>NZ_AP022561.1 GCF_010726245.1 Mycolicibacterium aichiense | reverse complement strand
AAGTGTTGCCTTCATCGGCGCACAGATGGCGGGTGCCTTCCTGGGCGCGCTGATCGTGCGGTTCGTCTACGCCGACCAGATCGCCGCCGTCGATCCCGGCCACACCCGAGCGACGCAGGGCATCTTCTCCACCTCGCCCGGCGAGGGCGTGTCGATCGCGACCGCATTCGCCGATCAGATCGTGGGCACCGCCCTGCTGGTCATGGTGATATTCGCCGTGACCAGCGCGATCAACCCGCCGATGGCCAACATGGGCCCGGTGATCATCGGTCTGCTGGTGGTCGCCATCGGCATGGCGTGGGCACCAACGCCGGATACGCCATCAACCCGGCACGCGATTTCGGCCCCCGACTGGCCTCCTGGATCAGCGGCTACCAGGACGCGATGTACTCGGCCAACGGTCCCGAGTTGTACTTCTGGCTACCGATCGTCGCCCCGATCATCGGCGGATTGCTGGGCGGGGCGCTGTTCGTCTACGGCATCGAGCGGTTCCTGCCGCCCGACGATGCGCGCCCCGACGAGATCGGTGTCTCCGAAGCGACCGCGGTTCCCCACCGCTGAGCCTGCTCGTCATCTTGTTTGCAACCACTACCCTCAGGAGAGTGATCCCATGCCCGATTTCGTCGGTTCCGTCGACCAAGGAACCACCAGCACCCGATTCATGGTCTTCGACCACGGCGGCAATGTCATCGCCGCGCATCAACTCGAACACGAGCAGATCCTGCCCCAGGCCGGCTGGGTGGAGCACAATCCGGTCGAGATCTGGGAGCGCACCTCCTCGGTCATCCAGACCGCGCTCGGCAAGGCCGGGCTGGTCAGCAGCGACCTCGCCGCACTGGGCATCACCAACCAGCGTGAGACGACCGTGTGGAACAAGCGGACCGGTCGGCCGTACTACAACGCCATCGTCTGGCAGGACACCCGCACCGACCGCATCGCCAGTGCGCTGGAGGCAGCGGGCCACGGCGAAACCATCCGGCAACGGTCTGCCGCCGGCGACTTCTCCGGCGGCAAGATCAAGTGGATTCTCGACAACGTCGACGGCGTGCGGGAGGCCGCCGAGCGCGGGGATGCGCTGTTCGGCAACACCGACAGCTGGCTGCTATGGCGGCTGACCGGTGGTAGCCACGGTGGCGTCCACGTGACCGACGTGACCAATGCCAGTCGCACCATGCTGATGAACCTGGAAACCCTGGACTGGGACGACGAACTTCTGGCGCTCTTCGGGATTCCGCGTCAGATGCTGCCCGAGATCGTGCCGTCGTCCTCCCGAGCCGTACGGCATCACCCTGGCCGACGGACCACTGGGCGGCGAGGTGCCGCTGACCGGCGCGCTCGGCGATCAGCAGGCCGCCACCGTCGGCCAGGTGTGCTTCGCACCCGGTGAGGCCAAGAACACCTACGGCACCGGCAATTTCATGTTGATCAACACCGGCAACGACATCGCGCTCCCTCAGCGGGCCTGCTGACCACGGTCGCCTACAAGTTCGGCGACACCGAGGCGGTTTACGCCCTGGAAGGCTCGATCGCCGTCACCGGTTCCGCTGTGCAGTGGCTGCGTGACCAGCTCGGAATCATCAGCGGCGCAGCACAATCAGAGGTCTTGGCCCGTCAGGTCGAAGACAACGGCGGGGTGTACTTCGTGCCGGCGTTCTCCGGCCTGTTCGCGCCCCACTGGCGCTCGGATGCCCGGGGCGCGATCGTCGGTCTGTCACGGTTCAACACCAATGCCCACGTGGCGCGCGCGACGGAGGCGATCTGCTACCAGAGCCGCGACGTCGTCGAGGCGATGGAAGCCGACTCGGGGGTCCACCTCGAGGTGCTCAAGGTCGACGGCGGCATCACCGCCAACAACTTGTGCATGCAGATCCAGGCGGATGTCCTCGGCGTCGACGTGGTCAAGCCGGTGGTCGCCGAGACCACCGCGCTCGGCGCCGCCTACGCGGCGGGTCTGGCGGTCGGCTTCTGGAAGGACACCGACGAGCTGCGCAAGAACTGGCTCGAGGACAAGCGCTGGAATCCGACCTGGTCCGACGAGCAGCGCCGAGCCGGCCACGCCCAGTGGCGCAAGGCCGTCCAGCGCACGCTCGACTGGGTCGACGTCGGCTGAGCCGGCAGTGCACCGACCTCCCCAACCTCGAAAGGTCAAGTGACATGGAATCATTCCCGTTGTCTCCGCTCAACCGCGAGACCGCACTAGCCGATATGTCCGAGACGCCGGTGGACATCTTGATCATCGGCGGCGGCGTGGTCGGTGCCGGCGCCGCGCTGGATGCCGCTACCCGCGGCCTTCGGACCGGCTTGGTTGAGGCGCGCGACCTCGCCTCCGGGACGTCCAGCCGCTCCAGCAAACTGATCCACGGAGGGCTGCGCTATCTGGAGATGCTCGACTTCGGGCTGGTCGCCGAGGCGCTTTCCGAGCGTGGGCTGATGCTGGAGAAGTTGGCGCCGCACCTGGTGCGGCCGGTCAAATTCCTCTACCCGCTCAAGCATCGGGCGTGGGAACGGGTCTATCTGGGAGCCGGCCTGGCGCTGTATGACGCGATGTCGAAGGCATCCGGGCACGGTGCCGGCGTCCCCCTGCACCGGCACCTGACGCGTCGCGGTGCGCTGCGAGTTGCGCCGTCGCTGAACAAGGAGGCACTCGTGGGTGCTCTTCAGTATTACGACGCGCAGGTCGACGATGCCCGGCACACGATGACCATCGCCCGCACGGCAGCCGCCTACGGCGCGAGGATCGCGACGCGCACGCGGTCGTCGACCTGCTGCGCGAGGAGAGCGAGTCACCGGTGCCCGGGTGGTGGACCTGGAATCCAACCGCCAGTACATGATTCGGGCGCGGCAGGTGATCAACGCGACCGGGGTGTGGACCGACGATACGCAGACACTGGCCAACGAGCGCGGACAGTTCCATGTGCGCTCGAGCAAGGGCATCCACCTCGTGGTGCCGCGCGACCGCATCCGGTCGTCGAGTGGCATCATTCTGCGAACGGACAAGTCGGTCCTGTTCGTCATCCCGTGGGGCCGGCATTGGATCATCGGCACCACGGACACCGACTGGTCGCTGGACAAAGCCCATCCCGCGGCCAGCCAGCGTGACATCCGCTACCTGCTCGACCAGGTGAATTCCGTGCTGCGAGTGCCGCTGACCGAAGCCGACGTCGAGGGGGTCTTCGCGGGACTGCGTCCGTTGCTGGCCGGCGAGAGCGCCGATACCTCCGCATTGTCGCGCGAACACGCGGTGGCACATAGTGTTCCGGGTCTGGTGGTGATCGCGGGCGGCAAGTACACCACCTATCGGGTGATGGCCAGGACGCGGTCGACGAGGCCGTCCACGGCCTGGGTGAGACCTTCGACCGCAAAATCCCCGTCTGCATCACCGACGACGTACCACTGCTCGGAGCCGAAGGCTTCCGGGCGATGGAACGCACGGACCCAGCTCGCGGCCGAATCCGGACTGAACGAGTCGCGCATCGCTCGGCTGCTGAACAGGTACGGCTCAATGATTGGCGAAGTGTTGGCCTTGATCCGAGATGATCCGTCATTGGGCGTCCCGCTGCCGGCCGCCGACGACTACCTACGTGCCGAGGTCGTGTACGGCACCACCCACGAAGGGGCGCTGCACCTCGACGACGTGTTGTGCCGCCGGACCAGGATCTCGATCGAGACCTTCGACCGGGGAACCGAATCCTGCTCGGAGGTCGCCGATTTGATGGCGCCGGTGCTGGGTTGGTCTGACGAACAGAAGGCCCGGGAGGTCGCACACTATCTGGCGCGGGTCGCCGCCGAGCGGGAAAGTCAGTCGATGCCCGACGACGAGACAGCCGATGGTGCACGGCTCGGGGCCGCCGACATCGTGCCAGTCGGGTAACGGCCCGAGCGACCGCCGTAGTGGCGACGATGTAGGCCGCGAGGGTGCCGGTAGGGATCGCGGTTGACCTGCTGTTGGACAACGCCGTGTCCGTTTCGTAGCCTGGCCCGACGTGGGGCAGACAGGGCCCGGCAGTTCGGCGGCGACAACGTCGCCAGATGACGTACCCGCCGACAGATACCTTGTGTGGAGCTAACGCTTCCGACAGAAATGGACGCAGATGACCTCGGAGATCCCGGCCACGGCGCGCTCACGGCATATCCCCGCGCTGGTCGCATCGCTCGTCGCGGTCGCCGCGGTGGCCGCCCTGGGCGGGCTTGCCTCTGCTAGTGCCGCGAGCCAGTACGGACGGCTTGCACAACCCGATTGGGCGCCGCCGCCAACGTTTTCGGACCGGTGTGGACCGTCTTGTACGCGCTGATGGCGATCGCCGCCTGGCTCGTGTGGCGGGCCGACCCCCGATTCGGTAACCCGGCGATCATCCTGTACGCCGCGCAACTGGTCCTGAATCTGGTTTGGTCACCGTTGTTCTTCGGCCTCGGCTGGCGTGGTGTGGCGCTCGTGGACATCGTGCTGCTCGACGTGGTCCTGGCCGCGACCCTTGCGCTGTTCTGGAAGGCCAACCGCACGGCGGCCGCGCTGCTCATTCCGTACTTCGCGTGGAGCCTCTTCGCGACGGTCCTGAACTACTCGGTGTGGTCGCTGAACAGCTGACCAGTCTCGGGATGACGACGCCAGCGGGCAGGCATTAGAGCCGTCAGCTGGTCGGGAGCCGGGTGATCAGCCCCTTGTCGCCGTCCACTCTGACTCGATCACCGGTCTTGAGCACCTGGGTACCCACCAGCGTGTTGACCACGCAGGGTAGCCCGTACTCCCGCGCTACGACCGCGCCGTGCGACACCGAGCTCCCGATGTCGGTGACCAAGGCCGCGATCACGGTGAAGTACGGTGTCCAGCCGACGTCTGTCACGGGTGCGACGAGGATCTCGCCACGCTGCACCTCGCGGGCATCGTGTATCGACTTGGCCACGCGCACAGTGCCTTCGGCGATGCCCCGGCTGGCCGGCCGGCCGGTGAGTTGATCGTCGGTGAGAGCACCGTGAACCCGCGCGAGGATAGGGGTGGGCCGACCCACCGACACGTCGTCGAATTCCAGTGCCTGTTGAAACGGCAGCGCATCGCGACGCTGCTGCGCACGGTGCACGAGGCCGGCGATGTCGTCGTCGCCGACGACCAACGGCAACTCGGCCCGATCGAAGAAGAAGACAAGGTCCGCGTCGGGAAGGCGTCCGGAATCGGCCAGCACCTCGCCCAGGTGGTGGTATCCGAGCTTGAGGCGGTGGGCCATCAGCGCCATCTTGGACTTGGTCTCCTCGCGCCCGCGGGCACCGCCCTGAGCCAACCGGGCCAGCAGCCGAACTGTCCGCGACCGGGGTGCATCGGCAGCTGTGCGCCGTGACTGCTCGCCAACCGAACTCCGGGCAGACTGCACCATGACCTGCATCATCGACCCGAGTCCGTCGGCGTCCTCGGCCCAGGCGGGGTCGCGCATGCACAGTTCGCGGTAACCGCGGTGGCCGTGCCGAATCAGGAACTGCCGCAACGCCGCACCCCCGCGGCTGTCACCTGCGCGTAAGCCGATGACAGCATCCGACGGCGCCGCGGCGAGGAACTGTTCGGCGGTGTCGTCGTCGGCCGCGATCTCGCGAACTACCGCATGCAGTTCATCGACCATCATGGCGCTCTCGACGTCGGCGGCGCCGGCCATCAGGCGAGCCGCCTCGGCTTGACCCTCGTGCTCATCGAGGCCGTTCTTGACGGCGTTGCGCACCAGGTAGCTCTCCAGAATGTTCGCGCCCACCGCAGCTCGCGACGACGACCGCACGTGAACCAGCGTGACATAGCAGTACAGTTCGACGCCCGCTTCCAGTTGCTGCAGAACGTGTTTGGCGTCGCGACTGGTGGGAATCGGATACGCGGCGATCCGGTCGCCGAGCCGCCGGATGGCCGGACCGGCCGACAATGCATGCGAGCTGAGCCGGATCGTGTTGATCAGTTTGGGGATGAACGGCTTTGGTGGTTTGGCCTCGAGTTCGTCGACCACCCGCCCGCAGATCGACATGGAGAACTGTTCCAGCGAGTTCCCGAGTATGCCCGAACTCAGTGCCGTGCCTTCGGTCATGTTCAAGAACATGTGCCCGTAGAAGTAGCCGACTTGAAGCCACGGCGTCGCGTAGCTGTCCTGTGCCCGCGCCACCACCTGCGTGGTCTGCATGGCGTAGTCGATCGCGTATCCCGATACCGACGCGGTGAGCGGACAGAAGGCCCCCGGCATCATCTCGCCGATGTTGCATCGGGTGTAGACGTGGGACGGGCCGGCCAGCGGGGTGTCCATTTCGTTGAGGTCCCCGGGCAGTGTGGTGATCGGCCGAGCCTGCAACCATCGGAGCTGCCCGCTGGTGTCGATCGCCCATTCCAGGTCCATCGGCCGGCCCCAGTGCCGGGCTGCGTGCAGCGCGCCGGCGCGGATCTGCGCGACTTCCTCGTCGGAGAGCACGGGATTCTCTCCGACCTCGCGGACCGCTTGGGTGCCGGCGGCGGTCAGCACCAGATGGTCGGAGATGGCAGAGCCGTCGACCAGTGCTTCGCCCAACCCTGCGACGGCGTCGATCACCATCAGATCCCGGCGGCCGGTCGTCGGGTCCGCGGTGAATACCACTCCGGCAGAACGTGCATCGACCATCTGCTGGACCACAACGTGCATGGTGACCCTGCCGGCGCCGGCATCGTGGCCGCTGTAGGAGGACGCTCGGTCGGAGCCGACCGAGGCGGCACATCTGCGGACGGCCGCGGCGAACGCATCCAGCGAATCGACGCCGAGGACGGTGTCGTACTGCCCGGCGAACGACTGCTCGGCGCCGTCCTCTCCGGTGGCCGAGGACCTGACGGCGACCGGGCAGGCGCCCGTCGCCTGCATCTGGGCGAAGCGGTCCGTCACCGAGTCCGGAAGAGGCAGCAGGGAGGCATTGGCGATGACGAAACCCGGTGGGACGCAGAGCCCGATCCGGGTGAGCTCGGCCAGACCCAAAGCTTTGCCGCCGAACCGGTCGTCGATGATGTCCGCGAATTCGATCGTGGTGGTCTGCACGTGTCAGCCCAACGCGTCGATGATCTCGGCCAGCGCCCCGGCATCGATGGGTCCGGGTTGATACAGGCAGATTCGGTCCGAAACACCGTCGACACGATCGCGGATGTGTGCGGCCACCTCGGCTGGAGTTCCGCATGCGGCAATCGTGTGGAGCATTTCGTCATCGATCAAGGTCGCCATCTCCTGCCATCGGCCTTGCTTGGACATGGCGTTGAGTTCCGGCTGCAGATCGCCCCAGCCGTGCGCCTCCAGCACCGGGCGGTACGCCGGGGTGGATCCGTAGAACGACAGCAGCATCCGCGTCGACGTGTGATCCTCGCCCACCGAAACGATGATCTCGGGTACCACCGCGAAGTCGGCGGTGGCGCGGCCGGCCGCGGCCAGCCCGGCACGGACAGCCGGCATGGTCTTCTCGTGCAGGAACCGCTTGGACCCGAACGGCATCACCAGCAGACCGTCGGCCACTTCGGCCGTCGCGCGGGTCATCTGCGGACCGAGCGCGCCGAGATAGATCGGCGGCGGCCCAAAGGGATTCGGGCCCGGATTGAACGTCGGCGTCATCAGGGTATGCCGGTAGAAGTCACCGCGGAAGTCGAGGCGCTCACCGGTGTTCCACGCGGCGAAGATCGCCCGCAGCGCACCGACCATCTCCTTGATCCGGGCCACCGGTCGATCGAACTGGGCGCCGTAGCGTTTCTCGATCTGCGCCCGGATCTGAGTGCCGAGGCCGAGGATGAACCGGCCCTGCGAAATCTCCTGCAGGTCATTCGCCTCATGTGCCAGCTGAATCGGATTGCGGGGGAACGCAATCGCGACGTTCGTCATCAGGTCCAGGCCCTTGACCGTCGATGCCAGGACCAGAGGTGTGAAGACCTCCCGCGGCCCCTCGAAGGTGAACACCCCGGACGCTCCGGCTTCGCGTAGCACGGCCGCGCGCTCCACCGCATCGGTCGGGCCGAACAGGGCTGTCATGACCTTCACGGCGTGACCGCTTCCTGGACGTCGGTCCAGTCGTGCAAGCCCGACGGGTGGTGCGGGCCGATGACGGCGTGCTCGAACAGACCCGCGCCCTGGTGTGTGCTGCCGTCGGGTTCGGTGCAGACCGCCCGGCCCACATGGTCGATCAGACTGAACGGGGCCCGAGCGAGCACCTCGGGATCGGTCATGTCGTAGGAGACGCGCTCGGCGGACGGCCCGCCCTTCCACGTGCCATGCGCCCAGGTGGAGTCCCCGCCGTAGCCGGACCCGAACGCGATGGGCGCGAACAGCTTCGACTCGACATCGAGCTGCAGCCGGCTTCCGTCGCGGGTCATCATCTCGATGTGTGCGCCGTGCGGGATTCGAGTGCCGGGCGTGTAGTGGATCGTCGCGCGCACGCCGTCGAGCTGTTCGACCCTGCCGTCGGGCCAGCGCCGGCTGCAGTCGTAGAGACTGCGGTGGCCGTCCGGGTCCTCCTGGATGATCAGGAAGATCTGGTAGTCGGCAAAGGCCAGCGGCAGGTACAGCCACCACATGCCGCCGAATGCGGTGTCCGGTCGGCCGGCGGGTTCGGGCTCGCCGATGGGCCGGATTCCCCAGGACCGGTCGCGGCTGCCCACTGAAGTCGTCGCGTCGACACTCAACCGTTCACCGTCGACGTCGATCCATCCCTCCCAGCTGCCGAGTTGAGCAAACCGGCACGCGTGCAACGTCACTCGTCGATCCGAGTGCATCTGATGCGGATGCTCCAACGCCGCGGGGAACAACCCGCGCCATCTGAGGTCAGCCGAGACGCCCTCGGTCTCGGCGACGGTGAGGTGCAGTTCCTGGGGCTCGACGACGTCGAGCCGGTACCCGTTGACGTTCTGGTGAAGACGATCATCGTCGATCGCGTCACTGAACCGGACGGCGGTCTGAGTGTCTCCGCGGCGGATCAGCAGGTAGGCGTCCTTGACGCCCAGTCGTGGGTAGTAACCGATGCCCGTCAGCGCCATGAAGCGGCCGTCGCGGTCGAGCACGTTGAAGTAGGAGCGGTCGTAGAAGTTGCGGTCCGAGGTCGCTGGAGCACTCATCGGCACCGGCGCCTGGTGGATCGGGTATTCGTCGAGCGGGCTCAGGATCAACGGGCTCTCCCTAATAACGATACGATGCGAGCTATATTGGAAATGATGAGAACAGATCCGCCCGACGATGACAAGGGACCCTCCCGGTCGCCGGGGCGGCCTCGCGACGAGAAGATCGACGCGGCGATCATCCGGGCGACTCGCGAGCTTCTCGAGACGGGTTATCCGGCTCTGTCGCTGTCGGCCATCGCCGCTCGGGCCGGGACCACCACCGCCGCCATCTACCGGCGCTGGTCCGGCAAGGCGCAGCTGGTTCACGAAGCGATATTGCCCGCCGAGATCATGGCGATGCCCAGCGCCTCCGGTGACGTCGTGGAGGACATCCGAGCGCTGGTGGAGGCGACGCGGACGATGTTCGACCGGCCCGAGGTCCGGATCGCCCTACCGGCGCTGATCGCCGATACGGTTGCCGACCCGGAAGTTCACAGCAAGATGATCTCGCGGTTCGCCAGCAGTCTCACCAGTTTCCGAACCCGAATCGACCAGCAATACAGTCCATCGCCCGGTGATGGTGACCTACCGCTGCTCGCCGAGGTCGTGGTGGGCAGCGCGATCTTCCGCATCATCATTCGCCACGACGCCCCGCTGGACGCGGCCTGGGTCGACGACGTGACCAACTTGATCAGCTCGGGCTGGCCATCGGTTGCTGACGGCTCCAGCACCGCGGACTAACCGTCCGGTCGCTCGCCGATGAACTCCACCCCGGCGGTGATCGCTGGGCGGTGGCGCAGGACTCGGTAGTGGGCCAGCCGGCCGAGTCCTTTTGTGGTCAGTAGTCGCGCACCGTCCCACGACGCGGCCAGTCGCTCGGTGGCGACATACGGGCTGTCCGGGTCGTCGGGGTCGTGGATGAGAAGCAGCGGAGGGTAGTTGGCTCGTCGACCGACCCGGGTCATATTGGTCTCATGCAGGGGCATGGCGATGCGCTTTTCCAGACGACGGTGCAGTCCCGCGCGGATGCGGCGGCCGAAGCCATGGCGTGCGGCGAACAGGTCGAGATAGAGCGGAAAATCGGCCATCGGCGCGAAGAAGACCAGACGCCCTACCGGTGCGCCCTGCGCCGCCGCCAATGCGGTGGCGTTCGCGCCCAGTGAGTGAGCCACCACCGCGTGCGCCGGCCCATGGGTCTGGATCATCGCCGCGATCGCGTCGGCACACTCGGTGGCTGTGGTCCGCCCGGGAGCGAGCTCACCGGGATCTGATTCGTTGTGGCTGGGCAGGTCGAACGCAACGACCCGGTGCCCGGCTTCCACCAGCGGTTTGACGAACATGGCCAGGTGCGGGCGCTGCCCGCCCCACCCGTGCACCAGATAGATCGGCGGCCCCTCGCCCCATTCCTCACCGGCTACTCGATGCCCATCCCAAAACGCTTCCACCGGCCTGCCGGGGGGCACACCCGGCGGCATGCGCATAGCCGACTCGAGAACCGGTGGGGTGCACCACAACTCGACTGCCCACCGTGATCCAAGCCACGGCGCGAACCGCTCGAGCAGCCCAAACCGTCGGCGCACCCGGTCCTCGACCGGGGGAAGAATTCCAGACCCTTCCACATCGAGCGGGGGGACCTCGCCGATCTGCCCCTGCCCCGACGCCGGTTGAGGTGCTCCGTCGGTCATGAACCCCGATGGTAGTACTAGCCGGTGAAACCCTTCCCCGCTGTCGAGCGGTCGTGGTGGCTGTAGGTAAGCGGGATGTGCTTGCCGCGGGCGATCTTGTTGAGCATGGCAATCCGCTCACGTGCGGCGGCCCCGCTCTTCTTCCTGCTCTCCCGGATGGGATTGGAGAACGGCAGCCGGTCGGCCACCCTGGCGATGCCGACGTTGAGCCGCGTGAGCTCGGTGAAGATTCGCACGCGCCGTTCGAAGTTGTAGCCGAGCGGTTCGAAGAGCGTGCCCGCCACCATCGCCTCGATCTGCTTGTACCCGAACACGACTCCGGCCGGTGCCAGGGCGACGCTGGCTGTGATCTGGTTGACGTGCCGGGCGACCACTTTCTTGACAACGCCGGGAAGCGCGTCCGTCAGGGTCGTCAGGTGCACCGGACCCGCGATGGCATCGACGAGTTGGGCGCGCCACGGAGACGGGTTGCCGCCGCGGGCGAGAACGTAATTCAACGATTTGATCAGCTCGATGCCGTTCGGGGAGTGCAGCGCCTCGGGGGCACCCCACAACCGCCCGGAGAAGGACGAGTATTCGGCGAGATCCTCGAGCTGTTGTTTGGTGAGCTTGCGGCCGAAGGCGTGGTCGACGAGTCGGCCGAGCAGCATGCCGCTGCCGAACCCGAGCAAGGATGTAACGGGGATCGGCTCACCGAACTTGAGGTAGACGTCGTCACCCCACTTCTGCCGCAGTCCTTTACTGGCCAGGGCGTGCATCAACCGCACCCGCACCACGTCCTGGAACGCATCCGATTGCCGATCGAAGATGTCGGGCAGCGTGAACTCCGCGAAAACCTTTGCGGTCTCGATGAATCGGCGCGGGCCGTCGTCGGCGAATCGGCCCGTGGCTCCGGTGGCCGCGGAAATGTCGCCCGTCATCGCGGTCTCGTAGAAGGCCCACCCGCGGATGATCGTGGTGGCGGCGAACGTGGCCGACATCGCCAGCATCCGGCCCCGCTCGGCCGCGACGAGATCGAACTGGGAAGGCAGTTGATCCAGGTGGTCGAAGAGGTCGACGAACTCCTGTGGCGGGTCCTCGAGGGTGTCGATGCCCTGGGTCAGCGCTTGTTCGAAGAGCGCCCGGCCCTGCTCATAGCCGAGGCGCTCGAAGGCCTCGACAGCGCCGATCATGAGTTCGTCGCGTTGCCAGAAATAGTCGTCCCGCAGGCGCGTGAGATCGCTGGGTTGGACCTCTCTGTCGATGTCGATCCATTCGCCGAAGATGAATTCGCGCATGAATCGCCACTGGTCAGCGAAATGGTCGCGGCCGGGCGGGATGGGACGCAACGGCCGGTCGGGATGGTCACGCCGATTGAAGTCGACGTCGGAGAGGAGGATCTCCGGACGTTCACCAGTCACCGTCATGAGGCGACGTTATCGCGGGCATGACTTTCTGGCAACGCCCGTTGTCAGTTGGCGCGGATTGGCAGGGCTGGAAGCTCATCGTTGGCTTCCAGCGGGCGCATGAGTGCCGGCAGCACAAGATGTCGGCGCATTCGCCAGTTCGATTGCCGAAACAGGCTCGCCATTGCCGCGACGGTGCCGCCGATGTCGTCGCGGCCGGTGAGGTACGCCCAGCGGTGCGCGTCTGGCAACGAGAAGAACTGTTCGAAGAAGCCGGGGACTTCACCGGTCGGCATGCGCAACAACGCCTCCAGGCCGATGCGTCGAACCCGGTGAATCACCTTCGCGGCGGTGGGCCAGACCGTCTCCTGCGCTGCCGCGAGCGCTCGATCTGGATCCGCGGGCAGATGCTCGGCCAGCGCGCCAGCCACCTGCGGCGCCAGCTGAAGCGCGGCTGCGACACTGAATCCGGTTGCCGGATGGATCAGCGGTGCGGCCGCGCCGAACCCGAGCACGTCTCGTCCCGAATGTCGGATTTGGTCGACTGGGAATGAAACCTTTTCCGTGCGTGCGTCTTTCGGCACGGAGATGCCGTGGTGTGCGAGCCGGGCATCCAGCCGGCGGCGCAGGGTCGCCAATGGCAATCCGGGCCGGCGCGCCAGTGAGGTCTCTTCAGCGAGCATCCTCCCGCCGCCCAGCGGAACGACGTACAGAAACGTCGGCCACCCTGGCTCGCCGTGATCGCCGCGCCAATCCATGAACAACGCTTCGCCGGGGGCGACCAGCGGTGCCAGCGACGCTTCGTCGAGGATCATGCCGTATGCGGTTTGCTCGGCGGATACCCGCCGCGTCCGGTTCGGATCCAGCGGGCGCGAGCGGCCGGTGGCATCCACCACGACCGAAGCGCGCAGGGTCGAACCGTCGGCCAACGCCACCACACCGCGCGCCGGCGATCCGACAGCACGCCCGGCGTAGACGGTCACGCCCGCACTTCGGTCAACAAGGTGAGCGCGCAGCGCGTCCACGTCGAGCACCACATATTCCCAGCCCAGACGGTGTTCGGTGAGGGCGATGGCCCGGCCTGCGGCTCGCGCGGCGACCGCGGAGACCGGCAGGTCGGCGGGCAGTTCGGGGCTCCACATGCCGTAGGTCGCCACCCACCGCCGCTCCGGGTTCGGATCGAGCAGGCCGACCGTCAGTCCGCGTTGACTGCACGCCGCCGCCAACGCCATACCGGCCGGCCCCGCCCCGACTACCAAGACGTCCACGCGCTCTATGGTGCCCTCTTGGGCAAGAACCCCTGTTGTGCCGGGTCACGCGGTGGCCGAGCCGTCACCACCCTGCGAATACGTGGCCCGCAGAATCCGCAGCTGCAGATACGTCGTAACCAACAGCAAAGGCACACCCATCACCATGCTGGCGATGCCCAGCGCTACCACGTTGTCGTCGAGGTAGAAGGGGATCTTGACGGCGCTGCGCGCAACGACGGCGGCAGCCCAGATGACGGTGCACAGGTCATAGGCCCGTCGTTGAACGCGATCGGAGTACCACCGTGGGTCGGCAATCACCGGCCCGACGAGGACTCCGACCAGCGGGCGGCGGATGAGCAGGGAGGCGATCAAGATGAAGCTCAAGACCGACGTGCGAACGATGTCCAGGAGATAGAAGTCAGTCCCGTCACCGGTGGTGACGACCACGAGGGCGGACACCCCGATCAACGCCGCGCCGGCCAGCGCAGTCCGCACGGGCTGCCGACTGAGCAGTCGGATGAGCGCCAGGACAACTGCGAGCGCCAACGCGGCGCATGTGGCCGATCCGATCTGTTGTGTCGCCAGGTAGACAGCAAGAAAGACGGCGTGCGGTCCGAGAGCATCAGCCAGCCCATGCCAGCCGCCCCAAGGTCTATCAGTCGTCCGTTGGGTGAGGTGATCACCGCGGCAAACGCGGCCCCCCAGTGGTGAAGCCGCCGGCGGAACCGTTGGCCACGCCGGGCCTTGTCCGTCGTCGAATGTCGACTCACGATGGCAGCGCGTTCAGCCAGGTCGTCACGGTGTCTACATAGGTCTGGGGTTGGTGCCCGTGCATGGAGTGCGGCATCTGCGGAAAGCTCAGGTAGTGAAATGAGTTACCGGCACGTTCGACTAGACGCTGCGCATACTGAACCTGCAGGTCGGAGACGGCACCCAGGAGATTGCCGGTCGCCGGATCATGCATACGGAAGTGGTGGGTGAAAAGAACCGGGACCCTGACGCGCGCGAGCATCGTTTGGTGGTCACAGTTCTGAGCCACCGCGCCGGTAAGAAACGCGTGCCCCCATTCGGGGTCGTACTCGCGCAGATTCTGCGGAATCTCGCCATTACCCCCCGGCTTGCCCGGAGTTCCACCATTGCCGATCAGACCGGCCGGAACCCACTCGGGTAATTCCACGTCCTGCGCGTTGCGCATGCCGTCGAAGTCGGCGATGCTCCATTGCGCCCCCAACCATTTGTAGAAGAGCTCGAAGAGCGGGCCGGCGGCCTGCCGAATCGACGGTCCCAGTACGGGGTTGAGTTCAGATGCGAAGAGTGGGGCGTCTTCGTAGACGGCTGCGCGGATCTGCCCAGGCGCGGCGTAGGCAGACAGCCACGCTGCGACGACGCCACCCGACGACAGTCCGCAGACCACCACGGGCCGTGCGATCACTTGATCGATGAACCGAACAAGATCCGACCCGAACAGATCGAGGCTGTAACGGCCGGGCGTCCAGGTAGACCGTCCTTGCCCGCGCAGGTCGACGGCATAGACCTGGAAGCGCTGCGAAAGCAGCGTGATCGCATGCTCGTAACCCCACCAGGACTCGGTTTGGCCTGGAATGAGCAGTATGGCTGGGTTGTGCGCCTCGCCCGCGGTCGCATAGTTCATCCTGACCTCGCCGAGGTCAACAATCTGCTCCGGATACTCATGCGGCACAAATATTTCCGGATGGTTCTCGTAGTCCAGATATGTCACAGCCATGACGCTTTCCGATCAGTTCAGTGAGTGTCCAGGTCATCGGCAAACGTGACCGGCCCGTCGAAATGCGCGCCGATAGCGTTGCGGGCCTTGGTCGTGCTTTCCGGCGGGAGCGGATTATGGGTAATGACAATCGATTTGACGCCTGACCGGCTTGCCAGCAGGCCTACCTCGTCGGCGGTCAGGTGTTCGAGCTCAAATCGTCGTTTGATGGCGGCCAGCGCAGTCGGCGGAAAGCCAAATGTGCGGGATATTCTGGCCACGATCTCCTCGGGATCGGTGATCTCGCTGACCAGTACGTCCGCGCTGTCGGCCAATCGCTCGACATTCACACTGGGGCCGGTGTCGCCCGTATAGGCGATGCTCCGCGTGGGAGTGTCGAACCGCAACGAAAGTGATTGGTAGCGGAGTGCTTCCGGACTACCGTCGGGAAACGCGTAATGCGTATTCGTGACGGTGACAACGTCGATGTCGCCTAGGGTGAACCGTGACCCGTCGGTGATCTCGATGGCGGTGATGTCGGCGTCGAACTGCTTCACGAAGCCCGGCACCTGCGACATCGATCCGGAGACGAAGTCGAACGACGACCGGATCGCATTGACCATGCGGAGCGTTCCGCGTGGCCCGTAAATCGTCAGCGGGCCAGGGATATGCGCTTGCAGCCTGCGCCCCAACAGCCCATAGAGTCCGGCGGTGTGGTCGATATGCAGATGGCTGAGTATGACGGTGCGGACCGCGGAAAGAGGGATCCCTGCCTTGCATAGCTGATCGACTGCGCCGTCGCCGCAATCGACCACGATCGCCTCCGCCCCGTCGTAGAGCACGTTCGCCGGCTGGTGCCGTACGGCGCTCGGAAGTGGACCGCTCATTGTTCCCAACGTGATCCACCGGAACTCCTGATTGCCGTGCGGTCCGGTGTGGGCGGCGTTCACGCCACCGGCTTCCTCGAGCATCGGTTCACCTTTCGATCGCGCGGTCGTCGAACTTCACTTTACGGTCGTTAAATGAAATGTCCAGCGCGGCGAGAAAAGGTGATCCACCTAACAGCCGTAAAGTGAACGCGTGATCCCGCCTGACGCCGAGCCCAAGACTCGTGCCGAGCGCGTACGCCAGACCCGGGAGCGCATCGTCACTGTGGCGCTGACGCTGTTCGCCGAAAAGGGCTATGAGGCAACGTCGTTGCAAGACATTGCCAACGAAATGGGACTGACCAAGCCTGCGGTGTTCTACCACTACCGCGGTAAACAGGAGATCCTCAAGGACCTGGCCGAGCCGGCCCGGACCGCCCTGTCCGCACTTCTGGATCGTGCTCGTGCCCACCCCGTTGGGCCGGAACGCACCGAGATTCTGGTAACCGGGCTGGCGGACCTGTTTCTTTCACGCCGTGAGTTCGCGCGAATAATGGCGCAGCAGGCCGCATTCCGTGACGCCATGCGCACCGCGGTCGGTGGGCCCGGGATGCTCGATACGCTCATCGAGGTCACCTACGGCCCCGATCCAAGCCTGGACCAGCGATTCGCTGTGTATTCAGCGACGTCGGTGGGTCCGGCTCTCGGCACTCGGAGATCACCCGCAGCACGAACTCAGAGCGGTTTTGTTGCGAGCATTTCGCCGGATAGCCAGCGTGCAATGACGGTGGCGACAAGGTTGCGATCACCTACGCCGCCGAGTACGTGGCGCGCAATGCTCTCGCCGCGGGTCTGAGCGCCGACCGCGGTCGGTCGCTACAGTTGAGAAGCACCATGGCCGTCAAGCACAGCATCCTCCGATCGACGGTTGTCCTTGCAGTTCTGCTGATCAGTGGCGCCCTCGGATCGGCAACCGCCATGGCCGCTGAACTCGGCGACTATCGCTGGGAACGTCGTCCTCTGCTGGTGTTCGCGCCCGCGCAGAGCGACCCACGACTCACCGCGACGTTGAGCCGCATCGAAGCGACCGGCTGTGACTTCGCCTCCCGCGACATGGTGCTCGGGCAGGTGCTGGCCACCGGCGGCAGCACGCTCGATGGTCAACCCGTCGACGCCGAGCAGTCGCAGCGGCTGCGGACGCAGTTCACGGTCGACGCGAACTCTTTCGCAGTGGTGTTGATCGGCAAAGACGGCGGCGAGAAATTGCGCGTCACCGAGGTCCCCGACCTTCGGCAGATCTACACCGTGATCGACGGTATGCCGATGCGCGGCAACGAGATTCGTGCCAATCCGAGGCGGTGTTGATGATGCGATACGGGCTGGCCGGAACCATGGCGGCACTTTCGACACTTCTGCTGGTGTCCTGCGGAAGCATCGAGGGAGCCGCACACGCCGGACCCGCGGTTCCGCTGGTCTCCCTCGACGCCGGTTGGACCACGGTCAATGACCCCGTCATGGGCGGTCGATCCACGTCGAAGGTCGCGTACGCCGATGGTGGTCTTGTCTTTTCGGGAACCATCTCCCTGGAGAACAACGGCGGTTTCGCCTCCGCCCGCAGTCCGGAAGACCCCGATATCGGCCGACGAGCCGCCGGCGCCATGTCGATCCGCGTGAGTGCCGTCGGCGACGGTAAGACCTACGTGTTGAGAGTGGGCGCCGCGGGACAGCCCTGGTCCTACATCCAGCGCTTCCCCACCGAAGCCGGCGTTCCACGGACATACGAACTTCCCGTGGCAGCTTTCCAGCCGGTGGGGATGCGGATGGATCCGGCGCCGCAGGCCCCAGCGGCTCTGGACCCGTCGATCATCACCGAAGTATCGGTCTTCATTCTCGACAAACAGCAGGGGCCGTTCGCCATCACGATCACGGGGATCGACGCGGAGTCCTGAGCGCGGCAGTCCGCCTCAGGACACCGTGACGTGGACGTGGTTGAAGTGGTTGGCCACCCGCCACATCGTGTAGGACACCCCGAAGCGTTCAGCCTGGCTTTGCACGTCGGCGTTGATCGCATCGCCCAGCGCCATGTCCGAGCCGATCATGATGTCGATGGCATGGCCGCTCGGATGATCGGGAATCGGGTCCGGGCGCACGCCACCGATGGACTGCACACCCGGGAAGGTCGCGATGACGTAGGCCGCGAGGGTTCGGGCGTTGGGGGTCAGGCCGCTCATACCGACGGTGGGGATCGCGCCGCCGGGGCCCAGCAATGCTTGCTGGGCGGCCGGCAGCGCGTAGTAGGTTGCCCGCACCAATCTGACCTGGCCTTCGACCTCCGACTGCTTGGTCTCCAGATCGGCCCGCACCGTCGCGGCGGCGTCGGCGGCCGCTTTGGCGGTGGCGGCGGATTCCGCGGAGGCGGCCGCGGCGACCGCGGCCTGGCGCTGGGCCTCACGGAACTTCTGCAGCTGTCCCGTGATCTGGTCGGTGATCGTCCGCTGGACGGCCAGTTGGTCGATCAGGCGCTGGGGCGACGCGGCAGCGAAGAACGCCGTCACGCTGTCGGTGCTGCCGCCGGTGTAGATCGCGGCCGCGGCTCGGTCGACGGTCCCCTGATAATCAGCCAGCTGCGCCCGGGTGGATTCGAGAGCGGCCACGTCGTCGGTGTGCTTTTGCTCCGCGGCGCTTTGCAGCTGCAACTTCCTGTCGAGGTCCAGCTGGACGGATTGAGCGGTCTCGATCAACTCCTGCGCCTGTTTGGTCAGTTCGTTGAGCTTGGCCAGCTCGTCCACTTCCGGCTCGGCGAACGCGGAACCCGCCGACACCACGCAGAGCGCAGCGACGATCGCGATCGCTCCCGCTGCCCTGCTCGGACCAGTTTTCGGTGCGAAAGGCCGGTGAAACTTCACGACTGCGCATCCTTTGACCGCCAGGCGACGTCGTCTCCGTCGAATTGCAGACCCTTGTGGCTCAGGTCTCGGCAAGGTTACGAAACGGTACGGAGGTTGTCCAACCGCGGCGAATTACCGGACCACGAGCACCGGGCACTCGGCGTGATGGATGAGGTTCTGGCTGACCGAGCCGAGGATCGAGCCGGCCAGCCTCCCGCGACCGTGACTGCCGACGACCACCAGCTGGGCCTCCCGCGACAGATCGGTGAGCCCCTTCGCCGGGCTGACGTCCTGAAAAACCTTGACGACATGGGCGTTCGGATACTTCCTGGCCAGCGGTTGCACCAGCTCATCCATCCGCCGGCGCTGCTGGGTCTCGAGAACATCCAGCAACTGCCAGTCCATGTTCCCCTCGCCGCCGAGGTCGCCCATCCCGACAGCCGCGTCGATCTCCCACATGTGCACCACCGTCAGCTGCGCATGCAACCCGCGGGCAATGTCAAAGGCCTCCGCGAGCGCCCGACCGGACGCCTCCGAGTCATCGATGCCGACCACGACCGGTAACGGTTTACCGGTCCGCTTCGCGACGGGCGCCCGCCAGACCACCACCGGACACTGCGCACGGTGGACGATCCGCACAGCGTGGCCTCCCAGGGCTCGGTGCTCCCCCGCGCCGGTGCCCACCACCAACAGCCTGGCCTCCGGCGAGGCATCTGTCAGGGCAGTCGCGACCGCGGACTTGACCATGGCCGTGCTGATCATCAGATCGGGGTGCGCCGACCGCACGTCCGCTTCCGCCGCGGCGAGCACCTCGTCGCCGTTGCCCTCGGGTCCGGTGGGTGCTTCAGCGCCGGCGAAATGCCATTCGAGCCGCGGGACCGCATGCAGCAACGTCAGCGGAAGGGCGTGGGTGGTGGCGAACTCCGCGGCCCACCGGGCCGCGCCGAGCGAGGCGTCCGATCCATCGATGCCGGCAACGACGGACTGTTCTTGGGCAGCGGAGGTCACGCTCCGAGACTAGGGGACCCGCTCGGACGGAAAGGGCAATCCCAGCCGGGAGCTACCCGACCCAGCAGGGAGCGTCGCCGGGGGTGTAGTACGGCAGCCCGTTGGGAGAGATACAGGGCTGTTCGCCGGGGAATGCGGGGACCAGCGAGAACGCATAGGTCTCCGGCAAGCCGTACCGAACCCAATCACCCGCGACGGCGGCGTCCACGGCATCGCCCGCGATACCCGGTGTGCACCCGCCGACGGTCACGTGCCGGCCACCGATGTCTCCGCACACGTCGGCCTGGGCCAGCGGGGAGATCGCGACGGGGATTACCGACAATGCGGCCGCGCTGAGCAGGACAACAGCAGTTTTCTTTACCATGCCGTCAGTATCGCTTCCGGATACATGTTCCGTTACCGGGCTCGGCGATATTGGTGTTGCTGTGGTCATGGCAGCGCCACGACGGCGCGTAGATTTGGAGCGCGGCGGACCAGATCTACCGCTCAAGCACTGTGCCTGAGGAGAGCGCGTGGCCAGATCGAACGGTTTCGAATTGGTCGACGTTCACGCCCACTTCCTCACCGACGAGTACGTCAGCGCCGCGGTCGCCGCGGGGATCGAGCATCCTGACGGCATGCCCATGTGGCCGTCATGGAGTGTCGAGGCACAGTTGAAACTGATGCAGGACAATCGTATTCGCCGCGCAGTCCTGTCGATGTCCTCGCCAGGGGTGTCCTTCGCCGATTCATCGCAGGCGTCCGCTCTGGCCCGGCACGTCAACGACTTCGCCGTCAGAACGGTAGCTGCCCACCCAGAGCGCTTCTCCTACTTCGCTTCTCTTCCGCTACCCGACGTCGACGCGGCGATCGTCGAAGCGCAGCGCGCGATCGACCGGCACGCCGCGGCCGGCGTGGTTGTCCTGAGCAACCACCGCGGACAGTACCTCGGTGACGCGGCGCTCGACCCGCTGTGGGAGTGTCTGAATGCGCGGCAGTCCGTTGTGTTCGTTCACCCGACGTCACCGCCGTACGCCGATGCCGTGGCGCTCGGCCGTCCGCGGCCCGTCATCGAGTTCATGTTCGAAACCACCCGCACCATAACCGATTTGATCTTCGCCAACGTTGCCGGCCGTTACCCCGATATCAAGTTCCTGATCCCGCATTGCGGCGCCGCCCTGCCGCTCCTGGCAGCCCGTATCGAACAGTTCCGCAGCCTGTGGCCGATGCCCGACGGCAGTCCACCCGGACCCCTGAGCACCGAAACCCAGTTGCGCCGCTTCTGGTTCGACCTCGCCGGATATCCGATGCCCGCCCAGGCGTCCGTCTTGGCCGATGTGGTCGGCACCGAACGCATCCTCTACGGCAGCGACTTCTGCTGGACGCCCGAGTTCGGCGTTGGCAAGCAGGTCGCCGCCTTGGACGCAGATCGGAGCATCGACTGGCGCCGGGTCACGTCCGAGAACGCGCAGCGAGTTCTCGGCTAGCTTTTCTACTGCTGGGCAAGGACATTCACGGCGTCGTTACCGCCGCGCTCCGCTACTCAGTGACACTGTGGAGTGCGATTGCCCGTGGCGATGACAAATCAGCCGGGCCTGCGGGTGCCGCACGGGTAACCTGCACGGATGCCATCGACGCCCCTGCCCGTGGTGCTGGCCACGCTCGCGTTACGCCGCACGCTCAAGCGACTCGCCGACAAAATGGTGCCACCGCAGTTCGCGATGCTCGATGTCGGCGAGGGCGTCGCCGGCGTTCAGATCGCCGCGAGTATCGCCGAACTCGGGATCGCCGACGTACTGGCTGATGGACCGCTGACCGCCCCGCAGATCGCCGCGCGGATCGGATCCGACGTAGAGACCACCCATCGCCTGCTGCGAGGCGCGACCGCATGCGGTCTGTGCACCCTGGACCGCCGGACCGGGGCGGCGAAGATGACTCCGATGGGCGCCGTGCTCCGCAGCGATCACCCTTCGTCGCTGCGAGCCTGGATGCGCTACAAGGGAATGCGCTCGACTGTCGAGGCGTGGGGTGGGCTCGCCGAAAGTGTGCGCAGCGGCCGCAGCGCGTTCGAGATCGTGCACGGCATGTCGGTATGGGACTGGTACGCCGCCCATCCCGATGAGCAACAGCTCTTCGCCGCGACGATGCGGCAGGCCACGAGCATCATCGCCCACGGGATCGCCCGGGTGTATCCGTGGCCTGACGGTGCGGTGGTGTGTGATGTTGCAGGCGGGATCGGCACGCTGTTGTCGGTCGTCGTCACCGAATCGCAGGCGAATCTGCGCGGGGTGCTGGTCGACAGCGCCGGGATGATCGCCGAAGCCGAGCGGTTTCTCACCGAACGCGGAGTCGCCGACCGCATCGAGCGTGTCGCGGGAGACATCTTCGGGTCCATCGACGCCACCGCCGACGTCTACCTTCTCAAAGACGTCCTGCACGACTGGGACGACGAACGCTGCGCGACGATCCTCGCCGCGGTGGCAGCCAGCATGCCCGTCGGCGCGAAGCTGCTGGTGGTCGAGTATCTGCAGCCGCGCAATCGGCCGAATCCGTTCTCTCCGCTGCTGGACCTGCACACGTTGACCCAGCGCGACGGCGGCCGCTTGCGATCCCGGGCCGAACTCGACGACCTGCTGGTCGGCGCCGGGCTGCGGCCCACCGGTCGGTCGTTCTCCGTCGTGCCGCACGACATCATCGAGGCCGCCAAGATCGCATGACCTACGGCCGATCGCTCGGTGAGTCAGCCGCGCGGCGTGGTGGTGATGTGCACGTGGTCGAAGTGTCCGTAACCCGTGGCTTGCGGCCCGGCCGGCGTGGAGTAGACGCCCCGCCAGATCACGTCCTGCAGTCCGAATCGGGCGGCGTTGGCCATCGCGAACGCGCGGATCTGGTCGCCGAGCGCAATGCCTTCCGGGCTCTCCGGATTGGGAATCATGATGTCGATCGCCAGACCGCGCGGATGCCACGGCTTCGAATCGGGCCGTACCCCGTCGATGGTGGCGATCTGGGGAAACTGCGCGCTGATCGTCCGCGCAGCGAGGATCGTATTGGGTTGTAAGCCAACCTCATTGGCGACACCGACGGGTAATGCTGCCGGATCGTCCGGGATGGCAGCTTCCGGTGGCGGAGCCAGGTCGCCGGGAGGCAGGCCGGGCATCGCGACGATCGCCGGGTCCTGAGGGGGCCGTAGATCGGGTGGCGGTGCGGCGTTGTCGACCACCGCTTGCTGCTGGGGAGTCAACGTTGCGTACTGGGCTTCCGCGGCGGCGATCTCGCGCAGCAGGTCCTGCCACGTGGCTTGCAGATCCGCGCGGATTGCGGCAGCTCGCTCGGCCGCGGCACGCGCGTCCGCGGCTGATTGCTCTGAAGCTCGGGCGACGGCCGCGGCACGTTCGCGAGTGTCTCGATATCCCCTCATCTGATCGGCGGTCGTGGCGTCCACCATCTGCTGCAGCGCCAGCTTGTCGATGAGACGTTGCGGCGACGACGCGCTGAACACCGCCGCCATCTGGCTCTCGCCACCGCCCATGTAGGTCATCGACGCGAGGCGGTCGACCGCGGCCTGATAGGGCTCCAGTTGGTTGTTGGCAGCCTCCAACGCGGCAAGGTCGGCGCGTTGGCGATCCTCCGCCGCGGCCTGCTGGGCTTGCGCGGCGTCGGCGTCACGCTGAGCGGCGGTGACGGCTTCGCGGCTGCGCACCGCTTGTTGAGACAACTCGTTGAGCCTGCCCAACGCGTCGTCGGCAGGCTCCGCATGCACTGCACCCAGCGGCGCGGCGACCACAAGCAACACGGACCCGATGCCGCACACCGACCGGCGAAGGTAGTGGCGAATCCCGGTCATGCGGATTGTGACGATCCTTCGGTCATGGAGCGGTCCTGGCCCGGCTGTCGATGTCCCGGGAAAGGCTACGAACTGCACTGAACGTTGTCTAGCCGAGCAGCGACAAGACGGTGCGCCCTTGCGGCGCCGGCGGACTAGGCGTGGTCCGAGCCCGAATTTCCGTAGTCCCAGGACACGGTTCGAACGGGTGTCACGCGGATATAGGCTGCGCCCGGTCTGGGTGCGGTGGGCCAGTCGGACTCTGCCACGCCCCGCGCCCGAGCGCCTTCCCTCGCGAGCTCGAGTGCCTCCCCTGATTCGCGAACGATGCGAGCGCGGCCTTGAAGCATCACACCGCGAATGTCTGCCATCGTCGAGCCGTCTTCGAGCAAGACACTCACGTTCGGGTTGCTTTCGATGTTGGCCACTTTGCGCGTGCCGTCTCGCACACCCATGACGATGTCGCTGCCGAGGCGGAAGTAGCCGAGAGGTACCGAGTGCGGGAACCCATCTTTCTCAATGGTGGTCAGGATCGCCCAGCCCGGGCGGCTGTCCAGGAAGGCCTTGACTTCGTCGTCACTGAGTTTGCGTGGCATCAGCACAGGCTAAGCGCCGGCACGTTCCGCAACTCGACTGCCCACGTGGTCAGTACGCCTCCACATCGACCTCGAACAGCGACACGGGTCCGATGATCACGCCGTTCTCTTCGACGTAGCGATCCCACAGCTTGAGCAAGTCCGCCAGCTTGTCGGGCCGGGAGGCGGCCTGGTCATGCACCTCGCCGGGATCACTCGAGAGGTCATAGAGCTGCCAGGTGCCTGAGCCGTAGGGCGCGGGCAGATGAAGCGCCTTCCAATCGCCCTGGCGAATCGCGCGGCGGCCGAACAACTCCCACCCCGTGCCGGTGTCGGCATCGTGCACCACATCTGCCTGTCCGGACAGGTAGGGCACCATCGATCGGCCGCGCATCGGCTCCACCTCTTTGCCCTGGTACTCGGTGCCGGGATGCGCGGCCCCGGCGAGCTCGAGCACGGTCGGCGCAATGTCCATCACGGTGGTGAAGGCCGTGCCGATCTCCCCCTGCCGAGCAAAGCCCGGCCACGCGACGAAGCCCACCACCCGGATTCCGCCCTCGGTGGTGAAGGCCTTGTGCAGCCGCGACGGCGCAGTGGCGGCCTGCGCCCAACGCGGGCCGTACCAGGCCCACGAGGTGGGGGCACCGAGGTTGTCCACGCTGTTGTCACAGTGCTTGGCGACGAACGCTTCGATTTCGGGCCCGCGCAGCGGCATGGCCTCGACGATGGTCCCCTCCGCGCCGTTGTCCGACAAAAAGATCACGACCGTGTTGTCCAACTCGCCGGTGCTCTCGAGGTAGTCGATCACCCGGCCGATGTTCCAGTCCATCCGGTCCACCATGGCGGCATAGACCTCCATGTTGCGGGCAGAGACGGCACGCTCCTCGTCGGTCATGTCCGCCCACTCGGGGGCACCGTCGGCCACTACCGGGTGGGGCTCGACGTCGGGTGGGCACAAGCCCAGCCGGATGAGCGCGGCCAGCCGCTCCTCGCGCAGTGCGTCCGGCCCGGCGTCATAGCGGCCGTGGTAGGCGGCGATGGTTTCCTGCGGCGCGTGCAGCGGCCAGTGCGGCGCCTGGAAGGGCAGGTAGGCGAAGAAGGGCTGGTCTTCACCGTCTTGGGGCCGTTCGTGGAGGTAGCGCAGCAGCGTGTCGGTGTACGCATCCGACGAGTAAAAGTCCTCGCCTACGGTGACGAACTGATCGTCTTCGGTGAACATCGTCGGCACCGGAGAGAGCCCGCCACCCCCGCGGGTGCCGTAGTGGCTGGCACCGGCCGGCAACAGGGCGAATGAGCGGTCGAATCCCCTTGCCCACGGCGACCTGTCGATCGTGTCGCCCAGATGCCACTTGCCCGACATGAGCGTCAGGTAATTGGCATCGCGCAGCAGTTCGGGCAATGCCACGACCCGGTCGTTGAGATACCCCTCGTAGCCGGGGGCGCCGCGGAACTCAGGGGCCGCCATCTCGAGCATCGTGCCGATTCCGGCGACGTGGTGATCGGTTCCGGTCAGCAGCATCGCCCGCGTCGGCGAACAGGCTGGAGCGGAATGGAAATCGGTGAGCCTGACGCCCGTGTGGGCCAGCCGATCCAGGTTCGGTGTATTGATTTCGCCACCGAAAGCGCCGATGTCGGAGAATCCGAGGTCGTCGGCCACGATGACCAGGAAGTTGGGACGAGTCACGCTGAAGCATCCTGTCACGTCCGTTAGCGGTCGGTATACGCTTCGCCGCCGCACCGGACGCTCCCCGAACGCAGGACGCGGCTGCAATTGATCAGGGCGGGTTCCTTCGAGGTGACGATCAACGCGATCGACACGCTGCAGTAGCCGCGGTATCGCATTGGAGCCGCCCCGATCATGCGACCCGCTACAGACCTTGACCTGAACACAAGTTGAGGTTTTAGCTTGAGCATATGACGAAAGAGATGCAGCCTGCTACGCAACAGCCGCTCGGGTTCTGGGCTTTGCGCGCAGGAGAAGCCATCCGGTCCCGTACCCGTGGCCGACTCGCGGAAGTGGGTGTGACACAACCAGAGTGGTGGGTACTACATCAATTATCGATGCACCACACCGGCATGAGCCAAGACGACATCGTGTCCATCGTCGGCCCCAACGAATCTGACGACAGCATCGCGCGCGCAATCGAAACTGGTATCGACAAGGGGTGGCTCGACCGTTCTGGCGACCACATTCGCTTGACCGACAAGGGAACGAAACAGTTTCATGCTGCTGCCGAAGTACAGCAGCAACTCAACGACGAACGACGCCAAGGAATATCCGGCCGCGACTACGCCACCACCATTGAGGTCCTACAGCGCACCCTGACCAACGTTGGCAGCGACGCGTGGCATTGGTAGCCCGGGGTTCGTCAACGCGTCACAACTACGCGGAGGCCACATTCTTGGTCGCCGTAATCAGTTTTGTTCTCAACGTATATAGGTTGTCCATCAGTCCCTCCAGGGGCCGCATCCCTGAAGGACGGGCTTCAGGTCAACCGGTGAGCGTCGCGCTGTCCGGGGCACCGGTACAAACAAGGCGTCTCGATCTCCGCCCGAAAATGCTACGAGGTCTACCGTGGGCGAATGGGTTTGTTCAGTCATGAGGAGTTCCCCGATCCGGCCGGCGGCGTTGGTGGTGGGGCCGTTGCGCGGGCTCGGCGTGCTGAGGTGGACGAGTACGGGGTGGATGAACCTGTGGTCGTGGGCCCGGGGTTACCGCCGGAGGATGGTTCGTGCGGTCAATTCACGGTGCAGTTTCACGTCTCGACGTCAATGCTGCTCGGGCTGACACGTATTGCGGATATGCGTGGGGTGAGCGTGCCGGAGGTATGCCGGCAGGTGATCGGCGTGTTTGTTGCCCAGCAGGAGGGTGAGCTGGGCGCACTGCTTGCCGCCGAGGCCGAGGCGGCTGACTACCGGCCGAGTTTGGGTGAGGCGTAGTCGGGCTGAATCGTCCAGTGGCACATCCGATTCCCTCGGATTGAATCTAGAAGTCCGGACCGCCGGATATCCGCGGATCGATGCTCTGTTCGCCTTCACCGCCGGTGACGACACCCGCGCACGCAATCCGCTCGGCGCCACCCTCGACATCCGAGTCCTGCGCGCTACACGAAAGTGCATGTGCGCGAACGCGATCTGACCATCAACCGCATGGCCCGCGAACACGGAATCTCCGAGCGCTACGGCTACCTGATCCTCGCCCTGCTAGCTCCATCGTTCGGACGGCGCCGCACGCCACGGAGCGTGCCAGGTCGTCCACCCCCGATCGGGTGCGTCCAGGCGTAACCCCTACACCACACCGGCGAAAGGACCCTGCTATTTCAGCCGGAGTGCGCGACGATTCCCTGAGCTATGACGTTGTCGCCGCCGTCGATCGCCACGTCGTACACATCCTGTTGTCCGATGCTGGTGATCTCCACGATCTCGTCCCAGAACACGTCATTGGTGGCGAGATCGTGTAGGTAGCGGTCTTCGAGGACTACGGCCGCGCGGTGGACCCTGCCGCGGCTCGGCGAGCGCTTCCACATGGCGGACCCGCAGTAACTTGTGTTCATCGCTACCGCGAATTTCCTCTGAGTCATTGCCGTCTCGACCAGCGCTGCGCGGACGTTGGTCCACACTGATATCGGGATCGTGTCTAGGTTCGTGTTGCGCTGCACTACTTCGAGTTTAGAAATCAGCGCCTCAGCTGCGGTGTCCTTTGCGCCATGAACGCCGATGTGCCGGAGAAAGCGCAACTGGTTCTCGGCGCCGTAGATATGCAGGTGCCAACCGTCCCGATAACCTTCCTTCTGCACTCGTTTGATCCGCGATAGAACGCCGAATCGCAGCAGTAGCTGTGCGACATCGTCAATGAGCCGTCGGCTGGTCGATGAATAGTAGACCCTGCCGATCTCGGATCGCGCATCCCAGCTCACATGCCCGTCAGTCGCCCATAGGTGCCTTAAGAACAAGCCCACCTTTTCGTAGGGAAGTGCGAAAACCCGTGGCGGAACGAACTTCTCATAGCTCCTTAAGCCGAACAGCCCGAGGCCGTCCAGCCATGCCGCGATCGGGTTGCGCTTACCGTGTGTCAACCGGAATGGCGCTGGCAGACGCAGAGTGATCACTCGTGCGGCGGGGTAGTCATCACGAATCGCCGTGACGCCGAAGTGCCTCGCGGCGGCGCTGACCGCAGCCAGACTCTCTTCATCGATGCTCGCGTAACGGATGGGCTGGTGCTTCACACAGGAACCGTCACCGATCATGTGGGCGAGGAGAATCAGTTCGGGGTCCACCATGCCTGACGCATCAAGCGGCTCGGGAACTCGGCGTGGGACTGCAAGGCGCTGACCAGTCGTCATGGCTGCCAATGGAATTGAACCATCCAGCGTCATGAACGGTTGATTGCCCGTCGCCTCCAACTCGCGACCGGATGCCAGGCGCAGACGAAATACCTCCAGGCGACCGCTATGGATCACACGGGCGACTGGCCGCCCCACCATACGCCTACGCATATCCAGCGTCCACACGAAAACCCGCTCACAAACCTGCATCAGCTCGCCCGGCGTGGTCTCCGCGCCGTTGTCCGCCCTGAGGATTCGCGCCGACGCGGGTAGTGCCATGTGGATCTAGCGCGCCATGTTCGTAAATCGCGACAAATGCAGCTGGTGCGCAACCGTCACCGTACGCGTCGGTCCTGCACGGTGTTTCGCGACGATGAGGTCCGCCTCACCACCACGCGGGTCGTCGGTTTCGAAGGCATCGGGCCGGTGCAGCAATATCACCATATCCGCATCTTGCTCGATCGATCCGCTTTCACGAAGGTCGGCCAGCATTGGCTTCTTGTCGGTGCGCTGCTCGGGACCGCGGTTCAGCTGGCTCATCGCGACCACGGGAACTTCCAGTTCCTTCGCCAAAAGCTTGATTTGCCTTGAGAATTCGGAGACTTCCTGCTGGCGCGACTCGACTTTCTTGCCCGACGTCATCAGCTGCAGGTAGTCGAGCACGATCAGCCGCAATCCGGCCTTCTGATGCAGCCGGCGCGCTTTAGCACGGATCTCCATCATCGTCAGGTTCGGCGAATCGTCGATATACAAAGGCGCTTCGCTGATTTCGCTCATCCGGCGCGCCAGGCGTGTCCAGTCGTCGTCGGTCATCTTTCCCGAGCGCATGTCGGCAAGCTTGATCTTCGCTTCGGCCGAGAGCAGTCGCATCACGATCTCGGACTTGCTCATTTCCAGTGAGAACACGATGCTCGGAAACCGGTGCTTGATCGAGCAGGACCGCAGAAAATCGAGTCCCAGGGTCGAGTTGTGGGTCGGGATCATCGCCCGCCCCGCGAGGTACATGTGGTCACCGTTGTCGACCTCGACGCAGCGGACCGGAACGCTCGCGATGGGCCGGACGTCGGTGATGAAGCGCGACGACACCCGCGCCTTTCCGCTCGCGCGCCGTTCTTTGTGCAACAGGGCTTTCCGGGGCAACCCGAACACCTCGTCATCGGTGGAGAAGTTCAGGATGAACGCTGTTGATTTTTCATCGCGACGGCAGTCGTAACCGAGGCTGACGATCAATTCGAACACGTCATCAGCCAGACGATGATTGGTCGTCGAGAAGTCAACTGACCCGTCGCTACTCACCGCTCCGCTGGCATCCAACAGGCCGCCAAGCAGTGCATGCCGCTGAGACTCGGCGGCGCGGAGGTACTCCGCGGGAATGTGCGTGGCGTCGAAGGCACCGATGTCGCCGCCCTCGCCCTCGATTCGCATGACGATCTCGGGTTCCGCCGGGCTGAATCCCTGGCCCAGCCACGCCCCCAGCGAATACGCCGGTACGGGGAGCACACGGACCGCCGCCTGGAGAGGCTTCGAATTGGCCACCGCGTGGTTCCAGTGCAATGTCTCCGCGATGGCGCGCGTCGTCCTCACAAGCGCAGATTTCCGCGAAGCGCGGGTCTCCGTCAGCCACTGGTGCTCAGCGTCCGCAATAAGGACTGTGCCGTCGGAGAATTCGACCTCGTAGCACGGCCGGCCCACCATGATGTCGGTTGCCGCGACCACGCGTGTGGGGCGTCCGTCGGCGTCGATCAGGTAGTCCCCGACCTTGACCTCGCCCATCGTGGTCCAGCCCGTCGGCGTCGGCAGCGGCGTGTCCAGACTCAGAGCCTTGCCCATACCGGGCCTGGCCGCGACCACGATCATCTGACCGGGATGCAGGCCGTTGGTCAACGCGTCGAGCTCCTCGAAGCCCGTCGGGACACCCTTGGAGAGACCACCGTTGGAGGCGATGGCGTCGATCTCGTCCATCGTCGGCTGCAGCAGATCCTCCAGCGGAAGGAAATCCTCCGCTGTTCGCCGCTCGGTGACGTCGTAAATCTCGGCCTGCGCGCGGTCCACGATCTCGTTGACGTCGGCGCCTTCCGCGCCGGCGTAGCCGTACTGCACCACCCGGGTGCCGGCCTCCACGAGCCGCCGCAACAATGCCTTCTCCGCCACGATGCCCGCGTAGTAACCCGCGTTCGCGGCCGTCGGCACGGTCGAGATCAGCGTGTGGAGATAGGGAGCGCCACCGATGCGGCGCAGTAGCCCGCGGCGGTCCAGCTCGGCGGCGACGGTGACGGCGTCCGCGGGCTCGCCGCGGCCATAGAGGTCCAGGATCGAGTCGTAGACGTTCTGATGGGCCGGCCGGTAGAAGTCACCCGGGCGCAGCCGCTCCAGCACGTCGGCGATCGCGTCCTTGGACAGCAGCATGCCGCCCAACACCGATTGTTCGGCTGCTAAATCCTGGGGAGGCTGGCGACCGAAGTCCTCAGAAGGAGGAGGACTGTCCATCCCGGGCTGACCGAGATCATCGACGACCGCCATTGGGCTGCCCCACCTCCTCGTGAATTCGTCGAACTTCTGTTCGATGCACTATCAGAGGTGTACTCCACGCCCCCGACAAGCACTCGGCGTCACGCTGACAAACCGCACCGCCGACGGCTCACGCTAGACGTTGCTGGAGCCGTCGCAAACCGAGGCTGTTCATCAACCTGTTAGTGGTTTGTGGATAGCTGGGGAAAGGGGTGTTGAGGCGTTGGGGAGAACCTGTGGATGACCGGCCGTTTTTGGGTTATTACCCCAGCTAAACGCAGGGTAGCCCCGGTTGTGTGTTGTGGATGGCAAGTTCACCGGCGTGTCGGCCCCGGTTGCGATCCCGGGCGTGTTGTGTTGCCGGAGGTTATGCGGCAGGTTAACGGACGGTTAGATTAGCTGTGGCGAGCCCGCCCGGATGTGTTCGCCAGAGATACAGCAATTCCCCGGGGGCAGCCAAGAAGGGCCGCCACCCGGGGAATTGACGCAGACGGCTAACTCTGGGCCACGACGTCGACGGTGATGTCGACGTTCACCTCGGGGTGCAGGTGCACTCCGACGGTGTGGGCGCCAGTCGCCTTGATGTGTGCCTTGGGCAGCTGCACGGTGCGCTTGTCCAGGCTGGGTCCGCCGGCCTTCTTGATCGCCCCGACGATGTCGTTGGCGGTCACCGAGCCGAACAGCTTGCCCGAGTCGGCAGCCGACTTCACCGGCAGCTGGATCGAACCCAGCGCGGTGATGGCGGCCTTGATCTCGTCGGCGTGCTCACGATCGCGCACGGTCTTGGTCTCGCGGGCGCGACGGATCTCGTCGGCCTGCTTCTGTGCACCGCGCGAGGCCACGATGGCCAGGCCTCGCGGCAGCAGGTAGTTACGTCCGTAGCCGTCCTTCACCTCGACGGTGTCGCCGGCCGTTCCGAGGTGCTCGACCTCAGCGGTCAAAATCAGCTTCATCTCGATACTTCCGTTCTCTACCGCGCCGCCGACGTGAACGGCAGCAGAGCAACCTCACGCGCGTTCTTGACGGCGATCGCGATGTCGCGCTGGTGCTGCACGCAGTTACCGGTCACCCGGCGGGCACGGATCTTGCCGCGCTCGCTGATGTAGGTGCGCAGCAGTTGGGTGTCCTTGTAGTCGATGTCCTGCCCCTTCTTCGAGCAGAACACGCATTTGCGGGTCTTGACCGGCTTTTCCGGTGCGGGACGCCGCTTGTTGGTCTTGGCCATGGGGTCAATCTCTTTCGTTCTTCACAGTCGCGCCATTGGCGCGCAAAGGATTTCGTTGGGTATCAGAAGGGGGGTTCGTCGTCGCCACCGGCGAACGAACCCGACGCCGGGGCACTGCCCCACGGGTCGTCGCCCGACTCACTGGCCGCCGCTGCCGCCGGACGGGAGCCTCCGCCACCGCCGCCACCGCCGAAGCCGCCACCACCGCCGCCACTGCGCGAGGCCTTGTTGACCTTGGCGGTGGCGTAACGCAGCGACGGACCGATCTCGTCGACCTCGAGCTCCACAACGGTGCGCTTCTCGCCCTCACGGGTTTCGAAGGAACGCTGCTTCAGCCGGCCCTGAACGATCACCCGCGAACCGCGGGTGAGGCTCTCGGCCACGTTCTCGGCCGCTTCACGCCAGATGTTGCAGCGCAGGAACAGCGCCTCGCCGTCTTTCCATTCATTGGTCTGACGGTCGAACGTGCGGGGTGTGGACGCCACCGTGAAATTGGCGACGGCTGCACCCGACGGGGTGAACCGCAGTTCGGGGTCGGCGGTCAGATTTCCGACGACGGTGATGGTCGTGTCACCGGCCACAAGTTCCTCCTGGCATAGGCGGATGGATTCACCGCGAAGCCTACGTAAGAGCTCCGACGCGCGGCGCGCTTATCCACTCAGCGGATAGTGAGTCCGAGCTGGACTCAGTGCTTGTCGGTCCGCATCACCTTGGTCCGCAGGACGGACTCATTCAGGTTCAGCTGCCGGTCGAGCTCGGACACGGTGGCCGGCTCGGCCTTCACGTCGACGACGGCGTAGATGCCCTCGGCGTGCTTGGCGATCTCGTAGGCCAGACGGCGCCGGCCCCAGATGTCGACCTTGTCGACCGATCCGCCGTCACTCCGGATGACGTTCAGGAACGTCTCCAGGGACGGGGCAACGGTGCGCTCGTCGAGAGTGGGGTCAAGGATGACCATGATTTCGTATGGACGCATGGGAACCTCATCACCTCCTATGGTCGTAGCGGCCACGGCGTGTCCGTGGCAGAAGGGTCGCCTGCGTCGGCAACCTGCCCAGGCTACCGGAGAGCAGGCTGATCAGCGAAATCAGCTCCGCTGGCCGTAGTACTCCAGGGCCAGCTGCAGGGTCGCATCCGAGACCTGGTCCACCGCGCCGGCGTGGAACGGCGGCTGCGGGTCGTACTCGATCATCAGCTGGCTGGCCTCCGCGGCCCGCCGTCCGACCAGCAGTTCGACCAGCCGCAGCGCCATGTCGATGCCACTGGACACCCCGGCCGCGGTGATGATGCGCTCCTGCAGATGCTCGACGACCCGCTGAGGGGTGTAGATCGCACCGAAGGACTCCAACAGCTCGGTGGCCCGCCAGTGCGTCCCGGCGGTCAAACCGGTCAGCAGGCCCGCGGCCGCCAGCACCAGGCTGCCGGTGCACACCGAGGTGGTGAATGTGGTGTGCCGGTGCACCTCGCGGACCCAGTCCAGGACTGTGGTGTCCTCGACGAGGGTGCGGGTGCCGATTCCGCCGGGGAACACCAGGACGTCGGGTTTGGTGACCTCGTCGAAGGTGGCATCGACCGTCAGCCCGAGCATTCCGTTGTCGCTGCGGACCTCGCCGCGACGGTGGCCGACGAACACCACGTCGATCGACGGGATGCGCTGCAGGACCTCGTAGGGGCCGATCGCGTCGAGTGCGGTGTTACGCGGGAACAGTGCTATCGCGACTTGCATCCGGTGCCTCTTGTTCTTCGGGCGCACCCGCAGCGGTCGTCACGCGCGGACGCAGCCAGCGCGGGAACCACGTCGGATACGCGTCAGCGGCGCGGTCGAACACGCCGCCCGCAGGATCGTCCACTCGGCCATCCCACCGCACCAAATCCAGTTCGGGACGGTAGATCTGACGCACGACCAACACCATCAGGCCCATCACCGCGATGTCACGCAGCAGCACGGTGGCGGTGAACCATTGCTCGGGCAGGCCCTTGTTGCCCTCGCCGTACAGGTAGTACATCCGCGGCACCCAGACGAGCATGTCGATGGTCATCCACGCCAACAGAATTCGACGCTGCGGCAAGGCAAGCACCGCCAGCGGCACCAGCCACAGCGAGAACTGCGGGCTCCATACCTTGTTCACCAACAGGAACGCCGCGACGGTGAGGAACGCCAGCTGCGCCACCCGGGGCCGCTGCGGCGCGGTCAGTGCGATGTAAGCGATTGCCGCACAGCACAACACGAACACCACGGCGACGAAGATGTTGAGGATCACCGGCGGCTGCCAGAACCCGAGGTTCGTGTCGAAGCCGTCCCAGCCGGTAAAGGACTTCACCACGTTGTACAGCGAATCCATGTCGTCCCCGCGCCGGGAGTTGAGCCTGAAGAACTCCGACCAGCCGCGCGGAAACAGCACCATCACCGGAAGGTTCACCACAAACCAGGCACCCACCGCGGACACCACGGTCTTGGCGGCCTCAGGCATCCGGTCGGTGCGGATCGCCAGCACCAGCAACGGCAGCAACAGCAGCGCCGGATAGAGCTTCGCCGCCACCCCCAGCCCGATCAGGATGCCGGCGAGCACCGGCTTCTTGCGTGCCCACGCCAGCAAGCCGCCGATCGCCAAAGCTGTTGCCAGTGCATCGAAATTGGTGAAGATCTGGAAGACCAGAACCGGGGACGCGGCCACCAGTGCGGCATCCCACACTCGGCGGCCCGCCAGCCACGATGACGCCCACACCGTGGTCAACCACGCCAACGCCAATCCGATCGCCGCGAAGTTGAAGAACATCACCACTTCGGCGACAACAGGCAGCGACACCATCTTGGCGACCGCCGTGTAAGTCTTGGCCAGCGCCATCGACACGTACTGGTACACCCCGGTCAGCACCGGATATTCCATGTAGCGCACCGCGGGCTTGCCGTCGTACCGGATCTGCGGCCGGCCGCTCGAGTCGGTCTCGATCCAGCTCGACTTGTAGGGAAAGCGGCCCTGGCTCAACAACTCTGCACCGTAGAGCGGCACGGTGTCGGAGTAGCACAGCTCGAAATAGGCGCGCTGGTTCTGCCAGTTGGCCACCCGCTGGTCGGGTGTGCCGGTACCCACCGTCTGCAAGCAGGGCGCCTTCGTCGACCAGCCCAGGGCCAGCACCACAAGCGCCATCAGGAACATGACCCGCAACGGGGTGAAGATCCGGCTCCGGCCGATCAGGGCGTGCCGGCCCACCGGACCGCCCACGACTTCCGAGAGTGCCGCGCCGACAGCGTCATTGCGACTCGGCATGTCACGATCGTCCGCACTGCGCCGATCCTCGGCCAGCGGTGCAGGTGAGACGGTGGGGCGGCCGTCGATCACGGCGGCGGCGGCAGCGGCGCGTTAGGGTCACCGCCACCCGGCGGGGGCGGTTCTGGTCCACCCGGTGGCGGCGGCGGACCGCCGCCCGGCGGAATCGTGATGGTCGTCGGCGGTCCCAACGGGATCGTGATGCCCGGTGCCACTTCGATACTGGGCTGGATGACGGTCTCCGACGGCGGCGCGGGCGGCGGAGGCGGCGGTGCCGGAACACCGGCGTATCCGCCGATCTCGGTCGGCTTGGGGAACGACTCGTTGTCGGTGCCCTTCAGCGCACCGTCCATCGTGGCCTTCCAGATGTCCGACGGCAGGCCCGACCCGTACACCGGTCCACCCGAAGAGTTGACCAATGGTTGTGTGCCGTCGGTGGTGCCGACCCATACGGCCGTCGACAACGACGGCGTGTAGCCGACCATCCACGCGTCACGGTTGGCGTCGGTGTCGCCGAGCTGATTGGTTCCGGTCTTGGCCGCCGACGGCCGACCACCTGCCAGGTTGTGTCCGCGCGAATAGCCGGCGATCGGCTGCATCGCCGCGGTCACGTTGTCGGCGACTGCCTTGGGAATGCGTTGTTCGCCGCTGTTGTCGGCGGTGCTGGCGTCGAAGAGCACCTCGCCGCGGGAGTTGACGACCTTCTGCACGAAGTGCGGCTTGTGGTAGACGCCGGAGTCGGCCAGCGTGGCATAGGCCGACGCCATGTCGAGCACCCGGGACTGGTACTGGCCCAACACCACACCATTGTTCGGCGGGCCTCCCTTACCGTCCTCGGACAGCGTGTGCTCCACCCCCGGGAAGCTTTCCGCGATGCCGGCCCGGTGCGCGGCGTCGGCCACATCACTCGGGCCGTTCTTGAGCTTGAGCATCAGCCGGTAGTACGAGGTGTTCAACGAACGCTTGAGCGCCTCTGCGATATTGCAGACGCCGCAGCCCTCACCCTCGACGTTGGTGATCTTGATGCCGTTGACGGTGACCGGTGAGCTGTCGACCTGATAACCCAGCCCCATGCCCTGTTCGAGCGCAGCCACCAGCGCGAACACCTTGAACGACGAACCGGTGGGCAGGCCGGCCTGCGCGAAGTCGAAGCCCTGTGCGTCCGAGCCGCCGTAATAGGCCTTAACGCCACCGGTTTTCGGGTCGATGGACACCACTGCCGAACGCATGTCGGGCATCTCGCCGTCGAGATACTTCGACACCGCGTCCTCGGCGGCCTTCTGCGCCTGCGGATCGATCGTCGTGGTGATCTGCAGGCCCTGGGTGTTCAGCGTCTGCTCATCGATGTTGAACAGGTCGAGCAGTTCCTTGGTGACCTGGCGTTCGATCAGGCCATTCGGCCCGGTGGTGACGTTATTGGAGCGGGCCTGTTCCGGCGACACCGTCGGAGGGAAAACCTGTTGGGAACGTTCGTCCTTGGACAGCGCGCCCATCGAGACCATGCCGTCGAGCACCCAGTTCCACCGCTTGGCAGCACCGTCGGGGTCAACCGCCGGGTCCAGGGTCGACGGCCGCTGAATCAGCGCGGCCAGCAGCGCACCCTCGGCGACGGTCAGCTGCTCGACCGGCTTGTCGAAGTACGCCTTCGACGCGGCCGCGATGCCGTAGGCGCCGCGACCGAAATAGATGATGTTCAGATACGCCTGCAGCACTTGATCTTTGGACCATTCGCCGGTCATCTTCGTGGAGATGACCAGTTCCTTGGCCTTGCGGACCACACCGCCGACCCCGGAGCGGGCGTCACCGACGAGCGCGTTCTTCACGTACTGCTGGGTGATCGTCGACCCGCCCTGCAAGTCACCGCCGAACAGATTGTTCTTGAGCGCGCGGGCAAAGCCGGTAAACGAGAAGCCAGGATTGCTGTAGAAGTCCCGGTCTTCGGCGGCCATCACCGCGTTGCGGACCTGAACCGGCACCTGGTCGATGTTGACGTCGACCCGGTTACCTTCCGGCGGAACGATTTTCGCCAGCTCCGAGCCGTCGCTGGCCAGGATCGTTGAAACCTGGTTGGTGCGCAGGTCACCGGGCTGAGGCACCTTGACGATCAGGTAGGCCATCCCGAAGGTGATCAGCGGCAGCACGATCAACACGACGGCAGCCAGATACAACGATCGGCGCACCCACTTCCAGTTGACCTGCTGGGAGAACGTCGGCGGCTTGAACGGCGGCGGGCCGCCCGGGCCGCCGGACCCACCCGGCCGCCGCGGCGGGGGCGGCGGGAGCTTCGGCGGCGGGGTGCCATCCAGAGCGGCCTTGACGACGTCGACCGGGTCCCGCAGCAGCGGAGGGGTGTCCCGGACCGGTTCGATGATCGACGTCAACCGGTCGTCGGGCGGCACCTGCCGTCGCGGCGCAGATCGGGAGGGCCCAGAACCGCCGCCCGCGGCGGGGAAGCGCGTCGTCGGTGGCTCGGAGCCGCCGGACGCACTCTCGGCCCCTGATCCCGTGCGGTTGTCAGTGGCAGGCCGGTCGGGACGCCCTTCGCTATTCACTGGCCGTACGCGCGCCGGAGCGCGCCGTCTGGGTGCCACGGCGTCCTCGCGTCCCGTTGGTGGGACGCGGCGTTCCGAGCACGTAGGACTTGACCAGGTGATTCCACTCGCAGGTCCGGCATACCTCCACCACGTGTACCGAGAATTCGTCGAACCGAGTCGCCAGCAACACCAGCTCCTCGGCGGTGCGCGCGGATCCCGACACCGCACCCAGGTGATCGCCGAACACCCAGGACACCAAAGTCAGCGGCTCCTTGCGGCAGATCGGGCACATCACCGAACTGGGCTTCCCGTGAAACTTGGCGGCGCGCAACAGATAGGGATTGGCGTCGCAGACCTCCGAAACCCCAGTACGACCGGAGTACACCTCGGCCAGCAGGGAGCGTCGCCGGAGGGCGTAGTCCACCACCTGTCGCTGCAATCGCACGTGGACCAGAGTACGTCGGGGATCTGGGCAACGACACGCAACCGACTCGCGGCGCCGCCGAATATGCGGCTGGTCTGCGCTCTTGGCGCCTGAACTCTTACGATCATCGCCGTGGCGACATCGCAGACGTCCAGCACGCGCGCCAAGGACACCGACCGCAACGACACGTGCCAGATTCTGGACACCGCGCTGTCCGAGGGACAGCTGTCCATGACCGAGCACGAGCAGCGGGTCAAGGCCGCGACCACAGCGATGACGCTGGGCGACCTACGCGCCCTGGTGTCCGACCTGCAAACCGCGAACGCGCCGGTGCAGCTGCCCACACTGCGCAAGCCGCGGTTGTCCGCCCCGGGCACCAACGGAAGCTGGGGTATCCGGCTCGCCATCATGGGCGTCCTCGTAATGCTCGGCATCGGCATCGGCTGGGGGCTGTACGGCAATACGCCCTCGCCGCTGAACTTCACCTCCGACCCAGGCGCCAAGTCCGACGGGGTCGCTCCGGTTGTGCTGACCCCGCCCCGCCAGCTGCATTCGCTGGGTGGTCTCACCGGGCTCTTCGAGCAGATGAAGAAGAAGTTCGGCAACACCGAGGGAAACCGGCTGGTGATCTATCCCGACTATGCGTCGCTGACCCGGCCGGACCCCAGCGACGACCGCCGCGAACTCAATTACAGCTACCGCGGCGGCTGGGACGACCCGACCCCCTCCGGGGCCAGCAGTGACGCCAAGCTGGTGGACCTGAGCAAGTTCGACGCCAAAGCGGTCGTCGGCGTCCTGCGGGGTGCGCCGGAGACGCTGAACATGAAGCCCGGCGACGTCAAGAGCACTTATCTGATCATCGAGCCCAGCCGCGACCAGACCGTCCCCGGGACTTTGACCATCTCGGTGTACGTCTCGAGCGACTTCGGCAGCGGCTACATCCAGCTGTATCCCGACGGCTCGGAAAAGCAGATCAACTACCCCTAGCGGGCGAACGCGGCTCTGGTGTGACCCTCGGCGCCGAGCGCGACGCTGGGGTGACACTCGTCGGCAATCATGTGGACCGTGCGCACTCAAGTAGCGCCAAATATATCGCTCCGATACTATCGCCGGAGGTGTCGAACTGTCGTAACGGCTGAGCAAAGGAGGTGACCCGATGCTGGAGCTTGCCATCTTGGGTCTTCTCCTCGAGTCGCCTATGCACGGCTACGAACTGCGCAAACGGCTGACGGGCCTGCTCGGGGCGTTCCGCGCCTTTTCGTACGGCTCGCTGTACCCGGCGTTGCGCCGGATGCAGACCGACGGGTTGATCGTCGAGGACACCGCCCCCGCGGGAACCACGGTGTTGCGCCGTGCCCGCCGGGTGTACCAACTGACCGATGCCGGCCGCCAGCGGTTCGCCGAACTGGTAGCCGATACCGGTCCACAGAACTACACCGACGACGGCTTCGGTGTGCACCTGGCGTTCTTCAATCGCACACCGGCCGAGGCACGGATGCGGATCCTGGAAGGCCGCCGGCGTCAGGTGGAAGAGCGTCGCGAAGGTCTGCGGGAGGCCATCGCCCGAGCGAGCAATTCGTTCGACCGCTACACGAAACAACTGCATCAGCTGGGCTTGGAGTCCAGCGAGCGGGAAGTCAAGTGGCTCAACGAGCTTATCGCCGCTGAGCGGGTGGCTCAGAGCCATCCAGATCAGGCCTGAGCGGCCGCCGAAGTACCTGAACAGCAGCCAGCAGAAGTACGAGTTAGGAGAACGTCCCATGACGGAGCACAACGGAGCGTCGACAGATGTGCGGGTCGCCATTGTCGGCGTCGGCAACTGCGCGTCCTCACTGGTCCAGGGCGTGCAGTACTACCAGGACGCCGACGCGAACGCCACCGTTCCCGGCCTCATGCACGTGAAGCTCGGCCCGTACCACGTGCGCGACGTGAAGTTCGTCGCCGCATTCGACGTCGACGCCAAGAAGGTCGGCTTCGACCTCTCCGAGGCGATCTTCGCTTCGGAGAACAACACCATCAAGATCGCCGACGTGCCGCCGACCGACGTTGTCGTCCAGCGCGGCCCGACCCTCGACGGCATCGGCAAGTACTACGCCGAGACCATTGAGATCTCCGACGAGCAGCCGGTCGACGTCGTCAAGGTGCTCAAGGACAACAAGGTCGACGTGCTGGTCTCCTATCTGCCGGTGGGCTCCGACGAGGCCGACAAGTTCTACGCGCAGTGCGCCATCGACGCCAAGGTCGCGTTCGTCAACGCCCTGCCGGTGTTCATCGCCTCCGACCCGGTCTGGGCCAAGAAGTTCGAAGACGCCGGTGTTCCGATCGTCGGCGACGACATCAAGAGCCAGGTCGGCGCGACCATCACCCACCGCGTGATGGCCAAGCTGTTCGAGGACCGCGGCGTCACGCTGGACCGGACGTACCAGCTCAACGTCGGCGGCAACATGGACTTCAAGAACATGCTCGAGCGTGAGCGCCTGGAGTCCAAGAAGGTGTCCAAGACCCAGGCCGTGACGTCCAACCTGACCGGCTCGCTGGCCGGCAAGGTTGAGGACAAGAACGTCCACATCGGCCCGTCGGACCACGTCGCGTGGCTCGACGACCGCAAGTGGGCCTACGTCCGCCTCGAAGGACGCGCCTTCGGCGACGTGCCGCTGAACCTGGAGTACAAGCTCGAGGTGTGGGACTCGCCCAACTCGGCAGGCATCATCATCGACGCCGTGCGCGCCGCGAAGATCGCCAAGGACCGCGGCATCGGCGGCCCGATCATCCCCGCGTCGGCCTACTTGATGAAGAGCCCGCCCAAGCAGCTGGCCGACGACGTCGCGCGCGCGGAGCTCGAGAAGTTCATCGAAGGCTGACAGGAGCGCTGGCGACCCGGGAATCAACCGGATCGAATAGTTTTTCACCGAATGTGCGACCAGATCCGGATGGGACGCCCCATCGCGATCTGGTCGCACTTTCGCGTTAGATGAGCTGTGTGATCTCCGATGACGAGCTGATCGGCCTCGACGAATTCGCCCTGCTGCCCGAGAACGCCGAACAGGCCGGCGTGAGCGGCGAATTGCCGCCGGTCACCAGGATCTCCTCCGGCCCGATGAGCGCGCTGAAGTGGGGTGCCGAGCCGCCGCGGATCGTGTTTCTGCACGGCGGCGGACAAAACGCCCACACCTGGGACACCGTCATCCTCGGCCTTGGCGTTCCGGCGCTGGCCGTCGACCTGCCCGGCCACGGCCGCTCCGCCTGGCGAGAAGACGGCGACTACGGCCCGAAGCTCAATGCCGACACGCTGCGGCCCGTCCTGAACGAATGGGCGCCCAGCCCGCGCCTGGTGGTCGGCATGTCGCTGGGCGGACTGACGGCGCTGCGCATCGCTACCGTCGAGCCGGCGCTGGTACCCGAACTGGTCCTGGTCGATGTCACACCGTCCGCCCCGGAACGTCATGAGCAGATGAGCCAGGCTCAGCTCGGCGCGGTCGCACTGACGCAAGGCGAACGCACGTTCAGCAGCTTCGCCGCCATGCTGGACGTCACGATCGCCGCCTCGCCCACCCGGAGCCGGGAGTCGCTGCGCCGCGGCGTCTTTCACAACTCCAAGCAGTGCGACGACGGAACCTGGACCTGGCGCTACGACTCCTTCCGCAAGGGTGCCGGCTCCGGCGGCGGGCTGCCGGAGTCGTTCGCCGGTTTGTGGAACGACGTCCCGTCGATCACCATGCCCACCACGCTGGTGCGGGGTGCCAACTCGTTCTTCGTCAACGACGAGGATGCCGACGAATTCGCCCGTACCGCACCGGGTTTCCAGCGGGTGATCATGGTCCCCGATTCCGGCCACTCGGTACAGGGCGACCAGCCACGCGCACTGGTCGAGATTCTGCGCGACGTGCTCGCCGGCTGACAGCCCGCGCCAGGCGGGAATATCGGCGTACGACGCGACGTACGGTTGAGGTGTGACCTATCCCATTCGCATCGGCGTGCAACTGCAGCCGCAACATGCCCCCGACTACAACCAGATCCGCGATGCCGTCCGCCGCTGTGAAGACATCGGCGTCGACGTGGTCTTCAACTGGGACCACTTCTACCCGCTCTACGGCGACCCTGACGGTGCGCACTTCGAGTGCTGGACCATGCTGGGCGCCTGGGCCGAGCAGACCTCCCGCGTCGAGATCGGCGCGCTGGTCTCCTGCAACTCCTACCGCAACCCCGAGCTGCTGGCCGACATGGCCCGCACCGTCGACCACATCTCCGGCGGCAGGCTGATCCTCGGCATCGGGTCGGGCTGGAAGCAGAAGGACTACGACGAGTACGGCTACGAGTTCGGCACCGCCGGCAGCCGCCTCGACGACCTCGCGGGCGCGCTGCCGCGGATCAAGTCCCGGCTGGCCAAGCTGAATCCGGCGCCCACTCGGGACATCCCGATCCTCATCGGCGGACAGGGCGAGAAGAAAACGCTGCGCCTGGTCGCCGAGCACGGCGACATCTGGCACGGATTCACCAACGCCGAGACCTACCCCGGCAAAGCCGAGGTGCTCGACCGGCACTGCTCGGACGTCGGCCGCGATCCGGCCAAGATCGAGCGGTCATCGGGAGTCGAGGGCCGCGACAACGACACGATCGTGGCCAACGCCGAGGCGCTCACCGGACTGGGCGTGACCCTGCTGACCGTCGGCTGCGACGGACCGGACTACGACCTGAGCGCCGCCGAGGCTTTGGTGCGCTGGCGCGACAGCCGCTAGCAGGGATCGAACTCCAGCGGCAGCGATTCCAGGCCGAAGGTGCCGGCGGGCCACAACGTGGTGGCCTCGCCGGCCAACCGGTAATCCGGGATGCGGGCGTGGAATTCCTCCATGGTGAGCCGCAATTCGCGGCGCGCCAGGTGTGAACCCAGGCACCGGTGGATGCCGCCGCCGAATCCGAGGTGCACGGCCTTGGCGCCGAGGTCCATCTCATTGGCGGTGTGGGCGTACGGCCCGTCACGGTTGGCGGTGAACAGCATCAGCATGACTTGCGAATTCGCCGGGATCGTCACGCCTTCGACCTCCACATCGGCCGTCGTCACGCGCGGCACCCCGGGCACCGGGCCGTCCAGGCGCAGCACCTCCTCGATGAACGGTGGGATCAGCGACGGGTTCGCGGTCAACCGGTGCCTCAGGACCGGGTCATTGGCCAGGTTGAGCAACGCGAAGCCGATGGCACCGGTGACGGTGTCGAGTCCGGCCAGGACGATCAGGAAGCACAGCCCCAGGATCTCCGCATCGGTCCATGCCTCGTCGCCGTCGAGGGCCAGGATGCTGCTGAGCATGTCGTCGCCCGGATGGCTGCGCTTGATCTCCAGCTGCTCAGCCAAGAAGGTGAAAAGCGCGATGCTGCAATCGATTACCGACTGCGACTGCTCGCTGCCCAGTGATGAGACATCAGCACCCTTGATGATCCCGCTGACCCAGCCGAGGAAAGTGGGCAGATGCTCCAGGGGCAGCCCGAACAACGTCAGGATGGCCTGGGTGGGGAACTTGTAGGACAGGTCGGCGACGACGTCGCAGCGGCCCAGCGGAGCGAACTTGTCGATGTGCCCGCGAAGCTGTTCGCGCAGCTCGCCGTCCATCGCTTCCATGCGTTTGGGTCCGAACATCGGATCCAGCACGCGCCGGTAATCCGCATGCTTCGGCGGATCGATCGCGATCGGAATCATCGAGATGGCGTTGGCGACGCCGTCGAAGGCCTTCGCCGAAGAGAACAGCTCGGGGTGCTTCTGAGCGAAGCGGACTCCCTCGTAACTGGTGATCAACCACATCTTGCCGACCCGGTACACCGGGCCCGGTTTACGCAGGTGGTCCACCGCCGCCGTGCGCCCACTCGAGACCGGTGTAGCCACGTAGTAGCTGTCGGGCATTTCCGTCGTCGTCATGGACGCAGAGTAACGAGACTCACAGTCTCGTTACCTCATATTGCGCGAGATACCAGCAAGTAACCAGGAGGATTGCCACGAGTGCACGTCGTCTGGACGCCCTGGAGAGGGACATGCCCAAACGCTATGGGGTCAAAGAGAAAGACCTTGTCGTCGCACACGTCCTCGACATGTTGCTCACCGGGCGGCTGCGGTCGGGAGATCGCGTGGACCGCAACCAGATCACCGCTGCCCTCGGACTGAGCCGGGTGCCCGTGCAGGAAGCCCTCAATCAACTCGAACATGACGGCATCCTGGAGTCGCGCTATCACCGCGGCGCATTCATCCATCGCTTCGATGCCGACGTCCTACGCGAACACCACGAAGTGCACGGCCTACTGACCGGAGCGGCCGCCGCGCGAGCCGCCACCGATCCCCGGCCCGAGGTCCTCGACCGGCTCGCCGAACCGATGGCCGTCATGCGCGCCTCATCCGACTCCCGCGCCTTCCTCAACGCGGCCGACCTGTTCCGGAACATCGTCCTCGACGAATACGCCGGCCCCCGACTGACCGCGGGCATTCGAGCGTCGCGCGGGTTCATGTCCCAGGAATTCTGGGCCACCTACCCGTACACGGTGAACCAGCTCCTGCCGCTCGCCGAAGCCGAATACGCCGCGATCCATCGCCGCGATCCGTCGGCCGCACGGCAGGCCTGCCTGGACCGCACCGACCTGATGGCCGACGTGCTCATCGCAGAACTTCAACGGACCGGGGTGCTCACCGAGTTGGATTCCGTCTGATCGCAAGGCGCGACGAGATTGCCGCGGGCAGTACCTTGCTAATGATGGCTGAACACTGCGACCGGACACCGCGGGCCGGCATACGTCTGGCGGCACTGCTCTCGGTCCTGTTGATGATCGCCGGCCTGGTGGCCGCCGCACCGGCGGGTGCCGACCAGTGCGCCCCGCCGGGAGTCGAGTCGGCCAGCGCGCTGCCGACGAACCTCGCCGCCGCAGCCAAAGGGCCCGACGAGGACAAATACACCACCGCCACGGCGCAGCCGTTGACCTCGGTCAACCGTGACGCGCTCGGACTGATCACGCCGGGCACGCTGACGGTCGGCACCCTGTCGGATGCCCCGCCGAGCATCTGCATCGACTCGAAGGGGCAGTTCACCGGATTCGACAACGAACTGCTGCGGGCGATCGCCGACAAACTCGGCCTGAAGATCTCGTTCGTCGGCACCGAGTTCTCCGGTCTGCTGGCCCAGGTGGCCGCCCGCCGCTTCGACGTCGGGTCATCCTCGATCACCACCACCGACGCGCGCCGGCGCACCGTGGGCTTCACCAACGGCTACGACTTCGGTTACTTCTCTTTGGTCGTGCCGACGGGTTCGACGATCACCGGCTTTCAGAAGCTCGGGCCCGGACAGCGAATCGGCGTGGTGCAGGGCACCGTTCAAGAGGCTTACCTCGTCGATACCCTGCACCTGCAGCCGGTGAAGTTTCCGGACTACAACACCGTCTATGCCAGCCTGAAGACCCGTCAGATCGACGCCTGGGTCGCGCCCTCTCAGCAGGCGGTCGGCACGGTCAAGCCCGGCGACCCAGCCCAGATCGTCGAAAACACCTTCAGCTTGGACAATTTCGTCGCCTACGCGGTCGCGAACGAGAACAAGCCGCTGATCGACGCGCTCAACTCCGGACTGGACGCGGTGATCGCCGACGGCACTTGGTCGAAGCTGTACTCGGACTGGGTGCCGCGGGCGTTGCCGCCGGGCTGGAAGCCGGGCTCGAAAGCCGCGCCGGCTCCGCAGCTGCCCGACTTCGCCGCGATCGCCGCCGCGCACGAGAAACCCGCGTCCACGGGGGCGGCACCGAAATCGGTGCTGACCCAGCTGCGAGAGTCGTTCCTGGATTGGGATCTCTACAAGAAGGCCATCCCGGACCTGTTGACCACCGGGTTGCCCAACACGTTGATCCTGACGATCTGCGCCAGCGTGATCGGACTGCTGCTCGGTATGGTGCTGGCCGTGGCCGGGATCTCCCGTTCACGCTGGCTGCGTTGGCCGGCCCGGGTCTACACCGACATCTTCCGCGGGCTGCCCGAGGTGGTGATCATCCTGCTGATCGGGCTGGGCATCGGGCCCGTCGTGGGTGGCATCACCGGCAACAACCCCTTCCCGCTCGGCATCGCCGCGCTCGGGCTGATGGCCGCGGCCTACATCGGCGAGATCTTCCGCTCCGGCATCCAGAGTGTGGACGCCGGGCAGCTGGAGGCGTCCCGCGCGCTGGGGTTCAGTTACTCCTCCTCGATGCGGTTGGTGGTGGTCCCGCAGGGCATCCGCCGGGTGCTGCCCGCCCTGGTGAACCAGTTCATCTCGCTGCTCAAGGCGTCGTCGCTGGTGTACTTCCTGGGGTTGGTGGCCAGCCAGCGCGAGCTGTTCCAAGTGGGCCGCGACCTCAACGCCCAGACCGGCAACCTGTCGCCGTTGGTGGCGGCCGGTCTGTTCTACCTGTTGCTGACGATCCCGTTGACGCACTTGGTGAACTACATCGACGCCCGGCTGCGCCGCGGCCGAACGCAGCCCGACGAGGATCCGCTTGCGCCGAGCGCAACGAGCCAGGAGATGGTGTGATGGCGTCGCTTCCTGAGCCGGTGTCGTTGGCCTGCAAGGACATTCACCTCGCCTTCGGCACAAACAAGGTGCTTCGCGGCGTGGACCTGGACGTTCCCGCAGGCAGTACGACAGCAGTCATCGGCCCGTCGGGGTCGGGCAAATCCACACTGCTGCGCACGCTCAACCGGCTCTACGAGCCGGACCGCGGGGACATCCTGCTCGACGGCAAGTCGGTGTTGCACGATGATCCCGACGCGCTGCGCCAGCGCATCGGCATGGTGTTCCAGCAGTTCAACCTCTTCCCGCACCGCAGCGTCGTGGACAACGTCGCGCTGGGGCCACGCAAGCTCAAGCGGCTGTCGGCCGACGAGTCCCGCGAGCTCGCGCTCGCCCAGCTGGACCGGGTCGGGTTGAAGCACAAGGCCGAGGTCCGACCGGCCACGCTCTCCGGCGGTCAGCAGCAGCGGGTCGCGATCGCACGGGCGCTGGCGATGGCGCCGCAGGTGATGTTCTTCGACGAGGCCACCTCGGCGCTCGATCCCGAACTGGTCAAAGGGATCCTGGCGCTGATCGCCGAGCTGGGTTCGGACGGGATGACGATGGTGGTCGTCACCCACGAGATGGGGTTCGCCCAGTCGACTGCGGCCTCGGTGGTCTTCATGGACTACGGCCAGGTGATCGAGTCTGGGCCTCCCGAGCAGATCTTCAGCGCCGCCGAGACCGAGCGTCTGCAGCGGTTCCTGTCGCAAGTTCTCTAACTCGGGCGCGTAAAACCGCGTATCGCGCGGTTGACAACCGCGGACCGGTTAGACTAGCGAACTATGATTGAGGCCGAGCCGCAGGTCACTGACCTGTCCGGGGACCTGCAGCGGGTCCTGTCGAAGCTCTTTTCGGTCTTGCGCCGCGCCGACACCAAGTCCACCACCGCCGGAGCCGACCTCACCCTCGCACAGCTGTCCATCCTGCTGACCCTGCTGGATCAGGGTCCGATCCGGATGACCGAGCTGGCCGCACGCGAACGGGTGCGCACCCCCACCACCACCGTGGCGATCCGCCGGCTGGAAAAGCTCGGGCTGGTCAAGCGGTCACGTGACCCATCGGACCTGCGGGCCGTTCTCGTCGAGGTCACACCGCAGGGGCTGGTGCAGCACCGCGAAGCACTGGCGGTCCGGCGGGCCAACCTCGCGGCGTTGCTCTCGAAGCTGAGCGACGAGGAGCGGGAGACCCTGGCCAAGGCATTGCGGCCGCTCGAGCGGTTGGCCGAGCAGGCGGAGAGCTAGAGGGGTTTTAGCCCACGGCGGGCAGGAGCGCAGCGACTCGGGGATTCAGCCCACGGCGGGCAGGAGCGCAGCGACTCGGGGATTTAGCCCAGCCAGTCGAGTACCGCGGCCGCGGTCCAGGACTGTTGCATACTGCCCAGCGGCTCGCCGGTGAACGGTTCGTAGTACTCGGCGAAGGTGCCGTCACTGGCCTGCCGAAGGCCCTCCTGCCGCAGCAACAGCGAACGCTCCGACCATCCACGGCGCGCGAACGCCCACGAGAACAGCCACGTCAACACCGGCCAGACCGGCCCGCGCCAATACTCGCGCGGCCGAAAGTCCTTGGACACCGGCGACGTCGACGGGATCACCGAATACCGCAGGTCCGGGTGCCCGCAGAATCGCGGTCCCTCCAGCACACGCAGCAACGCCCGCTCCCGGTCGTGCGGCAGGCCGCCGCACAACAGCGGCGCAAACTGCGCGGCGGTCTCCGTCGCGATCCACTTGTCCGCTCTGACGTCGAAATCGCGTGCGGCACCGGTCCTTTGGTCGGTGGTCTCGACCACGCCGGTCCGGAACCGCTCGGCCCACGAATACAGATCGCGGACATCGGCGTGCGGCCGCTTGTAGTCCTCGCCGATATTGGCCAGCACATCGCAAGCGACCGCGAAAATTGCCGACACGAAGACATCTTCGACGGCGAAGCTCATCACCTTCGGCAGCAGATCGTCGTCGTAGCGGACCGACTTCATCTCCTCGAGCAACCACAGATACCGGTCGTATTCGGTGTCCGACGGGCGCTGGCTGGCGTCGGTGACGATGTGGGTGTCCTCGCGCTGATACTCCGGGAGGTTGCCGGGAATCACGTTGGCGTACGCGGAATCCCAGCGCGGCGAGTTGTCCATCCCGGACTCCCAGCCGTGATACAGCGTGACGCGACCGTGCTCGTTCTGATCACGGGCCTCGGCCAACCAGCGGTGCCAGCGCACCAGATCCGGCCACCGGCGGTCCAGGAACGACTCGGCGACGGCGCGGGTGGACCGGCCCCTGGTGCGGGCTCGGTCCAGAATGCGTTGCACCGCAATGGCATGCACCGGCGGCTGGGTGATCCCCGAGGTGTGCCGGGTGCGCGGGGCGTGCGCGGCCAATGCCGAGGTGGCCCAGCGGGCCGGGCCCGGGAAGTAGCCGTCGACGCCGTTGGCGAACACGATGTGCGGGATCATCCCGTTGGTCCACTGCGCCGACAGCAGGGTGTCCAGTTCGACGACCGCGCGCTCGACGCTCAGCGGGGCCAGGCCGACGGCGACGAACGCGGCGTCCCAACTCCACATGTGCGGGTACAGCAGCGGCGCCGCGGAGGTCATCACACCCAGGTCGTTACCGCGCAGAAGGTAGGCCGCGCGGGCCGCCAACTGTGTCGGGCCGAAGCTCGGGTCGTATGCCACGCGTTCATTCTGCGGCGCGAACCTGCGAAACGCGCGTCGGTAGGGTAAGTGGAATGGCGATCGGTGGGCATGAGCGAAGCGACCCGGGCAAGAAAACAGCTCTCATCACCGGTGCCAGTGGCGGGATCGGATCCGCGATCGCCGATGCACTGGCCCCCACCCACACGCTGCTGCTCGCAGGCCGCCCGTCCGATCGTCTGGACGCTGTGGCCACCCGTCTCGGCGCCACCACCTGGCCGCTGGACCTCACCGATCCGGACGGGATCGAGGCCGCCGCCGAGCCGCTCGTCGAACTGGACGTGCTGGTCCACAACGCCGGCGTCGCATACCCGGGACGGTTCGACGACTCGACACCCGAGCAGTGGCGGGCCTGCTTCGAGGTCAACGTGACCGGCGCCGTCGCCCTCACCCAGGCGCTGCTGCCCGCGCTGCGCGCGGCGCGCGGGCACGTCGTGTTCATCAACTCCGGCGCCGGACTCAACGCCTCACCCGGATTGGCCGCCTACTCGGCGAGCAAGTTCGCCCAGCGGGCGTTCGCCGATTCGCTGCGCGCCGACGTCCCGGAGCTGCGGGTCACCAGCGTGCACCCCGGCCGGGTCGACACCGAGATGCAACAGGACCTGGTCGCCTACGAGGGCGGGCAGTACGACCCGGCGAAGTTCCTCAAGCCCGAGACCGTCGCGCGGATCGTCGCCGAAGTGATCGCCAGCCCGCCCGACGCACACACCCATCAGGTGGTGGTCCGGCCTCGGTGACTTCGCGCCGAAATCACTAGACGACGAGGTTCACCAGCCGGCCGGGCACCACGATGACCTTCTTGGGGGTGGCGCCGGCCAGGAACGCCTGGACCTTCTCGTCGGCGAGCGCGGCCGCTTCGAGGCCGGCCTTGTCGGCATCGGCGGCAACGGTGATGCGTCCGCGGACCTTGCCGTTGACCTGCACCGGGTACTCGACGGTGTCGGTCACCAGGTACTGCGGATCGGCCACCGGGAAAGGTCCGTGCGCCAACGACTTCGCATGGCCCAGCCGCTGCCAGAGTTCCTCGGCCAGGTGCGGCGACAGCGGCGCGACCATCAGCACCAGCGGCTCCAGCGCCGCCCGCGCACTGACGCCCTCCTTGGTGAGGTGGTTGGTGTACTCGATCAGCTTGGCGGCGGCGGTGTTGTTGCGCAGGCCGGCGTAGTCCTCGGACACACCCTCGATCGTGCGGTGCAGCAGCCGCAGCGTGTCCTCGTCGAGCGCCTCATGCTCGGAAACCCTTGTCTCACCGGTGGACTCGTCGACCACAAGCCGCCACACCCGCTGCAGGAATCGGTAGGCGCCGACGACATCTTTGGTCGCCCACGGCCGAGACGCCTCCAGCGGGCCCATCGACATCTCGTACACCCGCAGCGTGTCCGCGCCGTAGCCGTCGCAGATCTCGTCCGGGGAGATCGAGTTCTTCAGGCTCTTGCCGATCTTGCCGAACTCCTGGGACACCTCTATTTCGCCGTCGTCACCGGGCAGGAAGAACTTCCCGTCCCGCTCGACGACGTCGGCGGCCGGTACGTAAGCGCCGCGGGAGTCGGTGTACGCGAACGCCTGGATGTACCCCTGGTTGACCAGGCGACGGTACGGCTCCCGCGAGCTGACGTGTCCGAGGTCGTGCAGCACCTTGTGCCAGAACCGGCAGTACAGCAGGTGCAGCACCGCGTGCTCGACGCCGCCGACGTAGACGTCCACTCCCCCGGGGTCGTCCGGGCCGTGCTCGGCTGGTCGCGGACCCATCCAATACTGCTCGTTCTCCTTGGCGCAGAACGTATCCGGGTTGTGCGGGTCCGCATAGCGCAGCTCGTACCAGGAGCTGCCCGCCCACTGCGGCATCACATTGGTGTCGCGGGTGTAGGTCTGCAGGCCGTCACCGAGATCCAACTCGACATGCACCCACTCGTCCGCCTTGTTCAGCGGCGGCGACGGTTCACTGTCGGCGTCGTCCGGGTCGAACATCACCGGCGAATAGTCGGCGATGTCGGGCAGTTCCACCGGGAGCGCCGATTCGGGCAGCGGGTGGGCCCGGCCGTCGGCGTCGTACACGATCGGGAACGGCTCGCCCCAGTACCGCTGCCGCGCGAAAAGCCAGTCCCGCAGTTTGTATTCGACGCGGGCGCGGCCGCGTCCGTCCGCCTCGAGTCGCTCGGTGATGGCGCTCTTGGCGTCCGCGACGGTCAGGCCGTCGAGGTACTGCGAATTCACCAGCGCACCGTCACCGGAATACGCGGCCTCGGAGATGTCGCCGCCAGAGATGACCTCGACGATCGGTAGGCCGAACTGGTTCGCGAACTCCCAGTCCCGCTGGTCGTGCCCCGGGACCGCCATGATCGCGCCGGTGCCGTAGCCCACCAGGACGTAGTCGGCGATGAACACCGGGACTTGTTGGCCGTCAGCCGGATTGGTCGCGTACGCACCGAGGAAGACGCCCGTCTTGGTCTTGTTCTCCTGACGTTCCAGATCGGACTTGGCCGCGATCGATCGCCGATAGGCTGCCACCGCCTCGACCGGGGTGCCGGCGCCGTTGGTCCACCGCGGGTCCACCCCGTCGGGCCACTGCGCGGCGGCGAGCTGGTCGACCAGTTCGTGCTCAGGAGCCAGCACCAGGTAGGTCGCACCGAACAGGGTGTCGGGCCGGGTGGTGAAGACCTCGATGTCCGCGCCGTCGGCGTCGAACAACACCGACGCTCCGGTGGATCGACCGATCCAATTGCGCTGCATGGTCTTGACCTTTTCCGGCCAGTCCAACACCTCGAGATCGTCGAGCAGCCGATCGGAGTAGGCAGTGATGCGCATCATCCACTGCCGCAACCGCTTCCGGAACACCGGGAAGTTGCCGCGCTCGCTGCGACCGTCGGAGGTGACCTCCTCGTTGGCCAGCACGGTGCCCAGCCCCGGGCACCAGTTCACCAGCGAGTCGGCCAGATAGACCAGTCGGTGGCCGTCGATGACGTCGCCTCGCTCACCCTCGGACAGGGCGGACCACTGCCGGCCGTCGTCGAGAGTGCGCGCACCGGAACCGAATTCTGCGATCAGCTCGGCGATCGGACGGGCCTTGTTCTGCTCGGTGTCGAACCAGGCGTTGTAGATCTGCAGGAAGATCCACTGGGTCCACTTGTAGAAGTCCACGTCGGTGGTCGAGAAGCTGCGCCGCTGGTCGTGTCCCAGGCCCAGCCTGCCAAGCTGGCGGCGGAAGTTGACAATATTGGCCTCGGTGCGGATCCGCGGATGGGTGCCGGTCTGGATCGCGTACTGTTCGGCGGGCAGGCCGAAAGCGTCGAAACCCAACGCGTGCAACACATTGCGTCCGGTCATCCGGAAGTAGCGCGCATAGACATCGGTGGCGATGTAACCCAGCGGATGTCCGACGTGCAGACCCTCGCCGGAGGGGTAGGGGAACATGTCCTGGACGAACATCTTGTCGTCGGGAACGGCCGAGGAGTCGGCGGGTGCCAGCGACCCGACCGGGTTCGGCACATCGAAGGTGCCCCACGACTGCCAGTTGTCCTGCCAGGTGCGCTCGATCCGGCCGGCCAGCTCGGCGGTATAGCGGAACCGCGGGGTGTCGGCGTCTGCGCTGCCCTGCGGTGCGGCGGTCGGGGTTTCGGTCACGCACACAGGGTATAAGGGCCGCTCGCGGGTCCACCCCCGCGATAGCGCTGTGTGACCCCGGTCGCACCCTGTGCAACGGCCCGGTCTCGGATGGATTGCAGTGCGGTCGACGGTTGGTTCCAGGTCTGTTCCAGCCCTATCCGCCCCACCCGGCAGGCCGATACAGTCGGCCTCCTGACAAGGGGCCTCACCTGGCCCGACCGTGTCGAAAAGGACAGTTGCGATGATCACGAATGCCCGTAATTGGCGGGTGGTTGTAGGTGGGATGGCCGCCGGTACGGCCGCCGTCCTCGGTTTCACCGGCGCCAACGCGTCAGCGGATCCGGTCGTTCCCGTTCTGCCCGCGCCCGTCACCGTCACCCAGACCGTCACCGTCGCCCCCGAGGTCGCGGCCGCGAACGCGGTCCCCGCCGCCGCGCCCGCCGCGGCACCGGCCGCCGTCCCCCAGGTAGCCGCTGTTCCGCAGGTCGCCGCCCCGGCCGTCGCGCCGGCCGTGGCCGCACCGGAGACCCTGGCCCCCGCCGCGTCCGGCACCCTTGCCGACTTCTTCAAGGACAAGGGCGTCAAGATGGAGCCGCAGAAGGCCAGCGGCTTCACCGCGCTCAACCTGGTGCTGCCCATGCCGCGCGGCTGGACCGTCGTGCCCGATCCGAACGTCCCGGACGCGTTCACCGTCCTCGCCGACCGGCTCGGCGGCGACGGGCTGTACACCTCGAACGCGCAGCTGAAGGTCTACAAGCTGGTCGGCGACTTCGATCCGAAGGAAGCCATCACCCACGGCTATGTAGACAGCCAGCAGCTGTTCAACTGGCAGGCCACCGACGCCTCCCTGGCCGATTTCGGCGGCTTCCCGTCGTCGCTCATCGAGGGCACCTACCGCGAGAACGACATGACGTTGAACACCTCGCGCCGCCACGTCATCGCCCAGTCCGGCCCGGACCGCTATCTGGTCTCGCTGTACGTGACGACCGCCGCCAACCAGGTGGTCGCCACCGCGGACGCGACCGATGCCATCGTCAACGGCTTCCGGGTGGCGTCGCCGACCGCGGCGCCGGCCCCGGCTCCCGCGCCTGCTGCGGCACCGCTGGCCGATGCCTCGGCGCCGGCCCCTGCACCCGCTCCGGCCGTCCTTCCCGCGGTGCCCGCTCTGCCGCGCTGAACCCGGGCTCGTATTGTGGCCCCATGTTCATCGTCGGCCTGGTGTGCCTGGGAATGGCTGCCCTCGTCGGCGGCTCGGGCGCGTGGACGCTGACGCGGCCGCCCGGCACTGACGTCACTGCGCAGGTCATGCGGGCGGTCGCGCCGACCCAACTGGCCGCCGCCGTCATGCTGGCCGCGGGCGGGGCAGTCGCCCTGGCCGCACCCGCCCGCACCGGGCTGCTGGTCCTGATCGTGTGCGTGATCGGCGCTGTCGGAACGATCGGTGCCGGCTCCTGGCAAGGCGCCCGGTACGCCGCGCGGCGGGAAGCCCAGGCCGGCGGCTGCGCAGGGAGCTGCGCGAGCTGCACGCTGTCCTGCAAGTGAGTCGCTCGGCGACCTGATGGGGGCGCTGCGTCGGGGCTTCGGAGTCGATCCGTTCCTGCTGCTGCTCGTCGCGGTCGTGGTGCTGGCCACCGTGCTGCCCGCCCGCGGGGGCGCGGCCGACGCCCTGTCGCTGATCACCAAGATCGTCATCGCGCTGCTGTTCCTGCTGTACGGAACCCGGCTCTCACCGCAGCAGGCCTGGCACGGGGTGCGGCAGTGGAAGCTGCACCTGCTGGTGCTGGCCACCACGTTCGTGGTGTTCCCGCTGCTCGGGCTCGCGGCGCGCACGCTGGTCCCGTCGGTGCTGACCGACGATCTCTACACCGGCCTGCTGTTCCTGTGCCTGGTGCCCTCGACCGTGCAGTCCTCGATCGCGTTCACTTCGATGGCACGCGGGCACGTGTCGGCGGCGATCGTCAGTGCGTCGCTGTCGAACATCGTCGGGGTGTTTCTCACCCCGCTGCTCGTTCTGCTGCTGATGCCCCTGGGTGGGTCACCCCGGATCGACGCGTCCGCGGTGGGAGACATCGTGTTACAGCTGCTGGCCCCGTTCGCCGCCGGTCAGCTGCTGCGCCGGTGGCTGGCGCCGGTGGTGGCTCGCCATGCGGTGCTGACCAAGGTGGTCGACCGCGGCTCGATCCTGTTGATCGTCTACGCCGCGTTCTCGGTCGGGATGACCGAGCACATCTGGAGCAGCGTGCAGCCGTGGCGGGTGGTGGCGGTCGCCGCGGTCAGCGGGGTGTTACTCGCGGTGGTGCTTGCCTTCACCTGGATCACCGGCAGGCTGGCCCGGCTGGACCGCGCGGATGCGATCGTGCTGTTGTTCTGCGGGTCGAAGAAGAGCCTGGCCTCCGGGCTGCCCATGGCGCTGGTGTTGTTCCCGGCCGCCAGCGTGGGGTTGATCATGTTGCCGCTGATGCTGTTTCACCAGATCCAGCTCTTCGTCTGCGCGGTGATCGCCGCCCGGCTGGGCCGCGGCGCGACGACGGTCAGTTCCGGCTGACGTCGATCGGATGCGTCGCCAGCAGTGACAGCGGCAGCGGCTGACGGCGCAACACCCGCGACCACAAGTCCACCCGCTGCTCGACCAGCACATCGGAAGGCAACGCGGACAACACAATCCAGTCGTCGCGCTCGATCTCGCCCTCGAGCTGGCCGATGGTCCAGCCGGAGTAGCCGGCGAAGATCCGCACCCCCTCGACCGCCGGGGCGATCAGATCGGGGTCGGCGTCCAGGTCGATCATCACCATCCGGCCCGCGACATGGCGCAGACCCGGCATGCCCTGCGGGTCGGTACCCACCCGCAGCGTGCCCAGACACAGCGCGGCATCCCGCTTGACCGGCCCGCCGATGAACATCGTCTTCGGCTTGGCGGCCAGTTTCGACCACTGCGGCAACACGTTGTAGACGGCGGTCTCGCTGGGACGGTTGAGCACCACACCCAAAGTGCCGCCGTCGTTGTGCTCGACGACGTAGATCACGCTGCGCCGAAACGTCGGCTCCATGAGATCGGTGTTGGCCAGCAGCAACGTTCCCGGTCGCACGCGGTTCGCCGCAGGCGCGATGAAGTCTTCGGGGTCCTCAGACTGTGCCACCCCACCATCATGGCATCAGGTAGGTGTTGCTGTGGTAACGGGCGCGTGTGGATATTTGTACTGTTGGTCCGATGGTCGACGCCCGCGCACCCGGTTCGCTCTGGCGATCCGTGCGCAGCCTGCCCGAGTTCTGGCGGTTGCTCGAGCTGCGGACCGCCAGCCAGTTCGGTGACGGGCTGTTTCAGGCCGGGCTCGCCGGCGGGCTGTTGTTCAACCCGGAACGGGCGGCCGATCCGTGGGCGGTGGCAGGGGCGTTCGCGGTGCTGTTCCTGCCGTACTCGATCGTCGGACCGTTCGCCGGAGCCCTACTGGACCGCTGGGATCGCCGGGCGGTCCTGGTCGGGGCGAACCTGGCCCGGCTGCTGTTGGTCGTCGGCGTGGCGGTGCTGCTCGCCATCGGCGCCAGCGACCTGACCGTGCTGTGCGGCGCGCTGATCGTCAACGGGTTCAGCCGCTTCGTCACCTCAGGACTGTCGGCTGCGCTGCCGCACGTGGTGCCGCGCCAGTCGGTCGTGGTGATGAACTCTGTCGCCACCGCCACCGGGGCCACCGCCACGTTCCTCGGGGCGAACTTCATGCTCTTGCCGCGCTGGCTGTTCGGCTCCGGTGACGCCGGCGCGGCCACCATCATGCTGATGGTGGCGGTACCGATCGCAGTCGCGTTCGTGCTGTCCCTGCGCTTTCCGCGGCACGTCCTCGGGCCTGACGACACCGCCCGCGCCGTGCACGGTTCGGTGTTCTACGCCGTCACCACCGGGTGGATCTACGGCGCACGCACAGTGCTGAGCACACCAACCGTCGCGGCGACGCTGTCCGGCCTCGCCAGCCACCGGATGGTGTTCGGCATCAACACCTTGCTGGTGCTGGTCATCGTGCGGCACAGCGACACCCAGGCCGTCGCTGGTTTGGGCACCGCCGTCATCTTCGTCGCGGCCACCGGCGGCGGCGCCTTCCTGGCCAACGTGCTGACCCCGATGTCGATCAAGCGGTGGGGCCGGTATGCGACCGCCAACGGGGCGTTGGTGTGTGCGGCGGTCATTCAGCTGGCCGGGGCCACCCTGCAGTTGGTGGTCATGATCGTGTGCGGGTTCCTGCTCGGGCTGGCCGGCCAGATCGTCAAGCTGTGCGCCGACACCGCCATGCAGATCGACGTCGACGACGCGCTGCGCGGACATGTGTTCGCCGTACAGGATTCGTTGTTCTGGGTGTCGTTCATCGCCGCCATCACGGTTGCCGCCGCGGTGGTCCCGGCCGACGGTCACTCGGCGGTCTTGGCGTTGACCGGCACGGTGGTCTATCTGGTCGGCCTTGCCGTGCACAGCGCGGTCGGCCGCCGCGCCTGAGTGAGGCTGGGGCTAGGTTCGATCCATGGCAGCCGCGGACCCGATCATCGACGACCTGCGCGACGAAAGCGACGCCCTCGACGCCCTCGTCGCGCCGCTGGATCCGTCCGGGTGGGCGCTGTCCACGCCGGCACCCGGCTGGACCATCGCCCATCAGATCGCGCATCTGCTGTGGACCGATCGGGCGTCGCTGCTGTCGATCACCGACGAGCCCGCGTTCGGTGCATTGCTCGCGGCGGCGCAGGCCGACCCGACGGGCTTTGTCGACAAGGCCGCCGAAGAGCTCGCGCTCACCCCTCCCGATCAACTGCTGGCGCAGTGGCGAGCCACCCGCACTCAGCTGCACGCCGCGCTGCGCGGGGTGGCCGACGGCCGCAAGCTGGTCTGGTTCGGGCCGCCGATGAGCGCGCCGTCGATGGCCACCGCCCGGCTGATGGAGACCTGGGCGCACGGCCTGGACGTGGCCGACGGCCTCGGTGTCGCGGTCGCGGCGTCCGCCCGGCTGAAGTCGATCGCCCACCTCGGTGTGCGGACCCGCGACTTCGCGTTCACCGTGCACGGGCTCACCCCGCCGGCCGAGCCGTTCCGCGTCGAACTGACGGCTCCCGACGGGAGCTGCTGGGCGTGGGGACCCGAGGACGCGGCCCAACGCGTGACCGGCTCGGCACTCGACTTCTGCTATCTGGTCACCCAGCGCAGGCCGAGCCGCGAGCTCGACGTCGTCGCCGAAGGAGCCGATGCCACAAGGTGGCTCGGCATCGCGCAGGCCTTCGCCGGGCCGCCCGGCCAGGGACGCTGACGTACCGACCGATCGTTGCTTTGGGCAGTATCATCGCCCTTCATGCGCAACCGCCTCCTGGCCGCCATCGCGGCGGGGACGGTCGGCATTGCGGTAGGCGGGTGTACGACCGGCCCCACCCCCAACCACCCCTCCTCGGCCGCAGCGCACTCGGAGTCCGGGCAGGGCCGCAACCCCTACACCGCCGGGACCGTCGATCCGCCCGCTCCGAACGCACCGGTGCTCACCGTGACCGGCGGGACGACCCCGCTGTCGCTGACCATCGACCAGCTGAATGCGATGGGCCACGCGACGATCTCGATCGACGAGCCCTTCGTCAACAAGCGCGAGACCTACAGCGGTGTGCCGCTGGCCATCGTGCTCGCCAAAGCCGGGATCTCCGATACCGCAACGATCGACACCGACGCGATCGACCACTACCACTACGTCAGCGTCGTCAAACCGATGGTCGACTCGCAGGCCCTGATAGCCACCGAACGTGACGGCGCGCCCATTCCCTACGACCAGGGCGGGCCCATCCGGATCGTGTTCCCCGACCGCTCCCCGCTGTCGTCGGTGCTCGAAGCCTGGAACTGGAGCCTCACGTCGATCACGGTGAAGCACCCGGGCGGCCCGTGATCACCGACCGCTGGCTCACCCCGCCCGGCCCTCGGCTGACCCTCAACCGCGGCCAGCAGATCGTGGCGACCGTGTTGGTGCTGCTTCTCATCGCGCTGGTCGCGATCGGCTTTCAGTCCTCGGCCGATCAGAACGCGTACAGCCAACACAGCGCCCGCAGCGAAGCCGCGGCCACCAACACGTTCTTCACCGTCCGCGACTCGCTCACCTACATCGATCGCGCGCAGCAGTATCTGCTCGGCGTCGTTCCCCGGCGCGAGGTCCAGCTGTCCAGGGCGATGCTGGCTCAGCGTCTGCGGGTGATCGCGGCCGACGGTGTCAGCGCCGCCGACAGCACCGGACCCGACTATCGCGCGGCGCTGGCCGCACTGGACGCCGTCGTCGCCAAAGCACCACCCGGTCTGCTCCCCGTCGGGCAACGCGACCGTTGGGCCGGCACCATCCTGCCGCGCGCGGAGGCCCTCTTCGAGCGGGCGCACGAGCTGGCCGCCGACAACCAGGTCGAACAGCACCGGATGGATCGCCTCGCCGAGCGAAATCTGCTGCGCGGGCGCGTGGTCCAGCTGGCCATGCTGATCGCCGCGCTGGTGCTGGCGGCGATTCTGCTGTGGTGGGTCGCAGCCAACGTGGTACGCCAATACCGAAGCGCCCGCAAAGCTTTCGACGACGAGCGAGAAGTTCTGCGCCAGACCGAGTTTCGACTCGACCGCGTTTCGGCGCTGGAACGCGGCCAAGCGCAGATCCTGGAACGCATCGCCACTGCAGGCCCGGTGTCGTCAGTCCTGCGCCACATCGTGCAGCTGGCCGCCGACGTCTCCGGGGCGCCGGCCGTCCGACTGTCGATCGGCAGGCGAACGGTCATCTACCCGCCGGGCGCCGACGTGTCGGGCACGCCGGCGTGGTCCGGTGTCGTCACCGACAACGTCGACGGGTCAGGGACGCTCCAGGTGTTCGGCGACGCGGAAGCCCTCGACGAACTCGCCCACACCGCCTTGGTGCGGTGCCGGGACCTGGCGGTGCTGTCGCTCGAACGTGATGCGTCCGCGCGCCGGCTGTCCTATCAAGCCAGCCACGACGCCCTCACCGGCTTGGCCAACCGCAGCCTGCTGCTCACGCGGCTGTCGAAAAGCCTGCTGTTGTCCCGCCGCCGCGGAACGCCGCTGGCGCTGCTGTTCTGCGATCTGGACCGCTTCAAGATGGTCAACGACTCGATCGGACATGCCGGCGGCGACCAGCTGCTGATCGAAGCGGCGCGGCGGTTGTCGGCCACCGTGCGCGAAAGCGACACCGTGGCACGGCTGGGCGGCGACGAATTCGTGGTGCTCTGCCCGGAGCTGCCCGACCGCGCCCAGGCTCTCGCACTGGCCGAGCGGATCCGCGCCGCACTCAGCGTGCCGTACACCATCGACGGCAAGGAAGCGTTCGTCGACGTCTCCATCGGCATCACCTTCGCCGACGAATCCACCGTCTCCGGTCACGAGCTGATGCGGGAAGCCGACGTGGCGATGTACCGGGCCAAGCTCACCGACGGCCACCACATCAATGTCTTCGACTCCACCCTTGAAGCCGAGGTCGCCCAGCGCCTGGACCTGGACGCCGCACTGCGGCACGCCGTGGAGCGCGGCGAGCTTCGGGTCTCCGCCCAACCGATCGTCGTGCTCGACACCGGAGTGATCACCGGCTTCGAGATGTTGCTGCAGTGGCACCGGCCCGGACTGCCCGTCCTGTATCCCGGTGCGTTCATCCCGCTGGCCGAGGACAACGGGCTGATCGTCGACATCGGCCGCTGGGTGCTGCGCGAAACCATCCAGACCCTTGCGCAGTGGCGCGCCGACGGGCTGGCGCTGGACCTGACCATGTCGGTCAACGTGTCACCCCGCCAGGTGCGGGAAGCCGGCTTCGCCGAAGAGGTGCTGCAGATGCTGGCGGCGGCCGGGTTGCCGCCCGAGACACTCATGATCGAACTCACCGAACACGCACTCGTCGACCTGCGGGTCGCCCATCCGACCCTGGCCCGGCTGCGCGAGGCCGGCGTCAAGGTGTCCCTCGACGATTTCGGCACGGGCTATTCGTCGCTGACCCAGCTGCGCACACTGCCCGTCGATCAGATCAAGCTCGACCGCTCGTTCGCCGCCGCACTGGACGAGGGCGACGACAAACAACGCGCCGTGGTGCAGTCGGTGGTCGCCCTCGCAAGCGCACTGTCGCTGGACCTTGTGGTGGAAGGCATCGAGACTGTCGCCGAGCGCGACACCCTGCTGGATCTCGGTGCCGACAAGGGGCAGGGCTTCCTCTATCACCACCCCGTGCTGTGGGATGCCGCCCGAGAGCTGCTCGAGTCGGGCGGGGTGTGCACAGTGCCGTCGGACGGCGGCTACACCGGACTGGCGTCGTCGGAGAGTCCGTCGCCATCGGAGTCGACGAGTGTGACGTCCCAGCGGCCATCCCCGTCGGTGTCGACGTAACCGGTGTCGAACCCGCCGTCGGGTCCGCTGCGCAGCGCCCGATCGGCCAGCCCGTCGCGGTCGACGTCCAGCAGCCGGTCCGGGCGCCCATCCCGGTCGACGTCGATCGGTCCGTCGGCGGTGTGCTCGACGCCGTCGAGGCCGAACCAGCGCAGCGGGCCCGCCGGTCCCGCCGGAGTCATCGCCCACGTCCCCGACCCGTCGTCGGTGAACACGTGCTCCGCGGCCCCGTCCCCGAGGTCGAAGGCAGCATGGTCGGCCAGGCCGTCGTCGTCGAAATCGGCCAGCGCATCGTCGAAGGCACCGTCGCCGTCGAGGTCCAGGCGCAGCCCGTCGAGCTCGCCGTCACCGTCGACGTCCACCTCGGGATGACCGCTGAACATCGCCGCGGTGCCGTCCCCGTGTCCCAGGCAGTAGTCCATACCTACCTCAGACGCCGGGCTGGTCCTCCGGGTTCCGTTCGTTCCACCACGCCAACAGTGCGGCCACGGCCTCGTCGTGCTCGAGCGGGCCGCGGTCCAGGCGCAGCTCCTTGAGGAACGACCAGGCCTGCCCCACCTGTGGGCCGGGCGGGATGTCGAGCAACCGCATGATCTCGTTGCCGTCCAGGTCCGGGCGTACCCGTTGCAGATCTTCCTTGGCGGCCAGCTCGGCGATCCGCGCCTCGAGCTCGTCGTAGTTGGCCTGCAGCCGCGCCGCGCGCCGCTTGTTCCGGGTGGTGCAGTCGGCGCGGACCAGCTTGTGCAGCCTGGGCAGCAGCGGCCCGGCGTCGGCCACGTAGCGACGCACCGCCGAGTCCGTCCACTTGCCTTCGCCGTAGCCGTGGAACCGCAGATGCAGATACACCAGCTGCGACACGTCGTCGACCATCTGCTTGGAGTACTTGAGCGCGCGCATCCGCTTGCGGACCATCTTGGCCCCGACCACCTCGTGGTGATGGAAGCTCACGCCGCCGTCGGATTCGTGGCGGCGGGTCGCCGGCTTGCCGATGTCGTGAAGCAGCGCCGCCCAGCGCAACACCAGATCCCGCTGGTCCGGCTCTTCGAGAGCCATCGCCTGTCGCAGCACGGTCAGCGAATGCTGATACACATCCTTGTGCTGATGATGTTCGTCGATGGCCATCTGCATGCCACCGATCTCGGGCAACACCACTTCGCCCATCCCGGTCTGCACCATGAGGTCGATACCGGCGACCGGATCCTCGCCGAGCAGCATCTTGTCCAATTCGACGGCCACCCGCTCGACCGTGATCCGCCCGAGTTCCGGCGCCATCTCCACGATCGCGCGACGGACCCGATCCGAGACGCCGAAGCGCAGCTGGGAGACGAAGCGCGCCGCCCGCAGCATGCGCAGCGGGTCATCGCCGAACGACACCTCGGGCGCCGCCGGGGTGTCCAGGATCCGCTGCCGCAACGCGGTCAGGCCGCCCAGGGGGTCGATGAAGTCGCCCGGTCCGTCGGCGGTGATGCGCACCGCCATCGCGTTGACCGTGAAGTCGCGGCGCACCAGATCGTCCTCGAGCCGGTCGCCGTAGCGCACCTGGGGGTTGCGGGACACCTGGTCGTAGCTGTCGGCGCGGAAGGTGGTGATCTCCAGCCGCTCGCCGTGCTTGCCGACACCGACCGTGCCGAACTCGATGCCGGTATCCCACAGCGCGTCGGCCCACGGCCGCACGATCCGCTGAACAACCTCCGGCCGCGCGTCGGTGGTGAAGTCGAGGTCCGGGTTCAGCCGGCCGAGGACGGCGTCGCGCACACTGCCGCCGACCAGGTAGAGCTCGTGGCCGGCGGCGTCGAACAGTGCACCGACTTCGCGCAACAACGCACCTTGCCGATTGAGCGCGACGAGCGCCCGGGCGAGCAGTTCGACGTCGTGGGTGGCTTCGGACACGTGGCAGAAGCCTAGTCGTGTACCGGCGAGTGCGGTCGGGACACCATCCCGTGCCAGCTACTATCGCTTGGGTGTCGGACGGCGAACAGGCCAAACCACGACGACGCCGAGGGCGTCGCCGCGGCCGTCGCGCGGCCGGTCCGGCAAATCCCATCGCAGCGGAGGCCGGCGGCACCGAAACCCCGGACGCCACCACCGGATCCCCCGCCGTCGACGGCAGCAACGGTCAGCCCCGGCCGGGCAAACCGGGCCGCCCCCGCAGGGCGCCCGCGCGGCTGCGCACCGTCCACGAAACCTCGGCGGGCGGACTCGTCATCGACGGCATCGACGGGCCGCCCGAAGCTCAGGTGGCCGCCCTCATCGGGCGGGTCGACCGGCGCGGCCGGATGCTGTGGTCGCTGCCCAAGGGCCACATCGAACAAGGTGAGACCGCCGAGGAAACCGCGATCCGCGAAGTCGCCGAGGAAACCGGTATCCGCGGGCAGGTCCTGGCCGCGCTCGGCAGCATCGACTACTGGTTCGTCACCGAAGGCCGCCGCGTCCACAAGACGGTGCACCACTACCTCATGCAGTTCTCCGGCGGTGAATTGTGCGACGAAGACGTCGAAGTCACCGAAGTGGCGTGGGTCCCGGTCGGTGAACTACCCAAACGGCTGGCCTACGCCGACGAACGTCGCCTGGCCGAAGTTGCCGGCGAACTGATCCAACTGCTGCAGTCCGACGGCGTCGCCGCGCTGCCGCCGCTGCCGCGCACCACACCTCGCCGGCGTCCCCAGACTCATTCACACACCCGCAACCGTCGCTCGGACGATTCAGGACCGCGTCAATCCGGCCCGCGGACGAACGGCTGCGGACCGGGAACGTGACCACGCCGAGGCGGGTCGGCAAGCTGCCCCGGATCGTGCTGGTCCTTGGTTTCCTTGCCTTGCTCGCGATGCCAACGACCGCGCCGGCTGCCGCCGGCGAGCCCGGGTCGGCGCCCTTCCTGCAAGTGCGGGTGGACAGCGTCACCCCGGATCTGATCACCACCACCAGCGAGCCGACCGTCACCGTCACCGGGACCGTCACCAACGTCGGCGACCGCCCGGTGCGCGACGTCGTCGCCCGCCTCGAACACGCTCCCGCGGTGACCTCCTCGGCGGGGCTGCGCACCAATCTCGGCGGCGCCAACGACCAGTTCCAGCCCGTCGGCGAATTCACCGCCATCTCACCCGAAATGCAGCGTGGCCAGGCGGTCGGATTCACCTTCAGCTACCCGCTGCGCTCGCGCACCGCGCCGTCGCTGGGCGTCGAACAGCCCGGGGTGTACCCGCTGCTGGTCAACATCAACGGCACCCCGGACTACGGCGACGCCGCCCGCCTCGACGACGCCCGCTTCCTGCTGCCGGTGCTGGGGGTGCCACCCGATCCGGCCAGCACCTCGGCGGACGCCCTGACCGACGTCGTCCCTCCGGACACCACCAAACCTGTCGCGGTGACCATGCTGTGGCCGCTCGCCGACAAGCCGAGGCTGGCCCCCGGGGTGCCGGGCGGCAGCACACCGGTGCGGCTGATGAACGACGACCTGGCCGTGTCGCTGGCCGCCGGTGGCCGGCTGGACTCGCTGCTGGCGGCCGTCGATTTCGCCACCAGCCCCCCGGTGGATCCCGGCGGGGACACCGCGCGTGCCCTGTGCCTGGCGATCGACCCGGACCTGCTCGTCACCGTCAACGCGATGACCACCGGCTACGTCGTCGCCGACTCCCCCGACGGGCTCGGTGCCGCCTCCCACCCCGGCACCGGACAGGCCGCCGCGGTGGCCTGGCTGGACAAGTTGCGCGCGCTGGCCAAACGGATGTGCGTCACCTCGACGCCCTACGCGCAGGCCGACCTCGGTGCGCTGCAACGGGTCGGGGACGCCGGGCTCGACGCCGCGGCGACCGTCAGCGCAAGCGACATCATCGACCAAATCCTGGGCATCGCCTCGTTGCGCGGCGCGACGGTCCTGGGCGACGGCCCGCTGACGCCCGCCGCGGTCGGCCTGCTCGACGGCCAAGGCCCGACGGTCGCGATCGCGGCCGCCAACTGCTCGGCGCAGGACTCCTCAACCGGCGAGCCGATGATCGCCGACGTGACCCCGCGCCGGGTGTCACCGCAAGTGGTGGTGGCGCCGTTCGACCCGGCCGTCGGCGCCGCGCTCGCCGGGGTCGGCACCGACCCCGACCTGCCCACCTATCTCGACACGTCGCTGGACGTTCCACTCGACCACGACTCGATGGTCGCGCGGCGTCAGGACGCGATCGCGTCCATGCTCTGGCGGTCGTTGCAGCCGAGCGCCGAGCCGCGCCAGCAGATTCTCCTTCCCCCGCTGAAGTGGAGCCCGCAACCCAGTGATGCGCAGTCGATGCTGACCGCGCTGGCCACCACGATCCGCTCGGGATTGGCGTTCGCCCGACCGCTGGGCGACGTGATCACCGAAGCGGGGCAAGCAGGTCCGGGTTCCGGCCCTGACCTGTCGCGCGACACCCGAGGCGGCTTCGACGACGACGTCATCTCCACGATCGCCGGGCAGACCGGCCGGCTGTGGGGGCTGACCGCGGCGCTCACCACCGATCCGCGCACCGGGCTGACCGGGCCGCAGTACACCGCACCGCTGCGCGAGGACATGCTGCGCGCCCTGAGTCAGACCGAACCGCCCGATGAGCGCAACGACCTCGCCCGGCGCAGGCTGGGTGCCGTCGGCACCACGATCAACGACCTGTTCGGCGCGGTCACGATCGTCAACCCCGGCGGTTCGTACACGCTGGCCACCGAGCACAGCCCGTTGCCGCTGGCGGTGCGCAACGACCTTGCCGTCCCGATCCGGGTCCGCCTGCAGGTCGACGCCCCGCCCGGGATGACGGTCACCGACCTCGGCGAGCAGGAGATCCCGCCGGGATACCTGCCGCTACGGGTCCCCATCGAGGTGCACTTCACCCAGCGGGTCGCCGTCGACGTCACCCTGCGCACCCCCGACGGGCTGCAGCTCGGTGAGCCGGTGCGCCTGTCGGTGCACTCCAACGCCTACGGCAAGGTGCTCTTCGCGATCACGCTGATCGGTGGCACCGTGCTGGCGGTCCTCGTCGGGCGCCGGCTTTACCACCGATTCCGCGGCCAGCCCGACCCGGCCGACCTGGACCGCCCGCGCCGGGCCTGGCCTGAAGGCCGCGAATGACGCCGCCGCCCCGCAGGCCGGTCGCCTATGTCCGGCCCGGTCCCCGCACCCGCGCGGTGCGCGCCGAGCTGTCCGACGCCGCGGTGGTGTCGCGGTCCTGGGGCATGGCGCTGGCCACCCTGGTCAGCCGCATCACCGGGTTCATCCGAATCGTGCTGCTGGCCGCGATCCTCGGCGCGGCACTGTCGAGTGCGTTCACCGTCGCCAACCAGCTGCCGAATCTGATCGCGGCACTCGTGCTGGAAGCCACCTTCACCGCGATCTTCGTCCCGGTACTGGCCCGCGCCGAGCGCGACGACGCCGATGGTGGCGAAGCGTTCGTGCGACGGCTGGTCACGCTGGCCACCACGCTGCTGCTGGTCGCCACCATCCTGTCGGTGGCAGCGGGCCCGCTGCTCGTGCGGCTCATGCTCGGCCAGGACCCGCAAGTCAACCAGCCGCTGACCACCGCGTTCGCGTATCTGCTGCTGCCCCAAGTCATCTTCTACGGACTGTCGTCGGTGTTCATGGCAATCCTGAACAACCGCAACGTGTTCGGGCCGCCGGCGTGGGCTCCGGTGGTCAACAACGTGGTCGCGATCGCCACGCTGGGGTTGTATCTCATTGTCCCGGGCCAGCTCTCGGTCGATCCGGTGCAGATGGGCAACGCCAAGCTGCTGGTGCTGGGCATCGGAACGACGTTGGGCGTGGTAGCGCAGACCATGGTGCTGCTGGTCGCGATCCGCGCCGAGCGGATCAGCCTGCGCCCGCTGTGGGGTGTCGACGATCGGCTCAAACGGTTCGGCGCGATGGCCGGCGCCATGGTGCTCTACGTCCTGATCAGCCAGATCGGTCTGGTGGTCGTCAACCAGATCGCCAGTACCGCGGCCGCCTCCGGCCCGGCGATCTACAACTACACCTGGCTGGTGCTGATGCTGCCGTTCGGCATCATCGGCGTCACCGTCCTGACGGTGGTGATGCCGCGGCTGAGCCGCAACGCTGCCGCCGACGACACCCCCGCCGTGCTCGCCGACCTGTCGCTGGCGACGCGGCTGACGATGGTGACGCTGATCCCGATCGTCGCGTTCATGACCGTCGGCGGTCCGGCGATGGGCAGTGCACTGTTCGCCTACGGCAAGTTCGGCGAGGTCGACGCCAACTACCTCGGTGTGGCGATCAGCCTGTCGGCATTCACCCTGATCCCGTACGCGGTGGTGCTGCTGCAGCTGCGGGTGTTCTATGCCCGCGAACAACCGTGGACACCGATCCTGATCATCATCACGATCACGGTCGTCAAGATCGCGGCATCAGTGGTGGCCCCGCACCTGACCGATGACAAGGAACTCGTCGCCGGCTACCTGGGCCTGGCCAACGGACTGGGCTTCCTGGCCGGCGCCATCCTGGGTTACGTACTGCTGCAGCGGGCACTCAAACCGCCGCGCGGCACCCTGCTCGACCTCGCCGTGGTCCGCACGATCCTGGTCACCACCGCCGCATCACTGCTGGCCGGGCTGATCGCCTACGTCATCGACAGGCTGCTCGGGCTCAAGGTGCTGACCGAACACGGCGGCGGCGCGGGGTCGCTGCTGCGGCTGCTGGTGCTCGGGGTGATCATGCTGCCGATCCTGGCCGCGGTGATGCTCGCCGCCCGGGTTCCCGACGCGGTGGCCGCGTGGGGTGCGGTGAAGCGCCGCATCGCCCGCACCCCACCGCAGACCGTCACTTCACTCGCTGCGCTCGACCGGCCGCAGGTCCCGAGGCAGTTCCCGTACCCTGAGCACAGCAATTCGTACGGAGCCGCGGGCTCGACGGGGAAAGGACCGGAGGTGAACGACCAACCCTCGGGCAATCCTCCCGCCGAGCCGATCGGAGACGCCACCACGAAGATCCCGCGCCAGGCCGCGGACGACTTCCAGCCCGATGTGGCACCCGAGGTGCACGTCGGCGCCGTCGCGCCCTCGACGGACAGAAGCGAAGCGACCCGGGGATATGACGTGGTCCCGCCCAAGCAGCCCAACGCCGACTTCGCCGGCGATCCGACCCGTGAGCCGCTCGGCTTCGAGTCCCCCCGGGAACCGGCGATGGAATCCAGCGCCGCCGACGAGGACACCAACCTGATTCCCGGGGCGAGCATCGCCGGCGGACGTTACCGGCTACTGGTCTCGCACGGCGGCCCGCCCGGGCTGCAGTTCTGGCAGGCCCTCGACACCGCGCTGGACCGGCAGGTGGCACTCACGTTCGTCGACCCCGAGCGCACCATGACCGACGAGCAGGTGCAGGAAATCCTTTCCCGCACACTCAAACTCAGCCAGATCGAACGGCCGGGCATCGCGCGGGTCCTCGACGTCGCCAACACCGGCGCCGGTGGTCTGGTCGTTTCGGAGTGGATTCGCGGCGGCTCACTGAAGGAAGTCGCCGACACCTCGCCATCGCCGATCGGCGGAGCGCGCGCTGTTCAGTCGCTGGCCGCGGCGGCCGACGCAGCGCACGGCGCCGGCGTCGCGCTGTCGATCGACCACCCCAGCCGGGTGCGGGTCAGCATCGAAGGCGATGTCGCGCTGGCATTCCCGGCGACGATGCCCGGCGCCACCCCTGAGGACGACATCCGCGGTATCGGCGCCGCCCTGTACGCCTTGCTGGTCGACCGGTGGCCGCTGCCGGAAGACGGCGTGCCGAGTGGGCTGGAGCCCGCCGAGACCGACCCGGCCGGTGAGCCACTCGAACCGCGAGCGATCGACGGTGCCATCCCGTTCCAGATTTCCGCGGCCGCAGCGCGTTCGGTGCAAGCTGGCGGTGGAATTCGCTCGGCCCCAACGCTTTTGAACCTGTTGCAGCAAGCCACCGCAACAGCCGACCGCACCGATCTGATCGAACCCGTCGATCCTGTCGGCCCGTCCGCAGCTCTGCCTGCCGAACCGGCGGATGCCGAAGCCCAGGCTCGTCGCAGGCGCAATCTGCTGATCGGCGTCGGTGTGGGAGCCGGAATCCTGGTGATCGCGCTCATCGTGCTGGCCTCGGTGCTCAGCAGTATCTTCGGCGACGTCGGCGGTGGGCTCAAGGGCGACCAGCTCGGGCTGAACCCCTCGACGTCGCAGACCACCGACAACAACGCGGCCAGCGGAAGCACCGTCAAACCCGTTAAGGTGACCGTCTTTTCACCGGGCGGTGGCGCCGACAATCCGGACAAGGCCGAGCTTGCCGTCACCGGCGGTCCCGGCACCGGTTGGTCCACCGACACCTACACCGACCCGAATCCGTTCCCCAACTTCAAGAACGGCGTCGGCCTGCTGCTGCAACTGCCCCAGCCGACCACGGTCGGAAGCGTGTCGCTGACGGTGCCCAGTACCGGTACCCAGGTCCAGATCCGCTCCGCGTCGTCGGCCAACCCCACCACCCTGGACGACACCACCGTGCTGACCCAGCCCACCGCATTGCAGCCGGGCGCCAACACAATTCAGGTCAACGCGAAGGAGCCGACCACCTACCTGGTGGTGTGGATCTCCACAATGGGCACCACCGACGGCAAGAACAAGACCGAGATCTCCGGGCTGACGGTCAAGGCCGCGTCGTAATTCCCTAACAGCCCGGCCCCCGGGTGAAGTGCCCGCGGACGGCGGGAAACCTACTGTCCGGCCATGCTCAGCTTCCTCGGCCCGGCCGTCGTCCGCAGCGATGCCCAGCTGCTCGCCGCCCATGTCGCCGGCGACCGCTACGCCTTCGAGGAGCTGCTGGCCCGCCACCACCGCAAGCTCTACCAGCTGGCGCGCCGCAGAACCCGCAGTCCGGAGGACGCCGCTGACGTCATCCAGGACGCGATGCTGGCCGCCCACCGCGGCGCCCCGGCGTTTCGCCACGACGCGGCGGTCGGCAGTTGGCTGCACCGCATCGTGATCAATGCCTGCCTGGACCGGGTGCGCCGTGGTGCGGCACAGCCGCCCACCGCGCCACTGGTCGACGAGCATGGCGTCGGCGACCGCACCGCCGAGGTCGACACCGTGCTGGTGGTGCGCCGCGCCTTGATGCGCCTGCCTGCCGACCAACGGGCAGCCGTGCTGACCGTCGACATGCATGGATACTCGGTGGCTGACGCGGCCGCACTCCTGGGCGTCGCTGAGGGCACCGTGAAGAGCCGCTGCGCGCGGGGGCGGGCTCGGCTGACGGGCCTGCTGCGCCCGGACGGCGCGGCCGCACACGGCTGACACACTGGTCGGGTGGAGCCCACGCACACCGTCACCCCGGCGTCCGACGGCCCCGCAGCCCACGCGCGGCGCCCGGCCGCGCGGACCGGCCGGCTGGTGGCCGCCGGCATCGGCGCGGTGGCCGTGCTCGCCGCGGTCGGCCTCGGGATCGCGTCGCAGCTGAAATCCGGCGGCCCCGCCGCCAGCACCCTGACCAGTGCCAGCATGATCACCGTCACCCCGAGAATGCCGATCAGCAGCCGGGAGCTCAACGCGCTGATCGCCCGCGGCCCGGACTTCGGCCCGCTGGCCGATCCGAAGCGCCGGGCCGCGTGCCTGAGCGCGCTCGGCTATTCCGGATCGGTGCAGGTCCTGGGCGCCGAGCAGGTACAGGTCGACGGCAAGCCCGCCGTCGTGCTGGTGCTGCCCGGCGACCAGCCCGATGTGATCGTGGGCGTCGCCGTGGCCGCCTGGTGCAGCTCGGTGGACACCGGGCTGATCGCTGACACGACCGTGCGCCGCCCATAGTGCACGGCGGGGAACAGCGCGGCCTACCCTGTTGTTTGACCAGGTGCCCACAAGGCAGCCAACGCGCAGGCTCCTCGCCTGCAGCCTGGCACCCGACGCAGAAAGGCTGGTATGAGCGCCAACCCAGTTCATGACGTCATCGTCATCGGATCAGGCCCCGCCGGCTACACCGCGGCCATCTACACCGCCCGCGCGCAGCTGCAGCCCCTGGTCTTCGAGGGCACGTCCTTCGGCGGCGCCTTGATGACCACCACCGAGGTGGAGAACTTCCCCGGCTTCCGTTCGGGCATCACCGGCCCGGAGTTGATGGACGAGATGCGCGAGCAGGCCCTGCGCTTCGGCGCCGACCTGCGGATGGAGGACGTCGAATCCGTCGACCTGGACGGACCGGTCAAGAAGGTGGTGACCGGCGACGGCGAAACCCACCTGGCCCGGTCGGTCATCCTTGCGATGGGTGCCGCGGCCCGCTACCTCGGCGTCCCGGGCGAACAAGAGCTGCTCGGCCGCGGCGTCAGTGCCTGCGCAACCTGTGACGGCTTCTTCTTCAAGGAGCAGGACATCGCGGTCATCGGTGGCGGCGACTCGGCCATGGAAGAGGCGACGTTCCTGACCCGGTTCGCGCGCAGTGTCACCCTGGTGCACCGCCGCGACGAGTTCCGCGCCTCCAAGATCATGCTGGAACGCGCCCGCGAGAACGAGAAGATCACGTTCCTGACCAACACCGCGGTCGACGCGGTCGAGGGTGACACCACGGTATCCGGGCTGCGCGTTCACAACGTCCTCACCGGCGAAGCGTCCACCTTGCCGGTGACCGGTGTATTCGTCGCGATCGGCCACGATCCCCGCTCTGAGCTGGTCCGCGGCTCGGTCGAACTCGACCCCGAGGGCTACGTCCTGGTTCGCGGTCGGACCACCGCCACCTCGATCGACGGCGTGTTTGCCGCCGGCGACCTCGTCGATCACACCTACCGGCAGGCCATCACGGCGGCCGGGATGGGCTGTTCGGCCGCGATCGACGCCGAACGCTGGCTGGCCGATGCCGACGACACTGCAACCACCGAGATGATTGGAGCACACCAATGAGCGAAGGCGGCGCGACCGTAACGGTCTCCGACGACTCCTTCTCCCAGGACGTCTTGTCCAGCAATACCCCTGTGCTGGTTGACTTTTGGGCCACCTGGTGCGGTCCGTGCCGGATGGTCGCCCCTGTGCTCGAGGAGATCGCCACCGAGAAGGCCGGCGCTCTGACGGTGGCCAAGCTCGATGTCGACGCCAACCCGGCGACGGCCCGCGACTTCCAGGTGGTCTCCATCCCGACCCTGATCCTGTTCAAGGACGGTCAGCCGGTGAAGCGGATCGTAGGCGCCAAGGGCAAGGCGGCGCTGCTGCGGGAGATCGCCGACGTCGTCTGACCGAGGCGGACCAACTTCTTGCTCCTCCCCCGGTCTGAGGCTGGGGCGGCCTTATCGCCGCATGCCTGAGACGATTCCGTTACCGGCGGCCTCGCCTGCCGTTTTCCGGAATGCGGTGAGGTTCTGAGAGAATGCTCCCTAGCCTGTGTGCAATCGTCAGCCCTGGCGATACTGAGCTGACAACGGCGATCGAAGGGCCCTGTATGTCGAGTCTTCGCCACGGTGCTGGGGGCGATGCCTCCTCGCACCGGAGCGGTCGTGATGACGTGTTGCGCCGCGGTGACCGCAGCAACGCCGTCGTCGAGATCCGCGAAGCGCTCTCCGCGCTCGGCTTGGTCGACAATCCCGACGCGGACCTCACCACCGGCAAGCGGGTGGCGGTCGACGTGTTCGACGCCGACCTCGACCACGCGGTGCGGGCGTTTCAGCAGCGCCGCGGTCTGCTGGTCGACGGGATCGTCGGCGAGGCCACCTACCGCGCACTGAAGGAAGCCTCCTACCGGCTGGGGGCCCGCACCCTGCTGCACCAGTTCGGCGCCCCGATGTACGGCGACGACGTCGCGACGCTGCAGGCCAAACTGCAGGAACTCGGCTTCTACACCGCCTTGGTGGACGGCTACTTCGGCTTGCAGACCCACAACGGGCTGATGTCCTATCAGCGCGAGTACGGCTTGTCCGCCGACGGCATCTGCGGCCCGGAAACGTTGCGCTCCTTGGACTTTCTCGGCTCGCGCGTCACGGGCGGCTCGCTGCACGCCATCCGCGAGGAGGAGCAGGTCCGCCGCTCGGGACCCCGGCTGTCCGGCAAGCGGATCATCATCGACCCGGGCCGCGGCGGTTCCGACCACGGCCTGATCACCCAGGGACCGGACGGCCCGATCAGCGAAGCAGACATCCTGTGGGACTTGGCAAGTCGGCTCGAAGGCCGGATGACCGCGATCGGCATGGAGACCTTTCTGTCCCGGCCGTCCAACCACAGCCCGACCGACGCCGAACGGGCCGCCACCGCGAACACCGTCGGCGCCGATCTGATGATCAGCCTGCGCTGTGAAACCCAGGCCAGCCCGTCGGCCAACGGCGTGGCGTCGTTCTACTTCGGCAGCTCGCACGGCTCGGTGTCCACGATCGGTCGCAACCTGGCCGACTTCATCCAACGAGAAGTTGTGGCGCGCACCGGATTACGCGACTGCCGGACCCACGGCCGGACCTGGGATCTTCTTCGGCTCACCCGGATGCCGACGGTCCAGGTCGACGTCGGTTACATCACCAACCCGCAGGACCGGTCGATGCTGGTGACCACTCACGCCCGTGATGCGATCGCCGAAGGCATCCTGGCCGCCGTCAAGCGGCTCTACCTCCTTGGCAAGAATGACCGTCCCACGGGCACTTTCACATTCGCCGAGCTGCTCGCACACGAGCTGTCGGTCGAACAGGCCCGGCCGGCTTTCTAACTAGCCGCGGACCTCCGCGCCGGCGCCGACCGGCTGTTGCAGCTGCGCACTTTCCAGCAGCCGCTCCAATGCGGCCTCGACTTCGGCCTTCCAGCCCAACCCCTTGTCCAGCTCGAGCCGCAGCCGCGGGAAGTACCGATGCGGGGCGACGACAGTGAAGCCGGCGTCGAGCAGCAAGTCGGAGCTGATCATGCACTGGTCGAAGGAGCAGTCCCCAAGCACTTCCACGGCCGGTCGCAGCTCGGGGTCGACGGCGTCGAGGTCGAGTAGCTCGGTGGCGTCGGCAGTGCGGCCGAACGCCTCGAGGGCTCGCACGCCGCGCCGAACGAGTTCATTGACCACCTGGCTGATCAACGCCTGGGGCAGTCCGTCGGTCTGCCCCGCCTCAATTCCGATTGACGTCAGCAGAACGGCGTCCGCGCTGACCGGCCCGGTCGGGAAGAACTGCGCTCGCGGCACCGCCCGGGGTGGGGCGTACAGCACATAGCCGAGACACGGCTGCTCGTCGGCGGACGTCGATCCGTCGGCAGGTGTCGCGCTGGCCACCTGACCACACGACCCCCACTCCAGCATGACCATCGACAGCCAGGCTTCCTTCTCGAACTCGGGATCCGGAAGGTAGTCACCACCGAGCGTTGCGGGATCGACTTCCCAGAACACACATCGGCGCGCGTGCTTGGGTAGTTGCTCGAAGCCCTCGAGCCGAAGCGGCGTGATGCGGACGGACACTAACCTCCCCGGCTTTCCTGCGGTGCGGATACGCGCAACAGCCCCTCCAGAATAGGAGAGGCGGCCGGGGGCGTGCCAGTGATGGCGTAGCTACCAAGGCCGGCTCTCGACGGGAGCGGAATTCGTTGGCGCACTGTGCGATTCCTCGCTGGATCAATTCGGCAGCGAACGCGGACCGGAGTTGGCGTCACTGTGACGGAACTGGCTGGTGTCGTCGTACCTGGAATTTCAGCCCGCAGGCCGGTTCATCATGTCCACGATGCGCTGCAAATCGTCCACCGAGCCGAACTCGACGACGATCTTGCCCTTCCGCTTGCCTAGGCTCACCGTCACCCGGGTGTCGTAGGTACTCGACAGCCGTTCGGCGACATCCTGGAGCCCGGGCATCTGGATCGGCTTGCGTCGCGGCGCCGGCGGAGTCTTGGTGTCGGACCGGTTCGCCAGTGTGACGGCCTCCTCGGTCGCACGCACGGACAATCCCTCCGCGACGATCCGCGCGGCGAGCTCCTCTTGAGCCTCGGCACCCGCCTCGAGCGCGAGCAGTGCGCGTGCGTGCCCCGCCGACAACACACCGGCTGCCACCCGGCGCTGGACAGCGATCGGCAGGCGCAGCAGCCGGATCATGTTGGTGATCACCGGACGGGACCGGCCGATGCGCGCGGCGAGTTCGTCGTGGGTGACGTCGAACTCGTCAAGCAACTGCTGGTAGGCCGCCGCCTCTTCCAGAGGATTGAGTTGAGCGCGGTGGATGTTCTCCAGCAGTGCGTCGCGCAACAGATTGTCGTCCGTGGTCTCTCGGACAATTGCCGGAATGGTGGCGAGGCCGGCCTCCTGCGCCGCCCGCCAACGCCGCTCCCCCATCACCAGTTGGTAGCGCGCCGGTGCTCCCGTGGCTTCCGATAGCGCCCGCACCACGATCGGCTGCATGAGCCCGAACTCGCGGATCGAGTGCACCAGTTCGGCCAATGCCTCCTCGTCGAAAACCTGGCGGGGCTGGCGGGGATTCGGCTCGATAGCCAGCGGATCGATCTCGCGGTAGACCGCCCCGACGCTGTCCACGTCCAGCGGCGCTCCCCCGCCGATCACCACGTCGGCGGCAGCAGCACCGAGGCGCGGCCCACCGTCGGCCGGTCCGGTCGGGATCAGTGAGGCCAAGCCGCGGCCCAGGCCGCCCTTGCTCTTCGATGACATGTGCGCCTCCACCTATGCCCGGGTAGCCCGCTGCGCGAGCTCTTTACTTGCGTCGAGATAGCTCATCGCACCCCGCGAACCGGGATCGTAATCGATGATCGTCATGCTGTACCCGGGTGCTTCCGACACTTTGACGCTACGGGGAATGACGGTCGTGAGTACCTTGTCGCCGAAATAGTTGCGCACCTCGGAGGCGACCTGGTCGGCCAGTTTGGTACGACCATCGTGCATCGTGAGGATGACGGTCGAGACGGTCAGCTGCGGGTTGAGGTGTGCCCGGACCATCTCGATGTTCCTCATCAACTGTGAGACACCCTCCAGGGCGTAGTACTCGCACTGGATCGGGATCAACACCTCGGGCGCCGCGACGAGAGCGTTGATGGTGAGCAGCCCGAGCGAGGGTGGGCAGTCGATGAAGACGTAGTCGAAGTCCGAGTCGTCGAGCGCAGCCAGCGCGTTCCGAAGCCGGTTCTCTCGCGCCACCATGCTGACGAGTTCGATCTCGGCGCCCGCGAGATCGATCGTCGCCGGCACGCAGAACAACCGCGGGCTGTGCGGGCTCTGCCGGATGGCCGCTTGTAGCGGGATCTCGCCGAGGAGCACTTCGTAAGACGACGGGGTGCCCGATTGCCGATCCGCGATGCCGAGCGCGGTACTCGCGTTGCCCTGCGGATCGAGATCGACGACCAGCGTCTTCAATCCCTGGACAGCGAGAGCGGCCGCCAGGTTGACCGCCGTTGTCGTCTTACCGACCCCGCCCTTCTGATTGGCAACGGTGAACACGCGCCGCCGCCCGGGGCGCGGCAGCTGTCCGGCCGCGGTGTGAAGGACCTGCATCGCGCGTTGCGCCGCGGCACCGATCGGGGTCTCGAAGTCGTCCGGCGGATTCCATGTTTCACGTGAAACATCGGCGCCCGCGGTCCCGGAGGGATCCGGGTTCGATGGGACGGTCATGATCCCCTTTTCTCCGATGCTCGCGTGGACTTCTTCTTCCCGACTGGCGCTCGCTCCCCCCGCACCGCGATCACCACGGTCGCGGGAGGATCCGAATAGCTCTCGCCACATCTCACCACCCTCACATCGGTTGCGCCCAACGACGCCATCCCGCGCCGTCCCTCGACAACTTCCTCTTCGGCACGCTCGCCCTTCATCGCCAGCATGCGCCCACCGGGTCGCAGCAGCGGAAGGCTCCACCGCGTCAACTTGTCGAGCGACGCCACCGCCCGAGACACCACCACGTCCGCACCACAGGCCCGGGTCCGGACATCCGGCTCTTCTGCCCTGCCGCGGATGATCTCGATGGGCAACCCCAGTGCGGCCACCGACTCCTCGAGGAAGTCCGTCCGGCGCAGCATCGGCTCGATCAATGTCACCCGGATGTCGGGCCGCGCGATCGCGATGGGCAGCCCCGGCAGACCGCCGCCGCTCCCGATATCGAGAACCCGGGCGTCTGGCTCGATGAGCTCGGCGACCGCAGCGCTGTTGAGGATGTGGCGCTCCCACAACCGCTCGACTTCCCTCGGACCGATCAACCCGCGCTCGACGCCGGGGCCCGCGAGCAGATCCGCGTAGCGCTGGGCCAGCTTCACCCGATCGCCGAAGACAGCCTCGGCCGCCGACGGAGGCGGGGGCGCAGTGCCATGTTTCACGTGAAACATCCTCCGGTCATAGTGGCGTCCGGGTCACGAACTACACCGATGTAACTTCAGCCCTTCAGGACGACAACGCGACGCGACGGCTCCACGCCCTCACTCTCGCTGTGCACCCCGTCCACGGCCGCAACCGCGTCGTGGACGATTTTGCGCTCGAACGGAGTCATCGGCGCGAGTTCCTCTCGATCGCCGGACTCCAGCACGCGGCGGGCCACCTTGTCGCCCAACGCGCTCAGCTCCTCGCGGCGGCGGCGGCGCCAGTTCGCGATGTCGAGCATCAACCGGCTGCGCTCCCCCGTCTTCTGATGGACGGCCAGGCGGGTCAGCTCCTGCAGTGCATCGAGGATCTCGCCCTTGCGGCCAACCAACTTCGAGAGGTCTTCGCCGCCGTCGATGCTGACGATCGCCCGGTTGCCCTCGACGTCGAGATCGATGTCCCCGTCGAAGTCCAGGAGGTCCAACAGCTCCTCCAAGTAGTCGCCGGCGATCTCGCCTTCGGCGACGAGGCGCTCCTCGAGGTCCTCGCCCTTCACTTCGGCTTTGTCCGAGTTCTGGTCAAGATCGTTGTCGACCGCAACGTCAGACTCGGTCACTTCGGTGGTGTCGGCATCCGCCATGTGTCTCTCCCTCTTTCGCCGGAGCGATCTCCGGTCAACGCTTACGTTTCTTGGGCCGCGCTCCCGGGCGCGGTGTGCGGGCCGTCGTCCCGCCCTCAGCCGACTTGTCCGACCCCGACTCGGTCTCGGACCCCTCGTCGACGGCATCGGACTCGGTGATCTCCGCGGCCGAACCATTGGTGGCCGCGGGCGCACCCTTCTTCGGCTTGGTGGGCTTCACGCCCGGCGCCGGAGCATTCGCCGCTCGGCGAGCCAGCGCCTCTTCCTTCTTCGCTTCTTCTTCCTTTTCGATCCGGCCGAACACATAGTGCTGCTGGCCGAAGGTCCAGATGTTGTTGGACACCCAGTAGATGATGATCGCGATCGGCAGGAAGGGGCCGCCGACAACCACGCCGAGCGGGAAGACGTAGAGCGCGAGCTTGTTCATCATCGCGGTCTGCGGGTTGGCTGCCGCTTCCGGACTCTGGCGCGCGACCGATGCCCGGCTGTTGAAGTACGTGGCGATACCGGCCAACAGCATCAGCGGAATGCCGACACCGATCACGGCGGGTCGGCTGAAGTCGAAGTTCTTGAACGCTTCCAGGCCCGAGCTCTGAGTCATGCTCGCGCTCAAGGGGGCACCGAACAAATTCGCGTCGAGGAAGTGACCGACGTCGGTGGCGCTGAAGAAGTAGTTGCCCGTGGCGCGGTTCTCTTCCACCGACATTCCGAGCTGACCGAACCCGTGCTGGGTGCGGTTGAAGGAGCGCAACACGTGATAGAGACCGAGGAACACCGGGATCTGCGCGAGCATCGGCAGACAGCCGAGAATCGGATTGAAACCGTGTTCGCGCTGAAGCTTCTGCATCTCCAGCGCCATCCGCTGACGGTCCTTGCCGTACTTCTTCTGCAGCGCCTTGATCTGAGGCTGCAACTCCTGCATCTGCCGCGTGGTGCGGATCTGCCGAACGAACGGCTTGTACAGCAGTGCACGAAGGCTGAAGACCAGGAACATCACCGACAGCGCCCAGGCAAAGAAGTTCGTGGGTCCAAGGATCGCGGCGAACAGCTTGTACCAAAGCCACATGATCCCGGACACCGGGTAATAGATGACGTCCAGGCTGAACCAATTAAACATGCGTGCTCCTGCGTTCGTTGCACTCGGACCCGGGCACCTGCGGGCGCCGCTCGGGTATTGGGTCCCATCCTCCCCGATGCCACGGACCACACTTCCCCAGCCGGATCACGGTCAGCCATCCACCGCGAATCAATCCGTACTCGGTCAGCGCATCCACGGCGTACTGACTGCATGTCGGCGTGAACCGGCACGTCGGCAGTCGCAGTGGCGAGATGGTGTGTCGGTAGAGCTCGACGAGAAAGATCACGACCCGAGCCGGGAGATGGCTCACCGCGTCTTCTCCATCAGGGAGTGGGTGCGTCGGATGCTTGCTCGCAGCTGCTGTTCCAGGCGAGCCGAGATCGCGTCGCGGCTACCGGGTAGTGCGCGGATCACGATGCGCTCGTCTGAGGTCAAGTCCGAGAGGACAGCTCGCGCGACGTGACGCAGACGACGAGAGACCTGGTGTCGTTGCACAGCGTTGCCGACCGATTTCGAAACGACCAAGCCGATCCGGGGACCGTCCACGCTGTCCCTCACGCGTCGTGCGTGCACGACGAGATCAGGCTGCGCCGCTCGCACCCCGTGCTTGATGGTGGCGCCGAACTCCGCAGACCGTGTCATCCGGTACTGAGCCGGGAGCACGCCGCGTGATCCCGTGGATCAGGCAGTCAGTGACTGACGACCCTTGCGGCGCCGGCCCGACACGATGGCGCGACCGGCGCGCGTCCGCATGCGCAGACGGAAGCCGTGAACTCGCGCCCGGCGCCGGTTGTTCGGCTGGAAGGTCCGCTTGCCCTTGGCCACGGCTATATCTCCTCGTCGTTTGGCGGTCACTGTCGCCGAGCACACGCTTGCGTGTGTACACCGGCGTTTGCGACTGCCGTTGGTAAGCTCTGGTCTCGCTCTAACCGGCGCGGTCCCGAATCGGTCGCAGCCGTATCGCCGACGTATGGGCGACTGTTCGAGGGTACTGACCTCACTTCCCCTGGTCAAACCGCCTTGTCGTGCCGTTGATCACCGCACTGATCCACTGCTGCCACAGCCGTCACCGTTCACCCCTGGTGCCGTTATCTCGCCGTGATCCGAATGTTGCAGAACGGTTGGCACTCGCCCCGAAAACTGTTAGCTTCTGCCAAAGCCGTTTCAGATCGAGGCGGCGCGCAATCACCAAGCGGGGGAACAGGTCGGCGAACGGTCCACACGAGATCAATGCGGGGATTACTGCCGACCCGCGACCCAGCGCCGATATGCTCCGGGACGAGCCGACTGTCCTGTCCACACCTGTGGATAACTTTGTGGACAGATCGTTCGTCGACTCAGCTATTGGTTACTTGCCCGACCTTGCGACCAGGGGGATCTGTCGTTGACCGATGATCCCGGTTCAGCATTCGCCACAGTGTGGAGCTCGGTTGTCGCCGAGCTCAACGGCGACGGAACTGCGGACCAGCGCCCCAGTAACGGAACTGGCGGCGATGCACCGCTGACTCCGCAGCAGCGCGCGTGGCTCAAATTGGTTCAACCCCTGACCATCGCCGAAGGCTTCGCCCTGCTGTCGGTGCCGAGCAGCTTTGTTCAGAACGAGATCGAACGTCATCTGCGGACCCAGATCGTCGACGCCCTCAGCCGGCGCCTCGGTCAACGGGTCGAGCTCGGTGTGCGGATTGCCCCGCCGTCTGTGGAAGAAGACAACGAGCCCGCCGCACCGGAGCCGCCCGCCGCCGACTCCGATCTCGATGAGGTCGACGAAGACCGCGAGGCTTTGGCCAGCGCTCACGAGACCTGGCCGAGTTACTTCATCGAGCGGCCGCGCAGTAACCCGTCTGCCGAAGCGCCCGGCATCAGCCTCAACCGCCGCTACACCTTTGACACCTTCGTCATCGGCGCCTCGAACCGGTTCGCCCACGCGGCGGCCTTGGCGATCGCAGAAGCGCCTGCCCGCGCCTACAACCCGTTGTTCATCTGGGGTGAGTCCGGACTGGGCAAGACCCATCTGCTGCACGCGGCAGGAAATTATGCGCAACGGCTGTTCCCCGGCATGCGGGTGAAGTACGTCTCCACCGAAGAGTTCACCAACGACTTCATCAACTCGCTGCGCGACGACCGCAAGGTCGCGTTCAAACGCAGCTACCGCGACATCGACGTGCTCCTGGTGGACGACATCCAGTTCATCGAAGGCAAGGAAGGTATCCAGGAAGAGTTCTTCCATACCTTCAATACGCTGCACAACGCCAACAAGCAGATCGTGATCTCCTCCGACCGGCCGCCCAAGCAGCTGGCCACCCTCGAAGACCGGCTCCGAACCCGGTTCGAGTGGGGATTGATCACCGACGTCCAACCGCCTGAACTCGAAACCCGCATTGCGATCTTGCGGAAGAAGGCGCAGATGGAGCGCCTCGACGTCCCTGACGACGTCCTGGAACTCATCGCCAGCAGCATCGAGCGCAACATTCGCGAACTCGAGGGCGCCCTGATCCGTGTCACCGCGTTCGCCTCGCTGAACAAGACGCCGATCGACAAGGCTCTCGCCGAGATCGTGTTGCGCGACCTGATCGCCGATGCCGGCACGATGCAGATCAGCACCGCGGCGATCATGGCGGCCACCGCCGAGTACTTCGACACCACCGTCGAGGAATTGCGCGGCCCCGGCAAGACCCGGGCTCTGGCTCAATCCCGGCAGATCGCCATGTATCTGTGCCGTGAGCTCACTGACTTGTCACTGCCCAAGATCGGGCAGGCATTCGGCCGTGATCACACCACGGTCATGTACGCGGAGAAGAAGATTCGCGGTGAAATGGCCCATCGGCGTGAGGTGTTCGATCACGTCAAGGAGCTCACCACGCGGATCCGCCAGCGTTCCAAGCGCTGAAATCTCCATTTTTTCTGTCATCTGCCGAAAAACTTCGGTCACAGTCGTACCACCCGTCACACTCTTGGCCTGTGCACACGGCTGTGGAGAACAGCTCACATCCCAGCGGGAGTACTCGAATGACAATGAACAACCGGCCGCTGTACACACCGGTCCTGTGATTCGCCGTCGGTCATGCACAGCTGGTCCACATGCCGTCACACCGCCGGAGCAGGCAATCGATCGGCTAGTCCACAGGTTCCACAGGCCCTATTACTATTACCGTTCTCTCTCTTCCATTTTCTTCTTTGAAAACAGCGTTGGGGAGCAGCCGGTTCACAGGGCGTCCGGCACGGTGTCGCGATGCTCTTGTCACCGCGATCGATTAGCTTTCAAGATGGCGCCCGACGCTCTACGGTTGTTGTTCTGACTGCCGTTCAGCGGCTGTCGCTCACAGATCACGCTCATCCGTGCTCCGGCACGCGGTGGACGCTGGTCGGGGTTATTGGGTGATGAAGGGACTATGTAGACGTGGCAACGACGACGGTTGGCTCCGACCTGAAGTTCCGCTTGGTGCGGGAGGACTTCGCCGACGCGGTGGCCTGGGTTGCCCGTAATCTTCCGACCCGGCCGACGGTGCCTGTGCTGGCCGGCGTGCTGCTTACCGGCACCGATGAGGGTCTGACCATCTCCGGCTTCGATTACGAGGTGTCAGCCGAGGTGCGCGTCCCCGCCGAAATCGCTTCTCCAGGAAGCGTTTTGGTCTCCGGTCGGTTGCTGTCCGACATCACCAGGGCGCTTCCGGCCAAGCCCGTCGACGTCAGCGTCGAAGGCACCCGGGTGGCGCTGAGCTGTGGAAGCGCACGGTTCTCGCTGCCGACCATGGCCGTCGAGGACTACCCCGCGCTGCCGGAACTGCCGGAGGAGACCGGTGTGATCTCCGCTGATCTGTTCGGTGAGGCGATCGGCCAGGTGGCGGTTGCCGCCGGCCGCGACGACACGCTGCCGATGCTGACCGGCATCCGGGTGGAGATTTCCGGTGAGACAGTGGTTTTGGCGGCCACCGACCGGTTCCGGTTGGCCGTGCGCGAACTGACCTGGTCGACCTCCTCCCCCAGTCTGGAAGCTGCGGTGCTGGTGCCGGCCAAGACGCTCGCCGAAGCGGCCAAGGCCGGGACGTCGGGCTCCGAGGTTCACCTGGCCCTGGGTGCCGGGTCGGCGGTGGGCAAGGAAGGCCTGCTGGGAATCCGCAGCGGCGGCAAGCGCAGCACCACTCGTCTGCTCGACGCGGAATTTCCGAAGTTCCGTCAGCTGCTCCCGGCCGAGCACACTGCGGTGGCCACCATCGGAGTCGGTGAGCTCACCGAAGCGATCAAACGTGTGGCCCTGGTCGCTGATCGCGGCGCCCAGGTCCGGATGGAATTCAGCGAGGGCGTGCTGCACCTGTCGGCCGGTGCCGACGACGTCGGCCGAGCCGAGGAGGACCTGGATGTCGAGTTCGCCGGTGAGCCGCTGACGATCGCCTTCAACCCCACCTACCTGACCGACGGACTGGGCTCGTTGCATTCCGACCGGGTCACGTTCGGTTTCACCACTCCCAGCCGCCCTGCCGTGTTGCGACCGGCGAATGCGGAAACACAGGTAGATGGCACCGGACCGTTCCCGGCCGTTCAGACCGACTACGTATACCTGTTGATGCCGGTCCGGCTGCCAGGCTGACCGGGTCCCCTGAGGTAGAGAGGCAGTCATGCAGCTGGGTTTGGTCGGTCTGGGCAAAATGGGCTTCAACATGCGCCAGCGGTTGCGCGAGGGCGGGCACGAAGTCATCGGGTACGACCCCAGACCCGAGGTCACCGACGTCCCCACCCTGGCCGCACTCGCCGAGGCACTCACTGCCCCGCGGGTGATCTGGGTAATGGTGCCGTCCGGGCCGATCACCGATGACACGATCAGTTCGCTGGCGGAGGTGCTGAGCCCGGGTGACCTCGTCGTCGACGGGGGCAACTCCAAGTACACCGAAGATGGTCCGCACGCGGAATTGCTTGCGGAAAAAGGCATTTCGTTTGTCGATGCGGGTGTGTCCGGCGGTATCTGGGGATTGGCCGAGGGCTACGGCCTGATGGTCGGCGGCAGCGACGAGGACGTCGCCCGAGTGATGCCGATCTTCGACACGCTGCGTCCGCCCGGGGAGCTGGCTGACGGTTTCGTGCACGCCGGCCCGGTCGGTGCGGGTCACTACGCCAAGATGGTGCACAACGGCATCGAGTACGGCCTGATGATGGCCTACGCCGAGGGCTACGAGCTGCTGGCCGCCGAACCGCTGATCACAGACACCCAAGCGGTGATCCAGGCATGGACCAACGGCACAGTGGTGCGGTCGTGGCTGCAGCAACTCCTGGCCAAGGCACTCAAGGAAGACCCCGCATTCGATGCGATCTCCGGGTACACCGAGGATTCCGGCGAGGGCCGGTGGACCGTCGAAGAGGCTATCCGACACCGGGTGCCGATGCCGGTGATCGCGGCATCGTTGTTCGCACGTTTCGCATCGCGGCAGGAGGATTCGCCGACGATGAAAGCCGTTTCAGCACTTCGTAATCAGTTCGGTGGCCACGCGGTCAAGCGGGTCTCGGTGTCGGGATAACCAGCGTCCGATGTATGTCCGGCACCTGACGCTCCGCGACTTCCGGTCGTGGGAAAGCGTTGATCTCGAATTGGCGCCGGGCCGAACGGTGTTCGTCGGACCCAATGGGTTTGGCAAAACCAATCTTGTTGAGGCGCTGTGGTATTGCGCAACGCTGGGATCACACCGGGTCGCCACCGACGCCCCACTGATCCGGGCCGGCGCAGAGCGCGCGGTGGTCTCGACGATCGTCGTCAACGAGGGCCGGGAATTGGCGGTCGATCTCGAGATCGCGGCGGGCCGGGCGAACAAGGCGCGATTGAACCGTTCCCCGGTGCGCAGTACCCGTGAAATCCTCGGAGCGGTCCGCGCGGTGCTGTTCGCACCCGAGGATCTCGCGTTGGTCCGTGGCGACCCCGGCGAACGCCGCCGCTACCTCGACGAACTAGCCTCGGTCCGGCGACCGCGGGTCGCGGCGATCCGCGCCGACTACGACAAGGTGCTCAAACAGCGCACCGCGTTGTTGAAATCGGCTGCGGGAGCGCGCTTTCGAGGTGATTCCGGCGTGCTGGAAACCCTCGACGTGTGGGATGGTCACCTGGCTGCGCACGGCGCGCAGCTGATGGCTGCCCGCATCGAGCTGACGAATCTTCTGGCTCCGGAGGTCGAGAAGGCTTATCAACTGCTGGCCCCGGCATCGCGCCCGGCCGCGATCAGCTACCGAAGCAGCGTGCTGGACGGCACCGGCGATGGTCACGATATCGACTATCTGGAGGCCGCGCTGCTGGCCGGGCTGGCGGCGCGGCGCGGCGCGGAACTGGAACGCGGGATGTGCTTGGTCGGACCACACCGGGACGACCTGGACCTCCGGCTCGGTGATCAGCCCGCGAAAGGCTTTGCCAGTCATGGTGAATCGTGGTCGGTGGCGTTGGCGTTGCGACTGGCGTCCTATGAATTGCTCCGTACCGAGGGCAGTGAGCCGGTGCTGATCCTCGACGACGTGTTCGCCGAACTGGACAACTCCCGGCGCCGGGCGCTGGCCGGTGTGGCAGCCGATGCCGAACAGGTGCTCATCACCGCGGCGGTCGGGGAAGACATCCCGGTTGACTGGGACGCCACCCGGATCGGTATCACCTTGCGCGACGACGACGGTGGCCGGATGTCGGAGGTGGTGACGCCATGACCGAGCCTGACGACGAGCCGGCCGGTCCGCCCGAGCACCTTGCGAATCTGGCCGGCATGGACCTGGTGCGCCGCGCGTTGGAGGAAGCCCGCGGCGCCGCCCGCAGCCAGGGCAAGGAAGTGGGTCGTGGTGGCCGCTCCCCTCGGGCCCGCCGGGGCGCCGAGCGAGGCGGTCGCCGGACCTGGTCGGGGCCCGGTCCGGATCGTCGGGATCCACAGACGTTCGGGACAGCTGCCAACGAACTGGCGAAATCCCGGGGTTGGACGGGCCGGGTCGCCGAGGGTGCGGTGTTCGCCCAGTGGGCGACGGTGGTCGGTGAGCAGATTGCCGAGCATGCCCAGCCGACCGCGCTGCGCGACGGTGTGCTCAGCGTGACGGCCGAATCGACCGCGTGGGCGACCCAGTTGCGGATGGTGCAGTCGCAGCTGTTGGCCAAGATCGCCGCCGCTGTGGGAGACGGCGTGGTGAAGTCGATGAAGATCACCGGTCCGGTGGCTCCGTCGTGGCGAAAGGGTCGGTTGCACATCTCTGGGCGCGGCCCGCGAGACACCTACGGCTGAGCTGTACTACCACGGTCGGCTGACAGCCACGAGACGCGCGCCGAAGGCCGTGTCAAGCGTCACCACGTATGCCGATCCGAGAAATTCCGTGCACGGCTCAACTAGCTGTGTAGAAACGCCGCCGCAGAATCAGTCCGGAACGGACATACCGGTAGACTGGACAGGACCCGCGCGCGGCCGGTGACACCGTGCGCTTGCGAACCCCAAGGAGAGCGTTCCGCTAGTGGCTGCCAACGAACAGTACGGTGCCGACTCGATCAAAGTCCTCGAAGGCTTGGAGGCGGTCCGCAAACGTCCCGGTATGTACATCGGGTCGACCGGTGAGCGAGGGCTCCACCACCTCGTCTGGGAGGTCGTCGACAACTCGGTCGATGAAGCGATGGCGGGCTTCGCCACGAAGGTGACGGTGCGGATCCTCGAAGACGGCGGCGTCGAGGTCACCGACGACGGCCGCGGAATCCCGGTTGCCATGCACTCCACCGGAATCCCCACCATCGACGTGGTCATGACCGTCCTGCACGCCGGCGGCAAGTTCGAGGAGGGCGCCTATCAGGTGTCCGGCGGCCTGCACGGCGTGGGTGTTTCGGTGGTCAACGCTCTGTCGGTCCGGCTCGAGGCCGACGTCCGCACCGATGGTTACGAGTGGTTCCAGACCTATGACCGCTCGGTGCCGGGCACCCTGCGCCAGGGTGAGAAGACCAAGAAGACCGGCACCACGATCCGATTCTGGGCCGACCCCGACATCTTCGAGACCACCACCTACGACTTCGAGACGATTGCCCGCCGGCTGCAGGAGATGGCGTTCCTCAATAAGGGCCTCACCATCGAGCTGACCGATGAGCGGGTCACCCCCGAGCAGGTGGTGGACGAGGTCGTCAGCGATACGGCCGAGGCGCCGAAGTCGGCGGAGGAGAAAGCCGCCGAGGCCATCGCACCGCACAAGGTGAAGCACCGGGTATTCCATTACCCGGGTGGTCTGGTCGACTTCGTCAAGCACATCAACCGCACCAAGAACTCGATCCAGCCCAGCGTCATCGACTTCGACGGCAAGGGTGAGGGCCACGAGGTCGAGATCGCCATGCAGTGGAACGCAGGTTATTCGGAGTCGGTGCACACCTTCGCCAACACCATCAACACCCACGAGGGCGGCACCCACGAAGAGGGGTTCCGTGCCGCGTTGACCACGGTGGTCAACAAGTACGCCAAGGACAAGAAGCTCCTCAAGGAAAAGGACGCCAACCTCACCGGTGACGACATCCGCGAGGGACTGGCAGCGGTCATCTCGGTGAAGGTGTCGCAGCCACAGTTCGAGGGGCAGACGAAGACGAAACTCGGTAATACCGAGGTGAAGTCGTTCGTGCAGAAGATCTGCAACGAGCAGCTCACCCACTGGTTCGAGTCCAACCCGACGGAAGCCAAGACCGTCGTGAACAAGGCGGTGTCGTCGGCACAGGCGCGTATCGCCGCGCGTAAGGCGCGAGAGCTGGTGCGGCGCAAGAGCGCAACCGATATCGGCGGACTTCCCGGCAAGCTCGCCGACTGCCGCTCCACAGACCCGCGGTTGTCCGAATTGTATGTGGTGGAGGGTGATTCGGCCGGTGGCTCGGCCAAGAGCGGCCGCGACTCGATGTTCCAGGCGATCCTGCCGTTGCGCGGCAAGATCATCAACGTCGAGAAGGCCCGCATCGACCGGGTGCTGAAGAACACCGAAGTCCAGGCCATCATCACCGCACTCGGTACCGGCATCCACGACGAGTTCGACCTGGCCAAGCTGCGCTACCACAAGATCGTGCTCATGGCTGACGCTGACGTTGACGGACAACACATTTCGACACTGCTGCTGACACTGTTGTTCCGGTTCATGAAGCCGCTGGTGGAAAACGGCCACATCTTCCTGGCGCAGCCGCCGCTGTACAAGCTGAAATGGCAGCGCAGCGAGCCCGAGTTCGCCTATTCCGACCGCGAACGCGACGGTCTGCTGGAGGCGGGCAAGGCGGCCGGCAAGAAGATCAACGTCGACGACGGTATCCAGCGCTACAAGGGTCTGGGCGAGATGGATGCCAAGGAGCTGTGGGAGACCACGATGGACCCGTCGGTCCGGGTGCTTCGCCAGGTGACCCTGGACGACGCGGCCGCAGCCGACGAGCTGTTCTCGATCCTGATGGGCGAGGACGTCGAGGCACGCCGCAGCTTCATCACCCGCAACGCCAAAGACGTTCGCTTCCTTGATGTTTAGTGACGTATCGCCCTTCGTAGGGACAACAGAGGAATCACATGACTGACACCACCCTGCCCCCCGGCGACGAGGCCGGCGACCGCATCGAACCGGTCGACATCCAGCAGGAGATGCAGCGCAGTTACATCGACTACGCGATGAGCGTCATCGTCGGTCGTGCGCTTCCCGAGGTTCGTGACGGTCTCAAGCCCGTGCACCGCCGCGTGCTCTACGCGATGTTCGACTCCGGATTCCGGCCCGACCGCGGCCACGCCAAGTCGGCGCGTTCGGTCGCCGAGACGATGGGTAACTATCACCCCCACGGAGATTCGTCGATCTACGACACCCTGGTGCGCATGGCGCAGCCATGGTCGTTGCGCTACCCGCTGGTCGACGGCCAGGGCAACTTCGGCTCACCGGGCAACGACCCGGCGGCCGCCATGCGGTACACCGAGGCTCGGCTGACGCCGCTGGCCATGGAGATGCTGCGTGAAATCGACGAGGAGACAGTCGATTTCATCCCGAACTACGACGGCCGCGTCCAGGAACCCACGGTCCTGCCGAGCCGGTTCCCGAACCTGCTGGCCAACGGATCCGGCGGTATCGCCGTCGGTATGGCCACCAACATCCCGCCGCACAACCTGCGTGAACTGGCCGAGGCCGTCTACTGGTGCCTGGAGAACCACGAAGCCGACGAAGAGGCGACGCTCGCCGCGGTCTGCGAGCGAGTCAAGGGACCCGACTTCCCCACTCACGGTTTGATCGTCGGATCCCAGGGCATCCACGACGCGTACACCACGGGCCGCGGCTCGATCCGGATGCGCGGCGTCGTGGAGATCGAGGAGGACGCGCGCGGACGCACCTCGATCGTGATCACCGAGTTGCCGTATCAGGTCAACCACGACAACTTCATCACCTCAATCGCCGAGCAGGTCCGCGACGGCAAGCTCGGCGGCATCTCGAACATCGAAGACCAGTCCAGTGACCGGGTCGGTTTGCGCATCGTCGTCGAGATCAAGCGCGACGCCGTGGCCAAGGTGGTGCTGAACAACCTCTACAAGCACACCCAGCTGCAGACCAGCTTCGGTGCCAACATGCTGTCGATCGTCGACGGCGTGCCCAGGACGCTGCGCCTGGACCAGATGATCCGCTACTACGTCGACCACCAACTCGACGTGATCATCCGGCGCACCCGGTACCGGTTGCGCAAGGCCAACGAGCGGGCCCACATCCTGCGGGGTCTGGTCAAGGCCCTCGATGCCCTCGACGAGGTCATCGCGTTGATCCGCGCGTCGGAAAGTGCCGACGTGGCGCGGGTGGGCTTGATGGAACTGCTCGACGTCGACGAGATCCAGGCCCAGGCCATCCTCGACATGCAGCTGCGTCGCCTGGCCGCGTTGGAGCGCCAGCGCATCGTCGACGATCTGGCCAAGATCGAGGCCGAGATCGCGGACCTGGAGGACATCCTCGCCAAGCCGGAGCGGCAGCGCGCGATCGTCCGCGACGAACTCAAGGAACTCGCCGACAAGCACGGCGACGACCGCCGCACCCGGATCGTGGCCAACGACGGCGACGTGTCCGACGAGGACCTCATTGCCCGCGAGGACGTCGTCGTCACCATCACCGAAACCGGCTACGCCAAGCGGACCAAGACCGATCTGTACCGCAGCCAGAAGCGTGGCGGCAAGGGGGTGCAGGGCGCCGGCCTCAAGCAGGACGACATCGTGCGGCACTTCTTCGTGTCGTCAACGCACGACTGGATCCTGTTCTTCACCACTCAGGGCCGGGTGTATCGGGCCAAGGCTTACGAGTTGCCGGAGGCCTCGCGCACCGCGCGCGGCCAGCACGTGGCCAATCTGCTGGCGTTCCAGCCCGAGGAGCGGATCGCTCAGGTCATCCAGATCAAGAGCTACGAGGACGCTCCGTATCTGGTGCTGGCGACCCGCAACGGTCTGGTGAAGAAGACCAAGCTCACCGACTTCGACTCCAACCGCTCGGGCGGCATCGTCGCGATCAACCTGCGCGACGGCGACGAACTGGTCGGCGCGGTGCTGTGCTCGGCGGAGGAAGACCTGTTGCTGGTCAGTGCCAACGGCCAGTCGATCCGATTCTCGGCCACCGACGAGGCGCTGCGGCCCATGGGCCGGGCCACCTCGGGTGTGCAGGGCATGCGGTTCAACGAGGACGATCGGTTGCTGTCGCTCAACGTCGTGCGGGAGGGAACGTATCTGCTGGTGGCGACTGCCGGCGGTTACGCCAAGCGCACCGCGATCGAGGAGTACACCGCCCAGGGCCGCGGCGGTAAAGGCATCCTGACCATTCAATACGACCGGCGTCGTGGCAGTCTGGTGGGCGCATTGGTGGTCGATGAAGACAGTGAGTTGTACGCCATCACCTCAGGCGGCGGTGTCATCCGCACCGCTGCCCGTCAGGTCCGCAAGGCCGGGCGCCAGACAAAGGGCGTTCGCTTGATGAACCTGGGTGAGGGCGACACACTGTTGGCTATCGCCCGCAATGCCGAGGAGCAGGACAGCACCGACGACGTGGGCGAGCTGGACTCTGAAGCCGACGGCACGTCCGACGAGACGTAGCGCGGCGGGGCGACAGGTTAGGAGTGGCGGTGAGCGCACCGAACGAGCCGGGCCAACCCGGACCGAGCGAGGGCCCGGGTAACGGGACCGGCTCGGCCGAGCGGACCGGTCCCCGACTCACCAATGGTGGGTCCGGCGAGGCGCCGCCGTGGCAGCGCGGTGCTGCGCGAGCGCGGCAGGGTGGCGCACCCCAGCGACCGGCCGGTGAGGCGCAACCGCGCCAGGCGCCGCCGGGAGGTCCGGGCCTCGAGCAACGGGTGAACCGCTTCATCAGCGGCACCGCCGCGCCCGATCTAGGGTCGGGCGGTCCGCAGCAGCCCGAGCGCCAGCAGCCGGAGCGCCAGCCCGAGCAGCGTGCCGAGCCTCGGCCCGACGCCAGGCCTGAGCCACGGCCCGAGCCGCGTGCTGAGGGCAACCGCTCGGAGGCCGCCCGTCCCGAGGGTTATGTCAGCGAGCTACCGGACCTTTCCGGCGTTGCCCCGCCCAAGCCTGTTGCGCAGCAACGCAAACCGGCCGCGGATCAGCCGGCTCGACCGGCCGGGGCGGCCACCCGAGTCCAGGTCGGCGCCAACCGTTCGCGCGGGCCGGTGCGGGCCAGCATGCAGATCCGGCGCATCGATCCGTGGAGCGCACTGAAAGTGTCGCTGCTGCTGTCGGTGGCGCTGTTCTTCGTGTGGATGGTCGCGGTGGCATTCCTGTATCTGGTGCTCGGCGGTATGGGCGTGTGGAGCAAGCTGAACAGCAACGTCGGCGACTTGTTGACGGCCACCAGCGGTGGTGGCGGCGAGCTGGTGTCCAGCGGCACGATCTTCGGCGGTGCGGCGCTCATCGGTCTGGTGAACATCGTCCTGCTGACAGCGATGGCCACCGTGGGAGCGTTCATCTACAACCTCAGCACCGACATCGTCGGTGGTGTCGAGGTCACACTGGCCGACCGGGACTAGCGCCGGATGCACCGGTTTGGGTGCAGCACCTCCGGTGCGGTAATCTCGGCGCTCGGTCGTATGCGAATACGGGCCTATAGCTCAGGCGGTTAGAGCGCTTCGCTGATAACGAAGAGGTCGGAGGTTCGAGTCCTCCTAGGCCCACGATGTCTCGGTCATCGGGAAGGGCGCCCGTGCGGATTGCATTGCTGTTGGCAGTGTTGGTCGCGGGCGCCGTCGTTGTTCGGGCCCGCCGCGGCGAGGTCTGGCACACCCTCGACGAGTGAGACGCGAGGGGCCTTAGCTCAGTTGGTAGAGCGCTGCCTTTGCAAGGCAGATGTCAGGAGTTCGAATCTCCTAGGCTCCACAATGATTCGCGCAGGTCAGACCTTTTCGGGTTTGGCCTGTTCTGCATTCAGGCGGCCTCCGTGCCCACATCTTGCCCACACGCCCGAGTTAAAAGAGCATTCATCGCTACCCCAACAGCCTCGACATCCGAGTTGTACAGGTGGCCGTGGCGGTCCAACGTCAGCGCCGCGGACTCGTGGCCGGGCAGATGAGACAGTTGGGGTGGTTGAACGCAGCCGTAGCGACACGACGGGCGGTCCGTCAGATGCGGCCCCGCCGCAGTGGGCTCAGGATGCTGCGCGGGTGAACCAGGAGTTCGTTCCCGAACAGGTAGACCTCGGCAAAGCATGCCCGGCCTGATTGCGGCCGAAAGTTACGGGCCTGCTCGATCACGCTTCGTCGGGGGGCCTTCGCTGTTGTCATCGGTCCAGTTGACCCACTCTGGTGGCGTGAGGGTGGGGTGGTTGAAGTGGGCCAAGTACCCATTCGGGTCTGGGCGGGACTCCACATTCTTTGACTTACGACGGTAAGTCACCACAATTACCGCAACTCCCACAACTAAGAAGAGCAGCAACAGGACCTTCCCGACAACTAGCCACATACCCACCACATTATGCTGGCACCCCCTGCGTCCGAAGGACCCTCAGTAGCCGTGAGTGCCGCTCAGGCTCGGCCCCCGTGCCAGGGCAGAAACTTCATCGTTCCGCCGTCGGAGAATGGGATCGCTGCGGCGCCATTTCGGCTCGTCGCTTCGGTACAGTTGCGTTTTTGAACACGTCGGCATCGGTGAAATCACCTGAACTGCGCCATGATTCTGCCTTTGCAAGGCAGATGTCAGGAGTTCGAATCTCCTAGGCTCCACAGAGATTGGTCGTCGCCGCCGCCATTCAGCGGCCGGCCGGTACCGCCAGCCGGCGCGGCAATGTCTTCTTACAGCGACGACAGGTGAACGTGTCCCTGTCGAGCAGCAGCGTCTGCTCGTGGCTGCAGATCGCGCACTTGACCTTCTGATGCGTAAGGCTCCCCCAACCCATGCCGACATAATGCACCTTCGGCCGGTTCTGGCAAAGGAAAATCGCGGACTTGTCGCAACACGTAATTGACTAGTCCAGCAAACTAGATTGTGACGCATCCACGAGACGAGTGGCAATCGCGGCAAATTCTGTTGGCGGGCAAGCGAACTGAAGACGCCCTGTGGGCGCGGCCAGTGGGCAACACCAAGCTGTTAGTCCGTCAAATTTTCGGCGAGACGTCGACACTGGGCGGCCGGGGCGAGGGCTCGGGTGTCGACGACCGTCGCGCGATCACGAACGCCACTGCCCCACCCACCCCTGCCAAGCCGAGGAAGCCGAACACGAACAGCCGCCGGCGGCGCCGATGCCGAGCCGTCCGGACCTCCTGAAAGACCTGCGGCAGCTCGGCCACCACCTGCTTGACCGCCTCGAGCTCGGCGCCGACCTCCTGCTGCACCGCACGGGCCTCGCGGGCGCGCCGCCGCAGCGCGACCGCCGCCGATTCCGCTGAATTCGCGGTGATGCCCACCACGCCGCGGGTGATGTCCACCGGGCCGACGGCTGTGTAGTGCAGTCCGCGGTTCAGCCGCTCCCGCGACGTGAGTTTGGGTTGACTCTTGCGGCCCATGTGGTCCTCCCGACACCGGTGGCGCGTTGACGCCATCAACACTGCCACAGCGCTACCGGGGTGGCCGCGGGATCGGCCACTCGCGCCTAGTGGCACACTGAGTTCCCGTGACGAGCGACATCGCAACCGCAACAGCGACCCTGCACACGAACCGCGGCGACATCAAGATCGCCCTGTTCGGTAACCACGCCCCCAAGACCGTCGCCAACTTCGTTGGTCTGGCTCAGGGCACCAAGGAGTACTCGACGGAGAACGCGTCGGGCAGCACCTCGGGCCCCTTCTACGACGGCGCCGTCTTTCACCGCGTCATCGACGGATTCATGATCCAGGGCGGTGACCCGACGGGTACCGGCCGCGGCGGCCCGGGCTACAAGTTCGCCGACGAATTCCACCCGGAGCTGCAGTTCGACAAGCCCTACCTGCTGGCCATGGCCAACGCAGGTCCGGGTACCAACGGCTCGCAGTTCTTCATCACCGTCGGCAAGACCCCGCACCTGAACCGTCGGCACACGATCTTCGGTGAGATCGTCGATCCCGAGTCGCAGAAGGTCGTCGATGCGATCGCCACCACGGCGACCGATCGCAACGACCGGCCCACCGAGGATGTCGTGATCGAGTCGGTCACCATTTCCTGAACCGTGCATTGAGGCAGTACTGAGGGCGAGGATTCCGCGGAATTCTCGCCCTCAGTGCTTTCTCAACGAGTTACCGGCGGCCCGCGAATCCGGCGTCGGTCAGCGCGTCCAGGACCTCGACCGGGTCGGTTCCCAGGTCCCACCGACTGAGCACGATCAGCCGGTCGGCCGTCGTGTCGATCTCCAGGAGTCGGACCTTGCGACCGATGCGGCGGAACTCGGTGATCCGGATCAGCGTGATGTCGGCTCGGCGCAATGTCTGGGCGCGGAACCACCCGCGGTACACCAGGGCGTCACCAGTGATAGCCAGCCGGGGTCGCGCCCGCCATGATCCGATCGCGAACGCGACCAGTCCGAGCGCAGCAATCGCCGTGAGGATCCGCCCGGGCACGTCTGTGATGACGGTCACACAGACGATTGCCATCAAGACACCCCCGATCCCCAGAGCTGCGATGGCGGGAGTTTTCGGCGCCCAATCAGTTTGCTGCACAGCTGCCTCCGACACCTCTACCGCGAGGTATGCAGTTATCCACAGGTGCTATCAACAATGGGGATGAATCACACGCGTGTGATTGGGTGACCAGGAGGTTGCCAGCCCGGGAACGGTGTTCGCACAGCATGAAGCAGCCGAGGTATCGCGGCCGGTCAGCGCCACCGCATCGTCAGCAACAAACCGGAGATCATGAAGCCGAAGGCGATCGCGTAGTTCCAGGGGCCCAGCTTGGCCATCCACTGCAAGGCGCTCGGAGTGTCGTACCCGGAGGCGGCCAGCTGGAACACCAGCAGCCAGGCCAGCCCGATCAGCATCAGGCTGATGAACAGCACCACGAACCACACGCTCGACGGTCCGGCCTTCACCTTGACCGGAGTGCGGCTCACCGGGTTGACCGTGAAGTCGTTCTTCTTGCGAACCTTGGACTTGGGCATGGGTACCTTCGGGCCGGGATCTTCTGCGACGATGGTGCGCAGATCGTCTATGAGATTAACGCAGCGGCGCCGTGACCCGACAATTCCGGCGGCAGCAACGACGGGTGCCACGCGCTCGCCGTGGCGGTTCGGTGTCCCGGTGGTGTGCCTGTTGGCAGGCGTTCTGCTGGCCGCCACCCACGGTGTCTCCGGCGGCAGCGAGATCCGCCGCAGCGACTCACCCCGGCTGGTCGACTTGGTGCACGACGCGCAGCAGTCCGTCGACCGGCTCAGCGCCCAGCGCGACGCACTGGCGTCGCAGATCGACTCCACCCATGGCGGCGGATCCGGCACCGCACTGGCGGCCATGCAGGCTCGCGCCGACGAACTGGCCGCCTCTGCCGGGCTGAATCCGGTACACGGGCCCGGCCTGGTGGTCACCCTCTCCGACGCCCAGCGCGACGCAAACGGGCGCTTCCCCCGCGACGCGTCCCCCGATGACCTCGTGGTCCACCAGCAGGACATCCAGGCCGTCCTCAACGCGCTGTGGAGCGCCGGCGCCGAGGCGATCCAGATGCAGGATCAGCGCATCATCGGCACGTCCGCTCCGCGCTGCGTCGGCAACACCCTGCTGCTCAACGGACGCACGTACAGCCCGCCGTACACGGTCACCGCGATCGGCGACGCTTCCGCGATGCAGTCCGCCCTGGCGTCCGCTCCCTTGGTCACGCTCTACAAGCAGTACGTCGTGCGGTTCGGGCTCGGCTACACCGAGCAGGTCCGCGACGATGTCCAGGTCGCCGGTTACACCGAGCCGGTGCGGATGCGCTACGCCCAGCCGGCGGGTCCGGTGGGCTACTGACCTGTACCACCCCAGGTAACCTGGCCTGATGCAGGTGTTGGTGGTCGACAATTACGACAGCTTCGTGTTCAACCTCGTCCAGTATCTGGGCCAGCTCGGGGTGGACGCGCAGGTCTGGCGCAATGACGACGACCGCCTGGCCGACGAGGCCGGCGTTGCCACCCAGTTCGACGGGATCCTGCTCAGCCCTGGACCGGGTACGCCGGAACGTGCCGGCGCCTCGATCCCGCTGGTTCGGGCGTGCGCCACGACCGGCACCCCACTACTGGGTGTGTGCCTCGGGCATCAAGCGATCGGTGTGGCATTCGGCGGGACCGTCGACCGCGCGCCCGAACTGCTGCACGGCAAGACCAGCACGGTCTATCACACCAATATCGGTGTGCTGCACGGACTTCCGGACCCATTCACGGCGACGCGCTACCACTCGCTGACGATCCTGCCGGAAACCATGCCGGCCGAACTCGAGGTGACCGCGCGCACCGAGGGCGGCGTAGTCATGGCTGTGCGCCACGTCGAACTGCCGATCCACGGCGTGCAATTCCACCCGGAGTCGATCCTGACCGAGGGCGGTCACCGGATGCTGGCCAACTGGCTGGGCTTCTGCGGACAGGCCCCCGAGGAGTCGCTGGTGCACCGCCTCGAACAAGAGGTCGCCGACACCGTGCGGCACGCCATCGGCGGCCAGCCCGAGCTATCTACGACGCAAAGCTGAGGGTGATCGGGTCGCTGAACTTCACCGGCGTGCCCGGCGCCGGACTTTGGGTCACCACGGCTGCGGACTTCTGCCCGCTGTTCTGCACGTCTGCGCCCTTGTCGAGTATCCCCGTCCACCCCAACGCCGCCAGCCGCTGTGAGGCGTCGGTCCAGAACATGCCCCGCAAGTCCGGCATCACGAACTGATTGCCCTTGGACACCTTGATCTGGATCACGGTGTCCTGAGGCACGGTCTGTCCGTTGGGCGGATCGGTGCCGACCACTTGACCGGACGGTTCCGTGCCGTCCGTCGGAACCGGCAGCGTCTTGAGGAATCCAGAGGCCGTGAGGATCTGCTGGGCGACGTCGACCGTCTGTCCCGCGACGACCGGCACCTCGGCGGTCTGCGGCCCGTTGCCCACGACCACCGTGATTTCGTTGGTGATCGCTGAAGTCTGGTTGGCCGGCGGAACCGTCGACAGCACCTTGTCCTTCTGGTCAGGCGTGGACGGTGAGTTCACCTGCTTGAACTTGGTGAAGCCGGCGTCCTTGAGCTTCTGGACGCATTCGCCGTAGGACAGGCTGGCGGAGCAGTCCGGAATCTCGCGCTGCTCGGGACCGTAGGAGACGTTGATGGTGATCTCGTCTCCCGCGGCAGCCATCGAGTTGGCCGGCGGATCAGTGCTGATGACGCTGCCCGGCGGAATCGTGTTGTCCGCCTTCTGCTGGCTCCGGATCTTGAAGCCCTTGTTCTGCAACGCCACCACAGCATCCTGCTGTGCCTGCCCGCGTACATCGGGCACCTGCAGATTGCGGGGGTTGCCGCTGACCATGTTGATCCCGATGGTCACCACCACCGTCAGGATGGCCAGCACCGCGACGACGATCAGCCAGCGCCCGATCGACCCGCCCGCCCGGTCATTCTCGACCAGCGCGCCGTGCCGCGGCATCTCGTCGGTCTCGTCCCCGCGGGAGGGCGCCGCCGGCGCCGCGTTGAGCATGGAGGTCCGCTCGGCGGCGCTGAGCACCTTCGGTGCCTCAGGGGCTTCGCCGTTGTGCACCCGCACCAGGTCGGTGCGCATCTCGGCGGCGGTCTGGTAGCGGTTGTCCGGGTTCTTCGCCAGCGCCTTGAGCACCACCGCGTCCAGCTCCGGGGAGATGCCCGAGTGCTTCTGCGACGGCGGCACCGGATCCTCGCGGACGTGCTGATAGGCGACCGCCACCGGCGAATCACCGACGAACGGCGGCTCGCCGGTCAGGATCTCGTAGAGCACACAGCCCAGCGAATAGACGTCGGAGCGCGCGTCGACCGGCTCGCCGCGGGCCTGCTCGGGCGACAGGTACTGCGCGGTGCCGATCACCGCCGCGGTCTGGGTGACGCTGTTGCCCACGTCGGCCAGCGCCCGGGCGATGCCGAAGTCCATGACCTTCACCGCGCCGGTCTTGGAGATCATGATGTTCGCCGGCTTGACGTCGCGGTGGATGATGCCGTGCTGATGGCTGAAATGCAGCGCCTGGCAGGCGTCGGCGATGATCTCGATGGCCCGGCGGTACGGGATGGGGCCGTCGGTGTGCACGATGTCGCGCAGGGTTACGCCCTCGACGTACTCCATCACGATGTACGGCAGCGGGCCGTTGGCGGTCTCGGCCTCACCGGTGTCGTAGACAGCCACGATCGCGGGATGGTTCAGCGCGGCGGCGTTCTGCGCCTCGCGGCGAAACCGCAGGTAGAAGCTCGGGTCTCGGGCCAGGTCGGCGCGCAACACCTTGACCGCGACGTCGCGGTGCAGGCGCGTGTCGCGGGCCATGTGCACCTCGGACATGCCGCCGAAGCCGATGATCTCGCCCAGCTCGTAGCGGTCGGACAGGTGCTGTGGGGTGGTCATCGTGGTTTCTCGTCGGTGTCAACAGCCTCGGACAGCGAACCAACACCGAGGCTGGCAGCGCTGAGTCGGGGTACCCCGATCTGCCCTCCAGGAATACCGCCGAGGTGGCGTTCCGTCCAACCCGACGGCGCGACCTGACTGGTGGGCGGGGTGACGGTGTCGGTGACAGTCTGCTCGACGGGCTTGTTGTCCTTGCGGTCTTTGTCCGCGAGCACGATCAGGATGGCGCTGATGATCGCCAACGCCCCCAGCACGCCGGCCGCCCACAGCAGTGCCCGCTGGCCGGAGGAGAAGGTGCGCCGCGGCGGCGGCGGGCGGTGACTGCCGGTGTTGGCCCGTGGCCGCGTCCCGGTCGGCGGGGCGGCGGCAGGCATCCGCGGCGAACTGCCCGGGATCGAGGCCGGGGTGGCGCGGATGGTCGGCGCGGAGTTGGGCCGCGGCGGGCGCCGACCCGCCCGCACGGCGGCGGTCGCGTCGGCGAACTGACCACCGTTGCGGTAGCGCATGCCCGGGTTCTTCACCAGGGTGATCTCGATCAGCTCGCGCACGTTCGGCGGCAGGTCGGCAGGCAGCGGTGCCGGCGTCTCCTTGATGTGCTTCATCGCCACCGTCAGTGCACCGTCGCCGATGAACGGCCGCTTACCCGAAACCGCTTCGTAGCCAACAACTCCCAGGGAGTACACGTCGCTGGCAGCGGTGGCGTCGTGACCCAGTGCCTGCTCGGGGGCGATGTACTGGGCGGTGCCCATCACCATTCCGGTCTGGGTGACGGGCGCGGCGTCGACGGCTTTGGCGATACCGAAGTCGGTGAGCTTCACCTGACCGGTCGGCGTGATCAGGATGTTGCCCGGCTTGACGTCGCGGTGCACCAGTCCGGCGGCGTGGGCCACCTGCAGCGCGCGTCCGGTCTGCTCGAGCATGTCCAGCGCGTGCCGCAGCGACAGCCGGCCGGTGCGCTTGATCACCGAGTTCAGCGGCTCACCGTTGATCAGTTCCATCACCAGGTAGGCGGTGCGGCCTTCGCCGTCCATATCGGTCTCGCCGTAGTCGTGCACGGCGGCGATGCCGGGGTGGTTGAGCATGGCGACGGTGCGCGCCTCGGCGCGGAACCGCTCGACGAACTCCGGGTCCGACGAGAACTCCTGCTTGAGGACCTTGACCGCGACCCGGCGTCCCAGCCGGCTGTCGACGGCCTCCCACACCTGACCCATACCGCCGGTGGCGATCAGCCGCTGCAGCCGATACCGGCCGGACAGCGTGACTCCTACGCGGGGGCTCATCGCTTGCCTCGCTTCGCTCGCCTGCGGGGGCTCATGACGCCCCCTGCAATGCTGCCGCGATCGTCGCCCGGCCGACCGGGGCGGCCAACGCGCCACCGGTGGCGTTCAGCCGGTCACCGCCATTTTCGATCAGCACAGCGACCGCCACCTTGGGGCTCTGTGCTGGGGCGAAGGCGATGTACCAGGCATGGGGAGGGGTGTTGCGGGGGTCGGTACCGTGCTCTGCGGTCCCGGTTTTGGATGCGATCTGCACGCCGGGGATCGCCCCTTTCTGCTGGGTCATCTGTTCGGCGCCGATCATCAAATCCGTAAGTTTAGCCGCGACCTGCGTCGATACGGCACGCCGCTGTTGGGCAGGTGCCGCCGTGCTGATGCTCGACAGGTCCGGACCCTTGAGGCTGTCCACCAGGTACGGCTGCATCATCACACCGGAGTTGGCGATCGTCGCCGCCACCAACGCGTTCTGCAAAGGTGTCACCGCCACGTCTTTCTGGCCCATGCTCGACATCCCCAGCGCGGCGGCGTCGGAGATCGGGCCGATGGTCGACTCCGCCACCTCCAACGGGATCGGCGCCGGTGGGGTGTCGAACCCGAACGCCTGCGCGGTGTTGCGCAGCGCGTCAGCACCCACCCGGATACCCAATTCCACGAAGGCTGTGTTGCACGAGCGGGCGAACGCCTCGCGTAGAGACGCGGTGGGCGCGCTGCCGCACGGCGTGCCGCCGTAGTTCTCCAGGGTCGCGGTGCTGTTCGGGAGTTGGATCTGCGGGGCGCTGGTGAGCTGATCGTTGTCGGTCACACCGTTCTGCAACGCCGCCGCGGTGGTGATCACCTTGAACGTCGACCCGGGCGGGAAGGTCTCGGAGATGGCCCGGTTGGTCAACGGCGAGCTGGGGTCGTCGCGCAGCTGCTCCCACGCGGCGCCCTGTTCTTCGGTGTCGTGGGTGGCCAGCAGGTTGGGGTCGTACGACGGCGAGGACACCATCGCCAAGATCTTTCCGGTGGACGGCTCCAGAGCCACTACCGAGCCGCGGCATCCGCCGGTGCAGCCCCGCTGCATCGCTTCCCACGCGGCTTGCTGAATGCGCGGCACGATCGTGGTGTCGACATTGCCGCCGCGTGGGTCGCGCCCGGTGAAGAAGTCGGCGAGCCGACGGCCGAACAACCGCTGATCGGAGCCGTTGAGGATGCCGTCCTCGGCGCGCTCGAGTCCGGTGCTGGAGTAGCGCAGCGAGTAGAACCCCGTAATCGGTGCGTAGACAAGGGGATTCGGATACACGCGAAGAAACCGGTAGTGGCCGTTGGTGGATACCGAGTAAGCCAGCAGCTGTCCGCCTGCGGTGATCTGGCCGCGCTGGCGGGAGTACTCGTCGAGCAGCACACGCTGGTTGCGCGGGTCGGCCCGCAGACCGTCGGCGCGAAAGACCTGGGTGATCGTCGCGTTGAGTAACAGCAGCACGATCAACGCCATGATCATCACCGAAATACGGCGCAGGGAAGTGTTCATACGCGCTCGATCACCTCGGTGCTCGACGACGCGATCGGCGCATGCGGATTGGTGATGATCGGTCGCCGGGCGGCGTGCGAGATCTTCACCAGGATCGCCAGCAGCAGATAGTTGGCCACCAGGGACGAGCCGCCGTAGGACATCCACGGCGTGGTCAGGCCGGTCAGCGGGATCAAGCCGGTGACACCCCCGACGACGATGAACAACTGGATCGCCAGTGTCGAGGCCAGCCCGGCGGCCAGCAGCTTGCCGAAGCTGTCGCGCACGGCGATGGCCGTGCGCAGCCCGCGCACGATCACGATCGCGTAGAGCATCAGTACCCCGGCCAAGCCGACCAGGCCCAGCTCTTCTCCGATCGCGGCGATGATGAAGTCCGTCGACGCGGCGGGCACGGTGCCCGGTTGGCCGTTGCCCAACCCGGTGCCGAAGATGCCGCCGGTGGCAAAGCTGAACTGCGACTGCACCATTTGATAGCCGGTGCCCTCAGGGTCGCCGAACGGATCCAGCCAGGTCTGGACCCGCACGCGGACATGGCCGAACAAGTAGTAGGCCACCACGCTGCCTGCGGCGAACAGCGTCAGGCCGATGACCACCCAGCTGAACCGCTCGGTGGCGATGTAGACCATCACCAGGAACGAGGCGTACAGCAGAAGTGAAGTGCCCAAATCCTTTTCGAAGACCATGACGCCGACCGAGACGATCCAGGCCACCAGCAGTGGGGCCAGGTCGCGGGGTCGGGGCACGTCGGTGCCGAGGAAGTGCTTACCGGCGCTGGTGAACAGGTCGCGCTTGGCCACCAGCACCGCGGCGAAGAAGATCAGCAGCAGTATCTTGGAGAACTCGGCGGGCTGAATACTGAAGCCGGGGAGCCGAATCCAGATCTTCGCACCGTTGGTCTCGGAGAAGTGACTGGGCAGCAGCGCCGGGATCGCCAGCAGCACGAGGCCGACCAGACCGCAGGTATAGCCGTAGCGGGCCAGGATGCGATGGTCCTTGAGGAAGACGACCACCAGCGAGAAACCGAGCACGCCGACCAGCGTCCACAGCATCTGCTGTTCTTCGCTTGGTCCGCGTTGCGGGGCGATGGCGCCGCCGATCAGGTCGAGGCGGTGGATCATCACCAGGCCAAGTCCGTTGAGCAGAGCGACAACTGGCAGCAGGACCGGATCGGCGTAGGGCGCGAACCGCCGGATGGCCAGGTGCGCGCACACGAACAGGGTGAGGAACGCCAGCGTCGAACTCGCCAGGTCCCAACTGATGCCCTGCTCCTGGTTGGCCTCGACGATGAGCAGTGCCACCACGGTGATGAAGGTGGCGAAGCACAGCAACACCAGTTCGGCATTGCGGCGGGTCGGGGTCGCCGGCGCCAGCGCGACGGGTGCCTGCGGTTGGGTACTCATGCCGCCGCCCGGCAGTCGGTGCCCGGCTTCTGCGGCGCGGCAGGTAGTTGGGTCACCGTCGGAGCGGGGCTCGGCGCAGGTGTCGGAGCAGCCGAAGTCGTTGGGGCGACGCCGCTTTCAGTGGGAGACACGGTAGGGCTCGATGATGCCGCCGGCGGCAGTGGCATGCTCGGCGACGGAGCGGGGGTCGACGCAGAGGTCGGCGCCGACGCAGAGGTAGGCGCCGCCGCAGTGGTCGGTGCGGTCGTGGGAACGGATGCCGGCCCCGGCGCGGGAGATGCGCTCGGAGCCGGAGTCGGGGTGGCAGGCGGAGCCGGGATCGGGGTGCTGGTCGGCGGAGGCGCGCACGGGGGCAGCACCGAACTGTGCGCCAATTCCCGCAGCTGGCCGATCGCGTCGTCGAGTGTCCCGGCGGGAAGCCCGGCCGAGACCTGCGCGCGCTCCGACGGCCGAAGATCCTGCAATCGCATCAACTGGCAGCCCAGCGAATCGGTCGGCTGGCCATAGCTGATCTGCGACAGCTCGTTGCGGTCGTTGAGGCAGCCCAACAGGTACGGCTCCTGCAGTGAATATCCCAGGATCGAGCCTTGGATCCCGCGCATGATCGCGACGGTGCCGTTTTCGGCGCTGACGTAGTAATTGCTGCGGATGATCTGCCTGCCGACCGCGAGGCCGGCGAGGATCACCAACAGGATCACGGCGGTGGCGATGATCATCCGCCGTCGCGAGCGAGGCTTCGGTGGTGGTTCAGGCTCGGCGATCACCCGCTTGGCAGGCGCAGGCCGGGGGTTGAATGCCGAGGCGCGCCCGGCCGCGGTGTTGGGCGGGGCGACGTGATCGTCGGCCCCGGAGACCGCACCTGCCAGGATCGGCTGGGTCTGGCCGCCGTAGTCATGGTCGACGACATCGGCCACCACCACCGTGACGTTGTCCGGTCCGCCACCGCGCAGCGCCAGTTCGATCAGGCGGTCGGCGCTCTCGGCGACGTCGTCGATCTGCAGAGCTTCCAGGATGGTCTCCTGGCTGACCGGGTCGGACAGCCCGTCGGAGCACAGCAGATAGCGGTCGCCTTCCTTGGCTTCTCGCATGATCAGGGTCGGCTCGACCTCGTGACCGGTGAGCGCGCGCATGATCAGCGAGCGCTGCGGATGGCTGTGGGCTTCTTCGGCGGTGATGCGCCCCTCGTCGACGAGGGTCTGCACGAAGGTGTCGTCCTTGGTGATCTGGCTCAGTTCGCCGTCACGCAGCAGATAGCCGCGCGAGTCACCGATGTGGACAAGGCCAAGTCTGTTGCCGGCGAACAGGATTGCGGTCAGCGTTGTCCCCATGCCCTCGAGCTCGGGCTCCAGCTCGACGTGGGCGGCTATCGCGGAGTTGCCATCGCGCACCGCGGAGTCGAGTTTGCTCAGCAGGTCGCCGCCGGGCTCGTCGTCATCGAGGTGTGCCAGCGCGGCGATCACCAGCTGGGAGGCCACCTCGCCGGCTGCGTGTCCGCCCATACCGTCGGCGAGGGCCAGCAGGCGCGCGCCCGCGTAGACGGAGTCCTCATTGTTGGCGCGGACCAGACCCCGGTCGCTGCGGGCGGCATAGCGAAGGACAAGGGTCACGGGCGCAACTCGATCACCGTCTTGCCGATGTGTACCGGCGTGCCAACCGGAACGCGTACTGCCGTCGTCACCTTCGCCCTGTCGAGGTATGTGCCGTTGGTCGATCCTAGGTCTTCTACGTACCAGTCGGCACCGCGCGGCGACAGCCGGGCGTGCCGGGTCGACGAGTAGTCGTCGGTCAGCACCAGCGTGGAGTCGTCGGCGCGGCCGATCAGCACCGGCTGGGTGCCCAGGGTGATCCGGGTGCCGGCCAGTGCTCCCTCGGTGACCACCAGGTAGCGGGCGGCGTGCCGTTGCTGACGGGACGGCAGGAGCGCGCCGCGCAGCGCGAGGCCGCGGCGGACCATCACGGCGCCGGTCGGCGCGTAGATGTCGTTGCGCAGGACGCGCAGCACAGACCAGATGAACAGCCACAGCAACAGCAGGAAGCCGGCGCGCGTCAGCTGCAGAACTAACCCCTGCATCCGGCGTCCTCTCCGTCCTCGTGCCCCGCTCGCCGTTCCCGCGATACCAGCAGGCACCGGGCCGACTTCGGCACCGTCACGATACTTGGACGCCGGTGGGTACGCGGGTGAAGCCACTCCGCGTCAACCAAGCTGCGACCTCTGCCGACCTCAGTGAACGCGGACGATGATCTCGGAGTGGCCCAGCCGGATGACGTCGCCGTCGGCCAGCTGCCACTCCTGTACCGGGGCGTTGTTCACCGTGGTCCCGTTGGTGGAGTTGAGGTCGGACAGCAGCGCGACCTGGCCATCCCACCGGATCTCCAGATGCCGGCGTGAGACACCGGTATCGGGCAGCCGGAACTGGGCGTCCTGGCCGCGGCCGATGACGTTGGCCCCTTCGCGCAGCTGGTAGGTACGTCCGCTGCCGTCGTCGAGCTGCAGGGTGACCGCGTGCCCGGCGGACGGGTATTCGCCCTGGGCGGGCGGCTGGGCGTATCCGCCGTAACCGCCGCCGGCGGGCTGACCGTAGTCGTAGTCGCGCCCGGCGGGTTCGGCGTAGCCGCCCTGCTCGTAACCCCGTCCAGCCGGCTGACCGTAGTCGGGCTGGCCGTAGTCCTGGCGGCCGTAGCCGCCGGCAGGCTGGCCGTAGCCTTGCTGCTCATAGCCGCCCTGGTCGGGGTAAGCGGGTCGAGGCTCGGGACGGCCGTAGCCGGCGTCTTCGTGCCGGCCCGGCCCGCGGCCGTAGTCATAGTCGCTGGACGGTGGGCCCTGGGGTGCGTAGCCGCCGCCTTGCGGCGGACCGTAGGAGGGTGCGCCGTATCCCGGCGGCGGGCCCTGCCGATAGCCCTGGTCATAGCCCTGGCCCTGGTCGTAGCCCTGGCCGCCGTAGCCGCCGGCCGGGGGACGCTGCTCGGGGGCCTGGCCGTAGCCCTGGCCGCCGCCATATCCACCCTGCTCGGGGTAGCCCGGCCGCTGGCCGTAGCCCTCGTTGGGCGGGGGGCCGTAGCCACCTTGTTCGGGCGGATAGGGGCCACGCTGCTCGGGGGCGCCGCGCTGCTCGTCCTGCGGGCGCGGATAGCGCTCGTCGTAGTAGTCGTCGCCGGGCCGCCCCTGACCCTGGTCGCCTCGGTAGCTGGGGTCGTTGCTCATCGCTGGTACTCCTGGTTCTGCGGTGTACGCCTGGTTCGATTCTGGCGGGGCGGTTGTGGCGAGGGACGGGTGGGGGTCGGCGTCCGGGTTGACGACGCCGCGCGCACGGTACTGGCCGGTGTGCAGATTCGGCGACTGCTCGAACCTGACGACCAGATCACCATACGTTTGCCATCCCTGATCACGGATGTAGCCGCCCAAGTGTTTGGCAAAAGTGTCCGTGGTGAGATCGCGATCGGCGCTGACCTTCTCGAAGTCAGCTGGACTGAGCGTAATGACGTACTCGTTGGGGGCCAAAAAACGGTCATGGGGAAGGGTTTGCACACCTGCAGAGGCTTCCCGCCGCAGCGCAGCTTCCACCTCCGCCGGGACGATTGATCCGCCGAATACCCGGGCGAATGCGTCGCCCACGGTGTTCTCGAGTTTGCGCTCGATGCGTTGAACCAGACCTCTCTGGTTACTCATCTCACCGCCTAGCTCGAGTACGTGTGCGTGTTGCGTCGACGCTTGTTCACCTTGATGCTATCGGCCCAGGTCGACGCGCCGTCACCATGAGAATTCTGAGAATCGTGTTAGACCAGGTCAGGGCACCGGCGACGGGACTGTGACAGGGGTCGCTAGGCTGGTCCGAGCCGCGGGCGCGAGTTGAGGTTCACCCCCTCGACCGTGATACGCTCCCCCGGTTGTTTCGGGCGAGTGGCGGAATGGCAGACGCGCTGGCTTCAGGTGCCAGTGTCCTTCGGGACGTGGGGGTTCAAGTCCCCCTTCGCCCACACAGTGGAGAAAAACCCCGGCTTTCCGCCGGGGTTTTTCTGTTGGCGGCAACCGCAACCGCCAGGGCTGTGTCGTGGCTGGCCCACCAATCGGTGGCGCTGAACCCGGCCATCCTTGCCCAACAGCGCACTCTCGCTCAGGCGTGCCCGGCGTGATGCGTGCCGGGCGGGTCGTCGTCCTCGGGATCGATCACCGTGCCGTATTCGTCGACCCACGGGGGCAGAGGCGTTCGGGCATAGCCGTAGTAGTAGCCGGTCGGCGACCACGCCGGTAGCGGTTCACGCCGGCGCCGCCGGCGCACGAAAGTCACCGCGATGGTGACGATTCCCACCACCAAGAATGCGACCAGCGCCACCTTGGCGACGACGATAAGCACCGTCATCGGCCGAGCGGCCGGCGGGTGGACACTCGACCACGGGCCGGCCACGACCGCAGGTCATACGGCTGCATGACGCACCTGATTCCCGCCGGCGCGTTTGGCCGCGTACATCGCGGCATCGGCGGCCTCGACGAGTTCGTCGAGGAGCCGCAGGTTGACATGGGAGCCGTTGTTCAACGGTGCGCAGGCGGTGCCGATGCTCGCCGTCACCGGTACCGGTAGTTCGGCGATGGCGCGGCGCAGCCGTTCGGCCACGACATCCGGCGAATCGGGGTGGTCGACGTCGGCGATGACGAATTCCTCCCCGCCGGACCTGCCGATGATGGCGGAGAGGCCGCAATTGTCGGCCAGCGCCTCGCTGATCCTGATCAGCGCGGCATCGCCGGCCGCGTGGCCCGCGGTGTCGTTGAGGCTCTTGAAGCTGTCCAGATCGATCACGATGACCATCAGCCGGCTGGCCGCGGTGTCGTTGCGCATGATCAGCTCGTAGGCCGACTGGTGAAACGAGCGTCTGTTGTGCAGCCCGGTCAGGGGGTCACGGCCCGAGCTGCGCAGGTCGACGCGCAGCGTCTGGGCCAGCGACAAGACGCCGAATGGCAGGCCGATATTGAGCGTCGCCACGATCGCCACCGCCGCGGCCGTCAGATAGATGTCGCCGGTCGAGGAAACAACGCGGACGGCCAGGATCACCGCGCAGATAGCGGCTATCGCACCGTTGGCGATCACCTCGTGGGCGGTGTGGAAGTAGGCGACAAAGCCGCCGATCACGGCGAACGTCGCGCACCCCATCAGCCCCACGTAGTCATTGGAGTACGACAGCGCGGCGGCGGCGATGGTCGCGGTCGAGGTGAACGAGAACAGCAACGACTGGCGACGGGTGGGCCACCGCAGCAGAAAAGGGACCGCTGCCGCCAATGCCACCGCGGCCGCGACGACGCAGACCGTGACTGCTACCGGGCCGTCCGGCCCTTGCGGGCTTTTGATCATCAGCGCCGTCGACGACGCGAGAGCCAGCGTCGCGGTGAAGATCAGCGTCCGCCAGATGCCCTGCTGATCGCGGTCATGCAGGTAGACGCTGATCCAGTCGTATTGGTCGGCGTGACGGGGTGGCAGCGCTCCCCACCGAAGCATGTGTCATCCCCATTCCTACGGGAAGTCTCGCTGTGATTGCGGAATCAATTTTGCCAGCTATGAGCCGAAGTGCTCAGTCCTTGGCTCTCGTCGAGTCCGGCAACGGCGTTTCGGCCGGCCTGTTTGGCTTGGTACATCGCGGCATCGGCCCGAGCGGTGACCGCCGCGCTCGATTCGCCGGGCGCGGACGAGGTGGCTCCGATGCTGAGGGTCGTGGTGATCGTCAGACCGAATTGGTGGATGGGTTCCGCGGCCAGAGCGCGAATCCGTTCACCGACTTCAACGGCCTTGCGGGTGCTCTCGACGCCTGGAAGCAGGATCAGTATCTCGTCGCCGCCGATCCGGCCCACGGTGTCTTCCAGATGGACACACTCGCGCATTCTGGCGGCGATCGTCGAGAGCACGGCGTCTCCCACGGCGTGACCCCAGGTGTCGTTGATCTGTTTGAAGTGATCGATATCGCAGTACAGGACGCCCAGTCGGGCCTGGGGGTCCTTCAGCGCAGCGTCGAAGCGGGCCAGCGTCGCGCCGCGGTTCACCAAACCGGTCACGCTGTCGATGCGGGCGAGTTCGCGCAGCCGGTTGCGCATGTCGTCCACGGCAGCCGAGATCTCCGCGATCTCACGGGGACCGCCCTGGCCGATGGGCTGGTCGTAATCACCGTCGGCCACTGCCCGCACCGAGCGAACCAACCGCGAGACGGGCTGGGTGAGCATGCGTCGCACCGTGAGGATGCACCCGACGACGCTGATCACCAGGAGACTCAGTGCGACCCACTGGCTGTTGCTCGCGGTGCGGAGCACCGAGCGGATGTGTTCGATCTCCTCGGTGATGAGCTTGTCGAGCCGGGCGTTGACTGCGCGGAAACGTTCTCGGAGCGGGTCGAACAGGTTCTTCGCGTCGAGGACCATCTGATTGAGCAGGGCGCGCGGCACCGATCCGGTTTTCAGGGCGGCGATCTGCGGGTCGGCCGCCCTGCTCTTCCATATCGCGGCGAGGGCCACCTCTTCGGAGAACAGCGCCCGCAGGTCGTCGGCGTACGGCATGCCGACCAGCTCCCGATCAAGTTGGGGGACCAGGCGGTTGACCGTGGCCGTTGCGGCTTCATACAGATCGAGCGCGATCGGGTTGCCGGTCAACAGATACGCCCGCTGTCCGGTCTCTTGGTCGACAAACGCGCGACTCAGTTCAGAGCTTTGGTTCCTGATCGGGATCAGCCGATCACCGAGGTTGTGTAGCGCGTCGCCGACCGTGATTCGACCCGCGATCGACGCCGTCATCGACGCGACGAACACCAGCGTGATGGCGCCGACGGAACAGAAGATCAGCGCTCGCAGTGATGGCCGCCGCCTGCTCGAACTAGCCACAGCGTCGACCCTAAGCCACGCAGGTCAGCGCAGACCGGCTCAAACCTGACCGCCGCGCCGGAGCGCGTCATGCGTCAGCGGTCGACGCGGGCGGGTCGGCTGATTCGCGTCTGGTTGCCGCCGGCCCGCTTGGCTGCATACATGGCGGCATCGGCCGCACGGATCAGATCGTCCATCGAGGTGACGCTCTCCCATCGCACGATGGCCGCGCCGACGCTGGCGGTCACCGGTTGGGGCAACGCCGCGATCGCCAGGCACAGCTGGGCGGGTAGTTCCTCGGCCAGTTCGGCGGGCACGGCGTCGACCACGATGAACTCCTCGCCGCCGAACCGCCCGATGATCGCCGAGCTGTTGCTGTTTTCGCGAAGCGCCCAGCCGACGGCGGTCAGAGCCTGGTCGCCGGCGATGTGGCCGTAGGCGTCGTTGAGTTTCTTGAACTCGTCGAGATCGATCATCACAGCGACCAGGTGAAGCTCGTTTGCGGGCGATGTGAGCAGCAGCGCGGCCCGTTCATAGAAGGCACGCCGATTCAGCACACCGGTGAGCGGGTCCTGGTGGGAGCGCACCACATCGGCACCCATGGTGCGCATCACCGCCTGAATCGCCAAGGGGACGGCGAGGTTCAGTTCGACGACCAGCCACCACCCCGCGGCGGCGACGGCCCAGCCGTAGTTCTGGACCACGCGTAGTGCGCACAGCGCACCGACGGCCATCCCGAGAACGACGATGAACGTGATCGCCTTCGAGTTGTGGAAGAACGCGGCATAGCCGCCGACGACGGCCATGCCGGTGCAGCCCATCAGGGCGACCATGGGATAGGTCTGCATGACGCAGCCGACGGCGATGAGCGAACTGCCGAAGCAGGCCATTCGCAGCGATTGCCGTCGGCTCAGCCAGCCGCGCAGCCACAGGGTGGTGTAGGTGATTCCGGTGAGCACCGCGGCGCCGCCGAATGTCCACGCCCAGACCGTCGGCACGTTGCGCATGGTCGGGGTGGCTGCGCCCATCAAGATCAAGCCCGCCGAGATCAGAGCCATCAACACCTTGGTCGGCCACGCCAGTCCGCGTGCCCTCAAATACCCGGACAGCCATTCGAACTGGTCGGGTAACCGCCACCATCGTGCGAGCGGCCCCCCTGGTTGGTTGCCCGGTCCAGAGGCCCGCTGGTCATTCACCGCGCCGCCCCTCCCTGCATGGCGTTCACGGTAGCCCGAGCAAATCGGTAGCGAGGCGAAATATCAACGGTCACAGAAAATAAATCCTGCGTGAGCCGACTCGCGCGCCGGGTGCTGTCGATACCGGCGCAGGACTGGCTAACCTGTTTGAATGGGCACGCAAACGGTCCGCGGCGGAGTGGTGCACGAGCTTCCGGCAGATTTGCGGACTGCGCTGCTGGGCAACGACACCGCGCTGGCGGCCTGGAACGACATCACTCCCCTCGCGCGCAACGAGTTCATCTGCTGGGTCGAGGACGCCAAGCAGCAGAAGACCCGCGAGCGGCGGATCCGCCGCACCCAGGAGGAGCTGGAAGAGGGTATGCGCCGGCCCTGTTGCTGGCCGGGTTGCAAGCACCGTGAGCGAACCGGCAAACCTTAGCCGCGTGGTGTGAGGCCGCGCAGCAGTACCGCCAACCCGTACTCGAATGCGTCGTCGGCTCGGGCGGGCTTGGGCGCTCCGGTCGCCAGCGCGGCGGCCAGCTCGGGCCCGACCTCCGCACCTGATTCCCACGGCTCCTCCGGCGCGGCCAGATCCAGTGCGGAACCCAGGACGAAGCAGTCCATCAAGGTGATGGCCCGCAGTGTGTCGGCGGCGTCGAACCCGGCGCGGTGCAGGGTCACCGCCAACATGTTGTACATCCGGATGGCGTGGCTGCTGTTCACCGCGTAGGCCGTCAGCAGGGGAATCAGCCGCGGGTACCGGGCATAGCTGCGGCGGTAGGAGCGCAATATGTCGGCAACCGCCTCAGCCCATGGTCGATCCGGTTGGTCGTCGGGAAGCTGCACCTCGGACATCGCGCGCTCCCGCAGCAGCTCGACAATCTGACCCCGGCCCGACACGTGGTTGTACAGAGATGACGGGCTGACCTGCAATTTCCGCGCCAGATCGGGCATGGTGAATTCGCCGGTGGCACGGACCAGGTCCATGGCGGCCGACGCGATCCGGTCGGTCGACAACAGTGGTGTCGGCGGACGGCCCATCGAAGTCTCGCTTCCTCTTGCGAAGAATTATGAGCCAGTTCACACTAAAACGAAATAGATTCGTTTTAGGAGTTCGATGATCACCTTGACTGCCCGCGCGCCTGAACCGCTGTCCCGGTCGGCGCCCTCGCAGCGCCCGCCGCTGCGGGTCGGCCTGGTCCAGCACCGGTGGCGACCGGACCGCGTGGAACTCCTGGCCACGCTGCGTGCCGGCATCGACACGGCCGCCGGTGAGGGTGCGTCGGTCGTCTTCCTGCCGGAGATCACCCTGCTGCGCTATCCGGCAGACCGCCCGGCCGGCGCCAACCCGGCGGCACTGGCCGAGGATCTGGAAAACGGCCCCACCTTCGAGCTGGCGGCGAGCGCGGCGCGGGCCAACGGGATTTTTGTGCACGCCTCGCTCTACGAGCGCACCCCCGATCTGCACGACGGACTGGGCTACAACACCGCGATCCTGGTCTCCCCCGGCGGGGAACTCGTCGGCCGGACCCGCAAGCTGCACATCCCGATCTCGGCCGGCTATTACGAAGACACCTACTTCCGGCCCGGCCCCGCCGCCGACCCGTATCCGGTCTACGCGCCAGACGAATTGGACGCCCGCATCGGAATGCCGACCTGCTGGGACGAATGGTTCCCCGAGGTCGCCCGGAATTACTCCCTCGCCGGTGCCGAGGTGGTCGTCTACCCCACCGCCATCGGATCCGAGCCGGTCTTTCCCGACTTCGACACCCGGCCGCTCTGGCAACAGGTCATCGTGGCCAACGGCATCAATAGCGGGCTGTTCATGGTGGTGCCCAATCGGGTCGGCGACGAAGGGACCGTGACGTTCTACGGCTCCTCCTTCATCTCCGACCCCTACGGCCGGGTGCTGGTGCAGGCACCGCGCGACGAGGAGGCCATCCTGATCGCCGATCTGGACCTCGACCAGCGCCGAGACTGGTTGGAGCTCTTCCCTTTTCTGCTGACCCGACGTCCTGACACCTATGCCGCGCTGACCCGGCCAGTGGCCGCCGACGAGCCGTACGGCGCCGGTCACGCCGCGACGGCGGTGGTCAAATGAGCTCGACGCTGTTCACCGGTGGTGTGGTGTGGACCGGTATGGGACAGGAATCCGATGCCCTTCTGGTGACCGATGGGGTCGTCCGTGCGCTGGGTGCGCAGGCCCGAGAACTGGCAGCCGGCTTGGACTGTGAGCACGTCGACCTCGCCAACGGGTTCCTGATGTCGTCGTTCGGCGACGGCCACGCACATCCGCTGTACGGCGGGCTGGAAGCAGTCGGGCCGCCGGTCCGCAGCTGCGGCACCATCGACGAAATCGTAACTGCTGTCAAGGTTTATGCCGAGGAACACCCGGACGAGGAATGGATCGTCGGCGCCTCCTACGATGGCAGCCTGGCCGAGGGCGGACTGTTCGACGCCCGATGGCTCGATGCCGCGGTGCCCGATCGGCCGGTGGTGTTGCGAGCGTGGGACTACCACACGGTGTGGTGCAACACCGCGGCCATCGAGCGGGCCGGCATCACCGCCGACACACCGGACCCGGTGCTCGGTGAGATCCCCCGCCGACCGGACGGCTCGATACTGGGCACGTTGCGGGAATGGGGCGCAACGGATCTGGTGATGAACGTGATGCCGCCGCGCGACGAGCGGCAGCGCATCGGCGCACTCGGCACCGCCGCCGACTACTACCTCGCCCGCGGTGTCACCTGGGTACAGGACGCCTGGGTCGAACCCGGTGACGTCGCCACCTATGTCGAAGCGGCTCGCCAGGGCGCCCTGCGCATGCGGTTCAACCTGGCGTTGTACGCCGACCCGCGGCACTTCGATTCGCAGGTAACCCAATTCGCCGAGTCACGACGTGCGGTCGAAGAGGCCGGATCTCCCCTGCTGACGGCGAACACGGTGAAGTTCTTCGCCGATGGCGTCGTCGAGAACGAGACCGGTGCGCTGCTGGCGCCGTACTGCTCCGGGCTGCACAGCCATTCCAGGGGGCAGGAGCGGAGCGACTCGGGGGGAAACCGGGGTATGCAGAACTGGGAGGGCGACTCGCTGGCCGAGGCGGCACGCCGGGTCGACGAGCTCGGACTGCAGATCCATATCCACGCCATCGGCGACGCCGCCGTCCGCCAGGCCCTCGACGCCATCGAGTACACCGTGTCACGCAACGGGATTCGCGATCGCAGGCCGGTCATCGCCCACGTTCAGCTGGTGGATGACACCGACATCGGGCGGTTCGCGGAGCTTGGCGTCATCCCCAACATGCAGCCGCTGTGGGCGCAGATGGATGCGTTGATGACGGTGCTGACCATCCCCCGGCTCGGCGTCGAACGCAGCGACCGGCAGTACCAGATGCAGACGCTGAACCGATCCGGTGCGGCGCTGGCGTTCGGCTCGGATTGGCCGGTGTCCTCTGGTGCCCCACTCGACGGCATCGCGGTGGCGACGTCCCGGCTCACTGCCGAAGGCCAGCCGGAAGGTGGTTGGACACCGCACGAGATCGTGCCGATCGAGCGCGCGCTGTCGTCGTACACCGGAGCCGTTGCCTACCAGGCCTACGCCGAAAACACCTGGGGAGTGATCATTCCCGGTGCCAGTGCCGACCTGGTGTGGCTCGACCGAGATCCGCGGAACACACCGCCGCTGGATCTGCCGGGCGTGGGCATCCACGCCACCTACTTGCGCGGTGCGCAGGCCTACCGGGCTGACGAAGGAAAGGTACGACCATGACCGCGGAATTCATCACCGGCCCCCACGAGGGGCACCTGAAACGAGCGCTCGGCCTGCCGTCGCTCGTGCTGTTCGGCTTGGTCTACATGGTCCCGCTGACGGTGTTCACCACCTATGGCATCGTCACCGAGACCTCGGGCGGCCGGCTGCCGCTGGCCTACATCGTCACGCTCATCACGATGGTGTTCACCGCGCTGTCCTACGCGCGGATGGCGGCGGCGATTCCGGTCGCCGGTTCGGCATACACCTACACGCAGCGCACTTTTGGCGCCCCCGTCGGCTTCCTGGCCGGGTGGTCGCTGCTGCTGGACTACCTGTTCCTGCCGATGCTGAACTATCTGGTCATCGGGCTCTACCTCAACGCGGCGCTGCCCGCGCTACCCGCCTGGGTCATCGTCGTCGTGTCGATAGCGATCGTCACGGTGCTCAACATCATCGGCATCGTGTCTGTCGCAAGGGCCAACTTCCTCATCATCGCCATCCAGGCGATCTTCATCGTGGTCTTCGTCGCCCTCGCGATCGCCAAGACCACCGGGTACGGAACCGTCGACCTACTGGCGCCTTTCACCGGTGATGGCACAGCGGGCGGCATGAGCCCGATCCTGGCCGGCGCGGCGATCCTGTGTCTGTCGTTCCTCGGGTTCGACGCCGTCTCCACGCTGTCGGAGGAGGCCCGCGACGCCAAGCGCACGGTGCCGCAGGCGATCATGATCGCGACGATCGTCTCGGGGATCATCTTCATCCTGCTGTCGTATGTGTCGCAGCTGGTGTTCCCGTCCAACAAGTTCGCCGACGTGGACACCGGTTCGACCGACGTGATGCTGGCCGCGGGCGGGGCGTTCGTCAACACGTTCTTCACCGCGGCGTACGTGGCCGGTGCACTCGGTTCGGCGCTGACCTCGCAGGCGTCGGTCGCCCGAATCCTGTATGCGATGGGCCGCGACGGCATCCTGCCCCGCAAGGTGTTCGGGCATGTGTCCGCCAAGTACAGCACCCCGGTGTACGCCATTTTGACGGTCAGCGTCATCTCGCTGCTCGCGATCTGGATCGATCTGACCATCCTGGCGTCGGTCGTCAGTTTCGGTGCGCTGGTGGCGTTCTCGGTGGTGAACCTGTCGGTGATCAAGCACTACTTCGTCGACATGCGGGAACGCAACATCCTGCTCAACGTGATCGCGCCGGTGATCGGCTTCCTACTCACCGCCTGGCTGTGGACCAGCCTGTCGGGTAGCGCGCTGACAATCGGGTTGATCTGGCTCGCAATAGGATTCGTCTGGCTGTTGGTGGTCACTCACGGATTCCGTCGGCCCACCCCGGTGTTGGACCTGGAATACGAGTGAGCCCACAGGACTCGGACCCGCTGGCCGGCTACCCCGTCACCGCCCCGCCGCTGCGGGGGCGGGTGTGGTTCGACCAGAGCTGGCTGGATCTGACGTTCCTGCACTGGCCGGTGCGCCCCGCCGACATCGCGTACCTCTACCCCGCCGGCGCCCGCCCGGACGTCTTCGACGGCATGAGCTATGTCGGGTTGGTGCCGTTCCGGATGGGTTACACCGCAGTCGGCTCGACCCCGCCGGTGCCCTACTTCGGTTCCTTCCCCGAAACCAACGTGCGGCTCTATTCGGTGGACGACGCGGGCCGGCACGGCGTGCTGTTCCGCTCGCTGGAATCCGCACGACTGGCAGTGGTCCCGGCGATCCGCATCGGCATGGGCATCCCCTACACCTGGGCCCGGATGCGGATCACCCGGACATCGGATCAGATCAGCTACGACAGTGTCCGGCGCTGGCCGCAACGCGGGCTGCGCAGCCGGGTGACGGTGTGCCCGGGCGAACTGGTCGAGCCGACCGCGTTGGAGACCTGGCTGACCGCGCGCTGGGGCGCGCACACCCGCAAGGCCGGCCGGACCTGGTGGGTGCCCAACTATCACGGCCCGTGGACTCTGCAGTCGGCGAGGCTGGTGGACCTCGACGACCAACTGGTCGCGGCTGCCGGGGTGTGCACGGCCGGGGAACCGCTGCGGGCGCTCTACTCCCCCGGCATGCGAACCCAGTTCGGCCGTCCGATCGCGGTCGGCTGAGACGCCGCTCGCAGTAAGCTCACAGCCATGGCTGTGCGGGTACGGATCTTGAGGGCGCTGATGGCCGCCGCCTGCGGCGCGCTGTTCGTGGCCGCACCCGTCGTTGTCGCCGCCCCGGCCAACGCCTGCCCCACCGGGCATCTGGCTGATCCGATCACCGGACAGTGCTACGTGGCCAACGGTGTCCCGAGTGTGGGTGGCATCCCGTGCATCCCCGGCAAGTCGATGGGGACCTGCCTGGGGATTCTGCAGAATCAGTCGCCGCGCGGCGGCGGACCGCCGGTCGGCGGCCCCTGGCCCTGACCAGTCGGGTCAGTCGTCGAAGATCGCGACCGCGCGGGTCCATCCCGCCGACGCCGCGTGGACTTTCACCGGGAAGCACGACACCTCAAAGCCGTTGGGCGGCAACGACTCCAGATTGTGCAGCTTCTCGATATGCGAGTAGCCGACCGTGCGCCCGGCGCGGTGGCCTTCCCAGATGATCGACGCGTCGTGGTCCTGGGCGTACCGCTGGGCGGTGTAGGAGAACGGCGCATCCCAGCTCCAGGCATCGGTTCCGGTGAGCCGCACGCCGCGCTCGAGCAGGTACAGGGTGGCGTCGCGGCCCATGCCGCAGCCGGTCCCGACGTAATCAGGGTGTCCGTAGCGGGTACCCGCGCTGGTGTTGACCAGCACGATCTCCAGCGGTGCCAGGCTGTGCCCGATGCGATCCAGCTCGGCCTCCACGTCCGCCGCGGTCACCACGTAACCGTCCGGGAAGTGGCGGAAGTCGAGCTTGACCGCGGGCTGCAGGCACCACTCCAGCGGGACCTCGTCGATGGTGATGGCGCGCTTGCCGCCGTCCATCGTCGACGCGTAGTGGTACGGCGCGTCGAGATGGGTGCCGTTGTGGGTGGTGATCCGGACCCGTTCGATCGCCCACCCTTCACCGTCGGGAAGATCGTCGACGGTCGCGCCGGGGAAGAACGACACCACCTCGGCGGCGGTCTGTTTGTGGTCGTAGTAGTCGATCTCCGGGAGATGCCCCGGCGGGTCCGAGGCGATGCCGGCCTGCAGCGGGACGGAGATGTCGACGAACCTTCTCATCGGACCCCTTTACGTTCTGGGACGGAACGTTACGCCCTGGGGTGGAAGGATTCGACCGGGTTCACCAGGCCGACGGTGATCGCGTTTCCGATCTGCCCGTGTGCGTCGAACACCGCGACCGCACCGCACGCGATGCCGTCGTTGCTGTTGTGCGACGTGGCCGCCAGGCCGATGTAGTCCCCGATCGGCTCGCGAGCCAAGGTCAGCGTGTAGTCGGCGTTGATGTAGCGCAAACCGCCTGTGCCCCAATGGGATGTCGCACTGGCCGCGTCAGCGGCCATCGCAACGGTGACGAACGGGGAGGTCACCTCGCCTTCTACGAGCTCGCGGACCTGCCGGATCCAGGCGTACTTGGGCCCGGTGGCGTCGTGCCATTCGGTGAAGGCCATCGCACCGCCGGACTCGCCCTGTCCGCCATAACCCCAGACGAACATCATCAGATCGTCGGGCAGCGGACCGGGATCCGGCGGCAGCGGCGGCATCGTCACCGGCGAGGACCAGATGTCGCCGGCCGGATGCTCACCGCGGCGCAGGAACATCGCACTGGCTCGGGACACCACGGTGTCGTTCTGGATGAGTTCGGCGTCGACCAGCCGGATGCGACGGCCTTCGCGGCGCATGGTGGTCCGCACTTCCAGGGGCGTGACCGCGGTGGGCCGAAGCAGGTCGACGGTCAGCCGGGCCGGTACGAATCCGGGGGCGCCGCCCACCTGCTCCAAGGCACGCGCCAGGATGCCGCCCACGACGTGACCGCTGATCGTGGGACCCCAGGGCCCCTGCGATGCCGGGCCGGGCAGCAGCACGTCGCCGTCCGACACCAGATACGCCCGCGATGCGCCCGCCGAGTCGCCCAGATCCGTCACGAGGTCACACGATAGCGGCGGTGGATTCAGCTGCTCAGCACCTGCTGCAGATAGCGCTCGGTATCCGCGGAGGCGGGGTCCGTCACGTCGTCGAACTCCGGATGTTTCTCGATGTACTTCGCGACCATCGGGCACACCGCCACGATGCGCAGCCCGGCGTCGCGGGTGGCGGTCAGCGCCTCGCCGACCATGATGCTGGCCAGTCCGCGTCCTTCGAACGCGTCCTCGACCTCGGTGTGGTGGAAGATCCGTTGACCGTCGTGGTCAACGAAGTCGGCCACGCCGACCTGCTCGCCCTCGACGGTGATGGTGAAGTGGTCCTTACCGGCGGTGACCGTGGTGTCGGCGCCGGTTTTGTCGTGTGTCATGGAACTCCTCAGGTTCGGCGGCGCGGCCGCAATCGGATGGCGGGTAGCGCGGGTGCCGGCAATCGCTGGACCGAACCCGAGTACCCACTGACGGCGCCAAAGCGATCGTCGCCGCTTTCCCACTCCCCGCGGTACTCGACGATCTCGTCGTGGCTGCGGCCGACGAAGTTCCACCACATCAACAGTTCCTCGGTAAACGGCGTCCCGCCCAGGAGCAGCAGCCGGGCGGCCAGGCCGGCTGCATTGTGCAGCCGGAGCATGGTCGACCCGGTTCCGAGGTAGGCCAGCTGCCCTGACTGAAGCACCCGCCCGGCCACTTCCACCCGGCCGAGGTCGAGCAGGACGCCGTGTTCGAAGGCGGGGTCGACGTCGAGGTCGAGGGTGCAGCCGGCGGCCAGGTCGACCTGGGCGCCGACCAGCGGTGTGAAAGTGTGCACCGGAGAGCGCTGGCCGGCCAGCTCACCGAGGAACACCCGGATGGATGCGTCCCCGCGCGAAAACGGCTCGGGGACATAGTGATCGAAATCCCGGTCGGCGTTGCGATCCGCATCCGGCAGCGCCACCCACAGCTGTGCGCCGTGCAGGATCGTGGTCGACGGCGTCGACACCTCCGAGTGGCAGATCCCCGCCCCGGCGGTCATCAGGTTCAGTTCGCCCGGGCGGACGATCTGGTGCACACCGGCGCTGTCGCGGTGCTCGATCTCGCCGCTGAACAACCAGCTGACGGTCTGCAGGCCGCTGTGCGGGTGCGGTGGCACATCCATGCCGACTGCCTCGCGGACATCGTGCGGGCCGTAATGATCGGCGAAACACCAAGCGCCGATCAGCGAGCGCTCACGTTGGGGCAGGGTCCGGCGCACCGGAAGCGCACGAGGACCGCCGAGCGGGACCTCGCGGGGTTCGAGCACTTCGACACCGTCGAATGTCGTTGCACTGCAGGGCACTTCACGTGGAGCGGTCTCGAGGTTGCTCACCACCCCGAGCTTACCCGCGGCCCGTTGCTCAGGCCGCGAGCTGCTGCGTCATCGCCGAGCGGATGAGCTGGAAGTCCGGTTCCTCGATGCGGAACACCCCGAACCGGAACTTGTAGCCCCAGCGCCGCGGATCGACGATGAACTCCAGCCGGTCCAGCAGGGGACGGATGGGTGTCGCCGTGCAGGGCAGGAACTCCATGGCGCGCCGCCACGGGTGCGACGGCTGCTCCTGGTACGGCTCGTCGTCGGTGACCCGCCCGATCGCGGTGAACGCCTGTAGCGACTCCCCGTGCTCGAGTGCGGTTTTCGGCGAATAGAAGACAATCCAATCGCCACGGGCCATTTTCCGGAGCATGTGCGGCTTGCCATGGTTGGCCTGAGTAAAGCCGCCGGCGACACCGCGTTGTACGTGGTCGGCGCTGACGGTATTGATCCAGTACGTCATGGACTCACGCTAGGTCGAGGGTCCGACAGGTTCGCGACGCTCGACGGCGGCTCCCCCGCTAGTCGGCGCGGGCGTCGGACGATGGGCCGCGACCGTCGGCGGAGATGTCCGGCGCGAACAGCTCCGGGCTCATCGACGGGTCGACCGGCTCGTGATGCGGCACCTCCGCCGTCTCACTGGCGGCCGCTCGCTTGTGATCAGCGCGCCAGTCGCGCAACAACAACACGATGCCGGCGACCGCGAGCACGACCACCGCGACAGCCGCGTAGGTGCTGTCGGTCAGCACCGCCACCACCAGTGCGATCAACCCGGCCAGGGCCACCACGACCACGATCCGCACCCGCGCGCCTCCCAACGATTGCCAGTCGACACAGTTCTATCGCCCCACCCACTCCCCTGCCCGGGAATTGCCGCAGTCAGCGAGTCGCGGGCGCCGGCACCGGTGCGGCGGTCAGCATCGCGGCGAGCATCGTCACGATCTCCTCGAGACTGTCGGCATCGGTGTCGCCGGATTCCACCCGCCGCTCGTGGTCGGCGAGCAGGGCGAACATCGCGGTGGCGACGGCTCCGACCCGGTTCTCCCGAGCACTGCGGTCCTTCAGCGGAACCAGCCTGGCCAGCGCGTCGAGGATCCGTGGCCAGGCCGACTCCGCGGGACTCTGCGGTTCCCGGTTCAGCCGGATCCGCACCACTTCGAGGAACCGCGCGTAATGAGTGCCTTCACTGTGGAAGAACGGCCCGACCAGGATTCGCAGCACGGCGTGCGCGTCGGCCATCTGCTCACCTGACATTCGGTCCAGCAGGGCTTGCCGCTCGACTTCCATCGGGGTCAGCCGCCGGGCGACGACCGCGTCGATGAGGTCCTGCCTGCTGCGGAAGTAGTAGTTGACCGCGGAGTTGTTGCGTTGGCCGGCGGCCACCGCGATCTCGCGTAGCGGCACCTCGAATCCGTGCTCGGCGATCAGCCGTTCGGCGGCGTCGAGCAGTACTTCCCGAGATCGGGCACCGCGGTCCACGTCGAGCAGTCTAAATCAATGCTAGGCAGTTTTAAGCACATGTGCTTAAATGAGCGCATGAACCAGATCCGGGAGATCGACCCCGGCACGCCGATGACGCGTTACGCGCGCGGTTGGCACTGCCTGGGCCTGGCAGAGGATTTCCGCGATGGCAAGCCGCACGGCATCAATGCGTTCGGCGGCAAGCTGGTGGTGTACGCCGACTCACACGGCGACATCCACGTGCTCGACGGCTACTGCCGGCACCTGGGTGCCGACCTGGCCATGGGCACGGTCAAGGGCGACAATCTGGCGTGTGCGTTCCACGACTGGCGCTGGAACGGCGCGACCGGCCGTTGTGTCGAAATTCCCTATGCGCGAAGGGTTCCCAAGCTCGCGCGCACCCGCAAGTACCAGACCCTCGAGGTCAATGGGCAGCTGCTGATGTGGCACGACCCGGAGGGCTCCACGCCGCCGGCAGAACTCACCCCGCCGACGATCGAGGGCTACGACGAGGGTCAGTGGTCGAAGTGGGCATGGAACTCGATGATCATCGAGGGCGCGCACTGCCGCGAGATCGTCGACAACAACGTCGACATGGCGCACTTCTTCTACATCCACTACGCCTACCCCACGTTCTTCAAGAACGTCTTCGAAGGCCACACCGCCAGCCAGTACATGGAATCCAAGGGGCGCCAGGACTTCACCGAGCACCCGGAGCGGCTCTGGGAGGGCACCAAGCTGCGCTCGGAGGCCACCTACTTCGGACCGTCGTACATGATCAACTGGTTGCACAACGACCTCGGGCCGGACTTCACCGTGGAATCGGTGCTGATCAACTGCCATTACCCGATCGACCAGAACTCGTTCATGCTGCAGTTCGGCGTGTCGGTGCAGAACATGCCGGGGCTGTCGGACGAGAAGGCGGCCAAGCTCGCCCAGTCGTATTCGAAGATCTACGAGGTCGGCTTCCTCCAAGACGTCGAGATCTGGAAGCACAAGACGCGGATCGAGAATCCGCTGCTGTGCGAGGAAGACGGCGCGCTGTACCAGTACCGGCGGTGGTACGAGCAGTTCTACGTCGACGCCGCCGATGTCACCGCGGACATGACCGACCGCTTCGAGCTCGAGGTGGACACCACCCACGCCTACGACGTATGGCAGCGCGAGGTCGACGAGAACATGCAAAAGCGTTCTGAGGCAGTCACTTCCGGCTAGGCTGCGGTGCGCGGCCGGCCCAGCGGAAGATGCACGACGGTCGCCACCTGGGCCGGCAGCGGTTCACTGCGGGCCAGTAGTTCGGCGCTTTCCGGCAGTTCGCGCGGGTTGAGTTGGCCGTCGGCGATGCGCCGCAGGATCTCGTGCGCGTGCGCCAGTTGATGGCGCTTGCGGTACTGGCCGCCGGGCAGTTTGATCCCGGCCCACACCCCGTATTCCTCACCGCTCTCGACGGCGCTGCGGGCGCAGGCGCGCTGTTGGGCCAGCGGGCACCGGCGTAGGCAGATGGTCCGGGCGCGGGTCGCGGACTGTTCGTAGACGCGCGCCTTGGCCGCACCGTCGCTGGCGTCGTCGTCGGCATAGCCGAACCACAGATCGGGCTCGACCGAGCATGGGCGGTAGTTCATCGGAGCCTCCTTGGCCGGATTCATTGACGAAAGCGTATATGCGCCACTCCGGCGACGCAAGAGGAACGTAGAAAGAAACGTATAAACCGATAGGGCTGTGTACGATCCGTATATGGCTGGAGCCCCACCGTGAGCCGAGAGGCGGCGGGCGCAGCCATCCGGACTCTGCGCGAGGCGAGGGACTGGTCGCTGGCCGAGTTGGCCGCCGCCACCGGGGTCAGCATCATGGGCCTGAGCTTCCTGGAGCGCGGAGTCCGCAAGCCACACAAAGGCACAGTTCAGAAGGTTGAAAACGGGTTGGGGCTGCCGCCTGGCACCTATGCGCGACTTGTCGTGGCCGACGATCCAGCCGCCGAGATCGCCCCATTCCTGACCGACGGGCCGGCCCAATCAGCGCCGCCGCGGACCGCCACCGGCATCGTCGTCAACCGGCACAGCGACGCCGATGTGCTCGAGGCGCATGCCGAAGCGCACCTGGAATCGCTGAACTCGTTGATAGCCCGCCTGCCAGCGGAGACGTCAAACGAATATGAAACGTATATTCAGTCCGTGATCGAGCAATGCGTGAAGGCCGAGCTGCTGGCCGCCAACTCCTGGCGCGTCGCGGTCAACGCCGGGGCCGAATCGGTGGACCGCCTGATGACCCATCTCAAGTCCCTGGAAGCGATTCGGAGCGGGCTGCTGGCCCGCATGCCCGGCAGTATCTGCGCGCGGTTCGACCAGGCGTGTGCCCGCTCGGAGCTTCCCGAGCCGGTGATCGCGACACTGATCGGGGTCGACGTCGAGCAGCTGTGGGACATCCGCAACCGCGGGGCCATCCCGCCGGGGGTCCTGCCCCGGGTGCGGGCGTTTGTCGAGGAGCGGTCGTGACCGCCTCCGAGGTGGAGATCCTGAGCCGCGCCCACGCGCTGTTCGCCGGCCGGCAGGCGGTTGGGGAGCTCAATGCGGCACCCGCTGCGTTGCCGTACCCGGGCGAGGGGTTGCCCACGGCCTATCACCGGGGGGTCGAACGCCGACGCACCGAACTCGAGGGTGCCCGCCGGGTCGACGCCGAGGTGTCGGCAATCCTGGCCCGTGTTCAGCGCGATCACCGGGAGGCTCAGCGGCAGACCCGTGCCGTGCTCGACGCCGCCCATGCTGATGCCGCCGCCATCCCGGACAGCCCGGTCGCCCAACGAGAGTTCATGCGGCGCAGGGCTGCTCGGCTGCGCACCCAGCACGCCCACGTCCTTGCCGCCCGCCGTAGAGCCCGGCGCCGCCTCGCGCTGTTGCGCGCGCTGGGATATCGCCGTGGGCACCGCCGGCTGCCGGCACCGAATTCGCGAGCCGCACTGGCGGTGCGCGCCGCGCTGTCACGGCTGGGGTGTCCGTACGTGTGGGGAGCGACCGGCCCGGATCGCTTCGACTGTTCAGGCCTGGTGAAGTGGGCCTACGCGCAGGCGGGGGTGCCACTGCACCGCACCACCTACGACCAGATCAACGACGGTATTCCGGTGCCGCGTTCCCACATTCGCCCCGGTGATCTGGTGTTCCCGCATGCCGGCCATGTCCAGATGGCGATCGGCAACGGACTGGTGGTCGAGGCGCCCTACTCCGGTGCCAACGTCCGGATCAGTCGACTGGGTTCCGACATAGCGATCCGCCGGCCGGTGTAGCCGAGTGGTGAGTTGTCCGGCGAAATCTCGCTGAGTACCGTCGACCCATGGCAGAGCACGCCGGAGCGTCGGCCGACGCCCTCGAGTCGGCTCGATCGCTGCTCGCCGCACGCGACCGCGACCTCGCCGAGGCGGACGCCGAACTTGCCGAGGTGGTGTCGGCCGCACATGTCGTCGCTACCGAGGCGATCCGCAAGCTCGACGCGATCAACGCCCAGATCGAGGCGGCCGTAGCGCGAAACACCGTCACCGCGCCGGTCGAGGGGCGCGAGTTCGCGCGCTTCCTGCTCGACAAGCAACGCGAAATCACCGATGTTCTGATCGTTGCGCGCGCCGAGGCAGACGCCAAAACCAGGGTGCTCCAGCGGCTTCTGGACCGCTACCGGGTGTCGTCCACACCTGCCTGACGGGTGAATTGTCACCCGAACATCGCCTGGATACAGTCGCCGGCATGAGAGGGCACCGGTGGCGAGTTACCAAGACCTGCTCGACGTGATCGCGCGCGTCGGTGCGGTCACCGGTGACAGCCGGGCCTGGCTGACGGGGCTCTCGGATACCGACATCGCCACGATCACCAGCCCGGTAAATGTGGTGTCGCCGAGCGCAATCGACAACGTAGTGGCCAAGATTCGCGCTCAGCATCGAGCGGCCCTCGATCCGGCGGCATCCAGCGACCAAACCACGGGGGTGGGGGAGGGGCTGGCCGCCGAGGCCATTCGCACCGCCGAAACGTCACTGGCACATCAGAATTCGATGAGCGCACAGCTCGATCTGCAGGTGATCACTGCGGTGCTCAACGCGCATGCCGTCCACTCAGCGGGCCGCGAAGCCCTCGACGGCCTGCAGCGGGACATCGAGACCGCCGTCGCGGCCCGCACCGACCTCGACACCCCGGCCGGCGCCCGCGCGTTCCAGCGGTATCTGATCGACAAGTTGCGCGACATCAAGACCGTGGTGGAGACCGCGGGACTGGATGCCACCTCGAAGGCATCGTTGGCCGCGGCGCTGGCATCGCTCTATGTCGGCGCCACCCCGGATGCCGTGGCCGAGGACGCACCCGACGCACGCCCGGCGGCCGCGACACCGGCTGAGCCGGCCGTCGACGTTCCGGCCGATGTCGGCCCCGACCCGTTCACCGATGCCCTGTTGCCTGACGACCTCGCGCCCTCGGCGCCTGACGCGGCTGCCGCCGCCCAGCCGGTTCCCGCACCGATGATCCCGCCCATGGCCGGGATCCCCGCGACGGGCGGCGGATCCGGTGGGGGTGTGCCGGCCGGCCCCAGCCCCGTGCCCCCGGCGTTCGACAATCTCGCCCCGGCGCGGCTGCCGTCCACAGACACCTCTGACCTGCTCGACGACCCGTTGCCTGACGAGCCGATCGACGACGCTCCGATCGATTCGGAGCCCGCCGACGACACCGGCGCCGCGGAAGAACCCGATGTGCCGCCTGCCGACGACTCGACCGTCGTCACCTTGCCCAACGGTGAAACGGTGACCGCGCCGACGCCTCAACTCGCGGCAGCCATCACCGCCGCGGTGGCCGGAACACCCATCCCGGAGGCATTCCGGCAGCAAGGCATCATGATCCCACCGCCGGGCACCGCGGTGTCGCATCCCGTCGAGGCAGCTCGGGTGTTGCCCGGTGACATCGGGATGCTGACCGACCGGCATGCGTTGGCATTGGGTAACGGCAAAGCTGTGCTCAACAATCAGATCCAGCCCATTACCAGCGTCGCGGGCCCGAGCTTCCTAGGGTGGGAGCATCCGCCTGAGCCGGGCGCCGGAGCCATTACCCCGAAACCCGACCAACCGGCTCCCACCCGGCCGGCGGTGACAGCCGGTCCGCCGGCGATAGGAGAGTGACATGGCAGAGCGCATCCACGTGGTGCCCGACGAGCTGCGCCGGGCGGCCCGCGTCCACCAGGACACCGCCGACCAGCTGAGCACGGTGCCGGCCGGGCACGCCGGCATCCTCGCCAGCCTCGACTCGCTGGGCCCGATCTTCGGTGAGCTTCGCGACGCCGGCCGCGAACTGCTGGACCAGCGGCGGGCCTGCTACGAGCAGCAGGCCGCGGCTCATGCCGAACTCGCGAGCAACCTGAGGCACGCCGCCGACGTCTGGGAACACCAGGACAGCGCCGCCGCCGCCGAGCTCGGCCGCATTGCCCAGGACGGTTCATGACCGAACCCGATCCCGAGTTCGACGCGGCCCATCCCAGCGGGCACATCCTGTTCCGGTCGTGCCGGGGTGGTTATCTGCACAGCGTGGCCCTGGCCGAACCCGCGATGGACGCCGACGCGCAGACCCTGGCCCAGGGCATCCTGCTGACCGCGGACGTGTCGTATCTGAAAGCCTTGATGCAGGTTCGCGCCGAGATCGTGGCGGCGGGCCACACCCCGTCAGACGATGTGGCGAGCAGCCGCGATCTCGAGCTGGCCGCCGAGGCGTTGCGGCAGCATCGGCTGCGGCCAGAAGAATCCTAAGCGGTCAACGGTCACCGTCGGCGGAGACAACCTCCGGCGGCGCACCGGGATTCGGACCGAACAGCTCGCGCGCCCGCTGCAGCAGAGCCCGCACCTCGTCGAGTTGTTGCTGCAGCAGCGAGTCACCCATGGTCGGTACGTTATCCACCGAGCGCGGCCTGCACAATTCACCCGCGGACGCGGGGGATCTCAGCGTTGATGCAGTCCAGCACTTCGGTGTAGCGGCCGGCTTCGCGGTGCTGTCCGGGTTTACCGCTGCTGACCAGTCCGACTGACAGCCGTCGTTCCGGATCCGCCCAGACGGCGATGTTGGTCAGCCCGGTATGGCCGACGGCGGCGGGTGCGTCGCGTCCGAAGGGCCCGAACCTGGTGGACCCGAGCATGTAGCCGGTGCCCCAGCGCATCGGCGCGAATCCTGTTGCGATATCGGGCCGCAACCGCCGCGCGGGGGCCGCCGCAGCGCGTAGCGTCTCCGGCCGCATGACCCGGACTCCGTCGAGTTCACCTCCGCGACAGAGGATTTCGGCGAAGCGGGATAACTCGTCGGCGTTGGACACCGTGCTGGACGACGGGACGACGCCGGTCAGGAAGAGCGGGGTGTTGGAGAACGGAATGATCTGCTGTGGGGTCCCGCCGACGGCGGCCCGGAAGGCCTTGGCGATCGGCGCAGGCAATGGTTTGCCCGTGACGTGGCTCGGCGCGACCAGCGGGACATCCTGTTCTGCCACGCCGTAGTTCGTCCACCGGAAGCCCAGCGGGTCCAGGATGTCTTCGGCGAGGATGTCGCGGATGTTGCGGCCGGTTGCGGCCGAGACGATCTCGCGGACCAGCGGGCCCCAGGTCAGCCCGTGGTAGATGTGCATCAAGCCTGGCCGGTGGATCGGTTTGAGCTCACCGAGTTTCTCGCGCGCGTAAGCACTCTCGTTCATCCGCTTGAGGTCTGGTCGCGGCCCGGTGGCGAACGGCACGCCGGCGCTGTGGGTGATCACGTGCCGGATGGTGGTGCGGTCCTTGCCGTGGCTGGTGTAGTTCGGCAGGTAGTCGCAGACCCGGTCCTCGAGGGAGAATTCGCCGCGCTCGACGAGCATGTGTACCACTGTCGTGCTGATGGCCTTGGCTGCGGAGTACACACAGAACGGCGTCTCGACGGTGACCGGCACCTTCTCGGCGTCCGGGGGGTCGGCCGGGCCGTTGCCCCAACCGTGGCCGATCGCGCGGTTGAGCACGACTTTTCCGTTGTGCCGCAGGGACAGTTGGATGGCGGGGTGCATGCCCGCGGCGTACCAGTGCCGCACGGATTCCCAGATCCGGTCGGCGGTGGCCGCCGGGATGTCGGCGTGGTCCTCGGTCCCGACGTCGGTGACGGCATCGAGGTCGCTCGGGACGCGAATCCGGCCGTCGCCGGTGGGGGAGTGGCTCACCCCTGCTGCCTGTGCAGGGTCGCGGCCAGATGGTGGGTGAGCGGCACGCCGACAGCGGCCATCCGGACGGTGTAGGTGAGCTCGTCACCGACAAGGTGGAACGAACGACTCAGTGAGGTAACGCTTTTCGCCGAAGCCGTGAGTCCGATCGAGGTGGAGTCGAGCTCGATGGCCAGGCTGTTATCGGTTACCGACAGCGTGCCTTCATCGATCTCGGTGACCCCGGTGGGATGGACGACGACGAGTTCGATCCGGCCGGGCGACGGCACCCGGATGTAGCCGGCCTCGGCGTGCAGGGGACGGCCGTCGTCGGTGGCGCGGGTCCGCTGCGAGTAGGTCAGAAAGGGCTTGCCGATGTGTCCGATCGCGATCTCTTCGACGTAGCCGAACGTCTCGATGGTCGGGTACTCGCCGGTGCCGGCTCCGGTCCAGGTGCCCAGCAGGGGCGCCAGGACCGCGAGGTCGGGATGAAGCTCGGGCACGATGCCCAGGGTACGGGCCGCGATCTACATCGGGCCGACGAGCTCGACCCAGTTGCCGTCCGGGTCGGCGACGAACATCCAGCCCATGCCGGGCACCGGCGCGAACTCGGCGAGCTCCTGCGCGATCTCGTAGCCGGCGGCCTTGGCCTGCTCGGCGGCGGTGGTGGTGTTGGCCACCACCACGGTGAAGTAGCGGATACCGGCCGCGGCCGGACCGCCCCCCGGCGTCGCGGGCGCGGCCGGCGGTTGGTCGAGCGTGACGAGCTTGAGCACGTTGTCACCGAGCGCATAGCGCTTCATCGTTCCGCCCGGGAAGTCGAGGTCGCCGGTGAAGGGCAGGCCCAGGAAGTTCTCGTAGAACTCGACCATCGGACCCAGGTTGGTGGTGACCAGACCGACTTCGATGTTCTTGGCGAGCAACTCGATGGCCATAGGTGTTCCTCTTCGTTGAGTGGGTGACGTCGGAAGGATAAACGGTGCTCAGATCGGGCCCGCGAGCTCGACCCAGTTGCCGTCGGGATCGGCAACGAAGAACCACCCGATGCCGGGCAGTGCGGTGAATTCGGTGAGTGGTTCGACGATTTCGTATCCGGCGGCCGTGACCTGCGCGGCCGCGTCGGTGACGTTCGTGACCACCAGCGAGATGTAGCGGACACCGGTCTGCGCGCGCCCACCGCCGGGGGTCAGCGCTGCGGGAGGCGGCTGGTCATAGGTCACGAGTTTGAGGGTGTTGTCACCGATCAGGTAGCGCTTCATGGTGCCGCCGGGAAAGTCGAGGTCGAGCTGGAACGGCAGGCCGAGGAAGTTCTCGTAGAACTCGACCATCGGACCCAGATCGGTGGTCACCAGACCGATCTCGACACTGGGGGCGAGCAGCTCGACGGCCATGGTGTCGAAGGATACGGCCCGAATCGGTCAGGACGCGGGCTTCGTCCCGATCGTGATGAGGTCGAACACGGCTTTGGTCCACAGCGGCCGGTGCACCCGGTGCTGGTCGCTGATCGTGAAACCGGCGCCGGTGAACAGTGTGCGCATCTCCTGCGCCGACGGGTTGTGCGCGGCACTGGCCGGCGAGTTGGTCAGCCGGCCGAGCAACGGCAGTTGCGGGGGGCTGATCGTCGCGACCGCCGCCAGACCACCGGGCCGCAGCACCCGGTAGAATTCGCGCATCGCCGCCGGCTGGTCGAAGAAGTGAAAGGCCGACGTCGAAACGACGGCGTCGAGCGAGTCGTCGTCGAACGGCAGTTGTTCGGCCGGCCCCTTGCGCCACTGCACCTTCGGGTCGCGGGCCTTGGCCTGCTTGAGCATGCCGTCGGACATGTCGACCCCGTACACCTCGTCGGGGTGCAGCTCGGCTTCGATGCGAGCGGCGAGAATGCCTGTGCCGCAGGCAATGTCAGCGATCCGGCAAGCACCGTGGGCGCGCAGCTGATCGATGACCTCGTCTTGGGCGGGCTGGTAGACCCATTGCTGCAGACGCGGATGGTCGTAGAGCGGGGCGGCGACGCTCCAGAACCGTGTCACCAGGTCGTTGAGGTTGCGACCGTGTGTCGCCATGGCTGCTCGCCTTCGCTAGAACCGATCGAACCAGTCTAGGAAGGGGCGGGCGGCTACTTCGCCAGCGGGGCCAGCTGGAGGTGGGTGTGCGGGCCGCGGGCGAGAGCCGCCACCGCCGAGACGATATTGCCCGCGGTGGTGACCAATCCCTCCGGATCGCAGACCCGCAGCACACGGGCCACCGCAGGCCCGGGGACCAGCACCCAGTCGATCCCGCGCCGCGAGCACCGCACGGTGAGGGTGTGCAGCGCGGAGAACCCGTCGGTGGCGAAGAAGTCGAGCTTCGACAGGTCGATCACGAGCTGCTGGTATCCCGAGACGTTGTCCTCGACGTAGCCGAGCATGTCACCGGCATTCGATGCGTCGATCTCTCCGACTGCGGCGATGAGCAGGGTGGTCGCACTGAGCTCTCTGGATCGGAAGACTCCACGATCCGTGCGGTCGCGGCCCAGGCGGGTGACAGCCGAGGTTGCCGCGGTGGTGGTGGCTGAAGTCATGGCGCCTCCATCAGTGGTACTCCGCGATGCCGGATTTGCCTGCCGAAGCGGTTCGTCTCGACGCTTCGCTGTGAAAGTTCTCAAGCCCTCACGCTCGGCGACTCCGGGCGGCTGTGAACTCAACCTGGAGGAAATGTACTACGGAATCCGTTGCGTGGCTACAAGTTGTTGAGGATAGCTATATGGGCACTTCAACCCGGATTCGCGCATCCCGGAAATGGGACGCGTCGGTGCGGTTATGGCAAATATTGACGCTGAGTGAAAGTGAATCCGAAGGTTAGCTGCGGATGCGTCCGGCCGACCCAGGCCAGGCGGTCCCTAGCGGTACTGGTCGGCCAGATTGTGGTCGGGTGCGTGCGGCCAGTGACGACGAAATCCGTACCTTCGAGGCCGCGTCGGCAACTACGTCACCGGTGCGGCGCCGCCGGCGCGGCACACAGTATCTTCGGTGGCAGGACTATGAGCATCCCTTACACACCGCAAACTCCGGCGGGCACACCGACCTGTTACCGCCATCCAGACCGCCCGACCTATGTGCACTGCACCCGTTGTGGGCGCCCGGTCTGCCCCGAGTGCATGCGCAGCGCCGCGGTCGGCCATCAGTGTGTCGACTGCGTGGCAGCCGCCGGCCAGAATGTGCGGGCGGCGCGCACCGGGGCCGGTGGCATCCTGCGCTCCGGCCAGCCGTATGTGACGTATGCGCTGATCGCGGTCAACGTGGTGATGTTCGTGCTGCAGATGACGTCGCGAGATCTTCAGCGCGCGCTTGTGCTGTGGGCGCCCGGCGTTGCGGGAGGCGAGTACTACCGCTTGATCACCTCGGCGTTCATGCACTACGGCGCCATGCACCTGCTGTTCAACATGTGGGCGCTGTATGTGATCGGCCCTCCGCTCGAGGCCTGGCTGGGCCGGCTGCGCTTCGGTGCGCTGTACGGCCTCAGCGCGCTGGGCGGTTCGGTGCTGGTGTACCTGCTCGCTCCGATCGGGGCGGCCACCGCAGGCGCATCGGGTGCGGTCTTCGGGTTGTTCGGGGCGACGTTCGTGGTGGCCAAGCGGCTCAACCTCGACGTGCGGTGGGTGGTGGTGCTCATCGGTATCAACCTGGTGCTGACATTCACCGTGCCGTCGATCAGTTGGCAGGGCCACGTGGGCGGCTTGATCACCGGGTCGCTGATCGCGGCGGTCTACACCTACGCGCCGCGCGAACGCCGCAACCTGGTGCAGGGCGGCGTCTCCGCGGCTGTCCTGGTGGTGTTCGCTGCGCTGATCTACTGGCGCACCGCCGAGTTGATCGGTCAGTACGGCGCGCTGATCACCGGCTGACTCAGAGCCGGGTCAGCCAGAACGGGTAGGTGAAGGTGCCGCCCGGCGCCCCGTCGCAGCCGACGTCGAACGACGATTCCATGGTTCCCGACAGCGTCTTGGCATCCCAGGTGAAGACATCGCGGGTGGGGATGACCGGACCGTAATAGATGTCGCCGCAGCGCAATCCGTCCGGATTGTCGACGGTCATCGTGTACTGCCCGTTGTTCAGTGTCGCGATGCCGTACCAGGGGTATGCCTTGGCGATCGGCATCGGGTTGGCCGAGACGCGCACGCAGGTCGGGTTGAACACGATCTCTCCCGGGCACGGAGCGGCGCCCCACGCCCAGGTATGGAAGTCCCGGCGGTCCGGGATGATGAAGTTGTAGTTGCCGGGCCACAGTTCTGCGGAAGCTGGCGGGGCCAACGTCACCGCGGCCGCCGTGAGCGCAATGCCTATCGCCAAAGTCCGCAACGCCCGGCTCCCTTCGTAGCTCCGCTGTAGAAATCTATGCCGTGCCGCCGCGAGAAATAAGCGGATTCTGCAATGTCACCGGCTGATCAGCAGCACGTCAAGTCTGCGGGGGCCGTGTACACCTTCGACCCGGTTGAGTTCGATGTCGCTGGTGGCGCTCGGTCCGGAGATGAAGGTCAGCGGTCGCTCCGGGTCCAGGGCGGCTAACGCCTGCGGGACGGTGTCGACGATCTGGTCGGTGAAGACGACGCAGATGTGATGGTCGGGGACCAGGGTCAGTGCTCGCCGGCCCTGGGTGGGCCCGGCGTCCAGGACGATGGTTCCGGTGGCCGCGATGCCCAGGGCGCATCCGGTGACGACGGCGGCGGCGGTGTCGAGTTCGGTTACCGCCAAACGATTTTCAGGGTCGTCGACGGCGGTGTCGATGCCGTCGACCCACTCGGTGGGCAGTCCCGACGGTATCGCCACCCGAGCGCCCGCACCGGTCAGCTCGGCGACCGTGGCCGCGATCGTGGCGGCATCGATCCGCAGCACCTGGGCCTGGTATTCGGCGACCGTCCGGGCGAAGCGCTCGGCGTCACCCGGTCCCTGCGCGGGCTCCCGGTCGTAGTCACGCGGCACCTCGACGGGGTCGGGCGGGGCCGCCGCGAGCGCGCCGCGGATCCGGTCGAGGACGATGCGACGTGTCCCGTTCAACGGGACGCCTCGTCGTGGGTGCGGGCCCACCACTGGCGGAACGTCTCCGCTGGCGGTGCGGGCACGTCACGGCTGGTGGTCCAGCGCGACGCCGGCCACGGCAGGGCGGTGATGCGCTGATCGGCACCCGCCACCAGCCGCCCGGCGGCGAGAAGCTTCTCGGCCGCGGCGAATCGTCCGGGCGAGGCCATCGCCCACGCGGCGGCACCCATCGCCAGGTCCTGACCGACCGCCCGATGGCCGTCGACCTGGGCGGCCCGTAGGTGCACCAGAATCGACGGGATGTCGATCCGCACCGGGCACGCGTCGAAACACGCACCGCACAACGACGACGCATACGGCAGGGAGGCGTTGGGGTCGTCGTGGCCCTGCGTCCCGGTCAGCTGCGGGCTCAGGATCGCACCGATTGGGCCGGGATAGATCGAGCCGTAGGCGTGGCCGCCGGTGCGTTCGTAGACCGGGCAGACATTCAGGCAGGCGCTGCAGCGGATGCAGTGCAGCGCCGCGCGGCCGACGGCGTCCCCGAGCACCGCGGTGCGTCCGTTGTCCAGCAGCACCAGATGGAACTCCTGGGGTCCGTCACCGGGATGCACACCGGTCCACATCGAGGTGTACGGATTCATCCGTTCGGCCGTCGACGATCGCGGCAGTAGCTGCATGAACACCTCGAGGTCGGTGAACCGGGGCACCACCTTCTCGATGCCCATCACCGTGATCAGCGTCTGCGGCAGGGTCAGGCACATCCGGCCATTACCTTCGGATTCGACGACGGCCAATGTCCCGGTCTCGGCGACCGCGAAATTCGCACCGCTGACGGCGACCTTGGCGGACAGGAACTTTCGGCGCAGATGCGCGCGGGCCGCCATCGCAAGGACCCGCGGGTCATCGGTCAGCTCACCGGCATCGGGCATCTCACGCACGAAGATCTCGCGGATCTCGGCGCGGTTGCGATGGATTGCCGGAACCAGGATGTGACTGGGGGTGTCGCGCCCCAGTTGGACGATCAGCTCGGCGAGGTCGGTCTCGATCGCCGAGATACCCTCGGCCGCCAAGTGCTCGTTGAGCCCGATCTCCTGGGTGGCCATCGACTTGACCTTGACCACCTCGTCAGCGCCGGTCGCGCGGACCAACCCGGTCACGATTTGGTTGGCTTCGGCGGCGTCGCGCGCCCAGTGCACCACGCCGCCGCGGGCGACCACATTGGCTTCCAGCTCCTCGAGCAACTCCGGAAGCCGGGCCATCACCTCCTGCTTGAGTGCGCTGCCCGCGGCCCGCAGCTGTTCCCAGTCCGCGCATTCGGCAACGGCCCCAAGCCGTTTGGTGCGGATGGTTCGGGTGGCGTGGCCGACATTGCGGCGCATCTGGGTATTGGCCAGCTCCCGTCGCGCCGCTTGCGGGAACGGTTCGGTGCCGCGCAGATTGCCGATGCCGGGAACGCCGAGGAACCGCGTCATCGCGGGGGCTCCGTCGCGGCCAGGATCTCGGCGAGATGCACGGTGCGCACCGCCGACCGCATCCGGCTCAGGCCACCGCCGATGTGCATCAGGCATGAACTGTCTCCGGCGGCACACACTTCGGCGCGCGAAGCGATGACCGCAGACATCTTGTCGGCCAGCATCGCGGTGGAGGTGTCGGCGTTCTTGATCGCGAAGGTGCCACCGAATCCGCAGCAGGTGTCCGCGTCGGCGAGCTCCACCAGGGTCAGCCCGCGCACGTGGCGAAGCAATTGCAGGGGCTTGTCACCGACACGCAACAGCCGCAGCGAATGACAGGTCGGGTGGTAGGTGACCCGATGCGGATAGTAGGCACCGACATCGCGCACATCGAGCACGTCGACCAACAATTCGGACAGCTCGTAGGTGCGTGCCGCCATGGCCTCGGCGCGCTGCGCCAGCGCGGTGTCACCGGCCCGCCGGGCCACCATCGCGTGCTGGTGGCGGACCGAGCCGACGCATGATCCCGATGGCGCGACCACCACGTCGCATCCGCTGTTCTCGAACACCTCGAGGTGGTGGCGGACCAAGCCGGTCGCCTGACCGAGATAGCCGGTGTTGATGTGCATCTGACCGCAGCACGTCTGGTCGGCCGGGAAGACCACGTGATGCCCGAGCCGTTCCAGCAGTTCGACAGTCGCGATCGCGGCCCGCGGAAACATCGCGTCGGCCAGACATGTCGCGAACAGGGCAATACGCATCTGTTCCACCGTACGTCGGGACGGCATCTCGGCAGTTACCATGAGCCTCCACGTCGCCGGGACCCGACGCCGGGCGCACCGAGAAACGGGGTGGGGAGTGAGCACGGCGACCAAGGCCCGCACCGGCATCGTCATCGGTGCGCTGGGCGTGGTGTTCGGCGACATCGGCACCAGCCCCATCTACACCGTGCAGACGCTGTTCAATCCAGGCGACCCGCACCCCGTGCCGATCACCCCCGCCAACGTCTACGGCGTGGTGTCGCTGATCTTCTGGTCGGTGATGGTCATCGTCACGCTGACCTACGTCACCCTGGTCATGCACGCCGACAACGACGGTGAGGGTGGCGTGATGGCCCTCATCACGCTGGTGCGCAGGCTCGGACGCAGATCCAGTCCGCGGGTCATCGCCGCGTTGTCGGCGCTCGGAATCCTGGGCGCCGCACTGTTTTTCGGCGACAGCATGATCACCCCGGCCATTTCGGTGCTGTCCGCGGTGGAGGGCCTCAAGGTCGTCGACCCGTCGCTGTCGGAGTTGGTGGTGCCGATCACCGCGGTCATCATCGTCGGGCTGTTCGCGGTGCAGCGGCGCGGCACGGCGGCGGTGGGACGGTTCTTCGGCCCGGTGATGATCGTCTGGTTCCTCGTGATCGGCGCGTGCGGGGTGCGGGGTATCTCCGGGCATCCGCAGATCCTGAAGGCACTGTCGCCGACCTACGCGCTGGAGTTCATCTTCGGCCACTTCCACATCGCGTTCTTCGCACTCGCCGCCGTCGTGCTGTCGGTCACCGGCGCCGAGGCGCTCTACGCCGACATGGGCCACTTCGGCCGCAAGGCGATCACCTGGGGCTGGCTGGGTCTCGTGCTCCCGGCGCTGGTGCTCAACTACCTCGGCCAGGGTGCGCTGCTGCTGGGCAATCAGAGTGTGGTCAACGCGCCGTTCTTCCTGCTGGTGCCACCCGGGTGGGAGCTCCCGATGGCGATCCTGGCCACCGCCGCGACGGTGATCGCGTCGCAGGCGGTGATCACCGGCGCGTATTCGGTGGCCTCGCAGGCGGCGCAACTCGGCTACCTGCCGCGACTGCGGATCGCCCACACCTCGGCGTCGTCTATCGGTCAGATCTACGTCCCCTGGATCAACGGGATGCTGATGGTGGCGGTGCTGATCCTGGTGTTCGCGTTCCGGAGCTCGGCTGCACTGGGCTACGCCTACGGGATGGCCGTCACCGGCACCATCACCATCACCACCCTGTTGTTCCTGTACATCGCCCACACCCGGTGGCGGTGGCCGCTGTGGATGGTGATCATCGGCGGCGGTGCACTGCTGACGGTCGACCTGATGTTCCTGGCGGCCAACCTGACCAAGCTCGTGCACGGCGCGTGGCTGCCGCTGCTGATCGGTCTGGTCACCTTCACGGTGCTGATCACCTGGCAGCGGGGCAGCGCGATCGTGGTGAGCGCCCGCGACAAAGCCGAAGGACCGCTGCAGCCCTTCATCGACGAGATCAACAACCACACCCCGCCCTATCCGCGGATCCCTGGCACCGCGGTATTCCTGAACCGGGAGAGCGAGACGGCGCCGTTGTCGATGCGGGCCAACGTCGACCACAACCACGTCGTGCCCGAGCGGGTGATCATTCTGTCGATCGTCGTTCCGCCGTTGCCCCGGGTGCCCGACGGCGAGCGGATCACCGTCGACGACCTCGGCGATCCGGATGACGGCATTTATTACGTGGCAGCCCAATTCGGTTACATGGAGCGACCCGACGTGCCGGCGGCGTTGCGGTTGGTGGACCCGTCCGACGTCGGCGGTGACATCGACCTCGACAGCACCTCCTACTTTTTGTCCAAGATCGAACTGATTCCCGGTGATCAGCCGACGATGGCGCCCTGGCGCAAGCGGATCTTCATCGCCACATCGTTGATGGCCGCAGATTCCGCGGGATACTTCGGCCTGCCGACCTCTCAGACGGTGCTGATCGGCTCCCGTATTCAGGTTTAGCTCCACGCGTTCACCCGCCGTGACTACGGTGTGCCCATGAGCGACTCCACGACGGTGGCGATCGTCGGCGGCGGCCCCGCCGGCATGGTGCTCGGACTGCTGTTGGCCAGGGCGGGAATCGAGGTCACCGTCCTGGAGAAGCACGCCGACTTCCTGCGCGACTTCCGCGGCGACACAGTACATCCCACGACCCTGCGGCTTCTCGACGAGCTAGGCCTGGGGGAGCGGTTCGCGGCACTGCCGCACAGCAAGGTCGATCACGCCGAATTCACGGTGGGCGACACATCGCTGACGATGGTGGACTTCCGCCGGCTGCGGCAGCCCCACCCGTACATCGCGATGGTGCCGCAGTGGGATCTGCTCAACCTGCTGGCCGAGGCCGGTCAGGCGGAGCCGACGTACACGCTGCGGCTGTGCCACGAGGTGACCGGGCTGTTGCGCGACGGCGCCCGGGTCACCGGGGTGAGCTACACCTCGCCGGACGGCGACGGTGAACTGCGCGCCGATCTGACCGTGGCCTGCGACGGCCGGACGTCGGTCGTGCGGCAGAGCGCCGGCCTGGTGGCGCGGGACTTCCCGGTGCCGTTCGACGTGTGGTGGTTTCGGCTGCCGCGGGACAGCAACGCTGAGTACACCCTGATTCCCCGGATCACCGCCGGACGCGTGCTGATCATGATTCCGCGGGAGGGGTACTTCCAGCTCGCCTACCTGATCCCGAAGGGCAGCGACGCCCGACTGCGGGCACGCGGGCTGGACGCGCTGAAAGCCGAACTGGCCGAGCTGATTCCGGAGGCCAATACCGACACCCTCACCTCGTTGGACCAGGTGAAGTTCCTCGACGTGCGGCTCAACCGACTCAGCCGTTGGCACACCGACGGACTGCTCTGCCTCGGCGATGCGGCCCACGCGATGTCCCCGGTCGGTGGCGTCGGCATCAACATGGCCATCCAGGACGCGGTGGGCGCGGCGACACTGCTGGCCGAGCCGCTGCGGCGCGGCGCGGTCACCGACCGCGACCTGGCCGCTGTCCGTAAGCGCCGGCTGCCGCCGGCCGCGGTCACCCAGGCCGTGCAGCGGCTGCTGCACAAGCGGCTGGTGGCGCCGATCCTCGACGGACAGAACGCTGACCCGCCGGCGGCGATCACCTCGCTGATTCGGCGGTTGCCGTGGCTCTCGGTGATTCCGGCCTACCTGGTCGGGGTCGGGGTGCGGCCCGAGCACGCCCCGCCATTTGCCCGGCGCTAGACGCGCATTCGAAATGCGCTGTTTGCCAGAGAATTTCGGTCAAACAAAGTTCGGTACCAGGGCGCGCAGGAGATACTGCTCGACGAAGAGTCTCTTGGCCTCGACCGGCCGATGCCGCCACACGGGAGCGAGCAGGAACAACGACGCGGTGTGCAGCCAGCGCGCCGTCTCCCGTGGGTCGAGCTCGGGATGCAAACTGCCGTCAGCCTGCCATCGTTCGAACAGCGGACCGTAGTGCCGCAGGACGACGTCGACGATCTGCTCGGAGCCGATTTCGAGTGCGGTCGCCACCGCCGTACTCTCACCCGACATCAAGGCCTCGTTCAACGCGTCGCCGACCACGGACTGGACGGGAACGAGCATCAGTTCCTGGATCGAGGCCGACGCATCGTCGGGCTGCGGTAGCGATGCGACGTGCGCGGCCAGCGCAGCGTCGATCCTGGTCAGCAGCAACCCGAGCAGAAGATCGTCGCGGGATGGGAAATAGCGGTAGACGGTCGAGCGGACCACACCGGCTTCGGCGGCGACTTCAGCCATTCGGATCTGGGTGTTGCCCCGGCGCACGATGCACCGGCTGGCGGCCTCGAGCAGTCGGTGGCGCGCCTCATCGCCGGCGAGCAGTGCCCGTTCTGCGCGCAGGGGACGACCCGTTGTTCCCATCCGCCAGATCGTACGGTTCGCTAGTCAGCCGCCGACCATGATCAGCCCACCATCGACCGGCAGCAGTTGGCCGGTGATAAAGTGCGAGCCCTCACCGGCCAGGAACACCAGCACGGGGCCGAGGTCGCGGTCGGGATCGCCGAGCGCGCCACCGAGCGGGATCGTGGCTTTGATCTGCTGATCGATGAACGGCGCCGCATCCGGGCCGAGGAATTCGCGAAGCCGGTCCGCTCCGCGCGTCTGCATCGCCGGCGCCAGCGCGTTGACCGTTACGTTGTCCGACGCCCAGGCCTTGGCCGCTGAGCGGGTCCAGGCCTGCACCGCACCCTTCGCCGCGGCGTACACCGCGGAGATCGGGCTGCCCATCACCGCCTCGGCCGAGCCGAAATTGATGATGCGCCCGCCGGATTTGCGCATCACCGCATGCGCGGCCTGGTTGGTGAGGATCGTGGTCTTGACGTTGGTGTCGAGAACGAAGTCGATGTCGGCGGCGGTGATGTGACCGGGCACGCCCTGATGCCACAGTCCCGCCGCGTTGACCAGTATGTCGAGGCCGCCCATCGCCGCCACCGCGGCGTCGATCATCGCGTTCACCGAGTCGCCATCCCGGGCGTCGCACTGCACCCAGATGGCCTGGGAGTCGTCGGTGGGTTCGGTCTGGTGATAGGTCGCGACCACCTCGGCGCCGGCCTTCGTGAGTGCCCGGACAGCTGCGGCGCCCAGCCCGCTGGCCGCACCGGTGACCACCGCGCGGCGCCCGGCGAGTGGCTTGCTCATCGCGAGAACAGGGACAGCCCGGTGGCCGTGTGCCTTACCATGTCGGTCACGGTAGGGCTCGGCGCCGCTGGTGTCAACCGTCGACTATTCGAAAAGCTTTGTGCCAGTTGAATTGTGAGGGACCAGATGAGAGCAACAATGATCACCGGCGCGGGTCAGACCGAGGTCGTCGATGTCGCCGATCCGGTGGTGGGACCAGCTGACGTGCTGGTGAAGATCAGAGCCTGCGGAATCTGCGGCTCGGACGCGCTCTACATCTCGATGGGCGGGCTGCCCCCTCGTCAGGGACGGATGCCGCTCGGGCACGAACCGGCGGGTGAGGTCGTCGAGGTCGGCCGCGACGTCACCGGCATCAACGTCGGCGACCACGTGGTGATCAACCCCATCGGCGCCCCGAGCGGAATCATCGGTAACGGCGGGGCCACCGGCGCGCTGGCCGAATACCTCCTCGTCGAAAACGCGGTGCGAGGGCAGAGCATCGAGGTGATCCCGACCGACATCCCGTTCGAGGTCGCCGCCCTCAACGAACCGATGGCCGTCGCCCGGCACGCGGTCAACCAGACCAAACCCACGCCGGCGGACAAGGTCGCGGTCTTCGGTGCCGGGCCGATCGGGCTGGGCGCCACCATCGCCTATAAGGCGTTGGGCGTCAATCACGTGACGGTGGTGGACCTGATCGGATCGCGGCTGGACAAGGCGCTGGCCGTCGGCGCCGACTCGGTGATCAACGCCGGCGATGAGGATGTGGCGCGGCGCCTCATCGCGTTGCACGGCAAGGGCGCGGCGATGTGGCCGGGTAAATCGGGCACCGACATCTACCTGGACGCGGCCGGCGCACCATCGGTGGTCACCACCGCGCTGGCGTCAGCACAAATCGGTGCACGGCTGGGGGTGGTCGCTGTGCACAAGGAGCCGGTGCCGGTGGACTTCGTCAACATCATGGCCAACGAGATCACCGTCGTCGGATCGATGGGCTATCCCACCGAAATCTTCGAAGTGACCGCGGATCTCGTGGCCGACTGGGAGAAGTACGCGGTGATCGTCAGCCACACCTTCGATTTCGGCGACGTGCAGGGCGCGCTACAGACCGCGCTGACGCCGGGTGCCGCTGACAAGGTCGTCGTCACCTTCGCCTAGAGCTGGGGGAGTACCTCGGCGGCGAGTAGCTCCAGGGTCGCGTCCGAAGCCCGGTCGTGGGTGAAGAACACCACCTGCCCGAAACCCATCTCCTGGAGTTGGCCCAGACGGTCGACGATCGCGGCCGGCGTACCGATCAGCCCGCCGTCGTGCAGACCGAAACCCGGCCCGCCGAACCGCTTCTCGGCAACCTGGCGCACACCTTCCAACGCGGCAGAATCCGGTGCCAGCGCCAACACGGCCTCGACCGACATCACGATGGAGCCCGGATCCCGGCCGATGTCCTCGCAGATCGCTCGCAGCACGGTTAGTTTGTGCTCCATCTCGCCGAGGGCATAGGTGGGCACGTTCCAGACGTCGGCATAGCGGGCGACCAGCGGCAGGGTGTACTTCTCGCCGGATCCGCCCACCACGATCGGCGGGCGTGGCTGTTGAACGGGGCCGGGTGTGATCGGCATGTCGCGAACGGTGAAATATGTTCCGCTGAAATCGATCCGCTGATCAGCGAACGCCTGGGTGAGGATCTCCAGCGTCTCCTGCAGGCGCTCGGATCGCTGCGCAAACGTGCCCCAGTCCAGTCCGAGCCGGTGGTGTTCGTCCTCGATGGATCCGCTGCCGATACCCAGCTCCAGCCGGCCGTCCGAAATGTGGTCCAGGGCGGCGGCCATCTTGGCCAAGACGGCGGGATGACGAAACTGGTTGCACAGCACCAGATGTCCCACACGCAGACGTTCAGTCCGGCTCAGCAGAGCGGTGGCCAGCGTCCAGGCCTCCAGTGAGTCGATGCCGGGGATGCCGGGGCCGTACATGTGGTCGTAGAGCCACAACGAGCCGATGCCGAGTTCCTCACAGCGTTGCGCGCGGTGCAGCACATCGGCGTAGCCGAACCCCATCTGCGGGACGTAGATCCCGATGTCCAGGGTCGGGGTCACTGCTTGATGCCGACGGCATGGCGCAGCTGGGCTAGGAACTGGTCGGCGTCGTCGCTGCGGACCACGTAGTGGGATATCGCGACGCGAATTGCGGTGGCGGCCTTGATCTCTGCGTTGGGACCGCTCAACAGCCGCTGCAGCCGGGTTCGCATCAGCGGCAGGATGCGGTCCAGCTGGGCGATGACCACCTCGGGTTCGATGTCGATCAGCCGGACCCCGGAGTAGGTCTGTTGGTAGGAAACGATGAACTGTAGTGCCGCGTCGAGTTTGTCGGTTCCGCGCAGTCCCGCGGTGGCCCGGCTGATACCGGTGTCGAACATCTCCCGCTCATAGGCGCCGAACGCGTCGAGCAACTCGGTCTTGGAGGCGAACCAGCGGTACAGGGTGGGCCGGGACACCCCGGCCTGCAGAGCGACCTCGGACAGACTGAGCTTGGTCTGACCGCTCCGGGCGAGCACTTCGGCGGTGGCATTGAGGATGCGCCGCCGCGACGAGGTTTCGTCATCGTCGGCGATCACAGCGGTGGTTCCGGCCGGGCTCACGTGTACAGGATTACAGGTCGCGGCCCGGGTGTCACGTGGAGTCCACACATCCGAGACCGAAAACACTGTCTTTACAAATTCCAGTCAAAGTGTCACGCTGTGCTCGTGTCGGCGGACCAGCGTGGGTACAGCGCCCACGACATCACGTCGCGGCGATTCTGGGGCCAGACCTTCGACGTCCGCGAGCAGACCTTCGCCGCTCTGCGGGCCACCGACGGACTCACCTGGCATGAGCCGTTCCCCTCGCTGTTCCCGATGGACGAGCCCGGTTTCTGGGCGTTGACCCGGCGCGCCGACATCGTCCACGCCAGCCTGCATCCCGAGCTGTTCAGTTCCGCGCAGGGCATCGCGCTGGATCCGATGCCCGCCGACATCCAGCGGATAGCCACGTTCTTCCTGATGATGGATCCGCCGCAGCACACGGTGTACCGCCGGCTCATCAGCTCGGCATTCACCCCGCGCAACGTCGCGCAGATCGATGAGCAGATCCGTAAGAACGCGGCCACCGTGGTCGACGAACTGGTCGGCGCCGGTGAGGTCGATTTCGTCGCGGCCTGCTCGGCGCGACTGCCGATGATGACGATCTCCGAAATGCTGGGCGTACCGAACTCCGACCGCGAGGCGGTGGCCAAGGCCGCCGAGAAGCTGTTCTCCATGAGCGACGACGAGTACGCCACGATCGAGGAGCGCGCCGAGGCGACGGTCAACGAGATGTTCCTCTTGGCGGGCACCGGCATTGAGTTGGCCAAGTTCCGTCGCAGGCACCCGGGCGACGACTTGATGACCAGCATCGTCAACGCCGAAGTCGACGGGCACCGGCTCACCGACGAGGAGATCGGCGCGTTTTTGGTGCTGCTGGCATCGGCAGGAAACGACACCACCAAGCAGACGACCTCGCACGCCATGCTGGCGCTGGCAGCCAACCCGGACCAGCGCGCCTGGCTGATGGCTGATTTCGACGGCCGGATCGGACCGGCCGTCGAGGAGTTCATCCGGTGGGCGACCCCGGTGCTGCAGTTCGCCCGGTTCGTCGCGCACGACACCGAACTGGCCGGCCAGCAGCTCAACGCCGGCGACAAGGTCGGACTGTTCTACTGCTCGGCGAACCGGGACGATGCCGCCTTCGACCGGCCCGGCGCGTTCGACCTGCAACGCTCACCAAACCCGCACCTGGGTTTCGGCGGCGGCGGCCCGCACTTCTGCCTCGGCAACCAGCTGGCGCGCACCGAGTTGCGGAATCTGTTCCGCGAGTTGTTGTTCCGAGTCGACATCGAACTCGGCGAGCCCGACTACCTGTTGAGTAGCTTCGTGCACGGGATCAAGCGGCTCCCCGCGTTCGTGCGGTGAGCGTGAGGCGGACTATGCGAATCGAAGTGGACCTGGCCAAATGCACCGGGCACGGTATCTGCGAGACGATCGCCGAGGACGTCTTCGAAGTCGACGACGACGGCAGCGTCCGCATCCACGGCGCCGCCCGGCCCGAGGCGGACCGGGCGCGGATGCAGCAGGCCGTCACCCAGTGTCCGGCCGCGGCGCTGGCCCTGATCGAGGACTGACCGGTGAAGAAGTACTTCAGCCACACCTTGCTGTATCTGCACGAGACGATCGCGCTGGGCTCCGAGCGCAGCGACCGGTTCACCGAGAAGTTCACCAGCGTGTATCAACCCATGATGGAACAGCTTGGGGCGCGGCTGTTCTCGATCTGGGAGGCCACACCGTACAACGGGCACTGGCCGCAGGTGACGATCATCTGGGAGATCGACGCGTTCGCCGATTATGCCCGGATCGGCCGGGCGCAGGCCCCCGGCGGCAGCCATCGCGAGGCCGCCGCCGAGTGGGCGGACTATCTCGCCGGTGCGGGCGCGTCGGGGGAGGGCCGGATCATGTACGCCGGACGCAGCAACCGCCCGCTGGCGGAACTCACGCACTCGAAATTCACTGCCGGGCTGGTGATTCAGGAGATCATGCAGACCAAGCCCGGCAAGCAGGACGACTATATCCGCGAGCTGGAACGGCTATACGTCCCGTGGTCGGAGCGCACCGGCAAGCGCTGGCTGGGCTCCTTCGTCACGACGTTCCGCTTCAACGAGGTGATCCACTACTGGGCGCTGGACGGCGACTGGGACTGTTTCGAGAACCACTACCCGTCGTGGAAGGACAGTCCACCGGCCGAGATCGTCACGTGGATGAGCGTGGCGCCTGCGCTGCGTGACGGGTGGGAGGACTCGATTCTGCAGGCGCTACCGCCGTCCCCGCTCCGATAATGGCCGTGATGCAGCAGTTCTCGTACAGCCCGTTCGATCCGGCGGTGATGGCCGACCCGCGCCCGTTCTACCGGACCCTGCGGGATCACCACCCGGTGTACTACGTCGACGAACTCGACACTTATGCACTGGCCCGGTTCGACGACGTCTGGAACGTGCTCGCGATCAACGACGGCACCTTTGTGGCATCCGAGGGAACTCTGCCCGCGGCGGCGGTACTGGCTCACCGCAATCAGGGTCCGGTCGCCGACCCGCCGCTGCATCCGTTGCCGTTCCATGCGAACTTCGACGCGCCGATCTACGACGACGTCCGGCGTTGCACGGCAGCGCAATTCCGGCCGAAGTCCGTCGCCACCTGGCAGGACCGCATCCGCGAACTGGCCAACGAGCGTCTCGACGAACTGTTGCCACGCGGAAGCTTCGACCTCACCCAGGAGTACGGCGGGATCGTCGCCGCCTCGGTGGTGTGCGAACTGGTCGGACTGCCAACCGATCTGGCCGTCGATGTGCTGGCCACAGTGAACGCCGGCAGCCTGGCGGAGCCCGGTAGCGGGGTCGAGGTCGCCAACGCCCGGCCGGGGTACCTCGAGTACCTGATTCCCGTGGTGCAACAGGTGCGCGCCGGCACGTTCGGCGGCTCGCTGCCGATCGTCGAGAACCTGCTGGCCTACCGGCTGCCCGACGGATCGGCGCTGACTGACAGTGAAGTGGCCGTCCAGATGTTGGGCGTGTTCATCGGCGGTACCGAGACGGTCCCCAAGATCGTCGCGCACGGGTTGTGGGAATTGCGGCGCCACCCCGATCAGCTGGCGGCGGTGCGCGCCGATCCTGCGACCAACGTGCCGGTGGCCCGCGAGGAGATCATCCGCTACTGCGCTCCCGCGCAGTGGTTCGCCCGAACGGTGCGCCGCCCGTACACCATTCATGACACCACGATCCAGCCGGGCCAGCGCATCATCACCCTGCTGGCGTCGGCCAACCGCGACGAGCGGGAGTTCGACGAGCCGGAGACGTTCCGCTGGAACCGGCGGATCGAACGATCGCTGGCGTTCGGCCGGGGCCAGCACTTCTGCCTGGGTTATCACATGGCACGGCTGGAGATCGCGGTGCTGCTGCAGGAGTGGTTGCGTCGCGTCCCGGACTATCAGATCGATGAGGACTGTGCCCTGCGGCCGCCGTCGAGTTTCCAGTGGGGTTGGAACAGCGTCCCGGTCCAGGTGTGAGCGGGCGGCCTCCCCGGCCTCTAAACACCTTGATTTACTTGTCGGCGGTGTGTTGACTGACTGCGGTGAGCTCTGCCAAAGACCCTCGCACCGACCGGTCGTCGATCACGCGGGACGCGCTGCTGGTGGCTGCCGAGCGCCTTTTCGCCGAGAACGGTCTGTATGCGGTGTCGAACCGGCAGATCAGCGATGCCGCCGGCCAGGGCAACAACGCGGCCGCCTGCTACCACTTCGGTTCCCGAGCGGATCTGTTGCGTGCGATCGAGGCTCGGCACCACGCCGCGATCGACGAGATCCGTCGAGGCAAGCTGGCTGATCTGTCGCCGAACCCTCAGCTGCGGGATTGGATCGGCGTCCTGGTCCATCCGTTGACCGAACATCTGCATGCGCTCGGAACGTCAACCACTTATGCGCGGTTCGCGGCGCAGGTGATGGCCGACCCGGCCTGCCGGGAGCTGGTGGGGTCGTACGCGATGACCTCGGAGCGGATGCTCAAAACGGTGCGCGGGATCAACCGGTGCCTGCCGGCCCGACCGAAACGCGTTCGGGTCATCCGCTGGACGATGGCGCGAAACCTGTTGATGCACACCTGCGCCGAGATCGAGGGTGAGAAGGCGAGCGGCGCGGCGTCAGCGAATGCGAACTGGCTGGTGGTCGGTGAGGAACTGGTCGACGCGCTGGTGGGCCTGTGGGCCGCCCCCGACGAGGCGCCGCGGGCCGGACAGGTCAGGGCTTCTTCCGCCCGGAGTGGCTCAACCGCCACTCTGGCGGGAAGTTGAGGTCGTTGTCCTTGACCACGTTGTTGAGGCCCTTCTCGAAGGTGCCCTCGGTCAGGTCCGGGTAGTTGTCCCGATCGTTGGTCATCATCGGCAACATGCCCTCGACCACGCCGGTGAGGAGGCTCCCGAAGTACTCGCCCTTGTGCTGTTTGTAGAGCTCGAGGAACGTCTTCTGCACGACGACTGTGTCGGTGGGCCGCGTCTTCGAGCACGCCATCGCGTACTTCAGAGTCTCCGCCTCGAGCTGTTCACGCGGGACGACACTGTTGATGAAACCGCAGTCGTACATCTCGGCGGCCGTGAAAGGCCTTCCGGTGAAGAGCATCTCGGAGAACTTCCGCAGGCCCATGGTTTCGGCCCACCACCACAGCCGGGGCCCCCAGCCGACGTAGCGGAACGCGGGATGACCGAACAGGGCATCGTCGGAGGACACCACCAGGTCGGCGTCGCCGGCCTGGTAGAAGTGCCAGCCGTAGCAGTAGCCTTTCGCCTCCACGATCGTGATCTTCTTACACTCCTGTAGCGGCCGGTTGCCCGCGCGTGCCTTGGCATAGTGGTCGGTGAGGGTGTACAGGTAACGATAGGAGTCGCCGGGCGGATACTTCACGCTGTCGTCGTTGATCGAAAGTTCATGCAGCAGAGACGTTCCCGGATTCTCCAGCATCTCGCGCTGTTCCGGCAGGTCGCCACCGCTGCCGAAGTCGTTGCCCTCGCCGCGGATCACCACCACCTTCACGTCGTCGTCGACGTTGCACTTGTGGATCATGTCGGCGAAGTTCTGCCGCATCCCCATGGTGGTCGAGTTGAGTTCGGCGGGTCGGTCAAAGGTGATGTAAGCAATGCGATTAGCGAGATCCTTCTCGAACTTGATGTAGGGCTCCGCCTCGCGCTTCATCTGCTCGTAGTCGTGATCCATGGTGCGCAGCTCCCGTCGTGCACGCGATGATGCTGCCGACAGCTACGGGCAGCGCTATGGGTGCAACATAACGGGATTCACGCGCCGCTCGCAATAAATCACGCAATTTACTTTGCGATGATGCGGCTCACCCGGTCGTGACGAGGTCCGCCGACACCGCTTCCAGTCGTGCCGGGACGTGCTTGTGCCAGGGCGTTCCGGCGTAAGGGTCGCGCCAATCGGTGGAGGTGAGTGCGTTCGGGGCGACGCCGGGAACGCGGCGTCGCCCGTCGGCGTCGACGTAGTCCAGACCGAAACCGTTGGGCAGTGCGGCGTGCCCGGCCATCATGGTCTCGCTGATCTCGACGGTCGCCTCGGCGCTTCCCGCGGCCGTGGTGATCCGGACGCGACCGCCGTCGACCAGGCCGAGTGCTGCCGCGTCTTCGACACTGACGCGCAGAGCACCGTCGGCGTCGCGCTTGCGCCAGGACGGATCCCGCAGGATGTCGTTGGCGGTGAAGGCCCGACGCTCGCCGGCGGACAGCACGATCGGGAACTCGGGGTCGGTCAGTTCTGGCCGGACCTTGGCCAATGCGCGGATGTCGTTGAGCATCTCGGGGATCACCAACGCGATCTTGCGGTCCGGGTGACTGATCAACGACCAGTCGTCGGCGTACTCGTGCACGCTGAATGTCACACCGGACTTGCTCTCCAATATCGCGTCGAAGAGCGCATTGCCGTCGGCGTGCCCGGCCCGGCGCACCGCGTCGGGGTAGGTGACGGCGGCTTTCTGCGCCAGCCCCCACAGCGCGGCCGCGCCGGCCAACCCGTCGGGCAGCGTCGGGCCCAGAGTCTCGTACAACACGAACGGCAGTGCCTTGCCCAGCGCCGGGTTGGCGGCGAGTTCGGTGAAGAAGGCCTGGGTGTAGGCGTCGCGTCCTTGCCTGGCGGCGTCGCGCAGCGGGCGCAGATCGTCGTCGCTGACCACACCGAGCGCCCGCACCAGCCGAGACCAGATCTCGGGTTCGGGCAACGTACCGGGAGTCGGCTCGAAAAGCCGGTGGCGCAAGTGGAATTCGTTGCGCGGGAACTCGAAATTGAAGAAGGTGGCTTCCGGCTTCTCGAACTGGCTGGCAGCGGGGAGCACGTAGTGGGCCAGCCGTGCGGTTTCGGTCATCGCCACATCGATCACCACCAGCAGCTCCAGCGATTCGAACGCGGCGCGGCAGTTCTCTGAGTCGGCGATGGAATGGGCGGGGTTGGCGCTCTCCACGATCATCGCCCGGAACCGATCGGGATGGTCGGTCAAGATCTCCTCGGGCACGACGTTCGACGGCACCAGCCCGGCGATAATCGGCGCACCGGTCACCGGGGAGCGCCCGACCCCGCTGAGGCTGAACAGCGGTGCGAACGACGAATGCAGATGCTGTCCGCCGGGTTTGGCGAAACTGCCGGTCAGGATCCAGAGCAGCTTGTTGAGGTAGGAGCACAGCGTGCTGTTGGGTGCCTGTTGCACGCCGAGGTCCTCGAAGACCGCGACCGAATCGGCGCCGGCGATGCGACGGGCGGCGGCGCGCACCAACTCCTCGTCGACGCCGCTGCGCTCGGCGTACTCCGCGATCGGCACCGTCGCCAGCACGGCGCGCACCTCGTCGGCACCGTGCACATGCTCGGCGAGAAACGCCTCATTGCACAGGTTTTCCTGCACGAGCACCGCAGCCAGCGCCGCCAGGCACCAGGCGTCGGCCCCGGGACGCACCCGCAGGTGGAAGTCCGCCATCTTGGCGGTGTCGGTGAGCACCGGGTCGATGACGACCATGGAGCGGGCCGGATCCTTGGCGATGTCGTTGAGCACGGTGCGGGCCCGCGGGAAGCTCTGCGACATCCACGGGTTCTTGCCGACGAACACCGACACCTCGGCGTGCTCGAACTCGCCGCGGGTGTGCCCGCCGTACAGCTGGAAGTCGACCCACGCCTCGCCGGTCTTCTCCTGCGCCAACGCATTCGACCGGTACCGCGAGCCGAGCAGCTTGAGGAAGGCGCCACTGTAGGCGCCACCCAGGTGATTGCCCTGACCGCCGCCGCCGTAGTAGAAGATCTTTTCCCCGCCATAGGCGTCGGCGATCCCGCGGAAACCCTCCGCGATCTCGGTGATCGCAGTGTCCCAATCGATTTCCTCGTAGCTGCCGTCGGATCTGCGGCGCATGGGCGAGGTCAACCGCGACCGATTGTTCTGGTAGTGGTCAAGGCGCAGCGCCTTGTTGCAGGTATAGCCCTGCGACGCGGGGTTGTCCTTGTCGCCGCGGATGCGGGCCAGGGTTCGGACCCCGTCCTCAACGCTGGTCTGCACCACGATGCCGCAGTTGCATTCGCAGAGGATGCATGCGGTGGGTTGCCAGTCAGCGGACATCGGATCTCCTTGGTCCATGGTCGAACTCCTCATCGCGGCTGCGCCGCTTGATCGGTCGTTCGACGGGTGGGCAGTTCGGCTTCGAGCAGGTCGCGCAGTTGCCGATGGACGATGTCGAGTGGTTTGGTGTCGCGCGCCGCGCGGGCGAGCACGATGGCGCCTTCCAGGGCGGCCGTGGTGGTCACCGCCAACTCCTCGGCCCGGTCCTTCGCGATCCCGTCGGCGATCAGGCGCGCGGCGATCAGGTCGTTCCAGCGGGTGAACGTGGCTGCGGCCCGCTCGAGCACCGGGTTGTCCTTGCCTGGCTCACCCGATTCGACGGCGACGGCCACGACCGGGCAGCCGGCCCGGTAGTCGGTGTCGAGCAGGTTCTTGCGATAGAAGCGGGTCAGCCCGTCGAGCATCTCGATGCTGCTGGACGCCTTGGCCAACTTGCCAGCGACAAAATCCGCGACGTAATCGACTGCCTCACTGAGCAATTGGGCGCGTCCGCCGGGAAAGTAGTGGTACGCCGAACCGCGCGGTGCCCCGCTGTGCGCCAGGACGTCGGCGATCGCTGTGGACTGCGCTCCGCGTTCGCGAATCAGCAGTGCGGCCGAGGCGACCATCCGTTCGCGGGGGCTCGTCATGCCTATGTATGTAACCATACATAATCGCGGGACGCCAGGGTCTGGAGCCGGGCGCGCGTGCATCACCGGCGCAGCGGTACCGTCGCGCGAATGTCGTACTTCAGCAGGGTGTCCGAGAACTCCTTCCGGGCCAACGAGCATGCCGGGGGAGCGTGGAACCTCGCCGAACAGCACATCGCCCCGTCGTTCGGACTGCTCGCGCACGCCATCGAGACCGACCGCGACGCGCGCGGCAACGACCACCTGGTGGTGGCGCGGCTGAGCTACGACATCTTGGGCACGGTGCCCGTCGACGCCGTCGTCGAGATCGACGTTCGGGTGCTGCGCCCGGGGCGCACCATCGAGCTCGTCGAAGCCGCACTGACCCACCAGGAACGGGCGGTGGTGCTGGCGCGGGCCTGGCTGATGAAGCGTTACGACACGTCCGCATTGCGAGGCAGCGGCCTGCGACCGATTCCCCCTCCCGCGGAGATGCCGGGATGGGATCCGAGTGCGGTGTGGCCGGGCGGTTTCATCGCGTCGGCCGAGGTGCGACGTGTCGAGGAGCAACCTGGCCGAGCCGTCTACTGGGTGCGGACTCCGGTGCCGCTACTCGACGGCGAGCAGGTGAGCCCGCTGGCCCGCACGGCGGGACTGCTGGACATCGCCAACGGCATGGCGGTCCTGGTGGATCCGCGCGAGGTGGCCTTCCCGAACCTGGACCTCACCGCCCACTTCTTCGCCGAACCGGCCGGCGACTGGGTGGGCTTCGATACCGCTGTGTCGATCGGTCCGAGCGGAATCGGCTTGACGCACAGCATCATTCACGACCAGACCGGCCCGATCGGTGCGGTGTCGCAGAGCTTGACCGTCCGGCCCGGGTCCGGGCTCGGGTAGGGCTCAGACCGCGGCGAAGTTGATCGTGCTGGTCGCGGCCAGTTCGTTGTCCTCACCTCGATGGATGTCGACCTGCACCACGACCGAACGCTTGCCGGTGCGCAGGATCTTGGCGACCGCGCGCGCCGGGCCGACCTTGATCGGCCGCAGATAGCGGACGAACAGGTCGGTGGTGGCGATCCCGAACCCGAACGGGGTGGCGCGGGAGGCCAGCTGTCCGGCGGCCACATCGGCCATCGTGGCGATCAGTCCGCCCTGCAGGCCACCCGCGGTGTTCCTGGTGCGCTCGTCCACCGGCATCTCCAGCACGACGGTGTCGTCTGTGGCTTCGACGACCTGCAGGCCGAGCTGGTCGAACAACTCCCGAAGCGAGCGCGGTGCGGTCATGGAGAACGACGTTACCGCGCGATGCTAGACCTCGACCTTCGCCGCGGCGGTTTCCGGCATCGGCTCGTAGCGGGCGAACGACCGGGTGAACGACGCGGCGCCGTGGGTGAGGCTGCGCATGTCGATCGCATACCGGGTCAGCTCCGCCTGGGGCACCTCTGCCCGGATCAGGGTGTGGTTCTCTCGCGCCTGCTCGGTGCCCAGCACCCGGCCCCGCCGCCCGGACAGATCGCCCATCACCGCACCGACGAGATCGTCGGGCACGTCGATGGTGACCTCATCGACCGGTTCGAGCAGATCGATGCGGGTCGCCGCGGCCGCTTCCCGTAGCGCCAGTCCACCGGCCATCTGGAACGCCATGTCGGACGAGTCGACGCTGTGCGCCTTGCCGTCGACCAGCGTCACCCGGATATCGACGACGGGATAGCCGCCATGCACGCCCCGTTCCATCTGGGCGCGCACCCCCTTCTCGACGCTGGGGATGAACTGGCGGGGAACCGCGCCGCCGACGACCTTGTCGACGAACTCGAAGCCACCACCTTGCGGCAGCGGCTCCACTTCGATGTCGCAGACCGCGAACTGCCCGTGTCCGCCAGACTGCTTCACGTGGCGGCCGTGACCCTTGGCGGGGCCGCCGAAGGTCTCCCGCAACGGAATCCGGACGTCGACGGTGTCGACGTGGACGCCGTAGCGATTCGCCAGCGCGTCGAGCACCACGCTGGAGTGCGCTTCACCCATGCACCACAGCACGATCTGATGAGTCTCGGGGTTCTGCTCGATGCGCAGCGTCGGGTCCTCGGCGGCCAGCCGCTGCAAGCCGACCGAGAGTTTGTCCTCGTCGGTCTTGGCGCGGGCGGCGATCGCCACCGGCAGCAGCGGCTCCGGCATGGTCCACGGCTTGAGCAAGAGCGGATCTGTCTTGTCCGACAACGTGTCTCCGGTCTCGGCGCGGGTGAGCCTGCCGATTGCGCAGATGTCCCCCGCCACCACCTGCGCGGCGGGGCGCTGCTGCTTGCCCAGCGGGAACGACAGCGTGCCGATGCGTTCGTCTTCGTCGTGGTCGGCGTGCGTGTTCGCCTCGAAGAAGGCCGAAAAATGGCCCGACACATGCACTGTCGTGTCGGGCCTGATGGTGCCGGAGAACACCCGGACCAGGCTGACCCTGCCGACATAGGGGTCCGACGTCGTCTTGACCACCTCGGCCAACAGCGGTCCGTCCGGATCGCAGGACAGTCCGTCGCGGGCCACGCCGTGCGGGGTGTAGACCTCGGGCAGAACATGCTCGGGCGGCGACGGGAAGCCGCGGGCGGCGACCTCCAGCAGCTCCACGGTGCCGACGCCGGTGCCGCTGCAGACGGGGATGACGGGGAAGAACGCGCCACGCTCGACGGCTCGCTCCAAATCCTCGACCAGCACGGTCTCGTCGATTACCTCACCGCCGAGGTAGCGCTCCATCAGCGATTCGTCCTCGGACTCCTCGATGATGCCTTCGATCAGGGTGCCGCGATGCTCATCGATCCGAGCGGTGTACGCGTCGTCGGGCGGATGGACGGTCCGGGTGCCGTCCCGGTAGTCGTACTGGCTGCCCGACAGCAACCCGACCAGGCCGGTCTCGGTGGGTAGGTACAGCGGTAGGACTTTGTCGCCGAAGGCATCCTGCGCGGCACGCAGCGCGGTGTCGTAGTTGGCGCGGGCGTGATCGAGTTTGGTGATCACCACCGCGCGCGGCATGCCGACGTCGTCGCATTCATGCCACAGCCTCCTGGTGGCCTCGTCGACGCCATCGTTCGCGGCGATCACGAACAACGCACACTCGGCGGCGCGCAGGCCGGCCCGCAGTTCCCCGACGAAGTCGGCATAGCCCGGGGTGTCGATCAGGTTGACCTTGATGCCGTCGTGCGGGATGGGTGCCAGCGCAAGCCCGATCGAACGTTGTTGACGGATCGCGGCATCGTCGAAGTCGCACACCGTGGTGCCGTCGACCACCGTCCCCGCTCGCGGCAGCACGCCGGATGCGACGAGAAGGCTTTCGACGAGCGTGGTCTTGCCGGCACCGGACGGGCCGACGAGCACGACGTTGCGGATGGCGGCCGGACTGTCCGCGGCGGGAGCCGATCGGGCGGCCTGGGAAGTGTTCGTCTTGTCGGCCATGACAAACCTTCCCCCGCGCGCGTAGGCGCGCAGATTCGACTACAGCTACCATTCACCCGATGCCGCGGTCGGCACAAGAGATCGGGGGAATTCAGGCGGTGGGCGCCGACATTCGGGTCGGCTCGAGACGGCCGCGCAGCACCTCCGAGGCGTACTCCACCCAGTGCGCACGCTCGGCGCCGTCGGCGTTGGCCAGGGCGACGGCCGAGCACAGCGCGCGTTCGCCGGTGGCCTTGGCCCGATCGGCAAGGCGCGCAGCCTCGTTGACCGGGTCGCCGATCACCGTGTACTCGTAGCGATGCTCGGCGCCGATGTTCCCGGCGAACACCCGCCCGGCCGACACCCCGATGCCGAAGTCCACGACCGGAAGCCGGCGCAGCGCGACCGTCAGCGCGCGGGCGGTCGCCAGTGCATCCGACGCCGCGCGGGCACTGGGCAGGGGTGCACCGAACACCGCCAGCACCGCGTCGCCCTGGAACTTGTTGATCAGGCCGTGCCGTTCGTCGACGGAATCGACGACGATCTGGAAGAAGTCGTTGAGCACCCCGGCCACCTCGGCCGGCGAACTGCTTTGCGCCAGCTGCGTCGAGCCGACCAGATCGACGAACAGCACCGCCGCCTCCCGAACTTCGCCGGTGAGGCTGTCGGCGTCGCTGACCGCGCGTAGCGCCACGTCTGTCCCCACGTGGCGGCCGAACAGATCGCGCAGCCGGTCGCGTTCGGCGAGCCCGGCCACCATGCGGTTGAAACCGCTTTGCAGCCGCCCGATTTCGGAACGTTCGTAGACGTCGACCCGGGTCCCGATCTGGCCGCGTTCCACCTTCGCCATGGCGGCGACGACGTCGTGCACCGGGTCGGAGATGGACACTGCGACGATCGCCATGCCGCGCAGCCCGACCAGGACCGAGATCACCGACAGCACGATGACGGGTATCTCGATCGACGCGTTCTTCTGGATGATCCAGCCGCTGGCGCGCATCAGCACCACCACCGCGATGCCGATGCTGGGCAGCGCGCTGCTCATCACCCACATCAGCAGGAGCCTCGGCAGCACACCCGGTGCGGTGTCGCGACCCGGCGTCGATCCCATGACGGCCGCGGTGATGGGGCGCATCGGCCGCTGGATCAGCAGCAGCGCGGCGCCGGCCGAGGTGGTGGTGCCGAACAGCACCAGCATGCCGATCAGCCAAGCCGCTGCCGCCCCGCCGTCGCGGTTGACGATGAACAGGATGGTGCCGCTGATCAGCCAGATGGCCGTCAACAACGCCGACTGGTGCCGCAGGAAATTCTCGACGAACACCCGGTCGCGATGCGACGGTGACTCGCCTGCGGTGAACCAGCGCAGCCTGCGGTCGACGACGAGAATTGCGTAGCCGATCGATCCGGCGAAGCCGAACACCGACAGCGTGACCGAGGCGATCAGCGTGTCGGTTCCGAAGACGGTCTCGGCTTGCGGCACCAACTCGTGACGCAGCGGCATCACCAAGACGGTCAGCTCGACACCGGCGAGGATCTGCGCGAGCACGAGGGCCAGGGCGTAGCGGACCTTCAGCCTGCTCGCCGTCATGGGTTCAGACGCTACTGCGACAACCGGGCAGAATCACGCTCTCCAGAATTGAGAGTAGTACTTCCGATGGTGGGGTCCGCTGCGTAACATCCGCGCTGTGAAGTTCGGGATTCCACTGGGTGGCGTTCACCCCGGCCTATGGCGGGACCTGACGGTGCGGGCCGAGGAGCTGGGCTTCGAGTCGGTGTGGCTTCCCGAGCATCTGGTGTTGCCTGCCGAGATGTCCGGCAGCCCGCATGACGGCGACAGTCATCCGCCGATTCCGCCGCAGACGCCGATGTTCGACGCGATCGCCTACCTGTCGTATCTGGCCGGCCAGACCAGCACGATCCGACTGGGCACCTACGTCTACAACATCGGGTTGCGCCATCCGTTCGTCAGCGCCCGTGCGGCCGCGACGCTGGACATCGTCTCGGACGGCCGGTTCGACTTCGGTATCGGTGCCAGTTGGCTGCGCGAGGAATGGGACGCCGCCGGTCTGGACTTCAGTACTCGCGGCGCCCGCGTCGACGAGGCGCTCGAGGTGTGCCGGGCGCTGTGGACCGAGCCGACCACCGAACACCACGGCCGGTTCTTCGACTTCGATGCCGTCGCTTTCGAACCCAAGCCGGTGCAGCCGGGTGGACCGCCGATCCACGTCGGCGGCGACGGCCTGCCCGCGTTGCGCCGGGTCGCCCGGTTCGGCTCCGGCTGGATTCCGATGAATCACACGCTGGACCAGATTCCCGGGTCGGTGCGCAAGCTCTCGGCGCTGTGGGCCGAGCACGGCCGGACGGGCACGCCGGAGGTGACCGCGTCGGCTCCGGCAGAGTCGCCCGCTGATGTGCGCCGCGCGGCGGATGCGGGCATCGACCGGATGATCGTCATGCCGTGGCGGCGCACCCGCGAGGCGCTCGACGGTATCGCCCGTTTCGCCGATGACGTGCTGAACCCATCGCGGAGTTGAGGCCGTGACGATCTCGCCGTCGGACATCCTGCTGACCGGCCGGGTCGCGGTGGTGACCGGCGGCGGCACGGGTATCGGCCGCGGGATCGCCGACGGATTGGCGCAATTCGGGGCGACGGTCGCCATCTGGGAGCGTGACGGCGACAGCTGCGCGGCAACCGCGGCCGAGCTGGGGGTGCTCGGCATCGTGGCCGACGTTCGTGACAGCGGACAGGTCGACACCGCGCTGGCGCGTACCCGCGACGAGCTCGGGCCGGTCAGCATTTTGGTCAACAACGCCGGCGGGGTATTCGCCTCGCCGCTGCTGGACACCAGCGAAAACGGTTGGGACGCCTTGTACAAGGCGAACCTTCGACACGTCCTGCTGTGCACGCAGCGGGTGGCCAGACAGCTGGTCGAGGACGGGTGCGGCGGCAGCGTCATTTCCGTGACCTCGATCGAGGGAGTCCGCGCGGCACCCGGATACGCGGCCTACTCCGCGGCGAAGGCCGGGGTCATCAACTACACCAGGACGGCGGCGTTCGAGCTGGCGCCGCACCGCATCCGGGTCAACGCCATCGCGCCCGACATCACCATCACCGAGGGCCTGCTGGCGCTGTCGCCCAACGGGATACGGCCCGAACTCAGCCAGGCCGTGCCGTTGGGCCGGCTCGGCGACGTCGACGAGATCGCCTCGGCAGCTGTCTTTCTCGCCTCCGACATGGCGCGATACATCACCGGCCAAACGCTCCACGTCGACGGTGGCACCCAGGCTGCGGGCGGCTGGTACCACGCCGACGGCGGCGCCCGGTTCGGGCCGGCCTGATCAGCTGTCGACGCGGCGGTCCACGCCGAACAGGACCGCGGCCACCAGCACGCACACGGCCGCGACAGCGATGGTCAACGGCACCGACACCTGCACCAGCAGCGCCCCGGCGACCGCACCGGCCAGCATCGTCGTGATTGACGCCAACCGGCGGACGGGCTTGGCGCCCGGCCCTCCCGCGACACGACTGTCGGCGGCCAGCCCTGTCACCGTCAGCGTCAGCACCGTGGTGGTCAGGTCGGCGACCGCCATCCGCCGGGCCGTGCTGTTCTGCAGGCCGAACGCGAACGCCAGCGTCGCGACGATGGCCGGGCGGCCCAACGCGGGGACGCCGAAGGCGGCAGCGGCGGTCGCGACGGCGCCGAGGAGCACCGCCTGCACCAGCAGCACCGACATCGGCCAGGTCGGCGACGCCGCCACCCGGTGGCCGACGGCACCGCCTACCAGTGCGCCGAACATGAACGCGCCCAACGCGATCAGCGCCATCCACGCCGACAGCCCGGAGCTGGGATTTGCCGCGAAGCCGAGGAAGACGATGTTGCCCGTCATGTTGGCGACAAAGACGTGGCCGAGGCCGAGGTAGGACACGGCATCGATCACCCCGGTGCCCGCGGTGAGGCTCAACAGTGCCGCGATGGTGCGTCGCGACGTGGTGGATGCGGTGACGCTCACGGCAGGACTGCGGCCCGCACCGCGACGAGGTTGATCTGCATAGGCTGCACAGCAGCCGGAGCGGTTCCCGCATTCCCGACCATCCACCCGCGCCCCGTACGTATGGTGAGGCCGTGACAAATAATCGCCCGTTGGAGGGCAGGGTCGCCTACGTCACCGGTGGGGCCAGGGGACAGGGCCGCGCGCACTGTATCCGGCTGGCCCAGGCCGGTGCCGACATCGTCACCATCGATGCCTGCGGGCCGGTGGGCAACCACATCGGGTACGAACCGTCGACTCCGGAGGACCTCGCCGACACCGTGCGTCTGGTGGAGGACGAAGGCGTGAAGATCAGCGCCGAGCGGGTCGATGTGCGTGACCACGACGGGCAGAAGCGGGTGATCGCCTCTGCCATCGAGCAATTCGGCCGCCTCGACGTCGTCGTCGCCAACGCGGGAGTGATGAGCTGGGGCCGGGCCTGGGAGATCCCGCCGGAGCAGTGGCAGGAGATCATCGACGTCAACCTCACCGGGTTCTTCAACACCGTGCAGGCCTGCGTGCCTGCGATGATCGAGGCCGGCAACGGTGGTTCGATCATCGCGATCAGCTCGTCGGCGGGCATCAAGGCCGTGCCGGGTGCCGGGCACTACTGCGCCAGCAAGTTCGGCGTTGTGGGACTGGCGAATTCGCTTGCGCTCGAGGTGGGCGAGTACGGGATCCGGGTGAACTCGGTGCACACCTACGGTGTCGACACCGCTCTGGGCAACGACCTGTCGATGTACTCGACGTTCGAGAAGCACCCGCACTACGTCTACAGCTTCTCGCCGGGCGCGCTGCCCACCGAGTCGCTGATCGCGCCGAACCAGGTCAGCGAAGTGGTGCTGTTCCTGGCCAGTGATGCGTCGGCGTTGCTGACCGCCGCCCAGATTCCGGCGGACAAGGGCTACATGAAGGTGTAGGCAGTCCGCCGAGCGTAACGCCAGGGCGGGTTTTCGCTCGAATTTCCGCCATGACGTTACGTTCGAGGGGGAGCGGCCCCGGGCGATCTAGGCTTGGGCGCCAAGGCTTTCCACGGCGAGCTCCTTGGCCCAGCGGTAGTCGGCCTTGCCTGCGGGGGAGCGCAGCACCTTCTCGGTGCGGATGAACGCCTTCGGCAGTTTGTAGTGCGCGATGTGCTCGCGGCAGGCGTCGGCCAGCTCGGCATCGGTGGCGCTCTTCCCCTCGGCGAACTGCACGATGGCCACCACCTCGCTGCCCCACCGTTCCGACGGCCGCCCGGCGACCACCACGTCGTACACCGCGGGATGGCTGGCGACCGCGCGCTCGACCTCCTCGGCGAAGATCTTCTCCCCACCGGAATTGATGGTGACCGAGTCGCGGCCGAGCAGTTCGATCTGGCCGTCCTCCAGGAAGCGTGCGCGGTCACCGGGCACCGACCAGCGCACGCCGTCGATGGTGGGGAAGGTGCGCGCCGACTTCTCGGCGTCACCGAGGTAGCCCAGCGGGACGTAGGCCCGTCGCGCCAGCCAGCCCTCGCCTTCGCCGGGCGCGAGCACGTGGCTGAAATCCGTTGAGATGATGGCGGTGTCGTGCTGCGGGGTGAAGGTCGCGGCCTTCTGCTCGACGCCCTTGGCCGCCATCGTCGTCATCTGCATGCCGGTCTCCGACGCTCCGACGGCGTCGAGCACCATCAGGTTGGGCAGGGCGGCCAGCAGCCGTTCGCGGACCGTCGGCGACAGCGGTGCGCCGCCGTTGGTGATGGTCACCAGGCCCGACAGGTCGTAGTTACCGGTCTCGATCTCGTCGAGCAGCGGCCGGGCGATCGCGTCGCCGACGACCGGAATGCTCAGCACGCGTTCACGTTCGGCCAGCCGCATCACCGCAGGGGCGTTGAGCCGGTCGACGTCGTCGGGCAGCACCATCCAGCCGCCGGTGCTGAACATGTTGAACGCCGCCCACTGCGCCGCGCCGTGCATCAGCGGCGGGATCATCAGCACCGACCGGAAGCCGGCGTTGGTGCGGGCCTGCTCGGCGAGTTCGGCGTACGTCGACAGTGACGTGTCGGACCCGAACGGCCTGCCGCCCATCGCCGACATGAAGATGTCGTGCTGGCGCCACAGCACGCCCTTGGGCATCCCGGTGGTTCCACCGGTGTAGAGGATGTAGAGGTCGTCGCCGCTGGGGGTGGGCATGCCGCCGGCCGGCTCGGGCGTGCTGACGATGGACTCGTAGTCGACTGCGCCGGGCAACAATTCGTTGCCGCTGGCGTCGGCGACCTGGATCAGCACCCGCAGCTCCGGAAGTCGGTCGCGGATGGCGGCCACGCACGGCGCGAACTCGGCGCCGTAGACCAGGGCCTTGGCGCCCGAGTCGGTGAGCAGGTAGAGGAGCTCTTCCTCCACGTAGCGATAGTTGACGTTGAACGGCGCGACCCGGGCCCGATAACCGGCGACCATCGCCTCGAGGTACTGGTTTCCGTTGCGCAGGTACAGCCCGATGTGGTCCTGGCCGGACTCGTGCGGCGCCAGCTGGTCACGTTCGGTGTGGCAGCCCAGTCCCTGCGCGGTGAGGTAGTGCGCGACGCCGTCGATGCGCGCATCGAGCTGTGCGTAGGTCAGGCGTTGGCCCCGCCAGATGAGAGCCTCGTGATCCGGCAGCGTCTCGGCGACGGTGTGGAACACCGACGAAAGGTCGAAGCTGACGGCGCTGCTCATGGGCGGTCCTCCGGGTGGCCGGGACTAGAACGCGTTCTAGTCTGCCACGGGCGCCGGCGTCGGCAGCTGGCGGAACATCACCTACCGGGACCCGCCATGAGGCGACGGCAGCGCGGGCGTTGGCAGCTAATCCCCAGCGATAAATGGTGGTGTGCCTCCACTTTGGCGAGTAGTCTGGCCTGGTGATTCCGGGCGCACAACGGGGTGTCGAGCGGTCCAAGCCACTGCGGGCCGACGCCGAACGTAACCGGGAGCGGATCGTCTCCGCTGCCGCCCGGCTGTTCGCCGAGCAAGGGCTGTCGGTTCCCCTCGAGGACGTCGCCCGCGCCGCCGAGGTGGGGGTGGCGACGCTCTACCGCCGCTTCCCGACCCGGACCGACCTGGCGATCGCGGCCTTCGAGCGGAACATGACGTCCTACGAGGACGCGGTCGACAAAGCCCTGGACAACCCGTGCGCCTGGGACGGCTTTCGAGACCTCGTGTACGACGTCTGCGCGCTGCAGGCCTCCGATCCGGGACTGCGGGCGCTGCTCACCACCGCGTTCCCGGCCAGCTCGGTCATCGAGCAGCGCGCCGCTGGAGCGGTCGAGAAACTCGGTCAGGTGATCACCCGGGCGCAACAGGACGGGACACTGCGCCCGGACATCGGCGTAGGGGACATCGTGGTGATGCTGCTGGCCAACACCGGTGTCCTGGAAGCGACCCGCGAACACGCACCGGGCGCGTGGCGCCGGTTCGCGGCGCTGATGGTCGACTCGTTCCGGGTCGGGCCGCAGCAGGCGCTGCCGCCGCCGACCCCGGCTGAAGAGCTCCGCAGTTCGATCGCCATGCTGACAGGCGACACCTTGCGCATCGAATCACTTCCCCCGACCGAGCCACTGAGGAGCGACCTTGACTGACCGCCCGACCATCGACTTTCCGGCCCGCATCGGCGTGTGGTGGGCGAGCGAGAGTTGGTCGATGCCCGCAGCCGTCGAAGTGGCGCAGGAAATCGAAGCGCTCGGCTTCGGATCGCTGTTCATCCCGGAGGTCGGTCTGAAGGACGCCATGGTGCAGTCCGCGGTGTTCCTGGCCGGAACGCAGCGCCTGGTGCTGGGCACCGGGATCGCCAATATCCACGCCCGGCTGGCGACGATCGCCGAGGGTGGCGGCCGCAGTCTGACCGCGGCCTACCCCGGCCGTTTCGTCCTCGGTCTCGGCGTCAGCCACGGGCCGTTGGTGGAGAACATGCTGGGCGGAACGTACGACAAGCCGCTGGCCACCATGCGCGGTTATCTGGACCGGATGGCCGGTCTGCCGGAATTCGTGGAGCCGGGCTCCGGGCGTCCGACCCGTCTGCTGGCGGCCCTCGGCCCGAAGATGATCGAGCTGTCCGGCACGCACGCCGACGGCGCGCATCCCTACCTCGTGCTGCCGGAGCAGACCGCGACCACCCGCGAGATTCTCGGGCCGGACAAGTGGGTGGTGTCCGAGCAGGCCGTCGTCGTCGGGGAGACTGCCGAGGAGCAGATGCGCCGGGCCCACCTGCATCTCGAGGTCTATTCGGGTCTGCCCAACTACCGCAACTCGTGGCTGCGCCAGGGCTTCGACGAGTCCGATCTGGTGCGCGGCGGTTCGGACCGGCTTGCCGAGCGCATCGTGGGGCAGGGTTCGGTCGAAGAGGCCGCCGCATCGGTGACCGCCCACCTCGACGCCGGCGCCGACCACGTGGTGGTGCAGGTGCTCGGCGACGGCAACCCGAGCTGGGATCCGCGGCCCGCACTGCGCGAACTGGCGTCGGCGCTCGACCTCAAGGGCTGATCGCCGATCGGCTGATCGACCTCAGGGGTTGATCGTGTTCTCGCCGACCTGACGTCCCCACACGTACTCGGTGAGGATGGGCTGGCCGAGTTCGAAGTGGTTGTAGGGGGCAAGCGAGGCGCCGTAGTCGGCGACCAGGAACGGTGCCGGCCAGAAGTCGTGGGTGATGGGCTGCCAGCAGCCCGGTGCACCGCCGGGACCGCCCTGGGCGTTGACCCGCGGCAGGTTGTCGGGATACACGTACGGGTTGGCTGCGCCGGTCAGCCCGATGTGGAAGTCGATGGAGTAGCCGTTGCCGCCGGCGCTGTCCTTGGCGTTGGACGTCGCGTAGTTGCGCACGGTGCACAGGATCTCGGGGCTGTAGGTGTCGAACAGCTGGGCGGTAGGGATCAGGTCGGCCTGGCCGCGGACGAAGTACGGGCCGCCGCGCTCGAAGATGTCGGCGCCGGTGTTGGCGAACCCGGTGGAGGCCAGCAGCGCGGCGTCAAGATCCCTCTGCTGGGCGTTGAGCGTGCTGGCGGTGGTGACCGCGTGGTCCAGGGAGTCCCAGAACTGCGGGCTGGCCTTGATGTAGACGTCGGCCAGGTTCGACAGCTGCCTGATGTTGGTGCGGATCTGCGGCATCTGCGGGTTGACGTCGTCGAGCACCGCGTTGCCGTTGACGATCGACTGGCCGAACTTGGTGCCCAGACCGTTGAGCGCCTCGGCGGCCGCGCTGAGGGTCAAATTCAGCTTGACCGGATCGACCTTCTCCGAGATCGAGGTGAGCGTCTCGAACAACGTGTTGAACTCCGTCGTCACGTGGGACACGTCGATCACGTCGCCGCTGGAGATCCGCTGCTTGGACGGGTCGGGCGGGCTGCGGAAGGACACGTACTTGTTGCCGAAGACGGTGCTGGCCTTGACCTCGGCGATGGCGTTGGCCGGGATCAGCGCGACGTACTTCGGGTTGACGTTCAGCGACAGCTTGGCTTTGGTGGTGCCGTCACGCTCGACGGCGTCGACGCCGGTGACACGACCGATCTCGACGCCGTTGTAGGTGACCTTCGAACCCGGGTCCATCACCAGACCGGCCCGCTGCGAAATGAGGGTCAGCTCGGTCTTGGGCGTGAACCCGCCCCGGAACTGCATGTAGACGAGCACAACGATGATCGTGAGCAAGATGGCGGTCACCGCGAACGCGGTCTTCAGCGGGGGTGAGAACTGCCAGTGCCGGGCGCGGGACTCGAGCCACCCCGGCGCAGCGCCGTCGCGGTCAGCCATGTCCGCGCCTACCCATCTCGGGTCCCCTCCACCGACTGCGGTTCACCCGCAGATCGCCATTCGTTGCCCTGTCACTATCCCACGCAGGCCGCTGACGTCGGGGTTTTCAGACCAATCGATATCAGTGATGAACTCCGGGTGCGGGGGCCGGCGTGACGTGGCTCACACCGGGATTTCAGGCCGTCTGGTTGGCTTCCAACACCAGCTGGGAAACAGGCTGCAGGACACCGTATTTCGGATCCCTGCCGTCGCCCGAGGACCGGCCGCGCGCATGCCGCCACAGCCACGGAATCAGCAGACCGCGGGTCCACTGGCCTTGCGCGTACATCCGCTGCCAGAAGCTGTCTTGGATCTCCTCGCCGCTGGGCTGCGCCCAATCATGGTTACTGCCGGGCAGTTTCAATGCTTCTGCAGCGGCCTCGGCAAACAGGATGTGGCCCCGGGTCGAGGCGTGCATGCGGTCGTGGCTCCAGTTCGACGTCTCGTTCATCGACTCGGCGTTGTAGAGATCGACCAGACCGAACCCATGCCGGTCGGCGGCCTGGCGAATGACCGCGTTGACCTGCCGGATGCGCGCACCGATCAACCGGCCCACCGGCAGCATCTTCGCGACGTCGGGGAATGTCGTCGTCACCACCGTGGCCCCGGATTCCGCCAGCTGTCGGTAGACGTCGTCGAGATCGGCCATTGCTTTGGCGAACGTGCGGCCCGGCCGCGTCACGTCGTTCATCCCGATGCAGACGGTGACCAGATCAGGGTCCATCGACAGCGCTCGGGGCAGCTGATCTTGCAGCACGTCGATCACCCGCTTGCCCCGGATCGCGAGGTTGGCGTACAGCAATCCGGGATGGCGGTGGTCCAGGGTGGCGGCGAGCCGGTCGGCGAACCCGATCAGTCCCTGTGTGTCGTCGCCGTCCCACAGACCTTCGGTCTGACTGTCGCCGATCGCGACATAGCGAGAGAAGCCGATGTCGGACATGAACTTCGACTTTAGCGCCGTACACCGCAGTACGATCGGCAGGCGAATGGAAGCTGGGGTGTACAAAAGGTGAAGTCGTCTGCGTCGGTCGAATCCACGGCACCGCAGTCAGATCCCGCTCCCTCGACACCTCGCCAGCGGCTCATCGACGCGTTGGCCGCCTCGATCACCGACGTCGGATATTCGGCGACGACCGTCGCTGACATCGTGCGTCGCGCGCGGACGTCACGACGCACCTTCTACGAGTACTTCACCGACCGGGAAGCGTGCCTGGTCGCGCTGCTCGCCGATACGAACCGCCGGGCCGTGGAGACGATCTCGGCCGCCGTCGACCCGGCAGCGCCCTGGGAAACGCAGATCAGGCAGGCAGTGGAAGCCTGGGTCGCCAATGCCGAGTCGGAACCGGCGGTGATGCTGAGTTGGATCCGCGACGTCCCGGCCCTCGGAATGGCTGCCCGGACGTTGCAGCGGGAAGTCACCGAGTCGTTCATCGTGATGGTCCGGACACTGTCCGACACCGAGGAACTACGGGCCGCGGGCATTCCGATGGTGTCCCGTCAGCGGGCGATCATGCTGATCGGCGGATTGCGGGAACTGACCGCGGTGACGGTCGAGAGCGGCGGCCGGATGAAGGACATCACCGACGAGGCGGTCGCCGCGGCCAGCGCCCTACTAGGCCCGCATCGCGGCGGCTGAGCCGGCTACTTCTTGAGCCAGGCGCGAACTTTGGCCAGGTCGCGGGTGTAGGCCTCGTACATTTCGTCGTCGAAGAACGACGCGCCGCTGATGACGTCGTTGCCTTGCCAAATCACTCGGACCCGGTATCGGTCGCGCAGGTAGACGTCGACGCGCCCGCTTTCGCGGCGCTGCCAGCCCTTGTCTTGGCCGGCCTCGGAAATGGCCAGCCGCTCGTCCGTGCCAGACATCAGTGACTACTCCTCTTGGGCGGCGATACGCGCGCCCCCGGGGGTCAACAGTACGGGGAGGACCCCGGCCGGCTGTCGTTGTGTCGTTCGGTACATCGGCGTACCGTGGCCGGTACAGTGACGTACCGAAGCGGAGGATGGGAACCATGGCGCATGCGACGACCGATCCGGTCCGACTCCCGCCCGGCCCGAACGCCCCTCGGCTGCTGCAGGGAATTCGCTTCCTCACCGCGCGCCGGGCGGTGGTGGGCGACCTCGGCCGGCGTTACGGCTCGGCGGTCACCCTGAATCTGCCGATCTTCGGCAGGACCGTATTGATCAGCGATCCCGCCTTGATCAAAGAGCTGTTCACCACCGGCAGCGACCTGGTGGGCCGGGCCACCAATCTCGGCGAGGTGCTGGGCCCGGGCTCGACGTTCAGCCTCGACGGTGAGCAACATCGCGAGCGACGCAAACTGCTGGTCCCGCCGTTCCACGGCAAGCGCATGCACAGCTACGAGGCGATCATCGAAGAAGAAGTGCTGCGCGAGGTCGCGAACTGGCCCGAGGGCGTCGAATTCGAGACGTTGCCGTCGATGATGCGGATCACTCTCAACGCGATCCTGCGCGCGGTATTCGGCGCCGAGGGCGCCGCCTTCGACGAACTGCGCGAGCAGCTGCCCCGCCTGGTGGCCGTGGGATCGCGGCTTGCGTTGCTGCCGAGGGTCTTTCGGCGTGACTTCGGGCCCCGCAGTCCCGGTGGCGTTATGCTGCGTCACCGCCGGCGTTACGACGAGATCGTCGACTCGCTGATCGCCGACGCCCGTCGCGACCCGGCGTTCGACGATCGCCCCGACGTCTTGTCGCTGATGCTGCGGGCGCGCTATGAGGACGGCTCGGCGATCCCCGACCGGCATATCGCCGACGAGCTGTTGACCCTGCTGACCGCGGGGCACGAGACCACCGCGACCACGCTGGCCTGGCTGGTCGAACGGGTGCGCCGGCACCCGCAGCTGCTGGAGCGGCTGACCGCGGAAGCCGATGCCGGTGGCACGGAACTGCAACAGGCGACGATCTGGGAGGTGCAGCGGATGCGGCCGGTCATCGACGGCACATCGCGGCGGGCGTTGCAGCGAATCCGCCTCGGCGAGTGGGTGATTCCCGAAGGCCATGTGGTCATCGTCAGCATCCCGATGGCGCACGCCAACCCCGACCGATTCCTCGGCCCGTCGGTGTTCGACCCGGACCGGTTTGTCGGGAACCCGCCGGACAACTACGCCTGGATTCCGTTCGGCGGCGGGATCCGCCGCTGCATCGGCGCCGCGTTCGCCAACATGGAGATGAACGTCACCCTTCGAACCCTGTTGCGCGAGTGCACTTTTGCGCCTACCGATGCGCCAGGGGAGGCGTATCACTCGCGTGGCATCGCCAACGCCCCGGCTGACGGTGGCCGGGCGGTGGTGTACCGGCGGTCCGATGCCGGACCGTCGACCGGCTGGACGGCTCCTGGGAGTCTGCTGGGAATTGCGTCAGGCGGGGAGCCGGCGGTTCAGCAGAATTCCCGCTCCGATTGACAACGCCAGTGCCAGGGCGCCGAGTGCCACCCAGCCCGCACTGGCGTCGCCACGCACCACCTGGTAGCCGATCTGTTCGTCGAGGGTCGAGTACACCCGATTCAGCTCGCCGAGACTGGTGGCGCGAAAGGCTTGGCCGCCACTGAGATCGGCGATCCTGGCCAGCGACGCGTCATCGGTCGGAACCGGAATCGGCTGACCATCGACCTGAACCACGCCGTCCGGCGTGCCGAACGAGATCGTGGAGATCGGTACCCCCTGCTCTTTGGCGGCCTGCGCGGCGGTGAATGCCCCCCGCGGAGAGTCCAGGTCCGGCGGCACCGTCTCCTTGCCATCGGACTCCAGCACGATGCGGGCCGGCGGCGGCCCGTCGCCACCGCCCATCACCGCCCCGGTGGTCGCAATCGCTTGCAGCGCAGTAAAAATGCCCTCGCCCGTCGCGGTGCGCGGCTCGGGAACCAACTTGTCGATCGCCTGCTTGACCTGCTCCCGGTCGATCGTCGGCGCGACCAGCAGCGTAGCCCCCGACGAGAATTTCACCAGCCCGAGATTGATACCCGGGGTGAGCATGTCGGCGAAATGTTTGCCGGCCTCGCGGGCCGCCTCGATCCGGCTTGGCGCAACATCGGTGGCCGACATCGATTCGGAGACATCGATGACGAGCATGACGACGGCCCGATTCCGGGGGATCCGCACGTCATGGGTCGGCCCGGCCATCGCGGTGGTGAGCAACGCCAGGGCGGCCACCAGCAGGGCCGCGGGCAGATGCCGCCATCTGCGCGGCTTCTGGCCGGCGGCGACCTGCTCCAGCAGTGCCATGTTCGCGAAGCGCAGCACCCGCCGGCGCCGGCTTCGCTGAACCAGCAGGTAGGCGGCGACGGCGGTGCCGACGACCACGAGGTAGCAGAACAACCACGGGGTTGTGAAGCCCGAAAGTGACAGCGATTTCACAGCATCCACGCCGACGGGACCACCTCTCAACTAACCCCGGTACAAAGGACACGTTAGCCACCGTTTCTTGGGGCTGGCCGACAGTGACGACAGGAGTGGGTTGGTGCCCGGTATCGGTTCGTTGACCCTGAGCGGGCTGGCGCATCCCGGCCTGCTGGTGCTGGCCGTGATACCCGCATTGCTGCTCGGCTTGTACGTCCTCGGACAGCTTCAGCGACGGCGGCGTCTGCGACAGTTCGGCGAGGCGACGGCTCTGCGACGTTTGACGCCGAAGCGGCCACATCGGCTGCGGCACTTACCCATTGCGCTCTCGATCGGTGCACTGCTGCTGCTCGTCGTCGCGCTTGCCGGACCCACCCATGAGGCCCGCATCCCCCGCAACCGGGCGGTCGTGATGCTGGTCATCGACGTCTCACAGTCGATGCAAGCCAAAGATGTTGCCCCGACCCGCCTGCGGGCCGCGCAAGATGCGGCCAAGACCTTCGCCCAGCAGCTGACCCCCGGGGTGAATCTGGGTCTGGTGTCGTTCGGCGGCAACGTGAATCTGCTGGTGTCGCCGACTCCCGATCACGCGGCCACCGTGACCGCATTGGACAAGTTGCAGCCGGACAATTCCACGGCCACCGGTGAGGCGCTGTTCACCTCGCTGGAGGCGATTCAGACCGTCAGCACCGTGCTCAGCGCTGGCGATGCGACGCCACCACCGGCGCGCATCGTGCTGCTGTCCGACGGCGGCGAGAACAAGCCGGCCAATCCGGACAATCCGCGCGGGGACTTCACCGCCGCACGTGCCGCCAAGGATCAGGGGGTGCCGGTCTCGACGATCACGTTCGGCACCGAGGACGGGGTGGTGACGCTCAAGGACGACACCATCCCGGTGCCGTCGGACGGCACCCAGATGAAGCGGATCGCCGAACTGTCCGGCGGGCAGAACTACACCGCCACCAACATCGACGAGCTGAACAAGAGCTACGGGGCGGTTCTACAACAGGTCGGGTACCAGACGATCAGCGCTCCCGCGACCACCGGTTGGCTGCGGCTTGCGGTTGTTCTGCTGACCGTCGCGGCGTTTCTCGCGCTGGCAGTCAACCGGAACCTGCCCGCGTAGATGTGCGCTCGGATGGGCATAGCTAGTGCGACAAGCAGAGGAGGTCCAGCCGGATGAGCGACGACACCGCGCCCAACGAGAACCCCGCCAAAGACCCGAACGAATGGGTGACCGGCGATGAGCCGATGACCGGTCCACAACGCAGTTATCTGAGCACCCTGGCCCAGGAGGCCGGCGCCGAGGTGCCCGAGCAGCTGACCAAGGCACAGGCCTCGGAAATGATCGACGAACTGCAGAAGACGACCGGACGGGGGGCCTGATGATCACTCCCGACGACGTGCGCCGGCTCCTCGACGGTGACTCCGACGCGGTACTTGTTCTCATCGAAGGCCGCACCGAGGTGGTCGGGCCGGATGCGGTGGACACCGACGACTATCGCGGGGCGTTGCAGGTGATCACTCGCGCGGAACTGGTCGAGCAGGCCGGCGGCGAAGAACTCTCCGACCGTGAACTCGCCGAGCAGGCCGCGGCCCTGGACACCGCGGTCTCCGAACTGGGCGGTTAGTGTCCCGCGCCGCGGGCCCTTTTCACCAATTCCACTGAGGCCGAGCGCAATTCGTCGGCCGAGGACAACGGGCCGCCGAATCCGACCCGGGTGTATCCGGTGCCGCGCGGTGTGTCGACCCGCAGATCGAGGCCGTAGCGGTCGACGCCGGTGCACACCGCGGCCGTGGTGTCGGGGTAGCCGCCAAGGGCGCGCGCCATCGCCACCAGGGACTCGGCGTGATCGGCGTTGAGGTGGGCGATGGCACCGGCGGCCTGCGGGCGAACCGGGTCGGCGGTGGCCGCCGCGTAGTCCTGCGCGGTCGCCGAATCCATCCGGCCGTAGCCGCCCACCCAGCGCACGCGGTGCACGCGCAGCACCCAGAGCGTGAAGTCGGAGTAGTCGACGTAGTACTTCGCCGCCGCAACGGCGGCCAGATGCGCGTCGCGCGCAGCGCGGGCTTCGTCCCCGGTCGGACGTTCCGCGACGCCGGCGAGCGTGATCCGCCCGCTGGCCAGTGGGTCGGTCTCCGTGGTGGGCGCGACGATGGCAAGGCTGGCGCGCGGATCGCCTGCGAGGTTTCGGCCATGCTCGGCCATGTTGGACACGCACAGCACCGGCTGACCGTCGAGGAGCCCATAGGTGACGAACGAGGCCCACGGATCGCCGGTGGCGGTCAGGGAGGCCAGTGTCGCGGTGTTGGTCGACGCCGCGATGCTGCGAGCCTCCTCGGCCGCCGAAGGCCGGGTCGCGTCGACGACGGCGGTCAGCGGCGGCGGAACCGAGGGGGCGTCGCCCGGGTCGCCATGATCGCGTGATGCCACGTCGGCACGATACCGCGCAGGTAATGTCACAACCGTCGTGACGATCCCGTTCACCGTCGCGAAACACCGCGTACGCCGCGGCGCCACCGCATCGCTTCGAAGACATAAGAAGGTTCGGTCATGAGGAACGTACGTCTGATCGCTGTTGTCGCGGCCGCTGTCGTGGTCGCCGGTGCCGCCTGCGCACCACCGGAGAAGAAGAGCGGCGGCGATGGCAACGGCGCCGCGGCAGGTCAAGCCACGTCGATGGCCGACTTCGGCGGCATGGACGGGCTGATCTCGGCGGCCAAGAAGGAGGGCGAGCTCAACGTGATCGCCCTGCCGCCGGACTGGGCCAACTATGGCGCCATCATCAAGGCGTTCGGCGACAAGTACGGCATCAAGGTGAACTCGGCTCAGCCCGACGCGGCCAGCCAGGACGAGATCAACGCCGCCAATCAGCAGAAGGGCCGCAGCACCGCACCGGACGTCTTCGACCTCGGTCAGTCGGTGGCACTGGCCAATAAGGCGATGTTCGCGCCGTACAAGGTCGCGACCTTCGACAGCATCCCGACCGACATGAAGGCGGCGGACGGCTCGCTGGTCAACGACTACGGCGGGTACATGTCGATCGGTTACGACTCCGCCAAGGTTCCCGACCTCAGCTCCGTCAACGATCTGTTGAAGCCGGACTACAAGGGCAAAGTGGCACTCAACGGTGACCCGACCCAGGCCGGCGCGGCCTTCTCCGGTGTGGCGATGGTCGCCCTGTCCCAGGGTGGTTCGGCCGATGATGTCGCGCCCGGCGTCGACTTCTTCGCCAAGCTCAAGCAGGCGGGCAACTTCCTGCCCGTCGACCCGACGCCGGCGACCATCGAGTCCGGTCAGACGCCCATCGTCATCGACTGGGACTACCTGAACGCCGCGGAAACCAAGAAGCTGCCCAGCTGGAAGGTGTTCGTGCCGCAGGACGCGGTACTGGGCGGGTATTACTTCCAGGCGATCAACAAAGACGCACCGCATCCGGCGGCCGCACGGTTATGGCAGGAGTTCCTGTTCAGCGACGAAGGCCAGAATCTGTACTTGGCCGGCGGTGCTCGACCGGTGCGGGCCGATGCGATGGTCAAGGCCGGCACCATCGACACCGCCGCCTACGAGAAGCTGCCACCGATCAGCGGTAAGCCCGTCATCCTGACCCAGGCTCAGACCGACGCCGCGACCCGATACCTGGCCGACAACTGGGCCAAAGCGATGGGCTGACGCGTCGCGTGCTCCGCCATCAGTCGCCGGCCCAGCTTCTCCGGCAAGCACTTCCGTTGGTGCCGTTCGGAGTGTTCGTGACGGTCTTCTTGATCATCCCGACGGTGACGGTGATCGTGTCCGCGTTCTACTTGGACGGGGTGTTCTCGCTACAGCGAATCGGATTGCTGTTCTCCGGCACCGCGCTGGCCGCGCTCGGTAAGAGCGTGCTGCTCTCGACGGTCACGGCCGCGATCGGGGCGGTTCTGGGTGCGGTGCTGGCGTGGCTGGTGGTCACCAGTTCGCCGACGTCACCGATGCGCCGGGTGGTGCTGTCGCTGTGCAGCGTGCTCGCCCAATTCGGCGGCGTGGCATTGGCATTCGCCTTCCTGGCGACGATCGGCCTCAACGGCGTGCTGACCGTCTGGGTGTTCGACCGGTTCGGGCTCAACCTGGCCGGCGACGGCTGGCTGTATTCGCTGCGCGGCCTGATCCTGGTCTACACCTATTTCCAGATCCCGCTGATGGTGATCGTCTTCACCCCGGCGCTGGAGGGCTTACGAGCGGAGTGGCGCGAGGCGGCGGTCAGCCTGGGCGCCTCCCGGTGGGCGTACTGGCGCGAGGTGGGCTTTCCGCTGCTGACGCCGGCGTTCCTCGGATCCGCGTTGTTGTTGTTCGCCAACGCTTTTGCCGCCTACGCCACCGCCGCGGCGCTGGTCAGTCAGGGCAGCCCGATCCTGCCGCTGCTCATCCGCTCGGCCCTGACGTCGGAGGTGGTGCTCGGACAATCCGGGTTCGCCTACGCGCTGGCGCTCGAGATGGTGGTCGTGGTCGCCGTGGTCATGGTCGCCTACAACCTGCTGGTGCGCCGCACGTCGAGGTGGCTGCAGTGAATCGGGTCGGGCGGGCGGTGCTGCTGACACTGTTCGGGGTGTTCTTCCTGTTCCCGCTGTATGCGATGGCGGATTTCAGTACCCGCAACCTGATCCACGGGGGACGCACGCTTCAGGCGTGGAAGAACCTGATACAGAACGAGATGCTGTATCAGGCGATCATCGTGTCGCTTCTGCTGGCGGTGTTCACCGTCGGGCTGATGCTGGTGATCCTGGTGCCGACGATGATCTGGGTGCGCCTGCGCGCACCGTGGGGCAAACGGCTGATCGAGTTCCTGTGCCTGCTGCCCTTGACCATCCCCGCGCTGGTGATCGTGGTGGGACTGCGCAACGTCTACCTGTGGGTGGTCTACCTCCTCGGAGAGTCGGCGCTGACGCTGACGTTCGTCTACGTGATCCTCGTGTTGCCGTTCGCGTATCGATCCCTCGACGGCGCCCTGTCGTCGATCGACCTGAAAACCCTTGCCGAAGCGGCACGTTCCCTCGGCGCGGGCTGGACCACCACGATCCTGCGGGTGGTGGTACCCAACATCTGGTCGGGCATCCTGTCGGCCGCCTTCATCTCCATCGCCGTGGTGCTGGGCGAGTACACCATCGCGTCGTTGAGCGGATACCAGAACCTGCAGGTGGTGATCGTCGCGATCGGCAAGAGCGACGGGCCGACCTCGGTGGCGGCGTCGCTGGCGACACTGGTGTTCGGGTTCGTTCTGCTGCTGATCCTCTCGCTGGTGACCCGCCGTCACCGGCACGCCGGCGTCGTCGGCGGGAAAGGAAGCCGATGACCGGAAACGGTGTTGCCGTCGATTTCACGGATGTGACAAGGGTTTACAACGGGACCGTCCACGCGCTCGACGGACTGACACTGCACTTGGAGCCGGGTGAGATGGTCGCCCTACTCGGTCCGTCGGGATGCGGCAAGACCACCGCGCTGCGGATCCTGGCCGGGTTGGACGAGCCGACCGCGGGTCGGGTCGCCGTCGGCGGTGACGACATCACCGGTGTGCCGCCCAACAAGCGGGACATGGGCATGGTGTTTCAGGCTTACAGCCTCTTTCCGCATCTGACCGTTCTCGACAACGTCGCGTTCGGGCTCAAGCTGCGCGGGAAGAACAAAGCCGACCGGACCGCCAGGGCCGCCGACATGCTTGATCTGGTGGGCTTGTCCGAACACAAGCAGAAGTACGCCAGCCAGCTCTCCGGCGGACAGCAGCAGCGGGTCGCGCTGGCGCGTGCCCTGGCCATCCAGCCCCGGGTGCTGCTGCTCGACGAGCCGTTGTCGGCCCTCGATGCAAAGGTGCGCGCGCAGTTGCGCGACGAAATCCGGCGGGTACAACTCGAAGTCGGCACGACGACGCTGTTCGTCACCCACGACCAGGAAGAAGCGCTGGCCGTCGCCGATCGGGTCGGCGTCATGAACCAGGGCCGGCTGGAGCAGATCGCCGCGCCCGCCGACGTGTACGCCCATCCGGCCACCCCGTTCGTCGCCGAGTTCGTCGGCTTGAACAACAAGGTCGACGTCCAGGTCGTCGACGGGCGGGTCCACCTGCTGGGGACCACGCTGCCCGCGGCGACCGGCTCGGTGGCCGCGGGCGCCGGCGTCGCGCTGGTGCGACCGGAGTCGGTGCGAATCGACGCCGCCCCCGACGGCCCGGCCGCCGTCGCCTCGGTGTCATTCCTGGGCCCGATCTCGTTGATCCACTGCACCTTTGACGACGGCACCCGGCTGGTCGCCCAGAGCTCGAGTGCCCATGCCGCCGGGTTGACCCAGGGCGATCGTGTCGCTGCCCGCGTCGAGCAATCCGAGGTGCTGGTGATCCCGGCGGCCGGCTAGACCGCGCGCCGGACGAAAAGTCCCCGAACACAGCATCTCCGAGGCAGGCACGCAGGTACGTTGTCGGTCATGGGTCAGGATGAGAGAACGCCGAATTTCGCCGCGCAGGAACGCGACCGGATCGAGGAGGAACTTGCGGAGCTGCGCAGCCGCCGAGATCAGATGCGTGCCGAACTGCAGGGCGACGCCGACACCGTGGGTGACCGCGGCGATGCCGCCGACGCGTTGCAACGGTCGGAGGATCTGGCCGGCATCGACGAGCAGATCAACCGGTTGACCTGGCTGCTCGCCGGGGGGAACGCGGACGCCCCAGGGCAACTGCCCAACGGCACAGAGGTGACCGTGCGTTTCCCGGGTGACGAACCGGTGCGCATGCGGATCATCCACTTCCTGGAGGAGACGCCGGCCGGTGAAGAGGACACCACGCTGACCTCCGACAGCCCGCTCGGTCTAGCGTTGTTCGGGCGGCGTGCCGGTGAGACCGTCACCTACTCGACGCCACGGGGCGAGCTGCAGGTGGAGCTGCTGGCCATCGATATTCCGAACGAGCGATAGAGGTGTGATGCGGGCGATACGGGTGACCGAACTGGCCGGTCCCGAGTCGGTGCAACTGGTCGAGATCGACGAGCCGACCGATGAGGGCGCGATCCTGGTCGACGTCCACGCCGCCGGGGTGGCCTTCCCGGACGCCCTGCTCACCCGCGGGCTCTACCAGTACAAGCCGGAACTGCCCTTCACCCTGGGAGCTGAGGTCGCGGGTGTCGTGCGGTCCGCCCCTGCCGACGCTCCGGTGAAAGCCGGTGACCGGGTCGTCGGTCTGACGATGATCACCGGTGCGATGGCCGAGACCGTCGTGCTGACACCGGACCGGGTGTTCCCGCTGCCGGACAACGTCAGCTTCGAAGCCGGCGCCGGTCTGCTGTTCAACGACCTGACCGTGTATTTCGCTCTGACCGTGCGCGGCAGGCTGGCCAAGGGCGAGTCGGTGCTGGTTCACGGCGCGGCCGGCGGCATCGGCACCTCCACACTGCGGCTCGCGCCCGCGCTGGGCGCCAGCCGGGTGATCGCGGTGGTCAGCACCGAGGACAAGGCGGACGTGGCCAGGGCGGCCGGCGCCACCGACGTGGTGCTGGCCGACGGGTTCAAGGACGCGGTCGCCGAGCTGACCGGCGGCAAGGGTGTCGACATCGTGATGGACCCGGTGGGTGGCGACCGGTTCACCGACTCGCTGCGCTCGCTGGCGCCGGCCGGGCGGTTGCTGGTGGTCGGATTCACCGGGGGCGAGATTCCCACCGTCAAGGTGAATCGGCTGCTGCTCAACAACATCGACGTCGTCGGGGTCGGCTGGGGTGCCTGGACCATGACGCATCCCGGAGCGCTGACCGAGCAGTGGGACGGTTTGGCTGAGTTGCTGATCTCCGGCGCACTGGCCGCGCCGCAGCCGGAGGTGTATCCGCTGGAGCAGGCTGCCGCGGCGGTCTCCTCGCTGGAGAATCGCACCGCCAAAGGCAAGGTCGTGGTCCGCGTCAGGGACTGACCTGGGCGACGGTTCGGCTCACGCGGCGGCGGGTAGTGAAACCTAGATGCGCCCGTCCGAGGAGAAGCAATGAGCTCACCGGTGACCCTGCCCTGGACCGAGTGGCTGCCGACCCAGCGGTGGTACGCCGGTCGCACCCGAACCCTGGTATCGGCTGACACCGTCGATGTGGTGCCGTTGCGGCCACACCTCGATCTGATGCTGGTCGACGTCACCTACACCACCGGTCCTGCCGAGCGGTATCAGGTTGTGGTGCAATGGGATTCGACTCCACCAACGAATGTCGGCGCGATCATCGCCGACGGCGCCTTCGACGGCCTGCATGATCCGTCGTCGGCCCAGTTCCTGCTGTCACTGATGGACTCCGGCACCACGATCGGCGACGTCACCTTCACCAAAGAGCCCGGCGTGACTCTGCCGCTCGAGGTCACCCCGCGGGTGTCGACGGCCGAGCAGAGCAACACCAGCGTGGTGTTCGCCGACCAGGCGATATTCAAGTTGTTCCGCCGGGTCGCTGCCGGAATCAACCCCGATATCGAGCTGAACCGGGTGTTGGGCCGGGCCAAGAACCGGCACGTGGCCCGTCTGCTGGGCTCGTTCGACACCACCATGGACGGCCAGCCCTGCCCGCTGGGGATGGTGACGGCTTTCGCCGCGAATTCGACTGAGGGCTGGGACATGGCCACCGCGAGCACCCGCGCGCTGACGGTCGACGGCGCCGGCGCCGGCGACGGCTTTTCGGATGAGGCCTACCGGTTGGGCAACGCGGTGGCGTCGGTCCACGCGACGCTCGCTGCGGAGTTGGGGACGTCGACCGACCTGCTGCCCGTCGACGTGATGCGCCAGCGGCTGGCTGCGGCCGCGTCGGCCGTGCCGGAACTGGCCGAGTATCGGGCCGCGATCGAGGAGCGCTACGCCAAGGTCGCCGAGGAGCCGGTCGTCGTTCAGCGCGTCCACGGCGATCTGCATCTGGGTCAGGTGCTGCGCACCGCCGATGGTTGGCTGTTGATCGACTTCGAGGGTGAGCCGGGCCAGCCGGTGGAGGAGCGGCGCAGGCCCGACTCGGCCATGCGCGACGTCGCGGGCATGCTGCGGTCGTTCGAGTATGCGGCGTATCAGCAGCTGGTGGATCGGACCCCGGACCCGGAGCTGGCGGCCCGGGTGAAGGACTGGGTGGACCGCAACTGCGCGTCGTTCTGCGACGGGTACGCCGCCGAAGCCGGTACCGACCCGCGCGATCATGCGGCGGTGCTGGCCGCCTACGAGTTGGACAAGGCGGTCTACGAGGCCGGTTACGAGGCCCGGTACCGGCCCAACTGGCTGAACATCCCGATGCGTTCGATCGCCCGCCTGGTCGGCTGAGCCGCCGGCGCGAACCGAAGCCAGTTCTTAGATCGGCTAGTAAGTTGGGCTGATGGCAGTCACGCGCAGGACAGCGTTGGGGACGGCGGCCGCAGTCGGAGCCGCCGCGGCCGGGCTCGGCGGTGTCGAATTGCTCACCCGGGCGCAGCGCGGGCGAACCGGCATCCCCGCCGACGGCAAGCCCAACATTCTGGTCGTCATCGTCGACCAGATGCGCACCCCGCAGTGGTTTCCCGACCCCGCCGCGTTGGACGCCCGTCTGCCCCATCTGAGCGCGCTACGCCGGGCCAGCGTGTCCTTCGAACGTCACTACACCGCGTCGAACATGTGCACACCGGCCCGCGGGACGATGACCACGGGCCTGTATTCGCACCAAACCGGTTGTCTGTTCACCGGGGACGGAGCCACCGAGTCCACGCTGGCGCCGCAGTTTCCGACCTGGGGCACGCTGCTGCGTGACCGCGGCTACCGCACCTGGTGGTGGGGCAAGTGGCACTTGGGTGCCGAGGCGGACAACACTCCCGACGGTCTGGACGCCCACGGCTTCTCCGGCGGTACCTACCCGTCCCCGAATGGCGGGCCAAGCCAGGGCCTGCACCAGGATCCCCACATCACCGACCAGTTCGTCGAGTGGTTCGACGAGCACGCGGCCGACGGGCCGTGGTGTACGACGGTGTCGCTGGTGAACCCACACGACATCATGTGGTGGCCGAGAAGCCCACTGCCCGAGGATGTTCCGCGGGTCTTCACCGACCTGCCCGCCAATTTCGAAACACCTGAGGACATCCGTCGCCGCAACAAGCCGCAGCTGCAACTGGACTACATCGACTTCATGAGCCCGCTTCTCACCGGCGCGTTGCCCTATACGGGTCCCGACGTCACCAGGCAGTGGGCGCGCGGCCTGGACATGTACCTGTGGCTCCATCAGCAGGTTGATGCCCAGATCGGGCGTGTGACAGAGACTTTGGCCTCGCGTCCCGACATCGATCGCAACACGATCGTCGTGTTCACGTCCGACCACGGCGAATACGCCGGGTCGCACGGCATGCGCGGCAAGGGTGCGAGCATGTACGAAGAGGGCATCAGGGTGCCCCTCTACCTTCGTGACCCGTCCGGCCGGCTCACCCCGCGGCCCGGTGCGACGCGGGACCAGTTGACCTCCAGCGTCGACCTGGCGCCGCTGCTGCTGACCATCGCCGATGGCGGCAACAGCTGGCGGACCGACCCCGGATGCGAGCATCTGGCGCGCCGTGCCGACCTGGCCGCCATCGCCGCCGATGCCACGGCGCCCGGCCGGCCCTGGATAGCACACGTCACCGACGACGTATCGGTCGAGGAGATGGCCGCCCTGATGAGCTCCGACCGGGTGCGAAAGATGCTGGGCGTCAACGACAATCCGACACACATTCCGACTACCGCCCCGAGCCACCTCGTCGCGGTCCGTACGCGCGACGCCAAGTTCGGCAGCTATGCGTACTGGCGGCCCGGCGGGATGCAGATCGACGCATCGCGCCCGATCGATCACGAGTTGTACGACTACGCCACCCCGGAGGGCCTGCGCGAGATCGACAACCAGGCCGGCCATAACGCCAAACAGGCTGCGCTGCAGGCATTGCTGGACAACGAGGTCATTCCCGAAGTGCAGGCGCCGCTGCCGCGCGCGCTACACGCGGCACAGGAATTGGGGCTGGCCAACCTGCAGCAGGTCGCCGCCGCCCGCGGGGCGTAGGAGGTCCACGGGCGGCAGCGATCCGGGGGTATTCAGAGCGACACCGGCACCGAACCGTCGAGTGCGGTGAGGTTGTTGCCGAGCGGGTCGCCGAGCGCCACCATGCTCTGGAAGTACTCGATCACCCGCTTGCGGGAGACGTCCAGTGCGGGCCATTGCGGCCAGTCCCAGGTGTCGTTCATGAACGGTTGCATTTGATCGTGGCTGAGAACGGTCAAATGATTGACGTCGTGGGCGGTCGCGGAACCCTCCAGGACGAGGCGGCCGTTCGCCCGATCGTGCATCCACCCGCCGTAATGCGGCTCCATTTTCAGGGTGTCGATGAAGGCTGTCTGACCACCGGTGGTCATCAGGTACTCGGCGAAGCCGGCGTGGCCGTACTGCGCCACCATGGCCATCACATCGGCTGCGGAGCCGAGTCGCGCTGTCCGTTCGATGTCCGCCACGATCTGCGGGGTGTATTTGTCGTCGGCGATCCAGCCCACTTTCGCGCCCTGCATCGCGTAGTACAGTCCGACGCCCTGCAGATCCTGGTTCCAGGCCTGCGCGTTGTTGGTCAGCTTGTTGGCGAACGCCCAATTGCCGACATCCTCGAGGGCCACCGTGCCCAGGCCGGCGAACTTGCGCTGGTCGTTGTAGGCGACCAGCGCCTCGGTGGTGATGGCCGTCCGGCCGCCCGCGAGCCCGTCCATACCGGTGTGGCTGCTGCCGTGGAACATACCGAACGACATGATGTCGGTGTACTGGCCGCTCGCGGGGGGATCGGGCATCGGCATCCCGGGGTCGGTTGGCGGCGTCTGCGTGCCGCCGCCGGTGGAGGTACCCACCGGTCGATCGAGGATCGTTCCCAGCCCGGTCGCGTCGGTGAGTGTCGCCCCGGAAGGATTCGACAACATGACGGTGAACGTCTCGCTGTTTTCCGTCAGGGAGTCGCTCTTCACCGGGACCGTGATGATCTTCTGGGTCTCGCCCGGCGCGAAAGTGACTGTGCCCGTGACGCTGAGGTAGTCGAGGCCCGCGGTCGCGGTGCCGTTCGATGTCGCGTACTGCACCGTCACCTTCTGAGTGGACGGCGCGGCCAACGTCACCACGAACGACGCCACCGATGTGCCACTTCCTCCGGAGAACTCGATGGGCGTCAGGTAGGCCATCTTGTTCTGATTGATCGTCTTCCAGTCGTCGGCCAGGATGCCGCCGGTATCACCGGAATTGGGGTTCCACGACCAGTACGTCCAACTCATGTCCTCGGTCCCGGCCGCGATGTCGACCGTGCCGTTGTTGTCGAAATCGCCGGACAGGTAGGACGTCAGCGCCTCGAACCAGACGACGTCCTTGGGATCGGTGAGTTTGGTGCCGAACTCGCCGACATAGATAGGCGCGATGTTGTCCTCGTAGATGTAGCCCCAGGCTTTGCGGAAGACGCTGGGCAGGTTGGCGCCGAAGTTGGCGGTCTGGAACCACGGTTGGGCGTACACGGAGTTCGGATAGTCGTGCGGTGAGTAGACGACCCGGTTGGGCACGGTGAGTACGATCGGGCGGTCCTTCACGCCCATCAGGTTGCCGCCCCACCAATAGCTTTGGCCTTGATAGGTGCCGACGCCTTCGACGAACACTAACAGATTCGGATTCGCCTGCAGGACAGCGTTTCCAGCGCGTTCCGCCGCGCGTGCCCAGTCGTTGGCCCCGCCGCCGCCCCAGGTCCCGTTGTACGGCTCGTTGTGAAGGTCGAAACCGATGACAGTCGGATTGTCCTTGTAGCGGGTGGCCAGCATCTGCCAGTCGGAGACCCATTGGTCTTCGGAGTATTGGCTGTTGTACCAGAGGCCGTTCTCACTCGTTCCGGCACCGGCGATGCTGCGGTGGTGGTCGAGGATGACCCGCATCCCGTCCTGACCGGCGTAGGCGATGATCTGATCCAGCACCTGCATACGGGACAGCCCTTGCAGGTCGGGGTTCAGGTTGTAGTTGATACCGGACGGCGCCGCGGTGTTGTGCAGCATCGCGCTGGAGTACGGGATGCGAATGGTGTTGAAGCCCTGCGCCGACATCTGATCGATCATGTCTTTGTAGTTGCGGGTCCACAGGCCGTCCGGCACACCGTTGGTGCCCTCCGCGCCGAACCAGTTGACGCCCGAGATCTGGACCGGCTTGTTCTGGGAGTCCAGGATCTGGTTGCCCGAGGTGTGCAGGAACCCCGCCGCGATTCCCGTGGAACCGGGCTCCGTCGCCGATGCATCGGAGATGCTGAGGCCCGGCGTTGTGGCGACGTCGTCGTTGGTGATGGTGCCGGTGGCTGTGCCGCGGGAGATCGTCGCACCCGATGGACTGGACAGTGTGACGGTGAACGTCTCGGTGGGTTCGACGGTCGTGTCACCGGTGATCTTGACGGTGACGGTCTGGGAGGTCACGCCCGGTGCGAAGGTGAGAGTGCCTGTGGTGCTCGTGAAGTCGGCCCCGGCGGTGGCAGTACCGTTCGCGGTGGTGTAGCCGACGGTGACCGGTGTGGTGGCGGCCTTGGACAACGTGACGGTGAAGGTGGCGTTGCTCGAGCCGCTGTTCCCCTCGGCGACCGCGGTATCGGAGATCGAGAGGGTTGGGGTGGTCGGCGGGGTGCTGACGGCCACACCGTTGACCTTCAGGTTGGTCGGAGCCGAGCCGACGGCGCCTGGGGTGGCTTGGTAGCCGAACGACGTGCTTTGGCCTGCGGCGACCGTGGCGTTGTAGGCCAGGTTGCTGATCACGTAGTGGGTGCCGACGTGGCTGGTGATCTGGCCGTTCCAGATATTGGTTATTGTTGCGGGAGTGTCGAATTCGACCGTCCAGCCATTGAGGTTCTGGCCTGCGGTCACCGTGATGTTCGCGTTGTGGCCCGAACCCCAGTCACTGGCCACGCTGTAGGTGACCGAGTTGGTGCCCGGGTTCGACGCGACGTCGTCGTTGGTGATGGTGCCGGTGGCGGTGCCGCGCGAGATGGTCGCCCCGGAGGGGTTGGACAGCGTGACGGTGAAGGTTTCGCTGGGTTCGACGGTCGTGTCACCGGCGACTTTGACGGTGACGGTCTGGGAGGTCACGCCTGCTGCGAAGGTGAGAGTGCCTGTGGTGCTGGTGAAGTCGGCTCCGGCGGTGGCAGTGCCGTTCACGGTGGTGTAGCCGACGGTGACTGGTGTGGTGGCGGCCTTGGACAGCGTGACGGTGAAGGTGGCGTTGGTCGAGCCGCTGTTGCCCTCGGTGACCGTCGTATCGGCGATCGAGATGGTGGGGGTGGTCGGTGGCGTGCTGACGGCGACACCGTTGACCTTGAGGTTGGTCGGCGCCGAGGCGAGCGCCCCCGGGGTGGCTTGGAAGCCGAAGGTCGTGCTCTTGCCTGCGGCGACGGCACCGTTGTAGGCCACGTTGCTGATCACGTAGTGGGTGCCGACGTGGCTGGTGACCTGGCCGTTCCAGATGTTCGTGATCTGGGCGGGTGAATCGAATTCGACCGTCCAGCCGTTCACGGCCGTGGCGCCCGCGGTGACGGTGATGTTGGCGGTGTGACCAGACCCCCAGTCGGAGACCACGCTGTAGGTGGCGGTCGGCGCCGACGTCGTGAGCGCGGCCGCCTTCCCCGTGGTCCGCGGCATCGCCAGTAGCGACTGCGTCTGCCGGTACAAGCCGACAAGCAGATCGTTGATCGGATTAGTGACCGGCAGGGCCGGAACCATCGGAGCTATCCCCAGCGAGCGCAGCACCTGCGCCGGTGACGGAAGCGAGACCGGGATCTGCAGCAGGCTCGGCGGCGTGAAGGCCAGCTTTCGTGCCGCGACCGGCGGAGCGGCGACGTCCGTGGCGGCGCTGCTGAGCGTCGCCGCCGGGGCCGCAACTGCGTTGCTGCCTGATTCGACTGCGCCGACCCTCACGGAGGGGGAATCCGTCGTCGATCTGTTGCCGGAGGAGGGCCGCGGCGTAGATCGTGAAGTTAGCGTGCCGGCCGTCTTCGACGACCCGCTCCCCGACGACGGTGAGTCGGCCGGGGTCGGCTTGGGCGTCTGCTGCCGCGCCGTATGGCCGCCGGGAGACTTGCCCGACGAGGCGCCGCCCGTCGCGCTGCCGGTGGACGACGCACCGCTGCCGCTGGCGGTATCCGCATGTGCCAGCCCCGTGCCGGTCGTCAGGGCGGCGCCGACGCCCAGGCTCAGTGCCCCGACGCCCAGCCAGCCGTACGGTTGCCTACGCCGGCGCTGGCGCGGTCTGCGCTCCGGACCGTCGTTGATGATCTGGGCTGCATCCCCGGTATGGCGTGCCGCAGCATTCATTGCTCTGCCCTTCCTCCACGAGAGTTCACAGCGTTGCTGAAAGGTGCTCGCATGTCACGCATTTCATCGAAATTCGAGTCAAAAAAATCTTTGCTGTGTACAAGCCCTGGACAAATTTGGCGGGGGCGTCAAAGGCTTGGACACAGCCGGTGCCTGCGGCGGCGATGTCCCCCGGCGCGGCTACGGTGATCCCGATGGCCCTGCACCTGCACCGAGCCGAGCGAACAGACCTGCTCGCCGACGGTCTCGGCGCGCTGCTGGCCGTCCCGCAATCCGACCCGTTCGCCGCCGAACTCGTGGTGGTGCCGGCCCGCGGTGTGGAACGGTGGCTCAGTCAGCGGCTCTCGCACGTCCTCGGCGGCGGGGACGGCGCCGGGGGCGTCTGCGCCGGGGTGTCGTTCCGGTCGCCGGCATCGTTGATCGCGGAGATCGCGGGCACCGGTGACGATGATCCGTGGTCGGCGGACGCGATGGCGTGGCCGCTGCTCGAGGTCATCGACGACAGCCTCGACGAGCCGTGGTGCCGGACGCTGGCCACCCACCTCGGGCACTTCGTCGCCGGTGAGGAGAAGGAGCTTCGGCGGGGCAGGCGGTACGCGGTGGCACGCCGGCTCGCCGCGCTGTTCGCCTCCTACGCCCGGCAGCGCCCCCGGCTCCTGGTCGAGTGGCTGGCCTGCCAGCCCGGCGATCTGGACGCCGACCTGCGCTGGCAGCCACACCTGTGGCGTGCCCTGGTCGCCAGGATGGGCGTCGACCCACCCCACGAGCGGCACGCGAAAACCCTTGCCCGGCTCACTGAGTCGGGGGCGGACCTGCCGGCCAGGTTGTCGCTGTTCGGGCATACCCGACTGCCGAGCACCGAGATCGAACTCGTCGGCGCGCTGGCCGAACACCACGACGTGCACCTGTGGTTGCCGCATCCGAGCGCCGCGCTGTGGACCGCGCTGAGCGACGTGCGGGGAACCGTGGCACGCAGCGAGGACACCAGCCACCGGTTCGCCGCCCACCCGCTGCTGGCCACCCTCGGCCGCGATGTCCGCGAACTCCAGCGCGGCCTGCCTGCGGCGGTGGCCACCGACGAGTTCCTGGCCGCCGAACGCCTTCCGGACACACTGCTGGGCTGGCTGCAATCCGACATCGCTGCCAATGCCGAACGGCCGCAAGGTCGTTCGTATGCCGGTGATCGGTCGGTGCAGGTGCACAGCTGCCACGGCGCGGCCCGCCAGGTCGATGTGTTGCGTGAGGTCCTGCTCGGTCTGCTCGCCGAGGACCGCACCCTGGAACCCCGCGACATCCTGGTGATGTGCCCGGACATCGAGACCTACGCCCCGCTGATCGTCGCGGACTTCGGTCTCGGCGACGTGGTGCCGGGTGCGCATCCCGCCCACCAGCTTCGGGTGCGGCTCGCCGATCGCGCATTGATCCAGACCAATCCACTGCTCGGGGTGGCGGCGAAGCTGTTGGCGTTGGCCGGCAGCCGGGTGACGGCGACCGAGGTGCTGGACTTCGCCCATCTGGAACCGGTGCGGGCGCGATTCGCCTTCACCGACGACGACATGGAGACCATCACCCGCTGGGTGCAGCAGGCCAACATCCGGTGGGGCTTCGATGCCGAGCATCGCGCCCCGTTCGGCATCCCGTTCATCCAGAACACCTGGCGGTTCGGCCTGGACCGGGTGCTGGCCGGGGTCGCGATGTCCGACGATTCGAAGGACTGGTTGGACGTCACCCTGCCGCTGGACGATGTCGGTAGCAACAGCGTGGAGCTGGCCGGCCGGCTGGCCGAGTATGTGGGCCGGTTGCAGCGCGTCATCGACTCGCTGAGCGGGGTCCGCCCGCTGCGGCAGTGGCTGACCGCACTGCAGGACGGTGTCGGCATGCTCACGATCACCACCGGTGACGACGCCTGGCAGACCAGTCAGCTGCAACGTGAGTTCGGCGACGTGCTGACCTCCGCCGGGCAGCGAGCGGACACCGATCTGCGGTTGCCGGATGTCACCGCACTGCTGGGTCGCCATCTGTCGGGCAGGCCGACCCGAGCGAACTTCCGGACCGGCACGCTGACGGTGTGCACCATGGTTCCGATGCGGTCGGTGCCGCACCGGGTGGTGTGCCTGGTCGGCCTGGACGACACGGTGTTTCCCCGGATCGGGGTGGTCGACGGCGACGACGTGCTGGCCCGCGAGCCGAGGACCGGTGAGCGTGACATCCGCTCCGAGGACCGTCAGCTGTTGTTGGACGCGATCTGCGCCGCGACCGACAAGCTGGTGATCACCTACACGGGCGCCAACGAGTACTCCGGGCAGCCCCGGCCACCGGCGGTTCCGCTCGCCGAACTGCTCGACGCACTCGACCGCACCACCGACGCGCCGGTACGCGAGGAAATTCTCATCCGGCACCCGTTGCAGCCCTTCGATGTTCGCAATGTGACGCCGGGCGCGCTCGGGGTGCCCGCCGAACCGTTCACCTTCGACTCGAGCGTGCTCGCTGCCGCATCGATCACCGGCGGTCACCGCCCCGAACAGCCCGACCTGCTGGCGAATCCGCTGCCCCCGCCCCGCCCCGACGACGTCACGCTGGCCGACCTCTCGAAGTTCTTCGCCAATCCCGTCAAAGGTTTCTTCACCGCACTCGACGTGACGCTGCCGTGGGACGTCGAGGGCGTCGAGGACGCCATGCCCGTCGAGATCGACAACCTCCAGCAGTGGACAGTCGGGCAGCGGCTGCTCACCGACATGCTCGCCGGAATGGATCCCGACCGGGCCGGGCAGGCGGAATGGCGCCGAGGCACGTTGCCGCCGGGCCGGCTGGGCTGGCGCACCGCCAGCGAATTACGTGACCAGGCAACCGAACTGGCGCGGGCGGCGCTGGCCCATCGAACCGGAACCCCGCGCGCCTACGACGTGGACATCGACCTGGGCGGTGGCCGTCGTCTCACCGGCACCGTCTCCGGCGTCTACGGCAAGCGGCTGCTGGAGGTGACGTTCTCCAAACTGGATGCCCCGCACCTGCTGCGGGCCTGGATCCCGATGCTGGCACTGTGCGCCGCATATCCGGGGCAATGGTCCGCGGTGTGCATCGGCAGGCAACGCCGCCGCAATGGGGTGGTCGAGCGCGTTCTGGGGGCGCCGCAGGAGGATCCCGTCGGGCTGCTCCGGGATCTGGTGGCGATCTACGATGCCGGTCGCCGCGAGCCGATTCCGCTGCCCATCAAGACGTCTCATGCCTGGGCGGTGGCACGGATCAGCGGCCAGGATCCCCGCACCGAAGCCTGGTCGAAGTGGCGGTACGAACGCGATGACCGTGCCATCGAGCGGGTCTGGGGCCGGGAGCCCGACCTGGACCCGTTGCTCACCGAGCCGCGCCCCGGCGAGGAAACACCCGGTGAGCTGACCCGGTTGGGGGCCTATGCGACGCGGCTGTGGGCACCGCTGCTGCGTGCCGAGGACGGTGCCTGATGGATCAGTTCGATCTGCTGGGCGCCCTCCCGGAGCACGGTTCGACCACCGTGCTGGAAGCCAGCGCCGGGACCGGAAAGACGTTCACCCTCGCCGCCCTGGTGACCCGCTACGTGGCCGAAGGCCGGGCCAGGCTGGACCAGATGCTGTTGATCACGTTCAGTCGCGCGGCCACCCAGGAGCTGCGGGAGCGGGTGCGGAATGCGTTGCAGGAGGCGTTGCGGGCGTTCGACGACCCGGAACTGGCCCAGCGCAACGACGTTCTGGCTGCGCTCACCGACGGTGCGCCGGCCGACCTGGCCGAACGTCGACACCGACTGCGCGACGCACTGGCCGGCTTCGATGCCGCCACGATCGCCACCACCCACCAGTTCTGTCATCTGGTGCTGAAATCCCTTGGTGTCGCTGGGGATACCGATTCCCACGTGACGCTGGCCGAGAGCTTGGACGAACTGGTTGCCGAGATCGTCGACGATCTGTACCTGGCCCACTTCGGGCAGGAGCGCGAGCAGCCGCCGATCAGCCGCGGTGAGGCGCTCAAGCTGGGGCGCGAGGTGGTCGCCAATCCGGGCACCGAGCTGCGGCCGCTGGATCCGACGCCGGGCTCGCAGCCCGCGGTCCGGGTCGGCTTCGCCACCGATGTTCTGGCCGAGTTGGATCGGCGCAAACGCCGGCGGGGGATCCTCAGCTACGACGATCTGCTCGGCAGGCTGGCCGACGCGCTGGAATCGGCCGAGTCGCCCGCCGCCACCCGTATGCACCAGCGGTGGTCAGTGGTGATGGTCGACGAGTTCCAGGACACCGACCCGGTGCAGTGGCAGGTGATCGAGCGAGCATTCAGCGGCCAGTCGACGCTCATCCTCATCGGCGATCCCAAGCAGGCGATCTACGCCTTCCGCGGCGGGGACATCGTCACCTACCTCCATGCCGCCAAGACCGCAGGGCAACGCCGCACCCTCGGCATGAACTGGCGCAGCGATGCGGTGCTGGTCGACCGCCTGCAGAACGTGCTGGGCGGCGCTGAGCTCGGTGATCCCGACATCAAAGTCCTTCCCGTCCAGGCCCACCACCGCGGCCACCGATTGGCGGGCGCCCCGCACAACGATCCATTCCGGCTGCGGGTGGTCAGCAGGGAACGCTTCGGGCAGCGGGGTACCCGCACGATCCGCATGGACGCCTTGCGCCCCCACGTCGCTGCCGACCTGGCGTCCGATATCGCCGTGCTCCTGGCGAGCACGGCCACCTTCGACGGCAGGCCATTGCAGGCCAACGACATCGCCGTCATCACCGAAAGCCACGCCGACGCCCGCGCGTGCTTCGACGCGCTGGTGACCGCCGGCGTCCCGGCCGTCTACACCGGCGACACCGATGTGCTCAAGTCGCACGCCGCCGACGACTGGCTGAGCCTGCTGGAGGCGTTCGACCAGTTGCACCGGCCCGGGTTGGTCCGCGCCGCCGCGACCACGATGTTCTTCGGCAGGACCGCTGAGGACCTGGCCGCCGGCGGTGACGCGCTGACCGACCGGATCGCGGATACTTTGCGGCAGTGGGCAGATCACGCCCGGGAAGCCGGCGTGGCGGCGGTGTTCGAGGCAGCCCAGCTGGCGGGGATGGGCGGCCGGGTGTTGTCCTGGGCAGGCGGCGAACGCAACATGACCGACCTCGCCCACGTCACCCAGCTGTTGCACGAGGTGTCCCACCGGGAGCAGCTCAGCCTCACCGCATTACGCGACTGGCTGCGCAGCCAGCGCGAGGAGCGCAGCGGCGCGCCGGAGCGAAACCGCCGCCTGGACAGCGATGCCGCCGCGGTGCAGATCATGACGGTGTGGGTGAGCAAGGGGCTGCAGTTCCCGATCGTCTATCTGCCCTTCACGTTCAATCGCTATGTGCGCAGCGAGGATCTGGTCCGTTTCCACGACCGGGAGCGGCGCTGCCTGCACGTCGGCGGCGATCAGAGCGCCGAGCTGGCGACCGCGCAGCGGCTCGGCAGGCAGGAGGCCGCCGGTGAGGAGACCAGGCTGACGTATGTCGCGATGACACGGGCACAGTCGCAGGTGGTGGCGTGGTGGGCGCCGTCGTGGGATGAACCCAACGGCGGCCTGTCGCGCCTGCTGCGGGGCCGTCGTCCCGGGCAGAGCACCGTCCCGGACCGCTGTGACCCCGAACGGGTCGACGACGCCGACGCGATGGCGCTGCTGAGGCAATGGGAGACCGCGGGAGGCCCGGTACTGGAAGAGTCGATCGTCGCCGATCCCGTCGAGCTGGCCACGAAGCAGCCGCGAGAAGATCTGGGTGTCAGACACTTTCATCGCGGCATCGACACCACATGGCGGCGGACCTCGTACTCTGGCCTGATCCGAGCCGCTGAGACGACCGGGGTCGGCAGCGAACCCGAGGTGATCCAGCTCGACGACGAGGTCGCCGACATCGCGGTCAGCGCACCGCCGTCGGGAGCGGACGTGCCCTCCCCGATGGCCGACCTGCCCACCGGCGCCACGTTCGGCAGCCTGGTGCACGCGGTCCTCGAAACCGCCGACCCGTTCGCCGCCGACCTGGCGACTGAACTGAAGACCCAGATCGACCGGCACTCGGTGTGGTGGCCGGTCGACGTCGACGCTGCGGACCTCGCCGCGGCCCTGGTGCCGATGCACGACACCTCCCTCGGCCCGTTGGCCGGCGGGCTGACCCTGCGCCAGATCGGGTTGCGGGACCGCTTGTGCGAGATGGACTTCGAGTTCCCGCTGTCCGGCGGCGATCGGGGAACGGGCCGACCCGAGACCCGGCTGGCTGATGTCGGCCGGCTGCTGAGCGAGCACCTGCCGGCCGACGACCCGCTGGCGCCCTATGTCGAGAGGCTCAGCGGCGGCCCGCTCGGTGTGCAGTCCTTGCGCGGCTATCTGTCCGGGTCTGTCGACGCGGTGCTGCGGATACCCGACGGTGCGGGGGATCGCTATCTGGTGGTCGATTACAAGACCAACTGGCTGGGGGAGGCCGATCGCCTGCTGTCTGCCGCCGACTACGACCGTGAGCGGATGGCCGAGGCGATGCTGCATTCCGACTATCCACTGCAGGCGTTGCTGTACAGCGTTGTGCTGCATCGGTTCCTGCGGTGGCGACAACCCGGGTACCAGCCAGAGCGCCACCTCGGTGGCGTGCTGTATCTGTTCGTCCGCGGCATGTGCGGCCCGGACACGCCCACCGCCGACGGTCACCCCGCCGGGGTGTTCAGCTGGCGTCCACCCACGGCGCTGGTGACGGCGGTGTCGGACCTGCTCGACGGACCGCGGGTGGCGACATGACCGTCGAGGTGACCGACGCCGCGGACTGGCGGCTCTGTGCCGGCGCCACCGGATCGTTGCGGGTGTTCAACGAAGCGGGGGCCATCGAAGCATCCGATGTCCTTGTCGCCCAACGGTTGACGGCTCTGGGCAAGGAGCCCGACGAGCGGGTCGCGCTGGCGATCGCGTTCGTGGTGCGTGCGGTGCGCGGCGGGTCGGTGTGCGTGGAACTCGCGGCGGTGCGGGAGCAGGTCGACATCGAGGACCTGCCATGGCCGGAGCCGGGGGAGTGGCTGGCAGCCGTCGCGGCCAGCCCACTGCTGCGCTCGCCGGCGGTGTTGCACCTCGACGAAGACCTGCTGTATTTCGACCGGTACTGGCTGGAGGAACGCCAGGTCGCCACCGATGTGCTGGCGCTGACCGCTGCCCGTCCGCAGCGCCGATTGCCCGACATTGCACGGCTTTTCCCGTCCGGTTATGACGAACAACGCCGGGTCGCGGAGATCGCCCTGGCCCAGGGACTCACCGTGCTGACCGGGGGACCGGGCACCGGCAAGACCACCACCGTGGCGAGGCTGCTGGCGCTGCTGGCCGAGCAGGCGGAGCTGGACGGCACACCGGGGCTGCGCATCGCGCTGGCTGCGCCGACCGGCAAGGCGGCCGCCCGGCTTCAGGAGGCGGTGCAGGCTGAGGTCGACGAACTGACGACCGCCGATCGCGACCGGCTGACGGGGCTGCGCGCCACCACGCTGCATCGGTTGCTGGGTCCTCTGCCCAGGACCTCGGCGCGGTTCCGGCATCACCGGGAGAACCGGCTGCCGCACGACGTGATCGTCGTCGACGAGACGTCGATGGTGTCGTTGACGATGATGGCCCGCCTGGTCGAAGCGGTCCGGCCGGATTCGCGCCTGCTGCTCGTGGGCGACCCCGACCAGCTGGCCTCGGTGGAAGCGGGCGCGGTACTGGCGGATTTGGTGGAGGGGCTCAGTGCGCGCGGCGATACGCCGGTGGCCAAGCTCATCACGTCGCATCGCTTCGGCGCGTCCATCGGGGCGCTGGCACTGGCGATCCGGGTCGGTGACGCCAACCGCGCGATCGACGTCCTGAATGCCGGTGGCGAGCACATCGAATGGATCGACACCGAGGAGCCCGCCACGGCCCTTCGTCAGGTGCTGGTTCCGCATGCGATCCGACTGCGCGAGGCCGCGGTGCTCGGCAATGGGGAGGCGGCGCTGGCCACTCTCGAGGAGCACCGGCTGCTGTGCGCGCACCGGCGTGGGCCGCACGGGGTGGCGTACTGGAACCGTCAGGTCGAGCGGTGGCTGGCCGAGGAAACCGATGCCCCGCAATGGGCTTCGTGGTACGCCGGCCGGCCGGTGCTGGTGACCGCCAACGACTACGGACTGCGGCTCTACAACGGTGACATCGGGGTGAGTGTGCTGCGCGACGGCGTGCTGCGGGTGGCGATGGCGGGGGCCGACGGCACTGCCGAGTTCGCCACCAGCCGGCTGGCCGATATCGAGACCATGCATGCGATGACGATCCACAAGAGCCAGGGCAGTCAGGTCGAGGAGGTGACGGTGCTGCTGCCGCCGACGGATTCGCGGTTGCTGAGCCGGGAGTTGTTGTACACCGCGGTGACTCGGGCCAAGACGAAGGTTCGGGTGGTGGGCTCTGCCGAGCAGCTGCGCGCCGCGGTGGGGCGTCGGGCAGCACGCGCAAGTGGGCTCAGTCGCCGGTTGACGCAGTGACGCCCGGCGAGGGAGTCAGCGCGCTGACGGGTCGGCAGTCGCCTCGATCGCGGCGACCACACCGTGGCGGATGGTGAGGACGACCACGGCGAACAGCCGCCGCTCGCTGAACGCCAGCACGACGGGCCGCCCGACCGGGCCGCTGACGAGCGTTGCGCCGGTGAGGTAACGCAGCAAGTTGACCCCGACTGCCTGCCGGCCGTAATTCACCTGCGGCGGTGGCGCGGGTTCGACCAGGACTGTGCCGGAGCCCCATACGTCGGGAGCCAGCACCTCGGTCAGGGCTGCCAGGTCGCCGCCGGCGCAGGCGGCGATGAACCTCTCGGTGACCCGGTGATGCTCGGTGTCGTCGACCACGGTGGCGACCGGCCCGGCGGCGTGGATCTTGGTGCGGGCCCGGCGGGCGAGCTGACGGCACGTCGCCGCCGGACGCCCGACCGTCTCTGCGATGTCCTCGAACGGCACCCGGAACACGTCATGCAACACGAATGTCACCCGCTCGCCGGGGCTGAGCCGGGACAGCACCTCGAACAGCGCGTCGTGCACCTCGTCGTCCAGGGTGACCCGCTCACCCGGGTCGGGCATCGCGCTGTGGTGCAGCGGTGTGTGACGTTGCATCCGCTCGGGTTCGGCGGTGGTCACCCGCCGGTGCCGGGCCGACCGCACGTGATCGAGGCAGAGTCTGCTGCTGACCACAGTGAGCCAGCCGCGCGGGTCGTCGATGCCGTCCAGATCGGTCTGCGACAGCCGCAGGAATGCTTCCTGCACAATGTCTTCCGCATCGCCGACGTCGCCGACCATCTGGTAGGCCAGATTGATCAGGTACGGGCGGTGGGCCTGCAGCAGGGCGGGAAGTGTGTCGCTCATGTCATAGACGACGAATCGGCATGCTCAGAAGTTACCGCTGTCACCTTCCGGTACGCCATCTCGTCGTTGTTGGTATGACCAACCCACAACCACCGCGCTGGCTCAAGCCGATGAACCGCTTCATGATGGCCGTGCAGAAACTCGGGCTGCACACCGGACCCGCCTATGTGCTCACCGTGCCTGGCCGCAAGTCCGGCAAGCCGCGCAGCACACCGATGACGCCGTTCTCCCACGACGGCGGCCTGTACACCGTCGCGGGTTATCCGGGAGCGGACTGGGCGCGCAACGCGAAGGCGGCCGGGACCGGCACGCTGAGCCGCGGACGGCGTTCCCGTCAGGTCACGATCGTCGAACTCGGTCCCGAAGAAGCCAGACCGGTGCTGCGGGCGTTCCCCGAACAGGTGCCGGTCGGCGTGATGTTCGCCAAGCGGTCGGGCCTGGTGCGCGACGGTACGCCTGACGAATTCGAGGCATTGGCGGGCACACTCGCGGTATTCCGCTTCGATGAGCTGCGAGGGTGACTCTAGTGTGACGCTCGGCGCCGAGGGTGACTCTGGTGTGACGCTCGGCGGCGAAAGGCTAGCGCACGAGCCTGCGCAGCAGTGCTGACGCGGCGGCGATACCGAGCACCGCCGACAGTGCCAGCACGCCCAGGTTCAGCCACGGATGTGCCGACGGGATGCCCACCAGCAGCAGCCGAAGCGAATCCACCTCGTAGCTCAGCGGATTCACTCGCGACAGCCAGCGCAGCCACTCCGGCATGACCGACACCGGATACAGCGCGTTGGAGGCGAAGAACAGCGGCATGGTGATGGCTTGGCCGATGCCCATCAGCCGGTCCCGGTTACGGACCAGCCCGGCCAGCGCCATCGACAGGCAGGCGAAGAACGCCGACCCGAGCATCACCACACCCATCGCGGCCAGAATCCGCAGCGGGTTGTGCGTCATCGCGATGCCCATGATGTAGGCCAGTGCCAGCACCCCGACCACCTGCGCGATCGACCGCACTCCGGCGGCAAAGGCCTTGCCCGTCACCAACGCCGACGCGGGGGCCGGTGTCACCATCAGTTTGGCCAGGATGCCGGCGTCGCGGTCCCAGACGATCTGGATGCCGTAGAAGATCGAGATGAACAACGCCGATTGGGCGATGATGCCCGGGGCCAGGAACGCCAGGTACGGCACCGAGCCGGTGTCGATGACGTGCAGCCGGTTGAATGTCGTGCCGAAGATCAACAGCCACAACGCCGGTTGCACCATGCGGGTGAACAGCTCGGTGCGGTCGTGGCGCAGCTTCTGGATCTCGACCCAGGCGAACGTCTGCATCCGGGCGGCCATCCTGGGCACCCGCCGCCACCCGCGGGGTGCCCGCAGCAGTCGGGTGCCTGCCGTGGAATCAACCGGCATTTCGTGCCGCCTTCCGTCCGGCCCGGATCCCGCCGAGCCCGTTGTGCTCCACGGCGTCCTCGAGCCCCGATCCGGCGTAGTGGCGGAACACATCCTCCAGGGATGCCTGGGGACCGACTTTCGCCTTGAGCTCGGCCGGTGTGCCCACCGCCCGAAGCCGGCCATGGTGCATCAGCGCCACCCGGTCGCACAGCACGTCCGCTTCTTCCATGTAGTGGGTGGTCAGCAGCACCGTCATGCCGAACTCTTGCTGCATGCTGTGGACCTGATCCCAAACACTATCGCGGGCAATGGGATCCAGGCCCACGGTCGGTTCGTCGAGAATCAACAGCGACGGCTGGTTCACCAGGGCCTGGGCCAACTCGAGCCTGCGGACCATGCCTCCGGAGTAGGTATTGGCCAGTCGGCCGGCGACGTCGACCAGTTGCATCGCCGCGAGTGCCTCGTCGACCCGCTGCTTGCGCAGCGCGCGCGGCACGTCGTAGAGCCGAGCGAACCATTCCACGTTCTGCCGGCCGGTCAGCGCGGGTTCGATCGAAAGTTGTTGGGGCACATACCCGAGGTTGTATCGGATGTCCATGGTGTCGCGACGCGAGTCAAGTCCGAAGATGCGGACCTGACCGTGCTGGACCGGAGTCAACGTGGTCAATACCCGGACGACGGTGGTCTTGCCGGCTCCGTTGGGACCCAGTAGCCCTACGGTTTCGCCGGGCTGCACCTGCAACGTCAGGTCGTCGACGGCGGTGAAGTCGCCGTAGCGGTGGGTCAAGTTCTGGCAGTCGATCGCGGGCGCGGTCATGATCGCTTCTCCTGCAGTGTGACGGTGAGTGCGGCAAGCACCCGGATGCCCTCGGCGAGGGCTCGGGCGTCGTCGTCGTCGAGCTGGTCGAGGGCTTCGGCGAGTGCCGCTCGCCGCGCGGCCCGAGAGGCATCGGCGAGCTTCTGCGCAGGCGGGGTGAGGGTCAGGCGGCCGACGCGGCGGTCGCCAGGATCGGGGTTCCGGGTCAGAAGTCCGTCGGACGACAACTTGGACACCAGCGTGGACGCGGTGTTGGCGGCCAAGCCGAGTTCGGCGGCGGCCGCGCTGACCGAGATCCCCGGCTGCCGACCGACCAGCCGCAACAGCTCGGCCTGCGATTCAGTCAATCCGGCGAAGGAGGCGCCTGCGGTTCGGCGGACCGTGCGCCGGAACCGGCCGACGGTGCCGAACAGCTCGGCGACGAGATCGGTGCGGAGGGTCACCACACCAACTTAGCTCTGTTTCAGAGCTAAGTCTTCTCGATGCGGTGTTGCTGCACGTCCGCCAGCACCCCCGGCCGGGTGACCACCGTCATGTAGGTGCAGAACGGCTGGCGACGACGGTCGGTCGGCGAGCCCGGATTCAGCAGCCGCAGTCCGGTCTTAGCGGTGGTGTCCCAGGGGATGTGACTGTGGCCGAACACCAGCACATCGGTGTGCGGATACTGCTGCGCCATCCGGGCTTCCCGGCCCGTCGCGGCCCCGGTCTCGTGCACGACGGTGAAGCGCAGGCCGTCCAACGTCACGTCAGCGCACTCCGGTAGCCGAGATCGCAGCTCGGGCCCGTCGTTATTGCCCCAGCAGGCGATCAGGCGACGAGAGCGCGCCGACAACTCGTCGAGCAGGCCGACCTCGACCCAGTCACCGGCGTGAATCACGACATCGCACCGCTCGACCTCCTGCCACACCTGCGAAGGCAGATCGCGGGCGCGCTTCGGAATGTGGGTGTCGGCCAACAGAAGCAGACGCATGCGCCGATCCTTACACGAACCTCAGCCCTCGCTGCGCGCCTCAGCACCGGTCTCGCCGGCGTCGAACGTGTCGTCGGGACCGGTCTCGCCGACGTAGCTCCCGTCGTCGCCGTCCTTGCCTGCCCGCGACGAGGCGACCTTCGGGTCCTTCTGGACGTCCTCTTCGCTCTGGTCGTCTGTTGGGTTCGTCATGGTCGGCGGACTACCCCGTGACCGGGGGCGCCAACCACTCGCAGCGGCGATGCACCCGGCCTACGCTGAAACGAGATGAACATGAACCGCAACGATGTGGAGAAGCGCTGGCGCGATCCGGCGGCCTTCCGTGCCGCGGTCACCTATGTGGTGGCCGTCGTGGTGGTGGCCGGTGTGGCGTTCGCCGCGGCAATGCTGTGGCACTCACGGGTCGCGGGCGTGCTCGTGCCGGTGATCCTGTTCACCGGCGGGGTCGGGGCGTTGATCCAGACCTATCGGGTGTGGCGCGCCGAGGGCACCTGGCCGATCTGGCAGGGGGCGGGCTGGTTTCTGCTGGCCCTGTTCCTGTTCTGCCTGGGTGTGCCCGTCGCGGTGTGGTGAGTCGGCCACCGCCATACTCGTCAGGTGACTGATACCCCTGACCTGCCGTTGGCCGGTGTCCGCATCGTCGAGATCTCCAGCTTCGTGGCAGTTCCGCTGGCCGGTATGACGCTGGCCCAACTGGGCGCCGACGTCATCCGCGTCGACCCGGTCGGCGGCGCCGCCGACTACAAGCGCTGGCCACTGACGGAGACCGGGGACAGCATCTATTGGGCAGGCCTGAACAAGAGCAAGCGCTCGGTGGCCGCCGACATGCGCTCCGAGCCTGGGCAGCGGCTGGTAGCCCGGCTGATCGCCGACGCGGGTGTACTGATCACCAATGTTGCTGGGCGGCAATGGCATTCCTACGCCGAGCTGAGCGCTGTCCGCCCCGACCTCATCCATCTTGAAGTAGTCGGCCGCGGCGACGGGTCCACCGGGGTGGACTACACGGTCAACGCCGCCACCGGATTCCCCCTTGTCACCGGCTCCCCGAACCAGGGCGGTCCGGTGAACCACGTACTGCCGGCCTGGGATGTCAGCTGTGGTCTGTATGCGGCACTGGCCGTCCTGGTGGCGCTGCGCCGCAGGGATGCGACAGGGGCCGGCAGCCGCATCCGACTGCCACTCGACGACGTCGCGCTGGCCACCGCGGCCAACCTCGGCTTCCTCACCGAGCCGATGGTCAACGGCACCCAGCGACCGCGCCTGGGCAATGCGATCTACGGCCAGTACGGCCAGGACTTCACCAGCAGCGACGGCGCCACGTTCATGATCGTCGCGCTGACCAACCGGCACTTCCGCGACCTCACCGAGCTGACCGGTACGACGAAAGCCGTTGCCGCCGTTGCCGAAGCATTGGACGCTGACTTCACCGACGAAGGCCAGCGCTACGAGCACCGGGCGGTGCTGACCGGCCTGTTCGCGCCGTGGTTTCGCAGCCACACCGCCGACGAGGTGAGCGCGGTGCTGTCCGCCAGCTCGGTGCTGTGGGACCGCTACCGCGCCTTCGCCGAAGTCGCGCACGATCCGCGCGTGACCGCGAATCCGGTGTTCAGCGCCTTGGAGCAGCCCAGGATCGGCACGTACCTGGCGCCGGGGCTGCCGATGTCGGTCGACGGTGCGCACGTCGCGGCCCAGCCCGCTCCGGCGCTCGGTGACCACACCGCCGCCGTGCTGGCCGAGCTCGGACTCACCGACGGCGAGATCACCGGGCTGGTCGAATCCGGCACTGTGGCAACGGGAACCGGTCTCGCATGAGCGCGCTGTCGCGGCTGCTGACCGTCGCCCCGGACCAGTCCGGTGGGTTCGTCGGGGAAGCGAGCGGTCCGCCGGACAAACGCGCCTACGGCGGCCACCTCGCCGCGCAGGCCATGGCCGCGGCCTGCCACACCGTCGACGCCGACAAGGCACCGACCGGCCTGCACGTGCAGTTCCTGCGCGGCGGGGACGCGGGCGCGCCGGTCCACTACGAGGTCGACCACGTCTATGACGGCCGGACCACCGCGTCGCGGCGGGTACTGGCCCGCCAGGACGAGCGGCTGTTGACCACCGCCACCATCTCGTTCTCCGCCGCGGCGGACGGTCCCGAGCACGCTGCACAGGCGACAACGTCCGGTGAGCCCGAGCAACTGCCCGCCACCGGCCCGATCGGCCCGGCGCCGTCGCTGCCGCTCGACGAGATCGACATTCGCTATGAAGACGACCGCAGCACAGGCGAATTCGTGCGTAGGCTGTGGTGGCGGATCACTGCGCCGCTGGACGGCCCGGCATGGGTGGGTGCCTGCGCGGCGGTCTACGTCACCGATATCTACGGCATCGATCCGGTGCTGCAGGTGCACGGCCACTCGATGGTCGACCGCAGCCATCGCACCGCCACCACCGACTCGTCGATCTGGTTCCACCGGCCGATCGATGCCGGGCAATGGAATCTGCTGGAATCTCGGTCGCCGGCTGCTGCGCGGGGCCGGGGCCTGGTGACGTTGAACCTCTACGACGCCGACAAGATGCTGACCGCCACCCTCGTTCAGGAAGGGCTGGCGATCGTCCGCTCCTGAGGCGCGGGGACGCTTCCTCGTTCTTCGGCTGGCTGTGCCGTGCGTTGTGGCCCGTACCGGCGGACCGGTGGCTTCCCGCATCGGATGGTATTACCCGCCCGACCTACGGTTGTAGTGGTTCCCTGTGTATCAGTTGTGAATTGACTGTTAGTCGTGGTAATAAGTTGCTTCGAGTCGGATTTCCGACACGCCCTCGCGGGGAGTGGGCCGTCTAAGGGGAGTAATGGTTGCTGCCGACTTCGATTTTTCTTGCGCGCGTAGTCCGCGGTGATCACGGCAGTTGGTCTTTGCCCCGAATAGCAACGTAAGAAGGGAAGCTCAGAACACATGAAATTCTGTCGGGTTTCATTGGTGGCCGTTGGAATCCTGTTGACCGCGTGCGGCGGCAGTGACGACAAGTATTCAAGCGACCCGGTACTCCAGAAGGCTGCCAAGAAGGCTTGCCAGAATGCCGACGGCATGCCGAATTTGGGCGTGAACTTCAACTGGTCACACAACCTCAGTGGTGACTTCAATCCATCATTTACGGACGAAGGCACCTTTGATTGGGGCATCTACAAGAATCAGCCGCAGAAGTCTTACAAGTTCACCTGCACTGGACGTTTCGACGACGATCACCAGAATGCAAGCGCGATACTGGACCAACTCACCAAGGTCAAGAAGTGATGCGGAGGACACTGGCCGCCGGAGTTCTCGTCGTGGCCGCGACTTGCATGAGCTGCGCCAGTAACGAGTCATCGTCGGGGCAAAGTGCGGCGTCGTCGGATACATCCAAAGCATCGTCACAGGCAGAGGCGCCAGCTGATCCTTGTGTCCTGACACCCCAAGCGATTGCCGACGCACTGGGACCTGCCCTGACCTCACCGGCGATCATCACCGATTCGGGCGACGGCATTTGCAACTACGACATGGGTCTGGATGGCAACCGATCGGGCATTCACATGGCGCGTTATCCCTACGCAGGACAGTGGAATACCAGCTCCGTTGGAGGATCGACGAACACCCAGCGCACTTGGGAAATTGGGGGTTCGACGCCCGCCGAAACCTATGCATCGTTCGTTCGCTGGGCGAATGTGCCGGAAGTGAAGAAGGCGAGATATGCGGAGTTGCACCCGGAGATTGGGGGCGGCGCAGCGCTCTACGATACGCACAGCATGTTCGTCGCTACTGATGGAAGTGCGTGGTACAGCTTCAGCCTGACCGGCTTGCCCTATAACCCCGAGTTGGCTCCGTATGTGGTCGGCTTGGGTAAGCAAATCGCATCGGCCGACAGGTAGCGCTGTCGTGCATCCGGAGTAGAAGTTGCGAATGTAGGTCGTACGGTGGACGACTTGACCTACCGAACGGGTAGATGGACGTGACGGCGAGCCTGCCGTTCCTTCGCCAGTGAGCGGCTCTCGTCGGACAGCGGCGCTGCCAGCATCGCGGCGACGGTGTCGACGAGGTGGCTGATGAACAGCCGGTCGTCGGCGTGCGGCGCGGTGGCCGCGCGGCGCCCCAACTCCACCGCGGCGTAGACCAGCGCACCGAAACGCGGGTGCAGGGTGACGGCCACCGGATCAAGCATCGGCTCCAACAACGCGCGCCAGCGCTGCAGACTGCCGGACCGCCCGGTCAGGTCGAACGACGGCACCGGCCGGTTCAGCAGGTCGGCGTGGATGCGCAGGAACGCCGACCCGCCGTCGGGGTCGCCCAGTTTGACGGCCAACGGGCGAACCAGCGCCGAGGCCATCGCCCGCATCGACGGCCGGGCCTCGCTCTCGATGCCGTCCAACAGCGCATCTCGGCGTGCGTCGACGACCGGGAGGTGTTTGTCGGCGATTGCGGCCAGCACCCCGGCCCGGTCGGTGAAGTGGTACTGCACCGCCATCACATTGCGGGCTCCCGCCTCGCGGGCGATCTCTCGCAGGCTGACCGCGTCGACTCCGCGCTCGGCGAACAGCCGCTCGGCGGTGGCGACCAGATTGGCCGACGTGTCGGCGGCCATCTACCGGGCCGTCACAGCTGGGCGACCTCGTGTTCGAGCAGTTCGGCCAGCTTGGCCTGAGCCGCCGCGCGTCTCGTCGGGATGTGCTGCGACGGGAACAGGGTGTCGACGGGCTCGTACTCCTTGAGCGTGCGGCGCGCGACGGTGAGCTTGTGCACCTCGGTCGGTCCGTCGGCGATCGCCAGCGACTCCGCGCCCACCAACATCTTCACGAACGGCATCTCGTCGGAAACCCCAAGTGCCCCATGCAGATGCATGGCACGCTGCACCACATCGTGCAAGACCTGCGGCATGGCGACCTTCACCGCGGCGATGTCGCGACGCACCTTCTGGTAGTCGTGGTACTTGTCGATCTTCCACGCGGTGCGCAACACCAGCAGCCGGAACTGTTCGATCTGGATCCAGCTGTCGGCGATCTTCTCCTGCGTCATCTGATAGTCGCCGAGGGGACCGCTGCGGGTCTTGCGTGACACCGCCCGTTCACACATCATGTCGAATGCCTTGCGGGCCAACGCGATCGTCCGCATGGCGTGGTGTACGCGGCCGCCGCCGAGCCGGGTCTGCGCGATCGCGAACGCCTGCCCCTCGCCGCCGAGCACGTGATCGGCCGGAACCCGGACGTCGTTGTAGCGGATATAGCCGTGCCCGGCGCGGTCGTCGGACTCGCCCCCGACCCCGACGTTGCGGATGATCTCGATGCCCGGGGTCTCGGCCGGCACGATGAACAACGACATCTTCTGGTGGGTACGGGCTTCCGGGTTCGTCACGACCATGACGATGAAGAACGAGGCGTTGCGGGCATTGGAGGAAAACCACTTCTCGCCGTTGATGACCCACTCGTCGCCGTCGCGCTCGGCATGGGTGGTGAACAGGCCGGGATCCGAACCGCCGTGCGGCTCGGTCATCGAGTAGCACGACGAGATCTCACCGTCGAGCAGCGGCTGCAGGTAGCGCTTCTTCTGCTCCTCGGTGCCGAACATCGCGAGGATCTCGGCGTTGCCGGAGTCCGGTGCCTGCGAACCGAAAACCGAAGGCGCCCAACGGGAGCGGCCGACGATCTCGTTCAGCAGAGCCAGCTTGACCTGCCCGTAGCCCTGCCCGCCCAATTCCGGGCTCAGGTGCGCCGCCCACAGTCCCTGCTCGCGCACCTGCTGCTGCAGCGGACGCAACACCCGCAGCACCTGCGGATTGGTCTTCTCGTAGGGGTCCAGCGGGGCGAAGTCCAGCGGCTCGAGCTTGTCTTGCATGAACTCCTCGACCCAGTCGAGCTTCTTCTGGTATTCGGGGTCGGTTTCGAAATCCCACATGGTGAGGTCCTCAGATCGGCAGCGTTAAGGCGCGGAGATCATAACTTCATGCATCTGTATTAATCAACGACCGGCGACCACGGGCCCACCAGATCAGGCATGCTTCCACCGTGCTGTTGCTCAGCCGGATCGCCGGTCAGGACGTGCGGGCGGCCGGTGACCGGGTCATCGGCCGACTGGCCGACCTGACCGTGATCCTCAGCCAGCCGTCAGGGCGTCATGTCGTCGAGCGGGTACTGATCACCCGCCGCCACGACGTCCCGCTGCTGGTGCCGTGGGATCAGGTCATCAGCTTCGAGCGCGACCAGCTCACCATCACCGAGGACAACCAGTACACCGACTGTCAGTTGCGTGAGCATGAAATCCGGCTGGTGCGAGACGTATTGGACACCCAGATCATCGACGTCGTCGGCCAGCGGCTGGCCCGCGTCGCCGACGTGGTGCTGACTCGAACGGATGCCCACCGCCTCGAACTGGTGGGTGTGGAGGTCGGTTTCGGCGCGGTGCTGCGGCGCCTGCGGTTGGAACGGCTCGGCGTGCGCGTCGGTCGCGACGTCGTCGACTGGGCTGATCTGCACCTGACCTCCGAACGCGGCCACGCGGCCCAGCTCGCCTGCCCACGCTCGGCCGTGCACCACCTCGACGCTCGCGGCCTGGCCGCACTGGTCAGCCGGGTGGACACCGAATCGGCGACCGAGATACTCGCGGTCAAAGGTGCCGAGCTGGCCGCCGACGTCGTACGCGCCGCGCACCCGTCCGTCGCCGAACGCGTGCTGCGCGCGATGCCGGGCGCCCACGCCGCCCAGATCGTGGCGGCGATGTCCGAGGAACACGCGGGGCGGTGGCGTGAGCGGCTCAGACATGCCCCCGGCCGGCACTTCCTGCGCTCGCGGGTCTGGCCGCGGCGGCGGCACGTGCGCGACGTGACGCCATGACCGCGGCGGGCCGCACCACCACCAGGGTCGGCGCACTGCTCGCCGTCCTCGGACCCGGACTGTTGGCCGGGCTGTCCGACGACGATCCGGCGGGTATCACCACCTATTCGGTACTCGGCGCCGACCACGGCTACCAATTGCTGTGGGTGCTGCTGCTGTCCACCGTCGCGCTGATCGTCTTCCACAGCCTGGCCGCCAAGATGGGGGTGGTCACCGGCCAAGGGTTGATCGGGTTGGTGCGGCAGCGCTACGGCGTCCGGGTGGGCGCGGCCATCCTGGCCGCCCTGGTGATCGCCAACGTCGGGACCACCTGTGCCGAATTCGCCGGTATTGCAGCCGGATTCGAGCTCTTCGGCATCAGTCGATACATCAGCGTCCCCGCCGCGGCGGTGGCGGTCTCGCTGCTGGTGCTGCGCGGCAGCTTCCACCGCGTCGAGCGGCTGCTGCTGGTGCTGTCCACGGTATTCCTGGCCTACGTGGCCTCCGGGTTTCTGGCCAAACCCGACTGGGGGGCCGCGCTGCACGGAACGTTCGTGCCGACGATGCCGATGACCGGGCCGGCGATCGCGATTGTGACGGCCACGCTGGGCACCACGTTGGCGCCGTGGGGGTTGTCGTTCATGCAGTCCTACGCCGTCGACAAGAAACTTCGCACCGAAGACCTTCCGCTGGAACGGGTGGACGTGATCACCGGGGCGGTGCTGACCGGTGTGATCGGGTTCTTCGTGGTGGTCGCCTGCGCGGCAACCCTGCACCGCGACGGGCGGGGCATCACCGACGCCGCCGACGCAGCGGTCGCCCTTCAACCACTGGCCGGCAAGGCGGCGGGCACATTGTTCGCCGTCGGACTGATCGGCGCGGCGTTCCTGGCCGCCTCCATCCTGCCGCTGTCGACGGCCTACGCCGTCTGTGAATACGCCGGTGTGGAGGCCGCGATCGACGATCCGTACCGCGACGCTCGCACGTTCTATCTGACGTACGGGATCGTCACCGTGGTCGGCGCCGTCATCGTCTTGGCCCCCAATGCGCCGCTGGTGCCGATCCTGGTCGGCACCCAGGTGCTCAACGCGGTGCTGTTGATTCCGCTGATGATCGCGATGATCGGCCTAGGCCGAGATCGCGAACTCATGGGCCGGTTCGCGATGCGCCGAGCCGGCACGATCGTCTACGGCGTCACCACCGTCGTTGTCGTGGTGTGCGTGGCGGCACTCGGCATCACCACGGTCTTCGGCTGACAGCAGTCGGGCCTCGTTTCCGGAGTCGACGGGGCAGCGTGCGCGGTCGAGGCGGCAGGCCCCCTGAGCCACCGTTGCCGGTGTCGCGGTCGGCACCCCTCGCACCGTCGCCGCCCGTGCCGCCTTCGCCGCGACTGTCGCCGCCCCGCCGCTGCTCACGTACCGGCACACCCGCCGCGCAGTGGCGCTGCTTCGGTGCCTGGCCATAGTGAGCCCCTCCGGTCCCCGGATACCCCATGTGGTATCCCACATGATCGACGGTATGCCGGTGATGTCAGCTGTGGTCACAGTCCGCGGTCACCGGCAGGGAGGGACATTCGTCCCCAGCAGCGGTGGCGAATGACTCGCCTGGTGGGCCTATCCCGCGGGTATGTCAGGATCGCCGCGTGAGCAACGACGCCACGACAGTCTCACTCGACGTCGACGACTCCGGCGTCGCCCTGATCACGCTGGACGGGCCGGAACGGCTCAACGCGTTCTCCGCCGACACCGCCCGCCAACTCGGCCAGGCCTATCGCCGGTGCGACGCCGACGATGCCGTCCGCGTCGTCGTGGTCACCGGCGCCGGCCGGGCATTCTGTGCCGGGGCCGACATGACAGCCGCCGCGGCGGCGTTCGACGTCCCCGATGAGGGCTTCAGCGCTTCGCCCATCCAGCCGCCGGCCTGGCGGGTGCGCAAGCTGGTGATCGCCGCGATCAACGGTCCCGCGATCGGCATCGGCCTGACCTTGGCGCTGCAGTGTGACATCCGGCTGGTCGCCGAGGACGCTAAGCTCGCGATCCCGCAGGTGCGCCGCGGCATGATCGGCGACTGCGCGGTGCACGCCACCCTCAAGCGCGCCGTCGGCCTGGCCGTGGCCGCCGACATCCTACTCACCGGCCGCACGTTCACCGGCCGGGAGGCCGCCACCCTCGGGATCGCCAGTCGCGCTCTGCCGGCGGTCGAGGTGCTGCCCGCCGCGCTGGACCTGGCCCGCGACGTGGCACTGGCCGCCAACCCGGCCTCGGTGGCATACAGCAAGCGGCTGCTGTGGACCGAGACCGACATCGACGCGGTGGCCGACGAGGAGACTACGGTGCACCTGAAATTGATGGGCGGCCCGGACGCGGCCGAGGGCCCGGCCGCCTGGCGGGAGAACCGGCCCCCGGTGTGGCGGTCCACGGCCGGCGAGACGGGAGACCCCGCATGACCACCACGGCTGAGGTTCTTTCCGGTATCGACCTGACCGGCCGCACCGTCGTCATCACCGGGGCCTCTACCGGGCTCGGGTTGCAGACCGCCCGCGCCATGCAGGCCGCCGGGGCCGAGATCGTCGCGGCGGTTCGCGATCTGGACAAGACCCGCTCGGTGATCGATTGCGAAACCGTGCACCTCGAACTCGGCGACCTGCGCTCGGCGCGCGCCGCGGCCGAGGAGATTGCGGCCCGTCACGACCGCATCGACGTGCTTATCAACAACGCCGGGGTGATGGCTCCGCCGCTGACCCGCACTGTGCAGGGCTACGAAATGCAGCTCGGCACCAACCATCTGGGTCACTTCGTCTTCACCACCGGACTGACCGACCGCTTCGTGGACGGCACGCGCATCGTCAACCTCAGCAGCCGCGGACACCAGCTCGGCGGGATCCGTTGGGAGAACCCGAACTACGACGACGAGAGCGCCTACGACAAGTGGCAGGCGTATGGGCAGAGCAAGACCGCCAATGTGCTGTTCACCGTCGAATCGGAACGGCGCTGGGGACCGCGGGGCGTGCATTCGTTCGCCGTGCACCCCGGGGTGGTGTTCACGGATCTGGCCCGGCACATGACCCGCGACGATTTCAGTGCGGGCGGCACGCTGGCCAACCTCGAAGTGACCGACGTCGAACACGGAGCGGCGACCACGGTGTGGGCGGCCACCAGCGGTGAACTCGACGGGCAGGGCGGTCTCTACCTCGAGGACTGCCACGTCGCCGACGCGATGGTCGACGGTGTCGAGGGCGGGTACGCCCCCTGGGCGGTCGACCCCGAGCAGGCCGCCCGATTGTGGGAGTGGTCTGCGCGCCAGGCCACGCTTAATTTGGGTGACTAGCCTGCAGTGGTGCCCATCGACGTCCGTCCCGCCCGCAAGGCTGACATCCCGGCTTTGGCGCGGGTCCTGGGCCGGGCGTTTCACGACGACCCGGTGATGGCCTGGGTGCAACCCGACGTCGAGCGGCGCAAGGCTGCACTGCCCGGAATGTTCAGCGCGCTGACCCGCCACCACTTCCTGGCCGGCCGCGGCACCGAGGTGGCGGTGTCCGACGACGGCGTCGCGGCGGCCGCGCTGTGGGATCCACCAGGCCGGTGGCAGCAGTCGCCACGCGAGCAGCTGGCAATGCTGCCCGGCGTCCTGCGTGCCTTCCGGGGCCGGCTTGCCGCCGGGCGGGCAGTCACCGACCTGATGAAGGAACATCATCCGGAGGAGCCGCACTGGTATCTGGGCATCATCGGCAGTGACCCGACCGTGCGCGGCGGTGGCTTCGGTCATGCGCTCATGTGCTCGCGGCTGGATCGCTGCGACGCCGAATATGCGCCTGCGTACCTCGAGTCCAGCAACCCCGACAACATCCCGTACTACCAGCGGTTCGGCTTCGAGGTGACCGGCGAGCTCACGCTGCCCGAGGGCGGCCCGTCATTGTGGCCGATGTGGCGGTCACCGCGTTGACCGTGCGGACGGTTTAGCCACCCCGACCGCAGGGCACGCCGTCGGCATGACTGATCCAGTGGACTTTCCCGACGAAGGCGGCCCCGGCGACACTCTGAGCGGCTCGGAGTCGCTCGACTCCGACGAGGTGCGCAACAACGATGGCGACGACGTGGTGGACCCGCCTGAAGGCTGGAGCGGGGCAACCAAATTCGGCATCACGGCGCGGGAGGAACGCGAGGGCGAGTCGCTGGACGCCCGGCTCAGCGAAGAAGAGCCCGACGTGATCGCCGACATCGAATCCGACGACACCGCCCTGGATCGTGCGCACCACGGCCAGATCAGTGGCACGCCTGAGGACGGTGACTCGCTCTACCCCGTGGTGGAGTGACAGCACCGTGGCGGCCGGCAGGCCGTAACCGCTTCACGTCGAGCGGAATTGACATCCCCGACGATCCGGCCTGACCGTTTGCTGAGCCCCGGAAAATCTTGAATTCAAATTGGTGAAAACTGCGTATCGCGGGTTCCTCATTGTGATAATCGGGCCAGCGCTACCACGGACCATGGCGGTCCCCCGGAGGGGAGGGGATCGGCCATGGTCCGTTGGCTTTTCCTACTCTGCCGCCTGCAGCACCACCATCGAGCGGGATTCGACGCGCACCGGTGTGGACGCCTTCACCACTGCCGCCTCGTCGATCTCGCCGGCGCCCGCCGACGTGTCGACAACGGGTTGCCAAGCCTTACCAAACTCCGCCGGCGGCAACACGAATTCGATCGGTTCGTGGTGGGCGTTGAAGCACAGCACAAACGAATCGTCGGAGACGCGCTGCCCGCGGGGATCCAGGTCGGGGATGCCGTGGCCGTTGAGGTACACGGCCACCGACTTGCCGAAACCGGAGTCCCAGTCCTCGTCGTTCATCTCCGAGCCGTCGGGACGGAACCAGGAGATGTCCGGCAGGCCTTCGCTACCGCGGCGCCGCACCGGTCGGCCGTTGAAGAACCGCCGTCGCCGGAACACCGGATGGGCGGCCCGCAGCGCTGACACCGATGCCACGAACTCGCACAGCTCGTCGTTGGCCGAAGCCCAGTCGATCCAGGTGATCTCATTGTCCTGGCAGTAGCCATTGTTATTGCCGCCCTGGGTGCGACCGAGCTCGTCGCCGTGGCAGATCATCGGAACGCCCTGGGACAGGATGGTCGTGGCAATCAGGTTGCGCTGCTGACGATTCCGCAGATCGTTGATCTCCGGATCGTCGGTCGGACCCTCGACGCCGCAATTCCACGAACTGTTGTTGCTCTCGCCGTCGTTGTTGTCCTCGCCGTTGGCCTCGTTGTGTTTCTCGTTGTAGGACACCAGGTCTCGCAACGTGAACCCGTCGTGGGCAGTGACGAAGTTGATCGATGCGACCGGGCGGCGCGCGGTGTGCTCGTAGAGGTCGGCCGAGCCGGTCAGGCGCGAGGCGAACTCACCCAGGCTGGCATCCTCGCCGCGCCAGAAATCCCGGACGGTGTCGCGGAATTTGCCGTTCCACTCCGTCCACTGTGGCGGGAAGTTGCCCACCTGATAACCGCCGGGGCCGACGTCCCACGGCTCGGCGATCAGCTTGACCTGGCTGACGGTCGGATCTTGTTGCACGAGTTCGAAGAACGCGCTCAGGCGATCGACGTCGTAGAATTCCCGGGCCAGTGTCGAGGCCAGGTCGAAACGGAAGCCGTCGACGTGCATCTCGGTCACCCAGTACCGCAGCGAGTCCATGATCAGCTGCAGCGAGTGCGGGTGCCCGACGTTGAGGCTGTTGCCGGTGCCCGTGTAGTCCATGTAGTACTGCTTGTCGTCATCGACGAGCCGGTAGTAGGCGGCGTTGTCGATGCCGCGGAAGGACAGTGTCGGCCCCATGTGGTTGCCCTCGGCGGTGTGGTTGTAGACCACGTCGAGGATTACCTCGATGCCGGCTTCGTGCAGCGCCCGGACCATCGCCTTGAACTCCTGCACCTGACCACCCGGCGTCGAACTCGCCGAGTACTTGCTGTCCGGGGCGAAGAACCCAATTGTGTTGTAGCCCCAGTAATTCGACAGGCCTTTGTCGATCAGGGTGGAGTCGTTGGCGAAGTGGTGCACCGGCATCAACTCGATGGCCGTGGCGCCGATCGCCTTCAGGTGGTCGATGATCGCCGGATGTGAGATCGCCGAGTACGTACCGCGGATGGCGTCGGGAATGGCGGGATGCGTCTGCGTCAGCCCTTTGACGTGCGCCTCGTAGATGACACTGTCGGCGTATTCGCGCTGCGGGGGCCGGTCGACGCCCCAGTCGAAGTACGGGTTGATGACGACCGACTTGGGCATGCTCGCCGCCGAGTCGTCGTCATTGCGGCTCTCGGGTTCACCGAAGTTGTACCCGAACAGCGACTGATTCCAGTCGAAATGGCCGTCGATGGCCTTGGCGTACGGGTCCAGCAGCAGCTTGTTGGGGTTGCAGCGGTGCCCCTCGGCGGGGTCGTGCGGGCCGTGCACCCGGTAGCCGTAACGCTGGCCGGGTTCGATGGCGGGCAGATAGCCGTGCCAGACGAATCCGTCCACTTCGGGCAGGGCGATACGGGTCTCCGCACCGTCCTCGTCAAACAGGCACAGCTCCACCCGCTCGGCCACTTCGGAGAACAGCGCGAAGTTGGTGCCGTAGCCGTCGTAGGAGGCGCCCAGCGGGTAGGCCTTCCCGGGCCATACCTCAGTAGCAGCGTTGGTCACGTGTGGGACTCCCTAGATAGGCGGGGTGGACTGTGGGGTGTACCCCGGAACGGGCCGCGCCAAATCAGTCAGTACAGGTTTGTGACTGGGGTGACAATTGACGTCACGGAACTGCTTCGTGACCGGGCCGACCGCTGGTCCGTCGTCGCTCTTTCATCTCGGCTTCGAATACATGGCGGTTCCCGCCCATCAGCTGATCACGCACGCCGCGCTCACGTTCGCGCAGCACCGACCAGTAGTCGTCGTCGAACTCCTCGACGATCTGGAAGGTCCAGCGGCCGTGCAGCACGTTACGGCCGACCATCTCCTCGGTCAGGCGGTCGGCGATGTCGGCGTGCCCGGCATCGCGCAGCTTGTCGCAGGCTTCGCCGAGCAGCAGGTCCGCGTGGCCCATCAGCTGGTGGAAGGAGTACAGGTGGCCGCGGGCCCGCTCCACGTACTCCAGCGCCTCGGACAGCGAGCCGACCGCTTCGACGGTGTCGTCGTCGACGCCCTCGGGCCGGCGGCCCAGCAATTCGTTACCGCTCATGTGCTGGCCTGCCTTTCGTGGTCCCGGACATAGCGCAGATAGACGTAGTTCTCGAGGGTCACCGCGTGGCCCAGCGTGAGGCGGGCCGGCACCGGGAGTGCCGGGGCGCCGGGCCGGGCGGTGGTGGCGCTCGCGACCAGCGTGGGCGAGATCGTCAGGCACATCTCGTCGACGAGGTCGCCCGCAACCAGCTCGTCGAGCAGGGTGGGGCCGCCCTCGCACAGAATTCGGCGCATGCCCCGGGCCTGCAGTGTGCGCAGCGCGGCCTCCAGGTTGACCGCGCTGTCGCCGGCGATCAGCAGGTCGGCATGCTCGGCCAGCTGCGGGCGCTCGCGGGCGGCCAGCGCCGTGGTGATCAGGATGGGCTGCTGGGAGGGCTCGGCGAACAGTGAGGCCGGGACGCGGCCGGTGTGGGTGACCACCGCGATCGGCGGGATGGCGTCGGTACCCCAGCGCTCCCGGCGTTCGGCGACCTGAGCGGCGGTCAATCGCACCGGGCCATAGCCTTCGGCGCGCACGGTGCCCGCGCCGACCAGAACGACATCGGCGAACGCGCGCAGCGTGAGCAACAAGCTCTGGTCGTTGGCGTCCGAGAGCGGACCGGCCACACCGCCGAACGCCGCGGAGCCGTCGAGCGACATGATCATGTTCGCGCGCAGCCCGTCGGGCGGGTCGCGGTAGAGCGCTACCAGTTCGTCCGGTGCGGTGGCCCGTCTCGGCTGTTGCACCGCCTGAGTCATGGGCAGTCTCTACCCGGCCGTGGATAGCGCAAAACCCATCTCAGAGCAGCGCGGCGACGGGTGAACCGTCGAGGTTGTCCAGAAGCTCCTGCGCATCGTCGAATATGGCTGCGGCACCGGCCCTTTCGAGCTCGCCTCGGCCCACGCCACCGGACAGCACCGCGATGCACGGCACCCCGGCGCGGGAACTGGCTTCGACGTCCCAGACGGTGTCCCCGACGAACACCGCGTGCTGCGCCGGCACCCCGGCCTTCTCCAGTGCGACGTTGACGATGTCCGGGCGGGGCTTGGCCTGCTCGACGTCCTCGGACGAGGTGATGGCCGACACGAGGTCGTCGCACCCCAGCGTTTTTCGCAACATGGCCAGCTCGTTCTCCGGCGCGGAGGTTGCCAGCACCACCTGCAGGCCCAGGTCGGCAACCCGCTGCAGCAGTTCGCGCGCCCCGGGCAGCGCGGTCAGCAGATCGGCGCCGGCCTCGTAGTGGCGGGTGTGGAAGTCCTTGAGCCGCTTCTGCGTATCGTCGTCGGCGCCGTCGGACAACTGATCGACCAAGGTGGACCCGTCCATGCCGATCGAGCGGTGGACATGCCAGGCCTGCACCGGTAAGCCGACCTCATGGAAGGCCTGCTGCCAAGCGTGGACGTGAAGGTAGTTCGAGTCGACAAGGGTGCCGTCGATGTCGAAGAGCACTGCGGGCTTGACCATGGGGGTGGTGTACCCGGTTTCAAAGCTGGTGCTCAGGCCTCGGGTACATCGTCGGCATGCGGGTCTTCGTCATCCTCGTCGACCACCGGCGCCGGCTCCCAGGCGTTGACACCGACCGTGATCATCCGCAGCTGCTTGACCGCGGTGCGCTTGATCTCGTCGAGCGCGGCCGCGTCGTGGGCGTCCTCGATGGCCTCGGCGATGATGATCATCGAGTTCACGAACAGACTGGCCAGGATGTTGAGGTCCTCGGTGCTCCACTCGTTGAGCCCGGGGAACCGCGCGAGGTCGGTGGCGAGCTCGGAGGTGATCAGCCGGATCTCGGTGCGGATCGCATAGCGCAGCACCGTCACACCGCTGGAGCGCTCGCGCCCGATGAACCGCCAGTGCTCACGCTGCTCGGCCACCCCGGCGACCAGGATGTCCACCGTCGACTCGATGACGCGGTTCGGGTCGAGCTTGCCCGCGCGGGCGCTGCGCAGCATCTCGCGCAGGGTGCGGAACGACTCGTCGATCAGAACCAGGCCGAGGGCGTCCATCGACTCGAAATGGCGGTAGAACGCGGCAGGCACGATCCCGGCCTCGCGGGTGACTTCACGCAGGCTCAGGCCACTGAAGCTGCGCTCGTCGAGGAGCTTGAGTGCGGCCGCGATGATGGCCCGGCGGGTGGCCTCTTTGCGCTCTTCCCGCGATGGTGTTTCGCGAGAGCGTGACTTCCCTGAACGCTCGCGACGTGAGCTGGGCGTACGACTGTTCACTGGTGTGAACCCTACCACAGACTGGTCGGATTCCTTGACGACGTGCACTTTCACGACACAGAGTGTACACATGTTCACTCAAATCTTGACCGAGAAGGTGCTCCGCTCGCCGCTGGTCGATCTGCTCACCGGTCCGCATGGCGTGGACCGCTACACCGAGCTGGTGGACGCGACTTGGACCACCGACGCCCGCGCCAGGGTGGTCGACGTACGACGCTCCACCCCGCGCAGCGTCACCCTGCTCCTCGACCCCAATGCCGCTGTCACCGGCTACCGCGCCGGCCAGCACCTGAACCTGACGGTGGAGATCGACGGCCGCCGCCACACCCGCTGCTACTCACCGGCCAGCGCCGAGGGGTCCCCGCTGATCGAATTGACGATCGGATCCCACGACGGCGGCCTGGTGTCGGGCCACCTCTACCGCCACGCCCGCCCCGGCATGGTCGTCGATCTGTCCGACCCGGCCGGCGACTTCGTGCTCCCCGAGGCCAGGCCACGGCGCATCCTGTTCGTCTCCGGCGGCAGCGGCATCACCCCGGTGATGTCGATGCTGCGCACCTTGCAGGCCGAAGGCTTCGACGGCGAGATCGCTTTCGTCCACTACGCCCGCACTCCGGCCGAAGCCTGCTACCGAGCCGAACTGGCCGCCACCGGTGTCCGGGTGTTGCACGGCTACACCCGCGCACCGGGCGGCGAGCTCGACGGCCGCTTCGGGCCCGAGCACCTCGCCGTCGCGATGCCCGATGCCGACGCCGTCTACGTGTGCGGGCCGCCCGCACTGGTCGAGGCCGTGCGCGAACACTGCCCGAACGCCTTCTCGGAGAGCTTCGTCCCGGTGCCCTTCGTGGTGCCCGATGCCCCGTCGGGTGGCCGAATCAGCTTCCGGGACAGCGGCATCGACGCGCAAGATGACGGACGTCCCCTCCTGGACCAGGCCGAGGACGCCGGACTCACCCCGACCAGCGGATGCCGAATGGGCATCTGCCACACCTGCACCCGCCGTAAGCATCGCGGCGCCGTGCGCAACCTGACCACCGGAACGATCTCCACCGCCGACGAGGAGGACGTGCAGATCTGCGTGTCCGTGCCTGTCGGTGACGTCGAGATCGCGCTCTGAGCAGAAAGGGACGAACCATGAACACCCAACACGTCACACTGACCCGCGAGCAGGCCGACGAGTTCGGCCGTGAACTCGACGCGATCAAAGAACGGGTGATCGCCGACCTCGGCCAGACCGACGTCGACTACATCCGCCGGGTCATCAAGGCCCAGCGCGCCATGGAGATCGGTGGCCGCGCACTGCTGATGGCCGGCATCTTCCCGCCGGCCTGGCTGGCCGGCACCGCGCTGCTGGGGATCTCGAAGATCCTGGACAACATGGAGATCGGCCACAACGTCATGCACGGGCAGTACGAGTGGACCGGTGACCCGGCCCTGCGTGGCCGCACCTTCGAGTGGGACACGGCGTGCCCCGCTGACCAGTGGCGGCACTCGCACAACTACTCGCACCACACCTTCACCAACATCGTCGGGATGGACCGCGACATCGGCTACGGCATCCTGCGGATGAGCCCGGACCAGCCGTGGCGGCCCTACTTTCTCGGCAACCCGGTCTACGCCTTCCTGCTGATGGTGTTGTTCCAGTACGGGGTTGCGCTGCACGAACTGGAAGCCGATCGCATTCGCGCCGGTGAGATCTCTCTGGACGACAAGCGCGACATTCTCCGCGAGATCTGGCGCAAGACCCGCCGCCAGTTGCTCAAGGACTACGTCGCCTTCCCGTTGCTCGCCGGGCCGATGGCACCGTTCGTGTTCACCGGCAACATGACTGCCAACCTGATGCGCAACGTCTGGTCGTACATGATCATTTTCTGCGGCCACTTCCCAGACGGCACACAGGAATTCACGGTCGAAGAGACCCGAAACGAGTCGCGCGGACAGTGGTACTTCCGGCAGGTCCTCGGCTCGGCCAACCTGACCGGCGGCAAGCTGTTCCACCTGTTGTCGGGCAACCTGTCCCACCAGATCGAGCACCATCTGTTCCCTGATGTGCCTGCGCGCCGGTACGCCGAGATGGCGCCGCATGTGCGTGAGGTGTGCGAGCGCTACGGCATCCCCTACAACGCCGGACCGCTGCCCAAGCAGTTCGCCACCGTGGTGCGCAAGATCGTCAAGCTGGCCCTGCCCACCCGCCAGCGCCGTGAGGACGCCGCCCTGGTCGAGGCGGCCTGATCACTTGGCCCGGGACAGGTCGTAGACGTCGTCGTCGCCGACCTGGGTGAGCGGGAACGTCGCGCTCACCCAGTCGGTGATACCGGTGTGGTTGCGGTTGATCCCCGGCCACCCGCCCGCCCGGCCCCGCCAGTCCCGCTCGACGATGTAGTACGCCACCTGGCCGGCCGCAACATCCGCCTTGAACTGCCCCAGGGTCGGGGCCGGGTCGGTGCCGGTGAAGCCGCCGATGGCCATCACGGCTGTGCCCGTGGACAATTCGAGAGCGGCGGCGGCGGACGAGCCGGAGATCGCGGCCGACCACCGTGTGCTGGTCGCGCGAAGCAGCGTGTCCAGCTTCGAATTGTCCTTCGACTCAACGAAGCCGGCCCCGAAGCCCGTCGCCGCTCGAGCCGGACCGACGGTCGGCCCGCCACCGTGATGCGGTACGCCGAGCGTGGCGACGGCGTAGGCGGTCGGACCGGCCAGGACCGCCACCACACCCATTGCCGCCGCGGCCACCGCGACTCTGCGGCGCCGCGCCGCCGACAAGGCCAGCGCGACGGCGGCCAGCACGGTGACCACCAGGACCGTCCACCGCAGGGCGGGCAACCAATCCCCGTTGCGGCCGAGCACCCACCAACTCCAAACGCCGGTCACCGCGATCAGCCCCATCAGCCCGACTCGGCCGAACCGGGACTGTCTGCGGATCCACATCTGCTGTGCGCCAATGGCAACGGTGCCTGCCACTGCCGGCGCCAGCGACAGGCAGTAGTACGGGTGCACCATGCCTTTCATATAGCTGAGCACCACACCGTCGATCACCAGCCAGCCGCCGAACAGAAGGACGCCGGCCCGCACCGGGTCGGTGCGCGGTGCGCGACCGCGGGCGATCAGCACCAGAACCAGACTGAGCAGCGCTGCCGGGATCAACCAGCCGATCTCGAAACCGAACTCACCCGCGAACAGCCGGCCAAGCCCCTCCTTCTGATTGCCCATGCCGCCGAACCCACCGAGGTGGCGGAGCCCGTCGCCCGCCGAGTTACCGAGGGGATCGCCGGGCCCGAAATTCATGTGATTGTGGCCGAGCACCCGCGCAAAGCCGTTGTAGCCCAACACCAGGTTCATGAAATTGTCATCGGTCGACCCGGCGATATAGGGCCGGGACGCCGACGGCCACGCCAGGGTCAGGAGCACGAACCAGCCGGCCGACACCACGAAGGCGGCCGCGGCGCCCAGCACGTGCAGGAGTCTGCGGCGCAGCGGTGTCGGTGCCGCGATCAGATAGACCAGGCCCACCGCCGGCGCGATCATCAGGCCTTCGAGCATCTTGGCCAGGAACGCGAACCCGAGCGCCACCCCCGCCCACGCCAGCCACTTACCTCCTGCCCGCTCGAGCGCGCGCACGGTGCAGTACGCCGAGGCCGTCATCAGCAGTACCATCGCGGCGTCGGGGTTGTTGAACCGGAACATCAGCGCGGCGACCGGGGTGAGCGCCAGCGCAGCGCCGGCCAGCAGCCCGGCTTTCGGGCCGCAGATGCGCGCGATCGCGGAGTAGAGCAGCCACACCGTCGCCACGGCCATCAACGCCTCGGGCACCAGCATGCTGGCACTGCTGAAGCCGAACAGCTGACCGGACAGCCCCATCACCCACTGCGACACCGGGGGTTTGTCGACGGTGATGAAATTCGCCGAGTCGAGCGACCCGAACAGCAGCGCCTCCCAGTTCTTGGAGCCGGCTTGAGCGGCGCCGGCGTAGAACTGATTGCCCATCCCGTTGACGGTGATGTTCCACAGATACATGACCGTGGTCGCGACGAGCAGCACCGCCAGTGCGATGCGGTCCGATCGCGACGGTCGGGCCGGTGCCGGGGAACGCTGTGCGGGTTCCTCTGGAGCCGTGGCCGGAAACGTCGTCGTCACATGGACTATTGACCCATTCTCGGCTGACCGTTGGCTGACAAGGGGCTGGGAGCCCTTGGCCCTTCGGCGCGGTAGGAGCGGTGCGGCGTGCGTTGCGGATTTGGGACTCGACCGTTACGACTCGCTGCTCGCCCGCGCTCACCTGCTGTGTCAGCGTCGACGCTGTGACCGCGAACGACGCGAGAAAGACCGATAACAGACTAGCCGCCCGATGTGCGGCGGTGGCGTCGATCGGTGCGGCGGTCATCCATTTCGCCGTCGCGCCGATGCACTGGAAAGACTGGGTGCCCTCCGGGGTGTTCTTCGCGTCGATCGCGGTGTTTCAGCTCGCGTGGGGCTTTCTCGCCTGGTCACGGCCGACGCGGCTGCTGCTGGCGGCCGGAATCGCCGCCAACGTGGGCTCCGCTGCGCTGTGGGTGGTATCCAGAACCGCGGGTGCGCCGTTCGGTCCCAACGCAGGTGCGGCGGAGGCCGTGGAAGCAGCAGGCATCTGTGTTCTTCTCCTGCAGTGCTACGTGGTCATGGGTGCCGGGTGGGTGTTGCTTCGGCGCTATCGGGCGCCCGCCTTGTCCGGTGTCGGGCGGACGCTGGTTCTTGTCGGCGCCAACACCGTGATGGCGCTCGCTGTGACCGCAGGCCTGGCTTCCGGCCTCCAGGGCCACCAGCATCACCATGGCGCGCCCGTCGACGCCGAGGCGGGACGAGACCCCGCGCACGAGGCACATGCGGTCACCGATCACGGCTCCACGCCAGCGGTCACCGAGCCGGGCCGACCGGTCACGGACATGAGGCTGAGCACCGGAGGCGATCCCCACCCGTCGAGCACTGACGGGCACCAGCACGATCACCACGACTGACCGCACCCTCAACGCACCCGAAGCAGACCCCTCGTCGGCGACGGTTCGGGGTCCACGCCAACGGGGTTCTTTATCGAATCTTCACAGAACCACTACGCCACACCTGTCGGAGTCTGGCGAAGCTGGGCGGGAATCGACGGATTCGATGCGACGAAAGGGATGTGTTGTGAACAAAGCGAGGACTGTGGTGACCGGGGTGGCCGCTGTGGTTGCGGTTGCCGCCATCGGCGCGTGTAGCAACTCGGGCACCAAGGATGCGGCGGCGTCGTCGGCGCCGTCCACCGTCCAGAGTTCGACCGCGGCACCGGCAGCCGCGCACAATCAGGCCGACATGATGTTCGCCCGCATGATGATTCCGCATCATCGGCAGGCGATCGAGATGAGCGACATGATCCTGGCCAAGCAGGGCATTGACCCGCGGGTGGTGGACCTGGCCAAGCAGATCAAGGCGGCGCAGGGCCCGGAGATCGACACCATGCAAGGCTGGCTGAACCAGTGGGGAATGCCCGGCATGCCGGGGATGGACAACATGCCGGGGATGAACGGCACGAGCAGCAGTGCGCCCTCCGATCACGGCGGCATGCACGGGTCGGATACCGCCACCGCGTCACCGACCACTATGCCGATGCCCGGGATGCCCGCAATGGGTGACATGCCGGGTATGGACGGGATGATGTCACCGGCCGATATGCAGGCACTGCAGAACGCCCAGGGCGTCGAGGCCAGCAAGCTGTACCTGACCCAGATGATCAAGCATCACCAGGGTGCAATCACCATGGCGCAGAACGAGATCAAGGACGGGCAGTCCGCCGACGCCATCGCCCTCGCCACGTCGATCGCCACCAGCCAGCAAAAGGAGATCGACACCATGAACCAGATTCTGAGCTCCCTGTAGTCGGAGAAGCTCACGCGTATTCGCGTTGATTGCCGCGGCGAGCCCCGGCTACCGGCAGGCTGGGGACCGTCACCGTGAAGGTGGTGCCTGCCCCGGGGCCGGGGCTGGTCGCGGTGATCGTGCCGCCGTGCGCCTCTGTCAATGCCTTGGCGATGGCGAGCCCGATGCCGGAGCCGCCCCGGTTGCGATTGCGCGCCGAGTCAGCGCGGTAGAAGCGCTCGAAAACGTGCGGAAGGTGTTCGGCCGCAATACCCTCGCCGTCGTCGCTCACTGTGAAGTCGACGTCGTCGCCCGTGGAGCCCACAGTGAGCCGAACACGACCGCCCGGCGGGGTGTGACGTAATGCATTGTCCAGCAGGTTGTTCAACACCTGTGCCAGGCGTTGGCGGTCGGCCCAGAGCCGGATGCCTTCACCCACCTGAATGTTCAGCGCGACGTTCTTCGCGGCGTAGCGGTCGGCAAGGGCGGCACCGACGGAGCGGGCGACCTCGTCGGCCTCGATCCATGCCGGGGTGATCGTGGCATGAGCTTCTTCGGCCTGCGCCAGGGCGGCGGCGTCGGCCGAGAACCGCACCAGACGGCCGGTCTGCTCCCGCAACATCGCAATGGTCGGCTGGTCAAGGACTTTCACGCCGTCCTCAACGGCTTCCAGGTAGGCCTCCAGCACGGCCACCGGTGTCCGGATCTCGTGAGCGAGATCGCCGAACAGCTGCCGCCGGCTCGATTCGACGGCTTGCAGCCGGTCCGCCATCTTGTTGAATGCTGTTGCCATCTCGTCGAATTCCCGGCCGAGTCGAGGTGGTGCGACACGGATGTCGTAGCGACCCTCGGCCACCGCCGACGCGGCCGCCGAGACCTCGGCGACGGACTTTTGCAGCCGCCGGCTCAGGTAGGCCGTCGCGATCAGCGCGGTGAGTGCGGCCACCGTGATCGCCACCCCGATGGAGAGCGCAGTGGCGTGCTGGTAGGCCTGCTCTGCGTGGTACTGCTCGTTGGAATCGTGGGCGACGCCGGCCATGTGCAGGTGCTCACGGAACAACGGTGGCCCCACCACTGATGCGACGACCCAGGTGGTCACCCCGCCGGCGAGGAGGACCAGAGTCTGTGCCAGCAGCAGTCGCCGGCGCATGCCGAATCCGCTGAGCAGGGCTCCCGGCACGCGCGGCAATGCCTGCGAGGAGAGATTCATGTCTTCATCGTGCCGCGCCGGCGCCGCGGGATCGGGTCTTGAGCGAATCTTCACAGAACCAACACCAAACCCGCTGTGGGTCCGCCGCAATCTAGAAGACGAACCCTCGAGAAGACAGGATTGGTGATGAGTCGACAGGCGCTCACCCGGCGCGGCTTCCTAGCCGCGGGAGTCCTCGGAGGCGCGGCGTTGGTGGCCTGTGGTCGGTCAGCCAACTCCGGGCCCACCGGAGGCGCCCCGACGCCGGGTGCGATCGACGCCGCGGAGGCGGCCAGGCCGCACACCGGCAGAACGGTCACCGCCCACCTGACCCCCGGCCCCGCCGACATCGACCTCGGCGGGGCCAGGGCACGCACATTCGCCTACAACGGGCAGGTCCCGGGTCCGCTGATCAGGGCCAACGTCGGTGACGACATCGCAGTCACCGTTGACAACGGACTCGATCACCCGACCTCGGTGCACTGGCACGGGATCGCGTTGCGCAACGACATGGACGGTGCCAGCCCGGCCAGTCCGAACATCGCACCCGCGACCGGCTTCATCTATCGGTTCAGCTCCCCTCATCCCGGAACGTACTGGGCGCACCCGCATACCGGCCTGGACACCGATTTCGGCCTGTACGTACCGGTCATCGTGGACGATCCGGCTGAGCCGGGACGCTACGACGCCGAGTGGATTGTGATGCTCGACGACTGGACATCCGGCGTCGGAACCAGCCCTGAGCAGATCTTCCGAGGGCTGCAGTCGATGGGCGGCATGGGGCAGATGCAGATGCCGGGGATGGGCGGTATGGGACACATGCCGGGCATGGGCGGTATGGGATCGATGCCCGGCGTTCCCGGCGTCGGCGGTGTGGGAAGCAGTGACCTGCTCGGCGGCGACGCCGGTGACGTCAGCTACCCGTACTACGTCGTCAACGGCCGCATCCCGTCAGCTGCCACGACGTTCGCCGCGAAACCCGGGAACCGCATTCGCATCCGGATCATCAATGCCGCCGCCGATACCGCGTTCCGGGTCGCCCTGGCCGGGCATCGCATGACCGTCACTCATACCGACGGGTTTCCCGTCCGGCCCGATGATGTCGATGCTCTCCTGGTCGGTATGGGCGAGCGCTACGACGTCATCGTGACCGCGGGCGACGGGGTGTTTCCTCTCGTTGCCGCCGCCGAGGGTAAGAACGCTGTCGCACGTGCGCTGTTGTCGACCGGCGGCGGGAGCGCCCCAGACGCCGCGTTCCGGCCCACGCAACTCACCGGACGGGTCGGAACGGTCGACACCTTCACTGCCGCAACGGAAGTCCAGCTACCGGCCACCAGCGATCATGCGTTGCAGGTTCGGCTGTCGGGCATGATGATGCGCTACGACTGGATGATCAACGGCAGGCCCTATGACCAGACGGTTCCGTTGCAGGTCCACCGGGGCCAGAACATCACGCTGACCTTTGTCAACGACTCCATGATGTGGCATCCGATGCACCTGCACGGCCACACCTTCCAGGTGCTCAAACCCGATGGCAGCACGGGGCCGCGGAAGGACACCGTGATCGTCAAACCGATGCAGACGGTGGCGGTGCGGATGATCGCGGACAACCCCGGAGAATGGATGCTGCACTGTCACAACGCATATCACATGGAGGCCGGAATGATGACCACCATGAACTACACCGGCTAGCGGGCCAGGATTGCTGGCGCGGAGCCTATTTCGTGCCGAACAGCCGATCCCCGGCGTCGCCGAGACCCGGCACGATGTAGCCATGCTCGTCGAGTCCGCGGTCCACCGCCGCGGTGTAGATCGGTACCTCCGGATGGGCATCGTGCATGACGGCGATCCCTTCCGGGCAGGTGAGTAGGCAGACGAACTTGATGGACCGGGGCCGAAATTCCTTGAGGCGATCCACGGCCGCCACCGCCGAGTTGCCGGTGGCCAGCATCGGGTCGACCACGACCACCTCGCGCTCGTGTAGGTCGCTGGGCATCTTGAAGTAATACTCCACGGCAACACGGGTTTTCGGATCCCGGTACAGCCCGATGTGTCCGATCCGGGCTCCGGGCACGACGGTCAGCATCCCATCGAGGATGCCGGTGCCGGCTCGCAGGATGGCGACAAAGACCAGCTTCTTACCATCGATGACGGTGCCGGTGGTGGTCTCCAGCGGGGTTTCCACCACGATGTCGTGGGTCGGGGTGTCACGTAGCACCTCGTAGGCCAGCAGCGTGGCCATCTCGTTGGCCAGCCTGCGGAACGTGTTGGTGGACGTGACCTTGCGCCGCATCAGGGTCAGCTTGTGCTGCACCAGTGGATGGCCGATGACGTGGACGTCGCGCATCAGAACACTGTGCCATCGCTGGCGATGGACAGCGGCGGGAGGCCGCCGCGCAGCTGCTGAGCGAGTGTCCTGCCTGCCGCCCAGGTGCCGCCCTCCAAGACCCGCGCCAGTGGCATCTGGTCGGCGTCGACGCCGAGCCGCCGACGGACCAGGGGAGCGAGCTCGTCGAGCAGTGTGACGGTCAGCGCGCGCCACTCGACCACCAATTCGTCTGCGACGCTGACACTTCGAGTGGCATCCGCGCTGTTGCGCAACCGGAGAACACCGCTGTCCAGCAGCAGTCCACCGTTGCGGTACTCGGGCAGCCCGGTCAGCTCGTCGAGATCGGTCACGGTGATCCCGGCCCAGCTGAACGGCTCCAGCAGCGAGTACGTGAGCCACTGCGAGAGTTTGTGAAACGGCATCCATCCCGCGGTCAGGCCGGGACCGTCCAGCGCGGAGTGCCGCCAGCAGTCGCCGAGGGGTTCGTCACCGATCATGCTGCCGCCCGGCCAAATTGGCGCCAGCGAGTCCAGCACCATCGACAACAGCTCGGATGCGCGGGCTGAGCTGCCCCCCACGGCGTGGACCAATCCGCCCGGGCGGCCATCGGCGCCGAATACCTCCGGTTGGGCGGCGGTGACCGCACCCAGCCGGTGCAGGATCGCCACCCGGCCGTCGAGGCCGACGAGCGGATTCGTGCCGTCGACCTGGAACGCGTCGGCAAGCCGCTGTTCGGTGAGCCCTGCCAGCCCGGCGGTGTCGACCCGCAGCGGATCGTCCGGGTGGGAGGAGAACAGTCCCGAGGCAAAGGCGTGAAAGCTCGCCACCCCCAAGCCTTCTGAACGGCTCAGCTGTAGCCCCGTCCCCGGTTCGACATAGGACCAGGACGGGCCGGCGCCGGCGTCGAGCAGCACGCTGACCACGGTGAGGTCGACCAGCGCCGTGGCCTCGGCGCGGCTGAGTAGCTCAGCCCTGCGATCGACACCGCCGGCCTCGAAATGGCGCCAGCGGCTGTGGAACGGGACCTGCAGATCCGGATAGTGTCGACGGGTGACCTCGGCGACCGATTCGGCGGCCGCGTCCAGTGCATCGTCGTGCACCGTGAACCACCGCGAATCGCCTGCGCGGGCGCGTTCGGTCAACAATCCCGCCCGCTCACGGACGGCGCGAGTACTGCGCAGCGCAGCGGCCGCCCCCGCCGGGCTGTCCACGTCGACCTCGATCGCGGCGCCCATCAATGCTCCAGCCCGCGGCCCTTGGCCTTCTTCAATTCGGCGGCATCCGGAACCGGACCGGGCGTGAAGTAGCCTGCAGCCATTTTGGCGTCGATCTCCACCCGAGCGTCGGCCGGGATCAACTCGTCGGGGATGTTGACCCGCTCGCCGACCTCGATCCCGGAGCCGACGATCGCGTCGTACTTCATGTTGCTCATCGACACCAGGCGGTGGATCTTCTGGATGCCCAGCCAGTGCAGTACGTCGGGCATCAACTCCTGGAATCGCATGTCCTGCACTCCCGCAACGCATTCGGTGCGGGCGAAGTATGCCTCGGCGGTGTCGCCGCCCTGCTGACGCTTGCGGGCGTTGTAGACCAGGAACTTGGTCACCTCGCCGAGCGCACGACCTTCCTTGCGGGAGTAGGCGACCAGCCCGACGCCGCCGCGCTGGGCACCGAGGATGCATTCCTCGATCGCGTGCGTCAGATACGGCCGGCAGGTACAGATGTCGGAGCCGAACACATCTGAGCCGTTGCATTCGTCGTGAACCCGAGCCGTCAGTTCCACTGAGGGGTCGGCGAGATCGTGGGCGTTGCCGAAGATGTAGAGGGTCTGCCCCCCGATGGGGGGAAGGAAGACCTCGAGATCGCTTCGCGTGACCAGCTCGGGGTACATGCCCCCGGTCTCTTCGAACAGGACCCGGCGGAGATGCGCCTCGCTGCACCCGAAACGCTCGGCGACACCAGGCAGATACCAGACCGGCTCGATCGCGGCCTTGGTCACCAGCGCCGCGCCGCCGGGCAACAAGAACCGGCCGTCCGGGACCAGCCGCCCCTTGTCGATGGCGTCGGCGATCTCCGGAAGTATCACGTGAGCTTTGGTCACCGCGATGGTCGGCCGGATGTCGTGTCCGGCGGCCAGTTCGGCGGCGAACGCGTCGGCCACCATCGCCCCCCACGGGTCGAGGCTGACGATTGCCTCGGGACGACTCCATTGCGGGTAGGGGCCGATGCTGTCGGTGGGCGCGGTGTTGGTCAGGTCGGCCCGATGCTCGCGTGACAGCGCTCCGGCGGCCACTGCCAGCGCGCGATACACGCTGTATGAACCGCTATGGGTACCAACGACGTTGCGGTGACTGCGGGTACTGGTGGTGCCGATCAGCGGACCGCGCTCGGCGGGGGTGGCCGCGCCCCAGCTGATCGGCAGGGCGTCGTCGGCGCCGTGATGCGATGTCAGCCGGATATGCCCGGGCTGGCCCTTCGGCGCGGCCGGTGACGGCGCTTCGGCGGACATGTGCGCTCCTTCCGCAAGACGCCAGCCTAGTCACCATCCACACTTTCTGCCGAACGTCGCGTGCGCCCAGAGGACGGCGCCCTCACATCCCGAACCGTGCGCGCCGCACCGCTGCGACGGCATCCGGCGGCCCGAGGACGTCAACGCGTGCCGCATCCTGACGGCCGAACAGGTACAGCAGGAGCTCACCGGGCGCGCCGCTGAGCTCGACGACCGGGTCGCCAGGGCGGGCGCGACAGCGGTGTGTATCCCAGATCAGGTCCACGCCGATAGTGCGCACCCGGCGGGCCAGGAAGCGGCTGCCGCGCTCGACATTTCGCCACAGCGCGGCCTGCAGGTCGGCGGTCAGGTCCGTCCGCGGGCCCTCACCATTGGCTCGCCGGACGTCCTCGTGGTGGACGAAGAACTCGTTGAGACTGGGGAAGTCGCGCACCCAGCTCAGCCGGAAGAAGCCGAAGGGTGGACCGGACCGCAGCCGGTCCACGAGCCAGGAGAAGTCCCGGTGTTGGACCAGTGCCGCGGTGCGCCGCTCGGCGAACCGCGCGGGCGGTCCGGGGAGAACCAGACAGGGCGCGGCAATCGGGTCGCGCTCGCGCAGCAGCAGGTGGGCGGCGAGGTGCTTGGTGGTGAACCCGTCGAGCAGGGTGGGCGCGTCCGGGCCGAGACGTTCGAAGAGATCGCACAGCGCCACCCGCTCCCGGGTGTCGAACGGCGGATCAGTGCTCGGCATACACGGCTCGTTCGATCTCGGACACCACGTCGGTGCGTCCGGCCGGCCGCAGGTAGCGGGCCGTGTACTCGGCCGGACCGACCTGATCGATCTCACGCCAGCCGTATTCGGCCAGTAGGGGCGAGACATCGGCGGGGTTCAGCCCGAACCGCCACAGGGGTTTGTCGACCACGAACTGCTTTCGGGCCCGCTGCGCGCCGTACAACTGCTGCCCGGTCAGAAAATCCGCACGGATGAACGTGAACGTCAGTCCGCTGCCGGACCCTGCGTGCGAGAGGTAGTCCAACGTCCTACGCACTGCCGGTTCGGTCAGGTATTGGGTGACCGCCTCCCATACGTAGAACGTCCGCTGCTGGGCGCTGAACCCGTTGCGCTGCAGGACGTCTGCGAGATCATCGGTCTCAAAGTCCACCGGTAGCAGGGTCACGTTGTCCGGGACGCGGCCGAATGTACGACGCACCGCGGCGGCCTTGCGCGCGGTATTGGCCGGCAGGTCGACCTCGCACACCGGAACTCCGGCAAGCGCCGGCATCCGATAGGCCCGGGTGTCATAACCGGCGCCGAGAATTACCACAGCATCAACACCCTTGGCGACCGCCGCGTCGAGCTGATCGTCGATGTAGCGTTTGCGGCACAGGAAGCCGGCCCAGCCGTCGGCGATCTGTCGGGCGGTCGCCGCCCGCAACACCCGGCGCACCGGCGACCAGCGAGTGGCTGCTGCGATGAAGCGGGTCGGAGCGGGAAGCAGACCTGCGGCCCACGGATCGCGCACCAGTGGGGTCGGCTCGTGCTGGTCGGCCGCCACGATCACCATCGGGCCGAGAGCGGTCCCAGCGGCGGCGCTCACGGTTGGACGAGCACCCTGATCGGATTGCCTTCGGCAGTTTCGAGAATGCGGATGCCGTCGGCGATGTCTTCGAGCGGGATGATCTGGCTGATCGAGCGGGACAGATCCAATCGGCCACGGGACACCAGCTGCGCCAGCGTCTCGATGTCCTTGTTGTGGTAGCCGAGATGCCCGAGCACCTGGCGTCGGGTCAGGCCGAACATCGACGTCGGCCCCACGGTGGGGGATTCGGCGCTCATACCGACCCCCACCAGCCGGCCGCCGCCGGTCAGCGAGTTCAGCGCCTGCTCGAAAGTGACCTTCAATCCGACGGCGTCGAACGCGACATCGAGTCCGCGCCCGCCGGTGGCCTCGGCGAGCTTGTCGGCGAGATCCGGGTCGCGCGAGTCGAATGCGTAATCGGCGCCGAGTTCCAGCGCGCGGTCGCGGACCGCAGGGTTGAGGTCGACCGCGACAATCGGAACCGCTCCGACCAGCCGCGCCAGCTGGACGATGTGCGTGCCGACACCGCCGACGCCCCACACGCCGACCGATTCCCCGATGACCACCTTGCCGGTGTTGACCACCGCTCCGAACGGGGTGGATACCGCGTCGGCGAGGATCGCGGCCTGCTCCAGTGGCACGTTGTCCGGTACGCGGGTCAGTCCGGCGGCCTGCGCGACGGTGTATTCCGCCCAGGCGCCGTCATAGGCGAACGCCATCAGCTGCAACCGCAGGCAGGTGGCCATGTCTCCGCGCCGGCAGTTGACGCACTGCCCGCAGGGCCGGCCCGCGGCGACGACCACCCGGTCACCCTCGGACCAGCCGGTCACACCGGGACCGAGTTTCGCGATGGTTCCGGACGCCTCGTGGCCCTGGGTCACCACCGGACGCTGGGCGGGGAACGTGCCGTTGATCAGGCTGAGGTCGGAGTGGCAGATGCCGCAGAACGCCACCTTGACCAGCACCTCACCCTCGCCCGGCTCGGGGATCGGGACATCTTCCAGCGCAACAGTTTTGGTGTCGGCGTAGAAGCGTTCCGCCCGCATGGTGCCCATGATGTCCTCCTGAGGTCGAAAGACAAACGTACGCCCGGTGCCGCCCGGATCAGGCCTAGAGTGGGGAATATGTCGCCCAAGATCGCCACCGCCGACTCCGTGGACCTCGATCAGCTGCTGGAGTTCGTCCGACCCCGCCATCGCATGGTGCTGACCACCTTCCGCGCCGACGGCTCGCTGCAGAGCTCGCCGGTGACCGGCGGCGTCGACGAGCAGGGCCGCCTGGTGATCTCCAGCTATCCGCAGCGTGCCAAGTCGGCGAACATCCGCCGCACCGGGCGAGCGAGCGTGGTGGTGCTCTCCGACGAGTTCAACGACGCTTACGTGCAGATCGACGGGCCCGCCGAGGTGATCGAGTTGCCCGACGCCGTGGAACCGCTGGTCGACTATTTCCGCGCGGTCGCGGGCGAGCACTCGGATTGGGACGAGTACCGGGAGGCGATGGTCAAACAGGGCAAGTGCCTGATCCGGGTCACCCCGCAGCGTTGGGGTCCGGTGGCGACGGGCGGCTTCCCACCGTCGTAAGCGAGGCGAGCGTGTAGATCCGCACCCGCCCCGGCACGGTGGCGTTGCATTGCGACAGCAGAGGCTCCGAGAGCTCCTCGTTGAGCACCACCTCGACCGGGTCGGGATCGGCGCCGAGCACCACCCGGATGGTGCCGTCACCCGGCTCGACCTCCAACGGGGGGAAGGCGGCTATGCGATCGTCGCCGAACGCCTCTCGGGCGAAATGCTGTGCGGCCTGCACAGCGTGGGGAAGTGACGTGCGTCCGCGCAGGAACCGGTCGTCCAGCCGGCCGTGCAGGTAGCGGCTCACCAGTTCGGCCGCGTCAGCCTGGTCCACTCGCCCGTAACACAGTCCCGCGGGCAGCACGAGCATGGTCGCCGCGAACCGATCACCGCCCAGATGTGAGCATTCCCAGGCGAATTCGGGATAAACGGCGGCGATCGCCGCGGCAGCCGACCGGCCGCGCACGGCGCAGCACATGTCGTGGCGGCCATGGGCGCAGACCGCGACGAGCGGGTCGGTCGAGACAGTGCCGTCAGAGCCGTCCAACGCAACGTCGAGGTAGTCACGCGGGTCGGTTACCTCGCCGCCGTACAACGCTTCGCTGCCGACGGTGCACTGCGCGACGAACCAGCGCCATCGTGGCGCGGTCTCCCGGCGGCCGTGCTTGCGGATCGCCGCGATCCGCATGCCGGCTGATTCGGCGCGCCGGACGACGGCCAGCCCCAGCTTCGGGTCGATACACGACGGTGAGCCCAGGAACGCCGAATGTCCCCAGCCGCCTCCCAATTCGAGCAGCAGCCACGACGTACCGGCCGATGCCGTCCCGTACATCGGGTCGTTGCGGGCCAGCGACTGGTCGCTGCAGCCCTGCCCGGCTCTACTCATGGCGCAGGGGCGGGGACGACGACTGCTTCCTTGAGCAGGCGCCGGATCAGAACCGCACCGTCAGCGGGGTCGAGCCCCGGCAGCGCGGCGGACCGCACCACCTCGCCGCGGTGCAGCGCGCGCAGCGCCCCGGCGCAGGACGCGGGGAACGTGATGGTCCGGTCGGGAAGCCGAAGAACAACCCGGCCGTCCGAACTGTCCAGGCCGGCCACCAGGCCACGGCGCCACCGCACCTCGGCGTCGGCGTCGGCGGCTGCGCTCAGGGTGGCCAACGGACGGACCGCGACGGGTCGGGTCAGCCCGGCGTACCGGTCGGTCAGCCGCGCGGCGGCGCCAGTGCTCACGGTTGCCGCGTTGTCCCGCAACGCCGCCACCATCTCGGCCATCACCTTGGTCACCGTGGCGGCCGTCTCGTCCTGATCGGCTGCGATACCCATGGGCAGGGATCGGCGGAAGGCCTCGACACGGGACAGCTCGTCGAGCACGGCGCGCGCCACATCGAGCCCGGTGGTGGACGAGACACCGATGGTGAGGTGAATCGACGTGGTGTCGAGCGCCTGAGCCGCATGGAGCCAGCCTCGGGGCAGGTACAGCGCGTCGCCGGCGTTCAGCACGGCGTCGATCACCGGCTCGCCGCGCACTCGTTGGTCGATCGCCGCCCGATGCTGGGTCCACGGCTGGTCGGGTAGGGGATGGTGGTGGACCGGTTCGTGCACCACCCAGCGCTTCTGTCCGGATACCTGTAGTACGAAGACGTCGTGGACGTCGTAGTGCGGGTCGAAGCCGCGGTTGCCCGGGGGTGTGATGTAGGCATTGGCCTGCACGGGATGGCCGAGATCGTCGACGGCGTCGCGAACGAAGTCGATCACCGGCGGCCATAGCCGGTGTAGGCCCTGTAGGACAACCGTTGCGCCCGTGGCCAATTCGGCGAGGACCTTCGCCGAGTCGACCTGGTCGGCGATCTCTGCGCCGAACCCGGCCGGGCCGAGATAGCAGTCTTTGGCGAGGATCTCGCCGTCGCGGGCCAGCCTGATGAATGGTGCCCGGACACCGCGCTCGGCTATCAGCTCGTCGACCGCCCCGGGAGACAGCAGATCGCTGAAGTCCCGGGGCAGGTCGGCGGCTGAGCTGAGGAGCGGCTTACGGCCCCAGTACTGGTCGGCGAACGTCTGCGCGTCGACCGCACTGCAGCGGCTCAGCATGGAACCGGGTCAGGCGGTGCCGTCGGCGCCGCCGTCGTGGCCTTCGGGGTTCGAACCACCGTCGGCGGGGCCTTCACCGCCGCCGTCGGCCGTGCCGTCGGCACCGCCATCGTGGCCTTCGGGATTGGAGCCGCCGTCAGCGGTGCCCTCGCCGCCGGGGGTGGAAGTCGTGATGTCGTCGTCGTTGAGCGCCATGAAAGATCCTTTCGCGAACCGCAAGAGCACGGCACAGTGTGCAGGGATAGGTGCGAACGGAGTTACCGCGCCGACAGCGACTGAAACCGTCGGAAGCGAGATGGATGTGTCCGGGTGGCCCCGCCAGCGCGACGGCGTCAGCTGCGGGCCGAGTGTGGCCGTGATGACAGGCGCGCTCCTCGACGTTGAGTACGGCGCCCCGCTGCACGCCGAGCGGCCGCAGCCGTGGTTCGACGCTGAGCAGGCTCGGGTGCACCGGGCGATCAACGTGGTGTGGCCGCACGCTCTGGGCGCCACCCCGGCCGGTGTGGCGCGGGCCATGACCGAGCACAGCATCGCCCGCGGTGTGCGCTACCGCTGGCGTCCGGCCCGGTGCCACGACGGGCTGGCCGACGTGTGCGATGCGGTGGCCGCGGGCTGGCCGGTGGCGATGCTGATCGGTGCGGTGCTGCCGCGTCATTGGGTGCTGCTGTTCGAGATCGACGGCGCCGCGCTGCGGTGTTACGAACCGTCCTCCGGTGCGCTGCTCGACATAGCCATCGAGGACATCCGTCGCAGTCGGCTGGCGCGGCTCGGTTTTGCGCGGCCGTTCGCGTTCGTCACTCCGCGCTGTGTTTGAGGACCTGCCGAACGGGCATGCGGGCTCCTGACCCCAAGTGCGAGGAGGATCCCATGCGCGCAGTGACCTGGCACGGCCGCCGTAACGTCTCGGTCGACACCGTCCCCGATCCGCAGATCAAGGAGCCGACCGACGCGATCATCCGCGTAACGAGCACCAACATCTGCGGCTCCGATCTGCACCTCTACGAGGTGCTCGGTGCCTTCATGTCGCCGGGGGACATTCTCGGACACGAGGCCATGGGCGTGGTCGAAGAAGTCGGCGACCAGGTCTCTGAGCTCAAAGTCGGTGACCGCGTGGTGATTCCGTTCAACATCTCCTGTGGGCACTGCTTCATGTGCGGTCAGGGGCTGCAAAGCCAATGCGAGACAACACAAAACCGCGACCAGGGCACCGGTGCAGCATTGTTCGGCTATTCCAAGCTGTACGGCGAAGTGGCCGGCGGCCAGGCCGAGTATCTGCGGGTACCGCACGCCAATTACACCCACATCAAAGTCCCGGTCGGCGGCTCCGACGACCGCTACGTGTATCTGTCCGACGTCTTGCCCACCGCCTGGCAGGGTTTGGAATACGCGGACGTGCCGGACGGCGGCACCCTGGTGGTGCTCGGACTCGGACCGATCGGGTCGATGGCGTGCCGGATGGCCGCGCACCGCAACCGGCACCGGGTGATCGGCATCGATCTGGTGACCGATCGGCTGGAGCGTGCCCGCCCCTACTGCGAGGAAGTCATCGACCTTCGCGAGGGCGACGTGCTGGAGCGAGTGCTTGATCTGACCGACGGCCGCGGCGCCGATTCCGTCATCGACGCCGTCGGGATGGAGGCACACGGGTCTCCCGTCGCCGAATTCGCCCAGACCGCAGCAGGATTCCTCCCGTCTCCGCTCGGTCGGGCTGTCATGCGTAACGCGGGCGTGGACCGGCTGGCGGCGCTGCACACCGCGATCGCGGTGGTCCGCCGCGGCGGTACAGTGTCACTGTCGGGTGTCTACGGCGGCGCCGCGGATCCGATCAACCTGATGGTGATGTTCGACAAGCAGATCCAGCTCCGCATGGGGCAGGCCAACGTCAAGCGCTGGATCCCCGATATCATGCCGCTGCTCACCGACGACGATCCGTTGGGAGTGGACACCTTCGCCACCCATCGGCTTCCGTTGTCGGACGCCCCGAAGGCCTACGAAACGTTCCAGAAGAAGGCCGACAGCATGTTCAAAGTGGTTCTCAAACCTTAGGAAACTGAGGTCTCGGCCCCAGCAACGCGAGCGAGACGGCCAGCGCCGGCTCGATGATGTCGCTGGCCGGATCGCCGTCCTCCATAGTTTGCGCGGTGAGCTCGCGCAGGCCGCCGACCAGGATGACCGCCATAGCATGAGAGATCGGCGGCAGTCCGGCGGTTCGGAATCCGTCGTTACTGGACAGGTCGACGATCATGGTGGCGAGTCGGGCGAACCCCCGGCGCAGGGTGGGCCGGGCATACTCGCCCAAGGCGGGCAGTTCGCGGATCCAGCTCAAGGTGATCGCGCGCCGCTCGTCGATGTGCTCGACGTAGGTGACCACGGCTTGGCGGATCTGCTCATGCCAGGGCGCGCGCGGATCGACGGCAGCGCTGATTGCCTCGACGAGTTCGTCGTTGTTGGCGGTGAGCAACTCGGCGAAACAGTCTTCCTTGGTGGCGAACTCGCTGTAGAAGGTGCGCTTGGAGGTGCGGGCGTATCGGACGATGTCGGCGACGGTGGTGTCGCGGTAGCCGCGTTCTTCGATAGACGCGGCAAGCCCGTCGAGCAGCCGCCGTCGGAAGCCGTCGTTTCGGCCGACGGCAGGAGCCTCGGGAACGGCTGTCGTGGTCACCGACCTCCTTTCGCACGCCACCCTTGTCAGGGCTGGTACCGAAGGGTACCGTACCCCACAAGCCAGTGGTACAACGCGGTACCACGCAATGTGTGGGAGGGCGTCACCGATGAGCCAAGCGTCAACCGTCGCCGCGCCGGTCCGTGCCGAAACGAAGTTGCCGCCGTCACCGGGGTTGCCGAATGCACTGGTCAGCTTTGCGTTCATGATGGCCCGCCGGCCCACGACCGAGTGGATGACCCGACGCTACGGGCGCTGCGTCACCGTGCGGATACCGGTGTTCGGCAACACCGTCGTCGTGTCCGACCCCGCGCTGACCAAGCAGATCTTCACCACCAGCCCGGACATCCTCTACAACATCCAGCCCAATCTGAGCCGGCTGCTGGGCCCGGGTTCGGTCTTCGCCCTCGACGGCGTCGAGCACCGGGTGCGGCGCAAGCTACTCACCCCGCCGTTCCACGGCAAGAGCATCCGGGCCTATGAGCAGATCGTGGTCGAGGAGACTCTGCGCGAGATCGAATCCTGGCCGCAGGGAACCGAATTCGAAACGCTCGAGCCGATGATGCACATTACGTTGAACATCATTCTGCGGGCGATTTTCGGCGCCGACGGTGTCGAGTTGCAGCGCCTGCGCGAGCTCATCCCGAAGTGGGTGACGCTGGGATCCCGGCTGGCTGTGCTGCCTTCGCCGAAGCGGGAAATGCCCTGGACGCCGTGGGGAAAGCTCGTCGAGTACCGCCGGGAGTACGAGCGCCTGGTGGACACGCTGATCAGCCAGGCGCAGAGCGACCCCAACCTCGAGGACCGCACCGATGTGCTGTCGCTGTTCCTGCGCAGCACCTACGACGACGGCTCGGCGATGACGCGCGGCGAGATCGGCGACGAACTGCTGACTCTGCTGGCCGCCGGCCATGAGACCACCGCGTCCACGCTCGCGTGGGCCTTCGAGCGGATCTCCCGCCACCCCGAGGTGCTGAGCCGGCTGGTAGCCGAAGCCGCCACCGACGACAACGCCTATCGACAGGCCACGATCCTGGAAGTCCAGCGCAATCGGACGGTGATCGACTTCTCTGGCCGTCACGTACAGGCGCCGAGCTACGAACTCGGTGAATGGGTTGTGCCGCAAGGCTATTCAGTGATGGTCAGCCTGTGCCAGCTGCACGAGAATCCGGAGATGTTTCCCGATCCGGAGCGCTTCGACCCGCTGCGGTTTCTCGACACCAAGCCCAACACCTTCGCGTGGGTCCCGTTCGGCGGGGGGACCCGGCGCTGCATCGGCGCCGCGTTCGCCAACATGGAGATGGACGTCGTCCTGCGTACGGTGTTGCGGCACGTCACGATCGCGACCACCAGCGCGCCGGGGGAGAAGTGGCACTCCCGGGGCGTGGCGTTCACCCCGAAAAAGGGTGGGCGCGTCGTGGTACACCGCCGCGGCTAGAACCGCGACGAGTGTGCGTCCTCATCCGCGAACAGCGGTGTGTCGCGTACGAATCCGCACACTCGGCGCGATCCCTAGACCTGAGCCCGCTTCGGTAGCTTCCACCCCGCCCGCGGGAAGTGGCAGGTGTAGCCGTTGGGGTAGTGCAGCAGGTAGTCCTGATGCTCCGGCTCGGCATCCCAGAAATCACTGGCCGGGGTCACCTCGGTGACCACCTTGCCCGGCCACAGCCCGGATGCGTCGACGTCGGCGATGGTGTCCAACGCGACCTGCTTCTGCTCGTCGTCGAGGTAGAAGATCGCCGACCGGTAGCTGGTGCCGACGTCATTGCCCTGCCGGTTCTTCGTGCTCGGATCGTGGATCTGGAAGAAGAACTCCAGCAGCGCGCGGAAGTCGGTCTGCGCCGGGTCGTACTCGATCTCGATCGCCTCGGCGTGGCCGGGATGGTTGCGGTAGGTGGGGTGGTCGTTCTGGCCGCCGGTGTAACCCACCCGGGTGGACACCACGCCGGGCTGCTTGCGGATCAGATCCTGCATGCCCCAGAAGCAACCGCCTGCCAGAATCGCCCTCTTGGTGTTGCTCACGCGTCCTCCTTGGAAGTCTCGAACAGATGCTTGTACTCGCCGTAGCCCTGCGCCTCGAGGTCGTCGAGCCCGATGAATCTCAGCGAAGCTGAGTTGATGCAGTAGCGCAACCCTCCCTGCGCGCGAGGGCCGTCTTTGAACACGTGCCCCAGATGGCTGTCGCCGGCCGCCGAGCGAACCTCGGTACGGACCATCAGGTGGCTGAAGTCCCTCTTGGTGACGACGTTTGCTTTTCCGGGGGACGACTCGATCGGCTTGGTGAAACTCGGCCAGCCGGACCCACTCTCGAATTTGTCGGTCGAGGCGAACAACGGTTCGCCCGAGACGACGTCGACGTAGATGCCCGGCTCGTGGTTGTCCCAATACTCGCCGGTGAAGGGCCGCTCGGTCCCGTTCTCCTGGGTCACCCGATATTGCTCCGGGGACAGCGCGGAAACGGCGGCGGGATTGCGGTGATAGTCATGCGCCATGCCTGTACAACCTCAATGATTGTTCGGATAGTTCCCATGTCAGAGATCAGTCAGAACCGACGCGCGCTGCGGCGCTGAGCCTCGCTGTAACAACGTCGGTAGGTGGGTCTTGGCATCGGTACCACGACCCCATCCCCGCCTCAGGCCGTTTGTGAGCGTGCCGGTAGCCACGTGTAATTGCGGCGAGAGCGGGTAGCGCAACCCCATGGTGATGAGGTGGGCGATCGTCGTTGTCGGAGTACTGGCGCTGGTGACCGGAGTGGCAGGACTGCTGAGTCCGGTGTCGGCCGGACCGGGGCATCGGGGGCCCGTTTCGGTTGAGCCGGCGCAGGTTCGGTGTGGCAGCGCGGTCGCTCCAGACCTGTCCGCCGCGCGGGCGGCGACGGTGCAGGGCGGAAAGAACACGCCCAGCCCAGCGGGTGTGCCGGAGACGCCGGGCATGGCTGAACCGCATGACGACATCATCGTCAACACCGACTACGTGGAGTTGTGCCACAAGGAGCTGACCGATCGGCGGATCTGGACGATCGTCCTGTCGGGGGTTGGGGCCGTCGCGATCCTCGGTATCGGCCTGTCAGCCGTTTTGTCCCGGAGATCACGCAGTCGCGCCGCCGGGTCGTGATACCGACAAGCCCTCGACAAAGGTCGATAGAACGTGTTCTAGTTTGAAGCTGTGGCGCGATTTTCCCGTGAAGAATTGACCGAAGCTTTTGCAACGTTCGAGAACACCGTCGCCGAGGCCGCCAGAACCCAGGACTGGGACGCCTGGGTGAGTCACTACACCCCCGACGTCGACTACATCGAGCACGCGATGGGGACGATGAAGGGCCGCGACGAAGTGCGCGCCTGGATCACCAAGACCATGGGCAGCTTCCCCGGCAGCTACATGACCGAGTTCCCGTCGCTGTGGGCGGTGTTCGACGAGGAGACCGGGCGGGTCATCTGCGAGTTGGACAACCCGATGCGCGACCCCGGTGACGGCACGATCATCAGCGCCACCAACATCTCGATCGTCACCTACGCCGGCGACGGCCTCTGGTCGCGCCAGGAGGACATCTACAACCCGCTGAAATTCCTGCAGGCCAGCATGAGGTGGTGCAAGAAAGCCGAGAAGCTCGGCACCCTCGACGAGGAGGCGGCCGCCTGGATGAAGGCCAACGGGGGCATGAAGTGACCCAGCCGAAACTGGTCATCGGGGCCAACGGCTTCCTCGGCTCGCACGTCACCCGGCAGCTGGTCGCCGACGGGCATCAGGTGCGAGTCATGGTGCGGCCGAACGCGTCCACGATCTCCATCGACGACCTCGACGTGCAGCGCTTCGTCGGCGACATCTGGGACAACGACGTGCTGCGTGAGGCGATGGCCGGCGTCGACGACGTCTACTACTGCGTGGTCGACGCCCGCGGCTGGCTCAGCGATCCGGCCCCGCTGTTCCACACCAACGTCGAGGGCACCCGCAACGTTCTCGACATCGCCAGGGGCGCCGGCCTGCATCGCTTCATCTTCACCAGCAGCTACGTCACTGTCGGCCGCCGTCGTGGCCGGACGGTCACGGAAGCCGACATCATCACCGACCGCGGACTCACCCCCTACGTCCGGTCCCGGGTGCAGGCCGAACAACTGGTGCTGCGCTACGCCCGCGAACACGGGCTGCCGGCGATCGCGATGTGCGTGTCCACGACCTATGGCGGCGGTGACTGGGGGCGAACCCCGCACGGCGCCATCATCGCCGGGGCCGCCTTCGGGAAGCTGCCGTTCGTGATGGGCGGTATCGAACTCGAAGCGGTCGGCGTCGACGACGCGGCCCGCGCGATGATCCTGGCCGCCGAGCGCGGCCGGGTCGGGGAGCGCTACCTGATCTCCGAGAAGATGATCAGCAACGCCGAAGTGGCCCGCATCGCGGCCTTGGAGGCGAACATGCCGCCGCCGACGAAGACGATCCCGCTCCCGGTCGCCTACGCGCTGGCCGCGCTGGGCACCGCAAAAGCGCGGCTGCAGAAGACCGACGAGAAGCTGTCGTTGGGCTCGCTGCGGCTGATGCGCGCCGAGGGACCGCTGGACTGCAGCAAGGCCGTTCAGGAACTCGGTTGGCAGCCGCGCCCCGTCGAGGAATCCATCCGCGAAGCCGCGCGCTTCTGGGTTGGGCTGCGCGAGGCGAAACGGCAGGCGAAGGCAAGCCGGTCGGAGTAAGCGGGGGGTTGAACCCAGCCGCAGGCCAATACGTGTCCCGCGTATGACGCCACGCATCTTTGCTCTGTACGTCGCCGTCGCATTCGCTGCTGTTCTCCTGGTGGCGGCGTGCTCGGCGGGGACCAAAGCTTCACCGTCGTCCGCTCCGCCCGCGGCCGGCCCGACGATCAGCATCGCCGACATGAAATTCGGCTCGCCCGGCCCGGTGTCACCCGGAGCCACCATCACCGTCACCAATTCCGACGGCGTCGAGCACACCGTCACCGCCGACTCCGGCGCCGCGTTCAACGTCGAGGTCGGCGAGAAGGGCACGGCCACCTTCACGGCTCCGAGCAAGCCGGGAACCTACGCCTATCACTGCACCTATCACCCGTCGATGCACGGACAGCTCGTCGTCCAGTAGATCGGTCTAGCCTGTCGTGCGTGGCAATTAACGGCGCCGTCTCGCACTGGTTCACCGAGCTTCCCCAACCGCGTCCCGCGCTGCCGGGTGACCGCGATGCCGACGTCTGCATCGTCGGCGCGGGCTACACCGGGCTGTGGACCGCCTACTACCTGAAGAAAGCCGACCCCTCGCTGCGGATCGTGGTGCTGGAGGCGCGGTTCGCCGGGTTCGGCGCCTCCGGACGCAACGGCGGCTGGCTGTCCGGCCTGGCGCCCGGCCACCGCGGGCTGCTGGCCAAGAAGTACGGCCGCGCCAACGTCGTCGCCTGGCAGCAGACCCTCAACGCCGCCGTCGATGAAGTGATCGACGTGGCCGCGCACGAAGGTATCGAGGCCGACATCGTCAAGGGCGGCAACCTCGAGGTGGCCCGCAACCCCTCGCAGGCACGCCGGCTGCGCGCCGAGGCCGACGAGGACCGTGAGTGGGGCACCGACGGCATCGAACTGCTGACCGCCGCCGAAGCAGCCGCGCGGATCCGGGTGGACGGCGTGGTGCTCGGGATGTTCAACCCGCACTGCGCCCGCATCCAGCCCGCCAAGCTGGCCCGTGGCCTCGCCGACGTCGTGGAGCGTCTCGGCGTCACCATCTACGAACAGACCCCGGTGACCACGATCAGCCCCGGCCGGGCGGAAACCCCGCGGGGCGTGGTGCGCGCGCCGATCGTGCTGCGCGCCACCGAGGGCTTCACCGCCCGGATGCGCGGATTGCGGCGGCGCTGGCTGCCGATGAACAGCGCGATGATCGCCACCGAGCCGATGTCCGACGACGTCTGGGCGTCCATCGGCTGGGCGGGCCGGGAAACGCTGGGCGATCTGGCGCACGGGTTCTTCTACGCCCAGCGCACCGCCGACAATCGCATCGCGATCGGCGGCCGGGCGGTGCCCTATCGCTACGCCTCCCGCATCGACAACGACGGCGCGGTCGGCGCCGACACCATCGCCTACCTGACCGGGGTGCTCAACACCGCGCTGCCGCAGACCCGCGGGGTGCCGATCGCCCACGGCTGGTGCGGCGTGCTGGGCGTCCCCCGGGACTGGTCGGCCGGTGTCAGCCTCGATCCGGTCACCGGACTCGGCGAGGCGGGCGGTTACGTCGGCCACGGTGTGACGGCGACCAACCTGGCCGGCCGGACCCTGACCGACCTGGTGCTCAAACGGTCCACCCCGTTGACCGCGCTGCCCTGGGTCGGTCACCACTCGGCCACCTGGGAGCCCGAGCCGCTGCGCTGGCTCGGGGTTCGCGGCATGTACACCGCGTACAAGCTGGCCGACCGGCACGAAGACGGCGGGCGGGCGTCCACCTCCCCGATCGCCGTGATCGCGGACACGATTGCCCGCCGCCCCTGACGGCGCGCGATCTAACGTGGGAATCGTGAGTGCAAGGCGGTGTTGCACCAACTACGCCGATCCCCGGAGGAGACACCGATGAGCACACGTGAGATCAAGCAACCGACCGCCGATCACCCCATCACGATCACCCCGACCTCCGGCCGGGTGCAGGTCCGGATCAACGGCCAACTCGTCGCCGACACCCGCGCCGCGCTCGGCCTTGCCGAATCCACCTATCCGGTGGTGCAGTACATCCCGCTCGGTGACGTCGACCCGGCAGTGCTGGCCTGCACCGACACCCGCACGTACTGCCCGTACAAGGGTGAGGCCAGCTACTACAGCGTCACCGCGGGGGACGCCACGGTCGAGGACGCGATCTGGACCTACGAGGAGCCCTACCCGGCTGTCGCCGCGATCGCGGGACACGTCGCGTTCTACCCGAACAAGGCCGACATCAGCGTCGCGCCGGACTGACCAGGTGCCCCCCGAATCGGTGCGGGAGCGCACGCTGCTGTTTCCCGGGCCTGCCAGCCCGGGGCTGACGCTGGCGCCGCAACGCCGCGGACCCGGCGACCCGTGCTACCAACTCGACGCCGATCGCGCGATCTGGCGCACCAGCCTGCAAGCCAGCGGGCCGGTGACAGCTCGGATCTACCGCACTGCGCCCGACGCCGTGGGGTGCCAGGCGTGGGGCGACGGCGCCGAAGAATTCGTCGAGGCGCTGCCTGCGCTGCTGGGCGTTGACGACGACCCCGCCAGCTATGACCCGCAGCACCCGGTCATCCAGGCCGCCGCCAAACGGGTGCCACATCTGCGCCTCGGCCGCACCGCACGGGTGCTGGAGGCGCTGATCCCCGCGGTGATCGAGCAACGCGTGCCGGGTGCCGACGCGTTTCGCGCCTGGCGCCTGCTGGTCACCAAGTTCGGCAGCCCTGCGCCCGGCCCGGCGCCCGCACGGATGCGGGTGCCGCCGGCGGCCGACGTATGGCGGCGCATCCCGTCGTGGGAGTTCCACCGCGCCAACATCGATCCCGGCCGCGCCCGCACGATCATCGGATGCGCTCAGCGCGCGGACGCGCTCGAACGGTTGTCGGGCCGGCCCACGACCGCGGCCCGCGACGCGCTCACCACACTGCCGGGCGTCGGGGTCTGGACGGCGGCCGAAACCGCGCAGCGCGCATTCGGTGACACCGACGCGCTGTCGATCGGGGACTACCACATCTCGAAGATGGTGGGCTGGACGCTGATCGGCACCCCCGTCGACGATGCCGGGATGGTGGAGTTGCTGGAGCCGGAGCGCCCGCATCGGTACCGCGCTATCCGGTTGCTCGAAGCCGCCCGCTTGGCGTACAAGCCGCGGTTCGGTGCGCGGCTGCCGGTGCAGCACATCAGCAATTTGTGACGCAGCTCTTACATCCGGTTACCAGCACGGCAACCCGGGTATGTGCCGTTCGAGAAGCCAGCGCTCGAAAGGAGCTATTGATGGGTGCAAAGTTCACCGTCCCCGGATTGACCGAAGCGAAGGCTCGTAAGGTGACCGATCTCCTGCAGAAGCAGTTGAGCACCTACAACGACCTTCACCTCACGTTGAAGCATGTGCACTGGAATGTGGTCGGCCCCAACTTCATCGGCGTTCACGAGATGATCGACCCACAGGTCGATCTGGTCCGCGGCTACGCCGACGAAGTCGCTGAACGGATCGCCACTCTGGGCGCGTCGCCGCAGGGCACCCCGGGTGCCATCCTCAAGGACCGCACGTGGGACGACTACAGCGTCGGGCGCGACACCGTCCAGGCGCACCTCGCCGCAGTCGATCTCGTGTATGACGGTGTCATCGAGGACCTGCGCAACAACATCGAGGCAACCGAGGAACTCGACCCGGTGACCCAGGACATCCTCATCGGCCACGCCGCCGAGCTGGAGAAGTTCCAGTGGTTCGTGCGTGCTCACCTCGAAAACGCCGGTGGGACTTTGTCACACGAGGGCAAGTCGACGGAGAAGGGTGCCGCCAAGGCTGCGAAGGCGAAGAGTTAGGCCTTCGAGTCCAGCGTGTCGTCACGGACCGGACGGTCCGCGAGCTCCTCGGCGCGGCCGAACAGCAGCGGGTAGAGAGCACCCGCCACGGCCGCGCCGGCGAGCGGCGCCAGCCAGAACACCCACAGCTGCGCGGGCGCGCCGTCGCCGTTGAAGAACGCCACACCCATCGAACGCGCCGGGTTCACCGATGTGTTCGAGATCGGGATGGAGATCAGGTGGATCAGCGTCAGCATCAATCCGATTGCCAAGCCGGCGAACCCTTTTGGTGCGCGGTCGTCGGTGGCGCCCAGGATCACCAGTAAGAAAAGGAAGGTCAGAAGCGCCTCGGCGATCACCACCGCGGCCAGCGAGTAGTGGAACGGTGAATGCTCACCGAATCCGTTGGCGGCCATATGGCCTGTCGGCGTGAAACCGGCCCTGCCCTTGGCGATCCAATAGATCACCGCCCCGGCGGCCAGGCCGCCGATAACCTGCACCACCCAGTACGCCGGGAGCGCCTTCCATTCGACGCGGCGTGCCAGGGCCGCGCCGAAAGTGACCGCCGGGTTGAAGTGGCCACCCGAGATCGTGCCGAACGCGTAGACGCCGGCCAGGACGGTGAGGCCGAAAGCCAGCGCGACACCGAGGAAACCGATGCCGACGGAGCTGTCTTCAGCCGGGTTGGCGGCGAATACCGCCGCGCCGCACCCGCCCAGAACCAGCAGGAATGTACCGATGAATTCTGCGGCCAGTCGGTGCGCCATCGTTGGAGCTCTCACTGGGTAACCCTTCTCGTCGGTCGGGTCGATCTCCGCTGATGATCGCAGGGCGGTGCCCACGAAAGCACCGAACTTTGCTGAATCGTGTTGAGACGGTGACCTGTTTAGCCGGCGAAGTCGTCGCGCGGCCGCGGCACCTCGTGTGCCGAATCAGCAACCCGTTGGGCGCCGGCGCTGTCTCGATTGAGTCGCTGTGCCTTGTAGATCGATACCGGCGTGCGTGAGATCAGCAGGTAGGCGATCCCGACCGCGACGAGGGCGCACGGTACGACCGAGAAGGAACCGGTCATTTCCGCAACCATGATCATCACGGCAAGAGGTGCGTGAGCCACGCTTCCGAAGCACGCCATCATGCCGACCACCACGAAGAGACCGGGGCTGGCGGGTAGCCCCGGCAGCCCGATGTCGTGCCCGAGCCGCCAGATCGCTGCGCCGACGAATGCGCCGATGACGACACCGGGGCCGAAGATGCCTCCGGAACCTCCGGTGCCGATCGACAACGACGTCGCGATGATCTTGGCGAGCGGAAGCAGCAGCACGATCCACAGCGGGATGGACAGCAGAGTGCTTGTGTCGGAGGCTTTTTGCGCCCACCCGTACCCGCTGGCGAGTACCTGCGGGATGGCGAGTGCAAGGAGACCGACGAGGAGGCCGCCGAGTGCCGGCTTGATGATCTTGTTGCCCGGTAGCTTGGCGGTAACGGAGACGGTGCCGTAGAAGATTCGGGCGTACAGATATCCGAACGCCGCGGCGACGATGCCCAAAACGACGAACCAGATGAGGATCGCCGGTTGATGGAATCGGAAGTCGGAGGCCACGTAGCCGAACAGCGGCTCGAATCCCAGGATCGATCCGAACACGGAGAACGCGGTGGCCGAGGTGATGAATCCCGGAACCAGCACCTTGTAGTCGAAGTCCTCGCGATAGACGATCGAGGCCGCGAGCACTGCGCCTCCGAGGGGCGCCCCGAAGATCGCGCCGATCCCCGATCCGATGCCGAGCGATACCGCGATCCGTCCGTCGTCGTCGGTGAGGTTGAGCCAACGCGTCATCAACGAGCCGAAGCCGGCCGAGATTTGTGCCGCGGGTCCTTCCCGCCCACCCGAACCTCCAGAACCGATCGTCAGCGCACTGGCGATCGTCTTCACCACGATCGTGCGGCCCCTGATCGCCCGCGGGTCGCTGTGGACCGCCTCGATCGCAGAGTCTGTTCCATGGCCCTCAGCTTCGGGGGCGAATTTGGCCACGATCCACGCCGAGACCAGCGCGCCACCGAAAGTCACCAGCGGTATCGCCCAGGGACGGACGAAGCCTGGTGACCCCGGCTGGCCGCCGTCGCCGACCGGCTTGGGAATCTGATAGCCGCCGACGTAGCCGAGCAAAAATTGGCCGGTGTAGTCGAGCGCGAGATAGAAAGTGACTGCCCCGAGTCCGGCGATGATGCCGATAGCGATGCCGAGGATCAGCCATTTCCGCAGATAACCGGACCTGCGAATGAATGCGCCCAACGGACCACCCGGTTCGACGTCACGATTCTGACGCGGCCGCGGCATGGTGTGAGGCTAGCAGGATTGGTGGACCACTGACGTGGATCCAGAACCGAGATGGCGAATCATATTGCAGTTCAAGAGATATCGAGGGCATCGCGGCGCTGTCGAGAGGACGCTCGCGACAGCTCGATTAGGAAGCAGTGTGCAACTATTCCATACTGCAGGAGTGCCCGATGGACTCGGAATGCCCCGAAGAATCCCGATGGCCAGTCGTAACGTGGTCGTCGGCTGGCTGCGGGACAGCCCATCGGCGCTGGTGGCCCTTGCGGTCGCCGTCGGCGCGGTAACGGGTTTGGGCGCGGTCGGCTTCCGATTCCTGATCACTTTCTTCACCAGGGTGTTCACCGGTTACGACGACTATTCCGGGCTGGGGCGGATACCAAGCGCGCAGTGGCCGGCTCTGGGAGTGTGGTTCCTCCTGCTGACCCCGGTGATCGCGGGGGCGATATACGGACCCATCGTGCACAAGTTCGCGCCGGAGGCGCGTGGGCACGGTGTGCCCGAAGTGATGTATGCCGTCAGCCATAAGGGCGGTCGGATTGCGCCTCAGGTCACCCTGGTCAAGGCCCTGGCCTCGGCGCTGTGCATCGGCGGCGGAGGTTCGGTCGGACGGGAGGGACCGATCGTGCAGATCGGCTCGGCGGCCGGCTCCACGATTGCCCAAATCCTTCGGCTCGACACCCCAAGGGTCCGACTTCTGGTTGCGTGTGGGGCCGCGGCCGGAATCTCGGCAACGTTCAACGCGCCGCTGGCCGGCCCGTTCTTCGCCATGGAACTCATCCTCCGGGACTTCGCGGCCCAGTCTTTCGGCGCGGTCGTGTTGTCGAGCGTCACCGCTGACGTCGTGGGGCGGGCAATGCTGGGTAACCAGCCGTTTCTCTCGCTGCCGTCGTTCGCCGTGCACAATGTGGCCGAGTACATCCTCTATGCGGCGCTCGGGGTGGCCGTAGGCGTGGTCGGGGTTGCGTTCTCGAAGATCCTCTACCGCGTGGAGGACTTGTGCGACTGGCTGTGGCGTGGGCCGGAGTGGGCCAGACCCGCAGTCGGTGGGCTGCTTCTCGGTGGCGTCCTGCTGGCTCTGCCCCAGATGTACGGCGTCGGTTATCCGGTCCTGGAGAATGCAGTCGAAGGCCGGTATGTGATCGGCATGTTGCTGCTCCTCATGGTGGGCAAGATGTTCGCCACCAGCCTCACCATCGGGATCGGTGGCTCCGGAGGAGTTTTCGCGCCGACGTTGTTCGTCGGCGCCATGGCCGGAACCGCGTTCGGCACCGTAGCCCATGGCCTGTTTCCCACGATCACCGAAACCGCGGGGGCATACGGGTTGATCGGGATGGGTGCGGCGCTGGCCGGTGCGACACGAGCGCCGATCACCGCGGTGGTGATCCTGTTCGAACTCACCGGCGAGTACTCGATCATCCTGCCGTTGATGGCAGCTGTGGTGATGGCCGCCGGTACTGCGCATCTGCTGTCGAAAGACACCATCTACACGGCCAAGCTGTGGCGGCGGGGTGTTGACCTCGACAAGCCGCCGGTTGAATTGCCGGACCTGAATGCTGCCGATCTTGCTGTTCCTGCGCCCGAGCCCCTGACGGTGGACAGTTCGATGACCGCGGCCGCCAAGGCGCTGTCGCAGACGACGTTCGGCATGTTGCCGGTGGTGACCAAAGACGGGCATTACGCCGGGTGCGTCACGGCCCAGGATGTGGCCGAGGCGCTCGATGAAACAGACGCCCCGAGCACGGTGTCGGATCTGGTCAAGCCGGTTGCCGCCATCGCATCTGACGCCGATGTCCGCCGCATCCTCGATGCGCTCAAGGGCCGGGGAGGCAGTGGTCTGCCCGTGCTGAATCCGGACCGGACCTTCCTTGTCGGATGGGTCACCTATGAAGCGGTGTTGGCCAGGCTGCACCCGTAAACCGGGTCGGGCCCACATCGCGGACTGCTCAGGGTGGCTTGCCGAGCGACATCCGCTGACCTGATAGATCCCGCCCGCCGGCGTGTGACACAGCCCTCTTGCACATACCGCTGGGGGTATATACCGTAAGGTCCTATATACCCCCCATGGTATATCTCGGGAAGGACCGGTGACTGTGATGTTGGCGTTGACGGTGGCACTGGCGATTGCGGTCGGCGTCTCGTTGGGCCTGCTCGGCGGCGGCGGTTCGATCCTCACGGTGCCGCTGCTGGCCTACGTGGCCGGCATGGACGCCAAACATGCCATCGCGACGTCGCTGTTGGTGGTCGGCGTGACCAGTGCCGTGGGAGCCGTCTCACATGCGCGCGCCGGTCGGGTGCAGTGGCGGACCGCCCTGCTGTTCGGCGCCACCTCCATGGTGGGCGCGTACAGCGGCGGCCAGCTGACCCGTTTCATCCCCGGCGATGCGCTGCTCGTGGCGTTCGCGGTGATCATGGTGGTCACCGCCGTCGCGATGCTGCGCGGCCGCAAGACGCCCACCGCTACTGCGCACACCGGCGTAGCGCTGCTCGCCAGGACCGCTGCCCTGGGGCTCGCGTTGGGACTGGTCACGGGAACCGTCGGTGCCGGTGGCGGATTCCTGGTGGTTCCCGCACTCGTGCTGCTGGGCGGGCTGGCGATGCCGGCCGCTGTGGGTACGTCGCTGGCGGTCATCGCGATGAACTCATTCGCGGGCTTGGCCGGCTACCTGTCGGTCGTGCAGATCGATTGGACCATGGCGCTGATGGTGACCGCCGCGGCCGTCGTCGGCGCACTGGTCGGATCGAGGTTCGCCGCCAAGGTCAACCCCGAGGTACTCCGCAAGGGGTTCGGCTGGTTCGTCCTGATCATGGCCTCGGTCATCCTCGGCGAGCAGCTCGATCCGATCGTCGGCTACGTGGGCATCGCACTGACCGGACTTGTGCCCGCATTCATGTTCGCGTGCAACCACATTGCCGCGTGTCCCCTGCACGGTCTGCTGGCCCGGCCCACCGCCGCGGCCGGCACCACCTGATCGTCCCGGAGAAAGGAACCGAAATGAAATTCATCCAGTACTACCTGGACTGCCTGTCACACGCGTCCTACCTGATCGGTGACGAATCCACCGGCCGAGCCGTGGTCGTCGATCCGCAACGCGACACCTCCGAATATCTCTCTGACGCAGAAGAACTCGGCATGCGAATCGAGCTCGTCATCGAGACCCACTTTCACGCCGACTTCCTGTCCGGTCACCTGGAACTGGCCAAGGCCACCGGCGCGACGATCGTCTACTCCTCGGTCGCCGAACCCGAATTCGACGTCATGGGCGTCGCCGACGGCGAGCGCTACTCCCTGGGCGACGTGCAGTTGGAGTTTCTGCACACCCCGGGGCACACCCCCGAGTCGTTGAGCATCGTGCTCTATGAGCATTCCGTCGACACCGAGCCGTACGGCGTGCTGACCGGCGACACGTTGTTCATCGGCGATGTCGGGCGTCCCGACCTGCTGGCATCCATCGGATTCAGTCGCGAGGAGCTCGCCGACAAGCTCTACGACTCTCTGCACGACAAGTTGATGACGTTGCCCGACGCCACCCGGGTCTACCCCGCCCACGGTGCGGGATCGGCCTGCGGCAAGAACCTTTCGACGGATCTGTGGTCGACCATGGGTGAGCAGCGGATGACCAACTACGCACTGCGGGCCCCCGACAAGGCGACCTTCTTGGACCTCGTCACCGCGAACCAGCCGCCCGCACCGGGCTACTTCGTCTACGACGCCATCCTCAACCGCAAGGACCGCGACCTGCTGGACGAGACGAAACCACCGCGCGCGATGACCTACGCCGAGGTGCGCGCGGCGGTGGCGGCCGGAGCCACCCTGGTCGACGGACGTGCTCCCGAGGAGTTCGCGTTGGGCCACCTGCGCGGCGCCGTCAACATCGGATTGGGCGGCCGGTACGCGGAATTCGCCGGCTCTGTGGTCAAACCCGACATCGACATCGTGTTGATGACGGAGCCGGGCCAGGAGTTGGAGGGTAAGAACCGGTTGGCCCGAATCGGTTTCGACCGTGTCGTCGGCTACCTCGCCGAGCCGTACGAGGTGATGTTCACCCATCGCGACGACGTCGAGGTGGCCTCTCGGCTGACCGCCAGCGGCCTCGGCGACCGGCTGGCCGAGGTGCCGGAGCAGCTGGTCGACGTCCGCAATCCGGGCGAAGCGGCCGCCGGAATGGTGAGTGGCGCCGTCAACATCCCGGTGGGCCAGCTTCCCGACCGGGTCGGCGAGCTCGACCCGCACAAGCCCACCGTCGTCTACTGCGCCGGCGGCTACCGCTCCTCGGTCGCGGCCAGCCTGCTCCGCAAGCGCGGATTCGATGACGTCAGTGATCTGCTCGGCGGTTACGCCGCGTGGGACACCGTCGTTCAGAACGCGTGACGTTCAGAACGCGTGAATCGAAAGGGACAGCTGGATCAGGCGTCGAGGTCTTGCTGCACCAGCTCGGCGATCGCCTTGCAGGCGGCCTCGTCCTCGGAGGCGACGGTCACCTGCGCGCCGTTACCCGCGCCCAGGGTCATGATCATCAATGCCGATCCGGCGTCCACCGGCTCGCCACCGTCCACCGCCAGGGTCACCGGAACCCCGGCGTTGACAGCGGCTTCCGAGATGATCGCGGCGGGGCGGGCGTGCAATCCGATCGCCGAGCCGACGATGACGGTCTTGGTGTGCATGAGACTCCTTTGTTTGTTTCGTTTCTCGAACTTCGTTGACTAGGCGGTCGCCGGTGCGGCGGCCGTCTTACCGATGAACTGCTTGGCGGTGACGACGGCGAACCCGCCGACAGCGGTGCCCGCGGCCAGCGCCACCAGGAACCAGACCAGGTTGCCGATCGCGAAGAACACGAAGATACCGCCGTGAGGTGCCTTCAGTGTCACGTCGAAGGCCATGATCAGCGCGCCGGTGACGGCGCCGCCGGCCATCATCGACGGGATGACCCGCAGTGGATCGGCTGCAGCGAATGGGATCGCCCCCTCTGAGATGAACGAGGCGCCCAACAACCAAGCGGCGCGGCCGTTCTCGCGCTCAGGTTCGCTGAACAGGCCGGGCCGGATGGTGGTGGCCAGTGCCATCGCCAGCGGCGGAACCATGCCGGCGGCCATCACCGCGGCCATGATCCGCAGCGAGGCGGGATCGGCGACGTTGAGCCCGGCGGTGGCGAAGGCGTAGGCCGCCTTGTTGACCGGGCCGCCGAGGTCGAAGCACATCATCAGGCCGAGGATCACGCCGAGCAGAATCACCGAGGCTCCGGTGAGGCCGTTGAGCCAGTTGGTCAGCCCCGAAGTGATCGCGGCCAGCGGGCGGCCCAGCAGCAGGAACATCAGCAGGCCGACCACCAGCGACGCGCCCAGTGGGATGATCACCACCGGCATCAGTCCGCGCGCCCACTGCGGCACGTTCACCTTGCTGATCCACAGTGCCGCGAAGCCGGCGATCAGGCCGCCGACGATACCGCCGATGAAGCCGCCGCCGACGAACACCGCGACCGCACCGGCGGTGAATCCCGGTGCGATACCGGGCCGGTCGGCGATGGCGAACGAGATGTAACCGGCCAGTGCGGGGACCAGGAAGCTGAACGCCAGCCCGCCCAGGGTGAACAACACCGCACCGAGATACTGGGTGAAGCCCCCGCTGGGCAGGTTGGTCAGCGAGTTGGTAGTGGCGATCAGGTTGCCCAGCGACTTGGTGGCGCCGTCCGGGGTGTTGGCGATGTCGTAGCCGGCGAACAGGAAGCCCAGCGCGATCAGGAGACCGCCGGCGGCGACGAACGGGATCATGTAGCTGACGCCGGTCAGCAGGATCTGCCGGATCCTGGTTCCCCAGCCGACTCCGCCGGCAGGTGCGCCGCTGTCGGCGGCGGCCGCGCTGCCCTCGACTCGCGCGGCCTGCGGATTGTCCGAGGCGGCAACGGCTTCGGCGATCATCGTGTCGGGTTCGTTGATGGCCCGCTTGACGCCGGAAGCGATCACCGGTTTGCCGGCGAAGCGTTGCCGGTCCTTGACGCCGACGTCGGTGGCGAAGATGACGGCGTCGGCGCCGCTGATGGTCTGCGCGCTCACCGGGGTGCTGCCCGACGATCCCTGGGTTTCCACCGTGAGGTTCACCCCTGCGCGTTCGGCGGCCAGCTTGAGCGCATCGGCGGCCATGTAGGTGTGCGCGATTCCGGTCGGGCATGCGGTGATGGCGATGATCGACTTCGCTTGCGCGGCCGGTGCTGTGGCGGCCGGCGCGGCAGCGGGCTTGGCGCTGTCGGGGTTGACCACGCCGTCGACCAGGCCCACGACGTCCTCGGCCGACTTCGCGTCGCGCAGCGACTGCACGAAGTCGGGGCGCACCAGCGCACGTGCCAGGCTGGACAGCAGCTTCATGTGCTCGGCGCCGGCACCGTCCGGCGCGGCGATCAGGAATACCAGATCCGCCGGGCCGTCGGGTGCGCCGAAGTCGACTTTCGGTGCCAGCCTGGCGAATCCGATCGACGGCGCGCTCACCGCGGCCGATCGGCAGTGCGGGATCGCGATACCGCCGGGAAGCCCGGTGGCCGACTGCGCCTCGCGCGCCATGGCCGCGGCCTGCAGTGCCGCGCCGTCGCTGACGCGGCCACTCTCGGCAAGGCGGCTCGCGAGCCGCCCGATCACCGATTCCTTGTCCGATCCGGCGTCGACGTCGAGCAGCACCAATTCGGTGCTGATGATCGTGGAGTTCGTCATGGTGGCCTTTCGGGGTTTAGGGGCGCGCGGGGTAGGGCGATATCGAGGTGACCGCCACCTCGTCGAGATCGATCTGGGCCGGCGACGGCAGCGCCGAACCGGGAAGTGCCGCAGCGGCGCTGCCGTACGCGACGGCCATCTGCAGCCGCCCCGGCGCCTCGGCGCCACCGACGTCGGCGCGGACGTAACCCGCCAGGGACGAGTCGCCGGCGCCGACAGTGCTCCGGGGTGTGATCGGCGGTGGGGAGGCCAGCCAGCTGCCGGTGTCGTTCACCAGCAGCGCGCCCGCGGCGCCCAGCGTGGCGAGCACCGTCTTGGCGCCACGGTCGATCAGCTGCTGGGCGGCCGCCACCACCGGGTCCGGATCGCCTTGGGCCAGAGCATCTTCCAAGGCCTGAGCATCGACGCCGGTCAGGCTGGCCAGCTCTTCGGAGTTGGGCTTGATCACATCGGGGGCAGCGGTGCCGAAGTTGGCGGCCAGCGCGGCCAGCGGCGTGTCGGAGGTATCCACCGCCACCTTGCAGTCGTAGGCCTGCAATTGAGCCACCACGTCGGCGTACCAGTGATCGGGGACGCCGGGTGGCAGCGATCCCGACAGCACCACCCACCGCGCGTCGGCGGCGTGATCGAGAATCGCCTGGGTCAGCGCCGCGAGCGTGATCTCGTCGATCGCCGCGCCGGGCTCGTTGATTTTGGTTGTGGTGCCGTCTGATTCGGTGATCGCGAGATTGGTGCGGACCCCGCCGTCGATGGGTACCGCGTAGAACGGCACGGCGTACGACAGCAGCGCGGTGACAAGCGGATCGTGGCGGGCGGCGGGCAGCACGGCCAGGGTGTCGAGCCCGGCAAGTGTCAGTGCCCGCGCGACATTGACACCCTTGCCGCCGGGTTCGGTGGTCACCGATTGCACGCGGTGCACGGCGCCGCGGACCAGGGGCGTCGGCAGGGTCACCGTCCGGTCGATGCTCGGGTTGGGCGTGACGGTGACGATCATGATTCCCCTCCTGCCAGGACGACTTCGACGCCCCGCTCGGTCAGTGCGGCCCGGTCGGCGGCGGTGATCTCCGGATCGGTGATCAGGGCGTCGACGTGGTCGATCGAGGCGAAGCTGACGAACTCCTCCCGGCCGATCTTCGACGAATCGGCCAGCACCACGACGTAGTTGGCGCAGCGCACCATTGCGCGTTTGACCGCTGCCTCGTCGCTGTCGGGGGTGGACAGGCCGTGGCCCACGGTGACGCCGTTGGCGCCGATGAACGCGATGTCCACCCGAAGTGCGTCGAGGGTGCGCAGAACCGGTTCGCCGACGGCGGCCTGGGTCAGGCCTCGGACCCGCCCGCCCAGCAGCTGCAGGTTCACCGACGGCATGGCGGCCAGCCGCGCGGCGATCGGTACGGAATTGGTCACCACCACCAGTTCTCGATCGGCAGGCAGCATCGCCGCCACCCGGGCGGTGGTGGTGCCGGCGTCGAACAGCACGGTGGCCCCGGACAGCGGGAGGAAATCGACCGCGGCCCGGGCGATGGCCTCCTTGTGCTCGGCGCGGGTGGTCTCCCGTTCGTCGACCCCGGGCTCCACCACGTGCAGGGCCCGCACCGGGACCGCGCCGCCGTGTACGCGTCGCAGCACACCGGCCCGGTCGAGGGCAGCCAGATCCCGGCGGACGGTCTCGGTGGTGACGTCGTAGGTCTGGGCGAGTTCGGCGACCGACACCCGTCCCTGGGACAGCACTCGGTCCGCGATCGCCTGCTGACGTTCCTCCGGGTACACGATTCTCCGTTTGTGTGGGCTAAGCGCCATATTGGATGTTGATATGTGTTGTTTTACTCCCGATCGTGTTGACTTGTCAATGGATTGTTGTAACGTAGTTCACATGACCGTTTCCTCCACGCCTACCTCACTCGGTGCCGGACAGGTGCTGCGCGGCGTTCCGGTGGTCCCCGGTGTTCGCTATGCACCGGTCATCCGGCCCGGCCGCGCACCCTCGGTCGAGGAACTCGACTCCGGCGAACAGATCGGTGAAGCACAGCGAGATCCCGAGGCCGCTCGGTTCACCGCCGCCGCGTCCGCCGTCGCCGACCGGTTGCGCGCACGCGCCGCCCTCGCGACGGGCGCCGCCTCGGAGGTGCTGGCCGCCACCGCGATGTTGGCCCAAGACCGGGCCTGGCTGGGCGCGGCGGAGAAACGCATCAAGGACGGCACGCCTGCGGTGCGCGCCACCGCCGAGGCGGTGGCCCAGTTCGTCGACATGTTCACCAAGATGGGCGGACTCATGGCCGAACGTGTCACCGACCTGCGCGACATCCGCGACCGGGTGATCGCCGAACTGAGCGGCCTGCCCGAACCCGGTGTGCCGGTGCCGGACCACCCCGCCATCCTCTGCGCGGAAGACCTGGCCCCGGCCGACACCGCAGGACTGGATCCGGCTCTCGTCGTCGGCTTGGCCACCACCTTGGGCGGGCCGACCAGCCACACCGCGATCATCGCCCGCCAGCTCGGTATCCCGTGTGTGGTCGCCGTGCACGGCCTCGACGAGCTGGCGGCGGGCACCGATGTCCTCATCGACGGGACCAGCGGCACCATCGCCGTCTCACCGGACCCCGCCGAGGCTGCTGCGGCCGTCGAGGCTGCCGAGGCCGCGAACGCCGCGATGGCCGGCTGGAGCGGTCCCGGTGCCACCGCCGACGGCCATCCGGTGGCGATCCTGGCCAACGTGCAGGACGGTTCGGCCGCGCGCGCCGCCCGCGAAACCCCGGCTGAGGGCATCGGGCTGTTCCGCACCGAACTGTGCTTCCTCAACACCGACACCGAGCCGACCGTCGAGGAGCAGGCCGCCATCTACGGCGAGGTGCTCGATGCGTTCGCCGGACGCAAGGTCGTCATCCGCACCCTGGACGCCGGATCCGACAAGCCGCTGAAGTTCGTCGGCCATCCCGACGAGGCCAACCCTGCGCTGGGCGTTCGCGGTATCCGGATCGAGGCCCTCCATCCCGAGGTCCTCGAGCGCCAGCTCGACGCGATCGCGCTGGCCGCCGAGCAGACCGGCAGTGCCCCGTGGGTGATGGCGCCGATGATCGCGACCCCGGACGAGGCCAAGCGATTCGCCGACCGGGCTCGCGGGCGAGGCCTGGTGCCCGGCGTGATGATCGAGGTGCCGGCCGCCGCGCTGCTGGCCGAGCACATCCTGGACCACGTCGAGTTCCTGTCGATCGGCACCAACGACCTGGCCCAGTACACGATGGCGGCCGATCGGATGTCGGCCGAGCTGGCGACGCTGACCGATCCGTGGCAGCCGGGGGTGCTGGCCCTGGTCGCCCAGACCGCCCGCGCCGGCGCCACTAGGGGCAAACCGGTGGGGGTCTGCGGCGAAGCGGCCGCCGATCCGTTGCTGGCATGCGTGCTGGCCGGTCTCGGCATCACCTCGCTGTCGGCGGCTGCCGCTGCGGTGACCGGTGTCGGCGCCAAGCTCGCCTCGGTCACGCTGCAGCAATGTCGTGACGCCGCCGCCGCTGTGCTGACCACGGCAAGTGCGGCCGACGCCCGCGCGGCGGCCCTGAGCGTGCTGTGAGGAATTAATCGGACTGCAGTCCGGTTATGTCGGACATGCCAGCAGTTACCGCAGACACCTTGTCGCTCCCGCGCCTGCGCGCGGCCGCTCCGTCCGATACCGAACGTCCCGTCCGGTCCGTCACCACCGGGCCGCGCGGGTACGAAGGCGAGGGCTTTCCCGTCGTGCGTGCGTTCACCGGAGTCAGCGCCGCCGACCTCGACCCGTTCATTCACATGGACCAGATGGGTGAAGTCGAGTACTCACCCGGTGAGCCCAAAGGCACCGACTGGCACCCGCATCGCGGTTTCGAGACGGTCACCTACATGATCGACGGCCGCTTCGCCCACCAGGACTCACACGGGGGCGGCGGACTGATCGCCGACGGCGCGACCCAGTGGATGACCGCGGGTGCGGGCATCCTGCACATCGAGACACCCCCGGCCGAACTCGTCGAGAGCGGCGGGCTGTTCCACGGCATCCAGCTATGGGTCAATCTGCCTCGCGCGGACAAGTTCGCCGAGCCGCGCTACCAGTCGATCGAGGGCCAGGCGGTGCGCCTGCTGTCGTCCGAGGACGGCGGGGCACTGGTCCGCGTCATCGCCGGTGAGGTCGACGGCTGGGCCGGGCCGGGCATGACACACACCCCGATCACGCTGGCCCACACCACTATCGAAGCCGGCGCGCAGCTGAATCTGGCCTGGCCGCGTGATTACAACGCGCTGGTCTATGTGCTCTCCGGTCGCGGCACCGTCGGACCGATCGGCCACCCGATCCAGCAGGGCCAGCTCGCGGTGCTCGGCCCGGGCGACCGCATCACGGTGGCCGCGGCCGCGTCCCAGGACTCGAACCGTCCTGCGATGGAGGTTCTCCTGTTGGGCGGCAAGCCGATTCGCGAGCCGGTGTTCCACTACGGGCCGTTCGTGATGAACTCCAAGTCGGAGGTCGTCCAGGCGCTCGAGGACTTCAACGCGGGCCGGTTCGGCACAGTTCCGCCCGGCGCGCTGATGCCGCACCGAGCTCGGTAGGGCGCGACGAGACCGACCTGATGGTCGTCAATCGCAACACGATGCAGCCCTCAGGTCGATCTCGGCCCCTCCTTCGCCAGTTCCGGCGGATAGGTCAGCTCCAGTTCGCCGAGATTGGCAGCCGCGGTCACCAGCGGCAGGGCCGCCGATACGGCCAGCCCGCCGCTGCCGGCCTCGGCTCGCAACGCGGGCACCAGGTCGTCGCTGATCGGTGCGGTCAGTCCGGTGCCGCCGCTGCCGTCGAAGCGGGAGCAGATCGCCGCGGCGTGCGCCTCGAGCACCGCCCGTGCCCGCGGGTAGACCGCCAGCGGCGGGGGCACGATATCGGCGATCAGATCGGCGGCCGCGCGTAACCGAACCGCGCGGCTGGACGCCCGCACGACGGGGGCCCGGGAATCCGTCGGGCCGCCGTTCTCCGAAAGGTATTGGCGCACAGCATCGTCGAGCGTCCGGGACACCGTCAACGCCTCGTGGCTCAGCGCGTTCACCTGGTTTTCGGCCTGCTCGAAGGCGCCGCGGGTGACCCGCAGGACGGCTGCCCGCAGGTAGCGCGAACCGACCTCGCGGGCCGCGTCGATGGCCTGCTGCACAGCAGTCTTGACCCCGCGCGGCCACAGCAGCAGTGACACCACGACCCCGACCGACGCACCCACGACGACGTCTTCGATCCGGATCAGGCCGACGGCCCAGCCGCTCGGCACGATCAGGTTGAACACGATCAGCACCATCATCGTGAACGCGGCCTGGGTGGCGGTGAACGAGCCGATCTCGGGCACGTACGCCGACCCGAAAGCGACCATCGGCAACAACACCCACAGCACGATCGGGTCGACGCCGAGGAGTTCGATGACGACGGCACCGATGAGGAAGCCGATGACCGTGCCGACCACTGCACGCACGACGGTGGTGCCGGTGGTCAGCGCGCTGCTGCGCAGCACCGACAACGCGCCGAGCACCACCCAGAAGCCGTGCTGGACCGGGAACACGAACGTCACGAGCACAGCCAGCGCCAGGCCGAGCCCGGTGCGCAGGCTGTTGCGGGCGGTCACCGACCGGGTGGCCAGGTGTCCGCTGGTCAAGGCGGTGACCGCCTCGGTTTCGGAGTACACCCGGTCGGCGATCCCGGTCTCGGGCAGCCGGCGGCCCAAGACGCGCGCCCACACCGGACGTGCGTCGGCCGCCGCGGCGCTGGCGATGAGCCGGCCGGTCACGCCGGTGGCCGCGCCGATGGTGCGCCGGTTGAGCAGAGTGCGGCCCAGCGCGACCGCGGCCTGGTCATCGGGTTCGGCGAGGAGGTCGACGATGTCCTGGCGATACGTGCCGACCGCGATGGTTCGCAGGTCGATGAGCGCCGCGGCAAGCAGCGCGCGTTCGTCGGCCCGCGCGCCGGGACGGGTGATCAACAGGACTTGCGCGCAGTCGCGCAGCACCCGCACCACCGGCTCGCCGATCGGCCCGAGCAGTTCGCCGGTGTCGCCGGTGACGCGATCGCACAGCCACTGCAGGTCGTCGACCACTCGGACCAACGCCCGGCTGCCCGCGGTGAGGGCTACCGGCCGGTAGGCGGCGCCGAGGAAGTTGGCCCGCAGCGCGTCCATCGCGGCGGTGACGTCGGCGGCCGACGCGGTTCCCTCGATGCGGTCGGCCAGCACCGCGCAGACGGCGGCGGCGTGGCGGCGCAGCTCGCCGTGGTGGCGCGGCGGGAAGAGGAACAGTGCTGCCGGGACGCAGATAGCCAGCGCGATCAGCCACCCGAGCAGGCGTTCACCGAGCGGGCCGGCCGGCGTGCACACCGGCAGCACGAAGGTCAGCAAGGTGGCGCGCTGGCCGGCTGCGACGATCTCGCTGAGCACTCCGGAGAACGTGACGGCCACTCCGATGAGGAACGTCAGCATGATCGCGAGCCACGGGATCGGCGCGGCCAGTGTGCCCAGGCTGATCAACACAGCGCCGTTGAAGCCCAATCCGCCGTAGGCGACCGCCCGGGCGTTCATGTTGCCCGGGAAGTCGACCACGATCAGCAGCGCGATCGATCCGAAGATGGTGAACAGCGGCGTCTGCGACCCGCCGCCGACCGCGAAGCTGACCGCGGCGGCGATCGGGATGACGATTGCGGCCCGCGCGGCGCGTCGTGCTCCGTCGTTCTCGGGGTCGCGCGTCCGGATCCGATCGGCCGCCCGACGCCACAGGACGGCCGGGGTCAACACCCTGTCACTGGGGGACGCTGGCGAAACTGCCGGAATCCAGCGCGTCGAGCATGTAGCGGGCGATCCAGCCGAACGTCCCCGGGTCGCGAGGCAGGATCGCCTGCTCATAGCCGATGAAGACGTAGACCGCCCAGGAGGCGTACACCTCGGCCTGGCGGACATCGCCGACGATTTCGATTGCCGAGTCGTAGAGGATCTTGTACCGCGCCCGGTCGACCTCGCTCTGGACGGCCAGCACGTGGGGGTCGACGGAACTCCACGACCGAATCGCAGCCTCGGCGCGGTGCGGCAGGGACAACCCGACCTGGATGATCGCCTCGATGCGGCTGCGCGGGTCGGAAACCTCGCGGATGGCGTCAATCAGCCGGACGGTCCGGTCCTGCACCCAGTAGCCGACCAGGTCGCGGGTGAAGGCCGGCCAGCTGGCGAAATAGTGATAGAACGACCCGGTCGTGACACCGAGTCGATTACAGACCTCGGCCAGTTTGAGTCCGCCGTAACCGACGTCGGCGAGTACTTCGAGACCAGTCTCGAAGTACGCCTCTCGGTTGGCAACGGTTGCCATGGGTCAAACGATAATGCGCGGGCCCCGACAAGACAGAGGTGACGGGCGGGATCGTGACCAAGTTGCGCAGGCGGCTTGTGACCGCGGATCGATAGTGGGGCAAGCTTGAATCACGCGATCGAATCGAGGAGTTGGCATGACCGTTCAGATCACAAGTGACCACGCGACCGAAGGCGGTGCCGCCGGCGTGCTGGCTGACGTGCGCCGGGTATTCAACAGCGGCCGCACCCGCTCGCTGGCGTGGCGGTCCGAGCAGCTGCTCGCCGTCGAGCGGATGTGCGACGAACGGGAGCCGGAAATCGCCGAGGCGCTGGCCAGTGACCTGGGCCGATCCTCGTTCGAAGCCTGGCTCGCCGATATCGGCTCGACGAAGGCCGAAGCCGCGTTCGCCCGCAAGCAGCTGAAGAAATGGGTGAAACCGCAGAAATCCCGTCTTCCCCTGGCGCAGCAACCCGGCCGGGCGTGGGTGCAGTACGACCCGCTCGGCGTGATCCTGGTGATCGGACCGTGGAACTACCCCTTCTATCTGTGCATGGCGCCGCTGGTCGCCGCGATCGCCGCCGGTAACGGCGCGGTGATCAAGCCGTCGGAACTCGCGCCGGCCACCTCGGCGCTCATCGCGCGGCTGGTCCCGCAGTACCTCGACTCCGAGGCTGTCCGCGTGGTCGAGGGCGACGCGGCGGTCACCCAGGATCTGCTTGCGCAGGGCTTCGACCATGCGTTGTTCACCGGTGGCACCGAGATCGGCCGCAAGATCATGGCGGCGGCCGCGCCGACCCTGACGCCGGTCACGCTCGAACTGGGCGGCAAGAGCCCGGTGGTGGTGCTTCCCGACGCCGACCTGGACGTCGCGGCCCGCCGGATCGCCTGGATCAAGCTGATGAATTCCGGACAGACCTGCATCGCCCCGGACTACGTGCTCGCCGACCGCACGATCGTGGGGAAGCTGACAGACAAGATCGTGGCGACGATCGCGGAGTTCCGCGCTCAGGAGCAGGACCCGTCGCTGCGCATCGTCAACGAGCGGCAGTTCGACAGGCTGGCATCACTGATCAGCGCGACCAGCGGCACCGTCGTCACCGGCGGTCGGTCGGACCGTGCGGCCCTGCGGATCGAGCCGACGGTGATCGTCGATCCGCCCGCCGACGACCCGGTGATGTCGGATGAGATCTTCGGCCCGATCCTGCCGATCCTCTCGGTGGATTCGGCGGATGCCGCCGTCGCGTTCGTCAATGCCCGGCCCAAGCCGCTGGCGTTGTACGTCTTCACCTCGTCGCAGTCGGCGGCACGGGATCTCGTCGACCGGATGCCGTCCGGCGGTGCGGTGATCAACCACGTCGCGGTGCACTGCCTGGTTCCGCAACTGCCGTTCGGTGGGGTCGGTGCCAGCGGTATGGGTGCGTACCACGGCAAGTGGGGCTTCGAGACGCTCAGCCACCGACGCGCCGTCCTCGCCAAACCCACGAAATTTGACCTGAAACTGATGTATCCGCCCTATACTGATCGTGCGATCAGCCTAATGCGCAGGGTTCTGTGATGCCCTGAAAATGGCCCCAGCAAACTCCGGACAAAAGCTCAGCAATCATTCGACGGCGAACATCCGCGCGCCGGCACAGATTGAGCGAATATCCGTGCGAATTGCTTCGCGGGAAATTATGACGCATCGGTCATTGTCCGATAATCGAACCGGAATCCGCATGTCAGGCGCGGATCGCAGGTCGAACGGTCGTTGTGGCAACGGATTCCGAAGGTGGGGCAAAATATGAACACATTTCTAATGTTGTTGACCTGAGCAAATGTCGTTCGCCGTCAAAAATATGCGCAAAGTTGTGGCACAATTTTGACTGTGCCGCATACAGCCAGTCGGGGCCCGGGTCGCCCCCCAGCAGCTAAGGCAGCGGAAACGCGCGAGCGCATCATGCGCGCTGCCCGTGAGGTGTTCAGCGAATTGGGGTATGACGCTGCCACCTTCCAGGCAATCGCCATCCGGGCCGACTTGACCCGACCTGCGATTAACCATTACTTCGCCAGCAAACGGCTGCTCTATCAAGAGGTCGTCGACCAGACGAACGCCTCGGTGATCGAGTCCGCCGTTCATCAGTCGCAACGGGAGAGCACCCTGGCGGGGCGGATCCGCGTCTTCATCCAGGCGGCCGTTCACGCTCAGGGCCAGGACCGCTCGGTGGCGGCCTTCCTGGTTACCTCGGTGCTGGAGTCCGAGCGACATCCCGAGTTGGCCGAGTCCAACCACGATTCGCGGGAGTTCACCCGCGGGTACGTGAAGGCGGCCATCAAGGATGCCGTCGAATCGGGCGAGGTTCGGGCGGACATCGACATCGAGGCGGCCGCCGAGATGCTGATGGCCGTGATGTGGGGGCTGGGCTTCTATGCCGGTTTCGTGGGCGATCAAGATCGTCTGACTGCGATCACCGACCAATTCCTGCAGCTCCTCGATGGTCAGGCCTGGCGCACCGGTTCCTGAGCGGTGACGTGCGCCACAGTCGCATAGTCTGGCTAAGCTTCTCGGTAGCCTTGGTGTATCAATCTGGCTGACCTGGGTTGATATCCGGCCCCGGTGGGGCTTCACCCAGTGTCCAGCCATCACGCGACGCTGAATGGGATACCGCTGCCGATGAGCACTACGCGCACTGACGACGACACCTGGGACATCGCTACAAGCGTGGGATCGACCGCTGTACTGGTGGCCGCCGCACGCGCCCGCGAGACCGAGCAGCCCAACCCCCTGATCCAGGATCCGTACGCGCGAATCCTGGTCGAGGGGGCCGGGACCGGTATGTGGGAGCACTTCCTCGACGACTCGTTGGCCGGCAAGCTCGACCATGCCGAGCCGGAGGCCGCCGCGATGTTCGGCCACATGCTGAACTATCAGGCGGTTCGCACCCACTTCTTCGACGCATTCTTCGCCGACGCGGTGGCCGCGGGCATTCGGCAGATCGTGATCCTGGCGTCGGGTCTGGATTCGCGCGCCTATCGGCTGGACTGGCCGGCAGGCACCCGTGTCTACGAGATCGACCAGCCGCTCGTTCTGGAATACAAGGCCGACAAGCTGGCCGCCCACGATGCGCAGCCCGTCGCCGAGCGCCGCGAGGTGCCCGTCGACTTGCGTCAGGACTGGCCGGCTGCGCTGAAAAAGCAGGGCTTCGATCCGTCGCAGCCCACCGCCTGGCTGGCCGAAGGTCTCCTGATGTACCTGCCCGCCGACGCCCAGGACCGGTTGTTCGAACTGGTCACCGAACTGAGCGCGCCCGGCAGCCGGGTGTCCGCCGAGGCGGTCGGCCATCACTCCGAAGAGCGTCGCGAAGAGATGCGGGAACGCTTCGAGAAGTTCGCCGACCAACTGGGCATCGAGCGCACCATCGACATGCAGAACCTGACCTACAACGATCCGGACCGCGCCGACCTCACCGAATGGCTGAACGCGCACGGCTGGCTGGCCACCGGACAGCACGCTGTCGACGAGATGCGCAGGCTCGGCCGCTGGATCGACATCCCGATGGCCGACGATCCGGATGCGTTCGCGACCTTCGTCGTCGCCCAGAAGGTCTGAGCCCAACCCGGGTGCCCGCAGCTCCGGCGGCCCACGTATACAAGAGTTACGTTCCGTCAGTCGCAGGAGAGGAAGGCCCATGCCCGGAGTTGTTGATCGAGTCATCGTCGTCACCGGAGCCGGTGGTGGTCTGGGTCGTGAGTACGCCCTGACACTGGCCCGCGAAGGCGCGAGCGTCGTGGTGAATGACCTCGGCGGCGCGCGCGACGGAACCGGCGCAGGCCACAACATGGCCGATCAGGTGGTCCAGGAGATCAAGGACGCCGGCGGCCGCGCGGTCGCGAACTACGACTCCGTCGCCGAGCCCGAGGGCGGCGAGAACATCGTCAAGACCGCGCTCGAGGAGTTCGGCAAGATCGACGGCATTGTCAGCAACGCGGGCATTCTGCGCGACGGCACCTTCCACAAGATGCCGTTCGAGAACTGGGATTCCGTGCTCAAGGTGCACCTGTACGGCGGCTACAACGTGATCCGGGCGGCCTGGCCGCACTTCCGCGAGCAGAGCTACGGCCGCATCGTCGTCGCCACCTCCACCAGCGGCCTGTTCGGCAACTTCGGTCAGGCCAACTACAGCGCCGCCAAGCTCGGCCTGGTCGGCCTGATCAACACGCTGGCCCAGGAAGGCGCCAAGTACAACATCAAGGCCAACGCACTGGCGCCCATCGCCGCGACCCGCATGACCGAGGACATCCTGCCGCCCGAGGTGTTCAAGAAGCTCACCCCGGAGTACGTCGCGCCGGTGGTCGGGTATCTGTGCACCGAAGAGGTGCCGGACTCCGCTTCGGTGTTCATCGTCGGCGGTGGCAAGGTGCAGCGCGCGGCGCTGTTCCAGAACGAGGGCGTCACCTTCGACCATGTCCCGAGCGTCGACGACGTCGCCGCCCAGTGGTCGACGATCGACGACCTGTCGGCTGCCGAGCACGCCTCCTTCAAGCTCGGCTGAACGTGACCGCGTCGTCGGCCGGTACGCAGGTGCATCCATGATCCGCGTGCTGGCCTTCGACGTGTTCGGCACCGTCGTCGACTGGCGTTCCAGCATCATCGGCGAGCTCGAACAGTTCGGGAAATCTCAAGGCCTGCAACGGGATTGGGGTGCATTCGCCGACAGCTGGCGGGGCGGTTACGTCCCTGCGATGAATCAGGTCCGCCGCGGCGAGCTGCCCTGGACGCGCCTGGACGATCTGCACCGCAGAATCCTCGACGAGCTGCTCCGTGAGGCAGGCATCCAGGCCGACGAGGACGATGTCGACCACCTCAACCGCGCCTGGCACCGGTTGGCTCCCTGGCCTGATGCGGTGGCCGGGCTGCACCGGCTCAAGGAAAGATTCACCATCACCACGCTGTCGAACGGAAACGTCTCGCTACTGACCGAGATGGCCAAACGGGCGGGCCTGCCGTGGGATTGCGTGCTCTCGGCCGAGATCTTCGGGCACTACAAACCCGACCCCGAGGCCTACCTGGGCTGCGCGGACATCATGGATGTGGCACCCGATGAGCTCATGTTGGTCGCCGCGCACCCCAGCGACCTGCGCGCCGCCCGCGATGCCGGGCTGCGGACCGCATACGTCGACCGGCCGCTGGAGTGGGGGCAACCGGGGCGCTATCGGGTGCCGTTCGAGGCCGATGAATTCGATTCCATCGCAACGGATCTCCTCGATCTGGCCGACAAGCTCTAGGTGCCGGTGTCCTCGGCGACCGAGTCTTGCGCACTGATGGCCAGTGCCGCCATGACCATCGCGATGCCCGCTAGTTCGCCGGCTGTCAGCCACTGATTCAGCATGACTGCGCCGATCCCGGCTGCGGTGGCGGGCAGCAGCGCCAGAAGCAAGGCGAAGCGGGCCCGGGGGATGACCGTGAGGACGAACTGATCGAGTGCGTACGGCACGGCGGTGGACAGCACACCGACGCCAAGACCTACAAGCCAGATCCGGGGATCGCTGAGCACGTGTGCGTCGGTGTGTAACTGGCCGGCCAGCAAGGGCGCCGCCAGCAACACTGCCGCGACGGCCATCCCGATGGTCAGGGACCCCAGACCGGACCCCGCCTCGGCGACCCGTTTGCCGAGCAGGATGTAACCCGCCCACAGCGCCGCGGCGGTCAGTGCGAAGAACACACCGACGGCGTCCGCGCCGGCCTGCACTCCGGCTAGCAGCGCCACTCCGCCCGCCGCGAGCCCGACGGCCAGGACATCACGGGGGCGCCGCGTGCCCAGCGTTGCCACCGCGACGGGTCCGATGAATTCGATCGCCACTGCGGTACCCAGCGGAATGCGTGAAATCGCCTCGAAGAAGGCGACATTCATTCCGACAGTGACGATCCCGAATCCGGCGGCGACGGCAAGGCCGCGGCGCGTCCACCCCTGCCGCCACGGGCGGCGCCAGGCGAGTAGCACCACGGCGGCCCCCGCGGCACGTAGCCACGCCACCGCGGCCGGGTTGACCGTCGCAAACAGGAACACCGCCAGTGCGGCACCGACATACTGCGATACAGCACCGACGATGAAGAACATCGGCACCGACCACATCGGAACGCGGTGGTTCACCGCGCGGTCTTACAGCGCGGCGTTGATGTCGTCGACCCGGTCGCGCGCATCGCCGAACAGCATCTGGGTGTTCTCGCGGAAGAACAGCGGATTCTGCACCCCGGCGTAACCGGAGGCCATGGACCGCTTGAACACGATGACGTGTTCGGCATTCCAGACCGTCAGCACCGGCATGCCTGCGATCGGGCTGCCGGGATCTTCCGAGGCCGCCGGGTTCACCGTGTCGTTGGCGCCGATCACCAAAACCACCGACGTGTTCTCGAAATCGTCGTTGATCTCGTCCATTTCGAGCACGATGTCGTAGGGCACCTTGGCCTCTGCCAGCAGCACGTTCATGTGCCCGGGCAGCCGGCCTGCGACGGGGTGGATACCGAATCGCACGGTGACACCACGCTCGCGCAGCTTGCGGGTCAGTTCGGCCACGCCGTACTGGGCCTGGGCCACGGCCATCCCGTAGCCAGGGGTGATGATCACCGAGCTGGCCGACGCCAAGAGTTCGGCGGCTCCCTCGGCGGTGATCTCGCGGTGTTCGCCGTAGTCCTTGTCCTCCGCCGGTCCTGCCTCGATGCCGAACCCACCGGCGATGACCGAGATGAACGAGCGGTTCATGGCTTTGCACATGATGTAGGACAGGTAGGCACCCGATGATCCGACCAGGGCGCCGGTGACGATCAGCAGATCGTTGGACAGCAGGAAGCCCGAAGCTGCTGCAGCCCAACCGGAATAGCTGTTGAGCATGGACACCACGACCGGCATGTCGCCACCGCCGATCGAGGCGACCAGGTGCCAGCCCAGCAGCAGCGCCAACACCGTGACGACGACGAGCAGCCACAGCTGGGGTTCGATGACGAACCAGACGGTGAAGGCAACGAACAACACCAGGGCGCCGACATTGAGAAAGTTCTTGCCGGGCAACATCAGTGGGGCGGATTTGATCCGCGCCGACAGTTTCAGATTGGCGACGATCGATCCGGTGAAGGTGACGGCACCGATGAACACGCCGATGAACACCTCGGCGGAGTGAATGCCGAGCATGCCCTCGTTGCTCAGCACTGCGGCCTCGGCGCCGGCCAGATCGTGTTCGACGTGCAGGTAGCCGTTCCAGCCGACCAACACCGCTGCCAGGCCGACGAAGCTGTGCAGCAGCGCGATCAGCTCGGGCATGCCGGTCATCTCGACGACGCGGGCACGCCACAACCCGATCGCGGCACCGATGGCCATGGCTCCGATCAGCAGGCCCAGGCCGACCGGCTCGATATGGCGGGCCAGCGCCAGCGCGATGGTGGCCACCAGCGCGACGACCATGCCGGCCATGCCGAATGTGTTTCCGGCCCGCGATGTTTCGTGCTTGGACAGCCCGGCGAGCGCCAGGATGAACAGCAGGGCCGCGACGACGTAGGCCGCGGTGGCGGCCGTTTCCAATGTGAACAACTTAGCTCCTCGAGAACATCGCGAGCATGCGACGCGTCACCGCGAAGCCACCGAAGATGTTGATACTGGCAAGCAGGATGGCGACGGCGGCCAATGTGGTGACGATGACGTCACCGTGGCCGATCTGGAGCAGCGCGCCGACGACGATGATGCCCGAGATCGCGTTGGTCACCGACATCAGCGGGGTGTGCAGGGCGTGGTGCACGTGGCCGATCACGTAGTAGCCGATCACGATCGCCAAAGCGAAGACGGTCAGGTGTACCTGCAGTGCGGCCGGGGACAACGCGATGAGTCCGAACAGCACGGCGGCGGCACCGAAGGTGATGCCGAGCCTGCGGCCCATCGTCATCGGCTCTTTCGTCTGCTGCACTGCAGGGGCGGCTGTCGCCGCCGGTGCCGGGGCAGCAGATACCTGTACCGGTGGTGGCGGCCACGTCGTCTCGCCGTCGCGAACCACGGTGACCGACCGCTGCACGACGTCGTCGAAATCGAGTACGAGCGCGCCGTCTTTCTCCGGGGTCAACAGTTTGAGGAGGTTCACCAGGTTGGTCCCGTAGAGCTGGGATGCCTGGGCGGGCAGCCGGCCGGCCAGGTCGGTGTAGCCGATGATGGTCACGCCGTTGTCGGTGAGGATCGCCTGGTCTTTGACGGTGCCCTCGACGTTGCCGCCGTTGGCTGCGGCCATATCGACGATGACACTGCCCGATTTCATCGAGGCGACCATGTCGGCGGTGATGATGCGCGGCGCGGGCCGCCCGGGAATCAGCGCCGTTGTGATGATGATGTCGACATCTTGGCTCTGATCGGCGTACAGCTGCGCCTCGCGGGCCTTGTAATCGTCGCCCATCTCCTTGGCGTACCCGGTGGCCGATACCTCGATCTCCGGTGATTCGATCGAAAGATACTCACCACCAAGGGATTTGACCTGATCGGCGACCTCGGGGCGCGGGTCGGTGGCGCGCACGATGGCACCCAGGCTGCCTGCGGCGCCGATCGCTGCCAGGCCGGCCACACCCGCGCCGACCACCAGAACTTTGGCCGGCGGAACCTTGCCCGCCGCGGTCACCTGGCCGGTGAAGAACCGGCCGAACGCATGTGCTGCCTCGATGACCGCGCGGTACCCGGCGATATTGGCCATCGACGACAGGACGTCCAGAGACTGGGCTCGCGAGATACGCGGGACCGCGTCCATGGCCAGCACTGTGATGGGCCGCGTGGACAGTTCTTCAACGAGGTCGGGTTTCAGGGCCGGGGAGATCAGGCTGATCAAGGTCGCCCCGTCGCGCAGTGCGGCGATCTCGGCACTGGTGGGTGCGTTGACCTTGAGGACGATATCGGTGGCCAGCGTTTCCGCGGTGGTCCCGATACCTGCACCGGCCTCGACGAATGCCTCGTCGGAGAAGCTCGCCGCGACGCCCGCACCGGATTCGACGAGGACGTCATAACCGAGTTTGATGAGCTGTCCGACGGTCTGCGGTGTGGCGGCGACACGCGTCTCCCCCGGTAGAGACTCGCGTGGAATCCCGATGAGCATCGATGCGGTCCGATCTGGTTGGTCGTGGGCGAGGCCGGATGGAAGATGTCAGTGTATGGAATGGCAGGGTTCACCTGCGAACTCCGTACCCCCTGCGCGGTTGCCGGTGGCCAGAGATCCCGAATGGGATTACCTGAGGTCCAACATCATGCCGCTGGACACCTGTCTATTTTAGCCCGCCGCCCCGCGATGTTGGTACGGGCTTCGGGAAAATCACTTATGAAATGCAATTATGCGCTACACCCAGGTAGGGATGGCGCGGTGTTTCGTGGCGCATCGGGCCAAACTATCGGCTGGTGCGCGCTTGTACAAGACACATGTCCAGTTTGTTCCGCGGTGCCGGTTCGGGCTCCCAGGATGGTGGCTCACACCACCGTCGAGCTCGGCTGACGCCTCGGATCGCGCACCGTCGCTGGGCTTGCGGCGGTAGCATCGTGGCCCCGAGTCGGGAGGTTTCGGCTGATGGTGGTGCCAACAAGCGATGTGCCGACAACTGTCGAGATTCCCGCGCAATCCGGCGCGGTAGTGACCCTGGCGGCCGGCCATCGGCTGAAGATCATCGACATCGAGGGGTCCCAGGTCGCCGACCTGTTCGCGGTTTCGGCGAGCGACCTCGACGAGTGGCTCAGTGTTCCGGTGACGCGAGCCTGTACCTGGCGGCTGTTCCCGGCTGTCGGTCAGTCGTTCTTCAGCACCGCCTACCGTCCGCTGCTCACGTTCGAGCGGGATGACTCACCCGGCGCGCACGACATGCTTGAGCCGCCCTGCAGTGCGGAGATGTACCGAGCGATGGCATACGCGGGCTACCACCCGAGCTGCAGCGAGAATTTCCGTACAGCTGCGGTGCAGGTGGACTGGCACCCGCAGTCTGTCCCGGACCCGGTGAACTTCTTCCAGCGCTCCCCTGTGGAGGCCGACGGGTCGTTCACTGCGCTTCCGGCGCTGACCAGCCCGGGTGACTCCGTCACGCTTCGAGCCGAGACCGCCGTTCACGTGGTCGTGACGGCCTGCTCCATGGACCTCGAGCCGATCAACGGCGACCATTGCACCCCTCTGCGGCTCGAGGTCGGGCCTTAACGCAGGTGATCGGAGCGCTGGCCGCCGGCTTCCTGATTGGTCTCAGCGCCGCGGTTCTGTCCGGCGCCGCCGCGATGCTCGTGATGGAGACCTCGGCCCACACCGGGTTTGGCGTCGCCACGGCGGCCGGAGCGGGTATCGCGACCGGCGACGCGGTGTGGGCCACGATCGCAGTTGCGGCCGGTGCTGCACTGAATCGCCTGCTCGCACCGTGGGCCGAGCTGCTGCACTGGCTCGCGATTGCGGTGCTGCTGCTGATCGGGGTGCTCGCCGTGCGTCAGCTTCTGCATCCTGGTGCCGACTCGGCGCCGACACGCACGTGGCACGGCGGGTCGCCGATCCGCGCCTATGCCGAATTCCTCGCGTTCACGCTGATGAACACCATGACGGTCATCTACTTTCTCAGCCTCATCGTCGCCGCGGCACCGCCCTACCGGGCTGTCGAGGCGGCGGCCATCGTCGTCGGCGCCTTCGCGGCGTCGCTGTCGTGGCAGCTCGCCCTGGCAGCCGCAGGTGCCCGGTTGGGCCGAACCTTCTCCGACCGCGCGCGTCGCCGCATCCTCCTGGTCGACTGCGTTCTGGTGGCGGTGTTCATCGGCTACGTGGCGCTCGGGCTGTATCGGGCCTAGGTAGGTTTGACCGAGTGAGCACCGGCGGGATCGTCCTGGTGGGGCTGGCCATCGCGATCGGGCTGGTCGGCGTCATCGTGCCGCTGTTGCCGGGCACCCTGCTGATTTACGCGGCCATCGCGGTGTGGGCTGTCGTCGAGGGCAGCCTGGTGTCCTGGGTGGTGCTGGGAGTGGTCACCGCGGTGCTCGGCGCGACCCTGCTGATCAAGTACCTCCTGCCCGCCCGGCGCATGCGCGCCGGCGAGGTGGGTACATGGACACTGGGTGCGGGTGCGGTATTGGGCATCATCGGCTTCTTCGTGGTGCCGGTGATCGGCCTGCTGTTCGGTTTCGTGCTCGGCGTGTACCTCGCCGAGCTGGCGGCCCGGCGCGATCAGCGGCGTGCCTGGGCGGCAACGGTCCTTGCGCTGAAGGCCGCGGCGCTCTCGGTCGGTGTCGAGCTGTCCGGAGGCCTGATCGCCACCGGGGTGTGGGTGGCTGGTCTGCTGCTAACCCAGTAGTTCTTTGCGGGTACGCGCAACGTCCTCTTCGGACACCCCCGCGGTGCGCAGGAAGCCATCCAGGTCGCCGTAATTCTCCGCGATCACCCGGTGCGCGGTGGCCAGGTAGCCCTCCCGCACACCGAGCACCCCATTGGTCAGGCGCGCCTCGGCGAACGTGGCGATCTCCGGCGTCTCGCCGGCCCGGCTGACGATCGACTCCATGATCCGCTCACGCAGCGATTCGACGGCGTCGTTGCTGCGCAGGAAGTCGGAGAGCACCGTGTCGCGCGGCACGCCGATGGACTCCAGCACGACCGCGACGGTGAAACCGGTGCGGTCCTTACCTGCGAAGCAGTGCGTGATCACCGGACGTCCCGCGCTCAACAGCGAAAACACTTGGCGCACTGCGCGTTGCGCGCCGGCGAGGACGGGGAACTTCTCGTATTCGCCGGTCATGAAGCGTTCGGCGGCGTCTTCGACGTCCTCGTCGTCGACCTTCTCGGTCATCATCTTCTGCCAGCTGGTCTCGTGCGGCGCCTCGGCTGTCGTGTTGGACAGGTCGGGGAACGGCAGCAGATGGATGGCGACGCCGTCGGGCACCGCTCCGGAGCCGCGGCGCTCCAGCTCCTGCGGCGAGCGCAGATCGGCGACATCGGTGATACCCAAGCGGCGGAAGGCCTCCCGGCCGTCGTCGTCGAGCCGGCTGAGCTCACTGGACCGGAAGAACTTGCCGGGCCGGATCCCGGTGGTGTCGGCGATATCGCGGAAGTTCCACGCACCCGACAGTGCAGTGTGGCTCACGCGCCGGTCACCGCCGCTGCGAAAGCGCTTGGCTCCGCGCCGATCTCGGCTCGGGCGATGCTGCGCATGTGGACCTCGTCGGGTCCGTCGAAGATGCGCATGGCCCGCTGCCAGCCGTACATCCGGGCCAGCGGGAAGTCATCGCTGACTCCGCCGCCGCCGTGCACCTGGATCGCCCGGTCGATGACGTTGCAGGCCATCTGTGGCGCGACGGCTTTGATCTGGGCGACCAGATTGCGGGCCTCTTTGTTGCCGTGCTGGTCGATGGTCCAGGCGGCTTTCTGGCAAAGCAGGCGGGCCTGGTCGATCTCGTTGCGCGACAACGCAATCTGCTGTTGCACCACACCCTGCTCGGCCAGCGGCTTGCCGAACGCGATGCGGGTACGGGCGCGATGGGTCATCAGCGCGAGCGCGCGCTCGGCGACCCCGATCGCGCGCATGCAGTGATGAATCCGGCCCGGGCCCAACCGCGCCTGCGCGATCGCGAAGCCCATGCCCTCCTCGGCCAGCAGATTCGACGCGGGCACCCGCACGTTGTCGTAGATCACCTCGGCGTGGCCGTGCTGGTCCTGCCAGCCGAACACCGACGTCGAGCGCAGGATCTGCACGCCGGGGGTATCGGTGGGCACCAGGATCATCGACTGCTGCTGATGCGAGGCGGCGTCAGGATTGGTGCGCCCCATCACGATCAGCACCTTGCAGCGCGGGTCGTTGGCGCCTGAGGTCCACCACTTGCGGCCGTTGATGATGTAGTCGTCACCGTCGCGGACCATCTGAGTCTGGATGTTGCGGGCATCGCTGGAGGCGACCGCCGGCTCCGTCATCGAGAAAGCGCTGCGGATCTCGCCGGCCAGCAGCGGCTCCAGCCATGTCTTGCGCTGCTCCTCGGTGGCGAACAGGTGCAGCGTCTCCATGTTGCCGGTGTCGGGCGCCGCGCAGTTGATCGCCTCGGGCGCGATCTCGGTGCTCCAGCCGGTCAGCTCGGCCAGCGGCGCGTACTCCAGGTTGGTCAGCCCCGACTCCGGCGGCAGAAACAGGTTCCACAGGCCCTGCTTTTTGGCAAGCACCTTCAGTTCCTCGACCACCGGCGGCACGGTGAAGTCACCCGGGCCCGCGGCCTCGCGGTACTCGTCGTAGACCTTCTCGGCCGGGAAGACATGTTCGACCATGAACTCGGTGAGGCGTTTGTGGTAGTCAGCACCCTTGGCAGACATGGCGAAATCCATGACCGCCACGATATGACACCCGTCTAAACAACAACGAGGCCCTCCCTTATGACCATAGGGAGGGCCTCGTTGTCATGTGGAGTAAGAGGGTTAGCGATCAATAAACCTCCGGGATCTCGTGGACAAGTGACGGGTAGTGCTCATCTGACCTCCTCGCTCTCGCGCAGTTTCGCGGCTGCTGAGTGGAGTTACAGGTGGATGTCGACCAGTCCGGCCGAGGAAACCGAGGCCAGGCTCAGGCCCATGGTGTCGGTCGCTGCGGGGGTGTCGACGATCAAGGTGCCGGCCAGGACGCCCACCGCCAGCGTGGGGCCAGCCAGGGCGGTGGTGAAGCGACGAGTGAATGTGTGGTCCATGTCCGTCTCCTTGCTTCTGCGGCCGATGGTTTTCGGCGATGAATCGACTATCCCGCGCAGGTCGGGAGCTGTCTGTCCGCCGATAGGCCCCTGCGGGGGATGAAGTGTTTGTCCCCCGATCAGCGGACCCCTGTGGGAAGCTCCTGGCATGTCCGATAACCGAAAGGTGCGCGTCGTCGTCGGCGACGACCACCCGCTGTTCCGCGACGGACTGGTCCGGGCGTTGTCGGGCAGCGGCGAGGTCGAGGTCGTTGCCGAAGCCGAGGACGGCACGTCGGCCCTGGCAGCGATCAAGGAACACACGCCCGACGTCGCGCTGCTCGACTACCGGATGCCCGGAATGGACGGCGCCGAGGTGGCTGCCGCCGTGCGCCGCGACGAACTGCCGACCCGGGTGCTGCTGGTCTCCGCGCACGACGACGCCGAAATCGTCTATCACGCGCTGCAACAAGGCGCGGCGGGCTATCTGCCGAAAGACTCCAGCCGATCGGAGATCGTCAACGCAGTACTCGACTGCGCCAAGGGCCGCGACGTTCTGGCCCCCCGGCTGGCGTCCGGGCTGGCGGTCGAAATCCGGCGCCGCGCCGAGCCGTCCGGACCGTCGCTGAGCTCGCGGGAACGCGAAGTGCTCAGCATGATCGCCGGGGGACGCAGCATTCCGGCGATCGCCGAGGCGTTGTTCCTGGCGCCCTCGACGGTCAAGACCCATGTGCAGCGGCTGTACGAGAAGTTGGGTGTCGGGGACCGCGCGGCGGCGGTCGCCGAGGCGATGCGGCGGGGACTGCTTGAGTAATCTGCCGGCCCCGCTGAGCCGCGCGGCCGATTTCCTGGGCACCGAGCCGGTCCGGGTCGCGGCCGTCCTGCGGCTGCCGCTGATCGTGCTGATCGGGCTGCTGGTGTGGATCGAGGGCGTCGACCATTGGCTGCCCGCCGTGTACTGGTCGGTGCTGATCGTCTACACCGCCACCGCCGCGGTATGGCTGACCGTCGTGGTCCGCAGGCCGCTGCAATGGTGGTTCGGCTGGGCGTCGACCGCCATCGACGTGGTGGCGGTGCTGGCCATGTGCGTCGCCTCCGGGGGCGCGACGAGCTGGCTGCTGCCGATCTTCTTCCTGATCCCGATCACCGTCGCCTTCCTGGACCGACCGGAGATCACCGCGCTGATCGGGGCCAGCACGGCGGTCGGATACCTGGTGGCCTGGATCATCTACTCCAAGCGTGACGACACCATGGGTCTGCCCAACGTCGTCTACGTCCAGGTCGGTTGCCTGGCCTGGCTGGCGCTGGCCACCACCGCGCTGTGCCTGGTGCTGGCCCGCCGCCGGGCCCGGGTGCGGTCGCTTCTGGAGGTACGGCGCAGGCTGGTCTCGGAGTCGATGCAGGCCGACGAGCGCAACAACCGGCAGCTGTCCGAGCAACTCCACGACGGGCCGCTGCAGAACCTGCTCGCCGCCCGGCTGGATCTGGAGGACCTGCGCGAACAGCCCTCGGCCATCGGGTTCGAGCGGGTCGACACCGCGCTGCAGGACGCCATCAACATGTTGCGCAGCGCGGTCTCGACGCTGCATCCCCAGGTGCTGGCGCAGGTCGGCCTTGGCGCGGCCCTGCGTGAACTGGTCGGGCAGTACGAGCGCCGCTGGAACGTCAGCATCGACTGTGCAGTCGAAGAAGTGGGCAAGCCGACGTCCCAGGCCCTGCTCTATCGCGCCGCCCGTGAGCTGTTGGCCAACGCGCACAAGCACTCTCGGGCCACCCGGCTGAGGGTGGAATTGGATCACGAGGCCGATTCGCTGGTGCTGCGGGTGGTCGACAATGGCGTCGGCTTCGACCCGGCCGTTCTCAACCAGAAGGTCGCCGAGGGGCACATCGGGTTGTCGTCGCTGGTGGTCGGTGTCGAGGCGATGGGCGGTTCGGTGCGGTTGGTCGACACTCCGGGTGGTGGTACGACGGTCGTCGTCGCGGTGCCTGACGGTGATTTCTCCGACGCGTGAGCGCACGACCAGGGGAATCCCTGATTCAGCCGGCCGGACGGCGAGTTAGCTTGGTTGGGTGAGGATTTCGCAGAACCCGGGCCATCGTTTTCTGGTGGAGTGGTATCAGACGGCGCTGTTCGACGCCTCGACTGGGGATGTCGCCGGCAGGCTCATCGACCACGCCGCGGCAGCCCGACTGCGGGGGACCGAGGTGTCGGTGGTGTTGACGGTGACCTCCCCGGTGGACGAGATGGTCTTCGGGCTGTTCCGGGCCGATACCGCTGAAGCAGTGTGGCGGGTCTGTCGAGATGCAGGCTGTCCGCCGGATCGTGTGACCGGCGGTGTGAGCGCCTACATCGCCGCCGACGGCGGCGTGATCTGAGTACCCGTAGCACCAGTACCGTCGAGACGGCCGGCGAGCTGTGCGCGAGAGCGGATGCCGAGCTTGCGGTAGACGTTGGACAAATACATCTCCACCGTCTTCGGCGAAAGGTACAACGCCGTGGCGATCTGCTTGTTCGACATCCCGGCGGCCGCGTACTCGGCGACCTGGCGTTCGGCGCCGGTCAGCACACCGCCGGCCGAGCGCGCGGCGAGCCGATCCAGCTCGCTTTGTGCGCGGGACGCCCACAACGGGCTCCCGATCTCGGTGAAGACGTCAGCTGCCTGGCGCAACGCCTCGTAGGCGGCCTGCGGACGTCGCCGGCGGCGCAGTAATTGGCCGACCAGTAGCAGGGTGCGTGCGCGTTCGAAGGGCATGGGTAACCGGTCGTGGTGGGCCATTGCCCGTTCCGCATGCCCGAAGGCGGCCTCGAGATCGCCGCGCGCCGCCGCCATCAGTGCGCGGCACCGCGCCCCCGTCGCCAGCATCCATCCGCGATCGTGAAGTGCGCCATTGGATTCCAGCGCCGCAACCAAAGGCTCGGCTTCATCAGCGCGACCGACGGCGGTCAGCGCTTCCACCGCGTCGGGGAGGTAGGCGCCGGCCATGATCTCGGTGCCGTGCACGCGATCGAAGGCGGCCAGTAGCGGCTGCAGAGTCTGTAGTGCCGTCGCATAGTCACCGGCGGAAACCTCGACGAACGCCAAACTCATCAGGGGCGGACCAATCAGATAGGTCAGCTGCGCAGCACCGGCCAACTCGATTGCCTGGCGTGCTGCGGTGCGCGTGAGTTCCCGGTCACCTCGGTAGGCGCCGGCGCCGGCCACTGAGGTGTAGGCGCTGATCAGGGGAAGTTGGGCGTCGACCTGCCTGGCTCGCTCGAGCGCCTCGGCGGCGCATTGTTGCGCATCGTGGTAGCGGCCGAGGCCGATGTAGATCATTGTGAGTTGTTCAGCGGCCCAGACCACGTCGACTTCGCTTCCGCGTTCGGCGCAACGGCGCGCCACCTCGTCCATTGCTGTGCGGGCTTCGTCGAGTCGACCAGTCCACGCGCAGTTGATGGCGTACACCGCGGTCGGTTGAAGAGTCGCGGGCACCGTGCTGTCGGAGTCTTCGAGTTCGAGAGCGGTCCGCAAGGCTTCGGTGTCGGTGCCCAGTCCGTACATGAAGCTGACGTGCACCCACAACGCCAGTGCTTGACTACGCAACGCGGCGATCCCGGTCTCGTCGGCATCATGACGTGCCTGCCGGGCGTGGGCCACGCAGGTGGCCATGTCGCCGCCCAGTCCTGTCGCGAGCGCCAACAGCAACAGTGCCTGGGTTCGCAGCGCGGGAATCTCGGCGGCTTCGGTGACGGCGCGCTGAAGCACTCCTACGGCCTTGGCCATGCCGTCGCGATAGCCGCGCACACTGCCCAGAATTATGAGACCGAGCGCTCGGAACAGTCCCGCAGACAACGTGTCTACGACGGGGGCGATCAACTCCTCTGCCTCATCGAGGGCACCCGCGCGAAAGTGGAACTCGGCGCCGCGCAGCCGACGTGATCCGGTGTCGCCGCCGAGACCGATTGCCAGCCCGACGAGTTCGGCGGCCACGCTATAAGCCCCGCGCGCTGCGGCGGACTCGGCGGCACCGTCCAACGCGGCCAGGGTTTCCGGATCCCCGTAGGGCGTGGCGAGGGCGAGATGGCGCGCGTGCAGTTCGGGGTTGTCGATCACGTTCGCCAAGCAACGGTGGGCGTGACGCCGGGCGGTCGGGTCGGCGTCGGCGATGATGGCCGAGGCGATCAATGGATGAGAAAACCGGATGCGGTGCCCGTCGAAGGCGAGCACCCCCCGGCTTTCCAGAGATTGCAGGATTTCGACGAGCTCGGTCGGATGGCGACCGATGGCCGCCGCGACCAATTCCACGGTCGGTTCGGCCGCGGTTGCCGCGGTCACGGCGGCCTGCGCAGTGAGCGGGTCGAGGTCGCCGATCCGCTCACCCAACAGCCGGGTGAGCGTCGGCGGCAGCACGGCGAGGTCAGCACTGGCATGTTCATGTAGCCCGCGGGCCAATTCCAATGCGTAGAAAGGGTTTCCGCCCGACAGGCTATGGATGCGGACCATCGTGGGTCGGGGTGGGGTCATTTCGTGGCGGGTCGCGATCACTGCGTGCAGGGCACCCAGGCTCATGGGGCCGACCGTCACACGCGACAAGGCCTCAGGATCACGAGGTGCCACCCAAGACTGGTCGAGGGTGCCGGGGTCACCGCTGCGGTAGGCGGCCACCACTCCTACCGGTCCGGAGAGTCGGCGCACCGAGAAGCCCAGCACCAGCCGGGTGGCTTCGTCGAGCCAGTGGGCGTCGTCGACCGCTATCAGTACGGGCCGGCGGCGAGACGACGCTTCGATGGCGGCTCGAAAAGCGGTCGCCACCAGTCGTTCATCTCCACCAGGGACCGACTCGCCGGTGCTCACCGCGCACAGCGCGCGTTGGTGTAGTGCCGGCAGGCCGGCCAGCGTCGCGTCGTCGATATCGGCGAGCAGGTCGGCCAGGCCGGCCCACGCCAATCCTGCCTCGGCGGCTGCCCCGGTTGTGGTCAACACCATGAATCCGGCGGCCCTCGCCCAGTCGGTCGCGGCACGCCATACGGTGCTCTTACCGATGCCCGCCGGGCCGTCGAGGATCATTGCCGTCGGTGCACTGCGGGCCTGTTGGAGTACTGCCTGCACCCGTTGCAGCTCGTGGCTGCGACCGACGATCTGTACCCCCACGAACAGGATCCTGACAGAGACCTGGCAGGTGATTAGGGTAAGTCGCTACTCGTTTAGGGCGCGACGGTACTCATTTTTTACGATGTCGTCGACAGTCGGTATCGCACAGCACCGCCAAACGGTCGCTGTCTACGGCGCCGGACCGCCGCATCGCTCGTCGTTCGCTGGCATCGGCCTGGCAAATACCAGGGAAATCCCTGTATCGGTGTCTCGACCCGTCTCCATAGCATTCCGCCGGGAACCGGATATTCCGGCTGGACGGGGAGGCCGCATCATGCACTCAATTTCTGTCGGCAAGACGCTGCGCATGGAGAAGGCGATCGGGCGGATCGGCGCGTTGGCCGTCGCACTCGGGGTCGGGGTGGGCCTGGGCTCGCTGACGTGTGGGGTCGCACATGCCGACGGATCGGACTCCGCGTCAGCCAGCTCCGATCAACCGAGTAAGGCCTCGTCGCGAGGCCACGGCGCGGGCGGCGCGTCCGTCGGAGCGGGTCGTCGGTCGTCGGCGCATGTGGGGCGCCGTCCCGTGGACGCGACTTCCGGTGCCGGCTCGGCTCAGACGGGTGACACCGCGGACCGGGGACGACGCCACGGTCGTGATGCCGGCGCGGTACCAGCAGATGGTCCTGCAACGTTGTCGCCAACCGCGAAGCACGATCAATCGGAGGCCAGGGCCGTCGGCACCGACACCCCCGTTACGGCAACGGGTGGCCAGGATTCCGCGGACAACCACTCAGATGATGTGGCGCGGCCTCGGACCGACGTGGTTGTCACTGCGGGCGCACACCCGGCGGGTCCGGTAGCCACCGCGTCGGCGATGGCGCCGACGAGCAACCAGGCAATTGGTGGCGCGCTCGCAACGTTGTCGGGCACCGGGTCGCCGGGGGGTGATCCGGTTGGCTCGCCAACGGATGTGGTGTTGTTGGCCGGTACCCGTCGCGAATTCGGTGGCCGCGGCCGCACGCGGCAGGTCGTCGCTAGCTCCCGGCTGACGTCACAGACCGAGGCCGACGAATCCGAACCGCTCACTAAGACCACTGCGGCGAAGACACTCTCGGCGTTGGCCACTCCTCACGCCGCCGCCAGCCCGCTGGAGTCCTTCATCAGCTCCCTCGGGTCGTTCATAAATACCGCGTTGACCGCGATCAACAACGCCGTCAACACTGCGCTGACCGCGATCAGCACCGCAGTCAACACGGCAGTCACAGCCATCAGCAATACCATCACCAATTTGCTGACTGCGATCGGTTTCGTCTCCAAACCCAACCAGGCGCCGACTGTCGTCAACGACGGAACGCTCACCACGGCTGAGGACACTGCGGTGTCGGTAGGCACGACGACGTTGTTGGGCAATGATTCCGATGCCGATGGGGACGCGTTGTCGGTCAGTGGGGTCAGTCAGGGTCAGCACGGTTCGGTGGTATTGACGGATGGCACGGTCACTTACACGCCGAACGCGAATTTCAATGGAGCGGACAGCTTCACGTACACGGTGTCTGATGGGCACGGGGGTACGGCGACGGGCGCGGTTGCGGTGACGGTCACTGCGGTCAATGACGTTCCGGTGGCCGGTGGGAATTCGGTGACGACGGCTGAGGACACGGCGGTGTCGGTCAGTGCGGGGACGTTGTTGGGTAATGATTCTGATCCCGATGGGGATGCGTTGTCGGTCACTGGGGTGTCGTCGGGTGCCCATGGCACCGCAGTGTTGAACGGCACGACGGTGACGTATACGCCGAACGCGAATTTCAATGGGGCGGACAGCTTCACGTACACGGTGTCTGATGGTCATGGGGGTACGGCGACGGCCACGGTGGCGGTGACGGTGACCGCGGTCAATGACGTTCCGGTGGCCGGTGGGAATTCGGTGACGACGGCTGAGGACACGGCGGTGTCGGTCAGTGCGGGGACGTTGTTGGGCAATGACTCTGATCCCGATGGGGACACGTTGTCGGTGACGGGGGTGTCGTCGGGGGCGCACGGCACCGCGGTGCTCAATGGGACCACGGTGACCTATACGCCGACGGCAAATTTCAATGGGGCGGACAGCTTCACGTATACGGTGTCGGATGGGCATGGGGGCACGGCGACGGCCACGGTGGCGGTGACGGTGACCGCGGTCAATGACGTTCCGGTGGCCGGGAACAACACGGTGACGACTGCTGAGGATGCTGCGGTGTCGATCAGTGCGGGGACGTTGTTGGGCAATGATTCTGATCCCGATGGTGACGCGTTGTCGGTGACGGGGGTGTCGTCGGGGGCGCACGGCACCGCGGTGCTCAATGGGACCACGGTGACCTATACGCCGACGGCGAACTTCTCTGGTGCCGATAGCTTTACGTATACGGTGTCGGATGGGCATGGGCGCACGGCGACGGCCACGGTGGCGGTGACGGTGACCGCGGTCAATGATGCGCCGGTGGCGGGTCCCAACTCCGCGAGTACCGTCGAGGGCACGCCGGTCTCGGTCTCTACAACAACCCTGTTGGGCAACGACTCCGACGTGGATGGGGACACGCTGAGCGTCACCGGGATCAGTCAGCCCGGACACGGTTCGGCGGTGCTCGCCGGCGGCACACTCACCTACACCCCGGACGCCGATTTCCATGGCGTCGACTCGCTGACCTATACGGTTTCCGACGGCCACGGTGGCACGGCGACCGGCACCGTGTCGGTGACGGTCACGCCGGTCAACGACGCTCCCATCGCGGGCGGAGACGCTGTGACCACCGCCGAGGACACTGCGGTCTCGATCAGTACGGTGACATTGTTGGGCAACGACTCTGACAAGGATGGGGACACGCTGAGCGTCACCGGGATCAGTCAGCCCGGACACGGTTCGGCGGTGCTCGCCGGCGGCACACTCACCTACACCCCGGACGCCGATTTCCATGGCGTCGACTCGCTGACCTACACGGTTTCCGACGGCCACGGCGGCACTGCCACAGGCACCGTGTCGGTGACCGTCACCCCCGTCGATGACGCACCCACAGCTGTCAACGATTCGGCCAGTACCGCCCCGAACACGCCGGTGACCATCGATGTGTTGGGCAACGACACCGACGTGGACGGCGACCCGTTGAGCGTGACTGTTGCGGGGACGGCCGCGCACGGCACCGTAGCAGTCAACGAAGACGGCACCATCACCTACACGCCGAACGAAAACTACACCGGGACTGACAGTTTCACCTACACCATCTCCGATGGAACCACCGGCAACAGCGCCGCCGTCACCGTCAACGTCGCCGTACCCACCCAGTCGTCGCTGACCCTGGCGAGTTTCGACCAACCTCAGATCCAGATCACCGCCTCCGGTGGTGTGTACGTCGTGGGAAAGGCATTCGTTGAAATAGGTGACACTGGAATGGGATACGACCGATTTGTCGTCGGCCGACTCGGTGAGGACGGCATGATCACCCCCGTCATCGACCTGGACAACATCGGGTGGCCGTACCTCGCCGACGTGACGGTCGGCCCGGACGATCGGGTATATGTCCTCGACAACGGCTGGTCGGGTGCAGACGGCACATTGACGGTGTATGACACCGATGGCACCCCACACGTGATCTTGGACGACGGCGAGCTCGGCTCGGTCGACATCGGCACGGACTTGAGCGGAGACGCGGTCCATATGGCTGTCGGCAACGACGGGAAGATCTACCTCACCGCATGGGCCGGCTTCGGAGAGGACGCGATCCCCTCGGCGTTGACAGTGCTCAACCCCGACGGTTCGGTAGCGGTCGCGCCGGTCGATCTCGGCTTCCGATACTCCGATGCGAAAGGCCTGGTCGTCAGTGCAGACGGGCACGCTTACATTCTCGGCGCTGATCCCAACAGCTCCACGTACACCGTGGTGGTCGTGGGCCCAAGCGGTTCGGTCGACAAGCGGATTTCGTTGGCCAACTTGCCGGGGTCGAGCATTGCGGTCGGGGCGGACGGCACCGTATACGTTGCGTACAACGATGGGATCTTCACCGTCAACGCATCGGGACCCTTCGGCGTGCTGAACGGAATACCCAGCGACGGAACAGATATCGAAGCAATCGCGATGGGTACTCAGGGCCTCTACGTCCTGAAGAACAACGCCCTGTCAGTGGTGGATCCGGGCAACATCAAGGTGCAGACGGTCCTCGACAGCGTTGATGACTTCAAATACATTGTCGGCCTGACAGTAGGACCCGACGGTGCCAGGTATGTCGCCGGCGTCGTCGACACCTTCTTGGGAGTCACAAGACTTGCCAAGGTAGACGTCGACGGGACGGTGTCAGATCTGGGCCCAGTGGCGTTGAACGGTTTCGGATCCTTCGACGCCGGCTCGGATGGACTTATCTATACCGCCGGACCCGGCGGGATCACCGTGATCAACCCTGTCACCGGTTCGCGGGCGATCATTGCGGTCCGTTCCGGTGGAGCGTCCCACGTGGCCGTCGGCCAGGACGGCGCGATCTACTTCACCGGCTACCACTATGACCCGGACAGCGGCACCGTCGCCGGCTATCTGTCGGCCATAGATTCCGACGGCAACGTCGTTCTCCCTCCGGTAAATCTCGGCGACCAGACTTCCCACGAAGTCACCGGGTTGGCGGTTGGTCCAGACGGGCGGATCTACCTGACCAGCTATGTCAGCGACACGAGAAGCGCCGAAATGACGATCCTGCAGTCCGACGGAACTGTCGAATCGACTGTGCCGCTGGGTAGCGGCGGCTCCACGGGGTTGGCGGTCGGTGCCGATGGCACTGCCTATGTGATCAATAACGGACGAGTGATCGCGGTCGATTCGAGCGGTCCCATCGGCACCGTACGGTCTGGTTCGGGTCTCGCGGCCGTGCCCACCATGATCACGGTCGGCAACGACGGGTTGCTCTACGTCGCCGTCAACGACTACACACAGGCAACCGTGACCAGCTCGATCTCGGTCCTCGACCCGACCGATCTGGTCGAGGACGGAACGAGCAACGGTCTCAACGAGTTCGTCGGCTTGTACGGAATCGCCGTCGATAGTGGCGGTCAGAAGTACGTCCTTGGCTACAACTACGACTCTTCTGGCAGCAGCCATTCCAAACTTGTGGTGGTCAGTGCCGACGGCACATCGGTCACCCAATTGGCCGACCTCGGTCCCGGCAGTGGTGCGCTCGACGTCGAGATCGGGCCGGACGGTCGCCTATTGGTCACTGATGTCGCTCTCGGCACGGTTACGGCGTACGACCCGGTCAACGGCTACGCACCGCAGTTGATCCGGTCGATCGCCGGTGCTGCCGGGCTCGCCCTCGGCAACGGCCGGATCTATGTCAGCAGCGTCATCACCAACACCGATACACCGCAGAGCGGCAAGTTGACCGTCCTCAATGGCGACGGCTCGCTGATGACGACCGTCGATCTCGATGCTGCGGCACTGGGGGTCAGCGTTGGCCCGGACGGCCGCGTCTATGTGGTCACGGCGTCGAGTGACAGTGGTACGAGCATCGATGGGGCGTTGCTGATCTTCAGCTCCGGCGGCGTGCTTCAGAAGACCATCGCGCTACCGAATAGGGCGAGCTACAACGTGACGGTGGGCCCGAACGGCACCGCCTACATTGCGGACGTCACCGGCCACGTGCTCGCCGTCGGCCAGGACGGCACAGTCAGTGACCTCGCCGCTGTTGCCTTTCCGGTCGGCCTCGATATTGGTCCCGACGGGAAGCTTTACGTGACGAGCGCAGTCCATACCACCGGCCAAGGTCCTTCGATCACGGTGATCGATACCGCGACGAACCTGTAGCCCTAGACCGATGTCGCGGCGCGCCCCGGGGGACGCGCCGCGTCGTCATCGGTCCCGTCGGGCGCGACAATTCTGAACTGGCCCGCAGCCTCCCCCAGATGGGGACTTGTAGCGATGCGGGCCGTTCTGGCTTGGGGCAGAAGCCCGCCGATGTGGTTACTCGTGTCACGAGCACAGGGGAGCGTCTCCCAGACCAGCCCAAGGCGCTGTAGCCGTTCAGCTGACCCGGCGTTGACGGTGGTTGGCGTCGGTCCGCAGGACCGTGCGGATGGCAACGGTGTCGCCGAGCATCGCCCCGGCGGTGCGCATGGTGGCGTCGGCGGCCCGGATGCCGGCGTGAAGTCCGTGCCGCGCCGGGACCGTCGCGGTCAACGTCACGGTGGGGATGCCGCCGCGAACGGCGGCGCCGCCACTGGCTTTCAGAACCTGGGCATTCGATTTCAAGGCCGTGGCCGATGCCCGGGCCACCGCGTTGGCGTTCACGGTGACCGTGTGATCGTCGTCGTAATCGAGGGCCACTCGGGTGGCGCGCCGTGCCGGACGGTGCGCGGCCAGCCAGCGCAGGCCCACCAGAACCAGGATGAGCCCGCCCGCCCCGGTGGTAAGCGGCCACCAGGAGGCATGCAGCACCTGGTAGACCTCGGACATACGAAGTGCCTTGCCGCCGTTCAGTTTTCCGATGTGCCACTGCCAGGCGGCGATGGGCAGTGCGATCAGGCTCAGGCCGACGACCAGTGTGACGGCACGGTCGACGCCGATGGCGAAACGGGTCATCGCCGGGACTCCTGTCGGACGCGCACGGTGATGCGGGGTGGCCGGGCCAGCGGCTGGAGTTCGTCGCGGACCGCTCGTGCGACCAGATGCCTGATCTCGGCGATTTCGGGTGCCGACGCCACGCATCGCAACGAGACCTTGCGGGTTGTCGCGGTGCTGTCGACCCGCTCGACGCCGGGCACGTCCCGGGCGGCGGTCGCGGCGGCCTGGGCGACGTCGCGCAGGCGGACGTAGACGGCCCCGCCGCTGTCGCTGCGGGCCGGCACCGCGGTGGCCCGGCGCGGCTTGACCGCGAGCCCGGTCAGCAGAATGCCGAGGACGCCCGCCGCGATGGTCACGGCCAGCACGATGGGCGATGGTTGCAGACCGTCAACGGCCTTGACCGCCACCGGAAGCCACGGTTCACCGCCCGCCAGGCCGGCCTGGACGGCGGTGTCGCGCAAGCAGACGGCGCCGACCGCGATCAGCAGAATCGCGAGAGCGGCCGCGGCATAGCTGGCCCCCGCCGGGGCCAGCGGCGCCGCCGCGGGTCGGCACCGGGACTCGGCGAGCGGGCGATCCTCTGGAGCCTGCTCGACGGAAGCGGCGCTGTGCTCAGCCACGGCCCCGGCTCCTGAGCCAGGCGGTGGCGTCGAACTCACCGTCCCGATGGCCGCCGATGACGTAGCCGATCAGGCCGAGTAGCAGCGCCAGCAGAAAGCCGGTGAAGCCGCCGGCTGCGGCGGCGACGCCGAGAAGAATTCCGGCGAGCATGCCGGCGGTAGCGGTGGTCATGAATCCTCCTGGGATGTCGGGTCGGTTCCGCTGTTCGGTGAAGCTCCGGCGATCTCTTCGACGGTCACGTCCACCCGCGTGTTGGGCATCGCGGCCCTGACCGCCGAGCGGACCGCCGCGGCGGTCTGGCGGACGTGCGCACTCGGGGTGATCGTGATGTGGACCTCCACCCGGTCGTCGCGGATGCGGACCCCCGTCACACGCCGGCCGGGCAGGTAGGTCCCCACCTCGCCGAACATTCCGGGGTGCAGGTCCGCCACGCCGGGCACGGCGCGAGCGACGCTCGCGACCGTGTCCGCGGTGGTCGGATCGTCGTGCACTATTCGACCCGAGTCAGCTGGCCGGCAGCGTCGTCGGCACCGTCATCGTCGACGAAGATGTCGTGCACGGTGATGTTGACCTCGACGACCTCCAGGCCGGTCATCCGTTCCAGGGCGGCGATGACGTTGCGGCGGATCCCGGTGGCCAGGTCGGCGATCGACACGCCGTACTCGGCGACGATGTCGAGGTCGACGGCAGCCTGCTTCTCACCGACCTCGACCGAGACGCCCTGCGCATAGTTCGTCGACGCGCCGGGGATGCGCTCCCGCAGTGCGCCCACTGCGCGGCTGGCGTTGCCGCCGAGATCGTGGACGCCGTTGACCTCGCGTGCGGCCAGCCCGGCGATCTTGGAGACGACGGTGTCGGCGATGGTGGTGCGCCCGTGGCTGGTCGTGAGTGGACCGTTGGCTGCGGGAGCGGGCGCCACGGTGGCCGGGGTGGTCGTTGCAGTGGTGCTCATCGGGGGAATCCTCTCTGTCCTCGTTGCGTACACCCAGTGAGACGGCGCGGGCGGCGCGAACCGAACGCCGGATGTCTGTGGCGTGCACCACACATCCGAATCGCGGTCGGCACCGAATTACTCCAGTCCGGCCACTGCCGCGACGTTCGATGCAGGTGCGGAAGGCGACCATTGCTCAGCGACGACGCAACCGGGATGCCGCCGCCTGCCGGTGACCGAGACCGCGAGCTGGCGGCCGCCGCCGCGGCGGGGTCCATCGACGCGTTCGAGGAACTGGTGCGCAGACATGGTCCCGCGCTGTATCGCTATGCGCGACGCATGACCCGAGATGCCGACGCGGTCAACGACATCGTCCAGGAGACCTTTGTCGCCGCCTGGCGGCAGATCGGGAACTTCCGCGGCGACAGCGCCATCCTGACGTGGCTGTTCACCATCTGCGCGCGCAAGGTCACCGATTCTCACCGCGTCAAGCGGGCCATCCCGATCGACGACCGTCTCATCGAGCCGATCAGTCAGGACGCCGCGTCCAGCCCGTTCAACTTCGCGTCGAACAGAGCTTTCCTCGACGCGATGGAAGAGGCGCTGGCCGAACTGCCGCCACGGCAACGAGCGGTCTGGATGCTGCGGGAGATCGAAATGTTGACGTTCCCGGAAGTTGGCAACATCCTGAATTTGAGCCCGGATGCCGCCCGGGGGCATCATCACCGGGCGCGGGTAACCCTTCAGCAGAGGCTTCAGCAATGGCGATAGGAGATCTCGAGATTTACGACAACGCCGGACGGCTCTTGCGCGCAGTCCCGGAACCGGACTGGCAGGCCATCGAGCCCGCGGTGTTGGCCGCGGTGCGCGCCACCCCTCGGGGTGGCTGGCCCCTGACGGTCGTGGACCCCGAGCCCGACGCCGCCTCCGGGCGCATCCGGGTCAGTGATCTCGTGCTGACCGCGGCCCTGAGCCGGGCGCTTGCCGGTGAGCCGGACTGTTTTGTCGACCGGATCGAAGCCACCTCCAATGACGAAGTGCTGCAAGGTGTTCAGATCCAGCTGAGCGGCCTGTACGGGGCCGACTTGGTGACGGTCACCGAGCGTGTCCGACAGCGGGCCGAAAGTGTTCTCTCCGACGTGATCGGACCGGGTACCGCTGTCCCCATTAGCGTCACGGTGGTCGACGTTCACCGGTGATGGCGGTGGCCGCTATGTGATCGACGACACGGCGACGCGGCGTTCGGTTGCGCGCGGCGCCACCGTCCAACTCCTGTCGGCGCAACAACGCGCCGGTCCCCAGGCCGCAATTGCGTTGCGGCGCAAAGGAGGAGGATGTCATGTCAGATGCAAAGGACACCGCCAAGGATGCTGCCGGCGGCATCATCGAGGACCTCAAGGGCAAGGCCAAAGAGGTCGTGGGCTCGGTGACCGGACGCGACGATCTGGTGCGCGAAGGTAAGGCCCAGCAAGACAAGGCCGCGTCGATGCGGGAAGCGGCGGCCAAGGAAGCCGAGGCCGAGAAGGCCCGGGCGCAAGCCAAGGTCCACGAGGCGCGCCAGCAGGCCGAGCAGTAGCCGGACGGGCGGCGCGGGGTACGCCCGCGCCGCCCATCGAGGCCTATGCCCGCGGCGTAGCGAGCCGCACGGTCTCCAGCGCCGCGAGCGCGTCGTCGGGAATCGGGACCGGTCCGTCGTCGCCGAGTAACACCAGCACGGTGTCACAGACCCCGATGCAACGACCGTCGACGAACAATCCGGTCGACGCGACGAATGAGGTGCGCCCGACCCGTCCGACCCCGGCGCCGGTCTGGATGGTCCCCGGCCAGTGCGCCTCGGCAAGGAAGTGCACGGCGTTCTGTGAGGTGACCAGGCGCAGCCGCCGGGCGGTCACGTCGTAGATATCGGGAAACAGGCTGCGGTTCATGGTCGCCCGGGCGTTCTCGTGCATCGCCTCCAGCGCCAGATTGTTCAGGTGGGCGTTGGAATCCATGTCGCCGTAGCGCGCCTCGACGGCGCCGATGACGGGATAGGAGTCCAGCCGCAGCCGCATCTCGTGCGGACGGGCCGCGGTCGTTGTCCAGTCGCTCACAAGTGCGCAAGCTTATCGGCCGCGTGCCGCCAGCTGACCAGCGCCGCGGCCGCGACCATGATCAGGGCCGCAGCGACCGTCGGCTCGGGCAGCAGCGCCGCGGCCAGCATCGCCGCGGCCAACAGCACCACCCCGACGGCCTGGATCACGTCGCGGCGCCCCGTGTCCAGGACCAGCCACGTCGCAAGGAGGAACACCGCCAGCGGGATCGTCAAGGTCAGACCGGCGACCGCATGGGGCAAATGGCTCTCGCCGAGATGTTCGGCGACGACGACCTCCACCCCGGCCGAGAACGCCGCGGCCGAGGCGAAGATGAAGTAGTGCAGGTAACCCCAGTAGAACGAGCGGCGCCTGGTCGCGGTCTGGTGATGCTGCGGTCGGTCGAAATAGATCCACCACATCGAGGCCACGATCGCCAATGAGCAGACCGCAACCCCGATCAAACCGATACGGGCGTCGTCGTTCGACAGCCCGCCGATGATCGAATTGGCCGCTGCCAGAATCGATTCGCCGAGAACGATCAGGGTGAACAGCCCGTATCGTTCGGCGATGTGATGGTGGTGGTAGGCCGTCGCCCGGTACCGCTCGGCGATCAGTGCCACCGACAGATCGACCAGCGCCAGTAGCGGGAACAACCAGACCGGGCCGTCCAGGAACCACCACGACACCCACAGCACCTGCACGACGACGATGCCGATCGCGTACCGCACGCTGGTGCCGCGGTAGTCCGGATCGCTGATCGCCGCCCGGATCCACTGCGCGGCGGTGGCTACCCGCATGATCACGTACCCGGCGACGATCGCCCCGAAGTCGTTGGACAGCATCGCGCTCTGCGCGCCCGCGGCGATCACCAGGGCGCCGGCCATCTGAACGAAGACGGTCATCCGGTAGAGCCAGTCGTCGGTGTCGTAGGCGCTGGCGAACCAGGTGAAGTTCATCCAGGCGTTGAAGATGGCGAAGAAGACCATCGCATAGGCCGCTATACCTGCGGCGAAATGCTGTTCCTCCCAAAGATGGTGCAGCGCACCGGAAGACTGAGATACGGCGACCACGAAAACGAGGTCGAAAAGCAGCTCGAGTGAGCTGGCCGCGCGGTGCGGTTCATCGGGGTCGCGGGCGAGCATCGCCCGCAGGCCGGCCGGCAAAGGTGCGGTTCAGCGGTGATTAAACCGGCGGATAGGCGGGCGGTGGGTAGACACCGCGCAGCGCCCAGGGCAGCCAGCTGAAGAAGTACTCGACCTCGTCGCTCGCGTCATAGTCCGGATTCGGATCCATCCCTCGCACCTCCCTGAGCGTCACCGCAATAAGCCGGAGTGTAGTCCGCGGGCCCCAACCGCGACACCGGTCATTAAACTATCCAACCAGTTGATAGAGAGCCGACGTTGTCGGTGAACAAAATGACGCCGTGCCGGCCGGCGCCGGCACAGGACAAGCGAGGACATCATGGCATCCGAGAACGGGATGACCCGGCGCGAAGAGCTGCTGGCCGTCGCCACGAAGCTCTTCGCCGCGCGCGGCTATCACGGAACCAGGATGGATGACGTCGCCGATGTCGTCGGCCTGAACAAGGCGACGGTCTACCACTATTACGCGAGCAAGTCGCTGATCCTGTTCGACATCTACCGCCGGGCGGCCGAGAACACTCTGGAAGCCGTACACGACGATCCGTCCTGGACCGCCCGCGAAGCGCTCTACCAGTACACCGTGCGGCTCCTGACGAACATCGCCGAGAACCCCGAGGGCGCGGCGGTGTACTTCCAGGAGGCGCCCTACATCACCGAGTGGTTCACCGAGGAGCAGGTTGCCGAGGTCCGGGAGAAGGAAACCCAGGTCTACGAGCACGTGCACGGTCTGATCGACCGCGGGATCGCCAGCGGCGAGTTCTTCGAGTGCGATACCCATGTGGTGGCCCTGGGCTACATCGGCATGACGCTGGGCGCCTACCGGTGGCTGCGGCCGGACGGCAGGCGGACCGCCAAGGAGATCGCCGCGGAGTTCAGTACTGCTTTGCTGCGCGGCCTGATTCGGGACGAGACGGTCCGGGTGGAATCCCCGCTGGGCACGCCCGACGTGGCGGGCGCGGCCAAGAAGGCGCCCGCCTGAGGCCGATATGATCGGCCGATGCCGCTCGTCAGCAAGACCGTTGAAGTCAACGCCGATGCCGACACGATCCTTCGGATAGTCGCCGACTTCGAGACCTATCCCGAATGGAATCCCGAGGCCAAGGCTGTCTACGTGCTGGCCCGCTACGACGACGGCCGGCCCAGCCAGCTGCGGCTCGACATGGAGATCCAGGGCCAGTCGGGCACGTTCATCCAGGCGGTGTACTACCCCGGCGAGGGGCAGATCCAGACCGTGCTGCAGCAGGGCGAGGTGTTCACCAAACAGGACCAGCTGTTCTCGGTGGTCGCGATGGGGCCCTCGAGCCTGCTGACCGTCGACCTGGAGGTCGAGGTGTCCCTGCCGGTGCCGGACATGATGGTCAAGAAGCTGATCAACGATGTGCTCGAGCACCTGGCCGACAATCTCAAGACCCGCGCCGAGCAGCTGTCCGCGAGCTCGTAGCCGCGCGACCGGCTAGCGCCACATCCCGTTGCGCTCGAGCTGTTCCAGCAGCCGGTGCACGCCGTCGTTGAACTCCGCCGCGGACAGCTCCGCGAGGGTTTCCCGGTCGCGCCTGCGCAGCGCCTCGATCAAGCGGCGGTGGGTGTCCACCGCGGCCGCACCCCACGTCGGGTCGGTGACGTAGATCTGCGGCGGCATGTACCGGGCGGCGTGCAGCAGGAACCAGGCCAGTTTTATCCGGCCCGCCCCGCGGTTGAGCAGCCGGTGAAAGGCGAACTCGGCAGCACCCACGGTGGCCGGATCGCCCTGCGCCACCGCTGCCTCCAACGCCTCGTTGGCGCGTTCGAGTTCGTCGATCTGCTCGTCGGTGAGCCGGTCGGCCGCACTGCTCACCAGTTCCTTGGCGATGGTGGCCTGCAGCCAGTAGATGTCGGCGATGTCCTGGCGGCTCAGCGGCTGCACCACGTAGCCGCGCCGCGGCTCGAGTGCGACCATGCCCTCGCCGCGCAACGTCAGCAGTGCCTCCCGCACCGGGGTGATGCTGACCTCGAGCCGGGCCGCCGTCTCGTCGAGCCGGATGAAGGTCCCGGGCCGCAGGACGCCGGTCATGATCCCTTCGCGAAGGTGCGCTGCGACCTCGTCGGACAGCTGTGATCGACGGCTTCCTCGGCGGTTGCCGACCCGTGTGGAAGCCGGTGCGTTCACGTGACCTCCGGGGACTTGTGTGGCGAGCGGTCAAGCAATAGTGTGACCCAAGCAACAACAGATTTGATCAAATATAACGATTATTGCGTTCTCCAGCCACCGGGTTCACGCATCCTTTACGACATAGGGAACTGTCGCCATTCGGAACTGTTGAGAGGGCAACGAAGACCAGTGACCAGCCAGCTGACCACGACGACCGAGCAGCCGTATCTGGCGCGCCGGCAGAACTGGACCAACCAGCTGGCGCGCCATGCTCTCATGCAACCCGACGCCACCGCACTGCGATTCATGGGACGCACGACCACCTGGGCCGAGTTCGACCACCGGGTCACCAAGCTCGCCGACGCGTTGAGCCGCCGCGGGGTCGGCTTCGGCGATCGGGTGATGATCCTGATGCTCAACCGCCCGGAGTTCGTCGAGGCCACGCTGGCCGCCAACCAGCTCGGGGCGATTGCCGTGCCGGTCAACTTCCGGCTGACACCGCCGGAACTGGCGTTCCTGGTCCAGGACTGCGAAGCGGCCGTGCTGGTCACCGAATCGGTGCTCGCCGATGTCGCCAAGGCCGTTCGCGACCTCGCGCCGGGGCTGTCCGCCGTGATCGTCGCCGGTGGCGCGACCGAGGACGGGGTGCTCGGTTACGAGGACCTGATCGTCGAAGACGGTGAGCAGCACCCGCCGGTGGACATCCCCAATGACAGCCCGGCGCTGATCATGTACACCTCGGGCACCACCGGGCGGCCCAAGGGTGCGGTGCTCACCCACACCAATCTGGCCGGTCAGGCGATGACCGGGATGTACACCACCGGCCCCGACATCAACAGTGACGTCGGGTTCATCGGGGTTCCGCTGTTCCACATCGCCGGCATCGGCAACACCCTCGGCGGCCTGATGCTCGGCACGCCGACGGTCATCCACCCGCTCGGCGGCTTCGACCCGGGCCAGCTGCTCGACGTGCTCGAGGCCGAGCGGGTCACCGGCATCTTCCTGGTGCCCGCCCAATGGCAGGCGGTCTGCGCGGCGCAGAAAGCCAAGCCGCGCGATATCCGGTTGCGGGCGCTGTCCTGGGGTGCGGCCCCGGCGTCGGACACCCTGTTGCGCGAGATGTCGGAAACGTTCCCGGACAGCAAGATCCTCGCCGCGTTCGGCCAGACCGAGATGTCTCCGGTGACGTGCATGCTTCTCGGCGACGACGCGATCCGGAAGCGCGGGTCGGTGGGCAAGGTCATCCCGACCGTGGCCGCGCGCATCGTCGACGAAGACATGAACGACGTCCCGGTGGGGGAGGTTGGTGAAATCGTCTATCGCGCACCGACTCTCATGGCCGGCTACTGGAACAACCCGCAGGCCACCGCAGAGGCGTTCGCGGGCGGCTGGTTCCATTCCGGCGACCTGGTCCGCGCGGATGCCGACGGCTACATCTGGGTGGTCGACCGCAAGAAGGACATGATCATCTCCGGCGGCGAGAACATCTACTGCGCCGAGGTCGAGAACGTGCTGGCCGCCCACCCGGCGATCGTCGAGGTGGCGGTCATCGGCCGGGCCCACCCCAAATGGGGTGAGGTGCCGGTGGCGGTCGCCGCGATCAACGCCGCCGCGCTGCGCCTGGAAGAACTTGACGAATTTCTGACCGAACGTCTGGCCCGGTACAAACACCCCAAGGGACTTGAGATCGTCGACGCGTTGCCCCGCAACCCCGCGGGCAAGGTGCTGAAGACGGAATTGCGGATTCGTTTCAGCGGCAGCTCCCCGGCCGATGGGAGCGTTGAATCCGGTTCGGATGCACCGGATCCCAGCTAGCGGAACGACGTATTACGGATGCGACAAAAATCGAGTAGTGGGGATGGAGGGTCAATAGTGCAGATGCGGCGCACGGCCCGTGAGGCATCGGGTACATTCCTGTGGTCCGCCTTACTACTGAGTAGTAGGGAGACGACACTCACTCACTGCGGGTCGGGGCAAGGAGGGTACGTGCCAGTCGGACTGCCGCCACGCGACGACCGACGTGGTCCCGTCATGTGGGTGAACCGGTGACCGCCGCGACCACTGGCGTCGGCGGCTACCTCCAGGACAAGGCCCGTCCGGCGCTGACCGCCATCGGCGGTTTCTTCCGCATGTGCGTGCTGACCGCCAAGGCGACCACCAAGTGGCCCTTCGAGTGGCGCGAGTTCATCCTGCAGGGCTGGTTCCAGTTCCGGGTGACCTTCCTGCCGACCATCGCCGTCGCGGTCCCCAACACCATCCTGATCATCTTCACGATCAACATCCTGCTGGTGGAGTTCGGTGCGGCTGACGTCTCCGGTGCCGGTGCGGCACTGGCCGCGGTGACCCAGCTCGGCCCGATCGTGACCGTGCTGGTCGTCGCCGGCGCCGGGTCGACGGCTATCTGTGCCGACCTCGGCGCCCGCACCATCCGCGAAGAGATCGACGCCCTCGAGGTCCTCGGCATCGACCCGATCCACCGCCTCGTGCTGCCCCGGGTGGTTGCCGCGACGTTCGTCGCCGTGCTCCTCAACGGCGCGGTCATCACCGTCGGCCTGGTCGGCGGCTTCATCTTCGGCGTCTACATGCAGAACATCTCCGCCGGCGCCTACGTCTCCACGCTCACCCTGATCACCGGATTGCCGGAGGTCATCATCTCGATCGTCAAGGCACTCACCTTCGGTCTCATCGCCGGCCTGGTCGGCTGCTACCGCGGCCTGACCGTCTCCGGCGGCGCCAAGGGTCTGGGTACCGCGGTGAACGAAACGCTCGTGCTCTCCGTGGTCGCTTTGTTCGCCGTCAACGTCGTCCTGACCACCATCGGTGTTCGGTTCGGAACGGGGCACTGAAATGAGTACTGCGGCAGTCCTTCGGTCCCGCTACCCCCGCGCGTACACCAGCGCGACCAAGTGGGCGTCGGCCCCCGGCCGGTTCGTCGACCGGGTCGGTGACGTCGCCTGGTTCACCGTCACCGCGGTCGGCCAGATTCCGCACGCACTGCGTTATTACCGCCGGGCCACCCTGCGCCTGATCGCCGAGATCGGCATGGGCACCGGCGCGATGGCCGTCATCGGCGGCACGATCGCGATCGTCGGTTTCGTGACGCTGTCCGGCGGCTCGCTGATCGCCATCCAGGGCTACGCGTCACTGGGCAACATCGGTGTCGAGGCGTTCACCGGATTCGTCGCGGCGCTGGTGAATGTGCGCGTCGTCGCGCCGCTGGTCTCCGGGCACGCACTGGCCGCGACCGTGGGTGCCGGTGCCACTGCTGAGCTCGGCGCCATGCGCATCGCCGAGGAGATCGACGCCCTCGAGGTGATGGGCATCAAGTCCATCAGCTACCTGGTGTCCACCCGCATCCTGGCCGGCATGGTCGTGATCATTCCGCTGTACGCGATGGCGCTGCTGCTGTCGTTCCTGGCCGCGCAGCTCACCACGACGGTGTTCTACGGCCAGTCGACGGGCACCTACGACCACTACTTCCGCACCTTCCTGCGGCCCGACGACGTGTTCTGGTCGTTCGTCGTCGCCATCATCATCGCCGTCTTCGTGATGATCAATCACTGCTATTTCGGCTACAACGCCAGCGGCGGTCCGGTCGGCGTCGGCGAGGCGGTCGGCATCTCGATGCGCGCATCGCTGGTCGCCGTCGCGACCGTGGTTCTCCTTGCCTCGTTGGCGCTCTACGGCACCAACCCGAACTTCAACCTCACGGTGTAGCTCCGATGACGACGCCGCTCAACTCATCCCGGCGCCCGCCGCTCAAGCTCGCGGGCGTGGTGTTCTTGCTGCTGGCCCTCGTGCTGGCCACGTTGGTGTACCTCCAATTCCGGGGCGACCTGACCCGCAAGACCACGCTGACGATGGTGTCCGACCGCGCCGGTCTGGTGATGGACGTGGGCTCCAAGGTCACCTACAACGGCGTCGAGATCGGCCGCGTCACCAAGGTCGCCTCGGCGAATCGCGATGGCAACTCCGTGGCCGAGCTGACACTCGAGGTTGTCCCGCACTACATCTCGCTGATCCCGGCCAACGTCGACGCGCAAATCAAGGCCAGCACCGTCTTCGGCAACAAGTACGTGGCATTCACCAGCCCGAAGGATCCGGTGAAGACCCGGATCTCGAGCAACGACGTGATCGACGTGTCCCACGTGACGACGGAGTTCAACACGTTGTTCGAGACGCTCACCTCGATCTCGGAGAAGGTCGATCCGGTCAAGCTGAATTTGACCCTCAGCGCGGCCGCCGAGGCGCTCAACGGTCTGGGCACCAAGTTCGGCCAGTCGATCGTCAACGGCAACGCGGTGCTCGACGACGTCAACCCGCAGATGCCGCAGATCCGCACCAACATCAGGCAGCTGTCGAACCTGGCCGACGTCTACATCAAGGCCAGCCCGCAGTTCTGGGACTCCCTGGACCACGCGGTCACCACCGCCAGCACGCTCAACGCCCAGCAGAGGGATCTCGACGCCGCGCTGCTGGCCTCCACCGGGTTCGGCAACACCGGCGCCGACATCTTCGAGCGCGGCGGCCCGTACTTCGTCCGCGGCCAGGCCGACCTCGTCCCGACCGCCCAGCTGCTCGACACCTACAGCCCGCAGCTGTATTGCCAGATCAAGGGTGAGGCCGAGGCCTTACCGCAGGCGTTGGATGCCTTCGGCGGCAACGGCTATTCGCTGGACACCGTCACCGAGTTCCTCGGTGCCCCCAACCCCTACGTCTATCCGGACAACCTGCCCAGGATCAACGGGCACGGCGGTCCCGGCGGTGCGCCGGGTTGCTGGCAGAAGATCGATAGGAACTTCTGGCCTGCGCCGCATCTGGTGGTCGACGACGGTGCCTCCCTCGCGCCGTACAACCACTTCGAACTCGGCCAGCCCATCCTCACCGAGTACGTGTGGGGTCGCCAAGTCGGGGAGAACACGATCAACCCATGAGAATCACCGGCACAGCAGTCAAACTCGCGGCATTCTCGTTCGTGCTGCTGCTCTTCACGGCGATCATCATCGTCGTCTTCGGGCAGTTCCGCTTCGACCGAACGACCTCCTACACAGCCGAATTCAGTAACGCGAGCGGTTTGCGGGACGGTCAGTTCGTCCGCGCCGGCGGCGTCGAGGTCGGCAAGGTCTCCGACATCAAGCTCATCGGCAACGGCGACCGGGTACAGGTCACGCTCAACGTCGACCGCTCGTTGCCGCTGTACCAGTCGACCACCGCCCAGATCCGCTACCAGGACCTGATCGGCAACCGCTACGTCAATCTCGACCGCGGCACCGGCGAGGGCGCCGACCGAATCCTTCCTGCAGGCGGCTTCATTCCGATGTCGCGCACCCAGCCGGCGCTCGATCTCGACGCACTCATCGGCGGATTCAAGCCGCTGTTCAAGGCGTTGGATCCGCAGAAGGTCAACGCCATCGCCTCCTCGCTGGTCACCGTTTTCCAGGGTCAGGGCGGCACCATCAACGACATCCTGGACCAGACCGCTCAGCTGACCTCCACGCTGGCCGATCGAGACCAGGCCATCGGTGAGGTGATCACGAACCTGAATACCGTCCTGGACACCACGGTCAAGCACGAGAAGGAATTCGACCAGACGGTCAACAACTTCGAGGTGCTGATCACCGGGCTCAAGAACCGCGCCGACCCGCTGGCCCAGTCGGTTGCCGATATCAGCAATGCGACAGGAACATTGGGGGATCTGCTGGCCGACGACCGTCCGCAGTTGCAGAACACCATCGCCAAGCTGGAAACCATTCAGCAGCCGTTGGCCGACGGTCAGGATCGGTTGGACGACCTGCTGACCAAGCTCCCGGCAGCCGTGAAGATGATCGGTCGCGCCGGCGGTATCTACGGCGACTTCTTCAACTTCTATCTGTGCGACATCAACCTCAAGCTCAACGGCCTGCAGCCGGGTGGCCCGGTCCGCACCGTGAAGATCACTCAGCAGCCCACGGGTAGGTGCACGCCGCAATGAGGACGCTAGAGGGTTCCAACCGCATCAGGAATGGCCTGGCGGGCATGCTGATCGTCATCCTGGTAATCGGGGTGGGGCAGAGCTTTTCCGGCATCCCGCAGCTGTTCGCCCAGCCGGCCTACTACGGCCAGTTCACCGACAGCGCCGGGCTGAACCCGGGCGACAAGGTGCGCATCGCCGGTATGGATGTCGGCACCGTGAAGTCGCTGAAGATTGACGGCGACAAGGTGCTGATCGGATTCGACTTGGGCGCCAGGCAGATTGGCACCGAGAGCCGGCTGGCCATCCGCACCGAGACGATCCTGGGCAAGCGCGTATTGGAGATCGAGCCCCGCGGCAGCAAGCTGTTGCAGGCCAGCGGGGTGCTGCCGCTAGGCCAGACCACCACGCCCTACCAGATCTACGACGCTGTGTTCGACGTGACCAAGGCCGCGCAGGGATGGGACATCGACACGGTCAAGCAATCGCTGAATGTGTTGTCGGAGACCATCGATCAGACCTACCCGCACCTGAGTGCGGCGCTCGACGGGGTGGCCCGGTTCTCCGACACCATCGGCAAGCGCGACGAGCAGTTCAAGCAGCTGCTGGCCAACGCCAACAAGGTGGCAGCGGTGCTTGGCAACCGCAGCGAGCAGATCAACCGCCTGGCGGTCAACGCCCAGACGCTGCTGGCCGCGGTCAACGAGCGCCGCGCCGAGGTCGATGCGCTGCTGTCCAATGTGTCGCTGATCTCCGAGCAGTTCACCGGCTTCGTCAACGACAACCCGAACCTGAATCACGTTCTGGAACAGCTGAAGACGATCAGCGATGTGCTGGTCAAGCACAAGACGGATCTGTCCGACGTCTTGATCACCGCCTCGAAGTTCATGGGCGCACTGGCCGAGGCGATCGGTTCCGGCCCGTACTTCAAGGTGCTCGTGGTCAACCTGCTGCCGTACCAGATCCTGCAGCCGTGGGTGGACGCCGCCTTCAAGAAGCGCGGTATCGATCCCGAGGAGTTCTGGCGTAACGCGGGCCTGCCGGCCTTCCGCTTCCCGGATCCCAACGGTCAGCGCCAGCCCAACGGCGCGCCGCCGCCGGCCCCGATTCCGCTGGAGGGCACGCCGGACCATCCCGGTCCCGCGGTCGGACCCGGCTCGCCGTGCTCGTACACCCCGCCGCCGGACGGCATCCCGACGAACGCCAACCCGCTGCCGTGTGCCGGGCTGACCCAGGGACCGTTCGGGGGGCCGGGCTACCCGAGCGCCGACGTGCCCATCTCGGCGCCCAACCCCGACGCGGGCTACGCGCCTGGTGTTCCGAGCGCCGCGTTCCCGGGTGAACTTTCGCCGGCCATCCAGGGGGTGCCCGCCCCGCCGCTGGCACCCGGGCCGCCGGGGGCACGCACGGTGCCGGTTTCCCCGACACCGGGACCGGCCACCGACATCCCCGGATACGCCCCGCCGCCCAACGCCTTGATCGGGCCGATCCCGCCGCCGGGACCGGGACCGCAGGTGCCGCCGGTCGGCGACTTGGCGCCCGTCGACCAGGGAGGGGGAGCGTAAATGTCGACAGTCTTCAACATTCGTAATCTGGGCCTGCCCAAGATGTCTCGGACGTCGGTCATTGTCGGCACCCTCGTGGTGATCATCGCGCTGGTCGTGGCGGTGGTCGGCTACAAGCTCTACGAGAAGCTGACCACCAACACCGTGGTGGCCTACTTCCCCGAAGCGTTGGCCCTCTATCCCGGCGACCGGGTGCAGATCATGGGCGTGCGGGTCGGCGGCATCGACAAGATCGAGCCCGCCGGCGACAAGATGAAGGTCACCTTCCACTACGACAACAAGTACAAGGTGCCCGCCAACGCGACCGCCACAATTCTGAACCCGAGCCTGGTCGCCTCCCGCGTGATCCAGCTGGCGCCCGCCTACACCGGTGGCCCGGTGATGGCGGACAACGCCGTCATCCCGATCGACCGCACGCAGGTGCCGGTGGAATGGGACGACCTGCGCAACCAGATCTCTGACCTCGTCACCAAGCTCGGCCCGACGCCCGAACAACCCAAGGGCCCGTTCGGTGACGTCCTGGAGTCCTTCGCCAATGGGCTCGAGGGCAAGGGCCAGCAGATCAACACCACGTTCAAGGCGCTGTCCGACGCGGTCAGCGCGCTCAACGAGGGCCGCGGCGACTTCTTCGCCGTCCTCAAGAGCCTGGCGCTGTTCGTCAACGCGCTGCACAAGAGCGATCAGCAGCTGGTGGCGCTCAACACCGACCTGGCCACGTTCACGAACTCGTTCTCCAACTCAGATCAGGAAGTGGCCAAGGCGGTCAAGGACATCGACACCTTGCTGACCACCGCGCGCAAGTTCGTCAACGACAACGGTTCGGTGCTGACCAAGGACATCCAGAACCTCTCCGACGTCACCACCCAGGTGCTGCAGCCGGAGTCACGCAACGGCCTGGAGACGGTGCTGCACGTCTACCCGAACTTGGCCGCCAACCTGCAGAACATCTACCACCCGACACATGGTGCGCTGGTGGCCATTCCGACGATCGCGAGCTTCGCCAACCCGATGCAGTTCATCTGTAGCGCAATCCAATCCGGCAGCCGGTTGGGTTACCAGGATTCGGCGGAGATGTGCGCGCAATACCTGGCGCCGATCATGGATGCGATCAAGTTCAACTTCCCGCCGTTCGGCGTGAACCAGTTCTCGACCGCCGAGACGCTGCCGAAGTACATCGCCTACTCGGAGGAACGGCTGCGGCCGCCGCCGGGATACAAGGACACGACGGTGCCGGGCATCTGGTCGCGCGACACGTTGTTCTCGCACGGCAACCACGAGCAGGGCTGGATCGTGGCGCCGGGTATGCAGGGTGTCGACGTGCAGGCGTTCACCGCCAACATGCTGACCCCGGACTCACTGGCCGCCTTGATGGGTGGGCCGGACCCGGTGAACTACCCGCCGGGTGGTCCGCGGGGTGGCGCGCCGTCGAACTCCTATGACCAGAACAACCCGCTGCCGCCACCGTGGTACCCGGGCGCGATCCCGCCGCCACCGCCGGGTCCGGACGTGATCCCCGGACCGTTGCCGGTCTCGCAGCAGATCAACGGTGGGGCGCCGCCCCCGGCCGGCCCGGCTCCGGCCGCACCCGCTGGTCCGCCGCTACCCGCTGAGATGGGAGGCGGACAGTGAGCACGATTCTGAGCACCACCCGTCGGTACGGCTGGCGTGGCTTCGTGCTGGTGCTGACGGCCCTGATCCTGACGTCGTGCGGCTGGCGCGGTATCGCCAACGTCCCGATCCCGGGTGGTCCCGGCACCGGTGAGAAAGCCATGACGGTGTACGTCCAGATGCCGGACACGTTGGCGCTCAACGTCAACAGCCGGGTCCGGGTCGCGGACGTCTTCGTCGGTACGGTGCGCGCCATCGAGCTGAAGAACTGGATCCCGACACTGACACTCGGGTTGCAACCCGGAGTCAAGTTGCCCGCCAACGCCATTGCCCGCATCGGCCAGACCAGCTTGCTGGGCACCCAGCACGTCGAGCTCGATCCGCCGCCGAACCCGTCGCCCGAGCCGTTGAAGGACGGTGCGACGATTCCGCTGAAGAACTCACAGTCGTTCCCGACCACCGAACGCACCCTGGCCAGCATCGCCACGGTGCTGCGTGGCGGTGGCATCTCGAACTTGGATGTCATCCAGACCGAGGTCGCCAACATCCTGGACGGCAACGGCGAACAGATCCGTGACTTCCTGACCAAGCTGGACACCTTCACCGACCAGCTCAATCAGCAGCGGGACGACCTGACCCGGGCGATCGACAAGACCAACGAACTGGTCTCGATCGTGGCCGCGCGGAACAACACCCTCGACCGGGTGCTGACCGAATTCCCGCCGCTGATCAAGTATTTCGCCGACGCCAGGGACCGGTTCACCGGTGCCGTCGAGGCGCTCGGCCGGTTCAGCAAGGTCACCGCCGACACCTTCTCGGAGGCGCGGTCCAACTTCGACACCAACCTGGCGCTGCTGCAGCGGCCGTTGAAGCAGCTCGGCCGGGCGGCGCCCTACCTGATCGACTCGCTGAAGCTGGTCATCACGGCGCCGTACCCGATCGACAACATCCCGAAGGTGATCCGGGGTGACTACATCAACACGTCGGCCACCTTCGACCTGACGCTGAGCTCGATCGACAACGCGTTCCTCACCGGTACCGGTGTGTCTGGAATGCTGCGTGCGCTCGAGCAGGCATGGGGTCGCGATCCGCAGACGATGATCCCGGATGTTCGGTTCACGCCTCACCCGAACATGACCGACGGGGGACCGTATGTCGAGCGCGGCGAGTGAAGGGGTGACGGCTAGATGTTGACCCGTTTCATCAAGACGCAGCTCGTCATGTTCGGCGTGCTGACCGTGATCGCTCTGCTGGTGTTGGGCTGGTACTTCCTGCGCCTGCCCACACTGGCGGGCATCGGCCAGTACGAGCTGAAGGCCAATCTGCCGTCCTCGGGTGGCTTGTACACGACCGCCAACGTCACCTACCGGGGCATCACGATCGGCCGCGTCACCGACGTGGAACCCACCGAGACCGGTGTCCGGGCGACGATGAGCATCAGCGACAAGTACAAGATCCCGGCCGACGCCACTGCCAACGTGCATTCGGTGTCGGCGGTCGGCGAGCAGTACCTCGACCTGGTGTCGGACGGAAATCCGGGCCAGTACTTCTCGCCCGGGCAGACGATCACCAAGTCGACGGTGCCGGAGGAGATCGGCCCGGCGCTGGACGCCGCCAACAAGGGGCTCGCGGCGCTACCGGCCGACAAGATCCCGATGCTGCTGAACGAAACCGCCCAGGCGGTAGGCGGTTTGGGGCCGGCGTTGCAACGTCTTGTCGACGGCACGCAGGCGATCGTCACTGACTTCAAGACGAACATCCAGGACGTCAACGACATCATCCAGAACTCGGCACCCGTCGTCGACAGCCAGGTCAACTCCTCGGACGCGATCCAGCGGTGGGCGGCCAACCTCGACACGATCACCACGCAGACCGCCCAGCAGGATCAGGCGCTGCGTAATGGCCTGAGTCAGGCTGCGCCGACCGCGGATGCGGTCAACGCGGTGTTCAGCGATGTGCAGGAAGCGCTGCCGCAGACGCTGGCCAACCTGGAGATCGTCCTCGACATGCTCAAGCGCTATCACAAGGGCGTCGAGCAGTCGCTGGTGCTCCTTCCGCAGGGCGCGTCGGTGGCCCAGTCGGTGTCGGCGCCGTACCCGCGGCAGGCCGCGCTGGACTTCGGTTTGACGATCAACCAGCCGCCGCCGTGTCTGACCGGCTTCCTGCCGGCCAGCCAGTGGCGTGCTCCGGCGGACCTGCGGCCGATGCCGGTGGAGAACAACCTCTACTGCAAGATCCCGAAGGACACCCCGGCGAACGTGGTCCGCGGCGCCCGTAACTTCCCGTGCGCCGACGTGCCCGGTAAGCGCGCCGCGACGCCGATGGAGTGCCGCAGCACCGAGCCTTACACCCCGCTGGGCAACAACCCCTGGTACGGCGACCCCAACCAGGTGTTGAACTGCCCCGCGCCCGGTGCTCGATGTGATCAGCCAGTGAACCCCGGTACCGTGATACCGGCACCGTCGATCAACAACGGGATGAACCCGTTGCCGGCCGATCTGCTGCCGGGCCCGACACCGCCGACGAGTGACCCGCTCACTCCACCCGGGACCGGCACCGTTCAGTGCAACGGTCAACAACCGAACCCCTGCACGTATACCCCGGCAGCAGGTAGTCCGGCACCGGGTAATACGGCCGTCTACACCCCGCAGAATGGGGAGTTGACCGGTCCCGATGGCGTGAAGTACGACGTCAAGAACTCGAGCAGTACAGGAGACGACGGATGGAAGGAGATGCTGGCTCCGGCCGGCTGACCCCACCGCCAACCGACGATGCCGACCACAGTGCGGCGCAGGAGACGGCGAATCCGACCCCACCGGTCGACGAGACCGAACCGAGCGACGGCACCCCCCCGCGCGGCTCGCGGCTGAGCGGACGCCGCCTGGCCGTGGTGTGTGTCGCTCTGGTGATCGCCGGCCTGCTCGTCGCCACCGGCGGGTTCTTCGCACTGCGGTCGCACCAGAAGAGCGCTGCGGCAGCGCGGGCCGAATCGGTCGCGCTGGCCGCCGCCAAGGACTGCGTCACCGCCACCCAGGCACCGGATGCGACCGCGATGGCCGCCAGCCAGCAGAAGATCATCGAATGCTCGACCGGTGACTTCGCGGCGCAAGCCAGCCTGTACAGCGGGCTGCTGGTGGATGCCTACCAGGCCGCCAAGGTTCAGGTGCAGGTCTCCAACATGCGCGCGGCCGTGGAACGGCACAACGACGACGGCTCGATGGATGTGCTGGTCGCGGTCCGGGTCAAGGTGTCCAACTCCGCGACCCAGGACCAGGAGCAGGGGTACCGGCTGCGGGTCAAAATGGCGCCTGAGGGAGGCACGTACAAGATCGCCAACCTCGACCAGGTGAGCAAGTGACGGTGACGGTCCCCGACGCGGACACCGGCGCCGAGGCCGACGTCGACGCACCTGAGGCCGCTCACGACGCTTCCGCCGGAGTGCCGGCCGGCTGGTCGGCGCGGGCCGGCGCGTTCGCCGTCGACGTGTTCTTCGGTATCGGCGTCGTGATCACCTGCCTGTTGGTGGCGTGGACTGCGCCGCTGCGCGGATGGTTGTGGTGGGTCGCGGTCGCCCTGGCCGGTGTGGTGTTCTTGGCGGTCGCGGTCAACCGGCTGCTCCTACCGGCGATCACCGGGTGGACGCTGGGCCGCTCGCTGGCGGGCATCGTCGTGGTCGGCAGGGACGGCACGCCGGTTGGGCCGTGGCGGCTGCTGGTCCGCGATCTGGCCCATCTGCTCGACACCGCCGCGGTCTTCCTCGGCTGGCTGTGGCCGCTGTTCGACTCGCGCGGTCGCACCTTTGCCGACCTGCTCACCCGCACCGAAGTCCGCCGCGTCGAGGGCGAGCGCCCCAACCGGCGACGGCTGGCCGGTGTGGTCTTGGCGCTGCTCGCCGTGGTGGCCGCCTGCGCCACCACGCTGGCCTACTTCGCTGTGTACCGACCCGAGCTCGCGGTCGAACAGGCTCGCCAGCAGCTGGCGGTGGGCGGCCCCCGGATCGTCGCGCAGATGCTGAGCTACGACGTGGCGTCGATAGACAACGACTTCGCGCGGGCCCGCGGGCTGGCCACCGACGCGTACCGGCCGCAGCTGGTCGCACAGCAGGACGCCGTACGCAAGGCCGGACCCGTCGACAACGACTACTGGGTGACCAACAGCGCCGTGCTGACCAACACCCGCGACAAGGCCGTGATGCTGCTGCTCATGCAGGGCCAGCGCGGTGAGGCGCCCAAGCAACGGCTGATCACCGCCACCGTGCGGGTGAACTTCGAGAGGTCGGCGGCCGGCCAGTGGCAGGTCGCGAACCTGTCGGTGCTGGCCAAGCCGAACCCGGCGGGGGAGCGGAAGTGAGCCCGCGCCGCAAGCTCGAGGCCGATCACCGGGATCTGTTCCGGTTGCCTGATCCGCAACCGCGGCGCTGGGTTCTGCCCCTGGTCGCTGGGCTGGCTGCGGTGCTGATCATCGCCGCGGTCACCGTAAGCACGCTGCTGCTGGTGAAACGCGAAACCCAGCGACACGACGCGGTCCGAGATGTGGCCGTGCTCAGCTTCGTTCGCGGATTCGTTACGCACTACACCTCGATCGACCCGTTCCACGCCAACGACTACGCCGACAAGGTGCTGGCGCAGGGCACCGGACAGTTCGCAAAGCTGTACCAGGACAAGATGAATGAGGTCGTCATCCAGGTGGCCCGGGCCGAACCCACGACCGGAACCGTTCAGGACCTCGGTATCGAGCGCTGGAACCGCGACGGCAGCGCCGACGTGGTGGTGGCCGCAACGACGAAAACCCGCATGCCCGACGGCAAGACCATCGAAAGCGGTAGCCGCTGGGTGGTCACCGCGACCCAAGAAGGAGGTGCAGGAGGTCCGTGGAAGATCAGCAACCTGCTGCAGGTGATCTGACCGACGCCGCACCCGAGGCCACGCCCGAGGACCAGGCGACCGAAGCCGAGACCGAGACCGAGACCGAGACCGCCGAGCCGACGGCCGCGGAGTCACCGAAGCGGCCGAATTGGCTGAGCCGCAACAAGACTGCGCTCGCAGTGGGAGCCTCGGCAGTCGTGTTCGTCGCGGGGGGCGCCTTCGCCGGTGCCGCCGTCCAGCCGTACCTGGCGGACAAGGCCGCCGTCGACACCAAGCTCGCGATCGCCCGGACGGCCGCCGATGCGATCACGACACTGTGGACCTACACCCCCGACGACATGGACAAGCTGCCGGACCGATCGGCGAAGTACCTGTCCGGTGATTTCGAGGATCAGTACCGCAAGTACGTCGACGCTATCGTGCCGACCAATAAGCAGGCCAAGGTCACCAACAGCACCGAGGTGGTCGGCGCGGCCGTCGAATCGCTGACCGGTTCGGAAGCCACCGCGATCGTCTACACCAACACGACGTCGAAGAGCCCGCTGACCAAGGACATTCCCGCGACGAAGTATCTGTCGTACCGCGTGCAACTCACCCGCGACGGCTCGCACTGGCTGGTCACCAAGATGACGACGGTGACCTCACTGGACCTGACGCCCAAGCTGTAGGTCCTTGGCGATACTGGGCGCATGGCCGTCGCCTCGCCCGTCTCGCAACGATCCACCGTCGTCGCGCTGCTGCTGCTGACGTTCGCCACCGGACTCGTCGACGCGATCAGTGTGCTGGTGCTCGGCCACGTGTTCGTGGCCAACATGACCGGCAACGTGATCTTCCTGGGCTTCTGGTTCGTGCCGCATTCCGGGGTCGATCTGACCGCCGCGGTCGTCGCTTTCGTCAGCTTCCTCGCCGGCACGGTGCTCGGCGGGCGCTTCGCGCGTCACCTCGACCATGAGGTGGCGGTGCGGGTGTGGCTGACCGCCGCGCTGGGCACCGAGGTGGTGCTGCTGGCGGTGCTGGCCGCGGTCGCCGGCAGCGGTGTCGTCGACTACCACGACGACGGCAAACTGATCCTGATCGCCGGGCTGGCGTTGGCTTTCGGTGGGCAGAATGCCGTGGCCCGACAATTCGGCATCCAGGAACTCTCTACCACGGTGCTGACCACGACACTGGTGGGCATCGGCTTCGACAGCCGGCTCGCCGGGGGCACCGGGCAACGGGAAAAGTTGCGCTACACCGTCGTTGTGACGATGTGCGCGGGCGCTACCGTCGGCGCGACGATGTCGCGGTTCATGGTCGCGCCGGTGATCGCACTGGCCGCGGTCGTGGTGGCGGCAGGTCTCGCCGTCTTCCGTTACGGGCCACAACCCGTGACGGCACCGGATGCGAATCACTAGAGTCGCGCCCATGCCCACTGTTCTGGTCACCGGCGCCGCCCGGGGAATCGGCAAGTCGATCGTGGATCACCTGGTCGCCGCGGGCTGGGACGTCATCGGCGGGGTGCGCAGCGACGCCGATGCCGAAGCTCTGTCAAAGCTGCCCCGCGTCCGGGCGGTCACCCTCGACATCACCGACGACGCCCAGGTCGCCGCGCTTGCCGACGCGCTACCCGCCCGGCTCGACGCGGTGGTCAACAACGCCGGCATCGCGGTCAGCGGGCCGCTGGAAGGACTGACCCCAGCCGAGATCCGTCGGCAACTGGAGGTCAACGTCGTCGGTCAGCTCGCCGTCACGCAGGCGGTGCTTCCGCTGCTGCGCCAGTCGCGCGGCCGGATTGTGTTCATTTCCAGTGTGAACGGCCAACTTTCGGCACCGATGATGGGTGCCTATAGCGCGTCGAAGTTCGCCCTCGAGGCGGCCGCCGACGCCTTGCGAATCGAGTTGCGGCCGTGGGGGATCGCGGTCAGCGTGGTCCAGCCGGCCCAGACCGACACCGACCTGTGGCGCGATGCCGATCGCAGTGTCGTCGAAATGGAGGCCGCCCTGTCGCCACAGCATCGCGTGCTGTACTCCAAACATGTTGCGGGGATGCGCAAGTCGATCCCGGCGTCGCAGCGCATGGCAGTGGATCCGGAGAAGGTGGCCAAGGTGGTGCTCCAGGCGCTGACCGCCCGCAAGCCTCGCGCGCGTTATCCCGTGGGCCTGCCCGCCGCGCTGCAGATGACCCTGATGACCAAGCTGCCGACCGGCCCACGCGACGCGGTGCTGCGCCGGGTGCTCGGCCAGCCCTGACGTAAACCCTGATCAGTTGAAGGCAAGCCAGGCGGGCAGGGCGCGCTCACGCGAATCGCACAGCACAGCCATGGTGTCGCATGAGCCCTTCGGCACACCGGCACCCGCCCACATCCCGCCGGTGTCGCGGCGGAGCACGATCGCCGACGAGCCGCCGCCGTCGAGCAGGATCGCGGTGTCGCTGCCCAAACCGCGGAACAGATCCTGAATCTGGTCCGGCGTGTAGCTGCCGCCCTGGAACACGTACATCTCGTCCTTGTCGCGGGCGTAGGCCAGCGCGGTGCGCGCCGCGCTTGGCCCGCCGTCGTTCATCTGCCCGGTGTCACCCGGGGCCAACAGTCCCAGCCCGCTGACCGCGACGAACCGGGTGCCCTTGTCCAGCAGGCCCTGGATCACCGGGGTGGCGGCGTCGTAGTCGTCGGGTGATTTGGGTGTCACGACAAACGGCGCCCCGGCGACGGGAAGGATCATCGTGGTCAGTGCGGTCCACACTTCGTCGCCCCCGGACAGCGCCTGCTTGCCCGCGTAGGCGATGGTTCCGGTCACCGCGGCATTGGCCCGCCCCTGCCCCTGGGTGTTGTCGACGTAGGCGCCCAGCGGAGAACTGCAGCCCGTCGACTTCCACGAACCGGCCTGCTGCCCACGGACATCGAAGAAGTTGGCATTGATGGCGATGGTGGGCTGGCCGAGCGCCTGCCAGGCCTGCAGCGGGGTGTAGGTCTCCGAGGCCTGGACCAGACCCTCCCGCGTTCGGGTGCCGGGAGTGCGCTCACAGCGCGCCTGATAGCCGGAGTGGCTGTCGACGAGCAGCCGTGGCGTCAGCCGACTGGAGGCAGCCTTGATGATCATCAGGTGGCCACCGTTGGTGAGCTCGTACCAATTGCCGCCGGCGTTGAGCATCGGCGCGGGAAAGCCACTGCCGAAGTTGTAGACCAGATAGCTACCGCGCGTGGTGGCAATCGCCTGGGCCAGTTGCGCGCGGGCGTCGGCCGACGCCACGGGAGTGCCGGTGGTGGCTGCCAGGGTCAGAGCGCTCACCGCGGCCATGCTGCCCGCGACCAGGCGGCGCAGCTTCGCGGCGATGGTTGGCACAGTTGCCCTTTCATGACGGTGGGATCCCTACGGCACGTACACCCTCATTCTCAGCAACCACACAGTCAACTTAGGTAACAGTCGCGCGACGGTTCGGCACCGGCGTCGTCACGACCTGCGGCAATGCCTTTCCGCGACGCAATTTTCCGGCGGAGCGGTTATCCGTGCCTCGAGTGGGGAACCACTGATCCACGCGGCGCCCGCCTGGGCCCGCCGAAACATGAGGAGCAGCAATGATCGGAACGATTATCGGAGCCATCGTCGTCGGCCTGATCGTCGGCGCGCTGGCGCGACTGGTTATGCCCGGCAAGCAGAACATCGGCATCATCATGACGATCCTGCTCGGTGCGGTGGGTTCCTTCCTGGGTTCGTGGATCACCTATCAGGTCGGCTACGCGAACTCCAACGGCGGATTCGCGATCATCCCCTTCCTGGTCGGCATCGTGGTCGCCGCGGTGTTGATCGCGATCTACGTCGCGGTCACCGGGCGCGGCAGCCGAGTTCACCACTAAGAGGTCAAGCGGCCCGGCGGCGTGAGGCGATACACCGCACCGGCGTAGTCGTCGGTGATGTACACCGCGCCGTCCGGGCCGGCGACCGCCGCCACGGGACGACCCCAGCGCGACCCGTCCTGGTCTTGGAATCCTCCGACCAGGGTCTGCTGCGGGCCCAAAGTTCCGTCGCGCCAAGCGAAGAACGACACCTCCGGCGCTCTGGGAGGGGTACGGTTCCACGAACCGTGCACCCCGACCAGGGCGCCGGAGTCGTATGGCGCGGGCAGCGTGCCGACGGTGAAACTCAGGCCCAGCGGCGCTGAGTGCGCGCCGAGGGTCTGCTCCACAGGCGGTAGCGCCGCGCAGTCGAGCTTGCTGCCGTCGGCATTGGTCTGGACGTCCCGCACGAAAGCCGGCCCGTTATCGATATCCGGATTGCAATAGGGCCAGCCGAGTTCGCGTCCCGGGGTCAACCGTGCCACCGACTCCGGCGGGTGGTCGTTGACGTAGTCGGTCACCGCGCCGTATTCCGGGCCGGTTCGTGGGTCGGGAACCTGGTCGCGATTGTTGACCGCGGTCCACAGCGAGCCGTCTGGTGCGGCAGCAAGACCGGTCCCGTTGCGCACGCCGGTGGCGAAAGGTTCCGGTGACCCACCCTCGGGCGGGACCCGCATGATCGTGGCCCGCGGCGGTTCGGCCGTCCGGTCGTCGGCGGTGATGTTGCCGGTTGAGCCGATCGAGAAGTACACCGACCCGTCGCGACCGACGGCCACGCTCTTGAGCGCATGGGCGTACGCGCCACCGAGATCCGCACTGCGCGCGTCGGGCAATCCGTCGGCGACCACCCGGGTGCCGTCGGCCCGGTCGCCGCGATAGTCGAAGGCGTCCACCTGGTCGCTTTCGGCCACATACAGCGTGCCGCGATCGAAGGCGAGGCCGTGCGGCTGGTCCAGCCCCTCGAGCAAGACTGTGCTCCGTGGTTGAGACTGGCCGGACGCCAGTCGTACTACCTGGCCCGCCGCGGGCACTGACACCAGCAGTGCCCCGTCCGGTGCCCATGCCGCCAATCTGGCCCGTGGCACCCGGGCCCACACCGACATGGTCCAGCCCGGCGGGACGAGGGCCTGGCGCGGCGTGTCGAACGGCGCGGTGTCGAGGCCGGCCGGCACGGTGACGACGACCGGCGTCAGCCCGGTGGGAGCCGAGGCCGGGGGAGCCGGCGGCGCGGAGTGTCCACACGCCGCCGTCAGCGCCGCGGCCGCCGCGCAGGCGGCTTTAGCCCGCCAGCCCGGCATGCATCTCCCACACAAGGATCTCGGACGGCGCGGTCGCGGTGACCCGCTGACCGCCGGCGGCGGTGAAGCGAACGGCGTCGCCCTCGCGCAATTCGCCTGCGCCCTCGAGTGTCACCTCACCGCGCGGAACGAACAGGTGCAGGTAAGGCGCCTCGGGCAACTCGACGGCCTCGCCGGGCTGCAACCGGGCGCCATGCAGCGCTGCGTACCGGTTGCGGATCGCGATCGCGGTCTGGTCTCTGTGCTCCGGCATCCCGGAGGCGATCGTCACCAGCCCGCCGCGCAGCAACTCGTCATCGATCTCCAGTTGCTGATAGCCCGGATCGATCCCGGCTTCGTCGGGAACCACCCACATCTGCACGAAATGCACTGGTTCACTGTGGGTTTCGTCGCCGGTCAGCGTCCAGGAGTCGTTCTTCTCCGAGTGCAGGATGCCGCGGCCCGCCGACATCCGCTGCGCCAACCCCGGATAGATCACGCCGGAGTGTCCGGTGGAGTCCTGGTGGACGAGGGATCCTTGCAGCACCCACGTGACGATCTCCATGTCGCGGTGCGGGTGAGTGTCAAACCCGGTGCCGGGCTTGACGATGTCGTCGTTGTTCACCAGCAGCAGGCCGTGGTGGGTGTTCCCGGAGTCGTAGTGGTGGCCGAAGGAGAACGAGTGCTTCGAGTCCAGCCAGTTGATCTTCGTCGCAGCGCGGTCGGCGGCACGTCGGATGTCGACGGTTGCGGCCATGTCATCACCCCTTGGGTCGTTGCCAGCCTAGGTGGCGGGCTTGCCTGCGACAACATAGATGACGTGTCATGTATTCCGGTAGGGTGATCGGTATGGCCCAGCGCTGGTTGACCGGTGACCAACAGCGGATCTGGCGTAATTACCTGGCGTTGAACGGCCGCCTGCAGGCCGAGATGAACCGTCAGCTACAGGCGCGGTGCGGGCTGTCGCTCGCCGATTACGAGGTGCTGGTGACACTGTCCGAGCAGGGCCCGGCCCGGGTACTCGAACTGGCCGAGGCGCTGGGCTGGGAGCAGAGCAGGCTTTCGCATCACCTCGGCCGGATGCGAGCCAAGGGTCTGGTCGAGCGTCATGACACCGAGCAGGACCGACGTGGGGCCACTGTCGAGATCACCGCCGCGGGGACCGACGCGCTTCGCGCGGCCGCACCTGACCATGTGGCGCTGGTTCGGTGGGTGCTCTTCGACGGCATGACACCGACGCAACTACGAGCCTTCGACGCCGTGATCACCACTGCGCTGGACCGGCTCGACAGCGCATAGTCGTTGGTTGCGTCGATTCAGAACTCAGAGCGAGTTTTTCGCAGAATTCCCGCCCTGAGTTCTGTCTCGATATCGACCAGGCCGCGATCGACGGCGTGGCCGCCGTACTGGATCAGCCGGCCATGAACATGGTGTATGCCGACTCCAGATCCGGTGGCAGCACCGTGACGTTGCACGTCCGCTGGGTGTCGCCGATCGGGGCGAGGATGCCGCGCAGGTCGTAGTACTCACCGGGGTTGGCGGTGAAGTACCCGCGCACATTGGCCTCGGCCTGCGGGCGCGGCTGGGTGTATGCAGCTGTCAGAACCTGATTGGCGCCGGGGTGTCCGGCCAGGTACTGGTGTGCCGAACCGGTCACCGAGCTGACGGTGCTGGCGACGCCGGCACTACTGCAATCCGGTGCTGCCGAGGCCACCGGCGCAGCCATCGCGGCCACCGCCATGCCCCCCATGAGCAAACCGGTACCCACGGCCGCAGTCCTCTTACTTGACGCGATCCCGCTGAACTTCATGATCACTTCTCTCTCCGACGCGTGGTCGGTGATTGGTTCCCCGTCCTGAAACCCAAAGTACCCATGAGGTTTTGCGGCAAACCCGTACGCAGCGAGCGACGATAGCCGAATTGCGAAGTGTTACAGCCCAACCCGGTGACATGCCTCTCAATCACACGCGCTTGGTCGCACCGGGACTGGGCACGCGCTGAGAAGTCTTAATGGCCGCGCCAGTCTCTTAATTGATCGTGATCACCAGTGTTATCGAACTGTGATGCGGGCAAACCCCCGGCTGCCGGCTGATGAATTCCCTAGGGAATTGACGGTTTTGGAAATACCGGGTGGCCGGTGGTGCCGGTGTGGCCAGCGTGTCTGAAGAGTGTGAGATGGCTTGCAGAAACCCGCGAGTCCGCTCCGAACGCGTATACCGACCGGGGCGATCGGGTAGAGGCCATTACGAGGTGCAAAACCCCGCGCCGGCACAATCCGTCAACGCACTAGGGGAGAGACACGATGACCCAACCCGATACCACTACTCTGCTCGCCCAGCTGCGGGCCATTCTCGATCTGACCAACACAGAAGTTCAGATCGCCGAGACCAGGGTGACCCAGGCTCGCACCGACGCCGTGCGCACCGAACTCACCCAGAATGCGGCCAACGGCCGCGAGCGCGCCGAAGCCATCGAGAACGCGATCCGCGACCTCGGCGGATTCCCGGACGTGATCGGGCCGTTCTTCGGGCGTGCCGCCGCGGCCGTCAAGGCGCTGACCGAGCAGGCGCAGCCGTTCGACGAAGCACTGCTGGGTGATCTGGCGCTCGAGGGCCAACTGCTCGATCGCGCCCGCTACCTCAAGGCGCTCGCCGTTGCGGCTCGCAACCCCGACATCGAAAGCCTGGCCAATCGCCTGATCACGGCCCACTCCGCGACCGTCGACTGGCTGACCACCGTGCTGGCCGAAGACGCGCTCGGCGGCCCGGCAGCACTGCGGCGCACGCCGTTGCAGATCCTGACCGGCCTGACCGTTCGGGTGGCCAACTGGCCGATGATCTCCTCGGTTCGCGGCATCGACCGCGCGCTGGAGGCACTGCGCCACACGCGGCCGGCAGTGGACCAGCTGGTCAACCGCAGCGCCCACGCAGGTGAGGTCGCGGTCAAGGCCGCGGCTGGTGCCCGTGATGCTGCGTTGGAGACTGCCGAGAAGGTGGCCCGTCGCGAGGGCGCCGACGGCGCCGCGGACGCGATCCATTCGCTGCGCAGCTCTACCGGCATCCTGTCGCCGGAGGAACTGCCGATCGCCGGCTATGACGAGCTCAACCTCAGCGAGGCCGTCGCTGCGGTGAAGGAACTCGAGGATCCTGCCGATATCCGGGCGATCATCGCCTACGAAGAGGCCAACAAGAATCGTCAGCGGCTGGTCTCGGCTGCCCAGACCCGGGTGGCCGCCATCGCTGCCGAGATCGTCGGTATCGACTGACCGCCCAGGGCCGCGCGCTGTGCCCGATGATGGTGAGGTGTTCGTACACCGGAACCGCAAAGTCGCCATCATCGGAGCCGGGAGTGTCGGCACCGCGATCGCCTACGCCTGCCTGATCCGCGGATCGGCAGGCGTTTTGGCGCTCTACGACACCAATCCGAAGAAGGTCCGGGCCGAAGTACTCGACCTCAATCACGGCAGCCAGTTCGTGCCGCACTGCACCGTGACAGGTTCCGACCAGATAGACGTCACCGCCGGGTCGGCGGTCGTCGTGGTGACCGCCGGCGCCAAACAACATCCGGGGCAGAGCCGGCTGGAGCTTGCCGCCACGAATGTGGCTATGGCACAAGAGCTCACACCGCAGCTACTGGAGTTGTCCCCCAATGCGGTGGTCGTATTCGTCACCAACCCCGTCGACGTCGTCACCTACGCCGCCGCACGGGCGGTCGATGCGCCGACCGGACGTATCTTCGGATCGGGAACGCTGTTGGACAGCAGCCGGTTTCGGTACCTGATCGCTCAGCGTGCGCAGCTCGCGGTCGGCAACGTGCACGGGTTCATCGTGGGCGAACACGGCGACTCCGAGATCTCGCTGTGGTCGAGCGTCTCAATTGGCGGTGTGCCCGCCGCGCAGTACCGCGCTGACGGCGAGGTGGTCTTCGACGAGGCGACTCAGACGGCCATCTCGGCAGCCGTGGTCAACGCCGCGTACGAGATCATCGAGGGTAAGGGCGCGACCAATCTGGCGATCGGCCTGTCCACCGCGCGCATCATCGAAGCGGTGCTCGGTGACCAGCATCGAGTGCTGCCGATCTCCACCGTCCAGCACGGCGCCTACGAGATCACCGATGTGGCACTGTCATTGCCGACCGTCGTGTCGGCTGCCGGTGCCGGGGAGGTGTTGCAGGTTCCGCTCGCGGTTCCCGAACTCCTCGGGCTGCAGGCGTCGGCGACCACGTTGCGAGAAGCCCAGCACTCCCTGGGCCTCTAAAGCACTTCCGGCAGGCCGAATTTCGCGAACAGGCTGGTGTCCAGGAACGCCACCACGTGCGAGACGCCGTCGGCGCGCATGTCCAGGACGTGCAGCTGAAAAGGCACGTGCCGGCCGCCGGTCTCCGGGAGACGCATGTACATCGCCGCGGCGGGCTGGCCGTTGGCGGTCAGCGGCAACAGCCGCATGTCGCCGGCCTTCTCCGCGGGGCAGTTCTGGTGGATGAGCGCCCCGATGACCGGGCCGCCCTGATACCAGCCGTCGAACGGCGGCATCTCCCAAATCGCCTCGGCGGTGAACATTTTCACCAGCCGATCGATGTCGTAATCCTCGAAGGCCGAGATGTAGTGGGCCAGCTTTTCGCGGGCCTCATCGGACTCCGGCGGTGACAGTTCGTCATCCTGGCTGGGCCCGACGGCCTCGAGCTGGGCCCGCGCCCGCTGCAGCAGGCTGTTGACGGCAGCCACCGAGGTGTCGATCGCGTCGGCGACCTCGGCGGCGCGCCACTGCAGAACGTCCCGCAGCACCAGAACGGCGCGCTGACGGGGGGACAGGTGTTGCAGCGCGGCCACGAACGCCAGCCGGACCGATTCCCGGGACCCGACGATCACCGACGGGTCGGCCGGGTCGTCGTACAGCGAATCGGGCAGTGGCTCCAGCCAGGGCACCTCGGCACGCTCGACGAGATCGTCGGTCGGATTCGAACTCGGCGCGCCCAACCCGGTCGGCAACGGCCGCCGCTGCCTGCCCTCCAGCGCCGTCAACGAGGTGTTGGTGGCGATGCGGTGCAACCAGGTGCGGACCGAGGACTTGCCTTCGAAGCGGTCATAGGACTTCCACGCGCGCAGGAAGGTCTCCTGCACCAGGTCCTCCGCGTCGTGCAAGGAGCCGGTCATCCGGTAGCAGTGAGCCAGCAGTTCACGCCGGTACGGCTCGGCCTGAGCCAGGAAATCGCCGCGGCCGGGGTCCAGCCCGTCGTCAAGATTATGGGCGAGCACGCTCACCGTGCCGAGCTTACGCACGAGCACCGACAGCCGGAACCGGCGTGCGCGAGAGCACCCCGTTAGGCTCCCCTGATGGTCACAACACGTACCGAGCGGACGTTCGACGGGGTCGGCGGCGTCCGCATCGTCTACGACGTGTGGACACCGGACACCCAACCGCGCGGCGTGGTCGTCCTCTCGCACGGACTCGGCGAACACGCCGGCCGCTACCACCACGTCGCCGAGCGTTTCGGCCAGGCCGGACTGATCACCTACGCCCTGGATCACCGCGGCCACGGCCGCTCGGGCGGCAAGCGGGTGATGGTGCGCAGCATCGACGAATACACCGGCGACTTCGACACCCTGGTCAAGATCGCCGCCGCCGAACACCCCGACCTCCCGCGCATCGTGCTGGGGCACAGCATGGGCGGCGGCATCGTCTTCACCTACGGGGTGGACCACCCGAGTGACTACAACCTGATGGTGCTATCCGGCCCCGCCGTCGCCGCCAACGTCGGCGTACCGCCGGTCAAGGCCTTTTTCGGCAAGGCCGTGGGCTCGCTGCTGCCGAACCTGCCGGTCGAGGAACTCGACGCCAACGCCGTCTCCCGCGACCCCGCGGTGGTGGCCGCCTACAACGCCGACCCGCTGGTGTGGCACGGCAAGGTCCCGGCCGGCATCGCCAAGGCGCTGCTGAAGGTCGGGGAGACCATGCCGCAGCGGGCACGCGGGCTCACCGCGCCGCTGCTGGTCGTCCACGGCGGCGCCGACAGTCTGGTTCCCGCATCGGGCAGTGAGCGGCTCGTCGAGTGCGTCGGCTCGCCCGACGTGAACCGCAAGGTGTATCCGGAGCTGTTTCACGAGGTGTTCAACGAGCCCGAGCGCGACCTGGTGCTCGACGACGTGACCGCCTGGATCGAAGCCAGGCTGTGAGCGTGAGCCGTCGCGTCGCCCTGGCGGCAGTGGCCGTGTTGCTGCTCGCCGGGTGCTCGTCGAACAGTCAGCCGGCCAACGCCTGGGTCGAGGACGAGGTGACCTTCGACGCCGCCGGGCTGACCGTCCACGGCACCTACCGCCACCAGCATGGCGACAGGCAAGGACCCGCGGCGCTGCTGATCTCGGAGAGCGGACGCACCGACCGCAACGGCGACAACAACGTCGCCGGGCCGATCGGCAACATGCGCCAGCTCGCCGAATACCTGTCCGACCACGGCGTGGCATCGTTGCGCTACGACAAGGTCGGCACCGGAAAGACCGGCCTGGGACCGTATGCCGACCACCCGGCCGACGTCGGCAGCGCCGTCTACACCACCGGGGCGAAGGCCGCGGTGCGGTTCCTGGCGAACGAGGCCGCCACCGACAAGAACCACATCTCGGTGTACGGCCTCGGCGAAGGAACCGTGCACGCGATGACGCTGGCCGACGACACCTCGGCCGGCGCCCCCAAGATCCACGCGGTGGGTCTGCTGCAGCCGCTGGCGGGCCGCTACCTCGACCTGATCACCAACCGGGTCAGGGCCGATGTCGCGGCGTCGGTCAAGGCGGGCCAGAAGAACCAGCAGCAGGCCGACCAGACGATCGCCGCATGGACCGCCGCCGTCGAGCAGGCGCGCAAGACCGGCACCGCACCCGCGCAGCTGCCCGACGGTCTGAGCGCGATCCTGAACCCGGGCAACGTCAAAGCGGTCGTCGAGTCCGACGCCATCGACCCGCTGAAGCTGGCCGCGGCGATCCCCGCCGCCACCCCGGTGCTGCTCACCTGTTCGGACTCAGACGGTCAGGCCAACTGCGCGGACATCACTCCGCTCGCCGACGCACTGGAGCACACGTCGTTGTCACTGGTCGCGCTCAAGGGTGTCAACCATGTGCTGCGCGATGACCCAAGCGACAACGTCGGCAACTACTCGAAGCCGGGTCCGCTGTCACCGCAGCTGACCGCGGCACTGAACGCGTTCATCAACAGTTGACCCATCTGCCGGCGCACCGATGTCGCCGGGCTCGGCTAGGTTGCCTAGCGTGACCGACGACAAGATGCTGGCACGCATCGCCGCGCTCCTGCGCCAGGCCGAGGGCACCGACAACTCGCACGAGGCGGAGGCGTTCATGGCCGCCGCGCAGCGGCTGGCCACCGCCACCTCGATCGATCTGGCCGTGGCACGGTCACATTCCGCCACCCGCAGTGCGGCGCAGGCGCCGACGCAGCGCACGATCACCATCGGCGAGCCGGGCGCGCGCGGCCTGCGGACCTACGTGCAGCTGTTCGCCGGCATCGCCGCGGCCAACGATGTGCAGTGCGATGTCGCTTCGAACTCGGCGTTCGTCTATGCCTACGGGTTCGCCGAGGACATCGACGCCAGCCACGCCTTGTACGCCAGCCTCGTGGTGCAGATGGTGCGCAGCTGCGACGCCTACCTGGCCACCGGCGCGCACAAGCCGACGCCGACGATCACCGCGCGGCTCAATTTCCAGTTGGCATTCGGCGCCCGCGTGGCCCAGCGCCTGTCGCACGCGCGGGACGAGGCGCGCCAGGAGGCCACCCGCGATCGCACGACCGCGCCGGGAACCGCTGTGGCACTGCGCAACAAGGAACTCGAACTGCGCGAGCACTACCGCCAGACCTCCAAGGCGCGCGGAACCTGGCGGGCCAGCCGAGCCTCGGCGGGGTACTCCTCGGCGGCCAGGCGCGCCGGTGACCGCGCCGGCAAGCAGGCCCGGCTGGGTTCCAGCCCCGAGTTGCCGGGGGCGCGGACCCGGCTGCCGCGGTGACGGCGCGCGACAGCCAGCGCTCCCGCGTCTACGCGGCCGAAGAGTTCGTCCGGACCCTCTTCGATCGTGCCGCCCAGCACAGTTCACGCACCATCGACTTCTTCGGCACCCAGCTCACCCTGCCGCCGGAAGGACGATTCGCCTCGATACCGTCGGTGCAGCGTTACGTCGACGAGGTACTCGCGCTGCCTGCCGTGACCGCACGCTGGCCCGACCCGGGACCGCTCAGTGTGCGTCCCCGCCGCGCGGCGACCGCGGCGCACTACGAAAACGTCGATGGCACAGGCGTTATCGCCGTCCCCGACCGCTCGGCCGCCGACTGGGCCATGCGGGAGCTGGTGTTGCTGCACGAGATCGCCCACCACCTGACCCCGCAGGGCGCCGCCCACGGTCCGGCCTTCGTCGCGACATTCTGCGAGCTGGCCGCACTGGTGATGGGCCCGGAGGTGGGCCATGTGCTGCGCGTCGTCTACGCCAAGGAAGGTGTCCGCTGACCGGCTCGGGGGAGGATACTCGAGCAATGCACCGTGAAGTGACCACCGTCGCCGAGCTTCGGGAGATCGTGGGCGAACCTGACCCCTACGTGGCGAACAAGGTCAAGGATCGGCTGTCGCCGGTACAACAGGACTGGTTGGCGCATTCCCCGCTGGCCTTTGTGGCGACCACCGATGCGCAAGGCCACGTTGACATTTCGCCAAAGGGGGACCCGGCGGGATTCGTCCACGTGATCGACGACCGCACCATCGCCATCCCTGATCGGCCGGGCAACAAGCGCGTCGACGGATATCTCAACGTGCTGCAGCGGCCCGGAGTCGGAACCCTGTTCGTGATCCCCGGTCGCGGCGACACGCTGCGAATCAACGGCCGGGGCCGCATCCTGGCCGACGCCGACTACTTCGACGCCATGGCGGTCAAGGGCAAGCGGCCGCTGCTGGCGTTGGAGGTCGACATCGACGAGGTGTTCTTCCACTGCTCCAAGGCATTCCTGCGCTCGGACACCTGGAAGCCGGAAACCTGGAATCCGACCGCGTTGCCCAGCGTCGCCCAGATGGCCAAGGCGTTGCGGCACGACTGGTCCGAGGCAGAGCTCGAGGAACGCTACTGCGAGGACAACATTCGCAAGGTGTTGTACTAGCCGGCCGGCGCGACCTCCACCGGCAGCGCGTTCAATACCGCGGTGCCGGACAACGGATCCAGCAGCGTGCCGTCGTTGAGGTTGTTGACGTTGACGCCCGGGTGCTGTGCGGCCACCCGCATCCGGGTGCCCGGCTCGGTGTGTCCCCAGCCGTGCGGCAGGGACACCACGCCGGGACGGATCGCGTCGGTGATCTCCACCGGCACTTCGAGTTTCCCGCCCGGACCGGTGACGATCGCCATCTCATCGAGGCCGAGCCGGGCGGCGTCGTTGGGATGGATCTGTAGCGTGCAGCGATTGGTGCCGCCGGACAGGGCGGGCAGATTGTGCATCCAGCTGTTGTTGGACCGCAGGTGTCGCCGGCCGATCAGCAGGAAACCTGACTCCGATGTCAACGCCGCGTGCAGCCGTGGGACATCGGCGAGGATCGGTTCGGGATCCAATTCGATTGTGCCCGATGGGGTCCGGAGGGCCTCGGGAATCCACGGGCGAACAGTCGTGCTGTCGGGCAGACAAGGGGACCGCAGCTTTTCAACCAGCATTGTTCAAATGCATCAGTGGAGCATTATTGCGGATGCAGCGCTCCTGCACGCTCCCGGAGAGGCCCATCTCCGCCATGATCACCAAATATAGTAAGTACTTGGTGCGTAGAAAAAGCTGATGCAGTTCTTCTAGTTCGCCGATGTCGCGAGCGAGGCCGTGCGCGAGGCCGTTGCGGACGTTTCTCAGACTGTTTGCCCATCCCTCGCGGTCAGGAAGCACGAGATCGACGGCCACTTGCGAGGGAATAGACGCGAGATCTAGCAAACGATCTCGATACGTTGGCTCGTTTCGGACAAGACCCTCAAACCGCTCGCGGTCACCCGGATCGAGCGTTTTCAGTGCTTCAGCAAGTAACCGCTCGAAGTCGCGAGGGGTCATGGGTAGAGCACCAGGCCGTAGGCCGCGACTCAATGCCTCCGCCGCAACGGCAATTGTCAGTAGTTGGGTCTGAACGAAAGCTGGTTCTCTGTTGAGAAGACCAAAAATCATATTTCCAGCGACGTCGATTTTACGTCTTAACGGAAGCCAGCGACTAAACATCTCGTCGAATGGCATGTCGCCGACGGAAAAAAAGAGATCATCTGAATGGGCTGGCGTCTCAGAGCTATCTAGCAAAACTGTACGAACGGTATGCACTTCTGCAGTTACGGGGCGTTCGATCTCCTTTCGGCTGATCTTCCCGTCGGCCCCTCTGTGGGGATGCTGAACCGCTCTTTTTCCGCGAGCTGAACGTGTTCGCTGATGATTCCACAGCGCCTATCACTGGCAAGGGCGGTGAGATCGATTAAGTCGTTTCGCAACTTTCCAAAAGCCTCGTAGGTCCTCGGTATGGCCGACGAAATTTCAATTTCTACTCCAACTTCGGATCGTGCGTATCGAGAGCGAAGTGTGGAGTCCGACTTTATATCGGCCCAGGGTTTCATTGATATTGTGAAATCGTCGATTGTTAATTCACTGGTCCCGACCGCATCTAGGAGAACTGAGTACTCACTGGCCGATTGCTCTCGAGTAATGATTGATATATCACCTGCCTGCATGAGATTGTGCTGGTTTTCTACCCGCAGTCGGCAGGTGTCGAATACTGCGGCGTCAGGTTGGTCAATGTAGAGCCCTATGAATGCTTGACTAGCCTCTAATATCTGGAATTGCGGTGGTGCGCCGAGGTCCATCGGATAGTTGGCATGAATGCTCCTGCAGTCCAGAATCGTTATCTTCTTGCCTTGCGAAACGCCGTGCAATACCGGTAGTCTTCGCTCCTCATCGGTGACCGCAATTCTTCTTTCGCTGCCGCCTAACTGACGTAGCGCTCGGAGATCGAACCCGCCGATAAGAGTTAGTCGCGGCCATTTTCCGAGCTCCAGTTCCAGGGTCCCGGGCTGTTTATCTTCGGTATTGCCAGCGACCCACCATTGTCCTGCATATTCGCCAAATGCCACCGGCCAAGCATGACACGCTCGGTGCTTGCCGACGGTGTTTCAGGGCGCGGCGAACGCAGCAGGGCCCGATCTATGCCTTCTCGCGGCCGCGAAACCGCACGAGAACCAGATACTTTCATCGTCTGGATGGAACTTTGAGCCTGATCGCGTCGTCGACCTTCTCAAGCGAATCCTCCACACTCGGCTGCGTGACGAGGCACACTCGGTCGGTAAGTACGAAGGTTCCACCAAGTCGATGCTTGCTGCGGAACCGGTTCCACTTCTTCCAGACGGAGAAGCCCGCGGTCATCACAGCGTCGACACACACCACCCATCCCGGCTGGCCTACCGCATTGGTCAGCGCGCCCGTGACGGCTTCAGGCACGCCCGCCGTGGGCTTGTTCGCCTCAAGCGCCATTTCCTGCCTTGTGTAGAAGTCGTTGAGCGACTCGCAGGAGTATCCGATGAGAACGCGCGACATCTCCTCGGAGCGTGATTGGTCCACGATGCGGAGACGATCGAGCAGATAGGCGCCGAGCGCGTCTGCCTCCGACGCAGCGGATGCGTTGGCCGAATGCATACCCGCACGCACCCGCGCGTAGTGGTGGAATGCCGCTGGATCAGAGAGGATATCCGCGACCATCAGCAGGTCCGTTAGCGACACAACCCAGGTTGGACGGTTGACGGCGCCGGCTACCGCCAGTCCGCCGGAAGCGAATGGGTCTATCCTCTCGAACGTGACGATGATCGCTGTGCCGCCAGCGATATCGTCGGGGAGCAGCGAGACCTGCGGCCCGCCCTGTTTGGGCGCGAAAGACCGTCCGCCTTCATCTAGCAGGTAGGTCAGAGCGCGGTCCGTCTGGTCGAGCGCCTTCACGAGGATTTCTCCCAGCTTCTTGTCGACCCGATCGGCGTAGCCCCGTCGTCCTCGCTCAGTCAGTGCGATGGCCTTGGCCTCGACTACTAGAGGCCAGTCGGCGCAGACAAGCGCATCGACCTCGCCCTTGTCGCCGGACGCCAGCGCGTAGTGCTGCGATGAATAGACGTTCGAGGTGGTGAATACCTTTTTCAACGTGCTGCAGACCAGGCGTTCGTGTGCGTCCTGACGGTGCTTGTAGTACGTCTGCGGGTCGTAGCCGCTTCGTTTCGGTTCCACCGCGAGACGCTGGTGGAGGACGGCTGACAATGACCACGAGTCCGGGACGAGGTACTTACCATCGTCCAGCTTGATGCAGGGATGAGTGCGTGCCCGGTTTACATCACCAGGGGTTCGGAACTCGGGCTGGCAGCCGAACTCAGTCGAGAAGAAGTCCAGCATCGCGGTGATCTGCTCCACCGGGACGTCGGTGCAGGCCGCCACGTCATTGGGGTCCCACAAGGTCGGCGGAGCAAGCCCGTTGCGTATGGCTTCTCCGGCTGCGGAATCTGGCTCGCTTCCGTTCAGTGCGTCGGTCAGTGCCTCGAGAGCTGCCTTGAATGCCTCGTTCACCCCACGGGCACGGAGTCGAGTAACTCGGACGACGTCCGCAGGATCAAAACCGAGACCCTTCACGTAGTAGTCGTGGTGCCGCCCGAATACTTCGGTGTCGACCCGTTCGAGGTGCACCGCATAGCCGGGCATCCGGTCCACCTGGTACTCCAACTGCAGCTGCTGCAGCAGATGCGCGCGGTCCGGATCGTCAGCATCGGCGCGTGCCGAACCGTCAGTGAGCATGCGCAGCTGATCGGTTTCGAAGATGTCGCTGATTAGTTGCCTCACCCGCTCTGTTACGTCGGGTGGGGTGTCGGCGTCGCCGCCGGGATCCATGGACAGTGCGACGCCTACTAGATACTCGACCTTCGCCGCCCAGGACGCCGTCGTGTCTCCGTCGGCGAGGCTGTCTCCGTCGGCGAACGTGACCATCGCGGCGGGCACCGCAACCGAGTTAATCAGCTGCGTCAGATCACGACCTTTGAGGAGGTCGCGGAGCTCTTCGACCAAGATGGATAGGTCTCCGGCATCTGCTTGGACCGCCTGCAGAATCTCGGTTAGGAGCGCGTCACGTTCGGGTCCCGGCGGCAACGTTCGCCGAACTACACCGGGTCCCGACCTCGCCACGGATTCGAGCATGCGTTCTGAGCCGGTCTGCCGGTCCTCTGGGAATCCGCCAAGTCTGGGCATGACGCGATCGTAAATGTGCGCTCTGACAGATCGTTTCTGACCGAATCGCTAGGCCGCGATTTGCTCGTCATCGAGCGGTTCGACCGCCCGGCAAGCGGCGGCCGGCGAATCATCGTCTCGGCGTTGACGATGCTCGGGCTTGACGAGATGGAGGGCCGCTACGCCACCTATCCGGATTTGCTCGATGTGCTGCGCCGCACCGGTACCGACGCCGCCATCGGCCGACGGCTGTTCGAGCGGATCGTATTCAACGTGGCAATCGGCAACAACGACGATCACGCGCAACCACGCCGCGTTCTGGGGCGGCCACGCCTTGGAGCTCACCCCCGCATATGACCTGTGCCCGCAGATCCGCTCCGGTGAGACCTCGTCGCAGGCCCTGGCATTTGACCGCAAGGGGGCCCGCGAGAGTTCATTCGCCGCGGTTGTTGCCGCTGCGCCTGTGTACGGCCTGAGCACCGCACAGGCACGCGAGATCGTCGATTCGCAAGTCGCGGTTATTAAGCATGACTTCGACGAGGCTGCTGACATGGCCAAGCTGACCCGAGCGCCGCGAAAGTTCCTGTGGCACCGGCAAATACTCAACCCGGACGCGAGCTACGGGTATATCTCCGCGTAGCAATCAAAATAGTGCGTAATCGTTGCGAAAGCAGGTCGGCCGTTGGGAGATGCGGATTGAGTTGGGCCGCCACCGCACACGCGCAGGTTGCCGCTCTCGTAGGGCCAGAGGAACCTGCCTCGACTGGGCGGGACCACACTTGACGCCAGCGCCGCCGGCGTGTGGACCCCATTAAAGACTAAGGCGAGATCTGTGTAACTGCAGAGAGCGCACCGCAGTCGCGGTCAGTGCCCAACCGCGCCACCACGACATTAGTAGGGCTTTACGAGCGAACCACCGAGGCCTCTGGTGACGCGGTGCGCGCAGAAGCCAAGGAACTCGGGAGGTTGTTGGCGGAACCTTCCGCGCGCTACGCCAGTCACTCCGACCCGGTGCTCATTCCCTTGTTGGTACGAGTGCCGACGCATTGCCGTTCCTCAGCGGGGCCGATACCTTGACACCTTCGCCGTGAGGAAATGACCGCCGGGAGGTTCAGCCGGCGGGCGCCACCTCCACCGGTAGCGCGTTCAATACCGCGGTGCCCGACAATGGATCCAGCAGCGTGCCGTCATTGAGGTTGTTGACGTTCACGCCCGGGTGCTGGGCCGCCACCCGCATCCGGGTGCCCGGTTCGGTGTGCCCCCACCCGTGCGGCAGTGACACCACGCCGGGGCGGATCGCATCGGTGATCTCCACGGGCACTTCGAGTTTCCCGCCCGGACCGGTGACCACAGCCATCTCCTCGAGGCCGAGCCGGGCGGCGTCGTCCGGATGGATCTGCAGTGTGCAGCGGTTGGTGCCGCCGGACAGGGCGGGCAGATTGTGCATCCAGCTGTTATTGGACCGCAGGTGCCGCCGGCCGATCAGCAGGAACCCCGGCTCCGACGTCAGCGCGGCCTGCAGCCGCGGGACGTCAGCGAGAATCGGCTCAGGATCCAATTCGATTGTGCCCGAAGGCGTCCGGAGAATCTCCGGGATCCGCGGGGTCAGCGCGCCGAGGTCCACCCCATGCGGGGTGTCCTTCAGTCGCTGCAGGGTCAGGCCGTCCGGCTTCGCGCCGAAACCGTCCCCGAACGGGCCCAGCCGCAGCATCATGTCCAGCCGTCGTTCGAAACCGCGGCCCTCGGGCAGCATCGCGGTCAGCTCCTCGACGGATCGGCCCGCCACCGGCGAGTGCTCGTCGGCGACCTCCTTGCCCAGGGTGGTCGCGATCACCTGCTCGTCCACCAGGGCCGGATCGGCGTCGGGGCCCATACCCAGCACGATCAGCGCCAGCCGCGCCAGGATCTCGCACTCGTCGGGCCTGCCTTCGGGCAGCGGCAGTACCGGCGGTGAATACCTGGCGTTGTTGCGCACCGCCGCCCCACTGAGCGCGAGGTCGTAATGCGCTGCGCGAGAAGGCGGAGGCGGCGGCAGGATCACGTCGGCGTGCCGGGTGGTCTCGTTGAGGTAGGGATCCACCGACACCATGAAGCCGACGCCATCGAGGGCCTCGGACAGCCGGGCGCCGTCCGGCGCCGACAACACCGGGTTCCCCGCGATCGTGATCATCGCCTTGACCTGTCCCTCGCCGGGGGTTTCGATCTCCTCGGCAAGAGCGACCGCGGGCAGCTCGGACAGTGCCTCCGGGTGACCGGAGACCCGGCTGCGCCAGCGGCCGGTGGCGAATCCCCGGCCCGGGCGCGGTGGGCGCGGCGCCCCGGCGATCGGCGAGCTGGCGAACATCACTCCGCCCGGGCGGTCCAGGTTGCCGGTCAAGATGTTTACCACGTCGACCAGCCAGCTGGTCAGCGTGCCGAACCCGACCGTCGAGGTGCCGATGCGGCCGTAGACCGCCGCACTCGGGGCCGCAGCGAGTTCGCGTGCCAGCGTTCGGATTTCGTCGGCGTCGACTCCGCAATGCTCGGCCACCGCCTCCGGCGGGAAGTCCTGTGCCGCCGCCCGCACCCGCTCCAGCCCGGAGACGTGCCCGGCCAGCCTGCCCAGATCGACCAGGTCCTCGTCGAAGAGCACTTGGGCGACCGCGAACAGCAGTGCGGCGTCGGTGCCGGGCCGGGGCGCGATGTGACGGTCGGCCAGTTCGGCGGTGCGGGTCCGGTTGGGATCGATCACGACCAGGGTGCCGCCGCGACGGCGCAATGCCTTGAGCTTGCCCGGGAAGTCAGCGGCGGTGGCCAGAGAACCGTTGGACACCAACGGGTTTGCGCCCATCACGACGAGATAGTCGGTGCGGTCGAGGTCGGGCAGGGTGAACGCCAGCGGATTGCCGAACAGGTAGCCGCAGGACACGTGCTTGGGCATCTGGTCCAGCGTGCTGGCCGAATACACCTGCCGGGTGCCCAGCGACTTGATCACGACCGGCCCGTAGAGCGACCCGGCGATGGTGTGCGCGTTCGGGTTGCCCAGGTACACCGCGACCGACGAGCCGCCGGTGTCGGCGATGACGCGCTGCAGTCCCTCGGCCGCCGCGGCGAAGGCGTCCGCCCACGACGTCTCGACCAGTTCACCGTCGCGGCGCACCAGGGGCTTCTGCAGCCGGTCCGGATCGTTGTCCAACTCGGGGAAGCTGGCGCCCTTGGGGCAGATGAAGCCATGGCTGAACACGTCGTCACGATCACCCCGGGCGGCACTGACCCGGTCGTTGTCGTCGATCGTGAGGACCATCCCGCAGGTGGCCTCGCAGAACGGGCAGATTCGCAAAGCGGTGCGGCTCATCTGGCCCCCTCGCAGGCTCGGGTCCCAGATGTCGGCTGTTGATTCGCTCCGCAAGCGTCGCTCATGACTGCCACTGTGCTCTGCGACCGACCCCGGTGGCAAGCCCAACCAACCGGATGGTCAGATTTGCTTTCAGCCCGTCCAGGCCGGTGACTTCAAAGCCTCGTGCAGGGCGGCGACGATGCGGCCGGAGTTGGCGTTGAACCGCACGGTGGGGGCGGGCACCGAGATCGCGACGATGTTGCCGCCGGCCGCGCGGCCCGCGATCCCCGCGGCCGAGATGCCGTCGGTGTGCTCGTCGCGGTCGAACGCCACCCGGTCGGTGCGGATGGTCCGGATTTCGGCGCGCACCCGGTCGGCGTGGCCCTGCTCAAGGGCGGCGAGCACCTGCTCGACGTCGTCATCGCCCAACAACGCCAGCACGGCCTTGCCATTGGCCGTGTCGCACAGGGTGAATCGTCCGCCGATCGCCGAGACCGCGCGTAACCGGTGCGGGGACTCGATCTGGTCAATGAACAGCATCTGGCCGCCGCGATACACCGAGAGGTCGACAGTTTCACCGGTGGCCTCGGCCACCCGCTCCAGCGTGGACCGGAATGCGGACGTGATGTGGGCGGCGTCGGCGTTGACCAGCCCGAGCAGGCGATCCCCGAGGACGATGCGGCCGTCGTCGTCCACCGCGGCGAACCCCACCTCGACGAGACCGACGAGGAGTCGCCGCGTGGTCGACTTGGCCAGCCCCAACCGGCTGTGCAGGTCGACCAAGCGCAGCCGGCCCGGGGCGGTGGCGATTTCGTCGAGCGCGGCCGCGGCGCGCCGCAGTACCTGAATGCCGTCGTCCCGGGTCGAGGAAGGGCGCCCGCCGCCGACCATAGAAATTTTCGCGTCAGTCAACTGACATCCCTTCCGTCGGCGTGATCGCAGCGGTAATGTGCCGCAATACGGATCATAGCGATTCGCTATGTGAACCATAGGAGGCTTTGGTGGGGTCACTTCCTGAGGGTCGGCATTACTTCTTCAGCGACGACGGCTACGAGAGCGCACGCCGGGCGACGGTGTGGAACCAGCGGGTGCCCGACCGCTACCCGGACGTCATCGTCCAGGCGGTCGACGCTGACGACGTCGTCGCAGCCCTGCGCTACGCGAAGGCCAACAACAAGCAGGTCAGCATCAAGTCCGGCGGCCACAGCTGGGCGGCCAGCCATCTGCGCGACGGCGCGGTGCTGCTCGACATGAGCCGGGTCGATCAGACCAGCATCGACGCCGACGCGATGACAGCGGTCGCAGGCCCGGGCAAGGGCGGCAGTGCCCTGGCCGCCGAGCTCGATGCGGTCGGACTGTTCTTTCCCGCCGGGCACTGCAAGGGCGTGTGCATCGGCGGCTATCTGCTGCAGGGCGGCTACGGCTGGAACAGCCGGGTGGTCGGGCCGGCCTGCGAAAGCGTGATCGGGCTGGACGTGGTGACCGCCGACGGCGACAAGATCTACATCGACGCCGAGCATCACCCCGACCTGTACTGGGCCGCCCGAGGCGCCGGACCGGGGTTCTTCGCCGTCGTCACCGCGTTTCACCTCAAGCTCTACCCGAAACCGGCGGTGCTGGGCAGCAGCTTCTACGCCTATCCCATCGAACTCGCCGACGAGATATTCACCTGGGCCCGAGGCATTTCCGCGGAAGTGGACCGTCGCGTCGAGTTGCAGATCGTCGCCACCCGCAGCGTCCCCAACGCGGGCATCGACCGGCCGGCGATCGTGATGGCCTCCCCGGCGTTCGCCGACACCGAAGCGGAGGCAAAAGAAGCGTTCGGACTGCTCGACCGATGCCCGGTCGTCGACAAGGCGCTGATCGCCGTGCCGTATGCGCCGATGGGCCTGCCGGATTGGTACACCGCGGTGATGAGCAACTATCTGGAGGACCACCGCTACACCGCCGACAACATGTGGACCAACGCCTCGGCCGCCGAGTTGATGCCGGGCATCCACCGCATCCTGGACACCCTGCCGCCACACCCCGCGCACTTCCTGTGGCTGAACTGGGGTCCGTCGCCGCAGCGCCAGGACATGGCCTACAGCTTGGAAAGCGAGATCTACCTGGCGCTGTACGCCGGCTGGATGGACGACAAAGACGACGAAAAGTACAGCGACTGGCCACGATCCAACATGGCGGCAATGGCACCGCTGGCGACCGGCATTCAGCTGGCCGACGAGAACCTGGGACGCCGTCCCGCCAAGTTCGTCACCGACGAGAACATGGCCAGGCTGGATAGGGTGCGAGCGCAATATGACCCGGACGGCCGATTCCACAGCTGGATGGGACGACTCTGATGGCGGAGACGTACCTGGGTTACCGCCCCGGTGACGGCGACACCGCGTGGGGCAAGTACTTCGACCCGCAGATGGCCGAGCTGCCCCGCCATGCCGTCGTCGCACTCGAACACGGCCCGCAGGCCGACCAGACGATGCTCGGGTTCGACTCGGCTGCAACGCTTCTCGATGAGGGATATCAACAGACCGAGAACGGCTACGGTGTGCTGCGCGGCGGCGGATTCCACGTCGCGATCCGCACCGACATGCCCGGCGTCACGCCGGCGATGTGGGACTGGTGGTTCGGCTGGCACGGCAGCGAGTCCAGCCGCTACAAGTTGTGGCATCCGCGTGCGCATGCCTCGGCGCATTGGGGCGACAGCGGACCCGACGGCGACTACGTCGGACGGACCTCGATCATCGAGGAATACCTCGGCTCGGCCTATGCCAAGGCGGCCATCGCGTTCCTCGAACCGTCCGCGCTGGGTCTGGACCCGGCCCGGCTGGGCGCGGACGTCGCGGTGTGCGCGCGGCTGGGCTCCAGCGAGGTGCCGGTCGACATCGGCTGGTTCATCCACCACGTCCGTGCTGTGCCGGGCGGCGCGGAGATGCGATCGCGGTTCTGGATGGGCGGTCCGTACATCGGGGTGCGCCGCGGCAACCGCCTGGCCGATTCGGTGATCCGGCCGATCGCCGCACACCAGCTGCCGGAGCCCCGGGATCTGTTGGTGCACTGCGCGCAGGAGATGAACCACCTGGCGAGCTTCCTGCCGAGAATTTACGCGGAGTTCGCTGAAACCTGACCGCTGTCACCTCTGGCAACAGAGATTGCCAAATCCCCACCGCCGCCGACCTGAGGGGTTATGTTCGCAAAACAGCCTCGTGGGGGCGGCGATCGGGGGTTTCAGATGGTAGCTGCGGCGTTTTCAAAGAAGATCCGGCAGGGAGTGACGGCCGGAACAAGGAAGACCGCGCTGCTGGGCGCGGCCGCCGCCACCGCGGTGGCCATGACGATGGGCACGGTCGCCGAACCCGTGGCGCCTGCCGCAAACGCCCTGACCCTCGACACCACCACGACCGGGCCGCTGCTGTGGCTGATCAATCAGCTCGGAGTGGACAGCTACACCTTCGACAACATCCCCGTCGTCGGATCCATCACGCTGGCCTTCGACTGGCAGAAAGCCGACCCGGTCGGACTGAACAACCTGCTGAACGCGGAGCCGTTCGGCGGGTTCGTCCTCGGCACCGCGACCCGGCCGAACATCCTGGCCAGCAGTCCCACCGGTCCGCTGCTGATCGCCTCGGGCACAGGCGTTCCCGCTGCGCTCCAGACCTATCAGGCATTGCTGTCCAGCGCCAACGGCAACACTCTGCCGGGATACGATCCGCTGGTCGCCGCGGGCAAGGTCAGTTCGATCACCGGCCAACCGTGTTCGTCGGGCATCACCTGTGTCCAGGGCACCAACGTGACCAACCTGCCGATTGCGTTGGTGCGCAACCCCGAGACACCGAACGGCGGCCTGTATTCGCGATTCGCCCCGATCTTCAACCTGTTCGGGATGAATCCGGTCAGTCCCAACGCCGGCTCCGGATCGAGCCTCGGCATCCGATTCAACGGCGCGTTCGTCAACGTCGCCCTCGGCTACGACATGTTGTCGGACTTCCCGGAGACGCTGAACCCGTTCTCGCTGGTCAACTCCGTCATGGCGAGCGTGCTGCCGACCTACCTGCTCGGCGGCGCGGAGTTGAAGGGCACCAGCATCAACACGATCGAGGGCAATCTCATCGCGCTGCTGACCCTGGGTACCCCCAGCACGACGTACAGCACACTGGTGCCCACCGATCTGCCGCTGCTGGAACCGCTGCGACTGCCGTCGCGCATCCTCAATGCGGTGTTCAAGGCGGCGAAGATCCCGATCACGCTGGGCACGCCGCTTGCTGACGCGCTGCAGCCGGCGTTGTCGATTCTGGTCAACATCGGTTACACCGACGTGCAGACACCGAGTGAGGGTGGCACCTACAACCGCACGTATGACCAGTCGTCCCAATACGTTCCGTTCCTGTCGCGGGCGACGCTGACGCCGCAGGAGTGGGCCGCGGTCCCCGGGGACGTGGTCAAGGCGCTGTTCACCGGATTCCGGGATGTGTTGAGCGGCAAGCCCACAACGACGCCTGTGCCCGTGCCAGAGCCCTCGGTGACGGCAGCCGCGGCGCCGGCGTTGGCGGCCGTACCCTCGCCGAGTGCCAAGTCCGGCAAGCCGTCGAAGAAGTCGAGTTCGACGTCGAGCAAGAAGGCTTCAGCGCCGAAGCCCTCGGCCAAGAAGGGCGTGGGCGGGTCCAAGCGGGCAAGCTAGGTGCGGGCGCTCCCGCCCCGGAGGCCACTATGTGATTGTTCGCCAACGCGATATCATTGGTGCTATCGCGTTGGCGAACAGCACACCCACCCACCCGACGAGTTCGAACTATTGCAAAATCGCCGAGCATGCGGCGAACTAGCCGCAGACCGCGCCGCTCGCCGCCGAGCCGACCAGCTTGCGGTACTTGGCCAGCACACCGGTGGTGTACTTCGGCGCGGGCGGGGTGAATCCCGCTTTGCGCGACTCGAATTCGGCCTCATCGACCAGGACGTCCAGCGTGCCCTTGCCGACGTCGAGACGAATCCGGTCACCGTCTTGGACGAACGCGATGGGACCACCGTCGACCGCCTCCGGCGCGATGTGCCCGACGCACAGGCCGGTGGTGCCACCGGAGAACCGGCCGTCGGTCATCAACAGCACGTCCTTGCCGAGGCCGGCACCCTTGATCGCGCCGGTGATCGCCAGCATCTCGCGCATGCCGGGGCCGCCCTTGGGGCCCTCGTAGCGGATGACGACGACGTCGTTGGCCACGATCGTCCCGTCCTCCAACGCATCCATCGCCGCGCGCTCGCCGTCGAAAACCCGTGCGGTGCCCTCGAAGACGTCGGAGTCGAAGCCGGCCGACTTGACCACGGCGCCCTCCGGCGCGAGCGATCCGTGAAGGATCGTGATGCCGCCGGTCGGGTGAATCGGATTGCTCAGCGCGCGAAGGACTTTGCCGTCCGGGTCCGGCGGCGCGATGTGGGCGAGGTTGGCGGCCATGGTCTCACCGGTGACCGTCATGACGTCACCGTGTAAGAGGCCGGCGTCCAACAGTGCTTTCATGACCACCGGCACACCGCCGATGCGGTCGACATCGAACATCACGTGCTTGCCGAACGGCTTGACGTCGGCCAGGTGCGGCACCTTGGCGCCGATGCGGGTGAAGTCCGCCAGATCCAGCTTCACGTTCGCCTCGTGGGCGATCGCCATCAGGTGCAGCACCGCGTTGGTGGATCCGCCGAACGCCATCACGACCGCGATCGCGTTCTCGAAGGCTTCCTTGGTCAGGATGTCGCGGGCGGTGATCCCGCGGCGAAGCAGCTCCACGACCGCCTCGCCACTGCGGCGGGCGTAGCCGTCGCGGCGCCGATCGGTCGCAGGCGGTGCCGCGCTGCCCGGCAGCGACATCCCCAGCGCCTCGGCCGCGGACGCCATCGTGTTGGCGGTGAACATGCCGCCGCAGGCGCCTTCGCCCGGACAGATCGCCCGCTCGATGGTGTCGACGTCCTCGCGCGACATCAGCCCGCGCGCGCACGCGCCGACAGCCTCGAACGCGTCGATGATCGTCACGTCCATCTCGGTCCCGTCGGACAGCTTGGCCCGACCCGGCAGGATCGAACCCGCGTAGAGGAACACCGCGGCCAGATCCAGTCGCGCGGCGGCCATCAGCATGCCGGGCAGCGACTTGTCGCAACCCGCCAGCAGCACCGAGCCGTCGAGGCGCTCGGCCATCATGACCGTCTCGACGCTGTCGGCGATCACCTCGCGCGACACCAACGAGAAGTGCATGCCCTCATGGCCCATCGAGATGCCGTCGGACACCGAGATCGTGCCGAACTCCATCGGATAACCGCCGGCGGCGTGCACGCCCTCCTTGGCGGCCTGCGCGAGCCGCTGCAGCGACAGGTTGCACGGAGTGATCTCGTTCCACGACGACGCCACCCCGATCTGCGGCTTGGCGAAGTCCTCGTCGCCCATGCCTACCGCGCGGAGCATCCCGCGGGCTGCGGCCTTCTCCAGGCCGTCGGTGACGTCGCGACTGCGGGGCTTGAGATCGGGGGTTTGGCTCACCGGACAAGTATGCCGTGGTCGGGGGTGCCCACCAAATTTCTTTTATACCCCCGAGGGGTATTGAAGGTACGGTGAAAACATGACATCCACGCCCACCCGCATCGTGGCGGTCGCCGCAGCCGTCTCCACCGCCGTCGTCGTGTCGTCCTGTAGCAAAACCGAGGACCACACCCAGCACGCCGCGTCGACCGTACCGACCAGCCAAGCGGTGGCCGCGCACAACGCCGACGATGTGATGTTCGCGCAGATGATGATCCCGCACCATCAGCAGGCCGTGGACCTGGCGGCGATAGCTGCCGTACACACCACCAATCAGGCCGTCCGCATCCTGGCCGGCAAGATCGCCGACGAACAACAGCCCGAGATCGACCAGATGAACGCACTGCTGCAGCAGTGGGACGTCGACCCTGCGACGACAGACCACAGCGGGCACGGCGCCGCCATGCAGGGCATGGTCGACGACGCGACGATGACCAAACTCAAATCGCTCAACGGGCCACAGTTCGACACACTGTGGCTGCAGGCGATGATCGGCCACCACCAGGGCGCCATCGAGATGGCGAAGGCCGAGATCGCCAACGGTCAGAGCGCCGACCTGACCGCGATGGCCAAGTCCATCGTCACCGCTCAACAGGCCGAGATCGATCAGATGAAGCAGATGCTGGGAGGTTAAATGACTGGCGCACATGGCTATTCGTCGCAAAAGGACAACTACACCAAGCGGTTGCGGCGTATCGAGGGTCAGGTCCGCGGCATCGCGAAGATGATCGACGAGGACAAGTACTGCATCGATGTGCTGACCCAGATCAGCGCCGTCAACAGTGCACTGCAGTCGGTGGCGCTCGGCCTGCTCGACGAACACCTCAGCCATTGCGTCAGCCATGCGGTCGCCGAGGGCGGCGACGAGGCCGACAAGAAACTGGCCGAGGCCTCGGCTGCGATCGCGCGCCTGGTCCGCTCCTGACCCAACACCGCGCGGCGACATAGGGCGGTCAGATCAGCCGGAGTCGGCGCGTGAGCCGATACCGTGAACCCGTGCCCACCGTGCAGCGCACGTGGACACCGCGAGTCGCCACAGCGCTGGCCGTGCTGGCCGCCGCGGCGTTCATCTACGTCACCGCCGAGATCATGCCGGTCGGTGCGCTGTCCGCCATCGCGCGCGACCTGCACGTCAGCGAAGCGATGGTGGGCACCCTGCTGGCCAGCTACGCGTTGGTGGCCGCACTGGCCACGATGCCGCTGGTGCGGTGGACGGCGACGTGGCCGCGGCGGCGCACGCTGTTGTGGACGCTGGCCTGCCTGTCGATTTCGCAACTGATCTCCGCGCTGGCGCCGACCTTCACGGTGCTGGCCGTCGGCCGGGTGCTGTGCGCGCTCACGCACGGGTTGATGTGGTCGGTGATCGCCCCGATCGGTGCGCGGCTGGTTCCGCCGAGCCACGCCGGGCGCGCCACGATGGCGGTCTACGTCGGCACCGGCCTGGCGCTCGTGGTCGGCAGCCCGCTGACCGCGGCGATGAGCGAGCTGTGGGGTTGGCGGCCCGCCGTCGGTGCCATCGCCGTGGCGTCGGTGCTCGTGCTCGTCGCGGCACGGCTGGCTCTTCCGGCGATGGCGTTGACCGACGCGGCAGCCGGTGCGCGGCCCCGGCGAGTCGTCCACCACCGCAACCGCCCGCTGCTGATGCTGAGCGTGCTGACGCTGGTGGGTGTCACCGCCCACTTCATCTCCTACACGTTCATCGTGGTGATCATCCGGGACGTGGTCGGCGTGCACGGGGCGCACCAGGCCTGGCTGCTCGCGGCGTACGGGGTGGCCGGCCTGACCGGCATGGCGTTACTGGCCCGGCCGGGGGACCGTCGGCCCAAGGCAGCGGTGATGGGTTGTCTGGCCGCGTCGTCGCTGGCGTTCGCCGCACTGGCAGCGCTGGGTCACCTCGGCTGGCACACCGCCGCCGTCGCAGCGGCCGGGGCGGTGGCGATCGTGCTGTGGGGTGCCACCGCCAACGCGATGCCGCCGATGTTGCAGACCGCCGCGATGCGGCATTCCCCGCAGGATCCCGACGGCGCCTCCGGGCTCTACGTGGCGTGCTTCCAGGTCGGCATCATGGCCGGCTCGCTGACCGGCGGGCTGCTCTACCAACGGGCCGGCGTCGCGACCATGCTCACCGCGTCATGCGTGCTGATGCTGGGCGCATTGGGTTGCGTGATGGTCAGCCGGGGCCTGTTCGCGGACCGCCCGGCTACCAGCGAAAAGTAACGCTTCTCACCCCCCGCCCGACGATCTGCACAGTTCAGGGCAGTGACGGAGTTCGCGGCCGGGTTCGCCGGCGAATGAACTCGGGAAGTGCACCCAGCGTGTTATGTCAGACTGGGTCAACGTCGGTTTCGAGGGAGTTTTGGTTATGACGCTGCGGGTGAAGGGGGCCATCGCCACCACGCTGTGCGTGGTCGGAGTGGCCGCCGGAATCAGTCTCGGCAGCGGTTCGGCGCTCGCCGATCCAGATCAGGCGCCCGCCGATCCCGGGATCGCCGACGTACCTCCCGCCCAGGTGCCCGCACCCGATCCGTTCGCGCCGCCACCGGTCGACCCCGCGGCGTTCCCGCCGCCAGCCCCGGTGGGCGACCCGGCCGTCCCGGCGCCCGACCCGTTTGCTCCGCCGGCGCCACCGCCGGTCGATCCGGTGGCCGCTCAGCAGGCCGCCGCGGCAGCCGCTGGTCCGGTCAAAGGCCAGAACCCGACGCCCTACACCGGGGATCCGGTGTTCGCGCCGCCGACATTCAATCCCGTGAACGGCGCCATGGTCGGCGTGGCCAAACCAATCATCATCAACTTCGCGCGTCCGATCGCCAACCGGCCGATGGCCGAGCAGGCCATCCACATCTCCTCGGTGCCACCGGTTCCGGGCGCCTTCTACTGGACCACCGACACCCAGGTCCGCTGGCGGCCGTACAACTTCTGGCCGCAGGGCACAGTCGTCAACATCGACGCCAGCGGCGCCAAATCCAGCTTCCGCGTCGGTGATTCGCTGGTGGCCACCGTCGACGACAAGACCCATCAGATGACGATCACGCGAAACGGCAAGGTGGAGAAGACCATGCCGGTCTCGATGGGCAAGCCGGACGGTAAGCACGAGACCAAGAACGGCACGTACTACGTGCTGGAGAAGTTCCCGGACATCATCATGGACTCGTCCACCTATGGGGTGCCGGTGAATTCGGCCGAAGGCTACAAGCTGAAAGTCCAGTGGGCGGTGCGCATCGACAACAGCGGCGCCTTCGTGCACAGCGCGCCCTGGTCGGTGGCCGATCAGGGCAAGCGGAACGTCAGCCACGGCTGTATCAACCTGTCCCCGGACAATGCCAAGTGGTTCTACGACAACTTCGGCAGCGGCGACCCGATCGTGGTCAAGAACTCCGTCGGCACCTACAACAACCCCGACGGCGCCGACGACTGGCAGTGGCAGCTGGCGTAGCCAGTCCCCTACTGGCCTAGCTGGTTTCAAAGCTTAGGCACAGAAACGAACTCCACAATGGGGTTCGTGCCGCCTACCCCGACACCGCCGCCGCCGACACCAACGGCACCCCTGCCTCAGCTGCCCGCGCCTGACTTTCACCAGTACGCGCACGGCGTTTCACTGCTGGGCGGTTGGCTGCCGCTGACCGTCGAGATCGTGGCAGCGATCGCGCTCGTCGTCGCGATCGGGTGGCGGCGAAGCAGGCGCTGGTGGTTTCTGTGGCTGCCGGTCTGCGTGGTCGTCGGCCTACTCGGCGCGCTCGCCGCGCGCACGTACGTCAACTCCGAGGGTCTGGCCTCAGACCCGGCGCCGTTCTATTTGTGGGTCTGGGTAGGGGTTTTCGCGGCCGGGATCGCGGTGGCGATCCTGGGCTGGCGGGGGAATTCCTGGTGGCGGCGAGGTGTCGCCGTGCTGACCATCCCGTTGACCTTGGTGGCCGCGCTGCTCGCGCTCAACAAGTGGGTCGGCTATTACCCGAGCGTCCAGACCGCCTGGGGGGCCTTGACGGCCGGACCGTTGCCCAATCAGATCGACGTCGCCGACCTGCCCGGCCTGCGCAACACCGTGCAGACGGCAGGCAAGCTCGTCGAGGTCGACATCCCCGCCGACGCAAGCGGATTCAAGCACCGTAGTGAGTACGTCTACCTGCCGCCGGCCTGGTTCGCCGGTGCGACCCCGCCGCGCCTGCCGGTCATCATGATGGTCGCCGGCGAGTTCAACACCCCGGCGGACTGGATCCGCACCGGCAACGCGATGCCGATCATCGACGGCTACGCGAAAGCCCATGGCGGACAAGCGCCGATCTTCGCCTTCGTCGACTCCGGCGGAAGCTTCAACAACGACACCGAGTGCGTCAACGGTCCCCGCGGCAACGCGGCCGATCACCTGACCAAGGACGTCCGGCCCTACGTGGCACAGCATTTCGGCGCCTCCGATCAGGCAGCCAACTGGGCGGTGGTCGGCTGGTCGATGGGCGGCACCTGCGCGATCGACCTGACCGTCATGCATCCGGATCTGTTCAGCACCTTCGAGGACATCGCCGGCGACCATGGCCCCACCTCCGGGACCAAGGACCAGACGATCAGCAGGCTGTACGGCGGCGACGCGGCCAAGTGGGACGAGTTCGACCCGCGGACCGTGATGATGCGGCACGGGCCGTATCAGGGTGTCGCAGGCTGGTTCGAGGACACCGTGACACCGACCAACACCGCGTCGCCGTACGGCGCGGGCGGCGGGCACCGGCCGCAGTCCGACGCGCCCACCGGTTTCGGCGGGCACGACGAGTTCAGGGATTCCGACGAGGCCGGGGCGGCCGACGATCTGTGCGCGACGGCGAAGACGGTCGGCATCTCCTGCTCGGTGCACCGCATCATCAGCTTCCACACCTGGCAGTTCGCCGAGCGGGCCTTCTCCGATGCGCTGCCATGGCTGGCCGCTCAGATCAGGACGCCGGGCGCGACGGACTCGCCCGCCTAGGCATTCCCGGGTCGCTGCGCTCCGGCCCGCCGACTGAGGCCCACTGCGGCGGCCCCCAGGCAGGCCAGCGCCACGATCAGTGCGAACCACGGGAACACCTGCGCCAGCGGCCATCTGGTGGCCGCCCAGCCGGCGGCGATCGTCGGCAGTGCCATCGCGGTATAGGCCAGCAGGTAGAACGCCGACATCGTCTCGCCGCGGCGGTCCGAGGGCACCACGTCGGACAGGTGGCGCAGCGAGCCGCCGAAACCGAGTCCGAACGTCGCTCCCAGCAGTGCCGCGGCAGCGAACACCAACGGCCAGCGGTGGGTGAGCAGCACCGGGATGGTCAGCAGCAGCGCGGCGGCCATGCCGATGTCGCCGATCACCGCCGAGCGCTTGGCCGGAACCCGGGTAGCCACCAGCTGCGCCATCGCCGCGGAGAATGCGGTGACCCCGACGACGCCTCCGCCGAACACCAGGTTGTGCATGTGGGTCTGCTGCGCGGCCAGCGACGGATACAGCGACAAAAGCACCCCGAGCACCGACCAGGACGCCATCGCGCCGAGGGCGGCAAACCAGAAGTCCTCGCGGATCGCCTGCGGCACAGCCGGTTTACTGATCCGGATCCGGCCGCCGGTGCGGCCCTCATGGGTTTCCCGTAGGGCCACCACGCCGATACCGACGATTGCGCACACCACCGCGACGACCGCATACGGGGTGCGCAGCGGGTGCGCGACGTACTGTGCCAGCAGCGACGAGCCGACGATCGCCACCGTCATGCCGATGTTGAAGCTCACGCCGCTGAGCTGGCCGCTGCGCACCCCGTGGTGCGGCCGCAGGTCCAGCAGCGCGGCAGCCGCGGCGACGACGATCGAGCCGACGGCGGCGCCGTGAATGGTGCGGGCCAGCAGCAGCATTTCGATGCTGTCGGCGATCAGGAAGATGCCCAGGCCGGCGATCAGTGCGATCAGCGCGCCGAGGAGTACCGGCTTGCGGCCCACGACGTCGGAGATGCGGCCGGACACCAGCACCGCCGCCAGCGCGGCGAAGGCGTACACCGCGAACACGACGGTGGTGGCGAGCGGCGAGAGATGCCAGTTCGATTCGTAGATGCCGTACAGCGGTGCGGGCAGGCCCGAGACGCCGAGCGCGACGCCGCTGAGCACCAGAAGCAGGGGGTACGCCCAGCGCTGGCCGGTGACGTCAGCGGGTGACGTCTCCTGCACACAGGCCATGACAACTCCGGAGTAGTTTGATGGTCATCGAACCCGTTCGAGCGTACGCTAGGTTTGATGCTGATCAAACTTCGCAGGCCGTGATGGCGGACACAGGAGACAACCGTGGTTGAGGTGCAGGCATTCCCTGCCGACAGCTATCCCGTCCATCAAGTCGGGCCGCTGCATCAGGTGCTCGCGGCGCTACAGGATCCCGCTCGGCTGGAGATGATCCGACGACTGCGCAACGCCGGCGTACCCATGCAGTGCAGTGCGCTCTACGACGGCATCAACAAGTCCACCGCCACCCACCACTTCAAGATCCTGCGCGAAGCCGGACTGCTCGAACGATTGGTTCTCGGCGGCCTCACCCACCAGCGGCTGCGTGCCGAGGAAATCGACGCCGCACTACCCGGGCTGCTGGCGTCGGTGGTCGACGGCGCCAACCGCGAGGTCGCTGCCCGCGGTTAGCTCCAGATGCGGACGCGCCGGTCGGGCTCGAGGTACAGTTCGTCGTCCTCGCTGACGTCGAACGCCTCGTAGAACGCGTCCATGTTGCGGATCACGCCGTTGCAGCGGAACTCCGGCGGCGAGTGTGGATCGGTCGCCAGGCGCCGAATCGCCTCGGCCTCACGAGATTTCGTACGCCACACTTGCGCCCAGCCGAAGAACACCCGCTGCCGGCCGGTCAACCCGTCGATCACCGGAGCTTCCTTGCCGTCCAGCGACAGTTCGTAGGCCAGCAGCGCGATCGACAGCCCGCCGAGGTCGCCGATGTTCTCGCCGACCGTGAACGCACCGTTGACGTGGTGGCTCGGTGCAAGGCCACGCGGCACGAACTCTTCGTACTGCTCGATGAGTTGCTTTGTGCGCGTGCCGAACTCGGCGCGGTCCTCGTCGGTCCACCAGTCGACGAGGTTGCCGTCGCCGTCGTATTTGGCGCCTTGGTCGTCGAATCCGTGGCCGATCTCATGGCCGATCACGGCCCCGATGCCGCCGTAGTTCGCCGCGTCATCGGCCTCGGCGTCGAAGAACGGCGGCTGCAGAATCGCCGCGGGGAACACGATCTCGTTCATACCCGGGTTGTAGTAGGCGTTGACCGTCTGCGGGGTCATGAACCACTCGTCGCGGTCGACCGGGCCACCGAGCTTGGCGAGTTCCCGGTCGTGCGCGACCTCGGCGCCGCGGATCACATTGCCGTACAGATCGTTTCGATCGATCACCAGCGCCGAGTAGTCACGCCATTTCTTCGGGTAGCCGATCTTGGCGGTGAACTTGTCCAGTTTGGCGAGAGCGCGCTTGCGGGTCTCCGGCGTCATCCACTCCAGGTCGTTGATGCTGACCCGGTAGGCCTCGCGCAGGTTGTCGACGAGCACGTCCATGCGGGCCTTGGCATCCGGCGGGAAGTGCCGCTCGACATACAGCCGTCCGACCGCGTCGCCCATCAAACTCTCCACCAGCGACACCGCCCGCTTCCAGCGTTCGCGGATCTGCTCGGTACCGGACAGGGTGCGACCGTAGAAGTCGAAGTTCGCCTCGACCACCGCCTCGGTCAGATAGGCGGCGCGGGCGTTGATCAGCCGCCAGCGCGCCCAGTCCTGCCAGTCGGCGAAGTCGTGACCCGACCACAGCTCGGCGAAGGCGGTGAGGTAATCAGGCTGACGCACAACGAGTTCGGCGACCACGTCCGGGGTGGTGCCCTGCGCGCCGATCCAGCCGGCCCAGTCGAAGCCGGGCGCCTCGGCGGGCAGATCGGCGAAGTTGCGCAGGTTGTAGGTCAAGTCCGCGTCGCGGCGCTTGACGACATCCCAGTGCGCGGCAGCCAGTTTGGTCTCCAGGGCGACGATTCGCGCGGCCCGCTCGGTGTGGTCCTCGGCGCTGCCGCCCAACACGAGCGCGAACATCGCCGCGATATGCGCCGGGTAGGCACCCAGGATGGAGGCGTGCTGCTCGTCGCGGTAGTACGACTCGTCCGGCAGGCCCAGGCCCGACTGCGTGACGTGCAGCAGGTATCGCATCGAGTTCTTGGAATCGGTGTCGATGTAGAGCCCGACACCGCCGCCGACACCGGTGCGCTGCAGTGCCCCGATCACCGCGGCCAGGGCAGCCGGGTCGGCGGCCGCATCGATCTGCGCCAGCTCGTCGAGCAGCGGCTGCACGCCGCGGCGCTCGACGGCCTCGGCGTCCAGGAAGCTGGCGTAGAGGTCACCGATCCGCTGAGCATCCGTCCCCGGCTCACCGGCCGCGGACATGATCAGCTCGCGCACCTGCTCCTCGGCCCGGTCGTACAACGTCCGGAACGCGCCGTCGGTGGCCCGGTCACCGGGGATGGTGTACTCGGACAGCCACCGTCCGTTGACGTGACCGAACAGATCGTCTTGGGGGCGAACCTGGGCCTCGACGTGGGACAAGTCGATGCCCGAGCGCAGCGTTTCTACCGTCACCCAACCATCCTTACCAGAGGTCCGACCTCGGCGTCCGGCCCGCAGGTGGCCGCCCGGTAGCCTCGCCTTCATGCCTGAGGCCGAACCGACCGATGACGGCGCCGACGAGCGCACCTTCACCGGCTACGGTGTCGCCTCCGCGGTCCTCGGTGTGCTGGCCGTCGCGGCCGTCGTCCTCGGCGCGCTGATCTGGTCCGGGCACCACGACGCCGCCGACGAGCGGGCCTATCAGTCCAAGGTGATGTCAGCCGCCGCGAACTGGACAAGTGTTCTGATCAACATGAACGTCGACAACGTCGACGCCAGCCTGGCCAAACTGCACGACGGCACCGCGGGCCAGCTCAACTCCGATTTCGAAGCCGCCATCAAGCCCTACCGCGAGGTGGTCCGCACCCTGCAGGCCCGCACCACCGGACAGATCGAGTCGGTGTCCTTCGAAGCGGTCCACCACGACCTGAATGTCCAGCCGGGTCAGGCCCCGCAAGCGCCCGCCCTGCCGCCGGAACTGGCCAACCGCACCGACTCCGTGTTGGTGATCGCCACTTCGGTCAGCGAGAACTCCGGCAACAAGCCCACGACCGTGCGCTGGAACCTGCGCCTCGGCGTTTCCGACGTGGACGGCAAGCCGATGATCTCGCGGCTGGAGTCGTTGCGATGAGGAACCTGGCCCGCGTCCTGGCCTTCGACATAGTCGCGCCGCTGGCCGCCATCGCGGCCCTGCTGGCCATCGGCGTGGTGCTCGGCTGGCCGCTGTGGTGGGTGGCGGTCTGCTCGATGCTGTGCCTGCTCATCGTCGAGGGCGTGATCGTCAACATCGTGCTGTTCCGCCGGGATTCGGTGACCGTCGGCACCGACGACGACGGTCCCGGCCTACGCCTCGCCGTCGTCGCGCTGGCCACCACGGCGCTGGTCGCCACCGTCGTCGTCGGCTACACCCAGTGGACGCGCCCGGACCGGGATTTCACCCGCGACTCCGCCGAGGTGGTGCGCATCGCGACCGCCGCCTCCGAAGCCACGGCGACGTTCACCCCGGCCGACCCCACGTCGTCCATCGACCGGGCTGCGACGTTCATGGCACCCGACCGGGCCGATGCGTTCAAGAACGAATTCGGCAAGTCCACTTCGGATCTGGCGAAGAAGAACATCTCCGCCACGGCGCAGACCATCTCGGCCGGACTGGAGGCGCTGGGCCCTACGGCGGCCAGCGTGGCGGTGGTGATGCGGGGCACCCAGAGCCAGCCGGGTCAGCAGCCCAGTACCGCGGTGCTGGCGTTGCGGGTCAGCCTGGCCAAGCAGGACGATCGCTGGCAGGTTCTCGACATCTCGCCGATCAACGCCCGATGAGCCGGGCGTAGTCCACCTTCAAACACCGGTCCATGACAACACTCAGCCCGGCGGCGCGCGCCTGCTCCGCCACCTCGTCGTGCCACAGACCCTGTTGCAGCCACAGGTATTTCGGATGTGGGCTCAGTGCGAGCGTGTCGGCCAGCACCCCGGGCAGATCGTCGTAGCGGCGGAACACGTCAACCATGTCCGGCACGACGGGCAGTTCGGCCAGCGACGGATAGACCTGCACGCCGTCGATGTCGCTGATGTTCGGGTTCACCGGGTACAGCTCGAAATCGCTGAACCGCGCCAGGTACTGATACACGTCATGGCTGGGCCTGGCCGGATTGTCGGAGACCCCCACCACCGCAACCGTGCGGGTATCGCGCAGAATCGCTTCCAGCTCAGCTGAATTCGGACTCACCGGCTCATTGCCCGCCGGACGCGCGCTGGGCGCGCATCTTGGCGAACCGGTCCGACAGCCTGCGCATCCGGATCATCAGCGACGCCGGGGGACTGACTGTGGCGTCGAGGTAGGAGACCAGATCCGACTGGGCCACCCCGATCCGGGAGGCGAATTCCTGCTCGGCCAAGCCGGACCGGTCGAGCAGCAGCCGCACGTGCCGGGCTGCCTCGGCGCGCTCGTTGGCCTCCAGGTGGCTGCGCGCGCGCAGCAGCACCTCGGCCAGTGCCTTGGAGATGCCATATGGCTGGGAGTGCTCGAGCACTTCCTCGACCTGGCGGGCGGTCCGGCCGTACGGATCGCGCTTGATGGCCATCACGATCCGCTGCCAGACGGTGATGTCGCCGGTCTCGAGCGCCTCGCGGATGGAGGCCGTTGGCCAGAACTCGACAGGACGGGGGTCGATGAAAGTTTGCGCGGCCGGTGCGGCATCGCGTTCCGCTGCCACCGTCACCTCGCCTCCTCCAGGATCGCCACCGCCACCGCAAGGCAACGCTGCCTGATCCGCTCCCATTCGGCGGCCCCCTCCGGCCCAGCCCACCGCTCGTCGTCGCCGAGATCGGACGGGTCGGGGTCGGCCAGCCGGCGGACCAGCTGAGTCGCCACCCATTGTCGCTTAGGTTGTCCAGAACAGTAATACCGGTCCATCCCTGCGAGTACCACCGCGGCGGTCTCGGTATCCATCCCGCCGACCAGGTCGGCGAACTCGGCGAAATCCGACCGGCTGTTGCGGCACATGATCAGAAACGCCTGCATGCGCAGCGTCTCTGCACACGTCGGGATCTGCAACCGGTCACCGGTCGGCAACTGGACGTGGGTGGTCTCCACCGGGCTGAGACGCTCCACGCCGCCATGCATGTCGTCGGCGGCCCCGGTCTCCAACGCGTCCAGGGCGATCGCGAGCCGGCCCCGCCACATCGTGACCGGATGCACCGGCCGCGGCGTCGACGTCCTGGCACTGCGGTAACCGCGGATCAGCTTGACCGTCGAAGTGCCGCCCGGGCCGATGCGCACCGGTCGGGCGCGGGCGTCGTCACTGCCCTTGACCTTGCCCGCCAGCTCGCTGCATCCGGTGAACGCCAGCGGATCGGCCACGCTGACCGCGTCCGGGGCCAGGGTCTTCAGCTTGGCCGCACCCTTGACCACCATCTTCAGATCAGCGGTCGGCGGCACCAGCGACGAGATGTCGTCGGGGATGACGACGAGGTCGCCGAGGTCGACCTTGGGCAGCGGCTTCTCAAAGTCGACCGACGGCAGGATCCGGGCCAGCCAGGCCGGCAGCCACCAGTTCCATTGGTCGAACATCGCCATCAGCGCAGGCACCAGGATCAGCCGGACGATCGTGGCGTCGACGGCGATGGCCACCGCACACGCCACCCCCAGCTCGGCGACCAACGGCATGCCGGCGAATGCGAACCCGATGAACACCGCGATCATGATCAGCGCGGCGCTGGTGATCGTGCGGGCACTGGTGGACACGCCGTAGGCGACCGCGTCGCGGGTGTCACCGACCTGCACGTAGCGCTCCCGGATGCGGGTGAGCAGGAAGATCTCGTAGTCCATCGACAGGCCGAACGTCATCGCCAGCACCAGCGGCGGGATCGTCGAGTCGATGGAGGTGATCCGATGGAAGCCCAGCTCTTCCAGCCAGCCCCACTGGAAGACCATCACCAGGCTGCCGTAGGCCGCGGCGACGGACAGCACCGTCATCAGCACGCCCTTGAAGGCCAGGAACACCGACCGCACCGAGATCAGCAGCATCACGAACGCGATCGCCGCGACGAACACGAACACCAGCGGTTGGGTGTGCCCGACCCGGTCGTCGAAGTCCTTGATCAGTGCGGTCGGGCCGCCGACGTCGATCTGCGCGCCCTTCGCCGCGGGCAGTGCGGTGAGGTGGCTGCGCATCCAGTCGATCGAATTGCGGGCGGCGAGATCCTCCGGGTCCACCGACAGGATCGCCGAGATCAGCGCGCTGCTGTTGTTGTCGGCGAACACCGGCGTCGACACCGAGACGACGTCGGGCGCCTTCGAGATCTCGGTGTTGATCGCGTCCAGCGCGGCGGCGTTCTTCGGGTCGGAGGCCGCGCCGCCCGGAAAGGTGACCAGCACCCGGACCGGGCCCAGCGCGCCGGGCCCGAGTGCCTGGGCGGCCGCGGCCACCCCGCCGCGGACCTCGTGGGTGGCCGGGAACTGTCGCTGCATGCTGTTGCCGAGCACCATCGAGAACGCCGGCGCGGCCATCAGCAGAAGGACCGCCGTGGCACCCAGCGCCGACAGCCATGGCCGTCGCATCACCTCGCCGACCCAGCGGGTCCAGAACCGCGATTGGGTCGCCTCGGCTCGGCGGGACCACTGCAGCAGCGGCGAGCGTCGGGCCACCGGTCTGCCGAACGTGGCCAGCACCGCGGGGGTCAACGTCGTCGAGGTCAGCACCGCGACGGCGACGGCCAGGATCGCGCCGGTGGCCATCGACCGCAGTACCGGTGTGTTGATCAGGTAGATGCCGGTCAGCGAGGCGATCACGGTCAGACCGGACAGCAACACGGCCAGACCCGAGGTGGCCATCGCCGCATCGGCCGCCTGCTGCGGGTCGCGGCCCGCCCGAAGTTCCTCGCGGTAGCGCATCAGGATGAACAGTGAATAGTCGACGGCCAGCGCGATGCCGAACATCGACACCGTCGACGTCACGAACACCGACATGCTCATGACGGTCGACAGAAGATAGACCACGCCCATCGTCACCACGACGGTGCACACCGCCAGCAGCAGCGGCACCGCCGCGGCCGCCAGCGAGCCGAACACCGCGAGCAGAACAATCAGAACGATCGGCAGGTTCCATCGCTCGGCCTCGGCGATGTCGTGTTTGGTGCTGGTCTGAGCGGCGGCGCCGAGCGCGCCCTGACCGATCACGTACAGCTTGACCCGGCCGTTCTGGATCTGGCCGGGCTGGTCGCCGGTCACACCGATCTTCTGGCGCAGCTGCCGCGCGACGTCGACCGCACCGGTGTTGTTGAAGTCCAGCCGCAACGACACCACGTAGGGCCGGTCCGGGGCAGGTGCGGGCTGACCTTGGTTGGGCACCACCACGACGCTGGGGACCTGCTTGGCCGCCTCCTCCAACTGCGCGACGGCGGTGTTCATGTCGGCGTAGCTGGCGTCGGCGCGGGGCGCCGCCACCAAGGCCAGCGGGGACGCGCCCTGGTCGGGGAAATGGTCCTCGAGCTGATACTGCACATGCAGCGACTGGGAGCCGGCCACGTCGAAGCCACCACCGGTCAGGTGATTGGACTCGGTGAGGGCCAGATATACCGACGGCACCAATGCCAGCAACCAGCACGTGAACACCAGCCAGCGGAATCTGCGCAGGTTGCTGCTGAGGCGCATCATGAACTGCTGGATGGCTGTCTCCCCGCATTCTCCCCGGATTGCGTGGCTGCGAGCGTACCGCAGATGCCTGTGCGCTGACCTGTCGTGATCCGCGGTCTTAGCTGGATTGAGACCTCGGCGATCAGGCTCTCGTTACCCGCGCACGAGTGGCGGCCCGGCCGTTGCCGATGGCAGGATGTCCACCGACCACGTCAAGGGTCGGGGACCGTGCCGACGGCGAAGCGATGCTGCGCCGCGGCGTGACGTCATTCAAACGTCAGCGAAGTCGAGGAGTCCCCATGTCTGCGTCCACCGTCTCCGCGACCGCCGGCCTGCGCCGCGGGTTGTGTGCTGTGCTGGCCGCCACCACGGCCGGCGGCGCCGCGCTGCTGGCGCTGTCGACATCGGTGTCGATGTCGGAGGCGACCGCCGCACCCGACCCGTGCGCGGCCAGTCAGCTCGCCAAGACAGTCGGCACCGTGGCCACCAACACCGGCACCTATCTGGACGCGCACCCGCAGACCAATCAGGCGCTGACGACGATCTCCCAGCAGCAGGCCGGTCCGCAGACCGTGGTGGCGTTGAAGAGTTACTTCGACGCCAACCCGCAAGCCGCCAAGGACCTGCAGGCCATTCAGCAGCCGCTGACGAGTATGTCCACGCAGTGCAAGTTGCCGGTGAGCCTGCCGCAGCTGCTCGGCCTGATGCAGTCGGCTCAGAGCGGCGGCCTGCCCGCAACGGCGCCGGGCCTGCTGACCGCTACGACACCGGCGCAACAACTCTCCGGCAGCCAGGCGCCCCTGGGCAACGGCCCGTTGCCGGGCCCGGCCACGATCGGTACTCGCTGAATCGGCACGCTCGGCGCTCGCTCAGAATTGCCCCTGAGCAGCGATATCGGAACATTCTTACGATTGGTTAAGCTCAAGGCGCGAAAGTCTGCAGCAATTCTGCTTAGCTTTCTTCTGTCAGTACCGGTTACTGGCAGTGCTTCTCCCAACGCTAAGGAGTCCGAGCATGTTGCTTAATGCCCGTCTGGCCCGTCGCGCGGTCGTCGGAGCGATCGGCACGGGCGCCGTCGCCGGCGCGATGCTGATTGGCGCAGCCCCGTCGGCGCTGGCCGATCCGCCGCCGAACTGCACCGCCGCCGACCTCGCCGGTGTGGCCGCGGGTGTGTCCGCGGCGACGTCGGCCTACCTGTTCACGCACCCGGACGTCAACGCGTTCTTCACCGGTCTGGAGGGTGCGCCGCGCGACACCATCCGGTCCGAGGTGAAGCAGTACCTGGACTACAACCCTTCGGTGAAGGCCGACCTGCAGGGCATCCGCCAGCCGCTGGTCGATCTGAAGAACCGCTGCGGTAACGCTCCTGACGTTCCTGGCGCCTAACCCGCGGTGCGGGTAGGACAACAGCCCGCCCAGGAAGGCGCTGGCCGCACCGTCCTGATGGTCGACGACGACCCGGACGTCCGGACTTCGGTTGCCCGCGGTTTGCGGCACTCGGGTTTCGACGTCCGGGTCGCGGCGACCGGCAAGGAAGCGTTGCGGCTGTTGGCGAACGAGAATCACGACGCGTTGGTGCTCGATGTCCAGATGCCGGAGCTCGACGGTGTGGCGGTGGTGACCGCACTGCGGGCACTGGGCAACGACATTCCGATCTGCGTGCTGTCGGCACGCGACACCGTCAACGACCGGATCGCCGGCCTGGAGGCGGGCGCCGACGACTATCTGACCAAGCCGTTCGATCTGGGCGAGCTGGTGGCCAGATTGCATGCGCTGCTGAGGCGGGCGTCGCATTCACACGAGGGTTCCGACGCCGTCACGATCGGACCACTGACCATCGACACCGCCCGACGGCTGGTGTTCGTCAACGGCGACCGGGTCGAGCTGACCAAACGCGAGTTCGACCTCTTGGCCGTACTCGCCGAGAACTCGGGTGTGGTGCTGTCCCGGCAGCGGCTCCTGGAGCTGGTGTGGGGTTACGACTTCGACGTCGACACCAACGTCGCCGACGTGTTCATCAGTTATCTGCGGCGCAAGCTCGAACGCGAAGGTGTGCCGCGGGTGATCCACACGGTGCGCGGCATCGGGTACGTCCTGCGGTCGGAGCCGTGATCCGGTCGTGAGTTCACTGGGCCAGAGCCTGTCCCTGCGCAGCCGGGTCGCCTTGGCCGCCGCGGTGGCCGCCGCGATCGTGGTCGCGCTGCTGGCGGCGCTGACGTCGGTCGTGCTGGCCAACAACGATGAGGCGCAGCTGGATAAGCGCCTGGACTCGATCGTCGACGCCAGCATGTATCCCGAACAGCTGCGTGATCCCAGCCGGGTGGTGACGACCGGACGATCACGGTCCACCGGTCAGGTCATGTTCCAGCGCGGGTTCCAGTTGCCGCCGCTTCCGCCGGGGACCACGACGGTCACCGTCAACAACTTCGACTACCGGGTGCGGACGGTGAACGTCGACCAGTCCGGCGGGATTCTGGTCTCGATCGGTATCCGCGCCGACAGTATCCTGCTGAGCCGCGCCAGGATTCCGCTCTATGTGTTGATCGTCTGCCTCGCGGTGATGGTCGCGCTGGCGCTGGGCTGGATCCTGGCCGGGCCGGCGATCCGGCCGCTGCTGAAACTCACCGAGCAGACCAGGCGGTTGGGGACCGGCCACGATCGCCTCGATCCGGTGCACGGCTCCCGGGAGGCCGAGGACCTGTCCGAGGCGATGATCGCGATGCTCAACCGGTTGGCGGATGCCCAGGCGGCGACCACGAATTCGCTTCAGGCGGCGCAGGATTTCGCGGCCAACGCCGCTCACGAACTGCGCACCCCGCTGACCGCGATGCGCGCCGATCTGGACACTCTGCGCATCCACGACCTGCCGCCGGAGGAGCGCGACGAGGTGGTCGCCGACCTGGCGCGCGCGCAGCGGCGGGTGGAGGCCATCATCACCGCGCTGGGGCAGTTGGCGTCGGGGCAGCTGGCCCGCGCCGAGGACCGCGAGCCGATCGATGTCGCGGAGATGCTCGATCGGGTTGCGCGGGAGAACATCCGGTCCGGGGTGGGGGAGATCATCGTGGAGGCCGACGAGGCCGGCACGGTGTGGGGCTGGCCGGCCGGGCTGCGGTTGGCCGTGGACAACCTGGTGCGCAATGCGATCACCCACGGGGAAGCAACCCGCATCGTGCTGCGGGCCCGCCGTCAGGGCCCGCTGCTGGCTATCACCGTCGACGACAACGGCCGCGGCCTGCCTGCCGAAGAGCATCGAAAAGTGTTGGGCCGCTTCGCTCGTGGCAGCACCGCCACCGCCGGCGGCTCAGGTCTCGGCTTGGCGTTGGTGGCTCAGCAGGCCGCGCTGCACGGCGGCGACATCGAACTCTCCGACGGCCCGCTCGGCGGCTTGCGCGCTGTCTTGACGGTCTCGACCGCCCCGGAACCCGTCGCCCCGGCGGGGCAGTCCTAGCCGCTGCGTTTGGCGACGACGGCGGCGATGCCGCGCCAGCCCAACAGCAGCACCGCCGTCACTACCGACGCGACGATGATGAAGCTCACCGCAACGCCCTGAGAACTGGCCTTGCGCAACACCATTCCCACCACGACGGTCGAAAGCCAGACGATCAGGCCGGTCGGCGCGATCGCGGTCGGTGCCCGCCAGGCCCGGGAGATCAGCCAACCGGCCAGGGTGCCGGACAGAAACGGCCATGCCGTCTCGGCGATTCCGGCAAGCGTCAGGCCCTCGGCGTGGCTGCGGCGACCGATCGCGCAGAACACCACCACGCAGACGATGTCGCCGGCCAGCGCCAGTACCGCCGGGCGGATGTCCCTACGAACTGCCATGCTCGGATTCAAGCACACGCCCGCCGATCAGGGCCGGGCGTCGTCGTCGGGGTCCGGGCACGGCGGCGGTACCGGGCCCTGCAGCGCGGTGTCGGCAGGGTCGTCGACGGCGGTGCCGTTTTCGGCTTCGGCCGCGGCGATCTCGTCGGCGACGGCGTCCGGGTCCAGGGGGCCTTCGGTGCGGAACAGGAAGAAGAACACCACCCAGCCGATCGTCGAGATGAAGATCCAGCTGACCAGCCGATAGATCAGCATCGCCGAGATGGCTCCGGACAGCGCCATTCCGCTGGAGACCAGTCCGGGCACGAGCACGGCCTCCACGACCAGCAGGCCGCCCGGCATCAGCGGGATCGAGCCGACCGCGCGGGCGGCGGCATAGGCGACGGTCAGACCGGCCAGCGACGGCCGCCCGCCGGTGGCGTAGGCGGCGAACGCCAGGCACGCCACGTCGCACACCCAGTTGAAGAACGACCAGCCGAACGCCACCCCGAGGGTGCGGCGGCTCAAGCTGACCGATTCGAGTTGGTTGAGGGTTTCGCGCCACCGGCGCAAACCGGTGTCGGTGGGCTTGCCGCGTACCGAGTTGACCCAGCCCAGGACTTTGACGCCGATGCCGTCGATGAGTTCGGGCCGGGTCGCCACTGCCTGCGCGAGCAACAGCAGGGCGATGAACCCGCCGAGGGTGAACAGCAGCGAGAACGGATTGTTCTTGGCGCCCAACAGGAATGCGCCGCCGAGACCCAGCAGTGCCAGCCCGACTACCTGCAGCGCACCGGACATCACCAGCTGCCATGACGCGACCACCGGGGAGGCGCCCCACAGCCGCTGCTGCCGGTAGACGAACGTCGCGGAGAGCACGGGACCGCCGGGCATCGTGGTGCTCAGCGCATTGCCTGCGTAGAACGCCGCTTCGGAGCGCCACTGGTGGACGATCACCCCGGCCGAGCGCAGTAGCGTGCGCTGGATCTGGGCGAAGCTGTGCATCGACAGCATGGCCGCGGCCGCCGCCGCCAGCACCCACCAGCCGTTCGCCGAGATCAGGCTCGTCCAGGCTTTGGCCAGTTGATCCCACACCAGGGTGGCCTCGACGACCAGCACGATCAGCGCGACGCCGAGCACCGCCCAGCGGACCCACCAGTACTTCCCGCGCGCCGGGGGGCCGTGATCCTCGCGGGCGGCGTTCACCGACGCGTCGTAGGACACGCAGATCAGGGTAACGCCGTCGACATCCCGCGACGGTGTCCGCCGCGGGATGTCGGACCGGTCTGCCTAGGTGGCCGCAGTCGACGAGCTGTTCGGGGTGACGATCGTCTTGCAATGGGCGCCGAATCGCGTCACACGAAGTTCGGCAAGCATTCGGACCATCTCCCATTACGCTTGGCCGCATGCCGGCCACCCGCGTTTCGGACGACGACTCGGTCGATCCCTTCCTTCGTAAAACCGCAGCGTGGTCTTGGCGTCTGCTGGTCGTCGGGGCGGCCATCGTGGCCTTGCTGTGGGTCGTCAGCCGCCTCGAGGTCATCGTGGTTCCGGTGGCCCTGGCCACCATGCTGGCGGCTCTGCTGCTGCCTGCCGTGGACTGGCTCGACCGTCGCGGAGCTCCGCGGGGCGGGGCGGTGGCCCTGATCCTCCTCGGCGGCTTCGCGATCTTCGGTGGGATTTTGACTTTCGTTGTCAGCCAATTCGTTTCGGGCCTGCCCGGGCTGGTGGAACAGGTCACCTACAGCATCGACGGCTTGCGGCGCTGGCTCGTCGACGGCCCTGCGCACCTGAGTCGCGAACAGATCGACAACGCAGGCAACACGGCCATCAAGGCGCTGCGCGACAACCAGGAGCAGCTGACCACCGGCGCCCTGTCAACAGCGGCCACCCTCACCGAGCTCGTCACCGGCGCACTGCTGGTGCTGTTCACCCTGATCTTCCTGCTGCACGGCGGCCGCAACATCTACAGCTTCGTCACCAAGATCATTCCGTCGCACGCCCGCGAGCGGGTGCGGGACGCAGGCCGGGCCGGCTTCGGCTCGCTGATCGGCTACGTGCGGGCCACCGCGCTCGTCGCACTCGTGGACGCCGTCGGTATCGGCACCGGCCTGGCGATCATGGGCATCCCGCTGGCGCTGCCCCTGGCCTCCTTGGTCTTCCTCGGTGCGTTCATCCCCTTGGTGGGCGCCGTGGTCACCGGATTCCTCGCGGTGGTGGTCGCGCTGCTGGCCAAAGGTGTCGTCTACGCGGCGATCACGCTGGGGCTGATCATCGCGGTGCAGCAGCTGGAGGCGCACATTCTGCAGCCGCTGGTGATGGGCCGGGCGGTGTCCATCCACCCGCTGGCGATCGTGCTCGCCATCTCGGCCGGTGCCGTGCTGGCCGGCATCGTCGGCGCGCTGCTCTCGGTGCCGTTGGTGGCATTCCTCAACAGCGCCATTCGGGTTCTGGTGGCCGACGATCCAGCCGAGGAAGCCGCCGCGCTCGAGGAGAACGATGACGGCATCATCCTCAACGCCGAGCCCGACGTCGTCCCGCCGAAGCGCGAGAAGGACTAGCGCGGGCGTCGAGTCAGACCCAGAGCGACATCTGGTCTGACTTGTCCGCGCTGAGTTCTGTATGGATTACAACCGGCTGGCGGGGCTTGGCGCGTCGACACCGATCGCCCACACCCCTGAAGTCGTAGTCACGTACGTGGTATCCCCGAGAGTGAAGATCGGATCCATATAGAACGGTGCCAGCCCGGGGAACGGCTCTACCAGCGCCGGGCCGTCGGCCGTCATCGCCACGAGGTAGGTCGTGACGTCGTCGACGTCGTCGACGTCATCGGGGTACGAGGTGAACACGCTGTAGGTGGCGTCGCCGATGACGAACGGACTGAGCGAGTAGTTATAGCCTCTTACCGGCTCGTTGAGTTGCATCGCGCTATGGGGTGTCAGCGCCACGATGTAGGTCTTGGTGGTATCGGTTCCGATGCCGGATTCGTCCGGAAACACCGTCGACACTAGGTATGTGGTGTCGCCGACGACGATCGCTGGTTCACCGTATTGCACGGGATAGTCCACCGACGACGGACCTTCGGGTGTCAACGCAGTGACGTAAACGTGATTCGTGGAGTGGCTGCCCTCGCCCGTTGCCTCCCATCCGTCCGTCTTCACATAGGTGAGATCACCCGCGACAATGAGCGGTTCATACGCCAATGTGCCGGAGACGGTATAGGCGAGCTGCAAGACGCCCTGGGGATTTAATGCGGTGAAATGGGTTTGGGCCGAATCGTATTGGCCTGTCTGAGTTACCAAATAGGTGGTGTCGCCGACCACGATCGGGACGCTGACCGGATGTCCTGGCAATGTGCCTGGCACCGCGGTGAGTCCGCCGGGCTGTACCTTCACAAGTGAGGTTTGGTGACCGCCGGCGGAATCGGGAGTTTCCACCATCAGATATGTGGTGTCGCCGACGACGATCATGTCGAACTCGCTGTGGGAATTCACCCGTCCCGATGTCGGGGCGCCGATCGGTGTGACGCCGCTGGCCGTGACCGATACCAACTGCAGCCGGTAGCCGTCAGGCGAATCATCGGTCTCCATCACGAGATACGTGGTGTCTCCGATCGTGATCGGAGCGATGCCCGGGTACCCGTCCACCGGGTCACCCCATCGGGTCAGTCCTTCGGGCTGCACCGCGGTCAGGAAGGTCCTGGTGTAGGCGTAGGTCCCGTCGGAGTTCCAGTAGTACCTCGCTGTCGTGATCAGGTATGAGGTTTCGCCGACCACCACGACGGTCGGGTTTCCGCTCACGGTGCCGAGGATGGCGGGGCCAAGTGGCGCCACACCGTCCGGCAGTAAAGCGGTCAGGTGGGTCTCGTATCCGACCGAGGAGTTCCAGGTTTCCGTCACCAGGTAGGTGGTGTCACCGACAACGATTGGGCGCATCGCCCACCGGTATCCCGGGATCGGATCACCGATCACCGTGACCCCGCCCGGCGTCGGTGCCAGCGTCGTCACCACGGACTGCCACGTCGCGGCCACACCGGAGTCGCCGATGTGCGAGATGAAGTACGTGGTGTCGCCGACCACGATCGGATCCCCGCTCAGCACACCGGGAATCGATCCCACGGGTGTGGCGCCGGCAGACGTCAACGCCACCGCCTGGGTCACATTGCCCGACTGCGTGGGGACGAGCAGATACGTGGTGTCGCCGATATTGATCGGACCGCCCCAGGACCAGCCGGGGATCGTCACGGTGGGCGTCCCACCGTCAGGGCCCAATGCCGTGACGTTGGTGTCGTAGCCCGTGTCGTACTTGCCCGACTGCGTCACAATGTAGGTGATGTCGCCCTTGACGATTGAATAACCGCTGGAGTCTTCGTAGAACTCCCCGGGTATCGACGTCGTCGCTGTCATGACGTTGGGTCCCACCGTGGTCAGGTGGGTTTGGTAGCCGGTGTCGTACGTGCCGGCATGAGTCACCAAGTAAGTGGTGCCGCCGACGACGAGCGTGCGGTCGTTGAACGTGCCGGGTATCTCGGTCGTCGAGGTGACGCCGCCGGGTCCCAGCGCGGTTAGGTGGCTTTGGTCGCCGGATTCGTAAGTGCCGGTCTGAGTCACCAGGTAGGTGGTGTCGCCGATGATGAGCTTGTGGTCGTTGAACGTGCCGGGTATCTCGGTCGTCGAGGTGACGCCGCCGGGTCCCAGCGCGGTTAGGTTGGTCTGGTAGCCGGATTCGTAGGTGCCGGCCTGAGTCACCAGGTAGGTCGTGCCGGCAACCGTCAGCGGTTGTCTGAAGTCGCCAGGAATCGGCTCACCGAGAGGAGTCAGGCCGTCTGACCCCAATATCGAGAGGTAAGTCTGGAAGCTGGATTCGTCGCCACCTGTCTGCGACACCACAAAGGTGGTGTCACCGACGGCGAACGCCTCGCGCACCAGACCGGATACTGGACTGGCGCCGGACGGGATGCTTGACGTGCCGTCGGCGTGGATGACTGCGGCCAGGTAGGAGACGCTCTGATCGTCGGGGGCGTCGATGAGGTTCCCGCGATAACCAAAGATGTAGGCGTTACCGGTGCGGGAATCGACGAATGACAGCACCGGCATCGTGCCGGGCGGCAACGAAAGCGCGGCACGGTCGGCCCCGGCGATGTGTTCGGTCACCACGATCGGTGCCGTAGTGGCTATACCGTCGGTGGCGGTGGCCGAGAATGAAAGCTTCACTGCCGCAGGAGAAGTCGGCCCAAGAGTACCGGCGAGGACGCGGGTGCGTGGATTCGGGGTGAAGGTCCACTCGCCGGTTTGTTCATTGAGCTCGAAGCTGCCCAGGGCCGGATCCGGTGCGCCGACCACGTGATAGGTGAAGGGCTTGTCGTGGGTGACGTTGAAGTGCCCGCTGATCGTTCCGGTCGCGGGGTCGGTTACGTCGATCGTGTACGGATGTTGCTGGTCGACGACGGGTGGGGGAGCGACGTACTTGACCGCGATGGAGGCGGTTGCAACTGCGGTGCCGCCGTTGCCGTCCGAGGCGATGTAACTGAAACTGTCTGTGCCGTAGTAGTTTTCATCCGGCGTGTAAGTGAACGATCCGTTGCTGTTCAGGGTGAGGCTGCCATGACTGGGGCCATCGTCGACCGTGGCGGTCAGGGTGTCACCGTCGGCGTCGGTGTCGTTGGTCAACACATTGCCGGTGAGCTGCGTGTCCTGGTCGATGCTGTAGCTGTCGTCGACGGGGCGAGGAGCGCGATTGCCCGGCACCGTTGACCGGTAGATCGTCGCCGCCACAGGCGCCCCGATCACCGGAATCATCCCGACCACGTCGAGGGCCATGTCGCCGATTTCGTCGCGCATATCCACGGCATCGCCGCGGAGCGCCGCTTTGGTGAAGTCGACGAAATCCGATACCAGGCTTATCCCATTGACGAGTGTGCCGACGCCCGGAACCCAGCCGACCGACATGTTGATTTCGGCGACAGTCTTTTCGCGACTGATTTCGGCGGGTGGGTTGGCGACGGGCGCAGAGATCGCGGCCGCCGTTTTCTCGGGTGCCCTCGTTTTGTCGGGCGATGCCGCGGTGTCGCGGCGGGTGGTGGCCGTTAGCTCCGCCGCCAGCACCTCGGCATTTGGGGCGCCCGGGGTTTGGTCGCCTGACGGTTTGGTCGCGACGGTGACGGGCCGCTTGGACTTCACGGAGCCGAGCACGTTGGACGCACGCGACGGTTGCACACGAGCACTGACCCCGGTCTTCGATGATCCCGTGCGTGACGTCTTGGTGGTCGCCTTCGGTCCGGGTGATGATGCCGCCGAGGCTCGGTCAGCCGGGGAGCCGCCCGGGGCGGCAGCCGAGTCACCGTCGGCGTGCGCAATTCCGGTAGCGCCGGCTAGGCCCGCACCGATTCCCACGGCGATCGCTCCAGCACCCAGCCACTGGAAGGGGATCAACCGACGGTTGTTCTGACGTGGTGCGCGTGCGCGCTTGTGTGACTGCTGTCCCGACACGGACTCCCCCGAGCTGCCTGTGAGATGACTGGAAGTTACTTGTGAAAAAGCTCCAGCACTATATATAACAGGCAACTACGCGCGACGTGGGCGCACACAGCAAATAGATTTCGGCGCGTGCCGGAACAGGGAGCGACGTTCGCGCCGACTCGTCGCTCCCAGTCCCGGATGGACTTACAGCCGCCCTTCGCGGCGCAGCAGGTCCGCCGCGCTCACCCCGCCGGCCCCGCCGCCACGACGCGGGCGGTCCTCGCCCTCTTTCTTGCCGCGCGCGTTCAGCTTCTCGGTCGCGACCTCGGAGTCGCCCTGCTCGGGCCGGCTGACCGGGATGGCGCGAGTCTCCTCGGCGCTGAGCGAGGGCGAGACGTCGTCGTTCTGCTCGCGCTGGGCCGGGATCGCTGTCGTCGCGTCCTCCGGAGCCGACATCGCCTGAGTCGGTTGTGCCGACGGCTGCTGCGGCGGGGGAGTCGGCGCACCGGGCTGCATCGACCCCCGGTCGCTTCGCTCCTGCCCGCCGGATCCCCGCAGCTCACCCAGCCACGACTCGATCTCCCGATCCGGGGCAGGCGGCGTGGGCGGGCGGTTGGTCCTGGCCGCCGAAGCAGCCGAGTTCACCGCGTTCTTGACGGCGTTCTTGGCTACCGAGAACCGCGTGGTGGGTGCGTCGGTGATTCCCCGGTCGCTGCGCTCCTGCCCGCCGGCGGTGATTCCCCGGTCGCTGCGCTCCTGCCCGCCGGCGGTGATCTCGCTGCGGGCTTCGACCGGATCGGGCATCCGCGCGGTTCCGGCGGCCGACGGGGCCTCCTGCGGCGGCGGCGGGTTGCGGTATTCGGCGCGGCCCACCACACGCGGCATCGCGCGGCCCTCGACGGGGTGGGTCGGGTCGTGCGCCGGGCGTCGGGCCCCGGCTGCCGACACCGGCGCCCCCGCACCCACCAGGGCGGGGTCCGGGTCCCGCATGACCGGCCGCTTGCGCTCGTCGGTCAGGTGGGTCTCACCGAGGCCGATCTTGACCTGCAGGCGCTTCATCCAGCGCGGCGCCCACCAGCAGTCGTCGCCGAGCAGCTTCATGATGGCCGGCACCAGGAACATCCGGATTACGGTGGCGTCCAGCAGCAAAGCGATCAGCAGACCGAAGGCCAGATACTTCATCACGACCAGGTCGGAGAACGCGAACGCGGCGACCACCACGGCGAGTACCAGGGCGGCACCGGTGATGAGCCGGCCGGTGGTGGCCGTGCCGATCCGGATGGCCTCCGCGGTGGACAGGCCGCGCTCGCGGGCCTCCACCATCCGGGAGACCAGGAAAACCTCGTAGTCCGTGGACAGACCCCAGATCACCGCGATGATCAGACCGATCATCGGGGCGAACAAGGGCTGTGGCGTGTAGTTCAACAGCCCCGAACCGTGTCCGCCCTCGACGAACATCCAGGTCAGAATGCCCATCGTGGAGCCCAGCGTCAGTGCGCTCATCAATGCGGCCTTGATGGGAAGCACCACCGAGCCGAACGCCAGGAACATCAAGACTGTGGTGGTGAGTACCAGGATCAGCACCATCAGCGGCAGCTTGTCGAACAGCGTCAAAATACTGTCCTGTGCCAGCGCCTGGGTACCGCCGACCAGGACCGTAGTGCCCCTGGGTGGGGTCAGCGCGCGTAGCTGCTGGATTTTCTGCGGTGCGGTACTGCTGTCTATCAGGCCGTTCTGAATCACCCGCACGGACGGATCCTTCGATCCGCCGTTCTGGGGCGAGCGCTCCTCCCACATCTTTGAGGGGTCGTCGCTGCCGGCGAAGCCGGACACCGTCTGCGCTTCGGCACGGAGATCGTCGAGCTGCTGGTCGGTGACCGGTGAGCCGTCGTTGGTCTTGATGACCAGGGTCAGCGGTTCGGTACGGAAACTGGAGAACTCTTTGTCGAACTGCTCCTGGGCGCTGCGTACCGGGTTGTCCGGCGGCAGGTACTTCTCGCTGAGCCCACCCAACGCCAGCTGCCCCATCGGGATGATGAGCAACGTCATGATGATCACGATGGGCGCGGCAAAAGCGATGGGTCGTTTCATCACCACATTGACCAGGCGGCCCCAGAATCCCTTTTCGACCTCTTCACGGGTCTTCGTCTTCTGGGTTTTCTCAATGAACCAGTCGATGATCCGTCGCGAGAATGGCCAGTTGGCCAAGAACGGCACTCGAAGCAGAGTCCGCACCCCGAGCGCGTCGACGTTGGCGCCCAAGATTCCCAGGACCGCGGGCAGCACTGTGATCGACAGGAAGGCCGCGAGCAGCACCGACGCGATGATCGCGTAGGTAATCGACTTCAGGAAGCCCAGCGGGATCAGCAGAAGCGGTAGCGATGACGCCACGATGATGACCGAGGAGAAGGCCACGGTGCGTCCCGACGTCATCACCGACCGCCGTACCGCCGCTTCGACGTCGTAGCCTTCGGCAAGTTCCTCCCGGAATCTGCTGACCACGAACAATCCATAGTCGATGGCGATGCCGAAGCCCATCATCGTCACGACGGGCTGGGCGAAGAAATGCACCGGTCCGAACTCGGCGGTCAGCCGGAGTATGCCGAGGGCCCCGCCGATCGTGAGGCCACCGATGATGGCGGGCAACGCAGCCGCGACGGCACCGCCGAAGACGAAGAACAGGACCACGGCCACCAACGGGACGATCGCGAGCTCGGCGCGTTGCTGATCGGTGCCGATAGTTCCAGTGAGCTCGCTGGCAAGCGGATTGAGGCCGGCGAGCTGGATAGTGCCGCCGTTGACCTTCTTGAGAGCCGGCTCGATGGTCTGGTAGTTCTTCAGGATCGTGTCGTCGTCGTCGCCCTTGAGCGGGATGCTGATGAAGGTATGACGCAGATCCGCCGTCTTCATCTGATTGACGGTCGGGTCGGTGGTGTCGGGAGCTTTCAGCCAGCCGACCCAGCCCACGATCTGATCGGGGTAGTCCTTGACCACTTGGTCAAGCTCATCGGTGACCTTCTTCTGCCAGGTCTTGTCAGTCACCTTCTCGTCGCCCGGCGGCGTCAGGATGGCGACCACGTGGCTGGTGCGGTCACGGCCGTACACCTCGTCGGCGAGCGTCGAGGCCCGTACCGACTCGCTGCTGTTGTCGTAGAAACCGCTCTGGGTGACATGCTTGCCCAACGAGGCCCCGTATACGGCGCCACCGAGGCATAGTGCGACCATCACCGCGATCACGATGTATCGATATCGATACACAGTTCGACCCCACCAGGCGAACACCTAAGCTCCTAACCAAATCTTCTGCGACCTGCGCATCGGTTTCTCCTACTCAGACGCGCGATGTCAGTAATGAGGACAGCGGCCGGAACGGTTGTAGCCATGCCCCCTGCTCTGGGAGCGAATCTAGGCCGATTCGCGGCAGCGGCTCTCGGAAAACACCAGGAATGTCCTCCAGGTCGACAAACTCCAAGGTATCCGACGCTAACGCCCAGCTGGCATGTTCGCGAAATCCGAGCACGTAGGCGGGGGTGCCCGACTTCGCGATTTCCTCCAGCGGCGCGCGGAACGCCTGCCCGTCGGCCGAGGCGACCAGCACGGCTGCCAGACCCTCGGTGCGACGCAACTCGATGTGGGCCAGCATGTCGGAGTCGACGTCACTGTCCTCGTCGATTTTGGGCTTGGCGAACACCGCGAAACCCACGTTGCGCAGCGCCTCCACCCAGGGGCGAACGACGTCCGCGCTGCCGGGCGCGATGTTGGTGAACACAGTCGCCTCCGGTTCCACCGAGATATCCGGGTGGCCGGCCGACAGTTCGGCGGTGCGGGTCAGGAGCCAGCGGCCCAGGGCGTCGAATCGCGGCCGGTGTGCGGCGGTCGGTCGGCCGCCGAGGATCGAACCCAGGCCCATGTCCAGGTTGGGCGCGTCCCAGACCAGTAGTACCCGCTGAATCGGCGGACCCGCCGGCTGATCGCCGCTGCCCGGCAGCGCGGGTGCCGTCGCGTCTTCGATCACACTCATCGTTGTCTCACCCACAGAAGTTCGGCCACCGCGCTGCCCGCCTCAGCGGCCTTCGTCTCGTATTTGGTCCGCGGGCGTTGCACCGAGATCGGCAGCTCGTCACCCGGCCGCACGCGGCGCAGCAGGGGTTCGGCATCGCCGGCCTCGGCGATCTGCTCGGCGTAGCCCGCGTGGTCGGTGGCGGCGTGCAGCACACCGCCCGGCCGCAGTCGGTCGGCAATCAGCGAGATCGTGTTCGGCTGCAGCAGCCGGCGTTTGTGGTGCCGTGATTTCGGCCACGGGTCCGGGAAGAACACCCGGACCCCGGTCAGCGATCCGGGGGAGAACATGTTCTCCAGGACGTCGACGGCATCGCCGCGGACCAGTCGGATGTTGGTCACGCCTTCGCGCCCGACAGCGCTGAGCAGCTGAGCCAGCCCGCGTTTGTAGACCTCGGCCGCCACCACGTCGATGTCCGGCTCGGCCATCGCCATCGCCAGGGTCGACGTACCGGTTCCGCAGCCGATCTCCAGGACGACGGGTGCCTGCCTGCCGAACCATGCCGCGGTGTCCAGCAGCCCCGCGGGCCTCTGGCCATCACGGGCCATCGTGCCCATTTCCGGCCACAGCCGGTCCCACGCGTCCTGCTGGGATTCGGTCAACGTGGAACGTCGGGAACGGAAGCTGGTGATCCGGGGATAGGGATGCGCCGGCCAGGCATCGGGCGTGGCTGAGCCACCTTGGCGCTGCGCATGCATCCGTCCATGGTCGCTCATGAACAGAGGTGTACCCGCTCCGTGGTGCAGATTGATACCCAACAGTTGCCTTCTCCTGGTAGTGGCTCGCGCCACACGCCCGCTGATGCCAGCATGTCCGATGTGGTGGGGCTGCCGGTGCGGGTCAGGGTGGTCGGCAGGCCAGGGTGCGGCCGGCGCACTGTGACTCGCGTGCTGCGTGGGGCCGGTGTGGCGGTGGTGACATCGACTGCGGCTGCCGACCTGGACGTTCACGTCTTCGCCGAGACCGTGAAGCCGGAGGACCGGCACGCGCTGACCACCTCGCCGAGGCCTGTCGTCGCCGTCCTGAACAAGGCCGACCTGACCGGATTCGGCGGAAGCGGGCCGGTCGCGGCGGCGGCCGAGCGCTGCCGGCTGCTCAGCGAGCGAGTGGGTGTGCCGGTCTATCCGTTGGCCGGGCTGGCGGCGGCGGCCGCTGTGGACGATCGGATCCTGGACGACGAGATGCTCGGCGCGCTGCGGAGACTGACCGTCGACCCGGCCGACCTGGGCTCCACCGACCGGTTCGCGACGGGTCGGCATGCGCTGCCGGACGCGGTGCGCCGGCGACTGCTCGTCGACCTCGACCTGTTCGGTATCGCGCACGCGGTGCTGGCGCTGCGCAATGGTGCGGACCGAACCGCAGTGATCTCGGCGCTGCGCCAGGCGAGCGCACTCGACGGATTGCTCGCCGGGCTCGAGGCGGCCGCGGCACCGGTGCGCTACCGCCGGTTGACCGAGGAGTTCGGCGATTCGGCGGCCGAGGAGGCCGTCGCCGCGAGGATGGCCGCGGCGATCGACGTGGTGCAGGCCGCGGGGATGACCGTGGATGCCGACGTCAGCGCTCAAGCCCACCTGCGGCGCGCCGTTGTCTGGCAGCGGTATTCGGGTGGGCCGGTGTCGCGGCTGCACAGCCGGTGCGGCGCCGACATCGCCCGCGGCTCGCTGCGGCTGTGGGAACGCGCAGGCGGTATCCCGGAAGCGCTGCCGTGACCGACCGCGTCGAGTTGCTGGTATCTCAGATCGACGCGGCCCTGCCGACGCCCGCGATCGTCCGGCGCGACGTGGCGCTGGTGGCCGGTCCGTGGCTGGCCGGGACCAGCAGTGTGGCCACCGCTCTGCGGGAGCGGCTGCCCGAGCACACCGTGGTCGAAGCCGAGGAACTGGCCGCAGGCCACGCACCCGCAGCGGTGGTGTTCGTCGTGTCGGCCACCGCGCCGCTCACCGAGTCGGACTGTGCGCTGCTGGATTCCGTCGCCGCCGACACCGACGCCGTCATCGGCGTGGTGGCCAAGATCGACGTCCATCGCACGTGGCGCGACGTGCTCGACGCCGACCGTGTGCTGCTGGCGCGGCGGGCGCCGCGCTACCGCGACATGCGGTGGGTCGGCACGGCCGCCGCGCCCGATCTGGGGGCTCCCGTGATCGACGACCTCGTCACCGCGTTGCGCGAGCTCCTCACCGACGAAACCCGAGATCGACGAAATCGCCTGCGGGCCATCGAGAATCGGCTGCTCGGAGTGCACCGGCGGTTGGAACTCGACGCCGTGGGCACCGGCCGGGATGCACGGCTGGCTGCCCTGCGGGCCGAGCGCGCCGCGGCGGTGCACCGATACCGGGTGGACAAGTCGCAGAGGTCCATCGCGCTGCGCGCCCAGATTGCGCAGGCCCGCCTTGCGCTGACCTATTTCGCCCGCAACCGGTGCGCGTCGGTGCGGACCGAGTTGCAGGAAGACCTGGCGGGGCTGAGCCGACGCGACCTTGCCCGCTTCCCCGACGAGGTTCGACGCCGCGCCGAGGAGGTGGCCGACGACGTCGCCGCCGGCGTTACCCGGCACCTGGCGGATGTCGGCGAGGAACTGGGTCTGGTGGTCGAGCCGGTGCACTCGCGCCCCGCGGTGGAGGTGGGCGCAGCCCCGTCGCGGGCCCGCGGTGCGGAGACCCGATTGATGCTGCTGCTGGGTGGCGGCTTCGGTTTCGGGGCGGCCTTGACCCTGAGCCGGGTGTTCGCGGACCTGGCACCGCAATGGGCGGTCGGCGGCGCGCTCGGCGGCGCCGTGATCGGGGTTGTCCTGACCGTGTGGGTGGTCGGAGTCCGTGGCCTCTTGCACGACCGAGCCGTCCTCGACCGGTGGGTGGTGCAGGTCGTCGGCCGGCAGTGCACCGCGGTGGAGGAATGGGTGGGCGCCCGCGTGCTGGCGGCCGAGGCGTCACTGGGCGGTGCCGCCGCCGAACGCGACGCCGCGGACCATGCCCGAACCGAGGACACCATCGCCCGCATCGACCGGGAGATCCGCGAACACGCGACCGCCGGTGCTCGCGCGGCCGCGGCCCGGGACCGTCATGTCCCGGTGATCGAGAGTGCGCTGGCGGCCGTGCGAGAAGAACTCGGCGCGATTGATACCGCTAAACAGGCCAATTCGCGGGCTTCTGAATCGTTCCTGTGAGTGATCGGACATAATCCCGATTAACCGCGGGTATCTCACCCGCGTTAACCTACTTTTCAGGGAGGACCGTGTCTCGGCGCGGAATCCGGCCTGCGTCCTGGCCATAAAAGTAAGCAGGAGAATAGAGCGATGACTTCAGCGACCATCCCCGGTCTGGATAACGCACCGACCAAGCATCAGGGCCTGCTCGCTTGGGTCCAAGAAGTCGCCGAACTCACGCAGCCCGACCGGGTGGTCTTCGCCGACGGCTCCGAAGAGGAATACCAGCGGTTGTGCGAGGAATTGGTCGCCGCCGGAACCTTCACGAAACTCAGCGACACCGAGGAGCCCAGCTCCTATCTCGCCCGTTCGGCGCCGTCGGACGTCGCGCGCGTCGAGTCGCGCACCTTCATCTGCTCGCAGCGGGAGATCGACGCCGGCCCCACGAACAACTGGATGGACCCGGCCGAGATGCGCGGCCTCATGACCGACCTGTACCGCGGCTCGATGCGCGGTCGCACCATGTACGTGGTGCCGTTCTGCATGGGTCCGCTCGGTGCTGACGACCCCAAGCTCGGTGTCGAGATCACCGACTCCGAATATGTGGTCGTCTCGATGCGGACGATGACCCGGATGGGCAAGGCCGCGCTGGAGAAGATCGGCGAGGACGGCTTCTTCGTCAAGGCGCTGCATTCACTGGGCGCGCCGCTGGCGCCGGGCGAACAAGACGTGCCGTGGCCGTGCAACGACACCAAGTACATCACCCACTTCCCGGAGACCCGCGAGATCTGGAGCTTCGGCTCGGGTTATGGCGGCAACGCGCTGCTGGGCAAGAAGTGCTACTCGCTGCGCATCGCCTCGGCCATGGCGCATGACGAGGGCTGGCTCGCCGAGCACATGCTGATCCTCAAGCTCATCTCCCCGGAGAACAAGTCGTACTTCGTCGCCGCCGCGTTCCCGTCGGCGTGTGGCAAGACCAACCTCGCGATGCTGCAGCCGACCATCCCCGGGTGGCGCGCCGAGACCGTCGGCGACGACATCGCCTGGATGCGCTTCGGCAAGGACGGCCGGCTGTATGCCACCAACCCGGAGTTCGGTTTCTTCGGCGTCGCGCCGGGCACCAACTGGAGCTCCAACCCCAACGCCATGAAGACCGTCGCGGCAGGCAACACCGTCTTCACCAACGTCGCACTGACCGATGACGGCGGCGTGTGGTGGGAGGGCCTCGAAGGCGACCCCCAGCACTTGATCGACTGGAAGGGCAACGACTGGACGCCCGAGTCCAGTGACAAGGCAGCTCATCCGAACTCGCGCTACTGCACCCCGATGTCGCAATGCCCGACCTTGGCCCCCGAATGGGACGATCCGCAGGGCGTGCCGATCTCGGCGATTCTGTTCGGCGGCCGCCGCAAGACCACGGTGCCGCTGGTGACCCAGGCTCGCGACTGGCAGCACGGCGTCTTCATCGGCGCGACGCTGGGCTCCGAGCAGACCGCCGCCGCCGAGGGCAAGGTCGGCACCGTCCGCCGCGACCCGATGGCGATGCTGCCGTTCCTCGGCTACAACGTCGGCGACTACTTCGCCCACTGGATCAACCTCGGCAAGAACGCCGACGAGTCGAAGATGCCGAAGATCTTCTTCGTCAACTGGTTCCGCCGCGGCGACGACGGCCGCTTCCTGTGGCCGGGCTTCGGCGAGAACAGCCGCGTGATGAAGTGGATCATCGAGCGGGTCGAGGGCAAGGCCAACGGCTCCACCACGCCGATCGGCATCGTGCCGAGCGCCGCCGACCTGGACCTCGAGGGCCTGGACGCCGACCCGGCCGACGTCAACGAGGCGTTGGCGGTCAACGTCCAGGAATGGCGCGACGAGCTGCCGCAGATCGAGGAGTGGTTCTCCTTCGTCGGCGAGAAGCTGCCGACCGGGGTGAAGGATGAGTTCGAGGCGCTCAAGCAGCGCCTTGCCGAAGCCGACTAACAGCCGTTACGGCCTGTTGGGCGCCTGACCCCAGCTAATATCCGTTCGGTGGGGGTCCCGTCGGCCGATGCGCCGGCGCCGGCGCGGAATGCGCCAGCGCCCGCCCAGTCGTGGTGGCGACGGATCGCGACGGTCGCCGTCATTCTCGCCATCTACATCGGATCGGTGGCGGGCTACTTCTGGATCGACAGTTCGGCGCATTCGCTCAAGCCCACCAGCATGGACACCGCCGACGAGACCGTTGTCCTGCTGGAACTGACAGCCATTCATCCACTCGACAATCGGGTGGACGTCGAGGTTCTGGTGATACCGCAGAAGAGCTTCCTGGATCCCGAGTTCGGCAACCTCACCACCGACATGGTGGTGCAGCTGTGCCCGTGCATCGAATTCGGCGAACTGACCTTCCCCAAAGGGCAGGTTCCCAGAGTCGCCAAGACCTCGCTGCTGGCCACCGGCGACGCCGACAGGTGGCCGTTCGACAAGTACGCCACCGAGACCATCGGTGCCGACGTGTACGTCGGCTCGGGGAATTCGAGGCGTTTTGTGCCGGCCCGGGTCGAGGTGAGCGGATCGCTGTACGGCTGGGACGTTCGCAGCGATAGGACGGGGCCGGCCACCCACTCCGGCGGCGCCGACGACAACGCGACCGTCACCTTCTCCCGATCCCGCGGACCGCTGTCCCTGATCTTCGGCATCTGCCTGGTGTTGCTCACGCTGCCCGCGTTGGCGCTGTACGCCGCGATCGAAATGCTCCTCGGCAAGAAGAAATTCCAGCCGCCGTTCTCGACGTGGTTCGCCGCGATGCTCTTCGCGGTCGTCCCGATCCGCAATGTGCTCCCGGGTGACCCGCCGCCGGGATCCTGGATCGACGAGGCGCTGGTCTTCTGGGTGCTGGTGGCGTTGGTCGTGGCGCTGGTGATCTACCTGGTGTCCTGGGCGCGGCACAGCGACTGACAAGCGCACCTAGTTGACGCCTGTCAATTCGGGCTGTCGTACAGTGCTCCCATGCAGATCCGCGAGCATGCGCAGGCCACTCCCGACAAGCCGGCCGTCATCCTGTATCCGTCCGGAAAAACCGTCACGTTCGGCGAGATGGAAGCCCGGGCCAACCAGCTGGCACACCTGTTCCGGCAGGCCGGGCTGCGTGAGGGCGACTCGGTCGCGATCCTCATCGAGAACAACGAGCACTTCCACACCGTGTTGTGGGCGGCGCGGCGTTCCGGGCTCTATTACGTGCCGATCAACACGCATCTGACGGCGGCCGAAGCCGCGTACATCATCGACAACAGTGAGGCCAAGGCCGTCGTCGGCTCGGCCGGGCTGAAGGACACCCTCGCCGGGCTGGCCGCGGAGCTGCCGACGATGCCGCCGCTGCTCATCATCACCGACGGTGAGCTCGAGGGCTGGCGCAGCTACCCGGAATGCGTTGCGGACCAGCCGATTACGCCGATCGATGACGAGATCGAGGGTGACCTGCTGCAGTACTCGTCGGGAACGACCGGGCGGCCCAAGGGAATCAAGCGCGAGCTTCCGCACCTGCCGCCTTCCGAGGTGCCCGGCATGATGGCCGCACTCATCGGATTCTGGATGAACCCCGACGCGGTCTACATCAGCCCCGCCCCGCTGTATCACACCGCGCCGTCGGTGTGGTCGATGCAGACGCTCGCAGCGGGCATCACCACCGTTGTGCTGGAGAAGTTCGACGCGCAGGGCTGCCTGGACGCGATCGCGCGCCACAAGGTCACCCACGGCCAGTTCGTCCCGGTGATGTTCACCCGGATGCTGAAACTGCCTGAGGAAGTGCGCAATTCGTACGACATCTCGAGTCTGCAGCGAGTCATGCACGCCGCAGCGCCCTGCCCGGTCGAGATCAAGAAGCAGATGATCGACTGGTGGGGTCCGATCGTCGACGAGTACTACGCCTCGTCCGAGGCGATCGGGTCCACGTTGATCTTCGCCGAGGACTGGCTCACCCACCCGGGCTCGGTCGGCAAGCCGATGATGGGCGCCCTGCACATCCTCGACGAGGACGGCAACGAGTTGCCGCCCGGTCAGGCGGGGGAGATCTACTTCGAGGGCGGCATGGACTTCGAGTACCTCAATGACGCTGAGAAGACCGCCAAATCGCGCGACAGCCACGGCTGGAAGACGGTCGGCGACATCGGTTATCTGGACGAGGAGGGCTACCTCTACCTCACCGACCGCCGGCACCACATGATCATCTCGGGCGGGGTCAACATCTACCCGCAGGAAGCCGAGAACATGCTCGTCACGCACCCGTTGGTGATGGACGCCGCGGTGTTCGGCGTGCCCGACGAGGAGATGGGCCAAAGCGTCAAGGGTGTGGTCCAGTTGGTCGACGCCTCGAACGCCACGGAGGAATTCGCCGCCGAGTTGCTGGCGTGGTTGCGTGAACGGCTCTCGCACTACAAGTGTCCGCGATCGATCTCCTTCGAGTCCGAGCTGCCGCGCACCGACACCGGCAAGCTGTACAAGCAGGAACTGATCGTCAAGTACTCGCCCGCGCCGACCGGCTAGATGCGTCTCGTCGACCTGTCCGACCCGCCTCCGATCGGGGTCACCGGTGCGCCGGGCGTCGTCGTCGCGGTCGGGGAGCCGTCGACACCCGAGGGCGAATTCTGGCTTGACACAGCCACCTTCGCCCTGGCCGAGCAGGAACAGGACGACCGCCGCTTCGTCGCGGTGGAGTCAGTGAGCGACACCGTGGCTCTGCTGCGTGACCGGTGCCGCCGCTGGCCGCACGCCAGTGCGGTCTGCGACGACGTGCTGCGGTCGGTCGACGTGACCGGCCCCGCGCTCCCCGGCATCATCACCGAGTCACTGGCGTACTCGACGCTGCAGTCCGGGCCGGAATTCGCCCGCTGGCTGGAGTCGCGCGGCCCGGCATCGCTGCCCGACATTGCCGACCCGGTGCTCGCCGAGCGTGACGGCGGCACGCTGCGGATCCGATTCAACCGTCCGCAGCGACATAACGCGTTCAGCACCGACGCCCGGGCCCTGCTGCTGGAGGCGCTGACCGTGGCATTGCTCGACGACACCGTGATCGAGCTGGTGCTCAGTGGCAACGGTGCATCCTTCTGCAGCGGTGGTGATCTCGGCGAGTTCGGCACCTTCGCCGACCCGGCGTCGGCGCACCTGGCACGCACCCGACACAGCCCCGCGTTGGCGCTCGACGAACTGAGTCGCCGCCTCGGCCGGGCCTGCCGGGCCGACATCCACGGCCGCGTTCTGGGCAGCGGACTGGAGATGGCGTCGTTCTGCGGTTGGGTGAGCTGCCACCCGGACGCGGTGCTGGGATTGCCTGAGCTGACATTGGGGCTGATCCCGGGCGCCGGCGGCACCGTGAGCATCACCCGGCGGATCGGGCGTTGGCGCACAGCCTATTTGGTGCTCTCCGGCCGGACCATCGACCCGGCTACCGCACTGGCGTGGGGCCTGGTCGACGAGGTCGCCTAGCTCGAGCGGCGCAGCGTGACCCGGTAGGTGTACTGCTCGGGCAGGAAGTGGCTGACCGACAGCTCCACCGGGGTGCCGGTGGTATCGGAGTACAGCCGGTCCACCCGCAGCATCGGGTGGCCGGGCGCGCAGCCCACGGCGCCTGCGACCAGGTCGTCGGCGGGGGCAACCGTGATCGACTGGGCCGCTTCGGCAATCGGCTGATCCAGGTGCGGTTCGAGGACACCGATCACGGTGTTGGTGCCGACGGCGCCGTCGGCCAGCTCCGGCGAGTCGAACACCCGCCGGGCCATGTGCTCCGGTAAGTGCACCGTGGTCACCACGAACGGAATCTCATCATGGACACGTCGGAACACCACGGTGTACACCACGTCGTGCTCCAGCCGCAGCCGACTGGCCGCCGCCACGTCGACCCGACGCGAAAGTCCCTGCAGCACTTCCATCGTGGTGTCCTCGGACAGGCTCATCAGGTCCTCGATCGAACCGAGCTGCCGAAAATATCCCCGGTTGGCGTACGTCCCCCGACCCGGAACCCGGTACACCACACCGTCGGCCACCAGATCCTGAAACGCGCGGCGGACCGTCTGCCGGGACAGTCCGTGCTCGGCGACCAGCTCCGACTCGGTCGGCAACCGCACACCGTCAGGGTAGGCCCCGGCTGCGATCTCGTCGCGAAGCCGTTGCTGGAGAACCTGATACGCGGGTTCGGGTTTCATGTCCGGTCAGATGCCGCCTCTCGCGACCAGTTGGCCCGCGATCACATTGCGCTGGATCTCGTTGGTGCCCTCACCGACGATCATCAGCGGCGCGTCCCGGAAGTACCGTTCGACGTCGTATTCGGTGGAATAGCCGTAGCCGCCGTGGATGCGGACCGCGTTCAGCGCGATCTCCATCGCCGCCTCGGAGGCGAATAGTTTCGCCATCCCGGCCTCCATATCGCACCGCTCCCCGCTGTCGTAGCGTTCGGCGGCGTAGCGGGTGAGCTGGCGGGCGGCGGTCAGCTTGGTGGCCATATCGGCCAGGTAGTTGCCTATCGCCTGGTGCTTCCAGATCGGCTGGCCGAAGCTCTCGCGATCCTGGGCGTAGGCCAGCGCGTCCTCCAAGGCTGCGGTCGCCACACCGAGGGCACGCGAGGCAACCTGAATGCGGCCGGTCTCAAGGCCTTTCATCATCTGGCTGAATCCGCGCCCGGGCGCACCACCCAGGATCGCCGAGGCCGGCACCCGGCAGTCGTCGAAGGCCAGCTCGCAGGACTCCACCCCTTTGTAGCCGAGCTTGGGCAGGTCTCGTGAGATCGTGAGCCCGGCCGTGGGTGACTCGACGAGCACCACCGAGATGCCCTTGTGGCGCGGCGTGGCCTGCGGATCGGTCTTGCACAACAGTGCGATCAGACCTGACCGGCGGGCGTTGGAGATCCACGTCTTGGCTCCGTTGATCACCAGGTCGTCGCCGTCGGCGCGGGCGATGCACGCCATGTTCTGCAGATCCGAACCGCCGCCAGGCTCGGTCAGCGCCATCGTCGCGCGCACCTCGCCGGTGGCCATCCTCGGTAGGTAGGTCTGCTTCTGCTCCTCGGTGCCGAAGATCTCCAGCAGCTTGGCCACCACCGTGTGCCCGCCCATGGCGCCGGCCAGGCTCATCCAGCCGCGGGCGAGTTCCTGGGTGACCTCGACGTAGCAGGGCATCGACACCGGGTTGCCGCCGTACTGCTCGCTGATCGCCAGGCCGTAGATCCCGATCTGCTTCATCTGCTCGATCCACGCCTCGGGGTAGGTGTTGGCGTGCTCGACCTCGCGGACCGAAGGTTTGACGTCGCGGTCGACGAACGCCCGCACCGTCTCCACCAGCAGGGCCTCTTCGTCGTTGAGTGCAGTGCTCACCTAGTCCGCTCCAAAGATCGTGAAATGTACGGCCATATTGACATGGACTAGACAGAAGCACCAGGATGAGCGACTGTGACTTTGTACGGCCATATTGGCGGAGGCGAGTCGGGCGGACCGTATTTCGACGACCTGGTGGTAGGCCAGGTCTTCGACTGGGCGCCGTCGATGACGCTGACCTCCGGTGCCGCCGCCAGCCATCAGGCCATCGTCGGAGACCGGCTGCGGTTGTCCCTGGACGCCGGGCTGGCATACGCCGTGGTGGGCAGCACCACTGAGCTGGCCCATCCGGCGCTGGTGTGCGACGTCGCGATCGGCCAGAGCACGCTGGCCACCCAGCGGGTCAAGGCCAACCTGTTCTACCGGGGGCTGACGTTCTACCGCTATCCGGTCATCGGCGACACGATCTTCACCCGAACCGAGGTGGTCGGGCTGCGGCAGAACAGCGCCAAGCCCGGGCGGGCGCCGACGGGGCTGGCGGCGCTGCGAATGACCACGATCGATCAGGTCGGCCGGCTGGTCCTCGATTTCTACCGCTGCGCGATGCTCCCGATGAGCCCGGGCGCGCCGGACACCGGGCACGCCGACGACCTGTCGCTGATCGGCGCCGAGCTGCCCGCGCCGCCGCAGCCGACAGCCGACTGGAACGCGGTGGCGTTCCGCGAGCGGGTTCCCGGCCCGCACTTCTACCCCGACATGGCCGGCTCGGTTCTGCGCGGCACCGGCGACGTGGTGAGCTCCGCGCCCGAGTTGACCCGACTGACACTGAATGTCGCTGCTACCCATCACGATTCGCGGGTTGGTGGCCGGCGCCTGGTGTACGGCGGGCACACGATCGGTTTGGCGCTGGCCCAAGCCGGTCAGCTGCTGCCGAATCTCGCGACGGTGCTGGGGTGGGCGTCGTGTGACCACACCGGTCCAGTGCACGAGGGTGACACGCTCTACAGCGACCTGCACATCGAGGCGGCCGATCCGCTGCCCGACGATCGCGGTGGGGTGCTCACTCTGCGCTCGGTGGTCTATGCCGTCGCCGACGAGGGAGACGACCGGCAGGTGCTGGACTGGCGCTTCACCGCCCTGCATTTCTGAGCGACAGGCCTGCCTGAACTAGACCGGTGGTGTCCGCCTCCGAGCGACAAACAAGAGCGCATTCCCGGCGGTCACCTGTCCGCGTCGGCGAGATCGACGCTGGCGTGACGCGCACTCGCACTTGCGCGCGCTCGCGTCGATCTCGATCACCGATAGGGGCCGACCCGACCGTTGGTTGTCGCTCGGAGGCGGGCGACAAACGCAGGACCTCTGCGGAGGCCCGTCGGCGCGCGCGACAATGGGCGGGTGAACGTCACCGGCGCCGACTGGGCCGGCAGTGGCATGGCCTGGCTGACCGGCCCATCCGACGGCCCGCCCGACCACTCCCGGTCGGCGGTGCTGACCCGCGCCGACCGCGTCGCCGCCGAGCTCACTGATCTGCTGGGCGTCCAGGTCGACGCCGCCACCAGCCTGACGGGACGGGCCGCTCTGCTCGGCCTGCACCGGCGCGGGCGTGTCTCGGCCGGCGGGGCCAGCCACCTGATGCGCACCCGCGACGGCTGGTGGGCGCTGACGCTGTCCCGCGCCGACGATATCGAGGCTGTCCCGGCGCTCGTCGAAGCCGACTCGGTGCCCGAGGATCCCTGGCCGGTGATCGCGCAGTGGTGTGCCGATCGTCGCAGCGACGAAGTCCTGGACCGGGCCACGTTGTTGGACCTGCCCGCCGCGCGCCTGGGCGAGACGGCGCCGGCAGCACCCACGATGCGAGCGGATGGCCGCCGGGCTGCGCCCCGCTCCCCGGAGGGACTTCTGGTCGCCGACCTGTCGTCGATGTGGGCCGGACCGCTGTGCGGTCAGCTCCTGGCGGCGGCGGGGGCCACTGTCGTGAAGGTGGAAAGCCCGAGCCGCCTCGATGGCACCCGCTCGGGAGACCTCGCGTTCTACAACTGGATGAACCAGCGGAAGCTCTCGTACACAGTCGATTTCGAGCGCGACGACCGGCTGCGCGCATTGCTGGCGGCCGCCGACGTGGTCATCGAGGGGTCCAGGCCCGGTGTGCTCGCGCGGCGGGGAGTGAGTCCGGAGGCCGTACCCGGCCCGGATGGCCGGGTGTGGTTACGCATCACCGGCCACGGGCCGCGATCACAACGCACCGCGTTCGGCGACGACGCGGCCGTCGCGGGTGGGCTGGTCGGCACCAGCGCGAGCGGCCCGGTGTTCTGCGCCGACGCCGTCGCCGATCCCCTGACCGGGCTGGAAGCCGCACTGGCCCTGGCCCGTTCGCTACGCCGCGGTGGCGGTGAGACCATCGACGTGGCGATGGCCGGCGTCGCGGCCACGTACGCGGCCTTGCCCACCGACCCGTCGCTGTCGGCGATCCCGGCAGTGCCCCCGCGACCACCCCGGCGCCTCACCGCAGCGGCGCCACCGGGTGCCGACAACGCCACCGTCGACGCCATTGTCGCCCAACGAAATACGGTCCCATGCTGATCCAGCGAGCCCACCTCTTGGACGGGCGAATGGTCGACATCAGGCTGGGCGCCGCGATCGGCGAGGTCGCCGACTCGCTGACCCCACGCCGTGGCGAGGACGCCCTCGACGCCGCGGGCGGCACGGTCATCCCGGGCCTGCATGATCACCATGTACACCTGCGGGCCGCAGCGGCGGCGCTGGACTCCGTGCAGGTCGGCCCCGCGCTGGTCCACAGCCGCGCGGAATTCGCCGCCGTGCTCGCGAACGCGCCGGTCGGCGAGGACGGCTGGATCCGGGCCGTCGGCTACCACGAATCCGCCGCGGGGACACTGGACCGCCGGCTGCTCGACGAGCTCACTCCTGCTGTGCCGGTGCGCATTCAACATCGCAGCGGCGTGCTGTGGTACCTCAACTCCGCCGGCCTGTCGGCAGTGGGATTGCCCGACCATCCCGACGGCAGGCTACGCAGCTACGACAACTGGTCGGATGCGGTCGCGCGCCGCGACACATCGCTGGCCACGGTCAGCAGGCGGCTCCTCGGCTATGGCGTCACCGGTGTCACCGATGCCACCCCGAACCTCGGGGCCGATGACATCATCACCCTGACCGAGGAGCAGCGGCACGGCGGGTTGCATCAGCATGTGCACTGGCTGGCGCCGGGAAAGCGCATCCTGCATGACGATTCGCTCGATCTCGACGAACTCGCCGGGTGGATCGCCGCGCAGCACCGTGAGAACAGAGCTGTCGCGATGCACTGTGTGACGGCAGGCCAGCTGGTGGTGACCCTGGCCGCGCTGCGGGCGGCGGGCACCCACCCCGACGACCGGATCGAGCATGCCGCGGTGGTACCCGACGACTCGCTCGCCGACCTGGCCGACAGTGGCGTGCTGGTGGTGACCCAGCCGAACTTCGTCGCCGAGCGTGGTGACCAGTACCTGATCGATGTAGAAGCCGCTGACCAGCCCGCACTGTGGCGGCTGGCATCACTGCAACACGCGGGTGTGCGGGTGGCATTGTCGACCGACCTGCCCTTCGGCGACGCCGACCCGTGGGCGTCCATGCGCGCCGCGGTACACCGCACCACCAAGACCGGTGTGGTGCTGAACCCGGCCGAATGCGTGTCGGCCACAACGGCACTGACCTTGTTCACCGGGCATGCCGAGCGTCCCGACGTGCCCAGGACCGTCGAACCGGGCCAGCCCGGTGACCTGTGTGTGCTGAGCGCAGCGCCCGCCGAGGTGCTCGACGCCCTCGACGCCGAACTCGTGACCGCCACCGTCATCGGCGGCCGCGCCCACTAGCGAACGGTCGGTGTCGGCGTAGTCGTGCGCCGCGGCGGTCCCCCGATCGTGGTGAGGAACCGTTAACACGGAGCGCCGGTCTGGGTAACGCGATCGAAACGGCCGCCGCCTCTAATGGCTGACTATGCGTTGTATACAGGACACAACCGGTCAGCTGACCGTTGTCGAGTGGCACGGTGTAGCCCCCGATCACGCATTCCTGCACCTCGACGGGGTAGTGAGCCGCCGCCTGCACATCGCGGCAGGCGGCAGTCGCCCGTGCTGCGGGGCACAGACCGAACTGGTAGCGCTGCAGACCGACGATCGCACGCTGCCGGCCGCGACACGCGCGGCTCTGGCTGTGCTGGCGCCGGGTAGCGCAGTTGCTTCCACGGATCTCGCGGAGGTCGCAGGCGGCTGGATCGCGGCGCCGGGCGTGAACATTCGCGTCCGCGCGGTCGCCGATCTCGGTGGCCCGGTGATCGCCATCAGCTACGACGACGCGGCGGCGCTGTTGGCCGCGGACCACGATGGTCGGCTCGTCGTGCGCACCGTCGCCGTCCTGGCCTGCCCGCCTGAACGCGAGTGGCCCGGTTGGCGCGTGGTGATTGCCGGTGTGGATGCGGTGCCACTCCACACCAGCCTGGCCACCGGACACCGCGCGGGATGTGCGGCATGAGCGAGACCCTGGTCCTCACCCACGGGTGCTCCCTGTCGAACCTTCCGTTATTCGTCGCCGTCGGCGAAGGCCTCTTCGCCGACCAGGGTCTGCGCGTAGAGGCGCCGTACTTCGACGACATCACGTCCACCGCAGAGCTTCTCGCCACAGGTGTCGCCGACCTCGGCACTGCGGGCTTCACCCAGCCGCTGATCGACTCAGGGCGGACCGACCCCCCCGTACTGGTCGCAGGCAGTGGGTTGATGGGAGTTTTCGTCCTTACCCGGGAGATGTTGCCTGACGCCGCTGCGCTGGCCGGCGCGCCCGTCGGGACCTTCCGCACGGATCCGATGGAGGTGTTGCTCCACGATGTTCTGAATGCCGCCGGACTGGCCATGAGCGACGTCGAGATCCGCTATTTCGACGTGCTCAACCACGCTATCGAGGCGTTCGAGGCCGGTGAACTGGCCGCGCTGACCCTGGCCGAACCGTACGCGGGCCGGGTGTGCGCCGCCGGTGCACACGTGCTCAGCGATGGCACCGACGTGTGGGGAGACCCGTTCCCCGACACCACCCTGGTGGCGTCGAGCCGATTCCTTCGAGAACGTCCCGACCAGGTGCGGGCTGCCATCCGCGCGATGCTACGCGCCCACGACCTGATCCTCACCGACCTTCCTGCGGCCCTGCGTCACGCGCGCGACTACTTCCCCGGGTACTCCCTCGACGAACTCGCGGACGCCGTCGGACGCCAGCCCTCGAGGATCGATATCCGTGACCTCACCGCCACCGTCTACGGGAGATGGGACAGCCTGCGGTCCTTGGACCTGGTGTCACAGGACGCCGAAATGCCGCTTCATGCGGTCAATCTCGACCTGCTCAACGCCGAGCTCACCGCCGTACCAGCAGCCAAGGAGATCGCCCGATGAGAGATACGTTCACCGCACCCCTCAACCGCCGTAAGTTCTTCCGCAACGCCGCGATCGCAGGCACCGCGGTCGCCGTGCCGGCCTGGCTGCTCAGCGGCTGCTCGGGTGCAGGCAGCGCGGGCACCGCACCCGCGCCCAACGCTGCCGGCCTCACCACGCTGAAGGCGACCCACGGCACCGGCCTGTGCAACCTCGGCATCTTCCTGACCAAGGAGCGCAAGCTCAGCGAAACCGACGGTGCTGCTATCGATTTCGTTGTCACACCCACCAATGCCGACATCGTCACGCTGTTTGGAGCCGGCCAGGTCGACATGTCGCTGATCCCGTACACCCAGTTCCTGACCCTTTACGACGCCGGCGCACCGGTGAGGATCGTCGCCGGCGGCGGTGTCGAGGGCTGTTCGATCGTGGCGCAACCGGGTATCACCTCGGCTGCGGACCTGAAGGGCAAGACGCTGGGCACGTTCCAGGCCGACACCCTCGAGATGCTGCCGTACGACTACCTGAAGAAGGCCGGCCTGTCGTTCAAGGACATCAACGTCCGCTACTTCGGCACTTCACCTGAACTCGCGCAGGCGTTCATCAGCGGTTCCATCGACAGCATGAGTCATATCGAGCCCTACGTCACCCAGGCGCTCAACGCCCGCGGCGGTTCGGTGCTGCTCTCCGACGGCAAGGACGTCTACGGCCCCGGCTACACCGATTGCGTTCTGGCCGTGCGTAATCCGTTGTTGACGGAGAACCCGAAGGCGGTTAAGGCGGTGATCAAGGGCCTGTTCGAGGCGCAGCAGCAGGCTGAGACCGATCGCAGGGCCGCCGTCTCACAGGTCGTGGGCAGTTACTTCAAAACCAGCCTGGACGACGCCCTGGCCGCCTCCACCAAGCAACCCAACGTCGTCGACCAACGCAACAAGACCCAGTTCATGCTCGAGCGTGCCGTCGGTATGAAAGACCTTGGCTACCTGAAGAAGCTGCCCGACGAGAAGATCGCCGACTGGTCGCTGCTCGAGGAAGTCATCAATGAGAACCAGAGCCTGTACAACTCGCTGAAGTTGAAGACCGCATGACCGCCATCACCCACTTCGACCTACCCGCCCAGCGCACGGCGCCCGCTACGCAACGACGTTCGCGCAGCAGGTACCGCCGACTCGGCACAGCCGCGGCGTGGTGGCTGGCGTCGGTTGCCCTGTTCGCCGGTCTCTGGGAACTGGCCTGGCTGATGGGGTGGGCGCCCGAGTTGCTGCTGCCGCCGCCGCATATCTTCTTGCAGCACTTCAGCAGCCAGGCCCGGTTCTTCGACACTTCGACGATCGGCGCCGACCAGACGCCCCCGGTGGTCGCGGTCGCGACCACGGTGCTCGCGACAGTGCTGCGGGTACTTGCCGGATTAACCCTCGGCTTCGTCGCCAGCCTCATCACCGGGGTACTCATCAGCCAGTTCCTGATCGTGCGCGGACTGGTACTGCCCACGATCACGCTGCTGGCGCCGATCTCGCCGATTGCTTGGCTGCCCGTGGCGATCTTCCTGTTCGGTATCGGTAACCCGCCGGCGATATTCATGGTGTTCATCGGTGTGTATTTCGTCATGACCCTGGCCACCATCGGCTTGATCAACGAGGTTCCTGCGACGTACATCAACGTGGCGCGCACGATGGGCGCCTCGCGGCGCCAAATCTTGTTCCAGGTCGTTCTGCCCGCCATCCTGCCCGGCCTGCTGCAGAGTCTGCGGCTGAACCTGTTTGCCGCGTGGATGGTGGTCCTGCTGGCCGAGGCCGTCGGCGTCGGCAGCGGACTCGGCCAGGTGGTCATGCTCGCCCGCAACACATTCAACTCGAGTCTGGTGTTCTTCACGATGACCGTCATCGGCGTCTCCGGTTACCTGCTCGACATCGCCTTCCGCCAACTGCAGAACCGATTGCTGTGGTGGCAGCCAGCCGGTGGAGGTGCCCGTCGATGACACCCGCCGCAGTCGGAGGAAAGCAGGCTACCGGGGCGGTGCATTGCCGTGCCGTCAGTAAGGTGTTCGGCGACAACGGATCCGAAGTGCTCGCCGTCGACTCCGTCAACCTCGACGTCGCCCCTGGCGAGTTCGTCGTCATCCTCGGCCCCAGCGGCTGTGGGAAGAGCACGCTCCTATCGATGATCGCCGGCCTGGAACCGACTACTTCCGGTGAGATCGTGGCGGACGACGCCCCGGTCGTCGGGCCCGGGCCTGACCGCTGCATGATCTTCCAGCAGTCCTCGCTCTATCCGTGGATGTCAGTCGTCGACAATGTCTGCTTCGGGCTGAAGCTGCGCGGTATGCCGAAGGCCGATCGACGAGAGATCGCACGGGATCTGTTGCACACCATGGGATTGGGTGACTTCGCCGATGCGCATCCGGACGGCCTGTCCGGCGGAATGCGCCAGCGTGCCGCGATCGCCCGCGCGCTGGCGATGCAGCCCCGGGTGGTGCTGATGGATGAGCCCTTCGCAGCTCTGGACGTGCAGACGCGCGCAAAGTTGCAGAACTACGTGGCCTCGCTGCGTGAGGAGAGCGGCGCCTCGGTCCTGTTTGTCACTCACAGCATCGACGAGGCGGTGGCGCTGGCGGACCGCATCGTGGTGTTCACCGCGCGCCCCGGCCGCATCAAGGCGATGGTGGAGGTGGACATGCAGCGCCCTCGCGATCCGCGGTCGCCGGAGTACCACGCCCTGCACGATCAGCTCGTCGATCTGCTGGCCGATGAGGTCGACCGCGCCTTCGCCCAGCAGGAAAGGGCGCGTAGGTGAGTGCGCTCGTGGTTGCGGCAGCGCAACTCCCGGCGTGTGGCCACGACCCGGAGCAGAACCTGGCGGTCGTCGAGGCAGCGCTCACCGACGCGGCCGCGGCCGGTGCCGATCTCGTGGTGTTCCCAGAGCTGGCCACCACGCCGTACTTCGGCGGCGAACCGCCCGGTGCCTACCGCGACCAGGCGCAGTCGCTGCCCGGCCCGCAGTCCGAGCGAATCGCCGAGCGTGCGGCCGAACTCGGTGTGGCGGTGGTATTCCCGCTCTTCGAGCGCGACGACGGCGCCCACGGTAGCGCCCCCAGTTTCCATAACTCAGCGGTGGTCCTCGACGAGCAAGGTGTCACGGTCCCGTGTGTCGACCGCACCGGACAGTCCCACCTGGTCGCCCGCAAGCTGCATCTGCCTGTCGGCGACCACCCGGCGCCCGGCTTCGACGAGCCCGCGCACTTCACCCCCGGACAGTGGCTCGGGGTACACACAGTGCTGGGCACGCGGCTTGGGGTCCTGATCTGTTACGACCGGCGCTTCCCCGAGTGCTGGCGGGAGTTGAGGGCGCTCCATGCCGATCTCGTGGCAGTCCCGGTCGCCGGCAGTGGCGGTGACAGCGTCGACTTCTTCCTGGCCGAGCTGCGCACCCACGCCCGCGAGAACGGTCTGTTCGCCGTGGTGGCCAACAAGATCGGCATCGAATGGGTGAGCGGCCAGCCGGTCGACAATTACGGCGAGTCCTGCATCGTCGGGCCCGACGGCGAACTGATCGCACACCGTCCCGGCGCCGACGGCCCAGGATTGGTGATCGCCGAGATCGATCTTGACGTCCTGGCCGAAACACGGCGCACGCTGCGCTATTTCGAACATCGCCGCACCGACCTTTTCCCCGCTGCCGAGGAGATCGCATGAGCACCCTGTTCCGCAACGCCCTCGTGGTCGCGATGGACGACGCCCACCGCAGCAAGCCCTTCCGCTCCGACGTGCTGGTGGTAGACGACCGGATCAGCGCGGTGGCGCCGGATCTGCCCGTGCTCGAGAGCGCGGAGGTGATCGACTGCACCCACCGGCTGCTGATGCCCGGACTGGTCAACGCCCATGTGCATTCGTGGGAGGCGCTGTTCAAGGGCCGCTACGACAATCTGCCGCTGGAATTGTGGATGTTGTTGTCCTATCCGGTCCTTGGCCTGGAGCCGATGTCGGAGCGGTTGATCTACCTGCGAACCCTGCTGGTTGGCATGGAGTCACTGCGCAACGGCGCCACCTGCCTGCTCGACGACGTCATCGAGTCGCCCACGCAGAGTCTGACCGCCCTGGAGGCCGTCTTCCGGGGGTACGAGGACATCGGGATCCGGGCCAACTGCTCGGGCAACATCGTCAACCGGCTCTACATCGACACGATCCCGTTCGTCGACGAGATGGTGCCGGCCGGGCTGCTCGCCGAGGCCCGCGCGGTCGCGCCGCGGACCACCGAGGACTACTTGCAGTTCAGCAAGGAGGCGCTGACGCGGTTCGACGGCCGCGCGGGCCGGCTTCGCTATGTGGTCGCCCCGAGCGGCCCCCAGCGGTGCACCGCCGAGTTGTTCGTCGCGGCCAACGAATTGTCGCGCGAGCACGACACGACCTTCCATGTGCACGTCCTGGAAACCAAGATGCAGGCCGTGACCGGCCGCGAGTTCTACGGGTCGACCCTCGTCGAGTACCTGGACTCGCTCGGTGTGCTGACCGACCGGGCCACTCTCGCGCACGGAATCTGGCTCACCGACGGTGACATCGAACGCCTCGGCGCAGTCGGCGCGTCGGTGGCGCACAACCCGATCTCGAATCTGAAGCTGGGTTCGGGTATTGCGCCGTGGCGGGCGCTGCTCGATGCCGGGGTCAACATCGGATTGGGCTCGGACGGGTTGTCCAGCAACGACTCTGCGCGGATGTTCGACGTCGTCAAATCGGCCGCCCTGTTGCACAAGGTGACGCAACCCGATTTCGATGCCTGGCCCACTGCCGATGAAGTGCTATGGGCGGCGACCCGCGGCGGCGCCCGGTCGGCCCGGCTGACCGACGACGTCGGCGCCATCGCTCCCGGCCGCAAGGCCGACCTGGTGATGCTGGACCTCAACTCGCTCAACTTCACCCCCGTCAACGACATCGCGCAGCATCTGGTCTACGTGGAGAACGGTGACTCGATCACCGAGGTGTGGGTCAACGGCGAGGTGGTCGTGCGCGACGGGCGCTGCCTGAACATCGACGAGGACGCGGTACTGGCCGAGGTGCGGGAACTCGGCGGGGAGTACCTGGCCCGTTACGCCGATATCGAGCGGCGCAACCGTGAGCTGATGCCGCACTTCCGCGCGATATACCAGCGGTGCTGCCGAGAGGAATTGGGAATCAACAGGTTCAGCGACGACGAACGGGCATGGGTGGGGACGCTATGAGCTTGCTGATCACCGGCGCGCGGGTTGTCACCGCCGCCGACGACTATGTCGCCGACGTGTATGTGGCCGACGACAAGGTGACCACCATCGGTGCGGCCCTGGATATCCCGGCCGATCAGGTGATCGACGCGAGCGGCTGCTATCTGTTGCCGGGTGGGGTGGATCCACATACCCATCTCGCGTTCAGCCTGGCCGGTACCACCACCGCCGACGACTACGGGTCGGGCACGATTGCTGCCGCGGCGGGCGGGACTACGACGGTGGTGAACTTCGCGCAGCAGCGCAGGGGACAACACCTGCGGGCCGCCATCGACGACGGGCTTGCCGCGGCGGAGGGCAATGCCGTCATCGACTACGCCCAACACATCGTGATCACCGACATGGCAACCGAATCACTCAGCGAGATAGACGAACTCGTCGACGAAGGCGTCACCAGCATCAAGATGTTCATGGCGTACCCCGGGGAATTGATGGTCGACGACGCGACCCTGTTCGAGGTCATCGAGCGGGCGGGCCAGCGAGGTGCGCTGTGCTGCATCCATGCCGAAAACGGACCGGTCATCGACGTCCTGGTGCGGCGCGCGCTAGCCCAAGGGCGAACCAACCCGTCCTGGCACGGTCGTACCCGGCCCGAACTGGCCGAGGCCGAAGCCACTCACCGCGCGATCGCGCTGGCCGAAATGGCTGATTCGCCGGTGTATTTCGTCCACCTGTCGTGCGCGGAGGCGCTGAGTGAGGTGACCGCGGCGCGTGACCGCGGCCGCCCGGTGTTCGCCGAGACGTGCCCGCACTACCTGTTCCTGGACTCCAGCGTCTACGACGACGAGAGCTTCGACACCGCAAAGTACGTGCTCACCCCTCCGTTGCGCGCGGCTCACCACCACGAGCATCTGTGGCGGGGTCTGCGTACCGATGATGTCCAGGTGGTCTCCACCGACCACTGCCCGTTCTGTCTCAACGGGCAGAAGTCGATCGGGGCACACGACTTCTCCCAGATCCCCAACGGAGGGCCGGGCATCGAGCACCGTCTTCAGCTGCTGTACTCCGGTGGAGTTCTCGCAGGGCATCTTTCGCTGCGAAGGATGGTCGAAGTCTTCTCGACCACACCGGCGCGGCTGTTCGGGTTGTTCCCGCGCAAGGGCACTATCGCTGTCGGCTCCGACGCGGACCTGGTGATCTTCGATCCGTCCGGCTCGACGACCATCAGCGCGCAGACTCATCATATGAAGGTGGACTACAGCCTCTACGAGGGCTGGACGCTGACCGGTGCGGTGCGCACAGTGGTCGCTGCGGGCCGGCCGGTGATCGTCAATGGCCTCTTCGTCGGTAAACACGGCTCAGGGCGGTACCTCCGACGTGACGCGAGCGGTCAACTGTGAGCGGGTCGGAGCGGCTCGGAGCCGTCCCGTCGCTGTCGGCGCAGATCCGGCGCAAGACCTACGAGCACGTGTATCGGGCGCTACGGCATGCGCTGATCACCGGACAGATCCCGCACGGCACCCACCTGGTGGAGACCGAACTCGCCGCCCAGCTCGGAGTTAGCCGGACACCGGTGCGCGATGCGCTGCGCAGGCTGGAGAGCGACGGGTTCGCCGAGCGTGGCAGCGGCGGCGGCCTGTGGTCGCGCGGGATTGTCGCCGAGGAGATCGAGGACCTGTTCTTGGTCCGCGCCGAACTGGAGAAGTTGGCGGCCCGGCTGGCTTGCGAGCGTGCCAAACCCGAGCAGTGGGCCGAACCCCGCGCACTGCTGGCGACGATGGCCACGGTGATCGACACCCACGGAGTGGGTTCTGAGGAGTTCGCCGAGGTCCATCTGGCGTTCCACAGCTCGATCTATCGAATCGCATTCGGCGACAGGTTCGCCGGCCTTCTCGATGGCTATCTGCTGCAGTGCCTCGACGTCGCTGCGGAGTTGAGTTATCGCGACCCCGGACGCACGCTGCCGGCAGTCGAGCAGCATGAGCACCTGCTCAACGAGGTGTGCAGCGGACATGTCGACCGCGCCGTGGCCGCCGCCGAGGCGCACGTGCGCCGCGGGGCCGACGACGCACAACGCGCCCATACCGACACCGCTCTGTCCTGAGCGACTCTCACCCGAAAGGTCTTCACGTGCAACACATGTTCCTCAATGGCACCGCCATGTCCGGACAGAAGGACCACGGCTGCATCGCCGGTCTGGCGACGCTTGTCGGCCCGGCCAGCACCGCACCGGACTTCCGGTTCTTCGCCGTGCGCGACGAGTTCCCCGGTCTGTTTCCGGTGGAGCGCAGTGGGCTGGCAATCACCGGGGAGCTCTACGAGATGTCCGACGAGTTGCTGTTCGACATCCTGCTGCCGCAGGAGCCGAAGGAGCTCGAACTGGGTTCGATCCAGCTCGCCGACGGGACCACGGTGCGGGCCATGATCCTGCAACCGGACCGGATTGCCACCGGAGACAAGGTCGTCGACATTGCCGACTTCGGCGGCTGGCGGTCCTATCAGGCACATTTGGCGGCAAATGCCAGGGTTGATGACGTCCTCGGCTTCTGATCTCGCGGTCGACGGCGGCGTGCTCCTCGATCGGTTGCGGCAGTTGTCCGCAATCGGCGCCGATCCCTGCGGCGGCGTCACCCGGTTGGCCTACGCGCCGGAGGATGTCGACGCGCGCGACACCGTGGCGGACTGGATGGCTGCGGCGGGTCTTCAGGTCTGGGTCGACGAGGCCACCAACTTGTTCGGCCGGTTGCCCGGCCGCGATCCGCAGGCGGGTGCTGTGTTGACCGGAAGCCACCTCGACAGCGTGACGAGGGCCGGGCCGCTGGACGGTCCGGCCGGCGTGATAGCCGGGCTCGCGACCGCGCAGGCGCTCAGAGACGCGGGCGCGGCGCTTCGCCACGACCTCGTCGTGGTGGCGTTCGGCAACGAGGAAGGCACCCGCGGAACCCCTGGCATGGTCGGCTCCAAGGCGATCGCCGGACTGCTCACACCGGAGGATCTGGCGCGGCCCGGTGACGGCGGCGTCACCCTGGCCGACCGTCTGCGCTCGGCGGGCGGTGATCCGGAACGCATCAGCCGGGCGGCGTGGTCGCCGGACCGGGTCGCGGCGTTCGTCGAGATGCACATCGAACAGGGACCCGTGCTGGAAGCCGAAGATGCTCGCATCGGAGTGGTCAGCTCGATCACCGGCCAGGTCGGGGTCACCGCGACGATCACCGGAGCAGCCAATCACGCCGGTACCACCCCGATGACGCGAAGGCGCGACGCGGCGGTGGCCGCCGCGCATTTGGTGCTCACAGTCGAGTCCTTGGCCACGGGCGGTCATGTGCGGGTCGCGACGACCGGCATCCTCGCGCTGGCGCCGGGCGCCCGCAACGTGATCCCCGGCGAGGCGGTGCTCGGCATCGACATCCGTGATGATGACGTCGGGCGGATGGCCGCCGCGCTCGAGCTACTGGGCCGGCAGGCCAGCGAGGTGGCTGCGCGAACCGGCACCACGATCCGTTTGACTGCTGGGCCGGTCCAGAGCCCCGTGGCCACCGATCGGCGGCTGGCCGGGCACATCGTCGACGCCGCCGAAGGGCTGAGCGCCCGCTGGTGCGAGCTGACGAGCGGAGCAGGTCACGACGCGCAGGTCATGGCGGCGCTGGCGCCGGTGGCCATGGTGTTCGTGCCCAGCGTCAACGGGGTCAGCCATTCCCCGCATGAGGATACGGATCCCGATGATCTGGTGCTCGGCGCGAATGTGCTACTGCGCGCACTCGTCGCCGCTGACGTGGAGCTGCCCTGATCGGTGACGGATGCGGCGGCAAGGTGCCGGCCCTAGCTCGACGTCGGCAACTCCCGGAACGCGGTATTGCGGTACGGCTCCGGCTCTTTCGGTAAGCCCAGCACCCGCTCGCCGACGATGTTGCGCTGAATCTGGTCGGTGCCGCCGCCGATCGAGGTGAAGTACGCATTGAGGGTGCGGAACGTGACAGCGTCGCCGACCGGATTGTCCGGCCCGGTCAACATCGCCTCCGGGCCGGCGATCTCGGTCTGCACCTTCGCCGTCTCGTGCAGGATCCGCGACATCGCGATCTTGCCCAGTGCCAGCAGCGTCGCGGCCTCAGCCCGATCAGAGGTTGCCTTGGCGCGCTGGGTGTTCCACCGATTCACCGCCGCATACCCTTCGACCCGTGCGATCTCCTGGCGGATGAACGAGTCGTCCAGCTTTCCGGCACTGCGGGCCATCGCCACCAGGCTGTCGGTATCGGCCTGGGGCTTGCGTGCCCCGCGCGACGTGCGGGCCAGGTCGCCCATCAGTCGCCGTTCGTAGGCCAGCGCCACCTGCAGCACCGACCAGCCGGCGCCGGGCTGCCCCACCAGGTTGGCGTCCGGCACCCGCGCCCCGGAGATGAAGACCTCGTTGAACTCCGACTCGCCGGTGATCTGATGGATCGGACGGACCTCGACGCCGGGCTGCCGCATCGGGAACATGAAGAAGCTGATCCCGTTGTGCTTCGGCAGATCCCAGTCGGTGCGCGCCACCAGCAGCCCGTAGTCGGCGGTCTTGGCGAACGACGTCCACACCTTCTGGCCGTTGATCACCCAGTCGTCGCCGTCTCGGTCGGCGCGGGTGCGCAACCCGGCCAGATCCGACCCGGCGCCGGGCTCGGAGTACAGCAGGCACCACTTGGTTTCGCCGCGGATCGATGGCGGGATCAGACGCTGCTTCTGCTCGTCGGTGCCGAGGTCGTGCAGGGTGCAGGCGAACAGATTCGCCCGGTCGTGGCCGGTACCCGGCGCGCCCACGGCGGCGAATTCGGCTGCCACGATGCGGGATTGCGGGTCACTGAGGCCGCGGCCCCACCACTGCGGCTCCCAGCTGGGTACCGCCCAGCCGGCGTCGAACACCCGCTGTGCCCAGGCGCCGCGGTCCAGCGTGGGGTCCCAGTTGTCCGCCAGCCAACCCCGGACCTCGTTGCGCACCTCGTCGTCGGTCATCACTGTGCCTCTCGCAGTCGCACGTAACGTTCCCGGTGCCACGCCGGGTCGCCGAACAGTTCGGCATCGGTCCGGGCCCGCCGCAGGTAGAGGTGAGCGGGATGCTCCCAGGTGAACCCGATCCCGCCGTGCACCTGAATGCTGTTCGCCGCGACCGTGACGAAGGCATCCGAGCAATATGCCTGTGCGGCAGCCAGATCCACGAAACGGGACTCGTCGGCGGCATCGAACGCTGCTGCGACATGCCGGGCCGCCGACAATGCCGACTCAGCCTCCAGCAGCATGTCGGCGCACATGTGCTTGATCGCCTGGAAGCTACCGATAGCCCGCCCGAACTGAAACCGGGTCTTGGCGTAGTCGGCAGCCATCCGCATCGCACACATCGCGCCGCCGGCCTGCTCGCCGAGCAGTGCAACCGCGGCGAGGTCCAGCGCGTGATCGAGCGCTGCCGCACCGGAGCCTGCCGCACCGACCAGCCGGGCGGGGGTGTCGTTCACCATGACTCGGCCCTGCTTGCGGGTCGGGTCAACCGTGGACAGCACGTCGACTTCCAGGCCCGGTGCGCCGGCGTCCACCGCGAACACCCCGTCCCCGGCGAGCACGTAGATGCGCCCGGCGCTGGCCGCGTCCAAGACGTAGGTCTTGCTGCCCGACAGCCGCCATCCCGAGCCGTCGGCGCGTGCCGTCGTGGTCGAGGCCACGGGTGGTCGTGCCGACCCCTGCTCGGCGAACGCCACCGTCGTGATCAGCTCGCCGGCGGCGATCCGCGGCAGCACGTCAGCCTGCTCGTCCGAGTCGCCCAGTGCCGCAAGTAAATGCGTGGTCAAGACCGCGGTGGACAGGTATGGCGCGCAGAGCAGCGCCCGTCCCATGGCCTCCATCACCAGACCCACCTCGACGGCACCGGCCCCGGACCCGCCGAACTCTTCGGGTATCGCCAGGCCCAGCAGACCCATGGCGGCGAGCTCGGCCCACACCGCGGGGTCGTACCCGGTGTCGGTGGCCATCAGCCGGCGCACCTCGGCTTCCGGGGACCGCTTGGCCATCAGGTCGGTCACCGCCTCGGCCAGGTCCCGCTGTTCGGTGCTCAACGCGGACATCGGCTCAGCTCCCGAAACTTGCGCGCAGGCTTTCGCACTGGCTGTTGAAGAACTTTCTGGACACGTCGGCTTTGGCGACGATGCCGTCGAACCCGTGGAACGCGCCGGGCACCACGTGGACTTCGCACGGCACACCCGCTGCCTGCAGTCGTGCCGCATAGTCGAGGTCCTCGTCGTGAAAGAGGTCCAATGTGCCGACGCCGAGCCAGGCCGGCGGCAACCCCGCGAGATCGGTGCGACGCCCGGGCGCCGCGATCTCGGGATCGGCGCCACCCAGGTAGGCCTGCCAGCCGAACCGGTTGCTGGTGGCGTTCCAGAGGCGCTGCCCCGGATCGTTGAGGTGCTGGCCCACGCTGCGGTCGTCGATCATCGGATAGACCAGCAGCTGGAAGACCGGCTTCACGCCATCGCGGTCGCGGGCAAGCAGCGCCAGTGCGGCGGCAAGTCCGCCGCCGGCGCTGGCCCCGCCGATCGCGATCCGGTCCGCGTCGACGGCGGGCAGGCCGGCCAGCCACTGCAGGGCGGTGTAGCAGTCCTCCAGCGGAGCGGGGTACGGGTGTTCGGGGGCCAGGCGGTAGTCGACGGAGGCGACTGTGATGCCCAACGCCGCGACGAACCGGCGGCACAGGGCATCGTCTTGCGCCGCGGTCCCCAGGACATAGCCGCCGCCGTGGATCCACAGCAGCGCCGGGGTGGTCGTGGTCGCACCGGCAGGCCGATAAAGGCGGATACCGACGCCCGACTCCAATGTCAGCACCTCGACTCCGTCGTTCTTCGGCCGTTGCAGGCCCGTCAGCCGCCGCAGGATCGGCAGAGTCTTGGGGGAGATCAGCGCGCGCGGGGTAAACCGCGCGGCTTTGCGCAGTTCGGGATGGATGTCGGTGTTCGCCACGCCGCCCAGTATGGCAAGACCGCATCCTAGGACTGGACCTTGATCCTCGACGGCGCCGACAGTATCGTTGTGGCGGCAATTACGGAACTATGCGTAGCGTAATTGCCGTTGGGTGAGAGGACACCGTCGATGACGACCAATCCGTATGCGGGCCAACCGTTCACGTCAAGCGATCAGGAGATCGCGGCGGCGTTGGAGCAGGTCAGCATTCCCACGCTGCTGTTGTCGTTGGTCCACATCACCGGCGATCCGCGCTTCATCCGCGAGTTCACGCAGGCCGGCGTCTTCCTCAACGAGGTGCAGGGCTTCATGTCCGAGGAGGACAAGGCCAAGGCTCGGGCGCTCGCCCTTCCGATCATCGCCGACTACCGCGACCGGGGCTGCCCGGGTCCGGTGCCGCTGAGCCCCGAACTGATCGGGGAGATGCTGGACTGGACGGCCTGCGAGCATGTCGACGACGAGTACCGTCCGATGGTTCTCGAGGAGATGGACCTCGAAGACGTCGACCCCCGCCGCCCGGCCGCGCTCGACCCGGCTGCGACCGCCGACTTCCCGGTCGTCGTGATCGGGTGTGGGGAGTCGGGTCTGCTTGCCGGCATCCGGCTCAAGCAGGCCAACATCCCGTTCACGATCGTGGAGAAGAACGCCGGCCCGGGCGGAACCTGGTGGGAGAACAGCTATCCCGGCGCCCGAGTGGATGTGGCGAATCACTTCTACTGCTACAGCTTCGAGCCGAGCAACGACTGGTCGCACTACTTCGCCGAACAACCCGAACTGCGGGCCTACTTCGAGACCGTGCTGGCCCGCCATCAGCTCGACGCCAACGTCCGCTGGCAGACCGAGGTTGTCTCGGCCGAATGGAGCGACGACGACGGTATCTGGCGAGTAATAGTGCGGGACAAGGACGGAGCCGAATCCGCTCTTGACGCACGGGCCGTCATCACCGCAGTCGGTCAACTCAACCGGCCCGCGCTGCCCGACATCGAGGGCGCCGATGAGTTCGAGGGGCCGGCCTTCCACTCCGCGGCGTGGGACCACTCCGTAGACCTGACCGGCAAGCGCGTCGCGCTCATCGGCGCGGGGGCCAGCGGCTTTCAGATCGCTCCGGCGATCGCCGACCAGGTGGCGCACCTGACGGTGTTCCAGCGCACCGCGCAGTGGATGTTCCCGAACCCGATGTATCACGACAGCGTTCCCGACGGCGTGCGGTGGGCGATGAATCATCTTCCCTACTACAACCGTTGGTACCGCTTCCTGCTCCTGTGGCCCGGTGCCGACAAGGGACTGGAGGCGGCCCGATCCGACCCGGACTACGTCCACCCCGACGACCCGAACTACGCGGTCAGCGAGATCAACGCGATGGCCCGCCTGATGTTCACCGACTGGATCACCACCCAGGTCGGCGACGACCAGGAACTGCTGGCCAAGGTGCTGCCCGACTATCCTGCGACCGGCAAACGCACGTTGCAGGACAACGGAACCTGGCTCACCACCCTGCGCCGCGACGACGTCGAATTGGTGCGCACCCCGATCGAGCGGATCACGCCGCACGGTGTGGTGACGGCCGACGGGGTGACCCACGATATCGACATCATCGTGTACGCCACCGGGTTTCGTGCCACCGAGGTGCTCTACCCGATGCGGATCACCGGCCGCGACGGAGTGGATCTGCGCGCTTCGTGGGGTGAGCGGCCAGCCGCATATCTCGGCATCACCGTGCCCGGGTTCCCGAACTTCTTCATGTTGTACGGCCCCGGCAACCACCTGGCGCACGGCGGCAGCCTGATCTTCAACTCCGAGCTGCAGATGCGCTACATCAACAGCTGTCTGGCTGACATCGTCGAAAACAACTGGAAGACAATCGAACCGACGGCCGAGGCCACCGCGGCGTGGCACCGTAAGCATCAGGACGAGATCAATCTGATGGTGTGGGCGCACCCGTCGATCGAACACTCCTACTTCAAGAATCCCGACGGGGAGATCCACACCGTGAGTCCGTGGCGGTTGCCGGTCTACTGGAATGCGATACGAACCCCGGACTGGTCGAACTTCGTTGTGACAAAGGGAGAGTGAGGACACCATGCGCGCGGTGCTCATCGACACACCGGGATCGGTCCGGGTCGACGACTGGCCGGACCCGGTGCTGCCCGGATCGACAGGCGCGATCGTCAAGGTGACGGCGGCCGCCATCTGCGGCTCGGACCTGCACTTCTACGAGGGCGACTACCCGCTGTTCCAGCCTCTCTCGCTGGGCCACGAGGCCATCGGCACGGTCGTCGAGGTCGGCTCGGATGTGCGCACGGTGAAGGTCGGCGACCAGGTCATCGTGTCGTCGGTGGCCGGCTGCGGCGCCTGCACCGGCTGCGCGACCAAGGATCCGATCCTGTGCGCATCGGGTCCGCAGGTCTTCGGTTCCGGGGTGCTCGGCGGCGCGCAGGCAGAACTGATGGCCGTGCCGGCCGCCGACTTCCAGCTGCTCAAGATGCCGGAGAACATCGACACCGAGCAGGCCCTGCTGCTCACTGACAACCTGTCCACCGGCTGGATCGCGGCCAAACGCGCCGACATCCCGCTCGGCGGCACTGTGGTGGTCATCGGGCTGGGTGCGGTCGGGCTGTGCGCGGTGCGCAGCGCGCTGTTCCAGGGTGCGGCACGGGTTTACGCCGTCGACCCGGTCGCGCAGCGCCGGGAGCGGGCCGCCCGGCTCGGCGCGATCGCGATCGAACCGGCAGCCGCACCGACCGTCATGGAGGCGACCGACGGCCTCGGGGCGCATTCGGTGATCGACGCCGTCGGCAACGACACCACGCTCGACGACTCGCTGGCCACCGTGCGTGCCGGCGGCACGGTGTCGGTGGTCGGGGTGCACAACCTCAACCCCTATCCGTTCCCGGCGATCACCGCCCTGCTGCGCAGCCTCACCTTCCGGATGACCACTGCGCCGGTCCAGCAGACCTGGCCCGAACTCATCCCGCTGCTGCAGAGCGGGCGCCTCGACGTCGACGGGATCTTCACCACCTCCCTGCCACTGGAGCAAGCGGCCGACGGCTACGCCGCCGTCGCGGCGCGGTCGGGCGAGGTCGTCAAGGTCCTGCTCACGCCGTGACATGGGGCGCTCACGCCGTGACCCGCTGACCTAGGCGCGGTAGACGGTAGACCCTTCCTTGATCGTCTCGACGACCGTGATGTCCTTGATGGTCATCGGGTCAACCGTCAGCGGATTATCATCCAGCACAACGAGATCGGCGAGTTTGCCGACCTCCAGCGAGCCCTTGACGTCCGCCTCGCGGTACTGGCGTGCGGCGTTGATCGTGATGGCCTTCAGCGCCTCTAGTGCGGTGACGCGCTGGTCGGCCCCGATAATGTCGCCGCCGCGCGAGATTCGGTTCACCGCCGTCCACACCACGAACATCTGATCCAGCGGGGTGACGACGAAGTCGGTGTGGTTGGTGGGGGAGAGCCCGAGGTCGATCGCCGCGCGCATCGGGGACAGGAAGTCTGCCTGGGTCTTACCGCGCAACCGGACGTGCGCGTCGCCGAAGTAGAAAGTGTGCGGGGTGAAGAACGACGGGATGATCCGATAGTCGACGTAGCGCTGAAGCTGGTCCCGGCGGACGAATTGAGAGTGGACCATGACCGTGAGACGGTCCTTGCCGAGATCGCCGGCGCCCGCGAATTCGTGGGCGGCAAGCGCGACGTCGATGGCCGCGTCTCCGTTGGCGTGAATGTCGAGCGGCAGGCCGAGGTCGTAGACCTTCTTGAACCAGCCGTTGACAGTCTCCTGGGAGAAGCCGAGCTCACCGCACCAGTTGTGCTGTCCGTCAGGGCCATCGGTCAGGTACGGCGTTGTGAAATATGCCGTGCGTCCTTGTGGCGAGCCGTCCAGGGTGACTTTCACCCCGCCGAGCTTGACCCTGTTGTGGTAGCTGCCGAACGTCTCCGGAGGGTGACGTTGCAGCACCTCGTCGAGTTCGAGAATGAACGGATAGGCAACGACGTCGATCAGGGTCGCTCCGCCTTCGGCGGCCCGGTAGATCAATTCCACGTCTGAGGCGTGGGTGGCGCCTTCATGCGCCGTCGTGATGCCCGCCGCGGCGTAGAGCATCTGCCCCGCCTTGCTCCAGGCGATCTCCTGCGACGGTGTCGGCTTGGGCATGGCGGCGAAGATCGGTAAGAACGCCGTCTCCATCACCAGCCCGTCGGGCTCGGTGGAACCCTCTTTGCGCACGATCACCCCGCCTGCGGGAGTCTCGGTGTCCGCGGTGATACCGAACATCCGCATCGCCGCCGAGTTGAGCACCGCGCCGTGCATCGAAACATGGCCCACCAGTACCGGATTGGCCGGGAAGTCGGCGTCGAGGTCCTCCTTGTGCAGCGTCCGTCCGCCGGGCATCAAGGTGTCGTCGTAGCCGTAAGCGACGATCATCTCGCCGGCGGGCACCCGGTGTGTGTCCCGAAATGACCTGAGGGAATCCACGATCGCGCCGACGTCGGCGCCTGGCCCGGCAGGTGGAGCGAACACGTTCACCTGGTTGGCGACGGTCAATGAGTTGATGTAGTGGCTGTGCGGGTCGAGGAAACCCGGCAACAACGTCGCACCGTCGAGGTCGATCTCCCGGGTACTGGGCCCCCGATGCGCGGCTATGACGTCGTCTCGGTCGCCGACCGCGGTGATCCGCCCGGCCCGCACCGCCAGGGCGGTTGCCGACGGGTTGAGGTCGTCGATCGTGACGATAGTGCCGCCCACATAGATCGCATCCGCAGCCATGGTCATCCCGGCCTCCTTCAGTGTCGTCTGAGTCTAGGGACGAAGTCCGGTTCGACGTGGCCGACAGTTGGCGTTTGCCGCGGGTGCGCACTAGCTTTTCTTCGGTGATGTCCTTCGCTGCCGGTGCCGTCGCACGGTGGATCGCCCCGTTCCTGACCCTCGCTGTCGTCGCCGGGCTGGTACTCGGCACCGCGCCGGTTCACACCGGCCCCATCCGCCTCGCGGATGACGCCGCCCCGATCGGTGGATCGCCGTTCTACGTCGATCCGAACTCGGCGGCCATGCGGGCCTCGAAGGCGAATCCGGACAGCCCCGAACTGGCCTACATCGCCAACACCCCCCAGGCTTACTTCATCGACAACCTGGTGCCGGCCGCTGCGGTGAGCACCTATCTCAACGGGGCCTGGGCGGCCGGCGCCATGCCGATGCTGGCCATCTACTCGCTGCCGAACCGCGACTGCGGCAGCTTCGCGGCAGGCGGTTTCGGCTCGGGCGAGGCCTACCGCGGGTGGATCGACCGCGTCGCCTCCCAGATCGGCGGCGGCCCGGTGACGGTCATCCTGGAACCGGATGCCCTCGACATGGCCGACTGCCTGTCGGGCAGCGCGCGTCAGGAGCGCTTCGACCTGATTCGTTACGGCGTGGACACGCTGACCCGCAACCCCGCCGCCGCGGTGTACGTCGACGCCGGACACTCGCGGTGGCTTCCCGCGGACGAGATCGCCAATCGGCTCAACCAGGTGGGTATCGAGAAAGCCCGCGGCTTCAGCCTCAACGTCTCCAACTTCTTCACCACCGATGAGGAAATCGGTTACGGCGAAGCGATTTCCGGCATGACCGGCGGCAAGCCGTATGTCATCGACACCTCACGCAACGGCAACGGACCGGCCGACGGGGAGCTGTACTGGTGCAACCCGAGCGGCCGGGCGCTCGGCGTCCAGCCGACCACCAACACCGGAAACGGCCACATCGACGCGTTCCTGTGGGTCAAGCGTCCGGGTGACTCCGACGGGTCCTGCGGCCGGGGCGATCCGGGCCCGGGTCACTTCGTGAATTCATTCGCGATCGAGCTGGCGCGAAACGCCGGACACTGACGTCCGGGCAAACCCCGGCGCACCGCGGGATTCGCTGGGCACGACTGAATCTCGATTCGGCCAGCAAAGCAGTGAACATTCCGAAGAATTTGTCGTTTCAGAAAGTGCCAGCGGGGTACGCTTCGCGCCATGACGGTTAATCCGTGGACGACGGCCCGCTGGATGATGCAGGCGGGTCCGGCCGACTATCTGATGGCGATGAGCATGGCCTCAGCCCAGCTGCCCGTGGTCGGCAAGCATCTGGAGCCGCTGGGCGCGCTGAGCGCCATGAGTGTGTGGGGCGCCAAGCAGATGCCCGAGCTCCTCGGTGCGGCCGCCAAGTCGTGGCTGGCGCCCGACGCCGGCCGCGTGCGCCGAGTTCAGCGGGAGAGCACCCGCCAGGTCGCCGAAACCGGGTTGCGGGGTGTGGTGCTGCCCGAGGACCTGCAGATCGACTGGCCGGCGCCCGACACCAAGCCGCCGGTGGCGAGGGCCCTGGAGCACCGCAAGCATCTCTACCGTTCGTCGGTTCGCTACGGCGATCACCCGACCCAGGTTCTCGATGTCTGGCGTCGCGAGGATCTGCCCGCCGAGCCCGCACCGGTTCTCGTGTTCGTCCCGGGCGGCGCCTGGGTTCATGGCAGCCGCATCCTGCAGGGCTACGCACTGATGTCGCATCTGGCCGCCCAGGGCTGGGTGTGCCTGTCCGTGGAGTACCGCGTCGCGCCGCACCACCCGTGGCCGCAGCACATCCACGACATCAAGGCCGCGATCGCCTGGGCCCGCGCCAACGTCGACCGCTTCGGTGGCGACCGCGACTTCGTTGCCGTCGCCGGGTGTTCGGCCGGCGGTCACCTGGCCGCGCTGGCCGGACTGACCATCGACGACCCCGAGTTCCAGGAGCACCTGCCGGAGGGTTCGGACACCGCAGTCGACGCCGTCGTGGGTATCTACGGCCGGTACGACTGGGAAGACCGCTCGACGCCGGAACGCATGCGGTTCGTCGACTTCCTCGAGCGCGTGGTGGTCAACAAGAAGCAGAGCAAGCACGGTGATCTCTTCCGCAAGGCGTCACCGATCGCGCGGATCCATCCCGACGCCCCGCCGTTCCTGGTGGTGCACGGCTCCGGCGACAGCGTCATTCCCGTCGCGCAGGCCCAGAGCTTCGTCGAGCGGTTGCGCAGCGTGTCCCACTCTCCGGTGGGATATGTCGAATTGCCCGGCGCCGGACACGGTTTCGACATGACCGACGGTGCTCGCACCGGGTCGGTGTCGACAGCGATCGGTCTGTTCCTCAATCGGATCCACCGCGACCGCGCGGCGATGTCCACCAAAGAGGTCATCTGAGACCTACTCGGCTGTATCGTCCCGATCGGGACGGGGCAGGGGCGGAGAGGCGCACGGATGAAGAGATTGCGTGGCTGGGATGCTGTGCTGCTGTACAGCGAGGCTCCCAATGTGCACATGCACACCCTCAAGGTGGCGATCATCGAATTGCAGGACCTCGGTGAGCGCACCTTCGGTGTCGAAGAGTTCCGTCAGGTGATCCGGGGCAGGCTCTACAAGCTCGATCCGTTCCGGTACCAGTTGGTCACCATCCCGTTCAAGTTCCACCACCCGATGTGGCGGGAGAACTGCGACGTCGACCTCGAGTACCACATCCGCCCGTGGCGGGTGAAGGAGCCGGGTGGGCGGCGCGAACTGGATGAGGCGATCGGCGAGATCGCCAGCACCCCGCTGGACCGGGACCGTCCACTGTGGGAGATGTACTTCGTCGAGGGTCTTGCCAACGGGCGCATCGCCGTTGTCGGCAAGATCCATCACGCGCTGGCCGACGGTGTCGCCTCCGGGAACCTGATGGCGCGCGGGATGGATCTGCAGAGCGGTCCCGACCCGGACCAGGATTTCTCGACCGACCCCTCACCCCGCCGCGGTGAGCTGGTGCGCTCGGCATTCGCCGACCATTTCCGGCAGATCGCCAAGTTGCCGAGCGTGATCAAGTACACCGCCGACGGTATGTCCCGAGTGCGCCGCAGCAACCGCAAGCTGTCGCCCGAGCTGACCATGCCCTTCACCCCGCCGCCGTCCTTCCTCAACCACATGCTCGCCCCCGAACGACGGTTCGCCACAGCAACTTTGGCGCTCGCCGAAGTCAAAGAGACCAGCAAGCTCCTCGGTGTCACGATCAACGACATGGTGCTGGCCACCGCCGCAGGCGCCCTGCGCACGCTGCTGCTGCGCTACGACGGGGTGGCCGATCACCCGCTGCTGGCCTCGGTGCCGGTGAGCTTCAACTTCGACCCGGATCGGGTGTCGGGCAATTACTTCACCGGCATGATGGTGGCCGTCCCGGTCGACGTCGAAGATCCACTGGAGCGGGTGCGGCAGACCCATGACGCCGCCGTACTGGCCAAGGAGAGCCACCAGCTCGTCGGTCCAGAACTCATCAGCCGGTGGTCCACCTATTTGCCGCCTGCGCCGGCCCAGGCGCTGTTCAAGTGGTTGTCCACCAAGGACGGCCAGAACAAGGTGCTGAATCTGCCGATCTCGAACGTGCCCGGACCGCGCGAACACGGCCGGGTCGGCGGGGCACTGGTCACCGAGATCTACTCCGTCGGTCCGCTGACCACCGGCAGCGGGATGAACATCACCGTGTGGAGCTACGTCGACCAGCTCAACATCTCGGTGCTCACCGACAGCATCACGGTCGGCGACCCGCACGAGGTCACCGAGGCCATGCTGGCGGCGTTCTCCGAAATACGAGTGGCGGCAGGGCTTTCCGGTGAACTGGCGGTCGTCGAGACCGCGATGGCGCAAGCCTAGCGATACTCGGTGGCGGTCGTCGGGCTGTCCTCGGCGGGGTTCTTCTCCAGAACCTCGGTGGCGGCGCTTTCGGCGAGTTCGATCTTGCGCTGATGCCGGAAGCCCAGAACGATGCTGGAGATCAGCGAGATCGAGATCACCGCTTCGGCGATGAAGAACGACCCGAAGTCGATGATCGAACCGATCGGCGGGTTACCAGGCACCGCATTGCGTAGCGGGATCAACGCGAACAGGATGGCCGCCATCATCGAGCAGGCCGGGAAGATCAGGCCCCGTCGCCAATGCAGGATGTAGAAGGCGGCGACCACCGCGCCGAGCGCCAGGCCCAGCATCAGCACCATGATGAACACCGCGAAGATCACGGTGGGCATGGTGCGGTGCAGGCCGAGATTCACCGCGACACCGCCCTGGGATGTCACCGAGGAGGTGTTGAGCCCGAAGAACGGATCGGTGTTGACCACGGTGAGGGCCACCGGAAGATTGTTTCCCTCGGGAGTGAAGACGTGAACCTCCAGCTGACCGGTGTAGCGATCGAACGGATAGTCGGTGACCGCGCCGTCGACGCCGACCCTCTGCTCGATGTCCGGGGCGGGATCGCCCGCCTTGATCTCGGCCTTCCAGTTGCCGATCGCGGCCGTCGTCAGTGTCACGTCCTGGATGAAGTTGCCGTCCGGGTTGGCCAGCTTGCCATTCGGTGCCACCTGGATGATGGTCACCGAAAGCTGTTGGGTCGCAGAGTCGACCTTCGTGATCCAGGCGGTGACGTTGACCCGGTCGGCATTGTCGCCGTCGCCAAAGAAACTTTCCTGGTCGGTGTTGTTCCGGCTGGAGGCATACCCCGCGACACTCGCCGCGAGCACGGCCACCAGCAGGGCGGCAGCGATGATCACTCGGCGTAGCCCGATATCGCGGACCCGCCGGACGTGTTTACGCATGCTCCCCCTTAGTCGACCATTTGGCGTATACCCACGACAGGAACTGCCCGACCGCCTCGGCGGACTGATGTGCCCGCGGCGAGGAGAAGATGTCGAAAGCGTGCTGTGCGCCGGGCAATTCGGCGTAGAGCACCGGCGCCTGTGCCACCGTGCGGAATTCGGCGACGAAGTCCCGCGCCTCGTCGACCGGGATCACCGAGTCGTGCTCGCCGTGCAGGATGAAGAACGGCGGGGCGTCCGCGCGCAACCGCCGGATCGGTGATGCGGCGGTGTAGATATCCCGGAACCGGCTGAACTGCCGCTTGACGACGAGGCGCTCGAGGTAGCCGATGAACTCGCGGCGGCCGTTGCCGTGCGTGGTGTACCAGTCGTAGCGCCCGTACACCGGGACCGCCGCCACCACCGACGTGTCCGCGTCGGTGAAGCCAGGCTGGTACTGCGGGTCGTTGGGAGTCAAGGCCGCCAGCGCCGCCAGATGCCCGCCGGCCGAACCACCGGTGATGGCAACGAAATTCGGGTCACCGCCGTAGTCTGCGATGTTCTCCTTGATCCAGGCCAGCGCACGCTTGACGTCGACGATGTGGTCCGGCCAGGTGTGCGCCGGGCTGACCCGGTAGTTCATCGCCACACAGATCCAGCCGCGGTCGGCGAGGTGGCTCATCAACGGGTAGGCCTGAGGGCGGCGCCAGCCGATGGCCCACGCGCCACCGGGAACCTCCAGCAGCACCGGCGCCTTGCCCTCGCGGGGCAGGTCGCGGCGGCGCCATACGTCGGCCAGATTGGCCCGCCCGTGCGGTCCGTAGCTGATCGTGCTCGTCTTGTCGACGAAACGTCGCCGCGACCAGGTGGTCCGCCACGCCGGGGCGAGCGCAGCGACGGGAGAAAAGCCGCTGGGTCGCCCCGACGGGGACGGTGTGCCCGGCAACGTGTCCAGGACGTCGGTGAAGTCCTCGCCGAGCCCCTCGACCAGCGCGTCGCGCAACACCGGTCGGGGTGTGGTCACGTTGCGGCGCTGAATCGCCAGCAGGAACAGCCATGACGCGGCCGTCAACGCCAGCGCGGCGACACCCCGCCGGCCGCGGAAGTCGCCGCGCAGGCCGCGCCGTGCCGCGTCGAGAACGGAGCCGCCCAGGTAGAGCATCGGTACTTCCGAGGTGGGCCAGCCGAACGAGAAGACCACCAGCGTCTTGTAGCCCTGGCGCCCCAGTGGGCGAAATCCGTTGGCGGCATTGGCCAGTTCGACGAGCGCGCGGGCCAGCGGGCGCGGGCGCCGCAGCTCAGCCGTCAGCCGTGTGAGCGATGAGTTCATTACGCAGGATTTTGCCAGTGCTTCCGCGCGGCAGTTCGCTCAGGATGGTGATCTCCCGCGGCACCTTGTAGTTGGCCAAGTTCTCCCGGACGTGCGCCTTCAGGTCGTCAGGGTTCGCCGTCGCGCCGTCGGTGAGGACCACGAAGGCCACCAGTCGCTGGCCGAACTGTTCGTCGTCGACGCCCAGCACCGTGGCTTCGGCCACCTCGGCGTGCCCGGCCAGCGTCTTCTCCACCTCGATCGGGTACACGTTCTCACCGCCCGAGACGATCATCTCGTCGTCACGGCCCACCACGAACAGCCGGCCCGCATCGTCGAGGCGGCCGATGTCGCCCGAGGACATGAAGCCGTCGTGAAAGTCCTTGGTGTTACCCGAGGTGTAACCGTCGAACTGGGTGGAGTTCTTCACAAAGATCCGCCCGACCTCGCCGGTGGGAACCGCGTTGAACTCGTCGTCGTAGATCCGGATCTCGGTGCCCACGGCCGGCTTTCCCGCGGTATCGGGTGCGGCCCGCAGATCGGTCGGGGTCGCGGTGGCGATCATGCCCGCTTCGGTGGCGTTGTAGTTGTTGTAGATGACGTCGCCGAATTCGTCCATGAATTTGGTGACGACGTCGGGCCGCATCCGCGATCCCGAGCAGGCCGCGAACCGCAGGCTGCGGCCGCTGTATTTCGCGCGAACGTCATCGGGCAGGTCCATGATGCGGTCGAACATCACTGGAACCACACACAACCCGGTGGCCTTGTACTTGTCGACCAGGGCCAGCGTCGCCTCCGGATCGAACTTGCGGCGGGTCACCACGGTGCATGCCATCGCCGAGGCGAACACCAGCTGCGAGAAGCCCCAGGCGTGGAACATCGGGGCCACCACCACTGTCGTCTCACCCAGCCGCCACGGCGTGCGACTCAAGATGGCGATGAGATTGCTCGCCCCGCCGCCGGAGTGCTTGGCGCCCTTGGGTGTTCCGGTGGTACCCGAGGTCAGCAGGATCAGCTTGCTCTTGCGCTCGCTGGTGGCCGCCCGTTGACCCGAATGCGCCTCGATCAGCTTCTCGACGGTAGGTGCGGTGGTCGGTTCGTCGGTCCAGGCCAGGATGCGGATGGCGGCTGGCCGGTCAGCGACCGCCCGGTCCACCGAGGCGGTGAACTCCTCGTCGTAGATCACGACGTCGGCGTGTTCGCGGTTGACCACCTCGGCCAGCGCCGGGCCGGCGAACGAGGTGTTGAGCAGCAGCACGTCGGCGCCGATGCGGGTGGCGGCGATCAGCGACTCGACGAACCCGCGGTGGTTGCGGGCCATGATGCCGACCACTTCTGGCGTGCCGCCGGGCAGCTGCTGCAACGCGGCCGCCAGGGCGTGCGCCCGCTGGTCGAGTTCGCGCCAGGTCAGCGTGCCCAGTTCGTCGATCAGGCCGGGGCTGTCGGGACGGCGGGCCGCGGCGGTCGCGAACCCGGTGGCGATCGACAACCCTTCGGCGCGCGCGGCGTTCACCATCGCGACCGTCCGGTCCGGACGCATCGGGGTCAGGAAGCCGGCCTTGGCCAGCGTGACGACGGCGTCGCCGACGGACGTCAACCGGGACAGCAGGTCCATCAGCCGATCACCGGGAGGCGACGTTCGGCGGCCAATTCGTCGAGCGCCCGTTGCATGACGCCGCGCACGTAGGCGTCGACGGCGTGGATGTCGGGGTCTTCGCCGAACTGCTCGATGATGTCGATCGGCTCGAGGGTGCGAACGACGATCTTGGTCGGCAGCGGCACATTCAGCGGAACAACGGCGCTCAGCCCGAACGGGAAGCCGAACGAGATGGGCAGAATCTTGGCCCGCAACAGCTTGTCCAGTCGCAGTGTCTTGGCCAGGCCGGTCCCGCGGGACAGGAAAATCTGGCTCTCCTGCCCGCCGATCGCCACTGTCGGGACGATGGGAACCCCGGCGTTGATGGCGGCCTTCACGTAGCCGGTGCGACCATCGAAGTCGATCTTGTTCTGGGCGAGGGTCGGCCGGTAGACGTCGTAGTCACCGCCGGGGAACACCACTACGACGCCGCCGGAGCGCAGGGCCTCGTCGGCGTTCTCATGATTGGCGTGGATGAAGCCGTTGCGCTTGAAGAAGCCCGCAGTCGGGCCGGTCAGCACCAGGTCGTGGCTCAGCGTGTAGACCGGCCGGTCATAGCCGAAGTGCTCGTAGAAGCCGAGCGCGAACACCGGCACGTCCATCGCGAACAGGCCGCCGGAGTGGTTCGACACCACCAGGGCACCGCCGTGCGGGAACGACTCCAGGCCGCGGACCTCGCTGCGGTGGTAGAGCTTGAGGAAGGGGCGCAGCACGCCCATGGTCTTCTCGACCAGACCGGGGTCCCACTTCTCCGTCTCGGCGGGTGTCGCGTCGCTGGTGCTCACACATCCTCCTAGGAATTGGAACGTGTTCTAGTTTTTCATGCTACCGGGGTCGCGACCGTCTTCCTAAAGTGATAGTTACCATTCCGAACGTGACTGAAAACGCCGTTACCGAAGAGCCCGCCGTCCTCACCGAGCGCCGCGGCCGAATTCTGATCATCACCATCAACCGGCCCAAAGCCAAGAACGCGGTGAATGCCGCGGTCAGCAATGGTCTGGCCGCCGCCATGGACGAGCTCGACGACGATGCCGGCCTGTCCGTCGGGATCGTCACCGGGGCCGGCGGTTCGTTCTGTGCGGGCATGGACCTCAAGGCGTTCGCCCGCGGGGAGAACGTGGTGGCCGAGGGCCGTGGCCTGGGCTTCACCGAGCGCCCGCCGCTCAAGCCGCTGATCGCCGCGGTCGAGGGGTACGCGCTGGCCGGCGGCACGGAGCTGGCGCTGGCCACCGATCTGATCGTGGCGGCCAAGGACTCGGCGTTCGGCATCCCGGAGGTCAAGCGTGGCCTGGTGGCCGGCGGCGGCGGACTGTTGCGACTGCCGCAGCGCATCCCGTATCAGATCGCGATGGAGCTGGCGCTGACCGGCGAGAACCTGTCCGCGGTGCGTGCCCACGAACTGGGTCTGGTCAACGCGCTGGCCGAACCGGGCCATGCGCTCGATGCGGCCATCGAGCTCGCTGAGCGAATCACCGTCAATGGCCCGCTGGCGGTCGCCGCAACAAAGCGGATCATCACCGAGTCGCGCGGCTGGTCGCCCGAGGAGCAGTGGAAGAAGCAGGCAAAGATCATGATGCCGGTGTTCGGGTCGAAGGACGCCCAGGAAGGCGCGATCGCGTTCGCCGAGAAGCGCGCCCCGAACTGGACGGGCAGCTGAGCGCCGGGTCTGAGCTAAACCGCGCCGACCACAAAGTCCCACGGGTCGCCTGCCGTCAACGCCATCCGGCCCAGTTTCCTTGCGTGCCAAGCGGTGTCACCGAATTCGTCGATCCAGCTGCGGGCTCGCATCGTGGCCAGCCACAACCGGTGCTCGATGGTGACCCCGATGGCACCGTGCAGCTGATGGGCGGCGGTGACCACGGTCGGCACCACCCTGCCCAGCACCACCTTGGCGACGGTGACGGCGTAATCGGCTTGGGCGCTGTCGAATCCGTGCACAGCGACCGCGGCGACGGCCAACTCGGTGGCCGCGCGCGCCCGCTCCACCTCGCCGGCCATCGAGGCCAGCGTGTGCTGAACGGCTTGAAACGCGCTCAACGGACGGCCGAACTGCTCCCGTTCCCGGGTGTGTGCCACCGAGAACTCGACCGCGGCATCCAGTGCGCCGAGTGCCTGGATGCACCGGACCCAGGCGCCGCGCCGCGCCAGTTCCTCGGCGGCGCCGTCGAGGGTGACCAGCCCGTCACCCGGCACTGCGATGGTGTCGCGGGGTTCACCACCCAGGTTGTGCCCCGTCTCCACCGTCGCGGGATCGGTGATCGCGACCGCGAGTGCGGCGCCGTCCCGTAGGGCCACCACCACCGCGCCGGCGGCACCCGCGTACGGAACGCCGCTGACGGTCCTCGCCCCGGTGTTGCCGATCGCGATCGTCAGCGGCCCCCGGTCGGGAACCGCCAGCCCGGCCTTCGCAGCCAACCAGGCGGCGAGCACATCGGTCTCGGCCAGCGGTACGGTGACCGCGTGCCGGGCCAGCGCCCGCAGAACAACCGCAGATTCCGTTGGGCCACCGCCAGATTCGGGATCGCTGGTCAGCCGGGTCAGGCCGGCGTCCTGCAGATTTTTCCAGGCGACGGAGTCGAAGTCGTCCGGCAGGCCGCGGCGGCCGATCCGCTCGTCGAAGGACCGGACACCGATGTCGTCGGCCAGCTGCCGCAGGTCAGCCAATTCATCTGTGCCGCTGGTGGTCACGAAGACCCCACCGGTCAAGGCGCTTGTCATCTCAGCCCCATTCCGCGCGCCACCACACCGCGCAGCACCTCGTTGGTTCCGCCGCGCAGGGTGAACAGCGGCGAGTGCAGCCGTGCCACATTCAGCAGCGCGGCCACCCGGTCGCGATCCGGTGAGTCGCTCGCCGCGTAGCTGAACAGATCGGCCGCCAACTCCACCGACTCCTGCTCGAAGCGGGTACCCAGGTCCTTGACCAGCGCGGCCTCGTTGACCGGTGCCTGCCCGGCGGCCAGTGCCCTGGCCACCGACACCGACAACTGCCGCAACGAGATGGCCCGGGCCAGCAAGTCGCCGACGGCCGCGGCGGCATGGTCGTCGAGATGGTCCTGGCCGGCCAGTGCGCGCACCAGCGCAGTCAGCAGCGCAGCGGTGCTCAGGATTCGTTCCGGGCCACTGCGTTCGAACGACAGCTCGGCGGTGACCTGATGCCAGCCGTTGCCGACCTCGCCGAGCAGATTGTCGTCGCTGATGAACAACTCGTCGAAGGTCACCTCGTTGAAATGATGTTCACCCGACATGATCACGATGGGGCTGATCGTGATGCCGGGTTCCGGCGGGCAGGAGCGCAGCGACCCGGGAATCGATCTGTCTGTCGGGACGATGAACTGGCTGAATCCGGCGTGCCGACGGTCGGGGTCGACCGGGCTGGTGCGAGCCAGCACCACGATCTGATGGGCCAGGTGCGCTCCGCTGGTCCACACCTTGGTGCCCGACAGCAGCCAGCCACCATCGGTCTTGGTCGCCTTGGCGGCCGAGGCGGCCAGGTCGGAGCCGGCCTGCGGCTCGCTCATGCCGATCGCGGAGAAATATTGTCCAGCAGCGATTTTGGGCAGTAACCGTTGTCGTTGCTCTTCGGAGCCGTAGGCCAGCAGCCCGGGTGCGACCTGGCGGTCGGCGATCCAGTGTGCGGCCACCGGCGCACCGACGGCGAGCAGCTCTTCGGTCACCACGTAGCGATGCAGGTGGCTCAGTCCCTGCCCGCCGTACTCGCGCGGAATGGTCAGGCCGAGGAATCCCGCCGCGCCGAGGCGGGCGCTGAACGCCTCGTCCCAGCTCGACAGCCACGCGTCGACGGTTGGCTGCCAACCGAATTCGTCACGGTCGGCGGCCAGGAACACCCGGATCGAGGCCCGCAGGGCAGCCAGTTCGGGCTCGTTGGCGCACAACGCGGCGAAGTCGTCTGCCATGGTGCTCACCGGTATCCCGTGACACGCGCCAGGATGGCCACCTTGCCGTCGTCACCCACAGCCTGGGCGTCGCCGACCGCGGAATTGCGTCCGACCCGCAGCGCGGTTCCCTCGTAACGGGATTGGTCGCCGGCGAAGAACGGGCGCAGGAAGTTCACCCGCAGCGATGCGGTGCGCAGCGGGTCGGTCTGTTCGTGGTTGATCGCCGCGGAGGCCACGAGTTCCAGTCCGGCGCTGCTGACCCCGCCGTGCACGATCCCGATCAGGTTGTTGATGATCGGATCCGGCCGCTGGTCCAGCCGGTAGGTGCCGTCGTCGTACGGCCGAACGTCCGCGGACATCAATTGCGCCAGCGTCGTCTCCCGCGTGCGCGCCAGGGTGTCCGGTCCCCGCTGGATAGGCGCGTCGGGACCGCCCGTGATGGCGACCGTGCGCACGGTGCCGCCGCCGATCGTGCTGCCGCGGTGGCTCAGCGTGCAGATGGACAGCAGCGTCGCACCGTGCGGTCCGAGCGGGCGACTGCTCGCCACGACGGGTTCGTCCGGCGCGGCCTGCAGGCTGTCGATCCCGTCGGGGCTGAGTTCGACCGAAAGCTCGCTCGACACCGTCCATTGGCCGGCGCCGCGGCGATAGAAGTTGGCCCGGCCGCCGACATCGTCGACCAGGATGGCCAGCGGCCCGATCGTCGGCATCTGAGTGAACGGATTGGTCAGATGGCCCACCGGCATCGAAGCCACGACCGTGAACTCGGTGAAGTTCTCGTCGAGTGTCTCGATGCCGAACCGGGTGATGACACTCTCCGGAGTTTCCGGGTCCTGCATTCCGGTGGTTCGCTCGGGCGTCGTCACCCTCGTATTCCAGCACCATCGTCCGTCGCGTCGCGCAGGCAGGTCCGCACACCGGGCGTGCAATCGCGAAATCATGGTGATCGGCAGCTGAATTCGGGGTGAGCTCGGGGCGAAACATTTCGCTGCCGAGCATTGTGCGGCGGTGGCGGGGTGCCGCGAAACGCCCATCTGCGGGCAAAATTCCGAAATACCTGCTGCAGGGGTGAGGGTTCGGTAACTTCCCTGTAACGGGCGGGGGCACGGGGTTCTCGCATGAAACGGGCGAGGAATCAGATGACCGTGCGCACTTTGTCGCAAAGCACCGACCACACCGAGGCCTCCACATCCGGCTACGCCCGTTGGGTGGGCCGGGTCGGCGTGCTGGCGGTTGCTCTGGGTGTGGGCGCCGCCTCGGCTGCCCTGCCGGTTGCCGCGGCGGATACCGGCGGTGCGGGCGGCTCCGGCGGTTCGGGTTCGGGCCGTTCCTCGACCGGTTCGTCCCACGCAAGCGACGACTCGTCGGCGAAGGGTTCATCGAAGGCAGGCACCGCGCGCAGTGCCCCGCGGCACCGCGTTGCCAAGCCGTCGGCCTCGGCGGGCGGTTCCGACTCGACGCCATCGGTCAAGAACGAGACTCCGGCAGCGGCCGCCGCGCCCGCGACCGATTCACCGAGCCCCGCGGCCAAGTCGACCGCACCCGCTGCCAAGGCGGCCGGTGTGTCGTCGCCCGGAGCGGCCGCGATGGCCGCGCTGGCGGGCAACCCGATCACTGACTTCATCCGGATGTACGTCGGCAACGGCACCGCCGACCATCCCAACGCCGGCATCCTCTTCGGAAACGGCTACAGCTACACCTCGGCCTCCTGCACCGGCACCACTGCGTGCAACGGCGGCAACGCGGGCCTGTTCGGCACCGGCGGCAACGGCTTCAACGGCGGCAACGGCGGCGCAGCGGGCTGGTTCGGCACCGGTGGTAACGGCGGAGCGGGTGTGGCCACCGTCAACGGTGGCAAGGGCGGCAAGGGCGGTGCCGGTGGCCTGATCACCGGCAGCGGTGGCGACGGCGGTGCGGGCCTGGCCGGCAGCGGAGCCGACGGTGGCGACGGTGGCAGCGTCGGAGGCTTGTCGGTCAGCGGCAGCGGCGGTTTCGGCGGTGCGGGCGGATCCGGGGTGACCGGTTCGACCGGTGCCACCGGCGGCGCAGGCGGCAAGGGCGAGGCCGGCGGCAAGGGTGGCGCGGGCGGCAAGGGCAGCATGATCTTCGGATCCGGCGGTGGCGGCGGCGCCGGCGGTAAGGGCGGCACCGGTGGCACCGGTGGCACCGGCGCTGACGGCGTGGACGGCGTCAGCGCAGCCGGTAACGGTGGAGCCGGTGGCGAAGGCGGTGTCGGTGGTGTCGGCGGCGCGGGAGGCGCGGGCGGATTCTTGTTCATCTTCGGTTCCAGCGGTGCCACCGGCAGCGGCGGCGTCGGCGGCACTGGCGGCACGGGCGGTGCCGGTGGTGCAGGTAAGGGCCTTCTGGCCGACGGCTCGACGCAGGCCGGCGGTAATGGCGGCACCGGCGGCAAGGGCGGAACGGGCACTGCCGGTGCGGCATTCGGCACGGGCGGTGTCGGCGGTGCCGGCGGTGCCGGCGCCAGTGACGGTGTCGGAGCCACCGGCGGTAAGGGCGGCTCGGGCGGCAAGGGTGCTGCGGGCACCGCGGCTGCGGCCGGCCTCGGCGGCGGTGGTGGTGGCGGTGGTGGCGGCGCCCACGTCGAGGGCCTCAACGGTGGCGCGGCTGCCGGTACTGCCATCGGTGGCGCCGGCGGTGCCGGCGGTGACGCGACGACCGTGGCCGGTGTCGCGGGCGGCAAGGGTGGTGGCGCCAGCATCGTTGCGGACGGTCTGCTGGGCTCGGCGTCCGGTACGGCCACCGGTGGTGCCGGCGGCAAGAGCGGTGCCGGGGGTGCCCAGGGTGGCGCAGGCGGTGCCGCGGGAATCCAGGCCGGCCCGAACGGCACGGCGTCCGGAAGCGCCAAGGGCGGCAGCGGCGGTGACGCCACCGGCGCAGGCAGCGTCGGCGGCGACGGCGGTTCGGCTCAGCTGCAAGCGGGCGTTCTCGGCGCCAACTTCGGCCTTGTGAGCGGCAGCTCCACCGGCGGCAACGGCGGTGCAGCCAGCGGCGGCGGTACCGGCGGTGCGGGCGGTGACTCCTCGGTCACGGCCGCAGGTCTCGTCGGCTCCGCCATCGGCATCACGTCCACCGGCGGCAACGGCGGTGCCTCCAGCGTGAACGGCAAGGCCGGCGGTGCCGGCGGCGACTCGACGGTCACCAGTTTCTTCGCCACCATCACCGGCGGCTCGGCGATCGCCGGCAACGGCGGCGCCACCAAGGGCGCGCTCGGTGGTAACGGTGGGTTCGCGACGCTCCTCGCCCCGGATGCGGCTGCCGCGGGTACCGCGATCGTGAACGGCACGTCGACCGGTGGCAACGGTGGTGACGGCGGGGCCAACGGAACCGGCACGAACGCCGCGGCCGGTGGTGCCGGCGGCACCGGCGGCAACAGCACCTTCGAGCTGTCCGGCGGTCAGACGTCGACCAACGGTGTCAATGCGGGCGGCAACGGCGGTGCCGGTGGCAAGGGCACCAACAGCGGTACCGGCGGCACCGGAATCGGCGGCGCCGGTGGCGACGGCGGCAACGGCGGCAACAACTCGGGAGTTCTGGGTGTCGGCACGAACGGGACGAACGGTGGCGATGCGCAGGCCAACGGCACGCCGGGCACGGCGGGCACCGACGGGACCAACAATCCCTGATCGTTAGTTGGAAACCAACGGGCACAGCCATTTCGGCTGTGCCCGTTGGCCATTCAGGGGTTCAGGGTCGGTACGCCGAACTTGGTCACGAATTCCTTTGCCTTGATCAGGAATTCCATCTGTGCGGCGACGTCATGAAGGGGCTGCAGGCTGCGCACCGAGCGGCACAGCACCACGGCCCCCTCCATCGCGGCCAGGGTGGTGTCGGCCAGTGCGCTGGCGTCGGCGGCGTCGAAGCCTTCCCGTAGGTAGGCCTGCTTGGATGCCTCGCGCCAGCGGCTGAAGATCCGGCCGGCGACTGCGGTGAGCTGTTGTTCGTCCTCGCCGGACCCGATGGCGGCGGCCAGCACCGGACACCCGGCGGTGTAATCGCTTGTGATCAAGGCGTTTTCCCAGAGTTCGACGAAGCGGCGCAGCAGCACTCCGGCGTTCTCGCAGGCGGCCTCGTCGATGCTCTCGGTGATCACGTAGCCCGCATACTCGAGCGCCTCACGCAGGATCTGGCTTCGGCCTTCGGGAAAGTGGTGGTAGACCGAACCGCGCGGCGCACCGCTGCGGGCCAGCACCTCGTCGATCGTCACGCCGGCCGCGCCACGTTCGCGCAGCACCTCGGCGGCGCTCACCAGCATCTTGGTGCGGGTGGAGCCGCGGCTTTTTCGATCGGTTGGCGGGGTCCGGGTCATTCAGGCGGCGGGGGTCTGACGGAACTGGCTGGCCCGCCACGCCAGCGCCCGAGCTCCGCGGCCGAACAACTGCCTGCGCTTGTCGGGTACCTCGCGCGTGAACCGGTGGCCTGCGATGTTCAGCTCGATCAGCCACATGGTTTCTTCTCCTTGCGGGGGCAGGTCTGGAGACCAACTCCATAACTATGCTTACGACCATAAGATAAGAGCGCGGTGAGTGCAACCCAATGGTTGACGCCATCGTTAACGGCAGGCAAACGGCCACAAACGAACCGAAGCGGCGATGCGCCGACGTGCAGTTATATGGTTCGGACCATATTTCGGGGCGCTGGCTGAACAGCCTGATCAGCGCAGGTGAACCGAGCTAGGCTCGGGCTCAGCCGGCGATGAGGAGGACGCACGCGATGAGCCACTACAAGAGCAATGTCCGCGACCTCGAGTTCAACCTGTTCGAGTTCCTCGACTTGGAGAAGGTGCTCGACGACTATCCCGATCTCGACGCGGACTCGATCCGCGAGATGCTCAACGAGGCTTGCCGCCTGGCTGAGGGGCCGGTCGCCGAATCGTTCGCCGAGACAGATCGGCATCCGCCGACCTTCGATCCCGGCACCCATGTGGTGACGCTGCCGGAGCCGTTTTGCACGTCGATGCGGGCCTGGCAGCAGGGTGAGTGGTTCCGTATCGGGTTGTCCGAAGAGGTGGGCGGTGTCCCGGCGCCGGCGATGGTCACCTGGGCGATCGACGAGCTTGTGCTGGGGGCCAACCCGGCGGTGTTCATGTACATGGCCGGGCCCATCATGGCCAACATCGTGTTCCACATCGGCAATGAGCAGCAGAAGCACTGGGCGACCCTGGCCGCCGAACGCAACTGGTGCGCCACCATGGTGCTCACCGAGCCGGATGCCGGCTCCGATGTCGGCGCCGGTCGCACCAAGGCGGTTGACGCCGGCGACGGCACCTGGCACATCGAAGGCGTCAAACGCTTCATCACCAACGGCGACACCGGCGACTACTTCGAGAACATCCTGCACCTGGTGCTGGCCCGCCCGGAAGGCGCCGGACCCGGCACGAAGGGTCTGAGCCTGTTCCTGGTGCCCAAGTTCCTGCTCGATCCGCAGACCGGCGAACCAGGCGACCGCAATGGCGTCTACGTCACCAACCTCGAACACAAGATGGGCCTGAAAGCCTCGGCCACAACCGAACTCAGCCTCGGACTGCACGGCACCCCGGCGATCGGCTACCTGATGGGCGATGTCCACAACGGCATCGCCCAGATGTTCAAGGTCATCGAGTACGCGCGAATGTTCGTCGGCACCAAAGCGATTGCCACGCTTTCCACCGGCTACCTCAACGCGCTGGAGTATGCCAAGACCAGGGTTCAGGGCGCCGACATGACCCAGATGACCGACAAGACGGCACCTCGGGTGACGATCATCCACCACCCCGATGTGCGCCGTGCCCTGATGACGCAGAAGGCGTACGCCGAAGGTCTGCGCGCACTCTACCTCTACACCGCCGCGCATCAGGATCCCGCAGTGGCGCAGATTGTTTCGGGCGCTGATGCCTCGATGGCCGAGCGGGTCAACGACCTGCTGCTGCCCATCGTCAAGGGTGTCGGATCCGAACGCGCCTACCAGTGCCTGACCGAGTCGCTGCAGACGTTCGGCGGGTCCGGCTTCCTGCAGGACTATCCGATCGAGCAGTACATCCGCGACGCCAAGATCGACTCGCTGTACGAGGGCACCACCGCGATCCAGGCCCAGGACTTCTTCTTCCGCAAGATCGCCCGGGATCAGGGTGGGGCGCTTGGCCACGTCGTCACCCAGATCGAGAAGTTCATCGACAGCCCAGACCCGCGACCGGAGTTGGCCGACGCCCGCACATCGCTGGCCGACGCGCTGGACAATGTGCGCGCGGTCGCGACCGTGATGACCGGCTATCTGCTGGGAGCCCAAGAGGATGCTCGTGAACTCTATCGGGTGGGTCTGGAATCGGTGGGGTTCCTCCTCGCGGTCGGCGACCTGCTGATCGGCTGGTTCCTGTTGCGCCAGGCCGAGATCGCGCTGCAGGCACTCGACGGTGACCCGGATCCGCGCGAGCAGGATTTCTATCGAGGCAAGGTGGCGGTGGCGAAGTTCTTCGCCGGCAACGTGCTGCCCCGGTTGGCCGCCGAGCGCAAGGTCGCGGAGTCGATCGACCTGGCGATCATGGACCTGCCCGAAGAGGCGTTCTGACTCTGACTATGGTGTGCCCCATGAAGGTGATCACATCCATCGACGACGCGGTGTCCGCGGTCGGTGAGGAACTCGGCGTCAGCGACTGGCTGCAGATCGATCAGAAACGCATCAACGACTTCGCCGACGCCACCGGGGACCATCAGTGGATCCACGTCGACGTCGAAAAGGCCAAGGCCGAAAGCCCTTACGGCGCACCGATTGCGCACGGCTTCCTGACGCTGTCGCTGATCCCCGCGCTGTCCAAGGACAACTTCCGCCTGGAGAACGCCAAGATGGCGATCAACTACGGACTCAACAAGGTCCGGTTCGTCGCCGCCGTGCCGGTGGACAGCAGTGTGCGGGTGCGCTCGGAACTCGCCGGCGCCGACAAGGTCGACGACAGCACCGTCAACCTGACCGTCAAGCACACCATTGAGATCGACGGTGTCGACAAGCCCGCCGCCGTCGCCGAGATGATCGTCCGCGCGCTCTTCTGAGCAGACACGAAGAAGCCCCGACACGCTCGCGCGTGCGGGGCTTCTTCGGGTGCGGAGACTATTCGGGGGTGTACCCGAACGGCAGCAGCACGCTCTTGGCCTGGGTGTACGCCTCGATACCCTCGGGCCCGTTCTCCCGGCCGATGCCGGAGTTCTTGTAGCCACCGAACGGCGAACCCGGATCGAACGCGTACATGTTGACCGCGTAAGTGCCGGTGCGGATCTGGGCCGCGATCTTCATCGCCTTGTCGTTGTCGGTGGTGTAGACCGAACCGGCCAGACCGTAGACCGAGTCGTTCGCGATGCGGACGGCGTCCTCTTCGGTCTCGTAGGGGATCACCGCCAGGACGGGTCCGAAGATCTCCTCCTGCGCGATGGTCATCGAGTTGTCGACGTCGGCGAATACCGTCGGCTGCACGAACCAGCCGCCGTCGAGCCCCTCGGGACGCTCACCACCGGTGACCAGGCGGGCGCCTTCTTCGACGCCCTTCTTGATGTAGCCCTCGACCCGCTCGCGCTGCTTCTCGCTGATCAGCGGGCCGATCATCGCGCCGGGGTTGTCGGGCAATCCGATCGGCATGGCCGCGACGGCGGCGGACAACTTCTCCACAACCTCGTCGTAGCGCGACCGCGGCGCCAGGATGCGGGTCTGGCCGACACAGGCCTGCCCGCAGTTCATCAGTCCGGAGAAGACCAGCATCGGCAACGTCGAGTCCAGGTCGGCGTCCTCGAGGATGATCGCGGCCGACTTGCCGCCCAGCTCCAAGGTGCACGGCTTGAGCTTCTCGGCGGCGATCTTGGCGATCTCCTTGCCGACCCCACTGGACCCGGTGAAGGTGAACTTGTCGATCTCAGGGTTGGCGGTCAGGGCGCGGCCGGTCTCCGGGCCACCGGGCACCACCGAGAGCACACCCTCCGGCAGACCGGCTTCGGCGAAGACGTCGGCCATCGCGAACAGCGACAGCGGGGTCTCCGCGGCCGGCTTCACGACGATGGTGCAGCCGGCCAGCAGCGCGGGGCCGAGCTTGTTGGCGGCCAGGAAGAACGGGACGTTCCACGCGGTGACGGCGGCAACCACGCCGATCGGCTCGCGCAGCACCATGGTGGTGCCGTAGACACCGTCGCGGAAGTCGCGCCAGGTGAACTTGTCGGCGGCACCGGCGAAGTACTGGAACGACGACATCGCGGCGCCGTACTGCATCATGTCGACGATCGTCGGCGGCTGGCCGGTCTCGGCGGCCAGCAGGAACTTGAACTCCTCGGCGCGCTCTTCGAGGATCTTGACGGCGCGGGCCAGGATCTCGCCGCGCTCGGTGGGCGACATCTGCGGCCACGGGCCCTCGTCGAACGCCTTACGGGCGGCGGCGCAGGCGGCGTCGACGTCGGCCTTGCTGGCCAGCGGCACCTTGCCCACCAACTCGCCGGTGGCAGGGGAATGCACTTCAATGACCTCAGCGGTGGACGGTTCGGTCCACTTGCCGCCAATGAACAGCTTGTCCCATTCGGTCTTGAAAGCCGTGCTCTGTGTCATGACCGTCACATTACCTACTGAAGACAGAAACTAGAACCTGTTCATTTCGGGCGAATCGGTGGCTGTAGCACCAGCACCAGGTTGCTCACCAGGAACTCCCGTACGCCGGCCAGGCCGGTCAGCCCCCAGGCCCATCGCGGGTGGTAACGCGGGAATGCCGCGACCAGGGCTCCGGTGCCCGCCGCCCAGCGCAGGCCGGCGGCAGCGGACACGGCGAACAGCGACGACCCGTAGTTGTTCTTCGGCGGGTGGCCGTGCTTGCGGGTGTAGTGGGCAGCCGCCCGGGCCCCGCCCAGGTAGTGCGTGAGGCCCATCTCGTGGCCGCCGAACGGCCCGAGCCACACCGTGTACGACAGGATCGCCAGCCCGCCGGGCCTCGTCACGCGCAGCATCTCCGCTCCCAGCTGCCACGGGCGCGGCACGTGCTCGGCGACATTGGACGACAGGCACACGTCGACACTGCCGTCGGCGAACGGCAATGCCATGCCGGAAGCCCGGACGAACGAGCCGGGACCGGCCTGCCGGACCTGCTCGGCGGCGTGCATCTCGCTCGGATCCGGTTCCACGCCGACGTAGTTCCAGCCGGATCGGGTGAACGCGGTGGCGAAATAGCCCGGCCCGCCGCCGACGTCGACCAGCGTGTGCCCGGCCACCGGACCGTTGACGGCCTGCCACAGGTCGGTGACCATATCCGCGGTGTCGGCGGCCAGGGCGCCGTAGAAACGGGCCGGGTCGGACTGTTCGTAGCGGAATTCACTGAGCAGCCGCGTCGATCGGCCCAGGGTCGCGCGCCGGGCGAACAGGTCGGTGACGGCCATCGACTCACCCTAGCCACGCGCCGAAATTCACCCTCGCCAGAGTTGAAACTGACGCTGCGCAGAAAAAGTTCGAGTGCGCAGCTGCAAAACGTGAAACTCGACCGGCGGACTAGGCTGGCGGCGATGTCCACACCCGTTCGCTCCGTCCTGCTGTTGTGCTGGCGGGACACCGGCCACCCCCAGGGTGGCGGCAGCGAAACCTACGTCCAGCGCATCGGCTCGCTGCTGGCTGGGTCCGGCATGGACGTCACCCTGCGCACCGCCCGCTACCGCGGCGCTCCGCGTCGCGAGATCGTCGACGGCGTCCACATCAGCCGCGGCGGTGGACCCTACAGCGTGTACATCTGGGCGGGGCTGGCCATGGTCGCCGCGCGCCTCGGCCTCGGACCGCTGCGCCACGTGCGTCCCGACGTCGTGATCGACACCCAGAACGGGGTGCCTTTCCTGGCCCGGCTCGCCTTCGGCAGACGGGTCGCGGTGCTGGTGCACCACTGCCACCGTGAACAGTGGCCGGTGGCCGGTCGCTTCTTCGGCCGGCTGGGCTGGCTGGTCGAATCATGGCTCTCGCCGCGCATGCACCGGCACAACCAATACGTCACGGTCTCCCTGCCGTCGGCGCGCGACCTGTCCGACCTCGGCGTCGATACCGGACGAATCGCGGTGGTGCGCAACGGTCTCGACGACGCTCCGCCGGAAACCCTGACCGCGCAACGGTCCTCGACACCCCGCGTCGTGGTGTTGTCACGGCTGGTACCGCACAAGCAGATCGAGGACGCACTAGATGCGGTGGCCGAGCTGCGGCCCCGCGTCAACGGCTTGCATCTGGACATCGTCGGTGGCGGCTGGTGGCACGACCGCCTGGTGGAGCGCGCCGAGCACCTCGGCATCTCCGATGCGGTCACCTTCCACGGTCACGTGGATGACCACACCAAACACGCTGTTGTGCAACGATCCTGGGTGCACGTGCTGCCGTCGCGCAAGGAAGGCTGGGGCCTGGCCGTCATCGAGGCCGCCCAGCACGGCGTGCCGACCATCGGCTACCGCTCTTCGGGAGGTCTCACCGACTCGGTGATCGACGGAGTCACCGGTGTGTTGGCCGACGATCACCACGACCTGGTGGATCGCCTGGAGCGCCTGCTGTCAGATCATGTTCTGCGCGACGAGTTGGGCGCCAAGGCCAAGACTCGCAGCCGGGACTTCTCCTGGCAGCAGAGTGCCGATGCGATGCGCACGGTCCTGGAGTCGGTGCACGCCGGCGGCCGGGTCAGCGGCGTCGTCTAGTAACACGGCAAAACTCACTGCTGATTCCCCGGTCCGTCGGGTTCGGGTTACTGGCCCCGAAGCCGTTTAACGCGAGCTATTTTCGCGCGCGCCGATCAGCTCTATGAAGTGCCGTGCCGCCGCATCGACACCGGCGTCGTCGTTGGTGCCGGCCAGATCCAGCAACAGGCCACGCATCACCGCCAGGCCGAGCCGGGCCGCTGCGGGTTCACCTGCGGACTGGGTCAACGAGAGCCAGCGATCGACGGCGGCGGGCAGCATGGTCATGAACGGCGACTCACCCTGTGCCCCGCGCGCATAGCACTCGAAGAACAACCGCTCGAGCGCGCGCAGTTCGGGCCGCCGCAGATGCTTCCACATCGCGGCGAAGCCCGCGCCGTCGGCCATCACCTCAGTCAGCATCGTCATCTGCCGCCGCTCCACCTCGTCGACGACGGCCAGCAAGAGCTCGTCACGAGAGCCGAAGTGATGCAACAGCATTCGGTGACTGGTCCCGACTGCGTCGGCCAGCTCCCGCAGTGACCGGCCGCCGACACCGTTCGCAGCGCATTCATCGACCACCGCCTCCAGCAGCTCCCGGCGCCGCCGGAGGTCAGGCGTTCGAACCACGGAGTTTCTGCAATCCTTCGCTGTGCGCCTTCAGTCCCTGCGCCTCCATTTCCAGGTAGCGGCGCGTCATCCGTTGCATCAGCACCCCGACCACCGACCCGACGATGCCGCGTTGGATTAGTTCCTGGCGCACCAGCGTCCCGCCGTCAGGGGTCGGTACCACCTCGTGACGGGCCGATGTGAGCCCGCCGGGGGAACGTTGGATCCACGTCCACGCCACACCGGGTTCGATTTCGGTCACCGTCCAGACCAGCTTGGGCATTCGTGGTTGCGTGATCTCGAAGCGTCGTCCGACCGCGAGTTGCGCACCGTCGAGGCCGTGCAGCCGGTCGACCGATGCGGTCCAGTCCGGCCAGTGTTCGACGTCGGTGAAGACGTCCCACACCAGATCCACGGGTGCGTGGATGTTGATGCTGCTCGAATTCAGCATGTACCAGATGGTACATCTTTGGGCGGGCGACTGACCAGAGCCCGGCTCAACCGCCGTCGGCATGAAGGTGGACCAACCCCGAGGCGACGGCATAGCGCGGCCCGTGCACACCGTCGACGTTGGCCCGGCCGACAGCCACCGGAACCGAGCGCAGCGACTCGCCTACCGTCCGCAGCAGTTCGTCGTCGAGAGCTCCGCCGCCGGCCAGCACCAGCGCGACAGGCGGCTGGTCGAAAGCTTTCAGGCAGCGCGCGATGTTGGCGGCCACGGTCTGCTGCTTGACCGCCAACCGCAGGCTGCGCCACTCCTCGGCGGCCAGCCGGTTGGAGAACGGGACCAGCCCGGCACTCCCGCGGGTGCACAGCCGGCCGATCGCTTCGGGCGGGGCAGGCGCGTCGAGAAACACCCGGCGGCCGTCCTCCTCGTGAGCGATGTGCGGTCCCTCCACCCGGATCGCCGGTGAACGCTTGACCTGTTCGGCCAGCGCCCGCGGAACGCCGAGGGTCGCCGCGACCGCGGTGGTGATGGCTTCGCCGGCACCGGCAGCCACCACCTCCTGGTTCGCGCCGATCAGGTCGATGGTCCCGCCGCCGATATCGCAGACGATCGAACCCGGCGGCAGATGAGGGGTGGTGTGTGCCCCCCGCGCGGCCGCACGCGGCTCCGACGCGATGGTCCGCGCCGGGCGTTCGCACAGCTCCGCCAGGGTGGCGGCTGCGTCGGCCACCTCGTCAGCGGCCAGCAGCGCGACCACCGTGCCGCTGGTCTCGGCGACTCCGCGGCGCAGCCACGCGCCGTCATCGATGGCCTTCAGGCTGGTGAAGTAGGCGTCGTCGACCGCGATTCCGGATGCGGCCGAGGCCACGGCGGCCAGGCGCACCGCCACCACGGTGCCGGGCGGCCGGACCCGCAACAGACTTTCGGCCTCGGCGGGCGAATAGCGCCGCACGACGCCGTCCACGCGACATTCCGCATAGTCGTCGCCGGCGGACGGCGGCTCGGGCTCTCCGTCACGCAGAGTCACCGCGATGGCCGGTGAATCCGCCAATTCGCGAGTGAACTCGGCAATCTGGTGAATGTGCTCGTGCGCCACCCCCAACGCCGCCGACAACGCGAGCGGGTCGGCCAACGCCCGATACGACCGCCCCTGCGCCACCACCTCGATCGCCACCGGCGCGCCCGGTCGCAAACCGGCGAGTTCGACCTCGTCGACGACCGGGATGCCTGCGGGTATCCGGTTGGCGATCAGCACGGCTTCGTCGCGCTCGACGATCACCCCGGCGATGTGCCATCCCCGCTCGACAGCTCCGCTGATCTCCCGGGCCGCGACCTCGAAATCGACTGACGCGCTGACCGATACGATCGCCTGACCGGCCACCACCGGACCGGTGACGTCGGCCAGCGGCACGTGCACGCCCACGGCTGATCCCGCCCCGGCCGGCGTGCTGGCGCTGGGCCGGCGCAGGCTGCGCACCGGGCAGTGCGGGGGTGTCGGTGGTGGCAGTGGTGCGGTTGCGGTATCCACCGGACGCAATACCGACAGCACCACCTCGTCGACCGTGCACTCCGCCTGCACCTCGAGTTTGTGTAGCAGTGCTGCCGCGCCGGCCAGGGATTCCCGAGATCCCTTGCGCCCCCGGGTCGGTGCCTGCCCGTGGCATACGGGGTGCACTGAGCCAGAGGAAGTCCGGGCGATGACGATCTCGGTGGTGTGGTTTCCGACGTCGATTCCGGCCACCACGCTCAACGCAGTAGACCCCTGCGCTGGTAGACCGCCGCGGCGTGACGCACCAGCTCCGCACACCGGGTCGCGCCGCGCGCCTCCAGGGCGGCTACGAGTGCGTCCAGTTCCGCCGCCGTCGACCGGTGCGGTCGCAGTGCCTCGTAGAGCTTCATCACCTCGTCGTCGCCCATTGTTGCCAATTCGGCTGCACGAAGAAAGTTCTCGGCCAGTTGCGGATTGCCGCCGGCCGCGGCGACGTCAGCCTGGTGCGCCAGTGCAGCAGGCTCCATCCGCAGATCCGCCAACGTGAGCTTGCCGTCGACGGCGGCGGCCACGGTGAAACGATCCTCGGTCATGCTCGCCTCGCTTCGACCGTCATGGCTGCTTCGCCCGGTTCACAGGCTTCACGCTCCAGGGCGACCAACGCCACCGCCCTGGCGTGATAGCGCGCCGATATCGACTCGTCGGTGCCGCCGGTGAAGATCGGTACCGGCGCCATGCCCTTGGCGTGGCGAGCGGCGTTCTTACCCAGCTGGCGATACATGTCCGCGTCCAACAGCGGTGCCACACTGAACAGCTCGAGATTCGCCAGCGGTGCCAGGTCTCGTCGATGGATCAGAGCAGTGCCCTTGCCCTGCAAGCCGATTCCGATTCCGGATCCGGACAGCTTGGCGGCGGTCAATCCGATCAGCCCGACGTCGATGGTCGATCGAACCCGGACCAGCCGGGCCACGGCGCCTTCCTCTTCCAGCCCGGCTTCGATCTGCCGCAGGACCTCACCGACGGTCAGCCCGCACAGGGTCAGCCACACGCTGCGCCCCAGTGCCGGCGACAAACCGATGCACACCTCGCGCGGATCGCTGCCCTGCCTGGCGGTCTCGACCGGGGTGAACGTGATGTGGCCGTGGTGGTCGGCTTGATCGGCGGTCAGCTCCGCCGTCGTCCTGGCCTGCCGGATGTCGTCGATCTCCGCTCGCCGCTGCTCCGACAAGGTGTAACCCGTTCCCGGGCCGGCATAGTCGTTGGGATCGGTGAGTTTGGACAGCACGTTGAAGTCTTGGTCGAAGATGGCCGATGTCTGGAGCTGGTCGCCGCGCAATCGCTCGGCGGTCAGCCGCATGATCGACTCGGCCTCCGGTTCGAAGCCGGTGCGGTGCAGCGCGGCCACGACGTCGAAGACCGTCAGCTGGCGAGCCTCGATCGCGGCCGCCGCCTCGGCGACCATCTTGGGATGCCCGGCGGGTAGGTCGCGAGATCCGTTGGCCACCACGACTTCGTCGACGCGAGCATCGTCGTAGTCGGCAAGGCCGAGATCCCGGTAGACGGCTTGCACCGCCGTGGCCGCACGCCTGCGCACTCGCGCGAGGTGCTCGGCCGATACCGTCCGCAGTCCGCCGTCGGCACCCCAGTCGCGCTGCAGCACCAAAAAGTCGTCCATGTCGTCGGAGTTGAAGTTCGACAGCGCAAAGGCGTTGTCGTAGCGGGGAATCGAGCCAAACCCGGAGAAGATGAAGTCCGCCCCGGCGAGTAGGACGGGCAGGGTGTGGGCGCTGCGGCGGATGTCGGACTCGGAGATCAGGTTGTCGTTGCCTGCGCAGGACTCGAGGTCGCGCAGCATCACCATCAGATTCTCGGCCAGCAGCTCTTTCATCCCTTCGGGGACCGACGCCACCACACCGACACCGTCGATCCCGCCGTTCTGCACGCCCTGCGACCCGAGCGCGCGGGCCAGCGACACACACCGCGACTCCAGGTACAGGATCGAACACTTCTCGGCCGCACCCATCAGGACTTCGGCCCCGCCACCGCTGGTCACCCGCATCTTCAGCCCGCGCGAGGCATAGGCCGAGGTGAGAATGGCCTTCGAGAACGGGGTGTCGTCACCGTCGACGAACACCTGCTCGGTCCCGTAGATCGAGATGGTCTCGGCGTAACTGGTCAGCCCGCGCAGGCCCAGCCGCAGCTCCAAGGCTTCCTCGATCGAACACTGGGCCAGCGCCCCTGGAACACCGACCTGGCTGCCGATCAGCAAGGCGACGGCATTCGACGGGGCGTCACCGAGCACCGGCACCGTCGTCTCGACTTCCCGGAAGCCGTAGGCCACCGCGCTGGCCGCATCGGCGGCGATCAGCAGCGGATCGTCGAGCTGGTTGGTGACGTGCGCCTGATTACTCGGCGTCCGTCGTGCGCGCATCTTGGCCATCGCCATCTGCATCTCGACGGGCGTCATCACCGCGACCACTCTGGCCAGCTTCGCCGGAGTGGTCCCGCCGATCAGGCGCACCACCTCGGAGCGGGGCACATTGACGTCGACGGCCATCCGGGCCAGCACGACGTCGTCGAGCTCCATCGCCTCACCGGCCGCCTCGAGGTCGATCCCGTGCCGGGCGATGAACTCGTCGATGACGTCGAACTGGCTCGCGGATTTTCCGTCCAGCTCGACCACGACACCGTCGCGTACCACCAGCGACGGCGCCGGGTCGTGCGGGCTGTGCATCGCGGCCAGGCCAAGAGTCGGGTCGGCCACGCTGAACCCGTCCAGGTTGACCGCTTTCGCATCGAGGATCCGCATCCGACCTTGGTCGAGATCTTCGGGGCGGGAAACAACCTCGTCGTCAAGTCCGGCCATACTCTCCGTCATCCTCGTTCCCGCGCCGCGAATCGCTTTGTCCTCGAATACGATACGGGCGATCAGGGCGCAGCGTCGGGGGTCGCCGAAGTTGGCCTACGCCGTCGGCGCACCGCGCTGAACGCAGCCACCGCCCCGGCGGCGCCCAGCGTCAGCAGCCACGCCAGGTGGGCAGCGAACACCGCGAGCCGCGCTCCGGGTGTCGCACCGACGCTCGTACCCCCGACGCGGTACAGCGCGAGCTCGCCGTCGCGGTAAACCATCGGCAGCCGCGCCAAGGTCCGCTGCGCGTTGCCGGTCGTGCCCGCGCTGCCCGATTCGACCACCACCCAGCCCACCCCGGCGCCGGCGAGGGACTCGGGGGAGCCACCGGCGAGCAGCATCCGCTGCACATCGCGGGCGTGGCCACCCTCACCGGGCACGGTGTGCCCGGAGATGGTGAGGTCGCCGGTGGCGAGCACCTCGGCACGCACCCAGCGCGGCAACGGATCGAGCACCGGCGCCGCACCGGCCCATGCGAATTGGCGCATGCTGTCGGCAGGTAACACCGCGACGTCGGCCGGGTCGGCGTCGATCAGGCTCGCGACCGCCGCCCAGGCCGGCGGATAACGCACCGGCGTGACTTTTCCCCAGACGCCGAAGGCCAGATCGGGCAGCACAGCGACGAGTGCCACGATGCCCACCGCCGCGGTGGCGCCGGGCCGCAGCCGGCCGCGCAAGGTCACCACTGCCGCCGCGGCAGCGACCGCATAGCCGGGCATCGCCAGCGCAACCCACTTCTGCCCGTCGCGCAGGATCCCGACCGCGGGCACTGCCTCCACCACGTCACGCAGCGCCGCGAGCCCCGGCCCGGTGGCCGCCGCGGCGGGCAGCAACACGCCGATCGCGGCAAGCACCAGCAACGGCAGCACGGACCGGCGCCGCAGTACCGCAGGCAACCCGATGGCCACCACACCCAACAGCACCAGAGTCGCGGGCAGCGCGAAAAGAATTGTGCGAGAAGAGGGAACAGCCTCGGCGTTCCAGATCCCGCCGAGCCCCGCCAGGCTGCCGAGGGTACCCAGGCCCGGCTCTGCCCGAGCCGCGAACGCCGTCACACCAGGGGAGGGCGACGAGCCGAGCCCGTCACCCAACGCCGACGCCGTCAACCACGGTGACGCCGCGAGCAGCACTGTCGTCAGCACCCCGGCTGCGCACCAGGGCCGCGACGTTCCCGTCCCGGGAACCGCGACACATGCCAGCGCCACGACGGCGGCCAGCAGCAGCCCGGTCGGCGTCAGCCCGGCCAGCGCGATCCAGAACACCACCGCCGCCCACCGGGCCACGGCCGCGTCATCCCGCAGCCGGATCACCGCGGTAGCCACCCACGGCAGGCAGCCGTACCCGACCAGCAAGCTCCAGTGCCCCTGGAGCAGCCGCTCCGCGACATAGGGATTCCAGACTGCGAGCGTCGCCGCCATCAACTGCCCGCATATCCCGGCATCCGGAACCAGCTCGGCGGCCAACCGTCCGGCTCCCCAGCCGGCCAGGAAGATCCCGGCGATCACCAGCGCCTTCACCACCACGCCGCCGTCGAGCACCGGCGTCACGAGGGCGAGCAGGAAGTCCTGCGGGAGTGCGCGGGGCGCCGACTCACCCAGACCCAGTGCTGCATCGGAGAAATACGACCGCGGCGTGGACACCGCATCGCGCAACAACAGATAGCCGGGCGCCAGCAGCGGCGCGGTGACCGCCAGCGCCAGTAGGAGTGCGTACCCCGGCACCACCCACCGGACGGCCCGGCGCGCCCGGGTCACGGGCGTACTCACCGCTGTGGCGGCGGGGGCTCCAGGTCCGGTCTGGCCGCGGGCAGCTTCTCGGTGGCCGCCTCGGCGGCCGGCATCGGTCCCGTCTCGTCCTTGCCGAAGAAGCCGTGGTCGGCGGTGTCCAGGCCGGGGTCGATCAGCGCCGACTCGGCGCGCAGGCTGAACGTGCCCAGCAGCGCGCCGCCGACGAGCGCCACCAGACCGGCGGCGGTGAAGCTGATCGGCAGCACCCGCGACCACAGTCCCACCCGGTCACGCTCGTCGCGGGCGGAGGCCACCCGGGACTCGATGGTCTGCTCGGTGGAGGTGACCTTGTAGTCGGCCAGCTCCATCTCCGGGCGCAGCGCGTCGCGGGCGTAGTAGTGGTTGGCGTGCTCGGTGGACTTGACGATGACGCCGGTCACCGGGTCGACCCAGAAGGTGCGCTGCGCGGCGTAGTAGCGGGTCATGGTGACCGGCTCCTCCGGCGGCCCGGGCAGGCCCCACAGCTCGGCCCGCGCGGTCACCTCGCCGTCCTCGTTCTTGTCGTAGAGCGAGGCGTACTTGATCGGGTCGACCAACTTGCCGTCGGCGTCATAGCCGACGTTCTGGGTGAACCGGTAGGTGGTCAGTCCGTTGACGTCTTCCTGGCCGTCGTAGTTGGCGTCGAAGGCCTTCTGCGCGATCGGGTCGAAGAACGGATAGGTCTTCTTCTCGGTGTCGAATGGGAACCGGTAGGCCAGGCCGTCATGGGGCAGCGCGATGTTGGTCGGCGGCTTGTTGTCCTCGACTGTCCGCGGCTTCTGCACCGAGCCGCCCGGATGGGTGTCGTCGGACACCGCCATCGCGGTGCTGCGGTTGACCGTCACGGTGTCGACCATGGCCAGCAGCAGTCCGTTGTCCTGCTGCTTGTCGCTGCGCCGCACGCTGGTGCCGGCCTGCAGCGTCACCACATCGGCGTTGGCAGGCGATTCGACGGTGATCTGTTGCTGGGAGACCAGGGGGACGTTCTTGTCGACGACGAACTTCTCCCCCAACAGCGACGCCGGATCCAGCGCGCTACCCGTGCCATCGCTGACCAGAGTCTCGTCGATGTTCAGCGGGATCTTCTTGATCTTGCCGGAGGTGTAGGTCGTCAACAGCAACGCGGCGATCAGGAGGGCGGCTCCGAGCCCGATGATGCCGAATGCCGCGATACGCACCATGCCTGCGCGATTCACGCTGCCGTGGCCTCCTCACTGCCGATCGTGCCGCACCCCGCCTGACGACGAAGCAAACCGGTTCGACCCTAACAGCCCAGCCCAAGGCACCGGTTCATTAGGAGGTCGCCACCGCAGGCCAGGTGTACCCACTTTCGCGGAGGACGCGTGTCCGGCGCACACTGGCACTCATGACGACGGAGGCGGAGCGGGTCGGAGGCACCCGCGGCTTCCTGCCCGCGGTGGAGGGCATGCGCGCGTGTGCCGCCATGGGAGTGGTGCTCACTCACGTCGCGTTCCAGACCGGCACCACCGGCGCCGTGGTCGGACGCCTGCTGCACCGCTTCGACCTGGCTGTCGCGGTGTTCTTCGCGCTCTCCGGTTTCCTGCTGTGGCGTGGACACGCCGCCGCGGCCCGGGGACTGCGCCACCGCCCGCCGACCGGGCACTACCTGCGTTCACGGCTGGTGCGCATCATGCCCGGATATGTGGTGGCGGTCGTCGTCATCCTGACGCTGCTGCCGGAGGCCAACCACGCCAGCTGGACGGTGTGGTGGGCCAACCTCACGCTGACCCAGGTCTATGTCCCGCTCACGCTGACCGCGGGGCTGACCCAGATGTGGAGCCTCTCGGTCGAGGTGAGCTTTTACCTCGCGCTGCCGATCCTGGCGTTTGCGGCCCGACGGTTGCCGGTGCGCGCACGGGTGCCGGTGATCGCGGCGGTCGCGCTGGCCAGCCTCGGCTGGGGTCTGCTGCCGATTCACACCGTGCAGGGGGTCAACTTCCTGAACTGGCCGCCGGCCTACGCCTCCTGGTTCGCCGCGGGCATGCTGCTGGCGGAGTGGACGGTCAGCCCGCTGGGCTGGGCGCACAGACTGGCCCGGAACCGCTGGGCCATCACCGGTATCGCGCTGACCGCCTATCTGATCTCGGCGTCACCGCTGGCCGGTCCGAAGGACCTGGTTCCGGCCACACTGGGGCAGTTCGTGATCCGAACGTCGATGGGGGCGATCGTCGCCGGTGCGCTGCTGGCACCGCTGGTGCTCGACCGGCCCGACACCGGCCACCCGATTCTGGGCAGCCGGTTCATGGTCACCCTCGGCCGGTGGTCCTACGGGCTGTTCGTGTGGCATCTGGCGGCACTGGTGATGGTGTTCCCGATGGTCGGCCGGTTCATGTTCAACGGCAACCTGATCGTGACGCTGGTGTTGACGCTGGTGCTGGGCTTCGCGATGGCGGCGGTCAGCTATGCCCTGATCGAATCCCCGTGTCGGAATGCGTTGCGGCGCTGGGAGTATCGAGGTAAGGAACCGGTGCCGCCGCTGGACAGTTCGGTCAGCGATGCACCGGAACCGGCCGTCGCGCACTGACCGGGGCGTCAGCCGACGGTTTCGTCCTGCGTGCCCTCGGACGATGATTGCCCGACCTCGGGCCGCGGCTCGGTGAAGTGCGCCAGCAGCCCGGTGACGTCCAGGATCCGGTCGAGCTGCGACGGGCGGTGGTCCAGGTGCAGCCGGACATCGGCCTCGGCGGTGTGGCGCTCGATGACGATCAGGGCCGCCAGGCCGGCGGAGTCGCAGAACGTCACGCCGCCGAAGTCCAGGTGCAGGTGCCGGAGTCTGCCGTTGTCGGCCAACAGTTCGGACACCGTGTCGAGGAGCTGCGGCGAGGAGACGAAGTCGAGGTCTCCGGACAGGCGGACGCACGCCGACTGCGGAGTGTCGGTGGTCAATGTCAGGTTCATGGCATCAGTGAGGGGTCGGTGGCCGGTTGGGCCAGGGTGCTCAGGGCATTACACAGGATTCGTCGGGCACGGGGAAAATCGTGGAGCCGGACGGCCAGCACCTCCAACGACCGCGCCAGCACCAGGGCCGAAACCCCACGCGCGGTCAGTATCCCGGCAGTCCAGGCGATGAACCGTTCGAACAGCTCGTCGTCGTCGGTGTAGAGGGCGGCGGCCAGGAAATCGACGGTGTGGGCGACGTCGACAGTCGCGTTCTGACGCTGAAAATCGCTGTAGGACTGCATATCCGGGATGCAGTGCGTCAGCTCTGCCACGGTGGCGCGGACCAGTTCGGCGGCCGTCTCGTTGACGAAGGTGTACTCCTGGTCGGCCAGGTGCGGAAGACCGAAGTCGAACTGCTGACCACCAAAGGTCCGGGCAGGACGCAGCCCGCGACGGAGGACATCGGCCGCCCCGCGAGCATCCGGTGCCCAGCCGTCGGCGCCGAGTTGGAAGGCATAGCGACCTTGGGGGCCGAAGGCGGCGCCGCCGGCCAACACGGAGACACCGGCTGCTTGGCACGCGGTGATCGCTGCGTGCGCGAGCGGAAGACGGCTGGGGATCGAGCAGGACAGCGCGACGGCGTCGGGGCCGTGCCGATGCAGGTGGGCGATCAGGTGTGGGGTGGGGACCTGGGCGCCCAGGAAGTCGACCCGCCATCCCCGCAGCCGCAGAACCTCGGCGAGCAATCGGGCCGGCAACACGTGCCATTCGCCGTCCACACAGGCCACCGTGACGCGGCCGGCTTCCTCATCGCCGCGGTGTGCCGGGTGGTGGGCCAGCGTCGCGATCACCCGGTCGTTGATCGCGGTCGCGGAATGCTCCTCGGTCACCGAGAGCCGGTTGGCCGCCCACTCCGCGCCGATGCGGCACTGCACCGGCGCCACCACGTCGAGCAGAACGTCCTCGGGTGTCATCCCGGCATCGATGGCCGCCAAAGCCGTTGCCGCCGCGGCATACTCATCGCCGGCCAGAACGGCGGCCCAGAGCTGATCCTGGACGGTCGCACTGATCACGCGGTGTACCGCCCGGCGGTGTGCCCGTCGACGGCGGACAGATGGTTGCGGCGCGGGGCGGTGATGGCGACCGCGGCGATGTCATCGTGCGGTAACCGGTCCACCCACTGCGAGGTCAGCATCATGATCCGTTCGACCACTGCTTCGGCCGGCATCCCCGCGCACTCGGCGAACGCCGCCGCCAGTCGCTCCTCGCCGTACAGGTCGGTGCCCAGCGGGCCGCCCCGCGCTTCGGTGATGCCGTCGGTGTAGAGCAGGCATGTCTCGCCGGGCGCCAGGGTCGTCTCGAATGACCGCGCCCGGAACGTGGGAAGGGCGCCGACGAGCATGCCGCGAGTGTCCGCGGTCTCGACCGTGCCGTCGCTGCGCGCGATCAGCGGCGCCGGATGGCCCGCGCAGGTCAACCGCAACCGCAGCTGACCGTCCACGTGGGAGATCGAGGCCAGCACCATGGTGGCGAAGCGGCTGTTGTCCGGTGAGAGCAGAGCGCTGTTGAGCAGTTTCAACACGCCTTCGTGGTGTTCGGCCAGCGGAGCCAACGCCTGCAGGGTGTTGCGGATCTTGCCGGTCAGCACCGCGGCTTGCAGACCCTTGCCGCAGACATCGCCCAACACGACGAGTGTCTCGGCCTCGGGAGTGGCTGCGGGATGGACGTCGTAGAAGTCACCGCCGATCAGGTGGTGGTCCTCGGATGCCCGATAGCGTCCCGCGAGTTCGAAACCGTGCATGCGGTGCAGTTGCGGCGGCAACAGATCGCGCATCAGGGTGTGGGTGATGTCGGACTGTTCGGCGTACAGCCGCGCCGCCGACAACGCGGTGCCCGCCCTGGCGGCGAACAACCTGGCCAGAAGTTCCTCGCCTTCGCTGAACGCGGCGTGGGTGGTCCGGCGCAGCAACACCAGTGCGCCCGCCGGGATGCCGTGGCCGGGCAGCGGAGTGATGACGATCGAACCGACGGGTCCCTGGAAATTCTGCGGGACCATCCACGCCGGGATGGTCGCCGGATCAATCCAGCGCGACGGGACCGGAGGAAATCCGCGCAACGCCTCGCCGAGCCCGGACACCGCAGCGGGATCGGCCTCGACGTGTCGTTGTTCGACTTCGCCGTCCTGGCCGGTGCAGAACACCGGAAGCACACCCGCCGACAGGGGGCCGACCACGACGGCGGCATCGGCCAGGTGCCGGGCGGCCATCCGTGCTGTCGCCGCCATACACCGCTCGACATTGAGCGAGACGGTCAGCACGGCGGAGGCCTCGTCGAGGAATGCGGCGTGCGTGCGTTCCCGGTGCAACGCGGCTTCGGCTCGCTGCAGCGAGCGGTGCGGGTCACCGATCAGCCACCACGCGATGTGGCCGCCCGGCAGCACCGTGGGCTGCGCGTCGAACTCGCGGTCCTCCAGCGACCTGGGCACCTGCCCGCTCTGCCGGCTGCAGAGGTCGACAAACCACGACGGCGCGTGACCGGCCAGTGGCGCTCCGACAACGGCGTCGGGCAGGACCGAGGCGGCTGCGGAACTCATCGCGGTGACGATCCCGCAGTCGTCGACGACCACGACGGGGTGCGGCACCGCGGCCCAGGCCTCCTCGACGGACGACTCGACGACGAGTGGGCTGTCGTTGTCCATCGTGCCTCCGGCAGTAGCAGGTGTTGCGCTCCCACCGAAGTCACGCAGTACCGCGGGTCGCCGGCCGTGTGGAACACGGCAGCGCGGAAGTCCTTCCGATAGCGACGTTAGCTGGCATGACGTCGAAACGGTCCCCCGGTTGCGCCCTCCGTAATATTTGCCACCAGGATGTGATGCTCTCCCGCCGGGCGCCCCGTGCCGGGCCCGCCTGGTGAGCGAAGATCTGTGCCGAAGACGTTGGCTGCCGAAGGGATTGTGATGACCGAGCCGTTGACTGTCATGTTCTGGCCCGAGTCGGCCTACGGTCCCACGAATCAGTGCATCGGTCTGGCCGCGATCCTGCAGGACCGCGGCCATCGCATTGTGTTTGCCGCCGAGAGCTCCTGGGCGGGCAAACTCGCGGCACTGGGCTTCACCGAAGAATTGGTCGATCTCGCCGAACCCGCTGAGGGTGCCGCCGACGAGGATCCCGGCAAATTCTGGACGGACTTCATCGCCGAGACCGCCCCGGAATTTCGCAAGCCGACCGTTTCGCAGCTCGAAACTTTCATCCAGCCGACGTATCAGGCGCTCATCGACGGCGCCAAATATTGCGAGCCGCGGCTGCAGGAGATCGTGGCTGAGCATCAGCCCGACGTGATCGTCGAAGACAACGTGGTGCTGTTCCCGGCGTTGGTGAGTGCAGGCGCGCCGTTCGTGCGGATCGTGTCGTGCAGCCCGCTCGAAGTGCCAGGACCGAACGTGCCGCCGCCGTTCTCCGGCCTGCCCAGTGCCGACCCCACGCAGTGGGACGCCTACCGGGCCGAGTTCGACCGCACCCATCGTGCGATGTGGTCCGACTTCAACTCGTGGGTTCAGCGCCACGGTGCCGGCCCGCTGCCGGATCTGGAGTTCATGCCGCGGGACAACGCCGCCAATCTCTACGTCTATCCGGCCGAGGCCGACTATGTCGACGCACGCCCGCTCGGCGACAGCTGGACGCGGATGGATTCCAGTGTCCGGGAGACCGACGCGGAGTACGAGCTGCCCGCATCGCTGGCCGACCGGCCGGAGTCCAGCGCGTTGATCTATCTGTCGCTGGGATCGCTGGGCGGCGCCGACGTGCAACTCATGCAGCGGCTGGTCGACGTGCTGGCCAAGACCGAGCACCGGTACATCGTGAGCAAGGGCCCGCAGGCGGATCGGATCACGTTGGCCGACAACATGGTCGGCGAGCAGATGTTGCCGCAGACAAAGGTCATCCCGCAGGTTGATCTGGTCATCTCGCACGGCGGCAACAACACGGTGACCGAGACCCTGCACTTCGGCAAGCCGCTGATCGTGCTGCCGCTGTTCTGGGACCAGTACGAAAATGCCCAGCGCGTAGACGAACTCGGCTTCGGTGTGCGGCTCGACACGTATGCCTTCCGCGACGAGGAGCTCATCGCGGCTGTGGACACGATCCTCGCCGACACCGAGCTACGCGACCGGCTGGCCGACATCGGCGCGGCGATCCGGGCCCGGGACGGCCTGCGCGTCGGCGCCGACGTCATCGAGCAGGTGGGTCTGCAGCACCGGAATCGCGACAGCACGTCAGGCTGACCACGTGAGCGGTGACCTCGACTCACTGGATCTGATTGGTGGGAAACGACTTTCGATCGTCACGACCGCGGACGGGTTGACCGCCGAACCGCAGGTCCGCGACTCCGACGGGTCGTGGCGGCGGGCCCGGCCCGGCGACGGTGTCGCCGAGGCGCTGCTCGCGCTACTGGTGGCGGCGCCGGGGGTGTCCGAGATCGGATCTTTCACCGTGCACTCGTGGTCGGCACGGGTCGCGGCGGGCGAGCGGGCGATCACCGTGGATCAGACCAACGAGTCGGTGATCGTGGGTGACGCGGCGGTGGTGAAGTGGGCCGCACATCTGCTGGCCGGCCCTCATCCGGCACCCCGCCGGATCGAGCTGTTGCGCGCCAATGGCTTTCGTCATATGCCGTGCCCGTGGGGGCTGGTCACCTGGCGATCCGAGGACGGCGCGCAGACGCTGGTGGCCGGCGTCGACGAGTATCTGCCCGGTGCCGTCGACGGGTGGACGTGGGCGGTGGACCTGATCGCGGCGGCGGCTGCCGCTCCCGGTGCCCCGGCGGACGAGCTGATGGCAGCGGCCGCTGATGTCGGCGCTGTGATCGCCGAACTGCACGCCGCGCTGGCGTCCACCGCGACCATCGCCTCACCCGCCGACGCGCAGCGGTGGCGGGCGGCGGCAGTAGCGACTCTGGATGAGGCTCGGGCGCAGGCTGATCCGGCGCTCCGGGATCTTCTCGATAGCCGGGCGATCAATGAGATTCTGGCCGATCTCGGCGCAATGGCCGGCACCGCGGTGATCGAGGGTCATGGTGATCTGCATGTCGGCCAGGTGCTGCGGCATCCCGGCGGCTACGCGGTCATCGATTTCGACGGCAACCCGGTGCTGCCGCCCGCCGAGCGGGTCCTGCCGATCCCGGCCGTCCTCGACGTCGCCGGGTTGGCGCAGTCGTTGACCCACGCGGCGATCGTCGCCCGCCGCCACCACCGCGTCGACGAGCAAGCGTTGGCCAGGGTCGAACGGCTGGCCCGTGATCGCTTCACCCGCAGCTACGCCACACACCTGGCCGCACTGGGGCACGGCGAGTTGTACGATCCGGCCTGTCTGCGAGCATTCCGCCTGCAGCAGGTGTTACGGGAAGTCGTCTACGCGGCACGGCATCTGCCGCGCTGGATGTACGTCCCCGAGACCGCCCTACCCATGTTGCTCGACGAAGGGATCGCCGGTGGACCCTGACGGCTTTGCCTCGGACCTGGCCCGTAAGCCCGAGGTGCTGTCTCGGCTCGCCGAGCGCATCGGCGCCGACAATCCCTGGGCGGCAGTCGATCCGGCCACCACGGAACGGGTGGTGTTCCTCGGCATGGGGTCCTCCGCCTACGCCGGGGCCATCGCGGCCGCGCGGTTGCGGGCGCACGGGTTTCTCGCGGCCTCGGAGTTGGCGTCCACGCGTCTGCTGCCGGCCTGGGGACCGGGCACCCTGGTGGTGGCAACCTCGGCGACGGGAGGTTCGGCGGAGACACTGGATGCGCTGAGCCGGCTGCCCGCCGGGGTCACCACGGTGGCGCTGACCAACACTGCAGGATCGTCCATCACCGAATCATGCTCCGCCGTAGTCGATTTGGCCGCTGAGCCCGAGCGCGGCGGGGTGGCCTGCCGCAGCTATCAGCACACGCTGGCACTGCTCATGGCGCTCGAGCTGCACCTGTCCGGGCACGACACCGCCGGCCTGGTCGCGTCGATCGCGACAGCGGCGGAGGCGAGCGCGCACCTGCTCGACACCGAGGCGGCCTGGCGTCCCGAGGTGGCCGACGCGCTGCTCGGGCCGACGGGCACTCACCTGGTCGCACCGGCCCACCGATTCTGCTCTGCGCAGCAGGGTGCGCTGATGCTGCGCGAGGGGCCGCGCCGTCCTGCCGTCGGCTGTGAGACCGGTGACTGGAGCCATGTCGACGTCTACCTCACCAAGACCACCGACTACCGGATGCTGGTGTTCGCCGGCTCGGAGTGGGAGGACCAGATGGCGGAGTGGACGACGTTGCGCGGCACCACCGTTGTCGGGGTCGGCGACACCGTGCCGGGGGCCCGGCTCGAGGTCCGTTACCCCGGCGACGACCACGACGATGTGCGGCTGCTGACCGAAGTGTTGGTGCCCGAGCTGGTTGCGGCCCGCGCCTGGCAGGAGACTGCGAAGGGCTGAGCTAACCCTGCAGCCGGGCGATCACCTGATCCCGAACCGCGGACCGGCGAGCCTTGCCCGCGTCGTCGCGCAACGGGGTGTCCACGAACTCGACCGCGCGCGGCACCTTGTAGTCGGCCAGCCGCTGCGCCACGAACGCCTTGACATCGTCTTCGGTGAGCACGTCACCATCGGTGTGCACCAACGCATATGGCACCTGGCCGAGGTCCTCGTGCGGCACCCCGACGGCCAGGCAGGACAGCACGGCGGGGTGCTCGGACAGCGCGCTCTCGATTTCCGCGGGATACACGTTGCGGCCGCCGACGGTGAACATGTCGACCCGACGGTCGGCCAGATACAGGTAGCCCTCGGCGTCGAACCAGCCGAGATCACCGAGCGAGTCCCAGCCGTCGCGGGACTTGGCGGTGCTGCCGATGTAGCGGTAGGTGGGGCGCGAACCCGGGTTGGGGCGCATGTAGATCTCCCCGAGCACCCCCGGCGGGCATTCGTTGCCGTCGTCGTCGAGCACCTTCATCTCACCGGCCACCACCCGACCGACCGACCCGCGGTGGGTCAGCCACTCCGAACCGCTGATGAACGTCAGAGCCTGAAGTTCGGTGCCGCCGTACAGTTCCCACACCGCGTCCGGTCCGAGCAGGTCGATCCACGCCTGCTTGACGTTCGGCGGGCAGACGGCGGCGACGTGCCACAGCCGCCGCAGCGACGACAGGTCGTAGGCGTCCGGGTTGGCGTGGTAGACCGGCAGCAGTCGCTGCATGATCGTCGGCACGGTGGTCAGGTAGTTCACCCGGTAGTCGGTGATCACCCGCAGGAAGCGCTCCGGGTCGAACCTGGGTAACAGCACCAGGTGCTGCCCGGTCGCCAATGCGATGGTGGCTGAGGTGAAGCCGGTGTTGTGGCTCAGCGGGACCGGCACCAGCTGGGTGTCGGTCGGTTCGTTGCCCATCCCCATCGCCACCAGGTCGGCCGGATACCGGCTGTCCCCGCCGGCCTCGATCAGTTTCGGCCGCCCGGTGCTGCCGCCCGACGCGATCGACTTCCAGGCCGGTGAAACCGTTTCGGGCAGTGGATCATCCAACAGATCGGGACTGCCGGTGAAGTCGGCGGCCACCGACGGCACGATCCCGCGCGGGTCGGCGCGGCCGACCAGCAGTGCGCGCGGCTTCAACTCGAGCAGGCCTTCGAATTCGGCGTCCGGCATCCGCGGCGACAGCGGTTGCGGGATGCCACCGAGCTTCCACACCGCCACCGTCGCCTGCACCCACTCGATCGAGTTGGCCACCGCTATCGTCACGTAATCGCCTTGGCCGACCCCGAGTTCGGCGTAGGCGCGGGCCACCCGGTTCGACGCCGACTCGAGCTGACCGCGGGTGATCGTGCGGCCCTCGCACGACACGGCGGGGAGATCGGGTGCCTCGGCGGCCAGCTGGCTCAGCCGTGCCCCGAGCGCCGGGATCTCGTCACTCATAGGCACCTTGCTTGGCGAAAATGGCGCGGGGGTTGTCCACCAGCATGGTGGTGATCTGTTCGTCGGTCACCCCGCGCCGGCGTAGCGCGGGAAGCACATCGTTGTGGATGTGCCGGAAATGCCAGTTGGGCATGGCCACCGGAATGACCTCCTCCGGCAGCCAGTCGATGTAGCAGGACGCGTCGTGGGACAGCACCATCTTGTCGGCGTGCCCGCGTTCGCACATCCGCACGACGGTGTCGACGCGGTCGTCGAAGGGCAGGAAGCCGTCCAGGCCGAACCGGTCCATGCCGAGATAGGAGCCCGCGGCGATCAGCTCCTCGAGGTAGCCCAGGTCGGTGGTGTCGCCGCTGTGCCCGATGATCACCCGGCTCAGGTCGACGCCCTCTTCGGCGAAGATGCGTTGCTGCTCGAGACCGCGTCGGCTCATGGCGTGCGTGTGGGTGGTGATCGGCACCCCGGTCTGCTTGTGCGCCTGGGCGACCGCACGCAACACTCGCTCGACCCCCGGGGTTACGCCTGGTTCGTCGGTGGCGCACTTGAGGATTCCCGCTTTGACGCCGGTGTCGGCGATTCCCTCGGTGATGTCGCGGACAAACAGTTCGGTCATGATCTCCGGACCCTCCAGCAGTGTTCCCGGGCCGCTGAAGTGGAAGTACATCGGGACGTCGTTGTAGGTGTAGATCCCGGTGGCCACCACGATCTGGAGGTCGGTCTGTGCGGCCACCCGCTGGATGCGCGGAATGTAGCGGCCCAGTCCGATGACCGTCGGATCGACGATGGTGTCCACCCCGAGTGCCTTCAGCTCGTTGAGCTTGGTGACGGCGTCGGCTTCGCGGGCGTCGCCGTCACCCCAGCCTTCGGGATAGTTGGCCATGATTTCCTGCGACAGGATGAAGACGTGTTCGTGCATGAACACCACACCCAGGTCGCTGGTCGAGACCGGGCCTCGCACGGTGTCGACCTGTGACGGCTCTGTCATGGGTGACACCCTAACGGGAAATGCTTGTGTCCTCGGTGGTTTCGCTGTCAGTTCGGGGCGGTCGAGGACGTATGGCGGAGGCGGCCAGTGCACCCACTGCGATCAGCGCCAGCAGCTGGACCCAGGGGGAGTGGCCGATGTAGCCGTCGACGGATCGCCACGGGTAGCGCGAAAGCAGCGCGCCCGCGGCGATCAGCCCGCAGGCACTGGCTGCCAACGTCAGCCGGTCGCGTAGCAGGGCCCGGCCTCGTAGCAGGTAGCCGAGCAGCATCGCGGTCCCGAACACCGCCAGCCCGCCCACGCCCGCGATCAAGCCACCGGCGGCCAGCACCCCGGCGCCGGCCAGCAGGGGGACGGCCCTGGGCCGGGCCGGCTCGTACGCCGTCGTCGGCCGTCGCGGCGGCACCAGCGTCAGCAGCAGGAGCAGCGGCAGCAGGGACAGGCCAACAGCCAGACCGACCCGGTAGAACCGGTTGGACGGGAAGCTGACCGTGACGGTGCCCTGTTCACCGGCAGGCACCACCCAGCCTTGCTGCCAGCCGTTGACGATGACCGGTGTGAGCGTGACCCCGTCCGGCAGTCGGGCCACCCAGCCGGGGTTCACGCTCTCCGGCACCACCAGTACGCGTGCGGTGGGCGCCCGGCTGACGTTGAACTCCCGGCGGTCGGCACCCCACCTGGTGATGTCGGCGGGAGTTGTTGCCGCGGTGGTGATCTGGCTTGCCAGTGGGCCGGATAGCTGGACGCCGTCCACCACGAACGCCGAGCCGGGGCTGATCAGCAGCTCCTGCTGGCCTGCGGGCAGAGCGATCGGCGCCGGGTCGCACGCGCGGGCCGGGACGGGTTCACCGTCCAGCAGGGCGCCGACGGTGGTGGTCACCGAGGTCTGTACGAACCGGCCGGAGACGGCGACGATCGGTCCCTGGCCACAGGGGATCTCGATGGTGCGTTTGCGATTGGCGGCCGCGTCTGCCGCGGCGACGGGCTTGCCGTCGGGGCCCAACACCCCCACCTCGGCCAGTCCTGGTGGCTTGAGCTGATCGAAACCCAATGCGGTGCGGTCGATCACGTCATTCCAGTCCAGCAAGCTGATCCCGATGGTGTCGGTCAGCCGCGGACGCAGCGGCACGGTTTGCGGGCCGGCTTCCGGTCCGCCGTCCAGCCGGCGCACCTGTGGGCCGTCACCGAGGTCGACGGCCACCATTGTGGGATGGGTCGGCAGCGCCGACGAACTCGGGGTCAGGACCAGCCCGGTGACCTCGGTCGGCTTCGGGAGGGTCACCGTCAGGGTGGGGGCACTGCGATGCTGCACGACGTTCTGCGGTGCCGTCCACGAGGTGCGCGGGTCGCCATCGGTTGCGGCATAGGCGGATCCGTCGACGTCGATCAGGTCGGCGTCGGCGCGTGAGCGGACGGTGCCCGGCTGGGCGATGAGGTCCGCCAGGTGCGGTCCCTGTCGGGCGCGTACCCAGACCGTCGGGGTGACGTCGATCGGCTTGGGCACGGTCAGCGTGCGACTCAGAGTGACCGGTTCCTCGGGAGCCTGCGACATCGACGCTGCGCAGTGCACGCCGTCGGGGGAATCCGCACAGCCTTGCCTGCCGAGCAGTTCGGAGCCCAGATCCCACGCGGCAATCGCAGACCCACCCGGCGGGCCGGGCACGACGACGGTGTGCCTGATGTCGACGGGATGGGCGAATCCGGAGGCGTCGAACTGGGTCACCGACAGATCGGTGATGCCGAACTGCACGCCCGACGAGCCGTCGTCGGTGCCGATCGCGGTGATCCGGACCCACGGCGACTCGCCGTAGGGCAGCGCCACCGTGAGCGGTTTGCCCGGTTCGTCGAAACGCACTGTGGTGGTTCCGTTTTCGGTGGACACCTGCAATCTGCGGACCTGGGCCCCGACGGCTGTGGCGCTCGGGGTGATCGTCAGCGTCGCATTGGTGACCGGATGGTCGAAGTCGACCTGCAGCCACTGGCCGATCGCGGCCTGCAACGAGTTGGACACCCACGCGGTGGCCGAGTCACCGTCGATGGCCGCGGCCGGTCCGCTGGCCGGCGCGACGTTGGGCAGCGCGGTGGCGTCCGACGACGAGCTCGACGCGGACAGCCGCCCTCCGGTCCAGGCACCGTGGACGGGCCGGGCACCGGGAACCGGGTAGTCGGGCACCCGGTTGAAGGTGTTGCGGTGGTCGCCCTCGGCCCGGGCGGCCGACGAGTGATCGTCGACCCGGCCGTAGTCGGTTTCCCGGTCGACGGGGGTGTCTGTCACGGTGACCACCGGCACCGGAAGCCCGGCACGCTGGGCGTCCGAGGTCAGCAGCATCGGGCCGAGCGGGGGCAGCCCGAGCAGCCTGCGGCGTTCGTCGATGCGCAACAGCACCTCGGGACCGCCGTCTATCCGGGCCATCCGGCTGGCATCGGTCAGGTATGGTGACGCCGGGTTGCCCTGGGCGCCAACATGATAGATCTCGACGGCGGGATAGCGCGGCCGCAGGCCGCTGTCGCTGATGAAGCCATCGAGGGTGCCCGGTCCGACCGGGTCACCGAACTGTGCCACCTTCTGCAGACCCGGCGATCCGTCGATGGCGCGGTGCACCAGCAGCGGGCGGGCCGAGCGCGACTTGTCGGGGTCCAGGTCGTTGCGGACCACCACGTAGGAGATGCCCTGGCGGGCCAGCGTGTCGGCCAGCCCCGCCGACGGCCGGCCCGCGGCGAACAGCCGCTGCACCGAATCCAGCGCGCGAATCGTCTGCGGGGGAGTCAGCGGGATGGAATCCCGGACCCCCCAAGGGCTTTCGCCGAGCACCTGCAGCGGCTCATCGTGGCTGTTGCCCCAGACCTGGGTGGCGAACGGCGCACCGGGAACCACCAGCACCCGGCCCGGTGTCGGCTGACCGGTGTTGTTCTTGGTCAGCCAGTCCGCCGCCTGGTGCCAGTAGTCCGGGATCGCGCGGAATGCACCGGGCGGGGTGAGCCGGCCGGTCCAGGCCATCGACGTGGCAACCATGAGCGCGGCCATCACGACGATGCCGACCGCCACCCGTTTGTCGTTCTCGGGATGTGCGAACGCGCGCAGCCAGACCGGCCGCGGCGCGCTGCCGGGCAGCGGGATTCGGCTGAGCAGGTGTGCCAGCCCCAGCACCAGCGGAAGACGGATCACCGGCTCGAGCTTGTGCACGTTGCGCAGCGGGGCGCCCGCCGCGTCGAGGAAGGCTTGCACGTGCTGCGCCACCGGCGAGCCGAGTCCCCCGGAGTAGCCGAGGCCCAGCAGCACCACACCGATGAGCAGCATGACGATCAGCCGGCCGCGGGCCGGCATCGATCGCAGCGCCAGCCCCGCCATGCCACCCGCCGCGACGAGAGTGGTGGCCAGCACCATGGCGGGTTGGGTCACCAGCTCGGCCGCGGCGGTGGCGTTCGGCGAGACGAACGGCGTCCAGCTGTCGGTGCCGCGCAGCATCTCGGTCAGCGACGCCCACTGCGTGGTGACCCCGGATGACTCGATGAAGTCCAGGAACGGCGGACTGATCCGGCCCAGCAGCAGCAGCGCGACCACCCACCAGGTGACCGCCAGCGCCGAGGCCAGCGCCCACCAGGCGCTGAACCGCAGCCAGACCCGGTTGGGCCGGTGACACAGCCACCAGATGATCGCGGGCAGGCAGCCGGTGAGCGTCGCGACGGCGTTGACCGCGCCCATCAACGCCAGCGCCAGACCGGCCCGGCCCGCCAGTATCCGCAGCGATCTGCTTCTGCCCGATGTCCCAGGCCCGGCGGCTCCGGCACCGCCGCGCAGCGCCAGGATCACCGGCAGCAGCACCCACGGCGCCAGCATCATCGGCAGCGTCTCCGATGAGATCGATCCCAGCGTCGTCAGCACCCGCGGGGACAGGGCGAACGCCAGAGCACCGATGATGCGTGATGACCGGCTCCCGATGCCGAGAGCCTCGGCCACCCGCAACAAACCCCAGAATCCGGCGGTCAGCAGCAACGCCCACCACAGCCGCTGGGTGACCCAGCCGGGCACCCCGAGGGTGTCGCCGAGCAGGAAGAACGCCCCGTGCGGGAAGAGGTAGCCGTACGCCTGGTTCTGCGCCTGCCCGAACGGCAGGTCGCTGTTCCACAGGTTGGCCGCGCGGGCGAGGAACCGCAGCGGGTTGGCGGTCAGGTCGAGCTTGGTGTCCGGCGAGATCAGTCCCGGCGACTGGGCGAAGCACAACACCAGCGCGACGAGGAAGACACAGGAGAGCCAACGCCGCGATAGCGGCGGGGTCGTGATGGGCGCCTCCGGGACCGCGGGGGAGGCGGCGGTGAGCGTGCTCAGGCTAGCCGCGGTTGCCGTACTCGACGCGGTTCAGCACCGACGACGCCGGGTCGCCGGGCGACAGCGGCGGCTTGGTGTCCTGCTGGATCATCAACGTCACGCCGAAGATCGCGGCGGCTCCGAGCAGCAGACCGACCACGATGCTGGCGGCGGCAGGAACCACGAACCGGGTCATGGTCGCTTCTCCTCGCGGTGCTGGGACGTGCAGATCATCGGGTGAAGACCTTGCAATGTCAGGGGTGAATACCCGCTGGCAAACCTAGCACGCGGCCAACCTTGGTTGGCCCTCGGCGAGGGCCGTGACAGCATGTGCGGATGCCTAACCGCCTGTTCTCGATTCGCGGAGTCGCGGCCCTGTCGGCACTACCCCTGCTGCTCGTCGGCTGCTCAGGGACCGCTTCGCGCCCGGCGGCGTCGTCTTCGGGCCCGGTCAGCACGCCGTCGTCGGCCAGCTCGGTGCCGTTGGCCGGACCGGTCCCGGCGCCCGCTTCCCCGGCGCCGCCGGCGTGCGGCGACGGCCCCGGGTTGCTCAGTGCGATGTCGACCCGCGACAAGCTCGCCCAGGTGCTGATGGTCGGGGTCAAGGGCGCCGCCGATGCGCGCAACGTGGTGGACACCTATCACGTCGGCGGCATCTTCATCGGCAGCTGGACCGACCTGTCGATGCTGACCGACGGGTCGCTGCCCGACTACGCCAACGCCGGCCCGCTCCCGCTGGCGGTCAGCGTCGACGAAGAGGGCGGCCGCGTCGAGCGGCTGACGTCGCTGATCGGCGACGCCCCGTCGGCGCGGGTGCTGGCGCAGACCCAAACCGCCGATCAGGTGTACCAGCTGGCACTGGACCGCGGGAAGAAGATGCGCGGCCTCGGCATCACCATCGACTTCGCGCCGGTCGTCGACGTCACCGACGCCCCGGACGACACCGTCATCGGCGACCGGTCGTTCTCCGACGACCCGGCGAAGGTGACCGAGTACGCCGGTGCCTACGCCCGCGGTCTGCGCGACGCCGGCCTGCTCCCGGTGTTGAAGCACTTCCCCGGCCACGGGCACGGCTCGGGCGACTCGCACACCGCCGGGGCGGTCACCACCCCGCCGCTGGACGCTCTGATGACAGACGACCTCGTTCCTTACCGCACGTTGACCACGGAAGCGCCCGTCGCTGTCATGGTCGGCCACCTCGAGGTGCCGGGGCTGACCGGGACGACGCCGGCCAGCCTGAGTGCCGCGGCGGTGGGGCTGCTGCGCAGCGGCGGCTACGGCGGCCCGGGCTTCGACGGCCCGGTCTTCAGCGACGACCTGTCCAGCATGGCGGCCATCGCCGACCGGTACGGGGTCGCCGAGGCGGTGCTGCGCAGCCTGCAGGCCGGCACCGACGTGGCGCTGTGGGTGACCACCGACGAGGTGCCCGCGGTGCTTGACCGGCTCGAGAAAGCGGTCAATGCGGGTGAACTGTCGCTGCCCGCCATCGAGACTTCGGTGTTGCGGATGGCGCGTCTGAAAGGGCAAAGTCCCCGCTGCGGCGGTTAGCCTGAGAGATCACGCACACAGCGATGCGGGGGTCTGGCGGAAGGCGGTGATATGGCTGGTGGCACCAAGCGGTTGCCCCGTGCCGTGCGGGAGCAGCAGATGCTCGACGCCGCTGTACAGATGTTCTCGGTCAACGGCTATCACGAGACCTCGATGGACGTCATCGCCGGTGAGGCGCAGATCTCCAAGCCGATGCTGTATCTGTACTACGGCTCCAAAGAAGAGCTGTTCGGGGCGTGCCTGGCCCGCGAACTGAGCCGCTTCATCGAAGCGGTGCGTGAGGACATCGACCTCAAGCAGAGCCCACATGACCTGTTGCGCAGCGTGATTCTGTCGGTGCTGCGCTACATCGACGCCAACCGGGCGTCCTGGATCGTGCTCTACACCCAGGCGACCAGCTCTCAGGCGTTCTCGCACACCGTCCGCGAGGGCCGCGAGAAGATCATCGACATGGTGGCCCGGCTGCTGGAGGCCGGCACTCGACACCCTGAGCCCGGCACCGACTTCCACATGATGGCTGTCGCCCTGGTGGGCGCCGGTGAAGCGGTCGCGGCCCGCGTCAGCGCAGGCGACGCCGACGTCGACGAGGCCGCCGACATGCTGATCAACCTGTTCTGGCGCGGCCTCAAGGGTGCCCCGTCGGACAAGGAAGCCTCAGCGGCCAGCTCCTGATCGCTAGAGCCCGCGAACCGTTCCGGTGAGGTGCGGGTATCCCTTGCTCAGGTTGCGCATCGAGATGTCCCACCCATCGGTGACCCGGTCGACGTAGAGCCCGGCGGTCGCCGGCAGGATCACCGGCTTGCCGAACTTCACCGAGTAGCGGACCGCGTCCGGAATCTGTGCCTCGATGTTGGCCAAAACTGCTGCGGCACTGAACATCCCGTGTGCGATTACGGTGGGGAAGCCGAACAGTTTGGCACCCACTGACGTGGTGTGGATCGGATTGTGGTCCCCGCCGATCGAGGCGTAACGCCGGATCTGGGCGGGGCTGATCCGCAGGATCGCATTGGGCGGGGGCAGCTTCGGCCGCTTGGGCGGCTCGGGCTTGGGTCCACCGGACAGGCTGGTGCGCTGCTGGTGCAGGAATGTCGTGACCTGATGCCAGGCGTGCTCGTTGCCCACGTGGATGTCGGCGATGACGTCGACCAGCAGGCCCTTGCGATGCTCCCGGAGGTTCTCGGCGTGCACCGCGAGCTTGACGGTGTCGGTGACCGCGATCGGGCGGTACCGGGTGATCTCGTTCTCCACGTGGACCGCACCCATGGCGGCGAACGGGAAGTCGAAACCGGTGATGAGCGACATCACGGTGGGAAACGTCAGCACGAACGGATAGGTCAGCGGCACGGTGTCGCCGAAGCGCAGGCCGGTGACCGCCGCGTAGGCGGCGACGTTGGACGGATCGATGGCCAGTTCATCGACCGTCAGGGTGCGGTTGGGCAGGTGGTCGCTGCGGGGGATGAACGGCAGCGAACCCGCCGCGGCGCGCAGCATGTTGCGCAGTCCGCTCGGCTGTTCGGTCACGGTGCTCACCCTAGGCTCCCAGCATCGCCTGGCCGCAGACTCGGATCGTATTGCCGGTCACGGCATTCGACGCGGGGCTGGCGAAGTAGGCGATGGTCTCGGCGACGTCGACCGGCTTGCCGCCCTGATACAGCGAGTTCAGCCGGCGGCCGACCTCGCGGGTGGCCAGCGGGATCGCCGCGGTCATCGCGGTCTCGATGAATCCCGGTGCGACGGCGTTGATCGTGATGCCCTTGTCGGCCAGCGACGGCGCCAGCGCCTCGGTGAGGCCGATCATGCCGGCCTTGGTGGCCGCGTAGTTGGTCTGGCCGCGGTTTCCGGCGATCCCGGCCATCGAGGACAGCCCGATGATCCGCCCGCCCTCACCGATGCTGCCGTTCTCGATCAAGCCTTCAGTAAGGCGTTGCGGCGCAAGAAGATTCACCGCGACGACGGCATCCCAGCGGGCATCGTCCATGTTGGCCAGCAGCTTGTCGCGGGTGATGCCTGCGTTGTTGACCAGGATGTCGGCCCGGCCCCCGTTGTGCTCGGAGTAGTGCTCGCGCAGATGCTCGGTGATCTTGTCGACCGCATCCTCGGCGGTGACATCCAGCGCCAGGGCGGTGCCGCCCACCTTCACAGCGGTCTCGCTCAACGCATCACGCGCACTCTCGACGTCGATCGCGACGACCTTGGCGCCGTCGCGGGCGAACACCTCGGCGATCGTGGCGCCGATGCCGCGGGCCGCGCCGGTGACGATCGCGACCTTGCCGTCCAGCGGCTTGTCCCAGTCGGCGGGCGGGGTGGAATCCGCCGCGCCCACATAGAAGACCTGCCCGTCGACGTAGGCCGACTTCCCCGACAGCAGGAACCGCAGCGTCGACTCCAGTCCTGTTGCGGCGGGTTTGGCCGCGGGTGACAGGTAGACGAGCGAGACGGTGGCACCGTGGCGCACCTCCTTGCCCAGGGACCGGGTGAATCCTTCGAGGGCGCGCTGGGCGATGCGCTCGTTGGCGCTGCCCGCCTCGTCGGGAGTGGTACCGATCACGACAATGCGACCCGAGTGGCCGAGGTTGCGCAGCAGCGGGGTGAAGAACTCGTAGAGCCCGCGCAGCCCGACCGGCTCGGTGATGCCGGTGGCGTCGAAGACGAGCCCGCCGAACGAGTCGGCCCAGCGGCCGCCCAGATTGTCGGCGACCACGTCGTAGTCCTCGGCCAGCGCGGCGCGCAGCGGCTCGACCACCCGGCCGTCACCGCCGATCAGCAGCGAGCCGGCCAGCGGCGGCTCGCCGGCTTTGTAGCGGCGCAGCGTCTCGGGTTGCGGAATGCCGAGCTGCTTGGCCAGCAGGGAGCCCGGCGCTGAGTTGACGATCTGCGAGAAGAGGTCGGAAGCCACGAACATGCCTTTCGAGTTGCGATGCGGGTGGACCGGGAACGAACTTACTCCAGAGTAAGGACCGTGTTTAGTATGGGTGGGTATACCCCCTCTCAAACCGAACCCAAAGGGGAGATTGACGTGGCCTCTACCACTAGAAACAGCCGCCGGGTCGCCGTGATCGGCGGCAACCGCATTCCGTTCGCGCGCTCCGACGGCGCCTACGCGCAGGCATCCAACCAAGACATGTTCACCGCCGCCCTCGGTGGCCTGGTGGACCGTTTCGGCCTGGCCGGCGAGCAGCTTGGTGCGGTGATCGGCGGCGCGGTGCTCAAGCACAGCCGCGACTTCAACCTGATGCGTGAGAGCGTGCTCGGCAGCCAACTCTCGCCGTACACCCCGGCGATCGATCTGCAGCAGGCCTGTGGGACCGGTCTGCAGGCCGCCATCGCCGCCGCCGACGGTATCGCCGCCGGGCGCTACGAGACTGCGGCCGCGGGTGGGGTGGACACCACCTCCGACGCCCCGATCGGCCTCGGCGACGAACTCCGTCGCACCCTGCTCAATCTGCGCCGGTCCAAGTCGAACGTCGACCGGCTCAAGCTGGTCGGCAAGCTGCCCGCCTCCCTCGGCATCGAGATCCCGACCAACGGCGAGCCGCGGACCGGGCTGTCGATGGGCGACCACGCCGCGATCACCGCCAAGCAGATGGGGATCAAGCGTGTCGACCAGGACGAGCTGGCCGCCGCCAGCCACCGCAACATGGCCGCCGCGTACGACGCCGGCTTCTTCGACGATCTCGTCAGTCCCTTCCTGGGGCTGTACCGGGACAACAATCTGCGGGCCGACTCCAGCGCCGAGAAGCTGGCCAAGCTCAAGCCGGTGTTCGGTGTGCGCAACGGCGACGCGACGATGACGGCGGGCAACTCGACTCCGCTCACCGACGGCGCCTCGGTGGTACTGCTCGCCAGCGATGAGTGGGCAACATCACACTCGCTGACTCCGCTGGCCTACTTCGTCGATTCCGAGACCGCCGCGGTCGACTACGTCAACGGCGCCGACGGCCTGCTGATGGCACCCACGTACGCGGTGCCTCGCCTGCTCGCTCGTAACGGCCTGACCTTGCAGGACTTCGACTTCTACGAGATCCACGAGGCGTTCGCGTCCGTGGTGCTGGCCCACCTGCAGGCGTGGGAGTCCGAGGAGTACTGCAAGGAGCGCCTCGGCTTGGACAGTGCACTGGGCCGCATCGACCGCTCCAAGCTCAACGTCAACGGCTCCTCGCTCGCGGCCGGCCATCCGTTCGCCGCGACCGGCGGCCGGATCGTTGCGCAGCTGGCGAAACAACTGGCGGAAAAGCACAAGGAGACGGGTCAGCCGGTGCGCGGATTGATCTCCATTTGCGCTGCTGGCGGCCAGGGCGTGACCGCGATTCTCGAGGCGTAGAAAAAAATCGAAAAAAGTTTCCGTGGGTTTGTAACGAACCCGTTCGGGATACAGATGTAGTGGATAGCTCCGTGTTGCCGTCTGACCCCCCGACCCGACGGCAACACGGGGCATCCTCTTTGTTTGTGTGCTTTCTAGTGCACAAACAGAGGACCGCCGCTGGACAAGAGGGGATTCCAGCGGCGGTCTCTACGAGGCCCAAGATTGGTCCTGCGTACCGCTGGAGACTTCTCTCCGCTAGCCCCGGTCGACGAGCCCTGACTGCACGAGCGCGGCGTCCACGAACTGCTGGACCGGACGGGCTTGGAAGAAGCCGGTATGCCCGCCGCGGTACCAGCCGATGTCCGGTCGGCCCCAGTGCTCCCACAGTCCCAGGACCTGCTCGCGCGGGTGCACGATCCGGTCGGCGACGCCGGCGTAGATGAACCGGCCCTCCGGAGCGACCTTCGGTTGGAGCGACAGCGGCGAGATCATGTCGCCGATCGGTGCGGCCAGCTCCAGGGTCCGGTGCCGCGGATCGTCGACGCTCAGTCCGGCGTGCCTGCCCAGGATCGACACCAGGTTGGCCGGCGGCACCCCGAGGATGGCGCAGGTCAGATCGTCGTCGAGGCTGGCGACCAGGGCCGCGATATAACCGCCCAGCGAGATGCCGTTCACCCCGATGCGCGCGTCGGGTTGCTGCGACCTGATCCAGGCCAGCACCCGTCGGACGTCCCATACCGCCTGCGCGGTGGCATGAACGTCGTCCATCACGTCCTCGCCGGGGAACACCGCACCCTTGGGCAGACCTTTGGCGCGCGGGCCGTGCATCGGCAGCACCGGCAGGATCACGTTGAGGCCGAATGCCTCGTGCAGGTGCCACGCCCGGAACAACGTGAGGTCGAGGTTCACGCGGCCCATCTCGGTGCCGTGGATGCACACCAGCCACGGCCGGGGCTCGCTGTGGCGCAGCATCAGTGCGTACTCGCGACGGTTGCCGGTGTAGCTCAGCCAACGCTGGCGGCCGGGTTCCCGGGCGTAGGGCGTGTATCCGCTGTCGAACGACATCCGCTCGTGCGTGCGGTTGCCTTTGCCGAACGAGCGGATCGAGACAGTGGTCGGCGTGGGCGGTGCGGCGAAAAATCCTTCCGGCCTGGCCAGCCAGCCCTGCTTGCCGTAGAAGTCGATGGCTTTGACGACTTCGGCGTTGATCTTGTCGTAGACCGTCGCGTCGCTGAGCGGGCGGCGCATGCGCAGGCCGACCAGCACGATCTCGTCCCGCAGGGCGTGGGTGGCCAGCGATAGCGTCGGTCGCGCGACGGGCAACTCGCCACTACCGCCTTCGAGGTATGCGCCCCAGGAGCGTGCGTAGTATCCAGCGGTCTTGGTGAACGGCGCGACAATATTCGCCAGCGGCGCACCGGCGCCCGGCTTCTTGCCGGTAGGCGCGGAATGCGCGGGAATTGCATCGTTGCTGTCGAGCATTGCCATTCCTCGAATGTAGCGGATGCCCAGCAAACTGCCAGGGCCCGAGGTCCCGATATGAGTCCAGCGGGGCGCTCAGCTGGCACAAAGAGTCGAAAGTCCCCGGTCGATGGGCCCCGAAACGCCAACGGCTCCGAGACCCGAAGGTCCCGGAGCCGTTGTGCGGGGATAACTCAGAATGCTGCTTCGTCGAGCTCCATGATCTCGTTGTCGATCGTCTCGATCACCTGGCGAGTGCTGGTCAGCTGCGGCAGCATGTTCTTCGCGAAGAACGACGCGACCGCGATCTTGCCCTCGTAGAAGGAGGCGTCGGCACCGCTGGCTCCGGCGTCGAGCGCCGCGATGGCCACCGCGGCCTGGCGCTGCAGCAACCAGCCGATGACCAGGTCGCCGACGCTCATCAGGAAGCGGACCGAGGCCAGCCCCACCTTGTAGATGCTGGCGGCATCCTCCTGCGCGGCCATCAGGTAGCCGGTCATGGAGGCGGCCATACCCTGGACGTCCTCGAGGGCCTTGGCCAGCAGCTCGCGCTCCGACTTCAGCCGGCCGTTACCCGACTCGTTGGAGATGAACGCCTCGATCTGGCCGGCCACGTGCGCCAGCGCAACACCCTTGTCGCGCACGATCTTCCGGAAGAAGAAGTCCTGCGCCTGAATGGCGGTGGTGCCCTCGTAGAGCGAGTCGATCTTGGCGTCGCGGATGTACTGCTCGACCGGGTAGTCCTGCAGGAAGCCGGAGCCACCAAAGGTCTGCAGGCTCTCGGTCAGCTTGGCGTAGGCCTGCTCGGAACCGACACCCTTGACGATCGGCAGCAGCAGATCGTTGACCTTGACCGACAGTTCGGCGTCGACGCCGTGCAGCGCCGCGGCGACCTCAGCGTCCTGGTAGGTCGCGGTGAACATGTACAGCGAGCGCAGTCCCTCGGCGTAGGCCTTCTGGGTCATCAGGCTGCGGCGGACGTCGGGGTGATGGGTGATGGTGACCCGCGGCGCGGTCTTGTCGGTCATCTGGGTCAGGTCGGCACCCTGCACGCGCTCCTTGGCGTACTCCAGGGCGTTCAGGTAGCCGGTCGACAGCGTGGCAATAGCCTTGGTGCCCACCAGCATTCGCGCCATCTCGATGACATCGAACATCTGGGCGATGCCGTCGTGAACCTCGCCGACGAGCCAGCCCTTGGCCGGCACCCCGTGCTGGCCGAAGGTCAGCTCACAGGTGGTGGAGACCTTCAGGCCCATCTTGTGCTCGACATTGGTGACGAAAGCGCCGTTGCGCTCGCCGAGCTCACCGGTCTCGGGATCGAAGTGGAACTTCGGCACGAAGAACAGCGACAGGCCCTTGGTGCCCGGGCCCGCGCCCTCGGGGCGGGCGAGCACCAGGTGGAAGATGTTCTCGAACATGTCGTCGGAATCGGCCGAGGTGATGAACCGCTTCACGCCGTCGATGTGCCACGAACCGTCGTCCTGCTTGACGGCCTTGGTGCGTCCGGCGCCGACGTCGGAGCCGGCATCCGGCTCGGTGAGCACCATGGTCGAGCCCCAGCCGCGCTCGGCGGCGAGGACGGCCCACTTCTTCTGCTCCTCAGTGGCCAGCTTGTAGAAGATGCTGGAGAAACCTGCGCCACCGGCGTACATCCAAACCGCCGGGTTGGCGCCGAGCACGTGCTCGGCCAGCGCCCAGACCAGGGCGCGGGGGACCGGCGTGCCGCCGAGCTCCTCCTCGATACCGACCTTGTCCCAGCCCGCTTCGGTCACGGCGTGAACGGACTTCTTGAACGCCTCCGGCAACTTCACGGAGTGGGTCTCGGGATCGAAGACCGGCGGGTTGCGGTCACCCTCGACGAACGATGCGGCGACCGGGCCTTCGGCCAGCCTGCTCATTTCCTGCAGCATCTCGCGCGCCGTGTCGGCGTCTACATCGCTGTAGCTGCCCTGGCCGAGCGCCTTCTCGAGACCGAAGACCTCGAACAGGTTGAATACCTGGTCGCGCACGTTTGACTTGTAATGGCTCATGACGGCTCCTCCTCAGCGAGAATGTCATCTGAATTTGGGCTTTGTGGTTGAGTACTTCGGTCTAAGTTACCCACCAGTAACACTGGGTAACTATACCCACGGGTAATGGGAAATCAACCGCGTGTGAGCAAGTTCAGCCGACTAACCAACCCACCGGTCGGTTTGGGGCATTACCGCGGCGCCAAATTCAGTATCGGCTGGCTCTTTCAGGTCCCTGAGCAGTGCAAATGCGCCGAGGCGTGATGGGCGGGCGCAACGCCGCGGCGGTGCGATCTTCGTCACACCGCCGCGGAGTGGCCGCGTTTCATTCCTCCGACGAGGGTTCGGGCGCAGACTCCGCCGCGTCCGCAGAGTTATCCGGTGCCGGCTCGGCCGGGGGCTCGTCGGAATCCGGCAGCTGAGACACCAGATGCTCGGCGAGCTCCCCGATGGTCGGATGGTCGAACACCGCTGTCGGGCTGATGTCGAACTTCCCGCCGAACTGCCCGAACAACCGGTTGCGCAGTTCGACCGCCATCAGGGAGTCCGTGCCGAGATCCAGGAACCGGCTGGACGCGGCAGGCGGCTGCGCGAGGCGCAGGAAGCCCTGCACCTCTTTCTGCAGGAACTCGGTGATGAAACCGGCTCGCGCCGCCACCGGGAGTTCCTGAAGCTGCCGTAACAGCTCGCTGTCCCCGACCACCGTGCCGTCGCCGCTGGGCAGTACCTGATCCAGCAGTGGCGGACGGATGCCGCCGAGCACCTTCGCGGTCCGCTGCCAGTTGGCCTTGAGCACGGTGGCCTGCGCCGCGCCGTGCCGGATGGCCTCGCCGAGCGCTGCCAGCGCCGCGGACGGCTCAAGCGGCATCATGCCCTGGGCGCTGAGGTTGGCGACGGCGGCCTGTGAACTGGCCATACCGCCTTGACCCCACGGACCGAAGTTGACGGTGGTCGCGGGCAGCCCCTGCGCCCGTCGGTGTGCGACGAGTCCGTCGAGCAACGCGTTGGCTGCTGCGTAATTGCTCTGTGCGGGCGAGCCCAGCACCGCCGACGCCGATGAGTACAGGATGAAGAACTCGATGTCATCATCCTTGGTCAGCCGGTGCAGGTGGTGTGCGCCATAGGCCTTGGGCCGCAGCGTGGTTCGGAACCGGTCGAGATCCTGTTGCGGCAGCAGGGCATCGTCGAGCACACCGGCCAGGTGTGCCACGCCCGCCAGCGGGGGCAACTCGGCCCGGATCTTGTCCAATAGCTCGACGACCTCGGACTCGACGCCGACGTCGGCAGCGAAAACGTGGATCCGGCAGTGGAAGCGCTCGGCGATGGCGTCGATGGCCTGCTGAGCCTCCGCATCCGGAGTGCGGCGGCTGGTCAGTACGATGTCGCCGGCGCCGAGCTGAGCAAGATACGACGCCGTATGCAGGCCCAGCGCGCCCAGACCACCGGTGACCAGATAGCTCCGATCCCCGCGCGGTTGAAGCGGTTTGGGCATCTGCACCACGATCTTGCCGATGTGGCGCGCCTGCTGCATCCGCCGGAACGCGGTCCTGGCTTCGGTCAGCGGGTAGATCTCGGCGCGCACCGGCGTCCACTCACCCTTGGCCAGCCCGTCGGAGACCTCGACCATGAGCCGCTGGATGTGATCGGGGTCGGTCATCATCGTGACGTCGAGCGCGACGATCTCGTAGTCGATGTCGGGACGAAGTTCCGCCATCTGCTCGGCCGTCCAGATATCGCGCTTGGCGATCTCGGCGAACCGACCGTTCTTGGCGGTGGCCCGCACCGTCGCCTCGACGAAGCCCTCACTGGTCAAGGAGTTGAGCACCACGTCAACACCTTCGCCGGCAGTGTCCGCGAGGATTTGGTCGGCGAATTCGGTTGTGCGCGAGTCGTAGACGTATTCCACACCCATGTCCCGCAGCGTGGCGCGCTTGTACTTGCTGGCGGTGGCGAACACGGTCGCGCCGTGCGCGCGGGCCATCTGCACCGCGGCAAGTCCCACGCCACCACTGGCGGCGTGGATCAGCACCTTGTCGCCGGGCTTGAGCTTCGCCCAGTCGAATGCGAGCCGGACCGTGAGCGCCGCAGCGGGAATGGTGGCGGCGTCCACCGCACCGATCCCGTCCGGCACCGTTGCCAGTAGCGGTTCAGGTACGTTCAGCCGGCTGGCGAAAGCTCCCTGCATCGAACCGAACACGCGCTGCCCGACCTCGAATCGGGTCACCTCGGAGCCGATCTCGGTGACCACACCGCACAGATCGCCACCGATCGGGCCGGGATCGCCGGGGTACAGGCCGAGCACGTTGAGCACATCCCGGAAGTTGAGGCCGGCTGCCTCGATGCGGACCTGCACCTCGTTGGCCTTCGGCGGTGTCACCTCGATCTCGGCAAGGCGCAAGTTGTCGATCGCGCCGCGCTCGGTGGGCGCCAAGGCGTAGTCGTCGCTGCGCGGCATCGGCAGCTGGCCGTTACGGGCCCAGTGCAGCAGCCGGGATACCAGGAAACGGCCTTGTCGCACAGCCATTTCCGGCTCGACAACCGGCGTGCCAAGCGCACCGGCCACCCAGCGCAGTGACTCGTCGGAGCCGTCGGAGTCGATCAGGCGAACTCGCAGGCTCGGCTGCTCGGCGATCAGCGTGCGGCCCAATCCCCACAGCGCGGTTTGGACCGGATCGACCGGCTCGCCGGGCTCGGTGGCCACCGCACGTTCGGTGACGATCCACAGACCGTCGGCCAGCGTGTGGTTGCCCTCGGCCAACGCGGTCTGCGCGGCGCCCAGGAAGGTGGCGATCTGTGCCTCCAGGCGAGCGGCGAGCTCGGCGGTCGAGGCGTCGACTCCACCGTGTCCCGCCCCGGCGCCTTGCCTGCCACTGCGCCAGACGATTCCGCTGACCGCGGTACCGCGCTCGGCCGCCTCGGCGAAGACCCGCCGCCAGGACTGTGGATCCGCGGCCTCCTCCACCGTCACCGCACCGGGTACCTCGGCTGCGAGCGCGTCGAAGCCTGCGATCAGCCAGATGCCGTTCGTGGTCTTCTCGGTGTCATCCGCCGCCGGGGTCGCGATCTCCTGCCAGCCGAGGCTGTACAGCAGCCGGGTGGAGTCACCGCCGAGCCCGCGCATCAACGCCTCGCGCGGGGCGCGCTTGACGGTGAACTCGGCGATACCGCCGAGCATTTGGCCGTCCCGATCCAGGAAATCGAGGTCGAATACCTGGGTTTCGTTGTTGATGGTGTTCTCGTGCCAGCGGGCCCGGCAGTAGAACCGGCGCGGCATCTTCTCGGCGATCGTCACCTGTCCGTACCGCAGCGGCAGGAACAGGTCCGTCATCCCCTGCTCGGCGGCCAGTGTCGCGGGGAAGGCCGGGAAGGCCACACCGGTACACAGGTCCAGCAAGACCGGGTGAATGGGCTCAGTGCCGAGATGCTCACCGAGCTCATCGCCCACCGCGATGTCGCCGATCGCCTCACCCTTACCGACCGACAACGACTTCAGCGAGGTGGACCACGTTGGGCCCCAGGCCAATTCCATGTCAGCGAAGATGTCGAACAATTCCTGCGGACGGGTGCGATTCATCTGCTCGATCGCCTCGTCCGGGGCCACCGTGTCCGGCGGCGCCGCATCCGGGTCGATACCGGAGAGCAGGGTGCCGTCGGAGTTCAGCGACCACTCGGACTCCCGAACCCCGTAGGGCCGGCTGTGCACCTGGAACTTCCAGCCGTCGTCGACGGGATGCAGGGTCAGCTGCACCTCGCGGGAGGCCTTGTCGGGCAGGATGATCGGCTCGTAGAAGAAGACCTCCTTGACCCGCGCCGGAGCGCCCGCGGCGGCCATCGCCATTGCCGCATACGTCGCGCCGGGCACCACCACCGTGCCGTAGATGACGTGATGAGCCAGCCACGGCTGGGTCTTGACCGACAGCACATTCGTATAGACGGTGTCACCCGATGCCAGGTCCTTGGCGCTGCCCAGGATCCCGGATGCCGCGGTGCCGTCCGACCGGATCCCCGACGTCTTCGGCCAGTACCGGCGACGCTGGAAGGGATAGGTCGGCAGTTCGAGTCGTCGGCCCGAGGTGTGGAACCGGGCCGCGAAGTCCGGCCGGTGCCCGCAGATGTACGTCGTGGCAAGTGCTTCGGTCATCTGACGCTGGGCGTTGGCGCCCTTGCGCAGGGAGACGATCGCGCGTGGCGTTGCCGAGGTTTCCGGCCAGATCTGCAGTGCCGCGGCGGTCAGGATCGGCTGCGGGCCGACCTCCATCAGCACCGAGCAGCCCAGGGCGGCGACCGTGCGCACACTCTCGGTGAACTGCACCGGCTGGCGGGAGTGCCGCCGCCAGTACTGCGCATTGATCGGCGTCTCGGCGGTGAGCACCGCGCCGGTCCGGTTGCAGACCAGCGGCCGGGTCGGCACCGCGTACTCGAACTGTGTTGCGAACGTCTCGAATTCGTCGAGGACCGGATCCAGCAGCTCGGAGTGGAAGGCATGGCTGGTCTCCAGCCAGGTGCACCGGGCGCCGTCCTCGCTGCAGGCCGCGACGATCTGCTCCAGATCCTCGCCCGGACCCGACAGCACGGTGTTACGGCCGTTATAGGCGCCCACGGACACCCGCGGGAAGCCGGTCGCGGCGCGCTCCACGTAATCGGGGTCGGCGAACACCGCCACCATCCGGCCGCCCTCGGGGAGGCTGCCGAACAACCGGCCACGCTCGGCGATCAACCGGATGCCGTCCTCGAGGCTGAACACGCCCGCCACACATGCCGCGGCGTACTGGCCGACGCTGTGGCCAAGCACAACGTCAGGTTCGATGCCCCACGACTGCCACAGCCGGGCCAGGCCCATCTCGACGGCGAAGATCGCGGGCTGAGCGAATGACGTGTGCCGCAGCGTTTCCGCGTTCTCGCGGTCGCCGGAGAACAACACGTCGAGCAGCGGGCGCGGCAGCATCGGGTCGACGGCCTGCGCGCAGCGGCGCAGGGTGTCGGCGAAGACCGGCTCCGTTTCGAACAGTTCCTTCGCCATGCCCGGGTACTGGCTGCCCTGTCCCGGGAAGAACCACGCGGTGGTCGGCGGGTCGGTGCACTCGCCGCGGAGCACGCCCGGCCGCAGCCGGTTGGCCACCAAGTCGTCGAGCAGCATCTTGGCCTCGGACACGGAGTTCGCGACCACGGCCGCGCGGTGCTCGAAGTGCGATCGTCCCGCGCCGGCGGTGTAGCTCACGTCGGCCAGCGAGGCGTCGGGATGGGCTGCCAGCCAATCGGAGTAGCGCTGTGCCAAGGCCAGCAGACCGGGCCCGGACCGCGCCGACAGCGGCAGGACACTCAGCGGCTCACGCACCGGCTCCGGCGCGACGACCTCGACCGGGTCGTCGGCGGGATCGTCACCGAGCGCGGGCTGCGGTGCCTCTTCGATCAGTACGTGGGCGTTGGTGCCGGTGAAGCCGAACGAGCTGACCCCGGCACGGCGCGGCCTGCCGTTGGCCACCCACGGGGTCGCCTCGTCGACGACCTTCACGGGCAAGGAGTCCCATGGGATGTGCGGGGACGGGTTCTGGAAGTGCAGGTTCTGCGGCAGCAATTCGTTCTGCAGCGACAGCACGACCTTGATCAAACCGGCCACACCGGCAGCGGACTCAAGGTGCCCGATGTTGGTCTTGGCCGTTCCCATCAGCAGCGGACGGATCGGATCTCGACCGGCGCCATAGACCGCGGCGGCGGCCTGCACCTCGATCGGGTCACCGAGCGGGGTGCCGGTGCCGTGCGCTTCGAGGTAGTCGACATCGGCCCCGCCGAGTCCGGCACGGGTCAGCGCCGCCGAGATAAGCCGTTGTTGCGCACCGCCGTTGGGCACTGTCAGACCGCTGGACGCACCGTCCTGGTTGACCGCGCTGCTGCGAATGACCGCGGCGATCCGGTCGCCGTCGCGTTGCGCGTCGGACAGCCGCTTGAGCACCAGGATGCCGCACCCTTCACCGCGGACGTAGCCGTCGGCCGCCGCGTCGAAGGTCTTGCATCGGCCGTCGGGGGCCAGCATCCGGGCGCGTGACGCGGCGACGATCGACGCCGGGCTCAGCAGGACGTTGACGCCACCGGCCAGGGCCATGTCGCAGTCACCGGAGTGCAGCGCCTGGCTCGCCTGATGGACGGCGACCAGTGACGAGCTGCACGCGGTGTCCACCGCCATCGCGGGACCTTCAAGCCCGAGCGTGAACGCCACCCGGCCTGCGATCGCGTTGAGCGCGTTGCCGGTGATGAAGTGGGCCTCGAGGTTTTCGACCGACTCGCCGGACAGCAGATGCGAGTACTCGTTGGCGCCCACACCGACGAAGACGCCGGTGCGGCTGCCGCGCAACGCGGACGGCGCGTAGCCGGCCCGCTCCAGGCCCTCCCACGCGATCTCCAGCATCAGCCGCTGCTGCGGGTCGATCCAGACCGCTTCGCGCGGGGAGATGCCGAAGAACTCCGGATCGAAGCCGTCCACGCTCTCCAGGTAGCCGCCGCTGCGGGTGTAGATCTTGCCCGGTGTCTGCTGATCGGGGTCGTAGTACTCGTCGACGTCGAAGCGATCCTCGGGGATCTCCCGGATCGCGTCCACCGCGCCGGACAGCACATCCCAGTACGCGTCGGCGTCGGAGGCACCGGGGAACCGGCAGGCCACCGCGATGATGGCGATCGGCTCGTCGGTCGCCGCGCCCGCCAGCGACGCCGGTGCGGCCGCAAGCTGCGCACCCGCCTTCTCGTTGAGGTTGAGCACTTCGCCCAGCAGGTAGTCGGCCACGTCGGTCAGCCGCGGGAAGTCCATGGCGAGTGTGGCCGGAAGTTCCTTGCCGACAGCTTGTTCAAGACGGCGCCGAAGTTCGACCGCCATCAGAGAGTCCATGCCGAGGTCGAAGAAGCCGGCCTCTTCGCGGACCTCCGACGCGTCGACTCGGGTCACCTCGGCGACAGTGTTGCGCAGGTACTCCAGAACGAGCTTCTTGCGCTGCTGCACCGGTGCTGCGGTGAGCTGTTCGACCAGCCGGGTGGTGCCTGAGGACCCGGTGGCCGCCGGCAACGACTCCGGCACCTCACGCGCCACCTCGGCCAGCAGCGAACGGCGGCCGGCCTGCAGGTAGATCGGCAGGAAGCGGGCCCAGTCCATCCGCGCCACAACGGCTTCGGCCGGACCTTGCGAGCCGGCGGCGGCCATGATGTCGGCCATTCCGGCCAGTGCATCCGTGGGCGACAGCGTGCGGATCCCGCGACGGTCCAGCTGGGCGCGGGCGTCCTGGTCTGCCATGCCGGCCGACCACGGACCGAAGTTCACGCTGATGCCGTGCACGCCGCGCTCGCGCAGTCGCCACGTCAGCCCGTCGAGGAACGCGTTGGCCGCGCTGTAGGCGCTCTGGCCGTAGCTACCCCACACCGACGAGATCGACGAGGTGGACAGGAAGAAGTCCAGCTTCAGATCGGCGGCGGCCTCACTGAGATTCCAAGCGCCCCAGACCTTCCCGGAGAACACCCGGTCGATCTCGGTGCTGTCGAGCGAACTCAGTGGTGTGGTGCTGTTCTCGCCCGCGGCGTGGACGATGCCGGCCAGCGGCGGCAGCTCGGCGGCCACGGTTGCGAGCAGTCGTGCAACGTCGTGCGGGTCGGCGACATCGGCCGCGATCACCCGGACCGCGCAACCGTGTTGTTCGCCCAGGGCGTCGATGCGACGTTGCGCGGCCTCGTCGGGAGCGCGGCGGCTGGTCAGCACCAGCTGGCGCGCGCCGTGCGCGGCCAGGTAGCCGGCGATCTCCAGCCCGATCGAGCCCAGTCCGCCGGTCACCAGATAGGTCGCCTCCGAGCGCAATTCCAGCGGAGTCGAGTTCGGCTGGCCGGTCCGCCGTATCAGTCTCGGGACATGAACGCCGCTGTCGCGCAACGCGATCTGATCCTCGCCGGGCGCCGCCGTGACGACCTGCTTGATCAGTCGCGACCAGTCGTCTGCGCCGGTCCCGGCCAGATCCGCCAGACCGCCCCACACCTGCGGGTACTCCAGTGCCGCGACGCGGCAGAATCCCCACAGCCCGCTCTGCTCCGGCGCCACCGTGTCGGCGTCACCGACGCGTTGCGCGCCTTGGGTCAGCACCCAGATCGGGGTGCGCAGTTCAGCGGCGGCCGCGGCGCGGAACAGGCGCTGGGTACCCCCCAGCACCCGGTGCTGCATCCGCAGCAGCGACCGCATCGACGACTCGCCGTCGGAGTCCAGCGCCGCGACGTGCAGGATGCGCAACGCGGGCTCGTCCTGCGCCGCCGCGCTCAGTTCGGCGACCAGACGCTCCTCGTCGGCGTCGGATACCGGCAAGCCGAGGACGCGGTGCCGGTGGCCGTGTGCGGTCAGCGCATCGACCAGTGGCCCCATCACGGCTTTGTCGTCGCCGATCAGCAGCCACGCTGCGCCCTCGCCGACCTCGGTCGACGAACTGAGCGCCTTCTGCCAACGGATCTCGTAGCGGATGTCGGCGATCGATTGCGCGCTGCGCTGCCGATTGTGTTGGGCGGCAAGCTTGCTCAGCACCTCAGCAGCCGTGGTGGATCCGTCCCCGCCCAAGAGCGCGGCCAGTTCCTCGATCCGGCCGTCCTCGAGCAGCTGCACGGCCTCGGTGCGCGCGGCATCGCTGGCGGGCGACTGGGATTGCTTGCTCTGGTACCAGTACTGGCGATGTTGGAACGGGTACGTCGGCAGATCGAGCTTGCGGGCCGGCTCGTGCAACAGTGCGCCGAAGTCGGGAACATGTCCGGCGACATAGGCACCGGCCAGCGCCTCGATCAACTGGCGATGGTCGGCGCCGTTGCGACGCAGGGACGCAACGGCTTTGGGTGCGGTCGCCGGATCCGGCCAGGCCCGCAGGGCGGCGGCGGTGAGCACCGGCTGCGGCCCCACCTCCAGCAGCAACGCGCAGCCGAGTTCGGCCAGCGTGGCCACTCCCTTGGCGAACTGCACCGGCTGCCGCGCGTGACGTCGCCAGTATTGCCCGTCGAGCTTCGCGGTGCGACCGAGCGCCGCCCCGGTCCGATTGCACACCAGAATCCGCTGCGGCGCTGCGAATTCGAATCCATCGGCGTAGGCCTCGAACGCATCCAGCGCCGGGTCGAGGAGGGACGAATGGAATGCGTGGCTGGTATCCAGCCAGTCGCAGCGGGCACCGTCGTCCGACAGTTGGGCGACCGCGCGCTCCAGATCGGCGGCCGGTCCCGACAGCACGGTGTTGGCACCGTTGTAGGCGGCCACCGACAGGCTCGGGAACTCGTCGGTCAGGCTTTCCACCCGTTCCGGGTCGGCGAACACAGCGCACATCCGCCCGCCTGCGGGCAACTCACCGAAGAGGCGCCCCCGCTCGGCGAGCAGCCGCGCACCGTCCTCGAGGCTGAAAACCCCTGCGACGCAGGCGGCGGAGTACTGACCGACGCTGTGGCCGAGCACCACATCCGGCTCGAAGCCCCACGACTGCCAGAGCCTGGCCAAGCCCATCTCGACCGCGAAGATCGCGGGCTGGGCGTGCCGGGTCTGCTTCAGGGTCTCGGCGCCATCGGAATCACTCAGGCCAGTTCCAAAGACCATGTCCAGCAACGGCTTTTCGAGCACGCCGGCGACGGCTTCGGCACACCGGTTCATGGTGTCGGCGAACACCGGCTCGGTCTCGTACAGCTCGCGGGCCATGCCGGCGTACTGACTGCCCTGCCCGGGGAACAGCCACGCGGTCTTGGGCGCATCGACGCAGTCGCCGCGGACCAGTCCGGGAGCGGGCAGATCCTCGGCGAGCGCGCCCAGCAGCTCGCGCGCCGACTCGACGGAGTTGACCACCAGCGCGGCGCGGTGTTCGAAGTGCGCCCGGCCCGCTCCGGCGGTCAGGCACACGTCGGCGAGGGTGGCATCGGGGTGCTCGCCGAGCCAGCTGCGGTAGTCCTGTGCGCTCTGCACCAGGGCGGCCGGGGTGCGCGCCGACAGCGGCAGCACGGCGAACCGGCGGTCGTCCACCGCTGCACCGGCAGTGACCGGGCTGCTGACCGGTGCCTCTTCGAGGATCACGTGCGCGTTGGTGCCGGAGAATCCGAACGAACTGACGCCGGCGATGCGGGGGCGCTCCGAACGCTCCCAGGGCCGCAGCTTGTCGACGACCTGCACGGGGATCCGGTCCCACGGGATGTGCGGGGACGGGTTCGTGAAGTTGAGGTGCGGCGGCAGCTCGGAGTGCTCGAGCGACAGCACGACCTTGAGGACGCCTGCCACGCCCGCGGCGGCCTCCAGGTGGCCGATGTTGGTCTTCGCCGAGCCGATCAGCAGCGGCTGGCCGGCATCGCGGCCCTTGCCGAGCGCGGCCGCCGCGGCCTGAACCTCGATGGGGTCGCCGAGTGACGTCCCGGTTCCGTGGGCTTCCAGATAGTTGATGTCGGTGGGCGTCAGGCCTGCGCGATCCAGCGCCTCGGCGATCACACGCTGTTGGGCGACACCGTTGGGCACCGTCAACCCGCCCGAAGCGCCGTCGGAGTTGACCGCACTGCCGCGGATCACGGCGCGGATGTGGTCGCCGTCGCGGAGCGCGTCGTCCAGGCGCTTGATGGCGATCACACCGCAACCTTCGCCGCGCACGTAGCCGTCGGCGGCGGCGTCGAACGTCTTGCACTTGCCGTCGGGGGCCAGCATCCGCGAGTGCGAGAACGTGATCATGGTGGCCGGGCTGAGCATGACGTTCACCCCGCCGGCCAGCGCCAGATCGCATTCATCCAGCAGTAGTGCCTGGCAGGCCTGGTGAATCGCCACCAGTGAGGAGCTGCAGGCCGTGTCGACGGTGACCGCCGGGCCCTGCAGCCCCAGCCGGTAGCTGATCCGGCCCGCGGCGGCCGCGCTGGACGTGCCGATCGCCAGGTAGGCCTCGATCTCGGCATAGGTCAGCGCATCGGACGCCATCCCGAGGAAGTCATGGGTGGCCAGACCGACGAAAACGCCGGTCCTGGTGTTCGCCAAAGCCGTTGGTGCAGTGCCGCTGTGCTCGACAGCGCGCCACGCGGTCTCCAGCAGCAGACGATGCTGCGGGTCCATCAGATTGGCCTCGCGAGCGGAGACCCCGAAGAACGGTGCGTCGAATCCGGTGGCGTCGTCGACGAACCCGGCCCGCCGGGTGACCATCTTGCCCGCCGCGTCGGGGTCGGAGTCGAAGAACTCCTCGACGTCCCACCGATCGGCGGGGACCTCCGAAATCGCGTCCCGACCGGAGTGCAGGACTTCCCAGTACTGGTCCGCGTCCGCAGCTCCGGGAAGACGAGCCGCGTAACCGATGATTGCGAAACGGGGTGTCTGCTGCGTCGGACGTTCGGTGGGTGCCATCAGGTTGTGTTCTCCGCATCGGGCCGGTGAAGTGTCGCTGCGCTGTCGTGGGAGACCACGTCAGGGCCAGGAACAACTTCCGAACGGCCACGGCTCGGTCATCTCCCGACAGCGACGGCCGGCTCATCTCCCGACGGTCAGTATTGCACGGGCGTTGCTGAACGAGCGGGTTTCACCATGGTGTCCAGGGCTGCATGGCCAGGCGTTACCCGGTTGTTCAGGGCCTTTGGTCACTAGTTGTGACCAGGGGCTTTACGGGTCGACGGCAAACTGCCACAGCGACAGGCGCTATCTTGGTCTGGCCACCAGGTTGCCGGTCTCGAGGCCGTAGCCGCTCAGATCCGGGAGGGGAATTTTGCACATCGGGAAGATAACCATCGGCACAATCGATGATTGGTCGCCGAGTCCCGGTGTGGTGATTTCCTGGCACCCGACTGAAGCCGCAATGGAAAAAGCGCGCCAGGCGCCGGTCAGTTCGGTGCCGGTCAGCTATATGCAGGGCCAGCATATTCGCGGCGTATACGAACAGGACAAGGCCGGACTCGACTATTCGCGGCAGATCATCGCCACGTGTGAAGTTCCTGGTCAGTGCGATATCGACGCCATGAATCACGCGCTGAACGCGTATTTGCGCCGTCACGACACATACCGCAGCTGGTTCGAATATTCGGGTTCTGGAGATATTGTCCGGCGCACCATCGTCGACGCCGCCGATATCGAATTCGAACCCATCGACAACGGTGTGATGGCGGCCGAGGATGCGCGCAAACACATCGTCGATATTCCCACTCCCATGGAATGGGGGTGCTTTTCTTTCGGCGTCGTACAAAGTGACGATCACTTCGATTTTTATGCCAGCATCGACCACGTCCACGGGGACGCGGCGCTGATCGGGATCACCATGCTCGAGGCGCATGGCATGTACACGTCGCTGACCATGACCGGGCAGCCGATGGCGCTGCCCGAGGCGGGCAGCTTCGACGATTTCTGCATCCAGGAGCGCGAGGCCACCGCGGATCTGACCGTCGATTCGCCCGAGGTGCAGGCCTGGATCGAGTTTGCCGAGAACAACAACGGCACGCTGCCCGAGTTCCCGCTGCCGTTGGGCAATGCGCTGGAACCGACGGTCGCTGACATGGTCGGCGAGATGATCTTGGACGCCGATCAGACCGCGCGCTTCGAAGCGGCGTGCACTGCGGCCGGAGTTCGCTTCGTCGGCGGTCTGTATGCCTGCACGGCCATGGTGGAACACGAATTGACGGGCGCGACAACATATTTCGGGCTCACTCCACGGGACACCCGCAGAACCTCGGACAACTTCACCACCCAGGGCTGGTTCACCGGCTTGGTGCCGATCACGGTGCCGATCGCCGCGACTACGTTCGGCGAGGCCGCGTGGGCGGCGCAGACGTCGTTCGATTCGGGCCTGAGCCTGGCGCGGGTGCCCTATTACCGGGTGTTGGAGCTGGCTCCGTGGTTGGAGAAGCCGCACCCGAACTTCCCCGTCTCGAACTTCCTGCACGGCGGCGCCGCACCGCTCAACGCCGTCCTGGCGGCCGCTGACATGGGATATTCGAACAACATCGGGATCTACTCCGACGGCCGCTTCAGCTACCAGCTGACGATCTATATATTCCGGTACGAGGCCGGCACCGCGATGGCGGTGATGTTCCCGGACAATCCAACCGCCCAGAAATCGGTCGCCCGCTATATCGCGGCGATGAAGTCCGTATGCGGACGGATCGCCGACAGTGGGCATTGGTGACGTGCTTGATGGTTTCAGTGAAGTTCGATGCAGTGAAGGGGCGCGCGGCCTGAGGGTCTCGCGCAGTGTGAGGAAATTGTGCGACGGCTGACCGATTTCGTGGTGCGGTGGCCCTGGGCTGTGATCGGTGTCTGGGTTGCCCTGGCGGTTGCGCTTCCGCTGAGCTTCCCGAGCCTGACCGAGATGGCCCAGAAGCATCCGTTGTCGATGTTGCCGGGCGATGCCCCGTCCAGCGTGGCGGCGCGGCAGATGACCGAGGCGTTCTCCGAACCGGGCGGCGACGACCTGCTGCTGGTGGTGCTGACCGATGAGAAGGGTCTGACCCCCGCTCACGAAGCCACCTACCGCAAATTGGTCACGGCACTGCGCGACGATCAGCACGACGTCGTGATGCTGCAGGATTTTGTCGGAACACCGGCTCTGCGTTCATTTTTGACGAGTAAGGACAACAAGTCCTGGGTGGTGCCGGTCGGGCTCGCAGGCGCCTTGGGGACCCCGCAGTCCTATGAGGCCTACAACCGGGTGGCCAACATCGTCAAACAGAGCACCGCGGGCAGCCCGCTGGAGGTGCATCTGACCGGACCCGCCGCCACCGTCGCCGACCTCACCGTGGCGGGCGAACGAGACCGCCTGCCGATCGAGATCGCGATCGGTGTGCTGGTGCTGCTTGTGCTGCTGATCGTGTACCGCAATCCGATCACCATGCTGCTGCCTCTGATCGGCATCGGAATCTCGCTGGTGATAGCGCAATCGGTGGTCGCGGGGTTGTCGCACACCACCGGTCTGGGGGTGTCCAACCAGGCGATCATCCTGTTGAGCGCGATCATCGCCGGTGCGGGAACGGATTACGCGGTCTTCCTGATCAGCCGCTACCACGACTACATGCGCCGCGGTGAAGACTCCGACGCGGCGGTACAGCAGGCTCTGAACTCGGTGGGCAAGGTGATCACCGCATCCGCGGCGACCATCGGAATCACGTTCCTGGGCATCAGCTTTGCCAAGATGGGCGTGTTCTCGACGGTCGGTGTGTCATCGGCGGTTGGCGTCGGGGTGTCATTCCTTGCCGCGATCACGTTGTTGCCTGCCATCATTGCGCTCGCGGGCCCGCGCGGCTGGATCACGCCGCGCCGCGAACTGACCGCACGGTGGTGGCGACGGTCCGGTATCCGCATCGTGCGCAGGCCGCGGGCGCATCTCGTGGCCAGCGTGCTGATCCTGATCCTGCTGGCCAGCTGTGTGGGGCTGGCGCACTACAACTACGACGACCGCAAGGCCGTCTCACCGGGAGCGCCGAGCTCGGTGGGTTACACCGCTCTGGAGCGGCACTTCGACCTCAACCAGTCCATTCCGTCCTACGTGCTGGTCCGCTCGCCGCGCGATCTGCGCACCCCGCAGGCACTCGCCGACCTCGAGCAGATGGCGGAGCGCATCAGTCAACTGCCGAACATCGCGATGGTCAGCGGTATCACCCGCCCGATGGGTGAGGTGCCGCAGGAGTTCCGTGCCACGTATCAAGCCGGTCTGGTCGGTGACCGGCTCGGCACCGGCTCGGCGATGATCGCCGACAATATGGGCAGCCTCAACCGGCTGGCGGGTGGCGCCAACACTCTGGCTACCAATCTCGGTGACGTGCGGGGTCAGGTCGGTCAGATCACCAGCAGCGTGCAGAGCGTGGTCGACGCGTTCGGCTCCCTCAAGGGCCAGTACGGCGGCGACAAGCTCGTCAAGAACGTCGAGGTGGCGACCAAACTCGTCAACGCCGTCAACCGGCTGGGCAATTCGATGGGCGTGAGCTTCACGGCGGCCAGGGACATGTTCGCCTGGGTGGGCCCGGTGCTGGTCGCGCTGCACGGCAATGCGGTCTGCGACCTGGACCCGTCCTGCGCCGAAACCCGTGGGCACTTCCAGGCGTTGGTCGACGCACGCAACGACGGCACCCTTGACGAGATCAATTCGCTGGCAACGCAATTGCAGTCCATGCAGGACAAGCAATCGCTCAACGCGACGCTCAACCAGCTCAACGACGCATTCGCCCGGCTGACCAAGCTGATGAAACAGATGGGCTTCGATTCCCCGGGCGGCGCGCAGGCGGGCACGGCCAAGCTGCGCCAGGGTGCCGATCGTGCCGCCAGTGGAAGCCGGGAGGTGGCCAATGGCGTGGACCAGGTCGTCGACCAGATCAAGCTCATGCGCACCGGACTCGATCAGGCCGCCGCGTTCCTGCTGTCGATGAAGCAGAACGCCGCGTCACCGGCGATGGCGGGGTTCAACATTCCGCCAGAGGTTCTCGAGCTGCCTGATTTCAAGATGGCGTCGAAGATGTTCATCTCACCGGACGGGCATTCGGTGCGGTACCTGGTGCTGACCAAGCTCGATCCGTTCAGCGCCGCGGCGATGGATCAGGTCAACGCCATCAGTGACGCCGCCCGCAGCGCTCAGCCGAATACGTATCTGGCAGATGCCACGATCTCGATGGGCGGGTATCCCGCCGCGCTGCGCGACACCCGCGACTACTACCAGAAGGACATCCGCTTCATCATCGCGGTCACGATGATCGTGGTGCTGCTGACGCTGATGTTGTTGCTGCGCGCGGTCATCGCGCCGCTGTATCTGGTTGGCTCCGTGGTGCTTTCGTATTTCGCGGCACTCGGTATCGGCGTCCTGGTCTTCCAGTATCTATTCCATCAACAGCTGCACTGGACGGTGCCGCCGCTGGCGTTCGTGGTGCTGGTCGCGGTGGGCGCCGACTACAACCTGCTGTTCGCGTCGCGGTTGCGCGACGAGTCGGGCGACAGCACGCGCTACGGCGTGATCCGGACGCTGTCGTCGACCGGTGGCGTGATCACCGCGGCCGGATTGATCTTCGCGGCGTCGATGTGGGGCTTGTTGTTCTCCAGCATCGGTACCGTGGTGCAGGGCGGGTTCGTCATCGGCGCCGGAATCCTGCTGGACACATTCTTGGTCCGGACCGTGACCGTACCCGCCATGGCTACGCTGGTCGGAAAAGCGAACTGGTGGCCGTCACGATCGAGCTCGCAGGGGAGCGTCAAGGCATGAAGAAGCTACTCGCTGCGGCGACCACGCTGATCACGGTGTGCGCCACGGCCGGAATCGCGGCCGCAGACCAGCCGACCCCCGACCATCCGAACGGCGACGGTCCACCGATCGGCACGCCAGGCCGCGGATATGCCCTCGGCGGCGCGCATGTGCTCGGCATCCCGTACGACGAGTACATCCGCCGTACCGGTGCCCAGTGGTTCCCGGGCTTGGATCGCCAGATCGTCGACTACCCCGCCGGCCAGGTTCAGGGCCACACCCTGGAGCGCTTGTTCCCCGGTATCGGCAAGCTCGACGACAATTTCCCGGGCCTGGGTATCGACGGTCCGAGCATCGGCGAGTCGGTCGACGAGGGTGAGGGCAACGTCATCCGGGCGGTTCAGGCGGGCGGACCGGGCACCGCGATCGGTCTGTCGGAGGGCGCGATGGTGCTCAACGCCGTGCAGAACCGGTTGGCCACCGATCCGAATGCGCCACCACCGGATCAGTTGTCGTTCGCGACCTACGGCGATCCGATCTCCCCGCACGCGTTCGGCGCCGGCTTCCTGGCCCAGAACTTCCCGGTCGGCAGTGTCGTTCCGGCGCTGGACTACCGGATTCCGCCGCAGGTGGACAGCCAGTACGACTCCTACCGGTTCGTCTCCGCCTACGACAGCATCGCCGACTGGCCGGACCGCCAGGACAACTGGATGGCGTTGGCGAACGCGGTCGTGGGCCTGGCGACGGGTCACACCGCTGTCGCGTTCACCAACCCGAGCATGGTCCCCCCGCAGAACATCAGGACCACGGTCAACTCCAGGGGCGCGAAGACGACGACGTACCTGATCCCGGAACAGCACCTGCCGCTGGTATTGCCGTTCAAGTACCTCGGCGTTGACGAGGCGACCCTCAACAAGCTGGACGCGGTGCTCAAACCCTCAGTGGATGCCGGATATTCGCGCAACGACGATCCGCTGACCGCGCCCATCGAGGTCGACCCGGTCAACGGCTACGACCCGGCCGCCGTCACGGCGCCGGCCACCCAGGCCGCCTTCGGCGGCGGCACCGATCCGCTGTCCCAGCTGACGGCGGGGCTGCAGTACGTGTTGAACCACGGTCCCAGCGCACACTGAGCTACCCGGGCGACCCGCTCAGACGCCGAGCAGACCTGCCGCGAGTAGCACGACACCGACCACGGCCAGCAGCACCGCCACCTCGCGGCGGCGCCGTGCCCGGACCCAACCGTGCAGTCGGGTCATCGCCGCATGCGTGCGCTGCGGGGCCGCCAGATAGGCCAGCAGCGGAATCTCCACGAGCGCGAAGGCAATCACGGTGAACGTGAGCAACGCACCGAGCCGCACCGCGGGATCGGCGGTGCCGGCGCCGATCACCGCCAGCGCGGCCAGGTAGTCCACCGATGGCAGCGCGATCCCCAGCCCGGCCACTCCGGCGACCCACAAGGACGGACCGTCGAGCAGACGGCTCAGCCATCGTGGCACCGTCCGATCGCGGCGGCCTTTGGTGACCGCCAGAATGGCCGCGGCCGCCAGAGCCAGCGCGCCGATCACGATCTGCACCCTCGGCAGGGTGAAATGCGCCGAGGCCGGGATGTGCGATTCCAGCGCGAACAGCACCACCGCGCCGACCGACAAACCCATCACGAAGCCACCGCACAGGAACGCGGCCAGCTGCAGATGCGGTCGGGGACGGTTGAGCATCACCACCGACATGCCGATCCGAAACGGTTCCAGACTGACGGCCACAGCCATCACCAGCAGGGTGAACCACATCGGATGATCAGCTACGCATCCAACCGCACGAACTGTCCTTGCCGATAGTGGTCGACGCACGCGGCCCGGCGGATTTTGCCGCTGGTGGTGGTCGGTATCGCCCCGGGCTCCACCAGGACGATGTCAGCCACCTGCAGACCGTGGGCCCGCGAAATAGCCGCGACCACATCGCTTTTCACCGAGTCGAGGTCGGTATCGTCGCGGATCTTCAGTTCGACGACGGTGACCAGCTTTTCGGTCTCCTCATCGGACACCGCGATCGCCGCGACGCGGCCGCCGGTGATCTTCTGCACCGTTGCCTCGATGTCGTCGGAGTAGTGGTTGCGGCCACGCACGATCAGCATGTCCTTGATACGTCCCACGATGAACAGGTCACCTTCGGAGACGAAGCCCTGATCGCCCGTGCGCAGCCAACCGCTCGTCGGGACGTCGCCCGCCGGATCGGCCAGCGTCGCGCCGAACGCGGAACCGGTCTGCTCGGGTTTGCGCCAGTATCCGGCCGAGACGTTCTCGCCGTGCGTCCAGATCTCGCCGACGGTGCCGTCGGGGCATGTCTGGCAGGTATCGGCGTCGACGATGCGCACAAGCGGCGACACCGGCAGTTGGTACCGCAGCAGCTGGGTGCCACCGGGTTTGCGAATGGCGTTGCCCAGGGTCAGTTCGTCGGCGTCGAACTCGACCACCTCGGGCACCTCATTGGCGGTGCTGCTGGCGACGTAGACGGTGGCCTCGGCCAGGCCGTACGAGGGCGCCATCACCTCGGGGCGAAGGCCGATGGGGGCCAGGCGTGCGTTGAATCTGACCACGGTCTCCGGGTGGATGCGTTCGGCTCCGTTGATGATGCCGATGACGCCGCTGAGATCGAGGCCGTCCAATTCGTCGTCGGTGCTGCGCCGCGCGGTGAGGTCGAAGGCGAAGTTCGGTGCGCCCGACCAGGCATGCGGATGGCGGGCCAGCAGTTGCAGCCACCGCGCCGGCCGGGACAGGAACGCGATCGGGCTCATCAGGTCGGCCGGGTGCCCGCTGAAGATCGGAGCACCGATTCCGAGCATCAGTCCCATGTCGTGGTAGAACGGCAGCCACGAGACCAGGCTGGTCCCCGGTGGGAATTCGCCGCCGAAGTGCGGCACGTAGTCGGCCATCAACTGGTCGAAATTGGCGCACATATTGCGGTGCGAGATCATCACGCCTGCGGGCAGCCGGGTCGATCCCGACGTGTATTGCAGATAGGCGATGTCGGGGCCGTCGGGCACCTCGGCACCGGCGTCCCCGGGCGGCGCGTCGAGATCGAGGGTGTCCACGGCGATCGTGGCGATCACGGCGGCGCCGTCGTCGACGTACTGCGCGGCCACCTCGAACACCGCGGAGGTGGTCAGCACGACTGTCGGCGACGTGTCCGTCACCACCGCGCTGACCCGCTCGTCATGCGACCCGGGTACGGGCACCGAGAGGGGCACGGCGATGAAGCCGGCTTGCATGGCGCCAAGGAACGCGACGATGTAAGCCAGGCCCTGCGGCGCGATGATCAGCGCACGGTCGCCCGGGGCGCCCTGCTGGCTGATCTCCCGCGCGACGTTGAGGGTGCGGCGGTAAAGCTGAGACCAGGTCAGACTTTCGGCGACGCCGTCCCAATCCCGGTCGTAGTCGGTGAATGTGAACGCGACGTCGTCTGGCGTCGTACTGGCGCGCTCGCGCAGCACAGACAGGATGGAGACGTTCGGCACTGCCCAAGGCTACTCAACGAATATTTGAGCTGCGCCTGCCCCTAGGAGTCTCAATTCACCTCTGGCCGGGATTTATTCTGGCCGCGCCGACCGCTGCATGGGAAGATGGCGGCGTTATGAGCAACACAGAGCTGAGCCCCGCCTCGCTGCGTGAGGCGTTCGGCCATTTTCCCTCCGGTGTCATCGCGATCGCCGCGGAAGTCGACGGCGTCCGGGTGGGCCTCGCCGCCAGCACCTTCGTGCCGGTGTCGCTGGACCCGCCGTTGGTCTCGTTCTGTGTGCAGAACAATTCGGAGACCTGGCCCAAGCTGAAGGATCTGCCGTCCTTGGGTATCAGCCTGCTCGGCGAATCGCACGACGCCGCGGCTCGCACCCTGGCGGCCAAGACCGGCGACCGCTTCGCCGGGCTGGAGACGCACTCCCATGAGAGCGGTGCGGTGTTCGTGCACGGCACCAGCGTGTGGATGCAGAGCTCGATCGATCAGTTGGTGCCGGCCGGCGACCACACCATCGTGGTGCTGCGAGTCCAGGACATCACTGTCCATGATGTGCCGCCGATTGTGTTCCACCGCAGCACATTCCGCAGACTGGGCATCTAACCCAGCCTGACCGCACTTTCGACGTCAGCGCTTGTCGGCGAGTTCGTCGCGGTAGCCGGCGACGCGGTGTTCGAGTTCATCCGCATCCGCGGTCCTGCCCTGCTTGCGGGCCAGCTCGGCGCGGGCGGACAGCTCGCGGATCGCGGTGCGGATGTCGTTGATGCTGTGCACAGTCCCCATCTGTTCGAGGCTACTCACGTCGGGTGAAATGCCAAGGGCCGCAGAAATCCGAAGATTCCTGCGGCCCTCAGTCCAGAGTCTCTACTTGTCGCGGCGACTCGACCTGATGGTTCCGCTCACTTCGTTCGCCGGAACAACTTATTGCCCAGCCAGACCACCGGGTCGTACTTCTTGTCGGCCACGCGCTCCTTCATCGGGATCAGCGCGTTGTCGGTGATCTTGATGTGCTCGGGGCACACCTCGGTGCAGCACTTGGTGATGTTGCAGAAGCCGAGGCCGTTCTCGTCCTGAGCCATGTCGCGGCGGTCGATGGTGTCCAGCGGATGCATCGACAGCTCGGCCTGGCGCATCAGGTAGCGCGGGCCGGCAAAGGACTTCTTGTTCTCCTCGTGGTCACGGTTCACGTGGCACACGTTCTGGCACAGGAAGCACTCGATGCACTTGCGGAATTCCTGGCTGCGGTTAACGTCCTCCTGCTGCATCCGGTACTCGCCGGGCTGCAGGTCCTTCGGGGGAGTGAACGACGGGATCTCCCGCGCCTTCTCGTAGTTGAAGGACACATCGGTGACCAGGTCGCGCATCACCGGGAACGTCCGCAGCGGCGTGATCGTGACGACCTCGTCCTCACCGAACGTCGACATCCGGGTCATGCACATGAGGCGGGGCCGGCCGTTGATCTCGGCCGAACACGAACCGCACTTGCCGGCCTTGCAGTTCCACCGCACGGCGAGATCGCCGGCCTGGGTGGCCTGCAGGCGGTGCACGATGTCGAGCACCACTTCGCCGTCGTTGACCTCGACGGTGTAGTCCTGCAGGTCGCCGCCGTCCTCGTCGCCGCGCCAAACCCGCAGTTTTGCGTCGTAAGCAGCCATTCTCAGCCCTTCCGGTCAGGGTGCTCGGCCAGTTGATCTTCGGTGTAGTACTTCTCGAGCTCGGTCAACTCGAAGGTCGCCAGCAGATCGGGCCGCATCACGGGCTGCTGCTCAGGGGTCACCGTCACGTCGGGCACGACCGCGTCCGCTTCACCCGGCGCGACTCGGCACACCAGCAGCTTGTTGCGCCAGTGCGAATCCATCTTCGGGAAGTCGTCGCGGGTGTGCCCGCCACGGCTTTCCGTGCGCGCCAGCGCGGCCTTGGCCACGCACTCGCTGACCAGCAGCATGTTGCGCATGTCGATCGCCAGGTGCCAGCCGGGGTTGAAGAGGCGGCCGCCCTCGACGACGACGTTCGCGTAGCGGGCCTTGAGCTCGTCGATCTTGCCCAGCGCCTCTTGGAGTTCACCCTCCTTGCGGATGATTCCGGCCAGGTCGTTCATCGACTGCTGAAGCTCGGCATGCAGGGTGTAGGGGTTCTCGGGGTTGTCCTTCGGCTCGAACGGCGCCAGCGCCAGCTTGGCGGCTGCGTCGACCGCCGTGTCCGACACCGTGGGACGCTCCGAGAGCGCCCGTACGTAGTCGGATGCACCGAGCCCGGCGCGCCGGCCGAACACCAGAAGGTCCGACAGCGAGTTGCCGCCCAGGCGGTTGGAGCCGTGCATACCGCCCGAGCACTCGCCCGCGGCGAACAGGCCCGGCGTCACGCCGGCGCCGGTGTCGGGATCGACCTCGATGCCGCCCATCACGTAGTGACAGGTCGGACCGACTTCCATCATGTCCTTGGTGATGTCGACCTCGGCCAGCTCGATGAACTGGTGGTACATCGACGGCAGCCGGCGCTTGATCTCTTCGGCGGGCATGCGGGAGGCGATGTCGAGGTAGACGCCGCCGTGCGGGGTGCCGCGGCCGGCCTTGACCTCGTCGTTGATGGCACGGGCGACCTCGTCGCGAGGCAGCAGGTCAGGGGTGCGGCGTGCCGAGTCGTTGTCCTTGAGCCACTGATCGGCTTCTTCCTCGGATTCGGCGTACTGCCCCTTGAACACGTCGGGGATGTAGTCGAACATGAAGCGCTTGCCTTCGGAGTTCTTCAGAACACCGCCGTCACCGCGGACACCCTCGGTGACCAGGATGCCCTTCACCGACAGCGGCCAGACCATGCCGGTCGGGTGGAACTGGATGAACTCCATGTTGATCAGGCCGGTGCCCGCGCGCAGGGCGAGCGCGTGCCCGTCGCCGGTGTACTCCCACGAGTTCGACGACACCTTGAACGACTTACCGATGCCGCCGGTGGCGAGCACCACCGCGGGCGTCTCGAACAGGATGAACTTGCCGGTCTCGCGCCAGTAGCCGAAGGCGCCGGCGATCTTGTCGCCATCCTTGATCAGGTCGGTGATCGAGCACTCGTGGAAGACCTTGATCCGGGCCTCGTAGTCGCCGAGTTCCTTCTTGTCCTCCTGCTGCAGCGAGACGATCTTCTGCTGCAGGGTCCGGATGATCTCCAGACCGGTGCGGTCACCGACGTGCGCCAGGCGCGGGTAGGTGTGGCCACCGAAGTTGCGCTGGCTGATCTTGCCGTCTTTGGTGCGGTCGAACAGCGCGCCGTAGGTCTCCAGCTCCCAGACCCGGTCCGGGGCTTCCTGCGCGTGCAGCTCGGCCATCCGCCAGTTGTTGAGGAATTTGCCGCCGCGCATGGTGTCACCGAAGTGCACCTGCCAGTTGTCCTTGGTGTTGACGTTGCGCATCGCAGCCGCACAGCCACCCTCGGCCATGACGGTGTGCGCCTTGCCGAACAGTGACTTCGTCACCACGGCAACCTTCAGACCGCGTTCCCGGGCCTCGATGACCGCTCGTAGGCCTGCGCCGCCGGCACCGATCACGACCACGTCGTAGGAATGCCGTTCGACTTCCACCGTCATTTGACCTCGCTCAAGCTATGGATTTTGAAAGTTCTTCTCAGCCAACAAATCTCAGGTCAGAGATGGTGCCGCTGGCCACCAGCATGACGTAGAAATCGGTGAACATCAGGGTGCCGAGCGTGATCCAGGCGTACAGCTTGTGCCGGGTGTTCAGCTTGCTGACCTGGGTCCAGATCCAGTACCGGATCGGGTGCTTGGAGAAGTGCTTGAGCCGCCCACCGGTGACGTGCCGGCAGGAGTGGCAGGAGATCGTGTAGACCCACAGCATCACCACGTTGCCGACCAGAATGATGTTGCCCAGGCCGAACCCGAAGCCACCGGGGCCGGTCTCGGAGTGGAATGCCACGATCGCGTCGTAGGTGTTGATCAGCGAGATGATGCCGGCGATGTAGAAGAAGTACCGGTGGGTGTTCTGGATGATCAGCGGAAAGCGGGTCTCGCCAGTGTATTTCGCATGCGGCTCGGCCACGGCGCAGGCCGTCGGGGACTGCCACACCGAGCGGTAGTAGGCGCCGCGGTAGTAGTAGCAGGTCAACCGGAAGAGCAGCAGGAATGGCAGCGACAGGAAGGCGTACGGCAGCAACGACAGCGGCCCGGTCGCAGGCAGGATCTGCGGCCAGAAGTCGCTCGCCTCACCGCATGCCTTGCTCAGGCACGGCGAGTAGAACGGCGTCAGGTAGTGGTACTGCGGGACGAAGAAGTGGTCCCGCTGGAACGCGCGCACGGTCGCGTAGATGACGAAAGCCGCGAAGCCGAGGTCCGTCCAGATCGGCGCTTTCAGCCAATTGTCGGTCCGCAGCGTGCGTTGCGGTATCTGGGCACGGCCGGGTGAGAAGACGCCGGTTTTCGGGCGGTTGGCCGCAGGTGCGCTCATCTACTGTGATCCCCTTCGCATGAACTCATCGGAGGGTACCCAGATCACGGCACCCGGTTAAATTCGGGTCAGCGGCGGTTGTGGCCGCCCACGCCCTCGTCGTCGACGTCGCGCCAGAACGCGGAGTCGTATGGGGTGTCGGGGATCCCGATCTTCTCGGTCGACGTCACGGCCGTTTGCTGGGTTAGGGCAAGCTCATTGGCGTCGATATCGAGAAGTTCCACGTCATTGAGGATGCGCTCGGCATCGTTGACGATTCGGCGCATTGCCGGACTGTCGGCGTAACGGCTCTTCAACGAGCTCACGCAGCGCCGCAATCCACCGATCAGATGGTGAAGTTCGGCCAATTCTGTGGTGGTGGACAAGGGGACCTCCCTGGGTGCGAAGGTGTTATGGATCACAGTACGACACCCGATGCTAGCCACATTCGGAACTCAACGTGAGACAGGTCACGTCGGGAATGGCGTTGCGGCAGTCGTGTTGCACAGCCCAGGATCGAGCCGACAGATAGGGGACCTGGTGTCCGATACGAGCAGTCTTGCCACGCGCGCCGACGCACTGCTGGCCTTGCACCAACCGGGCAACCCGGTGGTGTTGCCGACGGTGTGGGATGCGTGGTCGGCAAATCTGGCGGTGGCGGCCGGATTCGCGGCGCTGACCGTCGGCAGCCATCCGATGGCCGACTCCGTCGGCAAGCCGGACGGCGAGGGCATGAGCTTCGACGACGTCGTCGCCCGCGTCACCCAGATCACCTCGGCGGTGGACGTGCCGGTCTCGGTGGACATCGAATCCGGCTACGCGCAACCTGCCGAGCGTCTCATCGACGGTCTGCTGAGCGCCGGTGCGGTGGGCCTGAACATCGAGGACACCGTGCACAGCGAGGGCAAGCGGCTGCGGTCGTCGGCCGAGCACGCCGAATTGGTGGGCGCGCTGCGGGCCGCCGCCGACAGTGCCGGGGTGCACGTGGTGGTCAACGCCCGCACCGACCTGTTCCTGCGCAACGACGGCGACGACGCCGACCGGGTGGACCGGGCGATCGCCCGGCTGACCGAAGCGGCGGCCGCCGGAGCCGACGTGCTCTACCCGGTGGGCCGTCACGAACCGGAGACGTTGCGCCGCTTGGCTACTGAGCTACCGCTGCCGATCAATGCGATCGCGCTGCCGGAGTCCGACGACCCGGCGTCGTTCGGACCGCTGGGGGTGGGGCGGATCAGCTTCGGGCCGTTCTGGCAGCGGGCGCTGAGCGTGCGGGCGAACGAGATCCTGGACCGCTGGCGCTAGCAGTTCCGTCGAGAATGGGGGTTGTCGTCGAGAATTCGCCGCGAGAATTCGACAGCAACCCCCACGCTCGGCGAGGTCTCTAGGCCTTAGCCGGCATCGCCGCGGTGTCCGCGTCGTCGCTCGGTCGCGTGCGCGGCTGCGGGGGCAGGAAGTGGTAGTCCCCTCGGGGGTAGACCACCTGCGGCCACCAGAACCACCGGCCCAGCATCGTCGCGATCGACGGCATCAGCAGTGATCGCACGATGAAGGTGTCGATCAGCAGGCCGATCGCGATCGTCGAACCCATCTGGGCCAGCACCACCAGCTTGCTGAACATCATGCCGGCCATGGTCGCGGCGAACACCAGACCAGCCGACGTCACCACGCTGCCGGTACCGGCCATCGACCGGATGATGCCGGTCTTCAACCCGGCATGGATCTCATCCTTGAACCGGGATACCAGCAGCAGGTTGTAGTCCGACCCCACCGCCAACAGGATGATGACGGACATCAGCATGACCAGCCACTGCACCTGGATCCCGAACAGGTCCTGCCAGAGCAGCACGGAGATACCGAACGACGCGGCGATCGAGCTGCCCGCCGTCCCGACGATCACCAGTGCGGCGACCACACTGCGGGTCAGGATCAGCATGATCATGAAAATCAGCGTCAGCGACGACACCACCGCGATCAGCAGGTCGTATCGCGCGCCGTCGGACATGTCCTTGTAGGTCGCCGCCACGCCACCGAGATGAATCTTGGCGTTCGACAGCGACGACATCTTCAGCGCCTCTTGGGCGGCCTTGCGCTCGTTGTTGACGCGGGCGATGCCGTCCACCGTCGCGGGGTCGCCCTCGTGGGTGATGAACATGCGGGTCGACTTGCCATCCGGCGAGAAGAACATCTTCAGGCCGCGCTCGAAGTCGGGATTCTGGAAGGCCTCCGGCGGCAGGAAGAACAGGTCGTCGTTCTTGGCCTGGTCGAAACTCTCGCCCATCGCCAGTGCGGTGTCGTTGGACGCCTGCATCTGGTCCAGCAGGGCCTTCTGCGAGTTGTACGACGCCAGTGCGAGATCCCGGCTGACCTTCATCGACGCGATCGTCTGCGGAAGCAACGCGGTCAGCTGGGGCGCGATCGCGGCCAGCTGATCGGTATTGCCTTGCACGCCTTGAGTTTTGTCGGTCACCTCGTCGATTCCGTCGAGGGAGTCGAACAGCGACCGGGCCGCGGCACACAACGGGATGTCGTAGCAGTGCGGCTCCCAGTAGAAGTAATTGCGCATCGGCCGGAACTGGTCGTCGAAGTTCGCGATGTTGTCCCGCAATTGCTTGGTGGTCTCCAGCAGGTCCTGGGACCGGGCCGCCGAGTCCTGAGTGAGCTGCGTCTGCTTCAGGGACAGCTGATACTGCTTCTCCAGGATGTCGATCGAGACGTTCATGGAGTCAACCGTTTTCAGCTGGTTGTCCAGCTGATCGCGCTGGAACGGCAGGTTCATGTTGCTCGTCTGGCCCTGGACGCTGGTCTGGAACGGAATCGAGCTGTGCTGGATCGGGATGCCCAGCGGCCGGGTGATGCTCTGCACCATCGCGATGCCCTCGGTGTGCATGACATTGCTGGCGATCTTGTTCAGCACCAGCATGTCCGCGGAATTGCGCATGTCATGGTCGGCTTCGACCATCAGGATGTCCGGATTCATCCGGGCTTCGGTGAAGTGGCGATTGGCCGCGGCGAAGCCCTGATTGGCCGGGGCGTCCGCGGGGAGGTAGTGCTGGTCGTTGTAGGCCGGTTTGTATCCCGGGATCGCCACGATGCCGATCAGCACCACGAACAGGCTCGCCACGAAAATCGGTGCGGGCCAACGGACCACCGCGGTGCCGACGCGCCGCCAGAACCTGCTGTGGGCGGGCCGCTTCGACTCGTACAGCCCGACGCGGCTGCCCAGGTAGAGCACGGCCGGACCGAGGGTGACCGCGATCGCCACGATCACGAGCATGCCGATCGCGACGGGCGCGCCCATGGTGGTGAAGTAGGGCAGGCGCGCGAACGACAGGCAGTATGTCGCACCCGCGATCGTCAACCCGGAGCCCACGATGACGGGCGCGACGGACTTGAAGGTGGCGTAATAGGAGTCGTCGCGGTCCAGTCCGAGGGCGCGGTCTTCGCGATATCGGCCGAAGATGAAGATGCCGTAGTCGGTGGCGGCCGCGATCGCCAGCATCGTGAGGATGTTGCCTGCGAAGGTGGTCAGCCCGAATGCGCCGTGCAGAGCCAAAAATGAGACCACCCCACGGGCGGTCAGCAGCCCGAGGAAGGTCAGGAACAGCTGGATCAGGGTGGTCCGGATCGATCGGTAGACGATCAGCAGCATGCCCGCGATCGCGGCAAGGGTGATCAGGGTGATCATCGCGAGGCTGGCGTTACCGATGACGTGCAGGTCGTCGGTGAGCGCGGCCGGCCCGGCGACGTAGGCCTGGACGCCGGGCGGTGCCGGGGTCTCCTTGATGACCTTGCGAACCTCGTCCACGCCTTCGTTGGCCAGGGTCTGGCCCTGCTCACCGGCGAGGTTGATCATCACGTACGACGCTTTGCCGTCGGCACTTTGGGCGCCGGCAGCCGTGAGCGTGTCACTCCAGAAGTCCTGGATGTGCTGGATGTGTTCGGGGTCTTGTTCCAGCTTGCGGATGATCTCGTCGTAGTACTGGTGGGCGTCCGGACCGAGAGGCTTCTGGCCCTCGATGACGACCATGATCGTGCTGTTGGAGTTGAACTCCTTGAAGTTGGCCCCCATCAACTTCATCGCCTTCATCGACGGGGCGTCTTCGGGTGCCATTGGCGCCGAGTGCATCTCGCCGACGACTTCGAGCTGGGGTGCGACGACGTTGACCAGCACGGCCATCGCGATCCAGAACAAGATGATCGGCAGTGCGAGGATGCGGAGCAGGTGTGGGACGACCGGCCGCTTGGGCTTGTTCGCGGGTTCGGGCGCGGTGACGGTGTGGGTCATGCCGACTTCACCAAGCAGTAGGTCTGCGCGTTGACGCCATCGGCGGATTGCTCCTCACGAACGGTTCCGTTCACAGTGACGCGGCATCCAATCTGGTCGCCGTCAGTCCGCGCCATGAGACTCGCGCTGACTGCGGGCAATGTTGTCGACAGGGTGATGGACCAGGGCAGCGGGACGGTGACGGTGTGCACCTTGGCTTCCGGGTCGAAATAGCTGATCTGGGCGTTGGTTCCGGGCGCTCCGTAGACGTCGTAGACCATGACCTTGGGGTTGAACTGGACGATCTCGATGCCCGAGCCGGCTCCGGCATTCAGGTCCTCAGACGCGAACATCTTGTGCAGTCGAGAGACGACCAGGCCCGATACGGACAGCACGACTATGAGAACCAACGGTATCCAGATGCGCTTGAACACGCGGCCGACCGGAATAGCTTTCACCCGAACACCTTCCGTCACCTGCCCGACCGCGGCGCGGCCGGCCCTTCTTCTGCATGCGCTGGAGCGCCGTCTGTCCCGCAGTCGGCGTTGGCGACCAGCCGGCCGATCAACGGCAGTGCCACCCGCGCCGAGAGCCACAGTGCCGACTGCTCTTCGGGCGTGAGTGTCGCCATCAATGCCGCCAGACGTTCCCGGCGCAAACGCTTGCGATCATCGAGCAACGCCTGGCCCTCGGCGGTGATTCCGATCAGGCATGCCCGCCCGTCGTCGGGGTCGGGCAGCCGGGTCACGAGACCGGCGCGTTCCAGCCGCTGGACCAACTGGGTCATCGACGGCTGGCTGACGCCTTCCTTGCTGGCCAGTGTGGTCAGCCGGACGGGGCCCTCGCGATACACCCGGTTCATCGTGAACGCGGCGGAGGCGCTGAGATCGGCACGGTCGCTGAGGAATCGGATGGTCAGATCCATCGCCTGGTCGAGGGCATCGCCAACGCACTCGCTGACATCGTGATCGGTCAGCTGTTTTGCCACCGGGTATCTATATCACGGGGGCTATGTAGCGGCAATTGGGGCCCGCCGGCCGTGCGATCACAGCGAGTTCCCAGACTCGTCGACGCTGTCCAGCGGGGATGCCGGTCAGCGGGACGAAGGGTTGGCGACGTCGGGAAGGGTCAGTTGTATGCCGTCGCCTATCTATCGAGCGTCTACCAGACGTCGCCGGGGCGCCAGTCGCATGCCAGCGCCGCCGTGGCGTCGACCTCGACGTCGACCGGCAGGACGAAGATCGAACCGTCGTCATCCGGCGTGCGGGTCGGACCGCCCGGAGCCAACACCGACGTCGGCCCCTGCCAGTGCACCCACCCGCGGGGCCGGTAGATCGTCTCGCCGAGCGGGGTCGAACTGAGGGCACCGATTTGGTAGGCGCCACGGATCACCTGCTCGACCGCGTCGAGCACGGCATGGGCCAATCCCTGCCCCCGCCAGTCGTCACGCACGGCCACGGCCTCGACATAGCCACAGCGCAATGCCGTCCCGCGGTAGAGGAGTCGGCGTTGAACGACGGCCGCGTGCGCGATCAGCGCGCCGCGGTGGGCGATGATCGCGTGCATACCGCCGAGTGCATGTTCCCAGTCCGAGTCGGTGAACTCGGCCGGGCCGCCGAACGCATCGGTGAGCATCTGCCGGGCGCTCTGGCGGGTCTCGGCGTCCAGGTCGCTGGTGTGGATCAGCCTGGCGGTGTGGACCTGCGCGTGCACACCATCAGCTCTACCAGTCCTGGGAGCCGTCCGCTGGGATACGGGGTGTGGTCCAGCGCAGTCGGACGGCCTGGCCGGGCCGGATCTGGGCCACCGTGTCGGTGTCGGCGTCGGTGACCACACCGATGACGGGGTAGCCCCCGGTCACCGGGTGATCGGGGCCCAGGATCACCGGCTGGCCGTTGGGCGGCACCTGGATTGCGCCACGGATGGCCCCTTCGCTGGGCAGCTGGCGATCGGGCCATCGGTATGTCAGGGGGCTACCGCTCAGCCGCATGCCGACCCGGTCGCTTCGGTCGGTGGCAATCCAGTCGGTGTGGACCAGGGCGTCCGGGTCGGTGAACCAGTCGTCGCGCGGCCCGGGTACGACGCGCAACTCGATTCGGCCCGCGGCGATCGCGGCCACCGGCGCCTGGTCGAGCTCGGGGTACTGCTCGCTCTGGGTGCCCACCGCGAGCACGTCACCCGCGCGCAGCGGCCGTGGCCCGATTCCCGACATCGTGTCGTAGCTGCGTGAGCCCAGCGCCGGTTCGACGTCGATCCCGCCGCGCACCGCGAGGTAGCTGCGCAGGCCGGCTCGCGGTGTGCCGAGTGTGATCACCTGTCCGGCGCGAACGCGATGAATGCTATTGGTGCCAAAAGGAATTCCGTCTACAGCGGGATCGGAATCGGCGCCCGTCACGGCGACGTCGACGTCGCCGCCGCGTACCCGGGCGGCGAACCCACCGAGGGTGATCTCCACGGTGGCCCGGTCGTCGGGGTTGGCCAGCAGGCGGTTGGCCAACCGGTGTGCGTTGCGGTCAGCGGCCCCCGAGCGGGTCACCCCGACGTGAGCCAGACCGGGCCGACCGAGATCTTCCAGCAGCGCCAGGGGTCCGGTCCGCAGAACGTCGAGTGCGATCATGACCGGCCCCGCGTGATCGCCCGGAACCGCACCCACATGCCAGGCAGCAGGAGTGCGGGTTGCGGGCGTCCGATGTCCCACAACACCGCGTCGGTACGTCCGATCAGCTGCCAGCCACCGGGTGAGGAGCGCGGATAGACTCCGCTGAAATCGCCTGCCAGGCCCACTGATCCGGCCGGCACCGCGGTGCGGGGATCGTCGCGTCGTGGCACCCTCAAGCGGGAGTCTCCGCCGACGAGATAGGCGAAACCCGGTGCGAATCCACCGAATCCGACTCGCCACGGTGTTGCGGTGTGGGCCTCGATCACCTCGGTGGGTGTCATGTCGGTGTGCCGGGCAACGTCGACGAGGTCGGGGCCGTCGTAAACCACGTCGATCGTCACGTCGGCCTCGCCGCTCGGGCGATGGTTGACGCACCCGGGGTCGATGCGCAGTCGGGTGAGGCGCTGACGCGTCGGCGCTTGGTCAGCCGGGTCGGCGAGTGTGACCAGCACGGTCCTGGCGGTCGGCACGACGTCCAGGACACCGGGCAACCGGGCCTCGAGCAGGGTTGCGGCCAGTGCCAGCACCTCGTCGGTGGACGGGCATTCCAGCAGCAGCGCCCGGTCGCCGTAGTCGCGAATTGTGTTGGACACCACGAGGTCTGTCGCCCTTGCCGAGGATCAGACCATCAGGGTGTACGTCGGCTCGTGACGCTTGATGTAGCCGATGACCCGGTACGTCACCGGGAGCATGACCACCTCGACGGCCGTCTTGTAGATCCAGCCCAGCGCGGTGTAGGTGACGAAGTCGCCGAAGCTGGTGATGCCGATCGCGCCTGCGGCGATGCTGCAGAACACCAGGGTGTCGCCGAGCTGGCCGGCGAAGGTCGAGCCGACCAGTCGCGCCCACAGGTGCTTTTCCTTGGTGCGCTCTTTGATCTTGACGACGGTCCACGCGTTGATGGTCTGGCCGACGATGAAGCCGGCCAAGCCGGCGACGATCAGCTGGGTGTAGGCGTGGACGATGTTCTCGAAGTGTTCCTGGTTGGTGTAGAAGTCGGCCGACGGGAGGTAGATCGTCACCCAGAACGCCAGCGCCGCCAGGATGTTCATCGCGAAGCCGAGGATGATGGCTCGGCGCGCGGCCTTGAATCCGTACACCTCGGACAGCACGTCGCCGATCACGTAGGTCAGCGGGAAGACGATGAAACCGCCATCGGTGATGATCGACCAGTTTCCGATGACGGGCCCGAAGGCGACGCCTTTGGTGGCGGTGACATTGGAGATGATCACCAGAGCCGTGAAGACCGAAACGAAGACCGGATAGTAGCGAGAACCGACCTGCGCGAATCCGGGAGTGGGGGCATCGGCGCGTGCGGTGGTCTGGCTGCTTGTCACAGGTGCTATCCAAGCACGGCAGGTCAGGCCAGCGCGCGTGAGAGCAACGGCGGCAACTGATCGGCCACCACGGGGTAGGACAGCGGTGAGGCGAAGGCGATCGCCCCGGCCAGGTCCTGGCCGGTGAACACGTTCCGAGTGGCCAGCTTGGCGACCGCGGGATCGGCGGACAGCGCCGCTTGGTCAGCGTCGCTCTCGGTGCACCAGATCAGCACATCGGCGGAATCGAGGGCGTCGGCGAGCTTGTCGCGCGGGATCGCGGCCCGGTGGTCGTCGACGGCATACGTGGTGATGCTGTCGGCGATCTGCAGGCCCATCGCGGTCAGGAAGTCGGTGCGCCAGCCGGGCAGCGTCGCGGTCATCGTGCCACCGGAGAAGCTGCCCGCCAGCAGCACCGCCTTCTTGTCTTTGAAGCCGGGGTTGTTCTTGGCCACGTCGGCGAACTTGGCGTCGACGCCGGCGATCACCTGCTTCATCTGCCTGCCCTGGAACACCGCGGTTCCCACCGCAGCGGCCTGGTCCTTCCATGGCTCGAAGAAGGCGTCGTCGTCGGACTGGGCGATGGTCGGCGCGATGGCCGACAGCTTCTTGTAGGTGTCGGCGTCCAACCCGGCGTTGACAGCGACGATCAGGTCGGGTTTGAGCGCCGCGATCTGGTCCACCTGAATCCCGTTGTCCAGGTTGAGGACAACGGGCTGGGCCGATCCGAGCTTGGCTTGGGCCCACGGCCATACGCCGAAGGGTTGATCACCGAACCAGTTTGTCACCGCGATGGGGACCACCCCGACCGCCAGCAGATCGTCCTGCTCGGTGAAGCCGGCGCTGACGACTCGTTTCGGCGGTGCGGCGATCGTGGTCTCGCCGAAGATGTGCTTGATGGTCACCGAGGTGGGGTTGGCGTCGTCGCCGGATTTGGCCGACGAGCACGCCGCCGCAACCAGCACCCCCGCAGCCCCGGCGGCTCCCAGGAATCCACGCCTCGTCCACTGCGCGCTCACGGCGCGACATTAACCCACCACCAGCGAGATGCCGAGTCCAATCATCACGACCGCAATCAGGCCGTCGAGGATTCGCCACGTCAGCGGAGTGGCGAACAACCCGGCCAGTCGGCGCGCACCGAAGCCAAGGCTGAAGAACCAGACAACGCTGGCAGTCACCGCGCCGACGCCGAACAACCACCGGCTATCGGCGTGCTGATTGGCCAGGGTCCCGAGCAGCACGACGGTGTCCAGGTACACGTGCGGGTTGAGGAAAGTCATGGCCAGACACGTCAGCAGCACCGAGAGCAGCCGGGTGGAACCGTTCTGCGCCGGCGCCATGCTCGCGGATCTGAGCGCTCGGCGTGCGGCCATGGCGCCATAGCCGAAGAGGAAGGCCGCTCCACCGATCTTGGCTACCGCAACGGTGTTCGGGTGCGCGGTGATGAGGGCTCCGATACCGGCGATGCCCGCGGTGATGAGCAGCAGGTCCGAGACCGCACACACGCTGACCACGGCCAGCACGTGCTCACGTCGGATGCCTTGGCGCAGGACGAACGCGTTCTGGGCGCCGATGGCGGCGATCAGCGTGAACGAGGTCAAGAAACCGACGAGCAGGGGCGAGGTCATGCCACGACGGTAGGAAGAGGCGACGCGACAGTCCAGCTAAAGATATTGCGGGTGCTTAAGCCTCGCTAATGCAGCCCCGACTGTCAGCAGATGGCGGCGGCGGCGATGAGCCCGAACGAGATGAGCACGATGCTCAGCACGAACGCTGCGTGACCCATCGACAGGGCCACGACCACGCCGACGACACCGGCGACGAAGATCGCAACCATGAGGAATGCCATCAGCCAGCTGTGCGGGTTGATGGCGGCGCGGGGGAGCGGTACGACTCTCGGTCCTTGAGGACGTTCCATGCCCGTCATCCAACACCTCCGTATGTGACTTAGTTCATGATCCTAGGAATAGGTGATGCGGATCACAAGCACCGCGAGGTCACGGTTGTCGGGTCGGTGTCGGGGCGCGGCTAGAGGCCGATCCGCTCGAGGGCGTCGTCGAACTCCTCGGCGGCCGCCTTGTCGCTCTTGCCGTCGGCGATCGCCTGCCGGTACATCGCCAAGAAGTCGTCTCCCACCAGGGCGAACCGCGCATCCCAGGCGGCCGAGTCCTGCCGCCAGTACCCCATGACGTCGTACTGGTCGATGGTCCAGCCGCGGCCGCGCAGGTGCTTGCGGACCTCCCGCGATGCCCCCGCCTCTCCGCCGAACCAGCAGTAGCCGTCCGCCGGGAGCTCGAGGCTGCCGACCAGCTGCGCGAGCTGGCTCGCCGCGACGCCGTTTCCGCTGCCCATGCTGGGTATGAGCGTGACGCCGGCCGGGGTCGGCAGATAGTCGAGATCGTCGTGATCGAGCACCTCGACCACGACCGTGCTGGACACCGTCGGCGGCGACTCGGCCATGATGCGGGCCAGCGCCGGCAGCCCGGCGAGATCGGCCACCAGCAGCTGCCACGTCGCACTCGGTGGCGGCCGGTACCACGCGCGGGCATGGTCGAGCCCGACGCGATCGCCCACCCGAACGGTCTGCGCCCAAGTGCTGCCGGGGCCGCCGGGGTGCACCAGGATGTCGAGGTCGACGAGGTCTCCGGTCTGGCGACGTACCGAGTAGGTGCGGCCTAGGTTCGGTGCTGCCTGGTCGAAATACACCCCGACGGCGCAATCGGGGTGCGGCGCGAGGGTCAGCGATTCGGGGTCTTCCACCCGCAGCCGGACGCGACGCAGCCGGGGGTTCGGAGCGAACGTATCGACGACGGTCGCGGGACTGAAGCTCATCAGACCGCCCCGGCCGCTCCGAGTGTGGTGGCGGTCAGCGTGGCGACGAGAGTGTCTTCGTCGGTGTCGATGTCGCCGTGCAGCCAGGCGGCGATGAGCTCCGTGGCTGCGGTGACCATCGTCCTGGTCGCCAGCAGGCGGTCCACTGACGGCTTCGGCGGTCCCTCGAACGGCATTGCTTCGGCCGCGATGCGTTCGGTGAACGCGCTGATCTCCCGTTGCTGGAGCTGGCGTAGCCGCGGGAATCCAGGCGACTCCATGTAGAGGCGCGCATCAGCTGCGCTGGCTACCAAAGTCTGCACCACGATGCGCAGGACGCCGTGGGCGCGTGCGGGCTTGGGGACGGTGGCCAGCACCACCTCCATTGCAGCCTTGAGCCTGCTGTACAGGTCTTCGGCACAGGCGTCCAGAAGTTCGTCTTTCGTGCTGAATTCGGCATAGAAATAGCGCTTGCTCAGTCTTGCCCGCTGGCAGACCAGGTCGACGGTCAGCGGGGCGACGCCCACTTCGGCGATCAGGTCGCGCGCGGCGTCGAGCAGCCGCGCACGGCGCTCCTGCGAGCGCTGCAGTGAGCTGAGCCCGCCGTAGGTGCGTCCCTCGACAACCATGACGCCATCTTGACCCATTGTGTGGGCCGCGCCATAATCCAGAACGAATTCGTTCCAGATTACTCGCATGGCGCAAGGAGTCACCGATGACGACCCGGATCATGGATGAAGCGGCGCGCGTGCTGGCCGACCCGCAGGCCTACACCGACGAGGCAGGGCTCCACCGCGCGCTCGCGCACTTGCGTGCGCACGCTCCCGTGTCGTGGGTGGACGTCGACGGCTACCGGCCGTTCTGGGCGGTCACCAAGCACGCCGACATCATGGACATCGAGCGGCAGAACGACCTGTTCACCAACGACCCCCGTCCGATGCTGGTGGTGCAGGACCTCGACGACAAACTGCGCGCCGACCGGGAAGCCGGGGCGGGCCTGAGCACGCTGATTCACATCGACGACCCGCATCACCGCGACTTGCGCAAGATCGGTGCCGACTGGTTCCGCCCGAAAGCCATGCGCGCGTTGAAGGCCCGCTGCGACGAGCTGGCCAAGATGTACGTCGACCAGATGGTGGAGCGCGGACCGGTGATCGATTTCGCCCAGGAGATCGCGGTCAACTTTCCGCTGTATGTCATTTTGACGCTGCTCGGCCTCCCGGAGTCGGACTTCCCCCGGATGCTCAAGCTCACCCAGGAGCTCTTCGGTGGCGACGACAGCGAGTTTCAGCGCGCCGAGGATAAAGACGCGATGATCGCGGTGCTGCTGGACTTCTTCGGTTATTTCTCGGCGCTGACCGCTTCTCGGCGTGAAAACCCCACCGAGGACCTGACGTCGGCGATCGCGAACGCCACGATCAACGGAGAACCGTTGTCCGACATGGACACCGCCTCCTACTACGTCATCGTCGCCAGTGCCGGCCACGACACCACCAGCGCCGGAATCGCCGGCGGACTCCTCGAACTCATCCGCAACCCGGGTGAGCTACAGCGTCTGCAGAACGATGCGTCCCTGATGGGCACCGCGGTCGAGGAGATGATCCGCTGCATCGTGCCGGTCAAGGAATTCATGCGCACCGCCCAAGCCGACACCGAAGTCCGCGGCGTTCGCATCGCCAAGGGCGAATCCGTACTGCTGTCCTACGTCTCGGCCAACCGCGACGAAGAGGTCTTCGCCGACCCGATGCGCTTCGACGTCGGCCGCGACCCCAACAAGCATCTGTCGTTCGGCTACGGCGTGCACTTCTGCCTGGGCGCAGCGCTGGCCCGCATGGAGATGAACAGCTTCTTCACCGAACTCGTCCCCCGCATCAGCTCCATCGAACTCGCCGGCGAACCCGAACTCATGGCCACCACCTTCGTCGGCGGTATCAAGCACTTACCGATCCGATACTCCTTGAGGTGATTTCTCCGCGGTGACCCCCGCGGGCGGCGATAATTGCCGGTGAGTCGGTCGCACGAGGGGAAGTACTGACGATGAAGAAGCTGGCAGCGGCGCTGGTGAGCGCCATGGCCTTGGCTGTCGTACCGGTGGCGGTCGCACCGGGTGCGCACGCCGATGTGTGCGGAGACGTCGGAGGACGTCATGTGAACGTCGGCGGCTGCACGAATGTCGCCGGCGATGTCGCCGTCGCGGGTGCGGTGGCCTCTGATGACGACGCTGCGGCGCAGGCGGCCGCGGGGCAGCCGCCCTGCTACACGCCGCAAGGGGTCCCGTATTACACCCCCGGTTCGGATCCCTGCTACTGAGCGCCCCCGGTGAGGCTCGCCTGGATGCGGGCCAACTCGCGGCGTTCGCCGCGATAGTCGAACTCGGCAGTTTCGAGGCGGCTGCCGATCGGTTGCATGTGACCCCGTCGGCGGTCAGCCAGCGCATCAAGGCTCTGGAAAAGCAGGTGGGGCAGGTACTGCTGGTTCGCGGAAAGCCCTGTGTGGCAACGCTGGCCGGCACACCGCTGCTTCGGCTGGCGGCGCAGACCGCGATGTTGGAGGCCGAGGCCATCGCCGAGATGGCCGGTGGTGGTGAGGGCGCGCCGCGCCCGCGGATCGCGATGGCGGTCAACGCCGACTCCATGGCGACGTGGTTCGTCGGGGTGTTGTCCAAGCTGCCCGATGTGTTGTTCGACATCCGCATCGAGGATCAGGACCACTCCGCCCGGCTGTTGCGGGAGGGTGTTGCCATGGGTGCGGTCACCACCGAGCGCGCCCCCGTGCCCGGCTGCCGGGTCCATTCGCTGGGCGTGATGCGGTATCTGGCGGTGGCCAGTGCCGATTACGTAAAGCGTTATCTTTCAGACGGTTTCACTGCGAAGGCGGTGGAAATGGCGCCGTCGCTTGCGTGGAATCGCGACGATGCACTGCAGGATATGCTGGTGCGCAAGGCGTTCGGTCGTGCCGTCAAACGTCCCGTCTCGTACGTGCCGACCGCGGAAGGCTTCGGTGCTGCGGTGCAGGCCGGCCTCGGGTGGGGGATGTATCCCGAGCAGTCGGCGGCGCAGGCGCTTGCGGACGGCTCGTTCGTCCAGGTCAGTGATGTCCACTTGGACACACCACTGTTCTGGCAGTGCTGGAAACTCGACAGCCCCCTGCTGGAATCTCTGACCGCGACCGTCCTGGACGCCGCCGACGCGCTGCGCCGGAGCTGACAGAAAGATCACAGTCACTCCACGACGGTTTGCCACCGTGCTGATACGGATAATCCGGTCGCCATGAACGCGAGCCGACTTTCCCGCTCCAAGATCGTCGCCGCAGCGTGGGGGCCAGCGCGGCGTCGGCCAGCGTATTTCTGGTCGCAATACAGGTCGAGCGCGGGAGCGACGCGACGGTGATGTCCGATCCTGCCCCGGTCGTCAACACGATGACCACCGGTGTGACCACCAGTACGTCGCCGGGTCAGCCGTCGGTGACGGTGGAAGTCGCGACACCGCAGATCACCACCACACCGACCTCCGCCGAGCCCGGCTAGCAGCGCAACTGGGCAGAATAGCTGTGATGCACCATGATTGATCGGTTGGGCGAGAGATCGTGGAGATGTGAATGGCATGGATTGGTCGCAGAGCGCGGGTTCTGCTGTCGGTGGTGTTGGTTCTGATGGCAGTTCCGGCGGGCCCGGCAGTCGTAGCGCACGCCGACGAAGTCCTTCCGCCGGTGGCGTTCACCACCACCTCGAATGCGCCGCTGCGCGACGGCGGCACCTACGGAATCGGCACGGTGATCGTCGCGCACTTCGATGCTCCCGTCGGTGATCGCGCTCTGGCCGAGCAGGCACTGCAAGTCGACACCTCGCCGCCGGTGGCCGGTGCGTGGCACTGGGTCGACGACCGCACCATGCACTGGCGGCCGCCGCAGTACTACGCGCCGGGCACGGTGGTCACTGTGACGCCCGGACCCGGGGCGCCCGTCTCCTTCACCATCGGTGCCTCGCATGTGTCGATCGCCGACGACGCGACCAAGCAGGTGACGGTGTTCGACGGCGGAAAGCTGGTCCGGACGATGCCCACATCGATGGGTCGTGGGGGTACCGAGAAAGTCGGCAACACCACCCTGAGCTTCTGGACTCAGCCCGGCGTGTACACCGTTTTGGACAAGAGCAATCCCGTGGTGATGGATTCCTCGACCTACGGGCTGCCGATCAACTCACATCTCGGATACAAGGAGACGATTCCGTACGCGGTGCGCATCAGCACCGACGGCGTGTACCTGCACGAGTTGGACGCGACGGTGTGGGCGCAGGGGAACACCGATACCAGCCACGGTTGCCTGAACCTCAACCGCGACAATGCAATCTGGTTCTACAACTTCTCGGTGCCCGGCGACGTCGTCGAAGTGCGCAACACCGGGGGCAAGCCGCTGCAGCTGTGGCAGAACGGGGACTGGAGCGTCTCGTGGGATCAGTGGGCCTAGCCGGCGGGCGGCAGTTTCGGGTAGCGACTACTCGTGACACCGAACATCCGTCCCACCAGACTGGGGATGTGACATCCCCGCACGCAGAGCCGCGCCTCGCCGACATCGTCGAGTTGCCGCTGGCCCGTGTGGCCGGTCATCGTGACCCGGCGGGCGAGGACGACGAGCGCGAGCCGGAGACCATCATCCTGCTCTGGTGACGGTCCGGATATGGCATGGTGAAATCCATGGCAGATGCCGTCGGAACCGAGAACGCGCCCGCGCAACGAACATTCTTCGGGCACCCCATCGGCCTGGCCAACCTCTTCGGAGTCGAGTTGTGGGAGCGGTTCTCCTACTACGGGATGCTCACGATTCTCGGGTATTACCTGTACTACTCGCTCACCGAGGGCGGGCTCGGCCTGCCCAAGGCCACCGCGACCGGCGTCGTGGGGGCCTACGGCGGCCTGGTGTATCTGTCCACGGTGCTGGGCGGCTGGGTGGCCGACCGGTTGCTCGGCATGGAGCGGACGGTGCTCTACGGCGGTGTCGTCGTCATGTGCGGCCACATCGCGCTGGCGGTGCTGCCCGGACTGACCGGCGTCGGCGTCGGCCTGATCCTGATCGCGTTGGGGTCCGGTGCCCTCAAAGCCAACGCTTCGTCGCTGCTGGGCACGCTCTACGAGGACGGTGACCCCCGTCGCGACGGCGGATTCACGCTGTTCTATCTCGGTATCAACCTGGGTTCGTTCGTGGGCCCGCTGATCACCGGTCTGCTTCAGACCAAGGTGGGTTTCCACTACGGGTTCGGTGCCGCGGCCGTCGGCATGGCGCTGGGCCTGACCCAGTACGTGGTCTTCCGGCGCAATCTCGGCAGCCACGGCCGCACCCCACCGAATCCGCTGTCCCGCAGCCATTTCGTGCGCACGGCGAGCATTGCTGCAGCGGTGGTGGTGGTTGTGGTCGTTGCCTTCGTCTTCGGTCTGATCACCCTGGCCACCCTGTCCCAGGTGACCACCGGGATTCTGATCGTCGCCTCGATCGGCTACTTCGCGGTGATGCTGCGCAGCCCGCGTGTCGAACCGCTGGAGCGCACGCGGGTTCGGGCGTTCATCCCGCTGTTCATCGCCAATGCGGTGTTCTGGTCGCTGTTCCAGCAGATCTTCACCGTGCTCGCGGTGTACTCCGACGAGCGGATGAACTGGTCGATCTTCGGTTGGCGCGCACCGTCGAACTGGATCGGCTCGATCGAACCGGTGTGGATCATCCTGCTGTCCCCGCTGTTCGCGGCGATGTGGACCAAGCTGGGCCGGCGCGCACCCACCACCCCGAGCAAGTTCGCCTACGGCGTCATCGGCATGGGTGTGGCATTTCTGCTGTTCCTGCCGATGGCGGGAACGACGGGGCGGACCGTTCCCGCGCTGTTCGTGGCGGCGATCATGGCTGTCTTCGCGATCTCCGAGCTGATGCTGTCGCCGATCGGGCTGTCGGTCACGACACAGTTGGCCCCCAACGTATTTCGAGCGCAGATGATGGCACTGTACTTCTTCTCGGTCGGACTGGGTACGTCGATGTCGGGTGTGCTGTCGGGGTACTACCGTCCGGACCGCGAGTTCGCCTACTTCGGCATCCTCGGTGCAGTCGCGGTCGTGGTGGGCCTCGTCGTGTGGGTGTTCGCACCGCGGGTGAGCCGGTTGATGGAGGGCGTCCACTAAGGCTGCGCGTCGAGCAGTCGCACCATCTCGTCCCGCATCTCGACCTTGCGCACCTTCCCGGTGACGGTCATCGGGAACTCGTCGACCACCCGCACATATCGCGGGATCTTGTAGTGGGCAAGCTTTCCGGCCGAGAACACCCGCACGCCGTCGGCGTCCAGGGGTGTGCTGCCGGGGCGCATCTTGATCCAGGCGCAGACCTCCTCACCGAGACGCGGGTCGGGCACCCCGATCACCTGGACGTCGTCGATGTCGGGATGGGTGTGCAGGAATTCTTCGATCTCCCTGGGATAGACGTTCTCGCCGCCGCGAATCACCATGTCCTTGATCCGGCCGACGATCGTGCAGTAGCCGTCGTCTCGCATCACCGCCAGATCGCCGGTGTGCATCCAGCCCTCGTCGTCGATCGCCTCTCGGGTCCTGCCCTCGTCGTTCCAGTAACCGAGCATGACCGAGTAACCGCGAGTGCAGAATTCGCCGGTCGCACCGCGCTCTACGATCGCACCGGTCTCCGGGTCGACGATCTTGACCTCGACGTGCGGATGCGCGCGTCCTACGGTGGCTGTGCGTCGTTCCAGGTCGTCGTCGTGCAGCGTCTGACAGGACACCGGCGAGGTCTCGGTCATCCCGTATGCGATGGACACCTCCGACATGTTCAACTCGTCGACACAGCGCTTCATGATCTCCACCGGGCAGGGGGCACCGGCCATGATGCCGGTACGCAGCGACGAGACGTCACGGTGCGCGAGGTCCGGATGTCCGAGCACCGCGATGAACATCGTCGGCACCCCGTACAACGCTGTGCAGCGTTCCTGTTCCACGGCGGCCAGAGTCGCGGCCGGATCGAAGCCGGCCGACGGAATCACCATCGTGGCGCCGTGGGTGGTGCAGCCGAGGTTGCCCATCACCATGCCGAAGCAGTGGTAGAACGGCACCGGAATGCACAGCCGATCGCCGGGACCGAAGTTGATCAGATCGGTGACGAAGTATCCGTTGTTGAGGATGTTGCGATGCGAGAGCACTGCGCCCTTCGGGGAACCCGTTGTCCCGGAGGTGTATTGGATGTTGATCGGATCCGACGGCGTCAGAGTGTCCATTCGGGCGCGCAACTGGTCGGTGGACACCGTCTCCCCGCGCTGCCTCAGCGACTCCCAGTCCGAGGAGTCCAGGAACACCACCTCGGTCAGATCGGGCACCTCCTGGCGTACCTCGGCGACCATATTTCGGTAGTGGGATGACTTGAACTCGCTGACGGACAACAGCATTCGGACGCCGGCGTGCTGCAGCACATAGGACAGCTCGTGAGTTCGGTACGCGGGGTTGATGGTGACCAGGATCGCGCCGGCCTTGGCGGTGGCGTACTGCACCACGGTCCACTCCGCGCAGTTGGGCGCCCAGATACCGACCCGGTCTCCCTTGCCGATGCCCGAGGCGATCAACGCCCGGGCCACTAGATCGATCTCCCGATTCAGTTCGGCATAGGTCCACGACCGGCCCGTCGCGACCTCGACCAGCGCGTCGACACCCGCGTGTGCCGCGGCGGTGCGCTCGAGGTTGGCACCGATCGTCTCGTCGAGCAGCGGGGCGCCGTCAGGTCCCGCGGCGTAGGACCGGAGTGCACCGTACTGTTCGCGCAGAACGCCTTTCAGCACCTTGCCGCTGGCGTTCCGGGGTAGCGCGTCGACGACCGCGATACGCCGCGGGCGCTTGTAGGGTGCCAGGTGTTCACGGCAGTGCGCCTCGATCTCGCTGTCGGTCGGCGGATCGCCGGTTTCGCGGGCCACGATCACCGCCAGCGGAGTTTCGCCCCATTTCGGATCCGGCACGCCGATGACCGCCACCTCGGCGATCTTCGGGTGTGCCGCCAGGACGTTCTCCACCTCGGCGCTGTAGATGTTCTCTCCGCCCGAGATGATCATGTCTTTCTTCCGGTCGACCACGTAGAGGTAGCCGTCCTCATCCTGCCGGACCAGGTCACCGGAATGGAACCATCCGCCGTGGAAAGCCGCCGCGGTTTGGGCGGGGTTGTTCCAGTATTCCTTCATCACCAGCGGACCCTGATAGACGATCTCACCGACCGCGCCGGGGGCGACGTCGTTCATGTCGTCGTCGACGATGCGAGCCTCCACGTTGAGCATCGGTGTTCCGACCGAACCGATTTTGCGGATCGCATCGTCGCCGCGCAGCAGGCAGGTGATGGGGCTGCACTCGGTTTGTCCGAACGCCGCGATGATCTCCGCGTCGGGGAACGCCTCGGTCATGCTCTGCAGCAATGTGGTGCTCGCGGGGGCGGCGCCCCACCAGATTCGCCGGAGATACGACAGGTCCCACTGCCCGAGGCGGTCCATCGCGCAGACTGCCTGCCATTGGGATGGGGTCATCCAGCACGAGGTGACGCGCTCGCTGACGATGGTGCTCACCGTCGCCTCGGGGTCGAATCCGCCGGAGGGCGGGATGATGACCGTGCCCCCGGTGAAGAACGCGGGCAGCATCCCCGACACGCCCGCGGTGTGGAACAGCGGCGCCACCCCCAGCCAGCACTCGTTCGGCAGATGGCCGAGCGTGGCGATCGAGCTGAAGGCGTGAAGGTAGAGGTTGCGATGCGTCAGCACAGCACCTTTCGGGAACCCGGTGGTGCCCGAGGTGTACATGATGAAGGCGGGTTCTTCGTCGCCGACGCGGATGTCGATGGGCTCGTCGGCGGCACGGTCGATGGCGGGCTGCAAGTCGCCACCGATCGTCAGAACCGAACGCACCGACGCCGCCCGCGCCCGCTCGACGACAGGGGCCAGCGCGGCGTCGACCACGACCGCCGCCGCACCGCTGTCGGCCAGCAGGTAGGCGATCTCGTCGGCCACCAGGCGGAAGTTCAGGGGTACGACGACGGCGCCCAGTCGCAGAGTGGCGAACCAGGTCTCGACGACCTCCAGGCTGTTCAGCCCCAGCACGGCGACCCGGTCACCGCGGCCGATTCCGCGCTGGGCCAGGGCGTTGGCCAATCTCGTCACCCGCGTGTCGATCTCGCCGAAGGTGCCGCGGCGGTGCGGGTCCACGAATCCGAGGCTGTCCGGGCGCACCCGGGCGTGTCTGGCCAGGACATCGCTGAGTGTGATTCCCGTCGACGCCGACGTCATAGGCCGACCCGATCGGCCAGGAGTGCTCGGTGCTGGCTGCTGTTGCCGAACAGCGCCTCGCAGGTCTTGGCTCGACGCAGATAGCGGTGCAGGTCGTGTTCCCAGGTGAACGCGATACCGCCGTGTACCTGGGTGGCGGTGTTCGCGCAGAGGGTGAAAGTGTCCGCCGCCTGAGCCTTCACCAGCGGCGCGGCGACGGCCAGCTCACCGGGGTCGTCCGCGCTCATCGCCGCGAACATGACCGCCACCCTGGTCGCGTCGATCTCGATCGCCATTTCCGCGCACATGTGTTTGACCGCCTGGAATGTTCCGATCGGGCGATCGAATTGACTTCTGCTGCAGGCATACTCGATGCTGCGAGCCAGACAGGCTTCGGCGCCGCCGAGCATCTCGGCGGCCAGCAGCACTCGCGCGGTGTCCAGTACCTGGTCCAGTGCGTCCGGTGCTGCGTCAAGACGTTCGGCGGCGGCCTGCCCCAGCGTCACCCGCGCAACCGGCCGTGAGGCGTCGAAGGAGGGCAGCGGTGTCACGCCGACGCCGGGGGTGGCGGTGTCGACCACATAGAGCCCCATGTCGTCACCGGTACAGGCCGCGACGACGAGCAGATCGGCGCCGTGACCGTGCAGCACGGGACCGCATACCCCGTCCAGCACAGTGTGGCCGGCACCTCCGGTGGCCGAGACCGTCGCAGACGCCGCGTCACCGGCGTTCGGACCGGTCACTGCGAACGCTGCCCTGAGTGTCCCACCGAGCAGGCCGGGCAGCAGGCGATGACGCTGTTCGTCATCGCCCAAGCACAGCACCGCATGGACCGCGAAAACATGCGATGCCAGGGGAAGTGGGCTCAGGGCGCGGCCGAACTCCTCGAACACGATCGCCGATTCGACCAGCGTTGCGCCGACACCGCCGTACTCGACCGGCACGGCCAACCCGGGTAACTCCAGCTCGGTGCACAACCTGTTCCAGCCGCGCTCGTCACTGCCGTGGACATCGAGGAAGTCACGGGTCGAATCCCGGAGCGCCGTGTGCTCACTGCTGTATTGAAAGTCCATGTCAGCGCGGCTCCTTCGGCAGTCCGAGCAGCTGTTCACCGATCACGTTGCGCTGGATCTGGGAGCTGCCGGCGTAAATGGTGGCCGCCCGCGCGTAGAGAAACTCGTCCAGCCAGCAGGCGACCGAATTCGCCGTACCCGGTGCCGGGATGATCAGAGCGGCACCGTTTCCCGGGCCGTCAGCCCAGAGCGCGTCGGTGCCCAGGATGTTCATCGCCAGATCGGTGTATCGGCGGAAGTACTCGCTCCAGATCACCTTGTTGATAGCGGCTTCGGCACCCGGGCGTTTGCCGTTGGACAGTGTGGTCAGGCCGCGGTACCCCTGGTAGCGCAGAATTTGCACGCGCGAGTAGCACCAGGCGAGCTCATCGCGGACCAACGGATCGGTGTGCCGGCCACGTTCGGCCGCCAGCTTCCGTAGCCAGTCGAGGCCTCGTCCGAATTCAATTGCTGCCGTGGTGATCTGGGATCCACGCTCGAAGCCGAGCACGGTCATCGCGGTAGCCCAGCCGCCACCGACCCCGCCGAGCACGTCGCCGGCCGCGGCTCGGGCATCGGTGAAGAAGACCTCGGAGAACGACGCGTGTCCGGCAGCGTTGACAATGGGCCGCACCACCACGCCCGGCTGATCGACCGGCACCAGCAACAGCGACAGGCCCTGGTGTTTGCGCACCGAGGCATCAGTGCGCGCCAGGACGAAGATCCAATTCGCCGTCGGCCCCGCCGACGTCCAGATCTTCTGCCCGTTGATGATCCAGTGTTGTTCTCCCGTCGCTTCGCTCGCCCCGTCATCGCCCCCCGCCAATACCGCCTTCGTCCGCACCGATGCGAGATCCGAGCCGGCCTCCGGTTCGGAGAAACCCTGACACCACCGGTCTTCCCCGGACAGGATGCGCGGCAGGAACCGCTTCTTCTGCTCCTCGGTACCCAGCGCGATCAACGTGTTGCCCAGCAGATCGATACCGAACATGTCGTTCTCGTCGCGCTCGGGGGCGCCGCAGCGGGCGAACTCCTCGGCCAGAACCGCTTGTTCGATCACTGAGAGTCCGCCGCCGCCATACTCCTTGGGCCAGGAGACCGCTACCAGTCCGCGGTCGGCGAGCACCTTGCGCCACTGGTGCCGGAGTTGCTCACGCTCTTCGGGAGGCAGAGCGCCGGGGCCGGCCCAGCCGGCAGGCAGGTGCTCGGCCAGGAAGGCCCGGATCTCCTCGCGGAACGATTGCGCTTCGTCGGGATAGTCGATGTCCACCTGTGCTCCGCTTTCAGGGCCGGTTCTTTGCGGCGGGCAGGATTTCTGGGGCCAGCCGCCAATCCTCGAGCCCGTCCTCAACGGTGCCGATGCCCAGCGGGTTGCCGTTGAGTTCGGCCCAGTGCGAGTGATTGAGCTGGTGCAGCGAGAAGCAGGCGTCCAGTGCGGTGGAGAAGCCCATGGCATCCACGGTTTGGTTGACCGACTCCTTGATCAGAAGCGCCGCCATGGTCGGCACTTTGGCTATGCGGGTGGCGAACTCGATTGTCCGCGCCGAGAGTTCGGCGGTCGGGAACACCTTGCTGACCATGCCCAGGGCGTGGGCGTCGTCGGCGCTCAGCGAGTCGCCGGTGAGCAGCAGCTCTTTGGCTTTGCGAGGGCCGAATTCCCAGGGATGGCCGAAGTACTCCACGCCGCACATCCCGAGCCGGGTGCCGACGACGTCGGCGAAAACCGTGTCCTCGGCGGCGACGATCAGGTCGCAGCACCAGGTCAGCATCAGCCCTGCCGACAACACCAGTCCATGCACCTCGGCGATCGTGATCTTGCGCAGGTTGCGCCACCGCTTGGTGTTCTGGAAGAAGTAATGCCATTCCTGCCGGTGCCGGGCATTGGCGCCGCCCAGTGTCCCGCCATTGCACAGGTAGGTCGGGTGCTGACCGGGCCCTGGTGAGCGTTCCCGGACGTCGTCGGCGGAGCCGAGATCGTGGCCGGCAGAGAAGCTGGGGCCGGCCCCCCGCAGTATCACCACGCGGACGGTGTCGTCCTCTTCGGCCAGTTCGAACGCCGTGCCGAGTTCGACGAGCATGCCGCGGTTCTGCGCGTTGCGCTGTTTCGGGCGATCGAGAGTGATCACCGCGATCCGGCCGTCCTGGATCAGTTCATAGCCGATGTAGTCGAAATGCTGCACGAATGCTCCCTTCCGTTGCCGCGGGCGGCCGCCGCTGATGCAGCACGCTACGCGGAATATCTGCAAAATGTCCATAGCCGATACGCTTGAATGGAAACGCGCAGCTCACCAAACAGGCAAGAAAAATGGTTCTTGCATCGTTTCAAGTATCTTGCTAGTACTGTGTTGAACATCGCAGCAGAGGGGTTGCGCCTCGCAACCGAGACTTCAGATGCGCGTGGTCGACCACTACCGAGAGGGTTCAAGATGGAGATCGGACTTTTCCTGATGCCGGCGCATCCACCGGAGCGCAGCCTGTACGACGCGACCCAGTGGGACCTCGACCTGATCACACTGGCCGATGAGCTCGGCTACGTGGAGGCGTGGGTCGGCGAGCACTTCACCGTGCCGTGGGAACCGATCTGCGCACCCGACCTGCTGCTGGCCCAGGCGCTGCTGCGCACCAAGAACATCAAGCTCGCCCCCGGTGCCCATCTGCTGCCGTATCACCATCCCGTCGAACTGGCCCATCGAGTGGCCTACTTCGACCACCTCGCTCAGGGCCGCTTCATGCTCGGTGTCGGCGCCAGCGGCATTCCCGGCGACTGGGCATTGTTCGACGTCGACGGCCAGAACGGCGAGCACCGGGAGATGACCCGCGAGGCACTCGAGATCATGCTGAAGGTCTGGACCGAGGATCAACCGTGGGAGTTCCGTGGGAAGTACTGGAACGCCAACGGAATAGCGCCGATGTTCGAAGGCCTGATGAAGCGGCACATCAAGCCCTTCCAAGCTCCTCACCCCCCGATCGGGGTGACCGGATTCAGTGCGGGCTCCGAGACGCTGAAGATGGCCGGCGAGCGCGGCTACCTCCCGATGAGCCTGGATCTCAACACCGAATATGTTGCCTCACACTGGGACGCGGTGCTCGAGGGTGCCGCCCGGTCCGGACGCACGCCGGATCGGAAAGACTGGCGCCTGGTGCGGGAGGTGGTCGTCGCCGAAACCGACGAACAGGCGTTCCGGTACGCGGTCGACGGCATGATGGGCCGCAACATGCGTGAGTACGTTCTGCCGACGTTCCGGATGTTCGGGATGACCAAGTTCTACAAGCACAACCCCTCGGTGCCCGACGAGGATGTGACGCCGGAGTATCTGGCGGAGAACACCTTTGTGGTCGGGTCCGTCGACACCGTGGTCGACAAGCTGGAGGCCACCTACGACCAGGTCGGTGGCTTCGGCCATCTACTGATCCTCGGTTTCGACTACCTCGACAATCCAGGCCCGTGGAAGGAGTCGATGCGGCTCCTGGCCGAGGAGGTCATGCCGCGCCTCAATGCCCGGATCGCCAAGAAGCCCGTGTCGGCGATCGTCTGAGGAGAAGGCCGAAAGACATGCAGATGCCCGAGATCACCGTGCGGTATTCGGACGGAACGTGCAAGACGATGGCGGTGCAGCACGACCAGTCGATCCTGGAGGCTGCCGAGGAAAATGGCATCGCGATCGTCAACGAATGTCAGAGCGGGATCTGTGGGACGTGCGTGGCCACTTGTGTCGCAGGCGATTACGAGATGGGGCGTACCGAAGGGCTTTCCGAAGTCGAACGCGACGCCCGCAAGGTCTTGACCTGTCAGACGTTCGCGAAATCCGACTGCCTGATCAGCGTGCAGTACCCCGCCGACGACAATGCCGCCCGGTTGGTCACCGGTACCGGCGTGGTGACCGCGGTGGAGCACGTGTCCCCGACGACGGCGCTGCTCCGCGTCGACGTCTCCGCGCTCGGACCCCTGGTCTATCTGCCCGGGCAATTCGCCCAGTTACAGGTGCCCGGCAGCACGGTGTGGCGCAACTACTCCTACGCGCATCCCGCCGACGGACGCACCGAGGTGGAGTTCATCGTCCGGCTGCTGCCCCAGGGCGTGATGTCGGACTATCTGCGTGAGAAGGCCCAACCCGGTGATCGAATTGCCATGCGGTGCAGCAAGGGCGGTTTCTACCTGCGACCGACAGCGCGCACGGTGGTCCTGGTGGCCGGCGGCACCGGGCTGTCGGCGATCCTCGCGATGGCGCAGAGTCTGAAGGACGACCACCGCGGGACGGTTCACCTGCTCTACGGCGTCAGCGACGTCGAAGACCTGTGCAAGCTCGACGAACTCGAGGCATTGAAGCGGCGGTTGCCCGGGCTGGAAGTCCACACCGTCGTCTCACGTCCGAGTGCCCAGTGGACCGGAGCGGTGGGCCGGGTCACCGATCTGCTCGACGCGCGCATGTTCGACGGCGGTAACGCCGACGTCTATCTATGCGGTCCCGCCGGGCTGATCACCGACACCCGGAAATGGCTGGACGACAACGGTATCCACGGCACCGGGCTGTACTACGAGAAGTTCGTGGCCAGTGGTGCCGCGCGCCGGCGATCAGCACCACGACTGGACTACGCCACGGTGGATCTGGCAGATGTGCGCCGTCGCGGGCGTGGCACCGCGGTGGTGGTCGGCGGGAGCATTGCGGGAATCGCTGCGGCCAAGGTGCTCAGTGAGACCTTCGACAAGGTCATCGTCCTGGAAAAGGATGCACCGCACACCCGCCGCGAGGGCAGGCCGGGTGCGGCGCAAGGCTGGCACCTGCACCATCTGCTCACCGCGGGGCGCATCGAACTCGAGAGGTTCTTCCCCGGAATCATCGACGACATGGTCCGTGAGGGCGCATTCGACGTCGACATGGCCGCGCAGTACCGCATCCGGCTCGGTGGCACCTGGAAGAAGCCGGGCACCGGGCCGATCCAGATCGTCTGCGCGGCCCGGCCCCTGCTGGAGTGGTGTGTTCGACGCCGCCTCGACGACGAACCACGGATCAGCTTCCGCTATGAATCCGAAGTGGCCGACCTGGTCTATGACCGTGCCGATGACACCGTGATCGGTGTCGCAGTCGCCGGCGACGGTGACGAACTTGACGTCATAGCAGCTGAATTCGTGGTCGACGCATCGGGGAAGAACACCCGTTTCCCGGAGTTCCTGGACCGTATCGGCATCGGGGCGCCGGAGGTGGAGCAGGACATCATCAACTGTTTCTACTCCACCATGTTTCACCACGTGCCGCCCGAGCGGCAGTGGGACGACAAGGTGATGGTCATCTGTTACGCATACCGTCCCTACGAGGACACCTACGCCGCGCAGTACTACACCGACAGCTCGCGCACCATCCTGTCCACATCGCTGGTGGCCTACAACTGCTACTCGCCGCCGCGTACGGCACAGGAGTTCCGCGAGTTCGCCAACCGGATGCCGTCGGCGGTGATCGGGGAGAACATCGACGGCCTCGAGCCGGCCTCGCCGATCTACAACTTCCGCTATCCCAATATGCTGCGGCTGCACTACGAGAAGAAGCGCAACCTGCCGCGTGCTCTGGTGGTGGTCGGAGACGCCTACACAAGTGCCGACCCGGTATCCGGGCTCGGAATGACATTGGCGCTCAAGGAAGTCCGGGAGATGCAGTTGCTGCTGGCCAAATACGGGCCCACCGATCCGGATCTGCCTCGCCGTTATTTCCGCACGATCGCCAAGTTGGCCGATACCGCCTGGTTCGTGATCAGGGAACAGAATCTTCGGTTCGACTGGCTCAAGGACGCCGACAAGAAGCGGCCCTTCTACTTCGGCGCACTGACCTGGTACATGGACCGCGTGATGGAGTTGGTACACGACGACCCGGAGACCTACAACGAGTTCCTGGCCGTCGTGCATCTGGTCAAACCCGCTGCGGCACTGATGACGCCGAAGGTGGCAGCACGCGTGGTCGGCAAATGGGCCCGGACCAAACTGTCCGGGCAGAAGACCCTCATCGCGCGCAACTACGAGAACCGCACCATTCCAACCGTCGAAGACCTGATCCGAACCGAGGAAGTATCAATCGGTTTGGCTGCCACCCGGTCCCATTAGAGAAGAGGTCGTGATGTCGCAGACCCATCGGATGCTCAACTGCCGTGGCACCCGTATCCACGCCGTTGAGGAGGGCGAGGGGCCGTTGGTGGTGTTGGTCCACGGCTTCCCCGAGTCGTGGTACTCGTGGCGCCACCAGATTCCGGTGCTCGCCGAGGCGGGGTACCGAGTGGTGGCGATCGACCAGCGGGGCTACGGCCAGTCCTCGAAATACCGCGTGCAGACCGCCTATCGGATCAAGGAACTGGTCGGTGACATTCTCGGCGTGATCGACGCCTATGGCGAGAAGCAAGCCGTGGTCATCGGCCACGACTGGGGTGCCCCGGTCGCCTGGACATTCGCCTGGCTGCACCCCGAGCGCTGTCGTGGCGTGGTCGGGATCAGTGTGCCCTTCGCCGGACGAGGAGTGATCGGGCTGCCCGGCAGCCCGTTCGGCGAACACCGGCCCAACGACTACCACCTGGAACTGGCCGGCCCAGGCAAGGTCTGGTACCAGGACTACTTCTCCGAACAGGACGGCATCATCGCCGAGGTCGAAGAGGATCTCCGCAGCTGGCTGCTCGGTCTGACCTATACGGTGTCCGGCGATGCGATGGCCGCCGCGACGCAGGCCGCCGAGGCGGCCGGGGTTGATCTCGCCGCGATGGATCCGATCGAGGTGATCCGGTCCGGCCCGCTGTGCATGCCGCACGGTGCGCGACTCAAGGACGCCTTCGTCTACCCCGAGACCATGCCGGAATGGTTCACCGACGCTGATCTCGACTTCTACACAGGCGAATTCGAGCGATCCGGACTCGGCGGCCCGTTGAGCTTCTATCACAACATCGACAACGACTGGCACGACCTCGCCGAGTACGAGGGCACCCCGCTGACCCCGCCCGCTCTCTTCATCGGCGGTCAGTACGACGTCGGCACCACCTGGGGTGCCGAGGCGGCCGAACGTGCGCACGAGGTGATGCCCAACTACTGCGGCACCCACATGGTGGACGGCGTCGGGCATTGGATCCAGCAGGAGCAGCCCAAGGAGACCAATCGGTTGCTCCTCGATTTCCTTGGCGGACTGAGTTAGTGGTGTCACGACGATGAAGACCGCGTACGGACGGGTGCGGCGCGCCATCGCCGCCGTGGCCACCGGTCGGGCCGCCATCGTGGTCGACGACTCGGAAGACCAGGGTTATCTGGTGTTCGCCGCGGATGCCGCAACGGCACAACTGCTCACATTCACGGTCCGGCACACCTCCGGTTACGTCCGGATCGCCCTGCCCGGTGCGGACTGTGAGCGACTCGACCTACCGCCGGTGTGCCACCGAGACGGTGAGTCAGTGGGAATCGCCGCTCAGCGGGTGACGGTTGACTTTCGCGAGACCGGCACCGGGATCTCGGCGATCGATCGCGCCCGCACCATCGCCGCACTCGCCGACGCCGACACCACGGCCACCGACTTCCGCCGGCCGGGGCATGTGATCCCGGTGCAGGCCGGGCAGCACGGCGTGCTCGGCCGGTCCGCGGGCGCAGCCGAGGCGGCAGTCGACCTGGCCAGGCTCGGTATGCGACGACCGGCCGGTGTGTTGTGTGAAATTGTGTCGCAACGGAATCCGACAGGAATGGCGGATCGTCCCGAGCTGGTGTCGTTCGCGGGTCGGCATGGCCTGCCGCTGGTCTCGGTGGCCGAACTGGCGACCTATCGGCGCCGCACCGAGCCACAGGTCGTGCGTTCGGCGGAGACCACGCTGCCGACCGATTCGGGCGCCTTCACGGTCGTCGGCTACCGCGACCCCCGAGAAGGATCCGAGCACCTTGCGGTGATCGCCGGCAATGCAGGTGCGGACGCGCCGATGCCCTTGCACATCCACCTCGAATGCCTCGGGGGTGACGTGTTCGGTTCGCTGGCCTGCGCTTGCGGTGCGGAACTGGCTCATGCGGTCGCCGCGATGCGGGCCCGTGGCACCGGCATGATCATCTATCTGCGGCCGCCGACCGCCCGCGCCTGCGGTCTGCTGTCCGGCGCGACAACATCGGATCTGCTGTCCGAGACCGTCGCATGGATTCTGCGCGATCTCGGCGTGTACACCGTCCGGTTGTCCGACGACGCCCCGGAGCTGGGGCTGCTCATGTTCGGCGCCATCCGGGAACATGGTCTGCACGTCGAGTCGGCCGCGACGGTGTGGCCGGTGGCAGGCTGACACATGCTCGCACGCAAGGGTTTCGCAGAGGAGAAGCGATGACGCATCCCGACCTGGCCGGCAAGTCGGCGATTGTGACCGGGGCGGGTGCGGGCATCGGTCTGGCCATCGCCAAACGGCTGGCTGCCGAAGGGTGCCAGGTACTGTGCGCGGACATCAACGCCGATACCGCGAAGGCCGCGGCGGCCGAGATCGGCGGCGGTGCCGTCGGTCATCAGGTCGACGTGAGTGACGAGTCGCAGGTGGCCGGGATGGTCGAGGCGTGCGTCGCGGAGTTCGGCGGCGTCGACAAGCTGGTCGCGAACGCCGGTGTCGTGCATTTCGCCCCGCTGCTGGACACCGAAGTCGCTGACTTCGACCGGGTGATCGGAATCAACCTGCGCGGCGCCTGGCTGTGCACCAAACACGCTGCGCCCCGAATGGTCGAGCGCGGCGGTGGGGCCATCGTCAACATGTCCTCACTCGGCGGCCAGGTCGCCGCCGCGGGCACCGCGGCCTATGGGATGTCGAAGGCGGGGATCATTCACCTCAGCCGGATCACCGCCGCCGAACTCCGCACGGCCAACGTGCGATCCAATGCCCTGCTGCCGGCGTTCGTCGACACCCCGATGCAACAGACCGCGATGACGATGTTCGACGAGGCGCTCGGAGAGGGCGGGGCCGACACGATGATCGGCCGTCTGCAGGGCCGGATGGCCGGACCGGACGAGATGGCGGGCATCGTCGCATTCCTGCTCTCCGACGACGCGTCGATGATCAACGGGACGACACAGGTTGCTGACGGCGGAACCCTCGCGGCCCTGTGGTGATCGGTCTTGTCGCCGGACTGCTAGGGTGCGTCGGCTTGGCTGGTCAAGATCGCCAACGCGATATCGGTCATCTCCTGCGCGACGTCGGTCCTGCGGGTGAGATGCCATGTCCGCGAAACATCGTCGATGAAGCTGACCGCGGCCGCGACCAGTAGTCGGGCCTGCGCGACGGTGGTCTGCGGGACAAGTGTGCGAATGAGGTCGATCCACAGTCCATCGCGGTCGGCCTGGTTCCTGACGACACTGTCTCGAACCTCCTCGGAGGCCGAGGACAGTTCGGTGATCGACACCGACACCAGGTCGGGGTCGTCCAGGCTGATCCGTACTCGCCCGGCGACCAACTGGCCAAGCCGTTGTGCCGCAGGACTATTGGTGCGGAGTACCCGGATGCACTCCAGGGCGGACCATTCGTCGAGCCGGCGTACCAGGGTGTCGAGGATGGCCTGCTTGGAGGAGAAGGAACGGTACAGGCCGGGCCCGGCGATTCCGACGGTCTTGCCGATGTCTGCGGTGCTCACAGCGGGATATCCACGGGCACGGAACAACTGCGCACCTGCCGCCAACAGCGTCTCGTACCGCGAGAACGCCACCGACTCCCGGCCTGCTGGTCCCTCGATCGGTTTGAGTGCCCCGACCGGTGCGGCGCGGGCGGCCGCCATGCACGCCCGGTACAAGACGCTCCTCAGCTCAGTGCCGGGCAGGCTGAGGCTGTGTCGCCCAAGGCTTGTCAGGGTGCTGGACACCGCCCACGCCCGCAGCTCGGCATGCGGGGGGCTCAGGTCGGGCATCTCCAGGCGCACGCCGGCCTGCATGCCTGCCACGATGGCGTTGATCCGCCGCCGAACTTCGGCACGGTCGTCGTCGGTGAGATACCGGGCTTCGCGTTGCCACAGCACCGTCAGCGCTCGGGTCTCGACGGCCGCTGCGATCAGGTCGGCCAACTCGTCATGGAGCGGGCGGGCGGTCGCCTCGGCTGTGCGACCCTCAGGATTGCGAAAGCTCTGGTACTCGTCCTGCGCGTTCAGGATCACCGCGGTGAGCAACGCCTGTTTGTTGTCGTAATGGCGGTACAGGGCGCGAGCCGTCACCCCGGCGGCCTCCGCGATCTCCTCCAGTTTCACCGAATGAAACCCGCGATCGATGAACAGCCGGGCGGCCTGATCGAGGATCTGCTTCTTGCGGTCCTTGGGTCTGCGTCTGACGGCCGGGACGGTTGGCTGCATCGCTGGAGTGTCCCTTCCTGACGGCCGGATTGAAACATCCTCCCAGATCGCCCCCGCGCCGGTTGCAGAACGTAACAAACAAGTACATTGACGAGAGAAATAGCGTTATTGCGTGGCAGATTCAGCTGCTCGATCGGGTCCATGGCTGTTATCAGCTATAGACATAAATCACCATACCGCGTACGCTCGCGGAGGTGATCGGTCGTCTCGACACCGCGGTGAAGACATCTGGCGGGACTTCGCTGAGCCGTCTGCCCGCTGTGGTGGGCGGCACCGCCCGGGCGCGAAGCGCCGTGCAGGAGCCCGGCTCCGGCGGTCTCGTCGCCGGCGTGCAGGATGCCGTCAGGCAACTGGTTGTGGCGTCATCGATGAACGATCTACTCGGGTTGGCGGCCGAGGCGGCGGCTCGAATCGGGTTCACCCGCGTTCTGTTCTCCAGGATCGACCACGGGATCTGGGTGACGCACAACGCCTACACCGCTGGTGATGCCGATTTCGCCGAGCAGCTCGTGGCTTTCGGAACCGCGCACTCTCAGCAGTTGGCCGGTCAACTGCTGGAATCCGAGATGCTGCTGAGTGGCGCCCCAATCCTGGTGTGCGATGCGCAATCTCATCCCCGGGTGTTCCACAAGATCGTGAAGTTCACCCGGACCACCGATTACGTGGCCGCACCGGTCCATGTGTGGGGCGCTCCGGTGGCGATGATCCACGCTGACCGCTACCCGGACCGCAGTGTCCAGGACATCGACCGCGACCTACTCGGCCTGTACGCCGGCGGTCTGGGTCTGGCCATCGAGCGGGCCCAACTCGCCGACCGGCTGAAAGTGATCAACCAGGCATCGACATCCCTGGGCGACCGGGCCGGCGACGACGGTCCTGGCGGCCCGTCGGCCCAGCAGCACCCACCACGGCTGGCCGCGGTGTCATCGTTGCCGCGCGCCGAGCGAGCCACGGAACGGCTGTCGCCGCGGGAGTGGGATGTGTTGCGCAGCATCGCCCTCGGCAAGACGAACGCGCAGATAGCCGCCACCCTGTTCCTGACGGAGAACACGGTGAAAGTACACGTCAAGCACATTCTGCGGAAATTGGGTGCCGCCAACAGAACTGAGGCCGCCGCGCTGTACCACCGGCTCACCCGGCGTGGCCCGTGCGACTAGGGCGTCACGCCGTCGCCATCGGCGTCCACGGTGCTGTCGAGTTGACGAAGGCCTCGAGCGAGTCCGCAACGGCGGCGGGCGCTTCCAGCTGAGGTGTGTGTTCGACGCCGGGCAGGATCAGCAGCCGACTACCGGGAAGAGCGTCGTGCGCAGCCCGAGCGTGGGCGACGGGGATGATCGGGTCCTGCTCGCCCCACACCAGTGAGACGGGCAGGCCGTGGGTGACGTCCAACCGTGAACGAGCACTGACCGCTTGCCCGCGGTAGTCGACCACCGAGCGCAGGGTGCGCAGAAATGCTTGGCGGGTGGGGCGATCTGACAGCGAGGCATAGGCTTCCCACGTCTCGGTCGTCGCCATCTGAGGTGGCCGGACCGATTCCAGCCGGCTCAGAAGTCGATTGCCCACGGCAACAACTGATTTCGGTGCGATCAGCGGTGCGATGAGTTCGGCGGCCGGCGAGGCGAGCAGCCGCAGACTCAGGCCCACCTCGGCCCCCAGTCCGCCACTGGCGATCAGCGCGAGCCGTTCACAGTATTCGGGATGCTGGTGAACGAACTGCATGCCGATACCCCCGCCGAGGGAGTGCCCCACTATCGTCGCCCGAGGAATCTCCAACTCGTCGAGGAAATTTCGCAACCACACCGCGAAGGCGCCCAGCGAGTAGTCGGTCCGCGGCTTCGCTGACTGGCCGTGACCGAGCAGGTCCGGTGCCACCACCCGGAAATGTTCGGACAGCTGGGGGGTGACCGCGCGCCACGTACGTGAACTACTGCCGATCCCATGCAACATCACCAGGGTGGGGCCGTGCCCGCTGTCCCGGTAGGCGACGAGTTCGCCGTGCAGCCGCACGTACTTGAGCCCAGTCATGGAACCTCCTAAGTTACCCACTAGTAACCTACGGTACCGTAACCAAGGCTCCGCCGTCGAATTCGCCAGGGCTCCGGTGGGCCGTTCCCGGCTGAACGGCCTCGCCCGGCGTCGTTCAGCGGTTAGGGTTTCGCCAGTAGCGGCGCGGCGTGGTGACCGGGGGGATCATCGGCTGACCTACCACCGGAAGGCGCGCGCATGAGCATCGAACAGCCCGACGGACTGCCCTCGGTGGACGATTTCCGTAGCCGGGCCGGGCATGTCGACCGGGAGTTCGCCGACGCCCGGCGGTACCTCTCCGCGTTGTGCGACGACGACAACCACTCACTGGGCGAACTCATGACAGAGATTCACCGCAGTGGGCGGGCCATGCAGGTGCTGGCAGCCATGGCGGTGCTCGCCTTGGACTTTGCCAACCTCTCCGCCGACCGTCTTGGCGGTGATGTGCAGACGTGGCTGGACCAGTCTGAGATGACACCGGACCGGGCCGACGCCGAGCGGCGACAGAATGAACTCGGCGGTGAGGCATAGTTTTTCGGGGCCTTTTGTGGCCTCCCGGCCGAGTCAGGTTCGCACGACGGCGGGCCCCATCGCCTCATACCGGCGGGCATCGGCGGCGGGTAACTCCGTGCCGGTCACGATCGAGTCGAAATCGGCCACGTCGGCGAATCGGCAGAAGCTGCTGACGCCGAATTTCGTGTGCGCGGCCACCAGAACCCGGCGACGGGCGACTTTGACTGCCATGTGCTTCACCGCGGCGACGGCCGGGTCGGGCGTGGTGAGGCCATGCTCGGGCGAAATGCCGTTCGTGCCAAGGTAAGCGACGTCGATCACCAGGCTGCCGAGCATGTCGGTAGCCCAATGGTCCACCGTCGCCAGCGTGCGGCCCCGCATCCGGCCGCCGAGCAGCAGGACCGTCACCGACTCACTGTGTGCCAGCGCCTCCGCGGCCAGCAGTGACGAAGTCACCACCGTCAGCTCCTGATCGGCCAGCCGTTCGGCGATCAGCCGGGGAGTGAAACCTTCGTCCAGGTACACCGTTTCGGCTCCGTGCAACAGCTCGGTGGCCGCCCCGGCGATCCGGTGCTTCTCGGCGAGGTCGACCTGGCTGCGGTATTCGACGGTCGATTCGAATGCCGCGGTCTCCAGCGGTATGGCGCCGCCGTGCACGCGTTTGAGGATCCGGCGACCGGCGAGCACCTTCAGGTCGCGGCGGATCGTCTCGGCGGCGACGTCGAGTTCCTCGGCCAGCGCCGCCACCTCGACTCGCCCCCTGGTGCGGGCGAACTCGACTATGCGGCCTTGGCGGGTGTCCGAATCCACCTCGGTATTCTCACCCGCCGTCGCCGCCGAGCACCGCCCGGACCTCGTCGGCACTCGTGGCGTTCCGAAGCCGGGCCACCTCGTCGTTGTTGAGGAACACCCCGGCGATCCTGGTCAGCAACGCCATGTGGTCCTTGCCCGCACCGGCGATGCCGACCACGAACTCGGCGGGCTTGCCGTTCCAGTCGATGGGTTGGGCGTAGCGCACGAACGAGATCCCGGTGCGCCGAATGGCGTCCTTGGCCTCGTTGGTGCCGTGCGGGATCGCCAGGCCGTTGCCCATATAGGTCGACACCGAGCCCTCCCGCTCGTGCATCGCGTGCACATAGGACGGTTCAACCGCGCCGGCGGCCACCAGCAACCGGCCCGCCTCGCTGATCGCCCCGTCGCGCGTGGTGGCCGTCCCGGCCAGCACGATCGACTCGAGGGCCAGCACGTCCTCGCCGGGTGCCTCATCGGCTGGTTCGACCGAAGTGGCCGCAGTGCCGTTGCCGCCGTTGGCCTTTCCGAGCAGCTCGACGATCTCGTCGTACTGCGGCGCGTTCATGAAGTTGTCCACCGAGACGTGGACCGCCGACGGTGTCCTCTGCCGTGCGCGTGCGGTCAGATCCCGGTGAGTGACCACCAGTCCGTAGGTGTCGGTGAGATTGGCGATGGACTGGTTGGTCACCTTGACGTCGGAGAAGCCGGCCCCCTGAACCTTCTTGCGCAGCACCGAAGCGCCCATCGCCGACGAGCCCATTCCGGCGTCGCAGGCGAACACGATGTTGGTGATGGGGGCCCCGTCGGCGGAGCCGGCAAATGCAGCCCCGTCGGCGGATCCCACCAGCGCCGAGGACACGCTCGATTTCTTGCCCTTGAGTGCCTCCATGCCCGCGGTCGCGGCGGCCAGGTCTCCGTCGTCGTCGGAGCGGTCGGTCTTGAGCAGGAGCGCGGCCACCGCGAATGAGACTGCAGCGGCGCCCACTACCGACAGCGTGACACCGAGGTAGCTACCGGTGGCGGTCTGGGCGTAGACGGCGATGATGGAGCCCGGTGCGGCCGGTGCGCGCAGTCCGGATCCGAACAGCACGTTGATGAAGATGCCGGTCATGCCGCCGAGGATGGTGGCGGCGATCAGCTTGGGCTTCATCAGGACGTACGGGAAGTAGATCTCGTGGATGCCGCCGAAGAACTGGATGATCGCCGCGCCCGGTGCCGATGCCTTGGCGGCACCTCGTCCGAATGCCATGAACGCCAGCAGGATTCCCAGTCCGGGGCCGGGATTGGCTTCCAGTAGGAACAGCACGGACTTGCCGGTTTGCAGGGCCTGAGTGGTGCCCAGCGGCGTGAGTACCCCGTGGTTGATCGCGTTGTTGAGGAACAGGACCTTGGCCGGCTCGATGAAGATCGACGTCAGTGGCAGCAGGTCGTGGGCGACCAGGAAATCCACCACCCGGCCGGCGCCGTGGCTGAAGCCCGACACGATCGGACCGATTCCGAAGAAGCCGAAGGCGGCCAGGATCAGCCCGACGATGCCGGCCGAGAAGTTGTCGATGAGCATCTCGAAGCCGGGGCGAACCTTGCCGTCCCAGATGGCGTCGACCTTCTTCATCACCCAACCGCCGAGAGGCCCCATCATCATCGCGCCGAGGAACATCGGGATGTCGGTGCCCGCGATCACGCCCATGGTCGCGATTGCGCCGACCACGCCACCGCGGATTCCGTAGACCATCCGGCCGCCGGTGGCTCCGATCAGGATCGGCAGCAGGTAGGTGATCATCGGCGCGACGATGCCGCCGTCGGCGAAGTCCCCCCAGCCGCCGATCTTGGCCACCCAACCGCCCGGATCGCGCAGACCCGGGAAGATCCCGGTCAGCCAGCCGGCCTTGATGAACAGGGCGGTGATCAGGCCCCAGGCGATGAAGGCGCCGATATTGGGCATGACCATGTTCGACAGCGACGTGCCCAGCTTCTGAACATGAACCCGTGCCCCGGTCCGCGGTGGTGTCTCGGTGGTGGACAACTCGGTGCCTCCGATTCTTCGGTGATGCCGATCACATCTAACGACCAGTAAAACCCACATATGGGCATGGATGCAAGCATCCGGTCATAAACGGGCAGAAATGGCTGTGGTTTTGTGCCCGGAATATCGTTAGAGTGTGGGTCAGCTCACCCGTAGGAAGGACGATCGCCATGAAAGCCCTGCGCTTCTACGCACCCGAGGATGTCCGGCTCGAGGATGTCCCGGAGCCCACCTGCGGGCCTGATGAGGTCAAGATCCGGGTTCGCAACTGTTCGACGTGCGGCACCGACGTCAAGATCTTCTACAACGGCCACCAGAACCTGACCCCGCCGCGGACGATCGGCCACGAGATCGCCGGCGAGGTCGTCGAGGTCGGGGCCGAGGTCAATCAGACCTACGGCAGCGACTGGCAGATCGGCGACCGGGTGCAGGTCATCGCCGCGGTGCCGTGCGGGCATTGCCACGAATGTCGCAGGGGCTGGATGGCGGTGTGCCAGAACCAGACGTCGGTCGGCTACCAGTACGACGGCGGTTTCGCCGAGTACATGATCGTTCCCAAGCAGGTCCTCGCCGTCGACGGGCTGAACCGGATTCCCGACAACGTCGGCTTCGACGAGGCGTCCGCCGCCGAGCCCTTCGCGTGCGCCATCAATGCCCAGGAGCTGCTGGGCATCGAGGAGGGCGACACCGTCGTCGTCTTCGGCGCGGGCCCGATCGGCTGTATGCACATCCGGATCGCCCGCGGCGTGCACAAGTGTGGACCGGTGTATCTCGTCGACGTCAACGACAGCCGCCTGGCGATGTCTGCTGACGCAGTCCACCCCGACGGGGTGATCAACGCCGCCGACGTCGACGTCGTCGCCAAGGTCATGGAGCTGACCGGCGGCCGTGGCGCCGATGTGATCATCACCGCGACGGCCGCCAACATCACCCAGGAGCAGGCGATCGCGATGGCCGCGCGCAACGGGCGCATCTCCTTCTTCGGTGGCCTACCCAAGACCAACCCGACCATCACCTGCGACTCGAACGTGGTGCACTACCGCCAGCTGCACATCCACGGCGCGAACGGCTCAGCGCCCGAGCACAACAAGCGTGCGCTCGAGTACATCTCCACCGGGCAGGTCCCTGTCAAAGACCTGATCACCCGACATATTTCGCTCGACAACGTGCTCGACGCCTTCAAAATCGTCAAGAGCGGCGAGGCGATCAAGGTCACTGTCGAGCCATAGACGCCCAAAGGGTTTCGGCTTCACCTCTGGTGGAACACGTGTGTTTACGCACTCCATGAGAGGACACGATGGAACACAACAATGCCGAGCAGGCGCGGGCCGGCCTGATCGGCTCGATCAAGGGCAAGGTCAAAGAGGCCTTCGGCGCTGTTACCGGCAACGATTCGTTGACCGCCGAGGGGCAACTCGACCAGGTCGAAGCGCAGCATCGCAAGAAAGCCAACGCGGCCGAAGCGGTCGCGGATGCCGAGGCGGCCGAGGCGCAATCGCAGAAGGCCGAGGCCAGATCCGCCGGAGCCGACGCCCGCGTCCAGGTGAGCAGCCGGGCCGCGTCGGCCGAACAGCTCATCGATAGCCAGGCGGCCGCTCAGAAGCGCGCTGCCGAGCAGGACGCCCACCAGCTGGCGGCCGCCGCGTCCGCACAAGCCGAACAAGACGCCCAGCGCCGAGTCACCGGCGCCGAGGCGCGAGCCCGGCTGGAATCCGAGCAGGCTCGGGAGAAGTCCGAGGCTGCCGCCGAGGATCACCAGGACTCGGTACGCGCCGCCGCCTCGGCCAGGGCAGAGGCAGATCGACTCAGAAGCGAAGCCCACGAGCTGACTAAAGACGCGGATTTGCCTGAGTGACAACGACTATCGAACGAAAAAGGAATTCAATGAAAATCTCCGACCTGCCCTTTGCGATTCTTCGCTTGCAGTATCGAACAGCCCGAGTGCCGCTGCAGATCGTGGAGGAGCAGGTGTTCGCCCGTTTCGACAGCGAGTCGCGGGCACGGTTGATCTACGAGCGCTCGCTCGGGGCGCTGGATGTGGCCGTCGGCAATCTGCTCAATGCGCCCGACATTGCCGAGCGGGGCGCGGCCCTGGCCGACCGCAGTGAGGCGCTTCGCCTTGCCGCCGAGTTGGATGCCCAGGCGGGTGAAGAGGTGCGCGAGGCCGGCCGGGATTTCAAGGCCCGTCAAGAAGAAGCCGAGAAGCAGCGGCAAAATGCCGTCGCGACAAAGCAGAAGACGGTCCAGCAGTCCCGGCAGCAGGCCGAGGCGCGCAAGCGGGAGGCCACAAAGAACGCTGCCGACCGCGCAGCCGCGGTCAAGGAGCGGGCGGACAAGGCCGCGTCGCAGCGCACCGCGGCAGTGGAGAACGCCAAGCAGACCGAGCAGGCGAATATCACCGCTGCGGAGAAGATGGCGACCAAGGCCGCCCAAGCGAAGCTGGACGGCGCCGCCGACAAGCGCGGGGAGGCCGTTGCCATCCGCAAGGACGCCGACCGCCTCGACGAATTGGCCGACGTCGAGAAGGAGAAGCGCCAGCAGGCGCGTGCCGCCGAAACGAACTAGCCGTTGAGTGAGTACTGAGGCGTCATACGTCGGCCGAATCGCCGTCCTCGGTACTCACTCAATCTGCCGCGCCGCGCAGATACACCGTGGTGGTGTGGGTGAAGAACTCGCGGGCCGCGGTGCCCTGCTCTTTTGGTCCGAGCCCGCTCTTCTTCGCCCCGCCGAACGGTACGTGCGGATCTGCCCCAGCCGATTCCGAGTTGATGTGCAGCACCCCGACGTCGATCTGCTCTACAGCGCGGAGTGCGCGGGTCAGGTCTTGGGTGAAAATGGCTGCCGACAGCCCGAATTCGCTCTCGTTGGCCAATGCGAACGCCTCGTCGGCATCTGTGGCGCGCCGCGCGGCCAGTACCGGGCCGAACAATTCCTCGGACCAGATGTCGGCCGGTTCGCTCAACTCCACCAGCGTGGGTGCGACGAAAAAGCCCTCCGCCAGCAGGCCCTTGAAGTAGGGCTCGCCACCGGCCAGCACCTCGGCGCCTTGGTTCATGGCGGTGCCCAGGCCCCCGTAGATATTCCGCTGTGCAGCACCGGTGATCACCGGACCCATCTGCGTCGCCTCGTCGGTCGGGTCGCCGACGACCAGCGCGTCGACCCGGGTCGCGAGCTCGTCGAGGAACCGGTCGGCAATTCCTTCGGTGACAATCAATCGTGATGTGGCCGTGCACTTTTGGCCAGTGGAGCGGAATGCTCCCAGCATCACCTGGTCCAGGGCAAGCTCGATATCCGCGTCGTCGAGGACCATGGCCGCGTTCTTTCCGCCCATCTCGGCCTGGACCGGCACGCCCCGGGCCGCGGCCGAGGCGGCGATGCGACGGCCTACTGCGGTAGAGCCGGTGAAGCTGATCGCGGCGATGTCGGGGTGTTCGACCAGCGCCTCACCGATTGCAGACTCGCCGATCACCAGGTTGAGCACGCCCGCCGGCAGGCCGGCTGACGTCAGCGCCTCGGCGAGCCGGATCGCCAGCAGCGGAACGGTTGTCGCCGGCTTCCACACCACGGCGTTGCCGTAGACCAAGGCCGGGGCGATCTTCCACGCCGGGATCGCGATGGGGAAGTTGAAGGGAGTGATGACGGCGACGACACCGAGCGGCTTGCGGGTCACCAGAATCTGCTCGCCTGCCCGCGGCGAGGCGAAGATCTCGCCGGCCTGGCGGTCGCCTTCGTTGCCGTAGTACCGCAGGATCTGAGCGGCCCGGCGAACCTCGCCGATGCCCTCGGCCTTGGTCTTGCCCTCCTCGGTCGCCAGTTCGAGGCCCCACGCTGCGGCGTTGCGCTCGACCACAGCGGCCGCCGCCAGCAGGACGGCGCCACGCTCATGGATGGGTGTGCGGGCCCACCCTCTCAGCGCCTCGCCTGCCGCGCCGACGGCACTGTCGACGTCGGCCGGTGTTGCGCAAAGTCCCTCGGCGACAACCGCACTCGGCCGGGTCGGGTTGATACTGCTGATGACTTCGCCGTGGCCGGCGTGCCATTCTCCGGCGATCAGATGCCGCAGTTCGGTCGCGTCGGTCACCTCAGCGGAACGCAGCCTGGCCGGTCAGCGCCCGTCCGATCGACAGCAGGTGCATCTCGGAGGTGCCTTCATAGGTGAGCACGGACTCGAGGTTGTTCGCGTGCCGCAGCGGCGAATACTCCAGCGTGATCCCGCTGCCGCCCAGCAGGGTTCGACATTCGCGCGCGATGGCCAGCGCCTCGCGGACGTTGTTGAGCTTGCCGAGGCTGATCTGCTCGGGACGGGCGCCTTCGGCGTCTTTCATCCGGCCGAGGTGAACGGCCAGCAGCATGCCCTTGCCCAACTCGAGGGTCATGTTGGCCAGCTTCTCCTGTGACAGCTGGAAACTCGACAGCGGCCGGTCGAAGACCTCACGCTCTTGCGCGTAGGCGATCGCGGTCTCGAGACTGTCGCGTGCCGCTCCCAGCGCGCCGAACACGATCCCGAATCGGGCCTCGTTGAGGCACGACAGCGGCGCACCCAGACCGGTGGCCTCCGGCAGCTGGGCCGACGCCGGCAGCCGCACGTTGTCGAGCACCAGTTCGGAGGTGACCGAGGCCCGCAGCGACAGCTTCTTGTGGATCACGTTGGCGGTGAACCCGGGGGTGTCGGTCGGTACCAGGAATCCCCGAACACCGTCGTCGGTCTGCGCCCACACCGTGGCCACATCGGCGAGATTACCGTTGGTGATCCACATCTTGGTGCCGTCGAGCACCCAATCGCTTCCGTCGCGCCTCGCGCGGGTGCGCATCCCGGCCGGGTTGGAACCGAAGTCCGGCTCGGTCAGGCCGAAGCATCCGATCGCTTCGCCGGTAGCCAGGCGGGGCAGCCACTCGTTCTTCTGCTCCTCGGAGCCGTACCGGTAGATCGAGAACATCGACAGCGAGCCCTGGACCGACACGAAACTGCGAAACCCGCTGTCACCGGCCTCGAGCTCCATGCAGGCCAGGCCGTAGCTGACCGCGTTGGTCCCCGCGCAGCCGTAACCCTGCAGGTGCATGCCCAACAGGCCCATGTCGCCGAACTCCTTGCCGAGTTCTCTTGGCAGGGTCGCGGATTCGAACCAATCCTCGACATTCGGCCGAAGCCGGGTGTCGACGAACTTGCGGACGGTGGCGGCGATGTCGCGCTCGTCGGAGTCGAGCAACCGGTCGGTCGCGAACAGCTCCAGCGGTGTGTAAATGTCCTTCTTGGCCGGAGCCGTGGTGGTGCTCATGGGTTATCCGATCCGGATCAGTTTCTTGTTGACGAACTCATCGATGCCGAACCGGCCCAACTCCCGTCCGAAACCGGAGCGCTTCACTCCGCCGAACGGCAGCTCGACACCGTCGGCGCCGACCACATTCACGAACACCATTCCGGCGTCGATCTTGTCGGCTACCCGCTTGGCCTGCTCTTCATCCGTGGTGAAGACATACGAGCCGAGTCCGAACGGGATGTCGTTGGCCAGTTCGACGGCCTCGTCCTCGGAACTGACCTTGAAGACCATCGCCACGGGACCGAACAGTTCCTCGCGATAGGTCGCCGAGTCGGGGGAGACCCCGGTCAGCACACCCGGCGGGAAGTAGGCGCCGTCACGCTTGCCTTCCGAGACCAGGTTGGCGCCGTCGGCCACCGCGCGATCGATCTGCTCGGCCAACCGCTGGGCCGCGCCCACCGACGACAATGGAGCCAGCCCGTCGGCCGCTTCGACCACCTTCTTGGTGAACTTGTCGAGGAACTCGTCGTAAAGGTCGGCGGAGACGATGAACCGCTTGGCCGCGTTGCACGCCTGACCGGTGTTCTCGAAGCGGCCCGCCATCGCGGCCTCGACGGTCGCGTCCAGGTCGTCGCTGGACAGCACGATGAACGGATCGGAGCCACCGAGCTCCAGCACCACCTTCTTCAGGTTGCGCCCGGCGATCTCGGCGACCGCGGCACCGGCACGCTCGGAACCGGTCAGGGACACGCCCTGCACCCGCGGGTCGGCGATGGCGTCGGCGATCTGCTCGTTGGTCGCGTACACGTTGACGTAGGCACCTTCGGGGTAGCCGGCGTCGTCGAAGATCTGCTGGATGGCCTCGGCGGACTCCGGGCACTGTGGGGCGTGCTTGAGCACGATCGTGTTGCCCAGCGTCAGGTTCGGCCCGGCGAACCGTGCGACCTGGTAGTACGGGTAGTTCCACGGCATGATGCCCAGCAGGACGCCCACCGGGCCGCGCTTGATCACCGCGCTGCCGTCGCCGTCGAGCAGTTCGATCGGCTCGTCGGCGAGGAACTTCTCGGCGTTGTCGGCGTAGTACTCGTAGATCGCCGCGCTGAAGTCGACCTCGCCGAGGGCCTGGTCCAGTGGCTTGCCCATCTCGCGGTTGATGATCTCGGCCAGCTTCTCGCGACGCTCGGTGTGCAAGGCTGCCACCCGGCGGATCAGGTTCGCCCGGTCGGCCACGGTCGAGGTCTTCGACCAGTCCCGGAAGGCGGCGGCGGCCGACGCCAGCGCCTGTTCGATCTGTTCGTCGGTGGCCGTCGGGTACTCCCGCACGACTTCACCGGATTTCGGGTCGACCACCGCGTACAGACTCATGCTTCGTCCTCAGGGTTTAGTGGTGTAAAACTTAACGAAGTTATATACCGCTAAACTCCCATGCCACAAGGGCAGGGTGCTGGCCGTCCGCCGAAGTGAGGTGTCCCGATGCAGGACGGCACCGGCGTCGAGGTTCTCGCGGGGGTCGACGGCTGGATGACCAGGCTGGGCCCGAAGCTGCGCGAGCTCCGCAAAGAGCGTGCGCTGACGTTGGAAGCTGTCGCCTCCTCGGCCGGTTTGACCAAAGGTTTCTTGAGTCTTCTGGAACGCGGTCAGACGACCATCTCGGTACCCAACCTGCTCCGTGTGTGCGAAACCCTCAGTGTCTCAGTGGGTTCGCTGTTCGACTATCCGGATTCGCCCGTCGTGCGGGGCGGTGGCGCCCCAGTAGAGATGGGCGGCACCGGAATCCGCGAGTATCTGCTGACGCCGGAAACCGAACGCAATCTGCAGGTGATGCGGACGGTGCTGCGCCCCGGCGGCGGGACGGGCGGGGCCTACACACTGGAGTCCGAAACCATCTTCGTCTTCGTGCTGCGCGGGTGCCTGCGCCTGACGGTCGATGGTCAGGAATCGGTCCTCAAAACCGGCGACTGCTACACCTTCTCGGCGAAGGCGGCGCATTCCTGGGACAACCCCGGACCGGATGTCAGCGAGGTATTGTGGTCGATCACGCCACCGATCCCACGGATTCCGGACCCGAATCGGGCCTGAACGTGCTCTACTGACCAGACAGTTTGGTGCCGGGGAAGGTATTTGGGTGGTCAAGAAGTCAGCGGGAAAGCGCGCTGAGGGCGACGATAAGATCGCCGTCGATCAGCGCGTCCGTGTCTATGTCGACACCGACGACGAGGTACGGGGCGTCGTCGTCGAGGATTTCGGCGACCTGGCCGGCCACGCGGTCGATGTCGGGGACGTGCACATCTCGGATGCGGCGCGGCGCTGGGCGGTTCTCACCGATGCCGGCACCCTGGTCTTCGTCGACAGCCACCAGATCGCCTCGGAGTAAAGACCGCTAGCCGAACAGGCGCCGGCGTCGCGGAGCCGGTGGCCGTCGTGATGCGTACGGCCAAGGATTGTTGCGCTCGGGAACCGCATCGGCGCGCACCTGCTTGAGTTGGGTTCGCAGATTCGCTTTCAGCTCGTGTAGCTCGGGATCGGTCCAGCGATTGATCGCCTCGATCGGGTCGTCGGTCAGGTCGTAGAGCTCCCATTGATCGTCGAGCGGACTGGTGCGATACGCCTCGCCCCCCGCACCGTTGGCGGCAAGATGCCGAATCCCCGGCTCGGTCCAGGTGCCCGGGTCGTCGAACGTGCGCACCAACTTCCACAGGTGACCGTCGACCCTGGTGACGAGCCCTTCGAAGTTTGCGGCGGTGTGTGCCGGAATCCGGATGCGCAATGGCGCAGGGGGATTCACCGTCTGCTTGAGGCGGCGTCCAAGACCTGAGGCGCCGGTGTCACCTTCGAGCATGTTGTCACGGGTCATGAGGTACACCGCACGTGTGTCGTCGGCGGGAGCCCCGTCGACGATCGGCATGAGATTGCGTCCCGGCAGCGGGTGTACTTCGGTAAAGGATTCGGAAAGCGTTGCAGCAGTGGACTTCACATCGATGCTCGCGGCACCGAGCAGGGTGGGCAGCAGATCCACATGAGAGGTTGGTGCTGATACCAGTCGCTGCTCTGTCGCGCCGGCGCCGACCCGCGCGATCACGAACGGCACGCGGGTTGCCTCGTCGTAGAGGTTGAACCATTTCTGATGGAGTCCACCGTGTGCACCGAGTAGATCGCCATGGTCGGCGGTGCGCACCAGCACCGCATGCTCCGAGCCGCCGTCGGTCACCGCCCGGCGAACCCGGTCGATAGGCGCGTCCACTTCGGCGTGCAGCCGGTAGTAGAGATCCCGATAGCGTTGTGCGCCAGAGGTATAAACGCGTTGGATCGCGGCCGCGGGGCCATACCCGGAGTAGTACGCCTCCCGGAAGGCGATCTGCGCGGCGGGCTTGGTGCGCAGGTCTTCTCCTGCAGTGGGCGCGGGCGGAACCCGCGGTGGGTCCAGGGGTGAGGGCTCCAACGGGCTCCGTCGCGCCCACGTGGGGAACAGCACGATGTCGTGCGGGTTGACGAAGCTGGCCACCAGTAGGAAAGGCCGCAGTGCGGTCGCGTCCCCGGCACGGCGGCGGGCATAGCGATCCTGCAGCCAGGTCACCACCCGGTCGGCGATCAGCGGGTCGCGCCGAACGCCGCTGTTGGCCAGTCCCGCGCCATGCGGTTCGGGGCCGACCCAGCCGGAGAATCCGAACGGTGCCAGCGGGTCGGCGTCGAGGTAGCGCCGTACCGCAGCGGGGTCGACGACGCCGTCATCGTCATTGGTCGCCAGCGGGGCACCGGACTCGGGATCGGTCAGGTCGGCGTGCGATATGTGCCACTTGCCGTCGTAGTGGGTGTCATAGCCCGCCGCGCGGAACCAGTTACCGAGGGTGGGCACCTCGCCGCGGCGCAGCCACCGCATTCGCGAATCGTCGAATACCTTTCCGATGCCGTCGGTCTGGGTGACGCCGTGTAGGTCGGGGTACTGTCCGGTGAAGATCGTCGGGCGGCTCGGCACACAGGCCAGTGAGCCGGTGTAGTGGCGCCCGAAACTCACCCCGTGCTCGTCGAACCACCGCCGGCCGCTCAATACTCGCTGCCGCCAGGCCAGGACGTCGTCGGCCTCGTACGGCGGAGTCGCGCGCTCTTCGTCGGTCATCACGATGATGATGTCGGGACGTTCAAGCGTTTCGGACACAGTGGCCCTCCAATTCTCCTGCCAGGCAAGCGAGTAGACGGTCGAGCCGGCTGGCGGACACGCGAACCAATACTCGTTCGGCAATCCGTTGCAGCGGATTGGATCCCACGGTCACTGCACTCGTCAGCGTCACCTCGGTGAGACCCCGGGCGATCGGCCGCAGTGTCCAGCTGTTGTGAAGGCGGCGCACCAGCGGGGGGAGTCCCTCGACGTCGTAGGCAAGTGTGTGCGGCGGGTCGAAGTCGGTGATCCGTTCGACGAGCGTTGTGCGCCCGAGTTGCACGCGGCGCGATGTGCCGACGGTGCCACCGGCCGTTCCGTGATCCAGTAGGCACGAGTGGTCGACGGCGTCGGCCCACGAACTGATCGCGCCGAAGTCGGCCAGCACGTCCCAGATCTTCTGCGGGTCGGCGGCGATTGCTCGGCTGCGGCGGGTATCGGCCACCGGACCATTCAACCGCATTCGTGATGGTGATGAGGGCAATGCGGGAGGCCACCATCAACGCGGTCGTTGGGCTACGCTGCGCGCGATGAACGAGGTTGTACTTGCCCGCGCGCGTGCCGACCTGCCACTGGAGGTGGCTCGAGTCCCGGCTCCGGTCGTACCGACCGTCGATCCGCCGTATGGGATACGGGCGGCGACTGCCGCCGATGCCGACATGGTTGCCGAATGGATGAGCCGGCCGCATCTGGCGCAGGCGTGGGAATACGACTGGCCCGTCGACCGCTGGCGCCGGCATCTGCAGGCGCAACTCGACGGCACCTATTCCCTGCCGCTGATCGTCAGCCTCGGCGGTGCCGACGACGGGTACCTCGAGCTGTACAGGGCGGCAAAGGATTCGATCGCCCCCTGCTATGACGCGGATCCGTACGATCTCGGCCTGCATGCCGCCATCGCCAACACGGGGCTTCTCAACCGGGGTGTGGGTCTCGACCTGCTTCCCCAGATCATCGCCAACCTGTTCGCGGTCGAGCCGCAATGCCGGCGGGTGATGTTCGATCCCGACCACCGCAACGCTGCTGCCCGACGGGTGTGCGAAGCCGCGGGATGTGAGTTTCTCGGCGAGTTCGACATGTCAAACCGGCGCATGGCGCTCTACGCGTTCGAGCGGGCTGCTGAGCTCGACTAAGTATGGTTAGGCGTACCTATTGAAACTTAGGTAAGTCTTGGCTAATCTCCGACGGCGATACTTACTCGTCAATATCTTGCAGAAGGAGATTTCGTGCACGCCGCTGTCAACTATTCGGGGGCTGATTTTGTTGCCAGCCCGGCAATCTCGGCGCGCCGCGCCAGCAGATTCACCATCGCCGGTGCGGCGATGATCACCGCGGGCGCACTGGTCGCCGGTCCGGCCACTCAGTCGCTGCCTGACGAGATTCAGCGGCGGGCGATCCAGGCGGTCGAGCTGACCGGCCTGTCGGTCACCTCCTCACCGTTGACCATCTACCCGCAGATCGTGACCAACACGGTCACCAACATCGCTGCTCTGACCCAGGCGATCGCGGCCGATCCGCTGCCCGTTCTGTCTCAGGTCGCTCGCAACCAGCTCGGCTACGCCACCGAGATCGGCAACGCCATCGCCGGCATTCCGGCCGGCTGGGAGACCTACATGGCAGGTCGCGGCGGGACGTTCCTGGCGAATCTGAAGGTCGCCATCGACCAGGGCAACAACGCTGAAATCGTCAACCAGTTGAGCAGTTTCGTGCTGTACGGCGCGCTGGCGACGATCACGCCGATCTACAACGCTCTGCTGACCTACACCCCCCGCGGCAGCACCGTGCCGAATCCCGGTATCCCCCAACAGATCGCGCAGAACTTTGCGAATGCCGTCGGTGCGATCTTCAGCAGCACCACCCTGGTCAACGGCATCTTCCAGCCGATCTACGGTGCGGCGCTGAGCGTGTTGGCCACCGCGGGAGACATCGTCGGCGGTCTGGTCCAGTCGGTGTCCGCCGGCGACGCCGTGGGAGCGATCAACACCGTGGTCAACACCCCCGGCCTGTTCGTCAACGCCGTGCTCAACGGCTGGAACAACCCGAAGTCCGCCGCGCCGTTCCCGGCTCTGCTGACCTTCATCCCGGTCGCACCCCCGACCGACCCGGCCAACGGTGTGACCGTGACCGGTCCGTCGATCGGTCTTTTGGGCCGGCTGCTGGTCTCCATCCCGCAGGCGATCGCCAAGGCCATCACCCCGGTCACCACGACGACGGCCAGCAGCACCCCGGCGGCGACCGCGGTTCCCGCAGCAGCGGAATCGGCGCAGACCAAGGCAGTGACGGCCGGTACCACCGAGGTGGCCACGACCACGACCGAGGGATCCACGGCGACCTCCACGGCGACCTCGGCGGCCGGCTCTACCGAAAGCACGACGACCGAGACCGCGGAAAGCGGCTCCACGAGCGAGGTTTCGGTCCCGGCCGCGGCCAGCAAGACCGCGAAGAAGACGGCCACCGGTTCGTCGACGAAGGCGGGCGGTGACACCGGCTCGGCCGGTAAGGCCACCGACGGCAAGAAGTCGACCGCAGGTAGCGCCCGCAGTCCGCGCGGCAAGGCCTCGTCGTCGAGCTCGTCCTCGAGCTCGTCGTCGAGCTCGTCGGACGCCAAGTAACACCTATGAAGAGCCGGGCCCCACATGGGGCCCGGCTTTTCAAGTGAGGACTCTCGATATGACCGACGTGACCGCAGCACCGCGAGCACCGATCGAGTCGGCCACCCGGGCCGAGACTCCTGAGGGCATGACACCCGCCGAAGTGGTCGCACAGCTGGCAGCCGCCGTTCCCGAAAAGACGGGGGACGACTACCTCATCTACGAGCAGCACGGCCGCTGGACATTGGCGATCGGCGCGCGGACGTCCGTCGAGCTCGATCGCGACGAATGCCGCATCCGGGACGGAAAGACGGTGCTCGCCCATGCATGGAGCGGACGTCCGGCGCATGTACTTGCTGCCGCGCTGGAGTCCACGTTGGTCGATGGTGAGCCGGCATTCGGCTGGATCGCTTTCGAATTCGGCGCGTACCGCCACGGGTTGTTCGACAAGCTTCCGCTGGACGCACCGCTGGCCCGCATCTTCACCCCGCGGAGCCGGGTGATCGTTTCGGATGACGGAATCCAGGCGGTCAACGGTGACGAGGAGCTCGACGCGGCGATCCGGGCACTGCAACCGGACCGGCTCAACGGGCGGGTCGGCGCGGTGGACGTGACTGCCGACCCCACCCGGTACCGGGATCGTGTCGCGGCGGCGGTCGCCGAGATCCGGGCCGGGCGCTATCAGAAGGTCATCCTCTCCCGAGCCGTCGACGTGCCGTTCTCCGTCGACTTCCCGGCGACGTACAGCCTGGGACGCAGAAACAACACCCCGGCCCGATCATTTCTGCTGCGGTACGGGGGAATTCGCGCTCTGGGCTTCAGTCCCGAACTGGTGGCGGCGGTGCGTAGCGACGGCGCCGTGGTGACCGAACCACTGGCCGGCACCAGAGCGTTCGGGCGCGGACCCAACGACGACCGCGCGGCGCGGGACGATCTGGAATCCGACGCCAAGGAGATCGTCGAGCACGCGCTGTCGGTGCGAACCTCTCAGGACGAGATCGCCGAGGTCGCCGAGCCGGGCAGCGTCGCGGTGACCGACTTCATGACCGTGCGGGAGCGGGGGAGCGTTCAGCACCTCGGCTCGACGGTCGGCGGCACCCTGCTTCCCACCCGCAACCGGATGGACGCGCTCGAGGCCCTGTTCCCCGCCGTAACGGCGTCGGGAATCCCGAAAGGTCCAGGGGTCGAGGCGATTCTGCGGCTCGACGAGATGCCGCGGGGTCTGTATTCCGGTGCGGTCGCGATGTTCACCCCCGACGGAGGGATGGATGCCGCGTTGGCGTTGCGTGCGGTGTACGAAGCCGATTCCCGGACCTGGCTGCGCGCCGGTGCGGGCATCATCGCCGCCTCGACGCCCGAGCGGGAGTTCGAGGAGACCTGCGAGAAGATGGCCTGTCTGGCCCCCTATCTCGTCGCGCGGTGAGTCCGCTCAGCCGCTCAACTGCGCAACGATGGATCGTTTGTCGACTTTGCCCACCGCTGTCGTCGGCAACGTGGGCATCGGCGCGATCATGTCCGGTCGGCAGTGCACAGCGACACCGCGGGCGTCGAGGTGCTCGTTGAGCTCGGGCAGTGTAACCGGGCTGCCGCGGAAAACGAGTGCTGCACAGATCTTCTCGCCCAGGTAAGGATCGGGCAGGCCGACCGCGGCGGCGGCCGCAATCCGTGGATGGGTCAGCAGATGGCTTTCCAGGTCGAGCGCGGCCACGGTCTCGCCGCCACGAACTATGACGTCTTTGACCCTTCCGGTCACCTCCAGATACCCGTTGGCGAGCCGCCGGACCTTGTCCCCGCTGCGGTAGAAGCCGTCCGGGGTGAACGAACGCTGGTTCTCCGCCTCAGCCCGGAAGTACCCGTTGATGGTGTACGGCCCGCGCACCAAGAGCTCTCCCGGCTCACCGTCGGGCACCGGGGCACCGGCATCGTCGACGATGCGCAACTCGTCGTGATCGGCCAGCGGTCTGCCCTGGGTGTGGTCGACGATCTCCGGCGGATCCCCAATCCTGGTGTAGCACAGCAACCCTTCGGCCATCCCGAACACCTGCTGCAGGCCAGGGGTGAGCACGGACCGGATATGGCCGGCATCGTCCGCGGCCAGTTTGGCGCCACCGACCTGGAGCAGCCGCAGCGTGGTGGGAAGCTGCTCCTCCCATTCGCAGGCGTGCGCCCACAACCGGGCCAGCGCGGGCACCAGCGCGGTGGCCGTGACACGGTGGCGGACGATGGTGGCGAACGCTGCTTCCGGGCTGGGGTCTCGGCCGAACACCACGGTGGCACCCACGCTCATCGCGCCGAGCAGACCGGGGCACGCGAGCGGAAAGTTGTGGCCGGCAGGCAGCGCGACGAGGTAAACGTCGTCGCTCGTCAGCCGGCACAGTGCGGCACTGGCCGTGGCGTTGTAGACGTAGTCGTCGTGCGTACGGGGGATCAGTTTCGGGGCGCCCGTCGTGCCACCGGACACCAGAAGCAGGGCTGGACCGCTGGTGTCACGCTGCAGCCGCGGCGCCCTTCCGTCCTCCTCGCACAGCCGGGACCACGCGATGTGCGGACCCGCATCACCGTCGACGATCACGTGTCGCAATGGGTTGGGGCGCTGCGCAAGCCGCTCGGCCATCGCCCGGTAGTCGAAGGCGGGGTCGCTGCCCACGATGATCCCGACCGCACCACTGACGTCGACGAAGTGTGCCAGTTCCGCGTCGCGGTGGCCGGGCAGGCAGAGCACGGGCAGCGCGCCGGACCGCAGCAGACCGAACAGCGCGACGGCGAACTGGCAGCTGTTCGGCAACTGAACCAGCACGCTGTGCCCCGGCCCGATGCCCAGGGCGGACAGCCCCGCGGCGGCGGCGTCGGCTCGACGGTCGAGCTCGGCGTAGGTGAAGTGAGTCGAATCGTCGACGATCGCCGGCCGTTCCGGCCACTGCGTCGCGGCCGTCCGCAATATCTCGTCAAGGTGTTGGCCGGCCCAGTATCCCGACTCGCGATAGTGGCTCGCGCGGTCCGGGGGGAAGGGGGTGAATCCGCTCATTGCGCTCCCTGACGTAGGCGTCTCTGCCGATCAAGAATAGGGTAGCCTTCCCAAAGTTAGGTGAGGCTGTTCTGAGATAGGGAGGCGACAGTGACCGCGGCTGAAGCGGCCATGATCACCGACCGGATCGCCGAGGTACTCGGGGTCGACCACACCGACATCGACCCGGACGGCGACCTGATCGCGCAGGGTTTGGACTCGATACGCATGATGTCGCTGGCCGGACGCTGGCGCCGCGCGGGATTCGACGTCGACTTCGCGCGGCTGGCCGCCGCCCCGTCGGTCCGTGCCTGGACCGAACTGCTGACAACGGCCCACCCCGCGAATCCGCTTCCTGCGCCGCCGCAACCGGCCCGTGGCGAGCCATTCCCGATGGCCCCGATGCAGCACGCGATGTGGGTCGGTAGGCACGCCGATCAACAACTCGGCGGTGTGGCCGGACACCTCTACGTGGAGTTCGACGGCGACGCGCTGGACCCCGAGCGCATCCGGCGGGCGGCCACCCTGTTGGCGGCCCGCCATCCCATGCTGCGGGTGCAGTTCCTGCCCGACGGCACCCAGCGCATCGGCGTCCCACCGGCCGCCTTCCCGGTCGATGTCATCGACCTGCGGGAATCCGACGACGTCGAGCGGCGGCTGGCCGCGATCCGGTCGGAGAAGTCGCGGCAGCAACTCGGCGGCCAGGTATTCGAACTCACGCTGACTCTTCTGCCCGGCAGGCGCAGCCGGTTGCACGTCGACCTGGACATGCAAGCCGCGGATGCGATGAGCTACCGAGCGCTGATGACCGATCTGGCCGCGCTGTATCGCGGTGACACACTGCCCGACATCGGCTACACGTATCAGCAATACCGCCAACAACTTTCGCCGCCGGACCGGTACGACGCCGACCGGCAGTGGTGGTCGGACCGGGTTCCGGATCTGCCCGACGCCCCCTCGCTGCCGGTGGTGCCCGCCGCCGAACAGACCGACCCGCACCGGCCGGGTCGCCGCTGGCATTGGCTGGACCCCCACACCCGCGACGGACTTTTCGACCGGGCCCGCCGCCACGGCGTGACACCGGCGATGACTCTGGCGGCCTCTTTCGCCGACACGGTGGGCAGCTGGTCGGCAGACCCGCGCTTTCTGCTCAACGTCCCGCTGTTCGGGCGGGAACCGCTGCACCCCGACATCGAGCACGTGGTCGGTGACTTCACCTCGTCGCTGCTGCTCGATGTCGACCTCGCTGCCGCCGACACCCCGAGTCAGCGGGCACAGGTGCTGCAGCACACCATGCACGAAGCGGCGGCGCACGCGTCGTACCCGGGCTTGTCGGTGCTGCGGGACATCAGCCGGCATCGGGGGACGCAGGCGCTCGCGCCGGTCGTGTTCACCAGCGCCCTCGGCCTCGGTGAGCTGTTCTCTGCGGATGTGACAACGCAATTCGGCACGCCGGACTGGATCATCTCCCAAGGGCCGCAGGTCCTGCTCGACGCCCAGGTGACCGAATTCGCCGGCGGCATCCTGCTCAACTGGGATGTCCGGGAGAGTGCGTTCCGGCCTGGCGTCATCGACGCGATGTTCGCCCATCACATCGACGAAGTGCAGCGCCTGGCGCGCGAGGACGACGCCTGGGACAGCGGGCGCGGTCCGGTGCTTCCCCCGTCGCAGCGCGCCGCGCGGGAAGCGGTGAGCACCAGCGCCACACCCAGCGGAAAGATGTTGCACGACGGCTTCTTCGACCTCGCACACCGCCAACCCGATGCGCCTGCGGTGTTCAGCAGCACCGGCGACCTGACGTATGAGGACCTGCGCCTTCAGGCGCTGGCAGTGGCCGCCGCGCTGCGGGCCGAGGGACTTCCGGATGGCGGCACCGTCGCGGTGCTGGGTCCCAAGACGGCCGAACAGATCCCGGCGCTGCTGGGTATCCACGCCGCCGGTGGGGTGTATCTGCCGATCGGCATCGACCAGCCGGCCGAACGGGCCCGGCGGATTCTCACGAGCGGGGCGGTCGACATGGCCCTGGCCTGCGGCGCCGAACTGCCGGAGGTGCCGATTCCGTGCATGACGGTCGCCGAGGCGATCGCGCGCGGCGGCGGCTGCGAATCACCCACTGTCACCGGCGATCCGGACCGCCTGGCCTACGTACTGTTCACCTCCGGTTCGACCGGCGAGCCCAAGGGTGTCGAGGTCTCCCACGACGCCGCGATGAACACCGTCGAGTTCATCACCGGCCATTTCGGGCTCGGTCCGCAGGACCGGTGCCTGGCGCTGTCCACACTCGAGTGCGACATCTCGGTGCTGGATGTGTTCGCCACACTGGCCACCGGTGGTGCGATCGTCGTGGTCGACGAGGAACACCGCCGCGACCCAGACCACTGGGTCCGGCTCATCCACCGTCATCGGGTCACGGTCTTGCACTTCCTGCCGGGCTGGCTGGCGATGCTGCTCGACGTCGCCGGCCCGCTGCCGACGGTACGGGTGGTGCCGACCGGGGGTGACTGGGTCACCCCAACGATGGCGCACCGGCTGCGCGACCGGGCTCCCGACGTACGATTCGCCGGGTTGGGTGGGGCCACCGAGACCGCGATCCACAACACCATCTGCGAGGTGGTCGACGTCCCGCAGCACTGGACCGCGATTCCGTTCGGAAAGCCGTTGCCGAACAACCGATGCCGCGTTGTCGGTGCCGGTGGAGCGGACTGCCCGGACTGGGTGGTCGGCGAGCTGTGGATCGGCGGGCGGGGACTTGCCCGGGGTTACCGCGGCCGGCCGGACCTGACCGCCGAGCGGTTCGTCGAACACGACGGGGTGCGCTGGTATCGCACCGGTGACCTGGCCCGGTTCTGGCCGGACGGAACCTGCGAATTCGTCGGACGCGCCGATCACCGGGTGAAGCTCAGTGGCTACCGCGTCGAGCTCGGTGAGGTGGAAGCGGCGCTGCATCGGGTGCCCGGTGTGCTGGGTGCGGTGGCGGTGACCGTCCCCGGGCGCACCGAGTCTGCGGATCGGCTTGCTGCCGCCGTGCAGTTGGCGGCCGGGACAAGCCGTGACTCTCTTCATGAGCGGATCGTCAAAGACCTTCCCGCTCACATGGTTCCGCGGCACATCGAGGTGTTCGACCGGATCCCCTACTCCGTCGGGGGCAAGGTCGATCGCAACGCGGTGGCCCGGCGGCTCGCCGAACGGGTGGACGCCGGAACCGGGCATCGGCACCCGGCGGGTCCGGTGCAGTCGGCGCTGGCCGCGATCGTCGCCGACATCCTCGGCGCGACTGCAGTGGGTGCCGACGACGACTTCTTCGCCCTCGGCGGCGATTCCGTGCTGGCCACCACGCTCGTGGCACGGATTCGGCAACGATTGGACGTCGCGGATGTCAGCGTCGCCGACGTCTTCGCCACGCGAACCGTCGAAGCCCTCGCCCGCCGGCTCGGCGAGCTGGAGCCCGCCGACCGGCTCGACGCCATCGCCGAGCTGTACCTCGAAGTCGCCCTCATGGACACCGCCGAGGTCGTCTCGGCGCTCACCCGGAGATCTGATGACTGACACCCTCACCGATCCGTTCGACCAGCAGCGGCTGGAGCTGTTGCGCCAGAAGCTGTCTGCGCGCGGACTGCTGGCCGAACCGGCCGCGACGGCGGACCCTGCTGCGATCACCGACGGTCAGCGCCGGATGTGGTTCGTGCACTCCATCGACAGCACAGGGGCGCTGCTGAACGTCTGCCTGTCGTACCGCCTGCACGGTGAACTCGACTCGGACCGCCTGCGTGCGGCGGTCAACGCGGTCGCCGCACGCCATCCGATCCTGCGCACTACCTACCGGCCAGACGCCGAGGGTGAGCCGCGCCCTGTCGTCCACGACGAGCTCGCCCCCGGCTGGGCCGAGCACGACCTCCGCGAGCTCGGCGCACAAGCCCGCGGACTGCGCCTGGAAGTTCTCGCACAGCGTGCATTCACAGCGCCGTTCGACCTTGCTTCCGAGTCGCCACTGCGGATCACGTTGGCCCGCACTGGATCCGATGAGTACGTATTGCTGCTGGCGGCACACCACATCGCCTGGGACGACGCCTCGTGGCGAGTGTTCTTCGCCGACCTCAGCACCGCCTATGACGGCGGGGACCTACCGCCGGCGCCGCTGGCCGAAGCACCCGCATCCGGCAGCGACGACGCCGACGTGGAGTATTGGCGCGCGCTGCTCGCCGACCCACCCGAACCGCTGGAATTGCCCGGACCGCGGGGATCCGCGGTTCCCACCGAGTGGCGGGCCGCTCGGCACACCACCCGCTTGGACCCCCGCGCCGTCGATGCGGTGGCCACGCTGGCGCAGGACACCGGGGCGACGCCGTACATGGTTCTGCTGGCGGCGTTCTCGGCGTTGATGCAGCGTTTTACGCACGCCGACGATTTCCTGGTTGCGGCACCCGTTCTCAACCGCAGTTCCGACGACATCATCGGCTACTACGGCAATACCGTCGCGCTGCGCATGCGGCCGGACCGCTGGAGCAGCTTCGCTGATCTGGTCGGCGCGGCGCGTGATGCCGCCGTCGGTGCCTTCGCTCATCAGCGGGTCAACCTCGACAGGGTCGTCCGGGAGCTGAACCCGGACCGTCGCTACGGCGTCGAACGGATGGCGCGGGTGAGCTTCGGCATGCGGCATCCGGACGGCGACGGCTTCCAACCGGGTGGCATCACCTGCCGGCGTGCCGAATTCCGCGGCCAGTACGCCCAACTCCCGCTGGGATTCATGGTCGAGTTCACCGGTGGCGAAGCGGAAGTGGAGGTCGAGTACCTCACCGAGGTCATCGACGCGGGCTTGGCCGAACAGATGTTGAGAAGTTTCGTCATTCTCCTCGAGGACGCGCTGTCCCATCCGGATCGGGTGCTGGCCGATCTGGCCGTAATCGACGAGGCGGACACCGCGCGGTTGTTCGAGATGTCCCGGGGTGAGGAGTACGCCTGCCCACCGATGACACTCGGTGACCTGGTCGCCGAGCAAGCCGTTCGCCAGCCGGACGCGATCGCCGTCGTCTACGAGGACCGCCATTACAGCTATCGTGAGCTGAACGCGGCGGCCAACCGGCACGCGCACTGGCTCGCCGCCCAGGGCATCGGTGCCGAAGATCGTGTCGCGGTGCTGCTGGACAAGTCGCCGGAGCTGGTCATCACCGCGCTGGGTATCGCCAAAGCCGGCGCGGTCTATCTGCCGGTCGATCCCGAGTATCCGGCCGACCGCATCACCTACATCCTCGGCGACGCAGATCCCAAAATGGTGATCCGCCAACCCATCACCGGTGTCGATGACTTCCCCGACCGCGACCCCGGTCCGTCGGATCTGGTGCGCCCGTTCGGTCCGGCCAACACCGCCTACCTGATCTACACCTCCGGGTCGACCGGACAGCCCAAGGGGGTGCCGGTACCGCACCGTCCCGTCGCTGACTACTTCCGGTGGTTCGCCGACGAATACCAGATCGGTCCCGGCGACCGTCTCCTGCAGGTGGCGTCCCCGAGCTTCGACGTGTCGATCGGTGAGACCTTCGGAATCCTGGGCCAAGGTGCCCGCCTGGTGATCCCACGCAACGGCGGACTACGGGACATCGGCTATCTCACCGATCTGCTGCAGCGCGAGGCCATCACGTCGATGCACTTCGTGCCGTCGCTGCTCGGGCTGTTCCTGTCGCTGCCCGGCGTCGAGCAGTGGCGCAGCCTGCGGCGAGTGCCGATCGGTGGGGAAGCGCTGCCCGGAGAACTGGCTGACAAATTCCACGCGACCTTCGACGCACTGCTGCACAACTTCTACGGGCCCACCGAGACGGTCATCAATGCCTCCCGCTACAAGGTCGAGGGCAGGCAGGGCACCCGGGTGGTCCCGATCGGCACTCCCAAGATCAACACCGCGATCTACCTGTTGGACGACGCTTTGCGGCCGGTGCCGACCGATGTGATCGGTGAAATCTACATCGGTGGAACGCAACTGGCGCACGGATACCACGAAAGGCCGGCGCTGACCGCGGAACGGTTCGTCGCCGACCCCTTCACTCCCGGCGGACGGCTCTACCGTTCGGGCGACCTGGCACGGCGAAACCGGGACGGCGACCTCGAGTTCGTCGGCCGCGCGGACGAACAGGTCAAGATCCGCGGCTTCCGCATCGAGCTCGGCGAGGTCGCCGCGGCCGTCACCGTGGACCCGAGTGTCGGAAATGCGGTCGTGGTTGCCGCCGACCTGCCCCAGCTCGGCAAGAGCCTGGTTGCCTACGTGGCACCGGCGGCCGGCGATGTCGTGGACGTCGAGCGGATCAGGATCCGGGTCGCCGCCGCGTTGCCGGACTACATGATCCCGGCCGCCTACGTCGTCGTCGACGAGATCCCGGTCACCGCCAACGGCAAACTGGATCGGGCTGCCCTGCCGGCACCCGAGATCGGGCCGGTGGTCGACTACCGTGCACCGGTCACCGAGACCGAGCGCACCGTCGCCGCTCTGTTCACCCGGCTACTCGGTGCCGGCGACGTGGGTTGTGACGACTCGTTCTTTGCCCTCGGCGGACACTCGCTGCTCGCGACCAAACTGGTGGCCGCGATCCGCGAGGCCTGCGGCGTCGAGGTCACCGTTCGTGACATCTTCGAAGCCGGCAGCGTCGGCGAGCTCGCCGCGGTGATCGATGGGTGCCGCGACCGTCAGGCGACGTCGGCCCGGCCGCCGCTGGTCGCCGCCGGGGGCGACCCTGCGAGCGCACCGCTGTCAGCCGCCCAGCTGCGGAGCTGGTTCCAATACCGCGTCGACGGACCCAGCCCGGTCAACAACATCCCGTTCGCTGCGCGCCTGACCGGCCCCTGCGATGCCGACGCCCTGGCTGCCGCCGTGCACGACGTGATCGGCAGGCACGAGATCCTGCGCACCGTCTACCGCGAGATCGACGGCGTAGCCCATCAGGTTGTCAACGCCGGCGCCAGCGCTGCGGTCCGGCTACTCGACGGTCCCGACAACGATTGGCTGACAACGCAACTCGATGCCGAGCGGGGACATCGGTTCGAGCTCGAAACCCAACTGCCGATCCGCGTCGCCGTGCTGCGCACACCCGGCGAATGCGTGCTGTCGATGGTCGTGCATCACATCGCCGCCGACCACTGGTCGGCCGGGGTGCTGTTCGCCGACGTTCTCACCGCGTACCGGGCGCGACGGCAGGGCACCGAGCCGTCCTGGCAGCCGCTGCCGATCCAGTACCGCGACTACGCCGCCTGGCAGATCCAGTTGCTGTCCGACACCGAATTGATGGATGCGCAACGGCAGTTCTGGGTGCGCGAACTCGACGAACTTCCCGAGGACACCGGCCTGCGCCCGGATCTGCCCAGGCCGCCGATGGCCGGCGGGGCCGGTGCGGCCATCCCGGTGCACTTCGGTACCGCTGTGCGAGACCGGCTGACCGCGCTGAGTCGCGAGCTCGGGATCACCGAGTTCATGCTGCTGCAAACCGTCGTCGCAGTGGTCCTGTCCAAAGCCGGTGGTGGTCATGACATCCCGCTGGGCACACCGGTTGCGGGCCGCACCGACACCGAACTGGACCGGCTGATCGGCTTTTTCGTCAACATCCTGGTGTTGCGCAACGATTTGTCGGGTAATCCCACGCTGCGTGAGATCCTGCTGCGCTCGCGGGAGATGGCCTTGGCGGCCTACGCCAACCAAGACCTCCCGTTCGACCGGGTGGTCGACGCGGTCAACCCGGTGCGGTCGCTGTCCCGCAACCCGCTCTTCCAGGTGGTCGTCCACGTTCGCGAGGAGCTTCCCGAAAACCAGCTGATCGAGGCAGGCCCGGACGGTGACACCCGATTCACCGCCCTGGAACCGACATTCGACGTGGCCCACGCCGACCTGAGCGTGAACTTCTTCGTCGGTGACGACGGCTATCGCGGACACGTGATCTACCGCACCGAGCTGTACCACCAGTCGACCATGGAGCGCTTCGCCGGTTGGCTCGGTCAGGTCATCGGCGCATTCGCCGCCGATCCTGATGTCCGGCTGCGTGATGTCGACCTGCTCGGCGCGTCCGAGCGGCAGCAGGTGCTCGGGCAGAGCCGAGGCATCGCATCGCCGGTCGACCGGCCCCGCACCGTTCCGGGACTGCTCGAGGCCGGCCGGGCGCTGGGTCAGGGCCGGGTCGCGCTGCGGTGCGCCGGTGATGAGCTCGATTACGCCGCGCTGCATCAGCGTTCGGATCGCTTCGCCCAGCTGCTGGCGCGCCACGGCGCCGGCCCGGGATCCCTGGTCGGCATGTCGATGCGGCGTGGGATCGATCTGGTGGTCGCGCTCGTCGGCATCATGAAAGCCGGTGCAGGGTTCTTCCCGCTGGACCCCACCTATCCCGTCGCGCGCAAGCAGTTCATGCTCGCCGACGTCCAACCCGCCGTCGTCGTGGTCACCGCGGAGGCCGGCGCGTCGATGCCGCCCGCCGACGGGGTCACGGTGATCTCGATGGACGATCCGGCGGTCCGCGCCGAGCTGGCGTCCAGTGATCCCGTCGCCCTCTTGCCCCAGCCGCACCCCGACGACCCGATGTACCTGATGTTCACGTCGGGCTCCACCGGAAAACCGAAGGGTGTCGTGGGCACCCATCGTGCGATGAGCACCAGATTGACCTGGCAGCTCAAGCACTATCCGGTTCCGGGACAGGACATCCGACTCGCGCAGGCGCCGATGACCTTCCTGGAGGGGTGCATCGAGACGCTGGCCGGCCTGGCGGCCGGTGCGACACTGATCATCGCCGACGACGCAGAGCACCGCGACGCCGAGGCGATCGCGGGACTGATCCAGCGGCACTCCGTTGCTCAGGTCACCGGTGTTGCCAGCCTGGTTTCCGCGCTTGTCGACAACGCGCCGACCGCGGTGCGCGCATTGCGCAGGCTGGTGACCTGTGGCGAGCCGGTGAGCGTTTCGCTGCTGCAGCGGTTGGTCTCCTGTGTGGGCGAGGGCGCGGCGCGAAACATGGAGCTGCTCAACGCGATCGGCGCCACTGAAACCTCGGGCGCGTTGATTCGCGGACCGCTGGATCTGCCCATCCCCAAGATCGGCACACCGATGGAGGGGTCACAGGTCTACCTGCTCGACGAGGCTCTGCAACCGGTGCCGGTCGGTGTCGTCGGGGAGCTGTACTACGCCGGTGAACAGATCGCACGTGGGTACTGGAAGCAGCCCGCTTTGACCGCATCTCGCTTCGTCGCGAATCCCTATGCGGCCGAGCCGGGATCGCGCTTCTACCGCAGCGGCGATCGCGGACGGTGGACCGAGGACGGGCATCTCGAGTTCGTCGGCCGCACCGACCACCAGGTGAAGGTGCGCGGGTTCCGGGTGGAACTCGCCGAAGTCGAAGCCGCCTTGAAGGCCGCCGAGGGGGTAGCCGTCGCGGCCGCGCGAACCTGGGACGGAGCCAGCGGCGCCTCGCTGGCCGGCTACGTCGTACCGCGGGATCCGGTGGACGATCCCGCGGCGTTTGCCGCCTCGGTGCGCGCATCGGTGGCTGCGGCACTGCCGGGCTACATGACACCGGCGACGATCTCGGTCCTCGACGTCATGCCCGCGACCGAATCCGGGAAGTTGAACCGCCCCGCGCTGCCACGGCCCGAGGTGCATACCACCGGTGCGAGTGAGCCGGCCAGCACCGACACCGAGCGGTCCGTCGCCGCAGCGATGGAGCAACTGCTCGACGTTGCCGAGATCGGTAGGGACGACGACTTTTTCGAACTGGGTGGAGACAGCATCATGTCGGTGCAGCTCGCGGCGAGGATCCGGGCCGCCGGCCTGGCGGTGGAACCCCGGACGATCTTCGCCCATCCGACCGTGGCGGCGCTGGCCGCCGCGATCGACGACGGGCACATCGACCCGGCTGCCGGCCGAGCCGACACCCGGCACGAGGCGATGAGCGTGTCGGGACTGTCGGCAGGCGACCTGGCCGCCCTGAAGTCGTCGTGGTCGAAGGCCCGCCCGTCGTGACCAATGCCGTCGATATCGAGGACGTCCTGGCGCTCTCGCCTCTGCAGCTGGGGCTGTACTCGCACGCCACGCTGATCGGTCCGGACGGCGACGACCCGTATGTCATCGCGATGACGGCCGACGTGACCGGCCCGCTGGACATCGGGCTGCTCCGCGATTGCGCGGCGGCGATGCTGGTGCGCCACCCCAACCTGCGGGCCAGCTTCTGGCACCAGGATTTACCGCAACCGGTCCAGATCGTGCCTGCCACAGTCGAACTGCCGTGGCAGCATCTGTCGGCCACCGATGACCGCCACGCCGCCGATATCGAACGACGTGAACGCGGCAGGCAGTTCGCGTTGCACGACGGTCCGCTGATCCGGTTCCTGCTCATCGAGCTGTCGAATCAGCGTTGGCGACTGGTGGTCACCGCGCACCACATCGTGCTCGACGGTTGGTCGCTGCCGGTGTTCATCGGAGAGATGCTCACCCTGTACCGCGTCGGTGGCAATCTCGACGCGCTGCCGACTCCGCGGTTGTACCGGGACTACATCGGCTGGCTGACCGAGCGTGATCAGCAGGCCGGCGAACTCCTCTGGCGCAGGTACCTCGCCGACCTGCCCGGGCCGACACTGTTGTCGCCGGCACTGGGTGGCGACGGATCGGGGCTGCCGAAGCGCACCGAGCTGTCGCTGCCCGCTGCCGATACCGAACTACTGGCCGCCGCGGCCCGGTCTCGGGGCGTCACTCTCAACACGGTGATGCAGATGGCCTGGGCGCTGATCCTGTCCCGGCTGACCGATCGCGACGACATCGTCTTCGGGGTCACCGTGTCCGGTCGCCCACCCGAACTCGCCGGCGTGGAAACCATGGTCGGCCTGTTCATCAACACCCTTCCGCTGCGGGTGCGTCTCGACCCGAACAGGACTGTCGGACAGCATTGTTCGGCGCTGCAGCGGGACGCCGCCGAACTGCGCGACCACAGCTACCTGAGCCACTCGCAGCTGCGCACACTGGCCGGCGTCGGCGAGATGTTCGACACCCTGCTGGTCTACGAGAGCTTTCCGCCCGGCGGCGTGGTCGGCGGTCAGCAGTTCTCCGCAGGCGACGTCACCTTCCGGCCGGCGGCGATGGAAAGCCTGACCCACTTCCCGGTGACGGTCGCCGCCTACCGCAACACCACTGAGCTGACACTGTTGGTCGAGGTCACCGACAACGCGTTGGGGATGATGTCGCCGGAGACGCTCGGCCGTCGCGTGCTGCAGACGATGCGCCGTCTGATCGAGGAGTGGGACCGACCGCTGGGCGGAGTCGGAATCCTCCTCGGGGGTGAGTTACCACCGATCGAGATGCCCGCGGGCACCGCCGGGGCCGGGTTAGCCGAGCGGTTCGCCGAAACCGCTGTCGCGCATCGCGATTCCATCGCACTTCGGTGGAATGGCGGCCAACTGAGCTATCACGAGCTCGACGAGCAGTCGGACAGGGTCGCGGGGTTCCTGGCCGACCGCGGTGTCCGCGCGGAGACGCCGGTTGCGATCCAGCTCCCGCGAGGCGCTGACTACGTGGTGGCGATGCTCGCCGTACTCAAGGCCGGCGGCATGTGTGTGCCGCTGGACCCAGCGATGCCGGCGGGCCGGGTGGAGTCCATTCTGGGCCAGACCGGAGCTGCCATCGTCATCGACGACACCACGATGGCCGCCGCCCGAACCGCACCGCACCTCTGCGTGCCAGTCCATCCCGGCCAGGCCGCCTACACGGTATTCACTTCCGGCACCACCGGAGAACCCAAGGGTGTCATCGGAACTCATGCGGCGTTGCTCGCCTACATCGACGACCATGCCGAGCGCATGCTGACGCCGGCGGCCGAACGCCTCGGCAGGCCGCTGCGCATCGGCCACGCCTGGTCGTTCGCGTTCGACGCCGCCTGGCAACCGCTGGCAGGACTGCTGTTCGGCCACGCCGTGCACATCATTTCCGAGAATGACCGCAGGGATGCCGAGGTACTCGTCGAGATCATCGAACGGGACGGCATCGACATGCTCGACGTCACCCCCTCGCTGTTCACCAGTCTGCGTCAGGCCGGTCTGCTGGATTCTGGGCGACTCTCGGTGCTCGCGCTCGGCGGTGAAGCGGTTGGCGCGGGGGACTGGACCGATATTCGGAAAGCCTGCACCGGACCGCTATTGGCGGCGCATAACTGCTACGGCCCGACTGAGACGACCGTCGAGGCCGTCGTCGCCGCGATTGCCGAGCACGACACACCGGTGATCGGTTATCCGACACGAACGACACGCGCCGCGGTCCTCGACTCGTGGCTGCAGCCCGTCCCCGACGGTGTGGTGGGCGAACTGTATCTGGCCGGCGATCAGGTGACGAGGGGTTACCTCGGCCGCCCGGCCGAGACCGCGACGCGGTTCGTCGCTGCCCCGGGCGGTGCCCGGATGTACCGCACCGGCGATCTGGTGCGCCGGGATCAGGACGGTGCGCTGGCCTTCGTCGGCCGAGCCGACGCCCAGATCCAAGTCCGTGGGCATCGTGTCGAGCTCGGTGAGATCGAGGCGGTACTGGAAGAGATGCCCGGGGTACGGCATGTGCACGTCGCGGTGCAGGGGCAGACCGCAGGTCCCCGGCTGGTCGCGTATGTCACCGGTGACGTGACGGTGGCGCAGCTGCGACCGCTGCTGCGGGACAGGTTGCCGCGCTACATGCTTCCGCACCGGCTGATCATCGTCGACACGATGCCGCTGACCGCCAACGGCAAGGTCGACGAGGCGGCCCTGGCGGGCACCGTGTTGCCTGACGAGGTGCCGGAGCCGCCGAGCACCCCGACCGAGGTCGCTCTTGGCCGAGCCGTCGCCGAGCTGCTTGGCCTTCCCGCCGTCGACCTCGACGCCGACTTGCTGGAGCTGGGGCTCGACAGCATCGCCGCGCTGTCCTTGGTCCAGCTGGCGCGCAGCAGTGGGCTGTCGCTGCGCGCTCGGCTGGTCCTCGAGTGCGGCACGCTGCGCGAACTCGCGGCCGCAGTAGATCGCGACACCGACGACGAACTCGCCGCCGGGCCGGAGCCACAGGGCCCGATCCCCGCGCTGCCTGCCGTGCACTGGCTCTATGAGCACGGCGACCCGCGACGCCTGTCGCAGGTCGAGGCGATCCGATTGCCCGCCGACGCGACCGCCGAGCGGCTGCGTCTGCTGCTGGACGGGATCGCCGCGGGGCACGAGATGTTCCGCAGCCGCCTCGACCGCGCGACGATGACGTTCGTTCCGGCCGGTCGAGACCACATCCCCCTGGCCGAGGTCGTGGTGTCCGGCGAGCTCGGTGACGCCGTCGCCGAACACGCGGCCGCCGCTATCGAACGGCTCGATCCCGAGGGCGGCCACCTGACCGAAGCGCTGTGGCTGCACGGCCCCGGCGAGCCGGGCGTTCTGGTAATGGTCGTCCACGTCCTGGCGATGGATCCCGCGTCATGGCGCGTCGTGCTCGGCGAGTTGCTGGCCAACTGGTCGGCGGCCGGTGCGGCCGAGTTCGGCCCGGTCAGCGGTGAACAGGTCAGCTATCGCCGGTGGGCGCACAGCCTTGCCGACCGTGCGGCCGGACTCGACACCGTCGGTTTCTGGCTCGCGCAGATAAACGGCGAAGATCCGGCGCTGGGGGACCGGCGGGTGCGCCCCGGGGAGGATCGGTTCGCCGACCTCGCGATCACCGTGACGGTCACCGAGGCCGACGTCACCGGCGCACTGCTGCGCGCTCGCACACCGATCCAAGACCTCCTTGCCGATGCCTGTGCCCGCCTGATCACTCGCTGGCGCGAGCGGCGCGGTGGTGTCAGCCCGGTTCCGCTGCTGGCGTTGGAGACCCACGGCCGCACCGGCGCGGACGATACGGTCGGCCTGCTCAGCGCCATCTACCCGCTACGGATCCGTCCGGGATACCCGATGCCCGAGATTCCCGGCGAATCAACTGATTACGCTGCGCTGCGCTACCTGAGGCAGGACACCGCCGAGCTGCTGCGAGGGTTCCACGGTCCGCAGGTACTCCTGAATTACCTCGGCAGGCTCGACCTCGATGCCGGAGCGCTGCTGGACCGCGGTCTGCTTGCCCAGCTGTCGATCATGACCGAACCGAATGTCGCGGTGCGGCACGAATTGACCTTGGTCGCCGCCGTCGCCGGCGGAAAGCTGGTCACCCAGTGGCGAACTGTGCCCGACATCTTCAGCACGACGGATGTCGCCGCGCTGCAACAGATCTGGGCCGACATTCTGCACGAGCTGGCGGGGGTGACATCGTGATACGGCGGCTGGCTGTTCTCGGCGCCGGAGCCAAGGCGGTGGCGGTGGCCGCGAAGGCGGCGATGCTGCGCGAGATGGGCGTCACCACACCGGAGATCGTGGCTGTCGAGCGCACGGCGGTCGCGGCGAACTGGCGCGCCGGCGGTGGGTGGACCGACGGCCAGCACCGGCTGGGAACCAGCCCGGAGAAGGACGTCGGTTTCCCGTACCGGTCGATGATTTTGCCGGGCCGCAACGGCGAACTCGACCAGCGGATGATGCGGCTGAGCTGGCAGTCCTTCCTGGTGGGCACCGGACGCTTCGCGGAGTGGGTCGACCGCGGCAAGCCTGCGCCGACCCATGAGACCTGGGCGAACTATCTGCGCTGGGTGGCCGACGCGGTGGCGCTGAATGTCGTTGACGGCGAGGTCATCCGGATTTCTCTCGACGGCCAGTCGTGGGTGCTGCACACCGGCGGCGGCACGGTCGAGGCAGACGCGGTGATGATCACCGGCCCCGGACAGCCGGGTCGCTCGGTGCTACCCGGCCATCCGCAGGTCCTTTCGATCGCCCAATTCTGGGAGTTGTCGGCATCGAAAGAACGGATCGATGCCGAGCGGGTCGCGGTGGTCGGCGGTGGTGAGACCGCTGCGTCGATGCTCAACGAGCTGTTCGGGCACCGGGTGTCCACGATTACAGTGATCTCGCCGCAGGCGACGCTGTTCACCCGGGGTGAGAGCTTCTTCGAGAACCGGATGTTCAGCGACCCGACAGACTGGGTCGGACTGACCCCGGCCGAGCGGCGTGATGTGATGGCCCGCACCGATCGCGGGGTTTTCTCTGCGCGCGTTCAGGATTCGCTGCTCGCCGACGACCGGATCCGGCATCTGCGCGGCCGGGTGGCGCACGGGGTCGCCGCCGACGGTCGGATCCGCATCACGCTGCACACCGACCGGCACGGTGAGCGGCTGGAGACGGTGCACGGATTCGACCTCGTCATCGACGGCTCGGGCGCCGACTCGCTGTGGTTTCTGCCGCTGCTGACGCAGGACGCTCTCGACCTGCTCGAGGTCAGGCTGAACGGACCGCTGACCAGCGACCGATTGCAGCGGGCGATCGGCGACGATCTTGCGTTGAGCGGAGTGTCGCCGAAGCTGTTCTTGCCCAACCTGTCCGGGCTCAACCAGGGTCCCGGTTTTCCCAACCTGAGCTGCCTGGGGCTGCTGTCGGATCGCATCCTCGGCGCCCGCCCCGGCGCGCAGTTGACCCACACGAACGGGAGGAACGTTGAGTACCAATCCATTTGACGACGAGGACGGCCGCTTCTATGTCCTGGTCAACGACGAGGAACAGCACAGCCTGTGGCCGGCGTTCGCCGACATCCCCAGCGGCTGGGAGATCGCGTTCGGCGTAGCGAGCCGGGCGGACTGTGCGGAGTTCGTCGAGCAGAACTGGTCGGATATCCGGCCGAAGAGCCTGCGCTCAGCGACTCGACAGTGAAGTTATGCAATGCTAACTTCTCCTTACATTGGTTAGGCAAACCTAAGGAGGCGGGGCCGGGTTCGACCGCCACCCCGAGACGATGCGCATGAACAACGGTGTAGTGACGCACGCGCGGGTTACGCGCGTGGATGCGGATGTGGTGAGCCGATTCGCCACCTGCTGCAAGGCGCTGGGCCTGCCGGTGTACGACCGGCGCCGCCCCGCCGACATGCCGGCCGCGCACCGCGCGTTCACCGAACTGACCCGGGTGGCCCACGATCAGTGCGACGCGTGGACCGGACTGGCAGCAGCAGGCGGGGCGGACTCGCTGGAGGTGCTGGCCGCAGTCGTCCGCACGGCCGACACGGCCGGCGTGCTGCAGCGGCGCATCGAGCTGCCTGCCGGGGCGTTGGGGTTCGACTACGACACCGGGCTGTACCTGCGATTTCGCGCGACCACCATCGACGACTTCCGCCTCGCCCATGCCGCCGCGCTGGCGACCGACGGTGCGTTCCATGCCGCCGCCGAGATCATCGGCGAGATCCGCTCCCGCCATCCACAGTGGCATGAGGCGCGCTGGGTCGACGTGGCGCTGCGGTCGCGCGCGCAGCGCTGGTCGGATGTCGTCAAGCTGCTGACGCCGGTGGTCAACGACACCGGGCTGGACCCCTTCTTCGCGCACGCCGCGAAGGTGGCGCTCGGTGTTGCACTTGCCCGGCTCGGGATGTTCGCCCCCGCGTTGTCCTATCTCGAGGAGCCCGACGGCCCGGTCGCCGTCGCAGCGGTGGATGGTGGCCTGGTCAAGGCGTTGGCTCTGCGCGCCTACGGCGACGAGGACACCGCCGCCGACGTCTTGCAGGATCTGTATGCCGCCAACCCGAACAACGAGGAGGTCGAGCATGCACTGTCCGACCCGACGTTCGGCGTTGTCACCACCACCGCGGCGCGCATCGAAGCCCGCACCGACCCGTGGGATGTCGAAACCGAGCCCACCGCAGACGATTTCATCGACCCGGAGGCCCGCGAGCGGAAGGCCGCGCTTCTCGACGAGGCCGAACGCGAGCTCGGCGAGTTCATCGGCCTCGACGAGGTGAAGAACCAGGTTTCGAGGCTGAAAAGCTCGGTGGCGATGGCGTTGCGGCGCGAGGAGCGCGGGTTGGCCGTGGCTCAACGCACCCACCACCTGGTGTTCGCCGGCCCGCCCGGCACCGGCAAGACGACGATCGCGCGCGTCGTCGCCAAGATCTACTGCGGTCTCGGCCTGCTCAAGCGGGAGAATGTCCGTGAGGTGCACCGCGCGGACATGATCGGTCAGCACATCGGCGAGACCGAAGCGAAGACCAACGCCCTCATCGACAGTGCCCTCGACGGCGTGCTCTTTCTCGATGAGGCCTACGCCTTGGTCGCGACCGGCGCGAAGAACGACTTCGGTCTGGTTGCCATCGACACCCTGCTGGCGCGGATGGAGAACGACCGCGATCGCCTCGTGGTCATCATCGCGGGCTATCGCGCCGACCTCGATCGGTTCCTGGACACCAACGAAGGCCTCCGGTCCCGGTTCACCCGCAGCATCGTCTTCCCGTCCTACTCGGCGGCCGAACTCGTGGAGATCGCGGTCGCGATGGCCGCCAACCGGGACAGCGTCTTCGAGCCCGCTGCCCTGCATCATCTCGAGGAGCTGTTCGGCCGGCTGGCCGATTCGTCGACGCCCGACTCGAACGGCGTGGCGCGGCGCAGCCTCGACATCGCCGGCAACGGGCGCTTCGTCCGCAATGTGGTCGAACGGTCCGAGGAGGAAAGAGAATTCAGGTTGGACCACACAGATCTGGCCGGCGCTGACTTCACCGATGAGCAGCTGATGACGATCACCGCCGCCGATGTCCGTGCCTCGGTCGTGCCGCTGCTGGGTGGGCTCGGCCTTACGGTGCCTGACCCATCATGAGCGACGAAAGACGGTCCTTCTCGTCGCGTACACCAGCGAACGACAACGCCGAGCAGGTCACGTACCGGCGCGGCTTCATCACTCGCCATCAGGTGACGGGCTGGCGATTCGTCATGCGCCGCATCGCATCCGGACTTGCGCTGCACGACACCCGGATGCTGGTGGATCCGTTGCGCAGCCAGTCGCGCGCGGTGCTGATGGGCGTCCTTCTGGTCGTGACCGCCCTGCTCGGCTGCTTCGTCTTCTCGGTGCTGCGCCCCGGCGGTGTGCCGGGCAGCGACCCGGTGCTGGCCGACCGCTCCACCGCCGCGCTCTATGTGCGCCTCGGTGACCGGCTGCATCCGGTGCTCAACCTGACGTCCGCGCGACTCGCCGTGGGGCGGGCGGTGGATCCCACCACGGTCAGCGGTGAGCAGCTGGACAAGTTCGCCCGAGGCAGCCTGATCGGCATCCCCGGTGCTCCGGAACGCATGGTGCAGAACACCTCTCGCGACGCACACTGGGCGGTGTGTGACACCACCGCCGGATCGGATCAGTCCGGGGTCACCGTGATCGCCGGACAGGTGGAACGCGGCGGTGCCCGCGCCGGCAAGCTGGGCGAGGGCAGGGGCGTGCTGGTCGGCGGCTCAGACGGGACCTGGCTGCTCTGGGACGGCCGGCGCAGCGCCATCGACCTCGCCGACCGCGCCGTCACCGACGCGCTCGGCTTGCCCGCCGCAACCCCCACCCCGCGGTCCATTGCGCCAGGTCTGTTCAATGCGATCCCGGAGGCGCCGGCACTGCGGATCCCGCAGATCCCCGAGGCAGGTTCGCCGGCCGGTTATCCGCTTCCTGCGCCCGCCCCGATCGGCGCGGTGGTGATCGCCTACCGCAACGACGGCACCCCGCTGAACTATGCGGTGCTGCCGGACGGGCTTCAGCCGATCAGCACGGTCTTGGCGGCGGCGTTGCGCAACGCCAACTCCTACGGGCTGGCGCAGCCGCCGCAACTCGGCGCCGACGACATCGCCCGCCTGCCGGTCTCGTCGATGCTCGATGTGTCGGCCTTCCCGTCCGCGCCGATCAAGCTGGTCGACGCCACGACCGAGCCGGTGACCTGCGCGCAGTGGTCCAAGATCGACGGTGCCGCAACAAGTTCGACGATATTGCTGTCCGGATCGGTCCTGCCGGTCGCGGGCGGAACGCAATCGGTCGACCTCGTCGGCGGCACCGATCCCGGCACAGCGACCAGAGTCGTGCTGCCGCCCGGGCGCGGCTACTTTGTCCAAACCGTCGGCCAGCAGCCGGCGTCGCCACCGGCGGGATCACTGTTCTGGGTGTCCGACACCGGCGTCCGGTACGGAATCGGCGGCGATCCCAAAGCAGGTGAAAAGACCGTCGCCGCACTGGGTCTGTCTGAACCGCCAATGCCGATCCCGTGGTCGGTGCTGACACTTTTCGCCCCAGGTCCGGCCTTGTCCCAAGCCGACGCTCTCGTCGCATATGACGCCGTCCGGCCCGTAGTCCAGCAGGAGAACCGATGAGCCGCCTGATCTTCGAGGCCGGACGGCGGTTGCCGGCCCCCCCAACCAGCACGGGGGCGATCGTCATCGAGCCGCCCCCCGAGCTGCCGCGCGTGGTGCCCGCGTCGCTGCTTCGCCGCGCGCTGCCGTTCCTGATCGTCATCCTGATCGTCGGCATGATCGTCGCGATGGTGGCCACCGGGATGAAGCTCATCTCGGCTCAGACGCTGTTCTTCCCGTTCGTCCTGCTGCTCGCCGCCACCGCCCTGTACCGGGGAAGCGACAACAAGATGCGCACCGAGGAGGTCGACGCCGAACGCGCCGACTACCTGCGCTACCTCTCGGTCATCCGGGACAACGTGCGCGCCGAGGCCGTCGCACAACGCAATGCGCTGTTGTGGTCGCACCCCGACCCCTCGGCCCTGACCGTCATCCCTGGTTCGCGCCGGCAGTGGGAGCGTGACCCGCACGACCCCGACTTCTTGGTGCTGCGGGCCGGGCGGCACGACGTGCCGCTGGCCACCACGCTGCGGGTCAAGGACACCGCTGACGAGGTCGACCTGGAGCCGGTGTCACACAGCGCGTTACGTGCCCTGCTCGGCACGCAGCGCACCGTTCGTGACGCCCCTCGGGGAATCGACGTGACGGCGGTGTCGCGGATCACCGTCCACGGCGACGCCGACGAGGTCAGGGGCGCGCTGCGGGCTTGGCTCGCTCAGGCCGTCACCTGGCATGACGCGGCGTCCCTGGGTGTCGCGCTGGCCAGCCCCGACCTGGAATCACCTGCCTGGAACTGGCTGAAATGGCTGCCGCACAGCGATATTCCCGGGCAGCTCGATGGCTGCGGACCCGCTCGGTACCTGGCGGCAAACACCGACGACCTGATCGCGGCTATCGGGCCCGCACTTGCCAATCGCCCGCTGTTCGGCGTCGACGGCGACGATCCGCTTCGACATCTGCTGTTGGTTGTCGACGATCCGGGCCACACGCCGGAGGATTCGGTGCTCGCCACCGGTTGGGCCGGCGTCACGGTGATCTATACGGCCGCAGCCCACTCCGGGCCGCGACCGGGGCAGTACGCCGATCCGGAGCGGCCGATCTTGCGGGTTGCCGGCGGGAAGATCGAGCGTTGGGAGAGCGATGGCTGGCAGACCTATGTCGCCCACGCCGATCAGTTGTCATCTGCCGACGCCGTGCATCTGGCGCGCGGCCTGGCGCGATGGGACTCCAACCCCACTCATGCCGGCCTTCGCTCGCCGGCCACCAGGGGTGCGAGCTTCACCACATTGATGGGCATACCGGATGCGTCGGCGCTCGACATCGCGGACGTGTGGGCACCGCGGCTTCGCGATGAGGAGCTGCGCGTGCCGATCGGTGTCACCGCGACCGGTGTGCCGCTGTACTTCGATCTCAAAGACGAGGCCGAAGGTGGGATGGGTCCACACGGTCTGATGATCGGCATGACGGGTTCCGGCAAGTCACAGATGTTGATGTCGATCCTGTTGTCGTTGTTGACGACTCACTCGGCCGATCGGCTCATCGTGATCTACGTGGACTTCAAGGGTGAGGCCGGCGCCGACATCTTCCGCAACTTCCCGCAGGTGGTTGCCGTCATCTCCAACATGGCGGAGAAGAAGTCACTGGCCGATCGCTTCGCCGACACGCTGCGCGGTGAGGTCGCTCGTCGGGAGGGTCTGCTGCGTGACGCAGGCCGTCGCGTGCAGGGCAGCGCGTTCGGCTCGGTCGCCGAGTACGAGGCCGCGCGGCCGGCCGCCGAGGCGGCGGGCATCGAACTGCCGCCACTGCCAACGCTGTTCGTCGTCGCTGACGAGTTCACCCTGATGCTGGCCGAGCATCCGGAATACGCCGAGCTGTTCGACTACGTGGCCCGCAAGGGGCGTTCGTTCCGGATTCATATCCTGTTCGCGTCGCAGACCCTCGACATCGGTCGTATCCGCGACATCGACAAGAACACCTCGTACCGGATCGGTCTCAAGGTGGCCAGCCCCGCGGTCTCGCGGCAGGTCATCGGCGTCGAGGACGCGTATCACATCGAATCAGGCAGAGAACACAAGGGAGTCGGTTTCCTGGTCCCCTCGCCGGGAGCCGCACCGATCAAGTTCCGCAGCACCTATGTCGACGGCATCTACGACCCACCGCGCCCGGTGACGTCGTACGCGGTGCCGTCCGCGCCTGATCCGGTGCCGTTCACGGCCGGTCCGGCCGTACTCGACGAGGACATCGTGGTGCTGTCCGACCACGAGATCGCACCGGCCGCCGTGCCGCGCAAGCTGATCACCACCATCGGTGAGCAACTGGCGCAGTACGGTCCGAAGGCACCGGCACTGTGGCTGCCCCCGCTGGACGAGGACATCACGCTCGACGAGGTACTCGCGGGAGCGGCCGTGCCTGAGCGGCACTGGCGCTGGCCGCTGGGAGAGATCGATCTACCGTTCGAGATGCGCCGTGAGCCGCTGGTTTTCGACGCCACCTCGTCGGCGGGCAATGTGGTGATCCACGGTGGCGCCAAGTCCGGAAAGTCGACGGCGCTGCAGACCTTTGTGTTGTCGGCGGCGCAGCTGCATTCGCCGCGCGACGTCACGTTCTACGTCCTGGACTACGGCGGCGGACGACTGCGCGGCCTGGCAGACCTGGCCCATGTGGGCAGCGTGGCCTCACCGCTGGAACCGGAGCGGATCCGGCGCACGTTCGGCGAGCTGGAGCAGCTGCTGCGGTCGCGGCAGCGCACTGCCGGACACCAGGATGGCTACTCCGACTCCTATGGTGAAGTGTTCCTGCTGATCGACAACCTGTACGCCTTCGGACGCGACAACACCGACCAGTTCAACACCCGGAACCCGCTGCTGGCTGACGTCACCGAACTGGCGAATACCGGTTTGGCGCACGGTATCCACGTCGTCATCACCACGCCGAACTGGCTCGAGGTGCCGCTGGCGATGCGCGACGGGCTCGGGTTGCGCCTGGAACTGCGGCTGCCGGACCCGCGGGACAGCAATGTCCGGGTCACCGACAGCCTGCGCAGGCCCGCCGAATCGGTTCCGCACGACCAGCCCGGCCGTGGACTGACTATGGCGGGGGAGCACTTCTTGTTCGCCGAGCCTGATCTGGCCCGGATTCCGGCGATCAACGCCGCGCACCCGGGACTGCACGCCCCGGCGGTGCGGCTGCTGCCCGCCGACCTGGAGCCGCAGGTGGTGGCCCCCCTGCATCGGGGCGGTGAGCGAGTGGTGCTGGGACAACGCGAGTTCGATCTCGATGCCGTGGTCCACGATTTCGCCGAGCATCCGCTGCTGATGGTGCTCGGCGACAGCAAGTCGGGTAAGACCACCCTGCTGCGGCACCTCATCCGCACCGTCCGCGACAATTCCCGCGCGGAGGACGTCGCGTTCACCGTGTTCGACCGTCGTCTGCACCTCGTCGACGAACCGCTCTTCGCGGACAACGAATACAGCGCGAACATCGACCGGGTGACTCCGGCGGTGATGGGTCTGTCGGCATTGATCGAACAGCGCAGGCCGCCGGCGGGTCTCACCGCCGGCGAACTGTCGGCCTGGGACTACCGCACCCGCACCGCGTCGGCGCACACCCACTTCCTGATCATCGACGACGTCGACCAGATCCCAGACGGTCCGGCGATGAGCGGACCGTACGCTGGGCATCGACCATGGACGCCGCTGATCGGACTGCTCTCCGCTGCAAGTGATCTGGGCCTGCGGGTGATCGTCACCGGCCGGGCAAGCGGCTCCGCGCATGCGCTGATGACCAACCCGCTGCTGCGCCGCATGAGCGATCTGCAGGCGGCAGTGCTGATGTTGTCGGGCAATCCCGCCGATGGTGCCAAGATCCGCGGGCATCGGTTCACCAGACTCCCCGCCGGACGGGCGATGCTGCTCGGTGACAGCGATGGTGTCGAGCATGTCCAACTTGTCAACCCGTTTGCCCTCGCGCACAGCGCATCTCATGCGCGCTACCCAGAGGAGAACCCGTCATGACTCTGCGTGTTGTCCCAGAGGGACTGGCCGCGGCCAGCGCCCAGGTGGCGGCCCTGACGGCGCGATTGGCCGCCGCGAACGCGGCTGCCGCACCGTTGATCACAGCAGTGCTCCCGCCCGGCTCGGACGCCGTCTCGCTGCAGACAGCAGCAGGCTTCAGCGCCCAGGGACTCGAGCACACCGCGACGGCCACCCAGGGCGCGACCGAGCTCGCCCGATCCGGCGGTGCGGTGGGGGACTCGGCAGCCGGTTACGCCGCGACAGATGCCGCCGCGGCGGGCTCCTACGTGATCGCACGGGGAGGCTGATGACCGCGCCAATCTGGTTCGCGTCGCCCCCCGAGGTGCATTCGGCGCTGCTGAGTGCCGGCCCCGGCGCCGGTCAGATGCTCGCCGCGGCCGCTGCGTGGGAGGCGCTGAGCGTCGAATACGCCGACGCCGCAGCCGAACTGACCCAGATCCTCGCTGCTGTTCAGGCCGGATCATGGCAGGGTCCGAGTGCAGAGCAGTACGTCGTGAGCCACGCGCCCTATCTGGCGTGGCTCGAGCAGGCCAGCGCTCACAGCGCCGGGGCAGCCGCCCAGCAGCAGACGGCCGCTGCCGCCTACACCGCGGCGCTGGCCGCGATGCCGACGCTGCCCGAACTGGCCGCCAACCACACCGTGCACGGGGTGCTGATGGCCACCAACTTCTTCGGTATCAACACGATCCCCATCGCCCTGAACGAGGCGGACTACGTCCGGATGTGGATCCAGGCGGCCACCACGATGAGTGTCTACCAGACCGTCGCAGGCACCGCCCTGGCCGCGGCCCCCCGCAGCGTGCCCGCTCCGGCGATCGTGTTGCCCGGCGCAGAAGCCGCATCGTCGACGATGGCCCTGTCGACAGCTGCGCAACCGCAGGCCGGCGAATCCGGTTCGGCGCTGACCAATTCGAACAGCATCCTGGACCTGCTGGAGGCGTACATCAAGTCCCTCCCGGACGGCGATCTGATCTGGGACTTTCTCACCCATCCGGTTCAGAGCCTTCAGCAGATCATCGTCGATTTCCTGACCAACCCGGTCCAGGCCTGGCAGACCTGGGGTCCGCTGCTGTCCGCGCTGCTGTACCAGGCGATCTTCCAGCCGCTCGGGTGGACCACGTGGGGATTGGTCTTGAGCTCACCGCTGTGGGCCCCGATGCTCCTGGTCGCCGCGCTACCGCTGCTCGGGTTGTTGACCCTGATACCGAATCCGGCCGCCCCGGATGTCGCGCCCGATCCGGCCCCGGCACCGATCCAAGCGCGGCAACCCAACGTCTGGCCGGTGTCGTCGGCGGCGCCGTCCGTTCCCGCCACCGCGCCCGCCGCACCGACAGCCACCGGTACACCGGCCTCCGCTCCGGCACCGGCGGCACCGGCACCGGCAGCGCAGGCGATGTTCTACGCAGTCGGCGGGGTCGACCCCGACGACGGCCCTGGCCCGTCACTGACCGAGGGCAGCGGCGCCAAGGCCCCGGTGTCCGAGGCGGCACCCGCCGCGGCTGCGCTGTCCTCGGTGCAAGCCAAGGAACGCGCGCAGCGGCGACGTGCCCAGCGACTCAAGGACCGCGGGCACCGGGACGAGTACATGGACCTCAACAGCGACACCGGCGTACCCGCCGAACCGGCTGCGCCGCCCAGCACGTCGTCCTCCGACCGGGGTGCGGGAACGCTCGGATTCACCGGCACCGCGACCAAAGCTCGCGATGTGACGGCCGCGGGTCTGACCGAGTTCACCGGCGACACACACCACGAAAGCCCTGTCACACCGATGCTTCCGGCCACGTGGGACAGCGATCCGTCCGACAGAGATCACCACCGAGAATGATGGGAGAAATACCGTGAGCATGCTGGATGCGCACATACCGCAACTCGTGGCCGCCGAGGCGGCCTTCGGCGCCAAGACGGCGCTGATGCGCAGCACTATCGCACAGGCGGAACAAGCCGCAATGTCTGCGCAGGCGTTCCATATGGGCGAGTCCTCGGCCGCTTTCCAAGCCGCGCATGCGCGGTTCGTCGAGGTGTCCGCAAAGGTCAACTCGCTGCTCGACATCGCGCAGGTGAACCTCGGTGAGGCCGGCGCAACTTATGTGGCCCAGGATGCCGCAGCGGCAACGACTTATGGGGGGTTCTGATGTCTCAGATCATGTACAACTACCCGGCCATGCTGGGGCATGCCGGTGATATGGCCGGCTACGCAGGCACACTGCAGGCAGTCGGCGCCGATATCGCCACTGAGCAGTCCGCCCTGCAGGGGGCATGGCAAGGCGAGAGCGGGATGACCTACCAGGCATGGCAGGCGCAGTGGAACCTCGCCATGGAGGAACTGGTGCGCGCGTACCGGGCGATTGCGGGCACCCACGAGACCAACACTCTGTCGATGCATGCGCGTGATCAAGCCGAAGGCGCCAAGTGGGGCTGAGACGTGGCCGCACCTAACGCGGTCGAGTTGACCGCCGACGCCGCATGGTGCGTCGCTGAAAGCGTTGGTGCAGGCTCGTTTCCGTGGGTGCTGGCGATCACGCCTGCGGTGGCCGACCAGCGTGAGGCCCCGGCGATCCTGGCCCGGTTACGAGCCGAGCTGACCCGCGCACGGGTGATGCGCGAGGACGGGACGGTGGCACCCGCGGTGGCCCGCTGGACACGCACGGTCTGCGCGCCGGACCGGTGGCTCGAGCTCCGCTACGTTCGGGGTACCGGTGCCGAGATGTTGCGCGGCCTGGTGGCGCGCCGCGGAGACCACACGGTGGTGGCGCTGCGCAGTGCGGAGCTGGTCACTCTCACCGAACTCGACATAAGCGACCCGTTGGCGCTTGCTCTGGTCGTTGCCGCCGGGCTGGCCGACCGCTCACCGGCACGGTTCGCGGAGTTCACCCTGCCGACCAGAACCGGGGTCCGGGCCGACGAAAAGTTGCGGGGCGGAGCCGATCTCGACCGAGTCCTCGACAATCTGGGCATCCCGGGCTCGGCGGTCCCGGTGGTGCGATCGGTGTTCACCGGACCGCGCAGTTACGTCGAGATCCGCGCCGGCTCCGCCCATGACGGTGTCCACCGCCTCAGCGAGGTCGGCGTCGGCATCGTCGACAGCGACGCCGGTCGCGTGCTGGTGAACCCCGAACGCGCGGCCGACGGGGAGTGGCTGTCGACGTTCTCGCCGGGCAGCCCGTTCGCGATCGCGCTGGCGCTCGACCGGCTCACCGCCACGCTGCCGGATGGCCGCTGGTACCCGTCCGCCACGCTGACACGCGACTTCACCACGAATTGATCCAGAGAGAGAACAACAATGACCGAAACCCCGGTGCTGCCGATCGTGCGGGTCGCCGTTCTGGCGTATGGCCGGATCACCGACGTGGCGCTGCCCGCGGAGTTGCCACTGCGCGAGATCCTGCCCGCGGTGAAGCGGCTGGTGCCGCCGGACTCTGACGACGAGACCGCGAGCCCCAGCCCGATGACCCTCGCCCCGATCGGCGGCCCGCCGTTCAGCGTGGACGCGAGTCTGGACACCGTCGGTGTGGTGGACGGTGATCTGCTTGCGCTGCAGCCTGTTCCGACTGGACCGACCGCACCCGGGGTGGTGGAGGACGTCGCCGACGCCGCCGTCATCTTCTCGGCCGCCCGCACCCGGCCCTGGGGGCCGCACCGTCTGCAGCTGGGCGCGCGACTGGCCGCCGCGGTGTTCGTGGTGGCATTGTCCGCGGTGGCGATAACCCACCGCACCGTGACCGCCTCGACGATCGGGCTGTACGCGGTCGCCGCCCTGGCTGTGCTCACCGCGGTCACCGGATTGGTGTTGCGGGCCAGGTCCGCCCGGCTCGCCACCGAGGTGTCGGCGGCGGCTCTGCTGCCCATCGCGTCGGCATTCTGGCTGGCCGTGCCGGGACTGTGGGGATCGCCGCATGTGATGCTGGCCGCGGCCGGGGTGGCCGCGTGGTCGTTGATCGTGTTGACCCAGACCGAGGACGGCGTCGGGTTGTTCACCGCCACAGCTGTTGTCGGAGTGGGCGTGTTGCTGGTCGCCGGCGCCGCGGCGCTGTGGCAACTACCCGCCCGGACGGTTGGCTGTGCCCTGATCCTGGTTGCCCTGCTGCTCGCCGTCTCGGCCCCCGCGCTCGCGGCGATGTGGGCCCGGTTCCCGCTGCCGGTGATCCCGGCCCCCGGTGATCCGACGCCGTCGAGCCCCGCGGCCCGCCTGCTCACCGATCTGCCGCGCCGGGTCCGGGTCGCCGAAGCGCACCAGACCGGTGTGATCGCAGGCAGCGTGTTGCTGTCCAGTGCCGGGTCGCTGATCGTGGCCGGGCGCACCGAAGGTCCCGGGGTCTGGGGCTGGTATCTGGTGGTGGCCGCGGCAGCCGCGGCCGTGCTCCGCGCCAGGGTGTGGGACACCGCGGCGTGCAAGGGCTGGCTGCTCGCTCAACCGTTCCTGGTGACCGCAGGACTACTGGTCGCGTTCGCCGCGCAGCACCGCTTCATTGCCGCGCTGTGGGCTCTCGTGATGCTCGGAGCGCTCACCGCGGTGTGGGTGATCGTTGCCGTCAATCCGGATACTGCCTCCGCCGAACGCTATTCGCTACCGGCGCGCCGCCTGGTGGGCTTCCTCGCCGCCGGGGTGGACGCATCGCTGATCCCCGTGATGGCCTATCTCGTGGGCGTCTTCACATGGGTACTCGATCGATGATGCGGGCCGCCGCGGTCGCCGCGGTGGTACTGCTGATGGCTGCGCCGGCAGCCGGCGCCGTGAACCCGCCCGTCGCCGACCCCGGGGCGCAGCCCCCGGCCGGGACCGTCGGACCCACCGCGGGGATGTCCCAGCGGTCCGAATGCGTGACGACCGGTGTGCGTCCCGGCAGTGACCCAGCTGCCGTGAGCCCCAATTCGGTGATGCTCGATCTGGCCGGAGCCCAGCAGTATTCGCGGGGTGAAGGCCAGACCGTCGCCGTCATCGACACCGGTGTCCGGCCGGGCCCACGGCTACCCAATGTGGTCGGCGGCGGCGACTACCTCGCCTCGGGCGATGGGCTGACGGATTGTGATGGCCACGGCACGCTGGTGGCCGGGATCATTGGCGGGCAACCCGGACCCGACGGATTCAGCGGCGTCGCACCGTCGGCGCGGCTGCTGTCGATCCGGCAGGCCTCGCCGCGGTTCTCACCCAGCGCCGGGGGGAAGGACCCGGCGTCGGTCCAGGCAAACGTGGAGATCGAAACCCTGGCCCGCGCGGTAGTTCATGCCGCCGACCTTGGCGCCACCGTCATCAACATCTCCACCACCACCTGTCTGAAGCCTGACAAGCTAAGCGATCAGCAGACTTTGGGCGCAGCGTTGCGCTACGCCGCGATCGACAAGGACGTCGTCATCGTCGCCGCGGCGGGAAATGCCGGGGCCTCCATGGACGGCACGCCGGGCACCCAGTGCGCGTCGAACCCGGCAGGCGACTCGACCAGCCCCGGGGATCCGCGGAACTGGGCGGGCGTCAGTTCGGTATCGGTCCCGTCGTGGTGGCAGCCCTACGTCCTTTCGGTTGCGGCGCTGACCGCCGACGGACAACCGACCGACTTCACCATGGCCGGCCCGTGGGTGGGCATCGCCGCGCCCGGAGAGAACGTCGTATCGCTGAGCAACGATGCGGTGGGTGGGCTGGCCAACGGCATGCCCGACGGGCGCGGCGGGATGTCGCCGCTGGACGGAACAAGTTTCGCCGCCGCCTATGTCGCCGGAGCCGCCGCACTGGTCCGCAGCCGCAACCCGGGCATGCGCTCCGACGAGGTGATCCGGCGCCTGACGGCAACTGCGCACAACGCGGCGCAGGCACCGTCCAACCTGGTCGGTGCCGGAGCGCTGGATCCGGTCGGCGCCCTCACCTGGACCGTCAGTCCGGCCGGTGACACGGCACCGGTCACCACACGCGTTGCGGCACCGACACCGCCAACGCCGGTCGATCACACCCCGCGCACGGTGGCCTTTATCGGAACGGCCGTGCTCGCCGCTGCCGTCATCGTGGTCGCGGTCGTCACCCGCAGACGCAAGGAAGAACGAGAATGACTGATGTCAAGGGACCGAGCGCCGGTCGGCTCACCGTTGTCGGGTTGGCGATCGCCACGGCGGTGCTGGCATACCCCTGGCGGTCGATGACCGATCGGTGGGCGCTCGGTATCGCAGTCGGTGTGGTGCTGGTGTCGCTGATCTGGTGGCGCAGTCAGTTCCTGACCACGATCCTGTGGCGTCGGCTGCGACTTCTGCTGAGCCGCAGACCGATTGAGGGCGCCTTCGCCGAGATCCGCGGAACGGGAACCGACGTGGTCGCGACTGTTCTGCTACGGGTGGACAGCCGACAGGGCGAGCTGCCCCTCGGCCTGCTGACCGGCTACCTCGATCGTTACGGAGTGGTGTGCGATGCCGTTCGCGTCACCACCCGCGCGACTCCGGATTCGACCACGACGTGGATCGGTCTGACCTTCAGTGGCGCGCGGAACCTGGCGGCGCTGCAAGGCCGGTCGGCGCAGATCCCGCTGCATCAGACCGCCGAGAACGCGGGTCGCCGCCTGGCCGGCCATCTGCATGAAACCGGCTGGACTGCCACGCTTGTCGACGCCGCAGACGTGCCCGCCCTGGCCGCGGCGAATGCGCGTGAGCGATGGCGATCGGTCGCTGACTCGCGCGGCCACCTGACCACCTACAGCGTTGCCGATCCGCAGACGGTGCTCGGCGGAGTGAGTGCCGCCGGGGCGCAGGAGATCTGGACGGTGGTGGAGATCGCGGGCCCCTCGACGGTCACCGATGTCAAGGCCGGCGTCGCGATCCGCACCGAAGAACCCCCGGCCCGACCGGCGCCTGTGCCCGGACTCACCGATATCGCCGGACGGCAAGCCACCGCCCTTGCTGCGCTGCACCCGCTGTCCGGTACGCGAATCGTCTGAGGAAAGGAGCCCCAATGGTGAACGAGATGGCGTCACGCGGCTGGCAGGGCACCATTCTGAAATTGTTCGGCGCCGCGGATTACGAACTGACGGTGACAGGCCGGGAGCAGCTCAGCGAGCACTACCTGCGACTGAACTTCGATGCGGGCGGCCTGCTGGCCGAACGGGATGTGCATACGACGATGTGGATCCGGATGTGGTTCCCGGACGGCACGAAACTGCACCAGCGGGGGTATACCCTGGCCAACCCCGACGTGGCCGGCGACCGCTTCGACGTCGAGTTCGCGTTGCACGACGGCATCGCCTCCCGGTGGGCGTGTGCGGCTCAGACCGGCGACACGATCGGCGCCACCATGCTCGGCAGCAGCTTCACGTTGCCGGATCCGGCACCGGCCGGCTACGTGATCGTCGGTGACACAGCATCATTGCCGGCGATCAACTCGCTGCTGGAGTCCATCGGTGATGCTCCCGCGCGGGTGTTCCTCGCGGCCGGCCACGACGACGACAAAGAGTTACCGGTGGTTCGCGACGCCGGGGTCGAATGGATCGACCGCACCGAATCAGGCGCGGGACTCGTCGACGCCGTGAGCGGGGCCGCCTACGACGCGGAGGACCACTTCGGTTGGGTCGCATGCGACAATCGGACAACCCGCGCTGTCGCGAAGGTCCTCCGCGAGCAGTACCGCATCCCGCGCAATTCGATCAAGGCGCAGGCATACTGGGCGCAAGGGGCGTGACCGGCCGGCGGCTACCCACCCACATGGCGCCCGCGACCGCTGCGATCAGCACGGCCCCCACGCCGAAGGTGCCCAGGTCGAACGACACCGCCGCAGGGCTGCCCGCTTGGGCGCGCGCCGACCCGCGCAGGAACGGAACCACGGTCAGTACGCAGATCGCCACCAGGGCTTCGGCGAGGACGACCGCGGGAAAGTGTTGGGCGGCAAGGTGAAAAAGGCCGTGAGGTTCGCCGCTGGACTGCAGGGCACGGATGCGCGGCAGCAGCACCCGTACGTTGTATGTGCCGGCACACAGCAGCAGGACCACCAGGACGAGCTTGACCGCGAGCGCGCGCCCGTAAGCGGTGGTGAGCAATTGGTCCAGCGTTCCGACGTGGCTCCACGCCAGCCAAGAGCCGCTGACCACCAGCGCACCGACCGCAACCATCGCGATCAGACTGAACCGCTCCCAGATCCGCGCCCAGTCCGCCGCCACGCCCTCGTCGTCTCGAGTCGTATTGCGCCGTAGAGCAATTCCTGTCGCGGACAGGACCACCAGTCCACCCACCCAGGTGATCGCACCGAGAACGTGCACCGCCGTCAGCGCGTTCGACACCACCCGAGTCAGATTGACGAATTGCAGCGGGATTTCGGGGATCACCGCCGCGACCGCCGCAACCGCGGCGACGCCGAGCGGCAGCGTCCGCGACTGATTCCATCGCAGCGCCACCAACCCGCAGGCGGCCAGCATCAGCGCGAGCAGCTGGGCGAGTGTCATCACGCTGAGGTGCGCGGTGGCACGGAACTGCAGCGCGACACCGAGCAGTACGACAACCGCGGCCGGAACGGCGAGTATGCGAACCTGCTGCGCGACGCGACCGCCCCGCGACTCGGGGATCGCCAAAGCGCCTGCGGTCAGCCCGATTCCGACCGGAATCGACAAGCTCAGGTAGTAAACCACCTGGGTTGCGACGTCGATGGCGGCCGGAGCCGGTGGGGTGGGGCCAGACACGTGAGACGTCCAATCTTCAGAGCAGCTATCGACATACACGATAGAGTTCGCGGCTTTGTTCACCCTGTGTGCGGACTGTGCGTGGCTTCTGGCGCTCAGGGTCGGCCCTGGCGCCCCGAATATCCCTCCCAGGGACTGTAATCCGCGATGAGCTCTTCCTGCTCCGGTCGCTGGGCCTCGGGAACGTGTTCGAGGTTGACCCGGATGCGGTACCAGATCGAGCTCGGCCCGCGCATTCCGTCCACCAGGATGTCGGTGGGCTGCAGGACCGTGGCCGCCTCGGGGTGGCGGGCCCGCCAGACATCCAGCGCAGCCATCGCCTCGTCCCGGGTTTTGGTGCGGGCAACCTCGATCAGCGGTTTGTTGCCTTTCGGCGGCTTCTCGGCTGGGCCGAGTTCCTCGGCCAGCACGAGCAATCGGTCCAGCGAGCCGACGGCGTCGTCCATCGACTCCCAGGGATCGCCGCGTTCGGCGAAACAGGCCGGGACGGTCAGGATCGTGAAGTCCTCGGCCCGGCAGCCGGGCACCTCGTCCCACGTCAACGGCGTCGATACCCGTGCGTCCGGGGTGGCCCGCACCGAATAGGCCGAGGCGACGGTGCGGTCCTTGGCGTTCTGATTGAAATCGACGAAGACTCGCTGGCCGCGGTCTTCCTTCCACCACTGGCTGGTCGCCAGGTCGGGCGCTCGGCGTTGCACCTCGCGGGCGACGGTCTCCGCGGCCAGCCGCACCTGCTTGAACGGCCAGTGCGGTGCGATCCGGGCGTAGATGTGGAATCCCCGCGAGCCCGACGTCTTGGGCCAGGCCGTCAGCCCGTGGTCCTCGAGCACTTCTCGAGCCAGCTGGGCCACATCCAGGATCTGCGGCCACTCGATACCCGGCATCGGATCGAGGTCGATGCGCAGCTCGTCGGGATGGTCAAGGTCACCCGAGCGGACCGGGTGCGGATTGAGATCGACGCAGCCGAGGTTGATCGCCCATACCAGCCCGGCGGCTTCGTGGAGTACCGCTTCCTTGGCCGATGTGCCCCGGGCGTAGCGCAGCTCGGCCACCTCGATCCAGTCCGGGCGCTTCTCCGGGGCACGCTTCTGGAAGATCGCTTCCTCGGTGATGCCTTTGACGAACCGCTTGAGGATCATCGGTCGGTCGACGACACCGCGCAGCGCACCGTCGGCCACGGCGAGGTAGTAGCTGACGAGGTCGGCCTTGGTGACCGCAGCCCGTTCGCCGGCCGCCGGGAAGACCACCTTGTCGGGATGACTGATGGTGACCTGGCGGCCCCCGATCTTCATGGAGTCGGCCATGAGGCCATGGTAATTAGCGTGCTCGTTCCGTCTTGGCTGCGACGTGCGTCACCTAGGGTTGCAGCCATGCCCAGTCTTTTCGATCTCCCCGCGCAGGCACTGGCCAAGGCTCAGCGATTGGCCGACCGAGGGTCCGCTGAGCTGCACTACCTGGCGAAAATGATCGAGTCGGGCGCCTTCCGCCTCGAGCCGCCCCAGAATCTCATCGGGATGGTGGCCGACATCCGCCGGTGGGGTGAGATCGGGATGGTTCCGGCTCTCAACGCCCGCCGCACACCCACCAAGGCGGCGATCATCGACGACGAAGGTTCGATGACCTTCAAAGAACTCGACGACGCCGCCAACGCTGTCGCCAACGCGTTGCTGGCCAAGGGTGTCACCGGTGGCGACGGGGTGGCCATCCTGGCCCGGAACCACCGCTGGTTCGTGATCGCGAACTACGGGGCCGCTCGCGTCGGCGCCAGGACGATCATGCTCAACACCGAGTTCTCCGGACCGCAGATCAGAGACGTGTCCGAGCGTGAGGGCGCCAAGCTGATCATCTACGACGATGAGTACGCCGAGGCCGTCAAGCTCGCCGAGCCGCCCTTGGGCAAGCTGCGCGCACTGGGGACCAACCCTGATACCGACAGTCCGTCTGGCAGCACCGACGAAACCCTGGCCGAGGTCATCAAGCGCAGCAGCACCGCACCCGCGCCGAAGGCCACCAAGCGGTCGTCGATCATCATCCTCACCAGCGGCACCACCGGAACCCCGAAGGGAGCGACCAGGAACACCCCGCCGACGCTGGCGCCGATCGGCGGCATTCTGTCCGCCGTGCCGTTCCGCGCCGGCGAGGTCACCTCGCTGCCGTCGCCGATGTTTCATGCCCTGGGATATCTGCATGCCACCATCGCCCTGACGTTGGGCTCGACGCTGGTGCTGCATCGAAAGTTCAAGCCGGACATCGTCTTGCAGGACGTAGCGAAGCACGGAGTGACCGCGATCGTGGTGGTCCCGGTGATGCTCGCGCGGATGCTCGATGCGCTGGAGAAGATGGAGACCAAGCCGGACCTGTCGTCGCTGCGGATCGTGTTCGTCTCCGGCTCTCAGCTCGGCGCGGAACTGGCCACCCGGGCGCTGAAGGACATCGGTCCGGTCATCTACAACATGTACGGCTCAACGGAAGTCGCGTTCGCGACGATCGCGGGGCCCAAGGATCTGCAGATGAATCCGGCAACCGTCGGACCCGTCGTCACCGGTGTCACCGTGAAGATCCTCGACGACAACGGCAACGAGCTACCGCAGGGCGAGGTCGGGCGGATTTTCGTCGGCAACAGCTTCCCGTTCGAGGGCTACACCGGCGGCGGTCACAAGCAGATCATCGATGGGCTGATGTCATCCGGTGACGTCGGCTATTTCGACCACAACGGCCTGCTGTTCGTCAGCGGCCGCGACGACGAGATGATCGTCTCCGGCGGGGAGAATGTGTTCCCCGCCGAGGTCGAAGACCTCATCAGCGGCCACCCCGACATCGTCGAGGCGACCGCACTCGGCGTCGACGACCCCGACTGGGGTGCCCGGCTTCGCGCATTCGTCGTGCTGCGCGAGGAAGCCGAACTCACCGAGGACGCGATCAAGAACTATGTGCGCGAACACCTTGCGCGCTACAAGGTTCCGCGCGAGGTGGTGTTCCTCTCCGAGTTGCCGCGCAACCCCACCGGCAAGATCCTCAAGCGGGAGTTGCGCGACATCGAGGTGCAGTAGCTGCGCCTCCGAGACAAAAACAGCCACGTGTTTCGCTAGTAAGACATAGCCTTCACACTGTTGCAGGTTAGCTGTGATCTGTGCTACACCAAAGGTCCTGAGTGACACACCGCACAGCGGAGGCAACATGCACCACGCGGCCCGGCCCGTCCGAGGTGTCGACGGCGGCTCGCCGCCGCGAACGAGCTACGCCAGGTACGTCGGCCGGGTAGGTGCACTGGCCCTGTTCCTCGGTGTCGGTGCGGCGATTGCCATGCCGACTGCGGAGGCCGACACCGGCGGCTCGGCGCACTCGTCGGGTGCGGGCTCGTCGTCACACGCTGCGAGTGCGAAGAAATCCGGCGGCGCTGCCGCGAGTCAGCGTGCCCGGGCGGGTTCGGCGCGTGTCACGACCACGTCTGCCGCGGCCACGGTGACCGGCCTGCCCCGGGCAGTCGCGTCCTCGCGCCGGGTCCGGGCCACTGATCCGGCCGCTCCGGTCGCATCGCCCATCGATCTGGACGCGGTGGCCTACACCCGTCGCCGCTCCGCGGCACTGCAGCAGGGCGCGGCGGGAACAACCACGGTCGAGTTGACCAACCAGGTCAGTCCGCTGGGCACCCAGCAGCAGGTCTCCCGTGAGCAGTTCGCTATGCAGGCGGTCCGCACGTTGCCGGTGAAGCTGATGAAATTCGTTCTGCGCCAGGGCTTCCTCGCCGCAGCCAACAAGCAGTTCGCTCTGGTTGGCGGGCCCGACGCGGCGAATCTGGCCGCGCTGGACAACGCGGTCAACGAGTATGCGCTCGCCTCGGCATTCTCCGAACAGATTCTCAACCCGATGAATCCTGCGGTGGTCACCCAGGTAGCGCCTCCGCACGGCTGGTACGGGGTGGATGTCGGTGGCTCGCGCCTGCTCTACGACAACCCCGACACCATCTACCGGTTCATCGCGGTCAACAAGACGTCGGAGTACGTGATCACCGGGCGCTTCTATGACGCGATTCCCGCCGACACCACATTCAGCGTGCTGGAGGGCAGCTCGGGAAAGACGTCGACCATTCTGAGTCTCAAAGACATCGATGTCAGCGACGACGGTTCGTTCGTGATCACGGTCAGCGGTGCTGCCGCGACACCGGGGGAGAAGAACCATCTCCAGCTGACCTCGAGCTCCACACTGGTCGCGGTGCGAAACACGTTGGGCGACTGGAACGCCGAAGAGCCGATGGATCTGGCGGTGCATAAGGTCAGTGGGCCACCGAACAGTTTATTCGCTCAGCTCGGTGGGTTTCTGTTCTTCGGCTCGGTGGTCAACAACAATCCGACGCTGGCCAAGTTGGTCTCCGTGATACCGCCGTTGCCGATCGCCGACACACCCATCGTGCATGGAACGCTGACCGCGTTGCTGATGATCATTCGCGGCGCGAACCAGGAAGCCAAGTACATGGCGCTGGCCACTACCGATCCTGCGACCGGAATGCCACGCCAGCCCAACACCATGACGGAGCCGGCAAGTAACGCCGAGTTCCTGGCCAATCAGTTGCAGAGCAACGGCTACTTCCAGCTTGCCGACGACGAGGCGTTGGTCCTGACGATCGATCCCGGCAACGCCAAATTCGTCAGCATTCCGGTATACAACGACTGGACGATCACCGGCGACTACTGGAACGAGCCGACAAGTCTCAACTCCGATCAGGCTGTGAAAAACGACGACGGAACCTACACGGTGGTGATCTCACCGACCGATCCGCTTGTGGCCAACTGGATCTCGACCGGAGGGCTGAATCAGGGCATCATTTCGATGCGATTCCAGAATCTGGATACCGAGGATCCGGCTGCGCCCAGCGTCCAGTCGCAGGTGGTCAAGCTCAGCGAGCTCACCCACGACACCAACGGCACCGCCGTGATCACGCAGACCGAGCGTGATGAGCAGCTTGTTCTGCGCAAGTCCGGCTTCGACAAGCGTTGGGCGCCCTACCCGCAGGCCTGACCGCCGAGTCCTACGGATCGCGGGGCAGCCCCAACAGGCGCTCGGCGATGATGTTGAGCTGAACCTCGGAGGTGCCGCCGTAGATCGTCGTCGACCGGCTGCCCAGTAGATACTCCGCCCATTTGCCTTGCAGCTCTGCGGAATCGCCGATGGCGCCGTCGACGCCGAACGAGGACACCGCGAACTCGGCGTAGCCCTGCCCGGTGCGCATCGACAGCAGCTTCGAGATTGCGGCCGACGGCATCGCATCGCCACCGGCCAGGGTCAGCAGCGTCGAGCGCAGGTTCAACAGCTTGGCCGCATGCCCCTCAGCGATCAGTTCGCCGGCCCGGTGATGACCGACCTGGTCGAAATGTCCCTTGCTCACGAAGTCCACGAACCCGTCGAGGTTGGCCAGGAATCCCGGCTCGCTGCTTCCGATCGAAACCCGTTCAGCCGTCAGGGTGTTACGGCTGACCTCCCACCCACGGTCCACCTCGCCGAGCACCAGCTCGTCGGGAACGAACACATCGTCGATGAACACCGTGTTGAACATGGCGTGACCGGTGAGCTCACGCAGCGGCTTGACCTCGACCCCCTCGGCTTTCATGTCGAGCAGGAAGTAGGTGATGCCATTATGTTTCGGCGCGCTCGGGTTTGTCCGCGCCAACAGCGCGCCCCACTGCGCGTACTGGGCGCCGGTGGTCCAGATCTTCTGCCCGGTAATTCGCCAGCCGCCGTCGACCTTGGTGGCCTTGGTGGTCAGGCTGGCCAGATCGGAGCCCGCGCCCGGCTCGGAAAACAGCTGGCACCAAATCATCTCACCGCGGAATGTCGGCGGCAGGAAGCGTTGCTTCTGCTCCTCGTTGCCGAATGCCACGATGGAGGGGATCAGCCAGGCTGCGATACCCATCTGCGGTCGCTTGACCTGCCCTGCGGTGAACTCCTGGGCGATGATGATCTGCTCGATCGGCTTGGCGGCCCGGCCCCACGGCTTCGGTAGGTGCGGCTGCACCCAGCCGGCCTCGGCGATCGCGGTCTTGCGTTCCTCGCGCGGAATCGATTTGAGGGCAGCCACTTCCGCGCGGATCTCGTCGCGCAGCTTCTCGGTCTCGGGGTCGAGGTCGATGTTGATGGCCCGCATGCCGGTGCTGGTCGCGGTGTCGAAGACCTTCTGTTGGTATTCGCTGGGGCGCCCGAACGCGGCGACCAGACCGAGCGTGCGGCGGTAGTAGACGTTGGTGTCGTGCTCCCAGGTGAAGCCGATGCCGCCATGCACCTGGATGCAGTCCTGGGTGGTGTGCTGGGCGGCTGCCGGCGCCAGACTGGCAGCCACGGCCGCGGCGAACTCGTACGCCGTTTGGCCGTTGTCCCAGTCCTTTTCGGCCGCTTCGTCCAGTGCACGCGCGGCATCCCAGACCGCCGCGGTGGCCCGCTCGGTGGTGGCGATCATCTCGGCACACTTGTGCTTGATGGCCTGGAACTGGCCGATCGGGCGGCCGAATTGCTCGCGGATTTTCGCATACGCCGCAGCCGTGTCGGTGGCCCAGCGGGCGATACCGACCGCCTCGGCGGACAGCAGAGTGGTGAGGATCGCTCGGCCGGCGGCCTGGGAGATGTTGGACAGCACGCGGTCGGCGCTGACTTCGACGGCGTTGGCCCGCACATGCGCCACCGGACGCAACAAGTCCACCGAGTTGACCGGCTCGATCTCGAGTTGGTCGGCGTCGAGGATCACCCATTCCACGCCGCTTTCGATCGCAACCGGCAGCACCAGAACGGCGGCCTGCGCGGCGGCGGGCACCGAGCGGGCCTCGCCGCGGATCACCAGCGAGCCGTCCTGGCGGGTCGCGGTCAGACCCGACTCCAGCGCGCAGGTGGCGATCAGCTCGCCGGAGGCCAACTTGCTCAGCAACGCGGTCTCGGGATCATGGGCGGAGATGAGCGCACTGGCTGTCGCCGAGGTGACGAACGGCCCGGGCACCGCGCCGTAGCCGAACTCGGCGATCACGATCGCCAGCTCCAGCAGGCCGAAGCCCTGCCCGTCGACCGACTCGGCCAGGTGCAGGCCGTGCAGGCCCTGCTCGGCCGCGGCCTTCCAGTACGGCGGCGGGTTGGGGATCGGCGTCTCCAGCGCGTCGTGTAGTACCTCCGACGGCGCGACCCGTGCGACGAGGGATTTCACCGAATCGGCGAGATCGTTGTGGTCCTGGGTGATCGCGATGGGCATGTCGGGTGCCTTCCCTATTAACCGGTGGGTTGGGAGCCAGGGTACCTAACGGCTCACAGCTCACGGAGGCGTGTTCACCTACCCCGGCTATGCCATCGAGTGTGCGTGCAGATCGCGGCCCGGGGGCAAAATTCAATCCCGACGCACACTCGACGCCGCTATTGCTGGGTATCCCGGTCAGGGGTTGCGCGCAGCACCACCACGACGACCGCGGAGATCAGCATGACGATGCCCACCGCCCACATGCCGGCCTTGTCGCTGCCGGTGAACTGGTTCAGCGCACCGGTCGCGTACGGGGCTGCGAATCCGCCGAGATTGCCGATCGAGTTGATCAGCCCGATCCCGCCCGCGGCGGCGGCGCCGGTGAGGAACTGCGCCGGAAGCGCCCAGAAGCTGGGGATCGCACTGAACACTCCCATCGCGGTGATGCACACCGGGATCATCACCAGCAGCGGGGAGTCGAGATATAGCGCGATCGGAATAGCCAAGCCGCCCAACCCCATTGGGATCGCAACGTGCCAGACGTGTTCGTTCTGGCGGTCAGCGTGGCGTGACCAGAGGTACATCGCGATCGCGGCAAGGGTGTAGGGCACCGCGGTGATCAGGCCGACCTGCACGATCGACAGGTGCACATCGAAGGTCTTCTTGAAGTCGGAGATGATCGAGGGCAGGAAGAACGCCAGCGCGTACAAACCGTAGGCGACGCCGAAGTACACCAGGGCCAACAACCAGATCCGCGGGCTGGTCAGCGCCCGGCGCAGTGGGAAGTCGAAACTGGCTGCGACGTCGCGTTCCTCCTCGGCCAGCACGTCGGTCAGCCATTGCCGTTCGTCGGGCTGCAGCCAGTGCGCCTCGGCGGGCCGGTCGGTCAGGTAGAACCAGCAGATCACGCCGAGGATGATCGCGGGCAACCCGACGCCAATCATCATGAATTGCCAGCCGGCCAGCCCGAACGTGCCTTCACCGGCCTGGATCATCCACGCTGCCAACGGAGTTCCGACGGCTGCGGCGATCGGGCTGGCCATCATGAACAAGGCCACGATCCGCGCCCGGTAGGCGGCGGGGAACCAGCGGGTCAGATAGAAGATCACCCCGGGGAAGAGCCCCGCCTCGGCGACGCCGAGCAGGAATCGCAACGCCAGCAGGGTTGGCGCGTTGGGCGCGAATCCGATTGCGACGGCGACGATTCCCCATGACACCGCGATGCGCGCCAGCCAACGGCGGGCGCCGAAGCGTTCGAGAGCGAGATTGGACGGCACCTCGACCAGGACGTATCCGATGAAGAAGATGCCCGACGCCAGGCCGAACATGCTCGCCGTGAGCTGGAGGTGTTCGCTGATGTCGGCTTTGGCGATGCCGAGGTTGGTGCGGTCGAGGTAGTTGACGAAGTACAGCGCCATGAGGAACGGCAGAGCGCGCACGGCCACCTTGCGCATGGTGCGCGCTTCCAGCGACTGCTCACCGGTCGATACGACGGACATCCGGCCTCCCGTTGACGACGTTGACCAGGTCGCGGCCGTCGTACAGACGGCGGCAGTTGTCGACGGCCTGGATCAGGTAGCGCCGCATGGTGTCGACGGTGCACCAGGTGACATGGGGCGTCACCACGACGTTGTCGAGCTGGAGCAGGGGGCTGCCCGGATCGGCGGGCTCGTCGGCGAACACATCGAGTCCGGCGGCGGCCAGCCGGCCATCGCGGAGGGCGCCGATCAACGCCGACTCGTCGACGACACCGCCACGAGATGTGTTGACCAACACCGCATGCGGCTTCATCGCGTCCAGCGCTGCCCGGTTGATCAGCTTGTCGGTCGCGGCGGTCAGCGGCAAGTGCAGACTGATCACGTCGCTGGCGGCGAGCAGATCGGGCAGTGGACGCCAGGTCGCGGTCTTGTCGTCGGCGGTGCTGGTGTGCAGGACGGTGCCGCCCATCGCGAGCACGATCCGCTCGACGCGTTTGGCGATATTGCCGTAGCCGACCAGGCCGACGGTGCAACTGCCGATGTCGCGCACGGTCTCGACCAAGCTGGGGTCCGTCGGCCAGCCCAGGCCCTGCCGGGTGAGGCGGTCCAGCGCGGGAAGTCGGCGCAGCGCGGCGAGCATGAGCAGCACCGCGCCCTCGGCGACCGAGGGCGCGTTGGCACCCGGCATGTTCGCCACCGCGATCCCCAGCTCGTCGGCTGTCTGGACATCGATGGTGTTCACCCCCGCGCCCAACTTGTGTACCAGCCGCAGCAGCGGTGCACGGCGCAGATCCTCACCGGACAGCGGACGCAGGACGTGCCAGATCACCTCGGCATCGGGCAACTCGCGGTGCAGCGCCTCGTCGTCGTTTTCGTGGCACCAGCGAATGTCCAGCCAATCCGACTCTGGCGCAACAATATCCAGCACCTTCTCGCCGGGGAGAAAGTGCGCCAGAACTCTTAGCGCCACCGCTTTGCGATCCACTTCGCGATCGTGTCCGCCTGCTCGCCGCGCGCGCCGGGCGTGGTGAAGTAGTGGTCGGTGTCGATGGCACACAGAGTCTTGTCGGTACTGGCCAACGCGTCGAAGATGCGCTGAGCATCCGATGGGAACACCCCGGTGTCCTGTTCGGCGTTGATCACCAATGCCGGAACCGTGACCCGGCCCAGATGCGGTTCGGCGCGGGTCTGGGCGGTGGTGAGGCTCCACATGCCCAGCCAGCTGCGCAGCGTGCAGGCTGCGGCGATGCCGTGTGCGGAGCGGTTGGCCTTCACCGGGACGCCGGCGTAGCAGAGGTTGGGCTGCCGTTTGGTGGGTTCGATGGCCGGGTCGACCATGCGCGGGTCGGCCCAGGTCCGCATCACGGTGAACGGCCGATCCGAGAAGCCGGCGGCTTGCACCCGTTTGAGCTCGGTCTCTGCCCAGTCGGTGATGGCGTGGTTACGGGCTACCTGAGCCGACCGGTAGCGAGTAAGGAACTCGTCGGAGAACGGAGGCCCGTTGCGCTCGTTGAACAGGTCGAGGTCGGGATCGGTGGCCACCGCATCGTTTTCGTCGATGACGGCGCCGTCCATCCATGCGGTCAGGACGTCGGGACGCCCGGGGTGGGCGGCACTGGCGATGTAACCGTCGGCAGGCGGCAGTTCGGTCAGCCCCGCGGCGGGCCGCATACCGTCCAACGGGGTGACGTTGGGATCGACGGCCTGGGACTGATACGCCGCCATCAACGAGCCGCCCCCGGAATTACCCAGGAGCACAACCGTTTCCACGCCCTGGATTTCCCTCAGCCAGCGCACTCCGACGCCGATGTCGACCAGGGCGTGGTCGAGCATGAAGCTGCTTTCGAATCCGCGGAAGCGGGTGTTCCAGCCGAGGAACCCCACGCCGCGGGTGGCCAGATAATCGGCGAGGTAGTGCTCGGAGAAGTCGATCTGGTAGTGGGTGGCGATGACGGCGACCTTCGGCTTGCGGCCCACTCCGCGGTGGTAAAGCCCCTGGCAGGGATGGCCGCCTGCGCCGGCACGGCGCGCGGTTGGCGACGTCATCCCGATGAATTCGCGCACGACTCCGGGGGTGGGCATCTCCGGCGGCCTCCTTCGGGTGTGGATCGCTGAGGAGACGATATTCGTCAGCGTCGATGTACATGCCTGAATCCGGTGTTAGGTTCGGTTGGGAGAGTCGACCAGGATCTGTGGGGGCACGCCGTGATAAAGCCGCACAACACCAACCCAGAGTTCGAACTCGGTGGAATCAACCACATCGCGTTGGTGTGCTCCGACATGGAGCGCACAGTCGATTTCTACTCGAACGTTCTGGGTATGCCGCTGGTCAAGTCGCTGAATCTGCCGGACGGACTGGGGCAGCACTTCTTTTTCGACGCAGGTAACGGCGATTGCGTGGCGTTCTTCTGGTTCGCCGAGGCGCCGGACGGTACGGCGGGCAGCACCACGCCGGCAGCGCTACCGGGCCTGGGTTCGATCGTCAGCGCAGTGGGCTCGATGAATCACTTGGCGTTCCATGTGCCGGAAGAGAAGTTCGACGAGTACCGCCAGCGGCTCAAGGACAAAGGTGTGCGGGTCGGGCCGGTGCTCAACCACGACGACAGTCCGCAGGGGGCCACTCGCGAACTCCACCCCGGGGTCTACGTACGGTCCTTCTACTTCAGCGATCCGGACGGCATCGTGCTCGAATTCGCCTGCTGGACGCGGGAATTCACCGATCACGAAGCCGCAACTGCACCCAAGACGGCAGCCGACCGCAAGCTGCCGATCTCTGCAGGCTAGTCGCGGAACAGCCGCGGATCGCCGAGTTCGTCGATGATCGCGGTGAGCTGATCAGCGAGTTCGGCGGGTGTCAGTGTGATCGCCCCGCCCAGCCAGGCACTGATGGTCTGACCGACGCCGCCGACGACGAAGTGCGCGAATGCCTTGATCCGGTCGTTGGCGGGGCGGTGTAACAACGCCTCGACATGCTGGCCCGACAGCATCGCGAACAGCGCGCCGGACTCCTGCCGTTTCCGGACCACCGTGGTGTTGGACAGCTGCGAGCTGAACATCAGCCGACCGACCCGTGGATCGAGTTCGATGGTCCGCACGATATTGGCCATCGCTGCCCGGTTCTGCGCATCGACCGGGGCGGTTGCCACCGCGGCCTGCGTGGTGGCGGCCAGCTCGGCGACCACCCAGTCGAAGACCGCCGCGACGAACTCGTCCTTGTCGGCGAAGCTCTCGTAGAAGTAGCGGGTGGCGACGCCGGCCTCTCGGCAGATGCCTCGAACCGTGAGCTCAGCAGGGTCGACGTCGCTGCCCAGCAGCTCCAGCCCGGCCTCCAGTAGGCGGGCCCGTCTCCGGGCCAGCCGGTCGGCGGCATCCACGCCTCCATATGGCCGCGCCTGCGTCATTAGCCCATCTTGACATTGTTCCGGCCAGGGCGGCAATATTGGGAAACATTCGTTGTCAGATTCTCATTCGATAGGTGGCCCAGCGTGGCGATCCGCGAACCCGTCTTCAGCCACGTCGATCGGGCGGTGAGTGCGCCGCCGATGCCGTCGGCCCGCCGCCGGAAATGGGGGCCGGGTTTCGACGACGGGCTGATGGGTGTTGCGCTGCTTGCCGGCCCGGCGAACGTCATCATGGAGCTGGCCCTGCCGGGTGTCGGCTACGGAGTGATGGAGAGCCGGGTCGAGAGTGGGCGAGCCGACCGGCACCCGATCAAACGGGCCAGGACGACCTTCACGTATTTGGCGGTGGCCACCCGCGGCACCGACGAACAGAAGAAGGCGTACCGGCGTGCGGTCAACAAGTCGCACGCGCAGGTCTACTCGACGCCAGACAGCCCGGTGGAGTACAACGCGTTCGACAAGAACCTGCAGCTCTGGGTGGCCGCGTGCCTCTACAAGGGCGGAGTCGATGTGGCCCGGGTGTTCATCGGTGAGATGGACGACGAGACCGCCGACCGGCACTACCGGGAGAGTGCGGCATTGGCCACCACGTTGCAGGTACCCGCCGAGATGTGGCCGGCCGACCGGGTCGCGTTCGACGAGTACTGGCAGCAATCCCTGGACAAGCTGCACATCGACGACACCATCCGCGAATATCTGTACCCCTTCGCGGTGTCGCGGATCCGGGGCGTGCGGCTGCCGAAGCGGGTGCAGGAACCGCTCGAACAATTCAATCTGTTGATCACCACGGGCTTCCTACCCCAGCGCTTCCGCGACGAGATGCGCCTCGACTGGAATCCGGACAAGCAGCGCAAGTTCGACCGGTTGATGGCGCGCATCCGGTTCGTCAACAACCTGACTCCGCGGATCATCCGCGAGTTCCCGTTCAATCTGCTTCTGCGCGATGTGGATTGGCGGATCCGCACCGGCCGACCGCTGGTCTGACCCGGTCGGACCCGGTTCGGGTATCGCTTCTGGGCCTGACCGGCAATACTGGCTGGCGTCGCCAGCGTCAGTAACGTCAAAGGAGATCAGGTGCCGGAAACCAAGATCACGGTCATCTACGACAACCCCACCGATCCGGATGCCTTCGAGGCCGCGTACGAGGCCGAACAACTCGAAGCGGCCCGCAAGATCCCGGGCCACATCCGGTTCGAGACCTCGAAGGTGTGGCCCAAGGAGGACGGCTCGCCGACTCCGGCCTACCGGATGATCGACCTGTACTACCCGGACTACGACGCGGCCAGCGCAGCGGTGGCCACCGCGGAGGCCGGCGCGTTCTTCGAGGCCATGGCGCGGCTGTCGACCGGGGGTGTTCGAGTCCTCTTCTCGGACATTGAGATTCCCTCGCACTGATCCCTGCCACCCGCGCATTGCCAGATTCCGCGAGTACCCTCGCGGAAGTGCGAAGTGACAACGACACCTGGGACATCACCACCAGCGTCGGGTCGACGGCGTTGTTCGTCGCCGCCGCCCGCGCACTCGAGGCCCAGAAACCCGACCCATTGGCGGTCGACCCGTTCGCCGAGGTGTTCTGTCGCGCCGTGGGCGGTCCATGGGCTGCAGTCCTCGACGGCGAGGCGCCCGACCATCCGCTGAAGACCCCGGAGTTCGGTCAACACTTCGTCACCTTCCAGGCCGCGCGCACCCGGTATTTCGACGCGTACTTCCGCGCGGCGGCACAGGCGGGCGTGCGTCAGATCGTCCTGCTCGCCGCGGGCCTCGATTCCCGCGCCTACCGGCTGGACTGGTCGCCAGGTACGACCGTCTACGAACTCGACCAGCCGCAGGTGCTGGAGTTCAAGCGCGAGACCTTGGCCGCGCACGGCGCCACCGCGAAAGCCGAGCGCAAGGAGATCGCGATCGATTTGCGGGACGACTGGGCGCAAGCCTTGCGCGACAGCGGTTTCCGGTCCCACGAGCCGTCGGCATGGATCGCCGAGGGTCTGCTCATCTACCTGCCCGCCAGTGCCCAGGAGCAGCTGTTCACCGGGATCGACACACTGGCGGCACCGGGCAGCCACGCGGCTGTCGAGGAGGGGCGACCGATGGATCGCGATGCCTTCCGCGAGAAAGTCGACGAAGCGAAGGCAAGCGACGACGAGCGGGGCCAGTGGTGGCAGCTGGTGTACAACGAGCAGCATGCACCAGCTGCGCAGTGGTTCGCCGAGCGCGGGTGGACGGCGCAGGACACCACGTTGATCGACTACCTGGAGACCGTAGGCCGCTCGGTCGAGTCTGCGGACGCCGATGCGGCCAACATGCTGTCCAGCATCACGCTGGTGAGCGCGATCAAAGGCTAGACGCTAATCCCACATCACCGGCCGGAGGAACCGGTTGATGCGCCGCAGATACTCGGGCTGGCTGACATGCAGGATGTGGTTGCCCGGGAACCAGTGCAGCGCACAGCGATCCCAGTGCTCCCACAGCGCCTCGGCCTGCTCAGGCGGCGCCAGCCGATCACCGAGACCGGTGATGATCAGTCGCCGATCCCGCGGCACCAACGGCTCGTAGTTCAACGCGCAGTGGTAGGCCGAGGCGGCCGCGGACTCGGCACGTCCGATGGTGCCGAACTTGCGGCCCATCTCGATCAGCTTATTGGCCGGCCACCACTCGTCGAACGTCGACTCCGGCGTGACCACCGGGACGTTGGGTATCACCGCCTCCAGCCGGTCATCAGCCGAGGCCACCAGCGCTGAGGTGTAGCCGCCCAACGACATTCCGGTGAGCGCGATGCGGTCGACTCCAGTGTCGCGTAACCAGTTCACGACCGACCGGAAGTCGTGGACCGCCTGGCCCATGGTCTCGGCGAATCCGGCCATGCCTTGGGAGAAGAAGCCGTATCCGCTGAAGGGCGAGCCTTTTTCGGCGCGGCGGCCGTGGAACGGCAGCGTGTAGAGCAGCACGTCGTATCCGGTCCTGTAGAACCACGGCAGCGAGAAGAACAGCCCATTGAACAGATAGGGCGAACCCATGAAACCGTGGATCACGCACAATGTCGGCCGTGGTCCGTCGTCGTGGCGCCAATGCTGAGCCCACACAACGTTGTTGCGCTCCAGTCGCGTCCATTGCTTACGCATGTCCGGATTGACGGGTACGAAACTGCTCTCGAAACGCAGATTCTCCACGTTGCCGTGTGCGATGTACTGCGCGACGGGGTTGGCCGGGCGGGTCGTCACGGCGGGCACGTCGGTTGGTGCGGGAAAGGATGCCACCGGGTCGCGGCGCGCGGCGAGTTCGGCGTAGAACTCCAGATTGCTGCGCTCGCGGTGCAGGTCCGACCGGCGCACGATGCTCTTGGCGACGGTCGGCAGCATGGACGCCCCGACCAGCGACGCGATCGCCGTGCGCAGGCCGATGTCGGCCACCGCGGAGGCGTCTACGGTGAGACGCTGAAGGGCGGTCAGATCGGACCGGTCGGGCAATCCCTCGTATCCGGCGTCGGCACCCGGCACATCGGGTACCGGCACCGGAATGGGCAGGTCGACGTTCGACGTCATTGTCGCGGCCTTTCGAGGTCGGCATCTGTCCTCGGATGCTAACTGGGCACGCGGTTCACAACAGGCGATACACCGTCGCGCCGCCGACCTTCTCCGGTCGGTAATGGTGTTGTACCCAGTCGGCGATCTGCCCGCCGACCCGGTCGTGGCTGCGCATCCGGCCGCTGTCGACGTAGTAGCTGATCTTCTGGGCGTGTACGTCGTCGATGAATTGGTCCAGCGTGGGCACCGGGTCGTTGCTCCAGCCGCCGATTGCCATCACCGCGGTACCGGACGCGATTTCCAGTGCGGCCGCCGCCTGCGATCCGGAGGTGGCCGCCGACCACGGGGTGCGGGTGGCGGCCAGCGTCTCGGCCAGCTTCGGATCGACTCTGTCCGAGCTGGCGCCCATGATCATCGTCTTGCCGAAACGGTTGCCGACGGTCGGCCACACGTCGGCGGTGTGGGCGGCGTTGGGTATCGACCCGTTGTGTGGGGTGGCGGCGGTTGCCACCGAGAACATCGCTGTGCCGGTGAGGCCCGCCACGAGCGACACCGCCAGCGCGACGGGGGTCAGCCGCGGCCATCGGGTCAGCGCCGCGGCCAGCAGAATTATGGCCGCAATGGCCGCACCCTCGATGAGCGAGCGGGTCCAGGTCGGACCCAGTTGTGCCCGGTTCAGCAGAACGACGGCCCACCAGGCGGCGGCCACCACCATCGCGATCGCCGCGGATCTGCTCCACACCGCGACCAAGCCGATCAGGGCACCGGCCGCCGGCGCCAAGGCGATGGTGTAGTACGGGTGCACCATGCCGGTCATGTAGCTGAATACGACTGTGCACACGGCCAACCACCCGGTCCACATGGTGAAGCTGGCCGCTTCGACGCGGCTTAGCTTGCGGCGCAACGCAAGACACGCGCCCGCCACGACGGCGACGACCACGGCGGGCAGCAGCCAGGACGCCTCGTAGCCCATCTCCGCGGAAAGGAGCCGCAGCACCCCGGCGTGGGTGCTCCAGCCGCCGGGGTGCCCGTGGGCCACTGCGTTGCCGCCTCCGACTATGCGGTCAACGCCGTTGTACCCCAGTGCGAGATTGAGCACCGTGTTGTCTGTCGAACTACCGATGTACGGACGTGCCGCAGCCGGCCACAGCTGCACCACCGCGACCCACCAACCACCGGAAATCACCAGTGCGGCAGTGGCACTCAGGAGGTGCAGCAGTCGTCGCCACCAATTCGTCGGTGCGAACAAGAGATAGACGAGACCAAAGGCGGGTAGCACCATCAGCCCGGCCAGCATCTTGGTGAGAAATGCCAGCCCCAGCGCGACCCCGACGAGCATCAGCCATCGCCACGACGCGCCGGGGATGGCGCGAATCAGAAAGTAGGCGCCCGCGACCATCAACAGAACCATGAGTGCGTCGGGGTTGTTGTAGCGAAACATCAAGGTGGCAGCCGGGGTGAGCGCCAGGACGGCGCCGGCGATCAAGCCCGCGACCGCACCGCGCGCAGGGTCGGTCACGACGCGGCGCACCGTAGCGTAGAGCAGCGCGACGGCGCCGACTCCCATCAATGCTTGCGGCACCAGGACCGCCCAGCTGTTCATCCCGAACAACCGCACCGACAACCCCGTTATCCACAACGCGGCAGGCGGTTTGTCGACGGTGATGAAGTTGTTGGGATCCAGTGAGCCGAAGAACCACGCATCCCAGCTTTTGGCGCCGGACTGGGCGGCCGCCGCATAGAAGGCGTTGCCGTAGCCGTTGATCGGCAGATTCCAGAGGTATAGCGCCGCGGTGGCGACCAGCAGTACGGTCACAGCGAGGGCAGGCCACCGGGGCGCGGCGCGCACCGGGACGTCAGCGATGGCCGCACCGAGTACTTCGGTGTGGTCGGCGGTGGCGGTCACCGCACCACCGTGCCTGAAAGTGCTGGCTGACGCGCGTTCGCAGAGCTGGGAAGTCGCTGTGTATTTCATGATTCCCGTGCGTGTGGTGAAGTGGGCGGAATGTGGAACCCGCAGACCTATCTGACGTTCGCCGACCAGCGCGGCAGGCCGTTCTTCGACCTGCTGGGGCGGGTCGGCGCCGAGTCCCCGCGGCGGGTGGCCGACCTGGGGTGCGGCCCGGGCAATCTCACCGAACAGCTGGCTGCGCGCTGGCCGGATGCCGTGCTGGAGGCTGTGGACAGCTCTGCGGAGATGGTCGCCGCCGCTCGGGAGCGCGGAATCGACGCCCAGTTGGCTGACATCACCGCGTGGACACCGCAGCCGGACACCGACGTCGTGTTCAGTAACGCGGCACTGCAATGGATTCCGGGGCATCCCGAGCTGATGGTGCGCTGGGCCGGCCAGCTGGATCCGGGCGCCTGGATCGCCGTCCAGGTGCCCGGCAACTTCGACGCGCCGTCCCATGTGGCGGTGCGCCGGCTGGCAGATCAGGAACGCTGGTCAAACATCCTGGGCGACTTCGTGTTCCGTTCGGCCAAGGTCGTCGAGTCACCGATCCGGTATGCCGAGATCCTCACCGATGCGGGCTGCCACGTCGACGCCTGGGAGACCACCTACGTCCATGAGCTCGACGGAGAGAACGCCGTGCTCAACTGGATCACCGGCACCGCACTCACTCCCGTGCGTGATCGGCTGGACGACGACCAGTGGCACCAGTTTCGGACCGAACTGATCCCGATGCTCGACGAGGCCTACCCCGCTCGCCCGGACGGGCGTACGTACTTTCCGTTCCGCCGGATCTTCGTCGTCGCTCAGGTGGGCAGTCCGTCCCGCTCGGCGTCGGCGCGGTAGCGGTCCACCCATTCGTCGGACCGCTGATCCGCCTGGCGTTCCAGAACAGGTGCGGGCGCCAGTCGCGGGTCAAGCCCGAGCGCCTCGAGTACCTGCGCGACCACGTCAGTCAGGTTGCGCCACAACACCGGGTAGGGAACGTCGATCGGGTGGACGTCCTCTTCGGCGAACCAGTTGCGCCAGCCTTCCTCCTGCGCCCGCAGCATCTGCACCACGTGGGCGATCGCGCCGGCGTGGTATTCGGCCCGCGCGTCCCGCACCGGATCCGGCCTGCCGCGCCAGACCCGGGTCTGGACTGCCCGCCAGAACGAAACCGCTTGCGAGACAACGTCGGGTCGATACACGTGGATCAGCACCGGATCGCTGCCGACCACATCGCGGATGGCGGACAGGAGCCCGGATCCCGACCGCTCGGGCAGATCCTTGGCCCGGCTGAGCAGAAGCGCGGTCTGATTCCACATCAGTTTTCCGCCCCAGATTCCATTGGGAGTGCGGCCGACCGTGCGGATGTAGTCGCGCCAGATCTCCGCGGGAGCCAGGTCTGGCTTGCCTTCGATCAGTGGATCGAGCAGTCGCAGAATCGATTCGTCGTCGGTGTCGGAAAACCACTCTTTGGGCTGCGGGGACATGCTGGTATTCGGCAGGTACTGGAAGAACTCCTGGGGCTCACCGGCGACGCCGGTCGCTCGCAATGACTCCACCAACAGCGTGCTGCCGCTGCGCTGAGAGGCGAGGACGAGGTAGGCGGTCGGATGATCGGGCATGCGCTGAGCCTAACGGCGGTGAAGCCGAGCTGCGCAGTCGGAGAAGTTTAAACTCGTGCTGACGAAAACTATTGCTGTGAGCCAACTTCGTCGTCGAATCCGCGCTCGGCGGCGATGGCAGATCTGCTGGTCAGTTTCAATCCGTTGATCTCGAAGTAGGTCTCGGTATAGCGGGCCGCGATCCGGGTTCCGGCGAATTCGGAAGGGATGGCATCGCCGGTCTTCTGGCGCCAATCGTTGAGCCGGACCGCGAGCTCTTCGGCGACGGCTTCGGCTTCCGCGGTCGGCTCGAGCAGAAGATTGCTCAGTTCGGCCGGGTCGGCTTCGAGGTCGTAGAGTTCGCGCGCCGGTCGCGGTGCGTTGATGAACGGCTCCACGGCGTGGCCGGACGGGCTTTCCTCGATGTCGAGCGGCAGGTCGAGCAGGGGGCGTCGGGCGTAATTCTCGATGTAGCTGTACTTCTTGCTCCGGATCGCGCGGATGGGGTCATAGGAGTCGTGGTAGGTCTTTTCGGTGTAGACGTGATCGCGGATCTCATTGCCATGCCCGGCAAGCAGATTGGCCGCATGGGACAGTCCTTCGATGTCATCGCCAGGGGTGATGCCGACCAGTTCCAACAAAGTCGGCAGCAGGTCCACGCCGCTGAACAGTTCGTCGTACACCAATGGTGTGTTCTGGAGCCGGCGTGGCGGGCGGATGATCGTCGCGATGCCGGTGCCGGCGTCGTACAGGGTCGACTTGGCGCGGGGGAACGCCGGGCCGTGGTCGGTGAGGAACACCACCCAGGTGTTGGCTGCGAGACCGGTCTCATCGAGGGTGTCGAGCAGTCGGCCGACCGCGGCGTCGGCGACGGCGATGGAACCGTAGAAGTCGGCGAGATCACCGCGCACCTCTGGGGTGTCGGGGAGGAAATCGGGGACCTCGACGTCGGAGGTCTCGGCAGGCTCGTAACGCTCGCGCGGATAAGGACGGTGCGTTTCGAAGAAGCCGGCGGTCAGCAGGAAAGGGCTGCCCTGCTCAAGCGGCGCGCTGTCGGTGAGCCACTCCTGGGCCCGCTCGACGACGTACTCGCAGTAGGAATTGGAGACGTCGAACTCGTCATATCCCAGCCGAGCCGGGAACGACGTCTCATGCTGCATACCGAATAGTGCTGAATACCAACCGTGCTCGTGAAGAATGTGGGGCAGGGTCCGCACACCGGCGCGGTACTCGAAGCCGTGATGAGCCAGGCCGACCAGTCCATTGCTGTGGGGATAGCGACCGGTGAACAGCGACCCTCGCGCGGGCGAGCACAGCGGGGCGGTGGCGTGTGCGCGGGTGAACAGAATGCCTTCTGCGGCGAGCTGGTCCAAACGCGGACTCGACACCCCCGGATATCCGTAGGCGCCCAGGCAGCGGCCCAGGTCGTGCCAGTGGACGATCAGCAGGTTGTCCGGGCTCACATACGCCTCCGTTCGGCTGGTGGGGTCTAGCTTGCCCCGACCGGTGACGCTGCCCGCATCCGGTGTCCGGCGCAACCGTTATCCACAGTCGGAGTTTGGTCGGGCATTGAGCGCGGAAGGTTACCGATTCCGAACAATCCTGGTAGCAGGACGGTCACTCCGACGATCGTGCCAGGCTCGCGTGGTACTCAAGAACAGATGGCATCGAAGAAGACCTGGCTGATCGCCTCGATCGTCGTCGCCGTGGCTGTCTACGCGACGATGTGGGTCGGGTATGCGCTCAACTGGGGATGGTTGGATTCAGTCGACACTGACCTGCTCCAGGCTTTCCACAACATCGGTGCGTCACGCCCCGGTTGGGTGTCCTTCTGGGTGGTGTTCTGCGTCGTATTCGGCCCGAACGGCTTCCGGGTCGCCGCATTGATACTGCTGATCATCGCGTTGGTGCGCCGCAAGGTGCCTACCGCGATGTTTCTGGTGATCAGCATCGGACTGATGGGCCTGGTGACCGAGGGCGCAAAGTCGCTGGCAGGCCGACCCCGCCCGGCGACGGCACTTGCCCACGGGTCGTCGACGTCGTTCCCGTCGGGCCACGCGCTGGGGGTCATGGTGGGCGTGTTGGCCTTGCTCACAGTGCTGTGGCCGCACCTCAGTCCCCAGCTCAGGCGGGTGTTGAGCGTCGTCGGTGGTCTGTTGATCGTGACGGTCGGGGTGGGGCGGGTGGTGCTCAACGTTCACCACCCGTCCGATGTGCTGGCCGGGTGGGCGCTGGGCTACCTCTACTACCTGCTGTGCCTGCGGCTGGTGCCACCGCTGCCGCTCACGCCAGCGGCCGAAACACCGGTAGCACTCGGTACTTCGCGCTGAAACTGGCTTTGTCGTACGTGTCGCCGACCTCGCCGTCGCGGGCCAGCGGCGTCGGCCCGTCGACGGCCTCGAACGAGAATTCCGGCGCCTGAATCTCGTGGTAGAGCGGGCTGCGTTCAAGCCGGCCGAACGCGACCGCGCTGAGGATACGCAGCCGGCTGAATCGCTTGCCGGTCTCCAGGATTCGAACGTCGATGAGCCCGTCGTCCATACGGGTCCGCCGCGCCGGTGCGAATCCCGACGGCAAATAGACGGAATTACCGAGGAAGAACAGCGACGTCTGAATCGTCTTGTTGTCGAACCGGATTCGAACCGGCGTCCCGCGACGCAATGTGTGCAGCATCGCGTACATCCCGGCCAGTGGCTTGCCGACCTTGTGTTCGAGTTTCTCGCGGGTCTGGACGAACAACGGGTATGCACCGATGCTGGCGGTGTTGATCACCATCTGGTCTTCGTTGAGGCACACCAGGTCGACGCACGAGACGTTGCCACCTCGGATGGCCGAGACGGTGCGGTCGACGGTCTCGCAGCCGATGTCCTTGGCGAAGTGGTTGAACGTTCCGGCGGGGAACACCGCCAGTGGCAGGCCGGTGGCGATTGCCACCGACGCCGCGGCGGACACGGTCCCGTCGCCGCCGCCCACTCCGAGCACCTCGGCGCGCTGGGCGGCCTCCTTCAGGACGGTCTCCGGGTTGTCGTCCTCGCCGAGTTCGACGATCTCGGCCTTCGGTAGCTTTTCGCGGACCTCGTCGATGACCCGGGTTCCGGTACCGCTGCCCGAGGCCGGGTTGATGACGAGCACGACGCCTTCGCCCTCCGGACGCTCCGGGGTGTCGATCACCAGAGGCTCGGTCGAGGGCAGCTTCGCCGGCACGATCGGCGGAACCAGCCGTCCACCCAGCACAGCGATCGCCGCGCCGATACCGAATCCGGCGAACACGTCGCCGGGGTAGTGCGCGCCGGTGGCCACCCGGGACAGGCCCACCAACCCCGCCAGCAGCGCCAGGCCCAGGCCCAGCGGCGGGTTCTCCAGGCCGACGCCGACCGCGAAGGCGGCGGCACTGGCCGAGTGGCCGGAGGGAAGAGAGTTCGACGTCGGGACTCGGCGCGACCGTCGGACCAGCGGAACCAGGGTGCGGTTCGGGCGATCGCGTTTCCACGCCCGCTTGGCGCCCTGATTGGTCACCAGGCTGGTGATGGCCAGCGTGATCACCCCGCGGCCGGCCCCGCGGCGCGCCGAGGGCGAACCCGTCGCGCCCAGAACCGCGGCGATGGCGAACCACAGCTTGGAGTGGTCGGCGGCTCGGGTGAGCAGGGGCATGGCCTTATCCAGAAGCAGGCTCGGGGATTCGGCCACGGCCTCGAAGACCTCGCGGTCCAGGGTGCCCAGCCCGCCGGTGATCTGACGGATGCCTTGACCTTCGAGCAAGCTTCGCGATGTCATCGCTCCACGGTATCGGGGTCAGGACTTGGGCTCGCCGGATCCCTCGTCTGTCGGCTTGCTGTCGGGCAGGATGATGCGCCTGGTCGCGACCGGCTTCCCGTCGACCTTCTTGGTGACCTGAGGATTGGCAGGCGGCGGAGTCGTGATGCGGCCTTGGACCGGGGCGCCGTTTTTCACGGTCGGCACGGACACCCGCTTGGTGTCGGCCTTGGCGTCCTTTTCCGATCCGCCCGCGCCGTGCATTGCGCCCGGCGGGATCATCGGCATGCCGCCCATGCCGCCCGCGGGGGCCGACGTCGGCGCAGCCATTCGTGGTGCCGGCACTTGGGTGTTTGCTGCTGACGGCGAGGTGCCTGCAGCGGGCACCGGGGGCGGCCCGAGCATAGCGGTCGGCGAGGTACCGCCGATGCCGCCGCCACCGCCGGATCCGCCACCGCCAGAACCCATTTCACCGGGTGTCTCACCGAACTCACCCAACGGGTCGGTCAGGCTGGCTTTGTCCAGTTCCGCGGAGGTGCCACCCGCTTGCTGCATCATGCCCATGCCGGCCTGCATCATCTGTTGGGCGCCTTGGGCGACCTGCTGGGGGATCTGGGCCAGCGGCTGCAAGGCTCCGCCCATCGCACCGGCCAGGGCCCCGGCAAGCTGGGAGGCCATCTGCGGAAGTTGTTGGGCCATCTGATCGGCCTGGCCTTGCCCGGCAACGCCTTTCATCTCGGCGCTGGCTTGCTCGTCCTGGGCGGGGAACTTCGCGGCGGCCTCGGCGGTCTTGGAGTCGCGTTTGGCGTGTTCCTCGATGCTTTCGGTGTTGTCCTTGGGGTCACCGAGATTGGCGGCCAGGCCGAGTACGCGCAGCAATTGTTCGATGGGGGTCGCGCCGGCGACGAGGGGATCGGAAGTGATGGGTGGTGGGGGCACATTGCCGCCCTGGGCTGCAAGGTATTGGCCCGCACTCGCGCTGAGCCGTCCGCCGCCACTCATCGGTGCACCTCTCCCTTCAGTGCCAGGTTCAGGGCCTGAAACCACGCGAAGTGGTAGTTGGCAGCGGTCTTTTCACCCTTGATCAGGGCGTCGATGGTCGCCAGGAGCTGCCAGTTGCCGACATTAGCGGTGTCGACATGATCGGGGTAGTCACCCAGAACCTTGCCTGCGACGGTCGCGAGGTGTTCGCGAAGGAGTTCCACTTCGGAGTCCAGGTAGCCCGTGCCCGTCGATGCGGCTTTGGCCAGGGTGTGGGCGAGGCGGGGTAGCCCGTCACGCCACTTGGTGGCTTGGGCGAGCTCCCAGCCGAGGTCTTCGACGTCTGCGGTGTCGCGTGCGCGGATGGACATCTGCGTGGGTTGTGCGTCTTCTGCAGGCGGAAGGTATTGCCCGGGGGCATAGGCAGCGGTCAGGGTGGTCTCGCCGAGTAGCGCGTCGAGTGGCCTGGTGCGATTTCCGGGCTTGAGAAGCTTGATGCCGGTGGGGATTTCGACATGCGGTGGGATCCAGCCGCTAGCCAGGTCGGTAGCCAGCACGGTGGTGACGTCATCGCGATCGCCGATGGCCCAGCGCAACTTCGGTTCTTGGCGGGCGACAGCGTCGAGCAGCCTGTTGAGGCGCTGCTGAGCTTGGGTGACGACGGCGCTGGCGCCCGCCATGGCGCCGGTAGTGGTTGCGGCGACGGCATTTTCGGTGAGCCCAGCCGGTGCGGGGGCCGCCGTTGATGCAGCTGCCGGAGCTTGGCGGACCACGGCGGGTTGATTGAGCTGGGTGCCGGCGGATGGGTGGACCGGTGCCGATCCGGGGGAGGCCGCGGTCGGCATGGCCGGCTGGGCGGCAGGTGTGGTGGCTGTGGGGGGTCGCAGGTCCGCACCGTAGGCGGGGAGCGGACCTTGGGGCGCGGCGGGGGTGGCCGTCGAGGGCATGACAGGTGCCTGGGCGGCGGGGCGGCGACGTAGGTCTGGGTGGTGTCTGCTGGGGGAGCGACGGGCGCTTGGGCGGCATCGTATGTTGGTGCGGCGTGGGCTGTTTCGAAGAGCGGCGCTCCTGCGCTCGGCGCCGTGGGCGCCATCGGCGGTGCGGCCATGCTCTCGGGGTGGAGGGGTGCCTGCGGCTGCATGGCGTGGGCAGCGGTGTTCGAGAGACCTTCAGCGCCCGACGACACGGGGCCGCCGGCTTGTGCGCCGGTGTTGAAGTTCTGGGCAAAGCCCTCGGGGGAGAGGGCGTTTGTGGGGGCGGAGGGGAGTGATGCCGACGGCGTGAGTGCGCCGGACTGTGGTGCCGTTACGCCGGGAGTTGATCCAGACGTGAGGGGCGTTCCTCCAAAAGAAGATTGTGGCGTTTGTGCTACGGCAGGTGCAGAAGGAAGTGTGGTGGTGGTCGCAGGAACGGGCTGTGTGGACTCGGTGCCAGGAGCGGATACCGGTCTTGGTGCTGCAGCCGCCGCCGGCGCAGCGGCGGGCGGTGGAACCGCAGTGGTGTGTTCGGTTCCAGGTTGAGCAGCAGGTCCAGCGGTATTCGCAGGCAGTGAGGCGTTTCCCTGCGGAGACGTCGATGGCTCGTCATTTCCGGCTGCCAGAAAGTTGTGTGAACTTCCTTCTGTTGTTGAGCCTTGCTTGAGGTTGTCGAGCGTTTTGGTGACCTGCTGGCGCACGGCGTCCGGATTAGGCGACCCGAATGCGCGATCGAGATCTACCCCATTCGACTTTGCGAATAAATGAGCGGATTGTCCAGATGGATCGTCATCGAGAATCGATTGAATCGCACCGAAGATAGACCCGCAATGCTTGGCGGCCTCCGCGTTCGCTTGCGCCTGACCCTTTACAACTGCCACCACGATCTTGCCGACTTTTGCGGGGAGCGGGTCCTTGGATGCTTGAATACTCTTGATCTCCGCGTCGCCTTGAGTCGCTATCGTCCAGAGGCTCGAACGGAGTTCAGAAACTGACTGTTGAGCAGCATCGTAAGATCGCGCCTTGGTCTCATTTCGGGCTGCAAGTTCGCGGGCATGCTGCTCCCCCTGATGGAAGGTCGAGCGGGCATCGTCTGCTGTAACACCCTCTTGGTCTGAGAGCGGCCCTGTCCTCACTGCCGCAAGCTGATCAGAGTAGGTATGGAGCAATGACTCGATCGAAGATCGGTTACTTGCGGCTGACTTGAGTACTGGCAATGAGCTGGCATCAGGCCATTGATGGCCGACCAATAATGCCGCCCAGTCACCGGGAGGGTAGTCACTCACACACAGTCCTGCTGAAGGCTCGTTTGGAGTTCATCCGCTGTTTTGAAGTATGTATCAAGGCGATCTTTATCGCTGTCGCCGATTTGCTCGAGGACTGTTTCTTCATAGGTGGTCGCGAGCTTTTGAACAGATGAGCTGATGTTGCTCGGGGCTGCAGGATTCTCGGCGAGCTGCCTAAGCAGATAATCAGCAGATATATGTACGGCGAGACGATTATTAACAATAATAGCGAAGGCGTCTCCGGTATTATTCGGAATCTTTCGGTTACTAACATCGAGTGTGTGATAAATGTGATTGAAAGCGGTGCAGACCGCTTTCTTCGCGTCGGCGACCTCCTGCTCGCTGTACGTCTTGGCGGCGGGAGTCTCCGGCTTCGGCGCCGGCCGAAACCAGGCACCAATCGCGACCGCAACAGCTATTACCGCGATGACGATCGCGATGATGGTCGGCAACCGCGACGGGCCTCCCGTTGGGGGAGGTCCCTGCCACGGAGCTGGTCCTGCAGGCCCGGGTCCGTACGGCACTTGCGACATGTCGAAAATGGTATCCCTTGCGTTTGCCGGTCCGCTATTCACTAAAAGGTGCAATACCCACCCCGACCAGCCGGTACACCCAGTTCAGGCGCTCCAGGGACGGCCGCAAATTTACCCACACCGCCCAGACATCGTTAGCTGGCCAAGGCGCAACCGTCACCGAACCTTGACTTGACCCGCCAGGAACCGCACAGGGACCATGAACCGATGCGTCGAGCCGTCGTTTCGATCTGTGCTGCCTTCACCGCGGCACTGCTCGCGCTGTCCTCGGCGCCGCCCAGCCACGCCGAAACCCCGTGGTTTCAGTCCAACGTCGGCAATGCCACCCAGGTCCTGTCCGTCGTCAGCACCGGCGGAGCCACCGCGAAGATGGATGTCTGGCAGCGCGGCGCCAACGGCTGGCAGCCCGTCCTCGTCGGAGTCCCCACCCACGTCGGCGCCAACGGCATGGTCCCGCAATCTCATGACGGCGAAATGAAGACGCCGATGGGCATCTTCACCCTCGACTTCGCCTTCGGTACCCAGCCCAACCCGGGCGGTGGCCTGCAATACGTCCAGGTCACGAAAGATCACTGGTGGGACGGCGACATGAAGAGCCCGACCTACAACACCATGCAGGTCTGCAAGAAAGCCGACTGCCCGTTCGACACCAACCCGGCCAGCGGCACCGAGAACCTCTACATCCCGCAGTACGCCCACGCGATCGTGATGGGCGTCAACAAGGCTCGCGTTCCCGGCAATGGCGGCGCGTTCTTCGTCCACACCACCGACGGTGGCCCCACCGCCGGATGCGTCTCGCTCGACGACGACACGCTCGTCAAGATCATGCGCTGGCTTCAGCCCGGCGCGCTGATCGCCGTCGCCAAATAGCGCTCATCGAGCGTGGGGGTTGTCGGTGACATCGACGCCGATCGTCGCCGACAACCCCCACGCTCGACGCAACTACGGCGAAGGGTTGATCGCCTTGCCCGGCGTCGCTTTGAAGTTCAGCGCCTCGGTCGACATCGTGAACTCGTAGGTCCGGTCGTATCCGGTCTTGCTGATCTTCCAGCCATCGGGCGTCTTGCGGTAGCGGTCGCGGTAGAACGCCGCTCCCTCCAGCACGAAATTGAACTCCGGCACGATCACCCGGTCCTGCAGGTACCAGATGGCCTCGGCCTCGTCGCCGTCCACGCTGATTTCCGGATGGGTGACGCGGTGCTCGGTCAGCACGCCGGCCGGCATCGACTTGCGCATGAACTCCACCAGGTCCTTGCGGTTGGTGAAGCTGTGCTCCTCACCGAGTGACGAGCCGTAGTCACCGACGATGTCCTCAGTCAGGGTGTCGGCGAAATCGTCCCAATGCTTGGTGTCCAGCGCCCGCAGATAGCGGTACTTGACCTGTTTGATCGCTTCGATTGCTTCCGCATCAGCCATGCCGGTCATTGCAGCACACCGAATCTGTCGCCGGGGGCCGTTGTCCCGGTGACAATGTGCCCATGGCTGATGCGGACAAGCCCGACGCCGCCGTCCCGCGAACCAACTTCATCGACGGCTTCCTGCGGTCGCCGTTCTCTGGCATCGCGCCCTGGATCGTCATGGCCATCATGTCCGGCCCGGGCCGCCTCGGCCAGGCCGCGGCCGCCGCGCTGGCACTGACCCTCATCGTCATGTGGGCCGGCAGCCGTCGCGGGATCAAGGTGCATTCCCTCGAAGTGTTCGGCGCCGTGGTCTTCGCCGGGTTCGTTGCCTTGGGCATCTTCGGCTCGCCAGCGCTCGTCAACTGGCTCGAGCTGTGGGCCGGCGAAATCACCAACGGACTACTAGCCGCCTACGCGTTGGCCACCCTAGCGATCCGCAAGCCGTTCACCATTGCCTACGCTCGCGACACCGTCGACCCCGAACACTGGGACAGCCCACTGTTCATCCGGGTCAACTACACACTGAGCGCGGTGTGGGCGGGCGCCTTCGTCATCAACACTGCGGTCGGCACGTTCGGTGACGCGGTGTTGCACGACGGCGACAACTTCTGGACCGGTTGGATCATCCAACTCGCCATCACACTGATCGCCGTCGCGATCACCGAGTTCTACCCCGACTACGCACGAGCGAAGTACTTGGCCGCCAGTGGCGAATCTGCTGAAGTGCCGCCGTCATTCGGCAAGCTTCTGGACTGGCTGCCGGGTTTCGTGATCGGCATCGGAATCGCGGGCTGGGTCAGCGGTGCGCTTGCCGCAGCAGTGGGTATCGCACTGATCGTGGTCGGCATCCTCGCAGGAGTGCTCATGCGAAAACTATTCCCGGAAGAGAAAGAGGAAACGACATGACGAAGCTCGCGGTCATCTACTACTCGGCCACCGGTCACGGCACCGCCATGGCTAAGACGGTTGTCGCAGCCGCCGAAGAGGCGGGCGCAGAAGTGCGCCTTCGGCACATCGCCGAGACCCGCGATCCGGAGTCATTCGCCCAGAACCCGGCGTGGACCGCCAACTACGAAGCCACCAAAGACCTGCCGGCCGCCACCGGCGACGACATCGTCTGGGCCGACGCGGTCATCTTCGGCACACCCACCCGATTCGGCTCTCCCGCATCACAATTCCGCACCTTCATCGACTCGCTGGGAGGCCTGTGGGCACAAGGCAAACTCGCCGACAAGGTCTACTCCGCGTTCACGTCGTCCCAGACCGCCCACGGCGGACAGGAAACCACGCTGCTTGCCCTCTACATCACGCTCATGCATTTCGGCGGCATCCTCGTACCGCCCGGATACACCGATCCGCTGAAATTCGCTGACGGCAACCCCTACGGCGTCAGCCACATCACCGGCCCGGACAATCAGAATCCGATCGCCGAGGAGACCACCGCGGCATTGCAGCACTTGGCACGACGGGTGGTCACCATCGCCGGACGGCTCGGACCCGCCGACCCCGGATGAGTCTTCGCGCGCGCCGGCGGGCTTCGCTGACGCTGGACGCGCTCACGCCGTGAGCCATCCGGAATAGCTCAGAGAAGCTCTGCGGGTGCTCAATACTGACTAACCCACCGGCGGGTGGATGCATGGGCGATCGTGATGTCTGGACCACCTGTGACCGATTCATCACCGATGCGAACGGAACGCCTGTAATCGACGGCAGCAGTTACGCATTCGATGCTGGCTTCACCCCGAACCTGACCGGCGGCACTGGCGGGTTTTCTTCGGTGGGCCCAACGCCCGAGCAGCCTACGGCGGTGTCGTACCGCTCTACGACGGCTCACCGTCGCACCTCAATGACACGGTGTTCGACAACACCGATCCGACCGCCAAAAATGCTCTGCAGCTGATGAATTCGGCTACCGATGACGGGAAGAGCCTCAGAACCCTCAGTAGCTACGAGATCGGCGTGCTCAAGGATCTGGGCTTTACGATCGCGCTTCCGGTGTCAGCTGTCTGAGGGCGGCGACGCGTCAGAGTTCGTTTTCGTAGCGCTGCGCGATGGCCACGAGTTCTTCGCGGACCGTTGATGGCGGCATAGCACTGATACGTGCGTACAGACGGCGACGCGTCATGGCCCGCTTCATGTCTTTGCGGAACTGCGCAATCGACGACATTTTCTCAACTCCTTGATGTCCCCTGGGTCAGCAGGGGATTTGATTTTTTGCTGTAGACGTCCATCAATCAGGGATCGCCTGTCTGAAGGAACACCTCGATGCTCCTTGTTAATTTCAGGTAAATCAACTTTGTCCCTGTGAGATTCGCGACAGGAGCACGTGATCGTGGCCAGGTGTGGTCTGCGTCATGTGACGGCGCACACCCGTACGTCGATGGGTGACGGCGTTCGCTGTAGCGCTCGCTCAGTCCTGCAGATACCGAGTGACCATGTCCACCAAGAGCTGACGCTCGCGTTGCCACTCCAGGTGTGAGTTCACGATCATCTCGACCAGCACCATGCCGCGCAGTGACGACCAGATCACTTCGGCCACGCCGGGATCGTCGGAGATCAGCCGGCCCAGTTGGTTGATCGCGGTATTGATCTCCAACAGGTGGCGTTTGGCGCTGTCGCCGTGAGTGCCGCGGGTGGCCCGCAGGATCTCGAAAGCCGCCAACGACGTCGGGCTGCTGTAGCAGCGGAATGCGGTGTCGACGACGACCTCGATGCGCTCCCGTAGTCCCAGATCGGCGACGTCGGCCTCGCCGAGGCTCTTGAGCAGGGCGGCCACACCCTCGTCGACGACGGCCATCAGCAATCCGTTGCGGTCGCCGAAGTGGTACTGAATGACTCCCCAGGTGACCCCGGCGCGCTCGGCGACGTGCTTGGCGGTAGCGGCCTGGAAACCCTCTTCGACCACACAGCGCACGGTCTCGTCGATGATCAGCGCCCGGGTGTCGTCGCCCCGCTTGCGCGGCGACTGGGTCTGCCGCGTCGGGGGAGTGCCCAGCGCTTTCACATCGTTGACTTTATAACATTGAGCCGACTATGTTTCGCGGTATGAGCCAGCCCCTCAGCCGCTATGCCCAGTTGTCCCGGGCCGAACTTGCCACCCTGGTCCCCGAACTGCTGTTGGTCGGCCAGATGATCGACCGCTCCGGCATGGCGTGGTGCATTCAGTCGTTCGGCCGGCCCGAGATGCTGCAGATCGCCATCGAGGAATGGGCCGGTGCCAGCCCCATCTACACCAAGCGCATGCAGAAGGCCCTGAAATACGAGGGCGTCGACATCTTCACGATCTTCAAGGGCCTGCAACTCGACATCGGTGCCCCGCCGCAGTTCATGGACTTCCGCTATACCGTCCACGACCGCTGGCACGGTGAGTTCCACCTCGACCACTGCGGCGCGCTGCTCGACGTCGAACCGATGGGCCCGGACTACGTCAAGGGCATGTGCCATGACATCGAGGACCCCACCTTCGACGCCACCGCCGTCGCCACCAACGCCAAGGCGCAGGTGCGTCCGATCCACCGGCCGCCGCGCACGCCCGCCGACCGCACACCGCACTGCGCGTGGACTGTCATCATCGACGAGTCCTATCCCGAGGTGACCGGCATCCCCGCGCTGGACATCGTGGCCAAGACCAAGGCCGCCAACTGGGAACTCGGCCCCATCGATCCGAATGACGAAGGCCAAGCCGACTATTCGGGTGCTTTGGTCTCCGACGTCGACTTCGGGGCGTTCTCGCACTCCGCACTGGTGCGCATCGCCGACGAAGTCGTGCTGCAGATGCACCTGCTGAACCTGTCCTTCGGCATCGCGGTGCGCGCCCGCGCGGGTGACAACACCGACCTGGCCACCGACATCTGCACCAAGCAGCTCGTCGGGATCGCCGGTGTGGCTGCTGAGCGCATCATGCGAGCTCTCAAGCTGCCCAACGACTTTGATGGTCTGGCCAAGGTCATCGAACTGCATCCGCTGTTCAACCCGGCCGGCTATGTCGTCGCCGAGATCGAGGGTGGCCGGCTGCACGTGCACCCCTCACCGTCGCATGACGACGGGTCGTGGGTGTCGCTGTGCTCGCCGGCATCTCCGGGACCGCTGCAGGCCATCGCCACTGCGGTCGACCCGTACCTCGCCGTGCGCATCGCCGGCACCGATGACGACTGGACCGCCGAGTTCGAGAAGACCGAGACCGCCGCCAAGGATTCACCCGAGGTGGAGGTCACCAAATTCAGCAAGGGCGTCACCTTCGAGTTCGAAGAGCGTCTCTCCCTGCCGCTGACGGTGGTGTAGCCGATGACCTACCGCGTGGTGCAATGGGGCACCGGGGCGGTGGGGGTCGAAGCCATCCGCGGCATCCTGGACCATCCCGAACTGGAATTGGTTGGCGTCAAGGTCTATTCGGAGGCCAAGGCCGGAACTGACGCCGGCGTCTTGGCCGGGCGGAACCCGGTCGGCGTCACCGCGGAGGTCGATGTCGACACCGCCGCGGCAGATGCTGTTCTGTACGCGCCGCGACACCCATCGGTGGACGACGCGGTCGCGATCCTGGCATCCGGTGCCAATCTGATCACCACCGCCTTTGCGTTCCACCCTGCGCGGATGGCACCCGCCGATCGCGAACGGCTACAGCGGGCCTGCGCAGAAGGCGGAAGTTCGCTGCACGGCACCGGATTGAACCCCGGCAACCTCGGTGTGGTGATTCCGTTGGCGCTGGCCGGTATGTCGCGGACCGTCGAGCACGTCACAGTGCAGGAACGGGCCGACTGGTCGGTGTACGACAGCACCGAGATCACGTTCGACCAGATGAAGTTCGGCAGTCCGATCAACGAGGTGGACGCCCACACCGACGGGCTTCGTTTCACCAGTCATCTTTTCCGGGAACAAGTTTGGCTGCTCGGTGATGCGCTGAATCTGGGTGTCGACGAAGTCACCACCGAACTGGAAGTGATTCCGGCCAGTGCTGACCGCGATGTATGCGGGCGGACCCTGCGCGCCGGCACCGTCGCCGGTCAGCACTGGCAATGGACCGGCCTGCGCAAGGGAGTTCCGGTCATCGAGGTGGAAACGCTGTGGACAGTCGGCGAACCGCAGCCGAAGCATTGGCCGGCGCCCCGGCACGGGTGGACCGTCACCATCGAAGGAACCCCGTCGATGCAGGCACACCTGATGACACTGGCCAGTTTTCGTCGCGACGTTCCACTAGAAGAGCATGTTCGGTCAGCCAGCGTGGCCACCGCGATGCAGGCGGTCAACGCTGTCGGTGCTGTGTGCGACGCCCCGGCGGGATTCGTCACGATGGCAGACCTGCCGTTGAGTCTTTACCGAGGCGCTCGCTGAATCGGAGAGGCGGTTTCGCCGTGCGCGAAGTTCAACTTGTCGACGGGGCCGCAAACTGCGCGCACACTGGCAGTCATGGATAACAACGGACCGTTCGGGTTCGATCCCGACGACATCGATCGCGTGGTGCGCCAAGCCAGTGAGGGCCTTCGCGACGCCTTCGGGCAGTTCTTGACCAGCTCAGGGCAGGGGGCTGCGTTCGGCGGGCTGTTCGACGAGTTCACCCGGCGCTCTCGGCCTCGTTCGGAGCCTGAGACAGCGGGAGAAGCCGGTGACGGGGTGTGGGCGATCTACACCACCGATTCCGACGGTAAGGCCCGCGTCGAACAGGTCTACCGCGACGAACTCGACGCGCTGCGCGCGAACAAGCACAACACCGACCCCACCCGGAACGTCCGGTTCCTGCCCTACGGGATCGACGTCAGCGTCCTCGACGCGTCCGAGCACACCGAGGACAACAACGCCGAGGGCGAGTCCGAGTAGCTACATCGTCAGGACCATGCGGTAGCGCGCACGGCCTTCGTCCATCGCTGCGTACGCTTCGGCGGCCTCGGCCAGGGGCCGCTCCTCAATGCGGGCCCGGACCCCGGATTGCAGCGCGAAGTGCAGGGTGTCTTCGACGTCGGCGGAGGTGCCCGACGGATGGCCCACCACGCTGAAGTTACCGAAGATCAGATCGCCCGGAGCGATGGGCAGCGGATCGAATGTGGCCCCGACGATCACCAGCTCGCCCTGCGGTGCCAGCCCCGGGACCGTGGCCGCCATGGCTGCGGAGTTGGCCGCGGTGGCTAGCACCACCTGCGCGCCGCCCAGTTTCTGCAGTGCCTCGCCGACGTCACTGGCCGTGGAGTCGATGTAGTGGTGGGCACCCAATTCTTTGGCGTCGTCGGCCTTTCCTGCCCCGCGCGCGATTGCGATCGTCTCGAACCCCATGGCGCGGGCCCACTGCACGCCAAGATGGCCGAGCCCGCCGATGCCCAGGACGGCGACCCGGTCGCCGGCCACCGCGCGGGTGGTGCGCAGCGCGTTGTAGGTCGTCACCCCGGCGCACCCCATCGGGGCGGCTTCGGCGAACGACAGACCGTCAGGGATGCGTGCGAGCGCGGTGCGGGGCACGATGACCGACTCGGCATAGCCGCCCGGATAGTTCCAGCTCGGGATCTCCAGATTCACGCACTGCATGAACTGGCCCTTGCGACAGGGCAGACAGGCGTTGCAGTTGCCGCCGAACCAGCCCACCGCCACCCGGTCGCCGACCGCGAAACCGTCGACACCCGAGCCGAGTTCGGCGATCGTGCCGGCGATCTCGTGGCCGGGCGTGATGGGCCAGGTGAGGTTCGGGAACGCCCCGGTGACGAAGGCGTGGTCGGTACCGCACACTCCGCAGGCGTTGACCGCGATGCGCACATGGTCCGGCGGGGGTGAGGTGGTCTGCACCTCCGTCAGCTCCAGCGGGGCATTGGCTGATTTCACGTGGACGGCGCGATGCGTGGCCATGGCACTCCCTCGAGTCGTGGCACTGCTGAGTTTACTGGACCTGACCCAGCATAGCGGTGGCAATCCTGATTCTGCCCCGCCGGCTCTCTTTTGAGAACGGTTGCGGGCCGAACGGACCAACTAGTCGAGGATGCGCCGCGCGACGTTGGTGCTCACCAGATCGAGCAGCTCGTCGGCGCGACCGGCCAGGATGGTGCGGATCGCGTACAGCGTGAAACCCTTGGCCTGCTCGGCGGAAATGGCTGGCGGAATGGACATTTCCTGCCGCGCCGTCACGACATCGATGAGCGCCGGGCCGTCATGGGCCAGTGCGTCGGCGACGGCCTGCTCCAAGTCGGCAGGCTGCTCGACTCGGCGGCCGAACATTCCGATCGCCTGGGCGACAGCCCCGAAATCGGGGTTCTTCAGCTCCGTGCCGAAGTTCACCACCCCAGCGGCTTTCATCTCCAGCTCGACGAAGTTCAACGACGAGTTGTTGAAGACGATCACCTTCACCGGCAGGTTGTTCTGCACCAGGGTGAGCAGCTCGCCGAACCCCATGGCCAACCCGCCGTCACCGGCGAGGGCGATCACCTGACGTCCCGGGAATGCGGTCTGAGCGCCGATCGCATGCGGCAGCGCGCACGCCATCGTGCCGTGGGTGAAGGATCCGGTGAGCCGTCGCCGGCCATTCATGGTCAGGTACCGCGCCGCCCAGATGGTGGGTGAACCGACGTCGAAGGTGAAGACGGTGTCGTCGTGTGCGAGCTGATTGACCACGCCCGCAACGTATTCCGGACGAATAGGAGTCTTGTCGCGGTCGTTGACGGCCAGCGAGTCCAATGACTTGCGGGTGCGCTGATAGTGGTTGAGCGACCGGTCCAGGTGCGCCCGGTCGGCCTTGCGGGACAGCAGCGGCAGCAGCGCGTCGATGGTGTCCTTCACCGAACCGACCAAGCCGAGATCCACCGGCGTACGCCTGCCGAGATGGCTGCCGCGGATGTCGACCTGGATGACTTGAGCGTTGTCGGGATAGAACTGCGAGTACGGGAAGTCGGTGCCCAGCATCAGCAGCACGTCGGCTTCCTTGATGGCTTTGTATCCAGATGCGAAACCGAGCAGGCCGGTCATCCCGACGTCGAACGGGTTGTCGTACTCGATGTGCTCTTTGCCGCGGAACGCATGCACGATAGGCGAATTCAGCGTCTCGGCAAGCCGGAGCAGCTCGGTGTGCGCGCCCGCGGTTCCGGCGCCACCGAGAATGGTCACGCGCGAGCCGGCGTTGAGGATGTCCGCCGCGCGGCGCAGGGACTCGTCGTCGGGACGCAGCACCGAGCGGGTCGGTCGCACCGGCTTGGTGTTCCACTCACGGTCGGGAAGCTTGGCCAGGAACACCTCGCCGGGTATCACCAAGACCGCGACACCGTTTTCCTCGACCGCGGTGCGCATCGCGATCTCGACCAGGCGTGGGGCCATTTCCGGAGTGCTGACCAACTCGCAGTAGACGCTGCATTCCCGGAACAGCTCCTGGGGATGCGTCTCCTGGAAGTAGCCGGTTCCGACCTCGCTGAGCGGGATGTGCGCCGCGATCGCCAGCACCGGCACCCGGGTGCGCTGAGCGTCATAGAGGCCGTTGATGAGATGGGTGTTGCCGGGTCCGCAGCTACCGGCGCATACCGCCAGCTGACCGGTCAGCGCGGCGTCGGCGGTCGCGGCGAACGCGGCCGTCTCCTCGTGGCGGACGTGCTCCCACGACATGCCCTCGGATCGTCGGATCGCGTCGGTGAAGCCGTTGAGGCTGTCGCCCGGTAGGCCGTAGACGCGGTTGATGCCACTGGATTTCAGCGCTGCGATGAGGTGCTGGGCGACGGTCGGCACAGCAGAAGTCTAGGCCTCGGCGGCGACAGTCACCGGGCGAGCAGCCTGCCCGAAGGACTCGTCCTCGGTGCGGCGGCGGTCGATGGCGAAGCAGGCGAGGCTGGCCAGGAAAGCGACGACGGCGATCGCCGCGGCCAGCGCTGACGGACCCGGGGCACCCGGACCCAGCGTGCTCAGGAACAGCGCAAATGCCACGATTGCCGACAGATTCAGCATCAGGCCCAACGTGCGGAGAACTTCGCCCGTGCCGCCGTCCTGGTCGTTCATGATCGCCCCTAGTGTCGAGTTGTGCTGGCTTAATATCCCCACCTGGCGGCCGGTCGAAACGTGTGAGCGCCGATCGATCACAACCGGGGATGATGGCACGCCGCGAAGTGTGCGGGCTCCAACTCGGCGAGAAGTGGCTCTTCGGCGCGGCAGATGTCGGTGGCGGAGGCACAGCGGGTGTGGAACCGGCACGCCGGTGGCGGGTCGATGGGACTCGGGACGTCGCCTTCGAGGGTGATGCGTTCACGGGCGGCGTTCCTGCGAGGGTCCGGTATCGGCACCGCCGACAGCAGCGCGTTGCTGTAGGGGTGCAGGGGATGTCCGTACAGCCCGTCGGCGTTCGCGTGCTCGACGATCTTGCCCAGATACATCACCGCCACTCGATCCGAGACGTGGCGGACCACACCGAGGTCGTGGGCGACGAACAGGTAGGACAGGCCGAACTCGTCCTGCAACTCCTCGAGCAGGTTGACGATCTGAGCCTGGACCGAGACGTCGAGCGCCGAGACCGGCTCGTCGGCGATGATCAACTTGGGTCGCAAGGCCAACGCGCGGGCGATGCCGATGCGCTGACGCTGGCCGCCGGAGAACTCGTGCGGGTACCGGTTGAAGTGTTCGGCCTGCAGCCCCACCCGGTCGAGCAGTTCATGCACTTGTCGCTTCAACTGGGCGCCACTGGCCAGACCGTGCAAGGCGAGGGGATCGCCGATGATCTGCCCCACCCGCTTGCGCGGGTTCAACGAGGCGAACGGATCCTGGAAGACCATCTGCATCTCGCGGCGCAGCGGCCGCAGATCGCGACGTGACCGACCGACCAGCTCCTGGCCCTCGAAGCGGACCGATCCCGACGTCGGCGTCACCAGCTGAAGAATGGCTCGGCACAGAGTTGACTTGCCGCAGCCGGATTCGCCGACCAGGCCGAGTGTTTCGCCCTCGTGGAGAGTGAAACTGACCCCGTCGACTGCCCGTACCCGCGCCACCTCCCGGTCGACGACGACGCCGGACTTGATCGGGAAATGCTTGACGAGATCGGTGACCTCGAGCAGAGGATCGCCCTTCATCGATTCGCCGCTTTCTCGGCTGGAGTCAACCAACACCGATCCAGGTGCACTGACTCCGTGACGCGTGCCTCCAGAGTCGGTGGTTGCGTGCACTTGTCGAAGGCGAACTTGCACCGTGGAGCGAACCGGCATCCGGTTGGTGGATTCAGCAGCGACGGCGGTGACCCAACGATTTGGGTGAGTCGGTGCGGTCGGTCCTCATCCAGGCGGGCGATCGACCCCAGCAGTCCCCAGGTGTAGGGATGCTGCGGGTTGTAGAAGAGCTCCTCCAGTGGCGCGTCTTCGACGATCTGCCCGGCATACATGACCACCACACGGTCGGCCAGCTCGGCAACCACGCCGAGATCGTGGGTGATGAGTACGACCGACAGGTTGCGGTCACGGTTCAACGATTCGAGCAGGCGCAGGATTTGGGCCTGGATGGTGACGTCGAGAGCAGTGGTGGGCTCGTCGGCGACCAACACTTCGGGTTCCAACGCCAGCGCCATGGCGATCATCACCCGCTGGCGCATGCCGCCGGAGAACTCGTGGGGGTAGTCCCGCACCCTGCGTTCCGGGTTCGGGATACCCACCGAGCGCAGCAGGTCGACTGCTCGAGAAAGAGCTTCGGATCTGGAGATGTCGCGGTGAGCGCGGATCATCTCGGCGATCTGGTCCCCTACCCGGTACACCGGATTGAGGGACGTCATCGGATCCTGGAAGATCATCGCGATGTGTTCGCCACGGACGGTGCGCAATTCGCGGTCGGACAACTCGGTGAGCTCTCGGCCGTCGAACATCACCGACCCGCCTATTTTCGCGTTGGGTGCCCGGGTGAGCCCGATCAAGGTCTGCGCGGTCACACTCTTTCCGCTGCCCGACTCGCCGACGACGGCGACGACCTCGCCGGGGTGGACCTCGAACGACACCCCGTCGACCGCGTGCACCACGCCGTCCTCGGTGGCGAAGCTGACCCTCAGGTCGGTGACGGTCAGGATGGGGTTCATGCGGGGGCCGCCTCTCCCAGGCGGATTCGTGGATCGAGAACCGCATAGAGAATGTCCACGATCGTGTTGAAGAGCACGATGAAGAAAGCACCGAACATCGTGATGGCCATCAGCGGTGGCAGGTCCAGCTTGCCGATCGCCTGGCCGGCGTAGAGGCCGACGCCGTTGAGGTTGAAGACAGTTTCGGTCAGGATGGCCCCGCCGCCGACGACCGCGCCGAAGTCGAGGCCGAACAGTGTGACGATCGGGATCATCGAGTTACGCAGCACATGCCGCATGCGCACCTGCCGTTCACTGATTCCTTTCGCGCGGGCGGTGCGCACGTAGTCCTCGTTCATCACGTCGAGCATGTTGGAGCGCAGGACGCGACTGTAGAAGCCAACGTAGAGGACCGCCAGGGTGATCCACGGCAAGATCAGGTGGTACAGCCAATTCAGCGGGTCTTCCGTCAGGGGAACGTAGCTACCGGTCGGGAACAGCTGGACCTTGAAGCTGAAGTAGTACAACAGTATTGCTGCCAACCAGAACACCGGCATCGAGATGCCGACCAGCGACAGAATCGTCAACGCCCGGTCGGTGAACCCACCGGCACGGACCGCGCTGAGGTAACCGAACCACACCGCAAGTGCCATCCACAACACGGCGGCGCCGATGGTGAGCGACAACGTCACCGGCAGCCCGTCCCAAATCTGCTGCGCCACATTTTGATTGCTGGCATAGGAGGTGAGTTCGCCGGTGAAGATCTGTTTCATCATCGTCAGGTATTGCACCGGCAAGGGCTGATCGAGGCCCAGATCGGCGCTCACCCGGGCGATGAGGGCGGGGTTGGCGTTCTTGCCGGCAATCCGGGCGGCCGGGTCGGAGTTGGGGATGACGTTGAAGATCAAGAACACGATCACCGAGATGGCGAACAGTACGGCGATCATGCCGATCAGCCGACGCGCGATGAACCGGGCCATGGGCTAGTGCTCCAAGCGGATCTTGGCGCGCGGGTCCAGCGCGTCGCGCAATCCATCGCCGAACACGTTGAGAGACAGCACGGTCAACACGATCATCAGCCCGGGAACGATCGTCAGATGCGGCGCGGTGTAGATGGTTTGGTAACCGTCAGCGATCATCGTGCCCCACGAGGCGTTCGGCGGCCGCACACCGGCGCCGAGAAATGACAGGGCTGACTCCAGCAGCATGTTGTTGGCGATGTTGAGGGTGAAGAACACGATGATCGTCGACACGATATTGGGCAGGAGCTCGGAGACCATGATGCGGACTGGTCCTTTGCCCTGGGCGACAGCGGCTTCCACGAACTCCTTTTCACGCAGGGCCAGGATCTCGCCGCGAATCGGCCTGGCCATGTACGGCACGTAGACGCACCCGATGATCAGGATGGGAATCCACAACGAGTCTCCGGCGATTTGCAGCCCCCCGACACTGAGGCCGCCAAGAGCCAGCGTTGTGCCCAGGGCGATGCCGAGCAGCAGGACCGGGAAGGCCCATACGACGTCGAGAATTCGCGACAGGATCGAGTCGATCCAGCCTCGGTAATAACCGGCCAACATGCCGACGACGACGGCCAGCAGCGTGGTGATCACCGCGGCGGCGACGCCCACGTAGATCGACGTCCGGCCGCCGTACATCAGGCGGACCATGACGTCCCGGCCATTCTGGTCGGCGCCGAGCAGGTAATGACCGCGAAGTCCGGGTCCCAACGGGGTCCCGTCAGTCGCGACGATGTTGGTCTGTTGCCCGTCGATCATGATCTTGTCGGTTATGTGGTTCTGGTTCGGCCCGGTGTGGGCGACATGGTCGGCCCACAGTGGTGCTGCAAGACAGAACACCACGATGAGCAAGAACAGCACGCCGAAGGCAAGCGAGACCCTATTGCGCCGCAGCCGAATCCAGGCCAGGTGCCAAGGGCTGCGCCCTCGGACAGCGGTCGGAGTCGCCATTACTTGAGCGCGAACGACGTGTAGTCCTGATTGAACAGCAGATGGTGATAGGACTTGTCGAAGTCCATGCGCTCGGAAACGAACGTGGTGTATTCCTCGTTTCCGTACGGGGCCCACACCGCCTGCTCCATGTACGCCTTGTCCAATGCGGCGTACTGCTTCTTCACGTCGCCGGAGAGCTGCTGAGTCAGCAACTCGTTCTGCTTGGCGTCGAGCTGCGGCAAGTTGGCCTGGGAGAAGTTGTTGCTGTTCGTCGGCAGGATGTTGGCACCGTTGAGCAGTGGACGGAAGAAGTCGTCGGGATGAGGGAAGTCCTGGAACCAGTCGGCGAACCCGGTGTCGAGATCGGGTGTCGAGGTGTTGCCGATCGTCGTGAAGTACACGTCGCCGGCGATCACCTTGAGTTGGGCGTTGAATCCCAACTGGGTCAGCAGATCGTGATAGTACTCGCCGATCCGCTTGCGGTCCGGTTCGTCATCGGTCCAGACGGTGATGTCCTTGTCGGTCGGATTCGCCTCGGCCAGAAGCTGTTTGGCCTTATCGAGATCGGGGCCGGGATACAGCTTGTACTCCTCGTATCCGGGCATGCCGGGCGGGAGGATCTGCTGGGTCGGGTGGAGCCGGCCGCCGAACACCCGGTTGAGGGCCTCAGGGTCGATGGCGTAGTTGATGGCCTGGCGGACCTTGAGGTCGTTGAACGGTGCCTTCTGGGTGTTCATCCAGAAGTAGTACGTATTGATCGAGTTCTCGAGCCGGAATCGGCTGCTGTACTTGGCTTTGACCTCGGGTAGCCGGTCGGCGTCGGGCGGGTCGGTCATGAAGTCGATTTGATTCTGTTCGACGCCGGTGACCTGTGAGGAGTTGTTCTTGTTCTGGGTGACGGTGATCTTGTCGACCTGCGCATCGGCGACCTCGCTGGCGCCGGCGTCCTTCACGGTCTTGAACTGCGGATTGCGTTCCATCGTAAGAGTATTCGGCGCGTCGACCTTGGTGATGACGAACGGGCCGCTGGCAGGCGGCGGGTTGTTGGTGACGTCCTTGTCGAGCGTGGTCGTCGGCGGTACCGGTGCGGCGAACATCAAGGCCAGGACGCTGTTGAACGTTCCGTTGGGCTTGTCCAGTTGGATGGTGATGTCGCCGCTGTTGTCATCGGCGGTGATACCACTGATCGTATCGGCTTTACCGTCGGCGAAATCCTTTGCGCCGACGATGCCTTCGTAGAATACCGAGCCGCCGGAGTTCGCCTTGAACAGACGCTTGACGGCGTAGGTGAAGTCAGAAGCCTTGATGGGGGTGCCGTCGGAGTACTTCATGTTCGGCCGAAGCGTCAGCTTGTAGGTCTTGCCGTCCGGCGAGATCTGCGGCATGTCCTTGGCCAGGCCGGGGACGATATCTGTTCCCGCATCGCCCTTTTGGTGCTTGTACGTCAAGAGTGGGGTGTAGACGTTCCACAACACTTCCCACCCCTCCAGCGTGTACGAGAGCTGTGGGTCCACATAATCCGGGAACGAGGTCATCGAGACGTTGATGTCTCCGCCTTGACTGCCGCCGCCGCCCTTGCCGCCACAGGCCGCGACGCCGAATACAGCCACTGCCGCCACACTTCCGATGGCGATGACGTTCCGTAGCTTCATATCGCTCCCTTGATCACAGCAACCGGACAGAGTCGAGTGATAGGTGACTCTGCCGTAACTCTTAGATCTTGGGGGCAGAACGGCGCGACCGCATCTGGAGAAAAACGCGACGAGCAGGGGACGAAACGCTCGCGTTACCAGTCCGATGGTTGCTGAAACGACTCCATGCCGTGCCCGGTGTCGGGCACGGCATGGAGCAAACCGAAGTGAGAGCGGGTGTCGTCGCTAGTTGTCAAGCCGCGCTAGCGATTTGCGGATCCCGCACAACCCGGCTCAGTCAGACGGTCTGTAATCCGGAGTGACCGGGCACGTGGAGGTAACCGTTGGGGTCGGCCTCGTCCCACACCGCGGCGTAGATCTGCACCTTGAGCTCCTGCGCCGCAGCTTCGACGTTGAGCACGTCGGCCAACTGGTCGTAGCCGTAGTACAGGATCGACAGCGCCGTAGTCGCCAGCAGCACATCGTTGATCGCGCTCTGTGCTGCGTCCCGGTGGCCGAGGGCGGCTTGGTAGAGCGCGGGCAGCAGGTTGGCGATCGGCACCACGGCGCTCAGGCCGGGCACCATCTGTGAGACGCGCCAGCTGGCTTCATAGAGCTCACGCACGACGGGCCGTGCCTCGACGGGAAACGCTGCCACCAAAGCCTTTTCGGCGCCGTATACCGCGTCCGGCATCCCGTAGGGCTTCGGGTCATCGGCCGGGAACGGGTTGATCACGTCCGGGAGCTGAATGTCCGGCACAGTGATGTCAGCGGCCGACGGCGTCACCGCGGCGGCGAGCGTGGCGGTTGCCTCCGGGGTCACCTGGTCCGGCGGTGGGGTCGTGGTCGACAGCGGCAACCCGGACTCGCCGCGGACGTGCAGCAAGGCGAACGGGTCGAACAGGTTCCACAGCGAGCCGATGAACCAGGACTGCAACTGCAGGGCAGGCGCTTCCAGGTTGAGCACGTCGGCGATCTCGTTGTAGCCGTAGTACAACACCGCGATCGGGTGGATCGTGACGATCAGGTTGTTGATGACGCGCTGCGCGGCAGCCTTGTCGCCGGCGAGGGCGTCGGGCAGTTCAGTGATGATATTGGTGACCGGGACGATGATGTTGACCCACGGGATCATCTGGGTCAGGCGGTAACCGAGCTCGAATCCTTCACGCGCGACTGCCTTTACGGGGTTGGGGAACACGGCCATGAAGGACTGCTCAAGGGTCCAGATGGGGCCGGGCATGTCCTGCGGTGCCGGCTCGGGCGGCATCCACCGGAACGGGTTCCAGAACGCCGTGGCGATTGAGGCGGCGGTCGGCGTTGCGGCGGCGGTCGGCGTTGCGGCGGCGGTCGGCGTGACGGCTGCATCCGCCGTGGTCGTTTCAGTGGTCACGGTGGCTGCGGCCGGTCGTGGCGCGGCATGCCCGGTGCCTTTGAACAGGCCTTCGAGCTTCGCGACCTGGGCGGCCTCGAACGCGGCGGCCGTGGTCTTCGCGCTCGTCGCCTTCGAGGTGACTGCGGAGTCGGAAGCGGCTGCGCTGCTGACCTTGTCGGCGGGCTTCGAGACCGCCTTGGTGCGCTTGGTGGTGCCGGTCGCGGACTTCTTCGGTCCGGCGTTGGGCTTGGCCGAATCTGACGCGCTCGATGATGAGTCCGATTTGCCGGTATCAGCGCTTGCTACGCCTTGGCTTGCTGCGGCAACAGCCGCACCCACCCCGACCGCAACCGCGAGTCCGCCAACGTACCCGACGTATTTGTTTGACCCCATTTGCTGACCCTTCGTTAGCTCTAGGGCATCGTAGAGGAGCGGGCAGGTCAGGGCCACCCCAAACGGTAAACGGCGCGGTTCCGGATGCTTGCCCTTGTTCAACACCAGGGTTACCCGGCCGCCACACGGAAAGGCGCCGCGAGCGGGCCGTCGGAGCAGAATCCGAGGTCATCGTATGTTTGCGCGGCCGGCCCGGCGCGGCGGCCGTCTTGTCGAAATCAACGGTCGGAAATTAGCGGCGCCGTAAGGATGTCGTCGGCGTGGCGACACGCGCTCGCGCTGGGTTGGACCCCGACACCGAAGAGCGTGTCGATGGTTGTTGGCCGTGTCGTTTATGCAGCTCAATCGGCCGTTCACCGCGAGTTCGGCGAGACGGAGTACAAGAGATGGCCCCGGTTACGCGGCCGGCCAGGATTCCAATCTATGGTTTAGCCGTGCCAGAAATTGATCGTCGTAGCCTGATGCTCATGGCAGGGTTCGGCGCGGTCGCCGCCGCGCTGCCGATGCCGGCGGCAGGTGCTACGCCCACCCGCCCGCAAGCACCGGCGCCGAATGCCACGGCTCCTGCGTATCTCTTCCATGACGAGTTCGACGGACCGGCCGGATCGGCCCCCGATCCCTCCAAGTGGCGTATCGCCAAGGCGCGCGAAACCATCAAGAATCCGGTGTTCTGGGATCGGCCCGAGAACATGGGCCAGTACCGCGACGATCGGCAGCACGTCTTCCTGGACGGTAACTCCAACCTGGTGATCCGGGCTACCCGCGACAACAACAAGTACGTCAGCGGCAAAGTCATGGGGAACTGGTGGGGCGGAATCGGGACCACCTGGGAAGCCCGGATCAAGTTCAACTGCTTGACCGCGGGCTGCTGGCCGGCCTGGTGGCTGATGAACGACCACCCCGAAGTCGGTGGTGAAGTGGACCTCGCGGAGTGGTACGGCAACGGTGAATGGCCCTCGGGGACAACCGTTCATGCCCGCCTGGACGGTACTTCCTTCGCCACCCAGCCGACGCCGATCGACGGGAACTGGCACACCTGGCGAGTCACGTGGAACGACTCCGGGATGTACTTCTGGAGGGACTACGTCGACGGCGCCGAGCCATACTTCACGGTTCCGGCCAATTCCATCGACGACTGGCCGTTCAACTTCCCCGACTACCGCATGTTCCCGGTGCTGAACCTGGCCGTCAGCGGCTCGGGCGGTGGCGATCCGCGGTCCGGTACCTACCCCGCCGACATGCTCGTCGACTACGTGCGGGTCTGGTGACACCCTCCTAGTACTTGCCGGCGAACACCACGGCGAATCCGTCGAGGATGGCCTTCTTGTCGGCGAGGTAGGTCTCGTTGTAGGGCTGACTAGACATTGTCGACACGCTCGCAACGTACATCCGGTTGCCGAATTCGCCTGCGACAGCCCGTAACGTGACCAGACCGGGCCGATCCTTGCGGCGGTTATACGACACCGTGACGCTCGGGTGCCCGCATAGGATTCCGGGCGACCTCGACACGAATTCCGTTTCGAGTAGTCGGAGTTCGTAGTCAAGAGCTTCTTCCGCGGTGCGGGCCTTGCCGGTGAAGTCATCCAGAGCGGCGAGGGCTACCGGCGAGGATTGTGCGATGGTGTCGCGATGTTCCTTGTCGATCATCGCGAGTCGGATGGGAGCTCCCGGGTCGCCGAATCGTGCAGGCGTCCAACCCGGCGGCCTCGGAACGGCCATCGATGGCTCATCCAACCGCGTTCTCAGGGTCAGCAGGGGGTAACCGCTGTACGCGCATCCGGATGCTATCGGTGCCGACACGGATGCGTTGGGGGCGTGTGCCTTTGACTCCCGCCCGGTAACAAACCGCTCGCATCCACTGCTCGCGGCGAGGATCACCACCGACGCGCCCAGCACCAGCGCCCGTGAAGCGGGCTTGCGAAGGGCGGGCATTGCTGCCCCCTTTGGTAGGTGGCCTAGCTCATGCCGGCCGCGATCACCTCGTCGACTTCGGTGGCACGGGCCGCCATTTCGGCGTGCGCCTTGTCGAGTGACTCGGCCTGGTCCTCGTCGGCTTTCATCAGCGCCTCGATGTTGAGGTCGGCCATCTCATGAACGCCCATGTCCCGGAAGGCTTTTTGCACCTTGTCGCCCCACAACCCGATGTCCTTGACAATCGGCACGATGCGGCTGAAGAGGTGCGAGCGGAACTGGATCATCAGCGGCGAATGGTCGACCCACTCGGCGCACTCCTTGACGTCGAGACCCAGCCGCTCCATGACCTCCTCGCCGCGGAACCGGTCGCGCATCAGGTAGCAGGCATCCACGACGAATTCCTCACGGTCGTCGCGCTCGGCCGTTGTCAGCTCGGAGTAGTAGTCCTTCAGCGAGATTCGGCCGAAGGCGACGTGCCGGGCTTCGTCCTGCATGACATAGGCGAGCAACTGCTTGGCCAGCGAGCCCTCTGGCGCCAGATCGCGCTGCACCCCGAACGCTGCGAGTGCCAGGCCTTCGATGAGGACCTGCATGCCCAGGTACGGCATGTCCCAACGCGAGTCGCTGAGGGTGTCTGCCAGCAGAGCCGAGAGGTTGGAGTTGATCGGGTAGACCAAGCCGATCTTCTCCTGCAGGAACCGTGAGAAGGCTTCGACGTGCCGGGCCTCGTCCATGGTTTGGGTAGCGGCGTAGAACTTGGCGTCCAAGTCGGGGACGACCTCGACGATCTTGGCCGCACACACCATCGCGCCCTGCTCCCCGTGCAGGAACTGCGAGAAGTTCCAGGCCTGGTTGTGCTGGCGCATCTCGGCGCGGCGCTTCTCGTCCGCTGACTCCCACGCCGGGCTGCCGAACAGCGGATGGAACTCGTCGGGCATCCCGACCGGGTTCATCGGGTCGACGTCCAGGCTCCAGTCGATGCGCGACTGCGCATCCCACTGCTTGTCCTTGCCCTTCTGATACAGCGACAGAAGTCGGGCCCGTCCCTCGTCGTATTCCCAGGTGAAGCGGGCGTCGCCGGCGCTGGGGACCTCCCACGAGTAGGGGTCGGGCACCTGGGTGTACTTGTCTTTAGTGGTCACGAGTTGTCTGCCTTTCGCCCCGGTCTTATGACTTGAATCACACAGTGCGCCCGGTTCGGCGGCCCCGTCAAGCGACGTCGCCTGATCAGCGAAATTGAAGTAGACGACTACTTAATTCGCGGTCGCTACTTCCAGTGCTCGTCGAGCAGTGTCGACCAGGCGTGGCTGAGCTGTTTCCACTCGTCCGCGCAGCCCTGCGCACGTTCTTGGGGGAGTCCGCCGTCGGTGATCATGTCGGTATTGGCGTCGGGGTTGGACCCGTAGATCCAGCACTGCAGGTTGTAGACACGCTGTTGGTCCAGTGAGTGGACGTCGGCCATATCCGCCGCGCCGAGTTCGGTGCGTGCGGCCGCGGAGGCTTGGAATGCGCGCGCGAAGTTCGTGATCGCCTTGAGCGACTCCGCATCGGCTTTCCCGTTGTCGCCGGGGGTCAGCAAGATGTAGGCGGCCAGCTGGTCGGCGGCGTCCTCTTCCTTGCCGGTGATCGGCAGGTCGTAAAGGGTGATCGCCATGTGGCCGGTCTCGTGATAGAACGTCGCATCCTCCGAACCGATGGCCGAGGCGACGGGGTCCTTGTCACCGGCCTTGGTGAAGATCTTCTCGCCGAGGTCGGCGTCCTCGTAGCAGATGGTGATGGTCTTCTGACTCGGGCTCCAGAAGGCGTTCGCCTGGTCGCACTGCGAGCCGTGCAGGGGAATGTCCCGAGGCAGCTTCAGTGATTGATTGATGTCATCGGCAAGGTCTTCGAGAACCGTGTTGTCCTGCAACAGTTTCTTGCCGTTCTGCGCTTCCGGACTGGTGGCATCGTCGTAGGTGACGATCATCTTGCCGCCGGCGTCCGACGACGCAGTGTCCTCGGGGCCCTTGGCTTTCGGGGTGTCCGACACCGCCGAGCCACCCGAGGATTCGGCCTTCTCCTCGCTGCTGCCGCCGCCGCAGCCGGCCAGCAGCAACCCCACTGCCAATACCGGCAGAATCCGAGCGCTCATTTCTCCGACCTCCGTGGCTACGACCCGTTATTGACACGTTCGCAGATTTGCCTCGGTCGTGGGGGTGTTAGATCAACTCCCGCCAAGAAACATTGCCGAGGAACTGGGAACATGGGCGGGCATCAACCGCCAGCAGGGAGACCACGTGCCGCCGACGCTAGACGTCCTGTCAGACCATCGCGACGACCTCGGTGAAGGACCCTGGTGGGACGCCGAGGACGGCACTTTCTACTGGGTGGACAGCACCGGATGTTCGGTCCACTGGGTGCGCCTGGACGGCAGTGACGTCACCACGATCTCCACGCCCGGCGAAGTGGGCTTCGTCGTGAAAACCCGGTCCGGGCTCCTTCTGGCCGGCTGTCGTGACGGCCTCTACTGCTACACCGGCGGCGGATGGGAGTCGAAGTGGACCGGTGGTTGGGACACCTCGAGTGTGCGGTCCAACGACGGAAAAACCGACCGCAACGGACTTCTCTGGTTCGGCACGATGCACGACGCCGAGACCGAGCCCGTCGCGCACCTCTATCGCCTTCGGGACGGGCGACCGCAGGCGCAGCTCGACGGCGTCACTGTTTCGAACGGCCTCGGCTGGTCGCCGGACGGCAAGCTGATGTATTACGCGGATTCGCCTACCCAAACCATTCAGGTCTTCGACTACGACGCGACGGCCGCTGAGATCCACAACGGGCGAATCTTCGCGACGGACGTCAAACCGTCTGACCCGGACGGCCTCACCGTCGATGCGGACGGGTGTGTCTGGTCGGCGAAATGGGATGGGGGCAGGGTCGTTCGGTATACCCCGGACGGCCGGATCGATCGTGAAGTGGAGCTGCCGGTGTCGCGCCCGACCAGCTGCATGTTCGTGGGCAGCGATTTGCGCACGCTGGCCATCACATCGGCTCTGCCTGACGTGGCCGAGACGGAACCACTCGCCGGCGCGGTGTTTCTCGTCGACGTCGGCGCTCAAGGGTTGCCCGAGGCACGGTTCGACGAGCAGCAGCTCACCGATTAAGCCGAGTTCAATTGGCTGCCAGACTGTTTCGCTCAGACAGTTTGAGCTGCCTGGCGATCAGAAACAGCGGGAACGAGACGCTGATGGCGATCACGAAGCCGGCCGCGACATAGGCCCACACATAGCGGACTCCGAGTCGGCGGCCCTCAGCGATCATCAGCACGGTTGCCGCCAGCGCGACGATCAACAGGTCGTTGGTCAGCGACGAGGTCGCGTAGTTGACGTACCCGGCCGCGAAGAAGCCGGGCAGGCCGCCGTTGCCGTCGCTGAGCATGTAGGCAACGGTGTTCCCGAATGCGAACACCAGCGCGGCGATTGCGAGGACGAGGTAGATGCCGCAGAGCAGCTTGTCTGATCGCGACAGGCGCGAAAACGTCGTCATCGACGAATTATGCGCCGGGGAAGCGTGTGCGTCTCAGGAGTTCCGGATCAGTGCGGCAGCCTTTTCGGCAATCATCATGGTTGTCGCGTTCGTGTTGGTTGCGACGATGCGCGGCATGACCGACGCGTCGGCGACGCGCAGACCGCTCAGTCCATGGACTCGCAGGTCCGAGCCCACTACCGCTTCGGGTCCGATACCCATCGCACAGGTGCCCACGGGGTGGTAATAGGTGCCTGTCGCGTGGGCCAGGTAATCGCGCAGACTTGACTGGCTCTCCACGTCGGCACCCGGTAGCACTTCCCGCGCGCGCCAGTGGTCGAACGCCTTGTCGTTCGCGATCTCTCGGGCCACCTGAACGCCGTGGATCATCCGCCGCACGTCGGCGTCCGTACCGAGATAGTTCGGATCGATGAGCGGCGGCGTCGCTGCATCTGGCCCTGCGAGACGGACCGACCCGCGCGCCGTCGGAATGGTGGCGACCGCGATCGTGAAGCTGTTCACCGGCGCGGTCAGGTGCGGCGGATGAAATGGCACATGAATGAACATCAGCTGCATGTCGGGGCCCCTCAGTGCGTCCTCGCTGCGCCACAGCATCGAGACCTCGGCGAGATTGGCAGAACCGGCCGGGATTTCGCGCGCCGCCTGGTAGACCAGTCCGCATAGCGGGTGATCGTGCAGATTGCGTCCCACGCCGGGCAGATTGTGAAGGACCCGTAGCCCTGCGGCTTCCAGTTCGGCTGCGGGACCTACGCCGGATAGCAGCAGCAGCCGGGGCGAGTCCACCGCCCCCGCGCTCACCACCACCTCGGCGGTTGCACCTGCGGTCACCAGATGGCCTTTGCGGGTGAACTCCACTCCGGTGCAATGGCTTCCGGAGAATACAAGTCTGCGTGCACGTGAGCTTGTCGACACGACCAGATTCGATCGGCGGTTGCCGAGCGGGTGCAGGTATGCGGCCGCAGCGCTCTGGCGCATGCCCTCGTGGATCGCGAGGTCGTGCCACCCCGCACCTTCGGGTGCATCCCCACTGAAGTCCCCGGTCAGGGGATAACCCGCAGACCGTGCGGCGTCGAGGAATGCCTGCGATAGCGGGTTTGGGCGGACAGCGGGCGCCGGGCGCATCGGCCCGTCCACGCCGCGGTAGCACGGATCGCCGCCTGCGACGGTCTCCATACGCTTGAAGAACGGCAGCACTGCATCGTAATCCCAGCCTGTACAACCAGATTCGGACCATGCGGCGAAGTCGTTGGGATGACCCCTCAGATGGACCATCGCATTGATGCTGCTGCTGCCGCCGAGAGTATGGCCTCGCGGCCACAGGTGCGCGACACCGTCGGTGCCTCGTTGCGGCACCGTGCGATACGCGTAGTCCACATCGGTTCCCCACAGCGACGGCCATGCCGGCGGAATGGACAACTCCGGGTTGTCATCGACCCGACCAGATTCCAGTAACAGCACTGACACGGATGGGTCTTCCGAGAGGCGGGCGGCCAGCACACAGCCTGCCGAGCCCGCGCCGATCACGACATAGTCATACGTCTCGTCGAAGCTCATCGATTGCATCTCCTCGTGAATCTGGTTGCGACGATCGTCAGCGGAGGCGACGGCGGGCATGGCCGACGGTGAGGACTACTGCCGAGAGCAGGAAGTAGAACGCGCCGAAGCCGGCATACGGGGCAATGGCGCTGAGGCGGGGCACCTCGGTCGAGCCTGCCTGCACGAGGAAACTAGCGCCAGCGACCGTTGACTGGATGCCACTGATGACCATCGGCCACTGTCCGCCCGCAGCCTTCCAGCGCCGTACGCCGGTGCTCAGTTGGAGGAGTCCGGACAGCGCCGCCCAGATGCCAAACACGCCGAGCACGGTATTCATGCTCGATGTCAGTGCGATCGCGACGGCGATCGTGGTCACGACGCTTACCACCGAGTTGACCGCTTGTGTCGGATTGCGCCGTGGGCCGCCGTTGCGTTGGCAGTCAACGAGATTGGCCGCTGCGTCCCATGCCGGGTAGATCAGGAGCAGAGTTGCGATGACAGTAGGGGAGCTGTCGGCCAGGGTGATGGCGCCGCCGACCCATGCGATGGAGAACGCGGCCCGCGCGTAGTAGTAACGCTCGAGCCAGGTGCGGCCTCCGGGGCCGGCGTGCTCTCGGACTTGGTCGACCGTCTCGGTCATGTCTTCAACCTTCTTTTGGACGAAGGCACGAGCGACTAGAGCGCAGGGTTTGGCCCTGGCTCTGCTCGCGCCGGGATCCGCGCATGGCAGATCAACCGAGGCCGCCTGGTGCGACTCGGAGTTGGGACGCTTACCTGTCGAGACGTATTACGAGTGGCGGCTATTCGTTGGGTGGAGCCGATCGCAAGCGGTCGATGGCGGGCCGGGTGATGGCGGCGAAAACTTCGGGCTCGCCGTAGGCTCGGGCCGACGACATGGCGCCGTGCACCGTGGCCATCAGTGCCTCGGCTTCGGCGTGTGGGCTACCGCTCAACGTGATAATCCCTTCCCGCACGCCGCGCTCCAGTGCGGACTGCAGCCATGCGGACAGGGTGCGGAAGTATGCCCGCAGTTCGAGCACGATCTCGTCGGGGAGCACGGGGATCTGGGTGGCGAGCAGGGCACAGAGGCAGTAGCTGGTTTCCGGCGCACCGATGCACGCCTCCCAAAAGCCGGTGAACGCCCGAAGTTGTTCGAGCGCGTCTGACGCATTGCGCTCCATGGCGTCAAGGCCCACTTCGGCCTGCTCGCGATACTGCTTGACCAAAGTGCGTACGAGGTCGGACTTGGTCGGGAAGTGGTGGTGGATGCTGGCCTTCCGGATTCCGACGACCGCTGCGATGTCGGCGTAACTGAATCCGCTGTATCCGCCGGCAACGATCGACGAGTGTGCGCACCGCAGGATCGCGTCAGGAGTGGTCGGCGAAGGGGGCATGTCGGTAGCCTACCTTCTAGTAGGTAGGCAAATCAAGATAGGGCGAAGAGGCGTTCGGATTGCGATCGCCCAGGTCTCCACCGCAAGAGCGGTGCGGCGGGCTATTTTCTGCGGATGGCTTTCTCATATGACCCGCGAGGACTGATCGGGCGCGCGGTGGACGCCGCACGGGTGGGCCTCGATGTCTACAGCTGGGCCGAGGAACAAGTCGTAGGTGCGATCCGGCACGGACTCGATTCGCTGGACCCCGCTGAGACGCTCGAGGATGCCGCACCCGAGTCAGTGCCGGACGCGTCAGTGCCGGACCCCGACTCGCTGTCCGGGAAGATGGGCCGGCTGCTGGACCGCGCGCTCGACCAGAACACCAAGGGGAGCCAGGTCGAGCTCTATCACCACCTGCTCGATCAGCTTGTCGCCGACGAGGCGCGAATCCTGGGCGCGCTGTCCGACGGGTCGTCGTCACCGATGGTGAACGTCTACACCTGGCTCAGTCCCCGTGTTCCCGGGCGGGCGGCGCTGGAGAATGCCTCGTTGATCGGCCGGACCGCGAACGTGGCTCTGCCGCAGATGGTTCCGCAATACGTCAGCCACCTGCTGTCACTCGGCCTCGTCGAAGCCGGCCCGGAAGACCCCGCGCTGGCCACTGAATACGAGGTGCTGATGGCCGAGACGTCAGTGCTTGCGGCCATCAAGAGCGCATCGCGAGGACCGCTGACCGCCAAAGTCGAGAAGTCGACCTTGACGCTGTCGGCGCTTGGCGCGTCGCTCTGGGCGGCCGCCACAGGGGAACCCGGTCAGTGAGCTCAGTATCGGTGCTGGCTCTCTCCAGTTGGACCGAGATCAAGGCCGACTTCAGCGCCTATTGGATGGTGTACCTGTCGATGCCGTTCGTCGCGGCGTTCGTCGGGTGGAGCACGAAGATCGTGGCGCTCGAAATGCTCTATCGCCCGATCGAATTCAGAGGTTGGGGCCCGTTCGGTTGGCAGGGCATCGTGCCGCGGCGGGCGGGCAAGGTCGGCTCGAAAACGATCGATCTGCTGACGTCCAATCTGCTGAAACCCGAAGAGCTGCTAGACCGCATCGATGCCAACGAGGCGGTCGACGCGCTGCGTGGTCCGCTTGCAGCAGCCATCGACGACATCTCCCGGGACCTTGCCGACGAGATTCGCCCGGGTCTGTGGGATGCGCTGCCGGAATCCGCCCGGCGCGGGATCCAGGAGCGGATGCACAAGCAGGCGCCCCACATCGTCGAGAACATGCTCACCGAGATGAAGGCAGATCTCCCGCGCTATCTCGATCTGCACTTCATGGCTGTGACGGCGCTGGTGCGCAACAAGGAGAAGCTCGTCAAGCTGATGCGCAGCGTCACCACCGATGCCATGGCGTTCGTGCGGCGTAGCGGCATCTACTTCGGTCTGGTGATCGGTCTGGTCCAGATGGTGGCGTGGGCGCTGTTCAAGAACCCATGGATCATGCCGGCGTTCGGCTTCGCGGTCGGCTTCATCAGCGACTACATCGCGTTGAACATGCTGTTCCGGCCGATGCACCCGCGAAAGTACCTCGGTTTCATCCCCTTTCAGGGACTGCTGCATGCCGAGCGCGACAAGATCACCCGGGACTACGCCAAGATCCTGGCCGACGATCTGTTCTCACCGGAGCTCATGTTCGACGCGATCATCAAAGGCCCCGGCTCGGACAAACTGTTCGCGTTGGCGGCCAAGGAGATCGACGCCGCCATCGACGCCCAGACCGGTGTTGCGCGACCGATGGTCACGCTGGCGGTGGGCACCAAGCGATACCGGGCGCTGAAGGACCGCGTCGTCACCCTGGTGTTGGAGCGGCTGCCGGATACCCTGCTGGAGGCGCAGGAGTACGCGGCGAACGCGTTGAACCTCGAGCAGGTGGTCATCGACAAGATGAGTCAACTGACCGAGGAGGAGTACGAGTCGATTCTGCGACCGGTGTTCAAGGACGACGAGCCTTTGATGATCGCGGTCGGCGCGGTACTCGGTGGCGTGGTCGGCGAGCTTCAGGTGCAGATCATCGAATTCTTCACGCACTGAGTACAGCTACCTGAGTGCAGCTACAGCGCCGGAGTGGTGGGCTGCAGTACCGCGGTGGCCACGGCCTCCGCCCGTAGATGCTCGAAGGCTTGGTAGGCCGGATCGTTGACCATGTCGACGAAGTGCCGCCGGCTGGGGTAGCGGAACAATGCCACCAGGTCCCAGTCGCCGCCCGCGTCGGCAACGAGGGACGGATGCCCGGTGCCGCCGTACACGATCGTCACCCCGTAGCGCTCCTGAATGCCGGAGCTGCGAAAGTGCTCGATGTACTCCCGGTACTTGTCCGCACCGCCTGGGGCGAACCGCACGAGGTTGAGCATCACGACCGGTGCGCTCGGATCTGCGGCGACAAACTGCTCGAGTGCGGACGCGTCGAGAACTGACATGACTTTCTCCCTTGAGAGTTACTTGCTGAACAACACGCAAGTTACTGGATGGCACCGACAAGTTCGGTCTCAGGCAGGATGACCAGGCATGGAGGAGTTGCGAACCGCTCGCCGAACACAGGCTGAACGTCGCGAAGAGGCCCGCCAGCGCGTGCTGCAAGCAGCCACGGCATTGGTTGCTCTACACGGATCGCGCGCGGTGTCGCTGGCCGCCGTCGGCGAGGCCGCCGGGTACAGCCGCGGCATCGTTCATCACCATTTCGGTAGCAAGGCCCGGTTACTCGAGGAGGTCATCAAGTACACCCAGACGTTCGACGTCCCGGCTGACTCGGCGACCGGGCTCAGCCGGCTGACGGATTTCGTGGGGGCCTACTTGAGCGGCCTACATGAGCGCTCGCCGCGCTCGGAAGCGTTCCTGAAGCTGTGGACCGAGTCCGCAGGTGCCGAACCATCGCTGGCCGAGCTTTTCGCCGAGCGCGACGCACAGTTCCGAGAAGTCCTCGCGCAGTACATCGTCGACGGGATCGATGACGGCTCCATTCGATCCGGCGTGGACCCTCACATTGCGGCCGTCGCGATCATCGGACTGCTGCGGGGCAGTGCTCTGATGGCGTTCTCGACGGCGCGTGACGTGTCGGCGGGGGATCTGGCCGCCGTTGCGGTGGCGGGTGTTGAACGCAGCATGGGCGCCGGTTCGTGACGCTCGCTTGCGCCCATGTTCGCAAACCTCCGGTGCCCTTCCGAAAATCACCTAGCCTTGCCAGGTGCGACCGCCGCGAAGCTCACGCATCGCGGCCGCAGCGTTTTTCGTCTGCGCCGCGCTCTACAGCAGCTGGATAATCACGATCTTCGTCGATTCCGGTCCTGCGCAGGCAAGCGATTACGTGAGCGAACTCATCGCCACCGACCAGCCGCTGAGCGGGCTGTTGCGGGCAGCAGACTTCGCGACGGCCGCCGTGATCGGGTTGGGCGTGACCGTCAGCGTGGTGGGCGGGCGCGTTCGCGGCGGTATGGCCGCGGTTGCGTGGGCGACATTGGCAATGTTCGCCGTGGCCACCGCACTCGACAGTGCGTGGGCGATGTCGTGCGCGCCGCACGCCGATCCTGCCTGCGCGGCACGAGAAGCAGCAGGCGCGGTGCCCCTTTCGCATCAGCTGCACACCGTGAGCAGCGTGATAGCTGTTGCCGCGGCACTGATTTCGCTGATTGCGTTCCTGCGCGTCGATATGGCGGAACGCATCGGCCGACGGGTGCACCGGTTCGGACTGTGGGTCCTGGGCGGACTCGCCGCAACGACAGTGTCGACCGTCGTCAGCGTCTTCCTCGACAGCGCCGACCGTGGCGGTGCCCTGGGCGTAGCTCAGCGGCTGCAGCTGCTCTGTGTAAGTGGTTGGCTGGTCTACGTGGCACTGCGAGAGGCGACGCGCCGGTCAGGCTGAACCGGGCCGGTCGCGCGTCGTCCACCCCGCTGTCGTACGGATCGGGTTCAACGAGGGAGAACGGCGAGCCACACGTGAGTCAACGTCTCGGCCGCGTCGTCCAGTGCGCCCCTTCGCTTGGCGGCTGCGTAGAAGTGGCGCTCGGTCATTGACACTAGGGCAGCGCTGAGGGCGGCTGCGCCCAGCGGGCTGTCGTCACCCGGTACACCAGCTTTGACCAACAATCCGCGAGTTGCATCTGCCGTGGCCGAGACAGCTGCCTGCCAAGATGCCTCGATCTCCGGGACAACAGGTGCCAGCTCCACGGCCACCTTCATGACGGCGCCATGCTCGGTCCACATCCGTGCGGTCTGAGTTACCGCTTCGCGCAACGCTTCTCGCGGATCCTCAGGCGCCTGTGTCTTCGCGCGGTCGACACCTTCCGCCACGCTGGTCGCGGTCCTGCCCACCAAAGCGGCCAGGACGTCGTTCTTCGAGGCGAAATAGAAGTACAGGGCACCACGTGTGATGCCGGCCGCCGTTGCGATGGTCTCGACGGTCATACGCTCCAGGCCATCCTCGGTGAGTTGGCGTTCCGCCGCGTCGAGGATCGCGAGCTCGCGCTGGTCTCCCTTTGACGGTGAGGCCCGGCGTCTGGTTGAGCGCTCCTTCTGTCCAGCCATGATCGGACTCTACAGGCCGCCGACAAAATTCTACGCAGTGTTGATTTTATTCAACGTGATGTAGATTCGAGCTATGTCACCACATCACCACCGGATCTTCTTCGTCACCGGCGTCAGCTCAGGGCTGGGACGTGCCTTCGCCCACGCCGCGCTCGACGACGGCCACTCCGTCGTCGGCACGGTCCGGAAGTCGGCAGACGCCGACGCCTTCAGCGCGATGGCGCCGGGGCGGGCGATCGCCCGCGAGCTCGACGTCACCGACGACGACGCCGTGTTCGCGGTGGTCGACGATGTCGAGTCCACGGTCGGCCCCATCGACGTCGCGATCGCCAACGCCGGCTATGGGCACGAAGGAGTGTTCGAAGAGTCCCCCATGTCTGAATTACGAGCGCAGTTCGCCGCCAACGTGTTTGGCGCAGTTGCGACCGTCAAGGCGGTGCTACCGCACATGCGTCGACGTCGGGCGGGGCACATCTTCGGCGTCACCTCGATGGGCGGGATGATGACCGTTCCGGGATTGGCCTACTACCACGGCAGCAAGTACGCACTCGAAGGCATCCTCGAAACCGTTGGCAAAGAGGTCAAGGCGCTCGGGATCCACGTCACCGCCGTCGAACCCGGCTCCTTCCGTACCGACTGGGCGGGTCGTTCCATGGTTCGAACGGAACGCAGCATCAGCGATTACGACGAGCTGATGAACCCTGTGCGCGCCAACCGAATCGCGGCCAGTGGCAATCAGCTTGGCGATCCCGCGAAGGCCGGCCAAGCGCTCCTGGCGGTCATCGACTCCCCGAATCCGCCCGCACACCTGATCCTCGGCTCTGACGCCCTACGGCTGGTAACGAATGGGCGCGCCGCGGTCGACGAGGAGATCGCGGCATGGGCCGAGTTGTCGCGCTCCACGGATTTCCCGGACGGCGCGCAGATCGCGAACTGAACGGCGGCACGGGGCAGCCAACGATCATCTGACTGGTGATCTCTGCCCGCACAGGCGATTAGGCTCACTGTCCATGGGTGCCCTGGACGGTCGCGTCGCGTTCATCACCGGGGGTGCGCGTGGCCAAGGACGCGCGCACGCTCTGGCGCTGGCGGCGGAAGGCGCGAACATCGCCCTCGCCGACGCGCCCCGCCCGATGAACCTGACCTATCCACTGTCCACTGAGGAAGATCTGCGCGCGACCGCCAAAGACGTCGAAGAGCTTGGCGTGCTGTGCCTTCCGATCGCGATGGACGTCCGCGACGCAGATGGGGTGAATGCCGCCGTCGAGGAAACCGTTCGCAGCCTGGGCAGCCTTGACGTTCTGGTGGCCAACGCGGGCGTGGTGAGCACCGGCGCGCTCGACGAGGTGACCGACGAGGCGTGGTCGCAACTCGTGGACACCAATCTGACGGGCGTGTTCCACATCCTGCGGGCTGCCTTACCGGTGATGCGCAGGCAGCGTTTTGGCCGGATCGTGGTGACGTCGTCGATGGGCGGCCGGATGGGCATTCCAGAACTCGGGGCGTACAACGCCACCAAGTGGGGCGTGATCGGGCTGGCCAAGTCCGTGGCGTTGGAGGTTGCCAAGGACGGCATCACCGTCAACGTCATCTGCCCGACCACCGTGCACACCCCGATGGTGCAGCCGGTGGACAGCGACGGTGTTCCCGACGAACTCGTACAGCGGATGATGCGGGCCAATCCGATTCCGCAGCCGTGGATCGAGCCCGAAGACGTCAGCCGCGCGTTGCTCTATCTGGTCACCGACCCCGGCGTCGTCACCGGAAGCGTCCTCGAGATCGGACTGGGCGGCAGCGCTCGACTGCACTGAGCGGCTCAAGGACGCGGTGTTAGTGCCGCCGGTGAGGTGAGAGCCGATGACGGGAATCGAACCCGCGTATTCAGCTTGGGAAGCTGATGTTCTGCCATTGAACTACATCGGCACGGTGCTGACGAAGGATAGCAACCGCACCGCCGACCGTGCGCCAGTACGCTCGTCGCGTGCTGCTCTCCGATCGTGATATCCGCGCCGCCATCGCCGACGGTCGACTGGGCATCGACCCGTTCGACGACGCCTTGGTGCAACCGTCGAGCGTCGACGTCCGGCTGGACAACCTGTTCCGGGTGTTCAACAACACCCGCTACACCCACATCGACCCCGCCAAGCAGCAGGACGAGCTGACCAGTCTGGTCGAGCCCGCCAAAGGCGAGCCGTTTGTCCTGCATCCCGGCGAGTTCGTCCTCGGCTCGACGCTGGAGTGCTGCACCTTGCCGGACGACCTGGCCGGCCGCCTGGAAGGTAAGTCGTCGCTGGGCCGCCTCGGCCTGCTGACCCACTCCACCGCGGGCTTCATCGACCCCGGCTTCTCCGGGCACATCACGCTGGAACTCTCCAACGTCGCCAACCTGCCCATCACGCTGTGGCCCGGCATGAAAATCGGCCAGCTGTGCCTGCTGCGCCTGACCAGCCCCGCCGAAAATCCGTACGGCAGCGCCAGCGTCGGCTCCAAATACCAGGGTCAGCGCGGTCCGACTCCGTCGCGGTCCTATCAGAACTTTCTTCAGTCCGAAGCAGGCGCGTAACCTCGAAGCTCCAGGGTCAGGCACCGCCCGCCAGCTAATCCGTTTAGCTGTAACAGCGCCGCTACCTGCGGCGATGAACTTTACGGTTGAGCGGCTCTAGAACGGTGGAGCGCAGTAACGGGTCGGGGAGATCCAGCAAACAACCTTGGAGGGGTAGTGGACATCGCACTCGGTGTGTCCATGACGCCAACGACGGTGCGCATGGTGCTGGTCGAAGGCGAGAAAGCCGACGGCGTGACCGTCGATCACGATGCCTTCGACATCCAGACCGGCGAAGGTGCAGCAACCGCGGCCGATCAAGTGGTCGCGGCCATTCTCGGTACCCGGGAAAGCGCCGCCGAAGGCGGACACCGTCTGGTGTCGACCGGCGTCACGTGGACCGACCATGCCGCGGCCGCCGGACTGCGCGATGCCCTGGCGGCCCGCAAGATCGACGACGTAGTCCTGGTGTCCGAACTGCATGCCGCCGGTGCGCTGGCGCAAGCCGTCGGCCAGACAGTCGGCTACGACCGCACGGCCTTGATGTTCCTGGAGCGCGACACCGCCACCGTCTCGGTGGTCGACACCGCGACCGGCTACATCGTCAAGGTGCAGACCGAGCACCTGCACGCTCAGGATGCGGTCGCCGAACTGCAGCGCATGATCGCCGGCCTGGAGGCCATCCCCGAACCGCCGCAGGGTGTGTTCGTGCTCGGCTCCGGCGTCGACGTCGCGGCGGTCAAATCACAGCTCGCCCTCGGCACAATGCTGCCGGTGCACGCTCCCGACGAGGCAGAACTCGCGCTGGCCCGCGGCGCTGCGTTGGCGTCCGCGACGGCACCGCGCTATGACGCGTCCACCGTCGGACTGGCCTACGCCCAGGACCCCGACGGCACCACTGCGGGCAAGGTCTACCCGGCGGCCGGCGTGTACCCGGCCGGCGCGAGCACCGAGATGTCCGAAGCCGGCACCCAGATGGCCGCCGCCGGCTACATGGCGCCGCTCGGCTACAGCGAAGTGCTCGACGACATGGACGGCGATCTCGGCTACGACTCGGTGCCGTACGACTCGGTTCCCGAGGAGCTCGACTTCGCCCCCGACGACTCCGGCCGCAAGCCGTTCCTACTGGTCGGAAGTGCCCTGACGTCGATCTTCGTGGTCGGTGTGGTGGCGCTGGTGATCTCACTGGCGGTCAGCATCCGACCGACCGTCGACCAGCGGCCCAGCCCGGCCGAGGCCGTGATCGTGCCCAGCAGCCAGCCGGCCGGTCCTGTTGCGGAGCAGGCCGCACCGCCTGCCCCGCCGTCGGCGCCGTCGGTGCCCGACACCATCCAGGAGCCGATCCCGGTGGTGCAGCAGGCGCCCCGAACCGTGTTCGTGACCCCGGCTCCGCAAGCCCCGGCACCGGCTCCCGCCGCCCCGGCACCCGCTCCCGAAGCCCCCGCGCCCGCTCCGGAGGCACCGGCGCCCGCCCCGGCTCCGATCGCCCCGGTGATCCCGGCTCCGATCCTGCCGCCGCCGATCATCGTGTTGCCGCAACCGATTCTGCCGCCGTTCCTGCGGCCGCCGCGACCGCGGGACTACCCGACGTACCCGTCGTCGCCGAACTACCCGTCGTACCCCTCGTCGCCGCCTCAGACGCCGACCTACCCGTCGTCGCCTCCCACGCAGCAGCCGTCGACCCCGCCGACTCAGCAGCAACCGCCTTCGCAGCAGCCGCAGGCGCCGGTCACCGAAGCGCCGAGTAATCCGCCTCCGGCCGCTGGTGGCTCGGGCGGCTACGGCGGTGGCTCGGGCGGCTACGGCGGTGGCTCCGGTGGCTACGGAGGAGGCTCAGGCTCAGGCTCGAGTTCGGGGTCCGACGGTGGTTCCCGCTCGGGTGATTCCGGGGGATCGCGCAGCGGTCGGGGATCGCAGAACCCGCTGTGGCCGTTCCCGAGTTTCGGCCACTGACACCCGAGTTCACCCGGCGTTAGCCTCGCGCTTAGTGTCGCGATGCGGTCCCATCATCGGGGCTGCGTACAGAGGCAGTATGCGTTGCACTGTCTTTGGCACCGGGTATCTGGGCGCGACCCACGCCGCGGGAATGGCCGAGCTCGGCCACGATGTCGTCGGCATCGACATCGACCCCGGCAAGATCGCGAAACTGTCCTCCGGGGACATCCCGTTCTATGAGCCCGGACTGGCAAAGATGTTGCAGGACAATCTTTCTGCCGGCCGCTTGCAGTTCACCACCGATTACGAGCTGGCAGCCGACTTCGCCGACGTGCACTTCCTGGGCGTCGGAACTCCGCAGAAGAAGGGCGAGTACGGCGCCGATCTGCGCCACGTCAACGCGGTCATCGACGAATTGGTGCCGCGGCTGACCCGGCCGTCGGTGATCGTCGGCAAGTCAACGGTTCCGGTGGGGACGGCGGCAGCGCTGAGCCGGCGCGCCCGGGCGCTGGCGGCCGACGGCGTCGACGTCGAAATCGCCTGGAATCCCGAGTTCCTCCGCGAGGGCTTCGCGGTGCAGGACACCCTGCACCCGGATCGCATCGTCGTTGGCGTACAACCCGATTCGCGACGCGCCGAGGCGGTGCTGCGGGAGATGTACGCTCCGCTGCTCGCCGAGGGCGTGCCGTTCCTGCTGACCGACCTGCAGACCGCGGAGTTGGTCAAGGTCTCCGCCAATGCCTTTCTGGCTACCAAGATCTCGTTCATCAACGCGATTTCCGAGGTGTGTGAGGCGGCCGGCGCCGACGTCCGCGTCCTGGCCGACGCGCTGGGCCACGACCCGCGGATCGGACGACGATTCCTCAACGCGGGACTGGGTTTCGGCGGCGGCTGCCTGCCCAAGGACATCCGTGCCTTCATGGCCCGCGCCGGCGAACTCGGCGCCAACCACGCGTTGACCTTCCTGCGTGAGGTGGACAGCATCAACATGCGCCGCCGCACCCGCATGGTCGAGCTGGCCACCACCGCGTGCGGGGGATCGCTGCTCGGCGCCAACGTCGCCGTGCTCGGAGCCGCGTTCAAGCCCGAATCCGACGATGTGCGGGATTCCCCGGCGCTCAACGTCGCCGGCCTGTTGCAGCTCAATGGCGCCACCGTCAACGTCTACGACCCGAAGGCCATGGAGAACTCCCAGCGCCTGTTCCCGACACTGAACTATTCGGCCTCCGCCCTGGAGGCCTGCGAACGCGCCGACGCGGTCCTGCTGCTCACCGAATGGCAGGAGTTCGTCGACATCGATCCCGACGAGCTGGCCCAGACGGTGCGAGCCAGAGTTGTTGTCGACGGCCGCAATTGCCTGGACACCGCCCGCTGGACTGCCGCGGGATGGAAGGTTTACGCCTTGGGCCGCCCCGCGTTGACGTAGGTTTTCCTACGTGGACTTCGCGACAGCCCTGATTGCCGAAAACGCCGCGCTCGCCGACCTTCTCCGTGACGCCGATCTGTCGATCCTCGTGCCGACCTGCCCGGAGTGGACGCTCGAGCAGTTGATGCGCCACGTCGGGCGCGGGGACCGGTGGTGCGCCCGGATCGTCGCCGAGCAGTCGATGGACTTCATCGATCCACGCACGGTCGACGGTGGCAAGCCCCCGGCCGGTCGGGACAACGAGATCGCCTGGCTGCAGGCCGGTGCGCAGCAACTCATCGACGCCGTTGCCGCTACCGGCGCGCAGACCCCGGTGTGGACATTCCTGGGCCCGCGGCCGGCCGAGTGGTGGATCCGGCGGCGCCTGCACGAGGCCCTGGTGCATCGCGCCGACGCCGCCATCGCGTTGGGCGTCGACTACACGGTGGATCCCGCCCTGGCCGCCGACGCGATCACCGAGTGGTTGGAACGCGTCGAGATCCAGGCCGACGAGGAGGGGCCGGCCGGCGGCGACCGGCCACTCGGCGACGGGCAGTCGATTCACCTGCACGCCACCGATCCCGGCCTCGGGGAGGCCGGCGAGTGGACCATCCTCGGCCGTCTGGACGGCATCGCGGTCGAACAGGGCCACGGCAAGGCCACGGTGGCGCTGCGCGGCCCGGCGCGCGACCTGTTGCTGGCCGTCGTGCGCCGTCGCAGCGCCGCCGAGCAAGGCCTGGAGGTCTTCGGCGACGCGGGTGTCTGGGACACCTGGCTGGCACGTACGCCGTTCTAGACCGGTAGTTTGAGCCAAATGAGCACTTCAGAGATCGCCACCGTGCTGGCCTGGCACGACGCGTTGAGCACCTCGGACCTGGACACGCTGATCTCGCTGTCCAGCGACGACATCGAGATCGGTGACGCCGACGGCGCCGCGCAGGGCCATGCCGCGCTGAGTGAGTGGGCGCAGCGTGTGGCGGCGAACGTCGAGGTGGGCCAGATCTATTACCGCGACGGCGTCGTCGTCGTGCAGGAGCGGCTGACCTCGAACACCGACCCGACCGACGTCCGCACCACAGCCTCGGCGTTCCGGGTGGTGCATGACCACGTGACCTCGGTGTTCCGTCACGACGACCTGGCAGCGGCCCTGGCGGCCACCGAGATGTCCGACAACGACCTACAGGTCTGAGCGACTTGCGCGGGATCATCCTGGCCGGTGGTTCGGGGACGCGGCTGTATCCGATCACCCAGGGTGTGAGTAAGCAGCTGCTGCCCGTCTACGACAAGCCGATGATTTACTACCCGCTGTCGACGCTGTTGATGGCGGGCATCCGCGACATCCTGGTGATCACCACCGGCCACGATGCCCCGGCGTTCCACCGCCTTCTCGGCGACGGATCCCAACTCGGCGTCACCATCAGCTACGCCGTGCAGGATAGGCCCGACGGGCTCGCGCAGGCATTTCTCATCGGTGCCGAGCACATCGGTACCGGACCCGTCGCGCTTGTGCTGGGCGACAACATCTTCTACGGCCCCGGCGTGGGCACCAGCCTCAACCGATTCCAGAATCTGCAGGGGGCGGCGATCTTCGCCTACCGGGTGGCCGACCCGACCGCCTACGGCGTCGTCGAATTCGCCCCTGACGGCACCGCACTGTCGTTGGAGGAGAAGCCGGCCACACCCAAGTCGAGCTACGCCGTGCCCGGGCTGTACTTCTACGACAACGACGTCATCGAGATCGCCCGCGGGCTGCGGCCGTCGCCGCGCGGCGAACTGGAGATCACCGAAGTCAACCAGACCTACCTGAACCAGGGTCGGCTGACGGTCGAGGTGCTGCCCCGCGGCAGCGCATGGCTGGACACCGGAACATTCGATTCACTCTTGGATGCAAGCGATTTCGTACGCACCATCGAATACCGCCAGGGGCTCAAGGTGTCCTGTCCCGAAGAGGTGGCCTGGCGGATGGGTTTCATCGACGACGAGCAGCTGGCCAAACGCGCGGCGGCGCTGGTCAAGTCGGGCTATGGCGGCTATCTGATGAAGCTGCTGGACCAGGGGTAGCCAGCACCGCGGCGATCGCGGTGGTCAACGGTACCGACAACGCCAGCGCGATACCGCCGACCGCCGAGCGCGCGATCTCGATCGCCACACTCTCACTGGTCAGCACATCCGACAGCGAGCGGTTGGCCACACTGAACAACAGCAGCAGCGGCAGCGAGCTCCCGGCGTAGGCCAGCACCAGCGTGTACACCGTGCTGGCGATGTGGTCGCTGCCGATCCGCATGGCGCTGCCGAAGATCTGCCTGCGGGAACCATGGCCCGATTCGGCGAGCTCGAACACCGCCGACGCCTGCGTGATCGTCACGTCGTTGAGCACACCCAGTGAACCGATGATGAACCCGGCCAGCAGAAGGCCCTGGATGGACACGTGGCCCATATAGGCGGCAACCTCGTTGTTCTGGTCCTCCGAGAGGCCGGTTAGGTGCGCGAGTTCGATTGCCGCCCAGGACAAGCCGCCGGCCAACAACATCGCGGTCAGGGTACCGAGCAGGGCGGCACTGGTACGCAGGCTGATGCCGTGCGCCAAATAGATCACGGCGTAGAGGATCGCCGCTGAGGCCACCAGGGCCACCGGCACCGCGGGGGCGCCGTCCCTCAAGGCCGGAAGCAGGAATACCACCAGAACCACGAAGGCCACGACGATCCCGACCAAGGCACGCAGCCCGCGCCAGCGGGCGACTGCCACGATCACGATCGCGAACACTGCCGCCATGGCGATCAGCGGCCAGGTGCGTTCGTAATCGTAGAACCCGTAGCTGGTGGCGCCCTGTTGATCGACTTGGCGGAAGATTCGAATCGAATCCCCTGCCAACAGGTTTGGTTGACCCGGGCCGGGCGAGAACTCCAGCATCGTCGACGCGCCCCGGTTGGGTCCGCTGTCGATCGTCACCACGGTCTGCACGCAGGTGCCGCTGCCCGCGCTGCCCGGTGCCGGAGCGGCGGTGAGCACCTGGCCCGCCGAGGGGCTGCCGCAGTCGGCCAGACTGCTGGACGTCACGTGACCACCCTCGGTGGTGACTGCACCACCCGCGCTGTTCTGGAACGGCAGCGGAATGTCCGCCTTCGACCCGCTCGGCCACAGCAGTGCCGCACCGATCACCACCGCCAGCCCGATCACGGCCAGCGCAATCACGACGACGCGGGCTGCCAGCGGACTCAGCGGCGCCGGGCCGGTGTGCGAATACGAATGCGAATGCGCCACCCGGACAGGGTAGAGGCGTTGATTGGGGATGAGCTGGTGGACCTCACCGCGGCATCGTCGGAGAAGTCGAGTAGCCGACTACGCTAAGCGGCCTCCGCGGCGCGCCCCATGCTCAGGTGACCAGGGGCGAGGAGGAGCGGATGGCCGTCGTCGGGGACCATGCCATTGTTCTGGGTGCCAGCATGAGCGGCTTGCTGGCCGCGAAGGTACTCAGCGACTTCTATCGAACCGTCACGGTCATCGACCGCGACGAACTGCCCGACGAACCGGTCAACCGGCGCGGCATCCCGCAGGGCAGGCACGTCCATGCCCTGCTCGGACGCGGCGGCCAGATCGTCGACGAGCTGTTCCCGGGGTTCCTCAGCGAACTCGTCGATGCCGGGGGAGTATCCCTCGACGACGGGGACTTCTCGAAGATCTACGTGTCCTTCGGCGGTCATACGATGGTCAGGTCCGGTCTCGCGCGGCAACCCGGGTCTGCGATGTACCTGTCCAGCAGGCCGTTCCTGGAGTATCACGTTCGTCGGCGGCTGCGGGCCGTGCCCAATGTGACGATTCTGCACGGCCACGACGTCGTCGACCTGATCTCGACGCCCGACCGGACCCGCGTCACCGGGGTGCAGACGGCCGACCACGACGGGGGCGCCGAGCAGCGACTGACGGCAGACCTGGTCGTCGACGCCATGGGCCGCGGATCGCGGATGCCCACTCTCCTGGAAGGACTGGGATATCCCCGTCCGTCCGAAGACCGCATCGTCGTGCGCACCACCTACGTCAGTCAGTTGTTGCGCATACCGCCAGGACTCGTCGAGCAGGTGGTTGTGATCGGCGCCGCCCCGAACCGGCCCAGCGGATTGTTCTTGTCGAGCTATGAGAACGACCAGTGGATGTTCACCGTTTGGGGCATGCTCGGCAACGAACCGCCGTGCCACCGCGCCGGAATGTTGGACTTCGCCTACAGCTATGCGCCGCAACATGTTTGGAGTGCCGTCAGTGCGGCGGAGCCGCTGGGTGAAGTGATCCGGCATCGCATGCCCTGGAGCCAGTGGCGGCGCTACGACCAGTTGCGGCGTTTTCCGGCCGGTCTGGTGGTGTGCGGCGACGCGATCTGCAGCTTCAACCCCATCTATGGGCAGGGGATGACGGTGGGGGCGCTCGACGCGATGGCCTTGCGGGACTGCCTGCGCTCGGGCTCCGATGATCTGCCGCGGCGATACTTCCGGAAGGCCGCGAAATCCATTGCGGTGGCGTGGCAGATGGCGGCCGGGGCGGACTTGGCCTTCCCACAGGTCGAAGGTCGTCGTACCCTGGCGACCCGAGCGGCGAACCGTGCCACCGACTGGGTGCTGCAGGTGTGTTCCTACGACGCCGTCGTTGCCGAGAAGTTCTTCCGGATCAACAACTTCCTCGACCCGCCGGCTCGACTTCTGCACCCCGCGTTCATCTTTGCGCTGGTGAAGGCCAAACTGCGCCGACGACGCCGCGGCGAGCTACTGCCGGTAGCCGGCCAGAAAGTTGCCTAGCCGTTCGATGGCGTTACTCAGGTCGCGCGCCCACGGCAGCGTCACGATTCGCAGGTGATCCGGTGCCGGCCAGTTGAAGCCGGTGCCCTGGGTGACCAGGATCTTCTCCTGCAGAAGAAGATCCAGCACCAGCTGCTCGTCGTCGTGGATGTCGTGGACCTCGGGGTCGAGCCGCGGGAACGCGTAGAGCGCCCCGGTGGGCTTGACGCAGGACACGCCGGGGATCTCGTTGAGCCTGTTCCAGGCCACATCACGCTGCTCGAGCAGTCGCCCGCCCGGCAGGACCAGGTCGTCGATGCTTTGGTGACCACCCAGAGCGACCTGAATGGCATGCTGCGCAGGCACATTCGGGCACAGACGCATGTTGGCCAGTAGGCTGATGCCTTCGATAAAGCTGCTGGCGTGTTCCTTCGGGCCGGTGATGATCAGCCAGCCCGACCGATAGCCGGCAACCCGGTAGGCCTTGGACAACCCGTTGAACGTCAACGTCAGCAGATCCGGCGCCAGCGTGGCCAGGCTGATGTGCTTGGCGTCGTCGTACAGGATCTTGTCGTAGATCTCGTCGGCGAGCAGCAGCAGTTGATGCTTGCGCGCCAATTCGACCATCTGCTCGAGGACTTCGCGGCTGTACACCGCGCCGGTGGGGTTGTTCGGGTTGATCACCACCAGCGCCTTGGTGCGGTCGGTGATCTTGGACTCCAGGTCGGCGACGTCGGGCATCCAGCCGTTGGTCTCGTCGCACAGGTAGTGCACCGGGGTGCCGCCGGCCAGGGCGGTCGACGCCGTCCACAGCGGATAGTCGGGCGCGGGAATGAGCACCTGGTCGCCGTTGTCGAGCAGCGCCTGCAGCGTCATCGTGATGAGCTCGGAGACGCCGTTGCCGAGGTAGACGTCGTCGATGTCGAAGCGGGGGAAACCCTCGACGAGCTCGTAGCGGGTGAACACCGCGCGCCGGGCGCTGGGGATGCCTTTGGAGTCGGAGTAGCCCTGGGCGTCGGGCAGCGCGGCGATCATGTCGCGCATGATCACGTCGGGGGCCTCGAAGCCGAACGGCGCGGGGTTGCCGATGTTGAGCTTGAGGATGCGATGACCCTCGTTCTCTAGGCGGTTGGCGTGCTCATGGATCGGCCCGCGGATCTCGTACAGAACGTCCTGCAGCTTGGTGGACTGCGTGAACGTGCGTTGCCGAGGGTGCTGGCTGGTGCCGTGCCACGGTAACTGGTGCGTACTCACCGGTTAAGTGTCCCATTGCGATGCAACTTGGTTTCCCGCGTACCGTTTTGTGCCTTTGCTGTGACGTGAGAAGTCACGGTTCGAATTCAATTGTGGGACGCCTCGGACACAACTGTGATTTCGCTGAACAGCAGCAGTGATTGCCAGGTGAATCGGCTGCTAACTTGGGGCTTCACTACCGACGGCACAAAGGGATGAACGTGAAGATCGCACGCACTTTGATAACCGCTGCTTCCGCAGCGGCGGTTACCGCGCTGGGATTTGCTGTTTCTGCGTCTGCCGATCCGGCACTGATAAATGGCACGTACGCCGTCCGCGGCGGCGACGACGGCGCCGTGGTGACGGCGTCGTCGAGTTGCCCTGCAGCGGTCAACGGCTGTACCGCCAACCTCAGCAGCACCGTGGGCTGGACCAGCGTCGCCACCTTCACCGATGGCCGGTGGAACTTCACGGTGACCAAGCCCGACGGCGTGGTGTGCGACGACGGCAGCTACGCGCCTGTGCGTATCGCCTACTCGGTCAATGCCGCAACGATGACCGGCACAGTCACCGCCGACTCCAACGGTGACTGCCCGGGCGGACAGATCACCCAGGCGCCGTTCCAGCTGATCAAGGTCGGCTGAGCGCTGCCGTTCGCGCCGGCTCTTTCTGTCGGAGGGCCGGAGTAGTGTTTCGAACATGTGTTCGATAGACGCGGTACTGGAGGCGCTCGACGATTGTGTCGAGGCTCTGGCCACCGTCGATCTCGATGCGCTGTCTGCACCCGAGCGCTTTGTGGTCCTGGAGCGTTTGGAGAACGCGCGGCGCCGCCAAGTGGCGGCCTCGCATGCGCTGGTATCGCGCTTGGAACGGTTCGAGGGTTGTCCTCCGGTCCCGATCACGCTGGCCGATGTGCTGCGGGTCAGTCCGCGCGAGGCGAAGCGGCGGATCCGGGATGCCGAGCAACTGGTGCAGCGGCGGGCGTTGACCGGTGAGCCGCTGCCACCCCTGCTCCCCGAGACGGCGACCGCGTGGGGCGCGGGTGAGCTGGACGGTGAACACCTGCGGGTGATCCAGAAGTTCTTCCGCGACCTGCCCGACCACGTGCCGTCGACCGAGGTGGAGAAGGCCGAACGCATCCTGGCGCAGAAGGCCACTGTCTTGCGGCCCGATCAGTTGGAGAACGTTGCGCACCGGCTGGCGCTTCATCTCAATCCGGACGGCACTTTCTCTGAGGAGGACCGCGCGCGTAAGCGCGGATTCGTATGGTGTGGCGCGCAGGGCGTCGACGGCATGAGCGTAGGCAGGCTCGTCGCGGATCCGGAGTTGCGCTCGGAGCTTGATGCCTGGCTGGCCAAGTTCGCCGCGCCCGGGATGTGCAACCCAGCCGATGAGACGCCAACGGTCACTCCCAGTGATGAAGTGATCCAGCGGGATTCGCGCAGTCATGCCCAGCGTCAACACGATGCGCTAAAGGCGTTGGTACGCGGGCAGTTGGGTGATCCGAAGTTCGGCACGCACAACGGCTTGCCGGTCACGGTGATCGTCAGCGCCACGCTGCAGGACATTCATGCCCAGACCGGGCAGGCGGTCACAGCCGGCGGAACGATGCTGCCGATCCCGGACGTGATCCGGATGGCCGCCCATGCGTATCACTACCTCGCCCTGTTCGACGGGACCGATGGGCGGGCGTTGTGGCTGGGGCGCACCAAGCGAATCGCCTCTGCGGACCAGCGAATCATGTTGCACAGCAAGGACCGCGGCTGCACCAGACCCGGCTGCAACGCGCCGGGCTATCACAGCGGAGTGCACCACGCCGCACGAGACTGGTCTCGGGGCGGCAATACCGACATCGACGACCTCACGCTGGCCTGCCCACCGGATAATCAACTCGTCGAGACCGGCGGGTGGAGCACCCGCAAACTGCCCGACGGCAGCACCCAGTGGATACCGCCGCCGGACCTGCCGATGCTGCGCGGGGGCGTCAACGACTTCCATCACCCCGAGCGGTTACTCGGGAATGACGATGGCGACGCGGCCTAGCGCTTGCCCGGTGGCCGGGCGCCCTTGGCGATGCCGAGGCCCTTCACCGGAGCCTGTTGGGCCTGTGGCGCTTCGTCTTTCGGCTCCTCCGCCTTGGGCTCGGCGGCCTTGGGCTCGGCCGCTGCGGCCGGCTCGGGTGTCGACGGCTCAGCTGCGGGCTCCGCGGGAGCAGGCGCTGCGGGAGCGGACTTCTTGGCGCCGGGGCGGCGCGCGCCCGCAGCGATGCCGAGGCCCTTGACTTCCGGCTCGGGTTTGGCCGCCTCAGCAGCCGGGGCTTCAGCAGGTGCCTCAGCGGCGGGAGCAGCAGCCGGTGCGGCGGCAGCAGGCGCCGACTTCTTGGCGCCGGGCCGCTTGGCGCCCGCGGCGATACCGAGCCCCTTGACCGGAGCTTCGGCCGCAGGCGCTTCGGCAGGTGCCTCAGCGGCGGGAGCAGCCGTCGACGCCTCGGCGGCCGGCGCGGCGGCGGCAGACTTCTTGGCGCCCGGTCGCTTCGCGCCGCCGGCGATGCCGAGTCCCTTGACGGGCTGAGCGGCCGGAGCTTCGGCGGCGGGAGCTTCAGCGGCAGGAGCTGCATCGGCGGCCTTCTTGGCACCGGGACGCTTGGCGCCGCCCGCGATACCCAGACCCTTGACCGGCGCGGCTTCCTTGGCCGGTGCCGACGGCGCGGCCGCGGCAGGCTCGGACGCCGGAGCCGCCTCGGGCTCGGCCTTCGGCGCGGGAGGCGCCTGCGCCGGTGCCGCGGCGGCGGCAGCCTCGGCCTCGCGTGCCGCCGTGCCCTTCTCCGGCAGCGTGACACTGCTCAGATCCAGTGAGCCCAGCAGCAGCTGTGCGACGTCGAGAACCTCGACCTCGTCGGCCTTCTCGCGGTCGCCGACACCGTCGGTGATCATCACGCGGCAGAACGGGCAGCCGGTGGCGATCTTGGCCGGGTCCAGCGTCAGCGCCTCGTCGACGCGTTCGTGGTTCACCCGCTTACCGATGTGCTCTTCCATCCACATTCGCGCGCCACCGGCACCACAGCACAGGCCGCGATCGGCGTGCCGCGGCATTTCCGTCAGCGTCACGCCCGAGGCGTCGATCAGCTCACGCGGTGCGTCGTAGACCTTGTTGTGCCGGCCCAGGTAGCACGGGTCGTGGTAGGTCACGTTGGCTCCGCCGTCGACAGCCTTGACCGGGACCAGCTTCTTGTCGCGCACCAGGCGGTTGAGCAGCTGGGTGTGGTGAACCACGGTGTAGGTGCCGCCGACCTGGGGGTATTCGCGTCCCAGCGTGTTGAAGCAGTGCGGGCAGGTCACGACGATCTTGCGGTCGACTCGCTCGACGCCTTCGAACAGATCGTTCAGCGTCTCGACATTCTGCGACGCCAGCTGCTGGAACAGGAACTCGTTGCCGGAGCGGCGAGCCGAGTCACCGTTACAGGTCTCACCATCGCCGAGCACCAGGAACTTCACGCCGGCGGCGGCCAGCAGTTCGGCAACGGCCTTGGTGGTCTTCTTGGCGCGGTCCTCGTAGGCACCCGCGCAGCCCACCCAGAACAGGTACTCGAAGCCGGCGAACGACTCGACGTCCTTGCCGTACACGGGGATGTCGAACTCGACCTCGTCGATCCAGGTGAGGCGCTCCTTGGCGTTCTGACCCCACGGATTGCCCTTGGCTTCAAGGTTCTTGTAGAGCACACCGAGTTCGCCGGGGAACTCGGACTCCATCATCACCTGGTAGCGGCGCATGTCGACGATGTGGTCGATGTGCTCGATGTCCACCGGGCACTGCTCCACGCAGGCCCCGCAGGTGGTGCATGACCACAGCACGTCGGGATCGATCACGCCGAGCTGCTCGGCGGTACCCACCAACGGACGGGTCGCCTGCGCCGGGCCGGAGCCCATCACGCGTTCGAAGCCCGACTCCGGAACATGGTCGTGCGCGTCGTGCTTGGTCTCGACGAAGCCGCCCTCGGCGGAGGCGAACTGTTCGGCCTCGTTCTCACCGTTGGGGATCGGCTTGCCGCCGATGATGTAGGGCGCCTTGGCGAACAGATGATCGCGCAGGTTCATGATCACGAGCTTGGGTGACAGCGGCTTTCCGGTGTTCCACGCCGGGCACTGCGACTGGCAGCGACCACACTCGGTGCACGTGGTGAAGTCGAGGTAGCCCTTCCAGGTGAAGTCCTCGATCTTGCCGCGCCCGAGCACCGCATCCTCGGCGGGATCCTCGAAGTTGATCGGCTCGCCCTTGTACTCGACGGGCAGCAGCGGGCCCAGGCCGTTGGGCAGGCGCTTGAACGTGACGTTGATCGGGGCCAGGCCGATGTGCAGGTGCTTGGAGTGCAACACGATCAGCAGGAAGGCCAGCATGACGCCGATGTGGCCCATCAGCGCGATGGTCTCGATCCACTCGTTGGCGGTGTGACCCAGCGGTGCGAGCGGCTTGGCGAGGGCGTGAGAGAAGAAGGCACCCCAGCCATAGGGGAATGCGTCGCCGAGGGCGTTGACCGAGGCGGCGCGGAAGATCGCGTAGGTCAGGATGACCAGGAAGATCATGAGCAGGATCAGCCAGGCGCCGCCGGTGTGCGAGCCGTAGAAGCGTGAATCCCGCCCGTACTCCTTGGGTTCGGAGCGCAACCGGATGATCGCGAACACGATGATGCCGAGCAGCACGGCGACGGCGAAGAAGTCCTGGAGGAAGCCCAGCGCGTCCCACCTGCCGACGATCGGGATGTGGAATTCGGGGTTGAACAGGACGCCGTAGGCCTCGAGATACACCGTCGCGAGGATGAAGAAGCCCCACATGGTGAAGAAGTGGGCGATACCGGGGACGGACCACTTCAGCAGCTTCTTCTGGCCGAAGACTTCGGTGAACTGCGCTTTGATGCGGTCCGGGATGTTGTCCTTGCGGCCGCTCTCTTCGCTGATCGGCTGACCTGACCGGATCAGGTGGGTGAGGAACAGCACGCGCCGTGCGGCAAACACCAACACGATGGCGGTGGCCAGCAGGCCGATGATCAGTCGACCCCAGTCGAGAGCGGTCACGGACAGCCTCCCTGTCGTAAGTTACCCAATAGTAACTTAGCTTAAGTTACCGACCAGTAACTTAACTTCAATCCAGCTCATAGTTGCATCTCGGCATTTGGCGCCGCTACAAAGGCTGTCCTAACTAGGGTCGCGCGCGCCGGGGCTCTCAGCTCTGCGGCGACAGAATTGCCCGAAGCATCGACAGCATTTCCGAACGGGACTCTGCGCCGAGACGACGACGGATCCTGGCGACGTGGTGCTCGACGGTCTTCGCGGAGATGAACAGCTGCGCGCCGATATCTCGGTAGGGCATGCCCAGCAACAGCAGCTCGGCCACCTCACGCTCGCGATCCGACAGCGGCGAGGACGCCGGCCGTGCACCCGTCGGCGCGGGCCCCGAGGCCTCGGACACCAGCGGCTGCTGGCCGTCATCGCTCGCGCTGTCGCCGGCCGACAGCTTCAGGTCGCGGGCGACCTGCAACATGAGCCCTGACACCTTGGGGTCGGAGGTCTGCAGCGCGGCCTGACCGGCCAGCCGGGTGGCATCAGCGGTCAGGCCGAACTGGGCCAGTCCGCGGGCGGCGGCGCCGACCTCGTCGCCGTCGACCTGTCCGGCGAGCACCCGTAACCAGGTTCGCCCGGCCACCGCCAGGGCCTTGGCGAACGGACTGTGCGCCGCGGATGCGGTCAGCGCCTGCCCATGCGGGGCGACCGCGGCCGGATCACTGGCCAGAATCCCGGCGTGCACACCGGCCCAGCGCAGCGGGACCGACCAGGTGGGTGGATTGCCCAGTGATTCCAGCAGCCCGAACGCCTGCTCGAGGGCGGGCGCCAGCCGGTCCTGCTGGCCGATTCGGGCCGACGCCACCCACAGCTCACCCAGCGGCAGCAGCGAGAACAGGTCGACGGAATACTCGACCAGTACTTCCATCGCGGCGTACCAGTACTTCTGCAGGGCGCCGGCGTCGCCGCCGCGCCGGGCCAGCGCGGTGCGCAGTGCGGCCGTCCACAGCGCATCCCGACGATGCGTGCCGTCGAGTCCGGCGATGTCGGCCCCGGCCGCCGCGAATTGGCCGTCCTGCATCTTGGTCCAGCCGAGCAGCAGTCGGTGCCGATGCCCGTACAGCGGTTCGTCGGCGTCCCGGTCGGTGCGCACCGCGCGGGCGATCACGCTGCGCGCGCGGACCGGGTCACCGCCGTGCAGTGCGGCCAGTGTGACCAGAGCCGCCGGGCTGTCCGGAAGGATCTGGGCGGCCGAATACTCCGCGGCCATCGCCGCGCCGAGTTTGGTCGCCGCCGTCGAATAGGGTCCCTGCAACGTCGCCAGCAGTCCCTCGGCCAGGGTGCGCGCAGCGCGGGAGGCCGCGGTCGGAGGACCCGCGCCGGGCACGGCCAGCGCGTGTTCGGCGCCGGCGGCATCGCCCGTCGCGGTGAGTACGATCGTCGCCGCCGCGCTGACCGCTGCGTCCGGGTAGGGGCCGAGCCAGCTGAAGAGTTCGGCCGCCTGCGCCGAGTTGCCGTTGAGCATCGCGACACTGGCCGCCACCCGGACCGCCGCGGCGCGCTCGGCACGGTCTTCCGACGCCAGCAGACTGTCCGCTTCGCTTGCCGCTGCCGAGGATTCGCCGGCCAGAGCCAGCGCATCGGCCAGCTGTGCCCGCAGTTCGACAGCGCCGGCATCGACCGCGGCCCGCAGCAGGGCCGGGTCGGCGCGTCCTGCGCCGGCCTGCCCGCGCAAGACCTCGGCCAGTTGTTCGTCACGCACCCCGTGTTCGGCCAACCGCAGCGCGAGGTCTGGGGACAGGGTCGACATCGCAATCTGGGAGCGCAGCAGCGCGGTCTCGACGTCGTGGTGGCGGGCGTTGCCGAGAATCTGCGCGACGGCGCGGTGCACCCCGCGCAGGAAGTGCGGGCTGTGCGCGGGTTCGACCAGTCCGGTGGCGCGGGCCCGGTCGATCAGCAGCCTGGCCTCATCGGACGGAACCTGAAGTGTCGCTGCCAGATCGGCGGCACCGAGATCGCGGCTGAGCGAGGCGATCAGCAATGCGTCGAGGTCGTGTTCGCTGAGTCGGCGCAGCCGGTCGTTGAGCGCGAATAAGGCAGCCTGGGCGACCGACGCGGCCGAATACGGGCGAGTGGAGGTCAGCGCGGCGTCGACCAGAAACGGAATGCCCGCCGTCGCGTTGAGAATGCTGATCACCAACTCGGTGCGCGGCGGATGGCCGGACGGGTCGGTCAGCCGGCGGGAAACATCGGCGGATGTCATCGGCCCCAGGGCGATTCGAGGCCGCTCACGCTCGATCGCCGTCATCAGCGACTGCAGGTCGTGGTCGTGGTCTCGCGGCTGGGCTGCCACCACGACCGTCGACGACGGCTCGGCGGCGAGCTCGGCGAGCCGCTGCAACTCGACCGCCGACAGCAGGTGCGCGTCGTCGACCACCACGGCGACATCGGCGCGATCACCGCCCGCCGGCGCACGTGTCACGACCGCGGAACCGGCGCCGCGCAGAGCGTCGCGCACCGCGACGAGCAACGTGCTCTTGCCCGTGCCGACTCCGCCGGTCACCAGCAGCTTGACCGGCTCCGACCCCAGTGCGCTGATGGCATTGCCGGCACCCGGTGGAAGATGCTGCGCTGGAATCGAATCGGCCACCGGCGTCATTCCCCCGGAGGCGACGTTACGCCGGTGATGATGTCGCGGGTGGTCGGCGGCGCGACCGTGGTGGTGATCGGCTTGACGGTGGTGGTCGGCGGGGCCTGTGTCGTCGTCGGCGGCTGCGTCGTGGTCGTCGGCGGCTGGGTGGTCGTTGTCGGCGGTTGTGTGGTGGTGGTCGTGGTCGGTGGGGTCGTGGTGGTCGTGGTCGTCGTTGTGGTGGTTGTGGTCGTCGTCGTAGTGGTCGACGGCGTCGTCGTGGTGGTGGTGGTTGTGGTGGGCGCGGTGGTGGTCGGGATGACTGTGGTCGAAGCCGGGATCGTCGACTCGGTGGGCACCCCGTCGTTACCGGTGATCGTCACCGTCTGCGGTGGAACGACACTCGTGGCCGGCGCCTCGGTGGGATCGCCGGGTTTGGTGACCCGGGTGGTCGTGGTGCTCGGCGTGCTGTCGGCACTCGTGAGGGTGATCGCCAGTCCGCCGACCGCCACCGCCGCGAGCGCGGCGGCGATACCGAACAACAGCGGCGGGCGCCGGTACCAAGGCACCGGTGCGGCGACCAGTTCGGTCTCGGAGTCCGGCGGCTCGAACTCCACCACCGGTCGCATCCCGGTGGCCTGCGCCTGTTGGGCGTAATCAAAGGTGTAGTCCTCGCCGGAATACGGCACCGGCTCCGCGCCGGGCGCATCGTCCTGCGACCAGGCCAGAGCGCGGAAAGTCGCCGATGGCGAACCGTCGGTGGCGGATTCGGTCGCGGCTGCTCCGGCTGTGCCGGCTGCCCACGCCGCCGGCGCCAGACCGGTGGGTGCGTCCGCCGCGGCCACGGCCATCCCCGTCGGCGCGTCCGGTGCACCGCCGCGCGCGGCGATCACGGCCGATCCGATAGCCGCGTTGAGACCCGGCAACGGCGTGGTGATCACCGGAATGCGTAATTCCTCTGAAAGGCGTTGCGTCAGAAGCGGTATCGCGGCACCGCCACCGACAGTGGCGACCGCGGCCAGGTTGACGGCCGGGATCCTGTTGCGCTCAAGCACATCTCCGAGGACGTCCAGGAAACCCGCGAGCGGCTCGGCGATCAAGGCCTCCAGTTCCGGTCGGGTGACCCGGATATCGGAGCGGAAGCCGGGCAGCTCGGCAGGGATGACCGTCGCGGTCTCCGAGGACAGCCGCTCCTTGGCCTGGCGGCACTCGTCGCGCAACCGGGTCAGCGCACCGACCGCATTTGTACTGGCCGGGTCGACATTGGCCTGATCGCGGATGCCGCCGAGTACCTGGGTCAGCAGGGCCTGGTCGAGATGGTCACCGGAGAGGTCAGTGAAGCGCACCGTCTCGCCGATCGGCGCGAGATTGGCTCCGGCGTCGGCGAGGGTGATGTTGGCACCGCTGCCGCCGAAGTCGCACAGCGCCACCACCCCCTGCGACGGCAGACCGGGATCAGCCTGTAGGGCGGCGAGCGCGGCGGTCGCATCGGAAATCAGCATCGGCGGAATACCGTTGGGCGACAAGGCAGGCCGGGTCCGCAGTGCGCCTCGTAGGGCGCCCACCGCGCCCGCGCCCCAGTACGCAGGGACCGCGACGACCACAGTGGAGGCCGGTGAGCCGTCGTCGGCGGCGCGGGCCATCGCCTCGAGCGCGTCGGCAATCAAGTCCTCGCCGCGGTGCGACGAACCATCGGCGGCCACCAAGGGCACCGGGTCGCCCGCGCGCTCGACGAAGCCGCGGAACACCTGACCGGCGTCGGTGATGTTCGGGCTCGTCAGCTCCGGGTTCTGGGAGGGAACGCCGACCTCGGGGGGCCGGTTGTCCCACAGCGTCAACACCGACCGGCGGGTCACCGGCCGGCGGCCCGGACGTGCCGCCGCCAGGTTGGTCGCTCCGATCGACAACCCCAGCGATTCGCTCAATTCGCACATCCCTCCGCTGCCGTGTCGGCAGCAGTCATCACCATATCCCCTAATGCCTTCCGAACCCCTAAGGCTGCACCCCCTAATGGCGCCGTGGTTCGAGTGGCTTCGACACCGATCACGGCCCGCGTGTCCGCCGATAACATTCTTGGCAGCAGCTGGGATTCCACTGTGACTATCGGCGGCAGGAGAGAAGGCGTTTCCATGGCAAATTCGTTGCTCGACTTCGTGATGTCGCTTGTGCGAGATCCCGATGCCGCCGCACGCTACGCCGCGGACCCGGGCGGTGCTATCGCCGACGCTCACCTGACCGGTGTGACCAGCGCTGACGTCAACAACCTGATTCCGATGGTCGCCGACTCGCTGTCGGGGCCGCTATCAGGTGCCGGATTCGGCCCCGCGGCCGGCGCAGGGGACGGCAACGTGTGGGCGAGCGGGGCGGCGACGGCAGCCTTCGATGCCTTCGATCATCTGCCCGCGGCCACGACCGCGCCCGACGTTCACTCGGTGATCACCGATGTCGCCCAGCACGCGGATCAGGCTCCGGCGTTGGTCACCGATCTGGGTGGCGACCCCGGCGCCCTGGACCTGCCCGACACCGCGGCGCAGGTCACCGACACGCTCGCCGACCACGGCCTCACCCCCGACGCCGTGCAGGACTGGGCCGACCACACCACGTGGGATCACGGCCACGTCGACGACAACCACACCCAGGTCGACAACGTCGGCTTCGACCTGTTCTGATCCCCCGGCAAATCCCCACGTCCGTGGTGACGTGGGGATTTGTCATATCTGGGGGTTTCCCTAGGGACCCCCTAATCCCCTAGGCGCACACCCCTGGCCGGCCCTAGTGGGGACCTGCTGACGAGGGGTTCCGGCCCCGTTTTCGCCCGACCCCGGCGTCCATAACGTGGTCTCCAGATCGCCGGAGTCACCGGCGAACACACCGAAAGGTCCGACCATGCTCTCTCTCCTCGACTGGATCCTTGACCTGTTCCGCAACGAGGACGCCGCACGGGCGTTCGTCGCCGCGCCGGAGCAGACCATGCGCGACGCCGGGTTCGCCGGTGTGTCCGCCGCCCAGGTGTCGACACTGGCCGCCACCGCCGTTCCCGGCCTGGTGCTCGGCGGCGGCGACCCGGTCGTCGGCCTGCAGCGCGCGGTGTCCAACCAGTACGGATTCGCGCCCGCCTACCAGCCGGTCTACGCGCCGTCGCCCACGTTCGCGCCGCAGACCGACCTGGCCAGCCACAACGACACCTCGCTGCTGAGCCCGGATCAGAACGCCGGCGGCAACGCCCAGCAGGGCGGCTTCAACCTCGGCTTCGGCGACATCACTTTCGGCAACAAGACCACGAACACCGCCACCAATGGTGGCGTGGTGGTCGACGGCGACAACAAGGGCGACATCGTCAGCGGCGACGGCGCGGTCCTGGGCAACGGCAACGACGTGAACAACGGTCACGTGGTCGCCGGAACCGGTTCGAACGTCGCGATCGGCCACAGCCACATCCACGATGACGGCACCACCGCGACCGGCGGCAGCACCGTGATCAAGGACAACAGTGGGACGGTCTTGCACGATGTCGACGCCAGCGGCGGGAACGGCGGCGGAGCGTCGGCCGGCGGCAGCCTGATCGGCCTCGGCGGCGGGCACGCCTCCGGCGGCAACGCGGGCGGCGGCGGCATCACGATCGTCGACAACCACCCGTCGACCAACAGCGGCAACACGGCCAGCTCGCCGGTCAACACCCAGACCCACACCACAACCACCGTGACCGACCACTCCGACAACTCGGTGCACCAGACCACGGTCACCGACAGTTCGACGCACGACTCGTCCAGCCACTCGCTGTTCGATGCCGGGCACGACACCACGCTGGTGAACAGCCATCTCGACAACAGCCACGACATGGCGTTGGCGTCTGGCAACCATCTGCTGGGTTTGTAGGGCAATCCGACGACGGCGGGGACCTTCAGCAAGTCTGGAGGTCCCCGCCGCTTGTCTGCGCATACGGTGGACAACTGGGAGGACACGTGACGCAACCACAGCAAGACCCGCGCCGGGTGAAGGTGATCGTCGAGCTGATCGATCACACCAGCGCGATTGCGGACCTCAACGACCGCGGCGATCTGGTTGCCCGGCTGGCCGTTGCCAAGGAGCGCATCACCGATCCGCAGATCCGGGTCGTCATTGCGGGCCAGCTCAAGCAGGGCAAGAGCCAGCTGCTCAATTCGCTGCTCAACATGCCGGTGGCACGCGTCGGTGACGACGAGACCACCGCGCTGGTCACCGTGATCAGCTACGCCGAGCAACCGTCGGCCCGGCTGATCGTCTCGGTCGGCGAGGGCGTGCCGCCGCAGAGCATCGACATCCCGATCGACGACATCCGCCACGACCTGCGCCGCGCGCCGCAAGCGCAGGGCCGGGAGGTGTTGCGGGTCGAGGTCGGCGCACCCAGCCCGCTGCTGCAGGGCGGCCTCGCGTTCATCGACACACCCGGTGTCGGCGGACACGGACAGCCGCACCTGTCGTCGACTCTGGGGCTGCTCCCGGATGCCGACGCGATGCTGATGATCAGCGACACCAGCCAAGAGTTCACCGAACCCGAGATGCGCTTCATCCGCCAAGCCCACGAGATCTGCCCGGTCGGCGCTGTCGTCGCCACCAAGACCGATCTCTACCCGTACTGGCGCGAGATCGTCTCCGCCAACACCGCGCATCTGCAGCGCGCCGGACTGCAGTTGCCGCTGATCCCGGCGTCCTCCCTGCTGCGCAGCCACGCGATCCAGCTCAACGACAAGGAACTCAACGACGAATCCAACTTCCCGGCGATCGTCGCATGGCTGTCGGAGAAGGTGCTCTCCCGGGAGAACGATGCGGTTCGCGACCATGTCGTGGGCGAAATACGCTCGGCAGCAGAACATCTCAACCTGTCGGTGAACTCCGAGCTCTCGGCTCTCAGTGACCCGGACCAGGCCCGCCGGCTCACCGAGGACCTCGAGCGGCGCAAGCAGGAAGCGCAGGACGCGCTGCAGCAGACTGCGCTGTGGCAACAGGTCCTCAACGACGGCATCGCCGACCTGACCGCCGACGTCGAACATGATCTGCGAGCCCGGTTCCGGGCCATCACCCAGCACATCGAGAGTGTCATCGACGAAGGCGACCCCACTCAGCACTGGGCGGAAATCGGTGCGGAGGTGGAGGATTCGGTTGCCAACGCCGTCGGTGACAACTTCGTGTGGGCCTACCAGCGTGCTGAAGCGCTGGCCGCCGACGTCGCGCGGACGTTTGTCGAGGCCGGGCTGGACGCCATCAAGATGCCGGAGGTGAGCGCCGCCGAGATGAACGCCGGTGTGGGCCGCCTCAAATCGCTGGCCCGCCTCGAATCGAAGCCGATCGGCAAGGGCCACAAGGTGATCACCAGTATGCGTGGCTCCTACGGCGGTGTACTGATGTTCGGCATGCTCACCTCGGTGGCCGGTCTGGGGATGTTCAACCCGCTGTCGTTGGGTGCGGGTCTGCTGCTCGGGCGCAAGGCCTACAAGGAGGACATGGAAAACCGCATGATGCGGGTCCGCAACGAGGCCAAGACCAATCTGCGCCGCTTCGTCGACGATGTGCTGTTCGTGGTGTCCAAGGAATCCCGTGACCGGCTCAAGAACGTTCAGCGTCAACTCCGCGACCACTACCGCGACATCGCCAACCAGACCAGTCGCTCGCTCAACGAGTCGTTGCAGTCCACCATCGCCGCCGCGCGGATGGAGGAAACCGACCGCAACAACCGCATCCGCGAGCTCGAACGCCAGGCGAATATTCTCGGCCAGGTCATCGACAACGCCGAAAAGCTCTTCCCCACAGCACTTTCTACGGCGAGGACGACCGAGTCTCGTTGAGCCGGGGCCCGGATCTCGTGCCCGGCGGGTGGGTGACGCGGGTGGGGAAGGTGCCTGGGAACGTCGGGGCCACCCGCTCCGACGGCGGGATGGTCGACTGGTCGCTGGTCGTCGTCGGTGTCGTGCTACTCGTCGTGCTCTCGCCCGGTAGCCCGATATCGGTCGTCGAGAGCCGCACGCTGGGATACGACGTGCTAGTCGATCCCGCGGTGGTCTTCGCGATGTGCGGTGCGTCGGGGATGTACGTGCCGGGCGGCGGGACGGTCTCGGTGTCCGTCCTGCTCCACTCGCTCGACATCGTCACCACCGCGTAGACCAGGATCGCGACCACCGCGAGCCCGAGCAGCCCGGCGGCCGAGGTGGCAGCCGCCGAGCGGTACCACGGCGCCTTGTGCTGGGGCATGGCGGCTGATCCTAGCCGTGATACGGGTGGACCGCCGGACCGTAGACTCGTCGTTCGATGAGCACCAGCGATCAGGTTCGCGCCATCCTGAGCGGCACCCGTCGCGCGTACCAGGGTGAACCGGCATACCGCGAGCGGCCCGACGTCTTCAATGAGCTGGACCGCATCGCCGGGCGGCTCAACCAACCGATCCGCATCGCGCTGGCGGGCACGCTCAAGGCCGGCAAGTCGACTCTGGTGAACGCGCTGGTCGGGGAGAACATCGCGCCCACCGATGCGACCGAGGCCACTCGCATCGTCACCTGGTTCCGGCACGGCCCGATCCCGAAGGTCACCGCCAACCACGCCGGCGGACGGCGCTCCAACGTACCGATCGCCCGCGACGGTGGACTGACCTTCGACTTTGGCCGCCTCGACGCCAACGACATCGTCGACCTCGACGTGGAGTGGCCGGCCGCCGAACTGATCGACGCGACGATCATCGACACGCCCGGCACGTCATCGTTGTCGCGCGATGTCTCCGAGCGCACCCTGCGGCTGTTGGTGCCCGAGGATGGAGTGCCGCGAGTCGACGCGGTGGTGTTCCTGCTGCGCACCCTCAATGCCGCGGACATCGCTCTGCTCAAACAGATCGGGGAGCTGGTCGGCGGATCCTCGGGTGCACTCGGGGTGATCGGGGTGGCATCCCGGGCCGACGAGATCGGCGCGGGCCGACTCGACGCGATGCTGTCGGCCAAGGACGTCGCGCAGCGATTCACCGGTGAACTGGATCGGACCGGCATCTGTCAGGCGGTCGTTCCGGTCTCGGGACTGTTGGCGCTGACCGCCCGGACCCTGCGGCAGAGCGAGTTCGCCGCGCTGGAGAAGCTGGCGGCGGTCGACGCCAACGAACTGAACAAGGCGATGCTCTCGGTTGACCGCTTCGTGCGCGAGGACAGTGCCCTGCCGGTGGACGCGCAGACCCGCGCGCAGATTTTGGACCGCTTCGGCATGTTCGGCCTGCGGATCTCGATCGCGGTGTTGCGGGCAGGCGTGGCAACGGATTCCGTCACCCTGGCCGACGAGCTGCTCGAGCGCAGCGGGCTGGTCGCGCTGCGCGACGTGATCGACCAGCAGTTCGCGCAGCGCTCCGAACTGCTCAAGGCGCACACCGCCCTGGTCTCGTTGCGCCGGTTCGTCGAGATGAACCCGATCACCGCGACGCCCTACATCATCGCTGACATCGACCCGCTGCTGGCCGACACGCACGCCTTCGAGGAACTCCGGCTACTCAGTCAACTACGTTCTCGGCCAACGACGTTGACCGACGACGAGATGGCCTCGCTGCGGCGGGTGATCGGCGGGTCGGGCACCGACGCGGCAAGCCGGCTGGGGCTGACCGCCGAAACGCTCGGCGACGGACCGCGGGCGGCCTTCGCTGCGGCGCAGCGCTGGCGTCGTCGCGCCGACCATCCACTGAACGACCCGTTCACCACCCGGGCGTGTCGCGCCGCGGTGCGCAGCGCCGAGGCGCTGGTCGCGATGTACGCCGCAGGCGGTTAGCCGCCGCCAGGCCGCGGGAAGCCCGGGATCGTCGGCAGCACCCGCTGCGTCGTGGTCACCGTCTCGGTCACCGTGCTCACCGAGGTCGACACCGATGTGCTCGTGCTGGTGCTGGTGCTCGTGCTGGTGCTGGTCGACGGCGGTTCGGTGGTCGTCGTGGTGGTCGGCGTGTCCGTCGTCGTGGCGGGGGCCTGGGTGGCAGTCGGGGATTCGGTCACCGTCTGGGTGACGCCCGGCTCAGGCACAACCGTCGCCGATGTCGCGGCCGTGGTCGAGGTCGTCGGCGAGGTCGTCGTCGTGGTCGCCGGGCCGGAGCCGTCGCTCCCGGTGAACTTCACGATCGCGTAGACCAGCAGAGCCAGGATGGCTGCGGTCAAGACTCCGAGGCCGACGAGCGCCGCAGGCTTGCGATACCAGGGGGTCGGCTCGGGCGGCGGCGGGTAGTCGCCGTACCCGGTCGGCGCTCCGAAACCAGATTGCTGGTAGTCGCTATATGCCTCGCCGCCGGTACCGCCGTAGTTTGCGTACTGGGTCGGGTCACTGTCGGAGTAGTTGTTCGGGTCGTCGGGGGATCCGTCGCGCGCCACGGGTTCAGATTCTAACTGTCAGCCGCTGCCCGGTTGATTGGGGAAGGCCGGGCGGTGGGTGGGACGGACGCTGATCTGTGGCGGCCTGGTCTGCGGGGTGGTCACGTTCGGGCGGCCGCCGTCGTTCTGCTGCGGATAACGGGGGTACCAGGTGCCCTGCGGTGGTGCCGGTGGCGGGCTCTCCGGGGGTGGTGGCGGCGGTGGTGGCGGCTCGGGTGGCTGCGAGCTGGTCAGCGCCGTGGTGGTCGGGGTGCTGCTGGAGGTCGACGGCGTGGCGGGGGACTGCTCTGAGCCATCGGAATCCAGGGCGACCAGGAGGACCGCTGCGACCAGGATCGCCACTCCGGCCACGCCGATCGCGGTGAGTGCCAGCGTCGCCTGCTTCTTGCGGTACCACGGCCGTTCCGGAAACCAGAACGCGTCGGGAGCGAACGGGTCGAAGCCGTCGTCGGCGGTGACCATCGGTAGCGCGGGATCCGTCGGCGGGTCGGTGTCGTCATCCGCACGCGCATCGGCGACAGGTGCCGACCCCGGATACGGCTGCTCCGGATAGGGCCCGAACGGGTCACCGAACGGGACGGGCGATGCCTCGTCGACATCCCCGGCGGGGTCGTGCTTCGCCACGGCTATCCATGCTAAACGGCCCGCCAGGGCCGAAGCAGCGTTCGGCAATCAGGCGAGTTGCGGGATCACCTCGGTGGCGAACAGTTCGACGTGGCCGATATCGGACATATCCAGCAGCTGGAGGTACACCCGCTGCACTCCAGCCTCGATGAACGGTCCCAGCCGGTCGACGATTTCACCGGGTGTGCCGACCAGCGGCGTGTTGGTCCGCAGCTCGTCGACCTCGCGGGAAATCGCCTGCGCACGCCGGCTGATCTCGGCGTCGTCCCGCCCGGCGCAGACCACGAACGCCGCGGAATACACGATGTCCTCGGGTGCGCGACCGGCGTCGCTCAGCGCAGCCCGCACCCGGGTGTACTGGGGTTCGACGAAGTCCAGGGCGGGAAACGCGAGGTTGTATTCGGAGCCGTACCGGGCGACCAGGGCGGGCGTTCGTTTGGGGCCGTTGCCGCCGATGACGATCGGCGGATGAGGATCTTGTACGGGTTTGGGCAGCGCGGGGGAATCTTTGACCGTGTAGTGGGTGCCGGCGTAGTCGAAGGTCTGGCCCGCCGGCGTCGTCCACATGCCGGTGATGATGTCGAGTTGTTCGCGCAGCCGCTCGAACCGTTCACCCAGCGGCGGGAATGGGATCGCGTAGGCGAGATGCTCCGCGTCGAACCAGCCTGCGCCGATACCGAGGTCGACCCGCCCTGAGCTCATCGCGTCGACCTGTGCCACCGAGATGGCGAGCGGTCCCGGATGGCGGAAGGTGGCGGAGGTGACGAGCGTGCCCAGCCTGATCGTGCTGGTCTCGCGGGCGATACCGGCCAGCGTGACCCACGAGTCGGTGGGGCCGGGCAGGCCGTCTCCGCTCATCGCCAGGTAGTGGTCGGAGCGGAAAAACGCTGAGTAGCCCAAAGATTCGGCGGCCTGGGCCACCGCAAGCTGATCGGTGTAGGTGGCACCTTGCTGGGGTTCGACGAAGACGCGGAAGTCCATATCGCCCAGCTTAGAAAACCTGAGCCCCTTGTGTGCCGACGACCATTCCGTGCCCGGTGCCGTCGTTGGTGAAGCGGGTCCCGTCGCTGCGGGCGTCGATCGTCCAGCCGACTGCGTGATAGGTCGCGTAGTCGAGCGTGGTGGTGGGGATGTCGCCGAGGTTGCCGAGGATCCAGCGCAGGTTGCCTCCGGCGGTCACTTCGACGCCGTTGGCAGGGGTGCCGTTGATGGCGGGTGCGTTCGTGAAGTTCGATTCGCAGCCGACCGACTCCGAGTTGAGCTGGCAGCGGGTCTGGCCGGACTTGGTTTCGATGTAGACGTAGCCGGTGTCGCTGGGCGGCAGGGTCTGGCCGCCCGGGTTGGGCACCGAGGGCGAGGGGGTCGGCGACGACGTCGGCAGCGGCGTGGACACGGTCGGCTTGCTGGTGGGGAAACTCGGCTCTGCGCCCGGTCCGCAGCCCGGGCATCGGGCCGCGCCGTCGGTGGTGGAGCTGCACCCGGCAGCAGCGCCGGCAGCCACCAGCCACACCACCGCCACACCGGCCTTCATGCCGTTGGATATCCGCACGCCGAACTCCTGCCGTCGAGTGTCAGGGTACGCATGCAGTGACGCAAGTGACTCCAGTGACTCGCGGGGTGCGTTCGATCGCCGGTGCGATCTCGGAACCCGCGGCCCGCGATCGGGCTAGATTCGATGCAGCGATGAAAGGGTGCGTCCATGACCGACACCGGCCGCCTGTTGTTCAACCCGAACACCTACGACCCGAAACAATTCGATCCCGGGACGCGGCGCCAGCTCACCGCGCTGATCGGGTGGTTCGAGGAGCGTGGCAAGACGCGCCTGCTCCAAGACGACCACGACGCGGTATGGGTGTCGGACTTCCTCGAGTTCGTCGGCAAGGAGCGGATCTTCGCGACGTTCCTGACCCCGTCTGAATTCGGACTCGGGGATGACAACAAACGTTGGGATACCTCCCGCAACGCCGCGCTCAGCGAGATCCTCGGCTTCTACGGCCTGGCGTACTGGTACGCCGAACAGGTGACCATCCTCGGGCTGGGTCCAATCTGGCAGAGCGACAACATCAAAGCGAAGGAGCGGGCCGCCGCGCAGCTCGACGCCGGCGGTGTGATGGCCTTCGCGTTGTCCGAACGCGAGCACGGTGCCGACATCTACGACACCGACATGATTCTCACGCCGGCCGACGAGGATGGTCTGGCCTTCCGGGCCAGCGGCGAGAAGTACTACATCGGCAACGGCAACGTGGCCGGCATGGTGTCGGTGTTCTCCCGCCGGGCCGACGTCGAAGGTCCCGACGGCTACGTGTGGTTCGTCGCGGACAGCGCGCACCCGGCGTACGAGCTGATCGGCAACGTCGTTCGCGGCCAGATGTACGTCAGTACGTTCGCGTTGCACGACTATCCGGTGCGTGAGGAAGACATCTTGTGCACTGGGCCGGAAGCCTTCTCGGTGGCGCTCAATACCGTGAACGTCGGAAAGTTCAACCTGTGCACCGCCTCGATCGGGATGTGTGAGCACGCGTTCTACGAGGCGATCACCCACGCCAACAACCGAATTCTGTACGGCAACCCGGTCACCGACTTCCCGCACGTGCAGGCCGGGCTGGTCGAGGCTTATGCCCGGCTGGTGGCGATGAAATTGTTCAGCGACCGCGCGATCGACTACTTCCGCAGCGCCAGTCTCGAGGACCGCCGGTATCTGTTGTTCAACCCGGCGACAAAGGCGAAGGTGACGTCGGAGGGTGAGAAGGTGGTGGTCCAGCTGTGGGACATCATGGCCGCCAAGGGTTTCGAACGTGACACCTACTTCACTCAGGTCACCCGTCTGATCGGTGCGCTACCGCGGCTGGAAGGCACGGTGCACGTCAACGTCGCCCAGATCCTCAAGTTCATGCCCAACTATCTGCTCAACCCGGCGGACTATCCCGAGATCGGTACCCGCGACGACCCTGCCGACGACGTGTTCTTCTGGGCGCAGGGCCCGGCGCGCGGCGCCTCCAAGGTGCAGTTCGCCGACTGGGTGCCGGTGTTCGAAAGTGCCTCCGCAATACCGAATGTGGCCCGCTTCCTCGAGCAGGCACGGGCGCTGCAGCAGTTGCTGCTCACCGCCGCGCCCGACGCCGAGCAACAGAAGGACCTCGACTTCATGCTCGTCATCGGTCACCTGTTCACCCTGGTGGTGTACGGGCAGCTGATTCTGGAGCAGGCACGGCTGCGCGGCATCGATCGGGATCTGGTGGACCAGATCTTCGACGTACAGGTGCGGGACTTCTCGGCATACGCAGTTGCGCTGCATGGCAAGGTGAATTCGACTCCGGCGCAACAGGAGTGGGCGCTTGGTGCGGTGCGTAAACCCGTCACTGATGCCGAGCGTTTCGATCGGGTGTGGGCGCAGGTCAAAGCGTATGACGGCGCGTATGCGATGCGGCCGTAGCGTGCTCGCCGAGTGAAGTGAATTGTCGGTGGCCGCGCTATATCCTGCCGGTACGGCTCGTTACGGGTGGGAGATGCAATGGGTGACGAATTGAAGGTCGACATCGACGGCTTGTCGGCCGGCAGCTCGAAAATGGCCGAGAAGTCGGCCGAGTTGGCAGCGGCCCACGGCCAGTCTGTCGGCAGTGTCGGCGCGGCACAGAGCGGTTGGGTGGGGTCCTCGGCGCAGGCACTGTCGTCGCTGACCGATCACTGGAACACGTTGACGGACAAGCACACTGCCGCCCTGGATCATCAGGCGACCGGTATGGACACCAGCGCCAAGATGTTCGACTATATGGAGAAGCGCAACGCTGAGAAGCTGAAGGCTGTCGGCGAACAGGCCGACGCGCAGACGATGTAGCGCTACTGGGATTCGAGCGGCCAGCCGGGATAGCTGGGCAGCGTGGGGAAGTCGGAGCGGGGATGCTCTCCGGTGGTGAGGAATTGTCGACGTTCCACGGGTTCCGGCGCGAGCGTCACGCAAGCAGCGAGGTCTTGCTGGTATTCCGGCCATTGAGTGCCGGGGCCGACCGTGTCCGACGGCGCTGAGTTTGACAGGCGTCCGACGACACGCCAGTTATCGAACACATCTAACGATGGGTATCGGGAGGGTCCACTTTGGGGACGCGTAGTCGGCGGGGGACTGCCCACCGATGTCGTGAGGCGCACTCGCTGGACGCCTACACCCGTTTGGGGGCCTCGCCATGAGCCGAGTGCTTGATAACTAGCCTCAGCGCTTTGAGTGGCGATTCCCCAGTCCCATGTGCACATCACCGTGGTGACCCCTTGCCCATCGTCCGCAACTCGTAGAACGTGGAGACGGCTCGAACCCACTTCGGGACTTTCCTTCGGGAAGCCGAGTTCGGGCCACAGATGCAGCGAGTAGTGCGAATATTCCGCCGGTTTCTCGCGCTCTACCGCGTGATCGAATCCGGGGTAGAGGTAGTCATTGCTACCCGAGGTTTCTCCGAGCACCAGCGATTCGAAATACGCGCGCAAGGTGACAATTGGTTGTGCGAGAAGGTCTATCCCTGGCTCTGCACTCCAAACGAAGGTGGATTCGGAGAGCACGGCGGGCCAGCGCTCGGACTGCTTGGTCGGCGGGGTGGCGGTCGTATTGTCGCACCCACTGATGACTGTGGATGTGAGGGCGGCTATTGCCGTTAGTCTTCGAAAACCGCTGCATCGGATCATTTTGGTTCCGTCGTTTCAGTGACTGCGTTGTAGCGGCTTGACATCTGCGCGTCTATGTCCTGATAGAGGTCACGACCGGTCGTCGCGACCAAGGCTGCCCGAATGGCATCGTTGTACTCGCTGGGTGAAAGCGTCCCGCGGCCTCGCTGATCATGGGCGACCTCACGCACGTGGTTCGCGCGAGTGGTGGCAGCTGCGGCCACCGCGCGTATCGATCCCGGAATCCACCTTTCCAGATCCGTCAGCGAAATCCCCACACTCAGCAAACTTACCGGAGTGGGGCGGTGAGGCAATTCACTTCGAGAAGCTACGGAACTTTCGCAGATACGGCACCAACCGTCGGGCCGGAACCGGGCCCGGCCAGTCATCGGAACGGAAATAGGCGTCAGACCCGCCATCGACGAAAACGACACTGCCACAGAGGAAATCCGCGGAATCGGACAGCATGAAGACCACCCACTCGGCCAGATGCCCGGCGTCGCCGAAACCGCCGATCGGTACCGGGAACGAATTGATGGCCTTGGCCTCAGCCGGGGTGGACAGCTGCTTCTCCAGCAGTGGCGTCAGGATGGCGCCCGGAGCGAGGGCATTGAGGCGGATCCCGGCGCCGGCCCAGTCGCGGGTCACCGCGTGACGGCGTACCCAGCGGCTCAGCGCCACCTTTGACGCGCCGTATGCCATCGACGACGCGGCGCGACCGAAGATGCGCAGGGCCCGAGCGGCCTTGTCGCCGTCACCGACCAGCAACGCCCGGATCGCGCGGGCTGGTATCGCCGGCATGGTGGTCGTCGAATTGCTGGAGAACGCCACGACTTTGGCGCGTTCACCGGCGGCCAGCGCCGGCCGCCACGCCTGCAGCAGTTCGACGACGCCGAAGTAGTTGACCTCGAGGATGCGGCGTGGCTGATCCCGACCCGGAGTCGGTCCGACGCCGGCCGCCAGCACCGCACCGTCAAGGCGTCCACCGCAGGCGGCCAGGACGGCGTCAGCGGCCGTACGGCGACCGGCCGGAGTGGACAGATCGGCCACCACATCGGCGGGCTGGACGTCCACCCCGATCACGGTGTGCCCGTTGGCCCGCAGCCGCTCAGCGACTGCCCGGCCCATGCCCGATGCGGAGCCGGTGACGACGTAGGTACTCATCGGAGTGAGTATGGCCTACCGGTGCCGTGTGGTCAGGCCACCAACACCGAGGGCTCGTTCTGTGTCGCACCGGCAGGTGGATCCTGCGGGTAACCCTTCGCGAAGATGTCCACCCCGGTCATCCAGGCCACCAGTTCGGCGAGCGCGCTGGTGGCTGCGATCGACACATTCCCAAGGACCTGAACCACCACCTGCGACACCGCGGCGAGCTGGCTGATCAGGAAGACGTTCTGGTCGACGATCCCCTGCAGCGTGGCAGTCAGACTGGTGATCCCGCCGTCCAGGAAGTACGGGATGCTCGCGAAGATCGTCCGCACGCTCAGCGCGACGTTGGTTTGGATGTCCGGCCACCCGTTGCGCGCGATCGCGTCTTTGAGCGCCTGCTGGAGGTCGTTGGGGGTGACCGAACTCGAACCCAGCGTCGTCAGCGACACCCCGTTGGATCCCGGCGGCGGGGGAGCGCCGAACAGGTCCAGGACGGTCGGGGTGACGTCGACGATCGAGTAGGCCAGATTCATCTGCCCTGCGGTGAAGCCGGCGCCGTTGGCGATGACCCAGGTGGAGGTCTCGTCGGGGGACTGGAAGCCGTGTCCGAAGCCCAGTTGCGGTTGATGGCCGTGATCGGTGACCACGATGACCGTCCAGTTCTCGCCGGAGTTGTTGACCGCGTCCATGATCGCGCCGAGGTTCTCGTCAGTGCGGTGGATGGCATCAGCGTATTGCTGTGAGCCACCACCGAATTGGTGCCCGGCCTCGTCGACCTGCACCAGATAGGAAAACAGGAAGTTCGGGGGCTCACCGCTCTGGATCGCCGCGACGGTCTGGGCGGTCACCTCGGCGTCGGTCAGTGACCAGTTGGAGTCACCGGGGACCTGCGGAACCAGCACCGGCGTGTCGACGGGGTAGAGGCCGGCCTTGGCGATGTCGGTGATCACGCTCCAGTCCGCGATCGCCATGGTGTCGATCTCGGAGTTGTAGGCCTCGAGCTGATTGAAGACGGTCGGCCACTTCATATAGGTGTCGGCGGTGAAGAGGTTGTTGATCACGCCGGTCTGGTTGTCCCACGCTCCGGTGAGGATTGCGGTCCACGACGGGTTGGAGATCGTGGTGTGGCCGACGATCGACGCGATGCCGGTGGTGCTGGCGTTCATCAGGCTGACGAAGTTCACGTTCAGGTCGGGCTGGGCGAGGATCCGCCGCATGTTGGTGCCGTCGACGCCGATCACCAGCACGTGAGTGTTGGTCGGGTCGGCGACGTTGTTGGTGACGACGACGGCCGACGCACTGATGTTGCGGTCCCGGTAGGAATAGGCGGTGCTCTTGGCGCCGGCGGGCGGAGCAGGCAACGGCGGCAGCGGCAGCGCTGGGAGCTTCGGAAGTGCGAGCGCCGCCGCGACTTTCAGTGGCGCGATGGTTGCGGCGGTCCGCTTCGCCGTGGGGGCAGCGACGGATGCGGTCGGTGCCTGTGTCCGCTTCGGACCGGTGACCGCACTGCCGCCCTTCGCCGCCGGCTTGCGTGAACGGGCGGTCGACGCCGACGACGACGCAGAGGTGCCGCGCGACGCGCTCTGCGAATCGGATGACCCGGTATCCGCCGAAGCCACCGCAGTCGCCACCGCCGAGCCGGCCCCGGCGACCACACCGGCGACCGCAACTCCCAGACACACCTGCTTGATCGTCGTCATGCTTCCCCGATCTCTTGCCCACAGTTATTGCACAGCTGTCGCACAGACTAGATCTGCGACGCAACCCCGCATGGCGTTTCGGCGACGCCGTTACGATTCGTCCGGTGGACGTCGACGTCATGACCACTGCGCTGCCGCTGGGAGAAATCGGCAGCCTCGCCCAACGCACTCAGGCCGCCGGCTTCTCCGGCATGCTCTTCACCGAGACCGGCCGGACGCCGTATCTCAACGCCGCGGTGGCATCGCAAGCTGCGCCGGGACTCCAGCTCTCGACCGGTGTCGCGGTGGCGTTTCCGCGCAGCCCGTTCATCACGGCAGCGACCGCGTGGGAATTGCAGGAGGGAAGCGGGGGACGCTTCCGGCTGGGGTTGGGCACCCAGGTTCGCACCCACGTCGTGCGGCGCTATGGCACCCAGTTCGAACGTCCCGGGCCGCGACTGCGCGACTATGTGCTGGCCGTCAAGGCCTGCTTTACCGCGTTCCGCACCGGCACCCTCGATCACCACGGCGAGTTCTACAACCTGGACTTCATCACGCCGCAGTGGAGTGCCGGGCCCATCGACGAGCCCGACCCGAAGGTCGACATCGCGGCGGTGAACCCCTGGATGCTTCGGATGGCCGGTGAGGTGGCCGACGGCGTGCACGTCCACCCGATCGGAGAGCCCGGCTACATCGCCCGCCATGTGGTGCCCAAAGTCGCTGAGGGCGCGGCGAAATCAGGGCGCTCGGCGTCCGACATCGCGCTGATCGTGCCGGTGATGACCATCGTCGGCGACACCGAGGAGGAGCGCGCGGCCGAGCGGGAGCGGGTGCGGTTCTCCATGAGCTTCTACGGCAGCACCCCCAACTATGCGTTCATCTGGGATGAGGCCGGCTTCGACGGCACCACCGCCCGCATCCGGGAGAAGCAGAAGGCCGGCGACGTCAACGGGATGGCTGCGCAGATCACCGACGACCACATCGCCACGTTCGCCACCGAATCGACCTGGGACGGGCTGGCCGGCGCGCTGGCCGAGCGATACGGCGAGACCGCAACCCGCATCGTGCTCTACAACGCGCTGGGGGATCCGGAGCGTTTCGAGCGCTACGGCGAGGTGGCGCGACAACTGTCGCAACGTACCGCGCCGGAGCGTCCGGCGCGGTAACCTGCCGCCATGCCGGCGTGGATGTGCCTGTGAGTACGCATCTTGCGGTCATCGCGACGCTCGCACTCGCGTTGTTGTTCAGCCCCGAGACGCTGGTGCTCGGACTGGTGGTCGCCAGCGACAAGAAAGTTCCTCGACAGGCGACCTTGGCGTTCTCCGGAGGTGCCGTCGTCGGCATCGCGTTCGCCACCGGCATCGGTGTCGGTGTCGCCGCGCTGACCGGGGCGCCGGCCTCCGGCGCCGACCACGGCTCATGGCCGGGTTTTATCGTCCGGCTTCTGATCGCGGCCGCGCTGCTGGCGATCGGCATCCGCCGCGCGACCGGTGCACTCCGACACAAGCCGATCACGGACGTGTCCAAGCCCGAGCACCGTCCCGGCAAGTTGCGGACCCGGCTCACTGCGCGTTTCCCGGGGCTTGATCCGAAGGCGGATCTGCCTGACCATCAACGGATCACCCGCGCCGCGATGGCCGGCTTCGCGGTGTGCGGTCTGCACCCGAAGGTCTTTCCGATCGCGATCGCCGCGGGCCATCAGATCCTGCAGATCGGTGACCGCCCCGAACGTGCGCTCGGCGCTGTGATTTTCGCGGTCATCGCCGTAGTGCCCGCGCTGACGCCGACGGTCATCGAGATGGTTCGACCGGGTGCCGCCGACCGGATCAAGGAGGGATACGAGCGCGTCATGAAGGTGCATGGCCGCTGGATTGTCGCGGTGCTACTGCTGGCCGCGGCCCTGTTCGTCGGCCACGGTGCCTTCGAGCACATGCCGAAGCACTGATGTGAATCTCGGGTCCGGCGAGGCCAGTTCGGCGCGCCTGGGTGGGCTGCTCAGCGGTGTCCTGCTGACCCAGATTGCCAACAGCGCAGTGCATTTGGCGCAACCCCTGCTCGTCGCCGACTTGTCAGGATCATTGGGCACCGCCGCGTTCTTCTCCGCATTCGGCACCGCCCTGCACATGGTGGGCACCTACCTCGGTGGCTGGCCGACCGAGCGGTTCGGGGCGCGGCGTGTGCTGGCGGTGTCGACGCTGCTGCGCGGCGTTGTGCTGGCCGGCATACCCGCTGCGATGGCATTCGGCTTGGCGACCCTGACGTGGGTGATGGTGTGTTACAGCGCCGAAGCGCTGATCCGCGGATACGTCGACACCTCCGTGCACACGATTCCACTCGAACTCGCCGGCCATCGTCCGCAGCTGCTGGACAGAATCAACTCCCGCTATGAGTTGGCGTTCGAGGTCGGTGCTGTCGTCGGGCCACTCATGCTCAGCGGGCTGATGGTCTTCTCAGCCGAAATCGTGTCGCACATCGTTATTCCGGTCGGATTCGCGCTGTCGGCGGCATGCTATCTGCTGATCCCTGAGCGTCCGGCCATTCCCGTCGAAGATCGCAACCACGCTCACGGCGGGGCATGGGCGGGGGTGAAGTACATCCTCAAGAACCGGTACCTGCTGATGGTGGTCGTCGGTCTGATGCTGTTCCACCTCTACGAATTACGCAAGGACCTGAGCGCGTTCTTCGCCAAAGGCCTTCTGCACCAACCGCACATGGCCGGTCACGTCGGATCGGCCTTCGCCCTCGGCGGGGTGGCGGGCGCACTGCTGTATGCGGTCACGGTGCGCCGCGGCTCCGGGCGCGGGTGGATGTTCGCGGGAGTGGGCGGGACGTTGCTTCTCGCGGTCGGCTGGATGCCGGTGAACCTGTGGATCATGGTGGTGGCGGTCTTCCTGTTCGGCGTCAGCAACGTCTGCGCCCGGTTGGTTCTGACGCGCTGGCGACAGGAGCTGACCCCGCTCGAACACGCGGGCGGTGTCACCGCCGCATCCGAGTTCGGCAGGACGGCAGCCTCGGTTGGGGTGGACAGCCTGGTCGGCGGTGCGTTCACCGCTGGCGCCACCGCTTACGGGTCGTTCGGCATCGTGGGCGCTGCGCTGGGCGTCTTCGCCCTCGCCCAGCTGGCGTTGGCGCGTGCGCTGAAACGCCTGCCCGGCAACGAGATACCGGCGGAGCGCGACAGCTAGGCCGCGTTGACGGTAATGGAAGACGGGTCGACGGTCGGCAGTGACAGTTCCAGGTTCGACACGGTGACCGAGCCCAGCGCTCCGACCGCGCGGTAGGAGGCCGACGACCCGAACACCTGCAGGGTGACCTTCTGGCCGGGTTTGAGTGTCTGGGCCACCATCTCGAGGTCGACGTCGGCGACGCGCTCGGTGCCGTCCAGGGTCACCTTGATCGGGGTCACCTGATTGCCCAGCACCTGCCCGGTGGAGTTGTCGACGAGCTGGGCGTAGAGGTGATCTCCACTGCCGGTGCCGGAATAGGTGAAACTCAGGTGCGGTGCGCCGACGACGTAGGTGGTGGAGGTGACGGCCGGCGTCGTGTAGTTCAGCGCATCGATGGCCCGCGACGATCCGATCGGCACCACGCCGAACAGGCCGCCGGCCCCCAGGAACGGCACCAGCGGCAAGGTCCGGGTCTTGGTGCTGGACACCAACACCGGATCGCTCGGCGTCAAATCGTAGGAGGCGGACGAAAGATGTTGGCCCCGTTGGTCAACCCACTCGAACTGCGGGCCGGTCTGCACCGCCGCATCCTCTTTGACGTAGTGATCGAGCCACTCCAGGGTGCGCTTCTGGACCAGCACACCGCCGGTGTTGAACAGGTCGTTGGTGCACAGGCCGTGGCCGCCACAGAACCAGATCACCTTGGTGTCGACGTTGTTGCCGATCAGCGCCAATGCGTTGGCGTTGGCCTCCTGCAACGTGAACAGGGTGTCGACGGTCCCCTCGATCAACAGTGTGGGGGCGGTGATCTTGCTGAGAAGATCTGTCGGGAGCCCGGGTCCGCGTTCCTCCAGCAGCGCCACGTCTGCAGGCGTCAGATGTCCGGTCAGATCGCCGTAGATGGTGGCGGGAATGATCTTCGGATTGGTGCGGGCCAGCGTGAGGACCAGCACGGTCGACAGCAACGTTCCCCAGCCGCTCTTGAACGACTGAGCCTTGTAGAGCGAGCTGGTCAGGCTGTTCCAGGCGATGGTCGGCACGATCGCGTCGACGCGGTGATCGGTTGCCGCCGTGACCAATTGGATGCCACCGCCGTAGGACGCGCCGACCATACCCATGCGGGGGTCGAGGTCGGACGGTTGGCCGTCCAGCTTGACCTCCGGCTGACTGGCGACCCAGCTGATGATCGCCGATACGTCGCGGGCCTCGTAGTCCGGCGAGTCGATCTGCAGCTGGCCGCCCGAACTGTATTCACCGCGGGGGTCCCACGTCACGACGTTGTAGCCGGCCTTGCGCAGGGCGAGGATGCTCGGCATGCCCAGGGCGTTGGTGAGAACGCCGTCGACGACGCTGCCGTCGATGCTCGTCTGGCCGGGCATGCCCAATCCGGGTCCGTAGAAGATCGTCGGCGCCTGGGTGCCTTCCTGCAGCCCGGACGCGGGCATGAAGTGGACGTAGATCTGGGTGCCGTCGAACGAGACCACCTTGACGTCGCGAGGTTGTGCGGCATTGGGCGATGCCCCCGGGTGCACCGGATAGCCGAACAGCGGGTGGAGCACGTCGCCGAAGACCGGGATCTGGTGGATGAACGCCACGATCGGGGTGAACAGGACCGGACCCAGGACCGGGATGTGTTGCAGGAACGCCAATGGCGCGGTCTGCGGGATAGCCACCACCGGAGTGGGGATGGCGGGTACATCGGCGGTCGCCGCCGTCGTGGTCGCCGCGGCCACGGTGCGTTGGGTCTGGGTGGTGGCCTGCGCTTCGCGGCGGGAGGCGGCCGCCAACACCAGCGTTACCGGGGAATCGACCGGGGCGGTCGGATCGTCGGTCACAGTGCGGGTGGCGGTGGCCGTTGCCGTCGTTCGCGGTGTGATCAGCGACCGAACGGTCGCCCGGGAGTTGGCTTTGGTTGCGGCCGTGCCGGAGTCGGCGGTGGCTTTCCTCGCGCTCTTCGCGACCCCGCTGTGTTGTGCCGAGGAGTGCGGGCCGGCGGCGCTGGCCGACGACGAATCCGAACCACCAGCGGGCGCAGCCGCCGCCTGTCCGGCTCCGGCGGCGATCGCGACGCCGATCCCCAGCGCTACCGCAAGCCCACCGATACGACCGACAAACGCCCCTGCACCCATTCGTCTATAAGTAGCGTGGCGTGCCGGGTGTGTCTGGCGGTTGGCCCAACCTGTGACAAGTCTGACGACGTCGTCAAAAGTTGTGGGCACGAGGTCGAGATCGACGCTGGCGCGAGGAAGTGTGAGAGGCGGCCACGCTGGCGTCGATCTCGGCGTCGACAGACCGACTATCGCCCGCGCGCGGGGCGCCATAAAATTCGGTGATCCGTACGGAAGGGACGACGTGGCTGACAAGCTGAAGGTTGATGTCGACGGCCTGCTCGGTGGCGGATCTGCTATCGGCGAGCAGGCAACCGCCCTATCGGCGTCCCATCTGCAGTCGATGGTGGGACTCGGTGACGCCGAATCTGGATGGGTAGGCACATCGGCCGATGCGCTGGTGCGCATGGCCAGCGCGTGGCAGCGGGTATCCGATCAGCACTACACCGCACTCACCCGGCAGGCCGCACACGTTGCGGCGGCAGCCCGGACGTTCTACGCCACGGATGAACGCACCGCTGCTGTGCTCGAGCAGGTCGGCGACCGAGTAGACGGGGAACCGTACGATTCAGCTCAATAGGAGAATCGGTACGAATACGGCTTCGAACGCCAGCACCCCCAGACAGGCATAGAACGCACCGCGGGCGACGTGCCAGTGGCTCTTGAAGGGCAGTACTGCTGCCACGCCGGCAAGCACGGCGGGAAACAGCGGAGCGAGCGGCCAAAGGAATCCAAACGTCAGGATCACCGATGCGAAGCCGGTGTATAGGCCGACGAGCAGCGCGACGGGATGCTGATCCTCGAGGGCTGTCGGGCCGGTTGTTGTGTGCGGCGGTCTATCGATGGTCGTCACCCCCTCCACGAAATCGCATGCGTCAAGAGACCGGGCAGCCAAACCATAAGCACCGGCGTAAGACCGGTGAGTGGGGCCAGGATCAAACCAATTCCAAAGGCGCCATTGGGTGTACCGCCGCGGCGGTACACAATTGCTCCGGCGACCACCATGACCGCCGCGGCGACGCATACTGAGATGACTGCCGGTGCAGATGCCTTCGACGCCAGAATGGCACCCGCTGCAAGTCCCCAGAACACCCCACCGATGAGCGCGCCAACCAAAGTCGCTCTCCGCCAATCAACCATGCGGACCGCCATGTCAATGCCTCCACAGTTCAGCGGACCATGAAGGCAGTGGCGTCCACCGTCGATCCACTGTTGTCATTGTCCTTACTCCTTACTCTCTAGCGCGGGACAAGGAACTCGTCGCCCTGAAATGGCGTGTACGTCCGCACCACTGGCACCTCACCTGCCGTCGTTGGTCCGAACGGGGTGAAGTTGCCAGGGGGCACAATCGCCAGTGGCGGCGTAATCGGCATGGCTTGCGGTCCGTGCACGGACCCAAGTTGTGGCGGTTCGATCTGCGGGACGACGCTATTGAAACATGTGACGATCATGGGGTCGCCAATGTCTTTATGAGGAAGTAGACCGATCATCGGCCCGGAAGCATCGTCGGTGAAGCTCGGCCAGGATTGCAGCAGCGGTGTGGTGGTTCCGTTTCGGTCGCCGTAGATCTCAAGTGCGGGGAATGACGTCACGGTGCCACCCACCCGTGGCCCGTCAGCGCTCGGGCTGATCCCTAGTGTGCCATTGACGCTGAACGGAATGGCTTTCGCCGGCACCTCGCCTCCTGGCGAGAAGGGGTCAGCGGCGTTGTAACGCAACAAGACTGCCCCGTTTGATTGCTGGATTGCCGAAACATCGGGCGTGCCGGCCCTGACTTGTCCGGTATCGGCGTTGACTGACGGATTCTGGCGAGCGACGATGATCCCGTTCTCGAAGTCGGTGTAGATCGCGACGCGCGACTCTTCGGGGCCGATGAACGGCGAGAAGCCACGGTTGTCGCCGACGTTGTTGTCGTACGGCAACATGTGCTCGTTGTCGGAAAGTGGGAGTTCGATTGCCGGAGCCCATACGTCCTTGCTCGGAATGAACAGATTCGTGCGCACGACCCCCTGTCCCGGTATGGGCTTGATGCGGGCGACGACGATATTCGCTTCCACACCTTGATTTTTCGGGTTGTAGCTGTGCGGATCCAGCGCGGAAGCAGTCGTCCAATCACTCGTGCTGACCGGGTCTCGTCCGAATGTCTTACGGAACGCGTCGATTTGGTTGCGCTTTTGGTCCGAATCAGGAGCTATCGGCGCTTCGGCTATGTCGCCGTCGGCCATCTCGGACGCCGCGTTGTCTAGTGAGGTGGCTAGGTGCCGATCGGTCGAATCAGCGCGCCGCAGGAGATCGACGATCGCATCGTCGACGATTTGCAGGTGCCGCGCGGTTTCGGCTTGTTGCTTTGGGTCGGCCGAGTGAAAGCACTCGAGTGAACTGCTCGCAACGTCGATCGTGATTCCCCATCTGTCGGCCATGCGTTGGATGCGAGTCCACTCCGCCTTGATGGATTCCACCTCGGACGCTGCGGACGAGACGTCACGGCCCGCTTGGTCGCATTCGTCGGCGTGCTGAAGGAGGCTGTTGCCGATTACTCGTGCCCGGGCAGTGGACGCCTCCCGCGAGGCGCCTTGCCATTCCAATTTCGCGATAATGGCGCCTTGGTTGTGCGCCACGTCGCGAAAGTGAGTCGCACGCTCAGCCGCCGTGGCGGCGACCGCGCGAATGGAGCCGGGATCCCACCGGTCCAGATCCGCGAGCGAAATCCCCACAGCCAGCAAACCTACTAGTCCCCGGGTGCGGCCGGTATTCACTCGGAACTCGGAAATCGAGATCGACGCCAGCGCGCGAACGTCCGAGAGTCGACCACGCTGGCGTCGATCTCGGCGCCGTTGGTGCACGCCGGGAACAAATCCGCAACCCTTGCCGTTGACCCGTTCGACAACTTGAGTGAAACCGACTCAACTCTGGCTTGACAGCCGACCACCGGCGGGGGCAGTCTTGAGCCTGGTTCGCTCAGACCCAAAGACGTAACTATCAGGAGGATTCAACATGGCTCGTGCGGTCGGCATCGACCTCGGGACCACCAACTCCGTCGTGGCGGTACTGGAGGGTGGCGACCCGGTCGTCGTCGCCAACTCCGAAGGGTCCCGCACCACGCCGTCGGTGGTCGCCTTTGCGCGCAACGGCGAAGTGCTGGTAGGCCAGCCCGCCAAGAACCAGGCAGTGACCAACGTCGACCGGACCATCCGTTCGGTGAAGCGGCACATGGGCACCGACTGGTCCGTTGAGATCGACGGCAAGGACTACACCGCGCAGGAGATCAGCGCCCGTGTGCTGATGAAGCTGAAGCGGGACGCCGAAAGCTACCTCGGTGAGGACATCACCGACGCGGTCATCACTGTGCCCGCGTACTTCAATGACGCCCAGCGTCAGGCCACCAAGGAAGCCGGCCAGATCGCCGGCCTCAACGTGCTGCGCATCGTCAACGAACCGACGGCTGCCGCTCTGGCCTACGGCCTGGACAAGGGCAGCAAGGAACAGACCATCCTGGTCTTCGACCTCGGTGGCGGCACGTTCGACGTCTCGCTGCTGGAGATCGGCGACGGCGTCGTCGAGGTCCGCGCGACCTCCGGTGACAACCACCTCGGTGGCGACGACTGGGATGACCGGATCGTCGAATGGCTGGTCGACAAGTTCAAGGGCACCAGTGGCATCGATCTGACCAAGGACAAGATGGCCATGCAGCGGCTTCGTGAAGCCGCCGAGAAGGCCAAGATCGAGCTGAGCTCCAGTGGCAGCACCTCGATCAACCTGCCCTACATCACCGTCGACGCCGACAAGAACCCGTTGTTCCTCGACGAGCAGCTGACCCGTTCGGAGTTCCAGAAGATCACCCAAGATCTGCTGGACCGCACCCGCCAGCCGTTCCAGCAGGTCATCAAGGACGCCGGCATCTCGGTGTCCGACATCGACCACGTGGTGCTCGTGGGTGGTTCCACCCGCATGCCCGCGGTGACCGACCTGGTCAAGGAACTCACCGGTGGCAAGGAGCCCAACAAGGGCGTCAACCCGGACGAGGTCGTGGCCGTCGGTGCCGCCCTGCAGGCCGGTGTGCTCAAGGGTGAGGTCAAGGACGTTCTGCTGCTCGATGTCACCCCGCTGTCGCTGGGTATCGAGACCAAGGGCGGCGTGATGACCAAGCTCATCGAGCGCAACACCACCATCCCGACCAAGCGGTCGGAGACCTTCACCACCGCCGACGACAACCAGCCGTCGGTGCAGATCCAGGTCTATCAGGGTGAGCGCGAGATCGCCGCACACAACAAGCTGCTCGGCAGCTTCGAGCTGACCGGTATCCCGCCGGCTCCGCGCGGCGTGCCCCAGATCGAGGTGACCTTCGACATCGACGCCAACGGCATCGTGCACGTAACCGCCAAGGACAAGGGCACCGGCAAGGAGAACACGATCAAGATCCAGGAGGGCTCCGGCCTCTCCAAGGAAGAGATCGACCGGATGATCAAGGACGCCGAAGCGCACGCCGAGGAAGACCGTAAGCGTCGCGAAGAGGCCGACGTCCGCAACCAGGCCGAGTCGCTGGTCTACCAGACGGAGAAGTTCGTCTCCGAGCAGCGCGACGCCGAGGGCGGCTCCAAGGTCCCCGAGGACACCTTGACCAAGGTCGACGCCGCGATCGCGGAAGCGAAGACGGCACTGGCCGGCACCGACATCGGTGCGATCAAGTCCGCCATGGAGAAGCTCGGCCAGGAAAGCCAGGCTCTGGGCCAGGCCATCTACGAGGCCACCCAGGCCGACCAGAGTGCCGGTCCGTCGGGTGGATCGTCGGCTGACGATGTCGTGGATGCCGAGGTCGTGGATGACGATGATCAGGAGCGCAAGTGAGCGAAGGTCGCGAGGAAGAACCGGTAACTGTCACCGACAAGCGCCGAATCGACCCCCAGACCGGAGAAGTTCGCGAAGCCTCCGGCCCGGCCCCAAGTGGGTCGGCGCCGGGGGCGGCGGGCGCCGGCGGGGAGCAGGCCGACAAGGTCGCTGAACTCACCGCCGATCTGCAGCGTGTGCAGGCCGACTTCGCCAACTACCGCAAGCGCGCGCTGCGCGATCAGCAGGTAGCCGGCGAGCGGGCAAAGGCCGCCGTGGTGAGCCAGTTGCTCACCGTGCTCGACGACCTCGATCGTGCCCGCAGCCACGGTGATCTGGAGACCGGCCCGTTGAAGTCGGTTGCCGACAAGCTCACGGCCGCGCTGGCCGGGCTGGGTCTGACCGCATTCGGCGCAGAGGGTGACGAGTTCGATCCGTCGCTGCACGAAGCCGTGCAGCACGAGGGCGAAGGCTCCAAGCCGGTGCTGGGCAACGTGATGCGGCAGGGCTACCGGCTCGGCGATCAGGTGCTCCGGCACGCACTCGTCGGGGTGGTCGACACCGTCGACGACGGGTCAGCGGCACCTCAGAAGGGCGACACGCCCGTCAACGGCGACCAGAGCGGCGCGCAGAACGCAGAATCGAATTAACAGCATGAGCAACGGTGAGAGGAGGTGACGCGGCATGGTTCAACGCGAATGGGTTGAGAAGGATTTCTACAAGGTGCTCGGCGTCTCCTCTGACGCCAGCGAGGACGAGATCAAGCGGGTGGCCCGCAAGCTGCTCGCCGAGAATCACCCCGACCGCAACCCGGACAACAAGGCGGCCGACGAGCGCTACAAAGAGGTTGGTGAGGCCAGGGATGTCCTGACCGACCCGGCCAAGCGTAAGGAGTACGACGAGACCCGGCGGATGTTCGCCGGCGGCGGTTTCCGCCGCGGTAACGGTGGCGGCGGCGGTGGATTCGGCGGCTTCAGCGGTTACGGCGCCGACGGCGGCGAGTTCAATTTGAACGACCTGTTCGACACCGCAAGCCAGACCGGCGGCACGAACATCGGCGACTTGTTCGGTGGCCTGTTCGGGCGCGGCGCAGCGCCGCGCCCGAGCCGGCCGCGGCGCGGTAAGGACCTGGAGACCGAGACCGATCTCGATTTCCTGGAGGCGACCAAGGGTGTCGCCATGCCGCTTCGGCTGACCAGCCCGGCGCCGTGCACGAATTGCCATGGCAGCGGTGCACGTCCGGGCACCAGCCCGAAGGTGTGTCCGTCGTGCAACGGCTCCGGTGTGATCAACCGCAACCAGGGCGCGTTCGGGTTCTCCGAACCGTGCACCGACTGCCGGGGTAGCGGCTCGATCATCGAGCACCCCTGCGACGAGTGCCACGGCACCGGAGTCACCACCCGGACCCGCACCATCAACGTCCGGATCCCACCGGGCGTAGAGGACGGTCAGCGCATCCGGCTGGCCGGCCAGGGTGAAGCCGGGTTGCGCGGTGCGCCGTCAGGCGATCTGTATGTCACCGTGCATGTTCGGCCGGACAAGGTGTTCGGCCGTGACGGCGACGACCTGACCGTGGCGGTTCCGGTGAGCTTCACCGAACTGGCCTTGGGGACAACGCTTTCCGTTCCCACCCTGGAGGGCAAGGTTGGTGTGCGAGTGCCGAAGGGCACCGCCGACGGCCGGATCCTGCGGGTGCGTGGGCGCGGAGTGCCCAAGCGCGACGGCGGTCACGGCGACCTGCTGGTCACCGTGAAGGTTGCCGTGCCGCCGAATCTCGAGGGCCAAGCGCTCGAGGCACTGGAGGCCTACGCGGCCGCCGAACGGGCGAGCGGCTTCGACCCTCGGGCGGGATGGGCGGGTAACCGCTGATGGCCACCTCTGATGAGGCCCGGACGTTTCTGATCTCGGTGGCCGCCGAGCTGGCCGGTATGCATGCGCAGACACTGCGCACGTACGACCGGCTCGGCCTGGTCAGCCCCCGGCGTAGTTCCGGTGGGGGACGGCGTTATTCGGAGCGCGACGTCGAACTGCTGCGCGAGGTGCAGCGGCTGTCGCAGGACGAAGGCGTGAACCTCGCAGGGATCAAGCGGATCATCGAGTTGACCAATCAGGTCGAGGCTCTGCAGTCCCGCGTCGAGGAGATGATGGCCGAGCTGGAGTCGTTGCGCGCCAACCAGCGTCGTGACCTGGCGGTCGTACCGAAGAGCACCGCGCTGGTGGTCTGGAAGCCGCGCCGCTAGTCGGCCAGGCGAAGTCAGCGCACGCGGATCGTGAACACCGAGACCGCCGGCTGCCCCGGCGTCGCGGTGTTGTAGCTGCCTGTGCTGAGCGCGTTGGTCGGCGCGGCCATCGGCTCCAGCCCCACCACATCGTCGTTGCCGGGCGCGAAAATCTGCGCGGCCGGGAATCCCTGGGCGAACACCACGTCGATACGGCGGTCACCGGCGCCGAGTGAGAACACCCCACCCGCCGGTACCCCGTCGAAGCCGTCGTCAAATGTCTTGTCGGCCAGCTTCTCTGAATAGGCCGGCCAGTCCACCCGCTCGCCGGTCGGGAGCCCGCGGTCGTCGACGAGCAGATGCGCCAAGGCCGGCGTCTGCAGCGTCCATTCCGATCGAGGAGCCCCGGGAACGGTCAGGTAAGGGTGGAAGCCGTAACACAGTGGCACCGCCGCCGACGTGGTGGCCGTGACGGTGGTCTGCACTGTCAGCGCCCGATCGGCCAGCGTGATGTCGAGGGCGACGACGTGCGGGAACGGGAAGCTGGCCAGCAGGGCCGGCCGGCTTCCGTAGTCCAGTTCGGCGACCAGCCGGTTCTCCGACTGCTCGGTGATTTGCCAGCCGGGGTATGCGGCGAGCACGCCGTGGATCGGCAGGCCGTGCGGGTCGGTGCGCACGCCGCCGACTCCGGGGGTCAACGTCACTGCGCCGCCGTCTAGCCCATAGCCGTTGGCGCTCAACCGATTAGCCCACGGATACAGGATCGGGATGCCGAGCGTCTTACCGTCGCTCACATATGCCTGCAGCCGGCGGCGCTGCCCGAGTAGTTCCACGCCGTCGTCGGACAGCGACGTGCAGATCATGCCCGCCGACGGGACATACGTCGCCGTCAGTGGTGAGGATGGATCATGCAGAACGACGGACGGCAGCTCGGCCACCGTCGAAGTCTAACTGTGGGCGCCGATGTAGCTGGTCAAGTCGTCGATCGTGCGCAGTGAGGCGTACTCCGACTCCGGGATGTCGACCTCGAAGCGCTTGTGCAACCGGACCAGGAAGTTCAGCCAGTCCATCGAATCCAGGTCGACCTGATCACGCAGGAGCTCGGAGTTGGACAGGTCGCCCTCCTCGATCTCCGGTGCGATCGCGAGCAGTTCCTGCACAACCTGGTCGCGGATCTCGGTAGCGCTCACGTCGGGTACCTCCTACAGCTCTTGGGGCTGCTGCAGCAACCGGTTGATCTCGGCAAGGAACAGCGCGCCGCGATGACCGTCACTGGCGCGATGGTCGGCGGCCAAGCTGGCCTGCACCGTTGTGGCCACCCGGATTCCACCGTCGACCACGACGACGCGCTGCGCCGGCCGGCCGAATCCCACAATGGCTACCTGAGGGGGGTAGATGACACCGAACACCGAGTCGACACCCTTGTCACCGAGATTGGTGACGGTAATCGTCGGATCGGACATCTCTGAACTGCGCAGCGAGCCCGCCCGGGCCCGGGCCACCAGATCGGTCAGGTCGGCCATCAACTCGTCGAGCTTCTTCTCGGCCACATCGTGGATCGCCGGCGCCACCAGTCCACCGCCGCGCAGCGAGATCGCCACGCCCACATGCACTGCCGAGTGCGCTTCGTAGCCTTCGTCGCGCCAGAACCCGCTGAACTCGGTGAACCGCTGCGCGGCCAGGGCCACCGCTTTGAGCTGCAGAACCGCGGGCAGCAATCGCTCGGTGATGGGCCGGTTCACGTTCTGTTCGGTCAGCCAGCCCAGCGCGGTGTCCAGGATGATCTCGTCGGCGAGGTAGTAGTGCGGGATCTCCCGTTTGGAGCGACTCATCGCCGCGGCGATCGATGCGCGCATGGCGGCGCCGCGCTGCTTGGCCTTCTCCGCCGCGGACTTCGGCTCGGAACTCACGTCTGCCGGCGTCGGGGCAGGTTTGGGCTCGGCGTGGTGCTGTGCGGCAGCGGCGTGCTCGACATCGATGAGTGTGATCGCGCCCTGTGGGCCGGTGCCTGTCACAACGCCGAGGTCGACGCCCAGCGAAGCCGCCGTACGCCGGGCCACCGGGGACACCCACAGCCGGTGGCCGACGGGCGCGACCTGACTCGGCCGTTGTACAACCGGGGCTTCGGGTTGCGGCGCCACGGCCGGTGTCGCAACCGGTGAGGCGGTGCGCCGTTGCACCGCCTCACCGGGCTCGGCCAAGGTTGCCAATGGGGTGCCCACAGCCACCGTCTGCCCGACCGGGACCAGCAATTCGGCGACAACACCCTCATGCCAGCATTCGATTTCGACTGCAGCCTTGGTGGTTTCGACGACAGCGACGATCTGTCCGCGGGTGATCGTGTCGCCGGGCTTGACCAGCCACTCGTCAAGTGTGCCCTCGTCCATGTCCGCGCCGAGGGCGGGCATCGTGAACTCGATCATCCGCAGGTGCCTTTCCCCGGGTCGCTTCGCTCCTGCCCGCCGGTGCCTTTCCCCGGGTCGCTTCGCTCCTGCCCGCCGGGGTCTCCGAACAGACCCCGCACCGCGGCCACGATCTTGTCCGGCTGGGGCAGTGCCGCCTCCTCGAGGTGCTTGGCGTAGGGGATCGGCACCTCGACGCTGCACACCCGGGCGATCGGCGCATCCAGGTCGTAGAACGCCCCCTCGACGATCCGCGCGCTGATCTCGCCGGCCAGACTGCCGGTACGCCACGCCTCGTCGATGACCACCGCGCGATGCGTCTTGCGGACCGACTCCAGGATGGTGTCGTCATCGAGGGGGCGAAGCACGCGCAGATCGATCACCTCGCAGTCGATCCCCGCCAGAGCCAGTTGGTCGGCGGCATCGAGTGCCTTGGGTACGCAGCCGCCGTAGGCGATCAGTGTGACGTCAGTTCCGTTGCGGCGCAGCGCCGCCCGGCTGATGTCGGTCGGCACCAGGCTGTCGACGTCGACGGCGGTGTTGTAGAGCTGCACATGCTCGAACACGATCACCGGGTCGGGATCGTCCAGGGCGGTGAGCAGCATCCCGTACGCGTCGGCCACCGTCGCCGGTGCCACCACCTTGATCCCCGGGATGTGGGCGTACCACCCCTCCAGGCTGTGGGAGTGCTGGGCGGCGAGCTGACGCCCGGCGCCGGTCGCCATCCGGACGACCAGTGGAACAGAGAATTGCCCGCCAGACATGTGTCGAAGGGCCGCAGCGGTATTCACGATCTGGTCGAGCGCCAGCAGACTGAAGTTCACGGTCATGACTTCGACGATCGGACGCAGACCGTTGATCGCGGCTCCGATGCCGATGCCGACGAATCCCAGCTCCGACAGCGGGGTGTCACGGATCCGCTCGGGGCCGAACTCCTCCAGAAGCCCCTTCGACGCCGCGTAGGTGCCGCCGTAGCGCCCCACGTCCTCGCCCAGCAGAACCACTCGCGGGTCGTTGCGCATCGCCTCGCGAATCGCGTCGTGGACGGCGTTGCGGTAGGTGGTCTTCACGACAGTGCCTCCGCTGGGGTCATCAGATCTCGGGTGAGTTCCTCGACGCTCTCCAACGTTCCGGCCTCGGCGTAGGCCACCGCGTCGTCGACCTCGGTGGCGGCGCGCTGTTCCATGGCCGCGACGTCGTCGGCGCTCAGAGTGCCGTCGGCCAGGCACTTCTCGGTGAACAGCCGGATCGGATCGCGTTCACGCCAGTGCTCCACTTCGGTCTTCTCCCGGTACAACTCGGGGTCGAACATCGAATGCGGGCGGAACCGGTAGGTGCGGAATTCGAGAAAGAACGGGCCACCCTGGGTGCGGATGTGCTCGACGGCGGCGACCGTGGCGGCATGGCAGGCCAGCACATCCATGCCGTCGGCCGATGCGGTGGGTACCCGGTAGGCCGCGGCGTTGGCGGTGACGTCGGTCTGGGAGAGCTCGCGGTCGATCGCGGTGCCCATGGCGTAGCGATTGTTCTCGCAGAGATAGAGCACCGGCAACTGCCACAACTCGGCCATGTTCAGCGACTCGTGGAAAGCGCCCTCGGCGATCGCACCTTCCCCGAAATAGCAGGCGGTGAGGCGATTTCGCTTGAGTTGCGCGTCGGCGAAGGCGAGGCCGGTGGCCAGCGGCAGGCCGCCAGCCACGATCGCGTTGCCACCGTAGAATCGGCGCGAGGCATCGAACAGGTGCATCGACCCGCCGCGCCCACGCGAGCAGCCTTCCTGCTTGCCGAACATCTCGGCCATGATCGAGGTGAGTGGGACGCCGCGGAGCAGAGCGTGGGCATGGTCCCGGTACGTGGCGACGACGGCGTCGTCGGGTCCCAGTGCGCGCAAGGAGCCTGCGGCCACCGCTTCCTCACCGACGTACAGGTGCAGGAAGCCACGAATCTTTGCCGCACTGTACATTTCGGCGCATTTCTCTTCCATGCGCCGGACCCGGATCATGTCCGAGAGCAGTCCGCGCGCCAGGTCCTGATCGGTCATGCGGTCACCTCGCTGCCGTGCCGGACGGGGGCGGTCTCCACCGTCGAGGTATCGCCCTCCGGCAGTCCCAGCTCGCGGGCCTTGAGGAGCCGGCGCATGATCTTGCCGGAACGGGTGTGGGGCAACGCATCCACGAAATCGATCTCCTTGGGAGCCACCGCGGCCCCCAGTCTCTTTCGGGCATGGCCCATCAGGTCGCGACGCAACTCGTCGCTCCCGGTGTAACCAGTCTTGAGCGTGACGAACGCCTTGACCAGCTCGCCGTAGGTGGGGTCGGGCTTACCGATCACCGCCGCCTCGGCAACGGCGGGATGATCAGTAAGCACATTCTCGACCTCGAACGGCCCGATCAGATGACCCGACGACTTGATGACGTCGTCGGCCCGCCCGACGAACCAGAGATATCCGTCGGCGTCTCGCTTCACCAGATCACCGGACAGGTACAGGTCGCCGGCAAAACTGTTGCGGTAGCGCTCGTCTTGGTTGAGATATGCCCGGAACATCGACGGCCAGCCGACGCGCAGCGCCAGTTCGCCTTCGACGTCCGGCTCGTCGATCACAGTGACCGTACCGGCGTCGTCGCGGTGCACCACGCAGGCGTCGACCCCGGGCAGCGGGCGGCCCATCGAGCCGGGCTTGATGTCGAAGGCCGGGGTGTTGGCCACCATGATGCCGCCGGTCTCGGTCTGCCACCAGTTGTCATGAATCGGCAAGCCCAGCACCCGCTTGCCCCACCACACCGCTTCGGCGTTGAGCGGCTCACCCACACTGGCGATGAATCTCAGGTGCGGGAAGTGGTACTGCGCAGGCAGTTCCGGGCCGGCTTTGATGAGCATCCGAATCGCGGTCGGGGCCGTGTACCACACCGTCACCTGCTCGTCCTGCAGGATCCGGTACCACCGTTGCGCATCGAACTCGGCCTCGTCGATGATCGAGGTGACACCGTGCAGCAGCGGGGCGATGATCCCGTATGACGTGCCGGTCACCCAGCCGGGATCGGCTGTGCACCAATAGATGTCGCCCGCATGGAGATCGAGGGCGTAGCGGCCGGTGATGTAGTGCATGGCGACCGCGCCGTGGACGTGCTGCGCGCCCTTGGGTGTCCCGGTGGTGCCGCTGGTGAAGTGCAGCAGCGACGGATCGTCAGCGGTGGTGTGCTCGATGGGTGCGTCATCGCCTGCGGCGTCCATCAGCCGATGGAAGTTCTCGGTTCCCTCGATATCGTCGCCGACCACCAGGACATGTTTGACCGATGTCAGCTCCCCGCGGATCTTGGCGATCTTGCGCTTGTAGATCGCCGCCGTGGTGACCAGCACGTCGGCTGATCCGATGGTGACGCGGGTGGCGATCGGTTCGGGGCCGAAGGCGGAGAACAGCGGTGAGACCACGCTGCCGTTGCGTAGCGCGCCGAGCATGGTGGTGTAGAGCTCCGGGACGCGGCCCATGATGACGAAGACGCGGTCGCCCTTGCCGATTCCCAAGCCCCGCAGGACGTTGGTGAACCGTCGCGACAGCCGGCCCAGCTCGGCGTAGCTGATGTCGTGGGTGGTCAGCTCGGGGGAATCAGGGGTGTCGGCGATGAAGCGCAACGCGGTCCGGTCGGCATCGGGGCCGTCGGCGTGCCGATCGACGGCGGCGTAGGCGATGTTGCAGCCGCCCTCGCCCATCGGGGCGCACAGGTCGGGCACATCCGACCATCGAAACGAGGCGCGGGTCTGCGCGTAGTCGATGAGGTTGGGGGTGACCTTGAGGTCGCCGTCGCCTTTGTGGATGACGTCCATGGTGTCCCTCACACGTGCGGTGGGGCCAGGACGCCCTTGCGGCGGGCCTGCCCCAGGTTGGCCATCACCCTGTCGCGCAACGTCGCGTAGGCGGCACCGCTGTTGAGGATGTCGTGGCGGTCCTGATGGCGGAGGTAGGCGTCGAGCCGCCGTTCCAGCGACCAGTCCCAGTAGATGCGTCCGGTGTATGGCGAGCAAAGGAATTCCCAAGCAACGGCGTCGAGTTCAGTCTCGTCGGCCAAACCAGAAGTCATCTCCACCCCTCACTTACCACCCCCACAAACGATGGTGGTCGAGCCCGCTGAGAGCTGGAAGGGACGAAAGTCCCCGAACTCGGGGCTAACGGGCTGCGACCGGCTGGGTCAGTGCAGCGGGTCGTGCTGGATGCGCTCCGGCGGTGCGCCCTTGGCGAGCAGAGCGTCGCGGGTGGCGCGCACCATCGCGGGACCTCCGCAGATCAGGATCTGCCGATCGCCCCAGCCGCCGTATTTGGTGACCACCTCGGGCAGCCGCCCGGTCTGGCGCACATGCAGGCCCCGCGGCGGCTGGACATCGGGATAGTCGGCGGCCCACGGCGGATCGCCGGCGTACTCCGACACCGGCGATACCGACAGCCATGGGTTGGAGGCCGCGATCTCCCACAAGGTCCGCAGGTCGTACAGCTCGCAGGGATAGCGGGCGCCGAAGAACAGATGCACCCGCGGGTTCTCGCCGAATCGGCACAGGTCCATGATCAGCGCGCGCAGCGGCGCCAATCCGGTGCTACCCGCCACCATCAGCACGTCGCCGCCGTCGCGGTCCACCTCCATCGCACCGTGCGGGCTGGACAGCCGCCAGCGATCGCCCGGCCGGGTCTCGCCGACGATCGAATTGCTGACCATGCCGCCGAGCACCGAGCGCACGTGGAACTCGATGAAGCCGTCCGGGTCCGGCGGCATCGCGGGCGACAGGAAGCGCCAGCGGCGCGGACACTGCGGAACAGAGACGTTGACGTACTGGCCGGGGTGATACGGCATCGGCCGGTCCAGGTGCAGGCGCACGACCGCGAGGTCGCGTGACACCCGGTGGTGCTCGAGGACGGTGCCGTCCCACCATGCGGGCCCGTCCTCGGCGTCGGCCGCGCCGCCCATGACTCCGGTGATCAGGTTCACGGCCTGAATGGCGGCGTCATCGACGGCGGGGGTCCAGCGATCACTGAGGTGGCTGCGCATCTCGGAATACCACGCCTGCCGCATGCTGTCGTAATGCCGTTGTGTGACACCGTATTTGCGGTGATCACGGCCGAGCTGTGCGAGGAAAGCCACCGGGGCCTGGGCGCGTTGCGCCACGAACTCACCGAATACCCAGTGCATCGCCTGACCGAACGCCGCCCGCTGCGGCGCCAGTTCCGGGGGGAACAGGTCCCGGACTTCGGAGTCCAATGCGAACCAGCGGGTGTAGAACCGGTTCAGCAACTCGTGGGACGCAGACTGGGGAGAACCCGAGCCTTCGAAGGCAGCCTGCAGCACCGCGAGCGCTTCACGATCCTCCAGACCCACGGCCGCGAGTGTAGGCCCGCGGGCTACAGGCCGTGAATGCCCTTGTACAACACCATGACGCCGATGACGACCAGGATCACGGCGACCAGCGTCGCGTGCTGGGCCTCCATCCAGTCCTTGAGCTTGGTCAACGGTCGGTCCAACCGCTCACCGGCGATCAGGTAGGCCAGGACCGGCAACGCCACCGAGGACGCCGCGACGGCGGTGAACACCGCGTCGGCCGTCCACGCTCCGGTGGTCCCCAGCCCCGCCGAGCCGATCGCCAAACCGGCTGCGGCACACATGAACAGCACCTTCGGGTTGACCACCACCAGCACCACCGCGGTCACGAAGGCGCGGGGCGGACCGATGCTGGTCATCGAGGTCAGCCACTTTGGGGTGTGCTCCGAGCGCTTACGCGTGAACCATCGGTAGAGCCCGAACGCGACGAGCGCCGCCCCGATCCCGATGCGGACGTACGGCGCCCACGTCGGCTGTTTGTTGAGTCCGCCGAGAGCATTCGACACCAGCACGAACGCCGCGGTCAGGCTGCCTATGCCGAGCACCCAACCCACCAGGAACGCCAGACTGGTCGGCCGGGGTGAGGGCGTGTGCAGCATGAGGATGCCCGGAATGATCGTCAGCGGGGACAGCGTGATGACGAGCGCCAGGGGGATCAGTTCGGTCAGTTCCGAACCGAGGCCGGTCGTCACAGGTGCCTCCTGGGAGTAGACGGGCAACGCTCGGTCACGGCTGACCGTACTATCTCTGCCCGTGGGCATGGATGCCGACGAAGAAAAGGGTGACGACCGCCACGGCGGCCAGCAGCACACCCTGGTCTACGTCTCCGGGGTGGCAGCGTTGGTGCTGCTCGCGATACTGGTGTACGCGGTACTGGACACCTCGGAGAGCTCGCAGCGACCCGACGGGCCGGTGACGTATGCGCCGGCGATCAGCACCACGACGTCCTCGACCAAGAAGACGTCGACAACGTCGCGCACCACGTCGACGCGGGTCTCCACCACCGATCTGAACCCGGGCTCGGCATCCTCGATCTCGACGTCACCGTCGGACACCTCGAGCGAAGTGGTCATCCCGTCGGAGACCGAGTACTCCACTCCGACGACGACGGTGACGCTGACCAACCCCTACGCCACCACGTCCCCGCCGAATGCCGGGCGAACCTAGGTGCTCTGCAGTTCTGCGGTGATCATCTCGTAGCCGCCCGTCTTCCAGGCCTTCATGAAGTCGTCGAGCGGCATCGGGAAGCCCTGTCCGTTCTGCACGCTGCTGTCATTGACGTAGATCATGTTCCTGGACAGGTCAACGCTGATCACGAGTAGCGCATGGTCTGCCGTGGCGGCCTCGACGTTTGCGGGCGACCTGTTGAAATAGCGTCGCTGGTACGCGTTCCACATCACGTCGGCGTTGGCAGCCACGATGACGGCCTGGCCCTGCTGCAGCGCGGTGAACATGGCCTGCTTGGCGACCTCGTCCTGGCCCTTGAGGTATTTGGTGTAGTCGGCGTTGACGCCGTTTTCGTTCAGCAGGGTGACGGCGTCCCGGAAAGACACGCCGCCCACGGTCGGGTTGTACATCTTCTTGCCGTAGTACACCCCACTCGGGCTCTCGATCGCCCGGTCTACCAGCTGCTGAGCCAAGGCACGGATGTCCTCCGGTGCGGTGATGCCCTTGAGCTGGCTGATGGCGGCAGCGCTTGCCATCAGCGTGCAGGTTCCCTTGAAGCCCCGTTCGTAGAAATAGGGCTGGCTGGTCCAGAACGGGAAGTTGGCGGCGTAGTTGCCGTACTGGTTGTCTGCGGGCGTCGGCGGCGGCGGCACGTCAGGCCGGGCGACGCCGAGGACGCGCGCCAGATCAAAGCTCAGGTTGGCAAGGTTGTCCTGCGCGACGTCGAGCTGGTTGATGAGGGCTTGCGACAGACCGCCGAAGAATTGTTGGGACGTAGGAAGCGACCACACCACCCTCGTCGTGCTCGGCGGCGGTGGCGGGGTGGACGGCGAACTCGCTAACTGCGCGGTGACGAGCTGATAACTCCAGGCGCCCCACGCCGCCTTGAACTCGTCGGTCGTCATCGTCAGGGCCTGGCCGTCGTCGGCTCGGGTCGGATCGTTGATGGTGACGGTGCCGTCGGCGTTGTCGATCCCGATCACAATCACGGTCTTGCCGTTCGGGGTGTCCCTGCCGTCAATGGGGCCGTTGATCGTCGCGATCATCACCTTGGTCGGGTCCTGCAATCCGTTGGCGAGGGCGTTGAACGCGAGGCTCCATTGATCCGTGCTGTAACTGCGAATGATGACGCGAACGTTCTTGTCCTGCAACAGTTCGAAGCTGTCGGCGAACTGAACGAAGTTTGACGGGCCGACGTACATCATCTTGCCCGGGCTCGCAACGCTCGGGGTGATCTTGGCCAAGTCGAAGAACTCGTCGAAGTTTGGCGCGGTCCCAGTGAGTTGCGCGTAGGCCATTGCGATCGTGGTGATCGACGATGTGACGTACGCCTGTGCGGGAACGAAGAACTGCTTGTTCAGCGTCGGATTGCCGAAGGGCAGCGGAAGGGTGATGACCTCACGCGAGAAGCCCAGGCTGCTCGCCAGGTCGGAACCCAACACCTGCAGACTTTCTCGGATCCCGTTGACCTGGTTGGTCACGGTCACCTGGACGTTGTAGACGAACTGCTGCAGGTCCCGCAGTATCTGATTCGGCGTGGGGAGGGCCGGCGTGGCGGCAGCGAGAGCGCGCCGCGCGGCCGTCGGGGCCGGCTCGGTGATCGATGCCGTCGCGCTTTGGACAGCAGCCGGAACTGTTGTGGCCGCGGAGCTTTCGCGAACCTGACCGGTGGCCGGTGACACCGCAGCGGCTGCGTCGATGTCTCTGGCGGGGTTGGCCTTTCGAGGCCTGGCGGCGGCCGAGCCCGTGGAGCTGGGATGGTTGCGGCGACTGGTGGCCTTGGTGGAGGAGGAGCCTTTGGCCGACGGTGCTGCGGACGAGCTCGATGCCGAACCCGCGCTGCTGGACGCCGAATTGCTCGACGACGAGGCGTGGCCGGCTGTCGTGTCGGCGGCTGCGGTGGCGGCCCCACCGAGTATCGCCGCGCCCACTCCCAGGGTCATTGCTCCCGCGCCGAGCCAGATCCGTGGGCTGGGTGTCCGCGGCTTGCTGCCACCCTCGCATCGATTGACAGCGTCGCGGAATTCAGCCATGCCAGCCCCCCGGTTGTTGCATCTGCCACGCAGTACACGCGCGCATGTGAGGTTAGCTGGTAGACGCCGATCCGGGGCGCTGATGGGCGGAACGATTCAGTCGGTGTGGGGAAGGACGCCGCGGCGGGCGCCTAGCGTTTGAGTTCCTTGAGAGTCCAGGCCGGCACCCAGTGCGTGACTGCCTTGCGTTTGGGCCCGTAGGAGATGTCGTAGGTGACCAGGCCCCACCAATCGCCCTGTTCGCACAGCCCCCAGCAGGACAGCGTGCCCCTGACCACCTTGTGCATCTGCAGTCCGTGCGGGTGGTAGCGGCCGGTGCGGTGTGGTTCGCGCGGGAAGAGCACGGTCAGATCGACCAGCACGGGCTCGGGCGGGGACACCGGCCGGAACGGCGGCCGCAGCGGCTGACCGTTGTAACCGATCGACGTCAGCTCTCCCACTGATCGATCATATGTTCGAATCGGCCGGTGTCCACCCCGGACTTTCAGTCCAGCTGCTCGCCGATCGCCCGTAGTTTCCGGTGCATTCCGCCGTACGGGTCTGCCGGCGGGAGCAGCGCCTTGGCAATCTTGGTCACGGCGCTGTAGTTGACGTCGACCACGTTCGCCAGCGGGGACAGGCACAGCTGGCTGCACAGCTGGTAGGCGTCCATGGTGCTCAGCCCGTACAGCTCTTCGAGCCAGCGCACCATCTCGACCTGGCTGCACCGCCAGGCATCCTCGAGCGGGCGTGCCGAACCCACCGTCACCAACGCGTCGTCGTGTTCGAAGCGCGGCCAGGCCGGCGCACCGCCCTTGATGAGGTCGACCACCAGCGTCACGTTCATCGCCCCTTCCAGGGCCGTCCCGCAGGTCTCGCCTTCGCCTTGGCGGTAGTGCCCGTCGCCCACGGAGAAGAGCGCACCGTCGGTGTTCACGCCCAGGTAGACGGTTGTGCCCGCGCGCAGCTCCGGGGTGTCCATGTTCCCGCCGAAGTAGTCCGGGACCAACGTGGTCCGGACCTCCCGCAGAGCTGGTGCGACGCCGACCGTACCCATCATCGGTGCCAGCGGGATGTCGAGGGTGAAGTCGCTTTCGTGCGCGGTGAAGGTCGCGATACCCCGAGCTCGGTCGATCCGGTAGATCCAGGCCAACTCGGGCAGCGGCGCCTGCAGAGTGGCTGTGCGATCGGTGCCGGTGAGGGCGCCGAAGAGCGGGATCGTCGTCGAGGCAGCCCAGTCCCTGGCCGGCTCGATCGACACGAAGTGCAACGCAAGCGTGTCACCGACCTCCGCTCCGGTGACATAGAACGGCCCGGTCTGGGGGTTGAGCTCTTTGGTGTTGAGCACGCGGCTGGGCTTGTCAGCGCTGGACGTGACCCGCCCGGCAAAGGCGTCCTCGGTCCATAGCCGCATCGCGCTGCCGGGCGAGACCTCCAGCACGGGCTCGGCGCCCCCGAAGGTCCAGACGTATTGATCGCGGGTGGGAGTGAACTCAACGACGCGCATCGACCGTCCTTGGGCTGAGGACGCGGGGCAGCAGCGCCGCGAACACGGTGCCGAGTACCAGCCACATGAGCGCCTGGGTGAGCAGTGAATTGATCCGGAAGTCGGCCAGCAATGCGGCGGGGAAATGATCGGAGACCTCATCGAAGCGGGGCAGTGCAAGTGCGACGGCGCTGACGCTGACCAGGTAGCCCCAGCCGGTGACCGCCACTGCTGACCACGGGCCCAGACGTGCACTGAGCCGCACGGCGACTGCGACGGCGACGATCGCCAGCGCCACTGAAGCCAGCAGAATGACCAGATATGCACTGGTGCGTGCGCCGATGGTCTCTGCCTGACCGACGCCCGGTGGATTCGCCGGGAAGCACAGGGCCGGAACGAGATTGACCGCGACGAAACCGATCGCCGCCAAACCGCTGACCGGCCAACGGAGATCGGTGCGGATTCCACATCGGCCCAGATGTATCGACAGCGTGGCGACCGCAACAGAGAACAGTGCGCCCAGTACGACAGTGAACATCACCGTGCCGACACCGGCGCCGACGTTCTCTTGCAGGGCGCGGCTGAATATCTCGTGTTCCTCGCCGTGGGCGTGTGCCTCTTCGTGGCCGATGGCCTGATCGACGAGCGGGGAGACCAGAATGCGCGCGAAAACGAACGCGGCTATCCCGCCCGCCAGGCCGGCTGTCAGGCCGAGGCCGATGATTCTCTGCATGGCGCGACCTTTCAGTGGCAGGGGAAGCCGAGCAGGTGCCGGGCGTCGTGAACGAACTCATGGATGTGGGTGTCGGAGCCGAATACCGACACCGCACCCTGATCGAATCCGATGAAATAGAACGCGATCAGAGCCAGCACGGTGGTCACCGTCAGCTGTAGGGCCACGCCTGCGGTGTGCGTGTCGGGCAGCTCGAACGCCGCACTGGGCCGTGCGGCGGGCCGTCGAGTAGTCGAAGACATCATGTCCCTCTCGGTAGTTACTTCCAGAATGCAAATATTTCGCTTGCTCTGAATACCCGGCATGGTTCCGACCGGTCAACCGGAAGGGCCTGGTCTCGCAGGGACGAAATCCAGGTTTAACACGGGGCCGGTCATTCGTAAATCCTGTGTTACGCATGGCGGTACGGATTGCGTGACAGTGCCGATGGTGCGCATAGTTCCAAATGAAAGTATTACGACCGTGAACTAATGATTGGAGAGCCGGATATGCACGGTCCACACGACCTGGGTGGGCGCGACGGCATCGGCCCCGTCGCCACTGAATTCCTCGAACCGGGGATCCCGGACTGGCGCTACCCCTTCGAAGGCCGAATGCACGCGGTGACCGCCATGGCGATCGCCAAAGGCGCTTTCAACCTCGACGAACAGCGCCACGGCATCGAATTGATGAAGTGGAGTGAGTATCTCGACTCCACCTACTACGCCCACTGGTTGTTCTCGGTGGAAAAGCTGCTCAACGACAAGGGTTACATCTCCCACGAGGAGATCGACGCACGGATGCAGGAACTGGGCGCTCCGTCGATGACGCCGCATCCGCAGAAGCCGGAAAACCTCTCACCGTTCGCCCTGCAGATGATCGACATCCTGTGGAAAGGGACGCCGCACGACCTGCCAGCCGACGCCCCGCCCCGCTACGGTGTCGGAGACAAGGTGGCGGTGCGCAATCTCAACGAGGTGACCCACAACCGGTTACCCGGCTATCTGAATCGCACCGTGGGCGTTATTGCCAAGCAGTACGGGGCATTTCATGATCCTGCCGACAGTGCGCACAAACAGATCGACACTGCCCATCAGCTCTACATGGTCAAGTTCAGTTCCGTTGACCTGTGGGGTGACGAGGCGGTCGAGGACTTCAACCTGTACGCCGATCTGTTCGAGAACTATCTCGAACCGGCCTGAGATTAGGAGAAATGAGCGAAATGGATTGGCTGTCGTTGTCCGACGTCGAGGCGCGAGTGAACGCACTCGAGTCGCTGATGGTCGAAAAGGGTTTGGCCGAGCATGAGGCCGTCGACGCTGTGGTGGCCTCGTTCGAGAACGATATGGGCCCAGTCAACGGGGCCAAGGTAGTGGCGCGGGCGTGGACCGAACCTGAGTACCGCGAGTGGCTGCTCCGCGACGCCACCGCCGCGATCGCCGATATGGGTTTCACCGGTCTGCAGACCGAACACATGGTGGCAGTGGAGAACACCGATGAACGACACAATGTGGTGGTGTGCACGCTGTGCTCGTGTTATCCATGGACGCTGCTGGGTATCCCGCCGGCCTGGTTCAAGTACCCGCAATACCGGGCCCGCGTGGTCAAAGACCCGCGCGGGGTGCTTGGCGAGTTCGGACTCGAACTGCCCGCCGAGGTCAAGATCGACGTGTGGGACAGCAGCGCCGAGATCCGCTACCTCGTGATCCCTCAGCGTCCCAAGGGCACGGAGACCATGACGGCCGACGAGCTCATCCCGCTGATCAACCGTGATTCGATGGTGGGCACCGCGCTCGCCTCCGTCCCGGGGGAGTGACCCGATGACCGCGACCCTCGATCTGACCGGGTTCGACGACCTCGGCGGCGCAATCGCGCTACCTCGTTCCAACGGTGAGCTGGTGTTCGACGCACCCTGGCAGGGAAGGCTTTTCGGGCTCGTCGTGCACCTCTGCAAGTCCGGGGCCTTCGAGTGGGACGAGTTCAAGGTGCACCTGATCGCGGCGATCGGTGACTCCGGGGTCGACGAGACCTGTGATCCGGAGGTCTACTACCGCCAGTTCGCCGAAGCGTTCTGTCGACTGGCGGCGCAGAAGCAGTTCTTCGACGCCGATCAGTTGGAATTGCGGACCGTCACCGAGGCGCAACGGCTCGCCCACGACGACCACGACCACGACCACGAGCACTGAGGCAGAGGGGATTTCGCAGATGTCGAAAGTTTCTGCGCTGGCGCTGAGCGTGGGGGTGCTCGGAGCGTTGTCGACACTCATGACGGCAACGGTCTGGAAGCTTCCGGTGTGGGTGCTGTTCTTGGCCTGGGCATCGTTCTTCTTCGTGGGAACAGGCGTCTCCGGGCTGTTGAAGTCGGTGGCGTGCAACTGGACCGGTATCGCGATCGCCACTCTCACCCTGCTGTCGGTGCACAACACAACCAGTGCTGTGATGCTGGCCGTCGCGGTGGGAGTGGGCAGCTTCGCCATGGTGCAGGCATCGCGGCTGGCCTGGGTGTCGGCTACTCCGGCGATCGTGTTCGGTTTCGCGATGACGGTCGGAACCATTGCGGCGACGGGAAATTCCATCACCACCGCCGGCGTGTCCAATCCCGCGCTGATCGCGGCGACGACGGCTCTGGTGGGCGCATGTTTTGGTATCGCCTCGGAGTGGGGCGCCGCAGCGCTGGGAATGATCTCGCAGGTTGCGGTCCCGCGGCGCGTGGCGCAGTGAGATACGCTGTCGCGCAGACTAGTTGTCACCGCAGAAGCGATCGAGAGCTGGGAGCGTCGTGCTGACATCGACGAGCAATCTGGACAGCCTTGCCGAAGTCTTCGTCCGGGCCGAGCGCCGGTGGACCGATGCGCTGTGCAACGGGTTGCTGGACGCCGACGTCAACACCATCGAGGGTTGGCGCGTGCTCGGTGCGCTGCGCACCGGTGACGGTTTCACGATGAGCGACATCTCAGCGGCCATGTCCATCCCCCCACCGACACTGACCCGGATCGTGGACAAGCTGGTCGATTCCGGATTGGTACTCCGGCGGGTCGACGCGGCGGATCGCAGGCGGGTATTGGTTCACCTCTCGGCGCGCGGCAAGGCCAAGGTGCGCAAGCTGACCAAGCAGGAGGCCGGGCTCAAGGCTGTGCTGGTCGACGAACTGGGCGAGGACGACGCCGCGCAGTTCATCCACACCCTGGCCCGCGTCGGCGACCTGTTTTCCACCCCGTGAACGGCCGCGCAACGCGGTAGTAACGCGACAGGCCGACGATGGGGCGCGGGTGCGGTCGCGAGACAGCTGGATGGAGGTCGATGGTGCGCCAGACACCGGCGATCAACGTCGCCCTGGTCATCCCCCGCTCGGGATCGGCCGGTATCTATGGCCCGTCGTGCGAAGCGTGCGCCGACCTCGCCATTGCCGACGTCAACGCGACGACCGGTGTCTTGGGCCGGACGGTTCATCTGGTCCCGGTCGACGGCAGCAGGCCGCCGGCGGTGGTTGCCGCCGACATCGCGCGCCTGGTCGACCTCGGCGCGATCGATGCGGTGACCGGCTGGCACATCTCGCCGGTGCGGCAGGCGATCGCCAAGGTGACCGCCGGTCGCGTGCCCTACGTATACGGGCCGCTCTATGAAGGCGGCGAACGCACCGCGGGTCTGTTCCTGACCGGCGAGACACCGTCGCGCCAACTGTTACCCGCGATGGACTGGATGGCCGACCAACACGGCGTCGATCGCTGGATCGTGATCGGAAACGACTACGTCTGGCCCCGGCAGACCGGTGCGGCGGCGGCAGGACATGCGCGCGCCCAAGGCAAGCCCCTGGCGGGCGAGATCTACGTCCCGCTGGGAACCGAGGACTTCTCGGCCACGCTGCGTCACGTCGAGAGCAGCGGCGCGACCGGTGTGGTCCTGTTGCTCGTCGGCCGTGACGGAGTGATGTTCAACCGGCAGTTCGCCGAGGTCGGGCTGGACGCCGCGGTGCCCCGGCTGAGTCCCCACGTCGAAGAGAACATGCTGATGGCCAGCGGCAGCGAGAGCAATCGGGGATTGTTCGCGGCGGCCGGCTATTTCGAAGCGCTGCACACCACCGCCAGCCTGGAGTTCGCCGCGCACTATTACGCCACCTTCGGCCCAGCCGCACCGGCACTCAACAGCATCGGTGAGTCTTGCTACGAGGCGATCACCTTGTTGATCGCGCTGGTGTCGCGGGCTGGTTCCCTGGCGGTGCCTGACCTGACCGCGGCCGCGGTCGGCCTGACGTACATCAGCCCGCGCGGGGAAGTCACGATGCGTGGCAACCAAATGAGCCAGGACGTGTATGTCGCCGAGGCGATCGACCTCGATTTCGAGATCCGGGCGCGCATCTCTGCGGCCTGAACCCAATTTTGGGGTCAAAAGCCTCTTGGATGCTGCCCGAAAAACTCGCTAAAGTTGAGCGGAACAGACTCAACCTTGACGACGTTGAAGAAGGCGACAAGCATTTTGCCGTGCCCTGCCGACTGCGCGTGGGCACGGCCTGACCGAAAGTGAGGTGTCGTGGATTCTTTCAACCCGACAACCAAGACTCAGGCGGCGCTGACCGCCGCGTTGCAGGCCGCCTCGGCCGCCGGCAACCCGGAGATCAGGCCCGCTCATCTGCTGTTGGCGCTGCTCACGCAGGCCGACGGCATCGCTGCGCCGTTGCTCGAGGCTGTCGGTGTCGATCCCGCCACGATCCGCACCGAAGCCCAGCGGCTGGTCGACCGGCTGCCGTCGAGCAGCGGTGCGACCTCGCAGCCCCAGCTCTCGCGGGAGTCGCTGGCGGCGATTACCGCGGCGCAGCAGCTCGCAACAGAGATGGACGACGAATACGTCTCCACCGAACACCTGATGGTCGGCCTGGCGACCGGTGACTCCGATACGGCCAAGCTGCTCACCGGCCACGGGGCCTCCCCGCAGGCGTTGCGGGAGGCGTTCGTGAAGGTCCGCGGGAGCGCCCGAGTCACCAGCCCGGACCCCGAGGCGAGTTATCAGGCGCTGGAGAAGTACTCCACCGATCTGACCGCACGCGCCAGGGAGGGCAAGCTCGACCCGGTCATCGGCCGGGACACCGAGATTCGGCGCGTCATCCAGGTGCTGAGCCGGCGTACCAAGAACAACCCGGTTCTGATCGGTGAGCCGGGCGTCGGTAAGACCGCGATCGTCGAGGGCCTGGCCCAGCGAGTCGTGGCCGGTGACGTGCCGGAAAGCCTGCGCGACAAGACGGTCATCTCCCTGGACCTGGGGTCGATGGTGGCCGGGGCCAAGTATCGCGGTGAATTCGAGGAGCGGCTCAAGGCCGTGCTCGACGACATCAAGAACTCGGCCGGGCAGATCATCACGTTCATCGACGAGCTGCACACCATCGTCGGCGCCGGCGCCACCGGCGAAGGCGCGATGGACGCGGGCAACATGATCAAGCCGATGCTGGCCCGTGGCGAGCTGCGGCTGGTCGGTGCGACGACCCTCGACGAGTACCGCAAGTACATCGAGAAGGACGCCGCCCTGGAGCGCCGCTTCCAGCAGGTGCTGGTCGGCGAACCGTCGGTCGACGACACCGTCGGCATCCTGCGCGGGCTCAAGGACCGCTACGAGGTCCACCACGGCGTGCGGATCACCGACTCGGCGCTGGTGGCCGCGGCCACCCTCTCCGACCGCTACATCACCTCGCGCTTCCTGCCCGACAAAGCCATCGACCTGGTCGACGAGGCCGCGTCTCGGTTGCGTATGGAGATCGACTCGCGCCCTGTCGAGATCGACGAGGTCGAGCGGATCGTCCGCCGCCTCGAGATCGAGGAGATGGCGCTGGCCAAAGAAACAGACGCAGCGTCCGTCGATCGCCTCGACAAGCTGCGCGCCGAATTGGCCGACAAGAAGGAGCAATTGGCCGAGCTGACCACCCGGTGGCAGAACGAGAAGAACGCGATCGACGTCGTGCGCGATTTCACCGAGCAGCTCGACAAGCTGCGCGGTGAGGCCGACCGGGCCGAGCGCGACGGCGATCTGGCCAAGGCCGCCGAACTCCGCTACGGCCGCATCCCCGAGATCGAGAAGAAGCTCGACGCGGCGCTGCCGGTGGCCGAAGCACGCGAGAACGTGATGCTCAAGGAAGAGGTCGGACCCGACGACATCGCCGACGTGGTGTCGGCGTGGACCGGTATCCCGGCAGGCCGGATGCTCGAGGGCGAGACCGCCAAGCTGCTTCGGATGGAGTCCGAGCTGGGCAAGCGTGTCGTCGGGCAGGTCAAGGCCGTGCAGGCCGTCTCCGATGCGGTGCGCCGCACCAGGGCCGGAGTGGCCGACCCGAATCGCCCGACGGGCTCGTTCATGTTCCTCGGGCCGACCGGTGTCGGTAAGACCGAACTCGCAAAGGCGTTGGCGGAGTTCCTGTTCGATGATGAGCGGGCGATGATCCGCATCGACATGAGCGAGTACGGCGAGAAGCACTCCGTCGCCAGGCTTGTCGGTGCACCTCCCGGGTACATCGGCTACGACCAGGGCGGTCAGCTGACCGAAGCGGTGCGCAGGCGGCCGTACTCGGTGGTGCTGTTCGACGAGGTCGAGAAGGCGCATCCGGACGTGTTCGACGTCCTGCTCGCCGTGCTCGACGAGGGCAGGCTGACCGATGGTCAGGGCCGCACGGTCGACTTCCGCAACACCATCCTGGTGCTGACCAGCAACCTCGGCGCCGGCGGCACCGAGGAGCAGGTGATGGCGGCGGTGCGCTCGGCGTTCAAGCCCGAGTTCATCAACCGGCTCGACGACGTGATCGTCTTCGACGCCTTGCAGCCCGACGAGTTGGTGTCGATCGTCGACATCCAGCTGGCTCAGCTACAGAAGCGCCTTAGCCAGCGGCGTCTCACCCTCGAGGTGTCGTTGCCCGCCAAGCAGTGGCTTGCCGAGCGCGGATTCGATCCGCTCTACGGTGCCCGGCCGCTGCGCCGCCTGATCCAGCAGGCGATCGGTGACCAGCTGGCCAAGCTGTTGCTCGCCGGTGAGGTGCATGACGGCGACGTCGTGCCGGTCAACGTCAGCCCGGATGGCGAATCGCTCATCCTCGGCTGAGAGTGACGTAACGGGCCCCCGCACTTCGGTGCGGGGGCCTTTTGCGTCAGGCGTCCGGCATGCCCAGCGCGGCGAGTGCGCCGGTGACCGTCGCATCCCGTAGCCGCCGCGGTGAACTGTCCGGGAATTGAAGACAGCAGTCCTGCAGACCGCCGAACGCGATGACGCCGCGGGCCGACTGCTCCAGCGTGGGGCGAGAACCGAACACCAACCGGCACAGCCGCTCTCGCCATGCCAGCAGCGTGTCGATCAATCCGAGGTCGGCCAGCGTGGTCAGCTCGGTCACCACCAGCATCAGGTCGGCCCGGTGCCGGTAGTGGAAGTCGAAGTAGCCCTCGAGCAGTTCGCGAGGCGTGGCGCGGGCGGCCGGCGCGCGCTTCTCCTGCTCGGTGACGAAGCGCTCGCCCTCGTCGATCAGCGGCTGCAGAATGCTGCGGACCAGGTCCTCGCGGGACTTGAAGTGGTAGTAGAGCGCCGGCTTGGTGATGCCGAGCCGGTCGGCGATGTCTTGCAGGCTGGTGCGTTGCACACCCTTCTGGCCGAACAACTCCCGGGCGACATCCTGGATCCGTTCTCGGGTTCCTGACGCGGGCCTACTCACGTAACCACCCTAACTGACCGATTGTTAAGTAAGCTCGCAGCCGATATGCTTACCGACCGTTAAGTAAGTGAAGTGGAGGTAGCCATGCGCGTACTCGTATCAGGTGCCAGCATCGCCGGACCTGTCCTGGCGTACTGGCTCAGTCGTCGCGGCTTCGACGTCACCGTCGTCGAACGCGCTGCGGCACTGCGTAAGACGGGCGGCCACGCGGTCGACCTGTTTCGGCCCGCGATGGAGATCTCCGAACGCATGGGGGTGATCGACGAGGTCCGGGAGCGCGCGACCGGCACCACCCGGATGATCCTGCAACGCACCAACGGACGTCGGCCGGTCGACGTGGACTACCTGAAACTCGTCGGCGTCATCTCGGACCGGCACGTCGAGATCATGCGTGACGACCTGAGTCAGATCTACTATGACGCCGGTCGTGACGATGCCGAGTATCTGTTCGGTGATCAGATCACCGCGATCGCCGACGACGGCACCGTCGACTTCGCCCACGCCGGGCAACGTCGCTACGACATCGTTGTCGGCGCAGACGGACTGCATTCCGGTGTGCGCCAACTCGTCTTCGGTCCCGACACGGGCCGCAGCCGATTCCTCGGCGGCTACCTGGCCGTGCTGTCGGTGCCGAAAAGCCTTGCGCGCGATGGTGAAATGACGAACTTTCTCGACACTGGCCGGTGGGCGATGATCTACACGGCCGATCACCTCGACGATGCCCGAGCGGTGTTTCTGTTTCGCCCCGAACAACCGCTGGACTATCACCATCGCGACGACGCGCGGCAGCGAGTGCTGTTGCGCGCCGCGTTCGCCGGCCTCAACCCGACCGTCGATCGCTGGCTCGCCGAACTCGACGGTCCGGGCTCGTTCTACTTCGACTCGATCACCCAACTGGAGCTGACCAGCTGGTCGCGCGGCCGGGTCACCCTGGTCGGCGACGCCGGGTACTGTCCCGGACCCGCCGTGGGCGGCAGCACCAGCCTGGCGGTGCTCGGTGCCTACGTGCTGGCCGGTGAACTCGAGCGGGCCGGGGGCGACCACGTCGCGGCCTTCGCCGCGTACGAGGCGGTGATGGCCGACCCGGTACGGCACAGCCGCGCGTTCGCGCGCACGGTGGCCAAGAGTCTGGTGCCGCGTTCGGAATTCGGGGTCTGGGCGCTGGTCGCCGCCGGCCGCACTCTGGACGCGCTCCCGGCCGGTCTGACCAGGGCCGTGGCCAAGCTCAACACGAGCGGCGTCCGGTTGTACGACGCCATGGGCTACCCCGACTATCCGGTGCCCGCCTCCACCGGGGGTTGACGGTGCCGACCTGACGGCACCCACCGCAGCCCCGCCAATCCGGCGGCCGGGCGCGCGGACGTGTTCGAACCCGCCGGGGCGACCGGGCCGTAATAGCTCTGTGACCTGCTGGAGTTCTCGCTTCCGGGCAGTGAGCAGATACGCTAGGCCTAATGGTTCCGTTCTGGTTCACGCTGTCCGCGCTCTGCTTCGTGGGTGCGGCGGTGCTGTTGTACGTCGACATCGGCCGTCGACGTGGTCTGGGCCGCCGCCGTAAGTCCTGGGCGCGGTCGCACGGGTTCGACTTCGAACCCGAGTCCGCCGAGATCATCGACCGCTGGAAGCGCGGGGTGATGTCCACCGTCGGCGATGTCACCGCCCGCAACGTGGTGCTCGGGCAGATCCGCGGCGAAGCCGTGTACATCTTCGACCTCGAAGATGTAGCCACCGTGATCGCGCTGCACCGCAAGGTCGGCACCAACGTGGTGATGGATCTGCGCCTCAAGGGCATCGCCGAGCCGCGGGAGAGCGACGTCTGGCTGCTGGGCGCCATCGGCCCGCGGATGGTGTATTCGACCAACCTCGACGCCGCCCGCCGGGCCTGCGATCGCCGGATGGTGACGTTCGCGCACACCGCGCCGGACTGCGCCGAGATCATGTGGAACGAGCAGAACTGGACGCTGGTCTCCATGCCGATCTCGTCCACTCGGGCCCAGTGGGATGAAGGCCTGCGCACCGTGCGGCAGTTCAACGACCTGCTGCGGGTGCTGCCCCCGACCGTGCAGCCGGCGCTGACCCAATCCGCCGGGCGGCGCAATGCCTCCCCGGGCCGCCCGCTGGCCCCTGCGGGCCGCCGGGAACTGCCGCCGGGACACGTCGACGCTCCGCCCCCGCTGCGCCCGCAGCAGCCGCGCAGTGTCGGCCAGCCTGGCACTCAGGCTCCCAACTACCAGCGCTGACCCGGTAGGGTCGCGGCGTGCCCCGTCCTGTCGCCCTGATCACCGGCCCCACCGCGGGCCTCGGTGCGGGATACGCCCGTCGCTTCGCGCGGGACGGCTACGACCTCGTACTGGTCGCCCGCTCCGTGGACCGACTCTCCGACCTCGCCGCCGAGGTGAGGGCCGCCCACGGTGTCGATGTCGAGGTACTGCCCGCCGATCTCACTGAAGCCGCCGACCGCGCCCGAGTCGCCGAAAGGCTGGCCGCCGGGGTGCAGGTGCTGGTGAACAACGCCGGGTTCGGCACGTCTGGCGAATTCTGGACCGCCGACCCCACCCAGCTACAGGCCCAGCTCGATGTCAACGTCACCGCCGTCATGCACTTCACCCGTGCGGCCCTGCCGTCGATGATCGAGGCCGGGTCGGGAACCGTGATCAACATCGCCAGTGTCGCCGGGCTGCTGTCCGGGCGCGGGTCCACCTACTCGGCGTCGAAGGCCTGGGTGGTGTCGTTCACCGAAGGGCTCGCCAACGGTATCGCCGGCACCGGTGTGAGTATCCACGCCGTCTGCCCGGGATTCGTGCACACCGAATTCCATGAGCGGGCCGGCATCGACATGAAGTCGATCCCGAACATCTTGTGGCTCGACGTCGATGACGTTGTCGCCGAAAGCCTGGCCGACGTGGCCAAGGGCAAGGTCATCAGCATTCCCGGCCTGCAGTACAAGGTACTGACTTCGGTGGGCCGGCTGGTTCCGCGAGGCCTGGTCCGCGCAGTCAACAACACGATGGGAAGAGGCCGTGGGCGCACCTGAACTCAACGCCACCGAACGCGCCGAACTCGCCGACCTGGTCCGCCGGCTGTCTGTGGTGTTCGGCCGGGTGACCCTGTCATCGGGCAAGGAGGCCGACTACTACGTCGACTTGCGACGCGCCACCTTGCATCACCGGGCCGCCCCGCTGATCGGTCGGCTGATGCGAGAACTGACCGCGGACTGGGATTACGCCGCTGTGGGCGGGCTGACCATGGGTGCCGACCCGGTCGCCGGCGCGGTCATGCACGCACCGGGGCGTCCGATCGACGCATTCGTGGTGCGCAAAGCGGTGAAGAGCCATGGGATGCAACGCCTGATCGAAGGCGCGGAGGTCTCGGGCAAGCGAGTCCTGGTGGTCGAGGACACCAGCACCACCGGCGGCTCGGCGCTGACCGCCGTGCAGAGTGTGCGCGAGGCGGGTGGGACCGTCGTGGGTGTTGCGACGGTGGTTGACCGGGCAACCGGGGCGGCTGAGGCGATCGAGGCCGAAGGGGTGCCCTACCGAAGCCTGCTGGGTCTGGCCGACCTGGGCCTGCCGACCACCTGATACCCGAAGGTGAAAAACGACGAGGAGCCCATCGAGGCTTCGGAATGGCAGTGGGATGACGTCGTCGACGTGATCTGCGCCGGCGCTGGTCCCGGCGCGCTCGCCCACGCGATCTGCTGCGCCGACCAGGATCTGGACGTCGAAATCGCTGATGCTGAGATCCCTTGGCAGGCAACGGACCCGGACATCGCGGCCTATCTGGAAGCGATGACCGAAGACCTCGGGCTGACCGGTACGCCGGCCCGGGATCTCGAGCTCACGGCGGTTCGGGCTCAGGCGGTGCCGATCAGGACCGATCGCCGCGCCACGATCGAACCATTCTTCGGCTCTCGTTTGCGCGATTGGTCGGTGCGCTGTCTCGCCTCGCCGTTCGGGGTGATCTACAGCCAGGTGCCCGACATCATGACGCCGATGCGCGCCGACTCCGCCGAGACCGTCCGAGTCGCGGTGCTCGGCGACTACCAGCCCGATGCGGACCGCCCCGGCCTTGCGCTGGCCGAGTGGCTGCGTGGACAGGCCGACGCGCGCGACATCTACGGTGCCCGCGGTACGGTGTTGCAGCGGTTGATCTTTGAGCACGGTCGCATCGCGGGTGCAGAATTGGCCACGCCGGAACGGACGCGACTGGTGCGTGCGACCGCGGGCGTGGCACTGTCGATCGGACAGTTGCCCGCCGAGACCGACTGGCCTGTCCACACTGAACTTGCCGACGGTGCACAGGTCGCCGTGGTGAGTCGCACAGCCAGTCGATTCGGCCGCGTCGAGCTGCTGTACAGCGTCTGAATCAGGTCCGGATCGGTACGGAAAAGTCCACGGGGATAACTCGTTTGGCGAACAGCTCGGCCATGGCATCGCTGGGGATGGGCCGGGACAGCAGGAAGCCCTGAGCGCGGTGGCAGCCGTGCTGGAGAAGGGTCATTGCCGCGGTCGGTGACTCCACACCCTCGGCCACCAATTCGAGGTTGAACGCCTCGGCCAGTGCGATGATCGCTCGGACGATCGCCAGGTCTTCCGGGTTGGTGCCCAGTTCGAGGACGAAGCCCTTGTCGATCTTGAGAGTGTCCACCGGAAGCGATTTCAGATGGGTGAGCACGCTGTAGCCGGTGCCGAAGTCGTCGATGGCGATGCGCACACCGACCTCTTTGAGCCCGGCCAGTGTGATGCGGGTGGTTTCGATGTCCTGCACCACAACGCTTTCGGTGATCTCCAGGCACACCGACTTACCGTCGAGGCCGAACTCGGCGATCGTCTCGGCGACCGACTGGACGAATCCGTCCGCGACCAGCTGCACAGGGGACACGTTGATCCGGATGACCGCGTCCTCGGCGATGCCGCTGGCCTGCCAGCGACTGAACTCCTCGCATGCGGTGCGCATCACCCAGCGGCCCAATTCGCCTGCCAGGTTGATGGATTCGGCGACGTGGATGAACGAGTCGGGCAGCAGTAGACCGCGGGTCGGGTGCTGCCAGCGGACCAGCGCCTCGGTCGCCAGGATCTCCCCGGTGCGCATGTCGACCTCGGGTAGGTAGTGCAGGATCAGCGACCCGGTGTCGATCACGTTCTGCAGGTGCAACTCGATGTCGTTGCGGAATTCGCTTCTCAGCGACATCTCGTCGGTGAAGACGGCGATCTTGTTGCCGCCGGCGTTCTTGGCGTTGAGCACTGCCTGGTCGGCGCGGCGCAGCAGGTCCGAGGTGGTGTCCCGACCCGGAACCCCCAATGCCACACCGGCACTGACGGTGCGGGTCAACGTCTCGCCGCCGATCGTCACCCTGTCGCGCAACGCATCCTGTAGCCGGTGGGCCAGTGCCTCGGCGGCGTCGGCGTCCACCGAACCGGCCGGCACGATCACGAACTCGTCGCCGCCGAGACGGGCGATCACGTCGCCGTCGCCGGTCTCCTCGCGCAACCGCTCGGCGAACGCCTGGATGAACCAGTCGCCGGCATGGTGCCCCAGATAGTCGTTGATCGCCTTGAGCCGGTCGAGGTCGAGGAACAGCACCGACACCGGGCCCGCCTCCTCAGGCCGCAACCGTTCATCGATGTGGGCCAGCAATGCCCGCCGGTTGTAGAGCCCGGTCAAGTCGTCGTGCTCGGCGAGGTAGCGCAGCTGATCTTCGGCGACCACTCGTGCCTGCACCTGGGCGAACAAGGAGGCAATTGCCTTGAGCGCGTTGGTCTCCTCGGGCGTCCAATCCTTGATACCGATCTTGATGAATCCCAGGCACCCGGTGGTGATCTCACCCGACAGCAACGGTACTGACGCCAGCGAGGGCAGGGTCACACCGCTGGCCTCCTGGACCCGGCGCTGGTAGTCCTCGGCATCGTCGGGGGCTGGCTCGGGTGAGAAGAAAACGGGCTCCTTCGCGTTCTCCGCAGCCGCGAAAATCGGGTCGGCGCCGTCGAAATACACGACCCCGAGGGGATCGGGATCCGGCACGTCCGGGCGCGGCGGCCACTCAGCAACCAGCACGGTGGCGCGGATCGAGTGGTCGTTGTACCGCAGGAAACTGAAATCGACACCGAATGACGCCACCAAGTCCGCGAGTACGTCCTGGCTGACCTGAGCCGACGTCGCAGATGTGGCCGCCATCAGCTTGGCGGCCACATTCGTGACGAGGGTGTCGAGGCTCATTCCCCGAGTGTCCCCCTATTAGCTGCGCGACGGCTACTACGCAGCGACGGCCTTGGTGCGTGGCTGAACCGCAGCACCAGCGCCTGAGCCTCGCTCGCCGCGGTCTGAGTCAGTGAACGGAACCGGCGTTGGAGGTCGCGCAACTGCGGGACGTATTCGGCGGCCAGTTCCGCCAGGTCCTGGTCGTCATGGGCGTAGAGGAATACCGGCGAGACCGGCTGGACGCCCAAGCCGAGCCGTTGGGCAGCGACCCACACCGCCTCGACGGCGGCGCCGCCGCGGGCATAGTCGGTCAGAGCGCTTCCTGTGAACGTCACAACGCCGAGCGCCGAGCTGGACAGCACTCGCTCGGTCACATCCTGTCCGAGTGCCTCACCCGCATCCCATTGCGCCAGGCGGGCCATCACGTCACCGCGGCGCAGGACATCCAGCGTGGCGAGGTCGGAGGGGGCCAGTTCGAGGGTGCGGACGTCGAGACCGTCGGAGGTGTCGTCGCCAGGCCAGCGCACTTCGGAGATCATCTCGGCGTGCAGACGTGACTGCAGATAGCGAATCCGATCGGTGGCCGCCAGAACGGCGGCGGCCTCTTCGATGTCGGGACGCTCGGTCAGCAGCCGAAGCGTGCCGCCCTCGGACTCTGCAGCGGCCTGGAGATCGGCGACGATCGCCGGCGCCAACTGCGTCGGGGCGCCACGGTGGCGGTTCGTCTCCCGCTCCAGCATCGGCTGGTAGAGCGCCGCCAGGGTGTCGTCGCGGCCTGCCGCCAGTCGAACGACCGCACGCAGCGGTGCGTTCCCGTCGTCGCCCTCGGTGATGTCGACCGGCCCCAGTGTGCCGAGTGCCGAGGCGGCGACCCGGGCGTTGAAGGTCGCGGCCCCGACCGCGACAGCGCTGCCCCGGTATGCGACGTCCATCGTCGAGGTGTACTTCGGGTCCAGCTCGACGGTCACCGAGTCATTGTGCGACACGATGTTCCACGGCTGCATGTTTCCCCCGGACGGTGCGCTGCGTGCCGCCGCCGCGACGGTGTCCGCGGGCGTGCTGTCGGCTGGTCCTATCGGGGCGGCGGGCGCGGGCGGGGGTGTCTCGGGCCGCCGCGTGGGTTCTTCCAAGTTGTCCAGTGAGTGAGACACGTCGATGCGCGCCCGGCCCGACGGCAGTCGTTCGCGGAGGCCGATCCTGCGCACGGCCTCGGCTATCGTCGCCGCGCCGACAGCTATGTCGCCGGCGACCTGGGGCCAGGTGGACAGGGTGCGGCCGACTTCGACCAGTGAGGCCGCGCCACGCGCGGAGAGCCGGCCAGCGTCGATGATGCTGAGTACGTGCGGCACTTTGTCGGTACTGCTCAGGCCGGCGAGTTCGGCAGCACCGATGGCGCCGAGCAGGCCGTGCAGGATCGGCCGGTCCGGCTCGAGGTCGTAGCGTTCGACGTCGATCAGGCCGCGGTCGCTGCTGGCCATCAGGACCGGGACGCGACGGGCACGAGCCGCCTCCCGGATTGCCACCTTGATGTCCAGGGAATCGCATTCCTCGACAGCGATGTCCAGTCCGTCGAGGAAACCGCCCATCGTGTCCATGGTCAGGCCGTCGGTCAGCACCCGCACCCGGAGGTAGGGGTCGAGTTCGGCGATCCGTCGGGCAGCGACGATCGCCTTGTTCACGCCGATGTCGAACACGGTGGCGGGAACCCGGTTGAGGTTGGACAGTTCCAGACTGTCGAAGTCGGCCAGTCGCAGCTCGCCACACAAGCCTTGGGCGGCAAGGGTGTGCGCGATCGCGTGGCCCACCGATAACCCGACCACTCCGACGGTGATGGTGGCCAGGCGCTGCTGTTCGGCGAGCGTGATCATGTTGCGGTTACGGTCCAGCCGCAGGCGGCGAAACGCTTGCGGGCCCGGCACCGCCACCACTGATCGCCGCCAGGGATAGTGCGCCCAGCGCATCGGTTCGGAGAACAGCTCAGGTTCCACCGTGGGCCGAAGCGACTGCAGTGCGGCGGTGAATTCCGAAGAGCCATCGATGAATTCGGTGCGCGCGTCAGCACGCAGCCTCGCCAGGATGGGTTCGTCGTGGGGATCGTTGTCGAGCAGAATCCGCGCGGTGTACGCGTCTGCGCCGGTGCCGGCGGAGACGTCGAAACTCACATGCCGCTCCCGTACTGCATGCCGAAGCCGCTGAACTCGTCCGAAAGCGTGGCCAGCATGCGCATCTCCTTGACGATTTTGGCCAACTGCCCCGGCTCGGCGTGATTGGCGAACGTGCGCCTATCCCACCACATCATCTTCGTGCGGTAGCGATCGCTCGGGTAAGCCGCCGCGGGGATCTTGGTGGCCACTACGCCACCGGAGGTGCTCCACCGGTCCAAGACGTGCGCGGCGGCTGTCGCCAGGATGAACTGGGCCCCGAGCAGAGTCATCGTGGGGAAGGCGGTGCGAGCGAACGTCCGGGTGAGCTCGCCGCTGCGGGCCGGGTCGTCACTGACCCAGGCTGACTTCATCTCCACCACGCCGAAGGGCAGGCGGTCGGTGATCATCTTGCGGACGGCGTCCTGGCCGGGCTGACCGTCCCATTCGACGATCGCGTGCGATTCGTCGGCCAGGAGGTATGGCCCCTTGGCCCGCAGCCCGCCGAGCATTTTTCCGTTGTCGTCGAGCGCGGTGTAGAACAGGGTGGTGTCGCGGCCGTCCCGGAACGAGTCGATGTCCAGGGCCGCCTCGACTCCGTGCTTTGCATAACTATTCAGCGCTCCCTGCAGGTAGTCCTCCCATAGCTCGGGTTCGCTGTCCGGTTGGGCCAGCACGATGGTGCAGCCGGTATCTTCGTCGCGCCAGCTAATGGTTTCGGGCAGGCTGTAGAGCTTTTGTTCCGGAAAGGCCAGCACGGAGGCGTTCATCATTTCCCATCTTTTGAGGGGCCTGCGGTGGGGGGTTCCGCAGCGGTTACCGAGGTGGAACAAGGGTTATTTATTCGAACTTGCAAATATCAGTATCTCGCCGAAACGTGCCAAGACTCCAGCCGTTAGCCGGAAAAGCGCTGGTTACCGGGGGGTAGCCGACAAGATCCGTAGTGCACCCTCACCGAAGCAACGGCTTGCGTGAACACCTGTGCGCACAGAATTCCTGGTCAAGGGCGGCGCACCTGCCAACGGGGCTGGAGACCCTGGACTCCATATCGGCCGAGACCGATCCGTTATTACCGGTGGTGTTGGGGGCGCATGGTATGTGCCGAGGGCGATCTGGAGGGCAAAAAGGGCCTTGGGTGACCTGTATCGCACCTCTGTCGGCACAGTGTCGGGCCGCCGCGGCGGGGCGGAGAATCGCCGCCCTCGGCACCGCAATTCCGGCTGTGACATGGCCGATCTGTGCAGCCGCATGCCCAGATTCCGCCAGCAAATCGAGCTATACCCTCGCCGGGGCAAAGATCGGTGAATCGCCGGCACTGGGGGACCGGAACGTCAAAGTTGCTGAATCCTCCTGGAATGACGAATTCGCGCTTGTCGGCATCGACGCAGGGCCCGATGCCGACGGCCCTGAACCTGGCTGCGCGGCCTATGGTGCTTGCGTGCTGATCCAGCCGAACGCCTCACCTGATGCGGTGTTGTGGGTCGTCCATGACTGACCCCGGTCCCACCGAATGGAGTACCGGCGCCCCCGGCGTCGGGCCTTGGGTGGGTAACCTGCCCGACGATCCCCGCTACGACCCAGACCTGTTGCGCGAAGGCGATACACGCAATGTCGTCGACGCCTACCGGTACTGGACGCGGGAAGCGATCATCGCCGACATCGATCGGCGAAGGCATCCGTTGCACATCGCGATCGAGAATTTCGGGAACGACGCGAACATCGGCGCGGTGGTCCGCACGGCCAACGCATTCGCTGTCGACACCGTGCACATCGTCGGCCGGCGGCGGTGGAATCGCCGTGGCGCGATGGTCACCGACCGCTACCAACGGCTGGCTCATCACGAGAACACCGAGGATCTGTTGGCCTTCGCCACCGATGCGGGACTGACGGTGGTCGCTGTCGACAACGTCGCGGGCGCGGTGCCGCTGGAAACCACTGTCCTGCCCCGGGACTGCGTGCTGGTGTTCGGGCAGGAGGGGCCGGGAATCTCCGACGCCGCCCGGAGGGGCGCGGCGGTCACCGTGTCAATCGCACAATTCGGGTCGACGCGCAGCGTCAACGCCGCCGTAGCGGCAGGCATCGCAATGCACGCCTGGATCAGGCAATGGGCCGACCTGTCACAGGCCTGGTAGGGCAGGATTAGGGCATGCACCAGCTGTGGGCGAACCGCGCTGCCAGTGCCGAAACAGCGATCGCGAAGCGACACCTGCGCCGGCTCTGGGGACTGCCCGGAACCCAACTCGGCGTCGTCGCCTGGCCGTCCACCCGCCGGGATCGGCTGTTCGGGACCTGGCACTACTGGTGGCAGGCCCACCTGCTCGACTGTCTGGTCGATGCGCAGTTACGCGACCCGCAGCCGCACCGGCTCGGCGAGATCAAGCGTCAGATCCGCGGGCACCGGCTGCGCAACAACGGCCGCTGGACCAACAGCTATTACGACGACATGGCCTGGCTGGCCTTGGCGCTCGAACGCGCCGACCGGGTGGCAGGGGTGGGGCGACCGCGGGCCCTGAAGACGTTGTGTGACCAGTTCATCACCTCCTGGGTGCCCGAAGACGGCGGCGGAATCCCTTGGCGCAAGCAGGATCAGTTCTTCAATGCTCCCGCCAACGGACCGGCCGGGATCTTCCTGGCCCGTTATGACGATCGGCTGCGCCGCGCCCAGCAGATGGCCGACTGGATCGACGAGACCTTGATCGACCCCGAGACCCATCTTGTGTTCGACGGCATCAAGGCGGGCTCGCTGGTGCGGGCCCAGTACACCTATTGCCAGGGCGTGGTGCTGGGACTGGAGACCGAGCTTGCCGCCCGCACGCACGACGACCGGCATGCGGAACGGGTGCGACGGCTGGTCGCGGCGATAGCCGAGCACATGGCGACCGATGGAATCCTGAACGGGACCGGCGGCGGCGACGGCGGGCTGTTCGCCGGGATCACCGCACGCTACCTCGCGCTCACCGCGACGGCCCTGCCTGGTGACGCGACGGCGGACACCCGCGAGAGCGCCCGCGCGCTCGTACTGGCGTCGGCGCAGGCGGCCTGGGACAACCGCCAAAGCGTCGACGGCATGCCGTTGTTCGGCCCCGCCTGGGGCAGCATCGCCGAGATCCCCACCGTCGGCGGCGGACAGGCACAGTTCGTCGAAGGCGCGGTGAACTCGTCGCAGACACCCGAGCGCGACCTGTCGGTGCAGCTGTCGGGTTGGATGTTGATGGAGGCGGCGCATACGGTGACAGCGTGAGAGGTAGCCGGTTGGGTCGCGACCCGACAGCGAAACGCTTTGGCGAGAACGCCGCCGCGGCACTTCTGCTGACATTCACCCTCGCGGCCATCTTGTGGGCGAATTCGCCCTGGGCGCACACCTATTCCGAGTTCTGGGAAACGCACGTCGGGCTGAGCTTCGGAAACCTGCACGGCGAGTTGACCGTCAAGGAGCTCGTCAACGACGCGTTGATGGCGTTCTTCTTCTTCATCGTCGGCCTGGAGGTCAAGGCCCAGTTCACCATCGGCGAACTCACCGAGCGCTCACGTGCCCTGGTGCCGGTGGTCGCGGCGATCGCCGGGCTGACGATGCCTGCGGTGATCTTCCTGCTGCTCAACCCCTCTGGCGAGGATGCCAGTGCATGGGGAGTCGTCATCTCGACCGATACCGCGTTCCTGGTTGGGGCGCTGGCCATCATTGCGCCCAAATATCCGGCGCGGCTGCGGACGTTCCTTTTGACGTTGGCGGTCGTCGATGACGTGGGTGCACTGGCCGCCATCGCGCTGTTCTACTCCGAACAGATCCGGATCGTGCCGCTGGTGGTCGCCGTCGCGCTCGTGCTTGCGCTGGTCGGCGTTCGCTACCTGCCGGCCGCCCTGCGTGGGGTGTCGTATTCGATTCTGGCCGTTGCTCTGTGGCTGGCCCTGTTCGCCGGCGGGGTGCACCCCACCCTCGCCGGTGTGGTGGTGGCTCTGGTGATCCCGGTGTTCACCCCCGAACGCCAGCGCGTGGAGGCCGCCGTCGACGTGATCCGGGCATTTCGCCAGTCACCGAATTCGGAGTACGCCCGCGCCGCCACCCGCAGTCTGCGCGATTCGATTTCGATCAACGAACGGCTGGTCACCGGTTTCGGGCCGTACGTCTCCTTCGGCGTGCTGCCGTTGTTCGCGCTGGCCAATGCCGGTGTGCGACTGGACGCCGACACCGTGTTGGCGGCCGTGCGCTCGCCACTGACCTGGGGCGTGGTGGCCGGCCTGGTGCTCGGCAAGCTGATCGGCATCACCGGGGCAACCTGGATCGTGCAGCGCACCGGACTCGGGCGGCTGTCTCCGGGCTTGACGTTGCGACGCGTCGCCGGTGGCGCGGCGCTGTCCGGTATCGGCTTCACCATCTCGCTGTTCATCGTCGACCTGGCGATCACCAATCCGCGTTCAGCCGACCTGGCCCGCGTCGGTGTCCTGGCGGCGTCGGTGATCGCATTCACGTTGGGATGGGCTGTCTTCCGGCTCACCGATAAGCTCAGCCCGCCGGTTCCGGTCGGCCACAAGCTGGTCCGTGACGTCGACCCGGAACGCGACCACATCCGCGGGCGAGTGGACGCGCCGCTGACCCTGGTCGAATACGGCGACTTCGAGTGCCCGTTCTGCAGCCGCGCCACCGGCTCGATCGACGAAGTCCGCGAGTACTTCGGTGACCAACTGCGTTATGTGTGGCGGCATCTACCGCTGGAGCGGGTGCATCCGCGCGCCATGGACGCTGCCCGAGCCAGCGAGGCCGCCGCCCTGCAGGGCAAGTTCTTCGACCTTGCGGTGCAGATGTTCGAGTTCCAGGACCACCTGGAATGGCAGCACATCTACCGTTACGCCGACCAAGTCGGTTGTGACATCGCTCAATTCGATGACGACCTGCATTCATCGCGGGTATTGCACCGGGTCGACGACGACGCGCAGGACGCCGAGCTGATGGATCTCAACTCAACACCGACGTTCTTCGTCAACGGTGTTCGGCACAAGGGGCCGTGGGATGCGGCCAGCCTGATCCGCGCGCTGGAGGCCGGCCGGCCCACTGAGGCGGCCGAACGCTAGACCGGAATCGTTGTGCCGGTTTCTTTTTCGGCGAACTGCACCACTCGGGCGGCCGCGTCGTAATCACACGCGCCGGGGGAGCGGCCGATCAGTGCCGGCTCGCCGCGCAATCCCAGCCGGGCGCTGGCCCCGACGTAGCTGCCCGGGGGGATCGGCTCGCTGATGCAGTACAGCGTCGGTGCCGCGCCCTGGTCGATGTCGTTGCCGAATCGGTCGGCCACCCCTTTGGCCACCTTGTGCGCCAACGACATCAACGGTGAATCGGATGTCTGGGTCAGGTTGGAGGCCACCCAGCCGGGATGCACCAGTTGGGTGACGACGCCGGAGTCGGCGGCCCGCAGTCGGCGGTCGAGCTCCAGGCCCCACAGCATCATGACGAGCTTCGAATGGGTGTAGGCACCCATCGACGTCCACTTGCTGTGGCGCAGGTGCATGTCGTCGAGGCGAAGAGTCGCTTGGCGGTGGCCGTCGGAAGAGACGTTGATGATCTGCGAACGTACCCGGGCGAACAACAGGTTCGTCAGCGCGAACGGACCCAGCACGTTGGTGCCCAAGGTGGTCTCGAAACCGTCGACGGTCTCGTGACGCTTGTCGGTCAGCGCGCCGGCGTTGTTGATGAGGATGTCGACGTCGCCGTCGAGCCGGTCGGTGAAGCCGCGGACCGAGGCGAGATCGGCCAGGTTCAGCTCGATCACCTCCGTCGATCCGGCGATCTCGGCGGCGCGCTGCTCGCCGAGGGCGGTGTTGCGCACGGCCATGATCACATGTGCGCCTGCGTGGGCCAGAGCTCGCGTCGTGCCCAGCCCCACACCGTTGGTCGCGCCTGTCACGATGATTCGCTTACCGCTGAGATTGCCGAGCCGGGCCGGCGACCACTGAGTCACGCGGGCGAGCATAGCGGCAATTCTGGACAAACAAGCCCATCTAAGCAATTGCTCTGCGATCATCGGCTTGACATGAGCGACAGTGCGCAAGCGATCACCAACCTCATCTACGTCTATGCCGAACTGATCGATGCCGGCGACCTCGACGGCGTCGCGGACCTGTTCGCGCACGGGCGTATCTGCGGTGTGGAGAACGGGCCGCCCGAGACGGTCTTCGAGGGCCGGGACCGGGTGCGCGGCATGTACGAGATGGCCACCCGCCTCTATGAGGACGGGACGCCCAAGACCAAGCACAACACCAGCAACGTGCAGCTGTACATCGACGACGAAGCCGGAACCGCACGCAGCAGGTCCTACTACTGCGTCACCCAGGCCACTCCTGAGCTGCCGTTGCAGGTCATCGTCACCGGGCACTATCACGACACCTTCCATCGGATCGACGGCCAGTGGTGGTTCGACTCGCGCACCATGTTCGTCGACCAGGTCGGCGACGTGAGCCAGCACCTGAAGTTCTGAGCCGATGGCCGGCACCTTTGCGATGGCGGGCGTCCTGGCCGACGCCCAGCGCAAGGAAGGGCTCAGCGACTGGGGTCCCGGGGACTTCGAGGAACCCCTGGGCGTCCTGCTCGACGACTACCCCGGCGCGGGGCTCAACGCGATCGGTGAGCACATTCTGCGATCCGGCATCGTGCACAGCCTCCGCATGCGGCTGCGCACGCAGGCGTGGATCGAACGCCACCCCGAGATCCTCGACGAACAGGTCGAGGCACCGATCGTCGTCGTCGGGATGATGCGCAGCGGGACCACGCTGCTGCAGCGTCTACTCGCCGCCGACACACGATTGCACTGTGCCCGCGGCTGGGAGGTGGTGGAGGCCGCGCCGAAACTGGACCACGACTTCGCCCGCACCGACCCGCGCATCGCAATCAGTGAAGCGCGGGAGAACAAGTCCCGCGAGCTGGCCCCGGAACTGTTCGCCATCCATCCGATGTATGCCAGGGAAGCCGAGGAAGAGATCGTCTTCCTGGCTGATGCCTTCCTGTCGCATGTTCCGGAGTCCGGTGCCAACCTGCCCAATTACCGATCGTGGCTCAACACCCAGGATTTCGCGCCGGCCTACCGTTATCTGCACCGCATGCTGCGATTCCTGCAGTGGCAGCAGCGCCGCCGAGGAATCACCGCCGGGCGCTGGGTACTGAAATCGCCTGCTCATCTCGGGTACCTCGATGCACTGCGGGACGAATTCCCCGGCGTACACGTCGTCCACATGCACCGCGATCCGCGTACCACCGTGGCCTCCGGTGCCAGTCTGAATGCGACCCTGCACGCCATGCACGCCGACGAGGTCGACCCGCGGCGGGTGGGGTCGCAATGGCTCGAGCGCATGGGCTGGACCAATGACCGCGCACTGGCCGTGCGGGACAGTTGGTCCGACGAGCCGGCCCGGGTCACCGACATCCAGTACGAGGATGCGGTCGCCGACCCGATCGGTCAGGTGCGCCGGGTGTACGACGCGGTCGGGCTGGAACTGACCGACACCGCGGCCGGCGCGATGTCCGGCTGGCTGGCCAACCGGCCGCGTGAAGTTCCGCGCCCGCCGTACGACCTGGGTGCCTATGGCCTCAGCGACGGGCAGATTGATGAACGTTTCGCGTTGTACAACAAGCGTTTTCGAAAGGACAACCAATGAGTGCCGACGACCCGGTCGCGACACCCTCGCAGCACGAGCAGGAACTGGCAGCCCTCGAGCTGACCGAACACCCGACCGTCAAAGAGGCCTACCGGGCGGTCGCGGAGAATTGGCTGAGCCGCGCGAAAGCCTCTGATGCCATGCGGGAGCGGTTCGACGCCGCGTTCGCCGAGGTGATGTTCTCGGCGGCGGTGTGGTCGTCCAACCAGGACAAGCTGCGGCCCAAGGTCAGCTGCATCACCCGGCTGGCGCACCCGGTCGGCGATCGGCAGATCCCCGGATCTCGTTGGGGCATCGACAATCCGGACACCGTGTACCGGGTGATCCCGATCTCCGGCGATGAGCGCTACGTGATCCGCGGGCGAGTCGGCGAGCATCGGATGACCGAGAACTACTTCACGCTGTGGGACGCCAACATGGGCACCGTCGCCGTCCTCAACGGCAAGACCATGGATGTCGACAGCGACGGCAGTTACACGATCACCGTGGACTCCGAGCCGGCCAACGGCCGGCGCAACCACGTGCAGACCACGTCCGAGGCCCACGAGTTCTACATCCGCGATGTGCTGTTGGACTGGGCCAGTGACGATCCCAACCACATCACCGTCGAACGTCTCGGTGGCGCACCGGCCACACCCGCCCGCACCCTCGACGAGCAAGCCGAGGCGACCGCGGCGATGATGGCCTACTTCGCGAACTTCACCGGCAAGCTCAGCCACGGCATCTACAAGATGCCGGCCAACCACTTCAACCTGGCCTGGTCGGCGGACAAAGTCGGCGCGATGAAGAACCAGGTATACGTGATGGGCCGGTTCGACCTCGGTCCCGACGAGACTTTCGTGGTCAACGTCAACGACGGTGGTGCCGAGTACTTCACGGTTCCGCTGAGCAACATCTGGGGCACCACGCTCAACATCGTCGATGCCACCGGCAGCCTGAACAAGGCGCAGTCGGTGGCCGACCCCGACGGCAGCTACACCTACGTGATCTCTCCGGTCGATCCCGGGGTAGCCAACTGGATCGACTCCGATGGCTTGCGGGAAGGTGTTCTCACGCTGCGGATGGCCGAGTTCGCCGAGGGCGGACCGACGCCGGATCTCGGCGCGACCGGCCGCGTCGTCCCGCTCGACCGGCTCGACGACGAGGTCCCCGGCCTCGTCCGCTTCACCGGCGAACAGCGGGCCGAACAGTTGGCGTCGCGGCGGCAGGCGTATCTGCGCCGGTTACCCGAAGGCACCCCGAACGAGAGGACCAACTGATGGCACGCTGGCTGGTCACCGGCTGCTCCACCGGCTTCGGACGCGAAATCGCCCGTGCCGCACTGCAAGACGGCCACCAAGTGCTCGTCACTGCGCGACGTGCGGAGGCGGTCACTGATCTGGTCGCCGAATTCCCAGACCTCGCGGCGGCCGCCGCGCTCGACGTGACCGACCCTGATCAGATCGCGGCCGCTGTGCGCGCCGCGGAGGATGCCTTCGGTGGCGTCGACGTTCTGGTCAACAACGCCGGACACGGCTACCTATCGGCGGTCGAAGAAGGTGAAGACGCCGAGGTGCGAAAGTTGTTCGACGTCAACTACTTCGGCTCCGTCGACATGATGAAAGCGGTGCTTCCCGCGATGCGTGCCCGCGGTTCGGGCCACATCGTCAACATCTCTTCGATGACCGGTCTCGTGGCCAACCCGCCCAACGCGTACTACTCGTCCACCAAGTTCGCGCTCGAGGCGGTCAGTGAGGCGCTGTCGGCAGAGGTGGCGGCCCTTGGTATCAAGGTGACGCTGATCGAGCCGGGGGCGTTCCGGACCGACTGGGCGTCGCGCTCGATGAAGGAATCCGGCGCGCCGATCACCGAGTACGCCGACGTGGCGGCGCGCAAGGATCTGATCAAGCAGTTCGCCGACCATCTGCCGGGCGACCCGCGCAAGGTCGCCGAAGCTGTTCTGATGGTGACCAAGCTGGACGAGCCACCGCTGCGGCTGCTGCTCGGCCGGGATGTCCTGAAGGCGATGCGGGACAAGATCGCTGCGCTGTCGGCGTCGATCGACCAGTGGGAAGCGGTCACCAAGGACGTGAACTTCCCCAACTAGCGGATAAGTGAGGGGCTGACACCCGCTAGGCCATTGCTTGTCGTGAATGGGTGCCGGTAACCGCGATTCGGCTTACGTTTGATGCCGTGCAGGACGTTCTTGCCGAGCTTGCGGCGATCTGGCGGACCGGTGGGACGGCCGGGCTGGCCACCGTCGTGCGCACGTTCGCCTCGGCGCCTCGGCAGCCCGGTGCGGCGATGGTGGTGGCCCCTGACGGAGCCGTGAGCGGCTCGGTGTCGGGCGGGTGTGTGGAGGGCGCGGTTTACGAATCGGCCAGCGACGTCGTCGTCAGCGGAGTACCCCGATTGGAGCGGTACGGGGTCAGCGACGACGACGCTTTTTCGGTCGGCCTGACGTGCGGCGGAACGCTTGACATCTTCATCGAGCCGATCTCGCGCAGCACTTTTGCGCACCTGGACCGAGTGCTCGACGCCATCACCGAGCATCGACCGGTGGCGGTAGCCACCGTGATCGCCCACCCTGACCGTGAGTGGCTGGGGCGACGGCTGGTCGTCGAACCGGAAAGTGCCGCTGGCACTGTGGGTTCGGCGCGCGCCGACGCTGCGGTGATCGACGATGCGCGGGGCCTGCTTGCTGCCGGCCGCAGTGAGGTGCTCAGCTACGGTCCGGACGGGCAGCGCCGGGGCGAGGGTATGGAGGTGTTCGTCGCGTGCCACGCCCCGCGCCCCCGGCTGCTGGTGTTCGGCGCCATCGACTTCGCCGCCGCGGTGGCCCAACAAGGTGCTTTCCTCGGCTATCGAGTGACGGTCTGCGATGCCCGCGGGGTGTTCGCCACGCCTGCCCGGTTCCACACCGCGCACGAGGTGGTCGTCGACTGGCCGCACCGATATCTGGCCGCGCAGGCGCAGGCCGGGGCGATCGACTCCCGCACGGTGATCTGTGTGCTCACCCATGACGCCAAGTTCGACGTGCCGCTGCTCGAGGTGGCTCTGCGGCTCGACGTCGGCTATGTCGGGGCGATGGGATCTCGGCGCACCCATGCCGACCGGTTGGCGCGCTTGCGCGAGGCCGGCCTGACCGATGCGGAACTGAGCAGGCTCGCCAGCCCGATCGGATTGGACCTCGGTGCCCGCACTCCGGAGGAGACCGCGGTGTCGATCGCCGCCGAGATCATCGCTCGGCGCTGGGGTGGGGGCGGACGCCCGCTGTCGGAGACCGAGGGCCGGATCCACCACGACGAGCGCGACAGTGCCTCGGTGCCAGTGGAATTGAGCAATATCTGAGTCGCCGGCGGCGCTGCTCTATCACATCAGGGGTCGGTGCATCGGACCGCCGCGGGGTGCTGGCAGGCTGGTGCGCAACGAGTTTTCGTACCGCACTCGCCACTGGATGAGGAGAGCCCATGAAGATCGACAACGAGTTCACCGTCAGCGTTCCGATCGCGCAGGCGTGGGCAGTCCTCAGCGATATGGAGCAGGTGGTCCCGTTGATGCCGGGTGCGCAGCTCACCGGCCAGGAAGGCGACGACTACCTGGGCAAGGTCAAGGTGAAGGTCGGACCGGTCACCAGTGAGTTCAGCGGTAAGGCGCACTTCGTGGAGCGCGACGAGTCCCAGCATCGCGCCGTCGTCGACGGGCGCGGCAAGGAAGCGCGCGGCACCGGCAACGCGGCTGCGGTCGTCGTCCTGCAACTGCACGAGGCGGGCGATCACACCCGCGTCAGCGTCGAGACCGATCTGAAGATCGTCGGCAAGCTGGCCCAGTTCGGCAGCAGCATGCTGCAGCAGGTGTCGGAGAAACTGCTCGGACAGTTCGTCGACTCGCTGGAAGCCAAGCTGGCCGAGGGCGCCGACGTACCGGAGATCCCCGAGAGCGCTGTAGAAGCCGCCCTGGACACCCCGGCCACGCCCGGTGCCGCGGGGCTGGGCACCGCGGCGGCGACGGCCGCCCCGCGTGTTGCGCCCGCGGCCACCCCCGCTCGGGAACCGGAACCGATCGACCTGCTGGCGCTGGCCGGCGGCACGTCGATGACCAAGTACGTGGCGGCCGGCGTCGCCGCGCTGGTGCTGCTGATCCTGATCGCGGTCGTCAGCCGGCGCCGCACCTAAGTAACGCGTCGAGCGGGCCCGGCGCCGTGGGCGGGTGTCGCGACGCAGCAGGTGTCACCCTGACGACGGGCGGTGCTCGCCGTTCACACCGTGGCGGCGGTATCTCCTCCCAAATCGTGTCCTGACCAGCGCTGCTCGTCATCTTGATCAGTCACGGACAGCGAGGGGATCGAGGTCCGTTGACTAGATACAGCTCTGAAGGTATGTTACTGCGCCATACGTCACACCGACCTCCAGGAGTGATGTACGCCATACCCCTGGGCATCGTTGCCCTCCGAGATTGGACTCCGTCAATGGCCGACTCCCTGGACTCATCAGCCGCAAAGAAACCCGCCCAGCGGAAACGTCCTCCGGGGAGCAACGCACCCATCAAGACCGATGGGGCGCTCATCGGCGCGCGCGCCGCGCAGGTCGGCGGCCTCGCGCTGGCGGCCTACGTCATCACCGCCGTGACGACGGGCAGTGGGGTGGCGTCCGCTGATACGGCGGACGCCGATGCGGGAGGCTCTGTCACCTCCTCGAGTCAGCATGCGGCAAATGCGGCGACAACGAACCGGCTCGGCCCGCGGGCCGGTTCTCGCACCGCAGCCAACCGCCCCGCCAGAGCGGGCAACGGCGCCACCTCGTCCGCAACCACCCCCTCCCCGAAGCCCCGGCCGGGCACGGGTGGCTTCCGGACCTCGTCGAGCAACAAGCAGCGGCTGTCGAGTCCATCGTCGACGACTGCCTCGAGCGACTCGCCCGCCGATGCCACGGCGACCACTGTCGTCGCTGCCGGGCTGACCCCGGTGGGGTTGCCAGCGCCGATGCCGCCTCAACGGACGGCAGTGGATTGGGCGCCTCTCACGTGGATCCGGCGAACGTTCTTCAATCGACCCCCGACCGTTCACTACCGTGCCAGCCTCAATTCGCAAGACATGAGCAACGGGGTCATCACCGGCACCATCGGCGCAATCGATCCGGATGGCGACCGGTTGACATACCAGGTGCTTGCCGATCCGAAGTACGGCAGTGTGGTGATCGATCCACTCACCGGGAAGTTCACCTTCACGCCGACAGCGCTCTTTGCCGAGTTCGGTGGGGCCGACGCTTTCACCGTCAAGGTCACCGACGGCCGGTTCCATCCCTTGGCGCTCCTGTTCTCCCCGGACCGCGGCACGCCGACACCGCGGCTGCCTGTGGCCGTCACCCGACTGCCCGACGCGTCGCCGTCGTCGCCGTTGGAGCCGTTCACGGTCGAGAAGGTGATCACTTTCGACGTCCCGGACGGTGTGGTCGTCAATGGCGCGGACCTGACTCCTGACGGCGACCATCTGCTGCTGTCCGTGACCATCGCCGGCAAGACGCAGATCGCCGTGAGCAACTTGGATGGCGGTGAATACCAATGTGTTTCGTGCGGCTTGGTTACCAACGCCGCCAAAGCCATTGCGCTCGAGGGCAATCAGAAAATCTGGTTCGCCAGCACGTCTGGGCAGCAGTCAGCCGATGATCCGCTCGGGGGAGCGGGCTTGATCAGCTATGCCATTCTGGAGTGCCAAGGTTCGATCTCCTCATGCGCGAACCCCACCGTCAAGAATGTGGAGTTCCCGTCGGATCGGGGCCCGTTGGCCGCGAGCACCCAGAATCGGGAAGCGAAGCCGGACCCATTCGGCGAATACGTGACGTGGACCGAGAACACGCCGATCACCGGGCCGCGGATGAGCATCGCACGGCTGGTTGCCACCGACACTGGCTACAAGCTGGTCGATCAGCGGATCTTCGCCCCGCAGTGGGACGAAAACACCGAATACGCACAAGATTTCGCCAACGCCACGCGCTTCTATGAGGGCGGCAGTTGGCATGCCGGCGGCAGGTATCTGAAGTACCAGACCACCACCACCGGGCTCAACTACGACATCTATCTACTGGACACGCTCACCGGTGAGCGGCGTCAGCTCACCACCGATCTGGACTACAACGAGTCCGGTGACGTTGCCCCGGATGGCCGATCGGTCTACTTCAGCTCAGCGCGTGGAGCCGACCGCATGGACGTCTTCACCGCGCTGCAGCGGCCTTCGCTCCTGGACGTCGCGGCATTCCCCCAGATGGCGCGGGTGAGCCTGTGGAACAACCGGCGTGCGATGAACGAGCCGTGGGTGATGAACCTCGATGATGGTCAGCAGTTGGGAAGCTACTCAGGTCAGCCCGTCATCATCGATCCCGACTGGACGATTCGTGGCTGGAGCTGGTTCCCCGATTCCACTCGTGCCCTGATCAACGAGCAGCAGCGCCCGGACACCGTGACTCCCGGTGCGCCCGACACCCCCTGGCGCTTCAGCATCATCAGCTTCCCCACCCGCGAGGCGACCACCCCGCTGCCGCCGGTGCACCAGGATCCCGACGCCATTGCCAAGTGGTCGGTGCCGGTTGAGGAGTACACCCCGATGATGGGCCGTCAGGTGCCGTCCCGAGTTCTCCAGGGGAAGGACTCCGGAACGGCAACCTTGAGCTACAGCGGCACGTTCGCTTCGGGCTCGTATTCGGTGACGTACGACAACTACTCCGACGACGGCAAGACCTTCATCAACGGCACCGAGAAGGTCACGGTGGTCAACCCGATCGGTAATGCCACCTGGACTGCGGATCTGACCAGCACAGGTGAACGCACCGGCTATCTCAAGGGCAGCATCAAAGCCGGCAAGGCGAACGCGTTTTCCGGCACGGTCTCGTCGGAGATCAACGGTGTCTCGTACTCGGGCGTGCCCATCCAAACCGACTTCCCGGTCATCAACCAGCCTCAGCTGGCGATTACGTCATTCGACAACAGGGTGCGAGTCACTGCCACGGTCGCCGAGGATGGTTATCCCCGTGCCGTCCGCGGTGCAACCGTGACCGTGGGTTCGAACACGGTCACCACCGACGAGAACGGATTCGCCCAGATCCCGTTCGTCCCCGGCGACACCATCTCAGTCATCGCCGGTGGGTTTCAGTCGGCCAGTCAGCAAGTGCCCACGGCCTGACCGGCGCCGCGGCGCTGCCGACTTCGCGGGTGGCTGTTTACGGGACGGCTTTGTCCTGCGGGGCGGCGACCATGAGCGGGCCGCTCATGGAGCCGTCGACGGCCGACTTGAAGTCGCCCTGAGTGCCGTCGGAGTCGATCGCTGCACCGCCGGCACCGCTGTCGCCGTCCTGCACGGCAAACGTTGTGGTGGGGCTGCCTGCCGATGCGACGCCGATCCCGCCGAAGAGTGCGGCGAGGCCGATGCCCGCCGAAGCCAGGAGTCCACTGGCGATGATCTTGACCATTTGCTGTGACCTTTCACGCGATCAGCGCAAACTAGCTGCCGATACTGTGAGGATCGCTGTGCGCTAGCTGGCAAAAGGCTGGGTCACCTGCGCGTGCGCCGGTCGGAGCGGTACCGCAGACGGATCTGCGGGCAAATTTTTACGACCCGGAAACCGGATCGGTCGCGTCCTTGGCGGCTTTGCGGCGTTTGTACCACTCCCAGATCATCGGGGTGATCGACGCGACCGCGATGAGGATGAAGATCGGTTCCAGCAGCTTTTGGATGATCTCGAACTGCCCGAGACCGTAGCCGAGCAGCGTCAGGCCGACACCCCAGAGCACCGCACCGATCACGTTGTAGAGCGTGAAGACCGGGTACTTCATCTTGGCCGCGCCTGCGGTGATCGGGGCAAGGGTGCGCACGATCGGGACGAAGCGTGCCAGCACGATCGCGAACGGGCCGCGCTGCTCGAAGAAGATGTGCGCCTCGTCGAGGTAGCGCTGCTTGAGGATTCGCGCGTTCGGTTTGAACATGGCGGTGCCCAGGAAGCGGCCGACGACGTAACCCACCTGGCCGCCGAGTACGGCGGCGATCGGGATGAACACGAGCAGCTGCCACAGCTGGAAGTTGGCGTTGACGTCGGCGCCCTGTGCGGCGGTCCCGGCGGCGAGCATGCCCGCCACGAACAACAACGTGTCGCCGGGCAGCACGGGGAACAGCACGCCGGACTCGATGAAGACGACGACCAGGATGCCGACCAGGGCCCAGGTGCCGAACTGCTCGATCAGCTTGAGCGGGTCGAGGAAGTCGGGCATGAGCGCCAGGGTGGTGGTGGTCACGAGGCACAAGGGTACCGGTGACCGTCGAGACGTCACTGTCAGTGACCTGTGCCAGCCGATCGGCTTCTTGTCATACTGACCTCGTCAGCCGGACAGTCGGAAGGAAGTGCCATGCCCATCGCCACGCCCGAGGTCTACGCGGAGATGTTGGGCCGCGCCAAGGAGCACTCGTTCGCGTTCCCGGCAATCAACTGCGTGGGTTCGGAGAGCATCAACGCGGCCATCAAGGGTTTCGCCGACGCCGGCAGTGACGGCATCATCCAATTCTCCACCGGCGGAGCCGAATTCGGATCCGGGCTCGGCGTGAAGGACATGGTCACCGGCGCAGTGGCGCTGGCCGAGTTCGCCCATGTCGTCGCCGCCAAGTACCCGATCACGGTGGCGCTGCACACCGACCACTGCCCCAAGGACAAGCTCGACGGCCTGGTCCGTCCGCTGCTCGCCATCTCCGCGGAGCGGGTGAGCAAGGGGCAGAATCCGCTGTTCCAGTCGCACATGTGGGACGGCTCGGCCGTCCCGATCGACGAGAACCTGTCGATCGCGCAGGAACTGCTCAAGCAGGCGGCCGCGGCGAAGATCATCCTGGAGATCGAAATCGGCGTTGTCGGCGGCGAAGAGGACGGCGTCGAGGCCGAGATCAACGAGAAGCTGTACACCTCGCCGGAGGACTTCGAGAAGACCATCGAGGCCCTCGGCGCCGGTGAGCACGGCAAATACCTGCTGGCCGCGACGTTCGGCAATGTGCACGGCGTCTACAAGCCGGGCAACGTGGTGCTCAAGCCGGAGGTGCTGGCCGAGGGCCAGCGGGTCGCGTCGGCCAAGCTCGGCCTGCCCGAGGGCTCCAAGCCGTTCGACTTCGTCTTCCACGGCGGGTCGGGCTCGCTGAAGTCCGAGATCGAGGACTCGCTGAAGTACGGCGTGGTGAAGATGAACGTCGACACCGACACCCAGTACGCCTTCACCCGCCCGCTGGCCGCGCACATGTTCACCAACTACGACGGCGTGCTCAAGGTCGACGGCGAGGTGGGCAACAAGAAGGTCTACGATCCGCGCAGCTACCTCAAGAAAGCCGAGGCCTCGATGGCCGAGCGCGTCGTCGAGGCGTGCAACGACCTGCACAGCGCAGGCCGCTCCGTCTCGGCCGGCTAGCTGTACTGACCTGCCCGCGAGATCGACGTCAGGGTTGTGGATCAGCCCGATTCCCGACCCTGGTGTCGATCTCGACGGTTGTCGGGTTCAGGACGCTTGGCAGATCTTCCACTGGTTGTCGCGGAACTGCAGGTCGAAACTACGGGTCGATCGCGTCGCCGGGTCGAACGCCATGAATGACGTCACGTTGGCCTCGGCGTGGTCACCGTTGACGACGATCTCGTCGATGCTGGCCACCACCGGGTACTGCCGGGCCGCAGCCACCCGCGCGTGGGTGTCCGACCAGGCCGCGTCGTCGTACTTGACGTAGCTGTCCCTGGTCTGGCCGCAGGTGATGCCACGCAGGGCGGCCAGATCGCCGTTCTGCACGGCGGTGTCGAAGTTCTGGATGGTCGCGCGGACCATGTCCTCCTGCGATGCCTTCGCCGAGTCGTGGCGGGTCAGCAGGACGGTGACGAGAACGGCTATCGCGGCCAGCGCGGCGATTACCGCGATCACCGCCAGCACGAAAGCCCAGCTGCGCCTGCGGGTCGCAGGCGGGCGCGGCGGAATGGCCTGCGGTCCCGTCCGAGGCGGCCCCGAGGCCGGGAAGACCTCGGTCGGTGTGGAGAAGATCTCGGTTTCCGGATCGGGCTCGCGATGGATGATCTGCGTTGACCCCGCATCGAATCCTGGTGCGGTGAAACGACGTTCGCCCGATGGCTCGGTGGCCCTGAACACCTCGGTGGCCGGGTCGGTCTCCTGAGGAGCCTGCTCGTCACCGGCCGGCGCGACGGGTCCGGTGACCTCGTCGTGGTCGGGCCCGGATGGGTTCGACATGGGGTGCTGCCGTCCTCCTGAAGTACTGGTGCTTCTGACCCTAACCGTTGGGTCCGCCCATCGGCGGGCGGTGGCACCGGCACAATAGGGCAATGACATCGTTTGGTGACCTTCTGGGCCCCGAGCCCGTGCTGCTGCCTGGGGATATCGAGGCCGAAGCGGAACTGCTGGCCGGGGAGAAGGCGGCCATCGTGGCCGCAGCGCACCCGACCGCATCGGTGGCGTGGGCGACCTTGGCCGAGGAAGCGCTCGCCGATGACAAGGCGATCACCGCCTACGCCTACGCCCGGACGGGCTACCACCGTGGCCTGGACCAGTTGCGCCGCAACGGCTGGAAGGGTTTCGGTCCCGTTCCCTATCGCCATGAACCGAACCGCGGCTTCCTGCGCTGCGTCGCGGCGCTGGCGCGGGCCGCCGACGCCATCGGGGAGACCGACGAGTTCGCTCGGTGCCTGGATTTGCTCGACGACTGCGATCCGGCGGCCCGCGTCGAACTGGGCCTCGCCTAGTCCCGGGCCAGAGACCGGCGCAGCTCGGTGACCTCGTCGGCCAGGAACGGCAGGGGATCGCCGCGCTCGGGTGCCGCAGCGCCGGTGCGCACTGCGGTTGCGAGCGCCGCGAGCGCCTCGACGTGCGGCTGGGCTGATCGGCCGCCGAACAGTGAGCGGCCGAACTCGACGCCGTCAGCGCGGTGCTCGATGGTCCAGCAGGCCGCGATCGTGCGGTAGGCCAGTTGCTCGGTCGCGGTCACCGCGGGCAACCACTGCTCGGCGGCTTCCCGTTGCCGTACCGACCCGGCCATCGCGGCCTCGTCGGATTCCATCAGAGCGATCGCGGCGATCTGCAGATCCCGGCGAGCCGCCCGCGCCGCCAGCCCGACCGTGTCACCGGCGGCGACATAGGGGAGTACCTGCGCAGCCGCGTCCAGGGTGCGCGCTATCGCGTCGGTCAAGCGGGTGGACTCCTGCCAGCGGACAGCGACCAGGTAGACGGCCACCCCGATCCCGCAGCCGATCAGCGTGTCGATGCCGCGCGCCAGCAGAAGGTGCCCGACGTCGACCGCATGCGTACCCGACGAGATGGTCAGTGCCGCAGTGGTGATGAAAACCGTTGCCAGCGCATAGTTTCGGACCACCAGCACCTCGATGATGAAGTTCAGCAGCGCCAGCAATAGCACCAGCCACAGGTCGTGCGGGTGCAGCGACAGGATCGCCCCGGCCAGTCCGAGGCCAACCCAGGTGCCCAGCAGCCGCTCGCCACCGCGGCGCATCGTGCGGCTGCGGTCGGTGCCCTGATGCAGCACCAGGACCGCGGCCGCCATCGCCCAGTACGCATGGTCCACACCCAGGGCCATCGCCGCCGCTCCGGACAGCAGGGCGCCGACGGCGACTCGCTGCATGATGTGGCGGACCGGCGATCCCGGGCTGATCGCACGGCGCAGCACGGTGAGCACCGGCGGACTCCCCAGCGGTATCCGGTCGGCCTCGCGGGTCGCGACGTCCTCCGGCGGCGACTGCAGCGTGCCGAGCCGGCGGGCCAACGCGGCGGTCTCGGGAGCCGGGGCGGTGCCCTGCGCGGCGGCGGTGACCGCCGTCGTGAACAACACGTGCACTGCGTGGTTGGCGGCACGCAGCTGGTGCAGGACGCTGCTCGGGCGGGCTTGCAGCGGTTGATAATTCACCAGCACGCTCCACGAGCGGTGCAGCGCGGCGGCAGCGCGGTGGCGGGCGGCGCGTTCCTGCGGCGAGTTCGCGGCCTCGATGTAGCCGGCGACGGCCTCGGCGGCGGCCGCGACGGCGGTGCGTTCGGGTTTGCGGAAATGGACCAGTGCCCCGGCCATCTGGACCAGCCAGGCCACCGCGCCCCCGGCGAGCACCAGCAGACCCAGCGCCCAGGGCGCCAAATGGGCCGCGGAGGCGCCGATCCCGGCGGCGCAGGCGACGACGAAGATATACGCCCCGGGCGGTCCGACGGCCAGGGCGTTGCACAGCCACACCGCCGCAACGGCGACCAGTGACACCATCAGCACTCCGAGCCACGGCACCTGCGCCGACCATCCGCCCACTGCGACTGCTGCGGCCAGCGACATTGCCACGGTCGCCAGCTCGATACCGCGGTTGGCGTAGGGCCGGTCACCGCCGAATCGAGACGTGAATGCGCCGAGGGTGGCGATCAGTCCGGAGCCCATCGCTCCCGCGGCCCATCCCGCGGTGACGGGGATGGCCGTGCTGATCGCCGCGCGCAGCCCGATGGGCCAGCGCGGCGGAGTGCTCAACTAACTCACCAGTCGGTCTGGCCGGGGCAGTCGTCAGCGCATCCGGGCGGCTCCACTTGCACCGTCGCGTGTTCGAGCCCGCGGGCGGACAGCACCGCCCTGGCGTCGTCGAGCACCCGGTCGGAGTCTCCGGTGCTGGTCAGGTGCGCGGTCACCATGTCTTTGCCCGGTACCAGCGTCCACACGTGGAGATCGTGCACCTCGGTGACGCCGTCGACGGCGGCCAGCGCCGCCCGCAGCTCGTCGACGTCGATGTGGGCGGGCGACGATTCGGACAGGATGCGCAGCGCGGCCCGGGCCAGCCCGATCGCCCTGGGCAGCACCCAGATCGCGACGAACACCGCGACCACCACGTCGGCGTACGGCCAGTGCGTCGTCACGTTCACGATGCCGGCGATCAGCACGCCCACGCTGCCGACGGTGTCGGCCACCACCTCCATGTAGGCGCCCTTGACCGCAAGGCTCTTTTCGGATTGGGAGCGCAGCAGAAGGACGACGGCCAGGTTGGCGACCAGGCCGGCGACGGCCACCACGATCATCGGGACGCCGGGGATCTCGGGTGCGTTGCCCAGCCGTTCGATCGCCTCGTAAAGGATGAACGCCGCGACACCGAGCAACAGGACGGCGTTGGCGACGGCGGTGAACACCTCGGCCCGGTGCCAGCCGTAGGTGCGGGCCGCCGACGCCGGCCCGTGGCGAGCGAGCAGCACGGCCGTCAATCCCATGAACATCGCGACCAGGTCGGTCAGCATGTGTCCGGCGTCGGCCAGCAGCGCGATCGAATTGATCATCAACGCGGTGGTCAGCTCGATGACGAAGAACACGGTCAGGATGCCCGCGGCGATCAGCATCCGGCTCACCCGCGTGTCACCGCCGTGGCTGTGGTCGTGTCCGGCTCCCATGCGAGGAATATATGCGCAAAAGCGCATATGTCGCAAGCGTCTCCACTCGGGCCTGGCCGAGAGAGCGCGATGCTATGGTTCATGTCACATACGTGCATGAATGTTTGTAAAAGCACACTGTTCGGCCGCGGCGTCAGGGAGTTCCGATGAAGGGTTGTCGTGGGATGGCCGCGCGCAGCGCGGTATGCGGTGTTCTCGCGGGGGTGACGGTGGCTGCGTGCGCCATGACGCCCTCGTCCGCGCTTGCCGATCCGTCGACTGCTTTCACGGCCGCCGAGGTGCTGGTAGTCGGCGGCACCGGCAAGAGTGTGCCGTCGGAAGCGATGATGCATGCTTTGTACGAGCAAGGCCTCTTCACCGATCCGGATCCCACGGGCGTGCAGTACCCCGCGCAGCTGTGGCCGATTCAAGGGAAGTTGACGCTCGATGAGTCGGTCGCGGTCGGGGTCGCGAATCTCGACAGCGCCCTGGTCGACGTGGACGGACCGGTCACCGTCGTAGGACTGAGCCAGGGGGCGGTGGTGGTCAACTACGAGAAGCGGGCGCTGATGGCTCAGCCTGACCCGCCGACGGACATCTCCTTCGTCACGATCGGGGACCCCACCAACAGCGACGGGGGGCTGCTGGCGAAGCTGCCGCACGTGCACATTCCGATACTGGACGCCACCATTCCCCGAGCTCCAGTCGAAACACCCTACGACACAACAGAAATCGTGCATGAGTACGACGGCTACGCCGATTTCCCGGATAACCCGCTCAATCTGTTGGCAGACCTCAACGCGCTTGCCGGGGTGATCTATCTGCACCCCAACAAAGGGGGCGTAGATCTGAACGATCCACGCAATGTGGTCACCTCGAGCACGAACTCCCTGGGGGGTACGACCACTCACATCCTGGTACCCACCGATGAGCTTCCCCTGACGAGGCCGCTGCGAGCCCTCGGTGTGCCCGATGCGGCCGTGGACGCATTGGACAAACCGTTGCGAAAGATCATCAACACCGGCTATGCCGGCGAACGACCGGGGCGGAAAGCGCCGAGATCCGGTCTCGGGTCGACCCCGGGGCATCGCTCCTCTGAGCCGGCACGCCGTCCGGGCAGCGCGACGGCGCACTCGAGGCCTCGCACCGTGGGGTAGGGGTCTCCCGCGGCTCTCGACTGGCGACGCCTTGATCTAGTGGCTATGAGCTGACAACGTGGCGATCACCGGTCGTCTGACGATGCCGACCGACCGTTTCGGCACGGCGTGAGCGCCAATACGCGACTCGATCGCTACGATGTCCGACAAACGACGATTCTCATGAGGATCGGGATGTCGTAAGGCGGCAATGGTTGTGGTGAGCGTGGGTGAGCGCCGGACTCAGGCTGAGCGCACCGCAGCAATGCGGACTCGGCTGCTCGACGCGACGATCGAATGTCTGGTGACCTACGGATATGCCGGCACGACCACGCCGCGAATCGCCGAGATCGCCGGTGTGACCCGCGGAGCGCAGGTGCACCATTTCCGCTCGAAAGAGGATCTTGTCGTCGCCGCTGTCGAGTACCTTGCGCAGCAGCGGATTCAGAAGGCCATGCGCCAGGACGCCGGCATCTGGAAGGGGCCCGACCCGGTTGTCGGGGTGCTGGAGTTCCTGTGGAATTCGCATCAGGGTGACATGTTTGTCGCCACCATCGAGTTGTGGGTGGCCGCCAGGACCGACGACGTCTTGGCGAAGGAGGTGGCACGGGTCGAGCCGATGGTCAACAGCACCCTCATCACGGCCATCGCGCAACTGTTGCCCGATCATGCGGCACGCAAGCAGGTACGGAACGTGTTGTACACCGCGATGGATGCGCTGCGCGGAATTCTGGTCGTCGGTTTCGTGGATCGAGACCAGACCCAAGCCCGTCGGCGGTGGGACCGCGCATGCGTGTATCTGGCCGCCATGCTCTCAGAGGCGTTGGCCGCCAAAGACTCTGATTAGCCCAGTCTCGGTGAGCCCACCGCCGCCACGTTAGTCCTGGCACTTACATACACTCCGGTACGCATGTAGTATCCCTGCGCACAGCAGCGATCGGAGGACGGTGGTGGCCGGAGCCGGCATGCCCGACGCGCCCAGGACGCAGTTGGAGCGAACCGCGGCAATGCGATCGCGTCTTCTCGCTGCCACCGTGGAATGTCTTGTGGCATATGGCTATGCCGGCACTACCACACACCGGATCGCGGCCATCGCCGGTGTTACGCGCGGCGCCCAAGGGCATCATTTCAAATCAAAAGAGCAGCTCGTGGTGACGGCAGTCGAGCATCTCGCCGAACAGCGGATCCAGGCAGTCGTCCGTGAACACGGCCGTCTGCGCGACAGTCCCGACATCGCCGGCAGCGTGTTGGAGCTGCTGTGGGAAACCCATCAGGGCGCGGTATTTGTTGCGACGATGGAACTTTGGGCTGCATCTTGGACCGACGACGTCTTGGCCGCGCATATCGCGCGGGTCGAGCCGCGCGTCAATGGCACCATCGTCGACGCGATCGCCCAGTTCCTGCCGGGCCGGGTGCCGAAGAAGGACCTACGCAACGCAATCTTCACCGCCATGGACGCACTGCGCGGAATTCTGGTCGCCAGCCTGGCTGACCGCAATCAGCTTCGCGCACGCCATCGTTGGGAGCGGGCCGCCCTGTACCTGCGGCCCGAGCTCTCGCGTGCGCTGCTCGGGGATTGAGCGCGACGCGCGTCGAAACCGACCCTTGCAAAGATACGTTCCGGTCGGTATGTTTCTGGAATCGCGTCGCACCGATGCCAGCGATGCCGGGAGAAGGAGTGGTGATGGCGAACAGAGTGTTCGTGATCGGCGTGGGAATGACCAAGTTCGAGAAGCCTGGCCGTCGGGAAGGGTGGGACTACCCGGAAATGGCGCAGGAAGCCGGCAGCAAGGCGATCGAGGACGCCGGAATCGACTTCGAACACATCGATCAGGCTTTCGTCGGCTACGTCTACGGCGAATCGACGTCGGGGCAGCGCGCGCTCTACGAGCTGGGGATGACCGGTATTCCGGTGGTCAACGTCAACAACAACTGCTCGACCGGATCAACGGCCCTCTACCTTGCTGCGCAATCCATTCGCGGCGGCCTCGCCGAGTGCGCGCTGGCCCTGGGCTTCGAGAAGATGCAACCGGGATCGCTGGGTTCGACGTTCAACGACCGGGCCCAGCCCATGGAGAACCACTTCCTGGCGCTCGCCGAGATATCCGAGGTTCTGTTCCCTCCGGCGCCGTGGATGTTCGGTGCTGCTGGGCGCGAGCACATGAAGGAATATGGCTCCACCGCAGAGCATTTCGCCAAGATCGGTTACAAGAACCACCGGCATTCGGTCAACAACCCCTATGCGCAGTTCCAAGAGGAGTACAGCCTCGAGGACATCCTTGCCGCGCCGATGATCTACGACCCGTTGACCAAGCTGCAGTGTTCACCCACGTCGGATGGCTCAGGTGCGGCGATTCTGGCCTCTGAGGCATTCGTCGACCGGCACGGACTCGCCGGACAAGCCGTCGAGATCGTCGGCCAGGCGATGACCACCGACTTCACCAACACGTTCGACGGAACCTGCAAGGCGCTGATCGGCCATCACATGAATGTCGAAGCGGCGCGGCGAGTTTACGACCAAGCGGGGCTGGGTCCTGATGACTTTCAGGTCATAGAACTGCATGACTGTTTCAGCGCCAACGAGCTGCTGCTCTACGAAGCCCTCGGCCTGTGCGGCGAAGGTGAGGCCCACAAGCTCATCGATTCCGGTGACACCACCTATGGCGGCCGGTGGGTGGTCAACCCCTCGGGTGGCTTGATCTCCAAAGGTCATCCCCTTGGCGCCACCGGATTGGCGCAATGCGCGGAGCTGACCTGGCAGCTGCGCGGGACCGCGGACAAACGGCAGGTGTCGGATGTGACTGCCGCCCTGCAACACAACATCGGCCTTGGCGGCGCGGCTGTCGTGACCGCCTACCAGCGCGCTGAGCGCTGACCTCAGACGAAAGGAAACATTTTCATGGGACACATCGAAGCGACACGTGAGTTGGCGGCCAGCCCGGAAGCGCTCTGGGACATCATCTCCAACCCGAACACCTGGGGTCAGTGGTTCACCGTTCACGACAAGTGGCTCGACGAGCCGCCGGCAACCCTGACCGCGGGAGCCCGGCTCACCGCCAAGATCGTCATGCTCAACATGGCCAACAAGATCGAATGGGCGGTGAAGTCGGTCGACGCACCCACGAGCTTGGCGCTCGGTGGCACCGGAATGGCCGGCGTGAAGGCCGATTTCACGTTCACTATCGAGCCGGTCGGAACCGGATCGCGCTTCACCGTTGCCGGCGACTTCGAAGGTGCCCTCGTCAAGGGGGCGCTGGCCAAGGCAGTCGAGAAGGACGGCGCCAAGCAGCTCGACAAGACGCTGGCCAAGCTCGACGAGTTGGCAGCGGCAGCAGTCTGACATGACCGACACGCTGGAATTCGACGACGCGGGACTGGACACCTGGACCGAGGATGACCGATTCGAGGTCACCCGGGAACGCATCGCGGAATATGCTGCGGCCACCAACGATCCGATCGCCGCGCATCGGGCGGGTGATATCGCACCGCCGGTCTTCGCGATCGTCCCGGTCTTCGAGGCCATGATGATGCCGACAGTGGACGTGCTGCCAGTGGAACTGGTGCCGCGAGTGGTGCACGGTGAGCAGGACTTCTTCTTCCATCGGCCGATCCGGCCGGGCGACAAGCTCGTGTCGCGGGGCAAGATGATCGGGTACGAGGGCCTCGACAACGGGACCCGCGCAGCGATCCTCGTCGAATGCCGCACCGAGGACGGTGAGCTCGTCAACGAGCAATACGTGACCTGCTTCGTGCGAGGGTTCAACGCAGGCAAGAAGATCGGCACGCTGACTCCGTCACACAAGTTCGATGAAGGGTTACGGGCGAACGCGCCGATCGCGAAGGTGAACCAGCACGTCGACCTCGACCAGACGTTCCGGTACTCGCCCGCCTCAGGTGACCCGATGCCGATCCACCTCGACGAGGAGGTGGCCCGCGATGCGGGCCTACCGGGCATCATCGCGCACGGTCTGTGCACCATGGCGTTCACCTCGTGGGCAGTGCTGACCGAGGTGGCCGATTCGGACGTAGCCCGACTCAAGAGGCTGGCGGTGCGGTTCTCGAAGATGGTGCTCCCGGGCGACGACCTGGAGACCAGGATCTGGAAACAGTCGAGCGCCGACGCTGTGACGACGTACGCCTTCGAGACCAGCCGGGCCGCTGCCGGCGAACTGGCGATCACCGACGGTCTCGCCGTCATCGCCGACTAGAGCTGAAACAACCTACAGGAGAATACAAATGGGAATTCTGGACGGACGGGTTGCCGTCATCACCGGTGCCGGCCGCGGGATAGGCCGCGAGCACGCGCTCCTGTTCGCTCGTGAGGGTGCCCTCGTGGTCGTCAACGATCTGGGTGGCTCGAACACCGGTGAGGGTGCCGATTCCGGCCCGGCACACGAGGTGGTCGCGGAGATCACCGCCGCGGGCGGCCGCGCGGTCGCCAACGGCGACAACATCTCCAGCTGGGCGGGTGCCAAGAGCCTCGTGCAGCAGGCGATCGACGAGTACGGCCGCCTCGACGTGCTGGTGAACAACGCCGGCATTCTGCGCGACGCGTTCATCGCCGGGATGGACGAGTCGCAGTGGGACGCCGTGGTCACGGTGCACCTCAAGGGTCACTTCGCGATGCTGCATCATGCGTCGGAGTATTGGAAGGCGCAGGCGAAGTCCGGTGAGCAGCCGATGGCTGCGGTGATCAACACGGCATCGGGATCCGGGCTCACCATCCCGAATGCGGGCCAGGCCAATTACGGTGCGGCCAAGGCGGGCATCGCCGCGCTGACCCTGATCGCCGCCGAGGAGTTGGAGCGCTACGGCGTGCGGGTCAACGCGATTGCCCCGATCGCGCGCACGCGCCTCACGCTCGCCACGCCGGGAATGGGCGCGCTCATGGCCGAACCGGAGGACGGCGGACTGGACCTGTTCGCGCCGGCCAACATCTCGCCGCTGGTCGCCTATCTCGCCAGCGAGAAGTGCCCGCTCACCGGGCAGGTGTATGCGGTGCAGGGTGGTGCCATCTCGTTGTTGAAGGGCTGGCATGACGTGGAGACCATCGAGACCGACGAGGTCTGGGAGATCGACGATATCGCCGCACGTCTGCCGGGAGCCTGATCATGATCGAATGGTCGGAGACCGACATCATCATGCGTGACACCGTGCGGGAGTTCATCGCCAAGGAGATCCGGCCGCATATCGAGGAGCTCGAGGACGGAAGCCGGTCGCCGTATCCGATCGCGCGAAAGCTGTTCAGCGAGTTCGGCCTCGACGTGATGGCAGCTGAAGCGGTGAAGACGATGCTGGATCGGGAACGGGCGAAGGCGGAGTCCCGCGACTCGGCACCGTCGAAGTCCAAGGGCGCGGGGCTGGGTGAGCTGGGCGCCCAGGCGTCGATGGCTGCCATCCTGGTGACCGAACTCGCCGCGGTGAGCATCGGTCTGCTGTCCACCATCGGGGTCAGCCTTGGCCTCGGCGCCTCGACGATCATGTCGCGCGGGACGCTGGCGCAGAAGGAGCGTTGGCTCCCGGAACTGATGACGCTGGAGAAGATCGCGGCCTGGGCGATCACCGAGCCCGACGCCGGTTCCGACGCCTTTGGTGGCATGAAAACCTATGTGCGGCGCGATGGCTCGGACTATCTCCTCAACGGCCAGAAGACGTTCATCACCAACGGTCCGGACGCCGATGTCATCGTGGTCTACGCGAAGCTCGACGAGGGCCCGGGTTCCGATGTCGGCAAGCGCGACCGGCCCGTGCTCACCTTCGTCCTCGATGCCGGTATGCCGGGGCTGACCCAGGGCAAGCCGTTCAAGAAGATGGGCATGATGTCCTCGCCCACCGGGGAGCTGTTCTTCGACAACGTCCGGCTCGGACCCGACCGGCTGCTCGGCGAGACCGAACAGCACGGCGGGGGTGACGGTCGCGAGAGTGCTCGGGCCAACTTTGCCGGTGAACGGATCGGTATCGCATTGATGTCACTGGGCATCATCAACGAGTGTCACCGACTGTGCGTCGACTATGCCAAAACTCGCACGTTGTGGGGTAAGAACATCGGCCAGTTCCAGTTGATCCAGCTGAAGCTGGCCCAGATCGAAGTTGCTCGAATCAATGTGCAGAACATGGTGTTCCAGACGTTGGAGGCGCTCAGCCGTGGCCGCATGCCGTCACTGGCGGAGGCATCGGCCATCAAGCTCTACTCATCGCAGGCGGCTACCGAAGTGGCGATGGAGGCTGTACAGCTGTTCGGCGGCAACGGATACATGGCGGAGTACGGCGTGGAACGGCTTGCCCGTGACGCCAAGTCGCTGATGATCTACGCGGGCAGCAACGAGGTGCAGGTGACTCATATCGCCAAGGGACTGCTCTCGGCATGATCACCATCGGCACGGGTTGCTACGACGGCGTGCGCACCCGGGTCCTGTCGGTGGACGGTGACGGGCCGCCGATCGTGTTGCTGCACGGCTACGCGGATTCTGCCGACACCTGGCGGGCTGTGCTCGGGCAGCTCGAGGCCGCCGGCCGGTCGGCCGTCGCGGTCGACCTACCCGGATTCGGGTGGGCGGAGCGGCGACGACGCGGCCCGATGCTGCCACAGTTCGATACCTTCGTCGATGCGCTGCTCGACGACCGCGGGCCTGCCGTGCTTGTCGGGAACTCGTTGGGTGCGGCGACCGCGGTGCGCGCTGCGGCCCGTAATCCGGCTGCAGTGCAGGCGGTTCTGGCGCTCAACGACCCGCTCAACGCTCGCCACCTGCCCGCCCGGCTTGCCCGCGGCAGGCGGCTTCCACCGCAGGTATGGCACACCGCGGCGATGCTGCCGATCCCGGCGACGGTGCTGCGGTGGGCGACCGCCAAGGCTGTCCGCCACATGCTCTACGGGCCGGGCGCCCTTGCTGATCCCGCCGTCGTCGCTCGATGGCGGCGCACAGTCGGGGGTCCCGCGGCATTGGCAACGTTGGGCCGCTATGCGTTCCAGTACGCGCATGAAACGGCCGACGGGCATCGCGATCTGCAGATCACCTGTCCCGCAGTAGTCGCACACGGCGCCAGGGACCGCATCATTCCGGTCGACGCCAGCCGTACCCTGCACCAGCAGATCGCGGGCAGCGCCCTCGTCGTGCTGCCGCGCTCCGGGCATTGCCCGCAGCTCGACGACCCGCACGAGGTCGTGCGACTGATCCTGGGGTTGCCATGACCAAGGACCTGGTGAACTTCCTGCGTGCCGTCGCGGTGCTGCAACGACGAGGGATGATCAACCTGACCAATCCCATCCAATTAGCCACCGCGGCCGCAGCGTTACGGCACTACGGATCGTTCGGTGGATTGGTCAGCTACACCGCCGCCCGCTACGGCGACGCGCCCGCTCTGACCGATGAACGCGGAACGCTGACGTTTCGTCAGCTCGATCAGATGTCCAACTCCGTGGCGCGGGTCCTGCTGAGCCGCCGGCCCGGCCACGACTTTACGATCGGCTTGCTCAACCGCGGCCATCGCGGTGTCATCGTGGCCCTGGCCGCTGCGGGAAAGGCAGGCCTGCGAACGGTTCTGCTGAACACCGGGTTCGCCGGTCCGCAGCTGCGTGACGTGTGCGTACGCGAGCGGATCGGACTGGTGCTCGCCGATCAGGAGTTCTGCGAGCTGTTGGCCGCGCTGCCGGATGGCGTGGACGTGCTGCTGAACTGGTCGGAGGAGGGCGCCACTCGAGCCGTGCTCGACGACCTGGCGTCGAGCCAGTCCGCCGACCCCATGCCGTATCCGTCCCACCCCGGCGGAGTGGTCCTCCTGACCAGCGGGACCACCGGAACCCCCAAGGGGGCCCCACGCGACCGGATCAGCCCGGTGCAGTCCGCTCAGCTTCTCGACCGTATCCCGTGGCCGGCCGGCAGCTGCTATGTCGTGGCGGCACCGCTCTTCCACGCCACCGGATTAGCCACGACCACAGTCGGTTTGGCCCTGGGAAACCACATCGCTCTGTCCAGGCGGTTCGACCCATCGGCCGTGCTCGCCGCGGCCGAGGAGCACCGAGCGGGTGCCATCATCCTGGTGCCGACCATGCTCAGCAGGATCCTCGACCTCGGACCCGACGAGATCGACCGGTACGACACCTCGTCCCTGAAGCTGATCTTCGCGGCCGGCTCCGCGCTGTCCCCGGGGGTATGCCGTCGTACCCTGCACACCTTCGGCGACGTGCTCTACAACCTCTACGGCTCGACCGAGGTTGCCACCGCCGCCGTCGCGACTCCCGACGAACTGCGCATCGCGCCGGGCACCGTCGGGCGTCCCCCGGTCGGTTGCCGTATCGCGGCCTATGACGCGAACGACCGGGTGATCACGCGCCCGGGGCAGAGTGGAACGCTGTATGTGTCCAGCGGCCTGAGCTTTTCGGGGTACACCGACGGTGGCAGCAAGAAGGTCCTGGACGGCTTGATGTCCTCCGGTGACACCGGCCACTTCGATGATCACGGCCTGTGGTTCGTCGACGGACGCGACGACGACATGATCGTCTCCGGCGGAGAGAACGTGTATCCGGTCGAGGTGGAGAACCTCCTCGGCGACCATCCCGGCATAGCCGAAGCCGCGGTGGTGGGTGTACCGGATCCGGACTTCGGCCAGCGATTGTGCGCGTTCGTCGTCGTCCAGGACGGCACGGCTCTCGACGCCGACGCGGTGCGGGCCCACGTGCGCAATCGGTTGGCCCGTCACAAGATCCCGCGAGACGTGGTCTTCCTCGACGCATTGCCCCGCAACGAGACTGGCAAGGTGCTCAAGCGAGATCTGATGGCCGGAGCCGCGGAGTGAACGACGCGGCCGAAACGGTGAGCGACGTCGTGGCACTGGTGCGGGCCGGACAGCCGGCATGGGCGGCGCTGCCCGTCTCGAGCCGGGTGCGGTGGCTGGCGCGGTATCGGGACTGGCTGTGGGATAACCAGTCCCGACTGGAAGGCCTGCTCATGCGGGAGACCGGCAAGCCGGCCACCGAAGCGGGGCTGGAGATTCCCTACGTCATCGAGGCGATCAACTACCACAGCAGGCGGGCACCGCGGTTGCTCGCCGACCGTCGTCCGCGTCCCCACGGGATGCTGGCGATCACCAAGCGGCAGTTGATCGTTCAGCGGCCTTATCCGGTGGTCGGTGTCATCACGCCGTGGAACTTCCCGCTCGGGCTTTCGCTCTTGGACGCCGTGCCTGCGCTGCTGGCCGGGTGCGCGGTCGTGGTCAAACCGTCGGAGCTGACCCCGTCGGCGGTGTCTGCGGCTATCGCCGGGTGGGCGGATATCGGTGCGCCGCAGGTTCTCGATGTGGTGTGCGGCGGCGCCGACCACGGTGCCGCCGTGGCCGACACCGTGGACTTCATTCAATTCACCGGATCCGCGCGCACCGGGCGTGCCATCGCGAGGACGGCTGCCGAGCGCCTGGTGCCCTGCGCTCTCGAACTGGGCGGCAAGGACGCCATGATTGTCCTCGACGACGCGGACGTGACTCGGGCCGCCAACGCCGCGGTGTGGGGAGCGATGGCCAACTGCGGTCAGATGTGCGTGTCGGTCGAACGCGTGTATGTCGAGTCGGCGGTCTACGACGAGTTCGTGGCACGGGTCGTCGCCGAAGCGACGCGGTTGCGCACCGGGATTGACATGGGACGCTTCACGAACCGGGCCCAGGCCGATGTGGTGCGCCGACACCGTGATGACGCGATAGCCCGCGGCGCAGCCGAGTTGATCGGGCACGGCGAGGGGCCGACGGTACTCACCGACACCGACCACGACATGGTGTGCATGACGGAGGAAACCTTCGGACCTCTGCTGCCGATCGTGCGCGTCGACGATGAGGACGAGGCTGTGCGACTGGCCAACGACTCCCGTTACGGCCTGTCGGCGGTGGTGTTCAGCGGTGATGCGCACCGTGCCGAACGCATCGCTCGGCGCATCGACGCGGGCGCGGTCAACATCAACGATGTGTTCGCTAACTTGTTCACCTTGGCACTGCCGCAGGCCGGGTGGAAAGAGTCCGGCCTGGGATCCCGGGGCGGCAGTGACGCGGTCCTGAAGTTCTGCCGACCGCAGGCGATCGTCGCGGCGCGAGTCGCTCCCGCCCGAGAGCTCACCTGGTACCCGTACACGCCGGTGCGCCGAGCGATCATGCGCCGGGTGTCGCGGTTGATCGGCGCACGTGGGCTGCGGCGCCGGTTCGCATAGAGGAGAGGCACGAGACATGGCAACAACGAACCTGAGGGACCGCGTCGTGGTGGTGACCGGCGGTGCCCGCGGCATCGGAGCGGCGACCGCGTCGGCGTTCGTCCGGGCCGGAGCCAAAGTGGCCATCGGCGATGTCGACATCGCGCAGTCGGAACTGACGGCGGCCGAGATCGGCTGCTGGTGGGGCGAGGTCGACGTGACGGACCGGGCCAGCTACCAGTGCTTCCTGGACTCGGTGACCGACGCCCTCGGCCCGCTCGGCGTGTTGATCAACAACGCCGGCATCATGCCGGTGACGCCGGCGGTCGAGGAATCGGCCGACTCGATTCAGCGCCAACTCGCCATCAACGTGGCCGGGGTCATCTACGGAACCCAACTCGCGATGGAGCGGATGGGGCCGCGGCACTGCGGTCACGTCGTCAATGTCGCGTCCGCTGCGGCCCGAATGGGCTTCGGCGGAGTGTCGACCTACACCGCCACCAAGTTCGCGGTCGCCGGTTTCACCGAAGCCGTCGCCCTCGAGGCCGCCGCGAGTGGCATCACCTTCACCACCGTCTACCCGGGCATGGTGAGAACGGAGCTTTCCGCCGGGCTCTCCGACCACTGGCTCCTGCGGACCTGCGCCCCCGAGGTGGTCGCCGACGCGATCGTGGAGGCGGTTCGCCGCGGCAGACGATCGGTGTACGTGCCGCGCCGGCTCGGCCCGCTGACCGCCGTCTACGGACTACTGCCCGCCCGGGCTCGCGCTGCGGCGATGGGCCTACTCGGTGCCGACCACCGGATGCTCGACGGAGACGGCGACGTCCGCCGGTCTTACGACTCGCGGATCAGTGAGGGCCTCCAGAACTGACGCGTGCCGAAATTTCTTGCCAAGTCGCTGCCCAGCGGTCGTTTCCGTGGATAGGTTGAGGGTGCCAATCCGGGGGATGGACCGAGCCGGGGGGCAACGACGGAGGGGATCGCTGCCCCCCGTTTTGGTGCCTGAGATCAGAGCCAGGCCGACCAGAACCGGGTCAGCGCAGACCCGATCGCCGCCAGACCGCCGGGCACTCCGGAGAGGTCGAAGAACCAGAAGACCACCGAGAAGAACCATCGGTTCATGGCTGGGGCCAGCAGCAGAACCAGCAGGAACAAGAACCCGAACTGCTTGGCCGGGGCCACCGCTCGCTGCGTTTCAGGGCTCAGGTGTGGCTCGAGCGCGCCGTAGCCGTCCAGGCCCGGAATCGGCAGCAGATTCAGCAGCAGGGCGGTGATCTGCAGGAACCCCAGGAACGCCACCGCTGACCAGAACACGCCGTGGGCGGGGTCGTAGAACATTCGGGTGGCCACCAGCAGCACGACGGCCAGCAGCAGATTGGCTGCCGGGCCCGCCAAGCTGACCAGGGTGCGTTGTCGCGGCGTCATGAAGAAGGTGCGGACGTAGACCGCGCCCCCCGGCAGCCCGATGCCGCCGAGGGCGATGAACAGCAGCGGAAGAGCCAGCGACAGCAGCGGACTGGTGTACTTCAACGGGTTGAGGGTCAGGTAGCCGCGGATCGCCACATCGTGATCGCCGAAGCGCCAGGCCGTGTACGCGTGGCCGAACTCGTGCAGGCACAGCGACACCACCCAGCCGGCGATGACGAAGATGAACACCCCGACGTAGGCCAGCGGCCGCACGGTTTCGGCGGCCAGCCAGGCCAGCACCCCACCGGCAACAGTGATCGCAACGATCACCAGGAAGACGGGGCTGGGCCGCACCGACTGGCGCAGCGGTCGAACGCTCACCTCACGAAACTACCCGAGACACCGCCGCGACCTGGTCCTCACGACACCCGCAGCCACCCCGTGGTGTGCCGGTAAAACGCCGAGCGTTTGACCTCTCGCGGCATCAGCGACCCGTCACGCACCACTCGCGCACCGGTGGTGCCGAGCTGGACGGCGCGCCCGGTCAGCCAGCGCCGCGGGCGCATCCGGCCGGTCAGCACCGCCGCCCGCAGGCCGGGCATCGCCGCGATCGGCTCGACCCGGACCCCGGTGACCGCGCCATCGAACAGCACCTGGTCGTCGACGACGGCTTCGCCCTCGATCACCCGCTCCTCGCCGGGCGGCAGCCAGAACGCGGCGTCCACCAACGCCGTTCCGGTCTCGTCGCGGATCAACGGAATACGTTGTGCCACACCGGTCAACGCGCGCCGGGCACCGCGCCACCGCGATATCGTGGCGACTTCCACGTCGAGGCGTTCGAGTCGCATCAGCCGGGTCAGCACCACCGCCAGGTCGGCCGTCGAGCCCACCACGATCACCCGCGAGGCCCCTGCGGCGGCGGCGTCGATCTGGGCCGGATCGTCGCCGTCACGGTGCTCCAGGGCGGCCAGCGCGCGGGGCAGCCGGCGGCCCCCGAAACGCAACACGGTGATCGTGGTGTTGGTCAACGACACTCCTCGTGCTGCGCTCCGATAGGGTAGGTCACCGGCTGCACCACAATAAGCAGGAGAAATACCATGCCGGCAATCGTCCTCATCGGCGCCCAGTGGGGTGACGAGGGCAAAGGAAAAGCCACCGATCTGCTCGGTGGACGCGTGCAGTGGGTGGTGCGCTACCAAGGCGGTAACAACGCCGGCCACACCGTCGTACTGCCGACAGGCGAAAACTTCGCCTTGCATCTCATCCCGTCGGGCATCCTCACCCCCGGCGTCACCAACGTCATCGGCAACGGTGTCGTCGTGGACCCGGGGGTACTACTGGGCGAGCTCGCCGGGCTGGAGGATCGTGGCGTCGACACGTCAGGCCTGCTGATCTCGGCGGATGCGCACCTGCTGATGCCCTATCACGTGGCGATCGACAAGGTCACCGAGCGGTACATGGGCAGTAAGAAGATCGGCACCACCGGCCGCGGCATCGGACCCTGCTACCAGGACAAGATCGCCCGGATGGGCATCCGCGTCGCCGACGTCCTGGACCGCGATCTGCTTGCCGCCAAGATCGAGGCCTCCCTCGAACTCAAGAACCAGGTTCTGGTCAAGATCTACAACCGCAAGGCGCTCGACGCCGACGAGGTGCTCGAGACGCTGCTGGCCCAGGCCGACGGCTTCCGGCACCGCATCGCCGACACCCGCCTGCAGCTCAACACCGCGCTGGAGTCCGGCGAGACGGTGCTGTTGGAGGGCTCTCAGGGCACGCTCCTCGATGTCGACCACGGCACCTACCCGTACGTCACGTCGTCGAACCCCACCGCGGGCGGCGCCGCGGTCGGCTCCGGCATCGGGCCCACCCGGATCACCACAGTGCTCGGGATCCTGAAGGCCTACACCACCCGGGTCGGATCGGGTCCCTTCCCCACCGAGCTGTTCGACGAGAACGGCGCGTATCTGTCCAAGACCGGCGGCGAGGTCGGCGTCACCACCGGCCGAGCACGCCGCTGCGGCTGGTTCGACGCGGTGATCGCCCGCTACGCCACCCGGGTGAATGGCATCACCGACTACTTCCTCACCAAGCTCGACGTGTTGTCCAGCCTGGAGACGGTGCCGATCTGCGTGGGCTACACAGTCGACGGCAAGCGCACCGACGAGATGCCGATGACCCAGAGTGACATCGCCCGTGCCGAGCCGGTATACGCGGAGCTGCCCGGCTGGTGGGAGGACATCTCCGGCGCCCGCGAGTTCGACGACCTGCCCGCCAAGGCGCGGGATTACGTGCTGCGTCTGGAAGAGCTTGCCGGAGCCTACGTTTCGTGCATCGGTGTCGGACCGGGACGGGACCAGACGATCGTGCGCCGCGACGTGCTGGCCCCCCGATGACCGATCGTGACGAATACGAACTCGACCCCGACTACTACAAGCACGGCGGCTTCCCGAAGTTCGAAGTCGCCCGGCCCGGTGAAGGTTTCGGCCGGTTCTTGACCGCGATGCGACGGGCGCAGGACCTGGCGGTCTCGGCCGACCCGGACCCGGACACCTGGACCGCGGCAGCCGACCTTGCCGATCGACTGGTCGCGCTACTCGGACCGTTCGAAGCGGCCGAAGGGGTCGGGCCCGCCAATCGGGTGCCCAGCCTGCCGGGTGCCGGCAGCCTGCTGATGCCGCCGTATCGGGTCACCCAATTCGATTCTGAGGCAGTCGAATTGACGGTCCGGTTCAGCCGGTTCCACGTCGGGGGCAACTACGCCGTGCACGGCGGCGTGCTGCCGCTGACGTTCGACTCGGTATTCGGGATGGTCATTCACGCCACCGGCCGGCCGATCAGCCGCACCGCGTTCCTGCATGTCGACTACCGCAGCGTCACCCCGATCGACACCGAGCTCACGGTGCGCGGATGGCTCCGGGAAGCCGAGGGTCGCAAGGCCTTCGTCAACGCCGAGATGCGAGATCCGGACGGCACGCTCTGCGCAGAAGCGCACGGATTGATGGTGCGTCTGCTGCCCGGGCAGCCCTGACGTCTGTCACGATGATGACGTGGCCGGCTCCAACATTGACACCAGAGGCTCGTCAACCCTGAAAAGCCTGACCACGCCGCGGGCCGCCGCGGCGGCCGGGGTCGCGTTCGCATTGTTGTTCGGCGCCAACCTGATCCTGATCCGCTCGTCGCTGCCCGAGGGGGCGCAGCCCGGATCGCAGTGGCTGGACGCCGCCGGCGGCAAGATGAAGATCGCGGCGGTGTTGATGCCGTTCGCGGGGATCAGTTTCCTGTGGTTCATCGGCGTCGTGCGCGACGGCCTTGGCAGGCTCGAAGACCGGTTCTTCTCGACGGTCTTCCTCGGCAGCGGACTGCTGTTCCTGGCCATGATGTTCGTGACGAGCGCGATCGGGGCGGGTCTGGCGGCAGGCAACAGTGCGCTGGGCCACGATCTGCTCGGCCACAGCGAGGTGGCGCTGTTCGGGCAGATGGTGGTGCTGACCCTGTCGAAGACCTATGCGCTGCGGATGGCGGCGGTATTCATGATCTCGCTCGCCACGATCTGGCTTCGCACCCGCCTGATGCCGCGCTGGCTGGTGTATGTCAGCTATCTGCTCGCGGTGGCGCTGCTGATCGCCAGCGACGTCAGCATGTGGCTCACCCTGGGCTTCCCGATCTGGGTCCTGGTGGTCAGTGTTCTACTGCTCGCCCGTGCGGGCATGTTCGAGGATCACCAGGCGACCGGCAGGGACCGCAGTCCGTAGATGAAGTGGAACGGCTTGAACTCGATGTCGTCGAACGGCTCGGCGCAGGCCAGTGCCGGGAAGCGGCGCAGCAGCGCCGGGAACGCGATCCGCATCTCCATCCGAGCCAGCGGCGCGCCGAGGCAGTGATGCACCCCGTGGCCGAATGCCAAGTGGCTCACGATGTCTCGTCTGATGTCCAGGACGTCGGGATCGTCGACGAAGGCCGCATCCCGGTTGCCGGACGCCAAGGACGCCAGCACCAGGCTGCCGGCCGGGATCGCAACGCCGGCAACCTCGGTGTCGGTGGTGGCCAGGCGGGGGATGCTGCTGTGCACGATCGACAACCAGCGCAGTAGCTCCTCGACGGCGGGGGCGACCGCGTCCGGGTCGTCACGGACCGCGGCGAGCTGATCGGGGTGGCGCAACAACGCCAGGGTGCCCAATCCCAGCATGTTCGACGTGGTCTCGTGCCCGGCGAGCAGCAGCAGGCCGGCAATCCCGATCAGCTCGTTGTCGCTCAACTCCGTGCCGTGGTCCCGCACCAGCATGCCGAGCATGTCCTCACCGGGGGCGTGTCGGGCCGCCGTCACCAGCGTGCCCATGTATTCGCGTCCCTGGCGTACCAGCTCCAGGCGTTCGGGAATCGGGATGGACAGATCAAGCTGACGGGCGCTGCGTCGCTGGAAATCGTCCCGGTCGGAATACGGCACGCCGAGCAGTTCGCAGATGACCAGCGACGGGATCGGCAGCGCGAACTCGGCCACCAGATCGGCCGGCGAACCGGCTGTCTCGAGCGCATCCAGTCGTGACTCGACGATCTCGACGATGCGCGGTTCGAGCGCTTTCATCCGGCGCACGGTGAACTCACCGGTCAGCATCCGCCGCAATCGGGTGTGCTGGGGCGGATCGAGGGCGAGCAGGTTGCCTGCGCGGTTGCTGGCCTGCTCCTCCTCGGGCAGCTGTGGTGCACCGGGGACCACGAAGCCCGGCGGCCGTCCATTGGCGAAGTGCTCGTGGTCGGACAGCACCGCCCGGACGTCGTCGTAACGCGTGATCAGGTACACCTGCATGCCGAACGCGTTGACGGCGGTGACCACTCCGCTGCCGTCACGGATCTCGCGTAGTTCCGGCGTGGGATCGAACCCGTTGCGCCGCATATGCAGTGGTGGCAGTGCGGCCGCAGACGTCATCCCACGACGTTACGCGCCTTCGGCGGGTTCGATCTCTGCGCGGGAGAACGCCGGCCACCAGATCGCCGGGCCGATCAGGGTGAACAGCGCCGGGATCACCACCGTACGAACCACGAAGGTGTCCAGCAGGATGCCCAGGCCGACGATGATCCCCAGCTGGGTGAGCACGATCAGCGGCAGCACGCCCAGCACGGTGAACACCGCCGCCAGCACGATGCCGGCGCTGGTGATGACCGCGCCGGTCGCCGAGACCGCCCGCACGATCCCACCACGGGTGCCGTGCTGCGGGGTCTCCTCGCGGGCGCGGGTGACCAGGAAGATCGTGTAGTCCACCCCGAGGGCGACCAGGAACAGGAACGCGAACAGCGGGGTGGTGTTGTCCAGCGCGGGAAAGCCGAGCAGGTGCACGCTGACCCAGCCGCCAAGGCCGAGTGCGGCCATGGTGGACAGCACGGTGGCGGCGACCAGGATCAACGGCGCCAGCGCCGCCCGCAGCAGGATGTACAGCACCGCGAGAACGACGATCAGGATCGCCGGGATCACCACCCAGCGGTCGTGAACCGCCGCGTTCTTGGCATCCAGTGCCTGTGCGTCCGATCCGCCCACCAGCGCGCCGGGATCGACTCGATGGACTGAATCTCGAAGGGCGGCAATGGTATCGAACGACGCATCGGAGGCGGGCTCGGCGGCGAGCACGACCTGCCATTGGCTGAGCCCGCTGGCTGAGTTGCCTGCCGGGTTGACCGAGATGACGCCCGGGGTGGTCCGGATGGCCTCCTCCAGCGCGGCGCCCGCGTCAGCGCGGCCGATGACCCGGGTCGGGTCGGTCAGCCCGCTGGGGAAGTGAGCCGACAGCGTCCGGTAGCCGGCCACCGAGTCTGCGCTGACCCGGAACTGGTCGATCTGGTTGAGCCCCACCGGGGTTGCCAACAGTCCGGTCGCCAGCACGATCAGCACAGCCGTGGAGGCGACGGTGACCCGGCCGGCGTGGTTGGACACCCAGTCCGCAACCCGATGCCAGGCACCGGTGGCAGTGATCTGTTCGCCGCCGGGACGAGGGATGAACGGCCAGAACAGCTTCGGGCCGAATAACGCCAACAGCGGTGGCAGCATCAGCAGCACGAACACTGCGGCGACCACCAGTCCGGAGGCGGCCTGGACACCGAGGCTGCGGGTGCTCGGCGATGACGCCAACAGCAGGGTCAGCAGGGCCAGCACCACGGTGGCGTTGCTGGCCGCGATCGCAGGCCCGGCGAACCGGACCGCGGTGCGCAGCGCCGCCCGGTGATCGGGCGCTGAGCGCAGCTCCTCCCGATAGCGCGAAATCAGCAGCAGCGCATAGTTCGTCCCGGCACCGAATACGAGAACGCTGGTGATGCCCGACGTCGATCCGTCGGCGGTCATGCCGGTGCCCTCGGCGATCGCCGAACCCAGCACCGCGGCCACCCGGTCGGCGAACGCGATGACGAGAAGAGGCACCAGCCACAGCACCGGCGATCGGTAGGTGATGATCAGAAGCAGCGCGACCACCGCGCCGGTGACGGCCAGCAGGGTGATGTTCGCGCCGGAGAACGCATTCGCGATGTCGGCGCCGAATGCGGGGCCGCCGGTGACGTTGGTTGTCAGGTCGCCGGGTAGTCCCGCCTTGGCGGCCTCCCGCAGCGACTTGACTTCGTCGTTGAGTGCGAAGCCGGACAGTGTGGAGTCAACCGGCACCGGCGCGAGGGCGGCCTTGCCGTCCTCGGATGCGGTGACCGGGATCGGCGGACCGCCCGTGCCGGTGGCGGCGACCATCCGCCCGCGGGCGGCCTCGGCGGCGGCCAGGTCGGCAGGGGTCAGCGCCTCGCCGTCGGTGCGCGTGACGACGAGGATCACCGGCGCTGCGCCGCCTCCGGGGAACTCCTTGAGCAACGCTGCGGCCTTGGCGGATTCCGCGCTGGGAGGAAGGGCGACCGGTGACTGATCGGCCGACGAGCCCTGCCCCAAGGCGCCCATCAGTCCGCCGCCGATCACCGCGATGATCAGCGCCAACAGCCAGGAAAACCGCTTGCTGACAAGCTCGCCGACGCGGTCCCAGGCGGGTCGTCGGCCCTCGAATCCTCGGTGCATGACTCCAAGATAGCTTCATTTTCTTAACAGTTCATCTACTTAACGGATACTCTGGTGGCATGGAATCTCCCGGCAGGCCCGCGCTGGAGGCTGCCGTGGTCGCCGACGTGCAGGCGCTGTCCGCCGAATCGGATCAGATCGGGCGAGCCTTCGCCGGCATCCACCGGTTGTCCGCCAACGATTTCCGCGCACTGGTGCACGTGATGGTCGCGGAGAACGCCGGCACCCCGCTGACCGCCGGGGAACTGCGCACCCGGATGGGGCTTTCGGGTGCGGCGATCACCTACCTGGTCGAGCGGATGATCGAGTCCGGCCATCTGCGGCGCGACTACGACCCGTCCGACCGGCGGAAAGTGCTTCTGCGTTATGCCGACCACGGCATTGAGGTCGGCCGGGCGTTCTTCACGCCGCTTGCCACCCACACCCACCGCGCCCTGGACGAGATACCCGACTCTGATCTGGCGGCGGCCCATCGGGTGTTCACCGCGGTACTGGCCGCCATGGCAGACTTTCGCGCCGATCTGAATTCATAGCCGGTCCACCTGGCGGCCGCGTCATTTTTGCCGACTTTGCTGCGGGGCATGGTCAAGTAGGCAAAGCTATTGGCGTCTAACGGGTCTTGGGGAATCGGGTGATTGCGCGATGAAGCGAACCAAACAACTCTGCGTCGGCGTCGCGGCGGCAGGCATCTTCGGTCTGGGGTCGACGGTCGCGACCGCGATCGCCTACGCGGATTCGCCGGATTCCACCGCGGGCCCGTCGGCCGGCGCATCGAAGGCAAGCTCCCCCAACGCGGGGCCGAAAGCCCGCAATCGTTCGACCACCGCGGGCGCGGTGAGTAAGCCTGCGAAGCCATCCACAATCCGCAAACCCGCGGCGGCGGTACGTAAATCGGCAAGCCCGGCGGCAGAGGCCCTTTCGGCGGCTTTGTCCACCCTTGGCATCACGCCGGTGGTCTCCGGGAGCGGCGGGGCATCGTCGACGGTGTCGCCCGCGGTCGGCCGCAGCCGTCGCGGCCTGGTGATGACGGCAACCGCTTCCGCGGCCGCGGCGAGCAACGGCGGATCGGTCAGCGCGCTGGCCGCAGGCACACCGACCCACGTGCTGGTGATCGGGATCGACGGAACGAATCTCAGCGCCATCCTGTCCAACCCCGACAACGTCAACCTGCAAGCCCTGATGACCACCGGCACCACCGCAGCGTCGACCATGGTCGGGCACACCACGATTTCCAATCCGTCGTGGACGAGCATCTTGACCGGCGTGTGGAGTGAGAAGGCGGGTCTGTTCAACAATGTCTTCACGCCGTGGACCTACGACAAGTGGCCGACGGTCTTCAATCAACTCGAGGCGGCTGACCCCACCATCCAGACCACGGCGATCGCGGACTGGGAGAACATCGCTCAGATCGCCGGGGCCGGTTCGATTCCCGCCGACGTGATCAAGTTCTTCCCGAAGTACAACAACAGCTGGCTCGATACCGACGACCTGGTGGGCCAGGCGTCCGTCGACGCGATCAACGGCACCACCGCGGGCATCTCCAGCTTCAACTTCACCTACTTCGTCGGTGTCGACAACACCGGGCACGAGTACGACGCCGGGTCGCAGCAGTACAAGGATGCGCTCAAGAACGTCGACGACAACGTCGGCGACATCATGGCCGCGGTCACCGACTGGAACTCCGCGCATCCCGATGAGAAGTGGACCGTGCTGGTGACCACCGACCACGGCCAGGTGCCGTGGCCGACGATCCGGCTCGGCTCGGACATGCGGGCGCACGGCTTCCAAACACCGTGGGAGACGACTACGTTCGTGATCGCAAACGGCGCGGGCTTCACCGCGGGGGCGATCAACAACACGTATTCCAACATCGACATCACCCCGACGGTGGACGCACTGTTCGGGCTGACGCCCCCGTCGTACTCGGCGGGTTCGCCCCTGATGGACCTTGCCGGAAGTGATTACAAGCCGCTGGTCCCCGGCTTCGACGGGATCAACCAGGCGCTGACCGATGCGATCGCGATGTACGGGTATCCCGACGTGGCGACCAACATCGCCCTGGACCTCCGGACCGTCGCGGGATTCGTTCCGTATTTCGTGTACTCGCTGTTCAACGGGCTCACCGCGGACATGACCGGACCGTTCAAGCTGCCGATCCAGTTCGTCGGTGCGGTGCTCTATCAGCTGGTCAACATTCCGGCGCAGATCATCGCCCGGCTGACCGGGGTGACCGGCAACCAGATCATCCCGCCCGACCTGTGGCCGTACACGCCGGTGCCGGGTGTTCAGCCGTTGCCGCCGGCACCACCGACGGCCACCGTGCCGACGCCTGTGGCGATCGCGGTCTGAAACTGTCGTCCCCGCCTGGTTAGGTGGGGGCGTGCTCGACACCGTCGCTGTGGAGAACTACCGGTCGCTGCGCCGGTTGATCGTGCCGTTGCGCGGGCTCAATGTCGTCACCGGTGCGAACGGTGCCGGGAAGTCCAGCCTGTACCGCGCGCTGCGGTTGCTGGCCGACTCGGCGCGCAATGGCGCGGTCAGTGCGCTGGCCCGGGAGGGCGGGCTGAGCTCCACGATGTGGGCCGGCCCGGGAAAGACCGGCCCGGTGAGCCTGAAGCTCGGCTTCGCCGGTGAGGACTTCGGCTACGCCGTGGACTTCGGCCTGCCCCAGGAGACCGAAACAGCGTTCAACCTCGACCCCGAGATCAAGTCGGAAGCCGTCTGGGCGGGTGCGACGCTGCGGCCCTCGGCACTGCTGGCCCAGCGATCGGTGCGCACCGTTCTGCTCCGCGACGCCGACGACAGCTGGCACCCGGCGGCCACGCTGCGGCCGTTCGACAGCATGCTCAGCGAAGTCGCCGACCCGCAGGCGGCGCCCGAACTGCTGGCACTGCGCGAACGGGTCCGGTCGTGGCGGTTCTACGACCACGTCCGCACCGACAGCGACGCACCTGCCCGTCAGCCGCAGATCGGCACCCGCACAATGGTTTTGAGCCATGACGGCGCGGACCTGGCCGCGGCATTGCAGACCATCGCCGAAATCGGTGACGCCGGTGCACTGGCCGAGGCCGTGGACAACGCGTTTCCCGGCAGCAGGGTGCAGATCCGCACCGAGGGCCGGTTCGAGGTGACGCTGCGCCAGCCCGGCATGCTGCGTGCACTCACCGCGGCGGAGCTATCCGACGGCACGCTGCGCTATCTGCTGTGGGTTGCCGCGCTGCTCACGCCGCGACCGGCCGAGTTGACCGTGCTCAACGAACCGGAGTCCAGCCTGCACCCCGACCTGTTGCCCGCACTGGCCGCGCTCGTCGCGCGGTCCTCGGAGCGCTCGCAGATCGTGGTCGTCACGCACTCCGCCGCCTTGGTGGAGGCGCTGCGCAGGCGGCAGCGCGACGTCAACGCGATCGAGCTCACCAAGGAACAGGGCCAGACCGCAATCGTCGGCCAGGGCCTATTGGACGAGCCGTCCTGGCACTGGCCTGCGCGGGGATGAACCCACCTATCCTTGGGCATCATGCGCGTGATGCTGGTCGGGTCGGGTGAGCTGAGTCGGGAGTTGGTGCTGGCGTTCCAGCGACTCGGAGCCGAGGTGGTCGCCGTCGATCGCTATGCCGACGCACCGGCCCACGACGTCGCCGACGAGGCGCTGGTCGTGAAGATCACCGACCCCGACGAGCTGACCGCCGCCATCGCCCGCGTCGAACCGGAGTACGTCGTCGTCGACACCAATGCCGTGGCCATCGACGCGCTCCGGGCGGCCGCCGACAGCGGCGCCACCCAGGTGGTGCCGGGTGTGTACGCCACCCAGCTGAGCCTGGACCGCGAGGGGATGCGCCGGCTGGCCGCCGACGAACTGGGGCTGCCGACCGCGCCGTTCTGGTTCGCCGGGTCGGTCGCCGAGCTGACCGCCGTCGCCGACCATGCCGGCTTCCCGCTGGTGGTCAAGCCGGTGATCGGGGTGCCGGGTCAGGGCCAGTCGGTGCTGCTGCGCCCCGACGACGTCGAGCCCGCGTGGCAGCGCGCCGTCGCGGCCGGTGGCCGGGTGCCGCACAACCGGGTGCTGGCCGAGACCGTCGTCGAGATCGACTACGCCGTCACCTTGCTCACCGTGCGGACCGACGGGCCTGCCGGCCCGGCACTGCACTTCTGCGAGCCGATCGGGCATCGGCAGGTCGACGGCGGTGTCTTGGAGTCCTGGCAGCCTCAGCAGATGACGCTGGCGGCGCTCGGGGCGGCGAAGTCCGTGGCCGCACGCATCGTGCGGGCGCTCGGCGGCCGCGGCGTGTTCGGGGTGGAGCTGCTGGTACGCGGCGACGAGGTGTATTTCTCCGACGTCAGCGTGCGTCCCTACGACAGCGGGCTGGTCACCATGCGTACCCAGCGATTGTCGGAGTTCGAGCTCCACGCGCGTGCGGTTCTGGGGCTGCCGGTGGACACCATCATGATCTCGCCGGGCGCCGCGGAGGTCACCTACGGCGGCGCCGAGGAGAGCTCCGGTCGCACCGACATCAACCCCGCGGTGCTGGCCGAGGCCCTGGCCGTGCCAGAGAGCGATGTGCGCCTGCTGGGCAGGCACGAGGGTGCCGCGCGGTTGCGGCTGGGCGTCGCCCTGGCCACCGCATCCGATGTCACCGCCGCCCGCGATAGGGTTCGCCAGGTGTCGACCGCCCTGCACCGCGTGTGGCAGCCGTGACCGAACGTGAGGACGACGGCGCCAGCCCGATGCCCATCCTGATCGCGCTGGGTGTCGCGGTGCTGGTGCTCGCCGCGGTGGGGATCGCCTGGCTGGTCGACGACAGGAAGCCGATGAGTGAGGACGTGCTGGTCGGCCGCGCCGCGGTCGGGCAGAACGACGCGCTGCAGCGCGACAACTACCCGGATTTCCGCAAGTACACCTGCGCCGCGCAGCAGGGTGTCGAGGCGGATGTTCTTGGCGGCCAACAGAAGTCGAAGGCCGCACATGGTGCTCGATACGTCGACGATGTCACCGACGTGAAGATCGATGGTGACAAGGCCACCGCAACCGTCGTCTACCACTTCGAGAAGGCGGCGGATGCCAAGCTCAAGACCCCGATGACCTTCGTCCGGGAGAACGGGGAGTGGACCGTCTGCTCGCCCGGTCCGGTCTGAGAGCCATCCAGAATCGTGTGGAAGGATCGGACGGGTGAGTTACGCAGGAGATATCACCCCTGAGGAGAGCTGGAAGCTGCTCAGCGAGAACCCCGAGGCGGTGCTGGTGGACTGCCGTACCAACGCCGAGTGGCGCTGGGTCGGTGTGCCCGATCTGTCCAGCCTGGGCCGCAATGTGGTGTTCGTGGAGTGGAACCGCAGCAACGGCCAGCGAAACGAGGACTTCGTCGCCGAACTGAACGCTGCGGGCGTGACGGCCGGGGAGCGCCCGGTGGTGTTCATCTGTCGCTCCGGAAATCGTTCCATCCCCGCAGCCGAGACGGCGACTGCCGCGGGAATCGCGCCGTCCTACAACATGCTTGACGGGTTCGAAGGCCAGCTCGATGCCGACGGACACCGCGGCAGCAATGGCTGGCGTGCGCTGGGTCTGCCCTGGAAACAGTCATGACCGACTCGACTGATCCGGTGCCGTCGGTCCGGATCCCCGCGCCGCTGCCCGACGGGGTTAGCCAGGCGACCATCGGGGTTCGGGGTGGCCTGCTGCGCTCGGAGTTCGAGGAGACCGCCGAGGGGCTGTATCTCACCTCCGGGTACGTGTATTCGTCGGCCGCCGAGGCCGAGAAGGCTTTCACCGGCGAGATCGACCGGTACGTCTACTCCCGCTACGGCAACCCGACGATCTCGATGTTCGAGGAACGCCTGCGGCTGATCGAAGGTGCGCCTGCCGCATTCGCGACCGCGTCGGGCATGGCCGCGGTGTTCACCGCGTTGGGCGCGCTGCTGGGTGCCGGTGACCGGCTGGTGGCCGCTCGCAGCCTGTTCGGATCCTGCTTCGTGGTGTGCAACGAGATCCTGCCGCGCTGGGGTGTGGAGACCGTCCTCGTCGACGGTGACGACCTCTCGCAGTGGGAAGAGGCACTCTCGGTTCCGACGCAGGCAGTGTTCTTCGAGACCCCGTCCAACCCGATGCAGTCGCTGGTCGACATCGCGGCGGTTTCCGAAATGGCGCACGCTGCCGGGGCAAAGGTAGTGCTGGACAATGTGTTTGCCACCCCGCTGCTGCAGCAGGGTATCCCGCTCGGCGTGGATGTTGTGGTGTATTCGGGTACCAAGCACATCGACGGTCAGGGCCGGGTGCTCGGCGGTGCGATCCTCGGCGATAAGGAGTACATCGACGGCCCGGTGCAGAAACTGATGCGCCACACCGGCCCCGCGCTGTCCGCGTTCAACGCCTGGGTGCTGTTGAAGGGTCTGGAGACGATGGCGGTGCGGGTGGATTATTCGAACCGCTCCGCGCAGCGGGTAGCCGAGTTCCTGGAAGCCCAGGCCGGCGTCAACTGGGTGAAATATCCCTTCCTGGAATCACATCCGCAGTTCGATCTCGCGAAGCGACAGATGCGCGGCGGTGGCACCGTGGTGACGTTCGAACTGGACGGCGGCAAGGCACGCGCCTTTGAGGTGCTCGACAGGCTTCAGGTCATCGACATCTCGAACAACCTCGGCGACGCCAAGACGCTGATCACGCATCCGGCGACCACTACGCACCGTGCGATGGGGCCGGAAGGGCGCGCGTCGATCGGGCTCGGTGACGGAGTGGTGCGGATCTCGGTCGGCCTGGAAGGCACCGAGGACCTGATCGCCGACCTGGATCGCGCGCTGGGCTAGCGGTGTCCAGGAAATCCGACGCCAAGAAGGCCCGCCGCAAGAAGCGGCAGGCAAGCCGTGACGAGCGCTGGTTGCCCGGCGACGTCAAGGGCGCCCTGGACGACGTCGACGTCGAATTGGCCCAAGCGGTCGAGACATTCGATGAGTGGCTGACATCGCGCGGCTGGACGTTCGACGCGGAATTCTCCACCGACACTCTGATCAGCTGGTTCTTCGAGCCGTCGGCTGCCGCGGTGATGGACGAGGGATACGAGCCGGTCACCCGGATCTGGATCACGGCCTCCGGGGAGGACGATGACTTCCCGGCGGGGGTGAAGGCGGTGCTGGTCGGCACTGGCGAAGACGCGGGTGCGCTCTACACCGTCGAGCCGGAAGTTCTTCTCGCCCAGATCGGTCCGATCGAGGCCTACCGGCCCGGCGATGCCGTGCCGGTCCTCGGCGACGCCTAGGCGCCCGGCTAATCCTGCTGCGGGTCCTCCACCACGCCGGTGGCGCTCTGAGCCCGCTTCTCGTAGGCGGCGCGGGCCGTTGTGTCGAAGTCGAGGAACACCCGGTCGGTGCCCATCTTCTTGGACAACCAACGCCGGCCGCGCGGAGGGAGGAACATCACGGCGGTGGCCAGGAAGCGTGAGTAACCCGGAACGGAGATCGACGTTGTCGGGTTGTCCAATGCCTTGACCACGGCGGCGGCGATGTCCTCGGGCTGCACCGGTTTGGTGGCCGCGGTGGTGTGGGTGCCTGAGATCAGTTCGGTGTTGGTGAATGTCGGCATGACACAACTGATCTGGACGCCCTGGGGCGCGTACTCGTCCGCAAGCCCGGTGGACAGCCCGACCACGGCGAACTTCGTCCCGGCGTAGAGCGCCTGGCCGGGCACGGCGAGCATGCCGGCCATCGAGGCGATGTTGACGATGTGGCCGCTGCGACGCCGGACCATCTCCGGCAGCGCCAGGCGGCAGCCGGTCACGACACCGTAGAAGTTGACCTCCACAGCGGTGCGCACCGCCTGATCGGAGTGGTCGAGGAACGGCCCGACCGGCATGACCCCGGCGTTGTTGATCAGCACGTCGATGTGTCCGCCGCCGTCGGCGCGAGCCTTGTCCAGGAAGGTCGCGAACGACTCGGGATCACTGACGTCGAGGGGGTAGCCCGAGACCGGCCCGAGCTTGCTGAGCTGGGCGACGGCCGACTCCTCGAGCGTCACATCCCGGTCGCCGATGACCACGCGCGCGCCGCGCTGCAGAAGGGCCCGTGCGGTCGCGAAACCGATACCCCGGGCCGCGCCGGTGATCGCGATGGTTTTGCCCCGGATGTTGTCCATGACCCGAAACTTTACAGGTGTCAACTTTTGGAGGAAAGGCTGTTTGTAATCGACCGTGCATTCAGGGTCTCGAGCGTGCGTCCAGGTCGAGATTTCGTCCGAATCGTCGCACTGAGTGCACACTCGATTCAGTGAACGCAGTGCGCTTCGTCCCCGTCGACTTCGACGATGCGCTGGCAGAGCCACTATTGGCCGAGCTCGCCGTCGAGTACGCCACCCGCTATGAGGCTCCCGAAGCGGGGGTCGCGCGGTGGCTGCGCGACCATCCGGCCGACCAGTTCCACCCGCCCGACGGCGGCATGCTGATCGGGCTGCTCGGCGATCAGCCGGTGACGGGCGGAGCGTTCTGTCGCTTCGACGACGACACCGCCGAACTCAAACGGATCTGGACCGACAGCCGGCATCGGCGTCAAGGCCACGCCGCCGCGCTACTCGCGGCCCTGGAAACCGAGATCGCCCGGCGCGGGTATCACCGCATCTACCTCACCACCGGCAACCGGCAGCCCGAGGCCGAAGCGTTGTACGACAGCGCCGGCTACAGCCGCCTCGATCAACCGCTGCCCAGCGATGCCGAGCAGTATCCGATCGCCTTCGTCAAAATGCTCTGAGGGCAAGCGAATTCACGGCTCAACGAGGCATCGCCTGACGTGCCGCTTCGCGGACAGGTCCGATCCACAGGTCGCCGTGCCCGGGAATCAGCACATCGATGTCCAGCGTCGCCAGCGCTGACAGGCTGCGCACACAGCCCGGTTCGTCATGGTTGAACACCCGGTGCAGTAGCTGCGGCCCCTTGGTCGGGGACAACGGATGCCCGGTCACCAGAGCGTCGCCACTGACCAGAACGTCGTCGACGATGTAGGAGCAGTGCCCGCCGGTGTGGCCCGGCGTCGGCACAGCTTGCGGCCGGCCGGGCAGCGTCTCGGCGACGGCCGGCGTGAGGACGCCCGCTGTCGGAATCCCGTCGTGGCGCAGCGCGCCCTTGCGCACGATGTCCAGCGACCACTTCACCCAGCGGGGCTGCCAGGCATGCAAGACCAGATCGACCGGGGATGCCTGTTGCAGGTACTCGCGTTTGGCGTGGCCGACCTCGTCGGCGTGGCAGTAGACCGGGGTGCCATGTGTGTTGGCGAACCAGATCGCCGTGCCGAGGTGGTCGACGTGGGCGTGGGTCAGCAGGATTGCCGTCACATCGGTCGGGCCGAACCCGAGTTTCCGCAGCGAGCCCAGGACGTCATCGCGGCTGCCGGGGAATCCAGCGTCGATCAACATCACGCCCGCGTCATCGGCGACCACCGTCCAATTGACCAACGGGGTCTGCGCCATGTGCACGCGATCGGTGATAGCGGTGAGATCCACGGCCATGCCGCGAGTGTAGGCCGCGCTCGACTAGGACTCGGCCACTCGCTGTGCACCAAAGGGGAGTAGAAACGAGAGCGTGGCTGAACTGAAACTGGGATACAAGGCGTCGGCGGAGCAGTTCGCGCCGCGTGAGTTGGTCGAGCTGGCGGTGCTGGCCGAGGCGCACGGGATGGACAGCGCGACGGTCAGCGACCACTTCCAGCCGTGGCGTCACGAGGGCGGGCATGCACCGTTCTCACTGGCGTGGATGACGGCGGTGGGGGAGCGCACCAAGCGGCTGGTCCTCGGCACGTCGGTGCTGACCCCGACCTTCCGATACAACCCCGCCGTGATTGCACAGGCGTTCGCCACAATGGGATGTCTGTACCCGGATCGGATTTTCCTCGGGGTCGGCACCGGAGAGTCGCTCAACGAGATCGCCACCGGCTACGAGGGCGAGTGGCCGGAGTTCAAAGAGCGGTACGCGCGGCTGCGCGAGTCGGTGCGGCTGATGCGGGAGCTGTGGCTGGGCGACCGGGTCGATTTCGAGGGTGAGTACTACAAGACCAAGGGTGCTTCGATCTACGACGTGCCCGAAGGTGGCATCCCGATCTACATCGCCGCGGGTGGTCCGCAGGTGGCCAAGTACGCAGGCCGTGCGGGTGACGGGTTCATCTGCACCTCCGGCAAGGGCGAGGAGCTCTACAAGGACAAGCTGATCCCGGCGATGAAAGAGGGTGCCGAGGCGGCGGGCAAGAACCCCGACGACATCGACCGGATGATCGAGATCAAGATCTCCTATGACACCGATCCCGAACTGGCGCTGGAGAATACCCGGTTCTGGGCGCCGCTGTCGCTGACCGCCGAGCAGAAGACCAACATCCACGATCCACTCGAGATGGAGAAGGCCGCCGACGAGCTGCCCATCGAGCAGGTCGCCAAGCGGTGGATCGTGGCCTCCGACCCTGACGAAGCTGTCGAGAAGGTCGGCGACTACGTGAAATACGGTCTCAACCACTTGGTGTTCCATGCGCCGGGCCACGATCAGCGCCGATTCCTCGACTTGTTCCAGCGGGATCTGGAGCCGCGGTTGCGCAAGTTGGGCTAAGTGCGGTCCGAATTCTCGAAACCGGCGAAGCGCAGCCACTTTCCGGCTGCCGTCATCAGTTCATCAAACGGCTTGAGCTGCAGCTCGGGATACTGCTCGGCGAACTTCGTCGACGGTAGTTTCCTTGCGGTGCCTTGAAGCCACCAAAGCTGTTTGGTGACAGTAGGTTCGGGCTCGATGGGCTGAGGTTCGGTAATCGGTGGCGAGATGCGATCCTGCAACTGCTGCTTCAGCCGGCCTTTGGTGCCGGCGCTGAGTCGACGTTTGATGGCGCGGGCCGGCGCAATGTTGAGGATCTGCTGGATTTTCTGGAAGTTGCTCTCGTCGTACTTTGCATCGCCAAGCAGACGTATCGTCGATGGATCAACGCCCACTTCGTGTGCAATGGCGCGATAGTAATCGGCCCAGGTGAGCGTCTCGTTGTCGGCGATGTTGAAGACATCGGAGCGGGGCGCAGCGGACTTCGCCAGTTGAACCAGGTGCTCGATGAGGTTGTCCACGTGGATCAGATTGCAGATCCCGCGCCCGCCGTTCAGCAGGTACGCGGTGCCGTCAATCAACGCCTTGGCCGGCTCCACGAGCCATCCCGACCCTGGGCCCCAGATCAGTCCCGGTCGCAGGATGACTGTCTGCACCGGCCCGGCGGACTGGGAGCGCAACCACGCTTCGGCAGCGGATTTCGCCTGGGCGTACTCCATCCAGTGCTTTCCATCTGGTACCGAATCGTCGTTCAGACCGTGAGTCTCTGCCCGGCCGAATACCTCAGCGGAACTCATGTGCACGAACAGGGGAACGTCCGCCTTCTGGCATGCGGCGTGAATGGACTGAGCGTCGCCGACCGTGCGCTTGTCGTCTCCCATGGTCAGGTTCACCACCGTTCCGCACCCCTTCAGTAGCGGAACCAGAGATGCCGGATCGGAAGCATCACCATGCACGGTGCGAATGCCGAACCGCGCCAACCGACCCTGACTGCGCGGGGATCGGACGATGGGCACGAGGGGTATGTCGCCGCGAAGTTCGGCACGTTCTATGAGACGGGCGCCGACGAAGCCCCCGGCCCCGATGATGGCGATGGGTTTCATTGCGGCTGACCGGCCTTCCAGTGCTTGGCCCGCGCGGCCACCTGTTCGTCTTCCGGCAGCCAGGGACACTCCAGCGGCTCGGCTCGCTCGTAGGCCTGGTCAATGGCGGCTTGCACACTCGCGGCCTGGAGGCCGGTCACGGGAAATGCTTCGCCGTAGCGAATGCATCTGAGCATGGCGATCAACTCGGCCTCGAAGCACGGGCCGTAACCGGCGGGCCGGGTCCGCTTGCCGCCCGTTGGCGCAAGGTCCACGGGCCACGATGTCTCGGCCGGTACCAGCGACCATCCCTGAGGGGTCTTGCGGCGATAGGTGCGAATGTCGGCATTGTCCAGAATCACCTCACCTGAGGAACCCCGGATCCGCAGACCATTATTCAGCGGGTACTCCCAGCTGACCTGCATGACGCCGCGGCCTCGCGGAAACACCAGCGACAGAAGCGAATTAGTCTCGACTCCACCTTCGAAACTGTCGTCGAAAGAGCGAGTTACCACCGGATCGCCGAAAATCCAGGCCAACTGATCCAGCATGTGCACGCCGATGTCCAGCAGCACGCCGCCGCCCGAACGTTCGCGTCGGAATGCGGCGTCGGTGGCCGCCTTCCAGCCATAGGTGCCCCCCTCGCGGTAGGTGAACTCGAGGTCCTCCCCGAGGTCGCCGTTCGCGACGAGTCGTGCGACGTCGGCGAAATTCGAGTAGAACCGCCGGGGATACGCCACCCCCAGCGTCCTGTTGGCTTTCGCTGCTGCCGCGTTCATGCGATCCGCATCGGCCACCGTTGTCGTCATGGGCTTCTCGCACAGCACATGGCAACCGTGTTCGAATGCCGCACACGCATGCTCGGCATGCAGAGCCGGCGGTGAGGCGATGATGGCGAGATCGTATGAGCCGTCCCGAAACGCCGCCGCGCAGTCAGGGTACGCGCGCGCCCGCTTGAACTTAGACGCGATCTGGCGCCCTCGTGATTCGTTGGGGTCGACGACGCCCAAGACCTCGACGGCCTTCGCCTTTTCCAGTCGCTGCAAAGGGAATTGGTAGAGCTCCTCAACCACGGCTCCTGCACCGATCAGGAGGATACGGATCATCGACAGCCTCTCTGCGCGGAGCCCCGCCCCTACCGGTTCATTCTCGAGCCAAGCCTAGTACCCCGGGGACGGGCAGATAGGTCTAATCCTGTTCTGCGCGCCCCGCGGTAGGCGGCACCAGCAGCCGCAGGACCCGGGAAATCAGCGGTTCGAGCCGCGCAGGGGTATGCGACATGAGTCGACTCGGCAGCGTGGGGTCGACCATCGGCAGTATCGCAAATACTCGAAGACCGATGAGGTAGGTGATGACCGCGGCGGGTAAGGCGACCACCAACGACCATGCGCCGCCTATGTTTAAGACCACCACATACGCCACCGCGCCCTGTGCCACCGCGGCAAGTGTTATCGCTCCCAGCGCGCGATACGGTGGGTGGAATCCGGTTTGTATTGCCGTGCAAATGATTTCGATGGCAATGACCAGTACTTGGACGATCCCTCGTGACCAGGCTGCTCCCATCAACCCGTATCGGGGTATCACCAGGAAGCTCAGCAGGATCAGAGCGACCAGGCCAACGGCGTTGGACACCACGAGAATCTTGGTCTTACTCAGGCTCAGCATGAGGTTGTTGTTGGTACCGCCGACACTGCAGATCCCAACGACGATCAGCAGTATCGATGCAACCGAGGCGGCTTCGGCGAATTCATCACCGAAGATCAGCGGGACCAATACCGGCGTGATCGCCGCAAGGCCGAGGCAGAGCGGAAACATCACCAACGCCATCAGCGCGGTCATCGTCCGGTACAGGCGCATCATGTGGTCGTGGGCGCCTTGACCGCTCTGCTCGCTGAAACGTGGGAGCAGGGCCGACAGGAAGAGCTGCGGCAGTTGCGACGCCATCTCGGCCACAGTCAGTGCGGCCGCGAACAGGCCAACGGCGGCGAGCGTGGCGTAGTGCTCGAGGAAGACGATCTGCGTTCGGCCGAACAACAGCTGGCCGGTCAGCGCGATCATCCAGCTCACCAGCGTGAACCTGAAGACTTCTTGTCTGAGGTCCGGACGGACGCGGGGCTTGTTGCGTAGCAGCGGCAAGGCCCGGCGGGCGGGGAGGATAGTGGCGGCGATATTGCCGGCGAGAGCACCTGGGACCCCGAACAGCCAGGCGCCGAGCACCGTTGTTGTCACCCTCAGCAGAGCCGAGACGGAGGAGATGCGAGCGAGCTTGTCGAATTGCTGCTCGCCTCTGAGATTGTAGAGATACAGGTCAGACAGTCTCCAGCAGATGAACCACGTCAAAGCGACTGCGATGACGACGATCTGGGAGGTATCGGAAAGCCCGGTGAGTGCACCTCTGCCTGGCCCGCTAAGGTAGAAGAACAAGACCACCGCAGCCACGATCGCGACAGCCACGGACAGCCGCAGGATCGCTCCGACCAGGGCGGCTACCTCATCGTCTCTGCCCATGGCACGGAGGCTGGGGATGAATCGCTGCTGTACGACATCGCTGCCCACGGTCGCGACCGCCACGGTGAGCGTGACGCACCAGATGATGTAGGCAACGACGCCAAGGTCGTCAGGCCCGAGCAGTCGGGCGGCAATCGCGCTGCCGACGAAGCCGGAGAGAGTGACGGCGGCACCGGAGATGGCGCCGAGAAGTGTGTTGCGGGCAAAATTCGGCGGCGCCAACCTTTATTCCTTCGAACATGACTGGCCGAGCCCGATGCGGTGCACAGGAGTCATGGTGTCATCTCCACGGAGCGAAGAAGGAAAGATCGGCATGTGGTCTCCGGTCTCACCGAGCGGTTCGGCGCCTCTTGACGACGACCCAGCCGATCAAGGCCGCCAATACCGCCAGTGCGGCAACGGCCGCGACCGAGTATCCGATCCATCCCGGAGCACCTCGATCGCGTGCCGCCGCCCCATCCAGCCCGAGTAGGCCCAGCGCGGCCGCTGGCCAGAACCCAACGTCCGGGCCACCCCGACAGGCCGATCCGTCGGTCTCTCCGGGATTCTTCACCCACAGCAGCCCATCGAGTGTGCCGCCGTGGAACAGCTGAGGTGGCTGTCCCAATCGCGCTCCCGGCGGGTTGCAGGTGGTGTCTTGGGTGCCTGCGCCGTTTCGGCTGATGTCGATCACGTAGTGCGCGTCGTCGATGCCGAGCTTGCTGAGTTCGATACGCACGCTCTCGGCATACCGGACTTCGCCTTCTGTCGTGTTGAAGTTCGACACGTTGAGGCTGAAGCCGGCAACTTTGTCGACGTCGACCTTTTTCAATCGGTCCGCGGCCTCGGCTGCGCTCAGCCAGTTCTCATGTCCTGCATCGATATAGACCCGCGCCCCCGTCGCCGAAAGCGTGTCGACTGCATATCGCAGCGTGCCCAGGCGATCGCCCTGCTCGCACTGTCCCAGCTGCGGAAGTGCGTCGGGTTCGAGGATGACGATCGCGTTGACATGACCCATCAACGCGGCGGCGGCGCCGTCGACCCAGTCCCGGTACTCCTGCTCATCGCGTGCACCGGTGTAGACCTGATCACCGGGCGTGGGGCCGCCGCAATCGAGATGAGGGATCCGGTAGAGCACGATCGTCGGGATTGCATTCGCCAACGTCGCGCCCCAGAGGTAGTCGCGAATGTCATGCTGGACAGTCGTAGTCGTGGACCAATCGGAGAACCACTTGGCTTGCGGCGTTTCGGCGATCGGATTGAATCGGGAGTCCTCCCGCGCCGCCGCGATCGCCTGCAGTTGTGGATCGCGATACAACGTCGCGCTGACCGGCTTACTGCCCTCTATCGTTCCCGAAGCGGGGCCATCTGACCGTTGCCCCGAATAGGCGACTGCAGCGAAAGCCAGCAGGATCACGAAGACTGAAGCCGCACCCGTAGCGAAAACGGTGCGCTTTTCTCCTCGCTTGACGCGCCGCCACCATGACGAAATCGGACCGGCTCGCCGATCGCTCACCGGCTAGGGCTTTCTTGGTGTACTTCTTCACGTCGCGCCAAGAACAAGATCGCAAGTGGAACGATTGTGACGGTCCAGTTCGTCGACCAATCGACATAACCCAGCGGCACCTCCAGCCATCCACTGACGGCAATCGCGGCGACAATCATTGCGCCGATTACCAAGTAGCGGCTTTTCGGCGCCGTGATGACATACATCTGCACGAGCAGCGACCCGAGAGCGAGGACGGCGAGCACAGCCCCGCCGGTGGCGACGAACTGTACGAACTGATTGTGGCCTGAGTAGGCCCCCGAGATCAGAGTGGTTGTTTCGCTCTTCGTGATTCGCGAATACCAATCCCTGCCGCCACCAAACAGAAGCGCCCGCTCGACCCAATGCGTCAGCGACCCGTTCCAGATGACTCCACGGCCGGTGTAGGCATCGGGATCCCATCCGCTGGACGACAGCCATCCCGTCAACGGCACCACGCACATGACCACAAGTAACGCGCCGGTTGCGAGACGGGCCACCGTTGACGCCACACGGCGCCAGCCGAACTCGGCAATAACCCAGATAACGGCACCCAACAGCAGGGAAACCGCCGCTGCGAACATGGAATTACGAGCCGACGACCACGCGATGGCGAATGCCACGATCGCCAACCCCGGGAACCGCAGCCACCAACGCGGCAGCAGGACCACCGCTGCGATCCCGACGGAAAGATACACACCCAGGCTGTTCTCCTGGGTGAACATTCCCTGCAGCAATCCCAGGGAGGGGAACACCGCCTTGTCGGGGCGGACGCTCAACACCCCTTCCGCAAGATGCGCTCGGCCGGCATCCGGCAGCAAGACACCGAACGCGATCGCGATGGCCGCCGTCAGCACCACGAGCACTCCCAGCGCGATGAGCACACGAGGGCGGGGGCGCAACGCTGCCAGCGCCAAAATCAGCACCACGTAGAGCACACCCTCGGGGGTTGGCCAGCTGCCGGAATACAGGTTGCGAATGATGATGTACAGCCAGGGCGCCAGCAGGACAGCGAGCCGCCACAGGCCCGGCCGGGTGACGTCGTTGATGCGGAAGATGATGATGCCGACGCACAGAAGGACCGCAAGCAGGTAGAACAGTTTGGAGACGGCGTTGGCGGCGGGCGGCCAAATCGGATCTGCACCGATCGGGACGAACACCTTTTCTGCAGTGATCGATAGGGCGATGAGCGAGCCGATTGCCCGGACCCACAGAATGACGATGAGCAACACCGCTGCTGCATCACACGTGATGAACAGCCGGCCTCTCCGGTGCATCGGTCCCTCCGCTCGCACTGCCCGGACCGTGCCATCGCGATGGTGCACGCACGGGAAGTGTGGATGTTACCGGCTGGTGAGCATCACTATCGGCAACGCGCTCCCTGCTTCACCGGGCTTTCCTTGGCCGCCGCGACGCTTCCAAGCTACCGTCACGTGGCGGGCGTTCTGGTGGTTGCTGTCCGAAGTGCGCAGCGCGAGAGGGGAAGCCGATGAGTGCACCACGACTGAAGGTCCTGATGTCGACGGGACCGCTCAAGCACCATGACAACCCATACCTGCAGCAGCTGGTCACCGATCTGAGTGATCAGGTAGACGTGCAGCCACTATCGTGGCGCACCGCCCTCTTCTTTCGTCCTGACGTCTTCCATGTGCACTGGCCTGAGCAGCTGTATCGCGCCAACGGGCGAGCGAAGACGATGGTCAAGCGGGTCTTGGTGGCGATACTGCTTCTGCGGTTGCGTGCGCGCCGAGTGCCTGTCGTTTTGACCGTGCACGACCTCGCGCCCCACGACCAAGACCGAGGCTTCGAGCGGTTGCTGTCGCGCGCTCTGGAGCGAATGTTCGCCCTCCGTATCTACCTCAACGAGTCGGAGCTCAACGACCCAGCGCGCGGGGTGGTCATTCTGCACGGGGACTACCGTGGCTGGCTGCAAAAACAAGGTGTCGACCTGACGCCACGGGAGCCCCACCGAGACGTCATCCTGTTCGGATTGCTGCGGCGATACAAAGGGATCGAAACCCTCATCACCGCGGCACGCGATGCGGATGCAACGCTGACGATTGCCGGGCGGGCGATCGACGAATCCTACGAACGTGAGCTGCGCGCGCTCGTGGCAGACGTCCCTTCCGCGGTGCTCGACATCAGGCACCTGGAAGATGACGAACTCACCGCCGAGATTTTCAATCACCGAATCGTGTGCCTTCCGTACACGCATATGCACAACTCGGGAGCGCTGGTCTACGCGCTCAGTATTGGGCGCCCGGTTCTTGCCCGGCGCAGTCCTTTCAACGAGGTCATTGCGCGCGAGGTGGGCGAGGAATGGGTGATGCTGTACGACGGCCCGTTGACCGCGCAAGATTTGAAGGACGCACTCAGTCGGACTCCACCTGCGGGACTGCCAGACCTCTCCCGGTGGGATTGGTCGACGGGAATTGCTTTGCATATGGCTTGTTACCGCGGTCTCGCCACAATGGCGCATGATCGACGGCCTCCCGCGAGGGTTGTCCAGGCGCTTCTCGAGGCCGAGCCCGGATTCGCCGCGCACTCGGCCTTTAATGCCCCGGTTGAGATTTCGTAGTCACAATTTCGCGAATGTCGCCAATACATCGGGCAGGGGCAAATGCGGTGCGCTGTACACTATGGACGTTCCCACCACGCCGGTTGGGACCCCGGATCGGTCAGAAGCGGAGCCAATGAGCGGAAACTCGGTCCAGCTCATTACGTGCTCCTACAGTGGCGACCTTGAGGTGTGTCGGCTGCTGTGCGCGAGCGTCGATCGATTCGCGCCAGAGGATGTGACCCATAGGCTTTACGTCCCCAGGCGGGATCTTCCACTATTTGCCGATCTCGCGACGTCGCGGCGGATTCTCGGCGCGCAGGAGGACCTGCTGCCGAAGTGGTTGTGGAAGGTACCGCTGCCCGGGCCGAAATGGCGTGCGAGACTTCGACTTCCCCGGCGCAACGTGTATTTGACCCCGTTCACCTTGCCCGTTCGTGGCTGGATTGCGCAACAGATGATGAAAATCGCTGCCACCCTCCGCAGCGATGCCGACATCGTCGTCCATGTCGACAGCGATAGCGCATTCATCCGTCCTTTCACCGCCTCGTCGTTCATGATCGACGACAAGACCCGCTTTCATAAGAGTGAAGAGTCGCTGCGACTCGAAGCGCACATACCCTGGTACGCGGCAGCGGCGCGGTTGCTCGGCCTTCCGGAAGCCGATTACTACACCACTGAATACATCGATCAGATCGTGGTATGGCGGCGCACGGTAGTGGAGGCTATGACGGCGCGAATAGAAGAAACGACGGGAGAGAACTGGGCAAAGTCCCTCGCCAGGACACCCCACCTCGCCGAATACGTGCTCTATGGGGTCTTCGTCGATCAAGTCCTCGGATTGGAAGCCGCGGGATTGTCGAATCAATCCCGCTCGCTGTGTCATTCGCGGTGGACGGGGGACTTCACTGGGCCGGCCGACGAGGCGGCCTTTGTCGATAGTCTGTTGCCCGACCCCATAGCCTGCGCCATTCAGTCGACGAATTCGATAGACGTCGAGGGGCGCAGACGAATTCTCGAGCGCGTCACCGAGCGCGCCGCGGAACAGGACTCACAGCGCTAGCAAATATCGGCGTGCGAGGCCCGGTTCAGACCTTGTAGGCCTCGCGCCAGAACCCCAACGGGTTGCGGATTGCTCGGCCGAGCTTCTCGCGCTGCATCCGGGCGTGCGCCTTCTTCAATTCCGGTGCGAACGGGCCTGGGCCCGCAGTGAGGTAGCCCCACAGCAGCGCGAGCGCGCCGATCACGTATGGACGTCGCGCAATGTAGCGGGCGCAATGCACGAGGAAATAAGTGAAGTCGTAGCCGATCCAGCGACTCGTCCGGCCATTGCGATACCGCCCCTGGATCTCTCCCGCGCTTGCGCCGATAGCGCGCGTCAGCTCGAAATGAGCGCCGGTGTCCACGCGGGTTTCCAAACCCGTGTGGTAGCTGACCGCGATCTCGTCGATCGCATCGAAGCCATGTGCCGTGGCCAGCGACTCGGTCGCCCGGTACGCGTCGATCGTGTACAGCTTGACCGCACCGGGCACGTGGAACTTCTGCTCGGCCATCCCTCGCGTCGCGATGACGCCGCCTGCGATGCCGACTCGACCGCTCGCAAGCGGCACGATCCGTTCGAGGTAATCCGGGGCCAGTCGCGCGTCGGCGTCCAGCTTCATCACGTGCGAATAGGGTTTCTGGGGCAGCGCCCTTTCGACGCCGAAGCGCCATGACCTGAACTCCGACCCGGAGAGCAGTCCGCCGTCGTTCTTCTTCGACAGGATGGTGGCGAACTTGTCGGTATCGAGTTGCGCAAGACGGTCGGCGGTGCCATCGGTGCTGCCGTCATCGACCACTACCCAATCGAAGTCCCGGAATCGCTGCGCCTTGAGGCACTCGAGGAGGCCCGCCACGTTGTCGACCTCGTTGTACATCGGCGTGACGATGAGCAGAGTCATATGTCTTCCCCCATTATTCCGAGTTGGCATGAGACTGCCGGACAACCCGCAGAAACGGAACCACGTCGCCGACATAACGCTTCAGGAGTCGGCCGGGATCGGTCAGAATGCGGTGCAACCATTCAATCCCGAGGCGCTGCATCCATTTCGGCGCGCGGCGGGCCGTCTCGCCGGCGATGAAGTCGATGGAAGCGCCGACGCCCATCAGCACCGCGGTCACCCCCTGCGCGCTGAGCAGGCTGACGGCGACCCGCTCCTGTAACGGAGAACCGACGCCGATCAGCACGAGATCTGCGCCGAATGCGGCCACCCGCGCGGCGAGCTCACGCATATTGTCGGCTGAGCCAAGCCACCCCATAGGAGCTTGCTCCGACTCGACGAGCCAACCATTTTCGCGGAAGACCGCCGCAGCCGCTTCGAGCGAGGCCGGCGTGGAGCCACCGACGAGGAAAACGCGATGGCCCCCGCCGTAGGTATGCGCCAAGGTGTATGTGATCCCACTTCCGGTGGAGCGGCCCGAAATCCCAGCACCCAGGCTTTTCGCGAGCCGCACTACCGGCCAGCCGTCGGCCAGAATCAGCCTGGCACGCTCGTAGATCGATCCGAACTCAGCTGAGGACTGAAGTCGAGCAACGTGATTCATGTTCGGTGTCACAACCAGGTGGGGCGCTCCCGCGGATAGCGGAGCACTACGCGTCAAGATCGCCTTGATAACCTCTGGCTCGCTTATTTCTGAAATGTTGAAGCGTGCATGGCGTGTGACTATCGGTCGCGGCATCCGCCGCTCATCCCGCCGACGTCATCTGCCGGTCATCATCGATCGGATGTCGCCTCATCGTTTCGGTCCTTCTCTTCGGCGGGCGCCGACTGCTCATCCTTGCGAACTCGCGACAACACAACACCCAGGATTTTAGCTCCGGCGTGCCGCAGGGAGTTGGTGGCAAGCAGGAACTCCTTACGTCGCGTATTGACCGCTTCGGCGACCACCACGACGTCCTTGATGTTCTGAGTGAAGAGCGAACCCTCGCTCAAATTCGTGATCGGCGGGGCGTCGACGATGATCACATCGAAGTAGCCGGCAAGGTCTCTCATCACCTCGCCGAACTTCTCGCTGGCGAGCATCTCGCCGGCATCGATGGCGCTGCCGCCGCACGGAATGATGGTGAAGCCGCGCCATGTCGATTCGAAGAACGACTCGTCCAGTTCATTACGGCCGGAGACCAGGTCGGTGATCCCCGGCGATTGCTTGATGCCGACCTGAGAAGCCAGGCGGCGTCCCCGCACGTCCGCGTCGATGAAGACCACATGGTTGCCTGCCTCGGCGAGCGCACCGGCGATGTTGGCCGCCACCATCGTCTTGTCCACGCCCATCCGTGGGGAGGTGAATACCAGACGTGTCGGTGTCTCATCGACTGCGTGGAGAACGTCGATGGCGATCCGCCGAAAGATCGCCTCGCGGTCGGGTGCCTGCGTCGAGACCTGCGAATCCTTGGCCTTGGTGCGACGTCCCGCCGGTATCCCGCCAAGGTACGTAGCGCCCAAAGCGGTGACGTCACGGCGCCTTCGCACCCGGGTATCGAAGTTGTCCACGAGAACCGCAGCGAATATCGCTGCGATGAACGCCAACCCAGCCGCGACGATGAGGTTCAACGTGACGTTCGGGGTCGTGTGGAAAGAGGGTATTTGGGCGGGTTGAAGCACGGAGACTTGGATCGGCGACGCAGCGACCGAAGCCGCGCCCTCGAGGCCGGCCACGGCGAACGGCATTGCGTTAGCAATGCGGTTGGCTGTGCGGTTGGCTGTGGCGGCGGCCTCCTCACCGGTCGGCGCCGACACCGCCACGTCGATAACCTGGGTGCCGGTGGGGATCGTGACTTCTGTCCGTTTGACCAGCTCTGGCACCGTGACACCCAGACTGAGCGAGTCTATGACCGGTTGCAGAACCTGGTTGGTGGTCACTACCTGTGCGTAGGTCTTCATGCGATCCGCGAGATACAACTGGGCAACCTGGCGGGTTTGCATCTCCGTATCCACGGATAAGTTGGGCGTGAATACTATTCGGGCGTTGGCGGTGAAGGTCTCCGGAACGAGGAACCCCACTCCGGCCACCGCAGCGCCGACCAGGACGAACACGGACATGAGTACCGGCCAGCGCCGCACCAACACACGGCAGTAGCTACGAAGGTCCACATTCCACCAGACTTGTCGGCACCAAAGGACTAGCAAGCCCGGTCAGACGTGCCTGCTCCTTGCTGACAATAGCGCGGGGAATCACGATGGGTTGCCCTGACTTACCTATCAAGGTAATTATTTCGCGGCCGCTCTAGGTAGTCCTTACAGCCGCGGCGGGTCAATCGACCCGGCAATAAACGGCTGGAGTGTTCGCGGCATCTGTGCCGACTGCTGAACAGTTCAATTCAACGGGCGTTTCGCGCGCACCTTGACATGTGGCAAACGGGATATGATCCTAACCCTGCTGAGGCCTGTCCCTCTCAGCGGTTGGGATTACCTCAATTTCGGACTCGAAAGTAGAACAGCGTGCACTCGATCGGTTCAGTCTGGTTCCCGGTTCCGCCGCAGCCACGGGGGCAGGGCACCTTCGTGCACATCGATACCTCTTTCAAGGCTCTCCGATGAACCGCTTCACAGCGAAGCGCGCGGTCACCTGGGCGATTTTGCTGGTTCTGTCGGCGACGCTATTCGGGTCATCCGCTGGGGTGGCCTATGCGGCGCCCGGCGACACGGCCGATCCGCCAGCTGCGGTCGAAGCCAATGTGTTGTCGTGGCCGGCCCTTGGTTTGCAATCGACGGTAGAGCTGTACGGGCGCGCCCGCACGCCCGTGACCGTTCCGCTGCCCGCAGGGATGACTGCTTCGCGGCTGAGGGGCATGATTGGCATGCCGGAGAATGTCACTGCCGGTTACCTCGAGATCGATGATGGCGACGGCAAATTTCTAGCGTCAGTCGATTTGTCCGCTGCGGCGACGGCCCAAGCCGCAACACCTTTCGATGTCGACATTTCGGCCGCACGTGTGCAAGGTTCGTCGATCGACCTGTCATTCGTGATCCGCGTACGCGACACTGTCGACCGTGCTTGTGCCCCTCTCCAGCGATTGACGATCAGTGATCTGACAACCGAATTCACTGGGACAAATCCTCCAGTGACCACGATCGCGAGCTTTTTCCCCTCAGTGCTCGGACGGGTAACAATCTATGCGGCATCCGATGCCAATTCCGCCGAGCAGCAGGCGGTGTTGACGCTGGTGTCGACCTTGGCGCGAATCTACGCGCCCCGGCCGCTGCCGATTACGGTCGTCAGCCAGCCGCGTGGCGCGCAACCGCCGCCGGCCCTTGGCATGGATCGTGCGGTTGTCGTAGAGACCGGCGAACCCGGCTTGAGCGTCGAAAATCCCGGGGCGCCAGACGCTTATCTTCGGATTTCCGGTGACGGCGACCAACTCTCGGCACAGGTGTCGTTGCTTACCACTGAGCTGCAACCACTGGCGCAGGTGGCCGCGGCTCGCGTCACCCAAGCCGGGTCCGACACGGTTCAGCGCGGAGACACGCTCACGTTCGGCGAGTTGAAAGTGAGCGGGCAAGCCACTTTTTTCGAGACGAGCACTTTCGAGGTCGGTTCTGACCGTGCATCGTTGGGCCCCAGATTCGACGGGGTTCAGGTTCATTTGCTCGCCGACTACACGCCTGTCCACCAAGGTGACGCATCAACGGTGATGATCCGCTCCAACAACGTCATCGTCTATCGGGGCACGCTCGACGGCACCGGACGTCTGGATACGACGTTCAACCTCGACAGCCGAATTCTCGACCAGCGGTACATCAATCTCCAATTCACGCTGACTGATACGCCGGCGCAGGACTGTTCACCCTTGGTTGCGCCCATGACATTTCAGATTGATCCACGATCCACGCTCACCATGCACAGGGGTGGCGCTCCACTTGGCGGCTTCACCGCGTTTCCGTCCGAGTTCAGCCCCAAGTTCGTGGTGGCGCTCGACGGAAGTAGCCCTAATCAGCTCAGCTATGCCGCCGACATAGTTGCGGTGGTGTCGCGCATTACGAAAACCCCTCTCACGCCACAGGTTGTCAGCCTTCAGTCCGCGGTAGACGGCAACTCGGGGGCACTGATAGTGGCCAATTCCGGGGCCATCAAACAAACTGCACTGAACCCGCCGATTGGCGGCGAGGGTCCGATGGTGAAGTTCGGGCTGCCGACCGAGTTGAACGTCAACATGGAGGGTGGCCTTGGATCTATTCAGGCTTTCGCCGATCCGCAACGCAATCGATCTGTCATCCTCGTCACGACGACTGGCGACTGGAAGCTGGTGGACCCCCTGTTCAGCTATATCGCGGCTTCGGACCGTAACTGGTTGGGGCTGACCGGGGACGTGCTCGCAGCAGGCGAGGCAGGCACGCCGACCAATGTGGCGATCCGAACGACCAGCGACAGCCTCGCGCCGACTCAGACCAGCGGCAGTTCGGGCGGGTGGCTCAAATACGGCCTTATAGGTGGCGGCGTGCTCGCGGTCATTGCGGTCTTGGCCGTGATCTTGGCTTTACGCCGGCCCAAACCCGCTGACGTCGATGAATAGTCTGCCGACGAAATCGGCGGTCAGCTAGCTTCCCTCAGCGGCCCGGGCATCGGCGAGGTGATCGGCCAGTCGGACTCCCAGCGCGATCCCGACGAGCGTCGGGTTGGCCTGACTCGAGGTGGGAAGCACCGAAGTGCTCGCCACGTACAGTCCGCGTACCCCGTGGACCTGCAGGTCGGAATCCACCACGCCGTCCTCGGCAGATTCGGACATACGCGTTGTCCCGGCCTGGTGGTAGCCGGCGAACCCGCGCATGAACTCCCGTACCGAACCTTCGGGATCGTCGGTGAGCCACTCCACATTTCCGGCACCGGTGGCACGCAAGTGGGCGTCGATGAGTTCGATTGCCTTGCGGGCGCTTTCGTAGTCGGCGTCCGAAAAGTGCATATGGGTCCGGACTTTACGCATGCCGAGTGCGTCGCGCTCCTCGGTGAGTTCGACCCGACTCTCCCAGTGCGGTAGATGCTCACCGTGGTAGTGGAGCAAATACCGGTTGTCGGCGCTTTTGATGAAAAAGCCCGGCGCCTTGCGCCCCTTGCGGATGAGGCGGGCGTAGGAGAATGTGATCGCGAACCGGATGGACGGGATCAGATCGCGCACGATGTTGCGGACGTGGGCCATGATTTGCGGTGGACCCTCGGTCTTGGTGTGGGCCTCACGAATCGCCTCGGCGAGCAGGAAACGACCCACCGGGGAGATCAAAGTCAGGTAGACCCCCGACAGGATCCCACTTCCGTGTCCCGGGTCGCTGATCGGCGGATTGACCAACCAGGTTGCAGCATTGGGGATTTCGAGCTCGCGCTGCAGTTGCGGACTGAAGGTGAACCGTCGCCGGACGTACACGCCGTCGCGGTCACGCTCGTGCTCGTAGATGACGTCGTCGGTGTTGAATTTCACGCGGGCGAATCGGCCCTCGGTATGGGCCATATACCAGCGCCCCAGATGCCCACCCGCGTTGCCCAGCCCCGCCGGATGATGGCGGTCTGATGCGAGCAGCAGCCGGGTTGCCTCCACGCCGCCGGTCGCGATGACGTAATCGTTTGCGACCACCTTTCCTTCCTTACCGTCAAGGGTTTTGACGACGAGGTGATCCACGGAGTCGCCGCGCTCGGTGGTCACGACCTCTGTGCAGGTCAGGCCGGTCCACAGCGACAACAACGGGCTGTCGTGCATGGCGTCGCGGTACTCGCGGCCGAAGCGCGTCGGTAGTGCCCAGCGTTCGAGGTCACTGGTGCGCACGTCACCGTCGGGCAGTCCGGCGACCAGATCGCGTTGCGCGAGTTCGGGAATGTCTCGCACGTTGAAGGCCGCCCGGCCGCACTGCGCCCAATCACAGGCGCGTTGCATATAAGGCTCGACATCGGAGTGCCGGATGGGCCACGGCGCCTGCGCCGTCAGCGGTCGGTCCTCGAAGTCGATCGGGTCGAACGCGACACAACGCCCACCCCATAACGCCGATGCGCCGCCCACCGCGCGGCGGACAGTCAGATCGCTGCGGGCATGGAAGACGTCGTCTTGTCGCGAGTCGAACGACGCCAACTCCTGTGCGGTGTGATCGGTGCGCTCCAGACCGCTTTCGATGAGCGCCACCTCGACACCGGACTTCGCGAGCTCCAAGGCGGTGGAGATACCGATCGGACCGGCGCCGACGACAACGACGTCCGTCCTGATCGTCGTACCCGCGACGAAATCTTCGGTCTTGCGCACCATCCGGCCACTGAGCCGGAACTCCGCGGCGAGTTCCAAGAACCGGGACAACGTCTCGGCATCGTAGGGCGACGAGACGGCGTCGGCCGCTTGGGCGATGCGCTTGGGATCGGTGGTGCTGTAGAGGATCGCGCGGGATTCCGTTGCCGCGGTGGCTGATCCAAGAAGCAGCTTGGCCAAAACGCCGGGAGCCAGCGGGTCGAGCTGCAGAGCATCACGCCACTGGCTCGCCATTCGGGTATCAGCCTGCAACGCGGAAGAGATCATCTCGAGTGGCCGATTCAGGACACCGAACGTGATATCAGACGCACGCGGCGGAGGATGGAGCACGTCGCTGCGAAGCTGGTCCACCGCCTCGGGACCGAACCGTCCAACGAAATCCACCTCGAGGTCCTCGTCCTGAGACACCCCCCAGGCGCGGATCTTGCCCTGCTGGCGAGCGCGCTCGAAGAACTCGCGGAGCTCGTCGGTGGCCACGGTGTCCATGTGCCGCGGGCCGTGCACGAACAGGATGTCGACGTAATCCACCCCCAGCGCGGTGAGGCTTTCGTCGAGACTGCATGCCGCGATGGTGGCGTCGTACGCCCGGGGGATCGGGGCCGGGGCCTGGCGGCTCTTGACGGCCGCCCGCAACGCGGGTGCTTTACGAAGCAGCGCCCGCGCGGGAGCCTGAAACCGGGCCAGCCGGCTGGCGAGGCCACCGACGGGGGTGCCGAACTTGGTGCCGATGGTGACGCGGTCTCTGTCGATGGTGCGCAAGAACGCACCTAGCTCAGCTTCTGCCATCCCGAGTCCGTACATACGTGCGGTGTCGAAATGGGTCATCCCGCTGTCGACTGCGCTGCCCAGGACAGCCATTCGCTCCTTGCGGGAGGGTGACTGCATCAGGCCACCACATCCGAATCCGACCGCGCTCACGGTCAACTGTGGTCCCTGGAGTTCAACCCGCCCTAACACCCAGCCCCCGTATGTCTGGCGAAACGCCCCGTCGCCACCGCGGATACATCTCCGTAGGCTATGAGTACAGCCGGGTCAGGCGCAATCTTTCTGTCCGGTTTGCCGCCATCAGGTTTGCCGCGAACGGTCCGCGAGTCGCCACTGTGCACGATTGCGGCACGGCTTCGAGCTGGTCGATTCCGGCAAGTGCTCGCAACGGTGCTCGTCCTGGTCCGCGCGGCTAAAGACTTTGCGGACGGTAGCTCGCGAGCAAGAGTTGGCCGCCGGCGGGTCCGCAACCCCAAGCCTTGTGAAAAATGTTGGTGCCTAAACACTTTGAGGTTGAGTCTGCCATGAGACTGACGAAGCCGATGGTCCGCTGCGGCCTGTGCGGAACGGGGACATCACGCACTGACTCCGGATACCATCCATCTGCCGACCGGCCACGGACGGCGTGCTCTGCGAGGGCTATTCATATCGGCGCTTTCGAATCTCGCGGTGAGCGCGCAGTGCTATGCTCCGTTCGCATCGGGGGGCCATTCCGGGGGGTGAGCGTTGGGCGATCACTTGGAGTCTCTCCCTGTGCAACGACTCGACGAGCAATGCTGTACCGCTGTGGGGTCTTCCCCGCGTGAAAAGTGAAGCCAGCGAGTGTTTTCGATGCCCGGCCGGGGTGGGCTGGGTTGGGCGGCAATTCTCAGCGCCGAAGTCGTATATTGACAGTTGGCTTATCAGGCGATGCGAAGGCGATTAATTCCATGCCGGTAACTGAGGGGCGATTCATGATCACACTGTTCGGATCGGCGCTTCAATGACGACTGACGGGGCCGTGATGGTCACGGGCAGTGCGGGTTTCATCGGCAGTGCGTTGGTCTCGCACCTGCGCGAGATCGGCCGACCCGTGGTGGGAATCGACCGTGACGCCAAGCCGGCCGCTGACTCGCTGCGTCTGGATCTGAAGACCATCACCGCGGCTGACTTGCCCCGGCCGTGCCCGCCGACGATCGTGCACCTGGCCGCGCTGTCCAAGGAACCCGGTTTTCCGTGGCGGGACTACTTCGCCAACAATGCCGAGGCGACACGTCGCTTGTGTCAGGCCGCCGGTGAAGCGGGTGTGGACAACATCGTCTTCACCAGTTCGATGATGGCCTTTGCTTCTGGTCCGTGGCGCCGCAGTGAAAGCGACTTCGGCGACGCAGACACCGCGTACGGCGCCAGCAAGCTGCAGGCAGAGGAGATCCTGCGGACGTGGCAGGCCGAGAAGCCGGGACGGCGCCTGCGCATCGTGCGTCCGGGCGTGGTGTTCGGCCCCGGCGACACCGGCAACATGCGGCGGTTGATCCGCGGCCTCAGCAAGGGCCGCTTCGCCTACATCGGCCGCGACGACACCGTGAAAAGCTGTATCTACCTCAAAGACATGGTTCGGCTGTTGACCCTGCTCACCGAAGACGACGGGCCGCACGTGACCTACCATGCTGTCTATCCGCAGCCGACCACGATCCACGACCACGTCGACGCCATCAACGCGGCCTGGGGATGGGACCGCCACCCGCGGACTGTTCCCTACCGCCTCGCCCTGGCTGCGGCCACGCCGTTCGCGGTGGTCGATCCGACGGGAGCACGTTTCGGCCTGCACCCCAGACGTATCCAGAAACTGCAGTTCGATACCAACATCAGCTCGGAGCGTCTCGCCGACATCGGCTTCACCGCGCAGTATTCGCTTCGCGAGGCCTTCGCCGACTGGCGGCGGGACTGCGGCGGCGGGTTGCCGCAGTGAGCGGTACCTCAGCGCGGTGGTTTGACCGGCTCCACAGCTGAGACCGGACGAGGCGCTCCAGGGGTGCTGACCGGATCGACGGGCTTGCCGATGACCTCGTAGACGCGGAACATCTCGTCGCTTGTCACGCCGTCTGCCGAGTAGATCAGCCTGCCGATCCCCGCGCCGGTAGACCACAGGTCCGGGTAGCGGCGGTTGATCGCGTCGGGGATATTGAGCCGGGGATTGGTCGCCACGATGTAGCGGATTCCCATGTCCCACGGCCTGTTCAAGGCCGCCGAGAAATCGTAGTCACTGGTGATCACGAACTGTTTCGGGTGGTCCGAGGACAGCCAAACCCCCCACGCCAAGAAGGTATCCATCAACACCGCGCCGTCCGGAAGCTTCTTCGCGTCGAGCCAGGCGGCGAGTTGCCGCTCACTGATCAGGCGCCGGCGTGCGGACTGCTTCTCCGGAGGATGGCCGACCGGATCGACCAGAGAGATGAAGCTGGATTCCAGCTGCCCGTACGCGATGTCCTCGTTGACGATCAGCGGCGTCGTCACCGGGATCGCCACCACCACCGACGCGGTGAGTAAGACAGCGGCGGCTTGGGTGGAACGCCTATCCGCCGTGCTGCGGGCAGCGCCCGGCCGCGCCGACGTCCAACAGGCAACCGCGATGCAGACCACCATCGGGATGGCCAGCAGATAGAAGCGGAACCACCCGAACGTCATCGAAAGATGCTGTGCCACTGCGGCGAACGTCAGGGTGGCACCGAGGACTGCCACCGGCACGACAGTGCTGACCTGTCTGCGGAACACCGCGACCAGCACCGCCGTCGCAACGGCGATTCCCGTCAGCGGTTGCATGCCGAAGAGCCGTGCGGAGACGACCAGCCATCCGGAACCGGGGTCGCCGCGACCCACATGTGCCAACCGCTGTGCCACCTGGCTGCTGTTGCCGTACTGGGAGGAGAAGGTGGCGAACAGTTCCCCGTTGATGATCCAGCCGGTGACTGCCCAGATGAGGATGGTAACGGCGATCGGGAATCCGATGATGCCCAGGTTGAGGACGGTGGACTGCAGACGGTCGGAACCGCGCGAGCGATGCCAGGTGACCACACCGACCAACAGGGCGGCGCCGGCGGCAGCCGGGACCACCTCGTATCGGGTGAGATATCCACAGCCCAAAGCGATGCCGGCCCAGGCGAGGTCCCCGACGCGCTCGCTATCGCACCATCGCATCAAGTGCCGTACAGCCCACACCAGGCAGAACATCTCCGCCGCCTCGCTCAGGCCGGAGCCGCCGTACAAAATGATCATCGGGTGCAGGGCCACCGCGCCGACGGCGACCCACCGCCACGCCGTCGGGAGTCCGCGGTCGAGCGCGATACCCCGGACCATGAGCGCGGCGCCGGCCATGAACAGCGAACTCTGGATGACTCCGGCGATCCCGTAGTACTTCAGCGCCGGCCACCAGTGACTGAGTGCCACGAACGGTATGTCGACCATGCTGGGCAGCGGATTCCAGACGAACCCGATGGCCGACAGGTGTGGATCGCGGGCGTAGATCGCAAACCCGGCGTTGGCCACCCGATTGGGTGCATCCGGCTCGAAGATGTTGTACCGCAGCACCAGAACGGTCCCGACCGCACAGTAGAGCGCAGTCAAGACGGTGAAGAGCAGCAACCCCGGCCAGCGCGTGCTGCCCTGGGCCGACTGGTCGGAGTCGGCCTGGATCGGAGCGGCTACGACCGTGGTCACAGCTCAGGGCTGGTGGTGGTGCGCCTGCGTAACCGGATCACCAGAACTGTCGCGGCGATGACGAGCGCGGCGGTGCCGATGCCGAGACTGAGCCACGCCCACCATTTCCAGGCGGCGCCGGGATTGGGCTGGCGGGCCATCGGGCCGCCCTCGTTGACGGACATGTTCACCGTACGGCCCTGCGATCCGGTGGCGACCACGTCGCCGACCACCGATGCCCAGCGACTGGGCAGGCCGCGGATGTAGTCGAACGACGCGTCGACCAGGGACCAGTCGCCGGTGGCCGAGATGGCCAGCACCGTGCGGTTGTTGGAGGTGAACGCCTGGATGGCACCGACCTGCCCGTTGACATTGAGATCGGTGGCGGGGTCGCCGTTGACGCCGACGTCGCTTGCTCCGTTGGGAACCAGCGGAGCTTTCATGCCTGCCTTGGACAGAGCGGCACCGCTGGTGACGGCCAACAATCCGGTGCCGGAACTGGACGCTTGGCCGAAAGTCGTCACTTTCGGGCGCAGAGTCACCGACGTCTGCTGCGCCATCAGATTGATGGCCTGCGCGGCGTACCTGATGTATTCGGGACTGTCCAGTGTCACGTAGAAGTCAGGGGTGAATGCCATTGGCAATACCGGGAATCCGCCGCGGTTGTTGGTACCCGGCGTAACCGTGACCGTCGATTGCCCGTCCAGGGCGAACGTCATGCGGTCATTGAGGGGGGCGCATTCCTGCTGTGGAATGTAGCGAAGCTCCAGTGCGAGTCCGACGTTCGAGGCGATCTCTTCCGGAGGGATCACGCCGCTGATGTCCAGCGTTCCCGAATTGTCCAGCCGGTGGGTGGCCAAAACCGTTGATCCCGAACGGATCAGCACCGATGCCTGGCCGCTGCCGACCGGGGTGTACTTGGCCATCAGGTGGACGCTGGCACTGCTGATCGGACCCGCGCCGAAGGCGCTCACGTCAAAGCCGGCGTAGATGGTGGTGACCCCGAGGACCGAGGCCTGGCCGTTGACGCCGAGCTGGTCAAAGGTCTTGGTGTTGCTCGACAGTGTGGTGTCGTCCTTGGACGACAGCACAACGGCTGCCGGTGCCTGGGCCAAATTCGTTCTCTGGTCGACGAATAGCTGCACCTGTCGAGCCAGTGTCTGTCCGGTGCCGCTGATCACCAGCGTCGCCGCGGGCGTGCCGGCGTTCTCGACGATCACCCCTGGCTGGCTGTTGTCGCGGATGTCGATCACCCGCACAGTGGGTTCCGGCGCGGGTGCGATGTCCTGGGTGGTGACGTCGATGCGGACCGGCATCGGACGGTACTTCTTGGTCAGTTGTGCCACCAAGTCCAGTGCCGCCTGCTGCTGAACGTAGGTCGGATTCGGGCCGACGTTGATCAGGATCTTGTCGAGAAAGCTCGGCAGGTAGTCGGCTACCGATGCCGGGTCGGTCGGCGGCCCGGCGAACGAACTGGCGAGCTGGCTGATCGAAAGCGCCGGTATCTGCGTGCAATTGTTGACGTTCTGGTTGTTGTCGCGGATGACGAAGCTCAGCTTGGCCATGCCGTTGGCGACGAGCGCCGGGCTGATGTCGATTTCGAACGGTACGGTCGTCGCGTCGGCCGGTACCGGGATGGTGCCGAGCACCATGCCGCGGTCGTCGAGAACGTCCACCCGCCCGCTGACCACGTTGACGACCGCGCCGATGACGCCACTGAGCGTCGTCGGCACCGTGCCGGCCGGGACCGGGATCGCGGTCTCGCTGGGTTGATTGGCTCCCAGTAGATCGATCCTGTCCGGCAATCCCAGCTGGGGCCACCCGATCAACCGTGGCGGCTCGGGTGCGGGCTCAGTGGAGATCACCTCGACCACGTCACTGTCCGGGTCTGCCGACGCGGGCGCGAGCGCGCTGCCCAGCATCGGTGCCGCAAGCAGAACCGACACCATACTCACGGTGCCGAGTCTGGCGAAAAGTGCTCTCACGAAAGATTTCCCGTCGACTCAGGGACAGTGTGTTTTTCGGACAGGCCGTGGACGGTCTTCTCCCAGAAACACGGCTTGGTCACCAGCTGATAGAACGCCTTCACCGCCGCAATGGATTGCAGGAACCAATACAGCGGGACCAGCGCAGCCGCCCACCAGAGGTGGGGTTTACCCAACGCCTGCGCGACGATGAGGCCGACGAAGACCGACATCGGTGCGCCGATGAGAAGCAGAACCAGACAGACGTAATAGGTCATCGGTGGGAACACCACTTCGACGGCGTGGGGCCGGCCCAACATCCACGTCGCCAGAATGAACCAGAACAGCAGATTGCACGCCGCGGTAAGCGGCACACCGCCGGTCATGTTGATCAGGCGCCAGGTGCCCTTGACGCCGATCTCTCTGCGCAGGGCCGCGGGATTGCGCAGATGGACCAGCATGGTCTGCAGGTAGCCCTTGTACCAGCGCGACCGTTGCCGAATCCAGTTCACCACATCGGAATTCGCCTCTTCCAGCGTCACCGAATCCAGGATCCGGGTTCGGTAGCCGCAGCGCGCAAGCCGCACACCGAGATCGGCGTCTTCGGTCACGTTGTACTCGTCCCACCCGCCGATCTCCCTCCACACGTCGGCGCGCATGTGGTTGGAGGTGCCGCCGAGCGGCACAACGCAGCGGGCCCGTTCCACCGCAGGCAGCACGACGCCGAACCATTGGTCGTACTCCAAGGAGAAGAATCGCGTCAGCAGATTCTGGCGCTCGTTGAAGTAGCCGAGCCTGGCCTGCAGGCACCCGACCTCGGCCGGGGTCTGTCGGAATGCGGCGACGGCCCGACGCAGCTGCAGCGGGTCGGGGATGTCCTCGGCGTCGTAGATGGTCATCAGCTCACCGCGAAGGCCGGGCGTTGCCATACCGTAGTTGCACGCCTTCGGCTTCGTCTTCGGCATGCTGTGGGGAACGATGATGACCCGGATGGATGTCAGATTCGCGTCGAGCAATGCCATCTGGGTCGGCAGATCGTCTTCCTCGACGAGCAGCAGGATTTCCAGTTTGTCTCTGGGGTAGTCCAGTCGCCCCACTCCGTTGAGGAGGTTGGCGACGATGGTGGGCTCGTCGTAGACGGGCAGCAACACCGTGTACACCGGCAACTCGTCATCGGTGAGTGCCAGCGCCTCGTCGTCGGAGACCCGGATGAGTGCCGACGAGCGAATCCCGCGCAGCAGAAGATAATTCCGGTCGATGCTGGATGCGAGATAGAAGGCGGCAATCAGTGCGGTCACGGTGGGTGCGACAGCGTAGGGGAATGCGACGCCGCCGGCGATCAGGGCGGCGGTGGCAACACCCAATGCGGTCAGAGTGCGGGCGCCGAGGAGATTGTGGGCCGAAAACCGCGGGTGCAATTGCGCGGGTTGCAGGGTCTCAGTCACGTCTGTGGGAGCCTCCGGGGTAGGCGGTGCCGGATCTGCCACTGATCGCGGCCACCAACTTGTCGGCGCGCTGACTCACCAGCGGATCGACGTGATCGAGGCCCTGCGGCCGCTGACGTGACAGCCACAGCCACGAGCCCACGGATGCGTCGAGGACGTCGGGCGGCTGGGGTGCCGGGGGTGCCTGATCACCCGTCAGCGACTGGCTGACGATCACGGTCACCCGCTGGAACAGTGAGCCGGCGCGTTGGGTCCAGGTCAGCGCATACCAGTCCACCCCACGGGCGTCGGCGGCGGCGTCGGCGTCGCTGTGGATGGCACGGGTGCCGGCCGGGATTGCGGTGGAGGCGGTGACGGCTCGATAGCTCACCGGCCGTGCGGTCGGATACCAGACGACATCGGCGAGGTCGTCCAGAACGGCCTCGCTGGGTGTCGAGAGCACGTCTACCGCGGCGGTCGGCATGTCTTTTTCGGCCGGCACGGCATATCTGACCAGTGTGGAGCCGGGCCCGGCGACGTTGGTGACGAAGTCATAGGACGCACCGCGGGACAGACCGCTGCGGGCCGTCCAGTCTGTTGGGACCGTTCGCAGGGTCGGCGCCTCGTGCTGGTGCAGCCCGGCGGCGGCCAGGATCGCGGTGCCGACGGCGAGGAAACCCACCGTCCGCGAGGAACGGTGGGGCATTGCCGCGCTGATCGAGCGTTCGGTGGAGTCTGCCGAGCGGCGATCCGGCGCAAGCCGGGCACCGAGAACCGACAGGACGGGAATGACTCCGCCGGTGACGATGATCGTGGGCAGAAACCAGGATGCGCAGCCGAACACCAGCGGTGCGCTGGCCACGAGGCTGATGGCGGTGGCGGCTAGTCGACGCTGTGTGGGAAGCGGGCGGGTGGCCAGGTAAACGGCAACCGCGCCGATCGCGGCGGCCACCACTGCGCCGGCGGTAGGGGTTCCGCCCAGGGCGGCCGTGGCCGCCAGGTAGGGCACGGGCGTGGCGAAGAACGCCAGGAAAAGCCACAACGCCCACATCGTGAGGGCGTGGCGCATACCGAACAAGACGACGACGCAACACACGGCCCACACCAGGACCGCCAGTGACTCCAGACGCCACCACGCTGACAGCGTCGGCATCCGGCCGATCAACAGATAGATGGCCGCCAGACCGAGAACGGCGATCAAGGTGGCCACGATCCAGTCCGATTCACCGTCGCCGACCCCGTGTGAGGTGGTGCGGTATCCGGCGGCGATCAGAAGAGCCAGGACGGGCAGGACGATCAGATACGCGGCTCGAGAGCCGGCGACCGCGTCGGCGAAGTTGTGTGCGTAGCTGGATGCGTACGCGACGAGGCAAAGCGATGCCACCGCTATGCCTCGATGCAACACGCCGAGACCGGTTGGCCGGGCCGGGGCGTCAGTCGAAATATCGTCTGGGAGTTCGCGGTCGGTAACGGGCCGCGGCGCGACGGTGGCCGTCACATCGATGTTTGGCATCTATCCATCCGGTGTCCAAATGATGGTTGCAGCAGCTAACTTGCGTTTGCATAGCTGCGTGTGGCAGATAATGGCTCTGGATTGATCATGGTCGTGACTAGCGAAAAGTTACGCCAACTACAAATACAGCAAATATTTGATCCATCGCTGAAAACCCCGCCCTCTGTGGTGCAACTCACGTTTGAGCTGTGAACGACGGGTGCGGCGGGTACGGAGCCGCGGTGGATGCGGAATGCTGAAGATCGTGACCGCCGCGCGCACCACTACGTCGATCTACATCGCGTCGCCCGAGGGTGACACCGGTAAGTCCACCGTCGCGCTGGGCATCCTGCACCGCCTGACCGCGATGGTGCCGAGGGCGGGCGTGTTCCGCCCGATCACCCGACGGGAGAACCGCGACTACATCCTCGAGCTGTTGCTGGCCCACAGCAACGCCGGGCTGACCTATGAGGAATGCGTCGGCGTCAGCTATGAACGGCTGCACGCCGATCCCGACGGCGCCATCGCCGATATCGTCGACCGCTACCACGAGGTGGCCGACCGCTGCGACGCTGTCGTCATAGTCGGATCGGACTACACCGATGTCGCCTCACCCACCGAGCTGAGCGTGAACGCCCGCATCGCCGCCAACCTGGGCGCCCCGGTGCTGCTCTCGGTCCGCGCCCGCGACCGCACGCCGGGAGAAGTCGCACAGGTCATCGAGCTCTGTCTGGCCGAATTGGCCGCCCAGCATGCACACACCGCGGCGGTGGTGGCCAACCGTGCTGACCCGGCCCAGCTGGCGGCAGTCGCGCAGGCCTGCGCGGCGCTGGGGCCGCGCATCTACGTCCTCCCCGAGGAGCCGCTGCTGGTGGCCCCGACCGTCGCCGATCTGAGCGTTGCCGTCGGTGGCGTTCTCGTGCATGGCGACTCCTCGCTGCTCGGCCGCGAGGTGATGGGTGTGCTGGTGGCGGGCATGACCGCCGAGCACTGTCTGGAACGACTCACCGAAGGCGTTGCGGTGATCACCCCGGGTGACCGCTCCGACGTGGTGCTGGCTGTGACGAGCGCGCATGCCGCCGAGGGCTTTCCCTCCCTGTCGGCCATCATCCTCAACGGCGGGCTGCCGCTGCACCGGTCGATTGCGCAACTGGTGAACGGCCTGGGTCTGCGACTACCGATCATCGCCAGTGATCTCGGCACGTTCGAGACGGCGAGCGCAGTGGCGAGCACCAGGGGTCGGGTAACCGCAAGTTCTCAGCGCAAGATAGACACCGCTATCGCCCTCATGGAGCGCTATGTCGACATCGACGAGCTGCAGGACCGGCTCAGCCTGCCGATCCCGACCGTGACGACGCCGCAGATGTTCACCTATCAGCTGATGGAGCGAGCCAGGGCCGACCGGAAGCGGATCGTGCTGCCCGAGGGAGACGACGACCGCATCCTGCGGGCCGCGGGACGATTGCTGCGCCGCGGGGTAGCCGATTTGACAATCCTCGGCGAGGAAGCTCAAGTCCGCTCGCGTGCAGCGGAATTGGGCGTGGATCTGACGGCGGCAACCGTGCTGAATCCGCGGACCAGTGAGCTGTGCGACCAGTTCGCCGAGCAGTATGCCGAGCTCCGGAAGAAGAAGGGAGTGACGCTGGAGCAAGCGCGCGAAATAATGCATGACGTGTCGTACTTCGGAACGATGCTGGTGCACAACGGAATCGTCGACGGGATGGTCTCCGGCGCGGCACACACCACCGCGCACACCGTGCGGCCGGCCTTCGAGATCATCAAGACCCAGCCGGATGTCTCGACGGTGTCGAGCATCTTCTTGATGTGCCTGTCCGACCGGGTGCTGGCCTACGGCGACTGCGCGATCGTGCCGGATCCGACCGCCGAGGAACTCGCCGACATCGCGGTCAGTTCGGCGCGCACGGCCGCGCAGTTCGGGATCGACCCGCGAGTGGCGATGTTGTCCTACTCGACGGGCGACTCGGGCAGCGGTAGCGGTGTGGAGAAGGTCAGGACTGCCACCGAGTTGGTCCGGTCACGGGCGCCGGAGCTGTTGGTGGAAGGGCCGATTCAATACGACGCCGCCGTCGACCCAACCGTGGCCGCCGCCAAGATGCCGGGCTCGGAAGTGGCCGGACGCGCGACGGTGCTGATCTTCCCGGACCTCAACACCGGGAACAACACCTATAAGGCAGTCCAGCGCAGTGCGGGTGCCATCGCGATCGGGCCGGTGCTGCAGGGGCTCAACAAACCCGTCAACGACCTGTCCCGCGGCGCGCTCGTCGAGGATATCGTCAACACCGTGGCGATCACGGCGATCCAGGCACAGGGGCTGTGATGGCCGATACCGTTCTGGTACTCAACTCCGGCTCGTCGTCACTGAAATACCAGCTCGTGCAACCGGATACCGGCGCCTCTGTGGCGCATGGGATCGTCGAGCGGATCGGCGAGGACACGTCGGCCGCCACGTTGAAGTCGGGCACCGAAGAGATCCGCCGTGACGGCCGGATCGCCGATCACGAGGCGGCGCTGCGCACCGCGTTCGACTTGTTCGCCGAGTCGGGCCAGCATTTGGACGATCTGGGGCTCGTTGCCGTCGGGCACCGCGTCGTCCACGGCGGCCAGGATCTGTACCGCCCCACCGTCATCGACGATGCGGTGATCGTCAAACTGAAGGAGCTCGCGGCGCTTGCCCCGCTGCACAATCCACCTGCGGTGCTCGGTATCGAGGTCGCCCGCCGAGTGTTGCCCGACCTGCCACACATCGCGGTGTTCGACACCGCGTTCTTCCATGATCTGCCGTCCGCCGCGGCCACCTATGCGATGGACCGGGAATTGGCCCAACGCTGGGATATTCGCCGTTACGGCTTTCACGGCACCTCTCATCAGTACGTCAGTCAGCAGGCCGCACAGTTCTTGGACGCGCCGGTCGAATCGCTGAACCAGATCGTGCTGCACCTGGGCAACGGTGCCTCTGCGTCCGCCGTCGCCGGTGGCCGTCCGGTCGACACCTCGATGGGACTCACGCCGATGGAGGGGTTGGTGATGGGGACGCGTTCCGGTGACATCGACCCCGGAGTACTCGTATACCTCTGGCGGACCGCGGGCATGGGGGTAGAGGAGATCGAGACCATGCTCAATCGGCACTCCGGAATGTATGGCCTTGGTGGTGAGATCGACTTCCGGGTGGTGCATCAGCGGATCGAATCCGGCGACGAGGCAGCGCAATTGGCCTACGACGTCTACATCCACCGGCTACGCAAATACGTCGGCGCCTATCTGGCTGTTCTCGGACACACCGATGTTGTGACGTTTACGGCCGGGGTGGGGGAGAACGACGCACGAGTTCGGCGGGACGCGCTGACCGGTCTGGCGCCTCTGGGCATCGAACTCGACGAGCACCTCAACGACAGTCCGGCCAGGGGCGCACGGCGGATCTCGGCCGACAAGTCACCGACGACCGTGCTGGTGATCCCGACGAACGAGGAGCTGGCGATCGCGCAGGCCTGCCTGACTGTCATCTAGGTTCTGCGCCGCGGACGCTACTTGGCGCCGGGCATCGGAATCGGGCGAACGCCCGGAGTGCCGAGCTTGCCTGCCAGCCATGGCAGCGCGTCGGCGAACGCGTCACCCGCACCTTGGAAATCGTGCGATGCATGGGTTTTCACCACGGCACACTCGATGCCATAGCTGCTCACGAGCGAACACAAAGCATGGGCGATGTCAGCGTGGTTCTCGGAATTGGTGTCCCATTCGGCCGGTGTCGAGGGCGGGACGTCGGTGTGCTCGCCCGGCCGGTATTCAGCGGTGGTGTCCGACGACACCGCGAACCATGCCGACATCCCGGTGTAGGGACCATGCCGGATGATCGCCGACCGTGGATCGAATTCTTCCCACGCGGCGGCATCGCCACCGAACAGTCGGGCGATGGTCTGCTCGCGCGTTCCGGCATTGGGGCCCAGTTGACCGTCGACACTCACGATCGCGCTGAACACGTCGGGGTGCATGACCGCGAGCATCAGCGCGCAGGTGCCGCCCGACGACCATCCGGCGACTCCCCAGTTCTCCGCTTTGGGGCTCACGCTGAAAGTCGAGATCACATACGGCACCACATCTTTGATGAGGTGATCGGCGGCGTTGCCGCGAGGGCCGTTAACACACTCCGTGTCGGTACTGAAGGTCCCGCCGACGTCCGGGAAGACGAACACGGGCGCGTTGCCGTAGTGCCGCGCCGTGAAGTTATCCAGCGTCGCAAGCGCATCGGCCGATCGCAGCCAGTCGTCGGGACGGCCGAACTGCCCGCCGAACATCATCACCGCGGGGAGTTGGGGCGGTGGTGACGTCGCGAACCATGCCGGCGGAAGATAGACGTACTCCTGGCGATGCTGAAAGCCCGACGCCGCATCGGGTGTCGTCACTTTCACGACGACGCCTTGAGTCGGCCGGACTCCTTGGCGCTGCATGTCGGCCAGGGTGGCCTGGTCGATGTAGCGCGGCGACTCGGTACCGGTCATTCGGTCCCAGGCGGATTGCACGGTGGGGAAGTAGCCGGTCCAGGTGTTGAGTGCCAGCGCCACGCAGAGCAGGCACAGCGGAACTGCCACGAACGCTGCAATCCTGCGGGGCCACCCGGCACCGCGCCACCCGAAGATCAGTACGACGATGGCCGCTCCGAGGCCGACGATCCACACCCAGAATGTCGCGGGTGCAGGATCTTCGGACAGCCCCTGGTTGTGGATGAACCAGAACGTCAGTCCGGCGAAGATGCCACCGACTATCACCGCGATGGGAAGCCAGAGCAGCAGCCACCGTGGTGATCTGCGCCCGATCGCCGCCAACAGCACTGCCGCGGCCACAACTTGAGCGGCGATCACCACCCAGCCATGTAGCAAGCTCACGAGGAACGGCCTTCGCAATCGTTGGGTGCCGGAACGGAGTTGACGCGTTGGTTCATCCAGTCGAGTGCCTCGGCCATGTCGAGCTGGTCGGGGGCGTCACCGGGCAGCCGGCGAATGGTGATGACGTCGCCCATTTTGCATGCGCGATCCAGCGCGGCCTCAGTCCACGCCGCGGGCGTCGCCGGATCTTGGTCGCCGTATATCACCAGCATCGGGCCTTGGGTCGGTCCTTGCGGGAGGCTGCTTTTTTCCAGGAAGCCGCGAAGCGTGTTCGCCGCGGCGGGGGAATGAGGCCGTAGGTCGTCGGGGGTGATCTGACTCGCGATCGTCGCGCGTTCGGCGAGGCCGGCGGGATCACATGCCAGCAGCGCGTCCCACTTCTGCGCGACGATTCCGCTGCGGTAGTCGTCGAGCGGGAAGTCGTTGAAGTACGAGTTCTTCACTCCGGAAAGAAATGCCAGGAGATCGAGTTGCTGCTGGCCGTTGAGTGTGCCTGCCTCGGCGGCATCGGCCAGACCGGTGATATCGGCGGCCGGGGAGATGGCGACCGAGCCGAGCAACGTCATACTCCAGCCCTGGTTCGCCGCAAGCTCATTGGCGGCCCACGCCGCCTGTCCGCCCTGACCGATGCCAAGGGCGAGCCAGGACGTCGACGCCTGGCCGCCGGCCCGTTCGATCACCTGGCGTCCGGCACGCACCGAATCGATCAGGTTGTAGCCGACTGTCGTCGAATCGAGATAGGGATGGTAATGGTCCCGGTCCGGCCGATCCTGGATCTTGGCGAGGTCGCCCAGCCCCTGATAGTCCGATACAACGACCGCGTAACCGGCTTGCAGTAACTGCAGTACCACGGCCGACGAATCGAGCAGTGTCGGCGACGTTGACGGACCGCAGCCTGGTTTGGTGCCGCTGGCGGGATGCCCGAACGCAACGAGTCGCCACCCGCCGTCCGGGGCGGGCCCCTTCGGCACCAACAGAATCGCCGTGACATGGGTGCCGTTGTCGTTGATCCCGGACCGGGACGCGTACGTGAAGCGCTGGGCCCACTCGACTGCCGACTGCAGTGACGGATCGAGATCCCTTGCCGCATCACTGGTGATCACATCGCCGTACTGCTCTGACGGCGCGGGCTTGTCCGTCGTGGGCTGCGGTGACGGGGACTTACCGCATGCGGCGCCGCTCAGAACCACGATCACCAGCAGGGACAGGGCCGTCACTATTCGTCGCACGAACCAGATGGTAGTGGTCGCCGAAGGCGCATCGGCGTCGGTTGAGCTGCATCCGTTGGTGCTGCCGGCCGGTTGTGCGACCTGACGTGGGATAACTCGGCCCGGTGGTCGCTAGCGCGGCGGTCGCGGATCGCTGGGGTCGTCCGGGTTCGGGTCGCCGAACCAGCGCGACGGGGTGTGGCCGGGGTAGTTGTCGTGCCAGGCCCACCATTCGTAGGGCTTGCTCTGCGGGTAACCCGGTGGGGAGTCCTCCCAGGTCTCTTGGCGGCCGAGTGCGGTCATATCGAGGAAATGCCATGTGTTGACGAAGATTTCATCGCCGCGACTGTCGATGAAGTAGGTCCGGAAGATCTGGTCGCCGTCGCGGATGAACGCATTGGTGCCATGCCACTGGTCGACGCCGAAGTCGACGTCGAAGGCGCTGTCCTGGCCGGGCACCATGGTGTACCACGGGATGTCCCAGCCCATCCGGGCCTTGATCCGCGTGATATCGGCCTGCACCCCCCGTGATGCGTAGACGAACGTGGTGTCCCGGGCGTTGAGGTGGGCGAGATTACCGATGTGGTCAGCCATCAGTGAACATCCGACGCAACCATGGTCGGGCCAGCCGTGGACACCCGGGTCGAGGAAGGCGCGGTACACGATCAGCTGTCGCCGCCCGCCGAACAGGTCGAGCAGGCTGCAGGTTCCGTCCGGCCCGTCGAATACGTAGTTCTTGTCGACCGGAGTCCACGGCATACGCCTGCGCTGTGCCGCCAGGGCGTCGCGGGCCCGCGTCAGTTCCTTTTCCTTGACCAGCATTTGGTTGCGGGCGGCCTCCCACTCGGCTGCCGACACGATGTCGGGCATCTGCACGGTTACTCCTTCGAATCATTCAACAAGTTAGTTGAGTATCTGAGTTCAGCCAACCACTCTGAGCGGCTATAGTCAACAAGATGGTTGAAGATCAAGTGTTGGACCGGGCGTACGCCGCCCTGGCCGATCCGACCCGCCGCCACCTGATCGAGGTGTTGCGACAGGGCGATGCCCGGATCACCGACCTTGCCGCTCCGCTGCCGATGACGTTCGCCGGAGTATCACGCCACGTCGGGGTGCTGGAGTCGGCCGGCCTCATCCAGCGGGAGGTGCGCGGACGCGAACACTGGGTGTCGCTGCGTCCGGAAGGGCTTACCGCAGCTCAACACTGGATCGACGAGCAGACCCGGTTCTGGTCGACCCGCGCGGATGCGCTGGCCGCGCGACTGCGCCGCAAGAAGGCCGACGGCCGATGACTGACACGGTGACCGTCGTCGTCTCGCGGGTCATGCCGGCCCCGCCCGCGGTGGTGTTCGACGAGTGGCTGGATCCGGAAGCGCTGCAGGAATGGATGTGTCCGAATCCGGTGCGCGTCGTCGAGGTCACCGTCGAGCCTCGGGTTGCCGGGACGGTGCGCTTCGACGTCGACGACTCGGGCACCAGGGTGCTCATCAGCGGGCAGTTCCTGACCATCGACCGCCCGCGTCTGCTGAGATTCACCTGGAGCAACTCGAATTGGGAGGATCCCTCACAGGCCAGCATCGTCGCGGTGACGTTCGAGCCGGTCGGCGTGGACGAGACCTTGATGTCGATCGAGCACACTTTGCTGCCGACAAGTGAATTCGAATCGTTCCACAGCGGCTGGATCGATACCTTCGCCCAGCTCGCCGCCCGGTTGACGTCGACTGTGCGGTGACCGTCAGAACGCACAGTCGATCCCAAGCTGACCGGTTTACCGTCGGCAGCTGTGGTTCGCTGGTCATGTTTGCTGCTCGGCATAACCGTGTGCGCGTTGGCCACGTTCGGTCCCGTCGGCGAGTACGCGCCGGTGCTGTTCTGGGTGCGCGCGTTGCAGGTGCTGCTGCTGTTGTTCGTCACACCGCTTCTGCTGGCATCAGCTCGCCCGGTGGCATGGGTGTGCTCGCGCTCGATGCCCGTGGGACAGATCGTGGACCGGGCGCTGAGCTCGAGAGCCATGCGGGTGGCGCTGTCGCCGTTGACGACGTCAGCCGCCATGCTGGCGACACCGTGGCTGCTCTACCTGACGCCCTGGTATGTCGCCTCGATGACCGGACCGCTGGCGGCGCTGACCCGGGTGTGGCTGGTGCTCGTCGGGTTCGGGTACTTCTACACCCGGCTGCAGGTCGATCCCGTGCCGCGACGATTCTCCCCGCTGCTGTCCATCGGCATCAGCGTCGTGGAGTCGTTGGCCGATGGCCTGCTCGGCATCGTGCTCTGGCTTGGACCACTCATCGCTGTCGACTACTACGCTGCGCTGCAGCGTGATTGGGGACCGAGCCTCCGCACCGATCAATCGATCGGTGCGGGCATTCTGTGGATCCTCGGCGATGTGCTGAGCATTCCGTTCGTCGCCGCACTGATGCGTCAGCTCGGAACCGATGAGCGTCGGAAGGCCAAGCGGGCGGACGCCGAACTCGACCAGGTGAGCGGGGACGGCGCGTCGACGTTGTGGTGGGAGAACGACCCTGCGCTGCGCGATCGTTTCTCGCGCTAGAAGGTGCTGGTGGGCCGCACGTTGTTGGCCATGTCGACCAGCGCGTAGCGGTGTGCCTGACTGGTCGCCACCCGCGCCAGGCTGCGCAGCGAGGCTTCCACGCCCAGGCGCAGACCGTGTTCGGTGAACGGGAAACCGAGAATATGGTTGGTACTGGCGGTGTTCTCGCTCATCCAGTCCATCGCGGTGCCCAACACCAGTGCGCGGATCTGCAGCACCCGCGGTTCGGAATCGGGCAGCGCCTCCACCCGGTGCGCGGCATCGCGGATCTGCTCCTCGGACAGCTCGTGGGCTGACCGTCCGGACAGTAATGTCACCGCGCTGGTCAACCGGGCCGTCGTGAAATGCCTTGATGCGGCGGGAACTTCGTCGAGCGTTCGGACCGCGGCTTCGCGATCGCCTTCCACGGACAGCGCCCGGGCCAGACCGAACGCCGCCGAGATGGAGTTGTTGTCGGTGTGCCAGACAGTCCGGTAGAACGGCAGCTCGTCGGAGGTGGCGGCCAGCTCGGCCGTTGCCGCCAGGGCCAGCTTCGGCGCCAACTCGCCCGGGAAGATGTCCAGAACCTCGGTGAAATGCTTTGTCGCCGAATCGTAGTCGCCGGTAAGCAGCTCGGAGACCGCCTTGAACCAGATCAACCGCCAGCGCCAGCCCACCCGGTCGGCCAGATCGTCGAGCTTGCGGTTGGCCTTCGCGACGTCGCCGAGGTCGAGGAGCGCGCGGACCTCCATCAGTGGCAGTTCGATCGACTCCGTGAGGTCGACCCCTTCGGAGTCGAGTACGCCGTGCCGGGCTGCGCGTAGCGAGTCCAGCGTCTGAACCGGCTGCGACAGCACTGTCGCGGACAGCACTGTTGCGGCAATGTCGCTGGGATCCACCAGGGGAACCGGCAGGGCGGTGACGATCTCGGCGGCGGTCAGCTTCTCGGCGTGGGCCAGCCCGTCAAGGTAGACATCGGTATGCGCCACCAGCAGCTCCACCCCGAACGCCGCCCGGGTGCGGGTGAAGACGTTCGACAAGCCGGGCCGCGGCACACCGGTGTCCTCGGCGACCACCTCACGCAGGACGCCCATGAGCTGCGAAGACATCTCTTCTGCGCTGGCGAATCGGCGGCGCGGATCAGGGTCGATCGCCCGGCGCAACAACCGTGCGAACGAGTCGTACTTCTTGAGCACCGGATCGTCTTCGGGCAGCCCGTCGACGTAGCGGCCCTTGCGGGTTCGCAGGTTCAGCGTCAAGGCGGCCAGGGTGCGGCCCACCGTGTAGATGTCGCTGGCGACGGTGGGTCCGGTCCGGACGATCTCGGGCGCCTGATAGCCGGGCGTGCCGTAGAGGTAGCCGAACGAATTGATCCGTGACACCGCGCCGAGGTCGATCAGCTTGAGCTGCTCCTCGGTCACCATCACGTTCTCCGGCTTGAGATCGTTGTAGCACAAGCCGATCGAATGCAGATAGCCCAGCGCCGGCAGGATCTCCAGCACATAGGCGATGGCTTCGGACACCGGAAGCTTCTCGCCCTTGGGCAGTTTCAGCGACTTTCCGCCGACGTACTCCATCACGATGTAGCCGACGGGCTCGCCGTGGGAATCGGGGTGCTCGACGAAGTTGAAGATCTTGACGATCGACGGGTGGACCACCTCGGCGAGGAACTGGCGCTCGGCCATCGCGATGGCCTGTGCCTCGGCGTCCCCGGAATGCACCAGGCCCTTGAGCACCACCGGCCGTTCGTTCACGTTGTGGTCGACGGCCAGGTACACCCAGCCCAGGCCGCCGTGCGCCACGCAGCCCTTGATCTCGTATTGGTCGGCGACCATGTCACCGGGAACCAGCTGCGGCACAAATGAATACGGGCTGTTGCAGTGCGGGCACCAACCCTCGGACGGCGCCTCGCTGTCCTCGGTCGAGCGGCCCACCGGACGTCCGCAGTTCCAGCAGAACCGCTTCACCTCGGCGACAACGGGATTGACCATCAACGCCTTGAGCGGGTCGATCTCGGGGTACCGGGGAATCTCCACCAGCCCGCCGCCGAGACGTCGGGTCGGCGACAGCTTGCGGGCCACGGTGGGGTGATGCATGGCCTCCGGCTCGGTGCCCGCACTGCCGATCGAGTCGTCGTCGTCCTCGAATTGCGGCCGGTAGATCGCCTGGGTGGCCATCGGCCGCATCGTCGACGCCGAGTCCATGCCGAAATCGTCGAACGACGCGGGCTGGGTTCCGACGTCGACGTCTGGCTGATCGGAGGCGGCCATCAGTCCAGATACCTCGGCGTCGGGGGAGCCGGCGCGGGCCCCAGCACCGTCAACCACTTGCGGTACAACGTGTTCCACGTACCGTCGCGGCGGATTCGCTCCAGAGTGCCGTTGACGAACCGCACCAGACCGGTGTTGGTCAGGTTGATGCCGATGCCGTACGGCTCCTGAGCCATGTTCGGTCCGATGATGTGCAGGTACGGGTCCTGGGCCACCAGGCCGGCCAGAATGGAGTCGTCGGTGCTGATCGCGTCGACCTCGCGCTGCTGCAATGCGACCAGGCAGTCTGCCCAGCTCACCACCGTGACGATGATCGGCGGCGGGGCGATCTGACGCACCCGGTCCAGTGACGTGGTTCCGCTGGCGACGCACACCCGGCGCCCGGACAGGTCGGAGGCCTGCGAGATGGCCGACTCTCGTGGAGCCAGAATGCGTTGATAGGCGGTGAAATACGCCGTGGAGAAGTTCACCAGCTTGCGGCGCTCGCAGGTGATCGTCATGGTCTTGACCACGATGTCGACGGTGTTGTTCTGCAGCGCGGTGATCCGGTCGGCCGACGACAGGATGCGGTACTCGACCGCCGACGGAGTCCCGAAGATGTCGCGGGCCACCTCACCGGCGATGTCGACGTCGAAACCGGTGATCTCCCCGGTGATCGGATCGCGGAAGGAGAACAGGTTGCTGCCGACGTCGAGCCCGACGATCAGCCGGCCCCTGGCGCGGATACCGGCGACCGCCGCGTCGGCCTCGGCCTTGGTGGGGAAGGGGCGCAGGCTGGCGGTGCGGTCGCACGCATTCTCCGCCGGATCGGGCCGCAGCGGCGGTTCCGGCGCGAGCTCCTGCATCCCGGCCGGCGTCGGCGGGGCCAGGGTGGGCACCGGGGGAGCCCCGATGAACTCCGTTTTGCCGCAGCCGCTGAGGACGGTCGCCGCGGCGACCGCGATGCAGAGCAGCCGGTGAGCTTTCATGTGATCACCGGTACTCGCTGAGCCGCGGCCACAGGCCGAGCGCCACCGACAACGCCGCGCCGACCGAGAGCACCACTCCGCCGACAGTGGTGCCCGACAGCACCCGGCGAGCGGACAGGATGTCGTTGCGCAGTTGGTTGCGGCTCTGCCGGATACCGCTCGACAGCGCCGCGTCGAGCTTGTCGAACGCCGGTGTCGAGTCGTCCTCCCCGGTGCCCAACGCGACCTGAGTCGCAGCCTGATAGTTGCCGACCGAGATATAGGCGTTGATCCGTTCGTCGGCCTGCCGCCACTTGGTCAGCAACCCGTCGGCGTCGGCCAGGTCGTCCTTGGCGATGGCGTCCTTGCGGGCGAGGTAATCGGTGAGCTGTGTGTGCATGGCTTCGACGCGTTGGTAGTAGGAACGCTTGCGGACGTCTTCGTCTCCCCGCCGGATCAGCGACAGCGTCTCGTCGGCGCGCGCCTGCTGGGCGGTGATCGCCAGGTTAGTCACAGTTTTCAACGACTCGGCCGCGGTGTTCTTCGCAGCCCGGCTGCCTGCGGTGGAGATGAGCAATGCCGAGCCCACCCAGATGATCATCACCACGATCGCCAAGCCGCCGGCGATCAGGCCGACGTTCACCCGGCGTTTGGTGCGATCGGCCAGCCACCGGTGACCGAACGCCCCGAACAACAGCGTCACCGCGACCACCATGATCACCGGGGCCGGAATCCGCGTGGAGGCGGTGGTCTCGGCGTCGACCCGCGCCGAGGTCTGCTCGTACAGCCGCTGCGCGTCCGGCAGGATCTGCTGCTGCATCAGGGCCGAGGCTTCCGAGAGATACGACGAGCCGACCGGATTGCCCATCCGGTTGTTGGTGCGGGCGGTTTCGATCAGGCCGGTGTACACGGCCAACTGCGCGTTGATCCGGCCCAGCAACTGCACCAGCGGCTCGTCGGTGAGACCGCTGGAGGCGCGGGTCACCGCAACGGCCGCGTCGGTGATCGCCTGCTCGTAGCGCTGCCGCACGGCGCGCGGCTCGGAGCCGGCGATGAACGCGGTCGCCGCGGCGGCGTCGGCCACCGACAGCGTGGTGTAGAGCTGGCCGGCGGCGAAGGACAACGGCTCGGTGTGGTTGAGAACGGCGGTCAGCTGCGTTTGCCGGTCGGTGATCGTCGTCGAGGTGGCGAACGCGCTGAGGATGCCGAGCGTGGCGAGGATGACGCCGAGGGTCAGGATGCGTCCCGGTGTGGTGCGGACGAACCACCACCGGGGGTGAGCGGGCGGCACCGTCGACCGCTGGCCCAACGGCTCGGTCGACGGGTGTGCCAGCTCGACGGTCACGTTCGCGGACCTCATTCCGTGTTGTCCGGATCCACTGCTGCCCTTTGCCGGGAGGCCCGGCACTCTTTCTGAGACAATCCTAAGAGGTGCTGTGACGGATGGGGCGGGATCGACCGACCTACATCCGGCGTGGCGTGCTTATCCTGAACGCGTGCGCGGGGATGGCGACGGTTGGGTGGTGTCGGATACCGGCACGCCTTATTGGGGACGGCATGGCGCCGCGGGGTTGTTGCTGCGGGCGCCTCGCGCCGACGGTACCCCCGCGGTGTTGCTTCAGCATCGGGCCCCGTGGAGCCACCAGGGTGGCACCTGGGCGCTGCCCGGCGGTGCTCGCGACAGCCACGAGACCCCCGAGCAGGCCGCGGTGCGCGAGGCCCACGAGGAAGCCGGTCTGCGCGCCGAGCATGTCGCGGTCCGCGCGACCGTGGTGACGGCGGAGGTCGTCGGCACCGGCGGCGCGCAGTGGAGCTACACCACCGTCGTCGCCGACGCTCCGGAGCTGCTGAGCACCGTCGCGAACCGGGAGAGCTCCGAATTGCGCTGGGTGGCCGAGGACGAGGTGATCGAGCTGCCGCTGCACCCCGGATTCGCCGCCAGCTGGGAACGTTTACGCATCACCACGATGCTGAGCGCTCACGAGCACGAGGAATGCCTGCTGGCCGTGCCGCACACCGTGGAGATCCGGGCCGGGGTCTTCGCCTGGTGTACGTCGGCGGCCGCGGAAGTCAGCTAGGTTCGGCGGGCTGGTCCAGCGCCGCCAGGAGTCTCTCGGCGGCCGCCTTCGGGTCGTCGGCCCCGGTGATCGCCCGCACCACCACAATTCGGGTCGCGCCGGCCTCGAGCACCTCGGGCAGACGCTCCTCGTCTATCCCGCCGATCGCGAACCATGGCTTGGCCGGTCCCATGGCCGCGACGTCGCGCACCAGATCCAGGCCGGGCGCGGGACGTCCCGGCTTCGTCGGCGTCGGCCAGCACGGACCGACGCAGAAGTAGTCGACGTCCTCGGTGAGCGCGCGGGCGGCCTCGCCGCTGGCATGGGTGGAGCGGCCGATCAGCGCCTGCGGGGCGACCTCGCGGGCCACGGTCAGCGGTAGGTCGTCCTGGCCGAGGTGCAGGATGTCGGCGCGCGCCGCGCGGGCGATGTCGGCGCGGTCGTTGACCGCGACCAGCGCGCCGTGCCGGTGGGCGGCCTCGGTCAGGATTTCCAGTGCGGCCAGCTCGTCGAGGGCCTCCAGCGGGCCGAACTGTTGCTCACCGGGTGAACCCTTGTCGCGAAGCTGGATGATGTCGACGCCGCCGGCCAGCGCCGCCTCGGCGAACTGGCCCAGGTCACCGCGTTCGCGGCGGGCGTCGGTGCACAGGTACAGCCGTGCGGTAGCGAGCCGGGAGCGAGGTTCGTGCACACCGCGACGGTAGCGGCTAGCGTGGAGGATCGGCACGGGAGCCCCGGGGCGGGGCTGAGAGTGGGGCGCAACGCTCCAGACCGTCACCACCTGATCCGGGTCATGCCGGCGAAGGAAGCGAAAGGGATATGTCGAAGGATTCTCTGGCCGTCGTCGGAGGCGGTGTCATCGGACTCGCGGTGGCGCGGCGCGCGCTGCTCGACGGGCTCGCGGTGCGGGTACACCGGACCTCCGGAGGGCCGGAGCGCAGCGACCCGGGAAATGATCGGGGCCTTGGGGCGTCGTGGGTCGCCGGCGGCATGCTGACCCCGCACAGCGAAGGCTGGCCGGGCGAGGAGCAACTGCTGACGCTGGGGTTGGAGTCGCTGCGCCTGTGGCACGACGGCTTCCTCGACGGTCTGCCCGCCGATGTCGTCACCGCGCGCCAGTCACTGGTGGTCGGTGTGGACCGGGCCGATGCGGCCGATGTGCGGACCGTCGCGGACTGGCTGTCGGCCCAGGGCCATCCGGTCACCGTGACGACCGCCGCCCGCGACACCGAACCGCTTCTGGCTCAAGGTATTCGCCACGGCTTCGTCGCCACCGACGAGCTGGCGGTGGACAACCGCAAACTGGTGGCGGCCCTGGAGGCCCACTGTGAGCAGCTCGGGGTGCAATGGGCCGCGCCGGTGGAGCGTCTCGACGACGCCCGCAACGGTGTCGACACCGTGGTCATCGCCAACGGCATCGACGCGCCCGCACTGTGGCCGGGCCTGCCGGTGCGGCCGGTGAAAGGCGAGGTGCTTCGGCTGCGCTGGCGGCACGGCTGCATGCCGGTGCCGCAGCGGGTGGTTCGGGCCCGGGTCCACGGCCGCTCGGTCTACCTGGTGCCGCGCGCCGACGGCGTGGTGGTAGGCGCGACCCAGTACGAACACGGCCGCGACACCGCGCCGTCGGTGGCCGGGGTGCGCGAGTTGCTCGACGACGCCTGCGAGGTGATGCCGGCGCTGGGCGAATACGAGCTCGCCGAGTGCGCGGCGGGGCTGCGGCCGATGACCCCGGACAACATGCCGATCGTCGGCCGTCTCGACGAGCGCACCCTGGTGGCCACCGGGCACGGCCGGTCCGGCTTCCTGTTGGCGCCCTGGACCGCGCAGCGCATCGCCGCCGAGTTGATGGGAGCACACGCGTGAAGCTGATGGTCAACGACGAGGAGCTGGAAGTCGATGACGGCACCACCGTCTCGGGGCTGCTGGACGCCCTCGGCTTTCCCGACCGCGGCATCGCGGTCGCCGTGAACTGGTCGGTTCTGCCTCGTTCACAATGGGATTCGGCGGTGCCCGACGGGGCCCGGGTTGAGGTCGTCACGGCGGTGCAAGGTGGTTGAACAACTTACGATCGCGGGACGCACGTTCGGCTCCCGGCTGATCCTGGGCACCGGCGGCGCGCCGAGCCTGACCGTTCTGGAAGAGGCTTTGGTGGCCTCGGGTACCGAGCTGACCACCGTCGCGATGCGCCGGGTGGACGCCGAGGGTGGCACCGGTGTGCTGGATCTGCTTGCCCGCCTGGAGATCACCGCACTGCCCAATACTGCGGGCTGTCGCGGTGCGGCCGAAGCGGTGCTGACCGCGCAACTGGCCCGCGAGGCGCTCGGCACCAACTGGATCAAACTCGAGGTGATCGCCGACGAGCGCACCCTGCTGCCCGACGCTGTCGAATTGGTCCGGGCAGCAGAGCAATTGGTTGACGATGGGTTCGTGGTGCTGCCGTACACCAACGACGACCCGGTGCTGGCCCGACGGCTCGAGGACACCGGGTGTGCTGCGGTCATGCCGCTCGGCTCACCGATCGGTACCGGGCTGGGTATCTCCAATCCGCACAATATCGAGATGATCGTGGCGGCCGCAGGTGTACCGGTGATCCTCGACGCTGGGATCGGCACCGCCAGCGACGCTGCGCTCGCGATGGAATTAGGTTGTGATGCGGTTCTTTTGGCCAGCGCTGTGACTCGGGCCGCTGATCCGCCTGCGATGGCCGCCGCGATGTCAGCCGCTGTGACCGCGGGCCTGCTGGCCCGGCATGCCGGGCGCATCCCAAAGCGGTTCTGGGCGCAGGCATCGAGCCCGAGTCTGGCCTAGATGAGTCGGTATGTGGCACTGGGCAGTTCGATGGCGGCCGGCCCTGGGATCCGGCCCAGGGTGGCCGGTTCTCCGATCCCGGCCGGCCGGTCGGCCCGCAACTACCCACACCTGACCGCCGAACGGCTCGGCCTCGACCTGGTTGACGTCACCTACTCCGGTGCCACCACCGCGCACGTGCTGCGCGATCGGCAGCACGGTGCCCCGCCGCAGATCGACGCCCTGGACGGTTCGGAGGAACTGGTCACCGTCACCATCGGCGGTAACGACGTCGGCTACGTGCCGCTGCTGTTCGCCGCAACCCTGCCGCCGGTGCTGCGCAGGCTTCCGGTACTCGGTGCGCGACTGGACGAACTCCTGGACCCCGCAGCCAGGGGCGCGGCGCTGAACCAGGTGGGTGCGTCGCTGCGGGAAGTGGGCCGGGTGCTGCGGGAGCGATCACCGCGAGCGCGCATCATGTTCGTGGATTACCTGACGCTGCTGCCTCCCGCGGGAAAACCGGCGCCACCACTGCCGGATGACGTCGCCGACCTCGGCCGCCACATCGCAGCACGCCTGGCCGATCAGACTCTCGAAGCCGCGCTGGCCACCGGGTGCGAGGTGGTCCATGCCGCGGAGATGAGCCGAGACCACCACCCCTGGTCGACCGAACCGTGGACGGTCGGTGCCGGTTCCCTGCTGCCGTGGCGCCCGAAGCCGTGGCACCCCAATGCGGCCGGCATGCGCGCGGTCGCCGATCTCGTCGTCGCGAGGGTGCGTCAGCCGTAGGTGTTGGCCGGTGGGTCGATCCGCACCACATCCGTCACCTCGAGGGTGGGTATCGAGCCTGTGCCGGAATAGGTTTGGCCCGCCGGCGCCGTGCCCACCACCCGCAGCCAGGTGTTCTCCGGCATCGCGGCCGCAGCCCGCGCTGCCGGTCCGGACAGGTGCAGTCGGGCCAGTTGAGCGTCGGCCGCACAACAGACGATCACGATCTTGGCCAAGTCGACGCGATCGCCGTCGCGCATCGTGAAACCGGTCGTGGTGATCGGGTGGTCATCCAGGCCGCCGACCTTGCCGACCGCCACCCTCATCAACACCTCGGGCAGCGACAACGACGGCGCAGGCCCGGGCGGCAGTGGCGGGAACGACCGGGCGATCGACACCGTCGCGGGAGCGGCGGCCCGGGCACTCAACGCCGGTGGCACCACGAAGATCAGCAGGATAACCGGCAGTACCAACAGCCAGACGATGCCGTTGCGGTGATGGTGACCGCCGTGCTCGTGGTGGGGGCCGCCGCGCCGAACGTCGCGCGCGATCGCGGTCAATGCCAGCCCGAGCAGCACGACGGCCGAGATCGCCAGCCACGGCAGCATTCCCGGTTTGACGTACCGGGTGTATGCGCCCGTGACCGTGACCATCACCAGGGCGATCCCGACGATCAGAAGCAACGTGTTCTCGGTTTCGCGCCTCACAGCAGCACCAGCCCGACTGCCGTCGCCAACACCGTCGCCACCACCAGGGTCACCGGCGCGAAGCGCAGCGCGAAACTCCGGCCGAACAAACCCGCTTGCATGGCAACAAGTTTCACGTCGACGGCCGGCCCGACCACCAGGAACACCAGCCGAGGCACCAGCGGCACCATGGTGAGGCTGGCCGCGACGAAGGCGTCGGCCTCCGAGCACAGCGCCAGCACGAACGCCAGCAGCGCCATGGTGATCACACCGATCAGCAGGTGGCCGGCCACATGCTCGAACATCCACGGCGGCACCACGACGCGCAACGTGGCGGCGGCCGCGGCGCCGATCACCAGATAGGAGCCGGCCTGCAGGAAGTCGTGCCGGGCGGCTTCGGTGAACGCGATCCAGCGGGATTGATCCGCGTCGTCCGAGCGGGGCAGCCTGCGGGTGACCCAACCTGGGCGGCCCCACCGCGACCACACCATTCCCATCACCACCGCGGTCGCCAACGATGCGGCGCAGCGCGCGGCCACCATCTCGGGCTGACCGGGGAAAGCCACCGCGGTGGCCACCAGCACCACCGGATTGATCGCCGGCGCACTGAGCATGAACGTCAGCGCCGCGGCACCGGCCGCTCCGTCGCCGAACAGGCGCCGGGCCACCGGAACCGACCCGCACTCGCACCCCGGCAGCGCCGCACCGGCCACGCCCGCGGCCAGCACCGCCGCGGGCGCGCGGCGGGGCAGCCACCGAGCCAGCCGTTGCGGGGACACGAATGCTGCGATCAGTCCGCTGATTATCACGCCGAGCACCAGAAACGGCACAGCCTGCAGAAACACCCCGGCGAACACGGTTCCCGCGGTGGACAGCCGCGGATCGCCCGCGACCCCGTCGCGTATCCACGTGCCCGCCAGCGCGCATACCACCAATGCGGCCGCCAGCACCTCGGTGGAGGTCACCAAGCGGCGGCGCGGGGACGTGACGGTCATCGGGCACATGGTGCCACCCAAACCTGCGCACTCACCGATACGTACCCTGGGCGCGATGAAGTACAGACACGTGGCCGTCGCGCTGGCCGTCGCCGTCATCGCGGTGGCGGGATGCAACCGGCCGGCCGACTCCGGGCAACCGGCCGCCCCGGCCAAGGCCGCCGCGCAGTTCGCCGACGAGCTCCGCCAGCGGGTCACCACCGACGCCATGATGGCGCACCTGCAGAAGCTGCAGGACATCGCCAACGCCAACAACGGAACCAGGGCGGTGGGTACCCCCGGCTTCGAAGCCAGTGTCGACTATGTGGCCGGCGTGCTGCGCTCCAAGGGGTTCGATGTTCAGACCCCGGAGTTCCAGGCCAAGGTCTTCAAAGCCGGCAAGCCGGAGCTGCGGGTCGGCGGCGACACCGTCGCCGCGCAGGCCGCGGAATTCAGCCTCTCCACCCCGCCGCAGGGCGTCACCGGGCCGTTGGTCGCCGCACCGGCGGACGACACACCGGGCTGCGCGCCTGCCGACTACGACGGTATTGCCGTCCAGGGCGCCGTGGTTCTCGTCGACCGGGGCAGTTGCCCGTTCTCCGACAAGCAGGCCATCGCCGCCAAACTCGGCGCGATCGCGATGGTCGTGGCCAACAACGTCGACGAGCCGTCGATGGGCGCCACCCTCGGCGAGGCCACCGACGTCAAGATCCCGGTGGTCGGGGTGAGCAAGGCCGACGGCGCGCGGCTGCGCGCCAATCCCGGGCCGACGATGCTCAAACTCGAGGCCAACACCCAATTGGTCAACGCGCGCAACGTCATTGCGCAGACCAAGACCGGATCGACCACTGACGTGATCATGACCGGCGCCCACCTGGACAGCGTTCCCGAGGGACCCGGCATCAACGACAACGGCTCCGGGGTGGCCGCGGTGCTGGAGACCGCCGTGCAGCTCGGCCCCAATCCCGATGTCAAAAACGCGGTGCGATTCGCGTTCTGGGGTGCTGAGGAGCTTGGGACGATCGGATCCAACAAGTACATCGAGTCGCTGAATGTGGATCAGCTCAAGGACATTGCGCTGTATTTGAACTACGACATGATCGGCTCACCCAACCCGGGCTACTTCACCTACGACGGCGACCAGTCCACCGCCCCGGGGCGCGGGGAGCGGGCGCCGCGGGTGCCGGAGGGGTCGGCGGGTATCGAGCGGACCTTGGTGGCCTACCTGAAGTCGGCCGGAAAGACCGCGCAGGACACGTCTTTCGACGGTCGGTCGGACTACGACGCGTTCACCAGGGCCGGCATTCCCTCCGGTGGCCTGTTCTCCGGGGCCGAGGAGAACAAGACCGCCGATCAGCAGAAGCTGTGGGGAGGTACCGCCGACGCGCCATTTGATCCGAACTATCACAAGCCGACCGACACCATCGATCACATCGACAAGGCCGCGCTGGGCATTCTCGGTGGGGGAGTGGTGTTCTCCGTCGGGCTCTACGCTCAGGACATCGAGGGCCGCAACGGCATTCCCATCCGGGATGACCGCACTCGGCACGCCGGCACGGTGTCGTAGCTTTTCGTTGAGACCGCACTCAGATCCACATTTCGGCGGAGATATGGATCTACGTGCGATATCAATGCCTGCGGAATCAGCGGCCGCACACTCGCCAAAGCTCTTCTGCATCATCGAGGTTGGCGGCGCTCAACCGCTCACCGATGACCGGCTGGGCAAGGAAGTTCACGACGAGATCCTTGACGGCAGGCTCGATCGGCTCGCGCACGCTGAACGCCCACTCCACGAGTTCACCGAGGTGCTCGGCGGCCGATACCGTGTCGATCATCTGCCAGCGGTTCAGGTGAACCTGCAGGGGTTGGTCACACCAGTAGGTGAAGTCGATGAGAGTCGGACTGTCGGAGAAGTAACCCAAATCAGCCGGGTACTCCGCAAGCAGGCTGCGCCACAGGCCGTCGACCAGACTGGTGACAGCTGCACGCTCTGGTGCCGGCCAGGACAACGTCCGGCTCCGTAGCTTGCCCAAATCGAAGGCGAACACCGGTGCCTTCTCCGCGAGCAACGCCTCGATCAGTCGCGGAAAGTAATAGCGAAAGTCGTCGTCGCTCAACGACATCACATGAAGCGCCTCTAACTGCGCCAGCGATAGTGACCGCAGCGGAGTCGACGTGATGTCGGCGGCCGACCACTCCGGACCGCACTGCTCGCACACTGTCAGATTCCTGGGCGTCGGGTACCTCGCGAAGCAAACATACAGGTTCTCAACGGCAGCGATCATGACGACCGTCCGCCGCGCAGCACCCCCAGCGCCCGCATGCCGTGATAGATCACGAGTGCGGCGATCGACCCGAGCGCAATGCCGGTGAACGTGAGATTGCCGATCTTCCAGGTGAAGTCGGCGATGCCGATGATCAGTGCGATCGCTGCGGTCATCTGGTTGATCGGCAGGCTGAAGTCCACCCGATTGGTCAGCCAGATCCGTACACCCAGCACGCCGACCAGACCGTAGAGCACGATCGTCGCACCGCCGAGCACGCCGGGCGGGATCGCCGAGATCGTCGCTCCGACCTTGGGGCACAACGCCAACAGGATTGCGGTCACACCGGCCACCCAATACGCGGCCGTGGAGTACACCCGGGTGGCGGCCATCACGCCGATGTTCTCGGCGTAGGTGGTGGTGGCCGAACCACCGCCGAAACCGGCCAGCACCGTGGCGACACCGTCGGCCGCCAGCGCACGGCCGGTCAGCGGGTCGGTGTCGACCCCTGTCATCTGGCCTACCGATTTCACGTGCCCGATGTTCTCGGCGATCAGCGCGATCACCGCGGGCAGGAACATCGGCAGGACCGAGAGGTTCAGCGTCGGCGTCTGGAACTGCGGAAGTCCGATCCACCCGGCCGCCGCGATCCCCGCGGTGTCCACTTCGCCGAGTGCCAGCGCCAACAGATAACCGGCGACCACCGCCAGGAAGATCGCCAGCCGTCCGATGATGCCGCGGAAGAACGCCAGCGCCGCCACCAGCAGCACCAGCGTGACGAGACCGACCAGCGGGCCCTTCTCGAAGTTCGTCTTGGCGGCCGGTGCCAGGTTGAACCCGATCAGCGCGACGATGGCGCCGGTGACCACCGGCGGCAGCGCGATGTCGATCCAGCGGGTGCCGGCCAGATGCACGGCCAGACCGACGACGATCAGCAGCATCCCGACCGCGATCAGCCCGCCCAGCGCGCTGCCGGTTCCGTGCGAGGCCACCGCGGCGGTCACCGGGGCGATCACCGAGAAGCTGGAGCCGAGGTAGCTGGGTAGCCGGTTGCCGGTGATGACCAGGAACAGCAGTGTGCCGATTCCGGAGAACAGCAGTGTGGTGGCCGGCGGGAAGCCGGTGAGCACCGGGACCAGGAACGTGGCACCGAACATCGCCACTACGTGCTGGGCTCCGATACCCAGGGTGCGCGGCCAGCTCAGCCGCTCGTGTGGGGCGACGACAAAGTTCTGGTCAGCCCGGCTTTCCACCGGTGTCCAGGTCATGGGAATCACGGTCATACCGTAACCGCCGCACCGCGTAGATGACGGCGCCGACGACGAGCACCGCCGTCCCGGATAGCACGGCCGGAAGGGGCAGCGCGATCGCCAGCACCACGCAACCGATCAGTCCGACCGCTGCAATGAGTCGGCCCCATCGGCGGGCTGGAGCGAGGCGCCCCGGGGACTGAGGTGACTCCAGCGTCCAGGCGGACGCGTTCGCGACGGCGTAGTACACCAGCACCGCGAACGACGAAAAGCCGATAACTCCACGGACATCGGTCACCGCGGCGAGCACCGCGACCACCCCACCGACGGCCACCTCGGCGCGGTGCGGGACACCGAAGCGCGGATGCACGGCCGCCAGCGCGACCGGCAGGTGGCGGTCGCGCGCCATCGCCAGGGTGGTCCGCGATACCCCGAGAATCAGCGACAGCAGGGAGCCGAGTGCCGCGACCGCCGCACCGACCCGTACCACCGGCTCGAAGCCGGCCACCCCGGCCATCCGTACCGCATCCGCCAATGGTGCTGCGGCCGTTGCCAATCGCTCCGGACCGAGAGCCGCAAGCACTGTGATCGCAACGGCCGCGTAGATGACGAGCGCGAGCCCGAGCGCCAGGGGGATGGCCCGCGGGATGGTCCGGGCCGGATCGCGCACCTCCTCACCGAGCGTGGCGATTCGCGCGTAGCCGGCGAACGCGAAGAACAACAGACCGGCCGCTTGCAGCACACCCAAGACCGTGCCGTGGCCGAGCCGCAACTGGTCGACGTCTGCGCGTCCCGAGGCCGCCACAATCACCACGACCGCGGCCAGCACCGCCACCACGACGGCGACGATGACGCGGGTCAGCACGGCCGATTTCTGGACACCGCGATAGTTCACCGCCGTCAGGCCCACCACTGCGGCGACGGCCACGGCGTGCGCGTAGGCGGGCCATACGTAGAAGCCGACGGTCAGTGCCATCGCCGCACACGAGGCGGTCTTGCCCACCACGAAGCTCCAGCCGGCCAGGTAGCCCCAGAATTCGCCGAGCCGTTCCCGGCCGTAGACGTAGGTGCCGCCCGATTGCGGGTAGCGCGCCGCCAGCCGCGCCGAGGAGGTGGCGTTGCAGTAGGCGACGACGGCCGCGACCGCCAGCCCGATCAGCAGCCAGGATCCCGCCGCCGCGGCGGCGGGCGCCAGCGCGACGAAGATGCCGGCGCCGACCATCGAACCGAGTCCGATGATCACGGCATCGGTGGTGCCCAATCGGCGTGCAAGCGCGCTCACGGCCGGGATGTTAGGCGCCGAACATGAATGCGGACCGGCGAGGGAGCGGTCGCCCGCGCCCAAGCCGGTCCGGCACGGTCCCCCGACCCATTTCGCGTGGCATCCTCACAAACCAACGACGTACGCGTCGCCGTGCCTGATCAATGTAAGCGAAAAATCTGACGGGGTCGTAAATCTTGTCGGAACTGTGATCTTGAAAGTCAGCGGTTGCGGACGATGTTCGCGCCCAGATAGGCGCCATAGGCCAGCAACCCGGCCACTGCGAATTTGCGTGTCTTGGGCGCGATCAAGGCCAGCCCGATCGCGGTCTCGATGCCGCCGTCGATGTAGGTGTGTTGCAACGTGTTGTCCGGAAACGCCGACTTGGTGGCGGATTCGAACAGCTCCGGGCGTACGAAGTGCGACAACCCGGTGGCGGCCACCACCAGCCCGGTCGCTTTGATCAACGGCTCTGCAGACATCGACGTCCTCTCGCAGGTCAACTGATGTGGTAGTCGGAGAGCGGGTACGTCGACGCCTCGCGTAATGCCTCGTGCGTAGTCATCGGCCGCAACAACGTCGCCTCACCACTGGGATTGAAATAGTACGACCGCGCCGACGCGCAGTTGCCGAGGGTGAACAAAGAGGTGCCCAGCAGCTCGGTCATCTCGTCCAGATAGCGGGCGTTGGCTTCTTCGGTGATCTCGAACGTGGTTGCCCCGCGTTGCTTCAGTTCGCCGAAGAGCCGGTCCATGTGCCGCATCTGATATTCCATCGAGTTGAAGAAGTTCAAGCCGAGGAACGCATACGGACTGGCCAGGCTCAGGAAGTTGGGGAAGTACGGAACCGAGACACCCTGGTAGGCCTGGAATCGGGTCTCGCGCCACCACTTGCCCAGGTTTCGGCCGTCGCGGCCGATCACCTCGATGGCCGGGAAGTTCGCTTCCCAAAGGTCGAAACCTGTTGCCAACACCAGGGTGTCGATGACGGACTTGGTGCCGTCGTTGGCGACGATACCGTCGGCCTCGATGTGGTCGATGCCGCTGGACTGCAGGCGCACGTTCGGTCGGGTGAAAGCCCGATAGAACTTGTTGGAGAACGTCGGCCGTTTGCAGCCGAAGTCGTAGTCCGGGGTGAGCTTGCGGCGCAATTCCTTGTCCCGGATGACGGCGAACCGCCACAACTGGGAGAGGTAGGCCGCGATGCGATTCCCCAGCGGGAAGCGGTTGTAGTGCAGGACGCCCCAGTCGACCAGCACCTCGTAGGCGAAATCGGTGACGGCGCGGATCGCGCGCTGGGACAGCGGTACGCGCGCGAACAGCCGCTTCGCCCTGGCCGAGAATTTGACGTCGAGTTTGGGCACGACGTAGATCGCTGTGCGCTGATACACGGTGAGATCCGCAGCGTCGCGGGCCAATTCGGGGATGAGCTGGACGGCGGTGGCGCCGGTGCCGATGATGCCGATCTTGCGGTTGGTGGCGTCGTAGCTGTCGTCCCACGCCGCGGTGTGGACGATCGTGCCCTCGAAAGTGTCGATGCCCGGGATCTCCGGCGTGCGCGGCTGGGACAGGAAGCCCGTCGCGGTGATCAGGTATCGCGCCGCCAGGGTGTCACCGTCGGCGACCGTGACCCGCCACAGCTTGTCTTCGTCATCCCAGCGGGCGCTTTCGACGGTCGTGTTGAACCGGATGTGGCGGCGCACGTCGTACTTGTCGGCGACGTTGTCGGCGTACTGCTTGATCTCGGCCCCGGTAGAGAACAGCCGGTTCCAGTTCGGGTTGGGCTCGAAGAAATACGAATACGTGGTGGTGGGGACGTCGACGGTCAACCCCGGGTAATGGTTGACGTACCAGGTGCCGCCCAGATCGTCCTCGCGATCCAGAATGACGAAGTTCTCGAATCCGAGGCGCTTGAGCTCGATCGCTGCACCGATTCCTCCGAAACCGGCGCCGACGATGATCGCGTCGTACTGCGTTGGCATGCGAACAGAATACCGTATCTTACTCGTCAGTAAGATACGCCGTTTGGCCCCAATTCCGGGGACTGATGTCGTCTCGGCCGACGTTGCTCACCGCGTCGGGCTGCGCTCAGGGCAACGCCGACAGCGCGGCGTCGACGGCGAGGGCCGGTACGTCGAGCTTTGTGGAGCCGAGGTCGTGGCGGGCGCCGGTGATGTCGACGATCGACGCCGGCGCGGGTATGAGCGCGGCCGCCTCGCGAAGTTCGTCGATGGTCCCGAACGGGTCGGCGGTGCCGTGGGTGAACACCGTCGGCGCGGTGATGTCGCCGAAGTGCTCGGTGCGCAACCGGTCCGGCTTGCCGGGCGGATGCAGGGGGTAGGAGAACGGGGTCAGCACATCGACGAGGCCGGGATTCTCGGCGACGACCATCGAGGTCTGTCGACCCCCGTAGGAATGTCCACCTGCCAGCAGCGGACCGGCAGCCAGCGATCGGGCCAGCGTGAGTGCATCGACGATGCCGGCCCGGTCGCCGCCCGCCGACCCCGACGGCGGGCCCTTCGGGCGGCGCCGGCGGTAGGGCAGGTTGTACCGGATCGAGAGCCAGCCGCGGGCGGCCCACTCGTCGCAGATCCGGATCAGCAGAGGTGACTCCCGGCTGCCGCCGGCACCGTGGGTCAGCACCACGACACCGGCCGGGGTGCCCTCCGGTTCGTGTGCGACGCCGGCGATCTCGTCGAGGTCGGTCATGACTGCAGTCGCCACAGCGCCGACACCGGGCCGTGGCCGCTACCAAGGGGATAGGCCGCGCGGAGGCACTCCGTGACCCACGCTTTGCCGAATGCCACCGCCTCGGGCATCGAGTACCCGTGAGCCAGCGCGCACGCGGTGGCCGCCCCCAACGTGTCACCGGCGCCGTGGTCGTGGCCGGTGTCCACCCGCGGGGCGTCGAACTCGTGGAAATCGGTGCCGTCGTACAGCAGGTCCGGACTGTGCGTCGATCCCCGCAGATGGCCGCCCTTGACCAGCGCCCACTGCGGGCCGAGTGCGTGCAGCGCCTTGGCGGCATCGCGCTGGGTCTGCTCGTCGACGACGTCGATACCGACCAGCAACCGCACCTCGTCAAGATTGGGGGTGACCAGACTGGCCAGCGGAAAGAGCTGGCTGCGCAGGGTCTCCAATGCCGACGGGTGCAGCAGCGGGTCGCCGTGCATCGAGGCGCAGACCGGGTCGACGACGAACGGCGTGGTACCCGCCAGGCCGAGGTCGCGCCACGTGCCCGCCACCGATTCGATGATCTGCGACGAGGCCAGCATGCCGGTCTTGGCGGCCTGCACGCCGATGTCGGTGACCACTGCTGAGATCTGACCGGCGATCACGTCGGTCGGAATTTCGTGAAACCCCTTGACACCCAATGAGTTCTGTACCGTTACCGCAGTCACGGCGACCAGTGAGTGCACCCCGAGCAGAGCGAAGGTGCGCATATCGGCCTGGATGCCCGCACCGCCACCGGAGTCAGAGCCTGCGATGGTCATGACGCGAAGCGGCGTCTGGCCGGGCGGGGTCAGGGGGAGCACATTCACGGCACTGAGTTTTCCAGAGGGATGTACACCCGGTTGCCGTGTGCGGCGAACTCCTCGGATTTGGTGTCCATGGCGTCGCGAATGTCCTGCGTGATGCGCATCGAGCAGAACTTCGGCCCGCACATCGAGCAGAAGTGTGCGGTCTTGGCGGGCTCGGCGGGCAGGGTCTCGTCGTGGAACTCGCGGGCGGTGTCGGGGTCCAGGGACAGAGCGAACTGGTCGTGCCAGCGGAAATCGAACCGGGCCCGCGACAGCGCGTCGTCGCGTTCCTGCGCACGTGGGTGGCCCTTCGCCAGATCGGCGGCATGGGCGGCGATCTTGTAGGCGATCACGCCGTCCTTGACGTCCTTGCGGTTCGGCAGGCCGAGGTGTTCCTTCGGTGTGACGTAACACAGCATCGCGGTCCCGGCTTGGGCGATGATCGCCGCGCCGATCGCCGACGTGATGTGGTCATAGCCCGGCGCGATGTCGGTGGCCAGCGGACCGAGCGTGTAGAACGGCGCCTCTTCGCACAGCTCCTCTTCGAGGCGCACGTTCTCGACGATCTTGTGCATCGGCACATGGCCGGGGCCTTCGATCATCACCTGTACCCCAGCGGCTTTCGCGATCTTCGTCAGCTCCCCCAGGGTGGCTAGTTCGGCGAATTGAGCCGCGTCATTGGCGTCGGCTATCGAACCCGGGCGCAAGCCGTCACCAAGGGAGAACGTGACGTCGTAGCGCGCGAGGATCGCGCACAGTTCCTCAAAGTTGGTGTACAGGAACGATTCTTGATGATGAGCCAAGCACCAGGCGGCCATGATCGCGCCGCCGCGACTGACGATTCCGGTGACGCGCTCGACCGTCAGCGGGATGTGGCGCAACAGCACGCCGGCGTGCACGGTCATGTAGTCGACGCCCTGCTCGCACTGCTCGATCACGGTGTCGCGGTAGATCTCCCACGTCATCCGGGTCGGATCACCCTTGACCTTCTCCAGCGCCTGGTAGATCGGCACCGTGCCGACCGGAACGGGGGAGTTGCGCAGGATCCACTCCCGGGTGGTGTGGATGTCGGCGCCGGTGGACAGGTCCATGATGGTGTCGGCGCCCCACCGGGTGGCCCACACCATCTTGTCGACCTCCTCGGCGATCGACGAGGTGACTGCCGAATTACCGATGTTGGCATTGACTTTCACGGCGAAGGCCTTGCCGATGATCATCGGCTCGCTCTCCGGATGGCGGTGGTTGGCGGGGATCACCGCCCGTCCGCGTGCCACCTCGTCGCGCACGAGTTCGGCGTCGACGCCCTCCCGCGCGGCGATGAAGGCCATCTCAGCGGTGATCTCACCGGCCCGGGCGCGCTGTAGTTGGGTGCCGCGATCGGTGACGATTCCGGGCCGGGCGGGCAAGCCGGCATGCACGTCGATCACCGCGTCGCCGTCGGTGTAGGGACCCGAGGTGTCGTAGAGGTCCAGGTGTTCGTCGTTCGACAGGTTCACCCGGCGAAACGGAACGCCGTCGCGATAGATCTTCGTGCTACCGGCGATCGGGCCGGTGGTGACGGTGGGATTGACAACAGCACTCATTACACATCTCCCTACGCCGGCATTACCCGGACAGGTTCTACGGTCGACGGCCGCTCAGCCGTCCTCTCAGCGCACTCGTTGTGCGCTCCCGTGTGGTTGGTTTCCGTCGCCAACGCTAGCAGTCAACGGTGGGGGTGAGCTGATCGAGTTTCACGTTTGGCAGCGGTCTCCTCGAACTTTGGCTGCGAAACGTGAAATTCGACGGCGGTGTCGGTGCCCGATGGCATGCTCCCGCGATGGCCGAGCGGGAGGTGTTTCTTGCCCGGGAGGCGCTGGCGGATGGCCGGCTCACCAGGAGTGAGCTGGCCCGCTGGTACCAACCGTTGTTCCGCGGTGTGTACATGCCGAAGGGCGATGTCACTCTGTGGGACCGGGCAAAGGCGGCATGGTTGGCGACCGGCCGCCAAGCAGTGATCACCGGCGTCGCCGCGTCCGGTCTCTACGGCTCGAGTTGGGTCGACGCAGACACACCCATCGAGTTGATATCGCCGCGACATGCGCGGCCGCAACGGGGTCTGGTTGTCCGTCAGGAGTCGCTCGCACCGGACGAGGTCACCAAAGTTTCGGGCATTCCCGTCGTGGCGCGCGCACGCGCGGCCTTTGATCTCGGCCGGCATCTGCGGCGCGGCGAAGCCATCGCCAGGATGGATGCGCTCATGCGAAACCAGGTTTTCTCGGCCGAAGATGTGCTCATCCTCGCCAAGCGGTATCCCGGTGTGCGCGGACTGAGGCAGTTGGGCAGCGTGCTGCCCCTGGTGGATGGTGGGGCGGCCTCGCCGCAGGAGACGCGGCTTCGGTTGCTCTACATCGACTCCGGGCTCCCGCGTCCCACAACGCAGGTCCCGGTGTTCGACGGCTGGCGGGCGGTCCGGGTTCTGGACCTGGGCTGGGAGGAATTCCGGGTCGGCTCGGAGTACGACGGCGACGTACATCGCACGGACCGTCGGGCATACGTGAAGGACCTGCGGCTGCGCCCGAAGGTGGAAAGCCTCGGATGGGCGGTCGACCACGTGATCAAGGAGGACCGCGACGACGAGATTGTCGGCCGGGCCACCAAGCTCTTGAGATCCCGCGGCTGGAGGCCATGACGGGACCGCGCCGAGTTTCACGTTTTGCAGCGGTCTCCTCGAACTTTGGCTGCGAAACGTGAAATTCGACGGATTGGCTCTCGATGATTTGTATAGCTAACATATGCGTTATTGCGCCGGAGGGCGCCCATTGCTTTTTGCTGGACGATTGCACACGAAACGAGATTTGCCCGTGACGACCGAGCTTGACCCGGCCCTGGCCGAGACCGACCGGCGCCGCCGCCGGATGGACCACGACCACCCGCACTACAAGTGGGTGGTCCTGTCCAACACGACGCTGGGCATCCTGCTGGCGTCGATCAACGCCTCGATTGTCCTGATCTCCCTGCCCGCGATCTTCCGCGGTATCGGCCTGAACCCGCTGGCTCCCGGCAACGTCAGCTATCTGCTGTGGATGCTGATGGGCTACCTGGTGGTGACCGCGGTTCTGGTGGTGCCGTTCGGCCGGCTCGGCGACATGTTCGGCCGGGTGCGGATCTACAACATCGGCTTCGTCGTGTTCACCCTGGCGGCCATCGCGCTGTCGTTCGATCCGTTCCACCTCGACGGCGGCGCGATCTGGCTGATCGCCTGGCGAGTGGTCCAGGGTGTCGGCGGCGCGATGCTGATGTCGTCGTCGTCGGCCATCCTCACCGACGCCTTCCCGGCCAATCAGCGCGGCATGGCGCTGGGCGTCAACATGGTTGCCGCCGTTGCCGGTTCGTTCCTGGGGCTACTCATCGGCGGCGTGCTCTCCGAGGTGCACTGGCAGGCGATCTTCTGGGTGGGTGTGCCGATCGGCGTCATCGGCACTCTCTGGAGCGTGCGCTCGCTGAAAGAACTGGGTGTGCGCAACCCCGGCCGGATCGACTGGGCCGGCACCGTCACCTTCGGTGTGGGCTTGACGGTCTTGCTGATCGGCATCACCTATGGCATCCAGCCCTACGGCGATTCGACGACCGGGTGGACGAGCCCGATGGTGCTGGGCTCGATCATCGGCGGCCTGGCGCTGCTGGTGGTGTTCTGCTTCATCGAGCTGCGGGTGTCACAGCCGATGGTCGACATCAGGCTGTTCCGGTCGGCGGCCTTCGGCATGGGCAACCTCGCCGGGCTGATGTCCTCGGTCGGCCGCGGTGGCCTGCAGTTCATGTTGATCATCTGGTTGCAGGGCATCTGGCTTCCGTTGCACGGCTACAGCTTCGAATCGACCCCGTTATGGGCGGGCATCTATCTGTTGCCCGCGACTTTCGGCTTCCTCGCCGCCGCACCGATCGCCGGATCGCTCGCCGACCGGTTCGGCGCCCGGCCGTTCACCGTCGGCGGCATGCTCTTGATGGCAGCCACTTTCGTTGCCTTGCTTCTGATTCCGGTCAACTTCAACTACTGGGTGTTCGCTGTTCTGGTGTTCCTCAACGGCATCGGCGGTGGCATCTTCACCGCACCCAACACCGCGGCCATCATGTCGAGCGTCCCCGCCTCGCAGCGCGGGGCCGCCTCCGGGGTGCGCTCGACGTTCTTCAATGCGGGCAACTCGCTGTCGATCGGGATTTTCTTCTCGCTGATGATCGTCGGGTTGGCCCACACCCTGCCCACCGCCATGAGCCAGGGCCTTATGGCGCAGGGTATTTCGCCCGACGTCGCCCACGACGTGGCCAACCTGCCGCCGGTCGGCAGCCTGTTCGCGGCGTTCCTGGGGTACAATCCGATCGGCGAGCTCCTGGCGCCCTACAACGCGCTGCACCAGCCCGGCGTCAATACCGAAGTGCTGACCGGGCAGACGTTCTTCCCGAACCTGATCACCGAACCGTTCCACTCCGGCTTGGTGGTGGTGTTCGGCGCCGCCGCGCTGATGATGGTGATCGGCGCGATCGCCTCGATGTTCAACCCGGGCCGCTACGGCGTCGCCGAGGTCACCGAAGACCAGGCGCCCGCGACGACGACGACGACCGAGTAGCCGGCGGCGGGGCGGTACCTTCGGCGACCCAGCGATGCAACCGTCCCGCGGTGCGCCACATTGCGGCTTGAAGTTCGGCAGGCCCGACTTCGGCCTGCGCGCATGCGGTCAGGCGGTCGGAGATCCTGGATAAGGTCAACGCGCCCATCCGGGCGGTGCGGTCCCGCGAGGCGCGCATGCTCTGCGCAATCGCCTCCCGGAACTCGAGCAGATCGCCGACCGTTCTGGACCCGCCGGTCGGCCGCTGCCGTCGATACTCTTCGATGAGCGCGTCGATACAGGTCAACGCCTGATGCGCAGTGCTTTTCGGGATCGGGATGCTGAGGTCCGAGCTCACTCTGTGAGCCCAGCACACCCGCTCTAACGGACCGTGACGAGCCGAGAACGGCTACGAATCACGAATCCGAACGGCCGACCAAGATGAGGTCACGAAGCGCGAACGCCGGGACCGCGAGTTCATCGGAGAGCTGGGCCGCGAAGGAGCGGGCGATGCGAGGACCGTCGCGCTGTTCGTCGAAGTCACCGGTCAGGTCGACGGCGATTCGGCAGCCAAACGTGTCGCTGGCCTCCACCACGTTGATGCCCTGAACGCCGGCGGGCACCGCAAGCCTCCCGGCGGCCGCACGAACGTGTTCCACCGTCGCTGCCCAATCGACGTACACCGACACAAACGACCCCATCTCGACCATGGTTGTGCCGGTAAGCGACGGTCGCCACTCGAATCGCCGAATGTTCACTCACCGGTTACCCGGGCCGGTTCCCTTGCTCCAATGCTGCGGCGTGGCCTATCACCCGTCGTGGGAGATGTCCACATTCTCCGGCTGGTCGCCGGACCGTCGCCGGCGGACCACCACGACGGTGATTGCGACGCCCGCGAGGACCACCACCGCTGCGATCCCGCCGCCGATCAGTAGCGTGCGGTTCTGGTGTTGCTGAGCCTGTGCCGGGGACGCCTGTTGCCCGGCAACGAGTTTGATGTCGTAGCCGGGTAGTGGGTCCTGAGCCGGTGGGTCGACCCCTGGCAGTAACTGGGTCCGGGAGATCTGGAACAACGCCTCGCCGTGCTCGTCCTTCGACCATTGCCCCCATGCCGGAATCTCGCCGTCGAGAAGAACTCGCGTGGAATCGCCGACGGCGGGGTCCTTACCCAGGTCCGTCAACGTGCGAACCCGGAACGGCGCGGAGGTGCCCTGGTCGAATGTCACTTGGACAAGGGCGTTCTTGATGATGTTCAGCGGTGCAGGTTTCTGCGGGGGCGCCTGCCCGGGCGCCGGCTTGAAACCGCCGCCGGAGAAGCTGCCGACCGAGATGTTGGTCGGCGGGGCTGAACCGGCTTCAGTCGAGGCGGTGAAGCTGTACACCCCGGGCCCTGGGGTGTCGATCACGGCACGCTGCAACGGCGGGACCGTGAATGTCTTTGGTGCGCCGCCAGAGTCGTACACCACCCGCAGCGGAGCCTGATATGGGTTGATGAAGACCGGGCGGTAGTACCGGTCGTAGGAAGTCCAGCGCGAGTTCCATTTCTTGACCGGACTGTTCAGCCGCCCACCCCTGGATCGGGCCGGGCGTGGAACCGCGGACTTCACCTTGTTCGCGTAGGAACGGGCACCTCTGGTGGTGGTCCTCGGGCCGACGACCCTACCGCGCCGCGCGGTGGTGGCATCGTCGCGCGGGACGTCAGCGGTGTCCGGCTGGGGCTCGGCGTCGGGCTCGTCGTCCGGGTCTGCGGTGGGACTCGGGCCGTCGTCATCCGTGCTGTGGGTCTCCGGAACGGAGGGCTCCGGGGTTTCGGTGCCGGACGGCTCCTGGGGGCCGCTGTCCGGGTGCTCGCCGTCGGGGTGCTCGTCCTCGGGGTGCTCGTCCTCGGTACCAGGTTCCTCACCCGTGGGCTGCGGCGCCTGCTCGGGCTCCTGCTGATCTTCTCCGGGCGAGTCCGGCGCGTCCTCGTCGGCGGGGTCGTCCACCTCAGGCGCATCGTCCATGCCGCCGTCGTCGACCTCGCCCGGGTCGTCGAAATCCACGCCGCCCTCATCGTAGGCGCCGCCGTCGTCATAACCGCCGCCGTCGTATCCGCCGCCGTCGTCGTAGCTACTGCCGCCGTCGCCATCGTCCGGGTCGGCGGAACTGACCGGGATGCCCGCGAACAACGTCGACATCGACAGGGCGACGGCTGCGGTGAAAGCTGCAGGCCTGTAACAGAACATTGCGGTTGCGCGGCGCACCGAGACCTCTCCTTTGAACGCCACGGAGCGGCCGTGGCACTGCCATCAAATCATCCTGGCCGCGATGATGGAACGTCTTCGTCGTTTGCTGGGCAGTGGTGGCGTGTCATGACACCGCATCGCGACTGTCCCAACTGGCCTCCGAATCGGTGCGGCCTTGGGTAGCTTCGGAGACCGTGCCCGCGCTGACGAACCGCCAGATCCTCCTTCGCCGCCGCCCCTCGGGCCTGGTGCAATCCACCGACACCGAGCTGGTCACCACACACGCACCCGATCTCGCCGAGGGGGAGGCGCTGCTGCGCACCACCTACGTTGGCCTGGATGCGGCGGTCCGCACCTGGCTGGACGACCAGCCGAGCTATCTGCCGCCGGTGCAGCTCGGCGAGGTCATCCGTGCCGCCGGCATCGGGGAGGTGGTGGAATCACGGTGCGACGCGTTCGCCGTCGGCGACATCGTCACCACGCTGACCGGTTTTCAGGACTACGCCGTCATCCGCGACGACCTGTTCAGCACACCCATCCCGGGTGAGACCGATCAGCTCGCGATCATGAGCGTGTACGGACCCACCGGTGCCACGGCCTATTTCGGGATGACCGACATCGGCCGTCCGAAAGAGGGCGAGACGGTCGTGGTGTCGGCTGCGGCCGGTGCCACCGGTTCGGTGGCCGGGCAGATCGCCAAGATCGCCGGCGCCCGCGTGGTCGGTATCGCCGGCGGCCCGGACAAGTGCCGGGCGGTGGTCGAGGACTTCGGATTCGACGCCTGCATCGACTACAAGAACGACGACATCGCTGCCTCACTGAAACAGCACTGCCCCAAGGGTGTTGACGTCTACTTCGACAATGTCGGCGGCCCGATCCTCAACGCGGTCCTCGGTCGACTGGCGCCAAGGGCTCGCGTGGTGCTGTGCGGTGTCATCTCCAGCTACCTCACCGGTGAGCATCCGGGGCCGGCCAACTACGTCAACCTGCTGGCCAAGACCGCCTCGATGCAGGGTTTCAATGCCCTGGACATGTGGGGCCGCTTCGATGAAGCCTTCGCCGATCTGCGCCGCTGGGAATCCGAGGGCAAGCTGGTGCACCGCGAAACCGTATTCGACGGCCTGGAAACGTGCGTCGACGCACTCAATGGGCTGTTCACCGGCGCCAACATCGGCAAGATGCTGGTGAAGGTCAGCGAACCATCGAGCGGCTAACGGCTCAGATCGACCAGCACCGGTGCGTGGTCGCTGGGGGAGGGATCGCCCTTCTTGCCCGGCCGGCGTTCGTCTTTCACGATCTCGGCGTGGGTCACCCGTTCGGCCAACGCCGGTGAGCCCAGGATGAAGTCGATGCGCATGCCGCGACGCTTCTGGAACGCCAGCTGGGTGTAATCCCAGTAGGTGTAGACACCGGGGCCGGGAGTGAACGGGCGCACCACGTCGGTGAACCTCGTCTCGACGATGTCGTTGAACGCCTTGCGCTCCGCATCCGACACGTGGGTGGCGCCGTCGAACACGGAGATGTCCCAGACGTCCTCGTCCGTTGGCGCGATGTTCCAGTCGCCGACCAGGGCGATCGGCGCCTGCGGGTCGTCGTGCAGCCACGATTCCGCCGTATTGCGGAGAGCGGCAAGCCATTCCAACTTGTACTGATAGTGCGGATCGGCCAGGGTGCGGCCATTGGGCACATACAGGCTCCACACCCGCACGCCGCCGCAGGTAGCCGCCAAGGCGCGGGCCTCGGCCTTGGCGTCGGCGTCCTGACCCCACGAGGGCTGGCCGTCGAAGCCGACCTCGACGTCGTCGAACCCGACGCGGGAGGCGATGGCCACCCCGTTCCACTGGTTGAACCCGCAATGCACCACCTCGTATCCGGCTTCGAGGAACGGCATGGTGGGGAACTGGTCGTCGGAGCACTTGGTCTCCTGCATGGCCAGTACATCGACGTCGGCGCGGCCGAGCCAGTCGGTGACCCGGTCCACCCTCGCGCGAATCGAATTCACGTTCCAGGTGGCCAGGCGCAAGACGTCGGCGGACATGGCCTACAGCGTACGGGGGCTCAACGACCGGGCATCGACGTAGCGGTGGTGATGATGCAGCCGAAAACCCAGCGAGTGATACAACGTGATCGCGCCCGAGTTGTCGCTCAGCACCTGCACGTAGGCCCGGTCGGCGCCGCGCTGCGCGCCCCAGTCGAGCAGGGCCAGGCACAGCCGGCGGGCATGCCCGCGCCTGCGGTGCGCGGAGTCGACATGCACGGCCGAGATGCCCAGCCAGCGGGTGCCGTCCGGCGCGGTGGTGATCGCGCCCCGACCCACCGCGGCGCCGGCCGTCGAGGCGAAGACGACCTCGCCGTCGACGACCGCCGTCAGCACGTCGGGCGGCACGTCGCGCTCGTAGCAGGCCAGCCAGGCCGCATCCGGGCTCGGCGCAAAGGTCACCGCCTCGTCTGTCTCGGTGGCGGTGACGTCGGTGACCATCACGCGGGTGTGCTTGATGCCGTCAACCCGAATCGGCAGCAGCCGCTCCGGCAGCGCGAGCCACGGCTCCAGGCCGCGCTGCGCGTACCACTCGACGATCGCGGGCAGCGCGGTGATGTTCGACGAGAAGTCTAGTGGTACAGCCGAGTTGGCGCGGCTGGTGTAGCCGCCCGCGGCCCGCAGCAGCCAGCCGTCGTGCCAGCTCTGCTCGGTGCCCGGCCATCCCAGCGCGGCCGCGTGCTCGAGGTTGCGGATCTCGGAGGTCCGTACGGGAACCACGCTGAGCTCCCGTACCGCGACCACGTCAGCGCGGCGGACCTCCACCACTCCGTCGGACTTGGTGCGCACCACGATCAGCGGTTCCTGCGCCAGCAGCTCACCGATCACGTCGGACATCGTGGGAGCGGTGCCCGCGGGCAGGCGGTAGCGGATGCTCACCCGGCTGCCGACCGGCGGCAAACTGGTCATCGGGTCAATGGCCGAACGGGTCGGGCACCTCACCGGGCGTCCACGACAGGCCGGGCACCCCCCAGCCGTTCTTCTTCACCGTCTTCTTCGCCGCGCGCGCATGCCTGCCGATCAGGTGGTCGACGTAGAGGAACCCGTCGAGGTGGCCGGTCTCGTGCTGCAGCATGCGGGCGAACAGGTCATGACCCTCCAGGGTGACCGGGTTGCCGTCGGCGTCCAGACCGGTGACTCGCGCCCACTTCGCCCGGCCCCGGGGAAACGACTCGCCGGGCACCGACAGGCAGCCCTCGTCGTCGTTGTCCGGGTCGGGCATGGTCTCGGGAATCTCCGAGGTCTCCAGCACGGGATTGATCACCACTCCGCGGTGGCGCGTGGTCTTGCCGCGTTCGTCGGCACAGTCGTAGACGAACAGCCGCTTGCCTACGCCGATCTGGTTGGCCGCCAGCCCGACTCCGTTGGCCGCGTCCATCGTGTCGTACATGTCTGCGATCAGATCGGCCAGATCGGAGGGCAGCGAACCGTCGTCAGCGACCGGCACGGGCTGCGTCGGCGTGTGCAGAACAGGATCACCCAGAATCACGATTGGTCTAACCGCCATGACCGGCAAGCTTAGTCAGCCGACGCGCGGGCTTGGCTGCCGTCCCAACCGAGACAACCGTGATTGAATGAGCGCCGAGCACAGGGAAGTCATTTGCAGGTCTTCGAAAGGGTCTACAGATCGAAATGGACGGCGCCATGGCACGGGCCGAGCGGTCCAATGACGACGCTGACCTCCCCGATGGGTTGACTCGCCGCGAATACGACGTCCTGGCTTTCGAGCGGCAATGGTGGAAGTACGCCGGCGCCAAAGAAGAGGCCATCAAGGAACTCTTCTCGATGTCGGCCACCCGCTACTACCAGGTGCTCAACGCTCTGGTAGACCGCCCCGAGGCGCTGGCCGCCGATCCGATGCTGGTCAAGCGGCTGCGCCGGCTTCGGGCGAGCCGGCAGAAGGCGCGTGCGGCGCGCCGACTCGGCTTCGAGGTCCCCTGATTTTTCTCCCGGGGCGCACCCGCTGGTTACAGTGGGCGCGATGAACGACCGCGTACCTGATTCCGCCGGGCTCCCCCTGCGCGCCATGGTCATGGTGCTGCTGTTCCTCGGGGTGATCTTCCTGCTGGTCGGCTTCCAAGCCATGGGCTCGGGCAATGACAACAGCAACGACGACACGTCGGTGCGGACGGTCACCACGACGACGTCCAAGACCTCGGCCGCGCCGGCGCCCAAGGCCGACGTGCGGGTTTTCAACGTCGGTGAAGGTGAAGGCGCCGCAAGCCGGATCGGTGACCGGCTGCGCGAAGCCGGGTGGAATGTCACCGAGACCAGCAACCTGCAGGTACCGCCGCTACCCGCGACCACGGTGTATTACGGCACCACCGACGGGGAGCAGGCCGCCGCGGAGGCGGTGGCCAAGGTGCTCAACGCGCCGGTGGCCCCGAGAATCCCGGAAATCGCCGAGCAGCCACCGGGCGTGATCGTTTTGGTGACCGGATAGGCTTCGGCTCATGGTCACGACCGTCAGCCCGCTGAGAACTGCCGCCGCCATCCTGTTCGTCGCTCCCGTCGCCGTATTGAGCGCGTGCAGCCCGAACGAACCGATCGCCTCGCAGCCCGGAACCACACCCCCGGTGTGGACCGGATCCCCGGCGCCCGCCGCCGCGGGCGAAGGCTCCCACGGCACCAGCCACGGTGAGGACACCCACGCCGCTCCGCAAGCGTCCGCGTCCAGCGCCGACACGCTGACCGCGCAGATCAAGGCCCCCGACGGCACCCAGGTCGCCGCGGCGACCTTCGAGTTCCAGGACGGCTTCGCGACGGTCACTGTGCAGACGACCGGAACCGGCAAGCTGGCGCCGGGCTTCCACGGGCTGCACCTGCACTCGTTCGCCAAGTGCGAAGCCAACTCCGTTGCTCCGACGGGTGGCGCGCCCGGTGACTTCCTCTCCGCGGGCGGCCACTTCCAGGCCAACGGTCACAGCGGACACCCCGCCAGCGGTGACCTCGCCTCGCTGCAGGTGCGTGAGGACGGCTCGGCGATGCTGGTGACCACGACCAACGCCTTCACCAAGCAGGATCTGCTGGGCGGCAACGGTACCGCGATCATCATTCACGCCGACGCCGACAACTTCGCCAACATCCCGCCGGAGCGCTACCAGCAGATCCAGGGCGGCGCGCCCGGCCCGGATGAAGCAACGATGGCCACCGGTGACGCCGGCAAGCGGGTGGCGTGCGGTGTCGTCGGCACCGGCTAAGACTCCTTCGGAGAAGCCCGGCCGGATCGACTTCGCCGGGTCACCCCGGCCGACACTCGGCGTCGAGTGGGAGTTCGCGCTGATCGATGCGGCCACCCGTGACCTCAGCAATGAGGCGGCCGAGGTGATCGCCGATGTCGGCGAGAGCCCGCACGTCCATAAAGAGCTGCTGCGCAACACCATCGAGGTCGTGACCGGTGTCTGTGACACCGTCGACGAGGCGATGGTCGACCTCAAGGGCACCCTACGCAGTGCGCGGGACATCGTGCACGGACGGGGCATGGAGCTGTTCTGCGCGGGCACCCACCCGTTCGCGTCGTGGTCGACACAGAAACTCACGGACGCGCCGCGCTACGCCGAGCTGATCAAGCGGACCCAGTGGTGGGGACGGCAGATGCTCATCTGGGGTGTGCACGTGCACATCGGGGTGTCGTCGGCGCACAAGGTGATGCCGATCATCTCCTCACTGCTCAACCAGTACCCGCATCTGCTGGCGCTGTCGGCCTCGTCGCCGTTCTGGGCCGGCGACGACACCGGGTACGCCAGCAACCGGGCGATGATGTTTCAGCAGTTGCCGACCGCGGGCCTGCCCTTCCAATTCCAGACCTGGCGGCAGTTCGAGCGGTTCGTGCACGACCAGAAGAAGACCGGCATCATCGACCACATCAACGAAGTCCGTTGGGACATCCGGCCGTCGCCGCATCTGGGCACCATCGAGGTGCGGGTGTTCGACGGGGTGTCCAATCTGCGGGAGCTCGCGGCGCTGGTGGCGCTGACGCATTGCCTGGTGGTCGACTTGGACCGCAGGCTGGAAGCCGGCGAGCAGCTGCCGGTGATGCCGCCGTGGCACGTGCAGGAGAACAAGTGGCGCGCCGCTCGGTACGGTCTGGACGCCATCATCATCCTCGATGCCGACAGCAATGAACGGCTGGTCACCGAGGACCTGGACGACCTGCTGACCCGGCTGCAGCCGGTGGCCGAATCACTGCACTGCGCAGACGAATTGGCAGCGGTCGCCGACATTCCGCGACGCGGCGCGTCCTATCAGCGCCAGCACCGGGTGGCCGAGCGCAGCGGCGGCGATCTGCGCGCGGTGGTTGACTCGTTGGTCGGGGAGCTGGACATCTAGCCCGCGTCACGACGATGCGGGCCGCACGCCCGAGGAGGAGTGGTGCAATGGACCCGAGGGAGGCGCCGATGAGGATGAGACGACTGGGACTCGCGGTGGTGGCGACGGCTGTCGTCCTGACCGGCGGCGGTTGCGCCAAAGCGATCACCGGGACCCCGGTGGCCACGCCCGGTGAGGCGGGCAAGGGCATGGTGCCGGCCGATCTGCTCACCACGACGTGCCGGGAATTTTTGACCATGGACACCGTCACCCGGCGCGAAGTGATCGTGGCGATCGGGAAAAGCGGAAATCAGCTGGTCTCGATGAACCCGCAACTGTGGGCGGGAGTGGCCAGCGCGCTGTGCGGATTCGTCGACCCCAGCGCGCCGGTCAAGGACGTGGTCATGGGGCAGGGCATCCGGTAGTCATGACCGTACAGCCGATGTTCCCGCTGCAGTCGGCGCTGCTGCCCGGAGAACCGTTGCCGCTGCGGATCTTCGAGCCGCGCTACTCGCAGCTGGTGCGAGACTGCCTGGAGATGACCGATCCCGCATTCGGAGTCGTGATGATCACCCGCGGCCTGGAGGTCGGTGGCGGTGATGTCCGCGGCGACGTGGGGGCGCTGGCCCGCATCACCGAATACGCCGACCACGGGATGGGCCAATATCAACTCGGCACCGTCATCGGTGAACGAATCCGGGTGCGTGAGTGGCGCAGCGACGACCCGTACCCGCGCGCTGACATCGAGGTCTGGCCCGACGAGCCGGGCCCTCCGGTCACGCACGAACGCATCGGTGAGATCGTCGATGCGATGCTGGCACTGTTCGAGCGGATCGTCAGCGCGCGGGGCGCGCGGTTGCGGCCCGATGCGCTCGCGGTAGAGCCCGAGGTCGCCGACGATCCGTCCCGGCACATCTACGCACTTGCCTCGCGGGTGCCGATGGGGCAGGCCGACCGGTATGCGGTGCTGGCGGCGCCGACGCTCGCCGAGCGGGTCGACGTGCTGGCCGACGCCATCGAAACAGTCTCTGCCATGGTCGAATTCCAGATCGCCTCCGACGAGAACGGGCAATAGCCGGTTCAGTTCTCTCCTGTCGGAGTGGGATGACACCATCGGTGCATGACGTCGATGGAACGGCCGATGCCGCCGCTGAATGCCGATGAGCGCACCACACTGGAGAATTGGCTGGACTTCTACCGCGTGACCTTGGCCACCAAATGCGAAGGCCTCGAGGATGACCGGTTGCGCTCCGCGTCGGTGCCGCCGTCGCCGTTGACGTTGTTGGGCTTGCTTCAGCATGCCGCGGAGGTGGAGCGGAATTGGTTCCGTCGCGTCCTTGCCGGAGAGAGCGTGCCGCCGATTTTCGGAGCAGCTGATCAGCCCGAGGGGCACGACGGTGGGTTCGCAGTGACGGCGGAGTCGTCATATCGCGCCGCCGTGGAGATCTGGCAGGACGAAGTCAGGTACGCGCGCGCGAACTGCGCTGCCCGGGCGCTCGATGACACCAGCCCCTTCATGGGCGGTGAGGTGAGCCTGCACTGGATCTACACCCACATGGTCACCGAGTACGCCCGCCATTGTGGGCACGCCGACCTGATCCGTGAATGCATCGATGGGGCCTCCGGGGTCTGAAACCCGTCCTCCGAGGCCGAAGCAGTCGGGTGCTCAGCCGGGCCGTCTGCTCGGTGTGCCCGCGGCGATATGGCTGACGGCACATTCGGCGAAAATGCTGACGAGATCGCTGGTTTCGCCTGCGCGTCGTGCCAACGCCACCTCTGCGGGTTCGACGTCGCGCAGCGGTACGGCCAGCAGGTCCGGGTGGAGGTCAGGTAGTCGACTATCGGCCGGCGCGATCAGTACGCCTGCACCGCTGGCGACGTAGTCGGCCAACTCCGCCACTTCCTCGATCACCGGCCCGTCTTCGGTCCGGCCCACAAACTGAGTTTCCGCCCGCCAGAAGGTATCCCAGGCCGCGTCGCCGGTTCGCGGCATCGGTTCGGCGGCGATGTCCGAGAGCTCGAGTTCGTCGCGCATGGCCAGTCGATGGTGGCGCGCCAGCAGCACCGCCCGCGGTTCGCGGTACAGCACGGTGACCTGGATGCCGTCGGTGGGGATGGGCAGACGTGTCACAGCGACATCCACCCGGTGATCGACCAGCGCCGGCCGCGCCCCGTTCCACGGCAGGTGCGCGGTGGTGACCTCCGCATCGGGACAACGTCGCCGCAACTCGCGCACCGCCGAGGACACGACCAGATTCGTCGTGTAGCCGATCACGATGCGCCGAGGCGCGGCAGCCGCACGGGTATGGGCCGCGGCGTCGGCGGCGGTCTCCAGCAGTGTCTTGGCGTAGCCGGCAAAAGTCGCGCCGGCCGCGGTCAGTACGCTGCCCTGAGCAGTCCGCTCGAACAGCGTTGCGCCGAGCTGCTTTTCGAGCCCGCGGATCTGCCGGCTCAATGACGGTTGCGTCATGTGCAGCGCCGCGGCGGCCCGGCCGAAGTGGCGATGTTCTGCCACGGTCACGAAGTAACGCACGACGCGCAGATCGAGATCGGCCGGACCGGGCATGGGGCAAGCGTAGCCCGCCTGACGTGGGCTCATGCTTGTCAGGCATCCGGCAATGCAGAACAGGCTTTGGACGCGAGCGCGTGAGCTCCCGCATGGTGGACCCATGACAACCGGAGTCCTGCTGACACCCGATCGTTGCACCCACCACGTCGTCGACGACACCGTCGCCCAGGCGCGCCTGGCGCGTGAGGCCGGGGTGCGGCAGGTGTGGCTGGGTCAGCAACTGGACCTTGATGCGATCGCGCTCGCGGGCATCGTGGGTGCCCTGGTGCCCGAGCTGGGGGTTGGTACCTCGGTCGTCCCGATCAACCCGCGCCATCCCCTGGTCGTCGCGGCAGCGGCGCAGACCGCCCAGTCCGCCGCACGCGGCCGTTTCAGTCTGGGACTGGGACTCGGCGTGGCAATGCTCGAACAGATTGCCTTCGGTGTGCCCACCGATCATGTGGGACAACGACTTCGGGAGTACCTGACGGTGCTGTGCGCGATCCGAGACATGGGCACGGTGAACTTCCAGGGCGCTTACCTCACCGCCGTGGACCCGCACGTGATGCCGGTCGCGTTGCCGTCGGCAGTGCCCTATCCCATCTACGTCGCCGCGATGGGGCCGCAGGCGCTGCGAGTGACCGGAGAGCTGGCCGACGGGACGCTGCCCTACGCGGGACCACGCACGCTCGACGAGGTCATCGTTCCTGCGATCACGGCGGCAGCGGCCGATGCGGGCCGGCCTACCCCGCAGGTGTTCGGGCTGGTGAATGTCGCGATAACCGACGACGTCGACAGCGCGCGGGCGGTGGCGGCCGAGACTCTGGCGATGTATGACCAGGTGCCGTCCTATCAACGGATCAATTCTCGGGAAGGGGTTTCCAGCGTCGCCGATCTCGCCCTGATCGGCAGCGCGCAGGACGTGGCCAAGGGATTGGCGCGCTACCTCGACGCAGGCGCCACCGACGTGGTGCTGATGCCGGTTCTCAAAGGCCGGGATGCGCTTGCGCGCGTGTGCGAGGTTGCCGCTGACCTACCCGCACCCCGCGCACGAGTGAGGACGTCCCGCCGTGCACCGGCTTGATCGCCGGGGCAGGTTCAGAGCTTGTGCGCGTCCAGCAGGACGGTGTCGGGCACCGGGTCCTCGAGATCGTCTGGTGCGGGCCGCTTGTAGTGCGCCATGAGGTCGACGGCCGAGGTAGCGGTGACGTCCCAGCCGCGCTCGGTCAGCCACTTCACGACGTCGGTGCGTGCCTCCATGTACCAGAGCCTGGTGACGTCGGGCAGCTCCGGACCGCCGGCCTCGGCCGCGTCCCGGCGGGCCTTTGCCATCCGCTCTTGGCGGCGAGCCAGCTGCTCGGCGGAGTAGAACGTTTCACCGAACGCCTCCACCGACAACCTGCTGCCGGGGGCGCTGAGCTGGTCGATCTGCTCGAACAGCGCGTCCTGCGCGGCGGCGGGTAGGTATGGCAGTAACCCCTCGGCCGACCATGCTGTTGGGATCGAAGAGTCAAAACCGTTCTCGCGCAGTGCGGTTGGCCAGTCGTGGCGCAGATCGACTGCCACCGCGGCGTATCCGGCTGCCGGCTTTGCCTGATGCTCGGCCAGCACCCGCGCCTTGAATTCGAGCACCTTCGGCTGGTCGATCTCGAACACGGTGGTGCCACTGATCCATGGCAGCCGCCAGGCGCGGGTGTCGAGGCCCGCGGCCAGGATCACTGCCTGGTCAAGCCCGTTGGCGCCGGCGGTCGTGAAGAACTCGTCGAAGAACTTCGTACGGGATGCGATGTAGGCGGCCATGGCCTGTGCCCGCACCGGGTCTTCGTCGAGAAACGGCGAACGCCACCCTGCCTCGACGGCGGCCTCGACGAAGAAGTGGGCATACGGGTCTACATAGAGCGGGCATTCGGCGCCGGTCTCCGTCGCCCGTGCTCGGGCCACGCTCAGCGCGGTGGCGCCAACCCCTTCGGTGATATCCCAGGTGTCGTCGTCGGTTCGGCTCACGGCTCCGGCTTCGCTCCCTCTGTCTTGTCCGCACGCATCTCGTCGACTGTCAGCCCGTCGCTGACCCGTTGTTCACGGTAGGCCAGCTGCCCGACCCGGTGCGCGATCACCGGCGCGGTGATCAGGGTGAACATCGCGGTCAGCACCAGCATGCCGACGTCGGCGTTGCCGCTGAGCCGGATGGCGGCGCCGGCCAGGACCAGCAGCAGTCCCAGCACCTGTGGTTTGGTCGCCGCGTGCATGCGGGTCAGCGTGTCCGGGAAGCGCAGGACACCGATGGCCGCAGTCAGGGCCAGTGCCGACCCGGCCAGAACCAGCAACCCCGCCAGCAGATCCGGGGTGCTCATGACTCGTCCCGCCGCGCTACGTCAGGCACCCGGAACCGGGCCACGCTGACCGATCCGACGAAGCTGATCAGCGCCAGGGCGGCCAGGCTGTAGGTGACAGTGGTGTCCAGACTGAACGCCGCCCACGTGCCGATGCCGCACATCGTCACCGCCACCAGGGTGTCGACTGCCACCAGTCGGTCCAGTGTGCTTGGCCCCATCAACAGCCGGATCATCGTTAACGCGGCAGCCGCGACCAGCATCACGCCCGAGAGCACCCATACGATTGTCATGATTGGACCCCCTCCTCGGCTTCGCTTGCCGCGGGCCGCCATTCGAAGTCCCGCTCGAACGCCGCGATCAGCATCCGCTCCAGCTGGGTCAGCTGCCGGTAGAACCGCTCCACCGAACGCGGGGAGCCGACGTCGAGCACGTGGACGTACACCAGCCGTCGTGCCTGGTCGATCTCGAGGACGATCGTGCCCGGCGTCAGATTCACGATGTTGACCGCCAGGGCCAGCACCAGATCAGACTTCAGCGCCAGGTGGCCGCGCAGCACCGCCGACAGCGGCGGCTTACCCGGCCGGATCGCCAGCCAGGCCACCTGCACCGACGACTGCGTCAACCACCATGCGACATGCAGCACCAGCCGCAGCAGCGACAACGGATGTAACCGGCCCTGAACCGGCACCGACGGCAGCGGCAGCAACAGGATGATCAACAGCGCCACAGCCAGCCCCGACAGCACGTTGGCCACCGAGACCGTGCCCCACAGCAGTAACCACACCAGCGTCAGCCACACCACGGTCCAGACCCGAAGCGCCCACGTCCTCATCGGTAACCCCCCAGCACCGCGGTGATGTACTGGGCGCGGTCGAGCACTTCGACGGCCGCACGATCGGTGTAGCCGAGAATGGGGCCCGCCGCCACCGTCAACACCAGCCCGACCGCGATCAAAGCCATTGTGGGAACCAGCATTCCGGCCGGCATCCGGCCGACGTCGCCCCGATCGTCGAACGCGACGTCTTGCGCGTAGTCGTCGAGCAGAACCGACGGTGCGGAGTCGGCGAGCGCGCCTTCGGGTGCGTCGACCCGTGCTCGCCAGAACGCCTTGGTCCACACCCGGGCCACCACGTACAGCGTCAGCAGGCTGGTCACCACCGACCCGGCGACCAGCAGCCAGGCCAGCACCGATCCGTTGGCGCTACCCGCCTCGAGCAGCGCCACCTTGCCGATGAAGCCCGAAAATGGCGGGATACCACCCAGGTTGAGGGCCGGCACCACGAACACGAATGCCAGCAACGGGCTGGCCGCGGCAAGGCCGCCGAGGCGGCGCAACGTCGACGCCCCGCCCTGCCGCTCGATCAGTCCGACCACCAGGAACAGGGTGGTCTGCACGATGATGTGATGGGCGACGTAGTAGATCGCCCCCGACATGCCCAGCCGGCTGGACAGTGCGATGCCGAACACCATGTAGCCGATGTGACTGATGAGGGTGAACGACAGCAGACGTTTGATGTCGCTCTGCGCGATCGCGCCGAGGATGCCGACGAGCATGGTCAGCAGCGCCGCGATCAGCAGCACGTTGTCCAGCCGGCCGGCGGGGAAGAGCAGCGAGTGCGCCCGGATGATCGCGTACACACCGACTTTGGTCAGCAACCCGGCGAACACCGCGGTGACCGGGGCCGGTGCGGTCGGGTAGGAATCCGGCAGCCACGCCGAGAGCGGAAACACCGCCGCTTTGATGCCGAACGCGACCAGCAGGACCGCGAAGATGGCGCTGCGGGTGCCGGTGGTGACGTCCTGCAGCCGAAGCGACAACTCCGCCATGTTCAGCGTTCCGGTCGTCGCGTAGATCAGCGCCAGTCCGATCAGGAAGATCAGCGACGACACCATCGACACCATCACGTAGGAGATGCCGGCGCGGACCCGTTCCTTGCTCGCACCGATGGTCAGCAGCACGAAGCTCGCCGACAGAAGCACCTCGAAACCGACATACAGGTTGAACAGGTCACCGGCCAGGAACGCGGTGCACACACCGGCGGACAACACCAGGTAGGTGGGCAGGAAGATCGACACCGGTTGGCGCTCGTCGCCGTCCCGGATGCCCTGCCCGATGGCGTAGAACACCACCGCCAGTAGCACGATCGCCGACACCACCAGCATGAGCGCCGAAAGGCGGTCCGCCACCAGTGTGATGCCCAGTGGCCCGAGTCCCGCATCGGTCGGACCCCAGCCGCCGACATGCAGTGCCTGGGTGCCGTCGCGGTCGGTGAGGTACAGCAGCACCGCGCAGACCGTCAGCACACCGCTCAGCGCGAACAGCGCGATCAGCCGCTGCAGCCGTGGGCGGCGGCCGGCGACGAGCGTCAGCGCGGCCGCGATCAACGGGATCAGGACCGGCAGCGGCATCAACACCCCTGCTGTGCTCATGCGCGATCCCGCTTCGCTTCTCGCGTGGCTGTCATCGCGACCCCTCGTGGCCGGGCAGGGCATCGAGTTCGTCGGGCTCGTTGGTGTCGCGCTCCGGCACGTGCTGGGGTGCGTCCTCGTCGATCGAGGCCGCTTCGGAGTCGGACAACTTGGACACCCGGGTGTCCTCGGGATCGTTGCCGACGTCCTCCTCGGTGGTCAACCGGAACGAGCGGTAGGTCAGCGCCAGCACGAACGCCGCGATCCCCATCGCGATGACGATCGCGGTCAGGATCATGCCCTGGGCCAGCGGGTCGGCTGTCGTCGTCTCGGCGCCACTGGTCCGGCCGCGGATGGGTGGATTGCCGGCTTCGCCGCCGACGGTCAGGATCAACAGGTTGACCGCGTTGCCCGTCAGCAGCAGGCCCAGCAGCATCCGGGTCAGGTTGCGTGAAAGCAACAGGTAGACACCACAACTGGTGAGACCACCAATGATGATCAGCGGAACCAGGTAGACGATCATGAGGCTTTCGCCCTCAGCGCGGGGCGGGCGGCGGTGGCCAGTTCCTCGTCGATGCGCGCGCCGAGGCTGCGCAGCACATCGAGCACCAGGCCCAGCACGATCAGATACACGCCGAGGTCGAAGAACAGGGCGGTGACAAACTTCACCGAGCCCAGCAGCGGCAGGTGCAGCGAGATGACCGCCGAGGACAACGCGGGCGCACCCAGCAGCATCGAGCCGACGGCGGTGCCGCCCGACAGCGCCAGACCCGCCCCCAGGATCTTTCCGGCGTCCAGCGGCAATGTCTCGCCGAGTTCGTAGCGCCCGCCGGCCAGGTAACGCAGCACCAAAGCCAGGCCGGCGGTCAGCCCCCCGGCGAATCCGCCGCCGGGGGTGTTGTGTCCGGTGAAGAAGAAGTACACCGACAGCACCATGATCAACGGGAAGATCAGCCGGGTCGCGACCTCGAGCACCAGCGAGCGGTTGCGCGGGTCGCGCAGTTCGCTGCCGCGCAGCCACGTGGTGTCGCCGGCCGCCGGGCTGTAGGCGAGCGCCGGTAGCGCCCCGATGTCGGGCTGGCCGGCGTCGGACACCCGCGGCGCGGAGCCGAAGCGGCGGTTGCGGAACACCAGCGACGCGACGCCGGTGGCAGCGACCACCAGCACTGAGATTTCCCCGAGGGTGTCCCAGGCGCGGATGTCGACCAGCAGCACGTTGACCGTGTTGGACCCGTGCCCGCGGACATAGGCCGCCTCGGGCAGCAGATCGGCGATCGGGGTGCCGGTGCGGGCGGCCATCGCGAACGCGGCCAGGGTGGTGACGGTGGCGCCGACGGCCAGCGCCAGCGCGATCCGGGGGAGCCGGAAGCGCGGCGATTCCTCGGCCTCGGCGGGCAGCGTACGCAGCACGAGAACGAAGATGACCAGCGTCAGGGTTTCCACCAAGAACTGGGTCAATGCCAGGTCGGGGGCGCCGTGGAAGGCGAAGATCGCGCCGCAGCCGTAGCCGGTGATGCCGACCAGCAGTACGGCCGCCAACCGGTTGCGCATCACCGTGGCGGCCACCGCGGCGGCCAGGATGAGCAGCCCGACCACCGGCTGGACCAGGGAATCCCACAGCCGGAACTCGGGACGGTCGAGCGGGCCGAACGCCAGCACCCCGACGGGGAACAACACCAGCGTCGACAGAATCACCGACTGCGTGACGGGAATCGATCCGCGCTGGGTGACGGCCGTCAGCCGGACCGAGGCGACGTCGGCGCCGCGGATGACCGCGTCGTAGATCCGGTCGGCGTTACCCAGCGGCAGCCAGGATCCCAGCTGGGCGAGGCGCAGCCGTTCGCGGCTGACGAACGCCCCGATGCCGATCGCCAGCACCAGCGCGGACAGCAGCAGCGGCAGGTTCACCCCGTGCCACAGCGCCAAGTAGTAGTGGCCGTCGTCGGCGCCGGCGGCCGGCATGGTTGCCGCGTAGCCGTCCAGTGTGGTGTCCAGCCGGCTGGGCACCAGGCCGAAGAGCAAGCCGGCCGCAGCCAGGATCGCGGGCGCCACCAGAAAGCTCACCTTCGGGCGGTGCAGGTTGGCCACCAGCGTCGTCGGCTCGTGAGATCCCTTGCGCGCGAAAGCACCCCACAGGAATCGCAGACTGTAGATCGTTGTGAACACTGACCCGGTCACCACGCCGGCGAGCACGACCGGTGCCCACGCGCCGAGCGATTGGCTGTGCGCGATGGTCTCGAAGTCGGCCTCTTTGGCGACGAACCCGAGGAATGGTGGGATGGCGGCCATGCTGGCGGTCGCTGCCGCAGCGATGACGAACAGACCCGGCATGCGATGGCCCAGCCACGCCAGCCTGCGAATGTCGCGGGTGCCGGTGGAATGGTCGATGACGCCGACGACCATGAACAGCGTCGCCTTGAACAGCGCGTGCGCACACAGCATGGCCAGCCCGGCCAGCATCAGATCCTGACCGCCGCCACCCACCATCACCGTGATGAATCCGAGTTGGCTGACCGTGCCGAACGCCAGGATCAGCTTGAGATCGTTCTCGCGGACCGCGCGCCATCCGGCCAGCAACATGGTCAGCACGCCCAGGGTGATGACGGTGGGGCGCCATCCCGGTGAGTCGGCGAACCCGGGCGCGAGCCGGGCGATGAGATAGACGCCCGCTTTGACCATTGCGGCCGCGTGTAGGTAGGCGCTGACCGGGGTCGGCGCGGCCATTGCGCCGGGCAACCAGAAGTGGAACGGCACGATCGCGGACTTGGACAGTGCGCCCACGAGGACCAGGACGACGCCTACGGCGACAGCGGTGCCGTGCGGAGCCTTGACCACCAGCTCCGAGAGCAGATAGGTGCCGGCGGAGTGGCCGAGGATCACGATGCCGACCAGCATGGCCAGCCCGCCTGCGGTGGTCACCAACAGAGCCTGCATGGCTGCGCGACGGCTGGTGGCCCGCTCCGCGTAGTGCCCGACGAGCAGGAATGACAAGACGGTGGTCAGTTCCCAGAACGTGTAGAGCAGCAGCATGTTGTCGCTGACCACCAGTCCGAACATGGCTCCGGAGAATGCGACGAGTTCGGCCGCGAAGCTGGGCAACCGGTTCTCGGTGTGTCCGTCACGGTGGTGGAAGTACTCCGCGCAATAGAAGAGCACGAGCGCCCCGATGCCCAGGACGAGCACACTCATCACCGCAGTCAGGGTGTCGAATCGCAGAGTGATGTTCATCGACAGCTCGGGCGCCCACGGGATGTTCACGGTTGGGGCCGGGCGCCCGGACTGCGGCCAGTTCAGCCCCACCCAGACCAGAGAGCCCGCCGGCACCAAAGCCAGCGGGTAGAACGCCAGCCGCCCCCATCGCCACACGAGAGCCGGCGCCACGGCGGCGGCAATCGCGTGCGCGATCAGGATGACGAGCATGGCACTCCGCTCTAATGGACGCGCGAGCGCGTCGTCGATCTAGTCGACGCCAGCGCGTCAATGATCTACCGGCCGGTCGGGGTGTCAGCCAAAGGTTTTCGGCTAGTTCCTTCGTGCAGTCTACGTGGTTGACTCGTGCGCAGAATGTCCGGTCGGGATGCCGTGGTGCTCAGCGCCGCGGCGATGGCTCTGAAAGTGCTTGTCGAGCAATACGTTTCAGCATGTTACGGACGACGACCCGGTGTCCGCCGGATCCGATCACCAAGGCGCGGTAGATCCTGCCCGTGAATCCCGGAAAGGCCGCCCAGGTCTGCGCCGCCAGCCGGGTGCCGCCGGCCGGATCGTCGTCGAGCAGGAAGATCAATCGATAGACCGAGAACGGGTGCCGTCCGGTGAGGGCGAGGCGTTCGTTTTGCTCGGCGGCCTCGAGGGCGAATCCGAACGGCACCGTCTCGGGGTCGTCGGGATTGCTGCACATCGTCCGCAGCACGGCGTGCCACGTCGCTGCCCGGTCCGCGGCGACCGTTATGGCATGCTCGTCGATATAGGGCAAACGTTCCATATAGAAGGACTGTACTAGATCGTGGCACCCCCGCGGAAGCACGAAACCGACGTCATCCTGGATGCGGCGCGCGGCCTGGTCCTCGCGGAGGGGCCTCGCGCGGCGAGCGTCGCGGCCATCGCCAAAGCCAGCGGTGCCCCGGTGGGCACGCTGTACCACCGGTTCGGCAATCGCGACGCGGTGGTCACGGCGGTGTGGCTGCGCGCCCTCACCCGCTTCCAGTCCCGGGCGATGGCTGCGGCCGGGTCGGATCCGCTGGAGGTTGCGGTTGCGATGGCCCTGGCTGCGCTCGAATTCGCGACGGAATGCAACGAGGACGCGCGCGTGCTGTTGGCGATCCGGCCCGGCGATCTCCGCGACGCCCAGCCGGACCCGGAATTCACGGCGACGCTGACGGCGATGAACGCGCCCCTGACCGACCGGGTGGCTGAGCTGGCTCGCCAGCTTTACGGTCGCGATGACGCCCGCGCTGTCGACGCCGTCACCCGGGCGGTCGTCGACCTGCCCTACGCGGTGGTGCGGCGACACGCGCACGACGAGGGGATGCCGACGTGGGCGCGGGCCGATCTGTCGGCGGCTGTTCGGGCTCTGTTGAGTGCCCGCTTGCCCGAGGATGGCGCCTAGCGCTGCATGTAGACCACCGTCTGCACGCCGTTGACATCAGGACTGCCGGTGTAGAGGACGTCGGTCGTGCCCGATGCGTTTGCCGTCATGCGGGCGCGCTTGGCGTCGGCGCTCGCGACGATGGCGATGCCGCCGGCGTCGAACACATGATCCGGATGCCGGTAGGCGAAGTTACAGTTCGCCGGACCGCCCGTGACGCGCCGTGTGCCTTTGAGGAATCCCGTTGCGCCCGAAGGGATCCGGGACGGACAGCTAGCGACGTTGGTGGTGATGTCTGCGACGAACACCAGATCGTGGTCGGTGGTGTTGGTCAGCTCGAACTCCCACCCGTCGTGGTTCGGTCCCCAGGGGTCCTGGTGATCCGGTATCACGGTCATCGTCGCGTTCATGGGTGTCCTTCTGCGCTCGAGGTATCTGCCAAGTGCCAGTAAGGATCCCGTAGACGGTGACGGCTGCGCATCAGCCGATCGGAGGGTGGGCGGGAGGAAACCGGTGTCCCCCAATCGGACTACCGGCAGAAAGTCCGCACCGGAAGCACGTGGCCCAGCAAGCCGATCGCGCCGCCCAGTATCGGCCACACCGGCCAGAAGTACGCGGTCTCGCCGGTAGTGAGGGCCACCGCCGACCAGACCGCCACGACGATCGTGACCATCGCCAGATATCCGGCAGCGTGCAGCCGCAGCGAGACTCGAGCGGCCTGCTTGCGGGCGGCCACGCGGCGGGGGTCGCTACGTCGCAGGTGGTCGACGGGAAGGTCGGCGAGGACTCGGCGTATTTCCTCGGCGTTCTGCGCGGCGAACGCCGCCTGGACACGGGTGTCGTACTCGGCGAGGTCGATGTAACCCTTGGCGAGAGCATGGGACAGCAGCTCAGCGGTGTTCTCCCGGTCGCGGTCTCCGACCCGGGCGACGGTAGTGGTCATACCGTCCAACTCTGACATGTCATAAGTGGACTGTCAACGGGTGTTGTTGAATTGGGGCATGGCTGAGCAGGACAGAATCGTCAGTGCCACCCGACGGATTTCCGCACCCGCCGCGAGGATCTTCGAATTGATCGCCGACCCGGCGCGCCAGCCGGAATGGGATGGCAACGACAACCTCGCCCAAGCGGCTCAGGGTCAACGGGTACGCGCCGTCGGCGACGTCTTCACCACGACCCTCACCCAGGGCGCGGACCGGGAGAACCACGTCGTCGAGTTCGACGAGGGCCGGCTGATCGCCTGGCGGCCCGCGCCCCCTGGCGGGGCCCAACCGGGCCACCTCTGGCGCTGGCAACTCGACGCCGCCGACGACGGCACCACCGTCGTCACGCATACCTATGACTGGACCGAGTTGACCGACCCGGAACGTCTGCCCCGAGCGCGCGCCACCACTGCGGACAAACTGGCGGCCTCGGTCGACCGGCTCGCCGCGTTAGCCGAACAGGCCTAGCGGCCCGCGGCACCGTCACCGTTCGGAAAACTCCCGCAGCGACTCCACCTGCGCCGCATCCAATGACGGCCGCACCGTCTCGCGGGCCCTGGCCACATCGGCAGCGGTGACGTCGGCGGCGTCGATCGAGCGGCGCATCGCGGTCAGGGCCGCCTCGCGCAGCAGTGCCACGCAGTCCGCCGCGCTGTATCCGTCCAGTTCGCCGGCCAGCGCGTCGAGGTCGACGTCGGACGACAACGGCACGGATTTGCCTGCAGTGCGCAGGATTTCGCGGCGTGCGTCGGCGTCGGGCGGCTCGACGAACACCAGCTTCTCCAGCCGGCCGGGGCGCAGCAGTGCCGGGTCGATCAGATCCGGCCGGTTGGTGGCGCCGAGCACGACGACGTCGCGCAGCGGCTCGATACCGTCGAGCTCGGTCAGCAGCGCGGCCACCACCCGGTCGGTGACACCGGAATCGAAGCTTTGTCCACGCCGCGGCGCCAGTGCGTCGATCTCGTCGAGAAAGACCAGTGATGGCGCGGAATCCCTTGCCCGACGGAACAATTCGCGCACGGCCTTCTCCGAGGAACCGACCCATTTGTCCATCAGCTCGGCGCCCTTCACCGCGTGCACAGACAGCCGGCCGGAACTGGCCAGTGCGCGCACCACGAATGTCTTGCCGCAGCCGGGCGGGCCGTAGAGCAGCACACCCCGGGGCGGCTCGACGCCGAGGCGGGCGAAGGTGTCGGGATGTTGCAGCGGCCACAGCACCGCCTCGGTCAGCGCCTGCTTGACCTCGACCATGTCGCCTACATCGTCGAGCGTCACCGATCCGACGGACACCTCCTCGGTGGCCGAGCGCGAGAGCGGCCGGATCACGCTCAGCGCGCCGGTGAGATCGTCCTGGGTGAGCGCAGGCGGCTTGCCGTCCTCACTGGCGCGGGCGGCGGCCCGAAGGGCGGCCTCCCGGACCAGGGCGGCCAGGTCGGCACGAACGAATCCTGGCGTGCGATCGGCGATTTCATCCAGCGTGAGACTGCCGGCCGGCACATCGCGCAGCAGCACCTCCAGCAGTGCCTTGCGGGTGGCGCCGTCGGGCAGGCTCAGGCCCAGCTCGCGGTCACACAGATCCGGTGCGCGCAGCCGCGGATCGGCCGCGTCGGGCTGCTGGGAGGTGGCCACCAGCACGACGCCGGGAGCGACGACCGCCTTGCGCAGCTCGGTCAGGATCATCGCTGACACCGGTTCGGCCGGGGCGGGCAGAAGCGCGTCGATATCGGTGATCAACAGCACGCCACCGCCGTTGGTGACGGTGGCGACCGCATCGGCAACAGCGCGCTGCCGATCCTGCGCGGCCAGGGCCCCGGTGTCAGGCCCGTCGAGCTCGACCAACCGTCGCCCGGCGCACACCGCTCGCACCAGGGTCGCCTTGCCGACCCCCGCCGGACCGGTGACCAGGACGCCCAGATTCGGCTTCGCGCCGAGCTTTTCCAGCAGCTCCGGTTGATCGAGCGCGAGTTTGAGCCATTCGGTGAGCCGGCCGGCCTGCACGTGCTGGCCCTTGAGGTCGTCGATCGACACCGCCGGGGCCTCCGGCCACGTCGTCGGCTGGCTCACCGCCGCGGTGGGCCCGGACGCACCGGCCGCCGGCGTCAGACCGTCACCCCAGGTGACCGACGAATTCGGTTGCACGCTAACGGGTCCGGCCGGATCGGTGCCGGTCACGGTCAGCAATTCCGACGTCCAGGTGATACCCACCGAGGAGGTCAGCGCCGAGCTGGCCTGGGTGGTGGACGTCCCGGGACCAAGGTCGCGCGGGAGCAGCGACACCGTGTCACCGACGGTCATCACCTTGCCGAGCAGCGCCTGGCGCAATGTCGCCGACGAGACCGACTGGGTGGCCAGCGTGGAGCCGCGCAATGTGACCGACCGTGCGCCATACACGGTGACCGGGGCGACCAGCACGGTGGTGTCCTGGCGCAGGCCGGCGTTGGACAGCGTCACGTCGTCCAGTAGCGCGGTGCCGGCCGGGACATCTGCCGGCGCGATCCCGGCGACTGCGGAGGTGGTTCGGGAGCCGGTGAGCGACACCGCATCCCACTCGCGGATGCCGAGCGCGGCGAGAGCCTCCGGATGCAGCCGCACCACACCGCGCCGGGAGTCCAGCGCGGAGGTGTTCAACCGTGCGGTCAGCGCCAGGTTGGACGGCGCCATGTCAGCGACCGGGCTTGCGCAGGCCGAGGCGGGTCGACCGGCGATTCGGCTGGCCACGGCGATCCGCGCGCCGCGCCGCGCGCCGTTGTTTGGGTGCGTCGTTCCATGCCTCCGGCCGCGCGGCGACCCAGCGTTGGCTGCGGATGGTGAACGGGATTATGACCAGGTAGCCCGCGATGATCAGCAGGACCAGGATGTACGGGAACAGCAGCAGCGCCGCCGCGGCGGCAGCGATCAGGATCAGCAGGATCGGCGCGGCGTTCGGCGGCATCTTCACAGCCTTGAGCGCCAGCGTGGGCACCCGACTGATCAGCAGGGTGGCGTTGGCGGCGAACCAGAAGCAGACAAACCACGGCGAGGTCCACCAGCCGTGGCCGAACTGCAGCATCGCGGCGAGCGGTCCGATCACGCCGACCGCACCGCACGGTGCAGGCATACCGGTGAAGTACTCGCGGGTGTAGGCGGGTCGGGTGTCGTCGTCGAGCAGTGCGTTGAATCGGGCCAGCCGCAGCACGATGCACACTGCGTAGAGCAACGCGAAGATCCAGCCGACCGGCGAGGTGGGCAACAGCGTCACATAGACCACCAGCGCCGGCGCGACACCGAAGTTCACCGCGTCGGCCAGCGAGTCGATCTCGGCGCCCATCCGCGACTGAGCGTCCAGGGCCCGCGCGATGCCGCCGTCGATGCCGTCGAGCACCGCCGCAGCACCAATCAGGGCCAGCGCGATGTGCGGCCGGCCGTCCAGCGCGAACTTGATCGAAGTCAGCCCCGCACAGATGGCCAGCACCGTCGTCGCGCTGGGCAGAATGCGCATGGCTGACGGGCGGGGTTTGATCACGGCAGCTGCGCCAACACCGTCTCGCCGGCCAGCGTGCGCTGACCGGGTTCGACCAGGATCTCCGAGCCGGCAGGCAGGTAGGTGTCCAACCGCGAGCCGAATCGGATCAGTCCATAGGTGTCGCCGATGGCGACCTGGTCTCCGGGGTGCAGATCGCAGACGATCCGGCGCGCCAGCAGGCCGGCGATCTGCACGACCACCACATCCTGTCCGTCCGGTGTGTGGATCAGCACGCTGTTGCGCTCGTTGTCCTCGCTGGCCGCCGCCAGTTCAGCCGAATGGAAACGGCCGGGCCGGAATTCCACGGCCAGCACCTGGCCGCCGACCGGAATCCGCTGCACATGAGCGTCGAGCAGCGACAGGAAGATGCTGATCCGTGGCCGCGGCCCGGGCGGCAGACCCAGTTCCGCGGGCGGTTCGACCTCTTCGACCAGACAGATCAATCCGTCGGCCGGGGCCACCACCACGCCGGGGCGGCTCGGGGGAGTCCGCGGCGGATGCCGGAAGAAACCGGCGTTGGCGGCGGCGGCGGTCAGGCCCGCGCGGCGCAGCCAGCGGTTCTTTCGGCCGACGCCGGCCACCGCCAGGCCCGCCGCGATGAACGGCAGGCCGGCGGGGTGAACAGGGGGAATGGAGGAACGCACCAGCGCGACCAGCCGCTGGGGGCCGGACTTCATGGTGTCTTCCGCGGTGCGGGGGCGTCTGGCCATCGGCGACGATTCTACGTGCGGGCTGTGGTTGTGCGGGCGCAGACCTAGGACAGGTCCCAGAGTTGGACCCGCTCGCCGGCGGCCACCTCGGTGACGTCCTCGGCGATCTCCAGAAGGCAGTTCGCCGACGCCAGCCAGCGAAGATGGTGCGATGCCGGCGGCCCATAGGTCGTGACGGTGCCCGCCTCGGCGTCGTAGACACCGCGCCGGAACTGGCGCTTGCCCTTCGGCGATGTCAGGTTGTCGGCCAGCACGGCGGTGCGCCGCGGCCGGTTCGGGTTGGCCAGGCCCATCGCCGCGCGCAGTGCGGGTCGGACGAAAACCTCGAAGGAGACCAGCGCACTCACCGGGTTGCCCGGCAGCGTGACGATCGACGTGCCGTTTGCCCGCCCGGCGCCCTGCGGCATACCCGGCTGCATCGCAACCTTGACGAAGTCCACCGCGCCCGCGCCGAACGCATCCTTCACGACCTCGTACGCGCCGGCGCTCACGCCGCCGGTGGTGATGATCAGATCGGCCTGCCCGGCGAAGCCCTCCAATACGGTGCTGAACTGGTTGACGTCATCGCTCGACGTCGGTGTCGCGACCACGTCGGCGCCGGCCTCGCGGACCGCGGCGGCCAGCATGATCGCGTTCGACTCGTAGATCTGGCCGGGCCGCAGCTCGGTGCCTGCCGAGACCAGCTCAGAACCCGTCGACATCACCAGGACCCGCAGCCGCGGCTGCACCGTCAACGAGCCCAGGCCCAGGGCGGCGGCCAGCCCCAGTGCCGCGGGGGTCACCAGCTGGCCGGCGCGCAGCACCGTGGTCCCGGCTGTCACATCTTCTCCGGCGTGCCGCACATGCTGGCCGGGTTTGGCAGCGATGCGGATCTCGACGGTGTCGATACCGGCATCGGTGGCCTCGACCGGCACCACTGCGGTCGCACCGGCGGGCAGCGGTGCGCCCGTCATGATCCGGTGCGAGGTGCCCGCCGCCAACGTCAAGGTGTCAACGCGGCCAGCCGGAATGTCCTCGGCGACAGGCAATGTGATCGGACTGTTCTCGGAGGCTCCGGCAACGTCCTCGACGTGAACCGCGTAGCCGTCCATCGCCGAGTTGTCGAACACCGGCAGCGACATCGGGGCCGCCACGTCGGCCGCGAGAACCAGGCCCTCGGCGTCTGCCAGCTCCACCGTCGCCGCCGGGCGCGCGGTGATCAGATCGGCGACGACCCGCTGATGCTCCTCGACAGTGCGCATCAGACGGGGAATTTCACGCCGGTCAGCTCCTCGGACACCGCCCAGAGTCGCTGCTGGACGTTGCGATCGTGGGACTGATTGCTGGAGCTCACCAGCTTGGGGTAGCCGCGCAGCTCACGGAAACCGTCGGGCCCGTAGTACTGCCCTCCGGTGACCGACGGGTCAGTGGCGGCCCGCAGTGTGGCCAGCGCACCCATCTCCGCGCTGTTCAACAGCAGCCCGCTGATGAGCTTGACACCGGGAAGCGAGCTGCCCGGGACGTGGCGGATCAGCTCGGTGTCCGAGACACCCGGGTGTGCCGCTACGGCAATCGTTTTCGCGCCGGCCGCGGTGAGGCGCCGCTGCAGTTCATAGGCGAACATCAGATTGGCCAGCTTCGACTGCCCGTAGGAGGCGACGCGCTCATAGCGGCGGCGCTCCCACTGCAGGTCGTCGAACGCGATCTTGGCGCGGATGTTGTGCGCGACGCTGGCCACCACGACCACCCGTGATCCGTCAACCGGCAGCAGCTTGTCCAGCAACAGCCCGGTGAGCGCGAAATGGCCCAGATGGTTTGTGCCGAACTGCAATTCGAATCCGTCGGCCGTGGTCTGCTTCGGCGGATACATCACCCCGGCGTTGTTGATGAGCAGATCGATCCGGGGATAGGCGCTGCCCAGCTCGGCCGCGGCGTCCCGCACCGACGCCAGCGAGCCCAGATCCAGCTTGTGCACCGTCACCTCGGCCGTGGGTGCGGCTCGCCGGATCTCGGCTGCCGCGGCCTCACCCTTGGCGGTATCGCGCACCGCCATCACCACCTGGGCCCCGTGCTGTGCCAGCACCCGGGCCGTGTCGAATCCGAGCCCCGTATTGGAGCCGGTCACGATCGCAATGCGTCCGCTCTGATCGGGGACGTCCGCCTCGGTCCACTTTTGTGCGCTCATGGCACGACGATAGACGGCCCAAGTTGCGGACAATCGGTGGCCGTTTACTGTCGCGGTATGGCTATCGGTGGGGTGCTGTTCGACATCGACGGTGTCCTGGTGACCTCGTGGACGCCGATCCCCGGGGCCGCCGAAGCGCTGGCGGTTCTGGCCGACCATCAGATCGCGCGGTCCTACCTGACCAACACCACCACGCGCACCCGCAGCCAGATCGCGGCGGCACTGTGCGCTGCCGGAATGGACGTCCGGCCCGACGAGGTGATCACCGCGGCGGCGCTGACCGCCGACTACGTCCGGGCCAACTACCCCGATGCGCGCTGTCTGCTGGTCAACAACGGCCAGATCACCGACGACATGCCGGGCATCGACATCGTCGAATCCGGGGTGGATGACGGTGCGGATTTCGAGGCGCCCGACGTCATCCTGCTCGGCGGCGCCGGTCCGGAGTACAGCCACCGCACGCTGAGCCGGGTGTACGAATGGATGGCCCAGGGGGTACCGGTGGTGGCCATGCATCGCAGCACCGCGTGGACCACCGCCGAAGGTCTGCGCATCGACACCGGCATGTACCTGATCGGTATGGAGGAGACCTCCGGGCGCAAGGCCACCGGTGTCGGCAAGCCCGCGCCCGCAGGCTTTCTGGCCTCCGCGGCCCGCCTCGGCGTCGACCCCGATGAGATGTACATGGTCGGCGACGACCTCAACAACGACGTGCTGGCCGCCCAGGTGGTCGGGATGACCGGCGTGCTGGTGCGCACCGGCAAGTTTCGCCAGGACACCCTGGACCGTTGGGCTGCAGACGAATTTGCGATGCAGCCCAACCACGTCATCGACTCCGTCGCCGTGCTGCCGGAGTTGCTCGGGTTGTAGCGGCGGACGGGGGTCCCCGCTTGCGCCCAACGTCACTCCAGGGTCACCGTCGACGTCGAGCGCGACGCTGGTGTGACGCTCAGTGGCGATGAGTTTCTCCGCCGCGGCGGGTCTGTCTGACTATGACCGAAATTCTGATTGTCTCCACCACCATCGACGCACCCGCGGCCGCCGTATTCGGAGTGCTTGCCGATCCGAGCACTCACCAGGACATCGACGGCACCGGCTGGGTTCGGGAACCGTTGGACGACGGCCGGGCCCTGACCGAAGCCGGACAGATCTTCCGGATCGCGATGTACCACGACAACCATCCCGACAAGCACTACGAGATGGCCAACCAGGTCACCGTGCTCGAACCCGACCGGGCGATCGGGTGGGCGCCCGGCGGGCTGGCCGACGACGGCACTATCGAACTCGGCGGCTGGACATGGCGTTACGACCTCGAGCCCCTCGGCGACGAGCAGACTCGGGTCACCCTGACCTACGACTGGTCGGGTGCCACCCCGGAAATCCGGAAGAACATCGTCTTCCCGCCGTTTCCGATCTCGCACCTTGATAATTCGCTGACGAATCTGGGCAAGCTGGCCATCGACCGGGGATGAGTCGGGCGACCGCCTCGACAGGGCCTCGCGGACCCCCACGCTCTCGACGACCGGGCCCGACGCAACGTGGATGTAAATTTGCTGCGTCTGCCAGCCGACGTGCCACTTCTGTGGTAAGCATTCAGCCATCGGTGGTCCCGAAAGGGACCATGGGCTTTACCTGTCGGGGGAACGGTCATGCCACGTGTGAATTCAATACTTTCGAAACTTGGAACCGGTAGCGCAACTCCCTCCCTAACGTCGGCACCCGATCTCATCGCTTGAGATATCGCGGAACTGACACGAAGGGCGCGCGGTGCCACTCCTGCTGACCGGGCAAGAATCCGACGAGCAGTTACGACTGCTGGCCGGCGGAAAAGCGCGCAACCTGTGTGAGCTGACCGCAGCCGGTTTTCCTGTGCCACGGTGGGCGATCCTCGGCACCGAAGCGTTCGAGAAAGCCTGTGCGGCCGCCGGCGTGAGCATCAGCCAGGTGCCGCTCTCGTTGGCCGAACGCCTTGACGAGGCGGCGTTCGCCGAAGCCGCGCTGTGCGAATTGAGCATGCCAGCCGAAATTCGGGACGCCATTGCGGGTGCGCTCGAATATGTGGGTGCCGAAACGGTCGCCGTCCGTTCGTCGGGACGGCAAGAAGACGGTGACCGCGATTCGTTTGCAGGACTGTTCGACACGTTCTTGAATGTGGCCGGGCTCGGGGCCACCGAAGACGCGGTGCGGCGTTGCTGGGCGTCGGCCTTTTCCCAGCGAGCCACCCGGTACCGCCACGTCCGCGGGCTCGACTTCGGCGATGTCGCCCTGGCGGTCGTCATCCAGCGATCGTTGACACCCCGCAGCAGCGGGGTGATGTTCACCGTCGATCCGCTCACGGGTTCGCCAGACCGGCTGGTGATCAACGGTGTGCTGGGCCTCGGGGAGGGTCTCGTCTCCGGGGCTGTCGACTCCGACTCGGTGAGCATCGACAAGGAGACCGGTCGGATCCTCGACGAAACGGTGTCCGCGAAGAGCGAGATGATGGTCGGCACAGCAGGCGGTGGAGTCGCCACAGTCGGCGTGCCGGTCGAACGCCGGCAGGAAACCAGCGTCGGAGCGACACTACGTACCACACTGTTGGACTTGGGTATTCGGCTCGAACAACTTTTCGGCTGCCCGCAGGATGTCGAGTGGGCCTGTGACGACACCAGCACCTGGATCCTGCAGTCCCGCCCGGTCACCACCCTGGATCGCGAGTTCGACCTCACCGCAGAGCATTTCGGTGAATCTACCGACGAGGTGCGCATCTGGGACAACTCGAACATCATCGAGAGCTTCGCCGGTGTCACGTCACCACTGACCTTCACCACGGCTCGCAAACTGTACGGCGACGTCTATCGGGCCTACGCCCGCAGCCTGAAAATCCCACCAGCCCAGCTCGAACAGATGGAGTCGTGGCTGCCGGTGATGCTGGGCCAGTTCCACGGCCACGTCTACTACAACCTGCTGCACTGGTACCGGATGGTGGGCATCGCGCCCGGATATCCGCTGAATCGGCGGGTCCTGGAAGTCGCGCTCGGCGTCAGCGAACCGCTCGACCGTACGACGGCAACTCAGTTGCGTCCGTTCAGCTTTGCCAATCCCGTTGAGAAGGCGGTATCGCGGGGCCGCACCACCATCGCCTACCTGCGCAGCATCAGATCCGTCGATGCCATGATCGACGACTTCGACGAGACGTTCGTCGACTTCATCGACCGCCACGGCCTGATGGACGTGTCGGCGATGGACGGAGCGTCGGCGTACCGCATGTTCCGCCAGATCTACGACGAAGTCGCCGATCTGTGGGGCCCGATGATGGTGCTCGACGCGATGTTGCTGACGATGGTCGGCTCGCTGGCCGTCCTCACGAAAGTGTTCCTGAGGGGTGCGCCGGAGTGGGTCCAGTTCGCCGTCGTCAACCCCGAGCCTGATGTGATCTCCGTCGAACCCGCCAGGGAACTGGCCGACATCGCCGCCTTCGTCGCCGAACACCCCGAACTCGGCGCCTTCATCGCGTCCGCCGAGCCCTCGGCCGCCTACGCGTACCTCGCCGAGCGCGCCGACGACGCGGGCTCGCCGGAATGGCAAGAGCTGCATTCCAAGATCGAGAAGTACATCGACCGCTTCGGGTATCGGTGTCTGGACGAACTCAAGCTCGAAACACCGGACCTGCGCCAAGATCCCGCAGGCATCTTTCATCTGCTGCGAATGGACACCGCCGGGCAGCGCGATAACACCGGGAGCTCGGTCGAGGACTACCTCGATGCGCACCTGCGAGGCCGGCGCCGAAAGGTGTTCGATGCGTTGCGACGGAAGGTCCAACGTGCGGCGACGCACCGTGAGCACCTGCGTTTCTGCCGCACTCAAGGCTTCGGCATCCTGAAATCGCTTGTGCGGGTGATGGGTCGGGAGTTGGAGCAACGGGGAACGATTCACCACCGGTCCGACGTCTTCCAGTTACGTATCGACGAGCTGTTCGATCTGTACGAGGACGCAATGACCGCGGCCGCCGCCCAATCCGCGATCCGCCGCCGAAAACTTCTGCAGGACAGCTACTCACGGTTCGCCGCACCCGCCCGGTTCACCACAACCGGATCCGACTACTCAGAGCGCGAGCTGACACAGGCCGGCTGGCGGCTGGCCGAAGAGTCGACACATGCGCCCGCCGGAACGGTGCTCACCGGAACGCCGTCCAGTCCGGGTGTGGTGACCGGCCGCGCGGTCGTGGTCGACAAGCCGCAGGACTTCTCCAGCGGCATCCTGGTGGCATACCGGACCGATCCGGGCTGGGCGTCGGCCCTGCCGTTCGCGTCCGCGCTCCTCATCGAACGCGCCTCCCCCCTCACCCACGTGGCAATCATCGCCCGCGAACTCGGAGTGCCGACCGTCGTGCAGATCGACGGTCTGACCGCAGCGGTTCGCACCGGAATGACGGTGAGCGTCGACGGAGCCACTGGCCGGGTGGTCCTGGTGGAAGAGCCCGGACCATGAACGACGTCGATCGCATCCGCGGCTGGTTGATGGAACCGCGGGACCACACCGGGATCCACCTGGCCAATGACAAGAGCGGCTGGGACTTCGTCACCTACCGCGTGCTGGCCGACAATGCGCGACGCATCGCCCGCCGGCTGATCGACGACGGTGTCCGCCCGGGTGACGTCGTCAGCGTGTTGATGCCGACCTCCGACCTGTGCTTGTCGACGATGTTCGGGGTGTTGGCCGCGGGTGCCACACTCACCCCGATCGTCCCGCCGATGTTCCAACCGCCCGATCAGTACACCGCCCACCTGCGCGGCATCCTCGGAGCATCGGGCTGCCGCGCGATGGTGGTGTCGTCGGCATTCGTCGAGCTGGCGCGCCGTGCGATCACCGGGCTTGCTCGCGAGCCGAAACTGGTTGCGATCGAGGGTGTTCCGGAGTGCGACCTCTTGGCAGAGCTCGCCGAACCCGCCCCCGCCGTGTTGCTGCAGATGACCTCGGGTTCGACGAGCGCTCCGCGTGGCGCCAGTATCAGTTGGCACAGCCTGGCCACCAACCTCGATGTGATGGAGGAACTCTGCGGGATGGCCGACGGCCAGGTCGGTGTCTCCTGGCTTCCGCTCTATCACGACATGGGGCTGATTGGGGTGCTCTTCCAGGCGATGACACGTCAGCGCCATCTGCAACTGATGCGTCCCGACCAGTTCATCCGCGATCCACTGCGGTGGCTGAAAGCCACCGCCTCCTCGCAGCACACCGCATCTCCGTCGTTCGGGCTGGTGTACACCAGCACCAGGCTCACACCGGATGATCTCGGTGACATCGATCTGTCAGGGCTTGCGACGCTGGTCGTCGGGGCCGAGCCCATCAATCCGGCACATCTGCGGGCGTTCACCGAACTGACTGCGGGCCATGGCTTTTCCCCGGAAGCGTTCATGCCCTCATACGGTCTTGCCGAGCACACGTTGTTCGCCACCTCGCACCGTCTGGGCGACCCGCACCGGATGGTCCGGGTGGACCGGACCACCCTGCGCCACGGCCATCCGGTTCGGGTGCTCGCACGCGTGACGGGCGACATCACCGCCGACACCGGTAGCGATTGGGTGGTGTCGGTCGGCAGGGCCGCGCCGGGACATGCGGTCTGGATCGCCGACGAGTCCGGTGACCGGCTGCCTGACGGGGTCTTGGGCGAGATCGTCTTGTCCGGGCCGTCGGTGGGGTTGGGCTACCACGGGGATTGCGACAGCACCACCCGGTTCGTCGGTGACGAGCTGCGCACCGGTGACGCCGGATTCCTGCTCGACGGCCAACTGCACGTACTGGGACGGTTGGGGACGAGCCTGAAGATCAACGGGCGCAGTATCTTCACCGAAGACCTGGACGTGACCATCGCCGAGGCGATCGGGATCGCCCCGAGTCGCGTGGTCGCCGTCGCGGTCAACGAGACCGAGCGGCCCGGTGTCGCGGTCTTCATCGAACACATGAAGGTGACCCCCGAGATGGTCACCGCCGCAATCCGATCCCTGCAGGCGAACGTCGGTGAGCAAGCCCCGTTGTGGCTGATCAGTACACCGCGCGGAACGCTGTCCCGGACGTCGAGCGGCAAGCCGCGTCGGGCGCACATGTGGCAACAGTGGCGCGCGGGCCGATTCACCAGGTCGAGATTGCTCGCCATCAGTGGCACGAACCGAGACGTGCGGGGGCTCCAACGGGTCCGCGCACTGTTCGAGAAGGCCCGCGAGCTCGCCGTGATTCCCGATGATGCGACAGTGCATTTCGAGGGATCGCTCGCCGAGGGTTTCGGCAATGAAGGCTCCGACATCGACTTCCTGCTGTTGGTGCCCGGCGCTGAACAGCCGGTGATGCCCACGGTTCTGTTCGTCGACGGTCGCCGAGTGGAGATTCGGGCCCAATCGCACGAGCAGATCCGCCAACGGCTGCTGAAGGTCAGACGGGCGATCGACACAGGTTCGGTGGCCGGGGTGTCCGAGGACCTGCTCAACCGGGTTCAGCGGTTCCTGCGCGGCATCCCGCTGTACGTCGGACCCGACTACGCGCAGCTCCTCGACATCGTCTCCTACGCCGAGCTCACCACCTTGCTCAGCTCATGGTGGCGCAGGCGGGCCGGCGGATGCCTGCGACATGCTGTCGCGCTGGCCCTGCTCGGTGACGGCTACGAGGCGATGCGGTGGGCCCGAGAAGGCGTTGCGCAGCAGATGAAAGCGTTCCTCGCCGCGCGTGGTGAGGGGTACATCGAGATCAAGTGGCTGCCGGAGCAGATCGCCCGGCTCTCACGCGACGCCGACGCGACCGTCGCGGCACTGCTGGATGACTACGAAACCCTCGACGCGACAGCCGCTTCAACGGATTCGAACCGGGGCGTCGTCGAGCGGGCGTTGGCACTGGCCGTGCGATTGGGCGGTCCGAGAATCGCGCTCGATCCCACGAACGTCGTACTACGCCGGGTGCCAGGAGTCACCACCTGGCCCATCGGAACCGCCACCCATGTCGTGCGCGACAAAACCGACGTCTTCGTCCTGTCCGCCGACTGCGCGCAATCGTGGCGGAAGGTGATCTTCGGTGAGTCGATCGCCACCACCCAGGCTGCCGTGAATCACATCGCACTGTTCGTCGACTACGGCCTCGTCGGACTGGCCTGGCGGAGCGGGGCGGTGATCACACCGGTGGCGGCGATGTGCGCACCCGGCCGGCCGCTCACACCGCTGCCGTCCACCCAGCGCCCGGCGGTCACGATCGATGGCGCGATCACTGACCGGGACATCGTCCGATCCCCTCTGGGCGCACGGGCTTTCGCCGAGTGCGCTGGGGCGTTGTTGTTGGCCAACATGGTGCTCGAGAACGCTCGCGAAGATTTCAGCGGTGCGGTGAAGGACGGGCAATGGCGGGTCGCGTCACTGTGCGGGAGACGGATCGTGACCATGGCCGTCCGAATCCTGGCCAGCGCCTGGGGAATCACCCCGCTGCCTGCTGATCCGGTGCTGGTGAGCAGGCTGGACACGCTGATACCTGAGCACCCCCGGTTGGCTCAGACCGCCCGCGGCCTCAGCGAGCTCTCCATCGCCGACGAGGATGACGCAGGGTCGGTGCACCAGGAACTCGATGCGTTCGTTGCCGAGGTGCGCAAGGTCACCTGCGGCGAGAACTTCCCCTCGTCGTTCGCCTCGAGGGAAGAGTGGCAGCGAACCATCCGGTACGGATATCACTGGCTGCGCATGGGCGGATACTTCGACGCCTATGTCGAACTGGACGAGATCCGCGATCTGCTGACCACCGGCGGAGCCCAACCTGCAGCGAGGCCGACGTCATGAGCGACATCGGCGATGAGGTTCTGGCGCTGGTCGCGGCGATGGCCCCCGACACGGCCGGCGAGCCGGGCCTGAGCAGCTCCCTGATCGGCGATCTCGGATACACCTCGTTGCGACTGCTCGAGCTGTCGATCGCCGTCGAGCGCGCCTTCGAGCTGCCGCAGCTCGACCAGGAGGCGCTAGCCGGCGTCGCGACCGTCGGTGATTTGGTGAATCTCGTTCAATCCCAGAAGGAATCGACATGAGCGCCACCGTGTTGGTCACCGGCGCCGCCGGACACGTGGGCGCCGGCGTCATCGCCCGGCTGTCCCGCCGCGGGCGCACCGTCGTCGCGCTGACCCACGATCGCCCGGTCGCCGCCGCGCGAGTGCTGACCGGTGACGTCCGCAGCGAAGACTTCGGCCTCGACGAGCAGACCGTGTCGGAACTCGCGAACGAGGTCGACGTGGTGGTGCATTCCGCCGCGGTCACCGACTTCGGGCTGCCGGAGCAGCGCTACACCGAGATCAACGTTGACGGGACGGCCAATGCCGTGGCCTTGGCGCGCCGCCTGGATGCCGGCCTGGTCTATGTGAGCACCACCTACGTGTGCGGCGAGACCGAAGGGGTCTTCTACGAGGACCAGCTCGATATCGGCCAGCGGTTCAGCAACGCCTACGAACACAGCAAGTATCGGGCCGAACAACTGGTCGCCGAAGCCGGACTCCCGTCGGTGATCGTCCGCCCCGGCATCGTGACCGGCGAGTACCGCACCGGGAACACCGGGGTCTACAAGCACATCTACCAACTGCTCAAGGTGATCGTCGAGGGCAGGCTGCGGACGCTGCCCGGAAACTACTCCGCGACATTGGGATTGGTCCCGATCGGCCACGTCGCCGACGTCGTCGCGGCCGCGGTGGAGAAGTTCGACGACAACATCGGACGGACATTCCATGCCGTCGGCGCCAACGCCCTTTCGCTGCGCACCGTCTCCGATGTCCTTGCCGAGTATCCGTCCTTCTGCATTCCTGATTTCGTGCCGCCCAGCACGTTCAGCGAGTCTGATCTCGACGACATCGAGCGCCGCTATTTCGATAAAGTGGGGATCCTCTACACGAGCTACCTGCGGCGGCGTCTGGAGTTCGACAGCACCAACACCCGTGAGCGACTCGGTGTCACGCCGCCTGCCATCGGTCCCGGCTACTTCCGCCGCCTTCTCGACTCCTGCTTACGCACTGGCTATTTGGGGCGGCCTGAGCCGTCGGTCGCCGAGGTGCTGGCCCGGTTGCAGGCCACGAGGAGTTTCGCATGATCCGCACAGGCAGCCGGTATGACTCGGACACCTACTTCATCGAGACGTGCGATGCACTCGCGGCGATGAACATCGACCGTGCCACGTTCGCCCACGAGCATGCGCTGATGCTGCTCAAGCCCGATGCGGCCGTCACCGCAGCGATGGGATCGGCCATCACCTGGCTGCTCGATCACGGCTATCGCATCGTCGGGGCGTATCCGGTGCAGCTGACGTATCTGCATCTACGGGCGTTGTGGTACTTCAACTGGCACCGCGCGACCGCCGAGCGTCGCCGGGTTGCGGACCGTCTCGCCGGACTGTCACCGTCGCTGGTCCTCGTCGTCGGTCATCCCGACGATGAGCAGCCGGTCTCGGTCCGGCTCACGGCGGACAAAGGCCCCGCCGACCCGGCGCAGCGGCAACCTCATCACCTACGGCATGCGCTGGCGGCCGGAACCTATTTGCTGAACAAGGTTCATACTCCCGATGACCCCGACGATGTGCTGCGGGAGATGAGTATCTACTTTCCCGATCCGCAACTGAGCGAGGTGATTTCTGCGTGCGTCCAAGGCGCCGATGCAACAGCAGATGCCGTTCGCATCGTCGACGGTATCGAGTCCGGCCTTGACCGCAGATGCGGTGACCTCACCGCCGCGCAGGACGCCGTCTGGCAATGCCTTGGGGTCGGTGGGTGGGATCGACCCCGAACCGGTGAGGAATGGCTGGCCGCATTGGCGGATGCAGACAGACGAGGCATTGACGTCGATCCGTGGTTCCGGATCGTGATCGAGTCCTCCTATCTTCCGATGCACCGACAGGGAGGTGACGGGATATGAACGGGGAGAGGTATTCTCAGACGATTCGCCGAGAGTTGGTGCACAAGCGCGCGGTCTCCGAAGTGTTGGTCACCGCGATGGGCGGACGGCGGGACACCTGGACGGCACATGCCCAATTGCCTCGGCTGCACAGCTTCCACTCCGATGGATTAGGGCGGCAGCGTTCGTACTACGATCCGCTGCTCGTTCTGGAGGCGTTTCGGCAGGCGTGCATCGCGGGCAGCCACTTGTTCTATGAAGCACCGCCGGACGCCCGGCATACCGTGCGGCTCTACGAGCTGGCTGTGGTCGACTTCGACCATCTGGCGTGCGGTGCCGAGATGCTGGATCTGGAACTGAACATGGCGGTGCAGAAGGAATTTCGCCGTGACGGCCACGAGGCGGTGCATGGTCTGGAGGTCCGTGCCGTAGTGGCCCATGAGGGCACCAAGACGATGGAACTGTCGGCCGCGTTCAACTGGATGCCGGTGGAGAAGTGGGACCGGATGCGGGCCGGTGCGAGTTGGGATCCGGGGCCGCAGCCGGTTCCGGCCGATCCTCGGTCGGTCGGGCGGACACGGATCGAGAATGTGGTGATCGGTGCCCCAGTCCACGTGGCTGAAAGTGGCGCGGCGAGCGCGCCGCTCGTGGTGGACATCAGTCACGCGACTCTCTTCGACCATCCCCTCGACCACCTCCCCGGCGGACTCATCATCGAGGCCGCCCGACAACTGTCCCTGGTGATAGCCGATTCGCACGCGGAAGATCTCGTAGGTCCGGCGTGGCTGAGGATCGGATTTCAGTCGTTCGCCGAAATGGATTCGGTGAGCACGGTGTCCATGACGCGCGACGGCCCCGACCCGCTGACGTTCCGGGGCGACATCACCCAGTCGGGTCAGACCAGGGCCACCATCGAACTGGCATTCATGGAATGACGGTCCTGCGGCGGACAGGCGGTATCGGCGCGTTCCTGGTCGAACGTTGCCTGCCCGTCTATCCCGTCTATCTGGCGCTGTGGGTGATCGCGGTCGAGTCCATGGTCGTGGTCGTCGGGCAGTCCTCCGGCCCGTGGCGGCTTTCCTGGGATACCGCGCTGAAGATTATGGCGCTCAACGCCGCCGGTGCCTTCCTGCGCATGGTCGACGACCAGAAGGATCTGGATTACGACCGGGTGCACAACCCGGACCGACCACTCGTCCAAGGCCGGATCAGCACCCGGGAGTTGCGGATCGCGATGGTCCCGGCGGCCGCGGTGGCCGCACTGCTGGCGGCGATGGTCTCGGGTTGGACAGCCGTGTTCGTCGCGCTCATCCTCGGCTACAGCCTTGTCCTGTGGTGGTGGGAGTCGCGGGTTCCGGTGGTACGCGACAACCCATTGGTGAACCTGGCGGCCGCATGTCCCGCACAGTTCCTGGCAACGGGTTTCGCGATGACGGGGCGGCCGGGTGTCGGAGATGCGTCCTGGGGACAGCTGGCCGCCGTCCTGCTGGTGTTCACCACCGCATTCCTGCATGTGGAGTTGGCGCGCAAGACCACCCGGGTGGCAGCAGCCGATGACCTGCGGTCGTATTCACGGGTCATCGGGCCGACCGCGAGCGGCGGCATGGTTCTGGTTCTCGGGGTGTCGGCCGTGCTGGTGGAGATGCTACTCACCTCGCCGTGGAGTTGGGCGGGGCACTGGTGGCCGATCGCCTGGTTGCCCGCCGTCGCGGCGGTGTTGCCGTGCCTGTCGGCGTGGATCTTCTTCGTGCGGCGGGTAGAAGTCCACCCCCGAGGATTGCCAACGCTTTTCGTGATCGTGTTCTACCTCGCCATCGTCGGGCAGGGTTTGGTCTACCACTAGAAAGGGGCCCTAGAGTGCGGATCCTCATACCGCTGGTCGGCAGTCGCGGGGACGTTCAGCCCGGGGTGGCGCTCGGCTTGGAACTCGAGCGCCGCGGCCATGACGTGATCATCGGGGCACCACCGAATTTCGTCGACTTCGTCGCCAGAGCCGGTTTGACCGCGCGCCAGTTCGGCCCCGATGTCCATGCGTTGTATTCGTCGCCGGAGGGCCAGAAGGCATTGGCGGCGGGCAGCACCTTCAAGCTGATGTCGATGGTGTCGAAGCAGATGTCGGAATACGCCGACCGGATGGACGACGAGCTGATCGACATCTCCACGGGAGCGGAGATGATCGTCTGCACCACCTTCAGTGAGGACCGCTCAGCGATCGTGTCGGAGTCCCTGGGTATTCCGATGGTGACACTGCACACCTACCCGTGCCGCAAGAACAGTCTGTACGCGCCGCCGGGCTCGGTGCCGGCCAACTGGAAGGTGCCCGGCGTTGTCAACCGCGTGGCGTGGTCCGCGATCGAGCGACTGCGGACCGTGGTGTTCGGCAAGTATCTCAACAACCTCCGCGGCAAGCTCGGCCTACCCCGATCGTGGGCCAGTACGGAATCGATTCTCGCGGGGCGCAATGTCCCCGAACTGCAGATGTACGACCCCGCGTTCGTGCCGGGCCTGGCCGAAGAGTGGGGCTCGTCGCGGCCGATGGTGGGTTTTCTGTGGCTGCCGCAGTCAGCCCGGGCCGCGATCGGCGAGTCGGCCGAGGACCACGCCGAGGTGCTCCAGTGGATGGACGCCGGCACGCCGCCGATCTTCTTCGGCTTTGGCAGCATGCCCATTCTGGATTTCGGATCGGTGCTCGGCATGATCGAGCGCATCTGCCAACGAACGGGCGAGCGGGCGCTGGTCAGCGTCGGCGGCGCCCACCTGAGCCCCGAACTGCGGAACACCTCCGCCAACGTGAAGGTCGTCGACGCGCTGGCTCATGACCTCGTCTTCCCGCACTGCAAGGCGGCCGTCCACCACGGTGGCATCGGCACGCTCTTCGAGAGCCTGCGGGCTGGGCTGCCGACGCTGGTGTGCTCGGTGTCGTTCGATCAGCCGGTCTGGGGACACCAGGTCGAAAGGCTCGGAGTCGGAGCGCACATTCCGTTCACGAAATTGCGGGCCGATACGCTCGGTGCCGGGATCGATGCCATCCTGGATCCGGACATGCGTTCTCGGGCAGAAGCTTTCGGCGCGCGCCTGCACGCGACCGGCGACGGTGTGCCGCGGGTTTGCGACATCGTGGAGAAAACGGCGGCCGGCTAGCCGGGCGTTCGGGGCGTGAAGACCACCGGCAGCGACGCTGGGGACAGCACGAAGTCCTTGGCTTGCGGCTTGACCTCGAAACCGGCGGGCAGCCGGATGTCCCACCGCGAGAACAGCGCCGCCGCCTGCAGGGTGATCGACAACAACGCGAATTGGCTTCCGGGACAATGCCGTTGACCCAAACCGAACGCCATCATGACGTCGCGGTCCACCGAGTCGGATTCCCAGCGGTCTGGGTCGAAGGTCGAGGCATGGGGGAAATACTGGTCCTGTAGGTGCACCATCAATGGGCTGAACAAGATGTTGGTGCCATCGTCGAACTCCACCGAGCCGATGCGTACCGGCCCGTCGGCGGTGAGGATGCTGATCCACGGCGCCCACAACCGCAGCGTCTCGGTGAGTACATTGCGCAGGTAGCGCAATGCCGGCACATCGCCCACTTCCACTGGGCGAGAACCGACTACGGAGTCCAGTTCGTCGCGGATCTTCGCGGCGATACCGGGGGCGCGGCTTGTCTCGTAGATGAGCCAGGAGAACATCGACGACTGGGATCCGATGCTCGCCGCCAACGCCAGCAGCAGTTCGTCGACGAGGTCGTCATCGGACAGCGTCGCCCCGGTCTCCTCATCGACGTGATGCAGAAGTGCCGACAGCATGTCACCCTCGTCGGGTGTATGGCGCCGGCCCTCGATGAGTGACCTCAGTGCGGAGCGGACACGCCGTGAATCGGAGATGAATCGGCGGTTGGCCAGCACCCGCAACTGCCTCGCGGTCTTGGGCAGGGCGCCGCGAATGATGACTTCGCTGAGCAGCCAAGGGGTTCGCTCGCGGATGACGTCGATCTCCTCGGCGTCGGATTGGGCGCGGAACAGAGTTGCCAGCATGGTGCGCATCACCAGCTGATGCACGCTGGCCCGCAAGTCGGTCTGTGCGCCGCCGACACGTGAGCCCGACCAGTCGTCGGCGATCGCAGCGACGGTGAGCCCGTACTCGCCCAGGCGGCGCTGCCGAAAGACCGGGGCGATCAGTCGGCGGCGAAGGTCGTGTTCAGGTCCGCTGAGGACATTGGTCGCGCCGCTGACCAATTCGTGGATGGCCTCGCGCATCGGCTCGCGGTGGAACGCCCCGGCGCGGCCCAGGCTGACGTCGCGGATCAGCTCCGGGGTGGTGAGCAGGTAGGAGGCCCGCGGCCCCAGATACACCCGGACGATCGGACCGATGCCGGCGGCGCGCAGCAGCAACTCGCGGGGATCACCGGTGACCATGTGGGCGTGGCCGATCACCGGCAGACGCCCTGGCGCCGTGGGGATTCCAGACAGGCCGGCTGGCGTCATGGCGGCAGCGTAACCGGTTTACGACGAGGTCAGGCTGCGAACGGCTTCGATGCGGGCCTTGAGCTGATCGGTGGTGGCGGCGGCCACCGGTGGTCCACCGCAGACCCGGCGCAGTTCGTTGTGGATCTGTCCGTGTGTCTTGCCGGTGCGGTGGTGCGCCAGCGACACCAGGGCGTTGAGTTCGCGGCGCAGATCCCGTAGCTGGCCGTGCGTGGTCAGCCGGGGTACCTCGCCGCTGGCGGTGCGCTTTTCGATCTGTTCTTCTTGCCTGCGCCGCAACAGATCTCGCATCGACTCGGCATCGAGCAGGCCGGGAATGCCGAGGTAATCGGCCTCCTCGTCACTGCCTGCCGGCGTCGCGGTCCCGAACGACGACCCGTCGAAGATGACCTGGTCGAGCTCGGCGTCGGCGCCGAGGTACTCGATCTTGTTCTCGCCCTCGTCGGGCTCGTCGCGGTTCTGCTTGGCCAACTCCGCCTCGAGCGGATCGTCCTCGAGGTTCTCCCGGTGCGGCTTGCCCAGCACGTGATTGCGCTGAGCTTCCATCTCGCTGGCGAGCAGCAGCAGGTTGGGCACCGACGGCAAGAAGATGCACGCGGTCTCACCGGGCCGCCGGGACCGCACGAACCGGCCGATCGCCTGGGCGAAGAACAGCGGAGTCGAGGCGCTGGTGGCGTACACGCCGACCGCCAGGCGCGGCACGTCGACACCTTCGGACACCATCCGCACCGCGACCAGCCAGCGCGAGGTGCTCGCCGAGAACTGGGAGATGCGATCGGAGGCGCCCTTGTCGTCGGAGAGTACGACGGTGGGTGCTTCGCCGGTGATCTTGAGCAGCAGGTCGGCGTAGGCGCGGGCGGCGGTCTGATCGGAGGCGATGATCATGCCGCCGGCGTCGGGGACGTGTTCGCGGAGCCCGCGCAGCCGGGTGTCGGCCGCGGCGATCACCGCGGGCATCCACTCACCGGCCGGGTTGAGGGCGGTCTTCCACGCCCGCGCGGTCTGCTCGGCCGTCAGCGGCTCACCCAGGCGCGCCGCGTGCTCCTCACCGGCACTGTCCCGCCAACGGGCCTCCCCGGAGTACGCCATGAACATGACCGGGCGCACGACGCCGTCGGCCAGCGCGTCGGAGTAGCCATACGTGTGGTCGGCCTGGGATCGGGCGAAGCCGTCGGGCCCGACCTCATAGTTGATGAACGGGATGGGGCTGTCGTCGCTGCGGAACGGGGTCCCGGTCAGCGACAGTCGCCGCGTCGCGTCGTCGAACGCCTCCCGGATGGCGTCGCCCCAGGTTTTGGCGTCACCGCCGTGGTGGATCTCGTCGAAGACGACGAGCGTCTTGCGGTTCTCGGTGCGCACCCGGTGTCGAGTGGGGTGGCTGGCAACCTGGGCGTAGGTGACCACGACGCCGTGATACTCCGCGGACGTCTGCGAATTCGAGTTGGAGAACTTGGGATCGAGCGCAATGCCGTGCCGTGCGGCGGCCTGCGCCCACTGGATCTTGAGGTGCTCCGTCGGGACGACGATCGTGACGGCTTCGACGGTGCCCTCGGCGAGGAGTTCCGCGACGATCCGCAGGGCGAAGGTGGTCTTACCGGCTCCAGGGGTCGCGACAGCGAGAAAATCGCGCGGCTTGGCGGCCAGATACTTGACCAACGCCCGTCGCTGCCAGCCCCGTAACGCCTGGGTGCTGGGCGCATCAACTGCCCGCACCCCTGGGACTCCTCTCGGTCGAGATGGACTCTAGTGCAAGCAGATCCGCCCGCGCACTTCGATCCGGCGTGTCGTCAGACCAAGAAATTGTCGTTGCGAATGAAGAACTCGCGGCGTTCGTCGTCGGTCAGCTCGCCGAGCTTGGGCAACCCTTCGAAATAGAACTCACGAGGTGCACCGGGAGCAAACAACATCAAGATCGCGGCGGGTTCGTCGGACTGGTTCCCGAAACCGTGGATGCCGCCGGGCGGGACGTAGAGGTAGTCGCCTTGCTCGCCGACGGTCCAGTCGCGGCCGTCGAACAATTGGATCCGGCCGGACAGCACGAAGAAGGACTCCGACATGGCCTTGTGGAAATGCGGCCCGGGGCCACCCGCCTGGGGACCGAGGTCGACCCGGTACAGACCGAAGTCGCCGCCGGTCGATTTCTCGGTGGCCAGGTAGGTGTACTTGACCGGGCCGACTTCGAAGTCTGCCGGGGTCTCGGCCTTGCGCAGGGTGGCGCTGATCTCGCCGTCCCCGTCGTACCGCGGCGGTGGATAGGGCGGCACGTGCAGCGACATGGCTACATTGTGCCGGTCACCCGAGGGGGTACACCACGCCCGTCAGCTCTTCGGACACCGCCCACAACCGCTTCTGCGCCGCGACGTCATGCGACCGGCGATTGGAGGAGACGAGCTTCGGATAGCCACGCATCTGCAGCACTCCGCCGGGTCCGTAGTACTGGCCGCCGCGCACGGTCGGGTCGGTGGCGGCGCGCAGCTGCGGCAGTGCGCCCATCTCGGAGCTCTGCACCGTCAGTCCGAAACCCCACTCGACGATCTTGGGGAGGTTGCGGCCCAGTTCGGTGGCCGAGCTTCCCGGGTGGGCCGCGACAGCGATGGTGTCGGTCGCGGCAAGACGCTTCTGCAGTTCGTAGGTGAACAGCAGGTTGGCCAGTTTCGACTGGCCATAGGCGCGGGTGCGGTCGTAGCGGCGTTCGGACTGCAGATCGTCGAAGCGAATGCTGCCGAAGCGGTGGCCGTTGCTGCTGATCGTGACGATCCGCGAGGCCGGCGCAGCGAGCACCCGGTCCAGCAGCAGGCCGGTGAACGCGAAATGGCCCAGGTGATTGGTGCCGAACTGCAGCTCGAATCCGTCCTGGGTGGTCTGCTTGGGCGTCATCATCACGCCGGCGTTGTTGATCAGCAGGTCGATGCGGTCGTGCCGGGCGCGCAGCTCGTCGGCGGCGGCACGGATGGACGCCAGCGAGGTGAGGTCGAGCTCCTGCACGCTGACGTCGGCCCCGGGGTAGCGCCGCACAACGAGGTCTGCGGCGGCCTTGCCCTTGTCGAGGTTGCGGACTGCGAGAACTACGTGCGCGCCTTTGGCTGCCAGCGCGCGGGCGGTTTCGTAGCCCAGCCCGGTGTTGGCGCCGGTGATGACGACCGTCCGGCCGGTCTGGTCCGGGATGTCGGCGGAAGTCCAGGGTGCCATGCAGTTCTCCTCGGTTAGACTGGCTAACCGGAGCGTGCGCCCCGGTTTTATCCGACTATACGGAACGCGCGCCCCGCTTTGTCAACGCAGGAGAGGTGTGAGGTGGGTCTGAGCTGCCGGCCGCTACGTGCCGATGCCGCGCGCAACCGTGCCCGCGTGCTGCAGGTTGCCTACGAGGTGTTCGCCGAGCAGGGGCTGGCCGTGCCGATCGATGAGATCGCCCGGCGCGCCGGCGTCGGCGCAGGCACCGTCTACCGGCACTTCCCGACCAAGGAAGCCTTGTTCGAAGCGGTCATCAGCGATCGGGTGCGACTGGTCGTGGCGCGAGGGCGGGAGCTACTCGCTGCCGATCCGTCCACCGCACTGTTCGAGTTCCTCCGCGAGACGGTGCGCTCCGGTGCTGCCGACCACGGGATGGTCGAGGCGCTGGCGCGGTACGGAATCGACCTCGACTCCGCGGCGCCCGGCGCCGAAGCGGAGTTTCTCGAGGTGCTGGGGGAGATGCTGGTGGCGGCGCAGCAGGCGGGTGCCGCCCGCGCAGACGTCGGCGTCGCCGAACTGAAGGCACTGCTGGTCGTGTGCAAGAGCGGCCAGGAATACGGCGAGGACGTCGCCGACCGGATCACCAACGTCATCGTGGCCGGTTTACGCGCCGGGTGAACGGCTGATCCACTTCTTGCACTCGCCTAGGTCGAGTGCTAAGAATGTGTTTGGCACTCGCGACCGGTGAGTGCTAGGTCGGGACGGTGAGGCCGGGGCCGCGCACGCGGAGCACTCTCCAGCCGTCCGTCGCGGGCACTGCACCCGACCGAAGACGTGCCATCCCCAAACCGGAGGATTCACTTCGCAATGTCCAAGATCATTGCTTACGACGAAGAGGCCCGCCGCGGCCTCGAGCGGGGCCTGAACGCCCTCGCCGACGCGGTAAAGGTGACGCTGGGCCCCAAGGGTCGCAACGTCGTCCTGGAGAAGAAGTGGGGCGCCCCCACGATCACCAACGATGGTGTGTCCATCGCCAAGGAGATCGAGCTCGAGGACCCGTACGAGAAGATCGGCGCTGAGCTGGTCAAGGAAGTCGCCAAGAAGACTGACGATGTCGCGGGCGACGGCACCACCACCGCCACCGTGCTCGCTCAGGCTCTGGTTCGCGAAGGTCTGCGCAACGTCGCTGCCGGCGCCAACCCGCTCGGCCTGAAGCGCGGCATCGAGAAGGCCGTCGAGAAGATCACCGAGACGCTCCTCAAGAGCGCCAAGGAGGTCGAGACCAAGGACCAGATCGCGGCCACCGCCGGGATCTCCGCGGGCGACCAGACCATCGGTGACCTGATCGCCGAGGCCATGGACAAGGTCGGCAACGAGGGTGTCATCACCGTCGAGGAGTCGAACACCTTCGGCCTGCAGCTCGAGCTCACCGAGGGTATGCGCTTCGACAAGGGCTACATCTCGGGTTACTTCGTGACCGACGCCGAGCGTCAGGAAGCGGTCCTCGAGGATCCGTACATCCTGCTGGTGTCGTCGAAGGTCTCGACCGTCAAGGACCTGCTTCCCTTGCTGGAGAAGGTCATTCAGTCGGGCAAGCCGCTGCTGATCATCGCCGAGGACGTCGAGGGCGAAGCCCTGTCCACCCTGGTGGTCAACAAGATCCGTGGCACCTTCAAGTCCGTCGCCGTCAAGGCCCCGGGCTTCGGTGACCGCCGCAAGGCCATGCTGCAGGACATCGCGATCCTGACCGGTGGCCAGGTTGTCAGCGAGGAGGTCGGCCTCTCGCTCGAGACCGCCGATATCTCGCTGCTGGGTCAGGCCCGCAAGATCGTCGTCACCAAGGACGAGACCACCATCGTCGAGGGTGCCGGTGATTCCGACGCCATCGCCGGCCGGGTGGCTCAGATCCGTGCCGAGATCGAGAACAGCGACTCCGACTACGACCGCGAGAAGCTGCAGGAGCGCCTGGCCAAGCTGGCCGGCGGTGTTGCGGTGATCAAGGCCGGAGCTGCCACCGAGGTGGAGCTCAAGGAGCGCAAGCACCGCATCGAAGATGCCGTGCGCAACGCCAAGGCCGCTGTCGAGGAGGGCATCGTCGCCGGTGGTGGCGTGGCTCTGCTGCAGTCGGCTCCGGCTCTGGACGAGCTGTCGCTCTCCGGTGACGAGGCCACCGGTGCCAACATCGTGCGCGTCGCGCTGTCGGCTCCGCTGAAGCAGATCGCCTTCAACGCGGGCCTCGAGCCCGGCGTTGTCGCCGAGAAGGTTCAGAACTCGCCCTCCGGAACCGGCCTCAACGCCGCGTCCGGCGAGTACGAAGACCTGCTCAAGGCCGGCGTTGCCGACCCGGTGAAGGTCACCCGCTCGGCGCTGCAGAACGCGGCGTCCATCGCGGCGCTGTTCCTCACCACGGAGGCCGTCGTCGCCGACAAGCCGGAGAAGGCCGCCGCACCTGCGGGCGACCCGACCGGTGGCATGGGCGGTATGGACTTCTAAGTCCCTGTACGAAAGAAGCCCCGGCTCGCTTGGCGAGCCGGGGCTTTTTCGTTATCCCCAGTGTGGGCTTTATGCACAGAATTTGGTGAATTCCCGTGCGCAGCACCCACAGTCGCGAAGCGGACTGTGATCGTGTCGAGGTGCAACCCTTCATCGGAAGTGCCGCGGTGCGCCGCGGTGACGTCACCCGACGTGCGCTTATCCGCAAGCACAGAGCGATCTACCGCGACGTTTACCTTTCCCGCGACATTGAACTGACTGCGCAATTGCGTGCGCGGGCCGCATATCTGGCAACAGGAGCCACGTTATGCGGCCTATCAGCCGCAGCCGCATTCGGTACTAAGTGGCTTGATCCTTCGGCGCCAGCGGAGATCATTCGCGCAGACCGCCATGCCCCGCGCGGCATTGTCGTCCACACGTGGGCACTCGCGTCCGATGAGACGTGCCTGACGAGAAGCATGTGGGTGACGACAGCGGCCCGCACCGCGTTCGATATCGGCCGATACATGAATCCCCAGCGGGCCATCCCGATTGTGGATGCTCTGATGAATGCCACCGGCCTCGAGCAGGCTGCTATCCGAGCAGTGGCTGATCGGCACCCAAGCGCTCGCGGGGTTTCGCGACTGCGGTCGATATTGCGACTCGTTGATGGAGGTGCGGAATCCCCGCAGGAGAGCCGGCTGCGACTGCTGCTCGTCGAGGCAGGGTTGCCGCGTCCGGAAACACAGATTGAGTTTCGGGATCTGCACATTCGCGTGGACATGGGTTGGCGGGAATGGAAAGTCGCCGTCGAATACGACGGCGTCCAGCATTGGACCAATCGTCGTCAACGAGCTTGGGACCTCGAGCGGATCGCGCAACTGGAAGCTGTCGGGTGGGTCGTTGTTCGGGTCAGCGCCGACATGATGAAGCGACCGGAGATCATCGTTGAACGCGTGGCCAGCAAGCTGCGCGCGGCGGGCTGCCTCATTTAGCGGCGAGTGTGGGCCTTGTGCACGGTTATTCGCCGATTTGCGTGCAGGAAGCCCACACTCGCGGCTCAACCCAACGGCACGCAGTCGTCGCCGCAGCCGGATGCCGTGGCCACACCCGGGACCGCAGGGCGGTGCAACACCGCTCGCTGCGGGATGACCCGCAGCCGGTCGTCGGCGAACTCGCCGCGGCCGTCGACGATCAAGCTGTACCCACCCGGCTCTCGCGGCGGCCACACCATCGTGACATCGGGGTGCGCCAGCGCGTTGCGCCGCGTGCTGTTACCCACCGAACCGATGTCGAGCACGCCCGCGACGAGCCGAGGGTCCACTGCCACGGTGTGCGCGCGGTGCTCGTCGCTCACGGTGATCAGGTAGCCGAACGGGTAGTCGTCCAGCGTGCCGGCGAGCTGATCGAGATCCACCTTGACGCTCATGGGGCGACGATACTGCCGCCGATCCGCCGAAACCCGGGGAATACCGCCGCGGTGCCCTAGGGTTGCCAACGAAATGCCGCTGCCTACGCCGTCTCCCACGTCCACCGCCGTCGTCACCGGCGCTTCCTCCGGCATCGGCGCAGACCTCGCCAGAGAACTCGCCGCCCGCGGGCACGGGGTCACCCTCGTCGCCCGCCGCGAGGACAAGCTCAGAGAATTGGCCGCCGAACTGCACGACAAGGTCCGCGTCGAGGTCATCGCGTGTGACGTCGCCGACGCTGACGCCCGTGCCACCCTTTTCGACGAGGTCGAGCGACGAGGCCTGACCGTCGACATTCTGGTCAACAACGCCGGCATCGGCGTGGTCGGATCGGTCGCCACCGCACCCGTCGCGGACGAGATCGCTCAGGTACGCGTCAACGTCGAAGCCGTCATCGACCTCACCTCACGCGCTGTCCAGCAGATGGTGCCGCGCGGCCGCGGTGCGATCCTCAACGTCGGTTCGACCGCAGGCTTCCAACCGTTCCCGGGCCAGGCCGGCTACGCCGCCACCAAAGCCTTCGTCCGCAGCTTCACCGCCGGGCTGCGCGGCGAGCTCGCCGGCACCGGTGTGACCGCTGCGGTCCTACACCCCGGCCCGGTGCGCACCGAATTCCTCAGCGCCGCCGGGATGGACGAACGCGAATTCGCCGACGCCTTCCCGAAATTCATGTGGATGCCGTCGCGGACCGTCGCGAAGATCGGCATCGACGCGCTGGCCGGCGACCGCGGCGACGTCATCGCAGGCATTCAGAACGTGATCAGCACCCGGATCTTCCAGGCACTGCCGCATCGTGTGCTGCTGCCGCTGCTGAGCAAGAGCCACCCCGCGCTCAAGCGCGACGCATCACGGCGCTGACGGCCACGGCCGCATCCAGCCCTCGACCGGCAGGTCGAGCCCGTTGCACAGCGTGCACACGGTCCGGTACCAGCCGACGGCGATCAACAGTTCCATTCGCTGCTCGTCGTCGAAGCTCTCACCCAGCGCAGCCCAGGTGGACGCCGACCACGAGCCGGTGCGCTCCAGCTCGTCGACGGCCTCGATGAGCACCCGCTCCGCAGCGCTCCAGCGCGCGTCGTCAGCAGGACCGACCGCCAGTGCATCGGCCTCCTCACCGGACACCCCGGCGATCGGTCCCCAAAACGCGGCCTGCCCGCCCCACTCGTAGGCGCAGCGCACCAGCCCGCAAATCCGCAGGATCGCGATCGTGCGGACGCGCGGTGGCAACCGGGTGTCGACGTAGAGGGACTCACCCATCTTGCGCAGCTTGCGCGCCATGTCGGGGTGCCGCTGCAGACACCGCACCAGCAGCAACGGCTCGTAGGTGCGATCGGGATGGCCCCAACTCCCGATGTCGGCGGCGTCGGCGTCACTCCACGGTTGAGCCAGCGGCGCTACCCGGCTCACAGGGCGGGTGCGGGAGCCGCTTGCCGTCCGCGGATCAGCTTGCCCGGCAGCGCCGACGTCGGCACCCCGTTCTCCGAGATCACCTCACCGGCGACGATCGTCGCGACATAGCCGTCCGCGGTCTGGTCGAGCCGCCGCCCGCCCGCGGGTAGGTCGGCCTTGACGGTGGGCTGGTGCAGCCGCAGCGCATCGGCGTCGATCACATTGACGTCGGCTTTGTAGCCCACTGCCAGCCGGCCGCGGTCGGCCAGCCCCGCGATGCGGGCAGGCACCGATGTCAGCTCCTGGATCACTCGTTGCACCGACAGTCGACCCGACGGCCTGTCGCGCACCCAGTGCGTCAGCATGTAGGTGGGAAAGCTTGCGTCGCAGATCATTCCGTAGTGTGCGCCGCCGTCGCCCAGGCCCAGGACGACATCGTCGCGCTGGATCAGTTCGGCCACCGTGTCCAGTGAGTTGTCCCGGAAGTTGGCCAGCGTCACCAGCAGCATGGCGTGACCGTCGTCGTCGAGCAGCCGGTCGTAGGCCTCCTCGAGCGGGCTGACGCCGCGTGCGGCGGCCCGTGCGCCGATCGAATCCTCCGGCGACGGTTCATAATTCGGCGGATCACCGAGCGGGAACATGTAGTTCCACGCCTGCGCGGCGAACATCAGCGGGTGGCCGTCGCTGGCCGGCTTGTCGTTCAGGATGCGTTCGCGCACTTCGGGTTTGCGCATCTCGGCGACGCGCTCGGCCAGCGGCAGATCGGCGATCTCCCGGTATGCCGGGTACATGACGAACGGGTTGCCGGACAGGTCCAGACCGAGAACCAGGCCGATCGGTCGCGGGAAGATCTGTCCCGTGACGTCGCCGCCATTGGCGTTGGCCTTCTCGACCATCCGCAGTGCGTCGAGGTGAATCGGCGGGCCCGCGTTGCCGATCGCGAGCGTGAAGGTCACCGGCAGCCCTACGTCGGAGGCGACGTCGAACACCGCGCTGAGTGCACCCTCGTAGTCGCCGGCCATCAGATCTGGCACGAACTGCAGCAGTCCGCCGCCGGCGTCGTCGACACCCCGAGCGATCGCCTCGATCTCCTCGTACTGCGCCTCGTAGCTCGGAATCGGTTGGCCACCAGATGTTTTATGCAGGGTTAGGCGTGACGAGGCGAAGCCCAGCGCGCCCGCGCGAATAGCCTCCTCGGCCAGCTTGCGCATCATCGCCAGGTCCTCGGGCGTGGGCAGCTCGCGGTTGACGCCGCGCTCGCCCATCACGTACACCCGCAGCGGGGAGTGCGGCAGGAACGCCGCGACGTCGATGTCTCGCTGTCGGGAATCCAGTGCGTCGAGGAATTCCGGGAAGGTCTCCCAGGTCCACGGCAGTCCGTCGACCATCACGACGCCGGGGATGTCCTCGACACCGGCCATGACGTCGACGAGCGTGTCGTGGTCTTCTGGGCGACAGGGCGCGAAGCCGACGCCGCAGTTACCCATGACGGCGGTGGTCACCCCGTGAGCCGAGGACGGCGTCATCCGATCCGACCAGATCGCCTGCCCGTCGTAATGGGTGTGCAGGTCGACGAACCCGGGGGTGACGAGGAGGCCGGTGGCGTCGATCTCGCGCTCACCCTTCTCGGGGACGGTGCCCACCGCGGCGATGACGCCGTCGGACACCGCGACGTCGCCGGGGTAGGGCTCCCCGCCCAGCCCGTCGACGATCGTTCCGTTGCGGATGACCAGGTCATAGCTCATACCGACGACATTACGTCGCAACCCCCTGTCACGATGGAGGTGTGATCGATCATTTCGGAATCAACTGTGACAACTACGCCGAATCCCAGGAGTTCTACGACAAGGTGCTGCACGTCTTGGGCTACCACCGGGTGATGGATTTCGGTGAGGCCATCGGTTACGGCACCGACGGCAAGCCCTCGTTCTGGATCGCCGACGCGTCCGCCGGTGACGCCACCGGACCCAACCGGGAGGTGCACATCGCCTTCGCGGCCAAGGACGCCGAATCGGTCCAGGCGTTCTTCCACACCGCCCTGGCGCTCGGCGTCGAGCCGCTGCACGAGCCGCGACTATGGCCCGAGTACCACCCCGGCTATTACGGCGCCTTCGTTCGCGACCCCGAGGGCAACAACGTCGAAGCGGTCTTCCACGGCGCCCAGCCTGAGGCCCAGACCCCGACGAACTCCGCGTAGCGTCTGACGTTATGGCCGACTCACTGTCCGACGCAGATGCCGCCCGCGAACTCCTGCGGGACTCGTTCACCCGCATCATCGAGCACGTCCAGGACATCACCGACGATCTGACCGAGGAACTCTCGTTCTTCCGGCCGACCTCGACGGCCAACAGCATCGCGTGGCTGGTGTGGCACAGCGCTCGGATCCAGGACGCGCAGCTCGCTGATATCGCCGGAACCGAGCAGGTGTGGTTCAGCGGCGGATGGGTGGACCGCTTCGACCTGGACCTGCCCCGCGACGCGCACGGCTATGGCCACACCCCCGAGGAGGTCGGCAAGGTACGGGTGCCCGCCGACCTACTGGCCGGCTACTACCACGCCGTGCACAAGGTCACCCTGGAGTACATCGCCAGCGTCACCACCGAGGAACTCGCCCGCGTGGTCGACAAGAACTGGACTCCGCCGGTAACGGCAAGCATGCGGTTGGTCAGCATCATCGACGACTGCGCCCAGCATCTGGGTCAGGCGGCGTACGTGCGGGGCATCGCCCGCTGATCACTACCGCGGTCCGGTGGTGGCCGCCGGTCGGGCTGGCCGTGATGGCGCTGCTCGGTTGGGCTGTCGGGATGGGCTCGACCGCGGTCGACGACTGGTTCCAGCAAGCCCACGGCAGCTGGCTGGGACGACTGCTGTTCTTCACCGATCAGCGCACGATTTCGGTGATTCTGGTCGGCGCGCTGGCGTTGGCCGTCTATCGGCGCCAGTGGCCCCTGGTCGCCGCGGTCGTAGTGAGTCCTGTTGCGGCCATCTGGCTTTCGCGCCTCTTCAAGGAGATGTTCGGTCGGCAGAAGGGTGGCGGGCTCGCCTACCCGAGCGGCCACACCACGCTGATGGTGGTGGTGCTCGGCATGGTGCTTCTTGTGGTGGGTGCGCAGCTGTATGTCGTGGCGGTCGCTGTCGTCTGGGTGCTGCTCGGGATGGTCGGTCAGGCGGTGACCTATCACTACTTCACCGACGCCGTCGGCGGGCTCCTGCTGGGCAGCGTGATCGCCTGCCTGGCCGCCGCGCTCGTCGGCTGGAACCGCCGTTCACCCCGGCGTCACCCCCGGTTTCCTTGACGCTGCTAATTTCCGCGCGTGTCACTAGACAGCCACGGCTACACGGTTTTCGACGACGACGATGACGACCCGGTGCTGCTCGACGCCGCCGGTTTGGCCGTCGACACCTGGCGGGAGAACTATCCGTACGAACATCGGATGTCGCGCAACGAGTACGAGGAGCAGAAGCGGCTCCTGCAGATCGAGCTGCTGAAGCTGCAGAAGTGGAGCCAGACGAACGGGCTGCGGCACGTCCTGGTGTTCGAGGGGCGCGATGCAGCCGGCAAGGGCGGCACCATCAAGCGCTTCATGGAGCACCTCAACCCCAGGGGCGCTCGGGTGGTGGCGCTGGAGAAGCCCACCGAGAAGGAACGCACTCAGTGGTACTTCCAGCGCTACGTCAACCACCTGCCCGCGGCTGGCGAGATCGTGATGTTCGACCGGTCCTGGTACAACCGCGCCGGGGTGGAACGGGTGATGGGGTACTGCACGCCCAAGCAGCACGCCGAGTTCATCCGGCAGGCCCCGTTGTTCGAGCAGATGCTGGTCAACGACGGGATCAGCCTGACCAAGCTGTGGTTCTCGGTGTCCTCGAGCGAGCAGCGCACCCGGTTCACCATCCGCCAGGTCGATCCGGTCCGCCAGTGGAAACTATCGCCGACGGACCTGGCGTCGCTGGACAAATGGCACGAGTACACCTCGGCCAAGGAAGACATGTTCGCCTGGACGGACACTGAGATCGCGCCGTGGACGGTCATCAAGAGCAACGACAAGAAACGCGCGCGGATCAACGCGATGCGCCATGTGCTGAGTAAGTTCAACTACGACAACAAAGACCATGAGGTGGTCGGCCAGCCCGACCCCTTGATCGTGGGCCGCGCAACTCACTCCGACTGAGGCGTCGCGTCCCCGCAGAGGAGGACGCGTGCGGTTCGCGACGACGCTACTGATGTGGCTCGTCACGACGCTCTTGTTGGCGGTCGCCTTGCCTGCGGCCTGGGTGCAGCAGCACCTGGTCGACGAGGACGGCTACGCGGCGCTGGCGCAGAGGGCGGCGGCCGATCCCGGACTGCAGTCGGCGATGGCCTCGGAGCTGACCTCGCAGGTGGGTCGATTGGGTACCGGCGTGAACACCGGAACCGTGAGTCTGGTTGCGGCTGCCTACACCGCGAGTTCGACCTTCCCGGGACAGTTCGCGCAGGCGAATCGCTTCGCGCACCGCTGGTTGTTCACCGACCGGGTCCGCTCGAGTGTCGATTCGCAAGGCCGGTGGGTGATCGACGCCGCGCCGATGCTGTCGGACGCCGCGTTCAAAGAGACGCTCAGCGACTACAACGTCACCTTGCCGTCCTCGATACCAATCCCGTTGACCGACAACGCACCTGCGGCGTTACGGCCCGGTGCGTTGCGTCCGGTCGCGACCTTCGGCCCGTGGGTGAGTGTCGGTGCGGCTGTGGTGGCCGGGATGTTCGCGCTGCTCACCCTTTTCGTGGCTCGCAGTCGCGGCAAGATGCTTGTGGGGCTCGGGGTGTCAGCTCTGCTGGTGGGGGCTTCCGGTTGGGCGGCAATCGAATTCGGCCGCAGACGCCTGGATGCGGTGTTGAACAACTCGTCCGGTGACATCCGGCGGATAGCCGAGGTGATGATCGGCACCGCGCAGGACAGCATGCATCAGTGGCTGAATATCACTTTGATTGTCGGGGGCGGGCTCGTCATCATCGGGGTGATCGTCTCGCTCCTGGTGAGCCTGGCCAAGACGAATTAGTCGGACGGCTCGTCGTCCTCTGCGCGGTAATGCCGGGCAACGGGGTCGCGTAAGCCGTATCCCATGGGGCGGATGGTGCCGATTCGATAGCCGATGAGGTAGAGGATCGGTGGCAGGAACGCCATCGAAACCGACAGTGCCGCAGCAACGATGGCTTGTGTGTTCTGGCCTCGCGCCTTCGGCAGTTTGCGTGTCGCATCGTCGATCCCGGAGACGAGGGCTCCCAGGCAAATCAGCCCAGCGGCCGGCAGGGTCTTCGCGTCCCACCCCGCTAACGCGCCTCCGAGACCGAAGAACGCAACTATCGCAACGAACAGCCACCATGTTTTGGACGCGGTGATGCGACCGGGATAGCTGTCCCGTGGTGGCATCGACGGTGGCTCGTCGGGATCGATCTCAGAGGGATCGGGAGCGCTGTCCTGCATCGAGAAGGCGTGGTTGCGTCCGCGGATCCTGATGTAGGACGTCTTGAAGTACGCGTGCAGGACGGTGACAAAAGCGATGCAGAGTGCCGCGGCCACAACAACTTTCCATCCCCGGCCTGCCAAGCTCAAGGAGATGAAGGCGCCGCCGAGCAGCGAGCCGAACCAATACACCCAACGCTCATACTGACGGTCTTTGACGAACGCGGTGCCGAGCCAGGCGCCGACGAGCAGTGCTGCCCCGGCGATAAAAAGCCAGTGCGACCAGGTTTCAAGAGTCATGGTCGACGGAATGGGTGCCGCTGCCTCTGCCAGTAGGGTGTCGGAGCCCGACGGCGTAACCGAGTGCGTACGCGGCAATCGGGGCCAGCCACAGCAGAATCGAGGCTACGACGATCACAGCTGCTTGAACGCGCTGGCCCCGGGCTGGGCCCAGTCCGCGAGACGCATCATCGAGTCCCGAGATGGCCCCGAGCGCAGTGAGTACGACTGCAACGGCCATCGTCTGCCATCGCCAGCCTCCGAGGTAAACGCCGACGCCAGCGGCTGTCGTGAGGATGGCGAAGATCCACCAGACTGTTCCTGCCGTTACTGGACCGGGATAGTGGTTGGCTGACAGCTGAGCGGGTGCGCCCTCGCCGGAATCTGGGTCTTGACCTGAACTTCTGTCCGTCAACGTCAACGCGAAGGTCCGCCGGCCGATCTTCAAGTACGGAGTGGTGAGCCAGGCCCAGAAGACCACCGCGAATGAGAAGCCCACGAAGGTGATGACGGTCGTCTTTAGGCCAAGTGGTAGTAACGACACCGCTGCGCACGCGACCGCTGAAATCCAGCCCAACCAGTAGACAAGTCTCTTGGCCTCAACAGAATCTGCGCGGGCGATGCCTGCTGTAGTCGCAAGTATGAGTACAAGTGCGACCACGAACAATACAGTTGACCAAGCAGGAAAATGGGCCGCGGTCGCGGAAATGGGCTCACTTGTCGAATAGTCCACCCGTTGCACCTCCAATCCATTTACCAAGTTCGCCGGTCGCTATACCGGCCACCAGAGCAGCCGCAAAGGTAGCCTCGGGACCAGCGACGGACGAAACCGCGATCGCGGTGCCCCAGGCACCCAAACCGCCCAGTGCAGTGCCGCCCGCGAATTCTCCGATCGCCTGCCCTGCAGGCTTGCCGTGCTTGATGTCCTCGTACGTCAGTACGGCGTCGAATATTGTGGCGGCTCGACCTGTGTACTTGCCGAACTCTGAGATGGCCTTCACATCTGAGAGTGACATTCTGTCGAAGTCATGCGCGTTTACCGGCAGGCCTTTGGCGTATCCACCAACTCCGGCGGAAAACCCGCTCATGAGATCGGTGTTCTGCTGGACAAGCTCGTTCCAGGGTATGCCGCTGGAGGCCTTGGAAATCAAGGCCTCCGCACCTTCCTTTGATACGCCCTCGCGCTGAAGCATGTCGAGAGCTCGCTGAGTGACCAGGACCCGTCCATGCTGCTCACTGTCATCGAGCAGTTGCGTCACTTGGTCGGGTGTCAGCGGGTTCGTGCCGAACGCCCCTTGCTCCAGCTTCTGTTGCCACTCGAGACGCGTCCGTGCTCGGCTTCTTGCGTCGCCTCCAACCATCGGGTCGGTCGGCAATGGCCCCGTGAAGTGAGCCATCCGGAAATCATCGAGCCGTTCACCGGCCAACCGACGAGCGTCCGCGTCCGCGCTGGGATTCGTCGCAGTGGCGAAGTCGCGCAAACGTGCTGCGGCGTCCGCCTTTTCCGGTGTCATCGGGCCGTCGCTGTTGACCAACGCCTCGTCTTTGGCGCGCTGATTCGCGTCGTAGTAGTCGGTGGATTCGCGGCCCCGCTGCTCGGCTCCGGGCTCCCCGTCACCGTCGACGTCCTCAATCGGCGCGGGATCGTAGCCGTGCTCGGCACGCAGGTCGGTCAAGGTCGCATTCAACTTCGTACCGTAGTCGTCGCGCAGGGCCTCGACTTGGTGTAGCACCCCGGAGGTCACGGTGATCGCGTTGTCCTCTAGCGCGGAGGTGTCCTGGTCGTGCGCCAGCGCTTGATCGATGAGTGCGTCGATGTAGTGCAACTGGGTGTTGAGGTTCTCCACTTGCATGCCTGAAAAGCGCTGTGTCTCAGCGAGAGTTGCCGCGATGTTCGACAGGTCCACGCCGATGGCCGGCAGTTGGTCACGCTGGACCATCAGCCGGGTCGTAGCGCGTTGAACCTCGGCGCTGTCATTGATCGGATGTTCGCCGTTCTCGCGGTTCCACGAAGCTTGAAATCGCTGCTGTGCCTGTGCGAACTCCGAGTACGTCTCGGCTGTACAGGCGCCCGCGCTGTAGAACGCCCGGCCGAGGTCGTTGATCGCCCCCGGGTCCCCACTTTGCAGGGTCTGGTCTACCTGCCACGGATCGCCGCCGGCCTCACCGATGAGGGCGCCGATGCTGATGTGCTTGAGGCTCGGATATTCGGTCACAGCACCGAACGCAGGGCCTCGGCATTGCGTTCCTCCATCTCCACGAACACTGAAGCCGTCTTATGGCCCTTGTCGCCGAGGACCCCAAGCCGGTTTTCGTGATCGCGTAGCCGCTGGATGTGGTTGCTGTGCGCATCGGAGAGTGCGCCGTGAAATGACTCGGCAGCAGCGAAACTGCCGAAAATGCCGGCGCCGACTGTTGCCCGACTGAGCTGGTCAGCGCCCTCCATCGCAAAGGACGCAGCGTTGTAGGACCGGTTCGCCCCGGAGCGCATCTCATCGACATCGACCTGCACCGGACACCCCCTAGTGAGTTAGCTGTTAGCTTGAGGGTACTCGATAGTCCACGCTGGTCAACTCACCCAATCAGCCCAGCATCCGGTGCAGGAACGAGTAGCTCAGCGCCGACTTGAACGCCGTTTGCGCATTGTCCGCCGCCCCGGCGTGGCCGCCCTCGATGTTCTCGTAGTACCAGACCGGATGCCCGGCAGCCTCCAACGCGGCCGTCATCTTACGGGCGTGGCCGGGGTGCACCCGATCGTCGCGCGTCGACGTGGTGATCAGCACGGGGGGATACCGCTTGTCGGGCGAAATGTTCTGGTAGGGCGAGTACTCCGAGATGAATGCCCAGTCCTCGGGCTCGTCCGGATCGCCGTACTCCGCCACCCACGACGCGCCGGCCAGCAGCAGATGGAACCGCTTCATGTCCAGCAGCGGCACCTGGCACACCAGCGCACCGAAAAGCTGCGGGTACTTGGTCAACATGATGCCCATCAGCAGGCCGCCGTTGCTGCCACCCTGTGCACCCAGCTGTTCGACGGTGGTAATACCGCGGGCGACGAGATCGCTTGCCACCGCTGCGAAGTCCTCGGCTACCTTGTGCCGGCCCTCGCGCATGGCCTGGGTGTGCCAGCCCGGCCCGTACTCTCCGCCGCCGCGGATGTTCGCCAACACATACGTCCCGCCCCGCGACAGCCACAGCCGCCCCAGCACCCCGTCGTAGCCGGGAGTCCGTGACACCTCGAATCCGCCGTAGCCGCCCAGCAGCGTCGGGCCCGGCGCCCCGTCGTGCTTGTGCCCAACGACGAAGTAGGGGATGGCGGTGCCGTCGTCGGAGGTGGCGAAGTGCTGGGACACCTCAAGGTCGGCGGCGTCGAAGAACGATGGCGCCCGCTTGATCTCGGTGAGCTCGCCGCCCGCCGTGCCGTGCAGCAGTCGCGACGGCGTGATGAAATCGCTGGAATCCAAGAAGATTTCGTCGCCGTCTGGATCGGTGGCAACGATGACGGTGTTGTCCCCGACGCCCGCGACGGGTTCACGGGTCCAGGATCCCGGTGTCACGATCTCGACCCGACTGGCGACGTCGACCAGACTGACCAGCAGCAGGCGATCGAGAGTCCACGAGTATTGGTGCAGGCTGGGATGCTCGTCAGGTTCGAATACAACCGCTAATTCTGCTGTCCCCGCGAGGAATTCGTCGTACCCGGCGGCGAGCAGCGACCCGGCGCGGTATGACGCGCTGCCGGTGTCCCAGTCGCTGCGCAGTTCGATCAGCAGCCACTCACGGTGCACCGACACGCTGGCATCGGTCGGGGCGTCAATGCGAATCAGCTCGCCGCCGCGAAGCTCGTACACCTCGTCATTGAAAAAGTCGATCGCACGGTGCAGCATCGTGCGCTCATATCCGGGTGTGCGGTCGGCCGAGGCCCCGACGATCACGTCGGTGACCGGTCCGGTGAACACTGTCTCCGCCTCGGTCAGCGGCTGGCCGCGTCGCCACCGCTTGACCACCCGCGGATAGCCGGACTCGGTCATCGAATCGGGTCCGAAGTCGGTTCCCACCAAGACCGTGTCGTGGTCCTCCCACGACACCTGCGACTTCGCTTCCGGCAATGTGAACCCGTCAGCGACGAATTGTCGTGTGATCATGTCGAATTCGCGTACAATCGCCGCGTCCGAGCCGCCCGGTGACAGACTGACCAGCGCCCGTGTGTAGTCCGGCTCGATGACGTCCGCGCCCGCCCACACCCACTTCTCACCGTCGGCGGCGGCAAGAGCGTCGACGTCGATGACCACGTCCCAGTCGGGTTCCTCGGTGAGGTAGCTCTCCAGCGTGGTCCGCTGCCACAGCCCCCTTGGGTTCTCGGCGTCGCGCCAGAAGTTGTAGAGATACTCACCGCGCCGGCGCACGTATGGAATCCGCGCGTCGGTGTCGAGAACCTCGAGCGCCTCGGCGCGCATCTCCTCGAACCTCTCGTCGCTGAACTCGGCGACGGTCGGATCGTTGTGCTTGCGCACCCATGCGAGCTGGTCTTCACCGGCGATTTCTTCGAGCCACAGGTAAGGGTCGTCTTCGGCCATGCCCTCTATTCTGCGGGCGGGGCCTCAGCTGAGGTGATGCACCTCCTGCAGCCCGTACACCGGGGTGGGAATTCCTTCGTAGCGAGCCTTGAGTTGCAGCGCCAAATACAGCGAATAATGCCGCGACTGGTGCAGATTGCCCCCGTGGAACCAGAGGTTCTCCTGTTGCGTGGGCTTCCACATGTTGCGCTGCTCGCCCTCCCAGGGTCCGGGGTCTTTCGGGGTGTCCGACCCCAGCCCCCACACCTTGCCGACCTTGTCGGCCACCTCCTGGCCGATCAGGTCGGCAGCCCAGCCGTTCATCGACCCGTATCCGGTGGCGTAGACCACCACGTCGGCGGGCAGTTCGGTGCCGTCGGCGAGCACCACCGAATCCTCGGTGAGCCGATCGACCTGGCCGTGAGCCAGCTTGATCCTGCCGTCGGCCACGAGGTCGCAGGCGCCGACGTCGATGTAGTAGCCGGATCCGCGGCGCAGGTACTTCATGAACAGCCCGGATCCGTCTGCACCCCAGTCCAATTCGAAGCCGGCTGCTTCGAGCCGGGCGTAGAACTCCTTGTCGCGCTCCCGCATCTGGTCATAGAGCGGGATCTGGAACTCGTGCATGATCCGATACGGCAGCGACGCGAACGTGAGATCGGCCTTCTCGGTGGTCATGCCCGCCGCCAGCGCGCGTTCGGAATACAGGTCACCCAAACCGATGTCCATCAGGGTGTCCGACTTGACGATGTGCGTTGACGACCGCTGGACCATCGTCACGTCGACGCCGTTCTCGTACAGCGCCTTGCAGATGTCGTGGGCGGAGTTGTTCGAGCCGATCACCACCGCCTTCTTGCCCACGTACGGGTCAGGGCCGGGGTGGGCACTGGAGTGATGCTGATCGCCGCGGAAGATGTCCTGCCCCGGCAGCACCGGCACGTGCGGCTTGCCTGACATGCCCGTCGCGAGCACCAGGTGGGTGGGGTGCAGGGTCAGCCGCTCACCGTCGCGGTCGACCTCGACGGTCCACTGCTTGTCCGCCTCGTCGAAGGTTGCCGACAGGCAGGTGGTTTTCGGCCAGTACGGCACCTCCATCACCCGGGTATAGAACTCCAGCCAGTCGCCGATCTTGTCCTTGGGCGCGAAGACCGGCCAGTTCTGTGGGAACGGCAGGTACGGCAGGTGGTCGTACCAGACCGGGTCGTGCAGGCACAGCGACTTGTACCGCTTGCGCCATTGGTCCCCGGGCCGCTCGTGGCGGTCGACGACGATGGCGGGCACCCCGAGCTGGCGCAGCCGCGCACCCAGTGCGATCCCGCCCTGACCGCCACCGATCACCAACGTGTACGGCTGCACCGTCCGGCCCAGGGCCGCTTCCTCTTCGGCGCGCTTCTCCGCCCACGACCGGGCATCGGGGTCCTCGCCGTGAACCGCCCCCAGCACCCGGGAGGCGCCCTTGCGCTCCTCGTGTCCCTTGAGTTCCTGCAGCGCGGTCAGCAGCGTCCACGCCTGCTCGGTCCCGGAGTCGCTGGTGAGCCGCAGATGTCCGATGCCACGTCCTGCGGCGGTCTCGAACTCGATGAACGCCGACGTGACATCGCCGTCGACGGTGGGCTCCTCACGAGTGCGGAAACCGGACGGCTCAGCGTCGGGCAGGCGGGCGCCGAGCATCTCGGCGATCTGATCGCGGCCCTCCATCGTCTTGATGTTCCAGGTGAATGACACCAGGTCACGCCAAAAACTGTCGACGGCGAACATGCCGGCGACCCGGTCCACGTCGCGGTCGGCCAACGCAGCTTCGAAGTCGGCGAGCCAGGCATCGACGCGCTGCTGCGCAGTCAACTCACCGGCGGTCTGGGGTTCGAGAGTGGAAGTCATGTGAGCCACACCACACCCGATGCGCACGGTCTGGCAAGAGTTGCGAGCCGTTGCAGTCAGCCGTCGAGCGGTCCCGGCGGGCCGGTACGGGTCGACCGGGCGCGATGGATCTCGTTGCGGAGTGCCACCGCGATCTCCCGCCCGGTCGTCCGGATCTCACGGGGTCGCCTGCGGACGGCTCGACCGAGGGCGAGGGCGAGACGTCTCGGCGCGAGAAGCTGTCTCGGTGCGACCTCGTGGTTGAGGACCCTCATGAGGGTTCTGCGCGCCTCCGGGTCCCCGGAGATGTCGCGGAGGACCTCGGTGACTACCGGGGTTGGCGCGCCGGGGGCGCCGAGGTCGGAGGCGAACCAGTGCATCGCATGAGCGTCGCGGTCACGCCACCGCCACCACCGCTGGTTCGCGACATCGAGGCTGGACGCGTCGGAGAAGTCAGCGGGCAGCATCTGGTCGAGGTGCTCGGCCTGGCACAGCGCGTCGGCGATGCCTTGGCCCGGTGTGAAGTCTTTGAAGTGTCCGGCGTCACCGATCAGCACCCAGCCGGGTCCGGCCGCCTGGCGAAAGTAGCCGTGCCATTTGGCCATCACGCGCAGGGGACCGACCCGGCGGGCGCCGGCCAGGACATCGGCGAGCTCGGGCCAACCGGCGAGTGCGGCACGGAACGCCTCATCCCGGCGGGCGCCGCTGTCGGTGCCCGCCGCGACGCAGACCATGTACAGGCCGTCATCGGTGGGGCTGGCCAGGTAGGCGTTCTCGCCGAGACGCGCAAGGCGCAGGCGCCCCTCCCGATCCGCGACACCCTCGAAGTACCCCCACACCGGCACTCGACCCATCGGGGTGACCGAATACTCCTTGGCATCAACATCATTCGCGACGTGTGAGGACCGGCCGTCGGCCCCGACCACCAATCGCGCGCGAATCGGCCCGTGGTCGGTCTCGATGCCTGCGACCCGCTCGCCGGCAGTGATGAGGCCGGTCACCTTCACTCCGGTGCGCACGTCCGCGCCCGCGGAGGCGGCGGTGTCCACGAGGACGGTGTCGAGCGTGACCCGCCGTACGCACAGCCCGGGCAAAGGGAACGTCGACTCGTCGAACTCACCCTCGATGCGCACATCGTCGTTGACCATCGTGAAGCTGCTGATGGTCGCGGCCCCTGCCGACAGGACCGCGTCGAGGGCACCGATCCGCGCAAGCGTCGCGGCTCCGCGCGGCTGGATGATGTGGGTCGACGGTGTCTCGGATGGAAACCGCGCCTTGTCCACGACGCAGACGCTCAATCCCCGACGTGCCAGCATTGCGGCCAGCGGAGATCCGGCGCATCGCGCTCCGACGATGGCGACGTCGAACACCTTCATGCAGAAACCACCCTCCCCGTACGCAACGTACCAACCGTGGCTGCAACCCCCTGCAACTCTTTCGGATGTGGTCGCCGTCACATAGAACTGCGGCATGAAGGCAGCTGTGTATTACGGACCGAACAAGATCGAGATCGACGACGTCGCCGAACCCGATCCGCGGCCGGGCACCGTCAAACTCAAGGTCGGCTTCAATGGGATCTGCGGCACCGACCTGCACGAGTACTACGCCGGGCCGATCTTCATCCCGACCCAGCCGCATCCACTGACCGGCGCCGAACTGCCACTGACCATCGGTCATGAATTCTCGGGCACCATCACCGCGGTCGGCGACGGGGTCACGGGCTGGGCGGAGGGCGACCGTGTCGCCGTCGAACCGATCTACAAATGCGACCACTGTGCACCGTGCCGCGCGGGCAACTACAACGTCTGCCAGCAGATCGGCTTCCACGGTTTGATGTCCGACGGCGGGATGGCCGAGTACACCGTGGTGCCGACCAGCATGCTGCACAAGCTGCCGGGCAACGTCTCACTGGAACTCGGGGCGCTGGTCGAGCCGATGTCGGTGGCCTACCACGCCGCCACCCTGGGTGACGTCGGCCCCGGCGACACCGCGATGGTGTTCGGTGCCGGGCCGATCGGCATAGGACTGTGGTTTGCATTGCGCGGCAAAGGACTTGACGACGTCCACGTTGTCGAACCCTCGCCGACCCGGCGTGCCGCCATCGAGACGCTGGGCGCGAGCACACTGGATCCGGCCGCCCTCGACATCGCCGGTTTCATCGCCGAGCACACCCGCGGTCGCGGTGCCGATGCGGTGTTCGATGCCGCCGGCGTCACCCCCGCGGTGGCGACGGCGCTGGCCTGCGTGGGTTCCCGCAAACCCATGATCAGTGTCGCGATCTATGAAAAGCCCTTGGAGACACCACTTCTCAATCTGGTGATGAACGAGTCCCGCATCCAGGGCTCGCTGTGCTACACCGGCGCCGATTTCGACGCGGTCATCGCGCTGATGGCCGACGGGAAGTACGACACCACCGGTTGGGTGACCCGGATCCCGATCGACGACGTGGTCGACGAGGGATTCGAGGCGCTGCACGCCGGCACCAAGATGAAAGTCCTCGTCGACCCGAACGGAGAATCATGAGCCTGAACGGAAAGGTTGCACTGGTCACGGGTGCGGCACGAGGCATCGGACGCGGCATCGCGCTGCGGCTCGCCCGCGACGGCGCTGACCTGGCCCTGGTCGACGTGCGACCCGATGGTATCGACGCCGTCGCCGCCGAGATCAGCGAGATCGGCTGCAAAGTAACCACATTCGTCGCCGACGTCAGCGATCGGCTACAGGTCTTCGCCGCCGTTGACCATGCCGCCTCGGCGCTAGGCGGATTCGACATCATGGTCAACAACGCCGGGATCGCACTCGTCGGGCCGATCGCCGACGTCACGCCAGACCAGATCGAGAAGCTCTGGGCGATCAACGTCAACGGCGTGCTGTGGGGCACTCAGGCGGCCGTCGCCATGTTCAGACGGAACGGCACCAAGGGAAAGATCATCAACGCTTCCTCGATCGCCGGCCATGACGGCTTCGCGATGCTCGGCCCCTACAGCGCCTCCAAGTTCGCCGTACGTGCGCTGACTCAGGCCGCCGCCAAGGAGCACGCCGCCGACGGCATCACCGTCAACGCGTACTGCCCAGGTGTGGTCGGCACCGATATGTGGGTGGAGATCGACAAGCGGTTCGCCGAACTGACCGGAGCGGCCGAAGGCGAGACCTACGAGAAGTTCGTCGGTGGTATCGCGCTCGGCCGCGCGGAAACCCCCGATGACGTGGCGGGCTTCGTCTCGTATCTGGCCGGCCCGGACGCCGACTACATGACCGGCCAGTCGGGTCTGATCGACGGCGGCCTGGTCTACCGCTGAGATGCGGAGCACAATCGGCAGTAATGCAAGGGGTGTACGTGCCTGAGCCCGCAGTCGCGCTCGGGGAGGACCCGCGCAACTATGCGCGGCTGATGTCGGCTGTCTACGACGCGACGATGGCGGGCCATCGCGCCCCCGCTCGCCCGCGCGATGTCATCGGCGAATCGTGGCACCGGCTGATGTCGGCCGGCGTCGACCCCGACCGCCGCGCCCAGCCCGTCGTCGAAGCAGGCGGACTGGAGGCGCTGCGCCGGGCGTCGGGGTTGATGGCTGTCCTCGACGAGGTGTCCCGCGGGCTGGAATCCCTGGTCGCCGACGGCACCAACATCCTCGTCGTCGCCGACGCGCAAGGCCGGGTGCTGTGGCGGTCGGGCTCGCCCGCGGTCCTCAACAACGCCGACCGGCTGGGCTTCATCGAAGGCGCGCACTGGGCCGAAGGAGAAGTCGGCACCAACGCCATCGGCACCGCGCTGGTGTCCAACCGCGCCGTGCAGGTGTTCTCCGCCGAGCATTTCCTGCGCACCCATCACTCCTGGACGTGTGCGGGCGCACCCATCCGCGATCCGCGGACCGGTCAGGTGATCGGGGTGGTCGACGTGTCCGGCCCCGCCGCGACCGTGCACCCGACGACCGTGGCGCTCGTCGATGCCGTCGCTCGGCTCGCCGAGTCGCACCTTCGCGAACAACACGACCGCACCCTGAACCGGCTGCGCATGGTCGCGGCGCCGATCCTGGCCCGGATCGGCAAGCCCGCGCTGGCCGTCGACGCCGAGGGCTGGGTGGCGGCCGTGGACTCGCTGCCGCTGCATCACCGCATCCTGTTACCCGACGACATTGCGGCAGGCCGCTCGTGGATCCCCACCTTCGGTATCTGCGATATCGACGTGTTGCCCGGCGGGTGGCTGGTTCGGCCGACTGACGACGACGACGCACCCGCGTTGGCGCAGGCATCGTTGGACTTGACCGTCGCCGGCGCACCGGCGTTGGACATGACCGGACAGTTTGGGCGCTGGCGCCACGACGTCTCGCTGCGGCACGCCGAGATCCTGCTGATCCTGGCGCGTGATCCCCGCGGGCGTTCGGCGCCCGAGTTGGCCGCCGACCTCTATGGTGATCGTTCCCGGGTCGTCACGGTTCGTGCCGAATTGTCCCGGCTGCGCAAGCAGTTCGCCGGTCTGCTTGCCGCCCAGCCGTACCGCTTCGCCGGTGGAATCGAGGTGACCGTGCGCTACCCCGCGGACCTCTCGATGGTGTTGCCCGCGTCGACCGCACCCGCGGTTCGCGCCGTTCGTATCAATGCAAGTGACTCATAGAGGAGTACCGATGCCAGTGTTCGCCCGCCCCGGAACGTCGGGTTCTGCCATGTCTTTTCAGTCTCGCTACGAGAACTTCATCGGTGGTGAGTGGACTGCGCCGGTGGGCGGTCAGTATTTCGAGAACCGCACGCCGGTGACGGGTGAGGTGTTCTGTGAGGTGGCGCGGTCGACGGAGGCTGATATCGAGAAGGCGTTGGATGCCGCGCATGCTGCCGCGCCGGGGTGGGGTAAGACGTCGGCGGGGGAGCGGGCGGTGATCCTGAACAAGGTCGCCGATCGTATCGAGGCGAACCTGGAGTCGATCGCGTTGGCCGAGTCGTGGGATAACGGTAAGCCGATCCGGGAAACCCTGAATGCCGATATCCCGTTGGCGGTGGACCACTTTCGGTATTTCGCCGCCGCGATCCGCGCTCAGGAAGGCGCCTTGTCCCAGATCGATGAGGACACTGTCGCCTACCACTTCCACGAGCCGCTGGGTGTGGTGGGACAGATCATTCCGTGGAACTTCCCGATCCTGATGGCGGTGTGGAAGCTGGCGCCGGCACTGGCCGCCGGTAATGCGATTGTGCTCAAGCCTGCCGAGCAGACCCCGGCCTCGGTGCTGTATCTGATGTCGTTGATCGCTGATCTGTTACCCGCCGGAGTGTTGAACGTGGTCAACGGGTTTGGGGTCGAGGCAGGCAAGCCGTTGGCGTCGTCGAATCGGATCGCCAAGATCGCGTTCACCGGGGAGACCACCACGGGCCGGTTGATCATGCAGTACGCGTCCCAGAACCTGATCCCGGTCACCCTGGAGCTCGGTGGCAAGAGCCCGAACATTTTCTTCTCCGATGTGATGGCCGCCAACGACGACTACCAGGACAAGGCGTTGGAGGGGTTCACGATGTTCGCCCTCAACCAGGGCGAGGTCTGCACGTGTCCGTCGCGCAGCCTGATCCAGGCCGATATCTACGACGAGTTCCTGGCCATGGCGGCGATCCGTACCAAGGCGGTGCGCCAAGGCGATCCACTCGACACCGAGACGATGATCGGGGCGCAGGCCTCCAACGATCAGCTGGAGAAGATCCTGTCCTACATCGAGATCGGCAAAAGTGAAGGCGCCCAGATCCTCACCGGCGGGGAGCGCGCCGACCTCGGCGGAGACCTCAACGGCGGTTACTACGTGCAGCCGACGATCTTCACCGGCGACAACGCGATGCGGATCTTCCAGGAAGAGATCTTCGGCCCGGTGGTGTCGGTGACGTCGTTCACCGATTACGACGACGCGATCCGCATCGCCAACGACACCCTCTACGGCCTGGGTGCCGGAGTGTGGAGCCGGGACGGCAACACCGCCTACCGCGCCGGGCGTGACATCAAAGCCGGCCGGGTCTGGACCAACTGCTACCACGCCTACCCCGCGCACGCGGCGTTCGGCGGCTACAAGCAATCCGGCATCGGCCGCGAGAACCACAAGATGATGCTCGACCACTACCAGCAGACCAAAAACCTCCTCGTCTCCTACTCCAACAAAGCCCAAGGCTTCTTCTGATGACGGACTTCGGCGCGCAAACGAGCGCCCAGCGCACGCAACCGCGCCGGAATGACGAGACGCAGCAGGCGCCGCCGCGGGCACTGATCACCGCGGCGGCCGCCGACCTTCTGCACCGCCTGCAGCAGCGGCACGGGCCGGTGATGTTTCACCAGTCCGGCGGCTGCTGCGACGGGTCGTCGCCGATGTGTTACCCCGACGGCGACTTCATCGTCGGCGACCGTGACGTGCTGCTCGGCGTGCTCGAAGGTGCCCCGGTCTGGATTTCCGGCCCGCAGTTCGAGACCTGGAAGCACACCCAGCTCGTCATCGACGTCGTCCCCGGTCGCGGCGGCGGCTTCAGCCTGGAGGCCCCCGAGGGGATGCGCTTCCTGAGTCGCGGACGGGCCTTCACCGATGCCGAAAACCGGTTGCTGGCCAGCGATTCTCCGCTGACCGGAGCCGATTACGAGCGTGGTGCACGACCGGCTGAACGGACCGATTTGGTGGTCATCGAAGCGGCAGACGCGTGTGCAATCCCTGGTCGGCGCGCCGGAGTCGTTCAGCAATAGTCCGCGTCACTGCACGTACCCTCATAAGGGTGATACCCCTGCCTCGGGCATGGCTGCTCACAAGTGCGTTGCTGGTGGGCACCGTGACCGGTCTCATTGCGGCGGTCGTGGCCACCCTGCTGGTCAAGACACCCGTTCGCCCCGATCTGGTGGTCGGGTTGGTGGTGGCTGTTCCGAGCGTCATCGGCATGCTGCTGATCCTGTTCTCGCGCCGGCGCGCCATGACGACAGTGGGGGCGTTCATCCTGGCGATGGCGCCAGGATGGCTGGGGGCACTGGTTCTGGTTCAGGTGGTGTCCCATGGCTGAAAAAACGTCCCTCCCGTCGACCGAGCCCCACCACGCGCCGATCTTCGACACCGGCCCGCACCCTCACGCGCTCCGGTCGCTGACCGACGAACCCGAGGCGGAAGTCTCGGAGGAATCCATCGCCTTCAGCGAGTTGGAGAACTTCGACACCGACGCGTTCCTGCATCGCGTCGAGGGGTCGCTGCACGCCGAGCCGGTGGTCGTGCCCCCCGCGCCGACGGCCGTCGCCGGCAGCTACCAGTACGTGAAGCGATGGCAGTTCGTGTTCATCGTCGCCGCGGTATGGGTCCTGGCCGCAGCCGCCGGCTTGGGCTTCTACTTCTGGTGGTACACCTCGCTGCAGAAAACCCCAGCGGTGTTCTGCGTGCTCATCTACCTGATCGTCTGCTCGGTCGCCAGCATGCTGGTCTCGATGGTGCAGAACCGGCCACCGGTAACGGCGCTGGCCATCGCGCTGATGTCGGCGCCGCTGGCCTCGGTGGCCACCGCCGCGCTACTACATGGCGCCTACTACTTCGAATGGATCGCCCGTCCGACGATAGGCTGAGGTCGTGACTCACTATGACGTCGTCGTTGTCGGAGCCGGTCCCGGCGGATACGTCGCGGCGATCCGCGCGGCACAGCTCGGACTGAACACCGCCATCATCGAACCCAAGTATTGGGGCGGAGTCTGCCTCAATGTCGGCTGCATCCCGTCGAAGGCGTTGCTGCGCAATGCCGAACTCGCCCACATCTTCACCAAGGACGCCAAGACGTTCGGCATCAGCGGAGAGGCCACCTTCGACTACGGAGTCGCCTTCGACCGCAGCCGCAAGGTCGCCGACGGCCGCGTGGCCGGCGTGCACTTCCTGATGAAGAAGAACAAGATCACCGAGATCCACGGCTACGGGAAGTTCACCGGCCCGAACAGCATCGAGGTCGACCTCAACGAGGGTGGCACCGAGAAGGTCGAGTTCGACAACGCGATCATCGCGACCGGCTCGAGTACCCGCCTGGTTCCGGGCACGTCGCTGTCGAAGAACGTCGTCACCTACGAGGAGCAGATCCTGTCCCGGGAGCTGCCCAAGTCGATCATCATCGCCGGCGCCGGCGCGATCGGCATGGAGTTCGCCTATGTCATGAAGAACTACGGCGTCGACGTCACGATCGTCGAATTCCTGCCGCGCGCGTTGCCCAACGAGGACGCCGAGGTCTCCAAGGAGATCGAGAAGCAGTACAAGAAACTCGGCGTCAAGATCCTCACCGGCACCAAGGTCGAGTCCATTGACGACGACGGGTCGACAGTGACGGTCGTGGTCAGCAAGGACGGCAAGACCGAGGAACTCAAGGCCGACAAGGTGATGCAGGCCATCGGTTTCGCGCCGAATGTCGAAGGCTTCGGGCTCGACAAGACGGGCGTCGAGCTGACCGACCGCAAGGCGATCGGCATCGACGACTACATGCGCACCAACGTCCCGCACATCTACGCGATCGGAGACGTCACGGCCAAGCTGCAGCTGGCCCACGTCGCCGAGGCGATGGGTGTGGTGGCCGCCGAGACCATCGCCGGCGCCGAGACGCTGGCGCTCGGTGACTACCGGATGCTGCCCCGGGCCACGTTCTGCCAGCCGCAGGTGGCCAGCTTCGGCCTCACCGAGGAGCAGGCCCGCGACGAGGGCTACGACGTGAAGGTGGCCAAGTTTCCGTTCACCGCCAACGGCAAGGCGCACGGGCTGGGCGACCCGACCGGCTTCGTCAAGGTCATCGCCGATGCCAAGTACGGCGAACTGCTCGGCGGCCACCTGATCGGGCACGACGTCTCGGAGCTCCTGCCGGAGCTGACCCTGGCCCAGAAGTGGGATCTGACCGTCAACGAGCTGACCCGCAATGTGCACACCCACCCGACGCTGTCGGAGGCACTCCAGGAATGCTTCCACGGTCTCGCCGGCCACATGATCAACTTTTGAGACCGACGCTGATCGCCGGTATCGGCGGAATAGTGCTCGGCCACATCCTGTGGTTGATCGGGATCTCGTTGGCCACCAACGGGCAGGATGTCAGCTTCTGGGTGCTGATCTTGTCGGCGGTGATCCTCGTGGTCGCCGCGGTCGTCGGCTACCTGGCGTGGCGGGAGTATCAGCGCAAGCGCATGGTGTGGGCGGCGTTCCTGGGCTGCGTGCCGGTCTCACCGGTGATTTTCACGCTGATCGTTCTCGGGGTCACCTACCTGTAGACGTTTCTGCCAGCTGTTCGGCAGGTTCGTTTAAGGCTGCCTCAAGCATCGCGGTGTCGACTTCCTAACAGCCGGTGTCAGACAGGATCCGGCTGTGAACGGGGGGGATGTCGTCATGGCCGAGTGGCGCAATGTGTTGAGCACCAAAGTGCTGATGGCAGTGATCGGCGGTAGTGCCGTGGTCGCAATGGGTGCAGTGACCGTCGCGTTCGACGACGGCGTGCCGATGGATTCGTCGCCGGTCGCCGCGCCGATTCTGCCGGGCCCGATGACTCAGGGCGATACCGTGACCACCACGATTCCACCGTCGGTCTTGGCGACGGAGAAAGCAAAAGTCATGCACAAGGCCCAGCCCTACAAGGGGTAGCCCGCTTAGTCGGGGAAGTCCATCGGAACCCGCAGCGTGGCCAGAATCCCCGCAATCGCGTCGTAATGCCCTGCCAGCGCGCAGAATTCGATCACCTGCTCGCGGCTCAAGTGCGTAGACAGGGTCGCGAAGGTGTCATCGGACAGATCGCGATTGAGAATGAATTCGTCCACCGCCGTCAGCAGCGAGCGTTGCCGGTCAGTCAGTCCCTCGGCCGTCGGGCCCGCAAAGATCTTGTCCTGCAACACCGAATCGACGCCACGGCTGCGAGCCAGCCTGCGGTGCTGCTGAAGCTCGTACTCCGAACTTCGTAGGTGACCGACGCGCAGGATCACCAGTTCTTTGTCCCGCTTGGGCAGCTTGCCCCAATTCAGCAGCACACCGGAATACGGCAGAAATGACAGGAACAGCAACTTGTGCCGGCCCAGGACTTCGAACAGGTGCATGTGCGGAGCGCGAATCGATCGTGCACCCAGCCGGGAGATGCCCCAGTTGAGCAGGCCGAGCTCACGTCGGTCCCCGGGCGGAATACGTTGACCCATCAAGACTCCTTGACCAAATAGGGCGACACCGTGCTGCGGTGCTCATCGAGATCCAGCGCCCGTCCCAATGCCGGGAAGGCCCGCTGCGGGCAGTTGTCCCGTTCGCACACCCGGCAGCCCGCACCGATCGGTGTCGCGCTGTCTGATGACAGATCAAGACCCTTTGAGTAAACCAACCGGCCGGCATGCCGCATCTCGCAGCCCAGTCCGATCGCGAAGGTCTTGACCGGCTGACCGTAGCGCGATGCCCGCCGTTCAACCGTGCGCGCCACCCACATGTAGTTCTGCCCATCGGGCATCTGGGCGATCTGTACCAGGATCTTGCCCGGGTTCGAGAACGTCTCGTACACGTTCCACAGCGGGCAGGTGCCACCGGCGGAGGAGAAGTGAAAGCCCGTGGCGGACTGGCGCTTAGACATGTTCCCCGCCTTGTCCACCCGGACGAACGAGAACGGGACGCCGCGCATGGACGGCCGCTGCAGCGTCGAGAGCCGATGGCAGATCGTTTCGTAGCTGACCTGATAGAAGGCCGAGAGCCGTTCGATGTCGTAGCGGAAGTTCTCGGCCATGTTGTGGAACTGCCCGTAGGGCAACACCGTTGCTGCGGCGAAGTAACTGGCTAGGCCGAGCCGGGCCAGCTTTTGCGACTCCTCGCTGGTGAATTTGCCCTCGTCGACCAATTTGTTGATCAGGTCACCACATTCGAGGTACGCCAGCTCCGTGGCCATCTTGAAGACTTGCTGGCCCGACGACAGGTGATTGCTGATCTCGAGAGTGCGCGCCACCGGGTCGTAACGGTGCAGCACGGTGTCGCCCATGTCGATACGCCGGATGATGTGCACGCCGTGCACCATGGTGAGGCGGTCGGACAACTCCCGCGACAGCTCGGCGCGGTGCATCCGCATTCGGATGGTGAGATCCTCAGCGGCGGTGTCGAGTTCGTGCAGATAGTTCTGCCGTTGGTAGAAGTAGTCGCGGACTTCCTCGTGCGGCATGGAGATCGATGCCGAGCCGCTTCCCCCGGCGTTGAGGTTGAACCGATCCTCGGTGGCCGCCGCCAGTTGCGCGGTGGTGATGCGGTAGCGGCGATGCAGGTTGACGATCGCGCGGGCGATCGCCGGGTGGGTGCCGACGATATCGGCGACCTCGGTCATGTCCACGTCGAGATCGAGGTCGCGATCCATGGTCACTTCACGCAACTCGGCCACCAGCCGGGTGTCGTCCTCCGAGGAGAAGAACGTGGCATCGACCCCGAACACCTCGGTGATGCGCAGCAGCACTGCAACGGTCAGCGGCCGGACGTCATGCTCGATCTGGTTGAGATAGCTGGGCGAGATCTCCAGCATCTGTGCCAGTGCGGCTTGGCTGAATCCGCGTTCGCTGCGGAGCTGTCGTATCCGGGAGCCGACAAACGTCTTGGCCACGCGCCCAGCCTACTCACGGCTGCGAAGGAGGCTTCGCAGCGTTGCCAACGCAGTTTGGTTGGCATCCGGGAGGGCCTTTGGCATGATCGCGCTGGGACGGGATGGGAGAGGACGACAGACCAGATGACCACCAGCACCACCGACACCGGACTGGCGAAGGTGTTGATGCCGGTTCCCGATCCGCATCCCGATGTCTTCGACCGCGAATGGCCGCTGCGCGTCGGCGATATCGACCGCGTCGGCCGGTTGCGCCTGGACGCCGCCTGTCGCCATATCCAGGACATCGGCCAGGATCAGCTCCGCGAGATGGGCCACGAGGAAACGCATCCGCTGTGGATCGTCCGGCGCACCATGGTCGACCTCATCCGCCCGATCGAATACCCGGAGATGCTGCGGCTGCGGCGCTGGTGCTCGGGGACATCGAACCGCTGGTGTGAGATGCGGGTCCGGATCGACGGCCGCAAGGGCGGGCTTATTGAATCCGAGGCCTTCTGGATCAACATCAACCGAGAGACCCAGGGGCCCGCCCGCATCGCCGACGACTTCCTGGAGGGCCTGCAGCGCACCACGGATGTGAAACGGCTGCGCTGGAAGGCCTATCTGACCGCCGGCGCCCGGCACGACGCCAACGAGATCCGCGCTTTCCCCATTCGCGTCAGCGACATCGACCTCTTCGACCATGTCAACAACTCGGTGTACTGGAAGGTTGTCGAGGAGTTCCTGGCGCCGCAGCCGGAGCTCTTCGAATCACCGCTGCGGGTCACCATCGAACACGATGCGCCGGTCGCCTTCGGCGACAAGCTCGAGATCTTGCTGCACGTGTATCCGCCCGGCTCCACCGAGAAATTCGGCCCAGAGCTCGCGGACCGCACTGTTAGAACGCTCACATACGTGGTGGGCGACGAGGTCAAAGCCGTCGCATCGATCTTCGCGCTCTGAGTATCTCCGCTTAACAGTACGGGCGTACTGACCAGCGGATATCTGCTACTGGACGGTAACTTCTGAACCGGTTCAGCTGTTGGCTGCCTTCGCAACCTTTGCAGAGTTACCAGTCGGCTTGGCGAAAATTGGCACTCTTAATGGCTTGAACTGCGCTAATGGTGCGAGGCATGCTCGTATCAGCACACCAGCCAAGCCGCGTTGACGTTAACAGTTCACTCCAAGTCAAGGTGGCCAGTCGATGCAAAGAAGGAGCGCAGGCGCCCATGTCACTGTCCAACGTTGGCCAGCCGAAGAGCCCAGAAGAAATCCAGAAGGACTGGGACACCAACCCCCGCTGGAAAGGGATCACCCGTACCTACACCCCGGCCGACGTCGTCGCGCTGCAGGGCAGCGTCGTCGAGGAGGCCACCCTGGCCCGCCGCGGCGCCGAGGTGCTGTGGAACCAGCTGCACGACATGGAGTTCGTCAACGCCCTCGGTGCACTGACCGGCAACATGGCGGTCCAGCAGGTCCGCGCCGGCCTGAAGGCCATCTACCTGTCAGGCTGGCAGGTCGCCGGTGACGCGAACCTGTCCGGCCACACCTACCCGGACCAGAGCCTGTACCCGGCCAACTCGGTGCCGCAGGTCGTGCGCCGCATCAACAACGCGCTCATGCGTGCCGACGAGATCGCCAAGGTCGAGGGTGACACCTCGATCGAGAACTGGCTCGCTCCGATCGTCGCCGACGGCGAGGCCGGCTTCGGTGGCGCGCTGAACGTCTACGAGCTGCAGAAGGCGATGATCGCCGCCGGTGTTGCCGGTTCGCACTGGGAAGACCAGCTGGCGTCGGAGAAGAAGTGCGGCCACCTCGGTGGCAAGGTGCTGATCCCGACCCAGCAGCACATCCGCACCCTGACCTCGGCCCGCCTCGCGGCCGACGTCGCCGACGTGCCGACCGTGGTCATCGCCCGCACCGACGCCGAGGCCGCCACGCTCATCACCTCCGACGTGGATGACCGCGACAAGCCGTTCGTCACCGGTGAGCGCACCGCCGAGGGCTTCTACCGGGTGAAGAACGGCCTGGAGCCGTGCATCGCCCGCGCCAAGGCCTACGCGCCGTACTCCGACCTGATCTGGATGGAGACCGGCACCCCGGACCTGGAGCTGGCAGCCAAGTTCGCCGAGGGCGTCAAGAGCGAGTTCCCGGACCAGATGCTGGCCTACAACTGCTCGCCGTCGTTCAACTGGCGCAAGCACCTGGACGACGCGACCATCGCGAAGTTCCAGAAGGAGCTCGGCGCGATGGGCTTCAAGTTCCAATTCATCACGCTGGCCGGCTTCCACGCCCTGAACTACTCGATGTTCGATCTGGCCTACGGCTACGCCCGCAACCAGATGAGTGCCTACGTCGAGCTGCAGGAGCGCGAGTTCGACGCCGAGGAGCGCGGCTACACGGCCACCAAGCACCAGCGTGAGGTCGGCGCCGGTTACTTCGACCGGATCGCCACCACCGTGGACCCCACCTCGTCGACCACCGCGCTCGCGGGCTCGACCGAAGAGGGACAGTTCCACTAGATCAGCGGCCCCTGAGAGCTGACATCAGGCCCCGTCCTTATATTGGGCGGGGCCTGATGCGTGAGGAGACGAAGTGAGCAGCCAGAAGAGCATTGAACGAGTAGGTGTGGTCGGAGCCGGGCAGATGGGCTCGGGCATCGTCGAGGTGTGTGCCAAGGCGGGCGCGAACGTCGTCGTCTACGAGCCGACCGACGCATTGATCAACGCCGGACGTGACCGCGTCACCTCCTCGCTCGAGCGCGCGACGAGCAAGGGCAAGCTCTCCGAAGCCGATCGCGACGCGACGCTGGCCCGACTGACGTTCACCACCGATCTCGCCGGCCTGTCTGATCGCCAGTTGGTGATCGAAGCCGTCGTCGAAGACGAGGCCGTCAAAGGCAAGATCTTCGCCCAACTCGACGAGCTCATCACCGACCCCGACGCCGTGCTCGCGTCCAACACCTCGAGCATCCCGATCATGAAAATCGCTGCGGCGACCAAGAATCCGAGCCGGGTGCTGGGCCTGCACTTCTTCAACCCGGTTCCGGTGCTGCCGCTCGTCGAATTGGTCAACACATTGGTCACCTCCGAGGACGCCATAGCCAGGGTGGAGCAGTTCGCCGGTGAGGTGCTCGGCAAGAAGGTGGTGCGCTGCGGCGACCGCTCCGGGTTCGTCGTCAACGCCCTGCTGGTGCCCTACCTGCTGTCCGCCATCCGCATGGTCGAGGCCGGCGTGGCCACCATCGAGGACGTCGACACGGCAATCGTCGCGGGCCTCTCGCACCCGATGGGACCACTGCGTCTGTCGGACCTGATCGGCCTGGACACCATGAAGCTCATCGCCGACTCGATGTACGACGAACTCAAGGACGCGCACTACGCGCCGCCGCCATTGTTGCTGCGCATGGTCGAGGCAGGACAGCTCGGTAAAAAATCCGGCCAGGGGTTCTACAGCTACTGAGCGCGCCGCCTCGCCCGCCGCTTGTGCATTTCCTTCGTTGATTGGCTAGGCTCCTGGGTTTGGTCGGGGGGCCGCGCAGCAACATCGCATTCCGCGGCAACCGACCGTGCACACAAGCGTTGGAGGTAGCTGTCGATGGTCGATGTGGATACGGATCTGACTCCTTACTACGAGGAATCACAATCCATCTACGACGTCTCAGACGACTTCTTCGCCCTGTTCCTGGGCCCGACCATGGGCTACACCTGCGGCTACTACGAGCGCGACGACATGACGCTCGACGAGTCCCAGGCCGCCAAGTTCGACCTCGCGTTGGCCAAGCTCAACCTGCAGCCCGGCATGACACTGCTCGACGTCGGATGCGGCTGGGGCGGGGCCCTGGAGATGGCGGTGCAGAAGTACGACGTCAACGTCATCGGGATCACGCTGAGCAAAAACCAGTCGGAGTTCGCCCGTAAGCGCCTTGCCAAGCTCGACACCAACCGCTCGATCGAGGTGCGGCTGCAAGGCTGGGAAGAGTTCGACGAGCCGGTCGACCGCATCGTGAGCATCGGAGCGTTCGAGGCGTTCAAGGTCGAGCGCTACCCGCTGTTCTTCCAGAAGGCCTACGAGCTGCTTCCCGACGACGGCCGCATGTTGCTCCACACGATTTTGGCGCACACCCAGAAGTTCTTCCGGGACAACGGGATCAAGGTCACGATCAGCGACCTGAAGTTCATGAAGTTCATCGAGCAGGAGATCTTCCCGGGCGGACGGTTGCCCGCCGTGGAGGACATCGAGCAGCTTGCCCTCGATTCGGGCTTCACCCTCGAGCGCATTCACCTGCTGCAGCATCACTATGCCCGCACGCTGGACATGTGGGCGGCCAAGCTGGTCGCCAACCGGGACGAGGCCGTCGCGATCACGTCGACGGAAATCTACGACCGGTACATGAAGTACCTGACCGGCTGCGCGGACTTCTTCCGCCGCGGCATCACCAACATCGGCCAGTTCACCCTGGTCAAGGGCTAAGGCTCAGGCCGGCTTAAGCCTCCGCCAGTTTCTTCTTCTCCGCCTCGACGTCGAAGTCGGCGGGCGGCCACTCCAGCTTCATTCCCTTGAGCGCCTCGATCAACAGCTCGTTGATGGCCAGCCGGGAGTACCACTTCTTGTCGCAGGGGATGACGAACCACGGGGCGTAGTCGGTCGAGGTCCGGTCGAGCATCGCCTGATAGGCCTCTTGGTACGCCGGCCACAGCTTGCGCTCGGCGACATCGCCCGGGTTGTACTTCCAATATTTGTCCGGCCGTTCGAGGCGTTCGGAGAGCCGCCGCTTCTGCTCGTCGAGGGAGACGAACATCGCGCACTTGACGATGGTGGTCCCGGAGTCGACGAGCTCCTTCTCGAAAGCGTTGATCTCGTCGTAGCGCGGCTCCCAGACGTCGCGTGGAACCAGTTCGTGCACCCGCACGACCAGGACGTCCTCGTAGTGAGACCGGTCGAACACCCCGATGTTGCCTGCCGCGGGCAGCGCTTTGCGAACGCGCCACAGGTAGTGGTGGGCGCGCTCCTCCTCGGACGGCACGCCGAAGCTCGTGTAGTGGATACCCTGCGGATTACCCGCTCCGACAACGTGTTTGACGGTGCCGCCCTTGCCCGCGGTGTCCATGCCCTGCAGGACGAGCAGCAGTGAGCGGTTGTCGCCGGCGCGACCGTTGGCGTAGAGCATCTCCTGCAGGCCGGCGAACCGCTCGTTGCGTTCGTCCTGCAGCTCTTCCGAGCCGTCCTTGCCGTCGGAGTAACCCGGGGTCGAATCGGTGTCGATGTCGGCCACCTTGTCACCCGGACTGAACCGGAGGACCTTGCGCGGCTCATGGGTCCATTGCGACGGCAGATCACTCATAGCCGACGAGACTAACCCTCGATCACCCGCCGGTGCCGCGGCGCCGCGAAACCACCATGAACCCGACCACGGCCAGTGCCAGTACGCCGGCCGCGACGGCCACACTGATCAGGACGGTCCGGTTCTTGTCGATCCACGACGTCGAGTGTGACGCGGCGGTGAGCTTCACGTTGTAGCCGGGCAGCGGCTCCTGGGCCGGGCGCTGAATGCCGGGAAGCAGCTGCGTCTGGTTGATGACGAACAGTGCGTCGCCCTTGTCGGTCTTCGACCATTCGCCCCAGGCCGGGACCTCCTCGTCGAGCAGCACCTTGGTGGTGTTGTTGACGGCCGGATCCTTGCCCAGGTCGGTGAGCGACGACACCCGGAACGGTTCGGACTGTCCCCGGTCGAACTTGACCTGAACCAGCACGTTCTTCTGAGTGTTCACCGGCGCCGGCTTCTGCGGCGGCGGCTGGCCGGGGCCCGGCTGGTAGCCGCCGCCAGAGAAGCTGCCCACCGACAGGTTGGTGGCCGGACCGGACGCCGGACGCGTCATGGCGGTGAAGTTGTAGGTGCCGGTATTGGGGACGTTCAGCGCAGCCCGCTGCAGCGGAGGGACCGTGAACACCTGGGTGCTGCCGCCGTAGTCGTACAGCACGCTCAGCGGCGTGCGGTACGGATTGGTGAACACCGGACGGTAGAAGCGGTCATAGGTGATCCAGCTCGAATTCCACAGTGTCACCGGGCTGCTCAGGGTCATGCCGGTGGTCATGGTCGAGGTGCTCACCGTCGACGAGACCGACTCCTGGTAGGTGGTGACCTCCTCGGACGTCACCTCGGTGGACGTGGTGGTCTCGACCTCGGATGCCAGCGCTGTGGTGATGTCCTCCTGGGATACCTGCGGCTCTGCCGGTTCGGCGAGTCCGCCTGCGGTCGTGGGCTCCTGCGTGCCGGGCGCCTCGTTCGTTCCGCCGCCGGGCGCAGGTGCCGGGGTGCCGGGCGCCTCGTTCGTTCCGCCACCGGTGGGGGCTTCGCCGCTGCCGGGCTCTGCGGGCATTCCGCCCGGTGCTTCGGGGGTGCCGGCCGGGTCCTCAGCTGGGGCGCCGGGGGCCGGTTCGGCCCCGCCGGGCTCGTCGTGCAGCCCGCCGCCCGGCATGTCGATGCCGCCCGGCTCGTCGTGAGGAGCTCCGGCAGGCGGCTCGGGGGCGGCCGGTTCCTGCTGCATCCCGCCGTCCGAGGGCTCCTCCATGCCGCCACCGGACGGAGCCTCGGGTGCGCTGCCCCCGTCGTCACCACCGCTGTAGCTGCTGCCGCCACCGTCGTCGTCGCCGAAGGGGTCCGCGGCACTGACCGCGGTACCAGCAAACAGCGCCGACGTCGATATCGCGACGGCGGCGATCACCGCCGCCGGCTTACGGAATTTTGCGGTGCTGTCGTTGTCCACCCCGGCCTCCCTAGACCCTTATGACGCGAAACCATTCCGCCCGAGGACATATCTCATGGGCAGCCCCGAAGGATTGTTCTACATGATTCGCAGCACTTTCATGGGAGGTTGGGTTTCCTGCGCTCGTGCGCGTCCGTTTTCGTGGCCGGACAGTTAACATCATCTGGCTTGTGTGCGGATGAGCCTCGGGGGGATTGGTGCGGGCACGAACCTGGTCGACCGGTGTAGCGGTGCTGGCCTTCGCGGTTGCTGCCGCCGGTTGTGGACACGACACCTCAGCCACATCGACGTCGGAGTCAGTGGTCTCCCCGTCGACAGCTCAGGCGTCTCCCACGCCGACGGGACAACAGGACATCAATGACAACGGTGTACCGGACTCCTCGGCTGACGACACGGACTGGCCGGGCAAGATGACAGCGACCTACGAGGACGCCACGTCGCCGGAGGCGGTGACCGGTCGCGACCTCCTCAAGAACGACCATCTCCTCGAGGATCTGGCCGACGGCATCAACGAGTCGCTCAAGCTGCCGTTCGACATCCCGTTGATCGGCAAGCAGTGCGGCACGGCCAACGCCTACTGGAGCCCCGACGCCAAGTCGGTCACCATCTGCTACGAAGACGCCGCCGACGCGCTGACCATCTACACCAAGGCCGGTGACCCCGACCCGAAGGCGTCGGCGATCAATTCCGAGATCGCGACGTTTTATCACGAGACCGGACACATGGTGATCGACATCTACGACCTGCCGGCGACGGGGCGCGAAGAGGACGTCGCCGATCAACTGGCCGCCTACATCCTGCTGGCACCCGGCCCCGACGGGAAGATCGACCCGGAATCGGTCCAGGCGGTCAAGGACTTCGCCCGCGAGTTCAAGGGATACAGCGAGCAGCGGGGCGGCGAGATCGACGAGGGTCAGCTCGCCGACGTGCACACCCTGGATCTGGCCCGGATGTACAACCTCGAATGTTGGGTCTACGGCGCCGATCCCGCGGGCAACGCCGATCTGGTGAGCAGTGGCGCGCTGCCGCAGGACCGCGCCGACGGCTGCGAGGACGAGTACAACAAGCTGAGCAGCTCCTGGGATACCTTGCTGGGCCCGTATATCAAATGAGCGGCGGCAGCGTCGGCGACGGATGCGGGCCGGAATTGAAGCGTTTCAGCGATCCGCCAGCCTCGACGATGCCGCACAGGGCGTTCCAGCACAGCATGGTCAGGTAATCGATCAGCTCGTCGCTGCTCATCCGCGGGCTCGACATCCACGAGTGGGTGGCCAACTGCACGCCGCCGACGATCAGATAGGCCCAGGGCTCGACGCCGCCGGTGTCCATCCCGGCCCGCTTCATGCGCCTGCGGAGCACCACCGCGAGCATCCTGGCGATGATTTGCTCCGAGTCGGCGATGACTTTGGTTTTGCTGGCGGAACTGTTTGCCATCACGAATTGATACGTTGCGGGCTCAGCCGCGACGGTGTCCACGTACACCCGGATGATCTCGCGGGTGAGGTCGAAACCGTCCATGTTCGATGACAGGGCGGCGGCCATGTTGGGGATGAGGGTGGTTTGCGCGAAGCGCATCATCACCGCGGTGGTGAGGTCGTTCTTGTCGACGAAATAGCGGTACAGCACGGTCTTCGAGACACCGATTTCCGCAGCTATCTCGTCCATGCTCACGTCGCGGCCACGCTGGCGCACGGCCTCGAGTGCGCCGTCCACCAATTCGGTGCGGCGCTCGACCTTGTGCTGATGCCACCGTCGCTTGCGACCGTCGGTCTTGGCCCGGGTGCTGTCCAGGCCATGGCTCATATTTTGTGCCACTATCGCGGAGTCCGTTCCCCTCGTTCGCAACGATTCTACGGTCTGACCAGAGGGCACCGTCACATTAACTGGGTCGCGCGATAGCGGATGATGGTGGAGTGGCAGCCAAACACCGCCTCCCGGCGTTGCCGACGGAGGCAGTCCGCACAGGTTCCTCCCTTGCGGAATCGTTCGCCGGAGCCGACCCGGAGGCGGACGCACAACGAGCACGTGGCCTGCGCCGGATGAAGGCGGTGGCGCTGAGCTTCCTGATCGGTGCGACGGTGATCTTCTTGGCCTGTCGCTGGGGCCAGGCCCACGGCGGCCCGGCCTGGATCGGGTACGTCGGAGCCGCCGCCGAGGCCGGAATGGTCGGCGCGCTGGCCGATTGGTTCGCCGTCACCGCGCTGTTCCGTCACCCGCTGGGGCTCAAGATCCCGCACACCGCGATCATCAAGCGTAAGAAGGATCAGCTCGGCGAGGGTCTTGGCACCTTCGTGCGGGAGAACTTCCTGTCACCGGCGGTGGTGGAGACCAAGCTGCGCGACGCCGAAGTGGCCGGGCGCCTTGGCAAATGGCTATCCGAACCGTCACACGCGGAGCGGGTCGCCACCGAGGCAGGCACCGTGTTGCGGGTCGTGGTGGAACTGCTCAACGACGATGACATCCAGCAGGTCATCGATCGCACGATCGTGCGTCGTCTCGCCGAACCGCAGTGGGGGCCGCCGGTGGGCCGGGTGCTGGGGCAGCTCCTGGCGGAGAATCGGCAGGAAGCCCTCATCCAGCTGTTGTGCGACCGCGCTTTCCAGTGGGCGCTCAATGCCGGCGACACGATCGAGCGGGTGGTCACCCGTGACTCACCCAGCTGGTCACCGAAATTCGTCGACCAGCTGGTGGGGGACCGGATCCACCGCGAGCTCATGGACTTCACCGACAAGGTGCGGCGCGACCCGAATCACGAACTGCGGCAATCGGCGAACCGATTCCTGTTCGAGTTCGCCAGCGATCTGCAGAACGACGATGCGACGATCGCTCGCGCCGAGGCGGTCAAAGAGCAGCTGATGGAACGCGACGAGGTCGCGCGTGCGGCCGAGACGGCGTGGAAGACGTTGAAGCGCTTGGTGCTCGAGGGTGTCGACGACCCGTCGAGCACACTGCGAACCCGCGTCACCGAGTCGGTGATGCGGATCGGGGAGTCGCTGCGCGACGATGCCGAGCTGCGCGACAAGGTGGACAACTGGATCGTGCGCGGGGCGCAGCACCTGGTCGGCCAATACGGTGCGGAGATCACCACGATCATCACCGACACCATCGAGCGCTGGGACGCCGACGAGGCCAGCCGTCGCATCGAATTGCACGTCGGACGCGACCTGCAATTCATCCGGATCAACGGCACCGTGGTGGGCTCGCTGGCCGGCTTGATCATCTACACCGTGGCGCAATTACTGTTCTGACCTGCGCTAGCACGAGTGCTTGCAAAAGCTAGCACCCCCGCGTAGGGTGGCGTTCGTACGCACCGGACACCCATCGCGACGGGAGGGAACTCATGGCGCAAGACGGCGATCTTCAGGCCGTGGTGTCCAACGCCGCGCATGACATCGGTGGCTTCATCAGGGCGCAGCGTGAAGCAGCTCAGGTTTCGGTGCGGCAGTTGGCCGAGAAGGCCGGTGTCAGCAACCCGTACCTCAGTCAGATCGAACGGGGACTGCGGAAGCCGTCTGCGGAGGTGCTGAGCCAAATCGCCAAGGCGCTGAGGCTGTCGGCCGAGGTGCTCTACATCCGGGCGGGAATTCTCGAGCCCGGGGAGGCGAGCATGGTGCACGACGCGATCATCGGCGACACCGTGATCACCGAGCGTCAGAAGCAGGTACTGCTCGATATCTACACCTCGTTCTGTCAGCAGAACGAAGCTGCCCGTGAGGAGCTCATCCCTGAGTAACAGACCAGCAACTGACGAAAACCTCTGACTGACAACAACATTCAATTCGAAAGGAGCCACTACGATGGCTGAGAACAACCCCAATGTCGAAGACCTCAAGGCCCCGCTGCTCGCTGCGGTCGGCGCTGCCGATCTGGCCCTTGCCACCGTCAACGAAATCCTCACGACCCTGCGTGATCGTGCCGACGAGGCCCGCACCGAGGCCAGCACCCGCGTCGAAGAGCGTCGCGCCGCGCTGACCAAGCTGCAGGAAGACCTGCCGCAGCGCGCCGAGGAGCTGCGCGGCCGGCTGTCCAGCGAGGAACTGCGCAAGGCGGCGGAGGGCTACGTCGAGTCGGCCACCGCGACCTACAACAGCCTCGTGGAGCGCGGCGAAGCCGCCCTGGAGCGCCTGCGCAACCAGTCCGACCTCAAGGACGTCGCCGCTCGTGCCGAGGGCTACGTCGACCAGGCCGTCGAGCTGACCCAGGAGGCCCTGGGCAACGTGTCGTCGCAGACTCGTGCCGTCGGTGAGCGCGCCGCCAAGCTGGTCGGCGTCGAACTGCCCGCCAAGGCCGCCCCCGCCAAGAAGGCCGCCCCGGCCAAGAAGGCGCCGGCCAAGAAGGCCGCCCCGGCCAAGGCTGCGGCCAAGAAGGCCCCCGTCAAGAAGGCGCCGGCCAAGAAGGTCACCCAGAAGTAAGCAGAAGCAATTCGTCGTAAGGACAAGACCCGCCTACGCTTGTAGCCGTGATGCTGCAAGGTGTGGCGGGTCTTGTTCTTCAGGTCGTCTTCTGGGCGGTCACCGCGGTGACCATCTATGCGTTCGTCAATGCGGCGATGCAGCGGCCGGATGCGTACACCGCGGCCGAGAAGCTCACCAAGCCGGTATGGCTGGTGATTCTCGGTGTCGCGGGTCTGCTGTCGCTGTTCCTGGGAGTCACGGGCGTGGCGATCGCCGCCGTGGCCGCCGGCGTCTACCTGGTGGACGTGCGGCCCAAGCTGCTCGAGGTCCAGGGGAAGTCGCGCTGAGCGCTCGACGCCGTCTGGCCGCGGTGCTCCTGGCCGTCCCGGCCGGGCTGAGTCTGGCCGCCCCGGCCGCTGCCGCGCCCACTCCCGCTCCGCCGTATATCGACCACGTCACCTGGGCCGACTGGGGCGATCTGAAGAGCCTGCGGGTCTATCCCACGCCGGCCGGCCGTGCGGTGGCCGGTCAGTTGCTCAAGCCGCAGACCGACATCGACGAAGCCTGGGGTGAGGTGCTGGCCCTTGCACCCGAAGCAGACCTGCCCGGGATGCGGGACCAGTTCGTCTGCCACTTCCGGTTCGCGGAGTTCGGTCACCCCGGCAAGTCCAGCTGGAATCTGGAGCCATGGCGGCCCGTTGTCGACGACCAGACGATGACCGAAGCCGGCTGCAACCCGGGTGGGCTCGAGGAGCCGTTCTGATGCCTACCCGAGGTGAGGTCGCCGCATTGGTCGACCACACGCTGCTCAAACCGGAAGCCACCGACGCTGACGTGATTGCGCTGGTCGACGAGGCCGTTGCCCTCGGCGTGCTGGCAGTCTGTGTGTCCCCGTCGATGGTGTCCGTCGCCGTCAAGGCCGCGAGCACGCACCCCGAGAGCCTGGTCGTCGCCGCTGTCGCGGGGTTCCCGTCGGGCAAGCACCTGCCGGCCATCAAGGCGCAGGAGGCTCGGGCGGCGGTCGACGACGGTGCGACCGAGATCGACATGGTCATCGATGTCGGGGCCGCCCTGGCCGGTGACATCGCCCAGGTGGCGGCCGACATCGCGACCGTCCGGTCCGCGGTGCCCGGAGCCGTCCTGAAGGTCATCGTCGAATCGGCCGCCCTGCTGAGCTTGGCCGACGACAACACGCTGGTCGCGGTGTGCCGGGCCGCCGAGGAATCCGGCGCCGACTTCGTCAAGACCTCCACCGGATTTCACCCCGCGGGCGGCGCATCAGTGGTCGCGATCGAGATCATGGCGGCGACGGTGGGCGGCCGCCTCGGCGTCAAAGCCAGCGGCGGTATCCGCACCGCCGAGCACGCCATCGCGATGCTCGACGCGGGCGCGACCAGGCTGGGCCTGTCCGGGACGCGAGCGGTGCTCGACGGGCTGCCGGTCTAGTTTCTAGACCCCGGCGAAGCAGGGATCCTGCTGGCCGTTGGGGATGGTCGCATTCTGGGTGACGAACTTGGCCGTGACGCCCTCGTCGGTCACCGCGACGCTGTCCGCGTGGATGCCCATCGGCAGGTTCTTCGTCAGCGTCGACATGAAGGCATCCAGCGCCGGCTGCACGGTTTCCCGCGGCAGCGTGAAGCCCAGGCCGGTCAGATTCACCACCTGCAGGGTGAGGCCGCCGTTGGAGATCGCCGGTTTGGTGGTGATGGAGCCCATTGCGCTCTGCAGCTCGATCGTGCCGTCAGACGGGCTCGTGCTCACACCGCTGACCAGGCTGCCGAAGAACGGGATGGCGTTCTGCACGGTCTCCTTGATGCCGTCCTTGGTCCAGGCGATCGTGGCGTCCAGCGAGCCCATCGTGCCGGCCGAGTTCGCGGTCTGGTCAATCCGGATGTCATCGAGCCACAGGTCGAGCTTCATGCCCTTGGCGCCGCGAATCTGATTGCCCGCGGTCTGGACGTGGATGTCGCTGTAGTGCCGCGAGAGATGCTGCAGTAGGAAGGGCCGCGCCCCGAACGAGACATCGGCCTGGTCCTGCACCACGCAGGAGACGGCCCGCGACACCACGGTGTCGGCTTCATGGCGGACATAGAGTTCGGTGCCCAGCAGACCGGCGATCACCACGGCCACGACGATGACCAGCACCAGCACGATCGACAGCGGGTCGCGCAGGAAGCCCCGCTTACCCTCTTCCGGCTCCTCGCCGGGCGGTGTCTGCGACGGCGGTGGCACATGGGGAATGTGCTGGGTCGGCGCATCGGCTGGGCCGCCCGGTCGGGGGATGTACTCGGTGGGTGTGCCTTGACCCGGGGAGGCGGCCCATGCCGGCGTGGTCGGGTCGCCGGGGCCGAAGGGATTATTGGGGCCCTGTGGCGGATTCGTCACCTGGGCGATTCTGCCTTATCAATCTGAGCGAACTCTGAGCGGTTACGCAGCACCGCGAGGGTTTCCCGGGTCGGCGCGACCCGATCGATGTCGATGTCGGTCACCAGAAGCTGCGGATCGTCGCCCGCCGCGGCGACCACTTCGCCGAGCGGTGAGGCCACCACGCTGCCCCCGACACCGGTCGGCGCCTTGGTCGACGTCGCCAGCTCGTCGCCCGGGTAGCCCTGGTCGACGGCGGCGACAAAAGACTGTGAGTCCAGCGCGCGAGCGCGGGCCAGCAGGGTCCATTGCTCCAGCTTGCCGGGACCGGCGCCCCACGAGGCGTGCACGGTGATCAGCTGGGCTCCGCGGTCGGCGAGCTCGGCGTACAGCGCGGGAAACCGAACGTCGTAACACAGGGTGATGCCGACGCCGACGCCGTCGACGGTGATCACGACGGGCTCCCGGCCGGGGGCTACCGCCTCGGATTCAGCAAATCCGAACGCGTCGTACATGTGGATCTTGTGATAGTGCGCGTCGACGTCTGGCCCCGTCGCCAGGATCGTGTTGGTGACCCGGCCGTCGGGGGCGGGAGTGAACATCCCGGCCAGCACGGTGATGCCCGCACTGTGCGCGATGCGGCGCACCTCGTCGGCCCAGGGGCCATCGAGTGGTTCGGCCACCGGGGCCAGCGGCACACCGAAGCGGCACATCGTGCCTTCGGGGAAGGCCACCAGCCGGGCACCGGCGTCGGCGGCGCGACGGGTGTAGTCCTCGACCAGCTTCAGGTTCACGGCCGGGTCGGTGTCCGACAGCAGCTGGGCCAGCGCAATCCGCATGCGCTCAGCCTACGTCCGGCGCGACCGTCGACCATCCGACGGTGAGCACCGCATCGCGGACGGAGCGCCGCTGCGCCTCGATGGGAGCACCGGCCGCCCGCAGTTCCGCGAGCATCGCGCGCCAACGATCACGCGGTCCGAACACCGAATGCCCGGCTGCGCTCGCCCAGGCACGGTCCGCCGACGACAGCAGGTCGTGGATCGGCTGGCCCGGAACATTGTGGTGGATAAGCACTTTCGGCAACCGCTCGGCCAGGTCGGACGGGCGGTCGATATGCCGGGGGTCGCACGCCAGGGTCAGGCTCACCGGACCGTCACGGTCCAGCAGCACCCAGCAGCAGCGCCGCCCGAGCTCGTCGCAGGTGCCGTCAACGATCAGGCCGCCCGGCGCCAGTTGGGTCCGCATCTGCGTCCAGGCCTGGTCGACCGCCTCTTCGGGGTACTGCCGCAGTACGTTGAACGCCCGCACCAGGACCGGATGCAGGCCCGCGAGTTCGAATCCACCGACCCTGAACTCGACCCCGTCGACGTCGGGCACCACCCGTTGCGGGTCGATCTCCAATCCGACGACCCGCACGTCGGGCCGGACCGCACGAAGCCGTGTGGCCAATTCCAGTGTGGTGACCGGTAATCGGCCGTATCCCAGGTCGACGATCACCGGGGCGGTGGCCGACTCCAGCGCCGTGCGCACCCGGGGGCAGTTGACCATCCAGCGATCGGCGCGCCGCAGCCGGTTGGCGTTGGTGGTGCCGCGGGTGGGAACACCCACCGGCCGTGGTGGTCTAGTGATGGCCGGCGATCCAGTCGCGGGTGAAATCCCGTTCATTGTCGAACAATCCGCGTAGACCGTCCAGCACCCACTTCTCGATCTTGCCGCCGAGGAGTGGCACGTTGACCTTGCAGAGGCTGCGCAGGCGCAGTTCGCTTCCCGCGCCGGTCTGTTGCAGCACGTAGGTGCCGTCGAAGTCCAGCGGAGCGGCGGGTACCAGTGCCCGGTAGTGACCGTCGGCTGAATTCTTCGCGGGGTCGAACGGGTCGAAATGCTGTTCGCGGGTGATGGTGAGCCGCAACGGAACCACCGCGGCGATCATCGACGGCATATCGCGGCGCGACACGGTGTGGGTGAACACGATGTCGGTGCCGTTGGCGTCGGAGTGGAAATGCGTCATCTCTGAATCCGTGTGCTGCTGATGCTCGGCGACCAGGTCTTCCCAGTACTCGCGGCTGGTGAAGCTCTGATACAGCTCAGCGACGGGCTTGTCGAGCCCGATGACGTAGTCCATGCGGCGGGACATGAGCCCAACGGTACCTGTGACGTCAGCTGTTCTCGGCGATCCACCTGGTGGTGAACTTCTGCTCGGCGATCAGCAGGTCGACCAGTTGGTGGCCGATGAAGTTCTCCACCTTTCCGCCCACCAGGGGGATGCGAACCTCGACTGTGGCGCGAAAAGCCAAGTGCGCCTGCAACTCTGCCGGTGTCAGCTGAGCGCTTCCGGTCAACGACACCGGCGCGCCCGGGATGGTGCCGCTGACGCTGGCTTCGGCTGTGCCGTCGACCAGTCCGGTCCAGCTCTCCGTTCGCCGGATTTCGAGGTCGCCGTGGTGGAACTGGGTGACCACGGCCGGCAGCCGGTCCACTCTGAGCACCTGGGTGGTCGCCACGTCGACGCCGCCGTTGGCCGTCAACCGAATGGAGTCGAGCGACGCGTGGTCGGCGCCGGAATCGGCCAACCGCGCCAACCAATACTGCTCGTCGCGCAAAGCCTGGTGCACTTGTTCGACGCTGCCCTCGTAGGCGGTGGCCATGTCGAATGAGCGCGGCATAGCTGGTGAGGCTACCGTTACGGGCCGTGGCAGCTGGGAACTCATACGGTGGCGCGGCGGTTGCCGAGAACGTGCCGCTGGCTCCCCTGACCACCCTGCGGGTCGGTCCGGTCGCGCGTCGCGTGGTCACCTGCACCAGCACCGACCAGATCGTGTCGACGTTGCGCACCCTCGATGCCCACTCCGACGGCCCGGTTCTGGTGCTGGCCGGGGGTTCCAACGTGGTGATCGCCGACGACCTTTCCGAGGTCACCGTCGTGCTGCTGGCCAGCCGAACCATCAGCGTCGAGGGCGGGTTGCTTCGGGCCGACGCCGGCGCGGTCTGGGACGACGTCGTGGTTGCCGCCGTCGCGGCGGGGCTGGGCGGGCTGGAGTGCCTGTCCGGGATCCCGGGATCGGCCGGTGCCACCCCGGTGCAGAACGTCGGCGCCTACGGCGTGGAGGTGGCGGACTACCTGACCCGGGTCCGTTTGCTGGACCGGCGCAGCTCGTTGGTGCGGTGGGTCGCCGCGGCGGACCTGGGTCTCGGTTACCGGCACAGCGATCTGAAGAACTCGTCCGACGCGGTGGTGCTGGAGGTGGAATTCGGCCTGACCACGGACGGCCGCTCGGCGCCGCTGCGGTATGCGGAGCTGACGGACGCGCTCGGCGTTCCCGCGGGGGAGCGGGCCGCACCCGCCGACGTGCGCCAGGCGGTGCTGGCGTTGCGTGCCCGCAAGGGCATGGTGCTCGACGCCGATGACCACGACACCTGGAGTGTCGGATCGTTCTTCACCAATCCCGTTATCCTCGCGGAGCAATTCGACGAACTGCAGAGCCGCTGGGACGGTCCGGTTCCGCACTACCCGGCTGACGACGGGGTCAAGCTGGCGGCCGGCTGGCTGGTCGAAAGCGCCGGTTTCGGGAAGGGCTTTCCCGGCCCGGACGGCGCGCCGTGCCGGCTGTCGACCAAGCACGCGCTGGCGCTGACCAATCGCGGCGGTGCGACGACCGCCGACGTGCTGGCGCTGGCGCGCACGATCCGCGACGGTGTGCGGGACCGCTTCGGCATCACTCTGGTGCCGGAACCGGTGCTGGTCGGCTGTTCGCTGTAGCCACTTCCGACGCCGGTTCACGAATATTCTGATAATTAACCCGCGCGACGAAAAATGGGGAGAATGGTGGGTGTCAGCCCGCCTACGGGTTTGCTTAGATCATCTACGGGGGATGTGAAATGGCTACTGCCAGCACCAAAACTGTCAATCGGGGCCGCAATCGCTCATTGGGCGTCAAGACGTGGCTGGGCGCCGGGGCGCTGACCCTGGGCGTGGGCGCCGCGCTGGCCGGCGCGACTGCGGTCGCTTCGGCTGACACCGGCGGCCATTCGGCGTCGGGTTCGGCTTCCTCGAGCTCGTCCACCAAGTCTGACGCCGGACCCAAGCGCACCGTGGCCGCCTCGGCCCGCACAGTCGCCAAGGTGACGACCGCTCCCTCGAGTGCGGCGGTCTCGAAGCCGGCCGCCGGCGTCAAGCCCGCACGCAAGACCGCCGGCGCCAACGCGAGCCTTCCGCCGATCAACCAGACCATCGACACGCCGTTCGGTCCGATCTCGTTCGTCGCGAACGTGACCGCACCGACCCCGCCTGACAGCGGGCCGGTGGCGATCGACGTGACCGCCAAGACTCCGCTCGGCGGTGCCAAGTTCTCGATCGGCGGAACGTCGACGTTCTCGGCGACGCCCACGCCGACCAGCACGACGGCATTGACCGATGGGACCCTGCAGCTGCCGCCCGCGGTGGCATTCGCCGCCAGCGCGGCCGGGGCGTTCGTCGGCGCCGGGCTCAGCGCGGCCGACAGCCTGAACACCTTCGTCAATGCGGCACGCAGCGGCAACATCGCGGGGGCGTTCGTCGCCTGGGCCGCGGCCGCGCCGAAGTTCACCAACGCCCTGCTGTTCGGCACCAGCACCCTCGACCTGCCGATCCCGACCGGTGGAACAGGTCCGGCGATCGTGGCGCACATTCCCGTCGGCGGGTTCTTCTCCCCGGCTCGGTCGCTGTCGGTGACCTGGGACGAGTTCAGCACCGTTCAGTCCGGCGTGACGATCACGCTGGCCGCCGGTGACATCGTGTTTGCGGGATCGAAGTTCGGCGGCGCCGCACCGGCGTTCCTGGCGATCTTCGGGCTCTGATCTCGGGCAGGTGGGGCGAAGCCCACACTGCGCCGATTGGCAGCCGGGCGGCTGGGTTCCGTATCTTGGATTGACGTGAGCCCAGCCGACCGACCGCCGATCAACCGGCGACGCGCTTTGACAGCGCTGGCGGTCGGCGTTGCCGCGCCCAGTGCGCTTGCGGCCTGCATGACCACCCCTGGCAAACAGGCCGAGAAGCAGGGACCCCCGCCGAAGGCTTCGCTGAACTTCAGCCCGGCCAACGACGCCACGGATGTGCTGCCCACGACCCCGGTGAGCCTCGAGGTCAAGGACGGCTGGCTGCAGCACGTCGCACTGAGCAATGTCGACGGCAAGCCGGTGGCCGGCGCGCTCAACCGCGATCGCACAGCATTCACGGTCACCGAGCCGCTGGGGTACGGCGCGTCCTACACCTGGACCGGTTCGGCGGTCGGACGCGACGGGCAGGCTGTGCCGATCGCGGCGGCGTTCACCACGATCAACCCCACCAAGCAGGTCAACGGCCAGTTCCAGTTGTCCGACGGGCAGACCGTGGGTGTGGCCGCGCCGATCATCCTGCAGTTCGACGCCGCGATCGACGACGAGCACAAGCCAGATGTCGAAAAGGCGCTCACGGTCACCACCACGCCGCCGAACGAGGGCAGCTGGGCCTGGCTGCCGGACGAGGTGGGCGGCTCACGGGTGCACTGGCGGACCAAGGAGTACTACCAGCCCGGCACCAAGGTCCACGTCGACGCCAAGCTCTACGGCGTGAAGTTCGCCGACGACTCCTTCGGCGCGACCGACTCCACCCTGGACTTCGAGATCGGCCGCCGTCAGGTGGTCAAGGCCGATGCGACGTCGCACCGCATCCAGGTCATCACCGACGAGGGCGTGATCATGGACTTCCCGTGCAGCTACGGCGAAGCCGACAAGCCCCGCAACGTGACCCGCAGCGGCATCCACGTCGTCAGCGAGAAATACGCCGACTTCTACATGACCAACCAGGCCGCCGGATATTCGAATGTCCATGAGCGCTGGGCGGTTCGGATCTCCAACAACGGCGAGTTCATCCACGCCAACCCGGCCAGTTCCGGCGCGCAGGGCAACACCAACGTCACCAACGGCTGTATCAACCTGTCCACCAGTGATGCCGAGCAGTACTTCGGTACCGCCGTCTACGGCGACCCGGTCGAGGTGACCGGCACGTCGATCCAGCTGTCCTATGCCGACGGCGACATCTGGGACTGGGCGGTGGACTGGAACGAGTGGAAGTCGATGTCGGCGCTGTCGGACACGCAGCCGGAGACCAGCATCCCGAGCACCGCACCGGCCACCCCGACCGACGCACCGACCTTGTCGGGAACGCCCACGACGACGACCCCGAGCCCGAGCACGTCCAGCTCGTCGTCGAGTTCGACGACCACGACCGCCCCGACAACGACGAGTTCGGCTACGACCGGCGGTTGAACCGGCTGGCGCTGGCCTGATCTCGGGGCCGCAGCACGATCTGGTCCAGGTTGACGTGCGACGGCCGTGACGCGACGAAGCCGATCACCTCGGCGACGTCGGCGGCCACCAGCGGGGTGATTCCCGAGTACACCGCGTCGGCGCGCTGTTCGTCGCCGCCGAAGCGCACCAGTGAGAACTCCGTCTCCACCGCCCCAGGCGCAATTTCGGTGAGCCGCACCGGTTTTCCCAGGAGCTCGCCGCGCAGAGTCCGGTGCAGAGCACCTTGCGCGTGCTTGGCGGCGGTGTATCCGCCTCCGTTGTCGTAAACCTCGAGCGCGGCGATCGAGGTGACGGTGACGATCAATCCGTCACCGGATTCGACGAGCTTGGGCAGCAATGCCCGCGTCACCCGCAATGTCCCGAGGACGTTGGTCTCCCACATCCAGCGCCAGTTGTCCAGGTTCGCCTCGGCGATCGGTTCCAGGCCTTTGGCGCCGCCGGCGTTGTTGACCAGCACATCAACCCGCGGCAGGCGCTCCGCCAACCCGGCGACGGCGGCATCGTCTGTGACGTCGGCCACAATCGCGGTACCGCCGATCTCGTCGGCCAGCCGTTCGATGCGATCCGCCCTGCGCGCCACCGCGACCACGTGAAAGCCAAGGGCGGCAAGAGTTTTGGAAGTCGCCTCGCCGATGCCGGAGCTCGCCCCGGTCACTACCGCTACACGGGAATGGGCGTCTGGAGTGATCATCGAACCAACTCTAGTAACTGTGCTAAATTCCCCAACGTGATCCGAATCGGTCTGACCAGTTGTCTGGTCGCGCACACCGCGTGTTGTTGTCACGCGACTCGCTGCGCCTGACCCGACCGGACTTTCTTCTCTCGTCCCGCTCACGTCGCCAGGTGTGGCATAAGCCCCCACCCGAAGACTCGAGAAGGACACCCAATGCGTACCGTCGCCCTTTCTTCCCGCGATCCGCTCCGCAGTTCAACCCATGACGCGGCCCGCGTCGGCACCCATGACGCGGCCCGCGTCGCTGCGCGCCCGCATCCGCTGCGGACCCGCCACCACATCGTGGCCCCGTCACTGCGGATCCCCGATGCGGCTGCCGCATCGGTCTTCGCAGCCGTCCGCCAGCGCGGCGCCATCGGCCGCGATGTGATCGCCCAGGTCACCAACCTGTCGATCGCAACCGTGAACCGCCAGGTCACCGCCCTGCTGGACGCCGGGATCCTGCGTGAGCGGGCCGACCTCGCCGTGTCGGGCGCGATCGGCCGCCCGCGCGTCCCCGTCGAGGTCCACCACGAGCCGTTCCTCACCCTCGGTATCCACATCGGCGCGCGCACCACGAACATCGTCGCGACCGACTTGCTCGGCCGCACCCTCGACGCGGTCGAGACCCCGACGCCGCGCGGCGGTCAGGCCGCCGCACTGGCGTCGTTGGCCGGCAGCGCCCGCCGTTACCTGAGCCGCTGGCATCGCCGCCGTCCGCTGTGGATCGGTGTGGCGATCGGTGGCGTGGTCGACAGCGGCACGGGCCACGTCGACCACAGCCGGTTGGGCTGGACACAGGCCCCCGTCGGTCCGGTGCTGGCCGAGGCGTTGGGTCTGCCGGTGTCGGTGGCATCCCATGTGGACGCGATGGCCGGCGCCGAACTGCTGCTCGGGCTGCGTCGGACGCCCGCGCAGGCGTCGAGCAGCCTGTACGTCTACGCGCGTGAGACCGTCGGTTTCGCGCTGGTGATCGGCGGCCGGGTGCACAGCCCGATCAGCGGTCCCGGCACCATTGCCGCGCTGCCGGTGACCTCCGAATTGCTCGGCGGCAGTGGGCAATTGGAGTCGACGGTCAGTGACGAGGCGGTGCTGGCCGCGGCCCGCAAGCGTGGCATCGTGCCGGGCTCCGGGCCCGGTGCGTCGATGACCACGCTGCTGCGCACCGCCCGCCAGGGCGATACACCGGCCGCGGTCGGTGCCCGGGAACTGCTGGCCGAGCGGGCCCGTGTTCTGGGCGGCGCGGTGGCGTTGCTGCGCGACATGCTCAACCCCGACGACCTGGTGGTCGGCGGCCAGGCCTTCACCGAATACCCCGAGGGCATGGAGTTGGTCGAGGCCGCGTTCGCCGGGCGGTCGGTGCTGCCGGGCCGCGATATCCGGGTGACCGCATTCGGGAACCGGGTGCAGGAGGCCGGCGCCGGGATCGTCTCATTGGGCGGCCTGTACGCCGACCCGATCGGTGCGCTGAGACGGGCGCAGAACCGTCGCGAAGCAGCGGTGTAAAGATGGAGGCGTGCGGCACGCCCGGGAACTGAGCGACAGCTCGACCGATGCGATGCCGCGGCGCGTCGCGGTGTTGTCGGTGCACACCTCTCCGCTGGCTCAGCCCGGGACCGGTGACGCCGGCGGGATGAACGTCTACGTACTCCAGACCGCGCTGCACATGGCGCGGCGCGGGGTAGAGGTGGAGATCTTCACCCGGGCGACGTCGTCGTCGGATCAGCCGCTGGTCCGGGTGGCGCCCGGGGTGTTGGTGCGCAACGTCGTGGCAGGGCCTTTCGAGGGACTCGACAAGTACGACCTGCCCACCCAGCTGTGCGCGTTCACCGCCGGTGTGCTGCGCGCCGAGGCCAACCACGAGCCCGGCTACTACGACATCGTGCATTCGCATTACTGGCTTTCCGGCCAGGTCGGCTGGCTGGCGCGGGACCGATGGGCGGTGCCGCTGGTGCACACCGCCCACACGCTCGCAGCGGTGAAGAACGCCGCACTGGCCGACGGTGACTCGCCGGAGCCACCGCTGCGTGCGGTCGGTGAACAGCAGGTGGTCGACGAGGCCGACCGGTTGGTCGTCAACACCGAAGATGAAGCGCACCAACTCATTTCGCTGCACAACGCCGATCCCCGGCGGATCGATGTGGTCTACCCGGGCGTCGACCTGGAAACGTTCACCCCCGGTGACCGGCGCACCGCACGGGCGGCGCTGGGCCTGCCCGACGGCGAGCGTGTGGTCGCCTTCGTCGGGCGCATCCAGCCGCTCAAGGCGCCCGATGTGTTGTTGCGCGCCGCCGCCCGGCTGCCCGGGGTGCGGGTGTTGGTGGCCGGCGGGCCGTCGGGCAGCGGCCTGGCCACCCCCGATGCGCTGGTGGGTCTTGCCGCCGAACTGGGTATGGCAGACCGGGTGACCTTCCTTCCGCCCCAGTCGCGCGAGCAACTGGTCAACGTCTACCGCGCCGCCGATCTGGTCGCCGTGCCGAGCTATTCGGAGTCGTTCGGTCTGGTCGCGGTGGAGGCGCAGGCGTGCGGTACCCCGGTGGTCGCCGCCGCGGTCGGCGGGTTGCCGGTGGCGGTGGCCGACGGTGTCAGCGGCGCGCTGGTCGACGGCCACGAGCCCGGCCGGTGGGCCGACGCGATCGCCGGGCTGCTGGCCCGCGACCCCGACGAACTCAGCCGAGCGGCCGTCGCGCATGCACAGGGCTTCTCCTGGGCACACACCGTTGACGGACTGCTGACCAGCTACGGCCACGCGATCGACGACTACGCCTCCGCCCGGCACCGCCGCGCGGCCGGTGACGCGCTGGCCAAGCGCAACGGGCGGCGCTGGTCCATGCGGCGGGGTGTGCGGTTATGAGTGGCGAGCGAGAAGCCGAAGGCGGATCGCGCATCGGCTCCGCCGAGGTCCATCAGGTCATCGAGAAGGCGCTGGACGAGCACGGGCTGGTCTACACCCGTCACGAAGGCGCCCATGGCGGGTTGCCGGGACTGATCGTCGAGCTGCCGGGGGAGCGCAAGCTCAAGACCAACACCCTGCTGAGCGTCGGCGAGCATTCGGTGCGCGTCGAGGCGTTCGTCTGTCGCCAGCCCGACGAAAACCACCAGGGTGTCTACCGGTTCCTGCTCAAGCGCAACCGCCGGCTCTACGGGGTGGCCTACACGCTGGACAACACCGGCGACATTTATCTGATCGGGCGGATGGCGCTGGAGTCGGTGACCGCCGACGAGCTGGACCGCGTGCTCGGCCAGGTGCTCGAGGCGGTGGACACCGACTTCAACACCCTGCTGGAACTGGGTTTCAAGTCCTCGATCCAGAAGGAGTGGGCGTGGCGGGTGTCGCGAGGCGAGTCGTTGAAGAACCTGGCGGCCTTCGAGCACTTGATCGACGACGAGGTGAACGGGAACGGCCGCGACCACTGATCGGTGTCGTGAGAGTATTTCGGCATGGCTGACTCCACACTGATCCTGCTGCGGCACGGCGAAAGCGAATGGAACGCGCTGAACCTGTTCACCGGCTGGGTGGACGTCGATCTCACCGACAAGGGTCGCGCTGAGGCGGTGCGCGGCGGCAAGCTGATGGCCGAGCAGGGGCTGCTGCCCGACGTGCTCTACACCTCGCTGCTGCGCCGCGCGATCACCACCGCCCATCTGGCGCTGGACGCCGCCGACCGGCTGTGGATCCCGGTAACCCGCAACTGGCGGCTCAACGAGCGGCATTACGGCGCGCTGCAGGGCCTCGACAAGGCCGAGACCAAGGAAAAGTACGGCGAGGAACAGTTCATGCTGTGGCGGCGCAGCTACGACACCCCGCCGCCGCCCATCGAGAAGGGCAGCACGTACAGCCAGGACGCCGACCCGCGCTACGCCGACATCGACGGCGGCCCGCTGACCGAATGTCTGGCCGACGTCGTGGCCCGCTTCGTGCCGTATTTCACCGAGACGATCGTTCCGGACCTGCGGGCGGGCAAGACGGTGTTGATGGTCGCGCACGGCAACTCACTGCGGGCCCTGGTGAAGTATCTGGACAACATGTCCGACGCCGACGTCGTCGGCCTGAACATCCCGACCGGCATTCCGCTTCGCTACGACCTGGACGCCGATCTGAAGCCGCGGGTGCCGGGCGGCACCTACCTGGATCCCGAGGCCGCCGCCGCAGGCGCGGCCGCGGTCGCCAGCCAAGGCGCCAAGTAACTACGGTGTTCGCCCCGGATTTGGCAAACGCGAGGTAAACGGGGGCGGAATACATGCGCGCTGAGAGTGTGACGTGTACCGATTCGGCCGCACGCTGCTGGGATGACGTTCACCGGATGCGTACCCTTTTCCTGTGAGTGTTGGCTCGGTGGCAATACTGGCCACCGCCGCGGCGCTGGTAGCGCTTGCTTGCGGACTCGGAATCGGGGCCGCACTCACCCCACGGATCATCGAGCGCAGGCAGCGTCGCGCGATCACCGAGGCCGGCATCACCGTGTCACAGATGCTGCAGCACGTCGTATCGCTGGCGCCGATCGGGATGGTGGTCGTCGACTCCCATCGCGACGTGGTGTTCATCAACGACCGCGCCACCGAACTCGGCATCGTGCGGGACCGCCAGCTCGACGAGCGGGCCTGGACGGCTGCCCAAACCGTGCTGGCCACCGGTGAGGGCGTCGAGGTCGACCTCTCCCAGCCGCAGCGCGCGGCGGCCGGCCGGTCGGGGCTGTCGGTCCGCGGGCACGTGCGGCTGCTGAGCAAGCAGGATCCGCGCTTCGTCGTCGTCTATGTCGACGACCAGTCCGAGCAGGCCCGCATGGAGGCCAGCCGGCGCGATTTCGTGGCCAACGTCAGCCATGAACTCAAGACCCCGGTGGCCGCGATGGGCGTGCTGGCCGAGGCGCTGCTGGAGTCGGGTGACGATGCCGAGACCGTGCGCCACTTCGGCAAGAAGATCCTCACCGAATCTCAGCGGCTGGCCAACATGGTCCGCGAGCTGATCGAACTGTCCCGCCTACAGGGCGCCGAGCCGCTTCCCGACCTCGACAGTGTCGACGTGGACTCCGTTGTCAGCGAGGCCATTTCGCGACACAAAGTGGCTGCTGACAATGCCGACATCACGGTGACCACCGATGCGCCGAGTGGTTTCCGGGTCTTGGGCGACCAGTCGTTGTTGGTCACCGCGCTGGCCAACCTGATCTCCAACGCGATCGCATACTCACCGGACGGATCCAAGGTGTCGATCAGTCGCCGTCGTCGCGGCGACAACATCGAGATCGCCGTCACCGACCGGGGTATCGGGATCGCCCGCGCCGATCAGGAGCGGGTGTTCGAACGGTTCTTCCGGGTCGACAAGGCCCGCTCGCGGGCCACCGGCGGCACCGGCTTGGGGCTGGCCATCGTCAAACACGTGGCGGCCAATCACAACGGCAGCATCCGGCTGTGGAGCCAGCCGGGCACCGGCTCGACGTTCACCCTGTCCATCCCCGCCTATCCACATACCGATGACGACGAACCGGCCGACCTATCGGCCATTGACGAGGAGGCACTACGCCAATGACCAACGTGTTGATCGTGGAAGACGAAGAATCGCTGGCCGACCCGCTGGCTTTCCTGCTGCGCAAGGAAGGGTTCGAGGCCACTGTGGTCGGCGACGGCCCGTCCGCGCTGGCCGAATTCGACCGGTCGGGGGCCGACATCGTGCTGCTCGATCTGATGCTGCCCGGCATGACCGGCACCGACGTCTGTAAGCAGCTGCGGGCCCGCTCCAGCGTGCCGGTGATCATGGTGACCGCCCGTGACAGCGAGATCGACAAGGTTGTCGGTCTGGAACTCGGCGCCGACGACTACGTGACCAAGCCGTACTCGGCCCGCGAACTGATCGCCCGCATCCGCGCTGTGCTGCGCCGTGGCAGCGATACCGAGGATTCCGGTATCGGCGACGCGATCCTGGAGGCCGGTCCGGTCCGGATGGACGTCGAGCGGCATGTCGTGACCGTCGCCGGCGAACCGATTACCTTGCCGCTCAAGGAATTCGACCTACTCGAGTACCTCATGCGCAACAGCGGACGGGTCCTCACCCGCGGTCAGCTCATCGACCGGGTCTGGGGTGCGGACTACGTGGGGGATACCAAGACCCTCGACGTCCACGTCAAGCGTCTGCGCTCGAAGATCGAAGGCGATCCCGCCAACCCGGTGCATCTGGTCACCGTGCGCGGTCTGGGTTACAAGCTCGAGGGCTAACCGCCCGACCGCGTCCGGGCGGCTGGGTCTAGTAGGCCCCTTCGCCGCTCAGGACCGTCTTGATGGTCTTGGCGATGATCATCAGATCGCGGATGGGCGACCAGTTTTCGATGTAGCTGAGGTCGAGGCGGACGGCGTCCTCCAGGGGGAGGTCCGACCGTCCGCTGACCTGCCAGAGCCCGGTCAGCCCGGGCTTCACCGTCAACCGCCTACGGACCAGGTCGTCGTACGAGTCGACCTCGCGGCGCACCTGCGGGCGCGGCCCGACCACGCTCATGTCGCCGCGCAGCACATTGATGAACTGCGGTAGTTCATCAATGCTGTACTTGCGAATGATCTTGCCCACCTGGGTGATCCGAGGGTCGTTCTTGTCTTTCCAGAACACCGGATCGCTACCGGCGGCGGCGATCATCGCCGGCGCTTCGGTGTCGGCGCCGTCGACCATGCTGCGAAACTTCAGCATCTTGAATGTGGTGCCCTTGAACCCGATTCGCTCCGAGGCATAGAACACCGGCCCGGGTCCGGACAGCCGCACCGCGAGCGCGGTGAGGAAGAACACCGGTGCCATCACCGTCATCGCGGCCAGGGTGAACACGACATCGAACACCCGCTTGGCCGCCGAGTTGGCGCCCTCGTACTGGGGCTTGGTCACCTCGAACATCGCCATGCCTGCGACGGGTCGGCTGTGCAACCGATCTTCGGCAATGTCCACCAATCCGGGGGCGATCATCAGGTCCACACCGAGTGAATCGAGTTCCCAGATCAGCCGGCGGATCTCGGTGGGACGCAGATGATCGGTGGCGGCCAGCGCGACGGTATGGGCATCCGTGCGGCGGACGGCGTCGGCGATGGCCTGGTCGATTCCCACGATCGGGATGTGGAGGCCGTCGACGTCGATGCCGTCGACCTTCGCGGTCGGTCCGGCGGGGGTGCAGATTCCCACCACGCGGTAACCGGCACCGGGATCTCGCACGAAGTTGGTGGCGACCTCGACGGCGGTCCTCGCGCTGCCCACGACGAGCACTGAGATCTGGTGCTCGGCGCGTCGGAGTTCGGCGGCCGCCACCTGGCGCCAACACATCCGGCCAACCAGGAGGCCGAGCAGGCCGGCTGCGAACACAATCGCGAGATAGGTTCGCGACACACTGACGTCCAGGAGTAGCGCACCGATCGCGATCAGGCCGAAGAGTTGAAGCGTGGCGAGGATGACGGTCATGTATTCACCGACATCGCGGCCCACCACCCGGCGGGCGCGGTATCCGGTGAGACCCAGCGCGGCCATCCATAAGGCGGCCAGGGCCGCGGAGCCCACGGCGTAGGTCAACAGGGCAACGGGATCGCCGGCGAACAGCGTCACGGTCGCGACTGCCAGGATCAGGCAAATGACGGTGGCGTCGGTCGCGATCAGCCGTTTGGAGTGGCGGAAGCGCCGGGCCTCGCGCCGCGAGGCCTGCGCCTGCTGCCACAGCGGCGGAATGCTGCTCTCGTCAAATAACGCTGAGGTTGAGTTTTGGCGAAGATCTTCGGGGCAGTTGTTACCGACTGAGATCTGATTATCAGACTGTTCAGCCAACACAGCGAAGATCCGCTCCCATAGTCACCGAACTGCTATTAACTGCACCGTAACCCTACTTAGGGCGCGAGGCAACCTTAAGAGCGGATGACGAACATCACGAGTTTTGTGCAGAGTGATGCAGAATTAGCAAATATTGCTACTACTACACGGCGTGGCTGGTCGCCGGGGAGGTATCTCTGCGCTACTGCGCAGCGCGAGTTGCCGGATGGATGGCGATCAGCGGGAATCCACCACGGCGCCGGCACATCGCCGCCAATTCCGAGTACGCCTTCTCGCCGAGCAACTCGGTCAGCTCGGGGGCGTAGGACTGCCACACCTGCTTGGCGCCGACGTGGGCTGCCGGGTCACCCGTGCAGTACCAGTGCAGGTCGGCCCCGCCTTCGCCCCAGCCGCGCCGGTCGTATTCGGTGATCGTGGACTTCAGGATCTCCGAGCCGTCCGGCCGGGTGATCCACTCCTGAACCCGCCGGATGGGGAGCTGCCAGCACACCTCGGGCTTCATGGTCAGCGGCTCGACCCCGAGCTTCAGTGCCTTGGTGTGCAGCGCGCAGCCGATGCCGGTAGGGAATCCCGGCCGGTTGAGGAAGATGCAGGCGCCTTTGTACTTGCGGGTGCGCAAGCTCGGTTTGTCGTCGAACTCGTCCATCTCGAGGTAGCCCTTGCGGCCCAGTCCCTTGTCCCGGAACTGCCAATCCTCGTCGGTCAGGTGTTTGACGGCGTCATCCAGATTGGCGCGGTCGTCGTCGTCGGACAGGAATGCCCCGTGCGAACAGCAACCGTCATCCGGTCGGCCCTCGACGGTGCCCTTGCAGGCCGGCGTGCCGAACACGCACGTCCAATTCGACAGCAGCCAGGTCAAATCCGCGGCGATCAGATGTTCCGGGTTGTCCGGGTCGTAGAACTCCACCCACTCGCGGGGGAAGTCCAGGTCGACTTCGTGCACGTGCGCATCTGTCACAGCGCCCAACCGTAGTCCAAGTACGCGCCACCTTCGCGCTGGCATTTGCCCCATGTCGCAGGTGCTGCGCAGGGAACGCAGGCTAGTTTTGTTCACGTGCGATTAGGCGTGCTCGACGTGGGCAGCAACACAGTTCATCTGCTGGTGGTCGATGCCCACCGCGGCGGGCATCCGACTCCGATGAGCTCGACCAAGGCCGCGCTGCGGCTCGCCGAGGCGATCGATGACTCCGGCAAGCTCACCCGCCGCGGTGCCGACAAGCTGATCGACACCATCGACGAATTCGCCAAGATCGCGGCCAGCTCGGGCTGCGCCGACCTGATGGCCTTCGCCACCTCGGCGGTGCGGGACGCCAAGAACTCCGAGGACGTCCTGGCGCGCGTGCTCGCCGAGACCGGGGTGAACCTGCAGGTCCTGTCCGGTTCCAACGAGTCGCGGCTGACCTTCCTGGCGGTTCGCCGTTGGTACGGCTGGAGCGCGGGACGCATCATCAACCTCGACATCGGCGGCGGGTCGCTCGAGCTGTCCAACGGTGTCGACGAGGCGCCCGAGGTGGCGATGTCCCTGCCGTTGGGCGCAGGCCGGCTCACCCGCGAGTGGCTCCCGGACGATCCGCCGGGCCGCCGCCGCGTCGCGATGCTGCGTGACTGGCTGGACAACGAGCTGGCCGAAGCCAGTGCCTTTGTGCTGGATGCCGGCGCCCCCGACCTCGCGGTCGCGACATCGAAGACCTTCCGGTCGCTGGCGCGGCTCACCGGCGCGGCCCCGTCGGGTGCCGGCCCCAGGGTCAAACGGACGCTGACCCTCAACGGCCTGAGGCAGCTCATATCTTTCATCTCTAGGATGACCACGACAGATCGTGCCGAGTTGGAGGGAGTCAGTGCCGAGCGGGCGCCACAGATAGTGGCCGGTGCTCTGGTGGCGGAGGCGAGCATGCGAGCACTGTCATTGGAATCCGTGGACATCTGCCCGTGGGCGCTGCGTGAGGGTCTCATCCTGCGCCGACTCGACAGTGAAGCTGACGGAACTGCCCTGGTGGAAACCGCCGTGGGGGATGCTGGAAGCAAGAATTTTGATCGGTCGACTGCCCGATCGAGAGGCACACGATGACAGCACCAGAGGACAGCGAGAACAGCCGGCCCATCTCGGTGGCCGAGCTGCTCGCCAAGAACGGGACGATCGGCTCACCGCCGGTCGGGGGGCGTCGCCGTCGTCGCCGCGGCAACAGTGATGCCGTGACTGTCGCCGAACTGACCGGCGAGATCCCCATCATTCGGACCGGCGAGATGCCCGTCGTGCGTGAGGACCCCGTCCTGCATGAGGACGAGGTCGCCGAGGAGCCGGTCGAGCAGGAGCTGGCTGTTCAGCCGCCGGCCGCCACCAACGGCGCGGCCGCCGCGACCGAGGTGGTCGAGGACGACCAGGCAGCGGAACTCCACGAGGAACACCAGGACGAGGCGAAGGAACGCCCGTTCGATGGGCCGCCGCCACGCTCGGACAGCCCGCTACCGCGGCGCGAGCAGCGCCCGGAACGCAGCTATGACCCGCGCCCGCTGCGCAGGCCCGAACCCACTCCCGCCGACGAATCGGACTCCGACGCCGAGCAGATGGCGTTCGACCCGGTCGACGAGGCGGCGCCGGTGCTCGACCTGACCGCTGACGAACATGTCGACGAAGCCGTCGAGTTGCAGTCCTATCTGCGGTCCTCCGCCGGCGCCTTGTTCAGCGGCCAGACCGTCGCCGACGACCTCGCCCGCCGCGGTGTGGCAGAAGACGAGCACGACGGCGACGCGGCGTCGGCAGACCGCGACGTCCAGGCGGACCACGCCGAGGACCGGCCACGCGAAGGCAAGCTCACCGCACTCTGGCGCGGGCTGCTGGTGGCAGGGCAGTCGATCCTTGCCGTGGCATTCGGTGCCGGGCTGTTCATCGCGTTCGACCAGCTGTGGCGGTGGAACAACATCGTCGCGCTGGTGCTTTCGGTCTTGGTCATCCTCGGTTTGGTGGTGGCCGTCCGAATCGTCCGTAAAACCGAGGACATCGCCAGCACGCTGATCGCAGTGGCGGTCGGTGCGCTGGTGACGCTCGGGCCGCTGGCGCTGTTGCAATCGACCTGATTCTTCAGTGCGCCCAGCCATCAAGGTCGGTCTGTCGACGGCCTCGGTCTATCCGCTGAGGACCGAGGCCGCGTTCGAGTACGCAGCCGAATTGGGTTACGACGGAGTCGAACTCATGGTGTGGGCCGAAACCGTGAGCCAGGACATCGGCGAGATCGCCAAGCTGTCCCGGCGGTACAACGTGCCGGTGTTGTCGGTGCACGCGCCGTGCCTGTTGATCTCCCAGCGGGTGTGGGGCGCCAATCCCATCCCGAAGCTGACCCGCAGCGTGCAGGCCGCTGAGCGGCTCGGCGCGCAGACCGTCGTGGTGCATCCGCCGTTCCGATGGCAGCGCCGCTACGCCGAGGGCTTCAGTGAGCAGGTCGCCGAGTTGGAAAGCCGCAGTGACGTTCTCGTTGCGGTGGAGAACATGTTTCCGTTCCGTGCCGACAGGTTCTTCGGCTCCGGCGACCCGTCGATCGAGCGGATGCGCAAACGCGGCGGCCGCCCCGGGGTGGGCATTTCGGCGTTCGCGCCGTCCTATGACCCGCTGGATGGCAACCACGCGCACTACACGCTGGACCTGTCCCACACCGCGACGGCGGGCACCGACGCCCTGGAGATGGCCGACCGGATGGGTGAGGGTCTGGTGCACCTTCATCTGTGCGACGGCAACGGTGCCTCGACCGACGAACACCTGGTGCCCGGCCGGGGAACCCAGCCGACCGCGGAGGTGTGCCAGATGCTGGCCGCAAGTGACTTCACCGGGCATGTGATCCTGGAGGTCACCACCTCGGGTGCGCGTACCAAGGCCGAGCGCGAGGCGCTGCTGGTCGAATCGCTGCAGTTCGCGCGCACTCACCTGTTGCGTTGAGCGAGAAAGGTATTGATGTACCCCCGGTTCGACGATGCGATGACATTGCACCCGCTTGATAACGGCTTTGAGGCAAACCTCAACGAGCACTGGACAATTGGCCCGAAAATCCACGGCGGCGTGATGTTGGCGTTGTGCGCCAAGGCGGCTCGTGAGGCGTACGACCACCCGGGCTTCGAACCGGTTGCCGTGTCGGCGGACTTCCTGTCGGCGCCGGATCCCGGGTCGGTTCGCCTGGTCACAGCAGTGCAGAAGCGGGGGCGCCGAATCGGTTTGGTCGACGTGGCGCTGACCCAGGGTGGGCGCACGTGTGTGCGCTGCGTCGTCACCCTCGGCGACCCCGAACATCACGTCGAGCCGCTGTTGTCGGCCAATCCGGTGACACCGCTGATGAGCGTCGAGCCGCCGGAGCACATCGAACCGATCGGGCCCGGTCACCCCGCGGCGGCGATCAACAATCTGGCGCGCGGCTGCGACATCCGGCCCGACCTGGACGAGACGCGCACCGAATCCGGTGCGCCGGTGTTCAAGATCTGGGTGCGACCCAAAGACGGGCCGGTGGACGTGTTGTTCGCCCTGATGTGTGGCGACATCTCGGTGCCGGCCTGCTACGCGGTGGGCCGCCGCGGCTGGGCGCCGACCGTACAGATGACGGCGTACCTGCGCGGCATGCCCGATCCGGGTTGGCTGCGGGTGTCGTGCACGACGACCCAGATCGGCCAGGACTGGTTCGACGAGGACCACACCGTGGTCGACAGTGCGGGGCGCATCATCGTGCAGACCCGTCAGCTCGCCTTGGTGCCCGCACAGTGATGTCGGCGCGCTAACCGCCGCGCAGCGAACGAAAGCGCACCGAAATCGTGGGGAATCGTGAACGGCCGACCCAAGCCGAAATCATCGGCCTCCTGCTCGTGCCGCGGGCGGCCCGCATCGGTCGGCCGATAGGGTCTGCGCATGGCCAGAATCGCGATCATCGGCGGCGGCAGTATGGGCGAGGCGATCCTTGCGGGGCTGCTTCGGGCAGGCCGGCAGGTGAAGGACATCGTCGTCTCCGAGCGCATGCCGGAGCGTGCCCGCTATCTCGGCGAGAAATATTCGATCCAGCTGGCGTCGGTGTCGGAGGCCGTGGAGACCGCGGCGTTCGTCATCGTGGCGGTCAAGCCCGGTGATGCCGAGTCCGTGGTCGCCGAGATCGCGGAGGCGGCCGCACAGGCCGAGAGCGACACCGTCGAGCAAGTTTTCGTCACCGTCGCCGCAGGGGTGACGATCAGCTTCTACGAATCGCGACTGCCCGCCGGGTCACCGGTCGTCCGGGTGATGCCCAACGCGCCGGCTCTGGTCGGTGCGGGCGTCAGCGCCATGGCACCGGGCCGGTTCGCCACCGCTGAGCAGCTCGCTGACGTTGCGGCGGTCTTCCGCTGCGTCGGCGATGTGCTGACCGTCCCGGAGAGCCAGCTGGACGCCGTCACGGCCGTCTCCGGTTCGGGGCCCGCCTATTTCTTCCTGTTCGTCGAAGCATTGGTCGATGCGGCGGTCGCCAACGGGCTCGGAAGGGCCGTCGCGACGGACCTTGCCGTGCAGACCATGGCCGGATCCGCGGCAATGCTGCTGGAACGCCTCGACAGCCAGCGTGCTGCGGGCGAGGACGTCGGCCTGGACACCTCGCCGGCCCGGCTGCGGGCGATGGTCACATCACCCGGCGGCACCACTGCCGCTGGCCTGCGGGAACTCGAGAACGGGGGGCTGCGGGCGGCCCTGGCAGCTGCCATCGACGCCGCAAAAACCCGCTCTGAGCAGCTAGGAATTACATCAGAGTAGTTCAAAGAATTTCTGATGGATTGACCCACACCCGTCGCAGTAACCCCATCCGCCACGCTATTCTCCTCGTGTATGCACGGCTGGGTGCCAGCGGTGGGGAAGCCGCTGGAACTGCCCGTGCCTGACGGATTGGGTTGCGATGACGTCTATGAACGGGCCATCAGCGCGGGATTCGGCTGGAAAGTCGGCGCGTGATGCCGGCGCCGACAACCCGCCCGCCGCTCGAGCTCAATTTCTGACCGTCGCCGAGGTCGCCGCGCTGATGCGCGTCAGCAAGATGACGGTCTACCGCCTGGTGCACAACGGCGAGCTGCCCGCGGTGCGGGTGGGCAGGTCGTTCCGGGTGCACGCCAAGGCTGTTCACGATCTGCTGGAGACGTCGTACTTCGACGCGGGCTGATCGCTCTTCGCGCGGGCGCTCATCGCCGGCTCGTCGGCAACAGGTCGTTTTCCGTTCCGCATGCCTGCTTAGGTAAGGTGTTCGGGACACAAGAAGCCTGCTCTCGTGCAGGCACTGCGAGGATTTAGGTAGCGGATTTACATGGGTTCAGTCATCAAGAAGCGGCGTAAGCGCATGTCGAAGAAGAAGCACCGCAAGCTGCTGCGTCGTACCCGGGTCCAGCGCAGAAAACTCGGCAAGTAGTCGTCGCACCCGGCCTGGCTCGGCCATCGTTGTCGAGCTGTGCCGGGTTTCGCGCAGGCCGATAGGCTGTTCTGATGTCTTCCGGCGGTATCGACAATGAAGCCCCGCATTACCCGAAGGTCGTGCTGGTCACCGGAGCATGTCGCTTTCTCGGTGGATACCTCACCGCGCGTCTGGCGCAGAACCCGCTGATCAACAAGGTCATCGCCGTCGACGCCGTCGCGCCAAGCAAGGACTTGCTGCGCCGGATGGGCCGCGCCGAGTTCGTGCGCGCCGACATTCGAAACCCATTCATCGCCAAGGTGATTCGCAACGGCGAAGTCGACACCGTGGTGCACGCCGCCGCGGCGTCGTACGCCCCCCGCTCGGGTGGACGCGCCACGTTGAAGGAAATCAACGTGATGGGCGCCATGCAGTTGTTCGCGGCGTGCCAGAAGGCGCCCTCGGTGCGGCGGGTGATCCTCAAGTCGACCTCAGAGGTCTACGGCTCGCATCCGCACGACCCGGTGGCGTTCACCGAGGACAGCAGCAGCCGCCGTCCGCCCGCGGAAGGGTTTGCCCGCGACAGCATTGACATCGAGGGCTATGCCCGCGGACTCGGCAGGCGCAGGCCCGACATCGCGGTCACGATCCTGCGGCTGGCCAACATGATCGGTCCGGGCATGGACACCGCGCTGTCGCGGTATCTGGCCGGTCCGCTGGTGACCACGATGCTCGGCCACGATGCGCGGCTGCAGCTGCTGCACGAGCAGGACGCGCTCGGCGCGCTGGAGCGGGCCACGATGGCAGGCAAATCGGGCACGTTCAACATCGGCGCCGACGGCGTGATCATGATGTCGCAAGCGGTTCGGCGGTCCGGACGCATTGCGATTCCGTTGCCGAATTCCGCGGTTTGGGCACTGTATTCGTTGCGAAGGGCGGGCCGGGCCTCCGACCTCAACCGTGACCAGATGGATTGGCTGAATTACGGCCGGGTCATGGACACCACCAGAATGCGCTCCGAGTTGGGCTTCACACCGAAATGGACGACGATGGAGGCGTTCGACGACTACGTGCGCGGCCGAGGTTTGACACCGATCATCGATCCGAAATGGGTACGATCTGTGGAGAGTCGCGCGGTCGCCGTTGCGCAGCGGTGGGGCGGCTGAGGGGCCAATGGTGGGGAGAAGGTATCGAAGTGGCGGGTGAATCAAAGGCGAAAGTGATTCCGCTGCACTCGAATACGAGTCGAGTTGCGGCGTCACGTCGTGCTGCGCAGCGCGCTGATGCGGCGCGCCGGCATCCCTCGCTACTGTCCGACCCGGGCACCCGTGCCTCGGCTGAGGAGATCGCCGCCGTAGTACGAGAAATCGACGCGCGGCGCGGGCCCGGTGGAAACGGGGTCGCCGAAGATGCGCCCAATGAACTGGCGCAACGCATTTCGGCCGTCGCGGAGTATGTCACCAAACGATTCACCGGCGACTATTCGGTGGACGAATTCGGGTTCGACCCGATGTTCAACAACGCGATCGTATTGCCTTTGCTCCGGCCGCTTTTCCAGAATTGGTTCCGAGTCGAGGTCAGCGGCATCGAGAATCTGCCGAAAAAGGGCGCCGGCCTCGTGGTCGCCAATCACGCCGGAACGTTGCCCATGGACGGGCTGATGTTGTCGGTGGCGGTCCACGACCATCACCCGGCCAACCGGGACGTGCGGTTGCTGGCGGCCGACATGGTCTTCGATATGCCGATGCTCGGCCCGATCGCCCGCAAGGCCGGCCACACCATGGCGTGCACCACCGACGCCCATCGTCTGCTCGCCGGCGGAGAACTCACCGCCGTTTTTCCCGAGGGCTACAAGGGCCTGGGCAAGCCGTTTCGGGACCGCTACAAGTTGCAGCGCTTCGGCCGCGGCGGCTTCGTCTCGGCAGCGCTGCGCACCAAGGCGCCGATCATCCCGTGCTCGATCGTCGGGTCCGAGGAGATCTATCCGATGATCACCGACGTCAAGCTCCTGGCGAGGGTGCTCGGGCTGCCCTACTTCCCGATCACGCCGCTGTTCCCGCTGGCCGGCCCGGTCGGGCTGATCCCGCTTCCGTCGAAGTGGCACATCGCGTTCGGAAAGCCCATCGAGACGGCCAGCTATGACGAGGCCGCCGCCGACGATCCGATGATCACCTTCGATCTCACCGATCAGGTGCGCGAGACCATCCAGCAGACGCTGTATCAGTTGCTGACGAAGCGTCGCAACATGTTCCTGGGCTGAGCCCGCGCGCTGCGCGCTACGTTTGCCTGCCCATGGCCGCCGCGGCGATGGCCGCGACCTGAGCATTGGTTTCCTCGTCGCCGCCGGCTTCGCCGATCATTGTCACGACGGTCGTCATCACCGGTTTGCCATCTTCATCGGTGACTTCGCTGCGCAATTCGCTGATCACCGTGCCGTGCGATTCGACAACCGAATCCAGCCACGAATCGAAGAACAATTTGTCGCCCGCCACGATCCGGCGGTGGAATTTGATCTTCTGGTCGCGGTGAATGACGCGCGCGATGTTGATGCCGACATCGAAATTGCGGAAGATGTCGAGCTGCACCTGGCGGCCCGGGATCGCGATGAAGGTCAGTGGCGCCACCACGTCGGGGTAACCGGCAGCCTTGGCTGCCTCCTCGCTGTAGTGCAGCGGATCGTCGGACTGGATCGCCTTGGCGTACTCGCGGATTTTCTCGCGACCGACGAGGTAGTAGTCCGGGTAGCGGTAGTGGGTTCCGATGATGTCGCTGGCGATTGACACCCGGGGAGCCTATCAGCGGGTATTGCCGACGCTGTGAATCAGCGCCGGCGTGACACCGCTGCCGCGAGCGCTCCGCCGACCGCGCCGAGTGCCAGCGCCGACGGCACTCCGATGCGCGCCGCTTTGCGCGCGGTGCGGAAATCGCGGATCTCCCAGCCCCGCTCGCGGGCCAGCTCGCGCAGATCGGCATCGGGATTGATGGCGACCGCGGTGCCCACCAGCGACAGCATCGGCACGTCGTTGTAGCTGTCGGAATAGGCGGTACAGCGCCGCAGGTTCAGCCCTTCGCGAATGGCCAGCTGCCGCACCGCGTGCGCCTTGCCGACGCCATGCAGGATGTCGCCCACCAGCCGGCCGGTGAACACCCCGTTCTCCGACTCGGCGACGGTCCCCAGCGCGCCGGTGAAGCCGAGTCGGCGGGCGATCGTGTCGGCCAGCTCGTACGGCGTCGCGGTGACCAGCCACACCTGCTGGCCTGCGTCGAGGTGCATCTGCGCCAACGCCCGGGTGCCGGGCCAGATCTTGTCGGCGATGATCTCGTCGTAGATCTCCTCGCCGACAGCGATCAGCTCGGCTGTCGACCGTCCTTCGATGAACGCCAGCGCCTTGCGCCGGCCCTCGGCGACGTCGTCGCTGTTCTCCCGGCCGGTGAGCTGAAACTTGGCCTGCGCGTAGATGAATTTGGCCATGTCGGCGTAGGTGAAGTATTTGCGTGCGGCCAGCCCGCGGCCGAAGTGCACCAGCGACGAGCCCTGCACCAGCGTGTTGTCCACGTCGAAGAACGCGGCAGCGGTGAGGTCGGCGGGCGGCGGCACGGTCGGCTCGGCGGCGGCCGGCCCCGGCTCGCGCACCGCGGCGATGCTGGCGTCGCGCGCCACCGCGCTGGCTTGCTCGGCGACCAACTCGTCGACGGCCAGCTCGGCGCCGGCATCACCTGCAAGCTCCTGGTCGTGGTCCCCAGAACCCATGGGTCAACCCTAACTGCGACACTGGCTCAGGTGAGCCGCGCACACGTCGAGCTGTTGACCCGGGCCGGGTGCACCATCTGCCAGCAGGTCTACGGGCGCCTCACCGAGCTGGCCGCCGAACTCGATTTCGAGCTGTCGGCCATCGACGTCGACGCCGTTGCGGCCGCGGGGGACAACGCCTTACGGGCCGAATTCGGCGACCGGCTGCCGGTCGTGCTGCTCGACGGGCGCGAGCACAGTTACTGGGATGTCGATGTCGCGCGGCTTCGCGCCGACCTGTCTGCCCGGTGAACACCGGCGGAATTTGGCCAGCTGCCTGCGCAGCGTTTACCGTGGAACTAAGTTTCACTAACGGAGCATTCCGTCACAGCGAGGGAGCGGGCCAGGTGATCGTGCCGTGAGCGTCCTGCTGTTCGGAGTTTCGCATCGCAGCGCTCCGGTTTCCGTTCTCGAGCAGCTGTCCACCGACGAGTCGGACCAGCTCAAAATCGTCGATCAACTCCTGCAGTCGTCGCTGGTGACCGAGGCGATGGTGCTGTCCACCTGCAACCGCGTCGAGGTTTACGCGGTGGTCGACGCCTTCCACGGCGGTCTGTCGGCGATCGGGCAAGTGCTCGCCGAGCACTCCGGCATGCCGATGGGCGATCTGACCAAGTACGCCTACGTCCGCTACGCCGAGGCCGCCGTCGAGCATCTGTTCGCGGTCGCCAGCGGCCTGGACAGCGCCGTGATCGGTGAGCAGCAGGTGCTCGGCCAGGTCCGCCGTGCCTACGCCACGGCCGAGGCCAACAAGACGGTCGGGCGGATCCTGCACGATCTGTCGCAACGCGCGCTGTCGGTGGGCAAGCGGGTGCACTCCGAGACCGCGATCGATACCGCGGGCGCCAGCGTGGTGTCCGTCGCACTGGATATCGCCGCCTCGCGCATGGACGGGTTGGCCGGGCGCACTGCGGCCGTCGTCGGCGCCGGATCGATGGGCGGGCTGTCGGTCGCGCACCTGCTGCGCGCGGGCATCACCCACATCGACGTCGTGAACCGGTCGTTGCCACGCGCGAAGCGCCTCGCCGAGAGCATCCGCCAGCAGGGTGCGACAGCCCGGGCGCTGAGCCTCGAGGAGCTGCCCGCCGCGCTGGCCGCCGCCGATGTCGTGGTCAGCTGTACCGGCGCGGTCCGTCCGGTGGTCTCGCTGGCCGACGTGCACCACGCGCTGGCCAGCGTCCGCCGCGATGAGACCGCTCCTCCGCTGGTGCTCTGCGACCTGGGCATGCCCCGCGATGTCGACCCCGCAGTGGCAGGTCTGCCCGGTGTGGCGGTCATCGATATGGACCGGGTGCAGCGCGAACCGTCGGCCAGGGCCGCGGCAACCGACGCCGAAGCAGCCCGGCAGATCGTCGCCGCAGAGGTTGCCAGCTACCTGACCGGCCAGCGGATGTCGGAAGTCACACCCACGGTCACCGCACTGCGTCAGCGCGCCGCCGACGTCGTCGAATCGGAACTGCTGCGGCTGGACAACCGGTTGCCGGGCCTCGATGACGCGCAGCGCGACGAGGTCGCCCGCACCGTGCGGCGGGTGGTCGACAAGCTGCTGCATGCCCCGACGGTGCGCGTCAAGCAGCTGGCCAGCGCGCCGGGCGGCGACAGCTACGCCGAGGCGTTGCGGGAACTTTTCGAACTCGATCCGCAGGCCGTCGATGCCGTGGCCGCAGGTGAATTGCCCCTGCTGGCAACGGAATTCGATCAGGGCCGAACCGACGGCACCGGGTAGCGCGGTTGGCCGGCAGTAACGACACGGTGATCCGGATAGGTACCCGGGGCAGTCTGCTGGCGACCACGCAGGCGGGGACCATCAGAGACCAACTGATCGAGCGCGGGCATCGCGCCGAGCTGATCATCATCAGCACCGCCGGAGACCGCTCCGACAAGCCGATCGCCGAGATCGGGGTAGGGGTGTTCACCGCCGCCCTGCGTGAAGCCATTGCCGACGGTCGCGTCGACATGGCGGTGCACTCGTACAAGGATTTGCCGACGGCATCCGACGAGCGGTTCACCATCGCCGCGATCCCGCCCCGAGAAGACGCCCGAGACGCTTTGGTGGCCCGGGACGGAATGGTTTTGGGGGAGTTGCCGGCGGGCTCGGTGATCGGCACGAGCTCGGTGCGACGGGCCGCGCAGCTTAGAGCACTGGGTCTCGGTTTGGAAATCCGCCCCCTACGAGGCAACCTAGATACCAGGTTGAACAGGGTAAGCAGTGGTGATCTCGACGCCATCGTGGTTGCCCGGGCGGGCCTGGCCCGTCTTGGACGACTCGGCGATGTCACCGAGACGCTGGAGCCGGTGCAGATGTTGCCAGCGCCGGCCCAAGGTGCGCTTGCGATCGAGTGCCGCGCGGGCGACACCGAGCTGGTGGCGCTGTTGGGATCACTCGATGATCCCGACACCCGCGTCGCGGTCACCGCGGAGCGAACCCTGCTGGCCAAACTGGAGGCGGGTTGTTCCGCACCGGTGGGCGCGATCGCCGAAGTGGTCGAGTCCATCGATGACGACGGCCGCGTCTTCGACGAGCTGTCACTGCGCGCATGCGTGGCGGCAGCAGACGGATCCGATGTGATTCGTGCGTCCGGTATCGGCACACCCGGCCGGTCCGCAGAGCTGGGGCTCTCGGTCGCCGCGGAGTTGTTCGAGCTCGGTGCGCGTGAAGTCATGTCGGTACAGAGCTCCGTACGCACGGCAGAAGACGGAGTAGAGCGGGAGTGAAGCGATGACTGGTCATGTGAGCGGTCGGGGACGCAAGGCGAAGCCGGGACACATCACGTTCGTCGGCTCGGGTCCGGGCGACCCCAACCTGTTGACGACGCGAGCCCGCACCGTGTTGGCCAACGCCGCGCTGGTGTTCACCGATCCCGACGTGCCGCCGGCCGTCCTGAGCGTGGTCGGCACCGACCTGCCGCCGGCGTCGGGGCCCGCACCCGCACCGGACGGCCCCCCTGCCGACGGCCATGACGAGACCGCGCCGCCTGTGGTCTCCGTCGGCCCCGACGTCCGGCCCGCGCTCGGCGACCCGGCCGAAGTAGCCAAGACGCTGGTCCACGAGGCCAAGGCAGGCTTCGACGTGGTGCGCCTGGTTGCCGGTGATCCGCTGTCGGTGGATTCGGTCATCACCGAGGTCAACGCCGTCGCCCGCGCCCACGCCGAGTTCGAGATCGTTCCGGGCCTGCCCGCCACCAGCGCGGTCCCGACCTACGCGGGTCTGCCGCTGGGATCGGCGCACACCGTCGCCGACGTGCGCGGCGAGGTCGACTGGGCGGCCCTGGCCGCCGCACCCGGCCCGCTGATCCTCACCGCGAGCGCCTCGCACCTTCCCGAGTCCGCGCGCACCCTGATCGAGTACGGCCTGGCCGAGGCCACGCCGTGCGTGGTGACCTCCAACGGCACCACCTGCGGTCAGCGTTCGGTCGAGACCACCCTGCACGGCCTGACCGACCGCGCCACCCTGGCCTGCAACAGCGATCCGGCCGGTCCGCTGACCGGCACGCTGGTGGTCACCATCGGCAAGACGGTGGCGCACCGCGCGAAGCTGAACTGGTGGGAGAGCCGGGCGCTGTACGGCTGGACCGTCCTGGTGCCGCGCACCAAGGACCAGGCAGGCGAGATGAGCGACCGGCTGGTCGGCCACGGCGCGCTGCCCATCGAAGTGCCCACCATCGCCGTCGAGCCGCCGCGCAGCCCGGCCCAAATGGAAAGGGCCGTCAAGGGTTTGGTGGACGGCCGCTACCAGTGGGTGGTGTTCACCTCCACCAACGCGGTGCGCGCGGTGTGGGAGAAGTTCGGCGAGTTCGGCTTGGACGCGCGGGCTTTCTCCGGCGTCAAGATCGCCTGTGTCGGCGAGGCGACCGCCGACCGGGTCCGCGCCTTCGGTGTCAGCCCTGAGCTGGTCCCGGCCGGTGAGCAGTCCTCACTCGGTCTGCTCGACGAATTCCCGGAGTACGACAGCATTTTCGATCCGGTGAACCGGGTGCTGCTGCCGCGTGCCGACATCGCCACCGAAACCCTGGCCGAAGGTCTGCGCGACCGCGGCTGGGAGATCGAAGACGTCACCGCCTACCGCACCGTGCGTGCGGCGCCGCCGCCGGCCGAGACCCGCGAGATGATCAAGACCGGCGGGTTCGACGCGGTGTGCTTCACCTCGAGCTCGACCGTGCGCAACCTGGTCGGTATCGCCGGCAAGCCGCACGCCCGCACCATCGTGGCGTGCATCGGGCCGAAGACGGCGGAGACGGCTGCGGAATTCGGGCTGCGGGTCGACGTGCAGCCGGAGACGGCTGCGGTTGGTCCGCTGGTCGATGCACTGGCCGAGCACGCCGCCCGGCTGCGTGCCGAGGGCGCGTTGCCGCCGCCGCGCAAGAAGAGCCGACGCCGCTAACCGGAAAGAAGGCATGTCATTGCCCGGCTATCCACGGCAGCGCCCGCGCCGGTTGCGCTCGACCCCGGCGCTGCGCCGATTGGTTGCCGAAACCAGCGTGGAGCCAAGGCATTTGGTGCTCCCGATGTTCGTCGCCGACGGCATCGACGAGCCGCGGGAGATTGCCTCCATGCCGGGGGTGTATCAACACACCCGCGACTCGCTGCGCCGCGCCGCGGAACAGGCGGTGGCTGCCGGCGTCGGGGGTGTGATGCTGTTCGGGGTTCCGCGTGAGTCGGACAAGGACGCTCTCGGCTCGTGCGGGGTGGATCCCGATGGCATCCTCAACGTGGCGCTGCGCGATCTCGCCAAGGACCTCGGCACCGACACGGTGCTGATGGCCGACACCTGCCTCGACGAATTCACCGACCACGGGCACTGCGGTGTGCTCGACGCTCGAGGTCGGGTCGACAACGACGCCACCAACACCCAATACGTCAAACTCGCTGTGGCACAGGCGGAATCGGGAGCCCACGTGGTGGGGCCCAGCGGCATGATGGACGGTCAGGTGGCGGCGATCCGCGACGGCCTCGATGCGGCCGGCTTCACCGACGTGCTGATCCTGGCCTACGCCGCGAAGTTCGCCTCGGCGTTCTACGGCCCGTTCCGCGAGGCGGTCGCGTCGAGCCTGCAAGGGGACCGGCGCACGTATCAACAGGACAGCGGCAACGCGCGGGAAGCGTTGCGCGAGATCGTTCTCGACCTCGACGAGGGGGCTGACATCATCATGGTCAAGCCGGCAATGGCCTACCTGGACGTGGTGCGAGCGGCCGCCGACGTCTCGCCGGTTCCGGTCGCCGCCTATCAGGTATCGGGGGAGTACGCGATGATCAGCGCGGCCGCGGCCAACGGATGGATCGACGGGCGGGCTGCCGCGCTGGAGTCACTGACCAGCATCCGGCGTGCCGGCGCCGACATCGTGCTGACCTACTGGGCTGCTGACGTCGCGGGCTGGCTGGCGTGACGCATCAGCAGCCGCCCACGGCTCCCGCGCGTCCCGCCGACGTCGACACCGGCTTCTGGCTGTGGCTCGTCGCTCTGCCGCTGATGGTCATCGGCTACCTCGTCGACGCGTACTTCACCGCGAGCAAGCATTCGTCGTTCTTCGTCATGGGGATCACGGTGTTGTTCGCGGTGACGGTGTCGGCGGTGGTCGTCACCTTCCTGTTCTTGATGCGGTCGGGCTATCGCTGGACCCGGACGGTGCTGACCGGCGGCGGCGTGGCCAGCGTCATCTACACCGCGGCCAGCCTGTTCAGCACCGAGCGGGAGACCGTGCAGGCGGTGGTCTTCGCGGTCACCGGCATCATCGGCTCGGTCTTGATCATGGGCGGCGCCTTCCTGCTGCACCGGCCGGACGCCCACGGGTTCTTCAGCAAGTGACCCGATAGGCTGGCCCGACCATGACCGCAACCCAACCCCGGCCGCGCCTTGTCTCGATCGCGTTCTGGTGCTGGCTGGCCGGGGCCATCGTGCTGATGTTGGGCGGCCTACTGCTCGCGTTCTCCAACGGCCCGGTGCCGGTGTTCTTCCGGGGCGCCGGTGTGCTGTGGATCGTCGCCGGTGCGCTGTTGAGCTACATCGCAGGCCGGACCCGTAGCGGCGACACCCGCTTCCGGCGGGCCGCGGTGGCACTCTCGATCGCGCTGGCGATCCTCTTGGCACTGTTCTCGGTGATGACCGGTGGCCTGGTTTGGCTGTTCGCCCTGGTGCTGGTGATCGTCCCCGCGGTGTTGATCATGCGGCCGGCAGCCCAGGAGTGGTACACCCCGGAGTCCGATGTCTGACGATCAGCCGCACGAGCAGCCGGAGCGGCTGTTCTCCGAAACCGGTGCCAGCTGGTACTGGCTGGTCGCCGGCCCGGCGTCGGCGATCACGATGCTGCTGATCCAGATCAAGGGCGGGGTGGGATTCCAGCCGGTCGTGCCGCTGATCTTCCTGGTGCTCGTCACCGGCTTCCTCTACATCCAGGTCAAAGCCGCCCGCATCCACACCAGTGTGGAACTGACCCGGGAGGCGCTGCGTCAGGGCACCGAGGTCACCAAGCTGAGCCACATCGTGCGGGTGTTCCCGCCGGCTGAGCATTCGGCGAAATCGCGTGAGCCCCTGGAGAAGTGGCAGACCTCGCGGGCTCTCGGAGAGTTGTCCGGCGTGCCCCGCGGCCGGACCGGCATCGGCGTCGAGCTCACCGGCAAGCGCACCGCGCAAGCCTGGGCCCGCAATCATCGCGCCCTTCGCGCCGCGCTGACCGCACTGGTCGAGGGTGAGACGGTGGACGCCTCGTGAGGCACATCGTCCAGATCGTCCTGGCGGCACTGGCGCTGGCCGGCGCCGTGGTCACCGGTTTGGCCGCCCGCAGCGTGGCGGTCGTGGCGCCGGTCACCGACGGGCAGCCCTCGACGACGTCGGCGGTCTTCGACCCGCCGCTGATGATGCTGACCTGGTTACTGGTCACCTTGGCCGGGGTGCTCGCGGTGCTGGGTGTGGCAGGTCTGGTCCGCAGCAGGCGGGCCCGCACCGCGGTGCAGCTCAGAACACCCGAGTCTGTCCCTCCAGCACTGGAACCGTCGTAGGCAGCTTGTAGGTCTGCACCCCATTGCGCCACATCACGGCATCACGGGCGTGCTCGGGAAGGTGCTTGACCAGCCAGCGCGGGTCATCGAAGGTCCAGTGCGGGTAGTCCGAGGAGAACAGCAGGATCTTCTCGCATTCCATCCATTCGAAGGCCCGCAGCAGTTCGGTCTTGTCCTCGGGATAGTCCAGCGGCTGGGTGGTGAATTTGATGTGGTCCTTGACGTAGTCACTGGGCTTGCGCGTGATGTCGACCCACGATTTGCGCGCGTCGTAGATGGCGTCCATCCGCCACATCAGCGGCAGGATCCAGCTGAAAGCGTGCTCGACGAACACGATCCGCAACGTGGGGTACCGGTCGAAGACGCCGTCGAAGATCAGGCTCATCACCTGATTGGCCGCCAGCAGTGAGTAGCTGACCATGAAGTCGTGGTTATAGCTGGGGAAGCCGACCGGCGGGATCGGCAGGGTCTCGAACTTGCCCCGGCCCAGGTGGCAGCTGACGGTGATGTCATGTTTGGTGGCGGCCGCCCAGACCGGGTCGTACCGGGGATCGCCCCATGACGGCCGCGGTTCGGCCTTGATCAGGATCTGCGACATGTACGGGTGGCCGGCCCACTGCTCGATCTCGCGGGCCGCCCCGGCGGGATCTTCGATCGCCACCGTGATCGACCCGCGCCAGCGTTGGTGCCAGTTGTTGCGGCTGTCCAGCCAGTGTTCGTCGAGCCAGCGGTTGGTCGCGATGGCCGACGCCTGCGCCGCGTCGGCCAGACGCGCCCCGGGAGCCAGCGGTTCCAGGATGCAGATGTCGGCGCCGGCCTCCATGACGAGTTGGCGAAATGCCAGATCCGGGTCGGTGCCGGCGAACTCGCCGTCGGGCGGGAAGGTGTCGGTGCGCATCGCATAGGCGTGCGCATAGTCGGGCGCGTCGTAGTAGATCTGCTCCCCGATCGGGTGGGAGAGGAAGTACTTGGTGCGCCAGGGCTCGGGGATGTAGTCGATCAGCACCCCGCGGCGCGGCACCGGGTGGACGTCGGAGTCCACGCACCGCACGGCGATGTGTTCGGTCGGTGCTGACCGCGTATCGATGTGGGTCAGAGTCATCCGGGTCATCTTTTCGTCGTCGGTGTGGCCATTCTCCCACTCCCGGCCGCCCAGATCGGGCCGAAAATTGAGTAGTCGGCTACGGATGTCCTCGCGCGGTCGGTGGCCCAGAGTTGGAACCGGGGAGCGAGGAGGCGGTATGGGGCGCATCGGCGATCCGTCTGAGTTCTCCCAGCTGCCCTCGACCCTGCACGGGCAGCTGTTCCTGCTCGCGTTCGATCCGCGGAGCGGTCGGTTCGATGGCTACGATCCCGCGCTCTTCGGCTTTGCGCTGCGGACCGCGATGCTGACGGATCTGTACCTTCGGGGTTTCCTGGTGGAGCGTGCCGGCAAGCCGGTCCCGGCCCGGGCGGCCAGTCCCGACGATCCGATTCTGCGGGCCGAATTCGCGCAGGTGGGCGTCCACAATCGGGCGACTTGGGCGCAATTGATCGCCGGCAATCAGCACGAGGTGATCGCCGCGGTCCGGGAACAGTTGCTCACCGTGGGTTGGTTGCGCCCTCGGCGGCAGCCCGGTCTCCTGGTGTGCGACGCGAGTCTCGAGCCATTCGACCAGTGTCGGGTCCGCGCCTTGGCCCAGGTGGCGCGCGGTGCGCTGCGGAACGCGCTTGCCGGCCTGCCCGCGGAGCGGTGGCCCGTGGCGTGCGGATTACTCGCGGTGACCGCCGAACTGCCGGTGATGGACGGCCTCTCCGTCGACGTCCAGGGCTGGGGTCGCCTCGACGCGATCGCGGCGGGCGCCCTGGTGCCCGTCTCGGGGCTGGTCGAGGCGATCCGGGAGCGTCGTGGGGGTGGCCGTTCCGGACCGATAGGCGGGTCATCGTGACCGGCGACCGGCGTCGGCACCTGTGGTCGGTGCCCCCGCCGGAAAGCCCCGACGACGACCCCGACCCGCCGGACCAGGAGGATCCCGAGCCACCCGAGGACGAGACCGGTGTGCTGTTGTGGTGATCGGGTAGACACTGGACAAGATACCCCCTAGGGGTATCATCGGAACCATGGCGACGACCGACCTCCAGCTGACCGGCATGAGCTGCGCGTCGTGCGCGGCCCGTATCGAGCGCGGCCTCAACGACCTGGACGGCGTGCAGGCCACGGTGAACTTCGCCGTCGAGCGCGCACACGTCGAGCACGGACCGCAGGTGTCAGAGCACGACCTGATCCACGCCGTGGAATCCACCGGCTACCACGCGTCGGTGGTGGATCACTCCGGCCACGGACACGACCACATGAACCACGACGTCCCCAGTGAACAGCTGCGGCCCCGGCTGATCGGCTCGGCGGTGCTGGCGGTGCCGGTGGTGGCGCTGTCGATGGTGATGCCCTGGCAGTTCCCGGGATGGCTGTGGGTGGTGCTGGCACTGACGACACCGATCGTGTTCTGGGGTGGCTATCCGTTCCACAAGGCCGCGCTCAACAGTGCGCGGCATGGGGCGTCGACCATGGACACCCTGGTGTCGATCGGCACACTGGCTGCCTACCTGTGGTCGCTGTATTCGGTGCTGACCGGCGCCGCCGAGCACGGGCACGGGCACGTCTACTTCGAGGTCGCGGCCGCGGTGACGGTGTTCCTGCTGGCCGGCCGGTATGCCGAGGCCAAAGCCAAGCGGTCGGCGGGCGCGGCATTGCGGGCGCTGCTGTCGCTGGGCGCAAAGGATGCCACTGTGCTGCGCGACGATGTCGAGGTGCGAATCCCGGTGCAGGACTTGCACGTTGGTGACGTGATAGTCGTGCGGCCCGGTGAGCGAGTGGCCACCGACGGAGTGATCGTCGACGGCACGTCGGCGTTGGACACCTCGGCGATGACCGGGGAGTCGGTGCCGGCCGACGTCGGCCCTGGTGACGAGATACTCGGCGGGGCGGTCAACACCTACGGCCGAATTCTGGTGAGGGCCAAGCGGGTTGGCGGTGACACCCAACTCGCGCGGATGGCCCGGATGGTCTCGGACGCCCAAAGCGGGAAGGCGTCCATCCAGCGGCTGGCCGATCGGGTGTCGGCGATCTTCGTCCCGGTGGTGTTGGCCATCGCGGCGATCACATTGGGTGCCTGGCTTGTTGCCGGCGGCTCGGCCACCGCGGCGTTCACCGCGGCGGTCGCCGTGCTGATCATCGCCTGCCCGTGCGCACTCGGCCTGGCGACGCCGACCGCGATCCTGGTCGGTACCGGTCGCGGCGCTCAGCTCGGGGTGTTGATCAAGGAGCCCCAGGTTCTCGAAACCGTCACCGGCATCGACGCCGTCGTCCTCGACAAGACCGGCACGGTGACCACCGGCTCGATGGGCGTGGCGGCCGTCGAGACCGAAGCCGGTGTCGACGCCGACGCGGTGCTCGCGCAGGCAGCTGCGGTCGAGTCGGCGTCCGAGCACCCGGTGGCCGCGGCGATCGTGGCCGCCGCCCGGGAGCGGGGCCTGAGCGTGCCTGCGGTGCGCGACTTCGCCAACGACCCCGGGACGGGCGTCAGCGGCGTCGTTGACGGTGTGCGGGTGCAGGTCTCCCGCGCCGGAGAGCAGTCGGACGACGACGGGCGCACCAGCGTGGAGGTGCGTGCCGACGGCAACCGGCGCGGGGTGATCCGGTTGGTCGACGCGGTCAAGCCGACGAGTGCGGAGGCCATCGCCGAGTTGAAGGCGATGGGCATCACGCCGATCCTGCTGACCGGCGACAACCCCGCGGTTGCCGCACGGGTGGCCGCCGAGGTCGGCATCGCCGCCGAGAACGTCATCGCGGGCGTGCTCCCTTCGGAGAAGGCCGACGCGATCAGCCGGCTGCAGGCTCAGGGCCGCAAGGTCGCGATGGTCGGGGACGGGGTCAACGACTCGGTCGCGCTGGCCACCGCGGACGTGGGCATGGCCATGGGCACCGGGACCGACGCCGCGATCGAGGCCGGCGACATCACGCTGGTTCGCGGGGACCTGCGTACCGTCCCGACCGCGCTGAGACTGTCGTCGCGCACGCTGCGGATCATCAAGCAGAACCTGTTCTGGGCCTTCGGTTACAACGTGGCGGCCATCCCGCTGGCGGCGCTGGGCCTGCTGAACCCGATGATCGCCGGCGCGGCCATGGCGTTCTCCTCGGTTCTGGTGGTGACCAACAGCCTGCGGCTCAAGCGCTTCTTCTGACTGCGTCCACACCGACGATTCGCAGAGAACTGCCAAACACGACCAGCATTTCGTCGATCTCGGCGACGGCGTGACGCTCGTCACGAACCCGTTGGTACAAAGTGCGAAATCTGTAACACTGTTGCACATGACGGATCTTGCCGAATCCCACTCGGCCACCGACGCCCTGCCGCTGGGCCCACAGTCACTGGTCTGGCGATACTTCGGCGACAACCGGATGTTCCTCATCGGCCCCCGCCCGGCAGTGCTGCAGAACATGCTCGCCGAACTCGGCCAGGGTGTGCTCGACCATTCGGTCTGGTTCGCCGACACCGCCGCCCGGATCAAACGCTCGCTGCCGCCGATCTTCATGACCGTCTACGGCAGTGAAGACGACAACGCCGGCACGCGGGTCCGCGACTTCCACCACGACATCAAGGGCGATATGCCCGGCCCACCGGGAAAGGCCGGTCGCTACCACGCGCTGGATCCCGACACCTACTACTGGGCGCACGCCACCTTCTTCGATCAGGCGCTCTACTTCGCCGACACCTTCGTCAAGCGCCTCTCGCGCGAGGAGAAGGAGCAGATGTATCTGGAGTCCAAGACCTGGTATCGCCGCTATGGCGTGAGCGATCGTCCGATGCCCGCCGACTACGCCGAGTTCGAGCGGTACTGGGACCGGATGATCAACGAGGTGCTGGTGGCGCACCGGACCGCCGCCTACGGAGTTGGCTACGTCACCAAGGGATTTCCGCGACCCAAAGCCGTCAACCCGATCGTCTGGCGGCTGGTGGCGCCGATCTTCAACCCCGTCGCGGCGTTCCTGACCACCGGTGGGATGCCGCCGCGCACCCGCGAAATTCTCGGCTTGCCGTGGAGTGACCGCAAGGAGCGCAACTACCAGCGCTTCGCGGCGTTCTGGCGCTCGCGTCCGGTGAACTGGTTGTGGGATCGTCTTCCGATGAATGTCCGCTACAACCGCTACGCTGCAAAGGGTTTCGCGCAGGCGGGGCATGCCTGACCAATCGACCGAAGCGATACTCGACGCCGCGCTCGTCGAGTTCGATCAGCATGGCATCCGCCGGGTCGCCCTCGATGACGTCGCCCGCCGGGCCGGGGTGAGCCGGACGACGATCTACCGGCGCTTCGCCAACAAGGACGACCTCGTGGCCGCGGTGATGGACCGGGAAAACCTGCGGTTGTTCCACGACATCGCCGAAGAGTTGAAAAATGCTCGCCCGCAGTCGAATTACTACGTCGAAGCGTTCACCCAGGCGATCCTGCGAACCCGACGGCACCGGGTACTCAATCGCATGGTCGTTGACGAGCCGGCGCTGACGCTGGAGCTGGCCCGGTTGCACTACGACGCAGCGGTGCAGCGCATCGAGGCGGCGCTGCAGGTGATCTTCCCGCCCGGCTTCGCCGATCGGATCGGACCGCAGGCCGTGCATGAATTGGCTGACAACATCTGGCGCTACGCGATGATGGCGATGCTGTTACCAAGTCCGGTGCCGCTCGAAACCGCAGACGAGATACGGGCTTTCGCCACCAAGCACTTTCTGCCGAGTCTGCCCGAAGCGCTGCGTGCAGTACCGGTCTAGTCGCTGCTGGTGCAATCGAGATCCACGTAGGCCGTGGGCATCGCCTGGTGCACGTCGGTGACCGTGCACTGGGACAGCCCGCCGGTCGGTTGGCCGTTGAGTTGAACCTGGTAGCCCTGGCTCTGGAGTTGGCTGATGATGTCGGGTGCCGAACCGATTCCCGACGAGGACACGATATGTGCGACGCCGACGAGTGCTGCTGCGATGAGGTTGCTGTACATACCTTGAGATAGGCGCGTGGGTTACAGCTCTCAGGTCGTCTGCGGTGGCGGTGCGAGTACCTCGACGACGCCGTTGCGCTCGCGCACGTCTAAGTGTGGCAACGGTTTCGGGGCGATCGGCAGAGCATGCGTAACCACGGTGCCGGCCGGTGAGAACGACGTCGAATGGCATGGGCAGCGCAGCCGGTCGTCGCCCTGGTCGAACCACAGCTTGCAGCCCTGGTGGGTGCACACTCCGGACACGGCGTCGACCCGGCCGTTGACCCGCCGGACGAATCCGTTGACCGAGCCCAGATCGAACGCGCGCACCGCACCTTCGGGGAGGTCAGCGCTGGACGACACGGTCTGCCACGCCCCATCGGTGGGCACCAATTCCGGGTCGGCGACTGGTTGTTCGCCGGTCTGCGGTCGGACCACCATCCGGTCGACCGCAACCCCGGCGACCGCAGCCGTTGCCGCGGCGGAGGTGCCGACGATCACCTGTCGGCGGGAGGCCGACATTGCTCGCTTGGCAGGTGGTGTGTTCGTCGAAGTCGGTCGATCCGAGGACATTTCGGCGGCCAGCCGGGCTTTGAGCCCGTCGACGAATTCCGGTCGCGGTTCGCCGGCGTCCTCGCGGGCGGCCGTGAGGTCGATCGCGGTGCGCAGCTGGGCGGCCTCGAACTCGTCGGGGGTGAAGCTTTTCGGCTGTCGGCCGGCGAGCATATCGTCGATGTAGTGGCGAAGATCGCGGCGGGTCATGGCAGGGCCCCCTCGCTGATCTGTGCGGCCAGCCGTAACGCTCGATGCTGCAACACCTTCGCGTTCGCGACGCTGATGCCGAGCGTATTGGCCGCCTCCCGCACCGAACAGCCTTGGAGGAAACGCAGTTCCAGCACCCGGCGATAGTTGTCGGGCAGGGCGCCGAGAAGGGCGGCGACGCGCTGCGGGGCGGTGCTCGGCGCGGCGGGACCGAACACGGTGGCGGGCACGTCCTCGATGGTGGTGATCTCGGTGCCCAGGGTGGCCCGCCAATGCGCCGCCAGCACGGTGCGGGCGGTGGCCCGCAGGTAGGCACGCACTTCGGCGATGCTGGCGGTCAAGCGCAGCGGGCGCATCGCGGCCAGGAATACCTCCGAGGTCAGGTCCTCGGCGTCGGCGCGGTTTCCCACCCGGCCGAAAATCAGGCGGTAGACCCACGTGACGTTGTCGTCGTAGACGGCTTCCCAATCCGGATAGCGCGCGTCGGCGACCAGGCGTAGCTCGGGTCGCGGGCGTCGATCGTCCTGCGCCGCCATCATCGGTTGCCTTCCGCTCATCGATAAGAGATAGGCGGCGGGGTTACACGATCGTCGGCGTGTAACCGCAGCCGTACCTCTTGATGAGACGGTCCGCGCCGCGGACTGGGTTCAGCCGAGGAGGCAGATTCCATGCACCACACCCGTACCGCGCTGGCGTGCCTGGCGGTCGTTGTCGGCAGCGCCGCATGCGCCACGCCGGCGAAAGCCCCACCGCCGACGGTCGATTTCGGGCCGAACGGCGGCACATCGGTTGGCATGCCGGGGATGTCGAACATGCCCGGGATGCCGATGCCACAGGCCACGACGACCGCGCCCGCCCCGCCCGTCGCCGGAACCGCGGTCAGCATCACCAATTTCGCGTTCACCCCGGCCACCCTGACCGTCAAGGTCGGCGACACCGTCACTTGGACGAACAAGGACGAGGAGCCGCACACGGTCGTCGCAAACGACGGCTCGTTTCGCTCACCGGGTCTGGACGCCAACGCCACCTACAGCTTCACGTTCACCAAGGCCGGCAGCTTCGACTACATCTGCAGCATCCACCCGTTCATGCACGGCACCGTGGTGGTGAGCGCATGACCGGCGACCCGCACCAGATGAGCAGACGCCAGCTGATCCGGCACGGAGCCTGGTTCGGCGCTGCGGTCGGCCTGGCCGTGGTCGGCGGCGAGGTGCTGTCCCATGTCGCGAGCGCGCCGGCCGCCACCGGCACCCGGCCCACATTGCGGTTCGCTCAGATCAGCGACAGCCATATCGGGTTCACCGGCACCGCCAACACCGACGTCACGGGATCCTTCGAGCGGGCCATCCGGCAGGTCAACAATCTCGGGTACACACCCGATTTCGTCATCCACACCGGTGACCTCACCCACCTGGCCACCCCCGCCCAGTTCGACCAGGTCAACCAGATGCTGGGGACACTCAACACCCCGCACGTCTTCACCGTCCCGGGCGAGCACGACTCGGTGGACGACGCCGGGCAGAAGTATCGGTCGGTGTTCGGTGCGGGCACCCGCGGTGACGGCTGGTACAGCTTCGACATCGCGGGCGTGCACGTCATCGGGTTGGTCAACACGCTGAACCTGAAGAAGCTGGGTCATCTCGGAGCCGACCAGCTGGAGTTCATCGAGAAGGACGTGGCGTCGCTGTCGTCGGACACCCCCATCGTCGTGCTCAGCCACATCCCGCTGTTCGCGATGTACCCGGACTGGGGCTGGGGTACCGACGACTCGACCCAGGCACTGAGCTACCTGCGCCGGTTCTCGTCGGTGACGTGCCTCAACGGTCATGTCCACCAACTGTTTGTGAAGACGGAGGACAACGTCACGTTTTACAGCGCGACCACTACGGCCTATCCGCTGCCGCATCCCGGCGACGGGCCCGCCCCCAAGCCGCTGACCCTGCCTGCCGGCCGGCTTCACGACGCCCTCGGCATCCGCGAGGTCAGCTACACCCGCGGCCAGAATGTGCTCGCCCTGAAAGAGCAGACCCTGCAATGACCCGCCTGATCAATCTGGCAATAGCCGCGAGCCTGCTGGTCAGCGCGGCCAGTCACGGCTATCTCTATTTGCACGGATACTCGTCCGTCCCGGCCGTCGGACCGGGCTTCCTGGTGCTGACGAGCGTTTTCGTGGCGCTGGCGATCCTGATCGCACTCGGCGGGCCGGCATGGTTGCGTGCGGTGGCGTTGGTGGCCGCACTCGGTTCGCTGGTGGCTTTCGCGATGTCGCGCACGGTTGGGCTGCACGGGTTCATCGAACACGGTTGGCAGCCGGTACCGCATGCGCTGACCAGCGTGCTGGCCGAGGCGATCACCGTAGGGTTATGCGCCTGGTCGCTGGTCAGGAGCGGGTCAGCAGTACCGCGTTCTCGAACGGCAGCACCCTGAACAATGGCCGCCAGGGGCCCGAAACATGAGGCGCGGCTTCGGCTTTCGGCACCATTCGTGGATTGCTGACGTCGAACGTCCGACCGTAGCGTTTGAGCCGGCCGCCGCCGGCCGCGGTGATGTTCTTAAGCCAGTCCCGATTCGGCCCATAGGTGAGCTGGATCGCGATGCCGTCGTCGGTGGTGAACACCATCACCGGGGTGCGGTAGTGCGCGCCGGAGCGTCGGCCGACGTGTTCGAGGATCCCCATGGTGGGGACGAAGCCGGCCCACACTCGTTGCACCGGATTGGTGACGTACCGGTTGAACCTGGCCAGCCATTGCGGCAGTTGCATCACCCGATCAAACTCTGAAGCGCCGCGTACCTCAAGACTCGCGGCAGGCGAGATTGAACTCACACAGAGGCTCACTCGAACTTTTCCTGCACGGCTTCAGTCTCGCGGAAATCCGCAGGTCGGTTGTGGCGGATGTGACGTTCACCCGGAGTCCTACACCCTGTAGTTGAGCACCCCCGCGGTCTGGGACACTGGTGGCCATGAGCAGTACGGATCAGGCCGCCTCGACGGCGGCATCGGCCGGGCTGTTCGCCGACGCCTGCGCAGTGATCCCCGGCGGAGTGAACTCGCCGGTCCGGGCCTTCAACTCCGTCGGCGGCACGCCTCGCTACATCACCTCCGCCAAGGGTTACTGGCTGACCGACGCCGACAGCAACCGCTATATCGACCTGGTGTGCTCGTGGGGCCCGATGATCCTGGGCCACGCGCACCCCGCCGTCGTCGAGGCGGTACAGCGCGCCGCCGCCGACGGCCTGTCGTTCGGGGCGCCGACTCCCGGTGAGACCGAGCTGGCTGCCGAGATCATCGCTCGCGTGAAACCGGTCGAACGGGTGCGCCTGGTGAACTCCGGGACCGAGGCCACCATGAGCGCGGTGCGTCTGGCCCGCGGCTTCACCGGCCGCTCCAAGGTCATCAAGTTCTCCGGTTGCTACCACGGCCACGTCGATGCGCTGCTCGCCGACGCCGGTTCAGGTGTCGCCACCCTCGGTCTGCCGTCGTCGCCAGGTGTCACCGGTGCCACGGCTGCCGACACGATCGTGCTGCCCTACAACGACGTCGCCGCCGTGGAGGAGTCCTTCGCCACGTTCGGCGACACCATCGCCGCGGTCATCACCGAGGCGTGCCCGGGCAACATGGGTGCGGTTCCGCCGCTGCCCGGCTACAACGCCGCCCTTCGGCGTATCACCGCCGAGCACGGCGCATTGCTGATCGTCGACGAGGTGATGACCGGGTTCCGGATGAGCCGAAGTGGTTGGTACGGGCTTGATCCCGTCGAAGCCGACCTGTTCACCTTCGGCAAGGTGATGAGCGGTGGGCTGCCCGCCGCGGCATTCGGCGGCCGCAGAGACGTGATGGAACGCCTGGCCCCGCTGGGTCCGGTATATCAGGCAGGCACGCTGTCCGGGAACCCGGTGGCTGTCGCCGCCGGCCTGGCCACCCTGCGCAACGCTGACGACGCCGTCTACGCCGCCCTCGACGCCAACGCCGACCGGCTGGCGCGCCTTCTCGCCGATGCACTCACCGAAGCCGGTGTGGCCCATCAGGTTCCGCGGGCAGGCAATTTTCTGTCGGTGTTCTTCACCGACTCGCCGGTCACCAACTTCGCCGAAGCGAAGGCCAGCCAGACCTGGCGGTTCCCGGCGTTCTTCCATGCCCTGCTCGACGCCGGGGTGTACGCCCCGCCGAGTGCCTTCGAAACCTGGTTCGTCTCAGCCGCACTCGACGACGCCGCCTTCGAGCGAATCGCCGAAGCCCTCCCGGCGGCGGCCCGTGCGGCCGCGGAGGCCAAGGAATGACAGATCGCACGATCGTGCACGTCATGCGCCACGGCGAAGTCCACAACCCCGAGGGCATCCTCTATGGACGTCTTCCTGACTTTCACCTCTCGGACCGCGGGCGGGCGCAGGCCGCCGCGGTCGCCGGCTGGCTGGCCGCCCGCGACATCACCTACGTGGTGGCGTCGCCCCTGGAGCGAGCCCAGGAAACGGCAGCCCCCATCGCCGCGCACCACGGCTTGGCCGTCGAGACCGATGACGAACTCATCGAGTCGCACAACGTCTTCCAGGGCGAGAAGGTCTCCCCGGGCGACGGCGCCCTGCGCGACCCGCGCAATTGGTGGCATCTGCGCAACCCGCGCACACCCACGTGGGGGGAGCCCTACCGGGAGATCGCCGAGCGGATGCGGCGCGCGGTGGAGCGGGCCAGGGCCAAGGGCGCCGGGCACGAAGCGGTCTGCGTCAGCCATCAGCTGCCGGTCGAGACGCTGCGCCGGTCCATGACCGGAGCTCAGCTGCACCACTTTCCAACCCGGCGGCTGTGCAACCTGGCATCGGTGACGTCGTTCTACTTCGATGGGGATGAGTACGTCGGCTGGGGATACTCGGAGCTCGCCGGGCAGTGAAGCGGCTGTTGGTCCTCCTGGTGGCGGCGACGGTGTTGGTCGGCTGCTCCACCGGCGACGACGCTGTCGCTCAGGGTGGCACATTCGAGTTCGTCGCCCCGGGTGGCAAGACCGACATCTTCTACGACCCGCCGAGCAGTCGCGGCACGCCCGGACCGCTGTCCGGTCCTGAGCTGATGGACACCTCGAAGACCGTGTCGCTGAAGGACTTCGAGGGCAAAGTCGTCGTGATCAACGTGTGGGGTCAATGGTGCGGCCCATGCCGCTCGGAGATCACCCAGCTGGAGCAGGTCTACGCCCAGACCCGCGATCAAGGGGTGGCATTCCTCGGAATCGACGTGCGGGACAACGACATCAGCGCGCCGCAGGACTTCGTAACCGACCGCAAAGTCACCTACCCCTCGATCTACGACCCGGCGATGCGGACCATGATCGCCTTCGGCGGCAAGTATCCCGCCACCGTGATCCCGTCGACGGTCGTGCTCGACCGCCAGCACCGGGTCGCTGCGGTGTTCCTGCGCGAACTGCTGGCCGAGGACCTGCTACCGGTGGTGCAGCGGCTGGCCGCCGAGCCGAAACCGGCCGCGTCATGACCGGCTTTGCGCAGACCGCCGCCGCGGGTCCGCTGCTGCTGGCCCTGGGCGTGTGCGTGCTTGCCGGTTTGGTGTCGTTCGCATCGCCGTGTGTGGTTCCGCTGGTTCCCGGTTATCTGTCCTACCTCGCGGCGGTCGTCGGTGTGGACGACACCTCCGGCCCGGTGGCCGTACGGACGCAACGCCTGCGGGTCGCAGGGTCGGCGCTGCTGTTCGTCGCCGGCTTCACGGTGGTCTTCGTCCTCGGCACCGTGGCGGTGCTGGGGATGACCACCACCCTGATCACCAATCAGCTTGTGCTGCAACGTGTCGGCGGGGTGCTGACCATTGTCATGGGGCTGGCGTTCATCGGCTTCATCCCGGCCCTGCAGCGTCAGGCCCGCTTCACCCCGCGCCGCTTCGCCGGTGTGGCGGGGGCGCCGCTGCTCGGAGCCGTGTTCGGGCTGGGCTGGACGCCGTGCCTGGGTCCGACGCTGACCGGGGTGATCACCGTCGCCTCGGCCACCGACGGCGCCAGCGTCGCCCGCGGTGTCGCCCTGGTGATCGCCTACTGCCTGGGCCTGGGCATCCCGTTCGTGGTGCTGGCGCTGGGATCCAGTTGGGCGGCCAACGGGTTGGGCTGGCTGCGCAGGCAGACCCGGACCATCCAGATCGTCGGTGGTGTGCTGTTGATCGCCGTGGGGCTGGCTCTGGTCACCGGGGCGTGGAACGACTTCATTTCCTGGGTACGCGACGCCTTCGTCTCCGACGTGAGGTTGCCGATTTGACGACCGCCCCGCCGCGAGCAGACACAAAATCGCCCAAAACAGGGGGTTTTGGGGCGATTTTGCGTCTGCTCGGCAGGTCGGTGCGCACTCTGTGGCGGGCGCTGACCTCCATGGGCACCGCGTTGGTGCTGCTGTTCCTGCTCGCCGTCGCCGCCGTTCCCGGTGCGCTGCTGCCGCAGCGCAGCCTGAACGACGCCAAGGTCGAGCAGTACATCGCCGAGCACAACATCATCGGGCCGTGGCTGAACCGCCTGCAGTTCTTCGAGGTGTTCTCCAGCTTCTGGTTCACGGCCATCTACGCGTTGCTGTTCATCTCTCTGGTGGGCTGCCTGACCCCGAGGATGATCGAGCACGTCAAGAGCCTGCGTGCCGTGCCGGTTCCGGCCCCGCGCAACCTGTCCCGGCTGCCCAAGTACGCCACCGCCGAAGTCTCGGGGACCGCGGAAGAAACGGCGGCCACGATCTCCGAGCGCCTCAAGGGCTGGCGCCGGGTCACCCGCCACACCGACGACGGCATCGAGGTCTCTGCCGAGAAGGGCTACCTTCGCGAGTTCGGCAACATCGTCTTCCACTTCTCCCTGCTCGGCCTTCTGGTGGCGATCGCCGTCGGCAAGCTGTTCGGCTACGAAGGCAACGTCATCGTCATCGCCAACGGCGGCCCCGGCTTCTGTTCGGCCTCGCCGGCGGCATTCGACTCGTTCCGCGCCGGTAACAGCGTCGACGGCACCTCGCTGTACCCGATGTGTGTGCGGGTCAACGACTTCCAAGCCCACTACCTGCCCAACGGGCAGGCGCTGTCGTTCGCGTCGAACATCGACTACCAGGCCGGCGACGATCTGGCCGCCGGCACCTGGCAGCCCTACCGTCTCGAGGTCAACCATCCGCTGCGCATCGGCGGCGACCGGGTCTACCTGCAGGGTCACGGCTACGCCCCGACGTTCACCGTCACCTTCCCGAACGGACAGAAGCGGACCCAGACCCTGCAATGGCGCCCGGACGATCAGCACACCCTGCTGTCCTCGGGTGTGATCCGCGTCGACCCGCCCGGGGGCATGTACCCGGATCCCTCGGAGCGGCGTAAGCATCAGCTGGCGATCATGGGCCTGTTTGCGCCCACCGCCGAACTCGACGGGACCCTGCTGTCGTCGAAGTATCCGGCGGCCAACGACCCGGCGGTGGCCATCGACATCTACCGCGGCGACACCGGGCTGGACACCGGCCGGCCGCAGTCGCTGTTCACCCTCGACCCGCGGCTCATCGAGCAGAAGCGGCTGACCAAGGTCAAGCGCACCAACCTGAAGCAAGGCGAAGAGGTCAAGCTCGACGACGGCACCGTGGTCCGGTTCGACGGCGCCACCCCGTTCGTCAACCTGCAGGTTTCCCACGATCCCGGGCAGGTGTGGGTGCTGGTGTTCGCCATGTCGATGATGGGCGGTCTGCTGGTGTCGCTGATCGTGCGCCGCCGGCGCGTGTGGGCGAGGATAAGCCCAGGACAAGCGCCCGGTACGGTGAACGTCGAGCTGGGCGGTCTGGCCCGCACCGACAACTCCGGCTGGGGCAACGAGTTCGAGAAGCTCACCGAACGGATGTTGGCGGACCTGCCGGAGCCGTCGAAAGAGAAGGTCTGAGCATGAATACCGAGCACATCGACATCGGGTTGGCCCGCTACTCCGACTGGGCGTTCACCTCGTCGGTCGTCGTGCTGGTCTTGGCGCTGCTGCTGCTGGCCGTCGAACTCGCCTACAGCCGCGGCCGCAAGGTCGAGGCCCGCGAGTTGGTGTCGGCCGGGGCCGTCTCCGCCGACAGCGACCGCCCCGGCGTCGTCGTCGACGATCCACGGCGCTCCGCCGACGAACGCATCGGCACAGCCGGCCTGTCGCTGGTGTACCTCGGGATCGCCTTGCTGTTCGTCTGCATCGTGCTGCGCGGGTTGGCCACCGCCCGCGTGCCGTGGGGCAACATGTACGAGTTCATCAACCTGACCTGCTTCTGCGGTCTGATCGCGGCCTCGATCGTGCTGCGCAAACCGCAGTACCGCGCACTGTGGGTTTTCGTACTCGTTCCTGTGCTGATTCTCCTGACCGTCTCGGGCCGCTGGCTCTACACCAACGCCGCTCCGGTGATGCCCGCGCTGCAGTCGTACTGGCTGCCCATCCACGTCTCGGTCGTCAGCCTCGGCTCGGGTGTCTTCCTGGTCGCCGGTGTGGCCAGCATCCTGTTCCTGTTGAAGATGTCACCGCTGGCCGATCCGGGCCGGGAGGGACGGCTGGCACAGATCGTGCAGCGCCTCCCCGACGCCCAGACCCTCGACCGAATCGCTTACCGCACGACGATTTTCGCGTTCCCGATCTTCGGATTCGGCGTCATCTTCGGTGCCATCTGGGCCGAGGAGGCGTGGGGCCGGTACTGGGGCTGGGACCCCAAAGAGACGGTGTCGTTCATCGCCTGGGTGGTCTACGCCGCATACCTGCACGCCCGCTCGACGGCGGGATGGCGCGACAAGAAAGCCGCGTGGATCAACGTCATTGGCTTTGTCGCGATGGTCTTCAATCTGTTCTTCATCAACCTGGTGACGGTCGGCCTGCACTCCTACGCCGGAGTGAGCTGACACCAGCGTGCGCTAGGGTTCAAAGGACCCACGAACCACCACTCGACCCGAAACGATATGTCAGGGGGAAGTGCACGTGTCCACTCCTCATGGGTCCCGCCAGGGCCATGAATTAACCGATGCGACAACGGTATTCCGCACCGAACAGCGGTTCACCGATCCGGCGACCACCGCACCCGAATCCGAACCGGACTGGCTGGCGCCGACGCCGCCGATCGGTATTCCGATGGAGTCGCTGACCGCAGCCGCACCGCTGTTCAACCAGTACGTCGCCGAGAATCCGGTGCCGTCCTATCGCCCGGCCGTGCCGCCCACGCCGTATCCGGACCTATCGACGAGCGCGCTGCTGCGGCAGGTGAAACCGCCGCCGTCCGGAGGCTGGCGTCGCTGGCTGTATCTGGCGTCGGGGAAGCTGATCAACGTCGGCGAGGGCCAGCGGGCCGCGCACCACACCAAGCTCGTGGCACAGGTGAACCGTCCGCTGCAGGGCTGCTACAAGATCGCTCTGCTGTCGCTGAAGGGCGGGGTCGGCAAGACGACGATCACCGCCACCCTGGGCGGGACGTTCGCCACCATCCGCGGTGACCGGGTGATCGCGGTCGACGCCAATCCCGACCGCGGAACGCTGAGCCAGAAGGTGCCGCTGGAAACCCCGGCAACCGTGCGCCATCTCTTGCGTGACGCCGACAAGATCGAGCGCTACAGCGATGTCCGCGGCTACACCTCGCAGGGCCCGAGCCGGCTGGAAGTGCTGGCGTCAGAAAGCGACCCCGCGGTGTCCGAGGCGTTCAGCGCGACGGATTACGACAAGGCGCTGGCCGTGCTCGAGCGGTTCTACAGCCTGGTGCTCACCGATTGCGGCACCGGGCTTCTGCACTCGGCGATGTCGTCGGTGCTGTCGCAGGCCGACGCATTGGTCGTGGTGAGTTCGGGTTCGGTGGACGGCGCGCGCAGCGCGTCAGCGACGCTGGATTGGCTGGACGCCCACGGCCACCAGGACCTGGTGCGCCGTTCGGTGTGCGTGATCAACGCCGTCCGTCCGCGGTCGGGCAAGGTCGACATGCAGAAGGTCGTGGACCATTTCTCGCGGCGGTGCCGCGCGGTGTGCGTGGTGCCGTTCGACCCGCACCTGGAAGAGGGCGCCGAAATCGATCTCGAGCGCCTCAAGCCGAAGACTCGTGAGGCGCTGGTTCAACTCGCTGCCGTGGTGGCCGACGGCTTTCCCGCCGTCGAGGTCAACGAACGGTTCGGCGCTAGCGCGGGTTAGCCAGGATTCAGCGAGGATTGTTGTCGCCGTGGCTGAGTCGCCACAGGAACTCGGGATCGTCATCGGGACCGACAACCCTGGTCTTCGGCCGGTGCGCCTGGGCGCGAACCGCGCGCCAGCCGACGTAGACCGCGGCGGCGATGATCAGAACCAACAGCAGGTACAGCACGAAAACCTCCTTTGTCCGAATATACGCGCGTCGGTAGGCTCGGCGCGGTGTCGGACAATTCGGACAACAAGACCTCGGGCGCGGGCGGTCGCTTAGCGCTCGACGTCCTCCTGTACACCCTTGCGCGGATCGCGCTGGTGGTCGTCCTGACGGCGGCGATCTACTACCTCGGCAAGCTGATCGGGATCACCGAGTTCCCGCTCATCGTGGCGTTGTTGTTCGGCATCGTGCTTGCGCTGCCGTTGGGCATCTGGCTGTTGGCACCATTGCGCAAGCGCGCCACCGCGAGCATCGCCGCGGTCGACGAGCGTCGTCGCCGTGACCGCGAGCAACTGCAGGCTCGGCTGCGCGGCAAAAAGTCGACCGACTAACCGAACGCCAGCGCCAGCGCCACCGCGATCGACCAGACCAGCATTGTCAGGCCGGTATCGCGCAGCACCGGGATGAGCTCGCGGCCGCCGAGGCCGCGGCGTACCGGCCCGGCCGCACGCAGGGCCAGCGGTGCGGCGATCAGACCGACCGCACACCAGGGCGTGGCGAGCATCAGCATCAGGGTCAGCACGCCGGCCACAGCCAGCATGGACTGGTAGAGGATCCGGGTGCGGCCATCGCCCAGTCGGACCGCCAAGGTGACCTTGCCCGCCACGCGGTCGGTCGGGATGTCGCGCAGGTTGTTGGCCACCAGCACGGCCGACGACAGCGCGCCGGTCGCGACGGCCAGCTCCAGGCCGACCCAGTCGACCCGCAGCGCCTGGGTGTACTGCGTACCCAGCACAGCGACGAGGCCGAAGAACACGAACACGGCGACCTCGCCGAATCCGGCATAGCCGTAGGGCCTCGAGCCGCCGGTGTACAGCCACGCTCCCGCGATGCAGACGACGCCCACCGCGATCAGCCAGGGCGCACTGACGACGGCCAGCGCCAGCCCGGCGACCGCGCCCACACCGAGGCTGACGACGGCGGCGCTGCGCACCGCGCGCGGCGACGCCAGCTTCGAGCCGACCAGCCGCAGCGGTCCGGCCCGGTCGTCGTCCGTGCCGCGGATCCCGTCGGAGTAGTCGTTGGCGAAGTTGACCCCGACGATCAGCGCGAGTGAAACAGCAAGTGCCAGCAGCGCCTTCCACCACACGAAGCCGTCCAGCCAGGCCGCCGCACCGGTGCCTGCGACGACCGGCGCCACCGCGTTGGGCAGAGTTCTGGGCCTGGCCCCTTCGACCCACTGCGCGATGCTCGCCATGCCCGCAATCGTCGCACGCAGGTCAGGCCGGTTGCTCACGTGTCGCACGGACCCGGGGTGCCGATATTTGCTGGTCGGCCGATAACCGTTTGTTAACTAAATAGCTGGGCGACGGCGCTGGAATTAGTTAGCCAGGGGGAGGCAATCTGGGTATCTGTGTTCGCAGGAGGGTCGCGAGTCGGGCGTTCGGCTTTGCCGCACGGGGCGGCTGCCAGGGTAGCTGGTGTACGCGATGTGAAACCGGCGCGGACCTGGCTCAGGGTGTTCACGGGATCGGCCGTCAGCACAGGAAACCAGGCCGCACGGCTTGTCGTAGCTGCTCGTGGGGGCTTCTCGGTTAATGGCGATCCAGCCGACGGCGCAGTTCCGATGCCGACGCGGATAGTTGCCTCCTAAAATATTCCACGCGTCAGATCTGTTCGCTGGAGAAGCGGAGAATGGCCGTCACCAGTGCTTCCGCGCGTGGACCGACATTGCGGTCGGCTGCCTGCAACTGACTGACAAGTAAGTTCTTTCCGGAATGCGGCAGCTCTCAGGTTTCCCTTAGGTAACTTTTGCCCAGTCCGCACTTGTCCCCTGACAGGAGTAACCATGCCCATTGCTGTCCGGCCGTCTGTCGCCACCGGGGTAGCACTGATGGGAGCCGGCGCCATTGCGCTGGCTCCGATTCAACCGGCCGCTTCCTCGCTCTCGAACATCCACGCCCCGGCCGTCTTCTCGACCGCGAGCATTCAGCTCACGGCTGCCGGTGGATTCGACCCCGTCACCCCGTGGGTCGATGTCCTGACTGCCGCAGCCAGCAACGTGGCAGCGATCGGTGAGGAGTGGCTCGCCGACCCGCTGCCGGCGCTACGCCAGCTCGGCACCAACTGGCTCGGCTACGGCGAGACCGTCGGCACTGCTCTGGGCGGCGTCGCCACCGGCACCTGGACCTACTTCACCCAGACCGTGCCTGAATCCATCAACACGGCCTTGCAGCAGATCGCCGACGGCGACCTGTCCGGTGCGGCATCGACGATCAACAACGCGCTGGGCAGCGCCATCTTCTCGATCGGCCTTCCGCTGTTCCCGGTGCTGGACATCCCCGGCAAGATCACCGACAACCTCAGCGCGGTGGTCAAGACTCTGGCCGGGCTCAACACCGCGCTGCCGCTGGTCCTTGGCATCCTCGGCCCGATCGAGGGCGGTATCCAGGCGTTCGGCGACAGCGCGCAAAGTGTGCTCGACGCGGCGGCGGCCGGCCAGTTCGTCACCGCTCTGAACAACGCCGTCAACACCCTGCCGGCGGTCGTCGGAGCGGTGCTCAACGGCTATCAGGACGGCGCCTACCCGGGGCTGTTCTCCCTGCCGCCGGAGCCTGGCGTTCTCGGTGGGGGCTTGGTCCACGCTCTGCTGGTCGATATCCCGCAGGCGATCGCTGTCGCTCTGGGCGCCCCGGCTCCGGTCACTACCGCCGCGGCGTCGAAGCAGGCTGCCCTCAGCGCTGAGGCCGTGGCGGCCGATGCACCGGCTGCCGTTGAAAGCGGATCCGGTGTGGCTCGGTCCAAGTCAGCGACTGCTGCGGTCAGCCCGGCCGCCGATTCCGCCACGGACAGCAGCGCCTCCGCCGATTCGGCGGCCGACGGTGCGGCAGCGGCCTCGGGTTCTGATTCGACGGTCAAAGACGGCAACAAGTTCGAGCCTGGCCAGGTCACTGGCTCAGGTGCGCCGGGCGCGCGGGGTGCCGCGGCCGCGGGCTCATCGAAGCCCGCGGGTGCCGCTGGAGCGAAGGACTCGGGTAGCAGCAACGCCGCCAAGGGGCACAGCGCTCGGCACGCCGCAGGTAACTGACCGGCGTCCAGTGGTCGTTATGAGGTGAGCGGTGGCCCCCGGTCCATGTGACCGGGGGCCACCCTCCGTTCCGAAAGGTCAAGCGAGGATCTGTGTCGACACGTCGACCGGGTGACGTAGGCCGTCGATTGGTTCAACAACGCCGCCACAGACTGGGCTTCGACGATGTCGAGGCCCACGCGTGGGTGCAGTTCGAGTCGGTCGCCATTGCATTGCACGCAATGGTCAATCGAGCCCTGCTGCATCACCACCAGTTGAGCCTCGCCGACGTCCAATTGCTGACCCATCTGAAGAGTCATGGCCCGAGCCCGATGGGTGCTCTGGCCGAGATGCTGATGGTCACGCCGAGTGCGTTGACCCAGCAGATCCAGCGCCTCGAGCGGCGCCGGCTGGTCGACCGGGAGGCGAGCAGCGACGACGGTCGGCGGGTGCTGGCGACGATAACCCGCGACGGTCTCCGGTTGATCGCCGCGTCGTTGGAAACCTACGCCCGCGTGGTGCGTGCGCATTTCCTCGACGAGCTGAGCAGGAACCAGATGATCGCGCTCGGCGACGGTTGCCGGCGGATCAGCGCCCGGTTGAAGGCGGCCGGTGCAACCGGGGAGACGTCCGACAGCCAGTGACCGGCAAGATCGGAACTGCCTGCACAATGGTCGAATGCTCGGAGTAATCGGCGGCAGCGGTTTCTACACCTTCTTCTCGTCCGACGCGCGCAGCGTCAACCTGGATACGCCCTACGGTGAGCCAAGTGCTCCGATCACGGTCGGCCGGGTCGGCCAGCATGAGGTGGCATTCCTGCCCCGACACGGCTTGAGCCATGAGTTCTCGCCGCACGCGGTGCCGTACCGCGCCAACATGTGGGCCTTGCGCGCTCTCGGTGTGCGGCGGGTGTTCGGGCCGTGCGCGGTCGGCAGCCTCACTCCCGAGCTCGGGCCCGGCGCCGTCGTCGTGCCCGATCAGTTGGTCGACCGAACCCGGGGCCGGCTCGACACCTACTTCGATTCCGGCGGTATCCATGTCGGCTTCGCCGATCCGTACTGCCCGACGCTGCGCTCGGCGGCGACCGGGCTGCCCGGTGTGGTCGACGGCGGCACCATGGTGGTGGTGCAGGGGCCGCGGTTCTCCACCCGTGCCGAGAGCCAGTGGTTCGCGCGCGAGGGGTTCAGCCTGATCAACATGACCGGGTACCCCGAGGCGGTGCTCGCCCGGGAGCTGGAGATGTGTTATGCGGCAATTGCTTTGGTGACCGATCTGGATGCCGGCGTGGATGTCGGGGCAGGTGTTCGCGCGATCGACGTCTTCGCGGAGTTCGAGAAGAACATGGGGCCGTTCAAGCAGTTGGTGCTGGAAGCCATCGACCAAGTGGCGTCTGATCGCGTGTGCGAGCACTGCCTCGCGCACGAAGGCGTCGAGTTGCCGTTCGACCTGCCATGAGGGTCCTGCTGACCGGCGCGGCCGGGTTCATCGGCAGCCGGGTGCGCGCGGCGCTGAATGCCGACGGCCACGAGGTGGTGGCGGCCGACATCATGCTCGACGCCGCACACGGTCCCGGTGCCGAACTGCCCGACGACACATCCCGGGTCGATGTGCGGGATGCGGATGCCTTGGCGCCCTTGCTATCCGGGGTCGACGTCGTATGCCACCAGGCCGCTGTGGTGGGGGCCGGAGTCAATGCCGCCGACGCGCCGTCCTACGGGAGTCACAACGACTACGGGACCGCGGTTCTGCTGGCGCAGATGTTCGCCGCCGGCGTGCAGCGGCTGGTGTTGGCGTCGTCGATGGTGGTCTACGGCCAGGGCGGATACCGCTGCCCCGAACACGGTGCCGTCGAACCACTGCCGCGCACCCGGGCCGATCTCGATGGCGGCGTATTCGAACATCGCTGCCCCGTCGGTGGTGAGGAACTGCAGTGGCAGCTGGTCGGTGAGGACGCGCCGCTGCGCCCCCGCAGCCTGTATGCCGCCAGCAAGGCGGCTCAGGAGCATTACGCGCTGGCGTGGGCCGAATCCACCGGCGGCTCGGTGGTCGCCCTGCGCTACCACAATGTGTACGGCCCCGGCATGCCTCGTGACACCCCGTACTCGGGAGTGGCTGCGATCTTCCGGTCCTCGCTCGAAAAGGGCGAGCCGCCAAGGGTTTTCGAAGACGGCGGCCAGATGCGAGATTTCGTGCACGTCGAGGACGTCGCGGCGGCCAACGTCGCGGCCGTGCGCTCGGAGGCCGGCGGATTTCTCGCGGCCAACGTGTGCTCGGGGCGGCCGGTCTCGATCATGACGGTCGCCTCGCGTATCTGCGAGGCTCGGGGTGGGCCGGCGCCGGTGGTCACCGGACAGTACCGAAGCGGCGATGTCCGGCACATCGTCGCCGATCCCGCCCTGGCCGCCGAGTCGCTGGGCTTCCGGGCCCGGGTCGATCCGGACCAGGGACTCCGGGAATTCGCCTTCGCGCCACTGCGGGCGTGACCTGTGCCACAGCTTTAAATCCCTTCGCTCCGTGGGTATTTCATGGACCATGTCCATGGTCACCGGAACTGGTGACAATCGTCACCTTCGGCGCGGGGAGCGCTGACTAAACCCCACCGCGATGGCAGAATCTGGATTGGTTCCAATTTAGCTATTCAAGGAGTGGTGACGATCATGGCTCTGTTGACAATCGGGGATCAGTTCCCGGCCTACGACCTCAAAGCGGTTGTCGGGGGTGACCTGTCGAAGGTCAACGCCCAGCAGCCCGACGATTACTTCATTCAGGTGACCAGCTCGGACAGCCCGGGCAAGTGGCGCATCATCTTCTTCTGGCCCAAGGACTTCACGTTCGTCTGCCCCACCGAGATCGCCGCGTTCGGCAAGCTCAACGACGAGTTCGAGGACCGCGATGCCCAGGTGCTCGGGGTGTCGGTGGACAACGAGTTCGTCCACTTCCAGTGGCGCGCGCAGCACGAGGATCTCAAGAAGTTGCCGTTCCCGATGGTGTCCGACCTCAAGCGCGAGCTCGCGCTGGCCACCGGTGTGCTCAACGCCGACGGCGTCGCCGACCGTGCCACGTTCATCGTCGACCCCAACAACGAGATCCAGTTCGTCTCGGTGACCGCGGGATCGGTCGGCCGCAACGTCGACGAGGTGCTGCGGGTGCTCGACGCGCTGCAGTCCGACGAACTGTGCGCCTGCAACTGGAAGAAGGGCGACCCGACCATCGACGCCGGCGAGCTGCTGGCCGAGGCGGTCTGAGCATGAGCATCGACGCCGTCAAAGAGGCATTGCCCGAGTACGCCAAGGATCTCAAGCTCAACCTGGGCAGCATTGTCCGTTCGACCGAGCTGACCGAACAGCAACTGTGGGGCGCTTTGGTGGCAACCGCCGCAGCGACGAAGTCCGAGCAGCTGCTGCGCGAGGTGAGCGAGGATGCCCTGGACGTGCTCTCCGAAGAGGCGTACCACGCCGCGCTGGGCGCTGCCGCGATCATGGGGATGAACAACGTCTTCTACCGCACCAAGCATCAGCTCGACGGCCGCTACGACGATCTGCGGGCCGGGCTGCGGATGAACATCATCGCCAATCCCGGCGTGGCCAAGGTCGATTTCGAGCTGTGGTCACTGGCCGTGTCCGCGATCAACGGCTGCGATCAGTGCCTGGCCGCCCATGAGAAGGAGCTCCGCGACGCGGACGTGTCGCGGACGTCGATCTTCGAGGCCATCCGGGTCGCGTCGATCGTGTCCGGGGTGGCACAGGCCCTGCTCACCACGCAGGCGCTCGCCACTGCCTGATTCGAATAGCGGCCGGCCCCCTTCCCAACCCGGTAGTTGGTCGGGAAGGGGGTCGAGCGCATACTGGGCGGCGTGAAGACTGAGATCTGTGACCAGTTCGGCATCGATTTCCCCCTGTTCGCCTTCAGCCACTGCCGCGACGTCGTAGCCGCGGTGACCAACGCGGGCGGCTTCGGTGTGCTCGGCGGCACCGCCTACACCCCCGATCAGCTGCACCAGGAGCTCACCTGGATCGACGAGCAGGTGAAGGGCAAGCCCTACGGCGTGGACATCATCGTGCCCGCCAAGTTCGAGGGCAAGGGCGAGAACCTGTCGTTCGGTCAGCTCGCCGAGCGCATCCCCGAGGATTTCCGCAGCTTCATCAACGAACTGCTCGCCGCCCACGACATCGACGTCAGCGATCAGCCGCGGATGGCCGCGTCGTCACTGAGCGGGGACACCGGCGCGAGCCTGCTCGACGTCTCGCTGAGCCATCCGATCAAGTTGATGGCCAACGCACTTGGCGTCCCGCCGGACTACATGATCGAGGCCGGCAAGCAGACCGGCATCCCCGTTGCGGCGCTCGTCGGCGCCAAGGAGCATGCGATCAAACAGGTCAACGCAGGCGTGGACCTGATCGTCGCGCAGGGCACCGAGGCAGGCGGTCACTGCGGTGAAGTGACCACTCTGGTGCTCATTCCCGAAGTCATCGAGGCGATAGAGGCGATCGGAAAGCCGGTGCCGGTTCTCGCTGCGGGCGGGATCGTGACCGGTCGGCAGATGGCCGCCTCCGTTGCGCTGGGTGCGGCCGGCGCCTGGACGGGTTCGGTGTGGCTTACCACCGAGGAAGCCGAGACGGCCCCGTATACCGTGCAGAAGTTCCTGGCCGCGACGTCGCGGGACACGGTTCGGTCGGCCGGCCGCACGGGAAAGCCGTCGCGCCAACTGGTTTCGGATTGGACCGATGCGTGGGCACCGCATGAGGGCGGTCGCCAGCCGCTGCCGCTGCCGCTGCAGAACATGATCGCCGAGCCGGTGTTGCGCCGGATCGACAAGCTCGCCGAAGGCGGCCACCCGGGTGCTCAGGCGCTGGCGACCTATTTCGTCGGCCAGGGCGTCGGGCTGATGAACAAGGTCAAGCCGGCCCGCGAGGTGGTTCTGGAGTTCATCGAGGATTACCTCGCCGCCGCCGAGCGGCTCAGCAGGTCACTCGGCGACTGAACCTAGAGCCCCTTCGGTGCGGCTTTCACGGCCTGCACGTCGGACGGGTCGCCGTCGAAGTCGACGTGGGCCGGCCGTCCGGTCGCGAACAGCAGCAGTTCCTCGGCAGCGCCGGTCACCGTCACGGCCGGGCCGTGACCGGCGGTCAGCACGGTCTTACCGTCCGGGGTGCGCAGCTGGACGCGGGCCGGCATCTTGGCCAGCGTCAGCCGGGCCATCATCCCCAGAGTCCGCCGCAACTTTGCGGACAGTTCCGCGTCCAGCACCCGCGGCTGCCAGTCCGGCTGGGCGCGGCGAATGTCTTCGTGGTGGATGAACATCTCGGCGACATTGGCCACCGAATCGACCAGCTTGAGCGGCGAGTAGAGCGGCGGACCGGCGGCCACCTTGTCCACCAGGTCGTCCCATTGCGTCTGAGTGGCCACCGCGTCCTGCACCTTGGCGGTGTGCCCGGCGAACAGCGGAATGAGGATGCCAGGTGCGGCATCGACGCGATACTCGCGAACCATCAAGTGCGCGGCGAGATCTCGGGCCGACCAGCCCTCACACAAGGTCGGTGCGTCTGGTCCGACGTCGCGTAAGGCGGCGACGAGGGCGGCACGTTCACGCTGGGCTACGGACATCTCGACCAGGCTACGCCCAAACCGCCGTTTCGCCGGAGAAGTTCGAGTGGATCGCTGCACAACGTCGATCTCGGCGAACGTGCTCACTCCGACTTCGGTAGCCGGACCTCGAAGCGGGCCCCGTGCGCGGTGTTGTGCGCCGACAGCGTTCCGTGGTGCGCCTGCACCAGCCCGGCCGCAATCGCCAAGCCCAGGCCCGAGCCGCTGGGCAGCGACGAATCCTCACGCGGGACACGGCCGTTCGACCCGCGGTAGGCGACGTCGAACACCCGCGGCAGGTCCGTCTCGTCGATCCCGACGCCGGTGTCGTCCACCCGCGCCCACGCCCCGCCGGCGTCGCTGCCGAGTGCCAAAGTCACCGCCCCGCCGGACGGGGTGTGCGCGATCGCGTTCGCCACCAGATTCGACAGCACTCGCACCAGCGCCCGATCGCTGCCGATCACCCGGACGGGGTCGGCCGGTACCGACGCGGTCAGGTGCACCCCGGCGCGCTCCGCGGCGATTCTGTGCGCGGCGATCACGTCGTCGACGACCTCGTCGAGGGCCACCTTCTCGTATGGCGCGTGGACCGCTCCGGCGTTGATCTTCGACATCTCGAACAGGTCGTCGACCATCTCGGAGAGTCGAACCGATTCTTGTTCAATGTGCTTGGCTTGCACCCGCACCTCGTCGTCGCTGACCACCCCGTCGGCGATCGCCTCGGCCAGTGCGCGGATACCGGCCAGCGGGGTGCGCAGGTCATGGCTGACGAACGCCACCAACCGGCGTCTGGACTGCTCGGCCGTCCGCTCGGCGTCGTGAATCTCTTGCTCCCAGACCGTCCGGCGGGCCTGATAGCGGGCCAGCATCACCGCAGCGGGCAGTGTCACGATCGCCACGATCAGCAGCACGACGGCGATCGACGCGAACGTGGAGGTGATCATGAAGCCGCTGGCGCCCAGCACGCCGGTCAGGGTCGCCAGCGTCGGGATCAACACCAGCGCCACCATCGTGACCGTCATCGACCAGGACCTGGCCAGCCGGATGACCAACGCGCCCAACAGAACTACGGGCAGCGAGCAGGCCAGCGCAAGTACCGCGATCTGGGCCAGATCATGCTGTGGCACGGTCACCGCCGCCGGCTTCACCGCGCCACAGATACCCACGGCCCCAGACCGTTTGTACGCGGTGATGATCGCCGAGCTTGGACCGCAAGCGCTTGACGTGCACGGTGACGGTCGACAAGTCACCGAAGTCCCAATGCCACACCTGCTGCAGCAACTCCTCGCGGGAGAAGACGGTGTCGGTGTGCGTCAGGAAGAACAGCAGCAGATCGAATTCACGATTGGTCAACCCCACCGGTTTGCCGTCGATCTGCACGGCACGTGCCGCAGTCGACACCGTCAGATCACCGACGGTCATCTCCAGCGGGAGAGCAGCCGCGGGCGCCGGTGCCCGCCGCAACACCGAGCGCACCCGCAGCGCGAGCTCGCGCGGGCTGAACGGCTTGGTCAGGTAGTCGTCGGCGCCGGCTTCCAGACCGGCAATGCGATCCTCTTCCTCGCCGAGGGCGGTCAGCAGGATCACCGGCACGCTGAAGTCGCCGTGCTGGCGCAGGGTCCGGCACAGCGACAGACCGTTTGGTCCGGGCATCATCACGTCCAGCACCGCGACGTCGATGCGCTGGGTTCCCAGCACCCGCAGAGCCTCGCTTCCGTCACCCGCCACTGCCACTTCCAGGCCGTCGCGCTCGAGGTAACGGCGCACCACGTCACGGACGACGGTGTCGTCGTCGGCGATGAGCACACGTGCGGGCATAGGAAAAGGTTAGCCAACAGCAGCCTTCACCTGCACCAACGTCACGATTTTGTCATTCCCTCACGCGCAGATTCGCCAATGCTCGCCTAGGTTGGCTCCTATGCCCGACTGTCCGGTCACGGTGGTGCTGCCCTGCCTGAACGAGGCGGATTCGCTGCCCACCGTGCTGGCCGCAATGCCGGCTGGTTACCGCGCTCTGGTCGTGGACAACAACAGCACCGACGGCACCGCGCAGGTCGCTGAGCAGCACGGAGCCGATGTGGTCCGCGAATCCCGGCCGGGCTACGGATCCGCGGTTCACGCCGGGGTGCTGGCGGCCACCACGCCCATCGTCGCGGTGCTCGACGGTGACGGTTCGCTGGACCCCGCCGACCTGCCGCGGCTGGTCGCCGCGCTGGAGGATGGCGCCGACATGGTGACCGGCCGGCGCCGTCCGCTGCCCGGGGTGACATGGCCCTGGCATGCCCGTTTGGGTACCGCGGCGGTGTGCTGGCGGTTGCGGACCCGGCATCGGCTGCCGGTCCATGACATCGCGCCGATGCGGGTGGCCAGGCGTGACGCGTTGCTGACGCTCGGGGTAGTCGACCGCCGTTCGGGGTATCCGCTGGAATTACTGGTCCGTGCCGCTGCCGCGGGATGGCGTGTGGTGGAGGTTGACGTCGACTACGGCCCGCGGGTCGGCGGTAAATCGAAGGTCAGCGGGTCGGTGCGAGGAAGCTTCACCGCCGCCGTCGACTTCTGGAAGGTCATTTCGTGACGCCAAGCCCGGCACCGATCCCGGTCACCGTGCTGGTGGTGGCCAAAGCGCCGATACCCGGACTCGCCAAGACCCGGTTGGCGGCGACGGTGGGGGACCGGGCCGCGGCCGACATCGCCGCCGCCGCGCTGCTGGACACCCTCGACGCGGTGGCCGAGACCCCGGTCACCCATCGGGTGGTCGCGATGACCGGCGAGCTGGATCACGCCTGCCGGGCTGGTGAAATACGTGATCGGCTCGCCGACTTCACCGTGATCCCGCAACGCGGTGACGACTTCGCCGACCGGCTGGCCAATGCGCACACCGACGCCGCGACGGTTCGTCAGCCGGTGCTGCAGATCGGGATGGACACCCCGCAGGTGAGCGCGGAGCTTCTCACCGCATGCGCCCACCGGCTGATCGACGCATCGGCCGTCCTCGGAATGGCGCGTGACGGCGGGTGGTGGGTGCTCGGCGTGTCCGACGGCGCGAGTGCCGGCTGTCTGCGCGATGTGCCCATGTCGCAGTCCGACACCGGCGCTGTAACGCTTGCCGCGCTGGAGCACACCGGTATTCCCGTGACCCTTGTCGAGGAACTGCACGACGTCGACGCCGTCGACGACATTCCTGCCGTCCGTGCCGCCTGCTCGCCGTCGAGTCGGTTCGCCCAAGCCACCCGAGGACTGTGAATGCTGGGACAGCTGTACGACGACGCCCTCGACGGCGAGCGATGTTGGTTGCGCCACCGCGACGGCCGACGGCACCCGCTGCCGGTGCGCAGCTGGTTGGGCGGTCAGGACGCCGACAGTGTGTTCGACGCGGCCATCGTGGCGCTGTGCGACGGTCCGACGATCGACTTGGGTTGCGGCCCAGGACGTTTGGTAGCGGACTTGATCCAGCGCGGTATTCCTGCCCTTGGTGTCGACCAGTCGGCGACGGCGGTCCGGCTCGCGCGGCGTAGCGGTGCACCGGCATTGCTGCGTGACGTGTTCGAGCCGCTACCGGGAACGGGCCGCTGGCAGACGGTGCTGCTGGCCGACGGGAACATCGGTCTGGCCGGTGATCCGCGCCGGGTTCTGCGCCGGGCCGCGGAGCTGCTCTGCGCCGGCGGTCGGTGTGTGGCCGAGTTCGATCCCGGCACAGTCGGGGTGCGGACCAGCTGGGTGCGGCTGGAGTCGTCGAACAATATCGGCCCGTGGTTCAAATGGGCCTCGGTGGGTGTGGACTGCGCGGCCGCGCTGGCCGAAGAAGCCGGGTTGACGTTGGTCGGGATTCACCCGATCGGCGGGCGGGTGGTGGCTACACTCACGCTGACGTGACGCCGCAGATGGGATCCACCACGAAGGCCACTTCCTTGCGTGGTACAGCAGTGACGGCTCGGGTCGGGGTCGCCCTCGGTGTCGCCGTGGCCGTCTGCTTCGGCACGGGATTGATCAGCCACTTCATTCAGCATCCGCAACCGTGGTTCTTCTGGCCGACGCGCCCGGTCTGGCTCTATCAGCTGACCCAGGGCCTGCACGTCATCTCGGGTATCGCGGCGATCCCGCTGCTGCTGGTCAAGTTATGGTCGGTGTACCCCAAGCTGTTCGAGCGGCCGATCGTCGGTGGGCTGGTCCGCCAGATCGAGCGGGCATCGATCCTGGTGCTGGTGGGGTCGATGATCTTTCAGCTGTCCACCGGCGTGATGAACATCGCGCAGTGGTATGCGTTCGAGTTCTTCTTCACCACTAGCCACTACGCGATGGCCTACGTTGCGGCCGGCGCGGTCCTGGTGCACATCGGTGTGAAACTGCCGGTGATCCGCCGCGCTCTCGGTGAGCCTCTCGAGGAGCCGCCGACCGGTGAACTGCGGGTCGGTCCCAGCCGGCGCGCGGTTCTGGCCGGCACCTGGCTGGCTGTCGGTGCCGCGACGATAGTGACTGCGGGGCAGACGATTCCGTGGCTACGACGGGTCTCGCTGCTGGCCCCGCGGTCGGGCGACGGCCCCCAGGGTGTGCCGGTGAACCGGTCGGCGTTCGCCGCCGGGGTGCTCGGCAGCGCGCGCTCGCCGGACTACCGGCTGACCATCGTCAACGGTGCCGCCGTCACGGCCATGACCGTCGATGAGTTGGCCGCGATGCCGCAAACCACCCGTCGGCTTCCCATCGCGTGTGTGGAGGGCTGGAGTGCCACCGCGGACTGGACCGGTGTCGTTCTCGCCGATCTACTCAAAGCCGTTGGTGCGGCAGTGGATTCCGATGTCCGGATGATCTCACTCGAACCACCTGGGCCGTACTCGCGCACCGTGCTGCCCGCGCGACACACCCGTGACGCCCAGACCCTGATCGCGCTGAAGCTCAACGGTCAGATCCTCGATCTCGACCACGGCTATCCGTGCCGGCTGATCGCCCCGACGAGACCGGGTGTGCTGCAGACGAAATGGCTATCCAGAATTGAGGTGGTGACGTGACGTCCGCGCGGGTTTTCCTGGTGGCGCTCGGACTGGCGCTCGGCGTCTACGGTGTGGTGCTGGTGTCGGAGAACTCGACCGACGTCATCATCCGCATCGTGGTGTGGGCACTGATCGGTGTGCTGCTGCACGATGCGGTGTTCGCACCGGTGTGCGTCGCCCTCGGGTTCGCCGGGCGGCGTCTCCTGCCGCACAAGTGGTGGACGCCGGTGCTGGTGGCCGCGCTGCTCACGGTGGTGCTGGTGCTGCTGGCGATCCCGGTCTACGACAAACCCGGCCTGCATCTGGACAATCTGACGGTGCTCGACCGCAACTACGAGACCGGCTTCTGGATTGCGCTGGCCGTGGTCTGGGGCGCGGCCCTGCTGTACCTCGTGGGCGACCGAGTGCTACCAGTTGGTCAGGATGAAGTGGTTGAGCAACAGCGCGCCGACGACGTTGAGCCCCAACCACCATCGGTGGGCCCGGACCGGCAGCAGGGCGCCGGCGGCGGTGAGCCACACCTCGAACGGTAACCAGATCCGTTCGGTCTCGGCCTTCGACAGCATGGACAGGTCGGCGAACAGGATCGCCACCAGGGCGGCCAGGATCAGCAGGTGCAGCCCCGACCGGCGTCTGATCGCGGTGATGTCGAATACCCGGCCGATACCGGCGACGCTGCCCAGTCCGATCGCGCACACCACCGATGCGAAGTTGGCCCAGCTCCAGTACTGGAACGGTCGGTTCAGCGCAATTCCCTGCCAATAGCGCTGCTGCACAAGGGTGTAGCCGTCGAACCACCAGAAGCCGGCGATCGCGAATACGCCGACCACCGCCAGTGCGCCCAGGGCTGCCGGAACCAGCACCCGAACCGCGCCGCGCCACGACGACGCACAGATCAGTACCGCGAGTGCGGGTACGGCCATCAGGCCCAGGCCGTAGTTGAGGAAGATCGCCCACCCCAGCACCAGTCCGGCTGCCACGGCGACCAGCAGGGGCCGGCGTACCGTCCGGCGAACCGCCAACGCCAGCAACGCGATTCCCCACGCCGCGACACCTGCGAAATAGCCGTCGGCGGACACCGCGATCCAGATCGCGGTCGGTGCGACGGCGACGAACGGTGCGACCAGGCGCGCTGTCTGCTCGTCGTTGAGTGCTCGCACCGCGACCACGATCGCCGCCGCGGCCGACGACCCGACCAACAGGCACCACAGGCCCGCCCACGAGCCGCCGCCCAGCCCGATGCGGTCCAGCCAGACGAACGTCAGCAGCGCGCCCGGCGGATGGCCGGAGACGTGAGTGATCCACGAGTTCGGTTGGAAATCCAGGATCCGGCTCGAGAATGTGCGAACCGCTTCCGGGATGTCGGTAATTGTCGGCACCTGGTTGAGGTATTCGTGCCGGGCGGTGAGCCGGCCGGCGAAGCCGCGCTGCCAGCCGTCGATCATCGCCAGCGCGAACGCCCACAGCATCGACGTCGCCCACACCGCCACCGTCAGCGCCCGCCACGGCAGTCGCCGCGCCAGCGTGGCGCCCCACATCACGGCCGCCGCGCCGATGAGGATCGCCGGCACGGTGCCCCAGCCGACGTGGGCGTTCCACCATCCGAAGATCGGCGCGGTGTCGGCGAAGCTCTTGATCTGGGCGGGGGTGCTGTTGATCAGCGGAGTGACGATGCCCAGATGCAGGTGCGGAACCACGAACGCCGCGACCACCAGCAGCACGCCGACGGTTACCGCGACCGCTTCTTTGCGACCGATGCTCACAAGGATCCAGGGTACGGGCGATACCGGTCATAACAGCCGCGAGATCGACGACAGGGTTGTGACATCACGAGATTCACAGCCGTGAGGTCGATTTCGGTGCCAGGCACGCCCAGAGGCAGGGTCAGGCGCCCCAGGACGTCCACTGATCGACGTCCACCGCGATCACCGGGCCGTTCAGCGGAACGTACTGGTACTGCTGATATTTCGCGCGCAACAGGTCATAGCCGCGTTCGCATACCGGATCGTCGTGGTGGATCGCCGCGATGCCGTCGGCCCGCACCCACCACAGCTGCGACCAGTCGTCGTCGTAGTGGTCGACCAGGATGCTCACCCGGGGGTTGGCCTCGATGTTGGCCAGCCGCCGCAGCCGTTGAGTGGTCTTCGGCTTCCCGTCCACCGCGGTGAAAATCATGGACTCGGCGACCGCGAACACGATCGGCACCACATGCGGTGGACCGTCGGGAGTCACTGTGGCCAGCCTGGCCACCGACGCGGCGGCGAATCGCTCGGCGGGCTCGGTCACGCCTGGGTGGCGGGCTGCTCGATATCGGCGCCCACGGTGGTGGCGATGAAGTCGTCGATCAGTTCGACAACTTCCATCGGGCGCTCCACCTGGGGGAAGTGCCCGACGCCGGTCAGCACCTCGAGCCGGACGTCCGGGCGTGTTTCATGCGCGGAGTACGCGTGCTCGACGGGAATGATGGCGTCCTGATCGCCCCAGATGACCATGACCGGGATGGTGGCGACGTGCAGTCGGTTCAACGCGCTGACCGCCTGCCCGCGGTAGTCGACCACCGAACGCAGTGTGCGCAGGAACGCCTGGCGGGTCTGGGCGTCGGCGAAGGAACTGTAGGCGCTCCAGATCTCGGCGCCGCGCGGCGACTGGATGCCGGCTTTGCCGAACCAGGACCGCACCTTCTCGCCGACGGCCAGCACCGGTGGAGGCGCGATGATCGGCATGATCAGCTCGGCGCCGGGAGCGGAGAGCAGTCGCAGTGTCCATCCGACGTCTGGCCCCAGGCCGCCGCTGTTCATCAGGATCAGCCGCCGGCAGTAGTCGGGGTGCTGATAGACGAATTGCATGGCGATGCCGCCGCCCAACGACTGGCCGACGACGGTGGCGTGTGTGACGCCGAGTTCGTCGAGCAGGTCGCGCAGGAACACCGCGAACGCGCCCAGCGAGTAGTCACTGCGCGGTTTGTCCGAGCTGCCGTGCCCGGGGAGGTCCGGGGCGATCACCCGATATCTGCGCGACAACGGGCGAATCATCTGGCGCCAGGTCTGGGAGCTGCCCGCCATGCCGTGCAGCAGCAGGACGACGTCGCCTTGGCCTTCGTCCAGATAGGCCACTTGGTCACCGTGCAGGTCGAGAAACTTCAGCTCGTCCATACTCTTCTGTCCCCTTTATCCGACTGCGCAAACCATTGTTCACCAGCCGTAGCCGCCGGGTAGGTCACCGCCATTGGCGAACCGCTCGCGCAACGCGCGACGGTCGAGCTTGCCGATGCCGCGGCGCGGCAGCTCGTCGAGAATGTGCAGCTCACGGGGTGCGGCCGTCGGGTCGAGCGACGCGGCGAGGTACTCGCGGATGTCGTCCAGGCTGGGTTCGAGGGCTCCAGTGACAAGCACCACTGCGGCCGCCACCCGCTCGCCGAGCCGGTCGTCGTCGAGGCCGAACACCGCGCAGTCGGCGATCGCGGGGTGCTGCGACAGCACCGCTTCCACCGGCGCGGGCATCACCGTCAGCCCGCCGGTGCTGATGCCTTCGTCGACCCGGCCCAGCACCCGCAGCCGGCCCTCGTCGTCCACGGTGCCCAGATCGTCGGTCCGGAACCAGCCGGCTTCGGCGAACGGATCGGGGTCTGGCGGGTTGCGATAACCCAGCGCCAACGTGGGACCGCCGATCACGATGCGGCCCTCACCGGGCTCGGCTCCGTCGTCCAGCCGGATCGTCACCCCGGTCAGCGGAACGCCGTCGTACACGCATCCGCCGGCGGTCTCGCTGGAGCCATAGGTTCGCACCACGGTGATTCCGGCTGCCGCCGCACCGTCGAGGACGGGCCGCGGCGCGGGCCCGCCACCGAGCAGCACCGCGTCCAGTTCGGCGAGTGCCGCGGTGGCCTCCGGGTCCAGCAGCACCTTGGCAAGCTGCGTCGCGACCAGTGAGGTGTAGCGCCGCCCGGAGCCCAATTGCGCTACCGCCGTTGGCAATTGGGTGACGTCGAAGCCTGCTGAGATGTCCATCTCGACCGGCACCGTGCCGGCTTGCAGGCTGCGAACCAGCACTTGGATCCCCGCGATGTGATGCGTCGGCAGCGCCAGCAGCCAGGTCCCCGGGCCGCCGAGGTGATCCAGGGTGGCCGATGCGCTGGCGATCAACGCAGCGGGAGTGAGCATCGCGCCCTTTGGCGTGCCGGTGGTACCCGAGGTCGCCACCACCAGCGCGACATCGTCGTCGATCTCTTCACCGACTCGCAGGGAGCTTGTCAGCAACTCACTCTCACGCAGGTCGCCGGCGGGAATCGGAACCAGGGGCGCGTCGCGCCCATCGAGCACGCCATCCAGGGCGGCCATTACTGACTGCGCCGTCGGGCCGGGCGGAATGGCGAGCGCTCGCAGAGTGGTTATTCGACGTCCTCACTGTCTCGCGGATCGTCCAGCGGCCAGCCGTAGTTCGCCAGCCTGTCGTGGACCCGATCGATGTCCTCCGGAGTGGGCAGCGCGTCGGTGATCTCCGTGATCAGTACCCCAATGTCGATGTGGTCGAACGCACCGCGCTCGAGCAGTGCATTGGCCACCGCGATGACCTCCTCGTCGCTCAACCTGCGGCGCAGTAGTGCAAACAGCGGCACCTGGTCGGGGTGCGGGACCCCGTCGGGGTAACCGGCTTTGATCCAGGCCACGATTTTGGTGATGAAGTTGGTCACCGCAGCATCTCCCTTGCGGGGGCGTGTAGGCGCCCTATGGAATGCACGAATTCTAGTCGGCATCGAATTGCCGCGCCCACGTTGTACCCCCGATGCGTCGGACCGGAGAAACGGCGCAAGGCTGGTAGGTTAACGGCCGATGAACACCTGCGGGACGTTCGCAAATGCCCTGTTCGAGGACTTTTGGCAACTAGTCAAAATACCTACGCACCCAGCAGAATCTCTGTCATGAGCACGGAGATGATCATCCTGGTGTTGTTGATTGCCACGGCGCTGGCATTCGATTTCACCAATGGCTTCCATGACACGGGCAATGCCATGGCGACGTCGATCGCCACTGGCGCGCTCAAGCCCAAGACCGCCGTGCTGCTCGCCGGAGTCCTGAATCTGGTCGGTGCGTTCCTCTCCGTCGAGGTGGCGGTGACGGTGACGACGTCCGTCCTCAAGGTGCAGGACGCCAAGACCGGACATCTCCTGGCCGGCATCGACGCGTCGATGGGATTGACGATCATCTTCGCCGGCCTCATCGGCGGCATCCTGTGGAACCTGCTGACGTGGCTGTTCGGCATCCCGTCCAGCTCCTCACACGCCCTGTTCGGCGGATTGATCGGCGCAGGCCTGGCCGCGCTGGGCAGCAAGGGCGTCAACTGGGCCGGCGTCACGCAGAAGGTGCTGATTCCCGCGATCGCCGCGCCGATCATCGCCGGCATCGTGGCGGCGGCAGGCACCTGGCTGGTCTACCGGATCACCCAGAAGGTCTTGGCGAAGCGCCGCGAGGACGGCTTCCGCTGGGGACAGATCGCGACCGCATCTCTGGTGGCGCTGTCGCATGGAACCAACGACGCGCAGAAGACGATGGGCGTCATCGCGCTGGCTCTGATCACCACCGGCCACCTGACCGGCGACGTGAAGAAGGACGGCCTGCCGTTCTGGATCATCCTGAGCTGCGCGCTGGCGATTGGCCTCGGTACCTACATCGGCGGCTGGCGGGTCATCCGCACCCTCGGTAAGGGTTTGGTCGAGATCGAGTCGCCTCAGGGCCTGGCCGCCGAAGCCTCTTCGGCCGCAATCATTCTCAGCTCGAGTGCCGCCGGTATGGCGCTGTCCACCACCCACGTCGCCACCGGCTCGATCCTCGGCAGCGGCGTCGGCAAGCCGGGCGCAGAGGTCCGCTGGGCTGTGGCCGGGCGCATGGCGGTGGCCTGGCTGGTCACGCTGCCGGCCGCCGCGCTCGTAGGCGCACTGGCCTACTGGCTGTCCTACATCGTCAAGGACGTCAGCGGATCGCAGCTGATGGGCGACGGACTGATCTTCGTGATCCTGGTGGCGCTGTCCTTCTACATGTGGTGGCGTGCCCAGCAGCAGAAGGTCGACCACAGCAACGTCAACGCCGATTGGGATACGTCGACCAACTCGGTGGTGCCCGCCGAAGTCCGCGCGGCCACCAAGGACGCCAAGCCGGCCGAACCCACCGCCACGGTTTGATCACCGCGACAAGCAGAGAGACACGTTGATGACGTACTTCGAAGCCATCTTCAAGGTGCTGGTGGTCGGGCTCGTCCTCGGTGCAGGCTTGCCTGCGCTGTTCGCGACCGGCATGCTGGCCTACTCGTTCGGCGCCGGCGGCGAGGAAGCCGACCATGAGATTCACAAGCCCAACCCGGCGCTGAAGGTTCTGGGGATCGTGCTGTTCATCTTCGTCTCGTTGGTGATCGTGACGGCCGTCGCCTGGATCACCCGGGCGACGATCATCCATCACTTCGGCGTCGACCTCTTCCCGATGCTGAAGAAGTGAGCCTGCGATGACAATCCAACAGCCCCCCGCATTTCTCGACAGTGTCCTCGGCTGGCTGCACAAGGGATATCCGGAAGGCGTTCCGCCGAAGGACTATTACCCGCTGCTGGCCTTGCTGAAGAGGTCGCTTGCCGAGGACGAGGTTGTGCAGGCCGCCCAATCGATCCTGCGCGCAACGGATTTCGATACACCGGTGAGCGAAGAGCAGATCCGTGAAGCGGTCCGCGAGGTCATCGAGAAGGAACCCAATCCCGAAGAGCTGAACCAGGTTGCCGCACGGCTGGCCTCGGTCGGCTGGCCGCTCGAATCACATTAGCTTCGGCTGTCGCGCCGCAGCGGGTGGTCCTCGGGGATCTGCACGAAGATCAGGGTGATCCCGTCCGGGTCGTTGACGTGCATCTCGTGTAGGCCCCACGGTTCGCGTCGGGCTTCACGGGCGATCTCGACCCCGCGGGACGTCAACTCCTGTTGGGTGGCGTAGAGGTCGCGCACCTGCAGCCACAGCGCGCCGGGGAACGGACCTTGTGCGTTCGCAGGCGCGCCGTGGCCGGCGAGTTCGATCAGCGACTGCCCGGCGTAGAACACCGTCCCGCCGCCGTATTCGCGGGCGATGGCCAGCCCGAGTGCGTCGCGGTAGAAATCCAGTGAGCGTTCGTAATCCGCCGGCCGGAGCAGCATCCGGCTCGCAAGGATCTCCATGCCGTCGTGTCTACCTCAGTTCGGCTGCAGGCGCTGACGCTTCATCGCCCGGTTCATCGCGCCGGGCGCGACGACGTCGAGCGCACGGGCGGTGACGGCCATCCGCGGGGCGATCCGCACCGGGCGGTGCCTCGCCGCCTCGATCATCCATCCGCCGGCCTCTTCCGGGGTCAGCGCGGGCAGCCCGTCGTATTCCTTGGTCGGGGCGATCATCGGGGTCGCCACCAACGGGTAGTACAGCGTCGTGGAATGCACGCCCTGGCCGGACCATTCGGTCTCGATGACGCGGCTGACCGCGCTGAGCGCGGACTTCGACGCGTTGTACACCCCGAACAGCGGAGAGGCTTCGCTGAAGACACCCCAGGTGGCGACGTTGATGATGTGTCCGTCACGGCGCTCCAGCATGGCGGGCGCCAGCCCGCGGATGAGGCGCAGCGGCGAAAAGTAGTTGAGCATCATGGTGCGCTCGACGTCATGCCACCGGTCGAGCGATTCGGCCAGCGGCCTGCGGATCGAGCGGCCGGCGTTGTTCACCAGGATGTCGACCGCGCCCACCTGCTGCGCCAGCGCGTCGACCGCGTCGAGGTCGGCCAGGTCGCAGGGGATCGCGGTCGCAGCTCCGCCGGCGGCGGTGATGCGGTCGACGACCTCGGCGAGCAGGTCCTCACGCCGGGCGACCACGATGACCTCACACCCTTCGGCGGCGAACTGCTCGGCGCCGGCGGCACCGATGCCCGACGAAGCGCCGGTGATCAGCACTCGCTTGCCGCGCAGGTCGACGGTGATACCGGTCGGCAGGCTCAGCGGTGGTCGCATACCTGTCAGCGCGATGGCCTCGGTGATTCGGCGCAGGGGATTCACGGCTGCTGAGTCTATGTGCGACGAATTCGGCGCGGTTTCCGGTGCTGTGCCCCGGTTATCGCGCCGAACCTCAGGGGCCCGACTAGAAGTATCGGGGGAACGGACTCCAGTCGGGATCGCGCTTTTCCAGGAACGCATCCCGGCCCTCGACCGCCTCGTCGGTCATGTAGGCCAGCCGGGTGGCCTCGCCGGCGAACAGTTGCTGGCCGACCAGCCCGTCGTCGAGCAGGTTGAAGGCGAACTTCAGCATGCGTTGGGCCTGAGGTGATTTGCCGTTGATCTCCCTGGCCCACTGCACGCCCACCTTCTCCAGGTCGGCGTGGTCGACCACCTCGTTGACCGCGCCCATGTGATGCATCTGCTCGGCGGTGTAGGGCCGGCCGAGGAAGAAGATCTCCCGGGCGAACTTCTGGCCGACCTGGCGCGCCAGATACGCGCTGCCGTACCCGCCGTCGAAGCTGCCGACGTCGGCGTCGGTCTGCTTGAAGCGGGCGTGCTCCCGGCTGGCCAGGGTGAGGTCGCAGACCACGTGCAGGCTGTGCCCGCCGCCGGCCGCCCACCCGTTGACCAAGCAGATGACGATTTTCGGCATGAACCGGATGAGCCGCTGGACCTCCAGGATGTGCAGTCGCCCCGCCCGCGCCGGATCGACGGACTCGGCGGTTTCTCCTTCGGCGTACTGGTATCCGCTTCTGCCTCGGATGCGTTGGTCGCCGCCCGAGCAGAACGCCCAGCCGCCGTCTTTCGCCGACGGCCCGTTACCGGTCAGCAGCACCACGCCCACATCCGGTGACATCCGGGCGTGGTCGAGCGCGCGGTACAGCTCGTCGACGGTGTGCGGCCGGAATGCGTTGCGCACGTCCGGACGGTCGAACGCCACCCGCACCGTGCCGTCGGAGACGTGCCGGTGGTAGGTGATATCGGTCAGATCCTCGAAGCCGTCGATGGCTCGCCACTGCGACGGGTCAAACGGATTGTCAGTCAAGGGTTTTGAACTCCATCACTCGGATCGAATCGGAATACCGCGCAGCGGCCGGCCAGGGCCTCGAACTCTTCGGGCTTGCCCTCGCTGACCAGCCCGGCGTTCTTCATGAAGCTGACCCCGGTCGGAACCAGGACGGGGAACTCGCGCAGTAGTGGGCGCGCCTCGCCGGCAGGCAGCTCCACGATGCGCACCGTTTCGCTGTGCCGGCCTGTGGTCAGCGTGACGACGCCGGCGGCGCGGGCGTTGCGCACCCAGTCGGCGCCGGGGAACCCGCCCACCACATACCGCTTGCCGTCGACGGTGAACGGGGTGATCGGCGTCGAGCGTGCCTTGCCCGACTTGCGGCCCGGCACCGTCAACACCACCGGCGATTCGGTCCCGAACGGGATTCCCAGACGCATCGCCGCCATGAAGATCTTGTTCATCGGCTTGAGCCACCACGGCGGCCTGATGCGCTCGGAGTCGGCCATGTCCAAAAGGTACGCCTAGCATCCGATGCCGCGGTCGCGCAGTGCGTCGATGAGCCCGGTCGGGCGCTCGGCGACCGGCAGCGGGTCGACCAGGACGAAGTCGCACCCGAGGTGGCGCGCGGCACCGTCGTTCTCTTCACTGTCGCCGACCATCAGCGCCTCGTCGGCGGCGACGCCCAGGCGCTGCAGCGCGATCTCGAAGATCCGCGGATCGGGTTTGACCACACCGACTTCGAAGGACAGCACGAATTCGTCGGCATCGGCCCCGGCGGTACGGAACGCGGGCCGGATGTCGAAGGCGATGTTGGACACGATCGCGGTGCGTAGACCCTGCGCCCGAAGCGACTGCAAGACCTCGACAGTGTCGGGGTAGGGCATCCACGATGCCGGGTCGACGGCCCGCTGATAGAGCGTCTCGGCGTGGTCGTCCGCCAGGCCTGCGTCGGTCAGCGCGTGCATGTAGGCCTCCCGGTGCAGACTGGGGGCGAGGTCGCGGTTGACCCAGGCGCGCTGCGCCTCTTCGGTTCTCGTCACCGAGCCGCCGGTGGGGTGGGTGAGGCGCTCCATCAGCTCGGCCTGTGTGTGCTCGTCGACGGCGCGACGGCCGTCCTCGCCGATCAACTCCATGCCGTCGAACCAGCTGTCGTCCTCCTCGAGACGAAACAGGGTGCCGGAGAAGTCGAACAGCACAGCGCGTACGGGCATGGCCCCATGCTGCCAGTGCGCGAAAGGGACGCCGCTCAGGGCCTGGGAATGGTCCCGGTGGGATTGGTCATGCCGGGCGTATTCGAGGTCGGCGCGGGATGGTGCAGTCGGTGCTCCAACATCGACGCGCCGCGGTAGTACGCGAATGCCATGCCCAGGGCGATCAGGCCTGCCATGAACGCGACCTGCAGCGCCACCGAGACTGCGCGGGGCACGGCGGGGACGGTGAACCTGCTGCGGATCCTCGGCGCGATTCGTTCGGCACGCGGCATGATCGGCTGCTCTTTGCCGCGCAGGAACTGCATCACCACGTCGGTGGCCCGATGGATCTGCTCACGGTCCACGTACAGCTGGACGCCGTTGGCCGGTGAACCTCTCAGGCCGCTCGGACGGGCCACGTACCCGCCGATGTCGGCGTCGTGCAGAAGCGCGAGAACCGGTGCCGCGTGGGCAGATTCGAGGTCGGCGAGGATGACCCAGGTGTCGGCCCACACGTCGTTGTCCTGGCCGCCCGGCGGCAGCCAGAACATGATGTCGCGCTCTTTGAGGTACTCGAGCGGGATCACCCGAGACAACATCACCCAAGTATGCGCCGAACAGCTAGCCGATGGCTCGAGATGACCCTTCCCAGAACTGCGCCCGCACGGCTTTCTTGTCCGGCTTACCCAGCGCGGTCACCGGCACCGAGTCGACGACGATCACTTGCTTGGGTGCCTGCACCGAACCCTTGCGCTCCTTGACCGCGGCCTGGATCTCACCGGTCAGCGTGGCCACCGACTCGTCGTCACTGGGGTGGTCGGGCCGCAGCACGATCACCGCGGTGACGGCTTCGCCCCACTTCTCGTCGGGGGTGCCGATCACACACACCTGCGCGACGGCGGGATGTTCGGCGACGACGTCTTCGACTTCACGCGGGAACACGTTGAAGCCGCCGGTGACGATCATGTCCTTGACCCGGTCGACGATGAACCAGTAGCCGTCCTCGTCCTCGCGCGCCATGTCACCGGTGTGCAGCCAGCCGTCCTTGAACGTCTTGGCCGTCTCCTCCGGCAGGTTGTGATACCCGCCGGACAGCAGCGGCCCCGACACGCAGATCTCGCCGACCTCGCCCTGGGGCACCTCGTTGCCGTCGGCGTCGAGCAGTGCGGTGCGCGCAAACAGCGTGGGCCGTCCGCACGAGGTCAGCCGCTTCTCGTCGTGATCTTTCTTGCCCAGGTAGGAGATCACCATCGGGGCTTCGGACTGTCCGTAGTACTGCGCGAAGATCGGGCCGAAGCGGCGGATCGCCTCGGCCAGGCGCACCGGGTTCATCGCCGAGGCGCCGTAGTACACCGTCTCCAGCGACGACAGGTCCCGGGTGTGCGAATCGGGATGGTCCATCAGCGCGTAGATCATCGACGGCACCAGCATGGTGGCGGTGATCTTCTGCTCCTCTATCACCCGCAGCACCTCGGCCGGGTCGAACTTGGTGAGCACCACGAGCTCGCCGCCCTTGACCACGGTCGGCACGAAGAAGGCCGCGCCGGCATGCGACAGCGGCGTGCACATCAGGAACCGCGGGTTCTCCGGCCACTCCCACTCGGCGAGCTGAACCGTCGTCATCGTGGTGATCGACTGGGCGGTGCCCAGCACACCCTTCGGCTTACCGGTCGTTCCGCCGGTGTAGGCCATGCCGCCGACATGGTCGGGCGGAAGGTCGGCCGCCACCAACGGCCTCGGCGGGTATTTGGCAGCCTCTGCGATCAGGTCCACCGCGGAGTCACCCAGGGCTTCGGGCACCGGGCCGAGCGTCAGCACCTGCTTGAGGGCGGGCACCTTCTCCAGCAAGCCCTGCGCCCGCTCGATGAACATCGGGTTGGGGTCGATGATCAGCGACGTCACCCCGGCGTCGTTGAGCACGTAGGCGTGGTCGTCCAGTGAGCCGAGAGGGTGTAGTGCCACTCGGCGATAGCCCTGGGTCTGGCCGGCGCCGATGATCATCAGCACCTCGGGCCGGTTCAGCGACAACAGGCCCGCGGTCGCCCCGCTACCGGCGCCGAGCGCCTCGAACGCCTGAATGTACTGGCTGATGCGGTCGGCGAGCTCGCCCCCGGTCAGGGTGGTGTCACCCAGATGCAGCACCGGCTTGTTCTTGTTGCGCTTCAGTGCGCCGACGGTCAGGTGGCCGGAATGGAGGGGATGGCGAAGCAGCTCGTCACTCATGCGGTCCACATTAGAACGTGTTCCAGTTCGGAAGGAAGGGTGTTCGCCAAGCTCGACGACCGCGTGGGGTTTGACGCCGGCGCAAACCGGTGAATCAGGCGCTCACGCGTCCGTACCAGACGGTGCGCGAGAGGACACGGCGTTATTCATGATGTTTCGGGGCGCGCGGCAGCGCCAGGCGGTCTTCGTCGATGCGATCCGCAGCCGGTTGTGGCCGGTACCGGCGATAGGCGTAGTCGCCGCCGTCCTCCTCGGCGTTGCGCTTCCCCAGCTGGACATGGCGGTGGACAAGAGCATGCCGCCGACGTTGGCGGCGTATCTGTTCGGCGGCGGAGCCGACGGTGCGCGAGAAGTGTTGGCCGCCATCGCGACATCGTTGATGACTGTCACGTCGTTGACGTTTTCGTTGACGCTGGTGACACTGCAGCTGGCCAGCAGTCAGTATTCGCCGCGGCTGCTGCGCACGTTCGCTTCAGACCGGTTCGTGCAGCGCACGCTCGCCCTGTTTCTTGCGACGTTCGCCTTCGCGCTCACCGTCTTGCGCACCGTCCGAAATGCCGACGACGGGTCCGCCGCGTTCGTACCGCGGATTTCGGTCACCGCCGCCTACCTGCTGGCGACGGCCAGCGTGCTTGGTCTTGTGCTGTTTCTCGCTCATCTGGTGCGCCAGATCCGGATCGAGACGATGCTCGATCACGTCTCGACCGACGCCATCGACACCGTCTGCCGCACGGCGGCACCAATGGACGAGGATTCCCCGGCGTCCCCGCCCCCGCGGCTGCGGGGGCACCGTATCGTCGCGAATTCCTCGGGCTTCCTGACCCAGGTCGATGAGGCCGCGCTCGTCGCCGCCGCGGTTGACGCCGATGCCGTGGTATTCGTCGATCGTCCCGTCGGTAGCAGCGTCGTTGCGAACGTGCCGGTTGCTTTTTGCCGTCCCGCAGACGCTGCCGCCCAGCTCGACGATGACAGCCTCACGTCGCTGCGCACACGCGTCGCCGCTGCGCTGCACGCAGGTGTCGAACGCACCGCGACCCAGGATGTCGGCTACGGGCTGCGCCAACTGACCGATGTTGCCATTCGGGCGCTGTCGCCGGGGATCAACGACCCCACCACCGCCGTGCATGCGCTGCAATCCTGTACCGCCGTGTTGTGCGAGGCGGCCGGTCAGCGGCTGGGCCAGCGGATTCTGCGCGATGAGGACGGCGTCGTACGGGTCGTGGTGGCCCGCCCCGATCTTCCCGATCTGCTCGACATGGTCTGTACCCAGCCGCAGATCTACGGAGAACGTGATCCGCTGGTCATGGCCAGTCTTCTGACACTGCTGAGGGACCTGGCCTGGGTGGCGCGCCAGTCGGAGCACCGGCAAGCAATCGCAGAGCGTTGCCAGCGGCTGCGCCTCGGTATCGCGTCTCAGCAGTTCGGGTCCTCCGAACGCAGCGCCCTCGAGACTCTTGCAGATCAGGTCGACGAGGCGCTCGATCGTTGACGAGGTCCCTGGTGTCTGATTCGGCCGGACGACGCGTCGCCCGGGGGTTCCGGTGAGTGACGTGGGCAGGCGGCTGCGTTCCGCGATCCTCACACTGACGGCCGAGCGTGCGCCGCGCACGATCTGCCCCTCGGACGCCGCCCGTGCAGTGGACCCCGACAACTGGCGTGAGCTGATGGACGCGACGCGCGATCTCGCCCGCGAGCTGGCCAGGAGCGGGGATGTCGTCATCACCCAGAAAGGCGAAGAGCTCGACCCGGACGCGCAGTGGCGCGGACCAATCCGGATCCGACGAGCAGGCACCTGAACTTTCGCCGACATGGCAATCTGGCTCGTATGCAACCACCCGAACCACGCTTTCTCGACGACCGGCCGGCGTACTGGGCCGAGCACAAGCCCGACGGTCAGGCCATCAGTTACCTGGACCGCAGCTGGACCTGGGCGCAGTGGGACGACCGGATCCGGCGGCTGGCAGGCGCCCTGGTGGAGCGTGGCATCGGCCGCGGTGACGTGGTGGCGTTCCTGGACAAGAACCACCCGGCCTGTGTCGAGCTGCAGCTGGCCGCTGGATCGCTCGGCGCCGCCACCGCCGTCATCAACTTCCGGCTGGCCGCCGACGAGATGGACTACGTCCTCAACGACTCGGGTGCCAAACTGCTGATCGTCGGCACCGAACTGATGGGTGCTGTCGACAAGATCCGGGACAAGCTGACCAACGTCTCGGAGGTCATCGAGGTCACGCCCGACGGCGCGGACGGCGATGGCTACGAAGCCCTGCTGGCGACGGCCAACCCGGTAGGGCGGCCCGCCGAGGTCGATCCCGAGGATGCCGCTTTGGTCATGTATTCCTCGGGCACCACGGGCCGGCCCAAGGGTGTGGTTCTCTCGCACCGAAATGTGTTGGCGCACACGATGAACGCTGCGACGTTCGAGTTCGGCGACGACGACAAGAACATGGTGGCGATGCCGTTGTTCCATGTCGGTGGGTCCGCCTACGTGCAGTACAGCATTCACGCCGGTGTCCCGACGATCATGACGCGCGAGGCTGACGGTGCCTCGCTTGCCGGAGCGCTCCTGCAGGGTGCCAACCGAACTTTCCTGGTGCCCGCGGTGCTGGGCAAGGTGCTGGAGTCCGGCGAGGACGCGGTCAAGCTGTTCAGCGCGCTGCGGACCTTCGTTTACGGGGCTTCCCCGATGCCGCCCGCGCTGCTGAAATCGGCGCTGAAAGCCTGGCCCGACACCGATTTCATCCAGGTGTACGGCCTGACCGAGGTGTGCGGCGCGATCACCCAGCTCTCCCCGGAGGTGCACCGCGACGACTCCCGGCCGGAGCGCCTGATCAGTGCCGGGCAGCCCTCGCGGGAGGTGGAGGTCCGGGTTGTGGACACCGACACCCTGGCTGAGGTGCCGGTCGGTCAGCCCGGCGAATTATGGTTCCGCACACCGCAGCTGATGAAGGGCTACCACAACAAGCCGGAGGCCACCGCCTCGACCATCACCGAGGACGGCTGGTTCCGTTCCGGTGACATCGGCCGCGTCGACGAAGACGGCTTCATCTTCGTCGAGGACCGCCTCAAGGACATGATCATCTCCGGCGGCGAGAACATCTACTCCGTGGAGGTGGAGCGGGTGCTCACCGATCATCCTGCGGTGCTCGACGCCGCGGTGTTCGGTGTCCCGGACGAGAAGTGGGGCGAGTCGGTCAAGGCGGTCGTCGAACTGTCGCTCGGCGGTAAGACGTCCGAGGAGGAGCTGATCGCCTGGTGCCGGGAGCGGCTGGCACACTACAAGTGCCCGCGCAGCGTGGAGATCTCCGAGGCGCTGCCGCGCAACCCGACGGGCAAGCTACTCAAGCGCGACCTGCGCAACCCGTACTGGGAGAACCGCGGCCGCGCGATCTGATGGCGGTGGACCTGGACGACCTGCTGAATCGGTTGCATGTTCTCGCGCTACCGATGCGGGTTCGGTTCCGCGGCATCATGGTTCGCGAGGTGGCCTTGATCGACGGGCCTGCGGGCTGGGGTGAATTCGGCGCATTCATCGAGTACGAACCACCTGAGGCCGTGCACTGGCTGGCCTCCGGTATCGAATCCGCCTATAGGGCACCGCCTTCCGTTGTCCGCGATGTGGTGCCGATCAATGCGACGGTGCCTGCCGTGCCGGCGGAGACCGTGCCGGAAGTGTTGGAGCGCTTTCCCGGGACACGTACCGCCAAGGTGAAGGTGGCCGAGCCGGGCCAGACGCTGGATGACGACGTCGCCCGGGTGAACGCGGTGCGTGCGGTGATCCCGACGGTGCGGGTGGACGCCAATGGCGGGTGGACGGTGGAGCAGGCAGTAGCGGCGGCAGAAGCGCTGACCGCCGACGGTCCGCTGGAATACCTTGAGCAGCCGTGCAAATCGGTGGCCGAACTGGCCGAAGTGCGCAGCAGGGTCGACGTCGCGGTGGCCGCCGACGAGAGCATTCGCAAGGCAGCCGACCCGCTGGCGGTGGTGCGCGCGCGGGCAGCCGACATCGCGGTGCTCAAAGTGCCGCCGCTCGGTGGGGTGCGGGCACTGTTGGACATCGCCGCCGAGATCGACATTCCGGTGGTGATCTCCAGCGCGTTGGACACCGCGGTCGGCATCGCCGCCGGGCTGACAGCGGCGGCGGCGCTGCCGCGGCTGCAGCATGCCTGCGGGTTGGGGACCGGCGGATTGTTCGTCGATGACGTCGCGGAGATCACGTTGGTCGATGGTGGCCTGCGCGTCGGTGACGTGGTGCCGGATCCGGCGCGCCTGGCCGCACTGGCCGCACCGGCCGCGCGCCGCGACTGGTGGATCGAGCGTGTCCGCGTGTGCCACGCCCTTCTCGCCCGAACCGACAAACGGGCGAGCAATCGCGAGTAGATCGCTGCAGAACGTCGACCTCGGCGCTACATGCTCGACTTGAGGTCCGCCACCGCGCGGCGGACGAAGTGAGCCAAGTCGTGCGTGTCGTCGGCCAGCCACTGCTCGAAAGCCAGGTGGAACACCGCGGCACCGGCCTCGGCGGTCAGGCGTGCGGTGGTCTCGGGGACACCGCGGCTCACCAAGCCGTCGGCCATCGCGGCGGCCAGTGCGGATCGTTTGGACAGCTCGCGTTCCTGCAGAGCGGGATTGGCGTCGATCACCGCTTGCCGCAGCCGTGATGCGTCCCGGCGATAGCCGAAAGTGGCGCCCAACGCCTGTAGCGCTGTGCTGACCGCATCCAGGGGGGCAAGCGAATCGGGCGCTTCCGCAACGCCTTTCGTCAACTGATCCAATAGCTGGGGCTGGCCGCCGAAGAGCACTTCGCGCTTGTCGGCGAAGTAGCGGAAGAACGTGCGCTCGGTCAGACCGGCGCGCTCGGCGATCTCGGCCACCGTCGTCTGGTCGAATCCGCGCTCGGTGTAGAGCGCCATGGCCGCCTGTTGCAGGCGGCCCTGCGCATCCGGCTCCCAGCGGCCCATGCGGGAATTTTAGCGGGATGACAGCTGCTGACATCAGCGCTAGTGTTCGATGACAGCGACTGACATGGAGGTAGTCCCATGAAAATATTCGTCACCGGAGCATCCGGCTGGGTCGGCTCGGCCGTGGTGCCCGAGCTGCTGGCCGCCGGACACCAGGTGCTCGGTCTGGCCCGCTCCGACAAGTCCGCCGACGCGGTTGCCGCTGCCGGTGCCGACGTCCACCGCGGTGACCTCACCGACCTCGACAGTCTGCGCAGCGGTGCCACGGATGCCGATGCCGTGATTCACCTGGCCTTTCACCATGACTTCGACAACTTCACCGACGCGGGCGAACTCGACCGCGCCGCGATCACCGCCCTTGGTGAGACCCTGGCTGATTCTGGCCAGCCGCTGGTGGTCACCAGCGGCACGGCCGGACACGCGCCGGGGCAGGTGCTCCGCGAGGACCAGACCGCCAACCCGCAGTCGCCGCGCGTCTCCGAGCAGGCCGCGTTGGCGTTCGCCGACCGCGGTGTGCGGGTGTCGATCGTGCGGCTCGCGCCGTCGGTGCACGGCAACGGCGACTACGGGTTCGTCCCGCACCTCGTGGGAATTGCTCGCGAGAAGGGCATTTCGGGCTACGTCGGCGACGGTGCGAACCGATGGTCGGCCGTTCATCGTGACGACGCCGCACACCTGTTCCGGCTCGCAGTCGAAGGTGCGCCTGCCGGAACCGTGCTGCACGCGACCGGCGAGGAAGGTGTTACCACCCGCGCGATCGCCGAGACCATCGGTCGCGGTCTCGGCGTTGCGGTCACCAGCGTGCCGGCCGAGAACGCGATGGATCACTTCGGCTGGATCGCTGGGTTCTTCAGCCTCGACATGCCGGCCGGCAGCGCCGTCACCCGTGAGCGGTTCGGCTGGCAACCCACCGGCATCGGATTGCTCGAAGACATGGAGCGCCACTACTTCTGATGGAAGCCCTCGCCGCCGAAATATAGGCTTGCCGTGTGCTGCGCCCTGGTGATCAGTTCGCCGGCTACGTCGTCGACCGGACGCTGGGGCGCGGCGGCAACGCGATGGTCTATCTTGCCCATCGGCAGTCCGAACCCGCCGTTGCGCTGAAGATCCTGACCGATGAGCATCGCGACCCGGCGGCGTTGGAACGTCTGCGACGCGAATTCGACATCGCCAGCGGCCTGCACCACCCGCACATCGCCGCGATGTTCGACCGCGGACCCGACTGGCTCACCATGCAATACGTCGACGGGGGCAATGCGACCGCTCTGGCATCGTTGGCTGACAAGCTGTCGGCGCTCGCGCAGATCGCCGCTGCGCTCGACTACGCACACGGCGCGGGGGTGGTGCACTGCGACATAAAACCCACGAATATCCTTGTCGCTGAAGATTTTCTGCACATCGGTGCGGTCCTGATCGATTTCGGAGTGGCCCACGTTGTGGACGAGCAGTGTCCTCCGATGGCTGCCCGCCCCTCCCACGTGCAGGCGTCCCTGCCGTACGCCGCACCAGAGCTGTTGACCGGGTCGCCGCCGTCGCCCGCGACCGATGAATACGAGCTTGCCTGCACCGCAGTCGAATTGATCGCCGGCGCTCCGCCGTTCACGGCCGCCACGCCAATGGGACTTTTCGACCGCCACCTTCATCACCCGCCGCCGCGGCTGTCACGCAAGATCGATTGGGTGCCGCGCGCGTTCGACTCCATCCTGGCGAAAGCAATGGCGAAGCGTGCCGAGGCCCGATACCAGACGTGCACGGAATTCGTCACGTTGATCACGCGAGCGCTGACGTGACACCCGGGAAACGTTGTGTAACCGAGGTTTAACCGCAGGTGAGTTTGGGGTACGGGGCCGGCTGGATATTCCCGGGCAATGGGAGCGCCAACTACATACGACAATTCCGCGTTGGCCCACGAGGATGTCGGCTATCACAAGGGGCTCAAGCCCCGGCAGTTGCAGATGATCGCGATCGGGGGTGCGATCGGCACCGGCCTGTTCATGGGTGCCGGTGGGCGCCTGCACACGGCAGGCCCGGGACTGTTCTTGGTCTACGCCGTCTGCGGTGTGTTCGTGTTCTTCATCTTGCGCGCCCTGGGGGAGCTGGTACTCCACCGGCCGTCGTCAGGGTCTTTCGTGTCCTACGCCCGAGAGTTCCTGGGGGAGAAGGCGGCGTATGTGGCCGGCTGGATGTACTTCTTCAACTGGGCTTGCACGTCGATCGTCGACGTGACGGCGATCGCGCTCTACATGCACTATTGGGGCGCCTTCAAGGCGATCCCGCAGTGGACCATCGCGCTGATCGCCTTGGTGATCGTGCTGACCGTCAACATGATCTCGGTCAAGGTCTTCGGAGAGATGGAGTTCTGGGCCGCCCTGATCAAAGTCGTCGCACTCGTCACGTTCTTGGTTGTCGGCATCGTGTTCCTCGCGGGCCGCTTCACCGTGGAGGGTGCGACCACCGGACCGTCGCTCATCGCCGACCACGGCGGTATCCTCCCCACCGGTCTGCTGTCGTTGGTGGTCATCACCTCGGGCGTCATATTCGCCTATGCAGCAGTCGAATTGGTCGGCACGGCCGCGGGGGAGACGGAGAATCCGGAGAAGGTCATGCCGAAGGCCATCAACTCGGTGGTGTTCCGCATCGCGGTGTTCTACGTCGGCTCGCTGATCTTGCTGGCGCTCCTGCTGCCGTACACCACCTACAAGCAGGGGGAGAGCCCGTTCGTCACATTCTTCTCCCGCATCGGGGTCCCGGCCGCCGGCACGATCATGAACTTCGTGGTGCTGACCGCGGCGCTGTCCAGCCTCAACGCCGGCCTGTATTCCACGGGCCGGATCCTGCGCTCGATGGCGATGAACGGAAGCGCACCCCAGTTCACCGGCCGGATGTCCAAACGCGGCGTGCCCTTCGCCGGTATCGCGCTCACCGCCTGCTTCACGGTGGTCGGCGTGTTCCTCAACCTGGTGGTTCCGGCCGAGGCGTTCAACATCGCGCTGGACCTCTCGGCGTTGGGCATCATCGCGTCGTGGGCGACGATCGTCATCTGCCAGATTCAGTTGTATCGCTGGTCGAAGAAGGGGATCCTGAGCCGGCCGGCGTTCCGCCTGTGGGCGACGCCGTATACGAGCTATGCCACGCTGGCTTTCCTGGCGGTCGTCACCGGACTGATGTGTTACGAGAACTACTGGAATCTGGTGGCCATCGTGGCCCTCGTCCCGCTGCTGACGATCGGCTGGTATGCGGTCCGCGGCCGCGTGCTGGCGATGGCACAGGAGCGCGTCGGGTACACCGGCGACTACCCGATCTCCGCCGAGACCCCGCTGATGGACGAGTACTTGCGCGAGGATCGCGAGCCCCGCTGACGCGCAGCCGAGGCGGATTTACGTAGGTCGCTACGTAAGTCGGCCGTGGCGGTCGCCACGACACTGAAGCGATGTCAACGCTCCGCGTCGGAATGATGGATCCCATCGTGGCGGCACGTCCCACGGTCGATTTCCTCACCAAAGCCAACTACGCGGCCGCGGCCGCCGCCCGGGTCGACTCGTTCTGGGTGCCCGATCACCTGAATTCGCTGTTTCCGCGCTCACTGTGGAACAACCCGAAGTACTGCGGCGGCGCGGCCCTGCTGCCGCGCGGCGACGCGTATCTGGAGCCGTGGACCATGCTCGGCAATATCGCCGCACGCAATCGAGCGCGCCTTCGCCTCGGCATCGGCGTGACCGACACGGGCCGGCGCAATCCGGCCGTCACCGCGCAGGCAGCGGCCACCCTGCACTTGCTGACCCGCGGCCGCGCGATCCTCGGCATCGGCAGTGGCGAACGAGAAGGCAACGAACCCTACGGCGTGGAATGGTCCAAGCCGGTGGCGCGGTTCGAAGAAGCCATGGCGACCATCCGGGCGTTGTGGAATTCCAAGGGGGAGTTGGTGAATCGCGACTCCTCGTTCTTTCCGCTGCGGAATGCGCTCTTCGAGCTGCCGCCATACAAGGGGACGTGGCCGCAAATCTGGATCGCCGCGCACGGTCCGCGGATGTTGCGCGCGGCCGGTCGCTATGCCGACGGGTTCTATCCGGCGTTCCCGCACACTCCGCAGGAATACGCGCAGCGGCTCGAGGCCGTCCGCACCGCGGCTTCCGATGCCGGGCGCGACCCGATGTCGATCAAGCCGGCGCTTTGGCTGATGACGTTGGCCGCCCGCAACAACGACGACCTCGACGAGGCGCTCGAGTCCGAAGTGATCCGGGCGGCGGCACTGAATGCCCCCGATCACTTCTACGCCCGCCACGGCGCCCAGCATCCACTCGGCATCGGCTTCACCGGCGCGCAGGACATCCTTCCGCAGGACATGGACGAACAGACGGCGCTGTCACACGTCAAAGTCATTCCCACCGAGGTGGTCCGTGACTGCCTGCTGTGCGGGACACCTGAGGAGATCGTGGATCGGGCTGCCCAGTGGCGGGATTGCGGCGTCGAGTACGTGGTGCTGGCGAACGTGGGACCGCTGCAGCGCAGCCTGCGTAAAGGCGCAGCGTCGATGCTGCCGCTCATGCAAGCCCTGCGGCGCCTCAGAAAGCTGTGATGTCCTGATCTGTGGGGTACATGGCCTAGACGCCATCGCGGCCAGCCTCGACACTGAACGCATGGCGCGATCGGTGGTGATCCTCGGGTTTCCCGGCGTGCAGGCCCTCGACCTGGTCGGACCGCACGACGTGTTCACCGGCGCCGCGCTGCTCACCGAGGGCGGCTACCGGGTCAGCGTCGCCTCCCTCGACGGCCGCCCGGCGAGCACCCCGACCGGTCTGGCATTCGTCGCCGAGGCGATGCCCGAACCCCATGGCATCGACACCCTGATCCTGCCCGGCGGCCCCGGCGTCGACGCCGCCCGCGAGGACGCCGCCACCATGGCCTGGATTCGCGCGGCCGCGGCCAATTCGAGGCGCGTCGTCAGCGTGTGCACCGGCTCGTTCCTGGTCGCCCAGGCCGGTCTGCTCGACGGCTGCCGGGCCACCACGCACTGGGCGTTCGCCGACCGGATGGCCCGCGAGTTCCCGGCGGTCACCGTCGACCGCGAGCCCATTTTCCTGCGCAGCTCGGCCACGGTGTGGACGGCGGCCGGCGTGACGGCCGGCATCGACCTGTCACTGGCGCTCGTCGAGGACGACTACGGCACCGAGGTCGCTCAGACCGTGGCGCGCTACCTCGTGCTGTTTCTCCGCAGGCCTGGCGGCCAGACGCAGTTCGCGGCGCCGGTGTGGATGCCGCGTGCCCGTCGCCAACCCATCCGCGAGGTGCAGGAGGCCATCGAGGCCGAACCCGGTGCCGCCCATACCATCACCGAGCTGGCTCGGCGCGCCGCGATGAGTCCGCGGCACTTCACCCGAGTGTTCACCGAGGAGGTCGGCGAGGCCCCCGGCGCCTACGTCGAACGGGTCCGCACCGAAGCCGCCCGCCGTCAGCTCGAAGAGACCGACGACACCGTCGTCACCATCGCCGCCCGCTGCGGTTTCGGATCATCGGAGACGTTGCGCCGCAACTTCATTCGCCGGGTCGGCGTCTCACCCGACCAATACCGCAAAACGTTCGCGTAAAGGAGAGTGTCATGCAGATCGCCATCGTGCTCTATCCCGGTTTCACCGCCCTGGATTTCATCGGGCCCTACGAGGTGCTGCGCTGGCTGCCCGACGCTGAGGTGCGCTTCGTGTGGCACGAAACCGGCCCGATCACCGCGGACTCCGGTGTGCTCGTCATCGGCGCCACCCACTCGTTCGACGAAACACCCTCTCCCGACGTCATTCTCGTGCCCGGCGGGATGACGACGATCGAACACTCCCGCGACGAGAAATTGCTCGACTGGGTTCGCCAGGCCCACCAGACCGCGACCTGGACGACGTCGGTGTGCTCCGGGTCGGTGATCCTCGCGGCGGCGGGACTGCTGAAGGGCAAGCGCGCGACGTCGCACTGGGCGGCGCTGACCGCGCTGAAGGCGCTCGGGGTCACGCCCGTCAAGGACGAACGCGTGGTTCACGAAGGCGACATCGTCACCAGCGCCGGGGTGTCGGCGGGCATCGACCTCGCGCTGTGGCTGGCCGGACAGATCGGCGGTGAAGAGCGCGCCAAGGTGATCCAGCTGTCGATGGAGTACGACCCGCAACCGCCGTTCGACTCCGGGCACATGTCGAAGGCGTCGGCGACGACGAAGGCCTCCGCTGCCGCGTTGATGGCCAAGGATCTGGCGACGCCCACCCAACTCAAGGCGATGACGTCGCTGCTGTGGTCCGGCGCCATCGACGCCGCGCGGTCGAAGGCACGGCGGAAACGGGGTCGCGTAGCCTCTGCCAGGTGATCAACCTGGCCTACGAGGACAACGGCTCCGGCGATCCGGTGCTGTTCATCGCCGGCACCGGCGGCGCCGGCCGAACCTGGCACATCCACCAGATTCCGCGCTTCCTGGCGGCGGGTTATCGGTGCGTCACGTTCGACAACCGGGGAATCGGGGCCACCGAGGAAGCCGGCGATTTCACGCCGGAGCAGATGATCGCCGACACCGCCGCCCTCATCGAGGACGTGATCGGCGGACCCACCCGGATCGTGGCGATCTCGATGGGCGCCTACATCGCCCAGGAACTGATGCTGACCCGCCCGGAGCTGGTCACCCAGGCTGTGCTGATGGGCACCCGCGGCCGTCTGGACCGGACCCGCAAGTCGTTCCGGGCCGCCGACGTCGAACTCACCAAGGCCGGCATCCAGCTGCCGCCCGCCTATGCGGCGAAAGTGCGTGTGCTGGAGAACTTCTCACCCAAGACCATCAATGACGAGAAGGCGATCGGCGACTGGGTGGAGATGTTCACCGCCTTCCCGATCAAGCGCACCCCTGGCCTGCGGGCCCAGCTCGAGGTCTACCCGAAGGACAACCGGCTGGCCGCTTACCGTTCGATTACCAATGAGGTGCTGGTGATCGGGTTCGCCGACGACCTGCTGACCCCGGCGGCGCTGGGTCGCGAGGTCGCCGACGCCATCCCAAACGGCCGATACGTGCAGATCGGGCATACCGGCCACCTCGGATTCCTGGAGCGGCCGGACACCGTGAACAACGCGATGCTGGACTTTTTCGCAGGCACTCTTGTCTGATGTCGAGCCCGATCGACGTGTGACACGCTGTAGTAATGAACCCATCGACGGCTCAGGCCCGCGTCGTCGTCGACGAATTGATCCGCGGCGGCGTCCTCGACGTCGTGCTCTGCCCGGGTTCGCGTAACGCCCCGCTGGCCTTCGCACTCTCCGATGCCGACCGGGCCGGCCGGCTTCGGCTGCACGTCCGCATCGACGAGCGCACCGCCGGCTTCCTGGCGATCGGGCTGGCCGTGGCCAAGCGGGCCCCGGTCTGCGTGGCGATGACCTCGGGCACCGCGGTGGCCAACATGGGCCCCGCCGTCGTCGAGGCCAACTACGCCCGGGTGCCGCTGATCGTGCTGTCGGCCAACCGGCCCTACGAGCTGTTGGGCACCGGCGCCAACCAGACCTTCGAGCAGCTCGGCTACTTCGGCACCCAGGTCCGCGCCGCGATCAGCCTGGGCCTAGCCGAGGATTCCGCGGACAAACTGGACTCACTGAACGCGCAGTGGCGCTCGGCCACCTGCCGGGTGCTGGCGGCGGCCACTGGCGCGCGCTCGGCTAACGCCGGCCCGGTCCAGTTCGACATCCCGCTGCGCGAGCCCCTGGTGCCGGATGCTGACTCGGGTTCGGCGGCGATCCCGCCCGGCAGGCCGGACGGCAAGCCGTGGACGTACAGCCCGGCGGTGGTGTTCGACCAGCCGCTGGACATCGATCTCACCCCCGACACCGTGGTGATCGCCGGGCACGGCGCCGGTGTCCACCCGAACCTGGCCGCGCTGCCGACGGTCGCCGAGCCGACGGCCCCGCACGCCGCCAACCCGCTGCATCCGCTGGCGCTGCCGCTGCTGCGGCCCCGCCAGGTGATCATGCTGGGCCGCCCGACGCTGCACCGGCCGGTGTCGACGCTGCTGGCCGACCCGTCGGTGCCGGTGTTCGCCCTGACCACGGGTCCCCGCTGGCCCGACGTGTCGGGCAACTCGGCGGCCACCGGCACCCGCGCCGAGACCAGCGGCACGCCCGACCCGGCGTGGTTGGCGCGCTGCGCCGAGGTCAACGCGCACACCATCGCGGCGGTGCGCCGGCAGTTGGCCGCCCACCCGCTGACCACCGGGCTGCACGTCGCGGCCGCGGTGGCCGCCGCGGTGCGTCCGGGGGACCAGCTGGTGCTGGGCGCGTCCAATCCGGTTCGTGACGCGGCGCTGGTCGGACTGAACACCGAGGGCATCAAGGTGCGCTCCAACCGGGGAGTGGCCGGGATCGACGGCACGGTGTCGACGATCATCGGCGCGGCGTTGGCGCATACGGGCCGGACCATCGGTCTGATCGGCGACATGACATTCGTGCACGACAGCTCGGGGTTGCTGATCGGGCCGACCGAGCCGACGCCGAAGAATCTGACGATCGTGGTCTCCAACGACAACGGCGGCGGCATCTTCGAGCTGCTCGAGCAGGGCGACCCCCGGTTCTCCGACGTGTCGGCGCGGATCTTCGGCACCCCGCACGACGTCGACGTCGGTGCGCTGTGCCGGGCCTATCACATCGACGCCCGCCAGATCGAGGTCGACCAACTCGGCGGCGCGCTCGCCGAACCCTTCGAGGGCATGCGGGTCCTCGAGGTCAAAGCCGACCGATCCTCGTTGCGGCAGCTGCACGCCGCGATCCGGTCGGCGCTGTGATCCGCAGCCTTTCGGCGTGGGTGACATTGGCCCTGCCACGGCGCGATCCAGATGTCACCGACACCACACAGCGAAAGCTGTTGCGCTGGAGCAAGTGTGCGGTGTGGATCCTGATCGGCCTGGTCACCCTGCAATCGGTGCTGTTGGTGGCCGGTGCGTGGCGCAACGACCGGCAGATCGAACACAACATGGGTGTGGCGCAGGCAGAGGTCCTCTCGGCCGGTCCGCGCCGCTCGACGATCGAGTTCGTCACCCCGGACCGCGTCACCTACCGTCCCGAGCTTGGGGTGCTCTATCCCTCCGAGCTGGCCGAGGGCATGCGCATCTACGTCGAGTACGACCGCAACAACCCGGATCTCGTTCGCGTGCAACACCGTACGGCTGCACTCGCGATCATCCCGGCCGGCTCGATAGCGGTGGTGGCGTGGCTGATCGGTGGACTGGTGTTGACGGGCCTGGTCCTGCTGGAACGCCGGGTGAATCAGGTGGACATCAGCTTGGACAACCAGTTGTTGTCGTAGATGTCGATCTTCTCGTTGGTGTTGAGGTCGAACACCGTTGGGGTACCGGTGTTGATGGCGTCGATCTCATAGAGGTATTCGAAGTTGGTGTCCGCCATATCCTGGACGTCCAACGCGGGCTTGCCTGCCCGCATCGCGTCGACGGCCGGGGCGGGAATTCCACTTTCGCGAGCCATGTCGGCGATCTGAGTGTCGCTGGGTCCCTTGCCGTGCGAATCCTGGTGGCTCCAAAGATCTTGCACGAACCTCTGGAACGCCTTGCCTGACGTGTCCGGGCCAGGCGCGAGGAACATCGCGTTGCTCACCCGGTCGGAGTAGCCGCCGGGCTTGTCATCGAGAAATGTCAGCGGACGGTAGGTGACGGCGAGCTGGCCGAGGTCGATGTAGCGGGCCAGTTCGTCACCGAAATCCTTCTGCAGATCCGCGCAGTGGCTGCATTGCGGTTCGGTGTACAACTCGATGTGGACCCGCGCGTTCGGGTCACCGGCCACGATGCCGTAGCCGTCCTTGCTCAGTGCCGTTCCCGGCCCGCGCGGATCCACCTGTGCCACACCGACAATTTCCCTGCTGCAACCGGTGGCCAGCATGACCAGCGCCATCACGAGCACAGACCAGAACCGCATGCTCGCACGGTACCGCGTCGCACCTGTTTTTCGTGTCGTGTATGCCTGGGCGCAACCTCGCTGACAGGCGGCGCTGTCACTGTCTAATCGTGCGCGTTGCCATTGTCGCCGAGTCCTTCCTGCCCAACGTCAACGGAGTGAGCAACTCGGTGTTGCGGGTGCTCGAGCATCTCCGCCGCACCGGCCATGAAGCACTCGTGATCGCCCCGGACACCCCCCGTGGTGAACCGGCAGCTGACCGGATCCACGACGGGATCCGGGTGCACCGGGTGCCGTCGCGGATGTTCCCCAAAGTGACGTCACTGCCGCTGGGTGTGCCGCGCCCACGCATGGTCGGCGTGCTGCGCGGTTTCGATCCGCACGTGGTGCATCTGGCCTCGCCCGCGCTGCTCGGGTATGGCGGGGTGCAGGCCGCCCGGTATCTCGGCGTGCCGACGGTGGCGGTGTACCAGACCGATATCGCCGGATTCGCCCAGAGCTACGGGATCGGTGTCGCGTCACGTGCGGCCTGGGCGTGGAACCGGCATCTGCATTCACGGGTGGACCGGACCTTGGCGCCGTCCACCGCGGCGATGGAAGACCTTGCCACCCACGGCATTCCGCGGGTCTTCCAGTGGGCCCGAGGTGTCGACGTGACCGGCTTCGCGCCGTCGGCGCGGAGTAACGAGCTGCGGGCGCGCTGGTCACCGGCGGGCAAGCCGATCGTCGGCTTCGTCGGCCGCCTCGCACCGGAGAAGCATGTGGAGCGGCTCGCCGTGCTCGCCCGCCGCGACGACCTGCAGCTGGTGGTCGTCGGCGACGGTGTCGACCGCGAGAAGCTCCAGGCGATGATGCCGTCGGCGGTGTTCACCGGGGCGCTGTACGGCGAGCAGCTCGCCACCGCGTACGCGAGCATGGACGTCTTCGTCCACCCCGGCGAGCACGAGACGTTCTGCCAGGCCGTGCAGGAGGCGATGGCATCGGGTTTGCCGGTCATCGCTCCGAATGCCGGTGGTCCCCGGGATTTGGTGGCGCCGTACCGAACCGGACTTTTATTGACGGTCGCGGAATTCGAAGCGCGCCTGTCGCAATCGGTCGATCACCTGCTCGACGAGAGAGCGCGCTACTCGCTTGCCGCGCGCCGCAGTGTCCTCGGCCGGACGTGGCCGGCGATCTGCGACGAGTTGCTGGGCCACTACGAAGCGGTGCGGCTCACAAGCCGACGGCGCCGCGCGGCCTGAGTCTGGTGCCACGCCAATGACTTTCCTTAATTGTTCCTGATAAACCTTTCCAGGGCATGTGCGTGGGCGCACACTTGAACGCAAACGGGGGAATGCTGAATGCCAGTGACAAGACCACCTCTTCAAGACCTGGGGGCGTCCGAATGAACGACGCGTCGTATCGCCAAGATCTCACCGACTTCGCACTCGAACTCCGTAAGTTGGCTTACACCATGCCCGCTGGGCACGAGGATCGGCTGATCCACCTCAGCGAACGGATGGCCAGTCGTGCGCGTCAACTGCCGAGAGTCGACGCGCGCGCGATCTGATCAGCCCTGGGCCTCGACGGCCACCGGCTGCCACTGTTCCCAGTTCGCGATGCGGCTCTCGTAGTCGGCCTTCGCGGTCTGCAGCGGGGACTCCCCGAAGAACACTCTCAGCGGGGGAGTCGGCGCGTCCACGACCTTGAGAATGGCCGACGCCGACGCCTTCGGGTTGCCGGGCGCAGACCACCGTTGCTTGCGGGCCTCGTCGACCTGGCGGTGCAGTTCGGCGTAGTCCGGCAGTTCGGCCGAGCGCCTCGATGACGAGCCGGACCAATCGGTGTCGAACCCGCCCGGCTCGATCAGTGTGACGTGAATGCCGAATGGCGCGACCTCCTGGGCCAGCGCCTGCGAGAACCCTTCCAGCGCCCATTTGGAGGCGTGGTAGATGCCGACGAGCGGGAACGCGGTGATGCCGCCGATCGACGACACCTGGATGATGTGGCCACTGCCCTGAGCGCGCAGATACGGCAGCGCGGCCTGGGTGATCCACAGCGCGCCGAAGACGTTGGTCTCGAGCTGATCGCGCGCATCGCTCTCGGAGAGTTCCTCGATGAAGCCGAAGTGCCCGTAGCCGGCGTTGTTGACGACGATGTCCAGTCGGCCGAAGTGGTCATGCGCCTTGGCGACGGCGGCGAAGTCGGCATCCCGGTCGGTGACGTCGAGCTGGATCGGCAGGATGGCGTCGCCGTACTGGTCGACCAGGTCGGACAGGGTGTCGGTGTTGCGCGCGGTCGCAGCGACCTTGTCGCCACGGTCCAGGGCGGCGATCGCCCACTCCCGGCCGAAGCCGCGCGATGTCCCGGTGATGAACCACACTTTTTCGCTCATGCGTCTAGCCAACGCATCGACGGGCTCAGCATTCCCGCTCGGGTAGCGTCGGCACCGTGAGCCGGGCGACGCTGGACAAGGATCCCCGCGATGTGGCGTCGATGTTCGACGCCGTCGCGCGGCGGTACGACATCACCAACACCGTGCTGTCGCTGGGGCAGGACCGCGCCTGGCGGCGGGCGACCCGTTCGGCGCTGGGTATCGGACCCGGCGACCGGGTGCTGGACCTGGCCGCGGGGACCGCGGTGTCGACGGTCGAGCTGGCCCGCTCCGGCGCCTGGTGTGTGGCCGCGGACTTCTCGGTCGGCATGCTGCGGGCCGGTGCCGCGCGGGCGGTGCCGAAAGTGGCGGCCGACGCGACCAAGCTCCCGTTCGGCGACGCGGTGTTCGATGCGGTGACGATCAGCTTCGGGTTGCGCAATGTCGTCGACCATCCGGCGGGGCTGCGGGAGATGGCGCGGGTGACCCGCCCGGGCGGTCGGCTGGTGGTGTGCGAGTTCTCCACACCCGTCGTGCCGGTGTTCTCGACTGTCTACAAGGAGTACCTGATGCAGGCGCTGCCGCGGGTGGCCCGCGCGGTGTCGAGCAACCCGGACGCCTACGTCTATCTGGCGGAGTCCATCCGGGCCTGGCCCGACCAGGCGGCGCTGGCCACGCAGATCCGCGACGCCGGCTGGTCGGATGTGCGGTGGCGCAATCTGACCGGCGGGATCGTCGCGCTGCATGCTGCGGTCAAACCCGGGTAGTCCCGCATGGTGACCGTGCTTGCCTTTGACGTCAACGAGACGTTGCTCGACCTGAGTCCGCTCGACGCGATCGTAGGCGGCGCCGAAACCCGTAGGCGCTGGTTCAGCCAGATGCTGCAGATTGCGTTTGTCGGCGGGCTCACCGGTAGCTACGTGGATTTTCCGACCGCTCAGCGGGCCGCACTGGAGATGCTGCGGCTGGACTGCGCCGACGAGGTCGCCGCCGGTATGCGGCGCCTGCCGCTGCACCCCGACGTCGCGCCCGCTCTCGCGCGTTTGCGTGGCTTCACCCTGGTGGCGCTGACCAACTCGCCGCTGTCGGTGGTCACCGAGCAACTCGAATTCAATGGCGTTGCTTCGCGTTTCGACGCCATTCTGTCGGCGGACACCGTTCGTGCGCTCAAGCCGCGCGCCGAGGCCTACCAGCACGTCGGCGCCACCCTCGGCGTGCCGCTGAGCGAGGTGCGGCTGGTGGCCGCCCATGGCTGGGATATCGCCGGCGCACTCGCCGCGGGCTGTCACGGCGCGTTCGTCCGGCGATCAGGTCAAGCGCTCATCCCGGTCGGCGCGCAGCCGGACATCGTCGTGGACGATCTCGTTGAACTCGCCGACGCCCTCTAGGCTGATCGGGCGCGATAACCGGTGCTCTACACCGGAAATCGCGCCGGATTTCAGCGGCCGGCGTCTTCTAGTACCTGATACCCGGCGTTGTAGCCGGGGATGAACGTGATGCCCGGTCCGCCGTGACAGCCCGCACCGCCCAGGTAGAGGCCTTCGATCGGGATCGGTTCGTCGATGAACCCCTTGGGTCCGGGCCGGTTGACCCCCATCAGCTCGGGCTGCAGCAGCCCGTGGCAGAAGTCGCCGTTGGGTGCGGCGAACATGGTGTTCATGTGATACGGCGCGAACGTGATGTCGCGGATCAGGATGTCCTTGAAGTTCGGGGCGTAGCGGGTGATCTTGTCGACAACTCGTTCGGCCATAACGGTTTTCAGGTGGCCGTGCTGATCGCGCGGCGCCTCGATCGGGAAGCCGTAGGCGTACACGCTGGCGGCGTGCTTGCCCTCCGGCGCCATCTCGGGGTCGCCGACCGTGGGCATCTGGATCGACAGCGCGGGGTTGTCCGGTACTTCGCCGCCCCGGGCCATCTCCCATTGGCGCTGTTGTTCCTCCGGTGACCCGAACATGCCCACCGACATCTGCATGCCCGGCTCGTTGAGGAAGTCGTAGGGCGCGGCGTACTGGGGCAGCCCGTCCAGGGCGAAGTGGATCTGCATGAAGGATGCCCGGTGATCGCGGCCGCCGAGCCTGGTCACCAGTGACGACGGAAGATGGTCGACGCCAACAAGATCCAGCAGTGTGGTCTCCGGTGCGAGGTTGGACACCACGACCGGTGCACTGATCACTTCACCGTCCTTGAGGCGAACCCCGGTGACCTTGCCGTCCTCGACGAGGATCTGTTCGACCTTGGTGCGGTAGCGCATCTCCCCGGCGGCGTCGACGAACAGGTCCCGCAGATGCTCGGCGAGCACGCCGATTCCGCCCTTGAGTTTGGTGGTCATCTGGCCGCCCTCCGGCGGCATGGCCATTGCGAACGCCAAACATGTTGCGCTGCCTGGGGTGTACGGGCCGCGGTAGGTGGAGTTCACTGCCAGGAAGGCCAGCATGCCGCGGATCACGGAGTGCTTTTCCTTGTCGGGCAGGAACCGGTCGACGACGTCCATCGCCGAGCCGAACAGCATCTCGTGGATGGCGCGCCGTTCGTTTTCGTCTGCGGCACAGGCATACATCTCGTCGATGGTCTTCGGCAGCGCCAGCGCGTCGAAGCGGCCGAGGGCCTTACCGGGGCCGGCGCTCCAGGCGTAGAGGTTGGCCATGGCCATCACGGCGTCCATGCCGTGCTTCTCGTTGAGATGGTTCATCATCGCCATCGGGTCGCTGTGGAAGACCATTGCTTCCTCGCCGTTTTCCCCGAGGTTGACCGACATGATCTCCGAGGAGATGGTCGGCAACGTGTCCAGGCCGAGCTCGCTGTTGATCTTCTGCGCGGTGGGGAAACGCACCGACCCGGCGATCTCGAATTTGAAGCCGTCGATCAGCTCGACGGTGGCCGACATGCCGCCGCTGTAGGTGTTGGCCTCCAGGCAGAGCGTGCGCAACCCGGCTCGTTGCAGCACCACCGCTGCGGTCAGGCCGTTGTGCCCGGCCCCCACGATGATCGCGTCGTAGTCACTCATGCGGCGGAGCTTATGCCGCAACCGCCGCGATGTGAAGAAGTTTTGTCAAATTTGTCATTTCTGCGAGGCGGCGGTCGCTGCACCGCCATTCATTGAGCGCTGACGCTTCACAATGCGCCGCTGAGTGAGGCGTCAACGCTCACTCAACGGGTCAGCTGAACGGCTTGCGCCGGTCCAGGATTCGCGATCCCATCCCCGCGACGCGCCACGCCCGCGCCACCAGGTCGGCGTCGTCGTCGGTGACCAGGTTGCCCATCACCCGCACCGCGACGCCCATCAGCCGCGACGAGCGCATCGCGACCGGCCCGGTCAGCGGCAGGAAGCGAGGCAGCGTCAACAGCAGCCCCAACCGCCGGGCCACCGAGAACCCGCGCCCGTAGTGCGCCTGCAGCATCGCGGGCCACGCCTGTGACAGGTCGCCCGAGCCCAGCATCTCGGCAGCCAGCCGACCGGTTTCCAGCCCGTAATCGATGCCCTCGCCGTTGAGCGGGTTCACGCACGCGGCGGCGTCCCCGATCAGCACCCAGTTGGGTCCGGCCACCCCGGAGACCGCCCCACCCATCGGCAACAGGGCCGAGGACACCGCGCGCGGCGGGCCGTCGAATCCCCAGGCAGCCCGCTTCAGGTCGGTGTAGTGCTTGATCAGGGGCCGTAATGCGACGTCGGCGGGCCGTTTCGCCGTGGCCAGGGCGCCGACGCCGATGTTCACCTCGCCGTTGCCCAGCGGGAAGATCCAGCCGTAGCCGGGCAGCACCTGCCCGTCGACAGACCGCAGCTCCAGGTCCGACGAGATCCACGGCTCGCCGGCCCGCGGCGACGCGAGGTATCCGCGCACCGCCACCCCGTACACCGTCTCCTGATGCCACTGCCTGCCGAGCACCCGCCCGAATGGGGAACGCGCGCCGTCGGCCACGATCACCCAGCGGCAGGACACCCGTGACCCGTCGGCCAGCACCACCGCGTCCACATGGCCGCGCGAATCGCGGGATACGTCAACAGCTTTGACGCCGAGCAACATGGACGCGCCGGCATCCTCGGCGACCTTGCGGATCCGGTCGTCGAGTTCGGTGCGCGGCACCGCCGACCCGCCGGACGGGAACGACGGCCCGGGCCACGGGACCTCGACGTCGGCGCCGAACCCGGACAACCGCAGGCCATGGTGGCGGATGTGGCCGTCGAGCCAGTCGCCGAGACCGAGCCGCTGCAACTCGAGCACCGCGCGTGGGGTGAGTCCGTCGCCGCAGGGCTTGTCGCGGGGGAATTCGGCGGCGTCGACGACGAGCACCTCGTGGCCACGGCGGGCGGCCCAGGCGGCCGCCGCCGAGCCGGCCGGGCCGGCCCCGACGATGACCACATCTGACCGCAACTCCATGCCCCCAGTATGTTGGCAGGGTGAGTACTCCGGCCACGGTGGTAGCAGGGGTGGACTTTGGTGATCCGGCCTTCGCCAAGAGCGTCCGCGACGGGGTAGGTCGTGTCGAAGAGCTCATGAGCACCGAACTGCGCGGCGGTGACGAGCTGATGACCGAAGCCGTCGTGCACCTGTTCGAGGCCGGCGGCAAGCGCTTCCGCCCCCTGTTCACGGTGCTGTCCGCGCAGATCGGCCCGGAGCCGGACGCCTGGCAAGTCACGGTCGCCGGCGCGGTGATCGAGCTGGTGCACCTGGCCACGCTGTACCACGACGACGTCATGGACGAGGCGCAGATGCGGCGCGGAGCGCCGAGCGCCAACGCCCGCTGGGGCAACAACATCGCGATCCTGGCCGGCGACTACCTGTTCGCGACGGCGTCGCGGCTGGTGAGCCGGCTGGGACCGGACGCGGTTCGCATCATCGCCGAGACGTTCGCTCAACTGGTCACCGGTCAGATGCGCGAGACCAAGGGCAACACCAACGGTGTGGACCCGGTCGACCACTACCTCAAGGTGATCTACGAGAAGACCGCCTGCCTGATCGCGGCGTCGGGACGTTTCGGAGCCACCTTCGCCGGTGCCAACGACGACCAGATCGAGCGGCTGAGCCGGCTCGGCGGGATCGTGGGCACCGCGTTCCAGATCTCCGACGACATCATCGACATCGACAGCGACCCCGACGAGTCGGGCAAGACCCCGGGTACCGATCTCCGCGAAGGCGTGCACACCCTGCCGGTGCTGTACGCGCTGCAAGACACCGGCCCGGACGCCGACCGGCTGCGTGAGCTGGTGAAGGGCCCGATCGAGGACGACGACGCCCTGGCCGAGGCCCTGGCGCTGCTGCGCGCCGGCGACGGCATCGCCAAGGCCAAGGCCACCGTGCAGCGCTACGCCGAGCAGGCCGGCGAGGAACTGGCCGGTTTGCCCGACGGGCCGGGCCGGCGGGCACTGGCGTCACTGATGGACTACACGATCAACCGGCACGGCTGACAGCGTCGCGGAACCTCACGGTCTGTTCGAGGCGTTAACCTCCCGGAGAGTGCGTTTGCTCGGAGGAGGAATTGATGACGTGGCATCCGACCGCCAACACGTTCAAGACGTTCGCGCTGCTTGTTGGGATGTCGGCGCTGATCGTCTTCCTCGGTTCGCTGTTCGGGCGCAATGTGATGTTCCTCGCGCTGGTCTTCGCGATCGGCATGAACGTCTACGTGTACTTCAACTCCGACAAGCTCGCGCTTCGCGCCATGCACGCCCAGCCGATCACCGAGGTGCAGGCGCCGCAGATTTACGCGATGGTCCGCGAGCTGGCGACCACGGCGCACCAGCCGATGCCGCGGCTCTACATCAGCGACACCGCCAACCCGAACGCGTTCGCGACCGGCCGCAATCCGCGCAATGCAGCGGTGTGCGTCACCACCGGCATCCTCAACCTGCTCAGCGAGCGTGAACTGCGCGCGGTGCTCGGCCATGAACTGTCGCACGTCTACAACCGCGACATCCTGATCTCGTGTGTGGCAGGTGCACTGGCCTCGGTGATCACCGCGCTGGCCAACATCGCCGTGTTCGCCGGGGTGTTCGGCGGCAACAACCGCGAAGGCGGTGCCAATCCCTTTGCGCTGTTGCTGGTTTCGCTGCTCGGTCCGATCGCCGCGACGCTGATCCGGATGGCGGTGTCCCGCTCGCGCGAGTACCAGGCCGACGAGTCCGGGGCCGAGCTATCCGGTGATCCGCTGGCGCTGGCGTCGGCTCTGCGCAAGATCAGCGGCGGGGTGGAGAACGCGCCGCTGCCTCCCGAGCCGCAGCTGGCCGACCAGGCGCACCTGATGATCGCCAGCCCATTCCGCTCCAGCGAGAAGATCGGCAAGATGTTCTCGACCCATCCGCCGGTCCAGGACCGCATCGCGCGGCTCGAGAAGATGGCCGGCCACTAACTGGCCCACGCTGCGGCCAGGCGTCCGGGGTATGGCGGTAACGAATCACGACCGCGGAGCCGAAGGACCAGGTGAGTACGCAAACTGCGCCATCAGTGGCGCTTACGTAGGGTGTGATGATGCTGAGCAGAATCCTGATCGGCCTGGTGAGCGTCGCGGGGGCGGCAGCGATCGGTACGCCGGGCATGGCAGCGGCAGATCCCGAGCCGGCGCCCGCCCCGGTCCTTCCGAACGTGAATGCCTACACCCCCGTCAGCCCGGTGCCCTACACGGCGATGGGCGGCAACTGGTACGCCTTCGCCGGTCCGCCCGGGGTGGTGTGTGTACTCGACAAGCAGAACTCCAGCTACGGCTGCAGCGGGGCACTGCCCGGTGCGCCCAATGGCGCGAACCTGGTCAGCGCCGGTCCGTCCGGTGAGCCCGGCTTCTCCAGCAGCGGCGCGTCGCTCTATGCGGCGGCCGGTGATGTGAAGCCGCTGCCGCCGAACACTCGGCTGAGCTTCCGCGACATCAGCTGCGGCGTCGACGGTGGCGGCGTCGTGGCATGCGTGAACAATCACGACCAAGTCGGCTTCGTCGTCGGACCTGGCGCGACGTTCACGTCGGGACCGAGCCCGATGCTGGATCGGCCGAAGAACTCGAACCCGCTGTTCCCGTCGTTCCCTGGCTGAGCCGCGCTAGAAGTGTGAGTCGTTGACCTCGTGGCCGGGCTTCTCGGCCATCAGTCCGCGGTAGGCCTGTTCGACGTTGGCGCCGTGGTTGACGACGGCATCGACCTCGCGGGCGATCGGCATGTTCAGGCCGTACTTCTCGGCGAATTCCATGATCACGCTGGCGGCCTTGACGCCCTCGGCGACCTGGTTCATCGAGGCGATGATCTCCTCGATGGACTTGCCGGAGCCCAGTTGCTCGCCGACGTGGCGGTTGCGGCTGCGCTGCGAGGTGCAGGTGACGATGAGGTCGCCCATGCCGGCCAGGCCGGCGAACGTGTCGCGGTGCCCGCCGATCGCTTCGCCGAGCCGTGACATCTCCCGCACCGCGCGAGCCATCACCAGCGCCCGGGTGTTCTCGCCGATGCCCAGCGAATATCCCATGCCGACGGCGATCGCGTAGACGTTCTTCAGCGCGCCCGCGATCTCGACTCCGACGACGTCGTCGGTGGTGTAGACGCGGAACCGCTTGGTGCGGAACATCTTCGCGAGATTGGCGGCCAGGTGCTGGTCGGGCATGGCCAACACGGCGGCGGCCGCATACCCGTCGGCGACCTCGCGTGCGATGTTGGGTCCGGCGAGGATGCCGGCCGGGTGGCCGGGCAGAACCTCGTCGATGATCTGGCTCATCCGCATGTTGGTGCCCTGCTCGAGTCCCTTGACCAGGCTGACGACGGGCACCCACGGGCGCAGTTCCCTGCTCAGTTCGGCCAGCACGCCGCGGAAGCCGTGGGACGGCACGCCCATGACGACGACGTCGGCGCACTCGGCGGCTTCGCTGAAATCTGTGGTGGCTCGCAGGGTTTCCGAGAGCTCGACCTCGTCGCCCAGGTAGCGCGAGTTGCGGTGGTTCTCGTTGATGTCCTTGGCGGTCTCCTCCGAGCGCACCCACTGCAGCGTCGGCCCCCGGCGCGAGCAGATGGATGCGACGGTGGTACCCCAGGATCCGCCGCCGAGCACGACGACCTTGGGTTCGCGGCGTTCAGAAGTCATGGTGTTCAGCGTATTGCGAATACCCGGTTGTTCATGGGGAGTTCGTGCAATCGGGGTGTGCGGTCGGGCCGAGATGGTGGGTGTCTGTTCCAGAACGCGATATCACCGGTGATATCGCGTTCTGGAAATGTGCACACACCCCACCCGCAGCTGGGCTATCCGGCCACCCGCGCCGGGGACGCGATCCGCCCGAACGTCATGTCCTCGTCGATCTTGTCGATGAAGTGGTGGTCGAAGGCATCGGCGAGATAGTTCTGCCGGACCACCCACGGGCGCTTGAGACCCGACTTCGGCAAGGCGTGCAGGTTGCGCAACACGTAGCCGGCCTGGATGTCCCATGCGGGCTTCTCGGCGATGGGTTCGCCGCCCAGGTGTGGGAAAGCGTGGGTGTAGCCGTGCGAGTTCATGTATTCGATCAGCTTGGCCGCCGCGCGGGCGGTCATGTCGGCGCGCAGCGTCCAGGACGCGTTGGTGTAGCCGATGCACCAGATCAGGTTCGGCACGTCCTCGAGCATGTGCGCCTTGTAGGAGAAACGCTCCTGGGGCTTGATCTCGTTGCCGTCCAGGGTGATTCGCACACCGCCGAGGGCCTGGAGTTGAAGACCGGTCGCGGTGACGATGATGTCGGCCGCAAGATGCTTACCCGACTTCAGCATGACGCCGGTGTCGTCGAAGCGGTCGATGTGGTCGGTCACGACTTCGGCGCGGCCATCGGAGATCACCTCGAACAAGTCACCGTCGGCCACCAGGCACAGGCGCTGATCCCAGACGTTGTAGCGCGGCTTGAAGTGGACGTCGACGGGATATCCCGCGGGCAGCCGGCTGAGGTTCTGGGCCCGGATGATCTTGCGGGCCAGCCCCGGGACGGTGCGGGCCAGGAACCACACGATGCTTTCGAAGGCGACTGCGAAGTAGCGGGCGAACGCATGAGAAATCTTGCGGGGAACGACTTTCCGGACCGCTTCGATGAGCGGGTTGACCCGTGAGCCGGCCAGCAGATAGGTCGGTGAGCGCTGCAGCATCGTCACCTTGGCCGCCTTCTGCGCCAGCGCGGGGATCAGCGAAACCGCGGTGGCCCCGCTGCCGATGACGATCACGTTCTTGCCGGTGTAGTCGAGATCCTCCGGCCAGAATTGTGGGTGCACGACGGTGCCTGCGAACGTCTCGAGGCCGGGGAAGTCGGGGGTGTAGCCCTCGTCGTAGTTGTAGTAACCCGAGCCGAAGAAGACGAAGCGTCCGCGGTAGGTCTTGCGTTCGCCGTTCTCGTCCGCGTGCACGGTCCAGGTGTCGGTGGCCGAATCCCAATCGGCCGACTGTACGTAGGTGCCGAACCGGATGTTGGGCAGGATGCCGCGCTTGCGGGCGGTGTCTTCCATGTACTCGCGGATGTGGTCGCCGTCGGCGACGCCTTCCCTGCGGACCCACGGTTCCCACGGCCAGGACAGCGAGAAGATGCTGGAGTCCGAGCGCACGCCCGGGTAGCGGAACAGGTCCCAGGTGCCCCCGATTCCCTCGCGGCGTTCCAGGATCACGTAGCGCGTGCCGGGGTTGCGCTCGGCGATGCGATAGGCGGCACCGATCCCGGAGAACCCGGCGCCGATGATCACGACGTCGTAGGACCCGCCGTCGGTCTCGGCGGGTACGGGAGCAGTCTCCGGGGTGGCGGTCATCGCGGTCCTCGCTTCGCGTGGGTGGTGATGCTCACCACACTAGGCACTGACCGGTTGGTTGAGCGAGGGCCCTTGGTCTACCGATAGTTGACGAACTGCAGCGCCACGTCGAGGTCGGCACCTTTGAGCAGGGCGATGACGGCTTGCAGGTCGTCCCGCTTCTTGGAGCTGACCCGGATCTCGTCACCTTGGACCTGCGACTTCACCCCTTTGGGCCCTTCATCGCGGATGAGCTTGTTGATCTTCTTGGCGTGCTCTTGGTCGATGCCCTGCTTGAGGGTGCCGGACACTTTGTAGGTCTTTCCGCTGGCCTGCGGTTCGCCGGCGTCGAAGGCCTTCATGGAGATGTCGCGGCGGATCAGCTTCTCCTTGAAGACGTCGACGGCAGCCTTCACCCGCTCCTCGGTCGAGCTGACGAGCTCGATGACCTCGTCGCCCTTCCAGGCGATCGTGGTGTCGGTGCCGCGAAAGTCGAACCGGGTGCTCAGCTCCTTGGCCGCCTGGTTCAGTGCGTTGTCGACCTCTTGGCGGTCGACCTTGCTCACGATGTCGAACGATGAATCCGCCATTGGACTCGTCCCTTCGGTTGATCGGCCGGTTTGTATCTGAGGTACATGATCGTTGTACCCTGCTATTCGCACCAAACCGGATCCCCGGCGCGGCGCACCCAGGCAGGTTGCCCGAGCGGCCAATGGGAGCGGACTGTAAATCCGTCGGCGGAAGCCTACACAGGTTCGAATCCTGTACCTGCCACCACATTCAGGCCCGGTTTTCAACCGGGCCTGATGTGGTTTCCGGACCGATGCCCGGGGTAGGCCGACGCTCACTTGATCATCAGGTTGACGATGATCACCGCCACCCCGAGGCCGGTGTTGGCCAGTCCGACCACACCCGAACCCCACCGCGAGTAGCCGCTGATCCGGCCGGCCACCACACCCCAGCCGAAGAGCAGGCCCGCGTTCATCATCAGGGCGAACGAGGTGTAGCCGATCGCGAGCGATCCGTCGGCCCCCGTCACGTCGTCCCGCCATCCGGTGAGATGGGCCACCCACAGGACGATCAACGTCGGGATCGACGCGAGGACCATGGGGATGCCGGTCAGCATGAAGGATCTGAGGTCCTTCACGAAGCTCGTCGTGGTGCCGGCCTGGTGGGTGGAGACATGCTGTCCGTAACTGCGGGTGAGTGCCGCGATCGCGACGCTGGCGGCCACCCACACGGCTGAGTAGCCCGGTGATGGGCCGATGGGTATTGCCGCGAGCGTGGCACTGGCGAACACCGTACCGATCACTCCGCCGTAGATGTCGTTGGCGGACAGCACTTTTGCCAGGGGAGTCCGCTCCCGCGGCGGAGATTCGATGGTAGCTGAGTCAACTGTCATGGCGTGGTCCTGATTCTTGGAGCAACGAGTCGTGGGTGCCGGAGTCGAGGCGCAGCGCGTCGACGAGACTGCGATACAACTCGCAGCGGCCGATCAGTTCGTCGTGGCTGCCGCGGTCGATGATTCGTCCGCGATCCATGACGAGGATCGTGTCGGCGTCGATCACGGTCGACAGTCGATGCGCGATGGTGATCACCGCGCGTTGCCTTGCCTGATGCCGGATGACGTCGTGAACCGCCGCCTCTGAAAGCCCGTCTATCTGAGCCGTGACTTCGTCGAGGAGAAGCACGTCGGGCTCGGCGAGTAGGGCCCGCGCGAGCGCCACGCGTTGCCGCTGCCCACCCGACATGGTTACCGACGCGACGTCGGTGTCGAGCCCGCGCTCGAGTCCCTCGACGAATTCGACGAGCTGGAGCCGCCGCAGAACGTCGTCGATATTGTGCTGTGCGGCTGATTGATTGGCGAAGACGAGGTTCTCGCGCAGGGTGCCGGCCAGCAGCGGGCTGTCCTGCTCCACGTAGCCGAGGCGCGCGCGGACGCCGGCGATGCCCAAGTCCGAGTACGGCCGGCCGGCCATCAGTAGACGCCCGGCGTCGGGCTCGATGAACTTGAGGATCAAGGCGAACAGCGTTGTCTTGCCTGCTCCGGAGGGCCCGACGATCGCCGTGTGACCGTGGCGCGGTACCTCGAAGGAGACGTCGTGCAGCACCGTAGGTCCGCCTCGGCGATACCGTCCGCTGACTCGCTCGACGGAAAGTGCGGGGGCGTCGGAATCGGGTGGGCGAACCTCCGCCAATGTGGCACCGGATCGCTCCGCGGTCAGCGCCTGCACGTCACGGATGCGACCCGCCGCCGCAATACCCGCCTGAAGTGTGGTGAGGTGTGTGCTCAATTCCATTGTGGGGCCGAGCAATCCCACCGCATACAACAGGAACGCCACGAGCGTCGACATGCTGAGTTGTCCGATCGACACCAGATACGCGCCACCGCACACGATGACCAGGGTCGCGGCCTGGATGCCGGAGAAGGTGACACTCCACACCAACGCCTCGCGGCGAACGGCACGCAAGCTGTGCCCCCTCGACTCTTCGGCGAGCGAAAGCAGGGCGCGCGATTGCCGGTCTTCGGCGGCGGCGACTTTGACGGTCTTGATGGCGCGCAACGTCGTCTCCAACAGCCCGCCGAGTGCGCCCAGTGAACTCTGAGCGTCCTCTTGAGCCCGCCCGATCGCCGGCATCAGTGCCCCGAAAATGACCGCGATCACCACGATGGCGCCGATGGTGACGGCCGCGAGCAGGGGATTGAGGTAGGCCATCAACACCAACGTGCCGACGACGGTGATGGTGCCGTTGACCAGACCGACGGCACTCGATGACGCCGCCTCGCGCAGGAGCACCGTATCGCTGGTCACCCGGGTCACCAGCTCGCCGTTGGACCGTACCTGGAGCGGGATCAGACGGGCTCGCAGGAATCGCCGGACCATGCCCTGGCGGGCGTCGTAGACCACGTCCTCGGCCAGGCTGCCGAGCATCACCCACTGCCGCCAGCTCAGGACGGTGCCCACGACGATCAGGGCGGCCAGCACCAGGATCGGGCCTACGAAGCGGCCGGCCGTGCTGCCGATCGAGTCCAGCACCCACCGGGTGACGAGCGGCGTCGCGAGCTCGGCTGCCGAGACACCCAAGCCCAGCACGAAGGCGAAGACCAGTCGGCCCCGATGGGGTCGGGCGAAGGCCCACAACACGGACAACTTGGTCGGTTGAGCCGGTGTGGTCGCGTCGACGTCGAGAAGTGCGGGCATGCAATAATTAGGACAGGATGTCCCATTTTCGTCAAATTCGTCCCATTTTGGGTTCATCCGGCACGATGGGCGCATGGCGCCTACTGATGTGCAGCCGCGGGTCAGAGACCGCACGCGGGCAGCCCTGCTGGCAGCGGCCATAGACGTGCTGACCGACAACGCGGCGGCGTCGATGAGCGAGATCGCCGCGGCCGCGGGCGTCGCTCGAAGCACCCTCAACCGCTACTTTCCCGATCGCGCCGCGTTGACCGAGGGCATCGAGTCGTTCGTCGAGGCCCAGTACGAGGACGCGGTCCTGGCAGCCCGGACGGCGGAGGGCACCGGGTTGGAGGCGTATCTGCGGATCGTCGACGAGATGCTCGAGCGCCTCGACAGCTTGGGGTGGTGGCTGCGCGCGTCGGCCGACTACGACCTCGACGACTTCGACTGCGAGGCCGACCAGGGCTTGATCGCGGTCCTCCAGCGCGGCCACCACGATGGCACGGTCGACACCCAATTCACCCCGACGTTCTTGGTCGGCGCGACGTGGTCGATGCTCACCGCGGCCTACTACGACGTTCGGCACGGCAAACAGCCTCGCCGCCAGACCCGGGACATGTGTCACCGGGCGCTGATGAAGCTGGCCGGCGCAGTCGACGCGCAGAGTTGACGACCGGCCGCCACGCGATTGTCAACGCGCGCTAGCGGTTTCGGCCGCTGCCTCCCACCGCGCGCTTGGCGACCCCGTTCCCGGTCGACTTCTTCGACGAGGCGTTGGAAGTGGGGGAGCCGCCGCGCTCCTTCGCCGGAGCGACGGCTGCGGTTGGTGCGGTGCGGCCGGGCACAGTCTTCGCCGGCCGTGTGCGCGGGCCTGCGGTGCCGCGACCGGAGCGGCCGGTGGCTGTGGGCACGTCGCTCGCAACCGTGGCACGAGCGTCTGATTTCGTCGCCGCCCCTGGCGCAGTGAGGCTCCGCGAGATCGCCGATCCCGCCTGCACCAGGCCCGCGACGACCAGCGCCGGCGGCAAGAGGGCGTAGATGAGCGCGCCGATCAACACCGCGGATCCGGTCAGGATCGGGGTCATGGTTCCACCCGCGGCGGCGACGAACGGACGCAGAAGGACAACCAGGAACGCCGCGCTACCCGTGAGGGTGACCGGAAAGCCGAGGTACCAGGCCGGGGCCAGTAGCGCAGCCGCACCGGCGATGACCAAACCCTGGGCGAAGTTGTAGATGGGCTCGGGCACAACCACGGTCACAGAGGCGGTGGGGGATCGATGCGCCCCAATGGAATTCGCTCCAGTGGCTGTGGAGGCCACAGCGACGGCGTCGACGGCCATCGACGTGACGGTTGCGGCCAGGGTGGCTTCGAGCTCCGCCACCCGGCCGACGTGTGGCCGGCTCGTCTCGCCTGGCGCAGTGACTCCCCAGCCCGCTACCAGCATGGTGGCGGCTATGCCGGCGGCGCAAACACCCCGCAACCCATCGCGGAATCTCACGGTCCATGTCGTCGCGCCAACTGCTGCGGTCATGCCGTGTCCTCTGCTTGGGCGGAATGTTCCTGAGAAATTATCAGGAAGATTGGCAAAGGATCGCTTTCCGGATTTGTGCGTGCGCGTCGGATCTGACGGTCGCCTGGCGTGGTTCTTCGCTGAATCTGTGAAATTATTGACGAGTGCGTAATGCAGGTCGGTCTGTTCCGCTCCGTCGTGGTAGCTGAACCGCGATGGATCTGATAGCCCTCGGCCGTGCCCGCCAGGCGGTACTGCGGCTCGGTGTCGTGCTGATCATGGTCGGCGCGATGATCGTCGGCACATCGCCGGGCGACTGGGTCGCGGAGTGCATCTGGATCGCGGCCTATGCGCTCGCCGCGATCGGAGCGGCCGTTCTCGCGGTCTCACCGGCCGGCAAGCGGATCGGCGGGCCACGTTGGCGCATCGCGACCGCCGTGACCGACATCGTGGCGCTGGCGGGTTTCCACCTGCTGACGTCCGGCGGTTACGTCCCGTTGCTGCTGATCGCGCTGCTTCCGCTGATGGTGATCGTCGAGTTGTCGTGGCAACGCGCGGCAATCGTGTTGTCGCTGAGCGTGGTTGCGTTCTTGGGGACGCTGATTGCCGATACGTCGATCCATCAGCGGATCGGATGGCCGGCAGCCTGGTTCCTCGTGGTCTTGTACGCATACCTGTGCTGCGCGGCATTCCTCGCGACGTATGTTCACGCGCGCCAGATTGCCGAAATCTCCTCCGAGCGCACCGCGAGTGAACGCCTGGCCCATCAGGCCACCCACGACGATCTGACCGGCCTGCCGAATCGGGCGTACGTGCAGGCCCGGATCACCGATGCCCTGACCCGAGACGGCCGTGATGTGTTGTCCGCCGTGCTGTTTCTCGATATCGACGACTTGAAGGTCATCAACGACTCGTTGGGGCACGACGCCGGCGACACGATGCTTCAGACCGCCGCCCAACGCCTTGCGCGTTCGGTGCGAGCCGGGGATGTGGTCGCCCGGCTCGGCGGCGACGAATTCGTCGCATTGCTGTTCGGTCCGACCACCCGCGAGGCGCTGGACGCACTCGCCGAGCGAATGCACGCCGCGTTGGCCGAGCCGGTCCGCATCGGCGGCACCACCCTGCGTATGACCGCCAGCATCGGTATCGCCCCGATCAACGACCGCGAGGAGAACACCGCGGCCACCATCCTGCGGGACGCGGATCATGCGATGTATCAAGCCAAGCGGCTGGGCCGCGGCAAGAGCGCTTACGCCCCCGACGAACTCGTCGACTCGAACGGATCGACGTAGTCGCGTCGGCTGATCAGACCGACAGGATGTGGCCTTCGTTGGCCGGGACAGTCCCGTCCAGCAGTGCCGTATAGCACTGCTCGACGGCGTCGCGACCGTGTCGCGTCACCACGGTCATCCACGGATGCTCGGCGTCGTCGATGCGCGTCAGGAATGCCGTCCACGCGTCGGCCAACCGCTCTTGCAGACCTTCGGCGCCCCACTGCGCCGCCCGCTTGCGGGCCTGTTCGGGCGCGAAGAACAACTGCGGCGGCGGGCCGGGCAATTCGCCCCCGCCACCGAGTGAATCCCAATGGGTCGCGCCCACCGCGCAGCTGTAGGCCAGCAGATCGCCGAGTCTGCGGTGCACCGACCCGCGCAGCGCGGTGTCCCCGCTCATGTCGACGTACACCGACGCGACTTCGGGAAGCGTGCCCGCGTCCTGGTAGCAGACGACGTCGTCGTAACAGCCGAGCGACCGGGTGAATTCGGCATTCGCCGGCGACGTCAGCCCGACGACGGTGACCTCCCCGCCGCGCTGTGCGAGGCAGAACGCGGTGCCGTACGCGGTCTTGCTGGACGCACTGGACAGGATCACCGTCGTGGCGCCGAAGAATGCGTTGTCCGCGAGGAAGTCGTCGATCAGGAACGACGTGGCGAACAGTGGGCGCAGCAGCGCCTGCTGCGCCTCGCGGTCGGTGCGATAGCCGGGGTCGGCACTGCACCGCACGTACTGGTTGTAGACCGCGTGCAGGGCGCGGCGGTGCTCGGAGCCTTCGGCGAAACCACCCGGGTGCACATCGGTGGCCCGCAGCACCACCTCGTCGGCGATCGGCCAGTATCCGTAGAACCGCTCGCCGACTTCGACTCCAGCGCAGCGTGATTCGATGACGGTGGCGAAGCCCCATACCGGGACGTGGCCGGTGGCCGAATCGCCGGTCGGATAGAACTGCCAGTAGTTCATCACGTCGCCGAGCGCGGCGTAGGTGATGTTGTTCGACGTCAGGGCGAAGGCGTCGATACGCAGGCGCACCTCAGCGTCGTCAAGGCTGGGTGCGGGGGACTCGTCCCAGTGGGTCGTGCGCAGATCGTTGCGGTGCACCACGAAGCTCGTCGTCATCGGTTCTCCCAGCGTCATCGTTGACGGGAACGACGGTAACCTACCGCGGCTGTCGTCAAGGGACTCGGTCATCGGTGTAGGGCAGACCCGGTAGGCGATGGGTCGAGGTTTCCCGTGTGGATCTCCGGGGTACACGGGTGGCTGCAGGTTCAGAAGTTGTGCCGCGCAGTCCTGGTACCGCGAGACCAACGTAATGGAGCCTGATATGTCGGAGTATTCGGAAATGACGACGATGTTCCGTCACCTCAAGTCCCTCGAAGTTGGTTCGCTGGCGTCTCGTCGTCAGCGCAACGACATCATCGAGTACGGATTGCCGCTCGCCGATCACATCGCCCGCAAGTACAGCGGCCGGGGAGAACCGTTCGACGACCTCCTGCAGGCCGCCCGAACCGGTCTCGTCAACGCAGTCAACCGTTTTGACGTCGACAATGGCGCAGACTTCCTGTCGTTCGCCGTGCCCACCATGATGGGCGAGGTTCGCCGACACTTCCGCGACCACACGTGGGCCGTCAAGGTGCCGCGCCGCGTCAAAGAGATTCAGCCGCAACTCACCAAGGCTCGGGCGGAATTGTCGCAACGCCTCGGTCGGGCGCCGAAGATCGTCGAGATTGCCGAGCATCTCGGCATAGCGCGAGAGCTCGTCGTCGAGGGAACTCTCGGTGGGGCTCAATACTCGACGATCTCCACCGATACTCCGACCGGGGATGGTGACGACGATCGACCTGTCGGCGCTGTGATCGGCACGATCGATCCCAAGCTGGACAGGGTTCTCGACATCGAGACAGTGCGGCCCCTGATCGCTGCGTTGCCCGAGCGGCAGCGGATCGTTCTCAATCTTCGGTTCTTCGAGAACATGACGCAAACTCAGATCGCAGAACGCATCGGCTGTTCGCAGATGCACGTCTCACGCATCCTGGCCAAGGCGCTCGAGACACTGCGCGACCATGCCGTTGAGCCGCGGCTGGCCGCTGCCGGATAACCGGCTGTCGTTTCGGCGTCAGCGGGGAACGCCGAGCGCCAGAACTGCTGTGTCGTCTTCGATGCCGGATCCGAAAGTGCTTAAAAGTTGCCGGATTTCGGTGATCAGCTCATCGGCACCGACAGGTCCCAGGGCCGTGACAAATCGACGCAGTGCGCCGTCGTCGTCGTACCGGCGTGTGCCGTCGCCGACCCGTGCCTCGGTCAGGCCGTCGCTGTAGAGCAGCATGGTGTCGCCCGGCGCGAGTCGCAGCGAGGCGTCGACGAACCGCGGCCGGTCGGTCAGGCCGACAGCCATCCCACCGGTGATATCCAGATAGCTGACCTCGCCGGAACCCTCCATCAGCAGCGGTGCCGGATGCCCACCGCTGGCCAGCCGCACCTCGAACCCGTCGTCCTTTTGAGTCAGCGTGCCGAAAATTACTGTGCAGAAGCGCGTTTGGTCATCTCGGTGCTCCTGGCCGATCACGGTGTTGAGCCGGTGCAGCACAGTGATCGGGTCGGGGTCGACGACAGCGGCTGTGCGCAGGGTGTAGCGGGTCAACGACGTGATCGCCGCGGCCGCCGGTCCCTTGCCGCACACATCGCCCAGGAAGAACCCGGATACGTTGTGTGACAACGGGAATAGGTCGTAGAAGTCACCGCCGATGTCTTGCATCGATGCATGGTAGTGGGCGGCAGCGGTGAGCCCTTCTGGAACCGACAAGGACGGCGGCAGCAGCGACCGTCGCAGGGTCTCGGCCAACGACTCCGCCCGGGCCCGTTCGGATTCGGCGCGCTGACGCTCTTCGAGCAGCTCTCGTTCGTACGACCGTCGCTCCCGGGCGTCTTGGATGTCGACGCGCAACAACACAGGCCGACCGTCCGCCCCACGTTTGACATTGGCGGTCAGAAAAACCGACCGGCGTGAGCCGTCCGCGGCCCGCAGTTCCACGCTGATGCCTTCGAGTTGGCCGCTCATCTGCAGCAGCGGCGCGAAGTGCGTTTCGAAGTGGATGCGCCCGCCCATCGAGAAAAGATCGGTGATCGGCTTGCCGCGCAACGCATTCGGTGTGGTTCCCAACCAGGACGCCAACGTGGCGTTGGCGTCGACGATGAGTCCGTCCGGGGTCGCCGCCAGCTGACCGCTGGGTGCGTTCTGCCACAGATCCTCGGTGTCGGTCATGGGGAGGCGAACGCCGCAATGACCTCCGCGGTGGCCTCGGGCGCACTGACGTGCGGGCAGTGTCCGGTGGCGTCCAGCGTGATGAGCTGGGCGTCGGGGATGTGATCGCGCACGTAGATGCCGACTTCCGGGGGCGCGATGATGTCCTGGCGGCAGTCGACGATCAGCGTCGGAACCGGAACCGCGGCGAGATCAGCCCGGTTGTCGGAGAGAAACGTGGCGCGGGCGAAGACCTTCGCGGCTGCGGGATTGGTGCGGCAGAACGTGTCGGCGAGGTCCTCGGCAAGCTCGGGGCGGTCGGCGTTTCCCATGATCGCCGGCGCCATCGACTGCGACCAGCCGAGGTAATTGCTTTCCAGCGATTCCAGAAGCTCGTCGATATCGGCGCGGCTGAAGCCACCGCGATAACCGTCGTCGTCGATGTAGCGCGGGGACGGGGTGATCATCACGAGCTTGCCGAACCGGGCCGGCGCCGCAGACACCGCCAGCGCCCCGATCGTGGCGGCCACCGAGTGGCCGACGAGCACCACATCGTGCAGGTCAAGGGCCTCGGCAATCTCCACCACGTCGTCGGCATAGCCCTGCAACGAGGAGTACTTGGCCGGATCCCACGCGGCGGGGTCGGCGTTGCCCGAACCGACGTGGTCGAACAGGACGATGTCGAACCGGTCCCGCAGCCGAGAAGCCACCGGGTGCCAGAGGTGCTGGTCGCAGCCGAAACCGTGGGCCAACAGGAGCGTCGGCCCGTCCGCGTCACCCACGCGGGTCACGTTATTGCGGGAGGCAACATCCATCACGGCATTCTTGCGCAGTCAGCGCCGGGTTCCGGATCTGGTCCGTTTGTCGGCGTACATCGCCGCGTCGGCGCGGGCCAGGACTGCTTCGGCGAGGTCGCCACCGCCGACGACCGCCGTTCCGCAGCTGGCACCGACGGTCAGTGCCCCGACGCTGGTGGCCATCTCTTGCTGCAGCGCGGTGAGCAGGCGCTCACGCAGGCTGACCGGGTCGGGTGCGAACGACGACGCGAGCAGGACGGCGAACTCGTCCCCGCCGATCCGCGCCCCGAGATCCTCGGCCCGGCAGGTGGTCGCAATCCGGTTGCCGATGATCTGCAGCACCTCGTCGCCGACGGAGTGTCCGTGCACATCGTTGATGGGCTTGAACCCGTCGAGGTCGATGTAGAGCACGACGGCGACCGGGTTGCCGGTTCCGGCGGCGCCGGAAATCATGCGTTCCAGCCCCGAGAGGAACGCCGCCCGGTTGGCCAGGCCGGTCAGGGCGTCGACGGAGGCGGCATGGGATTTCTCTTCCATGACGTTGGCGCGTGCCAAGGCTTTGGCGATGAACGCGGCCAGCTGCTCGAGCAGGTTCACATCCTCATCGGTGAACGCGTTCGGCTCGTCGGAGATGACTTTCAAGACGCCCTGGGTGCGGTTCCCGTCGACGAGCGGAACGACGATCATCGACCGGGCGTGCACCCGACGGCAGGCCTCCAGGTCCACCCGGGGATCGGTCTCGGTGTCGGTGGAAATCAGGATCTGGCCGGTTCGGACGCACTCACCGGACATGCTGCCCGACATCGCCAACCGCAGTCCTTCGGTGCCGGCGAGTGAGCCGGCGGTGACGGTGTAGACCATCTCACCGAACTCGGCGAGCTCGATTACCGCGCCGGGTGCTCGGGTTGCTTCGCACGCCTGCTCCACGACGATTTTCATCACCGCCGCAGCCGTGACATCCGCGTCGTTGATCGCTTGCTGGACCTGGATGATGGTCTGCAAGGTCGCCACGGATAGTTCGCCCCCCACGAGCTGGATCGTAGGGGAAAACGCGCGGTCAGCGTAGGCAATGAACAATTCGCATAAGTGCGTTTACGCGTACACGCTCATGTCACCCACGGCGTGTGCTATACCCCTAGCAAATTAGCTTTCTCGTCAACATCGGGGGTTGGTGCCATGGGCCTGGGACAGCAGGGTCGCTACGTCGGTCGGGTTGGAGCGTTGGCGGTGGCTCTCGGTGTCGGAGGGTTGATCGTCGCGCTGCCTGCGGTGGCCGGTGCGGACAGCGGCGCGGGGGACTCAGGCAAGACGACGTCGTCGGCAGGCAAGGCCGGCCCGCGGACCGCGGCGAAGGCGGGTCCGCGCGCCCCGAAGGCGCCGACGTCGACGCCGGCCGCCTCGGTCAAGCCGGCCGCATCGATCACCGTGGCGAGCCGCCGGCCACTGGACCGGGTCAGCGGAAGCGGCGATCCGTCGGCTCCGGTCACCGAGCCGTTGTCGTTCGCGGTGCTGGCGGCGACTCGCCGGGACGGCACCGCTCGCTCGGCGCGCTCGGTCGTCACCGGCGGAACCGCTTCTGCCGCAGCCGCGTCGGTGCCCAGCGCCGGTGTCACGGGCGGCACACCGGTAGCAGCCGGAGCGACCGCGGGCAGCGCGCTCGACACCGCGGTGCGCACCTTCATCGACTCGCATTTCCCGGGGTGGAGCCCAATCGGCGACGAGTTGGCGCCGATCGTCGCCAACGGCATCCAAGACCTGGTCACCAACGGCAAGATCAGCGCCGAGGTGCAGCAGCTGCTCGCGAATAACACGATCATGCAGTTCGTTTCGACGAAGATCTCCGCCGCGCTGAACACCTATCTCGGTGTGCCGTCGCCGGTCGGCACCGTCGTCGGCAATGCGGCGGTCGGCTTCGCTCGCACCGTGCTCGGCAACGCCGGCGTCCAGGCCGCGCTGGATGTGATCGCCACCGCCGTGCAGCCGGACAGCGCGCAGGCCACCGCGATCGCAGCGGGGTTGGCAATCAATGACATTGCGCCGCTTGCGAATTACCTCAAGTCAGTGGTCGCCAACTCGTCCGGCGAGATCGCGACTTTCCTGAGCACCCCGGCCGTCCAGGCCGCGCTGGCGTCAGGTGTGTCCGGTGCGGTCATCGATCTGACCAGCGGTGGGGTCATCCCCGCGTGGCTCGGCAACATCGTCGACGGCTGGGTGACCTCCGCGCTGGGTGACAGCGCCACCGCAACCGCTGTCGGCAACGCACTGGGCGCGGCCGTACAGGGTCTGCTGAGCAACACCAAGGCGGTGCAGGGGGTGGCCGCGGCCGCCGGTGCGGCTGTCAGCGACATCTTGTCCGCACCGGGCGTGCCGGCCGCGCTGGCCGACTACATCACGCACTTCGGCACCGCGCTGCTGGCGGGCGAGAACTGGATCGACGCACTGGACGTGGCCTGGCAAGGGCTGCAGGGCAATTCGGCGTTCCTGTCGGCGCTGGCTCCCGCCGCGGGTGACGCTGTGTCGTCACTGGTCACCAATGCTGATGTGGTGGCGGGCCTGGCGTCGACTGCCAAGTCTCTGGTGGTCAGCTTGGCGGCCGACGAAGGTTTCCGCACTGTCGTCGGTGAATTGTTCGGGCCGACCTATGGTCCGACGCTTGCCGAGGCTCTGGCCGATCCGAAGTCAGCGGCGCAGCTCGGTGCGACGGCCGGCTCGGTGATCACCAGCTTCCTCGGCCAGGACGGGGTGGCGGCGACGCTGTCGGCTGCCACCGAGCAGATCGTCGCGGCGCTGCTGTCCGGTGTTTCTCCCGTCGACGTGCTGGAAGGCGCTGTGCAGCAGCTGGCGTCGGACCCGGCGTTGGTGGCGGCATTCAATGCGACCGTGCCGGACGCGCTGCAGTCGGTGCTCAAGGCGCCGGCCGTTAGGGACGTGATCAGCACGGTCGCGCAAGGTGTCGTCAATCAGCTGATCGACTCGACCCCGCTGAACAACACGGCCCTGGACCCGGTGGTCAGCCAGGTCGCGAAGGCGACGGTCCAAGCCTTCGTGTCCAACCCGGCCGCCCAGGGCTTGATCGGCGACCTGGCCGGGGATCTCCTCGGCGGAACGCCGCCGGCCGATGTGGTGCAGACCGTCATTTCCAGGGTCGTGAACAGCCCCGCACTGCAGATCGCGCTCGGGCAGTCGCTGGGCCAGGGATTCGGCGCGCTGCTCGGTGACAATCCGGTCGCCTACGCCGTCGGTCAGGTGGCCGGAATCGGCACGGCGCTGGCGTTGGTGTTGAGCTTCGGGGTGGCGAACCTCTTCGGTCTGACTGGCGGCTTGTCGGCATCCTCGGTCCCGAGCGGCAGCTCGTACTTCGTGACATTGCAGATTGCCTGACCCTCCTGGGTGACCGGGCTCTGAATCCCCTCGTGCAACTTTGAGGGTGTGCTATATCTAGCAAACTATTGTGCGGGCTGGGGTGGGAGTGACTGCAATGAGCCTGGGGCAGCAGGGTCGTTACATCGGTCGGGTTGGCGCACTGGCCGTCGCCCTCGGCATCGGAGGAGTGATTGCGGCTCTGCCCGCGGTGGCAGCAGCAGATACCGGCGCGGGGGACTCGGGCAAGGCCACGGCCTCGGCAGGCAAGCACGCCCCCCGAACCCCGGCCAAGCCGGACGGCCGCACCCCGAAGGCCCCGCTTCCGGCGGCGGCAACCAAGCCCGCTCGTGCGATCTCGGCAAGTAGCCGCGTGCCGCTGGCCCGCCTCCGCGTGGGACACGATCCCCTCGCTCCCGTTACCGAGGCGATTTCATGGGCGGTGCTGGCGGTGACTCGTCGCGAACAGTCAGGGCCGACAGGGATCTCCGTCCCGGCAAGCTCGGTGACCACCGCGGAGCCGGCCGACGGGATCGCCCATACGGCCAGGACGCTCACCCATGTCAGTCCAAGCCGGAACGCCGGCTCCGCAGCTTCTGTGCCGTCCGTTCAACTCGCGCAGGTGCCGGCCGCAGCGGAGGTCGAAACCTCGGCTGACATGACATTTTGGAACGACGTCGTCGCCCCGGCTCTCACCGATTTCGTCGAACTCGGCATCAAGTTCAGTGATCTCACCGCCGCCAAGCAAGCCGTGGTGAATTTGTTTCTGCCAGTAGCCATCGAATTGATGGGTGAGGCCCTGTACGGGGACCCGGTCAACGGCGCCCTGTCCGGACTGGCCGGCAATCCGGACTTCTCCACCTTCGTCAGTAATCAGGTAGAGACCAGCTTGGCGGGAATGGGGGCGTCCCAGGGCGCCGCCCAAGTCGCCGGTGCCGCAGCGGCCTACTGGTGCACCTCAGTGTTGAACGACACCTACTTTCAGAATGCGTTCGGAACATTCATCCAAACGTTGACGGTGATTCCGAACGGCGGCGGAGCCCTCGATCTGCTGGGCGATCTCGTGACGACGGACTTCACCGTGAACGATCTCGTGAGCGCGGACCTGCTGGAGAGCGCTCCGACAGTCGTGGGATCGCTTGCCGCCTTCCTGACGGACGAGGGCGTTCAAAGAGCGCTGGCGACGGCCACGTTCGGTGCGGTTAACATCCTCCTCGGCGCTCAGGGCGATCCTGCCTCGACCGACTTCGTGACATTCATCGGTGACAGCATTGGTAACTCGCTGGCCTCGGCGCTGGGCGGTGGCCCCGCCGCGATCCAAATAGGCGCGGCGATCAGCCAGGCCACCGTGACCTTCCTGACCACACCGGCTGTTCAAGCGAAGATCGCCGACGTGGCGGGATCACTCTTCGGCTACACAGTGGATGGTGAAATCGCCCGCTGCACAGGACTTTTCTGTCAGAGTGGCGTCGCCGGCGAGATCGGCAGCGTGGTCGGAACATTATTCGCGGCTGTGGGGCTGGGTGACAACCAGGCAGATGCAATCGAAGGCGCTGTGCAGTCACTGCAAGGCAGCACAGCCGTCCAGGACGGGATCGCGGGCACAGTTGCGAGCGCGGTGTTTTCACTGTGGGCAGATTCTGCTGTGCAGCAGGGCGTCGGCACCTTCGTGACCGACGTGGTGTCGGCGTTCACCGCTGACTCGGCTACGCGGCTGTTGGTGGGCCAAAGGGTCGAGCAGTCGGTGACCTCGGCACTGGGCGGTGGCCCGGTTGCGGTGGGGGTGGGGGCCGCGGTGAGCACTGCGGTGCAGAACCTGTTGGCCAATCCCGCTGGGGTGAACGGATTGTTGGCGGTCGCCGGCGCAGCCCTGAGCTACGTCGAGGTCCCGATCGGCGTATCGACGGTGATCGAGGAGGTGCTGCCTGCCATCATCGCCGGGACCGATCCGGTGACCGCTCTGGCGAACGCATGGCCTTCGTTGCGCACCTCGCCGGCCGTCGAGGACTCGCTGCCCTTGGCCGTCAAGCTGGGGTTGCAGACCTTGTTCAGCTATCAGGGGCTGCTGCCGGCGCTGGGCGCCTTCATCACCGATGTCGTATCAGGTTCGGCGGCAAGCGAACCCGTGCAAGCCTGGGTCGGCCAGCAAGTGCAGCAGGAGTTGACGGCGGCGCTGAGCGGTAGCGCTGCCGCCGCCGGGATCGGTAGCGCCGTGGGTGCCGCGGTGCAGAATCTGGTAGCCAATGCGACGTTCGTCAACGGCGTCCTCGGTGCTGCAGAATCGGCATTGACGACTCTTCTCGGTACTTCCGGGATTGCGGCAGACCTGACCGGAGCAGGGGAACAGGTCGTATGGTCTCTGCTCGCCGGAAACGACGTGGCCGCCGCTGTCGGAGCTGCTTGGCAAGGGCTGCAGTCTGATTCGATGTTCACGTCGGCGCTCGGCACTGCGGTGGCCAGCGCCGTCTACGCCTTCACCAGCGACACTGGTGTGGTCGCGGCGCTGGCGGCGACCACCAGTGCCCTCGTCAGCGACCTGGCATCCGACGCCGCTGTACGGACGTTCCTCGGTGCGCTGGTCGGTCCCACCTTCGGTCCGACGTTGGTGAGCACGCTGGCCGATCCGGCGGCCGCAACGCAGATCGCCGCGACGCTGGGCTCCCTGATCACCGGTTTCTTCGGCTACGCCGGGGTGCCGGGCGCGCTGTCGAATGCCGCGCAGGGCTTCGTCGCCGCGTTGTCGGCCGGGGCGACCGTCAGCGGCGCCGTGCAGGGTGCCGTGCAATATCTGCAGGCCGATTCCGCGATCAAGGCCGCACTCGACGCCATAATTCCGCCCGGGTTGCGTTCGCTGCTGACCGTGCCCGCGGTGCAACAGGCGGTCGGTGAAGCGGCGCAGGGTTTGGTCGCCGACTTCCTCGGGACGACGCCGTTGCACAACGCCGTGCTCGATTCGCAGGCGGGTCAGGTGACCAAGGTCGCGGTGGATTCGCTGCTGTCCAATCCGTCGGTGCAGACCCTCATCAGCAGCCTGGCCGGTGACATCGTCAACGGCACCCCGACCAGCGATCTTGCTGAAACGGTGATCCAGGCCGTGGTGCGGAGCCCGGCGCTGCAGGTCGCCATCGGAATGGCGCTGGGGCAGGGGATCGGATCGCTCTTCGGTGCCAACCCGGTGGGCTTCCTGGTCGGACAGGTCACCGGAGCGACGGCGGCGCTGCTGATCGGGATGCTCTCGGGGTTGTCGTTGATCGTCTACCAGGTCAGCGGCAGCGCGGCGGCCGTAGCGCCACGGAGCAACTCCTATCTGCTCATTCGGGTGCCGGCGGCGTGACCGAGGGCCATACTGATCAACTAGCAAATCGCCCTCAGGCGATTTTGTATTGAGGGGAAAAGGATCATGATCACTTCCGCAAAGACTCGTTACACCGCCACCGGTGTACTCGCCGCCGGTGCGGCTGCGAGCGCTTTACTTGCTGGCGCCGCTCTCGGGTCGGCCCCCGCTGCGCACGCGAGTTGCGCGTCCTTCTTCGGTCTGGGGAACAGCGCCGACTGCTCCAGCACGCCGCTGAGCATCGCGATCGCGGTCGGCAGTGGCGCCACCGCGCACGCGAACGGACTGTTCGGCGGAGCGTTCGCACTCGGGACCAATTCGGCCGCGACCACCGGCGACGCGTTCACCTTCGCCACGGCCGCCGGGGACGGGTCGGTCGCCACCGCGAATGGGCTATTCGGTATCGCCACACAGCTGGGTCCGAACGGCTCCGCCACTACCCAAGGCTCGGGCCTGTTGACCAACCCCGGGTTCAACATTGCGCTGAACGTCTCGGCACTCGGTGCGCCGACCGACAGCAGTAGCGTCATCGCCGGCGGTACGGGTGCAGCCGGGAACATCGCCCTCAATCTGTTCGGCCGGGGGACCGCGAACAATCCGGACAGCATGAAGGTGGTCTCGCACGGCTTGCTCAACATCGCTACGAACTGGGGCGGCCACGACAACGTCATCGAGGCCGGTGATGCCGCGACGAGCTCGCTGCTCAACTTGACCACGAATCTCTTTGGCAGCAATACCAACGTCACCGCCGAGGGCGGCATCTTCAACTGGGCCACCAACCTCCTCGGCAACAACAACACCGTTGCCACGAATGGCAGCCTGGTGAACACCGCGAGCAATCTGCTCGGCAGCAATAACACCGTCACCACAACGGGCGGCTATGGGAACTGGGCCCGCAACATTCTCGGCAATGGCAACACCGTGACGATCACCGGCGGCTACGCGAACGCGGTCCGAAACCTGTTCGGCGGCGGCAATACCGTGACAGTGGCGGGCGGCGCCTATGGAAGCACCGCGCAGAACTGGTTCGGCACCAACAATGCCGTAACCGTTGCGGGAGGCATCTATAGCTCGGCCAGTAACTTCCTCGGTGGCAACGGCAATACGCTCGAGTCGACGACCGGGTACAACAACTCGGTGGTGAATCTCGTCGGCAGTGGCAACACGCTGTCCGCTGGTGGCGCCGGCAGCAACTACAACCTGACCTTCAATTCGTTGGGCAGCAACAACCAGGTCTCCTCGGGTGGCGCCGGCGGTAACCTCACGGCCGGGTTCAACTTTGCCGGCGGTACCAACACCGTGACCGCGGGACCGGGACCGTTGGCGTTTGCCGGCACCATCTTCAACAACGGCGCGACCGTCACCAAGCAGAACCCGGGCATCGCGATCAATAACTTCCGCATTGGCGGGGCTCAGGCGACCGGCGGCTCGAGCAGCAAGGCTCCGGCGGCGAAGGCTAACGACAGCAGCAAGAAGAAGGCGTCCGCGGGCAGCGCGCGGGGGAAGCGCTAGCTGCGGCCGGGTTCACGAGTAGGGCATAGGGTTGGTGTCCGCCTCTGAGCGACAACGGGTCCTGCCCGCCGCGCTCTAGCCGCGGTTGTCGCTCAGAGGCGGGCACCAACCGTGCCCACCCCACCGGGCTCAGCCCATGGGCCCCATGTCATCAGGCATCGGCGCGTCGCAGCGAGCCCGGAAGTCCGCCGCCGGCTGCCGCACGGCCTTGAGCTGATCACGCACCTCGGGATTGGCCTGCAGGTAATCGGCGACGGCAGTGCGCATCTCGTCGCGTGACTTGCCCTTGAGTCCGGTGAAGAAGGCGTTCACGTCGGGGTGGGTGAACAGGTAGACCGACATGCCTGCGTTGACTCCGGACAGGACCTGGGTGAGGTCGCCCGCCGTACAGTTCGGCTCGTCGGCGGCGGCGGTTGCCGCACTGCCGATCAGCATTGCGCCCGAGATTATGCCGGCGCTGATCAAGTTACGGACCAACATTCGACTGCTCCTAACGATGACGGATGGACAGGGCCGGCTCAGCCGCGTGGGCCAGGCCGTGGAGGCCGGGGCCTGGGCGGCGGATCTGGCCGAGGATTGAGGTTGATGTCGATACCCCAGCCACCGTCGCAGTACCACGGGTCAGCGCAGTAGCCGGGATATGCCGGCCCGGCAATCGGTGCGGTCGGTCCCCCGCCACGAACTTCGCCTTGTGCGCAGACAGTGGCCGCCCCGTTGCCACTGCAATCCGCACGGGCGGGCGTCGCCGTAAACAGGGTGGCGGGCACTGACGCGGCGATCAATCCGAATGCCAAGAAAGAAGGAGCTTTTCGCATGAGCGCCACCTCTATCCCCCAAAATTCGCTGTGAGGATAGTACTACGCCGCGTCGTGCAATTGCGCAAGAGCAAAGAATCAGAACGCGCCAGGTTCGCCGGGCTCGCTATCCAGGGCGGTCCGGTTGGTGACGAGCAGGAACGCGAAGTACAGGCCGCCCACCGCGAGCAGACCGAGCACGATCAGCCCGGGAACCCTTGCCTCACTGGGTGATACGAGAGCGAAGATCGAGAAGGCCACCCAGACGAGCGCGGTATACGCCACCGGTGTCTCGAACCGGCCGAGGCTGAACCCGCCTTCTTTGGTGTTGAGGCGTTTGCGTACGCACAGATACAGCACCACGATCCCGCCGTAGAGCAGCGCAGGCAAAATCGTCGACGCCACGATCAACTGCAGCAGTGCATCGCCGGGCAGCGCGAGCATCAAGACCACGCCGATCACCAGGATCAGGACGGTCGCGATCACCGGCGTCTGCGTTCGCGCGCTGACCTTGCGCAGCACGCTGTGAGCGGGGAAACGTGCATCGCGCGCCATGGCGAATGCCTGTCGTGAGCACGCGGCGATCATCACCATGCCCGCGCCGAACATCGCAAACGCGATGCCGGTCAGCAGAATTCGTTCGACCACTGCGCCCAGCTGGCCGCGGATGATCGTCGCAACCGGTGATCCACTGGTGGTCACCGCGGGAATATCTTTGATCGCCAACGTGAGGATGATGATGAACACCAGGCCCAGCGTTGCCGATGCCACCACTGACGAGACGATCGCGCGCGGGACGCTGCGGAACGGATCCTTGGCCTCCTCAGCGAGATTCGCCGCGGAGTCGAAACCGACCAGCGTCACCAACCCCATGATCATCCCGGCCATCAGTGGACCACCGATCGCGAAGTAGTTCGGAGCATCGGCGGCCACACCACGGGAGACCAGGTTGGCGGCGGTGCCGCTGCCCGAGAACACCATCACGGCCCCGAGACCGACGATCATCACCGCCAATATGGTCAGCTCGAGCCCCACCGTGGCCGACGTGACTCTGCCGAGCAGTCGGGTGGAGGCGATGACGAGTAGTGCCTCGGCGAGCATCAGCGCCAACGTGATCAGCCGGGCGACACCTTCGTCGATCGCCATGCCGAACAGCGGCATGACGGCTTGGCTGGCCAGCGCGCTGTTCATCGCGACCACGCCGATTGCCAGGAACCAGAACGTCAGCCAGCCGAAGAACCACCCGACTTTCGGATTCGCCAGTCGTGATGCCCACTGATAGGACGAACCGGTGAGTGCGATGCGCGCGGCGAACTGGGCCACCACCAGGGCGACGAGCGTCTGGCCGACGGCGGCGATGATCCACAGCCAGATGCCCACCGGCCCTGAATAATTGAGCACCGCGCCGTAGGTCGCGAAGATCGCGACGAGGACGGAAATGAACGCGAAGGAGATCGCGAACACCTGGAATCCGCCCAGGGTTCGCTTCAGTTCGGGTTGGTAGCCCGAATGCCGAAGTTCCTCGTCGGTGGAGTCAACGGTCATTGCGGCACCGGGCCTTCCTTGAAGTCAGAGCAACCATAGGGGACAAGCGGGAGTTCGGGCGGCGGCTTGAGCAGCATCCACACCGCCACCGCCGAGGCGAGCAGTAAGGCCGCGCCGATTCCCGCGGCGACGGCGACTCCGTCGGCGAATGCGTGCTGGGCCGCGGTCAGCAGGGCGTGCGCCTCGGTGCCACCGAGGGTTTCGGCGGCCCGGTGCGCGGCTGCCAGCGATTGTTCGGCGTGCGCGACGACATCGTCGTGGATGCCGGGCGGGCGGTCCAGCCCGCGGTAGACCGCGGCGATCACGCTGCCCAGTAGCGCGATACCCAACGCCATGCCCAGTTCGTAGGCGGTCTCTGACACACCCGCCGCGGCGCCGGCGCGTTGCGGCGGAACGCTGGCGATGACGAGGTCGTTGGCGACGGTGAACGCCAACCCGAGGCCGGCGCCGATGACGAACAGCGCGATTCCGAGCGGCCAATACGGTGTCGCCGGGCTGATCAGAGTCAGCGACGCGAGTGCCACACCGATCATCGCGAGTGCGGTCGTGAGGACCGCGCGTCGCGACCAGTGCCGGACCGCCACTCCCGCCAGGACACCGAACGCGGTCGCTGCCACCCCGGCGGGCAGTTCGGCGAGCCCGGCCTGCAGCGGGCTGTAGCCGTCGACCAGTTGGAAGAACTGGGATAGGAAGAAGAGCACCCCGGACAGGCCGAGGATCGACAGCATGTTGGCGGTGATGACGCCGCAGAACCCGCGGTTGGCGAACAGGCGCACGTCGATCAGCGGGTGCTGCGCCTTGAGCTGACGTCGGACGAATAGCGTGAGCGACACCGCGCCCACCAGGCCGGCCGCGACGATCTCGGCGTGCAAGCCATGAGCGGCACCCTGTTTGACTGCGTAGACCACGCCGAGGATGCCGACCAGAGAAAGCCCGGCGCCGATCGGGTCCCACGGTCCGGGCGTCGGATTGCGTAGCTCGGGCAGTAGCAGCCAGCCACCGATCACGAGCAGGATCACCACCGGCACGTTGATCAGGAAGACCGCGCCCCACCAGAAATGCTCCAGGCACAGGCCGCCGATCACCGGACCCAGCGCGGTGCCTGCCGAGAACACTGATGCCCAAATGCCCACGGCCACAGCGCGTTCCCGCGGAATGGGAAACAGGCCGCGAATCAACGCCAGGGTCGACGGTGCCAAGCTGGCCCCGGCGACACCGAGCAGAGCGCGGGCGGCGATCAGCATCCCGGCCGTCGGCGCGAAGGCAGCCGCGACCGACGCCAGCGCGAAACCGGTTGCGCTGCAGAGCAACAGCTTCTTATGCCCGATCCGGTCGCCCAGGCTGCCCATGGTGACGAGCAGTCCGGCGAGCACGAACGAGTAGATGTCGCCGATCCACATGATCTCGGTGGAGGTCATCCCGAGATCGCGGCCGAAGACCGGCGCCGCCACGGCCAGCACCGTGCCGTCGACTCCGATGAGCAGCACGCCCAGGCTGAGCACACCCAGGGCAAGCCAGCGGTGCCGCATGGATTATCCGGCGTGGCAGAAGACGTCGACCTGAGCGGTTTCGAAAGCGTCGCGCTGCTGGCCGCCGTGGTGCTCGTGACGGTCCTGGTGCACCGAGATCACCGAGCACTTGTCCAGCGGCATGGTGCCGTCTTTGTTGATGACGACGTGCACGCCTTGGTCGCGCAGCTGGCCGATGGTGTCGGCGGCGCTAATACTCCCGCCGTCGGTCTCGGGGGTTTCGGCGGCGGCGTGGCCGGCCAGTCCGACTGCGAGGGCGGCCAGCACGGGGGCGGCCAGTGTGGCGAGGGTGAGCTTGGCGGCGGTGGCGGTGATCATGCTGACGACGTTATGGCGAGCAGGCACCCTGCATCATCGGCCGAAGTATGCGTTTGTGCAGGTACGGCATGGTGCAAATTATGTAGACGCGCCGTGCAGCACCTTGTTCTCGTGCGCCCACGCCGCCGCTGCGGTGCGGGAGGAGACGCCGAGTTTGACGTAGATGTTGGCAAGGTGCCGGGCGGTGGTTTTCTCGCTGATGAACAGCTTCTTGGCGAGATCACGGTTGGACAGGCCCGCTGCGATGCCGACAAGGACTTCGAGTTCGCGTTTGGTGAGTCCCCCGGGAGCCTCGGTGGGCTCCGCTTGGGCGGGCGTGACGCCGAGTTGCTGATAGATGGCGGTGGCGTTGGCTTTGTCCGCCGCGGCTCCCTCAGGATCTCCGGAGTCGCTGCGGGCCAACGACATCCACTCATACACCTGCGCCATCTCGTAGCGGCATTGGGTGCTGCGGTAGCGGCGCAGCGCGTCTTGGAGGACGGGCAGTGCGTCGGCGGCGTTTCCTTGTTTGACCAGGACGGCACCGCGGGCGTGGCGGGCCCAGGCCCGGAAGCCGGGGGAGTCGAACTTCTCTGCGCCGGCTTCGAGTTCGGCACAGTAGCGGTCGGCGTCGTCTAGTTTGCCTCGGAATAAGGCGATGTCGACGGCCGCGGGCAGCAGCCGAAGGCGGTTGATCTCGTCGTGTTCGGCGTCCATCCGCATGCGCAGGTCGGTGGCGGCAGCGTCGGCCTCACCGAGGTGGCACCTCAGGAGGGCTTCACCGGGTTGCGGGTCTTTGTTGTGTTCGCGGGCCTGGTTGAACGCTTGGCGGGCGCCAGCGATGTCGCCCTTGCGGCGCCGGATTTCGCCGAGTTCGTAATAGCCCTTGCCGACAGTGCCGGGGAAGTCACCCATGGCGGTGATCGCGTCGATCAGCCGCTGCTCGACTTCGCTCAGGGTCTTCGTGGCGCTGTGCAGGTCCATCTTGTGAACCTCGCAGGTGGTGCCGTACCAGGAGGCGGTGACCTTCGGGCCTTTGCGCCAGACCTCCATGGCGTCGAACCAGGTCTTCATCCGGGTGAGATCGGCGAGGCGATGGCATTCGTGGATGACGGCGCAGTAGATGTCGCCGGCCCAGTCGACGGGCACTTGGTCGGCGAGGACGGGCATCATCGCCTCGTCGAGTTGGGCGAAGGCTTCGCTGGTGCGGGCAAACGGCAGCATGGTGACGCCGCTGGCGGTGAAGCACAGCGCGTTGAAGCCGGGGTCGTCGAGTCGGTCGGTGACGTCCTGGAGTTCCTCGGCGAGGTCTTTGGCGACGTCGTTGCGGCCTTCGTCGATGGCGACCAGGGAGTCGACATAGAGAAGGTAGGCCAGGATCCGGTCGTCGGGTTGCTTGTCGTGGAGGCGGCGGGCGCGGTTGATCCAGACCCGGGTGATGGTCAGATCGCCGCCGTTGAACCACTGCAGGGCGACCTCGACTGCCTTCATGGCGGCGCCGTGGGTGTCGTTGGCGGCATTGAGGCGGTTAAAGGCCTGCTCAGAGAGCTGCATGGAATGGCGGCCATGGCCGAGGCGCCAGGCGGCCAGCCCGAACGACGACAGATCGTCGGTGGTGAGCTCGCCGGCTTCTTGGGCTTCGGTGAACTGGTCGTAGGCGGTGCGCCAGTCGCCGTGGGCGTAGGCGGCGCGCGCGGCCGTGAGCTGGGTGTCGGCTGCCATGGTGATCGGCTAACGGTATCGCGGGTGGCGGCGATGTAATGGCTGAACAGTGCGGGTGCTTCGGCGGTGTCGCGGGTTGTCTGCCCAAGCCATGTGCTGCGGGTTTTCAGATTGTCTGCATACTGTTGACAGCCGTTGACTTCGGAAGGGGTTGTTCATGCGTGCTGGCTGTGTCGCTGCCGTGGTGTGCGGTGTTGCGCTGGCGATGGCGCCGACGGCGAATGCGGCCGAGGACCTGATGAGCGGCAGCTACACCGTGAAGGGCCCGAACGAGATCATCGACACCTGGACCATCTCGAACCTGTGCAACGTGATCGAGACGGGCTGCTTGGCCAACATCAAGTCCCCGCTGATCGAGGGTCAGGCCGTCTACCAAGGCGCGCACACCTGGATGATGCGAGTCATCGGCCAGGTGCCGGTGTGCCCGGACCGGTCCAAGACCAAGGGCGCCATGGTCTTCACGTGGAACACCCAGTCGCTCACCGGGTCGGTGACCGAGATCCAGCAGGGCAACTGCGTGTTCACCCGGCCTGGGCAGTCGCAGATTCCGATTACGTTGGTGGCCGCTTAGGGGTGTGACGACGCCTCAGGCATGCCGTATGGCGGCAGGGAATCGGCTGATTGAAGCACCTCCGGTGGGAGGACATTGGATTGCGGGCTAGGCGCCCATCGGTTCTCGTTCCTGCGTGGTCCTTATTTATCACCGACTTATGCCTCGCTGTTAGGGCTCTCCGCTACGGCACACTAGATCGTCGCGCCCCAGCGCCCGGCTAACAACCATCGGTGATCGCTTCGGTGGGCAATCCCGTGTCGCCAATGATCGGAATGGTTCATCGACGACGGGCCTGTGTGGTGTTGAGTTGTACATCCTTTGGCGTCTTAGGATCTCCGAAGTTTCGAACCAGTCGAGCCTTGAGAGAAGTGGCATTCAATTCCCTGATTCAAAGCCGCCCAGACCGAATGTGGTCAGCCCTCCGACGACCGCGCCGGCACCAAGCGCTCATGCCGATTCTGTGATGTAGCTGCGCGCAACCTGTCGGACCCATAAATTAGGGTGCCGTCAATAGGTAGCGAGGGGGAGCGTGGCGGGACAAATTTCGCTGAAGGACTGGTTGAGCGACGCGGAGTATGGCTGGCGGCAGAAGCTCAGGCCGGCGAACTTGGTCATCGAAACTGATTTCACCTCCAAACAGATCGCGCAGATCAAGAAATACTGGGGTGCAGCCGTCCGGGCTCTTCGGAAGCGCGACGTCGGTCACTACGAGATCATCAAGCGCTACCCAGCTCTGACACTGATGGCCCTCGTCGGCCATGCCTCTTTGTCATACCGAGAAGGACGGTTCTGGGAAGACTTCTGGGTTGATATCGGAGTAGACCGCGACCAGGAGTTCGAAAATGTGCTGCGGCACAGCATTGACGAGTTATTGATCAAGTTCGCACTCGCGCGCTTCCCGGATACCGAAACTTTTAAGTCACGCAAGTATGTGATGGTGCTCGCTCTGCACGCAGGCATCCCAGTGCACTGCCTAGGTGACCTCCTCGGGACCATCAACGAGCACATCGTTCAAGGCCGCGAAGCGAGTGGCGCGGCACTATTGGCTTGGCTCGACGAACCGGGCAAAGGTTATCGGGCCAACAATTTGGACATCCCCGTCCGCAACTTCTTTGCACACGGCGCTGAGTTCGCCATTGACATCCTCGATCGAATCATCGAATTCGTCATAGCGTCGAACGAAGACCGACAACTGCTGGACGCCGAGCTCGAGTCATCGACGACCGGGTTACCCACGGTCCTTCTCCACGAGCTCATCAGCCAACTCCGCGACGCGCCGATGCAGTGGACACGACCCGGTAGGGGAACAGGCACAGGTACCAAGCGCATTGCCATCTCGTACGACGTCGACGACGACCAGTTGGTCGTTTCCCTGCCCTATCCAAACAGTGGCTCGGAGGAGCCCTGGCGACTGTCGATCGACGGTGACGTCCGAGACGTCTACTCCACGCGGCAGTGGGGTTCGAATGCCGAGGCATCCCTCACGCGGGTCGTCATCGATCGGCCGGTGCGCGAGCTCGTGGTCACGCACGGGCCGTCGGAAGCCCGCACTGTGCTCGGGATCATCAATCGTGACGACCCCTTGCTTACCTTCTCCGCCAACGGTCAGTGGATTCCGCGACGGGACGGACTCAAGGACGCGGTATGGGTGGTGTATCCCGCGGACAATGAACTCGTTGACCCAATCAACGGGAATCAAGTCGCGCTGGAGAACGAAGGCAGCCCCGCGGGCTGGCTCGGTTGGAAGAGCGCGTTTATCGAGTTGTCATCGGTCGGCAGCCTTCAGCTGCGGTCGAACGACAAGGCGGTGGGTACTGAGCGTCAGGTCCGAAAGGACGCGCGTCCGCGATTCGACACGGAGGCACCGGTGCGTGGCGTCCGGTCGATCGATGGACGCCCGGTGCTTGCGGCGCGGCCGTGGGTGTGGCTGCCTGCCGCCCAGTCCGATCCCCCGCCCGTGTGGCGGGTGCAGACGCGACGATTCGGCAGTGCCGACTGGCTCGTTGATGACTCGTGGAACGCGGCGCAGGACGAGGCGGCCGTCGATCCCTTCGATGATGCTGAACAACCTCAACTCGGTTTGTTCGAGGTCGTCGTCACCGGACCGCTCGGCGCCGACGCTCGCTTCCTCTTCTTCCTCTCGGAGGGGTTGTGGCTCGAAACCAACTGTGCGATAAGGGTTCCTGACGGGCACGGTCTGACCCCGTGCTTGGCGGAGATCGGTGCCGACCGTCTAGTGGTGTCACCTCGTGGAGCGATCGAGTTCAGTTCTAGCCAGATCGAGCGCTTCGTCGACGTTTCAGATGGTGTTCGAACAGAGCGACTGGCGGTGGTGCCGTCATATGCCGAGGTGCGCTCAGGAGAGATCGGTTCGCCAGCCTCATGGCGCGTGGCCGCGCAACTCTGCGTGGCTGAAGACCTCGCCCAACACCGCTTCGTTGCAGTGCGGGCTCCCGGGGTAGACCTCGAGGAATTCGCCTTCGTGGGCGAAACCGGCGACCGGATCCAGGTGGCTACCAACCAGCGAGGCAAGGCTGGCGACGTCTTCGAGGTCGCTACGCAGCAGTTCGCCGACACCGCGCGACTTCACGGCTCGGGGCGCGTCGTCGCAAGACTCCGCACCGAGAACGACATCGTTGACGTCACAGTGCTCGTGGTCCGACCCCAGCAGCTCGGTGTTGGGGTGGAGCTCCGCGACGACGTGCTCGACTTCGGATCAGTAGGCGACGTGGATGGTCTTGCAACGTACGTGTGGTCCAGCACCGCGCCTTGGCGGCCTCCCGAGATCCTTCCGTTGAAGGAGGGGACTGCACGGCTCCCGACCTACCTGATTGAGGCGGGCGAGCTGCGCTGCTCGCTGTTCGTCGACGACCCATGGGTGGCGGTCGAGGCGCCCCGTTTTCCACCGGCCGATGCCTTACGCGTCGAACAGCTCGGCTGGCGCGAAGACGGCAGCCGGGTCCAGGTCGCCCTCTCCCGGTTTCTTGCCGATGTCGGAGGCGTGCCCAAGCGCGTCGAGGCGGTTCCGGAAGCATGGGCAGCACTTGCGCAGCTGCACGCTGATGGTCGCATCGAACGGGCGCGAGATCTCGTGCCGGTGCTCGTGTCGGATCCACGCACCTCGCTGGTCCAACTCGGCAACAGCTCGATCCCATTGCGGGCCAAGATGGCCATGCTGATCCGCAGTGAGCTGGTCAACATGTCGTTCGCGGCGGACGACACGCTCAACGAGATGCACGCGGATCCGTGGTTCGGCTGCATGAATGAATTGGCCGATCTTCCGAACCTCGTCCACAAACGTAGTGATGCTCCCGACGAGTGGAAGGAAACCATCGCGTACCTGGCTGACAAGGGCGGGACTCCTCTGATGGAACTCCTACGCACCGGCAGCGCGGCCGTGGCCGCGCACGCGGCATTCGACGGGAACGTGCTCGCGGCGGCCTCTGTACCTGTCGGGAAGATCGTTGCCAACGTTCGCGAGCTTTCTCTCGTGCCAAGGCCACTGCTCGACTACGACACGCGGCGCGTCGGGGCCTACGAAGCCTTCCTGCAGAGACGAGTGTGGCTCGATTCGGGGTGGTCGAAGAACTTCGCCGCTCAGATGGACTTGGTGCTCAAGCCCGTCGCGAAGGCGTCGCTCAAAGCTCATCAGGCGATCATGGTGCGACGGGAGCGATTGACGGATATCGACCTGGAGGAACATCCATGGATGCCGATGTCGGTCCAGTCGCTCACGCTGGCGTTGCTAGCTCGGTTGGAGGCTCGCGGGCGCATCAACGGCACGTATCTAAACAAGGGGCTCATCACCCAATGGACGCGAATGGCGGAGCTCTGTCCCACCATGGTGTCCACCGATCTGCTGATCGCTGACGCGCTGGTTCTGCACGACCTCAAGGGCGACCTCATCGGAGAACAACAATGACCGACCGGCTGGATCCGCTCGAAACATCGAGACAGATCGAAGCGAGCTATAAGCGATACCTGAAGACCCTGCTGTCACCGCGTGACGGCAAGCTCGCCGAGGCCTTCGACGCCGAAATCGACGCCACCAGCATGCTCATCAAGGGGCCGATGCTTGAACTCACGCCGCCCTACGAGACCGGTTCCACGCCGCGGCAGTTGATGGAGCAAGGTCTACTCCATCCGAGCTTCGCACAGATCGGCATTCCGGCGGATCAGCCCCTGTACGTCCACCAGGAGACGGCGATACGCAAGTTCATCGCCGGCCGCAATCTGGTGGTCAGCACTGGAACAGGCTCAGGCAAGACCGAGAGCTTCCTGGTTCCGATCATCAACTCGCTGCTCGAGGAGCGGTCGATGGGCACTCTCGGCCCCGGTGTGCGCGCCCTGCTGCTCTATCCGATGAATGCACTCGCCAACGATCAGCTCAAGCGGCTGCGTACAGTCCTCCGCTCGGTCCCCGACATCACGTTCGGCAGGTACACGGGGGAGACCTTGATAAAGCCGATCGACGCAGAAAATGACTTCCTGCATAACAATCCGGGTGATCGGCGACTGCCCAACGAACTCCTCAGCCGAGAGGAGATGCGGGCGACGCCACCGAATCTCCTGCTGACCAATTACGCGATGCTCGAATACCTACTGATCCGCCCCGCGGACATCGACCTGTTCGACGGCCCGCATACGGGGACGTGGCGATTTATCGTCATGGACGAGGCACACATTTATGACGGAGCTCAAGGCTCCGAGGTCGCACTCCTCTTGCGGCGGCTCAAGCAGCGGGTCGCTCCCAAGGCGAACCTTCAATGCATCGCTACATCGGCGTCCCTTACCGGGAGCGTCCGCAACGACCCTCACGGCGAAGCGATGCAGTTCGCAAGCAACCTATTCGACGCCCCCTTTGAGTACGTCGAAGCGGAAAATAGCCGGCAGGACTTAGTCACGCCCACGCGCAAGGTGCACGTCGATACTGCTAGTTGGCACCTGACCGGTGAGCAGATCCTTCAGCTTGCCTCGGATCAGGCTGACGACGAAGTCGCCCGACTGGGTAGGGCATCGACGGCGGCTGATGCGCTGCACCACGAAGGCGCAATCATCGAATTGAAGTCGGCGCTGAGCGGCGGACCGCGTGACGTGCGCGATCTTCAAGAAAAGCTTTGGCCGGATGACCCCGCTGCGCCCGAAAAGCTCGATGCGCTGGTGCTCCTCGGTAGCAGGACCCGCGACGACACCGGGCATCCGGTCCTATCTGCTCGCTACCACCTCTTCGTCCGCTCCACCGAAGGCGCGTTCGTCAGCTTCGCCGAGCAGGGCCCGCGAATCTTCCTCGGCCGTCACGAAGTCGACCCCGACACGGGACGGGCAGTCTTCGAGTTCGGTACCTGCAGTCGGTGTGGGGCCGTTCATCTTTCGGGCGAGGTCGACGCGCGCGGTCGACAGGAATACTTCGTGCCGACGAAGAAAGCCGACGGCGCCGTCAACTGGCTCGTGTTGGCTGATGCGAACGTCGACGCGATAGTCGATGATGACGAGGACACTCTGGACGGAGCTTCCGCCGCTACCAATGTCGACCACACGACCCGGACGTTGTGCACGGGCTGCGGACTGCTCGGTGCTGCCGGCATGGCGCGCTGCGACACCTCGCACTGCACCGGTGGGCCGGTACTGACGGTTCGCGAGCATGCGCGAGCGAAGAAAGTCATGACCCGGTGTACGGAATGTGGTGCGCTTTCCCGTCAGGGCATCCGGCGACTGCGCACGGATACCAACGCTGCGCCCGCTGTGGTGACGACGGCCCTCTACCAGCAGCTACCGGAGGCGACCGGCGAATCGGCCGACCAAGTTGGGTTTGGGCGAAAGCTACTGATGTTCTCCGACTCTCGGCAGGCCGCGGCGTTCGCGGCGCCGTACCTCAACAGGACTTATTCGCGATTACTCGAGCGCCGCTACATGACGCAGGCGCTTCGCGGCGCTGGAAGCGGCGAGGGCCTGACGACCGTTGACCTTGCCATCCTCACGCGCGAGCAAGCGCAGGCCGCCGGACACTTCCCCCGCACCATGGGCGCGATTGAGGTGAAGCAAGAGATCCACCAATGGATCATGGGTGAACTGATCACCCTGGAGACCCGCCAGTCTCTCGAGGGCCTCGGGCTGATGATGGTGGGCCTCGAACGCGATTCGCGCGTGCCGCTCAGGGGACTCACCGCGCTCGGCCTCGATGACGACGAAGCCTGGGCGCTCCTCAACATCTTGGTCAAGACTGTGCGACTGCAAGGCGCGCTGAGCCCGCTCGAGCGAGTGGACATCAAGGACGACCGTTTCGCGCCGCGCAACACCACGGTGCGCATGCGTTCGACGGGATCGGATGCAAAGAAGCAGGTCATCAGCTGGAATCCAAGCGGTCGACCGGGTACGTCCAACAGTCGAATCGTGTTCTTGGACAAGGTGCTCACCGCGTTGGGCAATTCCACCCCGGCGGCTGACATTCTCGCGGGGTGTTGGAAGCTTCTCGAATCGAGTGAATACCTGACCCTCGAATCCGACCGAGTACTCGGACCCGTGTCTCAGTTGGACCACACCCGTCTGATACTGACAGAGGGACGGACCAGCGTGTGGTTCATGTGCGACACGTGTCGGATGATGACCGCCCACTCGGTCCGCGGGGTCTGTCCGAACAGTCGTTGTGTCGGCACGCTGCAGCCCGTCACGATCCCCGAAGTCGATCATGACACCAACCACTACCGTGTTATTTATCAGACGATGAACTCCGCTCCCCTGAGCGCTCAGGAACACACCGCACAGTGGGATGCGAAGGAAGCGGCGAAAATTCAGCGGCAGTTCATCGACGGGCGAGTCAACGTGCTGTCCTGCTCGACGACGTTCGAACTCGGTGTCGACGTCGGTGACCTGCAATCCGTCGTGATGCGCAACATGCCGCCCAAGACCGCCAATTACGTGCAGCGGGCCGGGCGCGCAGGGCGACGTGCCGCGTCCGCCGCGTTGGTGGTGACCTACGCCAACCGGACGGCGCACGACCTGGCCAAGTATCAGGATCCTGCGTCGATGATTGCCGGTCAGATGCGCATCCCGTGGGTTCCAGTCGACAACGCGAGAATCGCTCGTAGGCATGCTCATTCGGTCGCGTTCGCGGCGTACTTCCGTCATCGTGCCGAGCGCGACGGCGAGACCTGGCGGCACACTGGTCCGTTCTTCTCGCCGGCGGGCCCCGACAAGGAGTCGCCTGCCGCGATGATGAAGCACTTTCTCGACCCCGTGCCTGCAGACCTCGATGAGGCCCTGCGGACCGCGTTACCGCCGGAAGTGCAAGCGGAAATCGGTGTGCACGACGGAAGCTGGGTCGACGTATTGGTCGATCTCCTCGCCAGCGTGGAGGCTGAAGTCACGGCCGACATCGAGATCTACAACGAGCAGATCGATGCAGCGGCGCGGGAACGAAAGTTCAGCCTCGGAAAGAAGCTTTCCGACACGTTGCGCACCATTGAAAGTCGAGAGCTCCTAGGCTTCCTGGCCAACAAGAACGTGCTGCCGAAATACGGATTCCCCGTCGACACAGTCGAATTGCGAACGCTCCACGCAACAGATTCGATCGGTCGGCAACTGGAACTCGGCCGCGATCTCAGTCTGGCGATCTACGAGTACGCGCCCGGCAACCAGGTGGTGGCCGGCGGCAAGGTCTGGACGTCGGCAGGTCTCCGAAGAGTGCCGGGCCGCGAGCTGGTTCCCCTGCAGTACAGGATCTGTGACACGTGCAAGCGCTTCGAGAGCGGCCACGTTCTCGACGCCTCGGCTCCGTGCCCGACGTGCAACAGCGCCTTCAAACCGGCGCGCCGCTTGGTGCGACCGGAGTTCGGTTTCATCGCGGAGCGAGAAACGCGCGATGTCGGGACGAGCCCACCCGAACGACGTTGGCACGGTGCAAGTTACGTCGAGACCGTGGGTGATGAGGTCGGAAGCTACAGCTGGACCGGGGCGGGCGGCACGAAGGTGACTGCGCGTGCGGGGACGAGGGCGCGCCTGGCCGTCCTATCTGACGGTGCGGGTGGCGGGTTCTTGGTCTGCGGTTGGTGCGGGTGGGCCGCACTCCCTGAACGTGGCGGTCGACGTCAGAAACATCAACGCCCGGAGGATGGACGCGACTGCGGCGGCCCACTTGAGGTTCTGTCGCTCGGTCATCAGTACCAATCGGACGTCGCCGAGTTCACTTTCGAGGGGATGAGCTACCGCATCGAGGATGAGAGCGTGTGGCTGTCTGCCCTATACGCCCTGATCGAGGGTGCGTCTGAAGCACTCGAAATCAGCCGCGACGACATCGGCGGGGCGCTCGCCTGGAGTGCCGACCTGCGTCGAAGCATCGTATTGTTCGACACCGTGCCGGGCGGCGCCGGTGCGGCCAAGGTCATTGCCGCCAATATCGGTCCGGTACTAAAGACAGCAGTTCAGCGCATTACCAACTGTGACTGCGGTGAAGAGACGTCGTGCTACGGATGTCTACGGACGTACCGGAACTCGCGGGAGCACGAGCAGCTGTCGCGTGGCGGGGCATTGAGGTTGTTGGCTGATGTCGGGTAGCTCGACTCCAATCGGCGTGCGGTCGATGCGCTTCACGAGAAGTCCGTTTCATGGCGATTCGCGGACGTAGAACCAACCGGAGCAAGGCTTTCAAAGGCCAAGATCATCGACATGTATATCCCCAATCTGGGATAGAAGTTGATCTCCAAGCAAGGACTTTCGCAGCAACTTCGCGGCTGATGTTCGGACAGGACAACAACGTTGACTCTCAACGCGGTCGCTTTCGAGATGTAGGAATCACTGCGAAGTGCCGTGTTTGCGAGTGCCTGTCACAGGTCTTAACTAAGGTGTAGCGCGAGCTAAATTGGACAGGCGACAAGCGGGGCGAAGGCAAGGATGGCTATCGAGGTTGCGGGGGGCGGGTCCAGCGCCGTTGCCGCGTCGTCGCACGCGGCCTGCGCGCGTTTCCGGGGTACCGACCCGCTAATCACCGGCTTAACCCGCCGCAACTTGGCGAAGTCCGTCGGTTTCCCCGACACCGCCGCCGGAATCCCGCAGGCGCGGTGGATGCGCGCGATCACCTTCGAACGGCTCGTCAAGAGTGAAAGCTTCGCCAGTCAGGTCGCCACGCGCACAGTCGGCGCAATCGGTCTAGCGCGTCCCACAGAAGTCGTCACCGTCAACGCTCACATGAACGTCGACTCGACTGCACAGGCGTTCGCGGATGCGCATGCGCGGGCGATCGACACCGGAGCGAGCACCCTGATCTTCCAGCTCGCAGTGCCGTTCGTCGGATTCGAGAACACGCGCGCGACCGATGTGAAGCCCGACTTCGCGGTGATCGCTCCGTCGGTGGAGGATCCCAACGCCACATGGCTCGTGATGGGCGACGCAAAAGATTACGAGCGAGTCCGTTCGCGGATCGACGATGCGCGCATGTTGAAAGGCTTCCTCCAGGTCGCCGTCGGCGCCGAATCGGCGCGGGCCTGGTCCCGGCTACCGGCCGGGATGTCGGTGCATACCTTCGGTGTCCTAGCGGTCCCGCGCAATGCGTTTCTCCAGCCCGAGCCCGTGGTCGAGAACCTCCACGACTACGCCGAAGAGGTGACGCTCCGTATCGAAGAACGCCGCCGCGAGGCGGATCAATCGGGGCACACGGTTGGCGACGACGTGAAGCCGTTGGTGGCTCACCTCGAGGCGGCGTTCGATCCGGGAGCCTGCCCGACCTGCACACTCTTTAGCTACTGCCGTGACGAACTCCGCAATTCAAATTCCCCAGATGACCTGCTTATCGAGATCGGAGTGAGGGGTGACAAGCGTCGGCATGCGCTCGGCCTGGTCGACGGCGTCTCCGAAGTAGGTCTGCTGCCAGCATCGATGACGGCGAACATAGCGGCAACTCTTGACGGGATCCCCCAGTTCACCGGGCAGCGACGTGTCGATCAGGCGGGCGCTCCGGGAACGGTGAATGTGGTGCTCGCGAAGTCGGACGCGGCGGCGCTTGGCGTCCACGGCATCGGCCTTCAGCGAGTAACGGCACAGGGCCGGGATGACTGGGAGTTCACGGTTTTCGCAGACCCGCAGTCCTCCGACACACGGCGAACGGTAATGCGCCGCATCGGTTCTGCATTGAACCGTGCGATGCGCGAGCAGCGGAAGGCAGCGGGCGAAGGAGTGCCTGACGCTGTGCACCTCGTCGTACCCGATAAAGCGACTGCGGACCTGCTCGTCTCAGCCGCGGACAACCTCGCGGGGGTCGAGCTCAGTCGCCTGCGGTGGGAGCGCGATAAGGAGGAGGGAAGGCCGGCTCTGACGTACGACGGGGAGCCGGCAACGATGCCTCGTCCGATTTCCGAGGTTGAACGCACCGCGATTGCTCTATTGCTTGAGGACGACCGCTCACGCGCGTTCCGGCTGCGGTGCCCGATCATCGATATCCGCGAGGTGCTGGCGCGGCACGTTGTGGCCGGAGGCCCGATGGTGAACTCGGGGCGCCTCGATTACCTCGTCGGTTGGGCGGAAGCCGACGCGTCCGCCCCCATCGATCACCGATCGTTCGCGGACGCGATCGAGAATTCCGAGCACACGCCGGGGGCACGCCTCAAGAACGCCACGTCTGACGCGATTCACGAGGCACTTGTGGGAAAACGGGGTATCACTACGGGCGCGGGTGCCGCGGATCCAGAGTTGTACGAGGCGTTGGTGATCGATGAGTTGCAATACAAAGCAGAGACCCTCGAACGCGCACTCGACGCGCTAGACGGCGTCGGATCGTCGACACTCCGAGACTCGTACCGTGTCATCGAGTCCGACGCGCAGCAGGTGTGGCGTCGGCGACTCGAGCTACACGCCTCCGATTTGGTCCGCTTCGGTCGGACCTATCGCCCCTGGCGCAATTCGTTGGTTCCGATGACCGAGAGCGACGGGGTGTGCGCGTCGCAGTTACTCGCGCTCTCGAATCCGCAAGCGGCGCAGGACATGGCGGCGGATGCCGGAAACCGCTCCGTCGCATTTGCGACAGTGGCGGCAGTTGAGCCGCTCGAGCTCGATGTCGAATCCCGGCGAATCGTGGACGGGACGCGTGTGGTGATGTTGACGCTAAACGGGGCCGCTAGCGTTGAGGAACCAGGCGTGTGGGTTGATTCGGCGCCGGCCGGCAGCTTCAAGATCGGCGAACTCTCCATCGGTCCGCTCTCTGCGACGGGCAAAGAAGCGGCCCTCCTACGATGGGATCCGCACACGGTCCCCGCAGTCGAAGTCGGCGACCACCTCGTGATCGCCGACTTCGCTTGGTTCTCAAAACTTTCGGGGAATAGCGTTCTGTCCGTTGCAAAACCGAAGCCCGACACGACATCGGCGCCCAAAGCCGATTGCACCTTCGCGTCGTACGACGCTGACCCTCAGACGCACCGGTGGTGCTGCCGTTCGCATGAGCGCAGCGAGGCCGAATTCTCCGACCTCATCGCGTCCCGGCGCGCCCGCGGCGAATTGAATCCGGAGAAATGGCCACCAGTACGCGACGATGACGCGTTCGAAGTGTCGGCGGCCCAAGCAGCGGCGGGCAACGCGTTTGCGGTTGCGCCAGAACCGGTGCCCGACGACGAGACGATGGACGACCTGGAGTGACGACGGAACACGGCGAGACCGGTCATTTCCAAGGGCCGCTCGACGTCGCGATCGGCGACAAGCATCATGAGGACGCTGCGGCGTTGAACGATTGCGTTTCCGACGAGGCCAGCGCCGAACTGGCGGACATGCTAGCGGGCACCTCTCCCATGGAGCGGATCCTGCTGAAAGCATCAGCGGGCGCGGGGAAGTCGTACGCACTGAAGCGCCTCGTAGTCGAGGCGACACAGCATGCGGAAGGACGACGCGTCGCCATCACCGCGTTTACCAACAAACAGGTACGACCACTCGCGGTATCTGTGGCGGATTCCCTCGGCAAGGACGCCGTCGCGCTGCTGGCGAGTCATGAGGCGTACAACGCCATCCCAAGTGAAGTGCTCGCCGCTGCCAGCGTAGTCACATCGACGAGTCAACTTCCGACAGATGTGAAGGTCGTAATCGCGACTGCCGCCCGGTTCGGTGCCATCGGCGAAGTGGGACGGTTGCGCAACCACCTCGGCGACGCTGCGAACGGGGTTGCTCCGTTCGACGTGCTGTTCGTCGACGAAGCCTGGCAGATCGCACACCACTTGTTCGACCGGATCACGAAGATTGCACCGCTATGGGTCGGCGTGGGCGACGTAGGCCAATTGCCACCGCTGGAGATTGGCGAAAATCCGTGGCGCGGAGACCCGGGCTACAACCCGTATCGTGCGTGGCCCACCGAGTATGACGATGATCCGCGGACGTGGTCGCGCGAGCTCCCGACGGTGTGGCGGCCGTGCGCTGGCCACCTTGCTCTATGGCGTGCCTTCTACCCGGAATGGGAATCGCTTGACTGCGTCGCAGCACCCGGTGATCGTGAGATCGACCTCGGTTCCATGGACGATGGCGTGGCCGAGATTTGGCGACAGGTTGGTACGGGCGTACCAACCTTGCTCGAAGTTGCTGGTCTGCCGGAGCCTGAAGCTGCTGACATCGATATGCCGCTCATGGAGTTCGTCGAATACGTTGTAGACGAGTTCTTCACGGCTGAAGTGTCGCTCATTTCAGCGACGTACGACATCGACGTGCCGGGGCGGCCAACAGGCAACTGGGACAGGATTAGTCCTCGAGGCGATCATCAGTATCCACTGATCGCGATCCTTGCGACGCGCAATCAGTCGGTTGATGACGCGAAGGAGATCGTCGACCGGCTGCAGAAAAAGCACAACCTAACGGATCGCGACATCGTCGCTTCGACGGTTGATTCGTGGCAGGGCAACACGAACGGCGTCACGATCGCGGTGCACCCCTTGAACGGCGCCGCCGAACTCGACACATTCAACTCGTCGTTCGGGCGACTCGCGGTCGCGTGCACGCGCGCGACACACGGACTCCTTATGCTCGCGCGTCCCGGGCTCGACGATCTGCTGGCTGAAGCCCCTGCCCGGCCCGGAACGCCCTTCGGTGAGCCCGGCACGCGTCAGTTGCCTCGGCAAACGCACGTGCGGATCCTGGCGACGTTCGCGCGCAGCGTCATTGACGTGTCAGATGACGAATGAACCTAATATGGCGAGCATTTGCCGTCCGATCCCGACGTAACAAAGGAGAGCTGTGTCCCGGCTGAATGACCTGCTTCGGCAACTCGAGACCAAGGATCCTGCGCTTGCAAAGGATCTGAGGCGAGAGGTCGATGCCCTCTCAAACCGGCGGGCCTTTGGCTTGAACTTCGAACGTCACGTGCCCGAGGCAGTCGAGCTGCCCGGTCGCCCAGTGCGGCGGGGTGACAAGGTGCGAATTCTCCCACCGCGCGGATCGAAATCGAGTGCGCGTGATGCCCGACTCTGGCGTGTCGTGGAGTTCACTAGAGATGCATCCGGCATCCGAACGGCATCGCTGGAATTGATCGGCGACGACGAGACCGCGGAGGCGCTCGTCGACGACCTCGTCGTTGTAGCCGAGTTCCGGGATCCGATCTATCCCGGTCTCGTCTCTACCGGAAAAATCGAACGCGGCGGCGACAAGCCCTACCACTCGGTCATCAATGCCGAGAACTATCACGCGCTCCAAACACTTCTGTTCACACACCGCGCGCAAGTCGATGTTATCTATATCGACCCGCCTTATAACACTGGCGCAAGGGACTGGAAATACAACAACGATTACGTCGAGGGCGAGGACTTATACCGCCACTCGAAGTGGCTCGCTTTTATGGAGCGACGATTGAAGTTGGCGAAGCAGTTACTCAACCCGGATGATTCAGTGCTCATTGTGACGATTGACGAGAAAGAGTATCTGCGGTTAGGGCTACTGCTCGAGCAAGTGTTCCCCGAAGCGCGGGTTCAGATGGTTACAGACGTAACGAACCCTCGCGCGGGCGTTGCGCGGCCAGGAGCGTTCACTCGGACCGAAGAGTATCTGTTCTACGTTGTTCTTGGAGAAGGCTCCGGCGTTGTACCAGCGCCCCTCAGTAGTGCTGAGGGTGATGCCACGGCGGTGAAGGCTCCCATCTGGTTTTCACTAATGCGAACGGGATCCAACAGCTCTCGAACTGCCCGTCCAAATCTATTCTATCCAATTTGGGTTCACGCAGACGGCCGTTTGCACTCGGTCGGCGAGACAATACCTCTGCAGTCGGATAGAAATGCGGTGGCTGCGCCTGCGCCAGGATTGACTGCGATATGGCCTATACGCCCGAATGGCGACGAGAATACATGGCAACTTGGCGCTGTAGCGATTAGGAAAGCATTCCTCGATGGGACCGCCAGGATCAATTCTTCTTCCTCAGGTCATAAAGTAAACTATCTACGCACGGCCGAGAAGAAACGCATTGCAGCCGGCGAGATCGAGCAACTTGGCAAAGATGACCGAGGTGCGCTCATCTTGCGACATCGCGAGGGCGCAATTCGCACGACCGCACCAAGGACGGTGTGGACCGCCCCTGCTCACGACGCGGGCTTGTTCGGTTCGTCATTGCTGGCCACATTGATCCCTGGGCGCAAGTTTCCTTTTCCGAAATCCCTTTATGCGGTGGAGGATGCGCTCCGCTTCGCGGTTGTGAACAAGCCGAATGCCACGATCGTTGATTTCTTTGCTGGTTCCGGCACCACGGCGCACGCCGTTATGCGCTTAAACAAGCAGGACGGTGGTCGACGCCGTTCGATCAGCGTCACCAACAATGAGGTCGGAGCCGACGAGCAGAAAGAGCTCGTTGATCAAAGCTACCGCCCCGGGGATCCGGAATGGGAGCAGCGGGGAATCTGCCGGCACATTACACAGCCTCGGCTCGCTGCGGCGATCACGGGCAACACTCCCAATGGCGACCCTGTAAGGGGTGACTACAAGTTCACTGATGAATTTCCGATCGCTGACGGATTCGATGAAAATGTTGAGTTCTTCGCCCTGACATATGAGGCCCCACTCCGGGTTTCGTCGAACCGCGAGTTCGAGAAAGTCGCACCGCTTTTGTGGTTGCGAGCTGGTTCGCAAGGCCGCCGCATCGAGGATATGTCGGCGGGCTGGAACGCTGCCGACACCTACGGCGTTCTGGCGGACCTGAATCAGTCCGAGAGATTCCTTAAGGCTGTTGCTGCGATGGACAGTATTCGAGTCGCATTCATCGTCACAGACGAGGATCGCCTGTTCGAATCGGTGGTGCGCGAATTGCCCGATCAGGTGGAGCCGGTTCGGTTGTACGAGGCGTACCTTCAGAACTTCGAGATTGAGACGGGGCGTAGCACACTGTGAAGTTCACTCTAAAGGATTACCAAGAAGATGCCGTGGACGACATTCTTCGGACGCTCGACCGCGCCCAAACGGCTTGGGAGCGCGACGGGAAGGAATCTTCTGTAGCCCTCACCGCGCCAACGGGCGCGGGTAAGACGGTCATGGCGGCCGCAGTTATCGAGGCACTCTTCTACGGGTCGGAGACGTTCGACTTCGAGCCGGACGAGGGAGCTGTCGTGCTCTGGTTCTCGGACGATCCAAATCTCAATGATCAAACGCGCATGCGGTTAATGGACGCGTCCGAGAAGTTCACATCGTCGGATCTCGTAACGATCGAACCCCCGTTCGCTAAGGCCAAGCTGGACCCCGGCAAAGTGTATTTCCTTAACACCCAGAAACTTTCGAAGAGCTCAAAACTGACGCGCGGACACGTGGAGGATGAGAATCAGCAGGTGCTGCCCGGTACACCGGATCTACAGGGCTACACGATTTGGGAGACGATCGCAAATACGATCGCGGACGAGGACCTGACGCTTTACCTCGTTCTTGATGAGGCGCATCGCGGCTTCAACACCAAAGCCAGCACGGACAAGACGACGATTGTCCGAAGGCTCGTTCAGGGCCATGCCGGTTATCCGGCGATCCCGATTGTCTGGGGTATCTCGGCAACGATCGAGCGCTTCGAGTCCGCGATGAAGGAAGCGGACGAGTCCGGGCATCGCCGCGAGTATCCCGCAGTGATGGTCGACCCGAACCGAGTGCAGGAGTCCGGACTCGTCAAGGACGTCGTGAGCCTTGATATTCCGAACGAAGCAGGAAACTTCGACACGACGCTGGTGAAGCTCGCTGCGCAGAAACTCGCCGCCTCGACTGAGCGGTGGGCCTCTTACTCGAATGAGCAAGGGCTCGCCGTCACAGTCGTGCCTCTGCTTGTTCTGCAGACACCGAACACGCCGGAACCCGACGAAATCGGTCGTGCCCTCGACACCATCGCCGAGGTGGTCCCTGAGTTGTACGGCGGTAGTGTCGCTCACGTATTGGGCGACCACGCCCGTCAGCATTTCGGCCGTTGGGATGTTGGCTGGATCGAGCCGCAACGCGTCCAGGAGACGCCTGAAGTGCGTGTACTTGTTGCGAAGGATGCGATCTCGACGGGCTGGGACTGCCCGCGCGCGGAGGTGATGGTGTCCTTCCGTCCTGCGAAGGACACGACGCACATCACTCAGCTGTTGGGTCGTATGGTCCGCAGTCCGTTGGCGCGCCGTGTGCCGGGCGACGAGGCGCTCAACGCCGTCGAGTGCATCTTGCCGTTCTTCGACCGCACGACGGCGGGGAATGTCGTGCGTTATCTCACCGGCCAACTTGAAGAAATGCCCGGGACCGGGACAACGAAGAAGATTCTGCTCGACGGCCGCGTTCTTCGCGACAACCCGTCCATTCCAGAGTCAGTGTGGTCGGTCTGGAGCAGGCTTCCGACACAGACATTGCCCAAACGGGGCGCGCGACCAGTTAGAAGGCTTGTCGCCCTGGCTCAGTCGCTTGCGATGGATGGTGTTCGCCCCGGTGCATTGTCCGATGCGGAGCGCGAAATGCACCTGATACTCGACACGTATGCGACCCGGTACAGCGGCCTGCTTGACGAGCAAATCGACGAGGTTTGGCGCGTCGACATACAGGAGATCTCGGGGACATCAGAGTCGAAGAAGCTCACATATCGAGAGTTCTCGATGCGTGCAGACGACCGCGCGATCAGGTCGGCTTTCGAGGACGCCAAGAAGGCCTTCGGCGCGGACGTCGCGCAGTCGTACGTTAACCATCTCGCTGGCGCGGATGATGATGACGATGACGGACTGCGTGACGCCTACGTGCGCGCCTCCGCGCTCTCGATGATCAAAGAGGTGCGCGAGAAGGTTGACCAGGAGGCGACTGAACTAGTGGACAGTTGGTTCGCGCAGCACCGCGTCGCCATCAAGTCGCTCCCCGATGTACGCCAACAGGACTATGAGGACATTCGCGCGATGACCACCGAACCCCAGCGCGGAGAACTCGGTCAGCCGAGATCCCGCATGGAGGATTACAAGGTCCTCGAAGATGACACCGAAATTGATGCGCCCCTTGTCGGACGGCACTTAATGTCGGACGAAGACGGACTGTTTCCTCTGTCGTCGCTGAACAAGTGGGAACAGAAGGTGGTGAACGCCGAACTCGCCGAAGGCGCGGTCGGTTGGTATCGCAACCCGCCGCGTTCGGCGGTAGATTCTATCGGCATCGCCTATCGCGACGGTCAAGGAAATTGGCGAACGATGCATCCCGATTTCGTGTTCTTCCATGATGTCGGAGGAGAGGTGAAAGCGTCGATCGTCGACCCACATGGGACGCACCTCGATGACGCTGTGACCAAACTGAAGGCACTCGCAGGATTTGCGCAAGAGTTCGGCGATGAGTTCCACCGCATCGAAGCGGTCGCTCAGGTCGGGAGCAAGATGAAAGTGCTCGATATGACGAAACCTGCTGTGCGAGAAGCTGTTTTACATGAGGACAAGCGGGCGGACGCTTTCTACGAATCTGACCTCGCGGAGGAATACAGCGCTTGAGTTCGAGGTGCGTCATGGGTTGCGCCGAGGCGCCACTAGGTCGCTGAGGCCGAGCAGATCTGCCGCACGTCACACTGACGGCACTTTCTGCGGTCCGGTTTCGGCTCGAATTCACGGCGTCGCAACGCGTCTACGGTGGTGATAATCTGAGTCTCGGCATCCGAGATCGATTTTGTATCGATGGCTACGTCGTACCGAGTCTCAGCGCCGAGGTCCTGAATGAAGGCGCCGCCGACATCGAGTCCTTCGCGTCGTCCGGCTTCTGTATAGATCTGCAGTTGCAGCGGGTCGATCTGCCCGCCGGTTGACGTCTTGTAGTCCACGATTGCGACTCGTCCAATCTGCCCGTCGTGGCTGTCGTAGATGACGTCGGCGCGACCTGAGATTACGGCGCCATCGAGATAGAGCTCGAATGGGCGTTCAGTTGCCCAGGTGCGCAACAGATCTGAAGAATGTTCGTTAACGTATCGCATGACGAGACGCCGCGCCTTCTCTCGCATCTCCCTGTGGCCCGCCTTGTTCGCGAACGGCAAGAAGAACTCGGAGTTAAGCAGCTGATCCACTTGTAGCGCTGTGGGTATAGCGCCCGTCGCCTGCGTGCGCTCAGCGAGCACCCGCATCGTGTGGTGGACCGCGTTGCCGTACCCGAGTTCTTGCTGAATTGCCGGCATGAATCCGAGCTCGTTCTTCAGCAGGTAGCTCCGCGGGCAAGACTCGAATGCAGCCAGTTCACTGTAGGTGATCGCGATGTCAGCCTCGGCCGACGCACCCTTACTCGTTGCGGACGTGGGCGTGCCGGATTTTGTGTAGGCGTTTACGACCTCATCGAAGTACGGCGATGCGCCGCGGCTCTTTCCGTTGTCTCGCAGGGAGAAGCTCGACAGCAGTACTGCGTCGCGGGCGCGTGTGATTGCGACGTAAAACAGCCGCCGCTCGTCGGCGTCGCTACCTTCGTACCTTTGCCGGTCGAAACGGCCGATGAGATCGCCGGGAAACACCTGCGCACGTCCGGTCATATTCGACGGGAATCGCTGCTTCACTAGCGACGGAAGGAACACTACCGGCCACTCCAGGCCTTTCGAGCCGTGAATCGTTCCCAGCGCTACGGCGTCGTCGAGGTGACCTTCCTCGCCTGCGAAGTCATCGTAGCTACCCACGGCAAAATTAGTGAGCAATATGGCGAGGTTCTTGTAGAACCACACTCCACCGCTGCGGCCGCCGACCTGTTCAGTCGGGTTATTCGGGTCTTTGCGTGCGCGCCAGCTGACGCCCTCATAATCGGCTAGAACGGCAGTGAACCGCGCGATGGTCCCAAGACGGTTGCGTATTAATGCATCCGACAGATCCCACTTGTTGACTTCAATCAACGCCATCAACGAGTAGAAGTCGCGGACAAGGCTCTCATTGAAATCGCTCGCGAGCGCCCGCGCTTTCCACTCCTCGAGATATGTGGACAGTTTCGCGCGCATTGAGTGCGCGAGATTGAATACAGCGCAATAGTCGTTGAGCAGAAGGTCGAGGGTGACCTTCTGCCGTTGAGCGAATTTCGCATTCGCCCAATCGATGTCGGCGATCCATGCGTACGTGGCTCCGAACACCTGCGGTTCGGATTGCGCAAACAACCCCGACCGCCCGCCTGCTTGTACGGGTATGGCCGCCTTGGCAAAGGCGTCAATGAGCGCCGGATAGGCAGCCCGGCCGCGGACGAGGACCGCGATGTCCCGGTAGGGGAGCCCCTTCGAATGGAAGTCGAGGATCTGCCGCGCTATCTCGTCTGCCGCGTCGCCCTCGTTTCCCGGATCCCGGACGATCGCGACACTCGGACCGTCAGCGTCGCGAAATGGCAGCATCTGCTTTTGGATGCGTCCGGGGATCGTTTCGGCGAAAAGGTTTGCAACCTCGATGATTCCAGGTCGTGAGCGACGATTGGTCAGGAGTGTGAATTGAGTGACTGCGGGGTAACGATCGGCGAAAGTAACGATGTTTGTGACTGACGAGCCACGCCACTGGTAGATCGCTTGGTCGTCGTCACCGACCACCACGACGTCCGCATTGCCGTGGGGCTTTGCGAGCAGTTCGACCAGTCGCTCCTGCGCTGGGTTGACGTCCTGGTACTCGTCGACGATGAGGTGCCGTAGTGGAGCGACCACCGCGGCGTGGACTTCGGGGTCGGCAAGTGCCTCAACGGCGCGGACGATCTGCGTGCCGAACGACATGAACTGATGGCGATCGAGCGCTGCGTAGTAGGACTCCACCGCAGCCTTGAAGTCGCCGGCGGGCAAGGTCTCGATTTCGATCAGCTCGTTCTCGATCACGTCGATGCCACGCTGGAAAGTAGCGATGTTCTTGAACGTGCCGTCGGTAGGTACGAGTGCGGTGATACCGATCAGCCTGCTCTGCTGGTAAAGGAAGTTCGTCAGCTGATTTGCGTCGAGCGGAGTGTAGGTCTCATACCGCGGCACGTACATCTGGAGCATCCGGAAGCAATACGCGTGGATTGTCCCGACGAACAACCGGCCGAGCTGATCAGTGGCCTTCGGTCCCATGAGTGCGGTTACCCGCTCACGAATGCGCTCCTTGAGCTCAGCGGCGGCCTTCTCGGTAAATGTGAATGCGACGATCGACTCCGGCGGCTCTCCGTCGGAGAGCAACGACGCCACCCGCTGAGAAACGACTTCCGTCTTCCCCGAGCCGGCGGCTGCGATGATCTGAATGTGACTGCCGCGGTGCGTGACTGCTCTCGCAGCGTCACCGTCGAGAGTCGGAATATCTGCGGCGTCTGTTGCGATCGGGCCGCGCGTAACGGGCGCGATACGCGGGCCGGAAGTGACTGGAGCTGGAGGGGGAATAACAGCAGGACGTTCCGTCTGTGCGTTCGGGCGGTTGGGCACCGCATTCGGCGAAGTCGGCGCAGCACTGAACGGCTTGGGGACGGGCCGCGAAGTGCCGTTCGCCGGTGAAACCCACTTAAACTTCATTTCCGACTGCTACCTCCCACCGAAGAATCTAGGCAGCGCATCAATCATGTGTATACGAAATAGGTCGGACCGAGGATCCGCTATTTGGTGGGGCACCACGACCTGATCGCGCCCACGCCCGTGCCCGGTGCCGATGTCGGCCTGAGCACACCGACAAAGTTCGCGAATACTTGCGAGTCGATTCCTACATTTGCGCCATCGTCGATTGGGCCGTGCTGGCGGATGTGCGTCACGCGTCTTTCGGGCACCCCCGTCGGTGGCTCGCTGCGCCGACCAATGGACAGGAATCGCTTGCACGAAATGTTCAACCGCGGCGCGATCGATGCTGAGAAACGCTCGTCTTGTCGGGGGATGCCGCTAGCGTGTTGACGGTGGACGGCCAACACGTGCAGAAGAAGCTTGAGCTTTCAGCAGACGAGGATTTCATCCTCACCGCTTGGCAGTACCGAATGATGCAGCGTGACATCGCAGCGTCGGCTGGGAAGAGCCTCGCCTCCAAGCGCGCTGTTCGAAACGCGTTTCGCCTTGCCGCGGTCCAGGCCATCGAGAGCCGAAGCATTAGCGACTGGTCGTCTCCGCTGGCCGAAGTCGTCTACCAAATTACAGCCACCGAGTCCACCGATCTCGAGGCGCTGGAGGACGCAGGTCCGGAGATCTCGGGACTGGTCGCCAAGCGGTCTCGAGCACTGCTGGTCCTCATTGACTTGTACGGCTTCGAACCGTGGGTCGAGGGCAAGTGGGACCGAAACGTCCGCGCCAAAACCCTGTCAGATGCCCATTGCGCGATGAACCAGCTGCATCCCGAGGATCTCGACGCCGTGGAAACCGCCTACAAAGATGCCATCAAGAAGCTGTCGGCGACAGGCTCGTGGTCAAAGTACGCGCTCCTTGCTGGGGCGGGGCTCGGCGTGGGCCTGCTGACTGGCGGGCTCGCAGCGCCCGCGATCGCGGGCGTTTTCGGTTCACTTGTCCTTGGCTACTCGGGCGCGGTTGCGACGACCGCGGGAATGGCGGCGCTCGGCGGCGGGTCGATCGCAGCGGGAGGGCTAGGTATGGCTGGTGGCGCGGCTCTGATCACGGGGCTCACTGGTGTGGCTGGTGTTGGCGCGGCAACGCTCGGTGGGCGAGCATCGGGTTACACAGTCGCCCGCGTTGCCGCTGATGCGGTGCGGCTGCACGTCGTCACGCAGCTTGTGTTGCGTGACGTCGATGGTAACGAGGAGGCTGCCAAGGCGGTCATCGTCAGCTTTCGCGAGCGTGTCGAAAACCTAGGCAAGATCGTGGCGGCTCTTAGCGAGCGGATTGAAAAGCTTCGTGTTCAGCTCGAAACCAAGCAGGCGGAGGTCGATGCAGAGCGGGCGAAGCGGTTGGAGGCCGAGGAGCGCATCGCGCGTTTTCGCGCTATTGCTGACAAACTAATCGAGCGTGTCACCGGCCCTGAAGCCCCCGAGCTTCAAGCGCTGTTGGCAGAAATGAATGAACTCGAAGGCGAAAAGAAGGACGCGGAGACGCTTGCCGAGGGTGTCGCTGCGCTTGCCGATGACCTTGAGGAAGCTGCGTGACTGCAGACAACCAAGGCAAGGATACCGATCAAGGGTTTGTAGTTGACGCCGACTTCATCGAGAACCTTGACGCCCTAGGGCGCGACATTGACCACGTTGAGGCGCTTGCGAGGGCAGCTCTCGCTGAGAAACCTCTCGACCACGAAATGGCGAGGCGCCTATCGCAGGCGCCAACTGGCCTCACCTACGACGCGATCACCGAACACAATCGCGAGCGCCGCGTGGCTGAAGCGTGGGGTGAGCCCGACTTGAACGACCTCATCGACCCCGTCGCAGCCGTACAACTCGAAAAGTGGCGGCAGTCCGAGCGAATTCCCTGGGAGCCTGGCGATTTGGCTGCCGTCGGCACCGCAGGCTTTGTCGGCGCCCTCGCGAATCTTTACGACAGCCAAGTCGACACAGCGGTTCTCGGTGGTCTGTCGTGGCTGAAGAAGACCGACTTTCTGCAGAGGTGGGAGAGGGATGCGGCACGCCTGCCCATCGACTACACGGGCCCGAACTTCGGTGGGCCCGCCCATCGCGTGCGATCAGCCGGCCACGATATTGGACGCTTTTTCGAAGCCCTCAACCAAATCAGGTCCGGCACCTTCAGGGGCACTGTGTGGGAAGATGGTCAGCGCTTTGTCGAATCCGTGACCACGACTCGTTCCGGTCTGCCGTTCGTTCAAATAACCGAGCCGCACCTGGCCGTCGCGCTATTACTCAAACACTGGGCTGCAGATTTCGTCACCCCAATGAGCCTTCCGCTCCCCGGTTGGTCGTTGCTCTACGAGATGCCGGATCGAGAGCTACGAAAATTCGCCCACAACGCCTATGCAGGAACGAATTCGGGTGACGGATTGAACCTCCGCTCGGGAATGCTCACTCCTGGTATCGGCATGATCGCGACTGAGCTCGTCATCCGAACCCACGTGCATCTGGCGGCATATCGCGACACAGGCAGTCCGCGTCTGACCGCTGCGGGTGCGGCCAAGCGCACCGAAATGCTGCTGGCGGCTCATGCCGCGGCCGGTGGAGCTAGTCTGTCTAAGACAGTAATCGCGGCAATTGCGGGCGAAGCACTTGTTGCGGTCAGGCATCTCAATGTTCCCGTCTTGATGCGGGTCGGGATGTTAGCGCTCAAAGTCCGCACGGATGCTGCTGATCGTGCGACGAATGAGGCGCCCTCTTGGATGCAAATCCTTGAGGACGAAGCGGCAACTTGGACGATGCCCGAAGCAATCGCGATTGCTGATTTGCTTGAGGATTCGCAGGCCCGCGGTGGCTGACGGCACCGTTAAAGCCACGCAGTACCAGTCCGACCAAACGCCGAGACCTTGAGGGTTGCGGCGGTCGTCGGACGAGGCTTCAACCTCCCTGGGGGAATCTCCCGACTTTGGTAGTTGACCCGGATTCGATAGGTTCCCAATGAGGGCTTGCAGTTTCGTCGTGGTTGAACCGCATCGGCTCGGAGTGTCTGCTGCACGATCAGGTCAAGATGTGACCTATCCGTGCAGCAGACCCGAGCATGCGGCAGGCGTAGCGCTGCATAGCGCCCAGCAAACCCGGCTCAGGCGTGCAGGGGGGGCATCTCGGAAAACTTGAGGATCGGCTATACGCCTGCGCCAAGTGCGAGGGATTTCATCTCACGTCGATGAGCGCCGACGAGTATGGATCGACGAGTGGCCGAAACACGCGAAATGACGCAGGCCCGATGCTGCAGTGTCAGGCCGATTGACGCATCGACCCGCTCAATACTGTCCCGTCACTGTTGGCGTGAGATCGATTCTCAGCCACTCCACGTCGTCACCGACGTATCGGATCAAGTCATCCTGGCGAGGCTGCCCGATCAAGGCACGGTAGGCGCCGACAGTCCGAAGTAATCGTCGGTACTGCTGCGCCTCCCTGCTCAGCGGAAGCGCAGGCACGTATCGCTCGATTACCGCGCCTCCTGGGCGAGTGAAAATCCAGAACGGTTTGATGTCTGAGTCGTCAGCCTCGCGTGCGTGAACTGCAGCTTCAAACATCGCTCTCCATGGGTCCGCAGTTTGCGACCAAAGGGCCGCGGCACCGTACACGTCGGCGACGTTCTTCCTGACCGCGTGGCCTTTGTAGCGGTGAACGCGTCCTTCACGCTGCTCTAGGTCAACCGGATTGTTCGGAAGGTTCCAGTGAACGATGGCATGGCTGTAGGTATGAAAGTCCAGCCCCTCCTGGCCTACCGACGTCGACGCGAGCACGAAGGGTCTAAACGGCGAATTGAATCCAGTTCGGATTGTGGATTCACGCTGTGCTGCTTGCTCATTCGACTGCACGCGTCCGTACCTGGCGGCCAGGTGACTGTTGATGCGGTGCTCCTCGAGATTTATCTCGGAGCCGCTGACGGTGACCTGCTCGACAGCGTTCGTCGCTGTGCGAATCGACAAAGCCTCGGACATGACGGCGCTGAGGGTATCGGCGCGCACGTATGCATCCGCGTCCTGAAGGCCTTCGGACTCGATCAGCACGTGTGCGTACTCGTCGAGTACTGCCTGTAGGCACCCGCTGAACGAGTGGTCCAGGACAGCTCGCCAGTACGACGCGTCATCACCCGATCGCATCAGGGCAATGATCTCAGGCTTGTTGAACAGCGACCTCAATCCCTGGGCGATTTGATACGCTGCATCGCGAACTTCAATGTCCTGCAGTGCGTCAGGGCCGCCGGTGACCCTCGACAGTGCGCGCAGGGCGCATACTCCGGGTCCAGCGATCGCCATTCGTGCGAGCACTTCGTCGAGATCCGCGGGTCGCGAACCGAGCTGCGAATCATCGAAGTTCTCCGCATAGTCCAGGTGCGAGGCAAGACTAGATTCGTTGTCTTCGTCACCGCTCCACCTCCGCATGCGCGGCGCATACTCGTCACTCTCGGCTGCTGCGAAGTGCCGGTCGAGAAGGAACGGCGCTGCCCAGTACCAACTTTGGTCTACCGGACCCGATGCATCCGACCCCGCCGTCAGTTCAGACAGCGCCGCTGATACTCGCCCCCGCACTGCACCGAGGACCGCCTCGCGCGACGCCGGCAGCGATGTACCGAGCGTTCCGGCTACCTCGAGCGGGTCGCCGAGCCGGGCCAGCGTCAAGCTGGGGTACAGCAGCGCTAGCGCCGGCATGCTCGCGTGACGGCCCGCGCTCATGCGGAATTGGAGTGGTGGGGTTATCGGGCGATCGTCGTATAGGCGGTTCGTCAGCTTCGCCGCTTCGATCGCGCGTCGCTCCGCCTCGTAGCTCACCATGACTGCGATGGCCTTGGGGACCACCGACCACGCCGAGAAAATGAGCCGTTTGGTGAAGGTTGCCAGCTGGGGTTCGGCGTAGGCGCCGGCCATCTCGTAATAGGGCAGAGATGGCGGCAGCCACGCCAATTGCCATACGCCACGATCTAATACGTCCTCAACAAGGCCCCGGAGTTTCGCGTTACCCGGATCGACCTGGCGGTACCGGTGGATGTCGTTCCAGTCCAGCAGCCCGCGGCCGTGCTCAAGCAGCTTGACCAGCGTCGCGTCGTGCTGTTCGGCTGCCTCTTGGAACTTCGTTCGCACCTGATAGGAATTGCGATCCATGAGGTTTAACGGATATGGCGTCGAGCGCCAGTACTCGAAGACATCGTGCCGATCGACGTGCCGTGCGACGTCGTCGAACGTCTGCCAGGACCGCAGGTCCTCCGCTGCCAGCCGCGCTCCCGGCATCTCCCGCGATTCCAGCATCCCGTCCCGGTCCTGAGTCGCCGACAGACGTTCCGTTCGGCACATGACGCGGCGAAGCTCTCGCTCCACGACCCCCTTGGCTTCTACCGCAGGTGCGTGATCGCCGCCAGAGAACAAACTCTCACGCATCTTTCGCAACTCACGCTCGACGATGTGTGCTCGCTCGTCATCCGCGAGGAATCGCACGGTACGGATGAAATCGCGGTAGTGGTCGTCGCCTTCAGGCTCATCCGGCAGCGTGTACATCTTGTACGGCGTCGCCGACAACAAGAGAACTTTCGCGTCGGGGTGATCGAAGATCGCGTGAGCGAGTTCGGCGCCCTCATCATCGGCGTCGAGTAGGTCCTTGAATCTCTGAAACTCGTCGAGGATCACCAGATCCGGCTCGAGGTGGTGGACGGCGGCGCGGGAAACGAGTTGTCGCAGCCTGCCGATCAAACGATTCCGCCTACTGCTCAGTTGGTTTGACGGCTTGTCCCGCAGGTAGTTGAAGTCATCGACGCACGCTTCCAACTCATCCCGCAGCCGGCCGCCTCCTGGCCCTATGGCGGTCTCGATGGCTTCGCCGAACGATTGGCACAGTTCGTCGTCCAACGACGAGCGGTCGAAGGTCTTCAGATACCACTCGAATCTCGACCGCTCGACGTTGCCTTCGAAGAACCGCTTCCAGCGGGTCGCTGCCACCGCGTCTCGCCCCCAGCACTGCGTCAGCAGCCAGTACAGCAGCACTCGCTCCGGTGCAGCACCCCCGGACGTGCCGACCTTGAAAGACGTTCCTGGCGTGAACGACACGAAGTTGACCTTGTTATCACGCAGGTTACGAATGACGTTCGGCAACAACGTAAGCCGGTCGGCATGGCGGACGGTGTTCCCGTCGACCACCTTGAGTCGGCTCAGGTTCTGCCGGGCGATCTGGCTGTTCGAACAGATGTAGACGATGTCGATTCTTTTGTCGGTGTCCCAAAGGTGTTCGACCGTCTTGGCTACCAGCCCCTTGGCCACCATCGTCTTGCCGAGGCCGACCTCGTCGGCGACGAGGAAGCGCTTGACCGGGTCTTCGTCGCCCCACAGTCGTTGAAAAGCATACTCGACAGTGTTGCGCTGGAAGTCCTTGAGACTGGCCAGGATCTGTTCGGGATCGGGCTTCATGCGCGATGTTGCTCCTGATGTACCTGCCACACGACGTCCCACAGCTCGTCGAATCCATCAGGGACGAGCTCGGAGCCGTTGGGGAGCTCGCGGATCTCCTCGACGAGGCTCGCGACACGTGCCAGCGCGTCTTGATCCCGTCCCGCCGCGCGCACTAATGGCTCGAAGAGCGCCACATCGTTGTTCGTCTGAGCAGATTTGTCGGCGTCGGCGAGCCGGTCTGCGGTTAGCCCGGCCACCTCGGCGAATAGCGCATCATAGCTGGGATCTCCAAGGAGGAAGACCAGATAGCGCAAGACGTCCTCCTTGCTTCTGAGGATCGAGAAAACGGCGTCCTGGCGCCGTCCGTCGACGGCACCGGTCAACTCGGCCTTCAGGGCACATCGGCGAGTGACCTTCGCGGCGCCAGATCCAGCCGTGGTCTCGACGACGATGAATGGCGTGACGTTGATCGGCGAGATGGTCCAGTCGATCTGTGCCGCCAAGGGTTTCGCCTGGACGTCATTGAGTGACGCCAATCGCACAGTCGTCGTTCCAGGCGCATTCGGAGGAGTCTCGAGCGTCAGAAGTCCTTCGACGCGCTCATCATCGACAGGCTCGATGTGTAGGGAGACGTGGCCCGCGGCCAGGCGGCGATGAAGTGCTTCGAGCGCAAATGCTGTCTCGGCCGCTTCGTCGGTGATGCCTTGCGGTGTCGAGATGGCGTACTCCTCGAGGATCTGCCTGAGGCCCGGCGCTTCGGGCGAACCATTGAGGACGGCTGACACCCCGCACGACGCTGTGGGACCCGTTAAGAGAGCGTCGAACTCGACATTGCGGTTCCAGGATGCGGTGGTGAGGTTGGCGCTGCCCGTGACGACCATCGACTGGTTCTGATCGACATCGACGACGAAGGTCTTCGCGTGCAGGCCGTCGTGAGCTTCGAAGAATCCGTCGGTCACCGTCTTGGTGACGTCCTCGACGTCCTCACTCGGATCGACTTCGGCCAGGCGCTGCAGCACGTTCACATCCCATCCGTGCAGTGCGTCGGATCCCGTCTGTTCGAGCGACTCGGCCCGAGATACCACCGTGCGATCGTCGGACACTTTTGCCAACTGGTCTATCGCCCCCTTGGTCAGGAACGGGCTGATGGCCAGAAGGCGTCGGCCTCGATGGGGGAACGGCCACGTTGTCTCCCCGTGGAGCCCCATCGGAATGAGCTCGCCGCCGGTAAACGGGGGAGGCGCACCGAGCGTCACGTGTTCGAGAGTCGTTGCAAGGTCGAGAAGCTCATCGGATCGACTCTTCTGCAGCGGACGAAGAGCAAGACTCGGAAGATGGCGGACGAACTCAGCAGCTGGACCAGCGTCGACGTTTCCGCCGGCTTCTTCGTCGAGAACCAAGGCGGTGTCCCACGACCGGTCGAACGTCAGGTTGCGGCTCAGCACGACCACGCGGTGGAGCCGCTCCCCGTTCTCGGTGACGAAGCGCAGCGCCCACATCTTCGGATGGAACAACGAGTCTTCTTGGGATGGCGAGGCCTCGCGCACGCTGTCCTCGACAAAAGTGAGGATGCTTCGGTACTGCGTCGGCACGTGGATCCCGCCGGCCTGGCAGAAGACCGTGGTGTGGTCGGCGTACCGGCGCACGGCCTCGAGAAGTCGGATGGGATCCGATGATCTGATGTCCTGACTGTCGTCGCGCTCGACTGCTTCGCTGTCCTGACAGTCGAACAACGCGAACGACAACGGCGCCAGCAGCAGCGCGGTGAGAGTGAGCGAATACGTCGTTCCAACAGCGACTTCCATTCGGTAGCCCGCTGGCGGACGGATGGCGTCTGTGAGCAGCACGCGCGTCTCGGGGGTCAGCGTCACGCGGCGTGCCTCGCGGCGTAGAGGTCGCGGAGGTGACGGCGGGCAACCGACCAGCGGTAGTCCAGCCGGCTCAGTCCACTTTGGCCCGACCACCGGTCGAGTGCTGCCTGGTTGATTAATCGCGCACGGCCACCCTTGATCTGCCGTTCGCGATTGTTGATGAGGGCGATCGCGGTCGGATCGTTGGCAAGGTCAATATCGGAGATTGTGAGGTCGATCCAGCTGTTGACGAAGGTCTTTGTCGCCTGGCGCAGGCGCGGGTTGCATTGTTGCACCTTCGCCCACCAATCTGATCGATTCCAGCCGTCGAGCGCGTTAGTCGCATGGACTTCGCCGCGCCAATTTTCAATCGCTTTCTCGTATTCCGCGACCAGATCGTCTCGGTGGCTCTTTCGTGCAAGCAACAGGTTGTAGAGCGCTGCCGCGCCGTAGATGACGGTGTGGAAGCGGCGCGCATGATCGATTAAATCCTGAAGCTGTTCTGGCGCCTCGCCCACGTTGTCGACCTGCCAGACGTAGTCCGGCAGATTGCCTGGTTCGTTGCGGATGAGCCACGCGAGCATCGAGTCCGCCTTGGACGCCGATATGCGGTCCGACAGGTACTGCTCCTCCTCGGGCCGAAGCTCGAAAGATGTTTTTCCCAGCAATCCGGCGGGCGCCGCAGGAAGGTGAGGATCAAGATCGTTGTTCAGCAACAGGTCTCGGGCTTCGGGGTCGTCAGCGCGCGCAGTGCGGTCGGCGAGCCGGCGGTAGTCGTATTGTCGACGAAAGTACGCATTAGGCGACAGGTCGGTATTGCGTATGCCCCACGTGCCCATGGCGGCCCAGTACATGCTGCTGGGCATTCGCTTCAACTTGGCGCGTGCGGTGTTGCCGATGACGCCGAGCTTCTCCTCACCCTGGTCGAGTGCGTAGATCAGCTGCAGCTCGTTGTCGCGGAACCGCGCGCTCATCTCGTTGGAAGTGCGGTTGCCCTTCGTGGCCTCTTGCATCAGCCACGGAATGAATAGGACGTACCGCAGCCGGGTCTGTAGGACCGATGTGCCGGGGAAGAGTGCGTCCGCGAAGGCGTCCCTGATCGAACCGATGCCCAGCTCGTCGACCGTGCCTTCTTCCTTAAACAGATCGACGACCTCCAACATCTTCCGACGTTGCTCGTTATCCGTGTCCAACCACCCGAACGAAGAGACCACGGACCCGATTGTGGTCCGCGACTGCAACACTCGCAGCCGAATCCGCCCGAGAATCGAGGCAAGCTCGGCTTGTGCTGCCCTGTGAATGCAATAGTGGCCTGGTGACCTCGAGTGGACCCGTGGCGATGCCTGTGTGGTCGGGCTTTCTCAAACCCGTACTAGAAGTGCTGGCCGACGGCAAAGTATGGAAAAGACGCGAGCTCCTCGAAGCTGTCTGTAACCATGTCGGGCTCACGGACGAGCAACGTCTCGAGCCTTTGTCGTCTGGCGAGTCGAGAGCCGAGAATCGTGTCGGTTGGGCGGTGAGCGCGTTGTATAAGGCAGAGCTCGTTGAAAAGCCACAGCGGGCGGCATACCGGTTGAATGACGCCGGCAGACAATTCCTTGATCAGCACCCGAATGGGATTTCCGAAAAAACTCTAAAGACTCTGCCCGTCTACCAGGCCTACGTCGCGTGACTCGGGAGCGGCCAGGCCGCGGCCAATAGCGCCGCAGTCGAAGTCATAACAGGGGAGTCGGCCGACCCGCTGGAAATGATTGAGAACGGGGTTGCCGCGCTGCACGGAGAGGTTGCGGCGGATCTGCTCAAACGCCTGCGCGAGCAGGACCCCAGCTTCCTTGAGCAGTCAGTGCTCGACGTGCTCGTCGCGATGGGGTACGGAGGTGCTGAACAGCGCGCGACTGTCCTAGGCGGATCGGGAGACGGCGGTGTTGACGGAGTCATCGATCAGGATCCGCTCGGACTGGAGCGGGTTTACGTGCAAGCGAAGCGCTACGGCAAGGACAACAGCGTCCAACGACCTGACGTCCAAGGATTCGTCGGCGCACTCCACGGGGTGGGCGCAAATCGAGGCGTGTTTATCACGACCAGTCGCTTTTCGGCGGGTGCGATTGAGTATGTGAAGGGCATCGGCACCAGGGTTGTGCTGATCGATGGACAGCGGCTCAGCGAGTTGATGATCAAATACGGCGTTGGCGTCCAAAAACGCCAGGTGTTCACTGTCGTCGAAGTCGACGAGGATTACTTCGAATGACCAGGGCCGGGCCGATCCGGCTAAACCCCGCCTGACTCGCGCTGTAGGTCCAACTTCCACCCTTCCACAACCCTGCGCCACAGCCGTCGGAATTCACTTGCTTTGCTTAGCCCTCTGTCCGCCGGCAGCAGCGATCAATCTGGTTCCACCTGCTCCCAGAAGAACATCAAGGCGTTTGCATCCGGCGGTGTCGACGTGGAAACAAGACGCCATCCTTCCTCAGACTTGTCGTACATGTGGTTATAGGCGCGAACCGCGAGATTTTCCACGTCCGGGACGGCGTCTGTGCTGTATGGGTTGGTGAGGATAAACGTGCAGTCGTAGTTAGGCATCGTGCTCGTATGCTCTCCTATCATTGACGATAAGCATGCGGCCATCGCACTCAGGTAGTCCAATCTTGATTGCTTAATTTAGATTCGTCAGCATGCGGCCGGACCACCCCGTACAAGCCAGTGCATTCTAGACATTAAAGCCATCGCGTTGCATCGCGATTCTCGGTGGCCAAGCAGCCAAGTGACCCAGCTGGTTGGTCACACGCGAACGCCTTTGGTTAGAACACCCGCCGTGTCGGTCCGCCGTAGTTCAATAGGGCGGTGGGGAAACGAGCGAGGAATCGGTCCAAGACGTCATACTGCAGCTGCTCGACGACGACGCAGCGCTGCACTCGGACATCAAGAACGCGGTGCTCAACGCGCTTGCTGAGGTTGCCGACGAAGATACGGCCGCCGGCACCCAACCTTCACCAACCTTCCTGACCAGCATCTCGGTGGTAGGTTTCCGCGGCATTGGGGGCCAGGCCCAACTCGATCTTTACCCCGCGCCTGGCCTAACTGTGGTCAGCGGACGCAACGGCTCCGGAAAGTCGAGCTTCGCCGAAGCGCTCGAACTCGCTCTCACCGGCACCAGTTACCGCTGGCTCAAGAAGGAAACGTTATGGGCGGAGTCTTGGCGCAATTTGCATCGCCCGCACCCCTGCGCAATCCGGGTTGGGTTCACCGCTGAAGATCTAGGGCCGTTCACGGTCGGGGTCAGCTGGGATAAGGGCGCCGAGCTCAACGCCCGGACGTCGTACACGCAGGTGGCCGGTGGCGACCGCACGGAGGGCACCGGCAGTCTGGGGTGGGGACGTCCACTCGAGCTGACCCGCCCCGTGCTGTCCTACGACGAGTTGGGCCGTTTGTTCGATGGCGGCCCGTCGGCGCTCTACGACGCGTTGGCCAAATTGCTCGGACTCGAGGTGCTCGCCGATGCTGAGAAATGGCTTGTAGCAGAGCTCAAGTCATCGAAGGCCGGACGTGATCGCGCCGATGACGAGCGCAAGAGGCTGCTCGGTGTACTTGCCGACAACGCTGACGAACGCGCGGAGCTGGCCACGACGCTACTGAAGAAGCGGGGCGGTGCACCGCTGGATGAGGTGCTGGCCTTGGTCACTGGATCAGATGCTCAGGGCCACACGGAGCTGTTGGCGCTGCGGCGCGCCGCGGCGCTCGAAGCGCCCACGATCGACGAGATCGATTCTGCGGCAGCCCGACTGCGAGCCGCTACTCAGAACCTGACGACGGTCGCCGCGTCGTTGGCCGACGGCACCCGCCAGCGGGTCCAACTTCTCCAGTCGGCGCTTCGTCTGCATGACCATGAAGGCGACATCGACTGCCCCGTGTGTGGCCAGGGCAGACTCGACGGTGAATGGTCCAGCGCTGCAAGGGAGTCGGTGGCCAGCACAGAACAGGTCCTCAGCGAGTATCAGGCCGCGACAGCCGAGCTCGTTAGCGCCCGAACCGCGGCGCTCAGGCTGGTCGGCAGTGTCGAGCAGATCGGCGAGGTGCCCGGAGTGGAGCTCTCTGCACTCAGGAGCTACAACGAGGCCGTTGCAGCCACCGCCGACAGGCCCGATGGCGACGTTGACCTCGCCAACCACCTGGACTCGGCTCTGCTGAGTGTCGCGGGCTGTGCCGAAGTACTGCGTGCGCAAGCCCAAGAGGCACTTGAGCTTAAGGAGTACGCATGGGCGCCAGTTGCAGCACAGATCGCTAGCTGGGTCTCGCTGGAGCGAGATGCGCGAGAGAACGACGGCACCGTCAAGACCATGACCGCCGCGAAGAAGTGGCTCAACGAACGTGCTGTACCCTTCCGCAACAAGCGACTGGGAACCATTGCGGCACAAGCTCGCAAGATTTGGGGTGAGCTCCGCCAAGAGAGCAATGTCGACCTAGGCAACGTCACCCTGGAAGGTACCGCCACCAAACGCAAGGCCGTGCTCGAGGGTTCCGTCGACGGCGAACCGACCAAGGCGTTGCCGGTGATGAGTCAGGGCGAGCTGCACGCGTTGGCGTTGGCGTTGTTCCTGCCGCGAGCGACCGCAACCAGCAGCCCGTTCCGGTTCATCGTGCTCGACGACCCGATTCAGGCGATGGACCCCGCGAAGATCGACGGCTTCGTCCAAGTGTTGTCGGAGATCGCTCAGACGCATCAAGTGATCGTGTTCTCACATGACGACCGGCTGGCGTCGACAATCAGGGACACCGGAACGGACGCGAGGCTCATCGAGGTAGTCCGTGAGGCGGGCTCCAAAGTGACCATCCGCGACAACCTCAATCCCGCGCAGCGTCAGGTCAACGACGTCTTCGCCTTACTGAAGGACGAGGGTCTGCCGAAAGAGATCCGAATGCGGGTGATGCCCGGGCTCTTCCGGCTCGCGGTGGAAGCCGCGGCGAAGCAGGCGTTTTACACGAAGCGGGCGCTTGCGGGCGGCAGCCGTGCCGAATCCGAGAAGGCCTGGACGGCGGCGATGAAGACCGGCCAGCGGATGGCGTTGGCGGTACACGGCGACTCGAAAGCTGATCTCACCAAGTGGCTCGACGCGAGGCCTGAGCGGCGCTACACCCTTCGGGTATGCAATGCCGTGCACGGCGACGGCGTTGACATCACCAAGCCGGAGGCGGAGGAACTCGAACACACGGTCCATGCGTTGTTGGCGCTGCGATGAAGGCCGTCGACCTGGTGGCACAGGCACAGTCGATCTTGACGACGCGTGCGTCCGGCGGCCTTTCCGCAAGGATGGCCGCGTTCCTGGCTCGCCGCGCACTGGAGGAGATTATCGATGCGCGCTGTACCGAGGTCGATGCCCGAGCACCGAGCGCCAACACACGCAGCCAGTTGCTCATCCTGCGGGTTCTCGACGATGCCGAGGTCGCTAGCCGCGCGGCGGTCGCGTGGCATCGCCTGAGCAATGCCTGCCATCTCCATGCCTATGAGCTACAGCCGTCAGTAGCCGAAGTTCAGCAGTTGTGTGGGGTTGTGGCGGGTCTCGTGAGCGAGGCGTAGGTCAATAGCGCTGTTGCACAACGGCGGGTCTAGTTGCACGCATCTCGAGACGGAGGGAAGCATGAGTCCGGAAGCCAATGGTCTTGCGTGGCTTGAGGACTACGCGCACAACTGCCTCTGGGTCGACGATGAGCGGATGGAAGTTGGCGGCGAACACTCACATACTGGCAAGCGCGTCTTGCGCAGACACCGACGATCAAGGTCCTGCCAGACAGGCGAGCCAAGTGGTGTGTTCGCACGCGGGTCGTCAAGGTGTCGCCGGCGCGGACGGGGCGACGCCGTCCAACCAATGGCCAAGAGAGGTTTCGACAAAAGGCTGGTGAGTGATGAGCACTGATGAATGGCCAATCGGATACCAGCCGTTGGACTGGTCCGATGACGACGGGGACTACGTGCAATATGGCGACTATACGATCGAAGCGGCTTATGACGACAATGACGCAGTCGTGGGCTATTACGTGTCCTGGAGCGAGGACGGGATGCGCGAGGACCTCGGATCTGAGGACATCGGAGGGATTCCAGCTGAACGCTCCAGAGCTGCGGCGGTGGCCGCAGTCGAAGCGTCGCGTCGCGAACGCTACCGGGAGGTGGGAGAGCTGTTCTTCGGTGCGGTCGGGGAGTGGACCGATGATGATGATCGGCCGCTGGTTCGCGTCGACCAACAACGCCGGATTTTCTGCCGGGACGGCGATAAAGAATTCGAATTGATGTTAAGCCTCGACGAATACGATTCGTTCGATACCGCGACGCGTCGCAAAACACTCGGCCTCCGCACCTTAAACAACCTCGCGCATAACGGCTACCCCGATGATCTGCTCTGGTGGCCTACGTAACGACGGTGGGCAGCCGTTTCGCAGCTGTCAATCTTACGAAATATGAAGTGGGGGAATCACGTCAGAACTCGCTGTGTCGTCCCGTACTCACAATTTGCGTGTGTTACGCCTCAGGTTCCACAAGCGCGAGGAGGTCATCGGCCACGAGTTTGGCGTCTGGGTCGGTCACTCCGGTACCGAACGAAACGCCTTCGGCTTTCAGACCTCCTTTGGGTCGCGGGTGTCGCTCAGCAGCCCAGGCGTCGACATAGCGCGGTCACCGACACAGGTGACTGTGTGCGCCGAACAATTTGTATGCGGCTGGATTCGGTGAGACCGGAGCAGCCGCACGTACGGCGTTAGTGTGCACCGGAGCGCTGACGCAGTCGTGCGGCAGGACCATCCTTCTGTGCTCGAGCGGATAGCGAACACACACAAGCACGGACAGAGCTTAGGAGGCCGCTGCCCGGATGTCCGCCTTCCTGGGCCCCCACTGTCCATAAGAACCGACGGTAGGGCAGGTGGCACAGATCCTCTGGCGGAATGCGAGTCGCGGCCTGTTGGCTGGACACCCCGCAGCCGCAGTGAGCGCCGGGCTGCAGCTTTAGTTCCTTGGCTCTAGCTTCCACGACGCTGCTCCAACTTGTCGGTGCCCTGTGCGAATCTGTGCGGCTCGCTTGAGGCGGGCCGCCGAGCCAGATGAACGGAGACTTCGATGACCCATGTTCGCTTGACCTCCAGTCGGGACGTTCGCAAATTGGAGTTGCTAAGGCTGCCCGTCGACATCGGCGTCCGTGATTACATGATCAAGCCTTTGCGACCGACTATGCCGCAAGGGCATTCGTTTGCAGCGCCGCGGTCGCTGTGGGACGTCTCGAAAGCTAAAGGGGAAAAGCAATGAACGCCGTCGATCATCATGCCCTTGTGGGGCAAACGCTGACCACACTCGCCGGTGGCCTGTCGCCGTTTGTCAGTCAGGTGCTCAACCAGTTGCTCCCCCCGGGCACCGATTGGGCGGAACTGCTGCGGGCAAAGGATGGTGCGAACGGTCGCCGAGGCGGCGAATACCAGAGCCGCGACCTCGCCCTCATGCTGCGCGCGATGACCGAGCGACTCGGTGAACTCGGCTATCCCTTCAACAAGGCCATGCCCAGGCAGGCCGAGATCTACGCCAAGGAGCTGCGCGAGGTCCGCAACAAGTGGGCGCACACCGGAGACTTCAGCGATGCCGAGACCTACCGTGCCATCGACTCGGCCGAACTGCTGCTGCGCGCCGTCGGAGCCACCGACGTCGCGGAACGGGTGCACAAGCTGAAGTCTGCGGTCGCGCCTGCCGCACCAGCAGGAAAGCACTCGTTGGCCCCGCCCGTCGTTTCCGTGTCCACGGCGCCTCCGGCGGCGGAAGACGCGCCTCGTATTGATATCGCAGCCATCTCCGACCTCAGCTACGCGATGGCTCACTGCCGTATCCCGGTTGTCGACCACATCACCGTCGACAACACCGGCGGTGACCGGCAGGGCGCGGTCATCGAAATCGACGTGGTCAGCGCCGACGGTTCACACGGCGGACCCGCAGAGATCCACCTCGACTTGTTCGCACACCAACCCACTGTGTTGCGCAACGTGGACCTCAAGCTCGATCCGGGATCAATGCTGCGCGTCGACGAGCAGCGGCCCGGCGACATCCGCGTCGTGCTGCGCGACAGCACCGGCGCGGTGCTCGCGGACGCGGCCAAAGAGGTCAACATCCTGGCCGCCAACCAGTGGAAGGCCACCCCGCCGCAACTCGCGCTGGAGATGCTGGCGGCGTACGTCCAGCCCAATGCGGCGGTTATCTCCGGTCTGATGCTCGACGTTTCGGACCGGTTGCAGGCCTCAACCGGAAACTCGTCGCTCGATGGGTACCAGAGCGAGAGCCCCGAACGGGTCGACGCGATCGTGCGAGCAATCTTCGACGCCATGAAAGCGCGCGACATCCGCTATGCCGAGCCGCCCGCCAGCTGGGGCGATATTGGCCAGAAGGTACGCACGCCCGCAGAGGTGCTCGAAGGACGCCTGGGTACGTGCCTGGACACCACCCTCGTGATGGCCGCCGTGCTGGAGCAGTGCGGCATCAACTCGACGATCTGGCTGCTGCGTGGGCATGCGTTCCTGGGTTACTGGCGCATCGACGGAGCCCTTCCGAACGTGTCCACCACTGAGCCCGTCGAGGTCGTCAACCAAGTCGACCTGACCAATATCGGACTCATAGAGACCACGATGCTGACGCAGTCCGCTGTCGACGCGACGTTCGACGACGCCAGACGCTCGCCGCACAACCGGCATCTCGGTGACGACCTGACAAACATTCTCGGCGTCACCGATGTGCAGCAGGCCCGGCGCGCACGTATCTACCCGTTGCCCAGCCGTAGCGTCGATTCCGACGGCAATGTTGTTGTCTCGGAGTACAAGCCGGGAGCCGGTCCGGTCATCGCGCCGTACACTGCCAGTGAGTCGAAGCCTGCCGCGCAAGCCGGCGGGGTGCCTGCCCGCATCAGGCAGTGGAAGAACGCGCTGCTGGACCTGAGTTTGCGCAACAAGCTGATCAACTACACCGACCGCGCCGGCTACCGGCTCGACGTCCCCGGGGCGGCGTTGAGCCGCTTCGAAGATGCCATCAACGCCGGTGCCCAGATCTCGCTGCTCGGCTCGGATGAAGTGCAAAACGTCGACATCGCCCGAGGGATCCGCTTCGGCCGCGACCTGCCCGAGCCTGACCGCGAATTGCTGCTTGCCGACAAGCATGGCGCCTACATCGACATCACCGTGGCGTCTTACAAGAGCAAGCTGCGTTACCTCGCCAACAAGGCGAAGACCATTGTCGAAGAGACCGGAGCCAACAATCTTTACCTGGCTTTCGGGATGCTCAGCTGGGAGCTGGCCGACCGACAGCTGAAATCGCCACTTGTGTTGGTTCCGGTGACCCTCAGTACGACCAACCGTGGTGAACGCTATGTCCTCACCATGGACGAGGCGGGCATGTCGACGCCGAATTACTGCCTCGTCGAGAAGCTACGCACATCACTTGGTCTGGAGATCCCGGCGCTGGCCCAGCCGGACGAAGACGCCTCGGGCATCGACCTGACGGGCACGTTCAACGGGGTCCGCCAAGCCATCGCGGACGCCAAGCTCCCGTTCCGCGTCGAAGACACCGTGCACCTGTCGATCCTGCAGTTCGCGAAGTTCCCGCTGTGGAAGGATCTCGACGAATCGTGGAAAGAGCTGTCCCGCAACAGTTTGGTCCGTCATCTCATCGAGAGTCCGCAAAACCCGTTCGTCGACCCCATCTCCGACCTCGCCGAACCGAATCTCGATGAACTCAGTACGACCGTGCCGGTACCGGCCGACGCGTCGCAGCTGCGCGCCGTCGCCGACGCCGTCGGCGGCCGCACTTTTGTCCTGGAGGGACCTCCGGGAACAGGCAAGTCGCAGACCATCACGAACCTGCTCGCACATGCGATGGCAACGGGTCGTCGAGTCTTGTTCGTCGCCGAGAAGCGCGCGGCACTAGACGTGGTGAAGAAGCGTCTGGAAAGTGTTGGGCTGGGCGAGCTTTCGCTGGACATCCACGACAAGTCCGCTCGCCCGGCGGCAGTGCGGGCCCAGATCAAGCATGCGCTCGAGCTGCGGCTCAGCCACGACGCCGACTTGCTGAAGACCAAGCTACAAGTCGCCGAATCGAGCCGGCACAGCCTGGCCCGCTACGCCGATCGGCTCCACGAGCAGAACGCGGTCGGCCAGTCGCTGTACACCGCACGGTCTTCGGAGCTGGCGGCAGATCAAGACGTCACACCTCTCGCAGTACCGAGAAGCCTTGTGACCAATCCTGATCCCACTGTCTTCGACAGCGTCGCGCAGGCGTTGCGCACCCTGCCCGAAAAGGTCGATGACGCTCGTCCACGGCCCGACCATCCCTGGGCATTCCTTGACCGGGTGCCGCCAGCTGGCCTTGATCCGGCCAGGATTCACGCTGCGGCCGTGGCATTCGACAACGCGCTGACTGAGTTGCAAGCCGGCGGGATTGCGTTGGATGTGCTCACCAAGTACGACAGTCCTGGTGACGTCGACGCGTGGTCGCGGCTGACTTCGGAACCACGGTATCCGCTGGCTGCCGTGGATGGGCTGCACAGCCCGCAGGGGCAGGCGCATCTCGCCGGTATCGAGCAGGTGCTCGCGCATCTGCATCAATCAAGACCAGAATGGTTGTCCACCGTCACACCGGCAGTCGTGGATCTGGACGTTCCAGCCATCCACGCGGCGGCGGTGGCCGCTGATGAATCCGGGTTCTTTGGTCGCAAGAAGCGCCGCCGGGCAGTCCTCGCTCAGCTGACTGATGTGCTGGCCGTGGATCAGGCGGCGGTAGACCTCAAGACTTTGTCGAAGCTCACCGAGCAACTTCAACAGAGTCACGCCATCGTTGCCGACCTCCGCCAACGGGTTTCGGCTCTGCCGATTCTGGTGTTCGACCGCACCTGGAATCCGTTCACCGACGCGGATGCGGGGCATCTCTCTGCGACGGTGGCGGCGGTGCGGCGTATCGGGCAGGTTCTGTCGGCGCAGCCTACGCAGCCACGTGTTGCGGATCTGCGTATGTTCTATGCCTCGCATCCCGCAGGTGCGTTCGGGCCGGCGCTGCAGGCTTGGTCCACCGCGTGGACGCAGCTGGCGCAAGTGACCGGCGCCGACATCGTCCGGGACGGCTTCATCTCGCAATGGTGGGCCGGTCGAGCTGCCCGCAAGCTGGAGTCTGCGGCGACCATCGAGCGATGGGTTGCGTTGCTGCAGCACGTCGAGCCCCTCACCTTGGCCGATATGCCGCACGCGCGGGCGCAGATTCTTGCCGGCAATGTCGTGGCCGAAGACGCCAGCCTCGCCTTCGACAGTGGGGTGGCCGCTGCGTCGATTGCCGAGCGTCTAGAAGCCAGCGGGCTCAGCGAGTTTGACGTGACCGCACACGGCAAAGCGATCCAGCGCTTCACCAGCAGCTCCTCTGCGATCCGCGAAGAGCTGCGCCGTGCCATTCCCGCCGGGCTGCTCGCCGACCGCAAGTTCGATGCGTACACAGAGAGCGGGCAAGTCGGCCTGCTCAAGCGCCAGTTGGACCGCAAGCGTGGCGGGATGAGCGTGCGCGGTCTGATGGACAACTTCGGTGAGCTGATCACCCAGATCTTGCCGTGCACGTTGATGAGTCCGGACTCGGTGGCACGGTTCTTCCCTGCCCGCCCGGACATCTTCGACATCGTCGTGTTCGACGAGGCCTCGCAGATTCGTGTGGCCGACGCCATCGGTGCGATGGGACGCGCGAAAGCCGTTGTGGTCGTGGGGGACAGCAAGCAGATGCCGCCGACCAGCTTCGCCGAAGCCAGCGCATCGCTGGACGACGAAGCCACGGACAGCCCCGAGGTCGTCGCCGACGAGGAGTCGATCCTCAGCGAATGCGTGCAATCGCTCGTCCCGCAGCAGTGGCTGTCGTGGCACTACCGCAGCCAGGACGAGGCACTGATCGCATTCAGCAACATCCACTATTACAACGGCCGGCTGGCCTCGTTCCCGGCGCCGCTGACACCGGCGACCGGCCACGGCATCTCGCTGGTTCGAGTCGACGGTCAGTTCCAGCGGTCCGGCAAGGGCAAGACCCTGCGTACGAACCAGGTTGAGGCCGAGCGGATTCTGGCCGACATCAGGCGTCGCTTTGCCGAGTCTCCCGACAAGGCCCCATCGATCGGTGTCATCACCTTCAATTCCCAACAGCGTGACCTGATCGAGAACTTGTTGCGCGACACCGGCGACGAACGGCTACTGCAGGCGCTGGACCATCCGGATGGGCTGTTCGTGAAGAACCTGGAGAATGTTCAGGGCGACGAACGCGACACCATCTTGTTCTCGGTGGCCTTCAGCAAGAACGACAAGGGGTTCGTTCCGCTGAACTTCGGTCCGTTGTCTCGGCCGGGCGGCGAGCGTCGGCTGAACGTCGCGATCACCCGTGCGCGCTGCGAAGTGGTGCTGTACTCGAGCTTCGACCCGTCAGATCTGCGGGCCGAGGAGACCACTCAGGTCGGCACCAAGCACCTGCGTGCCTATCTGGAGATGGCTCAGCGCGGCGTCGAGATGATCACCCAGGGTGGCCGACGCAATGCCGTAATCGACCGGCATCGCGATGACATCGCGGACGCCCTACGCCGTGAGGACCTGGTCGTCCGATCGGATGTCGGACTGTCTGACTTCCGCGTCGATCTCGTGGTGTCCGACCCGGACGAACCCGATCAGCCATTGGTGGCGATCCTGCTCGACGGCACCGAGTGGTACACCCGGCGCACAGTGGCCGACCGTGACGGTCTACCGATCGATGTGCTCTCGAATCTGCTGCATTGGCCCGGAGTGGAGCGAATCTGGTTGCCGGAGTGGCTCAGTCAGCGCGAAGCCACGATCGGGCGTATTCGGGACGCGGTGGCGGCGGCCAAGCAACGGCGCCTGGAGCCACCGGCACCTTCGGTGGAGCCGGTGACGATTTCCACAACGCCCGAGCCGGCGGAGTTCGTGGCGTTCAAGTCGGCTCCGTCGGCGGCGAGCGCCCCGGTGAGCGTGCGGCGACACGCTGACCTGGCCGACTACAGCCCGTGGATGCCGGTCGTTATCGGCGGAGTCAGTGTGTTGGACGAAATTCATACCAGCTACAACCGGTCGCACGTCGTCAAGATCGCCGAGTCGATCATCGAGACCGAAGCGCCGGTGCACAAGGATCGGTTAGCGAGACTGGTGGGTGGCGCATTCGGGCTGTCGCGGGTCAGCGAAGACCGGAAGCGCGCCATTCAGCGGGTGGTGCCGCAGGAATACGCCCGCGCCGACGATGCCGACTTCTATTGGTCGACGGGCACTGAGCCGCAGATGTGGCGCACCGTGCGCGTCCCCGAATCAGGCGAGAGCCGTCCAATCGACGAGGTGAGTCTGGTCGAACTTGGGAACGCGATGGTCGTAGTGGCCGAGCAGTCGGGCGGCGCTCTGAAGGACGACCTCAAGCGTCAGGCGATGGCATTGTTCGGCGTCAAGCGAATGGGCGCGGGCGTCGCAGCGCGTCTCGACTCGGCGCTGGAACGCGCTGTGGCTGTGGGGAAGTTGCGTGTGCTTCCGACGGGAGTTGTTGTTGCGGGGGCAGCATGAACGCGAGCGCGGACTCGGCACACTATGTGCTGTGGAAGAAGCAGCGTTACCTGCAGTATGCAGCGTCCTCCTGATCGGGGTCCTGAGCTGGACGACGAGACTCATCTCTCTTTGGTCGTTCCTTCAAACCCCGGCCCATGCAGCGGCTCACCAAACCGCGCACGGAGCTCAACCAACGCGTCGATCGTCCGAATCGCGATGTCCAGCCGTTCAGACAGACTGCCGGTCAACAACACCCAAGAGTGCCCAGCTGAAGTGAGTGCCTCGATGAACCACGCCGTCATCGCCTCGCGAATCTGCAAGTCGCCCTCTCGCATGCCATCGTCCTGCCAGGGCACCCCCTCGTGGTCCGTGACCAGGTAGACCGCTCTCGGCGGCACCTGCGTCCACGGCTGGCCGGTCCGTGCTGCCGCCCCGAGATAGCGGCGCTCCCAGATGGCCGTCGCGAAAGCATCGGTGTCGCAGATCAGCATTGGGGAGCTCGACGCCGCAGCTGCTCCCTCTTCACGTCGCGTCTGTTCTACACCGATGACGTCAAAGTCGGCCGCGGTCCAAACCAGGTCCACTAAGTCCATCGACGGCTCAGACGCCCATTTAAGTGCGGTGTACTCGCGTCCGTACTCCTCGACATACTGCGTGCCGTAGTGCTCAGCCAGCATCCGGGAAAGTGTTGTTGTGCCCGTGGATTCAGCACCCACGACCACAACGCGAGTGACCAGCCCGGCGCGGGTAGCCGGCGCGAGATCGGTCCACCTCCCGGCAAGGTCGCGTCGCACCGCTGAAGCGCTCAGACCGGTACGCGGAATCCGCCTGCTTGCGGCACCAAACCAGCGCGCCAGCTCAGCCCCATAATCTTCACCCGAGAACAGCACATCAACGCCCACAGGCTCGCCTGCCTGCTGCAGCGCGGCTTGCATCAACGCCACCTGTGCCGCCCAGATCTGTTGACTGCCAACATCCAGCGGAGCGTCGCAACGAATACCGATGACCCGAATATCCGACTCACCCTTGTGCGCGACCCGAAGCCACCCGACACGATCCTTCAACGGGATCGTCTCCACTGCCGATGCCATCACCAGCACCGTGAACCGCTCGCACTGTTCGGCAGCAGCGCGGATCGCCGCATGGTGCCCGAGATGAGGTGGGTAGAACTTGCCAATCAGCAAGCCGTGACCGTAGCGAGTCACCCTGCACTTCCCACGGTTTCACGTTCGAGAGCAAGCTCCCGGCGCCATGCCCGCCAGCCCGTAACACACAATGCGAGGAACAGCATGTACACGACCGCCGTCAGGTTGAGTCCGCGACTGAAGTACAGCGGGACATAGATGCAGTCGGCGGCAACCCAGAAGTACCAGGACTCAATCCACTTCCCGTTGAGTAGCCATTGCGCGACCAACGACAGGCTGGTGGTCAGCGCATCCAGAAAAGGCGCCGAATCGTGCATCGACATCAGCAGCGGATACAGGGCCGCAGTACCGACCGCGACCGCGACCACGCACCAGATGAAGTGTCGCCGGCTCACCCCGCGCACCGGCAAGGGAGTGCGGTCGGTGTTGCCGTACAACCACTGCCACCATCCGATGAAGCCCAGGATGATGTAGATAGCTTGAAGCCCGGAGTCAGCCCACAGCTGCGCCGAGGCGAACAACACCAAGAAGAAGGCCGAGTTCGCAATCCCGACAGGGAAGTTCGCGACACTGCGCCGAACCGTTAGCGCCACACAAGCCCCGCCGGTGACGAAGCCGAGCAGTTCCGCCCAGCTCACGGGGTCGCCCCACAGTGTGAAGGTGACCGTGTTGAGCGGAGCCACCAAGGCGGCCAGCCACTCGATCATCGCCTCACCTCCCGGAACCACGCGTTCCACCGATCGATGATGTCCTCAACCCCTGGATCGACGCCACGGTAGCCGACGATGCGTACATCCAGCCCGGCATCCTTAACAACATTCAGCGCCCGCTCGATGGCATGGTCGATCCAGCTGCCCTCATTGCCGAACACACCACCGCCCACGCGTGTCAACAACACAATGTTGGAGCCACCGCCCGCGGCACGCTCGACTGCGGCCAGCAGCGTCGCTTCATAGGTCGCCTCGAGCACTAGTCGGGCGAACAACTCCCACTCCTGGCGCGGCAGCCGCGAGTACCCAAGGGGCAGAGCCGAACAGAACGCCTGCGACACCAGCCGTCGCCCCGGCTCCTGGACATCGGTGACTTGGACGTCCCGGTGCAGCCCGATGGCGAGCTGGCCGCGAAGCGCGTCTATTACGTCGTCCGAAGCGCTCGTCAAAGCACCGTTGATCGCCGCCAACCCCTCATGACTACAGAGCGCATAGCCGTTCCGCATCGTCCAGAGCGCGCTCATCGGTAGAGCGGTGAGTTGCGACAGCGCCGCGCCAACGCCGGCCAAGGCGTCGACCTGGCGATCCGCGGTCTGGCCAATTCCATCTTCGAACGGGACGAAGTAGTTGCGGTAGATCGTCGCCGCACCCGCAGCGATCGCGCAGGCCGGTCCCTGAGTCGGGTCGGATGCGTAGCGCGTCACTCCCTGCTCTGGCGTCACGTTCTCAGAGACCATCTCCAATAGATTGAACTGTGATGCCACTTGGAAGAGTGCGCCCACAAACCGGGGATCGGCATGCAACTTCCGGGCGTCGCCGACTAGCGCGCTCACCGAACTGCGCTCGCCCCGAGCCACAGTCACCCGGTTGCGAAGATCGGCCAGGGTCGGCACTGTCAGCTCCCCAATACTGAAGCGCTTGCCGTTCACGGTGGACACCAGCTCGTCGCCATCGATGGTGAGTCGCCGCTGGGTGGAGTCGTAGCCATCCTCAGTAAACCCGGTCATGCGTTGAAACCAGTCGCTCATTCGTCGTCCTCCCCGCTGCGTCGATTTAGCGCAACAATCACACAAAATCAAATTTAGCGCAATAGTCGCGCTTAATGCTAGGTTGTCGATCTATGGGCGAGACACCCCTGCACAACTATCCGCGGCCGACACTCGCTGTCGACACCGCGCTGTTGACGTGGGATCCCGATCAGGGGCTACTCGTTGTCGAGATGGCTCGCGATGACGTCGGGAAGTGGGCGCTGCCGGGAGCCTTCGTGCGCAAGGGTGAGACTCTGGCTGCAGCGGTCGACCGTTCCCTGCGGGACAAGCTCGGCGTGCGGGGGACGCGGCCTCGTCAGTTGCAAGTATTCGACGCTCCGGACCGTGACGACCGGGACTGGGTGGTGTCTGTCGCTCACGTCGCGGTGGTGCGACCCGACCAGCTCGCCTCGCTGGGGTCCGGCTCGGCGGGTGATACCCGCCTTGCCCCGGTGGACCGGCCCGGCGATCTCGCGTGGGACCACCCAGAAATTGTGCGGCTGGCCAAAATCGACATCCGGCAGCGCTACGAGGCCGAGCCCGACCCGGAACGGCTGCTGGGCAACCGGTTCACCATGCGGGACCTCCGGCAGGTGCATGAGGCCGTCGCCGGTCGAAAACTCCAGCGCGACAGGTTTCGTCGCACCATGGAGGCGCGCCTCGTAGGAACTGGCGCGATGGAAGAGAACACCGGCGCTCGCGGTCGTCCGGCGGAGTTGTTCCGCCGGAGGCGGTGAAGTGAAACTGCCGGTCTGAAGTCCCTGCAGCGCAACACTTCACCATCACACCGCCACCACGCGAACCAGATCCCCAAGCCCCGTGAAGTCGTCGGCATTGCGGGTGTAGAGGTCCAAGCCATGGGCGTGTGCGGTAGCCGCAATCAGCAGGTCCGCGAATCGGCTGCGAGGTTTGCGACCTTCGCTGATGATCGCCGCAACGACGAGGCCGTAGCTGCGAGCCGCTCTGTCGTCGAAAGCGATTGGCTCCATCAGAGATTCGACCTCCTGCAGCCTTGACTGGCGTCTGGCAGCCTCTATCGCCGTACTCGCCAGGAGGGGACCGGCTGCCAGCTCAGCAACAGTGATGGCCGAAATTGCCATCTCGTCCGGTAGCTTGTCGACGACGGCCGGATCGTGCCAGTCGATCACCACCGAGGTGTCCAGCAGCCCGGGCGCCATCTACACGCTCTGATCGATGGCCGCGTCGAGATCCTGACGAAACTGTTCAGGGTCGATTCGAACACCCGCGCTGGCGATGCGTGCCAAGTCGTCGCGGCTGATAAACGTCTTGCGGGCGGACTGAATAGGGCGAAGCTCCGCGACCGGCTCCCCGTGCCGGGTGACGACGAACGTCTCACCCGCTGCCACCGCATCCATGAGCTTCGCGTTCTCGTTGCGGAGTTCTCGCTGCGGGATCGTCCTGGCCATACGAGCAGTGTAGCGAGATGTGCTACATAGCGCTACGCATCATTCAAAGGGTCTACTGCGCAATCGGCGTCCGGTGAACCGGTGCCAGCTACGCTGTCTCGGCAGCGACGAAAGGCAGACATCAATGCGACTGTTCATCACCGGAGTCGACGCCGATGGCAAGTCCTGCATCGTCAGCAGCGACGAGGTCGAAATCAACTCAGTCGCACCCGGTTTCGGCATCGCCATTCCCTACAGCACGGCCCAGACTCCACCACCCGCTCGACCGCAAGGCAGCGCCGATCTCATCGATCAATACCTCGAGCCCGGCCACGTCCGCTGGATGGTCGTCGACCAAGGCGCCAACACCGAGACCCCCAAGCATCACACCGACACCCTCGACCTCGAGCTCGTCCTCAGTGGCAGCGTCGACCTCATCCTCGACGACGGAGCCCACCGCATCGAAGCCGGCGACATGGTCCTCATGACCGGCGTCGACCACGCCTGGAAAGCCGGGCCCGACGGCTACCGCATGGCCGCTGTTCTCATCGGCACACCGCCGCCTGCATAACCCACGTTAGGTCGCCCGACCCCCTAGACAACGTCAGTTGTCACACGGGAAACTTGGTTATGCACAAGGGGTTCACGCTCGCAGCGGCACTCATAGCGGCAGCACTCACCGCGCCAATCGCCAACGCCGACAACCCAACTCCTTCACTCCCGCAGTTCGTCCCGCATGCCTCTGACTGGCAGCCCGACACAACCGTCTATCCCTACAACCTCTGGCAGAACCGCGTCACCCCGGAACAAGTCGCCGCCATGCGCGACTCCTGCCAGTGGTTCAACGCCCAGTACGACCAGTTGATGAGCCAAACGCTCGGCTTCCAAAAGCTCCTCGACAGCCAACACGACAACTGGCAGGCACCCGGTGTCCCACACGCCGCGAACACCATCGAAGCCAACCTCGACCAGTCCGCGGCCTTCCTCGATCCGCGCGCCCATACCCTCTTCATCGTCAACTACCCCGACCAGAGCGAGTATTCGCCTGTCTACAACGGGGATTCGATGTACCACCTCTGGTATCAGCTCACCCAGATCAGCGACAACATGAAGCACCAGCTGCCCTCCGGTCAGCTCAACGCCCACATCGCCACCGCCAACGTCTACGGCACCACCATCCGCGGCTCCGGAGTGTGCGCCGGAGCCTGACGCCAGGCCGTAACCTCGACCAATGATGATCGGTGTAGCCGCAGCACTGCTGGCGTGCTTCGGCTACGGGGTCTCCTCAGTCCTGCAGGCCTACGGCGCACGCCGATCGGCAGCCGCAGCACGCGACCGCGGCGCCACCGGACACGTCACCGCCACCGGCGGGCCGACCCTGCTCTCCACCCTGCACGCCGCCGTCACGGCAGCGTTCATCGTCGGAATCGTCCTGGACGTCGTCGGTTTCGCCGGCAGCGCGGTCTCGGCGCGGCTGATTCCACTGTTCCTGTCGCAGACCATCATCAGCGCCAACCTCGTCGTCACCGCGGTACTCGGAATCGCCGTCCTCGGCATCGGGTTACGGAGCCGCGACTGGATCGCCATCGTCGCGGTGATCGCCTCGCTGTTCGTCCTCGGTCTCGGCTCCGGGGAGCGTGGCGAAGTGGACCCCGAGCGGCTTGTCCACTGGATCGTGCTGGCGGTGTCGGTGCTGATCCTGCTCGGCGGGATCGCACTCACCCGCATCCTCGGATCACGCAGCGCCGTCATGGCCGGACTGATCGCCGGCGTGTTGTTCGGCATGCTTGCGATCGGCGTGCGGGTGCTCGATGGCGTTGAGCCGTTTCAACCTGGAGTCGTGCTGGCCGACCCTGCCGCGTGGACGGTCGCGATTGCCGGAGTCGGCGGCTTCTACCTGCACACCGTGGCGCTGCAACTCGGCTCGGTGAACGGTGCCACCGCGGCCCTCGTCGTCGGCGAGACGGTGGTGCCCGGAATCGTCGGCGTCGCGTTCCTCGGCGACAGCTCCCGTCCCGGGCTCGGCTGGGTGGTCGCCGGCGGATTCGTCGGAGCGGTCGCCGGCGCCGTGGCGGTCGCGGTCTTCGGCGCGATCGGGCATCAGGCCGCGCCCGAAACCGAAGTCCCGCAACCCGACTAAGCGGCTGTGAACCGGATCGCCGCCAATTTATTCACTTCGACCGCCTCGGCGAACTCCGCCAAGGACGGCATCCGGTCATCGCGGAACTGCAGCCCCATCATTCGTTGCGCCCGTTTCACTCCGTACGAGGCCGCGCACCGATGGAACAGATCAGCCGTCAACGCCCGATCCTCGATCAGCTCGCCCCGCATCGGCCTCTCGCGCCCGTCGTACAGCACCGTCGCCGCTGCGCCGCCGCGGAAGTTCAGCTTCCACACGCTCCCGATCAACGCGTACAGATCGCCATCGATCCAATGCGCAGAGACCGGCACCACGAACTCCCGACCGGTCTTACGCCCCGTGAACGAGAGCACCATGAATTGCTTGCGCAGCCCGCCGGCAAGCGGGGTGCGCAACAGATACCGCATGAGCGGGTTGACGGCCCGCATGACCGCGTCCGGCGGGGGCGCCGTCGTGATCGCCGCTGACTTATCCACGGGCCAACGGTACGACCGCGACCCGCATAACCGCAGGTCGTTCGCTACACAGCCGACGGCAAGGTTGCACCTCGCCACACGCAACGGCTTTCATGGGGTGATGGATCGTCGTCAGATGCTCATGACCACAGGCCTCGGACTCCTGGTCGCCGCCACCAAGATCCCACAGGCCAACGCCGCACCGACCCCATCCGCCCCACAAGCCCCGGCCCCGCAGAGCTACATCTTCCACGACGAGTTCGACGGTCCCGCCGGCTCGGCTCCCGACCCGTCGAAGTGGACCACCGCCCTGGCCCGCGAATCGATGGAAGACCCCACCTTCTGGGAGCTGCCGCAGAACGTCGGCCAGTACCGCGACGACCGCCGCAACGTCTACCTCGACGGCAACTCCAACCTCGTTTTCCACGCGGCCAAGGACGGCCCCACCTACTACAGCGGCAAGATCTTCGGGAAATGGCAGGGCGGCATCGGCCACACCTGGGAAGCCCGGATGAAGCTGGACTGCCTGACCCCCGGCTGCTGGCCCGCCTTCTACCTGTCCAACGAGAGCCCCGTCAACGGCGGTGAAGTCGACGTCATGGAGTGGTACGGCAACGGCAAGTGGGCACCCGGCACCGCCGTGCACGCCAAGCTCAACGGCGGCGAACACGTCAGCCAGACGATCTCCGTCGATAGCGCCTGGCACACCTGGCGCGTGGTCTGGGACGACGCCGGTATGAGCTTCTCCAAAGACGGCGCGGCGCCCTACTTCACCGTGCCGGCCCGGTCACTTCCGGACTGGCAGTTCAACGATCCCGGCTACTCGATGATGCCGGTGTTCGACCTCGCGGTCGCCGGCTCCGGCGGCGGTGATCCCACCGGCGGCAGCTACCCGGCCAACATGCTGATCGACTACATCCGCGTCTGGTAATCAGCGGCGAGCGTGCGGGGATCGCGGTGAGTCAGTGGGCGTCGTCCTCACGCCGGGGCAATTCGGTTCCGGTCGTCGGCCGCATATCGGTGGTCCAGCCCGGGTTGATCACGGGGTCCGCCTCGCCGCGTCCAATTTTCCGGAAGTATCTGAGCGACAGATAGATGAAGAGTGCGATCAGTACCACCCCGACGACGGCCGCGATGATCTCCTTCATCGGCCCCCCTTCGCGCTATGGCGCAATCAGCTGCCCGGCATCCGAAGCCGCCTGCAGCAGTTGGGAAATGGTCAGCGCGCCGTAGCCCGTCTCCACGGGACCCATCGGCAACCCCAGCCACGGCACCACCGTCGGATCCGGGTCGACGTCGAGGTTGTACGCCTGCATGCCCGGCAGATGATGCTCGAAGAAATTACCCAGCGTGTCGACCATGAAGATCAGATCGCCTATCGGGCCGTAGCCATACAACGCCGACGCATTGAACAGCGGCGCAACGGCATTCGGGTCGCCGATCATCACGATCGCGCCGTAGTGCGGCTTGCTCCCGCCGGCGGGCACATAGCTCGGCATGAACGGCTGCAGACCCGGGAGATCGGTCGCGAAGTACGCCGCCGGGTCACCATAGGTCTCGATGTTGACGAACCCGGAGTCGGCGCCGTTACCCGCGACGATGGTGTTGATCCCGGGACTCTCGAAGCCGATGCCGTCCAAACCCGTCTGCTGCGCAACGTATTCGGCCTCCCAGCCGCCCAGCGAGTGGCCGGTGACGAAGATGTCAGACGCGCTGTAACCCTGCAGGGCAGCATCGGCCTGTACCCGTTGCGCGAAGGCCAGCGCATCGGTGAACGCCCGCGGAGTGGTGTGGGTGTAGAGGACCTGCAGGTCGGTGACGATCTGCGAGATCGCGATCAGCGGGTTGAACAACAGGTTGGTCCCGCCGGTGGTGCCTTGATAGGCGATGATGATCTGATTCTGCGGGGTCACCCACACCTGCGCTCGCTCGCCCGACAGGACGTTGGTGGACGTGACCGGTACTCCGTTGACGGTGAACGGCCGCAATCCGCCCGGGACACCGCCCAGCACGTATTCCGCCGCGGCGGCGTTCAGGAATTGCGCGACGGTCGGCGTCAGCGCGGTCGTCGGTCCGGTGTAGGTCATCGTCGGCGGGATCGGTTGCGTGGTCGGGGTCGCGTCCAGTCCCACCGCGTGCTCGATCCTCCGGAACACCGCGAAAATCAGGTTGTCGAAGGGCGCGAAGTCGAGCGGGCTTTGCGGGCCGCCGACCGCGGCGGTGAGGTCGAGCGACTGCAGCACGGTGTTGACGATGTGGCCGGGCAGTGCGATCAGCTTGGCGATCGGGGACAGCGGTGCCGGCGGAGTCGGGGTCGTCGGCGAGCTGACCGCCGCCGCGAGCGCAGCGCTCGCCGTGGTCTTCCTCGCCGTGGTCGCCACGGCACGGGTGGGCTTGGCTGACGCTTCCGGGTCCGGTGTGGGCGCGCTGATCGGAATGGTGACCGCGGAAGCGCTTAAGTGTTTCGTCGACTTTGGTTGCGCTGCAGCAGAATCCGGCTTCTGAATCGCCGAGCGGCGAGCCGTCGCAACGCCACTGCCACGATGACTGTCGCGACCGTCGGCCGCCTTCGTCGGGCCGCTCGCCTGCGACTGACTTGACGAGGTCGACGACGGTCCGGCGTGGCCGGTATCAGCCCAGGCCGCAGCTTGTCCGCCGACGGTTCCGATGCCCAACCCGATGCCCACCGCAAGCGTGGCCAGGCCGCAGCGGGACGCTGTCCGCTTCCCCTGGCTGGCGCTGCGCTGCGTTCGTACCGTCATCGATCCCCATATTCCGTCACGGTGTCTCTACGTTTGCTGACGACGATATGACAACGGGAGATGTCGGTCTCGATTTTGAGTGCCAAACCTGCGCGACACGCCTCGAGCACGACGTCCATCCACAGTCGCCACCCGCTAGCGCCGCCGCCGAACCGGCCGGCCCAGCAGCGTGACCTCCATCAGCCGCCGGATCGTCGCCACCGACTCCGGGCCGGACTCACGGGCGAACAGCCGCCGGAAGTCCACCGTCAGCGCCAATGCCGCGCCCACCGCATACCGCGCGGCGCCGATCTTCATCTCCGGCCGCGCCACCGTGACCAACCGTGCCCACGCGTCCATCATGGACGACTCAATGGTCTCCAGCACGCGAAGATCCACAGGCGGAACATTATGCCGCTCCGTGTAATACACGTACGGCAGATCCGGCCACTCCATCACCCGGCCGAGGTACTCGTCGATCACCTCGTCCAGCGCCTCCTCCGGATCGGAGGTGCGGGACAGCGCAGCGGCGGTGTCACTGGAATGCTGGTCGGCCGCACGCCGATACGCCAGCGCCAGGATGTCCGCCTTGCCCGGGAACGACCGGTACAACCCCGACGCCTGTATGCCCACCGCCGACGCGATGTCTTCCATGCTCGTGTTGCGATACCCGTTCTCGTAGAACAACCGCACCGATTCGAACAGCACATGCTCGTACAAGCCGGCCTCGGCGCCGACGGTCAGAGGCTGCGGCCGTGAAACCGCGCGGCGCCGCCCCGCGGGTAGCTCAGCGGCCAGCACGTCGGCCGTCATTGTGTTCAACACGGACCGGATCTCGCCTATGGCAAGCGGATTGGAGTGATCCGTGATGCTGCCGATCACCGTGAGGGCCGCCGACGACAGCGTCCAGGCCTGATTCGCGCGCAGTTTGGGCCTCAGCGCGAGCAACGGAAGCTGCAGGCGTTCATTCACCACCTTGAGTTGGTGAACCAGGATCGCGCGGTCGGGATCCTTGAGATACCGCGCTTCCCAGCGGTACAGACCACCTGCGGCCCGGTTGGCGATCGTGGCGTCGACCAGGGCAGACGTCAACGCCTGCAACGTCTCTGCGGGATTGTCGTCGGCGGTGTCGTCGGCGAACGCTGTGACGTCGACGAGCATCTGACTCAGCCCCAGGACCGCGTCGCGGAACAGGTCGTACTTGCTGGGGGAGTGCCGATATAGCGCGGCCGGCGTGATCCCGACCCGCGCGGCGATGTCCTCCATGCTGACGGCGTGATACCCCTGCGACCCGAAGGCATCGGCCGACGCCCGCGCTATCTGCGCCTTGCGATCCTTGGGGCGCCGCCGAACTGCGGGTTCGCCTTCTGACACGGATTCCACGCTAGATCACGCCCCGCCGAACTCTGGCCGCAGCACCGAACTGAGCGCCGACAACGGAATGTGCGCCTGCACGGCGCCGCCGTCCATCGACCACTGCATGGTGCCCGGGGTGTAGTCGAGCGGTGTGTCATGGGCGACCGGATAGTCCGGCATGTACAGGATCAGCTCGTCACCGCTCAAAGCCCACGCCTTGTACCCGCCGGAGTACACCTTGTCCGGTCCCCAGCGGTCCGCCACGAGCGGATACGTACCCGGCTGATGCGGCGGCGGTGCCGCGTCCAGCGCATCCTGGATGAAGGGTGCGCCGAGCGTGGCGATCGCCCCAAGGTCGACTCCGGGCTTGAGCACGTCGACCAGCCCCAGCCGAACCCCGCGGCCCATGTCCCAGGTGAACGTGCGAAAAGCGTTGTTGAATCTGGGTCCATCGGCGTGGTAGTCCTCGTGGAACACCACGCTGAGCACGTCGCCGCGCTGCAGGATCTGGAAGTTCTCCTCACCGAAGCTATCGGCCACCATGTGCACACCGACGTTGCGCCAGTTGCTGACCAACTGGGTGAGGTAGTCCCGGATGGTCGGGCCGGTCACCGGGTTGTCGACCAGATCGCCGGGCACCGCCACCTTGATATCGCGAACGGCCTTGCGTTCTGACAACACCGACGTGTGGCAGTACGCGCCGTCCCAGTCGGCCCCGAGGCGCGAGCAGAAGTCCGGTGCCGACGCACCGGCCACCGGAGCCGCCGCAACCGCGGCCGCAGCGAGAACGCCGAACAACCGAACCAGCATCAGGGGAGTTCGACTTTGCTTGCCCGCCAGGCTCCGTCGACCTTCTCCATCGTCATCTTGACCCGGCTGCGATCGATCCGCGGATCCGGCGCCGCCTTGTTGGCCACCGTCTGGTCGACGAACATCAATACGACCACCTTGTCGGGGGTCGCCGACTTGACCGCCGAGTCGATCACCACGCCGTGCGCGGTGGCCTTGTTGTCCAGCAGCAGCTGACGCAACTGCGCGCTGGATTGCGAGTACATGTCCTTGAATTCGCCCGTCGCCCCGTTGAGGACGTCGGCGAAGTTCTGGTCGACGTTGTTGGAGTCGATGCTCGTCAACACCTGCGCATACCGCACGGCCGCCGCTTGCCCGTCGCGCGAGGCCACCTCGACCCGGTGTTCCTGCCACGCCTGCCAGCCCAGGAAGCCGGATCCGCCGAGCAGCGCAACGATCAACGCGCCCAGCAACACTCGCCGGATCAGCGGCCAGCGCTGCTGCTTGGCAGGTTCGTCGGAGGCAACCTCGTCTACGGCATCCTCGGCCACCGTGGCCTCTACGTCGGAATCGACGTCGGGTTCGATGTCAGTGGTGGCGGTCATAGCAATCTCCTCAACTCGGTGGTTCGATCGGCAGCACCGGGCCGCCGTACGGGGTCGGAATGGTGTAGCGGCCCTTCGGTGTCGGGTCCGTGGTGGCGCCCAGGTCGGCACCCGGCGGGGGGCCGGCGGTGTCGTCGCCGGCCGGTCGCGGCGCGTTCTTGGCGCCCCGGATCAGCACCGCGGGATCGTCATCGCGGCAGTAGGTGTACAGGTACGGCTCGGGGTAGTCGGCCGACGATGCGGGGCGCCGCGGCGTGCCGTAGTCACATGCGTAGCGCGGGTAGATGTCGGCGGTCGCCCACAGGCCATGGTCGTGCATGACGGTGCTCCACGCGTCGAGCAGGGACCCGCGGTAGTCGGGGAACAGTGCGTTGAGGGCCGGCACCCGTACGTACAGCAATTGCGACGCGGTGGCCATGCTGGTCAACAGCCCCACCATGGTGTCGGAATTGTCGGTGAACAGAGCGTCGGTGGCCGACAGAGTCTGGGGCGTCTGGTCGACCAACCGCCGATACCCGTCGACCATCTTGTTCACCCCGACGAAGGTGCGCCCGAGGTTGCCGGTGGCCGTCGCGATCCCGGCGTTCTTGTCGGCCGCCGTCGTCAGCACGATCCGGCTGGTGCGCAGAATGCTCGTGGTCTGCGGCAGAACCGAATCCAGTGTGGAGAGCAGGAACGTGCCGCCGTCGATGATGTCGGCCAGCTTCTGCGGGCCTTGATTGGTAAGGCTGAGCTCCTTCTTGATCAGCTCGAGCTTGGCCGGGTCGACCTGCTTCAGCATGCCGTCGGCGTGGGCAAGGACGTCAGCCAGACTGACCGGCACCGATGTGTTGCTCTGCGCGATCACGCTGCCGTCGTGCAGGTAGGGGCCTGCGTCGGAATCCGGTGCGAATTCGATGTATTGCTCACCGGCCGGGGACAACCCCGACACCCGAACCGGGCTCGTGGCGGGGATCTGTACGTCCGAGCGGACCGTGGCCACCGCGTTGACCCCGTTCGGTGTGATCGCCAGCGACTGCACCCGCCCGATCGCCACCCCCCGCAGCGTGACGTCCTGATTGGGCAGCAGCCCGCCGGATTCCGGCAATTGAATGGTCACCCGGTACGCCGAGTCGAACGGCGACACCCGCAACGCACCGAGCATCACGTACGCGGCACCGACCACCAGCGTCATCACCAAACCCGCTGTCGACAGCCACAATCGATGCCGATAACCGAATCCGACCACCCGTACGACCCGGTCGGCTGCGTAAGAGATCATGGCGGCGGCTCCGACGGCGGCGGTCCCGGGGCAGGACCAGGGGGTGCGACGATCACCTGGCCTGGATCGGTCGGACTCGGCAGCACCGGTACCTGGGGCACGCCGGGACCAGACCCGACCACCCGCTGCTGCAAGCGCCACAGCGTGTACTTGAACGAGCCGACCATCTGCGCCCAGTCATAACGCTTGGGCCCGTGGAAGCCGGGGTCGCCGAGGAAGCCGGCATCGGGCATCGATCCGAGTACCAGCCGGTCGATGCTGGCCCGCACCGAAAACGCATTGCTGGCAGTCGCTTTGATGATCGGCGGCATCAGCCGGTTCAAGGCAGCCAGATTGGCATCCGGTGCCAGCACCAGGTCGTTCCACGAGCGGGCGATGGTATTGGCGTCGCCGATCACGCTGCGCCCGCTGGTGTCGGTACCCGCGACCGACGGGAACTTCTCCAGCTGCTTGCTGGTATCACCGGCCTGCCGGACGACGTCGGCGACGGCGTCGGCGTTGGCGGCCAGCGTGTCGGTCGCCGGGCCGGCAGCCACCATCACCTCGGTCAAAGCCTGATTCTTGGCGTCGAGTTCGTGGGCCAGTCGCGAGGTTTCGGTCAACGCATCCGAGATCTGGTCGGAACGTGCCGTCAGCTTGGCCAGCGTGCCGTTGGTCTTGGCGATGATGTCGCCGAACGCCTGGCCTTGATCTCCGGTCGCCTTGCCCATGCCGTTGATGATGTTGGTGAGGTTGCGCACCGCGCCGCCGTTGACCATCACCGCCGCCGAGCTGAGCACCGATTCGACTGTGGCCGCGGCCGCGGTGTTGTCCAGGCCGATGGTGTCGCCGTCCTTCAACAGCGGCGTCGCCGGGGAGGCTCCTGGTGGGGGCTTGAGCGCGATGAACACATCACCCAGCGGGGTGGCCGAGCGCAATTCGGCTGTGCTGCCCTGCGGTAGCCGCACTCCGTCCATGATCCGGATGGTGGTGACCGCGGTGTAGTTGCGTGCCACCATCGATTCCATCTGGCCCACATCTGCACCGGCGAGCTTCACCTTCGCGCTGGCGGGCAGGTTCAGTGCGTTGGAGAACACTGCGGTGATCCGGTAGCCGCCGCTGCCGACCGTCGGCGCAGGCAGCGGGAGGCTGGACAGGCCGTTCGACGAGCATGCGGTGGCACCGACCGCCACCACCAGAATCGCGACGCAGCGTTTCATTTCTGGCCCATCGCAGCCATGCCGTCCAGCACATAGGAGAGCCCGAAGTCCGGTCCGAAGTCCTGCAATGTGCCGGTGCTGCAGCCCAACTGGCGCAGGCCCATCAGGTTGCAGATCTCCTTGGTGTACTGAGTGTCGAACAGCACCCGGTCGGTGAGCACCCGGGCGCGGGCGGCGCCGTTGTTCTGGTCGACGACGTTGTACATGTTGTCCAGCGTCAGCGGGGCGACGTCGATGAACTCCTTGAGATCGCGCTGCCGTTCGACGAGGGTGTTCGCTGTCGTGTTGCCATTGTTGACAACAGCTTTGATGTTGTCCCTGTTCTTCTCCAGGAAATCCCCGACCTGGGTGAGCAGAGTGTTCATCGTCTTTCCGGTGGTGCCGCTGCCGAAGTTCTCGTCGTTGACGATCTGGCTCAGCTGGCGCACCGTGGTGCCGAAGTCGCGCAGCGTGGCGTCGTTGTCGGCGGCGGCCTGCAACAGTGAGCTCAGGTTGCGTACGATCGTGGTCAGCTGATCGCGAGTCTGTTCGCCCCCGTCGGCGGACAGCCGCAACGCATTCGACAGCTGGCCCAGCGCGTCCTTGATCTTCTGCCCATTGCCGTCGGCGATCGCCGCGCCCGAGTTGACGACGTCGGCCACCGGACCGTTGCCGTTCCCGTCGCCCTTGAGTGACGTCGAGATCTTGTCCAGCACGCCGAGCACGCGGGCGAACTCGACCGGTGTCTTCGTGCGCGGCAGGCCGATGGTGTCGTTGTTCTTGAGCACCGGACCGCCGCGGTACGGCGGGGTGAGCTCGATCTGCCGGTCGGTGAGGATCGACGTCGAGATCGTCACCGCCTGCGCATCGGCCGGAATCTGCACGTCGCGGTCGACGGTGAACTGCACCTCGACGTAGCCGCTCTTCGGCGTGATCGCAGTGACCTTGCCGACCGGCATGCCGAGCACCGCGACCGTGTTGTCGATATAAAGCCCGGCGGCGCTGTCGAATTGGGCCTTCAGCGTGATGTGGTCGGTGGTGGAGCGGAAGTACACCCACGCCACGGTGACCGCGGACGCGACGACCACCACGGCTACCGTCACGAGAGCCAGCAGCCTGGACCGCGCGCTCATTTGCAGTCCTTGTAGTACGAGATCATGCCGAACTGCTTGGCGCGCCCGCTGATGGCACACATCCACGAGTCGACGGCGATTCCGTTGGGCGTGTTGAAGTCGACGGCGTTGCCGGTGCCGCTGGCGTTGGCGAAGCCACGTAGCGCCACCGGCCCGGCCTGCAGGGTGCTGCGGAGCAGATCGTCATGCTGCGCCAACAGGTCGGACAGCCGGCGCAGATTCGTGATGGTCTGGTCCAGCTCGCCGCGGTTGGCCACCACGGTGGTACTCATCGTGTTGACCAGATCGGTCAGTGCCGCGATCATCGCGTGGAACGTCGCACTGCGATCCACGAACCGGCCGATCAGCTCCTGGCCCTGAGTGATCATCGCGGCAATGTTGGCGTGCTGACGTTCCAGCGTGCTGCTGATCATGTCGGTGCTTTTCAGCAAGGCGCCCAACTGGTCCCGACGGTCGGCGATCACTGTCGACAAGGTCTGGATGTTCTGCATGGCCTGTGGCACCACGGCAGGCAGGCCCTGCATCTGCTTGCCGAGCACCCCGAGTGACGTCGCGAACGCATCGGTGTCGACCTGCTCGTAGGTGGTCGTCACGTCGGCCAGGGCGGCCTGCAGATCGTAGGGCACCTCGGTGTGCGCCAGGTCAAAGGTGTTGTCGGGCAGGCTTCCACCGTCCTCGGGTTCCAACGCGAGATAACGCGAACCAAGGATGGTGGCGACTTTGATGACCGCTTTCGAATCCTTGCCGAGCGCGATGTCGTCGCGCACCTCCAAGCCGGCCTCCACGTGATCACCGGCCAGCTTCATGCTGGTGACCTTGCCCACCTGGATGCCGCCGATCGTGATCGGGTTGCCCACCTGCAGCGCGGCAGCCTGGAGAAACATGGCCGTGTAATGCCGGTGAGAAATGTTGGCCGCGTTGGCAATCAGCATCGCACCGACGACCACGGTGACCACGGCCACGGCGATCAGACCGAGCCAGGTCTTGTTGTAGCTTTCCAACGTGCGCCTAGCCATTGGCCATGTTCCTGCACCGCGGGGTGTACATCGCCTTGTTTCCGGGGGTCGCGGCGTTGACGATGATCGGGGTGATGTCGTTGAGGCCGGGGAAGAAGCCGGTGCCGTTCAGGTCGCACGCGTAGGCGTTGGCATAGGCGCCCTCGTTCGTGATGCGAGCCAGGCCCTTGAGCAACAGCGGCAGGTTGGCTCCGGTGAACGCCAGCTGCGGTTCGATGTCGACCAGATGGCCGGTGAAACCGGGCTGGCGGGTGATCATCTCGTTCAGCGCCGGGTTTACTGAAGTGGAGACGGCGGACAGCTGGCGGATCACCCGCGCCAGCGCGCCGGTCGAGTCGATCAGCTCGGGGCGTCGCGCGTTGAAGTCGGACACCACCTTGCTGGTCTGGGACAGCACCTGGTCCAGGCTCGTGTTCTGCCCGGCGAGGTTGCTCATCACCGTGTTCAGCTGGGTGATGACGTCACCCAATGTCTGATCGCGTCCGGCGAATGTGTCGGTCAGCGTGGATGTTTGGTTCACCAGGTTGACGATCGAGGCGTTGTCGCCCTGCAGCGACTGGATCACGCCCTTCGTCAAGTTGTCGGCGTCGCGGGGGTTCAGCACGCTGAACAGCGGCTCGTAACCGTTGAGCAGGGTGCCGACGTCGAACGACGGGTCGGTGCGTTCGACCGGAATGGTGGCGTCCGGTGCGAGTGGTCCGGGGCTGCCGATCGTGCCGAGTGACAGCCCGAGGTACCGCTGGCCGACGATGTTCTGGTAGGTCACCGAAGCGACCGTGTTGCCGAACAACGGCTGGTCGTTCTGCACGACGAACGACACCTTGGCTAGTTTGCCTGCCAGCTCGATCTTTTGGACCCGCCCGACCCGCACGCCCGCCATTCGGACGTCGTCACCTTCCCGCAGGCCGTACACGTCGGTGAACATCGCGGCGTAGGAGGTGGTGGGGCCGGCCACGTCTCGGCGCAGCGTGACGTACACCAGCCAGGTCAGCGTCACCGCGACGATCATGAACAGCGACAGCCCGATCAGCGGGGCACGGAATCTCATCAGGACCCTCCGGCTTCGGCGGGTAGCGGCGCAGGTGCAGCCGGTGGCGGGGGCGCGTTGTCCGGGTCGGCGGTGCCGGGCACCGGCGGAAACGGCGGCGCCCACCACGGCGTCGGGGGATTCGGGTCGGTCAGGTTGGGGGTCGGATTGATCAGCGGCGGACCGACGGCGACGAGGTTGCCACCTGCCCCGACGACGGTGCCCGGTGGCGGCGCCAGATCCTTGGGCGGCTGGTAGTTCTGCGGCAGCAGCATTTCGGGTAGATCGGGCCGCACCACGATCTTCGGCGCGGTGTAGCAGCTGTTGCCCAGCAGTTGGCCGTATCGGGGGCAATCGGCGCGGGTGTAGTCATAGCTCGGAGTCAGTGACAGGTTGACGCGCATGTTCCCGGTGTCCAGCGCCGGCATCCACACTTCGTCGAAGAACTTGCGCGACAACCCGTTCAGCTTGGTGAACGCCGGGACGAACTTGCCGGCATTGATCGCGAGGCTGCCCATCACCGGCGTCAGGTCGTGGCTGATACCGGTCAGCTGGTCGATGTGATTGTCGAGGGCGGTGCGCGTGGTGCCCAGCGTGTGGGTGCCGCCGGTCACCAACGCGGTCAGTGCCGAACGCTTTTCGGCCAGCACCTGCATGGGTTGCACGGCCTGGTGCAGGGCATCGACAAGGTCGGGTGCGGTCTGGGCCAACCCGTGCGTGGCGTCGATCAGCGCCGAGATCGTCGAGGGTCCGTCGTCGGTGCTGACCACCGAGTTCAGCTGATCCAGAAGCCGATTCAATTGGGCGCCGCCGGTGAGCAGCTTGCCTCGCCGGTTCTCGGTGGCGGCGTTGACGGCAGCCAGGATGCCGACGCTGCGGTCCTCGCGTCCGCGGCCGGTGGCGGCCAGCACGTCACGCAGCTTGCTGATCGTGGTCTGGAACAGCACGGTCGGCAGCGCGGTGTCCTCGGGGATGTGCTCGCCGGCGCGGATCGCGGGGCCCGCACCGTCGGCGACCAGTTGCACCGACGACACCGCGAACACGTTGGACGGCACCACCCGCGCGGTCACCGATGCCGGAATCGAGCCCGCGTATTCGGGTTTGAGGTCAATGTGGACGTAGTTGGGGTGACCGTCGGCCGCTGGGATCACACTGTCGACCGCGCCGACGAGAACACCGTGATACTTCACATCCGACTTCTGCGGCAGCCCGTCACCGACGTTGAGCAGATCGGCGACCACCCGCACGTAGTTGTCGAGCTTGCCGTTCGACTTCGCCAGCAGCAGTGTCGTCACTAACGCGGCGACCACCACGACAGCGACACCGCAGCCGAGCAGCTGACGGTCCGTGGGGCCGCGCCCGTCGGTGTCAAAGGAATTCGCCATCTATCCGCCGAACCTGGCCCCGGCGTCGACGCTCCACAACGCCATGGTCATCAGCATGTTCACCACGATCGTCACCGTGATGGCTGCGCGCATCGCGTGGCCCGCCGCGATGCCGACACCCTCGGGTCCGCCACTGGCGTAGAAGCCGTAGTAACACTGGATCGTCGAGGCGATCCAGACGAACACGACCGCTTTGAGCAGTGAGTACAGGATGTCGGTGCCGGACAGCATCAGAGTGAAGTAATGCATGTATGCGCCGTTCGATCCGCCGCTGATCACCTCGACCACGATCTGGGTGGTCAGGTAGCTCACCGCCAAACACAAGACGTAGAGCGGGATCACGGCGACCACCGACGCCATCAGTCGGGTGGTGACCAGATAGGGGATCGGCCGGATGGCCAGCGAGTCCAGGGCGTCGATCTCCTCGGCGATCCTCATGGACCCCAGTTGCGCGGTGAAGCGGCAACCACCCTGGGTCGCGAACGCCAACGATGCCGCGATCGGCGCGAGCTCGCGGGTGTTCACCAACGACGAGATGATCCCGGTCGCGGGTCCCAGCCCCAGCAGGTTCAGAAAGTTGTAGCCCTCGATGCCGACGATCGCGCCGACCGTCACGCCGAGAACCAGCGCGACTCCCGCGGTACCACCGCCCACCACCAATGACCCGTTGCCCCACGCGATGTCCGACAGCAGCCGGGCGAACTCGGCGCGATAGTGGCGCAACACGATCGGCACCGCGGCTACCGCGCGGATAAAGAACACCAGCATGTGGCCGAGCCGGAGGATCGGCGAGGTGAGCATGCGGGAGAATCGGGACCACGGGACCCGGAACGGACTGTAGGTGGATACCGTCACGTCACAGCCCCACCCGGGGGAACAGCATGTTGTAGAGCTGGCTGATGACGACGTTGACGACCATCAGGATCAGAATCGATTCGACGACAGCGGCATTCACCGAGTTGGCCACCCCGGTCGGGCCGCCTTTGGTGGACAGCCCCTTCTGGCTGGACACGATGGCGACGATCGCGCCGAACACCACGGCTTTGAGCAGCGCGAGCACCATGTCGCCCGGGGTGGTGAACGAGGCGAAGGTGGCCACGAAGCTGCCGGGTGCCCCATTCTGGAAGTAGACGTTGAACAGGTAGCTCGCCAGGAACCCGACGAAGCACACCACTCCGGTGAGGGCGACGCCGATCATGATCGCGGCGGCGAATCGCGGCACAACCAGGCGGCGGATCACCGAGACACCCATCACTTCCATGGCGTCGATCTCTTCGCGCATGGTTCGCGAGCCCAGGTCGGCGGTGATGGCCGAGCCGACGGCGGCGGCCATCAGGATCGCTGCAACCAGCGACGCGGCCTGCCGGATCACCGCCAGGCCGCTGGCCGCACCCGCCAGCGAGGTGGCGCCGACCTGCCCGGCGAGCAGGGCGAACTGGATCGACAGCGTCACGCCGACCGGCAAGGCCACCAGCACGGTCGGAACCACAGCTGTCCCTGCCATGAAAGCGCCCTGGCGGACAAATTCCTGCAGCGGAAAGCGGCCGGTGACGAGGTCGACAAATAAGTACTGCAAGGTTCTCACGCCAAGGACGAACTGGTCACCCACGGTTGTCAGTGATGCGAGGGGATGTCGCTTCACATAGCCGACAGTCCATTCGCCGACAACGTTCACGGCTTCGGGGTTGGCCGCAGCGCCCGCAGAGGGAAAACTCTCGGCCGTCACCATCGTGCCCGCATCATCGCCAATCCCAAATATGCTGACCTAGTTACACTTTGACGATCAGAAACGAATTCACGAGTGATGTTCACGCACCTCGATCCATCACCCCGCGAAGCCCGAAGTCCGCGACGTCAACCTCCCCAACCTGTCGTCACGGTAGGACCCCGCCAGCGGTGGCGTCAAGGAAACGGAGAATATTCATTAACATAATCGGACCTATGGTGCCGACAAGTGAACCTACGGTCGCAGTGACGCCAGGGAGTGCGAGGCTTACGCGACGCGGTCGGGCAGTGCCAACTTCAGGATGCTGCGCTGGACCTGGAAGAACTGGCCCAGCAGCGAGCCGGTGGTGTACGGCAGCCCGTACTCATCGCACAGCGGGCGAACCTGTCGGGCGATCTGGGCGTAGCGATTGCTCGGCAGATCGGGAAACAGATGGTGCTCGATCTGGTAGCACAGGTTTCCGCTGAGGAAGGCGAGCACCCGCCCGGCTGTGAAGTTGGCGCTGCCCAGCATCTGGCGCAGGTACCACTCGCCCTTGCTTTCGTCCTTGATGACGTCGGGCGTGAATGTCGCGACGCCGTCGGGGAAATGTCCGCAGAAGATCACGGTGTAGGCCCACAGATTTCGCACGATGTTGGCCGCAACATTGGCCGACAGCGCCCGTCGCCAACGAGATCCGTTGAGAGCCGGGATCGCAACGTAATCCTTGATGACCTGACGCCGGATCTTGGACTTGAGTGCGCGCGTGTGGCCTTGGCGTTGTTCAGCGTTTGTTGCGCGTTCATGTTCTGAGTGCAAACCGTGGAGGGCGATGCCCCATTCGAAGATGACGGCCAGCAGCGCGTTGCGGAAAGGCTGCATCAGGTTACGTGGGCGCCATGCGACGTCGCGGGTCACCCGCATGATGCCGAAGCCGAGGTCGTCGTCGACGCCGACGACATTGGCGAAGACGTGGTGTCGGTAGTTGTGCGAGTACTGCCATTGCGACGAGAGCCCGGCCATATCCCACTCCCAGGTGGTGGAGTGTATTTCGGGATCGTTCATCCAATCCCATTGGCCGTGAACAACGTTGTGGCTGATTTCCATGTTCTCGATGCTCTTGGCCACGGCCAGGGACGCCACCCCCAGTAGCCACCCGCGCCGCGATCGGCTGCCGAAGATCAACAGGCGGGCGCCCGCATCCAGCGCCCTCTGGAACGCGATCGTTCGGCGGATGTAGGCGGCATCGCGCGCGCCACGGGAATCCTCGATATCGCTGCGGATCGCATCGAGTGCGGCCGCCAAGGTATCGATGTCCTGCTGGCTCAGATGCGCATAGTCGGCGACGTCTGTGATGGCGATGGGAGTCCTCGACAAATCGACCGTTGTGTTGAGCGACAACGGCATTGGAGAAAGCGCCCGGCTGTGAGCGGATGCTCGCGGCGCCGCAGAGGTGGGGAGCCGATTCGGGCCGGCTGAATGTGCCAGCCACTACAGCCTACCCGTGTTGGGCAGTGTTGCCGGCTGGGGCCGTCGGCGCGCGGCTTCGGCAAATCCGACCAATAGTGACCCCAGTAGGGGAGGGTGGAGTGATGGCCGCGGAACGATCACTTGCCGAGCAGGCACCACAAGCTTGGTGCGGCTAGCTTGACGATCCAGGACGAGCTTGTTGCGGCCGTCGACGGACAGCGCGGAGTGAAAGCCGCCGACCGGCTCTGTGAAGCATGCGTGCTCCTGCTCGACATCGACGCGGCCGCGATCTCGCTCGTTTTCGACGGCGCGAACGCTGGCACGCTCGGCTCCAGCGGTGCTTCAGCCCGCGCGTACGACGAATTGCAGTTCACCTACGGCGAGGGGCCGTGCCTGGACGCGGTCCTCCAGCAGGCCCCGGTGGTGGTGGTCGATCTGGCCCACCCCGGTGAAGCCCGCTGGCCCAGTTACGGTCGCGCGATGCTGGAACATCGGATCCGGGGAGTATTTGCCATGCCGGTGCTGGTAGCCGGTGAGTACGTCGGCGCGCTCGATCTCTTCCGGGCGCAACCGGGTGCGTTGGCGGGTGAACAACTCGTGGGCGCTGCGGCCGCGGCCGATCTGGCCGGCATTCCGGTTCTGGATCTGCTCGTCGGCGACTTGCAGGCGGCTGTCGATGATCCGAGCAGTAGCGCGTGGGCGGAGCTGTGCGCGTTGAGCCGTGCCGAGGTCAGCCAGGCAACCGGAATGTTGGTGGCGCAACTGGACGTGGACCCGACCGAGGCCCTGGTGCGGCTGCGTGCGCACGCCTACGCCACCGGTCGAAGCGCCACCGACGTCGCTCGCGACATCATCGACCGGCGGCTCAGACTGGAGGCGGACCGATGAACCTCGAAGATGTGCATCGCACATACAGGCGGGAGGCAAGCCATGGCGAGCGATGACCTTCGCGAAACCCGCGTACTCGGCGCGGTGGTATCACTGGTCGACAGTCTGCTCGACGATTTCGACGTTGTGGACCTGCTGACCGAACTGACTGAACGCTGTGCCGAACTGCTCGACATCGCGTCGGCAGGATTCCTGCTCGCCGATCCACTTCGGCGGCTTCATCTGGTGGCCGCCACCTCGGAGCAGACGCGGGATCTCGAGCTGTTCCAGCTGCAGGCCGAGCAGGGGCCCTGCATCGACTGCTACCGGATCGGCGAGCCGGTCGTGGTGCCTGACATCGCCACTCAGGTCGACCGGTGGCCGCGGTTTGCCCCGGCCGCGGCGGAGGCCGGCTTCGTGGCAGTGCACGCCCTACCGATGCGCGCGGCCGGGACGGTGCTGGGTGCGCTGAACTTGTTCGATACCCGGACCGGTGGACTCAGCGAAGCGGATGGACTGGTTGCTCAGACCCTTGCCCACATCGCGTGTGTGGCTGTGCTGCAGGAACATTCGCCCACTCTCGATACTGTGGTATCGCCGCTGAGATCCGCTGTCACCAGCCGCACAGTCGTGGAGCAGGCCAAGGGATTTGTCAGCGAGGTGCTCGGTATCTCGATGGATGAGGCATTCCGGCTGCTGCGCACCCACAGCCGCGCGCGCGGCGAGCATCTGACGGATGTCGCGCGGCGGCTGATGAGAGACCGGCACACCCGGCCAGAGTTGATCAGGGCTCTGACCGAATTAGCCCGCGGTCGGCATTGAGCACCTATTGCTGACGTGCCCGGGCCCGCCGCACCGCCTCCTCGACGAGTTGCTCGGCGACGTCAGCCAATTTGATGTGCTCACGCTGGCTGATGCGGGTGAGCCGGTCGAAGGCCTCCTGCGCGGTGCCGCCGGAGCGGCTGCGGATGATGCCGATCGCCTGGTCGATCACTGCCCGGCTGCGCAACGCCTGTTGCAGTTGCAACGTGCGCAGTCGGGTGCTGGCCAGCAGCTGCGTGTTGTACACCGATACCGCTGCGGGACCGGCGAATTGGGTCCCCAGATGGACGGCGTGTTCGGTGAATGCATCGCGGCCGTGGGCATAGGAGTTGATCGCGCCGATGACCCGCTCACCAACGGTCAGCGGCAGAGCCAGTACGGAATGCACGCCCAATCGCGCCACCGCACCGCCAAAATGAGGCCAGCGGCGGTCGCTGCCCAGCGAACCGCTCACCGCCGGTCGTCCGGACCGGATGCAGGTGATGCACGGCCCCTCGCCGAGCTTGTCGTATTGCAGGGTGTCAATGGCCTTGATGAAGTCCGCAGTCACCGACCACGCCTGAATGTGAAGGTTCTCACCTGGGTCCGGGCCACGGGGTTGGATCAGGGTGACCCCGGCTCCGTCGGCGCCCGGTATCGCCTGAACCGCGAATTGCGCTACCTGGCACAGTATTTCGTCGACGCTGGCGGCGTCCGCGACGATCCCCGCCAAACCGCTGAGCCCAGCGTTCAGGTCAAGTTCGTCAGAATGAAGCTGGGCCGGGGAGAGCTCCGGCTCCAGGGGCGTTTTGCGGCCCGGCTGCGCGTCGTAGTCGTCCATCGACCCCCTCCCCGGGTGTCACTGGGCGGAGACAGCGGGATCCCCGCTCGATAAATGTACCGCTGCCGTCAGGTGACCAACGCCAAAGCGTGAGCGCGGCGTAACTTGCCGGATGGGGTCTTGGGGATGACTCCCGGGGCCAGCACCACGACATTGCGGGGCCGGGCGTTGACCTCCACCACCACCTCGTGGATCACCTCGTGCTCAATGCGACGCACCTCGTCGTGGTCATCGAAACCCTTGGATTCTACTGCGACAGCGAATGATTCGCGTGAATGCCCAGCATCGAGCCGGACGGCGACCGCACACCCGGGCCGCACGCCGTCGACGCGGGCGGCGGCGCGTTCGATATCGGTCGGATAGATGTTGCGCCCGGCCATGATGATGACGTCCTTGAGCCGGCCGCAGACGACGATCTCGTCATTCTCGGTGATATAGCCCAGGTCGCCGGTGTCGTACCAGCCCTGATCGTCCTGCGCCGAAATGAAGCCGGCAACCGTGGTGTACCCGGGCGTGACGGGGGCACCGCGGAGTTGGATCACGCCGACCCCGCGGGTGCCCATCACGGCGCCGTCCTCGTCGAGGATGCGGGCCTCCAGTCCGTCCAGCAGCGAACCCAATGTCACCAGACGTCTGGTGTTTCCTCGGGTTGCGGGTACCGCGCGATGAAGGACAGCCAGCAGATCGGCGTCGATCTCGTCGACGGTCATGCCTGCGCCGCACGTCGAGAACGAGGCGGCGACGGTTGTCTCGGCCATTCCGTAGGCGGGCAGGATCGCCTCGGGTCGCAGCCCATGCGGTGCGCCCGCGGCGCAGAGAGCCTCCACGTCGGCCGGATCGACCTGCTCGGCACCGGACAAGGCCCAGCGCAGCGACGACAGGTCGAACTGGCCGGGTGATGCCAAGCTGTGCAGCCGCTTCGCCAGGAGGTTGTAGGCAAAGTTGGGGGCAGCGGTCATTGTGCCCTTGTACTTGTCAATCAGCTTGACCCACAACAAATTATCTCGGAGAAAGTCCATCGGGGTGACCTTGATGAGCTCGACACCGAAGTACATCGGCACGGTCAGGAAGCCGGTCATGCCCATGTCGTGGAAGCAGGGCAACCAGCTGACGATCACATCGGACTCGACGTCGACCTCGGCGCCGACAAACATCGCCTCGGCGTTCGCGACAACGTTGGCGTGCGTGATCTGGACCGCCTTAGGGGAGCCGGTCGAGCCCGAGGTCAGCTGCATCAGGGCGAGGTCTTCGTCGCGGGAGTGCACGGGGCGTACCGGGGCTGCTTGTAGCAGTTCTCCGGCGATGGCCACTCGGATTCCCCGCTCGGTGAGCAGCGGCGCGGCCGGTAGGAACGGCTCGCCGACAACGACGACTTTGGCGTCGATCGTCGCGAGTACCGACATTGTCTCCTCAGCCCAGCGCAGCAGGTCGGTGCGCGGCGTCGGCTGGTGCAGCATGGTGACGCAGGCGCCTCGAATCCAGATGCCCTGCGCGGTCGGCGCGATGTCGACAGGATTGCCGGCGAGCACGGCGACAGCATCGCCGTGACCGACACCGGCTGCTGCGAGGCCGCCGGCGATCCGGCAGGCGCGCGCATGCACCTCGGCCCAGCTGTGGCGCACGGGAGCGTCGGGCTCGCCCGTGACCATGCCCTTCATGCTCCACCGGGCGTTACTGACCATGGTTTCGGTGAACTGGCTCAACGGAGCCTTCCTTCTGCGCGCCGCGCAGCGTGCGACGTGCGATGTTGTGGCCGCAGGTGTACTGCCGCGAGAGTGGGGTGACGCAGCGCTCGTTCGACGCTGAGTGATCGGCCACGCGCCAATGGTTTGGCGCCAGAACTGCGGTCGGTTTACGTCGGGCCGGAGGGCACCGGTGCGGCGGGGCATTCAGATCGCCGCCGTGACGTTTCCCGCGAGGCTGGTGGGTCAGCCCCTATGACCGTACCGTGCCAAGGCGCAGGTGGTCGAAGGCTCGCAGGCAAAAGAGACCTCTCTGTTTCGTCTCGCCGACCGGCGGCGTCCCTGGCAAAGGTGATGTAGCTTCAATCGACGGTCGGGGGAGCTGCCAAGGAGTAGATGGTGGAGGCGACACCATTTGGGCACTATCAGCTGCAGGAGCTGATAGGTCGTGGCGGGATGGGCGAGGTCTACCGGGCCTTCGACACCAAGACCGATCGCGTGGTCGCCCTCAAGGTTCTGCCGCACCGGCTGGCCGAGGACGAGACGTTCCAGCAACGATTCAGGCGTGAGGCGCAAGCCGCAGCCGCCCTCAACGAACCGCATGTCGTCCCGATCCACGGATACGGCGAGATCGACGGTCGGCTCTACCTCGACATGCGGCTCATCGAAGGCCACACGCTGGGCTCGATCCTGTCCGACACCGGCAAGCCGTTGGACCCTGCGCGTGCGGTCAGCATCGTCGAGCAGGTCGCCGCCGCCTTGGACGCCGCCCACGCGACCGGCCTGATCCACCGCGACGTCAAGCCGTCCAACATTCTGATCACCGGTCGCGACTTCGCCTACCTGATCGACTTCGGACTGGCCCGCACCGCGAGTGAGGCGGGGCTGACGACGGCCGGCAGCACGCTGGGCACGCTGGCGTACATGGCCCCGGAGCGGTTCAGCGGCAGCCAGGCCGATCACCGATCCGATGTCTACGCACTGACGTGCGTCCTCTACGAATGCCTCACCGGCGACCGGCCCTACCCGGACGACAGCCTCGAACAGCAGATCGCCGGGCACATGACCACGCCCGCCCCGCGACCGTCCGAGAAGAACCCCAAGCTGGCCGCCTTCGACGAGGTCATCGCCAAAGGCATGGCCAAGAAGGCGGCCCAGCGCTACGCCAGCGCCGGAGAACTGGCCGCCGCCGCACGCCAGGCCCTGACCGCGCGGAGTCGCAAGACCGGAAGTTCCGGTCGGCACGTGTTGGCCGAGCCGCGGCCACACCGCCGGCGCGCATTCGCCGCCGCCGGCGCGGCCCTCCTGTTGGTGGCCGCCGCGGGTATCGGTGCCTGGCAATGGCAGGGATCGGACACTCGGTCCAGCAGCGCAACGAGCCTGGCGGGCACCGCATCCAGCTCGGAACCGCTACCGCAGGCCGACGGCGCGGTGCCGTCCATCGCGGCCCTGGTACCTGCCAAGATCCGGGAGTCGGGCCGGCTTGTCGTCGGCGTGAACATCCCTTATGCGCCAAACGAATTCATCGACGCCGACGGCCAAGTGGTCGGGTTCGACGTCGACCTGATGAATGCGGTCGCCCGTACTCTCGGTCTGACACCGGAGTACCGCCAGACCGCGTTCGAGGCCATCATTCCGTCGGTGCGCGCGGGCGATTTCAACCTCGGCATGTCGTCGTTCACCGACACCAAAGAACGCGAAGCCGCGGCCGACTTCGTGACCTACTTCCGGGCCGGCACGCTATGGGCGCAGCGGCCCGGCGCCGCGATCGACCCGGACAACGCGTGCGGCCTGCGGGTCGGGGTGGCCTACCCCTCTCTGCAGGAGTCCGAGGAGCTGCCTGCCAAGAGCAACAACTGTGTGGTGGCCGGCAAGCCCCCCATCAAGAAGGTCATCTACACCCGGCAGGACGATCTCAACGCCGCACTGATGGCCGGGGAAGTCGATGCCATGTCGGCCGATTCGCCCGTCACCGGGTTCACCATCAAAACCAGCGGCGGACAACTCGAGGCCGCCGGTGCGGTGTTCGACTCCGCACCGTACGGATGGCCGGTGGCCAAGGACTCCGGTCTCGCCGAGCCGCTGCGCCAGGCGCTGCAGCATTTGATCGAGACCGGGGAGTACCGCACGATCGCCACGATCTGGGGCGTCGAGAAGGGGATGATCGACAAACCCTCGATCAATGCTGCCGTGCGCTAGCGGGTTCGACCCGCCTAGTCGTCCTCATCGTCGATGACATGCATGGCGGCCTCCTCCGCGGAGGCCGCCCCGCCGTCGATACCGACGTCTTCGGCCACGAGCTCGGACTCGTCGTCCTCACCGAAGCCCGCATCGGGGGCCACCAGACGACCCGACCGAACCCGGCCGACCTCGTCGTCCTCCGGATAGTCGGAGTCGTCCGCGGCGGAGCCATTCAGCTCGTCAAGCACATTGTTCAGCCGGGACACCGGATCGGGTTCCTCCTCGGCGAGTAATTCGTCGAGCGTCTCCGGGCCGGGGTGGTCGAGGTTCGTGCGGGCGATCGGCCGCTCCGGAGGGGAAATGCCCTCGTCGAGGATGTCGTCGACGCCGCGGTCGACCAACGTGTCCTCGGGCTGGAGCTGGTTGTCGTCCTCGACGCTGTATTCGCCGGTATCGGTGCTGTCGTCCCAAGTGCTCACCGCTCCAGAATGTCACGACGCCGGATCAGGGCCACGGGGACTTTCGTCACCAGTTCTTAGAGGCCGTAAAGAATCCATTGCCACCATCACTGCATGGACTCACCTCGTTCCGGATTCCGCCGGGCCGCCGTGACCTCGTGGGCGTTGGCCGGCATCGGCATCGCCGGAGTGGCGGGCGCATCGGCGTTGGCCTACGGCGACACCGTCAAGCCCGTCGTTGCCGAGCTTCCGCCGGTCGACCCGGTGGCGACCGACCCCGCCGCGGACCTGCCCCCCGCGCCTCCTGTCGTGGAACCAGCCCCAGCGCCGGCGCCCGCGGCGGACACTCCGGCGCCCCCGAGCCCGGAGCCGACGGTCGCACCGGCCCCCGCGGAGGCCTCCACCCCGCAGCAGACTTACACCCCGCAGCCGACCTACACCCAGAAACCGGCCTACACGCCAAAGGCGACCGTCCAGGAGCAGGCACCGGCACCGAGCACCAAGTCGCAACCCGCGTTCCCGATCCGGCAGAGCCACGTCCCGGCCGGCGGCGGCGGCACCTCGGGCGGCAACAGCTTCTCCCCGCACGTCACCGTGTCACGCGGGTCATGACGAACGAGGCACTGTGGGCGCTGGGCCGCGGCAACGGCGTCGTCGCGTTGGTGTTCATGACCGTCTCGGTGGCGTTGGGCATCGCCGCGCGGTCCGGGCGCCCGCTGCTGGTGCTGCCCAGATTCGCGGTCTCTGATGTCCATCGCTTCGCCGCCCTGTCGTCGACGCTGCTGGTCGCGCTGCACATCGGGCTGCTGTTCCTCGACCCGTACGCCAAGCTGAAACTCATCGACATCGTCGTGCCCTTCCTCGGCACCTACCGGCCGCTGTGGCAGGGGCTGGGCACCGTCGCCGTCGACGTGCTCGCCGTCGTCGTGATCACCGGTCTGCTCCGGCACCGCATCGGGCCGCGAGCATTCCGGTTGGTGCACTGGTCGACCTACTCGTTGTGGCCGGTCTCGATGGCGCATGCGCTGGGCAACGGCACCGACACCGGACGTGTGTGGTTCCTCGCGATCGCCGGCGCCTGCGCGGTCGTCGTGGCTGCCGCGCTGACGTGGCGGTTGCGCGCCAACTTCAGTGAGTATGCCGATGCGTAGCGCACCGCGGCTGCTGGCCGCCGCCGGGCCGACTCTGGCCGAACACCTCGACTGCTTCGGCGCTGCACCGAAAATTTCAGGCAGCCAACTCATTTCACGTCTCACCGACGCCGGACTTTCCGGGCGCGGCGGCGCCGGCTTCCCGACCGGCCGCAAACTCGCCGCGGTAGCCGGCGCGGATCCCGTGGTGGTCGCCAACGGTGCCGAGGGAGAACCGCTGAGCCGCAAGGACGCGCTGCTGCTGACGCGCGCGCCGCACCTGGTGATCGACGGTCTGGATATCGCCGCCGCCGCGATCGGCGCCCACACCGGCTACCTGTACGTCCACTCCGACGCCGTGGCGTCGGTACGCGCGGCGCTCGACGAGCGACGGTCGGCCGGGCTCGATGTCGAGCTGACGGTGGTGGAGGCACCCGACACCTTCGTCGCGGGCGAGGAATCCGCTGCGATCCGGCACATCGAGGGCGGACCCGCGCTGCCACGCGACCGCACTGTCCCCGTCGCGATCTCGGGGGTGCGTAAACGCCCGACCCTGGTCAACAACGTCGAGACGTTGGCGCACCTGGCCTTGATCGCCCGCCACGGAGCCGAGTGGTTCCGCTCGATCGGCGACTCGACGGACCCGGGCACCATGCTCGTCACCCTCTCGGGTGCGCTGGACGGTGAGGGCGTTGTCGAGGTTCCGACGGGTGTGCCGCTCATGGATCTGATCGACACCCGGGCGGTGTCGGCGGTACTGGTCGGCGGCTACCACGGGAGTTGGCTGCCCGCTGAGACTTTCGCCGGAATCCGGCTCTCCCGCTCGGGTCTGCAATCGCTGGGCGCATCGCCCGGCGCCGGAATCGTCCACGCCCTGGGTGTGACCGAGTGCGGGTTGGTCCGCACCGCCGAGATCGCCGGTTATCTCGCCGACGAGAGTGCACGCCAGTGCGGTCCGTGCCGCAACGGCTTGCCCCGGCTGTCCGAATTGATCGACGAATTGGCCTACGGGCGCGCCAGTGACCATCTGGTCAAAGAGATTCGGCGTATCACCCGGCTTGTGGACGGCCGAGGGGCGTGTCGGCACCCTGACGGGACCGCGCGGATGGTCCGCAGCGCGTTGCGCGCGTTCGCGGCCGATATCGAGCAGCACCGCCTGGGCCGGTGCAACAGCGTGGTGCCCGCGGCACCGGTGTCGAAGATGCCGATCGCGTAATCGGGCGACCGCTGCCTGAGCAGGTTAACCGACAGTCGCGAAAAGTGTTGTCGGCAAGGACTACCCGATGCTAGTGCCGCGCATCGTCGACATGGGACTCAGCGGGTTCTGGCGTTGGCCACGGTTTGATCCTGCGGGCCGTCGGACTTGGAGCGCTTGTCGGCCCGTTTCTCTTTCAGGGACTTGCCGGATTTCTTCGACATACCCTGTCGCGGGGACTTGTCGGACATTGTTGGCCCTTCAATAGGGGGCCTGATGGCGGTCCCGGTCCCTTGGACTCTACGCCCGAATCCCGGAAACGGGGCCCGGCAAGGCGAGTTCGTGCGTTCTCGCCCGGCAAATTTGCTGTCCCGCAGGATATTTCACGTGCTCGGTGAGCGGCCGACGCGATCACCGCTCGATACCGCCGACGCCAGCCGGACCGCGAATCCGGAATCGACCGACGCTCGGGGAACCCCGGGGTGTAGTGTCGAAGGCAGATCCGTTCTGCATTGGCGGGGACCGTTAGGCCTGGGCTCTGCCCGCAGGTCGACTCTGCTAACGCGTGAGGAATTTCCCAGATGGAAAGCTCCGACCTTTTCTCTCATCCTGTCGAGACGACGGATGCTGCGTATGAGACGGCCAATGTGCCCGTCCCGCACCCGATTTTCTCTGGACTCACCGAGTCCCACTCGCCGACATCGGCGTCCTCGTGAACGGCATGTCCGGGAGTCGGCGCCTGGCCAGTCCGGTGCGCGTCACACTGAAACCCACCCTCGGCGGTGACATCGATGGCGCTTGGTGGCCGCATTCCTTCGCGCTTGCCCGCGAACTGCCGGAATTGATCGAGGCATTGCATCCGGTGCTGGGTGAAATCGTCGATATCAAGATCAACTGGTCGTCGTCGTCGGGCACCCCGGTCTTGAAGACGCTGACGTCGGGGGCGGTGTCGATGCACGGCTGGAACGATCGCCAGCATCGGCTGATGATTGTCTCCGGTCGTACCGGCTGCGCACGGCTGCTCGTGGTGCCCAGCTCCACGTCGGTGAATCTGGGGCGTCTGGTGATACGGCGCGCGGCCGCAATGGATGCCGGCGCCGAGCACGACAGCTCGATGTGCGATATCGCTGACGCCGTGATTCGTGCGGCAGAGGCAGAGTGCTCCCTGTGGTCGGCCCAGATGCTCGAGGCCGCCGCGAAGGTCGAAGCCGCCGCGCCCTGACGGCGTCGGCTGGTGGCTAGCACGCCGCGTGGGCCAAGCGCTGCTGCGCGACGACGGGTTCACGGGGCTCGGGTGACTCAGCCGCGCCCAAGCCACGTCCGGCCGTCTCGGTCAGGAGCAGCGCACTTACCAGGCTGACCACGGTGAAGCCCGCCATCATCGCGGTGATCGACCAGCTGCCGTACGACGACAGCAGCACCGGGGAGAGCACCGGGGGCAGCGCGCCACCGATGATGCCGCCGACGTTGTAGGACAGGCCGGCACCGCTGTAGCGGTAGCGGACCGCGAAGATCTCCGGAATGAACGCGGCCAGCGGGCCCATCATGATGCCGATGATGCCGTAGGTACCGATGACGGCGATGCCGTAGCGGACGGGGTCGCCGGATTGGATGAGCGGGAACAGGATCAGGGTCCAGGGCAACGCCAGTGCGGCGCCGAGCGCGAGGATGCGGCGACGGCCGTAGGTATCGCTCAGGATCGCCGACGCGGCGACGAACACCAACGAACACACCCCACCAGCCACGCCCACGAGCAGGATCAGATCCTCGTCGTAATGCAGGTGCGTCGCGGCGTAATTGGGGAAGTAGGTGCCCACCTGGAACGCCAGCATGAACAAGCCCATCACCGCGCCGGCCGCTAACACCACTTCGCGGCCTTGGTGCCGAACTGCTTCGGCGAGTGGAACCCCGCTGTGACCCTCGGCCGCCGACTCGGCGAACACGGGGCTTTCCTCGAGGTGCAGCCGGATGTAGAGCGCGACCGCCACCAGCACCGCACTGATGAGGAACGGGATGCGCCAACCCCATTGCAGGAAGGCTGTTTCCGCGTCACCGAAGGCGCCGTGCACCCCAAGGAACACCAGGTTGCCCAAGACCAGCGCGGTGCCGAGACCCAACTGGGTGAACATGCAGTAGTAGCCGCGCTTGCCGTGCGGCGCCTGCTCGGCGCTCATCAGGGCGGCACCGGCCCACTCGCCGCCAACGGCGAAACCTTGTAGCAGTCGCATGCTGATCAGCAGCAGGGGTGCGGCCGTGCCGATGACGGCTGTGCTGGGGATGAGGCCGACGCAGACGCTGGATGCACCCATGATCAGCAGCGTGAACACCAAGGTGTTCTTGCGTCCGATGCGATCGCCGAAGTGGCCGAACACCGCGGCCCCGATTGGCCGGGACAGGAACGCTGCCGCGAAGGTGCCCAGCGAGGCGATGGTCGCCATCAGTGGGCTCATACTCGGGAAGAACACGTGCGGGAACACCAGCGCGGCGGCGGTGCCGTAGATGAAGAAGTCGTAGTACTCGATCGCCGAGCCGACGTAGCTGGCGAGCGCGACCCGGCGGATACGTGTTTCCATGACGCAATCGTCGCCAGTGGCGTGCGCCACAGGTATCCACTGGGCAGTGGATCTTGGCAGTGGACCGTGGTGTCCGCCGATCGGTGGACGGCTCGGACCCGCGCCTAGCCGTCGAGGGCCACAGCCAGCAGTTCATCGCTGGTCGAGGCATTGTCGGGAGCCGCGGCCGTCATCATGACGGCGTGCGCCCGATCGGCATCTGTTCCCACAGGTACGACGAGCAGGACAAGCTTCCCGCCGCCAAGCCCCTGAACTTCAACTGTGTTGCTCGGTTGGCGGTGGTAGCCGTCGAGTCGGACAGTTCGGCCGCCGATCAGTATCTTGCCGCGGGCCTTCACCCACTCCGTCATTTTGTAGAGGACATAGCTGATCGGGCCGAGGCGAATCGACAACACCGCGAGCAGGTCGGGGACTTCGGCCTCGAGGTCTTCGCTGTGCGGCCACCACGCCCCGTCAACGCGACCGGTCTGGGGGCCCTTCGGCTTCAGTCGTAAGCGCGGTGTCGCCTGTGGTGGCGGCTCTTTCCAGCCAACTGACGGGCGTACTTCTGGTTGCGTCATCGGACGCTCCTGTCTGCGGCAATGAAACCCACCAAGATGGGCGGCGGTGACCCGAGGGGTGACCGCGTCCGAAGCATCGCCGTACATGAAGCCTACTCGCATCGGTACCGACATCCGTGCTGACCGGCAAAACCTGGCGATCGGTTGGAAACTGTTCATTATCAACGGAAATCGATGAGGAGCCTGGCGATGCGGCGGCAGGATGAGTGACGTTTGGTGCGCTGTCCGATTCTCGCGCCGGCCGTCGTTGGAGCTCACTGCCTGGTCGTGGGGTGTAGTGTGGGTGGTGTTGGGAATTCAGCCAGTCCGGAATGACTCAGCCGTCCGCCGCTGACTCGTCGAGCATTCGCTCATGCCGGGCACGTCGGTGACAACCGCAAGACGGGATCACCTTGAACTTTCAATCTGTCTTTCCAACAAATACGTCCAGTTCCGTTAGCCGCCAGGGCTTTTCCCGGATCCCACGGGTCGGAATACTGAGCACATATCCGCCGACATTGTGCGGATTGGCCACGTTCAGCGCGGCGCTGGCCGACGGGCTTCGCGACAACGGTGCCGCAGTCGACGTGGTTCGGATCGCCGATGGGCCGCCAAGCGGCGACGTCCAGGTCATCGGAGAATTGATCAACGGTGTACCGGCGTCGGTATCCGCAGGCGTACAGCTGCTGAACAGATCTGACGTTGTGGTCATACAGCACGAGTACGGGATCTACGGCGGAGCCGACGGCGACGAGGTCGTCGACATCATCCGTGCGATGCAGGTTCCGACAGTCGTTGTTGCTCACACGGTGCTCAAACAGCCTACGCCGCGACAACGTTGGGTACTGGAATCGATAGTGGCGCAAGCCGATCAGGTTGTCGTGATGACCAACGCTGCGCGCGAACGTCTTTGCCTGGGTTACGAAGTCGACAGCCGAAAGATCATCACGATTCCGCACGGAGCTACCGTCGGCGCCAGGGCTGACGTCAAACGTTCGGGTCGTCCCACGCTCTTGACCTGGGGCCTGCTTGGGCCGGGCAAGGGCATCGAGCGAGTCATCGATGCCATGGCCGCGCTCAGCGAACTCCCCGGGCGGCCCGTCTATCTGATCGCCGGCCGCACGCACCCGAAGGTGCTCGCCGCGGATGGCGACGCCTACCTTGATGCTCTGCGGGAACGTGCCAACAGCCGCGGCGTCGCGGACTCGGTGAAGTTCGACTGCTCCTACCGGGACAACAAGGCGCTTGGCGCCATGATTCAGTCAGCGGCGGCGGTGGTCTTGCCATACGACTCCACCGAACAAGTCACCTCGGGCGTACTGGTTGACGCTATCGCCAACGGACGTCCCGTCGTGGCGACCGCGTTCCCTCATGCGGCCGAATTGCTCGGCGACGGCACCGGAATCGTCGTGCCGCACGGCGACACGGATGCACTCACATCCGCCCTGCTCTCAGTGCTGACGCAACCCCGGTTGGCTGGACAGATGGCGGCAAGGGCGCGCCTGTTGGCCCCGACGATGGCCTGGCCAGTGGTTGCCAAAGACTATTTGGTTCTGGCTCAACGTCTCTGCTCCCGAAGGTCGGCACTCGTATGAGCGAGATAGCGATTCCGAAGTTCGATCAACTACTTCGGATGACGGACCATCGCGGGACCTTTGAGCATGCGTGTTTTGACGAACCGCGGCCCGAGCACGGCTATTGCACTGACGACATGGCCCGCGTGCTCGTCGTCGCGGCCCGTGAGCCCGGCGCCTCCGGTGAGGTCAATCGCCTCGCCGGCGTTGCCGTGCGGTTCCTCAATGACGCCCAAGCCCTCGGTGGTGCCTGCCGGAACCGAATGGATGCTGCCGGTAAGTGGTTGGACGAACCGAGCCTGGACGACTGTTGGGGCAGATGCATCTGGGGCCTCGGTACAGCAGTAGCGCACAGCGACGTCGTATGGGTGCGCAAGTCAGCGCTCGTCCAGTTCGAACGTGCCGCCCAAGGACGGTCGAAATGGCCGCGCGCGATGGCATACGCCGCTTTGGGTGCCGTTGAAGTTCTCACGGTCCATCCTGACCATCGCGCTGCCCGCAAACTGGTCACCGATTACGCGGTCTCGATAGCCAAGCCGAACGGCAATCCTGACTGGCCGTGGCCCGAGCCGCGTCTCCGCTACGCCAATGCTGTTCTGGCCGAAGCGATCATCGGTGTGGGTGTGGCGCTGGAGGCACCGAAACTGTGGCAGCAGGGACTCGACCTGTTGGCCTGGCTTGTGGACATCGAAACCCTCAATGGGCACCTGTCGCCCACTCCGGTCGCAGGACGGGGCCCTGGCGACCCCCAACCGGCTTTCGATCAGCAGCCGATCGAGGTCGCAGCTCTGGCCGACGCCTGCGCTCGCGCCGCTGCCGTCGACGCCGCCGCACAGTGGAACGACGGTGTGCGAAATGCTGTGTCGTGGTTCACCGGCGCCAATGACGCCGGCCAGCTGATGTGGGATCCGGCCACCGGCGGTGGATACGACGGGCTACTGGCCGACGGGGTAAACCTCAATCAAGGCGCTGAGTCGACGTTGGCAATGATCTCGACGATGCAGCACGGCCGGCGAATATCGTTGCTGCAGAGATGACGTCGATGGAAGTTGATCTCGCCAAGCGTGTCCCACTGCGGCTGACGCTTGACAGGTCACGAGTCGTCACCCGGCTCTTCGTGCCTGGCCAGGAAGGCTTCGAGCAGCAGGATTCGCGGGCAGGTGCGGTGCTCGCGCGCATCCTCGCGCTGGGTGAAGACGATGTTATGCGCTCGCTGGATGACGTGATCAGCCGGTTCGACAGCCGGCATCGCGATCTGGGCGGCACGTTCCGGCGGCACGCCCGCGAACTCGCTGACCGGCTGCGGCCAGATGCGCGAGTGTCCGATGCCCGGATGCTGTTACTGGGCGCCACCTTCACCAGCGAGTACGCGATCGAGGGCGCGGCGCTGTGCAATCCCAGCATTGTCGCGCACCCTGACCAGACCGGGACGACTGCGGGTGAACTACGGATTGTGTTGAGTGTCCGCGGTATTGGTGAAGGCCATCGGTCCTCGATCGGGTTTCGGACCGGTGCGGTCGATGCATCGGGGTGTCCTCGCATTGACCCTCTGGGTGCGTTCGCCACGGTCGGCGCGACGGCGGCGGGCGGTTTGGACGCCGCGGTCTTCCGCAGCGAGCTTCACCGACTCGACGATGACGGGGAAGCAGCCAACTACGTCCTCGAACCACTCGGTGAGTGCTTTAGCCGTAGCGACCTCGAGGAGCGGCTGGTCCAACTGCAGTCCCACTCGAGCACTCGTGGACGTGTGCTCGAGACAATCTCCGACATCCGCGCGATCGCGGACAGGAGCTACGCTGTCGAATTCCCCGACCAGGTACCGCTTTCCGAACGTGTGTTGTGGCCTGCGATGAATGCCGAATCGGTCGGGATGGAGGACGCGCGTTTCGTGCGCTTCGTCGACGACGACGGCTCTGTGACCTTCTACGCCACCTACACCGCTTACAGCGGTTCGCACATCAGCCAACAGCTGTTGGAGACGGCTGACTTCCGGTCATTCACCTCGAAGCCCATGGTTGGGCGCGCTGCGGCCAACAAGGGTCTGGCATTGTTTCCGCGTCGCATCAACGGTCGGTACGCCGGGTTGTCGAGGGCGGATCGAGAGTCGAACTCAATCGCGTATTCGGATCACCCATTTGTGTGGACGGACTCGCGCCCGTGCCAGCGTTCGGTCGAGGCCTGGGAAGTGTTGCAACTGGGCAACTGTGGTTCACCGATCGAGACCGATGCCGGATGGTTGGTGCTCACCCATGGGGTCGGCCCGATGCGCACCTACCGGATGGGTGCTCTGTTGCTCGACCTCGACGACCCGACGAAAGTGATCGGCCGGCTGCGCGAGCCGCTGCTGAGTCCCGCCCCGGACGAGCAGGACGGTTACGTCCCCAACGTGGTCTATTCGTGCGGCGCACTCGTTCACGCCGACACCTTGGTGCTGCCCTACGGAATTGGGGACGCCTCGATCGGATTTGCGACCGTCGCGATGCCCGACCTGATGTCGGCGCTCGGGGTGCGCTGAGGTGCGGGCGGATCTCGAACGGCCTCTCTCGGGGTGCCGCAACACGAAGAACAACAGCTCGCGCACGGTCAGCGGGACGGATATGAGCGCAGAGCGGCCGGGCAGGGCATCGTGGTCGTGATGAAGCGAGAGGTGGCCGCCCACCTCGAGGTGGAGATCACCGGTCCGACGGCTCTGGAGTTCCAAATCGCCGTCGCGCCGCACCCGGGAGCCGAAGTATCCGAGGCGTTGTCCTTCATCCTGGACGGGCTCCCCGTCGCAGCGGCGGAGATCAGCGGTGAGCACGGCAACCGAATCCACAAGCTCGACGTTCCGGTGGGAACGCTGAGCGTCGCCTATGAGGCAACCATCAGCGGCCAAACCAAGCCGGCTCCGGTGACCGACTACGACGTGTCAAAGTACCTGCGCCCCAGTAGGTATGCGGAGGCTGATAAGTTCTATGGCTTCGCCGCAACGGAGTTCGGTAACTATCTCGACTCGGAATCGCTGTTGGAGCATGTGGCGTCGTGGGTGGGAAACAGACTGAACTACGTGCCTGGCTCCAGCGACCCGATCGATGGAGCTGTGGACACATTGCTGGCGGGCGCGGGGGTGTGTCGTGACTTCGCGCACCTGGTCGTCGCTCTGCTACGGGCGGTCAACGTGCCCGCCCGAGTGGTCTCGGTGTACGCGCCGGGTCTGTACCCCATGGACTTTCACGCTGTCGCCGAGGCGTATGTGAGAGGACAGTGGTGGGTTGTCGACGGAACGCTCTTGGCGCCGCGGCAAACCCTGGTGCGGATTGCCACCGGCCGTGACGCGGCGGACATTGCCTTCCTGGACAACCACAACGGCGCGATCACGCTGAACAGCCTTGAGGTCATGGCGATCGTCGATGGCGACCTGCCCAGAGACTCTCTCGACCAACTGGTGTCGATCCAGTGAGCCGAGCGGCCAAGCATGCCCGATCCGGACCCGTTCAACGTCAACCTGAACCCATTGAGATGGCCCGGCCCAGCTGAACTTTGGCGCCGTTGGCCTCGAGCCGCACTGGATTACGTCGCTACCCGGTGCGGGTAGTCCTCCGCTCGACGCTGGAACGACAAGATGGTGGGGTTGCGGACAACACCGTCGCGAATCTCTACAGCTCGGGAGATCGTCGTGCTGCTGTCCCAGGCGTCCGGTCCGGCCAGGACCGTCGCGATGTGCGGCAGCAACGCCTCGCTGATTTCCCACGTCGCCGAATTCCACAGGTACGACGGGCTGTGGTCGACGGCGTAGTAGTGCACGCCGGAACCCACGGTGATGACCGGGTCGGTGAACGACGTCGGCCGAGCCCAGCTGAAGCCCATCCCGGTATCGCAGGAGACGTCGACGATCAGGCTGCCGGGAGCGAACGCCTCGAGTTCGTCGGCGGTCACGAAGATCAGCGGCGCCTCGGGATCCTGAAGGACGCAGTTGACGACGATGTCGTTATCGGCCAGCAGCGTCGCTGCCGGCGCAGGACCGTCGGGGGTGTCCACCCAAGTGCGCGCGGCGTCGTCAGAGTCCTGCCACATCTTGAAGATCTGGGTCGAGTGAATGGGCGAGGCTACCGCGGCCGCGTCGCGGTTGGTGAGCACCCGCACGTCGTCGACGCCGTGCGCATTGAGCGCGGTGACCGCTCCACGAGCGGTGGCACCGAATCCGATCACTGCAGCCCGCAACCGTCGGCCATAACTGCCGGTGACGCCGGCCAACTGCATCGCATGGAGGACGGAGCAATAACCGGCGAGTTCATTGTTCTTGTGGAATACGTGGAGTGCGAAGGAACCATCGGCGTGCCAATGGTTCATCGCCTCGAAGGCGATGATCGTCAACCGCCGGTCGATGGCGGCCTGCGTCAAGGCAGCGTCCTGGACACAGTGCGGCCATCCCCAGACCACTTGTCCGACGTTCATCTCCGCGAGGTCTTCGGCCTGGACCTTGGGCAGCAGGATGACGTCACACTCGGCGATCAACTGAGCACGCGGCTTGATCCCGGCGACCAGCCCGGCCAGAGCTTCGTCAGTGACGCCGAAATGCTCGCCGAAGCCATGCTCGAGAAACATCCGCTGTCGCAACGCGGCGTCGATTCTGTCGATATGCGCGGGATGGATGGGCAGCCGAAGCTCGTTCTCCTTGCGCGACCGAGCGAGCACACCCAGTGAAAGTTGAGATTGCTCAGAGCTTTTCGGCATGCAATGGGCCTCTGTTCCCGAGGGTGGCGCGTTGACGGCGTGGCTGCGGAGCCGACTGGCCACGGCACACAACCATAGCTCACCTCAGAGGCGGTACATCTCCCGTGACATCCTTGAGTGCTCCACGAAGCCGGCGCGCGGCGGTGCGGAGTTGAGGTTCTTACCCCGTGGTTCCTGCTCGGCGAATACGGGCGCACGCAACCATGCGGCGACCCGGCTCAGGAAGCGTCCCGGCGACAGTCCGCCGGCTCCGATAGCGACCATCACGGTCCTCCGTTCGATCAACCCCTTCGCGCTAGACTAGATCGTCTAGTCTGTCTGGTCTAGACGATGTGGTCTAGGCCACATCGTCTAATCGCAGTCAGAAGCGACCTATAGTGGGGAAAGCCCAGTTCACCGACGGTTCGAAGGCGGTTCGAATGACGACGCAGCAGGAAGCGGCGCTCTCGCACAAGGAGCGGCTGTTTCGCGCTGGCGCGAAGTTGTTCTATGAAAACGGCTTCCATGGAACCACGATCGACTCCGTCCTCGCGGAGGCCGGCGTGCCGAAGGGCTCGTTCTACCACCACTTCGGATCCAAAGATGCATTCGGCCAAGCCGTCTTGAACCGATACATGGGGTTCCAGGGTGAACTGGTCGCCACCTGGGCGGCCAGAACCGACCTGTCGACCGCCGACAAGGTAACCGGGTACTACCGCGACATGTCCCAGGTCTTCGTCAAGTCAGGTTTTCAGACGGCCTGCCTGACCGGGAAATTCTCCACCGAGGTGGCCGCCACCTCCGACGTCTTCCGTCCGCAGCTTGCCGACCAGATTGAGGGGTGGAAGGTGCGGCTCTCATCACTGTTCGCGTCGGGCCAGGAGCGCGGCGACGTTCGCACCGACCGCGCCGCGGAAGATCTCGCCGATGTGGTGCTCGCGCTCATCCAGGGTTCGTTTGTACTGACCTTGTCGACCCGCGACGAGCACACGCTCACGGCAGTGTGCGACGCGATCCGGCAACTCATCGAGCCGCTGACCTGAGCCTGCCAAAAGCGAAGGGCTGGTACGGCATTGCCGTACCAGCCCTTGCTTGTGGTATGAGGTCCGAGTCAGACCGCGGAAACCCGCGTCGCCTGGGGGCCCTTGGGTCCCTGTCCGACCTCGAACTGGACACGCTGGTTCTCCTCGAGCGACTTGTAGCCGCTGCCCTGGATCTCCGAGTAGTGCACGAACAGATCCTGCTCGCCACTGTCAGGAGCGATGAAGCCGAAGCCCTTTTCGCCGTTGAACCATTTCACAGTTCCCTGTGCCATCTATTTCTTCTTCTCTCATTCAGATGGATGCCGAAGGCATCCCTTGCTCGTCCCGGCGGGCCCGCCGGAACGAAATCTAGTTGGTGCCAACCGCTGAGCGCGGCCGACGGGCACGACGGCGGCCGGGCTGGCCGCCACCGTGAGACTGGTTGCTGCCGGGCTGGCCATTACGAGACTGGCCACCACGAGACTGGCCGGACTGGCCGCCTCGAGCCTGGCCGCCACGGCCGCGGCCCGGTGTGGACGCGCGGCGAGGCGCAGCAGGCGCCGGCGCGGGCGGCGGCGCCTGGTATGCGGCGACCTCGCCGACCAACGCCTGCACGGGCTCGGAATCTGCCGAAACCTGTTGCGGGGTGGCCTTGATGCCGGCCTTGCGCAGCAGGGCCTGGGTGTCGCGGCGCTGCTCGGGCAGCACCACAGTGACCACGTCGCCGGTGCGTCCGGCTCGCGCGGTACGACCCGAGCGATGTAGGTATGCCTTGTGTTCGGCGGGCGGGTCGATGTGGACGACCAGCTCGACGTCGTCGACGTGGACACCGCGGGCGGCGATGTCGGTCGCGACCAGAACCCGGGCCGTCCCGGCGGCGAACGCCGCCAGGTTGCGGTCGCGGGCAGGCTGAGAAAGGTTGCCGTGCAGATCAACTGACGGGATACCGGCCTGGGTGAGCTGCTTGGCCAGCTTGCGGGCGTGATGTTTGGTGCGCAGGAACAGGATTCGGCGTCCGGTGCCCGAGGCCAGGGCGTGCACCAAGTCCTTCTTGGCATCGACGCCGGCCACGTGGAACACGTGGTGGGTCATCGCGTCGACCGGCGACGTGTCCGAGTCGACCGAGTGCGACACCTGGTCGCGCAGGAACCGGGCCACCAGCTTGTCGACGCCGTTGTCCAGGGTCGCCGAGAACAGCAGGCGCTGCCCGCCGGCCGGGGTGGCAGCGAGGATTCGGGTCACGCCGGGCAGGAAGCCCAGGTCGGCCATGTGGTCGGCCTCGTCGATCACGGTGATCTCGACGGCGTCGAGCGTGATCAGGCGCTGGCGCATCAGGTCTTCCAGACGCCCAGGGCAGGCGACGACGATGTCGACGCCGGCCTGCAGAGCCTTGACCTGCTTATTCTGCGGAACGCCACCGAAGATGGTGGTGACCCGCAGACCGGCAGCCTCAGCCAGCGGCTGCAGCGCCGCGGTGATCTGGGTGGCCAGCTCGCGAGTGGGCGCCAGGACCAGGCCCGAGGGTCGGGATGAGCGACGGGTGGTGTCAGCCAGCCGGCTGACCAGCGGAATGGAGAACGCCAGCGTCTTGCCGCTGCCGGTCTTGCCCCGACCGAGCACGTCGCGGCCGGCCAGAGTGTCCGGCAGGGTCGAGACCTGGATCGGGAAGGGATGGGTGATGCCGCCGTCGGACAGTGCGCGCACCAATGAGGGGCGCACGCCGAGATCGGCGAACGTCAATTCGGGATTCATGAAGCCTTTCGGGCATCGATACATGGCGAGATTGCCGGAGGGCAAAATCGATCGCCGCGAGACTGTGTGCTTGGTGGCACTGATCAGCTGAACTCGGCTTCCGCAGAGCGGTTGTGCCGGTGAAGTGAAGGTGTTCCACGACGTGCTGGCAGCCGTTTCGAGCAGCCAACGTTGTTGCAAGCATATCAGCTTGACGCCGGTATATATTCCCGGAGTAGCGGGTATCCCTCGCGTCACCTTGGACGCGACCGAAGGGGTCAGCGGTTATGACAGCGTTGCGGACCGGCGACGGACTCGCCGATGTGGTGGTCACGGCAGTGGCCTCGACGACTGCTCTGGCAGCGGACGCCGAAGAAACCTGGCAGCAATTGCTCGAGGGCGCCAGTGGCATCCGCCAGCTCGACAAGTGGTTCATCCATGAATACGACTCGCCGGTGCGGATCGGCGGAGCGCTGCGCGAAGACTTCGACGAACACCTCAACCGTGTCGAGCTTCGCCGGCTGTCCTATCTGGGCAAGATGTCGACCGTGGTGGGCCGCAGGCTCTGGGCGGCCGCCGGCTCACCCGAGGTCGACACCAGTCGGCTGCTGGTCTCGATCGGCACGGCCCTGGCGAACACCGAAGAAATCGCGGAAGGCGCCGTCGACTGGCACGCCCGCGGTCTGAGGGCGATGTCACCGCTGGCGGTCCAGATGCACATGCCGAATGCGCCGGCCGCCGCGGTGGGGTTGGAACGCAAGGCAAGAGCCGGTGTGATTGCGCCGTTGATGGGCGATGCGTCCGGTGCGGGCGCGATCGCGCAGGCCTGGCGGCACATCGTGTTGGGGGAGGCCGATGTCGCGATCTGCGGCGCAGTCGAGACCCAGATCGAGGCGGTGCCGGTGGCCGCCTTCCACGAGCTCGGCCTGCTGTCCACCAACAACGACGATCCGGCCGGCGCGTGCCGCCCCTTCGACCGGCATCGCGATGGGATGGTGCTCGGTGAGGGCGCCGCCATGTTGCTCATCGAAACCGAAGAGCATGCCAAGGCCCGCGGCGCGCCGATCCTGGCCCGTCTCCTGGGCGCTTCGACGAATTCCGACGCCTACGACCTACTCGAACCGGACCCGACCGGAGAGACGGCCGCTGCCGCGATCTCTCACGCGATCGACCTGGCCGGGCTGCAGCCATCCGACATCGACCACGTCAACGCCCACGCCACCGGAACGACGTCCGGCGACCTCGCCGAGGCCCGCGCGATCCGGCGCGCCTTCGGCGGTCACACGCCCGCGGTCTACGCACCCAAGGCGGCGCTCGGCCACTCGCTGGGTGCCGCGGGTGCGATCGAGGCGGTGCTCACGGTGCAGGCGCTGCGCGACGGTGTCGTGCCGGCCACCCGCAACCTGAAGGACCTCGATCCCGAGATCGACCTCGACGTGGTGGTCGACCGGCCCCGCAGGGCTGACTACCGCTATGCCGTCAGCACCACGATGGGCATGGGTGGCTACAACGTGGTGCTGACGTTCGGTGCCGCCTGATCAGCGCTTGACCAAGGTGAACTGTCCGACCTCGGACACGCCCCGGCGGAAGAAGTCCGAGCAGCCGACGAGGTAGCGCATGTAGCGGTCGTACACCTCGACCGACGTCACCTCGACGGCCCGATCCCGCGCAGCCTCCAGCCGCTCCGACCAGATGTCGAGGGTGCGCACGTAGTGCGGCGTCAGGTATTGAAGCTCTTCCACCGCGAAGCCGGCCTTCTCCGAGAACTCGACGACGTCCTCATCGCAGGGCACCGCGCCGCCCGGGAAGATCTCTTTGGAGATGAACCGCATGAACTTCAGATCCGACATCACGATCGGGATGCCGAGTTCCGGCCAGCGTTTCAGCGGGTGGCCCATGATCGTCTGCAAGACCATTCGCCCGTCGTCGGGCATCACGCGGTGGCAGGTGTCGAAGAACGCGGCATAACGATCCTTCGGGAACGCCTCGAACGCTTCGATGCTGACGATCCGATCGACCGGCTCGTCGAACTCTTCCCAGCCGCGCAGCTGAATTTGCCGAGACCGCGTGGTCTCGACGGCATCGAGGACCTCTTGGCCCAGTGCGCGTTGATTTCTGCTCAACGTCAAGCCGAGTGTGTTCACGTCGAATCTTTGCGCTGCGCGCTTCATCACCGAGCCCCAGCCGCAACCGACGTCGAGCAAGGTCATTCCGGGCTGTAAGCCCAACTTGTCCAGCGCCAGATCGATTTTCGCGAGCTGTGCCTCTTCGAGTGAGGAGTCGTCACGCTCGAAGTACGCGCAGCTGTACGTGCGCGACGGATCCTGAAAGAGCGCAAAGAAGTCGTTCGAGAGATCGTAATGCGCCTGGACATCCTCGTAGGCCGGCCGCAGCTTCGTTGAGCCTGAACCACTTTCCGTCATAGTCGGCCTGACCCCCTCTGCTCGAGATGTATACGCCGTCACGACGCCGACTTGTGAAAAAAGGCTAACCGATTGCCTTTTCACACGTGAACTGGCATATGTCGGTGTAGCCGTTGCGAAACAGGTCCGCGCACCCCGTCAGGTACTTGTCGAAGCGCTCGTAGATCTCTTCGGACGTGATCGCAATCGCCTGGTCCTTCTTGGCTTCCAAGTTCGCTGCCCAGGTATCCAGCGTGCGGGCGTAATGGGCTTGCAGGTGCTGCTCGCGGGTCACGTTGTAGCCCGCGGTGACGGCGTGCTGACGGACCATCGAGGCGAGCGGCAACCGGCCACCGGGATAGATCTCGTCCATGATGAACTTGATGAAGCGCACCCGCGACATCGTCAGCGGAAGCTTCTTGGCTTTGATCTCCTCGTCCTCCGGAATGATGATCGTGTGTAGCAGCATCACCCCGTCGTCGGGCATCCAGCTGAAGGTCTTCTTGAAGTAGTCGTCGTACTTGTTGAAGCCGAAATGCTCGAAGGCGCCGATCGACACGATCCGGTCGACCTTCCCGTCGAACTCCTCCCACGGCTGCAGCCGAACCTCCATGCTGCGGGTGGTGTCGATGTTCGGGAACCGGTTCTGCTCGATGTGCTGCTTCTGGTTCTCCGACAACGTGAGACCGATGACGTTCACGTCGTATTTCTCCACGGCGCGCTGAATCGTCGAACCCCAACCGCAGCCGATGTCCAACAGCGTCATGCCCGGCTCCAAGCCGAGCTTGCCCAGCGAGAGGTCGACCTTGGCCATCTGCGCTTCTTCGAGGGTCATGTCGTCGCGCTCGAAGTAGGCACAGCTGTACGTCTGAGTGGGGTCCTGCCACAGCTTGAAGAAGTCGTTGGAAATGTCGTAGTGGAACTGCACTTCCTTCTTGTCCGACCCGCGGGTCTGGGACGCGGACTTCGACAGCCACTGCGATGAGGGAGACGTTGTACGGGGTGTGTCAGTCACAGGCGTTCCGTCCTCAGTGCGGGGGTAGCAATCCGACGCGGTGTACCCATTCAGACTGATCTCAATCATCGCCGTGCGAGGCCATTTCGCCGACTACGGTGGTCGGCGTGGCCGAGGCCGACGGCGTCCGCTGGGACGGCAAATATTCGGGCCGGACAGCCGGGCCGCCGTGTCTGCCCGAGGTGTTCGTGCCCTACTCAGACGAGTTCCCGATCGCGGGCCACGCGGTGGAATTGGCCTGCGGATTCGGGCAGGCGTCCGTCTGGCTGGCTGAGCGCGGCCTGACCGTCGAGGGTGTGGACGTCTCGGCCGTCGCGATCGAGCAAGCCCAAGGCTTGGCCGCCCGCCACGGAGTCAGCAATCGTTGCGCTTTTTCGGTCACCGATCTCGACGACGGACTTCCCCCGGGGCCGCCGGCAGCGGTGATCCTGTGCCACCGGTTCCGCGACCCCACTCTGTATCCGGCGATCGGAGACAGACTCGCGGCAGGCGGACTGCTGGCGATCAGTGTCCTCAGCGAGGTCGGCGCCGAGCGGGGGCCGTTCCGCGCTCGCCGCGGTGAGCTCCGGGACGCGTTCGCCGGATTGCGGTCGCTGGCCGCGGGGGAGGGCGACGGCCAGGCGTGGCTGCTGGCGCGTCGTCCCCGCAGCTAACGCAGTTTGACCATCCGGGTCGTGGAGCTTTCGTCGAGCTCCACGACGTCGGTGCGGGATCGCAGGAAGTCGCTGAACGACTTGAACCCCAACGACTTCTCCGAGAACGACGGGTCCATCCGCTTCATCTGGGCCTTGACCGCAGAGTTGTGCAGCCAGTCGGCGTCGTCCTTGCCCAGACCGATCTGCAGCGCCCGCTGCAACAGCGCGGTGGCCGCGGTCTGCGGATCGGGCGACTCCTTGTCGTTGTCGGCGTCGTTGTCGGCCGCCTTCGCACGCCTGGTCCGCTTCGGTGGTTCCTCGGTTGCCGTCGGCTCCACTTCCGGAACACCGGGCAGGGAGTCGTAGATAACGAAGTCGTCGCAGGCCGCCGCGAGCGCCCGGCTGGACGACCCGGCCACACCGATGCCGACCACATAGCGGCCCAGCCGCTTGCAGCGCTGCGCGAGCGGTATGTAGTCGGAATCGCCGGCGACGATCACCACGTGCGTGAGGTCGGGCAGCCGGAACATGTCTTCGACGGCGTCGACGGCCAACCGGATGTCGGCGGCGTTCTTTCCGTACGCCGCGGCGGGGAACAGCTGCACCAAGTCCACCGCCCGGCCCACCAGCTGCTGCTGGTATTCGGCGTTCACGCCGGCCGACCAGTCGGCATACGCACGCGTCAATACCACCGTCCCGAACGACGATGCGAAGTCCAGGATCGCTCCCACATCAACACGAGCCCGGGCCAGCTTGGCGGCCTCCAACCCCTTGGCCTTGTCGCGCTGAAAAGAGTTGCGGCCGTTGACCTGGTCGTAGCGGGAGATGACGATGTTGTCGAAGTCGAGGTACACCGCAACGCGTGCGGCGCCAGGTTCGGTCATGTGCTCGAGTCTTGTCCATGTTGTGACGCGGCACGCGCCTTTGCCCGAACGTGCAGCCCTGTCGGTGCGTCTATGCTTCAGGGGCCCGGCTGATTCGGGTATCCCGCCAACAGTGGCCAACCTCGTGAATTTCGCATGGAGCAAACAAGTTGACCGTGAGTCGTCGTGCCCGTGGAGCCTGCCTCGGTGTGGTTCTGGCGGTGCTGGCCATGCTCGGCGGAGTCGTCGTCACCTCCGCGCCCCATTGCCCCGAGCACTGCCGCACTGAGGCCGCCGCCCTCACTCCTCAGCCGGCGCCGTCGAAGGATCCTGCCGCGGTCACTCTCACACCGGCCGACGGCGCCACCGACGTCGACCCGCTCGGTGGGATCACCGTCGTCGCCAACACCGGCATGCTGACCCACGTCACGATGGTCAACGACGCTGACAAGCCGATCCCGGGTGTCGTCACGCCGGACTTCAAGACCTGGAAGCCGACCGTGCCGCTGGGCTACGGGCGCTCCTACACCCTCACCGTCGAGGCGCGTGGCCCCGGCGGGGTGCCGTCCACGATGTCGTCGACGTTCCAGACGCTGGTGCCCAGCGATCAGACCCAGGTGTCCTTCACCGCGGCGGGCTGGCAGCCGATCGACGGTGCCCGGCTGGGAATCGGCACCGTCGTCGTCGCGCACTTCGGTGAACCCATCAGCGACCGGGCCGCCGCCGAGCGTCATATGTCGGTCACCACCAACCCGCCGGTGCGCGGATCCTGGTACTGGATGGACGACCAAACAGCCCACTGGCGTCCCGAAAAGTATTACGCCCCAGGCACTTCGGTGACTGTGCGGGCCAACATCTACGGGGTGCCCCTCGGTGACGGCCTTTATGGCGAACAGGACTCCTCCGCGACATTCACCATCGGCGATTCGCACGTGTCCGTCGCGGACGACACGACCAAGCAGGTCAGCGTCTTCGACAACGGCAAGCTGGTGCGCACCATGCCGACGTCGATGGGCCGCGGCGGCACCGAGACGATCGGCGGGCAGACCCTGTCGTTCTGGACCCCGCCCGGTGTCTACACCGTGATGGACAAGGCCAACCCGGTGATCATGGATTCGTCCACCTATGGGTTGCCGATCAACTCGCGGCTGGGCTATCGCGAAACAATCCCGTACGCCACTCGGATCAGCCCGGACGGCATCTATCTGCATCAGCTGAACGCAACCGTGTGGGCGCAGGGCAACACCGACACCTCGCATGGTTGCCTGAACCTCAGCGGGGAGAACGCCGCCTGGTTCTATGACTTCTCCGTGCCCGGTGACGTGGTGGAAGTGAAGAACACCGGCGGCCCGCCCCTTCAGCTGACCCAGAACGGCGACTGGACAGTGCCATGGAGCGAGTGGCTCAAAGGCAGTGCACTGCACTGAGTTGGTATCGGGAGAATTAAATTTCGCTAATGAATGGATGTTTGCTGCAGGTGGTCGCCGAGTCGGCGCTCGTCGGGTGACGATCCAGGCCTGCGGACGTCTATGATCTCAGGCGTCAAAGGTGACGCCGGCAACACATCGTCGACCTGTTCTGGAGTGATTTTCGGTGGTCTTTTCCCGTCCCGCGCGCACGGCCGGCCTGGTGGTGGGGGTGTTGCTTCTCGCTGTTCTGGTGAGCGACGTCGCGGGGCTGCCGGGATGCCAGGGGGTGTGCAAGACCGCCACCGCGACCGCCCAGGTGCAGTTGCCGCCGGCACCCCCGAAGCCACCGATGCTCGGTATCTCGCCGGCGAACGGTTCGACCGAGCTGAGCCCGCTGAGCCGGGTCTCGGCTCAGGTGGTCGGCGGCAGCTTGACCAATGTGTCTTTGGTCGACGACTACGGCAACACTCTGACCGGTGCTCTGTCGCCCGACGGCACGTCGTGGCAGCCGGCCCAGCCGCTGAAGTACGGGCGCACCTACACAATGCAGGTCGCCAGCCAGGGGACCAGCGGCGTGCCGTTGACGCGGACGACCAAGTTCTCCACCGCCTCACCCGACTACCTCACCCACGTCTACCTCGAGACTCCGGGCGGGCTGCCGATCCACGACGACATCCGTTACGGCATCGGCACGATCATCGCCGCCCGCTTCGATGAGGACATCTCCGATAAGGCGGCCGCCGAACGCAACCTGGTGGTGACCACCAACCCGCCGGTGCAGGGATCCTGGTACTGGGTCGACGACAGAACCGCCCACTGGCGTCCGGCCAAGTACTACGCACCGGGCACGACCGTGTCAGTGGCCGCCAACATCTTCGGGGTGCGCGTCGGCGACGGGATGTACGGCGAGGAAAACGAGAAGGCCACCTTCACCATCGGCGACGCGCACGTCTCGATCGCTGACGACACCACCAAGACGGTCAGTGTGTTCGACAACGGCAAACTGGTCCGGTCGATGCCCACGTCGATGGGGCAAGGCGGCTATCAAACCATTGCGGGACGGACGTTTTCGTTCTGGACGCCACCCGGGGTGTACACCGTGATCGACAAAGCCGAATCGGTGACGATGGACTCGTCGACCTACGGTCTACCGGTGGCCTCGTCGATGGGCTACAAGGTGAAGATCCCGTATGCCACCCGGATCAGCACCGACGGCATCTATCTGCATCAGCTCAACGACACCACGTGGGCACAGGGCAATACCAACGTGTCGCACGGCTGTCTGAATCTCAACGGCTCGAACGCTTCGTGGTTCTTCAATTTCTCGCAGCCCGGTGACGTGGTGGAGGTCAAGAACACCGGTGGTCCGAAGCTCGAGATTTGGCAGAACGGTGACTGGTCGCTGCCGTGGGGCGAATGGTTGAAAGGCAGTGCGCTGACGCCGAAGCCGTAGGGTTTCAGGGCTTCTTGCCGCCTCGGGCCGAGCCGGCGCTTCCGCTGCGCTTCTTGTCGGTAGGCGTCTTGTGCGCGCTTGGCGCCGCGCGATGGGCTTTCGGTGCACGAACCGCGGTGATGGCCGCCCCGGCGGTGCGTCGAGAGCCGGCCAGTCCGGGGCCAGCCGCCTTGCGGGCTGGCCGAGCGGCGGTCGACTGTTCAGCGGTCGAAGACGAAACAGTCTGGGTCGGTACTGCTTTCGCTGTGAGAGCTAACAGTGGGGATCCCAAGAACAACGGGGCAGCGACGAAGAACGCGGCGCTCGCCTGGAGGATGAACACTGGATCGAGGGTGATCGACTGCATGCTGACGCCGCGCACCAACACGTTGAACAACACCCCCGCAGTGAAGCTCAGCGGAAGGGTTACAGGGAACGCCGTATACCAGGCGGCTCCGATCGCGATCAGGCCGATCGTCGCCACCACTTCCTGTGGAGTTGGTATCCCGACGGGAGGTAGTGCGACCGCAGCCCGGCTGCGGTCGGACGTTGCGCTGGCCGCGGTGGTCAGTGCTGCAGCGGTGAGATCGACCGCAACGGTTTGTCGGTGGAGTGCGGGCGTGGCGTGCGAGACCGCCGGGTCTGTGGTGGTCGGCGCGAAGACCAGACCAGTCGCGATGATGACAGCAACGGCAAGGCGCAGGACGTTGGCCGTGCGATTTGGCTTACGCATTCGATACCCCCCCGGGACGATCGACTTACGAGCAGCGTATCTGACGCTCGGGTCAGTTTTCGGTATTCGCGGAGCCCGCCTCGGGTGTGTCGCACGTCACAGAGGCGTAGCGTTGAAGGCGTCTCTGGAAGGAAGGGAGACGCGATGAAGGGTGCATATCGCGATCCGGTGGATCACTCCCGAACGACCCAGCCGCACGCCGGCGAATCGTTCATCGACACGCTCTGGCTTCCCGGCCTGTTCCTCATCGCGCTCGGCGTGATGGGGCTGGTCGGAGTCATCGCTGCGCTGGCCTACAACCATCACGAGCTGCTCTTGATGCTGGGCTCGATTGCCGCGGGGCTGCTGATCCTCGGGGCGCTGCTGATCATGGCCGAGCATCACCGGGTGGTGCGCGTCGAGCGTCGTTGGCTGGCGGAGCATCCCGGCCACGCGTATCGCCACGGCGCCTAGCCGGGTCGATTCTCCCGCACCCGGATCGGCCCGGGTGCGGCTTACGGATGCGCCCGCGAAATATGGGTTCACGTGCAGATTCGCACGCTTTCCATTTGCTGATAATTACCCCGATGTCAATAACCCGGTAACGGTTGTGAATCAGTTCACAGTCTGCTCTTGCTCATGATTAGGGCCTTGAACAGTATTTATACCGATCCGACTGACAGGGTTCTACGAAGTCGCCATGGAAGCCCTAGTGATCCCCTAACCCCCTAACGGGGGTTGCTGGGATATCCCGGTACACCCCGTATCGGGTAGGGGACCGCGCCCCATTTCGGGGTGCGCGTCATCTCCATACCGTGGCTAGTAATCACCGGGCGGGGCCGGCGATCGAGCTTTCCAAGCACTAGGAAGGAACGTCCAATGGACTCCCTGCTTCAATTCATCCTTGACCTGTTCAACAACGAGTCTGCAGCGCAGTCGTATGTGGCCGACCCGAATGCGGCACTGGCCAATGCCGGGCTGGCCAACGTCAGCCCTGAGCAGATTCAGTCGGTCGCTGCGTCCGCAGTCCCCGGCCTCCAGCTCGTCGGTGCGGACCCGGTGTCCGGTCTGGCGCAGGCTCTTTCCAATCAGTACGGCTTCGCGCCGGTCGAAGGCCTCCTTTCGGCCCCCGGGGCGGCTGCCGGAGTCGTCGCCGACCAGGCACTGAATCTTGGAGTCGACGGTGGCTCGAATCTGGCCGCCGCGGTCGGCGACGGACTCGGGGTCGGCCTGGGTGAAAGCCTCGGCGCCGGCCTTGGTGCCGCGCTCGGTGGCGGCGTCGAGACCGGCCTCGGCCTCGGTGGAGCAGTCGGTGGCGGCGTGGAATCCGGTCTCGGCCTCGGCCTCGGTACCGGGCTGGGTGGCGGATTCAACACCGGCGGAGGTTTGCAGACCGGGCTGGGCGCGGGAATCGGTGCCGGCTTCCAAGCCGGACTGAACGTCGAGGTCGAGGCGGGCTTCAACGCGGGCCTCGGTGCTGCGGTTGGCGGCGGTTCCGAAATTGGTGGCCAGACTGGGGTTGGTCTGGGCAGCGGTTTCGGGACTGGCTTCGGTGCCGGTGGTGGCGCAGAACTCGGCGGTGGCTTCCACACCGGCCTCGGAGCTGAACTTGGTGGCGGTTTCAACACCGGCGCAGAGATCGGTGGCGGTGCGGAACTCGGCGGCCAGACGGGCGTCGGCCTGGGTACGGGATTTGGAACCGGCTTCGGTGCCGGTGGTGGCGCTGAACTCGGTGGCGGTTTCAATGCCGGCCTGGGTGGCGGCTTTGAGGGTGGCACTGAGATCGGTGGTCACTCGGGCGTCGGCCTGGGCACGGGCTTTGGTGCCGGTGTTGGTGCCGGTGGCGGTGTCGAGGGTGGTGCTGAACTTGGTGGCGGTTTCAATGCCGGCCTGGGTGGCGGCTTTGAGGGTGGCACTGAGTTCGGTGGTCACTCGGGCGTCGGCCTGGGCACGGGCTTTGGTGCCGGTGTTGGTGCCGGTGGCGGTGTCGAGGGTGGTGCTGAGCTGGGTGGTGGTTTCAATGCCGGCCTGGGTGGCGGCTTTGAGGGTGGCACTGAGTTCGGTGGTCACTCGGGTGTCGGTTTGGGCACGGGCTTTGGTGCCGGTGGCGGTGTCGAGGGTGGTGCTGAACTTGGTGGCGGTTTCAATGCCGGCCTGGGCGGCGGCATCGAGAGCGGCGCTGAGCTTGGTGGGCACAGTGGTTTTGGCGTGAACACTGGCTTCAACGGTGGTGCTGAGCTCGGCGGCGGTTTCCAGACCGGTGCGGAACTCGGTGGCGCAGCAGCCGCAGGCGCAGGTGCCGCGGCCGGCCTCGGGGGCGGCGCTAATGTCCACGGGCAGACTGGTTTTGGTGGCCACATGGGTGGCCAGTTCGGCGGCGGTGTCAACGCAGGTAGCAACTTCGCCGCCGGTGCTGGCAGTCAGCTCGCCGGGGGCGCGCAGATCAACGACCGTGCTCGGGTGATCGATGCCAACGAAGTCGACGCCGACCGTCGCACGACGCTCAGCGGTAGCACCAACACCAGCGCCAGTGGCGGCGCCGGCGGCTCGGCCAACGTCGGTACCGGTCTGAGCGCTCAGGAGAATGCGAACTTCAGCAGCACGTCCAACGTCGGCTTCAGCAGCCCGCTCGGCGGCGCCAGCCTCGGCGGCCAGACCGCTGCGGCCGGTGGCGGAGCGATCGGGCTCGGTGGTGCCGGCGTGACTGCAGCCGGCAATGCCGCGGCGAGCAGCACAACCGCCGCCGCGTTCGCCAGCCCCTTGGGCAGTGCGACCGCCGGCGCTCAGGTGGCCGCGAGCAACACCGCGGCGGCGAGCTTCCTGCACAACGACGGTGCGGCCCTTGGCGGCCAGACCAACGTCGCTGCCGGGTTCGGTGGGCAGACCAACCTCGGTGGAGTCGTCGGCGGCCAGACTCATGTGGCGGCGTCGGAGACCTCGGCTGCACACGCTGGTGGCCAGACCGGCATCAGCGGTGGGTCGAGCATCGCCGGCGGGGCCACGGCCTCCGGTGGTGGAAGCTCGAACTTCCTGAACCACGAGGCGACGAGCCTGAATCTGCACAATTCGGTCCAGGCGGCCGGCGCGACGAGCGGCTCGGCGGCAGCCGACCACGTGTCGGCGGGCGGAAACACCTCGTTCCAGAACGCTTTTGGCGGCCAGGCCGACATCCTGGGCCACGACACCGCCGCCCTTGGCGGCCACGGCTCGGTCAACACCGGGGCCGGCGCAACGGCGTCGACGGGCACTCACGGCTCGGCGGCCACGGTTACTCCGTCGCAGGGCAGCGTCATCCACACCGGTGGTTCGGCCACCGGCGGCGGGCAGGTCGCGGCCGGTTCCAACGGCGGCTCGGTGATCACCACGACGCAGGGCGGCGCCAACACCGGCACCTCGAGTTCGGTTGACACCAGCCACAGTTCGGCGACGGTCGATCAGCATTCGGCATTCGACGCATCAAGTCACGCCGCGGCGACGCCGGTGCCCGATCACTCCACGTACGACCAGTCGGCGCATGCAAACACCGACTACTCGAGTCACTCGCTGTACGACACGAGCCACGACAGCGCGGCGTCGCACAGCCAGGCGAGCGCCGATCTGTCGGCACATAACCAGCTCGATCAGCACCACCCGGGATTCTGACCGGCGAAGCTTGACACAAAATCGGTGGGGACCGCATGGTCCCCACCGATGTGTCTGTGCCGCAGTGGGTTGACTAGTCCAACGCCTCGGCCAATTCAGCGCCGGCGAGTGCGTGTCGAGCGTAGGCGCGCACGTCGGCGTCGCTGTCGGCCTGCGCGGCCGTCAGTGCGTCGCGGGCAGCGGGATGGGACACCCATCGCGTCAAGCCCAACACCGCCGCCTTGCGCACGTCCAGATGCCGGTCGTCCAGCGTGCGGACCAATATCTCTACCCCGGCTTCACCCGTACCCGACAGTGCGCGAACTGCTCCCACTCGGATCTGCCACGCCGTGTCGCGCAGCGCGCGCTCGATCTGCGGCAGGTCAGCGTCATCGCAACCGATGTCGCCCAAGGCGGCCAACGCCGCAGCGCGCACCAGTGGGTCGGGGTCGCCGATGAGCTGACGGACCGCGTCGGGTCCGCTGGCCAGGGTGCCCAGACCGTTGGCGGCGGCGATACGCACCTCGCGATTGTCGTCCCCGGCGGCCGAGGCGACCCCGTCGTCGTCGTCCACCGACACCAACGCCCGGACCGCCTCGATACGCACCCGATGATCGGGATCGCCCAGGGCCGAACGGAAGCTCCGGACATCCCCCACCCGGCGGAAGCTCAGCAGGTACAGCGCGGAGCTGCGGACCACCGGATCGGGCGACGACAGAAGCGGCTGTGCGGCTTGCGGATTGGGCAGCACCTCGACCAGCTCACGCACACCTTCCGACGCGGCCCTACGCACGCCCGCATCGCCGTCGGCCAGCGCCGTGATCAACGCGTCCGCATACCCTTCGCAGAGATGCTCGCTCAATGTGTCGACAGCAGTACGTCGCACAGCCGGGTCGGCATCGGCAAGGAACTCGGCGAGGTCATCGAGTGACGGCGCCTCGAGCGCGAGCACCGTGGCGATCCGCGGCGACGGCGGCTGAGTGGGCTGCGAGATCACGGCGGTCACCGGCGTCGAGTTCCAGTGCCGGTCGTGGCCGATCGTCGGTTGTGCCACCGGAATCGGCTCCGTCTCACCGGTCGGCAGATCGTCGAGGCCGGGCACCGGAACGAAGTACGGGGCGACCGGCCGCTTGAGGAACTCCATGGTCCCGTCCACGGTCTTGCGGAGGTTCAGGTGGTAGCGCCAGTTGACATCATCACGCTCGGGCACATCCGAGCGATCGTGATAGAGGCCCCAACGGGATTCGGTTCGAGTCAGCGACGACCGTGCCGCCATCTCCGCGCAGTCCCTGATAAAGGACACCTCGACCGCGCGCATCAACTCATGCGGGGTGCGTGCGCCGATCTGCTTGATCTCACCGTGCATGCGCTCGAAGGTGTCGACCGCGATCGACAGCTTCGTCGCGGTCTTCGGCGGGGCGACGTAATCGTTGACGAAGCGGCGAAGCTTGTACTCCACCTGCGGCTGCGGCGGCCAGTCAGGATGGTGCAGCGGCCGGTACACCAACTCGTGAGCCTCGCGCAGCTGCTCATCTGGAAGTGACTGCGGCGCTGTGAGATCGGTGAGCGTAGAGGCCGCGTGTTCACCGGCCAGCTCACCGTATACGAAGGCGCCGATCATGTAGTTGTGCGGCACACAGGCCAGGTCACCGGCTGCGTACAGACCCGGAATAGTGGTGCGGGCATGCTCGTCGACCCACACACCCGACGCGGAATGACCGCTGCACAAGCCGATCTCGGAGATGTGCATTTCTATGTCGTGGGTCCGGTAGTCGTGGCCACGGTTGGCGTGAAAGGTCCCGCGGGTAGGTCGTTCGGTGGTGTGCAGAATACTTTCGAGCGCCGTCAGCGTCTCGTCCGGCAGATGGCTCACCTTGAGGTAGATCGGGCCCCGCGCGGATTCGATCTCGCGTTTCACCTCGGCCATCATCTGACCCGACCAGTAGTCGGAGTCGACGAACCGGTCGCCGTCAGCGTTGACCTGGTAGCCGCCGAACGGATTGGCCACATACGCACAGGCCGGTCCGTTGTAATCCTTGATCAGGGGGTTGATCTGGAAGCACTCGATGCCCGAGAGTTCCGCCCCGGCGTGATACGCCATCGCGTAGCCGTCGCCGGCGTTGGTCGGATTCTCATATGTGCCATACAGATAGCCCGACGCGGGCAGGCCCAGGCGTCCACACGCGCCGGTCGCCAGAATCACTGCCTTGGCTGCAACAGCGACGAATTCTCCGGTGCGAGAGTTCAACGCCGCGGCGCCCACCGCGCGACCGCCGGACGTGAGCACCCGCACCGGCATCAAGCGGTTCTCGATCTGGATCTTCTCGCGCATCGACTTCTGCCGCAGGACCCGATAGAGCGCCTTCTTGACGTCCTTGCCTTCCGGCATCGGCAGAACGTACGACCCGGAGCGGTGCACCCGGCGCACCGCGTACTCACCGTGCTCGTCCTTCTCGAACTTGACGCCATAGCGCTCGAGGCGCTGCACCATCGCGAATCCCCGAGTCGCGGTCTGATAGATCGTGCGCTGGTTGACGATTCCGTCGTTGGCGCGAGTGATCTCGGCGACGTAGTCCTCGGGGATAGCCTTGCCGGGGATGACCGCGTTGTTGACGCCGTCCATCCCCATCGCCAGTGCGCCGGAGTGCCGGACATGTGCCTTCTCCAGCAGCAGCACGTGCGCGCCGTGTTCGGCGGCGGTCAAGGCCGCCATCGTCCCGGCGGTACCACCGCCGATGACGAGCACGTCACACTCCAGTCGGGTGGTGTCGGCCAGGTCGGGGATCTGCATCAGATGAGCTCCGGGGTATCAAGGGCGGCAATGAGTTCCGATCGCAGAGCGCTGCGATCAGCGGAGGAGTCGCGCGGCGTGGGAACGTCGTGCAGGGCGCGCAAGGGGTGACCGGCCCGTCCGAGGACGGCGATCCGGTCGCCGATGAGGAGCGCCTCGTCGACGTCGTGGGTGACGAAGACGACGGTGGTCGGATGGGCGCGCCAGGTGTCGATCAACAACTTCTGCATGCTTGAGCGGGTCTGCGCGTCCAATGCTCCGAACGGCTCGTCCATCATCACGGCGCGCGGAGCACCGGCCAGCCCGCGGGCGAGCTGTACGCGCTGGCGCATTCCGCCGGACAGGCTCTTCGGCAGGTAACTCTCGAATCCGGTCAATCCGACGTCGGCGATCCATCGAAGCGCTTCCTCCCGGCGACCCTCGCGGGGGGTGCCGGCAAGCTTGAGGGCCAGTTCGACATTGGATTGCACAGTGCGCCAGGGCAGTAACGCGTTGTCCTGGAACACCAACGCTCGGTCGCGGGAGGTGGTGTGCACCGGTACGCCCTCGGCGAGAACCTCGCCGGCGTCCGGGCGCAACAGACCGGCCAGGGCCCGCAGAACGGTGGACTTGCCGCATCCGGACGGCCCCGTCAGCACCAGGATTTCACCGGGGCGAACTTGGAGGTCGAGGTGATCGATGACCGGCTTCCCGCCATAGCTCAGCACGAGATCGTTGAGCTGAAACGCCATCCCCGTTTGCGGCGCGGTGGTGGTCATCGGGTCTTCTCCTCGCCGCGGGGCAACCACCGGGTGACGCGCCGGCCGAGTACTTCGACTGCCGCGGAAGTGGTGAACCCGAGGACCCCGATGGTGATGATGCCGACGAAGACCTCGGGGTAGGCCAAGACGGTGTAAGCCTGCCAGGTCCGGTAGCCGACGCCGAGCCTGCCGGAGATCATTTCGGCGGAGATGACACAGATCCAAGCCACACCGAGACCGACCGACAACCCGCCGAACACTCCCGGCAGAATGCCCGGCAGCACCACGCGAACCAGCACATCCCATCGGCTGCCACCGAGGGTGCGCACCGACTCTTCCCAGATGGTCGGTAGGGCGCGCACCGCGTGCCGGGTGCTCACCATGATCGGGAAGAACGCCGCCAGGAACGTGATGAAGACGATGCCTGCCTCGTCGCTGGGGAACAACAGGATCGCTACCGGGACGATAGCGATCGCCGGAATGGGCCGGGCTAGTTCGGTCAGCGGGCCGAATACGTTGGCGAACGCGGTTGACCGACCGAGCAGAATGCCGGTCACCACGCCCACCACCGCCGCGAGCGCGAATCCGGTCAGGATCCTGATCAGCGACTGCCCGAGATCGAGCCAGTACTCCTGGGCCGCAAGTCGTTTGGTGAAGGAGCTGACGATCTCGGTCACGGTCGGCAATGTGTCGAAACGCACCCAGAGCCGCACGTGGTTGACGGTCAGTACCTGCCACAGCGCGATCGCCGCGACCACCGAGGCGACGCGTACCGCCCACGACCCCCACGGCCGGCGCCGTGACCGCGCCGGCTTTGCCGCCACGGCGTCGACTCCCGCGGTGGCGGGCCCGGCGAGTACCGCGGGCTGGGTGGTCATACGGCGCCCGCCAGCGCCGCCTGGTAGTCCACCACCTTCGCGTCGGGATGTGCTGCGATATAGCGCTGGGCGCCGGCGTCGGTGTCGAACGGCAGATAGGCGTTGTCGGCGGCGGGCGACTGCACCCACACCGACCGGTCAGCGAACCAACGGGTGCCCAACTCGGTGTCAGGGATGTAGGCCGCGATCACTTTCTCGCCCTTGGCGTTGGCTTCGCGAAGCGCCCGCAGCAGGCAGCCGGGATTCGCGGCGGGCTGCGTGGTGGGGTGACCGTCGATCCACAGTTCACCGGCCAGTGTGGGGTCGGTGACTGCCACATTGCAGACCGGATCGTGTCCACCGACGCTGATGGGGTTGGTGATGGCGGCAACGGCGTTGTCGTAGTTCAGGTTACGATCGGCGAACGCCTTGCGCAGCGGAGCGTCGTTGACGAACTGGTCGATGTTGAGGTCCGCGAAGTCGCCGATCGACTTCAGGTACGGGATGTCGTTTTTCAAGGCGTCGACCTCTGACGGCTTGATGGTGGGGTCGAACGACACTGCGCCGCCCGGGCCGTTGTAGAGATAGACCACTTCCTGCGGCAGTCCGCTGCCGTCGGCCACCAGCTTGGCCGCCTCCAATGGCTTCTCGTGCAGGAAGTCAGTCGCGTCGATCTGAGCCTGCAGGAACGCATCGAGCACTTCGGGATGCTGGGCTGCGTAGTCGCGGCGGACGACCACGCCGTGGAAGGTCGGGACATCGAGCTCTGCGCCGTCGAACAGCAGCCGCCCCTTGTTCTGGAACGCCAGCAGACCCGGCCACGCCACGAACTGTGCGAAGGCCTGCACCTGACCGGATTCCAGCGCTGACGCCCCGATCTGTGGTTGCTGATTGAGCACCTCGACGCCGGTCTTCGGGTCGATACCGGCCTTCGTCAACGCCCGTACCAGCGTGCCGTGGCCGGCCGACCCCACCGAGGCCGATACCTTCTGGCCCCGCAGGTCGGTGAGAACCCGCTCGGGCGAATTGGGGCTGACCACAACCATGTTCAGCGCGCCCTTGGCGTTGTACCCGGTGATCGAGACAACCTCGGTCTTGGCGCGCTCATTGGCCTGGGTCTTGGACCCGTTGATCAGCAACGGATAGTCGCCCATCGAACCGATGTCGATCTTCTCGGCCAGCATCTGGGCGGTGATCGGTGCGCCGGTGTCGTAGTCCTGCCACTGCACCGTGTATTTGACATTGGTTCGTTTGGTGATGTCGTCAAGGCGCTTCTCCAGGAAGCCCTTGGCCTTCAACAGGGCACCCGCGGTGGCAGTGTTGATGGTCTTGGACTGGTAGCCGATGACGACATTGACCTCACCGGCCGATTGAGGCTTGGAGTCCAGCGAGCAGCCTGCGGCGGACACTGTGACGAGGGCAGCCGCCAGCGCGGCCGTAAAGCGGTGTTTCATCAATTGCTCCGGGAATTCGGGCTTTTCAGCGAAGGAGATAGGGCATGTTGACGGTGACGGCGCCGGTGGGACAGCGGGCTGCACAGGGGCCGCAGTACCAACACTCGTCGACATGCATGAAGGCCTTGCCGTTCTCGGGGTTGATGGCCAACGAGTCGAGGGGACAGATGTCCACGCACAGGGTGCATCCCTCGATGCACAGCGACTCGTCGATGGTGACCGGGACGTCAGCCCGCTGATTGATCAGTGTCATCACAACTCCCTGACGAGATTGCCGCGCAGGGTGATTCGGTCGCCCCGCATGCGGATGTATTCGAGATCGACGGGTCTGCCGTCATCGAGATGAGTCAGTCGTTCCAGTAGCAGAACCGCGGCGCCTTCCGGTACCTGCAGGATCGCTGCCGAGTGGGCGTCGGCGGGTACCGCCTCCACGGCGAGACTCGCCGATCCCAGCCGCTGCCCGGTGACTTCTTCGAGCAGCGCGAAGATGTCGTTGGTTTCCAGGGGGTGTTTCAGGACCTCGGCTCCGACGTCCGGTGCCAGATAGGTCTTGTCCAGGCTCAGCGGTAGATCGCCGAGGAACCGCAGCCGCTCGACGAACAGCACCGGTTCGCCGGGCTGCAGTTGAAGACGGCGGGCGACCGCCGGGGGAGCGGCCACCGACATCGCCGCTCGCACTTCATTGCGGACCTCGCCGTAGCCTGTGAATGTTTCCTTCAGTCCGACAAGCGCATCCAAGCCATGGTCGTATTTGCGGATGGCGACCTGCGTGCCGACCTTCGGGCCCCGATCGATAAGGCCCTCCTCTTTGAGGGTGGCCAGGGCTTCGCGAACGGCGTTGCGGGACACCCCGAACTCCACCGACAGTTCCGCCTCGGCGGGAAGGCCGTGCGGATAGCCGCCGTCATGGATGTGATGGCGCAGAACGTCGGCGACGAGACGAGCCTGATCGGCCCGCGCTCGGCGGATCGGCACCGGCTCGGCGTCGCCCATCGCACCCTCCTGACTGACTCACATCTCTCGTCAACCACGGTAAAGCCGCTGACCAAGGCATCCAGCAAGGCGCTTGCGGGTGCAGCGAGTTGCCGGCGTATTGCGCCGGTCGGCATCGGTTTCCACCTGCCGTTACCGGCGATCAGCCAGGTATTGCGCCACCACGGCGTCGAGCAGCGCAGTTCTGATCGCGCTGAGCGGAAAGGCTGGCGGGCCGATCGTCGTCGACAATCACATCCGGTGTGGCACGTCGCTGATCAGACCGCCGTCCATCACGAACTCCGAGCCGGTCGCATAGGACGATTCATCGCTGGCCAGGAACAACACAAACGACGACACCTCGTCCGGCTCGCCGAGGCGACCCATCGGGGCGGCGACCAGATCGTCGGGCATGTGTGCGGTCATCGGGGTCCGGATCATGCCGGGATGCAGCGAGTTGACGCGAATGTTGTTGGCCGCCAGCTCGAGTGCGGCGGATTTGGTCAGCCCGCGGATCGCCCATTTGGATGCGACGTAGCCGTGGTTGCCAGGCGTTCCGCGCATCGCCTGGATGGACGACATATTGATGATGGAACCGCCGCCCGCGTCGGTCATCGGCTCGATCACGGACTTGATGCCGAGCATGGTCCCGGTCAGGTTGACGTCGATAACCCGTTGCCAGCGTTCACGTTCCAGGTTCTTCAAGGTGCGCCGGTAAACGATGCCGGCATTGTTCACCAGAACGTTGAGGGTGCCGAATTCGCACAGGGCCAGCGCGACGGCCGCCGCCCAGTCGTCGGGATCCGAAACATCGAGGTGGATGTACCGGGCGTCGTCGCCGAGTTCGGCGGCCACCGCGGCGCCCTCGTCGTCGAGAACATCGCCGAGAATCACCTTGGCTCCCTCGCCGACCAGAAGCCGGGCATGGGCTGCGCCCATCCCGCGAGCGGCACCGGTGATCAAGGCAACCTTGCCGTCGACGCGTCCCACCCGCCGCACGGTACCCGGCCGGCCCGCTCGAGTTGCGTTACTTCCCCGCTAGCTGAGACCAGGTATCCAGTACGTTCTCGTAGGCCGTCGGCTGAACCGCGATGGAACCCACGAATGGATGCTCCATCGCAAACGTCAGATAGAGAACGAACGCGAGCAGGGAGCCGGCCAACGCGATCAACGCGCCGTGGATTACGACGTCGGAGGAGGGAAAGGTGTAGGTGAACAACAGCATCACCATGCCGCCGCCCAGCAGCAACACCCACAACTCGCCAGGAATCTCCGACTGGCTGCCGGAGATTCGCGTCTTGCGGGCGCTGCCCAATTCGTCGAGCCGGGTGATGGACTCCTGATAGAACGCGATCTCGCTCTGCTTGGCCGGTTCGATGTGCAGGAAGCTGTTCCACACCGCGGTCAGGTGCTCGGATTGCTGCTCGATGGTCTCCCCGCGTCGCATGCGGGGAAATTCGTCGTCGATGACGTCGTTGGTGTAGTCGATCAGGCTCCGCTGAATTTCGGCCCTATCGGCGACCGGCAGGCCGGTGGAATCGCGCAGCAGGTCGGAGATCGCGGACGCCTCCGCCTCCGTGCCCCGCTCAGCCTGATTCAACTGCTCCCACACCACCACGACGACGAAGGCCACCAGCACGGCGTAGAGCACCCCGGCAAGGTCGAACACGTGGCCCGCCACCGCGCCCGACCGTGCCAACCGTCGCTGGGGGAGGATGCGCCGGCTCAGCACCAGCCCCAGCACGGCCAGCCCGACGGTGATGATGACCACCACAAACCCGACGAGCGGTGCGGGCAGCTGCAGGAGCCAGATCACCGAGTACCTATTGCCGCCGCATTCACCCGCCAAACAGCGGCCCGCGTCGATAGGGTTCCGCTGTGCTCGAGGTGATCGCCAAGGGCGGGGCCACTGCCACCCACCCCACACCGCTGCTGTTCGTGCACGGCGCCTTCCACGGGGCCTGGTGCTGGGACGACCACTTCCTCGACTACTTCGCCGACCGCGGCTACCAGGCTCTGGCGCTGAACCTGCGTGGCCATGGTGCCAGCCCGTCCGCGGTGCCGATCAACTCCTGTGGCGTCCTCGACTACGTCCAGGATGTGAAGACCGTCGCCGACGATCTCCCGGTGCCACCGGTGGTCATCGGTCACTCGATGGGTGGCTTCGTGGTGCAGAAATACCTGGCGGTGCACGAAGCGCCCGCCGCGGTCCTGGTCGCGTCAGCCCCGCCGACGGGTATCGCTCCCGCGACGGTGCGAGTGGCGTGGCGACATCGACGCCAATCGGTGCGCACCCGTTCTTTCAGTAGACCGCTGGATTTCTTTGCAGCGCAGGGTGTTTCACAGGCCACCTTCTACCATTCGGACACGCCCGAGCATATCGTCGCCGCGTGCACGTCGCGGCTGAGCGCGGAAAGTGCCCGGGTGCTCTACCGAGATCTGTTGTATCGCCACCTCGCCCGGCCCAGCCGGGTCCGGGCACCGGTGCTGGTGCTCGGCGCCGAGCTCGACGGATTCTTCACACCGAAGGAGGTGGCCGCGACCGCGCGGGCCTATCGCACCGAGCCGGTGATGTTTCCGGGCATGGGTCACAACATGATGCTCGAACGCGGCTGGGAATCCGTGGCCGACCACATTGACAGGTGGTTGACAGCAACTCTTTGCTGACGCGGCGGTTAGTTCGGTCTTCGAATGGGCAACCAGACCCAACCTACAAAGGAGGCCCGAATGTTGCACAGCGTCGTGCTGGCGGCCAGCGACAACATCGAAGCGGCGGGGTTCATCCTGCGCGGCATCAAAGGCATCTTCGTTGCCATCGGCAGCATCATCGCCGCGATCATCTGCGCCGTCATTGCGGGGATGAAAGGACGTAACCCGTTCGGCTGGGGCATTCTGGGGCTGTTCTTCTCCATCCTGACGCTGATCGTCATCATCGTCATCCCCAGCAAGAAGTCGTAGCGCCGTCAGGCGCGAAAGCCCGCGAGAACCGCCTGCACGCCAACGTCCCAACGGCGATCGACCGAGGACGCCGACGTCCCCAGCCAGCGCCCGGCCTCCTGGACCGCCAATCCCTGGGCCAGTGCGAGCAATACGTGGGAGATGTCGACCGGGTCGCCTGCGAGTAGGCCGGCGTCGAGGCATCGCTGCACCTTCCCGACGAGGATCTCCCGCACCGTCGGCGCGGACGCCAGCTGGTCAGGGTCGGGGTCGAGCTCCTGGAACGGTCTGCTGAACATCACCCGTGCCAGCGGCGGGTAGTCCAGGCAGAACCGGCGGAACACCGGAATCACGGCCCGAAGATCGCCCAGCTCGTCAGCCGTCTCGGGTATTGCGACCAGCTCACCGCCGAGACGGCGGAAGCCTTCGAAGAACACCGCCCGCAGCAGTCCGTCCTTGTCGGAGAACAACTCGTAGACCGCGGGCACGGAGGTGCCTGCGCGCTCGGCGACGCGGCGGGTGGTGAAGCCCGACATCCCGTCTTTGCACAACGTGTTCACCGCCACGTCGACCACGCGGTCGCGCAGCTCGGGAGTGCGCTGCTTGACCCTGGGCACGAACTACTACATTCCGAACTCGGAACGGATGTTGTCGATACCTTCGCGCATCGCATCCAGGGTGGCCTGGCGGGCGCGCAGCTTGCTGGCCAGGTGCGCGCTGGCGTTCAGCGCGGTGAACTCATCAGCGGCTTCCTCGGCGCGCGCCAAAACCTGGTTATTCATCGCGATCTCGTCGACCCAGCCGCCGGCCAGTGCGGTCTCGCCCAGGAAGTTCTTGGCCAGACCGACCGCCTGCTGATAGGCCGACGGCGTCAGCCGCAGTCGCATGATCTCCAGGGCGGGGTAGGGCAGCACCATCCCGATCGCCACCTCATTGGCCTGAAAGTTGTAGGTGGGACCGGCAATTCGGTGATCGGTGCTGCACGCCAGGAACGATCCCATCGCGATCGCGTGACCGGTGATCGCAGCGACGACGGGCTTGGGGAACGACAGCAGTCGGTGCGACAGGTTGAACCCACCCTGCAGCATCTCGACGGAGGCCTCGATGTCGCCGGAGCGGAACACCTTCAGGTCGAAGCCGCCGCTGAAGACGCGGTCGTTGCCTGCGATCACCACAGCGCCGGCGTTGTCGCCCTCGGCGCGATCCAGGGCGTCGTTGATCTCCTTCAGCATGGCCGGACTCAGCACGTTGACCTTGCCGTCGTCCAACGAGATGACCGCGACCGCGTCGTCCTTGCGATAACTGACCGACCCGCTCATGGATGCTCCTTCGTCGCAGCGTCTAATTTCGTATCGACGTTACGTAACGAAGTTCCGATTGCCAAGAGGCAATCCGCCTACCCGTGCCGAGGCAGCCGCACGACTTCCGTGGGCTGCTCGAACCTCTCCCGCCGCCACCGGCTCTGAGTCTCCTCGGCGGCCCGCTTCATCCGGGCGATCTCCTCGCGAAGGACATCGACGCGCGTCTCTTTGGTGGCGAAATGGAAGTAGTCGAGTACGTTCCGCAACAGTTCGAGCTTCTCGCGCTCGCGCCGTGCCAGATCATGTCCGGTCATCATTTCAACGCGGTGCACCGGCTGCAGAGTGTCCCAGTCCAGCGTCACTTTGGTCCGGTACACCGTGCGCTTGCGGCCGAAGGTCTTGGCCCACCAGCCCTGCGGCTCGGGCTGGTCGTGATAGGACACCACCCCCTCGAATCGCGAGTCGATAGACTCGCCAAACTGGCTGCGATCAAGCGCCGAATCCCACACCGTGCGCCACTCCTGCGCCGGTGCGAGCTCGGGAATGCTTTGCGGCAGAGCCAATTCCACGATGTCGGTGAATCCGTCCTCGGCATGCTCGTAGCGGGCCACCGTGGGCGGTTTGGGAAAGGCGAAGCCTACGTCGTAGGCCGCGGTGGCGCCGTAATTGCGGACCACAAGTTCGATGACATGCCAGTCCGCGGAGTGCGGCTCCATGAACATCGCGACATGCGGCCGCGCCTGCTTGTCATTGACTCTCTGTTGTCGACGAATCTGCCGATGCGCGTAGATCAGCGCCGCCAGCCCCAGCAGCACTGCTGCCCAGGCGGCGACCGCCAACCACGTGCCGGCCCCGACTCCGGTGACATCTCCCCACAGATCCGCGAGATCACTCGCGTTTTCCACCTCATGCTTATATCACAGCAAACCGATGCCTTCAGTATTGACGAGATTGAAAGTTATTGCCGCGCTGGGCCAATCGACGCTGCAGCGCGTACGGGCTCGCAGCCATCGATGCGCGGCGCCGGCGCACGGCCAGCGCGATCGGCAGTACCGGGGAAACGCCGCAGGCCTGCGCGAACTGCGGCGCGGTCAGACCGTCCGCCGAGTTCATATCGCAACGGCCGAACGGCGGCGCCCCTTCCGGCAGTCCGCCACCGTAACCCTGCCCGTCGGTGTACTGGTGGGCGACTTTGCCCGGGTAGGGCGGATTCGAGCCATATGACGCCACGACCAGCCTGATGCCGTCCGGTTTGGTGGGCCACAACCGATTCAGGTCACCGACATTGCCGTAGCCGATCACCTTCGCGGTCGAGCCGACGTAGCCGCCCACCTCGCGGTAGGCGGCATTGATCCCGGCGGACTGGTCACCGGAGATCTGGCCACCCCACGACTCGACGTCGATCATCACCGCCATCTTCGGATGGGGCGCTCGCACTTGGGATTTGAACGTCTCGACGGTCTCGCGCCAATTAGGCCGCCACACGAAATAGACGATGAAAAAGGTCAGGCGCCCGCTGTCGACATTGCTCAGACACCAGCCGTAGTTGTTCACCCAGCGGCGGTCGCGGTAGGTGCCGTCATTGGAGCGGATGCACAACACCGGATACGGATAGGTGTCGTTGACGCCGACCTGCCACTCCGAAATGTCGGCATACAGGGTGTCGGCCATAACTGATTATGGCTACTGCCAACGTAATTGGAAGTGTCAGGCGCCCATCAGCGTGCGCCACTGGTCCAGGCTCGACGCTTTGTAGACGTAGTTGGATCGCTTGACCTCAGACAGCGCGGCGCTGGGCTCGATCGAGTACCAGTGCCCGGGGAACACCGTCGGATCCCCGGAGAGTGCGGCCAGCTGCTGAAGACTGCGGAACATCTCGTCGACGTCGCCGCCGGGGAAGTCGGTGCGCCCGCAGCCATCCAGGAACAGAGTGTCGCCGGCGACCAGGCGACCGTCGAGCAGGAAGCACTGGCTGCCCGGCGTGTGGCCCGGAGTGTGCAACAGCTCGATGTCGATGGCGCCGACGGAGACCTTGTCGCCGTGCTCGTGCGCGGTCAGGCTGCTCATGGGAATGCCGGTGACCCGCGAGACCCAATCCGCTTCGTGGGTGTTGACGTGCACCGGGACTTCGACCCGCTCGAGGAGTTCGGCCAGGCCCGCCAGGGTGAAGCCCATCATCGACCCGCCGACGTGGTCGGGGTGGTGGTGGGTGACCAGGACGCCGGACAGGTGCATACCGTCGGCCTCGAGCGCGTCGACCAGGTCGCCGGCGGCGTAGGCCGGATCGACCACGACGGCGTCGCCGGTTTCCCGGTCACCGATCAGGTAGGCGAAGTTGCGCATCTGCTGCGCCATCATGTCGCCGGCGGCAAAATCCCGGCCAGAGAGCAGCTGGCGGAAATACAGACGGTCCGTCGATGCCATGGCTTCAAGGGTAGGCGTCGGCGCGTAGGGCGTTTGGTCAGGCCCACTCCCAGGCGTGACGTCTATTATCACGTTCGATGTCTAGCGTGCCGCTCGTCGTTGCGGCACACCAACGGGTAGGGGCGGCATGAAACTCACGGGTATTGCACTGGGCTCGGTTCTCGCGACATGCATGATGGGTGTTGGGCTAGCAGGGCCGGCTGTTGCGACGGATGACATTACGCAGAACGCGGTAGGCACGTACGACGTCTTGCTCGGCAACCAAACCACCTCGACCATATTCTGGACCGCCGAGCCGTGTGATAACGGCGCGGACCAGTGCATCAAGGTCTCAGAATTCTCGTCCTCAGACACTGCGCGGAAGAAGCCGCACTGGACTGAGAATGCCTACTGGACTGTGGGCTCCTGGGTCTTGGCGCCGGTCGATGTCACGCGAACTTGCAAGGACAAAACTTCTTACCATCTCACATTGAGTAACTCCTGGGACGCCGCCACAAACACCGGATACCGCTCCTACTTCGAGCCCGGAGCTTGCGATGGCGGCAAGCCTCACAACGTTGTAAGCCAATTAACGTTGTCGAAGGTCGGGCCTCCTCTGGCGCCTGATGCCTAAAGCAAGGCGGCGGCTTGTGAATGGTTGTTCGGCGACTTGGGCCACCTCGTCGTGTGTCAGCTGCCGCTCGACAGTGATTTGACGCTGACCCGCTGATTACTCATGTGCGGTTTGGCTGAGCCCATCCGCAGGCTGTACCCTCTTTAAGGCCCACGGCAGTTCGTCGCTCGCGGGTCAGGCCCCCTTAGCTCAGTCGGCAGAGCGTTTCCATGGTAAGGAAAAGGTCAACGGTTCGATTCCGTTAGGGGGCTCGGTGGACACTCGGATCTCGTGGCCGACCTCTGGGCGCCGCGGGGCTCCGCAAGTGCCCATCGGGGCGGTGTAGCTCAGCTGGTTAGAGCGCACGACTCATAATCGTGAGGTCGGGAGATCGAGCCTCCCCACCGCTACAGGTAGACGCAAACGAGAACGTGAAAGAAGGCAACGAACGTGGCCTCCAGTACCGACGTACGGCCGAAGATCACTTTGGCGTGCGAGGTGTGCAAGCACCGCAACTACATCACCAAGAAGAACCGTCGTAACGACCCCGACCGGCTCGAGCTGAAGAAGTTCTGCCCGAACTGCGGCCAGCACCAGCCGCACAAAGAGTCGCGCTGATTTCGCCGGCCGTCGCGACGACGGCCAGCCATCAGTGCCGAGGTTGACTAGATAGGTCCTGCTCCGTGGCTTTGTCCCAAGAATTGGTCGGGCGCCATTTTCGCTACCCCGACTACTACTTGGTCGAGCGGGAAAAGATCCGCGAGCACGCCCGAGCCATCCAGAACTTCGATCCGGCGTTCTTCTCCGACGAGGCCGCCGCGCAGCTGGGCTACGACGGCGTTCTGGCGCCGCTGACCTTCACGTCGATGCTGGGCTACGCCGCTCAACTGGCCTTCTTCGAGCACGCCGACATCGGGATCACCGACAAGCAGATCGTGCAGGTCGACCAGGTTCTGAAGTTCGTCAAGCCGATCAAGGCCGGCGACAAGCTCTACTGTGACGTCTACGTCCACGACATTCGTCGGGCGCACGGCACCGACATCATTGTCACCAAGAACGTGGTCAGCAACGAGGACGACGAAGTAGTACAGGAGACCTACACGACGCTCGCCGGGCGGAGTGAGGGAGATGGAGAGAGTGGCTTCAACGATGGCACTGCGTGAGTTCAGCTCGGTCAAAGTGGGTGAGGAACTGCCGGAACGGGTGATCACCCTGACCCGCGCCGATCTGGTCAACTACGCCGGCGTGTCCGGCGACCTCAACCCGATCCACTGGGACGACGAGATCGCCAAGCAGGTCGGGCTGGACACCGCGATCGCGCACGGGATGCTCACCATGGGTCTCGGCGGCGGCTATGTGACGAACTGGCTTGGTGACCCGGGCGCGGTGACCGAGTTCAACGTGCGCTTCACCGCGATCGTGCCGGTACCCAACGACGGTGTCGGTGCCGAGATCCTCTTCACCGGCAAGGTGAAGTCGGCTGACCCCGAGACCAAGACCATCACGATCGCGTTGATCGCGACCACAGGTGGCAAGAAGATCTTCGGCCGTGCCGTCGCAACGGCGAAGTTGGCGTAACCCATGGCACTCAAGACTGATATCCGCGGAATGGTCTGGGAGTACCCCGACACCTTCGTGGTGGGCCGTGAGCAAATCCGCCAGTACGCCAAGTCGGTGAAGTCGCCCGACCCCGCCTCGATGGACGACAAGGCCGCCGCCGAGCTCGGCCACTCCGGCCTGGTCGCTCCGCCGACTTTCATGTCGATCCTCGCGGTGATGATCCAGAACCACTTCTTCCAGCACGTCGATGTCGGGTTGGAGACACTGCAGATCGTCCAGGTGGATCAGAAGTTCAAGTTCTACCGGCCGATCGTCGAGGGCGACGCCGTGCGCGGCACGATGTATATCGAGTCTGTCGACGAGCGGTTCGGCGCCGATATCGTCACCACCCGCAACGTCCTCATCGACCAGCACGGTGAGATGATCATGGAATCGTTCACCACGCTGATGGGGCACGAAGGCGACAACTCGATCTCGGCAGGCTGGGATCCGGAGACCGGACAGGTTCTGCGCAAGCCGGTCACTCACGACTAACGACGGATTAACACCTGCTTGGTGTGCCGTTGTACACTCGGACCTCGGGGTTTTCCCAGATAAGCGCGCTGTCCGTCGGTTCGGGTTTGACCGGACGGGGAGCGCGCGAATTATGTGGGGACTTCCCGGCGAGTTAGACAGAGGGGCGTAGCTCAACTGGCAGAGCAGCGGTCTCCAAAACCGCAGGTTGCAGGTTCAAGTCCTGTCGCCCCTGCTTCAACTGAATAAAGCTGGACTGAACATGGTGGACACTGGAGGGTGCACACCGGGCTGGGTACTCCAGCCCACACGTACTCGACACAAAGGAGCATGCGGTGAGCGACGAGCGCGAAAGTGCTGACGCCGCAGGCGCAGGCGACGGCCGATTGGATGGCGACGAGGACACCACCGGCGGTCAGACCGTCGTCGTGACCCGCCCCGCGCGTCCCACGGGCAAGCGGTCCCGGCGCGCCGGAGCCACTGCGCTGGCCGAGCCGGAGGAAGTCGAATCGACCGCCGAAGAACTCGGCGTCGAGGACAAGCCCGGCAAGAAGACGAAGGCCAAGAAGAAGAAGGTCAAGTCCGGGCCGTCGCACAACCCCATCCTGTTCGTCTGGAACTACCTCAAGCAGGTCGTCGCCGAGCTGCGCAAGGTGATCTGGCCCAACCGCAAGCAGATGGTCAGCTACACCACCGTGGTTCTGCTGTTCCTGGCCTTCATGGTTGCCCTGATCGGTGGGGTCGACCTCGGCCTGGCCAAGCTTGTGCTGTGGGTGTTCGGCTAGCGAACGCTGACGTTTTAGAGAGGACTGACTACCGTGACAACCCCCGAAGGCGATACGCCCACGGGTGAGGCGCTCGTCGATGTGATCGACGAAGACGCTGCCACACCTGAGATCGAGGCGGCGCCTGACGCTGAGACGGCGGAAGCCGCCGGCGAGTCTGCCGAGGAGGAGCTCGATCCGGCCGCCGCGCTCAAAGCTGAGCTGCGCAGCAAGCCGGGCGACTGGTACGTCATCCACTCCTACGCCGGCTACGAGAACAAGGTGAAGGCCAACCTCGAGACCCGCGTGCAGAACCTGGACGTCGGCGACTACATCTTCCAGGTCGAGGTGCCCACCGAAGAAGTCACCGAGATCAAGAACGGCCAGCGCAAGCAGGTCAACCGCAAGGTACTGCCCGGCTACATCCTGGTGCGCATGGAACTGACCGACGATTCGTGGGCCGCCGTGCGCAACACCCCGGGTGTCACCGGCTTCGTCGGCGCTACGTCACGGCCGACCGCGCTGTCGCTCAACGATGTGGTGAAGTTCCTGCTGCCGCAGGGTGCGGCGAAGAAGCCCGGCAAGGCGGCGTCTACTGCTGCGGCCGCGTCCTCTGAGGCCACCCTGGAACGCCCGGAGATCCTGGTGGACTTCGAGGTGGGCGAGTCGGTCACCGTCATGGACGGCCCGTTCGCGACGCTGCCGGCCTCGATCAGCGAGGTCAACGCCGAGCAGCAGAAGCTCAAGGTGCTGGTGTCCATCTTCGGCCGCGAGACACCCGTCGAACTGACCTTCAACCAGGTCGCCAAGATCTGATCGCGTTCTGCGATCGCTAGAAAGGAAACAACCCCGAATGGCCCCGAAGAAAAAGGTCGCCGGGCTGATCAAGCTGCAGATCCAGGCCGGGCAGGCCAACCCCGCCCCGCCGGTCGGCCCTGCGCTCGGCCAGCATGGCGTCAACATCATGGAGTTCTGCAAGGCGTACAACGCCGCGACGGAAAACCAGCGCGGCAACGTCATCCCCGTGGAGATCACCGTCTACGAGGACCGCAGCTTCACTTTCGCGCTGAAGACCCCGCCCGCCGCTCGGTTGCTGCTGAAGGCTGCCGGTGTGCAGAAGGGCTCGGCCGAGCCGCACAAGACCAAGGTTGCGAAGGTCACCTGGGATCAGGTGCGCGAGATCGCCGAGACCAAGAAGGAAGATCTCAACGCCAACGACATCGACCAGGCTGCCAAGATCATCGCCGGCACCGCCCGGTCGATGGGCATCACTGTCGAGTAGCTTGCGGATCGACCAGACAGAAGTCGAATAATTCGGTCGGCGCCGCATGGGCGGCGTCGAGCCACGTGGCAGGGCTGGCATCGGCCCGCAGAGACCACGACCTCATCAATTAGGAGAACGAAATGAGCAAGACGAGCAAGGCCTACCGCGAAGCCGCGGAGAAGGTCGACAAGACCAAGCTGTACTCGCCGCTGGAAGCCGCGAAGCTGGCCAAGGAGACGTCGTCGAAGAAGCAGGACGCGACCGTCGAGGTGGCGATCCGGCTCGGTGTCGACCCCCGCAAGGCCGATCAGATGGTCCGCGGCACGGTCAACCTGCCCAACGGCACGGGTAAGACCGCGCGCGTCGCGGTGTTCGCAGTGGGGGAGAAGGCCGAGCAGGCCAAGGAAGCCGGTGCGGACATCGTCGGCAGTGACGATCTGATCGAGCTGATCCAGGGCGGCATGCTGGACTTCGACGCCGCGATCGCCACCCCGGATCAGATGGCCAAGGTCGGCCGCATCGCCCGCGTGCTGGGCCCGCGCGGCCTGATGCCGAACCCCAAGACCGGCACCGTCACCCCGGACGTGGCCAAGGCCGTCACCGACATCAAGGGCGGCAAGATCAACTTCCGCGTCGACAAGCAGGCCAACCTGCACTTCGTCATCGGTAAGGCGTCGTTCGACGAGAAGAAGCTGGCCGAGAACTACGGTGCTGCGCTCGACGAGATCCTGCGTGCCAAGCCGTCGTCGTCCAAGGGCCGCTACCTGAAGAAGATCACCGTCTCGACGACCACGGGCCCGGGCATCCCGGTCGACCCGGCCGTCACCCGGAACTTCACCGAAGAGGCGTAAAGCTATTCGACCGGTGGCCGTCTACTTCGGTAGGCGGCCATTTGTCGTTTCTAGGACGCGGTGGGGTCGATGGGCACCCTGATCGTGGCAAGCAACGCGCGGTGATCGGAGCCAGGAACCTTGATGGTGTGCACGGATTCGGCAGCGGCGTTGCGGGTGAGCACGTGGTCGATCGTGATGAGCGGTGGGATTCTCCTGTTGGATGGGAATGTCGGAGCGAATCCGGAGCCGCTCTGTTCGACGGCATCGCGGTAACCGTTGGTCAGCAGGTCGCGGAACTGACGCATGTCGGGTGTGCTGTTGTAGTCGCCGCCGATGATGACGGCGGCCGGCCCTGCTGTCTTCGCGAAGTTGTCCAATTGAACCTTCGCGCTTGCCATTCCGCCGCGCCATTCGGCGACCGTATTCGTGTCGCCGGCGATAGGGGAGTAGACGTGCACGCTGGCGAGCAGCGGTGCGAAGCGCAGGCCGGGAATCTCTACCCGGGCTGCCGGGATACTCACCCAGCGGTGCCGTGGTTCGGACAGCACCGTGAGGGGATAACGACTCCACATCCCGATTCCGCCGGCACCTGGGGCGGGGAGTAGGTGTGAATAGGGAAATGCTGCGTCGACGCCGGCGTGATGCAGGCGTTGCACTTCCTCAGGTGTCAGCTCGGAGACCGTGATCACGTCGGCGTTCGCGTTGGCCAGCTTGACGAGAAAGTGGGGATCCGCTTGCCCGTAGCGGAGATTCGATGAGAGCACCCGAATCTCTTGGTGGGCAACAATATCGGGTGCTTGCCCAAGGAAATACCACGAGATCTGGAGTGCAAGGCTGGCTGCTGCCACCGCGACGGCGACCATCGATAATAGGAATCGGCGGCGTGATGCCGCCGCCACCAGGCCCGCGAACGCAGCCAGCCATACGTACGGTGATCCGACGGCCAGCATCAGACCCGGCATGTTTGCAATCGGTTGAGTCCGCGCGATGAGGGCGAGGATGGTGAGTAGGAGTGCCGCAACCGGCAGCGTTGTCGACAGAGCGACGCGCGTTCTGGGGGACAAGCGTGGCGGCCCTTCCGCTCTGCCGTCAGTAGTCCGCACGCTACCAAGTTCGGCGGACCGGCTCATCCGTCGTTCAGCGATTGCGGGATCGTCGGAATATGCACGGTCGCGAGAAGGGCCCGATGGTCAGAGCCTTCGACCGTAACTGCGGTCAATGACGTTGCTGTGGCTCGCCGGGTAAGTACGTGGTCGATCTCCAATGCCGGCGGCAGCCATGAGTCGGCAGGGAACGTCGGGACGAACCCGGCACCAGTCTGGTCGGTCGCATCGCGATAGCCATTGGACAAGAGAGCGCGAAACTGTTGCATGTCAGACGTCGTGTTGAAATCGCCAGCGACAATGACAGCGGCCTCGCCCGCCACGTCGCTGAACCTGTCGAGCACTGCTTTGGCGTCTGCGATACTGACCTCCCAGCCATCGACTGAATCTCGCTGCGATGCGACCGGGGAGAACACGTGGACGCTGGCAATGAGCGGCGGCACTTGGACGCCGGGTACCTGGACTCGTGCCGCGACCATCGTGAAGCTTCGGCGGGCTCCCGGCGACACCGCGGCCAGTGGATACCGGCTCCAGAGACCGATCCCCCCGGCCCCGGCTCCAGGAAATAGCACCGAATACGGGAATGCCGCGTCGATCCCGGCTTGTGAGAAGCCTTCGACGGCCTCGGGAGTCAGCTCTGAGACAGCGATGACATCAGCAGACTCTTTGGCCAGCTTGATGAACGCAGCAGGATCGGCCTGCCCCTTCCGAAGATTTGACGAAAGCACTTGAACGTCAGCGAATTGCGTCGTCGCGGGACGTGTGAAGGTGTAGCGGGGAATCTGGATCGCCGTGGTGATGGTCAACACGAGCACCGAAATTATTGTCAATGAGGTGCGACGCGCCATCGCCGACAGGATCAGGCCCACCAGCGCCATGACCGGGGCGTACGGCGACGCAGCCGCTACGACGACTCCGAAGAGAGTCGAGATCGGGCGCACCCGCGCGATAAGTGTCAGTGCCGCGAGCGCGAGGATGGCAACCGCGAGTGCCGTCGCGAGGACGGGCCGTTTGCCAGACATGCTGCTGGGCAGGCTACGTGCGCGTGGGGCGAGTCATGATGCTCGGCACAATTCGAGGATCGGTGGCAGCAGGGCGGCGATTTGCGTACCGACGGCGGCAAAGACCTCCGGATCCTGTCCGATGGGATCGGGAATGTCGAACAACTCTTGTGGTGTGAGTTTAGGGCGCAGTGCCGGGAGGTCCACGACGCTCTTTGCACCGTGGACGGAGGCGAGTTGAGCGGCCTCGCTCAACGTGAATGTCCGGTGCAATTTCTGGGGCACGATCTCCAGTGCGGCGTCACGATGGGCCGTCGTCATCGTAATGATCAGATCGACGCCGGACACGGTTTTCGGCTTGAATTGTCGCGCGGCGAAGTCCGCCGCATCACCACCGAGCGACTCCAGTACGGTGGCGGCGTCTCGATGGATCGGATGTGCGATCACCGCACGAATGCCCGCGCTGGAAGCACTCAAGTCAGGGATCCGAGCTTGGTCTGCATACGCAACGGCAAGCCGCTCTGCTATGGGCGACCGGCAGATATTGCCGGTGCAAACAAACAGTATGTGCAGAACCTACTTCTTTCCGTCCGGCACCGAACCGAGACGCACAGCCTCGGGCGAATCGGTGCGATGCCGCTAGTATGCGCCGCTGCGCGCGAAAACTACCTGCGGTGTCTTGGCCATGATCCGGAAGTCCCACATCAACGACCAACTCCCGACGTACACAGAGTCGAGATGCTGCAGATCCGCGTACGTGAGCTGGCTGCGTCCGCAGACCTGCCACAACCCGGTGATACCCGGCTTGACGTCCAGGCGCGCCAAGGCCGCACCATCGATGCGGTCCGACTCCTCGGTCGGAAGGGGCCGCGGCCCCACCAATGACATCTCGCCGATGACGACGTTGATCAGCTGTGGAATTTCATCGAGGCTGGTCTTACGGATGAAGGCACCGACCCGCGTCACCCTGGGATCGTTCTCCATCTTGAACAGCGGTCCATCAGACTCGTTGAGCGCAGCGACGGTGTGACGCTGCTGCCAGGCGTCGGCCGTCATCGACCGGAACTTGAAGATTTGGAAGGGCCGCCCGGCGCGACCCATTCGCTCTTGGCGGAAGAACACCGGTCCACGGCTGTCCAGTTTGATGGCCAGCGCGACAAGCAGCATCGCCGGCGAGAGCACCACGAGCGCCAAACTTGCCGCGACGACATCGATGATCCGTTTGGCCGCGCGGGCACCGGGGCCCAATGATGCGGTCGGGAGGTGCATCAAGGTGAGACCGTGGAGCTCCTCAGCTTCACTGCGCCAGTTGTGCAGTTCGAAGTAGCGCGGGATTTCCGATACTGGTACCCGACCCTGCAGTCCCCGCAGCGCTTCGAGCACCGCCATGTCGCTCGCGTTGGGGAAGCCGACGATGACCCGGTCGATGTTATGTGCCTCGCAGAGAGCGGGCAGATCAGTCAGGCTGCCGAGCGCCTGGGCTCCCGCCGGCGCATCGTCGTCGACGTGCCCGACGACGAACGTGTCCGGACACCTACGAAGCCTGGATGTCAATCGATCCGAGATCGGGCCGGTGCCCACCACCAGAATCCGAGTGACAGTCGGATCAAACATCCGGACGACCAGTCGACGCCCCAACGGGACCAGGATGATGGCGGGCAGCACCATAGCCACCGCGGCCGTCAGTGTCATCCGGCCGCCGCGCAATAAGAGGGCGTCGACGGCGAGTGCAAGTAAGGCGGCGGTCGGCAGGCATCGCGCGATCACCGCGGGCCGCCACCACTCACTCGGACGCAGCCGCGAGGCGGGGCGGCGGTACAGCCCGTGTAGGTGCAATGCCACCGCCATCGCCAGCGTGGCGATGATGACGCTGCGAACACCGAGCGCGCCAGCGCGCTGCGCGCTGATCAGGCTGAGGACTACCGCACCGATCGAGGCTGAGGCGCTCAGGGTCACCAAGTCGGCAATCTGCAGGAAGTACCGGTGGCGCAGGCCCACCTTTTGAGCCTGCTTGGTGTCGGTGTCAGGTTGTTTGGGTATCGGGGCAGTTCGCCCCGCCTGGTGCGCCGATGGATGTGGTGGCGTGATTTCGATTGTCATTCGTAGTTCCCCCGTATTTCATTTACTGCGTCACCAGCCGAAGCCGATCAGTCGGAGACCCGATCCGACAAAATCAGCTTCCGACAGGCAATTCCGTCCGTCAACGACAAGGTCGCCGCGCATGACCCGACGGAGCCCAGCCGGATCGATCGATCGGAACTCCGGCCATTCTGTGGTCACGACAACAGCGTCGACCCGGTCGGCTGCCTCGTAGGCGTCACGTGTCATGCGGATGGCTGACAATTCGTCAGGCAGCGACTTGACGACCGGATCGAATGCCGACACCACAGCTCCGGCAGCGAGCAGGCGACGGGCGATATCCAAAGCCGGTGCGTCACGCAGATCGTCGGTTCCGGGCTTGAACGTCAGGCCAAGAAGCGCGATCCGGCGGCCCTTGAGTACATGGAGCTCTCGCTGAAGCTTGCGGACGACACTCGCACGCTGCGACTTGTTGATACCGACCGTCGCTTGCAGCATCGATGGCGTATAGCCGTACTCCTGGCTGGTCGAAATCAGCGCCGCGACATCCTTGCCGAAGCAGGAGCCGCCCCAGCCAACGCCGGGATTGAGGAAGGCACTCCCAATCCGGTGGTCGGCGCCAATCGCAGGCAACACCTGGCGGACGTCGGCGCCGAACAGCTCGCACATCTGCGCCATTTCGTTGGCGAAACTGATCTTGGTGGCCAGGAACGCATTCGCCGCATACTTGATCATCTCGGCGGACGCGAGGTCCGTCGTGATCAGTGCTGGCCGAAGAGTCCGGCGTCCACCCTCGAAAGACTGATCGAGGACTGGCGCGTATAGCTCGGCGACGTGGTTGACATCGGCGGCTGCGCCGCCCAGCACGATCCGGTCCGGGTACAGGAAGTCGTCCAGCGCGCACCCCTCGCGCAGGAACTCCGGATTGGACACGACATGGAACGAAAGTTCCCGGTCGTCACCCAGCGCGTCTTCCAGGATCGTGCGGGTCCAGTTGCCGGAACCAACCGGAACAGTCGACTTATTGACAATCACCACACCTGGGCGCAAGTACGGCGCCAACGACTGGATCGCGCCTTCCAGCTGCGAAAGGTCAGGAGCTCCCTCGGGTCCTGGGGGAGTTCCCACACAGAGGAACACGAAGTCGGCGTCGGACAGCGCGTCGGCTGGGCGATCAGTGAACTGGAGGCGACCGGTCGACAGAGCGGCTTTGAGCATCTCCGGCAGGCCGGGCTCGACGAAGGGTGCTTGACCTTGGTTGAGCTGGCTCGTACGCAGCGAGTCGCTGTCGAGGCCGCAGACGGAGTGTCCCAGGAACGCCAAGCAGGTCGAGGTCACTGCGCCCACGTAACCGGTACCGATCACAGCGACTTTGTGTCGGGGATGCTCCTGCGTTTCCCGGACCGAGTAGGACGCCGGCGCACCAGCGGTGAAATCACCGTGCATTTGGTCGCGGAACCAGGAAATGGTCTTCGTCAATCCATCCGTGACATCGACCTGTGGTTCCCAGTTCAATTCGGTTCGGGCAAGGGTGATGTCGGGCTGACGCTGGGACGGGTCGTCACGCGGCCGGTCGTAAAACTCGATCGGCGAGTCCGACCCGGTAATTTCGCGGATGAGCTCGGCGAGCTCGAGCATGGTCAACTCGTGCGGGTTGCCGATGTTGACCGGGCCGGCGAGGTCGGAGAACAAAAGCCGTATCGCGCCTTCGACGAGGTCGTCGACATAACAGACGGATCGGGTCTGGCTGCCGTCGCCGTGAACGGTCAACGGCACGCCGGCGAGCGCCTGGTTGACGAAAGCCGGAATAGCGCGACCGTCATCCGGACGCATGCGAGGCCCGTACGTATTGAAGATCCGCATGATTGCGGTATTGACGCCGTGCTTGGTCCGGTATGCGGTGGTGGCTGCCTCGGCAAAGCGTTTCGCTTCGTCATAACAAGAGCGTGGGCCCACTGGATTGACGTTGCCCCAGTAGCTTTCGGGCTGAGGGTGCACGTGCGGATCGCCGTAGGTCTCCGACGTGGACGCCAGCAGATAGCGGGCGCCCTTCTCCTTGGCCAATCCGAGGGTGTGCAGCGTTCCGAGTGAACCCGCCTTCAACGTCTGAATCGGGAGCTGTGCGTAGTCGATCGGCGACGCGGGGGATGCGAAATGTAGGACGTAGTCGACCGGTCCCGGGATCGAGATGAAGTCGCTGACGTCGGCCTTGATCAGTCGGAAGCCGTCGCGACCCTGCAAATGAGCGACGTTCTCGGGTTTGCCGGTCACGAAATTGTCGAGGCAGATCACGTCAATTTCGTGCGCGAGGAGCGCCTCGGCCAAATGCGAGCCGACAAAGCCCGCACCACCAGTCAACACTGCCCGCGGTCGCATCATCCCCCCTGTACAGCCGCCCAACCGCCGAAAAGGCCCTGACCCGAAAGCGTCCAGGCCTTTCGCCAAGTCGTGCTTTATGGCGAACGTATCATCGCCAGGCTCATCCAGCAATCGGAAAGGGTCTCTCAATGCGAGGAGTAAAGCCCTCGTTTCGCCGTATTAATGAGCCGCCCGAAAGTTGGGACAGGCGGACCCCCTTTGAGCAGGTCCCGCGCGCGCAGGCTGCGATCGGCGAAGGATATAGCGCAGGGCGTCGAGTGTCAGCTTCCGACCCATTGTCCACCGCGCTCGCCGACCGACGTCAGTCACAGCCTGGTGACCCTATCCTCTGGGTTCGCGATGGCTCGCAGTCAGGACAATCACGAGCCGCTCTAACCGGACTGGCCCCGGGCACCCCTCTGGCCGCCGCGCAGCTAAGCCGTTGCCGAGGGTCTTGCGAAATAACAGGACGACTGCACCGGCGACTGCTGGTGCCTGCAGGAACAGGCGACGGCTCAAGCAGAGGACGCAGTATCGCAAGCGCTCGTTTTAGATAGATCAAGTGGGATTGACGCGGTATGCTCTGCCGGTCGCTGAATTGGTGCGGCCTGTCTGCGGATCGTCGTTACGGCTGTCAATCGTTGTGGGGGAGGGACGATGAATCGACTTGTGCTATCTGTGATTAGCGCCGTCTTCACCGCTGTGTTGGTGATCGGGTTGGGCGGCACGGGTGTGGCATCTGCCGCCCCGAACCTAACCGGACTGACCTTCGGCAAAGCATCTGAGAAGATTCAGGGTTGGGGTGGGACGGCGGTCATATCGTCGGTTGTAGGCAGTCAGCTCGCTACCGATGACTGCATCGTTACCGATGCCAGGGAGTCCATCACGCTGGACTCCAGCGGCCGCAGCGCGCATCGCGGGAGATGGCTGTTCGACCTGAATTGCAACGCGGCCGTTGCCGGCCCGGGCAAGCCGGGAAACTCCGCGGCGTCCCCGGACGGCGCGAAGGCAAAAAAGATTGAGGGGTGGATTGCGAGTTGGAACAAGAAACCCGCGTATTGCGACGGTCACATTGCCTATTGTCAACGGTATTGCGATAACTATGACGGTTGCTCTGACGAACTCAAACAATATCTGGCAGCCAACGCGGCCTAACGACCAAAACACGTAACTTCTCGAGAGGTGAGTGTTTATTGTGCTCACGTCCTCGCGACAGCCGACATTCGGATAATCGGCCGTCAGTCCGCGCCGAACACATCTGGCAGGGTCGTCTGCGACGCGGCTACGACTTCATGGTCCTATAACACGGTTTAGGTCTAGCGATTACAGAATTGCTGAAAATAGATCTTGTTAGAAGCGCTCTGTCCGCAGGGGTCTGCACGAATTCTGAGTTGCGTCCACTCACCCGACTGACATCAACCTGCCTACCACGCGGCACTTGCCTACCCAGCCCGCACCTGCAGGGAACTTCCGGAACATTTGACACCTAGGGAGCAAGGTTCATGTCGCGATCTTCGTGTTTCGTAAACGGCTATTTTCGGAACCAGCCGGTAACGGGTCAGCAACGATTCGCTGCAGAGATAGCCGACAGGTTGCCCGAATTACTCCCTGACGTGACGGAACTGCTTCCGTCCCGATGGGCCTCTTCGCGAGGAAGGCAATGGATCGAGCTGCAGACAACACTCCCGCGGAGGGTCGGCAAAGGTCTGTTGATCTCTCTTACCTCGCGAACTCCGTGGTGTGGTGTGAGGCAACTCGTGACGATCTACGATCTGTTTCCACTGACAAATCCGGAGTGGTACTCGCGTGAATTCTCTTTGCTTCATCGAAGATTGTTGCTCCATAACGCTACACACGCCGACGGGATTATTGTCACCAGCGAGCCGGTTCGTATCGCGGTTGCCGCACTCGCCCGGCCCGGAATCCCTATTGTTGTCGCTCCCGCTGCTCCATCGCTCAACTTCGGTGGTCCGCCAGAGAATATGGCGGCAACAGCATCACCCTATTTTCTAGCAGTTGGTTCCATCGAGCCGCGAAAGAATCTTCGGCGGCTGCTGGATGCTTACGGCGCGCTGGACGCCAACGTGCGCGCGGGCGTCCCTCTCCTCATAGTCGGTGACAGAACGGCTATTTTCGCTAGCGCCGGTATTGAGGACGCGCCCCCGCCCGCCGGCGTCCGGTTCTTGGGCCGGGTCACCGACGCTGAACTCGCCGCTCTATATCGCGATGCGACAGTGTTCGTGAGCCCTAGTCTCGACGAAGGCTTTGGGATTCCTCTCGTCGAAGCTGCGCAGATCACTAATGGCGTGATGGTGGTTAGCGATATCCCTGTTTACCGGTGGGTGATGGGTACCACTCCCGCAATCTACGTTGATCCACTTGACGTTGAGTCGATCGCGAGCGGCCTCCAAGCGGCGCTTACCGCTACCGCGGATGTCGAGGCGCTTCGCGCGTTGGCGCGACGCTTTAGCTGGGACGAGTCAGCCCAGACCATCGCAGCTCTTGCTCGTGAACTTTCCGCGAATTGATTCTCGGTTGCGTTACGCCCAAAAGCGGTGACCCCATTCGGTGCTGAGAGGGTGTCGGGCACTAGTTCTCGGACTCGGCCCTGCCCGGGCCGATGTTCTAAAATCATCCACAATGGCGACGCTGTTTCGTTTGATACAGAGGTCCCTATGCGCCGTTGAGGGGAGACAATCTCGTGACGCGACCGAGCGCGCGGTTGGCACATCCTCGATGGACGGGACCGCAGACCGCGGGGCGCGTGCTTTTTCTAAGCCATACCGAAGCCGACGGAGTCTTCAAGGTCGGCAGCCATCATCTTGCGGGCGAGCTGAGCAAACTCGGGTACACCGTGATGCATGTCTCGACGCCTTACAGCGCTGTACACGGCGTTCTTCGGCGGGGCTCAGATACGCGGCGCGAGCAGGCTCGTAACGGTGCGATCCTCGATGACGCCGGCGTACTCCACTATGTACCGTCTACTTTTCTTCCTATCCAGGTAAGCACACACTCAACGCTGACCGATATTCGAAATTTGATGGGCGGCGTTAAAGCCGATTTCGCTTTCATCGACCAGCCGCTTTTTTCGGCTCGCGCGTGCACCCTCGCCCGGCTGAATATCTACAGGCCGACAGATGTCATTCAAGGCGGCGTCATAGGTGTGCGGCAGCGCCATCTACTCCGCGTGGTTGATGGAATCATCGCTACCTCGGCCCACGTGCTGAATGCTCTTGAAACGAGTCGTGACATCGCATCACTAGTACTGCCGAATGGTGTCGACCTGAGCCACTTTGAACCGTTATCCAGAGATGAAACGGATCGCCGGGGCGTCGTTTACGTCGGTGCTATTGACGAACGATTCGACTGGTCGCAACTCGAGGCTGCAGCCCATGCAAATCCACAAACCAAGTTTGATATCTACGGGCCTACTCCTAGCCGCTTCCCAATGATGCCGCACAATGTTGAGGTTTGTGGCCCGATACCGTACGAGTCGCTGCCGCGCGTACTGGCTCGGTATCAGGTTGGAATCCTGCCACTGACCGGTATCCCTCTCAATTTCGGACGCAGCCCGATGAAGCTGTTCGAGTACCTCGCGGCAGGACTTCAAGTGGTTGCGACATCGACGCCGACCCTGCAGGAGCAAGGTAGGGGCGTACCTGGCGTGCACGTTGTCGCAGAAGACGAATTTGCGAAAGCCGTCGAGAGTGCCGTTCTTAACCCATTGCCTGAACAAGACTTGATCGCTGAGGCGAGGCGGCATACGTGGACGGCGAACGCAGAAGCAATTGCAGCATTCGCGCAGCGGCTGCTCGCTTCGGTCCAGGGCGCAACGTGAGTTGCCGCCCACATAGTCCACGTGACCGCGGTCTCGGGGCCGCCTCACGATCTCCGTTCAAGCGCAATGCTCAGATCAACAGCGGGACACCTGCGACCATGCTCGCTCGATCGATGCCTGGCATGGGTGTTACGCGCGGCTTACACTTGCGAGCGGGGTTCGAAGAATAGATTGACGTTGCTTGCGGGCCGGAAATGTCGGTACTGGTCCAAGACGGTGCTAGTTAGGTGGCGGCCGCACAAGGTCAAACCTCCTGACCGATGGTCATGTGCTTGGTGGGGATATCCGAGGGGTTGCGATGGAAAGCGAAGTTATCGAGGCGCTCTTCAATAAGACCGTACTGGTTGTTGGCGACTTGATGCTGGATCGCTTTGTATACGGGGCTGTAGATCGAATATCGCCCGAGGCGCCGATTCCGGTTTTGCGGTTCCGGGAAGAGGTGGCGATGCTCGGAGGCGCCGGCAACGTCGCATGCAACATTGCAGCGCTTAATGGGCGGGCAGTGCTGGTCGGCGCAACCGGCGACGACGCGGAGGGGTCCTATATTTCTGAGGTTCTGTGTCCCGCATCTCAAATCGAAGCAAGGCTCGTCAGGAGCGAAAATTACGCCACCACCGTCAAGACCCGCTACGTCTGTGAGGGTCAGCAAATCCTCCGGCTCGACCGCGAGGAGACGCTGCTGGATGTTGCGTCATTGGAACGAATTAGATCGACGGTCAGAGAAGCAATCGACGATGCCGATGCGCTGATATTGTCAGACTACGCTAAAGGTTCGTTGACACCAGATAGTATCCGTGCGCATATCAAAGCCGCAAATGAGGCCGGCGTACCGGTAATCGTCGATCCGAAAAGTCGAGATTATTCGCTTTATCGCAACGCGGATGTCATTACGCCCAACGCCAACGAGGCCGCGGCCGCGACCGGCCACGACTGTTCGACCGATGAGGGTGCCGGACATGCGGCGCGGAAAATCCTGCAGGATTTCCGAATAGGCGCAGTGTTGATAACGCGTGGTGCGCAAGGAATGACACTGCTTGCGCCAATGTCTGGAGTTGAGCAACCTTTCCACATTCGGACAAAGGGATCGTCAGTTTACGATGTGTCTGGCGCTGGCGACACTGTAATTGCCACGCTCTCTCTCGCAATTTCCGCGGGGATCGACATCAAAGTCGCCGCACAGCTCGCCAATAGTGCGGCTGGCATCGTAGTGGGCAAGCTGGGTACAGCTGTCGTGAGTGCGGACGAGCTTGTCCGCGCAGTCGCAGGCACCGCTGATATGTCGTTCTGCCGAACGAGGGAACAGACCGTTGCGCAAGTCCGACAGTGGCGCAACGAAGGACTCAAGGTCGGTTTTGCCAACGGCTGTTTCGATCTCGTGCACCCTGGTCACGTAGCGCTCTTGCGCCAGGCGCGCGACCAATGCGATCGTCTCGTCGTGGCCTTGAATGCCGACGCATCCGTGAGGCGGCTAAAAGGCGGAAACCGCCCCATCCAGGACCAGTATTCGCGAGCTGCTGTCATCGGTTCGCTGCGAAGTGTGGATCTCGTCACTCTATTCGACGAGGACACGCCCCTAGAATTGATCAAGTTGATCAGACCAGATGTACTCATCAAGGGCGATGATTACGCCATTCAAGATGTAATTGGTGGCGAGCTTGTCCAGCAGTGGGGCGGCCAGGTGTACCTGGTCCCGCTAGAGAAGGGCCATAGCACTACAAATATCATTGCCCGCTCTGAGGGCGCCGTCGTCGGCTGAAAGAATCTAGATATGCACGTCATCACCGGCGGAGCCGGATTCATTGGATCAAATATAGCTGCAGAGCTCGATCAACGGGGCGAGGACATCGTTGTTGTCGATATGCTCGGCGATGACGATATGAAATGGCGCAATATTGCTAAACGGCGCCTGCGGGACCTCATTACACCTGACGAGTTGCCCGCATTTCTATCCGGTAGTAGCCGGATAGAATCAATAATACATATGGGTGCAATATCGTCCACAGTTGAGCGTGATGTGGACTTGATCATACGTAACAACTTCCGACTTTCAGTCGATCTTTGGAACTGGTGCACCCGCGAGGGTATTCCATACATATACGCCTCTTCGGCCGCAACATACGGCGACGGGGGAATGGGCTTTGTGGATGAATTCGACGACGCCTCCCTTGGCGCTTTGCGACCGCTGAATCCCTACGGATGGAGCAAGCATGCGTTTGATCGTTGGGTTCATGCCGAGCAACAATCGCGTCAGCGCCATCCGCCTAAATGGGCCGGGCTGAAGTTCTTCAACGTTTATGGACCTAATGAGTACCACAAGGGAGGGCAGCGCAGCGTCGCATTGCAGCTGTTCGAACAAATAAGAGATAATGGCGTTGCGCGTCTTTTCGCGTCCAACGATCCCGATTACGTAGACGGCGGGCAGACGCGCGATTTCGTGTGGGTCGGGGATTGCGTCACCATTGCGCTCTGGCTGCTTGGTACCGATAGTGCGCCATCGTCGGTATACAATGTGGGCTCAGGCGTGCCACGTACGTTCGGGGACAAAGCTCGAATCATTTTTGAGCTGTTGGATCAGCCGCTGAACATCGAGTTCATCACTCTTCCTGAAGAGTTGAACGGTAAGTATCAAAATTTCACACTTGCCTCGCTCGACAAGTTGCGACAAGCCGGTTACGACATTCCGACTACTTCACTAGAAGACGGCCTCAAATCGTATATCGAAGATTACTTACGAAGTCCTGATATTTTTCGATGATTACAGAGATCGAAAGCATGCGGTGCGATGACTCAGATCGATATAGCCCAGTTGTCGAATTTTACAGCGCTGAAGAGCGAGAAATCTGACCTTCTCGACTGGCTATTCGATGAAGCCTTGCCTACCTGGTCCGATCGTGGTGTCGACAGAAGCTGCGGCGGCTTCTACGAAGTGCTCGGACAAGATGGCAGATTCATCGAGCAACCACGTCGCACCCGACTCGTATCGCGTCAGATCTATGTATTCGCAGTGGCAGCTGAACTCGGCTGGCGAGATTGCAAGGCCGCGAGTGACTTAGTGGACCACGGTCTTAAATTCCTGATCGACAAATGTCAATCACCTGCGGGGCCGGTTTATGCAACCGTTTCTCCCCGTGGGGAGCCGCTGGCGTCTGAGTTCAATCTTTATGACCATGCGTTTGCACTATTTGCGCTTGGAAGTGCAGTACGACTCGGTCACGGTGGTGAGATTGCGATCTCAGCTGGTCACAAGATCCGCGATGCCATGGTCGCAGGATGGAAACATCCGCTTGCGGGGTTCGAGGAGGCGATGCCCCCGCGTGAACCACTAAACGCCAATCAGCATATGCACTTGCTGGAAGCCTTCCTTGAATGGGAGGAGGCAGGCGAAACCGATGGATGGCAGGCTTTGGCCGATGAAGTTGTAGATCTCGCAGTCGGGAAGTTCATCGATGCCGCAAGTGGGAGTGTGCGGGAGCACTTTGACCACGATTGGCGTCCTGCCGTCGGCGAAACCGGACGGTTCCTCGAGCCTGGTCATCAGTTCGAATGGGCATGGCTGCTGTGGCGCTGGGGCTTGGCGCGGGGATGTGACGATGTGTTCCCAAAGGTTCGGAGACTGGCTGAGATCGGTGAGAACTATGGCATCAACGACAAAACTGGACTAGCGATGAACGGGATCTGGGCGGATCTGTCGGTGAGAGACGCCGAGTCCCGCCTATGGCCCCAGACTGAGAGAATCAAGGCGCACATCGCGGCGGCCGAGATCGGAGCCAACGAGAATGAAGTTGATGAGGCCATGAGGCACGCGACTGATGCCGCGCGCGGACTGCGGCGCTACTTCGATACCGATATCAATGGGCTCTGGCACGAAACGCTTGATGCCGGCGGATACCCGGTGGCGGCCCCTGCGAGGGCTTCTAGTCTTTACCATATAGTCTGCGCGGTACGGGAACTTCATCGGTTCGTTCAAAGGCACGAAAACCTTGGCTGAGGCAAAGCCTGCGGCATTCCTGGACCGCGATGGTGTCATAAACATTGACCGCGGGTACGTTGGCCGAGTGCTCGATTTTGAGCTAATCGATGGGGCTGCCGAAGCTATTTCGCTCCTTAACCGCAGCGGCTACTTGGTTTTTGTTGTCACTAACCAGTCCGGCATAGCGCGAGGTTATTTCACCGAAGCGGATTTCTTCGAAGTGACTGCGTATATGAATGCGTTACTAGCACAGGGCGAAGCGCGCATCGATGATATTCGCTATTGCCCATACCATCCGAATGCCGAAATCGCGAGCTATCGCGCGTGTCACCCTTGGCGTAAGCCGGCCCCGGGTATGATCCTCGATCTTGTTGAAAAATGGAATGTTGACTTGGACTCCAGCTTCCTCATTGGTAATTCGGCTCGAGACCTAGAGGCGGCGCGCGCGGCAGGCATCAAGGGTTATCTTTATGAACAGGGAAATCTTCTTGAATTTCTCAGATCATCCGCCCTGAAAATGGATCGAGACGTGAATTAATGCATTTTGCGATCGTTCAGACATGGGGTCTTGGTGATTTAATTATGACGACCCCGGTTATTTCGGAGTTTCGTCGACTGAATCCGGACGCCAAGCTCAGCCTGATTGTCCGAGGGAAGCCACAGGCTGCGTTAATGCAAGGCTCGCGTCTCGTCGACCAGGTGCTGACGATGCCACCGATCGGAGATCGGGCAGCTGTACTGAAATTCTTCCTCCGATTGCGCAAGCAGCACGTAGATGTCGCGTTCATCGGCAGCCGCATCGAGGGTCGGCTTCCCGCGTATCTCAGAATTTTGGCTGGAATTCCTGTGATCGTGGGCGATGGCACCAACAAGGGATCTCGGATTTTCTATACCGTCCGTAATCAGATCAATCCCGAGGTGCATCGTGTTGACCGCATGCTTGAAACATTCGCGATGTGGAGCCGGCGACCTCCGATGGCAGCGCGATTCCCGATCCCGCGGAGCGAAGTAGCTCTCGAGGAAGCGGAGACGATTCTTGCGGACAACGATCTGCAACCTGGCCGGTACGTGGTCATCCACCCCGGTTCATCGGTGTCAGATGGCACGGCCAAGCGCATCCCCGCTGAGGTTGCTCGTCGAATCGCGGATCAAATCGTGGATAAATGCGCCGATTGCGCTATTGCCTTCATCTTCGGTCCCGAGGATGGTGACCTTATTCCTAGTTTTTCTGGCTTGGCTGCGCGACAAGTGATTCTGTCCGGGCACTCGCTGCACTCGTCAATTGCAATCATATCTCAAGCAGGCGGGTTTATTGGTAGCGATTCAAGTCTCGGCCATATTGCCGCAGCATTCGCTATTCCGACAATGACATTATTTGGACCCACTATCCCGACTGAAACTGCGCCGTACGGTGAGAATGCGAGAGTCGTCAGGCGACTCGAAAAGTTGGAGTGCCAGCCCTGCTGGCATACCCCACTTTATGGCCACTGCCCGTACGGCGTGCGCTGTATGCACGAGCTTCCTGAATCGCTGATCGTGGAGACGGCCGCGGCTTGGCTGTCGACTCGAAATTTGGGTCGAAGCTAGATGGGTACTGTTGGAATCTAGCGACGATCGCGACGCTGCCGCCGTTGCGGTTTCCGCCTGTTACGCGAATCGAAGTAGAGTTCAGACTGGCTGGCTCAGGGGGAAACTCTCTCGGCAGGGATGAATATCCAGTTGTAAATGTACGACGGCACCTTCGCCACTCGGTCTTGTGGAACAATCTCCGTGCTGAAAGCTCGTAACTGTCTTTCTCGATAGTAGAAGCAGTTGTAATCGAATGATTCTTGAACCCACGTGATTATTCGTTCTACGGAATCTCCTTGCGATCGGAGGTGCCGATTTTCTGACTCGCATAGAATCACTGGTCGAAACCGCTTGATGGTCTCGGAGGCACCCTGTAGCACCTTGCTTTCATGACCTTCGACATCAATTTTCAAGAAATCGAGCGACTCAAAATTTAGGGACGGAAAGAAGTCATCTATCGAGGTGGCCCGAACCTTTTGCCGCAGCATCCCTCTCTGGAGTGGGAGATTCTCCACACTTGAGTTGGCGTGGCTCGGGTCGAGAACAATCTCAAGTTCGCCGGCTTTGTCCGAAATGGCAAGATTGTACGCACGGAAGTTGGCGAATCCGTCAAGATTATTGCACAAGCGTTTGAAGAGATCCCGTCGAGCTTCGAAAGCTGCCACCTTGCCTTCGGGGAAGGTATGGCACAGATGATAGGAGAAATACCCAAGGTTCCCGCCCACGTCAATGCATTTGCTATCACTTGGTAGCACAGAAAGGAGGTACTCTAATTCTGGCTCCTCTTGGAGCAACGCCCGTGTCCGGATTGCAAAGTCGCTATCATCCTCGTTGCGTAGGAGCGCCTTCATTTGGCGGAGCTTGTTATAGAGGGGCAAGGGAAGGTGTGTTTGCAGATAACGTCGAGGTGTCGCCATTTTCATCAAATTTCCTTCCAGATGCGAATTGTTTTCGCTCCACGGTAACTTTTACGCCTTGGGGCTAACCGCTGGTCGTCCACGATGTGGAGAAGATCCTCGTTGATCTTGCCATCGGCGTTGACTGTCTGCCCGACATCGCGGCTCCGGGTGGCCCTCAAATCCCATACTGTCACGACTAATCACGGTTTAGCGCGGATGCGGTGGGTCGGTGGCGCTTGGTGCGCTGAAGTGCGAGTCCAAGAGCGGTACAGGCGCGCTGAGAGGTCGACAAAGTGTGGCTGCCGAGCGTATCCGCGAGCCTCGAAACCTGCGTGGCGATCCGTAAGCGCCTGGAACGGCCGGTGAGTACAGCGGGAACAAACGCGGTTAGGCACAAAGCGTAAAAGCTCGAATTTGTTTCGACGATCGCTGAAAATCCGGCCATCACAAATGTCGAAAGGTACGCGCCGACGCATGAGAGTGGATGACTGACCTTCTGCGAGACTAGTCGCAGTGGGGCGTGGTTGGTGTGGTGTCGGGAGATGGTCTACGAAGCGGCGGCGGCAACAGCAGCGTGCGTCGGCGCGGTCCGCGATGAGCGGGGGTGGAGCCCTCATCTGGGTGTTGCTGTCGGCGTAGCCCAAACGCCCGCGAAGGTGCGACGGCAAGCTCTACTTCTGCACGATCGAGGCCGTTCTGTATGCGCACTGTCCCACAACGGATTAGACGGTAAGGGGAATGCCCTCGAAACGGAATGCCCTTCCCGTGCCGAACAGCGGCCGGGTCGGGACATACTGCCGCCTAGTCCTAACAGAACCTCTTCGACGAACCGATGCTAAGCGCGTCGCAGCGTCAACAACCGCGACGCCAGATTAAATAACATACGAATATCCGCCATTCTAAACCGATAGAATTCGGCGGGCGGAACGCCATAGTATTTGTGCAGCCAATAGATGCAGAGGCAGGCGGGCGCCGTTGTCACGACTAGCATTGCGAGTGCTGCGCCAAGAGCGCCCAGCGACTTAATTAATAGAAACATGGGTACGAGGTAGATCGCCATGCCGATGGCGAGCGCCAAGCTTCGAAGGCCAGGTCTGCCGCGCGCGCTGAGAGCTGCACCGGCAACAGATCCAGGATTCCCGAGAACGCTCGCAAGAATTAGGATCGCAGCCAGCGGCGCGGCAGGGGCGAACCCCGGGCCAAATAGTGCGGGAATGGCCCACGGAGAGGCTGCGGCCAGCACCGCACCAACGATGGCTGTGACTAGTGTCGAAAGCCGGGCTGCGCGACCGACTCGCTCAGCGTCACGCTCGCCAGACTCGACCGCGAACATCACGTCCTTGACGGCCATATTGAACAGGAGGGCAACGCTGGTCACGTTGACTGCAACGACGTAGATTCCAAGTTCGTTAACTCCCGCCAGGGGTGTCATGACTACTTGGTCCAAACGCATGATGACCAGTCCGCCAGCTACCCCCATCCATGATTGCCAGGCGTATGTGTGGAGCTTCGGAAGCTGCTCAGGCGAATCGGGTTGTTTCGCCGGCGCCCGTACGACAGCCCACCACCCAGGGGACAAGAGATAGACCCCAGCCCCCACGAAGGTTCCAAAGGCAAGCGCCAGCGTCGCCGTGTATGCGGTTAGCGAGCCAGCGAATAACAACACCGCCACCGCTACTAATGGGATGAACGCGCAGACCGTCCGCTCCGCGGCGACAAGCCACCAACTACAGGCACCGAGTGCCACACCTCGAAAAGCCATCATAAAGAGCCCAGGGACCAGGGCGGCAGAGACTGTGGCGATGAGTCCAGCAAGCGATGGATCCCCGCCGCTGAGGGGTCGCGCGAGAATAACAAGAACGAAACTGCCAGTCAGACCTGATATTCCAAGCGCACCCAGGCTGATGCCGAGGATGCGCGCCAAGTGGCCGGCTCCTCTCGCGACGTAGAACGTCAGCGACTCAGGTAGCCCGATGGTCAGGAGAGCGAGCGCGAAGGTCAGAGGCGCCATCGCGGCTGCAACCTCCCCGCGCCCCTCAACCCCCAAGCCCTGAGCGATCATGATTTGGGTGATGAGGACCGCGGCGGGCGGAAGCGCGTAACCAGCCGCGCTAATGGCAACACCTCTTGCGACGACGGACATCGAGTGCCTCTCAATTTCCGTAGCGGAAACGACGGTGTACAGCTCTGGTGATGCTGATCAACGCCTCCGGATCTGCTGACGAGGTTTCTCCATCGTTCGGGTATGGCTTACCCAGTGTTCGGCAGGCATCAGTAGCGACTACGAACCTAGGAGCGGTTGGCAAATTCCTAGGTAAAGGTCTTCAAAAAACGGCCCTCGTCGAGATATTACGTGCTGGCCCGCTGGGGCTCAAATGGTGGCTGGAGAACATTGATTCTCAAATACGCTCTGTCTATGGTCGCGCGCTTCGTGCGCGCGACCATACCAACTGAGATCAGCGCAGGCCACGCAATCCAATTCAGGCCAATAAATTTCTCCAGTTGGAATGGCATTTCCACGACGGTCAACGTGAGCAATATGATAACGAAAGATGCGAGGGATCGATCGAATGGTTCTAGTGAAAAGACATTCGACGCGACCCAAAACAGAAGGAAATATATACCGACGATTCCAAGAGGCCCGCCGATTATCCAGTAATTAAGAAATAGGTTGTGCGCGGAGTTGACCTGCCAGCCTAATGCGTCAGAAACCACAGACTCGGCGCCAAAAAAGTTGAAACCCTGTCCCATCAGCGGGCTTTCGAGAACGGCTTGCTTCGCAAGAAGCCACACGTTACCTCTGTCACTGAATACGTTTCCCTGCTCAACAAGCCAAGGGAGCATCGTCGCGGTAGTAACGATGCCAACAGACGCGAACCAAAAAAGCAGGCGCTTTTCTCTGCCTAATCGGAATAGTCCTATTACGACACCTAGTCCAACCGCTACAGCAACGCCGACCATCGCTGATCGGCAGGCAGAGAGTAGTAAAGTGAACGACATCATGCCGATGTAAACCCAACGCAATTTCACTTGCTTGACTAACGCGGTGAACGGGAGTGCCAACGCGAGCGTCATTCCGAGTACGTTCATAGATGTGTACGGGCCAGCCAAAAGGCCCGACGTCAGTATTCCCTTTGTATTTTCTGCGGTGAGCGTCCCCACCATCCATGCTTGATCGGTCAGTGCGGCGACAACCAGCGAAAGGAGGGCAATTAGCGCGCCAAGGTGGGCAAAAATGACGAGGTCGTCGCGGCGAATCCTGAGTGTGAATAATGCCATGACGAGCAGCATGTTGACGATGAGTTGGACGACGAACGAGAGATGGGCGAAGCTATCGTCGCGATAAGCGGATGCCATTATCGATCCCGCAAGGCAAAGCGCAATCCCGACCGAGCCGAGATGGAGTTCAAAAGGTGAGGGCTTTTTCCTTATTATCGCCGCGCCACAGATTGCGCAAACGATAATTGCCATGACAACCTGGCTTCCGGACGCGAGCGCAGTCTGGTGTAGGTCGATGTCGCGCCGACCAATGGATATCCGTTCGCCGGAAAGAATTTGGAGAAATGGTGGCAGCGTGCCCAGCAACATATAACTAACAACGATTGCGTTGAAATATCGCTTCTCGCTGCCATCTCGATGACCTTGCTTAGTTGCAAGCGTGGCTGAGTCGTTCTTTGTCAACGTGTGGTCTCGACCTCCGTTATAGATTCGTGGGCGCCCGAGTGTCTGGTGCGACCTTAACCAAGTCGTCGCCGCTTGTCTCTGTTCTCCACCCAGATCTGCACGATTACGACGGTTAGGACTGGGCGATTCTCTCTGCGCTGACGAAGTCGGCGATTGACGACTCAAGAGGGATGGTGGGAGACCAACCCAGGTCGCGCCGCAAGCGTCCAGCGTCGCCTGTGATGTCGCGAGCGTCGGTTGGGCGCATGCGTGCGGGGTCGACCATGAGTTCCGGGGTAGGCCGCCCCAAGGTGCGACAGATTGCCTCGAGGATGTCATGCCCCGAGACCGACTTGCCCGAAGCCACGTTGTAAATGGTGTGCGGAGTATCGGAGGCGATGATGCGCACATACGCGTCGGCGACGTCCCGGACGTCGGTATAGTCGCGTCGTGTCGTCAGGTTGCCCACCGCAAGCCGGTCGCGACTCGAGGAGTCCTCAAGTGACGCAACGAGGTCTGGGACTATGAATCCCGGACGTTGACCTGGCCCGATGTGATTGAAGGGCCGCGCCACAATGGTCCTAAGCCCGCGACGCCGGTAGTACTCAAACTGTCGCTCCACGAGCAGTTTGCTAACGACGTAGGGAGAGGATGCCACTACATCGGCATCCTCGCGGAGCGATTCACTGTTATGCGGCGGGCGATATACAGCGCCAGTACTAATGCCGAGGATGCGGGTCGACACCGCGTCGGCGCGCATGTGGGCCTCGCATAGGTTGGTAACCATCGCGCTGTTGGCCTCGATGTATGTTTGCGGCTGTTCAAACGATGGCCCTACCGCCGCCAGTCCCGCCAGGTGCACCACGGCGTCGCCGATCAATCCTACGGGCCACTCTCTGCGCAGATCTGCGACGTGCACAGATGTGAGTAGTTCTCGAGTAGAGGCGGGAACTGTATCTGTCCGGGCCACCCCGCGAACGAGGTAGCCCGCCGCGTTCGCGGCCACGGCGACATGATGTCCGACGAATCCATCAACGCCGGTTAGAACAAGGGTCTTCGTCACCCTCTAGAAGCCTCAGTGGCAACACCGACACGCGCAAGGTCGTGCTGAACCATGCGCGAGACGAGGGTGGGGAAATCGACCTCGCGATGCCACCCGAGGACGCGCTCGGCCTTCGACGGGTCGCCGAGGAGGATGTCGACCTCTGCAGGGCGCATGAACGCCGGATTTTGACGCACGTACGGGCGCCAATCGGATTCACCGATCTCCGCAAACGCCAATGCTAGGAAGTCTTCGATGGAGTGCGTCTCGCCCGTCGCCAGGACAAAGTCATCAGGCTCGGTGTGCTGAAGCATCAGCCACATCCCCTTGACAAAGTCGCCTGCGTAGCCCCAATCGCGCTTCGGCCACAGGTCGCCGAGCTCGACGTATTCCTGTAGTCCGTATTTTATGCGCGCAACAGCGTGCGTGATCTTCCTGGTGACAAACTCGACGCCGCGATGTTCGCCCTCGTGGTTGAAGAGGATCCCGCAGGAAACGAACATGCCGTAGCTCTCGCGGTAGTTTTTCGCCGTCCAATGTCCGTAGAGCTTGGCGACGCCGTAGGGGCTGCGGGGGTGGAACAGAGAGTCTTCGTTGTAGCCAGTTCCGGGCCGGTTGTAGTCGAGGCCACCGAACATTTCCGAGGTCGATGCCTGATAGATGCGAGTCTTCTCGGCGCGCCCTGTTATACGGACCGACTCGAGAACGTTGAGTACACCCTTGCCAGTGACTTCGGCGGTCAGAGACGGGTTCTTGAAGGAGTACCCGACATGGCTAATGGCCCCGAGGTTGTAGACCTCGTCCGGATTGGCGACCTCCAAGGCCTGCACGATCGAGGTCGGGTCAGTCAAATCCCCTTCGATCATCTTCACGAAGGGGTGCGATGCCTCCAGCTCGGCACGTCGAGGATTGTTCTGGCCACGAATGAACCCGTATACGAGGTAGCCCTTGTCGTGCAGGAAGGTCGACAGATGCTTACCGTCTTGGCCTGTAATGCCAGTGACAAGAGCGACTTTTTGTGGCGTCATGACCTGCACAACGCTACTGCATTGCGACCTCGTTTGCCCGGCAAGTCGCAGCACCCGATGGAATACGAACTACCCTTTCAATTGCATCATCTTCGCTGGCCAAAACGGCGTTCGCGATCGCGCTGATACTCCGAGCAGACGGGGTGTCTACTCGGCCAACCGCGCAACCTCCTCAATTAGGCGGCCGGCGAAGTGTTCCTCGGAGAACAGTTCCGCATGCCCCCGTATCAACTCGGAGTCCCAGGCGCGTTGTCGACTCAGCACGATGGCGTTCCGGACCTCCTCGGGGGTGGGGCTGTCGAAGTACAGCCCGGTCTGCCCCTCGCGAATCGTGTCGAGAAATCCTCCCCACCGCAATACAATCGACGGTTTGCCGTACGCCGCCCCCTCGATCGGTGTCAAGCCGAAGTCTTCGTAGCTTGCCGATAGCACGGCTGTGCAATGCGCATACAACCAGCGGACCTGATTGTCGCTGAGATTCTTGAGCATTAGCACAGACGGTCCGGCCAGGCGCTGCAAATTATCTTCCTCCGGTCCGGCGCCGACGACGATCAAAGGGATGTTGAGCGAGTTCATGGCTTCGATCACGACGTCGACGTTCTTGTATGGCAGCAAGCGACAGATGCAGAGGTAGAACTCTTCGGATGGCCGTCGAACGGCCGATATGTCCACCGGGTCCTGCGGAAGGGACGAATCGATCGTATGCGGTGCAGGCAAGACCTCCGACTCGATGCCGTAGGCATCGCGAATGCGTTGTTGCACGGCTGTCGAGATCGCGAAGTACTTCGTAGCGGTTAGAGCCTTCTTCTTGTCCCAGCGTTTCAAGAACGGTGACAAGGCGAGCAATAACATCCGTTTGATGGTGAGCTTGTCGCTTCCGAGATAGGCGTCCGTTTGATACAGCCACCGAGCAGGGGAGTAGCAATAAACAATCTTTGGGCCGGAGGTGTCATACCCATGGGACCATCCCGCACTGCTCGCGATTGTCACCGTCGCATTCACCCGGGTGCTACCCACCACGGAAGCGAGTAGCGGCAGTGTCAGCCGATGCGACTTTCGCAGCACGGAAAACCGATTGAGCCAGCTGGGCCTGATGTCTAGCTGCCTGAGCTCAGGGTACGTCTCATCGGGTTCGTACAAGGTCGTGTAGATCGGGGCGCCCGGAAATGCCCTCGCTATGGCAGCGACGACCCGCTCAGCGCCCCCGCGCTGTACTAGGTGGTCGTGGGTGATCGCGATTTCGAGGTCAGGCACATCGCGATGCTAACGAATAAACGGGGGCTATGACCTCGCGAATGAACTACCCCGGCTTTCGTTCAAATCTCATCGGACGATCAGGCGAATGCCCGGACGGTAGGCGCCGGAGTTTGGTCATCGTGCGTTCGGACAACGTAATAGCTGCCTCGGAAGTGTCTGAGTCCCTGGGCCATCAAGGCGGTGATGAGTAAACTTGGTATCCCGGAGTAGCCAGCGCGCCGGTGAGGGCGCGGGGCGCAGATCGGTGCTGGGGAACTTTCGGACCGACGGGGTCTGGGCATGCCGAGATCCGCCGGCTCAAGCGCGGGCTCGCCGATTTGCGCAGTGCCAGTGAGATTTTGAAGTGTGCGTCTGCAACTTTCGCAGCGGAGCTCCACCGCCCCGTGACACCTGGTCAGCCCGTCACAGCGGCTACGAGGTCAAGTCCTCGACCTGGACAAAGGCGCCCAGCGTTTGGGCGAGGTCGCAGTAGCAGTTGCTGGCGCGCCCAAGCGAAGCGTGGGCGATCCCATTTTCTGCGCGAGAAGTGGCGGGGAGCCTGCGGACTCACTAGGCGATGCTGGCCGCGTTGGACGATGGAGCGAACATCGGACTATTTCGAGAGACCGAATTATGGGGCAGTATCCGAGGATTCAGGGGATGTGTCCGATGCAGCAGACTTCGCTTCCTTTGATTCCGGCTTCGCGCTCTCGCCGTAGTAGCTATAGCTATAGCTATAGCTATAGCTACCACCACCGCGGGTTGGCATCATTGTGAGCACAGCACCGAGGAGCGAGGCCCCGACGTCCGCCAAGTTCCGGGCAGCGTGGACGACTTGATCGCGTTTGGTCTGACCGAAGCGTGTCATGATGAGCGCCCCGTCCGCGTTGGCCGCAAGAAGTGCACCGTCGGTCACAGCCAGCAAGGGAGCCGAATCGACGATTACATAATCGAACTTTTGGCGTAATTCGGTCAGGACAGTCTTCGCTGCCATCGATCCCAGAAGTTCGCTTGGATTCGGTGGTATTGCGCCTGACGTAAGCACCGTCAAGCGGGGATACTGTGTCTGTTGCAGCACCTCGGATAGCGATGCCCCACCGCTGAGCACGGTGCTGAATCCGACTTGCCCCACGAGATGGAGATAGCGGTCCAGGGAAGGTCGCCGCATATCCCCATCAACGAGGACGACGTTATGTTCGGCTTCGGCCAGCGCGAGTGCAAGGTTTATTGCTGTAGTCGATTTGCCTTCATTCGGGACCGAGCTCGTAACGATGATCACTCGGGGCGGATTATCTACGGACAAAAATTGTAGGTTTGTCCTAAGCTTGCGGAATGCCTCCGCGATGGCCGACGTTTCAGTGTCGAATGGAATAACTGGCTGATTTCGCCGCACTTTGTCGAGTGGAATGGCGCCGACGATGCCGACGCCGGTGATTTCCTCAAGCGTTTCCCGACTCTTGACGGTGTTGTCCAGCATGTCCCGCAAAACAGCGAGGCCGATCCCGGTCAGCAGGCCCAAACCCAAACCGATCGCCAGGTTACGGGCCGTTTTCGGAATCACAGGTTTGGTCGGAACCGATGCCCGCTGCTCAACTATGACTCGCGCATCGGGTGCGGCCCCGGGCTTTGGGGTCTCGAGCTCGCGCACCATGACGACGAACTCGTCTGACAAAGCGTTGGCAATGTCACGGGCGCGTACGGGCGACTCGTCCAATACCGACACGTCGATCAAAACGGTATCCAGCTTTGCACTTGCCTTGACTCGCTCCTGAAGCGCGGGCGCGGTCATGTTGACCCCGAGTTTGTCAATGGTTCTTTGGGCCAGGGTTTCGCCGGTTATCAGCTGTGTGTACGAAAGGACCCGCTCCTGGGACAGCCGATTACCTTGGTACAGATCCGCCGCGGACGAGCCGGCTGAGGTTGAGACGTACAGCCTTGTGGAGGCTTGGTAGAGCGGCGTGGTGAGAAGCGAGTACGCGACCGCTGCGAGCACCGACACCAACATCGTGACAACGATGGTGATCCATCTTGTGCGCAGCAGTTTTGTAAAGTCTTGAAGATTCACGCGCTACCCCTCCCTAGCTGACCGATCCGCGGTCTGACACGTCACCACGGACCGTCTGCGAAGACCCGAGCCGGCGTCATTTGAGCCCGTCAATATTGTTCCCCCAAGCACAGCTTCTTGGCCGCAACGAACATTGTCTCACCAGGACTGCCGCGGGGCTTGGCTTAGCGTCGGCGTACATCCCACCCCGGGCCGGAGTGGTCGACTTGATATCTCTGTGCGGTCCTGAGCTGTCTCCATCAGCCGCGCCCGTCCGTCGAGTGGAAACCAGCCAGTTAGAAAACTCGCATTCACTTCGAGCACACGGGCACCGACACTTTGGGGGTTACGTTGCGGGCCAACGGCTGAATCGGAACCCGTGCCTCGCCAGGAACAATCGGCTCAGTGAGCCGGAAGGTCAACTCGATTGTCTGCCCTGGCGGTATGGCAATTTGCGACTCGAAGCTCGGGTGCCCGCGTTCCACCGATCCGAAGACACGCGTCCTCTTGCCGTTGGCGAGAACGCTGTTGACCTCTGCTCCCTTGGTTGCTAGAAGACGAACCGAGGTGAACATCGTTCCCCTCGGAATGTCGCCCGCGATCTCGGGAAAGAAGCCCAGGCGCCCGGCAACATAGTCCGGCAGGCCAGCCACATCCTTGAGCGTATTGGTCAGCCGGACCGTGACGGTGGACGAGCGCTTGTCGCCATCGCAACCGTCGGCAACGTACTCAATCTGCTGATCCAGGTAGTAATCCATCTTGTTGCCGCCGAGATTATTGGTAACGACTTCGGCGTAGGGCGCGGGATCGTCGGGAATCGTATGTGCCAGCGGGGTTTCTTCCAGGAGCTTTTGATCAGTTGGGTTCGCGCTCCAGACCGAGATTCGACGCTCGCTGATCGCGCGCCCCAATGCATTAACCAGTTTGCGTGGCGATTCCACCGGCTTCGTGATCTTCTTGACAACCTCTGTGGCGATGTCTTGCAGGTATTGCTTGCGTCCGCTTTGGTCCGCGGGGTCAGGAAAGCGGGCGTAGACCGTCGACTCGGTCAGTTCGACGACATTGTCTTTCGTCACTGTCTCGCCGTTAGGCATTGTCACAGGCCCGGTGGCGCCAAGAATGTAGCTGAGCGCCACCGGATCGATTGCTATCACTCCATCGACGTTCATTCCTGTCCGCTGTGCCCACATCCGCTTCCAGATCTGCGCCGCATAGGGAAAATGCGAACTCTGGTTACTATTGCGGAAATCGCTGGTGGGATTGGTGAACCCGTACTGGTCATCGAATTCTTGATTGATCGAAAACGGGGGGAATGCCTTGCTGAAATCGGTATTCGGCGCCAAGGTGTCCACGGTGGGCTTACCGTCGTCGAACCGGAGAATGCCGAATCCCCCTAGTAACCCGCCGGTGCCTCGAGCTTCTGCGTTGGTCTGAAAACCCATGAAATAAGAGCGAGGTCCGTCGGCGCCCATCATCGATGGGGCCAGCCGCGCCGCCACAGCCGTATTACTCAGTAGCCCTGATATGTCGGAGGCCTGCGCTTGAAGCTGTGACCGGGCGTTGTCGATTGTGGAGAGATACCGCGGTTCCGAAATCGCCTGTGCGGCGGCGTCGAGGCGAGTCGCGTCGGCAGCGATCTTGGTCAACACAGGTTCTTCGTTTCGGAGAGCCGTGACATCAAGCCGGCCGTTGGCAAGCAACTGATCTGGGGCGACTGTTGCGCCAGCTTCCGCGACGGGTTTCAGCACTTCGGCGGCAAGGCCTAGGACCACGTCGGATATCTGCTGACCAGTCCTGAATGGACTGCCCAACCACGGCACGACGGAAACAATGTTCCAGGGCACTGAGTGGGTCGCATCCCGCGCTTCCTGCGCGTGCGACTGCGCCTCTGTTGCGAAGCGCGACGCGTCCTTCGTATTTCCTTGTAGGAGTGCGTCCTTGGCCTGCTGTGCGCTGGAGCGCGCTTCTTCGAGACCTGCCTTCGCCTGGTATGCCCGCAAGCCGAGCCAACCGCCGAATAAGACAAGGACGAAGAGCACTCCAAGCGAGCCCCACACGACACGGCGACGTCGGTACCAGGGGTGCTCGTCTCCGTCGTCATCGGTCAGATCTGCTTCGTGATCGTCCAAGTCGTCATTGGACGGTCTTCTCGAAAAGAACTTCACTCAGTCAATTCCCCATGCTCCAGTGCGGTCTGCATCTGCAGTGCATCCGCGTCGGCCCGCCAACAAAAAACGACTCGCCAGCTGCCGATTGGCAACAACTGACGAGTCGTTTTCGTGATTGCTTAGCTCGAGGTGGAGTAGGGGCCGATCTTCACAGCTTTCGCAACGGCCCAAGCCGCGGCGTCGAATTGATCTCCGATTTGCGTCAGGCCGAAAGTATTGAAAACTAGACCGGTGAAGGCGAGGCCGCCATAGACCCAAGTCCCCAAGTACTGGGCACCCGCGAGGATGGCGCTCTGAGCTGCGTCAACGAATCCGCCGATGAAGGTCTGGATGATCACCGGAGCCGGAGTCGCATTGGCCGCCGCGGTCTTGTTGCTGCCGGGCGCGCCCGGGACGATAACCACCGGGTCAACCAGCAGAGAGGCGGCGCCACCGACATTCTCGGAGAACGGCGCGAGGCTCGGTGCTGCGTGGGCAACAGCCGGCGTGATGGCGGCGGCGGCGGCGACTGCCACAGCCGCAGTGCCCACCTGAAGCTTGGTTGACAGAGACGAGAACTTGTTTGCAGCTGCAGTAGTCATTGGGACCCCCCGTGAGATGTTCGGTTTATTCCTGAGGTATTGCCTAAGAAATTAAGCAAAGAGTCCCATACCACGGAGGTGCTGTCAACCGGAAATGCCAAGTAGGTCCCCAGTCTTTTTCCAGGTGAAAGACCTTGAGCGGGGTCGGCAAAGCGCGGCGCGACAGTCACGCGGACACCGACCAGGCGAAGCCGCTGACGTCGCGAACCGAGGCCGCGAAGACGTCCGGCATGGTCGCCGGGAACAGCAGGTCGCCGCCATGGCATGTACCTGCGACGACGCGGCCAACGGTGGGAACGCCGGCCGCCAGTAGTCGTCGGTAATAGAGGAGTCCTTCGTCGCGCAGCGGATCGAGTTCGTTCACCGAGATCACGTGCGGAGGTAAGCCGGCGAGATCCTCGTCGCTGGCCGCGCCGGCCCAGCAGGTGGGATCGCCGGTGTGCGTCGCGTCGGGATCGTAGATGGAGCCCAGCAGCGCGGCCTGCTGACAACTGATGAAATATCCGTCGTTCTCCCGCAGCGACGGCAGGTCATCGGGGTAGTCGAGCCAGCGGTTGGAGATGTACGGGCAATGGGCGTAGGCCCCGCCGATCTCGTCGAGCCACCCTTCACGCTTGGCTTTGTGGACGACGGTCAGCGTCAGGTTCCCGCCGCCGGACTCGCCGCACACGATCAGCCGACTCACGCCGAGGTCCGCGGCATTGGCGTGCACCCACCGGGTCGCGGCCGCGCAGTCGGTCAAACCGGCGGGGTACGGGTGTGCGCCGAGGCGGCCACCGGAGTTGCGGAACTCCACACCGACCACCACCAGACCGGTGGCGGACAAGCTCTCCCTGATGTGCCGGTACCCGGCGTCTGCGGCGCTCGCGATCGCCATTGCACCGCCGTGGAAATGCACCACCGCCGGAAGGGGACCGTCGGCGCGATCCGGCCGGCTGACGAAGAGCGTGATGTCGTGGCCGTCGGCACCGGGAATGGTGACCGTGGTGGTGGTGACGCCCGCCGGGGACGGAGCCGCGGAAGCCAGCATCGAGATCACGCCGCCGACCGCCTCCTCGGCGGCCGCGGCATACGCCAGCCGATCCGCCAACGGTGAGTCGACGGTCAGCGGCGCGTCCGGAAGAACGTCGGCCAGCCCGAGCGGGGCCAACGCCGCCACCATCCGGGGATCCGATCGCGGGTCGGTGCCAAGGGTGCAATTCGGATCGGCGAGCCGCCCAACAGACATGGGCCCGAGACTAACTCGGGCCCATGGACTGCACTCGGTGATTCGCCGAGGGAGAAATGCCTGCTAGGAGGCGGCTCCCGGCTTGAGGTAGGTGACCAGACTGACGTCAAGTGCCTCATCGACGTAGTAGTACTGGCAGCCGGTCAGGTACCGCATGTAGTTGTTGTAGCTCTCTTCGCCGGCAGCAGCGATGGCCTCGTCCTTGTGCTGCTCCAGGCGTGCAGCCCAGATGCCCAGAGTCTTGATGTAGTGATTGCGCAGCGACAGCGGCTCGGGCACGACGAAGCCGGCCTTCTCGCCATGCTCGACCAGCATCTTGGTGCTCGGGATGCGGCCACCGGGGAAGATCACGTCGACCATGAACTTGGCGAAGCGGGCCAGCTCGAAGGTCAGCTTCTTGCCGCGAGCCTGCAGCTCGTACGGGTGGTAACCACAGCTGCTCTGGATCGTCATGCGGCCGTCGTCGGGCAGGATGTCGAAGCTGTTCTTGAAGAAGTCGTCGAAGCGTTCGAATCCGAAATGCTCGATGGCTTCGATCGAGACGATCCGGTCCACGGGTGAGTGGAACTGCTCCCAGCCCTCGAGACGGACGTCGAACGTCCGCTCGCTGCCGATTCCGGCCAACAGCTGATCGCAGTACGCCTTCTGGTTCTTGGACAACGTCAATCCGATGACGTTGACGTCGTACTTCTCCATTGCGCGCTGCAATGTCAGGCCCCAGCCGCAGCCGACCTCGAGCAGGGTCATCCCCGGCTTGAGGTCGAGGGCGTCCAGGTGCTGATCAACATTCGCGATCTGCGCCTCGGAGAGGGTGACATCGGGTCCGGTGAAGTACGCACAGCTGTACTTGCGGGTCGGATCCTGGAACAACCCGAAGAAGTCATCCGAGAGGTCGTAATGGGCCTGGATGTCCTCGAAATGGGGCCGCATGTCCTTGGTTTCAGTTGCCTCGGGCATGAGAGTTACAGCCTTCCTGATTCTGCTTGTCTACCTGCATCACGGCCCCCGCACGTGACTTTTGCGCGCGCACCAGTATGCACTTTGTGATCTGGACCATACCGTCTCGGCCCACCGGAACGGCGGCCAAACAGTGCCCTAACCGGGCGTTTCTTTCGCCTACTTTTCAAGCGTGAACTGGTCAACGTCGATGTACCCTACCCGGAAGCCGTGGGCACAGCCGGTGAGGTACTTCATGTACCGCTCGTAGACCTCCTCGGATTGCACCTCAATCGCCTTGTCGCGGTTGGCCTCCAGCGCGGCCGCCCAGCAATCCAGGGTGCGTGCATAGTGCGGTTGCAGCGACTGCACCCGCGTGAGCGTGAAGCCGGCCTTGGTCGCATGCTCGTCAACTTTCTCGACGGTCGGCAGCCGTCCGCCTGGGAAGATCTCGGTGAGCATGAACTTCACGAACCGCGCGATCTCAAAGGTCAACGGCAGACCGCGCTCGGTCATCTGCGGAAGCGTGAACGAGGTGATGGTGTGCAACAGCATCACGCCGTCGTCGGGCAAGACGTTGTGGGCCATGGAGAAGAAGTCGTCGTAGCGGTCGAAGCCGAAGTGCTCGAAAGCGCCGATCGACACGATCCGGTCGACGGGCTCGTGGAATTCTTCCCAGCCCATCAGCTCGATGCGCTTGTCCCGAGGACTGCCACTCTCCGCGAAGAGCTGCTCGACGTGATCGCGCTGGTTGTTGGACAAGGTGAGTCCGATGACGTTGACGTCGTACTTCTCGATGGCGCGCATCATCGTTGCGCCCCAGCCGCAGCCGACGTCCAGCAAGGTCATCCCGGGCTGTAAGCCCAGCTTGCCCAGAGCCAGGTCGATTTTGGCGATCTGGGCTTGCTCGAGGGTGTAGTCGTCCTTCTCGAAATACGCGCAGCTGTAGGTCTGGGTGGGGTCGAGGAAGAGTCGAAAGAAATCGTCGGACAGGTCGTAATGTGCCTGTACGTCTTCAAAGTGAGGTTTGAGTCGTTTGGCCATATTCGGTGCGCCTTTCGCATGGAATGCTTCAGGCAGCAACCACAAATCCCCCCCCGTGGGACGGGCGATCACCGCTGTGCACCCCGATGTTAGCGGGTCAGGCTGGGAGCAGACGATTCCGAAAGATAACTGTCATTACCTAGCTGACCTCGGCAAATGTGGTTTTGAGCTCACCGGCGATGTCGTCCCAGAGGGCTTCGGGCAGGTCATGCGCCATGCCGTCGAAAAGGACCAGACGCGCGTTGGGGATGGTCGCCGCGATCGAGCGGCCGCCCGCGGGACGCATCAGTTTGTCGGCGCGGCCGTGGATGACGACAGTCGGTGCACTGATCTGGCGGTCGTAGTGTTTCAGGCTGCCGCTGCCCAGGATTGCGGCGAAATGCCTGGCGATGCCTTGTGGATAGTGACACCGGTCATAGGCCTCGATGGCATTGGCGCGCGCCTGCTCGTCGGGAATGGGATAGCCGGGGCTGCCGAGAATCTTGCCGACCCGGACCACGTTGTCGACGATCACATCGCGCGGCGCGTTCGGTGGCGGGCCGGTGATCAATGACAGCAATGACCGAGGCGCCGGGGGTGGAAGGAACGCAGAGTTGTTGGACGAGAAGATGATTCCCAACGCTTTGGTCCGCCGGCTATATCGGGCCGCGAAGATCTGCGCGATCATCCCGCCCATCGAGGCGCCGACGATATGAGCCTGCTCGACCCCGAGGTGATCGAGCAACGCCCCGGCGTCGTCGGCCATATCCTCCAGCGTGTACACCGATGAGCTGGCCAGCCCGACATAGGACTTCGCCAGCTTGGGCACCAATCCGCCGGCGGCCCGTTGACCGTGCAGCTTGGTGGACAACCCGACATCCCGGTTGTCGTAGCGGATCACCCGGTAGCCCTGGTTGACCAGCTTCTCGCAGAAACCATTGCGCCACAACAAAAGCTGCGCGCCGAGGCCCATGATCAGCAACACTGCCGGGTCGCCGGGGTTGCCCAGGTCCTCGTAGTACAGCTCGATGTCGTCGGAGATGGCAGCCGTGCCGGTACGAATCTCCATCAGACCTCGACGTCGCTCTGGTGCTCGCGGCTGACCTCGACCATGAAGTTGGCGAAGTATCCGCCGAACTGCGGGTCGTTCATCATCTGCCACTTGGGTGCCAGCAGTTTCATATACCGCTCGACGTACAGGAATTGCTTACCGATCAGCACCAGCTCCCGCGGGAGCTTGACGTCATAGGCGTCGGCCAGGGTGGACAGCTGCTTGCCGATCTCGGCGTAGGACATGTCGCCCAGCGTCTTCAGCGTGAGAGGGGCCGCGAACTCTTCGAGATCCTTGGCGGCTTCCTTTTCCGGTTTGGTGGTGCCCACCGCACCCAGCAGCACGACGATCTTGCCGGCCGCGGCGTGGTCCTTTTTGACCAGAAGTGCATAGACGAGCTCGCGCAGCAGCCAGCGGGTCCGCGGGTCGATGCGACCCATGATCCCGAAGTCCAGGAACACGATCCGGCCGTGGTCGTCCACCAGCAGGTTGCCCGCGTGCAGGTCACCGTGGAACAGGCCGTGACGAAGGCCGCCTTCGAATGTGGAGAACAGCAGCGCCTTGACCAAGTCGGTGCCGTCGAAGCCCTTCTTGCGGATCTCCTTCACGTCATCGATGCGCACGCCGTGCACGCGTTCCATGGTCAACACCCGCTCGCTGGTGAACTCCCAGTGCACTTCCGGAACCCGGATGTTGCGGCCCAGCGGGGAGCCGTGCAGACCCGAAACCCACGCCTCCATCGACTGCGCCTCGATGCGGAAGTCGAGCTCCTCGGCGAGGTTGTCGGAGAAGTCGGCCACCACGTCCTGCGCCGACAACCGCCGGCCCAACTTGGCCAACTCGACGAGCTGGGCGAAGCGCTTGAGGATCTGCAGGTCGGCAGCCACGCGGCGGCGGATGCCGGGGCGCTGGATCTTGACCACGACCTCCTCGCCGCTGTGCAGCGTCGCGAAATGCACCTGGGCGATAGAGGCCGACGCGAACGGCTGCTCGTCGAACTTCGCGAACAGCTTCGCCGGGTCACCACCGAGTTCCTGCTGCAGCAGCTTGTGCACCTCGGTGGTGTCTGCGGGCGGCACCGAGTCCAGCAGGCCGCGGAATTCCCGGCTCAGATTCTCGCCGAAGGCCCCGGGGCTGGACGCGATGATCTGACCGAACTTCACGTAGGTGGGTCCGAGGTCGGAAAAGGCCTGCGGGATCTGCTTGATGACCTTGTCCTGCCAGCGGCCACGGCCGGGCAATGTGGTGAGCACGCGGGCGCCGGCGCGGGTGAGCTGCCACCCGGTTGTGCCGATGCGGGCAGCCTCGACCGGCAACGGGACGCGATCGAGCTTGGCTACTTCGCGATGTTTGGTCGAATTCATTCTTACCAGTCTGCCAAATATGCACGTGGTACCCCAATTTCTGCTGGCACATTGGGGTGGTGGATAGTGCGCAAACCCATGAATTCGCATGTCGTCTCATGGACGAAATCTGGCGCCGACTGGACTCGACCGATCTCGCCACCTTCTATCACCGCGACGTGGTGGGACACCACGACAGCCCGCGCGGATCCGATCGATTGGGCTACGACGACGTGGTTCATCGGCTCGATTTCGACCGGCAAACGTTTGCCGACCCGGTTTATGAGATTGCCGACCTCATTGCCGGTGAAGACCGCTTCGCAATTCGGTTCCACTACGCCGCGACGTTGATCAGCACCGGCGATCGATATCGATCAGAGGCCGCGTACTTCAACCATCTGCGGGACGGCAAGATCGCCGAATTCTGGCTGCTGGCCAACGTCGATTTCGATTACAAGGAGTGACCCGTCACGCCTTGGGGCGCCACGGGGTCAACCACGGCTGGGGTGTCATGCCTTCTGCCGCCGCGACGAGCTCGTACATCGTTGCGCCGTCGATGGATTCACGGATGATGTCGGCATGGCCGGCGTGCCGGGCCAACTCGCTGATGAGGTGCTCGAGGACCCACCGCGCTGACCAGGCGTCGACGTCATTCGGAAACCACGGTGCGTCGCGCGGCACCGGCACCGCGGCGTCAAGGTCGGCGATCTCGACCAGCCGAAGCGACTCGGCGTTCTGGGCGAGCAGATTCTCCATGAGCTGGGCCAGGGTCTCGTCAGAGCGCATCAGGTATTGATCCTGGTACTCCTGCGCGCGTTCCTCGAACGGGCGGTCGTCGGCCTGCGGTTCGTTCGGGGCCGCAGCGACTCGCTGCATCCAGGACTGCTGCACGCCGGTCACGTGTTTGATCAGCCCGCCGATCGACAGCGAGCTGACAGTGGGTGTCGATCGGGCCTGCTCGTCGGTGAGGCCGTACGCGACCGCGACGAACGCGCTCTGGTGGTAGGCGAGGAACTCGCGCAGCGCGTGGCGCTCGTCGTGGACGGGTGGGGCGAGAGTGGGCATGGTGGTCCTTTCGACTACTGATGGGCGTAAAGATCTCGGAGACAAGCTATTTCAGCGCCGTGATGAATGACCTCACGATTGATGTGCAAGATCAGTTCGGATAGGGCGTATTCGGCGTAGGGGCCTTCGGCCGGTCCGCACGATCGGGCGAGATCGTCATCGGACAACCCCCGCACGCCGGTGATCCACCGCGAGTAGGCATCGTCGAGTTGGGCCAGTGCGGTGTCGGCATCGGTGGCGTAAGGCCAGCTCTGGTAGTCGGCGGGTGGGCCGCCGAAGTGCGAATGGTTGCGCATCGCCAGCACGCCGACGATGACGTGGGCCAGCCGCCAGGCGATCGTGGTGACCGGCTCCGGCTGTGGAGGTGGGTAGGCGAAGTCGATCCGAATTGGCCCCGGGTCGCATCGCTCCAGCCCGCCGGGGCGCCCCTCCCCGTGCACCGTCCAGCAATCAGCGACCGGCTCCCAGAAGTACTCGCTGTCGGTCAGCCCGTCCAAGCGGGGCCGCAAGGCGTTGTGCCAATGCCAGTCCAGCTGGTCGGCAAGTTGGGTCGTCCACGTCACGTCCTACAGACTTCCAGCACTAGCGGACAGATTCTGTCCTTGAACCCGCGTTGGAGCGCCTGGTCGCAGAGTGGCGGTCCGCTAGGTGAGGCTGGGGACCGTGGGGTCCACCGGAACCTCGATGACCGTGGGTCCGCTGCGCTTGAGGGCTTCGGCGACCGCGGCGCGCACCTCGTCAGCAGTGCCGGCGCGCACGCCAGTGGCGCCGTATCCCTGGGCCAGAAGATCCGAACGCAACCCGGGAATGTCCAATCCTGGGACACCGGGACTCTGTTCCAACTTCGAGAACGCCTTGAGGATCGCGTATTCGTTGTTGCTCAACACCACGACGATCAGCGGCAGCTCGAGCAGCGCCGCCGTATACAGGGCCTGGATCGAGTACTGCAATGAGCCGTCGCCGATCACCGCCAGCACCGGTCGATTGCGCTGCGAATCCCGCTCGGCCAACGTCAGTCCGACCGCGGCGGGAAGATCCCACCCCAATGCCCCGCTGGCGAAGGTGTAGAACGAGTCGGGTTCGGTGACCGGCCATTCAGCGTGCAGATCGGCCAGATTCGAGGGGGACTCCTCGACCAACACGGTCTCCGGCGGGAACGACTGCCGAAGCAACCGGAATAGCGCACGCGGCGTGAGGGGCCCGGCGTCGTCCGCAGCGACGGAGGGTTCCGCGGGCGGATGGGGGGCCATCCGGTGCTCAACGGTCTGCACTGCGGGCGCAGCCGCCCGCTGCGGGACGAGCTCGCAGAGCGCCTCGATGGCCAGCACCGGATCAGCGATCACGCTGTCACCGACCGGTGCGCGGGCGGACTCGTCCGGGTCGGCGGTGACGTGCAGCAGCTCAGCGCCGCTGGGCAGGTAAGGGCCTGGCACCCAGGGGTAATAGCGGAAAACCGGGGCTCCGATGACAACGATCAGATCGTGTCCAGCGAGCTGTTGAGACAGCAGCCCCTGCGCGAACGGGAGGCCACCGGCGTACAGCGGATGGTCTTCGGGAAAGGGCGGTCGCTCGCAGGCGGGCGCGGCCCACACCGGTGTGCCGGCCCGCTCCGCGAGCGTCACCGCCGCATCCCAGCCGCCTGCGCGCGCCACGTCCGCGCCGAGGACGAGCACCGGCGAGCTGGCCTCGGTGAGCCGCTGAGCAAACTGCGCCAGGCGAGCAGGGTCGGGGGCGACTCTGCTGGTCACACTGCGCACGACAGCGGTAGCCGAACACGGCGCATCCCAGTCATCGAGCGGCAACGACAGGAACACCGGGCCGGCCGGTGGTTGGAGCGCCACCGCGTACGCGCGCATGAAAGCGCCCGGGACATCGTCCGGGCGCACCGGCTGATAGGCCCACTTGACCCACGGCCGCGCGAGCACCTCGGGCTCGGGGTTGGTCAGCCATGGCTCCATGAGCAGCATTTCGCGCGTCTGCTGACCGGCGGTAACGATCAGGGGGGTGTGGTTTTGAGCAGCGGTGAGGATGGTCCCCATGGCGTTGCTGATGCCCGCGCCGGTATGCACGTTGACGATCGCCACGGATCGCGTTGCCTGTGCGTACCCGTCGGCAATGGCGACCACGCTGGCTTCGTGGAGGCCGAGCACGAAGCGAAAGTCGTCGGGGAAATCCTGGAGGAACGTCTCCTCGGTGGACCCCGGATTCCCGAACACGGTGGTCAGGCCAAGATTGCGCATCAAGTCATGCGTCACTTGACGCACAGTTCTGCTCACGCGGGCTGTTCTCCTAATAGCTCGTCGTCTAATAGCTCGTCGTCGCCGTAACCAGCGGACCAAACCTCGTTGAGGGCCCAACTTAGCCCATCAAAATTCGATTTGCTCGCTGATCGAACCCGTTTCCGGGGAAGGTTGCGTCGGCGAACTCCGCGGCGTGCGAAACGGGATCTGACCGGCGTCCTTCTTGTCACCGGTTAACGGCCCGAATCTGTCCTAAGACTTTGGCAGGCTGTTGCCATGTCCCAGACGACGAGCCGGGTGCTGCAGCTGCTCGGCCTACTGCAATCGAGGCGGGTGTGGTCGGGCGAGGAGCTGGCGCAGCGACTCGGGGTCACCACCCGCAGCGTGCGGCGAGACGTCGAGCGCCTGCGTGACCTCGGGTATCCCGTCCACGCCAGCACCGGGCACGGCGGCGGCTACCAGCTCGGCGCGGGGGCCGCGTTGCCTCCGCTGCTGTTGGACTCCGATGAGGCCGTAGCGATGGCCGTCTGTCTGCGGCTGGCGGCGGGTGGCAGCGTGGCCGGCGTAGGGGAGGCGGCGCTGCGGGCACTGACCAAGCTGGACCAGGTGATGCCGGCCCGGCTACGTTCCCAGGTCGCCGCCGTGCACGACGCCACCGTCACGTTGACCCGTGAAGCCGAGTCGCCGGTGGATCCCGAGGTGCTGATGACGCTGGCGCGTGCCTGTCGGGACTCCGAACACGTCGGCGTCGACTACGTGGACCGGGCCGGTGCCCCGACCAGTCGGCGCCTGGAGCCCTACCAGCTGGTGACCACCGGACGGCGGTGGTACCTGCTGGCCTACGACCGCGACCGTGCCGACTGGCGCAGCCTGCGGCTGGACCGGATGGCTCAGGTTCACGCGAAAGGGAGCACCTTCACCGCGCGGGAAGCCCCCGATGCCGCCGCCTACGTCCGTCGCGCCATCACCACCTCGCCCTACCGCTATGTCACCAGGGTTCGCTATCAGGCCGCGAAAAGCGTTATGGAACAGCACTTCTCGCCGACGACAGTAACCATCGAGGACGACGGCCCCACCACCTGCGTTGTCGTCACCGGCGCCGACGACCCCAAGGCTCTGGTGCTGCATCTGGCGATGCCGGGTGTCGCCTTCGAGATCCTCGAATCCGATGAGGTCGCCGAGGGGGCGCAGGCGATGTCAGCGCTGCTGGCCGGTGCCGTCAGGCGGTAAGACCGATCAGACATGGGTACCTGCTTTCCATGCGGATGGCCACCTTCAACATCTTGCACGGTCGCAGCTTGGATGACGGGCAGGTCAATCTGGAGCGGCTGTCCGAGTGCATCCACCGGCTGAACCCCGACGTGCTGGCCCTGCAAGAAGTCGACTGCGATCAACCGCGCTCGTCGCTCGCCGACCTCACGGCGATCGCGGCCGCGGCGATGGGCGCCGTCGCACACCGGTTCGTAGCCGCGATCTCCGGCACCCCGGGGGCGACCTGGATGGCCGCCACCGGTAGCGAGCAACCAGGGACGGCCGGCTACGGCATCGCGCTGCTGTCGCGTTATCCGGCGATCTCCTGGCAGGTACTGCGGCTGCCGCGGATTCCGGCCCGCTTCCCGATGTATCTGCCCGGCCCCAACCGGGTGCAGATCGTTCACGAGGAGCCGCGGGCGGCGATGCTCGCACAGCTGGACACCCCGCTCGGCGTGATGACCGTCGCCAACACGCACCTGTCGTTCGTGCCCGGGTGGAACCGCGTCCAGCTGCGTCGGCTCATTCGCGATCTGAACGGGCTGCCCGGTCCGCGGGTGCTGATGGGTGACCTCAACATGTCGGGGGTGTCACCGAGCCGGCAGACCGGTCTGCGTTCGCTGGCCAGCGCGCCGACATTTCCGCGGCACTGCCCAGACCGTCAGCTCGACCACATCCTCACCGACCATGACGGTCTGGTCGCCACCGAGGCCGGCACACCTGTGCTGCCCGTCTCCGACCATCGCCCGCTCGTGATCGACGTGTCGCTCCGCTGACCGGTGACGGGGCCGTACATTGCTGACGTGCGGATAACCTCCGCGGAGTCGACGGAGCTCTTCGTCGGACCGCCCGATGCGCCGCTTCAGGTGGTCCGCGTCGGTTACAGCGCGGCCGACGCCGGCACTCTGCGGATACTCGGCGACGGCGTGCAGTCCGACAGGGTGGCGGTGCCGCGCGGCGACGGGGTGGCGGAGGTGCCGGTCCGGATCGAGCGGCCGGAGCCCGGCGATCTTCGGGCGGCCCGCGCGGTCGGCGATGACGTCGAATTCCCCTTCCAGCTCACCGTCGCCGAACCGGGCTGGACCATGTACATGGTCAGCCACTTCCACTACGACCCGGTGTGGTGGAACACCCAGGCCGCCTACACCAGCGTGTGGACCGAGGATCCGCCCGGACGGGCCCGGCAGGACAACGGGTTCGCCTTGGTGGCCGCCCACCTCGAAATGGCCCGCCGCGACCCGCATTACAAGTTCGTGCTCGCCGAAGTCGACTATCTCAAGCCCTATTTCGACACCCATCCGGAAGACCGTGCCGATCTGCGCCGGTTCATCGCCGACGCCCGGGTGGAGGTGATGGGCGGGACCTACAACGAGCCGAACACCAACCTGGTCGGCGCCGAGACCGCGATCCGCAACTTCGTGCACGGCGTCGGGTATCAGCGCGACGTGCTGGGTGCCGACCCGGCGACCGCCTGGCAGCTCGACGTGTTCGGGCACGATCCGCAATTCCCGGGCATGGCCGCCGACGCCGGACTGACGTCGAGTTCGTGGGCCCGCGGACCGCACCACCAGTGGGGACCGATGGCAGCCGACGGCGACCCCAGGCGCATGCAGTTCCCGAGCGAGTTCGAGTGGATCGCGCCGTCGGGACTCGGGCTGCTGACGCACTACATGCCTGCGCACTACTCGGCCGGCTGGTGGATGGACTCCGCGGCGACGCTTGCTGACGCCGAGCAGGCCACCTATCACCTGTTCGCCGAACTGAAATCGGTGGCACTGACCCGCAATGTGCTGCTGCCGGTCGGTACCGACTACACCCCGCCCAACGCGTGGGTCACCGAGATCCACCGCGACTGGAACGCCCGCTACACCTGGCCGCGGTTCGTCTGCGCTCTGCCGTCGGAGTTCTTCGCCGCCGTACGTGCGGAGACCGCGCAGCGCGGGGTGGCGCCGTCACCGCAGACCCGGGACATGAACCCGATCTATACGGGCAAGGACGTGTCGTACATCGACACCAAGCAGGCCAACCGGGCCGCCGAGGATGTGGTGCTGGGTGCCGAGCGGTTCGCCGTGTTCGCGGCGCTGCTCTCCGGTGCCCGCTATCCGGAGGCCGCCCTGGCCAAGGCCTGGGTGCAGCTGGCCTACGGCGCCCACCATGACGGCATCACCGGCTCGGAATCCGATCAGGTGTACCTCGACCTGCTGACCAGCTGGCGCGACGCGTGGGAGCTCGGTTCGGCCGCCCGATCGGGGGCGCTGGAGCTGCTGTCGCGGGCCGTCGCACCCGAGTCTGGCTCAGTAGTCGTGTGGAATCCGTTGGCGCACAAGCGAACCGATATCGTGACGGCCCATCTGACGACGCCGGTGGGTCCCGGAGTTGCGGTGGTGGACCCCGCGGGGGTGTCGCATCCCGCCGTGGTCTCCGACGACGGCCACCTGGTGAGCTTTCGGGCCGACGACGTCGATTCCCTCGGCTGGCGCAGCTACCAGCTGGTGGCCGCGCAGGAGCCGACCGGCTGGCGCGCTGTCGACGGTTTCGAGATCGCCAACTCCCACCACCGGTTGCGGGTCGACCCGGCTCGCGGGGGTGCCGTGGTGTCGCTGGTGGAGGTGGCGACCGAGCGGGAACTGATCGCGCAGGGTCGCGTCGGCAACGAACTGGCCGTCTACGACGAGTATCCCGCACACCCGCAGGCGGGGGAGGGGCCGTGGCATCTGTTGCCGACCGGCCCCGTCACGTGTTCGTCTGCAGCCGTTGCGGATTCGGTTCAGGCCTATCACAGCCCGCTCGGCCAGCGGCTTGTCGTGACCGGCCGGATCGGCGAGCTGCTGCGCTACACCCAGGTGCTGACGCTGTGGCACGGCATGGACCGGGTGGACACCAGTACCACCATCGACGAGTTCACCGGAGCCGACCGGCTGGTACGGCTGCGCTGGCCCTGTCCGGTACCCGGTGCGCTGCCGGTCAGCGAGGTCGGTGGCGCCGTGATCGGACGCGGTTTCGGGCTGCTGCACGACCACGGGACGGGGGAGGATCGCGCTGTCGACTCCGCCAAACACCCATGGACACTGGATAATCCGGCGCAAGGATGGTTCGGCTTGTCGTCGGCGCTCCGGATTCAAGTCGGCTCCGACATGCGGGCCGTGTCGGTGGCCGAAGTCGTCGTCCCCACCGAGGACACCTCCGAGGCCCGCGAGCTGATGGTCGCCCTGGTGCGCGCCGGGGTGACGGCCACCTGCAGCGCCGCCGGACACCCGCGCTACGGGCACCTCGACGTCGATTCCAACCTGCCGGACGCCCGGATCGCATTGGGCGGCCCGGAGAGCAATGCGTTCACTGCCGCCGTGCTCGCCGCGGCGGATCCGGTCTACACCGCTGAGCTACGCCAACAGCTTTCGCAGTCCGGGCGGGCGCGGGTCTGGGTCCCGGCGGGTAAGCCGCTGACGGCGGTATGGCAGCCCGACGCCGACTTGCGCGGCGTGCTCGCGTTACCGGTGCTCGTCGTCGCCGGAGAAGGGGCCGTCGCCGCCGTGGTCGAGGATCTGGGTGACGCCCAGATCGATGTCAGCCAGGAGGTGCCCTCCGGCCTCGGCGAGTTCGAGTCGCGCACCGTCGCCCTGCTCAACCGCGGCGTACCGGGCTTCGCCGTCGAACCCGACCAGACGCTGCACAGCTCGCTGATGCGGTCGTGCACCGGCTGGCCCTCCGGGGTGTGGATCGACCCGCCGCGGCGCACCGCCCCTGACGGTTCCAACTTCCAGCTGCAGCATTGGACGCACACCTTCGACTTCGCTCTGGTGTCCGGCCGCGGTGACTGGCGTTGCGTCGAGATGCCTTCCCGCAGTGCCGAGTTCGCCCATCCTATGGTGTGCGTGGTGGCGGATGATGGGGTGGAGACCCTGGCCCCCGAGGGCTCGCTGCTGCGCGTCGAACCGGCCGGCGCCCTCCATCTTGCCGCCCTCAAGATCGGCGGCAACCCGACCGCCGCGGGGAGTTCCGCCCCCGTCGACCCCGAGGACGTCACCATCCGGCTCGTCGAAACCAGAGGTGCGACAACCGAAGTCGCGTTGTCGTCGGGGGTGGGCGCCGTGTCGGCGGTGGTGTCGGCTGACCTGCTGGAAGCCGCCCGTGGCTCCACCGCGCAGCCGCTGCGGCTGCACGGCTACCAGATCGCGACCCTGCTGGCCCGCCTGAACGTTCACGCCGTGCTGGACGCCGACGGTGCCGCACTTGCCCCGGACACCGAGAACGCGCAGCCGTTGTACGCCCGCTACTGGTTACACAACCGCGGCCCGGCGCCACTGGGCGGCCTGCCTGCCGTCGCGCATCTGCACCCCGAAGCCGTCACCGTCGATCCCGGTCACACCGTACGGCTGCGCCTGACCGCCGCCAGCGACTGCAGCGACGCGACCCTGGCCGGACAGGTGCGACTGCGCGGGCCGCGCGGCTGGACCGTCGAACCGGAGGTGCTGCCCTTCGAACTGACGACCGGCCATCACCGGGAAGCCGAGATCGTCGTAACCGCACCGCCGGATGCGGAGGCTGGTGACTACCCCATCCGCGCACAGCTCACCTTGTCCGGGGACGTGCCCGTGGCATGGCAACAACCCGTCGAAGACGTCTGCGTGGTCTCGGTCGGTCCCGCCGGCACGCTGGTGCAGCTGGTCGGCGAGCCGTCCGACATCGTCGTCGCCGCCGGGGAGCGGGCCCGTCTGGCCGTCACGGTCGGCAGCGCCGCGCACACCGACTTGTCGCTGGAAGCCCACCTGATCAGTCCGTGGGGGACCTGGGAGTGGATCGGCCCCGCTTCGTGCGGCGCCGTCGTCGCCGCGAAGTCGCAGGTCGAGGTCGCCTTCGACATCGCGCCGCCGCCGTGGACGACTCCAGGGCAGTGGTGGGCGGTGGTCCGCATCGGGTGCGCGGGCCGGTTGCTTTACACACCCACGGTGGCGGTGACGGTCCGATGAGCCTGGCCGCCACCGTTGCCGGGGTGGATGTCGAGGTCGGCGAGGTCGACGACCGCGAGGCGGCACTGCGCGCCGCACCCCAAGTCGCGGCGCTGCCCCCGCTGCCCCGACCCCACACGAGTGAAGGGCGCCAACTGCGGCGCTGGCTCACCCAACTGCTGGTCGCCGAGAAGTTGGTGGCCCGCGAAGCCGAAGCGCTCGGGGTGAGAGTGACCGAGACGACGCCCGCCGAGGACGACCTGCTTCCCGACCCCACCGCGCGGCTCGAGATCGGCAGCATTGCCGCCGCGGTCCTGGCGACCCCGATCGCCCGGGCGGTTTTCGCGCACATCACCGACGGCGTCGAGGTCGACGACGACGCCGTGACGGACTTCCACGCCAGAAATCCGCGGCGGTTCCTGCGCTTCGCCGGCACCGGTGGCTGGCGGGTGGCCAGTGAGCCCGAGCCGGCCGACGTGCGACCGCTGATCGCGGCGCTGCTGCTCGGTGCGGCCCGGCGGCGTCATTTCCGGATGTGGCTCGGCCAGCGGCACGCCGAGCTGGTGTGGCTGGCCCCCGGCTACGAGCACCCCGGCGACCCGCGTCAGCCCGACAACACCCACAAACACTGATGGCCACCACGCTCGCAGTCGACATCGGCGGCACGAAGATCGCCGCCGGCCTCGTCGACCCCGACGGTCGTTTGCTGTTTCAAACCCGTCAGCCGACCCCACGCACCCACGACCCCGATCAGGTGTGGGCGGTCACCCTCCGCACCATCGACGACGCACTCGCCGCGGCCGGCGGTGCAGTCGACGGCGTCGGGATCGCTGCGCCGGGTCCCATCGATCTGCCCACCCAATCAATGAGCCCGATCAATATGCCTGCGTGGCGCGGCTTCCCGATCCGCGACCGAGTGATGAGCGCGGTCCCCGATGTACCCGTTCGGATGGCCGGCGACGGGCTGTGCATGGCGCTGGGCGAGCACTGGCGCGGGGCCGGCCAAGGTGCGGCGTTCCTGCTCGGCATGGTGGTGTCCACCGGAATCGGCGGCGGGCTGATCCTCGACGGTGCGCCGTACCACGGGCGCACCGGCAACGCCGGTCACGTCGGCCACGTCGTCGTCGACATCGACGGGCCACCGTGCACCTGCGGCGGCCGCGGTTGCGTCGAGGCGATCGCCAGCGGACCGCACCTTGCCCAGTGGGCCAGGTCGCAGGGCTGGGACGGTGCCGACGCCAAGGAACTGGCCGACGCCGCGGCGTCCGGAAACGAGGTGGCGCTGGCGGCGTTCCGACGGGGTGCCCGGGCCGTCGCCGCGATGATCGCCTCGGTGGGAGCCGTCTGCGACCTCGATCTCGTCGTTCTCGGCGGTGGAGTGGCCAAAGCCGGGCCGGTGTTGTTCGATCCGCTGCACGAAGAGTTGCGTACGTTCGCCGGGCTGGGGTTCCTCTCTGGGCTGCGCGTGGTCCCCGCCGCGCTGGGCGGGGAGGCGGGCCTGGTCGGGGCGGCCGCCCTGCTGCGCGGCTGACCAGGCGCTCGCGGGCGTTTTGGCTGATCCGGGCAGCGCACGCTATCCTTGCTCAGTTCCACCGAAGACCGTCGGTCACCGAGCAATCGGTTGAAGGTCCCGGATTCCCGGGCGGCCCACGCAGGAGGACGAGGTAACAGTATTTTTCTGTGCGCCCCGACCAGTCCTGTGTCGGGGCGTTTGTGATTTCTGGCTCTTCTCGCTCGTCGGTTGGTGGACGTCCCAACCATCACGAGGAGGCAAGCATGGCTAAGCCTGAAAAGGCCACCGCGGTCGCCGACATCGCCGAGAAGTTCAAGGAGGCGACGGCCACCGTCGTCACCGAGTACCGCGGCCTGACGGTGTCCAACCTTGCCGAGCTGCGTAGGTCACTGGGTGCCGGGGCCAGCTACACGGTCGCCAAGAACACCTTGGTGAAGCGTGCGGCGTCCGAGGCGGGTGTCGAGGGTCTCGACGATCTCTTCGCCGGTCCGACCGCCATCGCGTTCATCCAGGGCGAGCCCGTTGACGCCGCCAAGGCGATCAAGAAGTTCGCCAAGGAGAACAAGGCACTGGTCATCAAGGGCGGCTACATGGACGGTCGCGCGCTGACCGTCTCCGAGGTCGAGCGCATCGCCGATCTCGAGTCGCGCGAGGTGCTGCTGTCCAAGCTGGCCGGCGCAATGAAGGCGAAGCAGTCCCAGGCCGCGGCGCTGTTCGTCGCGCCCGCGTCCCAGATCGCGCGCCTGGCCGCAGCTCTGCAAGACAAGAAGGCCGCAGAGGGTTCCGCATAACCCTCCGCACAACTCAAACCCCACCCCACAGATAGATAGGAATCACCATGGCAAAGCTGTCCACCGACGAACTGCTCGACGCGTTCAAGGAAATGACCCTGCTCGAGCTCTCTGAGTTCGTGAAGCAGTTCGAGGAGACCTTCGACGTCACCGCCGCCGCTCCGGTCGCCGTCGCGGCCGCCGGCCCCGCCGGTGGTGCCCCGGCCGAGGCCGCCGAGGAGCAGTCCGAGTTCGACGTCATCCTCGAGGGTGCCGGCGACAAGAAGATCGGCGTCATCAAGGTCGTCCGCGAGATCGTCTCCGGCCTGGGCCTCAAGGAAGCCAAGGACCTCGTCGACAGCGCCCCCAAGCCGCTGCTCGAGAAGGTCAACAAGGAGGCCGCCGACGACGCCAAGGCCAAGCTCGAGGCCGCCGGCGCGACGGTCACCGTCAAGTAGTTTCGGTATCACGCAAGGAGGCCCCCGGATTCGTCCGGGGGCCTTCTCGTTATCGGACGCCTCCGTGCAGTCACCGCAACGGTTCGCCGGCGGCTCGAACGGGACCATCACAGTTTTACGAGCGTCAATAACCGTAGTGACACAACCCGAGTGACAGGAGAGGCCGTGCGCTACAGTGACTCAAACCACAGGCCACCGCGGCGGTGGCTGACCGGTGTGGGCGGAAGGATCTGGCGTGGGTATTGCTATTCAGGTCGAGGGGTTGACTAAGTCATTTGGTTCCCAGCGAATTTGGGAAGACGTGACCCTCGATATCCCCGCCGGTGAGGTCAGCGTGCTGCTGGGTCCGTCGGGTACCGGTAAATCAGTGTTCTTGAAGTCGTTGATCGGTCTGCTGCGTCCCGAGCGCGGCAAGATCATTGTCGATGGCACCAACATCATCGAGTGCTCGGCCAGGGAGCTCTACGAGATCCGCACGCTGTTCGGCGTGATGTTCCAGGACGGTGCGCTGTTCGGCTCGATGAACCTGTTCGACAACACCGCCTTCCCGCTTCGTGAGCACACGAAGAAGAAGGAATCCGAGATCCGTCAGATCGTGATGGAAAAGCTGGACATGGTCGGCTTGGGCGGCGATGAGAACAAGTTCCCCGGTGAGATCTCCGGCGGTATGCGCAAGCGTGCCGGCCTGGCCCGCTCGCTGGTGCTGGATCCGCAGATCATCCTCTGCGATGAGCCCGACTCCGGTCTGGACCCGGTCCGCACCGCGTACCTGTCCCAGTTGCTGATCGACATCAACGCCCAGATCGATGCCACGATCCTGATCGTGACGCACAACATCAACATCGCCCGTACGGTGCCCGACAACATCGGCATGCTGTTCCGTAAGCACTTGGTGATGTTCGGTCCGCGTGAGGTCCTGTTGACCTCCGAGGAGCCGGTGGTGCGCCAGTTCCTCAATGGTCGCCGGATCGGCCCGATCGGTATGTCGGAGGAAAAGGACGAAGCCACCATGGCCGAAGAGCAGGCCATGGTTGATGCCGGTCACCACGACGGTGGTGTCGAGGAGATCGAGGGCGTTCCCCCGCAGCTGACGGTCACCCCGGGTATCCCGGAGCGCACCGCGGTCAAGCGCCGCCAGGATCGGGTGCGTCAGATCCTGCACACCCTGCCCCCGGCCGCCCAAGAAGCCATCCGCGACGACCTCGAAGGCACCCACAAGCTGCGGTCGCACACCTTCGCAGGCGAAGACGGCAACTGACCCAAGCTAACTAAAAAGTGAAAGCCCCAACCGGAAACGGTTGGGGCTTTTCGCTTTTCGAGCGATCCTCTCTGTCGGCGCGGACGGCTGCGGCGTCTGCAGGAAATGACGCTTTAGCCAATTCGCCTCGTTGCCTTGATTTGCTGGGTTAGCGTTTGCCCCGTTCGCGCAGGAGGAGGCAACGAGGTGCTACGCGACCGGCGGGTCTGGTGGGGCCCACCGCCGCAATCGTCTTGCCGACCCAGCCGGCCCCGCTGCGGCGGCCCGACCGATCACCGCCTGACGAATCGATGACATCCCGGCCCGCGGATGGGATTCCGATCCCGAAACAGGCTGGCACTGAGTAACTTTTGCCGGATCGTCAATATCGGGGAAGCAGGTAAGCGATGACGCAACGTCAGGTCTTGTTGGGCACCGGCGCGATGGTGGTGGGGTTGGGTGCGGCCTTGCTGTCCGGATCCGCAGTGGCCCACGCCGACAGCGACGACGGCGGCGGTTCGAAGGCCTCGTCGAACGCGTCGTCCTCGGCTGGCAAGTCCACCGGCGCCAGCAAGCGGACGGCCACGCCGTCGTCCGCCACACGGTCGGCGCGCTCGTCGCTCACCGCGCAGAAAGCCGGCACCACGGCCGCTGCGACGCCGGCGCCGACGACCGTCACCGCCGGCGTCGCCACCTCACGTCGCGCCGGGATGCGATCGCTGGCCACGGCACCCTCGGCGCCGGCGTCCGATCTTCTGGCCAGCGCGGCACTCAGCGTTCTCGCCAATCTCGGAGCGGTGCCGCGCACCACCATCCCCGCCGCCACCACCACACCGAGCGCTCCGGTGGCCACATCGACCACGCTGCCGGTCGCACCGACGAACGGCGTGACGGGTGTGCTTGTCGGTCATTCCCGGCTCGACCTGCCCGGCGCGTTCATCGGTAAGACCGTCGCCGCCGACTGGTACTTCCCGACTCAGGTCGACGGCAGCGTCGACGCCCAAGGCGTCATCTGGCTGCAGCACGGCTTCGGGGCCACCAACACCTTCTACTCGGCGCTGGCCAAGGACCTGGCGCAGCAGACCAACAGCATCGTGGTGGCGCCCACCCTGTCCTCTATTCCGATGACGTTCTCCGGCGGCTGCCTCACCTGCGAGGTGACCCAGCAGGACGCGGCAGCCCTGCTCGGCCCGGACCGCGCCACGCTGCTGAGCAGTGCCACCGCAGCCGGCTTCACCGGAGTGGCACTCCCGGAGCGCTTCGTGCTGGCCGGCCACTCCGCAGGTGGTGGCTTCGCCACTGCCGTCGCCGACGACTACCTCGGCGGCGCCGACGCCCAGTACGACCCGTCCGATCTGGTGGGCGTGCTGATGTTCGACGGAGTGTCCAACGGCGCATTGACGGGATCCTTCGCCAGCCAGGTCGCCGATCTGGCCGCCGCGGACAAGCCGATCTACCAGATCGCCGCTCCGGCGCAGAGCTGGAACCTGTTCGGCGCGACCACCAACGTGCTGGCGGAGACGCTTCCCGGCACGTTCATCGGCGTCGTCCTGCAGAACGGCTCGCACGTCGACTCCATGCTGGGGGTCAACCCGCTGTTCAACGTGGTTCTGCAGTTGGTGACCAAGCGGGTGCCCGCCGGAAACACCGCGGCCGTCTACACGCTGAGCAACGGCTGGATCAACGACATGTACGCCGGCGCCACCCCCGAGGCTCCGCAGTACGGCTTCTATCCGGCCGCCAACCAGCAGGTGATCATGGGACCGACGGCCGCGGTCGGGCTGCCCGCCGCGGAAGCCAACCAACTGGGGCCGGTCGACAAGCTCGTCAAGGGCTTGGTCGACACGGTCGCCAAGCTCTTCGGCGCCCAGCTGCCTGCGCCGGTCAACAGCGGTGACAACGGGCTGAACCCGAATAATCCCGTCGTCTCGGTCGGCAACGGGGTCACCGGCGTCCGGTTCGGGTCGTCGGTGCTGAACATCCCGTGCGGCCCGAACGGCTACGCCGCGCCGGCCAACTGGTACTTCCCGACCCAGGCCGACGGGACCGTCGCGGCCAACGGAGTGATCTGGCTGCAGCACGGGTTCCTCGGCTTCAACGACTGGTACGGCACCGCGGCTCAGCAGCTGGCCCAGGAGACCAACAGCATCGTGGTGGTGCCAGACATCTTCTGGTTCAACACCCCGCTGTGCCCGGGCTGCTATCTGGGCGGCGAGCAGATGCGCGAGGCGGTCGCCGGCATGTTCCAGGGCAGCCGGTCGGCACTGAACATCAGCGCCAACGCGGCCGGTCTCAGCGGCACGCTGCCGGAGAAGTTCCTGCTCACCGGGCATTCGGCCGGCGGGAACTTCGCCACCGCGGTCGGCGCGCTGATCACCCAGACCGACCAGGTCGACAACCTGCTCGGCGTGGTGATGTTCGACGGAGTCTCCCGCGACCCGCTGTTCACCGACTCGCTGACCGCACTGGCCGGCGCCGGTATCCCGGACTACCAGATCGCTGCCCCGCCGCAACGCTGGAACGCCTACGGGGTGGCCACCGAACTGATGCAGGCCTTCTACGGCAATCAGTTCTACGGCGTCCAGATCGACAACGGTTCACACACCGACGTCATCGCCGGCAACAACCCCTTCGGGCTGCTCGGCGAGCTGCTCAGCACGATCATCGTCAAGCCGTCCCCGCCCGGAGGCAAGACGGCGGTGCGCACCTTCGCCTCAGGCTGGATCAACGACATCTACGCAGGCAAGGGGCCCACCGATCCGCTCTATGGCATCTACGGCAGCCCCAACGACGGCACCTACGTCCCCAACCAGCCGATCGTGATGGGTCAGGCCGGGGCGGCCACGCTGCCTGCGCCGCCGCCGGTCGACGTCGCCCGGTACGCCGACGGCCAGCCCTGGTACGAGCAGGGCAGTGTGAAGCTGCCGTTCGCGTGGGGGCTGGTCAACACCACAGCGGTGTACACCCTGAACACCGACGGCTCGGTCCGGGTGCAGAACTCCGGCAACTACATCGGGCCCAACGGTCCGGCGAGTCAGATCACCGGGACCGCGGTGTCGGTCAACGCCGGCGTCAACACCCGCCTGGACGTCGCCTTCTTCAACCAGACGCCGAACACCGCCGAACCCGGGAATTACTGGATCCTCGACTACGACCCCGCCTACCAATGGGTGATCGTCAGCGATCCGACCGGATTCTCCGGCTACATCCTCACCCGGGAACAGTCGGTCCCGAGCGACGAGTACAGCGCGCTGGTGACCCGGGCTCGCCAACTCGGGGTGTGGGGGCCGATCACCCGGACGCGGCAGTACCCGACGACCGTGAGCGTCTAGGTGGTCCAACCGGCAATTTTCCACACCAAACGCCGCGTTATCCCTTGACGGAAAGGCGCAAACGGGTCAGTCTGTTCACCAGCATGTGTGCATGGGTAGCTAGATCGCCAGCCAGCGCCAGCCCGCCCGGCATGAGCTTGTTGAGGAATGCGCCGTCTTCCGCTATTGTTGGACGTTGCGCTGGCTGCCTCCTGCCCACCTCAACCTGCACCTGACAGACACCACCGGTCCTCCAGTCTGAGCCAAGACGTTCCAGCTCGAGACCTGTTTACATGTCGCGTGCGTCCGGGGAAAGGCCCGGGCCTCGAGTAGGCCAGCCGAACCGACGCAGATATCGCGACCTCCCGGATGCTTCCGGTCTGTCGCATTAGGTGCTGGAAGGATGCATCTTGGCAGTCTCTAGCCAGAGCAAAACGACTACTACTTCTAACTCCGTTCCCGGAGCACCAAAACGAATTTCCTTCGCGAAGCTGCGCGAGCCGCTAGAAGTACCCGGCCTGCTCGACGTCCAAACGGAGTCGTTTGAGTGGCTGATCGGCTCGCCGCGCTGGCGCGCGATCGCAGAAGCTCGCGGTGACGTCAACCCGGTGGGTGGCCTCGAAGAGGTACTCACCGAGCTGTCGCCGATCGAGGACTTCTCCGGCTCGATGTCGCTGAGCTTCTCCGACCCGCGTTTCGACGAGGTCAAGGCTCCGGTTGACGAGTGCAAAGACAAGGACATGACGTACGCGGCCCCGCTGTTCGTCACGGCCGAGTTCATCAACAACAACACCGGCGAGATCAAGAGCCAGACGGTCTTCATGGGTGACTTCCCGATGATGACCGAGAAGGGCACCTTCATCATCAACGGCACCGAGCGTGTCGTGGTGAGCCAGCTGGTCCGGTCGCCGGGTGTGTACTTCGACGACAGCATCGACAAGTCCACCGAGAAGACGCTGCACAGCGTCAAGGTGATCCCCGGCCGCGGTGCGTGGCTGGAATTCGACGTCGACAAGCGCGACACCGTTGGTGTGCGGATCGACCGCAAGCGCCGCCAGCCGGTCACCGTGCTGCTCAAGGCGCTCGGCTGGACCAACGAGCAGATCCGGGAGCGCTTCGGCTTTTCCGAGATCATGATGTCGACGCTGGAGAAGGACAACACCGCCGGCACCGACGAGGCGCTGCTGGACATCTACCGGAAGCTGCGCCCGGGCGAACCGCCGACCAAGGAGTCCGCGCAGACCCTGCTGGAGAACCTGTTCTTCAAGGACAAGCGCTACGACCTGGCCCGGGTGGGCCGCTACAAGGTCAACAAGAAGCTGGGCCTCAACGCGGGCCAGCCGATCACGAGCTCGACGCTGACCGAAGAGGACATCGTCGCGACCATCGAGTACCTGGTGCGCCTGCACGAGGGCCAGACCACGATGACCGCTCCCGGCGGCGTCGAGGTCCCGGTCGAGGTCGACGACATCGATCACTTCGGTAACCGTCGCCTGCGCACCGTCGGCGAGCTGATCCAGAACCAGATCCGGGTCGGCCTGTCCCGCATGGAGCGCGTCGTCCGCGAGCGGATGACCACCCAGGACGTCGAGGCGATCACGCCGCAGACCCTGATCAACATCCGTCCCGTCGTGGCGGCGATCAAGGAGTTCTTCGGCACCAGCCAGCTGTCGCAGTTCATGGACCAGAACAACCCACTGTCGGGTCTGACCCACAAGCGTCGTCTGTCGGCGCTGGGCCCGGGTGGTCTGTCCCGTGAGCGCGCCGGCCTGGAGGTCCGCGACGTGCACTCCAGCCACTACGGCCGGATGTGCCCGATCGAGACCCCTGAGGGTCCGAACATCGGTCTGATCGGCTCGCTGTCGGTGTACGCCCGGGTGAACCCGTTCGGCTTCATCGAGACGCCGTACCGCAAGGTCGAGGGCGGCAAGGTCACCGACGAGATCCATTACCTGACCGCGGACGAGGAGGACCGCCACGTCGTGGCGCAGGCCAACTCGCCGACCGCCGACGACGGGCGCTTCACCGAGCCCCGCGTGCTGGTTCGCCGTAAGGGCGGCGAGGTCGAGTACGTCGACGCCACCGAGGTCGACTTCATGGACGTCTCGCCGCGCCAGATGGTGTCGGTCGCGACCGCGATGATCCCGTTCCTCGAGCACGACGACGCCAACCGTGCCCTGATGGGTGCCAACATGCAGCGCCAGGCGGTTCCGCTGGTGCGTAGCGAGGCACCGCTGGTGGGCACCGGCATGGAACTGCGTGCGGCCATCGACGCCGGCGATGTCATCGTCACCGAGAAGGCCGGTGTGGTCGAGGAAGTCTCCGCCGACTACATCACCGTGATGGCCGACGACGGCACCCGGCACACCTACCGGATGCGCAAGTTCGCCCGCTCCAACCACGGCACGTGCGCCAACCAGCGTCCGATCGTGGACGCCGGGCAGCGCGTCGAGTCGGGCCAGGTGCTCGCCGACGGTCCGTGCACCGAGAACGGCGAGATGGCGCTGGGCAAGAACCTGCTCGTCGCCGTCATGCCGTGGGAGGGCCACAACTACGAGGACGCGATCATCCTGTCCAACCGTCTGGTTGAGGAGGACGTGCTCACCTCGATTCACATCGAAGAGCACGAGATCGATGCCCGCGACACCAAGCTGGGCGCCGAGGAGATCACCCGGGACATCCCGAACGTCTCCGATGAGGTGCTGGCCGATCTCGACGAGCGCGGCATCATCCGCATCGGCGCCGAGGTCCGCGACGGCGACATCCTGGTCGGCAAGGTCACCCCGAAGGGTGAGACCGAGCTGACCCCGGAGGAGCGGCTGCTCCGCGCGATCTTCGGTGAGAAGGCGCGCGAGGTCCGCGACACGTCGCTGAAGGTGCCGCACGGTGAGTCCGGCAAGGTCATCGGCATCCGGGTGTTCTCCCGCGAGGACGACGACGAGCTGCCCGCCGGCGTCAACGAGCTGGTCCGCGTCTACGTGGCCCAGAAGCGCAAGATCTCCGACGGCGACAAGCTCGCCGGACGCCACGGCAACAAGGGCGTCATCGGCAAGATCCTGCCCGTCGAGGACATGCCGTTCCTTCCGGACGGCACCCCGGTGGACATCATCCTGAACACCCACGGTGTGCCGCGTCGTATGAACATCGGCCAGATCCTGGAAACCCACCTCGGGTGGGTCGCCAAGGCCGGGTGGAACATCGATGTCGTCGGCGGGAAGCCCGAGTGGGCTGCCAACCTGCCCGAGGACATGCTGTCGTCGGAGCCGAACAGCATCGTCTCGACGCCGGTGTTCGACGGTGCTCGCGAAGAGGAGCTGCAGGGTCTGCTGAGCTCGACGCTGCCCAACCGTGACGGCGAGGTTCTCGTCAACGGTGACGGCAAGGCCGTGCTCTACGACGGCCGCAGCGGCGAACCGTTCCCGTACCCGGTGACGGTCGGCTACATGTACATCCTCAAGCTGCACCACCTGGTGGATGACAAGATCCACGCCCGCTCGACCGGTCCGTACTCGATGATCACCCAGCAGCCGCTCGGTGGTAAGGCGCAGTTCGGTGGTCAGCGATTCGGTGAGATGGAGTGCTGGGCCATGCAGGCCTACGGCGCGGCGTACACGCTGCAGGAGCTCTTGACCATCAAGTCCGACGACACCGTCGGCCGGGTCAAGGTCTACGAGGCGATCGTCAAGGGCGAGAACATCCCCGAGCCGGGCATTCCGGAGTCGTTCAAGGTGCTGCTCAAGGAGCTGCAGTCGCTGTGCTTGAACGTTGAGGTGCTGTCTTCGGACGGCGCGGCAATCGAGATGCGTGACGGTGACGACGAGGACTTGGAGCGGGCTGCCGCGAACCTCGGAATCAACTTGTCGCGCAACGAATCTGCCTCTGTCGAAGACCTTGCCTAATTGCGGCGGAGCCGCGGCGCTAACCAGTATTTCTAGTCCCGAAAGGGGAAAGGGAGTTACGTGCTAGACGTCAACTTCTTCGATGAACTCCGGATCGGTCTTGCGACCGCGGACGACATCCGCACCTGGTCCTTCGGTGAGGTCAAGAAGCCGGAGACCATCAACTACCGCACGCTCAAGCCAGAGAAGGACGGCCTGTTCTGCGAGAAGATCTTCGGACCGACTCGCGACTGGGAGTGCTACTGCGGCAAGTACAAGCGCGTCCGCTTCAAGGGCATCATCTGCGAGCGCTGCGGCGTCGAGGTCACTCGCGCCAAGGTGCGTCGCGAGCGGATGGGCCACATCGAGCTGGCCGCACCGGTCACGCACATCTGGTACTTCAAGGGCGTTCCGTCGCGCTTGGGCTATCTGCTGGACCTGGCGCCGAAGGATCTCGAGAAGATCATCTACTTCGCCGCCTACGTGATCACCGCGGTCGACGAGGAGATGCGCCACAACGAGCTCTCCACTCTCGAAGCCGAGATGGAGGTCGAGAAGAAGGCGGTCGCCGATCAGCGTGACTCCGACCTGGAGGCCCGCGCCCAGAAGCTCGAGGCCGACCTGGCCGAGCTCGAGGCCGAGGGTGCCAAGTCCGACGTGCGCCGCAAGGTGCGCGACGGTGGCGAGCGCGAGATGCGTCAGCTGCGCGACCGGGCCCAGCGTGAGCTGGACCGGCTCGACGAGATCTGGACGACCTTCACCAAGCTGGCCGTCAAGCAGCTCATCGTCGACGAGAACCTGTACCGCGAGCTGGTCGACCGCTACGGCGAGTACTTCCAGGGCTCGATGGGTGCGGAGTCGATTCAGAAGCTCATCGAGACCTTCGACATCGACGCCGAGGCCGAGAGCCTGCGCGACACCATCCGTAACGGCAAGGGGCAGAAGAAGCTTCGCGCCCTCAAGCGCCTGAAGGTGGTCGCCGCGTTCCAGCAGTCGGGCAACTCGCCGATGGGCATGGTCCTCGACGCGGTGCCGGTGATCCCGCCGGAGCTGCGCCCGATGGTCCAGCTCGATGGTGGCCGCTTCGCGACCTCCGACCTCAACGACCTGTACCGCCGCGTGATCAACCGCAACAACCGGTTGAAGCGACTGATCGACCTCGGCGCTCCCGAGATCATCGTCAACAACGAGAAGCGGATGCTGCAGGAGTCGGTGGACGCGCTGTTCGACAACGGCCGTCGTGGCCGGCCCGTCACCGGGCCGGGCAACCGTCCGCTCAAGTCGCTGTCCGATCTGCTCAAGGGCAAGCAGGGCCGGTTCCGTCAGAACCTGCTCGGTAAGCGTGTCGACTACTCGGGCCGTTCGGTCATCGTGGTCGGCCCGCAGCTCAAGCTGCACCAGTGCGGTCTGCCGAAGCTGATGGCTCTCGAGCTGTTCAAGCCGTTCGTGATGAAGCGTCTGGTCGATCTCAACCACGCGCAGAACATCAAGAGCGCCAAGCGGATGGTCGAGCGTCAGCGTCCCCAGGTGTGGGATGTCCTCGAAGAGGTCATCGCCGAGCACCCGGTGCTGCTCAACCGTGCACCCACGCTGCACCGCCTCGGTATCCAGGCCTTCGAGCCGCAGCTGGTGGAGGGTAAGGCCATCCAGCTGCACCCGCTGGTCTGTGAGGCGTTCAACGCCGACTTCGACGGCGACCAGATGGCGGTTCACCTGCCGCTGAGCGCCGAGGCGCAGGCCGAGGCCCGCATCCTGATGCTGTCGTCCAACAACATCCTGTCGCCGGCGTCGGGCAAGCCGTTGGCCATGCCGCGTCTGGACATGGTCACGGGTCTGTACTTCCTGACCACGCTGGTTGCCGGCGAAAAGGGTGAGTACACCGCTGCCGCCAAGGATGCGCCGGAGACCGGTGTGTACAGCTCGCCGGCCGAGGCGATCATGGCGATGGACCGTGGTGCACTGTCGGTTCGCGCTCAGATCAAGGTGCGCCTGACGCAGCTGCGTCCGCCGCATGAGGTCGAGAACGAGCTGTTCGGCGAGAACGGCTGGCGCCCGGGCAATGCCTGGACCGCCGAGACCACGCTGGGCCGGGTGCTCTTCAATGAGCTTCTGCCGCAGGGGTATCCGTTCGTCAACGAGCAGATGCACAAGAAGGTCCAGGCCCGGATCATCAACGATCTGGCCGAGCGCTACCCGATGATCGTCGTCGCGCAGACCGTCGACAAGCTCAAGGACGCCGGTTTCCACTGGGCCACCCGTTCGGGTGTCACGGTCTCGATGGCCGACGTCATCGTGCCGCCGGAGAAGCAGGAGATCCTCGAGCGTTACGAGGCCGAAGCCGACGGGATCGAGAAGAAGTACCAGCGCGGCGCGCTCAACAAGCAGGAGCGCAACGACGCGCTTGTCGAGCTGTGGAAGGAAGCCACCGAAGAGGTCGGTAACGCGTTGCGGGCGCACTACCCCAACGACAACCCGATCATCACGATCGTGGATTCCGGTGCGACGGGTAACTTCACCCAGACTCGGACGCTGGCCGGCATGAAGGGTCTGGTGACCAACCCGAAGGGTGAGTTCATCCCGCGGCCGATCAAGTCCTCGTTCCGCGAGGGCCTGACGGTGCTGGAGTACTTCATCAACACCCACGGCGCCCGTAAGGGTCTGGCGGACACCGCTCTTCGTACCGCCGACTCGGGTTACCTGACCCGTCGTCTGGTGGACGTCAGCCAGGACGTGATCGTGCGTGAGCACGACTGCGGCACCGAGCGCGGCATCCTGGTCGACCTGGCCGAGCGCCAGGCCGACGGCAGCCTGATCCGGGATCCGCACGTCGAGACCTCGGCGTACGCCCGCACGCTGGCCGCAGACGCGGTCGACGAAGCAGGCAACGTCGTCGTCACCGCCGGACACGATCTCGGCGACCCGGCGATCGACGCCCTGCTGGAGGCCGGCATCACCTCGGTCAAGGTCCGCTCGGTGCTCACCTGCACCAGCGCCTCGGGTGTGTGCGCGATGTGCTACGGCCGTTCGATGGCCACCGGCAAGCTGGTGGACATCGGCGAGGCCGTCGGCATCGTGGCCGCGCAGTCCATCGGTGAGCCCGGCACGCAGCTGACCATGCGCACCTTCCACCAGGGTGGTGTTACCGGTGGCGCCGACATCGTCGGTGGTCTGCCCCGCGTGCAGGAGCTGTTCGAGGCGCGTATTCCGCGGAACCGCGCACCGATCGCCGACGTCGCAGGGCGGGTCCAGCTGGAGGAGACCGACAAGTTCTACAAGATCACCATCGTTCCCGACGACGGGAGCGAGGAGGTCGTGTACGACAAGCTCTCCAAGCGTCAGCGGTTGAAGGTGTTCAAGCACGACGACGGTTCCGAGCGACTGCTGGTCAACGGTGACCACGTCGAGGTGGGCCAGCAGCTCCTCGAGGGCTCGGCCGACCCGCACGAGGTGCTGCGTATCGAGGGCCCGCGCAAGGTGCAGATCCACCTGGTCAAGGAAGTCCAGGAGGTCTACCGGGCGCAGGGTGTGTCGATCCACGACAAGCACATCGAGGTCATCGTCCGGCAGATGCTGCGGCGCGTCACGATCATCGACTCGGGCGCAACGGAGTTCCTGCCCGGCTCGCTGACCGAGCGCGGCGAGTTCGAGTCGGAGAACCGTCGGGTTGTCGCCGAGGGCGCCGAGCCCGCGGCCGGCCGTCCGGTGCTGATGGGTATCACCAAGGCGTCGCTGGCCACCGATTCGTGGCTGTCGGCGGCGTCGTTCCAGGAGACCACTCGCGTGCTGACCGATGCGGCGATCAACTGCCGCAGCGACAAGCTGCAGGGTCTGAAGGAGAACGTGATCATCGGCAAGCTGATCCCGGCCGGTACCGGTATCAACCGCTACCGCAACATCCAGGTGCAGCCGACCGAGGAAGCCCGTGCTGCGGCGTACACGATCCCGTCCTACGAGGATCAGTACTACAGCCCGGACTTCGGCCAGGCCACCGGTGCCGCGGTGCCGTTGGACGATTACGGTTACTCGGATTACCGGTAGCTAGTCAAGGAAAAAGCCCCCGCCTCGGCGGGGGCTTTTTTCTGTTGCCGAACGTAACGCCAGGGCGGGTTTCGGCGCCGAATGCCACCCTGGCGTTACGCTCGGCGGCCGCGCGATGAGTTTGGTTGACCACCGGGGTCTAACCGCTATGACCCAACTGCTCAGAGTCCACAACTTCATGGTGTCGCGCGACGGCTTCGGCGCGGGTCTCAACCAGTGTTTCGAGCGGCCATTCGGCGACGCCGATCAGCCCGCTCTGTTCGCCTGGGTGGGCGCGACGGCCAGTTGGGTGGGCCGGCGCGACCCGGGTGGTACTCGCGGCCTCGACGACTACTTCACCCGTGACTTCTACAACAACATCGGCGCGGAGATCATGGGCCGCAACAAGTTCAGTCCCTACCGCGGACCGTGGGAGGACCACCCCGAGTGGCGCGGCTGGTGGGGCGAGGAGCCGCCGTTCCACACCCCGGTGTTCGTCATGACCCACCACGAACGGTCGTCGCTGACGTTGGGGGAGACGACATTTCACTTCACCTCGGACAGCCCGGCCCGCGTCGTGGAGCAGGCGAAGGCGGCCGCCGCCGGCAAGGACGTTCGGCTCGGCGGGGGTGCGACGACGGTTCGGGAGTTCCTCGACGCCGGCTTGGTGGACACGCTGCACGTGGCGGTCGCCGATATGACGATCGGAGCCGGATCGCGGCTGTGGGAGTCGCCCGACGAGCTCGACGACCGGTTCCACCACGAGGTCGTGCCAAGCCCGAGTGGGGTCACCCATCACCTGTTCTGGCGGAGATGACGGCTGTGCGCGGCGTCGGTGCGCGCGCCTAGACTCGACTGTGTGCTCATTGGTTCCCATGTCCACGGCGATGACCCGCTGGCGGCTGCGGCCGCCGACGGCGCCGAGGCAGTGCAGTTCTTTCTCGGCAATCCGCAGAGCTGGAAGAAGCCCAAACCGCGCGACGATGCCGAGACGCTGAAGGCGTCGCCGGTCCCGCTGTACGTGCATGCGCCATATCTGATCAACGTGGCGTCGGCCAACAACCGGGTGCGCATCCCGTCGCGCAAGATCCTGCAGGACACCTGCGACGCCGCCGCCGAGATCGACGCGACAGCGGTGATCGTGCACGGCGGTCACGCCGACGACAACGACATGGAGGCCGGCTTCGAGCGCTGGGCCAAGGCTCTGGCGCAGCTGGAGACCAGTGTGCCGGTGTATCTGGAGAACACCGCCGGCGGCGATCATGCGATGGCGCGCCACTTCGACACGATCGCCCGGCTGTGGGAGCGCATCGCCGATACCGGCATCGGATTCTGCCTTGACACCTGCCACGCCTGGGCGGCCGGCGAGGAGCTGATCGACGCCGTCGAGCGCATCAAAGCCATCACCGGCCGCATCGACCTGGTGCACTGCAACGATTCCCGCGATGCCAAGGGGTCCGGCGCTGACCGGCACGCCAATTTCGGTGCAGGACAGATTGATCCGCAACTTCTGGTCGCGGTCGTGCAGGCGGCCGACGCACCGGTGATCTGTGAGACGGCCGACGAGGGACGCAAGGACGACATCGCCTTTCTTCGCGAACACCTCAGCTAGCCGTGTGGGCTCGTCGAGTCGCGCTGGTGGTTGCGCTGGTTCTGGTGGCGGCCTGCGCGCCCGCGACCGGATTCGCGCCGGGTGTCAGCGCGCACACGATCCGGGTCGGCGGCGTCGACCGCGACTACCGGCTCTACGTTCCCGACGGTCTGCCGAAGCCGGCGCCGCTGGTCGTGATGCTGCACGGGTGGACCGGTAGCGCCAAACAGGCGCAGCGGAAGTACGGCTGGGACGAGCAGGCCGACTCCGCCAAGTTCGTGGTCGCCTACCCCGACGGGGTGGGCGGATCGTGGAACGCCGACTGGTGTTGCGGACAAGCGCGCAAGGACAACGTCGACGACGTCGGTTTCATCACCGCCGCTGTCCGCAACATCACCGAGAAGCTGGACATCGACACGACGCGCATCTATGCCGCGGGGATCAGCAACGGCGGCATGATGGCGTACAAATTGGCCTGCAACACCGGCCTTTTCGCGGCTATCGGGCCGGACGCGGCAACTCAGCTCGCTACCTGCCCGGCGCCGCACCCGACGTCGGTGCTGCACATCCACGGCACCGACGACCGTCTGGTCCGCTATGACGGTCAACCTGGGACCGCCCTGCCGATCGCGACCATGACACCGCCAGATGTCAGTGCGTTCTGGCGCAACGTCGATCGATGCGGATCCCCGGCGACGACCGTCGACGGAGATCTCACGACCTCGGTCGCCAGCTGTCCGAATGGGCGCAGCGTCGAGCTGATCACCGTGGCCGGTGGCAAACACGACTGGCCATCATTCGCCACCGAGCGGATGTGGGACTTCTTCGCCGCGCACCCCGGCCGGCGCGCCTAATTACCCGGGTCGCTTCGCTCGCCCCTCGCCTTCGGCCGGGCGGTACCCCCAGCCCGCCGAACCTAGACCAGATAGACCTTTCGCAGCGTCTCGGTCACCGTCCACACCGTCGGGGTGTCCTTGGCCAACCGCACCACGTCGCCGGCGCCCAGCGTGAGCGTCGGGGAGCCGTCGTCGAATTCGACGGTGGCGGCACCGGAGAGCACCACGAACAGTTCGTCGGCCTCGATGTCGCGCATGACTCCGGGTGTCATCTCCCACACCCCGACCTCGAGGCCGCCGAACGATCCGAGTTCGGCTGTCCCGGTGTGCGGCTCACCGCGCACCGACTGGTCGGCGGGCACCGGTTCGTGTTCGAGCCACTGGGTGGCGGCGTGGATGACGGAGTTCGGCTTCACGTCATCCAGCCTGCCATATTACGAATCTTGTGCGATTGTCGTAGAACTGTAATAGTGGTGCCATGTCGGACACGCATGTCGTCACCAACCAGGTCCCGCCGCTGACGGACCACAACCCGGCCAGCTCGCCGGTCCTGATCGAGGCCCTCATCCGCGAGGGCGGCCAGTGGGGATTGGACGAGGTCACCCAGCTCGGCGCGCTCGCGGGCAGCGCTCAGGCCCAGCGCTGGGGCGAGCTTGCCGATCGCAACCAGCCGATCCTGCACACCCACGACCGCTACGGCTACCGCGTCGACGAGATCGAATACGACCCCGCCTATCACGAGTTGATGCGCACGGCGATCGCTCACGGGGTGCACGCCGCGCCGTGGGCGGACGACCGTCCCGGCGCCCACGTGGTGCGCGCGGCGAAGATGGGGGTATGGACTCCCGAGCCCGGGCACGTCTGCCCGATCTCGATGACCTACGCCGTCGTCCCCGCGCTGCGGCACAACCCCGAGCTCGCTGCGATCTACGAGCCGCTGCTGACCAGCCGGACGTATGACCCCGAATTGACAGTGCCTGCCACCAAAGTCGGCATCACCGCGGGAATGTCGATGACCGAGAAGCAGGGCGGCTCCGACGTCCGTGCCGGCACCACCCAGGCTGTGCCCAACGGCGACGGCAGCTACACCATCACCGGTCACAAGTGGTTCACCTCCGCGGCGATGAGTGACATCTTCCTGGTGCTGGCACAGGCGCCCGGCGGACTGAGCTGTTTCATGCTGCCGCGCGTGCTTCCCGACGGCACCCGTAACCGAATGTTCTTGCAGCGCTTGAAGGACAAACTCGGCAACCACGCCAACGCCTCCAGCGAGGTGGAGTACGACGGTGCCATCGCCTGGCTGGTCGGCGAGGAAGGCCGCGGCGTGCCCACCATCATCGAGATGGTCAACCTCACCCGGCTGGACTGCACGCTGGGCAGCGCCACCAGCATGCGCAACGGCCTGACCCGCGCGGTGCACCACACTCAGCACCGGAAGGCGTTCGGCGCCTACCTCATCGACCAGCCGTTGATGCGCAATGTGATCGCCGACCTCGCCGTCGAGGCAGAGGCGGCGACCGTCGTCGCGATGCGGATGGCCGGGGCCACCGATGCCGTGGTCCGCGGCGACGAACGCGAGAGCCTGCTGCGCAGGATCGGCCTGGCTGCCGCCAAGTACTGGGTGTGCAAACGTGCCACCCCGCACGCCGCCGAGGCAATGGAATGCCTGGGCGGCAACGGGTATGCCGAGGAGTCCGGGATGCCGCGCCTCTACCGGGAGGCGCCACTGATGGGCATCTGGGAGGGGTCGGGCAACGTCAGTGCCCTGGACACGTTGCGCGCCATGGCGACCCGTCCCGAGTGCGTCGGCGTCCTCTTCGACGAACTGGCGATCACCGCCGGCCAGGATGCGCGGTTGGACGCGCACGTGGCCGACTTGCGATCCGAGCTGGAGAACCTGGACGGCATCGAATACCGCGCACGCACGATCGCCGAGGACATCACGGTGGCGCTGCAAGGTTCGCTGCTGGTCCGCCACGGTCATCCCGCGGTCGCCGAGGCGTTCCTGGCCTCCCGGGTCGGCGGCAACTGGGGCGGTGCGTTCGGGACGCTGCCCGCCGGGCTCGACCTCGCGCCGATCATCGAACGTTGCCTGGTGAAGGGATGACCGAACTCAAGACGATGACCTACGAGGTCACTGATCGGATCGCCCGCATCACCTTCAACCGGCCCGACAAGGGCAACGCGATCGTCGCGGAGACGCCGCTGGAGTTGGCCGCGCTGGTCGAACGCGCCGACCTGGACCCCAACGTGCACGTCATCTTGGTGTCGGGCCGCGGCGAAGGATTCTGCGCCGGTTTCGATCTCGGCGCCTACGCCGACGGCTCGTCGTCGGCCGGCGGTGGGGACCGGCAGGGCACCGTCCTCGACGGCAAGACGCAGGCGGTCAACCACAAGGCAGACCGGCCGTGGGACCCGATGATCGACTACCAGATGATGAGTCGCTTCGTGCGCGGCTTCGCCAGCCTGATGCATGCCGACAAGCCGACGGTGGTCAAGATTCACGGCTATTGCGTGGCTGGCGGCACCGATATCGCGCTACACGCCGATCAGGTGATCGCCGCCTCCGACGCCAAGATCGGTTATCCGCCGACCCGCGTCTGGGGTGTTCCGGCGGCCGGGCTGTGGGCGCATCGGCTGGGTGATCAGCGGGCCAAACGCCTTCTGCTGACCGGGGATTGCATCACCGGCGCGCAGGCCGCCGAGTGGGGCCTGGCTGTCGAGGCGCCGGATCCGGCCGACCTCGACGAGCGCACCGAACGGCTGGTCGAGCGAATCGCGGCGGTCCCGGTGAACCAGTTGATCATGGTCAAGCTGGCGATGAACACCGCGTTGTATCAGCAGGGTGTTGCGACCAGCCGGATGGTCAGCACGGTGTTCGACGGGATCGCCCGGCACACCCCGGAGGGGCACGCGTTCGTGGCGGACGCCCGCGAACACGGCTTCCGGGAGGCGGTCCGCCACCGCGACGAGCCGTTCGGTGACCACGGCCGCCGCGCGTCGGGGGTCTGACGCGGTGCCGCAGTCGTTGGCGAAGATGACCGCCCGCTCGGTGGTGCTGAGCGTATTGCTCGGCGCTCACCCGGCGTGGGCCACCTCGGCCGAATTGCTGCGGCTGACATCGGATTTCGGGATCCGCGAGCAGACCCTACGGGTGGCGCTGACCCGGATGGTCGCTGCCGGTGATCTGGTGCGTTCCGATGACGGGTATCGACTGTCGGACCGGCTGTTGACCCGCCAGCGGCGCCAGGACGATGCACTCCACCCGCGCATGCGCGACTGGAACGGCGACTGGGTCACCGTGGTGATCACCGCGGTCGGTATGGATGCCCGGGCCCGCGCCTCATTGCGAAATATGCTGCAGCTCAAGCGGTTCGGCGAGATCCGGGAGGGCGTCTGGTTGCGCCCGGACAACCTCGACGACGAGCTGCCCGCCGAGATCGCCGAACGGGTGCGGGTGTTGCACGCCCGTGACGACGATCCGGCTGAGCTGACCGAGCGGCTGTGGGATCTGCCTGGCTGGGCCGACGCGGGGCGCCAGCTCCTGGATGACATCGGCGCGGCTGACGACATTCCGGCGCGGTTCCGTGCCGCCGCCGCGATCGTGCGCCACCTGCTCACCGATCCGGTGCTGCCGGACGAACTGCTGCCGGCGCGCTGGCCGGGCGCCGCGCTGCGGCGGGCCTATGCAGACTTCGCCGCCGAACTGGTCGCGCGGCGGGATGAGGGACAACTGGTGGAGGCAAAATGACCGATCCGGTACGCGTCGAAAAGAATGGGCCCGTCACGACGGTGATCCTCGACCGTCCACAGGCCCGTAATGCCGTCGACGGTCCCACCGCGATGGCCTTGTTCAACGCCTTCGACGAGTTCGACAACGACGAGTCGGCATCGGTGGCGGTCCTGTGGGGCGACAACGGAACCTTCTGTGCCGGAGCCGATCTCAAGGCCATCGGCACACCCGACACCAATCCCACCCACCGCGATGGCCCCGGGCCAATGGGCCCCAGCCGCATGCAGTTGTCCAAACCCGTGATCGCCGCGGTCAGCGGGTACGCGGTGGCCGGTGGCCTGGAGCTGGCGCTGTGGTGCGATCTGCGGGTGGCCGAAGAAGATGCCGTGTTCGGGGTGTTCTGTCGCCGGTGGGGGGTTCCGCTGATCGACGGCGGCACTGTGCGCCTGCCTCGTCTCATCGGCCACAGCCGGGCGATGGACCTGATCCTGACCGGCCGGGCCGTGGGCGCCGAGGAAGCACTGGCCATCGGCCTGGCCAATCGCGTGGTCCCGGCAGGCCAGAGCCGCCAGGCCGCCGAGGAACTCGCCGCCGAACTGGCCCAGCTTCCGCAGCTGTGCCTGCGCTCGGACCGGATGTCGGCGCTGCACCAGTGGGGTCGGTCCGAAGCCGATGCCATGGACTTCGAATTCGGCAGCCTGTCGCGGGTGGCCGCCGAGTCTCTTGCCGGTGCACAGCGATTCGCCAAGGGCGCCGGCCGGCACGGTGCGAAGGCGTGAGCCGCGACTGCTACGACTTGTTGAGCGTGTTCCCTGAGCCCAGGTTGTTCACCTTCGGGTCGCCCTTGTAGGTGATCGTGTTGTTGAGGCCGACGACGGAGAGTTCCTTGTCGATCGTGCCGAACGTGATCTTGTTGTCCGCGCCGCCGATGTTCACCGACGCGCACGTGCCTTTGACCGTCAAGGTGTTGTTGGAACCGCCGACGTTCAGCGACTTGCCGTCGGCGCAGTCGATCTCCGCGGTCGTGCCGAACGAGCCGTAATTGATGGTGTTGCCCACTTCCACCTGTGCTCCGGACTGTCCGGCGGTGGCCGTCGGGGAGGGTGATTCCTTACTGGTGGATCCGCAACCCGCCAAGGCGATGGCGGCGAGAACGCTGATCCCAGCGATGAGGGTGGGGGAGTGCATCGGCATTCGTCCGTCCTTCGCGATTACCCCGGAACGCGGTCGATCCGGTTGTCATTCCTACCTCGCGGCCCACATCGAGGCCGTGGTGTTGTAGACGACGTTATCGGCCATCACGGTGTTCTACGACCCCTGCGTGGTGACTGCCCGGCATGATCTCGTCCCGGCGATGTGGTTCTGCACCGTGGATGTGACCGTTCCGGTGATACCCGCCTTCAGGGCGGCAGCGCCGGTCATGATGTACGCGCCGACGTGGTGTCCCCAGCTCACCGACATGTCTCAACTTTCACTCAACCCGAGTTGGAGCCCACGGAGCAGTCGGTCGGTCAACTAGAGTTCTCCGTCGATCCACCAGTGAAGGACTTGCGATGACATCTCGGCCGGAACCGGAGTCGGCGGCTGTCCGCCCGCGCCCCGGAAACCGGTCGTCCGCGAGGTCGAACAAGCTCAGCCGCGAGGTCATCGTCAACGCGGCCCTGACCTTCCTCGATCGGGAAGGCTGGGACGGACTGACCATCAACGCTCTGGCCACCCAGTTGGGCACCAAGGGTCCGTCGCTCTACAACCACGTTCACAGCCTGGATGATCTGCGCCGCACGGTCCGCATGCATGTCGTCGACGACATCCTGCGGATGCTGTCGGCCGCCGGGCAGGGCCGCACCCGCGACGATGCCGTGACAGCGATGGCCAGCGCCTACCGCAGTTATGCCCACCATCACCCGGGCCGATACTCGGCTTTCACCCGCATGCCCCTGGGCGGTGACGACCCCGAGTTCACCGCCGCGTCCCACGCTGCGGCTGCGCCGGTGATCGAGGTGCTGGCGTCGTACGGCCTGGACGGCGACGGTGCGTTCTACGCCTCGCTGGAGTTCTGGGCGGCGATCCACGGTTTCGTCCTGCTGGAGATGACGGGCGTGATGAACATGGTGGACACCGACGCGGTGTTCTCCGACATGGTCCTGCGACTGGCGGCCGGGATGGCACGGCGGAACGAAGCGGACGGCTGAGCCCACCCGGGCACCCGAATATTCGGTGCTGTCGGGAACCGGCGCCAGCATTCAGGCGTTGACCTGCAGTAAGGCGCCGTGCACCGAGTTTGGAGGGGCGTGCCCCGCCTGGTATCGTGGAAGCTCGTGCCTGGCCGATAGGGGCGCTTGCGGGGACGCATGCGCGCACGCCGGGCAAATTCGCATGTCCAGTATGCATCGGATTCGACCGGTGCACGGTGTGTGCGACACGCCCGGCAGCGGGGTACGCGGCGGGGTGAAAACAGCAGTACAGAGACTTGAGAAGCGCCGAAAGACGTACGAGAGAAGAAAGCCGGTAGATGCCAACCATTCAGCAGCTGGTCCGCAAGGGTCGCACCGACAAGGTCGCGAAGGTCAAGACCGCGGCCCTCAAGGGCAGCCCGCAGCGCCGCGGCGTGTGCACCCGCGTGTACACGACCACCCCGAAGAAGCCGAACTCGGCACTTCGCAAGGTCGCGCGCGTGAAGCTGACGACCGGCGTCGAGGTGACCGCTTACATCCCCGGTGAGGGCCACAACCTCCAGGAGCACTCGATGGTGCTGGTCCGCGGCGGTCGTGTGAAGGACCTCCCCGGCGTTCGCTACAAGATCATCCGCGGCTCGCTGGACACCCAGGGTGTCAAGAACCGCAAGCAGGCCCGTAGCCGTTACGGCGCGAAGAAGGAGAAGAGCTAATGCCGCGCAAGGGTCCCGCGCCGAAGCGCCCGTTGGTCAATGACCCGGTCTACGGCTCGCAGCTGGTCACCCAGCTGGTCAACAAAGTTCTGCTGGACGGGAAGAAATCGCTGGCAGAACGCATTGTTTATGGTGCGCTCGAGCAGGCTCGTGACAAGACCGGCACCGATCCGGTCATCACCCTGAAGCGCGCTCTCGACAACGTCAAGCCCGCCCTGGAGGTGCGCAGCCGTCGTGTCGGTGGCGCTACCTATCAGGTGCCCGTCGAGGTCCGCCCGGAACGCTCCACCACTCTGGCCCTGCGCTGGTTGGTGAGCTTCTCCAAGGCGCGCCGCGAGAAGACCATGATCGAGCGGCTGGCGAACGAGATTCTCGACGCCAGCAATGGCCTGGGTGCAGCCGTGAAGCGGCGTGAAGACACCCACAAGATGGCCGAGGCGAACCGGGCCTTCGCGCACTACCGCTGGTGATTGCACTGCCGGCGGCCACCGCGTGGCGGCTGCCGGCGCATGACCACACCAAATTGAGAAGCGAAAGAGTGGGAATTTAGCCGTGGCACAGGACGTGCTCACCGACCTGAACAAGGTCCGCAACATCGGCATCATGGCGCACATCGATGCCGGCAAGACGACGACGACCGAGCGCATCCTCTTCTACACCGGTATCTCGTACAAGATCGGTGAGGTGCACGACGGTGCCGCCACGATGGACTGGATGGAGCAGGAGCAGGAGCGGGGTATCACCATCACCTCGGCCGCTACCACCTGCTTCTGGAACGACAACCAGATCAACATCATCGACACCCCGGGCCACGTCGACTTCACGGTCGAGGTGGAGCGCTCGCTGCGCGTGCTCGACGGTGCCGTCGCCGTCTTCGACGGCAAGGAAGGTGTCGAGCCGCAGTCCGAGCAGGTCTGGCGTCAGGCCGACAAGTACGACGTCCCGCGCATCTGCTTCGTCAACAAGATGGACAAGCTGGGCGCCGACTTCTACTTCTCGGTGCAGACGATGAAGGATCGCCTCGGCGCGAACGTCGTCCCGATCCAGTTGCCGATCGGCTCCGAAGGTGACTTCGAGGGCGTCGTCGACCTGGTCGAGATGAAGGCCAAGGTCTGGCGCGGTGAGACGAAGCTCGGCGAGAAGTACGACGTCGTCGACATCCCGGCCGATCTGCAGGAAAAGGCCGAGGAATACCGCACCGCGATGATCGAGGCCATCGCCGAAGCCGATGACGACCTCATGGAGAAGTACCTGGGCGGCGAAGAACTCACCGTCGAGGAGATCAAGGGTGGTCTGCGCAAGCTGACCGTCACCAGCGCCGGCTACCCGGTGTTGTGCGGGTCCGCGTTCAAGAACAAGGGCGTGCAGCCCATGCTCGACGCGGTCATCGACTACCTCCCGACCCCGCTGGACGTTGCGGCCGCCGAAGGCCACGTCCCGGGCAAGGAAGACGAGATCATCTCGCGCAAGCCGTCGGCCGACGAGCCGTTCGCCGGGCTGGCGTTCAAGGTCGCCACGCACCCGTTCTTCGGCAAGCTGACCTACGTCCGGGTGTACTCGGGCAAGGTCGACTCCGGCGCGCAGGTCATCAACTCGACCAAGGGCAAGAAGGAGCGGCTGGGCAAGCTGTTCCAGATGCACTCCAACAAGGAGAACCCGGTCGAGTCGGCGTCCGCCGGTCACATCTACGCGGTGATCGGCCTCAAGGACACCACCACCGGTGACACCCTGAGCGATCCGAACAACCAGATCGTGCTGGAGTCGATGACGTTCCCCGATCCCGTGATCGAGGTCGCCATCGAGCCCAAGACCAAGAGTGACCAGGAGAAGCTGAGCCTCTCCATCCAGAAGCTCGCCGAAGAGGATCCGACCTTCAAGGTGCACCTGGATCAGGAGACCGGCCAGACCGTCATCGGCGGTATGGGCGAGCTGCACCTGGACATCCTGGTGGACCGGATGCGCCGCGAGTTCAAGGTCGAGGCCAACGTCGGCAAGCCACAGGTGGCCTACAAGGAAACCATCAAGCGCGCTGCCACCAACGTCGAGTTCACGCACAAGAAGCAGACCGGCGGTTCGGGCCAGTTCGCGAAGGTCCTCATCAACCTCGAGCCGTTTACCGGCGAGGACGGTGCGACCTACGAGTTCGAGAACAAGGTCACCGGTGGCCGCATCCCGCGGGAGTACATCCCCTCGGTGGATGCTGGTGCACAGGACGCCATGCAGTACGGCGTGCTGGCCGGCTACCCGCTGGTCAACGTGAAGGTCGTGCTGCTCGACGGTGCGTACCACGACGTCGACTCATCGGAAATGGCCTTCAAGATCGCCGGCTCCCAGGTGCTGAAGAAGGCTGCCGCCATGGCGCAGCCGGTCATCCTGGAACCGATCATGGCCGTCGAGGTCACCACGCCCGAGGACTACATGGGTGATGTGATCGGCGACCTGAACTCCCGCCGTGGTCAGATCCAGGCCATGGAGGAGCGCAGCGGTGCGCGCGTCGTCAAGGCGCAGGTTCCGCTGTCGGAGATGTTCGGCTACGTCGGCGACCTCCGGTCGAAGACGCAGGGCCGGGCTAACTACTCCATGGTGTTCGACTCGTACGCCGAAGTTCCGGCGAACGTGTCGAAGGAGATCATCGCGAAGGCGACGGGTCAGTAATCCTGGCCCGCCGGCTTGGCGGACCACAACTGAAAACATCAACACTGCAACTAGCTTGCAAACAACAAGTCCAGGAGGACACAGAAGTGGCGAAGGCGAAGTTCGAGCGGACGAAGCCGCACGTCAACATCGGGACCATCGGTCACGTTGACCACGGCAAGACCACGCTGACTGCAGCAATCACCAAGGTTCTGCACGACAAGTACCCGGAGTTGAACGAATCGCGCGCATTCGACCAGATCGACAATGCGCCCGAGGAGCGTCAGCGCGGTATCACCATCAACATCTCCCACGTGGAGTACCAGACCGAGAAGCGTCACTACGCGCACGTCGACGCCCCCGGTCACGCTGACTACATCAAGAACATGATCACCGGTGCCGCCCAGATGGACGGCGCGATTCTGGTGGTCGCCGCCACGGACGGTCCGATGCCGCAGACCCGTGAGCACGTGCTGCTTGCCCGCCAGGTCGGCGTCCCCTACATCCTGGTGGCTCTGAACAAGGCCGACATGGTCGACGACGAGGAGCTCCTGGAGCTCGTCGAGATGGAGGTCCGCGAACTGCTGGCCGCCCAGGAGTTCGACGAGGAAGCCCCGGTCATCAAGGTGTCCGCGCTCAAGGCCCTCGAGGGCGACCCGCAGTGGGTCAAGAGTGTCGAGGACCTGATGGACGCTGTCGACGAGTCGATCCCGGACCCGGTCCGCGACACCGACAAGCCGTTCCTGATGCCCGTCGAGGACGTCTTCACGATCACCGGCCGCGGCACCGTGGTCACCGGTCGTGTCGAGCGTGGCGTGATCAACGTGAACGAGGAAGTCGAGATCGTCGGCATCCGTCCCACCACCACCAAGACCACGGTCACCGGTGTGGAGATGTTCCGCAAGCTGCTCGACCAGGGCCAGGCCGGTGACAACGTCGGTCTGCTGGTTCGTGGCGTCAAGCGCGAAGACGTCGAGCGCGGCCAGGTCGTCGTGAAGCCCGGCACCACCACCCCGCACACCGAGTTCGAGGGCAGCGTCTACATCCTGTCCAAGGACGAGGGCGGCCGGCACACGCCGTTCTTCAACAACTACCGCCCGCAGTTCTACTTCCGTACCACGGACGTGACCGGCGTGGTGACCCTCCCCGAGGGCACCGAGATGGTGATGCCCGGTGACAACACCGACATCTCCGTCAAGCTGATCCAGCCCGTGGCCATGGACGAGGGCCTGCGGTTCGCGATCCGTGAAGGTGGCCGCACCGTCGGCGCCGGCCGGGTCACCAAGATCATCAAGTGATGATCTGATCCAGTTCCGCGAAGCGGCGCTCACCTTCGGGTGGGCGCCGCTTTCGTTTGTCGCCAACCACTCGCGCGCCGGTGCTAGGCTTCGGCATCCACAGCGGGGTGGGGCCATGGACGACGACGACTTTCAGCAGCCGGCATACCCGCCGTCGGTCCTGTTCGGCGGCGCGGCACTGCTGGCTGTGCTCGGCGGAATCGTCGCGTCGGTGCTGATGGTCAGCGCGGCAAGCGTCGACGTCCACCGCGTGCCACCCGCGCCGCGCAGCCAGCCGGCCGCGCACCCGGCGTCCCCGGCCCCTGTTCGGCCCGCACCGCCGGCAGAGTCCGGGGCGCAGAACAGTCTCGAGCTGCTCGTCGATCGGTTGGTCCCGCAGTTGCCGGGCTTGGACCAGCTGCTGCAAACCCCCTGAACAGGGCCGTCAGCAGCACCGTCACAGACTGCAACAAGTGGTCCCAAGCGACTTTGGTGGAGTTAGTCTGATCGCGACATTGCTGGCCGAGAAGGGGTGTGCCAAATGTTCGGGCGGTATCTCAAAGCGCAATTGACCGTGCTGCTGTTCGGCGGCCTCGTCGGTCCGATCTTCCTGATCGTCTACTTCGCTCTCGGACCGTTCGCGCGGCCGTACATCGGGTGGATGTTCTGGGTCGGGCTGTTGATCACGGCGGGCGACGTGCTCGCCGCCCTGTGGTTGACCAACTCCGGGATGAAGTTGGCCGCCAAGCATGAAGAGCTGAACCAGCGCGGTGTTCTGGTGCTGGCGCAGGTCACCGGCATCTCGGATACCTCGTGGTTCGTCAACGACCAACAGATGATCAAGGTGAATCTCCACTTCGAGGTGCCCGGTTATCAGGGTTTCGACAGTCAGGAAACGATGGCGTCGAGTCCCACCCGCATGCAGATCCTCAATGCCCACAAGCTGGTCGCGCTCGTCGAGCCGGGCACGCAGAAGTACGAAATCGACTGGAACGCCAGCGCTTTGATCGCCGGTGTGGTCCCTGCGCAGTTCACGCTCGCCGAGGACAACAAGACCTACGACCTGCGCGGGCAGGCCGGCCCGCTCATGGAGATCATGCAGATCCTGCGTGCCAACGGCGTGCCGATGAATGGCACCATCGACATCCGGTCCAATCCTGCGGTGCGCCAGCAGGTGATGGCAGTCGTTCGGCGGGCCGCCGCCGGGCAGCCGGCAGCCACCGCCCCGCCGCAGGCTGCGCAACCTGCCACCCCGCCATACCTGCCGCCGACGATGCCGGAAGTGTCCACCGCGCAACGTCTTCAAGAGCTCGAGACGCTGAGAGCGACCGGCGCGATCACCGAGGCCGAATACACCGCGAAGCGACAGCAGATCCTGGCCGACCTCTAGCCGCCGGCCTCGACCGACGCGTGCAATCGCACTCTAGGAGAAGGGAACTGGTGTGGTGACGTCTGCATCCGCGTCGTACGGCGTGCATTCCGAGGTGGGAACGCTGCGCAAAGTGCTGGTCTGTTCACCCGGTCTTGCCCACGAACGGCTGACGCCCACCAATTGCGACGACCTGCTGTTCGACGACGTGCTGTGGGTGCAGAACGCCCGCCGGGATCACTTCGACTTCATGGACAAGATGCGGGACCGCGGTGTGGCGGTGGTCGAACTGCACGACCTGCTCACCGAAACGATGGCGATCCCGGACGCCCGCACCTGGCTTCTCGACCGCAAGATCGTCGCCAACGAGGTCGGCATGGGGCTGGTCGAGGACACCAGATCGTTCCTCGACGAGTTGCCCGCCAGTCGGCTCGTCGAGTTCCTGATCGGCGGGCTGTCGACCCGTGACCTACCCGTCGACCTCGGCCGGGGCTACCGTGCCCTGGCCCGCGAGCACGCGGGAATCACCGAGTATCTGATGCCGCCGCTGCCCAACACGTTGTACACCCGCGACACCACGTGCTGGATCTATTCCGGTGTGACACTCAACCCGCTGTTCTGGCCGGCCCGGCATGACGAAACGCTGCTGATGAAGGCCGTCTACGAGTTCCATCCCGACTTCACCGGATCGACCGTGTGGTGGGGTGATCCCGAAAAGTCATGGGGGATGGCCACTATCGAGGGTGGCGACGTGTTGGTGCCCGGCAACGGCGTGGTGTTGATCGGGATGAGCGAACGGACCTCACGGCAGGCGATCACCCAAGTGGCGGCGACGTTGTTCGAGCGCGGCGCGGCTGACCGGATCGTCCTGGCGGGAATGCCCAAGTTGCGCGCCGCGATGCACCTCGACACGGTGTTCACCTTCGCCGATCGCGATGTCGTGACCATCTATCCCGAAATCGTCGACAACATCCAGACTTTCACGCTGCTGCCCAGTGATTCGGCGCCCGGTCTGGACGTCATCGAAGAGACCAAACCGTTCGTGGAGGTGGTCGCGAACGCCTTGGGGCTCGGGGCGCTGCGGGTGGTCGAGACCGGTGGCACCGCCTATGACTCCGAGCGACAACAGTGGGACAGCGGCAACAACCTGGTGGCCGTCGAGCCGGGCGTGGTGTTCGCCTACGACCGGAACACCCACACCAACTCGCTGCTGCGCAAGGCCGGGGTCGAAGTCATCACGATCGTCGGTGCCGAACTGGGTCGCGGACGAGGCGGCGGTCACTGCATGACCTGCCCGATCGTCCGCGACCCGGTCGTCTACTGAGCCGGGTCAGTTGCTGCACTACCCGAGTGGGTCATGGGCAGACACGACGTCACATTTGCGACCACTGGCCGGGAAGTATTTAGAACACGTTCCAGTCCTCTTGCTAGCCTGGCCTGGGCTGACTGAAAGGACCATTGATGACAACATCGTCGGGGACGCTCGAGGGGCGAGTCGCGTTCGTCACCGGTGCCGCGCGAGGCCAGGGCCGCGCGCACGCTGTACGGCTGGCACGCGAAGGCGCCGACGTCATCGTCTCCGACATCTGCGCCTCTGTCAGTGACACCATTCCCTATCCCGGGACTACCCCGGAGGACCTGAACGAGACCGTCCGGTTGGTCGAAGCCGAGGGCCGCAAGGTGCTGGGACGGGAAGTCGACGTCCGCGACGACGCCGCGGTGCGCCAGCTGGTGGCCGACGGGGTCGAGCAGTTCGGCAGGCTCGACATCCTGGTCGCCAACGCCGGCGTGCTGTCCTGGGGCCGGTTGTGGGAACTGACCGACGAGCAGTGGAACACCGTCATCGACACGAATCTCACCGGAACCTGGCGCACATTGCGTGCAGTCGTCCCAGCGATGATCGAGGCCGGCAACGGCGGCTCGATCATCGTGGTGAGTTCGTCGGCAGGAGTCAAGGCCACCCCGGGTAACAGCCACTACGCCGCGTCCAAGCACGGGCTGACCGCACTGACGAACTCGCTCGCATTGGAAGCCGGCGAGTACGGCATCCGGGTCAACTCCATCCATCCGTACTCGGTGGCCACCCCGATGACCGAAAACGACGCGATGTTGGGCGTTTTCGGCGCACACCCGAGCTATCTACACGGCTTCGCCCCGATGCCCTACCTCCCGGTGGGTCAGAACGCGACCGGAAAGCGGTCCGACTTCATGAACGTCGACGAGGTTGCCGACGTGGTGGTGTGGCTGGCCGGCGACCAATCGGCCACCCTGTCGGGTTCGCAGATCAGCGTCGACCGTGGTGTGATGAAGTACTAGCGGTCAGCCCGGTAGTACCAGCACCGGAACGGGGCTGTGCCGCAGGATCTTCGAGCCCCGTGAGCCCAGGAACACCCGCGCGATTCCGCCGACGGGCGATGTGCCGATCGCCAGCAGGTCACCGTCTTGCCAATCGACGGCGTCCAGAGCATCGTCCCAGCCGTTGCCGGTGGCCACCTCGACCTTGACGTCCGGTCCGACTATGCCGTCGGTCTTCAACTGCGCCAATGCCTCTCGTGCGTAACCGGCCAACTGCTCCAGGATCGAGTCCTCGGCGCTCAAGCCGACTTCCGGCGGGTACATCGTTCGGCCCCGAACCGCGAACGTGATCACCCGCATGGGCACGTTGAGCCGTCGGCCGAGTTCGGCGACACGCTGCACGACATGCAGTGTGTCGGCCGTTCCCGGGTAGGCGGCCGTGATCCGGGTCAGGCCGCCGGCCTTCGAACCGCGATAGCCGCGCGGGCTGATCGCCATCGGCACCGGCGAGGAGTGCAGCAGGCGGTCGGCGGTCGAGCCGATCACCACCTGCCCGAGCTTGCCGTCGGCGGCCGAGCCGAGGATCAGTACCTCCGCTTTGAGCTCGGAGATCGCTTCGAGGAGGCCGCCGGACACCGAGCGGTGCGACACCTTGTGATATCTGACGTCGAGCCCATCGGCGATCGCGTCGATACAGTCCCGGGCCTGCGCTGCGGAGTTCGTTGCCAATTGTTCGGCGTACTGGGCATATTCGGCGTCGATGCGGCCGAGCGACGGGGTCATCCAGGGTCGCGGCACGACAGTCACCACGGTCAGCGACGTCTGCAGGGTCCGGGCGGCTTCGACCGCCAGATACAGCGGCGAGCGACCGCTCTTTCCTGAGAGGTAGCCGACGGCGACGGTCACGGCTCGTCCTTGATCATCACGTCGTCGCCGCCGGGCACCGCCGTCGGAAGGGAACCGTCGGGGCCCGCGGCGTTCAACGCGCTGTGGCGCCGTCCCCAGAACAGATAGAAAAGCAATACCAGAGCGACGCAGCCACCGAAGACCAACCACGTCTGCCAGCGCAGGCCGTAGAGCACCGCGGCGCAGGCCAGGATCGACAGAACGGGTGTCACGGGGTAGCCCGGGACTTTGAACGGCCGCTCGAGGTCGGGTTGGCGCACCCGCAGGATCATCACACCGGCCGACACCGTGATGAACGCGACCAACGTGCCGATCGACACCGCGTCGAGTAGCCAGTTCAGCGGAATGAAGCCGGCCAGGATGCCGGTGACTGCGGCGACGATGACCGTGTTTCCCACCGGAGTCATGCTGCGCGGGTTGACCTTTGCGAACATCGACGGCAGCAGCCCGTCTCGGCCCATCGCGAACAGAATGCGCGTCTGCCCGTACATCACGACCAGCGTCACCGAGAAGATGGAGACCACCGCGCCGGCTGCCAGAACTGTGCTGGCCCAGGTGCTGCCGGTGATGTTCTCCAGGATCACCGACAGCCCCGCTTCGGCTTGTTCGTCCGATCCGAAGTCCGCGGCGTCCTGCGTGCCCAGGCCGGCGAACGCGACCAGGATGTAGAAGGTGGTGACCACGAGGAGGGCCGCGATGATGGCCCGGGGCATGGTCTTCTGCGGATTCTTTACTTCGTCGCCGGCGGTCGATACCGCGTCGAGACCGATGAACGAGAAGAAGATCATGCTCGCGGCGGTGGTGATGCCGGGAACGCCCTTGTCCCAGAAGCCGTGGAAGTGATCGGCGTTGAACGCGGTCAGCGCGATGACGATGAACATCCCCAGCACGCTGAGCTTGATCAAGACCATCACGGTGTTGACGAACGCCGACTCGCTTGCACCACGGATCAGCAGGGCCATGCACATCAGGATCAGCAGGACTGCGGGCAGATTGACGATGCCGGGGGCGGAGTCCCACGGGGCGGCACTCAAGGACTGCGGCAGCTGCCACCCGAACAGGTTCTGCAACAACTTGTTCAGATAACCGCTCCACCCGACGGCGACGGCCGAGATGGATACGCCGTATTCGAGAAGCAGACACGCTGCCACGCCCATGGCGACGACTTCGCCCATCGTCGTATAGGCATACGAGTAGGTCGAGCCCGAGACCGGCACCGACGACGCCATCTCTGCGTAGCAGATCGCCGACAGCCCGGCCGCGACCGCGGCCAGCAGAAACGAGACCAACACCGCCGGACCGGCTTCCGGCACCGCCGCGGACAGCACGAAGAAGATGCCGGTGCCCACGGTTGCGCCGACACCGAAGAGCGTCAACTGGAAGGTGCCGATACTTCTCTTCAGATGGTCGGAGGCACCGTGTGCGACCGGAGCACCGGCGACGGGGCGGCGACGGAACAGTTGCTGGGAGAGGCTCAGCGGCGGTGCGGTCATAGTGCCTCCTGGGGTCACCGAACTGAACTACTCGTTACGAGTGTGCACCCGCCTGCGCCAGCACACTTGCGAACTGCCCAACCGCCCAATCGATCTCCTCGGCGGTGATCACCAGCGGGGGAGCGAACCGCAACGTCGACCCATGAGTGTCCTTGACCAGCACTCCGCGCTCGGCGAGGGCGAGGCTGAGCTGCTTGCCGGTACCGAGTCGCTCGTCGATGTCCACGCCGGCCCACAGTCCCATACCGCGGACCGCGAGCACCCCGTGGCCGATCAGCGACCGCAATCGGGCGTGCAGATGGAGGCCGAGTTCGGCTGAGCGGGCCTGGAATTCGCCGCGCCGCAGGATGCCGACAACGGTGGAACCGATCGCCGCGGCCAGCGGATTGCCGCCGAACGTCGACCCGTGCTCGCCGGGATGAAGAACCCCGAGGATGTCGCGGTCGGCCACCACCGCCGAGAGTGGGACCACGCCGCCGCCGAGTGCCTTGCCGAGCAGATAGACGTCGGGCACCACACCCCAGTGGTCGCAGGCGAACGTATGGCCGGTGCGGGCCAGGCCGGACTGGATCTCGTCGGCGATCAGCAGCACGTTGCGCTGGGTGCACACTGCGCGCAGCCGGGGCAGGTAGTCGTCGGGCGGCACGATGATCCCGGCCTCGCCCTGAATGGGCTCGATGAGTACGGCGACCGTGTTCTCGTCGATCGCGGCTGCGACGGCGTCGGCGTCCCCGAACGGCACCGACCGGAAGCCGGGGGTGAACGGGCCGAAGCCGCCACGCGCGGTGTCATCAGAGGAGAAGCTGACGATGCTGATCGTTCGTCCGTGGAAGTTGTTCTCGGCGACAACGATATTCGCCATCCCGGCTGGGACACCCTTGACGTCGGCGCCCCACTTTCGGGCGATCTTGAGGCCACTTTCCACTGCCTCGGCGCCGCTGTTCATCGGCAGCACCATGTCCTTGCCGCAGAGCCCGGCCAGGGCGGCACAGAACGGGCCGAGCTGATCGGAGTGGAAAGCCCGGCTCACCAATGTCACGGCGTCGAGCTGGCGGTGGGCGGCGGTGACGATCTCGTCGTTGTGGTGGCCGAAGTTCACCGCCGAATACGCCGCAAGGCAGTCCAGGTAGCGGCGGCCCTCGACATCGGTGATCCACGCGCCGCAGGCATGGGAGGCCACCACCGGAAGCGGCGAATAGTTGTGCGCGGCATAGGCGTTGTCCAGTGCGATTGCCGCGGCGGTTGCGCCGGTGACGGTGTCAGCCATGGTCATGAAAACACCTCCAACGTGCAGCATTTCACTGAGCCGCCGCCCTTGAGCAGCTCGGAGAGGTCGACACCGATCGGGTGGAAGCCGGCCCGGTGGAGCTGCTCGGCGAAGCCGGTGGCCTGCGCGGGATGTACCACGTGCTTGCCGTCGGACACCGCGTTGAGGCCCAGCACGTAGGCATCGGCGCTCGCCACTTCGATGGCATCGGGGAATAGGCGGCGCAGCTGGGTTCGGGCGTCGTCGGTGAACGCCGATGGGTAGTAGGCGATCGTGGTGTCGTCGAGCACCGTCAACGCGGTATCGAGGTGATAGAACCGCGGATCGACGAGCTCCAGCGAGATCACCGGCATGCCGGTGAGGGTGCTCACCTCGGCGTGTGCGTTCAGATGGGTGCGAAAACCGGTGCCTGCCAGAATCATTGATCCGACGACCAGCAGGTCGCCTTGGCCCTCGTTGACGTGGCGGGTCGCTACCGGATCATGCCCGAGTTGGTCCATCCAGGCGGCATATGCCACCGATTCGCCGTGCCGCTCCGCATGCTTGAACCGGGCGACGATCGCGGTTCCGTTGATGATCAGTCCGGCGTTGGCGGCGTACACCATGTCCGGCAGGCCCGGTACCGGCTCGACGAGGTCGACGGTGTGGCCGAGCCGGCGATACGTGTCACGCAGGTGTTGCCACTGGGCGAGTGCCAACTCACCGTCGACGGGCGTGCTGGTGTCCATCCACGGGTTGATCGCGTACTCGACGGTGAAGTACGTCGGTGGGGTCATGGCGTAGTGGCGGAGTCGCTGGCTGCGCGGTGTCCTCGTCGACCCGACGGCGACATCGGGGGATATCGTCATGAATCAACCATAGAAGTGCAGTTTGACGCAATCAATCGATAACTATTGCGTGTCCATGAATGATCTATTGCGTCACCGCTAACATTGCGGTGATCTGTTGTGTGCCGTGCGAAAGGGCTGCTGAATGGACCGGCTGGACGACACCGATGAGCGGATCCTGGCCGAGCTCGCCGAGCATGCCCGCGCGACCTTCGCCGAGATCGGGGAACGGGTGAACCTGTCTGCTCCGGCGGTGAAGCGCAGAGTCGACCGGATGCTCGACGCCGGGGTGATCCGCGGGTTCACCACGGTGATCGACCGCAGCGCTGTCGGCTGGAACACCGAGGCGTACGTGCAGGTCTACTGTCACGGCACGATCGCGCCAGATCGATTGCGCGCGGCCTGGATTGACATTCCCGAGATCATCAGCGCCGCCACCGTGACCGGAACGTCGGATGCCATCCTGCATGTGCTGGCTCGCGATATGAGACACCTGGAGGCAGCGCTGGAACGCATCAGGTCGAGCGCCGACATCGAACGCAGCGAGAGCATCGTGGTGCTGTCCAACCTGATTGACCGGTCGCCCGCCTAACTGGTCGGTAGGTGCAGGCTGGCGCGCACGTGGCGACGGCGATCGTGTAAGAACACCACGTGAGCACGAGCGAAAACGGCATCCTGATCGTCGGCGGCGGCCTGGCCGCCACCCGCACCGCCGAGCAGTTGCGCAAGTCGGAGTACACCGGCCCGGTCACCATCGTCAGCGACGAGGTGCATCTGCCGTATGACCGCCCGCCGCTGTCGAAGGACGTGCTGCACGCCGACCTCGACGATGTCGCGCTCAAGCCCGCCGAGTTCTATTCCGAGAACGACATCACCCTGCGGCTGGGTAGCGCTGTCACGTCGCTGGACACCGGCGCCCGCACCGTGACCCTTGCCGACGGCTCGGTGCTGGGATACGACGAGCTGGTCATCGCCACCGGCCTGGTACCCAAGCGCATCCCGTCGTTCCCCGACCTGGAGGGCATCCGCGTTCTGCGCTCGCTCGACGAGGCGCTGGCGCTGCGCGCCCACGCCGCGTCGGCCCGGCAGGCGGTGATCATCGGTGCCGGCTTCATCGGCTGCGAGGTCGCGGCAAGCCTGCGCAAACTCGGTGTCGAGGTGGCCCTGGTCGAGCCGCAGCCGGCTCCGCTGGCCTCGGTGCTCGGCGAGCAGGTCGGCAACCTGGTCACCCGCCTGCACCGCGCCGAGGGCGTCGACGTGCGCACCGGCATCGGCGTGGCTGAGGTGCGCGGCGAGAACGGCCACGTGACGACCGTAGTGTTGTCCGACGGCAGCGAGCTGCCCGCCGACCTCGTGGTGGTCGGCATCGGGTCGCGGCCGGCCACCGACTGGCTGGAGGGCAGCGGTGTGGCCGTCGACAACGGGGTGGTGTGCGACGAGGCGGGCCGCACCAGCGCCCCCGGCGTGTGGGCACTCGGCGATGTCGCATCCTGGCGCGACGCCACCGGACATCAAGCCCGCGTTGAACATTGGAGCAATGTGGCCGAGCAGGCCCGGGTCATCGTGCCGTCGATGCTGGGGCAGGAGGCCCCATCGGTGATCGTGGTGCCCTACTTCTGGAGCGACCAGTACGACGTCAAGATCCAGTGCCTGGGAGAGCCGGAGGCCACCGACACGGTGCATGTCGTCGAGGACGACGGTCGTAAATTCCTGGCCTTCTACGAGCGCGACGGCGTCGTGGCCGGAGTGGTCGGCGGCGGCATGCCCGGCAAGGTCATGAAGACCCGCGCCAAGATCGCGTCCGGCGCCCCCATCGCCGACGTTCTCCCGGCGTCCTAGAACTCGCCGAGGTAGAACCGCCCACCCTGGTCGTCGGTGCACTCCGCCGTCAGCCCGTAGGGCTGCGGGGCCGGCTCGGCGAGAACCGATCCGCCCGCCTCCCGAACCCGGGCGACCGCCGCCGCGACATCGGACACCGTCCACATCGGCACCACGCCCGGTGTGTGCGAGCCGCCGGCAGCGCCGGACATCGGGTGGGTGTTCTGAACCGCCCAGCCGTCCTCGACCCGACCGCGTTCGAACGTCCATCCCAGCACCTGGCCGAAGAACTCGCGGAACGCCGTTGACTCACCGACCTCGTAGGTGACGTAGGACAGCTCACCGGGACCTGCCCCGTTGAGCAGCGGACGACGCTGGCCCGGGTCCGGCCGATAGATCGCGAACGCGGCGCCCTGGTTGTCGCGGGCCTCCAGCAGAGTGCCGACCACAGATTCGCGTGACGCATCCACCCGCCCGCCGGCGGCAACGATCGCGGCGCGCGCCTCATCCACGTCGTCGACCGCATAGCAGCAGAACAGCGTGGTGCGATCGGACGGCGAAAAGCCGATCGCCTCAACGGCATTGCTGACCTGACCGGCTGAATCGCACACCCAACCGAGCACCTGGGAGTAGAACGCGATCGCGCGGGCGGGGTTTGGGCTGTGCACTGACACGTAGCCGATGTCGCCGTGCCGGATCGGCTCGCGAACCGGCCCGCTGAGCATCCATCGATGGCCGAACGGGTCGCGGATGGTGGCAGTACGCGACCCGTGCCCTTCGTAGGGTTCGCGTTGCACCTCGGCGCCCTGAGCCCTGGCCCGGGCCAGGGCAGCGTCGGTGTCGGCGACCTCCACCATCAGGCTGACCGAGTTGACCCCCCGCTGCGGCGCCTGCAATCCGAGATCAGGGGATTCGTCGGCCAGGTACAGGACACCGCCGCTCACCGACAGTTCGGCGTGGCCGATGCGTCCGTCATCCATCACGATCGGGTCGCCGATCAATTCCGCGCCGAAGGCGTCGCGATACCAGTCGATCGCGGCGCGGGCGTCGGCCACCGTGAGGTACGGCAACGCGGCGGGGCGGGGGATGCCGGTCTGGGGTGCCGGCGCGTTCAGTTCGGCGACTGCTGTCGCGGTGCCGCTCATGGTGACTCCTTGGGTGTTCGCGGGTAAGGACAACGCGGACTCGAGCCGCGCACGCAACTCGGCCGCGAAGGACGGATCCGGTTGCACGGGAAGGTCTTCGGTGGTCAAGACGCGCAGGGGATCGGTCATGAAACACCTCCTTCCGGGTAGAGCTTTCTGAAGGCACGCCGGGCGCGGACCAAGAGCGCCTCGGTGGCGTGCACGCTGCGTCCGATCAGCTCCGCGCACTCGGGCACCGAACAGTCGTCCATGTAGCGCAGTGCGAGCACCACACGATGGGCTTCTGGGAGTCGGGCGAGCACGCTCTCGGCGACGATGCGGTCCAGCTGCGCGTCCCACTCGTCGGCGGCTTCACTGTCGGGCACGTCGGCGACCGGCACCGTGGACCGGGCCGAACGGCGCCGGTAGTGGTCGGCCAGTTTGTGCCGAGCCACCCCGAGTAACCACGGGACCGCCAGCGGCGGTGGTGCGGGCCGTCGGGCGGCATCCATCGCCGCGAGGAACGTCTCCGACGTGAGGTCCTCGGCGGTGGCCCGATCACCGCACCGGCGGACGAAATATCCGTAGACGACCGGAAGCGCGTCGTCGTAGAGCTCTAGCAGCCGGTACGGAGCATCGGGGGGTTCCGGATCCGCGCTCACACCCTTATCGTCGTCGCGCCGGGCGGAACTCCGACGGGTCCGCTGAAGATTTTTTCCGGCGCGCCGCCGTCAGCGTCCGTCCAGGTCGTCGAGTCCGTGCGCCACGACGTCGAAGGCATCGCCGATCGCCTGCGGCAGCGAGACCGCCTCGTCGGCCAGCCAGTACTCGTAGGCCGACAGGGCGACCCCGAGCATCAGCCAGGCGACCGACTGCGGAACCAGGTCACCGGGCTTGCCGCCGGTGCGGGCGGCCACGAAATCCGCGACCACGCCGCGCCAGCCCGCGTACATCGTCATCGAATACGCCTGCAGTTCCGCGGTCTGCAGGATCACCCGCATCCGCTGCCGGTGCCGTTCGGTCTCGGAGGGGTCAAAAGTGTTGAACGCCAGCAGCGCCGAGCGCAGCGCCGGGCTGATCGGTTCGGTGTCGGCGACCCGGTCGAACAGGTCGCGGAAGTGCTGCAGGTGTGCGTCGAAGTCACCCCAGGGGATCGCGTTCTTCGACGGGTAGTACCGGAACAGGGTGCGCCGGGCGATACCCGATGCCGCCGCCACGTCGTCGACGCTGACCGAGCCGAACCCGTAGTTGGCGAACAGGTCGAGGGCGACGTCGGTGATGTGGTCTCCGGTGGTGGACCTGCGCCGCCCCACCCGGGCGCCCGGAGAGCCTCCAGCACCAGTCGTCATCGACCCGCCCTTCCTTTTCGGCACTCGATGCCATATTCTTGCGATCTCGATCACAATTGTCGAGAACCTGGGCCGACGAAAGGGTGCTTTTCATGGAGCCGAGCCAAGCAACCGAGAACGAAACCGAACTGGTGACCGAGACGCTGGTCGAAGAGGTCTCCATCGACGGGATGTGCGGGGTCTACTGACCGTGCCCGCCCACGCTGTGGGCGATCCGGCTGTGGCCGGGTCGGCCTTCGACCCGGCACTCAGCTGGCGCTTGCATCCGCAGGTGGCCGTGCGACCGGAACCCTTCGGCGCGCTGCTGTACCACTTCGGCACCCGGAAGCTGTCGTTCCTGAAGAACCGCACCATTCTGGCCGTCGTGAATTCGCTGCCCCAGCATCCCGACGTGCGCTCCGCCTTGCGGGCGGCCGGGGTGGACGAGCCCGACGAGGCGCCCTATCTGCATGCATTGAGCGTGCTGGCGACCTCGAACATGCTGACCTGCAAGGATTCCCAATGACTTCGGTAGCACCGGTACCCCGGCTGATCGAGCAGTTCGAGCGCGGCCTCGACGCCCCGATCTGTCTGACCTGGGAGCTGACCTACGCCTGCAACCTGGCGTGCGTGCACTGCCTGTCGTCGTCCGGCAAGCGCGACCCGCGCGAGCTGTCCACGGCGCAGTGCAAGGGCATCATCGACGAGCTCGAGCGCATGCAGGTCTTCTACGTCAACATCGGTGGCGGCGAACCCACTGTGCGCCCGGACTTCTGGGAGCTGGTGGACTACGCCACCGCACACCACGTCGGGGTCAAGTTCTCCACCAACGGCGTGCGCATCACCCCTGAGGTGGCCGCGCGACTGGCCGCGAGCGACTACGTCGACGTGCAGATCTCCATCGACGGCGCCACCGCGGAAGTCAACGACGCCGTGCGTGGCCCGGGCTCCTTCGAGATGGCCACCCGCGCGCTGGAGAACCTGGCCGCGGCGGGCTTCAAGGACGCCAAGATTTCCGTGGTGGTCACCCGCCACAACGTCGACCAGCTCGATGAATTCAAAGCCCTCGCCGACCGCTACGGCGCCACCCTGCGGATCACGCGGCTGCGTCCTTCCGGGCGTGGCGCCGACGTGTGGGACGAACTGCATCCGACCCCCGAGCAGCAGGTGACGCTGTATGACTGGCTGGTCGCCAAGGGCGAGGGAGTGCTGACCGGCGACTCGTTCTTTCACCTGTCCGGCCTGGGCGCGCCCGGTGCGCTGTCGGGTTTGAACATGTGCGGCGCGGGCCGGGTGGTCTGCCTGATCGATCCGGTCGGTGACGTCTACGCCTGCCCGTTCGCCATCCATGACCGCTTCCTGGCCGGAAACATCGTCCGGGACAACGGTTTCGACAATGTATGGAAGAACGCCCCGCTGTTCCGCGAACTGCGCGAGCCGCAGTCGGCCGGTGCGTGCGGCAGCTGCGGGCATTACGACGCGTGCCGCGGTGGCTGCATGGCCGCGAAGTTCTTCACCGGCCTGCCGCTCGACGGTCCCGACCCGGAGTGCGTCGAGGGTTACGGGGTGCCCGCCCTGGCGACCGAGCGGGACAAGCCCCGCCCCAGCGCCGATCACTCCCGCGGCAAACCGATCCTGCTGACTCTGTCCACCCGGCCGCCGGCCAAGCCCTGCAACGAAAGTCCGATCTAGTCATGGCACGCGACACCTGGTTCGAAACCGTCGCCATCGCGCAGCAGCGCGCCCGCAAGCGCCTCCCGAAGTCGGCGTACGGCGCACTCATCGGTGGCAGTGAGAAGGGCCTCACGGTCAACGGCAACAACGAGGCCTTCAACGAGCTCGGCTTCGCCCCGCATGTCATCGGCGCTCTTGAGAAGCGGGATATGGCAACGACGGTGATGGGCCAAGAGGTTTCGGTGCCGGTGCTGATCTCACCGACCGGCGTGCAGGCCGTGCACCCCGACGGTGAGGTGGCCGTCGCCCGCGCCGCCGCAGCCCGCGGCACCGCGATGGGGCTGTCGTCGTTTGCCAGCAAGCCCATCGAAGAGGTCGTCGCGGCCAACCCGAAGACGTTCTTCCAGATCTACTGGCTGGGCGACCGGGACGCCATCGCCGCCCGCGCCGAGCGGGCCCGCGCCGCCGGGGCCGTCGGACTCATCGTGACCACCGACTGGAGCTTCAGCCACGGGCGCGACTGGGGCAGCCCCAAGATCCCGGAAAAAATGGACCTCAAGACCATGATCAAGATGAGTCCGGAGGTTCTGACCAAGCCGAGCTGGTTCTACCAGTGGGCCAAGACCATGCGCCCGCCGGCCCTGTCGGTGCCGAACCAGGCCGCCAGGGGCGAGGCCGGCCCGGCGTTCTTCGACGCCTACGGCCAGTGGATGGGCACGCCACCGCCGACGTGGGACGACATCGCCTGGCTGCGCGAGTTGTGGGGCGGACCGTTCATGCTCAAGGGCGTAATGCGGATCGATGACGCCAAACGTGCTGTGGATGCTGGCGTTTCGGCGATCTCGGTGTCCAACCACGGTGGCAACAACCTGGACGGCACGCCGGCATCGATCCGGGCGCTGCCTGCCATCGCCGCGGCCGTCGGTGACCAGGTCGAGGTGCTGCTCGATGGCGGTGTCCGTAGGGGCAGCGACGTCGTCAAGGCCCTCGCGCTGGGTGCCCGCGCGGTCATGATCGGCCGCGCCTACCTATGGGGTCTGGCGGCGAACGGGCAGGCGGGTGTGGAGAACGTCCTCGACATCCTCACCGGCGGCATCGACTCGGCCCTGCGGGGGCTGGGGAAGGCGTCGGTTCACGACCTGACGGCCGAGGACATCTTGGTCCCGGACGGCTTCGTCCGGGCGCTCGGAGTGCCCGGCGGCGGCGCGCACTGACCCCGCCATAAGCTAGCCTCTGGTGCTGGCGTGACTGACGGGACGACGGTGAACGCTCCTGGTGGGCGGTGCCGTCCCGATTGCGAAAGAAATCCGTCTTCTCCTCGAACAATTGGCGCATAGCAGGTGAATTCGGCCTACCATCGGCGCGTGGCTTTACGGAGCGAGCTGGGCAACTCGACATCGAGTCAGCTTCGCGATACCTCGCCCACGATCTTGATCCCGGTCGGTTCGACCGAGCAGCACGGCCCGCACCTGCCGCTGGACACCGACACCCGCATCGCCACCGCGGTGGCCCGGGCTGTCACCGCAGACCTCGACGGGTCGGATCATGATCAGTATCTGCTCGCGCCCGCGATCGCCTACGGCGCGTCCGGCGAGCACGAGGGGTTTGCCGGGACGGTGTCGATCGGCACCGCGGCGCTGACCACCGTACTGGTCGAGTACGGCCGTTCAGCGTGTGGCTGGGCGCGCCGGGTGGTCTTCGTCAACGGTCACGGCGGCAACCTGGAAGCCATGCGCTCCGCGGTGCGCCTGCTGCGCACCGAGGGCCGCGATGCCGCCTGGTGCCCGTGCATCGCCGAGGGCGGCGATGCCCACGCCGGCCATACGGAAACGTCTGTATTGCTACATATTTCACCGGCGGACGTGCACACCGACGCCTGGTGTAGCGGGAACAGGGCTCCACTGGCTACCCTTTTGCCGCAGATGCGTCTCGGGGGGGTGGCCGCGGTGAGTGAGGTGGGCGTGCTGGGTGACCCGACGACGGCGACTCCGGTCGAGGGTGAGCGCATCTTCGCGCAGATGGTCGCCGATTGTTCACGACGTATCGGCCGGTGGCGCCCGGCCGACGACGGGCTGCTGATATGACCCAGCCGCGGTTGCCCGACGGCTTCGCGGTTCAGGTCGATCGTCGGGTGCGCACACTCGCCGAGGGCTCGGCCCTGCTCGGCGGTTCACCGACCCGGCTGCTGCGCCTGGCGCCGGCAGCTCAGACCTTGCTGGACGGCGGCCGCCTCGAGGTGCGCGACGCGGTGAGCGCCCAGTTGGCCCGCACCCTGCTCGACGCCACCGTCGCCCATCCCCGCCCGGCGGGGGGTCCGTCGCACCGCGACGTCACCGTGGTTATCCCCGTGCGCAACAACCCCTTTGGGCTCTATCGGCTGATCATGTCGTTGCGCGGTATGCGCGTGGTGGTCGTCGACGACGGGTCCGAGATGCCGATTCAGCCCGACGATTTCGCCGGCGCCCGCTGTGATGTCGAGGTGGTGCGTCACGCGCGCAGCAAAGGACCGGCTGCTGCCCGCAATACCGGGCTTGCCTCTTGCGCAACAGATTTCGTAGCCTTCCTGGACTCCGATGTCGTTCCGCGGCGCGGCTGGCTCGAGGCGCTGCTTGGTCATTTCTGCGATCCCGCGGTGGCGCTGGTGGCCCCGCGCATCGTCGGGCTCGGACACAGCGATCAGCTGGTCGCCCGGTACGAGGCGGTGCGGTCGTCGCTGGATCTCGGTGAGCGCGAGGCTCCGGTGATGCCGTACGGCCGGGTGTCCTACGTGCCGAGCGCGGCGATCATCTGCCGGCGTTCGGCGCTGCTCGAGGTCGGGGGTTTCGACGAGACCCTGCCCTCGGGTGAGGATGTCGATCTGTGCTGGCGGTTGATCGAGTCCGGTTCTCGGCTGCGCTACGAACCGATTGCGCTGGTCGCCCATGAGCACCGCACCCAGATGCGAGAGTGGCTGGGTCGCAAAGCTTTCTATGGCAGCTCGGCCGCGCCGCTGTCAATTCGGCACCCGGACAAGATGGCCCCGGTGGTGATCTCGGCGTGGAGCCTGCTGGTGTGGCTGCTGATGGCTCTGGGCTCGGTGGGCGGCTATCTGGCCTCGCTGGTGTTCGCCGGGGTGACCACCCGGCGCACGGCGAAGGCCATGCAGAACACCGACGCGGGAATATCCGAGGTGGTGGTCCTGGCTCTGCGCGGTATCGGCGCGGCCGCCCTGCAGCTGTCGGCGGCGGTATGCCGGCATTACTGGCCGCTGGCGTTGGTGGCGGCCCTGCTCTCCCGGCGGTGCCGGCAGGCGATCCTGGTGGCAGCGGTGCTCGACGGTGTGCAGGACTGGATCACCCGCAACCGCAGCACGGACGTCGAGGGTAAGCCGATCGGCCTGTTCGCCTACCTGTTGCTCAAGCGCCTCGACGATCTGGCGTACGGCGCCGGGTTGTGGACGGGTGTCGTCCGCGAGCGCACGTTGCGGCCGCTGAAGCCGCAGATCAAAACCTGACTTGGTGGCCGACCACAGCACCCGCAGCGACGTCCTGATCGTCGGTGCCGGAAGCGCCGGATCCGTGTTGGCCGAACGCCTCTCGGCAGACGTGGGGTGCCTGGTCACGGTCGTCGAAACCGGGCTCGGTCCCGACGAGCCGGGTGTCCGAGCCCTCACCCGCAACGGCCTGCAACTGCCCATCGGCGCCGCGAGCCCGCTGGCCCAGCGCTATCGGACCCGCCTGACCGACGATCCGCCCCGCGACGCCGACGTCGTCCGCGGTGTGACGGTGGGCGGCTCCGGTGCGGTCAATGGCGGCTATTTCTGCCGGGCATTGCCGGTCGACTTCGACGGGCCTGCCGTGCCGGGCTGGTCATGGAACGAGGTGAGACCGCACTACCGCGCCATCCAGACCGATCTGGACTTCCCCGACCGCGCTGACGGTGGTCCCATCGCCATCCGGCGCACCAACGAACTCGTCGGCAGTACAGCCGCTTTCGTCGATGCGGCCCAGGCCGCCGGATTGCGCTGGCTACCTGACCTCAACGCCGAGCCCACCGGGGACAATGCGCCACCCGGCATCGGGGCGGTGCCGCTGAACATCGTCGACGGTGTACGCAGCGGCCCCGGCGCGGCATTCCTGGAACCGGCTGCCGCCCGCCCCAATCTGACCGTGCTGCCGCGTACCCGCGCCCTGCGTGTCCGGCTCTCCGGCGGTCGCGCGGTCGGCGTCGAGGTCGTCGGCCCGAACGGGCCGGCTGTGTTGGAGGCCGACCGGGTGGTGCTCTCGGCGGGCGCCATCTCCTCGGCGCACCTGCTCATGCTCTCGGGCATCGGACCCGCCGCGACCCTGCGCCGGCTCGGTATCGCGGTGGCGGCCGACCTGCCGGTGGGGCAACGAACCTGGGACCACCCGGAGTGGGTGCTGCCGACAACCTGGACCGTCGCGCCCCAGCGTCCGGTGCTCGAAGTGGTGCTGGTCATCGACGGCCTCGAGATTCGGCCGTACACCGGTGGTTTCATCGCCATGGTCGGCGACGGCACCGCCGGCCGCCCGGATTGGCCCCATCTCGGTGTGGCGCTGATGAGTCCCCGGTCCACTGGGCACGTCTCGCTGCAGTCCGCCGACCCGATGCTCACCCCGTTGATCGAGCACCACTACGACAGCGCGGGCGAGGATACCGCCGCGTTGCGGCGCGGCTGCGACTATGCCGCTGAGATACTGGGAACCACAACACAACTCGGGGAACCGATGTGGTCGACTTCCCAGCATCTCTGCGGCACGGCCCCGATGGGGCTCGACACCGACGAGCATGCCGTCGTCGATCCGCGGTGCCGGGTGCGGGGGATCGACAATCTCTGGGTGGTGGACGGTTCAGTCCTGCCGCGTATCACCAGCCGCGGCCCCCACGCGACGATCGCGATGATCGGGCACCGCGCCGCTGACTTCGTCTCGTCCGGTTAACCGTCGGACGAGCCGCAGTTGGCGGCCGTCCCGGCCGGGGGCCCACAACCCGATCAGCACGGCGGCGACCCCGACGAGAATCGCGAGCACCACGATCGAGCTCTGCATTGCGTGCAGGAAGGCCGACTTGCTGATGTCGGCCAACTGGGCGCCGGCGGGCCCGAGCCGGGTGGACACCGCCAGCGCTTCGGCCAGTGAACCACCGGCGGCCTGTCGCACGGGCGGCGGGAACGCCGACAGTTGTTCGCCGAGGCGGTGAGTGTATTGACCGGCCAGCACCGAGCCCGCCAAGGCGATACCCAGCGCGGCGCCGACTTCACGGACGGCGTCGTTGACCGCCGACGCCACGCCCTGCTTGTCGTCGGGTGCGGCGTTCATGATCGCCGATGTGGTCGGGGCGGTGCACAGCCCGACCCCGGTGGCCAGTACCAGCAGCGGCCAGGCCAGGCCGAGGTAGGACGAGTCGATCCGCAGGGTCAACAGACAGACGAATCCGGCTGTCAGGAAGAGCAATCCGGTGAAGACGACCATCCGTAGACCCAGCCGCGGCAGGTACCACGACGACGTCACCGACAGCACGCCCAGCGGGAGTATCAGCGGGGTCAGTGCCATTGCGGTTTGCAATGCCGAGTAGCCCAAAATCAGCTGCGTGTACTGCATGGCGAGAAACATGAACCCGAAGTTGGCCAGGAACAACACCGCGATCGCGGCCGCACCGGTCGCGAAATCGGCTCGCCGGAAAAGGGATACATCGAGCAGCGGATGTAGTCGGTGGGCTTCCAATACGCCGAATGCCGCGGTAAGCGCCAGCCCCGCGGCGAGGCAGCAGATCACCAGCGGATCCGACCAGCCGCGTTGGGGCGCCTCGACGATGCCGAACACCAGTATTGCGACGGCACCTGCGATCAGTAGCGCGCCGGGCCAGTCGAGCGGGGGAGTCGCAATGTCGCGGGAATCGCTGACCGTCCAGGTCAGCGCGAACAACAGCACGCCTGCGCCTGCCAACGCCCAGAAGATCGACTGCCACGGCCAAAATCGCAGCAACACACCGGAACCCAACATGCCAAGCACGGCGCCGCTGCCGGCCACCGCGGCCCAGATGCCCACCGCCTTGGTGCGTTCCGACTTCGGATAGACCACGGTGAGAAGGGACAGCGTGGCCGGCATGACGAACGCAGCTCCCGCTCCGGCCACCGCCCGAGCCGCGATGATCTGAATCGGTGAGTCGAAGAAGATCGGCGCCAGCGATGCCAACGTGAAAATAGCCAGACCGATCAATAGAGCGCCGCGGCGGCCGTAGCGATCACCGATGGCTCCGGCCGGCAGCAGCAGGCAGGCCAGTACCAGGGTGTAGCTGTCGACAACCCAGGTCAGCTGGGACTGGTTGGCCGAGGTCGACACGGCGATGTCGCCCAGCGCGGTGTTGAGGGCGATCATCGAGGAGATCACCAGCGCCACGCCCAGGCAGGCGACGGTCAATGTCCACGTTCGCTGCAGAGTCGAGACGTCCCGGAGTCGGCTATCGGTACCCTTGTCGGGCCGGATCGAGGTGTCCACGCAGGGCCTTCCTTCGGTCGCAGGTCCAACTGTGAGACTATCCGTCTCAAAAATATTCAAACGTGCTGATCGGCACCGGGGAGGTTTCAACTCATGGCAAGCCGACGCAGTGACCCCAGACCTGCGCGTTCACGCGCGCGGTTACTGGACGCCGCAACGGCATTGCTGCGCACGGGCGGCCCCAGCGCGGTCACCGTCGACGCCGTCACCCGCGGCGCGAACGTCGCGAGGGCGACCCTGTACCGGCATTTCCCGAGCGGAAACGACCTGCTGGCCGCCGCGTTCCACAGTCTTATTCCGCCGGCCCCGATGCCGCCGGAGACCGGGACGCTGCGGGAGCGCCTACTGGCGCTGCTGCAGGCGCAGGCCGACCTCATCTCGGAGACCCCGGCGCTGTTGTCAGCGACCTACTGGCTGGCGTTGGGCCCGGACATGGAGCACCTGCCCGGCAAGACCGGGGACGCGGACAGCCCGGAGGTCCGCACCCTGCGGGAGCGGGTCGCCCAGCAGTACGGCGCACCGTTCGACGCGATCTTCGACAGCCCGGACGCCCGGCGCGAGCTGGGCGAGGTCGACCGCGCGCAGGCCATCATGCTGTTGATCGGCCCGCTGGTTGCAGGCCGGATCAGTACGCTCGCCGACTTCGACTACCGCGAGTGTGCCCGCGCCGCGGTGGACGGCTTTCTGGCCGTCCACCGGATCAGTGAGATCACTTCAGCGAGTAGCGAATCGGCAGGCGTTTGAGGCCGCCGACGAAGGTGGTGGCCATGAGTTCGGGTTCGCCGGCGAGTTCGATGGAGCTGATGCGGGGGACGAGTTCGGTGAAGAAGCTGTTCATCTCCATGCGGGCCAGGGCTGCGCCCAGGCAGAAGTGCACGCCGTAGCCGAACGACAGGTGCTTGTTGGGGTCGCGGCCGACGTCGAAGCGCATCGGGTCGGCGAAGACCTCTTCGTCGCGGTTGGCCGAGACGTAGGACAGCAGTACGGATTCGCCCTTGGCGATGGGGACGCCGCGGACCTCGGTGTCGGCTTGGGCGGTGCGCATGAATTCCTTGACCGGCACGATGCAGCGGATCATCTCCTCGACCGCGGTGCCCATCAGGGAGGGATCGTTCTGCAGACGCTGTAGCTCACCCGGGTTGCGGATGAGTTCGAGGAGTCCGCCGGCGATTCCGGCGCTGGTGGTGTCGTGGCCGGCGCTGGCGACGATGACGTAGTAGGAGGCGGTGTCCATGTCGGACAACGGTTCTCCGTTGATCGTGGCGTTCGCGATCGCCGAGCTCAGGTCCTCGGTGGGGTTTTCGCGCCGGGAAGCGGTCAGCGCGTTGAAGTAGTTGAAGAAGTCCAGCAGCACCGCGAGCATGTCGTCGGTCTTGCCGCCGCGCTGGAACTCTTCGTCGTCTCCGCCGAACATCTCCTGGGTGAGCTTGAGCATCCGCGGGAAGTCGGACTCCGGAAGGCCCAGCAGCGACAGAATGATGTAGAGCGGAAAGTTGACCGCGATCTCCTGCACGAAGTCGAGTTCGGGTCCCTGCTCGAGCATCTTGTCGACGTAGATCTTGGCCAGCTCATCGCAGCGGGTCTTCAACGCGCGCATGGCTTTCGGGCGGAACCAATCGGCACCGATCTTGCGCATGTCGCGGTGCAGCGGGTCGTCCATATGGATCAGCGTGCGCAGGCCGATCCCTGCTTCCATCTGCGCACGCAGCACATCGTCGGCTTCGGCGATCGCCAGCAGTGGTCGCGGATCGTTGGTGAACAGGTCGTTCTGCCGCTCGATGTCCATGATGTCGGCGTGCTTGGTGATCGCCCAGAACGGGCGGTAGCCCTCTGCTTCGACCCACGAGACGGGGGCATGCGCACGCAGGTGAGCAAGCGATTCGTGCATCCGCTTCTCATCGGTGTAGCCCAGCGGACTGGCCAGAACCCGGGCCGCCTTGTCCATGATCCGTGGGGTCATCGGGTCTCCTCGCTCACTCATACCAGAAACTTGACGGGTGTCAGGTTCCTAGTTTGGCGCGAATTCTGCCAGGTCGCAGGCAAATCGCGGGAATTGCCAGGTCATGGCTCGGGCGGTCGGCCGCGTAGGCTCGATTCTCGTGCCACACCAATCGAGGAGCCGACGACTGCGGCGCGCGACGGTGCTGCTCATCGCCCTGGCCGTAGCCGCATGCGCGCGGAACAGCGGTGAGCCGCAACCTCAGGGTGCCGCGGCAGCCGAGCCGGAGTCGGCGGTGGTGCAGACCGCGGCCGGTGCGCTGCGCGGCGTGGTGGCCCCCGGCTATCGGGTCTTCAACGGCATTCCCTACGCGGCGGCACCGGTCGGGCCACTTCGCTGGCAACCGCCGCAGCCGGCGGCACCCTGGCCCGGTGAGCGCGATGCCACCAAACCGGGTGTGCGGTGCATCCAGGACACCACCTACGACCCCGACTACGGGCGTCCCACAGGTGAGGACTGCCTGAACCTCAACGTCTGGACTCCTGACGGGGCGAGCCGCTCTCACAAGAAGCCGGTGATGGTGTGGATTCACGGTGGCGGTTTCCTCAACGGCAGTGCCGACATCTACGACGCGCGGTGGATGGCCACCCAGGGCGACATCGTCGTCGTCACCGTCAACTACCGGCTCGGAACCCTGGGGTTCCTGGCGGATCCCGCGTTGAGTCAGAACGGCGACGTCGGCAATTACGGCCTCGCCGATCAACAGGCGGCGCTGCGGTGGGTTCGTGACAACGTCGCCGAATTCGGCGGCGACCCAACCCAAGTCACGATCGCCGGAGAATCTGCTGGTGCGATGTCGGTGTGCGACCACCTGGTCGCGCCCGAGTCGGCCGGCTTGTTCCGCGCAGCGATCCTGCAGAGCGGGCCGTGCCAGGCGCAGGCGGACCGGCCTACCGCCCAACAGGTCAGTGCCGAATACGCGGCCGCGGCGGGGTGCACCGATGCAGCCGCGGTGGCGGGGTGCCTGCGAAGGCTGCCCACCGAGGCCCTGCGACGCGCTCCGCTCTATGTCGGGTTCGGCCCCGACAAGCTGACCGGGCCGGTCACCGGTACCGACCGGTTACCGGCTGACCCGATGACCGCGATCGCGTCGGGCCGGGTGACTCGGATGCCGGTGCTTGTCGGCAGCAACGGTGACGAGTTCGCGATGTTCGCCGCAATCCAGTACCTCAAGGAGCGGCAGTTGCCGCCCTATCCGCAGTTGATGGCGAAAACGTTCGGCGGGGACGCCGCTGCGGTCGCCGACCGTTATCCGCTGGATCGGTACGGCGGCAGCGTGGGCCTGGCGTACTCCGCGGCGGTGACGGACAGCGTATTCGCTTGTCCCGCAGACCGAATCGCGTCTGGTCTGGCGCGCACCGGACCGGTGTACGCCTACGAGTTCAACGACCGCACGGCGCCGGCCCCCGACCCGCTGCGTGCGGCGCCGTTCCCGGTGGGGGCCAGCCACTCGCTGGAGTTGCGGTATCTGTTCGACGTCGGCGGCGCTCCGCCGCTGGACCCGGCGCAACGTGTGTTGTCCGACCAGATGGTGGCCTACTGGAGCCAGTTCGTGAAGACCGGCTCTCCCGAGGTGACGGGGTTGCCGCAGTGGCCGGAGTTCGGCGCCGACGAAGCCACCGGCAAGCGACTGTCGCTGCAGACCGGCGAGTTGACGGTCACCACCGACTTCAGTGCGCGGCACCAGTGCCCGTTCTGGACGAGCCGCAGCGGGGCGCGCTAGCTGCTCCAGCGCGGGTGGGCCACCACAGCCAGCGCGTCGGCGACATCGGCCGCCAGTGGCCTGCGCCGGTCTCCGCGATTCCTTACCCACTGTTGAAAGGCGAAATCGGCTGCTGCAAAGGACAGTTGGACCAGCAGCCCGGGGCGCCAATCCTCGGTCGGGTCGGCGTCCATACGCGCAGCCACGAGCTGGATCATTTGTTCGCGATCCGCGGTGGACAGCAGAGTCGCCCGGTCGAGCAACTCGGGTGCGGTCAGGATCGCCGCCCGCCAGTTCTCCAGATCGACATCCTCGAAGGATCCGACCCGGCTGACGATCGCGGCGGCCAGTGCGACGTCGGGGGCTTCGTCGTGCGGACGACGCACCAACAGCGATGCGATGGCAGCGTTCCCGCGCTGTACGGCCCCGAGCAGCAGATCCTCCTTGGTCGCCACGTGGCGGAAGAACGTTCGCGGTGACACCGACGCTTCGGCGGCGATGTCCTCGGTGGTGACGTTGCCGAATCCCCGTGCGGCGAAAAGCCGATAGGCCGCGGCGTGGATATCGGCCCGCACCTGCGCCCGCTGCCGGTCCCGTAGGGTCGGCGGCCGCTCTGCGGGCGGACTGCTCACCGGTAGGTTCCCATCCCGCCGTCGACGTTGATGGTCTGGGCGGTCATGTACGAGGCGTCACGGCTGATCAGGAAGGCGACCACCGCGCCGATGTCGGCGTGGGTGTCGCCGATCCGGCGCAGTGGAACACCTTTGACGATCTTGTTGTAGATGTCGGGGAAGGCGTCGCTCCATCCCGCGACGCCGTCGGAGTTCGCGAACGGGCACACCACGTTGACCCGGATGTTGTCGACACCCCATTCCAGCGCAGCGACTTTCGACATACCGCGAATCGCTTCCTTGGCGCCGGCATAGGCCCCGAACGACTTCTGGCCACCGGTCCCGCTGCCGGAGCCGAAGTTCACGATGGACCCGCCGCCGGCGGCTTTCAGTACCGGGTAGGCGGCCTGCATGAGGAAGAAGGTGGCCCGTGGGCCGATGTTGAAGACGAGATCGTAGTCGGCCATCGTGATGTCGGTGAAGGGCTTGGGTTCATCGGTGGCAATCGCGTTGTTGATCAAAGCGTCGATCCCACCGAATGATTCGACCGCGACGTCGACGATGTGCTGATAGCTGGAGTGGTCGCACAAGTCGGCGACCAGAGGCACGGCGTGCTGGTCATCGCGCAGGGCCCCCGCGACGCCGATCACGCCCGGGTCGCGGTCCACCATCAAGACCGAGGCGCCGCGTTCCAGGAGCGCCGCGCTGATTCCCCGGCCGACTCCGCGCGCCGCTCCGGTGACGATCACCCGGTGACCGCTCAGCGATTCCGGATGCCAATAGGTCGCCTCAGCGGACACCACGATGTAACTCCTCCGATGTGCGTGCAGTACCTGGGAACTCGATGAACTCCACCGCGGTTCCGTCGGGATCCTTGACGAAGAACATCCGCACTCCCGCGATGTCGAACGGAGCCTGGTCCGGCGCGAACCCCGCCGCCTGGACCTGCCGGTAGGTGTCGTCGAGGTCGGTGACCGACAGCGAGATGTTCTGGTTGCCGACGAATGACCGCTTCGCCGGACGGCTGCCTGTACCCAGCGACAGCAACTCGATCATCACTCCGCCGATCAGACCGCCCACCACCCGGCCCTGGTTCCCGTCGCCGGCGCCGAGTGCATGGTCGAATTGGTCCCCGGCCATGGTCTGGTCGAAGACCACGTCCATGCCCAGCAGCCCCCGGTAGAACCCCAGCGCCCGGTCCATGTCGGTGACGCCGACCACCAGATGCGAAAACCGAAGGTCCCGAAGGCTTTCCACGATCACTTGGCCAGGTGTGGCGCGGCCCGGCCGGCGATCAGCGGCAGGTCGAGATACGTCTTGATCCCGGGTGCGGCCTCACAGACATAGGGGATGGCGCTGATGCAGTGGTTGGCGGTGGCCACGACACCCGGGTTGCGCTTGAGCCCCTCCTCGACGGTTTCCGGTTGCAGCCCTTTGAAAGTCAGTGACACATCGCAGTCACCGGTGACCTCCACCTCGAAGCGTTCGCCCTTCTCGCCCAAGGTCCACGGCGGATCGAGTTCCACGTCACACATCAGCCAGTTCACCGCGGCCGTGACGACCGGCTCGTCGTCGACGATGGCCTGCCACTTGAAGCGGCGAGCGGCCACCGTGCCCGCCTCCATCGGAACCACCAGCTCGTCGGTTCCGTGGACCGCGACGGCGACCTCCTGTGTGGAGCGGATGCGGGGATCGGACCGAAAACCCAACTGATCGGCGACCATGCGCACCGATTGTTTGAAGCCGGCTTCCAGCAGCGCGGCAATGGGTCCACTCATCGCCTGTTCCGGCGTCAGACCGAAGCCCATCACCTCCCGCACCACCAACGGTGCGTTGTAGGTGCGGATGTCGGAGAATTCCTCGGCCCGGACATGGGTGATCGCGGCGGTGAGTGCGGAGATCATCAGCGGGAACCGCTCGGTGATGCCGCCGGGATGGATACCGGAGCCGTGCAACGTGGCGTTGCCTGCCGCGCACGCCTCCTCGAGGGCCTGCACCGCGGGATTCTCCCGGTCCGGGTAGACCCAGCCCACCGGGGTCACCACGTTCTTGCCGGAGCGCAGGATTCGCGCGACCACCGAATCGTCGGGCAGCAAGGGGGAGTACATGACGCAGTCGGCGTCCAGCGCGAGCAGCTCGTCGATGTCGGTCGTGGCGGCGACCCCGATGGGGGCTTCGCCGATCACCTCGCCGACGTCGCGGCCGTTCTTGTCGGAGCTGTGAACCCAGCATCCGACGAGGTCGAGTTCGGGGTGACGCAGCACGCCCTGGATTGCCGCCTTACCCACCCCACCGGTTGCCCACTGAATCACGCGATACATGAGCGGCATCGTATGCCGATATGGCAGTGACTGTCACCTATTTCAGTGCAGAAACCGGCCGACGGCCCGCCGGTCAGACGTATCGTCCGGCAAGGGACACAGCTATCGGGGGCGACGATGGACAACTCACGTTTGGATCGCACCGGCGGCAGCGCCGGTATCGCATTTGTCATCGCGACCGTGGTGGCCGCGATGCTGACGGGTAAGCCCCCCGGGCCCGAGGCCAGTAACCAGGCAGTCCAACGGTTCTTCGTCGACCACCACAGTCAGGTGGTGCTGCAGGGGTGGTTGTACGCGCTGGCGACGGGGTTGGTGATCTGGTTCGCGGTCGCGGTCCGCCGTCTGCTTCACACCGCAGCCGTCGGTCGTCATCTCGGCGATCTGTTCTTCGTCGGCACGGTGGCTGTCGCCGCGTTGTCCTTCGTCTCGATGTCGATCCGGATCGTCGCGGCGGGGGCGGCACATGAGCTGTCGGCCTCCGCGGTGCGCGCGGTGGGAGCCGATTTCAGTCTGGTGTTGTTGGCGCTCTGCGGCTTCATCGTTGCTCTCGCCGCGACCGGCTATGCGGGCTGCGTGTTCTCGCAAGCCGTGTTGCCGCGGTGGACCGGGTGGCTGGCGGTCATCGCTGCGGTGGTCAATCTGGTGGGGACGTTCAGCGTGTTCCTCGACGACGGCCCGTTCTCCATCGAAGGCGGGTGGGGAACGCTGCTGCCCGTCGCCGCCACCGGAGTGTGGTACCTCGGAACCTCGGTCAGCTTGTATCGGGCCCACCCGACTGCCACCCCGGCCCCGGCCGGGTAACGGCGTGCGGCAAGAATTGGTCGGTTCGCCGCTGCGATCCGGCTCGGCTGGAGGTGTCACCCGACACGGCCAAACCGACCCGCTACCAGGGTTCGGGCGGATTTAGCTGGGGCTCTGGCCGAATTTGGCTGGTGCCGCGATCTAGGGCATACTGTTCGGGTTGCCTTGAGCCGGGTTCGCCTCCCCTGCGGGAGCGTGCCGCCCAAGGTGTACGACCGGCGCCCGAACGGGCGCGTCCGGTCCCCATCTCGGAGTGCGGAAGATTTCGACCGTGCGTTCGGGACTGCGTGAGGGCGACACACCCGACCGCGGGGGCCGGAGCACCAGAGACAGGTAAAGAGCGGCGGCGATAGCCAGCGCTGTGACTCCGGCGAGAGCCGGCGGGAACGGCGCATGACCACCGTGTCCCTCCATGGGACCAAGCAGGAGTGAAGGTAGGAGAAGCGTGGCGGGACAAAAGATCCGCATCAGGCTCAAGGCCTACGACCACGAGGCCATTGATGCCTCGGCGCGCAAGATCGTGGAGACGGTCACCCGTACCGGTGCGAGCGTGGTTGGTCCGGTGCCGCTGCCGACGGAAAAGAATGTGTATTGCGTCATCCGCTCCCCGCATAAGTACAAGGACTCGCGGGAGCACTTCGAGATGCGCACGCACAAGCGACTCATCGACATCCTCGACCCGACGCCGAAGACCGTTGACGCTCTCATGCGCATCGATCTGCCGGCCAGCGTCGACGTGAACATCCAGTAGTAGGGGAGTCGACGAACAAATGGCACGAAAAGGCATTTTGGGCACCAAGCTGGGCATGACCCAGGTGTTCGACGAAAACAACCGGGTCGTCCCCGTCACGGTCGTCAAGGCCGGACCCAACGTGGTCACCCGCATCCGCACGCCCGAGCGTGACGGCTACAGCGCTGTGCAGCTCGCCTACGGCGAGATCAGCCCCCGCAAGGTCAACAAGCCGGTCACCGGTCAGTACGCCGCCGCCGGGGTCAACCCGCGCCGGCACCTCGCCGAGCTGCGGCTCGACGATGAGGCTGCTGCCGCCGACTACGAGGTCGGTCAGGAGCTGACGGCGGAGATCTTCGCCGACGGCGCCTACGTCGACGTCACCGGGACCTCCAAGGGCAAGGGCTTCGCCGGCACCATGAAGCGACACGGCTTCAAGGGCCAGGGGGCCAGCCACGGTGCGCAGGCCGTGCACCGTCGGCCCGGCTCGATCGGTGGCTGCGCCACCCCGGGCCGCGTCTTCAAGGGCACCCGGATGTCCGGCCGCATGGGTAGCGACCGCGTCACCACGCAGAACCTGGTGGTGCACAAGGTCGATGCCGAGAACGGCGTGCTCCTGATCAAGGGTGCTGTCCCCGGCCGCAACGGCGGGCTCGTGATGGTTCGCACGGCAGTCAAACGAGGTGAGAAGTGACTCTGAAGATTGACGTTCGCACTCCGGACGGCAAGCAGGACGGCACCGTGGAACTCCCGGCCGCCCTCTTTGATGTGGAACCGAACATCGCGCTCATGCACCAGGTGGTGAATGCGCAGCTGGCCGCCAAGCGCCAGGGCACCCACGCCACCAAGACTCGCGCTCAGGTCTCCGGCGGCGGCAAGAAGCCGTACCGGCAGAAGGGCACCGGTCGCGCCCGTCAGGGTTCGACCCGCGCTCCGCAGTTCACCGGTGGTGGCGTCGTCCACGGCCCGCAGCCGCGTGACTACAGCCAGCGCACCCCGAAGAAGATGATCGCCGCCGCACTGCGTGGTGCGTTGTCGGATCGGGCGCGCAACGAGCGGATCCACGCGGTGACCGAGCTGATCAGCGGGCAGACCCCGTCGACCAAGAGCGCCAAGACGTTCCTGGGTTCGCTGACCGACCGCCGCAAGGTGTTGGTCGTGATCGGCCGGGCAGACGAAGTCGGCGCCAAGAGCGTGCGGAATCTGCCTGGTGTGCACGTGATCTCGCCGGATCAGCTCAACACCTACGACGTTCTCAACGCCGACGACGTGGTGTTCAGCGTGGAAGCGCTGAATGCCTACATCGGCGCCAATGTTCAGGAGGTTTCGGCCTGATGGCGACCGTGACTGATCCCCGCGACATCATCTTGGCCCCGGTCATTTCCGAGAAGTCGTACGGACTGATCGAGGACAACGTCTACACGTTCATCGTCGCACCCGGCTCGAACAAGACGCAGATCAAGATCGCCATCGAGAAGATCTTCAAGGTGAAGGTCGACTCGGTGAACACCGCCAACCGGCAGGGCAAGCGCAAGCGCACCCGCACCGGTTACGGACAGCGCAAGAGCACCAAGCGCGCGATCGTGACCCTGGCCGCCGGCAGCAAGCCGATCGACCTATTCGGAGCTCCCGCCTGACCCGGCGGGAACGACTGCAGATAGAACTCAGGAATAGATAATGGGAATCCGCAAGTACAAGCCGACGACCCCCGGTCGCCGCGGTGCCAGCGTCTCCGATTTCTCCGAGATCACTCGCTCGACTCCGGAGAAGTCGCTGATCCGCCCGCTGCACGGCACTGGCGGTCGTAACGCCCACGGCCGAATCACCACCCGCCACAAGGGCGGCGGGCACAAGCGTGCCTACCGGGTGATCGACTTCCGGCGCAACGACAAGGACGGCGTCAACGCGAAGGTCGCTCACATCGAGTACGACCCGAACCGCACCGCGAACATCGCACTGCTGCACTACCTGGACGGCGAAAAGCGCTACATCATTGCGCCGCAGGGTCTTTCGCAGGGCGACATCGTGGAGTCGGGCGCCAATGCCGACATCAAGCCCGGTAATAACCTGCCGCTGCGCAACATCCCGGCCGGTACCGTGATCCACGCCGTCGAGCTGCGTCCCGGCGGCGGTGCGAAGCTGGCCCGCTCGGCCGGCTCGAGCATCCAGCTGCTGGGCAAGGAAGGCGCCTACGCCTCCCTGCGTATGCCGTCGGGTGAGATCCGCCGCGTCGACGTGCGCTGCCGCGCCACCGTCGGCGAGGTCGGCAACGCCGAGCAGGCCAACATCAACTGGGGCAAGGCCGGCCGCATGCGGTGGAAGGGCAAGCGCCCCACCGTCCGTGGTGTGGTGATGAACCCGGTCGACCACCCGCACGGTGGTGGCGAGGGCAAGACCTCCGGTGGCCGCCACCCGGTCAGCCCGTGGGGTAAGCCCGAGGGCCGCACCCGCAAGCCCAACAAGCCGAGCGACAAGCTCATCGTCCGACGCCGGCGCACCGGCAAGAAGCGCTAGGCAGGAGATTAAGACATGCCACGCAGCCTGAAGAAGGGTCCGTTCGTCGACGACCATCTGCTCAAGAAGGTCGACGTCCAGAACGAGAAGAACACCAAGCAGGTCATCAAGACCTGGTCGCGTCGTTCGACCATCATCCCGGACTTCATCGGTCACACCTTCGCCGTCCACGACGGTCGCAAGCATGTGCCGGTGTTCGTCACCGAGGCGATGGTCGGCCACAAGCTGGGCGAGTTCGCACCGACGCGCACGTTCAAAGGTCACATCAAGGACGACCGGAAGAGTAAGCGGCGATGACGACTGCAACCACCGAATACCCGTCTGCGACGGCCAAAGCGCGCCACATCGGGATCTCTGCGACTAAGGCTCGCCGAGTGATCAACCTGGTTCGCGGCAAGAGTGTCGAGGAAGCTCTCGACATCCTTCGCTGGGCGCCGCAGCAGGCCAGCGAGCCGGTCGCCAAGGTGATCGCCAGCGCTGCTGCCAACGCGCAGAACAACGACGGTTTGGACCCGGCGACTCTGGTCGTCGCGACCATCACCGCCGACGAGGGCCCGACCGCCAAGCGCATCCGGCCGCGCGCGCAGGGTCGCGCGTACCGAATCCGCAAGCGCACCAGCCACATCACGGTGATCGTCGAGAGCCGTCCGGAGCGCAAGGAGCGCTCTGCGGCTTCCGCTCGCTCGCGTCGTGCCCAGGCCAGCAAGGCGGCCTCGACGGCGCCGGCCAAGAAGGCTCCTGCCAAGAAGGCTCCGGCTGCCAAGAAGACGGCCGAACAGACGAAGGAGGGCTCGGAGTAGTGGGCCAGAAAATCAACCCCCACGGCTTCCGGCTCGGTATCACCACCGACTGGAAGTCCCGGTGGTACGCCGACAAGCAGTACGCGGACTACGTCAAGGAAGACGTCGCGATCCGTCGCCTGCTGGCCACCGGTCTCGAGCGCGCCGGGATCGCCGACGTGGAGATCGAACGCACCCGTGACCGGGTCCGCGTCGATATCCACACCGCGCGTCCGGGCATCGTGATCGGCCGTCGTGGCACCGAAGCCGACCGCATCCGCGCCGACCTGGAGAAGCTGACCGGCAAGCAGGTTCAGCTGAACATCCTCGAGGTGAAGAACCCCGAGAGCCAGGCACAGCTGGTCGCCCAGGGTGTCGCCGAGCAGCTGAGCAACCGTGTGGCGTTCCGTCGCGCGATGCGCAAGGCCATCCAGTCAGCCATGCGGCAGCCCAACGTCAAGGGCATCCGCGTGCAGTGCTCGGGCCGTCTCGGCGGCGCCGAGATGAGCCGCTCGGAGTTCTACCGCGAAGGCCGGGTGCCGCTGCACACGCTGCGCGCCGACATCGATTACGGACTGTACGAGGCCAAGACCACGTTCGGCCGCATCGGCGTGAAGGTGTGGATCTACAAGGGCGACATCGTCGGTGGCAAGCGTGAGCTCGCCGCCGCCGCACCCGCCGCCGACCGTCCGCGCCGCGAGCGTCCGTCGGGCACCCGCCCGCGCCGCAGCGGTGCGTCGGGCACCACCGCGACGAGCACCGAAGCCGGTCGTGCCGCCAGTGAAGAAACCGCAGAGTCTGCGGTTCCCGTCACAGCGGAGGCGCCGGCCGTCGAGCCCGCCGCTGAAACCACGGAGAGCTAACTCATGCTGATTCCCCGTAAGGTCAAGCACCGCAAGCAACACCACCCCAGGCAGCGTGGTATCGCCAGCGGTGGAACGTCGGTGACGTTCGGTGACTACGGCATCCAGGCACTGGAGCACGCCTACATCACCAACCGGCAGATCGAGTCCGCTCGTATCGCCATCAACCGGCACATCAAGCGTGGCGGCAAGGTGTGGATCAACATCTTCCCGGACCGTCCGCTGACCAAGAAGCCCGCCGAAACCCGCATGGGTTCGGGCAAGGGCTCGCCCGAGTGGTGGGTGGCCAACGTCAAGCCCGGTCGCGTGCTGTTCGAGTTGAGCTACCCCAATGAGCAGATCGCGCGCGAAGCACTGACCCGCGCGATCCACAAGCTGCCGATCAAGGCACGCATCGTGACACGAGAGGAGCAGTTCTGATGGCTGTTGGCATCAGCCCCGGCGAACTGCGTGAGCTCACCGACGAAGAGCTGACCGACAAGCTGCGGGAATCCAAGGAAGAGCTGTTCAACCTGCGCTTCCAGATGGCCACCGGGCAGCTGGACAACAATCGCCGGCTCCGCACCGTGCGTCAGGAGATTGCGCGCATCTACACCGTGCTGCGCGAACGTGAACTGGGTCTGGCCGCCGGACCCGCTGGTGAGGAATCGTAATGGCAGAAACAAAGGGCACCAAGCACACTGAGCGCACCGAGCAGTCGCGCGGCCGTCGCAAGACGGTCATCGGCTACGTGGTCAGTGACAAGATGCAGAAGACGATCGTCGTCGAGCTGGAATCTCGCAAGAGCCACCCGCTCTACGGCAAGATCATCCGGACCACGACGAAGGTCAAGGCGCACGACGAGAACGGCGACGCCGGTATCGGCGACCGCGTCTCGCTGATGGAGACCCGCCCGTTGTCGGCGACCAAGCGCTGGCGCCTGGTCGAGGTGCTCGAGCGCGCCAAGTAAAACTCCGGTCCTAGCAAAGGCGAGCCACGGCTGAATAAGCCGCGGCTCGCCTTTGTCGTGATCACCATCCTGCAACTCGTCTGCGAGGCGCCGACAGAACGCCGCGCAACGGTGACCGGCGTGGGATTCTGTGCGTATGACCACGGAGTTCAACGGCAAGATCGAACTGGATATCCGCGATTCCGAGGCGGACTGGGGCCCATATGCGGCGCCCACTGCGCCGGACAACGCGCCCAATGTGCTCTACCTGGTGTGGGATGACATCGGCATCGCGACCTGGGATTGCTTCGGCGGGCTGGTGTCCATGCCGGCGATGTCGAGGATCGCCGAGCGCGGCGTGCGGCTTTCGCAGTTCCACACCACGGCACTGTGTTCCCCGACGCGCGCGTCGCTGCTGACGGGCCGGAACTCGACCACCGTCGGCATGGCGACCGTCGAGGAATTCACCGACGGTTTCCCCGGTATCAACGGCCGGATTCCCGACGACACCGCGTTGATTTCGGAGGTGTTGGCCGAGCGCGGCTACAACACGTACTGCGTGGGCAAGTGGCATCTCACGCCGATCGAGGAGTCCAGCCTCGCCGCGACCCGCAGGCACTGGCCGCTGTCGCGCGGCTTCGAGCGGTTCTACGGCTTCATGGGCGGTGAGACCGATCAGTGGTATCCCGAGCTGATGTACGACAGCCATCCCGTGGAGGCGCCGGCCACTCCCGAGGAGGGCTATCACCTCTCGAAGGATCTGGCGGACAAGACAATCGAGTTCATTCGCGATTCCACGATGATTGCTCCCGACAAGCCGTGGTTCACCTACCTGTGCCCGGGGGCCGGGCACGCCCCGCATCACGTGTTCACCGAATGGGCCGACCGCTACTCCGGAACGTTCGACATGGGTTACGAGCGCTACCGCGAGATCGTCCTGGAGAACCAGAAGAAGCTCGGGATCGTGCCGCCGGAGACCGAACTGTCCGCGGTGAATCCGTACAACGACGTCACCGGACCCGACGGCCAGCCCTGGCCGGAAGGGGACACCGTGCGTCCGTGGGAATCGCTGTCCGACTCCGAGAAGCGGCTGTTCTCCCGGATGGCCGAAGTGTTCGCCGGCTTCCTGTCCTACACCGACGCCCAGATCGGCCGAGTGCTGGACTATCTGGACGAATCCGGTCAGTTGGACAACACGATCATCGTCGTCATCTCCGACAACGGCGCCAGCGGCGAGGGTGGGCCCAACGGGTCGGTCAACGAAGGCAAGTTCTTCAACGGCTACATCGACACCGTCGAAGAGAGCATGCGTTTCTTCGACGAACTGGGCGGTCCCACCACCTACGGCCACTACCCGATCGGGTGGGCGATGGCGTTCAATACGCCTTACAAGCTGTACAAGCGCTACGCCTCACACGAAGGCGGCATCGCCGACACCGCAATCATCTCCTGGCCCAACGGAATTGCCGCACACGGTGAAGTCCGGGACAACTACGTCAACGTTAGTGACGTCACGCCGACCGTCTACGAGCTGCTCGGCATCGACGTCCCGCACACGGTGAAGGGGATTGCCCAGAAGCCGCTCGATGGAGTGAGTTTCAAAGCGGCACTGGAGGACTCGACGGCAAAGACCGGCAAAGAGACCCAGTTCTACACGATGCTGGGCACTCGTGGCATCTGGCACAAGGGGTGGTTCGCCAGCGCCGTGCACCCCGCCTCGCCGTCGGGCTGGTCGCATTTCGAGGACGACCGCTGGGAGCTCTACCACATCGAGAACGACCGCAGCCAATGTCACGACCTCGCAGCCGAACACCCGGAGAAGCTCGCCGAATTGCAGAAGCTGTGGTTCAGCGAGGCCGAGAAATACAACGGCTTGCCGTTGTCCGACCTCAACGTGGGGGAGATGCTGGGCCGCTGGCGACCCACGCTGGCCGGTGATCGGCCGCGCTACATCTACTACCCGAATACCGCGCCGGTGGGGATGGGTGCCTGTGTGAACATCGTCGGCCGCTCGTTCTCGGTGCTGGCCGAGGTGGCCATCAGCACGCCCGACGTGCGCGGCGTGCTGTTCAAGCAGGGGGCCGGCCACGGCGGCTATGTGCTGTTCGTCGCCGACGGACGCCTGCAGTTCGTCTACAACTTCTTCGGCGAAGAGGAACAGCGGGTGATCGCCCCGGAGCCGCTGCCGCTGGGCGACCACATCCTGGGGGTGGGTTACGCCCGGACCGGCACGGTCGACGGCAGCCATACCCCGGTCGGCGACGCCACGCTGTACGTCGACGGGGCCGCGGTGGCCACCCTGACCGGTGTGAAAGCCCACCCGTTCACCTTCGGGTTGGCCGGTGGCGGGGTCAGTGTCGGCCGCAACCTCGGCCAGGCTGTCTCGGCCGCCTACCAGGCACCTTTCAGCTTCACCGGAGGAACGATCGCCCAGGTTGTGGTTGACGTGTCGGGGACTCCGTATGTCGATGCGGAGCGCGAGCTCGCGGTGGCCTTCGCCAGGGACTGAGCGCCGCGTCATACTGGAGCGGTGACTCGGCTGGTATGTGCCGCTGCGGCGGTGATGGTGCTGGCCGTTCCAGGCGTTGCCGCCTGCGCGCGCAACAGCGACGGGATGCCGATCCGTGCCGAGGCGTCCTCCTCCTCCGCTACCAGCGCCGCACCCACGTCGGCGTCGCCGTCCACCCGGGAGACCGACGAGCCGGAGTCGTCGCAACCGGGTGTGCTGGAGACCACCAAGGTGCCCGTCCCGCCGAACGCCGCCGTGTGCCGACAGGACCAGCAGGGTCAGACGGCGGTGGCCGCCGTCGCCGACCCGGCCGCGCCCAAGATCACCGTTCGGGTGCCGGAGGGATGGTCGGTGACCCCCGGCGCCGGCGATGTCGGTGCGTCGCTGTCGGGGCCTGACGACATGGTCGCCAAGGTGACGATCGCGGCCACCACGCTGGAGCCGGCCGATGCCTTCACCCGGTACGGCGATGATCTGATGGCCAAGTATCCGATCAGCACGCTGAGCCTGTTGCCGGGTGACTTCTGCGGATTCAGCGGGCAGAAGCTGATCGGCACCTGGGCCCAGGATCCGGACGAGTCGCTGGAGTACCACGACCGCATCGCCCACATCTGGACCAACAGCGGCAACTATCTGGTCGCCGTGCACGTGGAGGCGCCGGCGGGAGCTCCCGGTTTCGACGAGGCCGCCTCGGTGCTGACCGACAAGTTCAGCATCGTCATACCCTGAAGCCATGCTCACCGAGCTCGTCGAGGTGCCCGGCGGTGTCTTTCGAATGGGGTCGACGAGTTTCTATCCCGAAGAGGCGCCGATCCACACGGTCACCGTGGACGCATTCGCGATCGACCGGCATCCGGTCACCAACGCGCAGTTCGCTGAGTTCGTCGCTGCCACCGGGCATGTCACCGTCGCCGAGAAGGCACTCGACCCGGCGCTGTATCCCGGTGTGCCGCAAGCGGATCTGCAACCCGGTGCCCTGGTGTTCCGGCCCACTTCGGGCCCGGTGGATCTGCGGGACTGGCGGCAGTGGTGGGACTGGGCGCCCGGCGCGAACTGGCGCGCACCGTTCGGGCCCGGCAGCGACATCGCGGACAAGGCCGACCATCCCGTCGTGCAGGTGGCCTATCCCGACGCGGCCGCCTACGCGCGGTGGGCCGGCCGGCGGTTGCCGACGGAGGCGGAGTGGGAGTACGCCGCACGGGCCGGCAGCACCACGGACTACGTCTGGGGAACCGAGCCGACCGTCGAGGGCGCGTTGATGGCGAACACCTGGCAGGGGCGGTTCCCGTACCGCAACGACGGGGCGTCGGGGTGGACGGGGACCTCGCCGGTGGGGACTTTCCCGGCGAACGGGTTCGGGCTGGTCGACATGATCGGCAATGTCTGGGAGTGGACGACCACCCGGTTCTCGGCGCACCACGTGCTGAACCAGAAGGACCAGAGGAATTCGTGCTGCCCGCCGCCCACCGTGCCCGATCCCGCCGTCAGCCAGGCCCTCAAAGGCGGCTCGCATCTGTGCGCGCCGGAGTACTGCCACCGGTACCGGCCCGCCGCGCGGTCGCCCCAGTCGCAGGACACGTCGACCACCCACATCGGCTTCCGCTGCGTGGTGAGCGGCTGACCTGAGCCGAGATCGACGAAACGGCGCGATCCACTCGCACTTCCTCGGCGATGTGTCGGTTTGGGCGTCATGAACTGCAGCGATTTGGAGCTTTTGGGCTCGTCACCTAGCATGTAGGGGTTGCCTAGGGCAGACCTCGGTTATCTCCACGCGAGAAAACCCTGCGTGCTCTTTGGGCAGCAAGAACAAGACCGCGCACGTCAGGTCGGCATCTGCCGTGCACACAGTTAACCAGGTCGAGGAGATCTAGTGATTCAGCAGGAATCGCGGCTCAAGGTCGCCGATAACACGGGCGCCAAGGAGATCTTGTGCATCCGTGTTCTGGGTGGCTCGTCGCGGCGCTACGCCGGTATCGGCGACGTCATCGTGGCGACCGTCAAGGACGCCATCCCCGGTGGCAACGTCAAGCGCGGTGATGTGGTCAAGGCCGTCGTGGTGCGCACCGTCAAGGAACGTCGCCGCGCCGACGGCAGCTACATCAAGTTCGACGAGAACGCCGCCGTCATCATCAAGAACGACAACGACCCGCGAGGCACCCGCATCTTCGGCCCGGTCGGTCGTGAACTGCGCGAGAAGAAGTTCATGAAGATCGTCTCGCTGGCCCCGGAGGTTTTGTAAATGAAGGTCCACAAGGGCGACACCGTGCTCGTCATCGCCGGTAAGGACAAGGGCGCCAAGGGCAAGGTCCTGCAGGCCTACCCGACCCGCAACCGCGTCCTCGTCGAAGGCGTCAACCGGATCAAGAAGCACACCGCGCAGTCGGCGAACGAGCGCGGCGCATCCTCGGGCGGCATCGTCACCCAGGAAGCTCCGATCCACGTCTCGAACGTGATGGTGGTCGACTCCGACGGCAAACCGACCCGCGTCGGCGTTCGCCGCGACGAGGAGACCGGCAAGAACGTTCGCATCGCCAAGAGCAACGGCAAGGACCTCTGAGAGATATGACTACCGCAGAAAAAGTTCAGCCCCGGCTGAAGGCGCGCTACCGCGAGGAAATCAAGGACGCGCTCAACAAAGAGTTCAACTACGCCAACGTCATGCAGATCCCCGGCGTGGTCAAGGTCGTCGTCAACATGGGTGTCGGTGACGCCGCCCGCGACGCGAAGCTGATCAACGGCGCGGTCAACGACCTGGCGCTGATCACCGGCCAGAAGCCGGAGATCCGCAAGGCCCGCAAGTCGATCGCACAGTTCAAGCTGCGCGAAGGCATGCCGATCGGTGCGCGGGTGACCCTGCGTGGCGACCGGATGTGGGAGTTCCTCGACCGGCTGGTGTCGATCGCGCTGCCGCGTATCCGCGACTTCCGCGGCCTGAGCCCCAAGCAGTTCGACGGCCACGGCAACTACACCTTCGGACTCGCCGAGCAGTCGGTGTTCCACGAGATCGACGTCGATTCGATCGACCGTCCGCGCGGCATGGACATCACCGTCGTCACCTCGGCGACCAACGACGACGAAGGTCGGGCGCTGCTGCGCGCGCTGGGCTTCCCCTTCAAGGAGAACTGAGCAGATGGCAAAGAAGGCACTGGTCAACAAGGCCAATAAGAAGCCGAAGTTCGCCGTGCGGGCTTACACCCGCTGCAACAGGTGCGGGCGTCCGCACGCCGTCTTCCGCAAGTTCGGCCTGTGCCGAATCTGCTTGCGCGAGATGGCCCACGCCGGCGAACTGCCCGGTGTGCAGAAGTCCAGCTGGTAACAGACCCCTACAGAACAGGTGCGCAGCAGGCCCCCGAGGGAATCGACCCGAGTGGGAACCGTTGCGAGGAAGGTAGACAGGCCCAGTCATGACCATGACGGACCCGATCGCAGACTTTTTGACACGTCTGCGCAACGCCAATTCGGCGTATCACGACGAAGTGACCCTGCCGCACTCGAAGATCAAGGCGAACATCGCCGAGATCCTCAAGAGCGAGGGGTACATCAGCGATTTCCGCACCGAGGATGCTCGGGTCGGCAAGTCACTTGTTGTCCAGCTCAAGTACGGCCCCAACCGCGAGCGCAGCCTCGCCGGATTGCGCCGGGTGTCCAAGCCCGGTCTGCGGGTGTACGCGAAATCCACCAATCTGCCGCGGGTTCTCGGTGGGCTTGGCGTGGCGATCATCTCCACGTCGTCCGGCCTGCTGACCGACCGCCAAGCGTCCCGACAGGGCGTGGGCGGCGAAGTCCTCGCTTACGTCTGGTAGCGGGATAGGAGAAGCAGAACTATGTCGCGTATTGGTAAGCAGCCGGTGGCCATTCCCGCCGGTGTTGATGTGACGATCGACGGTCAGAACCTGTCGGTCAAGGGCCCGAAGGGCACGCTGGAGCTGGCGATCGCCGAGCCGATCACCGTGTCGCGCAGCGACGACGGCGCAATCGTGGTGAGCCGGCCCGACGACGAGCGGCGCAGCCGTTCGCTGCACGGGCTCTCGCGCACGCTGGTGTCCAACCTGGTGACCGGTGTGACCCAGGGTTACACCACGAAGATGGAGATCTTCGGCGTCGGTTACCGCGTCGCGCTCAAGGGCAGCAACCTCGAGTTCGCGCTCGGCTACAGCCATCCCGTGGTCATCGAGGCCCCGGAGGGCATCACCTTCGCGGTGGAGACGCCCACCAAGTTCTCGATCTCAGGTATCGACAAGCAGAAGGTCGGCCAGATCTCGGCGAACATCCGTCGGCTGCGCCGCCCGGACCCGTACAAGGGCAAGGGCGTGCGGTACGAGGGTGAGCAGATCCGCCGCAAGGTCGGAAAGACAGGTAAGTAAGCCATGGCTCAAGCACAGAAGGCAGCCAACGATCGGACGCCGGTCGGCACGAGTGTCTCGGCCGCGCGCCGGGTTTCGCGCCTGCGTCGGCACAACCGGCTGCGTAAGAAGGTCGTCGGCACCGCCGAACGGCCGCGTCTCGTGGTCAACCGCTCCTCGCGGCACATCCACGTGCAGCTCGTCAACGATGCCGAGGGTGTCACGGTCGCTGCGGCATCGTCGATCGAGGCCGACGTCCGCGCCGTCGAGGGTGACAAGAAGGCCCACAGCGTGCGAGTCGGTCAGCTGATCGCCGAGCGCGCCAAGGCTGCAGGCGTCGAGGCCGTGGTGTTCGACCGCGGCGGCAACACCTACGGCGGCCGCATCGCGGCGCTGGCCGACGCGGCTCGCGAGAACGGACTCAAATTCTAATGATGAACAACGGAAGGACCGCATGATGGCGGAGCAGACCGCAGCCGGCAGCGCGCCGGATACCGGCGCCCCCTCAGCCGGCACCCGTACCGACGTACAGCGCGGCGGACGTGACGATCGCGGTGGCCGTGGCCGTCGTGATGATCGTGGCGACCGCGGTGGACGTGGTGGCCGCGACGGCGGCGAGAAGAGCAACTACCTCGAGCGCGTCGTCACGATCAACCGGGTTTCCAAGGTGGTCAAGGGTGGTCGGCGCTTCAGCTTCACCGCCCTGGTCATCGTCGGTGACGGCAACGGTCTGGTCGGTGTCGGCTACGGCAAGGCCAAAGAGGTGCCCGCCGCGATCGCCAAGGGTGTCGAGGAAGCTCGCAAGAACTTCTTCCGCGTCCCGCTGATCGGTGGCACCGTCACCCATCCCGTGCAGGGCGAAGCCGCGGCCGGTGTCGTGATGCTGCGTCCGGCCAGCCCCGGTACCGGTGTCATCGCCGGTGGCGCGTGCCGTGCCGTGCTGGAATGCGCTGGCGTGCACGACGTTCTGGCCAAGTCGCTGGGCAGTGACAACGCGATCAACGTGGTGCATGCCACCGTTGCCGCGCTCAAGCTGCTGCAGCGTCCTGAAGAGGTGGCCGCTCGTCGCGGGCTGCCGATCGAAGACGTCGCGCCAGCAGGCATGCTGCGCGCGCGTCGGGAGAGCGAAGCGCTGGCTGCCGCAGCAGCGCGTGGTGAAGGAAGCGCATAACCATGGCAGAGCTGAAGATCACCCAGGTGCGCGGCATCATCGGTGCCCGCTGGAAGCAGCGTGAAAGCCTGCGGACCCTGGGTCTGAGGAAGATTCGCCAGACGGTGGTTCGCGAGGACAACCCGCAGACGCGTGGCCTGATCAAGGCTGTGCACCACCTCGTTGAAGTAGAAGAAGTGGTTGAGGCTAAATCATGAGCGTCATCAAGCTGCACGACCTGAAGCCGGCTCCCGGCTCCAAGACCGCGAAGACTCGCGTCGGTCGCGGTGAGGGCTCCAAGGGTAAGACGGCCGGTCGTGGCACCAAGGGCACCAAGGCCCGCAAGAACGTGCCGGTGACCTTCGAGGGCGGGCAGATGCCGATCCACATGCGGCTGCCCAAGCTCAAGGGTTTCCGTAACCGGTTCCGCACCGAGTACGCCGTCGTCAACGTCGGCGACCTGAACAAGGCCTTCCCGGAGGGTGGCACCGTCGGTGTCGACGACCTGGTGGCCAAGGGTCTCGTTCGCAAGAACGTGCTCGTCAAGGTTCTCGGCGACGGCAAGCTGACCGCCAAGGTCGACATCACCGCGCACAAGTTCAGTGGCAGCGCCCGCGAGGCCATCACCGCTGCAGGCGGTTCGGTCACCGAGCTGTAATTCGAGTTCCACGACAAAAGCCCCCGCACTTTGCGGGGGCTTTTCTCGTTGTGTCAGCTCAGCTGCGGAATGACTTCGGCGGCAAGGCGTTCCATCTGCTCGCGATCCTCCGCCAGGCTCGCGCCGACCGGGTGCAGCAACAGCGTCTGCGCGCCGGCGTCGATCACCTCGCGCAAACCGCGCACCACATCCGACGGTGTGCCGGCCACCGGAACCGCGTCCACGCCGGGCATCGAGCCGTAGATCCGGCGCAGACCGGCCAGCACCCGCTCGCGGGCCCGGGCCGCATCGTCGTCGACGATGAGATACACCCGCTTGCCGATCCGGAACGTGTCCGGATCCTTGTGCTGCTCGGCCATTTCGGTGCGCAGGGTCCGCACGGCGGTCGCGAAGTTGGCGGTCGTCGATGATCCCGCGCCCATGAACGCGTCGCCGTGACGTACCGCGCGGGCGATCGCGCGCGGGGCGTTGGCGCCGAACCAGATCGGCGGGTGTGGCCGCTGCACGGGTTTGGGCGCGATCGGCAGATCGTCGACGTCGCGGAACCGGCCGTGAAACGTCACCCGCGGCTCGTCGGACCACGCCGCCTTCATCAACTGCAGGCCTTCGGTGAAGCTGCTGATGAACGTGGCCGGGTCGACGCCGAACGCCTCGAACTTTCGCCGGCCACCGCCGGGCGCCACCCCGAGCTCCAGGCGGCCATGACTGAGCCGGTCGACGGCGGTCACCGTCGAGGCCAGCTGCAGCGGGTCGTGCAGAGAGGTGATCAGCACGGCCACGCCCAGTCGCAGGGTGGTGGTGCACGCTGCGGCCCAGGCCAGCAGTTCCATCGGTGCGATCATCGGCGACGGGCCGATGATCTGCTCGATCGTCCAGCCGCCCTCGAAGCCGAGTTCCTCGGCACGGGTCAGATAGCTCCGCAGCCCCTCGCCGTCGAAGCCGTCGGCGTCGAACTGCGGTATCGAGATCGAGTACTTCACCACTCCACGGTACGAGCGCGCGCAGGGGCACCCGCACCGGCGTGGGTAATCTCGACTGTATGTTCGCCTTCCTGCCCGCGATACCGGGCGCCGACGACCTCCGCGACGCGCTGCGGCGCATCGACACCGCCCGGCACCACGGTGTGCCCGACGGCTGCATCCTGGAGCTGGACCTGCAGACGGTGCCGCCGGAGTCCAGCGGCTTCGATCCGCTGACCTTCATCACCGGTGGCGGCCGGACGATGCTGCTGCGCGACGCGGTCGCCGCGATCCATCGCGCCGCAGAGGATCCGCGGGTGGCGGGACTGATTGCCCGCGTTCAGCTTTCGGCTGCCCCGGCCGGACCGGTGCAGGAACTGCGGGCCGCCATCGCCGCCTTCAGCGAGACCAAGCCGTCGCTGGCGTGGGCCGAAACGTACCCCGGCACCTTGTCGTACTACCTGGCGTCCGCCTTCTCCGAGGTGTGGATGCAACCGACGGGCACCGTCGGCCTGATCGGTTTCGCCACCAACGCCCTGTTTCTGCGGGACGCCCTGGACAAGGCCGGTATCGAGGCGCAGTTCGTGACGCGCGGCCAGTACAAGTCGGCAGCCAATCTGTTCACCCAGGACCACTACACCGACGCCCATCGCGAGGCCGATTCCCGGTTGATCGCCAGCCTGCACAGCCAGGTGTGGCAGGCCATCGCCGAGTCGCGGCACATCGACGTGGCCGCGGTCGACGTACTGGCAAACCAGGCGCCGCTGCTGCGCGACGCCGCGGTCGACGGACACCTGGTCGACCGGATCGGCTTCCGCGACGAGGCGTACAGCCGGATCGCGGAACTCACTGGCGCTCAGCCTATTCCCGGGTCGCTCCGCTCCTGCCCTCCGGAAGGTGTTTCGCCGGAATCCGGTGACGCCGACTCCGGCGACAACGCCCCGCCGCGGCTGTATCTGTCCCGCTACGCGCAGGCGGGCAAGGGCGGTCCCGCGGTGCCGATGCCGTCGGTGCCGGGCCGCAAGAAGCGCCCGAGGATCGCGGTGGTCACCGTCGCCGGGTCGATCGTCAGCGGCCGCGGCGGCCCACAGGGCCTGCCGATCGGGCGGTCCAGCGCCGGCGGTGACACCATCGGAGCGGCGCTGCGCGAGGTCGCGGCCGACGACGATGTGGACGCGGTTGTCGTCCGGGTGGACAGTCCCGGCGGCTCGGTGACGGGCTCGGAGACGATCTGGCGCGAAGTGAACCGCCTGCGCGCCAAGGGTAAGCCGGTAGTGGCGTCGATGGGCGCGGTCGCCGCATCGGGCGGTTACTACGTCGCGATGGCCGCCGACGCCATCGTCGCGAACCCGGGCACCATCACCGGGTCGATCGGTGTGCTGACCGGCAAGCTCGTGGCACGGGGCCTCAAAGAGCGCCTGGGGGTCGGCTCGGACAGTGTGCGCACCAACGACAATGCCGACGCGTGGTCGGTCAATGCGCCGTTCACCCCGGAACAGCAGGCTCTGGTGGAGGCCGAGGCCGATCTGTTCTACACCGACTTCGTGCAGCGGGTGGCCGAGGCTCGGCACATGTCCGTCGAGGCGGTCGAGGCGGTGGCGCAGGGCCGGGTGTGGACCGGGGCCGATGCCCTCGAGCACGGATTGGTCGACGAACTCGGGGGCCTGCGGACGGCGGTACGACGGGCCAAGGTGCTCGCCGGGATCGACGCCGACACCAAGGCCGAACTGGTCAGCTACCCCAGCTCGTCGCTGCGGGACTTCCTGCGCCCCAAGCCTTCATCGCAGCCGGCTGCGGCCTCACTGCCGGAAGCCATCGCGGTGCTGATGGGCCAGTCCATCAGGGGAGTGGTGGATCAGAGCGAGCGTGCCCTGACCGGAACCACTGCGCTATGGCTGGGGTTCAGCCCAGAGTGGCGCTGACGTAGACGATTTCACCGAACGGGTCGTTGTCGTCCCGCTCGGGCCTGGGCGGCAGTCCGAGCTGGCGGAACAGCTCCTCGTCGGCGACCCCGGTGACATCCCAGCCCTTCCCGGTGAGGTACTCCATCACGTGGCTGCGAGGGCCGGCGTAGACCAGCGACCCCATGTCGATGTCGAGGCCCTGTTCGCGGGCCTGGGCGGTCATCGCCGTCCCCTTCGACGGGTCGAAATCCATGATTCCGGGCACGAATTCGGTGGCCACGGCGCTGCCGGGCGCGCTCAGCTCGGTGATCGTGTCGAACAACCGGTCCTGTGCTTCGGACGGCAGATAGACCAACAGTCCCTCAGCCAGCCACGCGGTGGGCAGGCTCGGGTCGAAGCCGGCGGCGCGCAGTGCGGCCGGCCAGTCCTCGCGCAGATCGATGCCGACGGTGTGGCGCTGGGCGGTCGGCTGAACACCGAGGTCGTCGAACACTCCGGTCTTGAACGCGATGACGTCGGGCTGATCGATCTCGAACACCACGGTGCCCGACGGCCACGGCAGCCGATATGCGCGGGCATCCAAACCGGACGCCAGAATCACGGCCTGCCGGATGCCGGTTCCGGTCGCCGAGATGAAGTAGTCGTCGAAGAACTTGGCCCGCACGCCCATTGCGTCGATCATCGACTGCACACGCTCGGGAGCGAGGTCGCCGAATGCCGAGGTGTCCAGTTCGCCGTCGATCATCTTGATGAAGAAGTCGATGCCGACCGCGCGAACCAGGGGATCGGCGAACGGGTCGTTGACCAGCCGCCGCGGGTCGCTGGTGGCCAGCGCGCGTCCGGCGGCCACGGCTGTCGCGGTGGCGCCGACGCTGGAGGTCAGGTCCCAGCTGTCGTCATTGGTTCGGGTCATCACTGCTCCTGTGATCGGGTGGCGGTCAGGTAACCGGTGCTGTCGCTGAACTGCACCAGCGTCTCGTCGTCGGGCAGGTCAAAGCCGTTGGCGGCGTAGGATTCCCGGGTGCTCACCGTGCTGATGCGCCACCCGCGCTCGGCGAGGTAGTCGCCCGCCGAGTTGCGCTCGCCGTCGTAGAACAGGGCAGGCAGGTCGATGTCGGAGCCGATCTGTGCCGAGTACTTCTTGAACCTGTCGCGCCAGCTGTCCGGCAGTGTCGTTCCGGCGGCCATGAATTCGGTGGCGAATCGGCTTCCCGGTGCCGACAACGCGGTGACGTTGTCCAGCAATCGGTCCTGGGCCTCCGGCGGCAGATAGATCAACAAGCCCTCGGCGATCCACGCCGTCGGCTGGGTGATGTCGAAACCGTGTTCCCGCAATGCCGTCGGCCAGTCATCGCGCAGGTCGACCGCGACGGTGCGGCGATCGGCGGTCGGCGAGACCCCCAGGTCGGCCATCACGCGGGTCTTGAATTCGATGACCTGAGGCTGGTCCAACTCGAACACCACCGAGCCGGCGGGCCAGCTCATCCGGTAGGCGCGGGTGTCCAGACCCGAGGCCAGGATGACGGCCTGGGTGATGCCGTCGCGGGCGGCGTTGGTGAACACGTCGTCGAAAAACCGGGTGCGCACGGCGATCTGCTCGGTCATCCGGCGCCGGTTGAGCATCGGGTCGTCCTCGATGTTGGCTTCGCCGTTGGCGACCCGGATGAGGGACTCCACGCCCACGGCCTTGACGAGTACCTCGGCGTACGGGTCGTGGATGAGTGCGTCCGGGCCGCGGGAGGCCAGCGCGCGCGATGCCGCGACCGATGTCGCGGTGGCGCCGACGCTGGATGCCAGGTCCCAGGTGTCGCCGTCGTATCGGCTGTTTGTCTGGCTCATGGTGCTACTTCCGGATTGCGGTGACGGACACGGAGTTCCGCAGTGATTCGGTCAGGGTGGTCTCGGGGAAGGGGCGTCCGTACGCGGCGAACAGGTCTGCTCGCGCCTGGGAGCCGACCTGCCAGCCTTGCTGTTCGAGGTAGCCGATGACGGGGTTTCGTTCTCCGTCGTAGAACAGATCGGACATGTTGATGTCCAGCCCTCGTTCGCGCCATTGGTCGCTGATCGCCTTGGAGCGCTCAGCCAGACCGCGGCCGCCGTCCGGGTGGTATTCAGTGGCGATCCGGCTGCCGGGCGCGGACAGCGCGGTGATGTTGTCTAACAACCGGTCCTGGGCTTCCGGTGGCAGATAGACGAGCAGGCCTTCGGCGCTCCAGGCGGTCGGCAAGGTGGCGTCGAAACCGTTGGCCCGCAGTGCGGCCGGCCAATCGTCGCGCAGGTCGACGCTGACCGTGCGGAGATCCGCTGTAGGGGAAGCGCCGAGCGCGGCCAGCGTCTCTGTCTTGAAGTCGATGACCTGGGGCTGGTCGATCTCGTAGACCACGGTGCCCGCCGGCCAGTCCAGCCGATACGACCGAGAGTCCAGGCCGGAGGCCAGGATGACCGCCTGTCGCACTCCGGCGGCGGCCGCAGTCAGGAAGAAGTCGTCGAAGAAACGGGTCCGCACCGCCATCACACCGGTCATCACCCGGGCGGTCTCGGAGCCGTCCATGGCTGCCATGTCGATGTCGCCGTCGACCATCTTCGTGAAGACCTCGATCCCGACGGCGCGGACCAGGGGAGCGGCGAACGGATCGTCGATAAGGGCGTTCTCTTCGCGGCTGGCCACCGCGCGGGCGGCGGCCACCATGGTGGCGGTGGTGCCGACGCTGGTGGCCAGGTCCCAGGAGTCGGAGTCGCTGCGGCTCATCGGGCGCCGCCGTAGATGGCGCTGAGGTAGTAGAGCTTGCCCATCGGCTCGTCGTCGTCGAAGGTCCCGCGCCGGCCGGCGGCCAGCAGGTCGTTGACCGGGGAGCGATCGACCTGCCAGCCATGGTCGGTCAGGTAGTCGCTGGCCTCGTTGCGCTCGCCCAGATAGACCAGCGAGCCGAAGTCGAGGTCGAAGCCGTTGTCGCGCCAGTGCTGCGAGATGGTCTGCATCTTTTCGCGCGACTCTTCCTGTTCCTCGGGGTTCGACGGCGGCGCGGCGTCGATGGCCACCCGGCTCCCGGGAGCGGACAGGTCGGTGATGGTGTCCAGCAGACGGTCCTGCGCGTCCGGCGAGAGGTAGCCCAGCAGACCTTCGGCGCTCCACGCGGTGGGCGCCTGCGGGTCGAAGCCTGCCTCGCGTAGCGCGGTGGCCCAGTCGTTGCGCAGATCGATCGCCACCGGCCTGCGGTCACACGTGGGTGCGGCGCCCTGCTCGGCCAGCGTCTGGGTCTTGAACGCGATGACGTCGGGCTGGTCGATCTCGTAGACGACCATGCCGGCCGGCCAGTCCAGTCGGTAGGCACGGGAGTCGAGGCCGGAGGCGAGGATGACGACCTGACGGACACCGGCGTCGGCGGCGCCCAGGAAGAACTCGTCGAAAAACTTCGTGCGCACCGCCATGTTGTCGGTCATCCGGGTGACGCCCATGGCGCTGTCGTCGTCCGGGTTCGGCAGGTCGCCGCTGGCCATCTTCGTGAAGAAGTCGACGCCGACGGCCCGCACCAGGGGTTCGGCGAACGGGTCGTCGATCAAGGGGTCGTGCTCCCGGCTCGCCGCCGCGCGGGCAGCGGCGACCAGAGTCGCGGTGGCACCCACACTGGAGGCCAGGTCCCAGGTGTCGTTGTCGGTACGCGTCATCGTTTGACCTCACTGCCGCCATTTATACTTAGCTGAGTTAACCACTATCGACTGTACGTTGTTCCCGCTGTGCGATTCCTGAGCGCGCAGCGGCCTGCGGCCGTACCGATTCCCGCGTCGCTTCGCTGCTGCCCGCCGGAAGCTGATCCGCGGATTCCCGCCCTGCCTGGGCCAACTGTTACTCTCGTAGACTGTTTGAGCGAGCGGTGCCGCGGGTGAAAATCCAGGCGGCGATCGGCGCAAGGCAGGATTACCCGAACGCTGGCCAGGCCAGCCCCAATGGCACGCTGTGACTCACGTCCGGCTGCCCAGGAGGAAGAGTGCTCTCGGCTTTCATCTCTTCGCTCAGGACGGCCGACCTGAGGCGAAAGATCCTGTTCACGTTGGGTGTTGTGATCCTGTACCGGGTCGGCGCCTCACTGCCGTCCCCCGGGGTCAACTACAAGAACGTCCACCAGTGCATCGAGCAGGTGAGTGGTGGTGCCGGCGGGCAGATCTATTCGCTGATCAACCTGTTCTCCGGCGGCGCACTGCTGCAGCTGACGGTGTTCGCGGTGGGCGTCATGCCCTACATCACCGCCAGCATCATCGTGCAGCTGCTCACGGTGGTCATCCCGCGTTTCGAACAGCTGCGCAAGGAGGGTCAGGCCGGTCAGGCCAAGATGACCCAGTACACGCGCTACCTGGCGATCGCGCTGGCCATCCTGCAGGCCACCAGCATCGTGGCCCTGGCCGCCAACGGTGGACTGCTGCAGGGCTGCACCCTGGACATCCTGCAGAGCACCAGCATCTTCTCGCTGGTCATCATCGTCCTGGTGATGACCGCGGGCGCCGCGCTGGTCATGTGGATGGGCGAACTGGTCACCGAGCGGGGCGTCGGCAACGGCATGTCGCTGCTGATCTTCGCCGGTATCGCTGCTCGCATCCCCGCTGAGGGCAAGAGCATCCTGGACAGCCGTGGCGGCCTGATCTTCACCGCGGTCTGTGGGGCGGCTCTACTGATCATCATCGGCGTCGTATTCGTCGAGCAGGGACAGCGCCGCATCCCGGTGCAGTACGCCAAGCGCATGGTCGGCCGGCGGATGTACGGCGGCACGTCGACCTACCTGCCGCTGAAGGTCAACCAGGCCGGCGTCATCCCGGTGATCTTCGCGTCGTCGCTGATCTACATCCCGCACCTGATCACTCAGCTGATCCAGAGCGGTCGAACAACCCCGAGCAACGGCTGGTGGGATCGTTTCGTCGCCAACTATTTGACGAACCCAGCGGATCCCGTTTATATCGCCATCTACTTCGGGCTGATCATCTTCTTCACCTACTTCTACGTCTCGATCACGTTCAACCCTGACGAACGTGCCGACGAGATGAAGAAGTTCGGCGGCTTCATCCCGGGCATCCGGCCGGGCAAGCCGACCGCCGACTACCTGCGGTACGTGTTGAACAGGATCACCCTGCCCGGCTCGATCTACCTGGGTGTGATCGCCGTCCTGCCGAACGTCTTCCTGCAGATGGGCAATAGCGGCGGCGTCCAGAACCTGCCGTTCGGCGGTACCGCGGTTCTGATCATGATCGGTGTCGGTTTGGATACGGTCAAACAGATCGAGAGCCAGCTCATGCAGCGCAACTACGAAGGGTTCCTGAAGTGAGAATCGTTCTGCTGGGACCGCCGGGCGCGGGCAAAGGAACTCAGGCGGTCAAGCTGGCGGACAAGCTCGGCGTACCGCAGATCTCGACCGGTGACCTGTTCCGGCATAACATCAGCACCGGCACCGAGCTGGGGCTGGAGGCCAAGAAGTACCTCGACGCCGGTGACCTGGTTCCGGCGACGCTGACCAACGCGCTGGTCGACGACCGGCTCAACGACGCGGATGTGTCCGGCGGCTTCATCCTCGACGGCTTCCCCCGCTCGGTGGAGCAGGCCGAGGCGCTCAAGCAGATGCTGGCCAAGCGCGACTTGGTGCTGGATGCGGTGCTCGAGTTCCGGGTGCCCGAGGATGAGCTGGTCGAGCGCCTCAAGGGCCGTGGCCGCGCCGACGACACCGAGGACGTCATCCGCAACCGGTTCAAGGTGTACCGCGACGAGACCGCGCCGCTGCTCGACTACTACTCCGACGAGCTCAAGACCGTCGACGCCGTCGGCAGCCTCGACGAGGTGTTCGCGCGGGCGCTGCACGCACTCGGTCGCTGAGTTTCGATGGTTTCACTGCCCGGGCTGCGCAATCGCAAAACCGTTCCCGCCCGCACGCCGGGGGAGCTGGATGCGATGGCCGCCGCCGGCGCCGTGGTGGCGGCAGCGTTGCGGGCCGTCCAGGCGGCCGCCGCCCCCGGGGTATCGACCAAGGACCTCGACGACGTCGCCGAGTCGGTGATCCGGCAGGCCAGCGGCACCCCGTCTTTTCTCGGCTATCACGGCTATCCGGCCAGCATCTGCTCGTCGGTCAATGACCGTGTGGTGCATGGCATTCCGATGGCCGACGAGAAGCTCGCCGACGGCGACCTGGTGTCGATCGACTGCGGGGCGATCATCGACGGCTGGCATGGCGATGCCGCTGTCACGTTCGGAATCGGCACTTTGATCGCGATGGATGAGGCGCTGTCGGCGGCGACGAAGCAGTCGATGGAAGCCGGTATCGCGGCGATGATCCCGGGCAACCGGCTCACCGACGTGTCGCATGCCATCGAGAAGGGCACCCGCGCGGCCGAGCAGACCTACGGCCGCCGGTTCGGCATCGTCGCCGGCTACGGCGGGCACGGCATCGGCCGGGCCATGCACATGGACCCGTTCCTGCCCAACGAGGGCGAGCCCGGTCGCGGCCCCACACTGGTCGCCGGATCGGTGCTGGCGATCGAACCGATGCTGACCCTGGGCACCACCAAGACCCGAATCCTGGCCGACGAGTGGACCGTCGTCACCGCCGACGGGTCCCGCGCCGCGCACTGGGAACACACCGTCGCCGTCACCGACGACGGCCCGCGCATCCTCACGGTGTAATCGGCGCCGAGACCGCCATCATGGCTGTTGTCCGGCGACGATCACGACCCTGAAGTCGATTTCGCGGCTGACGCCCGGCGGCGAGCGCACACTGTGAACCAAACACCCACCGGTTACGTGTATCAGCCGGGAGGTTGACCATGGACGACCCGGAGGCGGCGTTGGTTCGGGTGCTCTACGAGGAGCACGCGGCCGCGCTATGGCGCTATGCGCTGCGGCTGACCGGCGATCCGGCCCGCGCGGAGGACGTGGTCCAGGAGACCCTGCTGCGGGCCTGGCAGCATCCGGAGGTCGCCGGCGACGCCGAGCGTTCTGCACGGGCGTGGCTGTTCACGGTCGCCCGCAACATGATCATCGACGAACGGCGCAGCGCCCGGTTCCGCCGGGAGACCGACTCGCTGAACACCGACGGTGCGCCGGAGCCCGCAGGGCCGGACGAGGTCAACAGCGCGCTGGACCGGCTGCTGATCGGGGATGCGCTGGCGCAGCTGTCGCCCGATCATCGCGCCGTCGTCCGCCGTTCCTACTATCTTGGCTGGACCACAGCGCAGATCGCGGCCGACCTTCAGATCGCCGAGGGGACGGTGAAGTCGAGACTGCACTACGCGGTGCGCGCGCTTCGGCTGACGTTGCAGGAGATGGGGGTGACCCGGTGAAGGATCCACACGATCCGTACGAGACATGGGACGCCGCCTACGTACTGGGGTCGCTGTCGAGCAGTGAGCGCCGCGAATACGAAGCGCACCTCAGCGGATGCGTGCCCTGCCGTTCGTCCGTCGGCGAGCTCAGCGGGATGCCCGCGCTGCTGGCCATGCTCACCCCCGACGAGGTGACCGCCATCGACACCGGCGGGATGGAACCACCGCCGTTGCGCCCGCAGCTGCTCGACGGCGTGCTGTTCGAGGTGCGCAGGCGCCGTCGCCGGGGCCGGTGGATCACCTGGTCGGTGGCCGCCGCAGCCGCTGCGGTGCTGGCCGTTGGTGTCTTCGTCGCGATCAAGCCCGCACCCTTCGGCGCGCACACCCCAGCCCCGCAGGTCTCGGCCGCGACGGTCAGCATGACGCCGGTGATGCCGTCGTCGTTCGACGCGACGATCCAGGTCACTCCGATGGGGTGGGGCACCCATATCGAGATGACCTGCACCTACCACCAGGAGATCGGCGCCGACGCGACCGAGGACGCGGACAAGCTGGCGATGTATGCCGTCGGTCGCGACGGCAGCAGGGTGCAGTTGGCGACGTGGATGGCGCGCGAAGGGGAGTCCGCCTCGCCGACCGGCAGCACGTCGATGCCGATGGAGAAGATCGCCGCAGTCCAGGTCGTCAAGGCCGAGACCGGCGACGTGCTGTTACAGCGCAGCCTGTAGGTCTGCGCCATGCGGTATGAATGTCCGGATGGCCGAATCAATCCCGCCCGCCAAGCCGGACCCGATCGCTGCCGCGCGACGCAACTGGGAGCGCGCCGGGTGGGGTGATGTCGCCGAGGGCATGGTGGCGGTGACCTCGGTGATGCGGGCCCACCAGATCCTGCTGGCCCGGGTGGAGAACGCGTTGCGGCCCTACGATCTGAGCTTCTCCCGCTTCGAGCTGTTGCGGCTGTTGGCGTTCAGCCGCTCCGGGGCGTTACCGATCACCAAGGCCTCAGACCGGTTGCAGGTGCACGTCACCAGCGTCACGCACGCGATCCGCCGGCTGGAGGCCGACGGATTGGTCAGGCGCGTGCCGCATCCCACCGACGGGCGCACCACGCTGGTCGAGATCACCGACCTGGGGCGCTCGACGGTGGAGGACGCCACCGCCACGCTCAACGAGGTGGTGTTCGCCGATATCGGGATGGCCGCGCCGGAAGCCCGGGCCCTGGTGGCGTCTATCGAGACGCTGCGCCACCACGCCGGAGATTTCTAACGCAGGGTTTCGATGACCGCGCTGAAGTCCAGATCGGCGTGCTCCTCGGCGAACTTGGCGTAGATCTCGGCGGCATGGGTGCCCAGTGGTGCGGTGGCGCCGGTCGAGGACACCGCATCCATCGCCAGCCCGAGGTCCTTGTTCATCAGCGCGGTGGCAAAGCCAGGCTGGAAGTTGTTGTTGGCCGGTGACGTCGAAACAGGTCCGGGCACAGGGCAGTTCGTGTGGACCGCCCAGCAGTTTCCGGTGGCGCCGGTGATCACGTCGAACAGCGACTGTGCCGACAGGCCCAGCTTCTCGGCCAGCACGAAGGCTTCCCCCACGGCGATCTGCTGCACGGCCAGCACCATGTTGTTGCACAGCTTGGCGGCCTGGCCTGCGCCCGATGACCCGCAGTGAATCACCTTGCTGGCCATCGGATCCAGGACCGGTCGAGCCCTGTCCAATGCTTCGGCGTCGCCGCCGACCATGAATGCAAGCGTGCCCGCGGTGGCACCCTTGATGCCGCCGGAGACGGGGGCGTCGAGCTGAGCCATCCCGGCCGCCGAGGCCTGTGCGTTGACGTCGCGGGCGTCGTCGACGGAGATCGTCGAGGTGTCGATGAACAGCGTGCCCGTCGCGGCGGCCGGAAGCGCTTCGGCATAGCAGGCTTTCACGATCGCACCGTTGGGCAACGAGGTGATGACGACGTCTGCCTCGGACACTGCGGCGGCGCCGGCGTCGAAGACCGTCGCGCCTTTCTCCTCGGCCGCCGCGCGTAATGCGGGTACCGGATCAAAGCCCCGCACCGTGTAGCCGGCGTTGACCAGATTGGCCGCCATCGGCCCGCCCATATGGCCCAGCCCCAGGAACGCGACCGTCGTCATGTGTGGCTCCTTTGCCTCATGCCGTTGCGCGTGCCCGGGCAGCTTCTGCTCGCCCGATGACCACGCGCATGATTTCGTTGGTGCCCTCCAGGATTCGGTGCACCCGCAGATCGCGAACGATCTTCTCGATCCCGTACTCCCGCAGGTAGCCGTATCCGCCGTGCAACTGCAACGCCTGGTCGGCGACCTCGAAGCAGGCGTCGGTGACATACCGTTTGGCCATGGCGCACAGCGCGACCTTGTCCGGTTCGTTGTTGTCCAAGGCGACGGCCGCGCGCCACAGCATCAACCGCGAGGTTTCCAGCGCGGTCGCCATGTCGGCCAGCGTGAACCGGATGGTCGGCTCGTCGAGAAGTGCTCCACCGAAGGCCTGCCGGTCGGCGAGATAACGCGCCGCTTTCTCGTAGGCGGCTTGTGCGCCACCCAGTGAGCAGGCTGCGATGTTGAGACGTCCGCCGTTGAGGCCATTCATCGCGATACCGAATCCGGTGCCCTCACCCTCCGGGCCGCCCAGCATCGCCGCAGCGGGGACCCGCACGCCGTCGAGGATCACCTGCGCGGTGGGCTGCACGTTCCAGCCCATCTTCTCCTCCTGTGCGCCGAAAGTCAGCCCAGGGGTGTCCTTTTCGACGACGAACGCCGAGATGCCACGCGGTCCGTCGGCGCCGGTGCGGGCCATCACGATGTACACGTCCGAGCTACCCGCGCCGGAGATGAACTGCTTGACCCCGTCGAGCACATAGTGGTCACCATCGCGAACCGCCTTGGTGCGCAACGCCGAAGCGTCCGATCCCGCTCCCGGCTCGGTGAGGCAGTAGCTGGCGATGGCTTCCATCGAGGCGAGCCGCGGGATCCACGACTTGCGCTGGTCGTCGGTGCCGTAGGTGTCGATCATCCACGCGCACATGTTGTGGATCGACAAGAACGCCGCCAGTGCAGGGTCGGCCGTCGAGAGCTGCTCGAAGATCCGCACTGCGTCCAGGCGCCGCAGCCCGCTGCCGCCGACGTCCTCGGCGCAGTAGATGGCGGCCATCCCCAGCTCGGCAGCCTCGCGCAGCACGTCGACCGGGAACTCCTTGGAGTGGTCCCAGTCCAAGGCATGGGGCGCAAGGCGTTTGATCGCGAACGCGGCCGCCGTGTCGGCGATCACGCGATCGTCGTCGTCGAGGGTCAGATAGTTCATTGCATTGTGGGGATGACGAACTCGGCGCCGTCCTTGATTCCCGACGGCCACCGCTCGGTGACGGTCTTGGTCTTGGTGTAGAACAGGATCGAGTGCGGACCGTGCTGGTTGAGATCGCCGAAGCCGGAGCGCTTCCAGCCACCAAAGGTGTGGTAGGACACCGGAACCGGGATCGGAACATTGACGCCGACCATGCCGACCTGAACGCGGGAGACGAAGTCGCGAGCGGCATCACCGTCGCGGGTGAAAATGGCCACCCCGTTGCCGTATTCGTGCTCGGTCGGCAGCCGCAGCGCCTCTTCATAGTCGTGTGCGCGCACGATGCACAGAACCGGGCCGAAGATCTCGTCGGTGTAGATCGACATGTCGGTGGTGACGTGGTCGAAGAGGGTGGGGCCGATGAAGAAGCCGCCCTCGAGGCTCGCGTCATCGAACGTCATCTCATCGCTGGTCTTCTCGCGGCCGTCGACCACGATCTCGGCTCCCGCGGCCACACCGGCGTCGATGTAGTCGCGGACCCGCTGCAGTGCGGCGCTGGTCACCAGCGGGCCGTAGTCGGCTTTGGGGTCCAGGCTGTGTCCGACGCGCAGCTCATTGATGCGTTCGACGAGCCTGCCGCGCAAGCGGTTTGCGGTTTCCTCCCCGACCGGGACCGCGACGCTGATGGCCATGCAGCGTTCACCGGCGCTGCCGTAACCGGCGCCGATCAGCGCGTCGACGGCCTGGTCCAGGTCAGCGTCGGGCATGACGATCATGTGGTTCTTGGCGCCGCCGAAGCACTGCGAGCGCTTACCGTTGGCCGCCGCGGTGGAGTAGATGTACTGCGCGATGTCGGAGCTGCCGACGAAGCCGACGGCCTTGATGTCGGGGTGCTGCAGGATCGCGTCGACGGCTTCCTTGTCGCCCTGCACCACCTGGAACACACCGGCGGGCAGGCCGGCTTCGAGGAACAGCTCGGCCAGGCGCACCGGGACCGAGGGGTCCCGCTCGGACGGCTTGAGGATGAACGCGTTGCCGCAGGCCAGGGCGGGGCCGGCCTTCCACAACGGGATCATCGCCGGGAAGTTGAACGGCGTGATGCCGGCGACGACGCCGAGCGGCTGGCGGATCGAGTACACGTCGATGCCGCCGCCTGCGCCTTCGGTGAACTCACCCTTGAGCAGGTGCGGGATGCCGATGGCGAACTCGATGACCTCGATGCCGCGCTGGATGTCGCCCTTGGAATCGGGGACGGTCTTGCCGTGCTCGATGGACAGCAGCTCGGCGAGCTCTTCGACGTTGGCGTTGACCAGCTCGATGAACTTCATCAGGACGCGGGCGCGCCGCTGCGGATTCCAGGCCGCCCATTCCTTCTGCGCTTCGACCGCGGAGGCCACCGCGGTATCGACGTCGGCGGCTGAGGCCAGCAGAACCTGGGCCTGCACCTCACCGGTGCTGGGGTTGAAGACGTCCGCGGTGCGCGTGCTGCTGAGGTTGCTGCGCTTACCGTCGATGAAGTGCTGGATGGTTGTGCTCATGACTGCCCCTTGGCTGACCTGCCGGCTGAATACTAGGACATCCTAGTAACGCTGTGACCGGCTACGCAAGGGGGCAAGGAGCCGTCTCGCAAGGGCCGCGACGGGGCGCCGGGCGGGCCGCGCCGCCGCGTGGGCCTACCTTCTTCCGAAACGCGATATCACCGGCGATATCACGTTGTGGAAAAACGGCTATCGCCTCGCCCTCGACCACTCAACGCCACTGGTAGCGCGTACTCGGCCGACCCGTCTTGCCGTATTCGGTGAGGCGGGTGACGGTGCCGTCGTCGGCCAGCCGTTCCAGGTAGCGCCAGGCCGTCACCCGGGAGACGCCGACCAGTTTCGCGGCCTCGTCGGCGGTCAGCCCGTCGGCGCGATCACGCACGGCGCGGGCGATCTCGTCGGTGGTCCCGGGTGCGGCGCCCTTGGGGGCCACCGACTTATCGGTGCTGCGGAGCTCGGCCAGCGCACGGTCCACCTCGGCCTGGCTGGCCGCCTCGGTGCCCGCCGGCAACGCCTCGCGGTAGCGGCGGTAGCGCTCGAGGCGGTCGCGGAACGCGGCGAACGTGAAGGGCTTCAGCAGGTAGGCCAGTGCACCGTGGGCGACGGCGGCGCGCACCATCTCCAGATCGCGTTCGGAGGTGATCGCGATGATGTCGGGGGCGGGCCGCAGCCCGGACAGCGCCGAGGCCAGGGCGATCCCGCTGGCGTCGGGCAGGCCGAGGTCGAGCAACACCAGGTCGACGGGTGATTCGGCTTCGGCGGCGATGCGCATCGCGTCGCGTGCGGTGTTGGCTATGCCCGCGACGGTAAAGCCTTGCAGCCGAGACAGATACGCGTTGTGCGCTTCGGCGATCAGCGGTTCGTCCTCGACGATCAGCACGGTGATCATCGGATCGTCACCGTCACCACCGAGCCGTAGGTGACGTCGGCGCTCAAGCTGCCGCCGTGCCGGTTGACGATCTGGGCGACCAGCGCGAGCCCGAGGCCCTGGTGTCCTTGGTCGCCGCCGGACTTGGTCGAATAGCCGCGCTGCCTGGCGCGTGCGAAGGTGTCGGGGTCCATGCCGGGGCCGCTGTCGGCGACCTGGATCTGCAGCTGCTCGTCACTCTGGTTGACGGTCACCTCCACCCACGGGTCGTCGCGGTCGCACGCGTCCATCGCGTTGTCGATCAGATTGCCCAGCACAGTGACCATCTCCTGCGGGCTCAGCAATGCCTCGGCCGGCAGGTGGGTCTCTTCGGTGATGGTCAACTCGATGCCGCGCTCGTCGGCCTCGGCGGTCTTGCCGAGCAGCAGCGCCACCAGGGCGGGTTCGCCGACGGCGTCGGAGACCCGGTCGACGAGCTGCTGGGACAGCGCCAGTTCCTGGGTGGCGAACTTGACGGCCTCCTCGGGACGGCCCATCTCCACCAGCGTGACGACGGTGTGCAGTTTGTTGGCCGACTCGTGAGCCTGTGCGCGCAGCGAGTCGGTAAAGCCCTGCAGTGAACTCAATTCGCCCAGCGCGCCTTGTAATTCGGTGCGGTCACGAATGGTGACGACTTCGCTGTCCGACGCGCTGACCGCGGAGCGGTTGACCACCAGTACCCGGTCATCGGTGAGCCGGACCTCGTCACGCACACCGGGGTCGTTGCCGCGCAGGAACTCTGGCAGATCGGCCCGGGTTATCGGGCCGGCAGGCAGGGCCAGCAGGCGTCGGGCTTCGTCGTTGGCCAGTGCGACGCCGCTGCGGTCCAACACGATCAGCCCTTCGGAGACCGAGTGCAGGATGGCGTCGTGGTGGTCGTACATCACGCGCAGCTCGTCGGGCGCCAGGCCGTGGGTCTGGTGCAGGACGCGCCGTCGGATCGCCCAGATGCCGACGAAGGACAGGGCCAGTGCCCCGGCCGCAACGCCGACGATCATCAGCCATTGCGAACGCCAGCGCGCGGAGAGGCTTTCGAGCGTGATGCCGGCGGCGACAAGCCCGATGACCTGTCCGCTGTCACTGCGCACCGGCGCGATGGTGCGCACCGACGGACCGAGGGTGCCGGTGTAGACCTCGGTGAAGACGTCGCCGCGCAACGCCGGCTCGATGGTCCCGATGTACTTCTGGCCGATCTGCTCGGGGTTGGTGTGGGTGAACCGGGTGCGGTCGGGCGCCATGATCGTGATGAAGGCGATGCCGGTGCTCTTGCGGACCGCCTCGGTGACCGGCTGCAGAACCCGTGCAGCGTTGCTGCTTTCGATCGCTTCCGCCGTGGACGGCGCGTCAGCCAGGGCGACGGCGATCGCGGTGACCTGCTGACGGGCGGCTTCGTCGCCGTGGCGTTTCGCATCGAAGAGGGCCAATGCGCTGCCTGCCATCACCACCAGCAGGATTACCGCGGCCTGCAGCGCGAAGGCCTGGCCCGCCAGGGAGCGCGGCAGTACGGCCACTGCCCACCTCCGCGATGAACGTAATGAACTAAAGCGTGACCTGCGTCACGTGAGGGTAAACCATCCTTTCAGACCTATTGCCGTCACACCGGAAGGAAACCGCTCATGACCACGGTTGTGGATCGTCCAGGCGGCGATGAGAAACCCCCCGCGCCCAAGCGCCGGGATCGCACCCACTGGCTGTACATCGCTGTCATCCTCGCGGTGGTCGGCGGCGTCGCCGTCGGTCTGATGGCCCCCGGCATCGGCAAGGACGTCGGCGTTCTGGGCACGATGTTCGTCGCCCTGATCAAGATGATGATCGTCCCGGTGATCTTCTGCACGATCGTGCTGGGTATCGGATCGGTACGCAAAGCCGCCACCGTCGGCAAGGTCGGCGGGTTGGCGTTCGGCTACTTCCTGGTGATGTCGACGATCGCGCTGGGCATCGGCCTGTTGGTCGGCAACCTGCTGCATCCCGGCAGCAGCCTCAAGCTCTCGGAGTCGACGGCCGGCAAGGGAGCGCAACTGGCCGAGCAGGCGCACGAGTCGGGCGGTTTGATCGAGTTCATCCAGCACATCATTCCGACGTCGCTGTTCTCCGCACTGACGGACGGCAATGTGCTGCAAGGACTTTTCGTGGCGCTGCTGGTCGGGTTCGCGATCCAGGCGATGGGCACCAAGGGTGAGCCGATCCTGCGTGGGGTGGAGCATCTGCAGCGGCTGGTGTTCAAGATCCTGGCAATGGTGTTGTGGCTGGCCCCGATTGGCGCGTTCGGTGCGATGGCCAATGTGGTGGGCCAGACCGGGTGGAGCGCGGTGACCAACCTGCTGGTGCTGATGCTGGGCTTCTACCTGACGTGCGTGGTGTTCGTGTTCGGTGTGCTCGGCGCGCTGCTGCGGATGGTGGCCGGGGTGTCGATCTTCAAACTGGTCCGCTACCTGGCGCGGGAGTACCTGCTGATCTTCGCCACGTCGTCCTCGGAGTCGGCGCTGCCGCGGCTGATCGCGAAGATGGAGCACCTTGGTGTGCAGCAGAGCACCGTGGGTGTGGTTGTGCCGACCGGATATTCGTTCAACCTGGATGGCACCGCGATCTACCTGACGATGGCGTCGTTGTTCATCGCCGATGCGCTCGGCGACCCGCTGTCGGTGGGGGAGCAGATCGGTCTGCTGGTGTTCATGATCGTGGCGTCCAAGGGTGCGGCCGGGGTGAGCGGGGCCGGGCTGGCGACGCTGGCCGGCGGCCTGCAGGCCCATCGGCCGGAGATGCTCGACGGGGTCGGCCTGATCGTCGGGATCGACCGATTCATGTCCGAGGCCCGCGCGGTGACCAACTTCTCCGGCAACGCGGTGGCCACTCTGCTGGTGGGTTCGTGGACCAAGACGGTGGACACGGCCAAGGTCGACCGCGTGCTGTCCGGCAGCGATCCGTTCGACGAGGTCACCATGCTCGACAACGATCACCCGCCGGCGTCACAAAAGGAGGCAGTCGCGGCCTGATCGCCAAGCTCACGACACCCCGGGAGCCCTTCCCCCGGGGTGTCGTGCCGTCCGGAGGCGAACATGGTCGTGAAACGGAAAAAGCCCGGCTGTCGGGGGGGCCGCCGGGCCTTTCCGCGAGAAGAGCCAGGCTCTGTCGCCCCTTCACCGTAGCGCAGCTCGCTGTGAATTACGGCTCTGAACTGGGTGAAAGCTGTGAGTTACCAATGACTTCAGTCGGCACTCCCTGTGATCCGCGGCGTTCTCGGCGGTGACCTGGGGTGCGACGCAGGTTTCGCCGGCCCCGTGGTCATCGGAGCCCGAGGTCGCACGCGCTAACGTCATGGGCGCGCCGATCGCCCGGCGCGCGCCCCCATAGCCCAATTGGCAGAGGCAGCGGACTTAAAATCCGCACAGTGTGAGTTCGAGTCTCACTGGGGGCACGGTTTAACAGGAAATATGCCGAAGCGGCCAGTCCGCACGGCGCGTCAGTCCGCGTACAGTCCGCAGCGATCTTCCATGCTGCGGACCATGAGCGCACCGACCAAGCGAAACGACCGGGCAGGCGAGGAGGACCGTTGGCACCGGCCAGCGCGGCGCGGCGAACAGGTCAACTGGCCCGCTGCCAACATGCCTGGCCCGGTCTGGTGTACCGACCCGAAGCACGGCAAGAGTGGCGCGCTGGTATGTACCGTGCGTCACGGCCAGGGCAAGCGTTGGCTAGCTCGGTGGGTGGACCACGACGGCCAGGAGCGCAGAACGGCGTTTGACCGGCGCGCCGATGCGAAGCGCCACATTGATGGGATCACGACGGCGCTGATTACCGGCACATATGCCGATCCGCACCTCCGCTGTGACCTTCGGGACCGTGGCTGAGACTTGGTTTGCGGCTAAGGCTGCTAACCGGGCACCTAAGACGGCTGCCGGTTACCGGAGCTTGCTAGACGTGGTGATCGTGCCCAAGTGGGGAACGGAGCGGTTGCGTGACCGGCACTGAACAGACTCATTCGATGGTGCGCCCAATTCTCCGCTGGAATGATGCACGGATGGCCGACGATGATTCTTCAGGCGACCGCGTAGCGAGAGAGTGGCCGCTGGAGGGACATTTTGAGTGTGGGGGTCAGGGGCTCATCGTGACGCCGGATTGCTTGAGCGGAGAGTTCAAGTCGCGGACCGCGAACCACGACATCATTATCAGCTTGCCGCAGCTTGACACGCGTCGCCCGCATCCGACGCTGCGTTCGCCTCGATGGACCTATGGCCCAATCGACGAGGATGAGGATCAGGACCAGGACGCCTGGGGGCTCGTGCTTCCGGACCTCGGCACGCTGAAAGTGCGGGCGCTGCTTTCACTGGCCGGTCTACCGGTGGACGATGATGAGTTAGACGAGGTCCAGTTCCGCGTCTTGCGCTGCCGGTTCTACACATCGCTGACGGCGTCCACCGACGAGGAATTCGAAGCTGCCGCCGATAAATTCGTGATGGAGCTTGAGGATTGGTGGGCGCGCTTCACTTCTTGGGTAAGCATTTTGACATCGCAAGACTTCGTACAGATCGGCGGCGGCAATTCAGGGATCTCGGCGGCCTTCTTCTACAAAAGCTGGAACGTTGAGGCGTGGACAACGGATGCGGACGGGCAGCGCATGAGCGAAGAAAGTTATGGGTACGCGACTGAAAATCGTGTACAGCCAACCCCCTTGGAGCTACAGAATCTCCAGGCGTGCATAGCCGCTACCGGCGACGGAGGTGCACCCCCGACGGAATGGATGTTGATTCGTGATGCGCGTTCACTGTTGAACACAGGTCAGACGCGGAGGGCGGTAATTGACGCTGCGACTGCAGCAGAGCTTGCAATGACTAAGCTCATCGACAACTACCTCGCTACGGCCAACACCACCGATATAGTGAAGAAAGCACTAGACGCGAGGTATCGAGCGCTCGAGGGACGCGCACGATTGCTGAGGGACCTGCGCAAGGGGCTGCTATCCCACCGACTAGATGAAGACCTTATTAAGCCGCGGAATTACGCAACTCACCGCGGTCACGCATTGACAGACGAGCAGGCGCAGACGGCAGTCGACATGGCTACTGCCGTTGTCGAAGAGGCGTATCCCCTCGCCAGCCTCCTGCATACGAACACAGCTTGATCAGCGACGTTGGACTTCGACGGTCTTGCCGGGCGCGCCGCCGACCGACCCGGCGTCGCGGTCGCCCTACTCCTTGGTGCTGCGGATCGTGCGAGCAATCGCTCGGATACAACTGCTCCGACTTTTGAGCACCCACCAATATTAGATTTGAAACAAGTCGATCTAGAGCAGCGGCTTACGCCAGTTGCGCCGCGCGGGCCGAATTTGGGCCGAACCTGTCGCCTGGCCTCGCTAAAGTCGCTCCATGCTTCGTCGTTTAGAACCTACCGGTTCGTATCGCTCGTTGAGCAGAGGATTCTGGCCGGCTGACCTGCCGTTGGGTAAGCGCTCGGTTATCTACGGCCACAACGGAAGCGGAAAATCCTCGTTCGCGTCGCTGCTCTTCGAGATCGCTTCCGATGGCAGTTCCACCGAGGTTCTGTGGGAAGACGAGAATGGACAGCAGCACACCGTGCGTGCAGGGCACGGCGGACCGTCGCCTGCTGTCGCGGTGTTCACGAAGGCGTGGGTACAACGCAACCTGTCGCAGTTCCTCGACGGAGCAACTGCTTCCCCCATCGTGACGCTCGGCGAAGAGGCGATCGAAGCGAAGGAGCGGGAGAAGGAGTTATCACGGCAGATCGAAGACCATCGCGCTAAGGCCCAAGAGGCGGACAAGAAGCGGCAGGATCACACTTCGAGGGCGCGGAAGCTTGCCACCGCCGCTCAGAACGCCGTGGCCGATCAACTGCGTGAATTCGACTACCAGCGCTTCTCCAAGAATCGCTACTCAATGCCCGTCGTTGAGGGGAAGCTTCGCGACTACAACGGGGAGTTCCCTGATGAGAGCCAACACGCTGAGGCTCTTAAGCGACTCGGGGAAGGCGCTGCCGACCGTGTGAGAGCAATTCCGGACCCACCTACCGGACGGGTGGTCGATCTTGAGGTCCTTGGTGCCTTGCTCGCTGAAACACCAACTCGCGTCGCCCTCGAAACGCTTGCCGCTGACCAAGTTCGGCAGGCATGGGTTGAACAAGGCATGCCGCTTCACGAGCATCTGGACGAGTGCCTCTTCTGCGCGGGACCGCTTACGAACGAGCGTCGTGCGAAGCTAGCCAAGCACTTCGACCAAAGCTGGTTTCAGATCCGTGAGCGTGCGCTTTCGTTGCTCCAACAGGTCAATGCAACAAAGGTGGCTTTCGAGGGCTGGCTCGCTAACATGCCAGACCCGAAGGAACTGTGTAGTGAGGTCCGCGACGGGTACGGCGTCCATGTGAAGGTGGTCGCGGCGGAGGTGGCGGCGCGGCTCGCGGCGCTGGAAGAGGTGAGGAAAGCACTCCAACTTAAGGCCGATGACCCAAGCGTCACGCCAGGGGTACCGGATGTGAACATACTTGCTACCGATCTATTGTGTGCTCCTTTGCAGCAGGCTGTTGCCGAGCACAATGAGCAGGCTGATCAACACAATGTCGTCGTTGAAGCTCGCTACGAGACGGTCTTGAACCATATTCTTGGCTCGCGGAGTGAAGCCTTTCGCAACGCAGAATCGGCTGCGCAGGGTGCGCAAGCAGATGCGAAGGCCGCAAATGATGCTGCTGATCTTGCTTCAAGGACACTCGCAGCGATCCGTCAACAGCAATTCTCAAACAGCCAGATGGCCGAGACGCTTACCAAGGACTCAGCCCGCGTGTATGGCAAAGACCACCTCAGTGTTGGCGTCACGGACGACGGAAAATCGTACGCATGCCTCCGCGGGGGTGCCCCGGCCACCCACCTAAGCGACGGCGAGCGCACCACATTGTCGCTGCTCTATTTCCTTCGCAAACTGGAAGACGAGACCGTAAGTGGCGACAAAGCTGCACGCCTCGTCGTTATTGATGATCCGTCGAGTTCGCTTGACCGCGAAGCGTTATTCGCAACGCATCAGTGGCTTGTCGACTCGCTTAGGGGGTTCGGGCAGTTCGTTGTTCTCACCCATGATTTCGGGCTTCTTGGACTCTTCCTTAAATCGCAGAAGAACGCATGGAGCGACTCGCGGAGGAAGATCCTCAAAGAGCAGAACGCCGACGAGGCGCGGTTTCCCAAGGCCACCTTTCTTGAGATGTACGCTTCATTGGACCAAGGTGTTCGCCGCACCAGGATCGCACCACTACCTGCGATGCTGCTGCAACAGACCACGGAGTATGCCTACCTGTTCAGGCAAGTGATGGACGGTGTGGCCAACGGACCTAGTCACGACCGTCTGTTTCTCTTGCCGAATGCGGCCCGTCGCGTATTGGAAGTCTTTACCAGCTATAAGGCACCGCACCTCGGCAACTTCGATCAGCGCCTAGCGTCATTAATGGACGTTGCTACCGAAAATCCGTATCGCGACGTCTACGACTTCTGTAACCGATTCTCGCATGGGGAGGGGCATGAAAGCATCGACGTGCTCGATGGGCGCGTAGTACATGGTCAGATTCGCCGATGTATGAAGTTTTTCAAATTCGCAGACCCAGAGCATTTTGAGCGAATGTGTCAGGCCACAGGTGCAGATGCGCATGCCATTGCATGAGTTGGGCCCCAAGTCGTCCGGTCGGCCCGGTTCGAGTCTCATTGGGGGCACTAATATGAGCAGGTCTCGCTAGTCGTATGCGTACAGCGTGGCGCCCCCGGGCACAACGCTGAATCCGTAGGTCTCTGTTGCCTCACGAAGAACCTTTGAGATGCGGAGGAAGCTCGGAATTCGTAGGTCGACATCACGGCCGCTGGTTGAAGAGGTCGTCTTGAAGCCGACAAGTTCTTGCTTCGATAACCCGAGTGGCCTCGGGGTAGGTAAGCCTTGTTCGGTTAGGAGATTACGTCGCCGGCGAGTGGCGAGCCAGACTTGGTTAGATAACCATCCATCGAGGGCGCGCAACTGTGCGTTATCATTCACTAGTGGATAGAACGCCATTACGCCTTCAAAGCGCATGAATGGAACCGTCCCATCTAAGTATCGGCGGATTTCCTTCTCGCTGAGTGGGCCATATATATATCTACGAATCTGCAATAGGCATGTGACGTAGTCCCGATCATTAACTGTTAGTTGACTCGGCGACTGCTGATGGCGAAGTGGTTCACGAATGAGGTTATTGTAGATGAATCCGCTTATCTTTTGTTTAATTCGTTCAACGGCGTTTTCTCCAATACGCATATCGCGCAGTGTTAAAGAATGTCCCAAATAGTTGATCGATGTGGCCTTGTTGAGTTCCGTCTTGGCTCCGGCATTCCGCACCAGGAGGCGGATGCCTTCGCTCTTCTTGACGTTGATTGGGGAGCCTATCTGCTCGGCCGCCTCATGCAGAAGCTCGGCCGCACTACAGATTCGTCCGTAATCAGAACTCCATATCAACGTATCGTCCGCATAGCGCACAAAGCCAACACCTAGTCGCTCAAGTTCGCGGTCCATCTCGGTCGCGGCGATATTCGCTAGGAAGAGGCTTATCGACGTTCCCTGGGCCAGTCCTACTGCGCCTGATTTTATTTCATCCCCGCCTGTGGATTCGATTTCCACTGGGCGGATACTTAGAAACGAACGGATGAGACTCTCCTCAAGGGGGGTCATTATTATATCCAAACGCTGCATGGCCTTGAAGAGATAGTCGTGATCTATTCTGTCAAAGAATTTGGTGAAGTCGTATTCTGCAACGAAAAGTCGATGCTTGGTCTTGAGTTCGTACCTTGCGTAGGACAAAGCATCATGTGGAGATAGGCCCGGTCGGTATGCGTAGGATCGCGAACTCATCTTTGACAAGTTCTTGCGGGACAGTGATCGGAGGAGCCGGTTCGAAATTACTTCGTCCGCTATCTCGAACGTCGTGATGGTTCGCTTACCGCCGCCAGCCTTATCTACCTGAAACTGTGCGGGCGCGTGCGGAACGTAGTAGCCGCCTTTGAGGCGAGCGGTCATGGCGTGCGCAATGGACGAGGCGCGGGCGCGTACTAAATAGGGGTTGAAGCCAGGTGTTTTTTGCCAGGTCGGGGGCCGCTGAACACTCAGCAATTCGGGCGTCTCAGTGCAGCGTCGCGATCTGCGAGCGTTTTCGTCGATAACCCACTTGGCGTACTCTTCGTGCTCCTTGATCAGTCGGTTGGACGCCAGCTCAAGTTTCTCTTGCAGTTTCCACCACATCGTGTTCTCCTACAAAGAAATTAGGGGCCAGGCGGACCGCCCGACCCCTAACCGGCTTCGCGTCATACGAAATTATGCTTTCACTGCTCCGAACGTGTCGAAGCCTCGAGTGAGTAGGCGGTGATCAACCCGTTCCCCTACTCGCTACCGACGCCAGGCCTAGCCCCTCTTGGGACCCGCATCGGATCATACGCATGGAAACAAGCCGCGGCTCATATTTGCGCGGTAGAAGGCGCTAACCCACGTCGCCTTGCCCAGTCGGCTTCTTGCCGTGGCGAGCGACTGGCCCCCGGCGACATCCGCAGTAGCGACTTAGAGCGGCCGGAGCGTCCTGTTGCTGAGTAGTTCCGTCTCAACCAGTGAATGCTCGCGAGAATCCCGCAGGAAGACCAACATAGTTTGAAGTCACCGACGGCGAACGGGCGGTGCATGGGCCCTGCGAAGTCCGATCTCAGTCCGCAGCCAGTCCGCATGAAGCCCGCAAGCGACTCAGGAGGACCGCAATCGTTCGCCAACCAAAGCCTTTGCCGTGCAATGTCTTAACGAGATGAACGAGCAATAACCGTAAGAATCCGAGACTGGCTGCGAGCCGGCGAAACGTTAGTATTGCGATCTTAAAATCCGCACAGTGTCGGTTCGAGTCCGACTGGGGGCACCTGCCGCCCGCGGCGACCCATCGGCCCTGCCTATGGCTGGTCGCAGCGTTCCCTCTTGGACATCGCCCGCTGATTTCGGCAGCGTGGATCGCATCATCGTCAGCAGGTCAGCGTCGACCGGCCCGTCCGAAGGAGACGCTGCGTGCCGCAGTCCGGGTTCTCTGTCGACAACTTCACGCTGGTCACACCAAGAACGTACGGCCAGCTCGAGGTCGGCGAGATATTTCGCGCACCCAGCCGTACTGTCACCGACGCGCACGCCTCGGTGTTTCAGGCGGTCTCGGCGGACAACCATCCCGTGCACTACGACGTCGAGTGGGCCCGGGCGCACGGCCATGTCGCCCCGGTGGTGCACGGCCTTCAGGTGTTGGCGTTCACCGCCCCCGGCGCCACCCCCTTTCCCCACATCATCGGCGAGGTGTTCGTCAGCTTCGAGAGTGTGTCCTGTCGCTTCCTCGGCGAAGTCCACGCCGGTGACACGCTGTACCCGCAGCTCGAGATCATCTCGTTGTCCGACGCCGGTGAACTCGGCCGCGTGACCACCGCGGCGACCGTGCACAATCAGCGCGGTGAATTGGTGCTCGACGGTCAGCACACCTACCTGCTCCGGCGCTGACGCGTCCCGGACCCGAACTCTCGACCCGCTGAGGAGCTGAGCACCTGTGCCCCAACCGACCGTTGTCCTGGTCCACGGCGCGTTCGCTGATGCGTCCACATATGCCCCGGTCACGAAAGCGTTGCTCGACGAGGGTATTTCGGTGCTGGCACCCGCAGTGCCCAATCGCAGCCTGCTCGGAGATGCCCGCGAGATCCGGTTTGTCGTCGAACAGCTCGACGGCCCCGTCCTGCTCGTCGGTCATTCCTATGGCGGTGCGGTGATCACGGTGGCCGGCGCCGCCGACAACGTCGTCGGTTTGGTGTATCTGGCCGGCTATGCCCTCGACGAAGGTGAGAGCCTGGCCGAACTCCAGGGCGGCTTCCCGGATTCGGAATTGACCGCCGCGCTGGTGCAGACCGATGTGCCCGCGTCGGTGGCCGGTGAAGCCCGCGTCGACGTCACGGTTGTGCCGGAGCGCTTCGGGCCGGTGATCGGTGCCGACGTCGACCCCGAACTGATTGCCACACTGGCGGTTTCGCAGCGACCGCTGGCCGCCGCTGCATTCGTCGAGGCGGCGCCAGGGGCCGCCTGGCGATCCAAGCGGTCCTGGGCCGTCGTCGCCGCCGATGACCACGCGATCAACCCCGACGTGCAGCGGTTCGGCTATCAACGTGCCGGTGCGACCACAATGGAGATCAACTCGTCACATCTGGTGACGCTCTCGCACCCACAGGAGGTCGCAGCATTGATCAGCGCGGCGCTCACCGAGGTCACTGTCTGATGGCCGCCGGCGACACACACTTCTACCGACCCGAGGACGGACACGGGCTTGCGCACGATCCGTTCAACGCGATCGTCGGGCCGCGCCCGATCGGCTGGATCTCCACCCGCAGCGCCGAAGGCATAGCCAACCTCGCGCCCTACAGTTTCTTCAACGCCTTCAGCTACACCCCGCCGTTGATCGGGTTCTCCTCGATCGGCTGGAAAGACACCGTGGCCAACGTCGAGGCAACTGGAGAGTTCGTCTGGAACCTGGCCACCCGCCCGCTGGCCGAGGCGATGAACCTGACATCGGCTTCTAAGCCCGCGACCGAGGACGAATTCGCCTGCAGCGGTTTGACACCCGAGCCGAGCCGTCTCGTCAGTGCTCCTCGGGTCGGCGAGAGTCCGGTGAACTTCGAATGCAAGCTGACCCAGTTGATCCGGCTGACCGGCATCGACGGGCAAGAGTCGCAGAGTTGGCTCGTCATCGGACAAGTCGTCGGCGTCCATATCGACCAAAAGCTCTTGGTCGACGGCGTCTACGACACCGCTGCCGCGGCGCCCATCCTGCGCGCGGGCGGGCCCGCCGCATACGCCGCGATCACCCACGATTCGATGTTCAGCATGACCAGACCTGACGACCAACAGAATTAGAAAGGGCGCCATGCCGACGATCACCACCGATGACGGCGTCGAGATCTACTACAAGGACTGGGGCACAGGGCAACCCATCGTGTTCAGCCACGGCTGGCCGCTGTCCTCCGACGACTGGGACGCGCAGCTGATGTTCTTCGTCAACCACGGTTATCGGGTGGTGGCTCACGACCGGCGCGGACACGGCCGCTCCGAGCAGGTCTCCGAAGGTCACGACATGGACCACTATGCCGACGACCTCGCCGCAGTCGTCACCCATCTCGATCTGCACGGCGCGGTGCACATCGGGCACTCCACCGGCGGCGGGGAAGTGGTGCGGTATCTGGCCCGCCACGGCGAAAGTCGCGCCGCCAAGGCCGTTTTGATCTCGTCGGTCCCGCCGTTGATGGTGCAAACCGACGCCAACCCCGGTGGCCTCCCGAAGTCGGTGTTCGACGACTTCCAGCTGCAGGTTGCGACCCGGCGTTCGGAGTTCTATCGCGAGGTGGCCGCCGGTCCGTTCTACGGATTCAACCGAGACGGAGTCGAACTCTCTGAAGCGATCGTCGCGAACTGGTGGCGCCAGGGCATGACCGGCGGAGCGAAGGCCCACTATGACGGCGTAGTGGCGTTCTCGCAGACGGATTTCACCGAAGACCTCAAGGGGATCGGAATCCCGGTCTTGGTGATGCACGGCGACGACGACCAGATCGTCCCCTACGCCGACGCGGGGCCGTTGTCGGCGGCGCTGCTGCCCAACGGCACGCTCAAGACGTATGCGGGCTTCCCGCACGGAATGCCCACCACCCACGCCGAGACGATCAACGCCGACCTGCTCGAGTTCGTCCGGTCCTGACCGTCAGGCCGATTCGCGCGCCGCGGTGCTGAATTCCTTCCAGACGCCGAAGAAGGCCTGGGTGGCGGCGGCGGGCTCGATGTCGTTGCGCCACACCAGGATTTTGTCGAAGCCAACGCTCGGGGCGAGGGTGCGAATCGCAAGGTCGGGGCAGTCCTGCAGGGCGGGATCTGAATCTGCGGAGATTGCGACGCCGACACCCTGGCGGGCGAACGAGACCTGTAGCCGAACGTCATTGGCGACGTAGTTGACCGTGATGTCGGCTCCGCTTTCGGCGATGGCGGTGTCCAGGCGTGACCGCAGCGCACTCGACGCGGGGTAGGTGATCACCGAATGGCCGCTCAGCGCGGCGATTGTCACCGGTTCGGCGAAGGTGAACACCGCCGGGTCGAAGACCGCTACCAGGTGACCGGAGAACATCGGGGCGCTCGCGATCGTCGCCGGCAGGGTGCCGTCCGGTCGGGCGATCACCGCGACGTGCAGCCGGCCCTGAACCACCATGTCCAGTAGGGGCGTACTCGTCGCTTCGGTGAGGTGTATGTCGATGCCCGGGTGAGCCTTGCGCAACGCGCCCAGCAGCATCGGGATCGAGGTGTTCTCCACACCGCCGCCGGTGCCGATCCGGAACTCGCCGCGCAGCAGGCCTGCGCGCGCGGAGAATTCCGCCTTGGCGTTCTCGGCGGCCGCCAGGCATTGCCGGGCGTAGGGCAGCAGGATCTCGCCGCCGTCGGTGAGTGCCACAGTGCGGGCGTCGCGGTCGAACAGTGGTTCGCCGAGCTCGCGCTCCAGAGCATTGATCTGGCCACTGATGGTCGGCTGCGTTACGTGGCAGCGTTGAGCTGCTCTGGTGAACGAGAGCTCGTCGGCGACCGCGACGAAGTACTCCAGACTGCGAAGGTCCATCCGATAAGGATGGCGTACGCCGGGCGAACGCGCCCTAACTCCCACGCAGCAGCTCACCCGCTCGCCGCAACACGTCCAGCTGCGCGGGGTTGTACAGTTCGGCCATTGCGTCGTCGATCACCTTGTCCGCGAACCGCTTTCCGCGCGGAGCGTCGGCGCGCGAATCGTCCAGACCTGGATTCGCCTCGCGCACGGCGCGGATGTAGGGAACCAGTCGTTCGGCGAGCGCTTGCCGGGTCTCCTCGGACGCATCGGCAGCCAGATTGTCCAAGTCGGCAGCAGCAGGATCATCAGGCGTCTGCCGCATCATGTCCGCATAGACCTGCGCGCCGCGGGTCCGAGCACGCGGCTCAGGACCACGACGAGCGAGCGGTCCGCGTCGGTCATTTTCGCCGCGGTGTCGGGCGCCACGAAGTCGGGCGGCAGATCGGTCGGTGCGGACTGCGTGAGCAGCTCGGCCAGCTCTGCGCGAACACGCTGTAACCGCGTGATCGTCTCTGCCAATTCAGCGTCGAGTTCGCGCAGTGCCTGTTCTGGGTATTCGTCGTGCTCGCCTATGGCGGCGATCTGGGGGAGTGAGAAGCCGAGGTCGGTCAGCCGCTTGATGCGGACCAACCGAACCAGATGCGCGACGCCGTACTGCTTGTACCCGTTGCTGCGCCGCGTGGGCTCGGGCAGCAGGCCGACGTCGTGGTAGTGGCGCACCGCGCGCAGACTGGTGCCGGCCAACTCGGCGAGTTCCCGCGTGCTCCAGGCCACGGTTCCATCATGGTTGATCAGCGCGGCTTGACTGTGCCGCTACGTCCGAGTGTGCGATGGATTGATGATCAGACCTGCGCACATCTCCGTCGACGACTTCTTCAAGCCGCCCGTCCGTGCGGCCGCCTCGATCTCTCCGGACGGCACTCGCGTCGCCTATCTCGCACCGTGGCGCGACCGGCTCAACATCTGGGTGCAAGGTTTGAATGACGGCGCCGAACCGCGGCGCGTGACCGCCGACGAGACACGCAGCGTGCTGCACTTCTCCTGGACCGATGATCCGCGTTGGCTGCTGTACCTGCAAGACGCCGGCGGCGACGAGAACTGGCACATCATGCGCGTGGACCTCGACGATCCAGAGGCCCAAGCAACAGACCTCACCCCGTTCCCGGGCGCCATGTCGGCCTTTGAGCTCCTACCCGAGAAGCCGGGGAAGGCCCTGGTCCACTCCAACAAGCGCAGTCCGACGCAGATGGACGCCTACGAATTGGACATCGCGTCGGGCGAGCTGACACTGCTCGCCGAGAATCCCGGCGACGTCGTCGGGTGGTTGGCCAGCCGGCGTGGCGACCTGTTCGCCACCAAGCTGAACCAGGGCGGCGATCTCGAAGTCCTCGAGTGGGTCGGTGGATCGCTGCGCTCCATCGCTCACTACGACGGCAAGGACTACACCATGGGCATCTATCCCATGGTGGTGACCCCGGACGGCGGCGGGATCTGGATGGGCTCGAATGAGGGCACCGACCGCACCCGTCTGGTGCGGCTCGATGTGGCCGACGGCAAGCAGTACGCCGTCGACAGCCACCCGAGGTTCGACATCGACACCTGCGCCCAGGTCTGGCCGGGGTTACCCGAGCCGCTCATCCAGAGCCGCGCCACCGGCGAACTGCTCGGCGTGCGGTATCTCCATGAGCGTCAAGTCATTCAGGCTCTCGACCCGCACTTTGCCGACGTCCTGAGCGCGCTGGGAAAACTCTCCGACGGAGACATCGGGGCGCTGTCCTGCGACAACGGCGGGACCAGGTGGATCGTCAGCTTCACCCACGACCGCGATCCCGGCGCGACCTACTTCTACGACCACGACACCGGTGACAGTCGGCTGTTGTTCCGTCCGTTCCCACATCTCGATCCCGAGCAGCTCGCTCCGATGCTGCCGGTGACGATCCCCTCGCGCGACGGTCTGGAACTGCACTCCTACCTGACCCTGCCGATCGGAGTCGAGCCCAGGAACCTGCCCTTGGTGCTGACTGTGCACGGCGGGCCATGGGCGCGGGACAGGTGGATGTACAACCCCGGTGTTCAGCTGCTCGCCAATCGCGGATATGCCGTGCTGCAGGTCAACTTTCGAGGCTCGGCCGGCTACGGCAAGGCCTTCCAGAAAGCCGCGATCGGCGAGTTCGCAGGCAAGATGCACGACGACCTGATCGACGGCGTCGAGTGGGCGATCGAGCAGGGATATGCCAACCGCGAGCGGGTCGCAATCCTCGGCGGATCCTACGGCGGTTACGCAACACTCGTCGGCGTCACGTTCACTCCGGATGTCTTCGCCGCCGCGATCGACTACGTGGGCATTTCGGACCTGAGCAATTTCATGCGGACCCTGCCCGAAGTAGCCCGGCCGCACCTGGCCAACAACTGGCACCTTTTCGTCGGCAACCCCGACGATCCAGAGGAACTGGCCGACATGCTCGCTCGCTCACCGATCACCAAGCTGGACCAGATCACGACACCGCTGCTGGTTATCCAAGGCGCCAACGATGTTCGCGTCGTCCAGGCGGAATCCGACAAACTTGTCGAGGGTCTGCGTGCCCGCGGCGTCGAGGTCGAGTACATGGTGAAAGAGGACGAGGGCCACGGCTTCGTCAATCCGAACAACACGATCGACATGTGGAACGCCGTGGATCGATTCCTGGAGAAGCATCTGTGACTGTCAGGTGTGAACGCCGAACGGCATCCGACTGCTCGGCGATGAACGCTGGGCCGGGTTCGGGTGCGCAACAATTTAGATCCGCCAGCAAACCCGCCACCGGACACGTTCCGAGTGGACGCGGGGGCGGCGATCGAGCGCGATCTGATTTACGCGCCCGACGCTGGTCCGCTGGGTATGCCGTCGCGCAGGCCCCTCCGCCCTCCGCCGCTCGCGCAAACGCCGTGAAATTTACATAAGAACGGTTATGGTACTGAAAGGTAACTTAGATCACGGTCTCAGCAAACCGCCTAACTTACCCCAGGGTAAGTTAGGCGGTCGGTGTTGATAGCTGTCCATCCTCTCCGGTTCACCGCCCGGCAACCTGATGAAATCCTCAAGAAGGTCGTGAACAGCGGTGTTGATCGGGCGCATCGGCAGATAGCTCAGCTATCCAGGGTCCTTTCGACGCGCAAGAAAGTTTCCGAAACCTCTACTTACTGACGAGTAAGGTGCGCTACGTTGTGGCGCTGAGGGGGGCCAAACATCTTCGAAGGAGAGTCATGAACGCTGCTGTTCGCCCGTACGCCACCGCTGGTGTTGCGCTGGTGGGAGCGAGTGTCATCGCGATCTCACCACTAGCGCCACCGCTGCCCGATGCCCAGGCGCTGCAGCGGTCGATCTCGTCGGTCAGCGTCGAGCTCAGTGCCGCGGTCAACCCGATCGAGAACTGGGTGCAGGTTTTCCAGAAGTCCGCAGCAAATCTCGGTGCACTCGGCCAGCAGATCGCCGCCAGCCCGGCGCCAATCCTCAAGCAGATCGTCGAGAACCAGCTCGCGAGCCTGAAGGCCTTGCAGACGGCCTATACCAATGACGCGGCGAACCTCAAGCTGATCTTCGAAAGCGTCCCCGGTACGATCGAGACCGCTCGCGGCCAGCTCCAAAGCGGTGACATTGTCGGCGCTTTCGACACCATCAACAACACCGTCGTGATCCCGCTCGCGCTGAACCTCGTTACGATCGTTTCCGATTCGACCGTCCCTCTGGTGAACACGGTGAACAACTTCGCCAAGGCCTTCGCCACACTGCCCAACACCGTCTTCCAGGTGGTCCTGCCGATGACGTTCCCGCTGGTGTCGACGATCAACGCCGCGGTGCAAGCGACGCAGGACGTGTACGACGGAGTGGTCGCCGGCGACCCGGGCGCCGTCCTCAACACCCTGGTGAACCTCCCCGCGAATCTGGTCGGCGGCTTCCTCAACGGGTCGGGCACCGTCCTCGGATTCATCGATGCCCCGGGCCTTCTGACGCCGTACAGCCCCGACTTCGGTTTCCTGGCCAGCGGGCCGATCGCCAGCCTGATCCAGCTGCGCGATGTCATCGCCCAAGCAATCGGAGCCACTCCGCCGGCCACGGCCGCCATCAGTGCGGCCAAGGTGCCCGCCGCCGCCAAGACGGTCACCCTCTCGACCGCTGCCCCGGAAACAACCGGCACGGCGTCGGCGGCCAGGGGTGCCACCAAGGCGGAATCGGAGGCTGCGGCTGACGACACGTCGGCCTCCGCCGACGCGACCGAATCTGCCACTGGCGGAACGGGTTCCACGAAGGCCAGCGTCAAGGCCACCCCTGCGGTGACGGCAGCTGCTTCCGGCAGCTCGGACTCGTCAAGCGACACCAAGGCCGGATCGTCCACCGCCGGTCACGATTCGAAGGCCGGCAGCGGCAAGAAGAGTTCGTCGGGTAAGTCCGGCAGGTCCGCCAAGGCCGGCAAGTAAGTGTGACCGCTCAGCGCCGGTCGCCCCCGATCGGGGAGGGAGCGACCGGCGCTGTGGCGTCGCTGCGAGACGCAGCGGCGGATGGGCCTCAGCGTCCGAAAAGCCTTCGTGTGTCGCAATTGATCGCTACAACTGTGACAACTAGCGGCTGTGCGCAGCTGCGCCACGGCTGGTCTTGTTGATCGCAGCGACCAGATCGCTCTTGTTCATCGTCGAACGACGCGGAATGTCGAGCTTGCGTGCGATCTCGGTCAAGTGTTTCTTGGTCGCATGGGCATCGACCCCCTCAGCGGTCTTGCTGTTGGCCTTCTTGGCTTTCTTCTCCCAGTGGTCGCCGACCTTTTCGAACTTGTTCTTCAGCGCGCTATAGGCGACGCGGTGGGCGCGCTCGGCGTCACTGTATTCCTTCTCTGCCGCATCGTGTGCTTTGGCGAAGGTGCGCTGGGCCTTCTTGCCCGACTTCTGCAGGGTGCTTGGCAGTTCGCTCTTCTTCGGCTTGCCGTTCTTCTTGGTCATCGGCACGGTGTTCGCTCCTTTCGGGTTGATCTGGCATGAGCCGCCACGAGCCGAGTGCTCGGCCGGGGAGCCCGCTGATTCGACGCCGACTACCCGCTGATGAGTCAGCTAAACGCCCCGCCCAACCTCGTGCCCATGTCGACTGCGACTTACCTTGTGGCACAAGGAATTCATCAGGGGGTTGCGCCCGCTGTCGCCGGTGATTCGCGCTCGAGCTTTCTTCGGAGACGCTGCAACCGCCACGGATGATCCTCGTGCGGCCACATCCTCTCGATCGCGGCGTTGAACTCCGCGCCCAAAAGCACTGCGAAAGCAGTGATGTAGAGCCACAGGACAACAGCAATGGGCACCGCGAGTTGGCTGAAGACGGCGTCGTGCCGAACGCTCAATGAGAGGTATGCCCGCAGCCCGGCAGACGCCAGCAACCAGATCGCCATGGCGAGTAAGGCGCCGGGCAAGTCGCGGCGCCAGGGTGTCCGCCATGGGGCGCCGACGTGGTAGATCGTCGCCAAGCCGACGATCAATACCCCGACGACCGATGGCCAGAAGAACAGGTGAAGTGTGCCAAGCGTGGTCTCCTCGACGGAGTCCGGCGCCACCCATTTCACAATCCGCGGACCGAAGACCATGGGCGGCAACACTGCCCCCGCACTCAGGAGCAGACCGATGGTGAGTCCCAAAGCCAGCAGGCGCCGCCGCCAGCCGGGTCGCGGTTCGAGGTCATAGGCGATCGTGATCGTCTCGAGGTAGCGATTCACCGCCCGTGAACCGGTCCAGACGCTCAGCAGCAGGGCAACGGAAACGACCCCTCCGCGCGTTTCGGTCAGCACGGTGTCCACCAGCTGCTCATAGGTGGCATAGCTGGGATCCGACAGGAACGACCTGGGGATTCCGAGTACGAGTTGGCGGAAGCCGCCGCGGCCTTCCGGGCCGAGCGCGGCTGCCACGAATCCGAGTGAACCCACGACCGCCAACAGCAGGGCCGGCAGCGAGATCAACGTGAAGAACGCTGCCTCGGCCGCCAACCCGGGGACCCGATCGTCGAGTGTCCCGCGGCCGGTACGGCCGATCAGCCGGCAGGTCTGCTGCAACGGCCTGGGTAGGAGGACGAACATCGCGTAACCGCGACGCCGCAGGGTCGAGCGCGCGGAGACGGCGGTCTCCGACATGCGCGACCACGCGTCTTGCGGCCTGCTTCGCAGTGACACTGCACCCAGCGTAGGAGGAGGCTGGCTCGCCAGCGGCGCGCGACGAGTGACGCGAGCTGATCGGCATGAATCCCCAACCGAATCGGTGTCCGGGCCCGCGGGAGGTGAACCTATCCGGCTTTCGGGGTACGTAACGTCGTGAACATGGATGCACGCAACTTGGCCTTGGAATGGACGGACACCACCCAGCACTGGCTCGTGGAGGTGCCGATCCGCCTCGCGGTGTACCTGATCGTCATCCTGATCGTCCGGTATGTGCTGCACCGAATGATCGACCGTGCGACTACCGGCCGGAGTGGCAAGAGCAGCGCCGGTGAGCAGCGGCTCCAGGATACGAAGCCCACCTTGCTGCGCCGCCTTCGTCATGGCGTCCCGGTGACAACCATCAGCGATCAAGCCAGCACTCGACGCCAGCAGCGTGCTCACACGATCGGGTCGGTCCTGAAATCCACAGTGTCGATAATTCTGCTGTCATGGTTGGTGCTGGCAGCACTCAATGTGGTGGGGGTGAATCTCGCGCCGTTCATCGCCTCGGCCGGCGTGATCGGCCTTGCGGTCGGATTCGGTGCCCAGAACCTGGTGCGCGACTTCGTCAGCGGCGTGTTCATGCTGCTCGAAGACCAATACGGGGTGGGTGACATCGTCGACCTCGGCGAGATGAGCGGCGAGGTCGAAAGCGTTGGTCTGCGCATCACCACCGTCCGCGACATCGACGGCACGTTGTGGTACGTCCGTAATGGAGAGATCTCCCGGGTGGGCAACATGAGCCAGGAATACGCGGTGGCCCGTATCGAGGTGCCGGTCGCGTTGACCGCCGACGTCGAACAGGCGGAGCGGGTGGCACTGGAGGCGGCCGCGCAGGCTATCGAGGACCCGACGGTGGGCGCAAAGGTGCTCGGCGAGCCGGAGATGCTCGGCGTGCAGGAACTTGCCCCGGACCTGCTGACGCTGCGCATGACGTTGAAAACCAGGCCGGGGGCGCAATGGTCGGTGCAGCGCCGACTTCGGCGGGAGATCCTGCAGGCCTACGACGAAAGCGGCATCGAATTGCCCTATCCGCGGGGGCGTATCCACGCCGTGGTGGGCGGCAACGCCGAGAAGTGAGGCGGGACGGGGCTGTTAGCGCATCGGAGAGAACAGATTACTGGGGGTAGCCCAGACTCCAGCCGCGGTACTGCCAGCCCGACCCCACATGTGGACTCGGCAGAATCTGGATGTTGTGTCCGTCGCCGTACCCTCGCTTGAGCCCTTGGACGCCGCCGGAGATATATGTTCCGTCACCACGGGCAATGTCGATGTGGGCGCCGTACGGGCTCTTGCTGAAGACGAGTGCTCCCCGCGGCGCATCCATGTCGGTATGTATCTGACCCTGTTGGAGCAGCGTCTGGTACATGGTCTCGGCGGCGCCATCCCAGCCGTACTTCGCCTGCGGCACGTCGAAGGCATAGGCCACAAAAGCCTCGCACCCGTAGGGGCCGAACATGTCTGAGCCGAGCGCACTTTCGGCCTTCGAGATGGCGTCGTCGGCTCCGGCGATCCTCTCTGCGGAGGCGGCGGGTGCGAACAGCAGTGCTACGGCCAGCGACAGTGCCGAGATTACGAGAGAAATGCGGGCGTTCAACTCATGGCTCCGATCCGACGTGAACGTTGGCCTCGTCGATGGGGCCGTGACTCGGTCTGCTCGTACGAGCCGCAAGGCTCGATCCAGATAACTTAATGGGTCCGTTCAGGTTGTGTTCAGATACCCGTCACGAGGTCGTCAAAACCGCTGGTGATCGGGTTTTCACCCGCAGACCACACCGGACGGCAGGCGGACTCGCTGAGTTCCGCCCGCTCAGACGGCCGCCTCGGACTGAGGGATCGCGGACACGACTGTGAGGTCATAATCGGTGACCTGCCATGCCTTCATCAGCGCGCTCAAGGAGAACTCGCGGCCGCCCGTATCCAGTGCGCTGTCGTTCACCCACACCTTCCCGTTCGTCACATCCACCTTGAGCACCTGTATTTGGTGGTTGTAGTCGGTGAAGTTCGGGTTGGCGCTGGACGCCTTCCAGCCGGGGAGCGACGAATACAACGCGTTGTTATTGATTCCGACCGTTACCGCCTTGCCTTGCGCCAGAGCGGCATCCATGTCGTTGAGTGCGCGTTGCCCGTCCGCGGGTGTCGCGGCGGAAATACGCTTGCCGTTCGCGTCGTAGGTCCCGTACACGGTGTTGACTGCCGTCACCGGGTAATGATCCTGCATCAGGACGACGGCGTCTTTCGGCCACGCGCCCATTTCGATCAGCTCACTGAGGAACATCTTCCGGCCGGGGATGACGACGCTGTCGAGCTCCTTGGCCCAATTGACAACCGTCGTCTCGTCGACGGTTTGTGTCCCGGTGACCTGTGCGGCCGCCATCGCCGAGGCCATCAACAAGCAGTTCCAGAAGCTCTGCTGGCGGTGCAGTTGCGCCAACTCGGTCACGTCACCGCCGTACACGCCCGTACCCGTGACGGTCACGTTGATTGTCCGGTCGATGGTGTCGGGCTTAGCGATCCCCATCGTCACGGCGACAGAATGCAGCACACCTTGAACGAAGCCCGCAAACCCCGGCAACTGAGCACGGCTGCCGTTGTTGACTGTGATGGTGAAACTGTCGCTGATGCCCGGGGCCACCATGTCGGGGTTGGGCGTGTAGACGTAGTTGCCAGTTGTCTCATCCAAGGTCAGCGAACCGTACTTCGGCTGTGTTTTCACCGAATACGTCACCGGGAATCCATTGTTGCTCTTGGCGTTGAGCTCAATGGTGATCACCTTGTTCGTGCCCCACTGGCCCCACACGTTCGGCGCGACCGTCGGTGACTGATTGAAGAAGGTGTACGACAGTGCCTGTGTGAACCCGCTCCACATCGACTGCAGTGCCGCAATGGCGTTGACGGAGGACGCTTTTCGCGCGTTAGCCGTCGGTGTGCTGGTAGCAGAACGGGTGTCGCTCACGACCGATGCGGCTGTCAGTGCGGTGGCCGACCCGGGCCCCCCAGGGTTGCCCGAGTTGCCGTAGGAGCCATTGTCACCAGGCGTGGCGTTGTTGCTTATCCCGCCGGTGCCGTAGTTGCCGTAGTTACCGCCGCCGCCGCCTGTGCTCGGGCGAGGACCGCCGGTTCCGCCGTTGCCGCCGTCACCGCCGTTGCCGCCGTCGCCGCCATTGCCACCGTTGCCATAAACGCCCTGACCGCCTTGGCCGCCGGCTCCGGCCCGGCCACCCGTGCCGCCGTCGCCCGCGACACTCTGGCTCGATCCGTTGCCGCCTTGGCCACCCTTGCCGCCGTCTCCGCCCTTGCCTCCTTGGCCGCCGAGGCCGAAGCTCCATCCGGCTCTGCCGCCGTCTCCGCCCCAGCCGCCATACCCGCCGTCGGCGCTTGCACCACCGACTCCGCCGATTCCGCCGACGCCGCCGTCACCGCCGCGACCGCCGATTGCGTTCTGGTCGTTGGTGTTTCCACCGGCTCCACCGGCTCCGCCCCGACCGCCCTGGCCGCCGACGCCACTCGAGCCGGAAATTCCGTTGGACGGAATTGCGAAGAGGTAGGCGCCTCTGCCGGCTTGGCCTCCGAGGGCACCACCGGGGCCACCCTCTCCGCCGGCACCGCCATTACCACCGTTGTAACCATTTCCGGTGGTTACGTTGTACGCCTTCGCCCAGTAATTGAAGCCACGTCCGCCGACACCGCCCCAGCCGCCCTTGCCACCGCTGCCGCCGTTTCCGCCGATACCGAAAACCAGGCTGCCGTTGCCGCCGTTGCCGCCGCTACCGCCCTCGGCGCCCGCGAAACCTTCCAGTCCATTGGGTGCGTCGGCGGTTCCGTTATCGCCGGGCCGTCCTTCCTGCCCGACGCCGCCGGCGCCGCCGTTGCCGCCGCGGCCGAACACCGATAGAGCTCCGACATCGCCCCCGTCGCCGCCGTCGCCCCCGCCGAAACCGCCCGCTCCGCCGGCGCCCCCGTTGCCCGTCCAGAGGCCACCGCGGCCTCCTTCACCGCCGTGGCCGCCGTAATCGTCTTCGTGGCCCTGTTGCGGACTGTCGCCACCGGCCCCGCCGTTGCCGCCGATCGAGTACAGCGAGAACCGACCGCTGTCTCCGCCGTCGCCACCGTCACCGCCGTAGCCGGCCTTGCCGCCGTTGCCGCCGTTGCCGCCGACACCTCCCATCGAGAACAGTCCGGTGTCGCCTCCATCACCGCCCTTGCCGGCCTTGCCGCCGTACTCGATGGCGTTGCCGCCGTCGCCACCGTTGCCGCCGTTGCCCCAGAACACGCCACCGTCGCCCCCGTTGCCGCCCACGGGCCCTTCGGTTCCCAGTGCCACGCCGGCGTTGCCGCCATTGCCGCCCCTTCCGAAGAAGCCGGCCGAGCCGCCGTTGCCGCCGGTCGCGCCACCTTGGGTTTGAGTGCCGTTTCCTCCGGAACCACCGTTGCCCATGATCAGGCCGCCGCGTCCGCCGTCGCCGCCGGAGCCATTGCCGTCGGTGGCCACGGCTGCGCCTCCCTTGCCGCCGTCTCCGAATAGCCCGGCCGCACCGCCGTTTCCGCCGTTGTAGCCGGCTCCGCCGTTACCGAAGATGCCGGCGCGGCCGCCGTTGCACACGCTCGGGCAGGTGGCGGAGGTATAGGAGAATCCGTTGCCCATCAACAAGCCGGCGTTCGGGTGCGCGGCCGTGCCGTTGCTGAAGAAGATGCTCAGGATCGACTCGATGCCGACGGCGGGGACCACGCGCGCCGACGGCGGCGTGCTACTGACCGTTGCGTTGGCGCGGGGAACCGAAGGCTCGTCGGTGGTGACCGCCGCCGCGGGGCTCACCTGCGCGATGGACGGCGCTTGGCTGACAGCGGCGGTGACGGCTGATGTCTTGTGGTCAGACTTGGCCGTGCTCTTTGCGGTCGCGGAGTTCTTGGCGCCATTGGGATTACGGGCCGCGTGTCCGTTGACGCCCGCTGATCGCGGTTTCTGCCGGGCGGTACTCGCGTGCCCCGTCGACTTCGCCGGACCGCTGGCCGCGGAACTGTTCGTGGTGGATCCCTTGGCGTCCGACGAGCCGCTGGAATCGGCTGACGCAACGGCAGGGAGCGAAGCGATGGCCGCACCGACACCGAGGGCAACCGCCGAGGCGCCGAGCCAGGTCAAAAACCGCGCATTGCCCGTGGGTGCCTGCCTCGGGGGCGTCATCCCGCCGAACTCGGCAGGAAGCAATCGCACCTCGGACGGCTGGCTGATTCGGGCATGACTCGATGACGGCATGACGGCACTTCCCCCACTAGTGACCACGGCTTGATTGGTTGCCGCACGCCTGGCTGCCGGCAACTTGTTGCAGGCTATAACTAATTAGCTGCAACGTCATGGGATCACCGAAATGTTCGGGCGGACCTTTCACGGGAGGGACATCCGGGTGCACCCGACCCGGTAGCTCACCGCAGTTCTGGGCGCCGGCGCGAAGTCGGATCACCCGGTCGTTTGTCTGCCTATTATCAGCCGATGCGCGGATCCAAGATTCTGATCACCGGAGTGAGTGGCCAGGTCGCCACCCCTGTCGCCCTCGCCATGGCGCCGGACAACGAGGTGTGGGGCATCGCCCGGTTCACCGACTCTGCGGTCAAGGACAGCCTCGAGAGAGCCGGCGTCCGGTGCGAGACCATCAACATGGCGGCCGGGGACTTCACCGGGCTGCCGACCGATTTCGACTACGTGCTGAACCTGGCGGTGGCCAAGAGCGGTCGCTGGGACAAAGACCTCGCCGCCAACGCGGAATCGGCGGGTCTTCTCATGGCGCACTGCCGCGGCGCACAAGCGTTCCTGCACTGTTCTTCCGGCGCGGTCTACGACCCGCCCGGCGACGAGCCGCGGACCGAGCGCACCGTTTACGGCGACAACCACAAGAGCCTGCTGCCGACCTATTCCATCACCAAGATCGCCGGTGAGACCGTCGTCGCGACCATGGCACGCGCCCTCGGCGTCCCGACCACCATCGCGCGCCTCAACGTTCCCTACGGCGACAACGGCGGCTGGCCCTATTTCCAGATGGAGATGATGCTGCGCGGCATGCCCGTCCCCGTCCCGCCCGGCGGGCCGGCCGTCTACAACCCCATCCACGAAGACGACATCATCGCGATGATCCCGAAACTGCTTGAGGTGGCCTCAGTTCCGGCCACCACCGTCAACTGGGGCGGCGATCAATACGTCAGCGTCCAAGAATGGTGCGCCTTCCTCGGATCGCTCGTCGGCACGGAACCGGTCTTCGAGGAAAGTGATCAAGCGCTGCGCGGCAATCCGTTGGACGTCACCAAAATGCATGAGCTCATCGGGGGCACCAGCGTCGACTGGCGCGACGGGATGCGGCGGATGGCAGCCAAGTTCCGCCCGGAGCTGGTCGGCTCCTAGCCCGCCGGTGGCCGAAATGACGCGTCGGCGCACCCGCACCGCGTAGGGTGCGAGCCACCACGCGATCGCTTCACCCATCCCAGACGGGAGGGCATACGGACCATGCCCGACAACGAATCCACTTCGACGATGCGGCCTCATTTCGAGGACATCCAAGCTCACTACGATCTGTCCGACGACTTCTTCGGCCTGTTTCAGGACCCGACCCGAACGTACAGCTGCGCCTATTTCGAACCCGCCGACCTCTCGTTGGAAGAAGCCCAGATCGCCAAGATCGATCTGAACCTGGACAAGCTCGATCTGAAGCCGGGGATGACGCTGCTGGACATCGGCTGTGGGTGGGGCGCCACGATGAAACGCGCGATGGAGAAATACGACGTCAACGTCATCGGCCTCACGCTGTCGAAAAACCAGCATGCGCACACCACAGAGCTGCTCGGCGCGGTCGATTCCGGGCGGACCCACGACGTTCAACTGCATGGCTGGGAAGAGTTCACCGAGCCCGTGGACCGGATCGTGTCGATTGAGGCATTCGAACATTTCGGCTTCGAGCGCTACGACCACTTCTTCAAGAACTGCTTCAACATCCTGCCCGACGACGGGCGAATGACCATCCAGAGCACCACCAGCTACCACCCCTACGAGATGGCCGAGCGCGGCACGCCCATCACGTTCGAGGGTCTGCGGTTCGTCAAGTTCATCCTCACCGAGATCTTTCCCGGCGGTCGCATCCCGACGGCCACCATGATGCAGGAACGCGGCGAGGCAGCCGGATTCACCGTCCCGGAGGTGCTGTCGTTGCGACCGCACTACATCAAGACCCTCGGCATCTGGGGGGATGCTCTAGAAGCCAACCGCGACAAGGCAATCGAGATCCAATCCGAAGAGGTCTACGACCGCTACATGAAGTACCTCCGCGGCTGCCAGGGCATGTTCACCAAGGAGTACTGCGACGTCAACCTCGTCACCTATCACAAGCCCGCGGCCTGAGGTCTGCATGCGCTCGACCGATCTCTGCCCGTGCGGGTCCGGCGCACCGTTCGGCCGCTGCTGTCTGCCGCTGCACCGGGGCGAGAGCAAGGCCGGCACCGCGCAGCAGCTGATGCGGTCCCGATACAGCGCCTACGCCGTCGGCGACCTCGACTACGTGTGGCAGACCTGGCATCCGCGCACCCGGCCCGACGCGCTCCCTCCGGCCGACGGGCTGACCTGGACCGGGCTGGAGATCGTCGACACCGCCGACGGGCAGCCCGGTGACGAATCCGGTGAGGTCGAATTCCGGGCGCGGTACCGGCAAGGCCCCCGACCTGGGGTGTTGCACGAGCGGTCGCGCTTCGCCGTGCGGGCCCGTCGCTGGTTCTACCTCGATGGGGACATTCTCGACTGACCAAATCCGCGCCCGGGCGCGGCCGCTGCTTTATGGTCGAGCCGTGCCCGAATTGGACCGTCGAAGCATGATGTTGATGTCGGGGCTGGGCCTGCTTGCCGCCGCACTTCCGATCCCGAGTGCGAACGCGGAAGCCCCCTACCTATTCCAGGACGATTTCGACGGACCGGCGGGGTCGGCCCCGAACCCGGCGAATTGGTCGATACAGAACTGGCAGGACGACGTCTGGCCTCCGGTCGAAAGCCAGTACCGCGACGACCGGCGCAACGTCTTCCTCGACGGAAACTCCAACCTCGTGCTCCTCGCCACCCACGAAGACGATCAGTACTTCAGCGGCAAAGTGCGGGGAAACTGGCGAGTCCCCATGGGCCATACCTGGGAAGCGCGGGCCAAGCTCGACTGCCTGACCTCGGGCGCCTGGCCCGCGTACTGGGCGGTCAACGAAGATCCGTTGCCCGACGGTGAGGTCGACATCTTCGAGTACTACGGCAACCGCAGCTGGGCGCCGGGCACCACGGTCCACGCGGCATCGAACGGCAAGACGTGGGAAAGCAAGTCGATCGCCGGGCTGGTCGACGGTGGCTGGCACACCTGGCGGATGCGTTGGGACGCAGACGGATTCAAGTTCTGGCGCGACTACGTCGACGGTGCGAAGCCCTACTTCACGGTGCCGCCCAAGCCGATCCCGGTCCACGGCAACCCCACCGACCTGCGCTGGCCGTTCAACAATCCCGGGTATTGGCTGGCGCCGATGTTCACCCTCGCGGTCGGGGGACCCGGCGGCGGTGATCCTTCGCTGGGTAACTGGCCGGCGGCGATGCTGATCGACTGGATCCGCATCTGGTAGCCGACGCTACCGCGGGGCAGCCAACCTCATCCCGGCGCCGCTACGTGCCGCCGGTTCCCGCGTCGACAACGCCTGCCTCATGTGCTCCGGGAGTCTCCGGCATCTCATGCCGCCCACCGCCCGATCGACGCTGAAGAAACCACACACCAGCCCCCACCGAGACCACTGCGCCGACGACGATGGTGGGCCACATCAAAACCTGCGCCAGCCAGACCCGCCGCTGGATTCTGAGGACGCGCTGCTCGGCATGCCGAACACGGGCCAGCTTGTTCATGTGTCCTCTAATGCCCACGATCAGCCGGGAGAAAACAGTCGCAATGTGGGATCGGTAGGCGCGTCCCTGCGGTGGGATGACGACATGACATCCGCCCGACCGGTTTTGCTTCTGGCGACGGTCGTTCTGCTCGCCGGTTGTTCCGCCGGGCAGAACACCGCGCCGGTCACGCAGGCGACCGCACCGCCGACCACGTCGGTCTCGGCACCACCGCCCCCTACCGCACCGACCACAGTCACCGTGACGGCCACACCCACCACCACGCCGCAGTCCGCTCCGAGCGCCGCAGGGGGATGCTCAGGCGAGGACCTCACCGTCACCACCGGGACCTTGCAGGAATCCGGCGCGCAACGTCAGGTCATCGTGTCCTTCACGAACACGTCCGGACACGCCTGCACACTGGTCGGATATCCGGGCGCTGATCTGGTCACGCCCGCCGGCGGCGTGCTGATCAACGTGCCACGCCGCCCCGCCAACGCAGCGCATCGACTGACGCTCAACCCCGGCGACGTCGCCACCGCCGACGTGACGGCCTCGGCACTCGACTCGGCAACGGGCAAGGCGTGCGCGCGGTGGGGAACCCTGGTCGTCACTGCACCCGATGACGTTGTGCCCCATACGATGAACGTCGACGTGCCGATCTGCGACGCGACGGTCAGCTCGGTCGACTGATGCCCTTACCGGCAGCCGCCGGCGGGGGTGGTCACGAACAGGTTGTCGGCACCACTGGCATCGGCATGCGAGCCGCAGTACGCGGTCGGCTATTCAATTTTCACTCTGGCATCACAAGGAGCCGGATGAGGGCGTCAGCGATGGATGCCGGTCGTGCGGAAACGGCTTCGATAGGAGCTCGGTGACACGCCCAACGCCCGGCGGAAGGTTCGGCGCATGGTGTCCGCCGACCCGAAGCCGGCCCGCCGCGCAACGGTCTCTTGGCCGTGATCGCCGGTCGCCAGCAGTACTTTCGCCGCCTCCAGCCGGGCCTGCTCGACGAACCGCGACGGCGTCAACCCCACTTGGTCGCGGAACATCCGAACCAGATGCCGCTCGCTGACGGCGGCGCGTTCGGCCATCGACGCGATCGAATGATCGGCTGCCGGATCGGTCACAACGGAGTCGAGGATCTCGCGTAGCCCGCGCGATACCGGCGAGGCGGCCTCGGTCCAGACGCTGAACTGGGCCTGGCCGCCGGGCCGTTGCAGGAACACCACCATCCAACGCGCCACCCGCCGGGCGACGTCGGGGCCGTAGTCGCTTTCCACCATGGCCAGGCCGAGGTCGACGCCCGCGCTGATTCCCGCCCCGGTGATGTACGGGCCGTCCTGAACGAACAACGAATCCGGCACCACCTCGATCTCGGGGTAGGTGCGCGCCAACTCCTGGCAATGCGCCCAATGGGTGGTCGCACGGCGGCCTTCGAGCAAGCCCAGGGCTGCAAGCACGAACGCGCCGGTGCAAACCGAGGCCACCCTGCGTGCCCGCGGAGCCAGCTCGCCCACCATTTCCAAGGCCGACGCCACGACGTCCGGGGTCTGCTCTTCGGGGATGTCGTGCTCGCCGGGGGTGAAGTAGAAGTCCGGCGGCACCCCACCCGGGACGATCAACGTGTCGATGTGGTCCGGCACCTCGGTAAGCGGGACGTCGACCTTGAGGGTGACGAACGAGGTCGTGTTCACGGCTTCGCCCGTCAGCGAGGCCAGGATCACCTGGTATCTCGCGCCGAAATCGTTTGCCCGCGCGAATATTTCGAGTGGCGCGGCCACATCTTGTAGCGTCACTTTGTCATACAGCGCGAACACGACGATCTTGGGCGCCGGTGATTCCCGCGCATTCGCGGGTCGACGCCCCGCGGCGGTCGGCCGCTGTGATCTGTGCTCGCCTGACACCCGGTGCTGTCCTCTCGTGACCCCATCCGAGGTGAAGTCAACGTAGCGGCACCACGGTGCGACGGCAACGTGAACGGTAGGTCGGTACCGATAAGTCCGGAATTGCGCGTTTCGTGTCCGGACCTGACGGGCCGAGCAATCGGGCCGTAACACCGCTGAAACCCCCTGGGCGGAGGCTGATTTCACCGTACTCCGCTCCGGTGTCGAAGCGAGTCACCAAACCTTCTAAGTAGGTGGGCCATGGATTCTCGGACAGCCCTGACGCTGAGCATCGGCGTGCTCGGCGGCGTGGCAGTCGCGTTCACTGCCGAAGTCATCACCGTGCCGATCTGGGTGGTGTTCCTGGCGTGGGCGTCGTTCTTCTTCGTCGGTGGCGGTGTCGCCGGCTGGGTCCGGTCGGTCTCGTCGAACATCGTCGGTGTGGTCATCGCCTCGGCCAGCCTGTACGCCGCCTATCTGATGGGCGGCAGTCTGCTGGTGACCGCGATCGCGGTGGGTGTCGGCAGCGCTGTCATGGTGCAGGCGTCGTGGGTGCCTCTGTTGGCCACCACTCCCGCCGTCGTCGTCGGATTCGCCTCCACGGTCTCGACGGTCGCCGGACGAGGCAACGACATCACCGTCACCACCGTCTCGCACCCGGGGCTCGTCGCCGCGGTGGCCTGCATCCTCGGCGCATCCTTTGGCCTGCTTTCGGAGTACCTGGCCACCGCGATGACGAAGAAGCCGGTCGCAGACACCGCACCCCCACACACGGAAGGAAGCCCGGCCTGATGAAACTGCAGCACTATCTCGGTGGCCTTGAAGGCCTGCCCGAGCCGTTGACCCTGGAGAAGCGGGTCTTCGTCGAGGAGTGGGAGAAGCGCATCTTCGGCATCCACGTCGCGATGATGGGCTTGTCGAACCATCTGGGGGCCGCGCTGCCGGCGTATCCGATCGACGAGGTGCCCACCGCCTTCAAAGACGAGTGGACGTGGGCGGACCTGCGTACCGGCGCCGAGGCGATGAACCCGTTCGACTACTTCAAGTTTCGCTACTACGAGAAGTGGCTGGGCGGCATCACCCAGTTCTTCATCGACAAGGGCTATGTGACCGAGGAGGAGCTCGCCGAACGGATGAACGAGGCGGCCTCGGGCGCCGACGCCGAGGACCTTCCGGCGATCGACGACCAGGTGATCGCCTATCTCCGCCTCGGGGACAGTCCGCGCCGCGACGTCGCGCACCCGAAGTTCGCGGTCGGCTCGCAGGTGCGCATCACCAATGTGCCCGCCGACGCGCACAGCCGGCTACCCGGTTACCTGCGCGAACGGGTCGGCACTGTGGAACGCGTCTTCGAGGGTGACTACGGCTACTTCACCCACACCGGCGATGGCATCGGTGACCCGATGCCGATCTACATCGTCGAATTCGATCCGGCCGAGATCTGGGGCCCGCGCGCCGAGGGCGGCCCGCTGAGGCTTTATGCCGAGTTGTTCGAAGCCTATTTGGCACCGATCGAGGAGAAAGCATGACCGGACAGTTCGCCTATCCACCCGACCGCGAGGAGATCAGCGCCAAGCAGGTGGCTGCACTCGAGGCGCTGCTCATCGAGAAGGGCGTCATCACACCGCAGACCGTGGACAAGGTGCTGGCCTACTTCGAGACCGAGATGACGCCGCTCAACGGCAAGAAAATCGTCGTAAAGGCTTGGACTGATCCCGAATTCGCAGCCAAGGTGGTGGCCGACACACCTGCGGCCGTCGCAGAACTGGACCTGCCGGAGGGGATGGCCGGCGCCGAGGGCGAGCACCTGCAGGCGGTGGCCAATACCGCCGGTGTGCACAACCTGGTGATCTGCACGCTCTGCTCGTGCTTCCCGTGGCCGGTGCTCGGGCTGCCGCCCTATTGGTACAAGGATCCGACATTCCGGTCGCGGGCCGCTCGCGAACCGCGCAAGGTGCTCGCCGAGGTCGGTCTCGAGCTGCCCGCCGACACCGAGATCAAGGTGTGGGACTCCAGCGGCCACTCGCGTTGGTTCGTCATTCCCGAACGGCCCTCGGGCACTGAGGATTTCACCGACGAGATGTTGATGGATCTGGTCACCACGGAGTCGATGATCGGAGTTGCATTGGCGGGTCCGACGTCATGAAGCTGCATGACACCTGCACCACCGACCAGGCCGCGCCGCAATTCGACCATGAGTGGCAGCGCCGCGCCTTCGGGCTGGCGCTCGCGCTCTCGGAGTTCCGGCACTACCCCTGGAGTGAGTTCCAGGAGACGCTGATCTCGACGATCGGCGCGTGGGAAGGCCTGCCCGAATCCGAACGGGGGCAATGGGAGTACTACGACCACTGGGTTGCCACCCTCGAGAAGCTCGTCGACCGCCACGAGCTCCTGACTGCGCCGCTGCTCACCGATGCCAACGATCACGCACTCGCCCACGAGCACGACCACGACCACTAGAACTGCGAGGACCTTTCGATGAACGAAGCCAATCCCACCCTCGGTGCGCCGCGTGTCGACCTGCGTGCGGCGGCGAACAGTCTTGCCACCCCACTGCGGTTGGCGGTGCTGACTCTGCTCGCGCTGATCGTCTACTACTTCGTCGGGTATGACCAGGGTGCCGTGTCGGTGTTCGGCTCGGACACGCATATTCACGAGTTCGTGCACGACGCCCGTCACCTGCTGGGGTTCCCGTGCCACTGACCGCCGAATTGCCTGCAGCTGTGCGCTATCTCGTGCCCGGGGTGATGGGCGGCATCGTCTGCTTCGCGTTCAGCCGGTGGCTGATCGAGCCGTTGATCTCCACCGCGGTGGACTACGAAGGTGCTCGCGAACACGCCGAGGCCGAACTCGCCGGAGAAGCTCATGGTCACGGTCACGAGCTCTTCAGCCGTTCGGTGCAGGAGAACTTCGGTGCCGCGGTCGGGATCATCGCCTTCGCCGTCGCGATGGGCGTGCTGTTCGTGGTGGCTTACACCGTGATTCGTTCTGCGATCGAGCGACGCGGCGGGACGGCCGATCCCACCGGCCTGGCTCTGCTGTTGTCGGCGGGGATGTTCGGGGCGATCACGTTGGTGCCGGGCCTGAAGTATCCGCCGAATCCGCCCACTGTCGGTCTGGAAGAGACCATCGGTGCGCGAAGTTCGGCCTTCCTGACCATCACGGTGGTCTCGGTGATCGCGGCGTCCGTCGCGACAGCCGCCGGGCTGGCGTGGTCTCGGCGGTGGGGGAGTTGGCCGGCGACCGCGCTCGCGGCCGGTGGCTACGGCGTGGTCATGCTGGCCACGTTCGCTGTGCTGCCCGGCTTCCACGAGGTTCCCGGCCCGCTTTCCGGACCGGACGGCATCCTGATCGAGGGCTTCCCGGCGCAGGTGCTGGCCGACTTCCGGGTGTATTCGTTGCTGAACCAGGCATTGATGTGGGCGGCGATCGGCGTGACGTGGGCGCTGCTGTCGGGATTGGCCGCCCGCAGCCGGCGGCGCTCGCTCGGAATGGATTATGTCGCAGCCTGACTGATCTCGGTGGTCGGTCATGCGACACTGACTCCCAGAGCAGGTGATGGGAGAACGTAGATGTCGCGCTGGACGAGGATCACCCGGGTCGCCGCTGTGGTGCTCGCCGGGCTGGTGATGGCGAATGCTGCACCGGCGCTGGCGGATCCGGGTGATCCGGCCGCGGGTCAGGACCCGACGCCGTTCATCGGCGTCGCGCCGTTCGGGCCACCGAGAATAGCTCCTGCGAACGGCTCGACGGTGGGCGTGGCTCAACCGATCATCATCGACTTTCCCGGACTTGTGGAGGACTCCGGCGCCACCGAGAACGCCATCCACGTCTCGTCGAACCCACCGGTCCCCGGCAAGTTCTACTGGATGACCCCCACCCAGTTGCGGTGGCGCCCGCTGAGCTTCTGGCCTGCGCACACCGCGGTGACTGTCGACGCAGGCGGTACCGTGTCAACCTTCCGCACCGGTGACACGCTGATCGCCACTGCCGACGATGCCACCCATCAGCTGACCGTCACTCGCAACGGGGTGGTGGAGAAGACCATCCCGATGTCGATGGGCATGGCGGCAGGTGGGCATCAAACCGCCAACGGGACCTATTACGTGCAAGAGAAGATGCCGTCGGTGGTGATGGACTCCTCGACCTACGGGGTCCCGGTCAACTCCACGTACGGCTACAAGACCACGGTCGAGCTCGCCGTGCGATTCGATGACAGCGGCAACTTCGTGCACAGCGCGCCCTGGTCGGTCGACGACCAGGGAAAGCGCGACGTCAGCCACGGGTGCATCAACATCAGCCCAGCCAACGCCCGCTGGTTCTACGACAACTTCGGCGCCGGCGACCCCATCATCGTGAAGAACTCGACCGGTACCTACACCAGGGTCGACGGGTCCAGCGACTGGCAGCGATAGCGGGTCGCGTTTTCGTTCGCTGGGGGAGCCGCACGCGGACAGAGATGCGGCAAAGCCTGCGTTCGCAGGCCGCTGAGCGATTTGCCAGAAGGTGCCACACCGGGAGCCGCGGGACCGGCCGAACGGTCCAAACACGGCTCATCCCTGTCGAATTCGATTTTTCGGCCCCGGCCATGGGGTAGGTTGCTCACGGGTCAGGGGTGACACGACGACGGGGAGTCACTATGTATGCAGTCCCTCGGCCCTTTGTTGCCGCCACGGCGGCAGTGGTCGGCGCCGGCGCCATCGCGATCAGCCCGGTAGGCCCGGTGGGCCCGGCGGCACTGGACATTCACGCCGCGCCTGCGATCCAGTTGGCTGCGAGCACCGACTGGGCGGACATCTTCACCAGAGCCGGCCAGAACGCGCAGGCGTTGTTCGACACCTGGCGACAGGCGCCGGCTCCCGTGCTGCAGCAGATCGTCGCCAACCAGATCTCCTACCTCAAAGAGCTGCCTGACTTCGCCGCCGTCGCCAACCAGATCCAGACCCATCTCCGGGCCGCGCTGGCCGCACCGACCGCTCCCGATCTGAGCACTCTGGACCCCACCCACGGAACCTTCTACCAACTGCTGCCTGCGGTCTTGCAGTTGCCCGGTGTCCCAGAAGCGTTGAACCTCATCATCTCCCCGACTGGGCGGCAGTTGCTGGGCTTTTCGACGACTGCGCTGAGCGGTTTGATCCTCGGCATGGCCGGTCCGGTGCTGGGGCCCCTGATCGTGTTGTCGTCGAGCGTGGATGCGATCCGGGCGGAACTCACCTCGCCGACGCCCGACGTGGCTGCTGCGCTCAGCACGTTGACGAACATCCCCGCGGCCATGACCGACGCATTCCTCAACGGCGGCCAGCACGTCGACCTGACGGCGCTGGCGAAGACATTCGGACCGGTGATCGGAGTCAGCTTCCCGGCCGGCGTGCAAGTCGGGGTCGCACTCGGCGGTCTACTCAGCCCGGGCGGCTCGATCTTCAATGCGCTGGATTTCGCATACGACAACAACCTGCTCGGTGTCCTCCACATCCACGTCCCGCTCGCCACCGGTACCGGTGTCGGGCCCATCGGGGCGTTCATGGACTTCACCAGAGCCATCGCCAAGGCCATCGGGTGGACCCCGCCCGCGAGCGCCGCCACCGCCACCGCCACAGCTCGGAGTGTGGCTGCGCCGAGCGGTTTGGCCGCGGTCAACGAGGTGCCGAAGTCCGTTCTGGCCGCCGCGCCCACCGCCACCGTGACGACGCCCATTGCCCCCAAAGCCACCACGAACCGTGATGTCAAGGCGAGCAAGGGAAGTAGTGCCGCAGCTCGCGACAAAACCACCGCCAAGCGCACCCCGGCGGCGGCCGGGTCCGGCAAGGGATCCAGCGCGCGGGCGAAGGCGCCGGCAAAAGCCGCGGCCGGGTAGCCGCCGGTCAGCGTTCCAAACTCGGTAGCCGGGCCCTCGGCGCGCCAGGGCCACGTTTCGACCGCGTCGGGCGATGATACGGGTGTGGCTGCTGATACCAATGTGACTAACCAGGAACCGCCGGTCGAGCGCCCGACATCGCAACCGGAGGCGTCCGCCGAGGCCATGGCCGGTGAGCCGCCGGCCGACCCAGCTCCCGTGTCGCCGCCCAAGCCGCGGACCTGGTCCATGCCGAAGTCGCCGATCACGCGCAAGCAGGCCGACGACGTCGGTCGCGTGGCGCTCAAGGCCGTCATCGGCATCGGCCGTTTCATCGCCGCTTTCGCCAGGAACTCAGCGCTCGCCGTCACCAAGATGTGGCGGGTGATCGAAGGCGTGCCGGCGGCCGTGCAGCTGTTCGGTGCCGCGGGCATCGGGATGCTCCTCGGCATCGTCGGCGCGATCACCCTGCACTCGACTGCGGGCCTGGTCTGCACCGTCGTCGTCATCCCGGTCTGCGCCGCAATCCTCGGTGCGCTCGGCCACCGGTGGTATCGGGGACTGGGTATCGACACGACTGAGCACTTCACGTCGGCCGAACCGACGCAATCCGACCTGCGGCGCTCGGTCGAGTACGTCGACAAGAAGCTGGCGCTGGCTCTCAACGCGTTCGGCACCGAGCAACACCAGCAGGCTGTCATCGCGTTGTTCCAGGCCAAGACGGCGGTCGAGCTCACGCTGGGGACGGAGCAGGACCCGCCGAGCCATGTCGACCTGTCGCTTCGTGCGGACGACTACGCCTTGCGGCCGAGGATCCGCGCCGGGTCGGCTTCTGCTCTGCCAGAAAGCAATTCGCTGGCGGCATCGTGACCGCACCGACGATCACCGGTCAGGTCGCTCTGGTCGAGGACGACTACACGCTCGTCATCAACCGTGGCGGCGACGCCGGGGTGAGACCGGGCATGATCTTCGCGGTGCACTCTACGTCGGGTCCGGTGATCACCGATCCCGAATCCGGCCGCGAATTGGGCAGGCTCAGCCGGGAGAAGCTGCGGGTCCGCGTCTTCGATGTACAGCCCCTGTTCGCCCGCGCGCACACCTTCGTCGAGACCGACAGCTTCCACGGCCTGCTCGGAATCCCCTTCGTGCCCGACGACGACGTCGTCGTCATCGACGTCGGTGACACAGTCGAATTGATCCCTCGAGACGCGCGCCGAACGCACGTCGCAGCCCAGTAGTTACGAAACGCGACGCCGGTCAGTCCCCAGCCCGCGGGCTGACCGCGAGCAGCGGAAGTTGTTGGCCCGCTGCGATCGACATGCGCTGGCGGGCAAGTGCAGGCCATGCCTGCACTGCACAGAACGGCGCGCACTGGTGCTGAGCTGCGCTGGTGCCGACGTGCACGCAGCACTGCACCAGGCGTTCCTCGATCATGGTCGACATGTCCATGAACGGCTTGATTGTGATGCGGACGACCCGTTCGCCCAGCATTCGGCGGAGCTTGCGACGCCGTCCGGGCAGCGCCGACGAGGCCATGGTGAGTAGCGTGCTCATGCCGAGATCGCAACTCTCGCAAATGGTTCGCCACACATCGCCGATATCGGGGTGCGACAGCGACGACTGCTCCGAGAGCAGGCCGAGCAATGATTCCTTGACCGCCAGGCGCAGCTGCTGGGGAAGCTCGCTGTCGGCGATCCGATTCGACACCAGCCCTAGTCTGGCCTTGAGGCCGTCGTGGCCGAGCAGCGACACCAGCGAGCGCCACGCGCCGGCGTCGTCACGAATCAGGTATCCGACCGAGCAGCAGTGCGGGTGCGAGCACGGTAGGGCGGTGAGGTCGCGCCACGTCACCGCGCCGTCGGTCTGCGGCCCGAGCCGCTTGAGCACCCCGGTGTGGGTGAGCCGGTCCAGAGGGTCGATGTGCCCGGACCGGCCGGAGCCGAACTGCGGCTGGATGCTGATCCCGCCGACGTAGGGTGTCGCCAGAGCCAGCGTGACCATGTCGCCGATCTCGGTGTCGTTCACCCCGAGGGCAGCCGTCATCACCAGCGTCGTGAAGATCTCCCGCTGCGACAACCGTTGCAGTGCGGCGTGCTTCACTGCGCGCAGATCCCCGCCGCGATGATGGCGATGTGCGGCCTCGGTGAGACCGTCGTACTGCAGATACACCTCGACGCGGTCGCGGTGCTCGGTGAGCAGGTCGAGCAGGCCGTCGTCGTTCGCGATGCGAACGCCGTTGCTGTTGATCAGTATTCGGGTGATCGGCCGACAGGTCAGTTCGGTCAACAGCTCGGGAAGCGCCGGGTGCAGTGTCGGCTCTCCACCGGAGAGCATCAGCACGTCGAGGCGGCCGTTCTCGCGGGCCAGCCGCTGGTCCACGTTGGCCAGCACGTCGGCGACGGCGACCACGTTGCGCAGGTCCGGTGAGGAACCCGTGAAGCAGGTGGGGCAGCGCAGATTGCAGGTTTCGGCGATGTCTTCGAGAAGGATGCACGTGTGCTGGGTCTGCATCTCCGGCAGTCCGCGCAGATACGCCGACGGGATCGGATCGAAATTTCCCGCCACATCGGGGGTGTGGGCCTTGGTGGGCGCAGTCCATTCCTCCAGGTAGCGCAGGATCTCCGGATCCTCGTCGTAGAGAGTGCTCACCAAACCGTGCGTCCCGCAGCCACGCTCGAGCCACACCCGCTGGTCACGCTCGACGAGCCGGCCGCTGAGGCGGGCGACATCGGCCAGCGACTTTTCGGGGGCCTCGTCGTGGCAGGACGGGCAGAAGGCGGTGACGTAACGCAACAACCGATCGCCGCGCAACCCCATCCCGGCGGTCACGCGTACAGCTCGGGGTTGAGACCCGTGCAGAATCCGACGGAGACGACGGATAGCACCGCCCAGCCGATCATCAGGCCGAGGCCCAGCCCCTTACCGTTCGCCTTCCCGGTGGCCAGCAGTACACCGCCCCCGCCGAAAGCGATGAGCGCCAACACCACTGCGCCGAGGACCACGGTGCCGTGCCCGCGCCCGTCGGACATGGCCAGCACGGCGAAGGCGATGACGAAGTTCAGCGGCATGTACAGAAACGCCCCGAGGAACACCATCCCGACCGAGATGCGCGGGGAGTGTGGTTGCCACGGCGGCGGCACAGGTGGCGGGTAGTCGTACTGACCCGGCGGCCGATACCCCGGCGGCGGCGGGTATCCCGGGGGCGGCGGGTACCACGGCGGCTGCGGCAGATAGGCGGGCGGCAGCGGCTGCTCCGGTGGGACGTCGTCGCCCTTCTCGCCGTTCCCCTTCTCGTCGTCGCCCGGTGGGGGAGTCGTCATGCGTGTACCTCCTGCCGCTGCGCTGGGAAGCGATAGTAGCCGCGGCGGTAGCCATACCACATCCGAACGCCGACAACGGCGAGCGAAGGCAGCAGGAACCATTGCGGCCGAGTCAAATCCAGCCACACCGTCTGGTTGGCGCGGGTGAACTCGACGAAGAAGCGGAACACGGCGTATGCCGCGACGTAGATGACGAACAGTTCACCCGGCCTGGTGATGCGGGGCCGCAGCCACATCAGCGCAGCGAAAGCCGCCAGCTGGAAGGCGATTTCGTACACGAACGACGGGTGCATCGCCTGGCCGGTGAGGCAGCCGGGGCATTCGGGTGTGCTGGCGGCGGCGTGTACACCCCAGGGCAGGGAGGTGGGCCGACCGGGCGCTTCGGTGAGATGGCACCCGATCCGGCCGACGGCCATCCCGAGTGCCACCGCCGGTGCGAACAGGTCGCCGGTCTTGCCCCGGTACCCGCCGAGTCGTTTGGCGATCAGCACCCCGACGTAGGCTCCGAGCAGGCCGCCCAGAATGCTTTTGGAGCCGTACTCCCAGGCGCGTGCCAACGTGGGGTTGGCGGCGAGATCCAGGTGACGTGCCCAGCCGGAGAGGCGCATTCCGATCGCGCCGCCGACCAGCGCTCCGGCGACCGCGACGAGCGACTGGTCGTTGACGGCCCCTCGCCGACGCGCCTCGACCATGAACACGACCATCGCGGTCACCACCCCGAGTCCGACGAACAGACTGTGCACCGGAATCGCCACCGGTCCGACGTGCCATTCGGGGACCATGGGTCAAAACCTATCGGCAATTTCGCGACCGCGACGTGTGATTGCCTGCGAGTGGTTCGGTTCGGACCGCCGCGTCGGCGTCCACGGTGGAATAACGTGACATGTCACGTAGTTCTTCTGGCTATACGTCCCACACATCGAGGAGTAATCATGGGTCAACTGAGCGGCAAGACAGCCCTGGTCACCGGCGGCACGTCGGGCATCGGCCTGGCGACCGCGCAACACCTGGCGGCCGAAGGCGCGCATGTCTTCCTGACCGGACGAACCCAGGAGCGGGCCGATGCGGCGGCGGCCACGATCGGTGACGCCGCGACTCCAGTCGCGGCCGACGTCACCGATATCGATGCCCTCGACCGTCTCGCCGAGGTGATCGGGCAACGTGGCGGCGGCGTGGACGTGATCTTCGCCAACGCGGGCGGTGGCGAGTTCGCGACTCTGGAGGAGGAGACACCCGAACACCTGGCCGACACCTTCACCCGCAACGTCGGCGGCACGGTCTTCACCGTGCAGAAGATGCTGCCCCTGCTCAACGAGGGCGCCTCGATCGTGCTCACCGGGTCGACGGCCGCCAGCCGCGGAGTGCCCGCCTTCGGTGCCTACGCCGCATCGAAGGCCGCCATCCGCTCGTTGGGCCGGACCTGGGCGGCTGAATTGGTCGGCCGCAGGATCCGGGTCAACACCGTGGTCCCCGGGCCGATCGAGACACCCGGGCTCAAGGGTCTGGCTCCCAGTGGCCAGCATGATGCGCTACTCGACGGGGAGGCCGCGACGGTGCCGATGGGCCGCGTCGGTAACCCCGGTGAAATCGCCACTGTGGTGGCGTTTCTCGCCTCCGACGCGAGCAGCTTCATGACCGGGTCTGAGATCTTCGTCGACGGCGGGTCCGTTCAGGTCTGATCCGGGCGCGGCAGCGTTCCCTCCCGCAGGATGCTGTCGTAGACGACCGCCAGGATGTCGGCCAACTGCTCGTCCTGGCGGTCGTCGAGGTCGGAGAAGAACAACGTGCGAACCCATTCCGCATGCAGCGGCGCGGCCGAACGCAGCGTGTCCCAGCCGGCGTCGCTGAGCAGCACGTCGGTGGATCGCCGATCGGTGTCCGATCGCACACGTTCGACCAAGCCGCGACCGTTCATCCGCTGAAGATGATGGGACAGCCTGCTGCGTTCCCAGCCGATCGTGGTCGCCAGCGCGGTCAGTTGGGTACGTCGGCCCGGCGCCTGCGACAGCGCGTTGAGCACCGTGTAGTCGCTGAGCGACAGTCCGCAGTCGGCCAGCAGTTGCCGGTTCATCTCGTATTCGAGCCGGTGATACACCCGCATGTAGTTCAGCCAGGTCCGCTGCTGGGAAGCGTTGAGCGGATAGCTCTTACGGCGTGCGGCCACGCGGGGTTCTCCTGTCTGAACAATGTGACGTGTCACGCATCGTAAGTCTGCCCGCTGCGCGTTCAGAAACGTTTCACAACATGTGCAGTGCGGGGTGGCACACTCGCCAGATGGATATTGACCCCACCGATACCGCCGTCGTCGTCATCGATCCGCAGAACGACGTGTTGAGCCCGACGGGTAAGAACTGGGAGGTTCTGGCGGCGTCGGTGACGGAGAACAACACGGTGGGACACCTCGTCGAGATCTTCACCGCTGCCAAGGCGGCCGGTTACCCGGTGGTCATCTCGCCGCACTACTTCTATCCCACCGACCACGGCTGGCTGTTCAACGGACCGCTGGAGTCCGACGAACTGGCCACCGGCACGTTCGCCCGCCGCGGTGCTTTGACACTGGACGGATTCGACGGATCCGGCGCCGACTGGCTCGAGGAGTTCAAGCCGTTCATCTCCGACGGTTCGACGATCGTGGCCAGCCCCCACAAGGTGTGGGGACCTCAGACCAACGACCTGGTTCTGCAACTGCGCAAGCGCGGGATCACCAAGGTCGTGTTGTGCGGCATGCTCGCCAACATCTGTGTGGAGTCCCATCTGCGGGATCTGCTCGAGCAGGGGTTCGAGGTGGCGGTGGTCCGCGACGCCACCGCGGGCCCACGACATCCGACCCGAGGTGACGGATATCAGGCGGCGCTGGTCAATTACGCATTTCTGGCGCACGCTGTGCTGAGTACCGACGACGTGGTCGCAGCCATGGCAGTTCCGACGGAAGGCTTGACGTGACGGAATCCCGGCCACCGTTCCCGCCCTTCGACCACGAAGCTGCGCTGCAGAAGGTTCAGGCCGCCGAAGACGCCTGGAATACCTGTGACCCGCAGCGCGTGAGCCTGGCCTATACCGCCGACAGCCTCTGGCGTAACCGCGATCAGTTCGTCACCGGCCGCGAGCAGATCGTGGAGTTCCTGACCACCAAATGGGAGCGCGAACTCGACTATGCGTTGCGCAAGAGTTTGTGGGACTTCCACGGCAACCGCATCGCGGTGCGCTTCCAGTACGAATGCCGCGACGCAGGCGGCCAGTGGTGGCGCAGCTACGGCAACGAACTGTGGGAGTTCGCCGACGACGGGTTGATGCGCCGTCGTGAGGCCAGCATCAACGACGTCGTCATCGACGAATCCGAACGACGTTACTTCGGGCCCCGGTCGGAAAACGAACGAGGCCGCGATATTCCGCTGCGGTGACCCCGAGCTGACAGGGAGACGACATGAGCAAGCATTACGCGTCCATCGCCTTCACCGACGATGTCCGCGCCGTCCAGAGCGATCATGGCAGCGACGCGTTCTACGGCCGCAAGATCGTGGCCGGTAAGGCCGCCCCGGGACGCGACCCGCTCACCGAGGACGAGAAGGACTACCTGAGCGAGCGGGACGGCTTTTATCTGGCTTCGGTGTCGGAGACTGGGTGGCCGTACGTTCAGTTCCGCGGCGGCAACCCGGGATTCATCCACGTCGTCGATGACCACACCATCGGCTGGGCCGACTTTCGGGGCAACCTGCAATACATCAGTACCGGCAACATGACCGGTGACGATCGGGTGGCGATCATCGTCCTCGACTACGCCCATCAGCGCCGGCTGAAGATCTTCGGGCACGCCCGCATCGTGACCGCCGACGACGACCCGGAGCTGCTGAAAGCCTTGACCGATCAGACCGACGACTCGGTGGTCGAGCGGGCCGTCCTGATCGATGTCGAGGCATACGACTGGAACTGCCAGCAGCACATCACCCCGCGCTTCAGTGCGGCTGAACTCGAACCCGCGCTGGAACCCCTACGCACCAAGCTGGCGGAGCTGCAGGCTGAAAACGACCGCCTGCGTGCCCAACTCGACGACCCGAAGGGGTGATCAGCCAATGGCGACACTGGTCTCGGTCAATGTAGGGCTCCCCAAGGATGTGGCGTGGAACGGGCGCACCGTGTACACCGGCGCCTGGAAGGCCCCGGTGTCTGGTCCGCGGATGGTGCGCCGGCTCAACGTCGACGGTGACGGCCAGGGGGATCTCGGCGGTCACGGCGGTGAGAACCGTGCCGTCCTGGTGTACCAGGTTGCCTCCTATGAGTATTGGGCCGACGAGCTCGGTCGCGACGACTTGGGGCCGGGTGTCTTCGGGGAGAACCTGACCGTCGACGGGCTGCCCGACGACGAGGTCTGCATCGGTGATCGGTATCAGATCGGCGAGGTGGTCCTGGAGGTGACCCAGCCCCGGGTCACGTGTTATCGCGTCGGAATGCGGTTGGGCGAGCCGCGAATGGCCGCCCTGCTGGTGTCACATCACCGGCCCGGGTTCTACTGCCGGGTGCTGGCCGAAGGCGAACTCATGGCCGGCCAAGAGGTGGTCAAGATCGCAGACGGTCCACAGCAGGTCAGTGTCGCCGAGATCGACGCTCTGCTCTACCTTCCCGGGCATTCCGGTGACGCCCTGCAGCGCGCTCTCGCGGTCCCGGCGTTGAGCCCCGGGTGGAAGACCTCGTTGCAGAGCCTGCTGGAGCAAGGCTCCGCAACGGGCAACACCGGGCTGACCGGGGTGGCGCCACCACCGCCGGTATGGCCGGGCTTCCGCGCGCTCAAAGTGACGGCGGTGCGCGACGAGAGCCGCAATGTCCGCTCGGTGTCGCTGGCCGACCCCGCCGGTGAGCCGTTGCCGAAATGGCTTGCCGGCCAATCGGTCGTACTGCGGATGGCGGTTGATCCCGACGGGCCTCCGCTCGTGCGCAACTACTCGCTGTCCAACGAGCCGGGCATGCCCGAGTACCGCATCGGCGTCAAGCGCGAACCGATGGGCACGGTCAGCGCATACATCCACGATCATGTGACGGTCGGCGACCTCGTCGAAGTCGCGGCGCCGCGGGGGAGCTTCTTCCTCGACGACAGCGCGCGGCCGGTGGTCCTGATATCGGCGGGTGTCGGGGTGACTCCGGTGTTGTCGATGCTGCATTCGCTGGCCCAGAGCGGCTCCGAGCGCCCACTCTGGTGGCTGCACGGCGCGCGGGACGGCACCGAGCAGCCGTTCGCTGCAGAGGTCAGGGATCTGCTGAATCGAATGCCGCACAGCATGTCTCGGGTATTCTTCAGCCGCCCGAGTGCGTCCGACCGGGTGGGTGTCGAGTTCGATCAACAGGGCCGGCTGACGGCGCAGGCATTGAGCGATCTCGGCCTACCGGTCGCCGCGCAGGTCTTCATCTGCGGCCCGGAACCATTCATGGACGCGGTGAGCGAGGCCCTTCTCACACTTGGTATCGACGCCCGCGACATCCACTCCGAGAGGTTCGGCGCCCATACGGCGATCACGCCCGGCATCGCGGCGGCCACCGCGCGTCCGCCACACCAGCCCGAAGGCCCGCCCGGTCCGGGACCCAGCGTGCAATTCGCGCGGAGCGCGCTCGCCGCGCCGTGGCGGCCCACCGACTCCAGCCTGCTCGAGTTCGCCGAAGCCTGCGATGTACCCACCCAATGGTCGTGCCGCACCGGGGTGTGCCATACCTGCGAGACGGCGCTTCTGGCCGGTAGCGTGCGCTACGAACTCGAGCCGCTGGAACCACCGGCCGACGGAAACGTGTTGCTGTGCATCGCCGCTCCGGCTGAAGACGTCGTCGTCGACCTGTGAGCCGTCAGGACTTGGCGAGGTAGCGTTGGAAGCGCCGCTGGGTGGTCGCCGACACCGGCCCGTCGGCGGGCCGTAGCGCATCGGTCATCAGGGTCCGCACCGCCTGGGTGTCGAAGTGGGTTCCGATCGCCACGAGGTGGGTGTCCGTTCCGGACGGGGTGGCGCTTCGTGCGATGTGCACCGTAGGCCCGACGACGTTGACCACGAAGCCCCGCACCGCGCTGCGATGCCGCACCGCCACCCGCCCTTTCATCCGGTACACGCCTGCGGGCGGAAACTCGAGCAGTTCGAGCAGCCGCGCCGGATCGATCGGCTCGGTGGCGGTCACCGTCACCGACTCGGCGTGCACGTGGTCGTGCTCACCGACCGTTTCTTCGAACAGCGCGTCGCGAAACGACAACTGGCCGGTCTCGCCCGTCGCCGCGGCGACGTCGTACAGCAGGGCCGGGTCGATGTTTCCGTTCGTGGCACCGATGACGTGGGCACGTGAATTGCGTTCCCGTACCCGGGCTTCGATCCTTGCCAGCACGGCATCGTGGTCGTCCGCGGGGACCTGATCGAGTTTGTTGACGACCACCAGCGTCGCCGCGCCGTAGCGGGCCGGTGCGACGCCGCCGCGGTCGACGGTGTCGAAATGCTGTACGGCATCGACCACATCGACGACGCCGCCGTCGCGAACTCCGGTGATCTCGCTGAACCCGATGATGCGGGCCAGTGCCGCTGGATCGGCAAGCCCGCTGGCCTCCACGATGATGGCGTCCAGCCGCAGCTTGGGATCCGCGAGCCGAGCCAGGGCGGCGTCCAATTGGCCGTCGTCGGGAAGGCAGCAGATGCAGCCGCCGGCAATCGAGGCGGGCTCGTCGATCTGCCCGCTGATCAAACCCGCATCGACATTGATCTCGCCGAAGTCGTTGATTACCACTCCGATCCGAGCCTGCGGGGTGCGCAACACATGGTTGAGCAGCGTCGTCTTACCCGCGCCCAGATGGCCGGTGAGCGCGATCACCGGGATCGTTGCGCCGCTGACAGCCCGGGACACCACGTTCCAGATGGTGCCATACGCGGCCGTGCCTCGACTCCCCACCTCGGCACGTTTGCTGGAAGCTATGAATGTTCACCTCGCGGCCGGCGAATGCCAAGACGGCTACCGCCGCGGCGCCGCAATGCCCAGCATGCCGTCCGGCCGCCTCGACGACTCAAACATTGCTGGGCGAAACACCCTCTCAGGCAGTGGCTACCTCGCTGCCGGCGGGCTAAAGTGCCTCAGGCAATCGTATCTTCCGGTCTGTTTCGCGGCGCTGTCGCGCAGTGCCGTGGGATCCATGTCAGGACCGGGTCGAGTCGTTTGCTGTATAGATGCGGCCGTGCGCGGGGCGCGCGCCGTGGCCGTCTCGAACTCGGGGGGAACAATCGTCACCGATCGCCAAGCGCTGACAACCCGCGGACGGGTGTGGGCCGGCCGTGGCGTCGTGGTCGCGTTGGCTCTGCTGCTTCTCACGATGATCGCAAACCCGCCCGCGAATGCCGTCGTGATGTGGCACCCCAAGGCTGCGCCGCTGCCCACCCCGTGGACCAAATTGGTTGGGCCGGACAACGCGCTGCCCGACTACCCGCGCCCGCAGATGACACGGGCGTCCTGGATGAACCTCAACGGTGTGTGGGGTTACATGGGTCGGTCGGCGGGCACGGTGTTGCCCGCTCCTCCCGCGCCGAGCGCATACGGCGAACAGATCCTCGTCCCGTACCCCGTCGAGTCCGCCCTGTCCGGCATCCAGCGCCACGACGACGAGATGTGGTACCGCAAGGTGGTCAAGGTGCCGAGCAACTGGGTGGGACAGCATGTGCTGCTGCACTTCGGTGCGGTCGATCAGATCGCGACGGTCTGGGTGAACAACCACGAGGTGGCCCGGCACGAAGGCGGTTACACCGAATTCAGCGTCGACATCACCCGGGCGCTGCAGTGGCCAGGCCCCCAGGAGATCACCGTCCGCGTCCAGGACCGCAACGACGCCAACCCGTTCCCGATCGGTAAGCAACGCAATCGACCGAAGGGGCTGTTCTACACCGGCGCGTCCGGGATCTGGCAGACGGTCTGGATGGAGCCGGTCCACGCCACCTACATCAACAAGGTGGACATCAGCACGGATCTGACGGGTATGACGGTCACCCCGCGCATCGCCGGAACGAAGGGCCAGCGCGTCGTGGTCTTCGTCGTCAAGCCCAACGGTGGCCGGGTGGTCGCCGTCGGCTCGTCCGGAGCCGGTGACACCATTCGTCTGCCGGTGCCGGAGCCGCACCTGTGGACACCCGACGATCCGTACCTGTACGACCTGAAGGTGGCGCTGGTGGATCCGTCGGGCAGGGTCGTCGACGCGGTGTCCAGCTATGCCGGGCTGCGCACGATCGGCACCATGCCCGACCCGCAGGGCCGGCCGCGAATCGCGTTGAACAACCGGATCACCTTCCTGCACGGCCCCCTGGATCAGGGGTACTGGCCCGACGGCATCTACACCGCGCCCACCGACGACGCGCTCAAGTCGGATCTGGTGCGGATCAAGGAACTGGGCATGAACTTCGTGCGCAAGCACGGCAAGGTGGAGCCCGCGCGCTGGTACTACTGGGCAGACAAGCTGGGGCTGATGGTCTGGCAAGACATGCCGTCGCTGGATGTATCCCTGGACATCCCGGTGGGTCCCGCTCCGGAGCCGTCACCCGCCGCGAAGGCCAATTTCGAGAAGGAACTGCTGGCCATGATCGACCAGCTGCGCAGCGTGACGTCGATCGTCGGCTGGGTGCCGTTCAACGAGGGCTGGGGAGAATTCGACACCGCCAGGATCGCCGGCGTCACGAAGGCGGCAGACCCCACTCGCATGGTGGACGCCAACAGCGGGGTGAACTGCTGCAAGTCCCGTGGCGACACCCTGGCCGGCGACATCTACGACGACCACACCTATGTCGGCCCCGGCGAACCGCAGATCCACGACGACCTGATGAAGGCGCACTCGAAAGGCCCCGTCCCGGTGGATAATCGGGTACGCGTCGACGGTGAATACGGTGGGCTGGGACTGGTGCTCGACCAGAATCGCTGGCCCGGTCGACCCGAGGCCTACGAAATGGCCGGCAGCCCGGCGCGACTCACCGAACGGTATGTCCAAGTCAGCCGCAGGCTGGAAGACATCGTTCGAAGGACAGGCCTGTCCGGGGCGATCTACACCCAGACCACGGACGTCGAGAATGAGGTCAACGGCTTCTTGAGCTACGACCGCTGGCAGGTCAAGATGCCGATTGCCGTTGTGGCCGAACGCAATCGCGCGGTCATCGCCGCCGGCACCCCGGGGATGGCACCGCAAGACGTCCGCCGGTGACGGCGATTGCCCTGTCGAACGTCCCGGTGTGGTCTACCGTGGTCCGATGCCGTACGGACGTAGCTTCGGACTCGTGGCCGGGATCGCCGCCACGTTGATCGCTGGTGCGAGCGGGATCGCGCACTCCGCACCACCCCCGCCGAGTCCCGATCAGGCCAGCGCCGAGTGGACCATCACCGACGGCTATTTCGTCAAGCAGATCGGCTGCACCCCCGAGACGCCGGGTGATCCGCAGTCGATCACCTGGGACCCGCCCGGGTTCATCCCGGGCTTCGGCGGGCAGGGAATGATCAACGACGCCAATCCGGCGCTGGGCGGTCATTTCTCGGCTCGGTGGGATCCGGCGCCCGGCTTCTGGGACGTTCAGTACGAATTCTGCTGAGCCAGAAGCTGATCCGCGCGCTACTGGTCTCGCGATGCGAGGCCGGCCGGGGCGTGCCCGATGGCCCGGTGGATGGCGTCGGCGAGTGCCAACGCACTTTCCTCGGTCAGCTCCAGTGCCACGCGGGCGGCGGGTCCCAGTGCCGGATTGAGCACGTCGATGTTCACGGTGTGGGTGTATGGCGCGTGCACCGGGTGGTCGACGTAGACGGTGGCCCGGTCGGCGCCGAACCATCCTGTCGCGCCCTTACCACTGCCCTCGATGGCGACGCGTTCGGTGAGATAGGTGCACATGAGCTGGCAGACCTAGCCTTTCAGGTGGGCGGCGAAGAAAGCGTCGATGCGCCGCCAGCCGTCGACGGCGGCGTCGACGCGATAGGCGGGCCGGTCGACGGAGAAGAACGAGTGCCCCGCACCGTCATAGCTGTGGAACTCGTGCGGCTTGCCGAGCCGGGTGAGCTCCGCGTCGAGGGTCGCCACGGCTTCGGGCGTCGGGAACCTGTCCTCGGCCCCGAACAGTCCGAGCATCGGAGCGCTCAGACTCGGCGCGAGGTCGAGGATCGGTTTCATCGCCTTGGGCATTCCCTCCGGCGGATCCTCGACGATGAACGCGCCGTAACAGTTGACCGCGGCGTCGAACGGCAACGAACATGCCGCCAGGAACGCGTGACGTCCACCCGAACAGTGACCGATCACGCCGAATTTCCCGTTCGCGCCCGGCAGTCCACCGAGGTGGGCGACCGCGCCGGCGACATCGCCGACAAGGCGCTCGTCGGGAACGCCGCCCGCGGCACGGGCGGCGGCCGCGGCATCGTCGGGATCGGCGCCCGGCGCCTCCCGCGAATACAGGTTGGGGCACACCACGTGGTAGCCGCTGACGGCGAGTCGGCGAACGAACTCCTTGGTCTCCCTGTCGTAGCCGGGCATGTGGTGGATCCACACCAGACCCCCGCGCGAACCGCTGGTCAGCGGTCCCGCCCAGTAGGCCTCGATCTCGTCGCCGCCGTGTCCCTTGATCGTGATGGTTTCCGCGCGGATCGCGTCCGAGCCCGCTCGTGTCATCGCACCGCTCCTTGGTTGAGTCTCACCGCCGCTGGTTTACCCGCCCCGCCACTCGTCATGATGGAAGGTGACGTGATCCACGGCAAGGGAGTCCCATGTGAATACCGCATCCGAGCAGCCGGCGACTGATTATCCACAGGTGGCCGCGGCGCGCGGCCGGATAGAACCGGTGCCCCGCCGCGTCCGCGGCTTCCTCGGCACGGAGTTGATCTTCGACACCACGGCTGCGCGGTACGTATGGGAGGTCCCGTACTACCCGCAGTACTACATCCCGCTCGCAGATGTGCGATCGGAGTTCCTCCAGGACGAGGACCATCCACAGCGCGTGCAATTCGGCCCGTCGCGCACGTATGCCCTGACCGCGGGGGCGCAGACGCACTCCGCGGCGGCGCGAGTGTTCGACGAGGGAGAGGGCCCGGTCGCCGGGCTCGTCCGATTCGACTGGGCAGCGCTGAGCTGGTTCGAGGAGGACGAGCCGATCTATGGCCACCCGCGCAACCCCTACGCGCGGGTCGATGCGCTGCGTTCCCACCGTCACGTCAGGGTCGAACTCGACGGCGTGGTGCTGGCGGACACCCACAGTCCCGTTCTGTTGTTCGAAACCGGTTTGCCGACAAGGTATTACATCGACCGCACCGACGTCGCTTTCGTGCATCTCGAGCCGTCGGACACCCAGACTCTGTGCCCGTACAAGGGCGTCACCTCGGGCTACTGGTCGGTGCGGGTCGGCGACACCCTGCATCCCGATCTGGCCTGGACCTACAACACGCCGCTGCCTGCGGTCGCGCCGATCGGGAACATGATCGCCTTCTACAACGAGAAGCTCGACATCAGCGTCGACGGCGCCGCGTTGCCCCGGGCGCAGACGCACTTCTCGTAGCTTTGGATTCCTGGCCTGACCTCAGTCGTCGGTGACGGTCAACGTCACATCGATGTTGCCCCGGGTGGCGTTCGAATACGGGCAGACCTGGTGCGCCTTGTCGGCCAGCGCGACGGCCGTCTCATGGTCGACGTTGGGTAGCACGATCTCCAGCTCGACCGCCAGGACGAAGCCGCCCGCATCGTTGCTGCCGAGTGAAACCTTGGCTCCCACAGCTGAATCGGAGACATCGGCCTTCTCTTGGCGGCCCACGAGCCGCAGGGCGGAGTGGTAACACGCGGCGTAACCCACGGCGAACAGCTGCTCGGGGTTTGTTCCGGTACCCGTGCCACCGAGTTCCTTCTGGATGCTCAGATCGACATCCACCTTGCCGTCCGAGGTGCGGCCGTGCCCGTCGCGGCCGTCGCCGGTGGCCAGTGCTTCAGCGGTGTAGAGAACCTTCATCGGAGTTCCATTCCTGTCGGTGAGCGAGCTGTCGTCGAGTCGTTGCACTGCATCGGGCGACCGCCTGATATGCAGGAAGTCCTGGCTTGCAACGCTTTATCATCGCATCTTCTGAGCAGGTGCGGAACGGTCCGAGCTCAGTGCGCAATCACATTGTGCACAGCTAAATGGGCCGACATGTAGCTTGCTCGACACAGCTGTGGCGCGAGGCGGGGCGCGCACCACCGGGCAGACGTTCAGTGGTCGAGCGAAGATTTACCACAGGCAATGGTTGCCTCAGAGCAATCATGACGTGTGAGTGCATGGTAACGATTTGGTAACGGCGGATGGGGTGACGAGGATCGCGCTGCGTCCCATCGGCGCAGGTAGCACAGACGCCGCAACCGCCTCGCCGCGTCCAAGGTGCAGTCTCACAGCTTGCTCACAACGCTTTGCGGGGCCTACGGTCAGCTCGCCGAAGACTTGAACTGACGACGACGATGACTTTGTTCGGTGGTGAGATTTCAACCCGAGATGAATGCTTCCAACACCCACGGGCTGCAGACTCCGTGGACCATTGATTCAGGTGGCGTGACCAGGCAACACGTGTCCTGGGAACGACACCTACGGTGCCCCTCCTCAACCGACGCTGTCGCGATGCGGCAGCTGGTCGACGCCACAGGGGTGCTCGACGTGAATTCGACATACGCATATCTGCTGCTGGCCACGGATTTTGCCAAGTCCTCCATTGTGGCGGACCGGGACGGCGAGCTATGCGGTCTTATCACCGCCTATCACCCCCCGGAGAGGCCGGAGGTGCTGTTCGTCTGGCAGGTCGCGGTGACCGAACGCGTGCGGGGCACCGGCCTGGCGGCGGCGATGCTCGACGAGCTCGTGAAACGCGTTCGCCGAGCCCGGCACGGCCATCCTCTGACCGTCGAAGCCACGGTGGGCCCCACCAATGGGCCGTCCCGCGCATTGTTCGGTGGCTTCGCCCGCCGTCATGGCGTCCCAATGACCGAGCGGCCCTACTTCGGCGCCGAGCTTCTCGACCCCGAGTGCGAACACGAAGACGAACCGATCTTGCGTATCGGGCCTATCGCGGCAGCACTTTCCGACTGAACCCACCCCGAAAGGAAACATGACAACCCAGGCAATGGTGCCTTCGTTCAATGACTCTCAGCTACCTGACGTCTACGACGCCGTCGAGTCGGAGGTGCGCAGCTACTGCCGCGGCTGGCCGGTGGAAATGGCCGGAGCCAGCGCTTCCTGGTTGACCGATACCAGCGGCCGACGTTATCTGGACTTCTTCGCCGGCGCGGGGGCTCTCAATTACGGGCACAACAACCCCCTCCTCAAGCGGCCGCTGCTCGACTACCTCAGCCGCGACATGATCGTGCACTCGCTGGACCTGGCAACCGAGGCGAAGACCGCATTCTTGGAGACGTTTCAGCGATTGATTCTTGCCCCGCGGGGCATGGACTACAAGGTGCAGTTTCCCGGGCCCACCGGCACCAACGCGGTAGAGGCGGCATTGAAGCTGGCACGAAAAGTGACCGGCCGCGAGTCGGTAATCAACTTCACCAACGCTTTTCACGGAATGACATTGGGGTCGCTGTCAGTGACCGGCAATTCCATGAAGCGTGCCGGAGCGGGTATCCCATTGGTTCACGCGACGCCGATGCCGTATGACAACTACTTCGACGGCGTCACCGCGGACTTTCACTGGTTCGAGCGAGTGCTCGACGACTCCGGTGGCGGGCTCAACCATCCAGCCGCGGTGATCGTCGAGACGGTGCAGGGCGAGGGCGGGCTCAACGTGGCTCGGGCGGAGTGGCTGCGCGCTCTTGCCGAGTTGTGCAATCGGCGCGAGATCCTGCTGATCGTCGACGATGTTCAGATGGGCTGTGGCCGGACCGGCAGGTTCTTCAGCTTCGAGGAAGCCGGGATCAAGCCCGACATCGTGACACTCTCCAAGTCGATCAGCGGATACGGGCTTCCGCTGGCGCTGACGTTGTTCCGGCGCGACCTCGATGTGTGGGCACCAGGGGAACACAACGGCACTTTCCGCGGTAACAACCCGGCTTTCGTGACGGCCACAGCGGCGCTCGAAGCGTATTGGCAGGACACCACTTTCGCTGACCAGACCCTGGCCAAAGGCGGCCTGATGCGAGACCGCCTGAATGCCATTGCGACCTCGAACCCCAAGATCAGCGCCCGCGGACGTGGTATGGCGCAGGGGTTGAAATTCGACGACGCGCCGACGGCGGCGAAGGTGTGCCGTGCCGCCTTCGAGCGCGGCGTGTTGATGGAAACCAGCGGCCCCGCAGACGAAGTGGTCAAGTTGCTACCACCACTGACGACTCCGGACGCCGAGATCGTGCTCGGCATCGACATACTCGCCGAGGCGGTCGCCAGCACGTCGTCCTGACATCCGCCAGATCAGCAGAAGGAGTTCACCTGTGATTGTCCGTACCACCGATGAGATAACCGGCACCGATCGTGACGTGGCCGCCAAGGAGTGGAGGTCCAAGCGCATCATCCTTGCCGGCGACGGAGTTGGATTCTCGTTCCACGAGACCACCATCAACAGCGATTCGGTCAGCGAGTTCCACTACCGCCACCACGTCGAGGCCGTGTGGGTTGTCGAGGGTAGCGGGACGTTGACCAACCACGAGACCGGTGAGGAGTATCCGCTCACCCCGGGCACGATGTATCTGCTCAATGGCCATGAGCGCCATCGGGTGACGTGTACCGAACAGATGCGGATGATGTGTGTGTTCAATCCGCCGGTGACCGGTACCGAGGTACATGACGAGACGGGAACCTACCCGCCCGCGGAGCCCGTCAGGTGAGCGGTCACCCCCACGACAACTACCCGACCCGGCTCGAGCGCCCGGCCGACCCGATCGCTCGAATCGAGCCGACGGTGTGGGGCGAGGGCAACGATGGACCGCTGTCCGAGCATGACCTGAAAACGATGGCAGCCAACGGCTACCTCACTCGTCCTCAGACACTCGGACAGAACTGGCTCAGACCGATGGGTGATGAGCTGGCTCGTATCGGCGGCCTGATCGATGATGAGGATCCGCGCATCGTTCGCGAACGGCAGGGCGGCATCCGCTCGGTGTTCGAGCCGCATCTGTTCAGTGACGTCATCGCAGAAGTGATCGGCCTCGACACCGTTCTACCGGTAGCGCGTCAATTGCTCGGCAGCGACGTCTATCTGCACCAGGCCCGGGTCAACCTGATGCCGGGATTCACAGGGACCGGCTTCTATTGGCATTCGGACTTCGAGACCTGGCACGCCGAGGACGGTATGCCGACGATGCGTGCGGTGTCGTGCTCGATCGCGCTCTCCGAGAACTATCCGTACAACGGCTCACTCATGGTCATGCCCGGATCGCATAGGACGTTTTTCCCGTGCGTGGGTGCTACGCCGACACGCAACCACACGTCCTCGCTGGTCCGGCAGGAAGTCGGTGTGCCCGATCAAGCAACCCTGACCGCGGCAGCGAATCGGCACGGAGTCGACCAGATCACCGGCCCGCCCGGCGGCGGATTGTGGTTCGACTGCAACATCATGCACGGATCGGGATCCAACATCACACCGTTCCCACGGTCGAACATCTTCCTGGTGTTCAACTCGGTCGAAAACAAACTCTGCCAGCCCTTCGCGGCGGCCGAGCCGCGTCCTGAGTATCTCGCCGCGCGCACCACCGAGCCGTTTTCCGTGCAGTCCGCAACCGCATAGGTTCACAGCACCTTCGACAGGAACTCCTGCAGCCGTTCGCTTTTGGGGTGGTCGAAAACCTGGTCGGGGGCATCGTCCTCGACGATGTTGCCGTCAGCCATGAAGATCACCCGCGAGGCGACCTCGCGGGCGAAACCCATCTCATGGGTGACGACCACCATCGTCATACCGCCCTCGGCCAGGTCTCGCAGTACCTGCAGAACGTCGCCGACCATCTCCGGGTCCAGGGCACTCGTCGCCTCGTCGAACAACATGATCGACGGATCCATCGCCAGTGCCCGCGCGATCGCCACCCGCTGCTTCTGGCCCCCGGAGAGCGTCGCGGGCTTCACGTGGGCCTTCTCAGCGAGACCGACCTGGCCGAGCAGCTCCATCGCCTTCTTCTCGGCCGCGGCCTTGTCCATCTTCTTGGTCGTCAGCGGCGCCAGCGTGACGTTCTGCAGGACTGTCATGTGCGGAAACAGGTTGAAATGCTGGAACACCATGCCGATGTGCTGGCGAACCTTGTCGAGGTCGACTTTGCGGTCGGTGAGATCGAAGTCGCCGACCATCACTTTGCCCGCGGTGATGTCCTCGAGCTTGTTCAGGCAGCGCAGGAACGTCGACTTTCCCGACCCGGACGGGCCGATGACGCACACCACCTCGCCCTGCTTGATGTCGGTGGTGATGCCGTCGAGGACCACGAGTTCACCGAACGACTTCTTGAGCTCTTCGATGTGGATCATCACCGTGCCTTCCGGCTTCGTTTCGGCGGAATCGGGAACGAGGTCGGTCATTTCACGATCCTTTTCTCGACGCGGTCGGAGAGTTTGGTGAGCGCCATGATGACGATGAAGTAGATGATCCCGATGATCAGCCACATCTTGAACGACTGGAAGTTGCCGGCGATGATGATGCGGCCGGTCTGCGTCAGTTCGGCGATGCCGATCACCGACAGGATCGAGGTGTCCTTCAGCGTGATCACGAACTGGTTGATGTACGACGGGATCATCGTCCGGATGGCCTGGGGCAGTATGACTTTTCGCATCGTCGGCAGATATCCGATGCCCAGACTGCGGGCCGCCTCCATCTGTCCTTTGTCGACGGACTGAATGCCGCCGCGCACGATTTCGGTCATGTACGCGCCCGCGTTCAGCGACAGGGTGATGATGCCCGCGGTCAGCGCGCTCATCTGGAAGCCCAGCGCCGATGGGATGCCGAAGTAGATGAAGAAGGCCTGCACCAGTAGTGGTGTGCCGCGGAAGATGTCGACGAACGTCGTGCCGATCGCACGCAGCACGATAGACCGGGATACCCGGAACAGGCCGAAGATGACTCCGAGTACCAGGGCGATCGCGATCGAGACGACCGTCAATATGACGGTCATCTTCAGCCCCTGCAGCAGGATCGGGTAGGTGCTCTTGATCAGCCCGAAGAATGAATTGTCATCCTTCGAGGCGCCTTCACCGAGGTAGCTGTTGACGATCTGGTCGTACTTCCCGGACTTCTTGAGGTTGTCCAGACCGGCGTTGAACTTCTTGATCAGCTCGGCGTTGCGGCCCTTGTTCACCGCGAAGCCGTAGCCGGTCGGCTCCTCTTTGGGGGTGACGGTCTTGAAGCCGTTGCCTTGCGCGATGCCGTACAGCAGCACCGGGTAATCCTCGAATACCGCCACGGAGTTGCCGGTCTTGACCTCGTCGAACATCGACGAGGAGTCCGCGAACGAGACCACCTGGAAGCCGTACTTGTCCTTGATGGAGTTGGCGAAGGTCGCGCCCTGGGTGCCGTTCTTGACCGCCACCCGCTGGCCGCGCAGGTCCTCATAGGACTTGATGTCGTTGTTGGTCTTCAGCACCGCCATCTGAATACCGGACTCGAAGTACGGCTCGGAGAAATCGAAGACCTGTTTGCGCTTGTCGGTGATCGACATACCGGCGATCACGCCGTCGACCTGATTGGCCTGTACGGCCTGCAGTGCAGCGTCGAAGCCGAGCGGTTTGATGTCGACGGTGAATTTCTGATCCTCGGCGATCGCGCGGATGAGATCCATGTCGATTCCGACGAAATTGCCTTGCTTGTCCTGGAATTCGAACGGAGCGAAGGTGGTGTCGGTGGCGATCAGGTAGTTCTCGCCGTCGGCTGATGCCCGCGCGGGCGCGAACAGTCCGGTGGTGAGCATTGCCAAGACGGCGGCCAGCGCCACCAAGGCAAACCCCCGCGCAGTACTTCGGTGAGACTTTCGGCGTAACCATCCGGTCGGCATGCGCTGCCCTCCCATTTTCCGATTGTGCGCGTGCAGTTCACGCTAACGTCAAGACTCGCCGCGTGTCTGGCTAACTGCCCATCGACGACGAGGAGTGTCATGACCATCCGACTGGTGACCTGCGCCGCGATCGCGCTGCTGCTGTGCCCGGCGATGACCACCGTAACGGCCTCGGCGACGCCAGCCGGCGGCGACGTGACGCGCATCGACCTCGCCAAGGGAGACACCGAGACGCCGGTGTCGATCACCACCGACGGGCCCGCGACGCAGATCGTCCAGAGCCTGTCGATGGCGCCCGGCGCGACCAGCGGTTGGCACACCCACCCCGGCACCGAATTGTCGGTGATCACCGGCGGCGCGGTGGCATTGCAGACCGCCGGTATGTGTACCCCGGTGACCTACGCCGCCGGGCAGGCGGTCGCGATTCCGGCCGGCGTTGCGCATCGCGTCGCCAACGAATCCGGTTCGCGCGCCGAGGTCGTCGTCACCTACACGCTGCCGGTCGCCGCCCCGGTCCGCGAGGACGCTGCCGACGTGTGCGCTGAATAGTCCGATCCCGGTATTTGCCAATATCTTTCGTCGAGAACTACGTCAACCCTGCTGGACAGTATTGGAGAAGCCCGACTTGTCGATCGTCGGTGAGCCGACGTGGTAGGTGATCTTGTTGTCCATCCCGGATGCCTCGATGGCGTCGGCCGCATCGACGGTGACGATATTGTTCATGCCGGACACCTGAACGCGCTTGCAGCGGCCGGTGATCACCACGGTGTTGTCCATGCCGCTGATGGTGACCACGCTGTCGTCGCACGCGAGCCGCTTGTTCTCGTTGACACCGGAGACGCTGAGATTCTGGCCTGCTTCAGGCGGGGCCTCGGTGGCAGCCGAATTCGACGGGGGAGCCGGGGTGCTGCGGCTGGGCCGGATGGCCGTGGTGAACGTGCCACCGCCGCCGGAGATGGTGGGCAGGCCCGGCGACGTCCGGCTGGCGTTGAGGTGACTGGTGATGAGGATCGCGCCACCGCCTACGGTGAGCCCAAGCACCAACAGCACGAACACAATCCAGCCGAGTCTCAAGCCCGGGGTGGATGACGAAACGGACGGCTGCGGCATCGGCGGGCCGTAATAGCCGGGGGGAGGCGGCGCCCAGCTGCTCGGCGGTCCGGAGATCCCCAGCTCGCTGGTGTGCGCCTGCTCGGTCAGCGGACGCTCGAGTTGCTGAATGCGTTTCTCGGGATCGTCGTCTGGGTTCATCGCCTCGCGCTCCTCGGTTCCGGTGCCGACAGAATATTGCCCACACGTGCTTGTCCGGGGGCTGATGAGGCCAAACTTGTGGGTGAGCGCGACATCGCCGGTGTTTGACCTCGAAAGGGTCATTGATTGATGTCGAAAGCGCCCGTTTTGCGGTGGTCACCTCCGGGTATCTGCCGGCATGGTTCGACCGCATCCCATCATCCGGCTGGCGCTGCACACGCCGGTCGAGATCTACGAGCACGGCTTCGGCCGGCTGCTCGGCAAGCGCTTCGTTCGCCTCAGTCACGGCGGATCCGAGTCGTGCGGCTGCCGCACGGTACTCGAAGTCATCGGCGCCAGCGACGACGAGGTGATGGTTATCGCCGGTCTCGGACCGTCATGTGAGTGGTTCCGCGACATCGCCTCCGGTTCGCCGGCATCAATCGAGATGGGTGGGGTGACATTCTCTGCCGAGCACCGGGTGCTCAGTGAGCCGGAGGCCGTCGCGGTGATCGCCGAATACGAACGGCGCCACTGGCTGATCCGGCCCATCGTCTACCGGGTGATGGGGATCCTGCTGTGCCGGGAGTACGACGGAAGCCCGGCCGCGCACGTCGACCTCGCGCACCGGCTGCCGATCGTCGCGTTTCGTCCTGCTCGCCTGGCTGCCTAGGTATACGGTCCTCTCGGCAACTTCTCCGCGGAAGTGGAGGTCGATGACCGAGGTGACTTCGCCGGCGCCGGGCCGGGCCTATCGTGTGCTGCTCACCCAGGGCACGCTCTACACGACGGGCACCCAGCTGGCCAACGTATCGGTGGTCCTGCCGTTCATCTGCGCCCAGGAGGGGTACTACTGGGCCGCCGGGCTGCTCTACCCCGCCTACTGCATCGGGATCGTCGGGGGTAACTCCCTGTCGCCCTACGTCCTCGCCCGAGCTCGCCACCTCAAACACCTGGTCATCGCGGCCACCACATTTCTGATGGCGACCCTGGTGGTGATCAGCGCGTTCTCGGCGTGGACCAAGTGGTTCATCGCGGGTATCTTCCTTGCGGTCTCACTTGCCACCGGAATCGTCGGGGGAGTCTCGAAAGTTGCTTTCTCGGAGGTGGTTTCGAGCAAGTTGGCAGAACAGCGCCGCAGCGATCTGATTCTCACGCAGGGTGCGATCGGCGCGATACTGGCGATCGGGACGACTCTGGTGCTGCTGCCTTTCCTAGCTCAGCGCGACCCCGCCCACAGCCATCTGGACCTGCTCTGGCTGGGCTCGTCGGGACTGCTTGCCGCCGCGATCGCCGCGGTGTTCATCGGTCCGGTGCGTGCGTCCGAGGTCGACCGGGTGACGTTCAAGGACACCTACCGCGACGGTGTGCGGGCAGCGCGGTCACAATCGTGGTTTCGCCGCTATGCGCTCGTCCAGTTGCTGTTCGTCCCGGTCAGCCTCGGCACGTCGTTCTACAGCATCCATGCGTCGGTGAATCACAGCGACACCGCAGGCAGCCTGCACGTCCTGGTGATCTCCTCGAGTATCGGCATGGTGGCGGGCGCACTGTTCTGGCGCTTCGTCAGCCGTGCCCTGGGGGTGCGCGGCATGCTGATCAACAGCGCTCTGCTCGGGTCGGCGGCCGCCGCCATCTGCGTGGTGATGGAGTACCGCGACGACCTCAACCACATCTGGATCTACGGCATCGTGTTCATCCTGGCGACGATGGCCAACCAAGCCATCTTCAGCGCCAGTTTGGCCTGGATCGGCGCGTTCGCCCCCGAGGATCACCGCGCCACCCTGCTGGGTTTCGGTTCGCTGATCATCGCCGTGGAGTCGTCGCTTCTCGGTGCGGCACTCGGCGCGGTGGCTCAGAGCGCCGCGGTGGTCGGTCCGATCATCACGATCCTGGGACTCAACGTGCTGGCCGGGATGGCGGCGGTGTGGGTGGCGCCCGGCCGAGAGGGCTAGTTCGGCAGCAGTAGCCGAACGGCGTGGGCGACGACGGCGTCGACATCATCGCCAAGGGTGCCGGCCAGCCACTGCTGAGCCAACTCGGCCATCGCGCCCGCATACATCGCGGCGCCGACTTCGGTTGCCACCCGGTCGGATTCGGGCGCGGTCCGGCGATGCTCGTCAAGCACGAGCTCGCGGACGTGGTCCTGGGCCAGGGTCCGGCGAGCCGCCAGTGCCGGGTTGGTGCGAGCTTCGGTGAACAGGATCTTGCCCCGCCGCGGGTCTGCCGAACTGAACTCGAGCACGGCTCGGATGCCGGCCGCAAGCCGGGCCCGCCGGTTGGCGGCACCGGCCATCGCCGCGGTCAGTAGCCCGCCGAGTTCTCCGGCCACCTCGTCGTACACGGCGCCCAGAAGCGCGTCGGTATCGCTGAAGCTCTCATAGAAGTAACGCGTGTTGAGTTCGGCTTCCCGGCACACCGACCGCACGGACACCGCGGTTTCGCCGCCGTCGCCGAACAACACGTAGGCGGCGCGGACCAGAAGGGCCCGGCGCTCGGCCTGTCGGTCGGTCGCGGATAGACCCGCCCACCGGGTGGCACTCGGCATCGGCCGAGGATATACGGCGATCGGTCGGCGCCGTGTTATTTTGGTTACGGGCGTAACCAAAATGGCGTGCTTGCCGGAAGGGACCAGCCGAGATGAAACTGCCGCTGCCGCACCAGCTTCTCGAGCGCAAGATCAGAAGCGATTTCGACAAGAACATCCGAGGAAAGTTCTTCCGTGGGCTGGAGTTCGCCGAGCCGGAAGGTGACCCGGGCTGGTTCGGTCCCGGAAGCGCGGTCTGGCATGTTCATTCGCACACCCCCGCACTGATCTTCGGACTGCAGTGCGCCGCGTTCATCGAACGCTTCGATCCGAGCATCTTCTGGATGGGCTCCGACCACTCCCGGGTGGTCGAGCACGATGACGACGGCAACCCCACGGGCCGGCTGGATCTCAAGGGGTCCGGGATTCGTCTGGCGCACTCGGTGGCGTTCTTCATCGGAACCGCCTACGGATCCACCGCCACCGCCGAGCGGGTCGCCGAAACCGTGCGGGCTATGCACCACACGATCAAGGGGGTGCGACCCGACGGCCTGCCCTACGACGCCGACGATCCGGAATGGCTGCGCTGGAATTACGCCACTGTCGTGTGGGGAATCGCGACGGGCCACGAGCTCTATCACCCGACGCCGCTGCGCAACATCGACCGCTATTACGGCGAGTTCGTCAGGGTCGGCCATGCCCTTGGCGGCACCGACCTGCCATCGACCAAGGCCGAGACCCTGGATTGCCTGCGGTCGTATCTGCCGCGGCTTGCTCTGACCCACGGTGCCGCCATGTTCACCGGACCCAACCTGCAGAACAATCCGGACGTTCCGCAGGAGGCCAAGTTCTTCGACTGGGCCATCCGCGACAGCATGCCCGACTGGGCGGCGCAGATGCTCGGGTATCAACCGCCTCATCCGGTCGAACGGGCCGCGCGGCGTGCCGCAACCTGGGCCGCCCTCAACGGGACACACCTTGCGATGGATCCACTGCCGGAGTTCCAGCAAGCCTGCCGGCGGGTGGCCGACGGCACGATGGTGGACCACACGGAGCCGTCCTACGTCTTGGGCAGCGACCCGATCCGCAGCCGTGAGACTGTCGAATACATGGTGTGATCTGGACCACTGGCGAATTGCTGAGACGCACTCGCTAAGCGCGCCGATCAGCGAACACGTTCGGGATCAAGATCGCTTCGGATCGAATCCTGCCCCGCCGAGGCTCCGAGCGCGTCAATAAAATAAGGATTTTCCTTAAGAATTTAGACGCGGCTGAGGCATTGTGATTTGTGCCTCTTTCGGCTTGGGGTCGGTAAGAAATTCTAAGGACGCGGCGCTTTGCGTTCATTCGTTTGTGATCTTGAATGCTGGCAAAAATGCACGTCAGCCGGTATTTCTCCGGGGCTGCCATGCCTTTGCAACGAAATGATAACGATCGTTGTCTTAGCAGGTGCTGAGATCTTCGGAGTGCTTGGTAATGGGTTCTGAAAAGCCGCGAATTCTCCGTGAATTGACTCGCTACACTCGACCCAGGCGGTTACCGGCAGGTAACGCGAAAACGACTAAAGACAATGCGCGGCGCAGTCCAGGCCGCCGGAGGTACGAGATCATGGCAAACACAACGGGAGTTACGGAAGGGTCCAATGTCACCGGTGTCGCGGTGGCTGAGCGGGTCGCCGCAGAGCGCTCTTTGTGGCTGTCGGCGCTGCCCTCGATCCGGCGAGCCCCGATCGGTGATCTGCTGCCGCAGCTGCTGGGCGGCGCCGAACTGGAGCCGCTGACCGAGCCGATCGCGGCGCCGGTCATGACCGTTGCGCGCACACTCGCCGCCGGGCATGGACCCGTCAGCGACATCGCCGTCAGCCCCGACGGCCGTCATCTGGTCACCGCCCACTACGGCGCCGACGTGGTGTGCGTCATCGACACCGCGACGCTGTCGGTCACCGCGACCATCGACGGGATCAGCGAGCCCTACGCGGCCGTCATCGTCGGTGACCGCGCCTATGTCAGTGCGGCCTCCAACGCCGAGGACGCCGTCGTCGCCGTCGACACCCGCACCGCGACCCCGCTCGCGGCCAAGACTTTCGACATGACCCTCTCCGGCCTGGCCGTCAGCCCGGCCGGCGACGTGCTCTACGTCGGCAGGACCGGCGAGGATGGTGTCGATATCGCGGTCATCGACATCGAATCCGGCTCGGTCACCGACGTGGCCATCCCGGCCGCGCCCGGCGCCTCCATCGAGACGGTTCGGCTCAACGCCGACGGCACCCGTCTGTTCGCCGCGTTGAGCACCCCGATGGGCGGCATGCTGGCGATCATCGACACCAGGGCCCGCGCGGTCAAGGCCGCCGTGTCCATCGACGGCTCGATCGGTGACATCGCTGTTGTGCCCAACGGCCGCACCGTTTTTGCCACCGGATGGGACATCGAGCTCGGCGGCGTCATCCATGTCATCGACGTCGCCGGTGCTCGGGTGACCGACACCATCGACATGGGCGGCGTCCCCACGCAACTGGTGCTCAGCCGCGGCGGTGCGTGCGCCTACATCGTCGACCGTGACGAGATCGCGGTGATGTGCACCGCCACCACCGAGATCGTCGACAGCGTCGCCATCGGCCCGCAGCTGTCCTGCCTCGCTGTCGACCCGGTGCGGAACCGGTTGTACGCGGCCGACTACGCGGGTGCGATCACCGCCGTTCGGCTGGATCCGGCAGCGCCGCAGCCGCAGTTGGCCGTCGCCGCTTCCTGACCGGCCTGCCACGATGGAGTCATGAGTGCGACTCCCCGGCAGCGCGTCGTCAACGTCGTCCAGCGGCGGGTAGCCAACCCACTGATGCGGCTGGTCCCGATTCAGACGCTGCTGGAAACGACCGGGCGAAAATCCGGCCGACCGCGGACCACCCCGATCGGCGGTCGACTCGACGGTGACACGTTCTGGTTGGTGTCGGAATTCGGCGATCGATCCCAATACGTCCGCAACATCGCGGCCAACCCGCGGGTACGGGTCCGCATCCGCGGTCGCTGGCACAGCGGTACCGCGGTGGTGCTACCTGGAGACGACGCGCGAGCGCGACTGGCCAAGCTTCCGCGGATGAACAGTGCGGCGGTGCGCGCGATGGGAGACAACCTGCTCACCATCCGCGTGGACTTGGACTAGTGAGCGCTGCAGTCCAGTGACACCGAGATCGTCTGGCTGGTGACGACCGGCACCAGGATGGTGCGATTGTTGCCCCGCCCCGGTCCGGTGTAGGGCACCCACTGAGTGACGGTCTGGGGATTGCGCACGTTCGTGACCACGCACTTCGACATCGGACCGGTGCCGATGCGGTCGATGTTCACCGTGTAACCCTGATTCTGCAGCTGATTGATCGTGGCCTGAGCCGAACTGTCGGCCCAGGCCGTCGCGGCCGGCCCTGCGACGATGCCACCCGCGGCCGCCACCGCGGCGAGCGCATATGCGGTCCGCATGATCGCGCCTCCTCTTTTCCCGCCCAATGATCCTCCAACTACATCGTCGTTGCCGACGAAAACGTTCCCGCTCCCGAAGATTCGCCCGGAGTTGTTTAGCCGCGGCAGGGCCGGGAACCCCGCCCTTGCGGGTGGATGCGCGGTCACACGGTCGAAAACGATTGGCGCCGCGCGAGAAATTGCCCGATCAATGGGATGCACGGTGCGCATGCGCCTCATCCTGCACTGCAGGAACGTACGCCAAGGAGGACCTATGGCAGGCAACAGCGGACCCGAAGAGGGCATCAAGGGCGTCGTCGAAGACGTCAAGGGCAAGGCCAAGGAAGCCGTCGGCGCCGTGACCGGCAGCGATGACCTCACCGAAGAAGGCAAGGCCCAGCAGGACAAGGCCGAGGCTCAGCGCGACGCTGCGGCCAAGGAAGCCGAGGCCGAAAAGGCTCGCGGCGAGGCCAAGGCCCAAGAGAAGCGGCAGGAGTCGCACCAGTAGACGGAAGAACCCGGCCGGAGATAACCGGCCGGGTTCTTTTTTTCAGCGTCGTGGCGCGTACATGATCAGTGCCACTCCCAACAGGCAGATCACCGAACCGGTCACATCCCAGCGGTCTGGACGGAACCCGTCGGCCGCCATTCCCCACAGCAGTGAACCCGCGATGAACACCCCGCCGTAAGCTGCAAGAATCCGGCCGAAGTGTGCGTCGGGCTGCAGCGTCGCGATGAAACCGTAAGCGCCCAAAGCGATTACGCCGAAACCGGCCCAAATCCAGCCCCGGTGCTCGCGGATGCCCTGCCACACCAGCCAGGCGCCACCGATCTCCAGAAGCGCCGCAGCCAGGAACAGAGCCGCGGATTTCAGCACAGCCATCGGGTCAGCATGGCACGGGCGAGTTGCTCACACCCACGCCGAGCAGTCGCCAACGACACAGTGTGGGAGCCCGACCTGTGGTCAACACCAGCCCGGTGTCCGCCGCAGAATTGCCTTCCGGCACCCGGGTCCGGCTCAGCCACGACGTGCTGCGCCTGGACGACGGCCACCGGGTCGGGGTCTCGACCGGGGGTCGCGGCGTCCCGCTGGTGTTCCTACACGGATACGGGCTGAACGCGCGGGCCTATCTGCGGCTGCTGAGTCGGCTGGGGGCGCTGGGATTCACCGTGATCGCTCTCGACGCCGCCGGGCATGGCGGAACGCCGACACTGCCCGCCCAGGCCACGCTGGAAGGCCGCGTCGATCTGACGCTGCGCGCCCTGGATTCGATGGGCGTCGGTAAAGCGGTCTTTCTCGGCCACTCCATGGGCGGACGGATGATCGTCGACCTGGCGTCGCGCGCACCCGAGCGGGTCTTGGCGGCTGTCTTGCTCAACGCCGCCGCAGGCGCCCCGTTCGACGAGTCGATCTCGCCCGGGCACCGCTCGCCGCGCGCGGTTGTCGAGCGGTTGCTGGCCGTTGCCGTCGACGCCCAAGGCGACCCGAGGCGGCTCCCGGTCGGTGAATTGGCCGGCTACGTGCGGCTGATGGCGGGTGCGTTGGTGCGAAACGCGCGTGCGCCATTCGGACTGACCGGCTCCCTGCGGGCGCTGCTGGGCTCCGGCGACTTCGCCGACAAGCTGGTCGCCATGCGCACCAACGGTGTGCCCACGATCGTCGTCCACGGCGAGAAGGACGGCGTCGTGCCGTTCGAGAACGCCTACGACATGGCTGAGCGTGCCGATGCCACCCTCTACCGGGTTCCGGGCGCGCACCATTCGTGGATGTTGGCTCACCCGCGTCAGGGCGCCGACATGGTGCGCCAGTTGCTCGGCGCAGAACTCGGCCGGGCACTGGAACGGGTGTACCGGGATACCCCGGACCTGGCCGCCGACGAGCTCGAGCCTGTCCAACTCGAATTGCTCCGGCCGCGCGCCGGCAGCCGCGCCGTCGCCTCTTCGGTTTCCGGTGGCCGGCCCGTCGACGGGCACCGGTCGCATCGACCGGGTAGCCGATCCCGGACCTGCTGCGTTGCCCGTCGCGATAGATTCGGGCCATGCAGAGCACGATGCAGAACTTTCCGCTGACCGTTTCCGCGATCCTGCGCTACGCCGCCACGGTTCACGGCGATCGGACCGTCACCACTGCGACCGGCGACGGGTTCCGGCACGCCACCTACCGCGAGGTCGGAGCGCAGGCCGCCCGGCTGGCCAATGCGTTGCGGCGCCTGGGCATCGCGGGCGATGACCGGGTTGCCACCTTCATGTGGAACAACCAGGAACACCTGGAGGCCTACGTCGCGGTGCCCTCGATGGGGGCGGTGCTGCACACGCTGAACATCCGGTTGTTCCCTGAGCAGATCGAGTTCGTCGCGTACGAGGCCGAGGATCAGGTGGTGATCGCCGACCTGTCGCTGGCTCCGATCCTGGCCCCCGTGCTGCCCAAGATGGAGACGGTGCACACGGTGATCGCCGTCGGCTCCGGCGATCTGGAGCCGTTCGAGGCATCGGGCAAGCGGGTGGTGCGCTACCACGACGTCCTCGGGGCCGAGTCCGATGAGTTCGATTGGCCGGAGATCGACGAAAATTCGGCTGCCGCAATGTGTTACACCAGCGGAACAACCGGTCATCCGAAGGGTGTGGTCTATGGGCACCGGTCGAACTACCTGCACTCGATGGCGGTCTGCAGCGGTAACGGGCTCGGACTCAGCTTCTCCGACAAGGCTTTACCGATAGTGCCGATGTTCCACGCCAATGCCTGGGGTCTGCCCTATGCGGCATTGATGGCCGGTGCCGATCTGGTGCTGCCCGACCGATTCATGGATCCCACCTCGTTGGTGACGCTGATCGAAAGCCAGCGTCCGACGGTGGCCGGCGCGGTGCCGACCATCTGGAACGACGTGATGAACCATCTGGACCGCAACCCCGGTCATGACATCTCGTCGCTGCGGCTGGTGTCCTGCGGCGGTTCGGCTGTTCCGGTGTCGTTGATGAAGGCGTTCGAGGAGAAGTTCGACGTGGAGATCCGCCAGCTGTGGGGGATGACCGAAACGTCGCCGATCGCCACCCTGGCCTGGCCGCCGCCCGGCTTGAGCCCCGAAAAGCAGTGGGAGGTACGCGGAACGCAGGGCCGGCCGATCTGCGGTGTGGAAACCCGCATCGTCGACGACGCGGGCGCGGTGCTGCCCAACGACGGCGAGGCGGTCGGGGAACTGGAGGTTCGCGGTGCATGGATCACCGGCTCCTACTACCGCAACACCGACGAGTCGAAGTTCCAGTCGGGCTGGTTGCGCACCGGGGACGTGGGGCGTATCGACGGTCAGGGCTACATCACGTTGACCGACCGCGCCAAGGACGTCATCAAATCCGGCGGTGAGTGGATCTCGTCGGTCGAACTCGAGAACTGTCTGATCGCCCACCCCGCCGTCCGGGAAGCCGCGGTGGTCGGGGTGCCCGACGAACGCTGGCAGGAACGGCCGCTGGCCGCGGTGGTGCTGCACGAGGGGGCGCAGGCCTCGCCGGAGGAACTACGGAATTTCCTGTCCGACAAGGTCGTTCGGTGGTGGCTCCCGGAACGGTGGACATTCGTAGATGAGATCCCGCGTACCAGCGTCGGCAAGTACGACAAGAAGACCATCCGCGCCAGGCACGCCGACGACGTCTACGACGTCACCTACCTCGGGTAGTCCGGCCGTACCGGCGACGGAACTTCTCGACCTGCCCCGCCGCGTCCATGATCCGGCGCTCGCCGGTCCAGAACGGATGGGAGTCCGCGGTCACCTCCGCGACTACGAGAGGGTAGGTGCACACACCGTCGGCCGTCTCCACGTCGATCGTGCGTGACGTCGTGATCGTGGAACGGGTCAGGAACGTCGTGCCGGTTGTGGCGTCCTGGAAGACCACCGGGCGGTAGTCCGGGTGGATATCGGGTTTCAACGGTCTTCTCCGTGATTGGTGGTGGGTGTGTTTGTGGGTGAGGACAATTCGTTGATATCCGCCGCGTCGCCGCAGGGCTCCTCGTGCCAGTGACCGAACGGGTCGGCATAGTCGGCCCAGCTTTCGGGACTGTTCATCTCGTCGTCGGTGACCAACGCCCGGCGCAGCGCGTCCTCGATTTCGAGGCGTTCCGCCCCGCAGACCAGAACGGTCATCGACGTTCGACGATCGCCGTAGCGGTCGTTCCAGGCCAGGCTTGCCAGAACCCGGCGCTCCGGCCCGACGTAGGCGGCCTCCGATTCGCTCATCGCCGCCAGCCACTTTCCGCCTGAGCTGACGCGCAGGCCGCCACCGGCGGACTCCAGGTACATCACGTTGTCGGGCTCGTTGGCCAGCCAGATCCGGCCGCGGGTGCGCACCACGCCGGTCAGCAGGACGTCGAGCGCCGCGTGAAGGCGCTCGGGCTGGAACGGGCGGTCGGCGGCGAACTCGAGAATGCTGACCTGTCCGTCGGTCTCCAGTGGTGGCTCACCGTCCAGCAGCGGGCCATGCGGATCGTCGCTGCGGCCACGGCGCGCGCCGGGCTCCAGGTTCGCCACTGCTTCCTCGACGTGGTCGGGCAGTTGAATGATCCACGCGCGAGGCGCCAGCCGACGCAGGACGGCCACGGTGGTGCGGTCCACCCTCGGCGCGACGATCACGTCGGCGAACTCGGCTTGGCCGACCATTACCTGGGCCACGGTGCGCCCGTCGTCGAGCTCGTCGTCGCAGAGCGCGTGCGCGAGCCAGGTCGATGAATCCAAACAGATTATGACGCCGATGATTTCGACATCCCGCGAGGCGGGTCCGTCCAGGTACCCGGGGCCCAGGCGGGTCCGGACGTGGTTGATGGCCCAGCAGACAGGTTCGGGCTCCAGGTTGGGCTCCAGGTGTATGACGATCCGCTCCACGTCGGCGCGGCGGTGCAGCCTGCGCAGCAGCAGGAGCAGGTCGTTGCGCACCGTGCACGACAGGCAGCCGTGTTCCAGCTCCAGGACATAACCGGCGGACGTGGGGACGCCGTTCTGGACGGTGGCCAGAACTCGGTGCACCACGTGGCCGTCGAAGTGGTGCCGTACGACCAGAGTTCCCTCCTGCCGCAGCAGTGTTCTGGTCACGGCGTCGCTGTCACCGTGACCCGCGACGAGCAGTACCGGGGTTCGCACCACACCTCCCGTATTGAAAACGATTTCCATTAACTGCCGGCACACGCTACAGTGCGAAAGGGCACTTGTCGAAAACCATTTTCAATAACACGAACCACCGCAGGAGGGTTGTCGATGTCTGCACGATGCCAAGTCACCGGGCGCTCACCGGGTTTCGGCAATTCGGTATCGCACTCGCATCGGCGCACCAGCCGGCGCTGGTCGCCGAACATCCAGATCAAGACCTACTACCTGCCCTCCGAAGGTCGGCGGGTCCGGCTTCGGGTCAGCGCCAAGGGCATCAAGGTCATCGACCGCGACGGGATCGAAGCCGTGGTGGCGCGCTTGCGCCGGGAAGGACAGAAAATCTGATGGCACGCAACGAGATCCGGCTGACGGTGAAGCTACGGTCTACCGCCGGCACCGGTTATACCTACGTGACGAAGAAGAACCGACGCAACGATCCCGACCGGATGGTGCTGCGGAAATACGATCCCGTGATCCGTCGCCACGTCGAGTTCCGAGAGGAGCGCTGAGGTGGCCAAGCGATCCAAGATCGTCAAGAACGACCAGCGCGTCGACATCGTCGCCCGCTTCGCCGAGCGGCGCGGCGAACTCAAGCGCATCATCCGTTCGCCGGGCAGCACTGCCGACGAAAAGCTCAGCGCCCAGCGCGAACTGGCACGTCAGCCCCGCGACGCCAGCGCGGTGCGAGTGCGCAACCGCGACGCCGTCGACGGCCGTCCCCGCGGACATCTGCGGAAGTTCGGGCTGTCGCGGGTCCGGGTGCGCGAACTGGCCCACCGAGGTGAGCTTCCCGGCGTGCGGAAGGCGAGCTGGTGAAGGCCAAGAACCGTAACCGGCGCCCCGCCGCGGAGGTCCGGCCACGGCGCAACATGCTCGCCGGGATGGGCCTGATCGAGGTGGACTACAAGGACACCGCCACCTTGCGGGTGTTCATCTCCGAACGCGGAAAGATCCGGTCGCGCAAGGTCACCGGCCTCACGGTGCGCCAGCAGCGGCAGGTCGCGACCGCCATCAAGAATGCCAGGGAGATGGCGCTGTTGCCGTACCCGGGGGCGAGATGACGTCCACGCCGTTCACTGTTGTGGTCTGCGCCGGTTGCACGCCGCCGGACACCTCGGTGCTCGACGCGCTGCGGACCATGGTGCGGGAGAGTTCAGGCGGAATGCTGGTTTCCACGCCGTGCCTCTTGGGCCCGGAGGGCTGTCCCGACGGCTGTCAGGCGCATCGGGGCCAGGGCGCGGTCGCCATGCTTCAGCCGTGCCGTGCTGATCGCACGCCGGTCGGTCCCGCGCGGTGGATCGACCTCAGCGTTCCGCGCGTTGGTAGGCGGTGACGACCGCCGCCCCGCCGAGACCGATGTTGTGCTGCAGCGCGGCGGTGACGTTGTCCACCTGACGCTTGTCCGCGGTGCCGCGCAGTTGCCAGGTCAGCTCGGCGCACTGCGCCAGGCCGGTCGCGCCGAGCGGATGCCCCTTGGAGATCAGCCCGCCCGACGGGTTCACCACCCAGCGCCCGCCGTAGGTGGTGTCGTCTTTGTCGATCAGCTCGGGAGCCTCACCCTCGCCGCACAGACCCAGGGCCTCGTAGAGCAGCAGCTCGTTGGCCGAGAAGCAGTCGTGCAACTCGATCACCTGGAAATCCGTCGGGCCGAGACCGGACTGATCGTAAACCTGTTGCGCAGCCTGCACATTCATGTCGTAGCCGATGATGTTGGCCGCGCTGCCGTCGAACGTCGACGCGAAATCGGTGGTCATCGCCTGCCCGACGATCTCGACGGCCTGACCGGCCAGCCCGTGTTTGTCGACGAACGCCTCACTTGCCACGATCGCCGCGCCGGAGCCGTCCGAGGTGGGCGAGCACTGCAGCTTGGTCAGCGGATCGGAGATCATCTTCGCGCCCAGGATGTCGTCGAGGGTGTACTCCTCCTGGAACTGCGCATACGGATTGTTCACCGAATGCTTGTGGTTCTTGAAACCGATCTTCGCGAAATGCTCGGCGGTGGTGCCGTACTTCTTCATGTGCTCGCGGCCGGCCGCACCGAACATCCACGGCGCCACCGGAAACGTCATCGAGTCGGTCTCGTTGAGGGCGACGATGTGACGCATCAGCGGCGACTCGCGGTCGTCGGCGCCGCCGCCGAGCGAGCCGGGCTGCATCTTCTCGAACCCGAGGGCGATGGTGCAGTCGGCGAGACCACCGCGGATGGCCTGCGCGGCCAGGTACAGCGCCGTCGAGCCCGTCGAACAGTTGTTGTTGACGTTGACGATCGGGATGCCGGTCATACCGAGCTCGTAGAGCGCACGCTGCCCGGAGGTCGAGTCACCCGAGCAGTAGCCGACGTACCCCTGCTGCACCTCGGCGTAGTCGATGCCGGCGTCGGCCAGCGCCTTGGTGCCGGACTCGTTGGCCATCTGGGGATAGTCCCAGCCTTCGCGGCGGCCCGGCTTCTCGAACTTGGTCATCCCGACCCCGACGACGAACACCCGGTTCTTTGTTCCGGCCATGGCCTATTCCTTCCGTCTCCGCTGACGATCCCGTTAGTGTAGACCCGATTGGAACACGTTCTAGTTTCCTGTAGAGGAGCACCAATGACGTTGCGAGTCGTGCAGTGGGCAACCGGGTCGGTCGGGGTCGCGGCGATCAAAGGTGTGCTGGAACATCCCGAACTCGAACTGGCCGGCTGCTGGGTGCATTCCACCGACAAGGCCGGCAAGGACGTCGGCGACATCATCGGAACCGAACCGCTGGGCGTCCTGGCCACCAATAGCATCGACGACATCCTCGCCCTGGACGCCGACGCGGTGATCTACGCGCCCTTGCTGCCCAACGTCGAGGAAGTGACCGCACTGCTGCGCTCGGGCAAAAACGTCGTCAGCCCGCTGGGTTGGTTCTACCCGAGTGAATCCGAAGCCGCCCCGCTGGCGGCCGCCGCCCGCGAGGGCAACGTCACCCTGCACGGCGCCGGGATCGGACCGGGCGCGGCCACCGAGCTGTTCCCACTGCTGCTGTCGGTGATGTCCACCGGGGTGACATACGTTCGTGCCGAGGAGTTCTCCGACCTTCGGACCTACGGCGCACCCGACGTGCTGCGCCATGTGATGGGCTTCGGCGGAACGCCGGAGAGCGCGCTGACCGGACCGATGCAGAAACTGCTCAACGGCGGCTTCTTCCAGTCGGTTCGGCTCATCGTCGACCGCCTGGGTTTTGCCGCCGAGCCGCAGATCCGCACCTCCCAGGAGGTGGCCGTCGCGACCGCGCCCATCGACTCCCCGATGGGGGTGATCGAACCCGGCCAGGTCGCCGGGCGACGCTTCCACTGGGACGCCGTGGTGACCAACACCATCGTCGTGCGCATCACGGTCAACTGGCTGATGGGCGAGGAAAACCTCGATCCCGCATGGTCTTTCGGCCCGGCGGGGGAGCGCTACGAGATGGAGGTGCGCGGCAACCCGAACACGTTCGTCACGGTCAAGGGCTGGCAGCCGGAGAGCGTCGAGGAAGGGTTGGTCAGCAACCCCGGCGTGGTGGCGACCGCGGCGCACTGCGTCAATTCCGTTCCGGCGACCTGTGCCGCCGCGCCGGGCATCGCGGACTTCTTCGACCTGCCGCTGATCACCGGACGCGCAGCACCGCAGCTCGCACGCTGACTATCGTTGACGAGATGGCTCACCCCGTCGTCGTCCAGCAGTCCCGCGCCATTCCCGTCGCGGTACCGGATGCGTTCGCCAAGACGCTGCCGATGCCGCTGCCCCAGTTGTTCCACCGCTGGTACGGACCGATCCCGCCAATCAAGGCCGTGCACGACCAGACCGGCGACTGGTCGGTGGCGGGGCAGACCCGCACCATCGTCTTGGTCGGGGGCGGAGGCATGCGGGAAACCCTGACCACGGTGGACGCACCACATGCGTTCGGCTACACCCTCACCGACGTCCGCGGCGCGATGGCACCGCTGATCGATCACGTCGAGGGGCTCTGGGCCTTCAGTGAACACGGCACCGGCACCAAGGTCACGTGGCAATGGACCTTGCACCCCAAGTCGGCGCTGTCCGCGCCGTTGCTTCCGGTGTTCGCCCGGATCTGGCGGGGTTACGCCGCTCAGGCTCTGGCCACCCTGTCGGATCACCTGCTGAGCTAGCGGCCACCGGCCTTCACGCGCTCCCGACGACTTGTGTTGCGGGCTGGAACCCACCCGCTTCCGCGCTCACCGTGGCACCTGGCACCAACGGGATCACGGCGAGGCCTTCGTCATTCGTGGTCACCGTCAACGGGCCCAGTGAAACCTTCGCTCCACGGACGGGACGAGCCTGTGGGTCTTCGGGAATGGCGGCGGTGACCAGCACCCGATTCCCACCGGCTGGAAACGAAATCGACAGCGGTGGCTGAGATCGTGTGGGACAGTTCTTTTGAGTTGGGATGCCCGCAAGCTTTACACCGTTGATGGCGGACTCCACGCCGCCCAGGTAGTTGCTGTCCGGGCCGACGACGACGAGCCCGCGTAGATAGCCTTGCCGAGCGCCTCTACTCGTCAGGTTTGCACTCCAGGTAGCGGTCAGGGGAGCGAGCACCACGAGGACCGTCTCCACACCGTCCAAGAACGTTGCACCGTCATCGGAGTAGTTCGCATAGGACACCGAGAACCTGCCCGAGGCATACGCGCCGAAGTAGGACACCAGAGCCGTCCCCGAGTACTTGCCTTTCAGCAGCCGGACCGGCCGGATGCGCCCCATCAGCGGATTGAAGTCCTTGACGGGAACCGACCACTGCGCGATCTTCGCCGGATCCTGATGTATCGGGGTCTGGGGGACTGTCGGTGTGCGGGCGGGGAACTTGAGAATGCTTATCCGCGTTTGTTTTCCGGTGCTGCCGGGACCCGGTTGTTCGTTGACCAGCGCGCGAGTCGAATCATCGAACCAACTCCAGCCCCTGATGGTCCACGCCGGGTCGATGACGATCGGCTGGCCGGAGTATCCGTCTTCTTGCTGGCCAATCGCCGTGTCCATCAGCCAGGGTTCGTTCATGCACCGCCTGTTGTTCCACAAGCTGACCCGTCCGATCTGGCCGAAACTGGCGCTGTCGATCAGCGCAGGACGGACCAGCTGTGTGAAGACGGTCATGCGGTTCAACCCGCGCGCCGAGCTGAAGTAGGTGGTCCTGCCATCAGGAGCGATCTCGCCGGCTTCGTTGTAGTCGAGGTCGCTGGTCAATGGGCGTCGATCGCCGGTGGCCGTGTCGAGTAGCCAGATGTCGTAATTGAGTCCGGTACTGGTGGTCTGATACTTCAGCGTTCGGCCGCCGTTGTTCCAACTCGCACCTTCGTAGAAGTGCGCCGCGTTGGCCAGATCCGCTGCAAAATCGGTCTTCTTGACCCATGTCGGGTTGAAGATTCGCTGGTCGGTCAGGGTGTACTGGTCACCGTTGAGCGTCAGCCTCGCGATGCTCATTCGCGTGCCTTCGATCGGATTGACTTCGTTCCAGGTGACGTATTCGCCATACCAGTCCGGCTTGGCTTCCCGGTTCTGACCGGTGAGCAGGCTGCCGCCGGCGGGAAATTGGACTTTCCTGCTGGTCTTGGTCTGACAGTCATAAATCGAAGGGGCACACTCCAGGATCTGATAGTCGATGTGGCCCGCTCCACCTCCTTGTTGCCCCGAGGTATTGGCGAACCAGATTCGCTTGCTGTCGCCCATGGCCTTGATCTTCGTCGCGTTGGTCGCGACGCCGCACGAGATGCACTGATAGGCACCACCGTTCAAGTCCGTGGTTGCGATCTGGGAATTGCCTGCGATCATGACCTCGACAACGAGGTGCTGATCGTCGGGCGCTACGTCGGCGGAGTCCACAGTCACGCCCGGCGGAAGTGAAAAGCTCAGCACCTGTTCGACTTCAAACGGTTCCAGCGACGGTGGTTGTGCTGCAGAAGCGACTGGCGGGCGGGCGATCACCACCGCCGCGACAGTGGTTGTCATGACGACGAACAGCGACAACAACTTGTATCGGACTGAACCGGGGAACATCGAGACTTCTCGCCTTCTGGTCAGGCACCGTCGATCGTGCGGACTTGGGCCCGCCGATTACCTGGTGCTCATCGCCTCGCGGTGTCGAATAGGGGACCGAGCAGGACCTGCCGGATCTTCGAGACGAGAGGGGATCTCGCCGGCCTCTGATCCCCGCGTACCCCCGCCGCTGCGATGGCTGCTGCCGCGGCGAAATCGGGATCACTGCCGGGTGCTGCATGGGAAATGACGATGACGCTGACATCCGGCGATGGCGTATCGCTCGTGTTCACGATCAGCGGACCCGGATCTGCAGGTGCTTGGTGCAACGACGGCGCAGGGGCGCTGAATATGGTGGCGCCCGCCAAGACGGTCAAGGCCCAGATGCCCAGCGCGCCAGAGCGTTCGTACACGGTGGTGCCGGCGACGTCTAACGCCATGACGATGACTCCCTCCGCGCTATGTTACATACAATAATGTACGTATGTATGCATCAAAGGCAAGAGGGCTCGCCGTATCGACGCTCGCAGCTGGGGGATAAGTAGCAGTTGTTACGTGCAGTGCAGCATGAATAAAGATCGGAGGTGAACGGTTGCGGAACTGATCAGCGTGCGTTCAGCAACGCCGCGGGCCCGCGCTGCATCAGCTGGCGCCCGATGATGATCCGCTGAATCTCGCTGGCGCCCTCCCAGATTCGCTCCACCCGCAGCTCGCGGAACATCCGCTCGGCGACGTTCTCCCGCATGTATCCGCGCCCGCCGAAGATCTGTACCGCCCGATCGGCGACCCGGCCGGCCATCTCCGAGCAGTACAACTTGGCCATCGAGGCCTGCCCGTGCAGTGCCTTACGGTCGAGCCCGGCGTCGATACCGCGGGCCACCTCGTAGAGCATGCTGCGCGCGGCGAACAGCTCGGTGGCACTGTCGGCGAGCATGCCGGCCACCAACTGGTAGTCGCCGAGCGGTTTGCCGTCGACCATGCGATCCGTTGCGAACGTGGTCATCTCGTCGACCAGGCGTTGAGCGGCGCCCACGCAGCGCGACGCCACCATGAGCCGTTCGAACCGAAACCAGTCCTGGGTGAACGTCATAGCTTCGCCCTCGGCGCCGACCAGGTGACTGACCGGAACGCGGACATCGGTGAACGACACGATCGGATGCTCGTCGGGAATGTGGTGTGAATAGTGCGGGGTGCGCACCACCTCCACGCCCGGCCAGGGCAGATCCACCACCAGCAGCACGTGGTCACCCTCGTGCGGACCGCCGACCAGAACAGCCTGAACGAAGACGTACTCGGCCAAGTTGAACGACGTGACGTGCCACTTGATCCCGTTGATCACGTACTCGTCGCCCTCGCGGCGCGCGGTAGTCTCCAATGCCGACACATCGGAGCCGGCGAACTCCTCGGTGATGGCATACGCCTCGTGCTTCTCGCCACGCACCGCGGGCAGTAGCCAGCGCTGCTTCTGGTATTCGGTGGCCACCTCGGCCCACCATTGCGGCGGGGTGTGCATCACCCAGGCGATCGCGTTGGTGACCTTGCCGACCTGCTCCTGGACCAGAACCTGTTGCAGCGCAGTGAATCCCGGACCGCCCACCGAGGTGGGCATGTTGGTGGCGTACAGGCCCAGTTCGATCGCCCTGGCGTGATGCGCGGCGGTCAGCTCCTTGGGCAGCTGGCCGCCGGCCATCTCGGCATCCACCTCGTAGGGGATCAGGGTCTCGACGAATTCGCGGGCGGTGTCCCGGATCCGCAGGTCTTCGGCTGTCAACCCGTACATTCGCGGTGCTCTCCGCTCGCTGGAAGCTCTTGACTGAGCGTTCAGTCTATGCCACGGTCTTGAGGTATGGCCAGCAGTCGCAGTGCGGACGTCGTGGTCGTCGGTGGTGGAACAGTCGGGGCGTGGACGGCCGTGCAATTGGCCGAACGCGGCGCAGGCCGGGTCGTGCTCCTGGAGGCGCAGACACTCGGTGACGGGGCCAGCAGCCGCGCCGCCGGAATGGTGCGCGCACAAGGCGGCACCGAGACCGCGATCCGGCTGGGGCTGCGCAGCCAGGAGTTCTACTCCACCAGCGGGGACCGCTATCCGTTGGACTGCGGCTTCGTGGCGCAGGGCTATCTGATGCCGTGCTTCACCGATGCCGAAGTGCAACAGGCCCACGATCGGATTGCGTTGCAGCGCCGACTCGGACTCGCCGTGGAATGGCTGTCCAGTTCCGATATCGACGACCGGCACACGGGTTTGACGCCCGGGGTGACTGCAGGCGGCTCATACGCACCCGGCGACGGATACATCAACGCGCCACGCAACGTCCTGGCCTACGCCGCCGCGCTGACCGCACACCGAGTGGATGTCCGGGAACACTGCGCCTTCACCGGTCTGCGGGTTGCCAAGGGCCGAGTGGTCGGCGTCGACACAACAGCGGGTCCGGTCGACACCGGCCGCGTGGTGCTCACCGGTGGTCCGATGCTCGGTGAGGTCGGCGCTACGGCGGGCGGGCGCATCCCGGCGGGGGGTACCCGGCACCAGGTCGTGGTCACCGAACCGCTGCGTGACGCCGACATCGACGAACTGCCTATGGTGTTCGACGTCAGCGAGGGAATCTACTGGCGTCCTGGCGAATTCGGCGGCGTGCTATGGGGGATGAGCAACCCGGCCGAACGTCCCGGCGAGGCAACCGAGTTCGACTGGAGCTACTACCAGAAGGCGCTGGCACGCATCGAGTCGCTGTTTCCCGCGGTGCGCGGACTGGGGCTGCGGCGCGTATGGGCGGCGACGATCGACTACACCGGAGATCATCTGCCGATACTGGGTCCGCTGCTGGCCGACGATGGTGCGGTGGACGGCACCGTGGTGGCCAGCCCGGCCGGGCACGGCATGATGTGGGGTCCGGCGGTCGCGGAGGCAGCCGCGGACCTCACGCTCACGGGTGGGTGTGACTGGCTGGATCTGACCGACCTCGGTTTGGACCGCTTCGATGCCGACGGCAACAGCCGGCTCGAGCCTGAACCGATCTCCCTGCCGTTTCCCGAACACGCCTGACACGAAAGGGCTTTCTCCCATGACCGCTGCTGTGCTGACCACTGTCCTGGCCCAGGCGGCCGACGCCGAACTCGAGGATTGGGGCCCGCTGGAGGAGGCCACCGGCGACCCGATGGCGACGCACGGTGTGGAGGTGTGGGTCGATGGCGACAAGTCGGCAGGCATCTGGCAGTGCGCCCCCGGTCCGTCGCACTGGACGCTCGAGGTCAACGAGATGATCTACGTGGTGTCCGGACGGATGACCGTCACCCCCGACGGTGGCGAGCCCAGCGACGTCGGCGCCGGCGATCTCGCGGTCTTCCCGGTCGGCTGGACCGGCACATGGGTGATCCACGAGACGCTGCGCAAGGCTTACGCGATGTTCTGATTCGATCACCGAGCGCGCGGGATGACGAGCGCGTCGACGGCCACCACACCGGTCGCAGACACGATCACCGGGTTGGCTTCGACGGCATCGAGGTGCTCACCGAGTTCGATTGCCAGCTGCGAGAATCCGACGATAGCGTCCGCAAGGGCGTCGACGTCGGCCGCGGGTGCGCCTCGCCAGCCCATCAACAACGGCGCGCTGCGCAATGACTGAACCAGCTCGCGGGCAGTGTCCCGACTGATCGGCGGACAGGCGACCGCGCGGTCCGCCAGCAGCTCGACCAGCGTGCCGCCGGCGGCGACCACGATCATCGGGCCGAAGTTGTCGTCGCGCACCACACCGAGCGAAATCTCGACACCCGCAGGGGCCATCGCGTCGACGCTGACGTCGGATCCCAACCGCTCGGCCATCTCTTCGTAAGCCACCCCGAGCGATTCGCGGTCACCGATGCCGAGCACGACTCCGCCGACATCGCTCTTGTGCGCGGCGCCGAGTGTTTTCAGCACCACCGGGTAGCCGACGGCATCCGCGGCGGCGAGCACCTCCGCGACGGTGTGTGCGGAATATGAACGGGTGACCGGAATGCCGTAGTCGGCCATCAGCCGGAAGGCGGCCGGCGCGTTCCACTCGGCCGCGGTCAGTTCGGCCGTCCAGCGCTGTGCCCGCTGGGCGTCGATGTGGGGGAGTGCCGTCGAGACCGGCAGCGGCCAGCGGGCCAGGTGGCCAAGGGCCGCGATGCCGCTGCGGGCGCCTTCGAGGACCGGAATGCCGTTGTGCCGCAGACCCGCTGCTGTAGCGCCGTCCACCGCCGACGGTACCGAGGCCAGCACCGCAAGCGGGGCATGGGTGCCGGCGGCGACGTCGAGCATCGCATCGGGGTAGGCGGTGTCGTCGTCGAACTCGGTGACCAGGTCGACGGCCAATGCGGTCACCGCCACGCCTGGATCATCGACCAGTGCCCGCAGACAACCGCTGAACAACGCGCGGGTATCGGCGCCGGTACCCCACACGTCAAGGGGGTTACCGGGGGACAACCCGTCGTCGAGCAGTTCTGCGAGTGTGCGTAACGTCGGGGTGGCGAGTTCGGCGAAATCCACCGCCAACTCATGTGCCAAGTCGGCGCACAGTGCACGTTCGGCCCCGGAATCGTGCACCGTGGCGATGCCGCGCGAGCCGGGGCGTCGTCGACGGCCGGCCTCGAAAAGTTCGATGGTGTCCACGAACTCGGCCATGTCGGTGACCCGGATCGCGCCGGTGTCGGCGCAGAATGCCTGCCAACCGGCCGCGTCGCCGGCCAGCGCACCAGAGTGGGCAGCGACCATCGCGCGCCCGCGCGGGGAATGGCCGACCGGCAGGATCACCACGGGGATGTCGCGCTGTGCCGCACGGCGCAGCCCGGCTCGCAGCCGTCCCACCGACCGCGGGGTCTCCAGCAGCAGGGCGATCATCGTCGTGCCCGGGTCCTCGACGATGTAGTCCAGGTAGTCGGCGGTGTCGGTGACCAGTTCTTGGCCTGAGGAGATCGCCACGCGGAACCCGAAGCCGCGCGACGCCCGCAGGATGGTGGAGAACGCCGAGCCTGAGTGGGTGACCAGCGAAACACCGCCCGACGGAAGAGGATCCGTTTCCAGATAGCCGAGCGCGCGCAGGCCGGTGACATTGTTGACAAAGCCCATGCACCCCGCGCCGCACACTGCCATCCCGGCGTCGGTGGCGGCCTGTGCTACGGCCCTGCGCAGCGGTGCACCGTGGGCGGAGCCGAAGATGACCGCCGACTTCACGCCCACTGCGGCCGCATTGTTCAACTCTGCCAGCAGCGCGGTGTCGGGTACTCCGAGCAGCACCAGGTCCACTGGCTCGTCGAGCGCGGCCAGCGACGGGGCGCAGGTGACACCATCGATGCGCTCATAGCGAGGATTGACCAAATGCATTCGCGCCGAACTGCGGCGAGCTTCGATGATCATCCGCTCCCCGAAGCTGCCCGGTTTCGCCGAGGCCCCGACGAGCGCCACCGAGCGGGCCTCCAGCATGGTGGCGACGCAGCCCCGCCGGCTGTCGCTCATCGCCTGCGGAAGCGCTTCTTCTTCGTGTCCGCCAGTGCGGCTCGCGCCGCCTGCCAGCCGGGGATACCGCACACTCCGCCGCCCGCGTGGGTGCCGGAGCTGCCGTTGTACAGCCCGGCGATCGGCGTGCGGTAGTCGGCGTAGCCCGGTGCGGGTCGCATGTGGAACAACTGCTCCAGGGACAACTCACCGTGGAAGATGTTGCCACCGATGAGGCCGTACTCCTGTTCCATCTCATGCGGCCCGACGATGTCGCGATGCAGGATCGAGGACTTGAAGCCCGGTGCCACCTGGTCGTACAGGTCGATCAGGCGATCGGTGTAGGCATCCAGCTCCGCGGTGTGCGGTTCGTTCGCCCAGTCCGCGGGCACCCACTGGGTGAACAGCGACATGATGTGCGTGCCATCGGGATTGAGTGTCTTGTCCAGAGTCGTGGGAATGACGCCGTCGCTGAAGGGCATCAGCGCGGGCTTGCCGACGCGAGCGTCCTGGAATGCCGCCTCGATGTACTCCATCGTGGGCGCCATCTCAACCGATCCGGTGTGGTGCTCGGCCTGCCCGTCGCTGGGATCGGCGGTGAAGTTCGGCAGCTCAGCCAAGGCCAGGTTGATCTTCACCACGCCACTTCTGGTCTTGAAGTGTTCGATATCGGCGACAAACTCGGCAGGCAGCTCGGTGCGCGGAATCTGGTCCAGGAACGCCGTTTTCGGGTGCAACGTGGTGACGACCAGGGGTGCGCGCAGCTCGTCGCCGTTGTCGAGCACGACGCCCTCGATTCGGCCGCCCCGCACCAGCATTCGGGAGACCCTGGCCTTGGTGCGGATCTCTGCGCCGAAGCTCCTGGCCGACCGGGCGATTGCCTCCGAGACCGCACCCATGCCGCCCTCCGGGTAGCCCCAGCTGCCGAGCTGGCCGTCGCCGACGTCGCCGATGGAGTGGTGCGCCATCACATAGGCGGTGCCGGGCTCATACGGTCCGGCCCAGGTGCCGATCACACCGTTGACGGCCAGAGCGCCTTTGATTTGCGGTGATTCGAACCAGTCGTCGAGCAGATCGGCGATGCTCATGGTGAGCAGTCGGGTGACATCTCCCATCATCCGGGTCGTCATGCCGCGTTGACTCCAGCCGAGTTTCGCGAGCTCGAACAGATCCGACGGCTTGTGCGATCCGATGTTGGGTGGCACCTGGGTCAGCAGTGGCCCCATGACGTCGGCGATACCTTCGAGCCACGCGTTCCACTTCGGCCAGGTGTCGGCGTCCTTCTTGGAGAACTTGGCCAGCTGCTCGTAGGTGCGGGCCGGGTCGTCCTCGTAGATGGTCAGTGACCCGCCTTCTGGAAACGCCTGGTAGTACGGGCCCATCGGGTGCACCTTGTAGCCGTGCCGTTCCAAGCTCAGATCCCGCACGATCGTCGGTGGCATCAGGCTCATCACATAGGACAGTCTGGTGACGCGCAGATGTGGCGCGTCCTCCCACGGCGCCTCGGTGGTGGCCGCGCCGCCGAGCGAAGCGCGCGATTCCAGCACGACGGTGTTGGCGCCCGAGCGCGCGAGGTAGGCCGCCGAAACCAGCCCGTTGTGACCGCCGCCGATGACGATGGCGTCGTAGGTGTTCGACATGACGCTCCACTTCCGTCCGCCCGTCCGGGGCAGGCTTTGACTGACTGTTCAATCTAATCGAGTGTTAGGCTTTCAACAAGAGTCGGCACCGGAGCCGCTGAGGGGAGTACGACGAGATGGCAGATCCCGCACCCGCGACCGAGAACAATGAGGCGAGGCGCATCCAGATGTTGCGCGCCGCAGCGGAGCTCATCTGCGAACGCGGCTTCTCCGAGACCAGGATCTCTGATGTGGCCAAACGGGCCGGGGTCAGCTCGGCGTTGGTCATCTACTACTTCGGCACCCGGGACCGGCTGCTGGTCGACGCGCTGCGCCACTCCGAGGAATCCTTCTATGAGGCGGCCGAGCGGATGCTCTCCGAGGTGCCGTCGGTTCGCGAACGGTTGTCTCTGCTGATCCAGTGGACGTGTGTTCCCGAGGCGGAGAACGAGATCCCCGGCGCGTGGGGTCTGTGGTTCGATCTGTGGGCGCAGGCGTTTCGGCACGACGAAGTCAAAGCGGGCCGGGTGGAGCTCGACGCGCGCTGGCGCCGGATGATCGTCGACACCGTGGAGTCGGCGGACCTGAAGTCAGACGTGGACGCGAAGATGTTCGCCCTGGAGTTCTCGGCTTTGCTGGACGGCCTGTCGATCCAGGTGGCACTCGAGGATCCGGAAGTCGATTCCAAGTTGGCCTACGAGATCGCGATGCGGTTCGCCGAGCGGGAGTTGGACCTGCCCCGCGAGAAGCGCACGCTGGTGGCGGCCGGTAAGGGCCGGCGCTCGCGCTAAACCGGGCCTGCGACCAGATCCGCCGCCGGATCCTTGATCACGACCGCTGCGCTGCGGGCCAGGACCCGCACGGCATCCGTCGAACACACGCAGGTGACCGGCATTCCGGCGTCGTACGCCGCTGACCCGGGACCGTATCGGTTCGGGACGTCGACGACAAGGGCTGTCGGGCCGCCGACGTCGACGTGCACCTGGGTCGATGCGCCGTGGTAGACGACCTGGGCCACCGTGCCGCGAATCGCGTTGTGCCCCGGGGGCACCGGGTCATCGGGGGACTGTAGTGCGATGCGCTCGGGCCGGATCACAATTGCAGCAGGCCCGGGCCGGCACGAGGTGTCCACCGTGGCGCCGAGGCGCGTCGCCAGTGCCGAGCACAGCGCGGCACCGTCGTTGATCTCTAGCACCTCGGCATCGAAAATATTGGCTGCGCCGAGGAATCCGGCCACATACGTGGTTGCCGGAGCGGAGTAGATCTCTTGCGGAGGACCGACCTGTTCGACGCGACCCTCTGCCAGGACGGCGATCTGGTCGCTCATCGTCAACGCTTCGTCCTGGTCGTGGGTCACGTAGACGAACGTGATCTCGACCTCGCGCTGGACGGCTCGCAGTTCGAGCTGAAGTTGCCTGCGCAGCTTGGCATCCAGAGCACCGAGCGGTTCGTCGAGCAGCAGCACCCGGGGCTGCAGAACCAATGCACGGGCCAGGGCGACGCGCTGCTGCTGGCCGCCGGACAGCTGGGTGGGACGCCGTTTGGCGAACTCGTGCATCCGGACCAGCTCGAGAGCCTCACCGACCCGGCGTTTGACGTCCTGCTTGGGGGTCTTCTGGTAGCGCAGCCCGAACGCCACGTTGTCCCAGACCGACATGAACGGGAACAGCGCGTAGGTCTGGAAGACGGTGTTGACCGGTCGCTTGTGAGGCGGATCCTGCGCGACATCGCGGCCGTCGAGCTCGATACGTCCCGAGTCGGGCTTCTCGAATCCGGCGATCATCCGCAGCGTGGTGGTCTTGCCACACCCGGACGCCCCGAGCAGCGAATAAAACTGTCCCGCTGGAATATCCAGGTCGATACCGGTCACGGCGGGAACGCCGTCGAAAGCCTTGGCCAGCTGATGCAGCCGGATGGCGCCGCCGGTCACCGGCGGCCGTCCCGACAGCACGCGGTCAGGCCGCCACCGCCTCGGCCAGCCGGGCGAAATTCGCGGCGAACCGGTCGACATCGGCCTCGTCGTGCTGAACGGACAACAACCATTGCTCCACCTTGCCCCAGGGTGGTAGGAACACACCGCCATTGTGCTGCATGAGCCAGTGCAGGTGGCCCAATCGGTCGTCGATCTGCAGAAAATCGCGGAAGTCATGGACCGGCTCGCGCTTGAACGTCACACAGCCTTTCGCTCCCACGCTGACCACGTGCCAACCGTAGCCGTAGCGGGCGGTCGTCGCCTCCAGAGCGCCGCGAAGCCGCTGGGCCAGCGACGCCATCCGGGTGTATGCCGCCGGTGTGAGCACCTCTGAGAGGGTGGCCCTGGTGGCGGCCATTGCCAGCGGGTTGCCGTTGAAGGTGCCGACCTGTTCGTACCGGCCGTCGGCGATCGCCGACATCACCGCAGCGGTGCCACCGATTGCCGCGACCGAAATGCCACCACCCAAAGCCTTTGCCAAACAGACGATGTCGGGAACGACACCCGATGCCGCGGTGACCCCACCCGGACCGGTGGTGAAGCCGGTCTTCACCTCGTCGAAGATCAAAAGGGCGCCGTCGGCGTGCAGTAGGTCGCGAAGGGCGGCCAGGTAGCCGTCGTCGGGCGGGATGATGCCGGCGTTCATCATCACCGGTTCCAAGATCATCGCGGCGACCTGGCCGCGGTGCTCGGCCAATGCCCGGGCCACCGCCTCAGGATCGTTGAACGAGACCACCACCACCAGATCGCGGATCGCCGCCGGGATGCCGGTATTGCCCGGCACACCGATCGGATGGTCGCGCGGCCCCACCTCGTCGGCATCGGGCAGCACCGAGACCTGCACCGAATCGTGGTGGCCGTGATAGCACCCCTCGACCTTGATGATGAGGTCTCGCCCGGTGACCGATCGGGCAAGATGCACGGCATCCATGGTGGCCTCGGTGCCGGAATTGGCAAAGCGCCACAACGGTAGATCGAAACGGCGGGCCAGCTCTGTCGCGATCCAGATCGCGTCCTCGGTCGGCTGGGCGAAGTGCGTGCCCCGGCGCACCTGGCCGCTGACCGCCGCGACGATCGCGGGGTGAGCGTGGCCGGCGATCGACGCCCCGTAGCCCCCGTGCATGTCGACGTATTCGGTGCCGTCGACGTCGTAGACCTTCGAGCCCGCGCCGTGGCTCATCCATACCGCCTGCGGTTGGGCGATCTGCCAGTTCGATGTCGCCCCACCGGCGAGGTGTTCACGTGCACGGCAGATCATTTCGGTGCTGCGCGGCTGCCGCGCCAGAAACACCTTCTCCTCGTCGGCGATCAGTCTGTCGACCGCATCCTCAACCTGGCTCTCGATTGTCGGCGAAGCCACTCCGGGCCACCTTCCGCTCGATTAGCGTGCGGACCTGCGAAAAAGCCGTCCGACATCTATTGACTGAGCGTTCAGTCTATGTCAGAGTCCAGGGAGCTATCAAGACTCGAGACGACTCGAACCACGGAGGCGCGGATGCCAGCACCCATCGGTCCCGGCCCGAATCGTCGGCAGTTCCTCCAGCGGGCCGCCTTGCTGGCCGCGGGCACTCCCGCGCTTGTGGCGTTCCTTGACGCGTGTTCCAAAGGGGGGCAATCAACTTCGGCCCCCACTTTGAAGATCGCGTCACCGCAGAACCCGGTGAAGTGGGATATACCGAACGACAACAAGCCGATCGCGGACGGGCTGGCGCCGGAAAAGGGTGCCACGCTGCAGCTGTACAGCTACGCCGACTACATCGCACCGGATGCGATCAAGTCGTTCGAGGACAAGTACTCCACCAAGGTGGCGGTGTCGACGTTCAACGACACCGATGAGGCCATCACGAAGATCCGTGGCGGCAATGTCGACTACGACATCTACTTCCCGAGCTACGACCAGATCAGCCGGCTGGTGAACGGCGGCCTGGTCCGTCCGCTCAACCACAGCTATATCGGCAACATCACCAATGTCTGGCCGTTCTTCGCCAACCCCTGGTACGACCAGGAGTGGCGCTTCACCGTGCCTTACACCGTGTACACCACCGGCATCGGCTGGCGCACCGACCAGGTGCCCGCCGACATCGGCGCATTGAAGAACCCCTACGAGTCATTGTGGGATCCGGCCTACAAGAACAAGACTGCCGTCATCGACGACTGGCACACCGCGATGGCGATGGTGCTGCTGAAGATGGGCATCACCGACGTCAACACCTCCTCGGCCGACGATCTGAAGAAGCTCGGTGACCAGCTGACCGAGCTGGTGAAGGCGACGTCGCCGAAGGTCACGGTCACGATGTACAGCGACCTGCCCGCAGGACAGCTCGGACTGTCGCAGATGTGGTCGGGGGACATCGTCAACGCGGTCAACTACCTCCCGGAAGGGACGGGTCCGGAGATCCTGCGTTACTGGTTCCCGTCCGACGGCAAAGGGCTGGTGGACAACGACCTGATCGTCCTGCTGCGCGGCGGCAAGAACCCGGTGCTCGGGCATCTGTTCCTCAACCACATGCTCGAGACCGAGGTGGCCAAGCAGAACTTCAAGCAGATCGGGTATCAACCGCCGCAGGTGTCGCTGAACCCGGACTCGCTTGTCGCAGACGGTCTGGTCCCGGAGAACCTGAAGAGTGCAATCGTGCGTCCCGAGTACTTCGATACCGGCTACCGGTTGTTGGAACTGGACGCCGCCAATGATGCTGCCTGGCACAATGTTTGGCGTGCCTTCAAGGCCGGGGGATCCTGACCGCGGTGCCCCGCGTGCGCAACAGCCGGTTGTGGCCTCTGCTGGCGATGCCCGGCACGCTGTGGCTCACGGTGTTCTTCCTGGCGCCGCTCTACGTGGTGCTGGCCATCGTCTTCGGCCAGGTCGATCCGATCTTCCGCACGCCCATCCCGGTGTGGAACCCGTTGGAGTGGGACCCGTCTCAGTTCACCTATGTGCTCACCCACATCGTCGGCGCCGACGGCGTCTACGGGCCGGCACTGGTACGCACCGCGGTCTACGTGGTGCTGGCGAGCGTCCTGTGCCTGGTGATCGCGTTCCCGGTCGCGTACTTCACCGCGCGACTGTCGGGCCGGTGGGCAGGGGTGCTGCTGGCGGCGTTGATCGCACCGTTCTGGATCAGCTACATGATGCGAATGCTGGCCTGGGTCAACCTGCTTCAGGACGACGGCATGGTGAACCGGCTGCTGCGCTTTGGCGGCCTGTTCGACGTCAATGTGCACTGGCTGACCGGACAGCCGGTGGTGGTGGTGCTCGGCCTGGTGTACGGATACGTGCCGTACATGATTCTGCCGCTCTACGCCGGCCTCGACCGGTTGCCTCAGGCGACCCTGGAAGCCGCACGGGATCTGGGCGCCAACAGGTTCGGGTCGTTCTGGAGGGTGACGTTGCCGATGTGCCGGCCGACGATCGTGGCCGCCGTGCTGCTGACCTGCCTGCCGATGCTCGGTGACTACTTCACCTCCGACATGCTGTCGGCCTCGCCGAAGACGGCAATGGTCGGCAACCTCATCAACGACAGTGTGCAGTCTCCCGGGCAGACCGGTCAGGCCGGTGCGTTCGTGATGTTGGTGCTGATCGTGACCGTGGTGCCGATGTTCTACTACGTGCGCGTGACCTCGCGCGGCGACGAGGTGTCCACATGAGAGGCCCGCTGGCGTGGTGGCGCGATCCGTGGCGGCCGCCGCGGATCCTGACGGCGGTCACCGCCGTCTATCTGGTGTGGTCGTTGCTGCCGGTGTTGATCGCGGTGGCCTTCTCCTTCAACGACGGCCGGTCACGAACCAATTGGCAGGGCTTCTCCTTTCGCTGGTACTGGGGCGACGCGACCAAGTCGGTGTGGCACGATGCGTCGCTGCACACCGCTCTGTTGCAGACGTTGAAACTAGGGGTGATCACCACGCTGATCACGGTGCCGCTCGGTGTGTTGTTCGCCATCGGCATCGACCGGTGGCGGGGACGGCTGCCCGCCGGCGCCAACTTGATGATGTTGGTGTCGTTCGTCGTCCCCGAGGTGTTGCTCGCTGTCGCACTGCTGTTCGTGATGACATCGCTGGCGTTGCCCTTCGGGCTGGGCACCTCCGCGCAGGTGATCGGTCTGGTCACCTTCCAGATCGCGTATCCGGCCGTCCTGGTACGCGCCAGGCTGGCCACGATCGGATCCCACTATGAAGAAGCGGCAATGGATTTGGGGGCATCCCCGATGCAGGCACTACGGCGGGTGACGGTGCCGATGCTGTTTCCGGCGATCTTCGCCAGTACTGTCCTGGTGTTCGCCGACGTCATCGACGACTTCGTGCTGGTGCGCTACCTGTCCGGAAACTCTGCCACCGAGCCGGTTTCGGTGAAGATCTACAACACTGCCCGTGCCGCGCCGACCCCGGCACTCAACGCGCTGGCGACGCTGTTGCTGGTTGCGGCGCTGATAGCGGTGACCGTCGGATACTTGGTGTACCGCCGACTGACCCGCGGCGACGACACCGCGGGCGGCGGCATCGCCGCATTCGCCGGGGAAGCCTGAGCCACGCCATCTCTGGACCTGCGCGGGTAGTCGGACTAGTCTGACTGTATGTTCAAACAGACTCCGGCGCCGGTGCCTGCCGAGGGCCTCGCGGCCGCGCTCGCCCCGTTCGGGCAGTCGCGGATGTTGCCGCGGGAGGCCTACGTAGACGGAGCAGTCTTCGAGTGGGAGAAGCAGAACATCTTCGGCGGATGGCATTGCGTGGGCCATGCCGGTGATCTGGATGGTGTCGGCGCCCAGAAGGCGGTCGGTTCGGGTTCGGACGGAATCCTGTTGGTGCGTGGCGAAGACGGCCGGGTGCGGGCGTTCGCCAACGTGTGCCGCCACCGCGGTCATGAGTTGCTTGCCTGCGGTGCGAGCGCCAAGCGGCGCGGAATCATCTGCCCCTACCACTCGTGGTCGTACAAGCTGAACGGCGAGCTGCGCAATGCGCCGGCCTTCGACGACGTCGGCGGGCCCGACCCGGTCGAATTCGGTTTGACCGAGCTGGCATTGGTGGATTGGCACGGTTACCTGTTCGTCGACCCCAGCGGTAGCGACGGCGATTTCGCTGCGCATATCGCGGGACTGGAAGAGGTCGTCGGCCCCTACCGGACCGAGGATCTGACAGTGGTCGCGCGGCACTCCTACGAGCTGGAGACGAACTGGAAGGTGATCGTCGAGAACTACCAGGAGTGCTACCACTGCTCGACGATTCACCCAGAGCTGTCGAAGATCAGCCCACCGACCAGTGGTGAGAACATCGATCTGCCCGGCGACTGGATGGGCGGCTGGATGGGCATGATCGACGAGGCCGAGACGATGTCGCTGAATGGGCGAAGCGGCGGGGTGGCGATCAAGGGTCTGTCCGAGCACGAGCTGCGCACCGTGATGTATCTGGTGGGGTTCCCCAACCTGCTCGTGAGCCTGCACCCGGACTATGTGATGACCCACCTGATGACGCCGCTGGCCGTCGACCGCACCCATGTGGAATGCGCGTGGGCCTTCCCCAGAGAAGCTCTGGACAAGCCCGGTTTCGACCCGTCGTACGCGGTGGACTTCTGGGACCTGACCAACCGGCAGGACTGGGCGGCATGCGAGTCGGTGCAGCGCGGGCTGAGCTCGCCGCATGCCAAGCCGGGCCCGCTGGCACCCGACGAGGACGGCGTCTACCAGTTCGTCACCCGGGTCGCACGGGCCTACATGGGATCTCGCTGACCGCTCGCGGAGCTGGTAACGTGCGGTTCGGGCGCGCAGGACCGCCCGACGTCCGCTCGAAGAGGCTCAGCCTCCCTGCTTTTGGCTTGTGAATCCTGACCGACCTCCTTCTCGGCCCGGCCTCGCGGACGCAGGGCACGTGAGAGGAGGCCGTCATGGCCAGCAGCCTGCCCGACAATCCGTCACTGGAGCATTTGCGCTCCGACGCCCGTGCTCTGCAGCGTCGGGTCATGGCCGACGACCGCGAAGCGATCGAGGCCGTCCGCCGTCATCATCCCCGTCCCGACATTGCGCTGCAGCGCTTTCGGCTGCACGACGGGCAACTCACGGTCGCCCGCCGGTACGGATTCAGCGGGTGGCCCGCGCTCGTCGAGTTCATGGCGGTCGCCGGCGAACTCGCCGTGGACCCCGGTGGGGTCGACGAGGCCACCTTTGGCGCGGCCGATCAGTTCTGCTCGCTCGCGTCGTTGCGCTATGACCACACCGATGCCCCACCACGGTGGCAGGCCGCCGCGACACTACTCGAGTCCAATCCTGCTGTGCCGCAGCATCATGTGTGGGCCGCAGCAGCGGCGGCCGATCCGGTGGCCGTGAACCAGCACCTCACGGACCGGCCAGAACTGGCGAGCGCACGGGGTGGCCCCTTCGGCTGGGTTCCGCTGATGTATCTGTGCTACTCGCGGGTCCCGCTGCGGCACAAGGAGAGTGAGGTCGTGGCTGCAGCCACTGTGCTGCTCGATGCCGGCGCCGATCCCAACGCCGGCTATCTGTGGCGCGCCCTGTCGACGCCGTTCACGGCGCTCACCGGAGTATTCGGCGAAGGCGAGCAAGGCCCCGGTCGTCAACCCCGGCACCGGTTCGTTACCGCCTTGGCTCGTCTGCTGCTGGAGCGTGGCGCGCATCCCGTCGACCAGCAGACCCTCTACAACCGGATGTTCCGATCCGATGATTCGCACCTCGAGCTGTTGTTCGACCACGGCCTGGCGGACGCAGGCCCGAGTCCGTGGGAACAGCGCCTGGGCGAAGCGATGGAAACCCGCGACCAGATGTGGCAGCGCCAAATCGATTGGGCCGCCGACCATGGTTTCGCAGAACGACTGGCCCTGCTGGCTCGCCACGGGATCGACGTGTCGGGAGCCGAGCCGGTGCAACCGTCGTTTCCCGAGGACCCGAACGTCCGCGACGCCGACGGCGCCACGCCGCTGCATCACGCGGCCTGGAGCGGGGACCTGGACCTGATACGCCGGCTGCTCGATGCCGGCGCGGACCCGGACCTGGCCGACTCTCGCTATGGGACGACGCCTTTGGGATGGGCGCAGCACGCCTACCAGACCGGCGCGATCGACTACCTGAGCAACTGGCAGACTCACACGCTGTGACCACCAAACGGGCCCTGATACTGGCCGGCGGCGGTATCGCCGGCATCGGCTGGGAGACCGGCATTTTGCGCGGGATCGCCGACGAGTCGCCGGATACCGCGCGGAGTCTGCTGGGTTCCGATGTGCTGGTGGGAACCTCGGCCGGTTCGACCGTCGCCGCGCAGATCAGCAGTTCGCTGTCGCTGGAAGCGCTCTTCGAACGTCAGACCGCCGAACCGTCATCGGAGATCGATCCCGGGGTGGACATCGATGCCATCTCCGCCCTGTTCCTCACGGCGATGGCCGAACCCGGCGAGCTGACCGAGAAGCTTCAGCGGATCGGACGCATCGCGCTGGACACGCCTACCGTCGGTGAGGCGGTCCGCAGACGTGTGATCGAGGCGCGGCTCCCCGAACATCATTGGCCGGACCAAGATCTGCGGATCACCGCCATCGACACCGCAACCGGGGAACTGGTGGTGTTCGACTCGAGCTCCGGGGTGGACCTCGTCGACGCCGTGGCTGCCAGCTGCGCGGTGCCCGGTACCTGGCCGCCGGTGACGATCGGCGACCGGCGCTACATGGACGGCGGCGTCAGCAGCTCGGTCCACACCGCGGTGGCCGCCGACTGCGCGACGGCCGTGGTGCTGGTGCCGGCGAGCGAATCGGCGCCGTCTCCATTCACCCACGGCACCGCGGCCGAGATCGCCGGCTTCGGTGCGCGCACCCTTGCCGTCTTCGCCGACGATGCATCCCTGAGCGCCTTCGGTCCCAATCCGCTGGACCCGCGCTGCCGGGTCCCGTCGGCATTGGCCGGGCGGGAGCAGGGCCGCCGGGTTGCGGCCGCCGTCACGGAGTTTCTGGCGTGATGATGATTTCCGGGCCGATGTGACGGTAGCCGTCCAGTGCCTTGACGGCCAGCTCTCGGCCTAGGTCGATGATCTCGGCGGCCCGATGGAAATCCAAACTGCGGCAAGCGGTTCGGGGCACCTCGATGAGCAGGTCCGGGGGATAGGCTGCCATCTGATGGCGGGCCAGCGCGGCCTGCGCGATGTCGATGGTGCGGTTCATCACCGCGAAGCTGCCCAGCTTGGGGACCGGGGCCTCACGCGAGCTGTCGATAAGTTGATCGTCGCTGCTCAGCTCGACGTCGTCGCCCTCGCCGTCGTCGGTCACCGAACTGGTCCCGAAGCGGCTCAGCATCGACCTCGCCGCAGGGGTGTCCAGAATCGAGCGGGCGGTATTGGTATCCAACAGTGCCGATGTGCTGCGCAACAGCCGACCGAGCCATTCGCTGCTGGCGGCGACTTCGGGGGCCTCGGTGGTGTCCTGGCTGCCCGCCGGGTCGGGGCCCGACAGGCTGATCGCGATCGTCAGGTCGGCATTGACGGCGGCGATCGGAGCCAATGGCAGCGGGTCGAGGATTCCGCCATCGGCCAGTAGCCTGCCGTCGAGCACGTGCGGCGCGATGACGCCGGGAATCGCGATCGAGGCGCGGATCGCGGCGTCGACGGGTCCGCGCTGCAGCCACACCGATTTCCCCGCGATCAGGTCGGTGGCCACCGCGGTATAGGGGATCGGCAGGTTCTCGATGGTGACGTCGCCGAGGATGTCGCGAACCGCGTCGAGAATCTTCTCGGCGCGCAGCACGCCTGCCGCGGTGATCGACGGATCGAGCAGCCGCAGCACGGCTCGCTGCGTCAACGTCTGAGCCCACTGTGCGAACTCGTCAAGCGACCCGGCCGCATGCAGGCCGCCCACCAGAGCTCCCATCGACGAGCCTGCGACACCGACGATCTCGTAGCCGCGACGCGTCAGCTCGTCGATCACGCCGATGTGCGCGTATCCCCGCGCGCCGCCGCTGCCGAGCGCAAGAGCGACCCGGGAGTTGGGGGATTGGTCGGGCATGGGGTCCATTCTGCTCACCGACAGCGGAAGGGCACCCCTTTCGGGATGCCCTTCCGTGGTGGCGCGTGTCACCGCGCCGCGCTCAGTCGCGCTGAATCACGTCGATGGTGCCGAGCTTGTCGCCACCAACGGTGTATCCGAGCGAATCGATTGTGGTGTCGCGGGCGTCACCGGACCCGCTAGGGGCGGCGGCCGCCGGGGCGGCCAGGCCGATGACGAGCGCGCTCATCGCGGTGCCCAGCAGGCCCGCGACCGCGTACTTGGTCATGATGATGTGCCTCTTCTTCGTTTCCTCGTCTGCCGGCTTTCGCCGGTCAATTACAAAGAAGTAAACCGCGAGGTCAGGCAATTAATTCCGGTGGCAGCAACTGAACGACGGCTGGCAGTAATCGGATTCCACGACGTACAGCTGGGCGCGGCGCCCGGAGTCGTCTACGGCAGGCGGACTAGGTGATTACCAGCGCCAGGGCTGCTGCGGCAGCCACCTCCACCAAGCAGTAGAACCAGTTGGGATAGAACGGCGTTCGGTCGCCGCACAGCGCCGCGATCACCCGTCCGAACGCCATACCGGCCAGAGCCACCGCGACCGCGAGCACGATGCCGGTGCGAACCTGCGGCTGCAGCAGGCCATAGCCGAGTACGCCCCCGACCGCGACACCGAAGCCGCCGTAGACCGCACGCACCTCGGCGCGTGCCTCCGGGCGCTCGAGGACGATGCCGAACGGTTCGATGAGGCTCGCCGGTGCCGCCAGGCCGTAGAGACCCATCCCGAGGAAGAACACGGCGACGATGGTGATCACCACAGGGCTCATATCGGCAGTATCGGGGCGAAACCACGACGGCGTCGACGACGGGCACCCCACACATCAGGCCAGGAGCGCCGGGCTGGCGTCTAGGTCGCTGACTACCGTGCGCTTGCGCATCGCGTCCTTGCCCGTCCAGTGTGCGACCTCGAATTCCGCAATGCGCCTGTTCGTTTCGAGATCGAAAGGACGGGAAGGGTCGTTTCCGGCGCCCAACGACAGGCGGCGCGGATGAAGACTCGCCGCGGTCAGCGGGTGACGACGACCTTGCCGGTCATCCGGCCCGACTCCACGAGGCGGTGCGCTTCGCACAGCCCGGCCGCGGAGAAATCCGTGATCGTCTCGGTGACGGTGCTGCGTAGCTCGCGGCGGTCCACCATCGCCGCCACCTCGGCGAGCAGCCGCTGCTGGGCGATCATGTCCGGCGTCTCGTACATCGACCGCGTGAACATCAGCTCCCAGTGCCACGCGATGCTCTTGGCTTTCAGCGCGACCAGCTCGAGTCCCTCGGGCTCGTCTATCGCGGTGATGTGGCCGAAGGGCGCGACGATCGCGGCGTAGTCGTCGATGTTGCCGGCCGAGTGCGGGGAGAACAGGTATCGCACGCCGTCCGGTGCCACCGCCAGGGTCTCATCCCGCAACCGGCGGTGGTCGACCACCACGTCGGCGCCCATCCGCTCAGCCCACCGCCGCGACTCGTCGCGGCTCGCGGTGCCGATGACCCGCACGCCGGTCAGCGCCTTGGCCAGCTGGATCATCACCGAGCCGACCCCGCCCGCCGCACCGAGCACCAGCAGGTCGCCGGTCGACTCCGGCGTGAGGCCGAAGCGGTCGAACAGCGATTCCCATGCGGTGATAGCCGTAAGCGGCAGGGCGGCGGCGTCGGCGAAGGACAGCGAGGACGGCTTGCGTGCGACGATGCGCTCGTCGACGGCCTGCAGCTCGGCGTTGCTGCCCGCGCGGGTGATGTCGCCTGCGTACCAGACCTCGTCGCCGACGGCGAGTGTCTCGACCGCCGGGCCGACCGCCTCGACGACGCCCGCCGCGTCGTACCCGAGGATCGCCGGTTCCGCCGACGGCGTCAGCCCGCGGCGCTGCTTCGTGTCGACTGGGTTGACCGACACGGCCTGCACGCGCACCAGCAGATCGCGGGGCCGCAGCTGCGGTACGGGGACGGTGACATCGCGCAGGCTGTCGTTCAGGTCGTCGGCGGCGAACGCGCCCACGGCGGCCATCGTTGCGGTCATGCCTTCTCCCAACTTCGCGGCACGGTGGTTTCATCCCGGCGCGGCTGCATCGACCCTGACTGTGCTCAGCCCCGCCGACGACGCGCGCACCGCCACCCGCCGTCAAAAGGTAATTCGGCGTCCGCCATCTCAACCGGAATCTTGAAAAAGCCTGGTAGAAGCGACGTCACCCGCCAACGTTGAGTGGACCTACAGCTCCCTGGCCCCGAGTTTTGCTACCCGTGATCGAAAGGCTCAGCAGCCGCCCTCGGCGGCGGCCCTCACCGCGATGATGACCGCGGCCTGCTGCGCCGTCGAGAGCTGCCCCCAGGTGCTGTTGAACGTCGCCGGGCCCGGGGCCGCGTTGCTCTGCACTTCCTTGAGGAACGGTTCGATGAGCGTCGCCGGTTCACCGCCCTTGGCTTCCATCCACTTCTTCGTCGCCATGCAGGCCTGCGCATATTGCTCTTCGGTCGATTCGGCGGGCGCGTCGATCCGGGTGGTGACGCCACCGGGCGACGTGCCGACCGTGCCCGACGGCGCAGCCGCTTCCGTCGACTGCGCCCCGCTGCTCGACGGCGCCGAAGTCGTGGACGGGGGCTGCCCGCCGCCGCCCGATGAGCATGCCGTCAGCACGGCTGCCACCCCCGCGACACACGCCGCGGCGGCTGACAAGGAGCGACATCGGTAGGGGCGCATCGTTTCAATCTATGCAACACTGGCGGCCATGACGGAGCAGACCAGGTCCAGGGAGTGTTGTCGGTACTAGCCGACCCCCCGATCTGACCCTGCAACGTGCGGAAAGTTTCTCGTCATGCCGTATTCGGGCGCTGCCCTCTCACTTGCCACCTTCCCGTCCATCGCACCAGCGGTCTCCGCGCCCACCCGGCTGCGGTTGCCCGACCTCATGCACGCCACCGATCGATACGCCGACGGCGTACTGCGCGGCCAATTCAACATGCTGCTGCCCCCCGGTGGCCCGCCGAGCGACGAACGCTGGTTCACCAGGCTGCACGCCGACGATGAGCTCGACGTCTGGCTGATCAGCTGGGTCGCCGGCCACACCACCGAGCTGCACGACCACGGCGGATCGCTGGGTGCGCTGACCGTGCTATCCGGCGCGCTGCACGAATACCGTTGGGACGGTGAGCGATTGAATCGCCGTCGCCTCGACGCCGGCGACCAGGCGGCTTTCCCGCTGGGGTGGGTGCACGACGTCGTCGGCGCACCGGCCGTTGCGGCCCCGGCCTCTGCCACACTGAGTGTGCACGCGTATTCGCCGCCGTTGACGGCGATGTCGTATTACGAAGTCACCGAACGTAATACGTTGCGCCGCACCCGCACCGAGCTGACCGACGCACCCGAAGGGAGCTGATCCGATGAGCAGCCGAATCGACCGCGTCCTGGCCGACGCCCGAGCGCGACTGCACCGGCTGACGGCGCAGGAGATCCCGGCGGCACTGCGACGAGGTGCCATCCTGGTCGACATTCGACCGGCCGCCCAACGCGCCGCCGAAGGCGAGACGCCGGCCGCGCTGGTGGTCGAACGCAATGTGCTGGAGTGGCGCGCCGACCCGACCAGCGAGGCCCGGTTGCCCCAGGCGACCGACGATGACATCGAGTGGGTGATCCTGTGCTCGGAGGGCTACACCTCGAGCCTGGCCGCGGCCGCGTTACAGGATCTCGGATTGCACCGCGCCACCGATGTCGTCGGCGGCTATCAGGCGTTGGCCGCGGCCGGTGTACTCGCCGAGCTGAGCACACTCACTCCGGCGCAGTGACGATTCCGCGTAGCCGCTCGGTCTTCTCCGGTGTCCACCCCGGCGGTTGCAGGATCGACGCCCACGCGTTGACGACGTCGCGCACGTAACGGTGGCCGTGCCCGTCGGGAACATCGACGGCCACCGCCATGTCGGCCGACACCTGCAAGAACGTGACGATCGGAATCCAGTACATATCCGGCGATACGTCGTACCCACGTGCTTCGCGTAACCAATCCGGTTCGGCGAACAGCAGATTCGGGTTCCACCAGCTGATCGGATCGGACGCGTGCTGGAGATAGACGATCCGTGGGTACCCCCACGGCTTGTCCGGCCTACCCAGATTGTCGGGGCGCGCAGAGAACCGGATGTTCTGACCGTCATCGAAGATCGGCAGCCACATCGGGGATCCGGCGTCGCGATTGACGGTGACGTAGTCCCACATCGTGTTGTTGAACGTCGGGCCCGAAAACAGTGCGCCGTCGGTGCGCGCGATGATGTTGTTCGGGCTCAGGAACGGAGCCTCGCCGCCAAAGGATCCCAGGCTCTCGCCGAACACCACGATCTTGGGCCGCTGCGCCTCGGGCATCTCGCGCAGTCGTGCGTCGACCGCCTCGAACAACGCCTGGCCTGCCTGTCGGGCGTTCTCCTTGTCCACCAGGAACGACAACCAGCTCGGCAGGAACGAGTACTGCATGCTGACGATCGCGGTGTCGCCGTTGTACATGTATTCCAGCGCGGACGCTTCGGCCTCGTTGATCCAGCCCGTTCCCGTCGTGGTCGCGACGGCGATGACCTTGCGCTTGAATCCGCCGGCGCGCTCCAACTCTCGCGCCGCAAGCTCGGCGGACGCCTTGATTCCGTTGGCGGAGTTCTTGCCCGCGTAGGCCCGGATCGGTTCGACCGCGGGGGTGCCGTTGAATTTGGTCAGCTGTTCGACCGACGGCCCACCGGCGACGAACGTGCGGCCCTGGTGGCCGACGGTGTCCCACGCGACCAGTGAGCCCGGGCCGCCGGAGCGCAGCGGGGTTTTCGGAGCCGGGTTGTCCGGATCCATCTCGTCGTTCACCGAGGCGAAAGTGCTGTTCAGGAAGCTCATTCCGCCCCTGATGATCACGCCGTTGAGCACGGCGATGGTCAGGCTCAGCAGCAGCACGACCACAACCACCGCCGAAACCCGCGGTGGCGCATACCGATTCAGCAGGCACACCATATATCTGACGAGTCTGCCTACCAGCTGGCCGATTTCGACGAACAGGAACAGGATGACCACGCCGATGATCGCGGCCTGCGGGTAGTTGTACCACTGCAGCCGTGGCACACCCATCAGGTCGCGGACGTGGTCCTGCCAGACGTGGAACCAGTAGATCGTCACGACCAGCCAGACGACTCCGACGGCGACCAACACCGGCCAGGACCACCGTGGCGGGTGCGGGCTCGACGGCCGCGACAACATGAATCGCACCAGCCAGACGGCAAAGACGCCCAGCCCGTAGCCGACCGCACCGGCGGCGCCGCTGACCAGGCCTTGGAACAGCGGTCCGCGCGGCAGCAGCGACGGGCTCAGGGACAGGCCGAGGAACACCAGGCCGACAGCCGTTCCGGTGAACGTGTAGCGGCGCTGCCACCAATCCGGCTTGGGCTCGGATTTGGGCTCCTCCACAACCTCCGGCTCGGTGACGGTCACGTCAGCACCTTAGCGGTGCGTGAAGTTCGCAGGGCGCTTCTCGGTGAAGGCGGCCATTCCCTCGGTCTGGTCGTCGGTGGCGAATGCGGAGTGGAACAGCCGACGTTCGTAGAGCAGGCCTTCGGTCAGCGTGGATTCGAACGCGCGATTGACCGCCTCTTTGGCCATCCGGGCGGCCGAGCGCGACATCTGCGAGATCGTCGTCGCGACGGCTTTGGCCTCGGTGAGCAGCTCGTCGGCCGGTACCACCCGCGACACCAGACCGCTGCGCTCGGCCTCGGCGGCATCGATGGTGCGGCCGGTCAGGATGAGGTCCATCGCCTTGGCCTTGCCGATCGCCCGGGTGAGCCGCTGCGAGCCGCCCATGCCGGGCAGCACGCCCAGTTTGATCTCGGGTTGGCCGAACTTGGCGGTGTCGGCGGCGATCAGCACGTCGCACATCATCGCCAACTCGCATCCACCACCGAGGGCGTAGCCGGCGACCGCGGCGACGGTCGGGGTGCGGACGGCGGCCAGCTTGCCCCACGCCGCGAAGAAGTCCGCGTCGAAAACCTCGGAGAACGAGAGCTCGGCCATCTCTTTGATGTCGGCGCCGGCGGCGAACGCCTTCTCGTTGCCGGTGATGACGATGGCGCCGATACCCGGATCGTTGTCGAATTCGGCGGCGGCCGTGGTGACCTCGACCATCACCTGGCTGTTGAGGGCGTTGAGCGCCTTGGGCCGATTCAGGGTGATCGTGCCGACCCGCTCGTCGCGGTCGACCAGGATGGTTTCAAAGTTTTCGTGGCTCATCATGTCCTCACTTGAAGGTCAGGTCCGGCTCTGCCGGCGCGAAATACTGTTCCACATCCTGCTCGGTCACCGCGGCCAGTGACGGCGGGTTCCACGTCGGGTTGCGGTCTTTGTCGATGATCTGCGCGCGGATGCCCTCGACGAAGTCGTGGGAGTCCAGCGACGCCGACGACACCCGGTACTCCTGAACCAGAACGTCTTCCAGAGTGTCCAGCTCGGCGGCCCGCCGCACCGAGGCCAGCGCGACGGACGCCGCGATGGGGGAACGGGACGCGATGAGGTCGCCGGCTTTCCTGGCGTCCTCGTTGTCGTGGGCGCGCAGGGCGGCGACGATGTCGGCGACGGTCTCGCCCGCATAGCATTCGTCAATCCAATGCTGTTGCGACAGAAGATGACTGGCCGGTGGATCGGTGGCGAACGCCTGGACGGCGGCGTCCACGCCCTCGGCGACGATCGCTTCGACGAATCCCTGGAGCTGCACGTGCGGCACGTAGTGGTCGGCGAACCCGAGCACGATGGCGTCGGCCCCGGAGAACGCCGCGCCGGACAGTGCAGCGTGCAGGCCGAGTTCACCGGGGGCGCGGGACAACAGATAGGTGCCGCCGACGTCGGGGACGAAGCCGATGCCAACCTCGGGCATGGCGATCTTGGAGGTGTCGGTGACCACGCGAACGCTGCCGTGCGCGGCGACGCCGACACCGCCGCCCATCACGATGCCGTCCATGATCGCCACGTAGGGCTTGGGGTAGTTGGCGATCTCGGCGTTGAGGCGGTATTCGTCGAGCCAGAAGCGGCGAGCTTCGGAACCGTCTCCGCGGGCGCTGTGATAGATCGCCACCACGTCGCCGCCGGCGCACAGGCCGCGTTCCCCCTCGCCGGCGAGGACCACTGCTTTGACGGCGTCGTCGTGCTCCCAGTCGGTGAGTGCCTTCGTGATGATCGTGACCATCGTGTGGGTCAGCGAGTTGATGGCCTTCGGGCGATTGAGCGTCAGGAAGCCGACGCCGCCGTCGACCCGGGTCAAGACTTCGTCGGATTCAGCCGTCACGGCAGAGCGGTCCTTTCCGTCCATCAAATTGGTTGGATGTCCTAGTTTTTCACTGGGGAAAGTACCAGTTGGCAAAAGATCGTCACCCGCCGGATGCCGCTCACAGGTAAGGTCAGGCTTCGTAGCGCCGGACACGCCGGGAAGAACGTTGTGGACTTCCTGGGAACTGGTTCCGGCAGCCGTTCGTTGACGGTGTGTTACGCGACTTCCAGGAGAGGATTCCGACGGTGCGGGAGACCAGCAACCCGGTATTTCGTTCGCTGCCCAAGCAGCAGGGCGGATACGCACAATTCGGTACCGGTGTAGCCGGTGCCCAGCAGGTGGCTTACCAGACCGATCCCTACGCGGGCGCCTACCAGCCGCAGACGGGCGTCTCGCGGCCCATGACGATCGACGACGTCGTCACCAAGACCGGCATCACCCTTGGTGTGCTGTCCGTTGTCGCGGTCATCTCCTACTTCCTCGTCTCGGCCAACCTGGCACTGGCCACGCCGCTCACGCTGATCGGTGGGCTCGGTGGGCTGGTCCTGGTGTTGATCGCGACCTTCGGTCGTAAGCAGGACAACCCGGCCATCGTTCTGAGCTACGCCGCGCTCGAGGGACTCTTCGTCGGCGCGGTGTCGTTCATCTTCGCCAACGTGGTGGTGTCCGGCGCCAACGCCGGTGTGCTGATCAGCCAGGCGGTGCTCGGCACCATCGGCGTGTTCTTCGGCATGCTCGTCGTCTACAAGACCGGCGCGATCCGGGTCACCCCCAAGTTCACCCGCATGATCGTCGCGGCCATGGTCGGCGTGCTGGTGCTGATCCTGGGCAACTTCGTGCTGGCGATGTTCGGTGTCGGCGGCGGTGAGGGCCTCGGCCTGCGCAGCGGCGGCCCGGTGGCCATCATGTTCTCGCTGTTCGTGATCGCGCTGGCAGCATTCAGCTTCCTGATCGACTTCGACGCTGCCGACCAGATGATCCGCGCCGGTGCGCCGGAGAAGGCGGCCTGGGGTGTGGCCCTCGGCCTGACCGTGACGCTGGTCTGGCTGTACATCGAGATCCTGCGGCTGCTCAGCTACTTCCAACAGCGCTAGCTGCTTCACCGTGCAAAGCCCCGGCCTGACGGCCGGGGCTTTGTTTTTGTGCGGGCTCATCGAGGCAGACCTCACGGCGCTGCACACGGCCTTTTCGGCGCACTCAGTTCTGACTCGATGGGCTGTGGATGGGTGCGCACAGCAATGGCAGTTCACCGCGATCCTGTTCCAGTGCAGCGGGTGTTCATCGGAAGCGACGCGATAGCTGCGGGCGAGCTGACTCGGTACCAACTTCGGGCCCACTGCCGACGCATCTTTCCGGACGTGTACGCGTATGGAGGTGGTGAGCTGTCGGTTCGTGACCGCGCAGCCGCGGCTGTTCTTTGGTCTCGGGGCCGTGCGGTCGTGACCGGTTTGGCGGCATCCGCAGTGCACGGATCGAAATGGATCGATCCATCGATACCGATCGAGCTCGCCTGTCCGAACAACAAGGCGCCAGCCGGGATCATCAGCCGCGCCGAGACGCTGTTCGATGACGAAGTGCACTCCATACCGGGTCTTCCGGTTAGCACCTTGGCGCGCACCGCGTTCGACCTCGCGCGGCGCGGGACGGTGAGACAGGCGGTCACGCACGTTGATGCGCTCGCCAACGCCACCCGGTTTAACGTCGACGACGTACTGGCGCTGCTGCCACGCCATTGCAATGTGCGAGGCGTGCGCCGAGTGCCCGCGGTCCTCGACCTCGCCGACGCCGGATCACAATCCCCGCGCGAGACCTGGTTGCGGCTGCTGCTGATGGCGGCTGGATTTCCGCGCCCCGAGACCCAGATCCCAGTGCTCAGAGATGACGGCCGTTCGCGCTACTTCCTGGATATGGGGTGGCGCGACGTGATGGTCGCGGTCGAGTACGACGGCGAGCAGCATCGCTTGGACCGCGGTATCTATCGCAACGATCGAACCCGATCGGAATTCATCGCCGACATGGGATGGCGCCGGATTCGAGTGGTCGCCGGCGATCGAACTGCCGACATCATCGAACGGACCAGGCGCGCATGGACATCGAGTCAGACCCCAGGGCGATGAAGCGGTACCGATCGTCGCCCTGAGGTCTGTCTCGATGACGAACTAGCTGAGGCGCTCGATCACCATGGCCATGCCCTGGCCACCGCCGACGCACATCGTCTCGATGCCGAACGTCTTGTCGTAGGTCTGCAGGTTGTTCAGCAGCGTGGCGGTGATCCGCGCGCCGGTCATGCCGAACGGGTGCCCCAGCGCGATCGCGCCGCCGGAGACGTTCAGCTTGTCCTCGTCCATGCCGAGCGCTCGCGCCGAGCCGAGCACCTGGACCGCGAATGCCTCGTTGATCTCGTAGAGGTCGATGTCGCCGATCGTCATGTTCGCCTGTGCGAGAGCCTTTTTCACAGCCTCGATCGGGCCGAGGCCCATGATCTCCGGTGACAGGCCGGACACGCCCGTCGAGACGATGCGCGCCAGCGGGGTCAGCCCCAGCTCCTTGGCCTTGGTGTCGGACATGATCACCAGCGCGGCCGCGCCGTCGTTCAGGGGACACGCATTACCCGCGGTGATCGTGCCGTTGGGCCGGAACACCGGCTTGAGCTGGCTGATCTTCTCGTAGGTGGTGCCGGCGCGCGGGCCGTCGTCCTTGGACACCACGGTGCCGTCGGGCAGCGTGACCGGCACGATCTCGCGCTCGAAGAAGCCGCTGTTGATGGCCTCCTCGGCCTTGTTCTGGCTGCGGACGCCCCAGTGGTCCTGGTCCTCGCGGCTGATGCCGGTGAACAGCGCCACGTTCTCGGCGGTCTGACCCATCGCGATGTACACGTCGGGCAGCAGGCCGTCCTCGCGCGGATCGTGCCACTCGTCGGCACCGGCGGTGGCCGCCTCCGAGCGCGCCATCGCATCCGCGAACAGCGCGTTCTTGGTGTCCGGCCAGCCGTCGGCGTTGCCCTTGCCGAAGCGCGACACCGTCTCGACGCCGGCCGAGATGAACGCATGGCCTTCGCCGGCCTTGATCGCGTGGAACGCCATCCGGGTGGTCTGCAGCGACGACGAGCAGTACCGGTTGACCGTGGTGCCCGGCATGAAGTCGTAGCCCAGCTCGACGGCAACGGCCCGGCCGATGTTGAAGCCCGACTCACCGCCGGGCTGACCGCAGCCCATGATCAGGTCGTCGATGTCATGCGGATCCAGCGAGGGCACCTTGTCCAGCGCGGCGCGCACCATCTGCGCGGCCAGATCGTCGGGACGGATGTCGACCAGCGACCCCTTCATCGCGCGCCCGATGGGCGAGCGGGCGGTGGAAACGATGACAGCTTCGGGCATGACGGCTCCTTGGTGTGCAGCTTGGGTGCAGCGAGACTGCACACGAACCTAGCTCGCGGTCACCACGATCGGTGCGGGGACCCCGGTTGTTCTGCGGCGCAGCAGCTGCGCCAGCGGCCCGAGCCGGTCGGTCAGAGCCCGTACCTCCGACTTGGTCGCCCACGGCAGATCGGGCACGGTGACACCGGTCCACTCGCCCAGGGCATGACAGAGCGCGGGCATCAGTTGGTTGGCGGCCAGCGCATATCCCGCGGCCGACGGGTGGTAGCGGTCCTCGGAGAACATCACCTCGGGCGCCTGCCGGAAGTTCGGCGCCAGCAGGTCAGCCAGCGGCACCGGCACTCCGCCCGCGGCGCGCACCGCAGCCGCCTGCACGCGGGCCAGCCGCAGGCCGCGATTGCGGGCCGTCCATCGCAGCGGCTGGGGGATGTCTTTGATGACACCGAAATCGGGACACGTCCCGACCACCACCACCGCACCGGAGGCGCGCAGGCGTTGCACGGCTGCGCCCAGCCGACGCGCCGACGGGCTGATGCCGTTGAGCGCGGTGATGTCGTTGGCGCCGATCATGATCACCGCGGCATCGGGCGGCGGGCCTGCCACGAACATCGCGTCGACCTGACCGGACAGCCCCTTGGACGTCGCACCCACGATCGCCTTGGTCGACAGCCGGATGAGCTTGCCGGACTCCTCGGCCAGACCACGGGCGAGCAGCACCCCGGGCACCTCGTCGGCGCTGCGACAGCCGTAGCCGGTGGCCGTCGAGTCGCCGAACACCATCAGATGCAGGTCAAAATCCATCCCGCGTTCCCAGCGCTGGACGGGGCCGCCGCCCGGGGCGTAGACACCGTCCGCCCGCGGTGGGATGTCCCAGGACTTCGGAATCACATTGCGGACCTGGTCCGCCTGACCGGTGAGCAAACTGCGCGCACCCAGGACGGCGGTTCCGGTCGAGGCCAGAACCCCCGCCGCTGCCAGCGCGGCCGTTGACTTCCGCGGAGCGCGTATCCCCACGAGCCCAGTTTAGGTGCTGCTCGGGCGTCAATTCGGGGCGCAACAGTGGACCCGCGATTACAGACAGGTATCAGATCCGGTAAGAAATCAGATCGTTAGTTGTTATAGGTAAGGCAGATGGCAAGCTAAGTTACCGGGCTTCGCTCAAGTGCCCGGGACACGTATCTACATTGGCGTAGGGAGTGTTGACGATGACCGCACCCAGCAAGATCCGGGCTTCTGCCCCCCATCATGTTCACGCTGGTAGCGGTCGCCCGCGCCGGTACCCGGTCAGCGACGGCGCGCCGGTCGAGGTCGTCGAGAGCGGCCCGAGCGTCGCCGCACGGCTGGTCTCAATCGGCACCCGTGCCACCATGTGGCCCACGTTGGCGGTGCTGAGCCACGTGCCGCACTGGCCATGGCCGTTCGGTCTGGTCGACTTCGTCGCCCGCGCGCTGCTGCCCACGCCCGGCACGGTGCGCGCCACGGTCGGTTTGCCGAACGCCTCGGCGCAACTGGTCCGGGCGCCCGGCGTCCTGCCTGCCGACGGCAACCGCCGGATCGTGCTGTACATGCACGGTGGCGCCTTCCTCACCTGCGGGGTGAACTCGCACAGCCGCATCTCGGTCGCGCTGTCGAAGTTCGCCGACTCGCCGGTGCTGGTGGTCGACTACCGGCTCATCCCGAAGCACACCATCGGCAACGCCGTCGACGATTGTTATGACGCGTACCAGTGGCTACGGACCCGCGGCTACGAGCCCGACCAGATCGTGCTGGCCGGCGACTCCGCGGGTGGTTATCTGGCCCTGACTCTGGCGCAGCGGCTGCAGGCCCTCGGAGAGGAGCCCGCCGCCCTGGTCGCCATCTCGCCGCTGCTGCAGCTCGACCACGAGCAGAAGGTGGCCCACCCCAACATGCGCACCGACGCGATGTTCCCGCCCAAGGCGTTCGACGCCCTGGTCGCCCTGGTTGCCCGAGCCGCGGCCAAGAACATCGTCGACGGCGAGCCCGAGGGCGTCTACGAGCCGCTCGACCACATCGAGCCCGGCCTTCCGCGCACGCTGATTCACGTGTCCGGATCGGAGGTCCTGCTACACGACGCCCGGCTGGCGGCGCGTCGGCTCGCCGCCGCCGGTGTACCCACTGAGGTGCGGGTGTGGCCCGGCCAGATCCACGACTTCCAGCTCGCGGCGCCGCTCATCCCCGAAGCCAAGCGCTCACTGCGACAGATCGGCGAGTACATCCGCGAAGCCACCGGCTAGCCGCGCGGATCCGCCGCCTGACACGATGTAGGCATGCGAATCGCGTCGCACATCAGCGAGCTGATCGGGCACACCCCACTGGTCCAACTGAACTCCGTCGTGCCGGAAGGCGCGGGGGTGGTCGCGGCCAAGATCGAGTACCTCAATCCCGGCGGCAGCGCCAAGGACCGCATCGCCGTGAAGATGATCGACGCCGCCGAGGCCAGCGGTCAGCTGAAGCCGGGCGGGACGATCGTCGAACCCACCTCCGGCAACACCGGCGTCGGCTTGGCGCTGGTCGCTCAGCGACGCGGCTACAAGTGCATCTTCGTCTGTCCCGACAAAGTCAGCGAGGACAAGCGCAATGTGTTGCGGGCCTACGGCGCCGAGGTCGTCGTCTGCCCGACGGCCGTCGCCCCCGACGACCCGGACAGCTACTACAGCGTGTCCAACCGGCTGGTCACCGAAATCGAGGGTGCGTGGAAGCCCGACCAGTACTCCAACCCGATGGGACCGGCCAGCCACTACGAAACCACCGGTCCGGAGATCTGGGCGGATACCGAGGGCAAGGTCACGCATTTCGTCGCCGGCGTCGGCACCGGCGGAACGATCACCGGCGCCGGGCGCTATCTGAAAGAGGTGTCCGGCGGCAAGGTCAAGGTGATCGGAGCCGACCCGGAGGGCTCGGTGTACTCCGGTGGCACCGGACGGCCCTACCTGGTCGAGGGTGTCGGTGAAGACTTCTGGCCCGCCGCCTACGACCCGGCTGTGCCCGACGAGATCATCGCGGTCTCGGACGCGGATTCGTTCGATATGACCCGACGGCTGGCCCGCGAAGAAGCGCTGCTGGTCGGCGGCTCCTGCGGGATGGCGGTCGTCGCCGCGATCAAGGTGGCCCAGGAGGCCGGCCCCGATTCGGTGGTCGTCGTGCTGTTGCCCGACGGCGGCCGCGGGTACCTGTCCAAGATCTTCAACGACGGGTGGATGTCGTCGTACGGATTCCTGCGGACCCGCCTGGACGGGTCGCTTATCGAGCCGACGGTCGGCGATGTGTTGCGCGGCAAGTCCGGGGCGCTGCCCGACCTGGTGCACACCCACCCGTCGGAAACCGTCCGCGACGCCATCGGCATCCTGCGCGAGTACGGCGTCTCCCAAATGCCGGTGGTCGGCGCCGAACCCCCGGTGATGGCCGGCGAAGTGGCCGGCAGCGTCTCGGAGCGGGAACTGCTCTCCGCGGTGTTCGAGGGACGCGCCAAGCTCGCCGACGCGGTGGCGGTGCACATGAGCCCGCCGCTGCCGTTGATCGGTGCGGGCGAACTGGTCAGTGCGGCGGCAAAGTCGTTGGGGGAGCGGGACGCATTGATGGTGGTCGAGGAGGGCAAGCCGGTCGGCGTCATCACCCGCCACGATCTGCTCGGTTTCCTGTCCGACGGACCCCGGCGACGCTGAAGTAGTTTCTCGGACAAATTCTTTGGGCGCCGTATTGCGCTCAGATGAAGATTGCGCTTTGTCGCGATACGCAGGTACTTCTCAGGTACATTTAGGCCGCTTTATCCCAGGTGATCACTCTCGAAGTGGAAGGCGCCATGACCGAACAACCGCCAGGCCCCCCGCCGGGGAGCTACCCGCCGCCGCCTCCAGGGAACTACCCGCCACCGCCTGCCGGTAACTATCCACCGCCGCCACCGCCCCAGGGCGGTTACGCACCGCCGCCGCCGGGTGCCGCCTTCGGCGACCCGCCTGCGCCCGGTCAGCCGGTTCCCCAGCTGCCACAAAGCGCCTACACGTCGTGGTTCACCCGGGTCGTCGCGTGGCTGATCGATTACATCCCGGCCTACATCATCTTGGGCATCGGCTATGGCGTCGTGATCGCCACCACGGACACCGAATGCGTCACCGACACGTCGCAGTACGAGACCGCTGACTACTGCGCGACGGGAACCTCGACAGTCGGCACGCTCGCTCTGGTCGTCGCAGGCTTGATCGCGATCGCGTTCGTGATCTGGAACCTCGGCTACCGCCAGGGCACCACCGGGTCGAGCATCGGCAAGTCCGTGATGAAGTTCAAGGTGGTCAGCGAAAAGACCGGACAGCCAATCGGTTTCGGTCTCTCTTTCGTGCGCGAGATCCTGTATCTGGTGGCTTCCTACATCTGCCTCGGCATCGTGTGGTTGATCGCCGTGCTGTTCCCGCTGTGGGACAGCAAGCGCCAGACCCTGGCCGACAAAATCATGACGACCGTCTGCCTCCCTCTGTAGACAAGGACTTTCGATGACGCAACCGCCCCCGCCTCCCGGTAACTACCCGCCCCCGCCGCCGGGGAACTATCCGCCGCCCCCGCCGCCGGGGAATTACCCGCCGCCCCCGCCGGGGAACTATCCGCCGCCGCCCCCACCCGGCGCCGGCGTGCTGTCGAAGGAGGCGTACACCCCGTGGATCAAACGGGTCGGCGCCTTCATCATCGACGCCCTCCCGATCGCGATCCTGTCCGGAGTCGGCCAGGGCCTGATGGTCGCCACCGGCGAGAACAACTGCACATCGAGCAGCGTCGACAACAGCTATGGCGTGTACTGCACCTCGCAGCCGTCCACGCTGGGCCTGATCCTGTCGTTCGTGTTCGGGCTCGCCAGCCTGGCGTTCTGGGTCTGGAACTACGGCTACCGCCAGGGCACCACCGGGTCGAGCATCGGCAAGTCGGTGCTGAAGTTCAAGGTGATCAGCGAAAAGACCGGCCAGCCGATCGGTTTCGGGCTCTCGGTCGTGCGCCAGATCGCCCACTTCGTCGACGCGATCATCTGCTACATCGGTTACCTGTTCCCGTTGTGGGACGCCAAGCGGCAGACGCTCGCCGATAAAATCATGACGACGGTGTGCGTGCCGCTCTGATGTCTCGAGCCGTTAGGCTCGAAACCGATGAGTGAGCAACGCAGCACAGCGGGCAGGAGCGAAGCGACCCGGGGTATCGGGGAAGCGGACAGGCATCGGGCGCAAGGGTTCGCGACCAGGGCCATCCATGCCGGGTACCGTCCCGATCCCGCGACCGGTGCGGTCAACGCGCCGATCTATGCCAGCAGCACCTTCGCGCAGGACGGCGTCGGCGGCCTGCGTGGTGGCTTCGAGTACGCCCGCACGGGCAACCCGACCCGTGCCGCGCTGGAGGCCGTGCTCGCAGCGGTCGAGGACGGAACCTTCGGGCGCGCCTTCAGTTCGGGCATGGCCGCCACGGACTGCGTACTGCGGGCGGTGCTGCGCCCCGGCGACCACGTGGTCATCCCCGACGACGCCTACGGGGGCACCTTCCGGCTCATCGACAAGGTGTTCACCCAGTGGGGGGTTGCGCACACGCCGGTGGCGCTGTCCGACCTCGACGCGGTCCGCGCGGCGATCACCGCCACCACCAAGCTGATCTGGGTGGAGACACCCACCAATCCGCTGCTGTCGATCGCCGACGTCGCCGCCATCGCCGAGATCGCCGCGGTCGGCGGCCAGAAGGTGTTGGTGGACAACACGTTCGCATCGCCGGCGCTGCAGCAGCCGCTGAACCTCGGTGCCGACATCGTGCTGCACTCGACGACGAAGTACATCGGCGGGCACTCCGACGTGGTCGGCGGCGCGCTGGTCACCAACGACGAGGAGCTGGACACCAAGTTCGCGTTCCTGCAGAACGGCGCCGGCGCGGTGCCCGGCCCGTTCGATGCGTATCTGACGATGCGTGGCCTGAAGACCTTGGAGCTGCGGATGCAGCGGCACAGCGCGAATGCAGCGAAGGTAGCCGAATTCCTGGCGGAGCACGACGCAGTGAGCCGGGTGCTCTATCCCGGTCTGCCCTCGCATCCCGGGCACGAGGTCGCAGCGCGGCAGATGAGCGGATTCGGCGGCATGGTGTCGGTTCGGATGCGCGACGGAATCGAAGCGGCACGCCGGTTGTGTTCGCGCACAGAGGTTTTCATCCTCGCTGAATCACTGGGCGGGGTCGAGTCGCTGATCGAGCACCCCGGTGCCATGACGCATGCGTCGACGGCGGGATCGCAGCTCGAGGTGCCCGACGACCTGGTTCGCCTCTCGGTCGGGATCGAAGACCCGGCGGATCTGCTCGGCGACCTCGAGCAAGCCCTAGACTAGCGCCGGCCGCACTGCGGCGGTGGTCACCGCCAGATTGACTTCGGCCATGTTGGCGTCGTCAACCCATGTGCCGCTGGCGATTTCGCTGGCTCGATCGCAGACCCAGTGCCAGCCGCGGTCGTTCAGACTCAGCACTGCGCCCAGTGCGCCGACGGTGTGCAGCAGCGAGATGATCGTCGCGGTGGCAGGGTCGGGGCGGTTGCCGTCGAACAGGGTGGACAGCAGGGCGGACCGGGCCTGGTCCACCCGTGCCCGGCTGGCCAGCGGCCAGGCGTAGGTGTTTCTGCGAAACCGATTCTGCGACAACGCAATCTGATGAATCTGGCCGGTGCGCAGCAGCTGGTCGATCACGCGGTCCTCGGTATGCTTGCGCAGCTTACCGATCGCCTCGGTCGCGCTGACCGGTGCCTGTTCGAGCAAGGCCAGCGCCGGGCGGACGACCGGATCCAGGGGAGGTGGCCCGGCTAAGGCAACCAGTCGATCGGCCGGGACGGGTTCGCCCGGTATCGCAGGCCGGACCCGGCAGTCGTAGGCGAGGTCCAGCAGCACTGCGGCGGCCAGCAGCCGGTGCAGCCGGCCCGGCTCCACGGCAGGCTGTGCCGCAGCGTTGTCGAGCAGCAGCAGAAGAAGGTCTTCGGCGATGCGCGCCACGCGCGAGCGGTTACGAGTGGTAGGGCTCGGCGCTGACCAGCGTGACCTTGACGGTCTTGCCGCTCGGCACCGCGTACTCGCGGGTGTCGCCCACCTTGGCGTTGAGCAGCGCGCCGCCCAGCGGGGAGTTCGGCGAGTAGACCTCGAGCTTGTCGTGGTCGATGCCCTCCTGGCGGGTGGCGATCAGGAAGGTCTCGGTGTCGGACTCGTCGCCGTCGTAGTAGACCTTGACCACCGAACCGGGGAGCGCAACGCCGGACTGCTTGGGCGCCTCGCCCACCTTGGCGGTGTTCAGCAGCTCCTGCAGCTGGCGGATGCGGGCCTCCTGCTGGCCCTGCTCTTCGCGCGCGGCGTGGTAGCCGCCGTTCTCGCGCAGGTCGCCCTCTTCGCGACGATCGTTGATCTCGGCGGCGATGACCGGACGGTTGGCGATCAGCTGATCCAGCTCGGTCTTGAGGCGGTCGTACGACTCCTGGGTCAGCCAGGTCACCTGGGTATCGGTCATCTCGCTGCGCTCCTCGTTTGTTGGTTACGCGATGTTCGCGTTGCAGTCTGTCGTCGCTGCTGGGAACATGCGGATGGTTCCGCGTGTATTGCCATCGAAGAGCTGCGATCAAACGCGCTAATGAAGCAATACACGGCTCCCAGCAGGAACCGTGTATCGACTCAGTCTACCACCGCGAGGACAGGCAGCCTTCATGCTTTCGCAGTTGGTTGTTGGTCGTTCCGTCGCCGGTCAGGGCGCGACGAGGTATCCGGGAACGTCAGTTCCGCAACCGTAAATATCGCCGACGAATGGTCGTTTGTACGACTTCACAAATGTAGTGACCTGCACCGTTGCCGCTTGCGACGGCGGCACCAGAATTTCCCGCCGACCGGTTTCGTCGCCGTCATGAGAACGGACTCGGACAATGCAATGCACCGGCCGGGACGGGTCCTTTCGGGTCACGCTGATCGTCACCGAAACGGTGTGATCGTCCGTGACCTGATACGCCGCGATCGTGCCCTCGACATCGTTGCCTTCAAACCGCTGATAGGCGATCAGAGCGAGCACCAATCCGCCGGCCAACACCAGCACACCCAGCGCGAACGCCACCCGACGCCGGGTGGTCGCCGGCAGGCGGGTACGCCCGTAACGCTCCTGCGGGAGCGGCGGGGGACTATCGGTCATGGGTTGGAGTCACGTCTCTAGTCAGCGGGCTTCGATTACGGGTATCCACGCCCGAATGGAACTATTGGACTATAGGGCGTGCTGTCGCTGTTACATCAGCACGTAAGGGCCAATGACGAGACAGTGAGTACAGGGGAGAAGTGACCGAACTGCGGCTGATGGCTGTGCACGCCCATCCGGACGACGAGTCCAGCAAGGGCGCGGCAACCGTTGCCCGGTACGCCGCCGAAGGCCACCGGGTCATGGTGGTGACTCTGACCGGCGGCGAACGTGGCGACATTCTGAACCCGGCGATGGACCTGCCCGAGGTGCGCGGCCGGATCGCCGACATCCGGCGTGACGAGATGGCCCGCGCCGCGGAGATCCTCGGGGTCGAGCACCACTGGCTGGGATTTGAGGACTCCGGCCTGCCCGAAGGCGATCCGCCGCCGCCGCTGCCCGACGGCTGCTTTGCGTTGGTGCCGCTGGAGCAACCGGTCGGCGAATTGGTGAAGCTGATCCGCGAGTTCCGTCCGCACGTGATGACCACCTACGACGAAAACGGTGGCTATCCGCATCCGGATCACATTCGCTGCCACCAGGTTTCGGTGGCCGCCTATGAGGCCGCCGCCGACTACCGGCTGTATCCCGACGCCGGCGAACCCTGGGCGATCAGCAAGCTCTACTACAACCACGGCTTCCTGCGTGCGCGCCTGCAGCTGCTGCAGGACGAGTTCGCCAAGCACGGCCAAGAAGGCCCGTTCGCCAGCTGGCTGGCGAAGTGGGACCCCGAGATCGACATCTTCGCCGGACGGGTGACCACCAGGGTGCTGTGCTCGGAGTACTTCAATCAGCGCGACGAAGCCCTCAAGGCGCACGCCACCCAGATCGACCCGGACGGATTCTTCTTCGCGACGCCCATAGAGTGGCAGCAACGATTGTGGCCCACCGAGGAGTTCGAACTGGCTCGTTCGCGGGTGCCCGCCAAGTTGCCTGAAGACGACCTGTTCACCGGAATCGAGATCTTCGAGTGAGAGACCTGTTCACCACCGCTGTGTCGGTGCTGGCTGATCCGCCCAAGAACACCGGGCCGGATTTCGGCAAGGCCAGCCCGTTCGGCCTGCTGATCGTCGTCGTCCTGCTGATCTGCGTCTTCATCCTGGTGTGGTCGATGAACCGGCATCTCAAGAAGCTGCCCCAGAGTTTCGATGAGCAGCCGGTCGACGGCGAAGCCATCGCCGCGACGACCACCGACGAGACCGCCGGCGCCGAGCGCGAGACCAAGACACCGCCGCATGAGCCCAGCGGCTAACACCCTCGGCAGCGCGACCAGCCCCTACCTGCGTCAGCACGCCGACAACCCGGTCCACTGGCAGCAGTGGACCCCCGAGGCGCTGGCCGAGGCGGCGCGCCGGGACGTGCCGATCCTGTTGTCGGTCGGGTATGCGGCCTGCCACTGGTGTCATGTGATGGCCCACGAGTCCTTCGAGTCCGAGGACGTCGCAGCGGTGGCGAATGCAGATTTCGTCTGCATCAAGGTCGACCGTGAGGAGCGGCCGGACCTCGACGCGGTGTACATGAACGCGACGGTGGCGATGACCGGCCAGGGCGGCTGGCCGATGACCTGCTTCCTGACCCCCGACGGCCGGCCGTTCTTCTGCGGCACCTACTACCCGAAGCCGCAGTTTCTGCAGCTGCTGGACGCGGTGTCCGAGACCTGGCAGACCCGCCGCGACGAGGTCGAAGAGGCATCCGATCAGGTGGCCGGGGAGCTGCGCCGAATGACGACCGGCCTGCCTGACGGCGGGCCGGAGATCGAGCCCGCGCTGTGCGACCACGCCGTGATGGCGATCCTGCGCGACGAGGACGTCGAGCGCGGCGGTTTCGGGCGGGCTCCCAAGTTCCCGCCCTCGGCGTTGATGGAGGCGCTGCTGCGGGCCTATGAGCGCACCGGCTCGCCATTGCCGTTGGACGCTGTGGTCAGGGCCGGCACCGCGATGGCTCGCGGCGGCATCTACGACCAGCTGGCCGGCGGGTTCGCGCGCTACAGCGTCGACGCGGACTGGGTGGTGCCGCATTTCGAGAAAATGCTCTACGACAACGCCCTGCTGCTGCGAGCGTATGCGCACTGGGGCAGGCGCACCGGTGACCCGCTGGCCTTCCGGATCGCGGCCGAGATCGCCGGTTTCCTGCTGAACGATCTGGCCGACGGCGGCATGTTCATCTCTGCGCTGGACGCCGACGCCGCGGGTGTCGAAGGCTCGACGTATGTCTGGACACCGGCGCAGTTGAACGAAGTGCTCGGTGAGGATGACGGCGCCTGGGCGGCAAGGCTTTTCGCGGTCACCGAGAGCGGTACCTTCGAGCACGGTTCGTCGGTGCTGCAGTTGCCCGCAGATCCCGACGACGCGCAGCGTTTCGAGCGGGTCCGTGCGGCGCTGCTGGCCGCCAGAGCGACGCGGATGCAGCCTGCGCGGGACGACAAGATCGTCACCGCATGGAACGGCTTGGCCATCACAGCGCTGGCCGAAGCCAGTGTGGCCCTTGATGTTCCACCCCTGCTGACGGCGGCGTCGCGGTGTGCGCAGGCCCTGCTGGAGCTGCACATCGTCGACGGCAGGCTGCGGCGGGCCAGCCTCGGCGGGATGGTGGGCGACAGTGCGGGCATCCTCGAGGACCACGCAGCGCTGGCCACCGGGTTGCTGACGCTCCACCAGCTCACCGGTGAGGCGGCGTGGCTGGCGAGCGCCACCGATCTGCTCGACACCGCGCTGCGGCACTTCGCCGACCCGGACCGTCCGGGTCGCTGGTTCGACACCGCCGACGACGCCGAGCAGCTGATGGTCCGACCTGCCGACGCGTTGGACAACGCGACGCCCGCCGGCGCCTCGCTGATCGCCGAGGCGCTGCTGACCGCCGCGCACCTGGTCGACGCCGACCGCGCGGCTCGCTACGGGCAGGCCGCCGAGGCCACCTTGTCGGCACATTCGGCTCTGCTGGCCCGTGCGCCGCGGTCGGCCGGTCACTGGCTGGCGGTCGCCGAGGCGGCAGTGCGCGGTCCGCTGCAGGTGGCTGTCGCCAGCGAGGGACCTGACTCTGAATTGCTTTCCGCCGCGCGGCGATTGGCGCCCGGCGGCACCATCGTCGTCGGTGGGGCGGTCAACTCCTCGCCGCTGCTGGAAGGCCGCGACCGGATCGGTGGAAACGATGCGGCCTACGTGTGTCGCGGCCGGACCTGTGACCTGCCGGTGACGGGAGCCCGGGAACTCGCCGACGCGCTGGGTGTGTCCGTGTAGCGTTTGCGGCCATGAGCGATGCCCTCGATCTCGAAGCCTTGGTCAACCGTTACCTGAGCACCGTCGCGGCGGGTAAAGCGGCCGATGTCGCTGCGCTGTACGCCGAGGATGCCACCCTGGAGGATCCCGTCGGCTGCGGCGAAGTCCATATCGGCCGACAGGCGATCGAGGGCTTTTACAAGAACGTCGAAGGCGCCGAGGTGAAATCGGAGCTGCTGTCGTTCCGCGCCGGTGGGACCGAGGCGGCGTTCATGTTCGCCCTCACGGTTGCGGGCGCGATGCGGATCGAGGTCATCGAGGTGATGGCGTTCAACAGCGACGGCGAGATCACGTCGATGAAGGCCTATTGGGGCCCGGAGAACGTCACTCAGCTCTGAGCGGTCCCAACCCCGGGTCGCTTCGCTCCTGCCCGCCGAGTCAGAAAACCGCGAACCACATCGCGATGTAGTGGCAGGTCGCAGCGACCGCGGTGCAGGCGTGGAAGAACTCGTGGTGGCCGAATGTCGTCGGCCACGGATTGGGCCACTTCAGCGCGTAGAACACCCCGCCGACGCTGTACAACAGCCCGCCGACGACCAGCAGCACCATGGCGGCGATCCCGGCACCATTCATGATCGGGACGATGAACCACACCGCCACCCAGCCCAGCACCAGATAGAGCGGCACGCCCACCCACCGTGGCGCCGACGGCCAGAAGCACTTCAGGAGCACACCGGCCAGCGCGCCGCTCCACACGATGGTCAGCAGGATCGCGCCGCTCCTCTCGGGCAGCGCCAGCATCGCGAACGGGGTGTAGCTGCCGGCGATGAAGATGAAGATCATCGAGTGGTCGAGCCGCTTCATCCACTTGCGGGCACCCGGCGACGTCCAGGTCACCCGGTGGTAGGTGCCGCTCACGGTGAACATCGCCACGATCGTCAGCGTGTAGATCAGCGTGGAGATGCCGGCCCGTGTCGATTCCACCGACCATGACACCGACACCAGCGCGGCACCGGCGATCGCGCCGATGACGGCGGCGTAGACGTGAATCCAGCCTCGCAGCCGTGGTTTTCCGAAGAACTCGACGGCGGCGTCAACGACGGCCTCGGGGAAGTCCTCCGCGTCCGACGACGTCGATCGGCGGGGATCGGTGGTGTCGACTCCTGCGGTCATCTCACCTCCATTGCGCCGGTGGCCACTGCCGCTCACAGTAGTCTGGATTGTCGTGGAGATCATTCCCCCGCGCCTCAAGGACCCGGCGTACCGGCTCTACGAGATGCGGCTGCGCCAGGAGCTGGCGCGCTCCAAGTCCCAGCTACCCCGCCATATCGCCGTCCTGTGCGACGGCAACCGGCGCTGGGCTCGTGATGCTGGTCACGACGACGTTGCCTACGGCTACCGGATGGGCGCGGCCAAGATCGCCGAAATGTTGCGCTGGTGCGCCGAATCCGGCATCGAGATGGCCACGGTCTACCTGTTGTCCACCGAGAATTTGCAGCGCGATCCGCAGGAATTGTCGGAGCTGATCGAGATCATCACCGACGTCGTCGAACAGATCTGTGCACCGGCCAACCGCTGGAGTGTGCGGACCGTCGGCGATCTGGAACTGCTCGGGGAGGAGCCGGCGCGACGGCTACGCGACGCCGTGGACAGCACCGCGCCGCTGGCGTCGACCGCGGCATTTCACGTCAACGTCGCCGTCGGTTACGGCGGGCGGCAGGAGATCGTCGACGCTGTGCGAGCGTTGCTGAGCAAGCAACTGGCCAACGGTGCCAGCCCGGAACAGCTGATCGAGTCCGTCACGATCGACGGCATTTCGGAGAACCTCTACACGTCGGGGCAGCCTGATCCCGATCTGGTGATCCGGACGTCCGGGGAGCAGCGGCTGTCCGGTTTCCTGTTGTGGCAGAGCGCCTATTCGGAGATGTGGTTCACCGAGGCGCACTGGCCGGCGTTCCGTCGGGTCGACTTCCTGCGCGCGTTGCGCGCCTACAGCCGCAGACATCGTCGATTCGGCATGTGATGGCCGCGCTGTCAGCAGTGGTGTTCACACTGAGCTGGTGGCTCGGTCTGTATCTGCTGGCACGTGACCCGCGTAAGCCGGTGCTCGCGCTGGCAGCGGTGGGGCTGTGCGGGTTCGCCGCCGTGGTGGCACTGGATGCGGTGCGGGTGGTCAGCGTCGCGCACGCCCAACTGCTCGGCCAGATCGAGATCTACCTCGTCGCGGTACCCGGGGTGGCCTGGTTCGCGGTCGTGCTGGAACTGGCCAGGCCGACGGACACCTGGCGCGGCCGCGCCGCCGAGCTGAGCCTGGTCGGCGTGGTCGCCGCCCTCACCCTGGTGGGCGCGGTGTTGGCCGGCTCGGTCGAGGGCCCGCTGCGAACCGGCCACTGGGTGATGTTCGCGGTGATCTCGGTGTCGACGCTGGGCGCGACAGTGGCCGCCGTACGCCGGGCCGCGCAGCCGGGTCGGGTCGCCGGTGTGGTGGTCATCGCCACGCTGTTCTTCGCGCTGGGCAACGCGATCCTGGTGATCCCGCTGGGCCTGGTGCCGAGCTGGCTGGCGTTGGCGTCCACCGGTTTTGACGTGCTGCTGCTCGGGTTGGCGGTCGCGTTGTGGGATGCGTTCGACGAAGGCCAGGCACTGCGCGCGGACATGCTGCGGTCGTTCATCGCCTCGGCGGTGGTGGCGGTGCTGTTCGGCGGGCAGGCGCTGATCGGGATGGCGGTCACCGGCGCCGACGGCCCGGGCCGCACCGCGCTGACCGCACTGCTGTTCACCAGCCTCGCGGTCGCCATCGCCATCAACGTGCTGGCCGACCCGCTGGCCGGGCTGCTGGACCGGTTGGCGTTCTCGAGATCGCCGCGCCTGCGCGCTGACCGCGCCGCCCTGCGTGGTGCGGAAGCCGCGCTGCCGCTGGTCGCCGAGAACCCGTTGGACGCCCTGGACGACGAGGCCTTCGCGCGGCTGACCCGCCGTGCGCTGGGCCACTACGGCGATCTGTCCAAACTCGTCGCCAGTCCACTGACGCAGCTGCCCGTCATCGATGAGCGACTGGCCGCCCGCGGAGCGGCCGACCAGCCGGTGGAGCGCGCCAACGAACTCAAGGCGCTGCTGGCCGATCACATCGCCCGGCTCAAGCCCCGCGACGGCGGCGAGTTCGGCACGACAGAGCACTGGCGCTACTACAACTCGCTGTACTTCCCGTACGTCGTCGGGGTGCGCGCATACGCCCAGAACGCCACCGCCGCAGGCCTGGACCCGGTCGCGCGGCAGGCGTGGCAGTGGTTCGTCACCGAGGTGCCGCAGCGCTCGCTGCACAACTGGCAGAACGCCGCGGCGCGGTTGATCGCCGCGGACCTGCGCGCCCGGATGGCCGTCGCACGGCCCTGAGCTGCGGTTGGCAGTGCCTGGCAGTGCCAGGCGTCGATCTGGCAGTGCGCGTCGAGCACCGTGATGACCATGACCGCCATAACCACCGGGAACCATCCGTTCTCCGATTCACAAGATTCGCTGCTGCGTTTCGCGATGCGCGTCGACGGCACCGGAACCGGCGTGCTCGGCCTCGCCGTCGCGGCGATGGCTGACCCGCTGGGTCGGCTGACCGGACTGTCCTCGGCGCAGGGTTATATCGCCGGCGCCGCGTTCGTCCTCTGCGGGCTCGTCGTCTACGCGCTGGCCGCCTCACCCGACCTGCGCCGCGTCGGCGCAGGACTCGTCGCGTTCAACGTCGTGAGCACCGTAGGTTTCATCGCGCTTGCCGAGACCGCGGTACTGCCGCTGACCACGTTCGGATCGATCGTCGCGCTGGCCGGCGGGCTCTACACCGCCACCTTCGCTGTCCTGCAATATCTCGGAATTCGCCGTTTGGAGGCACACGCATGACCACCACCCTGTCCACTCGATCGTCGGATTCGTTGTTGCGCATGGCCATGCGGGTCGACGCCGTCCTGTCCGGGCTGTGCGGCATCGTCCTGATGGCGGCCGCCGGACCGATCTCCGGGTTCACCGGCTTCTCTAAGGCCGCCGAGTTCACCACCGGAGCGGTCTTTCTCGTCTACGCGGTGGCGGTGTTCCTGGCCGCGGGACTGCGCCGGGTGCGCACCGCAGGCATCGTCACCGCGATCGCGAATCTGGTGTTCACCGTCGCGGCGGTGGTGGTCGTGATCGAGCTCGACCTGACCACCGCGGGTGTGGTCGCGACGCTGGGCAGCGGCGTGTACACCCTGGTGTTCGCCGACCTGCAGTACCTCGGGGTGCGCCGCATCAAATAGGGTTGCGCACATGCATGTCGTAGCGTTCGCCGCCTCGCGCAAGGCGGTCCTGGAAGAAGCCGGCGGGGTCACCGCGGAAGGCTTTCCGATGACGAGCTGCTACGTCGAGAGCCTGCCTGCACAGATCACCGTGCCGCTGGTGCTTGCGGTGCACGCCCAGGGCGGCACCGATTACGAGCCGCGCCGCTTCATCGTCGCGAAATCGCCCGAGGGTGAGCGGGTCGGGCTGTTGGAGTTCGCCTGGCAGTGGCCCGACAACCCAGGCGTGCCGGTGAAGTTCCGGGTCTTCGCCCACCACCTGCCGATCACCGTGTACTCCGCGGGGATCTACCGGGTGGGCCTCTACGACGATCCGGACGGCGCCGAGGCGGAGTTCGAGTTCCCGCTGCCGGTGTTGCGGCTCAACCCGCTCACCGGAGCGCCGACCAACTAGGTCTCCCGCTAGAGCTTGCGCAGCCGCAGCCGGTTGATCGCATGATCGGCGTCCTTGCGCAGCACCAGCGTGGCGCGCGGGCGCGTCGGCAGGATGTTCTCGATCAGGTTGGGCCGGTTGATCGAACTCCAGATTTCCCGGGCGGCCGCGACGGCCTGGGCGTCGGTCAGCCCCGCGTAGTGGTGGAAGTGCGAAGCCGGGTTCGCGAACGCGCCCGCCCGCATCGCCAGGAACCGGTCGACATACCACTTTTCGATGTCCTCGATGCGCGCGTCGACGTACACCGAGAAGTCGAACAGGTCCGACACCATCAGGGTCGGACCGGTCTGCAGGACGTTGAGTCCTTCGAGGATGAGGATGTCCGGGTGAGTGACGACGTGCTTCTCGCCGGGAACGATGTCATAGATCAGGTGTGAGTACACCGGGGCGCACACCTGATCGGCGCCGGACTTCACCGTCGTCACGAACCGCATCAACGCGCGGCGGTTGTAGCTTTCCGGGAAACCCTTGCGATGCATCAGGTTTCGACGGTTCAGTTCGGCGTTCGGATACAGAAAGCCGTCGGTGGTGACCAGGTCGACGCGGGGGTGGTGCTCCCAGCGGGCCAGCAGCGCCTGCAGCACACGGGCGGTGGTCGACTTGCCGACGGCCACGCTGCCCGCGACACCGATGACGAACGGCACCGGCCGGTCCGGGTTCTGCTGCGGCTCACCGAGGAACTCGGAGGTGGCGGCGAACAGCCGCTGACGCGCTGCCACCTGCAGATGGATCAGCCGGGCCAGTGGAAGGTAGACCTCTTCGACCTCGAGCAGGTCGATCTGCTCACCCAGGCCGCGCAGCCCGATCAGTTCGTCCTCCGTCAGCTTCAACGGGGTCGACATGCGCAGGGAACGCCATTGACTCCGGTCGAACTCGACGTAAGGGCTGGGTTCGCTCAGCCGCGCCATGGTGCCAGTCTTGCAGTTAGCTTGGTTGACATGCAGCCCGGCACCCTTATCCGCGATTACTTAACCCTCGGTTTGCGGTTCGACCGTATCGAGGAAGGCTACGTCGACTCCTTTACCGGCGATCCCGCGTTGCGCCGCGCCGTGGCCGACGAGCCCGCTCCCGAGCCTGCCGAACTGGCCAGGCAGGCCGACCGGTTGCTGACCGAACTGCCCGGCGTCGCCCGCACGGGTGGCTTCACCGACCAGCGTGCCGACTTCATCGGCGCGCACCTGCGGGCTCTGCAGTTCTCCGCGCGCAAGTTCGCCGGCGAGACGGTGGGTTTCGTCGACGAGGTGCGCAACTACTTCGATGTCGAGATCAGCCGCGGCGACCCCGAGCGCTACCGAGCGGCCCACGCCCGCATCGACGAGGTGCTCGGCGGCAGCGGTCCGCTGGCCGACCGGATGGAAGCGCATCGCCGCTCCGACGAAATCCCGCCCGAACGGCTCGAGGAGTGCATTCACGCGTTTTCCAGCGCGCTGCGCGACACGGTGCGGGCGACCTACCCGCTGCCCGACGCCGAGACCATCGTCTACGAGGTGGTCACCGACAAGCCGTGGTCGGGCTTCAACTACTACAACGGCAACTACACCTCGACCGTCGCGGTCAACGCCGACCTCAAGCAGCAGATGGCCAACCTGCCGCGGCTGGTAGCCCACGAGGCCTACCCCGGCCACCACACCGAGCACTGCCGTAAAGAGGCCGGGCTGGTCGCCGGCCAGGACCAGCAGGAGCAGACCATCTTTCTGGTCAACACCCCGCAGTGCCTGATGGCCGAGGGCCTGGCGGATCTGGCGCTGTATGCCGCGGTCGGGCCGGGGTGGGGAAGTTGGGCAGCAGACATCTACGCCGACCTCGGGCTGCGGTTCGACGGCGAGCGGGCCGAGGCGCTGTCGGAGGCGACGGCGGCGCTAGCCGACGTCCGCCAGGACGCGGCGCTGATGCTGCATGACGAACACCGCGACGTCGACGAGGTCGTCGCGTTCCTGCAGCGCTGGCTCCTGGTGGACGACACCCGGGCACGGCAGATGCTGCGGTTCCTGTCCTCGCCGCTGTGGCGGGCGTACACCAGTACCTACGTCGAGGGGTACCGCCTGCTGCGGGGCTGGCTCGACGCCCGGCCGGCCGGGGTGAGCCTGACCGAACGGTTCGGCCGGCTGCTCGACGAGCCGCTCATTCCATCTACGTTGCGGGTCGACGTGGCCTGAACAGGGCCGGATAGGCTTGGGTCATGACCGCAGACTCGACGATTTCGACGCACGCCCCCGCTCAGGGCGCCGACTACGCTGCCAGCGCCAGCGAGGCGTACCGGGCGGCGCTAAAGGTCATCGAGTCCGTCGAGCCGCGGATTGCCGATGCGACCCGCAAAGAGCTTGCCGATCAACGGGATTCGCTGAAACTGATCGCCAGCGAGAACTACGCCTCGCCCGCGGTCCTGCTGACCATGGGCACCTGGTTCTCGGACAAGTACGCCGAGGGCACCGTCGGTCACCGGTTCTACGCCGCCTGCCAGAACGTCGACACCGTCGAGTCGCTGGCCGCCGAGCATGCGCGCGAACTGTTCGGCGCCCCGTACGCGTACGCCCAGCCGCACTCCGGTATCGATGCCAACCTGGTCGCGTTCTGGGCCATCCTGGCCACCCGGATCGAGGCGCCCGCTCTGACCGATTCGGGGGTCAAGCACATCAACGACCTCTCCGAGGCCGAGTGGGAGCGGCTGCGCGCCCGGCTGGGTAGCCAGCGGCTGCTGGGCATGTCGCTCGACGCGGGCGGTCACCTCACCCACGGCTTCCGGCCCAACATCTCCGGCAAGATGTTCCACCAGCGCAGCTACGGCACCGATCACGAGACCGGCCTGATCGACTACGACGCCGTCCGTGCCGCGGCCAAGGAGTTCAAGCCGCTGATCCTGGTCGCGGGCTACTCGGCATACCCGCGGCGGGTGAACTTCGCGACGATGCGCGAGATCGCCGACGAGGTCGGCGCCACCTTGATGGTCGACATGGCGCACTTCGCCGGGCTGGTCGCGGGCAAGGTCTTCACCGGCGACGAGGATCCGGTGCCACACGCCCACGTCACCACCACGACCACGCACAAGTCGCTGCGCGGCCCGCGCGGTGGTCTGGTGCTGGCCACCGAGGAGTTCGCACCCGCCGTCGACAAGGGCTGCCCGATGGTGCTGGGTGGGCCGTTGTCCCACGTCATGGCCGCCAAGGCGGTTGCGCTGGCCGAGGCTCGCCAGCCGTCGTTCCAGGCCTACGCCCAGCGGATCGCCGACAATGCCAAGGCTTTCGCCGAGGGTCTGCTCAAGCGCGGCGCGACGCTGGTCACCGGCGGCACCGACAACCATCTGGTGCTGCTCGACGTCCAGTCTTACGGGCTGACCGGCCGCCAGGCCGAATCCGCCCTGCTGGACTCTGGTGTGGTCACCAATCGCAACGCGATCCCGTCCGACCCGAACGGCGCCTGGTACACCAGCGGTATCCGGTTCGGTACGCCGGCGTTGACCACCCGCGGGTTCGGTCCCGCGGAGTTCGACAGGGTCGCCGAGCTGGTGGTCGAGGTGTTGTCCAACACCGAGGCCGAAGGCACCTCGAAGGCCAAGTACAAGCTGGCCGACGGCACGGCGGATCGGGTGCACGCTGCCGCCGCCGAAATGCTGGCGGCCAACCCGCTGTATCCCGGGCTGACTCTGTAAGGCGTCGGGCCGGCGAAACGCCGGTGGCCGGGTTTTTAAACACCCGTGTCTTTGAGTTACAGTTACTTCATGGCACAGAAACCTGTCGCGAATGCGCTGACGCTCGAACTCGAGCCGGTTGTCGCTGACAATCTGGTTCGCTATCTGGCCACCGCCGACGAGTGGTACGGCCACGACTATGTCCCGTTCGACCAGGGCGAGAACTTCGCCTTTCTCGGCGGCAAGGACTGGGAGCCCGCCCAGGTCACCTTGCCCTCCGAGGTCGTCGACGCCTTGGAGATCCTGCTGATCACCAAGGACAACCTCGCCGGGTATCACCGCGAGCTGGTCGAGCACTTCATTCTCGAGGACAAGTGGGGTCGCTGGTTGGGCCGCTGGACGGCCGAGGAGAACCTGCACGCCATCGCGCTGCGGAACTACCTCGTGGTCACCCGCAACTTCGATCCGACCGCCAACGAGGACGTTCGCGTCAACCACGTCATGCGCGGCTACCGGGCCAAGAGCTTCACCCAGATCGAGACGCTGGTGTTCATGGCGCTCTACGAGCGGGCGCACGCGGTGTTCACGCGCAACCTCCAGGCCAAGATCGACGAGCCGGTGCTCAACGGACTGGTCGGCCGAATCGCCGCCGACGAGGAACGGCACGAAGAGTTCTTCGCCAACCTCGTCGCGCACTGCCTGCAAACCCACCGCGAGTCGACGATCAACTCGATCGCCCGTCGCGCGGCTGGATTCGGTCTGGTCGGCGGCGACATCTGGGAGTACCAGGACAAGCTGAACAACGTCGCTCAAGCCGGCATCTTCGGCTACGAAACCTCGCGCAAGGTGGTCACCGATCGCATCGCGGCTTGGGGTCTGGGCGACGAGGCGACGCTGAAGAAAATCGTTCGCTCATAACACGCCCGCGCGCCTGATCGGCGAGCGCGCTGGGACCGGAGTAGCGTCACTTTCGATGGCTAGCGACATGCTCTGCTGTCCGGGCGGTACCTATCGTTTCGACTACGACAGGACCGGTCCCGGTCCTGGTGCCGCAGTGTCCGCCGAGGGGTTCGCGGGGACCGCGTGAACCTGAGGAGCGCCCAGTGACCGATTCGCAGTCGCCCGTTCGGACGTATGTGCTCGACACCTCAGTCCTGTTGTCCGACCCGTGGGCGTGCACCCGGTTCGCCGAACACGAAGTGGTGGTACCGCTCGTGGTCATCAGTGAACTGGAAGCCAAACGCCACCACCACGAGTTGGGTTGGTTCGCCCGGCAGGCACTGCGGTTGTTCGACGATCTCCGTCTGGAACACGGTCGCTTGGATCAGCCGATACCCATTGGCACAGAAGGCGGAACGCTCAACGTCGAACTGAACCACAGCGACCAGTCGGTGCTGCCGTCCGGGTTCCGCACCGAGAACAACGACACCCGGATCCTGACGGTCGCCGCCAACCTGGCGGCGGAGGGTAAGCGAGTCACGTTGGTCAGCAAGGACATTCCGCTGCGGGTCAAGGCCGGCGCGGTCGGTCTGCTGGCCGACGAGTATCACGCCCAGGACGTGATCACCTCCGGCTGGACCGGAATGACCGAGCTCGATGTGGCTCCCGAGGATGTCGACGCTATCTTCGCCGAGGGCGAGATCGATCTCGAGGAGGCGCGTAATCTGCCGTGCCACACCGGCGTTCGGCTGCTCGGCGCCAACTCCAGCGCGCTGGGCCGGGTGAACGCGGACAAGAAGGTTCAGCTGGTGCGGGGTGATCGCGAAGTGTTCGGCCTCCGGGGAAGGTCCGCCGAACAACGCGTCGCCCTCGATCTGCTGCTCGACGAGTCGGTGGGCATCGTCTCGCTGGGCGGCAAGGCCGGCACCGGCAAGTCGGCGTTGGCGTTGTGCGCGGGTCTCGAGGCGGTGCTGGAGCGCCGCACCCAGCGCAAGGTCGTCGTGTTCCGCCCGCTGTACGCCGTCGGCGGCCAAGACCTGGGGTACCTGCCGGGCAGCGAGAGCGACAAGATGGGGCCCTGGGCGCAGGCGGTCTTCGACACCCTCGAAGGCCTGGCGTCACCGGCCGTGCTGGAGGAGGTGCTCTCCCGCGGGATGCTCGAGGTGCTGCCCCTGACGCACATCCGGGGGCGTTCGCTGCACGACTCGTTCGTGATCGTCGACGAAGCTCAGTCGCTGGAGCGCAACGTGCTGCTGACCGTGCTGTCGCGGCTGGGCAGCGGATCGCGGGTCGTACTGACCCACGACGTCGCGCAGCGCGACAACCTCCGGGTCGGGCGTCACGACGGTGTGGCTGCGGTCATCGAGAAGCTCAAGGGCCACCCGCTGTTCGCCCACGTCACGCTGATGCGCAGCGAACGATCGCCGATCGCCGCACTGGTCACCGAGATGCTCGAGGAGATCAGCCCCGGCGCCCTGCCCTGACACGGCGGAATCGCTGAGAATCCCTCCCAGGCGCGCCCGGTAAAATCACACGCGTGCCACGCCGCCCCGACAGCCTGTCCTGGTCCTACGTGCGGACTGTCGTGGGTGTCGTGGCGGGCGTGGCCGTCGTCGTGATCGGGGGTTTCACCGGGCACGTCAAGGTGGCCAAGGCTGATGCCGTCGACTGCACGGTGGTCAAGTGCGTGGCGCTGACCTTCGACGATGGGCCGTCGCCGTACACCGACCGCCTCTTGGGCATCCTCAACGACAACGACGCCAAGGCCACCTTCTTCGAGATCGGCAACAAAGTGGCGGCCAACCCGGCCGGTGCGAAGCGGGTCGTCGACGCCGGCATGGAGCTGGGCAGCCACACCTGGGAACACCCGAACATGACGGCGATCCCCCCGGAGGATGTTCCTGCCCAGTTCAGCAAGGCCAACGACGCCATCAAGGCGGCCACCGGGCAGACGCCGGTGCTGTGGCGGCCTGCCGGCGGGCTCACCAACGACGCGGTCAACAAGGTGGCCGCCCAGTACGGGCTCGCCGCGATCCTCTGGGACGTGATCCCGTTCGACTGGATGAACGACTCCAACACCGCAGCCACCCGCTACATGCTGATGACCCAGATCAAGCCCAACTCGGTGGTGCTGTTCCACGACACCTATTCGTCGACGGTCGACTTGGTCGAGCAGTTCATCCCGGTCCTCAAGGCCAACGGCTACCACCTGGTGACCGTGACCCAGATGCTCGGCCCGCGGGCGCCGGGCAGCGTGTACGGCAGCCGCGACAACGGTCCGCCCGCCAACGATCTCCAGGACATCCCGCCCGGCGACATTCCGACCCTGCCCGCGACCCCGTCGCCGAAGCCGATGCCGAACATTCCGATCACCGACATCCCGGGGGCCAATTCCGGTGGCTCCAACAACGGCGCATAGTCGGCGCGCCTAGGTGCACACCGCCACCTCGTTCGTCCTCACCCTGCTGGTGCTCGGCTATGCCGTGGTGTCGGGCTTGGTGGGCCGGTGGTACGTCGCCCCGGCGTTGATCTTCGTCGGGCTGGGAATGTTGTTCGGGCCCTTCGGTTTCAACCTGCTGCAAGCCGGCCCTGGCACCGAGGGCTTCACGATCCTGGCGCAGCTCGCGCTGACCGTGATCCTGTTCAACCAGGCGGCAAAGCTGGACCCGGGCAAGGTGTTCCGGCGCGGGCATGTCACGTTCCGGCTGCTGGTGATCGGCATACCGCTGACTCTGGTGCTGGGAACGCTGACCGCGGCAGCACTGCTGCCGGTGCTGCCGTGGTGGGAGGCGGTGTGCCTGGCGGCGATCGTGGCGCCCACCGAGGTGGCGCTCATCGAAGCGCTGACCGAGGACGGCCGGGTTCCGGAGCGGGTGCGCAATGCGCTGTCGGTGGAAAGCGGCTTCTACGACGGCTTTGCGCTCGCGGTGCTGCTGGCCGCACTCGCGCTGGCCTCGGCACACACCGACGAACGCCCGCGGGACTGGACCTGGTTCGTGGTGCGCACCGAGGTGGTATCGCTCGCGATCGGGGCGGCCGTCGGACTGCTCGGCGCGGTGGTGATCGCGTGGTCGCGGCGGCGGGAGTGGATGAACGACACCTGGGCTCAGCTGGCCACCCTGGCCATTGCGCTGATCTGTTTCGAATTCGGCGAGCGGGTGCACGCCAGCGGGTTCGTCGCCGCCTTCACCGGAGGTCTGGCGTTCGCGATGGTCGCGCGGCGCAGCAACACCCAGGTGTCGAACCAGGTGACGGATGCCACCGCACAACTACTGGAGTTGTTGGTATTCGCGATGTTCGGCGCGTTCGCGGTGATCGACGCCTGGCAGCACACCAGTTGGCGAGTGGTGCTGTTCTGCATCCTGGCGCTGTTCGGCGTGCGCGTGATCGCTGTGCTGGTAGCGCTGATCCGCACCGATCTGCCCGCCTACAGCCGAGTGTTCATCGGCTGGTTCGGGCCGAGGGGTATCGGCACGGTAGTGCTCGGGCTGCTGGTGATCGAGCGTGGCGAGATCCAGCATCCCGACCTGCTGACCCAAGCCGGCGTGATCGCGGTGACGCTGAGCCTGGTACTACACAGCGTCACCGCGCCCCTTGGGATTTCACGCTATAGGCAGGGCGCCTAGGCTAGGCGGCGCCGGCTCCGTCGCCTCCGCTGCCACCGGCACCACCCGTGCCGCCGTTGGCGCCGTTGTGGTTGTTGCCCGGGTTCGTGCCGTTTCCGCCGTTACCGGGCGTCGCGCCACTGCTGCCGGCGCCACCACCGCCACCGGCGCCCCCGGTTCCGCCGTTTGCGCCGGTCCCTCCCGCTCCGGTCGAGCCGCCGGTACCGCCGGTGCCGCCCTTTCCGCCCTTGCCGCCTGCTCCGGTAGAGCTCGTCCCGCCCTGGCCACCCTGTCCGGCGGTGCCGGCGCCGCCTCCCGCAGCCCCCGAGCCGGTGCCGCCCTGGCCGCCAGTACCGCCCTGACCGCCTTGGCCACCAGTGCCGCCGGTCACGTTGCCGGTGCCACCTTTACCGCCCTTGCCGCCGCCGCCACCGGTTCCGCCGGTGCCGTTCGTGCCGAGGTTCGCTCCGCCGGTACCACCTTGACCGCCTTGGCCTCCCGTGCCGCCGACCACGCCCGCGCCGCCGTTGCCGCCGTCGGCGCCACTGCCGGCCGGCTCGGTGGAATCGTCGCTGTTGACACCATTTCCGCCGGTGCCACCGTCGCCGCCGTTGCCGGTCGCCCCGGTGCCGCCGAAGATCCCGCCGCTGCCGCCTGCCCCGGCGTCGCCGCCGTCACCACCGGCACCAGGCGGCACCACGCCCGACGGGTTGCCGTAACCGGCCCCGCCGGTGCCGCCCTTGCCGCCGATGCCACCCGAGCCGCCGAAGAATCCGCCGCTTCCGCCCTGGCCGCCGTTTCCGGCCTTGCCTCCGGTCACCGACGAGGCGGTGCCCGCAGTGCCGGTGCCGCCCTGGCCGCCGGCGCCGCCCGCGCCGAAGAAGAGTCCGCCGTTTCCGCCGCGGCCACCGACTTGGCCGGCCAGGCCGGTCCCGCCGGTCCCGCCGGCGCCGAAGAAGAGTCCGCCGTCGCCGCCGTTGCCTCCGTTCAGGCCGTCACCACCGCGGCCGAACAAGATCCCGGCGTTGCCGCCGTTGCATTCAGTACCCGTGCAGCCGGCTTGGGCGTCGAGTCCGTCACCGATCAGCCAACCACCACGGCCGATCGGCCGAAAGACGTCGAAACCGTTAACGGTGACAGCGGAGGCGAGCGCGTTGGGTGTGAATGCACCGCCGATCAACGAGTTGTGGTTGTCGAGGAACCACAGGTCCGTGCCGGGGTTCAAGGGTGCGGGTGCCAGCGGCGATCCGAACGACGCCAGCTGGACGGCGGGCGAACCGGTCACCGGGGGCGGTGTGTCGGGGGAGGACGCGAGCAGGACGCCGACACTCAGCATCGCTGTTCCGCCGACCCCGGCGGTGATGCATCGCCGTGCTGACCTGCCTGCGGGACGGCCGACCTTGCGGTGTTTGGACATGCGAACCCCCTTGATTCAACGCCACCGTGCGAACTTGATTGTTTGCTGCGAGCGGATGGCTCAATGTAGACATTTGCTGAATCGGCGGTCAAGGATTTCGGCAAAATTGTCACAGATCGGCGAAGGTGGGTTGTCCCGCGCGACAGAAGTTCACGAAATTGACGTTGCCACAGCTAAATTCGGCCGTGTTCCCAGCGGTCGGGCGCGTCCCCCGTCGGCCGAACCTCGCGCGCAAACGTGTGTCCATGTATTTGCCATCGCGAGCAATGTTGAAATTCGGGTTAGCTGTCCCGATGGTGATACGGCATTGTCAGCCGTGGGACTCCATGCCGAGTTTTCGCGCATAACGCCATCGAGGGGCCGGGTTGTGAACCCGGCCCCTCGATAGTCAGCGCCGCCCGACGGCGGCGTCATCGACTTTTAGTCGCCCGGCTTGACCTTCGCCATGGCCAGCACGTCGAGGCGCTTGTCGAGTTCTTCCTCGGAGAGCTTGTCGCCGATCAGGCCGCGGTCGATGACCGTCTGCCGGATCGTCTTCTTCTCTTTCAGAGCCTGCTTGGCGACCTTCGCGGCCTCCTCGTAGCCGATCGCCGAGTTCAGCGGCGTCACGATCGACGGGGAGGACTCGGCCAGCTCGCGCAGGTGCTCCTCGTTGGCGATCAGGCCGTCAATGCACTTGGTGGCGAACAACTTCGACACGTTGGACAACAGGGTGAACGACTCCAGCAGGTTGCGCGCCATCATCGGGATGTACACGTTCAGCTCGAACGCGCCCGACAGGCCGCCGACCGTGATGGCGGCATCGTTGCCGATGACCTGTGCGGCCACCTGGGTGACCGCTTCGGGGATCACCGGGTTGACCTTGCCCGGCATGATCGAGCTGCCCGGCTGGAGGTCGGGGAGTTGGAGTTCGCCCAATCCGGTCAGCGGGCCCGAACCCATCCAGCGGATGTCGTTGGCGATCTTGGTGAACGACGCGGCGATGGTCTTCAGCGCGCCGGAGGCCTCCACCAGCCCGTCGCGCGCGGCCTGGGCCTCGAAAGAGTCCTTCGCCGTGCGCAATTCGGCCAGACCGGTCTGCTCGACGAGCACGTCGACGACCTTGGCGCCGAAGCCGTCCGGGGCATTGAGGCCGGTGCCGACCGCGGTGCCGCCGATGGCCAGCTCGCCGAGGCGGGGGAGGGTGGCCTTCACTCGTTCGATGCCGGCCTCGACCTGGCGGGCATAGCCGCCGAACTCCTGGCCAAGGGTCACCGGGACGGCATCCATCAAGTGGGTGCGCCCGGACTTCACCACGGTGCGCCACTGGCGGGCCTTGCCGGCCAGCGACTCGTGCAGCACCTCGAGCGCCGGAATGAGATGGCGCACAGCGGCTTCCGTCGCCGCGATGTGGGTGGCGGTGGGGAAGGTGTCGTTGGAGCTCTGCGACATGTTCACGTCGTCGTTCGGGTGCACCGTCACGCCGTTGCGCTCACAGATCGAGGCGATCACCTCGTTGGCGTTCATGTTGGAGCTGGTGCCCGAACCGGTCTGGAAGACGTCGATGGGGAACTGGTCGTCGTGCAGCCCGTCGGCGATCTCACCGGCGGCGGCGATGATCGCGTCGGCCTTTTCCGCGGACAGCTTGCCCAGGTCCTTGTTCACCTGTGCGCAAGCGGCTTTCAGCAAGCCCAGCGCGCGGATCTGGGTGCGCTCCAGACCGCGGAAGGAGATCGGGAAGTTCTCGACGGCCCGCTGGGTCTGGGCGCGCCACAGGGCGTTGATCGGAACCCGGACCTCGCCCATCGTGTCGTGCTCGATGCGGTATTCGCCCTCGACAGCACTGTCGGTCATCAAACGCCTTTCTTAGGGGAGTGGATATGCGGCGGTCTTGTCCCCGGTGAAATCCACCGCGGAGTATTCGTTGAGCTTGGAAAGCCGGTGATAGGCGTCGATCATCCGGACGGTGCCGGACTTCGACCGCATGACGATCGACTGGGTGGTGCACCCGCCGCCGAAGTAGCGGACGCCCTTGAGCAGGTCACCGTCGGTGACGCCGGTGGCGCAGAAGAAGACGTTCTCCCCGGCGACCAGGTCCTTGGTCGTCAGGACCCGATCCAGATCGTGGCCGCGGTCGAGGGCCTTCTGGCGCTCCTCGTCATCGGTGGGCGCCAGTTGGGCCTGGATCTCGCCGCCCATGCACCGGATCGCGGCGGCCGTGATGATGCCCTCGGGCGTGCCGCCGATGCCGGCGAGCAGATCGGTGCCGGACTCCGGGCGGCAGGCCGAGATGGCGCCTGCGACGTCGCCGTCCGAGATCAGCCGGATACGGGCGCCCGCTTCGCGGACTTCGGCCATCAGCTTGGCGTGCCGGGGCCGGTCGAGGATGCAGACGGTGATGTCGGAGACCGAGGCCTTGCGGACCTTGGCGATGCGCTGGATGTTGGCGGCGATCGGTGAGGTGATGTCGATGAAGTCGGCGACGTCGGGACCACCGGCGATCTTGTTCATGTAGAAGACCGCCGACGGGTCGAACATCGCGCCGCGCTCGGCCACCGCGAGAACCGAGATCGCGTTCGGCATGCCCTTGCTCATCAGGGTGGTGCCGTCCACCGGGTCGACGGCGAAGTCGCAGTCCGGCCCGTCGCCGTTGCCGACCTCTTCACCGTTGTAGAGCATCGGGGCGTTGTCCTTCTCGCCCTCACCGATCACCACGACGCCGCGCATCGACACCGAGTTGACCAGCTCACGCATGGCGTCGACGGCCGCGCCGTCACCGCCTTCTTTGTCACCTCGGCCGACCCACCGGCCGGCGGCCATGGCGCCTGCTTCGGTTACCCGAACCAATTCGAGGGCGAGGTTGCGATCTGGCGCTTCACGGCGGCGGGCGTCTGGCATGGCTGAGATTGTCCCAGAAGCCGGTCAGCCGTCCAGACCTGGGATACTGGCGGGCGTGAGTACCCCGTCCGAGACCGGCATACCGCCCCGGGAGCCCAAGCCCCGGCTGCTCCAGGACGGTCGCGACATGTTCTGGTCGCTGGCTCCCTTGATCGTGGCCTGCATCGCGCTGGCCGGGCTGGTGGGGATGTGTTCGGTGCGGCCCGACAGCCCTCGCGACGGGACGCCACCGCCGTATGACGCCGCCGCCGCGCTGAAGGCCGACGCCGAGACGCTGGCGATTCCGATCCGGTTGCCGCAGGTGCCGGCCGGTTGGCGGGCCAACTCCGGCAGCCGCGGCGGAATCGACGCCGGCCGCACCGACGCCACCGGGCAGCGCCAACGCGCCGTCACCGCGACCGTCGGCTACCTCGCCGCGTCCAAGATGTATGTGAGCCTGACCCAGAGCAATGCCGACGAGCAGGCGCTGGTGGGCTCGATCCACTCGTCGATGTATCCCACCGGCGCCCAGGACGTCGATGGGGTGAAGTGGATTGTCTACGAGGGCGGCGAGGGCACCGAGCCGGTGTGGACCACCCGGCTCGACAGTCAGGCCGGCCCGGCTCAACTGGCCATAACCGGGGCCGGGAGCAGTGACGACTTCCGTACGCTGGCCGTTGCCACACAGACGCAGAAGCCCCTGCCGCCCGGCTGATGAGGAGACGTCGATGCCCGGACCTGAAGCCGACCTGACCGGATGGGTCGGCGAGCCCTTCACGGCAGCCGGTATCACCCATGACGTCTACCGCAAGGGCGAGGGCCCCGGGGTGGTGCTGATCCCGGAGATTCCCGGCGTGCACCCCGGCGTGCTGGCATTGGGAAACTATCTGGTGGACAACGGTTTCACGGTGGCCATCCCGTCGTTGTTCGGCACTCCGGAGGCGCCGTCGATGACGCCGGCGATGGTGCCGGTGCTGGCGCGAGCGTGCGTGGCCCGGGAGTTCGCCGCGTTCGCGACGAACAAGGATCGGCCGGTGTCGCATTACCTGCGAGCGCTGGCGCGGGACGTGAAGGAGAAGAGCGGCAGCAAGGGCGTCGGGGTGATCGGGCAGTGCTTCTCCGGTGGTTTCGCGCTGGCGGCCGCCGTCGACGACAGTGTGCTGGCCTCGGTCCTCAGTCAGCCGTCGGTGCCGATCGGGTTGACGCCCAAGCAGAAGCGCGACCCCGGGATGAGTGAGGCCGAGCTGAAAGTGATCGAGAAGCGGGCCGCCGACGAGGGCTTGTGCGCGATGGGTCTGCGCTTCAGCGAGGATCCGATGGCACCGGCCGAGCGGTTCACGACGCTCAAGGACCGGCTCGGCGACGCGTTCGAGGTCATCGAGATCGACTCGTCGAAGGGCAACGCGGGCGGCTTCAGCCGGATTGCGCATTCGGTGCTCGCCCTCGAGGTGCGCGAGGTCGACGGGCACCCGGCCTTCGAGGCACGCAAGCGGGTTGTCCAGTTCCTCAAGGACCGGCTGTTCTGAGGGCTATTCGCGCTCGACGACGTTCAGGCCGTGGGCGGGTGTCCACCACTCGATGACGAGCAGCGTGGCGGCGTCGTTGAGGTGGGTGAGCACGACTTCGGTGATGTCGGCGCGGAAGAGGTCGCTGTCGGGGCCGTCGGAGATGGAACCGGAGTGAACGGCCCGTCCGGCGATCTTCGCCTCGCCGGGCCATTCCGCTTCTGCGCCGTCGACCGGGTCGACCGTGGCGGTGTGCAGCGCGAAGCGAGGATCGCGACGTAGGTCGGAACCCTTGCGCGCGTTGGGCATTGAGCCGAACGTGAGCTCTCCGTCGGCGAAGGTGCATTCGATGCCGGAGATTCGCGGTGACCCGTCGGCACGCAGCGTCGCAATGGTCTTGTGCTTGTGGGCGTCGAACAGCGACTGCACCCGCCGGGCGAACTCGGGTGCGCCCGCGTGGACATCCCGCCAGCTTGTCACCCCCCGAGCGTAGTACCGAACATATGTTCGGAAAAAGTCAGCTGCACGACTATTTCAAGCCGTCCGACAGGGCGGAGCCGCGGGCCCTGCTGGTCAGCATCGGTGTGTCGGCCAGGGCGGAGAATCAGGCCACTGCGCGGCGGCTGGCGGCCATCGCCGAACTGTTCGAACTGCGCCGTCGTGAGCGGGGTGAACGCGCCGACTGGGCGGTCGACACGTGGGCGGCGGTGGGAGCGGAGGTGTCTGCCGCGCTGCGGATCAGCCTCGCGAAGGCGGGCAGCTACCTGAACTATGGGCTGGCGATGCGGCGACTGCCCGGTCACCCGCGTCGCATTCATCGACGACGACAGCGCGACTTTCAAGGCTGAGGGCGCCGAACTCGACGAAGCCGAACCGGCCCGGTCCGAGGCCCTCGTGTACACGTCGAAAGCGACCATGCTGGCGCGCCTTTCGCGCGAGCAATTCAACCAGCCGCAGACCGCCGAGCAGATCGCCTCCTCGGTGTCCCGCGCCCTGGTTCGCAAAGCCGACGCCGCACTCCTCGCCCAGGCCGAACCGAGCCCGGTCAACGCCCCCGTGGCAGGTCTGCTCAACACCACGGGCGCGGTCGACGCTGGGCCGATCACCGACAGCCTCGACGGGCTGATCGACCTGATGCCGCCCTGCAGACCAACCGCGGAACACCCACCCACATCGTGCTCGGTCCGCTGGGCTGGGGCGAATTCCGCAAACTCAAGACCGGCACCGACTACAACAGCAGCCTGCTGGGTGCGGGAACCACCGGCGCCGTGGAACGGCTCCTGTCGTTGCCGGTCGTCGTCAACAACGAGATGACCGCCAACAGCGGCCTGATCATCGACAGGACGGCCATCGTGTCCGCGCTCGGCCCCGCCAACGTCGCCACCCATGAATCCACCTACTTCACAAGCGATTTGATCGCAGTGCGGGGTCCGTGGCGCGTCGGGCACGTCGTGGTGCTGCCGAGCCGGTGCGGCAAGTTCACCATCGGCGGCGGCAAGCTGATCGCCGTCAGTTGCCATCGGAACTGCGGTACTCAACGTCTCGTTTGTCTTCCGCACGCGTGGACTCGTAGCCCTTGACGTAGTCCAGGGTCGGCTCCGGCCCCTGGACGCCGGGGCCTTCGCAGTCGGTGTTCGACCCGATGTCTTCCGGGTTGGGGTTCGTCATTGGCCCTCCCTCTGCCGAAGAGGAGCGTTTCGTGGGCGGCGGGTTCAGGCTCGCGGAGAGCCTTCGACTGACCTTAGGTCCGGCTCACCAGGCCACTTGGGCTTGTCGTCGGGCCTAATTTGCGTGGACTTCGAACCCTTTACATCGCCGAGGTCCGGCTCTTCTTTATTATCTGTCATCCCACTATTCCCTTTGATCTACAGAAGGACTGTGATCAGGTCTTGACTGGGTGCGAAGTCAGGACCAGCCCTCCCGTGAATGCCACGGTACACAGCAGCGTGAGGAGAGCGGTCCATAATGCCCACTTCCGCCGCTTAAGGTGAGGTTGGTTGGCGTCTAGCAGCTCGGTGATCTTTCCGACGTATGCCAAGTAAAGCGATTCAGCGCTCTGAAACTTCACGTCCGGTGCGCGGCCACGCATGTCGGTGGCCATCGAACTACCGTCAAGTGTGAACATCCAGCCGCTGCGTGGCTTCATGACGTAGATCGCGGCGAGCGCAGTGACAACGGGGAGCATCACAAACGCCGCAAGAACCCAACCTGACATGTCCATCACCGAATGCAGAACGCTGTCGGAGTATGCCTTGCCAAACGCACCGAGGAAGGTCGCGGCGAGCGTCAGTAACCCGATTATGTCCTTGGCCTTGGATTGGAGCCCCGCGAGTTCGGTGTGCTGCCCGTCTAGTTCTGCAAACGCTTGGTCCAATGCCATTTTTGCTTCTAGTTCGCGTGGGTCAGTCATTGTTTGATTAAATCGCTGCGGTGCAGTTCCTGCGGTCATATAGCGGACAAGAACCCGGTAGCCACACCACAAATACTTGACAAACAGGGGGCGCCCAATCCCTCCCTTGGGTGCTACCGTCTCACGGCACGGACTGGTAAATCCCTTCAGTACGGCTATGGGATTCTCCGCTGGGGGCGACAGAATGGTGCCCCTAGAATTGCACGGTGACCATCGTCTCGGAAGAGCAGTACCGGGTACTCGCGTTTATCGCGGCGTGCAATCGAAGCTCCTATCGCCCGACGGCCACGCAAGTCATGTTGTGGCATAACAACCCGGAACCAGCTGAGGCTGAATACCGCATCGTTCAGGGTACTGGGGTCGGCTCCATGGGCTCCGTTGTCCGTGATTACGAGCGGATGGTTGACACGATGCTCGGCAGCCGGTTCCAGTCAACTATCACGTCGATTAGGGACCAGCTGCTTGGCAAGGATGCACGAAGAGAACTGGTTAAGCCTGGCGAGACGTTTATCGGGCACCTTGTCCGTCTGACGTGGTTGGAGGAGACGCCTGGTTCTGGAGAGGAACCGGGTTTAGTGCTCACCGAGCTTGGCCGTGCGTTGCTGCGGGACCGCGAGCGCGGAGCTACGGAGGAAGACGTGAGTGTCGTTGTCCTCGAAGGGCAAGACCCCCTTGCCTACCCAATCTTGGTAGGGCAGCTCGCCAATGCGGGCGCAGGTCTCCTCATCGATCCTTATCTGAAACTCGACGGCCTACACAGAATTGTCGTGAGCACACAGTTGACACGGCTCCTCGTATCGGGCAAGAGGTCCAACAATGCGGAATTGTCGGCGATGCAGACGCATCTTGACAGTGCCAGCCTTTCGCGGCCAGTCGAGGTGCGAAAGTCGACCAAGTTGCACGACCGGATTCTCCTTACCGAGGACGGGGCTGTGTTGACGCTCGGTACATCGCTCAACAGTGTTGGCACCACAACAACGGTCATGTCGCCGATGCCGTCGCCAGCACGCGAGTCCTTGCGGGAGCTATGCGAGCAATTGTGGTCGGAAGCAACTCTAGTCGGACCACAGATTGTCGAGGTTGAGCCCGACGATGATGGCCTCGACGAAGAGAACAACGGCGGTGAGCAAAACTGCGATGGCGGTGCGGTCCCAGGAGTGTAAAGCCAAGAAGCTCAAGGCCTAAGCCGCGATCCCGGAGGTCATGTTGCATAGGAGTTGAGCGTTGATGGAGCGCAGAATGCGGTTGTGACGGTTCTGGGTGTTCGGCCTCGGGCTGTGGGGTCGGGCCGCGGGTATGTGGCTTCGAGTGCGCGGCGGGTGCCGTTGTTGCCTGCGCGTCGGCATGATGGGCAGCGGCTGGCGCGGTGCCCCCCGGGGTGGCTGCGCGGCGGGGTGAGGCTCCGATGACGGCGCCGGGCTGCTTCAACGTGTGTTCGGGTTCGGCGTCTTTGGCGCTGGGGCTGGCCTGCCCGAGCTGGAGGAGTTGCTCGGGCTGGTGCCGGTCGACTGCTGACCGCCTGCGCGCCTTGTCCGGATTTCGAGACGGGCTGCGCGCGGCCAGGTTGTCACCGCGTGGCAGCCCGGTGCGGCCAGAGGATCGGCGGGATCCTGATGGCTGGTATGCGATCAGAGCGGGGTGTTGGTTCAGGGCTGCTCCTCAGATCAGCCTGAGGCGGCTTGGGGACTACCGCTACGGTCGGCGAATGGATATCGGGGGGTTTGCACTCGGTGGTACCGATGAGCACGGCAATAAGTTCACGTCTGTGCTTGCATCGGCAGTCCCGGACCGGCTGACGACCGCTGACTTGCCAAAGCCGGTGGTGGAGCAACTGCAGTTCTGCAATTTCGCGATGCACGCGCAACTGTCGGGCCATATGGGCGTGCTCGACAACCTTGAACAGGTCGCCGCCGATCCGCCCGATTTCAAGGTTCGCCTGAATGGCCAACCGGAAGCTGGAGTCGAGTTGACGACATTAGGCGTAACGAACATCGCGAGGCAGCGATTGGCAGAGATGCGCCAAATCGCACTGGCGGCAGAAGGCCAAATAACGGCCGATCGGGCGAGGTTCTCGCACCTAAACGGCCGAGTGGTCACTCTGGCTGAACTGCAGAGCGATGCCGACCGTCCACCTCGCCGCACCCCGGCTCAACGAGAACAGCTCGTCGACAACCTGCTGCAGCAACTAGAGGTGGACTTTGGCACTAGAGGCATCCCTGTCCCCGATGGGCAACTGCCGCAACATATTCCAGCTCATCTTGCTCAGCTAGGGATCCGGACGGTCGAAGACTACCTCATCTACGTAGATCAAGCTTCACAGCAGGAGTTCCATCAGCTGCAGGCTGCTGTTCAGATCAGTATCGACCACACCGAGCTGCGCGAAACCCTGCTGAAGGGAATCGACGAGAAGGACAAAGTCGGCAACGACATCCTCCTGATATCGACGGGCAGACCCGACATCCATGGCCAGATCGTTCCAGCTGATGCATTCGTATTCCAGATCGCCCGAGAGATGGTCCAAGGTGGTCTGCCCATCGCCCCGACGCACCTCAGCCAGATAATCCTTCACCACTGGAATTCGCCACAATTCATTGTGTTATTCGACCGAGCCGGTGGGCCGAAATTGGTGGAACCGAACCGGTAGAGGGCAGCCGTTGGAGAGGGGCGAAATCCGCCTGACCTGCGCTGTTACGGGGATGCCTTCCAACGCCTGCCTACGGGACGGTGATCTGGTCCCTGCCTGGCGGTCAGACCTACGTCACCACACCGGGCAGTGCCCGGTTGGTCCCGAGCTTGATGATTCCGACCCCGGCGCCGAGTGGACGGCCGGAAGTCGAGTCGGCGGGCGATCGCAGCGTCCTGATGCCGCGTCGCAAGACCACCCGGGCGCAGAACCGTGCGAAGTACGTCGCCAGCGAACGCCGGCGCAACCGCCGTCAGCACTCAGCACGCCACAGTGCACTGCTCGGACCCGCACCACCGCCGAACGACGACGATCCGCCGCCGTTCTAATGAGGAAAGGCCAGCGTATTCGCGTGCGTCAATATACGATGCGCGCGTGACCACCGCTCCTGCCGAGCCACAGAGCCCGACTCCCGCCGCGAAACCCGCGTCGCGTGGCAAGACCGTCGCCATCCTCACCGTGCTCGTCGTCGTGTTGGCCTACATCGTCACGTTGTTCGGCTATTGGTGGCTGTCCGGCTCCGCCAAGGAACTGGAGGCGTCGGGCGAAGGCAATGGATCAGAGACGACGGTACTGATCACGTTGCAGTCGTTGCGCACGGTCGACTACAAAGCGGACGCCAAAGTGCTTGTCATCCCCGCTGATTCACTGGTGGATGAGAAGCTGGACACCCTCAAGGAAGATATCGCGGTGCGGTTGCATCCGTGGAACTCCTTGGGCGACTTGAAGTTTCCGGCCGGGGCCGCGCCGGCAGAGGTGACGACGACCATCGACGTCGATGGCGATGTGAACACCTGGCCGTTCGATCGGTACCAGACCCAAGGCATCAGCGCCGACCTACTGGTGGGTGAGGGCGACGATCGCAAGATCATCCCGGCCAAGGTTGAGATCGCCGGCGCATTGCAGGGTTGGGACTTGTCCAGCGAGCAGGTCGCCCCGTCGCCCGCGGCCAAGGGGGACGGCGACGCGACGCAGGTGACCTTCAGCCGAGCCCTCGGACCGCTGGCATTCGACCTCGGCATCGTCATCGTGCTGCTCACCCTGCCGACCATCGCGATCTTCACCTCGGTGCTCGTGATCACCCGGCGCAAGCAGTTCCAGATGCCGTTCGCAACGTGGTACGCAGCAATGCTGTTCGCGATCGTCCCGCTGCGCAACATCCTGCCGGGCGCTCCGCCGCCGGGTGCATGGATCGACATGGCTTTGGTGCTGTGGGTGATCGTCGCCCTGGTCGCCGCCATGGTGATGGTCGTCATCTCCTGGTTCAAACAGGTCGACTAGCTTTCGGCAGGCTCGCCGTCCCCGGCGACCGTATCGATCAGTTTTCCTGAGCGATGTGGTGTGAACACGTGCACTATCCCGCCGCGGCTGGAGAAGATCGTCGCAGACATCTGACGCTGTGTCGAGGAGATCTGCGGGTGAATCAGGATGACTTATGAGCTACGTAGCTGACAAAAACCGTTACGACGTAGCCGAATACGCGCGCAGCGGCAGAAGCGGCCTCATGCTGCCCCGCATATCGCTGGGACTGTGGAACAACTTCGGCGACGACCGACCATTCGAGGTCCAGCGCGCCATCGTGCGGCGCGCCTTCGATCTAGGGGTGATCCACTTCGACGCCGCCAACAACTACGGACCCCCCGCGGGATCGGCTGAGCGCAACTTCGGGCGCATCCTTCACCAAGACCTGCGGCCGCATCGCGACGAGCTGATCATCTCGACCAAGGCCGGCTACGACATGTCCGAGGGTCCCTATGGCGAGTGGGGGTCGCGCAAGACGATGCTCTCCTCACTCGACCAGTCCCTGTCCCGGCTGAACGTCGACTACGTCGACATCTTCTACTCGCACCGACCCGACCCCGACACACCCATCGAAGAGACCATGGGGGCCTTGGCGCACGCCGTTCGGCAGGGCAAGGCTCTCTACGTCGGAATATCGAACTACAATGCCGACGAAACACGTTCCGCCGCTGCTGCTTTGACGGCTGAGGGGGTGCCGCTGACGATTCACCAGCCCTGCTACAACATGTTCGAGCGTTCCCCAGAGCACGGTCTGTGGGACGCAATCACCGAGACCGGCGCCGGCAGTATCGTCTACTCCCCGCTGGCCCAGGGTTTACTGACGTCGCGCTACCTCAACGGAGTTCCGGCCGGCTCGCGAGCGAGTGTGGGCCGCTGGATGACTGAAGCCAACATCTCCGAGGTCTACCTGGAGCGGGCCCGTGGCCTCAATGCGATAGCGCAACAACGCGGCCAGTCGCTTGCGCAGCTGGCGATCGCCTGGGTGCTCCGTCAGCCCGCGGTGACCAGTGCGCTGGTGGGCGCATCCAGTACCGCACAACTCGAAGACAGTCTGCAGGCTTTGAAGGGACCGGAGCTCACCGACGACGAGCTGGCACAAATCGAGATCTTCGCCGTAGACGGCACCGGCGAGGTCGCAGCCGAGTAACCCCTACTGGCCCTGGGGCTCGCCGTCCCCAGCGACCGCCGCTGTAGCTTCAGTCTCGGCTGCGAGACGCCGCCGGAACAACCGGCGGCGTTTCTCGGGCGGCTCGTGTGACGTCATCTCCACGCCCTTGTACACGGCCAGGTACACCGAAATCGTCGTGACGATGATGATCATCAGGACCGGGCCCAACACGATGCCCCAGAAGCCGAACATGGCGATCCCGGAGAACACCGCGAGCAGCATCAGCGCGGGATCTAGCCGGGCCTCGCGCGGCACCAGGATGGGGCGCAGGAAGTTGTCGACGTTGGTGACGCCGATGATGTGGAACAGCACCACGAACAGGCCGCCGGCGATGTTGCCGAAGAACATCATCCCGATGCCGAACGGGATGGTGATGATGCCGCTGCCCAGCGGAATGACCGACAGCGCGGTGAGGAAGATCGCGAAGATGAAGAACCCGTTGTGGAACCCGCCGATGTAGATCGACGCCGCGCCCAGCAAGCCCTGAACCAGCGCAATGATGAACTGGCCCTTCACCGTTCCCTTCACCATCGCGCCCATCTTGGCCAGATAGAGGTCGGTGACTTCTTCGCCCAGCGGGTTGAGACGGCGGATCAGCGTCAGCAGCTGTTCCTGATTGGTCAGCAGCGAGACCAGCACGTACAGAAAGATGATCGCCGAGGTGACGACGCCGATCGCGCCGCCCGCGGCGCCCTGCAACGCGTGCAGCAGCCAGCGTCCGACGTTCTGGGAAACGGTCACCAGCGAGCCGCGTACCGAGTCGGGGGTGACCGAGAAGTGGCCGAACGGCAGTTTGGCCAGCGCGTGATTGGCGTAGTCCAGCGCTTTGTCACCGACGGTCGACATGTCGGCGTTCTGCACCCATTCCGCCACATGCACCACCATGTGCGAAACCTGAAGCACCGCAAGCGTCACCAGCGCACCGACCGGGATGATGACGGTGGCCAGCGCCGCCAGCACCGTCATCGTCGCCGACAACCCGGTCCCGAACCGGCGCCGACACCGGTTGTACAGCGGGGTGAACAGGTAGGCGACGATTGCCGCGATCACCACCAGGATGAAGTAGTGCCGCAGGAAGTAGGCACCCAGCAGCACGGCGATCAGCGTGACGATCGCCAGCGCGCGCTTCTGGGTGACGGTGAACTCGGTGTTCACGCGAACTACTGATTCATCAGCCGGGTCAGGTGCTCCGCAATGTTGGGGTAGCGCTTGAGGTGCGCGCCGCCGTTGAGGTCGAGGATCTCGCCGGTGAGCCAGGACGACTGCGGCGAACACAGGAACGCCACCGCGTCGGCGATGTCCTGCGGCGTTCCCGCCCGGCCCAGCGCGGTGTTCTCGACGTACTCGTCGACGACACCGGGGACCATGGCCGCGCCTTCGGTCAGCGGCGTGTGCACGAAGCCGGGCGCCACGGCGTTGACCCGGATGCCGCGCGGACCCATCTCCAGCGCCGCCACCTGGGTCAGCATCGACAAGCCGGCCTTCGCCGCGCAGTAGGCGCTCATCCCGACCGCTGGCTGCCGGGCGTTGAGCGACGTCAGCGACACCAGCGCACCGCCTTCGCCGAGATGGCGGCCGGCATGCTTCATCACCAGGAAAGCGCCGTTGAGGCAGACGTCCACGACCGAGCGGAACTGCTCCGCGTCGAGCTCGGTGATGACACCGAAGCCACTGAACCCCGCACAGTTGACCACTACGTGCAGGCCGCCCTCGCGAGCCACGACATCGTCGAAAAGGGTTGCCACCGAGGCTTCGTCGGTGACTTCGACCTCAGCCCAGCTGTGCGGATCGCCCAGCGTCGCCGCACGTTCGCGAGCCAGATCGGTGTTGCGATCGGCGATCGTCACGCGGATGGCCTGGGCCGCGAGGGTCTGGGCCGTCGCCCAGCCGATCCCGGACGCGCCTCCGACAATCACCGCTACCTGTTCGGTCATGACACCTTCCCGTCGTTCTCCGGGGCTCCCCATTTGCGCCGCACCGCTTCCCACGGGTTGCCGTACCCGGGCGGCTGACCGTAGTACGGCGACTGGCGTTTGAGGTACTCCCGCGCCAACGGGGCGATCATCCGGAAGGCGTAGCGCTTCCAGCCGACCTTGTCGGCGGTCTCGGCCAGCATGTCGGGCCAGGAGTAGTGCTGGTGTTTGAGCACCTGTTGTGCGGTCGCCGAGTCCATCCAGTCGGTGGCGAACCAGCCGCCGTCGTCGTTCGGGTCACCCTTGCGTCCTGGTGGTAGCGCGCCGACCAAGCCCATCGCCGCCGTCGTCGCCGACCCGATGTCGCCCTGCCGCAGCCGGTGGGTGTCGTCGCCTCCGATCAGCAGGGTCTGGCCCGCGACGTCGGCTGTGGTGGCCGCCGCGAATGCGCACGCCACATCGCGGACGTCGACGGTCTGCAACCGCCCGTCGGCGGGCAGCACGCCTTCGAAGAAGATCAGGTTGGGGTCCATCCCGAGGTTGGGTTCGGTGGTCAGCACTCCGCCGAGGCGCAGGATCACCCAGTCCAGACTCGACGCGCGCACGATGCCCTCGGCTTCGACCTTGTGCTTGCCGTAGTTGTCGTACGGGTTGACCGGCGTCTGCGCGGTCAGTACATCGGTGATGTGATGCGGGTTGCGCGGCCCGTAGACGGCGATACTGGAGGCCTGCACCAGACGCGCCGGATTGGGATGCGCCTCAAGGGCTTTCACCAGATTGGCGGTCGCGCCGACGTTGACCTGGTAGGCCAGTTGCGGTTTGGCGTAGCACAGCGGTGGGATCACCGCGGCCAGGTGGATGACGGCGGCGGGGGAGACCTCGACCAGCAGCTTCTCGACCGCGGCCGGGTCGGTGAGGTCCGCCCAGCGGACCTGGACCCCGGCAGGGAGATCCGCAGCGGCCTTCACGGTCGCCGGGGTCTCGAGGTCGGTGGCGACCACCTGGCGGCCGGTGGCCGCCAGCCGCTTGACCGTGGCACTCCCCACCAACCCGAACGCGCCGGTCACCAGCACAGCGTCGGACATCGAACTCCCTCCCGGTCTGAGAACGCGTTCTAGTGAAGCACGGGCGGGGTACTGGTCCTATCGCTTCACGCAGCGGAAGCCGATATGGCTCATCCCGGTGTCGACCATCTGCGGCCGGCGCGCGGCGGGGCGGTAGCGCATGCAGTAGCTGTCCGCGCACAGGAACGAACCGCCCTTGAGGACCTTGCGTGGAACCGTGAACTGCGGTTGTGCGGGGTCATAGCTGGCCGCCTCGCTGGCCGCCCACCAATCGGTGGTCCACTCCCAGACATTGCCTGCCATGTCGAACAGTCCGTATCCGTTGGGCGCGAAGGAACCGACGTCGGTGGTGCGTCCGTAGCCGGGTTCCGGGCGCCAGGGAAACTCGCCGTGCCAGTAGTTCGCCAGTCGGTCGCCGGGCCGTTCCGGTTGATCGCCCCACGTGTAGTCGGCGTGCTCGTGCCCGCCGCGGGCCGCGGTCTCCCATTCGGCCTCGGTCGGCAACGCCAGTCCCGCCCAGGCCGCGTACGCTTCGGCGTCTTCGTAGGCGACGTGAACGACGGGGTGCTCGGCGCGGTTGGCGATCGACGAACCAGGTCCTACCGGGTGCCGCCACGAGGCACCCGGCGTCCAGGTCCACCACTGGCTGAGGTGACGCAGGTCGACGGGGCCGGTGGTCCGGCGGAATACCATCGAGCCCGGCTGCAGGTTGGCCGGCGGCGCGCCCGGATAGTCGGCCGGGTTCAGCGGCCGCTCGGCGACGGTGAGATAACCGGTGGCCGAGACGAATTCGGCGAACTCTGCATTGGTGACCTGCCGGGGCTGGATGCGAAAGCCGTCAACCGTCACCGCTCGTGGCGGGGCTTCCTCGGGGTAGTGCAGGTCGGATCCCAGTATTGCCGTCTGTCCGGGGATCGCAACCAGTTCGGGTTCAGTCACTGAACACGATTCTCCAGTCGTCGCGCATGCTGACCCGTGTCCAGCCGGATGTCTCGACATGATCGAGAGCCTTCTCCGCCCCTGCGGTGTAGGCGAATTCGCGGTCGGCGTCATCGTGGTGGATCACCATCGCCAGCGACGGTCCGGATGCGGCCATTGCGTACTGCAGCATCTCGATGTCGCCGTTGGAGTTGCCCACGGCGAAGATCGGCCGCCGGCCCACCCGGCCCCAGATGCGCACCGGCTTGACCGGACCGTCGTTGAGGAACTCCGGTTGGGCGGTGGTCAGCAGTTCGCCGTTCTGGTAGATCAATCCGACCGAACTGCCGATCACCCGTTCGGGCGGGACACCGTACATCGCCGTCGTGACGGGCCGCATGAAGTCGCGGCCGCCGCCGGAGACGATGTAGTTGGTGAAGCCGAATGACTCCAGGTAGCGCAGAAGTTCGATCATCGGTGCATACCCGCAGGCGGTGTAGGCGCGGCCCAGTGTCGGATGCCTTGCGTCGGCGAAAAACGCGTTCACCCGCGCCGCGTGCTCCTCGGTGGTGATGGTGGCGTTGGCTGAGAGGACAGCCCCGGCAAGGAGTTTCAGGTCGGAGTCGTCACCGTTGTAGTGCTTGGTATCGGCCTCGCCGAACCAGGCCAGATCGCCGGATGCCGCGGCGGTGTACGGCTGTTCGGCGGCCAGCGCGGGATCGGCGGCCACCTGTTCGGCGATCCGGCGCACCAGGAAGTCGAGCTGGATGTAAGCCGGCTTCTCGCACCACAGCGTGCCGTCGTTGTCGAACACGGCGACGCGCTCCTCCGGTGCCACCGAATTGACCGCCCGCTCGGCGAATTCGACGATGGCCGACTTCGTGGGCCCGTCGGTCCACGATTCCAGCATCCCCAACTCAGCCGCCGACCGTCTGGAGGAAGTCCTGAAGTTTCTCTACGGCGCTGCTGACGGTGAACGAGGCCGGTTCCCGCCTGGGCGGGAACTCTTTGAAGGTGTCCAGGAACTGCAGGACGACCGCGTTGGCCATGAACGCGATGTAGTCGTGATCGAGGAACCAGTCCCAGTAGGTGTTCGACGTGATGTCGGCGCGTTCGAACGGATCGGTGCGCAGGTTGAAGATCTTGGGTGCGCGCAGCACGGTGAATGGCTCGAACCAGATCCGCAGCGTGCCCTCGCACCGCTGCTCCATGAACACGACCTTCCAGTTTTCGATCCGGATGCCGAGCACGTCGCAGTCGTCGGAGAAGTAGATCAAACCGCGGCGTGGACTCTTGTCCACCTCGCCGGTCAAATACGGCAGCAGGTTGTAGCCGTCGATGTGCACGTGATAGGTCGTGTCGTCGATGGTGTGGCCCTGCTTCAGCTTGTCCACGATGTCGGGCACTCCGGCGGCGGCCAGGATCGTGGGCAGCCAGTCGTGGTGCTGGATGATCTCGTTGGACACCACGCCAGCGTCGATCTTGCCGGGCCAGCGGACCATCTCGGGCACCCGGAACGCACCCTCCCAGTTGCTGTTCTTCTCGTTGCGGAACGGGGTGGTGGCGCCGTCGGGCCAGGTGTTGGCGTGCGGGCCGTTGTCGGTGGAGTAGACAACGATCGTGTCGTCGGCCAGGCCGAGCTCGTCAAGGGTGTCCAGCAACAGTCCGACATGCCTGTCGTGGTCGACCATGGTGTCGTGGTATGGCGACTGCCATCGTCCGGCCTGACCGAGGCTCTCCGGCTTGGTGTGCGTTCGGAAGTGCATGTGCGTGGTGTTCATCCACACGAAGAACGGTGTGGCGGAGTCCTTTTGACGCTTGATGAAGTCGATACATGCCGCAGTGGTCTCGTCGTCGATGGTCTCCATCCGCTTCTTGGTCAGCGGACCGGTGTCTTCGACGCGCTGCTTGCCCAGGGGGCCGAAGCGCTCGTCGACCTCATCGGAGGCCTCCTCGGTGGCCCAGGAGTGGATCACGCCGCGCGGCAGCAGACTCTTGCGTAGCCGAGGGGCCTCCTCCTCGGTTGGATAGTCCGGATGCTCGGGCTCCTCCTCGGCGTTGAGGTGGTAGAGGTTGCCGAAGAATTCGTCGAAGCCGTGCGCTGTCGGCAGGTATTTGTTCAGGTCGCCCAGATGGTTCTTACCGAACTGGCCGGTGGCGTAGCCCAAGGGCTTGAGCAGCGTGGCGATGGTCGGATCCTCTGGCGACATGCCCATGTCGACGCCGGGCATACCGACCTTGCTCAACCCTGTCCGGTAAACGCTCTGGCCGGTGATGAACGACGAACGACCGGCCGTGCAACTCTGCTCGCCGTAGGAGTCGGTGAAGCGCATGCCCTCGGCGGCAATGCGGTCGATGTTGGGTGTGCGGTAGCCCATCAGGCCGTCGCTGTAGCAGCTGAGGTTGGTGATCCCGATGTCATCGCCCCAGATGACCAAGATGTTCGGCTTGCCGTCAGGCATGACGTGGCCCTCCTTCGGTCCGATCGCCTATGCGTTCACGCTATTCGCACCGGTGATTCGGTGTGACCGGAATCAGGCTTTGCAGCTTTCGTATTTCGCGATGAGGACGCGTTCCTCGGGGATCGGCGCGTACACCAGCGGGTCGTGTCGGGTGCAGCCGCCGACGGTGACCGCGACCGGGCCACGAGCGAAGCCGCGACCACCGATGTGTCCCGACAGCTGGTCGCTGGCGCTGTAGAGCACGGGCGCCGGCAATGTGGCGACGAACGGCAGATGTGCCTGCGCCAGCCGCAAAGCGACCGCGACATCGTGAGAGCCGATGGTCTTCTCGGAGAACCACACCGGTGGTGTCACCGGGTCGTTGATCCGGAGCCGGTCGATGTGCGGGATCGGCTGATCGGCGTTGAGCCGGTTGAACACGTTTAGTTCGGCCGCCGTGGGTAGTCGTCGCGAGGTCTTGATCTCGGCGGGGTGTTCCTTGCCTGCGTCGATTGTCCAGTCCAGCCCGGCCAGCTGCCGAAATCGAGCCGACAACGTGCCCGCGGCCGCGCTTACCGTGGTGTAGTCGCCGGGGTCGGCGAATTCGAGGACCGCCAGATTGGAGTGACCAGCCTCCTGAGTCGTCAGCTGTCCGCCTGGGTGGGTGATCGTAGCTCGCATTGACACTGTGGCAGAAGGAAATTCGCTTCTCAGTGCAACCCAGTCGCGAGTCTGGGCGATGATCTGATCGGCGTTGGTGATCGCCAGCACGCCGCTGTCGACGGCGAAGACGTTCCACCCGTGCCGCAGGTCGAGTTCGAGCCGGTAGCCGGCGTACTTGCCGCTGCTGATATCCCGTAGATAGCTCGCGGTGATCGTGGCTGCCTGGCCGGCTGTGACGCTGTCGGAGACGTCGACGTAGAGGCGAAAGTAAACCCGGCCCTGAGCCTGACTGTGTGCGATGTCCGCAGCGGCGTCCACGACGCCTGGCAGCTGCCGGACCTGAGCCGTCAGCGCCCGCGCGTCGGTGCTGCGGTCCGGCACGCCGGTACCGCAGCCCGCCAGTACGCCGATCATCATCGCCACCGCACCAAGGGCGCTGGCGACACGGCGGATCGACACGGCGACGTAGTTTACGGGCGGCAATCCTGGTGATGTGCTGTGCGACCCGAATGCCGGTGTACCTCGCAGCGCCGAGAAGGTGCATGGTCGAGGAGCGTCGGACGGTGGCCGATGCGTCGCCGGCTCGGTCGGCGACGATCGGTGTCGTTACGCTCGAAGTCATGCCGCGCAGATATCGAGTACTCACCGCGGCCGTTGTGGCTGCGGGGCTGACCGCGCTGCACACCCCGTCGGCCAGCGCAGGGACCGGCCACGAACCGCTGACCGCGGCGGGCCTGGTTGCGGCGCTGCAGTCCGAAGGTGTCGCGGCACCGAACCCGATTGACACCACCGCACAGGAGTGCCCCGCTGTGGACTGCTCACAAGCGATCGTCACCGACACCATGCGGGTCAAGTCCTTCCTGACGGTGCCGCAAGCCAAGTGGTATGCGGTGCGGCGTGGCCTGCCGCGGTTCGCCAACATGGTCATCGAATTCGCACCGCCGCTGACCAGCGCGCAGCGAGACGACTATCTCCAGGCGATCGGACGGTTGTTGCCGTGAGTTCCGCTCGCCTTTCCATGGGGGTGACGGTCGTTGTACTGCTGGCCGCCGCACTGCAGGGCTGCAGTCCCCGGGAGGCGGCCGCTCCATCACGCCCTTCGGCCCAGAGCGGACCTGTGATGCTCAACAACGTTTCGGTCGCCGAGGTGCTGAACGCCCTTACCAAGGCCAAGCTGCCCGCGCTCAACCCCCACGACGTCACCGCGTCGGCCTGCCCGACGGCAGGATGTCTGGAGGCGACCGACACCGATACCGTGTCGATCCTGAAATTTCCGAGTACCGGCCGAGCGGAGCTCTACGCCGCCGCGGTTCCGGACATGCTGCAGGTCGAAGACATCGTGGTCGTGTTCGCCCCGACGCTGACGAGCGAGCAGAAGGCCGCCTACGGGCAAGCCGTCAAGAACGCGATGCGTTAGCCCTTCATCTCCGCGTAGAGGTCGGTGTAGTAGGGCAGACAGTGCTCGAGCGCCTCGCCGGTGGTGTAGAGCGGCTGGTAGCCCAGGTCGCGGCGGGCCTTGGCGATGGAGAAGTAATTGTCGATCGACACCCGTTCCACCGCAAGCGGTTCCAGCGGCGGCTGCGGAAACTTGAACTTGAAGTGCAGCCACTGCCAGCCGGTCAGGACGGCATGGACGAAGCCGCCGGGGATCCATACCGTGGGCCACTTCTCGCCGCAGGCCTCAACCACCGGCCGGGAGAAGTCGAACATGTTGATCGGCTCGCCGTCGTTGATGAAGTACGCCTGCCCAGGTGCCGTGCCACCGGGCACCAAATGCTCTGCGGCCAGGATGAATCCGTGTACGAGGTTGTGCACGTAGGAGTTGTCGAGCTTGGCATCCTTGTTGCCGACGAGAACCTTGACGTGCCCGGCGATCACTCGCTCGAAGAGCTTGCGGAACATGGTCTGATCGCCCCGGCCCCAGATGCCGCTGGGGCGGATCGAACAGGTCAGCAGACCGTCCACGCCGTTCTGGCTCAGCACGAACTTCTCGGCCACCACCTTGGTCTCGGTGTAGAGGTCGTTGAAACGTGCTGTGTAGGGCAGTGTTTCGTCGCCGTTGACGATCCGCTGGCCGCCCATGACCACGCTGTTGGAGGCGGTGTAGACGAACCGCTTGACGCCGGCCGCCTGGGCGGCGTGCACCAGGTTCTTGGTGCCTTCGACGTTGACGTCGAAGCTGCGCTTGCGGTACTCCGCGGTGACCGATGCCCCACCCATCAGGTCGATGATCGCCGCGGTGTGGATGATCGTGTCGATCCCGTCGACGGCGGCCGCGACGGTGGTGGTGTCGCAGATGTCGCCCTGGACCACCTCGAGGCGCTCGTGGGAGGGCAACGCCGACGGTGCCCGGTCGAAGGCGCGGACAAAGTGTCCACGGTCCAGCAGCTCGGTCACGAGGTTGGCGCCGACGAATCCGGCGCCGCCAGTCACCAGGACGCGGCCCAGCTCGGTTGTCAGGGTGGCATCACTCATGGCGGGGAGAATAACTGAAACACGTTCCAGTTTTCCAATGTCGCAGGTTAGCGCGCCGGCCGGATCAATCCTCGTCGGCGTCGCGGGCGGCCAGCGCATCTTCGATGCGTTTGCGCGCTCCGGCTAAGTGCTCCTCGCAGCGTCGTGCCAGTTCCTCGCCTCGTTCCCACAACTTCAGCGACGAATCAAGATCGAGCCCGCCTTGCTCGAGCACCCGGACGACCTCGATCAGCTGATCCCGGCAATCTTCGTAGCCAAGCTGACTAATGGGCGTCGTCTCGTCAGGTTTGCTCATGGGGATCCGTCCGTCGGGCCTGTGCTACTTGCGCCGATCGCACCGTCGCCGACGCGGATGCGCAGCGCGGTCCCGGCCGGCGCGTCGTCGGTAGAGCGAAGGATCTCAGCTCCTTGTGGGCTGAGCACCTGGACCACGGCGTAACCGCGCGCCAGGGTTGCCGCCGGGCCCAGGGTGGCCAGCCGCGCCGCGAGGTGACCGATCCGGTCGGTTTCGGCCGCGACGAGGCGCTTGACGTCACGGCGGACGCAGGCCCGGGCCCGCTCGATCTCCTCGGTGCGATGTGTCAGCGCGCCCAACGGGTCGGCCAGCACCGGCCGGCTACGTAAATGGGTGACGGTCCGCTGCTCGCGGCCGACCCAGTTGCGCAGCGCCTGCGCACTGCGGTGCCGAAGCTCGGAGACCAACGCCCGCTCGGCTGCCGTGTCAGGCACCACCTTCTTGGCGGCGTCGGTCGGGGTGGCCGCGCGCATGTCAGCCACCAGGTCGCACAGTGGGTTGTCCGGCTCGTGTCCGACGGCGCTGACCACCGGTGTGGTGCACGCGGCGATCTCACGGCACAGCGTCTCGTCGGAGAACGGCAGCAGGTCTTCGACGCTGCCGCCGCCGCGGGCGATCACGATGACGTCGACGTCGGGGTCGGCGTCGAGTTCGCGCAACGCCTCGACGATCTGCGCCACCGCGTTGACGCCCTGTACGGCGGTGTTGCGGATGGCGAAGCGGACCTCGGGCCAGCGGGCGGCCGCCACCGTGGTCACGTCGTGCTCGGCCGCGCTGGCCCGGCCCGTGATCAGGCCGACGGTAGAGGGCAGGAACGGCAGCGGGCGCTTGAGCCGCGGGTCGAACAGTCCCTCGGCCTCCAGCAGCCTGCGCAACCGTTCGATGCGGGCCAGCAGCTCGCCGACGCCCACCGCGCGAATGTCGCTGACGCGCAACGAAAACGAGCCGCGAACGGTGTAGAAGCTCGGCTTGCCGCACACCACCACCTGGGTGCCCTCGGTGAGCTTCACCGGCGCCGAGAGCAGCAGGTCACGGGAGCAGCTGATATCGAGCGACATGTTGGCCGCCGGATCGCGCAGCACCATGTATGCCGTGGAGTTGCGCACGTTGATCTGGGTCAGCTGACCTTCGACCCACACCGTGCCGAGCTTGTCGATCCAGCCGGCGATGCGGATGGCCACCGCGCGGACCGGATACGGATTCTCCGCAGAGTTGCTCTGAGCGCTGGTCACTTGGCGGACGCGCGGGTGATCCTGTTGGCCAGCAGCGTCTGGAACGGGGCGCGGGCCTTGGAGGCTTCCTCGTAGGCCAGCAGGGCTTCGAGGTCGGCCACGCTGAGCGATTGCAGCCGGGCGCGCAGTTGCGCCAGGGTCAGCGACTCGTAGTCGAGCTCCTCGGCGATCGGCGGCGCACTCTTGGTGGCCGTTGCCCGAGACGAGGGCTGCGACGAGGCCTGGGCCGAAGACTGCGACTTCGGCTCGACGCCGTCGGTAGTGCTGTACAGCGCGAACCGGCCCTCGGTGAGACGCTCCCCGTCGTGCACGGGCGCGTCGTCGTCCTCGCTGGCGGAGTCCTCGTCGAAGGTCGCCCACTCGGGCTGCTCGTCCTTCGGCGGGAAGATGTTCTCCAGGGCGCTGTCGCCCTTGATCACCAGGTCGGCCAGGTCCTGCTGAACCTTCATCACGATGTGCGCGATGTTGCTCGCCACCGTCATCGGATACATCAGGATCGTGGAGGGCAGCTTGCGGGTTTCCTCGATGGCGGTCACGGCGGCGCCGACCAGCAGACGAACCCCATATGGTGCTGTTGCCATGGCAGACAGCCTACGGCTGGCCCCGCCGCGTTGCGGGAACGTACCCTGGAAACCATGCCGCCTACCGTCAACATGGGGATTCCCGGTGCCGCCAGTACGGCTACCGGGCCCGTAACCGGCAAGCGGGTGCTGCTGGCCGAACCGCGCGGTTACTGCGCGGGCGTGGACCGCGCGGTGGAGACCGTCGAACGCGCCCTGGAGAAGCACGGCGCGCCGGTCTACGTACGCCACGAGATCGTGCACAACCGCTACGTGGTGGACACCCTGGCCAAAGCCGGTGCGGTGTTCGTCGAGCAGACCGACGAGGTGCCGGAAGGCGCCATCGTCGTGTTCTCCGCCCACGGTGTGGCGCCGACCGTGCACGAGGAGGCGGCGGCCCGCAATCTGCAGACCATCGACGCGACCTGCCCGCTGGTCACCAAGGTCCACAACGAGGCCAAGCGGTTCGCCCGCGACGATTACGACATCCTGCTCGTCGGCCACGAGGGTCACGAGGAGGTTGTCGGCACCGCCGGTGAGGCGCCCGAGCACGTTCAGGTGGTCGACAACCCGGACGCCGTGGACAAGGTGACGGTGCGCGATCCGAACAAGGTGATCTGGCTGTCCCAGACCACGCTGAGCGTCGACGAGACCATGGAGACGGTGCGACGGCTGCGGGAGAAGTTCCCGACGCTGCAGGACCCGCCCAGCGACGACATCTGCTACGCCACCCAGAACCGGCAGGGCGCGGTCAAAGCGATGGCGCCGGAGTGCGATCTGGTGATCGTTGTCGGCTCGCGAAATTCGTCGAACTCGGTGCGGCTGGTCGAGGTGGCGCTAGGCGCCGGCTCGAAAGCGGCCAAGCTCGTCGACTACGCCGACGACATCGACCCGGCCTGGTTGTCGGGAGTAACGACTGTCGGCGTGACATCGGGTGCCTCGGTTCCCGAGGTGCTGGTGCGCGGGGTGCTCGACCGGCTGGCCGAATACGGCTACGGCACTGTGCAGACGGTTACCACGGCCAATGAGACGCTGGTGTTCGCGCTGCCGCGGGAGATCCGGCCCGCCCGCAGTTAGTTCTGCGACTCACCGCTCGGGACCTGCCGAGAGTAACGCCATGGCGGTAATCCAGGCGTTTCCTCGCCGTGGGGTTACTGTCGGCGCGGGCGCACCGAAGGCGCCGTTGAACCGGGTTCGGTCAGCGGTCGGGGCGCCACGATTCGGCGTCCCAGTCATTCGCACTCGGGCGACGCGACCTCGGCTGGCGGCCCGGCTCCGGATCGACGTCACCGCGATAACGCACCCTCGACACCGGGTGATGGGTGTCGCTGTCGCCGTTCGTCCGTCCGGGCGGGCGTTGCCGGGTCGGCGGTTCGTACGGCGGGTACGGCTCGTAGGACGGATAGGGCTCGTACGGCTCGAATCGGCTGCTGCGCCGCGGGGGTGAGCCGTAGGGGTCCCTGCGGTCGCGGGCCTCACGGGGCTCACGGGGCTCACGCGGCTCACGCCGAGACGACGTGCGGCTGTTCGGATCACGCGGCGGCTGGCGGCGGCGTCGCGGAGTCTCGGGATAGTCGAGTGCGTCGGGCTCGGCGTCGACGGGACGGCGACGGGACGACTGGCGGCGGGGCCGTTCGGGCGCCTCGGTGATGTCCTCGAGCGGGGGACGGGCGTGCCGCGAGCGGGTCGGTGCCGGACGCTTGGCGGGCCGTTCCGAGCGGGGACGCCGTTGCGCGGTCGCGGGCCGGTCGATGCCGTGTTTGCGTTTGGGCGCCTCGTCGGCGTCGTCATCGTCGTCATCGACGTCACCGCGCTGGAGCACCGACGAGAACTTGGCCGCCAGCCCCGCGAACAGGCCGGGGCCCGCAGCGGTTTCGTCGTCGCCGTCGTGGCGGGCCGTCGCCGACGATTTGGCCGACATTCCGAAATACCAGCGCACCAACCCGATTAGCAGAACGCCGGCCGAGGTGAACAGCATCAGCGGGAAGCGTTCGATCAGCGGGTAGCCGAAATTGATCAGAGTGTCCTTGACGCCGGTGAACGCTGCGCCGTGGAACAGGAAGTAGGAGCCCGGCACCATCACGAACAGGATCAGCGGAGGCTGAATGACGGCCGTGAAAATACTGGAGTGGCGCACCGCGAGAACGGCCGCCACACAGCCGAGCGCGTACATGGCGGCGAAAACGTTGCCGAGTTCCTTGTTGCCGGAGCCGGCATCGAAGGCGAAGCCAATTGTGGTGGCGATCACAGCAATCAGGACGGCGGCCCACCATGGCACGCCGGACAGGTTCGGGTGCGCCGAGCGGTGTGCGGGCGCCACGGAGGACCTCGCTCGCTGTGCTGACACACGTAGACCGTACCGGCTCCGGCTGAATGTGGACCGTCAGCGGGGCCGCTAGACGGAAATCGTCGTCCGGGGCTTTCTCCTGACTGTTCGCTCGTGCTGAGCGGCTGAGCCCTCGGAATCGTCGGTCGTGCCTCATGCGGTGGGAACAATCGACCGCTGTTCTGAGGTCGCTGACCCGCAACAATGTGCTGGCAGCCAACTACCCGTTCGCGACGATCGAGCCGAATGAGGGCGTCGTCCCGCTGCCCGACGCTCGAGGCCGACCAAACTGACGCCGACGAGTGCGTTCGGCCGAGGCGGACGATGTGCAGATATCACCGCGCGGGGACACCGCGTCGCACCGAAGGCGGCCGGAGTCATTCACACCGACTTCGAGAAGGGCTTCATCAAGGCCGAGGTCGTGTCCTACGACGACTTGGTGGAGGCGGGCACGATGGCCGCCGCCAAGGCGGCGGGCAAGGTGCGGATGGAAGGCAAGGACTACGTGATGGCCGACGGCGACGTGGTCGAGTTCCGCTTCAACGTCTAGCCACAACACAAAGTCGGGGAAGCGACAGACAGCTCTGGCGTCCTCAGTGGAGACCGCCTGTGCGCGGTCTACTGGTGGCGGTGTTCGTGCGGTGGTCGGTACGAAGGCCCGTATTTGCGGTCAAGCCACCAATTTCGAATCTTCGACACCCATTGGGGTTTCATCGACCCAGCCTCGTCCTGTTTGAGGGCGGACGCAAATAACGGGCAGACGGCGAGGTGGTGGAGTTCCGGTTCAACGTAGATGCGCGGTGCTGTAGCTATTTATCGATCGTCCGCGCGTGGGTCGCTTGCAGGATGCCGAGTGGCCCTAGCGGCAGCAGTTGGGGTCCAGCACTGTGCAGAGCGCGACCAGCGCTTCGCGGCGAGGTCGGTGGTAGACGTTCATCCCGCGACGCTCGGATTCGACCAGACCTGCCCGACGCAACTGAGAAAGATGGTGGCTGACTGTTGATTCGCTCAGGTCGACCGCCGCTGCCAGGTCGCAACTACACACCTCGCCCGCGTCCGAACCGAACAGCAATGAGACCAGCTTGACCCGAACCGGGTCCGCTAATGCCTTGAGCCGCAACGCGATCTCGAGTGCCGCCTGATCGCTGACGGGGCCGGCGGCCACTGGCGCACAGCGGACCGGCGCGGACATGTCCACTGTGGGCAGTGTCTTCGGCATGCTCACATCTTGCCACGGATGTTGACATACGTCGAAGAGGTGGCATCATCGTCGGTGAACAGAGTTCGACATAAGCCACATAGGTAGGAGCCGTCATGTCTCGCGCCCAACTCGCTCTCAACGTCGATGACCTGGACGAGGCCATCACGTTCTATTCGAAGCTGTTCGACACCCAACCGGCCAAGGTGAAGCCGGGTTACGCGAACTTCGCCATCGTCGACCCCCCGTTGAAGCTTGTCCTGCTGGAGAACCCAGGTAAGGGCGGCACCATCAACCATCTCGGTGTCGAGGTCGAATCCAGCGCGACCGTCCACGCCGAGATCGCCCGCCTCACCGGCGAAGGTCTGTTCACCGACGAGGAGATCGGCACCACGTGCTGCTTCGCCACCCAGGACAAGGTGTGGGTAACGGGTCCCGCCGGGGAGAAATGGGAGGTCTATACCGTCCTCGCGGATTCGGACACCTTCGGCAACAGCCCCGAACACGCTGAGGGAGGCACCGCCGAGGGCGGCGTCTGCTGTGGCGGCACCGCTGCCGATGCCGACGAATCGACCGCTACCAACGCCTGCTGCTGATCGTGAACGCGTCCTCCCCAACCGGCGTCGATACCGCGGTCGTCGGGAAGCTCTCGCTGCTGGACCGCTTCCTGCCGGTCTGGATCGGCCTTGCCATGGCGGTGGGCCTACTCCTGGGCCGCCTGGTACCAGGGCTGAACGCCGCGCTGGACAAGGTGCAGGTCGACGGCATCTCGCTGCCGATCGCGCTGGGCCTGCTGATCATGATGTACCCGGTCCTGGCCAAGGTCCGCTACGACCGGCTGGACACCGTCACCGGGGACCGCAGACTTCTCGTCAGTTCCCTGCTGTTGAACTGGGTCCTCGGACCCGCGCTGATGTTCGCGTTGGCCTGGCTCCTGCTGCCCGATCTACCCGAGTACCGCACCGGACTCATCATCGTCGGCCTTGCCCGCTGCATTGCGATGGTCATCATCTGGAACGACCTTGCCTGCGGCGATCGCGAAGCCGCCGCCGTCCTCGTCGCCCTCAACTCCGTCTTCCAGGTCGTCATGTTCGCAGTGCTCGGCTGGTTCTACCTGTCCGTGCTGCCCGGCTGGCTGGGGCTGGAACAGACCACCATCAGTACCTCACCGTGGCAGATCGCCAAGTCGGTGCTGATCTTCCTGGGCATCCCACTACTCGCCGGCTATCTGTCCCGTCGCCTGGGAGAGAAAGCCAAGGGCCGCGCCTGGTACGAGTCCTCATTCCTGCCGAGGGTCGGACCGTGGGCCCTCTATGGGTTGCTGTTCACCATCGTCATTCTTTTTGCGCTGCAGGGTGATCAGATCACCAGTCGCCCGCTGGACGTAGTCCGCATCGCGCTCCCGCTGCTGGCCTATTTCGCGATCATGTGGGGCGGGGGATACCTGCTCGGCGCGCTACTCGGGCTGGGCTACCAGCGCACGACCACCCTGGCATTCACCGCAGCCGGCAACAACTTCGAGCTCGCCATCGCCGTCGCGATCGCCACCTACGGCGCCACCTCGGGCCAGGCGCTCGCAGGCGTGGTCGGTCCGCTCATCGAAGTGCCGGTCCTCGTTGCGTTGGTCTACGTCTCCCTCGCACTACGACGGCGTTTCACCAACACCGCCCTACCATCGCCCGCGATGCCCGACAGGAGCACGACATGAATGACGTCACCGATACGAAGCCCACCGTGCTCTTCCTGTGCACCCACAACGCCGGACGGTCGCAGATGGCGCTCGGATACTTCAACCACCTCGCCGCAGACAACGCGGTGGGGTGGTCCGGAGGCTCGGAACCCGCCGACGAGATCAACCCGGCCGCCGTGGCCGTCATGGCCGAGGTCGGCATCGACATCGCGCGCGAGTTCCCGAAGCCGTGGACCGAAGAGATCGTCCGGGCGGCCGACGTCGTGGTCACCATGGGCTGCGGCGATACCTGCCCATTTTTTCCTGGAAAGCGTTACGAGAACTGGGAACTGCCTGACCCGGCAGGACAGGAGATCGACGCCGTCCGCCCGATCCGCGACGAGATCGAGGCGCGCGTGCGGGGACTTCTCGCCGAACTCGGCATCGAAGCCGCTGTGCGCTGACCACACCGGTCGGCCTCCCCGATGAATTCCGCCGGCTGAGCGAGTCTGTATGGCATGGGAAAGCTGATCTTCACCGCGAGCATGTCCATCGACGGCTACGTCGCCGACACCGACGGCGACTTCCAATGGTCGGCCCCCGAGGGGGCGGTGTTCGCCGTCCACGTCGAGCGGATGGGCGAGGTGTCCACCGAGGTGCTGGGGCGCCGGACCTTCGAGCTGATGCAGTACTGGGAGACCGATCCCGACGACCACGTCTGGACGCCGGCGGAGCAGGAGTTCGCCCGTCGCTGGCGGCGCATCGACAAGGTGGTGGCATCCTCGACGCTGACGCACGACGACATCGGGTCGCAACGCGTGCGTCTGGTGCCGGACCTGAGCCTGGCCGAGCTGCGGCGAATCGTCGACGACGCGCCGGGAGTGGTCGAGATCTTCGGGCCGACCATCGCGGCCGCCGCGATCCGGGCCGGCCTGGTCGAGGAATTCCAGTTCTTCGTGGTTCCGAAGGTGGTGGGCGGCGGCCTGCGCGCACTACCCGACGATGTGCGGCTCGACCTCAGCCTCGAGGGGTACGAGACGTTCGACAACGGCATCGCGCATCTACGCTACGTACCTCGGCAGGGCTGACCCTTAAGCAAGGCAACCCTTATGTGTGACAGCGGGATTCGATGTCGGGGTTATGACGCCGGAAGCGGGCGCCGAAACCTAGACTCACGCTAATCAAGGTCAGTGGCGGCCAAGGGGGTCTGGTGGACGGGGGTGCACAGGTCTCCGTCGATGCGCTGGCGGCAGAGGCGGGTTTCGATGCACTGCCGCCAGATGCCGGCATCGTGGTTCAGAACCCCGCCGGTGAGATCATCGCCGCCTCCGAAGTGGCGCAGGAGATCCTCGGATTGTCGTCCGACCAGATGCTCGGACGGACGTCGCAGGACCCGCGCTGGGCAGCGGTGGACGAAAACGGCCGATTCCTCGAAGGTGCAGAGGCGCCTGCCATGGTCGCTTCGCGCACCCGAGTTGCGGTGCGCGACAAAGTAATGGGCGTGCACCGCCCCGGCAGTGATGCCGCGGGGCGCCATGTGTGGATTCACGTCGACGCGGTGCCGATCTTCCGGGCCGGCGAACATCACCCATGGGCGGTGGTGGCAGCCTTTCGGCCGGTCAGCGGCGAAGCCCTGCACGCTCTTCAGCTGCGCGAATCCGAGCGACTCTTCCGCATGATCGCCGAATACAGCTCCGACATGGTCGCCTGGCAGCTGGTCGAGCACACGACGTTCCTGTGGGTGTCGCCCGCGTCGCGGACCGTGCTGGGATTCGAGCCGGACGCAATCATCGGGACGCGCGGGATCGATCTGGTCCACCCCGACGAACGGGCCTCGCTGGCGGAGACCTGGAAGACCACCAGCGGTGCGGTCAGAAGATTCACGATGCGCATGCGGCACGCAGACGGGGATTACCGCTGGATCGAGACCACCGCGCACGTCCTGCCCGTGGACGGTGACATGCCACAGCAGATGATCACCGCTCACCGCGACGTCAGCGACCGCGTGCAGGCCGAACGGGCCCGCGATGCCGCGGTGCGGATGTTCGAAGTGACCATGAGTCGCGCCACGATCGGCGTCGGCTGGCGCGGGCTGGACGGGACGCTGGCCCGGGTCAACCCCGCGCTGTGCAGCATCCTGGGCAGGAGCGCCGAGCAGTTGGTCGGGCACTCACTAGGGGAGTTCGCAACGGACGACGGATCGGTGTTCGAGGACGCTATCGCCGCCGTTCACGCGGGAGAACGCACCCAGCACGAGAGCGAACGGCAGTTCCTCCGGCCGGACGGGACGGTGGTCTGGTGCCTGCACACCGTTGTCGGGCTACCCGACGAGTTCGGCGTCGTCTCCTCGTCGCTGGTTCAGCTCCAGGACATCACCCAACAAAAGAAGGCGGTCGCACAGCTCGAGGAGGCCGCGCTGACCGACCCGCTCACCGGACTGCCCAACCGAACCGTTCTGGAAGATCGCCTCACCCGCGCTCTCGGCCGGGCAAGAGTCACCAACACCCTGGTGGGCGTACTGTTCATCGATCTCGACGATTTCAAGAGCGTCAACGACCGCTACGGCCACGATATGGGCGATAAAGTCCTGTGCGAGATCGGAATTCGCTTGGCTGCCGCAGCACGCTACACCGACACTGTCGTCCGTCTGGGTGGCGACGAGTTCGTCGTCGTCCGCGAACGTCTCCACGACCTCTCCCAGCTGGACGACCTCGCTGAGCACATCGGTCGCCGTCTATCGACACCGTTCGACGTCGATTCCCGCGAGCTGAGCATCAGCGCGAGCATCGGGCGCGCGGCGGGCTCTGATCTCACTGCCGCGCAACTGCTTTCCCGTGCCGACGAAGCGATGTACCGCACCAAACGCGACAGGCGCGGCGGTGCGTAGGGGAGTTCAGGCGTAGCCGACCCAGCCGCGAACGGTGAACGCCGCGAAGAACTCGGTGACATCGGTGAACCCCGCTTCGCGCAGGATGGCGCGGTCCTGGTCTGGCGAGAGAACGGGAACCTCGGTGGCAATGGCGTTGCGCGCCTTGTCGACATCCGCGGTATCGATGCCCGCGGCGATGAGGTTCGCGACATGGCGGCTGATCCACACGTCCCGTTCACCGCCGTCTTGCGGAAAGCTCATGTGCGCGACGACGAACGGCGCACCGGGCGCCAACCGCTGCCGGACCTGCGCGGCCGTCTCGACGCGGAGCTGCCGGGGCAGGAAGTGCAGTGTCAGCAGACTTGTCGCGGCGGCGAACGGACCGTCTGGAGCGTCCTCGATGTATCCCCGGTGCATGCGGACCCGCTCGGCATAGGGCCCGAGGTTTCGCGCGGCAAGCTCCAGCATCGCTGCCGACGGGTCCACAGCGTCGAACGTCCACCCCGGCTGGGCTTGGGCGAACGCCGTGGTCTCCAGCCCTCCGCCGGCTCCGAGCACCAGAACTCTGGCATCGGACGGCGCGCGCTCATCGATGAGAACCGTGGCCATACGGTGGATGTCGCGGTAGGCAGGCACCATCTTGGCCGCGCGGGCGGCGTACATGTCGACGAAGTGTGGATCATCGAACGGATTCGCTGTTGAGGTCATCTACCGATGGTGCTGACGCGCCGGCGATAGCGCCAAGGAGATTTGCCGATCAGGCAAGACGGGCGAGGCGCCACGCCGACGGCGGCGGATGCCCGCGCGCTACTATCCGCGAATGCGCGGAACACGGTTGGTCACGGTCTCTCTCGGCCTGTTGGCCGTCGTACTCATGAGTGCGGCATGCGGAAATTCCAACCAGTCCGCCCAACAGTCGCCGACCAGCACACCTCCCGGAACGTCGATGGCGCCCACTCTGGAAGCAGTCGCATTCGGCACCAAGGTCGACATCGCGTCGTCCGACGGCACCGCGGCCTACACGATCGACAACTTGCAGCCGGTGCCGCCGGACGCCCAGATCGTCCCGGCCAAGGGCACGATGTACGCCGTCGACGTGACGATCGTCGCCAAGAGCGGCACACCCACCTACAACGGCTTCTACCTCGTCGCGCGTGCCGCCGACGGGTCGAACATCGCTCCCGCCGTCGGTGCTGTCCGGCCCGGCATCACCTCAGGCCAGCTCGCGCAGGATCAGCAGGTCGCCGGCCACGTGGCCTACGACGTTGCGCCGGGCCAGACCATCACCGCGATCCAGTTCCGCGACCCGAAAGGCAAAGTGCTTGCGGTCTGGGGATCGGGGTAGGTTCGGCTCGGGAGGTGCGTCATGCGATGGGGGATCGGACGATCGGTGACCGCGATGCTGGGCGCGGCGGCCGCTGTTCCGATCGTATTCGCACCGGTGGCCTCAGCCGACACGGCACAGGCGACCATCGACGACCTGCAGTCCCAGGGCTACGTCGTCGCGATCAACTGGGTCGACGGCAACACCGGTGCGCCGTTGTCATCCTGCCGGGTGGTCGCCGTCCACAATCCGGACAGCTCGCCCGGGGAGTCGACCAGCGCGACCACCGTCTACGTCGACCTGTCGTGCCCGCACCGTGAGTCGCCGGTCGGTATCGGCGTCGGAATCGGCTTCTGACGAATCAGTCTGCCAGGACCTGGATTTCGTCACCGAGTCGATAGCCGTCGACCAAGGGTAGGGCGTCACCGCTCCAGAACCTGCCGGGATCGAACCAGTTCTCGTTCTTCTCGGTGGCCAGCAAGCCCATCTCCTCGTAGGTGATGGCCACCGTCTCCGCGCAGTAGGCCGTCTGCAACCCGACTTCACGCTCGGCGAGTTTGCGTCGCTGCGCGGAGTCACGAACCTTCTTGTGTACGACCGGGATTCCCCGCGTCCAGTCGCTGACCGTGGGTAGCCGCCCACGCAGCCAGCGGCCCGTCAACCGCGCGGTCGAGGGGAACGGGGTGCCGTCCATGCGGGCGATCACCTTCAGCAGCTGATCTTCGTGCTCGCGAGTGACATCCGGGGTGAGCTGGCGCAGCCAGCACCGCTGACCGTAGTGGTGCAGCCATTGCTCGACGGCCTCCCGGGCGTCGTTGAGCTGCACCCCGCGGTGATTGGTGCCGGTCCACAGGTCCAGCAGCTTGTGGCCGAGCTCGGCGTGCCAGATCAGCGGCGGCAGATCGTCGATCGCGACGGTCATGCCGACATGATTGACCGGGGCGTTGGTCAAAGTCTGGATCGCCCGGTCCGGACCAGATCCGCCGCGGAACAACCAGACGTCACCGGTACGGGTTTCGTTCAGCGCCTGTGTCAACGACACGGTGTGCTCACTCACCAGCGCAGCATAATGTGATCGCATGCGCGGTATCTGGAAGTGGATCGGTCTGGCCGGTGCGGCCGGCGTCGTCGCGGGCGGGGTACTCGTCGCGCGGGACCAGCGGCGCCGCAAGGCGTACACCCCCGACGAGATCCGCGCCCGGCTGCATCAGCGCCACGCCGAAGCTGACGCCGCACCGAAAAGCTAGGCCACCGCGTACAGCCGGTAGCTGCCGCTGAACCCCTTGAGCTCGGCGTCCCGTCCCTCGTCGAAGGTCTGCTGATCGCCGACGGCGGCCCGCACCGGCTCGCTCACCAGGATCTCGCCGCCATCGGCCTGACTGGCGACCCGCGCCGCCATCGCGACGTTGCGGCCGAACAGGTCGTCGCCGCGGCGCACCGACTTGCCCATGTGGATGCCGATCCGCACTCGAATGCTGTTGTTTCGCAGCCTTTTCGCGTCGCGCGCCAATTCCCGCTGCATCGACACGGCGCAATTCACCGCGGCGGCGGGATCGGCGAAGGCCACCATGAACCCGTCGCCCTGACTCTTGACGACGTGGCCGTCGTGTTTGTTCACCAACCGCCGGACCATCCGGTCGTGGCTGCCGATCAGCTTGACCCACGCTCGGTCCCCGATGCGTTCGTTGAGTGCCGTGGACTCCTCGATGTCGGAGAACATCACCACCACCTTGCCGTCGGGCGCCAGCCGGGCCAGATCGGGCCGCTCGACGTCGGCCCAGTCGGCGAGTTCCTCGATCGACGATCGCACCGCGCCGCCCAGGCCCTGGGTGCGGACCAGGTTGGCGGTCTGCCACACCTGCTTGACCGCCTCCCGGCCGCCCGTCCACAGCATGTTGCGGGTATCCAGGCGCCCGCGCAGCTCCTCGGTTTCCCGCCGGCTGGCCGCCAGACGTGAGCGCATCACCAGCAGCGCGATCGTTTCGGCCACGGCCAGCACCGCCAACACCGCAGCCGCGATCGTCCAACCCACTGTGCGCCGCCCTTCTGTCCGCGATCCTGAACAGATGATGCCTCCTTACTACGAGAGCAGATTCATCCGCGCGAATCACCCCCGGCGCGCGCAGGCAATCTGGCTGCGCTGGACGCGGCTGCTGCCCAAGCCCGGCGACGCGGTGGCGGACGTCTGGGTGATGCTGTTCGACCCCGACGGCGAGGGCAACTGCGCGCTGAAGGTGCCGCATCCACTCAGCGACGCCGACTACCTGTCCGATCCCTGGTCGGCCAGGATCGCCGACAGCGTGATCGACGACGTCCACGCACGCGCGAGGCTCGACGGAGCGTCGTGCGATCTGGCCATCACGCCCGGGGACGAACCGCCGGTCAAACTCCTCACCGACCGCTCCTATACGGCGAAGTTCCCGACCGCCAAGACCCAGGTGCGTCACCCGCTGGCCCGCTTCGACGGCACGGTGACCCTCGGCGACGCCCGGGTCGCCGTCGACTCGTGGACGGGCAGTGTCAACCACAATTGGGGCAGCAAGCACACTCCGGCGTACGCCTTCGGTCAGGTGTGCGGATTCGACGAGCATCCGAACTCGAGCCTCGAGGTGGTCACTGCGCACGCCGCGCTCGGACCGCTGCGGTTGCCCGCCACGACACTGTTCGTCCTGCGTCATGCGGGTTGGGAGGTGGCCGTGCGGTCCATCCTGAGCGCACGCCACACCCACGGTTCGTACGAGCCGTTCACCTGGTCTTTCGGCGGCCGCACCGACGGATTCGAGCTGCACGGCGAGATTAGCGCCGAACCGGGCGACGTCATCGGGCTGGTCTACACCGACACCAACAGTGCGACCAAGTACTGCTACAACTCCGCGCTGGCGAACTGTCGAATCACGCTGTCCGGCAACGGTATTGATACCGAATTGATTGCCTCGCGACGGGCGATGTTCGAGATCCTGACCGACCGGCGGCACGGCGACGTGCCGCTGTTGGCCTAGCCACGGTCGCCGGACCTTGAGCAATCCGCCCAGTTCAGGGCCTTCGTCTGCGTAAACTGCGGCCGTGGGGGACAGCCGTGCCTGGCCTGTCATGCGTCGAGGCAAGGAACTCGCCGCGATCCAGGCGACCCTGCAGGGCCGGCCCGGCCAATGCGGGACTCTCCTTCTGGGCGACGCCGGTGTCGGGAAGACCACGCTGGCACGGATGGCCGCGCACACGTTGCGCACCGCCGCGGTGTGGGTCGCAGGCAGCGAGTCCGCGCGCGACGTTCCGTTGGGTGCGTTCGCCCATCTGCTTGCCAGTCCGATGCCCACCGATCCGGTGGCCATGCTGGCCGCCGCATTTCACGCCGTCCGCCGGGAGAAGCTGGCGCTCATCGGCGTCGACGACGTGCACCTGGTCGACCACCTGTCCGCGACTCTGCTCCACCAGCTGGCTGTCGAAGGCGCGGTGCGCATCGTGGCGACCGCCCGCAGCGGCGAGCCGATTCCCGAGACGATCACCGCGTTGTGGAAGGACGGCTACCTGGCCCGGTTGGATGTCGCGCCCTTCAGCAAGGCCGAATCGGTGGCGCTCGTCGAGACGGCCCTCGGCGGCCGGCTGGAGCGGCTCTCCGCCGACCTGATGTGGGAAGCCTCCAGCGGCAACGCATTATTCGTCAGGCACCTCGTCGAGGGTGCGCTGGAAGCCGGAACCCTGCGTCAGGTCAACGGCGTCTGGCAGCTCCGTGGTGATACGGCGGTGGCCTCGAAACTGGCGCCGCTGCTGAGCGGTCGGCTCGACCGGTTGCCCGACGACGAACGCCGGGCTCTGCAGCTTTTGGCGGTGTCGGAGCCGCTGACACTGGACGTGATGTCCGAGCTCGTGGACAGCGATACGCTGGAACGCGCCGAGCGGCGGGGGCTGATCCGAGTCGTCGACACCAGCGGGATGGCTGAGATTCACTTCACCCACTCGGTGATCGGTGACGTCATCCGGCAGAACCTGGGCCATGTCGCGAGCCGCCGCCTGCGGACCGAGCTGGTCGGTGCGATGGATCTGCATCCACCGCAGGGGCCGGTGCAACGCGTGCGCCGCGCCGAACTCGCGCTGTATTCCAACACCTCGATGGACGCCGAATTCTTGTCCCGTGCAGCAGAAGACGCGATCGCCCTGATGAACATCACGGTTGCCGAGCGGCTGGCGCGCGCCGCCGTCGACGCCGGTGGCGGCCTGGTGGCCTCCGAACTGCTCGCGCGAACACTGCTGTGGCAGGGGCGGGCCCCGGAGTCCGAACTGATCCTGGCGTCCTTCGACCCGGACACCCTCACCGAGTTCGAGTTGGCCCGATGGGGCATGGCGCGAATTGCGAATCTGCAGTGGTCGATGGGCGACTCCGCCGCCGCCGCCGATATCCTGAAGATGTTGCAGCAGAGGATCACTCACCCTCGGGTGCGGGTGGGCGTGGACAGCCTCGCGGCCGCGCTGGCCGTGCTCGACAATCGACTCGATGAGGCCGTCGAGCTTGCCGACAAGGTGCTGGCCGATCCGACCGCGCCACCCATTGCCGTCGGATGGGCGGTCTTCGGCGGTGGTATGGCGGCCGCGCTGAAAGGGTGCACCGCCGACGCGGCGCGACTGGCCGCGCGGGGCCACCAGGTCTACGACAAGATCGATGGACTGCTGCGGTTCCTGCTGGCGCTGGCCGAAGTGCGTGCGCTGACGCTGGCCGGAGATTTCGCAGCGGCGCAGGCGCGTTCGGGTGACATCGTGCGGATCACCTCGCCCAGCCAGTACCGCGCCCGCGCGATGGCCAACGTCCTGGCCGGCACCGTCGAACTGGGGCGTGGCCAACTACGGGTGGCGATGGGCCGGCTGGAGGAGACCCTGGCCGCACTCAGTGGTGAGGCGGCCGCCTCGTGGAATGTTCCGGCCAGAATGCTTCTGGTGCAATGCTATTGCGGACTGGGCTACGACTCGGCCGCCGCACCTTTGGTCACCGAGCTTCGGGAGCTGGTGAGCCGCGCGGCGACGATGTTCGAACCTGCGGTCCGGATCGCCGAGGCCTGGCTGGCCGCGGCCATGGGCCATGTCAGCGGCGCGGTCACGATGGCCCTGCGCGCGGCCGACCTGGCCGCCGAGTCGGGTCAACGCGCCATCGAGCTGATGGCGCTGCACGCCGCCGCGCGATTCGGGGACAAGACCTGCCTGCCCCGGATAGTCGAGGTGGCCGCGGTGATCGGCGGGCCGCTGGCGGCGATCGATGCGTCGCACGCCACCGGACTGATGAACAACGATGGTGCAGCGGTGTTTTCAGCGTCGCAGGAGTTCGAGGCGATCGGCGCGTTGCTGTCGGCGGCGGATGCCGCTGCACAGGCCGCGGCGCTCTTCGAGGCCGCGGGACAGCGCAGGCCGTCATTGGAGGCCGCGGCCGCCGCCGACCGGCTCGGCAAGGAATGCGGAGGATTGAAGACACCAGCACTGATGGCCACGTCGCAGCCGCTGCCACTGTCCAGGCGGGAACGCGAGATCGCCCAGCTGGTCGTGCGCGGACTGTCCAACCGCGACATCGCCGAGCGGCTCGTGGTATCGACGCGCACCGTCGAGGGGCACCTGTACCGGATGTACCTCAAACTCAACGTGACCAGTCGCGAGGACCTGCGCGACATCATCCGCCACGCGCTCGACGACGAAGGGCCTGGTTGACTGGCGGTATGTCCATCCTCGTCGTCGGCAGGCTCGAACCGTCCTTGGAGAAGCAACTGACGGCGCGGCACACGCCACTACGGTTTCCCGTCGACGTGCAGCAGGCCCACGAGGTCACGGTCATCGTGTGCGGTGGCAGGCCGGGTGTTGATGCAGCGCTGATGGATTCGTTGCCCGCGTTGGGGGCCATCGTGAACTTCGGCGCCGGGTACGACGCCGTCGACGTCGACGCGGCCCGCGAGCGGGGGATCGGGGTGAGTAACACCCCCGACGTCCTCAACGACACCGTCGCCGACACCGCGCTGGGGCTGATCCTCGACACCATGCGCCGGTTCAGCGCCGCGGACCGATATGTGCGGGCAGGCCGCTGGGCCACCGAGGGACCGTTTCCCTACACCCGCGACCTCAGCGGCAGCCGTGTCGGGATCCTGGGGCTGGGTCGGATCGGCTCGGCGATCGCCACCCGGTTACGCGGATTCGACTGTGCCATCGCCTATCACAATCGCCGCAAGCTACCCGACAGTCCGTACCGTTACGCCGCCTCACCGGTGGAACTGGCGGCGGCCGTCGACGTCTTGGTCGTCGTCACCGCCGGGGGTCCCGACACCGCGCATCTGGTGGATCGCGATGTGCTGGAGGCGCTCGGCCCGGACGGTTTCCTGATCAACGTCGCCCGCGGCAGCGTCGTCGACCAGGACGCACTGATCGAGTTCCTGGAAGCGGGCCGGCTGGCGGGTGCCGGTCTGGACGTCTACGCGGCGGAGCCCGACGTACCTGTCCGGCTATGGGAACTCGACAACGTCGTGCTGTTGCCGCACCTGGGCAGCGCGACGCTGCGAACCCGAACGGCGATGGCCACGTTGGCGATGCGCAACCTGGAGGCGTTCCTCGCCAGCGGTCAGCTGGTCACACCGGTCTAGCGGGTGACGAACGAGACGACGGCCTCGCTGAACGCGTCGTTGTCGTCCCCGGCTGCGGTGTGGCCGGCGTCGGACAGTTCGACGAACTCGGCGGCAGGCACCTTCGCCAGGAAGTCCTGCACCCCTTCGGCACTGACCACATCGGACAGCTTGCCGCGGATCAGCAGGATCGGGATGGTCAGGTCGATGGCGGCCTGTTCGAGCCGCTCCACCCGGCCGAATGGATCGTCTTTCGGAGCGGTCAGGAACGCGGGATCCCAATGCCAGAACCACCGGCCATCCCGGAACCGAAGGTTCTTCTTGAGGCCGTCGAGATTCTTCGGCCGCTTACGGTGCGGAAGGTAGCCCGCGATGGCGTCGGCGGCCTGCTCCAGGTTGTCGAAGCCGTCCACATTGCTGAACATGAAGTCCCGGATCCGGGCGCTGCCGTCCTTCTCGAAGCGGGGCACCACGTCGACCAGCACCAGCTTGGTCACCACAGCGGGCCCGGCCTGTTCGGCCACCAGGATGCTGGTCAACCCGCCCATGCTGGCACCGATCAGCACCACGGGGCGGCCGATCTGCTCGAGCACCCGCAGCACGTCGGCGGACAACGAATCGACGCTGTAGTCGGCATCGGGGGCGCGGTCGCTGTCACCGTGTCCGCGAGCGTCCAGTGCGATCACGTGGAAACCGTGGTCGGCCAGGACCTGCCCGGTGTTCTTCCAGGAGAACCGGTTCTGCCCGCCGCCGTGCAGCATGAGGATCGTCGGGCGCTCAGCCGCCGACTCGGCGCCCCGGTTCCACTCATCAGCAACGAGGGCGAGGTCGTCGGTGCCGCGGAACTCCACTGTCTGACCGCTGTTCGTACTGCTCACCGGCATCCTCTCGACCGAACCTGAACAGCACGTTACATAGCGGTGCTATCGATGAGTTTCGGCACCCCGGCCGGTCAACCCCTTCGACCGCTCGAGAGGAGACCACCCGTGCCCACCATCACCCCGTCGCTGTGGTTCGACGACGACCTCGAGGAGGCGATGCGGTTCTACACCGGCGTCTTCCCCAACTCGTCCATCGATTACGTCAATCGCTACACCGACGCGGGGCCGGGCACCGCCGGCCAGGTCGTGTCGGCCGGCTTCACCCTCGACGGAACCCGGTTCGTCGGCATCAACGGTGGCCCGGTGTTCTCGTTCACCGAAGCGGTGTCCTTCCTGATCGAATGCGCTGACCAGGCTGACGTCGACTACTACTGGGATGCGCTGGTCGCCGGTGGACAGGAATCGCAGTGCGGCTGGCTCAAGGACCGGTTCGGGCTGAGCTGGCAGGTGGTGCCCACCCGGCTCTACGAGCTGCTCTCCGACCCCGACCAGACCAGAGCGGCCGCCGCGACCAAGGCCATGCTCGGCATGCGCAAAATCGTCATCGCCGATCTGGAGGCCGCTGTCGCGAACCCGTGACGGCCCTCACAGCGCCTACCGGTAGCCTTTCGCCCCAAGTGCGGGTGATCGGAGCCCGGTAACGCCGCAGAGGGAGAAACATGGCCGACGAGCCTGCCGAGCCTGCCGACGAGCCCACCACGGCCGTCGAGCTCGGGGTTGACGGGGAGACGCCGCCCGCACCGCCGAAACCGGCGCGCTCGCACGTCCAGCTGGCGCTGATCGTGGGCACGGCCGTCGTGGTCGCCCTGGCCGCACTGACGGGATGGCTCGGCTACCGGGCTTATGAGTCCCGACAGACCGCCCAGCTGCAGGACCTGCTGGTCGCAGTCGGCCGCCAGGGGGCTATCAACCTGACGACCATCGACGCCGCCGAGGCCGACAAGGATGTGCAGCGCATCCTCGACTCGGCAACCGATGCGTTCTATGACGATTTCGCGAAGCGGTCTCAGCCGTTCATCGAGGTGGTCAAGCAGGCCCAGTCCAAATCGGTGGGTGAGGTGACCGAGGCGGGGCTGGAGTCGGTGTCGGGGAACGAAGGCCAGGTGCTGGTGGCCGTCACCGTCACCACCTCCAACCGGGGTGCACCCAACCAGCCCAAGCGCTCCTGGCGGATGCGTCTGACGGTCAAGAAGACCGGTGACGACGAAGCCAAGGTCTCGAAAGTGGAGTTCGTACCGTGACGACTGAGGACGCCAAGCCAGACCCTGAGGTCACCGAGGAAGACGCCACCGCGGCCGAATCCACCGACACCGATACCGACGGCGCCGCCGAGGTGGCGGCTGCTGCCGAGGCCGCGCCGAAGAAGCGGTTCAGCCTCGCCGGGGCGGTGGCCTTCGGCGTGCTGCCGATCGTGGCGCTGCTGCTCGCGGCGGCGGCGGGCTATCTGCGCTACGAGGATTCGTCGCGCCGGGACGCAGACACCGCTCGCACCGAATCGGTGCAGGCGGCCAAGGACTCCACCGTCGCGCTCTTGAGCTACAAGCCCGAGTCGGTCGAGAAAGACCTCGGCGCGGCGCGCGACCGGCTGACCGGAAGCTTCTTGGACGCCTACACACAGCTGATCAACACCGTCGTCATCCCGGGTGCGAAAGAGAAGAAGATCTCCGCGCTGGCGGCCGTGCCTGCGGCGGCATCGGTTTCGGCCAAGCCCGACCACGCGGTGGTGCTGCTGTTCGTCGATCAGACAGTGGTCGTCGGCACCGATGCGCCGACCAACACCGCCTCCAGCGTGCGGGTGACCATGGAGAAGGTCAACAACCGCTGGCTCATCTCGGGATTCGATCCGATCTAGCGGACAGGGGGGCGATGAACGAGCCGCGCTGGATTGACGTCTCCGCGCCGGCGGTGCAGTTGCGCGCGCTGAGCTGGGGCCCGGACGACGGTCCAATCGCATTGTGCCTGCACGGCTTTCCCGATACTGCCTACGGGTTCCGGAAATTGGCGCCGCATCTGGTGGCCGCCGGCTACCGGGTCGTCGCGCCGTTCATGCGCGGCTACGTGCCCTCGTCGCTTCCCGCCGACGGCAGCCAGCACATCGGGGCCGTGATGGACGACGCGCTGCGGGTGCTTGCCGCGTGCAATCCCACCGGAGCCGACGTGGTCATCGGCCACGACTGGGGCGCGATCGCCGCGACCGGTTTGGCCGCGATGCCGGACAGCCCGTTCACCAAGGCCGTCGTGATGTCGGTGCCGCCGTCGGCGGCGCTGCGGCCCGGGGGCGGCAGGAAGCCGGCCAACCGGGGACGGCTGCTGCGCCTGCTTCCGGCGCAACTCCTGCGCAGCTGGTACATCACCTACTTCCAGCTGCCGTTCGCCCCGGAGCGTTCGTCGTCGTGGATCGTCCCGCTGCTGTGGCGCCGCTGGTCGCCCGGCTACAACGCCGCCGAGGATCTGCGCCACGTCGACGCCGCCATCGGCACCCCGGATCGTTGGCGCGCCGCGCTGGGCACCTACCGAGCCACCATCCGCAACACCCGCCCGCCGAGCCGTTACGCGGAGCTCAACCGGCTGTGGCTGGAGGTGCCGCGGCTGCCCACGCTGTACCTGCACGGCAGCGACGACGGTTGCATGACAGCGGAATTCACCCCCTGGGTGGCGGGTGTGCTACCGCCGGGCAGCGAAGTGGCGATCGTCGAGCACGCCGGGCACTTCCTTCAACTCGAACAGCCCGAGGTGGTGGGCGGGCAGATCGTCGACTTCCTGCGCGCTACTTCTTCTTGAACGCCGGATGCTGGCTGGCCAGCAGCGGCAGCAACAGTCGCCGCGGAGTCAGGTGATAGATCGCCGTCGCCGCCCGGTTCAACCGGCCCGGCACCACGACCGCTTTGCCCGCCGCCAGCCCGTCGACGGCCGCCGTGGCGACGTCCTCGGGTGACACCCACAGCGGCTTGGGTAGTGCGGCCTCGGCATCCTCGGTGGAAAACCCTGCGGCCTCGCCGAATCCGGTGTGTACCGGACCCGGGCACAGCGCGGTGACCGTGATGCCACTTTCCGCGAGTTCCTGGCCCAACGCCCGGCTGTAGGAGAGCACGAACGCCTTGGCCGCGCCGTAGACCGCCTGCCCGGGCAGCGGGCCGAAGCCGGCCACCGAGGCGACGTTGAGCACCGCCCCCCGACGCCGGCTCACCATGCCCGCCACGAAGCGGGTGCACAGATCGACGACCGCCGCGACGTCGACCTCCACCACGTTCAGTTCGGCGACGGGATCGGCCGCGGCGACCGGGCCCATTGTGGACAGCCCGGCGTTGTTGACCAGGATGTCGACGTCCAGCCCGAGTTCGGCGACCCTGCCGGGAAGCGCGGCCCGCTCGTGGGGCTGCGAAAGATCAGCGCCGACAACCGAACTCGGGCCAGGAAGCGTTTCTGCGAGTGCGGTGAGCTGCTCGGTGCGGCGGGCCACCAGTACGACGTGGTGACCGCGCGTGGACAGCACGCGGGCGATTTCGGCGCCGATGCCGGAGGAGGCTCCGGTGATCAGCGCGGCGCGGTCGGGACCGGGAGTCGGCAACACCCGGTCAGCCTAGGACAATGGCCGGCATGACTGCCAGCAGAGCGATGACCGCGGTTGACGCGCAGATGTTCTGGATGTCGGCCGTCGTTCCCAGCGATCAGCTGGTGCTGTACGCCTTCGACGGTTCGCCCGCATCGCCGGAGGCCGCCGTCGACGAACTGCGCCGGCGCGCCGAGGCGTGTGACGAGCTGCGGATGCAGGTGACGGACGACAGCCGGTGGCGATACCCGCGCTGGTGCCGCGGTGACGTCAGCGCCGACCAGTTCGTGCTGCACGACGCCGGGGGAGTGGACTGGCAGGGCTGCCTGGACGCGGCCGCCCGGTTCCGCGGTGACCCGCTAGACCTTCACCGAATGACTTGGCGCGCACACATTTTCCCGCGAGTCCAGAGTGTTCCGGGAGCCCGGGGAACGGGATCGGTGGTCGTCATGCAGACCGGCCATGCGTTCGCCGACGGCACCCGCGGGACCCTGCTCGGCGGAGCGCTGCTCGGCCGGCAACAGCCGGTGCCGGTGCCCGCGCCCGCGCGGCGAGGTTTCCTGCCGGCGCGCGGGGTGGCCGCTGCGCGTGCGTATCGCCAACTGGTACGCGACACCGAGGCCGGGCGGGTGCCGCCGGCCACGCCGGGTGCTCCGCTGCTCAGCATCAATCAGCGGCCCCGCGCGACGCCGGTGCTGCGGACGCTGGTGCTGGACCGCGGCGAGCTGACCAAACCCACCGTCACCATCGGGGCGTTGGTGCTGATCGCCGAGGCGCTCGGCGGATACCTCGCTGCGCGTGGCGAGGACACCTGCGCTCTGGCGGCCGAGGTGACGATGGCCGGACAACAGGGCTCGGGCGGGCACAACAACTTTCGCAACGTCGGGATCCGATTGCACCCGGAGGTCGACCGCGCCCGGCGCGTGGAGCTGATCGCCGCCGAGCTGGCCGCCCAACGTCTGCGCGGCGAGCACCCGGCGCTGCGGGCTTCGGCCGCCGCGTCCGCTGCTGTCCCGGCGGCGCTGTTGCGCTGGGGGGTGCGGCAATTCGACCCGGACGCGCGGTCGGCGACGGTCACCGGCAACACCGTGGTGTCCAGCGTGAACCGCGGGCCCGCCGATCTGTCCTTCGGCGGCCGCCCGGTACTGCTGGCCGCCGGGTGGTCGGGGCTCTCGCCGATGATGAGCCTGACTCACGGAGTGCACGGCCTCGGGGACACCATCGCGCTCAGCGTGCACGCCGACCCGGACAACGTCGACGTCGACGACTACCTTGACCGGTTGCGAGCGGCGCTGGCGGTCTGAACATTTGCCGTCGACCGCGTGAAGCCCGGTCGACGGCGGCTACACCTAATTGCCCCGGATGATAATTCTGGGCCCATGGCGGATGTGGCTGTGGTGCGTTGGCTTCAAGCGGGTGCGGTCGCGGCCGGTGTGGGGGCAGCGATGCTGGCGGCGCCGGCGATCGCCTCAGCCGACAACGGCGGCGGTTCGGCAGCGCCGGCGTCGCACTCGGCGCGGCAAGCGGGCGCCGTTAAAGCGTCGGTTGTCGGCGAGCGTCGTCCCACGGTGGGTCCACGCAAGGTACAGGCCTCGGCGCGGCCGACTGCTGACCGACGACGCCCACGCTTTCCCGGCTTCCCCGGCCCGGTCACCGGCGTCGGGAATCCCACCGGAAACGACGATCCAAGCACATCCACCGAGATCGTCACCGGCCTCTTCCGCGAGATTCTGCGCGCCGACCCCACCGCCGAGCAGTTGACGCGCTACACCGCCGTGTTCGACGCGAGGGGGCAAGCCGCCGTGGTGAACCGCCTCTACACGTCGACGGCCTTTCGTCAGCAACAGGTCAACAGCTATTACCTCGAACTACTCGGAAGAGCGCCCACCGCAGGAGAATTGGCGGCGGGCACCATGGAGCTGCGGATGGGTGTTCCCGAGCCGCTGGTGGTCGCCCAGGTGGCCAGCACCCGGGAGTTCTACCGGGTGAGCGGCGGCACCGCCGACACCTATGTCCAGCTGCTCTACCGGAGCCTGCTGGGCGAGCCGGCCGATGCCGGCCAAGCGGCCATTTACGTCCAGGAGTTACGGTCCGGCCGGCCGACGCAGGTGGTGGCCGTCCAGTTCATCAAGGCCAACGCGTTTCGCGCCGTGAAGATCCAGGAGATCTTCCAGGTCGTCCTCGGCCGGGCGGCCACCGACGCCGAAGTCGCCTCCTACCTCGGTAGCTGGATTCGCAACGGCGGCCTGGCCGGCACCGCGACGAAGGTCCTCAACAGCGCCGAGAACACCGGACGGATGACGACGGACGGGGTACCGCTGCCCGACATGGTTGCCGTCGACCAGCTGCAGCAGATCCTGATGGCACGGTACAACGAGGACCCGGACGGCTTCGTCAACCTGTTCAACACCTACCTCAAGACCGATCCCGTCACCGGCGAGCAGTGCCCAAGTACCTGCAACACACCGCTTTTGGCCTTGATCACCACCGGTGGACTGACCCGAGGCATCCCCAACCAGGCCATCGCGGTCACCCCGATCACCGCAGCCGTGAGCAGTCTGTTGCCGACGCAGAACGAGATCGATGCGACCAAGGCGCTGGAGGATCCGCTGCAGGACCCAGACCTGCTCGAGGACTACCTGGCCGGCGGCACCGTGCTCGCCAAAAGCGTGATCCTGACCGCCGACGACGGGCTCTACATCGTCGACGGTCACCACCGCTGGGGTGGCCTCTATGTCATCAACCCGTACTCCCAGCTGAGCTCGATCGACCTGGGCTACGTGCCCAACGCCCAGGAAGCGCTCAAGGAGACGCAGGTCGCCATCGTGGCCGAACAGGGGTACCTGAGTGCGCAGACCGTCACCGGCGACAACCTTTACACGATCAGCAAGGACGACTTCGACGACTTGGTCGAAGGTCTGATCGACAGTGGCGACGACAAAGACAAGATCCTGAAGATCTTCAAGAAGGAGAAGGATCTCACGAGCATGGCCCAGATTCAGGATTACCTGTGGGCCAACGTGATTCGGATGCGCCAGTTCAACGAGCCGGTTGCGGGAGCCACCAGCCGCGGCTACATGCCCCAGCCACCGAACAGCGACTACCAGCCGCTGATGCACTGGATGGAGAACGGCGCACTGAGCTACACCATGCCGGTGATCGGCTACGTGGGCTGAGCGCCTGCCCAGCACGCGGCGCGATGCTCTAGGTTTACCTCCATGACTGCCTACAGTGTCGGACTGCTGATCCTGCGTGTGGTGCTCGGCGTGACCATGGCCGCCCACGGTTACAACAAGTTCTTCGGTGGCGGCCGGATCAAGGGGACCGCAGGCTGGTTCGAGAGCATCGGCATGAAGCCCGGCACCTTTCATGCGCGGGTGGCGGCCAGTACCGAGATGGCGGCGGGGATCGGGCTGGCGCTGGGCTTGCTGACGCCGATCCCGGCCGCGGGCTTCGTCGCACTCATGCTCGTCGCGGCCTGGACGGTGCACCGGCACAACGGCTTCTTCATCGTCAAGGAGGGCTGGGAGTACAACCTGGTGCTGGCGGCGGCAGCCGTCGCGATCGCCGCGACCGGCGCGGGCAAGTACAGCCTGGACTACCTGTTGTTCAAGGGCACCAGCGTCTACCCGTGGCTGCACGGGTGGTGCGGCCTGCTGATCGCGCTGGTGCTCGGCCTGGCCGGCGGTATCGGTCAGCTGGCCATCTTCTACCGCCCGCCCGCCAAGTCCTGACCGGCGCAGTCCCGCGGCGCGGGAATTCGCACCCGTCCGACTAGAACACGTTCTAGTCTTTTTGCCATGGGATTTCTGAAGCAGGAAGTGCCCGTCATCGACTTCGAGACGTGGAGCAAGGGCACGCGCGCGGAGAAGATCAAACCGATGGCACGGCACTGGGCCGAGGTGGGCTTCGGAACGCCGGTCGCCCTGCACCTGTTCTACGTCATCAAGATCCTGCTCTACGTCTTCGTCGGGGCGCTGTTCGGTTTGGCCACCGCGGGCATCGGCGGACTCACCGACATCGGGTCGTGGTGGTCGGAGCCGATCGTCTACGAGAAGGCCGTGCTCTACACGATGCTCTTCGAGGTCGTCGGGCTCGGTTGCGGCTTCGGCCCGCTGAACAACCGGTTCTGGCCGCCGATGGGATCGATCATCTATTGGTTGCGCCCCAACACGATCCGGCTGCCACCGTGGCCGAAGGTGGTGCCGTTCACCAAGGGCGACAACCGCGGTCCCGTCGACATCGTGCTCTACGGGGCATTGATCGTGATGCTCGTTGTTGCGCTGTTCTCCGACGGCACCGGGCCCATCCCGGAGCTCGGCACAGAGGTGGGCCTGCTGCCGACCTGGCAGATCGCGACCGTCGTGGCGCTGCTGGCGCTGGCCGGTCTGCGCGACAAGGTGATCTTCCTGGCCGCCCGCGGCGAGGTCTACGGCGCGTTCGCGGTGGCCTTCCTGTTCAGCGGTGTCGACATCATCATCGCCGCCAAGCTGGTGTGTATGGCGATCTGGATCGGTGCCGCGACGTCCAAGCTGACCCGGCACTTCCCGTTCGTCATCTCCACGATGATGTCCAACAGCCCGGTGGTCCGGCCACGGTTCCTCAAGCGGATGTTCTTCAAGAAGTTCCCCGAAGACCTTCGGCCCGGCCCGATGTCGCACACGCTGGCCCACATCAGCACCGCCATCGAGATGGGCATCCCGTTGGTGCTGTTCTTCTCCCACGGCGGCTGGCCGACCACCATCGCCGCGATCGTGATGCTGTGCTTCCATTTCGGCATCCTGTCGGCCATTCCCATGGGCGTGCCGCTGGAGTGGAACGTCTTCATGATGTTCTCGGTGCTGTCGCTGTTCGTCGCGCACGCCCAGATCGGTATCACCGACATCACCTCGCCGTGGCCGATCCTGCTGTTCCTGGCGCTGGCCACCACGGTCTTCCTCGGAAATACGGTGCCGCGCAAGGTGTCCTTCCTGCCCGGCATGCGCTACTACGCAGGCAACTGGGATACCACACTGTGGTGCGTGAAGCCCTCGGCCGAGGCGAAGATCGAGCAGAACCTGGTGACGATTGCCAACATGCCGGCCGCGCAGCTCGAAAAGTTCTACGGGAGTAAGGAAGCCGCGCAGATCCCGCTGTTCATGGGGTACGCGTTCCGCGCGTTCAACACCCACGGCAAGGCGTTGTTCACCCTCGCTCACCGCGCGATGGCGGGGGGCAATGAAGAGGACTACTCGATCACCGACGGCGAACGCATCTGCAGCATGGCGATCGGCTGGAACTTCGGCGACGGGCACATGCACAACGAACAGCTGATCGCGGCGATGCAGAAACGCTGTCACTTCGAGCCCGGGGAGGTGCGCGTGGTGCTGCTCGACGGCCAGCCACTGCACCGGCAGCGGCAGGAGTACCGGCTCGTGGACGCCGCCACCGGGGAGTTCGAGACCGGATACGTCAACGTCGCCGACATGGTGAACCGTCAGCCGTGGGACGACACACTGCCGGTGCACGTCACGTCGGGACGCGACTGACCGAACGGTTGGTTGACCCGCTTGACGGTCGTCAAACGGCGTGTGTTTTGATCCAGAGATCACCCCGTCGTAAAGGAGAAAGCCGATGGCTGAAGCGGTAATTGTCGAAGCTGTACGTTCACCAGTCGGGAAGCGCAACGGTGGTCTGTCCGGTGTGCACCCCGCCGAGCTGTCGGCCCAGGTGCTCAACGGTCTGGCGCAGCGCGCCGGTATCGACCCCGAGATCGTCGACGACGTCATCTGGGGCTGTGTCATGCAGGCCGGTGAGCAGGCCCTCGACATCGCGCGTACCGCGGTGCTGACCGCAGGCTGGCCCGAATCGGTTCCCGGCGTCACCGTCGACCGCCAGTGCGGCTCCAGCCAGCAGTCGGTGCACTTCGCCGCCGCCGGTGTGGTGGCCGGCCACTACGACGTCGTCGTCGCAGGTGGTGTCGAGTCGATGTCGCGCACCCCGATGGGTGCCTCGCTGGCCAACGGCGGCAACCCCTACTCGGCCGGATTCAAGGGTCGCTACGACCGCACCCCCAACCAGGGCATCGGCGCGGAGATGATGGCCACCAAGTGGGGCCTGAGCCGCACCGACCTCGACCAGTTCTCCCTGGACTCGCACGAAAAGGCTGCTGCCGCACAGGACTCCGGCGCCTTCGAGGACCAGATCGTGGGCATCAAGGATGCCGACGGCAACATGGTGCTCAAGGATGAGGGCATCCGCCGCGGCACCACCCTGGAGAAGATGGGCCAGCTCAAGCCGGCGTTCTCCGAGGACGGCGTGATCCACGCGGGCAACTCCTCGCAGATCTCCGACGGCTCGGCAGCGCTGCTGTTCATGTCTGCGGAGAAGGCAAAGTCGTTGGGCCTCAAGCCGATCGCCCGTGTCCACACCGCGACGCTGGCCGGCTCGGATCCGGTGATGATGCTGAGCGGCCCGATCCCGGCCACCCAGAAGGCACTCGCCAAGTCGGGCCTGAGCGTGGACGACATCGGCGCCTTCGAGGTCAACGAGGCGTTCGCGCCGGTTCCGATGGCCTGGCTCAAGGAGATCGGCGCCGACGAGAAGAAGCTCAACCCCAACGGCGGCGCGATCGCCCTGGGCCACCCGCTCGGTGGCTCCGGTGCCCGTCTGATGACCACGCTGCTCTACCACATGCGCGACAACGGAATTCGCTACGGTCTGCAGACCATGTGCGAAGGCGGCGGCCAGGCCAACGCCACCATCCTCGAGCTGCTGTAGTGACCGACGTGCACGCCCCCGCCGCTCTCGGAGAGCGGCGGGGCAACGTCCTGCTCATCACCATCAACCGGCCGGAGGCGCGCAACGCGGTCAACGGCGCGGTCAGCACCGCCGTCGGCGATCTGCTCCAGCAGGCCCAGGACGACGCTGACGTCTGGGCGGTGGTGATCACCGGTTCCGGCGACAAATCGTTCTGCGCTGGGGCCGATCTGAAGGCAATCTACAAGCGGGAGAACCTCTTTCACCCGGAACACCCGGAGTGGGGTTTCGCCGGGTACGTCCGCCACTTCATCGACAAGCCGACGATCGCCGCGGTCAACGGCACCGCCCTGGGCGGCGGGACCGAGCTGGCACTGGCCAGCGATCTGGTGATCGCCGAGGAGAGCGCCAAGTTCGGGTTGCCGGAAGTCAAGCGCGGCCTGGTCGCCGCGGCAGGTGGCGTGTTCCGGATCGTCGAGCAACTGCCGCGCAAGGTGGCCATGCAGCTGCTGTTCACCGGCGAACCGATCACCTCGGCCGAGGCACTCAAGTGGGGCCTGATCAACGACGTCGTGCCCGATGGCACCGTCGTCGACGCGGCTTTGGCTCTGGCGCAACGCATCACCGTCAACGCGCCGCTGGCGGTTCAGGCCAGCAAGCGCGTCGCGGTCGGTGTCGACGACGGCGTGATCACCGCGGACGAGGCAGGCTGGACTCGCACCATGCGCGAGATCGGCCCGCTGATGAAGTCCGAGGACGCCAAGGAAGGGCCGCTGGCCTTCGCCGAGAAGCGCCCACCGGTCTGGAAGGCGCGCTGACCTAGTTAGGCCGTCGCGGGCTTGGTCGTCGTCGGAGTGGCCGACGTCGACTCGGCAGGCGAAGACGTCGTGGTCGGCGTCGTGCTCGTGGTGCTGGTCGAGGTGTTCGGCTCCGGGGCATCGGCCGGGCTGAGCACGGTGTCGATCATGTAGATGTACGCGCCCCGAGCCGTGTAGCCGCACACCAACTTCGCGGTGTCGTTGACCTTGATGTCGCCGCCCTTGCCGGTCACGTTGATCGGGCTGCCCTGCTGCGTGGGCATCTTGCCGTGCAGATCGTCGGGACCCAGGTAGCCGAGCACCAGGTGGTAGTACAGGGTGGACGTCAGCGCGGCCGGGTCACTCTTGAGCTGCGCGAGGGTGGCCTCGTCGAGCTTGGCGAAGGCGTCGTTGGTCGGCGCGAACACCACGTAGGGGCCACCGTCGATGACACTGACGATGTTGACCGCCGGGTTGAATCCGCCGGAGATGGCCGCGCTGAAGGTGCTCAGATCCGGGTTGGCGGCGATCGCCGCGGTCGCGTTCTGGTTGCCCATGTTCGTGAAGGAGCCGGAGCCGCTGGGAATGCGGTTCTTGTACGCGTCGCAGCCCGAGCCCTGCGGGTCGGGCAGTTGGCTCATGCTGGGGACCGGGATCTGCGTGGTGGTCGGTGCCGCCGGGGTGGTGGTGTCTGTCGTCGGATCGGCGTAGGCCTGGACGGCCGTGGGGATCGCGATGGCGATGGCGGCCAACCCTGCGGCGACGCCAAGGGACTTGGTACGAATGCTCACTTCGGCTCCTTTTGAGTCTCTAGTGGAGTCGGCGAAATGCGGGTCCCCGTTACCGCTGCGCCCCGGGGAATCGTACTGGCAGCAAAGCTTCAGTCTCAAAACGGCTGGTGAAGCTGCAGTTCAGAGCGCTGCCCGGCGCAGGGCTCCTGACCACGTCTGCCTACGATGTCGGCCATGGCCGAACCATTGATCATGTCCGTCGGCGGGCACAGCCCCGAACTGCACGCCGAATCCTGGGTCGCACCCAACGCGGCGGTGATCGGCCAGGTGCGGCTCGCCGCGCGGGCCAGCGTCTGGTATTCGGCGACGTTGCGCGCCGAGGCCGAATGGATCGACGTCGGCGAGGGCAGCAACATCCAGGACGGCTCCACCGTGCACGTCGACCCGGGCTTCCCGGTGAAGATCGGTGCGGGCGTGACGGTCGGGCACAACGCCGTGCTGCACGGCTGCACGGTCGAGGACGGTTCGCTGGTCGGGATGGGGTCGATAGTGCTCAACGGTGCCGTGATCGGCGCGGGATCGATCGTCGCCGCCGGCGCGGTGGTGCCGCAGGGCATGATGGTGCCGCCGCGATCCCTGGTGGCCGGTGTTCCCGCCAAAGTCCGCCGCGAGCTGTCCGACGCCGAACTGGACGGCAATCGGATGAACGCCGCGGTCTACGAACACCTCATCGACCTGCACCACGACTCCGCCTAACCGCCGGCGGGATCGATCTCACACAATGGTCAGGTTTGCGGCAGGGCAAGACTGCCGATATGTCCTAGCGTGAAGTCGATGCGGATCTTGGTCACCGGTGCCACCGGATACGTCGGTTCCCGGCTGGTGGCCCGGCTCCTCGACGACGGTCACGAGGTCGTCGCCGCGACCCGCAACCCGGAGAAACTGGGCCGGTTCGGGTGGTGTGACCGGGTGACGGCGGTCGTCTTCGACGCCGACGATCCGACCTCCGTCGAGACGGCGCTCGCCGTCTCCGGGCATATCGACGTCCTTTACTACTTGGTGCACGCCATCGGCCAGCCCGGCTTCCGTGAGCGCGACAATGCAGGCGCGGCGAACGTGGGCAAGGCCGCGGCTGCTGCCGGCGTGGGGCGCATCGTGTACCTCGGCGGCTTCGTGCCCGCGGACGACACGCTGTCCGAGCATTTGGCCGGCCGCGCCGAGGTCGCCGCGGCCCTTGCCGTCGAGGGCGGCGCCGAACTGGTCTGGCTCGGCGCGGCGGTGATCATCGGCGCGGGCTCGACGTCGTTCGAGATGGTCCGCTACGTCGGCGACCGGTTCTGGGTGATTCCGTTGCCGCCGTGGGCCGACCACGACATCGAGCCGATATCGATCAGCGACGTGCTCTACTACCTGCTTGCCGCGGCCGATCCGGCGGTGGTTCCTGCCGGGTCGTACGACATCGTCGGGCCCGACGTGGTGACGTACGGCGAACTGTTGCAGACCTACATCGACGCAGCGGGTGAACTGCGGGCCGGGCTGCCGGTAGGCGATATCGTGCCGCAGGCGGTGGTCGGCCGGGTGGCCGGCGCCGCGGTACCGGTGCCCAGCGGGTTGGCCGCCGATCTCATCGAATCGCTGGACCATCCGATGACGGCCTCCGACACTGTCCTACGTGACCATGTCGCGGACCCGCCCGGTGGACTCACCACCATCGAAGACGCCGTCGCCGCAGCGGTGGCCAGCCCGCCGCCATGCCCGGTCGACCGACTGGCCGACCCGCATCATCTCGCCGACAGTGATCCGATGTGGGCCGGCGGCGATGCGCTGCGACTGCGACGGATGGCCGCCACGGTGACTCCCGGGGTGGCGCGGCCCGCGTTGCGGCTGCTGAACTCGGTGCCCGGCCCACTGGCCGGAGTGCTGCGGACCGGCCTGGACCTGTTGCTGGCGAAAGTCCGTTTGTTATGACGATGCTGGCTGAGCTTCGGTCGGTGGCATCCAATGTTGCTGTACCGCACCAGGAGTGGCCGTCGGCGATCCGCCGGCGGCGCATCGCGGTGTGTGTGGTGCTGGTCCTGGGTGCGGCACTTCTCGGCTTGTCGCTGACCCGCAGGCCCGGTGACGCGGCGTTCTACTGGCTGACGATGGCGCTGGCGGCGACGTGGGCGTTCGGCGCGCGGGCGTCCGGCCCGGTGCACCTGGGGTGCATCCGCTGGCGCGGGCGAAATCAGCGTCCGGTCATCACCGGGCTCGCGATCGGATTGCTGCTGGGTGGAGTCTTTGTGCTCGGCGGTCTGGTGACCCGTGAGATCCCGCCGGTGGCCGCAGCCATCACCCGCGTTCTGGAGTACGCCAATCACGGCAGCCTGCTGCTGATCGTGGTCATCACCCTGGTGAACGGCTTGGCCGAGGAGATGTTCTTCCGCGGCGCGCTGTACACCGCACTGGGTGGATTCCATCCGGTGGTGATCTCGACGGTGCTCTACACCATCGCCACGTGTGCCAGCGGCAACTGGATGCTCGGCTTCGCCGCGATCATCCTCGGCACGGTGTGCGCCCTGGAACGCCGAGCCACCGGCGGAGTGCTGGCACCCGTGCTGACCCACGTGGTGTGGGGTCTGATCATGGTGCTGGCACTGCCGCCGATGTTCGGCATCTGGCACTAGGCGGGATTGGCCGGCTCCTCATCGGGTCGTCCCTCCCCGCATCGTCGACCGGCCTAACGCAGCGGGTGGGCGATCTCGTCGCGCGGCATCCGCGCCGCGACGAGCGCGACCGCGGCCAGTAGCACCGGCGCGATACCGGTCACCGCAAAAATGAGTTCCACCGGAACCACTTTCGACAGCGGTCCCGCGACCGCCATCGATACCGGCATGAACGCGAGCGAGACGAAGAAGTCCAGACTCGACACCCGGCCCAGCATCTCCGGCGGCACCCGGCGCTGCAGCAGCGTGCCCCAGATGACCATGCCCGCGCCGTCGGTGAGGCCTACGACGAACAGCGCGATCACCATCACCGGCAACGACGACGTCGCACCGACGAGCACCAGCGGAAGGGAGCCCGCGCCCCACATCGTCATCATCACCGTGAGGTAGCGCCGCGGCAGCCGCCGCGAGGACACCGCCAGCGCGCCCAGCGCACTGCCTAGTCCGAACGAGGCGAGCATCAGGCCGTATACCTGCTCGCCGTGGGCGAACCGGTTGTGGGCGATGAACGGAAGCAGTACTTCGATCGGGCCCATCGCCAAGAACACCCAGGTGCAGGCGAACAGCAGCGTCCAGCGCAACCATCGGGTGTGCAGGACGAACCGAAGGCCCTCCCTGAGATCGGTGAGCGCATGCGGCTTTTCGCGCTCGACGGTCATCACGATGTGTGAGCCGTGACCCGGGCGCATGGACACCAGCAGCGTCAGCGCGATTGCGAAGAGCACGGCCACCGTGACCGAGCCGAGAGCGGGGAAGGTGATCCCGATCAGCACGCCGGCCACCGCCGGGCCGACGGCCTGCTGCAGGGTGGGCCGGATCGCGCCTTCGACACCGTTGGCCGCCAGCAGCTGCTCGGCAGGCAGGATGCGCGGTAGGTAGGCGCTGTAGGCCGGGAAAAAGAACGCGGCACCGATGCCGAGAACCGCTGCCGCAGTTGCCATGTGCCACAGTTGCAGCTCGCCGAGCATGCCGAGGATGGCGACGGCGCCGGTGGCGGCGAGGTTGGTGACCTCGACGGCGATGATGATGGCGCGCTGCGATACCCGGTCGGCGACGATGCCGCCGACGAGGATGAAGGCCAGCATGCCGACGGCAAGGCAGGCCGCGACCAGAGACAGCGCGGCAGGGTCGTCGGCGAGGGCGATGACCTGCAGCGCCATCACGACAGTCCACATACCTTCGGCGAACAGCGAGATCGACATCGCCGAGATGAGCAGCCGGAATTCGCGGTACCGGAAGGGGGCGAGCACACGCCAGCGGCCGGTGGGTTTCACCGGCTCGATGTCGTAGTGCGTACTCATGCCTTCGATGGTCGCTGACCGGTCTGCGTCACGTCCAACGATTTTCGGTCAGCCGAACAGGTCGTCGAGCGATGGCGCGGGGCGGCCGGCGAGTTTATAACTCACCCACTGGTTCAACGAGATTCCCTGCTCGGCGGCCTCGACCACCAGTCGTTCGTGCAGCGCGGGCGAGGTGCGTACTGCGAACTTGCCGCTGTAACGGTGGTCGGTCAAGGACTCCGATGGGTCCATGCCGATCTCAGCCAGTTCGTCGAGTTCCCGGGCGATCAACTTCTCGACACGCTCGATCGCTTCATGGGGCGTGAGTGCCGTCGCGTACCGGCCGTTGAACTCCAGGCAGAGTCCGAGGTACTGGCAGTAGTCATCAGACCATTCAGCGCGGTACGTGTAGTTCGGCATCGCCCCATGATGGCCAGGTGGTCCGACATTTCCGGGTGGCCGTGTGCGTCAGGGGGCCGAGGGGGTGACTGGCTTTTCCAGAACGTGATATCACCGGCGATATCGCGTTCTGGAAAAGAGTGGTACTGCCCTGCCTGCTCGGCTAGTCGTCGGTGAACGTGGGCGAGCGGTGTTCCTGGAATGCCCGGGTTCCCTCGCGGAAGTCCTTGGAGCCCAACAGAACCAGCTGGCCTTCGCTTTCCCGGCCGATCGCCGGTTCGAGTTCGGTGAGCGTCGCGGCGTTGATCGCCTGCTTGGTCTTGCGCAGCGCGATCGCGGGACCGGACACCAGCTTGTCGAGCACTGCGGCCACGCCGGCCTCCAGTTCATCGGCGGGATAGACCTCGCTGACCAGACCGAAGTCGAACGCGTCGGCTGCCGAAATGCGTTCGGCCAGAAGCGCCATCTTCATGGCGCGGGCCCGTCCGATCGAGGCAGCCACCAACGCCGAAGCACCGCCGTCGGGCATCAAACCGATCTTGGTGAACGCCAGCAGGAAAAACGCCTTCTCCGAGGCCAATACGATGTCGCAGGCCAGCGCCAACGACACCCCGACCCCGGCCGCCGGTCCATGCACCACCGACACCACCGGCTTGGGCAGGTTTACGATCGCCCGCACCGCGCGGTTCGCCTCCTGCAACACCTCATCCGGGGTGTCCGGGCGGCGCTCGGACTGATCCTCGGCGCTGATGCCCGCACCGGAGCTGAACCCCCGCCCGGCCCCGCCGAGCCGCACGGCCCGGACGGCCGCGTCGTCAGCCGCATGTTCGAGGACGTCGGCGAGCGTGCGCAGCATGATCGCGTTCAAGGAGTTCAGGCTGTCCGGCCGGTTCAGCGTCACCGACAGCACTCCGCGCTCGAGTGACACGGTCAGTTCCGGGACTCCGGTGTAAGCGTCGATGGTCGTCATGGCTGCACCTTAGCCCCGGCGGGGGCGCAGCCCACGACGGGTCAGGCCAGGTGTAAATAGTTAAGGCGGCGATCAATCAACTGGAGGGTAGACACCTATGGCCGGACCACTGCACGGTTTGCGAGTCATCGAATTGGCAGGCATCGGACCCGGTCCGCATGCCGCGATGATCCTCGGTGACCTGGGCGCGGACGTCGTCCGCATCGACCGGCTCGGCAAGGGCACCGGCACCCCCAGCAACGACTACCTGCTGCGCAATCGTCGCTCGGTCGGCGCCAACCTCAAGGACCCGAACGACCGCGACATGGTCCTGGGTCTGATCGCCAAGGCCGACGTCCTCATCGAGGGATTCCGTCCCGGCGTCACCGAACGCCTCGGGCTCGGACCGGAGGACTGCGCCAAGGTCAACGAGCGCCTGATCTACGGCCGCATGACCGGGTGGGGTCAGGACGGGCCGCGCAGTCAGCAGGCCGGCCACGACATCAACTACATCTCGCTCAACGGCTTGCTGCACGCCGTCGGGCGGGTCAACGAACGTCCCGTCCCGCCGCTGAACCTGGCCGGTGACTTCGGCGGCGGCTCGATGTTCCTGCTGGTCGGCATCCTGTCCGCGTTGTGGGAGCGCGAGCGCTCCGGCAAGGGGCAGGTCATCGACGCCGCGATGGTCGACGGCTCCAGCGTGCTGGCCCAGATGATGTGGGCGTTCCGCCACATGGGCATGTGGAGCGACGAGCGCGGCACCAACATGCTCGACACCGGTGCGCCCTACTACGACACCTACGAGTGCTCCGACGGACGGTACGTCGCGGTCGGCGCGATCGAACCGCAGTTCTACGCCGAACTGATCGAGAAGCTCGGGCTCACCGACGCCGACCTGCCCGACCAGAACGACATCACCCGCTGGCCGGAACTGCGCGCGGTGCTCACGGACACCTTCGGCAAGCACGACCGCGACCACTGGGCCACGGTGTTCGCCGGCAGCGACGCCTGCTGCACGCCTGTGCTGTCGTTCGCCGAGGTCGACACCGAACCGCACAACACCGAGCGCAACACCTTCTACGCCGAGGCGGGCTCGACGTTCCCCGCTCCCGCCCCCCGGTTCTCCCGGACCGCGCTCGACACCCCGGCCGCACCCGGCGTACCGGGAGCCGACAACGAGGCCGTCCTGCGCGACTGGGTATAGTCCCCAACCAACCAGTAGGTCGAGCTATCTGAGTATCTGAAAGGAAACCATTCGTGGAGATCAAGGACGCCGTAGCCGTCGTCACCGGCGGAGCCTCAGGTCTGGGCCTGGCCACCACCAAGCGGCTGCTCGACGCGGGCGCCTCGGTGGTCGTCATCGACCTCAAGGGTGACGACGTCGTCGCCGAGCTGGGGGAGCGCGCCAAGTTCGTCGCCGCCAATGTCACCGACGAAGAGGCCGTCAGCAAGGCGCTCGACATCGCCGAGTCGCTCGGCCCGGTCCGCATCAACGTCAACTGCGCGGGCATCGGCAACGCCATCAAGACCCTGGGCAAGGACGGTCCGTTCCCGCTGGACGGCTTCAAGAAGGTCGTCGAGGTCAACCTGATCGGCACGTTCAACGTGCTGCGCCTGGCCGCCGAGCGGATCGCCAAGACCGAACCGCTGAAGGGCGAGGAGCGCGGCGTCATCATCAACACCGCCTCGGTCGCGGCCTTCGACGGCCAGATCGGGCAGGCCGCCTACTCGGCGTCCAAGGGTGGCGTGGTCGGCATGACCCTGCCGATCGCGCGCGACCTCTCGCGCAGCCTGATCCGGGTGTGCACCATCGCCCCCGGCCTGTTCAAGACCCCGCTGCTGGGTTCGCTGCCCGAAGAGGCGCAGCGCTCGCTCGGCCAGCAGGTGCCGCACCCGGCTCGCCTCGGTGACCCCGACGAGTACGGCGCACTGGCCGTGCACATCGTGGAGAACCCGATGCTCAACGGTGAAGTGATCCGCCTGGACGGCGCGATCCGGATGGCTCCGAGGTAGGACCATGGCCATCAAGACGAAGTTCACCGAGACCTTCGGGGTCGAGCACCCGATCGCCCAGGGTGGCATGCAGTGGGTCGGTCGCGCGGAACTGGTTGCCGCCGTTGCCAATGCGGGCGGGCTCGGTTTCATCACCGCGCTCACCCAGCCGACCCCGGCGGATCTGGCCAACGAGATCGCCCGCACCCGGGACATGACCGACAAGCCGTTCGGGGTGAACCTGACGATCCTGCCGGCCATCAACCCGCCGCCGTACGACGAGTACCGCCAGGTGATCGTCGACGCGGGCATCAAGATCGTCGAGACCGCCGGGTCCAACCCGGCACCGCACCTGCCGATGTTCCACGACAACGGCATCAAGGTGCTGCACAAGTGCACCTCGGTGCGGCACGCGGTCAAGGCCCAGAGCCTGGGGGTCGACGGCATCAGCATCGACGGGTTCGAGTGCGCCGGACATCCCGGTGAGGACGACGTCCCGGGCCTGGTGTTGATCCCGGCCGCCGCCGAGAAGATCGAGATCCCGATGATCGCCTCGGGCGGATTCGCCGATTCCCGCGGCCTGGTGGCCGCGCTGGCACTCGGTGCCGACGGCATCAACATGGGCTCGCGGTTCATGTGCACGGTCGAGTCCTGCATCCACCAGAACGTCAAGGAAGCGATCGTGGCCGGCGACGAGCGCGGCACCGAGCTGATCTTCCGCAGCCTGCACAACACCGCCCGGGTGGCCTCCAACGTCGTCTCGCGTGAGGTCGTGGAGATCCTCAAGGGCGGCGGGCAGTTCGAGGACGTCAAGGATCTGGTGGCCGGCGTGCGCGGCCGCAAGGTGTTCGACGACGGTGACATCGATGCCGGCATCTGGACCGTCGGCACCGCGATGGGCTTGATCAACGACATCCCGACCTGTGCCGAGCTGATCTCCCGGATCGTCTCCGAAGCCGAGGAGATCATCGGCGGACGGCTGGCGGGCATGATCGACAGCCAAGACGCAAAAGTGCCCGCCTGATCCCAGGCGGGCACTGCCCACATCAAAGCTCCGGACGGCGCGTCACCGCATCAGCCGTGGGGCGCCGTTTGGCGCAGCGCGCTAGCTCGCGTTGGCGAGCGGCGGCTTGTCCTCGAACTGCTCGGAGGTGTCACCCTCCACGAGAAAGTCTCCGTGATACAGCGCGTCGAAATCGATCTTGATGACATCGGCACTGGTGTCGTCGATCCACATACCCAGGACTCTATGAGTCGGCATTAAGGAATCTTTGAGCCAGGATTCGGAGTTTCCTGGCAATTGTTACTCGCGAGTCAGGTCGTGCCTTACTCAAAAGTCAGGTTGGTCACGGCTGCGGCCAAAAACCGCCTGCGGCTAGGGTGGCTCTGAGCAGGGAGGACATCACAGATATGTCACAGCAGACCGTGGACAACCCGTTCTTCGCCCGCTTCTGGACGATGTTGTCCGCTCATGAGTCCGAGGCCATGCGCAGGCTCCGCCGCGAGAATCTCGCCGGGCTGCATGGGCGTGTCCTCGAGGTCGGGGCGGGCACCGGAACCAACTTCGAGTTCTATCCCGACACGGTGACCGAGGTGGTCGCCCTCGAGCCGGAGACCCGCCTCGCACCGTTGGCCGAACGCGCCGCCGCGGCGGCCCGCATTCCGGTCACCGTGATCGAGTCGACCGTCGAGACCATGCCCGCGACCGAACCGTTCGATGCGGTGGTGTGCTCACTGGTGCTGTGCTCGGTCGCCGACCCCGACGGGGTGCTGCGGCAGCTCAAGTCCGTGCTGAAGCCGGGCGGCGAGCTGCGCTACTTCGAGCACATCGCCGAAGGCGGATGGCGCGGTCAAGTGCAGCGGGTGGCCGACGCCACGATCTGGCCGCGGTTCGCAGGCAACTGCCACACGCACCGCGACACCGAGCGCGCGATCTCCGGGGCCGGGTTCGTCATCGCGACCGCGCGCCGCGAGGCGCAGTTCCCGGCATGGGTGCCACTGCCGGTACACGAGGTCGCACTGGGCCGGGCGACGAAGAACTAGTTCGTCAACAGTTCGGGCAACTGCTGCAGCAGGGTCGGCAGCGCGGTGCTGGCCGACTCGCGGATGGTGAGCGTCGCATTCGCCGACAGCGGAGTCGGCTCGGGATTGACTTCCACGACGACGGCTCCGCGGGCCAACGCCACATCCGGAAGGCCGGCCGCCGGATAGACGATCCCGGATGTGCCCACCACCACCAGGACGTCGGAGGTCGCCACCGCTTCGACGGCGGCCTGCCACGGCTCGTCGGGCAGCTGTTCGCCGAACCAGACGATCCCGGGACGGACCAGTCCGCCGCATTCGCACTGCGGCGGCATCTTCTCCAGCTCAGGCTCCGGCATGTCCGGCAGTTGACCGTGGTAGCGCGAACCGCAGGTGTCGCACCAGAACTCGAACAGGCTGCCGTGCAGGTGGTGGACCGGGTTGCTGCCCGCCCGTTCGTGCAGATTGTCGACATTTTGGGTGATCACCGAAACCTCGGCGTAGTCCCGCCAGGCCGCCACCGCGCGGTGCCCGTCGTTCGGCTCGACCTGCTGCACGAGGTGATGCCGCCACAGATACCAGGCCCACACCCGTTCGGGGTGGTTCTGCCACCCGTCTGTGCTCGACAATTCGTAGGGGTCGTATTTCGCCCACAAACCGGTCTTGTCGTCGCGGAACGTCGGCACGCCGCTCTCGGCGGAGATCCCCGCCCCGCTCAGTACCGCGATACGCACATCCCCCAAAATAGCCGGTCTGGGCGATACTTAGCATGTGTCGGATTTGGGGGTCTGGTTACGCGTCGACGGTCAGGCCACGCGTCCGCTGTTTGATCAGCTCAGAACACAGCTCATCGAGGGGATCCGGGACGGGCGCCTTTCGCCCGGCACCAGGCTGCCGACGGTGCGCGAACTGGCCGGTCAGCTGAATCTGGCCGTCAACACCGTCGCGCGGGCCTACCGGGAACTGGAAACCGCGGGCATCGTCGAAACCCGTGGCCGCTTCGGAACTTTTGTGGCCCGCGCCGATCCCGCCGACGCCGCGATGGCCGCGGCGGCCAATGCCTACGTCGAAGCCGCGCGTGCGCTGGGACTGGGCAAGCAGGAGGCGCTGCAATATCTGGACAAGGCGTTCGGCTGAGCCGTCAGCCGAATTCCAGCAGCGTGTAGGAACCGCGGAAGCGCTTCGTCGGGCCGAAGTTCCAGATTGCCGGCCACACCTTGTCGAAGAAGAAGCCGCGGCCTTTCGGCATCGGGATGTCGTGGACCGCGGTGATCCCCGGCACCGTGTTGACCAGGTCGGCCAGCTGCACGGTGGTGAGGCTGAACGGCATCGGTGGGACGCGGTAGTGCTTCGAGGACTTCATACCCTTCGGGGCAAGCTTCTTGACGAACACCGGCGGCACGTCGAAGAACATCTGGCCGCCGGGAAAACGCTTGGCGCACTGGGCAATAAGGTCCATCGCCTCGTTCGGCTGCAGGTACATCAGCAGGCCTTCAGCGGTGATGAACACGCCGTTCGCCGTTTCCACCCGGTCCATCCAGCTGTAGTCCAGCGCGGACTGCGCCAGCGCGGTGATTCGCGGCGACGACGGCAGCAGACGCTCGCGCAGCTCGATCACCGGCGGCAGGTCCACCGACACCCAGTGGAACTGGGGATCCGCTATGGCGTCGCTCAACCGCCAGAAGCTGGTCTGGAAGCCTTCGGCCAGCGCGACGACGGTGGCCTGCGGGTGCGTGCGCAGATAGTTCACCGCGCAGGAGTCGACCGCCAGTGAGCGCAGCGCCATTTCCTGGCCCTTACGGCCGAACTTGTCGAAGTCGAAGTCGATGGAGTCGACGACCTTGATCGCCATCGGGTCGCGCAGGATCGCGCCCGGCAGACTCGCCTGGTAGGCGCGTCCGTTGAGCGTCAGCAGCGCGGTTTCGGAGACACCGCCGAGCTGACTGGCGTCGATCTTTTCCGTTGTCATGTCAATACCTTCGCCAGAGTGCGCAAGTTGCGCGTGGTGGTCGACGATTTGTAGCGCTTCTTACCCATCGTCTTACCGACGGCCGAGTCCAGCGTCGAGGACTTGGGGACCTGCCAGTAGAGGACACCGTCACCGCGTTCGATCTTCTCGTCGGGTCCGGCCTCGCCGGCCAGATCGGCCAGCTCGTCGAGGATGGCCGGATCGCTGACGAACGTCACGTACGAGTGATAGCCCTCGACCTCGGGTTCGAATGGATAGCCGTCGGCGATGGCGCGCAGCGTCTCGAGGTCGTAGACCAGCACCCAGGCTTCATATCCGAACGCATCCCGAAGTGCCGCTTCGGCTTTCGTACGCACCGTCTTGGCGGCGGCACCGCTGTCGAGCAACACGTTGCCGCTGGCGAGGATGGTCTTGACGTTCTTGAAGCCGGTGTCGGTGAAGGCGGCGGCGACGTCGGCCATCTTCATCGTCGTTCCGCTCACGTTCACACCGCGCAGGAAAGCCGCGTAGCGGGTCATGTTCTCGATGCTAGCGACGTAGGCTCGGGGGATGTCCCGTCAGGTGTTCGACGACAAACTGCTGGCGGTGATCGCGGGCAACTCACTGGGCGTGCTCGCGACCATCAAACGAGACGGCCGCCCGCAGCTGTCCAACGTGACGTATCACTTCGACCGGCGCAATCTCGTCGTCGAAGTCTCCATCACCGAACCGCGCGCCAAGACGCGCAATCTGCGCCGCGACCCGCGCGCCTCGATCCTGGTGTCCTCCGACGACGGCTGGTCCTATGCGGTCGCCGACGGCAACGCGATCCTCAGCCCGCCCGCAGCCGAACCACACGATGACACCGTCGAAGCTCTCGTGGCGCTGTATCGCAACGTCGCCGGTGAGCATCCGGACTGGGACGACTATCGACGTGCCATGGTCACCGACCGTCGGGTCCTTCTGAAGCTGCCGATCTCGCACCTCTACGGAATGCCGCCCGGCATCCGCTGACCAACGGGTTAGTCTGACCGCATGGCCGAATCAGAGTCCGAACCGCAGGACGACAACAAGCGCAAGTTCCGTGAGGCGCTGGAGCGTAAGAAGGCGAAGTCGGCGGGCGGATCAGCGCACACGGACAGCGGCCCCAAGCAGCCCCGCTCGCACGGCCCGGTGGAGAACCGGCGGGAATTCCGCCGTAAGAGCGGCTAGCCGGCGGCATGCTCGGAAAGCTCTGCCGCCGGGCGTGATTCCTGCCAGAGGATGGCTGCGAGACAGACCAGGGCGAGCACCCCGACCGCGACCGCGAACACGGTGCCGCCGGTGCGCAGCCCCCACGCCTGTGCGGCGAAACCCTCTCCGATCACCGGGATCGAAATCGCGATGTAGGCCACCACGAAGTAGGTGGAGCTGACCTCGGCCCGCCGCTCCGCCGGAGTGCGTTCGGCGACCGCCGCCAAGCCGCGGCTGAAGCTGATGCCTTGGCCGGCGCCGGCCACCACGGCCGCGGCGATCAGGCCGGGCAGTGACGAATAGTGCAGGGCGACAACCAGAATGCCCATGCCGACTGCCAGGATGGCGCAGCCCAGTGCAACCGCACGCTGCGGTTCGATACGAGTTCCGGCGATCTGCGCGATCGCCGAGGCGCCGAAGATCGAGCCGGCCATCAAGCCGGCCAGCGCATGATTGCCGATCCCGATGACGTTGGTCAGCAGCGACGGCGCCACCGAGGTGAACAACCCCGTGACGGCAAAACCGGCGAAGGCGGCCAGCGCGGCGGTGATGAACACCGACCGCACCTCGGGCGGCACCGAAAGCCGTTGCAGGCCGAGCTTTCCGGTGCGGCTCGACGTCTCGGGCACCGACAGGATCGCGACAGCGGCCAGCACCATCAACCCGATGTGGACGAGGTAGGTGAGCTTCAGCGGGCTCGGCGCGTACTGCGCCAGGATGCCGGCCAGGATGGGTCCCGTGCCGAGGCCGCCGATGTTGGCGATCGTCGCCACCGCCGCCGCGCGGGTCCGCCAGCTGGGCGGCGCGGCTTCGATGACCGCCGCGGTGGCGGTGCCGGTGAAGACACCCGCCGACAACCCGGAGAGCACCCGGCCCACCAGAAGCTCGGGCACCGAGTCCGCGAACAGGAACATCACCGCACTGGCCAGCGCTGCACCGACACCGGCCAGCAGCACCGGCCGTCGGCCGATGGCGTCGGACCAGCCGCCGAACACCAGCAGCGCGAACAACACCCCGCCGGCGTAGGTGGCGTAGATGACCGTCGTCGTCAGGACTGCGAAGTGCATCTGATCGGAGTAGAGCGCGTACAGCGGAGTCGGCAGCGTGGTGCCCACCATGACCGCGGCGAACGCGTAGGCCAACAGGGCGAAGGCGAACGATGTGCGGGTGGATGCCATGCGAATAGTCAACGCGAGCGCGCTGTGCACATTCCTGGCGAGCAGACACAAACTCGGGCGGATCGGTCGTCCGAAGCCCGAGTTTGTGTCTGCTCGGCGCTAGTGGTGCGTGGCCTTCTCCGCGCCCACCCCGGTCAGCGACCGGACTTCCATCTCCGCGTTGATCTCCGGATCGCCGGCGTCCTTCGACGTCAGCGTTCCGACGACACCGAGGACGAACGCCAGCGGAATCGACACGATGCCGGGGTTGGCCAGCGGGAACCAGTCGAAGTTCGCACCGGGGATCATCGCGGTCTTGTTGCCCGAGACGGCCGGCGAGAAGACGATCAGCACCAGGCAGCTGATCAATCCGCCGTACATGCTCCACAGGGCGCCGCGGGTGTTGAACCGCTTCCAGTACAGGGAGTACACGATCGTCGGCAGGTTGGCCGAGGCCGCCACCGCGAAGGCAAGCGCCACCAGGAACGCGACGTTCTGGCCGTTGGCCAGGATGCCGAGCCCGATCGCGGCGACACCGAGTACCACCGCGGTGATGCGAGAGACCTTGACCTGCTCCTCCTCGGTCACCTTGTGACTCTTGAGAACGCTGGCGTAGACGTCGTGGGCGAACGAGGCCGACGCAGTGATGGTCAGACCGGCGACCACGGCCAAGATGGTGGCGAATGCGACCGCGGAGATGACGCCGAGCAAAATCACCCCGCCGAGCTCGAAGGCCAACAACGGGGCGGCCGAGTTCTGCCCGCCCGGGGCGGCCAGGATCTTGTCCGGCCCCACCATCGCCGCCGCGCCGTAGCCCAGCGCCAGGGTGAACAGATAGAACGCACCGATCAGGCCGATCGCCCACACCACCGACCGCCGAGCCTCTTTCGCGGTCGGCACCGTGTAGAAGCGCATCAGCACGTGCGGCAGGCCCGCAGTGCCGAGCACCAGCGCCAGACCCAGCGACAGCAGGTTGATCTTCGAGGTGGTGTTGGCGCCGTACTGGGCACCGGGAGCCAGCACGTCGCGGCTGGCGACGCCCTTGGTGGTGGCGTCATGCACCATCTGCTGCGCCGAACCCAGGATGTCGGAGAAGTTCAGACCGAACTTGACCAGCACCATGGCCGTCATGATTGCCGCACCCGCGATCAGCAGGACGGCCTTGATGATCTGCACCCACGTGGTGCCCTTCATGCCGCCGACCAGCACGTAGACGATCATCAGCACACCGACCACCGCGATCACGAAGGACTGGGCGGTGCGGCCGTGGACGTCGAGCAACAGCGCGACCAGGCCACCGGCGCCGGCCATCTGGGCCAGCAGATAGAACAGCGACACCGTCAGCGTCGAGGTGGCCGCGGCCACCCGCACCGGCCGCTGCTTGAGCCGGAAGCTCAGCACGTCGGCCATTGTGAATTTGCCTGTGTTGCGCAGCAATTCAGCGACCAGCAGCAGGGCGACCAGCCACGCGACCAGGAAGCCGATCGAATAGAGGAAGCCGTCATAGCCATACACCGCGATAGCGCCCGCGATGCCGAGAAAGCTTGCCGCAGAAAGATAGTCGCCGGCGATGGCGATGCCGTTCTGCGGTCCGGAGAACGCCCGGCCACCGGTGAAGAACTCGGTGGCGTTGGTGTTGGTGCGACCGGCGCGGATCACGATGAACAACGTGATGAGCACGAAGGCCACGAAGATGCTGATGTTGACGACCGGATTGCCGATTCGGGCTGCCTCGGCCAAGACGGTGGTGCTCACTTGGCCGCGCCTTCCATCTCGGTGCGGATGGCCTCGGCGCGCGGGTCGAGCTCCCGATTGGCGAACCGCACATACAAGCCCGTGATGAGGAATGTCGTCACGAACTGGCCCAGACCGATGAGCAGTCCGACGTTGATGTTGCCCCACACCTTGACGGCCATGAAGTCGTGGGCGAAGGCGCCCAGCAGCACATAGGTGGCGTACCAGATCAGGAAGAACGCCGTGGTGGGAAACACGAAGCGGCGCAGTGTGCGGCGCAGCTCCTGGAACTCCGGGCTGGCCTGCATGGCCAGGTATTGGGCCCCGCTGGGATGGGTCTCCCGTGGCGGCAGGTCGGTTGTGGACACCGCGTGCTCCTCAGCTCGAAAAGGTGTGAACTCCGGTCGTGTTCACAGGCTATTGAGAGGTGCATCACAGTCCTAGAGCGCGCGCGGACGATGCGTTGAACGGTTGGCGCTCGGCGCTGAACGGTCCGCTCAGCCGCGGGGGACTCGTTCCAGCCCCATGCCGAGCCGCTCCGGTACATGCATGCGCGCGAAGATGCGCGCCACATCGGGGGGCACGTCGCTCCGGGTGACGCGGCTGACGAGCACCATCGTCGCGAACGCCAGCGGAACGGTGATGGCGGCGGGGTAGCCGATCAGCGTTGTCAGCCAGCCGCCGAGCACGTCGTCGTCGACCCAGCCGGTGATCGAGATGAGAATGGCCAGACCCGATGCCAGTGCGCCGACCACCAGCCCGGCGATCGCCCCGGTCGCGGTCAGCCCGCGCCACCAGATACCGAGAACCAGCAGCGGGCACAGTGTGGACGCCGCGACGGCGAACGCCAGACCGACACCGCGCGACAGTTCCAGAACCGGCGCGACGAGCGAGAGCGGGATCGGGATGAGGCCGGCTATCAGCGCCACGATCCGGAAGTCGCGGACCCGCCCGCGCAGCACATCGGTGGACAGCGCGCCGGCGATGCTGACCAGCAGACCGGACGAGGTCGCCAGGAAGGCCGCGATCGCGCCGGCCGCGACCAGCGCGCCGAGCAGTTCCCCGGGTAGCCCGGCGATGGTTGCCGACGGCAGCAGCAGCACCGACGCATCGGCCTTGCCGGTGATCAGTAGCTGGGGCACGTACAGCCGGGCGAACACTCCGAGCAGCACCGGGAACAGATAGAACAACGACAGTAGGGCGATCACGCTCAGAGCGGTGCGGCGTGCGGCGCGTCCGTCGGGGTTGGTATAGAAGCGGACCAGCACATGGGGGAGTCCCATCGCGCCGAGGAATGTTGCCACCATGATGGAAAACACTTGGTAGAGCGGATGTTTGCCGCCCAGTCCGCCGCCGCTGACGATCCACGCCGAGCCGCTGGCGGGTGCGCCGACGACGACGGGGGTCTGGGCTCCGGCGGCCAGCGTCAGGGTGGTGCCCTTCTGCAGGCTGTACTGGCCGGGACTGTGCAGGGCACCGCTGTGCGTCGGGCCGGACACCGTGACACCGGCCGGGTCGGCGACCGTGACGACCACGTCGGTGTCGATGCTGACGGCGGTCGGCTGGTCCACGGTGGGTGGGAGCGGGCCGCCGAGTGCGGGGTGTTCGTGCCCGAAGTGTATGAGCAGAGCCAGGGCCGGCACCGCGACCGCGGTCAGCTTCAGCCAGTACTGGAAGGCCTGGACGAACGTGATCGAGCGCATGCCGCCACCGACGACATTGGCGATCACGATCCCGCCGACCGCGAGCGGCCCGATCCAAACAGGCACGCCAAGAAGGGTTTTCAGCGCAAGTCCGGCACCCTGATACTGGGGAACGAGATAGAAGATGCAGACGGTGACGACGACGAGCATCGCGACCCGGCGCACCCTCGGTGAACCGAGCCGGAACTCCGCGAAGTCCGGCACGGTGTAGGCGCCGGAGCGACGCAGGGGAGCGGAGACGAACAGCAGCAGACCCAGGTAGCCCGCGGTGAAGCCGACCGGATACCACAGCGCGTCGGCACCGTACTTGGCGATCAGCCCGGCGACCCCGAGAAACGAGGCCGCCGAAAGGTATTCACCCGAGATCGCGGCGGCATTCCAGCGTGGGCCCACGGTGCGCGACGCCACCAGGAAGTCCGATGTGGTGCGCGACAGCCGAATTCCGTAGGCGCCGACGGCCACCGTCGCCACCGCGGCGGCGAGCAGGCCGCCCGCGGTCAGGGCCGTCGCCGTCGATCCGCTCACGGCGGACTCTCATCGTCGACGACGCCCATGAAGTCGCGTTCGCCTTGTTCGGCGAGCCGGATGAAGAGCCGACCGATGCCGTAGAGAGCCGGGTAGACCAGGATTGCCAGGGTCAGCCAGTTCAGCCGCATCCCGAACACGCTGGCATTCGACAACTCTGGGAACACCGCGTTGATCAACGGCAGCGCCGCCATGCCGCCGGCCACCACCGCGGCCAGTCGCAGCGCCAGCCCGAGCTGGGCCCGCACCAGTCCGCGCACCAGCGCGTCGCCGACCTCGGTCTGCTCCTGCACCTCCACCCGGGTGTGCACCAGGCGGCTGCCGCGCCGGTGGGCCAGCACGACGCGCTCGCGCTGCGGGCGAGCCGGCCTAGTCATCGGCGGTCCCCGGCCGGAAGGTCCGCATCGGATCACGGATCAGCCGGTCGCGCAGTTCGCGGGCCTGGCGGCGGCTGACCGGAAGCTCGACCGGTGCCGAGGCCCCGTTGGCGCGCAGTCGCACCATCGTCGAGGCGCCGGAGGTGCGCAGCCCGGTCACCATGTTCAGTGCGACGAGATAGGACCTGTGCACCCGCTGGAACCCGCGGCTGCGCCAGCGATCCTCCAAGGTGCTCAACGGAATTCGCACCAGATGCGAGCCGGAGGCGGCGTGCAGGCGGGCGTAGTCGCCTTCGGCCTCGACCCAGCCGATGGTGTCGCAACGCACCAGCTGGGTCACCCCGCCGAGCTCGACCGGGATGGTGTCGGCCTGCGGCTCGTCGGCAGGAGGGGCCGGCTCCGCGGCGCGCGCGGACACCACTCGCCGGACCGCCTCGTCGAGGCGCTCCTTGCGGATCGGCTTGAGCAGATAGTCCAGCGCGCCGACCTCGAAAGCGGCCAGCGCCTTGTCGTCATGCGCGGTGACGAACACGACGGCGGGCGGGTGCGCGAAATTGCCGAGCACACTGGCCAATTCGAGGCCCGAGAGCCCCGGCATGTTGATGTCCAGGAAGATCGCATCCACGGTGCGTTCGTTGATGATGCGCAACGCGGACGTGGAGTCGCCGGCGCCGGTCACCTCGGCGACATCGGGATGCTCGCCGAGCAGGTAGGTGAGCTCGTCGAGCGCCGGGGCTTCGTCGTCGACCGCCAACACCCAGAGCTGCACTGCCACTTCACCTCCTAGACGTGGACGCCCGCGCGAAACTTCGGCACTCGCATGATCACCTTCGTGCCCGCTCCCGGGGCGGTCTCGACCACCAGACCGTAGTCGTTGCCGAACGCCGCGCGCAGGCGATGGTCGACATTGCTCAGCCCGACGTGGGCGGTCTGCTCGCCGTCGCCGAGGACGTCGCCGTGCCCGGAGCGCAGGGCGTCCGGATCCATGCCGACGCCGTCGTCCTCCACGCTGATGACGCAGTCGGAACCCTCGTTGTGAGCGATGATTTCGATCGATCCGCCCTGCCGCCCGGCCAGGCCATGGCGCACCGCGTTCTCGACCAGCGGCTGCAATGCCAGGAACGGCACAACGACGGTCAATACCTCGGGTGCGATCTGCAGGGTCACCGACAGGTTGGGCCCGAACCGGGCACGTTCGAGAGTCAGGTAGCGATCGATGTTGCGCAGCTCATCGGCCAGCACCGTGTAGGGGCCCGCGGAGCGGAACGAGTAGCGGGTGAAGTCGGCGAACTCCAGGATGAGGTCGCGGGCCCGGTCGGGATCGGTGCGGACGAACGAGGCAATCGTGTTGAGCGCGTTGTAGATGAAGTGCGGGCTGATCTGGGCGCGCAGCGCGAGCACTTCGGCCCGGTCGAGCCGGGCCCGCGACGCGTCGAGTTCGGCCAGCTCGAGCTGGCTGGCGGCGTAGCGCGCCACCTCGGCGACCGCACCCAGCATGCCGGGCGAGGGTTCGGCGGTGTTGACCACGACGAGCACACCGATCACCGTGCCGTCGTCGTCGAGCAGCGGCTGGGCCACCACGGCGGGGGTCTGGTCGCGGGCGAGCACTCGGCGCTGGCCGGAGATCGCGTCCCGGGCGGTGTGGTGACAGACCTCGAGGATGGCCGGCGTCCACAGCGCGTCACCGAGCGGATCGAGTGCCAGCAGACCGGTGTCGCCGTCGTAGAGCGCGACGCCGTCCGAGCCGGTGAGGCCGCGCAGGTGCGGGGCGGCGCCGGTCGCGGAGTCGGCGTCCAAACCCTTGCGCAGTGAGCGTGCCGCCAGCGAGGCGGTGTGCAGCGCGGCGTGCACCGTCCGTTCGGCCGGTGTGGTGACCACGCTGCGGGTCAGCACGGCGATCGCGCCGACGATCAATGCGACCGCGGCGAGCGCGACCGCCAGCGCGAGCGCTACCGCACCCGACATCTCGGCGCCTCGCCTACTGGACGGGGCAGGCGTACTTCCGGGCTACGTCGAACACCCGCTCCTGCGCTCCGGGGCCGATCACGCCTTGCGCCGCCAGCTCAAGACCGATGTATCCCGGTATGCCGCCGATGCACGCCTGATGCGCGACGCGCCACGCGGTGTCGGGATTCAGGTTGTAGCCGTTGCGGGCCAGGCCCTGCATGTACAGGTCGAATTCGGGGGTGCCCTGATCCGGTATCGCGTGCGCGGTGCCGGCCAAGGCGAGAGCGGTCGCGACCGCCGCGACCGCAGGAGCAATCACCCGTCTCATGCGTTCACGATTGCACACCGCAGCGGCGCAGATACCCGAACCGATCCGATCGTCGTCCTAGACTGTCGGCCATGGCGAGATTGCAGCTCACCGGAGATCCCGCGTCCGACGACCTGTTGAGTGAGGATCCGTTCGCCCTGCTGACCGGCATGCTGCTGGATCAGCAGGTTCCGATACACTTACAAAATGAGTTCAGCGCCAAGAGCCCTGGTCGGGGCACGAGTCTCGGTAGTCCAAGGGCCTCAGAAGGTCTCGCATCTCGCTCAGATCGAGACTGCGACTAACTGGGCAATCTCCAAGGGCTACAACATCGTTGGGACCTTCGAGGATCTCGGTGTCTCTGCCGAGAAGCGTCCGGAAGACCGGCCAGACCTCGGGCCGTGGCTGACGCCTGAGGGCGCAGCGCAGTGGGACGTGATCGTCTGGTCGAAGATGGACCGCGCTTTCCGGTCTACCCGGCACTGCGTCGACTTCGCAAGGTGGGCTGAGGAGCAGCACAAGGTCGTGGCGTTCGCCGACGACGGGCTGACGCTGGACTACAGACCCAAGCGGCCAGGAGCCGTGAAGGGTATTGACGAGATGATGGCCGAGCTGTTCGTCTACCTCGGATCGTTCTTCGCGCAGCTCGAGCTGAACCGCTTCAAGACGAGGGCTCAGGACAGCCACCGGGCACTGCGCGGCATGGACCGCTGGGCCTCCGGAGTACCGCCTCTCGGGTTCAAGGTGGTCGATCATCCGAGCGGTAAGGGTAGGGGTCTAGCTACCGACGAGGTCGGCAAGGAGCTGCTGCACGAGATGGCTCGCCGTCTGCTGGACGGCTGGAGCTTCATCCGCATCGCGGCGTGGCTCAACGAGCAGGGTGTGCTCACCAACATGGACCGCGCTCGGGCGGCTGCTGGCAAACCACCGAAGGCTCGTCCGTGGAACGTCAACGTCGTCATCGACGGGCTGACCTCTCCACGTACACAGGGCTTCAAGATGACTGGGCGAGGCAAGCACGCGAGGACTGTGCTCGACTCCGAGGGGGATCCGATCCGGATGGCTCCGCCGACGTTCGATGACGCCACCTGGGCGCAGATCCAGAAGGCTGCCCAGCTCCGGAAGATCGGGCGGCGCAACCCGAGCAGGAGCGCGAACCCAGTCCTCGGGGTGGCCTTCTGCGGATGCACCGGCTGTCCAGCGTGCGGTGTCACCGAGGGCATCTGCGGGGCGTCCCTGGCCCAGCAGCACACGAAGAATCGGAGCGGGGGCGAGGACTATCGCTACTACCGCTGTGGTCGGACTCCGCTCAACTGCAACGGCGTGACGGCCAAGGCCGAGGACGTGGACTTTCAGCTTGCCCACGAGTTCACCTACTTCCGTGGCGATGAGCCGATGACCCGCAAGGTGTTCGTGCCGGGGGAGGATCGCAGTGCCGAGCTGGAGCAAGTCAACGCGACCATCGAGCGGCTGAGGATGGAGTCCGACGCCGGCCTCCTGACGACTCCTGAGGACGAGCGGATGTGGCTGGAGAGGATGAAGGCCCAGGTAGCCAAGCGCGACCAGCTCGCGGCCACTCCAAGCCGCGCAGCGGGGTGGGCGATCGAGGAGACCGGCCAGACGAAAGCTGACGCATGGAAAGCCGCCGACGAGAGCGAGCGGAGGCAGCTCTATCTCGACGCGGGCCTGAGGTACCTGCTCTGTCGGAAGGGCGAGCGCAGCTACTTCGATCGAAGCTACGATGGGTAGCTCACAGCACTCTCACAGGGGGAGATCTATGTACGACCGACCGGTGCAACCGGGTTGGTATCCGGATCCGAACGGCATACCGGGGCTCAGGTGGTTCGACGGCGAGCAGTGGACACCAAACTTCAGCGGGGCACAGCAGGGGCCAGCGCCCTCTCAGGCGGTCGCTGAGAAGCCGAAGGACCGGAACCCCTTGTTCCTGTTTCTCGCCGGTCTGTCGGCGCTACCGACGGCGTTCTTCGGCTGGGCGTACTACGAGTCCCAGGCGACGATCTCGGGCATCCTGTTCCTCTTCTGCTTCGCGTGGACGTACTGCTGGTGGAAGATGTCGGACCGGTACCGCTAAACGCAAAAAAGCCCCCTCCGAAGAGGGGGACTTTCTTACGCTACTGCCGCAGCAGCTTCGTCGGACATCGGAGGCTGCCAGTCACGGAGCGTCCAGTTGTCGATGGGTCCGGAGCCGAGGCCCAGTTCCCTGCCGTGTCGCACGCCGCCGTAGCGGAAGTCGCGACCGTGCTGAACGACGTTGTCAGTGTCAGTCCACTCGAGACCGATCGGCTCGCCGTTCTTGAGCACCACGTAGGTGTTCCGAGGCGCGTCGTAGTACATCGAGTAGAGACCTGCACCGCCGCCTGCTACGGCCTTCCGCTCGGTCATGGAGACCGCAGTCAGGGATCCCGTCCAGATAGCCACGCGGTTGTTGGCTACGGCCAGGACGACGGCCTGGGAGCCGTCTCGGGAGCAGTGCATCGCCAGCCCGGAGTGGAACTGGGATGAGGTTGCGGGGTAGACGTTTCCGTCGACTCGCTGAGCATCGCCGTTCGTCGGTCGGACGTACACCGCGCTCTGCGTTCCCTTGAAGAGAGCCCCACCGTCGGTGATCGAGCCGGTGCTGACGCACTTCCCGTTGACGATCGCGAGGTTCTTCTGCGGGCCAGCGGATCCCGCAGCGATGACGGTGATCAGCGACCACAGACCGCCCATCGCGGAGCGGTTGAAGTCGTCGGAGAACGACTGGTCGGTCAGCGGCAGGTTCTTCGCAGCCAGAAGCCCCCAGGGGGAGATCATGGAAGCGCCACGGGCAGTGGAGCACTCAGCAGCGGTGTAGCTGGACTTGCCGCTAGTTGCCGCCGTGCTGGTGTAGAACTGGCCCTGAACCATCGCGTCGGTCAGCGTCATGGACACCGACCTGACGATCGGGTTCGTGGTAGACGCGTTCCGGAGACGGATCAGGTAGCGCTCACCGGCCTGGACGATCTGGCCGGGGATGCTCGTCTCGACATAGGTCGTGCTCGTGGTGATCAGCGACGAAACGTCAACGGAGACAAGGCGAGTAATGCTGCCATCTACGTTCTCCCGGAACAGCTCCATGAAGACGTTGTTGAGGGCGGTAGTGCCCTCTTTCCAGAGCATCATGCCCATCGTGTCGATGACCGTCGAGTTCGAGATCGTGATGTACGAGCCACGAGACTGGTTCTGGAGCACCGACCAACCTGCGGCGTCGGAGTACGCACGGTTGTTCAAGCTCAGCGTGTGGGTGTGCGCCGTGCCGGCCGACTGGCCGTCGGTGAAGCCGTACACCTCGTACTGGGCGTTCATGTACTCCGGGTAGACCACGTCACCGATCGGGTAGCGGCAGACCCAGGTGGGGTTCCGCGCTGTCGAGGTGACCGCCGAGATGGCGAAGTTCTGCAGGTTGATCTGCGTGCTCGAGGTCTCGCGCTGAAAGCCGATCAGGTTGAGGAACCAGTTCTGGAAGTTGGCCACTGCCTGGGTGATTGGCGTGACTACGAGTCCGTTGACGATGTCGCCGAACTGGTTGATCATCGACTGCAGGTTGCCCAGGGCTCCGCTGAGACCGTTGACCAGAGTCTGCGGGATCGAGCCGATGACCTCTGCCGGGTTGGCCAGCAGCTTCTGGATCAGCACGGTCAGGTTCTGTCCGTAGACGTTGACGCTGACCCACCAGTCCTGCACCGCCGCGACGGCGGCGTTGATAGGCGTGACGATCGCACCACCGAGGATGTCGATCATCTGCCTGAGTTCCGTTGACAGGTGGTTGAATACGTTGAGGAGCCAGTCGTCCCACTGGTCGATGCCGAGGAACTTCGCCACGTCGGTGAGCGCGTTGGTGATCGCGTTGACCGCGCCTTGGACTGAGTTCCACGCGTCCGGGGGAGCCGGGAGGAGTGATTGGAACTGCCGCAGAACGTCCAACGGCAGCCGTTCTAGTTGCTGCCGAAGGAGGTTCAGTGCGGTGCCGGGGGTCGGTGCAGGGATCGAGAACATCGAGCGTATGATCTGCTCGTTGTACTTCTGGCCGAAGTTGTAGGAGCCACCGCCGATTTGGAATGCGCCGTCGGCGTCGGCAGCTTCTACTGCCGCGCCTGGGTAGTCAGTCATCTAAGCCTCTCAGAGGGGAAGACGAGAGGCCCCGATGGGGTCTGCCTTCCAGAGCGTTTCGAAAGCGAAGTAGTCGAGGTGGTCCGACATGGTGCAGTCCTTGTCGGCGTGCTGAACGAGCGCCTGGTGGTGCCAGCGGGCGTCGTAGACCGACCACGCGGTGAACGAGCGGAGCGTCTCCCGGACGGTCGCCAGCTCGAGCACGATCGACGTAACCTGCTCCTGCAGAGCGCGAATGATCTCGTTGTCATCGTTGACGAGTTCCTTGCGCCGGCCGCGCTTGTCCTTCTGCCGGTCGTGCCACCACTTGCCGCCGGGGAGCACCTTGGCCAGACCCTCGAACTTCTCGATGATCTGCGACCCGACGTACAGGACGAACATGATGACCGCGAAGAGTCCGATCCAGTTCTGCGGCAGGTACTGCCAGATCTCAGGTGACATGGGACTTCTTCCTACGGGCGAAGAGCCAGTGGACGTATGCGAACACCGCCATCGCTCCTGGTGCAGTGGACAGGGCATGCTCGCCGTCAAAGACGGCTGCGACATAGGCCAGGGTCATGGCGCTGTAGAGGATCATCAGGCCCGAGTGGGCGACGAAGCTGGGCCACGCCCTTGCGCTGGAGTCGTTGGCGCTCAGCGGGACTCCGGACATCAGAGCCTCACCGAACAGGCCGACGACGGCGAAGGTGATGAAGCCTGCGCCCCACACCTGGATCGGCGCGCTGGCCACGATGTCGGTGGTGGCTAGGGTCACCTGAGGGGTCAGGATGAACGCGATCCCTCGGAGGATCGCCTCGCACAGGATGACGATCTGGAGCACCCTGATGCCGAACGGGGGAGTGTAGCGGTAGGTCATTCGATGACCTCGCCGCCCAAAGGCGGGCCAACGGAACCGTCGGGGATCAACCCGGCGTCCTGATACTGCTTGATCATCGCTTGGTTCTCCTGGTCAGTGAGCTGCCGAATGTTCGGAATGCGAACGGGCTCAGGGTCTTTCTCATCGAGACCGACCCATCGGGCAGCGGGATTCATGTGGTGACGCTGGCCCCGGAAGGGCTGCTGAAATCTGATTTCCTGCTCAGGGAGCTGGCTGACGTGGATGTTTCCGTTCTCATCAGCCAGCGCCCTCAGAGCGTCGACATGCCGAAACCCACACTTCCACAGGTGTTCTGACCAATCGGCCAGGTAACCAGGGTGGGTGATAGCTCCGGTACCCGCAACCATCGGTAGGTTGCGTAGAGCCCACATGGCATGCTGCCGTGGGTCATTCGGGTCGTGAGCTTCTTGTGTGGGAATCGACATGGCGGTGCCTTTCGTGTTAGTAGAGCCCGATTTGCCCCATAGCGCCGTTGAAGCGCTTGAGTTCTTCGAGGATGTGGAGAGCGGGACTCTGCGCCTCGCGGTAGCCGACCGTGACTTGCCAGCCCGAGGGGCCGTCCTTGTCGATCCGGTACTTCAGCCGCTTGATCCGCTCAACGAACAACTGGTGCTCGATCGGGTAACCGAGCACCGACGTGCCGACGCGATGTCCAATCCAGCAGTGGCCGTAGCCATTCGGTGCGAAGATGTACGGACTTGCGTCGGAGACCTGGAGGGTGTGGGCCGTCCTGGTCCGGGTGCGGTGGATCTCAGCCGCGATGCCTGCAAACGCCGAGAGCGTGAAGGCACGCATGTTGCCTTCGACCATTCCCTCGAAGTAGTGGAAGTCACCGAGACTGGTCTTGATGTCCTCGAGTCCAGCGATCGGAAGTGACATCCCCATCGCACGCAGCGTGGGCACTTCCATGAACGCGCCGAAGACATCCGAGTAGATCGGCTCCAGCACCGCATCCATCAGGCCGCCCAGAGGCGGCAGGTCGATAGCTCCACCGAACGCACCAAGGCTCGCGAGAGCCGAGTTGATGTACGAGGTGAGGAGATCGCCTCCGATGTTGATCAGAGCACTGATGCCCTCGTTAATTCCAGGGGCCGAGCCTCCACCGGCCAGGAAGCTGGTGTCAGTGGCCTCGTAGTACGAGAACTCAGATGCGGTGATGCCAGTGAGCGGACCCTCCTCGAATACGACCCACGGAGACTTCGGGCTGGTGCCCAGGAACAGTGGGTTGTAGTACTCGCCGGGGTACTTGTAGTCGCCCGAGAAGACGTCCACGCCCTCGACCTGCCCGTCGGAGGTCAGGTTGACCGCCGCCCGGACGAACCCGGTCAGCCACGAGCCGCCGAAGGCGGTCTCGGTGCCCCAGCCACCGTTGTCCTCGACGTCCCATACGAGACAGCCGTGGCGCAGCGGGATGAGCTGCAGAAGATCCTCGACCTCCGGGATTCCCCAGAGGCCCTTCAGATCATCGAACGGGTGAGGGTCGCGGTCCTTCAGGTACCGGCGACACGTCAGCGTGAGCTGGTGATCCTCGAGCTGCTTCTTGACCGTGTCGTAGAACGTCCCGAACCTCGAGAAGACCATGTCGACGGGCGACTTGTCTGCGAGGAACGGGAACGGCTTCACGATGTTGCGCCAGTTTGCTGGGTTGAAGCTCGGACCCATCCACTCGTTGATGTCCGTAGGGTCATCAGGGAGTGTCCAGAGACTCGACTCCAACCTCAGTAGATTGACGAAAAGCGTAACCAGGATGCACCATTTGGCCGGACCGAAGATGATCCAGATCTTGGGGAACTGCACCTCGGGCCTGAGGAACGGGTTACACCAGACGCGGATATGCTTAGTTTGCTCGAAGTCGTGCAGGAACACGATCTCGAGGTAAGCGTCACCGTTCTTCTCCTTGACCACGCGATAGTGGTCCATGCACCCGCTCCAGCGAGCGCCCTGCTTCTCGATGACGATGTGGACGTTGCGCTTGGCGCGGCCACGGTGGTTCATCACCCACTTGGCCAGGTAGTGGTCAAGCGAAAGCTGCAGTGTCGCAACGCCGGTCTCGTTCTCGATGAACTCGAACTCGAGCACCCGCTCGCCGGCCACCAAGCCTCGGAGGCGGTAGTCGCCGTCGTACAGCTCGGCCTCGGGCGGCTTCAGACGGTCCCGCTCGCGCTTGGCCATCCGGGCCTGGATCTTCTTCCAGAGATCCTCGGATTCCTTGAGCGACTTCAGGCCACTCATTCGAGCCCCCAGCAGCGCGTCCACGGCCTCGGGAGCCGCAAGGTGACCACCTGGCCTGGGGCGCACCCAGACGCGGTGATCTCGAACTCACGCTCCTCGGTGTAGGGCGGGATCATGTTCCGGAACCGGACGCCGTTCATCCGAGCCCACACCTGAGAGCCGCTCTCGGAGCTGATCTGCTCCTCGCGGCGGTCGGTGTTGATGACGCAGTTCTCTCCGTAGATCAGACCCGGCAGCTTCAGCCGTCGGTTCTCGAACTCCGGGTCCTCGAACGAGTAGTCCGGGAGGATGAACTGAGTGAACGGGGCCTTCTCCCAAGGGATCGGGATAGAGATGCTCGCGCCCAGCAGGTTCATGTCGAAGTCTGGGATCGGCTCGGTGGAGCCGGGGACAGTCCACTTCGGGGCGATGTACTGGTCGGTCGGGTTGAGCCCTCCTTGGCCACGCCCCACCTTGATCTTCAGCGTCTCTCGCGGGAGCTTCTCCCACGGCCACTGGCCGGGGATGTTGATCATTGATGGCTTGAATCGGGTGTCCTGCTTGGTCTTCGCCGAGAAGACCTTGTCGTCCTCGTACCAGAACGGGTCGTACGCGATGCACGACATGACGGTCAGGTTGATCGTGTTGCCACGAGGGTCGGTCTTCATCTGGACCGTGGGGGATTCGAACAGCCGGATGTGCAGGTACCGAGTACCGGAATCCGGGGTGGTCACGTAGAGCTTGCAGTCGCGGTTGAACGCCCATGCCTTGCGCCACTCCGAGTCGCGGGAGAGCCAGCTCTTCGAGCCAGACTTCGCGTCGTTCAGGATCTCGACCCCGAAGACGATGTCGCGCTTCAGGATTCGGTGGTTCAAGTAGCGAGCACCGGGGTAGTTCCCCGGCTCCTCAATCACGACCTTGACGGGAGGGTCGTAGAAACAACCCTCCACGTCTGTGGCCAGGAACACTCCCTGGTCACCGGTCGTCAGATTGAAACGCTCACCGTTGACACCCTCGAGTTCCACGATGGTGTCGGTGATCAATTGCTTACCTCCTGTTGGGTGTCAAGTCATCGACCGACGATTGAGAGCGCGTTCTTCGACTCAGTGCGGTCCTTGATGGACATCGCCTCATCGACAGAACCGATCTGGAAGATGTACTGGATGCCCTCGGTGATCGCCTTCGAGATGACGCCGTTGCCTGAGATGCCCAGATCCGAAAGGAACTGCTTGCCAGTCGCTTTCGCGAAGTCGACAGGCGTCTTCATCAGACCGGACGCAGCCTTCACGAGCGGATCGTCATCAGCGACGTCGCCGAACTTCTGCTCGTTCTTGATGCGGTCGTTCTGGTAGCTCAGCAGATCCTTCTGCGCCTGGAGCTGATCGAGCTGGTTCCGGAGCGCCTCGCGGCCGGCCTTGTCGTCCTTGGGGACGGCGTTGTACTCAACCTTGAGTCGCTTCTTCTCCTCCTCGAGAGCTGCCAGCATCTGCTTCAGATCGTCAGACTTGAGGTTGTCGAACATCCCCGAGCCGTCGGTGCCAGCTTCCATCGCCTGCTTGATCTGCCCCGCAACGTCCTTCGCCAGCGAGAGCACGTCCTGTAGGCCGTTGCTCATGCCGGTGTGCAGACCCTGCATCAGGGCTTCACCGTTCGGGATCAAGACGACCTTGTCGTACGGGAGCGGACCCTTCAGGGCCGCGATCTTGGCAGCGATGCCAGAGACGAAGTCGTAGACCTTCTGAGCGCCAGCCTTGATGCCGCCGAGCAGACCGTTCATCAGCGCCTGTCCAGCGCCGCTCAGGTCGATGCTCGTGATCGCACCTACGATTCGGCCACCCATACCCGAGACGAAGCCGATGACGGCTTCTACGCCCGCTGAGACGGCACCCTTGATGCCCTCCCACGCGGACTGCACCGCGTTGGTGACTCCGTTCCAGGCACCTTGGGCAGCGGCCACGATGCCGTTCCAGGTGCCCTGAGCGATACCGCTGATCTGAGAGAAGACTCCCGCGATCGTGGGGACGATCGAGCTGAACGCGTTGACGAGCATCTGCCCCGGATTCTGGATCGTGGAGAAGATGGTCGAGAACGTCGCCTGGACGCGCTCACCGATTCCCGACAGAACACCCTCAACACTCGCGACAGCCTCGTTGAACTTGTCGCGGATGAAGGTGGACGCCGTGACGAACGGGGCCTGCATCTTCTCGGCCCAGCCAGAGAAGTCTGGCCCGTCACCGAGGAACTTCTTGTCGGCGAACAGGCTGTCGAACTTGTCGCGGACGTAGTTCACGTTGAACGCGTTGTCCAGCCAGGTCTCGAACGAGTCGAGCCCCTTGCCGATCTTGCCGTCGAACCACGGGTCCTGCTTCTTGCCTGCCTCGCGGTCCTCCTTGGACTTCAGCGGGTTGATGTTTGCCCACTCAGGCACCTTGATGGAGCTGAACTTGTCGGAGAGATCTACGATGTCCCGCAACAGGTTTGCGATGCCCTGCAGGTCGTCCTTGAAGTTCTGGATCTTCTGCGGGTCGCTCAGGAAGTCGATGCCCTGCTTGCCGATGTCGACCAGCGCGTCGAGCACGATCTTGAGCGTGTCCCCGAGTCCGCTGAACGCTTCCTCGAGTGGGGTCTTGCCGGTGAACCAGCTCGGTCGAGTCATCTTCTCGACCCACGCCGAGAACGAATCGCCAACCTTGTTGAACCAGTCCACAATTCCCTGCAGCGGCTTGCCGGTGAAGGACTGCACCAGGCCCAGCAGGCCGTCGGTGAACTTCCCGATGCCCGGAGCTGCGTTGCTGATCGCGGAGCCGATGTTCTGGATCGAGCCCTCGAGCTTGGCCATGCCAGCGCTGGAGGTGATCGTGTCGACCACCGACTTGGCCACGTTGGCCAGACCGTTGGACACCGAGGGCAGCGACCGCTCGAGAGCGGGGAATACCTTGCTCAGTTGCTCGAAGACCGGGGTGAACGCCTTCTGGTTCACGTCCGACATCACGCCCTTGAGCTGATCGAACGGACCCTTCAAGACCTCTGCGGCCTTCTTGATCCCGTCCAGCCCCAACGTGATTGCGCCGATCGGTGCGAGCACAGCGGCCAGTAGACCGGGCAGCGCCATCAGCGCCGTCGACACGATTCCGATCAGCGGGGTCAGCGTGGCGAGCACGCCAGCCGCGATCACCGCGTAACCAGCCGGGTTGATGCCCGAGCCGAAGCTCGGCCCCTTCATGTTCGCGAGCTTGTCGGCGAAGCCCGAGAGGAAGTTCCGGTCGACATCAGCGTCGACCTTCACCTTCGTCTTCATGCCTGCCGTCTTGGCCTTGACTTCCTCCCGGAAGTTGCCCAGGTTCGGCTCGACGTCGATCGTCACTTTCAGCGAGTTCTCAATCGCCTCAAGGTCTCTGGCCAGCTCCGACCGGAACTTCTTGGAGTCCGGAGACACCTTCACGGAGATCCGTGCGACCTCCACGCCGGTCGCCATACCGGCCTTTCTAGCCATTCATCTGCTCCCTCTTCATACGGGCGGCCCGCTTAGCGGCCACCACCATCGCCGCGAACGAACCCGGTTTGGGCTCGGCGGCTTGCGGTTCTAGATCATCTGGACGTGGGAATGGCTTGGGCAGCTTGGGCTTTGACTTGGCCGGGTCTCGGTTAGCGAGCAGGAACAGGTGGTTGCCTGCCTTCTGCGCGTCGACAAGCTCCGCTAGCGCGTAAAGGCGCTCATCCCAGCCCCGGTACTGCATGCCACCGCGTCGGGCCGCGTAGAACGCGCCCTCCTTGGGAAGACATACGACCAGGGCCAGGACGAACCTCGGCGAGAGCGGATCTTCATCTAGGAACAAGTCCCGCAGGTCGACCCGGTAGTACTGGAGCAGATCCGCGAGAATCGCCCCGCCGAACTTGTCGATCAGGCCGGCGAGGACGCGGCTTCCCCCAGTTGCGTCTCCCGTGCCCAGACCTGCAGAACCGTGGTGTACAGCTCAGCGCGGATCCGGGGATCCTCTTCCTTGTCCAGCTCGGACAGGAGCCGTCGCGGCGACGTGCAGATCAAGCGGAGAGCCCTGGCGATGATGCTGCACGCCTCGTTGGCGTACTCATCGATCAGCTCGTCGTCGTCCTCGTCATCCTCGTTCAGGTCATCCAGGTCCGAGATCTCGCGGATGGCAGCCAGAACCGCTTCACGGTCCTTCTTCGGCATCCGGAGTACGGGCTTCAGCTCGGCGGTGACATCGTCTCCGAGAGCGATCACGACCGGCTGGTACTTCTTGCGTGCCTCGGCGCGGATGGCGTCGAGATCGACAGTGTTTGTCATGGCGAACCTTTCGTATGTGGGCGGGCTAGATGGCGGGCAGGAGGGGGAGGCAGGCCCGCCAAGGAAACCTCCCCCTCCGGGGTAGACACCCGTTGGGTGTCAAGTAGTGATCAGCCAGCGTCCGGGACGTTGAACAGATCCTCGTTGATCCACGAGAACGGAAGCTCGTCCTCGTGATCCAGGTAGGTGAATCGCACCGGCAGCGCAGCGAGGTCATCGATCGGCAGTTCGATCGAGTCGTCGCGCTTCACGCTGGACTTGTGGGCGTGATGGCCCAGGCGCAGATCCTCGTCTTCGATGACGACGAAGACAGCCTTCTCGTTGACCTGGCCGGTCTTCACACCGAACACACCGGGGGTCTCGGAGGCGTTGGGGCCGTAGTACAGCGACAGCGCGTCCTCATCGAACTGGTGCAGCACGATCGTCAGGAAGTCGATCGGATCGTCGGTGGCGATCTCGCGCAGCTTCTTCTTCTGCCACGAGCCCTTCATCTCGGTATCGCCGCCCTCGAAGCCGAACTCAGGCAGGGTGCCTCGGCTGGTGTGGCCGACGCTCGCCCAGCCGGTCGCGCCGGTCCAGGTGCTCGGGTCCTTCAGGTTGATCGTCTTGAGCTGAGCCGGGGTCGGTGCAGCGGTGCCCACGGGGGCGACGTACACGTAGCCGACCGCAGCGGTCAAAACTGCATCGTCGTTTTCGGCCATTTAGGTTGCCTTTCGTCAGGATGTGGTTCGCGGCCGGCGCACGCCGAGCCGGATCAGCCCCTGGACACGCCAGGAGTCGGAATAGAGGGAGCTGAACTGCGTTGCGCCCATCGTTTCGAAAATGGACGTCAGATACCCTGCGGGAGTGGTGATTTGGTCCCCTACCGCGTCGTACAAGACGTCGAGAGCTGTCTCGTACAGCTCCTCACAGGTGATGAGACCCTCTGAGCCGTCGCCGAAGTCGGTGTAGGCCGACATCTCGATCACCGGCTTTACGTGGAGCTTCGGTGCTTTCGGGTTCCGGACGCCGCCGATGCGACGGATGTTGATCATCGGGAAGTCCCGGTAATCGATGTCCGGTACCCAGGTCGTGACCTCCACACCGGCCAGTCGAGGATCGCTCCTGAGGATGTGTGCCACCACCTTCTGTACGCGGGGCAGACTCGCCATAAGCTCTCCTACATGGTGTGACCGCCGTAGGCGGCTCGGGTCAGGATGTATTCGGGGTCAGGGGGTTTCGTGTCGGTTCCTGCGAACCAGCCGGAAGGATCGTGGCCGAACTCCAGCGCCATCGCGTTGGGAGCGTGCAGCGTTGTGAAGCAGTCCACGTCGTGCTCAGTCGACTCGATCTCGGCAGGGAAGTAGCCCTTCGGCGTGACGCGAGTCGTCTTGTTGGCCTGCGCCAGGAACGACCTGGCTCGACCTGACACATCCCGATTAACCCGTCGCACACCACGTTTGGTGTCGACGTGCCGCGCTGCGGCCTCGTTGGCGATGGCATAAACCTTGGCCATCAGAACCTCTTGATGGTGTAGTCGACGCGAGCCGTAGCCGGTGAGGCGTCGTAGACCGTGGCGTCACCGAAGACTGACCACCGCTGCCCGTTCCACTCGACCTGGCTCTGTGCTCCGAGGATCCCGTGAGCCTTGGTGAACGAGCGCGGGAAGCGCATGCGGTAGACCTTCTCGGACTCGAAGCCCTCGTTGTCCTGCTCGGCCCGTCGGGCTGACGTTCCGGACTGGTTGGCTACCTGCATCCGGGCCAGCGCCGGGATGCCTGTCTTGGACGGTCGGGTGAACTTGTTGCCGTCGGAGTCGACGGTCAGCTCTTCTGGGTAGACGGTGACCTTCTGGTACCGCGCACCGGTATCGAGGAGGCTCATGGGCTGTCCGTAACGGTCCGGGCTCGCGGCTTCGAGACGCGAGGCAGGTTGCCCCAGTGGATGCGCCAGTCGTGGACGCAGTAGCAGATGCCAAGCTCGTGGTCGCATAGCGAGCGGTCGACCTCGTCGGGTCGAACCGCCACGATGAAGCCGGGAGGGTAGACGATGGGGGCGCGGAAAGCATCGCTGGCGCTCATGTCGGCAGCACAATCTCGGGGGCAATCACCGACATTCGGGACAGCCGGTTGACTCCGAGGATCTGCCACTCTTCGGCCAGGATCTCCAGCTTGCCGCTGGCGAGGTCCGTCCGGAGCTGGTACATGTACGAGCCGTCGGTCTCCGACATGTAGCCCTCGGGGTTACGCACAAGGCGCAGAACAGCATCAGCTTCGATGTCGATCAGATCGGCCTTGAACGTCTCGGACTCTTCGACCTTGGTGGCCAGGTCCGGAATGCGCCTCTTGATCATGCGCTCTACCTGCTCGAGTCGTCGCTCGATCAGGGCCATCACTTCGGGCTCAGGCTCCTTGGCCCACAGGACCACAACGTCGTTCGATGTTGCGTAGGACATGGGTGGCTCCTTAGTGGGGGACACCCCAGAGAGGGCCGGTTTTAGGCCGGCCCCCTCCGTTGGGTGTCAAGTTCCGATCAGGCGGGGACCTGGTCGGTCAGGCGAACGAACGCCTGGGGGTCGTTCACATGCAGGCCGTACTCAGCCTCGACACGGACTGCGACGAGGTTGTGCTGCCACAGCGACACGAAGTTCGGCTGCGTCGGCGTACCCAGGTTCAGGGTCGCCTGGTCGGTGACGTCGAAGGACAGACCGCCGACCTGGCCCCAGATGATCTGGGAGAAGTCGCCCTGGAAGCCCAGGATGCGGTAGTCGTCTTCGGTGCCAGCGCCACCCGGAACATCGATCGCGACGTGGTCGCTCAGGATGGTCGGGCGCGACACGATACGACCGCTGCGGAACGGGCTGGCCGCTTCGCCGTAGGTCGACTCGATGAACAGCGGACGACCGTTCTGGTCCTTCGCGCCGTTGAGGATCGGCTCGACCTTGTCGTCCAGAAGCGTGTGGGTCCACTTCTTGTCGTCGTCCACCAGGAGCTGCAGGCCCCGGACGGCCACCGCGTCGTACACGGTCTGGTCGTTGGCAGTGCCCTTGTCCACCAGCGAGACGGCCTTGGTCGTCTGGTTGATGAAGGTCGGGAACGGGCTGCCCGCACCGCTGATGGCGGCGGCGTCGAACTTGGTCGCGAACGCGGTGCCCACCTTGGTACGCATGGTGCCCAGGTAGTTGGCGGGGTTCGCACGGACGGTTTCCGCAGACGCCACGAAGATCGTCGCGATCTTGTGGGGAGCGATGGTCTGGGAAGTCATGTCGCCCTTGGTGATCGGCTTCATGTCGCCTTCACCGATCCACTCAGCGGTCACGTCGCCGGTCCAGTGGGGGATCTTCTGACCCGTGGTGCCCATCGGCACCTGCTGAGCGAACTGCTGAACGATCGAGCGCTTCTCAGCCTCGGCGAAGTAGTCCTTCGCCATCTCGGGCTCGAGGTAGCCCTTGAACATGGTGTCGCCGGTCTGGGCGATCTGAGAGTGGTCGACCTCGAAGTCCTTGCCTGCGGCCATTGTTGGCCCTTTCTGTTAGGAGTGAAATTACTTGCGGGAGAAGGGATTACTTGTTGATGAGTTCCATCATCGCGTTGAGAATCCCGTCGCCGTTGAGCGCGAGAGGCGGCTTGCCACCCTTGCCCTGGGATGGGTCGAATGCAGGACTGGTGGTCTTGAATCCACCGGCCAGCTCGAAGGCAGACTTCGCGGACTCAGTGATCGAGTCCTTGTCTTCGCCCTTGAGGATGGAGGTGAACGCGAGAACCTTGTCGCTGGGGACCTTCAGCGAGAGAGCGGTCTGGAGCTTCTCCAGCTCGATCCACGCGTTGCCCAGCTCGTTCTGCAGTTCGGTGTAGGCGACGTCGCGTGCTGCCAGCTCGGCCGCGTGAGCCTCGTTGGCTGCCTTCACGGCTGCCTCGACCGCAGCGTTCTTGTCGGTGCGGTGCTTGGCGGCTTCCTGGCGAAGCTCCTTGACGTACGCCTCGTCGTAGACCTTGGGCGTCGGCTCCAGCGGCTTGTCGGTGGCCTCCGGGGCCGGGGTGCCTGCGGGAGTTTCTGCTGCGGCTTCGGACATTAGTTTTGCCTCCTGGGCATGGTTATGAACCCGCCTGGGGTTCAATGGATTACGCCGCGTAGGCGTAGGATGGGATGGAGATCTCGCCGCGAGCTAGGCGGCGACGGAGCGCGTTCTGCGTCTCCTTGTTCAGGTTGTTGGAGCGGGCCTCGCCCGAAGCGATGAGCTTCCGGGCTTCCTTGGTGGCATCGATCCAGAGCTGTTCGGCTCTTTCCTGCGCGGCCTTGCCAGGCCAGTTCGCCACGTCGAAGACCGGGAACGCGAGGCAGTCGCACCCTGCGTGCCACTCCTCGATGTACTCCTCGGTCTCTGCGCGGAACTTCTCGAGATCGAAGTTCGCCTCTCGGTAGAGGTCGAGCACGGTCTCGTCATCGAGAGCTATCCCTGCGGTGCTGGCCTGGGTGTACTCCGGGCCGCGAGAGATGAGCATCAGGCACCAGGCGCATGTTTCGCGACCAGTAGCCACCCTCGCCCAGCCCTGCACGATCTGTGGGGCTGGGTCATTCTTGACAGCGCCGATGATCTGTCGGCGTCCTGCCATTTCCACTTCGCGAACCGTTGTCAGGACTGTCCGGGTTACAGCACTCTGGGGAGAGTCGGCCTGCGACATACCCTTTCGTGCTGGCTCCATGTTCCTGACGAACCACTTCCACTCCAGCTCGCTCAGGAACCTCTCGTTCCTGGGAAGTCCGGGGTGGTGCTGTTCGCGCTGGAAGTCGTAGAAGTCCCGGCCCAGGGCGGCAGCTTCCGCATACCGCCGCTGGACCTCGGGGAACAGAATCTGCAAGAGGCTCAACCACTCTCCTGGGGAGAGGGCCGGCCCGGTGAAGAGTCCTGCAAACTTCCGAACGTAGCTAGCTAGCCCTGCAGTGATCCCGGCCTGCGCCGTCTGATACTGCTCAGGGTTCACGCGGTCTCCTTGTCGTCCTTCGAAACGACCTTGGCGTCAACCGGTTTGGCTTCCAGACCGTTGGGTCCTGTCTTGCCCTGGACGCCGGTATCGCCGCCGTCCTCGGAGTACATGGTGCCCATGAGGCCCAGGCCCATAGCCGCTTCCTGCTCGTCCCAGACGCGCATCTCTTCGCGCTCCTTGGGGGAGTAGCCCATGTCGATTCGAGCCCGCTCACGCGGGATGACTCCCTGGCCGTTGCCGTAGAGCTTGGCCGCTGCGTCGGCCTTGGCCGCGTACGTCGGAGTCGACGGGTCGCGCCAGACCGTCTCCATGCGGAGCATGTCCGGGGGAACCTCACCGCCGTGAACCATCCTGTACGCCAGGCGCATTGCCTCTTCCAGAGCGCCGCCGAAGATCATGTTCTTCCGCTCGACCTTCTTGATGAGCCGGTTCTCCGTCGCCCGGATGGCGTCGGCAGAGGGAGGATTCTCCGAGGAGGTGCTGAGGTACTGCGGGGGAAGCCCTGTGTACGAGGCGACCTGCTTGGCGATCGAATCGAGGGCCAGCGTGAAGTTCGCCAGCTCGGCAGCCGAGAACTGCTGGATCTTGCCGTCGCCGTCCTCGAACGCGAGGATGCGGGCGATGTAGGCGTCGAACAGGGTCTGGCCGGTGATCGGGTCCACGCCGATCTCTTCAGGCTTCACACCGAAGATCAGCCGCTGCGGAACACCCATCAGCTCGGCGGTCGCCTGCATCAGCATCAGGATCCGACCGGCTGCGTCGGTCATCGACCGAAGCTCCGGGGTGATCTCGCTGGTGCCGTACAGATCCGAGAGCCGGGTCCGGTTCGGCAGGGGTACCACCGGGACGGCCTGTAGACCGTGGGTGACCTGGAACCAGGGCTGCCACTCGTTGTCGGCCTTGAACCACCCGAAGGTGTCGTTCAGGGTGTAGAGCGTGGCTGCCTGGATCTCATTGCCCTCCTCGTCGTAAGCGACTCGAATGGCCTGGGAGACCTTGCCCACGCGGGGATCGATCTTGGCGTACATGCGTGTCGGAGGCTCGATCCGGATGAGCGGGATCTTGGGATCCCATCCGAGGTCGATCTGCGGGTCTGGCATGGACAGCGTGATGTACGAGCGTCCGTGGACGTAGGCGTCGGTGTAGCCAAGTGGGGCCTCGATGTCGAGGTTGTTGGCTTGCCACCAGTCCCACAGCTCCTCGTCGGCCTCGTCAGCGCCGCCGATGCGGAACCCCTCGACCGACTGCCGCTCCGCGATGGAGTCGACGTACAGGCGCGGGTAGCCAACGTGGGCGAGCAGCGACTGCATCTCACGCGGGACCGTGACGCCGATGGCCTCGGGCCGGCGCTCTGCTTCGTAGTAGCTGGTGTTGGTCTTGAGGTCCTTGGCGTGGTCCTCGAAGGCCGAGATCATCTCGTCTCGGGCATCTTCGGGATTGACGACCTCTTCCTGTCCGGGCAGCGGGGCTGTCATCGGACGGCCACCACCCGGCCACTGCGGGCCTTCTTACTCATCAGGTAGTCCTGTCTCGCCCCGAACGCGAGGACCGCGCAGACCGCAGCGTCGATCTTCTTGCTGGAGTCCTTCGTGGCCTTGCGAATCGAGATGGCGTCGTAGATTGTCGGATGGCGGTGTGCGTGCAAGATGTGCTGGCGCAGAACACCGTTGTTGTTGTGGAAGACCTCTCGCTCGAGCACAGCGTCGAGGAAGCGTTCGCAGTCGAACGCGAATCGCTTTGTCTGGCCGCGCATGTCGAATGCGATCGGATTGCCGGGGGAGGCGTTGACCTTGATCCGCTTCTTGAAGTCGCGGCCCCACTGGTCGACGTAGGCTTCGAACTCCTTGACATCGGCCCGGAACGCGACCACGTCGTATCGCTGGAACGCGGAGCGCACCGTGGCGTCCACGGCCTCTCGAGGTACTTCGCCGCCGTACTTCTCGGGATCCCAGACGTTGAGGACGAACAGCATCCCGTCATCGACCCGGCACGCCACCAGGGCGGTCCAGTCGTTGGATTTCGAGCCGTCGAACCCGAGCGTGATCTTCTGCCGGGGCTGTAGTGCGAACACCGGATCGGTGAGCGCGAGCCGGTCCCACTCTCTCGGTGAGATCCACGCGTCTTCCGCAGCGTCGACCTGGTTTAGGAACTTGCGCCGAGACTCCGTGGGGGAGTTCTTCGGGTTCAGGATCGACTTGAGGATGTCCTCGATCGGCAGCCACGTTGAGTCGCCTCGGGCGATCAGCAGGCCCTGCCGTAGACGCTCCACGCCGGCCGCATAGCCTTCGGGATCGTCCTTCCAGAACGGGATCTCGGGCTGGCCGATCGGAGTGTCTGCTGGGGCCTCCAGCGCGTCGTACATCAGGCCGACGTCGAGGATCTCGCCGGAAGCGATGTCCTCCCAGGCCCGATACGACAGCTCGGCTACCGTGTCCTTGCCGGGGATGTGGGCGTTGCAAATCGACAGCGTGCGAGCGCCGTCGACCTTGGTCATGTTGCCTTCGATGACGTCTGCCATCGCGTGGCCGTCGTTGACCTTGCCGTCCGGACCCTCGCCCCACCACTGCGTCTCGTTCTGAACGACGAACGTCGGGCGGTTACCCTCCATCGACGCGGGGCTTGAGGTCGCTGCTTCTATGCGTCCTGCGCCGCCGTCGCTGTAGATGATGAAGCGGTTGATGTCGAGGTTGTAGTCGGACTTGAGCTTGGCCGAGATCATCGACGGGAACAGCGAGAAGGTGTTCTTCGTCTGGTCCTGGCTGACCGCCGCCACCGTGATCCACGGGGAGTTGCGGCGCTTGCCGACCGGAGTGCCGTCGGCGTCGAAGTGTGAGAAGGCTACTGGGCCACAGAGTTCCGCGAGGCAAATCGCGGCGGTGAAGGGGTCCTTGCCCCAACCCTTCATGCGTCGGATGACGCCTTCGCGGTAGATGTACTGGCCGTTGTCATCTACGGCGTACCACCAGAGGACCAGCCGTACCTGCTCGTCGGTGGGGAGGAACATGTTCTCGTTGACCGGGACACCGGCCTCGGACAGTTCGATCAGCAGGCGCAGCCGCGCCGGATCATCGTGCCCGCCAGGAGTATTGACGTACTCCGACATCCAGGCGAGGACACCCCACCCGAGAGTCTTCTCGGGGAGGTGCCAGTTGCCATCAGCCGTCTTCTGCCAAGACGGCCCGATGATGTGAGGGGGAGACGGGGCAAGCTCCGGATGGTGGTTGTTGAGGCTCACCCCGCCTCCTTTCTAGGTCATCGGTCGTAGGGAGCTAGGTAGGGGTCTTGGTTGACCGCCGCCTGGCTGTACGCCGTCGGGAACTGGTTGAGGATCTGGCTGGCCAGCGGGCCGAAGACCGGCACGTTGCCGACCGCCCCGGCGATCACCTGTCGGATCTGCTCAACGTCGCTGTTGCTCTGCGCCTGCTTGACGAGCGCGTCCTGAACGCCCTGAGCGACCCGCTCAGCGGCAGACTTGCTGTCCCGGTTGGGAGTTCCGAAGACAACGCCTCCGGAGGTCAGACCGGCACCGAGGGCACCCATCCACTCACCGAAGGTCAGAACCGAGAGGTCCGGACCGTGAGCGGCCAGTGCGGCGGCTCCGAGAGTGGCTGTGATGACGGCCATTACGGCCTTGGCGATGGTGGGGATGGAGTACTTCATCTGGTTCCGTTCGGTGGGTAGGCGGCGATGTACGCCTCGAGTAGGGCCTTGTCGTCACGCTCGATGGAGGCGACGATGTTCTGATAGACCCGGACTGTGACCGGGTCGGTCTTCACGCCCAGGCCGCGAGCGGCCAGCACGATTCGGTGCAGCTCACCGAGATCGCCTGCGCGAGCACGCCGTTCAGCGTGGATCGGGTGGAGCATGCCGTCGAGGTTGTGTACCTTCTGGTGCAGCATCCAGATCGCGCCCTCTCCGGGCGTGGCCAGGTCGCTGGTCGATGGGGTCTTGTTGAACCAGCAGGCGTGCAGCTCCCGGATCATCTTCTGGATCTCTGGATCAGCCAATTCGTCGTCGTCTTCCTGTGAGATGAGCACCAAGAGCAGGTCGCCCATCGTGTTCGCGAGGTTGTATCGGGTCTGCCTGTCGGACAGGCCGTTGTAGCCGCCGTTGATGGCGTACGTGACCCCGTTGAGGTCGCGTGCGTCCGACATTGCGTTGATCTGCGGGCGGGACACCGTCCAGTACCAAGCCGCTCCGACGCCAGCCCACTCGAGGTCGGCCAGAGCGCGGTAGTTCACGACGAAGTAGTCCGGAGTCGGCACCAGCCCTCGGTCGTAGCACCACTTCGAGAACGCCCGGTAGTTGTAGTCCCAGGTGATCTGGATCCACGTCCGACCGATGTACGGCGCGTAGCGCCCGTTCTTGGCGATCTCCTCGGTGTAGACGAACCCACCTGACTCGTGGCCGATCTGGGCCAGCCACATCGCGATGCGAGGGGCGTTGGTGCAGTCAGCCTGCTTCAGGCCAGCGCTGACGGCTGGCAGGATCTCCTTGGCGCGAGCCATCGAGAGGCCGGTGGCCTTCGAGAGCACCCAGACCGGATCGGTACCGGCCGGCGTCGGCGTGTCACCGCGCCTGAACGTCGAGAAGCCGTCGGGCCGGATCTTGCGGAGGATGAAGTCTCCGACACGCGGGTTGTTCCAGGTGCCGTAGCCCATCTGGAAGTGCATCTCATCGATCGGGTCGGTCCAGTCGCCGCCCCAGTAGATGATCTCCTCATAGAACGCGAGAAGCTCGCGGAGAGTTGCCATCTGGGCGGGAGTGAACGTGCCGCGCTTGCGGAACGGGTGGGTGTTCCACCGGAGGTCCATCGCCGTACCGTTGAGGTGGTTCGACGTGGAGACAGAGTTCGTCGGGGTGTAGCAGCAGCAGTCAGCGTTGTACAGCGGCTCGATGTAGGCGTGGTAGTCCGCTGCGAAGGCGCGCATGACCGCGAGCGGCCAGCCCTTGAGGAACTGCATCGAAACGCCAGGTGCCCCAGGGATTTCCGACCACTGGAGCATGTCCTGTCCGACCCACGGTGGCCGCCAGCCGTTCTCGGAGTCGGGGCGGGCCATCAGACCCCCAGGAGCTTGGCGAGCACCTTCAGAGCCAGGTCATCGACCTTGCCGGGGATGTGCTTCGACACCTCGTCCAGCAGCTCAGGGTGCTTGCGGAGGTAGCTGACGGCGAACTTCAGAGCGAGCGCGAGCAGCTTGCCTTGCAGCGTGGTCATGGGCATTCCTTTCGTTGGGTGTCAAGGTGGTTCCCCATCAAGGATTCGAACCTCAACCTCTCGGTCCAGAGCCGAGCGTCCTGCCAGTTGGACTAACGGGGAAAGACCCAGCCCTACAAGAGAACTGGGTGGATGCACGCTCGCCAGGAGTCGAACCTGGAACCGGCGGCTTTGGAGACCGCTGCTCTACCAATTGAGCTACGAACGCTTGCGGGGGCTCCTCCCAGAAGGCAGGAGCCGCCCGATTGTCTTACAGCGCCACAACGGAAATGCGGCGGTTCAGGAACCGGGAGCCGACGTTGTAGGTCCGGTACTTCATCTTGAATGTCGTTGTGCCAGGGTTCAACCCGGTCAGCAGGAACGTCGCACCTACAGCGCCGAGCAGTGAGCCTCCGGTGATCTCCGGACGCTGCATGATCGCGTATGAGTCGTCTGCAGCCTTGGAGTTGGCTCCGGACATCGCGAAGCTCACGAAGCCTGCGTACCCGTTGCCAGATCCGAAGATGTGGCTGTACAGGCTGACCATGACCGATCCGCTTGCGCCTACCGTCACAGACACTGAGTCTGTGGTGGTGCCAAGGTCTGCGTAGGAGGTCGAGGTCAAGCCCTCTTCAGTGGCTACGAACGCTTCCGCAGCTTGCCCGACGGATCCGGCCGGCCCCTGCGGGCCTTGGGGTCCTTGGTCACCCTTCGGCCCCTGAGGGCCGGTAGCTCCGGTATCACCCTTAACGCCTTGTGGCCCTTGGGATCCCGTGTCACCCTTCGGTCCTTGTAGGCCGGTATCGCCCTTTGGTCCGGTTGCACCTGTAGCTCCTGGGTCACCTTTCGGACCCTGAATGCCTTGTGTCCCTTGGGGTCCGGTGTCGCCCTTCAGGCCCTGCGGCCCTTGAGCACCCGTGTCCCCCTTGTCGCCCTTGGCACCTTGAGGACCGGTGTCACCCTTAACGCCTTGCGGACCTTGGATGCCTTGCGGACCCTGAGGTCCGACGAACGGGACACCCATGCCGTTGGCTGGGAAGCTGGTTGCATCACGGAAGTAGAGCTTGCCGTCGGCCTGGACGATGAACGCCTGGCCGGGTAGCGCGTTGGATGGCAGGTTGGCGTAGGTGGCCACCGTACCCTCGATGTCGAGGCTGAGGCCCGCCTCACCTTGGATACCCTGCAGACCGCGAACACCTTGTGGACCCTGGTCACCCTTCGGCCCCTGAATACCCTGGGGGCCTTGGTCACCTTTCGGTCCGGTAGCGCCGGTCGGACCGACATCACCCTTCGGGCCTTGGAGGCCCTGCACGCCCTGGGGGCCAGTGTCGCCCTTATCACCCTTGGCTCCGGTAGCTCCGGTGGCTCCAGTGTCTCCCTTGGGGCCTTGCGGCCCGGTGGGTCCTGTCTGTCCTTGGGGTCCGGTGAGACCGGTCGGCCCCTGCGGGCCGGTATCTCCGCGAACACCCTGGATGCCTTGTGCTCCTTGGGGGCCGATCGGACCTTGCGGTCCTTGTGGACCTCGCGGGCCGACGGGACCAGCCACTGGGAGCACGCGGTCGAGAGGCTTCTCCAGCGTGCCGACGACGGTACCTTCGGGCTTGCCGACGTAGGAGACGGCTGGAACACCCTGCGGGGGAATGCCTTTCAGTCTCACTGCTGCACCGTCACATTCCCTCGGGTGACCGGGAAGCCTCCGCGTGGCTCACCTTCCGGGAGGAAGACGAGCTGCCACGGCGTGCGGTTGCCGATGGTGTCGACCTCTTCGCTCTCTACCTTGAGAGTGGCTCGAGAACCCTCGATGTCGAAGTCCCACAGGGTCGTTGCACGTCGACCGAGGTCGATGTACTCAGTGCGGATCTCCGGAGTGACCGGGGTAGCGGTGATGTCGTTGGTGAGCGCCGATGCGTTGCCGACGAGCAGCGGGTGCGGTCGGTTGCCCGCCTTGTTGATGAACTCCACGGTGTACCGGTGGTTCCAGTACTGGTCGACCGCCACCGACTCCACCGCGCCGGCCAGGAGCGTCTGGTTCTCGAAGAACTGCTTGAGCATCCCGCCGTTGAAGAGCACGTCGAACGTGACCAGGTCCACCTCGGTGTAACCCTTGAGCGACCGGCAGATGATGGTGAACTCCGTGTTGCTCTTGATGTCGAACTCAAGCTCGATCGGGAGCTTGTTGTCGAACATCTCGAAGAACTGCATCACCTTCTGGGTCAGCGTGTCCATCATCCGACCGTCGAGGACGGAGCGGCGACCGTTCTGGATCGTCCGGGTGTCGAAGCGGGTCAGCAGGTTTCCGGTGAGACCGCCGCCGAAGAAGTCGTTGGCGTCCTGCTTGTACGCGTGGACGGTGATCAGGTCGACGTCCCGAGCGGCCAGGAGGCCGGTGTACTCGATGTCGAAGTTGGTGCCCACACCTCCGGTGACCTTCGTGACCACGATGTTGCCCTTGCCGAGCTGGGGGAGTTCCTCGAGCGCGGCCTGGATCGTCGGGGCGTCTGCCTCGAATCGGATCGGGTCGGTGTCGTTGGCGCGGTAGGACAGGATCATGCGGCCTTCACCGAGCTGCTGCCCGAGCCAGCCGAGCAGGTTGGTGACGTTCAGCCGCTGCTTCTCGTTCTGGCTGTGGCCGGTCAGCTTGACGTTCAGGTGCCAGACCGGATTCAGGCCGGTGCGGGAGACCTTGACGTTGCCCGCGCCGATGGCCGGGATGTTCTCGAGCGCGGAGCGCACGTCGACCGTCAGGTCGTACGGGGACTGGTCCGCGTTGTAGAAGTCGATCGGCTCGGACTCAGCGCCGTCGTAGCTGAAGGTGTAGATGCCGTCTTCGGCCCCGAGGATCTCGACCTGCTGCACGCAGTTGTGCTCTCCACCGGTCTCCAGCTCGAAGAACAGGTCTCCGGGCGGGAAGGGAGTCGGATTGCCTTGAGCGTCAATATTGTCGAAGGCCCAGGTGAAGTCGCGGCCCTTGGTGACGACCAGGCTTTCCTTGTCAAGCTCGATGCCGATGGTGGCCATGCTGTCCTTTCGAGGTGGGGAAGACGTGTGTCAACCCCGAAGGGGGGAGCGCCGGAGCGGCGGCGCTCAGAACCCCCTCCGGGGGACGATCACTCTCCCTTCGCAGCGTTGGCGGCTGCGAGTCGCTGCTTGAGCACGTCGGTGACGTCGAGGACTTTCCCACCGGTCGGGGCGGTGGAGGCGCGCTCAACTTCGAGCCGCACACGTCGTCGGTCACCTTCGGTCAACAGCAGCGCGGAGAGCATCTGATTGATTGCGGTGAGTTTCATCGCACCGATGGTTTTCTTGTATCGGTTGCCGTTCTTGTCAACGGCCCACCCAACAAGTTCCTCATTCAGCGCGAGCAATGCGAGCTTTGCGTAAGTCCAGTCGGTCGGCTCGTAATACTTCACGGCTGCCGATTTCTTGATGGACTCGTAAATCTCGATGACCAATGGATGGGTCTCGCCATCGCACGACACGTCACCGAGTTCCGGAATTTCGACCGGGCCGATCATCGAGATCGTGTCGGTCTCGGTGTCCTTCTTGTTCCGGCGCACCAATTCTTCGTCGCGTTTACCGATAGGGCCTCGAGTGCCCACAATTGACCTCCTGGGTCTGAATGCGGGCTCCTGGCCCGATTATCGTCGCCCAGGGTGTCGTTCTTGCGGTCGTTTCCTCCGGGCCTTGAGTTCCCGACGGCGATTTACGCCTTCGGTGGATGATTTCTTGCCGTGACAAATACGGCAGAGCGATTGCAGGTTGTCGAAAGAGTGGTCGTCACCCGGCTTAACGTGGTCGACGTCGGTCGCGGCGCGAACACAGCCCGGACCTTTCACCTGGCAGAGCCAGCGGTCGTGCCTCAGTCGCGGGAGGCGGTACTTCAGCTCCCAGTCGGGCGGCAGTCGCTGCCGGCGGGTAGAGCTGTACCAGCTCACGGTTGCGTTACCCCTTAATAGAAGCCGCGCTCCAGGCGCGGCTAGAAGATCCGGCGATTGCCGGATCAGAGAATGACCGGCCATCAAGGCCGGTCTTGAATCGGAGCCGCTTGGTGCGGCTCCTCTAAGAGGATCCGAGCCTTAAGCGAGGATCTTTCCCCTCCTTAAGGTTCCCCTCTCTTTTTCCCCTACATATGTATATGCCTGTAATTTGCGAGATCTGGGCCTACGTGTGACGCACTTCACCTTGACAGCCAACGCGCTGTGTGCCGCTCTGTCGATTCGGGGGTATAACCCCCCTGGTGGGGGTGTGTTTGTCCGTCAGCGAGGCCCACAGCCTCGCGGAGGTGCCTTCTAGCTCGCTCCCTTCGACTTCATCGACTTGGAAACCCGTACACGATGGCTCACCCGCATAACCGACCGGTCGAGATAGGCGGGGGAAGGGGTACCCCCCTGGGGTACCTGACCTGCAGCGGAGCAGCAAAAGCCCAGGCCGGCACGCCTAGCCCAGCCCAGGCCAGCAAAGCCCAGGCCGCACACCCAGCACACCCCACTAGCTGCACATACCCCACCCCAGGCATCCCCCACTAGCAACCCGGCATACCCCCCACCCTGCAGGGGGTAGGCAGGCCACCCAGCACCCAGGGCAGGCCACCCACACCCAGCACCCAGGGCACTGGGCACGGCATCCGCACTGCATTCGCCGCAGCTCACAGGCCAGATTGCAATTCGGACTTGACACCCAACGGTGCGACGTGGTTAGCTCATGTCGTTCGGTCAGCACGACGGACAAGGCGCAAGTCGCCGGTGGAGCGGGGGAGATCCGCTTCGGTACAGGACATTCGTCCCAGGGCCTGCGAGAATCGCTCGACTTGACTCCCAACGGACCGCATGGTACGGTGAGAATCACAAGTTCACAGCGGGATCTACAGGGTGGGCCTTTCCAGCGGCCTAATGAGCGCACAGCGTTATAGCGAACAGCCCGAACTTGACTCCCAACGACGAACCTGATAGAGTGAGAATCACGCAAGACGGACTGACCAACCTGCAAAGTCCGGTTCCCTTTGGGACCGGGAGGTCTGCGGCCAGAATTGGCCTAAGAAAGAGCACGCGGCGAGCGTGACTGAGAGAGGGCTCTCAGTTGGTCGCGGAGCAATAAATAGTGGCGCGGCATGACGGACCTTGGTCCTGATTGTCGGTGATGGCCAGAATCGGGCGGAGGTACCCGAGGATCTAGGGTTCGCACATCACCAGCTTTCCCCCGAACCGTAATCGGGTCGGTCGACCGAGCTTTGTTGAGGCGGTCGGACGTGAGTTCCGTAATTACCATCGGCGCAAGGGATAAAGCGATTGGCTGATTCGACTGAGTTCGGCATCTGTGCTCTCAGGTTTGATTCCTGAGGAACGGTCAAGGGCAGGCACTGGCGGCATAGCGCGAGGGTTCGACTCCCTCTCTGCCCACTCATCAACTTGACACCCAACGACAGGACTAGACATGATCGCTGAGCATCGCGAGGTCCGTGTGACCCGTCGCAAGAGCATCGTCACCCCGTTCGCAGCTCCCGAGCTGTCGCCGGTTCGCACCGTAGACATCGAGCTCGACAAGGGCATCCCCGGATGGACCGACAAGGACGTGCTGGTCGAAGAGATCAACCGGCCAGGTAACCACAAGCCCGTCAAGCTCGCGAAGCAACAGCTCGAAGAGATGACCATGGGCACCGTGCTCCGCAAGCCTCGCGTCAAGCGTCGCTGAACTTGACTCCCAACGGAAGGATAGGCATGAACGTCACCAAGGTCTACATCGCAGGCATCGGCTGGGTCGCCTCGCGAGGCAACAGCGTCTACCGGGTCTCGGGCAAATGAGCAGGAGACTGCCGGCCTCTGATCCCCGCGTCGTCGGAGGTACCTACTTCAGCGGCTACTGGCGCATGGAGTACGTCGTCCTCGAGATGGACACCGTCGGAGATCTGACGTGGTTCACCGTCGGGTGGCAAGACGACCGCATCACCACGCACTGCACCGCTTGGGATCCCAGGCGTGACCGAGTCATCTCCCAACCCTCACCTTGACACCCAACGAAGGGACCATCATGGCTACCGCACTGCAGCTTTCACACGATGAGGTTCTGCGCCTCCGAGCAGGCGTGACGCTTCGCACCGTCACCAAGCGGATCATGGACGTCTACCGCGTAGCGTCCGACGCCGACATCCTGGCCGGGAAGGGATGGTACGACGAGGCGCGACGTGTCGCCCGTGAGCTTGCCGAAGAGGCAGGTATCAGCGTCACCGCTGCGGCGGCTGTCATCGCACACCTGAGTCCTCGTTGCCCGTGGGAACGCAACATCTCGATGGCTCAAGAGTTGGTCCGGACCGGGACCACCAAGGGGCTGTACGGCAACATCGCCAAGGCACGGCTGGCCATGATCGTGGACGATCCGTGGTCGACCTTCGGTGATGGTCCGAAGACGAAAGCGTTCGCGGCCAACATCATCGGTGACGACCACGCGGTGACCGTAGACGTGTGGGCCTCTCGCATCGCCGGGATCAACGAGCAGCAGCTCGGCCGCGTCGGGGTCTATGAAGCTGTCGCCCATGCCTATCGGCTCGCGGCGAAGCGAGTAGGCATCACCCCTGCAGAGATGCAGGCCATCACCTGGGTCGTAGTTCGCGGCTCTGCCAACTGACCAACTTGACACCCAACGAGAGGTAGACATGAAGCACGCTGCGCCCATCATCACCACCATCGCCGGAGCTATCGGGTCGTTCGGCCTGGTGTTCGGCCTGGGGAGCCTGTACATCGCCAGCTCGGACGCTGAGCCACCGATGGTCAACCTGACCGAGCTTCGGACGGTCGACGGCTACGACTACCCGGTCTGCTCTGAAGAGGATTGCTCGGATCAGCCTGGGCAAGTGGGGATTTGGTGCTCCAAGCGGAGCGGTAACTGCTACCTGGAGCTGGGCGAAGAGGCCACGTTCCTGATCAACGACGACACCGTCACCACGAACTGAGAGGCACCGAACCATGACCGCGATGCTCACACGTACCGAGTACGTCACCATGACCCTCGAAGAGGTGTCGCAGCTCCGGGCAGGAGATGTCGACGCGTACGGAGGCAATGATTCGGTCTCTGTCGCTGACAGCGGCCCGCACTTGGCCGAGTACTACGAGACAACGCCTCGATACAACTACCGGGGCGGCGTGTGCGGCATGTTCTGGGACAAGGTCCAAGAGGTCGTAGACATCCTGCTCGTCTCCCATGAGTGGCCGTTCGAGCCTCTGACTGTCGGGGGCGACACCCTCTACGACGGACACCACCGAGCCAACGCCGCGATCATCGCGAACTGGGACAAGCCAATTCCAGTCGAGCCGTGGTGAGCCGTGGACCTCGATCTCATGCTCGGAGCACGTAAGGCACGCCGGCTCCAGCGATCCTCATGGACAGCTCCTCGCCAGACCAACAACCAACCAGCACCGAAGGATTCGAAGAAATGACCAGCCCCAGCACCACCACACGTCCGCTCAACGAGATCGCCATCGAGATCAGCCGGGTGTGGAAGAAACCGTACTTCGGTGCGGCTCCCTACATCGAAGCGATGAAGTCCCTTCGAGGTGTGGGTGACAGCTACGGGTTCGATGACGCCCGATCGATCGTCCTGTACTTCCTGTCCAACGCCGGGACGTGGCGCGGCGAGGATGCCCGTCGGATCAAGGCCGAGCTGAAAGCGATGGTGAAGTGATGCTGACCCTCACGGTCCAGAAGTACGGCAGCACCAAGAAAGCCACGGCCAAGGCCAACGCTCCGCGCATCCTGACCGACCACCTCGAAGCGGCTACGCGCCGCGCTGGTGATCGGTTCGAGATGTCAGCACACATCCTGTCGGCTGACTCGAAGCTACCGTTCGGTCAGATCTTCCGTGACGGCAAACCCGTTGCAAGTTGGGGGATCTCGTGACCATCACGACCTCGGTCAACCAAGCCAAGGATGATCTAGACGTCGCGCTGGGGGAGGCCAGGAGACTAGATCTGCTCCTGCCTCCGCTGCTCTCAGATCTCCAGCGGTACGTCGGATCCGACAACGAGCTGGCAGTCATCGCCCACGCCGTGGACACGATCCACGCCAAGCTCCGCAAGGTTCGGGCGTCTCTGTAGCTACGTCCTCAACTTGACACCCAACGGAGGTGAGACGTGGACAACGTCATCGGTCGCTGCCAGCACTGCAACGTCCAGATCTTCGAAAACCCAGACGCAGACCCGGCTTTGGACGCTATGGCGCACCTCTGCTGGAAGTGCGTAAAGCCTTGGAAGGCAGAGCAATGAGCAAGCCCCGGATCCTCGACCTGTACTGCTGCGCTGGTGGCGCTGGGATGGGTTACCACCGAGCAGGTTTCGAGGTGGTAGGCGTCGACATCGAACAGCGGGACAACTACCCGTTCGAGTTCCATCGCGGAGATGCGATCGAGTTCCTCAAGGAGCATGGTCACGAGTTCGACGCGGTTCACGCGAGCCCGCCATGCCAGAGGTATAGCGCGCTCACCACGGGAACACACAGCTACCGGGAGAACAACTTCCCGGACCTGCTGCCGCCAACGCGTGAAGCGTTGGACGCGGTCGGCAAGCCGTACATCATCGAGAACGTCGTCGGCGCACCGATCCGTGCGGACCTGAAGCTGTGCGGCCTGATGTTCGGACTGCGGGTGTTCCGTCATCGGCTCTTCGAGGTGTCAGGCTTCTGGGCACCGCAGCCAGATCACCCGTCCCACAAGGGACATCGTGTCGCCGGATGGCGGCACGGCGTCAAGTACGAAGGCGACATGGTCGCGGTGTACGGCCACGGAGGCGGCAAGGGATCGCTGCAGGAGTGGCAAGACGCGATGGGGATCCACTGGACGAGCGTCCGCAAGGAGATCGCCGAAGCCATCCCACCAGCCTTCACCGAGTACATCGGCCATCAGCTCATGGCCCAGCTCCGAGAGGAGGCATGGGTTTGAGCGATGAACTGATCGAACTGCTGAACAAGTACCGCAAGCTCGCCAACGACCTGCACGACGAGGAGAACTAGCCATGACCGCCACCCTGACCAGACCCGCAACCATGACGCAAGCTATGGCACACCAGATCACAGTCGGCTTGATCCGGGAGCACGGTCTGGTCGGGTGGAAAGTCAAGCTGGACAACGCCCGTCGGCGGGCCGGCCTGTGCGATCACACGAACAAAGTGATCAGCCTGTCCAAACATCTGATGGCTATCCGTTCCTACGAGGACACGATGATGACCATCACCCACGAACTGGCCCACGCGCTGGTCGGCCCGAGGCACGGCCACGACGCGGTGTGGGCGGCTAAGCACCGATCGCTCGGCGGCAACGGAAAGCGTTGCTTCCAGCTCGAAGAGGTAGACCGTACGGCTCCGTGGCTCGGAACGTGCGACCACGGAAAGCAATTCGCAAGATACCGGCAGCCCAAGAGGCTCGACGGATGGCGCTGCCGATGCACGGCAGGAGCCTCGCCGGTCGTCTGGAAGAGGAATCGATGATCCAACGTATCTGGGCCACAACACTGTTCATCCTCGGCCTGATGATCTTCGCGGCGGCGGTAGCCATCGCGTACTCCGGTGAAGCTCACGCCGATGTGTCGGCGCGGTGTTATGCACACCTGGCCGAGATACCGGCCAGCCAGAAAACTACGGCAGCGGGGGACCGTAGGTATCACTTGGAGCACGGCGAGTTCTCGCCCTGCACCGAGCAGGATGCCAACGATGGCCGGGAGGCGGCGGTGTCGAGGGGTCCTGCCGCCTCCCACGACGACGACAAGCGCAAGGACGACGACAAGAAGTCCCGCTACTGCCGGAAGCATTGGTACTGCTGATGAAGTTCAAGGTCAGGTGCCAGTGCGGCACGGTGCTGAAGGCCGAGAAGCGCAAGCTCTTCGGCATCGCTGTGCGAGTCCATGAAGTCCAGAACGGCCACGCCGTGCAGATCAAGGAGCTGTGAAATGCCGCTATACAAAACGACTTTGACCATCGAGAACTTCGAAGACCTCGACCAGATCGCGGATGCTCACGCAACAGGAGCGTTCACCAACCGCGACCGCTACGAGGGCCACCCGGAGATGCAGAACAACTGCAACGTGGTCTGGGCAGCCAAGGCCCTGCAGACGTACGTCAACGTCGTCGGTCGGGACACGATCGAGACATCGGTCTCCGACCTCCTCGGAGATCTGATGCACCTGTGCGATGCGGCCGGCCTCGACTTCGATGAGCTGGTGAACAAGGCCGAGTACGACTACGGCGCGGAAGTGGAGGATCTGCAGTGAAGATGCGAATCGAGTTCGACACGGACAACGCAGCCTTCGAGGACGACTTCAGCCTGCAGGTCCACGAAATCCTCGACGAGATCAGTCAGCAGGTAGTCGGCGGCTGGCGCTCCGGGACCATCAAGGACTGGAACGGGGCGACCGTCGGCCAGTGGACACACGAGGAGGCATGACATGTACGTGGACGACGTAGACGACCTGGACGAGCTGCACGATCTGCTTGCTGAGGCCCATGACCGGCTCCTGGCCAATCCGGGGAATGAGCAGGCTCAGTGGGACATCGAGGACATCGAAAACCGCCTTGAGCAGGTAAAAACCGAAGACGTGGTACAAGCCACCGGCTGCGAGGAGATCTAAACATAGGGGCACTTACTAGTTGCTAGGACGTCATAGCTTCGGTTATGTTCGTAAGGTGTTGCCAGCATGTTAGTGAGGTGTTCTCAGCGCGTTGCCAGGTTCTGGTGGTAACGAATCCGCGTCGGGGGACGAAACACCTCATATACCCGATAAGGCGAGAAATGACTTGACAGTCAACTACTATGCTCCTTGACATGGAGCTACAACTGAAATCCTTACTCATGGAGGGAAACATGAGCGGCAAAATCACCAAGCAGCCCGGACAGCGAGCTGCGCTCACACTCTCAGACATTGAGAGTCTTCGCAGGAAGGGGTACAACCAGAGCCAAATCGCAGACATGTACGGCGTATCGCGCCAAGCTGTCTCGTGGCACAAGCACACCTACGGAGGTTCGTTGACACCCCGTCAGATCGTCAACAAGGCGTGGCCTTGGAAGACGACAAACCTCCATGGCAAGGCAGTGGCGTACCAGCGCCTGCGTGACCACGGCGAGTTCATGGCTAACGGATTCAAGGATATGAGCGACGAAAAGAAACGTCGCTTGGTTCGCTGGTGGGAGTTCTTGCGGGACAACGACGTTGTCCTCGAGTTCGACCCCAACCTGCCTCCGGAGCCTGGAGTAGCTCCGCACGGAGGCTTCGCGTACCGACCCCGGAAGTTGTCAGACGACGACCTCATAATCAGGGCCAACGAGTACACGAATCTGACCGAGGAAGGCGACATGATCTGGTGCTGGCCACCAGACGATGTCTTCGATCATCACAGATAAGAGAAGGCCCGACGCTGTGCGGGGGGGCCGGAAACAGGATACGAAAAGTGCCACTGACACGCCTAGTAGAAGCATTCCCCGGAGCCCGACATACCGACGTAGAAACGATCGTGGACAGACCGAGGTGGCTTTTCGCTCAGCGTTGTGAGGCGTGGATGGAGGACACACCTGAACTGGCGGTGACCTTGCTCCTCGTCTATCGAAGCTCCTTGGTGAGGAGCACCAAACCGATCTATCAGCCTGTGCAGGATCTCATCCTCGGAGCCGACTGCATGGATGTGTTGGGGGAAGGGGAGTTTGAAGACGAAACCATGATGAACAACCGGGGGCTGTTCTCCGTCTTCAGGCTCTACAGCGCGAGCGTGGTCGACCCCGCACCGTGGTCGCTGCCCTGTCTCCAGACGATCATCAAGACGCACATCTACGGAGAGTTGGTCAGATGAGCAAGACATCGCTGCCGCTGCGGAGCGTCAGCCAGTTGAACCAGTACACCCGCTGCCCGATGTCGTACAAGCTGGCCCGCATCGACAAGGTGTGGGCGAGGCCGGCCGCGTGGCTGCCTCAGGGCACCGCGTTCCACACGGTCGCGGAGGTCATCGAGAAGGCCCGCATGGAGGGCCGAGACGTGACCCTCGAACGGGCAGAAGAGATCTTCCGCGAGGAGTACGCCAAGGACATCGGAGCGTTGTGCGACGAGACCCCGAACTTCGAGTGGTGGTTCTGGTCCGGGCCGTACAACGGAGAGGCCGACATCGAGCGCCGGTTCCACATCGGGCTCGAGCAGATCAACAAGTTCATGGCGTGGCGTGAGACCCAGGGCCAGGAGATCTGGATGACTCCCGAGATCCGCGATCGTCGCTGCATCGTCGGTGACGACGAGGCTGGGCAGGAGCACCACGTCGCTGACTGTGACTGCAAGCCAAGTAAGCCCGCGATCGAGCTGTCGTTCAGCATCGAGCTGGAGTTCCCACCCGAGCTGGGTGCGATCACAGGGACCTATGAGGCCGACGGCATCACCGTGGAGTTCACGGTCGACGGCATCCGGGTCCGAGGATTCATCGACGCGATCGTTGTGGTCGACGGGGAGTTGAGGGTCCGTGACTACAAGACCGGGAACAAGCCGGGAGACGACTTCCAGCTTGGCGTCTACGCGCTCGCTGTAGCGATGATGTTCGGCATCGAGGCCCCCAAGAAGGGGGACTACTTCATGGCCGGTAAGAAGGGCAAGAAGCCGGTCATAACGGAGCCGTACGACCTCACTGAGTGGACGCGGGAGAAGATCACCGCGAGGTTTCACGAGATCGAGGAGAAGATCCAGGCCGGGGATTTCCCGGCTGATCCGGAGCCCGACAAGTGCGGTTTTTGCGACGTGAACTATTCCTGCCCCGTTTTCCAGTAGTTCAGCTTGACACCCAACGGGGTGTGTTACGTCACAGCTCGGCCCGGTCTCGAAAAATTACACGCATATACATAGGCAGGAAGAAAATGAGCCGGAACGAACTGCTGGCGACGACGACACCCAACGGGGTGGCGATCTTCAAGGAACACGTCGGGTACGTGATCCCAGGCAAGGAGTACACCTGGGTGGAGCTTGGCCCACGACCAGATATGCCTCCGTGGCACGCACAGGCGCAGCCAGCGCGCTACCCGTTCCCGGACCACGACGCGGCGCTCAAGTTCGCACGAGCTGAGAGTGAGACCAGCCCTGGCCGGGACGTGGTGATCGCTTACCCGGACGGTCGGCGCTGGGACGGGAAGGCGTGGGTCGCGTGAGGGACATCCAACCTGGGATGAACGTGGAGAAGCAGCGGCGAAAGCTGACTGTCCTCCATGACGAGGCACCGCCGTGGCACCGCGCCTACATCCGCACACTGATCGACGCGTTCGACACCGAGGTAGCCGCAGGCCGGCCGACCCCGGCCAGGGCGTTCATCCCGATGTATCACGAGGAGTTTGGTCTGTGACCAGCTTGACACCCAACGAGAGGAACCGATGACCCCGCGAGACTGGGATCCCAACCACCCGATGCTCCGGAGCCCGCTGGCTCCGCACGAGACGGCAGGCGTGCTGCGGGTACACCGCGCAGGCTTCAAGGGTCCGGACATCCTGAAGCTGCTGAAGATGCGAGCCACCCGGTTGTCTCGGGAGCTGGAGCGCGCCATCAGCGCGGAGCAGGAGGCAGCTCACCAGGGCCGCAAGATCCACGACGCCAAGATCCCCCAGGGGACGGTGTGACGGCCACCGAGCAGCTCAAGAAGGATCTCACCCAGATCATCAAGGGCTGGGAGGACCGGCTCGGGGGGAAGCGCCACCAGACCATCGACCTCCGAGATGCGTTGTACGACTACATCATCGAGACCTACGGGCCTCCGTTCTGATGGAGTGGATCGGGGCGTTCGCCATCTACATCGCCGTTGTCGTGGCCCTCGCGGTCACCTGGCCATGAAAGGAGATTCGTGTACACACCACGGCAGTCGCTCTACATTCGCGGCACTGCCGGTGATCCGCTACCCCAGGTCTGGGATGCGCTCGCAGCCAAGGGAACTGTGTTCCGGAGGGGCCAGCTCGTCCTCGTCTGCGCCGGCCCAGGCACGGGCAAGTCGGCGCTGATCCTGGCCTACGCCATCAAGGCGAAGGTGCCCACGCTGTACTTCAGCGCGGACTCCGATGCGTTCACCCAGTTGACGCGATCGGTCCAGGTTCTCACCGGCTGGGATACCGAGCACGCGAACCGAGCGGTACGCAACGAGGACATCGGTGATGTCGCAGCGCAGCTTGACGAGCTGCCAATTCGGTTCAACTACAAGGCATCCCCGTCGCTCGACGTGATCGAGGACTCGTTGCAGGCGTATGACGCTCTCTACGAGGACTTTCCGGCTCTGATCGTTGTGGACAACATCACCAACGTCCGCACCGAGTCAGGGGACGGTGATGACCCGTTCTCGGGCCTGGAGGCTCTGATGGATTACCTCCACGAGATGGGCCGGGAGACCGGCTCGTGCGTCATCGGACTGCACCACGTCACCGGTCAGCACAACGACGGCAACAAGCCAATCCCGTTGTCTGGCATCAAGGGACAGATCGGGCGCGTGCCCGAGATGGTCCTGACCTTGCACCGCTTGTCGGACGGCTACGGCTCCGACCAGCTCAACGTCTCCACGGTCAAGAACCGAGGGGGGAAGTCTGACGCGTCGGGCCAAGACTTCGCCTCGCTGGAGTTCGTTGGCGAGACCATGCAGATCACCGATTTCTGACCAGCTTGACACCCAACAGGAGAACCATGAAGAAGATCATCGCTTCCACCATCGCTGCCGTCGCGCTCGGCCTGAGCGTCGTCGGCTGTTCGTCGGACGCGGATGTCGCGTCGGAGAACCTCAGCAAGGCCGCTGACAACTTCGAGATCAACCGTCGCATCGTGTTTTTCAACGGCATCACCGACAAGTACCTGCTCGAGATCCAGGGCCGGTGCTCGATCAACCCGGACACCGGGGCCAAGAAGCTCGACGTGACGTGCAAGACCAAGGACGGCATGAAGAAGCACTTCCTCGGCCTGAGCGACAACGTCTCCTACTTCGTGGAGCAGGTCGACGGAGCACACGTCAGCACCGACTTCTACCAGGTCAACTTCAAGCCGCAGGCGATCCTTCCGGACATCGAACTGCGCTGATCTTGGTGGGGAGGGTAATAGGCCGTTCTGGGCAATAGGCACGCCGTACCCCGGTGCGCGAGCTGCCCTCCCCATCACCCAACCTTGACACCCAACGAGAGGAAAACATGACCACCCCGAACGCTATGCCGAAGAAGCTCAACCCGATCCACCAGCAGATCCTGGGGGATCTGATCAAAACCAAGCCGGTCTCGTGGACCCACAAGTCCCTCGACCCGGAGAGCCCGGATCCCAAGAAGCCCAACGTCATCAAGACCAAGGTCGTCGGTATCGAGCTGGCCAACGGTCTGGCCCGGAACGTCTCCGAGGAGAACGTCGACCGCCTCGCGAAGAGGTGGGTTGCGTGAGCACCGGGGAGGTCATCCACCTCCTCGAACTGGCGCTGATCATCTTCCTGGTCATCAGCGGCTGGATGCGCGGCCCTGAGGGTCCGCAGGGACCACATGGACCACAGGGACCGATGGGCTACATCGGCGAGAAGGGCGAACCCGGAGAATGCAGATGCAACACACCACGATAGTTCTGGACGACGGCTTCCGGGTCGGAGTATCCGAGGTCGGTTCCGGCCCAATGACTCTGGTGTTCCTCCACGGTCTCACCGTGAGCGCACCGGCCTACTCCGAGCTGTTCGAGCAGCTCGCGGGTAAGGGAATGCGGGTCATCGGTCTGGACGCGGCCAACCACGGTCGCAGCAGCTCGTTGCCCTGGGGCCACACGATGGCCGACATGGCCGACATCACCGTCCGGGCGCTGGACGCTCTGGGAATCGAGCGGGCGATCTTCGCCGGTCACTCGATGGGCGGCGGCTTGGTCGCTGAGGTTGCGGCGCGTAACCCGCACCGCGTGCTCGGGGCGGTCCTGATGGACGCTGCTACGGGCCAGGAGCACCACGATTCGATCTGTGTGGGCAACTACCTCACGTTCGGTATTCGGGCGGCACAGAAGCTCTCAGCGGCTGTGCTGGATGTCGTGGGTGATGCCGCAGACGCGATCCGCGTGCGTGACGCTGGTGAGCGGGCCAGCCTCGTAGGCACTCTGCGCGGCTCGGTATCAGGTCTTCGTTGCGTCAAGGCTGCCTACGCGCTGATGCGGGCCAACACGGTACCGCTGCTGACGGCGATGAACCGCCACGGTGTACGGACGGCAGTGCTCCACGGCCTGCACGACCAGATCGTCCCGTACGAGGCCGGCGTGAGCACGGCTCGGCTCACCGACGGGGTGTTCTACGCGGTGGACGGATTCCACTCGTGGATGCTGGTGGACCCAGCCCTGGCCGCTGATCTGATCAGCTTGGCGCTGCTCGACCTGTTCCCCCGGCGCTACATCATGGGGGCGAGCTGAGTGGCTCGAAAAGCCACCAAGCCGAAAGAGAGGGTATGCGTTGACTGCGTCACCGAGGGAATCACGTCCAAACGCAAGGCACCTCACCCCGGACCCCGCTGTGCTACGCATCATCGGGCAAAGAAACGAGAGCGCAGTTCAGGCTCATGGGCGGCGAGAATACTTGCGACGTACGGTATTACCGCTGACGAGTACTGGGAGATCTACGAGTTCCAAGGCGGTCGGTGCTACATCTGCCAGCGATCCACTGGCAAGATTAAGCGCCTCAGTGTCGACCATGACCACAAGACTGGAATCATCCGGGGTCTTCTCTGCACCATGTGCAACAAGTACACCCTCGGATGGGCTCGGGACTGCATCGAGTTCTTCAAGCGGGCCATCGCATACCTGACGAGCCCACCGGCTGTCCAGGTCATCGGGGAGCGCATCGCGCCGATCGAAGCAGACAAGCTCAGGAGTCAACCTTGACACCCAACGGAATCGCAGCGGCCATCCTCCGGTACTACCCGGACTGGGATCCTCCCGAGGATCGCAGCGAGTGGAACAAGTGCCTGTGCCCGTTCCACGGGGAAGAACACCCCTCTGCCGCAGTGAGTTACGACAACCAGGGCTTCAACTGCATGGCCTGCGGGGTGCGCGGAGACGCGATCTCGATCATCCGACACGAAGAGGAGGTGAGTTTTGCAGAGGCTAAGCGAATCGCAGAGAGCCTATCTGTGGGAGGCAACCACCCAGTACCGAAAAAGCCTGCCCGGAAGTCCAGCCGACGAGTATTTGGCGAGTCGGGGCGTGGCTCGAGTTCCCCAGTTCGGTCTGGGGTTCGTGGCAGATCCACTCCCTGGACATGAGATGTACCGAGGCTGCCTCTCGATCCCGTACATGCGCTGGTCGCAGTGGCGGGGATGGTCGGTGGCCTCAATTCGCTTCCGGCGCTTGGACGGTCGCGATCCGAAGTACATGACCGTGGCCGGGGATCGGCCTCGGATCTACAACACCGCAGCCCTGACCCGTTACTCGCGGGACATGGCGATCTGTGAGGGCGAGATCGACACGATCACCGCCGAGCTGAGCGGGATCCCATCGGTGGGACTCGCTGGCGCGCAGATGTGGAAGCCGTACATGCGGGAGCTGTTCCTCGGCTATCGCATCGTGAACATCCTGGCCGACGGAGACGACTCCGGGATGGACTTCGCACGGCAGGTAGCAAAGACGCTGCCGAACGCCCGGATCATCCCGATGCCCGATGGCGAGGATGTCAACTCACTAGTGATAACGCGGGGCAAAGACGCTCTGCTGGAAAGGATCTGATGCGAACCATGTTCGCTCCCGTGACGATCTACACGCAGCCGGGGTGCGGCCCCTGCACCGTGGTGAAGGAGCTGCTGGAAGAGGCTGGCATCGACTACGACGCGGTGGACGTGACGCTCAACAGCGAGGCGTACGACTACGTCACCAAGGTGCTGAAGCTGCGCTCGACTCCGGTCATCGTGACCGACACCCACGATCCCATCGTCGGAGACGACCGGGACAAGCTGCAAGACCTCATCCACTACTACACCGCATCGGAGACTGGCCTGTGACCGAGACCATCCTGCAAGAAGCTGAGCGAATCATCAACGGCCCCCGTCGAACTGACTACGGGCCGGTGGAGGAGTCCTTCCTCGACATCGCGAGCCGATGGACGGTCGAGCTGGGTCCGAAGCTCAAGGAGCCGCTGACGGCGTTCGACGTCGCCCACCTGATGGTGCAGATGAAGCTGTCCCGAGCCAAGAACGGCTTCCACCGGGACTCCTACGTCGACATCTGCGGGTACGCGGGTCTGACCGAGAAGCTGCCGCAGCCCAGCACGGATCCGGAGCCGTTCGAGACGAACACGGTCGCGGTCCGGATGGAGGACTTCACCATCAGCTCGGTGTCGGACATCCTCCGTGTGAAGAACGGCCTGCCCCGGAAGTGGCACTACCTGAACCACGAGATCCCGGACGAGGTAACGCTCGTCACCGACAAGGTCGGCGCTCTGTGGTGGCGGCGTGAGGGCGGCTACTGGCGTCGACAGCACGACGGCATGTCGCCTCGCGGAGTCTCCTCCGACGAAGTGAGTCCTTTCACCGAGGTTATCGAGGAGTTCGATGTCTAAGCGGATCGTCGTCATCAGCGACACCCAGATCCCGTTCGATGACCGGAAGGCCCTCAAGGCCGTCATCCGGTTCATCGGGGATACCCAGCCCGACGAGGTCGTCCACATCGGGGACCTGATGGACTACCCGTCACCGTCGCGGTGGACGAAGGGGACCTCCGAGGAGTTCTCCAAGCGGATCAAGCCGGATTCGGAGCAGGCAAAGACCCGCTTCCTGGCCCCGCTCCGCGCCGTTTTCGACGGCCCGGTGCTTGTCCACGAGGGGAACCACGACAGTCGCCCGTTCGACTATCTGGCCAAGTTCGCGCCGGCCCTGATCGAGTACGCCGACGACTTCCGGTTCCAGAACCTGTTGGACTTCGACGGATTCGGCGTCAAGGTGGCTCCGGAGTTCTACAAGATCGCTCCGGGCTGGATCTCGACGCACGGCCACCGTGGCGGCGTTCGGCTGACGCAGAAGTCTGCTGACACCGCGTACAACGCGATGGTCCGGTTCAACACCTCGGTGATCATCGGACACACCCACCGGCAGGGCATCAAGCCGCACACCTGGGGCTACGGAGGTCACCAGAAGGTGCTGTGGTCGATGGAGGTCGGCAACCTGATGAACATGAACCTGGCCCAGTACCTCAAGGGTGCAACGGCCAACTGGCAGACAGGATTTGGGATGTTGACGATCGAGGGCAACCACGTCAAGCCTGAGCTGGTGCCGATCGAGAACGGTCGGTTCTCGGTCGACGGAAGCGTCTGGGAGGTCTAGAACTTGACACCCAACAGGCTCCCGTTCCTTCACCGCAACCCCCGTTCGCGACAGCCAGTCGCGGCGGGGCCTGCAGAGGACATCGGCCCGTTCTTCGGGGACGGATACGCGTACGGACAAGGACACGGCGGCGCGGCATGGCACGCGGTCGCTTTGGCCAGGAAGGACAGCTAGTGAACGAAGAGCTGCTAGCGCCAGAGATCACGAAGGCAGCGCGGTCGGTGGCCAACCAGTGGCCGGGTGTGGTCGAGGCAGAGGACATCGAGCAGGACATCTGGGAGCACATCCTCAGCCGTCCGAACACGCTCGACGCTCTGTTCCACATGGAGCCGAACCCTCGGTACCAGACGATCTCCAAGATCGGCCATCGCATCGCCAGCAAGGAGCGCGACGACTACGACTACTTCACCGGGAACTTCCGGTATTCGGTCAACGAGGTCAAGCGGCTGCTGGAGAGCGGTGCCATCGGCGGCGCGGAGTACACCGTCCAGTCCGGGTGGTCTTCTGAGGAAAACGTCTCCAGCGGAGGCGAGTTCGAGGACGCGGTGACCGCGAGCATCTCGATGGAGACGGACCTGCAGCATGCGCTGGCCCGCCTCAAGGAGACGACTCCTCAGTATCACGACATCCTGATCCGCAAGTACGTCAACGAGGAATACCTCTCGACGGGTGCGGAGAAGAAGCGTGCTACCGACGCTCTGAAGTCGCTGGCCGACAACATGAACAGCAGCCACAAGCAGCAGCACGTCGAGCGTCCGGATGGGCCTGGGACACGCAAGCTGGTGTCTCGCGCTGCGGCACAGGCGATCTCAGCATGAAGACGCTGTTCGACGGTGAGTTCAACGGGATGGCCGGCTCGGAGATGTACCGGGCCGAGGTGTTCCCGGAGCTGTTCCCTCACCAGCCGCCGATGCTGCTCGAGAACTGGTCTCAAGACGACCTGGAGATGTATGTCGGAGGGTGCTTCACCCCCGGCTATGGAGAAAGGAAACTGTGACTGAAATCCCCTGGGGGCCAACAGGTGAACTCGTCTATAACCGCACGTACGCTCGAACAAAGCCAGACGGCTCTAAGGAGACGTGGGGAGAGACAGTTCAGCGAGTTGTTGACGGCAACCTCGCGCTCGTTCCGGAGCGCTATCAACTCGACGGTGAGCGTGAAGACCTCATCAGGCTCATGGAGCGTTTCGCTCTCCTGCCCGCTGGACGGCATCTTTGGGCATCCGGGGTGCGAAATGCCCAGCACCTGTTCAATTGCTGGGTGTCCGGGTGGCCCGAGAAGATCTCGGAACACTTCGAGTTCACGTTCATGCGCCTCATGGAAGGCGGGGGAGTAGGGGCGAACTACTCGAACTGCTACCTCGACCAGTACGGTCCGGTTCAGCAAGAGCTGTTCGTCCACATCGTCTGCGACCCAGACCATCCCGACTACGAGGACATGAAGGCGGCAGGCATCCTGTCGACCGAGTACGACCCCGACTGGGTCGGTGCCTTCGAGGTCGAGGACTCCCGTGAGGGCTGGGCGGCAGCCCTGGTGGATCTGATCGACACCCACTACCGGGACGAGGTCACCCACTTCCAGCGCGTCTACGACGTGAGCCGGGTTCGCCCGTCGGGGGCGAAGCTGAAGACGTTCGGTGGATTCGCCAGCGGCCCAAAGCCGTTCGCGGAGATGCTGATCAAGGTCTGCAAGCTCATGTCTCTGCGGGGATGGGCCGGAATGCCTCTCACCGGGCTCGACGCGATGGAGGTCGATCACGCTATCGCCTCGTGCGTGGTGGCCGGTGGAGTTCGCCGGTCAGCTCGCATGTCGATGATGCACTGGAACGATCCTCAGATCCGCGAATTCATCAACTGCAAGGCCGAGTCTGGTGAGCACTGGACGACGAACATCTCGGTCGAGGTCGATGAGGAGTTCTGGCGACTGTGTCAGGCCGACATCAACACCTGGGAGGACGTTCTCGAGCAGGCGACTGCTCGCGACGTGATGGAAGCTCTCTCCGAGGGAGCCGTCCGGAACGGCGAGCCTGGGATGTGGGACTCGAGCCTGTCCAACGTCGGTGAGCCGAACAAGGTGGTCTGCACCAACCCGTGCGGCGAGATCACGCTGGAGCCGTGGGAGCCCTGCAACCTGGGGCACATCAACCTCGCGGCGTTCGTCCGTGACACCGGTAAGACCGACTACCTCGGTCTGATCAAGGCGCACCAACTGATGACCCGGTTCCTGATCCGTGCCACCTTCTCGGAGGTAGCTGACCCGAAGAGCCGGGAAGTGCTCGACCGTAACCGGCGCATCGGCGTCGGGCACCTCGGTGTGGCTTCGTATCTGGCCCTCACAGGCCAGGCTTACAACGCGACGGCTGCGAACACCCGGTTCAAGAAGCTGCTGCGCGAGCTGGCTTCTGAGGTCGATGAGGCTGCGGAGCGGTTCTGTCACGAGCTGCGGATCCCGGTGCCGGTGAAGAAGCGAACGATCGCACCTACGGGCACGGTCGCGAAGCTGGCTGGAGTGAGTGAGGGTATCCACCCGATCTTCTCGCGCTACTTCATCCGGAGGATCCGGTTCAACGGCCACAACGACCTGTCGGAGCTGTCGCGGCTGAGTCGGGAGGGCTACCACGTCGAGGACGACCTGTACGCCCCGAACACAGCCGTGGTGTCCATTCCTACCAAGGACACGCTCCTGGCCGCTGTGGAGGAGATCTGGGGTGCCGAACGGGCCGAGTGGCTGGTGCAGTCAGCCGACGAACTGAGCCTCCGCGAGATGCTCTCGGTTCAGGCCACCTACCAGATGTGTTGGGCCGACAACGCGGTGTCGTTCACCGCCAACGTCGATCCGGACGCGTACAGCGCGACTGATGTCGCCAAATCGCTGAAGAAGTTCGCAGGGGTCATCAAGGGCTCCACGATCTTCCCGGAGGCCAGCTTCCCGCAGGCTCCGTACGAGCGAATCACCAAACAGCAGTACGAATCTGCTGTTGCAAAAGCCGTCTCTGACGGTGTCGATGAAGAGTGCGCTAACGGCGCATGCCCCATTAAGTGAGAGGTAACACATTGTCATACGATGACCCGTTCGCGGACGCACCGGCTCAACCCGAGCCGACCCCGGAGCCCACTCAGGCTCCTGCCCCTGCCCCGGCTCAGACGGCACCCGCCCCGGTGGCGACCGCTGCTGCTCCGGTGGCGGTCTCTCCCAGCGGAGACCTGTCGGTGACCTTCAAGGGCGACGGCAGCTACGGCTTCCCGTGGATCGTGCCGAAGTACACCAGCGTCTCCGAGGCTCTGGTCGACCTGGGCGTCAACCCCGACGAGGTCTCGGCCATGTCGCAAGGTCGGCGGTGGATCTCCCTGTTCGAGCGAGCCAAGCAGATGAACGACAGCTTCGCCGCGCTCGGTGGCGGCGCTCCGTCGAAGCCTGCCGGTAACGGCGGCGGTGGGGGTGGACAGCAGCAGCAGTCCCGCGCCCCGCAGGAGGCCAAGGAAGCTCCGAACGGCGAGAAGCAGTACTGCCAGCACGGCGAGATGGAGTACAAGTCGGGCATCTCGAAGAAGACCGGCAAGCCATACGCGCTGTTCTCCTGCACGGCACCTCGCGACGAGCAGTGTGCCGCGAAGTGGCCCAGCAAGTAGTCACGCCTCGAGCTTGACACCCAACGGGGGCCGGCACCGACGACCGGCCCCCACGACACTCTGAGCGGAGAGTATGAAAGCCACACTGATTGCGGCGACAGAGGTCAATCCATTTGCGCTGCAGGAGATTGGGTACGAGCCCAATCCATTCACCAAGCCTGACGGCGATGAGCCGTTCGGCGACTACGACGCCGACGAGCTGGCTGAGTTCGCAGGCCGTAACTGCTACCGCAGCTTCAACCGCCCGAACCCCGCTACGCGGGAGAACGAGGACTACCTCAAGCACATCCTCGAGATCGGGCACGAGAGCGTGCTGGAGCACGCTTCGGCGACGTTCTACATCGAGGCCAGCCGTTCGGTCCTGGCCGAGCTGAGCCGACACCGTCACCTGTCGTTCAGCGTGGTCTCGCAGCGGTACGTCGACCCGACGCCGCTGGGCGTCCACTGGCCCCCGGTGCTGGACAAGCTCCCGGCTCTTGACCGGGCGTACGCCGAGGACATCCTGCTCGGTGCCAACGACAGCTCCACGGCTGCGTACGACGCTCTGATGCTGATCTTCGAGGCGAACAAACTGCCCCGCAAGCAGGCTCGCGAAGCGGCGCGGTCGGTCCTGCCGAACATGACCAGCTCACCGATGGTCGTGACGGCGAATCACCGGGCATGGCGCTACGTCATCAAGGCGCGGTGGCACGAAGCCGCCGACGCCGAGATCCGTGAACTGGCCGGGGAATTGCTGCAGAAGCTCCGGGAGATCGCTCCTGGGATCTACCAGGACATCCCCGACACCCCCTACAGCTACTGAGAGGAACACATGGGACAGCGGGCTACCGCCATCACCCTGATCGATCGCGTCGTCATCACGACGGGCGAGCCGTTGCTGGACGCCAGTGAGGGCGTCCTGATCATCCAGCACGAGGGCGGCACACACCGAACCTTCAACTGGGACTTCGTCATTGACTACTACCAGATGAGCGAGGAAGAGACTCGCGCTCTGGGCGGGGAGGAAGAAGACTGATGCGGAAGAAGCATCTGAAAGCTGCGCTGGCGCAGGAGAAGTCGCTGGGCGACACGTTGATCTCTGAGAACGATCAGCTCAAGGTTGATCTGGCAGAGGCTGAGGCCAACCTGTCGGTGGCCAGCCGGTGCAACATCGAGCTGCGGGCAGACAACACGGCGGTACACGCCGCCAACGTCAAGCTGGCGCGTCGACTCAACGAGGCCCTGGAGTCGAATCGAGATCTCTCGTCCAAGCTGCGTCGGGCGACGGACCTGTTCGGCAATGCGATGGCCTTGGCCAAGCCGGATACCGGCCCGGACCGGGCGAATCGACAGAAGCTCACCGAGCAAGAGGTCAAGGACATCCGCGCCGCCTATCGGGGCGGGATGAAGCAGAAGGATCTCGCCGCCAACTACGGCGTCAACCCGGCCACCATCAGCCGCACCGTGAGAGGGCTCTACCACTGATGAAGATGTACGCGATCTACGACCACGACGGCGTCCTGAACCTCTACAGCAAGCGCGAGGTCTGGCAGTGGCTCAAGGCCGAGAAGCGTTGGCACGTCTTGGATAAGCGCCGCAAGCGCCAGGAGGGCGTCCCCCACGCTGTGCTCGTCATGCGTCGGATGGGCAAGCCCGAGACGCCAGTCCGCTACAACCGCGCCTACCGGCGCTCGCTGAGAAGGAAGTTCGCCTGATGAAGGTAACCGAGAAGAGCCGCAAGACAATCTACGTCGAGTTCGAGGAGGGTGACACCCTCTACGAGGCGTGGCAGAAGCTGGGCAAGATCAACGCGGCCGAATGGCCGATCAAGATCGAGGCTGGCGCGATCGTCATCGTGGAGCCGGAACGCCGATGAAAGTCCAACGCATTGAGCGGTTCTCGATTCCGATCACCGGCAGCCGGGAGAGCCTGAGCTTCGACGGAGGCACTACCGTCCGGACGCTGAAGCGGGCGCTCAACAAGCTCCCGCTGGACGGCAAGATCCAGCTCGACTACAGCCAGATCATCGTCATGCACGTCCACGACGACATCGAGGTGGATGGCGAATGAGGTACGTGCTGACCAACGCCGACGATGACCTGTTCCAGAAGAAGCAGGTTCGGATCGTGATCGACACGTATCCCGAAGTGGCCAAGAAGATCTTGGACGCTGCCGAGAAGCTCGTGGACGAGCACAACGCGGAACAGGACCGGATCGCAAAGGAGTCGATAAAGGCGGCTCTGAGCCGACGTTGCGTGCGTCCGTCGGATCAGTACTCCTTCCAACATCCAACCAACCCGTACCTGTAGGAGGGACATGATCGAGCTACGGCATGAGGTCGAGGGCGACCTCGTCACCATCAAAGTCGTTGAGACACCGGAGGATCTGGAAGGCTTCCGCGACTTCATCCGGGCTCACAAGCGCGCTCTCGCCGTCGATACTGAGACGACCGGGCTGGACATCTACAGCAGCACCTTCCGGTGCCGCCTAGTCCAGTTCGGTACTCAGGACGAAGCCTGGGTGTTGCCGGTCGATGAGAGTCCCACACAGCTCCAGCAGGAGACGCGCGAGGCACTCGCGCAGATCGAGACCATCGTCATGCAGAACGCGTCCTACGACCTGCAGGTGCTCGACCGCACGATGGGCATCAAGATGGAGGATGTTTGGCCGAAGGTGCTGGACACCCAGATCCTGGCCAAGCTGGTCGACCCCCGGCCCGTCAAGGCCGGCGGGTTCGGTCACTCGCTGGAAGAGCTTATCGCCAAGTTCATTTCGACGGAGCAGGCCGAGACGGTCAAGGGCCTCATGGTCAAGCTGGCGCAGGAGCACAAGACGACCAAGGCGAAGATCTGGTCGATCATCGACCTGTGGCACCCGGAGTACCTGACGTACGCCGGGATGGACACAATCTTCACGGCTCGGCTGTGCAGCAAGCTGACCAAGCTGGTCCCGGACGTGTCCCGGAAGCTCGTTCCCTACGAGCACAAGATCTCCGAGATCTGCAGCTACATCGACCGCAAGGGGTTCCTCCTCGACGTCGAGTACTCCCAGGAGCTGGGCGACCAGTGGCTGGCCGAGAAGGAGGTCTGGGACTCGATCCTGCTGACCGAGTACGGCATCGACAAGATGTCGAACGACCAGTTCGCCTCTGCCATCGAGGATCTCGGCTACAAGATCAAGGGCCGCACCGACAGTGGCAAGAAGCAGGTCAACGATGAGCTGTTCGAGACGCTGATCAAGCAGGGCGGTGAGGTCGGGGAGCTGGCCGCGATCATCCAGCAGTCGAAGAAGCTCGGGAAGTGGCGTAACACCTGGGTGAAGAAGTTCCTCGACAGCCGGGACGATCAGGACCGCTGCCACCCGTTCACCAACCCGTACGCGGCGCGGACCTCGCGCATGTCGATCACCGGTATCCCGGCGCAGACGCTGCCTGCCGGGGACTGGAAGGTGCGTCGGTGCTTCATCTCGGAGCCCGGACACGTCATGTCGTCCATCGACTACCAGACCCAGGAGCTTCGCGTGCTCGCGGCGCTCTCCGGGGACAAGACGATGATCGAGGCGTTCCGTACCGGGGCTGATCTCCACCAGATGACCGCAGACGCGGCCAAGGTGGGCCGCAAGGTCGGCAAGATGGCCAACTTCCTCACGGTCTACGGCGGCGGGCCAGCGGCCCTGGCCGAGCAGGCTGGGATCGACTTCCCAACGGCCAAGCGGGTTCTGGAGGCGTTCGCGAGGACGTACCCAGGAGTGGCTCGCTACGGCAAGAAGCTGGGGATGGACGCGGCTCGGGACGGCTACATCACCAACGCGATGGGCCGGCGGCTGCCGGTGGACAAGTCTCGGAGCTACTCAGCTCTGAACTACATGGTGCAGTCGTCGTCGCGTGACGTGACCTGCCGGGCTCTGATTCGCCTCCACGAGGCCGGATTCACCCCGTACCTCCGTCTACCCATCCACGACGAGATCGTGGCCTCACTGCCCGCTGACAAGGCGGCGTGGGGCGCTCAGCGCATCGCCGAGCTGATGAAGGACGAGATCGGCCCGGTGATCATCGGCACCGACCCGGAGGTCGGAGGCCGCGCCTGGGGATCACTCTACGTCTCGGACGAGGAACGCCCGAACATCACGGACCCGTACCTGCTGGTGGCGTGACCACCCGCGTACTGATCACAGGATCGAGGACATGGGCAGACCGTAGACGGATATTCGAAACCCTGGATTGGGCGTATCACAACGCCCCTCCGGGGCCTTTCGTCGTAGTCCACGGAGACGCTCGCGGAGCGGATTCCATTGCGGGACTGTGGGCTCGGATCATGCACCTGGTCGATCCGGACGTGACAGAGGAGTGGCACCCAGCCGACTGGGACCAGTACGGCAAGGCCGCAGGCCACATCAGAAACAACCACATGGTCTCGCTCGGAGCGGACCTATGCCTCCCCTTCCCGCTGGGGGAGTCCAGAGGAACAAGGGGCTGCATGCTGGCAGCCCAGAAAGCAGGCATACCAATGAAAGCCGCCGTATCACTCCCGGCACCGGACGGTCTGAACGACGACCTGATGGGTCGGGCGATCTACGAGCTGAACAAGCTCGGGACGATCATGCCGAACCCGCTGAGCGGTGAGTCGGCCATCGAGGTGTTCGAGATCCCCAACGCGATGAAGCCTCAGGGCGCTCCCAAGGAGCTGCGGTTCCTGCGGTTCGTCGCTGACCTGATGCCGTACGTAGGCCAGCCGTGACGGCCCCTACGTGGACCGCAGTCTTCGCCAGCACCAAAGATCAGGCCGAGGGTCTGGCCGAGTCTCTCGGGCTGGTGGACTACGTCGCATACGGAGTTGACAAGGGCAGCAGCCAGTTTGAGGGCGCTCGCGCCGGTCGCACGCTCATCGAGTCGGGCACTCAGGTCCCGATCGATCTGGCAGAGCTGATCTACGCCACCACCGTTGTGTTGTACGGAGGTCGCGTGTTGTGGGTTAGCGCAAAGGATCTCGGGTTGGAAGGTTGGTTACTGCCGTGACGCTGGGCCAGAAGTTCGCTGTGATGCAGCAGTTCGACGGTCGACTGGTCGACACGTTCGGGCTCGAGTTCGTGCTGCGAGAAGCCATGCGCGGCTTCACCAAGTCTGCTGAGCGCGACCCGCAGGTCATCGTCCCGTTCCATCACACGGTCAAGCAGTTGCACCGGTACGACATGATGCACGACGCGGATCTGGTCCGTACCGAGGCGTATGTGATCCGGGCGCAGCTCGCCATCGAGGGGCCTCGTTGACGGAGCACGCACTGCCGCACGCTCTGGTGACCGACCGAGCTGTGTTCTTCGACGGACAGGAGCTGCCCTGGCACATCGCCGAGGGCGGCGTCCATTTCCGGTACGGGGGCCGGGACGACCTGCACCGGCTGACGATCGAGTTCTTCGTGGAGAGTGCGACGTTCCTCGGGATCGATCAGGAAGCGCCGTGGGTCGTAGTCCAAGAGAGCGCGTGGCTGACAGCCCACAACTCGAAGTGGAAGACGCTCGAGGCCGTCATCAAACTCGACTACTGGGTTGAGCTTGGTTGGATCAAACATCTTATGGGAGAACTGAATTGAACGCAGACCTGGAGGCACAGGACCGCGATTTCTTCGACATTCTGTACCAACAGTGGTCGAAGACGACCTGGGCCAACTGCTCGTACTGGATGCCGTTCGAGGACGAGGACTTCACGTTCGGGATCAAAGCCGTTGTGCAAGAGACCGATTCGGAGATCGTCATCGCACGAGGGCTCACGGAGCCTGACGCAGACTTCATCTGCGGCCTGCACGGGGCTCTCCCGGACCTGACCCGTCGACTGCACGACGCTACCGACGAGGCCGTCCGAAAGGACGAGGCCAACGACGACGCGCAGGTGCTTCTCGCCGACGCCCTGCGAGACAACATGAAGCTCACCGAGATGCTGGACCGAGCAGGCACGCGCCTGCAGGAGTTGGGAGAGACGCTGTGAAGAAGGCCAAGCTGAAGGCTGAGCTGACCTCCTGGCGGCTGGACAGCACGTTCGACAGCAACCGGCTCACGGTCGAGGTCGACTTGCCACCCACCGGTATGCGGTGGGGCTGGGAGTCCGGAGCTGATCTGGCTCGGATGATCACCGACTACGCGCACTACCGCAGCAAGCCGTACTGGCGGCGCGTGTGGGACGCGCTGAGAGGGCTCTGATGTGGGAGTCCCACGACCCGTTCATTGACGGGTCCATCCCGGCCCCACGGAAGCCGATCCTGGCCGTCTACGACGACTACACGGTCGAGTTGTCTGGCCAGCGGTTCGCACTGGCGACCCCGCCTCAGCTCGACGCGTACAGCCGCTATCCGGACGAGCGACAGAAGGTCCGGGTGTCATTCGACTGCTACGAGATCCTGCCTGTCCTGGCAGCCAAACCGAAGCGCCGACGGGCCAGTGAAGCCCTCGGCTTAAGGCGACCGAAATGAAGCAAGGAGCTTAATGATGCAGCAGATGGTGTTCCTCACCCTCACACCCCCGGATGGGGAGGGCAAGCTCTACATCGAGCACCGGGAGATCACGTCCGTCTACGAGCTGCCCGACGGCAGCACCGAGGTGGCCGGGTATCTCGTCAAGGAGTCGTTCGAGCAGATCTTCGAGAAGCTCACCGAGGCGTACAAGCTCGTGGAGGGCGTCGAGTGAAGATCGGAGATCTGATCCGTCAGCTATCGACGCTGCGGGCTCAACACAAGACCGACTTCGAGGTCATGCGGTGGAACTCGTGTTGCTGCTACGGCGACGATGAGGTCGACATCGAGAACGTCGAGCTTCAGCCGAACGACGGGCACCCCTACGTGGTCCTCAGCTAATGCGGATCATCGTGGTACATGAGGACGGCGACCGATCCTCTCGGGTGGCTCTTCTCGCCCAGGAGGTGACAGCGTGTGTTGCCTCAGGCTCGATGCAATACCAAGGTGTCGACGTTGAAGTTCGGCACGAGTTCGACATGTGAAATCAGGCCCCCTGGGTTCGGCTTCGGCCGGCCTGGGGGGTCTTTTTTTTGTGCCCAACAAATACATAGCTTTCCTATGTATATGGGAAGGCTCTGCCCGGAGGCTACGATCACGATGTGCGGGCAGGGGTGTGTTCTCATCGTGTTGGGACTTTCCAGCAGATCCCGATGGAGACGGCGTTCGCCGGGCCGCGCAAGATCGCCGAGCGGATCGGCGGCATCGACCCCCGGCTGATCGCCGACTGCGATCCCGAGCAGTTCACTGAAGAATTCTCGAAAACTCCTGCCGTACACCGATTTCCGGGATCGATGGCCAAACGTGTGCAGGACCTGGCCCGCGAGATCGTCGACCGCTACGACGGCGACGCCGCCCAGCTCTGGCTCGACGGCGATCCCGACGGCGCCGAGGTGCTGCGCAGGCTGAAGGCGCTGCCCGGCTTCGGCGAGCAGAAGGCCAAGATCTTCCTGGCCCTGCTGGGCAAGCAGTACGGCGTCACTCCCAAGGGCTGGCGCGAGGCGGCCGGTGACTACGGCAAGGCCGGGACCCACATGTCGATCGCCGATGTGGTCGACAAGGGGTCGCTTGAGGAAGTCAGGGCGTACAAGAAGAAGATGAAGGCCGCAGCGAAGGCGAAGGCCTGAGCCATAGAGTGGGCCAAGGCGAAGGCCGGATAACGGAGGAACCATGAAGACGCACATCAACTGCCCGTGTGGCGAAGCGATCAGCGCCAAGGACGAGGACGAACTCGTCGACCTCACCAAGCAGCACCTGGCCGCGGCGCACCCCGGCATGGATTACGGCCGGGACGAAATCCTGTTCATGGCCTACTAGGCACTGTCATCGACTCAGAACCGAGAGCGACGTTTTCGCCGAAATCATCGCTCTCAGTTCTATCTCGATGCGGTCAGACCACCCCGACGGCGGCCTCGAGTTCCGCGAGTGCGGTTTCGGTCAGCGGAATGAGGTCGCGGACGTCGGCCATCACCTCACGGTCGGCGATGTACCCGACGCCGATCTGGTCGGCGTAGGAGCACAACGTCACGTTGAGCGCCATCCCGTCGTACACCACTGATACGGGGTAGATCTCGTCGACGCTGGCCCCGTTGAGGTAACTCTGCCGGGGCGGCCCCGGCACATTCGAAATCGGCAGGTTGTAACTGGGCCGCACCCATGAACTGAACGGCAGCAGCGGTGCCAGCGCCGTCGGCACGACAGCCGGCATCAGGACCATCAGCATCGCGCCCGGGCCCCGCGCCGCGACCTGGTACTTGACCCCAGCCATCGCCTCGTGGACCAACCGCAGCCGCTGCGCCGGGTCGTCGCGGTTGGTGGCCAGCGGGCACAGCCCGAGACCGAATTGGTTGCCGTGCCCGTTGTCGGCGGCGGTCGCATCGCGGTCGCGCACCGTCACCGGGCACAGCGCCACCAGCGACTGCTCGGGCAGTTCGTCCTGTGCAGTCAGCCACTCCCGCAGCACACCGGCGACCAACGCCATCGCAACGTCGTTGCCGGTGACGTCTGCCGCGTGCTGGATCGCGCGAATTCTGTTGTGGTCCAAACTGGTTGCCGCAAACGCCCGCTGATGGCTCAGCTTGGTGTTGAACCGGGTGTGCGGCGCGCCGAACGGCGCCGCGATCGTGGGCGTGATCAGTCCGCCGACCAGGTTGGTCACTTCCGCCGATGCGACGTTGCGCGCCAGATTCAATCCGGACGCCGCGACGCCCGCGGCGTCACGCACCATCGACAGCGGATTGAGGCCGCGGTGACGGGGCGGTTCTGGTGGTGTGGCGTCGGCGTAGAACGGCGGCATGTCGCGCCGGTCCGGATCTTCCGACAGCGAGTCGGCGATCATCTTCAGGCCCGCGACGCCGTCGATCACGATGTGATGGATCTTGATGTACAGCGCGAGCCGGCCGCCCTCGAGCCCGTCGATCAGATACGCCATCCACATCGGCGCCGACCGGTCGAGCGGCTCGGCGTGCAACTCCGACACCAGATCCCAGAGTTCGGTGGTGCCCGCATCCGGCGGCAGCGTCAGCCGGTGTACGTGGTGGCGCATGTCCAGCTCGTCCACCTCGCGCCACACCCACAAGCCGCCGGTGTCCACGCCGCGGTAAGGCCGTCGGCGCAGCCGCGGGTCGACCGGGTCGGAGGCGGTCAGGGCCTGCTCGTAGAGCTCGTCGACGAACGTCGTGCTCGAGGTCCCGGTCGGTGGGGTCATGATCAAAGCGACGGCGACGTGCATCGGGCTGGAGATCAGCTCAGCCGTCAGCATCATCGCGTCAAGCGGATCGAGCGTCTCCATGTGGTACCGACCCCCGTCGGGTTGGACTGCCGATCCCCAACCCTAGCGCGGCTTTTCGCGCCTCAGGGCACGACGGTCGAACCGATGGTCGGCATGAAGGTGCACTGCTTGTCGACAGTGGTGACCTGGCCGAAGATCGTCGACATGATGCTGCCGGAGCCGGTGTCGGCGATGGCGGTCAGCGTGGTCGGGCCCGCGGAGTTGATGTCCGGGTTCGGCTTCAGCGTGACGCCGCCGGACTTGCCGGTGGTCAGGTTCACCCAGGTGACGTTCAGCGGGAGCTTCTGCTCGGCGGCCGGAGCGGGAGTGCCCACCGCGGTGAACACGTAGGCGGTCTGCCCGGCGGCCGGACCCGGGGTCGGGATCTTGGCCGGGCCTGCGACGGAGATCGCGGTCGCGATCACGTTGCCGCCGTCTTTGAGGCAGCCGTTGCTGATCGACGGGTACATGAAGTCCTGGGTCGGCGGGCTGGCCGGGTCGTAGTTCGGCGGAGTCGCCGCCGCGGGCGCCGGGGCCGGCGTGGCGACGTTGATCGAGTTACCGGCCGGCGTCGCCGACGGGGTGGGCGGGGCGGCCGGGTTCACGACGGTCACCGGGGTGGGGACCTCGGGCAGCGCCTCCGGCGCCGGGCCGACGGCATGCGCGGGGTCGATGCCGACCGGCAGATGTGCTTCGGTGCCGAAGATCGAGCTGGGCGCGGCGCCGTCGGGGAGGTGTTCAGGCAGGGGGACAGGGCCGTTACCCGTGCCGGGCGTCAGCAGCGGCGTGGTGCCGTGCGCGACGCCGAGCGCCTGGGGGGCGGCGGGGGGAGCCGCCGCAGGCAACGCGGCCGACGGGCCGGCGGCCCCGCCCTCCTGCACGAACTTGGTCACTTGCTGGGCCAGTGCCGCCGAGCCGCCCGGCGTGGTGGCACCACCAGCGAGTTGTGAAGCAGCCGCAAGCAGCAGCGACTGCGCCGATGAGGGGTTCCCCGCGGCCTGCTGGACGACCGGGCCGAGCATCTGCATGGCGTCGAGGCCGGGCAGCTGGCCGGGATCCAGCGGGATGGCCGGGTCCGCGGCCGCGACCGGGCTGAACGCCAGGTTGGTTGCGGCCACGAACGCGGCGGTGGTCAGCCCGATAGCCATTTTGGCGATCTGCGGCACGGTGAACTCCCTCATCGGGTGGTGGTTGGTCAGGGCAGAGCGGACAGCGGCAGCAGCTGGCCGAGGCCGGCGCCACCCGGGGTGGTCGGCGCGACCGGGCCGCTGGCCGGCGGTACCCCGGCCGGTCCGGCGACCCCGGTCGCCACGGGGGCGATGGGGGCCGGGTTACCGACCGACAGGCTGTCGCCGACCTTGACCGGGAACGGCATGTCCGTCGGGGTCAGGCTGCCCAGGTCACCGGGCACTCCGAGCTGATTGAGCAGCGGGGCGACGGCCCCGGTGATCCCGCCCGGGGCAGGAGCGGCCGGTGCGGCCGCGGGGGCGGCCGGGGCCGGCATGCCCGGCAGCGTGGCGGTGGCCGGAGCGCCAACGATCGGCGAGACCGGCAGCGTCGACGGTGCGCCGGTGAGAGCCGACGCGCCGCCGAGAGCGGTCGCAGCGGACTGCAGAATCGCCGCGGCGCTGGCCGGGTTCGTGACGAACTGCTGCAACATGTTCAGCGCGGGCACGCCGGGAACAGCCGGCGAGACACCGGGGTCGGCGCCGGCCGACGGGCTCAGTGCGAGCGCGACCGAGCAGAGCCCGGCAGCACCAATTATGTTGGCGGCGAATAGCTTTGATCTACGTGACATGGTCATCCCAACTCCTCGAGTGCAGGTCTAACCCGAAGGTAGTCCGTTACTAGAGTTACTCAAGTGACACGTGTGGTGTTTATTCAACCGTTACGGCAGTGATGGTCTTGTGTGATGCGCGGGCCCGTGTGGGCCCGCTCGAAGTTCGGCGCGGTAACCGGTGTACAGCCCCGGTTAGCGCGCCGAAGTTGGGAGCGCAGCATCCGTCGCTACAGTCGCCACGTGGACACGAAGGCCCGGGCGCGGCCAGCCTGGCTGGCCCCGGTGCTGCTGATCGTCAGCGTGGCCGCGCGGCTGGGGTGGACCTACCTGGCGCCCAACGGCGCCAACTTCGTCGACCTCCACGTCTATCTCGGCGGCGCGGGGGCGCTCGACCATCCCGGCACGCTGTACTCCTACGTCTACGCCGACCAGACCCCCGACTTCCCGCTGCCGTTCACCTACCCGCCGTTCGCGGCGCTGGTGTTCTATCCGCTGCACCTGCTGCCGTTCGGAGTGGTCGCGTTCTGCTGGCAGCTCGGCATCATCGCCGCGCTCTACGGCGTGGTGCGAGTCAGCCAGCGGCTTCTGGGCACGCCCGCGACGGACGGCCGCGCGGTCGCGATGATCTGGACCGCCGTCGCGATCTGGCTCGAACCACTGCGCAGCAACTTCGACTACGGCCAGATCAACGTGATCCTGGTGCTGGCTGTGCTCTGGTCGGCCTACAGCAGCCGCTGGTGGCTGTCGGGTCTGCTGGTCGGGCTCGCGGCAGGCATCAAGCTGACGCCGGCCGTGACCGGGCTCTACTTCCTGGGTATGCGCCGCTGGGGCGCGGCGGTCTTCTCCGCGGTGGTGTTCGCCGGCACGGTAGGGCTCTCGGTAGCGGTGATCGGTCAGCAGGCCCGCTTCTACTTCACCGATCTGCTCGGTGACGCCCGGCGGGTCGGCCCGATCGGAACCTCGTTCAATCAGTCATGGCGCGGGGCGGTCTCCCGCATCTTCGGCCACGATGCCGCCTACGGGCCGGTGGTACTGGCCGCGATCGCGGTGACTGCGGTCCTCGCAGTCCTGGCGTGGCGCGCCTTGGACTCAGACCGGCTGGGGTGCCTGTTGGTGGTGCAGCTCTTCGGCCTGTTGATCTCGCCGATCTCGTGGACTCATCACTGGGTGTGGTTGGTGCCGCTGATGATCTGGCTCCTGCATGGCCCGTGGCGAAATCGACTGGGCGCCAAGGTGCTCGGCTACGGGTGGCTGGCACTCACGGTGATCGGGGTGCCCTGGCTGCTCAGCTTCGCCCAGCCGACGATCTGGCAGATCGGCCGACCCTGGTACCTGGCGTGGGCCGGGTTGATCTACGCCGTGGCGGCGCTGGCCACACTTGCCTGGATAGCGGCTACACCTCGCCGACAATCCCGTTGATATCGGACGCCATCTGCACATCCTTGTCGGTAATCCCGCCTTCGGAATGCGTGACCAGTACGAAAGTAACTGTGCGCCAGCGGATGTCAATGTCGGGATGATGGTCTTGGCGCTCGGCGCTTTCGGCGACGCGGCGCACTGCGTCGATCCCGTCCAGGAATGTCGGGAACTTCACCGAGCGTCGCAGTGCGCCGTCGGCGTGCTCCCAGCCGTCGAGCTTCGTGACGGCGGAGTTCACTTCTTCATCGGTCAGCACGGCCATACCGTCCAGTCTTCTCCGGTCTGAACGCTGGCGGAAGGCCGGAAGAAAAAACAGGGACATCTGTCTCAAATTCGGGACTCGTCGCCATAAGTGATGTTAGGTTGCCAAAGTTGCTCGACCTGTCGTCTCAAGAAACGGGACGGGTTCGCATTCGCACGTCAACCTCGGGGGTCTTGATGAATTCCTTCGCCGTGTCCACGATCACCCGACGGCCAGCATGGTTGCGGGCGCTCCCCGTTGAGTTCGGTGGCTGGCTCGGTGCATCGGCGGTCGCGCTCGGCATCGGCGCGGCACTGGCCTCGATGCCCGCGACGGCGTCGGCCGATTCGACCGGCTCGGCCGGTACCAAGGGGCCGAGCACCTCGAGCAGCTCCACCAAATCCACCGGACAGCACCGGCCCCACGTCGGCTCCACGCCCTCGGCCACGGCGAAGGTATCCAAGCCGGCCTCGAAGTCGGCGGCTGCCACCGAGGTCGTCACCCCCAAGACCACAGCGGCGGCAAAGGCGACGCTGCCCAGAGCGGCCGCGGTGCCGGGCCTGCCGACGCCGGAAACCGTCGTCGCATTCTTCGTCAGCAACGGGACCGCCGCGCACCCCAACGCCGGGATCATCGCCGGCAACGGCTACTCATGGACGGCTGAGACCTGCACGGGCACCGCTGCGTGCAAGGGCGGCAACGGCGGGTTCTTCGGTGACGGCGGAGCCGGGTTCAACGGCGGCAAGGGCGGAGCGGCGGGCGGATTCGGCAACGGCGGCGCCGGCGGCGCAGGTGTCGAAGCCGGCAACGGCGGCAACGGCGGTGCCGGTGGTCTCATCATCGGCAACGGCGGCGCGGGTGGTGGTGGCGGCGAGGCGTTCGCGCAGGGCACCAAAGGTGGCGACGGTGGCGCGGCCGGCATGTTCGGCAACGGCGGCAAGGGCGGCGCGGGCGGTGTTCTCGCCGGCGAAGCCGCGGAGGGCGGTACCGGCGGCCAGGGTGGCAACGGTGGCGCCGCAGGCCTGTACTACGGCAGCGGTGGCGCTGCGGGCAAGGGCGGCAACGCGATCCCGATCGGAGCAACCGGTGGCGACGGCGGCCACGGTGGCAATACCGGGCTGCTGTCGATCTGGGGCACCGGCGGCGCCGGTGGCGCGGGCGGCGCATCCACCAACGGCGGCAAGGGTGGTGACGGCGGCAGCGGCGGGTTGTTCTCGATCTTCGCCAACGGTGGCGCGGGTGGCGCCGGTGGGGCGTCTCCCACCTTCGGGGCCAACAGCGATCACGGAGGTGACGGCGGCCACGGCGGCACCGGTGGACTCTGGTCGGGTAACGGAGGCGCCGGTGGGGCAGGCGGTTTCGGCGGGGGTGACGGCGGTAACGGCGGAAGCGTCGGGATGTTGTCGCTCGTGGGCGCCGGCGGCAACGGCGGCGATGGCGGTGTCGGCCAGACGGGCGTACCCGGCGCGAGCCCGACGATCGGCCCCATCGACGGCGGTCCGGCTGGTGACGGCGGACCGGGTGGTAAGGGCGGTCACGGGGGCAACGGCAGCTTTGTTTTCGGTAACGGAGGCAACGGCGGCGTCGGTGGCCAGGGCGGTGCCGGTGGACAGGGCGGCAACGCTCGCTACCCCGGGTACACCTACGTCGGTGACGGTCTGGCCGGCGGCAACGGTGGCGATGGTGGAAACGGCGGAGCTGGAGGAGCCAGTGGCGGTGCCGCCGGGGCCGGCCGCTACTTGTTCGTGATCGCCTCCAACGGCTCCAACGGCGTCAGCGGGGCCGGTGGCATCGGCGGCAACGGCGGTGTGGGCAGCTTGGGCGGCTACACGGGCGATCCCGATGGCAACGGCGGCGTCGGAGGTTACGGCGGCAAGGGCGGTGCCGGCGGAATCGGCGGAACCGCGGCGGCCGGCGGTCGCGGCGGCACGGGTGGCGCGGGCGGTCGCGGCGGCAATGCCGGAGTCAACGGCACCGGCGGTGACGGCGGTAACGGCGGCAACGGCGGCCTCGCTGGGCAGGGCGGCATCAACGGCGGCGACGGCGGCCGCGGCGGCTTCGGCGGGGCGGCCGGATCCGGTGGCACTGGCTACAACGGCGGCAACGGCGGCACCGGCGGCAACGGCGCTGACGGCGGCACCGGTGGATCCGGCGGCGGCGACGGTGGACCCGGCGGCGGCGGCGGGAGCGGCGGTTGGGGTGGCATCGCCAACGGTGGTACCGGCGGTAAGGGCGGATACAACGGCACTCCCGGCACCAACGGCGCCCCAGAAGTAACAGCTTCGGCGGCCGCAGTCAGTGCGAATGCCGTTGCGCTGCGCCCAGTTACGGCCAGCGCGACGGCCGCGGCCACGTCCATGCCGACTCTGCAGTCGATGTTCAGCGACTTGTCGCGCGAGCTGAACTACATCTTCTTCAACCGGGCACCCGCGTTGTCGTGGCAGTCGTACGCGCCGTTCGGCCCCGGTAAGACCATCCGGGTCGACGCCATCGCGGCGAGCAACAACGGCTACCGCGTCACCTACGGGATCAGCCAGCAGCCCCGGTACGGCACCGTCACCCTCGACCAGGCCACCGGGCGTTACCTCTATACACCGGACTCGACGCTGGTCACCCCGGGTATCCAGGACAGCTTCACGATCACCGTCAACAACGGAACGGCGGCCGCCCTGCCCGGCGCGCTGGGCATGCTGCAGAACGCGTTGCACACCATCGCGGTGAAACTGGGTATCGCCCAACCCGATACGGTCTCGCGGGTCGTTTCGGTGACGGTGCCAGGGACGGGGTATTACGGCAATCGGGCGGCCAGTCAGTGGTGGGTGAAGCAGAGTTACAACAACTGCACGCTCATGGCGACGGCGATGGCCGTCGGCCAGGTCAGCGGCTTCGAACCCGACGAGCCCACGATGGTCACCCTGGCCAAGACCACGGCCAGTGTGGTCTATCCCGGTCGGCGGATGTATCTCGACGAGGACATTGCCAACGGGGTGGCTGTCAAGGACGCGGTCCAGCTGATGAACACCAACCCCGACTGGGGCGTCACCGCGACCACCCAGCGCTACGGCACCTACGACGAGAACGGCACCCGGATCACCGGGGCCACGGCGGCCGACGCGCAGATCGCACTGGGCGACCTGGAGGCCGCACTGGCCGCGGGCAACGCGACGATGGTCACCGTCGACGCGAAGTACACCTGGGGTACGCAGGCGGCCTATCAGTCACCGGCAACACCGAATTACAACCCCCTGACCCATGAGGCAGTGGTGATCGCCGTCGACACCGCAAAGGGCATGGTGTACTTCAACGACAGCGGACCCCAGTATGGAAAGGACATGGCCGTACCGATCGGTGCGTTCCTCAACGCCTGGCAGACCAACGACTACGAGCTGACCGTCGTCTCGGCGAATACCCAGAGCACATAAGCTCTTCGGTGTGTCCCAGATCGTCGTGGCCGGAGCACTGATCTCCGGCGCGACGCTTCTGGTCGCCCAGCGGCAACGTCCGCCCGAACTGGCCGGGCTCTGGGAGCTGCCGGGCGGCAAGGTCGCGACCGGGGAGTCCGAAGCCGACGCGCTGGCGCGGGAGCTCAGGGAAGAACTCGGGGTCGACGTCGTCGTCGGGGAACGCCTGGGCGCCGACCTGGCGATCGGTGAGTCAATGGTCCTGCGGGCCTACGTTGTCACCCAGACCGGCGGGGCCCTGCACCCGCACGACCACCGTGCCCTGCGGTGGGTGAGCGTCGCGGAGCTGGAATCGCTCGACTGGGTGCCCGCCGACCGGGCGTGGCTGCCGGAGCTTGCGAAACGCCTTGGGGAGTGAGCCCACCGCCCTATGATCTGGGGCGTGCTCACCGACGTCACCGCCGACGTTGATCTCACCGACGGCCGGTTCTACGCCAGCGGCTCGGCCCGCGAAGCCTACCGCTGGATGCGTACCCACCAGCCGGTCTTCCGCGACCGCAACGGCCTGGCCGCCGCCGCGACCTATCGCGCGGTGATCGACGCCGAGCGGCAGCCGGAGCTGTTCTCCAACGCGGGCGGGATCCGTCCGACGACTCCGCCACTGCCGCACATGATCGACATGGACGACCCGCAGCATCTGTTGCGGCGCAAGCTGGTCAACGCCGGCTTCACCCGCAAGCGCGTACGCGACAGGGCGAAATCCATTGATGCGCTGTGCGACACGTTGATCGACGCGGTGTGTGAACGCGGCTCGTGCGACTTCGTCCGCGACCTCGCGGCACCGCTGCCGATGGCCGTCATCGGCGACATGCTCGGCGTGGCCCCGGAAGACCGCGACACCCTGCTGGCATGGTCCGACGACATGGTGGTGGCGCTGAGCTCGGCGGCCACCGAGGAGTCGCTGCTGGCCGCGGCCACCGCACTGACCGCCTACAACGAGTTCATGGCCGGCTTCGTTGCGCAACGCCGGCGCGAACCGGCCGACGATCTCGTCAGCGTCCTGATCGCCGCCGACGTCGACGGGCAGCGGCTCACCGACGAGCAGATCTACGCCGAGACACTGCTGATCCTCATCGGTGGTGACGAGACCACCCGCCACACGCTGTCCGGCGGAACCGCCGAACTGAGCCGCCACCCCGAGCAGTGGCACGCGGTCAGCGATGACCCCGACCTGTTGCCCGGGGCGGTCGAGGAGATGCTGCGCTGGACCTCGCCGATCAAGAACATGTGCCGAACTCTGAGCGCCGACACCGACTTTCACGGCACGGCGCTGCATCAGGGCGAGAAGATCCTGCTGCTGTTCGAATCGGCCAACTTCGACGAGACGGTCTTCGGTGATCCCGATACCTTCCGCATCGACCGCACTCCCAACAACCACGTCAGCTTCGGCTTCGGTACACATTTCTGCCTGGGCAACCAGCTGGCCCGTCTGGAGCTCACCGCGATGACCCGCCGGGTGCTGGCGCGGCTACCGGATCTGCGGCTGGTCGACGGCGCGGAGTTGCCGCTGCGGCCGGCCAACTTCGTCAGCGGGCTGGAAGCCATGCCCGTCGAATTCGCGCCAACCGCACCGGTTTCGCGCTGAGGACCCGTCGTGGGCGTGCTCCGGTTCATCTGGCAGCGCGTCCTGGCGTTCGACCGGATCGGCTCCCGGATTCCGCAGCTCATCCAAATCTGGCTGCTGGAACTGCTTTTCGCGTTGCCGCTGGCGTTCTTCGTCGGTAAGGCCATCGACATCCACGGCGCGTTCGGGGTGCCGGGCACGGGGGAGTCGATGCCGGGGACTTTCTGGGGTGCGCTCGTGGTCGCACTGGTCGCCGGGTTCTTCTTCGTGCGCTCACTGGTGAAACCCCGGATCGTGAAGGGTTCGTGGGCTCCGGTGGTGCACGCCGACGTCGGCGACTTCACGGTGTACGCCGCCAACGACCAAGCCCGGGTCGACTACGTCTACTTGAGCAGCCACCCGTCGTACGCGCTGCTGCTCCTGCTGACCGTGCCCATTCCAGGGGTGATGGTCGCGGCCACCACCAATCAGGGTGACAGCACCTTCTACTGGCGGATCACCGGCATCGTCGGTCTGGCCATTCTCGGCTGCATGGCGCTGGCGCGGATATTGGCCTGGTACGTCTTCAGATTCGGACGGCGACAGCTTGACGATCAGGTGTCGGGTCTGCCGGTGTCGGCGCGCCGGCTCGGCTGGGAGATCGCCTGGAAACCGGTGCTGATGCTGGTGGTGCTGATGTACGCCATCGTGTGCATCCCGCTGGGCTGGATGTGGATCGCCGAGAAACGCACCATCGCGCGGCTGCCCGAGGTGACCGTGGCCGACGCCCGGGACCACGTCGGCGACTATCGCCGGGTGCAGGGGACGCCGGCATCCCCGCCGCAGTACTGGGCGCCTCGCGGAACCGGACGCGGCGGCAACAACTATGCCGGGGCCGGGATCCTCGTCGACCTCGACGCCGGAGGGCAGGCGCTGCTGCTGGCGGAATCGATGTCGGTGCCGGACTTCCGCGGCGTCCTTCAGCGCACCGACGGCGGTCGCCTCAACGCCACCGGCAAGGTGATCGACCAGATCACCGCCGACCAGCGCATCTACTACGGATTCGACCCGGGCGCATTCGGCGCGGCACCGCCGGGCGGGCGCGTCATGCTGCTGCTGTCCTACCCCTAGTACTTGAGGGCGTCACCCGCGACCCGCACATCGGCGAACTGTCGCGGATGATGCGCGGCGTGCACCGGGTGCATGAGCACGGGGTGGCGGCAGTGCGGGCACGTCTCCGGCTGCCGGCGGTCCGACGACACCGTCAGGTGGCGACACCCCGCACACCGGACGACATATGCCGCACCGATCCAGTTCAGCAGCCCGAGATAGATGGCGGCAGTCGCCGCGGTGCCGAGCACCACGATGAGGGCAATAGTGAGAACTTCGTAGACCGTCATGTCCGAACCTCCTTTGACGGTATGCATTCACGGTAACTCCGCCGAGTTTGCGAATGGTGTGGAAAGCCTGTTGGAATGCCGTGCGTGGGGACGCTGGCGACACTTTCGCGGCAATGCTGGCTGTTCGCGGTGGGTTCGGCCTGTTTCGCCGCGGCGACCGTGCCCGGTTTCTCCGCCGTCGCCGGTGCAGGTGCTGCCAACTGGCTCTGCTTCGTCGGCTCCTGGTTCTTCACCGCGGCGGCCTGGATGCAACTGGTTCTTGCCACACCGCCCTGGAAACTCGAATGGCTTTCGGCGGCAATCCAATTCGTGGGCACCGTGCTGTTCAACATCAGTACCGGTGCCGCAGTGTGGGCGCACGCGACCGGAGTGCGCCGCCACTACGTCTGGACCCCGGACGCGTTGGGGTCGGTCGCCTTTCTGGTGAGCGCGGCGCTCGGGGTGGCGGCGGCCACGATCGCGGTGGGGCTGATCGCGCTCGGGTCGCGCGACTGGCAGGCGGAATGGATCAACATGATCGGCTCGATCGCGTTCGGGGTCTCCGCGGTCGGTGCATTCGTGCGGCGAACCGGAATCACCGAGGACGCGCTGGTAGCGAACCTGGGGACCTTCTTCGGAGCGCTGTGCTTCCTCGCTGCGGCGCTGCTGGTGCTTCCACGTTTTCGCGAAAGGGCACCTGCGCTGCGAGAATCAGGGCCGTGAACAACCGAGACTTCCGCAATGTCGCCATCGTGGCGCACGTCGACCACGGCAAGACCACCCTGGTGGACGCCATGTTGCGGCAGTCCGGAGCCCTGACCCACCGTGGTGACGACACCATCGAACGCTTGATGGATTCCGGTGACCTGGAGAAGGAAAAGGGCATCACGATCCTGGCGAAAAACACCGCCGTGCATCGTCATAACCCCGACGGCTCGATGACAGTGATCAACGTCATAGACACCCCCGGTCACGCCGACTTCGGCGGCGAGGTCGAGCGCGGCCTGTCCATGGTCGACGGCGTGCTGCTGCTGGTCGACGCCTCCGAAGGCCCGCTGCCGCAGACCCGGTTCGTGCTGCGCAAGGCGCTCGCCGCGCACCTGCCGGTGATCCTGGTGGTCAACAAGACCGACCGGCCCGATGCCCGGATCGCCGAGGTCGTCGAGGAAAGCCACGATCTGCTGCTCGACGTCGCCTCCGACCTGGACGAGGAAGCGCAGGCGGCCGCGGAGAAGGCACTGGACCTGCCGACGCTGTACGCCTCGGGACGGGCCGGCATCGCCAGCACCACCCAGCCCGCCAACGGCGAGAACCCCGACGGCGAGAACCTCGATCCGCTGTTCGATGTCCTGCTCGAGCACATTCCGCCGCCGCAGGGCGATCCGGAGGCGCCGCTGCAGGCGCTGGTGACCAACCTGGACGCGTCGGCGTTCCTGGGCCGGCTCGCGCTGATCCGCATCTACAAGGGTCGCCTCAAGAAGGGCCAGCAGGTGGCCTGGATGCGCGAGGTCGACGGCCATCCGGTGATCACGAACGCCAAGATCACCGAGCTGCTCGTCACCGAGGGCGTCGAACGCACCCCCACCGAGGAAGCCGTGGCCGGTGACATCGTCGCGGTGGCCGGCATCCCCGAGATCATGATCGGCGACACCCTGGCCGACCCCGACCACGCGCACGCGCTGCCGCGGATCACCGTCGACGAGCCGGCGATCTCGGTGACCATCGGCACCAACACCTCGCCGCTGGCGGGCAAGGTGTCCGGCCACAAGCTCACGGCGCGAATGGTCAAGAGCCGCTTGGACTCCGAACTGGTCGGCAACGTCTCGATCAAGGTCGTCGACGTCGGCCGGCCGGATGCCTGGGAGGTGCAGGGCCGCGGTGAGCTGGCGCTGGCGGTGCTCGTGGAGCAGATGCGCCGAGAAGGCTTCGAGCTGACCGTCGGCAAGCCGCAGGTGGTCACGCGCACCATCGACGGCAAGCTGCACGAGCCGTTCGAGGCGATGACCATCGACTGCCCCGAGGAGTTCGTCGGCGCGATCACTCAGCTGATGGCCGGCCGCAAGGGCCGCATGGAAGAGATGGCCAACCACGCGGCCGGATGGGTGCGGATGGACTTCATCGTGCCCAGCCGCGGGCTCATCGGCTTCCGCACCGACTTCCTGACGCTGACCCGGGGCACCGGAATCGCCAACGCGGTGTTCGACGGGTATCGGCCGTGGGCGGGGGAGATCCGGGCCCGTCACACCGGTTCACTGGTGAGTGACCGCTCCGGCCAGATCACCCCGTTCGCTATGATTCAGCTGGCCGACCGTGGGCAGTTCTTCGTCGAGCCCGGGCAGGAGACCTACGAGGGCCAGGTCGTCGGAATCAACCCGCGAGCCGAGGACCTTGACATCAACATCACCCGTGAGAAGAAGCTCACCAACATGCGGTCCTCGACCGCTGACGTGATGGAGACGCTGGCCCGCCCGCTGGAGCTCGGTCTCGAGCAGGCCATGGAGTTCTGCGCCGAGGACGAGTGCGTCGAGGTGACGCCGGAGATCGTGCGGGTGCGCAAGGTCGAGCTCGACGCCACCAGCCGGGCGCGGGCGAAGTCGCGGGCCAAGGCCAGGGGCTGACCTGCGACCTATCGCTACTCTGAGGGGCGTGCCGAGGAGACCGTGCAGCCTTCGAGCCCTGGCTGTGCTGTTGTCAGTGCTGGTCACGGCCGCGTGTACGGTCAGCCCGCCGCCGGCCCCGCAGAGCACCGAGACCACGGAGTCGCCGGCGCCGTTGCCGCCCAAGGCGACCCAGATCATCATGGGCATCGACTCGATCGGCGCCGGGTTCAACCCGCACCTGCTGTCGGATCAGTCCCCGGTCAACGCGGCGATCAGCGCGCTGGTGCTGCCGAGCTCGTTCCGGCCGGTACCCGACCCGGCCACGTCGACCGGCTCGCGCTGGGAGATGGATCCGACGCTGCTGGTCTCGGCGGAGGTGACCAACCAGAACCCGTTCACCGTCACCTACAAGATCCGTCCCGAAGCGTCGTGGACCGACAACGCCCCGATCGCCGCCGACGACTTCTGGTACCTGTGGCGCCAGATGGTCAGCCAGCCCGGAGTGGTCGACCCCGCGGGCTACGACCTCATCACCGGCGTGCAGTCGATCGAGGGCGGCAAGACCGCCGTGGTGACCTTCGCGCAGCCGTACCCGGCGTGGCGGGAGCTGTTCAACGACCTGCTGCCGGCGCACATCGTCAAGGATGTGCCGGGCGGCTTCCCGGCCGGCCTGGCCCGCGCGATGCCGGTGACCGCCGGCCAGTTCCGGGTGGACAACATCGACCCGCAACGTGACGAGATCCTGCTCGCCCGCAACGACCGGTTCTGGGGACCGCCGGCGCACCCCGACCAGATCCTGTTCCGCCGCGCCGGCGCGCCCGCCGCGCTGGCCGACTCGATCCGCAACGGTGACACGCAGGTGGCGCAGGTGCACGGCGGGGCCGCTGCGTTCGCCCAGCTGTCGGCTATCCCGGATGTGCGAACCGCGCGGATCGTCACTCCGCGGGTCATGCAGCTGACGCTGCGGGCGCGCGAGGCCAAGCTGTCGGATCCAGCTGTCCGCAAAGCGATTCTGGGGCTGCTCGACGTGGATCTGCTGGCCGCCGTCGGCGCCGGCAGCGACAACACCGTCACCCTGGCGCAGGCGCAGGTGCGTTCGCCGAGCGATCCGGGCTACGTGCCCACCGCGCCACCGGCACTGGGCACGCAGCGGTCCCTGGAACTGCTCGAGCAGGCCGGCTTCCAGATCGACCGGACCCCCACCGAGTCGCCGGTGCCGTCGCCGCCGTCGGCGGGTTCGCGCACCGAGACACCGCAACCGGGGCCGCCGGAGATCACCCGCGGTCGGGTCAGCAAGGACGGCGAGATCCTGTCGCTGGTGATCGGCGTGGCGACCAACGACCCGACGTCGGTGGCGGTCGCGAACACCGCGGCCGACCAGCTACGCAGTGTCGGTATCGCCGCGACCGTGCTGGCCCTGGATCCGCCGGTGCTCTACGGCGATGCGCTGGTGAACAACCGCGTCGACGCCATCGTGGGCTGGCACGCCGCGGGCGGTGACCTGGCCACCTCGCTGGCGTCGCGCTACGGCTGCCCGGCTTTGGAGGCCACGCCTGTTCCGACGGCGGCTCCGACCAGCACGACGGCAAGCCCGTCGCCGACACCGTCGGCCAGCCCGCCGCCGGTGACCACGCCCGTGACGCCGACCAGCCCACCGCCGCCCACTCCCGAGTCGGGTGCGCTGGTGCAGGCGCCGTCGAACCTGACCGGAATCTGCGATCGCAGCATTCAGCCCAATATCGCAGCGGCCCTTGATGGTTCGGCCAAGATCGACGACGTCATCAACCTGGTCGAGCCGCGCCTGTGGAACCTGTCGACGGTCTTGCCGATCCTGCAGGACACCACGATCGTCGCGGTGGGCCCGAGCGTGCAGAACGTCAGCCTGAGTGGGGCGGTGCCGGTCGGCATCGTCGGTGACGCCGGCCGATGGGCCAAAGCCGCGCAGTAGGCGGCTGTTGTAAGTACTCCTATCGGGCCGAGGCGGCCTTGTGCGCGCGCTTGGAACCGGCGACACCGCCCTTCTTGGCGGTGGACGTGGCGCCGCCGGCTGCGGTCGTCTTCGTATTTGTGGACTTGGTGAGGCGGCTTGCCGCTCCGCTGGGGGCCGGCACCGTGGGGATCGGCCGTGTGGTGGCCCCGGGGCCGGCGAGGAGGTCGGCATAGACCCGCGCTCGCCCGGTGTCGATCTTGAAGGCGAGGTCGTTTGCCGCGGCGGTGACGGCCTGCTGGATCGGTGCCCGGCCTGCGGTCAATGCGGTGACGATGTCGCCGGTCTGGGCGAGCGTCGAGGCGAACGCCGTCGCCCCGGCCACGGCGCCGCCCAGCACGGTCAACGGGCCTTGCACCAGTGCCTGAGCCGCGATCTGATAGCCGGCGACGAGGGCGTCCTGGGATGCGGTGAAGGTGCGTTCGAGGGTGGCCTGCAGCCCGAAGCCGCCGAACGGCATGCGCGATGCGGTGAGCAAGCTGAACGTGTTGGTGATCGGCACCTGAAGGGCGAGCAGTGCCACGCCGAGCGCTTGGGGGACGTCACGGCCGGCCTGCAGCGCGCCGATGAACGCGGCGGGGCTGCTGATCAGTCCTTTGCCCAACCCGACCAGACCCCAGCCGGTGAACGGGGCATAGGTCGGTAGGGGCGCGGGGGTGTTCGGACCAAGGCAGTATGTGTCGCACTGCTGGGTGCTGCCGATCAGGATCGGCGTCGCGGCGAGGATGTCGCCGAGCAGGTTGATGCCGATCTGGTACGGAATCGCGCCGAATGCCGGGATGGAAAGGTCGGTGAGCTGGATCTGGGGGAGGTGCACCGAGGTGATGGGCGTGCTCTGGCTGGGGGTCAGCGGACTCACGGCGATGATGCCCGCCCCTGCGAGCGCGATGCTGGTCTTGTAGAGCGAGGTGACAGTGGCAGGCATTTCTGGCTCCTTCGCCGAGGTATACCGACCAGGCGAAACTTACCTGACAGCAAACTGACAAACTGCGAGTTGGCAGAAGTGGCGAACGGTGTTTGAGCGGACAACCAGTTCGGCCCGCGCGGGCGCCGTCAGTCGGTCGACGAGCCGGCGCCGGAAGATCCCGACGAACTGGACGAAGAAGTCTTCGAGTCCCGGGCCGACCCCGCCGTCGAGCGGGTGGTCCCCGTCGCCGGCTTGCTGTCACCGCGGCCCTTGGTCGGGGTTGTCGTGCCGGTGCCCGAGTCGCTGGAGTCGGTCGACTTGGTCGCGGGGGACGTCGTGGTGGTGGGCCGCAAACTGGCCGCCGTCGGCGTGGTGTCCGGTTTACGAGCGGAGCCGGCCTTGTTGTTCTGGCCGGACGGCTCCGGTGTCGCGGTATCGGTGGCCGGCTCACTGGTAACCGGTTTGGCCTCGGTCCCTGCGCCGGCGGTCGCCGAGGCGACCAGATTCTTCAGTGCCGCGGGCGGTGGGATGGCCGGCGGCCGACGCCCGTACAGAACGTCCCTGATCCCGTCGAGAATGATCAGCCCCGGGCCCCAGAACGCCCGGATCGCGGCTTTGACGGTGTCCAGCGCGCCGGCGATGTCGCCGGCGAGCAGATCCAGAGCAGCGGTCACGACGAATTGCGGAACGCGGATGATCACCGCCACCACGGCGTAGGCCGCCTCGACGACTTTTCCGCCGAGATATGAGGTGTCCAAGACCAGGCCATTGAGCGCCTGCACCACGTCGGAACTGACGACCGAGGTGACAAATCCCGTGGTGGATGGGACAGGAGTGGCGTTTGCCGACTCGACGAAGCCGGACCCGATCGGTTCTGGCCGGTAAGCAGTTTGCTCGGGGAGGGCCGCGACGACCGACGGTTCGGGATTGATCGCCGAGCTGACCTCGCGGCTGATGCGATCGGCGTCCGCGGCCAGGGCGGCCAGGATCTGCGCGAGCGCAGGGCCGATGTCCGAACTCGGCAACTTCGGCGTCAGTGCGCTGAGCAGGGATTTATCGGACGGACTGAGCAAATCGGGGCTGGTGGACAGCTGCGTCGTGGAGATCTGCATGTCCCTGGATGGAGGCGCGAGGGGGTTGGCCACGACCACAGTCGCCGCCACGAGTGCCACCCCTGTAGTGAGGAATGGCCCCAACGCCCGTCGCATGCCGTCTCCCTAATCCGTGTTTGCGGCACGGCTAGGAGAACGATACCTGAGAATAGGCTGATAAGGGTAAAGACACCGCCTGAGAATTTTTTTAAGCGAAAATTCCTGTTTACCGAGGTGGGGGCCAGAAAATCCTTGTGAGCCAACCCATTTAGGACGGCCGGTACCTTAAGGGCGGCTGAGGAAATTTGCATACGCACAGACTGGCTAATTCTGGTGCCTCACACCGGCGGCACGCTCGATTTTTCGTACACCAGCCACCGCATCTCGACCGGGCGTTGATCGCGGGGCACGTCGAACACGTCCAGCCCACTGACCCATTCGGCGTACCAGCTGGTCGGCGGCCAGGTCCCGGCAGGCAGATGGTCCTTCTCGTAGTCGTAGACCGACACGTCCGACACCAGTGCCAGCGCAGACCCGGCGAGCGCAGCCGCCATCTGGGGTTGGGTGAAGATCGTCGTGTAGCACTGTTGGCCCAGCTGCAGGGCCCCGTCGTCCGGGGTGTAAGCGCGGTGCGCGACGAAGGCGTTGAACACCAGCCGACCCCCCGGGGCCAGGCAGTGGGAGGCCAACTCGAAGATCCCGCGGAGCTGATCAGTCGACCGGAAGTCCGACACCACCTCCGACAGCAAAATCAGGCGGTAGTCGCGGCGCAGATCATCCATCGTCGCGAAGATGTCGCGCTGCAACACCCGTACTGCCAGCGACTCACTCTGTGCAGCCTCGCGGATGCTCTCGGCGAACGACGCCGTCATCTCCACCGCGTCGACGTCGTGGCCGCGGCGCGCCAGCGCCAATGCGTTGCGTCCGGTTCCCGCACCCAGATCCAGGATCGGACACGAGCGGGGGTCGGCCGCTTCGCCGGCCAGCGCCCACACCCGGGCGTCGGGTTCGGATCCGAACAGCGGTGGTTCGCGGGTGGCGATCCAGTTCTCGTACGCGCCTTCGACCGTCCACCAGCGGCTCTTGACGTGGTAGTTCAGCACCGTTCCGACCGGGGCCGCATACGAGATGACGATCTCCGAGCGCGGCGACGCGCCGAACGCCTCGGTCAGCTGGTCGCGCAGGATGCCGCGGAGTTCGTCGACCTGCTCGACGGTGAATTCACTGCCCAACGCCGCGAACAGGTTGGCGCACATGGTCACGTATGCCTCGAGCAGGCCGGGCACGGCGGGCAGGCTGATCTCGCCGGTGGCGACCGAACGCCGGAGCAGCCGGCGCGTCATCGCGCTCTGAAGCGATGGATCGGCGGTCGGGGACAGCGGCACGTCTTCCACGTGAGTCCTTCTACCCGATCCGGCGGCGGTTGTCAGTGATCGGTTTGCTCGTTCACCGGAATTTCGCGGCGCCGGGTGAGTAGACCGTCGAGCACACTGGCGGCGCCCGCGGCGGCGGCGAAGACGATCAGCAGCCACCACGGGGGATGGGCCAGCTCCCACACGAACAGCGCCGCCCAGGCGGGAGCACCCTGAGTGACGGCGAGTACGCCCGCGGCGCAGGCCAGTGACACCGCCGGGACGCTGACCGTCACCGGCGTCCAGGCGTTGATCGCCATGGCCACCAGCGAACCCATCGCCGCGCCGGTTGCCAATGCTGGCGTCAACATGCCGCCGACCGCGCCCGCGCGCAGGAACAGTGCGGTCACCAGCGGCTTGAGCACCAGCAGCGTCCCGGCCGAGGCCAGCGTCAGCCCGGAGGCGACGCTCACGGTCAGCACGCTCTTGCCGTTGCCCGGCAGTTCGGGCCACCAGTGCGACAGCACACCGACCAGCAGTCCGGCTGCGGCGATCGCGGGGATCAGCAGCCAGGAGTCGCCGACCCGGTGAGCCTTCGCGTACTGCATCAGCCGGTTGAAACCCCGGCCCACCGCGAGCGCCAGCGGGGAGATCAGTACGGCGAACCCGGTCAGCAGATAGGACAGTTCGGGATCGGGCCAATGCAGCGGCACCTCCAGATGGGTGACCGGTGCGGCCACCGCCACCGCGATGCTGGAGGTGATCATCGCTGTTCCGACGGTGCGCAGGCTCCAGCTGCCCAGCACGATCTGGATGGCGAACAGCGCGCCGCCCATCGGCACGCTGTACACCGCCGCCAACCCGGCCCCGGCCGCGCAGCCGAGCAGGATCCGGCGATCGCCGGCGGTGAGCGCCCACCTGGAGGTGCCCAGATCGCCGAGCGCGGCGGCGAACTGGCGGGGTGCGCCCTCCCGGCCGAGCGACGCGCCGGCGCCCACCAGCAACACCTGCAGGCAGGCGTCGAGCGACAACGCGAGCCGCGGCATCGGTCGCGGAGACTCGATGGCCTCGGACAAGGACGGCACCCGGGTGCGTCGCCGCAGCAGCCACCAGCCGAGGCCGGCGAGCGCTCCGCCGATCGTGGGGCCGACCGCGCGGCGCACCGGACTCGAGCCCGTCACTCCGTCCAGCAGGGTCCCGAAGCTGTAGTGGAACGTGAGGTGCTCGACGGCGTGCAACAGCAGGGTGGTCGCGGCGCCGGCGAGCCCGGCCAGCAGCCCGATCGCGACGACCGCGCAGCCGAACTCCAGGTGGCGCCGGTTCACGGGCCGAATCTATGCCACGTGCGCCGGTAGGGTGGCCGACGTGGCTGAGCAGGAAACCCCGCGACTGTTGTTCGTACACGCCCACCCGGACGACGAGACGATGAACAACGGGGTGACCATCGCGCGCTACGCGCAACGCGGCGCCGAGGTCACCGTCGTCACCTGCACCCTCGGTGAAGAGGGCGAGATCATCGATGACCGTTGGCTGCGACTCGCCGTCGACGAGGCGGATCAGTTGGGCGGCTACCGAATCGGGGAACTGACGACGGCCCTTGCGGCGCTGGGACTGTCCGGCCCGCGGTTCCTCGGCGGCGCGGGCAAGTGGCGCGACTCGGGCATGCCCGGCACCCCGGCGCGCAAGCACACCAAGTTCGTCGACGCCGACGTCGACGAAGCAGTCGGACTGCTGGCCGACGTCATCGACGAACTGCGCCCGCACGTCGTCGCCACCTACGACCCGGGCGGCGGCTACGGCCACCCCGACCATGTCCAGACTCACACGATCACCACCGCCGCGGTCGCGGCCGCGACCTGGAGGGTGCCGAAGTTCTACTGGGGTGTCATCTGCGCCAGCGCTTTTCGGGACGGCGTCAACGCGCTGCGCCCCGACGACGTGCTGTCCGACTGGATCATGCCGCCCGCCGACGTGGAGTTCGGTTTCCCCGACGACAAGATCACTGCGATCGTCGAGGCGCCCGAGCATGTCGACGCCAAGGTCGACGCGATCGCGGCCCATGCCACCCAGATGCTGGTCGGTCCGACCAGGCGGGCGTTCACGCTGTCCAACAAGCTCGTGCTGCCCGTGCTGGCCGCCGAACACTATGTCCTCGTCGAGGGCGCAGCGGGCCCGACCGACGAGCGGGGTTGGGAGACCGACCTTCTCGGCGGACTCGGCTTCGGGCACTAGGTTGAACCGACCTCGATCGACCCCGGCGGGACCGCGCCGCGCCACACGCTCCGTTGAGGTCGCCGACGACCCGGGCACGACGGACCCGGCCATCCGCACGGTGGTGCTCGCCCTGCTGGCCGTCGACGGCGTGCTCTCGGCCGTCGCCGGCGCGCTGTTCCTGCCGCTTTATCTGGGCGGGGTGCCGGTGCCGATCAGCGCGCTGGTCAGTGGTCTGGTGAATCTCGCCCTGGTGTGGGCGGCCGGCCACTGGACGGACTCCGACCGCCTTGCCGCGCTACCGCTGATGACGTGGCTGGTCACCGTCGCCGCGCTGACCCTGGGCGGGCCGGGCGGTGACATCGTCTTCGGCGGCCCCGGAGTGATGGCCTACTCGGTGCTGATCTTCCTGGCGTTGGGTGCCGCGCCGCCCGCGGTGTTCTTATGGCGGCGCACCCGCTAGCTGTTGCCCTTCGCGGCCTTGCTTCGCGCCGAACCGCCCGTCGACTTCTTGGCGCCGGATGTGGCACCCGACTTGGTCGAGCCACCCTTGTCCGAACTGGCGCTGCTGTCCGCCTTGGCGGACTTGTTGGTGCTGACGACCTTCGGCGCGGGGGTGTCCACCGAGCTGTTGGTGTCGGTGACCGCCTGCGCGGTGACGGCGGTGTCGTCGGCTGCGTCGGCCGTCTGGGTGACCGCCTGCGGACGGCCGGAATGGGCGAGGCCGGACTTGGCGGTCGCCGTTTCGGTCTTCTGCTCGACGGCGGCGCCGGCGCTCGCGGCCGCGGCAGGCGTCTTCAGCGCTGCGAACGGCAGCGGCGGCAACGGCGGCAGCGGGAACGGGAACCACTGCAGGCTCCAGAAGTACGCGACCTCCTGGGTGCCGACCACGCCGAGGCTGTTCAGGGTGGTCTGGGCGATCGCGGTCAGCCCGTTGCGCCAGACCGTCGGGTTCCAGAAGTCGTTGACCACCGGGTCCAGGAAGTCGTAGACGACGCTGTTGGCCACCGGGACGGTGAAGTTGGGGTACCAGATGTAGATCTGATCGCTGATGAGATAACCGAACGGGATCCATCCGAGTAAATACGGGCCCAGGTCCAGGGCGAAATAATTGCCCCAGTAGAGGACCCACTGATAGGCCGCGTCGATGGCGTCCGAGGCGGCATTGTTCGCCTGCGCTGTCTTGGCTGCTGCGGGCCGGCCGGGTGACGGGGCGACGTCCGGCGCGCCGATGGTGGCTGCGGCGGCATTGACCTGGTTGACCAGCGGCTGAACCGCCGCTGAGAGGCGGACGGAGTCCAGCGACATCGCGGCCGGCGCCGAGGGCTGCACGGGCGTCAATGCCACGGCGCCGACGACCGCCGCCGCTATCCCAGCGGTCAGATATGAACGGACGGACACGGTCATGGCGAACCCCCTGCTTCAGACACAGCTAATACTGACAATTTACGTTGCGTGCGCGTAAGTGTTACAGATTTTGTCGCCGTGTCCCGGTCACTGAGCGGGCCCGACGGGCAAGGTCGCGCGGCCACGTGCGAGGACTACTGTGTGCAGCATGTCAGTCGCCGGAGTTTCAGATTGTGGGACGTGCGGATGATTTCTCAGCTGTCGACGGTTACCGGGGAGTGGCCCTGAACTCGCAGCCAAGTAGCCCGTTGCCCACGCCGGTGGTTCCGCAGCGGACTGATGCTCCGCCGCCCGCTGCGCTGAGACGCGTCCTGCGTCGCGCCCGCGACGGTGTCGCCCTCAACGTCGACGAGGCGGCGATCGCCATGACCGCCCGCGGTGACGACCTCGCCGACCTGTGTGCAAGCGCGGCCCGGGTTCGCGACGCCGGCCTGGACTCCGCAGGCCGCCGGGGCTCTGGCGGGCGCCTGCCGGTCACCTATTCGCGCAAGGTGTTCATCCCGGTTACTCATCTGTGCCGCGATACCTGCCATTACTGCACCTTCGTGACGGTGCCGGGCAAGCTGCGTGCCGAGGGCAAGGGCATGTTCATGGAGCCCGACGAGATTCTCGACGTGGCACGTCGGGGCGCGGAATTGGGTTGCAAGGAAGCTCTTTTCACTCTCGGTGACCGTCCTGAGGCCCGCTGGGACGAGGCCAAACAGTGGCTGGACGAGCGCGGCTACGACTCCACCTTGGATTACGTGCGCGCGATGGCGATCCGAGTGCTCGAAGAGACCGGCCTGCTGCCGCACCTGAACCCCGGGGTGATGAGCTGGACCGAGCTGTCGCGGCTCAAGCCGGTCGCGCCGTCGATGGGCATGATGCTCGAGACCACGTCGCGGCGGCTGTTCGAGACCAAGGGGCTGGCGCATTACGGCAGCCCGGACAAAGATCCCGCGGTGCGGCTGCGGACGCTGGATGATGCAGGCAGGCTGTCGATTCCGTTCACCACGGGATTGCTCGTCGGGATCGGTGAGACGCTGACCGAGCGCGCCGAGACCATGCACGCGATCCGGCGCTCGCACAAAGAGTTCGGGCACGTTCAGGAAGTGATCGTGCAGAACTTCCGGGCCAAGGACCACACCGCGATGGCGTCGGTACCCGATGCCGGCATCGACGACTTCCTGGCCACGATCGCCGTGAGCCGCCTGGTGCTCGGTCCGAAGATGCGCATTCAGGCGCCGCCGAATCTGGTGTCGCGGCAGGAATGCCTGGCGCTGGTCGGGGCCGGTGTCGACGACTGGGGTGGGGTGTCGCCGCTGACGCCCGACCACGTCAACCCGGAGCGGCCGTGGCCTGCCCTGGACGAGTTGGCTGCGGTGACTGCCGCGGCGGGTTACGAACTGGTGGAACGCCTTACCGCGCAGCCGTCGTACGTGCAGGCGGGTGCGGCGTGGATCGATCCCCGGGTGCGCGGACATGTGGATGCGCTGGCCGATCCGGACACCGGATGGGCGCTGGACACCAAGCCGGTGGGCCGGCCCTGGCAGGAACCCGACGAGGCGTCGGAGTCCCTGGGCCGCACCGATCTTCATTCGGCCATCGACACCGAGGGCCGGCTGACCGAGACCCGCAGTGATCTCGGCAGCGCGTTCGGGGACTGGGAGTCCATCCGGGAGAAGGTCTCCGAATTGGCCGCCCGCGCACCGGAGCGCATCGACACCGATGTGCTGGCGGCGCTGCGGTCGGCCGAACGCGACCCGGGGGGCTGCAGCGACGACGAATACCTGGCTCTGGCCACCGCCGATGGCCCGGCAATGGATGCGGTTGCCGCCCTTGCTGATTCGCTTCGCCGCGAGGCGGTCGGTGATGACGTGACGTTCGTGGTGAACCGGAACATCAACTTCACCAACATCTGCTACACCGGCTGCCGGTTCTGCGCGTTTGCTCAGCGCAAGGGCGATGCCGACGCGTACTCGCTGTCCACCTCCGAGGTTGCCGACCGTGCGTGGGAAGCGCACGTCGCCGGAGCCACCGAGGTCTGCATGCAGGGCGGGATCGACCCCGAACTGCCGGTCACCGGTTATGCCGATCTGGTGCGGGCGGTCAAGGCGCGGGTGCCGTCGATGCACGTCCATGCCTTCTCGCCGATGGAGATCGCCAACGGGGTGACCCGCAGCGGCCTTTCGGTGCGCGAATGGCTGACCTCGCTGCGCGAGGCCGGGCTCGGTTCCATTCCCGGCACCGCCGCGGAGATCCTCGACGACGAGGTGCGCTGGGTGCTGACCAAAGGCAAGCTGCCCACCTCGGAGTGGATCGACGTGGTGACCACCGCGCACGAGGTGGGGCTGCGATCGAGCTCGACGATGATGTACGGCCACGTCGACACCCCCAAGCACTGGGTGGGGCATCTCAACGTGCTGAGAGCCATCCAGGACCGCACAGGCGGGTTCACCGAGTTCGTGCCGCTGCCGTTCGTGCACCAGTCATCGCCGCTGTACCTCGCCGGCGGAGCACGTCCTGGCCCGACGCACCGGGACAACCGCGCGGTGCACGCCCTGGCGCGGATCATGCTGCACGGCAGGATCTCTCACATCCAGACGTCTTGGGTGAAGCTGGGCGTCGAGCGCACGCAGGTTATGCTGCAGGGCGGCGCCAATGACTTGGGCGGCACTCTGATGGAAGAGACCATCTCGCGGATGGCCGGCTCGGAGAACGGCTCGGCGAAGTCCGCCGAGGAGCTGATGGCGATCGCCGCCGGTATCGGCCGTCCGGCGCGTCAGCGCACGACGACCTACACCGACCTGGCGGCCTGAGGCTCAAGCACCGAGATTCTGGGCCTTGAGCCAGGTGAGCGCGACATCGGCGACCTCCGGCCAGCCGTGGTCGACGATCAAGGAATGTCCCTTGCCGGTGAATTCGTGGAAATCGGTGACAGCCGACGATTTCGCGTACCGCTTGTAGGCGCCCCGCGCGGTGACCAGGGGCACCGTGTGGTCCTCGGTTCCGCCGGTGATCAGCAGTGGCCCGCGCCCGGTGTTCGCGGTGTCCGCGGTGGCGGCCGAGTTCGGCACGAAGTTGGCCGTCCCCACTTCGAAGAGCGGCTTGCACGGGGACGGGATCGCCCATTGTTCCCACAGCGCATCGGATTCCGTCTCGCTCAGCGCATTGCCGAACCCGTAACGCCACTGTCCGCGGGTCAGCCCTTTGGCGCGACCGTGGTTGAGCGGGTTGCCCAGCACCGGGAACGCCGAGCGCAACTGGGCCAGTGGGAGGGCTCGGATGCCCTTGATCGGAGCGGGATTGATGGCCACCGCGGCGGCAAGCTTGTTCTGGCCCAGGAGCAGTTGGGCGATCAGACCACCGAACGAGTGCCCGATCGCGATGGGCGGGGTATCGAACTGGTCGATGATCGCCGCGAAGTGATCGGTGACCTGCCGCAGACTGAATCCGGCTTGCGCGTCGAGGTTTTCGCGGGTTGCGGTCACTGTTTCCGCTTCGCCCGGCCAACCCGGCGCGATCGAGCGGTGGCCCTCGGTGGCGAACCGCTCGATCCAGGGCTGCCAGGAAGTGTGCGATACCCACAGTCCGTGGATGAAGACGATATCGGTCATGGCGGAGACGGTAGGTGGGCACTGTTGACCACAAGTGGACGACCAGTGAAGTGCGTTGCCCGCCCGGCGTCAGTTGGTCGCGGCGGCGTGCAGCGACTGGCGGAACTGTGTGCTGAGGAATTCCTTCGCGCGATCCTCGGGCCAGCCCAGCACGGTCACGGTGAAGTGGAAACCATTGTGCGGTCCGTAGTGGTAGAGGGTGATGTCCGCGAAGTCCTCGTCGGTGAACGAGTCGGCGAAGTCGCCCAGAGTGCGTAACTTGCGGGCGATTTCGTACAGCGCGGCGCGATGCCGCGCCATCGCCTGCCCCAACGATTCGGTGGCCGCCTCGTCATGAACCGCGGTCGCGAGAACCAGTTGAACGATGTCGTCATACCGGCGCCAGAACTCCAGATACGAGTCGGCGAGCGCCGCATAGACCTCCGCCGGCGATTCGCATCGCTCAATCTGGTCAAGGGTGCCTTGCACCAGGTCTGAGGTGGTCCAGCTGTCCATCAGTGAGCGCAGCAGACCTTGCTTGCCGCCGCACTGTTGGTACACCGTCCCTGCGGACACCCGGCTGGCCGCGGCGATGTCGTTGATCGTCGTGGCGAAGTAGCCGCGCTCGGCGAACAGCGTCCGCGCCGAGGCGAGCACCGCTTGACGCGTTTGTTCGGCGTATTCGTCTCGGCGTGAGCGGCGACGTTCCGATGGTCGTTCGTTCGTGCCGGGCGGTGAAGTCATGAGGGAACGAATCCTACATCGGAGTAATGGTGAACCCAGTGAAGCTACTGTGAACCTATTGTACATTGGCTGTATTGACTGTAGTGTCACTGCAGTGAGTTGGACTGCGGGCGGCGCCGCGTCGGAGGATGACGGCTCGCAGCTGCGCTTGCAGATCCTCGGGCCGCTGCGGGTATGGCGCGGCGAGATCGAACTGGACGCCGGACCGCGTCAACAACTCTGTTTGCTGGCAATGCTGTTGGCCCAGCCTGGGCAACCGGTGAGCACCGGGGCGTTGATCGATCTGATCTGGGGTGAACACCCACCGGACAGCGCGCTCAACGTCATCCACAAGTACGTGGGAGCGCTGCGTCGCGTCTTCGAACCATCGCTTCCGCCGCGGAGTTCGGGAACCCAGCTGCTCCGGCGGGGCGGCGGTTATATGTTCACGCCAGCAACGGCGGCTCTGGACCTGGCCGAGTTCCAGCAGCGCGTCGACGCCGCCCGGCGCGCTCTCGGTGAGAAACAACCCGACGTCGCCCTTGGGCATTACGAAGCGGCTCTGGGCCTCTGGAGGGGCGCGGCGGGCGACGGACTGGACTGCGCAGCGTCGGCGGCCCCGCTGTTCGCCGAGCTCAACAATCGATTCTTCGACGCGTGCGTGGGCGCGGCGGAATTGGCGCTGTCGATGTGCGCGCCGCAGCGAATCTCCGCGCCCCTGCGGCTGGCTGCTGCGATGGCTCCGCTGAACGAGCCGGTCCACGCTGCCCTCATCGCGGTGTTATCGGCGCAAGGGCAACAAGCGGAGGCGCTCAATCTGTTTCGCGTCACCCGCCGGCGACTCGCCGATGAGCTCGGTATCGAGCCGGGCCAGACGCTGCATCGTGCCCATCAGCGGGTGCTGCGCCAACAACCGGTGCGTGCCGCAACCTTCGTTGCCCAGTCGCCGCCGGTCACCGGCGTGATGACGCGGACCGCGGGTTTCGTCGGTCGTTTTCGAGAGACGGCAGCCGTCGCCGAATCGGTGAATGGTGCGATCGCACGCAGCACAGGACTCGTGCTCGTGGAGGGCGAACCCGGAATCGGCAAAACGCGTCTACTCGAAGAGATTCGCGCCACCGCCGGACGGCACGCGCTGATGGCGTGGGGTGACAGTCCACCGTCGGCTGGCACTCCGGCGATGTGGCCGTGGGTCCAGGCACTCAACGCAGTTGTGGCGGCACTTCCTGAGGAGGCGCAGCAACGCTGGCGTGCTGGAGAGATCGGCCACCTTCTGGATTCGGCTTCTGAGGCGTTGCCGCCCCCGTTGCCCGACAGCGGGGCGCGGTTCCGTCTGTTCGAGCGGGTAACCGCGTTGATCGGGGAGTCCGCGGCCGCACGACCCGTGGTGCTGGTCATCGACGATCTGCACTGGGCTGACCGGCCCTCGCTGGAACTGTTCTCGCACTTGGCATCCAGACTTCCCGACGGTGTTGCACTCGTCGGCGCGCTGCGAGATAAAGCGCCCGCACCGCGCGCCGACCTCACCCGGATGCTCGCCATCGCCAGCCGCGTGCCAGGTGTGCGCCGAATCCGGCTAGAACCGCTGACCCAATCTGATGTCGCCGATCTGATCCGATTCGAGATGGGGCGAGAGCCCAGTGTCAGTGCGGTCAGCAGCATCCATCGGCGGACAGTGGGCAACCCGTTCTTCGTGCGAGAGCTGTCACGGCTGCTGGCCCACCGTGAGACGTCGGTCGGTGACACGCCGGTCAGCGCGGAAGTGCCTGCCACGGTGCGCGACATCGTTCACGATCGCATCACCCACGTCGCCGACATGGACAGGGTCCTGCTGTTCACGGCTGCGTTGATCGGCCGCGACGTCGACCTCCGGGTGCTTGCCCACGCCGCGGGCCTCGATGCCGGGGAATGCCTCGACTGCCTAGAACCGTTGAACGAACTCGGCATTCTTGCCGCCACTGCAGATCCGTTCCAGTTCCGGTTCGTCCACGACTTGGTGCGGGAAGCGGTTGTCGAGCTAATTCCCGCCCACCGCACCAGCCGCATGCACGCCCGCATTGCCGATGCGCTGCAAGCCTTTTCGCGGGAAGGGGAAGTGCTGCTGGAGCGCCTCGCCCACCACCTGTGGGCCGCGGGGCCCTGCGTGCAACCGGATCGGACAGCAGACGCGCTCATGCAGGCCGCCCGGCGGGCGGTGAACAAGTGCGCATTCGAAGCGGCCGAGCACCACCTCTGCGCGGCCATCGAGTTGTCCCGGCAGGCCGCCGCGCCGGAACTGGAACTCGCTGCCCTGACCCAGCTCACCGCGATGGTGGGCATGCAGTCGATGTACGGCGCGCATGGATTGCGGGACATGTTGGAACGTGCGGAACGGCTGGCGGTCGGACTCGGGCGGGAGCGCGATGCCGCCGGGTTTCTCTATTCACGGTGGGCGGCTCATGCGCAGGCGATCGAGCTCGACGTCGCTCGCCCCCTGGCGCAGCGGTTGCTCGAACGAGGGTGCGCGTCCGCTGATCCCGTGGTGCGCTCGTACGGCTTTCAGGCCTGGGGGATCCAGCAGTGGAACGCCGGCCACATCGGTGAAGCATTCCGCTATCTGGTGCGCTGCAGGCAGTCGTTGCTCGACGAACTCCGCAACGACGAGGACCCGGTGTGCCGGGATCTGCACTGGCTGATGACGGGAATGCTGGCGGAGACCACTGCGCTGCACGGCGATCTCGACTCGGCGAAAGAGCTTTTCGACGTTCTCGAGTCCGCCGCGGGCGCGGAACCGTACTTGATCACGGTATGGGCGGCAATGGTGTGCCGGACCGCAGTGCTCGCCGGCGACCCGCACTGGGCGCTGCAGGTGGTGGCGCGCGGCCTCGAAGTGGACCCCGGCTTCAACTTCGTGTTTCTCGGGACGTATCAGAGATTGGCCGGCTGCTGGGCGGCGGCGATGACCGGTGATCGACCCGTCGATGCCGCCGCGCGTGACGCAGAGGCGCTCATCGCGGCGAACCTGCTGGACCCGCCGCGTTCCTGTGTGGCGACCTGGTGTGCGCTCCTGGCCGAGATGTGGCTTGAGGCAGGCGAATCCGACCTAGCCGCGACCGCACTCGAGCAGGCCGAGCAACATATGCGTGACCACGGCCAGCGGTACGCGGAAGGGTTTGTGCTTCTGATGCGCGCGCGGTTGACGCACGCCCGCGGGGTGCCGTCGGCTCAGGTGCGGGTAGCGGCGCAGCACGCCCGAGCGGTATCGGTGGACCGTGAGGCGCATCTGTTCGCCAGGCGAGCCGAGGCGCTTCTCGACGAACTCGATTCAGCCGCCATGCAACGCGCGGTCTGAGCGCCTGCAGTCCATTGCGAGTCCATTAGGTGTCAACAAGGACCACCTAACTTGGCAGGCATCCCGACCACAGGAGCGTGCCATGAGTCTTGTCCGCTATCACACCGCCACAATCGACGGTATCGATGTCTTCTATCGCGAAGCCGGCGACCCCGCCAACCCGACGATCCTTCTGCTGCATGGGTTCCCGTCCAGCTCGCACATGTTTCGCAATCTCATTGCCTCGCTTGCCGATTCCTATCACCTCGTGGCGCCGGACCATGTCGGTTTCGGCCAGTCGTCGATGCCGACGATCCACGAATTCGACTACAGCTTTGACAACCTGACCGCGGTGACCGAGAAGCTGATCGCCCGGCTCGGCCTGGAACGTTTCGCCATCTACATCCACGACTACGGCGCACCAATCGGTCTGCGGATCGCCAGCGCGGCTCCGGAGCGGATCACCGCGATCATCACACAGAGCGGTAACGCCTATCTGGAGGGCTTCACGCCCTTCTGGGACATTCTGTTCGCCCATGCCAAGGACCGCGCCGCCAATGAGCGCGGCGTTCGCGAATACTTCACCGCGAGCAAGACGTACTGGCAGTACACCCACGGCGTACCCCACGATCGGCTGGACCGCATCGCACCCGAAGCGTGGCAACTCGATCAGGCCGGGCTGGACCGCAAAGGCAACGACGAGGTCCAGCTGCAACTGTTCTGGGACTACCAGTTCAACCTCGACGGGTACCCGGGATTCCAGGAGTACTTCCGCACCCATCAGCCTCCGCTGTTGGTGACCTGGGGCCGCAACGACGAGATATTCGGTGCCGCAGGAGCAGAGGCCTTCCGGCGCGACCTGCCCGACGGCGAGTTCCACCTGCTCGACGCCGGCCACTTCGCGCTGGAGACACACGGCGAGGAGATCAGCGGATACATCCGGGAGTTTTTGGGCAAGGTGACCGGGTAGGTCCGGTCAGAGGTTGGCGGTGAGGAAAGTGCGGATCAACGGCAGCGCTTCGTCGAGCGCACTTTCCAACAAGAAGTGACCGCCGTCGATCAGATGAATCTCGGCGTTGGGCAAGTCGACCTTGAATGCTGCGGCACCGTGCGGACCGAACACCGGATCGCTGCGACCCCAGACCGCGAGGAGCGGGACGCCGGACGCCCGAAAGTACTCGTGGACAGCGGCGTACAGCGGGGGATTGCTGGCGTAGTCGCGGAACAGTGCGAGCTGGATGAGGTCGTTTCCCGGCCGGGACAGCCGGGCGTGATCGGTGATCCAGGTGGTCGGATCGACCAACGTCTCGTCGGCGACTCCGGCCAGATACTGCCAGCGAGTCATCTCCAGCGTCAGCGCCTGGCGAACCCCCGACTCGGTCTGCGGATTCTGATGCGCCCAGTAGGCCCACACCACCCGGAAGAAATCGGGCTGGAAGCCCTCCTGGTAGGCGTTGCCGTTCTGGGTGATGATCGCCGCGATCGACGACGGGTCGCGCAGTGCCAGGCGCCAGCCGATCGGTGCACCATAGTCGTGGACGTACATCGCGTAGCGGTGCACACCCAGGTGGCGCAGCAGTCCGGCGGTCAGGTCGGTGAGTGCGTCGAACGTGTAGGTGAATTCGCCGGCCGGCGGAGCGTCGGAGAGGCCGAAACCGAGATGGTCCGGGGCTATCAGATGCCATCGGTCGGCCAGCAGCGGAATGAGGTTGCGGAACATCGACGAACTGGCCGGAAAACCGTGCAGCAGAACAAGAATCGGTGCTCCGAGCGGCCCCGCCTCGCGGTAGAAGACCCGGTGTCTGTCGATGACGGCGAACCGATGGTGAATGGCGGGCATACTCAGTCGAAGACGACGACGGCACGCCCGACGATGTCGCCGCGTCCCAGTGCTTCGAGGGTGTCGTTGATATCCGCGAGGCGGGTCGGCACGACGTGATGTTTGATAGCGCCGCGCCTGGCCAGCGCGAGCACCTCGATGAGATCGTTGTGGTTGCCCCAGAATGAGCCGAAGTAGGACTTCTCACCACTGACGAACGGGAAGAGCGGCAACTCGACCCGCTCACCCATCAGACCGACTTGAGCCAGTGCGCCCTCGGTCGCCAGGATCGATGCCCCCAGCCCGAGGGACTCCGGCGATCCGGCACAGTCGAGCACCGCGTCGACCGTCCGCCGTCCGGTGAGCTGTTCGAGTTCGTCCTGTACTGCGTCGACCGACTTGTCGCGGACGTTGACGGTGTGGTCGGCACCGTTTTCGGTTGCTACGGACAGCTTCTCGGCGCTGCGTGCGAATCCGACGACGGTGGAGCCGCCGCCGAGGAGCTTGGCGTACTGGATCCCATAGCTGCCGAGTCCGCCGATGCCGGTGACGACGACGGTGCGGTCCGCGCCGAGCTTGCCGGCGGCGAGGAGCTTCTTCATCCCTCGGTAGGGTGTGATCCCGGCGTCGGTCAATGGAGCGAGATAAGCGGGCGTGACGTCGGGCTGGTCGGCGACGGAGATGAGGTGGTCGTAGGGCGCCAGCATGTATTCGGCGAACCCCCCGTTCGGGCCGAAGCCGACGAGTTGTCCGTTGCCGCAGAGCTGTTCATTGCCTTCATGGCATTGCCGACAGGTTCCGTCACCCCAGTTCGGGTTCACGATGACCAGATCGCCGTCGCGCAGGCCGGACTCATCGGGGACCTCGGAACCCAGCGCGGCGACATGCCCGCAGATTTCGTGACCGGGGGTGAAGGGCAATTCCACCGGGAGTCCGGCACAAAAGTAGCCGTCCAGCAGTTGGTAGTCGCTGCGGCACATGCCCGTCGCGGCAACCTTGAGGAGTACCTGGTTGGGCTGCGGCTGCGGGATCGGGATGTCATCGATGCGCAGCGGTTGATTGAACTCGTGAATGCGTGCCGCGAGCATGCCGGTGGACACCTCCGATAGTCGGGGTTTCGGTACCTCCACGCTAAGGCTCTGCTGTTGACGGCGACTGGACATCGACTGGATGAAGTCGACGTTCGCATGTGCTGGGATGGTCGCAAGCACAGGTACTTCTGGCTGAGGAGATCGCGAAATGAGCGTTCCGTATGTCCTGTTCGTGGTGACGAACGCGGCCTTCATCGGACCGCACCACCGGGCCACCGGCTTTTTCTTCCCGGAGATCGCCCATCCGGTCCATGAGTTGGACCGCGCCGGCATCGCCGTCGAATTCGCCTCGCCGCTGGGTGGCAAGCCCCCCGAGGACGGATTCGATGACTCCGATGAGGTGCAGACGTCGTTCCTCGGCAGCGCGGCCTACCGCCGTCTGTCGCGAAGCCGAAAGCTGTCCGAGGTCGATGTGCTCGACTACGACGCGGTGTTCGTGCCGGGCGGCCTCGGTCCCATGGTGGACATCACCGGCAACCCGGAAGTCAAGGACACCGTGCGTCGCGCGTGGGACGCCGGCCTCATCGTCTCCGCCGTCTGCCACGGGCCGTCGGCCTTCCTCGGCGTGACACTGGCGGACGGGAGCCCGCTGGTGCGTGGCCGCAAGCTGACCGCGTTCTCGGACGCGGAAGAGGACGGATATGCCGACCAGGACGTGCCGTTCGACCTGGAGCAGGCTTTGCGGGCCGAAGGCGCGCTCTACGAGCGGGCCGAGCCCTGGCACCCGAACCTCGTCGTCGACGGGCGGTTGATCACCGGACAGAATCCGCAATCCGGGTCCATCGTCGGTGAAGCACTGGCGCGCGCACTCACGCGGACCTGATGGACGCCTCAGTCGTGGTGATCGCGCACTGGCGGACCACCGAAGCCGATCTCGATGCCGTGCTCGAGCGTACGGCGACGCTGCGCAGGTTGTCGCTCGCCGAACCGGGATGCCTGGGTTACGACGCCTACCACAGCACCGAGGAGCCGACCTCGTTGGTGATCGTCGAGCGCTACCGGGACGTGGCGGCGCAGCAGGCGCATCTGGATTCAGCGCACTACCAGGAGCTGGTGGCCGACGGTATCCGGCCGCTTCTGGTTGCCCGGAACGTGGAGATCCTGCAGGTACGGGAGCTCGACTAGCAGCGCAGGGATGGTGTTGGCGGCGCGCACCGGTGTCGTCGGAGCCGTTGCGGGTATAGCTCGCTAATATACGAAACGTCTAGTATCAGTAACCGCGCGAAACGCCTTGTGCGAACCGGTGGGGGATGGCCGACAAGTTAGGGCACACTGAGTCGGCTATCCGGTGACCGGCATCGGATACTAGGCGTTCCCAGCAGCCCCGCAGACATACAGCCACCCCGAATAGAGCAGACCGAGGAGAACCTCAAGTGACGTACACGATCGCCGAGCCCTGCGTCGACATCAAGGACAAGGCATGTATCGAAGAGTGCCCGGTCGACTGCATCTATGAGGGTGCGCGCATGCTGTACATCCACCCCGACGAGTGCGTGGACTGCGGTGCGTGCGAGCCGGTCTGCCCCGTCGAGGCGATCTACTACGAGGACGACGTGCCGGATCAGTGGGCGTCCTACACCCAGATCAACGCCGACTTCTTCGCTGAGCTGGGTTCGCCGGGCGGTGCCTCCAAGGTCGGTCAGACCGACAACGACCCGCAGGTGGTCAAGGACCTGCCGCCGAAGGAAGAGGCCTGACGGCTCCCGTCCCGTTGCGCGCGCGGCGGCGCCCGGTATCGGAGGCGCTGCCGGTTTTTCCGTGGGACACCCTCGCTGAGGTGACGGCCACCGCGCGGGCTCACCCGGGCGGCATCGTCGACCTTTCGGTGGGCACCCCGGTAGATGACGTAGCCGAGGTCATCCGTGAAGCTTTGGCTGCGGCCAGCGCTGCGCCGGGATATCCGACGACGGCGGGAACGCCGGCCTTGCGGGCCTCCGCGGTGGCTGCGCTGCAGCGGCGCTACGGCATCACCGGCCTGCCCGAGCACGCCGTCCTGCCGGTGATCGGCACCAAGGAACTCATCGCGTGGCTGCCGACTCTGCTGGGCCTGGGCGCCGACGATCTGGTGGTCGTTCCGGAGCTGGCCTACCCGACTTATGACGTGGCCGCGCGGCTGGCGCACGCCCGGGTGATGGCGGCCGACTCGGTGACCCAGCTCGGTCCCGAGTCGCCCGCGGTGTTGTTCATCAACTCGCCGAGCAACCCGACCGGCAAGGTTCTGGGCCGCGACCATCTGCGCAAGGTCGTCGAATGGGCCCGTGAACGCGGCACGCTCGTGGTGTCCGACGAGTGCTATCTGGGCCTGGCATGGGAAGAGGAGCCGACGTCGGTTCTGCATCCGTCGGTCAGCGGCGGCGACCACACCGGCCTGCTGGCGGTGCACTCGCTGTCGAAGAGCTCGTCACTGGCGGGGTATCGCGCCGGCTTTGTCGCCGGTGACCCCGATGTGGTGGCCGAGCTGCTCGCGGTGCGCAAGCACGCCGGGATGATGGTGCCGGGGCCGGTGCAGGCGGCGATGGTGGCCGCGCTCGACGACGACGCCCATGAAATAGAGCAGCGGCAGCGCTATGCGCGCCGCCGCGACGTCATGCTGGCCGCGATGCGGTCGGCGGGTTTCACCGTCGACCACTCCGAGGCCGGTCTGTATCTGTGGGCCACCCGCGGTGAGCCGTGCCGGACGACGCTGGCGTGGCTGGCCGAGCGTGGCATCCTCGTCGCTCCCGGGGAGTTCTACGGAGCCCGGGGTGCCCAGCACGTTCGGGTGGCGCTGACCGCGACGGACGAACGTATCGCCGCCGCGGTGGAGCGGCTGGCCTGAGCCAGCCGCCCCACCCCAAGCGGGGTCAGTAACTCATCGTCAGTTCATGTTCCAGGGTTCGCCGTAGGTGGTGACGCTGTCACCGGCCTTGGAGATCAGGCGGGCGAAGGGGCGCAGCAGCACGCCGCCGGCCGCGCCGGTGACGGTGCCGTGGGCGTTGGCCACCGCGACCGAGCCGTTGGGACCTTCGACGTCGACGGAGAACGTGGCGACTTCCTGGATGCCGGGGCCGTTGCCCAGGTCAGCCGAGATCGACACACCCGGGAACAGGTTCGGGGTGATCACCGAACCGAGCGGGTTGAAGCCCGTCGGGGAGATGTTGGCGTCGTCGAGCAGGATGTTGGGGGTGGTGTAGCTGAAGTTGATGCCCACGCCCAGCGACCAGGGGAAGCCCACCTGGTAGCCCAGCTCCAAGGTGCCCGCGAACTCATCGGCACCCGGGCCGACCACGCTGTAGACAGCCTTGCCGGAGTGGAACCACTCCCGAGTCAGCCGGTTGCGGTCCAACGGGAACACACCATTGAGGAAGGTGTCCCACTGCTGCACCGTCATCGTCCGGCCACCGCCGTCGACCAGACTCAGCTCATTATCCAAACCTGCGTGCGACGTGCCTGTCCCGACGAAGAGTGCCGCGACGGCGGCGATCATCGCCACCAGCACTCGACCCATGTATTTCATCCTGACCCCTTGTGCTCAGTGGTTCGACGGTGATCGGGGGGCCCGGTTCACCGAGGTTTCTGGCGCCGTGACGGGCCTCACAGCCAGTCATGACAAAAGCCTCATCGGCAACAGATGCAACAGTGTTACCAGGTTCATCAAAAAATTTCTCGCTGAATGCGGCGCGGCTGCTTGACTGCTCAGATCACGCGGTAGCCCGCAGGCTCAATGACAGTAATAGCCGGACGTCGGGATCGCTCAGCGAAGTGGAAAGTGCCTGCTCCAGACGGCGCGCCCGATAGCGAACCGTATTCGGGTGGACATGAAGGACCGCCGCCGCCGCCGCCACATCGCCGAAGCAGTCCAGGTAGACCCGCAGGGTCTCTGCCAGCGTTGGGTCGGCTTCCCGCAGGGCGCGCACCCGCGGATCGATCAGCCGCTCGTCGGCCGCCACCAACGTGACGATCTCGTCGAGCAGCACCGTGGTGCGCGCCTCGGCCAGCGTGGTCACCTTGCCGAACACCGGGTGACGCTGGGCGCTGTCGAAGACGCGGTCGATCTCGCGGCGGGCGCCGGCGACGGCGGCCAGCCCCGCGATCGGAGCTGCGATCACCGCGTGCAGGTCCAGCCCGAGCTCGGCGTGCAGCGTGCCGATGGTGCCGCGGATCCACGACACCACCGCAGCGGTGCGACCGGAGTCCGGCAGGACGACGTAAACCCGCGAAGCGCCGGCGGCAACCTGCGCGTCGGGGCGAAAAGCGCTGGCGCTCAGCGCCAGAACGTCGGGCAGCCGAGGGTCGGCGACGGTGCTGACGAAGCCGATCACGGCGGCGCGGCCGTCCAGGGGGATGCGCAGTTCCCGGGCCACCCCGGTCAGGTCCACCTCGTCGGGATCGGCCAGCCCGAGCAGTTGTTGCACGGCCAGCAGGTGAGCCGAGGGCCGTGCGGCCAGTCGAGCCGTGATCCGGGCAGCCAGTACCGCCGCGCCGCGCAACACCTCGCCGGCGTCGTCGGCCAGCGGCCGGGTGCCCTGCTGCACCCAGATGGTGCCCTCGAATCCCGGCGGCCCGTCCTGGCGATGGATGCCGATCGCCAGCCGCGGCCGCAGCCCCAGTTCCGGCCGCTCGTCGACCGCCACCACGTCGGCCCCGGCGCGCAGTCGGTCGAAGATGCCCCATTGCGCGATCCACCGAAGATGCTCGGGCGGCCCGGCCCGGCCCAGGATGGACAGCCGCCGCAGCTCGTCGGCCTCGTCGTTGGACGCCGAATAGGCGAGCACGTGCGACTGCGCGTCCTCGATGCTGACCATGCCGTGGGTGCGATCCGCGATCGACTGCGCCAGCGCGAACAGATCGGTACCGGAATCGGTGAACGAGTCGGTGCGACGGTGTTCGAAGACGTGGTTGACCAGGCGGTACAGCCGTTCCCACCGAGCCTTCGGGTCGACGGCGACGACCGCGGAGCCGGCGGCGACGGCCCGGGCGACGACGGCGTCGGACGGCTCCTTGACGAAGATCGCCGCGGGGGAACCGTGCGCGGCGACCTGCCGGTCCAGCCATCGGACGGCGTCGGTGTCGGAGATGCCGAGGAGAAAGAACACGTCCGCCGATCCGGCGCTGACCGCCAGGCCCAGCCGCACGTCGTCCGAGTCGATCAGTGCCGCCGAACGGACCGGCCGGTCCAGCCCCCTCGGCGCCTCGACGAGCCGAACCAACGTCGCATCCAGGGCCAACACCAGCTGGCCGAGGCTGACGCCGGTATCCCGCACGTTGTCCGATGCTACTAGCACACTGCCTCAAGATTGGCGGATCAGCCAACATCTCGAGTCGTGTCAGGAGCCATCCTGAGGTGCATGGACGCCCGCACCGATGTTCCCGCGCCGGCCAACGAGCCGGTTCACGACTACGCGCCTGGATCTGCCGAACGGGACCGCCTCTGTGCGGCCCTGCACGAGCTGTCCGCCAACCCCGTCGACCTGCCGCACGTGATCGGCGGCGTGCACCGCCTCGGCGACGGCGACCGCATCGACGTGGTCCAACCGCACCGGCACAGCGCCCGGCTGGGCACTGTGACCAACGGCACGGCCGCCGACGCCGCCGCCGCGGTCGATGCGGCGATCACCGCCAAACACGACTGGGCCGCCACCCCGTTCGACGAACGGGCCGCGGTGTTCCTGCGCGCCGCCGACCTGCTGGCAGGCCCGTGGCGGGAGAAGATCGCCGCGGCCACCATGTTGGGCCAGTCCAAGACCGCCTACCAGGCCGAGATCGATGCCCCCTGCGAGCTGGTCGACTTCTGGCGCTTCAACGTTGCCTTCGCTCGGCAGATCCTGGCCCAGCAGCCGATCAGTGGACCGGGGGTGTGGAACCGCACCGACTATCGCCCCCTGGACGGCTTTGTCTATGCGATCACCCCGTTCAACTTCACCGCGATCGCCGCCAACCTGCCGACGGCGCCGGCGCTGATGGGCAACACCGTGGTGTGGAAGCCGTCGATCACCCAGACCTTCGCGGCCTACCTGACGATGCAACTGCTCGAGGCGGCCGGGCTGCCGGCGGGCGTGATCAACCTGGTGGCCGGCGACGGGCTCGCGGTTTCCGATGTCGTGCTGGGAGACCGGCGGCTGTCCGGTATCCATTTCACCGGATCGACCGCCACGTTCCAGCACCTGTGGCGTGAGGTCGGCGCCCGCATCGGCGACTACGACAGCTACCCGCGGCTGGTCGGCGAGACCGGCGGCAAGGACTTCATCGTCGCGCACAGCTCGGCTGATCCGGATGTGTTGCGCACCGCGCTGATTCGCGGCGCGTTCGACTATCAGGGCCAGAAGTGTTCGGCCGCCTCGCGGGCCTTCATTCCGCGCTCGGTGTGGCAGGCCATGGGTGACGATTTCCTCGGCGCGACCGAGGCATTGAGCTACGGCGATGTCACCGACCTGTCGAACTACGGCGGGGCCGTGATCGACGCCCGCGCGTTCGCGAAGAACGCTCGCGCTTTGGAAAGGGCCAAGAGCGCACCCGGTGTCACCGTCGCCGCTGGCGGTGAATGTGACGACAGTGAAGGCTATTTCGTGCGCCCGACGGTTCTGCTCTCCGACGACCCGACCGACGAGGCGTTCAGCACTGAGTATTTCGGGCCCATCCTGGCCGTCCACGTCTTTCCCGACGACGAGTTCGAGGCTGTTCTCGACGTCGTCGACGGCGGCTCCCGCTATGCGCTCACCGGAGCGGTGATCGCCGACGACCGGGCTGCTGTCGCGACGGCGGCCGAGCGACTGCGGTTCGCGGCCGGCAATTTCTACGTCAACGACAAGCCGACCGGTGCGGTCGTCGGGCAGCAGCCGTTCGGCGGATCGCGGGCCTCGGGCACCAACGACAAGGCGGGCTCACCGCTGAACCTGCTGCGCTGGACGTCGGCGCGGTCCATCAAGGAGACGTTCGTTCCGCCGACAAGCCACACCTATCCGCACATGGGGGTGCAGTGATGAGTGCCTTCAATCGAATTGCTCGACCGGTCATCCTGGCCGCCAGCCGCTCGAATCGGTTGCGGCACAGCGCCGAGCGCCTACCGATCGCGCGTGACGTGGTCGGCCGGTTCGTGCCGGGGGAGACGACAGACGACGCGCTGGCCGCGGTCCGCGCGCTGCGCGATTCGAGAATGGTCAGCATCGACTACCTCGGTGAGGACGTCACCGACACCGATGCGGCCGAGGCCACCGTCAAGGCCTACCTCGACCTGCTCGATGCGCTCGGTGCCCGGGTCGAGAACGCGGCCACCGTCCGCCCGCTGGAGGTGTCGCTCAAACTGTCCGCGCTCGGCCAGGCACTACCGAAGGACGGCGACAAGATCGCGTTCGAAAACGCGCACACAATCTGCCAGCGGGCGCAGCAGGTCGGTGTCTGGGTCACTGTCGACGCCGAGGATCACACCACCACCGACTCGACGTTGTCGATCGTGCGCGAGCTGCGTACCGAATTCGATTGGCTGGGAACCGTTCTGCAGGCCTACCTCAAGCGCAGCGAGGCCGACTGCGCCGAGTTCGCCGCAACCGGGGCCCGGATCCGGCTGTGCAAGGGCGCCTACGACGAGCCGGCGTCGGTGGCCTACCGTGATGCCGCCGACGTCACCGGGTCCTACCTGCGGTGTCTGCGAACGCTGATGGCCGGCAACGGATATCCGATGGTCGCCTCGCACGATCCTGTCGTCATCGCCGCCGCCGGGGAGATGGCGATCGAATTCGGCCGGGATACCGACCGTTTCGAGTACCAGATGCTGTACGGCATCCGCGACGACGAGCAGCGCAGACTCGCGGCGGAGGGTAACCAGGTCCGGGTGTACGTGCCGTTCGGGACGCAGTGGTACGGGTACTTCGTGCGCCGACTTGCCGAACGCCCGGCCAACCTGATGTTCTTTCTGCGAGCCCTGACGCACCGCTAGACAAGGATTCGCACCTGAGCGCACTCGACGCCATCACCTTGCTGATCGCCGGTGTGCTCGGTGGGTTGACGGGCAGCATCGCCGGGCTGGCCTCGGTGGCGACCTACCCGGCCCTGCTGGCCATAGGTCTGCCGCCGGTGACGGCGAATGTGACCAACACGGTGGCCCTGGTGTTCAACGGCATCGGCTCGGCGTGGGGATCTCGGCCCGAACTGGCCGGACAAGGACGTTTCATCACCCGGATGGCGCCGGTGACCATCGCGGGCGGGGCCGCGGGCGCGGTTCTGCTGCTGACCACCCCGGCCGATGCGTTCGAGAAGGTGGTCCCGGTTCTGCTCGCCCTGGCCTCGGTGGCGATCGTCGCTCCGCGCGGCACGCCCCATCCCGGGCGCCGGCGCCGACTCGTCGTGGTGGCCGAGGGCGTCGCGATCTTCGGAATCGCTCTGTACGGCGGCTATTTCGGTGCGGCGGCGGGCGTGTTGTTCCTGGCGTTGCTGCTCAATGCGGGAGCCCACAGCCTCGCCCACGCCAATGCCGCCAAGAACATCCTGCTCGGATTGGCCAACACCGTTGCGGCGGTGCTGTTCGCGTTCCTCGCGCCGGTGCACTGGCTCGCGGTCATCCCGCTGGGCGCCGGCTGCCTGATCGGATCCCGGCTGGGACCGGTCGTGGTCCGGCGCGCTCCGGGCACCCCGCTGCGCATCCTCATCGGTGTTGCGGGTCTGGTGCTGGCGGTCAAGCTCGGGTTCGACGCCTACTGACCGGGGTCAGCGAGACCAGCAGCACGCCAAGGGCGAAGGCGATGCTGAGGGTCAGGGGGAACCGCCCGGTGGGGGCGAATCCGAGGGTGGCGAACACCGAGATGGTCACCGCGATCGTCAGCGTGCCCGCGAACAACAACGCTTCGCCGAGCCGGGGCGGGATGGCTATTGCGACCTGGGGCAGCGGCGCCGAGAACAACCTGCGGCCCCACCACAACAGCAGCAGCTCGACGGCCGCCACCACGGCAAGGATCGCCACCCACTCCAGCCGGAACCACCACCAGGCCGCCGTGCCGAGGGTCGGTTGCGGCAGCAGCCCGGTGGGATACCCGGCGACCGCGACGATCACCACCGGGACCATGTGCCACAGGTAGAGGGCCATCACGTTGTCATTCGCGATGGCCAGAACGCGCTGCGTACGAACGGATTTCACCATCCGGTTCACCGCCGGCGCCACGGCCAGCACCACACCGGCCTGGACTCCGCCGAGCGCCAGCAGGGCCAGGTTGGGTGGTCCGGTGTTGTTCACGACGGCGCCGGGGACCCCGATCATGCTGACCGGATAGGGCCCGACGGTGACCGCCAGCGCCAGCACGATCGCCGACAGAACAGCCACCGCGATCGCCGCGCGACGACACAGTGTGCCGTCGTGCCAGGCGATGCCGAGCTGGTAGAGCACGCCCCAGACCAGCAGATAGTTCAGCCAGCCGACGTAGGGCAGGTGCGCACCGATGGCCGCCACATCCACCGCCGCCACGGCGAGCGTCATCACGAACGGCACCCACTTGCCCCAGCGCCGGTGTGCGGCGACCGCGACCGGGGTCAGCGCGACCACCACCACGTAGATACCCAGGAACCACAGGTGCATGGCCACCGCCCAGGCGCCGAAGTCGAGCTCCGAGCCCGCCACCCCGACCCGGCCGAGGAGGGCCACGACCAGTAGGGCGAACGCGACGTAGACCACGGTCGGTCCCAGCGGGCGGACCAGTCGCCGCCGCAGCCACGCCTGCCTGGACTCGTCGGGGCTGCGCTGTGTCCACGACACCGCACTCGCGTAGCCGGCCACCACGAAGAACACCGGGACGACCTGGAAGATCCACGTCAACCACTGCGTCCACGGCATGTCGACCAGCGGATTCTCCCGCCAGAACCCGCCGTCGGAAAAGGTCAGCGCCGCCGCGATCCAGTGCCCGATGACGACGAAGACCAGGGCGACCACCCGGTAGAGGTCGAAAGCATGGTTACGCGCCGCCGTCGTCGTGGTCGCCGTGTCGGTCACGTTATCCATTGTGCGGGCGCGGGGGTCCAGGGTCAGGCGGGCACTGCCGAGACGGGCATGACGACGCTGCCGCGGCAGGGGCCCGACGCGATGTCGGTGTGCCAGGTGCCGCGCAGAGATCCGTCCGGCTGCGGCGTGTAGAACGCCCACGAGGTCGCCGGGCTCCACTGCTTCTGATACCCGTCACCGAGGAAGCAGTCCCACACCCAGTCGTAGGTGGTGGCCCACTCGGCACCGTTCCACGTGTAGCGGGTCGGCTGCGGGATCGTCGGGTTACTCGGTGCGGGCCCGTCTACGACGGTCGCCACACAGGCGCCACCCGAGCAGGCTGTCGACAAGGTGAACACCGCGCCGAAGTCGTTCTCCTTCTGGCGAGTCGCCGGGCTGGTGCCCGCCTTCAGCGAGGCGTAAGTCGTCATCTGGTATCGCCCGTTCCAGGCCAGCGGCTGACCGTGCGCCGAGGCGGGGGACACCAGTCCCGCGGCGCAGATCGTCGCGGCGGCCACCAGCGTGGCACCCCAACTTTGGCTGCTCATGACTCCTCGGAACGTCGTATGCGAGTTATCAGCGTAGCCGTCAGAAAACCTCAACTGTCACAACTGCCCCACGCGTGTGGGTCACGATTAGGCCTCGAAACGCTCTTTGAGCAGCAGTTGTGCATACGCCGCGAGCGACTGGGCATCGGTGATCTCACCGGCGCGGATCAACTCCTCGAACCGGCTGCGCTCGAACCATTCGAAGTGCATGTCCTGCTCTTCGTGCTCACGGTCGGGCTCACCCTCGGTGACATCCGTGGCCAGGAACACCCAGCCCCGCTGGCTCATGATCCCGGGTGCGACGTCCAGGCGGCCGAGCAACATCAGCGAGCCTGCCGTAAGGCCGGTTTCCTCGCGCAGTTCGCGGGCCGCCAGATCGGCCGGTTCGATGTCGGGGTCCCCCGGGACGGTGCCCATGGGGAATTCCCAGCGGCGGGCACCCATCGGATAGCGGTACTGCTCGACCATCGCCAGCCGGTCGCCGTCGACGGCGATGACCACCGCATAGTCGGGGCGGTCGACGACGCCGTGGATACCCGTGGAGCCGTCCGGCCGTTCGACGATGTCCTCACGCACCGACATCCAGTGGTTGCGGTACACCTCGCGCGATGAGAGCTGGGTGATGGGCTTCACCGGCCCAGTATGTTCGGTAGCGTCGGCGGGGTGCTGCTGGCCTCCCTGAATCCCGCCACCGTCGCCGCCGGAGCCGACATCGGCGACGCCGTGCGGATCGACGACGCAGTGTTGTCCCGCAGCGATCTCGTCGGGGCGGCGACGTCGGTGGCCGAGCGCATCGGCGGTGCCCGCCAGGTCGCCGTGCTGGCCACCCCCACCGCGACCACCGTGCTCGCCGTCACCGGCTGCCTGATCGCCGGCGTCCCGTTCGTGCCGGTACCCGCCGACGTCGGGGTCGCCGAACGCGCGCACATCCTCACCGACTCCGGTGCCCAGGCCTGGCTGGGGGAGCTGCCCGCCGATCTCGGTGGCCTGCCGCATGTTCCGGTGCGGCTGCACGCACGGTCGTGGCATCGCTACGCCGAGCCTGCGCCGTCGAGCACCGCGATGGTCATGTACACCTCCGGCACCACCGGCCTGCCCAAAGGCGTGCTCATCAGCAGGCGCGCCATCGCGGCCCAGATCGACGCGCTGGCCCAGGCCTGGCAGTGGACCCCCGACGACACCCTCGTGCACGGGTTGCCGTTGTTCCACGTGCACGGCCTGATCCTCGGGCTGCTCGGGTCGCTGCGCGTGGGAAATCGCTTCGTCCACACCGGGAAACCGACCCCGGCCGGGTACGCCGCCGCCGGTGGCAGCCTGTACTTCGGGGTGCCCACCGTGTGGTCGCGGGTGGTCGCCGACACCGGTGCCGCCACCGCTCTGGCCTCGGCTCGGCTGCTGGTGTCCGGAAGTGCTCCGCTTCCGGTCCCGGTGTTCACCCGGCTGACCGAACTGACCGGCCAGCCACCCGTCGAGCGGTACGGCAGCACCGAATCGCTGATCACGCTGAGCACCCGCGCCGACGGTGAACGACGGCCCGGCTGGGTTGGCTTGCCGCTCAACGGGGTTCAGACCCGGCTGGTCCACGAGGACGGAACGGTCGCGCCGCACGACGGCGAGACCATCGGCAGCCTTCACCTCAAGGCCCCGACAGTGTTCGACGGCTACCTCAACCGGCCCGATGCCACCGCAGAGGCGTTCGACGCCGACGGGTGGTACCGCACCGGCGATGCCGCCGTGATCGATGGCGGCGACATGCACCGCATCGTCGGGCGAGAATCGGTGGACCTGATCAAGTCCGGCGGTTTCCGGGTCGGCGCGGGTGAGGTCGAGACGGTGCTGCTCGGCCACCCGGGTGTCGAGGAGGTCGCGGTGGTGGGTCTGCCCGACACCGATCTCGGCCAGCGGATCGTCGCGTTCGTGGTCGGCGATGCCAACCCGGAGGACCTGATCAGCTTTGTCGCCGAGCAACTTTCGGTGCACAAGCGACCGCGGGAAGTGCGGTTGGTCGAGTCGCTGCCGCGCAACGCGATGGGCAAAGTCGTCAAGAAGGAGTTGATGAAATGACGCTGCGGTTCAGCGAAGTCTGCATCGACGCCCACGACATCCACGCGCTGTCCGCGTGGTGGTCGACGGTGCTGGGCTGGCCCGCCGAGCCGACCGAGGACGGCGATGTGGCTCTGCGTGCCCCCGCCGGCGCCGGGCCCGACTGGCTGTTCCTGGCGGTGCCTGACGGCAAGACGGTCAAGAACCGCATCCACTTCGACTTCACGCCCGACGACCAGCAGGCCGAGGTCGACCGGGTGCTCGGGCTCGGGGCGCGCCACGTGGACATCGGCCAGGGTGAGCAGAGCTGGGTGGTGCTGGCCGATCCCGAGGGCAACGAGTTCTGCATCCTGTCGGCGAAGTAGCGCTCGCCACCCAGGTTTCTAGCGCCTGAAGGCCGCGGCGATCTCGGCAACCCGCGGATCCGCCCGGAGCTCCTCGAGGGTCTCAGCCAGCGGCAGCCGCCAGTTCGGGTATTCGTCGATCGTGCCCGGAAGGTTCGGCTGCCGAACCTCGCCGATGACGTCGTACGGCGAGATCAACTTCAGCCGGCTCGGCGTCGACGCCAGAAAACGGTGCATCGCAGAGATGATCGACGCTTCGTCGGGTTCACCATCGGCCAGCAGCCCTTCGCTGCGCAGCAATGCAACCCATTCCGCGCGCTCGGTGGCGGCGTTCGCTTCTTCGGCCGGGACGTCGTCGAGCAGGCCCAGGTCGGCGCGGGCGCGCACATGCTCGCCGCGGAGAAACCCTGCGGCAGTGGGCAGGTCATGGGTGGACAGGCTGGCCGCCGCACGTTCCGGCCACGCCGCCGAAGGGAGCAGCGGCTGGTCCGGGTCCGCCTCGTCGCGGGTGAACCACGAGACCGCCGAGCCGAGCATGCCGTTGGCGGCCAACGCCTCAGTGACCTCCGGTTCGACGGTGCCCAGGTCTTCACCGACGACGACCGCGCCGGCCCGGTGCGCCTCCAGGGCGAGAACCGCAAGCATGACGTCGGCGTCGTAGTGCACGTAGGTGCCGCGATCCGGGGTGTCGCCGGGCGGTATCCACCACAGCCGCCACAGACCGGCCACATGGTCGATGCGCAGACCATCCGCGTGAGACAGGATGGCGCGCAACATGTCCCGCAATCCCACGTATCCGGTGGTGGCCAGGCGGTCGGGACGCCACGGCGGGAGGCCCCAATCCTGGCCGCGAGGGGTGAAGTTGTCCGGCGGCGCGCCGACGCTCACGCCGGCGGCGAGCACATCGGCCAGCGCCCACGCGTCCGCGCCGTCGGCGTCCACCCCGACGGGCAGGTCGTGCAGCACGCCGAGGGCCATGCCTGCGGTTCGGCCGGCCGCGCGTATCGCGGCCAACTGCTCGGCGCACTGCTGCTGCACCCAGGCGTGAAAGTCGACTCGCGACGCCAGTTCCCGACGGGCAGCCAGGACGGCGGACCCCGTCACATCGCGCAGCGGAGCAGGCCACCGGCTCCACCGTCCGCCATGCCGCTCAGCGAGCGCGCAGTAGGTCGCCCAGTCGGTCAACCCCTCCGTGCCCGGGGATCCATCGAGCGGGGTGGGCCGGCCCACCGCGCGCCAGAGTGCTTCCAGCGCAGAGCGTTTGGCCGCCCACACCAGGTCGTGATCGATGCGCTCGGTGCTTGCCGACACGCGCAGCGCGTCCACCTCCGCGCGGGTGCCGGGGTCGGCCCGGTGATACGCCCCGAGATCCTCGATCCGCAGCGCCAAAGGATTGGAGAACCGCCGGCTCGACGGCGTGTACGGGGAGGGTTGCACCGGATGCGTCGGGCCCGGTGCGTGCAGCGGGTTGAGCAGCACCGCACCGGCGCCGTGCTCGGCGAGCGTCCACTGCAGGAACTCCCGCAGATCACCGAAATCGCCGATGCCCCATGACCGCTGCGAGCGCAGGGCATACAACTGCAGCATCCAGCCCCACGTGTCGGGCGTCTGCGGCACCTGCGCAGGTGCGGCCACCAGCGTCACCTGCTGGCCGTCGCGGGTGTGCAGGCGGTACCAGCCCGGCGCAAGATCTCCGGGCAGCTCGTCGCTCAGCTCGATGCGGCTGCCGTCCTCACCGACGAGCAGTACGGCCCCGGGCACCGAGTGCGGTGTGCCGGTCAGCCGGACGGCGATGGTCGGGGCCAGTCGCCCAGCGCGTCGGCGCTCGGCGAGCGCGGCCAATGCGGCGCGCCGGGCGGCCTCGGTGGTTGCGTCTACGTCGAGCAACCCCAGAACGCGGATCACCACATCGGCGTCGACCTCGACCGGCTCACGTCGCTCGTTGCGATAGGAGGTTGCCACGCCATGGGCCGCGGCCAGCTGCCGCAAGTCATCTCCGAACACGCTGCTGCTATACCCGAGCAGTCGTCTTTCACACCCGACCTAGTTGGCGTGCAGTGCCTCCGCCTAATTCGCGTGCAACGCGGCGTTGAGCGCGATGCCCTTGCCGTCGCGGGCCACCACCTCGACGGCGCCGGTCACCGAATTACGGCGGAACAGAAGGTTGTTCGCGCCGGACAGTTCGCGGGCCTTGACCGTCGTGCCGTCCGGGGTGGTGACTTTGGTGCCGGCCGTCACGTAGAGGCCGGCTTCGATGATGCAGTCGTCGCCCAGCGAGATACCGAGGCCGGCGTTGGCACCGAGCAGGCAGCGCTTGCCCACCGAGATGACCTGCGTGCCACCGCCGGACAGCGTGCCCATGATGGACGCACCGCCACCGATGTCCGAGCCGTCGTCGACGACCACACCCGCCGAGATCCGGCCCTCCACCATCGACGCGCCGAGTGTGCCCGCGTTGAAGTTGACGAAGCCTTCGTGCATCACGGTGGTGCCCGGTGCCAGGTGTGCGCCCAGGCGCACCCGGTCGGCATCGGCGATCCGCACCCCGGCCGGCAGTACGTAATCGACCATTCGCGGGAACTTGTCGACGCCATAGACCGCCACGTGACCGCGGCTGCGCAGCCGCAGCCGCACGTCTTCGAAGCCCTCGATCTGGCATGGGCCGAAATTGGTCCACACCACGTTGGTGAGCACACCGAAGATGCCGTCCAGATTCAGGCCGTGCGGCTCGACCAGCCGGTGCGAGAGCAGGTGCAGCCGCAGGTATGCGTCATAGGTGTCGAGCGGCTTGTCGGCCAGGTCCGCGATCACCGTGCGCACCACGATCGTCTCCACCCCGCGGGCCGGATCGGGGCCGGCGGCGGCCGCCAGATCGTCGGGCACCTCGGCAACGGAGAGCCGGGTGCTGCCCGACGGGCTGTATGCGCCCAGTTCCGGGTCCGGGAACCAGGTGTCGAGGACGGTCCCGTCCTCGGTGATGGTGGCCAATCCGACGCCAGCAGCAGAAGTCACGGTGCTCCACCGTAATGCATCGCGCTGCCCGCTAGCCTGGTCAGTTGTGTTGGATCTACACGCTGACCCGATCGCGCTGACCGCCGCGCTCGTCGATATCCCGAGTGTGTCGCGGGATGAGGCGCGCATCGCCGGCGAGGTCGAGTCGGCGCTGCGCGCGCAGACGTCGGGCTACGAGATCATCCGCAATGGCGACGCGGTGCTGGCCCGCACGAACTTCGGCCTGCCGTCGCGGGTGGTGCTGGCCGGTCACCTCGACACCGTTCCGATCGCCGACAACGTGCCGTCGCGGTTCGACGCCGATCACCTGTATGGGTGCGGCACCTCGGACATGAAGTCCGGTGACGCGGTGTTCCTGCACCTGGCCGCCACCATCGCCGAGCCCGCCCACGACATCACCCTGATCTTCTACGACTGCGAAGAGATCGAAGCCTCCGCCAACGGACTCAACCGGATCCAGCGCGAGCTTCCGGACTGGCTGACCGCGGACGTCGCGATTCTCGGTGAGCCGTCCGGCGGCTATATCGAGGCCGGCTGTCAGGGCACCTTGCGGGTGGTGATCTCGGCGACCGGAACGCGGGCGCATTCGGCGCGATCCTGGCTGGGCGACAACGCCATTCACAAACTCGGCCCGGTGCTCGACCGGCTGTCCGGATACCAGGCCCGGATGGTCGAGATCGACGGCTGTACGTACCGCGAAGGGCTGTCGGCGGTGAAGATCGACGGGGGTGTGGCAGGCAACGTCATCCCCGACGCCGCGCAGTTGACCGTGAACTTTCGGTTCGCGCCGGACCGCTCACCCGACCAGGCACTGGCTCACGTGCGAGAGGTGTTCGACGGGCTCGACGTACATCTGGAGCAGACCGATGTCGCCGCCGGTGCGCTCCCCGGGCTGAGTCATCCCGCGGCGGCGGCGCTGGTGGCGGCCGCCGACGGGATGGTGCGTGCCAAGTTTGGCTGGACCGACGTCGCCCGGTTCGCCGCGCTGGGCATCCCCGCCGTGAACTACGGGCCGGGCGACCCCAATCTGGCGCACAAACGCGACGAACGGGTGTCGCTGGCCCAGATCACCGCCGTCACCGAGACGTTGCGGCGCTACCTCACCGGGTGAACGGTCTTACCGAGCGGCGCGGGAGTTGAGCCGTTCGACCACGGCCTGGCCTCCGTTCCAGCCCGGTAAACCGGTGACCCCTGGCCCAGGGTGGGCTCCCTGCCCGACGAGGAAGAGGTTGTCCACCGGCGTGGAGTATTGCGACTCGCCCGGCACGCCCCTGCGGTTCCAGATCTGCACCGGGCTCAGCGTTCCGTGTGCGAAGTCGCCTTTGTGCGCACTGAACGCGCTGCCGAAGTACCGGTTGGAGAACACGACCCGTTCGCCGATGCGCTCTCGGAAGCCGGGGGAGAACCGCTCGATCGTGGCCAGGCAGGCGTCGGCGTAGCGCTCCTTTTGCTCGCGGTGCTCGTCGGCGTCCATGCCCACCGGGAAGTACTGCGCGTAGATCGTGGCACTGTGATGGCCTTCGGGCGCCAGCGTCGTATCGCAGTAACTCGGCATATACAGATAGGCGGGCGGATTCTCCGCCGGGAAACGGCCGGCCCGGTACTGGTCCCAACCGTCGGCGACGTACTCCGCCGAGGGAAGGTAGGCCAGCGTCGGGACTTTCTTGCCGTTGTCGGACACGAAGGGTTGCAGCCGCTCGATCCACTCGGGCTCGCCCTCGATGGTCATGTGCGCCTGGATGTATCCCAGATCGAAGTTGATCTCCCGGAGCTTCCGCACGAAGTCCGTCGGGAAGTGTTGTTCGCCAGTCAATCCCAGGAAGGTCGTATACGGGTCCGCGGTCGAGCACACCACGTCGGCGGTGACCGTCGATCCGTCGCGCAACGTCACTCCGGTGGCCTTTGGGCTTCCGCTGCTGGATTCCACCACAATCGATTTGACTGGTGTCGCCAGCCGGACGTCCACTCCCATCGACTCGGCCCGCCGCTGCAGTGCCTTGCTGAGGTTGCCGATGCCGCCGCGCGGCATCACGATGCGGTCGGTCATCTCGCCGGGGCTGCGCAACATGTAGTGGTAGACCAATGACGCCCCCGATCCCGGCGTCCACGGCCCGCCGTCGAACCCGTCGACCGCCATCGCGGCCATCGAGCCTTGCAGGGTGCGGGCCATGTCGCCCGGGAAGAACCGCCGGACGATGTCCATCGCCGGCCCGAACCACATGTCCGCGAACGCTCGCCGGGTTTCGCGGTCGGCTTGTTCTGCGATGACCTCGAAGATATCGATCTCCGGGTCGAACATCGCCTGTCGGAAGTACTTGTCGAACTGCCCGACATGCGCGAAGAGTTCACCGGCGGCCATCGCCACATCGGGCCCGTGATCCTCGAGCATGTGCGTGGCCATGCGCTCCATGTCGTTGTAGAGCACGAATGGCACGTCGCCCTCGTCACCGAACGTGCAGGCCGACGACCACTGCGGCACCAGCTCGTATCCGAAGTCTTCGATCTCGAGCCGCTTGGTCATCTGTTCCGACCACACCAGCACCGCCCAGGCGCCGACGCTGTGCTGGTAGCCGTCGAACAGGGTTCGGGTGGCGGCCATTCCGCCGACGAAGTGATTGCGTTCCACCACCAGCACGGATGCCCCTGCCTTGGCCAGCACATTCGCGGCGGTCAATCCGTTGTGGCCGGCTCCGATGATGATCGCGTCGAAATCTGGCATGACGTCTCCGTTCGGTTGTAACTGCGCATCCCCAAAATGGCAGATGTGACATTCTGGTGTCAAGGATGACAATTTGTGGCTTTGGCTTACAGTGACCCCATGGTCGGAGCGTTGACGTCTGCGACATCCAAGGCCGAGCGCACGCGGCTTGCGTTGCGCGATGCGGCGATCAAGCGGTTCGTGTTGGAGGGTTTCGACGCGACGTCGGTCGCCGACATCGCCGCGGACGTCAGCGTCAGTGAGCGCACCTTCTACCGGTACTTCTCGACCAAAGAGGAAGTGCTGTTCTCCGATTACGAACTGCGCCTCGAGTGGTTTCGCCGGGCATTGGAGGTAAGGCCACGCGGCGAACCGATCGTGACCTCCGTGATGACCGCGACCGAATCTTTCCCTGGTGAGCCTGCCGTGCTCGCCGAGCTGGCCAGGCTTCGTGATCGCGACCTTGGCGCCGGGCGCATCGAGTGGCATCTGCACCGTCTGCAGGCTCGGTACGCGTCGACCATCGAGAACCATCTGCTGCCCGCCGAACCGACGGTCGACGAGCGGCTGACGGCGCGCATTCGCTCGTTGATGATCGGCAGCGCGGTATTCAGCGCTCTCGACATCTGGATGCGCACGGCGGCGGGTGACCTCGCCGAACTGCGGCGACTCACCGAACTCGGGCTGCGCACAGCTGCCGACGGACTCTGAGCGAGTTCTTGCTTCTGTCGCATCTGACGTTTTAGTGTCATGTGCGACATTTGCTCAGTGCTGTTCGATGGGAAGGAAACCCGCGATGGACCGCGACGAGTTGATCGGCATCCTCAAAGACATCCTCGAACTGGCATCCGACGGCAGCACGGCCATGACCGACGACGTCGTCGAACTCGACAGCGCCAGGTTCTGCGATCCGGAGCGGTTGGCTCGGGAACGCGAGGTGTTATTCCTGCGCCGCCCGCAGGTGGTCGGCATGGCTGTCGATCTGAAACCCGGGCACTTCTCCACGCAGACCGTAGCCGGCGTGCCAGTTCTGCTGACACGTGACAACGACGGCGGATTCCACGCGTTCCTCAACGCATGCCGGCATCGCGGCACCACGCTGGCCGACGGATGCGGCAAAGCTCGTCGGCTCGTATGTCCCTGGCACGCTTGGTCATACGATCTGAAAGGATCGCTGACCGGGGTGGCCCACGCCGGCACCTTCGGTGACGTCGACAAGGGACAGACCGGCTTGATCGCACTGCCCGCCGCCGAACGCTACGGCATGTTGTTCGTCACGCCGACGCCTGGCATGGAGATCGACATCGACGCGATGATGGGCGATCTCGGAGCCGAGTTGGACGGCTTGGATTTCTCGCGATTACATCTGGTAGCCGAGCGCACCACCGAGGTCGACCTGAACTGGAAGTTGGGCAACGACACCGGATTCGAGCTATACCACGTGTCATATCTGCACAAGGACAGCGTAGGGCCAGCCAACATCGGTAACACCGGTCTGTACCGGCGCTACGAGTACAACCATCGGATGGCGGCGGTGTCGCCCGCCGCGCTGGATCTGATCGGTACACCTGAAAGTCAGTGGCGGCCGATGGATCACCTGCAGTTCATCTACAACATCTTCCCCAGCACCGGCTTGGTCGTCGCGGCACCGATGGTGGCCCTGACCCGACTGGATCCGGGCTCGGTTCCCGGCAAGTCGACGTTCCGGTTCGCCTCGTACAGCTGGGAGCCGCTGGACGACGAAAATGCCCGTGCGGGGGCGGAATTCATGAACGAGTTTCTCTACAACGTCGTCACCAGCGAGGACTTCCCGACTGCCGCACGCACCCAAGCGAATCTGGAGACCGGCCTGCTCGACCGCATTCTCGTCGGCCGCAACGAGCCGGCCATCGCCTGGGCGCACCGGGCTTATGACGTGCTGATCACCGGGTGAACGCGCAGTCCACCGTCTCCGCCAGTTTCGAGATCGCCCCGGCGGCCTGCGCATCGCCGAGCCGGGCCGCCTCATTCCACGCCCACACCGCGACCCCCAGCTGACCGCTGCGCTCCGCGCCGCGGGCCGCTTCGCGTGCGGCGTCGATCGCTGCGTGGGTGCCGTCGCCGACGGTGGCCAGCCGCCATGCCCGCGCCACCCCCAGTTCGGGGGCGAACAACGCGGATTTGGTGCCGTGCCGGGAGTCGGCCCGGCTCAGCGCCTTCGCCGAATCGGCGATCTCACCCTGCTGGGCCAGCGCGGTGGTCAGGTACATCAGCGACAGCGGACCCCACGAGTAGCCGGTGCGCTCCAGCGTCGCCGCGGCCGGGCCGAGTAGTCGCGCTGCACCCGTCGGATTCCCCTGGGCTAGCAGCACCTGCGCCAGCAACACCTCTCCGATCGAGCGGCCCGGCTGGGCCAGCTCGGCGAAGTCGGTGAACTCACCGGCGACCTCGAGCGCGGCATCGGGCTGCCCGGTCATCAGCAGCGTGGTGGTCTGCGCCAGGCCGACGGTGAATCGCAGCAGGCCGGGGTGCTCGGCGTCCAACGCCCGCTTCACCAGTGCGTCCACCTGATCGAAGCGGCCCATCCGTGCCGCGCACAAGGCCGAGGCGCTGGCCGCCCACGCCACCGCCATGTCCTCGGCCTCCGGCGCCGCGAGCACGCCTGCCGCGATCTCGACGGCCCGCGCCACGTTGCCCGCGTTCATCGCGAACGTCGCCGACAGCGCGTCCAGGGTCAGCCTGGCCGCCGTCGAGTTGATCCGCTTGCGGGTGTTCTGCAGGAACGCGGTGGCGCGCTCGGGTTCGGACAGCATCCAGAACTGATTGGCCGCGCGCGGCAACGCCCACGCCATCACCTCGTCCTCGGTGAGTGCGGCCGCGTCGACCTCGGCGAGCACCGAATCCGCTTCCCGGCCGCGGCCCTGCCAGGCCAGCGCGTAGCTGAGCGCGAGCCGGGCGTCGAAGCGTTCGGACCGCGCCAGGGCCGCCCCGGCGAGCCGTTCACTCAGGGTCAGATCGCCGAGCCGCAGCGCCTGCTGTGCTGCCGCCACCACGTCATCGACGGGCTCGGGGGAGTCGCTGTCCAGTGCGAGCGCCGCGCGGCCGAGGCGATCACAGAGGTGGCGGTGAGGCTGGGCGGCGAGCTGGGTCAGGATCTCGGTTCGTAACCGCCTGGTGTCGGCCGGGTCGGCTTCCTGGTTCATCCGCTCGACGAACAGCGGGTGACCGGCATACACCGTCTGGCCGAATAGCTCTGCGGCACCGGCTGTTTCGGCCTGTACAACGGCGTCGTCACCGGCGAGTGCGGCCAGGTCGTCGCGCGACAGCGGCTCGTGTACGGCCAGGTAGCTCAGTGCGGTGCGGGCCCCGGTCGGTAGCTCGGCCAGATACGCATCGACCAGACCGGCCAGTGACGTTGCCGCCGAACGGGTCTGCAGATGCAGTCGCAGTTCCAGCGGATTGCCGCCGGTGCGGCGGTACTCGTCGCCCAGCGGCCGACCCAACGCGGTCAGCACGGCCCCGGTCTCGTCCTGGTCGAGCGGACCGACGTCGAGCGCGGTCAGCAGTTCATCGTCGACCAGTGCGGTCACCGCCGACGGCAGCGTCGCGCCCGCCCGGACCGTGACGATCAGCCGGGCCGACCCGTGCCGCGCCAACTGATAGACCAGGCTGGCCGACAACGGATCGAGCAGTTGAGCGTCGTCGACGATGATCAACGTGCTATCCGCTTGGGCGAGCAGAGATTCCAGCGCCGAGTGGATCAGTGCGGCAGGCTTTCCCACCTCGTGGACCTCGACCAGTGGGCCGAACGCCCCGAACGGCACGGCGGCCTGGCCGCCGGTGGCTTTCACCCGGACCGGCGCGGTCTCCCCGAGCCGATCGGCGATCTGGCCGGCCAGCGTCGTCTTGCCGACCCCGTCGGCGCCGACCAGGACCAGCCCGCGATGAGTGCCGAGCAGCTCGATCGCGCGGTCGCAGGACTGGCGCGGCACGAGCGGCCACTGATTCGGCATAGCCGGACTGTATTTGCCTGCACCGCACCGGCACGGCAATAGCGGTAAATCGGCTGCGTTAGGTTTGCCGGTGTGGAACCCGAGAACCGCGACGACGAGTGGGCGGTGTGCGTCTACTGCGCATCCGGCCCGCGTCACCCCGACCTGCTCGACCTCGCCCGACGGGTGGGGGAGGCGATTGCCGACCGGGGCTGGACGCTGGTGTCCGGCGGCGGCAACGTCTCGGCGATGGGCGCGGTGGCCGAGGGTGCCCGCTCCCACGGTGGGCGCACGGTCGGGGTCATCCCCAAGGCGCTGGTGCACCGGGAGCTGGCCGACGTCGATGCCGACGAGCTGATCGTCACCGACACCATGCGTCAGCGCAAACAAGTCATGGAAGACCGCAGCGACGCCTTCCTGGCACTCCCGGGCGGGATCGGCACGCTGGAGGAACTTTTCGAAACGTGGACCGCGGGGTACCTGGGTATGCATGAAAAACCGGTGGTGCTCCTTGACCCCACCGGCCACTACGACGGTCTGCGCACCTGGTTGGGGTCACTCGTCGAGCCCGGTTTCGTCGCACAGGCAGCATTGGACCGGCTGGTGGTCGTCGATGTCGTCGAGGCGGCGCTCGACGTCTGCGCACCCCGGACGTGACCAGGGTTACTCTGACTCGCGGGACGGGCGACACACGGGAGGTGGCATCGATGGCCAGCAATAGTTCTGCCGAATCCGGCGATTCCGGCGCGGGAAAGTCGGGTGCGAAGCATTCGGTAGGGCTGCTCGACCTGGCCACCCGGTTGCCCGCGGTGGTGATGGATGCGCCCGTGATCGTGCGCGGCGCACTGACCGGTCTGCTGGCGCTGCCGACCACGAAGACCTCCATCGGCAAGGTGTTCCAAGATCGCGCCGCGCGCTACGCCGACCGCGTGTTCATCCGGATGGGCGACGAGAAGATCACCTACCGCGAAGCCAACGAGACGGCCAACCGGCTCGCGGCGGTGTTGGCCGACAAGGGAGTTGGCCGCGGCGACGTGGTCGGCATCATGCTGCGCAACTCGCCGCATGCCGTCCTGATGATGCTCGCCGCGGTCAAGTGCGGCGCGGTTGCCGGCATGCTGAATTACCACCAGCGCGGAGATGTGTTGTCGCACAGCATCGGTCTGCTGGATGCGAAGGTCGTGATCGCCGAATCCGACCTGATCGATCCGATCACCGAAAGCGGCGCCGAGGTAGCCGACCTGGTGACGATCGAGGATTTCGTCGAACAGGCCAAGGGCAAGTCGACCGACAACCCGGCGTCGGCGTCACAGGTCCAGGCCAAGGACACCGCCTTTTACATCTTCACCTCGGGCACCACCGGGCACCCGAAGGCCAGCGTGATGACCCACCACCGGTGGCTGCGCGCGCTGGCGGCGTTCGGCGGATTGGGGTTGCGGCTCAACAGCAATGACACCCTGTACTGCCCGCTGCCGCTCTACCACAACAACGCGCTCACGGTCGCGGTGTCCTCGGTGATCAACGCGGGCGGCACTCTGGCACTGGGCAAGTCGTTCTCGGCGTCGCGGTTCTGGGACGACGTGATCAATATGGAAGCCACCGCCTTCATCTACATCGGCGAGGTGTGCCGCTATCTGCTGAACCAGCCGGCGAAGGACACCGACCGCGCCCACAAGATCCGCGTCATCGCCGGCAACGGGTTGCGCCCGGAGATCTGGGAGGAGTTCACCCGCCGGTTCAACATCGGCCGGGTCGCCGAGTTCTACGCCGCCAGCGAGGGCAACACCGCCTTCATCAACATCTTCAACATCCCCAAGACCACCGGCATCAGCCCGATGCCACTGGCTTACGTCGAGTACGACGCGGAGACCGGCGAGCCGGCCCGCGACGAGAACGGCCGGGTCCGCAAGGTGGCGCCCGGTGAGCCCGGCCTGCTGATCAGCCCGGTGAACAAGCTCTCGCCCTTCGACGGCTACACCGACAAGGAAGCCAGCGAGAAGAAGTTGGTCCGCAATGCCTTCAAAGAGGGCGATGTCTGGTTCAACACCGGCGACGTGATGAACCCGCAGGGCATGCGCCACGCCGCCTTCGCCGACCGGCTCGGCGACACCTTCCGGTGGAAGGGCGAGAACGTCGCCACCACCCAGGTCGAGGCCGCGCTGGGCCAGGACAAGAACGTCGAGGAGTCGACGGTGTTCGGCGTCGAGGTGCCCGACACCGGCGGGCGGGCCGGGATGGCGGCGGTCAAGCTCCGTGACGGAGTGGAATTCGACGGCAAGGCGCTGGCCGACACCGTCTACGGCAACCTGCCCGGTTACGCCGTGCCGTTGTTCATCCGGATCGTCGAGTCGCTGGAGACCACGTCGACGTTCAAGAGCCGCAAGGTGGACCTGCGCAAGCAGGGCTACGGGGCCGACGGCGACGAGATCGAGGACCCGCTCTACGTGCTGAAGGGCCGTGACGAGGGCTACGTACCGTTCTACGACGAGTATCCCGAGGAAGTGGCGGCCGGCTCCCGGCCCAAGGGATAGGCAGCCGCCATGTCGTCGAACTCTGCGCCACCAGGCACCATGGTGGAGTGAAGTCGACGTTCTGCGGACGGCCGGTGGCCGGTGATCGCGCGCTGATCATGGCGATCGTCAACCGCACACCCGACTCGTTCTACGACCGGGGCGCGACCTTCACCGACGAGGCCGCCAAGGACGCCGCCCACCGGGTGGTTGCCGAGGGGGCCGACGTGGTCGACGTCGGGGGAGTCAAGGCCGGGCCCGGAACCCTGGTCGACGCCGACGAGGAGATCGCCCGGGTGGTGCCGTTCATCGAGTGGCTCCGCGGCGAGTATCCCGACCAGCTGATCAGCGTCGACACCTGGCGTTCCGCGGTGGCCAAGCAGGCCTGCGCGGCCGGAGCGGACCTGATCAACGACACCTGGGCCGGTGCCGACCCGTCCCTTCCCGAGGTCGCCGCCGAGTTCGGCGCCGGGCTGGTGTGCTCCCACACTGGGGGTGCGACGCCGCGCACCCGGCCGTTCCGGGTCAGCTACGGCACGACCGTGACCGGCGTGGTCGACGACGTCATCGCCGAGGTCACCTCCGCCGCCGAACGCGCGGTGGCGATCGGGGTGGCCCGGGACGCGATTCTGATCGACCCGACCCACGATTTCGGCAAAAATACTCATCACGGTCTTAGTTTGTTGCGCCACGTAAAAGATCTTGTTAATACCGGATGGCCCGTCCTGATGGCACTGAGTAACAAGGATTTCGTCGGGGAGACTTTGGGTGTGGAGCTCACCGAACGCCTCGAGGGCACGCTGGCAGCGACCGCTTTGGCCGCCGCCGACGGAGCCCGGATGTTCCGGGTGCATGAAGTGGGACCCACTCGGCGTGTGCTGGAAATGGTCGCGTCGATCCGTGGGGAGCGTCCGCCGGCGCGGACGGTGAGGGGCTTGGCATGACCGAACTCGCCAACGACACACTTCCCGGCGACACCTGGCTGTCTGACCACAGCTGGAGCCGGCCGACCTGGACCATCGCTGAACTGGTGGCCGCCAAACGCGGCCGCACCATCTCCGTCGTCCTTCCTGCGCTCAACGAGGAGGAGACCGTCGGATCGGTGGTGGACACCATCCGCCCGCTGCTGGGCGGCCTGGTCGACGAGCTGATCGTGCTGGATTCCGGCTCCACCGACGACACCGAGATCGAAGCCATCGCCGCCGGCGCCCGGGTGGTCACCCGCGAGCAGGCGGTGCCCGAGGTGGAGCCGCAGCCCGGCAAGGGTGAAGTGTTGTGGCGCTCGCTGGCGGCCACCACCGGCGACATCATCGTGTTCGTCGACTCCGATTTGATCGACCCCGACCCGATGTTCGTTCCGCGACTGGTCGGTCCGCTGCTCACCGGCGACGGCATCCACCTGGTCAAGGGCTTCTACCGGCGGCCGCTGAAGGTCGGCAAGGGTGAGGACGCCAACGGTGGCGGCCGGGTCACCGAACTGGTCGCCCGTCCGCTGCTGGCCGCGCTGCGCCCCGAACTGGGTTGCGTGCTGCAACCGCTGGGCGGCGAGTACGCCGGCACCCGCGAGCTGCTGACCTCGGTGCCGTTCGCCCCGGGCTATGGCGTGGAGATCGGCCTGCTGGTCGACACCTACGACCGGCTCGGGCTGCAGGCCATCGCGCAGGTCAACCTCGGCGTCCGCAGCCACCGCAACCGGCCGCTGATCGAGCTGGGTGCGATGAGCCGCCAGGTGATCGCCACGCTGCTGTCCCGGTGCGGCATCACCGACTCCGGGATCGGGCTGACGCAATTCCTGCCCGACGGGCACGACGGCTACCTGCCGCAGACCACCAAGGTCTCGCTGGCCGACCGGCCGCCGATGAACACCCTGCGCTGAGCGCGCTCTCACCCATACCGACATTTCGCAGCAGAAATGCGAGTGCAAGCGTGCAGAACGTCGATCTCGGCGCAAGTAATCTCGTGACGTGACATTGATCCTGCTGTACCTGGTGGTGCTGATCCTGATCGGCATCGTCCTGTTCGGGGTGGCCAGCCTGGTGTTCGGGCGGGGCGAGCAGCTGCCGCCGCTGCCGCGGGCCACCACGGCCACCGTGCTGCCCGCCTCCGGGGTCACCGGAGCGGACGTCGAGGCCGTCAAGTTCACCCAGGTGCTGCGCGGCTACAAGACCAGCGAAGTGGACTGGGTGCTGGACCGGCTCGGCGCCGAACTGGACCAGCTGCGCGGCGAACTCTCCGCGGTACGCGCAGCCGCCGGGCTCGACGAGCCGGTACACACCCACCACGCCGCGCCTGCTGCCGACGAGGAATCGGTGTGACGGAACCCGCGCCGGACGACGGCCGCACCCGCTGCGGCTGGGCGCAAGGGTCGCAGCTGTACCGCGACTACCACGACGACGAGTGGGGCCGGGAGCTGCGCGGCGAGGTGGCGCTGTTCGAGCGGATGAGCCTCGAGGCGTTCCAGAGCGGCCTGTCGTGGCTGATCATCCTGCGTAAACGGGACAACTTCCGGCGGGCGTTCAGCGGCTTCGACATCGAAACGGTGGCCGGCTACGGCGACCGTGACGTCAGCCGGTTGATGGCCGATGAGGGCATCGTGCGCAACCGCGCCAAGATCGAGGCCACCATCGCCAACGCCAGGGCCGTCGCCGAACTCGACGTCGACCTGTCCGACCTGTTGTGGTCCTACGCCCCGCCGCCGCGCCCGAGGCCCAAGACGATGGCCGACGTGCCGGCGATCACGCCGGAGTCCCAGGCGATGGCCAAGGACCTCAAGAAGCGTGGTTTCCGCTTCGTGGGCCCCACCACCGCCTACGCGCTGATGCAGGCCACCGGGATGGTGGACGATCACCTGGCGTCGTGCTGGGTTCCCGGCCCGACCACACCCTGACGGCGCAAATCGGACCCCCTAAATCGGCCCTTTCACACCAATGCTCGCCGATAAGGAACAATAGAATCGAAAACAAGCAGTTCAGTGCCGACGCACCAGCCACGTGCCCGGCGCTGGACCGGGTCCGTGAGCACGGGCCGGCTCGAACCTGGAGGGAGCACTCGATGGCGGCGATGAAGCCCCGGACCGGTGACGGTCCGCTGGAAGCAACCAAGGAGGGGCGCGGCATCGTGATGCGGGTACCGCTGGAAGGCGGCGGACGACTGGTCGTGGAGCTGACACCCGACGAGGCGGCCGCCCTGGGTGACGAACTCAAGAACGTCACCAGCTAACTGATCCACCCTCGAAACCCCGCGTCGACGCGCGGGGTTTCTTCTCGGCCGGTCGCCCTTCGGGCTATGCCGACACCTTGCGGTAAATTTCGAGCGTCTGCTCGGCGATGTGCGCCCACGAGAACTCGTCGATGCAGCGCTGCCGGCCGGCCGCCCCGAATCGGCGCGCCTTCTCCAGATCGCCCACCAGCGCATTGACCGCCTCGGCGAGCCCGGCCTCGAAGCCAACCGGGTCGCTCGACTCGTAGTGCACCAGCGTTCCGGTCACCCCGTCGTCGACCACCTCAGGTATGCCGCCCACGTCGGATGCCACCACGGCCGTTCCGCAGGCCATCGCCTCCAGATTCACGATGCCGAGCGGCTCGTACACCGAGGGGCACACGAACGCCGTTGCTGCCGAGAGTATTTCGCGGATCTTCCCGATGGGCAGGAACTCCTGCACCCAGAACACGCCACTGCGCCGCCCGGCCAGCTCCTGCACGGCCGAGCTCACCTCGGCGGCGATCTCCGGGGTGTCGGGCGCACCGGCGCACAGCACCACCTGGATCTCCGGGTCGAAGCGGTGCGCCGCGGCGATCAGGTGCGGGACACCCTTCTGCCGGGTGATCCGGCCGACGAACGCCACCATGGGCCGCGATGGGTCGACGCCGAGTTCGGCGAGCACCGACTCACCCCGCTCGGGCGGCGCCGGATACCAGACGTCGGTGTCGATTCCGTTCTTCACCACATGAACCCGGTCGGGGTCCAACGCCGGATACACCGACAGAACGTCGTCGCGCATGCCGGAACTGACCGCGATCACCCCGTCCGCCGCCTCGACCGCGGTGCGTTCCACCCACAGCGACACCCGGTAGCCGCCGCCGAGCTGCTCGGCCTTCCACGGCCGCAACGGTTCGAGGGAGTGCGCGGTCAGCACATGGGGGACGTCGTACAGCAGCGAGGCGAGGTGACCGGCCATCCCGGTGTACCAGGTGTGCGAGTGCACCACCGTCGCCTCGGCGGCCGCATTGGCCATCACCAGATCCGCGGACAGCGTCGACAGCGCCGGGTTGGCCCCCTTGAGCGCAGGATCGGGCTGATGGACGAAGGCGCCCTGGCGTGGGGCGCCCATACAGTGCACGTCCACCTCGCACAGTCGCCGCAACTGTGCGACGAGTTCCGTCACGTGTACGCCCGCCCCGCCGTAAACCTCGGGTGGATACTCCCGAGTCATCATCGCCACCCGCATACGCCCGACCGTAGTGGGCGGCGCTGCGCGGCGCATCCTCCTTCCCGTCGCTTCGCTCGCCCCGACCTTGTGGGTCAACGTGCTTGCGCGCGACCCCAAGTCGCTTCGGTCGCGACACGACGACCTGCAATAGCGGCGTTGGCCTAGCCGTCGGTTGCGTGTGCCGATAGGTTTGCAGGATGAGGGAATTGCCACACGTGCTGGGCATCGTCCTGGCGGGCGGAGAGGGCAAACGGCTCTATCCGCTGACCGCGGACCGGGCCAAGCCGGCGGTTCCCTTCGGCGGCGCGTACCGCCTCATCGATTTCGTGCTGTCGAATCTGGTCAACGCGCGCTACCTCCGCATCTGTGTGCTCACCCAGTACAAGTCGCACTCGCTGGACCGGCACATCTCGCAGAACTGGCGGCTGAGCGGTCTGGCCGGTGAATACATCACGCCGGTTCCCGCCCAGCAGCGTCTCGGCCCGCGCTGGTACACCGGCTCGGCCGACGCGATCTACCAGTCGCTCAACCTGATCTACGACGAGGATCCGGACTACATCGTGGTTTTCGGTGCCGACCACGTGTACCGGATGGACCCCGAGCAGATGGTGAAGTTCCACATCGAGAGCGGGGCCGGGGCCACCGTCGCCGGTATCCGGGTGCCTCGCGCCGAGGCGCACGCATTCGGGTGCATCGACGCCGACGAGTCCGGCCGCATCCGGGAGTTCATCGAGAAGCCCGCCGACCCGCCGGGTACGCCGGACGATCCCGAGCAGACCTTCGTGTCGATGGGCAACTACATCTTCACCACCAAAGTGCTGATCGACGCCATTCGCGCCGACGCCGACGATGACAACTCCGATCACGACATGGGCGGCGACATCATTCCGCGGCTGGTGTCCGACGGCATGGCCGCGGTGTACGACTTCAGCAACAACGAAGTCCCCGGCGCCACCGAGCGCGACCACGGCTACTGGCGCGACGTCGGAACGCTGGATGCGTTCTACGACGCCCACATGGATTTGGTGTCGGTGCACCCGGTGTTCAACCTCTACAACAAGCGCTGGCCGATCCGCGGAGAGTCGGAGAACCTGGCACCCGCGAAGTTCGTCAACGGCGGCTCGGCACAGGAGTCCGTGGTCGGTGCCGGGAGCATCATCTCCGCGGCGTCGGTGCGCAATTCGGTGCTGTCGAGCAACGTCGCGATCGAGGACGGCGCGATCGTCGAGGGCAGCGTGCTGATGCCCGGTGTGCGGGTTGGCCGCGGCGCGGTGGTCCGGCACGCCATCCTGGACAAGAACGTGGTCGTCGGCCCCGGCGAGATGGTCGGCGTGGACCTGGAGAAGGACCGCGACCGGTTCGCGATCAGCGCAGGCGGCGTGGTGGCCGTCGGCAAGGGCGTCTGGATCTAACCGGCCGGAAGCAGGTCAGGTCCGATGATCTGGACGCTGCTGCTGCCACCCCCGTCGCTGCCGGTCACCACGATGGCACCGGAATTCGGCTCGACGGCAACGGAATTGGGCTGACGCACGGTGGCCACATCGGCGAGGGTCCGGCTCGCCGCCGGGTCTGCGATATCCACCACCCGCACCGCGTTCCGCTCGGTCAGCGTGATGAAGAGGCGGTGGCGCCGGGCGTCGTAGGCCAGCCCGTAGGGCTTGCCGGGTGCCTCGATTCTGGCCACCTGGGTGACCTTCGGATCGACACGTTCGAGGTAGACGGCACCGCCGTCGGTGTCGGCGAACGCGGCCAGATCACCGGAAAGCGAGACCGCGTGGGTGAGTTTGGCGCCCACCGGGGCCTGGCTGACCAGCTCACGCGTCGAGCCGTCGTACACCCATACCCCGTTTCCCTGGACATCGGCGACGGCCGCGTAGTTGCCGACGGCCGCGACACCGCCGGGCTGCGGAGGGCCGGCGGGCAGCGAGGCGACCACCTGACCGTCGCGGACGAACAGGACGCCGCCGCCGCCTTCGTTGGTCACCACGATGGTTCCCGACGACGTCGCCGCCGCGTCGTGCGGCTGGCGTCCGACTCCGGTGACGGTGGCGGTGATGGTGCCGTCGGTGAGGTTGAGTTCGAGTAGCTCATCGGTGCCCTCCAGCGGGGCCAGCACGGGGCCGTCCGGACCGGCCAGGCTGAGGTGGCGAGCGGCGCTCGGGGTCGGGATCCGCTGGCGTTGCGTGCCGGTCGCGGCATCGAACAGCACTATGCCGTTGGGATCCCGCACCGCGACGGCCGCGATTCCCGACGTCCCGACGACGACGCCTTCCGGTGCGTTGCCGAGCGGGACGACGATGCCGGCCGGCGCCGCGGTGGGCGGACCCGCCCTGGCCGGCTCGGCGGGCGGGGCGTGCGTCGTGGTGACCGGCTGGGGTTCATCGGCCTGACCGGCGCACCCGGCCGCCACCGAGCATCCGATCGTCAGTACGCACAGAGACGTTCGGATGCGGTGGCCCACCTGCGCACAATGCCCCACCGAGATGTCGGCTAAACCGGACCCCGCGCGGCCTTGCGCCGTCGCCGGCGCCGCCACAGCGCGACCGCGGCCCACGCCAGGGCGATCATCACCACGAGCACCAGCGCGGGGATGAGTATCGCGATGAACACCAGTGCGACGCTGACGATGTCCTCGATGGTGCTGAGCACCGGCGCCGCGGTGCCGGCCGAGGCGACGTTGGCCGCCGGGCGGACCGCCGTTTTGGTCAGGTGGACGACCAGGGCCGTGACGACACCGATGGCGATCGGAACCCACTGGCCGGTCCTGGCGAATTCACCGGGGTCGGTGACCGCGGCGGTCTGCGCGGCGGTGCCCGACCCGAAGACGATGCCGCCGGCCGTCGGGCGGACGAACGTCTGGACGGCGTCGTTGACCGAGTCGAGAGCGGGGATCTTGTCGGCGACGACCTCGATCAGCAGCAGCACCGCGACGATGGCGATCACCCAGCCGTTCTCCAGCCACGACCACCCGGCCGGCAAGGTGACGAGGTCGGTGAACCGGGCCAGCAGCGCAAGCGACAGCAGCGGGATGTAGGCGTTGAGGCCCGCGGCGGTGGCCAGCCCGAAGCCGGTCATCAGCTCCAATGGCGCCTCCCATGCCGTGACGGTCGTCCTGTACAGGATGACGCGTCACTGTGCCGGGCGTCAGGCGTCGATGAGATCCATCTCCGCCGGGCTTGCGCCGCCGATGGCTTGCGAGATGAAGCTGCGCGTGGTCAGCGGGCCGCCGAACTGCTGCAGCAGACCGCCCTGGTCGTTGCGCCCGAGATCGATCGCTTCGAATCCGAACTGCTCGATGAGTGCGGCCACGTCGGCGTTGGCGGCCGCGTCATTGCCGGACACGAACAGCACGCGGCGTCCGCCGTGACCGTCACCGGGGTCGTGGGCGAGCACCTTGGCCCAGGTATGGCCGAACGCCTTGACCACCCGGGCATTGGCCGACCACTGTTCCACGAGGTCCGAGGAGGCGCGGCCGCCCAGGTCGGCCGGCGAAAAGGTGCTGTAGTCAATGGCATTGGTGGCATCGACGATGATGCGCCCATTCCAGTCGGTTACCTGGCCGACCAGACCCTCGACAGCGTCGAACGGGACGGCCAGGACGACGACGTCGGCGAGCAGCGCATCGGAGACGTCGGTGGGCACGATGTGCGAGCCCAGCCGCTCGGCGAGCGGCGCAACTCCCGCCGGTCCTCGCGAGGCGGCCACCGCGACGTCGAGGCCGATCCGCGCGAAGTGGCCCGCGACCGCCGATCCGATGTTGCCCGAGCCGATGATGGCATAGGTCATGTCAGCGCCTCACAGTTTTGTAGTAACCATTAAAGTTATTGATCGCGACGTTAGCAGAATCCATGACGGGGTGACGCTTAGGATCGACGCCATGGCTCGGCCCCCGAAGTTCGACCGCGCGGAAGCGTTGCGTCGGGCCATGCACCTGTTCTGGGAGCATGGATTCGAGGCCACCTCGGTCAACGATCTGACCGGGGCCATGGGCATTTCGGCCCCCAGCCTCTACGCCGCGTTCGGGGACAAGCAGGCTCTCTACGACGCGGCCGTCGACCTGTACGAACTGACCGCCGTGGTGCCACCCGCGCTGGAAGCGGCCACCGCCCGCGCGGCCTTCGAGATGATGCTGGACCGGGCGGTGGAGCTCTACACCCGGCCCGGCCATCCGCGCGGCTGCTTCGTCATCGCCGACCCACTGTTGCGGCAACGCAGGGGAGTTGGCCGCGCCGCGATCGCCGACCGGTTACGCCAGGCTCAGCGCGCGGGCGACCTCGACGGCGAGGTGGACGTCGAGGCGCTCACCGACTACATCGACACCGTCCTGCGAGGTTTGTCGGCCAAGGCCCGGGATGGCGCCAGCCGCAAGCAATTGCGGGCCGCCGCGGATCTCGCGCTGCGTGCCTGGCCTAAGCGGGCGAAGCGCCGGGCTCCTTCGTCACCACCGTGAACAACTGGGCGATGCGCTCGTTCTCCACGATCGCGACGTCGAAACCGGAGATCAACGGCTCGGTCCCGGCTGAACCGGGGGCAAAGACGTCGAACGCGAGAAACCCCATGTTCGCGGTCTGGCGCACGGGTCCGGACTGGACGAAATTCAGGCCGGCGAGCGGCCCGTCGAGCAGTGCTTGAGCCTTCTCGTGCAGGCGATCCTGACCGACGACGGTCTCCTCGGCATCCGACCACCGCACGTCCGGTGCGTAGTTGCGTCGAACGACCTCGAGACGTTGTTGTCCATCGCGCTCGTTGAACACCGCCAGGAGGTTCTCCTGCATGAGGCGAGTGATGTTCGGATTCAACGAGTTTCCTATCCTACGCGGGCACGGGCACTCGTCAACTTAAATGGTCATGCAAGTTAGGTCAAGTGCTCACCAGATCAGCGGCACCAGGCGGTAACGCACCTTCTGCGTGTACTCCCGATAGCCGTCCAGTTCCTCGGTGAGCATCTTCTCCTCGTCGATGATCCGCGCCGCCATCAACAGCAGCCCGACGACGACCAGCAGCAGAGCCCAGTACGAGCCGAGCGCCAGTGCGATCCCGATCATCAGGATCACATTGCCGAAGTACATCGGGTGCCGCACAAAGCCGTACAGCCCGGTGCTCACCAGCGGCTGGCCCTCCTCGACGATGATGTTGGCCGAGGCGTAGTGGTTCTGGACCACCACCCACATCGCCAGGCTCAGACCGGTTGCCACCAGCACATCGCCGACCACCGACAACCACGCAGGTACGGTCGACCAACCGAAGCGGTAGTCCAGGGCCGGCACCACCAGCATCGCGGCGAAGACCAGGAACGTCCCGGCGATCACGACCTTTTGGACCGGCCGGGTCTCCGCCCTGACACCGGCATGGGTGCGCCGCTCGAAGGCGTCGGGATACTTCCGGCCCAGGTACAGCGTCGGGATCAAGCTCGCGATGCTGAACACCGCCAGGAACGCCCAGCCCTGCCAATAGCTCAGGGTTCCCGCCGGGACGAACAGCAGCACAGCGAAGGCCGCGATACCGCCGATGGCCGAGATCGCGATTCGAAGTGACGGTCCCATGGTTCTCCTAGATGACGTCGCGGCGGCGATAGACCGCTCCGGCGATCACCGTGACGGCGACGGCGATCATCACCATCACGCCCAGTGCCGCAACGGAAACCGATGACGGTGCGGTGGTACGACCGACCGGTGAGGCCTCGATCAGCCACCGCGGCAACCGCAGCAGCGCACCGAGATACAACGCGAGGACCACGAATGTGACTGCCAGCCAGCCGATGCCGGGATGACGCAGCGCGACGCCGAGGGCGGCGATGCCGGCCATCACCGCCATCGCAGGCAGGAAGGCCAGCGCAGCCAACGTCAACCGCAGGATCGTGGTGGGCTCACCCAACGTCAGGCCGGCGCCGATGCCGTTGCCCAGGCCCGCGCAGGCCAGCAGCACGGCCGCGCCGGTCAGTGCCGCGCCGACCGCCGACAACAACCATGCCCAGCGCGACACCGAACCAGCAAGCACGGCTTCGCCGATCCCGGACTCGTCGTCGCGGTGTAGCCGCACCACCACCGTAACCACATACGCGGTGGTCGCCGCGGCCAGGAACTGCGTCATGGTGGTGTACACGCCGTCGGTGCCCTGCGCTGAAAGCACCCGGGCCAGAAGTTCATTGCCCTTGGCCGCGTCCAGCAGCGACTTGGTCATCGAACCGAACGCCGCCCCCGCGATGAGCAGGCCGACCGCCCAGCCCACGGTCAGGCCGCGATGAATGACCAACTGTAGTCCGAAGACCCCACCGACCGGGCGCGCACGGGAGTGTTCGCCGGAGGACGCCAGGAGGCCGTCGTCGTACTGGCGGCGGCTCTCCAGCGCGACGGTCGCTGCGGCCAGGACGACGGCCAGCGCGGCCAGCAGCGCGAGTGGCCACCAGCGCAGCGCGACGAAGGGGCGCATCTGCTGTGCCCAGGCGATGGGGGAGAACCAGCTCAGCGCGCTGCCGGAGTTGTCGATCACGTCGCCCGCCCCCCGCACCAGCACGGCCGCGGCCAGTGTCGCGAGCGCGGCTCCGCTGGCCGTTCTGGCCTGCCGCCACAGCTGCGCACTGAGCGCCGCGACAGCACCGAAAACAGTTGCGACGGCAGTGATTCCCACGCACATTGCCGCGGTGTCGACCACCGCGAAACCGCTGGCGGCCATGGCGATCGTCATCGTCACCGACAGCACGGCGTTCACCAACACGACCAGGATCAGGGCGGCGGCGGTGCGGGCGTGGCGGCCGACGATCGAGGAGAGCACCAGTTCGGCGGCACCGCTTTCCTCTTCGGCGCGGGTGTGGCGGATGACGGTCAGTATCGACAGGATCGATGCCGCCACCATCAACGTCAGGGTCAGCTCGTTGGCCATCATGACGCCGAGGTCGGTTTCGTTACCGCCGAACATCGGCCCGCCCAACATGATTCCGGCCGGAGTCTTGAGCAGGTTCACGCGCGCCTGGCGCTGCGCCTCGTCGGGATACGCGAGTTTGATCCCATTGGGGGCGTAGACCATCATCAGCGTCAGCGCCGAGATCCACGCCGTCAGCCGGATCCGATCGCGGCGCAGGGCGAAGCGGACGAGCGTTCCGGTCCCGGTCAGCCGGGACGGGGCGGGGGCGGTTGCGGTTGCGATCATGGCGCCGGCGTCCGGTATTCGCGCAGGAACAGGTCTTCCAGGGAGGCCGGCGTGACCGTCAGGTCCGCGATCCCGAGCTGGGTGAGATGCACCATCGTCGCGTCCAACGCGTCGCGGCCGACGGTGAATCGCACCCGACCGTCGACGATGTCGACGTCGTGCAGGCCCGGCCATCGGGTCACCACGGTGGGATCGCGGTGGGTGCGTGCCGTCACGGTAGTCCGCATCAGGTGCTGGAGCTGGGCCAGTGGCCCGGATTGCACCGTACGTCCGGCGCGGATGATGGTGACTGTGTCACAGACCTTTTCGACCTCGGCCAGGACGTGGCTGGAGAGAAGGACCGCCGCACCGCGACCCGCGACCTCGCGGACGCATTCCTGAAAGACGTTCTCCATCAACGGGTCGAGGCCCGATGTCGGCTCGTCGAGGATGTAGATGTCGGCGTCGGTGGCGAAGGCCGCCACCAGCGCCACCTTCTGGCGGTTGCCCTTCGAGTACGTACGGGACTTCTTGTTCGGGTCGAGTTCGAAGCGCTGAATCAGCCAGTCCCGGCGGCGGGGATCGGCACCGCCGCGCAGCCCGCATAGGAAGTCGATCACCTGACCGCCGGTCAGGTTCGGCCAGAGCGTCACATCCCCGGGCACGTAGGCGATGCGCCGGTGCAGAGCCACAGCGTCGTGCCACGGGTCACCACCCAGCAGGCGCACATGGCCGCCGTCGGCGCGCAGCAGCCCCAGAAGGATGCGGATGGTGGTGGACTTACCCGCGCCATTGGGCCCCAGGAAGCCCGCGACCGAACCGGCGCGGACGGTCAGATCCATGCCGTCCAGGGCCCGGGTCCGACCGAAAGTCTTGACCAGACCGTGGATTTCGACCGCCGCGGTGTCAGTCCGCGCTGTCGGTGCCGATGCCGTCGTCATGTTGTTCTCCCTCGGTGTGGGTCACAATTTCGCCGTGTGCGGCGAAGCTGTCGAACATCGTCGAATCGGTGAGCAGGCCCTCGGTATAGAGCTCGAGGGCGGGCAACATCATCTCGTTGGCGTAGTCGTGCAGAACGGCCCGCAAATCCGTTGGGTTGTCATGCAATTGGAGGTAGAGCAGGAAGGCGCCACCGCCCGCCATGCCGAGGTACTTCGCTCGTGCGGCCGGGTCACGGCTCGGCCTGATCGTGCCGGCGCGGACACCCTCGTCCAGGTAGCCCTCGACATTCGCGAACATGGTGCGCCAGAGGTTTCTTGCCAGCTCGCCGCCGGTCTGCATGCTGCGCACCAGGTAGGCCATCATCGGCGCGAACGATTCGATCTCGGCCGCCGCGGCGAGCCAGGTGGCCGGGTCGGTGGAACGGATCGTTTCGGATTTCTCGCTGCGGACCTCTTCGGCGATGTAGTCGTCGCACGCTTGGCGTAATCCGTCCTTCGATCCGAAGTGGTGGATGACGAGCCCCGGGCTCACCCCGGCCGCCTCGGCGATCGCCCGCACCCCGACGTCGAACCCGCGCGCGCCGAACAACTCGATGGCGGCATCGCGGATCCGGGCCACCGTCGTCAGGTCCGTTGAACGCATGTTTAGTATGCTAAACACTTGTTCAATCGTCGGTCAAGCACCTACCGCCGTCGGATCGAGGATTTCGTGGTGGGGCGGTCGCCGACGCCTCAGGCGGCGGTGCGCAAGGCGACCGGCTGGATAGCCACCTGCGTAGGCCGGGCGGCCCGGTTGAGCAGGATCTCGAAGGTTCGGGCGGCGCCCACCGACCCGTAGGAGTACGGCTGCTCGCGGCAGAGCGATTCGCCGGCGATGTCTTTGATCACGACCCGGACGAGATGGCTGGTCGGATCGGCGGACGAGCCGGTCTCGGTGACGGTGGTCGCCAGGCCGGCCAACGGCATTCGCGCCGCGTTTCGGCCGTGGCCCACGATGAGCAAACTCTGCGTGATGCGTAGGTCGCTCCACGTGGCCAAGACGCCGTCGCGGCGGTTACGGCGACTTTGCGAGAGATCGAAAACCACCGCGGCAATTCCGAGGAGCGCGAAAGGCACGAACAATGTAGCCACCATCACGGGACTAATCCGTGGATCCATATTCCCCCCCCCAGAAACACCGTGCGATGTCAGCCGTTAACGGCCGGACATATTCCCGCAATATTTCTGCCTCGCACCGACTTTGGCGTGAGGATGCCCACGAAAACAGTAAGGCAAACGCGTATGCGATGACTCCTCTCGATCAGAGTCGCTCTCAATCACGATGGCCTCACGGTTGGAAATCCTATTGAGTCGAAGGCGCGGATAAGTGCACTTTTGGAGAGTTTGCTGAAATTGCAGTAAGTGGACTCATAGCAACGATTTACCAGCTGAGAATTTGCCCCGGTGCACGCCGACGGCGGGTCTCTGGCTGTTCTGAAAATGGCATATTTCTGCTGGTGGCAGCATTTCCTCGCGCATGACGGCAAGAGTGGGTGTCACGCAATCTGCACGCTCGTTGAATATCAGCAAACTTCGGGCGCGAAAATGACGGGAAAAGGTCCGCCGGCTGCGGTGATCACCGGATCACCCGCTCTGTCGGATCAGTCGCGGGCGGCGACCAGGATTCCGTCGCCCAGCGGAATCAGCACCGGGGTGAGGCGCTCGTCCTCGGCGATCAGCCGGGCCGCCTCGCGCACGGCAGCGACCTCCGCATCGTTGGCCGCGGGGTCACCGGCGCGGCCGCCGAGCGCGGCGCGATGGACGACGATCGCGCCGCCCGGGCGCAGCAGGCGGATTCCCTCGACGATGAAGTCGGCCTGATCGGACGGTGCAGCGTCGAGAAACACCAGGTCATATGACTCGTCGGCCAGCCGGGTGAGGACTTCCTGGGCTCGGCCGGCGATCAGCCGGGTGCGCGACGGGCCGATACCGGCCTCGGTGAATGCCTGCTTGGCGATGCGCTGATGCTCGGGCTCGATGTCGATGGTGGTCAGCACGCCGTCGTCGCGCATCCCGGACAGCAGCCACAGCCCGCTCACACCGGCGCCGGTGCCCACCTCGACAACTGCTTTGCCGCCGGACAGCCGGGCCAGTACGCTGAGCAGCGCTCCGACTGCCGGTGTCACCGCTCCGGCGCCGGCATCGACAGCTCGCTCCCGGGCGGCCGCGACAATGGCGTCCTCGGAGATCGAACCCTCCGCATGGGCGAGCATCCGGTCGGCGCGGCTGGCCTCCGGCTGGCCGGTTTGGTCCTCGTTAGTGGCCATTCTCAGCAGCGTAGGCGCAGTTGGATCGGCGGGTGGGCAGGCGCGCCCGGCGCCGGATGAGTGCCGAACCCGCCGGTCCGAGGGGTCGCGCGGGAACGTCAAGGATGACGCGCCGTCCAGCAGTGAAAGAGCTGGACACGAATCGATAACGAAAGTATTTCTTAGTCAAACCTTAGTTAGCTCAAATCGCCCCCACACAGGTTTGGGGAACGGTAGCGGGCATGGAACAGAGCCCCCGCTGGTCGGGGAATATGCCCGACAACGGTCGCGTTGTCAGGCTTGATGCGGTCGACGGCACCCCGCCGTCAACGCAGGTCAACCAGGAGGATCCGACGACCACCACATTGATGGCTCCGGCGCACATGTCGCACCCCGAACAGCTGGGGGAAGCCGAGTGGGTTGAACCGTCCGAGGAACTGCAGGGCACCGCGGTATTCGATGCCACCGGCGACCGGACGGCCATGCCGTCCTGGGATGAGCTGGTGCGGCAGCACGCCGACCGGGTGTACCGGCTGGCTTATCGCCTGTCGGGCAATCAGCAGGACGCCGAGGACCTCACCCAGGAGACCTTCATCAGGGTGTTCCGTTCTGTGCAGAACTACCAGCCCGGCACGTTCGAAGGCTGGCTGCACCGCATCACCACCAACCTGTTCCTCGACATGGTCCGCCGTCGCGGCCGCATCCGTATGGAGGCGCTGCCCGAGGATTACGACCGGGTCCCCGCCGACGAGCCGAACCCCGAGCAGATCTACCACGACTCGCGACTGGGTGCGGATTTGCAGGCCGCCCTGGATTCGTTGGCGCCGGAGTTCCGTGCCGCCGTCGTCCTGTGTGACATCGAGGGTCTGTCCTACGAGGAGATCGGTGCGACGCTCGGCGTCAAGCTGGGTACCGTGCGCAGCCGCATCCACCGCGGCCGGCAGGCGCTCCGCGATTACCTGGCGGCCCATTCCGGCCAGCGGGGATTGGCTGACTTCACCGCCGAATCGGCGTAGACCGACGGGCAGCGGCCAAACTGTGGCCGGCATGTCATGTCACCGAGGGTTTCGCGCGCTACATTCGATCTAGCGGCGCGCAGCACCAGCGAGTAAGCCACGTGTGCTGGCGCGGCCGACGCGAACCCCGAGAGGAGCGCAGTGATGGTCGACCGTGGACACATGTTCCGTCGAGCATTCTCCTGGTTGCCCTCGCAGTTCGCCTCCCAGAGCGACGCGCCCATCGGCGCGCCCCGCCAATTCGGCTCGACCGAGCACCTGTCCATCGAGGCGATCGCCGCGTATGTCGACGGCGAGCTACGGATGAAGTCATATCTACGGGCGGCGCACCATCTGTCGCTGTGCCCGGAGTGCGCGGCCGAGGTGGAGGGCCAGAGTCAGGCCCGCACCGCGTTGCGGGATTCCCTTCCGATCAGTATGCCGAGCAGCTTATTGGGTCTGTTGTCGCAGATCCCGCAGGCGGCGCCGGATGATCCGGGTGCCCCGGACGGCCGGACGCGCCCCGGCGGCGACATCCAGCCCGGACTCGCCGATCAGTTAGCTGAACGCACAGACCGCGACCGGCGTAAGCGCCGGTAGGGTGGATGTGAAATCGGGCAGCGTCATGCCCGGTCCCACAGCGCGCGCTCGCGGCTGAGCGCTTGGATAGAGGTTGAACTTGAGCCCCAATCAGGACAACTCCGGCAGCAGCCCCCGTCTGGCACCGCGTCCGGTCTCCCGGCCTGCCGTCGATCCGGCCGCCACCCGCACATTCGGGCGCCCGCAGGGTGTCGACGGCTCGTTCGTGGCCGAGGAACTGCGTCCCGCCAAGTTCCGCGGGGAGGTCGAATTCCAGCCCAAGGACCACGTCCCGGACCCCGTGCTGGGGGAGGCGTTCGGCCGGCCCTACCCGGGCGGCGACTCGCTGCAGCGGCACCCTGCCGATGCCGGGGCCCTCGACGCTGAGCGCGACGTCGATTCCGACGACGCCGACGATCCCTGGCGGGATCCGGGCGCGGCGGCCGCGCTCGGTACGCCGGCACTGCAGCAGGCGGCACCTGTCGTCGCGGCCGGGCCCACCGGCAAGCTCGGCGTGCGGGACGTGCTGTTCGGCGGGCGGGTGTCCTACGTCTCGCTGGCGGTGTTGGGCATCATCGCGCTGCTGATCGGTTTCGCCGGCGGATGGGTGGGCCGCAAGACAGCCGAGGTCGTCGAGGCGTTCACCACCTCGAAGGTCTCGCTGGCCACCAACAGCACCGGTGAGGTGCCGCCCGGCCGGTTCGCCAAGGTCGCCGCGTCGGTCGCCGACTCCGTCGTCACCATCGAGGCGGTCAGCGACGACGAAGGCGCCCAGGGCTCCGGCGTCGTCGTCGACGGTCGCGGCTACATCGTCACCAACAACCACGTGATCTCGGATGCCGCCAACAATCCGAGCAAGTTCAAGATCTCGGTGGTGTTCAACGACGGCAAGTCGGTGCCGGCCAACCTCGTCGGCCGTGACCCCAAGACCGACCTGGCGGTGCTCAAGGTCGACAACGTGGACAACCTGACAGTGGCCCGCTTCGGGGACTCCGACAAGGTTCACGTCGGTGACGAGGTTATTGCCGCCGGTGCCCCGCTGGGTCTGCGCAGCACCGTCACCCACGGCATCATCAGCGCGTTGCACCGGCCCATCCCGCTCTCCGGTGAGGGATCGGACACCGACACCGTGATCGACGCCATCCAGACCGACGCCTCGATCAACCACGGCAACTCCGGTGGCCCGCTGATCAACATGAACTCTGAGGTCATCGGCATCAACACGGCTGGAAAGTCGTTGTCCGACAGTGCAAGTGGCCTCGGATTCGCGATCCCGGTCAACGAGGTCAAGCAGACCGTCGAGGCACTGATCAAGGACGGCAAGGTCGCGCACCCGACCCTCGGGCTCTCGGCGCGCTCGGTCAGCAACGACCTCGCCCAGGGCGCTCAGGTGGCCAACGTCAAGGCGGGCAGTCCCGCCGAGAAGGCCGGCATCCTCGAGAACGACATCGTGGTCAAGGTCGGCAACCGCACGGTTGCCGACGCCGATGAGTTCGCGGTCGCCATCCGTCAGCTCAAGATCGGTCAGGACGCGCCCATCGAGGTCATCCGCGACGGCCGCAAGGTCACGCTGACGGTGAACCCCGCGCCGGACAACTGACCCGATGTTCGCGAACGTCGGCTGGGGCGAAATGCTCGTGCTGCTGGTCATCGGGCTGGTGGTGCTCGGCCCCGAGCGGCTGCCGGGCGCCATCCGGTGGACATCGAATTCGTTGCGGCAGGCCCGCGACTACATCAGCGGCGCCACCAGTCAGCTGCGTGACGACCTCGGACCCGAGTTCGAGGATCTGCGCCAGCCGCTGAGCGAGCTGCAGAAGCTGCGCGGTATGACGCCGCGTGCTGCGCTCACCAAACATCTTCTCGACGGCGACGATTCGTGGATCGGCGAGGCCTTCCAGGCGCCGGACACAGTGAAGCCGCACAGTGCGCCGCCTCCGCAGGCGGTCGTGCCCAAACCCGAGCCGTTGCCGCCCGGCACGCCGGCACCGTTCGACGCCGACGCGACCTAGACCGTCATCGAGTGAGCGTCAGCGCTCCAGATCCAGCCGACTTCTCGAACGTGGGCTCTCACTCAATAGCCGTGGCCTAGAGGTGGCGGGTGGTGTCCAGGCCCAGCGACATGCCGGCCAGCCCGCGCCGTCGTGCTGCCAGCTTGTCGGCGATGCCGCGCAGTTCCTTGCCTGCCGCCGAATCGGGCGCTGAAAGAACAAGCGGGACACCGGAATCGCCGGCCGCCACCAACGCGGGGTCAAGCGGCACCTGGCCGAGTAGCGGCACATCAGCGCCGACGGAACGGGTGAGACTCTCGGCCACCTGGCGTCCGCCGCCTTCACCGAAGATCTGCATCGTGGTGCCGTCCGGCATCAGCAGCCCCGACATGTTCTCCACCACGCCGACGATGCGCTGGCGGGTCTGCAGCGCGATCGCCCCGGCGCGTTCGGCCACCTCGGCGGCGGCGAGCTGCGGTGTGGTCACCACCAGGATCTCGGCGCCCGGAACCAGTTGGGCCACCGAGATCGCCACATCGCCGGTCCCAGGCGGCAGGTCGAGCAGCAACACGTCGAGATCGCCCCAGTACACGTCGGCAAGGAACTGTTGCAGCGCCCGGTGCAGCATCGGTCCCCGCCACACCACCGGGGCGTTGCCCTGGGTGAACTGGGCGATCGAGATGACCTTCACGTCGTGGGCGACCGGCGGCAGGATCATCGACTCGACCTGGGTGGGGCGGTCGTCGGTGCCCATCATGCGCGGCACCGAGTGGCCGTAGATGTCGGCATCGAGCACGCCGACCGACAAGCCCCGAGCCGCCAGCGCTGCGGCCAGGTTGACCGTCACGCTCGACTTGCCGACCCCGCCCTTGCCGGAGGCGACGGCGTACACCCGGGTCAGCGACCCGGGCTGGGCGAACGGGATCACCGGCTCGGGCGCGTCGCCGCGCAGCTGCTTGCGCAGTTCGGTGCGCTGCTCGTCGTTCATCACATCGAGCGTGACGGTCACCGCGGCGGTGCCCGGCACATCGGCGACGGCCCGGGTCACCTTGTCGGTGATCTCGGTCTTCTTCGGGCACGCGGACGTGGTGAGGTAGACCTCGACGTGGACGGCGCCGTCGTCGGCGACCGAGATGCTCTTGACCATGTTGAGCTCGGTGATCGGCTTGCGCAGCTCGGGATCGATCACTTTGCCCAGCGCAAGGCGCACCTGGGTCTGAAGTTCGCTCTTTTCGGACATCAGGGCCGAGTCTAGGTTGTGCGACCCCCGTCAGCGGAAACGGCCTGAGTACCGACGCGACGCCCGACGGCGACGGTCGCCAGCACCAGAACGCCGATGACGACGATGGTGATCACCGAGTTGACGCCGTTGGCGGTGTCGACGGAGAACCTGCCGATGACGATCAGCCGGATCGCGACCTCGAGCAATAGACCGAGACCCCACATCGCGGAGAGCCGGATGTGAATGCGACGACGACGGTCGGCGTCAACCTCCTCCGGCTGGTCGTCGGCGTTGCTGAATCGGTCACTGACGACCTGCGTCAGCGGGGTGCCGATCACGCAGCTGCCCAGGAAGATCAGTCCGCCGATCGCGTTGACGACGGTGTTGCCGACCAGCACCAGCTTGGGGTCGGTCGTGGACAGGGCGACGGCCAGGCTGAGCCCGAAGGTCAGCAGCAGGTAGACGGCGAACGGGTCCAGTCGCCGAGCTCTGACCACGCCGTAGATCACGCGCAGGCCGGACAACACCGTGGCCGACAGCAGGGCGATGTATTCGGACACCCCCGCTGCGCGCAGCCCGTAGTAGGCGACAAGCGGCGGTGCGACGTCAGCCCCGACAGTCTGGAGCACGGGGCGCATCGAGCGCCGTTGCGCCGGGTGGCGTTGACTCACAACGCGTTACGGTATCGCCACTGGCTGTCCGCTCGCTGTGCGAACTCGGACCGCCCGGTGCGGGTGGCTAGCTGGCCGGACCCGGCAGCGCGCCGTGCACCGCAGGCAGCGGCGCCACCGGCACCTCGGCAACGGGCTCTGGAGCGGGCGGCGGGGGCGGCAACAGCCACGGCGGCTGCCACGGCGGCGGCGCTTCCGGCATGGCCTGAGGCTGGGCGGCAACCGGCGGGGGAGCCTGCGAACCGAGGCAGATCACCTGGCACGGCAGCGCCGGCAGCTCACTGGCGGGGCCGGGCAGCGGGCCGAGCGCCAGCGATCCCGCGGTCTCGGTGTTGTTGATGCTGAGCTGCGCCAGCGGATCGGTGGGCGGCAGCCCGATGGCATTGAGCGGCAGTCCCGGGCCCAGGCCCTCCGGGTTCTCCAGGTGGGCGTCCCCGAGAGCGGGTGCCGGCCCGACGATCGGCGGCAGGTTGATCGGCTCGACGCCGGTGGCGTAGGCGGCGGCCCAGCCCAGCACGTTCTGGGCATATGCCATCGAGTTGTTGTAGCGCAGGATCGCGGTCAGCACCTGCGACTGATTACGCAGATTCAGCCCACCGCTGCACAGGTAGCGGGCCGCGGCCAGCGCCGCGTCGTAGACGTTCTGCGGGTCGGCCTTGCCGTCGCCGTCGCCGTCGGCGGCATAGCGCGACCAGGTGCCGGGCAGGAACTGCATGGGGCCCATCGCCCGCGCATACACCGGGCGGCCGGCCTGGACCGTCTGCACGATGACCTCGTTGCCCGACAGGGTGCCGTCCAGCGTCGGGCCGTAGATCGGGTTGATCGCGGTGCCCCGGGCATCGGTGGCACCGCCGTTGGCGTGCATCGACTCGATACGGCCGATGCCGGCCAGCAGGTTCCAGCTCAGCCCGCAGCCGGGCGCGGCCACGGACATCTTCTGTTCGGCATTGCGGTAGGCCGCCAGCGGAACCGACGGGATACGCAGCGACCCGATCGAGCTGACCACCATCGCCGGCGGCGGAGCCGACGGGGTGGCCGCCGCGAAGTGAAAGTTGGTGGGCTGCTTGGTCAGAGCGACGACGGTGACACCCGAGGTGTCGATTTGCGGTGACACCGCAGCCAGCGGCATGACTTCCTTGCCGACCACCGGCGCATGCGGCAGGTCGGGCGCTGCGCTCACGGCTCCGGCAAGCACGACCGGGGTGAGCACAGCAATTCCGAACGCAGGCTTCCGCACCATCCGGCTGACGCGGTTTCCTATGCCCACTCGTCCGTCCTCAGATCATGCCGCCTGTGTGAACCAAGTCACCATACATATCTTCGTGACCTCAGTGGTATCCAATGGTCACCTTTGTCACTAACTCACCTCGTCGCCAAGGGGCTCGACGGCCGACCGGGCCTTCTTGGCTTTGTCCTTTTTGACCTTGCCGCCGTTGTCGGCCTGCAGCGATTCCAGCAATTCGCGAATCTCTTCGAGTTCGCGGCGAAGGTAGTCGCGGGTGGCGACCTCACCGACCGCCAACCGCAGCGATGCGAGCTCGCGGGCCAAGAACTCGGTATCGGCTTTGGTCTGCTCAGCGCGTCGGCGATCTTCCTCCAGCGACACCCGGTCGCGGTTTTCCTGCCGGTTCTGCGCCAGCAGGATCAGCGGCGCGGCATAGGCGGCCTGGGTGGAGAACGCCAGGTTGAGCAGGATGAACGGGTAGGGGTCCCACCGCCAGCGCACCGCGAACAGGTTCAGTGCGATCCAGACGACGACCAGGATCGTCTGCCAGGCGAGATAGCGCCCGGTGCCCAGGAAACGGGCGATCGATTCACTGAACCGGCCGATCGCCTCCGGATCGACGTTGAACGACAGCCGACGCGACGAGCGCGGAGTGTCGAGGCGCTGGCGCGCGGACAGCTCGCTCACGTCGTCCCCTCTGCGCTGGCCGCCCGCTCGGACAGTTGCGGATCCTCGTAGCTTTCCCGCCAGTCGTCGGGCAGCAGATGGTCGAGCACGTCGTCGACCGTCACCGCGCCGAGCAGGTGGTTCTCCTCATCGACCACTGGACCGCAGACCAGGTTATAGGCGGCGAAGTACCGCGTCACCCCGGCCAGCGACGTGTTCGGGGTGCAGCTGGGCAGGTCGGTGTCCACGATTCCGCTGACCAGGTTGGCGGGCGGTTCACGCAGCAACGCCTGCAGGTGCACACAACCCAGGTAGCGGCCGGTGGGTGTGGCCGTCGGGGGCCGCACCACGAACACCAGCGACGCCAGCGCCGGCGTCAGGTCGGGATCGCGCACCCGGGCCAGCGCTTCGGCGACCGTGGTGTCGGGCGCGAGCACCACCGGGTCGGAGGTCATCAGACCGCCCGCGGTGTCGGGTGAGTGACTCAGCAGGCGTCGCACCGGCTCGGAGTCCTCCGGGTCCATCCGGCGCAGCAGCACCTCGGCCTCGGTCGGGTTCAGCACACCGAGAAGGTCGGCGGCGTCGTCGGGGTCCATCGCCTCCAGGACGTCGGCCGCTCGTTCGGTGTCGAGCTGCAGCAGCAGGACGGTCTGGTCGTCCTCGGGCAGCTCCTGGAGGATGTCGGCCACTCGCTCGTCGTCGAGCGCGTTGATCAGCTCGGTGCGGCGCTTGGCGGGCAGATCACGGATCGCGTCGGCCACCTCGATCGGGCGCTGGCCTTCGAACTGGTGCAGCAGCTGGGCCACGCCCTGGCCGGGCATCGACAGCGCCGACGGGGTCAGGCCGGCCACGTTGTGCCAGTCCACCACCTGGATCGTCGAACGCCGGCCCAGCCTGCGATGGCTGCGCACCGCGACCCGGGTGACCACCCAGTCCCGGACGCGGGACTGCTCGATACCCAGGTCGACGACGATGACGTCGACACCCGACATCTGCGGCAGCTCGGGGTCGTTGACCCGCACCCGGCTGTCGAGGACCTGGCCGAGCACCAGGACCTCACCGGGCCGCTGCGCGAAGCGGCGCAACGACACATTGCCGGTGGTGAGGGTGACGGCGTTCGGCTCGATCGCGGTGACTCGCAAGATCGGAACGAAAATTCTTCGGCGAGTGAGCATTTCGACCACCAGGCCCAGGACGCGCGGTTGCTGGCGGACGATGCTCATACTGATCACGACGTCGCGAACGCGGCCGAGGGATTCGCCATCCGGACCAAGCACGGCCAGTCCCGCCAGCCGCGCCGCGTACACCCTGTTCACCGACGCCATGAGTCAAAGGGTAGGAGTGTAGGGGTGGAGAACGCCTATCGACCCCGCCGAACCTGCCTGTCGGTTCCTGGCAGCAGTCTCAAGATGATCGAGAAGGCCAAGGCATTGCCTGCCGACGAGGTGTTCCTGGACCTCGAGGACGCGGTCGCGCCAGATGCCAAGGCGCAGGCCCGCAAACAGGTCGGCGCGGCGTTGGCGAGTCCGGGCTGGGCGGGTCAGCTGCGGGGAGTGCGGGTCAACGACTGGACAACGCCGTGGACGTACTCCGACGTGATCGACGTGGTGTCCGAGGTCGCTTCGGCCCGCGACGGTCACCTCGACGTCATCGTGCTGCCCAAGGTGACCGACGCCAGCCACGTCCACGCCCTCGACCTGTTGCTGACCCAGCTCGAGCTGACCCACGGTCTGCCCGTCGGGGGGATCGGTGTCGATGCCCAGATCGAAGATGCCAAGGGACTGGCCAACATCCACGCGATCGCCGCGGCGCCGCGGGTGCAGGCGTTGGTGCTCGGCCCGGCGGATCTGATGGCCAGCCTGAACATGCGAACCCTGGTGGTGGGCGAGCAGCCGGAGGGTTACGACGTCGGCGACGCGTATCACCACGTGTTGATGACGATCCTCGTTGCCGCCCGCGCGCACGGCATCGCCGCGATCGACGGGCCGTATCTGAAGGTGCGTGACGTGGCGGCGTTCCGGCGGGTGGCCGGGCGTTCGGCGGCGCTGGGCTACGACGGCAAGTGGGTGCTTCATCCCGACCAGATCGACGCGGGCAACGAGATCTTCTCTCCTGCCCAAGCCGAATACGACCGCGCCGAACTCATTCTCGAGGCCTACGACTGGCACACGTCGACGGCGGGCGGAGCCCGCGGCGCGGTGATGCTCGGTGACGAGATGATCGACGAAGCCAGCCGCAAGATGGCGCTGGTGGTCGTCGGCAAGGGCCGGGCGGCCGGGATGCAACGTCAGGGTGAGCGATTCACCCCGCCGAGCTAATAGCTGCTGGGTGAGGTCGTGGTACTGGCGGCGAGGATGACCACGAACGCGATGTAGAGCACGATCAGGGCGATGATCACCGCGCCGATGGCCACGCCGGCGACCGCGAGCCCGAAGCCGTCCTGCCCGGTGCGCTTGGTTTCCCGCATTGCGACGATCCCGAGAATGATGCCTGCGATCGAGGGCAGCCCGCAGAGCAGCAGACCGGCCAGCGAGGTCACCAACGCCGCGATGGCTTTTCCGTTGGTGCCGGGCGGTTTGGTCGGCCGGTACGGGTCGTAGGGATCGCCATAACCGGGGTAGGCGGGGGGCGGGTACGGGTACCCCGGGTACGCCGTGGGCGGCGGGTAGGGCGCCGGATACACCGGTGGTGGCATCGTGGGGAAGTTCGATGGATAGTCCACCGGCGCGTACGGATCAGCCGGCGGCGGTGTGCCCTCCGGGTGCGGGGGATAGGTCATCGGGTCAGCGCCAGGCGTAGATCGCCCAGATCATGCTGATGATCAGGGTTGCGACGCCCACGACGATGCCGGCGATGGCCAGACCGTAGCCGCCCTGACGGGTTCGCTTGATCTGGTTGAGCGCGATGATGCCGCAGACGATCCCGACGATCGAGCCGATCCCGCACAGCAATCCGATGACCGACGCCACCAGTGACGAGATCGCCAGGGTGTTGGTGCCCTGCTCGGGGGCCGGGTAGCCGTAGCCGCCCGGATACGGCGCGGCGCCGTACTGCGGCGGCGGCGGGGGCGGGTAGGCGCCGGGCTGCGGAGGCGGATAGGCCGACGGTTGTTCGGCGTAGCCAGGTGCCCCGTAGGCGCCCGGGGACGGCGGCGGGTAGCCCGGCTGCGGGCCGTAACCCGGCGGTGGGGGCGGATAGCCAGGCGCGCTGTACCCCGGCGGCGGCGGGTAGGCCCCCGGAGCGTCGTAGCCGGGATAGGCCGGCGGGGCGGACTCGTAGCCCGACGGGGCGGTCTCGTAGCCGGGTGACGCCGGGTTCTGTTCGATGGGCGGGGCTTCGTGCGTGCCCTCGGACGGGCCCTGTTCGCCCGCGTTCTGCGGCTTTTCGCCGGAGTCGCCGCCGGAAGCTGTCATGCTGTTCAACCTAGCGTATGTGCAGGTGGCGCGGGGCTGGCTGGCTGTTGGGGCACCAACGCCCGCGCTACCACGTTGATCAGGGTTGATGAGGAATCTCACCCGCGTGAAGCGGGTGCGACACGACGCGACAAATGCCGCGCACGACAGGAGAATGAGCAGTTATGACCAGCCCTTTCCAGGGTCAGAACCCCGGCGGCGCCGCAGCCGCGCCACGCCGCGGGCCGGTCGGCCTGCCCACCCCGCCCAAGGGGTGGCCGATCGGCTCGTACCCCACCTATGCCGAGGCCCAGAAGGCCGTCGATTACCTCTCCGACGAGCAGTTCCCGGTCGAACAGGTGACCATCGTCGGCGTCGACCTGATGCAGGTCGAGCGCGTCACCGGCCGGCTGTCATGGCCCAAAGTGCTGGGCGGTGGCGTGATCACCGGCGCCTGGCTGGGGATCTTCATCGGCCTGGTGTTGGGATTCTTCAGCCCCAACCCGTGGGCGTCACTGATCACCGGCGTGGTCGCCGGCGTGATCTTCGGATTGATCACCTCGGCCGTCCCGTACGCGATGGCGCGTGGGACAAGGGATTTCAGCTCCACCATGCAACTGGTGGCTGGCCGCTACGACGTGTTGTGCGATCCGCAGAGCGCCGAGAAGGCGCGGGACATGCTGGCGCGCTTGAAGATCTGATGCGCTGATCACGGCGGATGCGGTCACGATCTGGCCGCATCCGGCGTGGGAGTGTTGCACATCACCGTAGGAGGGCTCTACGGTTTGGCCGCGGGGCATTGCCCTGCCGTGATGCAGCCTGCGCCGAGCGCGGACAGTTGCCGCACGTATCGGAGAAGGCGGGTGAAGGCGGGAGGCGGTGGGGAGATGGCTTGCCCAGGCGCACGCGCTCGGCGGGTCGGGGCGGCCGCGATCACCGCACTGACATGCGCCTCGCTGGTCTCGTCGTGCAGCTCCGGCGGGCAGGGTCTGGTGGTCAGCTTCTACACCCCGGCCAGTGAGACGGCGACGTTCACCGCGGTGGCCAAGCGCTGCAACTCCGAGCTCGGCGGCCGCTTCCGCATCGAACAGCGCAGCCTGCCCAAAGCGGCCGACGATCAGCGGCTGCAGCTGGCGCGCAGGCTGACCGGAAACGACCGCACACTCGACGTGATGGCGCTCGACGTGGTGTGGACCGCGGAGTTCGCCGAGGCGGGCTGGGCATTGCCGCTGTCCGACGACCCGGCCGGACAGGCCGAGTCCGATGCGACCGACAACACCCTGCCCGGCCCGCTGGAGACGGCCAAGTGGCAGGACAAGCTGTACGCCGCACCGGTCACCACCAACACCCAATTGCTCTGGTACCGAGCAGATTTGGTGGCGCCGCCGCCGGACACCTGGGACGGTATGGTCGCCGAGGCCACCCGGTTGCACGCCGAGGGTAAGCCCAGCTGGATCGCGGTGCAGGCCAAGCAGTACGAAGGCCTGGTCGTCTGGTTCAACACTTTGCTGGAAAGCGCTGGGGGACAGGTGCTTTCCGACGACGGAAAGCGGGTCACGCTGACCGACACGCCAGAGCACCGGGCGGCGACGGTCAAGGCGCTGCAGATCATCAAGGCCGTCGCCACCGCACCGGGGGCCGACCCGTCGGTCACCCAGACCGACGAGGGTACGGCGCGACTTGCCCTCGAACAGGGCAAGGCGGCGCTGGAGGTCAACTGGCCCTTCGTGTTCGCCTCGATGCTCGAGAATGCCGTCAAGGGTGGGGTGCCGTTCCTGCCACTCAACGACAAGCCCGAACTGCAGGGCAGCATCAATGACGCCGGCACCTTCTCACCGAGCGACGACCAGTTCACCGTCGCCTTCGACGCGTCCAAGGAGGTGTTCGGGTTCGCCCCCTATCCGGGGGTGATCCCGGGCCAGCCCACTCGCGTCACCCTGGGCGGGCTGAACCTCGCGGTGGCCAAGACCACCCGGCACGCGGCCGAGGCGTTCGAAGCGGTGCGCTGTATCCGCAACCTGGAGAACCAGAAGTACACCTCGATCGAGGGTGGTCTGCCCGCGGTGCGCGCATCGCTGTACGACGATCCGGAGTTTCAGAAGAAGTATCCGCAATACGCGATCATCCGTGATCAGCTGACCACCGCAGCCGTGCGCCCGGCGACGCCGAACTATCAGGCTGTGTCCACCCGGATTTCGGCCACACTGGCCCCGATCACCCAGATCGACCCGGACAAGACCGCGGACGAACTCGCCGAGCAGGTGCAGAAGGCGATCGACGGGAAGGGGTTGATCCCGTGACCGCCCCCGCCCGCAGCGATGACCGCCGCTCGCAACGCAAGCTGGCCTACCTGCTGATCACCCCGGCTGTCGTTCTCATGCTCGCGGTGACCGCCTACCCGATCGGGTACGCCCTGTGGCTGAGCCTGCAGCGCTACAACCTGGCCAGCCCGGCCGACACGAAGTTCATCTGGTTCGAGAACTATCAGACCATCTTGAGTGACAACTACTGGTGGACGGCGTTCGTCATCACGCTGGTCATCACGGTGATTTCGGTGGCGATCGAGTTCGTGCTCGGCATGGCGCTCGCACTCGTCATGCACCGCACCATTTTCGGCAAGGGGCTGGTGCGCACCGCGATCCTGATTCCGTACGGCATCGTCACCGTTGCGGCCTCCTACAGCTGGTACTACGCGTGGACGCCGGGCACCGGCTACCTGGCCAACCTGCTTCCGGACGGAAGTGCGCCACTGACGCAACAGATCCCGTCGCTGGCGGTCATCATCGGAGCCGAGGTGTGGAAGACCACCCCGTTCATGGCGTTGCTGCTGCTGGCCGGGCTGGCACTGGTGCCCGAGGATCTGCTCAAGGCCGCCGAGGTCGACGGGGCGGGCCCGTGGACCCGGCTGGTCAAGGTGACGTTGCCGTTGATCAAGCCGGCGATCCTGGTGGCGCTGGTGTTCCGCACGCTGGATGCGTTCCGCATCTTCGACAACATCTACGTGCTGACCGGTGGCGCCAACGACACCGCATCGGTGTCGATCCTCGGCTACGACAACCTGTTCAAGGCGTTCAACATCGGCCTCGGCTCTGCGATCAGCGTATTGGTGTTCCTGTCGGTGGCCGTCATCGCATTCGTCTACATCAAGCTGTTCGGCGCGTCCGCGCCCGGCACGGACAACGAGGTGCGCTGACCATGTCTGAGCGCGTGGGAGCCCGGCGAGCGGTGAGCTGGGTCGTGATCGATGCGATCGTGGTGATCTACGCACTCTTCCCGGTGTTGTGGATCCTGAGCCTGTCGCTCAAGCCCACGTCAACGGTCAAGGACGGCAAGCTCATTCCGTCCGAGATCACCTTCGACAACTACAAGGGCATCTTCAGCGGCGACGCGTTCAGTTCCGCGTTGATCAACTCGATCGGCATCGGGCTGATCACGACGGTGATTGCGGTGGTGATCGGGGGTATGGCGGCCTACGCGGTCGCTCGGCTGGAGTTCACCGGTAAGAAGGCGCTGATCGGCGCCGCGTTGCTGATCGCGATGTTCCCCCAGATCTCTTTGGTGACACCGCTGTTCAACATCGAACGCCGGCTCGGCCTGTTCGATACGTGGCCCGGCTTGATCATTCCCTACATCACGTTCGCGCTGCCGCTGGCGATCTACACGCTGTCGGCGTTCTTCCGGGAGATCCCCTGGGACCTCGAGAAGGCGGCCAAGATGGACGGCGCAACACCGGCTCAGGCATTCCGCCGGGTGATCGCGCCCCTGGCCGCGCCGGGCATCGTGACCGCGGCGATCCTGGTGTTCATCTTCGCGTGGAACGACCTGCTGCTGGCGCTGTCGCTGACCGCTACCGACGCCGCGATCACCGCGCCGGTGGCCATCGCGAACTTCACCGGCAGCTCGCAATTCGAGGAGCCGACCGGGTCGATCGCGGCAGGTGCGATGGTGATCACGGTTCCGATCATCGTGTTCGTTCTGATCTTCCAACGACGGATCGTCGCCGGGCTGACCTCCGGCGCGGTGAAGGGGTAGCGAGGTTTTCGATGGCCGAGATAGTCCTGGATCATGTCAGCAAGAACTATCCGGACGGCGCTGTCGCCGTGAAGGATCTGAGCCTGACGATCGCCGACGGCGAGTTCGTCATCCTGGTCGGGCCGTCCGGCTGCGGTAAGTCCACCACCCTGAACATGATTGCCGGCCTGGAAGATATCAGCGCCGGGGAGCTGAGGATCGGCGGTGACCGGGTCAACGAGAAGGCGCCCCGCGAACGTGACATCGCGATGGTCTTCCAGTCCTACGCCCTCTACCCACACATGACCGTCCGGCAGAACATCGCGTTCCCGTTGACGCTGGCCAAGCTGAACAAGGCCGACATCGCCAAGAAGGTCGAAGAGACGGCGAAAATCCTTGACCTGACCGAACTTCTGGATCGCAAACCCTCGCAGCTGTCCGGAGGCCAGCGCCAGCGGGTCGCTATGGGCAGGGCGATCGTCCGCCAGCCCAAGGCGTTCCTGATGGACGAGCCGCTGAGCAACCTCGACGCCAAGCTGCGTGTGCAGATGCGCGGTGAGATCGCCAGGCTGCAGAACCGGCTGGGCACCACCACCGTCTATGTCACACACGACCAGACCGAGGCGATGACACTCGGTGACCGGGTCGTGGTGCTACGCGGCGGAGAGGCACAGCAGATCGGCACGCCGGGCGAGCTCTACGAGCGGCCGGCGAACCTGTTCGTGGCCGGATTCATCGGCTCGCCGGCGATGAACTTCTTCCCGGCGACGCTCGACGGTATGAGCCTGCGGTTGCCGTTCGGCGAGGTGACGCTGAGCCAGGATGTGCAGAACGTTCTGGCTCAACATCCCAAGGCCGCCAACGTCATCGTCGGCATCCGGCCCGAGCACTTCGAGGACGCGGCACTGCTCGACGCCTACGAACGCATCCAGGCCACGACCTTCGAGGTGACGGTGGATCTGGTCGAGTCGCTGGGCGCCGACAAGTACGTGTATTTCACGACCGGCGGCGACAGCGCGAAGGCGGCCCAGCTGGCCGAGCTGGCCGCCGAGTCCGGTGCCGGTGGGAACGATTTCGTGGCAAGGCTTTCCGCAGATTCGAAGGCGGCGATCGGGCAGTCGATCGAGTTGGCGTTCGACACCGCCAAGCTGCACATCTTCGACGCCGACAGCGGAGTGAACCTCACCATTGCACCCGCAGGTTAAGTGAGCGAGCCCCTGGATTCGGTCCGCGCTCACCTACGCGGCCACTTCGCCGACGCCGGACTCGACGCCGAGCCGGATTCGGCGAGCGTCACGTTCCTCGGGCTGGAGCGCATCGAGGTGTTGCGCTTCGGGCCGGACGCCAGCGGGGTGGCTCACTATGTGACGCTGGGCTGTTCGCTGCACCCGATGACCGAACCGACGGCCGGCATCGCCGACCCGTTGCACGGCCCGCGCGCCGAGGTCGTCCTCACCCTGCGCGCCACCACCGCACCCCCGGGTCTGGCCCGCAGCCTGGCCGTCGTGGCGGCGACGCCGGCCGTCGAGGGGGTGGTGCTGGTCGCCGACGCGCTGATCGACCTGTCCGCGCCGCTCTGGGACGGTGCCGCGTTCACCGCTGTGCTGCTGGGTGATTCGGCTCTTCCCGACCTGCCGCTGGAGGCGCCCCGCGACCCGGTGCGCTTCCTGGCGGCGATCCCGGTGACGCAGACCGAGGCGGCGTGGGTACGGCTCAAGGGTGCCGACGCGATGCGCCAGGCCTGGCTCGACGACGGAGTCGACGTGCTGGACCCGAACCGGCGTGCGGCGCAACCGGGTTAGAGCCTCACAGCCAGTTGTTGCGCCGGAAGTTCAGGTAGAGGAACCCGCAGACCGTCGCCATGAGGGCGAGCACCGCCGGGTAACCCCAGGTCCATGACAGTTCCGGCATGTGCTCGAAGTTCATGCCGTAGATGCCCGCGATCATCGTCGGCACCGCGGCGATCGCGACCCACGCCGAGATCTTGCGCATGTCGACGTTCTGCTGCATGCCCACCTTCGCCAGCGCGGCCTGCACCAGCGACGACAGCATCTCGTCATAGGACTCGATCCGGTCGGCCGCCTGTGCCGCGTGGTCCAGGACGTCGCGCATATAGCGCAGCACCTCTTTGGACATCAGGTCCTTGAAGTCGGGATTGAATCGGCCGAGTGCGACGGTGAGAGGTGAGACCGCCCTTCGCAATTCGACGACTTCCCGCTTGAGCAGATAGATCGGCTCGATGTCGGTCTTCTTCAGCGGCGAGAATGTCTCCGACTCGATGGCGTCGATATCGCATTCCATCAGTTCGCTGACGTCGCGGTAGGTGTCCACGACGTGGTCGGCGATCGCGTGCATGACCGCATACGGGCCCAGTGCCAGGTGCTGGCGTTCTTCTTCCAGGTGTTTGCGAAGCCCGGCCAGTCCGGTGTGGTCGCCGTGGCGCACCGTCACGACGAAGTCGGGGCCGACGAACACCATGATCTCGCCGGTTTCGACGATTTCACGGGCCAGCGCGACCGACTCGTGCGGCACGTACGTCACCGTCTTGAGGACCAGGAACAGGGTGTCGTCGTAGCGTTCGACCTTGGGGCGCTGGTGGGCGTGCACCGCATCCTCGACGGCCAGCGGGTGCAGGCCGAACACCTCGGCGACCGCCTGCATCTGATGTTCGTCGGGTTCGTGCAGGCCGATCCAGACGAACGCCTTCTGCCCGCCGGCCTCGAGCTCGCGAACCCGTTCCAGCGCGGCGGCGTGGGTGAACTTGCCGGCAAGCCGGTCACCCTCGACGTAGACCGCGCAGTCGACCATGGCCCGAGCGACTGGCACGTGAATGCGTTTGACGTCGACGGGGGCGGATCGGGTACGGGTCACTCCCAGCAGAGCCTGTGGGCGTGGACGAAACGACGGCATGACCCGACCTCCCCTTGAGCGGCAGGCGGGGCCCTGACGGGCCCCGCGGAAATGTTACGCGCCAGTAGTGTTGTCGGCGTAGTTCACGCCAGGGAGACCCTGGTCGGTGAGCTTTTAGGGGCGAGTACCCTGACGCCGTGTCCGAAACAGTGAGTACCCCCCGCGTCGTTATCGACGACGAAGAGATCTTCGCCGCTCACGTGGGCGGCAAGCTGTCCGTCGAGCTGAAGGCGCCGCTGGACACCCAGCGCGCACTGTCGATCGCCTACACCCCCGGCGTAGCCCAGGTCAGCCGCGCGATCGCCGCCGACCACACCCTGGCCGCGCGCTACACCTGGTCCAATCGGCTGGTCGCGGTGATCAGCGACGGCACCGCCGTGCTCGGCCTCGGTGACATCGGTCCCGCGGCGTCGCTGCCGGTCATGGAGGGCAAGTCCGCGCTGTTCAAGACCTTCGGCGGGCTGGACTCCATCCCGATCGTGCTGGACACCAAAGACCCCGACGAGATCGTCGAGACGATCATCCGGCTGCGCCCGACGTTCGGCGCGGTCAACCTCGAGGACATCTCGGCGCCGCGCTGCTTCGAGATCGAGCGCCGCCTGATCGAGGCGCTGGATTGCCCGGTCATGCACGACGACCAGCACGGCACCGCGATCGTCGTCCTCGCGGCCCTGATCGGCGCCACCAAGGTGCTCGATCGCGACATGCACTCGCTGAAGGTGGTCATGTCGGGTGCGGGTGCCGCCGGAGTCGCGTGTACGAACATTCTGTTGGCCGCGGGCATCACCGACATCACCGTGCTGGACAGCCAGGGCATCCTGCACACCGGCCGCGACGACATGAACTCGGTCAAGGCGGATCTCGCCACCCGGACAAACCCGCGCGGGCTCACCGGCGGGATCGCCGAGGCGCTCAACGGCGCCGACGTTTTCATGGGAGTCTCGGCCGGACTCGTTCCCGAGGAATTGATCGCCACGATGACCCCCGGCGGAATCGTGTTCGCAATGTCCAACCCGGACCCCGAGATCCACCCGGATGCGGCCCGCAAGCACGCCGCGATCGTGGCGACCGGCCGAAGCGACTTCCCGAACCAGATCAACAATGTTCTGGCGTTCCCCGGTGTCTTCCGCGGAGCGCTGGACGCCGGGGCGCGCCGGATCACCGAGAAGATGAAAGTCGCAGCAGCAGAGGCGATCTTCTCCGTCGTCGGCGATGACCTGGCGGCCGATCACATCGTGCCCAGCCCGCTGGATCCCCGGGTCGGCCCGGCCGTGGCCGCAGCGGTGGCGGCGGCATCCGAAGCCTGAGCGAAACGTGCTGAGGCCGACGATGTTTCGCCGGCTGATGCTCGGACTTCTGGTCCTGGCGGCGGTCGCCTGCGGGTCGCCGGCGCCGGGACCGTCGATGGCCGTGGGTGCCACAGCCGACCCGGAATACACCCTGCTGGCCAATCTGTACGCCGCCGCTCTGCGCTCCTATGGGACAGGTGCGCACGTGGAGATCGTCGACGATCCGTTGCAGGCACTGGATTCCGGAGCGGTCAGTGTGGTGCCGGGGTTCACCGGACGACTGCTGCACAAGTTCGCGCCTGGCATCACGGCCCGCTCGGATTCGCAGGTGTACCGCGCTCTGCTGGGGGTGCTGCCGGAGGGGGTGGGTGCCGGTGACTACACCACCGCCGCCGACGACAAGCCCGCGCTGGCGGTCACCGATGCGACCGCGTCGGCGTGGGGCAGCCGCGATCTGACCGCACTGGTGAGCCATTGCGCCGGGCTGCGCCTCGGAGCGGCCGCGCACGTCCGTGGGTTGCCGACTGTGGTCGGTAGTTGCACACTGCCTGCCCCGCGCGAATTTCCAGATGCGGCAACGATGTTCGCTGCGCTGCGGGCAGGCGACATGACGGCCGCATGGACGGGGACCGCCGACACCGGCGTGCCGAGTGATGTGGTCGTCCTGGCCGACCGCAAACCGGAACTGGTGATGGCCGAGAACATCGTGCCGCTCTACCGTCGCAACGAACTCGACGACGCACAGGTCCGCGCGATCAATGAACTCGCGGGCGTACTCGACACCGGCTCGCTGGTCGACATGCGCCAACACGTCGCGCAAGGGCGCGATCCGCGGTCGGTCGCCGAGGAATGGCTGTCCGCGCACCCGTTGGGGCGCTGAGAAGATCAGCGCATCGGGGGAGCGAGCTTGGGCAGCACGGTGGAGAACAGCTGCTGGTAGCCCGAACCGGTGATGCGCACGATCACGTCGAGGATCTTGGCGTCGGCGCCCACCAGCACCCGCGCCTTGTTCTTGCGGACGGCGTCGAGAATGATCTGAGCCGCACGCTCCGGCGTCGTCCTGGCCAGCTTCTTGTCGAAGGCACTGGCCATCGCCGCTTGATCAAGCCCCTCGGCCACAGTCGAATTGCGCGCGATCGCGGTCTTGATCCCGCCGGGGTGCACCGTGGTCACCTTGACCGGGTGCTTGGCCAGGATCATCTCCTGGCGCAGCGCCTCGGTGAAGCCGCGCACCGCGAACTTGGCCGCGTTGTAGGCGGCCTGGCCGGGAACCGAGAAGATGCCGAACAGGCTGGAGACGTTGACGATGTGGCCGTCGCCGGACTCGATGAGGTAGGGCAGGAAGACCTTGGTGCCGTTGACGACGCCCCAGAAGTCGACGTCCATGATCCGCTCGATGTCCTTGAACTGGCTGATCTCGACGTCACCGGAGAACGCGATGCCTGCGTTGTTGTAGATCTGGTTGACCTTGCCGAAGTGCGCCTTGACGCCGTCGGCGTAGGCCTGGAAGGCCTCCCGCTCGGTGACGTTCAGCCGGTCGGCCTTGACGTCCACACCGATCGCCTTGAGGCGCTCTTCGGTGATCGCCAGACCCTCGGTGTCGATATCGCTGATGGCCAGCTTGGCACCCGACCGGCCCAATTCGATCGCCAGTGCCTGACCGATGCCTGACCCGGCTCCGGTCACCACCGCTACCTTTCCGGCGAACCCCTGCATGAACGACTCCTCCGAGTTGTTTGACGCATGTTTAATGGGACCTAGGGTATCGGTTCAGCACCCCGCCGGTAACAGCGGGATGGTCGACCGCGATGCTTAGAGCATGACATTTCGCCGTATGGCCAGCGTCGGGGCGGTTGCCGGACTGATCGCCGGCGCCGTCGCGCTGGCGGCGCCCGCGCAGGCGGACACCACCACCGACGACTTTTTGGCTGCGTTGGGCAATGCCGGGATCACCGGGATGGACCCCGCGCAGGCCGTCGAGATGGGGCAGTCGATCTGCCCGCTGCTGGCGGACCGCAGCCAGAACACCGCCGACATCGCCTCCACCGTCGCTGACCGGATGGGCCGTCCGCTGGGCGCGGCCACCATGTTCACGGGCCTGGCTGTGTCCTACTTCTGCCCCCGCGCCATGCAGGATCTGGCGAATGGCAACTCGCCGATCCCGCTGGACTTGCTGAACAACTTCGGCTTCTGAAGCGGCTGCCGCTGGCCGCCGGACAGGTGATGGCGGGCGCCGGTGTGCGTCGTCCTCGTAGGCCACGTCAGCGGGTCACCACCAACGTGATCGCCGGCTGGAGCCAACGTTGTGATCCCCGCTGACCGCCGTGGGGGGGACCGCCAGAGGATCGATTGGTCCGCTGGCGACCAAGTCGAGCACTTCGGGTAGATACCTGAGGGCGCCGGCTGACATTTCGAGCAGCGCCATTGGCCACCAGTTCCGGGTATTCGATCGCGAAGCTCTCACCCGCGAGTTCGAGGTCCCCGCCGAGTGGGAGCCAACCTCGCTGATCCGTGTGCCGGATCAACCCAAGGCCCACATTGGGTCGATCGGTCCGAAACCGATGTTGAACCCGAAGGGCTGCGGCGCCCGGGACGGCTTGTCGACTTTGATGGACGCGTGGCCCTGCCTCTGGCAGAGTGATGCGCCGCCATTGTCGCGGCATGTCGCCGTATTCGATGCCGCCCCGGCGACTGGTGCCAAAGCCACGGTCGCCGCGGTGACGCCCGCGAGAATGAGCGGCGCGATAGCGCCCTGGAGTCTGGTGGTCATCGGTGGTTCCTTTCCGCGAGGCCTTAGACAGGCCATGCATTCGGAAGTCGCTGTCGCACAGTCTGTTTGACAGTGAACTTCGCTATGCATCCAGGTTAAGCCGGTGTGCGCGCCGTTTCACGTGACTCATATCGAACGCAAACTTCTGTGCTGCAACGGATCTGAACGCCGAAAGGCCACGGGGAAGCCTCCAGAAGGAGGATCCGCCGCGGCCTTGGTCGATCTAGCGCAGGGCTGCTATCCGAGCGCCCAGATCGGGGCGAGGGGACCGGCTTGGCTGCCGAACCCCCACTGCATTCCAGAGTCGCGTGGAGTCGTCACGATCGAAGCGTGCCCCTGCTTCTGGCACACCGACGTTCCGGTGGACTCACGACACTCTGGTGAACCACTGGTAGACGCCTGAGCGGCTGGTGCGGCCGCAATCGCGGCGGCAGCGGCCCCGGCGATGATGAACGGGCTCAGGCGGCGCAAGGTAGTGGTCATCTCGATTCCTTTCATCGGTTGTACTCGTTCTGGGCTGAATTCGAGCGGCGGGCTGCGTCAACGAACTCCGTTGTTCTGTAGTCGATTCCGCTCGTCGTCCCACGCCTCTAGCCTAGAAGGTTTCGGCCGCTTGCTCATTCAACTCATAGCGGAAACAAATGTGAGAAGCGCTTGCGGTCTGAAGCCTTCAGGCGACGATATGAGGAGGTCGGGCGACCATTGGATTCAGTTGATCGAGACCGGCTTACCAGGATCGGCCGATGCCTACGGCCCGGCCGTAATCGCGGCGGCGGTGGAGCCGGCGATCAGAAAGCTCAGATGGGACAACGTCATAATCAGGGCAATCCCTCACGTCGTCCCGAAGGCCGGGTGGGATCTACGCGGCCAGCGCATCGGCTGACAGCCTGTCCGCGAGCGGTTTCCGCCTTGCCGTCCCACATCTCGATTCTGGAAACGGCTGGCCAACCTGCCATCCAGCTCATAGGAAGTTCAAATCTTGAGGACTCGGTGAGTGCAGAGGTATCGAAACTGTGAATCGGGTGTTCCCCGGTTTTGACTCCACCTCCACGGTTCCCCCGTGGGCCTGAACGATGGAGCGCACGATCGCCAAACCCAAACCGCTGGAACCAGACTCACGTGCGCGAGCTTTGTCGGCGCGGACGAATCGATCGAAGAGATTGGGTATGACCTCGGGGGGAATGCCGGGCCCGTCGTCACTGACGACCATCTTCACCGTGGCCGGGTCACCGGGTGCGATGCCGACCGCCGCCGTGACATTGACGCCGGCCGGAGTATGGATGCGGGCGTTGGCCAGCAGGTTGGCCAGTACCTGGTGTAGGCGTGCTCTGTCGCCGCGGATCCGTACCTGGTGATCGGGGAGCTCGAGGTGGAAGTGATGATCGGGCGCACTCACCGCGGCGTCGTTCACCGCATCGGCCACCAGGTCACACAACTCGACGTCCTCGATATCGAGATCATTTCGTTCCTCGAGGCGAGACAGCAGTAGCAGGTCGGCGACCAGTACGGACATCCGGCGGGACTCGGCCTCGATGCGCGCCAGGGCGTACTCCGTGGTCTCCGGCAGCGTCGCGCTGTCCTGCCGGGTCAGCTCCGCATAACCGAGGATCGAGGCCAGCGGGGTCCGCAACTCGTGGCTGGCATCAGCCAGGAACTGCCGCATACGCCGGTCGGAGGCAGCCAGGTCTGCGAGTGCGGAGTCGACGTTGATGAGCAGCCTGTTCAAGGCGTGTCCGACGACTCCGACATCGGATTCCGGGTCGGTGTCGGATTCATCGACACGCGCAGTGATGCGAGTCTCTGTTCCATCCAGCCGCAGCGTCGCTACCTCGCCGGCAACCGCGGCGATGCGTCGCAGAGGCTTGAGCGCGTGACTGACCGTCCACACCGTGCCGATTCCGGTGGCCAACAGCGCCAGCACGACAAGAATGACGACGATGAGCGTCTCGTGCGCCACCGTCTTCTCGGCCGGTCGCAAGGAAACGGCTGCCACCAGCCGCTCTCCGGCACCGACGTCCCGGCTGTCCGCCCGATACGGACCGAGTTCACCGAGTTGGACGGTACGCGGCCCGCTGTCAGCCCAATTCACGGCTTCCATGGCGCGCTGGGCATCGGCCGGCGCCGGTAGTTGTGCGCCGTCGGCAAACACATTGGAGTAGACCACGGCGCCGTCACGAACCACCGCGATCGCTGTGCCCGGCGCCTGGTTTTGGAAGGCGCTCGCGCGTCCCATCGGCATGCCGGTCGCGTCGGGGGCGATGGTGCGCTGGGCGTCCCACTTGGCATAGGCATAGGAGAACGCCGCAAGAGAATTCGCCACCTGGGTGTCGCTGAGGCGAATCGCCTCGTCGCGCAGACTGATCACCGCCACCGTGCCGACCACGATCAAGGCGACGCTGACGATGGAGGACACTCCGATGGCGAGCTGGCGTCGCAGGGAGCGACGCCTCCACCACCGTTTCGAAGCGGTCATTGCTCCTCGGGCGGGCGCAACATGTAGCCGACCCCGCGCACGGTCTGAATCATCGGCTTCCGTCCGTCGTCGATCTTGCGGCGCAGATAGGAGATGTAGAGGTCGACGATGCTCGAGCGACCGCCGAAGTTGTAGTTCCACACCCGGTCCAGAATCTCCGCGCGGGTGACGGCGCGCCGGGCGTTGCGCATCATGTAGCGCAACAACTCGAACTCGGTCGAGGTCAACGTGATTCGCTCACCGCCCCGGGTTACCTCCCTGCTAGGGCCTGAGAGAACCAGGTCACCCACTTTGAGGGTTTCCTCGCTGGGGTCGGTCATCGCGTTGGCCCTTCGCAGCAGGCCCCGCAACCGTGCGACGAGTTCTTCCAAGCTGAACGGCTTGGTCAGATAGTCGTCGGCTCCCGCGGTCAGTCCTTGGACGCGATCCATCACCGAGTCCCTGGCGGTGAGGAACAGCGTCGGGGTATACCGGTCGTTCTCGCGGATCTGCTTCAGGATCTGCAAGCCATCGGTGTCGGGCAGCATGATGTCCAGGACCAGCAAATCAGGTTCGACGTCGCGGAACTTCTGGGCGGCCTGTTCACCGTTGTGCGCCACCTCGATGTCCCAGCCCTCATAGTTGAGAGCCATCTGCACGAGATTGGTCAGCGCCGGCTCGTCGTCGACCAGCAGCACGCGGATCGGCGTTCCATCCGCGCGGGTGATCCGCGGCAATTGACCGAGCACGGCCTGCCGGCGTGGACGAGATCCGGGCGCCTGAGAATTTACCGACGTAGCCATGCCATCAATGGTGGCCAAACACATGATGAATTGTCATGAAATCCATACTCGCTTCAAATGTGCGGATTTCAGACCGACGTCATCGATTCGTCATGGCGTCCTGGCCGGCGGCTACATTGACCGCAAGAGGCTGAGGCCTAGCCGAAGGCCTCGTCGATGATCTCCTGCTGCTCGACGGCGTGCACCTTCGACGATCCCGACGACGGCGCCGACATGGCGCGCCGCGAGATGCGCTTGATCCCGGCCAGCTTCTCCGGCAACAACTCCGGCAGCGTCAGGCCGAATGTCGGCCAGGCGCCCTGGTTCGCCGGCTCTTCCTGCACCCAGAAGAACTCGGTGGCATTCGGATACGAGTCCAAGGTGTTGCTCAGCCGCCGCTTGGGCAGCGGGGCCAGCTGCTCGACGCGGACGATCGCGACGTCGTCTCGCTTGTCCTTGTCTTTGCGGGCCACCAGCTCGTAGTAGATCTTGCCGCTGGTCAACAGGATCCGGGTGACCTTGTTCCGATCGCCGTCACCGTCGGTGTAGGTCGGCTCCTCCATGATCGACCGGAACTTCTGCTCGGTGAAGTCCCGGATGTCGCTGACGGCAGCCTTGTTGCGCAGCATCGACTTCGGCGTGAACACGATCAGCGGACGGTGCACCCCGTCGAGGCCGTGGCGGCGCAGCAGGTGGAAGTAGTTCGCCGGGGTCGACGGCAGTGCGATCGTCATCGAACCCTCGGCCCACAACTGCAGGAATCGTTCGATGCGGCCCGAGGTGTGGTCGGGTCCCTGGCCCTCGTGGCCGTGCGGCAGCAGCAGCACCACATCGGAGAGCTGGCCCCACTTGGCCTCACCGGAGCTGATGAACTCGTCGATGATCGACTGCGCGCCGTTGACGAAGTCGCCGAACTGCGCCTCCCACAGGACCAGCGCGTCCGGATTGCCCACCGAGTAGCCGTATTCGAAGCCGACGGCCGCGTACTCCGACAGCGCCGAGTCGTACACCATCAACTTGCCGCCGGTCGGCGTGCCGTCCGGGTTGACGGTCAGCAGGTCCAGCGGGGTGAACTCCGCACCGGTCTTGCGGTCGATGATCACCGAGTGCCGCTGGGTGAACGTGCCGCGCCGGGTGTCCTGTCCGGAGAACCGGATCAGCTTGCCCTCGGCCAAAAACGTTCCGAGCGCCAGCAATTCGGCGAACGCCCAGTCGACCTTGCCCTCGTAGGCCATCTCGCGCCGCTTCTCCAGCACCGGCTTGACGCGCGGGTGCACGCTGAAGTTCTCCGGGAACGCCAGGTGCGCATCGCCGATGCGGGCCAGCAGCGACTTGTCCACAGCGGTGGTCATGCCGCGCGGGATCATCTGGTCTTCTTCGACCGACTCGCTGGGTTCGACCTCGTGCTTCTCGAGATCGCGAACCTCGTTGAACACCCGCTCCAGCTGACCCTGGTAGTCGCGCAGCGCGTCCTCGGCCTCTTTCATCGAGATGTCGCCACGGCCGATGAGAGCTTCGGTGTAGGTCTTGCGGACACCGCGCTTGGTGTCGATGACGTCGTACATATAGGGCTGGGTCATCGACGGGTCGTCACCTTCGTTGTGCCCGCGACGGCGGTAGCACAGCATGTCGATGATGACGTCCTTCTTGAACTTCTGCCGGAAGTCCACCGCGAGGCGGGCCACCCAGACGCAGGCTTCGGGATCGTCGCCGTTGACGTGGAAGATGGGCGCTCCCACCATCTTTGCGACGTCGGTGCAGTACTCCGAGCTGCGCGAGTCCTGCGGCGAGGTGGTGAAACCGATCTGGTTGTTGACGATGATGTGGATCGTGCCGCCGGTGCGATAGCCCCGCAGTAGCGCGAGGTTCAGCGTCTCGGCCACCACGCCCTGGCCGGCGAAGGCCGCATCGCCGTGCAACATCATCGGCATGACGGTGAAGCCGTCTTCACCGGTCCCCTTGTCCAGCAGATCCTGCTTGGCCCGGACGATGCCTTCCATCACCGGGTCGACAGCTTCGAGGTGTGACGGGTTCGCGGTCAGGGAGACCTCGATGTCGTTCTCGCCGAACATCTGGATGTAATTGCCGCTGGCACCGAGGTGGTACTTGACGTCGCCCGAGCCGTGCGCCTGGGACGGGTTCAGGTTGCCCTCGAACTCGCTGAAGATCTGCGAGTAGGGCTTGCCGACGATGTTGGCCAGCACGTTGAGCCGGCCGCGGTGTGGCATTCCGATGACGACCTCGTCGAGCGCGTGTTCGGCGGCCTGGTCGATCGCGGCGTCCATCATCGGGATGACGGTTTCCGCGCCCTCCAGCGAGAAACGCTTCTGCCCAACGTATTTGGTCTGCAAAAAGGTCTCGAACGCCTCAGCGGCGTTCAGCTTGGACAGGATGTACTTCTGCTGGGCGACCGTCGGTCCTTCGTGCTTGACCTCGATGCGCTCCTGAAGCCACTTCTGCTGCTCGGGTTCCAGGATGTGGGTGTACTCCACGCCGATGTGGCGGCAGTACGCGTCTCGAAGTAGCCCGAGCACGTCGCGCAGCTTCTTGAATTCCTTGCCGGCGAATCCGTCGACCTTGAACACCCGGTCGAGGTCCCACAGCGTCAGGCCGTGGGTGTTCACGTCGAGGTCGGGGTGGCTGCGGAAGCGGGTCTTGTCCAGGCGCAGTGGGTCGATGTCGGCCATCAGGTGCCCGCGGTTGCGGTAGGCCGCGATCAGCTCCATCACGCGGGCGTTCTTGTCGACGATCGAATCGGGGTTGTCGGTGCGCCAGCGGACCGGCTCGTAGGGGATGCCCAGCTCGAAGAAGATCTCGTCGAAGAAATCGTCGGAGAGCAGCAGCTGGTGGATGGTCCGCAGGAAGTCGCCGGACTCCGCGCCCTGGATGATGCGGTGGTCGTAGGTCGACGTCAGCGTGATCAGCTTGCCGATGCCGAGCTCGGCGATGCGCTCCTCGCTGGCACCTTGGAACTCCGCCGGGTATTCCATCGCGCCGGCGCCGACGATCGCGCCCTGCCCGGACATCAGCCGGGGCACCGAGTGCACAGTGCCGATCGTGCCGGGGTTGGTCAGCGAGATCGTCACTCCGGCGAAGTCCTCGGCGGTCAGCTTGCCGTCGCGGGCGCGCCGCACGATGTCCTCGTAGGCCGCGATGAACTGGCCGAACCGCATGGTTTCGCAGTTCTTGATCGCGGCGACCACCAGCGACCGCTGTCCGTTCTTACCCTGCAGGTCGATCGCCAGGCCCAGATTGGTGTGCGCAGGCGTGACGGCGTTGGGTTTGCCGTCGATCTCCGCGAAGTGGCGATTCATGTTGGGGAATGACTTGACCGCCTGCACGATCGCGTAGCCGAGCAGGTGCGTGAAGGACACCTTGCCGCCACGGGTGCGCTTGAGGTGGTTGTTGATGACGATGCGGTTGTCGATCATCAGCTTCGCCGGGATGGCCCGCACGCTGGTCGCGGTCGGGATTTCCAGCGAGGTGTTCATGTTGCGGACGACGGCTGCTGCCGCGCCGCGCAACACCTGGGTCTCGTCGCCGTCGTCCGACGAGGACGCCGGTGCCGGCTTGGGTGCGGGCTCCTTGGCGGGCGCCTCCTTGGCCGGGGCTTTGGCCGGTGCGGCCTTGGCCGTGCCGTTGTCGGCCGGCGCGGGCTTGGCGGGCGCCGGCTTGGCCGGCGGGGGAGCCGGTGCGGGTTCCGGCGGAGCGACGGGCGCCTTGGTGGCCGTGGACTGGCCGTTGCCGCCGGCGGCCGAGTCGGTCGTCGGCTCCGGGTTGTAGTCGACCAGGAACTCGTGCCAACTGGGATCGACCGAGGAGGGGTCGTCGCGGAACTTGCGGTACATCTCCTCGACCAGCCATTCGTTCTGTCCGAATGGTGAACTAGTACTGCTCACGGCAGTTCCTCGCCTCAATTCCTTCGTCCCGGCAAGCCGTGCTCGACGGTTTGCCCCACTCTTGCGCCACGACACCTGGCCGCCGTCTAAAAGGCTATCGCTTCTCCGTTGTTCCCGAAGCACGTCAGCTCCATGCCCGAAGCTGGTGCGACAACCGGTCGTCGGAGGTCGGCGAACGGTTATCCGCCCGGCTCGATCGCTGGCAGCAGGTGCAGGCTCACCGGCCACCGGCTGGGCGCGGGCCCAAACGCCGCGCGGGCATTGTTCACTATCTTTTTGCCCATCATTCGGTTGCCACCGCCACCCACCGCGGCACCGATGCCGACGGGAAGCATCTTGCCGAACGCCATCGCCGAGCGCTTGAGCGTGAACCGCTTGACGAAGTAGCGCATCAGTCGGGTGTTCAACTGGGCCAGCGCCGGCAACGGCAGCATGTCCGCACCCTCGGCAAGCCACGCTCCGCTGGTGCGGCTCGGGCCGATCAGGTCGGCTATCGCGCCCCTGCTCTCTTCACCGACGAGCACCGCCAGCACCAGCGCGCGGCGACGCTCGCGCTGCTCGAGCGGGATGCCGTGGACATCGGCGACAGCCAGGACGAACACCGTGGTGGCCTCCAGGAAAACCAGCGTCTCGCCGGCGACCGCCGACAACGCCGCCAGTGTGCCGATGCCGGGGAACGCCGCCGCCGACCCGACGGCGGCACCGCTGGCCATCACCGCGGCCAGATAGCGCTTCTCGAGCTTGGTGACGATCTCGGCCGGGGTCGCTTCGGGATTGGATCGGCGCAGTCGCGCGACGTAGGCGCGGACCGCCGGGGCCTGGGCGCGAGTGCTGCGCTCCAGGATCTGGGAGAGCACCCGCGCAGTCATGGTCGCGTCGTCCTCGACCTTGGCCGGCAATTGCTCGCGACGGAGCTTCATGGGTGTGCCTTCCTGATAGGCGTAACACCAGGCTAACGAACGACCACCAGGTAAAGGTGCCTCGCGGTGATCCCGGTCACCGTGGGTCGGATAGCCGCAGGAGGAACAAATAATCGGCTGCGCGTGCTGTGGGTGGGCATGGCAACATCGCGAACTGTGACTGCCACCCGCAACCCGCAGCCGCTGAGCGCGGACGTTGCGGTTCCGAGCCGGCTGCGAATGATCGTGGTGCTGGGCGCGCTGGTGGCGCTGGGACCGCTGACCATCGACATGTACCTGCCTGCGCTTCCGCGGATCGCCGACGAGCTCGGGGTGTCGTCTTCGGTGGCGCAGCTGACGCTGACCGGAACGCTGGCCGGGCTGGCTCTCGGGCAGCTGATCGTCGGTCCGCTGTCGGATTCGCTGGGGCGGCGACGCCCGCTGATGGCCGGGATCGCGTTGCACATGCTGGCGTCGCTGCTGTGTTTGTTCGCACCCGATATCGCGGTGTTGAGCCTGGCCCGGGGCCTGCAGGGGATGGGCGCGGCCGCCGCGATGGTCGTCGCGGTCGCCGTCGTCGGTGACCTGTTCGACGACAGCGCCGCCGCAACCGTGATGTCACGGCTGATGCTGATCCTCGGGGTGGCGCCGATCGTCGCGCCGTCATTGGGGGCGGCGGTACTGCTCAAGGCGTCGTGGCACTGGGTGTTCGCGGTGTTGATCGTTCTGGCGGGCGCGCTGCTGTTGGTTGCGGCGCTCGCGCTGCCGGAGACCCTCCCGGTGGGCAGCCGCCGACCGCTGCGGGTCCGCTCGATCGCGGCGACCTACGGGAGTCTGCTGCGCGATCTGAAGTTCGTCATCCTGGTGATCGTCGGCGCGCTCGGGATGGCCGGGCTGTTCGCCTATATCGCCGGCGCGGCCTTCGTCCTGCAGGGCCGCCACGGTCTGGATCAGCAGACGTTCGCGTTGGTGTTCGGGGCGGGGGCGATCGCGTTCGTCGTCGCCACCCAGCTCAATGTCATTCTGCTGCGCCGGTTGTCCCCGCAACGCATCCTGATGATCGCGCTTACCGTGGCGACCGGGGTTGGCGCGGTGTTCGTCGCACTGTCGGTGACCCACACCGGCGGTATCTACGGCTTCCTGATTCCGGTGTGGGCTGTCCTGGCGATGATGGGCTTCGTCATCCCGAACGCTCCCGCGGTCGCGCTGTCGCGCCACCATGAAGCGTCCGGAACCGCCGCCGCCCTGCTGGGTGCCGCGCAGTTCAGTGTCGGCGCGGTCATCGCGCCGGTCGTCGGCTTGATGGGCAACGACGAGGTCGCCCTCTCGGTGGTGATGACCGCCGGTGTGGCGATCGCGTTGGTGGCGCTGCTGTTCGTCGGGGGCACCGACGACGCCGCACCGAGTCAGACACCGCAACGATGATTCCGGCCGTGGACTCGCTCTCAGGTCTGGCTCGACGGGTCGATAGGCTCGATCCGGCGGCGTGACGGCTTGAGGCGCGGGGGCCCACCAATCGTCCGGCGGGGGTTTGGCGGGGGCGCGCGCCGACACCATCGCAGTAGCCGAAACGAGGTAGTGGATATGACCAGGAACATGGCCGGCCCGGCGCCGGACGTGGACTTGGACCCCGATCCGGTCGCGGCGCCCGACGTGCCGGCCAACCCGTGGCCCGCCCTGTGGGCCATGCTGGTCGGCTTCTTCATGATCCTGGTCGATTCGACGATCGTCGCCGTCGCGAATCCCAGCATCATGGACGGGCTCCAGATCACCGACTACGACACCGTGATCTGGGTGACCAGTGCGTACCTGCTGGCCTACGCCGTGCCATTGCTGTTGGCCGGCCGCCTCGGCGACCGCTTCGGACCCAAGAACCTCTACATCGTCGGGTTGGCGATCTTCACGGTGTCGTCGTTGTGGTGCGGTCTGGCCGGCTCCATCGACACGCTGATCGCCGCCCGCGTGGTGCAGGGGCTCGGCGCGGCGCTGCTGACGCCCCAGACCCTGTCGACGATCACCCGGATCTTCCCGCCCGGGCGACGCGGCGTCGCGATGAGCCTGTGGGGCGCGACGGCCGGGGTGGCCACACTGGTCGGCCCGCTCGCCGGCGGCGTGCTCGTCGGCCGGCTGGGCTGGGAGTGGATCTTCTTCGTCAACGTGCCTGTCGGTGTGATCGGTCTGGGGTTGGCGGTCTGGCTGATCCCGGCGTTGCCCACCCGCAAACACCGGTTCGACATCGTCGGGGTGGCGCTGTCCGGGATCGGGATGTTCCTGGTGGTGTTCGGCCTGCAGGAAGGCCAGGCTCATCACTGGGCAGCGTGGATCTGGGCCGTGATCGTCGCCGGCATCGGCTTCTTCACCGCGTTCGTGTACTGGCAGTCGATCAACCGCAACGAGCCGCTGATCCCGCTGCAGATGTTCGCCGACCGCGACTTCAGCCTGTCCAACATCGGCGTGGCCGTGATCGGTTTTGTCGTCACCGCGATGATGCTGCCGGTGATGTTCTACGCACAGGTGGTGTGCGGGCTGTCGCCGACGCGCTCGGCGCTGCTGATCGCGCCGATGGCGGTGTCCAGTGGTGTGCTCGCCCCGTTCGTGGGCCAGTTGACCGATCGGGTTCACCCACGTCCGATCCTCGGTTTCGGTTTCTCGGTGCTGGCGATCGCGTTGACGTGGCTGTCGATCGACATGACGCCGACGACGCCGATCTGGCGGCTGGTGCTGGCGCTGACCGCGATGGGGGTCGGGATGGCGTTCATCTGGGCGCCGCTGGCTGCGACCGCCACCCGCAACCTGCCCGCGCACCTGGCCGGTGCCGGGTCGGGCGTGTACAACGCGACCCGCCAGGTGGGCTCGGTGCTGGGTAGCGCCGGGATGGCCGCGTTCATGGCGTCCCGGATCAGCGCCGAGATGCCGGCCGCACCGGCTGATGCCGCTCCGAGCGACCTGGCGGTGCTTGCGCTTCCGTCGTTCTTGCGGGAACCGTTCGCCGCCGCCTTGTCGCAGTCGATGCTGCTGCCGGCGTTCGGGGCGCTGTTCGGCATCGTGGCCGCGTTGTTCGTGGTCGGCGGGTTCGGTTCCCCGCGCCCGGTCCGGGACGGCGACGAGGTCACCGACGAGATCCCGGTCTACGACGACGGCTATGACGACGACTACTACCTGGAGTACGTGGTGGATCGGGAGCCGGTCGCGCCGCCGGTGCGTGACGAGCGCGACGACGAGACCGAGGTGATCAGATGGCACCCGCCAGTCGCGCGGCCCGAGCTGGGTGCGGAACCGGTCGGCTTGCCGCACAACGGTTTCCCTGTAAATGGTGACCGATCACGGCACCGTCTCAGCGATCCGGGCGAGTCTCGGCCGGCTCGGCACTACCGCGACGAGCCCGCCGAGGTCCAGAGCCATGGCCGTCACTCACGCCCGGGTGACTGACCGAAGGCTCACCCTTCCGCACGTTCTTCTCGATTGAGTACTATGCTCGCTGAAAAAGAGAATGCAGTTTTCAGCGAGGAGAATGATGGCCGCGAAGGGTTCGCTCACCGACCGCACGCTGGTCGTGTCGGGCGGTAGCCGGGGTATCGGTCTGGCCATCGCGCTCGGCGCGGCACGGCTCGGCGCCAACGTCGTGCTGCTGGCCAAAACCGCTGAGCCGCACCCGAAGCTGCCGGGCACGGTCTACACCGCGGCCGCCGACATCGAGGCTGCCGGCGGCAAGGCGGTCGCCGTCGTCGGTGACGTGCGCAGCGAAGAGGACGTCGCACGCGCTGTCGACGCCGCGGTGACCGAGTTCGGCGGGGTCGACATCTGCGTGAACAACGCCAGCGCCATCGCCACCGACCCCACCGAAACGCTGTCGGCCAAGAAGTTCGATCTGATGCAGCAGATCAACATTCGCGGCACATTCCTGTTGACCAAGGCGTGCCTGCCGCATCTGCGCAGATCGCCCAACGGCCACGTCATCACCATCGCCCCGCCGCTGAACCTCAACCCGCACTGGCTCGGCGCACACCCGGCCTACACCCTGTCCAAGTATGGGATGACACTGCTGTCGCTGGGCTGGGCAGCCGAATACGCCGACACCGGAATCGGATTCACCTGCCTGTGGCCGGAGACCTATATCGCGACCTCGGCGGTGGCCAACTCGGCGGACTTCGAGGAGGCGCTGGCATCCTCGCGCAGTCCTGAGATCATGGCCGACGCGGCGGTCGAGATCATCACCTCGCCCGCCGCGAAGGTCAACGGCGGTTGCCTGATCGACTCCGACGTACTGCGTGCCGCCGGTGTCGAGGACCTGTCCCGCTACGGCGGGGGCGACAGCCCGATCATCGACATCTTCGTCGACCGCTAGCTGACGGGCATCAGATCCTGGTACTCGGTGCGAACACCCTGGCCGTAACTGCGGAACGCTTCGACGGGGCCGACTGTCGAGTCCAGCCCGGCCGCGACCGCCGCCTGCGCCTTGAACACCCTTGCCGCAGCGCTCAGTTGGTGGCAGACCTCGGCTCCTCGGCGACCCACGCTGGGCAGCCAGACATCGCCCCAGACGGTGACCTCGGTGCGTGCCGAGCGGACCGATGCGGCCAGTGCGTCGCGGACCCGATCGTCCTCTCCGCACACCGCCCCGGCCAGCGCGAGCGCGGTGGGAAGGTCCGACCCGTCGAACATCACGCGCAGCGCGGTGGGCTGCACGCCGAGGATGCGCAGAGCGTCGAGGTCTCCGGCGTGGGCGACCGCGACCCGCACATCCCAGCCGGCCATCACCCGATCGAACAGCCAGCCGCCGGCCGAGTCGACGACGTCGGCGACGTGGGCGCCGACGACATCGAGTTGGTAACGGGCCAGCCTGGGTGTCCGCTGGCGCGACCTGGCCACCTCGTGCTGCCGGTCTCGCCGGTCGAGTTCATGCACGCCACACAGCGTGACACTTCGTAGGTAATCTGTAAAGGTCATCATCGGCCGAAGAATCGTCGCAGCGCCTCGGCCTGCATCACCAGCAACGTCTGGCTGACCTCCCAGTCCGGGGACAGCGAGTCAAAACCGTGACAGGTACCGCCGAAGACGTGCAGGTCGGTGCGGACACCGAAACTCATCAACCGGCCCGCGTAGTCCAGCGCCTCATCACGCAGCGGATCCAACTCCGAGCAGGTGATCAAGGTGCTTGCCGCCCCGATCATTTGGTGGCTGCGCGCGGGCACCGCGGCGGCGCTCGGAAGGGTCTCGCCGAGGTAGTGCCGCCACATCGCCTCGGCCGCGGCACCGTCGAACCCGGGCGTCGAGTCGAACTCCGCCTTCGATGCCGTGGGGCGGTCATCGAGCACCGGCTGGTGTAGCAGCACGCCGACGATCGGCGGAGCCTGGCCGGCGGCGGCCCGCTGCGCCAGACCCGCGGCCAGCGCCGCGCCCGCACTGTTACCGGCGAGCACAAGGCGATCGCGGTCGAGCCCAAGGTCCGGCCCGGCCGTCCAGCTCCGCTGCAACACCGTCATCGCGTCGTCCAGCGCGGCGGGGAAGGGGTGCTCGGGTGCCAGCCGGTAGTCGACGGACACCACGGTGCATTCGCCGCGGCGGGCCAGTTCGACGCACTGCCGGTGATCGGTATCGAGATTGCCGAGCATCAATGCTCCGGCGTGGCAGTAGATCACCGCGGGCGACGGAGATGTGGCGCCGCGGTAGATGCGCACCGGAACGCCTGCGGCATGGCCGTCGACGATGTCGACCCCGGCAGTGTCGATCTGTGCGACAGCATCGGCGCGCCGGACGTCGAGCGAGATCCGCACGGCGGCAAGGGTGTTCAGTGACAGATCAGTGCGTGCGGCGGCGAACGCATGCAGGGCGGGATCCAGCCGGCGGAGAAGCTCGGGGTCCGGTTCCATGGCTAGACAGCCGGCGGGGTGAACGTGTAGTCGCGCGGGCGAAACCGGCGGGTCATGGCCCAGAACGCGCCTGCGCTGCGCGGCCACTGTGTGACCACCCGGCCGTTGGGTGCTCGGAAGTAGTTGCTGCACCGCGTGATCCACACGGTGCCTTCCATCCAGCGGTCGACGTCGGTCAAGAAGGCCGACATGGTGTCGGTCCGCACCGCGACATAGTTTCTTCTGTTGCGGCGCAGATGTTTCAGGGCCCGCACGACGTAGCGGGCCTGGGCCTCGAGCACAAAGATCACGCTGTTGGAGCCGACGTTGGTGTTCGGCCCGTACAGCATGAAGAAGTTCGGGAAGCCCGGAACCGTCATGCCCAGATAGGCGAAGGCGCCGTCGCGCCAGGTATCGTGCAGCGATCGGCCGTCCTCCCCGCGGACCTCGATCTGGCCCAGGTAGTCGGTGGCGGCATACCCGGTGGCGCACAGCACCACATCGACGTCCAGTTCGGAGCCGTCCGCGGTGACCAGTGCGCGTGCCCGCAGTGAGCGGGCCGGGCTGGACACCACCTCGACGTGCGGTTGGGTCAGCGTCGACAGGTAGTCGGCAGCGAACACCAACCGTTTGCAGCCAAGCGGATGGTCCGGGGTGAGCTTGGCCCGCAGGTCGGGGTCGGCAACCGATGCTTCCAGGTACCGCAGCGAAATGTCTTTGAATTCTTGCGTTTTGTCGCTGCCGTTCTCGATCACCGAGATGTTGCGTTCACTGCGTAGCCACAGCCGGGTCCGGTAGAGCTTCTTGGCGAACGGAACCCACCGGAAGACCCAACGCTCCCGGTCGCTGTACGGCCGGTCCGGCTTGGGCAGGATCCAGGTGGGGGAGCGTTGCACCGAGTACACCTTGTCGGCGACCTTGGCCACCTCCGGAAGAAGTTGCGACGCAGTGGACCCGGTGCCCAGCACGGCAACCCGGGCCCCGGTGAGGTCCACCGAATGGTCCCAGCGCGCGGTGTGCATCAGCGTCCCGGTGAACGGTTCCTGCTCGCGCAGCTCGGGCATCAGTGGCCGGGTGAACATCCCCACCGCCGAGACCACGATGTCGAAGGTGTGCTGGGCGCCGTCCGAATCGGTCAGCGTCCAGGTGTTGGTACCCGAATTCCACTGTGCCGAGGTTATTTCGGTGTTCAGTCTCAAGTGCGGCCGCAGGCCGTGGCGGTCGGTGGAGCGTTCGAAGTACTGCAGCAGTTCGGGCTGTCCGGGCCACATTCGGCTCCACTGTGAGTTCAGGTCGAACGAGTACGAGTACAAGTGCGACTTCACATCGCACGCCAGGCCCGGATAGGTGTTGATGCGCCATGTGCCACCGACGCCGTCTTCACGGTCGAAGATGGTGAAGTCCCGGAACCCGGCCTTGGACAGAAAGATTCCGAGCGCCAGACCGCCGGGGCCGGCGCCGATGATACCGACCGACAGCGCGGTCACCCGATCCGCAGGCACTGGCCACCGTCGACGACGAGCTCTGCTCCGGTGATGAACGACGCGTGCTCGGACACCAGGAACGCCACCGCATCCGCGACTTCCATCGGCTGGCCGAGGCGGCCGCTGTAGGACCGTTCGATCAGCCGCTGCCGCGCCGTGTCATCGAGCATCGGGGTGTCGATCGGCCCGGGGAACACCGCATTGACCCGGATGCCGTCACCGGCGAGCTCGGCCGCCGCGATCTGGGTCAGGCCACGCAACGCCCATTTCGACGATCCGTACGCCGCGTGGAACGGGAACGGCCGGATCGCGCCGGTACTGCAGGTGTTGACGATTGCCGCACCCTCGGCCGCGCGGAGATGGGGAAGTGACGCCCTGATACCGAGGAATGGTCCCAACGTGTTGAATCGCCAACTGCTTTCGAACCCTTCCGCGGTCTCCTCGGACAGCGGCGCCCGGTGCAGCACGCCGGCATTGTTGACCAGCGTGCTCAGGCCACCGAAGCGCTTGACCACCTCGGCCACCGCGGACGCCCACAGCTCCTCGGAGGTGACGTCCAACTCGACGGCGATCACCCCCGGGTCGTCGAGCTCCTCGACCTGCTTGCGTAGATCGTCGATCAGCCGGTCGGCGGCGCCCACTTCGAACCCGTCGGCCCGCAACCGTCTGACCAGCGCCGCACCCTGACCGCGCGCGGCTCCGGTGACAAGTGCGACCTTGGCTGTCATGCGCGTCCTTTCGCTTCGGCGAGATGCGCAATTGCCCCGCGGCGCAAAGCCTGCGACTCCGGGGCCAAGGTGATCAGCTGAAAGCCCAACGCGGCCAGTTCCTTTCCTGTGTTCCCATCACCGGCGTGGATGCCGGCCACGATGCCCGCCGCCGCTGCGGCCTGGTGTACGCGGACGATCGCATCCCTCACCTTCGGCCGGCTGGTCGCCTTGACCACCTCGTGGCCGAGGGAGATTGCGAGGTCCGCCGGTCCGACGTAGACGCCGGCAAGACCGGGGACCGCGCAGATCTCGTCGACCGCGTCCAGGCCGGCTGCGGTCTCGATCATCGCGAACACGCTCACCCGATCAGCCAACGCAACGGGGTCGATACCCAGGCTGGCCCGGAGGGGACCGAAGCTTCGGATGCCGATGGGCGCGTAGCGGGTTGCCGCCACCGCTTCGGCGGCCTGTTCGGGACGGTCGACCATCGCGACGATGATCGCGTCGGCGCCGGCGTCGAGCACACGCCCGATCGGTGCGGCCGCCGTCGAGGGCACCCGGACCGCGGTGGCGATCGGGACGTGCTCCATACGGCGCAGGATCTGCGCAACCTCGGCGTCGTCGAGGTAGCCGTGCTGGATGTCGAAACCGACGTAGTCGTAACCGGCGTGGGCGAATTCGTCGGGGCCGAGAAAGGTGGGACCGGTGATCCAGCCACCCCATACCTGCGGTTTGTCGGCGAGCGCCTGCTGCAGTCTGCTGGCGGTCATGAGGCCACGATCGAGATCTTGACCCGTCCCGGGGTCGGGCGGCAGGCGAACTCGAAAGCCTCCTGCACGTCGGCGACGTCGAAGGTGTGCGTGACGTAGTTGCCCAACAGGTCGGGATGCTTGCGGGCGAACGCGTCCGCGGCGTCGAGCACTCGCCGGCGGTCCAGTGTCACACCGGATTTCAGCGTGAGATTGTTGCGCAACATGGTGCGCATGCTGATCGGATAGCTGTCGTCGTCGGGCACACCGAAATAGAACACGGTGCCGCCGAATCCGGCCGCTTCGACCGCGTTGTTGAGGGTGGCGACCTGGTGCCCGACGGCTTCGATGACGATGTCGGGTTTGTCGTGCGGTGCCAGGTGCGCCACCCAACGGTCGCTGGTGGACCGAACCACGGTGTCCACACCGAACGTCGCGCCGACGTCGTCACGGTAGATGGGGTCGACCCCGATGACGTGTGCTGCGCCGGCGGATTTGGCCGCAAAGGAGAACAACAACCCGATCGATCCCTGGCCGATCACGGCCACCCGTTTGCCGTCCAGCCGTGGAAGTTGTTCGAGCGCATACAGAATGCAGGCCAGCGGCTGCAGACCCACCGCGTGGGCCGGGCTCAGCGACGGGTCGTAGGGAGCCAGTCCGTTGCCGTCGGAGATCACGAATTCCATCAGGCCGTCGAATCCGGACGCCCAGCCGACGACGCGGTCACCGGGCTGGTGCTCGGGGTGGTTACTGGCCAGGACCTCGCCGACGATCTCGTGGACCGGGAAGCCCGCCAGCTCGGCGGCGAGTGCCCCGGTGTCGCCGGGCAGGCGGCCCTGCACGCCCTTGAAACCGGGGATGTCGCTGCCGCAGATGCCGGCGGCCAGGAACTTGAGCAGCACCTGTCCGTCGCGCAGCCGGTCGTGCGACGGGTCGAGCACCGTGACCCGTTCGAACGTGTACGGCGCGACAAGCCGATAACACCACACAGGCTCAGGCCTCCGGTAACGCGTGGGTCGTTGACAGTGCCACGTACGGAGCGTGACATTTGTGCGATGTTTTGTAAAGGTAGGGCATGACCGTTCTCGGCTCCTTGTCTCGCGCTCAGCTTGCCAGCGGATTCTGCTTCGGTGAAGGCCCCCGCTGGTTTGAAGGCCTGCTGTGGATCTCGGACATGCTTGGCGAGGCCGTGCACACGATCAGCATCGACGGGTCGGTGACCACGGTGGGGCTGCCCGGGCACGCACCGGCCGGTCTGGGGTTTCGTCCCGACGGCACGTTGTTGATCGTGTCCACCGAACGCCGGCTGGTGCTGGGCTATGACGGGGAAGTCGTCACCGAGATCGCCGACCTGTCCGGGATCGCACCCGCCGGCCTCGGCGACATGGTGGTCGACCCGCAGGGCCGGGCCTTTATCGGTTCGCAAGCCCGCGAGGGGGGCATCATCGCCCGGCTCGATCTCGACAATGCGGCGACCGTGGTGGCCGGTGATCTCGATTTCCCCAACGGGATGGCGATCACGCCGGACGGCGGCACGCTGATCGTCGCCGAATCGATCGGGCGGCGGCTGACCGCCTACGAGATCGGCGCCGACGGGTCTCTGTCCGGGCGTCGGGTCTTCGCCGACGGGCTCGACGGTCCGCCGGACGGAATCGCCCTGGACGAGGACGGCGGGGTGTGGACGTCGATGACCCTGGCGCATCAGTTCGAGCGGGTGGTGGCCGGGGGTGAGGTCACCGACCGCATCGACATCGGTGACCGCGCGGCGATCGCCTGCATGCTCGGCGGCCCGGACCGGCGCACCCTTTTCTTGGTGTCGGCCCCCGATGCGTATCCACAGCGGCTCGTCGGCACCCGGGGATCGTGCGTCGAGATGGTCAGGGTCGACATCCCCGGCGCGGGCTTTCCGTCAATCGAGAGGTGACCATGACCGACAGCTACTACGAACTCGTCGACCCGGACGATCCCCGCGGGGAGAAGTTCCGGGCCACCGACTTGGTTCGCAGCACGTGGACGTCGCACATTCAGCACGGCGGCCCGGTGTCGGCTCTGTTGGTCCGTGCCCTGCAGGGTTGTCAGCGTCGAGACGACACCCGGCTCAGCCGGGTGGTCGTGGATCTGCTGGGCCCGGTTCCGGCGGACGGTGATCTGTGGATGACCGCGTCCGTCGAACGACGCGGCAAACAAATCGAATTGGTGTCCGCCCAGATGCTCGGTACGGGCCCGGACGGGCAGCCCCGCCCGGTCGCCAGTGCCAGCGGATGGCGGATGCTGACGCTGGACACCGAAGCGCTGCTGTCGGCGCCGGTCGCTCCGCTGTCACCGCGCTCGACGGGGGTCAATCGCAACCTTGCCGACAACTTCGACCGCAATTACGTGCACAGCCTCCAGTGGCTGTGGCTGACCGACCCCCTGGCACCCGGTCCGGGCGAATCGTGGCTGCGGCCGCAGGTCGATCTGGTGGCAGGCGAGGAGATCACCCCGCTGGAGCGGTTGTTCGCGGTCGCCGACTGCGCCAATGGCATCGGCTCGAAGATCGACATCAGGAAGTACACGTTCCTCAATACCGATCTGGTGGTGCATCTGCACCGGGTCCCGGTCGGTGAGTGGACGGGTATCCGCGCCGAGACGATGTACGGCCCGGATGGGGTGGGGACGACGGTCGGCACCCTGTTCGACGACGACGGGGCCCTCGGCGTCATTGCGCAGTCGGTGTTGGTGCGGCCTCGGTAGTTCGGTCGGCGTGAGCCCGGCGGCGAGATCGACGGTAGCGCGGGAAAGTTCGAGTGGGGGTCACGGTGGTGTCGATCTCGGTGCGCCGGGCCGGTCGATGACTCCCATTCACGGACTTTGTCGCTCCGAGGCGGGGGCGCAAGCCGCACCTAGTCGAACAGCACTGCCGGATTCAGGTAGCCCGTCGGGTCGAAGGCCGCCTTGATCGTGCGCATCGCGGCGATGTCCTGCTCAGTGCGCGCCATCGACAGGTATGCACGCTTGCGGCTGCCCACGCCGTGCTCCGAGCTGACGTTCCCGCCATGGGCGGCAATCAGATTCATCATCGCGGCGTACAGGTGCGCTTCCTGTTCGGCACCGCAGCGCAGGACGTTCAGGTGCAGATTGCCCTCACCGACGTGGCCGAACAGAACCGGGACCGCCTCGGGTGCGTGCTCGGCGACCAGACCGGTGGAGTCCGCGGCGAACGACGGGATCGCCGACAGTGGCAGGGAGACATCGAATTTCAGCGGTGGCCCGAACAGCCCGACCACCTCGGCGGTGGACTCCCGGACCTGCCAGAGCCGCTGCTGGGCGGTGCTGTCGACGCCGACGGCCGGCTCACCGGCCAGCTCGGCATCCGCCAGTGCATCGGCCAGGCGCTCGGTCAGATCGGTCTCACCGGCCAGCTCGATCAGCAGCAGCCACGCTCCGTCGGTGGGCACCGGCACGTCGAAATGCTCGGCGGCCAGCGCGGCCGCCCGCGCGTCGATGAGCTCAAGGGCCGCAATCGATTCGGTGTCACGCAGCGCGCGCCCCGCGCTCACCAGGGCGTGCAGGTCATGGAATCCGCACACCGCCGTCACCCGATGCCTGGGCGCCGGGTGCAGCCGAAGGTCCAAACCGGTGACGACGCCCAGAGTGCCCTCGGCGCCGATGAACAGTGAGGCCAGGTCGTAGCCGGTGTTGTCGGCCCGCACCTGGCTGTGCCGGTGTACCACCGATCCGTCGGGCAGCGCGATGTCCAGACCGAGCACCTGTTCGCCCATATTGCCGTAGCGGACGGTACGCAGGCCGCCGGCGTTGGTCGACGCCATCCCGCCGACTGTGGCGGAATCCCGTGCCGCGAGGTCGACACCGAACAGCAGCCCGGCCGCAGCGGCCGCGCGCTGGACGGCCGCCGCGGTCACACCCGCCCCGACGCGGATCCGCCGCTCGACGACATCGACAGCACCGATCTGCGTGAGCCGTTCAGTGGACAGCAACACGTCGTCGTGCTCAGGAACTGTTCCTGCCACCAGCGACGTACGCCCGCCCTGGACCGTCACGCACACCCCGGCCTCGCGACACTCCCGCAGCACCGCGGCGACCTCATCGGTCGAGCCGGGCCGCACCAGCGCGCTGGCCGTGCCGCGGTACCGCCCGGTGTAATCGACGCTGCGGCCATCCAGGACATCGGCGTCGGTGAGGACGTGTGCCTCACCCACGATGCCCCGGAGCCGTTCGGCCAGCGAAGAACTCATGCCGTGGGTTTACCACACATGGCCAGGAATGCTCCCAACTCCACCAACCCCGCCGGCGTGGAGGGCAGATAGTCGGTCAGCAGTGCCGAACGCACGATCATCGCCGCATATTTAGCCCGGCTGACCGCGACGTTGAGCCGATTGCGGTTGAGCAGGAAGGAGATTCCGCGCGGTACCTCGGCGATCGAGGAGGCCACCAGCGACACGAACACCACCGGGGCCTGTCGGCCCTGGAACTTGTCCACCGTGCCGGCCTGCACGTCCGAGAGCCCGGCCGCGTCGAGCAACCGCCGCAGCAGCACCACCTGCGCGTTGTACGGGGTCACGATCAGCACGTCGGCGGCGGCCAGCGGCCGGGTGCCGTCCTCGTCGGTCCAGGCCGACCCCAGCATCGCCTCGATCGCGGCAACGATCGTCTCGGCCTCTTCACGGCTGTCCGTCGAGTTGCCGTCGTGGTCGACGGTCAGTACCTGCACCCCGGGCTCGACACCGTCGAGGTGGCGTGCCGCGGTGCGCTCCTCGACCGAGTGCAGCCGGTTGTCGTAGGACAGCCGCGACACCGCCGCACATACCGCCGGATGCATTCGGTAGGAGCGGTCCAGAAAGTAGCCGAGTTCCTCGGGCAGCGTGTGCTGCCCGTCGACGAGCCAGCCGAGCGCCGAGGCGTCCACCGGCTCAGGGTGGGTGCCCTGGCTGACCTGCGGGAGTTGCTGCGGGTCCCCCAGCAGCAGCAGGTTGCTCGCGGCGTGTGCGACGGCGATGGTGTTGGCAAGGCAGAACTGGCCGGCCTCCTCGATGACCAGCAGGTCCAGGCTGGCCGGGGGCACCCGCGACGAGTTCGCGAAATCCCATGCCGTGCCGCCGATCACGCAGCCGTCGTTGCCGCCGATGAACGCGGGATAGGTCTTTTCGTCGATATCTGTCCAGGGGCCCGTCCCGCTGGGCTTCTTGGCCACCACGGCCGGGTCGACGCCGGCGCCGATGATGTCGCGAAACAGGTTCTCCACCACGGCATGTGACTGCGCGACGACGCCGATGCGCCAGCGATGTTCGTTGACCAGGACGGCGATGACCCGGGCTGCGGTGTGCGTCTTGCCGGTGCCGGGCGGTCCGTGCACCGCTACATACGACGAATCCAGCGCCAGCAGAGCGGCGGTGATGTTCGCGACGCAGTCCTGCGTTCGAGGCAGCGGCCCACCGGTTCGGGGTGGCCGTCGCAGCAGGATGTCGACCACCGCTGACTGCGGTAGGGCGGGAAGTCCGGCGGCGATCTGGACTGCGGCCGCGTCGATCGACTCGCGCAGCGCCTTCGTCGGAAACGGGGGACCGGGCGTCAGCGCGAACGGAACGGCATCGAATACCCCGCCGCTCTTCGGTTCTCGTTCCATCACCAGTACCTCGGTCGGCGCGGCCGGGTCGTCGCACCCGAGCACGGTGACCGAGGAGTACGCGCGCCGCTCCGGGTCGTCGGACAGGCCTGCCGGGGTGGGCGGCTGGTACATCGCGTACATGTCGCGGTCGAGCTCGCCGGCCGCGATCGAGCCGGTCAACACCAGTCGTCGCTGCTGTTTGCGGGCGCGTGGTGGTACGTTCCAGTCGGTGTCGACGGTTACGTTCTCGGCGAGGAAAACTCCCGGGGTGTCGGACCACTCGTCTACGGGACTGTTCAACCGGTCGAAATGGCCCCACCAGAAGGGTTTATCCTCGCGGCGGTGATACCCGCGGGCTGCGGCGATCATCGCCACCGCCCGCTGCTCGGGACTGCGCGCGGTGACATCGTCGCCGGCGAACGCGCCCAGTGCGCGCGACAGGTCATCGTCGACGTCGACCTGCCCGCCGTCGGCGACCGGCTGTGCGCCCAGCGGGGGCACCCCGGCCTCAAAGGCGCGCTGCAGCAACCAGTCCCGCAATACCCGGGTGGATCGGCAGTCGTAGAGGTTGTAGTCCTCGATCTGCTTGAGTACCGTCGCGGCCTCGTCGGCCCGGCCGTCGGCGAGCAGTTCGCAGTAGCGCGCATATTCGGTGATCGAGTCGGTCGCGGTGGTGACGTCGCCGCCCCTCAGCTCGGCTCCCATGTACAGCGGCTCGAGCGACTTCAGGCTGTAGTTCTCGGTACCGACCCGAATGCTCTTGCGCACCAGGGGATACAAGTCCACCAGCACACCGTTGCGCAACAGGTCGTCGACTTCGTTCTCGCCCTCGCCATAGCGACCGGCCAGCCGCAACAACGCTGTCCGCTCGTAGGCCGCGTAGTGGTAGATGTGCATTTTCGGGTGCCGCTTGCGGCGCTTGCGCACCATGTCCAGAAAAGCCTTGAGCGCCTTGCGCTCTTCGCGCCGGTTGTGGGCCCACAGCGGCCGGAAGTCCCCGCCCGCACCGAGCACACCGAACATGTACTCCAAACCCCAGTCGGTGCCGTCGGCCGTCCACAACGGGTCGCCCTCGAAATCGAAGAACAGGTCACCCTTGTCCGGATCCGGCAGCAGCATCAGCGGCTGCGGGTCGGCGACCTCGTACGGCGGTTTGCCACCCACCCGCGGGGCGATCTGCAGGCGGGCTTGGCGTTTCAGCGTGTCGACCATCCGGGCCGGCATCTCCGGCACCGGGCCGGTGTGCTCGGCCAGCTGGTGCAGCGTGGTGATGCCCGCCTCGAGCAGGCGCGCGCGCTGGCTGACCCGGATTCCCGCGACCAGCAGCAGGTCATCGGACTCGCGCACCTGCGTGTCGCATTCCGGGCAGCGCATGCACGCCCGCACGGTCTCGTCGGACCAGCTGACCGCGGCATCGCCGGCCAGGTGGCGATCCAGCAGCCCCTGCAACTCGGCGCGACGGGAACGGTAGACCGGCAGCAGTTCGGCGACGCGATAGGACGTCGTCGACCCGTTGCCCAGGACCAGCTCCACCTCATCGTGGACTTGCACGCCGGCTGCCGCGAGTGTCTCGGCGTACGCGGCCAGCTGCAGGAGTGCCTCGACCTTCACCGACCGGGCGAGTTTGGTGTCGCGCAACCGGTAGCGATCACCGTCGAGCACCAGGAAGTCGGCGAATCCGGCGAACCGGCCGTCGAACATGGCGGCCTGGTAGATGACGGGTGCGCGCCGCCCGACCGCGCTCAGGGTGGCCTCGGCCGCGGCGGTCAGGCCGGCGACGGAGTAGGACGGCCTGCCGATGACGGCGACGTCGGACAGTGAGCGCAGCTCGTCGAGATGACGCTGCTCGTGCTGGTCACCGAGCTCGGCGGTTCGGGCCAGCAGCTCGTCTTCGACCGACACCGCGGGGCCGCGGCCGAGCTTGGCGTCGAAGGCGCGCAGCAAGGCGTACTCGCATCGCGCGGCGGCGGCGAGGTCGGAGGCGCTGTAGACGACCCGGTCGTCGGCGACGAACACAGACTCACTGTAGGCGGGGCGACCGACGGCCGGCCGTGGGCGACTATGAGCGTTTCGGAACTCTGCTGCGCGGGGACTCGTACCGTGTATTCGTGCGGCCGTTCGCGGATTGTGCCGTTGGCGGCCCGCCGGAACTATCCCGGTGAAAGGGAAGATCATGAGGCGCACAGCGATACTGATGTCGTCATCGTTGCTTGCCGCTGCGTTCTTGAGCGGGTGTGGCGGCGACACCCAGTCGTCGTCTCAATCCGCTGCTCCGCTGACGCCCCTCCCCGTCGTGACGAGTGCCGCCCCCGCGTCCGGGGGTGACATCGTCATCTCGAACATGAGCTACACGGTGCCGCCGTCAGTCAAACCGGGCCAGCAGTTGACGATCGTCAACAACGACTCGGAGAACCACACCGTCACTGCGGACGCGAACAACGAGTTCGATGTCCGGATCTCAGGTGGCGGCGGCAGGGAGACTCTGACCGCCCCGACGACGCCGGGCACCTATCCGTTTCACTGCAAGTACCACGCCAACATGCAGGGCGTGCTGACCGTCGCCTAGTGGGAGCGCACCGACTGCTCAGCCGTTGCCGATGAGCTCCACGCCGTTGCCGTTCCAGCGGAATTTCACCACGCTCTGCATGCCCAAGCCGTTGACGTAGGACAGCGCGACGGTGTCGCCGGTGCTCTGCGTGGTGTCGACGCCGTTGAAGCCGTAGGTGTCGGGCACCCCGGTCGGGATGAACTTACCGAGATGGAACATCACCGCCCGGGTGTTGGGATTGGCGGCGTTGGTGTTGGCCTTGATGATGATGGCCGACAGTTGCGCACACTCGTTGTAGTTGCCGGCGATCGGGACCGGGTACCAGCCCTGGTTGCTGTTCGGGTCGCGGGGGAGTTCGGAAACGGTCTGCGCGATGGCCGGCGCCGCCAGATTGACGGCGCATGGGTCCGGCGGCGGCGTTGTGGTCGTCGTCGGCGGTGGTGGCGGCGGGGGCGCTTCGGTGGTGGTCACCGCGCTCGTCGTCGGCTGCGGAGTCTTGGCCACCGTCGAGTCACCGGAGCTACAGCCGGCGAGCGCTGTCCCCACCACGACCGCCGCCGCCATTAGCCGAACCCACACACCGGCCGACGGTACCGGCCTTTCGGAGCAGAAGCGGGTTACGGCACGCTGCGGCAGTAGACTGCAGATCCGATGACAACCCCGGACGACGCCCCCCAGACCTTCGCCGACCTGCAGATCCACCCCGCGGTGCTGCAGGCCGTCTCCGATGTCGGCTACGAAACCCCCTCCGCGATCCAGGCCGCCACCATTCCGGCGTTGCTGGCCGGCTCCGACGTCGTCGGCCTGGCGCAGACCGGCACCGGTAAAACTGCGGCATTCGCGATCCCGATTCTGTCCAAGATCGACCCCGCCAGCCGCACCACTCAAGCGCTCGTGCTGGCGCCCACACGTGAATTGGCCCTGCAGGTGGCCGAGGCGTTCAGCCGCTACGGTGCCCATCTCAAGGTCAACGTGCTGCCGATCTACGGCGGCTCCTCGTATGTGCCGCAGCTGGCCGGACTCAAGCGCGGTGCACAGATCGTCGTCGGCACCCCGGGACGCGTCATCGACCACCTGGAGAAGGGCAGCCTGGACCTGTCGCACCTGGACTACCTGGTGCTCGACGAGGCCGACGAGATGCTGCAGATGGGGTTCGCCGAAGACGTCGAGCGCATCCTGGCCGACACCCCGGAGTACAAGCAGGTCGCGCTGTTCTCGGCGACCATGCCGCCGGGCATCAAGAAGATCACCACCAAATATCTGCACGACCCGGTTGAGGTCACGGTCAAGTCGAAGACCCAGACCGCCGAGAACATCACCCAGCGCTATTTCCAGGTCTCGTATCCACGCAAGATGGACGCGCTGACCCGGCTGCTCGAGGTCGAGCAGGGCGACGCGATGATCGTGTTCGTCCGCACCAAGCAGGCCACCGAAGAGGTTGCCGAGAAGCTGCGCGCCCGCGGGTTCGCCGCGGCGGCCATCAACGGCGACATCCCGCAGGCCGTGCGCGAGCGCACGATCAGCCAGCTGAAGGACGGCACGATCGACATCCTGGTCGCCACCGATGTGGCCGCCCGCGGATTGGACGTCGAGCGCATCTCGCATGTGGTGAATTTCGACATTCCGCACGACCCGGAGTCCTACGTGCACCGCATCGGGCGCACCGGCCGGGCCGGCCGCTCGGGCACCGCGCTGTTGTTCGTCACCCCGCGGGAACGCCACCTGCTGAACTCGATCGAGCGGGTCACCCGGCAGAAGCTGGTCGAGGGCCAGCTACCGTCGGTCGAAGACGTCAACGCCCAGCGGGTGGAGAAGTTCCGCGACTCGATCACCGACGCGCTCAATGCGCCGGGGTTCGAGATGTTCCGCAGACTGATCGAGGACTACGAGCGCGACAACGACGTGCCGTTGACCGATATCGCTGCCGCGCTGGCGCTGCAGAGCCGCAACGGCGAAGAGTTCCTGATGACCGAGCCGCCGCCGGACAAGCGCCGCGAACGGCCTGACCGGCCGGATCGCCCGGAACGCGACCGTGCGCCACGCAAGACCCGCGACGATCTGGCGACGTATCGCATCGCGGTCGGCAAGAAGCAGAAGGTCGGTCCGGGGTCGATCGTCGGGGCGCTGGCCAACGAAGGCGGCTTGCACAGAAGCGATTTCGGGCACATCACGATCAAGGAAAACTTCTCACTGGTCGAGCTGCCTGCCAAGCTGTCCAAGGAAACGCTGAAAGCGCTTGAGAAGACCCGGATTTCCGGTGTGCTGATCGATCTGAAGCCGGATCGCGGCAGCCCACGATACGACACGCGTCCCGACTCGCGTCCCTCCGGCGGGAAGCCCCGGCGCACGAGCCGATGACCGCGTCCGGTCAGGTCGACCAAGGCGGACTGGAAGCAGTTTCGGGTGTCGACCGGGTCGCCTCGCTGACCGGTGTCCGCGCCGTCGCGGCGCTGCTGGTGCTGGGTACGCACGCTGCCTACACGACCGGCAAGTACACGCACGGGTTTGTGGGTCTGGTGTATTCGCGGCTGGAGATCGGCGTGCCGATTTTCTTCGTGTTGTCCGGCTACCTGTTATTCGGCCCGTGGGTGCGCGCCGCCGCGGCCGGGCAGGCGGCACCGTCGGTACGCCGGTATGCCTGGCATCGGGTGCGGCGCATCATGCCGGCCTACGTGATCACCGTGCTGGCGGCCTACCTGATCTACCACTTCCGGTCCGCCGGACCGAATCCCGGCCACACCTGGATCGGCCTGTTGCGCAACCTCACCCTGACCCAGATCTACACCGACAACTACATGTTCAACGGCTATCTGCACCAAGGACTTACGCAGATGTGGAGCCTGGCGGTCGAGGTCGCGTTCTACGTCGCGCTGCCGTTCTTGGCCTGGTTGCTGCTTGTCGTGCTGTGCCGGCGGCGCTGGCGTCCCGGTCTGTTGCTGACCGGGCTGGCGGTGCTCGCGCTGATGAGTCCGGCGTGGATGGTGCTGGTGCACACGACTGACTTTCTGCCCAGCGGCGCGCGGCTGTGGCTGCCCGGTTATCTGGCCTGGTTCATCGGCGGCATGCTGCTGACGGTGTTGCAGGCCATCGGAGTTCGGGTGTTCGGGTTCATTGCGGTGGCCCTGGCCGTCGTCTGCTTTCTGATCGTCTCCACCCCGATCGCCGGCGAGCCGACCACATCGCCGACCGGCATCGCCCAGGCGTTGGTGAAGACCGTGTTCTACGCCGTGATCGCGACATTGATCGTCGCGCCGCTGGCACTGGGGAACCGCGGCTGGTACGCGCGGGCGCTGGCCACCCGGCCGATGGTCTGGCTCGGCGAGATCTCCTACGAGATCTTCCTGGTCCATCTGGTGGTGATGGAGATCGCGATGGTCGAGGTGCTGCGCTGGCCGGTCTATACCGGTTCCGCGCCCGCGCTGTTCGTGGTCACGCTGATCGTGACGATCCCGGTGGCGTGGCTGCTGCACCGGTTCACCCGGGTGCGCACCTAGTCCTTGCGTTGAGGCCGCATCCAGAGCGAAGAATCTGCGAAATCCACGCTCTCAGTGCGCTCTCAATAACCCCTTCTCTCCGCTTATTCCAGGGTGGCGATGCCCTCCGCGTCGACGGCCACCGTGGCGCCGGCGATGTCCTCGGTGACGGTGGCTGCCGCCTGAGACGGATCGGTGATGACGGCCAGTGCGCGACTGCCGATCGGGGTGCGCACAGCAAGGAAGGCTTTTTCGGCGGTGTCCTCACGTGTGAATGGGGTGGTCCAGGTCTCCACTGTGCCGGTGCCGGCCCACGCGTCTTCGGCGAACACGGTGGGCTCGGCGTCAACAGCTGATTGCACGTCCTCCCAGCGGAATTCATCGGTGGGCGGCTCGGTTCCGTAGATCCCGAAACTGTGTTTGGTCAGATACCCGCCATTGGCGGTGATCAACCCGACCGAGCCGGGCGCGCCGGTGAGTCGTTCGGCCATCGTTGCGATGGAATGCGACACGTAGTTGTTCCACGGTCCACCGGCAAAGGTGAGGCCCCCGGTGACGGTCAGTGGTCGGCGCGGATCATCGGTCGGCAGGCCCAACTCGTTGGCTCCGACCTGAACCGCGCTGGGGAAACAAGAATAGATATCGATCAGATCGATGTCATCGATGCCGCGCTGAGCCAATTCCAACACCCGCTCACCGCCGATCCGGATACCCGGGGATCCACTGAAACTCGCCCGCTGCCCGATCAGATATGTGTCGTGCGCGTCGGTGCCCGCATACGGGAACACCCACCGCTCCCGCGGAATTCGCAAATGCTGCGCCTTGGCCACCGAGGTCAAAATCAGAGCGGCACCTTGATCGACCATGTTGTTGGAGTTCATCAACTTTGTGTAGGGCCAGCTGATCATCCGGTTGGACGGACCCTGCCGCCAGATCTGCTCGGCCGGCACCGCCGTACGGGTCCAGGCGTGCGGATTGTCCTGGGCCGCTTCGCTGAACTGCGCCCACAACGCCCCGATGCGCTGCCGATGCGCGTCGGCGGATTCCCCGGACGCCAGACGCAACGCTTGCTCGAACATCGGATACACGTACGCCGGGCGGTCGAGTCCGATCCGGGTCTCCGCGGGGCCAGCCAACGCGAACTCCTCGTCGGCCCCGGTGGGCAGCGGCACCGACTCGTCCTGTTTGGTTCCGACCCACTTCTCACCCCGGGCCCGCATCCGGGTGCGGCTGCGCCAAGTCTCGCCACCAGCGATCAACACCACCTCGTTACGGCCCTGCTGAATGTCCAGGCACGCCTGGTTGACCAACGACTGCGGAACGTTGCCACCAATACTGGTGTAGCGGGTCGCCGCGTCAGGGGCGCCGATGCGCTGGGCCAACAACAAACCCGCATCCCGATACCGCCACGACAACAGATTGACGATCCGAACCGCATCGACGGCCTCGAGCACTCGCGGAGCCGCAGAAACCCGCGCCGCCTGCTCCATCAGGTCCACCGGTTCGGTGGCTGCACTCTCCTGGCGCTGGTTGACCTGGCCATAACCGACGAGTACCGGCGTGCGGGGGTTGAGAGACATGTCCGGAGTCTAATCATTATAGGTAAAGTGTTGGATCGCCGGCGAGAGCTCCGCCCGATCGGCAGCCATCGGAGCACGGCCGCACTACCGCCGTCCCCGCCTTGTTCTCCGCCGGCTAGCTAACGCAAGGTCGCAAAAGCGCAGCACGAGTGCTGGTTATGGCCTAACATCGATAGATAAGATGCCAAGGCGGTCCGACATGACCGGTGAGTCGAGGAACGCATGAGCGGGCAATCGCAACAACTCTGGTCGATCCCCGAACCGGGTGGAGTCCCTGATGGCCCGACCCGATAAGCCCCTGGTGAGCCGCTCCGCTGCGGTGCTCGCGGCGGTCGAGATCATCGGGGCCGAAGGGCTCGACGCCTTCACCATGCCGCGGCTGGCCGATGAATTCGGTATCCGGGTGCCGTCGCTGTATCACCATTTCCGCGACCGGGACGACGTGCTGCTTGCGGTGGTGCGGTATGTCGCAGGCACCGCTGTCGCGACATCGGAGGTCGTACCCGGCCCCGACTGGCCGGACTTCTTCGTCGCGCTGGCGATGAACTTCCGGCGGTCGTTCATGTCGCATACCAACACCGCGCCGCTGTTGTTGCGCTACCGCCCTCGCGATCTCCTGCCGGGCGGGTACGAGGCCGCGGCCGCGTTCTTGAAGTGGTCCGAAGTGCCGGTGGCGCTGCATATCCGCATCCTTGACGGCATGGAGACGCTGCTGATCGGGGCCGTTCTCTGCGAAGATCTCAATCCTGCAATAGCTGCGGATAACAGCTTTCACAGCTGCGCTGTCGAACCGGGCTCTGCTTTGGCCAGTGCGCTCAAGGCCTGTGATCTGAGCGCCGACGCGATGTTCGAGGGCAAGGTACGCGCATTCCTACTCGGAGTGACACAGATGGTGGGATCGAGCTGACGACAGCTCTCGATTAAACCTAACGACATGAGGTATTGACGGCGGCGCGTGCGCCTGCATACTGTGATCGCGCGCCGCGCCGCCCACCGTGTGGCGCCCTTTGCGCGGCAGGCACGCGATCGCCGACCGAGACGAGTCCAGGCGGCCATGCATTACGCCGATGCGGTGGCTGAGAGGAGTGGAAACAGTGACCTGGGCCTCGACAGATGCGCCGCTGGCCGGCCTGCGGATCGTGGACACCACGACCGGTGAGGTGGCCCAGGTGACCCGACTGCTGGCCGATCTGGGCGCTGAGGTCGTGAGGGTCGAGCCTGCGGGCGGGTGCGGGGAACGGCGCCTACCACCGCTGATCGACAGCCAGAGCGTCGCCTTCGCGTTGCACAACGCCAACAAGCGCAGCGTCATCCTGGACGCCTCCGACGACGGCGACCGCGAACAATTCCTGGCTTTGGTGAGCGGTGCCGACATTATCGTCGACAGTGGAAATCCAGGACAGGCCAGCGCATTCGGCGTACCCGTCGCGGATCTGGCACATCGTTACGAGCATCTGGTCGCAATGTTGGTGACCGACTTCGGCACGCAGGGGCCCCGGTCGCACTGGCGTGCCAATGATGCTGTGCTGGTGGCGATGTCGTCGGTGTTGTGCCGTTCGGGTGCACCGGATGGCCCGCCGGTGCTGCCACCGGCGGGGATTGCCTCATCCACGGCCGCGGCGCAGGCGGCGTGGGCGGTGCTGGTCGCCTACTTCCACAGGTTGCGAACCGGGCGCGGTGAGTATGTCGACTTTGCTCGCTATGACGCCGTGTTGCAGGCCCTCGATCCACCATTCGGCGCGCAGGGGCAGGCTGCCGCGGCACGCGGGCTCAGCACCGCGCGGCGCGGTCGGCCGAAGAACCAGGACTCGTACCCGATCTTCGCCAGTAGGGACGGCTGGGTGCGCATCTGTATCTTGGCACCTCGACAGTGGCGCGCCATGCGAGCGTGGCTGGGCGAGCCCGCCGAGTTCCAAGACGTGAAATACGACAGCATCAGTGCCCGCGCAGCCGATTTCGACAAGATCCGCACTTTGATCGCCAGACTGTTCGCGCGTCACTCCGGCGAACAGCTCGTCGCCGAGGGTGCTGCGCGGGGCGTGCCGGTCGCGGCCATTCTGACTCCAGCAGAGGTGATGGAGTGCGCGCATTTCAACGCCGTGTCGGCGTGGACCGATGCCGCCATCACCGATGAGTCGATCGTGACGGTGCCCGACGGCTGCGTGGTGGTCGACGGTGTACGGGCCGGTGTGAGGTGGTTGGCGGGCCGGGCCGGTAGTTCGGAGCCGGTGTGGCCTGAGCGGCCCGTGACCGTGGCCGCTGCGGAGGCCACGGCGCGCCCGCTCGAGGGCGTGACAATCCTGGATCTGGGGGTCATCGTCGCCGGGGGAGAGCTGGGCAGACTGTTCGCCGACATGGGTGCCGAGGTGATCAAGATCGAGAGTCCGTCCTACCCCGACGGGCTGCGGCAGGCGCGTCCGGGCCAGATCATGAGTGAGTCGTTCGCCTGGACGCACCGCAACCAGATGGCGCTGGGACTGGACCTACGCGCCGACGGCGGTGCGGAGTTGTTCAGCCGACTGGTTGTCCGCGCAGATGCGGTGTTCGCCAACTTCAAACCGGGAACCCTTTGCGCACTCGGTTTTTCATTCTCTCAGTTACAGGAGATCAACCCGCGACTGGTATTGACCGAAAGCAGTGCCTTCGGTGACAACGGCCCCTGGAGCTCCCGACTCGGCTACGGTCCGCTGGTGCGGGCCGCCACGGGCATCACCCAGCTGTGGGCCACCGAGGATCCGCCGCGCCCGGACTCGCCCTATCCGTTCTCCGACGCCGTCACGGTGTTCCCCGATCACCTCGTGGCGCGACTGGCGGCGATTGCCACGCTGGCCGCGCTCATTCGACGCCGCCGGACCGGTGTCGGGGCACAAATCCACATTTCCCAGGCCGAAACGGCGGTCAGTCAGTTGGATGCGCTGTACACGACGTCGTGGGCGCGCGCCCGCGGCACTGCGGTGACCGAGGATCTGACCCTGCACGGCGTCTACCCGTGTGCTGGGGACGACGAATGGTGTGTCGTGACGGTCGGTTCCGACCATGACTGGAACGCTGTTGTGAAGGCACTCGAGGCCGCCGGACTCGACACCGATCCACGATTCGGCTCCGCGTCTGACCGCTGGGAACACCGCGCCGAATTACACAGCGCTCTCCAGCGTTTCACTCGGCGGCACGATGCTCATACTCTCGCCGAGACGCTGCAGCAGACCGGTGTCGCGGCCGCCCCCATGCTGCGAGGCAGTGACATCATTGATGAGCCGCAGGTGCGGTCCCGCGGCTTGTACGCGGAGATGACGCATCCGTTGTTCGACGTGCGGCTGCCGACCGAGACAGGCCCTGCGCAGTATCGGCGCATTCCGCCGGCTGAACTACGCCCGGCACCGCTGCTCGGTGAGAACACCGTCGACGTGTGTCGCCGGCACCTGCAGATGGACGATGCGGCGGTCGAACGCCTCATCGCCGCCGGTGTCCTGTACGCACCGCCCGCACCAGCATCGATTGCGGAGGAATCACTGGCATGACTGTGTCCAGCCAAGTGCCGGCCGAAACCGACACCGCCCGCATATTCGTCGGTGGCACCTACCGCGAAGCCGCACAGACCATTCCGGTCATCGATGCGGCCACCGGCGAGGTTTTCGCTGACGGCCCGAACGCCACGACATCCGAGATCGACGACGCTGTGGCCGCGGCGCACGAGGATCCCGCGTTGCGCTGGGCGTCCGCCGCACCTGCCGAGCGTGCCGAGGTCCTCAAGCGGTACGCCTCGGCGCTGCGGTCCCGCGGTGAGGACACCGCACGGATGGTCTGCCGCGAAAACGGTATGCCGATCACCTTGTCCCGTGCGGTGAACGGAATCTTCCCGGCCGCGCTGGTCGGCTACTACGCGAAGTTGATCAAGGCGTGGGAGCCTGAGGAAACCCGTCCAGCTCTGGTTGGGCACACCGTGGTGCGGCGCGAGCCGGTCGGCGTAGTGGGGGCCATCACGCCCTGGAATTATCCACAGGCACTGGCGATTATGAAGATCGCGCCGGCTCTGGCCGCCGGCTGCCGTGTAGTACTCAAGGCTGCCCCGGAGACCGCACTGGATGCGCTGGTATTCGCCGACGCGGCCGTGGAGGCGGGTCTTCCGCCGGGGGTACTCAGCGTCGTGCCCGGGGACAGCGAAGCAGGCGCCCATCTGGTGAGCCATCCCGGGATCGACAAGGTGGCGTTCACCGGATCCACCAACGCCGGCCGGATCATCGGCGCCGAGTGCGGTCGACTGATCAAGCCCGTCACGTTGGAGCTCGGCGGCAAGTCCGCAGCGGTGATCCTCGACGACGCCGATCTGGCGGCGACGGTGGCCGGCTTGCGGACGGCGTCATTCGTCAACAACGGCCAAACATGTCATCTCAGTTCGCGCATTTTGGTCCCGAACTCGCGCTACGGCGAATTCGTCACCGCCATAGCCGACTTGGCTACCAGCCTCAAGGTCGGCGACCCGCTCGACGAGACGACCGACGTCGGCCCGCTGGTCAGTGCTCGGCAGCGGGACAGGGTTCTCGAGTACATCGAGATCGGCCGTGGCTCAGGGGCCCGGCTCGTCGCGGGTGGCTCGGTGCCGGTGGACCGGCCGCGCGGATGGTACGTCGCTCCCACCGTGTTCGCCGATGTCGACAACCGTGATCGAATCGCTCAGGAAGAGATCTTCGGCCCGGTGATTGCCGTCATCGGCTATGACGATGAGGCCGAGGCAATCAGGATGGCGAACGACACCGAGTTCGGCCTGGCCGGCACGGTATGGTCGCGCGACACCGGGCGAGCGCTGGACGTGGCCCGGGCGATGCACACCGGCTCGGTGGGAGTCAATCACTATCAGCTGGATATCCAGTCGCCGTTCGGTGGTGTCAAATCGAGCGGTCTAGGCCGTGAGCTCGGCCCGGAAGGTCTGGACGCCTACCGGATCACCAAATCGATGTACTGCGCCGACCAGATCGCGGGTTAGGGTCCGATGGCTGCTATCACCGGGAAGGGGCGAGACCTTGCCGCCCGGATCGACCTCGCGCCATGGCACGCCGAGGATCTGCGCGTGGGAGACTGGATGAACCTGGGCACCGTGCGGGTCGACCGCGACGAGATCCTGGCCTTCGCCAGCAGGTTCGATCCGTTGCCAATCCATCTCGACGAGACCAACCCGGTGTTCGGTGATGTGATCGCCAGCGGGGTGCACACCATGGCGTTGTTCTCCAGCCTGGCCTCTCGTGAGTTCATACCGCGGCTGGCGTTATTGGCAGGCAAGGGAATTGACCAGCTGCGCTTGCCCGTCCCGGTGCGCCCGGGCGCAACGCTGGCCGGGGCCGTTGAGATCGTGGATATCGCTGAGCGTTTGGCCAGGGCCGACGTGACGTACAGCTCCATCCTGACCGACGAAACTGACCGGGTGGTGTTGAGTTTCATCGGGATCACGGTCGTGGCCCGGCGTCAGACCGCAGACGTCTAATTGGTCTGCTGTGCAACGCTGTTCAGCAGTGGGTAATCCAGGGCGTTGGGGAAACGATCACCCGTTACCGAATACTGAATTGCTTGGTCAGAATGACCCTCTGTGCGGGCAGAGGTGCTGAACGGATCGGTCGGCGAAGTGCAGGGCCAGTCCCATTCCCCAATCTGAATGCATCGAGGCGACGTGACGTCCGGCGTCCCAAAGCGAAGCGTCGTTCGGCGGTCGCATGAGATTGCACACGGCCTGCCCCTCAAGGATGGCCTGTCGGCTGTCCACGACGATCCCGTCCCCGGCGATCGCCTGGAGGAAGACGGAGTAGTTTGCGCTGGGGTCGACACTGTCCGGCTCGGCGTATGCCGGCGCCACGGATGCGATCGTCAGCAGCGTAAAGGCGCTCACCGCAATCCTTCTCCACTGCGACCCCATCCTGACCGCGTCGCGGTCGGACCCGAAACCAGTCGGCACGGCCGTGCGGTGGAAATGGCCCAAGCTGATCATCCCGATAAACTACAGTAAGTAGATAAGTAGTCAATCCAAATCCTGAAGATCGGAAGGCGCTGGTTGCTGCGTCCTGAGCCGGAACTTGGTAGCCGCCGCTCACGAAGCGAGTGACGGTTGACACACTTATCCTAAGGTCATAAGGTTACTTGCAGAGGCCCTTGTCGATTTTCGTGTTCGCTGCGCGAGAGGATCTTGGACGGCTACTGTCCTCAAGCCGCGCACCGCTGGATTTTGTGGACTTGAGTGCGGCACCTGTTGCTTACGAGACACCCTCGCGGGCGCGCATCAGTACTGAGGCCGCAAGTGTCCCAAGGAGATTGTGTTGATCACGTGGAATTGTTCGGGGGCTGTGGCAATCGGGGCGTTCGTCCTGGGCGTGAGCGCTGCCATGCCAGCGCACGCCGATCCGTTGGTCCCTCCTACGCCGGCCGAAATCAACTTCCTCGATCAGGCTCGCCGCGTGTTCGCGGCCAGTCACAACCCGGTGTCTTTCCGCAGCGATGGTGAATTGCTGAGCGACGGTTGGTACGCCTGTGACAAGCGGGCCGCGGGCTTCGTGGGGACCGAAGCAACCCTGGTGACACCGGCGCTCACGCAGCTGGCCTTCATCTACCTATGTCCGTGATGCACCCGGCGTAGTCGGCCGGCTCGCGGACAATCACGGATTCGGGTCGCCGGCATCGGACGTTGAAAGCGCTTTCGTCCGGGGTTTCTGGTGGGACCTCGAAATCCTGCAGTCCAGAACGGCTTTCGATATCTCGTTTGCCTTCGGCCGGGCGAGTGCGCCTAGGGCCACTCGGGTTTGCGGGTGTGCTCGTTGGGTGTGAAGGGCCTGGGGCCCGAGACTAACGGCAGCGAAAATAACGCGGGTGCATTTGGGGCTTGGCAACTAAAGCTATTAGGTATAGGTTGTTACTCGCTGTGAGCCAAACCACTTTGCTGTAGGTTTAGCGTCACCGCCCACAACCCAGTTGCTCGAGGTCAACGTAGCGGAGGGGCCGCGTGCAGGTTTCGGCGCCATATCCGGACATGACCGAAGTCGTCCATGACGGCGATGAGCGACATGAGTAACGCAAGCCGGTTCACCGGCCGGATTTCACAAGCGACGATGGGAGAGCAGTAGTGGCTCAGTCGAGGCTCGCAGTCACCGAGCATCGAGGTGCGTCCATGGTCTTCCAGTCGGGTCCACTCGCGGGCGTCCGACCACGGTGCTGCAGCGCCGTAGTCGCAGACCTGGCCGAGTCCGGGTTGGGCGGATGGTAAACGTCGCGGATCCACCCGCTGCGACCAGTCGGGCTGGCAATCTTCGCCACCATCAGCCACAGTCCGGCGCGCTCCACTCCGCGAAGCGCAACGCGACACGGCTGGCCAAGGCTCCGGTGGCGGCCGCCGGGACCACCGGTCGCGGCGTTGCCCTTGCTATTTCCGTTCTGCGCTATGCCATTCAGGACACCGTCACCGGCCGACTGCCGGCGGGTGAGTTCGTCTGGCAAGCCTGGGCACTGTTCAAGGTCACCGCGACCCCGGCTGTATTGATGGCAATACCGATCGGCGGGATCGTCACGGTTGTCGTGTCGGGACTCGTGGCGCAAGTGGGTGCAACCGCGCTTCTCGGCGCGGCAAGTGGAGTGGGGGTTCTGCGCCAGGGGGCGCCCGTCACAGCAGGTCTGCTTATGGGCGGTGCCGCGGCATCGGCGATCGCATCTGACTTCGGGGCGCGGGCCATTCGCGAGGAGCTTGACGCCATGCGAGTACTCGGTGTGGACCCGGTTCGTCGCCTCGTGGTACCTCGTTTCTTGGCGCTGTTGCTGATCGCACCCATGCTGACCCTGGTCATCATCGTGTCGGGAACGGCGTCTGCGTTCCTGCTCTCGGTCTCGGTGAGCGGCGTGGCGCCTGGGAGCTTCTGGAACTCATTCGGAACGTTCGCCAAGATGACGGACGTTTACTTTGCGATCGGAAAGGGCCTCGTTTTCGCCGCGATCGTGGCCGTCATCTCCTCGATGCGGGGCATGGAGGCGAAGGGCGGGCCGCGCGGTGTCGCGGATGCCGTCAACGCGGCCGTGGTGATCAATGTCGTTCTCATCCTGTTCGCGAACCTTGCGATCACGCAGATCTCGACGATGTTCTTCCCCACGGCGGTGGCGTGATGTCGGCACCGTCTGGTTTCGGGCGCGCGGGTGCAGCCGTTGCCGACACCGTCAAGAAGCCCGTGAGCGGATTCGGCCACTGGATCTTGTTCATCGGTCAGGTCTTCTACTACTTGCCCCTGACCGTGCGGCGCTACTCTCGTCAGACCTTGGCCGCGACCCTCAACATGGCGTGGGGCAGAGGATCGCTGATCGTCGATGGCGGCACGATCAGCGTGCTACTCCTACTAGGCATCGCGACCGGTGCGTCTCTCGGGATCGAGTCACTTGCGGTATTGAACATCCTGGGATTCGGATCGCTATCGGGCATCATCGGCGGAATCGGTGCCGTCCGAATTCTCGGACCCATTGTCGCCGGAATCGCGTTCATGTCCCAAGCGGGTACGCGCATGACCGCCGAAATCGGAGCCATGCGGATCGCGGAAGAGATCGACGCCGTGGAGGCGATCGGCCTGCGGCCCATTCCATTTGTCGTCGGCACTCGACTCATCGGCGCATTGACGTGCGTCATACCCGGCTATCTGCTGACCGTCATGGCCGTTTTCTACACGATCCAAACGGTGGTCGTTGTCTTCAACGGCGAGCACGGAGGTACGTACTTCCACTACTTCGCCATGTTCCTCACGCCGATTGATCTGCTCTATTCGACGATCAAGTTGACCATCTACTGCATTGCGGTGACGTTGATTCATTGCTACTACGGATATTTCGCCTCCGGTGGACCGGTAGGCGTCGGCATGGCGTCGGGTCGGGCCGTGCGCGCGAGTCTGGTGACCATCGTGGTCCTGGACTTCACCACCACTGTGCTGCTGTGGGGTCTGCAGCCCGAGTTCATCTTCAAGGGATAGAGGGAATCTCATGTTGAGAGGATCCGCGCAGCGCCAGGAACGGGTGCTGATGTCCATCAGCGGCGCCGTCGTCTTGTGCATCGCTGTGGCGGTATCACTCGTCATCGTCGACCCATTCGGCGAGCGGGCAAAAGGGCTTTATTCCGTGGTGATTTCGACTCCTTATGTTGGACAGGGTGTGCAGGCGGGCACGGCAGTCGTCATGCACGGCGTCAAGGTCGGGCAGGTCACCGACGTCACCAACTTGGCCGGCGGTGGCGTGCAATTGGAAACGGCCCTGCAGTCGCAACCCACCCGAGGCCTTACCGACAGTGTCAGCATAGATTTCAGGCCGATCAACTACTTCGGCGTACCGGGCATCAACCTCGTGCCGAATCCAGGAGGCCGAGAACTCAAGGACGGCAGCAGACTCAGTCTCACACCGTCGGGAAACTTCACCCTTTCGGAACTGCTCAATCAACTGGGCAATGTCTCTGAAGCATCCCTCACCCCGCAGTTGATCAAGGTGATCGATCGCGTGACCCGCTACACCGACGGCTTGAACCCGCTGTTCGAAACCGCGGTGACCGTATCGCGGGCCGTTGAGGCCGTGCAGATACATCCGACGGAGGACCAACTGATCAAGCTGTCTTCGGCAGTCGAAGCCGTACCACCATTCGCGAACGAGGCGATCATCGCCGGCAGGCGGATCATCGACTACAGCTATTACCCCGGGCAGATCCGTGGACCTGCGTCGTCCAGCGGCCCAAAATACGAGTTCCCCTTCCTGACCGACGTCGACACACCGAGCCTCGGTGACATCTCCCCGGAGTTCTACGCCAAGCACTGGGACACCTACCTGAGCCTCGCGCAGAATGGCCTGTTCGGTGCGGTGGGCAAACTCGTGAGCAGCCACGTAGATGACCTCATCCCGTTGATCAGCGGTATCAAAGCGATCACCGATACCGGACCCGTTCTGCTGCGACCGCAGGATGTGGCGGAGAAGCTATCGGAACTGCGTTCCCGATTCGAGAAGCTCTATGCCGGAAACGGTACGCAACACGCAGTTTCGGTCCGGATTCTGCTGGACAGCTTGCCCGGCGTTGCGTCGTCGGTCGGGATCGCGACGGAGGGCACCCCGTGAAGCCGTTAGCTGCCTCGTGGCGGATCGGCGTTGCGCTCGTCGTGTCGGTCGTGCTCTTCATTCTGCTGTCGAACACCCTCGTCAATCCTGTCGATGTCCAAACACGAACGTATGTCGCGGAATACACCGATGCCTCCGGTCTTCATCAGGACGGCGATGTACGGGTGCGGGGAGTTCGTGTCGGCAAGGTCGAATCGGTCGACCTGGCCCGAGTCGACGGCCAGAATGTCGCCCAGGTGAAGTTCACGCTGGACCGCAAGTACGGCGTCGTGCCCGCCACCCGGCTCGCCATCAAGTTCCAGGCGCTCACCGGTGTTCGCTATGTCGATGTGACGGACCCGGCTGAGAACTATGCCGAGGCGAACTTGGTCAAGCAGATACCGACGTCCATGACCCAGCCCTCTTTCGACGTGACCGCCCTCTTCAACGGTCTGCAGCCCGTGCTGGCAACGTTGAGCCCCGAGGAGATCAACACGTTCACCGCCAACGCCGCATCCTTCTTGACCGGCGACGGCAGTGGATTGGAACCGCTGCTGCAAAGCATCCGCCGGCTCACGGAATTCGTGTCTGACCGTCAGCAGGTCGTCGCAACGTTGATGAACAACCTCGCCCAGATCGCCAATGGGATAGGCGGCGCCTCCGAGCGGTTCATCCACATCATCGACCTGGTGAACCGGCCTGTGGACAAGGTGAATTCGGTTCTCGACGAGTTTCGCAAGGATCTGCTGTACAGCAAGGACTTCTTCGATCCGGTCACCCGGCTGCTGCACAACGCCGGGTTCAGAAACGGAAACAACGTCGACGATGCGTTGGATCGGGCATCGAGCAACCTCGACAATTTCTTCGACGCCTTCAAGCTGGTCCCGGTGATCAACGAGAACGTCCCACCGCCGGGCAGCGACGGGACCGAAGTGCAGCCGTGTTCGAGGGGCAACTTTCAACTTCCCGAAACGATGGATGTGCTGCTGAATGGTCAACGGGTGGTGTTATGCAATCGCTGATGTCAAGTCGTCTTCTGCGGAGCCCGGTGTCCTGGGGTGTTGCGACCATCGTGGTCGCGGCCGTCATCGGACTGGTGTTGGCATACGTCTACTACAACCCGCCGGGCCAAGAGCAGGCCGTGTCCTTTTACACCGATGACGCGAACGCGATACGTGTCGGAGAAGAGGTGCGCATGGCCGGAATCAAGGTGGGGACGGTGACCCGGTTGACGCTGGAGCCGAATCAGGTTCTGGTGCAATCGAAGATCGACAATCAAGCCTTCGTCGGCGATCAATCGCAGGTCGACGTTCGCATGCTCACCGTTGTCGGTGGCTACTACGTCAATCTTGCGTCGATGGGTAACGCCCCGCTGGGAAATCAGAAAATTCCAGCCTCACGAGTCACGATGCCGTACAGCCTGATTCGAACGCTGGCCGACACCACCAAGATTACCGAGCACGTCGATACCAAGCCGTTGAACGAGTCGCTCAATCAGATCTCGCAGGGCTTGACCGGCACCAACGTACAGGTGGTCGCCACCACGATAGATGCCGGCAACGCACTGATGTCGACCGTGGAGCGGCAACGCGGTCAGGTCACCGAAATTCTCAACCTCTCCGATGAATACATCCGGGCGCTGGCCCAATACCGAGACAAGTTCACCCAACTGGTGCGGAAGGTCTCGATCGCCACGCAGACGATGGTGATCTACGACAAAGGCATCTCCCAGACGCTGCAAGGTCTGGGCGAAGTCCTCCTCGCCATCAAACCGCTGGCCGACACTTACGAGGCTCACCAGGCCGAATTCGTCGAAAAGATAAGAGATTACCTCGAGCGAGGCCGGTCCTTCGTCGAACGCAACGGGCTGACCATTCGCGCACTCAAGCGGGTACAGAATCTGTTCGATCGAATCCTCAACGCTCAGAACGCCGACCCGGGACTACTGGCAACAGACCTTTGCGTACCAGTGCCTGGGAGTGCCTGCTGATGAGTCCGCTGCGTCCACCCGGGATCCGGGGCCTGGCATCGGTGTCGGTCATTGCGATTGCCGTGGCCGCCTGCTCCTCGTGCGCGTCACCTACCAAGGCAGAAGCCGCCCACTATTGCGCGATCATGCCTGACAGTGTCGGACTCTACGTCGATAACCCCGTGACGCACTTGGGCTTTCCCATCGGGAAGGTCACCGCGCTGACTCCGTCTGCTCAGTCTGTTCGGGTGGATTTCACCGTCGATGATGGACGGAAGATCCCCGCGGATGTCAAAGCAGTCACCAGGTCGACATCGATCCTTGCCGATCGAGCATTGGAACTCGTCGGAGATTACGAGCAGACGCAGAAGTTGCTCCCGAACGGCTGCATCCCACTCGGTCGATCGTTGACCCCGAAGAGTCTGTCTCAAGTCATCGGATCCTCGACGAACTTCATCAACTCGATCAATCCCGCAGGCTCGGACAACATCGGGCAGATGGTGACCGGTATCGATCGAGCGCTGCGCGGCCAGGGGCCGGGGGCCAACAGGTTGCTCACGACCACGTCGTCGGTCGTCGATGCGCCTGACCAGGCCATCGGTGATCTTGCTTCGGTGACCCGCAACCTCAGGCAGTTGACCACCACGCTGGTCGATGTCGAGCCGACGCTGCACGGGGTGTTCGACGATCTGGCCACCTCCGCAGGTGAAGACGCCGCCGAAACTCTTGAAGGCTCCTCGAAGACGATGGAAGGAATCATTCCCGTCATCGAAGCGGCCGGAAGTATCGAGAAGGAACTGGGCCCACAAATTCAACAGCTACTCGAGGCGGTGTCGGTCTTCCTCAGGAAGGCAAGTCCGCGCGCACCGTATTACGCGAGTCTGCTCAACGTGGCGCCGCGCGTGCTCAACGGGTTGATCAACCTCGTCAACAACCACGATTTCACGCTGCACTACCGGCCGCCGCTGTACCGGATTCGCACGCCCGACGGCGTTGCTCAGTGCAACATCATGAACGCGTCGGTCCCGGGCAGTTGTGCAAACGTCAAAGGAACGCCCTACGCGGTGGACGTGGCACTACTGCAGTATGTCCTCACTCTGGCGGCGGCCAAATGACACGGCAGTCCCGGTGGCTGGCCGGTGTCATGACAACCGTCGCCCTGACGGTGTCATCCTGTGCCGCAGTCAATGTCGATGCGCTACCGCAGCCAGGGCCCTCATACGACGACGGCTATGACATCGTCATGAAGTTCGACAGCGTGCTGAACCTCCCCGACCGCGCGAAGGTGGTACTGGACGGCGTCACCGTCGGTGTCGTCTCGAAGGTGACCCTAGCCAGCGAAGACGTCGACGTGACCGCGCGGATGAAGCGCGGCATTGTCATCCCGTCGAATATCCATGCGGTGCTGCAGCAGGCAACCGTATTGGGCGACATCTACGTTGCGCTGGAGCGGCCGCCGGCTGACACGGGGCCGGCCCCCGCGCTGGCGCGGGGCGGGGTTATCCCGGTTGCTCAGACGACGTCCCCGCCGCAGCTGGAAGACACCATCGCCAGCCTGGCCAACTTCGTGTCCAGCGGGTCCATTCAACGGGCACAGAACACCATCATTCGGCTCAATCGCGTCGTGCCGTCGAGTGACGAGGTGCGGATCTTGACAAGCCGGGTCGAGACCGACCTCTCAGCCCTGGCGGGAAACCTCGATTCGGTTGACCGGCTGCTCGACGGAGTGGCGAAATCCGCCGAGGTCGTGAAAAACCGGGTTCCGGACCTGCAGTACCTCTTCTCGCCGAAGGGGCAGCTCGGATTCGAGCATCTGGTCGCGGTGCTGGACTACATCGGCACCATCCTGCCCAGCGTTGGCAGCATCACGTTGGGTGGCTACTGGCTTGTGCCATTCCTGAATTCGCTGGCGGACTCCACGGGCGCGCTGCAGGAGTCGAAGGTGGCAGGTGAAGCCGAGATACCGAAGTATCGCAAGGTGTTCACCGAGATGTTCCTCCCGGTCGACAAATACCCGGCCATCAACATCACCTCGATCATCGGGCCGGACGGCCGCGAACTCTCCTCCAACGTCGCGGACGTTCTTCGAATTCTGGGGGCAACGCCGTGAGCGTCATCAAGGTGAAGGACGTCATCTCGTACTTGGTCTTCGCGGCAATCATCGCGATTGTCCTGTGCTACTTCGCTTCCCTTGGACTTCGTATCCAACCGCCGGCGCACCGGACGAACCTCTCCATGGACGTTCCAGACGTCAACGGCCTGGTGCCCGACTCGAATGTTCTCTTACGCGGTGTGCCCGTGGGCAAGGTGACGAGCACATCGACGTCCCTGCATGCGGCGTCCATTGCGTTCTACGTCGATGGTGCCTATCAGATTCCCGTCGACACCGAGGTGCAGCTGCAGAATCTGTCGGCGCTGGGCGAGTCCTACATTGAACTGGTCCCGCGCAGCGACGACGGTCCGATGCTGAAGGACAACCAACACATCTCCACGGCGTCAGTGGTCCAGCCGCCGTCGATCTCCGAGTTGGCGACAAGCGTTGTGCGCGTCCTGCACCAGATGGATCCGGAGGCACTTGCTCGCATCATCGACGAGTCTGATGCCGCCCTGCCGGACCCCGTCGCTGTGTTGCCCAACTTGTCGCGCGCCAGCAACCAGTTCAACAACATGCTCAACGGGCTGGACGGGCAGGGCCGCGAGCTGCTCAGCAACTTCGGGACGCTCATTCACAATTCCGAGTGGGTGAACCCCGATCTGACCACTTTCACGCCGGTGGCGGCGAAGGCCGGGGTGAACTGGCAGGACTTCTACAAGCATCTCCCAATCCTCATGAGCCGCAACCAGCCCGAAGCCATCGCCGGGTTGAACAACCTTGTCGCGCGTCTTCAGGCGTTCCTCGATACGAGTGGCGGCGATCTGAAGCTGGTGGGGGAGGCGCTGCAACCGAAACTCAACACCATCGCCGCGACGTTGATGAACTTCGACACCGGACAGATCCTGGACCACTTCCTCCAACAAGTGCCCGCAGACGGGCTGATCACGCTACGAGTCACCCCGTGACACCCCGGCGAGCGGCTGCCCGCCCGGCATCCCTCTCGAGAAAGGCAACACCATGACCGTCAACGACACCGACATCCAGCAGACGCGGGAAGCCGACCTAATGGTTGACGCAGAAGCGAACTCAGCGGATATCGCCGCCGCGGCAGAGGCCGGTAAGACGTCATCATTTGGGCCGCGGGCCATTTCGTTGAGTCTGAGGGGTCTCATCCTCGGCGCGATCATTGCGATACTCGTCGTCGCGGTCGCCACCCTGGGTTGGTTATATGTGGGTGCGCGTCACCAAGTTGACCAGCAAGCCGTCAAGTCAGCCAACGACGCGCATGCCGAGAAGATTGCGCTGGACTACGCGGTCAACGCCGCGACGATGGACTTCAAGGACCTGCAGGCCTGGCATGTGAAACTTGTCGCAGGCACCAGTCCGGAGCTGACGAAGAAACTGTCCGACGCGGGTACCTCGATGGAGCAGGTCCTGGTTCCGCTGCAGTGGAGTTCGACCGCGAAACCCCTGATCGCCAAGGTCAGATCGTCCACGGGCGGTGTCTATGTCGTGGACAGTTTCGTCAGTGTGCAGACCAAAACCGTGCAGGCGCCCGAGGCGCTGCAATCGACGGCGACCTACAGCACGACGATCGACAGCAATAACAACTGGTTGATCACCGATGTCGGGGGCATCGGCTCCGCGATGGGTTCGAAGTGAGACATCGAATTTCGCGCAGCAGGTGTGCTGTCTACTCCGCTGTGAGTGTATGCGCGATGGCGTTGGTGACCGGATCGCCGGCCGGCGCCGATCCCAACGCCGAGATCCCCATTCCTGGTCCTGCGTCTGATAGCTCGTTGATCAGGCCGCTGCCCGTCATCACGCCGACACCTTCCAGCTGGGCGCCGAAGTTCCCCTTTCCGTATGACCAGACGAAAGACAAGGTCACCGCCGCCGACGTGACAGCAATGAGCGAAATGTGCCAGTGGTACAACGCCCAGTACGCCACGCTTCGATCCCAGATCGCGAGACTGCAGAAGAACCGGATCGGTCCGGACGGAAACGATTTCGACTACACCCGAGACAACATCGGGCAGCAGGTGGACATCGTGACGGGCAACATCGGCCAAGCCCTCGACTTCTTGACACCGCGGGTGCAGGCGCTCACCCAAGCACAGAATCCATACGGCGACAATTACTTTCCCATCTACAAAGGCGAAGCCTTCTACAAACTGTGGGAGCAGTTGTCCAACGTCAATGCTGGGATCCTGGCGCATCAGCCTGACTGGTTCACCGCGCCATCTGTACAGAAGGCGCAGCGGTGGGGCAGTGATATCTACCGCTCGCGCGTGTGCGAACAATGACAACATGTGGGTGGGGTTGTGCAACATGATGATTGAGCAGCTCATCGCCAGAGCCCAGTGGGTGACGGGGCTCCGCTTCGAGCTCCCTTCTCGCGTTCGAATCACAACCGGGATGCTCGCCACCGCTCTCGCCTTGACCAGCCTATGCATGCCACCGGCAGCGCTGGCGGATTCCACCGACTTGCTGAGGGCGGCGGTGGCGGCCGCTCGACCCGCGGCGTGCCCGCTGCGGCCCGACCCGGTGATAGACCAGGCGGCCGAGGAAATCAACCAGACGACTGACAGATGGATCAATAACGCGGCACGGGCTGTTCCGGAGACCAACGCGCTCGCGGTGCTGCGGGATCTGGGCTACGGAGGCACCACGGCAACGATCTTGTCCGGCGCTGCGACGGCTCCAGCCAACGCCATCAAGGCAACCCTGCTTCAGGGTTTCGACAAGCTTCCGGACTGCTCATACAAGGACTTCGGTGTGAGCACCCTGTACAACGCGAAGAAAGACATGACCCTGACAACTGTCGTACTGGCCGCGTAACAGACCTGCCGGTCAACGTGAAAGCTCGATGTTCATTGCTCAAAGGTGGAGGACGACAGATGAATTGGACTCGCCGGGTGACGGTCTCGCTGACCGTGTGCCTCACCGGGTTGTTCCATCTGCCAGTGGCGCACGCTGAAGATACGGTTACCTACGACATCTTCTCGGACTCGGTCGGCCAATTGGCCGGTGTCGAATACCGCGACACCGCAGGCAAGCATCTGCTCCAGGATGTGTCGCTGCCCTGGACTCTGACGGTGCCGGTGGCCGATGCGACCAGCCCGACGGCGGATGGCGCCGAGCTGCGAGCCGACTGGAGACCCAACTTTCGAACCGCAGCGACCGTCGCGCGAGTTCTGCAGGGGCACTTCGTGACGGTGCGCATCACGAAGGGCCAGACCGTTCTCTGTGAAAGCATCCTCGACTTGGGAAATGCCACCTGTTACGGCAGCGTGCCGCATACCGCGGAAAACGAGTCGTCACCAGGGAACCTTCCATGATGTGCCGAATACTGAGAACTGCGCCGCGAATCATCAAATTGCTCTTCATATCCACCGGAATCAGTGCGATCCTGCTGACGGGTTCGCCTGCTGTGCTCGCGGAGCCGAACGGGGGTTCCGCGACGAGCCCCTACCCCTCGACCTACCTCATTCTCGACTATTACGACAAGGTCAAGTACGACGACTACTTCACAAGTAGTGCTGGGGGCGTGTGGTTCTCGACCCCACTCGGGCTGAACTGCGGCATCTGGGATCGAGGTAGTTTCGGCTGCGTCGGTGATATTCGCGGGGCGCCCCCGGGAACGACGAACATCGGATGGGTGAACGGAAACGTCGTCACCCGATACGACTGGCTGCTGGGAGTTCAGTTTCCTCAGGGGCGAGCCGAACGTGAGCTGTCACCCCGCAGCTACATCGAATACAACGGGACGCGGTGTGCCACGATGGCCGATACCAGCACCTATTGCGCACGCGGTCCTTTCAGGTTTTTCGTCACGCCAACGCGAACCTGGCTGAGCCCCCCATGACGTCGGGGAATCTCGGCTGAGTCACCACTACGAAATGGAGCGTGAATGCACATAGCTGCTGGGGTTGTCACCTGCCTGGCCGGGATGGGGTTGGTAGTGGCGGCAGCGCCACTCGCGCACGCCGACGATGCCGACGTCATTCGTGAGGCGCGAAGCATCGGCATTTTGAACAGTGATGTCAACATCATCAGCGCGGGTCGGTCGGTCTGCTACGTGCTGCGATTGGGCAACCGTCCTCCGGTGGAGATCAGTGGCAAGATCGCACGAACCTTCGTCATCGACCAGGATCAGGCTCGCCGATTCTCCTTGGCGTCCGCGAACGAGTGGTGCCCGCAATGGAGTGGACTGTTCGCGGACTGATCCGCTCAATCCAATTCTGCCGGAGCTTAACTCAGGCACACGCGGTGAGGCTTCCGCTGCCACCAGGAGGAATTTGTATGGGTATTGCAATTGCGGTCGAGGGGTTGACTAAGTCATTTGGTTCCCAGCGAATTTGGGAAGACGTGACCCTCGATATCCCCGCCGGTGAGGTCAGCGTGCTGCTGGGTCCGTCGGGTACCGGTAAATCAGTGTTCTTGAAGTCGTTGATCGGTCTGCTGCGCCCCGAGCGCGGCAAGATCATCGTCGATGGCACCAACATCATCGAGTGCTCGGCCAGGGAGCTCTACGAGATCCGCACGCTGTTCGGCGTGATGTTCCAGGACGGCGCGCTGTTCGGCTCGATGAACCTGTTCGACAACACCGCCTTCCCGCTTCGTGAGCACACGAAGAAGAAGGAATCCGAGATCCGTCAGATCGTGATGGAAAAGCTCGACATGGTCGGCCTGGGCGGCGATGAGAACAAGTTCCCCGGTGAGATCTCCGGCGGTATGCGCAAGCGTGCCGGCCTGGCCCGCTCGCTGGTGCTGGATCCGCAGATCATCCTCTGCGACGAGCCCGACTCCGGTCTGGACCCGGTCCGCACCGCGTACCTGTCCCAGTTGCTGATCGACATCAACGCCCAGATCGATGCCACGATCCTGATCGTGACGCACAACATCAACATCGCCCGTACGGTGCCCGACAACATCGGCATGCTGTTCCGCAAGCACCTGGTGATGTTCGGTCCGCGTGAGGTCCTGTTGACCTCCGAGGAGCCGGTGGTGCGCCAGTTCCTCAATGGTCGCCGGATCGGCCCGATCGGTATGTCGGAGGAAAAGGACGAAGCCACCATGGCCGAAGAGCAGGCCATGGTTGATGCCGGTCACCACGACGGTGGTGTCGAGGAGATCGAGGGCGTTCCCCCGCAGCTGACGGTCACCCCGGGTATCCCGGAGCGCACCGCGGTCAAGCGCCGCCAGGATCGGGTGCGTCAGATCCTGCACACCCTGCCCCCGGCCGCCCAAGAAGCCATCCGCGACGACCTCGAAGGCACCCACAAGCTGCGCTCGCACACCTTCGCCGAAGAGTTCCCGGCCGCGGCCATCGACACCGCTGACTCGGCATCGCTGCCATGACGAATCCCCGATGCTGACGGTCCAGCCGATGCCATACGTAACCCGCTATCACGAAACAACTTTGGCTTGGATATTGGCCGAGTTGGCGGCAGACCGGCTTCCTCGTCGGCTCAGGGTCCAGGTTTTCGCCAGTATCGGTGCGGGCGATGTTCGGTCCGCGATATTCAGGCTGTTGGAGTCTTGCCATCGGGATGGCGTACCGATACCGCTGCAGATGAGGTTGTCGCTGAGCAATTGGCTCGACGGCTATGCCGGTACCGAGATAGAGGCCATCCTCCGGCCACTCATCGACAGTGGCGGCGCCGTTACTCTCGCTCGAACGTGAGCCAGGGGAATCGCGGAACCTCCTCGCGCGCAACCCCGGTGAACTGAGGCGGGCGCTTCTGCAGGAAGGATGCCACCCCTTCGGCCAGGTCGGGAGTCGTGAAGCCGTAGGAGATGGTCTGACGGTCGACCGCGAAGGCGGCTTCGGGATTGCCCCGGGCCGCCATCACGGTGAGACCTCTACGGATCACCGCCGCTGACACCGGTGCGACGGTAGATGCTATCTCGCGGGCGAGTGCGTCGGCGGCGGCCCAGAGCTTCTCGCGCGGATGTACCGCGGTGACCAGCCCGGCGTCCGCGGCCTCGTCAGCGTCGAAAATCCGTCCCGTGATCATCCATTCCTTGGCCTTGCCCAGCCCGACGATCTGGGGTAACAGCCACATCGATCCGGCCTCGGGGAACAGCCCACGGCGGGCGAAGACAAATCCGAAGCGGGCGTCGTCGGAGGCAAGCCTGAAGTCGGCGGCGAGTGTCATCGACAGGCCCACCCCGACCGCGGCCCCCTGGATGGCGACGATGACCGGCTTGTTGAGATTGACCATCGGTCGGGCGACCCGGGTGGCGGGTTCATCCCAGAGCGGATCGTCGGGATCGCCGACGGTGGGATCGCCGCCGGCCATGTCCATCCCGACGCAGAAATGCAATCCCGCCGCGCGCAGGATCACCACGCGCACCCGGTCGTCGCCGTCAGCGCCCAACAGCGCGGCGTTGAGTTCGTCGGCCATCGTCAGGGTGAATCCGTTGCGTGCCTCCGGCCGATTCAACGTGATGGTGGCGATCTGGTCCGCTGTGTCGTAGGTGATCGTGGTGAATTCCATGTCTGCACAACTCCTATGCATCACCTAGGACGTCTCGACCAGGTCGCGCCGGATGATCTCTTTCATGATCTCGTTGGTGCCGCCGTAGATCCGCTGGACGCGTGCGTCGATGAACGCCTTGGCCACCGGGTACTCCATCATGTAGCCGTAGCCCCCGTGCATCTGCACTCCGGCGTCCGTGACGCGGCCCTGCAGTTCGGTGGACCAGAACTTCGCCTTGGCGGCGTCGACGGCCGACAGTTCGCCGGCGTTGAACGCCCGCACGCACCGGTCGATGTAGGCGCGGTTCACGTCGATGGCGGTCTGCAGTTCGGCGAGCATGAATCCCGGCCCCTGCATGTCGATGATCCTCTTGCCGAACGCGAGCCGTTGGTTCACATACGACTTCGTCCAGTCGAAAACCGCCTCCGCGGACGTTTGCGCGGCAATGGCGATGCCGAGGCGCTCCAAGGGCAGGCTCTGCATCAGGTAGGTGAAACCGGCGCCCAATTCGCCCAGCAGGTTGCCGGCAGGCACGCGGACATCGTCGAAGAACTGCTCGGCAGTGTCTTGCGCGGCCAGGCCCATCTTGTCGAGCTTGCGCCCCCGCCGGAACCCTGGGGTTCCATCCTCGACGAGGAACAGGCTGTACCCGCCGGGGTCGTCGGTGCGCGCGAACACGATCACCACATCGCAGAGCACACCGCTGGTGATGAAAGTTTTGGAGCCGTTGATGATCCAGTCATCGCCGGAGCGCGTTGCCGTGGTCGTGATCGCGCGTAGGTCGCTGCCGGCACCTGGCTCGGTCATGGCGATCGCGCCGATAATGGATCCGTCGACGAAGCCCGGTAACCACCGCTTCCGTTGCTCCTCGTTGGCGTGGCGGAGCAGATAGTTCAGCACGATGTCGTCGTTGGTCGAGAAGCCGGACTGCAACGCCGAGGCGCCGACGCGAGCGATCTCCTCCTGGATGACCACGCGGTAGCGGTAGTCCAGCTCACCGGCGCCGCCGAATTCTTCGGGGACTGACAGTCCAAGAAGTCCCTGTTTGCCTGCGGCGAGCCAGGTCTCGCGATCCACGGCGCGGTCGGTGTCCCACTTCTCCATTTTCGGCACTGCATGGCGCTCCACGAAGCCGCGTACCGAAGTACGGAATACCTCATGGTCGGTTTCGAACAGGTCGGTCTTCATGCGGCTCCCGGAGATTTCGGAGTAAAACTAATATTGATAGGTTATAGCTAAAGCCGCCCGTGCCGTCCACCGGCCGCGACGGCTGAGCTGGATCGTGGTCGCGGCACTGCCGCAATGTGACCTTGACCACCTATTGCCAATAGGTTTATGGTCGTGGCACGCCGGCTTCCAAGGAGGGTGCACAGCAAGTGAGCGCACAAACGATCGACCTGCCCGACCGCCTCGTGACCGATTTCGACATCTACGACCCGTCGTTGGCCGGTGAAGTGGATCGACTCAACGAGAAGGTCCGCGAGCTGGCCGCCGCCGGCCCCGTGGTCTACTCGACCGCGTACGGCGGGCACTGGATCGTCACGGGCTACAAAGAAGCCCATGCGGTCCTTCGTGATGCTGAGACGTTCTCGAGCTACCCCAACAACCTGGTGGGCGCCGGGGATGGCAAGTTCATTCCGATCGAGCTCGATCCGCCCGAGCACACCTCCTACCGGAAAATCCTTCAGCCGCTGTTCAGCCCTCGCCGAATGAAGGAGATGGAGGCCGAGATCCGTCTGGTCGTGGATCGGCTCATCGACAAGTTCGCCGACCGTGGCTCGGCCGAGTTCGTCTCGGAGTTCGCCCACGAACTGCCCACCTCGGTCTTCTTGTCGCTCATGGGCTGGCCACTGGAGGACGCACCGCTGTTCACAGAGGCCACCGATATCGCCATTTTGGGCAAGCCTGGCGCGACCGAGGAAGAGAATTTGACGGCCCGCCTCCAAGCCGCCGGCCAGATGTTCGGCTACTTCGCGCAGGTGTTGGCCGACCGCCGGAGCCGCCCCGACGCCACCGACATCACCAGTGTCATCATCGACACCCCGCTGGACACTCCGGAGGGACCGCGACAGCTCACAGATGATGAGTTGTGCCGGATGTTCTTCCTGCTCTTGATCGCCGGCTTGCACACTGTGCAGGGCACGCTGGCGTGGAGCGTCATCCACCTCGCCGGCCGCCCGGCCCTTCGCCAGCAGCTCATCGAGGATCCGGGACTGCTTCCTGGCGCCGTCGAGGAGATGCTGCGGTATGAAGCGGCGGTCTCGATGGGGCGGCGTGCCACCGTCGACACCGAACTCGGTGGACTGCCGATCAAGCAAGACGACCAGCTGATCGTGATCTTGGCAGGGGTGAATCGCGATCGTGGCGAGTTCGTCGACCCCGATGAGGTGCAGTTGGATCGCACCCCGAACCGGCATTTGGCCTTTGGGTCGGGCCCGCATCGCTGCATCGGGTCCCACCTCGCCCGCATCGAGGTGGCCGCCGCACTCGAAGCGATTCACCGCCGCATCCCGGATTACCGCATCGATGCGTCGAAACCTGTGCTGTCGCACGCATCGCAGGTCCGCGGCGTGACTCAGCTGCCGATCGTCTTCACCCCGGAGAATCGGCGCGCCCGGCCCACCGGGTAGGCCACCTAGAGATAGCGGGTGTCCCGGTGGTCGCGCGACCGATAGAACAGGAAATACACATCAGATGGCCCTGAGCGCGTCGTCCACCCGGGTTGGTCCTCGGATATGCCCACTCTGCGAGTCGACGTGTGGACTGATGTTCACGATGGACGGCCGCCGGATCGTCGAGATCACGCCGAACCGGTCCGACGTCTTCAGCGCTGGGCATAGCTGTGCCAAGGGCATCGGGCTGGCCAGCGTCGAGAACGACCCGGACCGAATCCGCACGCCACTGCTGCGCAGGGCATCTGGTGACTTTCAGGAAGCCGGCTGGGATGAGGCGTTCGCGGTGATCGACGAGCGTCTGCCCGAATTCGTCGTCAACGATCCGGGCAGCTGCGCGGTCTACCACGGCAATCCGGCCGCACATCATCTCGATTCCCCGTTCTATCTCGGCGAGCTGTTGGCCGCACTCGGGACGCGTAACGTCTACTCGCCGGCCAGCGTCGACACCTGGCCCAAGAACCTCGCCCACCTGCTGCTCTACGGTTCGGGGCTGGGTATCACAGTGCCGGATATCGACCGCACCGACTACATGCTGGTGATGGGGTCAAATCCGTTGGTATCCAACGGGAGCACGATGACCGCGCCGGGAATGCAACGACGTCTGGAGGCGCTGCGCGCCCGGGGCGGCAGACTGGTGGTGGTGGATCCCGTGCGCACCCGCACCGCCGAGGTCGCCGATCTTCACGTGGCGATCCGGCCGGGGACCGATGCGTTATTCCTCCTTGGCGTGCTGGCCGTCATCGCCCGCGAAAACCTGGTCAAGTACCACCTCATTCCTGACGTGGTTGACAATCTCGCCCAGGTCATCACGATGGTTGCCGAGTACACCCCCGAGATCGTCGCGACACCGTGCGGCATCGATGCGCAGGTCATCTACCGTGTCGCGCGCGAATTCGCCACCGCGCCTTCGGCAGTCGCCCATTCCCGCATCGGCAGTTGTCTGCAGGAGTTCGGCACGCTGGCGAACTGGCTCATCGAAGTTCTCTCAGTGGTGACCGGAAATCTGGATCGGCCCGGAGGCGCGATGTTTTCGCTGCCGCCCGGCGGCGGCCCGAACACCTGGCCGGTGTCCAAACCGCCGCGGCTGATGTTCGATCGGTGGCGGTCCCGGGTGCGCCAGCTGCCGGAGCTGCTGGGCGAGTTGCCGGCCGCCTGCTTCGCCGAGGAGATCCTCACCCCGGGGCCGGGTCGCACCAGGGCGCTGATCACCCTCGCCGGTAACCCGGCGCGCTCAGTGCCCAACAGCAATGCCGTCGAAGCCGCGCTCCGCAGCGTCGAGTTCATGGTGTCGGTGGACTGCTACCTCAACGAGACGACCCGGTACGCCGATGTCATCTTGCCGCCGCCGCCGATGTCTACCCGCGGGCACCACGACATCCTGTTGGCGCACTTCCAAGTTCGCAACGTTGCCCGCTACAGTCCTCCGCTCATTCCGCTGTCCGAGAACGAATTCGCCGAGTGGCAGTTGCTGCTCCGACTTGCCGCCGCGGCGGCCGGGCAGCCGAACCGGTCGATCGAAGAGATGGACAATGCCGTGGCGGCGGTCGCCGCGCGTCGCGCCGCGGCGATCGCCGGCGTCGACATCGAGCAGGTACTGACCGAGACAGCGCGGCGAACCGGGCCGGCGCGGCTGCTCGACATGCGGCTACGCAGCGGCCCGTACGGTGACCGGTTCGGCACCAATCCGGGTGGCCTCACCCTCGAACAGTTGGAAGACAGTCCCAACGGAATCGACTACGGCCCGCTGCAGCCGCGATTACCCGAGGTGTTGCGGACCCCCAACGGCCGTATCGATCTGGCACCGCCGATGATCGTCGCCGACCTACCCCGGCTGGCGGCCGGCATCGACCGCCCGATACCGGAGTTGACGCTGGTGAATCGGCGACAGCCGCGCGGCATGAACTCCTGGCTGCACAACGCACTCCCGCAACCACATTCGGGACTATGTGCGCTTCTGATGTCCCCTCAGGATGCCGCGGCACACAGCCTGCTCTCCGGCGACCAGGTGACCGTCACATCCGCAACCACGTCGGTGACCGCCGAACTACGCATCGACTCCGCCCTGCGACCGGGGGTGGTCAGCATGCCGCACGGCTGGGGTCACACCGGGCCCGGCATGCAGACGCCCCACGCGGAATCCGCTCCCGGCGCCAACTACAACGCGCTCGTCGACGATGGCGCGCTGGAACCGCTGACCGGGTCCCCGATCGTCAACGGCATTCCGGTTGTCGTCCGCCTGGCGTAGGCGCCCACCGAACCCGCCCACCCGACGAGGAGCTGCGATGACCTATGTGGTGACCCAGAACTGCTGTAACGACGCCACCTGTGTGGAGGTGTGCCCGGTCAACTGCATCCATCCCGCACCCGGCGAACCGGGCTATGCCAGTGCCGAATTGCTGCACATCGACCCCAGGGCGTGCATCGACTGCGGTGCCTGCGCCGAGGTGTGCCCGGTGGACGCGATCGTGCCCGACCACGACATCACCGACGCCACTCGCCGCTATCTGGACGTCAATGCCGCCTTCTTCCAGCGCGCCGGCAGCCCTGAGCCGGCGGTCGCCGGCCGGGTGAAACCTACCGCGACAGCACATCCCGAGCGCCTGCGGGTCGCTGTCGTCGGATCAGGACCATCGGCGTTCTATGCCGCCGAAAACCTGCTGAGCCGCCGCGATGTGGACGCCGAAGTGACCATGATCGAACGGCTGCCCTTCGCCGGCGGACTCGTGCGCTACGGCGTGGCTCCCGACCATGCGAAGACAAAGTCCATCGAACGCACCTTCCAACGCACCCTGCGGCGCCCGGGGTTGACTGCCTACTTCGACGTCGAAGTGGGCGCCGACCTGAGCAGCGACGAACTCTCGGCACACCACCATGCGGTGCTGTTCGCCTCGGGTACCTCCGAAGACCGCCGCCTGGGCATCCCCGGCGCCGATCTGGCCGGCAGCCACTCCGCGCGCGAGTTCGTCGCCTGGTACAACGGCCACCCCGATTTCGCCGATCGCACTTTCGACCTATCCCACCCGCAGGTGGTCATTGTCGGCAACGGCAACGTCGCCCTCGATGTCGCGAGGATCCTCACTACCGACGTCGATCGGTTGCGGCACACCGACATTGCCGAGCATGCGCTCGATGCGCTGAGCGCCAGCGCGGTGCGCAACGTGATGGTGCTGGGCCGTCGTGGTCCCGAGGCGGCGGCGTGCACCACCCCCGAGCTGATCGGGCTGGCAGCCGACCCCGGCGTGGACATCACCGTGGACGACGCAGTTTCGGCCGGTGATGAGACACCGCTGAAGGTGCAGATCCTCGCCGAGTACGGCCGGCGCGCCCGACGACCGGGCAGCCGCACCATCGACTTCCGATTCCAGACCACCCCGGTCGAATTGGTGGGGGACACCCACCTCACCGGCGTGCGCGTGCAACGTCGGGGGATCGCGGGCTCGGCGATCGTGGACTGCGGGCTTCTGTTGCAGTCCATCGGGTATCGCGGTGCGCCCATCCCCGGCCTACCCTTCGACACCACGACGGGCACGGTGGCCAATCAAGCCGGACGGGTCTTCGATTCGGTCTCCGGCCATCCGGTCCGGGGGCGCTACGTTGCCGGGTGGATCAAACGTGGACCGACCGGCGTCATCGGGACCAACCGGTTCTGCGCCGACGAGACGGTGCACTGCCTAGTCTCAGACTTTCACAACGGCCTACTCAGGCAGCCGACGGCCGATCCGGATGCGTTCGCGCGACTCATCCAGTCCCGCAGCCCGCACAGCTTCGGTGCCGACGGCTGGATCGCCATCGACCGGCACGAGCGCGCCCAGGGGCGGCGCCTGGGCCGTCCGCGCGTCAAGTTCATCGATACCGAGTCGGCGCGGATGACCGTTGCCGCCGAAGAAGGAGGCCCGCGGTGAGCGGAACGGTTGTCGACGCCTTGGCCTTCTGGGCGCGTACCAAACCTGCCGCGACCGCGATCGACTTCGACGGTGACACGGTAAGTTACGCCGAGTTGGCGCGCTGGGCCGACGGTGTCGGCCATGTCCTCCTCGACCGCGGTGTACGACCCGGGGATCGAGTCAGCTTCGTCGGGGTGAATTCACTGGAGTGGTGTGCTGCCGCACTGGGCGCTCTCGTCGTGGGTGCCATCGCTGCGCCCTTCAACAATCGGATGGTCGCCAGGGAGTTGGCCGACTTGGTGCACGATTGCCAGCCATCCGTGGTGTTCTGCGATGAAGCTCTGCTGCCGCGACTAGATGACGTGCACGCCCAGGATCCGTCCTTCGAGATCGCGGTCTTCGAACGTGATGTGCGCAGCCTTCGGCACAGCTGCCCGACGCCGGTGCGTAGGCCGGTCATGGATACGAACATGCCCACGGCCATTGTGTTCACCAGTGGCAGCACCGGCCGGCCGAAAGGGGTGATCTTCACACACGACACCATCGCCGGCGTCGCTCATGAGTGGTCTCTGCTGGAACCGGTGTCCGGGCGAGATCTGCGACCGCTGATGGTGCTACCGCTGTTCTCGGCGGCCGGGATCATCTGGGGCATCGCACGAACGGTGCTCAATGGCGGAACGTTGTACCTCCAGCCCCGCTTCGACCCGGTCCGCGCGCTCGAGGTGCTCATCAGGGACAAGCCCAACACCCTGACCGGACCGCCGATCCTGTTCGAGCAGATCGCCGGCGTCGATGGCTTCGACGACGCCGACCTGAGCCATCTGTCGACAGCGCACGTCGGGGGTGCACGGGTGTCGGTCGAGCTGCTGGCCAGGTGGGCGCCCCGCGGCGTCGCCCTGCGTCAGCTGTACGGCCAGACCGAGATCGGCGGAACCGCGAGCGTGACACCTCTGGAGGAAGCCGCCCACGGTGCCGAAACCTGCGGCAGAGGTGGCATATTCACCAAGATCAGAGTGGTCGACGCCGACGGAGTCGACTGCCCGCCGCACGTGACGGGTGAGATTCTGCTGCGAGGACCGGGCATGATGCCCGGATACTGGCGCAATGAGGAAGCGACCCGCGCCGCCCTCGTCGACGGGTGGCTGCGCACCGGAGACCTAGGAATGCTCGACGAGCGGGGGTACCTCACGTTCGTCGACCGGCTCAAGGACATGATCATCTCCGGCGGGCTGAACATCTCGCCCGCTGAAGTCGAAGCCGTGATCGCGACGATGCCGGGTATCGAGGAGGTGGCGGTAATCAGTGTGCCCGACAAGAAGTTCGGTGAGACCGCGGCGGCTCTGATCAGGGCATCACGGCCCCTTGACGAGAGCGACGTCGTGCAGTTCTGCAACCAACGGCTCGCCGACTACAAGGTACCCCGCTATGTGGTCCTGTGCGAGGAGCCGCTGCCCAGACTGGCCAGCGGCAAGATCGCCAAACCGCTGCTGCGCTCGACCTATGCACAGATCCCCGGCAGCTATGCGCGCGTGAGGTGACTGAGTCTGTGGCAGTGAACTGTTCGCGCATCACCGATGGTGATGGACGTCGCCTATAGCGGTGGTGACTGGAACAAAAGCCGGCAAGACGAACTCGCGCAGCATCTTTCGATGTCCCGGATCTTCGGCGGAAGCGAAGTCGAGCCGGCCGACAAGGATGAACTGCACCAGGCCCAGCCATTCGGCGACTGCATTGATATCCAGATCAGGTTTGATCTCACCGCGCGCCATTGCTTGCCGGAAGATAGGACCCCACATCTCAGCGGTCAGGTTGGTGGCCAAGTGCGCGCCACCGACGATGGGGGTCGCCAGTTCCATGTGCTCGGGGCTCACCAACATCCGGACGATCGGATCCTGTCGACCGTGGTCCACAAGATAGATCAACCCTTCGACGAGCTGGTCGGCGAAAGTGGGGTGACTGAGGATGAAGTCGTAGGCGCGTGCGAACAGCATCCGCGAGCGCCGCTCGATCAGCGCGGCCAGGAGCGCGTCGCGGTCACCGAAGTAGCGATACACGGTGGGCCGGGACACCCCGGCCTCTTTGCCGATGTCGTCCATGGTCGACTTGGGCACGCCGTACCGCGTGATCACCCGCTCCGCTGCGGCGAGGATCTGCTGGCGAGCTTCGTCAGCGTCGGAGCTCAGGCCGCTGCCGCTCTTGCGGCGAGCCATCTCGTCTCCTGTCGCTCGGCATCTCGGAGTTCGTGATTCTACAAGCGATCGTCTACGTCTCTGGAGTGAACCGGATCGGCAGGCGCGCGCAACCGCGAACCTGGCTGGAATGAAAAACCGGTGGATCGGACTCGATGAGCTGATAGTCAGGGATCCGGCGGTGGATCTCCTCCAGTGCGATAACGAGCTCGATGCGGCCCAGGTGTGAACCAAGGCAGCGGTGCACGCCGGCGCCGAAGGACAAGTGCCGGTTGGGGTGACGCTCGATGTCGAAGTCGGTCGGAGCGGTGAACTCACCGGAGTCACGGTTGGCTCCGCACAGCATGACGATCAGCTGGTCACCTTCGGCGATGCTGACGCCGCCTAGCTGGACATCTTTGGTCGCCCGTCGCCCGGGGATGATCGCCGCCTCCATCCGCAGGATCTCTTCGACCGCCTTGGGGATCAGCTCCGGGTCGGCGACCAGTGCGGCCCGCTGTTCGGGATTCCTCACCAGGTGCACGATTGCCCAGCACAATGAGCCCTGCACGGTGTGCAGCCCGCCGATCAGCAACAGGAAGAACATCCGGTTGAGCTCTTCGTCGTTGAGCAGTCGGGTGCCTTCGGGCAGTTTGACTTCGGTGTGGATGAGCTTGGAGGTGATGTCCGTACCAGGATTGGCGCGGCGGGATTCCACGATGCTCTGGAAGTAGCCGAACATCTGCAGTCCGGCCATCATTCGCGCCTGATTGGACTCCTCCTCGGTACCACCGGGCTTGCCGAACAGAATGGTGTCGGTGGCCTCGGTGAACAGGGGTGCATCGGCCAGGGGCCAGTCCATCAGGGCGAGGAAGATCCGGGCGGGAAGCTCGTGGGCGAACGCCGACACGTATTCCACCTCGCCCTTGCCTGCGAACTCGTCGAGCAGCTCATTGACCACGGCGCGGATGTCGTCGGACAGCTTTTTCATCCGCTGGGGGCTGAACAGCGGCTGTAGCGCCTGCCGGTAGGAGGTGTGCTCCGGCGGGTCGAGCTCCAGGGGGATGAACTTGCCGATATCGCTGGTGACCAGATTGTTGGGATAGCTGGAGAAGGTCTCCGGATTGGTGAGCACCTCTTGAATCTCTTTGTAATGCGTGACAATCCAGTGTCCGCCGTGGGCGCGCGAGTAGACCACGGGTCCGATCGCTGCCAGTTCGGCCACCTTGTCCTGCATCACGTCGACGGGGGTGGCCAGAGCGGGGTCGTACACGTCGAAGTCGACGACCAGTTCAGTCGGGACGCTCGTTGCTGCGGTCATGTGGTGGGCTGTTCTCCGGTGTCTGGGTGGTCAGGAAACGGGTTGGGGGTTCAAGTCCTCGTCGAACCACATCCCGACGCGCGAGAGCGTGCCGCCGTCGGTGGCGCCGATGGTGGCGCCGGAGATGTAGGCGGAATCGTCGCTGACGAGGAACAGTGCGACCTTGGCGTTGTCATCGATCGACGGCGGGCGCTGCAGTTTGAGCGGGATGGGCGACACGGTCGGGTTCCAGGGTCCGGCGACCTCTTCGTAGGACTGGCCGACGACCGGAGTTCCGGGGGGCATGAGGAAGTTGGGCGACATCCCGTGTGTTGGCGCGATGGCGTTCACTCGAATTCCCCAGGGTCCCAGGTCAAGTGCGAGTCCGCGGACCAGCCCGTTGACGCCGGCCTTGGTGGCCGAGTACATGGCGATGTTGTGGTAGGCCACCAGCGACGCGGCCGACGAGGTAGCCAGGATGGTGCCGCCGCCGTTGGCCTTCAGGCTCGGGACAGCAGCCTGGGCCGTGTACACGACGCCGGACAGGTTGACCCCCAGCACGTGCTGCCAATCGGATTCGGTCAGGTCCTCGAATGCGACGTATTCGCCACCGGCAACGGAGGGAACGCCGCCCCGCGACACCACGCCTGCGTTGGCCCAAGCGATGTCGAGCTTGCCGTAATGTGCCACGGCCTCGTCGACGGCGGCCTGGATCTGCGCTTTGTCGGCCACGTCAGCGGTAATTGCGATCGCGTCTCCGCCCGCCTCCTGCACCAGCTTGAGTGACTGCTCAGCGCGATCACCGTCGATGTCGACGATGGCGACCTTGGCGCCTTCGGCGCTGAAAATCTGCGCACTCCGGCGACCCAGCCCAGACCCGGCGCCGGTGATGAGCGCGACTTTGTTCTCCAGCTTCATGATCCTCCTCGGTTGAGCCCCGCGGATCCTGCGCTTTGCGGGGCGCTCCACAACGTAGTGAGACTGTGACGTGAGACACCGGTCGGCCAAACCTTACGCCGGTAGATATGAGACGTCAATCAAGAAATGTCAGACGATAAATAAGCGGCGTTGTCGCAGCTGAGCGAGGTATGCGGTGGATCGGCGATGCGTGCGGACCGCCCTGAACGGTTGCGGTGGTACCGGCCTGTGTGTCGCGTCCTCGTACCCGACTAGGCTAACTCCATTAGATTAATCCGCGAAGGACGACTGTCCCGTTCGGCCTGCTCTTCATTTCGCGACAACCAGAAGGACGATGCGGTGTCATCGACGACCACACCTGAACCGATCGAGTCGATACTCGACCTGTATGGCCTTGCGGGTTCGGTGGCGATTGTGACCGGGGCCGGTAGCGGACTCGGTGCGGGATTCGCCCGAGCGCTGGCCGAGGCAGGGGCGGATATCGTCGTCGCGGGCCGGCGCCGGGTACAGCTCGATACGACCGCCGCGACCGTTCGCGCGACGGGTCGGTCTTGCCTGGTGGTCCCCACCGACGTCACACAGCCCGACGCGTGCGCAGAATTGGCCGAGGCCGCACTCGCGGAGTTCGGACGGGTGGACGTGCTGGTGAACAATGCCGGTGTCTCGCACGTCGCGCCGGCGACTTCGGAACGGCCGCAGGACTTTCAGGCGGTGATCGAGGTGAATCTGATGGGCGCTTACTGGGCGGCGCAGGCGTGCGCGCGCGTCATGCAGCCCGGCGCCAGCATCGTGAATGTGTCGAGCATGCTGGGTCTGGTGAAGTCCATCCTCCCGCAGGCGGCGTACACCGCAAGCAAGGCGGGACTGATCGGGCTGACTCGTGATCTCGCAAACCAGTGGTCAGCGCGAAAGGGCATCCGGGTCAATGCGATTGCGCCCGGCTTCGTCGAGACCGACATGATCGGTGAGATGTCCGAGGAGACACTGGCACGGTTCCTCGCCGCCTGTCCGATGGGGCGGGTGGGTACGCAACGTGAGATCGACGCTGCCGTGCTCTTTCTCGCCAGCCGGGCATCGAGCTATGTGACCGGATCGACGCTGGCCGTCGACGGCGGCACGTCGGGGCATTGATCGATCTGTCGGCAAGCCAGTCAGCGGGCGCGCGGAAACCGTTCCGGGACATCGTGATATTCCGCGCGGATGGCCCGCTTGTCTAGCTTGCCGCTCGGCAGGCGGGGCAGCGGCTGATCGCGAAGCACCACATAACGCGGGATCTTGTAATCCGACAGCAGGGTTTCGCAGTGCGCGATGACCGCCTCCTGGCTGGCCACGGTGCCGGTGATGATGGCGGCCGGGGTCTCGCCGAACCGGGCATCACTGGCGGCGATGACTGCGACCTCGTCGACTCCGTCGAGGGTGCCGATAGCCGATTCGAGTTCGACGGGCGAGATGTTGATCCCGCCCGAGATGATCAGATCCTTCATGCGGTCGACGAAAGTGATTCGGCCCGACTCGTCGGCGACTCCGAGATCCCCGCTGTGTAACCAGCCGTCCCGAATGGCCTGTGCCGTAGACGTGGGGTCGTCCCAGTAGCCCGGAGTCACCAGGGGGCCGCGCACCACGATCTCGCCCTGCTCGCCGGGACCACGAAGCTCTCCGTCCTCGCCCATGACCCGCACATCCGTGAAGATCGACCCGATGCCGCAGGAGCCCGGGTGCTCGAGCGCCTCATGGCGCAGCGTCGCGGTGGCCACCCCGCCGGCTTCGGTCATTCCGTAGATCTGGCGAAGTAACACGCCCTTGTCAGCCCACCTGCCGAGCAGTTCCACCGGCACCGCGGCGCCTCCGACGATCGCAGTTTGTAGCGAGCTCAGATCTGCTTCGGTGAATTCGGGTGTCTTCGCCATCGCTTCGAAGATCAGCGGTACGCCGAAAAGTGCTCGGACACCGTGGCGTTCGATGAGGCCAACCGCTCGCGAGGGGTTCAGTTCCGGTTCCACGATGAGCGTCCCGCCGAGCACGGTGGTCATCAACAGGCCGTAGACCAGACCTGGCGTGAACGCCAGGGGGAGAACCAGCAGGGTCACCGTACCGGGACGGAAGCCGTCCTGGGTGAGCGTGTTCTCCAGCACGATGGACAGCAGACCGGCGTTGGTGAGGATGACGCCCTTGGACAGGCCGGTCGATCCGCTGGTGAAGATGACGGCAATGGCGTCCTCTGGGGCGCGGTCGATCCTGAAGTCGTCGGGTTCGCCGGTGCGTTCGGCCTCGACGATGTCGAAGTCCACCACCCCGAACTCGTGGCCGCCGGGGCGGGCAGCCTGCGCAGCGGCCACGTGAGCGTTGCCGGCCAGGATCAAGCTCAGCCCGGCGTCGTCGGCGATCTTGCGGATCTCGGCCGGCTTGAGCCGAGCGTTCAGCGGTACCAGCACCGCACCGCTCTTCATGATGGCCAGTGCCGCCACCGGCCAGGCCAGAGCATTGGCGCTCAGCAATCCGACCCGATCGCCGGGTTTGACGCCGTCCTCGGAGAGTCGCCGAGCCAACCGGCTCGACCAGTCGTGCAGCTCGTGGAAGGTCAACCGGTCCTCGGCAACAATGAGGGCGGTTTCGTCGCCTTTGGTTCTGGCCCACCAGTTCAGGGCGGACCCGACGCTCGCTGCCATCTGCTCCTCGTTTCCAGGCTGAGACCGGGTCAGGCTGTCGCCGGGGACCCGAAGACTGTCGAACTCACCAGGGGGGCCATCGGGCCGCCGATCAGCAGTGAGATGTCCGCGCCGGCAACCGGGTTCGGAGATCCGCCGCGGATCTGACGTACTGCCTCCACTACCAGGCCGATGCCATGTACGAAACCTTCTGCAATGTTGCCGCCAGCGGTATTGATCGGGAGTGTACCGGTTTCGACAGTCAGGTTTTCGACGGTGAGGAATTCCCCGGCCGCGGGTCCGCCGGGAGACAGGCCATGGTCGATGATCGAAGCGACGGCCGGTCCAGTGAAGTTCTCGTAGACCTGTGCCACGTCGACATCACCGGGTCCGATTCCGGCACCGGCCCACAGCCTGGCCACCATCGCAGGATGGAAACCCGCAGTGCTGTAGTCGGTCTCATTCTCCACCGATTCGCTCCAGCCGGCGGCGGCGCCCTGCACCCCGGACAGGATAAGAGCGGGCACGCCGCGGTAGTCCCCGGACCGTTCCGCACTGACCACGAGAACCGCTGCAGCGCCGTCATTCTCACGTGAGCAGTCGAACAGGTGCAGCGGTTCGGAGATCCAGCGGCTGTTCTCGTAGCGGGTGTGGTCGACGGGATGGCCGTACGCCACGGCGTCAGGATTGTTCTGCGCGTGGTGATAACCGGTCAGTGAGATCGCTTCCATAGCCGAGCGGGGGACGCGGTCGACTTCGAGTAGACGCTGTGTGCGCAGCGCGCATATTTGGGCCGGCGCGAGCACGCCGTGTGCGGTGTACAGCGATCCGATGTGACCCTTGGCGAACGCCCGGCGTCCGTCGGTGCCCTCAGACAGGCCGCGGTAGACCGCGACGCAGTCGGCCTGACCGCTGTAAACGGCGGCGGCGGCGCAGTTGACAGCGGCGGCGATACCGCCGCCCCCGCCGCCCCACACTTCGGTGGACCAACGAACCTCGCGCACGCCCAGCGCAGCGCCGATGGCGAGGCCCTCACTGGAGTCGCCTCCGTAGGAGACGAAGCCGTCGATGCTGCGAGGATCGGCGCCGGCGTCCTCGCATGCCCGCAGGATCGCCGTGAGTATCAGTTGCGCCGATGTCAGAGGGCTGGTGCCGCGCTTGTAGTAGCCGGTCGAGCCGGTGCCGACGACGGCGGTGGATCCGCGGAAACTCATGACAGTGGGTTCTCCAGGTGCCAGCGCAGCAGGGGCCAGTGCTGTTCGTCGGGTGGCGGCTCGATGTCGCCGCGTACCGGCGCTCCGATGGTGGGGGTGATGCCGTCGGCATCAGCGAGGACGCCGACCACCCGCGCTCCATCGGCACCCGGCAACTCGACGAGGACTACGACGTAGGGCAGGTGACCGGTGCTCTCCGGGGTGAACGGCTGCCAGGTGCGGGTCCAGGAGTAGACGGTGCCGACCGGTGCGACGACCTCCCATCGGGTGTCCATCGAATGGCAGGACGGGCAGATGGGACGCGGCGACCAGATCCAGCGGCGGCATTCCCCACAGCGCTGGATCTTGAGCTCGCCTTCGCGAAGCGCGTCCCAGTGCGGGGCGTCCAAGCCGTCCGCACCCGGCCCAGTGATGTCCATCCAGGGTGCGGTGGCGGGGATGTTGCGCACGCTGAGCACCCGCCAGCTACCGTCCTCGAATCGCACCCAGCGGCTGCGCAATTCGAACCATTCGTCATCGGGCTTGCGGTACCGGATGACGGCGTCGTAGCGGCCGTCGCCGACGTCGGTGATGGTGCGCACCTCAGCGCTCTTGAGCGGCGTGGGGACATCGGCCGAGGCGATGAGTTGCCCGATACGGTCGGGCAGAAAATCGGCGAGCACCGCTCGGTTGTCGCCGGCGGCCACGGCCTTTCCGTGAGCTTCGACGGTCGCGGCAAGGCCGGCGGGCAGCGACTCGAGTTCGACGCTCATCGGTGGCCTCCGAGTTGTAGGAGCACGTCGGTGCGGTCGTGCTGGAAGTTGACCAGCCGGCAGACATTCACCCAGGCGGCGTCGTCGGAGTCGACGTGGATCACAAGCCCGGTGAGGCCGGCTTCGTGGGCGAGAGCCGCGGCTCCGTTGAGCAGGCGCCTGCGGGAGTTGGCGTCCGCCTGGGGCGTGGCGGCCAGTGCTCGCACGGTCGCGCAGCGGCCAAACTCCTCTGATTCCACCGCGGTGAAGTCCATGCCGACGGCGCCGATGACGCGGCCGCTCTCCCGAAGCGCATGATGGGGTCCGGCGGTCTCGATCAGCGTCGATGCCCACGGGTATTCGGCGAGGGCGGTCGTCGAGATCGGTTCCAGCACAGGAGCTCCGGCGGCCTCGTTGACCGAGGCTGTGGGTCTGACCAACTTCCATACCCGCCGGGTGCGGGCAATCAGGAACCGGTTACTGATCCGGCCGGAGGCGGGGTGGTTTCCCTTTGCCCAGGCCGTGACAATGTGCGCACCGGTGCCCTGCCACCCCTGCGGTCCCGAGGTGTCCAGCCCGATCCGCTCGAAGAGCAGAGTCATGATGCCGATCGAACGCAGTTGCGGATCGACCACGCCGGATGCTTCCGCGGTGCCGTCGTCATTGACCGTCAGACGGATCACGCCGGCGATGCGCTCGGGGTGATCGGCGGCTCCCAGTGCTGTGGCGTAGGGCAGCATCCACACCAGCAGGTGCCGGTATCGGGGATCGCTGCTCGCCATCGCGCCGGCGATGTCGGCGAATTCGATGGTGGTGTATTCGGGTTCGGCGTCGTAGTCGGCTGCACGGCGTAACAGGTCGGCCAGTTGGGTCGACTCGTCGTCGCTCAGCGTGTCCCGCCATTCGTATTTGATCATCTGGTCAGGACTCGACCGTACCTTCGGCCAGCAGCTTCTTTGTCTCGCGGCGGAACACTTGGTTGGCGGTCTCGTTGCGGCCCAGCAACATGTCTCCGGCATCAGCACTGGCCATTCCACGCTGGGAGTTACGCAGCAGGGGGAAATCCTCGTTGTGCAGGACGGCCAGCAGGATCTGCCAGTTCTTGTCCCAGACCTTGTTCCAGTGCTCTTCGGTCATCCCGGACCGCTCGACCGGCGGTACTATCAGGCGCTGCTCCATCCGAGATTTGGCGGGGTCGCTGATGTCCGGACGGAACGTCAAGAGCTGGAAATGATCCGGCTGCCGCAGCAGGGTGCTGTTGGGCAGCAAGAAGTGCGTCTCGGTGACGTAGCGGTCCAGATTCTCCTCGCCCGGATCCTCTTCCAGCCAACGGTCGATGGATTTGCGCGGCGCGATGAAGCGGCAGTGCCGGCCGAAGTCCTCGAACGCCATCACATTGGTGTGGATGATCTTGCCTGCAGTGTTGGGATGGGCGTACTGGATGTGGTAGCCGTCCAGAAAGGCGTCCTGCATGATCTTCCAGTTCGTCGGCTCATCGAAACCTGCCGAGCGGACACAGTGCAGTTCGTCGAGGCGGTAGCCGGCCAGGATGGCATCCATGTCCGGACCCAGCCAATCCGCGACATCGATGGTCGCGTGCGCATTGTCGACCAGCCAGATGAAGCCGTGACGCTCCTCGCACGGCAATTCGATGAGCCCGCGTTCCTTCCGGTCCACCTCGCCGAAAGTGTTGTCACGAGTGATCATTCGCAGTGAGCCATCGGGATCATATGACCACCGGTGATACTGGCACGAGAAGAACCGGCAACGGCCCTTCTCGGAGTCTTCAAGCATGGCCCCGCGGTGCCGACACAGATTGACGAACGCCTTGATGCCACCGTCGCGCTGCCGGACCACGATGACGTTGTTGCGCGGCATCTGCACCGTCAGGAAATCGAACGGTTTAGCGAGCTCAGACCCGTGCGCGACGATTGATGGAACCCGGCCGAAGATGTGGTCACGTTCCTGCTGGGCCAGAACCGGGTCGGTGAACTCTTCGGCAGTGAACGGGACGACGTCGTCGAATTTGTCGGTGGTCTCGTTACGCAACAGCTCAAGTGCTCGGCGGATGCGGTCTTGCCTGGGGAGCGATGTCGTCATGATCTGCCTTTACTACTGAGCGGTGAATTGACCGGCCACTGAGCGTCACTGGGAACCTGCAGGTTCGCAATCCTGCCCGGAAGCGCGTCGTGTCTACGGTGGCCGGAACCGACCCGCGACCCGCGCCGCCGATGCCAAAAAACCTTACGCCGATAGGTATGAGACGTCAATCAAGAACTGTCCGTTGATGCACCGCCTCGGCGATACCGCCATGTTTCCCATTGCCGGGGACGTTTCCCATTGCCGGGGACAGGGATCTTGGCGGCAGCATCTCTCGGAGGGGGCGTCGCTCGGGCGGATCGGGGCCCGGGACGTTCAGTTGTCTTCGATGATCAGCGCCAGCTCGGGGCAGGACGCGACGCCGTCACGGATGACGCGCTCGTCGGCGGGGTCCACTTCGTGCGGTTCGAGGATGGAATATCCGTCGTCGTCGATCGGGAACAGGTCGGGATCGACGGCGTAGCACTGAGCATGGCCGGCGCACTTGGCCCTTTCGAGTCGAACCTTCATGTGCATGCCTCCTTGGCTGATGGAACGGACGGTGGCAGGTGACAAAACTATAGGTTTTAGGTAGGTGAAAGCGATAGTGGTCAACAGTCGGTCGAAACCTTACTCTTTTAGATATGGTGCGTCGGCCACCGAAGGGAAAAGTACTTTTCATGAACGAAACCAGCACTGCCTCCGCGCTCGATCCGCGAACCACCATCACGGTTCGGTGCCCAGGAGATGGGCGCATCGTGGGCGCCGTGCCCGAAATGGACGAAGCGGCGGTGGCTGCATTGGCCGGCCAGCTGCGGTCAGCGCAGCCTGCTTGGGAAGCTCTCGGCCCCCGCGGCCGCAGTGTGCATCTGCTGCGCTGGCTGGACTGGCTGCTCGACAACGAACGCAGGATCCTGACCCTGGTCCAGCAGGAGACTGGGAAGTCCTGGGCTGATGCATCTTTGGAGATGGCCGTAGCCATCGACGTCATCAACTACTTCACGGCCAACGGTGAGAAGTTCATGGCCGATCGGACAGTGAAGGCGGCGGGCGCCGCCAACAAGGTGCGCCGGCTGCGGGTGCAGGTTCGGCCACATCAGCTCGTCGGGCTCATCACCCCGTGGAACGGACCGCTGGCCAGCCCGATGATGGATGTCGTCGGAGCGTTGGTCGCCGGTGCCGCCGTCCTGTGCAAGCCGTCCGAGGTGACGCCGTTGGCGTGGACCGAGGCCGTGCGTGGGTGGAACGAGGAGATAGGCGCTCCGCCGGTGCTGGGATGTGCCAACGGCGCGGGGGCCACCGGTGCGGCCGTTGTGGACCAGGCGGACATGGTGATGTTCACCGGGTCGGTGCGCACCGGCAGGGCCATCGCCGTGCGCTGCGCGCAACGACTCATCCCGTGCAGCCTGGAACTCGGCGGCAAGGACGCGCTGATCGTGCTCGCCGACGCCGATATCGAGCGGGCCGCGGCCGGTGCGGTGTGGGGCGGCATGACGAACTCCGGGCAGGCGTGTGTTGGTGTGGAACGCGTCTACGTGGAGGCGCCCGTCTACGACCGCTTCGTGACCCTGGTGACCGAGAAGGTCGCCGCCCTGCGCCAAGGCATGGACCAGCCAGGCAGCTTTGCCTGCGATATCGGCGCCATGGTCACATCGGCACAGGTCGACATCGTCGCCGACCACGTCGCCGATGCGGTGGCCAAGGGCGCGCGCGTTCTGACCGGAGGTCACCGCAGTCCGGGGGGCAACTTCTTCGAGCCCACCGTGCTGGTCGACGTAGACCACACCATGACGTGTATGCGCGAGGAGACCTTCGGGCCGACCCTCGCCATCATGCGGGTCAGCAACGAAGACGAAGCGATCGCGCTGGCCAACGACTCCGAATATGGACTCAGCTCCAGCCTGTGGACTCGCGACCGCGCCAGGGCGGATCGCCTCTCGCGACGGATCGAGGCGGGTTCGGTATCGGTCAACAACGCAGTGGTGGCGACATTCCAGATGCCGATACCAATGGGGGGCTGGAAGAACTCCGGACTGGGAACGCGGTTCGGTGGTGCACACGGCGTGCTGAAGTACTGTCGGCAGCAATCAGTGGTCGAGGAGCGGTTCGCCCTGAAGTCGGAGCTGCTGTGGTACCCGGTGATCCCGGCCAAGGCCAGGATCATCGCCAAGCTCACCCGGCTGATGGGCGCGCACGACTGGCGCCGTCGACTGGGCATCGGCCGGTCGTGACGGCGAGCACGGCTCTGTGTAACACGTTGGGGCACTCGATCATCGGTTAGTGCCCCAACCACCGGGTTGATTGAAACCACGCGGACGAAAACTGATGACTCTAGGTTGGACACCGCGTGACGCAGGCTCGATGAGCCGCGGCGTCAGTGCGGACATATCCGGGCCGGGCCCTGGGCAAGGTATGCTAAACGAGCATCGTTAGGTTAAACCCGGGGAGTGGCATGGCGAGACCGTCTAAACCGCTGATCACCCGGTCGACGGCAGTCGCAGCATCTATCGAGATTATCGATTCTGAAGGCTTGGAAGCCTTCAGTTTGCCACGGCTTGCCCAGCACCTCGGTGTCCGCGCGCCCTCGCTCTATCATCATTTCTCCGATAAGAACGAGATCCTCACTGCCATCGCCAAGCACATCGCGGGTAAATCCGTTATCAAACCCAGGCGTCAGCCCGGCCCCGACTGGCCGGAGTATTTCGTCAGTTTGGCGCTGAATTTCCGTCAGTCGGTCCTGCGCCACCGGAACGCGGCCCCAATTCTCGTCGAGCACCTGCCGCGGGAGATCTTGATCGACAGTTTCGAGGACGCGGCCCAATTCCTCAGCGACTCAGGGGTGCCCCTGCACCTGCACATCCAGATTCTCGATGGCATGGAGATGCTCTGTATTGGTGCTGTGATGGTCGAACCGCTGCGCCGTCCCGCAGGCGGGCGCAGCCTGTTTCCCAACATCGATGCTGCTGCGCATCCGCATCTCGCTGAAGCTGCCGCGGCAAACGAGCTTTCGGTGAAAGAGATGTTCGCCGAACGCATCCGGAGTTTCCTCTACGGTGTCGTCCTCACTGGCGAAAACCGACAGGCTGGCAACGAAGAATCGGCATAGTCATGTCCGTATCGGTGAGCGCTCAAGCGTCGCGTTGAGATCGCATCCAGAGCGAAGTATTTGCGAGATTCTCGCTCTCAGTGCGCTTTCAACGATGGGTTGGAGTCGCTGGGGCACACCATCGGAACGACGAACTCCTCGAGAATCGCCCGCTCGTCCTCGGCGTCGCGGCCGGGAAAGATCAGCAGCGACGTCAGCACCCGAACCAGCCAGCGGGCGCGTCGGTGGACGACCTCGGGATCGTCGGGCCGCAGCGACAACAGGAAGCCGGATGTCAGCGCCTGAATGACCTCGGACTGCTCGGCGATCTCCGCACCGATGGGCGAGTCGGCGGTAGCGAACCACGAAGACAGCGCCGGGCTTTCCCGCACCAGCGTCATCGACGTGGTGAGCCCGGTCAGTAGCCGCTCCCGCGGGTCGGGGATGCCGTCGATCAACTCGGTCAACTGCTCGTAGAGCCGGTAGGCCTCGCGGTGCACGTACGCGGTGTACAGCACCTCCCGGTTCTCGAAGTAGCGGTACAGCGTGGCTCGCGAACACCCTGCGGCACGGGCGATGTCATTCATCCCGACGCTTCGGACGTCGTTGCCTGCGAACAGCTCGCCGGCGGCGTCGAGGATGCGGTCGGTGGCCACCTCTGCCCGGCGCGAACTCAGCCAGTCGCCCGCCATCAGCCGCGCACCCGGAACGGCACCGACAGCGGCCGGCGCACATAACCGCCCCCGGCCCACACGATACCCGCCTCGTCGATCTCGAAATCCGGGCAGCGCGAGAGCAATTCGGTGAGTGTCACCCGCGCCTGCATGCGGGCGGCCGCCGCGCCGAGGCAGTGATGTGCGCCGTGGCTGAACGTGAGGATGTTGCGCGGACGCCGGGTGACGTCGAGTTCGCCGGCGTCCGGGCCGTATTGGCGTTCGTCGCGATTGGCCGACCCGTACAGCAGCAGCACCTTGCGTCCCGCCGGAATGGTCTTGCCGTGCAGTTCGACATCGCGGGTGGTGGTCCGGGCAAGTCCCTGCACCGGAGAGGTCAGCCGGAGCAGTTCGTCGACGGTGTCGGGGATCAGCTCCGGTTGCTCGACGAGCATGCGGCGCTGGTCGGGACGCTGATGCAGCAGCGGCATCGAACCGCCGAGCATGCCGGTGGTGGTGTCGTTACCGCCGGTGACCATGGTGAAGGTGAAGGCGAGCACCGACAGCGTCCCGGCGATGTCGCCGTCGGCGCCGACACCGGCGGCCACCAGGTGCGACACCGTGTCGTCTTCGGGCTCGCGCCTGCGCCGTTCGATCAGCTCGGAAAAATAGCCCATCATCGAACCGATGGCGTCGCTGACCGATCCCAGAGCGCTCAGTCCGCCGGCGTTCGCCGCGACGATCGCCTCGGTCCAGCCGTCGAACTGGTCGCGATCCTGCTCGGGGACGCCGAGATAGTGCGCGACGACCATTGACGGCAGCGGCTTGAACAACTCGGTGACGATGTCCCCGCCGCCGTCGGCGCGCAACCGTTCGATGCGCTCGACGACGAACTCGCGGACCTTGGGTTCGACGGCCTCGACCTGCCGCGGGGTGAAGCCGCGTGACACCAGCCTGCGGAACTCGGTATGCACGGGCGGATCCTGCATCACCATCGGCGGGTTGTCCTGCAGCCCAATCAGTTCCAGCTCGTTATAGTTGACGGTCAGGCCCTGGGCCGAGGAGAACGTCTCGTGGTCCCGGGCGGCGGCGAAGATGTCGGCGTGCCGGGACAGCACCCAGTAATCGTGGTCGGGGTTTTCCGGCACGACGTGGTGCACCGGATCGTGGTCACGCAGTGCCCGGTACATCGGCCAGCGATCACCCCAGGTCTCGGCGGTGGCCAGCTCGAAGCGGGCTTCGGCGTCGTGAGACACAACAGCGGTCATGTCTTATGGTTACGACAAGCCTAGGTTTGTGTCAAGAGTCGTGCCTGATTCCACATGACGTGGGCACACCCTCAGGGCTGCCGACGGGGCATTGCTGAAACTGCGGAACCACTCCGTTACCAGAACGCGGGGACGGCCTCTCTGCAAACCCTCTCTCGAGCGCGGCGCATCCATGTCAGCAACACAGCCCTGCAGTCGGCGGGCTGTGGTCGAGTCACCGCTGTGACGACGAGTCGTGCCGCAGTCGAACTCCGGCCGAGCAACAATCGAACAGTCGCGCGAGTCAATGAAGTTCCTTGACAGGCTAACTAGCAAAGCCATACATTCGACTCGCCCAACAGGTCGTTGGGTTTCAGCAATGGGAATTTCGGGCTCCCGTCGGTGTGCGATTGGAACCCGCATCCGGGGGGAGTTTCATGCCGTCGTCAGTCCGCTCATCCTTCGCCACCCTGACCCGAGTTTCGGCCTATTCGTACCTTGCCGCTGGCGTCACGGGTGCAGCCGCGGTCGCCGGGCTGGGCGTCGTTCTGTCGGCGGCTGCCGCTGAGTCGGCGCCGGCGACAGCGAATGTTCGCCTGGCTTCCGTGGACTCGATGATGCCTCTTGCGCCGGTGAATTGCGTTGTGAGCGAGCCGAGCTGCGGCGTTTCTCCGACATCGACTACGACACCTGCCATTGCCAACGCGGTGATGGCCTCGATAAGCATCCGTCCCATTGTTGGCGAGGGGGGCTGGCTCATCGGCGACGGTATCGATGCGGCAGACGATTGCGTGGGAGCGGCCTGCAACGGCGGCAACGGAGGACTGCTCTGGGGAAGCGGCGGTGACGGCGCCAACGGTGGCCGCGGGGGAGACGCGGGAATGCTGTTCGGTGATGGCGGCAAAGGCGGCGCCGGCCTCAACGCGGTTTATTCCGATACCCAACTCATCAGCGCCGCAACCGATGGCGGTAACGGCGGCCGAGGCGGTCTGTTCTTTGGCAATGGTGGCAGGGGTGGCGACGGCGGTAAGGACCAGAACTATCTCGACTCCGCTGTAGTGGCCGCCAACAACGCGACCGGAGCCTCCGGTGGAAACGGTGGTGCCGCAGGCTGGTTCGGCGGCGATGGTGGTAACGCCGGCTGGGGAGGTGACTCGTTCTCGCAGAATGGCAATGCCGTTGCCGGAACGGGCGGTCGGGGTGGCGCTGCCAATGTCGGCAGCGGTGGCCTCGGAGGCGACGGTGGCAACGCTGAGTCCGGGACCGGCGACGCAAATGGGGGCGCGGGCGGCGCCGGTGGCAAGTCCGTCAACGGCGGCGGTGGTGGAGGCGGCTGGGGTGGCGACGCTGCAGCGTACGCCCGTGGCAAGACCGCCCGAGGCGGGGCGGCCGGGTCTGGCGGTGCGACGGTCATGGGCGACGGCGGTGATGGCGGCCGAGGCGGCACAGGCTGGGGCCAGACAGATGCCGCTGCAGTCGGAGGCGCTGGCGGCGCAGGCGGCAGCACGGTGGTCGGCAATGGAGGTACCGGTGGTGGTGGCGGACTTGCCGACCCGGTGACTGCAAATGGAACCGGCGGTGCCGGGGGCCGCGGCGGCAACTCGGCCTTGGCGGGTACCGGCGGCGGCGGCGGCGGCGGGGGAGAAGCGTACGCCGAAGGCATCGACCAGCAATCGACATTTGGCACAGCCCAGGGCGGTAACGGCGGGGCTGGCGGCCATGGCGGCGTGATCGCAGGCATTGGAGGTAGCGGCGGCGATGGTGGCAATGCCAGTGTGCCGCCACTTAATTCGGGCGGGGAGGGTAATACCCCCATCGCCGGAACCGGTGGAGCGGGTGGCCGTGGCGGTGCTATCGCCGGCACTCCAGGCAAGGCTGGCAAAGATGGCCAGGCAACCCGGCGCGATGCCGATTCGTCGGCCAATCGATCCGCCGGATCTGCTAGGTAATCCGCCGGATCTGCTAGGTAAACAGCCCAGCTTTCGCCAGTCGGCACTGGGCCGGGTGACCGGTCCAGTGCCGACGGCATAACGCAACATGAACCCGTCTTGCCCATGACCGGTGTAAGCCGCGTAGCAAGAGGGAACAGCACCTCCGGTCGAAAACTGCAGCAGCTCGAGGTGGGACACTACCGGTCGTCATGGAGGACTCGCTTCATCGCCGAGGCACGCGTTGAGTCAGATCCATCCCCGGCGTGGTGTCTAGCCGCGAAGGAAGTGCTGCCGCTGCAGGAAAGTCAAGACATCGTGCCTTGAGCGCCGAACGTCGTCCACTGCTGTAATCGCGGCACACCGCAGCACCGTGGCCAGCCGCCAAACCGCTACTCTCACAACCGAATTACTCTTAGAGCCCACTTTGCGTTGGGTAGAGCACGAAGACCTCGACGTGATCGCGCGTTCACGCCGAGGTCTTCGCCAAGTCGCCGCTTATCCGCAAGCGAGCGTGCTGTCAGCGGAAGTGCACCAGGTGCTGGGCCTTCGCGGGGTCGTTGTTGTTGAGGTCGCCCATGGCGAAGGGGGTGTTCACAACCGAGTCCAGCGCATCCTTGCGCGGCATGTTGGCTACCCAGGCGGTTCGCGGTATCGGGTTTCCGGTCTGTTCGCCTGCGAAGATCAGGTAGGAGTCGGCCGACCACGCGCGAATGAACACGTCCAGGGGGATCTGTACGTCGCGGCCAACCGGCTGATTCGTTATGGGGTCTAGATCGTCGCCGAGGCCGCTGTCATTCAGATGAACGATGTTGTTGTTCGTATCGACGCCGATCACAACCACTGAGTGGTCTGCTGTCTTGACGTTGGGCGGCGGATCCTTTTTGTAGACCTCGGCCCAGACGACCGCGGAATCGATACCCACGATCACTGCCTTTTTTGGATCGTCGAGGGTGGACTTGAGATCCTCTAGCGCCTGGTTCGGATCCGTGTATCGGGTATACGTCGTCGTAATACCATGATTCGCCAAGAGCGCTCGAGCGTCCCCATCGTTGATTCCTGTGTCGCTATTCAAGCCGAGGTACATCGACTTGCCGGGCCCGCGGTTCACGCTTGGAGTGGTAGAGGCCTCGTACACGATCTGAGCCTCGCTGGGTGTCTTGCCGGTGAGCTGACCGATCACCATGGCTGTTGCCATCAAGGTGCAATTCATAGAGTGCTGGGAAACCCAGTATTTGGCGTTCGTCGTCGGGTCGCCGTACATCCGCCCTTGCTCGAGATCGCGGACGGCTGAACCGACCGAGTCGACGACGGTCTGCGGACTTGGTGCCGGCAAGGTCGGTGTTGTGGCCGGCGTGGTGGTGGGCGCCGCGACGACGTTCAGGACCACTCTGCGTTTGGCTTGTCCGACGCCGCTGGGTCGCAAAGTCACACTGGCGCGCGTGAGTGATGCACGATTGGACGCGTTTGCGGCCGTAGAGTCAGGCGCCGCAACGCTTTCAGCCGGTGCGGACGAACCCGTCGCGGACTCTGAGGAGCGAGTCGCTCCCGGTTGGGAGGAACGCGGGCGCTCTCTCTTGGCTGCCGGCTTGGATGACGATGCCTGACTGCTGGCGCTCGGCCCCGACGACGACGTGTTCTCCGATGGGGACGCCGTGGCCGTAGCCGCGGTCGCGCCGGCAACCGCGAGACCAACCCCGACTGCAAAAGCAAACGTGCCGACATGTGCAAGAGACTTCGCTGAGCGCATTAGCGCAACCCCCAGAAAGGTGAAATCCGCAGCGCCTGTCGACGCTGAGCCTGGTTGACCCGAGTGCAACTTATCACCGAAAGATGCTGATCGGTAGTGGCTTTTCCATGCTCGACACTAGGAATGTTCCGCCCGTTCTCACTCGATTCGAGAGGAACGTGGTTCTTGCCCTCGCTTGCTTGTGCGGGTAGCGGATATAGCGGGCAACCACTCCGTGGTGCGAGAGGGCTAATAAGCTCGGTTAACTTGAATGCGTCAGCCGAGAGGGTGTGATAGCGCGGCAGCACCTTGTTTCGGCCTGGCGCCCGGCATCTAGCAGAGGGAGTGGACGGGCTCAGTCTTAACCGGATGCCGGACGTCGGCGTCACCATGACAGCGCAGCGACGGAGCATCAATTGCTGTGTCAATCAACGCTATTCCGATTCTTGGCGTAGCTGCTCCGCCGACTTCCCCGCCCACCGAGTGTCCGGTGGCGCGAGCGTTGCGTTGACGGCGACTCCGTCGTGGGTTTCGCGACCGCCGCGCCAGTGGCCGGGGTGACTCGCAGAGGACCCCGGGCACTGACGGCTGATCTGCCTACCGATTGTCGGTGCTGAACAGGTACCACCCGCCGTCGCCCGGACCGCAGTACCAGTACGGGTAGGCACGGTCGAAGCCCGGATCGTTCCAGACGAGTGGCGCGTCCGCCTGGCATTCGCCCTCGGTGGCCCAATGCCACGGGACTCCGTTGGCGTCGGTCTCCAGGTAATCAGTGGCGTTGGCCGTACCTGCTGCCCCCATCAACCCCCCGAACGCCAACGCAGCCACCGCGATTGCCTTCTTCATTACATCCCCCCTGTGGAGTTTTTGTCAGTTTGCTGAGGGCATGCTAACCCACAGATCCGCGCGGAGGTTGAAATCAAGACTTCAGAATGGCTTGGGTGCGTTGGTCTTCCCCGAGCGACTCGGCCAGATCCGTGATCGCATCGAACGCTTCTCGATGTGCTGCGCCGTCGACGCGTCGGCGGGGGCGAAGCGGATCAGCGGATGGGTGCTGCCGTCGCTGCACGCGGCAGTCGCCGAGAACTACTCATCCTCGGGCCACAGAATGAATTCATCGCAGACGTACCGAACGGGCTCAGGGCCGGCGTCGCGCAAAGCGGTCTGGACCGTGCGCAGATGCTCGACGGTCATTTCCAGCGGCGGTTCGTCGGGCTGAAAGGAGGTCAAGACGGGATAGTCCACTCCCGCGGTTCTCGTCATCTCGATGTGACACCCGATCACGTGGGTTATCGGGTGGGAGTCACAGAACGCGACCAAGCGGTCGACGCTGAGGGTAAACGCTTGCCAGTCAACGATATAGAGACGGCCGCGGTAGATTGTGTCGCCGGTGAACAAGATGCCGGTCATGCGGTCGTAGAACGTGACCGCTGAGTCCTGATGGCCGGGCGTGGCGAGAACATCGAGGGCGCGATCCCCGAGATCCACCGTCTTGACCGCATCAGGTTCAGCGGCGAAACCGAAATAGTTCCACGCCGTGCTCTTGTCGGCCGGCACAAGCACCGTGGCGGGGCGGCCGGCGAACTGGTGGTCGCCGGCGACGTGGTCATCGTGCGAGTGAGTGTGAAGTATCAGCAGCTCGTACTCTTGCCGCCCTGCGCGGCCGCGACGGCTGGTCCACCGTTCGATCAGTTCGTCCACCACCGCCCGCAACGGAAAGAACTCCGGCGATGCGGTCGCGCCCGTGTCGAGAAGCACAGCACGGTCGCGTCCGAAGAGCAGGAACATGAACGGCGCTTCGTAGTCGATGGCCATGTTCTGGCGCAAGATGACTGTGTCGTCGTCGTACCAATGGATCTGTATGTCGGGATCCGCGTTGTGCTTTGCGGAGATCGAACCGTGGATCCATCGCACATCCAGTGGTCGCGCTGCAGGTACGTGGCGCAGATCGCTGACAGGCATCAACCCTCCAAGGTGCGTCGTCTTAACGAGCCGGGTACGGCGCACATCTCGTCCGGGGAAGCGCTGTCGCGCATCGACAGCTGTGGACGCTAGCACCTGTCTGTGCGATGCGTCGAGCGGCAGGAAACGGTTTGTCTCTCAGACGTATCGGCGCAATGCGATTTTGGCCAGTGCTACGGCGTCGTGTCCGTTCGAAGCCGGGGTCGCGTCCCGTTCGGTTGCGGCTGGCCGTGCGAGCGGGGGTTCACGGCCGGCCTCGACGAGTGCCCGGTGCAGAGCCGCAGCTTCCCCGTGAGCGCCTAGACGTGCGAGAAGGCGCGTCACATCCGCCAGCGTATCCCACTGGTAGGAGCCGATACCTGCGCTGCCGAACTCCCAATGGTCGACGAGGTCGGCGAAAATCCCTGCGGCGGCGACCGGGTCGCCGTGCACAGCGCGGATCGCGGCATCTTCGGCGCAAGCGACACCGATCAGCCAGTTGTTGACTACACCGGCGGCGAGCTCACGGGCTTGCTCGAACAACGTCATCGCCCGCTCGGGCTGGGTAGGGGCCAGCGCCCGTCCGAGCGCGCACAGCGCCATCGCCCGGACCGTGGGATTGGCAACCCTATCGGCGACTTGCATCGCCTCGTTGCCGGCGGCCAGACCCGCGCCGGGATCGCGCAGCGCCGCATGGCACACGGTGATGTTGTACAGGACCCAGACCAATCGGTGCGGATCGGTCGCCACGCGGGCGGCGATCAGCTCGCGCTGGTAATGCTCCAGAGCCGCAGCCGGGTCGCCTTCGTAGAGTGCGATATCGGCGAGGATGTCGGTGGGATCAGCGCAATAGGAGACGTCGGCACTCGCCGACCGCTGCGGGACCAGCGCGACCAGTTGTCGTGCACGGTGATAGCGCCCGGCGAACCATGCTGCGCGCGCTGCGGTTCCGACCGCGGCGGAATACAACGGATGATCCTCGTCGGCGATCTGCACTATTTTCTCGGCCCACTCACCGCAATGCACTCCGATGCGCATGAACATGACCTCGGGCAGTGAGATGACCAGTCGCAGCGCGCGGTCGACGTCACCGACGGTGACCATCGTCTCGAACGCTGAGCGCAGGTTGTCGTAGTCCGGTGTGGTGTATCTGGCCGGTTCGGTGACGAACCGTGCGATCCACTCCGCCTCCTGCGCACCTCTGACTCCGGCAGCGGCCGCAGCGATGAGGTCGGTGAAATAGTGCGCATGGCGCGTGGTCGTCTCGGCAAGGCGCCCCGTGTCCGCAAGACGTTCGCGCCCATAGGCGCGCAGTGTCTCGAGCAGTCGATAGCGGGTGGCGCCGGGGCCGGTCTCCACCTCCACCATGGACTTGTCGACCAGTCCCATCAGCAGTTCGACGGAATCGTCTTCGCTCATCCGAGGTTCGGCGCACACCGCGTGTACCGCGTCGAGATCGAATCCGCCCGCGAACACCGACAGGGTCGCGAACAGCGTCTGCTCCTGATCCGACAGCAGCTGATACGACCAGTCGATCGTTGCGGTCAGGTTCTGGTGACGTGGATGAGCGCCGTTCACCCGGCCGCTGAGCAGTCGCAGTCGATCGAGGCGGCGCACGACATCGGCAGTCGACATCGCGCGCATCCGAGCCGCCGCGAGCTCGATAGCCAGCGGCAACCCGTCGAGCCGACGGCAGATATCGGCGACCGCCCCCGTTCGCTCGCGCTCGGGATCGAAGTCCGGCCGGCTGGCTCTGGCTCGTTCCACGAACAACGTGGTGGCCGCGTCTTCGGTGAGCGGCCTGACCGGTACCACCTGCTCGCCTCCAGCCCCCAATGATTCCCGGCTCGTGGCAAGAACTTTCACGTCAGGACAGTGTGTGGTGATCCGGTCCATGAGCAGAGCAGCCTGGGGCAGGACGTGTTCACAATTGTCCACCACCAGCAGCATGCGCTGCCGCTGCAGGAACTCGATGAGTGCGTCGTCAGGGCGCAGATCCGCGCCGGGCTGAAATCGAAGGGCAGCGCACATCGCGCGACTCACGGCTGCCCCATCGTCCAACGGGACCAGTTCGACGATGACCACACCGTCGGCGAATCGGTCTGCCGCCTCCTGCGCGACCGCCAGTGCCAGCCTGGTCTTGCCGACGCCCCCGACGCCGGTGAGAGTGACCAGTGCGCTCTCGTCGAGCGCGGTGAGCGTTGTGCGCACATCACCGGCGCGGCCGATGAGCCGCGTTGGCCGCCTTGGTATATGCCGACCAAGGGTCGAGGGCCACGGCCCTACCGGCGATCCAGCGTCACGGTGCAGGATCTGAACGTACACCGCCTCCAGTGCGGGACTAGGGTCGACGCCGAGCTCGTTACCCAGGCGTTCGCGCATGAGCCGGTAGGTCTCGAGGGCATGGTCCTGCCGGCCGCTGCGATACTGCGCAAGCATCAGTTGACCGGCGACCCGCTCATCGAGCGGATGGGTCTGCGCTGTCTCCAACAGCTCACCGAAAATTTCCGCGTGCCGACCCGCGCGCAAGGCGGCGTCATTGCGATCAAGAAACACGGAAAACCGTTCAGCAGCAAGCGAACTGCGCAGCTGATTGGCCCAGGGTGTGTCGATTGCAGACAGTGGCTCGCCTGTCCACATGTCGAGCGCGTTGTTGAACAGCGTCACCGCGTCTACGGGGATCTGAGTCTTTCGGGCGTCGCGAACCTGGTGCCGAAAGCGATGCAGATCTACTGACTGCTCATCGGCTTGCAGCATATAACCGCCGGGTCCGCGGGTGATGCGTGCCTCGCCGACTCCGGTAAACGAACGGCGTAGCCGAGAGACATACGCGGCCAGAGCATTACGCGCCTTCGCAGGCGGAGTGTCAGCCCATACCCGGTCGATGAGGACATCTGGAGGCACCGGGCGGTTCAGGTCGACCAGCAGACAGAGCAGCACGCAGCGTTGTCGGATGTGACCGATGTCCACCCGGCGCTCATCGACATGCGCGTCGACCTCGCCGAGCATCCGAAACAACAGCCCCACGCCCTACAGGTTTCACCATTGGCGACCACACGGCAATCAGCCGATCGTCAGCTCACCTCCACCACTACGTCGGCTTTCGGCCCTTGCCTGCAGTGCCGCTGGCGCCGTTGGCCGTCTTGCCGAGGCCGCCCGGCCCACCCAAGCCGGCCAGCCCGCCGGGCCCGGCGTTGCCGCCGTTGCCACCACCACCGCCGATCCCGGGACCGTTGGTCGACCGGCCTTGGCCGCCTTGGCCGCCGGTCCCGCCCGAGGAGAGCAGCCCCCCGTTTCCGCCTGTCCCGCCCTGGCCACCGAAGCCCTGACCGTCGGTGCTCTGCGCATTGCCGCCGAAGCCGCCATTGCCGCCCGCGCCCGCCTGGAACCCGCCATTACCGCCGGTGCCGCCGTTGCCGGCTTCGGTCAGCGTTCCACCGTTGGCGTTGCCGCCGGAACCGCCGTTGCCGCCATTGCCTCGCACGACAGTGTTGCCACCCTGACCGCCAGACCCGCCCGTGGCGCTCGTCTTGCCCAATGCTGAGCCGCCGGTACCGCCGTTGCCTGCGGCACCGAGGTAGGAGTCGCCACCTCGTCCACCCGCACCCCCGAATCCGGCGCTGTTCGTGCTGACCGCTTTGCCACCGTTTCCGCCGTTGCCGCCCCTGCCGGAAAACAACCCTGACCGGCCGCCGTCGCCGCCCTTGCCGCCGCCGGCCGACTCGACGCCGTTGGTGCCGCTGCCGCCCTGGCCGCCGTTACCGCCGTTGCCCGCCAACACTCCGGCGGCGCCCCCCTTACCGCCGGCGCCGCCGGCGCCCAGAAAGTTGGTGCCGGCGTCCGCTCCGGCTCCGCCGTTTCCGCCGTTGCCGAACACACCGGCACTGCCGCCGTCGCCGCCGCCGCCTGCTCCTTTTGCGTTTCCGCCGTTGCCGCCATTCCCGCCGAGGAGCCCGCCGCGGCCGCCGTCGCCGCCGCTGCCGAGAACGGTCGCCGAGCCGCCGTTGCCGCCGTTGCCGAACAGCAGACCGCCCCGACCACCGTTCTGGCCAGGGCCGCCGTCGGCGCCGTTGCCGATCAACAGACCGGCGTTCTCGCCCGGTTCGTCCCCGTTGCTGATGAAGATGGCGATGAAGTCGCGGACCGGATTGGCGGCGGCAGCGTGATCGATGACCGCTGCCGGGCGAGGTTGCGCCGCAGCATGATTGCGATGGAAGCGCCGCGGCGCTGTCGGCAACGTCGTCGGGCGGGGGAGGGCGGCGAATAACGTTGTGACGGTGCGGCCGCGCCCGAGTGCGGACACTGCCGGGGCTGACGTCGATCCCCGGCCGGGTCCCGATCGCGACACCACGAGAAGTGACGATCGCTGTCCCGCGCGCGGGCTTTCTGGTGACGGTGGAAACGCTGGCGACAGAGGTGTCGCGGGAGCAGCGTCGTCGTGCACCACGATGCGTAGGTGTGCCTGGTGTAGCCCCACTTGGTAGTGGTTCGGGGCGAGTGCAATCTCCGCGCCGAGGAGTGCGGTCAGTACCCCGATCCGTGCAACCGGGGCGATGTAGTGGTCAAACATCGGTGTCTTCGCCGACTTTCGTCTCAAGTTGAGTTCGGGGCGGGGAGACGGTGTTCGCAGCACACCGCGTTGCCCGGGACCTACCGACTGTGGGGCACCGTTGTTCGGCGGGTGTGAAGCATTCGTGAAATGGCCAGGTGGAAGGCTGTTTGCCCCCGAAACATCACACGAAGCTACGAGTCGCTGGGACCTTTGGGCAGCGTCGCCAGTAGGGCAGCGAGGCCGTATTCGAAAACGGCGTCGTAGTCGGTCGGTGATTGCAGCGCGCGGACCAGGTCACGGTCCGGCCAGTCGTCGGCCCACAGCGTGGGGTCTTCCTCGTCGTGCTTGGGACCGCGCACCGCCGAGAACTGCATGATGGCCGACGATATGACGTGAACCTCGATGGCCCGCAACACCAGCGCTGCGCCGGTTCCGGTGACACCCAGGCGGGCGAGTTCGGTCGCCAGGCGCTGCTGCACCGGCAGGAACAACGCCGGGGTGCGGTTGCGCTCGTGGGCTATGCCGAGCAGGTGCTGGCGGTCGATGAGTGCGCGGCGCTGTGCGCGGGCAAGGGCGGCGATGCGCTCGGCGGGGTCGTCGGCGTCGGCGGGCAAGGCCGCCATATCGCCGACCAGGCGTTCGACGAGACTGTCGAGCAGCTTGTCCCGACCGCCGACATGCCAGTAGATCGAGGTGACCGCGACACCGAGTTGCTCGGCGAGTCCGCGCATCGTGAACGCGTCGACGCCGTCGTGCTCGATCATCCTGGCTGCCGCGTCCAGGATGGACTCCGCGGTGACCGGGTCAGGACTTCGGGCCACCGGGTTCACCTCCGGTCATGCGGTCAGCTTCCGGGAGGTCGAGGTAGCGCTCGAGGTTGCGGTGCAGGTTGATCACGCGCCGCTCCTCATTGGACAGTGTCACATGGGTGAAGCCCGGTTGACGCAGCCCACGTTGGAGACCGGCCAATACTGAAATATCCTGCGTCAGAACCAGACCCGGATGAGCCTCGTCGGCGCTCATGCGCACGTCGATTGGGCGGGTACGTGGTGCACCCGGCGCCATCCGGCTCCATAAGTACATGACGAGCTCACCGTGTTCGGGATCGGGGCCAGGGTGTGAGGTCATCACCGTCAGGTGGTCGGCGTTGGTCAGCAACGTCAGGTTGGGAAACACGTTGTACTGGTGTAGCAACATGATTTGCTCGGTGCTGGCCCAACCGAGGTCGACCCCGCGACTCGCCGCGAACTCCCTTGTGCGGGCGGCAATCACATCAGGTACCGAATCTCCCCCTGGGTACGGCGTGCCCTCCTCGACGCCCATCAGCGTGCCCTGAGTGGCCACGTACGCGTCCCAGACGTCGTTGTCGGAGATGGGTTCCTTCAGGTGCGGGCTCGGCACTCCGTAGAATTGCTCCGACTTTCCGGTGTGACCCCAGATCTGTTGCGGTGCAAAGACATCATCCATGCACCGGTGCAGTTCGGGGTGCAGCGTCTGGATGTGGTAGGTCTCGCTGTAGCCGTCGGCGATCGTCTTCCAGTTGGCGTCGACCTCGATCGTCATCGTGGCGTAGCAGCGGAAATCCTCGAGCCGGTTCCATGCGATGTCGGCGGGCATCGCCTCCAGATAGTCGCCGAGAGGCATCGCGGCGGCGTCGAGGTTGACGAACACCAGCCCCGCCCAGACATCGACTGAAGCAGCGACGAGAGGGTAGTCCTCCATGCGCAGCGCGCCGAAACCCTTGCGGTTGGGCACGCGCTTCAGCGCCCCGGCGAGGTCCCACGTCCAGCCGTGGTAGCCGCACCGCAGCTCGCGCAGCTCCGAGCCGGCGCCCGTGCACAGCGAATTACCGCGGTGCCGACAGACGTTCTGGAATGCTCGCAGCTGCGTGTCGTCACGGACGATCAGGACCGAATATGGCCCGCACCGATATTCGAAGTAATCACCCGGCTCCGCGACATGATCGAGCGTGCAGGCGAGCTGCCAGATGCGCGGCCACAGATGGTCGTTCTCGAGGCGGGCGAACTCGGGGGAGTAGTAGCGCGCGGCGGGCACGCGGGTCGGGCCGGCCGGAGGCGGCCCGATCGCGTCTTCGCGTCGAACATCGTGCGCCGTGTGCGTCACCATGCGCCTCCTTGCGAAATCTTCTCCAAACGGTATTACACCCGGCCCTGTAACGGTGTTACATTGGCGAACGGAATCCCATGGACATCGTGTGTCGAGGAGCAGCCATGTTCGACCTCAAGATCACCGGCGGGACCGTCGTCGACGGCACGGGCGCCGACCGTTTCGTCGCCGACGTGGCCGTCAAGGACGGGAAGATCGTGGAGGTGCGGCGCCGCAGCGCGTCCGACGCGCCGCTGGCAGGCGAGGCCGCCGAAACCATCGACGCCACAGGCAAAGTCGTGGCACCCGGGTTCGTCGACATCCACACGCACTATGACGGTCAGGTCAGCTGGGACAGCCTGCTCGAACCGTCCAGTAACCACGGCGTCACCACCATCGTCACCGGCAACTGCGGCGTCGGTTTCGCGCCGGTGCGACCCGGCTCCGAGCAGTGGCTGATCGAGCTGATGGAGGGCGTCGAGGACATTCCCGGCAGCGCGCTCACCGAGGGCATGACCTGGGGGTGGGAGAGCTACCCCCAGTACCTCGACGTGATCGGCAAGGGCAACTACGCCGTCGACGTCGGCAGCCAGGTCGCGCACGGATCGGTGCGGGCCTACGCGATGGGCGAGCGGGGAGCCCGCAACGAGCCAGCGACTCCCGACGACATCGAGGCAATGGGCCGTCTGGTTCGTGAAGCCATCGAAGCCGGGGCGCTCGGGTTCTCGACGTCGCGCACGCTCGGCCACCGCGCCATGGACGGTGAGCCAGTGCCGGGCACCTTCGCCGCCGAGGACGAGTTGTTCGGCCTGGGCCGGGCGATGGCGGCCGGTGGTCAGGCCGTCTTCGAACTTGCGCCGCAGGGTGTGGCCGGCGAGGACATCATCGCGCCGAAGAAGGAATTGGAGTGGATGCAGCGCCTCGGCGCCGAGATCGACCGGCCCATCTCCTTCGGCCTGATCCAGGTCGATGCCGCACCCGACCTGTGGCGCGAGCAGATGGACATCTCGGCAGCCGCGCACGCCGCGGGCGCCCGGCTCTACCCGCAGATCGCGGCGCGCCCGTTCGGCATGCTGTTCGGCTTCCCGGGCCACCACGCCTTCACCCATCGCCCGACCTTCCGAAAGCTGAAGGGGGAGTTGGGTCGTGAGGAGCTCGCACACCGGCTCGCCGACCCGGCGGTCAAGGCTGCGATCCTCGGTGAGGACGACCTGCCGCCCGACCCCAACAAGCTGTTCGACAACATGAACATCCTCGTTCAGTACGCCTTGGGTCGGATCTACCACCTTGGCGACCCGCCGGACTACGAGCCCACCGACGAGCGCACGGTCGAGAAGATCGCCGCCGACCGCGGCGAGGACCCGCTGGCCACGCTGTACGACCTCATGCTGGAGGCCGACGCCACCAACATGCTGATGCTGCCGTTCTTCAACTACTCGTACGGCAACTGCGACGCCATCCACGAGATGCTGACCCACCCGGCCGGTGTCGTCGGGCTGTCCGACGGTGGTGCGCACTGCGGAATGATCTGCGACGCTTCCTATCCCACGTTCCTGCTGACCCACTGGGCCCGCGATCGGCATCGTGGTGCGAAGCTGCCGCTGGAGCATCTGATCCGCAAGCAGACCCACGACACGGCGCAGCTGTTCGGCCTCAGTGACCGCGGCGTCATCGGTGTCGGCAAGAAGGCCGACCTCAACGTCATCGACATGGACGCGCTGCGGTTGCATCCGCCGAAAATGGCTTACGACCTGCCGGCCGGCGGAAATCGGTTGGTGCAAGGCGCGTCCGGCTACGCCGCGACGATCGTCAGCGGCACCGTCACGCGCCGCGACGGCGTCGACACCGGCGCGCGTCCGGGCCGGCTGGTCCGCGGGGCCCGCTGAACGCTAGCTGAACACGCCCAACTCGTCGAGCACGTCGGCGTAGGCGAGCACGTCCGCGGCGAACAGCTGCGGCTGCTCGAACGCCGCGAAGTGGCCACCGCGGTCCTGGATCGTGTAGTGCACCAGGTGATAGTGCTTGTGCGCCCACACTTTCGGGATTCGCACCAGCTCTTGCGGGTAGACCGCGTAACCGGTCGGGACGTCGACCCGGCCCGACCACGGGCTCAGCGCACCGGTGCCGGCGTGGGCCGCCTCGTAGTACAGTCGCGCAGCCGAGGTCGCGGTACCGGTCAGCCAGTACATCATGAGATTGTCGATCAGCCGGTCGGTGCGGATCGGCATCCCGCCGCGGACGTCGCTCCAGGCATGGAACTTCTCCAGGATCCAGCCGGCCAGGCCCACCGGCGAATCCTCGAGTCCGTAGCCGAGTGAATGTGGCCGGGTGCCTTGGATTTCCATGTACGCGGTGCCTTCGGCCATCCGCTCGGCGGAGGCGATGAATGCGGCCATCTCTTCCTCGGTGACACCGTCCATCGCGTCGGGACCCTCGGCGGACGCGAAGAGCATGTTGGTGTGGATGGCGACCGCGCGATCCGGGTAGTGCTCGCCGAGGTATCGCACGACCAGAGCACCCCAGTCGCCGCCCTGAGCCAGGAAGCGCTGGTAACCCAGTTGCGTCATCACCTCGGCGACCGCTGCCGCAACAACCGAGGTGTCGACGCCGCGTTGGGTGGTCGGGCCGGAGAACCCGTATCCGGGCATCGAGATCACCACGACGTGGAACCGCTCGTGCAGCATCGGCAGGGCGTCGAGGAATTCGATGATCGAACCCGGCCAGCCGTGTACGAGCACCAACGGGATGGCCTCGCTGTTGGCGGACCTGCGGTGCAGGAAGTGGACGTGCTGACCGGCAGCGTGGGTCACGAACGACCCGACGGCGTTGATCTCGGCTTCGGTTGCCCGCCAGTCGTACTCGTCACGCCACCGGTTGACGAAAGCCTTCAGGAACGACTGATCGGTGCCGTAATCCCAGCCACTGCCGGGCAGTTCGGCCGGAAATCGGGCGGATTCGAGGCGGCGGCGCAGGTCGTCGAGATCGGCTTGCGGAACCGCGATCTCGAACTGCGTGGGGGAGTGAGTCATCGCCGTCCACCCTAGCCAGGCGGGACCTGCTGACGGAGCTAAATGACCGCGCCGGGATTCAGAATCCCGTCGGGGTCCAGCGCGGCCTTGATCCGGCGATTGAGTTCCATTGCTTCAGGACCCAATTGACCTGCGAGCCACGGCTTCTTGAGCCGTCCGACCCCGTGCTCACCGGTGATCGTCCCACCCAGCGACACCGCCAGGTCCATGATCTCACCGAACGCCTTCTCGGCCCGCTCGGTCATCGCGGCGTCGGCAGGATCGAAGACGATCAGCGGGTGGGTGTTGCCATCGCCGGCGTGGGCGATCACCGAGATCACCAGATCGCGGTCGGCCGCGATCTTGGCCACCCCGCCCACCAGCTCGGCGAGTGCAGGCAGCGGCACTCCGACATCCTCGAGCAGCAACGAACCCTTGGCCTCCACCGCGGGAATGGCGAACCTGCGGGCCGCGACGAACGCCTCACCCTCGGCCGGATCGGATGTCGAAAAACATTCTTTGGCACCGGCTTCGGTGAAAACCCGGGCCATGTACTCGGCGTCCTCGGCGCCGGCCGGGCCCCGGTCGTCGGAGGCGGCCACCATCATCGCAGCCGCCGAGCGATCCAGTCCCATCCTCAGCTTGTCCTCGACGGCATTGATGGACACCGCGTCCATGAACTCCAGCATCGAGGGCCGGATGCGTCCGGTGATCGTCACCACCGCACCGGCCGCGGCCTCCACCGAATCGAACGTCGCCACCACGGTGCACGCCGACGGCTGGGGCGGCAGCAGCCGCAGCGTCACCTCGGTCACCACCCCGAGGGTGCCTTCACTGCCGACGAACAACTTGGTCAGCGACAGCCCGGCAACATCTTTCAGGCGCGGGCCGCCGAGGCGAACCGCGGTGCCGTCGGCCAGCACCACCTGCATGCCCAGTACGTAATCGGTTGTCACGCCGTACTTCACACAGCACAGACCGCCGGCGTTGGTGGCTATGTTGCCGCCGATGCTGCAGATCTCGTCCGACGACGGGTCGGGCGGATACCACAGGCCGTGCTCCGCGACCGCCTTCTTCACCTCGGCGTTGAGCAGACCCGGCTGCACCACCGCGGTGCGTGTCACCGGGTCGACGGTGATGTCGCGCATCTTCTCCGTCGACAGCACGATCCCGCCGTCGACGGCGGTCGCGCCACCGGAAAGTCCGGTGCCCGCTCCGCGCGGCACCACCGCGACACGGTTCGCCGAAGCCCAGCGCAGCACCGTCTGCACCTCTTCGGTGCGGGTGGGCCGCACCACAGCCAACGGCATCCCGGCGGCGGGGTCGGCGGCGCGGTCGTGGCGGTAGGACGCCAAGATGTCGGGGTCGGTGACGACGACCCCGTCGGGAAGCTGAGCGGCCAGGCCGGCCAGAGCACTCACGGCCATTGCGCCATCCTAGGCGCGTCGTCGTCCAACTCCTTGAGGGCGGGCAGCCAGGGACACACGATGCCGATCGCCAAGATCGGCACCGCCAGTACCAGGAATGTCACCGTGAGACCGAACGCGTCGACCAGCGGGCCGGCCAGCGTGAACCCGATCGGGCCCGCGGCGTAGGTCATCGACGTCATCACCCCGACCACCCGTCCGCGCAGCTGCTCGGGGGTGCGGGTCTGCATGATCGAGTTGTAGATGGGCCCGATCGGCCCGTACACCAGGCCGACCAGCGCGGCCAAGGACAAGATGACCGGCAGCGGCGGCAGGAACGCGATGACCGCCACCGCGATGCCGAACGTCAGCACTGCCGTCAGCACCGTCGCGCGCTTGCTGGCCACTTTCGACAGCACGGTCCAGCTCAGTGCCCCGACCAGCCCGCCGATCGACAACGCCATCAGCACCCAGCCCAACTGGGCCGGCTCGTTGCGGTCGGTGAAGTACTTGGGGAACAGCACACTTTCCATCGGCAGGTACAACCCGGTGACGGCGAGGTCGACCAGGCCAAGGGTGCGCAGAACCCGGTTCCGCCAGACGAACTTCAACCCTTCCAGAACTCCGGAAACCACGCTCTCCGGTAGCTTTTCGCGTTGCGGACGGCCGGTACCCTCCAAGCGCAGCACCGCCATCGCCAGGATCGCCAGCCCGAACAGCGCGGCGGTCACCCACATCGCGTTGACACCGCCGAGCGTGGCAATGAGCAGGCCGCCGACACCCGGACCGGTGATGTAGGCCAGGTTGAACACGGCCTCATAGACGCTGTTGGTGTGATCGAGGGTCCAGCCTGCTCGGACCGCCGCCTCGGGCAGCATCGACTGCCGCGCGGTCATGCCGGCCGGATCGAAGAACGCGCCGAGGGCGGCCAGTGCGGCCAGGACGAGGGTGGTCAGCACCTCGGTGCCGAACGCGATCGCCAAGACCGGGATCGCGGCCACCGCGATGGCCGACAGTGCGTCGGAGAGCATCGCCACCCGGCGTCGACCGACGAAGTCGACGGCGGCACCGGCGATGAGGGTGGCGAACAGCAGCGGCAGGGTCGCCGCGCCCGCAACGATAGAGGCATCCACCGCACTGCCGGTGCGCTGGAGCACCAGCCAGGGGAACGCGACCATGGAGATGCCGTTGGCGCCCGCGGCCAGGAAGGTCGAGGACAGGATCAGCAGCGCGGGGACGCGCGTGATGGTCACCGGCAGAGCTTAAGTTCTCGCACGCCGTGCGGGACCCGGGCAGAGTGGACCGGTGACCCTCTTTCCACATCCCCGGACCGGCGTCCTGTTCTCCTCGCCGGTCCCGCCGGGTACGGGCTGGCCAGGGGACCCGGCTGTGCCCGAGACCACGGTGGCCACCGACGCCGCCCAGGTGGCGGCTCTGGCGGCGGAGGCCAGCGACGTCGGGGAAGTGGATGCCCAGGTCAGCGTGTGCCGGGCATGTCCCAGACTGGTCGCCTGGCGGGAAGAGGTGGCGGTCACCAAACGTCGCTCGTTCGCCGGCGAACCGTATTGGGGCAGGCCGATCACCGGATGGGGCTCGGCGCAGCCGAAGATTCTGGTGCTGGGCCTGGCCCCGGCCGCCCACGGGGGCAACCGGACGGGGCGGGTGTTCACCGGTGATCGCTCGGGGGATCAGCTGTTCGCCGCGCTGAATCGCGCGGGGTTGGTGAACCAACCAACCAGCGTCGACGCAGCAGATGGCTTGACCACCAAGGATATTCGGGTAATGGCCGCGGTGCGGTGTGCTCCGCCGGCCAACAAGCCCGCGCCCGAGGAACGATCGACGTGTGAGCCGTGGCTGACCGCCGAGTGGCGGCTGATCGCGCCCTCGGTGCGGGTGATCGTCACCCTGGGCGGGTTCGGCTGGCAGGCCGCGCTGCGCTTGCTCGCCGATGACCTGCCTGCGCAGGCGAAACCGAAGTTCGGGCACGGGGTGGTCGTCGATTTGCCGTCGGGGCGGCAGCTGCTGGGGTGCTATCACCCAAGTCAGCAGAATATGTTCACCGGGCGACTCACCCCGGCCATGCTCGACGACGTGTTCACCGACGCTGCTGCACGCGCGGGCCTGCGGCGGTGACCTTATTCCCGGGTCGCTTCGCTCCTGCCCTCCGGTGACCTTATTCCCGGGTCGCTTCGCTCCTGCCCTCCGGTGACCTTATTCCCGGGTCGCTTCGCTCCTGCCCGCCGGTGAAGGGAAGCATGCGCGCACTCGTATCGTTGAGGTGACTATGCGGCTTTCTGTCCTCGACCTCGTTCCGGTACGCACCGACCAGACCACCGCCGACGCGCTGGCGGCCACCGTACGGCTGGCTCAGACCGCCGACCGCTTGGGATTCACCCGGTATTGGGTGGCCGAACACCACAACATGCCCGCGGTCGCGGCCACCAGCCCGCCGGTGATCCTGGCCTACCTGGCTGCCCAGACCACCCAGCTGCGGCTGGGTTCGGGTGGGGTGATGCTGCCCAACCATGCCCCGCTGGCTGTCGCCGAGCAGTTCGCGTTGTTGGAGGCCGCCGCGCCGGGACGGATCGATCTCGGGATCGGCCGTGCGCCCGGCTCCGACCCGGTGACGTCGTACATGTTGCGGGGCACGCGGGACGATTCCGATATCGAGAACTTCCCGCAGTACCTCGACGACGTCGCGGCGCTGATGAGCGCGCACGGGGTGCGGATCCCGATCCGCAACCAGGACTACATCCTCAAAGCCACGCCGGCGGCGGTCGAGGAGCCGCGACTGTGGCTGCTCGGCTCGTCGATGTACTCCGCGCATCTGGCCGCCGCCAAAGGCCTGCCGTATGTGTTCGCGCATCACTTCGCCGGGCAGGGCACCGTCGAGGCGCTGGCCACCTACCGGTCGGAGTTCCGGCCCAGTGCGGTGGCCGCCGAGCCGGTGACGTTCATGACGGTCAACGCGGTGGTCGCCCCGACCCGGTCCGAGGCCGAGGCGCTGCTGCTGCCGAACCTGCAGATGATGGCTCGGCTGCGCACCGGCCAACCGCTCGGGCCGCTCGACCTGGTCGAGGACGCGGCGGCGGTGACCATGCACCCGCAGGCCGAGGCGATCATCGCCGCCGGGCGCGGCAAGGCCGTGGTCGGGTCACCGTCCGAGGCGGCCGACCAGGTTCGTGCCGTGGCCGCAGAGTTCGACGTCGACGAGGTGATGGTCAACCCCGTTGCATCCGCGCATCGCGGGACCGACCCGGCGACCGCCCCGGACCGGGAGACCACGCTGGAGCTGCTGGCGAAAGAGCTTTTCTAGCAGGTGCTTTCAGGACTACTTCACCGAGATCGACGCTGGCGTGACGTTTACTCGACCTTTCCCGCGCTGCCGTCGATCTCGATGTCAGCCGGTGGGGGATGACAAGGATTGTCGCTCGGAGGCGGACGCTCAGGGTGTCAGGCGCACGACCGGGATGGGCCTCCTGGTGCCGCGCTGATAGGAGCTGTAGCGGCCGCCGTTGTTCGAGTCGCAGATGTGCCACAGCCGCGCGTAGTCCGGGTCGTCCGGCATCACGATGTGTGCCGTAACCGCCAAACGTTTTCTGCCCAGGTTGATTTCGATCTTCGGCTGCGCGCGCAGATTGTGGTACCACGCCGGATTGCGGTCGGCTCCGCCGTTGGACGCGACGATCAGGTAGTCCTCGCCATCGCGGTAGTAGGCGAGCAGATTCGACCGGGGCTGGCCGGTTTTCGCCCCGATGGTGTGCAGCATCAGCGAGGACGGAACCCCGGGCATCCGGTGCCCGATCAAGCCGTTGGTGCGCCGGTACACCCAGTCGTGCACCTTCACGAACGTCATCAGTGCGGAATCGGGCATGGCTCTCTCATCCAGTTGTGTCGAGCTGGGACAGGGCGTCGCGCAGGATCCGTCCGGTGCCCTCGCGGTCGGGGTCACGGCGCAGGAGCATCCCCTTGGCGAACGACAGCTTGTCGCCGTCGCGCCGCGGGATCACATGCAGGTGAATGTGAAACACCGTCTGCATGGCCGACTTGCCGTCGTTGATCGCGATGTTGTTGCCGGTCGCGCCGAGATCCGACGCGCGGGTCGCCTGCGCGATCCGCTGCCCGACGGCGAGCATCCCGGCCAGGGTCTCGGCAGGGGTGTCGGTGAGGTCGACCGTGTGTCGCTTGGGCACCACCAGGGTGTGGCCCCGGGTGAATGGGCGGATGTCCAGGAAGCCGAGGAAGTCGTCGTCGGAGTAAACGCGGATGGCAGGTGCCGTACCGGCGACGATCTCGCAGAACACGCATGCCATCTGGTCACCGTAGCGGGCAGCGTTAGGCTGCGGGAGATGGACTCCACCGACATTGCCTTCGCCGGTGCTGCCGAGCAGGCGCGCATGCTCGTCAACGGCACCATCACCGCGCCCGCCCTGCTGGAGTTGTACCTCGACCGGATAGCGCGCGTCGACCGGGAATTGCGGGCCTATCGCGTGGTGCTCACCGACAGCGCGCGCCGGGAGGCCGTCGCCGCGCAGGAGTTGCTCGACGCCGGCGAGCGCAGGCCGCTGCTGGGCGTCCCGATCGCGATCAAGGACGACGTCGACGTCGTCGACGAATTCACCTGCTACGGCAGCAGCGCCTACGGACAGCCGCCGACGAGCGATGCGCTGGTGGTGCGCCGGCTGCGGGAGGCCGGTGCGGTGATCCTCGGCAAAACGTCGGTGCCGGAGATGATGCTCTGGCCGTTCACCGAGACGATCTCCTTCGGCGCCACCCACAATCCGTGGGATCTGGAGCGCGCGCCCGGCGGCAGCAGTGGCGGCAGCGGTGCGGCCGTGGCCGCGGGGCTCGCGCCGATGGCGTTGGGCTCCGACGGCGCCGGGTCCATCCGTATTCCGTCCACCTGGTGCGGGCTGTTCGGACTCAAGCCCCAGCGTGACCGGGTGCCGATGGCTCCGCACGACGACGCGTGGTGCGGCTTGTCCGTCAACGGCCCGATGACGCGCACAGTGGAGGACGCCGCGCTGTTCCTCGACGCGACGACGCAGGTGCCGGGCCCGGCAGGGGGATTCGTCGCCGCCGCGAGCCGGGAGCCGGGCAGACTCCGAATTGCCTTGAGTAGCAAGCTTCCTCCGACCATGCTCGGTCGAGTCGGGAAGGCGCAGCAGAAGGCACTCGACGGTGCCGAGACGCTGCTGCGCGATCTCGGCCACGAGGTGATCTGGCGCGATCCCGACTATCCGGCGTGGGCGGTATACGGCCATGTGCTGCCGCGGATGTGGCGGGGCGCCTTCCAGGATGCGACCGCTCTGCCGCACCGGGAACGGCTCGAGCCGAGGACCAAAGGCATTGCCCGGCTTGGCCGCTTGATCTCCGAGGCGCAGATCGCCAAGGTGCGTGCGGCCGAGCCGGCGCTCGCCGCGCGGGTCCAGTCGATCTTCGACCACGTCGACGTGTTGATCACCCCCGGCACCGCGACCGGTCCGTCGCGTATCGGGCAGTATCAGCACCGCGGCGGGGTCGCGACGCTGGCCATGGTCTCGGCTCGGGTGCCGTTCAACGCGATGTTCAACGCGACGGGCCAGCCCGCCGCCGTGGTCCCGTGGGGTCTCGACGACGCCGGGGTGCCGATGTCGATCCAGCTGGTCGGCCGGCCCTCGGACGAGGCGACGCTGTTGTCGTTGAGCCACCAGATCGAGATGGCGCGGCCATGGGCGAACCGAAGACCGCCCGTCTCCTGACGGGAGTGGGCGCCTCTCAGCGCGGAGTGGCGGGTGATGCGGGAGCACTGATGGCCGGTAGCAGCTGAGTTCGGAGGAATTCGAGCTGCCCGAGTTCGGTCAGCAGTCGCGCGGCGATCGATCCGGTGGCGCCTGTCGTAGCCCACCAAAGGTGCGCCCGCCGAGCCGGGGTGGCCTGTTGACGGGCATGGCCGGCGGCGTTGATGACGATAGCTCGCGCGTGAATGCTGTAGGGCAGATGAATGATTCGCGGCGTCGCGCGGGTTCTGGCGCCGTAGCTGTTTTCGTAGAGCTGCATGACGGCAAGACTGCCGCTGTCGCGCTCGTCCAAAGTTGCCGTCACCAGGTGTCCGGGATCGGCAAGCAGGCCCATGAGTACGTGGGCGGATCCGAGGACGTCGCTGCCGTACCGATATGCCACCGAGTGCGCGCCGCTCAGCGCCTGCTCCGCGGGCCTGTTCAGCGACGCCAGCGCCTGTGCCATTCGTGCGGCGCTGAGGTCGCCTTCCGGAATCGGGGCACCCGCGATCATCCGCGAAATTTACGATAGCGAAGGCAGTTGCGCAATATCGCGATATTGTAGTTCAGCTAATTTAATTGCCCGCCCGCGTAAGGGCAGGTCACGGCCAGAACTCGCGTCGGAGCTGGCCCTGGGTGATCAGGATGTTCACCGAGTCCTCCCAACGGCGAAGTTGGGACGGGTTGGTGAGCGGCTCGGTGAGGTGCTGCTCGAGCTGCCGGCGGAAGACAATGGCACCGAAGACCAGCAGCAGAGGGTTGAGTGCCGCCCACACCACATCGAGATCGCGATGGACTGCTCCGGCCTGGGCGAGCTGCTCCCATCGCGCGATTCCCATCCGCGCCATCGCGTCGAAGAGCCCGACGCCGCCGGCGGCACCCTCCACAAGCTGGCGCCCCATGAAATCCAGCGCCGCCACATGTTCGGCGAACAGCCGGCTCACTCGACGCCCGATCTCAGGGGCCGACTCGGCCGGCGACTCTGGCATTGGCTGGGCCATCACGGTGCCGATGACCTCGAGCGCGTGCGCCTCCGCCGCTTCGATCAAGCCCACCTTCGACGTGAAGTGGTGCTGTACCAATCCCACCGACACCCCGGCGGCGTCGGCGATCATCTGCAGCGTCGTCTCGGCGGTACCACGTAGAGCGAAAAGTTCCAACGCCGCGTGAATAATCGCGCTCCGTCTGGAGCCCTCTGCGGCAACGTCCGAGTCCACAATCTCACCTGTCCGTTACGGCGTCAGTTGTCCCTCCATAGCGAGCCACCGGCGACCCGCCACCGCGCCACTACGGCCGTCGCCCCGCGGTTGACAACGTCCGTGGGCGGACTCCGAGGTCAACCCAACAGGCTCTACCTAGCGATTGTGACAGTTCAGCGCGTCTGGCCATACGTTGATTCGCTCGGCGCGTCGGCTGCGGCATTTCCGAACGGCGCGAGCGCCGCGCTCCAGGTCGCGAGTTTGGCGGCGTAGCGCATGGTCTGCGCGGGGCTGGTCGAGGGCAGACGCACGAACGTGGCAGGCGTATCAGCGCGCACCAGCCGGCCGAAGTTGCGTTCGGCCGCCGCTCCGTTGAAGCACACCCGTTCGATGCGCGGCTGGGAGGAGAAGTATGTCCCGAAGTCGTTGGGCACCATACTGTCCGGCTCGACGGCGGAATCCAGGCTCCCGACCCGTCTGCAGTGCTTGAGTACGTCCCAGACGGCGATGCGGTGGCGGCGTAGTACCTCGGTGCGATGCTGATACGGAGCGTCGGGCTCACACCCGAACACCTCACCGATGATGTGCCAGAACGCATTTCGTGGGTTCCCGTAGTACTGCCCGCTGGCCAGCGAGAGCACGCTGGGCATGTTGCCGAGAATCAGCAGCCGCGCATCGGACGAGCCGATGGGAGGCAGCCCTTCCAGGAGCGGGGATCGTGACATCGGGGTCGACGGTATACGTTGGGTCGGTGACCGACACCGTCGACCCAGAGGCCGCCGGGCTGCTCGACGGGCTCACGGGCGATGCCCGTGCCCAGCGAGCTGAATTGATTCCCTGGTTGATCGAGCAGGGCATCACCGTCGAGGAGATCCGGGGGGCGTTCGCGCCAATGCTGCTCCCCGGGCGCCGGATCCTCGGCGATGACGGGACGAGGCTGTCGGCTCGGCAGATCAGCGAGCAGACCGGACTGGACCTCGATCTGCTCCGGCGCTTCCAGCGCGCCAGCGGCCTTGCGACGGTCGATGATCCCGACGCGGCGGTGTTCCTCAAACCTGACGCCGAGACCGCCGTGCACGTCAAGCGGCTTCTGGATCTGGGATTCGATCCCGACCGGCTGCTGGCCGTGTATCGCACTCTGGCAGAAGGCCTTTCGCGTGCCGCCGAGGCGATGCGCTACATTGCAGTCGCCACGACGATGCAACATCCCGGCACCACCGAACTCGAGATGGCGCAGGGCGCGCAGGTGTTGGTCAGCGCGGTGGCACCGCTGCTCGGCCCGATGGTGCAGGACATGCTCATGCTGCAGCTGCGCCACGCCATGGAAACCGAGGCGATCAACGCCAATGAAAGGGCTGTCGGCGCATCGCTTCCCGGCGCCCGCGACGTCGCGGTCGCCTTCGCCGACCTCGTCGGGTTCACCAGGCTGGGCGAGACGGTCCCGCCCGAGGAGCTCGAACAGCTCGCCAACCGGCTCGCCGACGCCGCGCGCGATGTGGCGGTGCCGCCGGTGCGATTCATCAAGACGATCGGCGACGCGGTGATGATGGTGTCCACGGACACTGCGGCATTGCTCGACGCGATGCTGACGCTCGTAGAAGCCACCGAAGCCGACGACGCCCTGCCGCAACTGCGGGTGGGTGTGTCTCATGGCCAGGCCGTCAGTCGCGCGGGTGACTGGTTCGGCAGCCCGGTCAACCTGGCCAGCCGGGTGACCTCGGCGGCCCGGCCCGGGTCGGTCCTGGTGTCCGAGGCGGCGCGGGAACAGATCGGGGACGACCCCTCCTTCAGCTGGTCGTTCGCTCGGGCGCGGCACCTCAAAGGCATTCAGGACGAGGTCAAACTGTTCCGGGCCCGCCGGGCCGAAAAGCTCTGATCGACAGCCCTTCCACGTGCCCGCCGCGTGGCGGCCGTTCGCCCACAGAGAATGCCTGGCGCATACTCTGTAACGGTGTAATCATGTAATACATGAAGCACCAACATGCACATCGTCGGCCCGGCCGCCCCGGCGGCTGGCAACAGGCCGACCAGCCCGACGCCACCGACGCCGGCGAGTGGTTCGCCGGTCGTCTGCCCGATGGATGGTTCGCCGGAGACCCGACGGTCATCGTCGACCGTGAAGAGATCACCGTGATCGGGCGGCTACCCGCGGCGGACACACCGGACAGCGACGCGCGGGCGGCGGGCCGGGCATCCCGGTTCCGGGAGGACACTCGCTCCGAGCGAATCCGGATCGCCGAGGAGGCCCAGGACAAGTACGGCCGCAAAGTCTCCTGGGGCTTGGACATCGTCTCAGAAGGCTCCGCGGAACCGGAACGAATTCTGTTCACGCACATCGCCGTTCCGGTGATGACCCGCCTCAAGCAACCTGAACGCCAGGTGCTCGACACGCTGGTCGACGCGGGCGTCGCCCGGTCGCGCTCGGACGCGCTGGCCTGGAGTGTGCGCCTCGTCGGTGAGCACGCCGAGGAATGGTTGGCCAAGTTGCGCTCGGCCATGGCCGAGGTGGACGACCTGCGGGCCGAAGGCCCCGGGCTCTGACGTCGCGAGGGGGTTAGGCCTGCGTCATCGCGTAATAAGCGCCCCGGCGAGCGAGAAGCTCGGCGTGGCTGCCGGTTTCGACGATCCGGCCGGCTTCCATGACCAGGATGCTGTCGGCGTCGCGGATGGTCGACAGCCGGTGGGCGATGATGAAACTGGTTCGGTCCCGGCGCAACTTTGTCATCGCATGCTGGATCAGCAGCTCGGTGCGGGTGTCCACCGAACTGGTCGCCTCGTCGAGGATCAGCAGCTGGGGGCGGGCCAGGAACGCCCTCGCGATGGTGATCAGTTGCTTCTCGCCGGCACTGATATTGCCGCCGTCATCGCTGACCCGGGTCTCATAACCATTGGGCAGCGTGTGGACGAACCGGTCGACATACGCGGCCCGGGCCGCCTCGATGACCTCGTCCTCACCCGCGCCGGGCTTCCCGTAGGCGATGTTCTCGGCGATCGTGCCGCCGAACAGCCAGGTGTCCTGCAGAACCATCCCGATTCGTGAGCGCAGCGACTCCCGGCTGACGTCTCTGATGTCGGTGCCGTCGAGCAGGATCCTCCCGGCGTCGACGTCGTAGAACCGCATCAGCAGATTGACCAGAGTGGTCTTGCCGGCCCCGGTCGGACCGACGATCGCCACCGTGCTGCCCGGCTCGGCGACCAGCGACAGGTCTTCGATGACCGGGGTGTCGGGCCGATAGCTGAACGACACGTTCTGGAATTCGACGCGGCCGCCGCCGTTGCCGGCCAAGGCGATTGGCACGTCCGGGGTTTCTTCGGGCTCGTCGAGAAAGTCGAAGACCCGTTCGGCGCTGGCCACGCCGGACTGCAGTGTGTTGTACATGCCGGCGACCTGGGTCAGGGGCTGGTTGAACTGGCGGACGTACTGGATGAAGGCCTGGATGCTGCCCAGCGTGATCTGGCCGGTGGCGACCTGATAACCGCCGACCACGGCGACTGCGACGTAACTGAGATTCCCGATGAACGTCGTCGCGGGGGAGACCAGGCCGGAGAAGAACTGTGCGCCAAAGCTTGCGTGGTAGACGTCGGAGTTGAACTCACGGAACTTCTCCTGGGCGGCGGCCCGGTGGCCGAAGGTCTTGACCACGGTGAAGCCGCTGTAGGTCTCCTCGATGTGAGCGTTCAGCCGGCCGGTGTTGGTCCACTGGGCGATGAACATCCGCTGCGAACGGCGTGCGATCACCCGGGTCACCCACAGCGACAACGGAACCGTCACGACGGTGATCAATGCCAGCAGCGGGGAGATGCTCAGCATCATCGCCAGCACCGCAAGCACGGTGAGCACCGATGTCAGCAACTGGCTGATCGTCATCGACACCGAGGTCTGGATGTTGTCCACATCGTTGGTGACTCGGCTCAGCAACTCGCCACGCTGCCGGGAATCGAAGTAGGACAATGGCAACCGGTGGATCTTCTCCTCCACGTCGGCGCGCAGTGCGGTGATGGTGCGTTGCACGATCACGTTGAGCAGCCGGGCCTGCGCCCAGATCAACAGTGCGGCAACCACGTACAGTGCCAGCGCCAACAACAGGGTGCGGCCCACCGCGGCGAAGTCGACTCCGCGGCCGGGTACCACATCGGTTCCGGACAGCAGGTCGGCGAACGTGGTGTCACCGCGCGCCCGGGCCGCCGCCACCGCTTGGTCTTTGGTGATCCCGGCCGGCAGCTGCCGGCCGATGACTCCGTTGAACAGCAGGTCGGTCGCGTGGCCGAGGATGCGGGGACCGATGACACCCAGCGCGATGCCGACGATGGACAAGCCGATGACCGCCGCGGTCGGCCACCGGTGCGGTGTGAGCCGCCGGAGCAGCCGCAGCGCCGAACCCGTGAAGTCGCGCGATCGGGCCTGCCGCGGGTCTTGGCTCATCGCGCGCATGCCACCGCCGCGGAACGCGGGCCCGGTCATCGGCCGCCGCCGACGCTCAAGTCGACCGACTGGGAGTCGGCGAACTGCGCATAGGTCTCACAGCCGGCCAGCAGCGCGTCGTGGGTCCCGGTGCCGACCACCCGGCCGCCATCCATCACGACGATGGAGTCGGCCTGCATGACGGTCGAAATGCGCTGGGAGACAATGATCACCGTGGAATTCGCGGATTCTTCACGAAGCGCGGCCCGTACCCGGGCGTCGGTGTGGACGTCGAGTGCGGAGAACGCGTCGTCGAACAGGTAGATCGCCGGACGCCGGATCACCGCACGTGCGATCGCCAGTCGCTGACGTTGCCCGCCGGAGAAATTGATACCTGCCTGCGCGACCCTCATCTCGAGACCATCGGGATGGGCGCGAACGAAGTCGTCGGCCGCGGCGACCCGCAGCGCCCGCCACATCTCGTCGTCAGTCACTACCTGTCCCGGGGCCGCGCCGAGCGCCAAGTTGTCGGCGACGGTGCCGGAGAACAGATACCCCCGTTGCGGAACCAGGCCGAGGGTGGCCCACAGATGCTCGGGGTCGTACTCGCGTACGTCGATCCCGTCGACCCGGATCGCGCCGTCGGTGACGTCGTAGAGCCGGCAGATCAGGGATATCAGCGTCGACTTCCCGGACCCGGTGCTCCCGACGATCGCCGTTGTCGTCCCCGGCCGGGCGGTCAGCGAAACACCCTCCAGCACAGGGCGCTCCGCACCCGGGTAGCAGAACGTCGCGTTGTCGAGTGTGACCGCACCGCGGATGCCGCCGTCCGGGAGTCGTGGCGAGGCGGGGCTGCTGATCGCCGGCTCGGTGTCCAGCACTTCGGTGATCCGTTCGGCGCAGACCGAGGCCCGGGGCAGTATGACCAGAATCAGGGTGGCCATCAGAACGGCCATCAGGATCTGCATGAAATACGACAGGAACGCGATCAGCGAGCCCACCTGCATGTGTCCGGAATCGATGCGCAGGCCGCCGAACCAGATCAGGGCGACGCTGGAGATGTTGATGGTCAAGGTGGTCACCGGCAGCATCAGGGCCTGCCAGCGTCCGGCGGCCAGCGCCGTGTTGGACACGGCCGCGTTGGCGACAGCGAACCGGTCGCGCTCGAACGGCTCTCGGGCGAACGCGCGGATCACCCGGATGCCCGAGAGCTGTTCGCGCATCACCCGGTTGATGCCGTCGATGAGCCGCTGCATGCTGCGGAAGATCGGCAGCATCCGCGACACGATCCAGAAGTTGGACAGCGCCAGCACCGGAACGCTGACGAGGAGAAGCCAGGACAGGCCGGCGTCCTGATGGATCGCCATGATGATGCCGCCGACGCACATGATCGGTGCTGTCACCAGGGTCGTCGTGGTCATCTGGATGAGCACCTGGATCTGCTGGACGTCGTTGGTCGTCCGGGTCAGCAGCGACGGCGCCCCGAACCGCGCGGTCTCCCGCTCGGAGAACGTGGTGACGTGGTGAAACATCGCCGAGCGCAGGTCGCGACCGAACCCCATGCCGGTCCGGGACCCGAAGTAGACCGCGACCACCGCGCACACCACCTGAAGTCCGGTGACGGCCAGCATGACCAGCCCGAGTTCGGTGATCAGCCCGGTGTCGCCCTTGGCCACGCCGTCGTCGATGATCGCTGCGTTGACGGTCGGCAGATACAAGGAGGCCAGCGTGCTGACGGTCTGTAACGCCATCACCGCCGCGACCAGCCACCGGTACGGCCGGACATACTGTCTCAGCAGCGCCAGGAGCATTTCGCTACTGTTGCACACCGCTACCGGGGCACCGCTGACGTTGTCGGGCCGCGCCGTTTTCTGTCGCCGAGAATCGCGACAAAGTGGCAGGTCAAGCGGCCTGTCGGTGGTTGTGTCGAGGGGCTGCCGCTACAGTGCATGCTGTGACTTGCAGCAGGTGCGCATGACAGCGACGCGCAAACTCGCGTTGGCTGCCGGGGTTGTAGCCATCGCGGCCTCTATCGGCGCATGCTCGGATTCGGGCAGCGGCCCCAGCCAGCCACAGGGTTCGCAGGCTCCCGCGCCGCAGTCGGGCAACGCCAAACACGGTCCGATGTTCCCCGAATGCGGTGGCATCACTGACCAGACGATGGCCGAGCAGACCCGGGTGACCGGCTTGGTGAACACGGCCAAGAACTCGGTCGGCTGTCAGTGGCTGGCCGGCGGCGGGATCCTGGGACCGCACTTCTCCTTCACCTGGTACCGGGGCAGCCCGATCGGGCGGGAACGCAAGACCGAAGAGCTGTCGCGCACCAGCGTCGAGGACATCAACATCGAGGGCCACAGCGGGTTCATCGCCGTCGGCACCGATCCGACTCTGGGGGACAACCTGTGCGAGGTCGGCATCCAGTTCAACGACGACTTCATCGAATGGTCGGTCAGTTTCGCCGAGAAGCCCTTCCCGCCGGCCTGCGACGTGGCCAAGGAATTGACCCGTCAATCGATCGTGAATTCCAAATGAGCCCGCGCCGGGTAGCAACCGCGGTGGGTGCGGCGCTGTGCGCTCTGGTGATGGTCAGCGGCTGCGCCAAGACAGTCGAGGGCACCGCGGCCAAGTCGGGCTCGGGCAGCGTGCCGCGCAACGACAACTCGGCCCAGCAGTACCCGAACCTGCTCAAGGAATGTGACGTCCTCACCACCGACATCCTGGCCAAGACGGTGGGCGCGGACCCGCTGGACATCCAGAGCACCTTCGTCGGTGCCGTCTGCCGCTGGCAGGCCGCCAACCCGGCCGGCCTGGTCGACATCACCCGCTTCTGGTACGAGCAGGGCAGCCTCGACAATGAGCGTTCGGTCGGGCAGTTCCTCAAGTACCAGATCGAGAACCGGTCGATCGCCGGTGTGCCGTCGATCGTGATGCGGACCAGCGATCCCAATGGTGGGTGCGGTGTCGCCAGCGACGCAGGCGGTGTCGTCGGGTGGTGGGTCAACCCGCAGGCCCCCGGCATCGACGCGTGCGGTCAGGCCATCAAGCTGATGGAACTGACGCTGGCCACCAACTCCTAACGCGGCACGTGGAATGAGGTCAGCTCGGCACAGCTGAGTTCCAGGGCCGCCCAGCCGACCGGCACCCGCAGCACGGCGATGGCCGACGTCGGGTACTTCATCGCGATGCCGTCGGCCGCCCCGCGGTCCGAACGGTCGGGGTCGGCCAGGCCCAGTGACAGCTGGCTCATCGTCGGTTCGTGGCCCACCACCATGAGCGTCGCGACATCATCGGGCACCTGGTTGATTTCGAGCAGCATCGTTCCCGGGGTGGCGCCGTAGAGCCGTTGGGAGTAGGTGACGGGCGCCGTGATACCGGTGCGCTCGAGGGTTTGACGGGTGCGGGTCGCCGTGGAGCACAGCACCAGATCGATCGCCGGGATGTTGGCCCGCAGCCACTCGCCGGCCAGGCCGCCTTCCCGGACACCGCGGGACGCCAGCGGCCGGTCGTGGTCGGGCACCCCGTTGGGGTAGTCCGACTTGGCGTGGCGCATCAGGACGAGGGTGCGTTCTCCAGCAGTCACCGGCCCAGGCTAAACCCCGATCGGTACATGCCGGACGAGGTCCACGGACTTGTCGGCGCCGCGCCCTACACTCGCCGCAGCACCCCACCGAGAACAGGAAGGACGCCCGCGAATGCGATTTCTGCACACCGCCGACTGGCAACTCGGCATGACGCGGCATTTCCTGGAAGGTGAAGCCCAGCCGCGGTACTCGGCCGCCCGGCGTGATGCGGTCGCAGGCCTCGGCGCGCTGGCCCGGCGGACCTCCGCGGAGTTCGTCGTCGTCGCCGGTGACGTGTTCGAGCACAATCAGCTTGCGCCCAAGGTGGTCAGCCAGTCGCTGGAAGCGATGCGCGCCATCGGCGTTCCGGTGTATCTGCTGCCGGGCAACCACGATCCACTCGACGCGTCGTCGGTGTATACCAGTGCCCTCTTCCGGGCCGAATGCCCGGACAACGTGACCGTGCTGGACCGCGACGGGGTGTGGGAGGTGCGTCCCGGGGTGCAGTTGGTCGCGGCGCCATGGCGCACCAAGGCACCGACCACCGACCTGGCAGCCGCGGTGCTGGGGGACCTTCCGGCCGACGGCACCGCGCGCGTTCTGGTCGCCCACGGCGGAGTCGACGTGCTCGACCCCGATCCCGGCAAGCCGTCGCTGATCCGGATGGCTGCCGTGACCGATGCTGTCGCGCGCGGCGCCGTCCACTATGTCGCCTTGGGCGACAAGCACTCCCGTACCTGCGTCGGCGAGAGTCGCAGGGTGTGGTATTCCGGCTCGCCGGAAGTGACGAACTTCGATGACGTCGAGGCCGATCCGGGTCATGTCCTGCTGGTCGACATCGACGAGGCGGACCCTGCGCATCCGGTCACCGTCGATTCCCACCAGGTCGGACGGTGGCGGTTCGTGACGTTGCACCGCCAGGTCGACGACACCCGCGACATCGCCGATCTCGACCTCAATCTGGATCTGCTGGCGGACAAGGACCGTACGGTCGTTCGGTTGGGGTTGACCGGCTCGCTGACCGTCACCGACCGTGCGGCGCTGGATGCCTGCCTGGACAAGTACGCCCGGCTGTTCGCCTGGCTCGGCACCTGGGAACGACACACCAACATCGCGGTCATGCCTGCCGACGGCGAGTTCGACGACCTGGGCATCGGTGGGTTCGCCGCGGCCGCCGTCGACGAGCTGGTCGACACGGCCCGCTCCGGTGACGACGAAGCCGCCCAGGATGCCCAGAGCGCGCTCGGGCTGTTGCTCCGGCTGGCCGGGGGGAGCGCGGCGTGAAACTGCATCGGCTGGCTCTGACGAACTATCGCGGAATCACCCACCGCGACATCCAATTTCCCGACCACGGCGTGGTCGTCGTATGCGGTGCCAATGAGATCGGCAAGACGTCGATGATCGAGGCGCTCGACCTGCTGCTGGAATCGAAGGACCGCTCGACGAAGAAAGACGTCAAGCAGGTCAAGCCGACGCACGCCGATGTCGGATCCGAAGTCCTCGCCGAAATCAGCACCGGCCCATACCGTTTCGTTTACCGGAAACGCTTTCACAAGAAGTGCGAGACCGAACTCACGATCTCGGCGCCCCGGCGCGAACAGCTCACCGGGGACGAGGCGCACGAGCGGGTCCTGGCCATGCTCGGGGAGACGGTCGACACCGAGCTGTGGCACGCGCAGCGGGTTCTGCAGGCCGGCTCGACGGCGGCGGTGGACCTGTCCGAATGCGACGCCCTTTCGCGGGCACTGGATTTGGCGGCGGGCGACGACGCGGCGCTCTCGGGCACCGAACCCCTGTTGATCGAACGGATCGACGCTGAATACGGCAAGTACTTCACGGCGACGGGTCGGCCGACCGGTGAGTGGGCGGCGGCGATAGCCCAGCTGCGTGCGGCCGACGAGGACGTGGCCCGGTGCGCGGCCGCGGTCGCCGAAGTCGACGAACGCGTGCGCAGGCATGCCGATCTCGCCGAGCGACAAGCCGTGCTGGCCGACCGCGGCCCCAGTGTCGCCCAGCGGCTGGCGGCCGCCCAGACGGCGGCCACCGCGCTGGCCGCGCTCGGCGACCAGCTGCGTCAGGCCGAGCTGATCGCGACCGCGGCGCAGGGCACCTGCGCCGCATCGAGCGCCGCGCAGGCGCAACGGGCTCGCCTGCGCGAGGATGTGGCGGCGCGCATCGCCGCCGTTGCCGACGTCCAATCGCGGCTGGCAGCCGCCATCGAGGCCGAACACACCGCCCGCGAAGTCGTCGAAATGGCGTGTGCGGCAGCCGCGGAATCGACCGCCGTCCTCGCCACCGCGCAGGAGACGGTAGACCAGGCCCGTCGGGTGGTGGATGCGCTGGCCGCCGACGAGCAGGCGCAGCGTCTCGCCGCGCGGCTGGAGCGGATCGAGACGATCGAGCACGACCTGGCCACCCTGACCAAGGAGCTCGCCGGGATCACGCTGACCTCTGAGGTGATGGCCGATGTCGAGTCGGCCGCGGCACTCGTCGAGCGGATCGAGGCACAGCTCACCGCCACTGCGACGACGGTGGAGTTCACGGCGGCCACCGATCTCGAGCTGACGGTGGGGGCGCAGACCATCCGGCTGACTGCTGGACAGAGCTGGGCGCCCCCCACGTCATCGCCGACGGCAGTCGAGCTGCCCGGGATGCTCAGTGTGCGGATCGATCCGGGCGCTACCACCTCCAGCGTTCAGGCCAAACTGGAAGCGGCACAACTGGTTCTGGCCGAGGCGCTGCGGCAGGGCGGTGCCGTCGACCTCGAGAGTGCGCGGAATCTCGACCGCCGCCGCCGGGAACTGGTCAGCAACCGCGATCAGTTGGCCGCGACACTGGCCGGGTTGTGCGAAGACGAAGGCGTGGTGGAGATGCGCGCGCGGCTGGCATCTCTGCGTGAGACGATCTCGCCTGTCCTGCTGGCCGCGGGTATCGACGCTGCCGCCGCGCGCGCGGCGTTCGTGAGCGCGATCGAGGCGCGTGAAACCGCGCGTGCCGACGCCGATCTGCATCAGCGGGCGATGGCCGGTGCCAATGTCCGGCTGACCGAAAGCAGCACGGCGGCAACGGTTCTTCGGGCAAAGGCGACCGACGCCGGTGCCGAACTCGATGTGGCCAGAGAGCGGTTGGCAGCACTGCGCGCCGACAGCGACGACGAGCAGCTGGCCGCGCAGGCGGCCGCCGACGTCGAGGCTCAACGACAGGCCGACGCGGCGGTGGCCGAGCTGGCGACGGCGTATGCCGCCTGCGACCCCGCTGCCGTCCAAGCGGAGCTTGCCGAGGCCAGCGCCGCGGCAGCTGCGCTGGAGGGCGAGTACGCGCAGGTCGGCCAGGCTCTCAACGACATCACCGTCGAGCTCGGCATCATCGGCAACGAGGGCCGGCAAGGCAGCCTCGACACTGCCCAGATCGCCCGCGAACACGCCTTCGCCGAGCATTCACGGGTGTCTCGCCGGGCTCGGGCCGCGCAGTTGTTGCGATCGGTGATGGCCCGCCACCGGGACAACACCCGGCAGCGTTACGTCGCACCGTTCCGCAGCGAAATCGAGCGGCTGGGCCGTCCGGTGTTCGGGCCGAGCTTCGAAGTCGAGATCGACAGCGATCTACGAATCTGCAACCGCACCCTGGATGGTCGGACTGTTCCCTACGACTCGCTGTCCGGAGGTGCCAAGGAACAACTCGGCATTCTGGCTCGGCTGGCCGGTGCAGCGCTGGTCGCAAAGGAAGACTCCGTACCGGTGGTCATCGACGACGCGCTCGGCTTCACCGACCCGGACCGGCTGACGAAGATGGGTGCGGTGTTCGACACCGTCGGAGACAACGGGCAGGTCATCGTGCTGACCTGCACACCGGCCCGCTACCTGGGCGTGCACGATGCCCACGTCATCGAACTGATCGCCTGAACTGTCCCTCGCGGGTTGGTCATTCCGGTTCGTCTGCGGCCGCCCGAGCCGAGGAATCGCTGTGCCTGTGCTGAGAACTCGCCGTGAACGCCGGTATTCGGTATTCAGCCGATCGGCGAGCGACACTGCGCGGCAATAATTCTGGAAAGTCGCTGTGTGACGTGGGCCATCCCGGCGCAACCGGGTGAGGCGAATTACAGGACCGCACCGTCTCGTTTATCTAGAATGTCTAATATTGTTTCCGGATGAGTCGGGATAGCCTGTGTTGCAGTACTACTGACGATCTGTTGGCGCAATACATGTCGCCGGACGGCACCATATCCGTCCCTGATGACCTCACCCTCACCTCTTTTCTCGCCGACCATGCTGAGCAGGAGGAGTACCGCGCCGCCTATCGCTTCGTCGACTACTCGCACGATGCTGACGGCAGCATCGAGGAGCTGAGCTGGCGGTCGTTGGCGACCGCTTCCAACGCTGTGGCGGCCAGGCTCCGCCAGGTCACCGCACCTGGAGACCGAGTGGCGATACTGGCCCCCCAAGGGCTGCACTACGTCATCGGTTTCTTCGCCGCCATCCACGCCGGAACCATCGCGGTGCCGTTGTTCGTGCCGGCACTCTCCGGCCATGCCGAACGGCTGAGAGCGGTTCTTGCGGACTCGAATCCGCGCGTAATCCTGACCACCGCAGGTGCAGCAGAATCAGTTCGTGACATGCTACGCGCGATAGCCACGGCAGATCGGCCGCGCGTCATCGCCGTCGATGCCGTCCCGGTTTCCCTCGGCCAGAACGCGATCCACATAGAGCACACTGCCGATGACGTCGCTTACCTGCAGTACACCTCTGGTTCGACGCGCACACCGGTCGGTGTCGAGATCACTCACCGGTCCGCGTGCACCAACGTCGCACAGATGATCCTGGCCGGCCGGCTGGACATGGGAATTCGAAGCGTGAGCTGGCTTCCGCTCTACCATGACATGGGACTGGTCATGATCATGTTTCCGATGTTGTGCGGTGGTCAGATCACGCTGATGGACCCGATGGCATTCGTCCGTCGCCCCTATCGATGGATTCGGCAGCTCGCCGACGAGGCGGTGCACGGTCGGACTTTCGCAGCAGCACCCAATTTCGCCTTCGCGCTCTGCGCTGAACGCGGCCTCCCGCCGGCCGGCGAGCAGGTGGATCTCGGCAACGTCGCCGGTTTGCTCAACGGCTCGGAGCCCGTGACGATGGATGCGATCGACAAGTTCACCGCCGCGTTCGCTCCCTACGGCTTGCCCGCCACGGCGATCAAGCCGTCGTATGGAATGGCCGAGGCGACGTTGTCGGTGGCCAGTATCGCCGCCGGCGCCGCCGCCTCCGCGATCCATCTCGACAGGAGCGCGCTGGCCAAGGGCCATGCGGTTCCGGTGGACGCCGGCGCTGCGGGGGGCGTGTCACTCGTGTCCTGCGGCCAACCGATACCCGACCAATGGCTCGTCATCGTCGACGCGGCTTCCGGTGCCGAACTGCCCGATGGGTGCGTGGGGGAGATCTGGCTGCACGGCAACAACATCGGGCGAGGGTACTGGGGACGTGCAGACGAGACCCGAGAAGTCTTCGGGAACAAGCTGCAAACCCGCCTGGAGACCTCGAGTCACGCCGATGGTGTGGCTGAGAACGGAACATGGCTTGCGACAGGAGATCTCGGTGTCTACCTCGACGGTGAGCTCTACATCACCGGCCGTAGGAAGGACCTGATCATCATCGATGGCCGCAACCACTACCCGGTCGACATCGAGGCCACCGTGAGCCAGTCCACCCCGGCGATTCGGGACGGATACGTTGCGGCGTTCGCCATTGCGTCGAAACCATGCGACTCGGGCTCCGGCACTGCGGGCGAGCTTCTCATCGTCGTGGCCGAACGCGCCGTCGGTTCGAGTCGGATGGACTCCGCCGTCGTGGTGGAGGCGGTACGGGCGGCAGTGGCCCGCACCCATCACATCCCGGTCAGTGATTTCCGGCTGGTTCCTGCCGGGACGATCCCGCGCACCACCAGCGGCAAGCTGGCACGGCAAGCCTGTCGCGCGGCGTATCTCGCAGGGGAATTCTGCTGAGTCTCAGTCCGCTAGCGCCAGAATCTCGTCGAATCCCGCTGCCAGACAATCGCAGAACACCTCGAAGTCCGGGATAGCGCCCGCGTCGACGTCGATGCCGAGGGCGCAGGTGTCGACGTAGGTCAGCAAGGTCACGTTGACCGCCGCGCCCACGGTCGGGCCGAAGGCGTATTGCTTGCGCACCCGCGCGCCGCCGAGATAGACAGGCACGGGAACCCCCGGGACGTCACTGCACAGGAAGTCGACGTTGCGCAGGATCGATCCGATGTACCAGCGCGGCATCGCGTTGAGGGCGCCGGCGATCAATTGCGTGTACGGAATCGACTTTTCGTTGCGCACCCGGCCGGTGCAGTCGTGAATGCTTCTGATGCGTCGTGCCGGATCGGTGATCCCGGCATGAACGTCGAACCGCATCAAGGTGATCCGGTTACCGCCAGTCTCGTCGTCTTCGGTGCGTAGGTTGATCGGCATCGTCAGATGCAGGTCGAAGACGCCGACACCGTGTTTGTCGTGGTAGCGGCGCAGGCCGCCGGCCACCCCTGCGACGAACGCGTCGTTGAGTGCGCCACCGCTGCGGTGGGCGGCTTCGCGCAGTCGCGGCATCGGAACGTCGAGCACGCCGAGCCTGCGAACCAGTGTCCGGTCTTTCATCAGCGCAGAGCCCGGTTTGTTCACCGGGCGAATCGTCCGGTACACCGACGCGGCCAGTTCGCCCGCGGACTCGACGGTATGCCGGGGACGTCGAATGATGTTGAACAACAATCTCGGAGCGATCTTGACCGACTCGCTGAGCAGAGTGCCGATCACGCCGGCGTCGTAGCGCAGGGCATCGCCGTACTCCGCCAGGGGTTGGCGCGCAGAAACGGCCGGCGCCGCGGGCATCGTCTCGACGCCCTGAGCATCCTCACTCAGATCGAAGAGCCGCATCGCGATCTGAACGCCACCGACGCCATCGGTCAGTGCGTGGTGGAATTTGCACAACACGGCAGCCGCGCCGTCGTCGAGGCCCTCGATCAGGGTGACCTCCCACATCGGCCGGGCCCGGTCGAAGTCGGACATCGCGGCCAGCCGGGCCATCTCGAGCACACCGTCCAGATTCCCCGGCTCCGGCGCCGATACCCGGCGCATGTGATAGTTCAGATCGAAGTCGGGGGCATACTCCCAGCGCGGCGGCGTCGGCGGCGGTGAGTTGACCACCCGCTGCCGGAACATCGGCAGCTCGCGGCTGACCAGATCGAACCGCTCCCGCACCAGGTTCCAATCCGGGGACCGGTCGAGAAGTATCACCGTCACCACCGTGGATCTCAGCCGCGGATCGGCTTCCATCGACCAGGTGAACGCGTCTGTGTTGCGCATGAATTCGGTCATGATCTGCTCCCACCATGAACGTACGACGCCACGGCAGCGGGCAATACGTCACCGGGTCAGCTGGTGACTTTGTTCCCTGACACTGGGGACCTCAGCCTGCGACAGGCAAGGGTGGGCTCAGAGCTCCCACGTTCGCATCGGCGGCATCGCCCAGCCCGAGATGCTCGCGCAGTGTCGTGCCGGTGTACTCGGTGCGGAACAGCCCGCGACGCTGCAACTCGGGGACCACCGAGTCGACGAAATCGTTGAAAGTCCCTGGCGTCGCCGCCGAGGACACCATGAATCCGTCGGCCTCCCCGGCATGAAACGATTCCTCGATCTGGTCGGCGACCTGCGCCGCGGTGCCGACGAACTGCGGCAGCAGCACACCCTGCGCATACCAGGCGCCGATATCGCGCAGGGTCAGGCTGTCGCGTTTGGCCACGCGGCGGACCGCGTCGAAAAGTCCTTGGGTACCGCTGACTTGGACGTCTTCGACCGGGGCGTCCAGGTCGTAGCCGGAGAAGTCGTGGTCGGTATGGACGCTCAGTGTGATCAGCCCGGAGATCGGGTCGGCGAGCTCGTTGTGATAGGCCTGCTTCTCCCGAGCGATGGACTCGGTCTCGCCGATGAACGGGATGAATGCCGGGAAGATCAGCACCGTGTCGGGGTTGCGGCCGAAGGTCTCTGCGCGCGACTTGATGTCGTCGTAGTAGGCCCGCCGGCCTTCGGGAGTCGGGTCGATCTCGAAGATCGCCTCCGCCCACCGCGCCGCGAAGTCCCGGCCGGTACTCGACGACCCGGCCTGGATCAACACCGGCCTGCCCTGCGGGGAGTGCGGCACATTCAGCGGCCCGCGGGAGCGGAAATAGCGACCGTTGTGATCGACGTGCCTGATCCGGTCAGGGTCGGCGAACACCCCGGACTCTTTGTCCAGGACCAGCGCGTCGGGTTCCCAGCTCGACCACAATTCGAGGGTGGTCCGGACGAACTCGTCGGCCCGCTCGTACCGGAACTCGTGACCGAGGTGCTCGTCGTGGCCGAAGTTCTGCGCCTCTCCTTGGGTCAGCGATGTCACGATGTTCCACGCCACGCGTCCGCGGGTGATGTGATCGAGGCTCGCGAAGATCCGCGCCAGCTCGTACGGATGAAAATAGGTGGCGGATTTGGTGATTGCCAATCCCAGCTTCGACGTGACGGCCGCGATACTGGCGGCCACGATCGACGGGTCCAGGGTGGCAGTGGCTTGAGTGCCGCGCCGCAGCGGCTCGGCGATTCCGTCACCGAACCGGACCGGCGCGGCCAGCAGGTCGGCGAAGAACAGGAAGTCGAACTTGCCGCGCTCCAGGATGCGCCCGATGCGGTGGTAGTACTCCGGGGTGAGGAAGCCGGTGTCGCTGGCCGGATGCCGCCACGCGGCATGTGAATGGGTGACCTGGGAGGCGATCTGGAAGCCACCGAGGTGCAGTTGCCGGGTCATGAGGTGTCCTTCAGGTACGTCGAGATCGACGAAATGTGGGGGTCTGCTCGCGCTTTCGCGGCGACATGTCGGTTGGGCGAAAGAGGGATCAGAAGTAGGCGTTCGCGGGGATCGGCGTGCCGTGCAGCAGGTTCTGGCCGACCACCCGGGCCTTGTAGGCAACCGGGTTGTGCAGGGTGATGGTGCGGATGTTGCGCCAGTGCCGGTCCAGATTGCGCTGACGGCTGGCCGCGCTGGCCCCGCCGAGCTCGAGCAGCCGGGTGGCCGCGTCCAGTGCGACGGCGTCGAGGTGGACCTTCACCTTGGCGACCTTGAGCTGCGCGTCAGCCGCCTGAGCGGCGTCGGGCACGCCGTCTTGCACCGAGTCTGTCGCCGCCTCGATGGCAGACGCCGCGTCCAGCACGGCCGCCCGCGCGATGTAAGCGGTGCTGGCCAGCTCGCCGAGCTGACGCTGATACAGCGGATCGTCGACCGGACGCTCGGTCAGCGCGTGGCTGAAGCTGCGGGCGCGCGAGCGCAGCAGCTCGGCGCCGTCGTCGACGATCGACTGGAGCACACCGGCGACAACGGCATGGATGTAGAGCTGCAGTGCCGCGTACTGCACGGTCGGCACCGGCTCGGCGTCGTACGGGGTGTCGGTCAGAATTTCGTCGGGCGCGACGTCGACGCCGGTGAAGACGGTGGTCCCGGTACCGGTCCGGCGCTGGCCGAAGCCGTCCCAGTCGTCCACCAGCCGAACGCCGTCCCGGTCGGCGGGCACGATGACGGTGGCCACCGAGTCGTGGTCGGTGGTCGCGGTGACGGTCAGATAGTCGGCGAACAGCGTCCCGGTGCTGTAGTACTTCTCGCCGGTCAGCCGATAGCCGCCGGGCACGGGCAGCAACCGGGTGTTGAACACCAGGCTGCCGACGGCGTTCGAGCCTTTCTCGCTGAAGGCGTTGCCCACTATGTGACCGTCGGCGACCGTGGCCAGCCACTGCCGTGACCGCGGCTCCTCGCTATTTCCCGAGTCGCTTCGCTCCTGCCCTCCGGAGAGGGTGCGAAGTCGTTCCTCCACGAACCAGAAATGGGTCCGGAAGATATGTGCCACAATGGGATCCGCAGCGGCCACATCGATGACGGTCGAAAATAGCTGACGGACAGTGAAGTTCGATCCACCGAGGTCGATCGGTAGTCGCAAGGTGCCGAAGCCGGCCTGCTTGAGCGCGCTGACTTGGTCAAAGGGGTTCTCGTCGTTGAGGTCTCGGTCCCTGGCGCCGGATCGGATCTGATTCAGCAGATCATCGAACTCTGCGGTGCCGGGCAGGATACGGTTGACAGGCTGCACTGTGGTCATGGTTTCGTTCTACGCCGGAGCCGCGTCGGCAAGCACTGCTTTGACTCACCCCGAACCTAAGGAGCGCGACGGCGCATTCCATTCCCGCGCCCGGCGAGGCAGAATCGACGGCATGACAGGCCGGCGGCGATGACTCTGAACGAGAAGCGCCGCCGCGCCCACGAGAAACTCGCGGCGCTGCCCGGAGTTCGGCCGATCCGCCGCCCGGTCACGGCGACCGGATCCGACGAGTTCGACCTGTATTACGTGCGCACCGGCCGCAAGACCCGACATCCGCTGGTCATCATCCCCGGTGGGCCCGGTGCGGCCTCGATCGCGCTCTACCGGGGCCTGCGCCGCCGGGCCGCCGCCGAGGGCCTCGACGTGATCATGATCGAACACCGGGGCATCGGGATGTCCCGCCACGACGACAACGGCGCCGACCTGCCGCCCGAGGCGCTGACCATCGAGCAGGTGGTGGACGATGTCGCCGCCGTGCTCGACGACGCCCAGGTGGACAGCGCCGTCATCTACGGCACGTCCTACGGGACATATGTCGCCGCCGGGGTCGGGGTGCGCCACCCGTCTCGGGTGTTCGCGATGATCTTGGATTCGCCGCTGCTGGCCGGCGACGACATCGAGGTGGTCCGCCAGACCGTGCGCAGCGTGCTGTGGCACGGCAGGCATCCCGACACCGAGGAACTGGCGGACAAGGTCCGCCGGCTGGCCGACGAGGGCGTGATGACCCCGGCCGGGGCGCAGCTGGCCGCCACCGTGTACGGATTCGGTGGCGCGCGACTGCTGGACCGGCAGTTGGACCTGCTGCTGGCCGGCCGCAACCTGGTCTGGACGGCGATGGGTCACTTCGGGGATCTGATGGTGAACCGAAAAGCGCCGTACCGCAACGAGAGCGACCTGGTCGGACGGATCGGCTATCGCGAGCTCAACTACGCGGCCGATCCGGACGGTCTGCCGCTGGATCCGGCTGTGGCCATGCGCGAGTTCGCCGCCGGCGAGGCGACGCGGTTCGAGGCCGAACCGTTCGACCTGGTTGCGGAGATGCCGAAGTTCACCTGGCCCACCGTGGTCGTCTCCGGCGGACGCGACCTGATCACGCCGCCCGCGGTCGCCGATCGCATCGCCGAGTTGATTCCCGGCTCGGTGCTGGTACGACTACCGACCACCGGCCACAGCGTGCTCGACACCAAGGAGCGGGCAGCGCTGCGAATCGCCGAGGCGGCAGCCATCGGTCGGATCGATACCCTGCGGGGACAGGAGGCAGAGCTCGACGGGATGCCGAGCGTCCCCGCGGTGCGGCTGATGGTGTCTGCGTTGGAGGTGGCCGCTCGGGTCGAGGCGGTGCTGCCCGCAGCGCTTCCGCGCGCGGTGGCCCGGACTATCCCCAAGCCCGTTACTTCATGAATCCTATTGCGGTGTAGTTCAGGTCGCCCAACCCGGCCGGCCCGTAGTTGGCCAGGTTGCTGCGCACCGCGACGTTGCCCGCGGACTGGAACAACGGCAGGCTGAACCCCTCGCCGAAGATCAGCTTGTCCACATCGTTGGCCAGGCCGCGGGCCTTATCCGGGTCGAGTTCGTTGAGGACTTGCTCGACCTTGGCGTCGATATCGGGGCTGCTGATCTTGCCGAAGTTGCTCTCGGCTCCGGTGGTGTAGATCTGGTTCAGGCAGCACAACGCGAAAGCATCACCCACCCAGGAGAATTGAGCGATGTCGAAGTCGCCGGGGATGATGTGGTTGGTGAAGAACCCGTTGCCGGGCTTGGCATCGATCTGCAGATTCACCCCGATCTGGGCGAGGCTGTTCTGTGCGACGAGGGCTACCTGCCTGGTGGTCTGCGCGTCGTAGAGGACGTCGCGAATGACCAGCTGTTTGCCGTCCTTCTCCCGGAACTGCCCGGCCTGTTTCCAGCCGAGGGCATCGAGTTCTTGTTTGGCCTTCTCCGGGTTGAAGGCGATCACTTCGCTGTTGTCCTGGTAGCCCTGCTGGCCCGCCACGAAGATGTGGTTGTTCAGCGGAACGGGTTTGTCGACCAAACCGCGTTGGGTCACATCGGCAATCGCCTGACGGTCGATACCCTTGGAGACGGCCAGCCGCAGCGCCTTGTCCGAGAGGATGGAGCCGGGCGCGCCGTTGAAGGTGAAGTGATACCAGCTCAGACCCGGCGATCGCCGGATCGAGATGCCGGCAGTGCGCCGGGCGATGGTCAGTTCGTCCAGCGAGCCCAGACCGGTGGCATCGATCGTGTTGTTCTGCAGCGCAGGCAGTCTCGCCGCGTCATCGAGCACCAGGAAGGTGAACGAGTCCAACACCGGCGCAGTGCCCCACCATTTCGGGTTGCGGGTCAGCACGATCCGCTGGGCGGTGCGGTCCAGTGACGAGATCAGGAACGGTCCTGCCGACGGTCCCGGACCGTTGAGTTGTCCCTTGTTGAACACGTCAGGGTTGGCAGTCATGGCCTTGGGCAGCAGCATGGTGTTGCCTGCGAACATGCCTCGCCATTCGGCGTAATGCTTGGCGAAGGTGATGACGGCCTGCCGGTCGTCGACACCCTTGGTGACCGATGCGACCCGATCGCTGCCGTTGGGTGAGGCGATCGCGAAGGCCTTGTCCTTGCCGCTGGTCGCGTTGATCTGGGAGGCGATGTCCTCCCAGGTGATCGGGGTTCCGTCGGACCAGACGGCCTTGGGGTTGATGGTGTAGGTGACCACCTGCGGGTCGGTGCCGGTCAGCTCCACGTTGGTGAAGTAGTCGGTGTTGACCTTCATCGAACCGTCGGCGGCGATGACGAACGCGCGCGGCATGGTGGGCCGCAGGATCGCGCCGGTGTCGGCCTCATTGCCATCGATGTTCAGTGTGTTCCAGTTCGACGGGAACGACGACAACGCCAGTCGCAGATTGCCGCCCGGCTGCAAGGTGGCCGGGTCCTGCGGATTGATATCGCTGGTCGAGCCGAGCTCGGCGTTGCCGCCGGCCGAGGGGACGTCGCGCTTGCTGCCTGAGCAGCCCGCCACCACCAGACTTGCCACGACTGCCAGCACTGCAATTCGGCCGGCGCTCCGGCGGATCGATCGGGTCACGCCACTGATGCTAACTGCGAGTGGGATCCGGTTGCGGGATAGCGGCCAGCAACTTTCTGGTGTAGTCGTGCTGCGGGTTGGCGAAGATGTCGTCGGCATCGCCGTACTCCACCATCGCCCCGCGGTACATCACGACGATGCGATGGGCGAGATGCTTGACCACCGACAGATCGTGCGAGACGAACAGATAGGACAGGTCGAACTCGCGCTGCAGGTCCAGCAGCAGGTTGATGATGCCCGCCTGAATGGACACATCCAGCGCCGACACCGGTTCGTCGAGCGCCAGAATCTTGGGCTGGAGCGCCAATGCCCGGGCGATGCCGATCCGCTGCTTCTGGCCGCCGGAGAACTCACTGGGGTAGCGGCTGGCGTCGGCGCGACGAAGCCCGACGATCTCGAGCAGTTCGGCAACCCGCGTGTCACTGCTCGTCTTATCGAAACCATTGGCGCGCAACGGTTCAGCCAGCAGTTCGAACACCGGCAGCCGGGGGTCGAGGGATGCCACCGGATCCTGGAACACCACCTGCAGATCGCGGCGCAGTTCCCGGCGCCGGGCGGCTGTCAGGGTGGCGACGTCATTGCCCAGAACCTCGATGGAGCCGGACTCCGGCGCCGCCAGGTCGAGGATCTGGTGCAGCGTGGTGGATTTGCCGGAGCCGGACTCGCCGACAATGCCCAGGGTCTGCCCGCGCATCAGGTCGAAGCTGAGGCCGTCGACAGCGCGAACCTCGCCGATGGTGCGGCGGAACACCACGCCTTTGGTCAGCCGATAGGTCTTCACCAGGTCCCGCACCGTGATCACCGGCGCCGGTTCCGCGGAGTCGTCGACGGCCACCGGCTGAGTGGACACGCCGTAAATCTCGGCCGCGGTGCGGCCGGTGACCTGGTCGGTGCGGATGCATGCCGCCAGGTGGCCTGCGGATGCCGGGTCGACGGGCACCAGTGCCGGTTCATCTGCGCGGCACTCGTCGATGGCCAGCGGACAGCGCGGGTTGAACGGGCAGCCGGGTGGCACATCCACCAGCGAGGGCGGTGCCCCCGGAATGGGCACCAGTCGCGTTCCCTGCGGCGAATCGAGGCGTGGAACGGAGCCCAATAGTCCTGCGGTATAGGGCATTCGACGGTCGCGATACAGTTCGTCCACCGAGGCGACCTCGACGGGGCGCCCGGCGTACATCACCAGAGCCCGATCGGCGAACTCCGCGACCACGCCCAGGTCGTGGGTGATGATCAGCACGCCCGCGCCGGTGACGTCGCGGGCGGTCTTGAGCACCTCGAGGATCTGAGCCTGAACGGTCACATCGAGTGCGGTTGTCGGCTCGTCACAGATCAGCAGGTCCGGATCATTGGCGATGGCGATCGCGATGACCACCCGTTGGCGCTCACCGCCGGACAACTCATGCGGAAAGGCCCGGGCCCGCCGTTCCGGCTGGGCGATTCCCACCAACTCGAGCAGCTCGACGGCGCGCGTGCGCGCAGCCTGCTTGCCGACGTCGCGGTGGTGCACGGTGATGGCCTCGGCGATCTGGTCGCCGACGGTGTAGACCGGGGTCAGCGCCGACATCGGGTCCTGGAACACCGTTCCGATGCGGCGCCCCCGGATCTTCGACATCTCGGCGTCGGACAGGCCGAGCAGCTCCCGGCCGGACAGCCGCACCGAACCCGACACGGCGGCATACTCCGGGAGCAGGCCGATGACGGCCATGGCCGCCGCGGACTTGCCCGACCCGGATTCGCCGACCATCGCGACGACCTCGCCGGGGCGCACCTGATAGGTCAGGCCCCGCACCGCGGTCAGGTCGTCGCCGTCGGTGGGGAAGCTGACCGCGAGGTCGGTGACCTCCAGCAGAGCCTCGCTCATGGCTTCGTCTTCTTCTTCCTGCGACCGCGGCGCAGCGTGGCGCTGCCGGGGTCCAGCGCGTCGCGCAGCCCGTCCCCGGTGAGGTTGGCGCACACCAGGATCAGCACCAGAACACCGGCGGGGAACAGGAACACCCACGGGAACGTCGTCGCCGATTTGGTGCCGTCGGCGATCAACGTGCCGAGCGAGATATCGGGTGGCTGGATGCCGAAACCCAGGAAGCTCAGCCCGGTTTCGGCGAGGATCGCCACCGCCACGTTGAGTGCGGCGTCGATGATCAGGATCGAGGCCACATTCGGGATGATGTGACGGGTGATGATCCGCCGACTCGAGACGCCCATATACCGTGCGGCTTGGACGAATTCGCGCTCCCGAAGGCTCATCGTGAGGCCTCGCACCATGCGCGAGCTCACCATCCAGCTGAACCCGGCCAGCAGGACGATCAACAAGATGACGTTGGCCGAGCTCTTGGTGATCGGCGTGAGGATCGCGATCAGGATGAACGACGGCACAACCAGCAGCAGGTCCACCAACCACATCAGCGTCCGGTCGCGCCAACCGCCGAAGTAACCCGCGATGGAGCCGACGGTCGCGGCGATCCCGGTCGAGATCACCGCCACACATACGCCGATGAGCATCGACTTCTGCATACCGCGCAGGATCTGAGCGAACAGGTCTTGGCCCAATGCGTTGGTGCCGAACCAGTGGTCGGCACTGGGTGGGTCCTGCAGCGCATAGAAGTCGAGATCGGTGTAGGACCAGGGCAATAGCGGCGGCAGGGCGTAGCACCCGATGAACAGCACGGCCAGGATCACCAGCGACGCCATCGCACCCCGGTTGCGGGCGAAGCGGCGCAGCACCAGTGTTCGCCGCGAGGCGAACTCCTCGGGCTTCACACCGGAGCGGGCGCTATCGGTCGTCTCGGTCACGTCACCCTCACCCGGGGATCGAGCATCGCGTAGATGACATCGGACAGCAGCCCGGCCAGAAGCACGACCGCACCGGAGAACACCGTGATCGCCGCCACGATGTTCGTGTCCTGGGTCGCTATGCCCTGGACCACCCACTCGCCCATGCCATGCCAGCCGAAGATCTTCTCCACGAACACTGCCCCGGTGACCAAACCCGCGACGCCGTAGGCGAACAGCGTTGCCATCGGAATCAGTGCGGTCCGCAGCCCGTGCTTGAACAACGCCTTGCGCCGGGTGAGCCCCTTGGCCCGCGCAGTGCGGATGAAGTCCTGGCCCAGCACGTCGAGCATCGCATTACGTTGGTAGCGGCTGTAACCGGCGATCGCGCCGAGCGCAAGCGTGACCGAGGGCAGGATCAGGTGCTGCATCCGGTCGACGAACTGATTCCAGGAGCCGCCGACGGCGTTCGGGGAGGTCTCCCCGATGTATTCGAAAAGGTGCACTCCGAGAATCGAATTAACCCGCAGCGCGGCCAAAATCGCCAAGTTGGCGATGACGAACGTCGGCGTACTGATCACCAACAACGACAGCAGAGTGATCACCCGATCGGATAATCGATATTGCCTGATCGCACCCCAGGCGCCGACCACGACGCCGATCACGGTGCCCAGTACCGAGCCGATCACCAGCAGTCGCAGGCTGACCCCGATGCGGCGGCCCAGTTCGTCGGAGACCGGCTGCCCCGTGACGGTCGTGCCGAAATCACCGCGTACCGCGCCGGCCACCCAGTGGGCGTAGCGCAGAGGGATCGGCTTGTCGAGATCGAGTTCGGCGGCTTTGGCGTCGATCACAGCCTGCGGCGGACGCGGATTGCGTTGCATCAGACTGTTCAACGGCGCGAACGTCAATGACGTCAGCGTGAACGTGAGAAACGACGCCAAGGCCAGCAGCACCACATAGTTGAGCAGCCGGCGCGCCAGAAAACGCGTCATGGGCCGCTGCCCGGCGCAGGGTGCATGCAGCACAGGGTAGGAGATGGTCGGTCGAAACGGCGCCAAGACCTACGGGCGGTGCACGGTTAGGCGGCCGGGGACATGGGAAGACTGCGTGCGTGCACGTGAAGCAGATCACACAACGATTGGCTCCAGCCCTGCTCGTCGCAGTGGCGCTCCCGGCACTGGCGGCATGCCAGGACAAGGGCACCACCGTCGATCCGACCACGACCAGTCCCAGCCCGACGACAGCGCAGACGTCGAAACCGATGCTGCCGAGTTCGTCGATTGCGTCGGCCAGTCCGCAACCACCGACCCCCGGCGGCGGCTAACCCGCACGTCAGCGGCGCGCAGGTTTGGTCTCACAGCTTCGGGTTAACCAATTGCCAGCGGTTTGGCAGGGTAGCCGGCCCGCAGAACTGGTCCGAGACCGATTGGAAGTGTCGAGATGACAAACATCAAAACGCTGTCCGCCGTGGTCGGCGGCAGTGCGATTGTGGCCATGGGTGCACTGGGCGTCGCGATAACCGATAACGGGAGCGGCACGATCGTGTCCGACCCGGGCACCTTCACCTCGCCCGCGACGTCCTCGATGACGACAGGCGAGACCACGAAGGAAACCGCGGTGGAGCCGACGAAGACGCCGGAAGTCGCGGCGCCGCCGGTCACCGCGACGACTCCCGAAGCGCCCTGAGACTTGCAATCAGCCTGATCGTTCATGGTGGCGGCGGCGGACTACGTCGCTAGCATCGCGATCATGAGCGTCACCGATCAGTACCTGGCGAACAACGCGGAATACGCAAAGACCTTCACCGGTCCGTTGCCGTTGCCACCCAGCAAGCATGTCGCGGTGGTGGCGTGCATGGACGCCCGGCTGGATGTGTATCGGATCTTGGGCCTGGGCGACGGTGAAGCACACGTCATCCGCAATGCCGGGGGAGTGATCACCGACGACGAGATCCGCTCGCTCGCGATCAGCCAGCGGCTGTTGGGGACCAAAGAGATCATCCTGATTCACCACACGGATTGCGGGATGCTCACCTTCACCGACGATGTCTTCAAAGGCGAAATTGAGGATGAGATCGGCATCAAGCCCGAGTGGGCCGCCGAAGCGTTCACCGACCTCGAGGCCGACGTGCGGCAGTCCCTGCGTCGGATCGAGGCCAGCCCGTTCGTCACCAAGCACGAGTCGCTGCGCGGATTCGTTTTCGACGTGGCCACCGGCAAGCTAGCCGAAGTCACTCTGTAGTTCGGTCTGCGCGTAACCCTTGACTTGCTTCGTCATGCTGGTTAGATTCCGGGTTAGCTTTGTAATTCTGGTCAAATCTACCAACTTTACGAGGAAATCATGGCGAGTCCGGTGGTCGAACGCCCCAAGCCGGGGCAGTACGAGCTGAGCCACCTTCGGTCCCTGGAGGCCGAGGCAATTCACATCATTCGCGAGGTCGCAGCCGAGTTCGAACGGCCGGTGCTGCTGTTCTCCGGCGGCAAGGACTCGATCGTGATGCTGCATCTGGCGATCAAGGCGTTCGCGCCCGGCCGGCTGCCGTTCCCGGTGATGCATGTCGACACCGGTCACAACTTCGAGGAAGTGATCGCCACCCGCGACGCGTTGGTCGAGCGGTACGGCCTGCGCCTGGTGGTGGCCAGTGTCGAGGAGGACATCGCGGCAGGCCGGGTCGTCGACAATGGCCCGTCGCGCAACCCGCTGCAGACCGTCACGTTGCTGCGGGGCATCCGGGAGAACAAGTTCGACGCTGCCTTCGGCGGTGCCCGCCGCGACGAGGAGAAGGCTCGGGCCAAGGAGCGGGTGTTCAGCTTCCGCGACGAGTTCGGTCAGTGGGATCCGAAGGCGCAGCGCCCCGAGCTGTGGAACCTCTACAACGGGCGTCACCGCAAGGGTGAGCACATCCGCGTCTTCCCGTTGTCCAACTGGACCGAGTACGACATCTGGGCCTACATCGGTGCCGAGGAGATCACGCTGCCGGGCATCTACTATGCCCACCCCCGGCAGGTCTTCCAGCGTGACGGGATGCTGCTGGCCGTCCACGAGTTCCTGCAGCCCACCCCCGATGAACCGGTCTTCGAGACCTCGGTGCGGTTCCGCACGGTGGGCGACGTGACCTGCACCGGCTGCGTGGAGTCGACCGCCTCCACCGTCGAGGAAGTGATCGCCGAGACCGCGGTGTCTCGTCTGACCGAACGTGGCGCCACCCGCGCCGACGACCGTATTTCCGAAGCCGGCATGGAAGACCGCAAGCGCGAGGGGTATTTCTGATGAGCACTCTGTTGAGGATTGCCACCGCCGGCTCCGTCGATGACGGCAAGTCGACCCTGATCGGCCGCTTGCTCTACGACTCCAAAGCCGTGATGGAAGACCAGCTCGCCGCTGTCGAGCGGACGTCGCGCGAGCGTGGCAACGACTACACCGACCTCGCACTGGTCACTGATGGCCTGCGCTCCGAGCGGGAGCAAGGCATCACCATCGACGTCGCCTACCGCTATTTCGCCACGGCGAAGCGGAAATTCATCATCGCCGACACCCCTGGCCACATTCAGTACACCCGCAACATGGTCACCGGAACCTCGACCGCGCAACTGGTGATCGTGCTCGTCGACGCGCGGCACGGCCTGCTCGAGCAGTCCCGCAGGCATGCGTTCCTGGCCTCGCTGCTGGGCGTTCAGCACGTCGTGCTGGCGGTAAACAAGATGGATCTCATCGATTGGGACCGTGAGCGTTTCGAATGGATCCGCGAGGAGTTCCACGCCTTCGCCGCCCGCCTCGACATCCACGATGTCACCACCATCCCGATGTCGGCGCTCAAGGGTGACAACGTGGTGACGAAGTCGGACAAGGCGCCCTGGTACGACGGTCCGCCGCTGCTGAGCCACCTTGAAGAGGTCTACATCGCCGGCGACCGCAACCTGGTCGACGTGCGCTTCCCGGTGCAGTATGTGATCCGGCCGCAGACCGTCGAGCACGCCGACCATCGCAGCTACGCGGGCACGATCGCCGGCGGCGTGATGCGCCCCGGGGACGAGATCGTCGTATTGCCGAGCGGAAAAACCAGTCGTATCACCACAATCGACGGGCCGACCGGACCGGTCGAGGAGGCGTTCCCCCCGATGGCGGTGTCGATCAGTCTTGCCGACGATATCGACATCTCCCGCGGAGACCTGCTGGCCCGCCCGCAGAACCAGCCGGTGGCCAGCCGGGAATTCGACGCCACGGTCTGCTGGATGGCCGACGAGTCCTCGCTGGAGCCGGGACGCGACTACATCATCAAGCACACCACCCGCACCACTCGGGCCCGGGTCGGCGCGCTGGACTATCGCCTGGACGTCAATACCCTGCACCGCGACAAGAGCGCAACGGCGTTGAAGCTCAACGAACTCGGCCGGGTCACCCTGCGCACCCAGGTGCCGCTGTTGCTCGACGAGTACTCCCGCAACGCCGCGACGGGATCGTTCATCCTGATCGATCCCGACACCAACGTGACGGTGGCCGCGGGCATGGTCCGCGACACCGCGCCGACGGCCGCTCGCAGCGCGTCGCCGAACACGGTGCGCCACCAGTCGCTGGTGGACTCCGGTGACCGGCTCACGAAGGGGCGCACCCTGTGGTTCACCGGCCTCTCCGGCTCGGGGAAGTCCTCGGTGGCGGTACTGGTGGAGCAGAAGCTGCTCGAACATGGTTGCCCCGCTTATATTCTCGACGGTGACAACCTGCGCCACGGGCTCAACGCCGACCTGGGCTTCTCGATGGCGGATCGGGCTGAGAACCTGCGCAGGCTAGCCCACATCGCCACGCTGATGGCCGATGCCGGTCTGACGATCCTGGTGCCCGCGATCAGCCCGCTCGAGGAACACCGGGAGCTGGCCCGCAAGGTGCACGCCGACGCCGGCGTGGAGTTCTACGAGATATTCGTCGACACTCCGCTCGAAGACTGTGAGCGACGGGATCCCAAGGGGCTCTACGCCAAAGCCAGGGCGGGGGAGATCACTCACTTCACGGGAATCGACAGCCCCTATCAGCGGCCGAAGAACCCGGATCTGCGGCTGACCCCCGATCACGAATGCGACGAGCTGGCCCAGCAGGTCATCGATCTGCTGGAGGCCCAGGCGTGAGCGACCACGATCTGGCAGCCGAGCTGGCCACGCAGGCCGGCAAGCTTCTGCTCGACGTTCGTGCCGAGCTGGCCGACGCCTCAGGTGCGGAGCGAAAAGCAGCGGGCGACAAGCGCTCTCACGATTACCTGATGGAAGCGCTCGCCGCGGCACGGCCCGAGGACGCGGTGTTGTCGGAGGAGGGTGCCGACGATCCGATCCGGCTTCGCAGCCGACGGGTGTGGATCGTCGATCCGCTCGACGGGACGCGGGAGTTCTCCGAACTCGACCGCGACGACTGGGCGGTGCACGTGGCACTGTGGGAGGACGGCGAGTTGATCGCCGGCGCGGTTGCGCTTCCCGCCCAGGGCATTACGTTGGCGACCCCCGCCGTGTCGCCGCCCCCGGCTGCGCCGAGCGCGCCGCGGATCGTGGTGTCGAGGACCCGGCCCCCGGCGGTCGCGCTGGCAGTTCGCGACGCGTTGGGCGGCGTGCTGGTCGAGATGGGTTCTGCCGGAGCCAAGGTCGCAGCCGTGATTCAGGGCCGCGCTGACGTGTACGTGCACGCGGGTGGTCAATACGAATGGGATTCGGCTGCCCCGGTGGCTGTCGCCCGCGCCGCCGGGTTGCACACCTCACGTATCGACGGCTCACCGCTTCAGTACAACCGGCCCGACCCGCTGTTGCCCGATGTCGTGGTGTGTCGGCCGGAATTGGCCGAGGCGGTGCTGGCCGCGACGCAGTAGCGTTGCGCCATGACTGAACTCAACACCCTGCGGGCGCTCGCGGGCCTACCGCTCGACCCGCCGAGTCTGGCCACGTCGACGCTGATCCTGATCGACTGCCAGAACACCTACACCCAGGGCGTGATGGAACTCGAGGGTGTTGAGGCCGCACTGGATGAGGCGGCCGCGCTGTTGGATCGCGCGCGGACTGCGGGCATTCCGGTGATCCACATCCAGCACGACGACGGCCCGGGGTCGCTGTACGACGTCAGTGGCGAGAGCGGGGCGATCGTGCCCCGGGTCGCCCCTCGCGACGGGGAACCGGTGGTGATCAAGAACTACCCCAATTCGTTCGTGCAGACCGACTTGGATGAGCGGCTCAAATCGGTGGCTGCCGAGAATCTGATCATCGCCGGATTCATGACGCATATGTGCGTGAATTCGACCGCGCGTGGTGCGTTCAACCTCGGGTATGCACCCACGGTGGTCGCAGCCGCGACCGCCACAAGGTCGTTGCCAGGTGTGGACGGTACCGACATCCCTGCGGCATCGCTGCACGCCGCGAGTCTTGCCGCTCTCAAGGATTTGTTCGCTGTCGTCGTCGCCGATTCGGGTGCGATCTCAGACTGAGGCCGCGCTTCGGCCCTTTCCTGAGAGATTGAGGCCATGAACCTGAGATTCCGCGGGCCCGATGTGGCTCTGCGACACGCTCATCGGGTGGTTTTCTAAACGCGTGCTGGTGCGATCGCAAATTTGCTGATCGAGCTCCAGGACGACTCACCTGCATGTCAGCGCCGGTAAGAAGATTAGCTATCCGACACGTCTTGGTGATTCTGACGTTTCCGTCAGAAAATATTTTCGGCTAAATCGTCAATTATCGCTTTCCCTCAGGTTTTTCTCAGGTACGTTCAGCTTTGTCAGTGTTGACCCCAGCCCGGGAGGGATTGAAATGCAAATCTCCATACGCTCTCAGCTCATTGCGGGAACCGCTGCCGTTGTCGGCGCCAGCGCGATTGCAATGACGCCAGTAACGCAGGCCAATCTCGCTCTGCCCGACCTCCAGGTGCCGTCGGCCGGCCAGGTGGCCCTGGCCGGGTTCGACAGCCCACTATCGGAACTCCTCGGCACGTTCAGTTCCTTCAATCAGTGGGTGCTGAGCGCCGATAACACGACCGCCGGCTACACCGACCTCGGCGGCCTGGTCACCGCTGGTGGCGTCGCCATCGCGAAGGGCGGCTACCAGTTCAACGCGGTCGGTCTGCTTCCGCAGATCATCAACGACCACCTGCCGATCATCAGTCAGCTCGGGTACAACGGGGCGGCCTCCCTGGGGAGCGCCGCCAACGCCGCGACAACGATCGGGCTGATCGCCAGCGAAGGTGTGTGGAACCTACCCGGCGCCTTCGTGACGGCCACTCAGCAGGCGCTCTCCGGGGATATCCCCGGCGCCATCGCGACGTTGCAGTCGGCGATCGTGGGACCGTTCGTGGCCGCTGGCCAGGTCGCCCTCGCCAGCGCCAACTACATGCTGGACAACGCGGTCGCACGGGGTACCGCCCTGCTCGGTGCCGTTCCGGACCTGGTCAACCTGGTCGTCCAGAGCTCCATCGGGCAAGCTCAGGTGCTTGCGGGCACGTTCAGCGCCGTCGTGCAGAACGTGATCACGGGCATCACGAACGGTAATGCCGAGGAGGCGTGGAACGCCGCGGTGGACGGATTCTTCGGACCGCGGGGCGTCCCTGGCGCAATCCTCAACCTGACGGTCGGCGCGGGTGTGCAAACGGATGCGACCACGGTCGTGCCGAGCGTTCGCGGCGTGATCCAAGCCGCCGTCCATGGCATCGCCGACGCGCTGTCGCAGACCGGATCGGCGCCGCCCGTTCCGCCGCCGGCCGCCGCCGCCGCGAAGACGGCATCCCCGTCCGCGTCGGCACTGCGTGTCGCGGCTGTGGAGTCGTCGCCCGCGGATGACAGCGGTGCCGGCAACGCCAAGTCCGGTAGCGGCAGCGATACGTCCGCTTCCGACCACTCCACCGCCAGCAAGGGCAAGGCCGGCAGCGCAGGCAAGTCCGGCGCCAAGAAGGGCGTGGCCGGCTCCAAACGGCCCGCCAAGGCCTCGGCCGGTTAGTCCGCGGAGTAATCCGCGGCATCGATGGGGTGCCCCTGCTTTTCGAGGTCTTTGAAAAGGAGGGGCACCCTGTTTTCCCCTTCGTCAAATTAAGCCTATTACTCGAATAGCAATTGGGTCTTTCTCTCTAAGTTTCCTCTCAGGTATTCTTAAGGCCGCAATTGGCCTGAGTGCCGGGAGGTGAGCACACGGTGCGGCGCGGCATTGGTGCGATTTTCACGACTGGAGTAGCCCTCGTGGGAGCGACGGTCGTCGTCGCCAACCCGGTGTCGGCACCCGCGTCGGATGTTCGCGTTCCCCCGGTCAAGCTCTCGGCCGACAGCACGGCATCAACCACCGCTCTCGACCGGGCTCTGCTCGAGACGTTGACCCGAGACGCCGGTGGCGCAAGCCCCGCGGACCCGCTGAAGAGAGTGGTCGCCGGGGTCGTCACCAACGTCACGATGCTCAGCGGTCGAGCAGTGGATGAAGCGTTGTGGACCGACGTTCCCGGGAGACCGACGCCGGTGCGCGTCCCGTACCCGCCGCCGGTGCCGCCGAAAGCGGTCGCCGATCTGCTCAGCGGGAAGCCGGCCGTCGTGCCGTCAGCCAATGCGTCCCCCGCGATCATCGAGGATCGAGCCCTCCAACATGCCGTGACTTCGGTCGGGGATTACGTGGGCTATGTCAGCGTGCAGGTCGTCGAGACCACCGTCGCGGCCGCCCGGATCGCCGTGGCCAAACCGCGGCTGATCGCGGACACGCTGGCTGCGCTCACCGACGGTGACGTCGATGCCGCCATCTCCACTGCCCTGCGGGTGGTCGCGGTGCCCGTCGGGCCGCCGTCGAAGATCGTCAAGGCGATCCGCGGGGAGGTCCGTCAGCGGCTGACCGAGCTGACGGATATTTTGCGTCGGCCGGTGCCGTCCCGGCCGAAGGCGACCCTGACTCCGACGGTCAGCCTCTCATCCGTCGCTGACAGCGTGGCATCGCTTCGCCGCTCGCTGGGCCATCGCCGCGGCGTGACTCTCACGGCCAGACCGGGGGCATCCTCCAAGCCGGGGACCTCCACCGAGCCCGAGACGTCGACCAAGCCCGGGGCGGCGGTCGACACGACGGGCACCGCCACCACCGACAGCGACGCCAAGCCGACGGCTGCCAACGGCGCGACGGATCTGAGCGACGGAAACAAGGCGGTGCCCAGCACCACGGCTTCCCAGTCCCCGGTCCAGCAGCGGGCCCAGAACCCGGTAACCCAGGTTCGTACCTCGCTGGACCGGTTCGCCGACACCCTCCGCAAGGCGCTCACACCCCATCGGGCTCCGCAGCGCACCGGCACCACACCAGCACCGGCCTCAGACGCCTCGTGAGCCTGCTGCCGACCAGGCAGTGGCAGAATTCGCGGAATGCGGATGTCAGCGAAGGCGGAATACGCCGTCCGCGCCATGATCCAGCTCGCGTCAGTCGACTCGGGCGCACTGGTCAAGACGGAGGATCTGGCCAAAGCCCAGGGCATCCCCGCGCAATTCCTGGTCGACATTCTCTCCGGTCTGCGGACCGACCGGCTGGTGCGCAGCCACCGCGGCCGCGACGGCGGCTACGAGCTGGGCCGACCGGCCGCCGACATCAGCATCGCTGACGTGTTGCGCTGCATCGACGGGCCGTTGGCAAGTGTGCGTGATATCGGCTTGGGCGACCTGCCCTACAGCGGACCGACGGCGGCGCTGACCGATGTGTGGCGGGCGCTACGTGCCAGCATGCGCTCAGTGCTCGAGGAGACCAGCCTGGCCGATGTGGCCGGCGGGCAACTGCCAGCCCACGTTGCCGATCTGGCGCACGACTATCTCAGGCAGGAGAACCGGCGCGGGCACCACGGCTAGCCGGCGCCCGATCCGTACGGCCGGGTGATGATCTCGAGGTAGTGGCCCCCCAGGTCACGGAAGTAGACGCCGCGACCGCCGTCGTTGTGGTTGATCTCGCCGGGCCGGGCGGCGCGGGGATCAGCCCAGTGCGGCAGCTCTCGATCGGAGATCTTGCGATAGATCGCGTCGAAGTCGTCCTCGGACACCAGGAAGGCGTAGTGCTGTGGGTGGATTGGTTGCTCGGCGGGAACGTCGGCGAAATCCAGGCTCAGCCCGTGCTGGAGGGTGACAACGAGGAAATGCCCGAACGGCACCGCATCCGGTAGCCCGAACAGCTCCGTCAGGAAATCGGCGGATTGCTGCTTGTCATGTGCCGCGACGATGGTGTGGTTCAGCTCGATTGCCATTACCCTTGCCAGTCAAGCACTTTGGGTCACCCCGTGCAATCATCGCCGGCCTGCCCGGTCGGAGCCCTCGGATGCCGTACCGTCTGTTGCTTATGGCAACACCGCAGACCCGGGTCGAAGTGCTGGGCAACATCGGGCCCAACTGGTTCGCATCGGTGATGGGCACCGGGATCGTCGCGACCGCGGGCGCGACGCTGCCGCTGCAGTTTCCTGGACTGCGCGGCTTCACCGAGGTGGTCTGGGTGATCGCCGCGGGGCTACTCGTCGTGCTGATCGCGATTGTCGGCCTGCATTGGCTGCGCCATCCGACGGTTGCCCGCACCCATGCCCGTAATCCGCAGATGGCGCATTTCTACGGTGCGGCACCGATGGCGCTACTGACCGTCGGCAGCGGTGCCGTACTGATCGGCCGTGATCTGATCGGCGAGCGGCTCGCCGTCGACCTGGACTGGGTGCTGTGGACGGCCGGCACCGTGGGTGGGCTGTTCACCGCGGTGAGCATCCCATTCCTGATGTTCACCCAGCACAACGTCGAACCCGACGCCGCATTCGGCGGCTGGCTGATGCCGGTTGTGCCGCCGATGGTCTCGGCGGCCGCCGGGGCGTTGCTCATCCCGCACATGGCGCCGGGCACGGGGCGCACCACCATGCTGTACGGCTGCTACGCGATGTTCGGACTGTCCCTGGTTGCCGCGTTCATCATCATCACACTGATCTGGAGTCGCCTGGCGCTCTACGGAACGTCCGGCACCGCGCGGGTTCCCACGCTGTGGATCGTGCTCGGTCCGCTCGGCCAATCCATCACCGCCGCAGGACTTCTCGGCCACGTCGCGGCATCGGCCGTCGAGCCCGAGCTCGCCGCGGGCCTGAATGCGTTCGCCGTCATCTTCGGAGTTCCGGTGTGGGGCTTTGCGATCCTGTGGATCGCGCTGGCCGCCGCACTGACGATTCGCACGCTGCGCCGGGGTATGCCGTTCGCCCTGACGTGGTGGAGCCTCACCTTCCCGGTGGGCACCTTCGTCACCGGCACCACTCAGCTGGCGGTGCACACCAACCTGCCCGCGTTCGAGGTCGCGGCGGTGGTCGCCTACGCCGGGTTGCTGAGCACCTGGCTGCTGGTTGCGGTGCGGACCGCACGAGGCAGCCTGCGGGGCAATCTGCTCAACCCGCCGCCCGCCGCCGGGCCGATCCGCGCCCAGAAGGACCCCGCGCGCTAATCAGCTAGCGCCCAAACCGACGATTCGCCGCGAAAGTTCGAGTGCCACGCGGGGAAAACGTCGATCTCGAGGTGCTTCGACAACTAGTCGCGTGGATCGAGCGGGTTGACCCGGTTGACGATCAGCGGATCAGCCTTGGTGAACGGGAAATTGGGCAGATCGTCGATGTGAACGTTGAACGTCGCAGCGAGCACTTCGCGCGAGTACGCGCTCGCCGACGCCCGATACCCGATATCGCCGGGGGTGGGCTGGTCGAAGAAGATCGCGAAATGCAGGTCGGGAGCATCGAACACTTCGATGTGGTGCGGGTAGGCGCGAGGGATGAAGTACATGTCACCCTGCTCCAGATACCAGGTGTCCAATGTTCCGTCGGGGTTCATCACGGTCATCCGCGAACTTCCCGACGCCACATAGCCCATCTCCGCGGTGATCGGATGCCAGTGGGGTTCGCGCATGCCGTCCTCGCGGATTCGAAGGGAGTACATCGACATGTCCTTGAGTGCGGGCCAGAATTGGACCCGGGCCAGGCGTGCCGATCCGACCGCGCTGCCGACCGGCGGGCTTTGGGCTTCGACCCCGAATTTGTGCGGATCGTTGAAGTGAGCGGTGCTCGGAACTGACGGATCGCCCACGCGCGCCGCCAGTTTCCGGTCCGTGGTGTCGCGGCGGATCTTCGCGAAATCCGAGGCCGGCAGGTCGTAGGTGTTACCCAGCACCGCATCTGTCATCGCGCCGAACGCGGCGCCGAGGCCGAAGTCCTCGGGCCGCTCGTGCCGGAACGACAGGATGAACTCGGCAGGCTCCTCGCCGATGTTCTCGATGTGGTGCAGCGACCCTGAGTCGACGTGGAACATCTCGCCGGCACCGATTGTGAACGACGAAAATTGGCTGCCGCTGTCGAGCACCGACACCAGCGATGTTCCCGACACGCAGTACGCCAGTTCGTTGGCGTTGGCATGCCAATGCGGCGTGCGCATCGCACCGGGATTGATCACCAGGCGTTTGATCGACAAGCCGGACAGGATAGGCAGGTTGTCGGCAGTGACGCGGCGGATCGAACCGAGGTCCGATTCTTCGACGATCTCACCGTCGAGCAACGACATGGAATGTTCGCTGCGCTCGAGTTTTGTCATCTGACTGCACCTTCCGTTGGGCGAACGTGACGACGTGACAAGCTCACTGCTCAAGGACGTTCGGTTGGGCGTTACTTGCGGGCGGTGAGCTCCAACGCGATGTTGTCGGGATCGCGGAACTCAAGGATGTAGGCCACGCCGATGTCCTTGATCTGCTCGTGCTCGATGCCGAGGGAATCAAGGTGGGCGGCGGCTTGCTCGAGGGCGTCCAGGCTGGGCAGCGTGAAGGCCAGGTGGTCGAGGCCGACCCGGTCCTCGTCGAAGGCGCCGGTGCCGGTGGGTCGCAGCCCGATCAGGTTGTCGCCGATGTTGTAGATGACTCCACCGAAGAGGAACGAAAGCTGCTCGCGAGTCGCTGCGTCGGCGTTCGCCGGCAGCTCGGCGTAGACCGGCCAGCCGAACACGCTGTCGTAGAACCGGCGGGAAGCCCCGATGTCGGTGACGGTCAGCCGCACGTGGGCAACGGCGGAAGTGGTGATCGGCATGTGCTCCATCCTGTCAGTAGGTCGGATCGGCGCGGGTGGTCGCCCGGGGCGTGCCAGAATCGCGAACGTGCAGATTGGCATGACATTGCCGGTGATGGAACCGGACGTTGACGCAGACATCCTCAAACGCTGGGCGCAAACGATCGACGAAGGACCGTTTTCCTCGCTGTGTTGGGGGGAGCGGATTGCATTCGGCAACCCCGATTCCCTGACCCTGCTCGGCGCCCTGGCCGGCTGGACCGAACGGGTGCCGCTGGTGGCCACCGTCGTCGTACCCCAGCTGCACGACCCGGTGATGCTCGCCAAGGGGCTGGCGACCGGGGATCTGCTGTGTGGCGGACGGCTGACCGTCGGCCTGGGTGTGGGCGGCCGGCACGAGGACTACCGCGCCGTCGGCGCCGACCCGAAGACACAGACCATGCGTGACATGGCCGAGCGGGTGGCCATCATGCAGCGGGTGTGGGCAGGGGAGAAGATCACCGATTCGGTGCTGCCCGTCGGACCCAGCCCCGCCCGCGAAGGCGGACCACGGCTGCTGGTCGGCACCACCGGGCCCAAGACGGTGCGCAGCGCCGCGCCGTGGGCGGAGGGTCTGGCCGGTATCTCGATGGATCTCGACCTCGAGAAGGAGAACGCTTTGTTCGACGTCGCCCGCGACGCATGGGCCGCCGCGGGCAAGCCCAAACCCCATCTGGCGACGTCGTTTTGGTTCGCACTCGGCGAGGGCGACGCGCCCCGCCAGCAGGTCATCGATCATCTGCGTCACTACATGAACTGGATACCGCGAGAGATCGTCGACGTGATCGCCCCGACCAGCGGTTGGGCCGGTACCGAGGAGGAGCTCGTCACGGTACTGCGGGGCTTCGCCGAGATCGGGACCGACGAGGTACACCTCATCCCGACCAGCAGCGACATCGAGCAGGTGCGCCGGGTCGCCGAGCTGGTCGGTGAGATTTCCGCCCACACGGGAGTTTCGGCGTAGAACTGCGAGAGGATGACCGATGACCCAGCCGTACGGCAACTATCAGATCGAGATCTACTTCCAGGGTCTGACCGGTACAGTGCCCAGCCTGCCGATGTCGTTCGACGAGTTGGAAGCCCGTGCCGCCCAGGCCCTTCCGCCGTCGATCTGGTCCTACGTCGCCGGCGGCGCGGGTGACGAGCGCACCCAACGGGTCAATGTCAGCGCCTTCGAACAGTGGGGCTTGATACCACGCATGCTGGTCGGCGCCACCGAGCGCGACCTGTCCGTCGAGCTGTGGGGACGGCGCTGGCCCGCGCCGGTGTTCATGGCGCCGATCGGGGTGATCGGGCTGTGCACCCAAGACCACCACGGCGACCTCGCCGCCGCGCGGGCGGCCGCCCGCACCGGGGTGCCGATGTGTGTGTCCACGCTGACGATGGATCCTCTGGAGGACGTCGCTGCCGAATTCGGCGACACGCCAGGGCTTTTCCAGCTGTACACCCCCACCGACCGTGAGATGGCGGAGAGCTTCGTGCACCGCGCCGAAGCCGCCGGGTACACCGGCATCGTGGTCACCTTGGACACCTGGGTGCCGGGCTGGCGGCCGCGCGACCTCTCCACCGCCAACTTCCCGCAGCTGCGCGGCATGTGTCTGTCCAACTACATCAGCGATCCCGTCTTCCGCGCGAAGGTCGATGCCGACATCGACGCCGACCCCCGCAACGCCGTGCTGGCCTGGGTCAGCAATTTCGGAAACTCGTTGACGTGGGAGGACTTGACCTGGCTGCGATCGCTGACGTCGTTGCCGCTGATCCTCAAGGGTATCTGTCATCCCGACGACGCCCGGCGCGCGATCGATGCCGGTGTCGACGGCATCTACTGTTCCAATCACGGCGGACGGCAGGCCAACGGCGGCGTGCCGGCCATCGATTGCCTTCCCGATGTGGTGGCGGCGGCGGGTGACGTTCCGGTGCTCTTCGATTCCGGAATCCGTTCGGGCGCCGACATCGTCAAGGCCCTGGCGCTGGGCGCCAAGGCCGTGGGTATCGGGCGCCCCTATGCCTACGGCGCGGCGCTGGGCGGCACCGACGGGATCGTGCACGTGCTGCGCTCACTGTTGGCCGAGACGGACCTGATCATGGCCATCGACGGCTACCCGACGCTGGGGGACCTGACCCCCGACGCGCTGCGGGCCGTGCGACAGTAATCCCATGCCGCAACCGTCTATCAGGGTCAGCCGCCTGCCGGAGAAGCAGAACACCGAACGTGCGCGCCTCGACGAGCTTCTCGATGCCACTCCGCTGGCGACCGTCGCGTTGATCCGGGACGGGCACCCGATGATCTTCCCGATAGGCTTCGCCCGGATCGGCGATGAACTGGTGATCCACGGATCGACGGGCTCGCCCTGGCTGCGCCAGCTCGCCGACGGTGCGGCGGCCGCGGTCTCGGTCACCGCCCTCGACGGAGTCCTGGTGGCGCGCAGTGGCTTTGAGTCGTCCTTCCAATTCCGCAGCGCCACACTGTTCGGAACCTTCGTCACGATCGAGGAACCCGACAAAACCCGCTATCTCGAGACGCTGACCGACACTTTCATCCCGGGCCGGGTGGCGGAGCTTCGCGCGAGTTCGCGCAAGGAGCTGGCCGCGACCATGGTGCTGCGGATGGAGATCAGCGATGACAACTGGTCACTCAAGATCGGCGATGGGTGGCCCGAGGACGATGAGGGCGACGTGGCTGCCGGGGCATGGGCGGGCGTGGTCCCGCTGACATGCGTTTACGGCGAGCCGCGCCGGGCGCCGGACTGCGATCCCGCAACGCCGGTGCCGCCGTCGGTCAGGGCGATGACTGGTGAGCTGTCGAACCGGCGGGGGCGGCAGTTTCGTCAGTGAACGGTTTCGGGCGGAGGATCAGACTGAAAACCAGTGCCACGACGCCGATTCCGACCGCAAACCAGAATGCCTGCTGGAACGTCGAATCCGTTCCCGAGCCGACGATCGGTCCGGCCCAGGCGAAGCCGAGGGTGAAGCCCATTCCGTAGCTGGCGTTGGCGATGCCGGGCAGCGCCCCCGGCGCCTCGTCGGATGCCTGCAGGACGCCCAGTGAGCTCAGCGGTGTGAGTATCACTGCGGTGCAAGTGAATCCGAAGACCACCATCAGCGCCGCAACCGCATATTTGTGGTCGGCGAACACCGCCATCAGCGCGACCACGACGATCGACGCCACGATCCCGGCTCGCAGGACGGTGACGAATCCGATGCGTACCGCCAACCGTCCGATGAACGGTGCGGTGATGACCTGCACGACCGCACCGGGGGTCAGGAACAACAGGGCGGTCATCGTCGCGTTGAGACCGAAGCCGGAGTCCGGGTCTTCGGCCATCGCGGGCACGATGAAGCCGAGAACCACCATGAAGGACCCCATCACCAGAATGGTGACGACAAGCAGCGGCCAGGCCTCACGCGAACGCATGTGCTTGAGAGCGACGAGGGGATGGTCCACTCTCCTGTCGACCACCACCAAGGCGAGGAAACCCACAACGGCGGCCGTCAACCAGATGAGCGCGGGCGTCGACCCCCACCCCTGGTGGCCGCCGTTGGACAAGAACATGGTGAGTCCGGCGACGGTCAGGCCGATGAAAACGGCACCGATCCAGTCCATCCGGCCCTCCGCGCGGGCAGCCTCGTCAGCGGGAACCCATTTCCACACGAAGGCGACGGCGATGAGACCGACCACGAGGATCAGGGCGAAGATCGAACGGTAGCCGAACGCGTCGGTCATGATGCCGGCCAGGAACGCGTCGCCCCCGGCCACCCCGCCGTTGATGGACGCCATCACCCCGCAGCACACACCAAACGTGGCTCCGGACAGGCGTGCTCGAAGAATCAGGAAAGCAAGACCGTAGGTGATGTTGGATGTGCCCTGCAGGAACCTGCCGACCACGACGACGGGGAGTGAGGTGCTCAGGCACAGCGCGGTCCCGATGCACATCACCACCACGATGCCGATCAGGACGCGCTTGCGTCCGATGTAGTCACTCCAACGGATCAGCACGACGTTGGCGAGCGCCCCGGCCAGGTAGAACGGGGTCGACATCGCGACGAACGCACCAGGTCCCAGGGTTTCGTTGATGTCTCGGACGGCCGGCGCCAGCATGGTGGCGTTCAGCGAGAACGACATCAGCGAGAAGACCAGAGCGGCCACCAACAGGACGATCTGCCTGCGAGACAGGGAATCCGTCTCGGAACTGGGCGGCTGGCTCACGATGGATGCATCGTAAGTGACGACGTCCCGTCGCGCCGCTGTTCAGCTGGGGTTTTTGGGCCCGAGCAGATTGCGCCAGAATGTCCGGAACCACTCGGGAAACGCGACGTCCTCGCCACGGTGTTCCGGCGGCGGCGTCGCCGGCTGGTCGGGCCGATCGGGCTCGGGTGGGATGGGTTCGGTCACGGTGTAGCCCACCGTATCGGAAGGGGTCTACGCGGACAGCTCATCGGTGGGCTGCGCGGCGATCGCAGCCAACCACTCGGCGCTGACGGTCAGATCGTCGAGTTGGCGGTCGATACCCTCCACCCGGTGGGACAGTTCGCGCAGCTGGCGCGCCAGCCCAGCCCGTTCGCGGACCAGCTTGGCCCGTAACCGCTCGACCATCACCAACAACGACTGAGCCTCCGAGCTGGTCGGGGTTTCGGCGGTCGCGGTCATCGGCGTCTCCTAGGGAGAAAGGAGATATTCCCATACCCCCAGCCCGTGGTCGCTGAACATCGAAATTCGGCGAATCAGTCGGCACTGTCGCTGTTCGCGGCACGGCGGGCGGCGACCAGATGCAAGAGCAGGCCGACCGCGAGCAGGATCGCGCCGAAGAGCCAGACCTTCGCACTCTGCTGGGTGAGCAACAGCAGGCAGGACGCCACGCCCAGCACCGGCACCGGCGTCCACACCTGGAAATGCGAGTGGTTCACGGTGTCGCGGCGCAACACCAGGACGGCGACGTTGGTCGAGATGAAGACGAACAACAGCAGCAGCACAACGGTTTCGGCCAACGTCGACAGCTCGCCGATCGACGTCAGCGCCATCGCCGCGACGGTGGTGGCGACGATCGCCGCCCACGGAGTGCGCCGATTGGGCAGTACTGCGCCGAGTGCACGAGGCAGCAGGCGATGCTCGGCCATGCCGAAGGTCAGCCGGCTCGCCATGATCATCGTGAGCAGCGCACCGTTGGCGACCGCGACGAGCGCAATCAGACTGAACACCGTGTCGGGTATGCCGACGCCCGACGCGGCGACCACCGACAGCAGCGGGCCCGACGATGTCGACAATTCCTCCGACGGCAGGGCGATGGCGCTGGCGAGCCCGACCAGCGTGTACACCACACCCGCCGTGAGGAGCGCCCCGAACAGTGCCCGCGGGTAGACCCGGCTCGGGTCACGAATCTCCTCGGCCACGTTTGCCGACGTCTCGAACCCGACGTACGAGTAGTACGCCACAATCGCCGCACCCAGGATCGCCAGCGCCGGCGACGAGTCCGGCGGGAAGGCGGTCACCCGCGAGACATCCCCGCCACCGCGGCTCATCAGGACGGCGACCGTGACCACCACGATGATCAACCCGCTGAGCTCGACGACCGTCATCACGGTGTTGCTCTTGACCGACTCGCTGATACCCCGGGCATTGAGGCAGGCCACCAGCAGCAGGAAGACGACCGCGGCCGGCACCGCGGGCACGTCGATGAACGTCTTGAGGTAGTCACCGGCGAATGCCAGCGCCAGGCCGGCCGCACTGGTCACGCCCGCCGCGAGCATGCTGAACCCGACGAGGAAAGAGATGGCCGGGCGGTGGAAGGCACGCTCGGCGAAGACCGCCGCCCCGCCGGCCCGCGGATACTTGGTCACCAGCTCGGCGTAGGAGCCTGCGGTGCACAGCGCGAGCAGCATCGCGATCAGCAGCGGTGCCCACAGCACCCCGCCGACTTTCTGGGACAGCACACCCATCAACGCGTAGACGCCCGCGCCGAGCACGTCGCCGAGGATGAACAGATAGAGCAGCGGCCCGGTGATCTTGCGTTTCAGCTTGGTGTCGGTAGCGCGCGCCAGCGCGTCGGCAGTCATGGCGTGGGGGATAGCCGCTCGGCGGCAAAAAACACCGACGAACTAGGCGAGGACGCGATCGGCTTCCCGCAGGCCGCTCAGGTAGGCGCCGTGGACCGTGCCGAACCACTCAGGATTGGTGGCCTCGCCGGCGAACATCAGCCGCTCACCGACGGGCTCGCCGAGAGCGTGCATGTCGTCCGGGCTCGACCCGACGGCGATGAAACTGTATGAGCCCCGGGCGAATCGGTCGGTTCCCCACGTCGTCACGATGGACCCGGTGGGCTTGGGGGCGTCGATCGCGGTGATCAGTTCGTCCACCGCGTCGGCATCCGACATCGACTCGCGCGACCAGGCGGCCCGCCCGCCGCGCAACCCCACCAGTAGAGGTTTGCCGGCGAAGACGAGTCCATTGACCAGATCGGTGACGGGCTGGTTGTCCCCCACGAGGCCGATCATCGGCGTGGTTTCCGGCCAGAAGGGCGCATCGAAGGCCACGACCACCTTGTTCAACAGGCCGAACCCGAGGCGCTCGATGGCGCCCCGCTTGACCTCGGGAAGCGGGGGGTCGAAGGCGATGGTTGCGGCCTTGAGGACTCCGAGTGGAACGGTGACGATCACCCGATCCGCGGTGACGGTGCCCTGCGCGGTGTCGATGCGGACCTGGTTGCCGCCGTGCGCGATGCGGGTGACCTCGGTGCCCAGACGGACGTCGAGGCCCTTCGCGAGGTGCTGGGACAACTGGGTATAGCCGCCGGGAAGTATGACGTCAGGACCCGTGAACTGTTCTTCGCTGCCCAGCCAGCGCAAGGACAACTGGGCCGGGTCGGCCGCGTACTCGCCCGCGATGCGTGAGGTGACGTTCCACGCGACCAACGGATCGTCGAGGTTCGCGATCCCGATCAGTCCGTCGGCCACCGACTCGTCGGCCGAGGCGTCACCGCTGCGATCGTCGAGTTCGCGGGCGATCCGGTGCCAGTCATCCGCCGACGCCGCGGCGGCCTTTTTGTCGACGAGCCGGTGATCCTCGAGCAGGACGAAGTCCTCGAAATCGGTCGGTACCGTTTTTGCCCCGACGTCGTGGGCCAGCGTGGTGAGGGGATTGCTCTCGGTGCCGTGGATCCACGAGGCGCCGATGTCGATCGGCACGCCGAGCGAGGTGTCGGTCCACGTGCGGCCACCGATCCGGTCCCGAGCTTCCAGCACGGTCACCCGCAGACCGGCGTCGGCCAGCTTCCGCGCGGCGGCGAGTCCGGAGAATCCGGCGCCGACGACCACGACATGATCGCGGTCCTTGTCGTTCGTGCCGCCGCACCCCGGCAACAGTGGAGTGGCCGCGAGCGCGCCGAAGCCCAACAGGAACCCGCGGCGCCCGACCCCACGCATGGCGGTGACGCTAGACGCCCTTCCCGGGCGATCGCGCCCGATTCGCCGATGTCGCCAGCGGGTCGGCCGGGGGTTCGTGCTGACCTTTGCTATGCACTAAGCGTGCAACCCACCACAGCGCCCGAACCGCTGAGCCCCAAGCCAGTGCCGACCGTCGTGGCGCTGTGCCGACGGCTGGTCGGTAATCCGGTCTTCGAAACCCTGATCGTGATCGTGATCTTGATCAACGCCGCGATGCTGGGGGCGGAAACCTTCCCCACGGTGTCGGACGGACTCGACCACGCCTTCGATGTGGGCTACAACGTCATCCTCGCGATCTATGTCGTCGAGTTGCTCATAAGGTTCACCGCGGCCGGGTGGAACGTTCGGGAGTTCACCAAGACGCCGTGGAACATCTTCGACTTCATCGTGATCGCGGCGTCCTTCATCCCGGGCATGCGGACGACCGCGATGCTGTTGCGTCTCGTGCGACTGGCGCGGATCGTGCGCATCATCCGCTTCCTGCCCGACCTGCACGTGGTCATGGGCGCGATCGCACGAAGCATCCCCGGCGTGGCGTCGCTCGCGGCCGCCACCGCGCTGCTCATCTACATCTACGGGATGCTCGGCTGGGTGTTCTTCGGCAACTACGCTCCCGAGCATTTCGGGAACATCGGCCGCGGGATGATGACGATGTACGTGATGCTGACGCTGGAGAACCTGCCCGAGAACGTGGACATGGGACTGAAGGTGTCGCCGTGGTCGGTGCTCTTCTTCATCAGTTACACGGTCATCCTCAGCTTCCTGGTGTTCAACCTGTTCATCGGCATCGTGCTCAACTCGATGGAGGAAGCACGGGCAGCCGACCGCAGGCAGCACGAGAGCGATGACCTGCTCGAGCGGTTACGGCTGGCGCGTCAGGCACTCGAGGATGCCGAGCGGGAACTGCAGCGCACGCACCGGGACGACCGTAAACCGGGCCTGTGAGCCTGCCGCCGGCTGTGAGTTGAGGCGTTTTCCGCACGACGCAAGAGCACCGTGATTAACTGGCGGCTTCTCAAGATGCGGCAGTTGTGGCAAATAGAAGGGCACTCGTCCATGAACTCAGAGCGGTGCTTACGACGAGTCGTCGTTGTGGGAAGTCTGATCGCACTATTTCCGCTCGTGCCGGCGACGCCCGCCTCGGCGGACCCGATCATGGATGCGCTGGCTAACACCTCGTGTACCTACGCGCAGGTGACGGCCGCCTTGAATGCGGAGGCACCGGCCCTTGGTAAACAGCTCAACGGACGGCCCGATATGCAGGCCAATATTCAGCAGTTCCTCGCCATGTCCCCCGACCAGCGTCAGCAGGCGCTGGCCCAGCAGCAAGCGGTGAACCCACAGTTGAATGCGCTCATCTTCGCGCAGATCGGCCCACAGATTACGCAGGTCGCGAACACCTGCATGAATTACTGACTCCGCGTTTGGCCGGATTCCGGGTTGGCCGGGACCGTTGCGCCGGGGAGCCCAACCGCACACCGTAAACGTGGTTATGGCATTTGCGCCCAGCCATGACGGACCTGGCCAGGACGGTCGTGATTTCTGAGAATTCTGTCACCACCTGTTTTGCTGCACTCCGGACGACGGAATTCGTTGAACTGGGGATAAAAGCACCAGCGACATATCGTTTCGGCAACGGTGCCGGCGAGCGTCGGCGTAGGGTCGTCTCAGAGTTACCGCCGGGTAGGCCGCCGGGGGCATGAACGTGTTCTAAAACCAAGATTTGTCGCGCGCGTAAAGCTAGAGTCGCACCTCATGCAGGCGACGTTGGCTAACTCTCATCCGACCAATGGCGCCTCTTCGGCGTTGCTCGATGGGTCGGACGTCACCGAGGCGCTCGCCGCAATCCGCAGTCCGGTCGCAGTCGTGGCCTCGGCGCACGGGCCCCGCACGGTGGTTCTCGACGGCGCCGGCGTGCTGACGCCGGAGCTCATGCGCCACGACATCCTCGCGGTCTTGCCACCGATCTATCCCGAATGGCTCGGCGACCGGAGTTTCACCGCGACGCATGGTGTGCGGTTCCCCTACGTCGTCGGCGAGATGGCCCGCGGTATCGCTACGCCCCAGATGACTGTCGAGGGTGTGCGCGCCGGGGTGATGGCGTTCTATGGAAGTGCCGGGCTGGATCTGGCAACCGTGGAAGCGGGCCTGCGTGAAATTCAGGCCGCGCTCGGTCCGAACGCCAGCGGGTGGGGCGCCAACCTGATCCACAATGTCCAGAGCGACGGCGTCGAACTAGCGACGGTGGATCTGTTCCACCGGCTCGGTGTCCGCTACGTCTCCGCCTCGGCGTTCATGCGACTCACGCCCGCCGTCGTCCTCTACGCGGCCAAGGGGCTGCGCCGCGACGCACACGGACAGGTCGTGCGGTCCGGGCACATATTCGCCAAGGTGTCCCGCGACGAGGTCGCCCGCCAGTTCCTCTCGCCCGCCCCGGAAGCGATGTTGACCGCACTTGTCGCCGAGGGCCGGCTCACCGCGGAAGAGGCCGCGCTGGCCGCCGGCATCCCGATCGCGGAAGACATCACCGCCGAGGCGGATTCGGGCGGCCACACCGACAACCGCGCGCTGACTGTGCTTCTCCCGCGATTGATCAGCCTGCGCGACGAGATCGCCTCCACCTATCGCTATCCGGTTCTGCCGCGGGTCGGTGCCGCCGGCGGGTTGGGGACACCGGCGGCGGTCGCCGCCGCCTTCGCCGCCGGAGCCGCGTACGTGCTGACCGGTTCGGTCAACCAGTCTGCGGTGGAAAGCGGTCTCTCGCCGGATGCGCGAGCGCTGCTCGGAATGGCCGAATCGACCGATGTGGCGATGGCGCCTGCCGCGGACATGTTCGAGATGGGCGTGACCGTGCAGGTCCTCAAGCGCGGCACCATGTTCGCTCAGCGCGGCCACCGGCTGGCCGAATTCTATCGTCGCTACTCCTCACTCGAGGAGGCGCCGGCCGAGGAACTCGCGAACCTGGAGAAGACGGTCCTCGGCCGCAGCGTCGCCGACATCTGGGCGGACACCGAGGCGTTCTTCGCCAAAAGTGACCCGCGGCAGGTGGAACGCGCGGCGGCGGATCCGAAACATCGCATGGCGCTGGTGTTCCGGTGGTACCTCTTCACGGGTTCGCAGTGGGCGCGCGACGGAAACACCGCCCGCCGCGGCGACTATCAGATCTGGTGTGGGCCTGCGATGGGTGCCTTCAACCAATGGGTTCGGGGGAGTTTCCTCGAGCCAGTGGAAGCGCGGACGGTCCGCCAGATCGCGCTCAACCTGCTCGAGGGAGCCGCGACTGTGACCCGTGCCGGCCAGTTACGGGCAGCGGGCGTCGCGATGCCTGCTGCCTCCTTCGATTTCCGTCCACGTCCTCTCGGATAAGGGTTATCTTGACTGACAACACGCACCAGCCCACTGCAACTCCTATCGCGGTGGTCGCCATGTCGGCGATCTACCCGGGTGAGTCTGGGCTCGACGGCTTCTGGCGCACGATCACCACCGGCCGCGACGCGATCGCCGACGTTCCTCCCTCGCATTGGCTGATCGAGGACTACTTCGACGCCGACCCGAAGGCGCCGGACCGGACCTATTGCAAGCGGGGCGGTTTCATCGAGGCCGTGGACTTCGACCCGGTGAAGTTCGGGCTGCCGCCAAACGCTTTGCCGTCGACCGACACCGGACAGATTCTCGCCCTGGTGGCGGCCCGGCAGCTGCTCGACGAGGTGCAGCGCGGCGGCGCCGACATCGACCTGGATCGGGTGGACGTCGTACTCGGGGTCGCTTCGACGACCGAACTCGTGGTGCAGATGGGCTCGCGGATGCAGCGGCCGATCTGGCGTAAAGCCTTGCTGGAAAACGGTTTGTCCGAGAGCGAAGCCGACGAGATCTGTCAGGACATCGCCGATCACTATGTGCCGTGGCAGGAGAGCACCTTCCCGGGTCTGCTCGGGAACGTGATCGCCGGTCGCGTCGCCAACCGCCTCAATCTCGGCGGGGCCAACTTCGTCACCGACGCCGCCTGTGCGAGTTCACTCTCCGCGCTGCAGTCGGCGCTGCACCGGTTGTATCTGCACGAGTCGGACGTGGTGCTGACGGGCGGCGTCGACGCGCTCAACGACGTGATGATGTACATGTGCTTCTCGAAGACGCCGGCGTTCTCCGCGACCGGTGACTGTCGGCCGTTCTCCGAGGGTGCGGACGGCACGATCATCGGTGAGGGCGTCGGCATGGTGGCCCTCAAGCGTCTCGCCGACGCCGAGCGTGATGGCGACCAGATCCACGCGGTGATCCGCGGTTTGGGTTCGTCGTCGGATGGGCGTGCGTCCAGCGTCTACGCTCCTCGTTCCGAGGGGCAGGCCAAGGCGTTGCGTCGGGCGTACGAGCGCGCCGGCTATGACCCCTCGACGGTGGAACTCGTTGAGGCGCACGGCACGGCAACCAAGGCCGGCGATGTCGCCGAGTTCGCCGGATTGAAGTCGGTATTCACCGACAATTCGGCTCGGATCGCGCTGGGATCGGTGAAATCCCAGATCGGTCACACGAAGGCCGCAGCGGGCGCCGCCGGTCTCATCAAAGCCGTTCTTGCGCTGCAGCATTCGACGCTGCCCGGCACCCTGAAGGTCGATCGGCCCAATCCTGCAATGGGGATCGAAGATTCGCCGTTCTACGTCAACGCGCAGACCCGGCCCTGGGTGCGTAAGGGCGATCAGCCCCGGCGAGCGGCCGTCAGCTCCTTCGGCTTCGGCGGCAGCAACTTCCACGTGACGCTCGAGGAGTATCAGGGCGAGCACCGTGCCAAGCGGCTGCGGACCCTGCCCAGCGAGCTGGTGGTGCTCAGTGCGCCGTCGGAGGCCGAACTGCAGAAGCGGGCTTCCGATATTGCCGCGGCCGCCCGCGCCGGCGAAAGCCTCGCGCGCATCGCCTTCGATGCCGCAGAGGTCTTCGACGCATCGCAGCACGCGCGTGCAGGGCTGGTGGCGACCGACGCCGAATCACTTGCCGCGGTGGCTGACCGGCTCAGCATTGCGCTGGCCGGTGGCACCGTCGCGACGCTCAAAGATGCCAACATCGCCGTCGGCCTGGGCCCGGCACGCGACGGCAAGACCGCCTTCCTGTTCCCGGGGCAGGGCAGCCAGTACGTCGGGATGGGGGGTGACCTCGCACTGGCCTTCCCCGAAGCGCTCGCGATCTGGGACGGGCTGCAGGGTGATCTGGCCGACCTGCCCGGCGTCGTGTTCCCGGAGCCGGTGTTCGACGCCGCTGCGGCCGATGCGCAGAAGAAGGAACTCACCGCGATGGCCAACGCGCAACCGGCCATCGCCGCAACCAGTCTCGCGCAACTGGCGCTGCTCGACCTCCTCGGTGTGAGCGCCGATGCCGCGGCCGGCCACAGCTTCGGTGAAGTCACCGCGCTGGCAGCCGCCGGTGTCCTGCCGATGGAGAGTCTCGTCGAGACGGCACGCACCCGCGGCACGCTGATGAACGAGGCGGGCCAGGGCAAGGACGGCGCGATGCTGGCGGTGTCGGCGACCGCCGATGACGTACGTGCGCTGGTGGCATCGCAGCCGGACAACGGATCGCTGGTCGTCGCGAACGACAATGCGCCGACTCAGGTGGTTCTTGCCGGTCACGAGACCGATATCGCGTGGGCCGAGAATGCGGCGAAAGCCAAGGGCTGGACGGCGGTTCGCCTGCCGGTCGCCTCGGCGTTCCACTCCCCGATCGTGGCTTCGAGCTGCGCACCCCTGACCGCATATCTGAAGACGCTGAAGATCGGCCAGCCGAACTTCCCGGTGTACGCCAACGCCACTGCGCAGCAGTACGGCGAGGAGGTCGCCACCCAGCTCGGCGATCAGGTGCAACAGCTGGTGCGTTTCCGCGAGATGATCGAGGCGATGGCCCGCGACGGGGTCACGCGTTTCGTCGAGGTCGGCCCAGGACGGGTGTTGACCGGACTGGTCGGGAAGATCCTCGGATCGACTCCGCATGCCGCGATCTCCCTGGACGACCAGAAGGCCGATGGGCTGCGCGGTTGGCATCGCGGCCTCGCGGCGTTGGCCGCCGACGGCGTGGCCCTGGACCTCGGCGCCCTCTTCGATCACTACGAGGAGCCGTTGCAGTACGTTCCTGCCCCCAAGCATGCGGTGAAGGTGGGAGGCGCCAACCTGGGCAAGCCGTATCCGCCCGCCGACGGCAAGGTGTCGATCACCCCGAAGCGCACTCGGGTGAGCACGCCCAGCCCGGCACCGGCGGCCGCCACGGCGCCCGCTATTGAGAAGCCGGCGCCGACCGTTCAGCGCATGGCGTCGCCTGCGGCTGCCGCACCGGCGCCGGTGGCGCAGGCACAAGCGCCCGTGATTCACCAGCAGGCACCGGTGGTGCAGCAACAGGTGGAGGTACAGGCCGAGGTCATCGAAGCGCCGCTGTCCGGCGATGTGTGGAGCGTGATCGACAGTATCCAGAAGGAAACCGCCGAACAGCACCAGCGCTACATGGATGTCGTCACGCGCAGCCATCAGGCATTCCTGGACATGTCCACCCAGATGATGGCCCACGTCGTGGGCGATCCGCGGACGACTGCGCAAACTCCGATGGTGACGGCCAGCGTTGCAGCGCCACAGGTTGTGGCCCCTGCGCCTGCTCCCGTCGCGGTTGCGCCCGCGCCGGTTCCGGTTATGCCCGCGCCGGTTTCGGCTGCGGCTGCGGCTGCGGTTACGCCCGCGCCGGTGATCGCACCGCCGGTCACTCCCGCTGCCCCGGTCGCGTCGGTGACTCCGCCGGCTGCGGCTGCGGGTCCGGCTGCGGGTGATGTTGTGCTGTCGATTGTTTCGGAGAAGACGGGTTATCCGGTGGACATGCTCGGGTTGGGCATGGAGATGGAGGCCGAGCTGGGGATCGATTCGATCAAGCAGGTCGAGATTTTGGCGGCGTTGCAGGCGAAGTTCCCGGGTGCCCCGGAGATCCCGGCCTCGGAGTTGTCCGGGTTGCGCACTCTGCAGGATGTGGTGGATACGGTCGCCGGTTTTGCGGCGCCGGTGGCTGCTGCGGTTGCGGTGGCTGCGCCGGTGTCTGCGGGCCCGACTGTCGCCGCCGGTGATGTTGTGCTGTCGATTGTTTCGGAGAAGACGGGTTATCCGGTGGACATGCTCGGGTTGGGCATGGAGATGGAGGCCGAGCTGGGGATCGATTCGATCAAGCAGGTCGAGATTTTGGCGGCGTTGCAGGCGAAGTTCCCGGGTGCCCCGGAGATCCCGGCCTCGGAGTTGTCCGGGTTGCGCACTCTGCAGGATGTGGTGGATACGGTCGCCGGTTTTGCGGCGCCGGTGGCTGCTGCGGTTGCGGTGGCTGCGCCTGTTTCTGCGGGTCCGGCTGCGGGTGATGTTGTGCTGTCGATTGTTTCGGAGAAGACGGGTTATCCGGTGGACATGCTGGGGTTGGGCATGGAGATGGAGGCCGAGCTGGGGATCGATTCGATCAAGCAGGTCGAGATCCTCGCCGCATTGCAGGCGAAGTTCCCGGGGGCCCCGGAGATCCCGGCCTCGGAGCTGGCCAACCTGCGCACCCTGCAGGACGTTGTCGACACCGTCTCCGGATTCGCGGCGCCCGCACCGACATCCGCTGCGCCGGCTGCGTCTGCGGGTCCGGCTGCGGGTGATGTTGTGCTGTCGATTGTTTCGGAGAAGACGGGTTATCCGGTGGACATGCTCGGGTTGGGCATGGAGATGGAGGCCGAGCTGGGGATCGATTCGATCAAGCAGGTCGAGATCCTCGCCGCATTGCAGGCCAAGTTCCCGGGGGCCCCGGAGATCCCGGCCTCGGAGCTGGCCAACCTGCGCACCCTGCAGGACGTTGTCGACACCGTCTCCGGATTCGCGGCGCCCGCACCGGTCGCGGTTTCGACTGCCCCGGTCGCAGTGGCGGCCGCCGGCCCGACCGTCGACGCCGGTGATGTTGTGCTGTCGATTGTTTCGGAGAAGACGGGTTATCCGGTGGACATGCTCGGGTTGGGCATGGAGATGGAGGCCGAGCTGGGGATCGATTCGATCAAGCAGGTCGAGATTTTGGCGGCGTTGCAGGCGAAGTTCCCGGGTGCCCCGGAGATCCCGGCCTCGGAGCTGGCCAACCTGCGCACCCTGCAGGACGTCGTCGACACCGTCTCCGGATTCGCCTCCGGTGGACGCACCGAACAGCCCACCACTGCACCGCAGCCGGCTGCGTCCTCCTCCGCGCCGGTCGGCCTGTCCTGCACCGAAGCCGAGTTGCGCGCCGCTCCGCCCACCGGTCTCGCGATGGCGGGCCTGCGCGACGGCGTCGTCTACATCACCCGTGAGGACCCTAACTTCGCCGATGCTCTGCACACCTCGTTGACGGCTCGCGGCATCAACGCCAGCACTGTCGACGAGGTACCCGCCGAGGCGGGCGCCGTCATAAGCCTTGCGGCCCTGTCCGCAGCCCGCACACCCGAAGACTGTGTCGCCATGCATCTGCGCGCATTCCACGCCGCACGCAGCGTCGCCAGGAGCAGCGCTGCGACAAGGGTATTCGTCGCCGTACAGTCGACAGGCGCTCGGTTCGTCGCCGCCGACGTACCGGTCGGAGTCGCGAGCTTGGTGAAGACCGCAGGCTGGGAATGGCCGAACGCATCCGTGCGAGCCATCGACATGGAAAGCCTTGACGCCGAGCGACTCGCGGCCGAACTGCTAGAGGGCGGTAGCGGTATCGAGGTCGCGCTGCGCGCCGACGGCACCCGGTTGGTGGCGGTCGACGACATCGAATCGTCGGTCGGCGAGGGTGAGACGATCAGCGTCACCACGGGCGGCGTTGTACTGGTCACCGGTGGCGCTCGTGGTGTGACTGCGGACTCGGCGCTGGCGCTGGCCAAACGCCATGGCCTGCGGCTCGCGCTGCTCGGCCGCACGCCCCTGCGAGAGGTGAGCGCCGACGAACCGGCCGGCACCACGGCCGCCGAGATCGCCACCGCCCTGGCGGCATCGGCGCGGGCCCGCGGTGAACAGCTCAGCCTGCCGCAGGCACGTGCTCAGGCCGAAACCCTGCTGGCCGAGCGGGAAGTCCGGGCCACCTTGTCGACCGCAGAGCAGCAGGGCACGCCGGCGCGCTACTTCGCGGCCAGCATCACCGACCGCGCCGCGCTGGACAACGTGCTGAACGAGGTCCGGGCCAACTTCGGACCGATCGTCGGTGTCGTTCATGGCGCTGGTGTGCTCGCCGACAAGCGCCTCGAAGACCTCGACGACGACGGATTCCTCAAGGTGTTCAGCACGAAACTGGTTGGTGCGGAGTCACTCCTCGATGCAACCTCGTGTGACGACCTGCGCTTCATCTCGTTGTTTTCCTCCATTGCCGCGCGAGCAGGCAATCCCGGACAGGCGGCATACGCGTCCGCCAACGCGGCGCTGGAGGCCATCGCAGCCCGCGAGTCCGCACGGCGCAACGGTGAATGTGTCGTCCGCGCATTCGGCTGGGGACCGTGGGACGGCGGAATGGTCGACGCGACATTGAAGAGCCGATTCCTCGCGGGCGGTGTGGGTGTCATCCCCATCGACGAGGGAGCACAGTTCTTCGCCGATCACGCGCTGTGCCGGTCGTCGGCCACCGCGGTCGTGGTTGCCGCCCCCGCCGAGCCCCGGCTGCGGGCAGCGCACCTGGAGTGGGATGTGTCGGCGGAAAAGCTGCCGGTGCTCACCGATCACCAGGTCCGCGGCAAGGTGGTGGTGCCGGTGGTGATCGCGCTGGATGCGATTCTGCGCGCGGCCCGTGGCCTGGTCGCCGACACCTGCCCGGTGGTCCGTGATTTCCAGGTGCTCTCCGGTGTCACCTTCGCCGAAGGCGAAAAGCAGACACTGCGAATCGATTTCGAACCCGTCGGCTCGGAATACGCGGTGTCGGTCAGTGATGCGCAGGGCCGGGCCCGCTACCGCGCCACCGTCGACACCGCAGCCATCGCGGCGCCACAACTGTCGGTTCCGCCGGTGTCGGGATCGGCCTGGCCGGTCAACGTCGACGAGGCGTACGCCGGACCCCTGTTCCATGGACCGCAGTTCACGGTGGTCGAGCGACTCGACACGTTCGGCGCTGCCGGCGGAAGTGCGGACCTCAAGAGCCTTGACGCTCTCGGCTGGCCGCAGAACGGCTGGGCAATCGACGCCGCGGGTGTCGACGGCGGGCTGCAGCTCGGCATCGTGTGGGCCGCTTCTCAGGGGCGTCCGCTGGTGCTGCCGATCCGTATCGCGCGTGTTGTTCTGCACCGGGCGTTCGGCGAGGGCAGTATCGGACGCTGCCGGTTGGCCGCACACCCGGTCAACGACAAGCGGGTCGACTTCGACATCGCGTACGAAACCTCCGACGGTGCGCTCATCGCAACGCTCGAGGGTGTCGAGTTCTACGCCGCGGGCGGCGCCGCGGACACTCCGGCGTGAGCGTTTTCGAACCCGTCGCGATCGTCGGACGCAGCTGTGTGCTGCCCGGCGCAGGGACACCCGAGGAGTTGTTCGACGCATCGCTGAGCGGACGCTGTCTGCTGACCCCCACGCCGAGTGATCGATGGCGGGGGGTGGACCCGAACAAGCTGCTGGCCAGCGACAAGCCAGGGTTGCGGGTGTCGTCGGCGACCGGAGGTTATGTCGACACGTCGTTCGACCTGAGTCAATTCGCCGCGCGCATACCGGATTTCGACCGACTCGATCCGATCGTTCGGTGGCTGGCTCAGTGCGCGCAGCAGGCGCTGGGCGGTCCGCTCGCGGCGCCACGCACCGGCTTGATCGTCGGCAATCTGTCCTACCCCAGCACCATGGGCACCGCGTTCGTCGAGGCCGTCTGGACGGGGGAGGGCAACGACGATCCGCGTAACCGGTTCTCGTCGGGGCTGCCCGTGCACCTGGTTGCCGGGGCGATGGAGATGAATGGTCCGGTGTTCGCGCTCGACGCGGCCTGCGCATCGTCGCTCTACGCCATCAAACTCGCCTGCGACGCATTGCACGACGGTGATGCCGACGTGATGCTCGCCGGCGGCGTCAACGGATCGGACGACCTGTTCCTGCACCTGGGTTTCACCTCGCTGCAGGCGCTGAGCCCGACAGGGCAGTCTCGCCCGTTTCACGCGGAAGCCGACGGACTGGTGCCGTCGCAAGGTGCCGCCCTGGTGGCGCTGAAGCGTCTGGCCGACGCGGAGCGCGCCGGGGACAACATCCTCGGGGTGATCCTGGGCGTCGGGCTCTCGAACGACGGCCGCCAGAGCGGCTTCCTGGCACCGGCGGTGGGCGGTCAGACCCGTGCCATGATGTCCGCGCTGGAGCAGGCTGGGCTGACCCCCGCCGACATCGACTACGTGGACTGTCACGCCACCGGCACCCCGCTGGGTGATGCCACCGAGCTGCAGAGCATCGCGGCCGCCTACGGTGACGTTCCGCTGAAATTGGGTGCGCTGAAAGGCAACCTGGGTCACACCATCACGGTGTCCGGAGCGGCGAGCTTGGTAAATGTGCTCTCCGCCATGCAGGCGTCGACCATTCCGCCGACCGTGTGTGGGAAGCCGACCGACAAGCTCGCCGATACGCCGTTCACCTTGGTGACCACTCCCACGGCGTGGGACGGCCCGGTCAAACGCGCGGCGGTCAGCAACTTCGGGTTCGGCGGCAACAACGCCCACCTGATCGTCGAGAATTACCGCGGCCCACAACCGTCGATGACCCGGCAACAGCCGCCGACCGACGAGATCGTGATCTGCGGAATCGGTGTGGTCACCGGCGACGCAGGCGATCCGGAGGCATTCCGCCGCCGGGTGTTCGGTCCGGAGGCGCAGCCCACCCCACTCGACAGCGTCGCACTGGACCTCGCCGGGCTCGGATTCCCGCCCAACGAACTCGCGGGCAGCCTCAGCCAGCAGACCGTCATGCTGGCAGCGGCCGGACAGGCGCTCGACGGTGTCGTCACCGATCCGGACCGCACCGGAGTGTTCGTCGGTATGGGCTGCGACGCCATGATCGCGCGGCAACGGTTGCGGGTGCTCAACACCGACAACGAACGCTGGCTGGACGCCAACGCGCAAGCGGCCCCCAAGCTGACCGCCGACGGCGTAGTGGGAACCATGCCGAACATTCCCGCCAACCGCATCCACGCGCAGCGCGACTTCCGCGGATTCGGATTCACGGTGTCCACCGAAGAACTGTCCGCGATCACCGCTCTGCAGATCGGCATTCGAGCGCTGCGGCACGGTGAGCTCGACACCGTCGTCGCCGGCGCGGTCGACATGTGTTGTGAGCCGGCGCATTCGCGGGCAGCTGATGCGCTCGACGCCGACACCAGCGTGGGTCACGGCGACGCCGCGGTGGCCTTTGTGCTCAAGCGGCGTGCGGACGCCGAGGAGGCCGGCGACGAGATCATCGCTGTCATCGACACCGACGACGAACCGCTCGAAACGGATCCGAATTTCGCGGTCGGCCGGATCGGCCGCACCCATGCGGCCAGTGCCGCCGTGGAGATCGCGGCCCGTGCCGAAGCAGTCCGGGCCCGGGTGCGGGTGGACGAGGCCGGGGCTCAACCGGCGCCGGGCGGTACCTCGGCGGCGGTGTGGGTGGAGGCGCTGGGCGGGCATGCCGACGGCATCACCGTATCCGCCGCCGACGGCGCGCCCAAGCCACTGGCTGTTGGCGTCGTGCCGTTTTCGCAACGCTATGCCGGCAACAGCCGGGCGGATCTGCTCGCGCGGATGCGGCGTGGCGAGCCAGGTGGCGCCGGACCGGTCCGGTGTTCATTGGTCGGTGACAGCGAGTCCACGGTGGACAAACTGCGCCAGCAGGCGCTCCAGCGCCTCGAACGCTTCGAGGCGCCTGCGATCCCCGGCATCGCCTATGCCGAGGAACCGATGGCCGGCGAGCTGGCGTTCACGTTCACCGGTGCCGCCGCGGCGTACCCGGGCGCCGGGCGTGATCTGTTGTTCGCGTGGCCCGAGATCGGTGACGCGCTCACCGAACGACTCTCCGGTGTCGGGGATCTGGCGCGCGCGCTGCACGGCGCCGGGATCACCACGCTGGATCCGCGCACCCAGCTGACCGGCTGCGCTCTGGTCTGCCAATCGCAGGCCGAGTTCTCAAGGGCCGTACTCGGTCTCACACCGACTGCGGCGATCGGACTTTCGTCGGGTGAGACTAACTCGCTGTTGGCCTTCGGGGTCTGGCGTGATCTGGAACCGATGCTTGGGGAGATCGAAGCGTCCGGCATGTACGGCGACGAGCTGACCGGTGACTGCCGGGTGGCCGCCGCCGACTGGGGGCTCGGAGATCAGCCGGCACCGTGGGAGTGCTGGCGGATCACCGCGCCGCGGGCCGAGGTCGACGCTGCACTGGCCACCGAACCGCGCGCCTACATGACGATCGTGCAGGCACCGGACGACTGCGTCATCGGTGGGGATCCCGCGGCATGCCGCCGGGTGATCGACGCGCTTGCCGGCGCCACCGCGATCCCGCTGGGGCTGGACATGGTCATCCATTGCGAGGCCATGGCGCCGTTCGCCGAAACCTGGCGCAGCATTCACACCCGGGAGACGCACGAGGTCCCCGACATCCGCTTCTACACCAACGCGGTCAACCGGGCCTATGTGCCCACCCGTGAAGCAGCCGCCGAGGCGATCACCCGCCAGGCCCTTGAGCCGATCGACTTCCCGGCAACGATTCTGCAAGCCTGGGACGACGGTGTCCGGATCTTCGTCGAGCACGGCCCGCGCAGCATCCTGACCGGGGCGGTCGGCAAGATCCTCGGCGACCGACCGCATCTGGCTGTCGCGCTGGACCCCCAAGAACGGCGGGGGCTGCGTGCGTTGGCCGAGAGCGTGTCCAAGCTGTGGGTGCACGGACTGCCCGTCGACATCGAGGCGTTCGAGGCGCGTATCCGGCAACTGCGCGAGCAGCGGGAGCCGGCGTCGTCGGAGGGCACCCGCAAGCTCACGCTGGCCGCTCATTGGCCGGACATCGTTTCGGTTCCCGAGGCGCCCCAGACTGTTTCGCCTCCCGCACCACCCATGCCTGTCTCGACGCCGGCGGCGTCCAGAAACGGAAGTACGCCAATGCCTGAAGTGCGAAGTGTTCAAGTCATGCCGCCCGCGCCCGCGCGACTTACGCCGCTGGTGGTAGCCGAGGACCTCGTCGTGCACAGCGTCACGGAGACAAGCACTGTCGTGGCCCGGCCGGTTGCGCCTGCCGCGCCGGCGGCTGCCACGCGCAGCGATCAGACGACGACGGCGTTGAACCTGGTCGCCTCGGTCAGCCACGCGCACACCGCGTTCCTGGAGCGGCAGGCAGAGGCTCACTCGTCGTTCCTGAAGTCGCGCGGCGATCTTCTCGCCCTCGTGTCGGGACGGCGGGGATCGAATTCCACCGTCGCGACGAGCGCGCCGGCCGTCTTCACACCCGCACCGGCGGCTGCCCCCGCTCCCGTGGCGAGCGCACCGGTCATGCCTGCGCCGAGTGCACCGCCACCACCGCCGCCACCACCACCCGCACCACCCGCCCCGCCGCCGCCCCCGGTCACCGTCGGCCAGCCCGCGCCGCCCGCTGCGCCGGCGCAGGCGCCTGCGCCGAGCAAGCGGTTGGCTGCGTCGAAAGAGCCGCTGTGGACCCGTGCTCAGCTGGAAGTTCTTGCCGGCGGCAAGGTCTCGGAGGTGATGGGACCGAAGTTCGCCGAGTACGACCAGTACGAGCGGCTGGTGCGGATGCCGGAGCCGCCGCTGCTACTGGCCGATCGGGTGATGAGCATCGAGGGCGAGCCCGGAACGATGGGGACCGGCCTGATCGTCACCGAGACCGACGTCGACCCGGACGCCTGGTACATCCACAACGGCCGCATGTCACCGGGTGTGGTGATCGAGAGCGGGCAAGCGGATCTGTTGCTCGCCTCCTGGCTTGGCGCGGATTTCACCAACCGCAGCGAACGGGTCTACCGCCTGCTCGGCTGTGACCTGACGTTCATGGGTGAACTGCCCAAGGGTGGCGACACGCTGCATTACGAGATCCACATCGACGGTCACGCGAAAACCGGTGATACGCGGTTGTTCTTCTTCCACTATGACTGCTACATCGGCGACCGGTTGATGATCTCGGTGCGCAACGGGCAGGCGGGATTCTTCTCCGATGCCGAGCTTGCCGAGTCGGACGGGGTGCTGTGGGACGCCGCTGACGACGCGCCGCGCGATGGCGCAGTCCGGGACGAGCCACCCGTGGTCACCCAGAAGCGTTCCTTCAGCGCCGCCGACGTCGAGGCCTTCACCGACGGTCACGCTTACCGGTGCTTCGGGCCCGGCTTCGAACGGGCCGCTGCGCATACCCGCACGCCGTCGCTGCCGAAGGGCAGACTGCGGCTGATCGACGAGATCGCCGAATTCGATCCCACCGGCGGGCCATGGGGCCGCGGTTACCTGCGTGCCACCGCCGCCGTGCCCAAGGACATGTGGTTCTACGACGGGCATTTCAAGAACGATCCCTGCATGCCCGGCACACTGATGGCCGATGCGGCCACCCAGGCGCTGTCGTTTGCGATGGCTGCCTACGGTTTTACCATCGAGAAGGATGGGTGGCGGTTCGAGCCGGTGCCCGACGATATGGCCCGTTTCGTCTGCCGCGGCCAGGTGACGCCGGACGCCGACCACATGCTCGACTACGAGGTGTTCATCGAAGAGATCATCGACGGGCCCACGCCGACGGTCTTCGCCGCACTGCTCTGCCGCAGTGACGGTTTCAAGGTGTTCCACGCCCGGCGCTTCGGGATGCGCCTGGTCCCGGACTGGCCGATGCCGCCGGGTGCGCCCGGGCCAGTGCAGATCCTGGCCGGCACCAACGATGTTCGCGGTGACCAGGGCGCGCTTCTGGCGTGCGGGCGCGGGATGCCGTCGGATGCGTTCGGCGCCCTGTATGCGCCGTTCGATGGCACGAGGCGGGCACCGCGCCTGCCGGATGAGCCGTACCATTTCATGTCCCGCGTGCTCAGCGTGTCCAGCCCGCCGGGAGTTCCGACCAAGGGTGGCACTGTCGTCGCGGAATACGATGTGCCAGAGGGTGAGTGGTACTTCGCCGACGCGCACGTCGACGCGGTGCCGATGCCGGTGCTCATCGAAATCCTGCTGCAGCCGTGCGGCTGGTTGTCGTCGTACAACGGATTCGCCGCGAATCGTCCCGACGACGTGGTGTTCCGCAATCTCGACGGCGGCGATGTCATCCAGCATCGGCCGGCCCGGGTAGGCACCCTGCGGGTGACCTCGACGCTGGAGCGGTTTGCCGATGGCGCCGGTTCGACGATCGTCTTCTTCGACGTCGTCTGCACCCAGAACGACGACGTCGTCATGACGATGAAGACGGCATTCGGCTTCTTCAGTCCCGAGGCGCTGCGCAACCAAGTCGGCTTGCGAATGAAAACCGGTGTGCTCGAGGCGCTTTCCGAACCGGCGCCGGTCGAATTGCCGTACCGGGCGCCTGAGCTCGACGGCGCACCGTGGCTGGACCAGGGCCGGCTTCAGGTGCTCGACCGGGTCAAGTTCTGGCCCGGCGGGGGAGAAGCCGGGCTGGGACGGCTGGTCGCCGAGTACGACGTCACCCCGGAAGCGTGGTTCTTCAAAGCCCACTTCTTCCAAGATCCGGTGCAGCCGGGTTCGCTGGGTCTGGAAGCCATGCAGCAGGCGGCCCGCGCGGCGTTCCGGCTGGCCGGTTTGGCCGGCGCGGGCGACGAATTCGAGTTCGAGCCGGTCGCTTTGGACCAGATGTTCAGCTGGAAGTTCCGCGGGCAGGTGACACCGACCAACAAGCGCACCAAGTCAGAGATCGAGATCCTGTCGACACAAAGCGACGACCGCGGCGTGCTCGCGGTGTTCGACGGCCGGTTCTGGTGTGACGACCTGTGCATCTACGAGACCCGTGGGATGGGCGTTCGCGTCATCCGACGGGTGTCATGAAGGGCATCATCCTGGCGGGTGGTTCCGGTACCCGCCTGCACCCGATCACTCTTGGGGTCTCGAAGCAGTTGATCCCGGTGTATGACAAACCGATGGCGTATTACCCGTTGTCGACGTTGATGTTGGCGGGGATTCGCGACATTTTGGTGATTACGACTCCGCATGATGCGGAGAGTTTTGAGCGGTTGTTGGGGGATGGGTCTCGGTTCGGGGTGTCGATCACGTTCGCGCAGCAGCCGTCTCCCGACGGCCTGGCTCAGGCGTTCACCATCGGTGCGGACTTCATCGGCAACGACAAGGTCGCCCTCATCCTGGGTGACAACCTGCTCTACGGACCGGGGTTGGGCACTCAGCTCAAGTGTTTCGCCGATGTCGACGGTGGCCAGATCTTCGCCTACTGGGTGGCCGAGCCGTCGGCCTACGGTGTGGTGGAATTCGACCCCACCGGTGTGGTGGTGTCGCTGGAGGAGAAGCCGAAGCAGCCCCGAAGCAACTTCGCAGTCCCTGGGCTGTACTTCTACGACAACAACGTGGTGGCGATCGCCCGAGATCTGTCACCGAGCGATCGCGGCGAGTACGAGATCACCGACGTCAACCGGGCGTACCTGGACCAGGGACGGTTGCGCGTGCAGGTGTTGCCGCGCGGCACGGCGTGGCTGGACACCGGGACGTTCGATCAGATGACCGACGCTGCCGATTTTGTCCGGACGATGGAGCGTCGGACGGGGTTGAAGATCGGGGTGCCGGAGGAAATCGCCTGGCGGCAAGGCTTTCTCACCGATGATGAGCTGCGGGAGCGCGCCGAGCTGTTGGTGAAGTCGGGGTACGGCTCGTATCTGTTGGATCTGTTGGAGAGGGGTCTGTAGTGGCGCAGCTTCTGGTCACCGGAGGCGCCGGGTTCATCGGATCAAACTTCGTGCATTACGCGCATCAGCACACCGACCACTACATCACCGTGCTGGACAAACTCACCTATGCCGGGAATCGGGAGTCGTTGGCCGGTTTACCCGAGGATCGGGTCAGCTTCGTGCACGGTGATGTCGCCGATGCTGAGCTCGTCGACAAGTTGGTGGCAGGCGCCGACAGTGTGGTGCATTACGCGGCGGAGACCCATAACGACAATTCCCTGGATGATCCGGAACCGTTCTTGCGCACCAATTTGATCGGGACGTTCACGTTGTTGGAGGCGGTGCGTAAGTATGGGGTGCGGTATCACCACATTTCGACTGACGAGGTGTACGGCGATCTGGAGCTGGATGATCCGGGCCGGTTCACCGAAGCCAGCCCGTACAACCCCTCCTCACCGTATTCGTCGACGAAGGCGGGCAGCGATCTGTTGGTGCGGGCGTGGATGCGTTCCTACGGTGTGGCCGCGACGATCTCGAACTGCTCGAACAACTATGGCCCGTATCAGCATGTGGAGAAATTCATCCCTCGTCAGATCACCAACGTGCTGCGCGGGGCGCGCCCCAAGCTCTACGGGGAGGGGTTGAATGTGCGGGACTGGATCCACGCAGATGATCACTCCTCGGCGGTGTTGATGATCCTGGAGAACGGCCGGATCGGGGAGACGTACCTGATCGGTGCCAATGGCGAAAAGGACAACCGGACCGTCGTCGAGTTGATCTTGACGATCATGGGCCAGCCCGCCGACGCCTACGACCATGTTCCGGATCGCACCGGTCACGACCTGCGCTATGCGATCGATGCGACCAAGCTGCGCGACGAGCTCGGGTGGCGGCCGCGTTATCCTGACTTCGAGCAAGGGCTGGCCGCGACGATCGAGTGGTATCGCGACAACGAAAGCTGGTGGGCGCCCGCCAAAGACGCCACCGAGGCTTTCTACGCCAGACTCGGGCAATGACAGGGGAGCGCAAGCAATGACGGAGCTCGGAAAACCACTCCGCGCGACGGAGACGGCGATTCCCGGCTTGGTCATCTGGGATCTGCCTGTTCACGGTGACAATCGGGGCTGGTTCAAGGAGAACTGGCAACGCGAGAAGATGGTGGCCGCCGGGATGCCCGACTTCGGGCCCGTGCAGAACAACGTCTCGTTCAACGAATCCGCCGGCACCACCCGTGGCATTCATGCCGAGCCGTGGGACAAGTACATCTCGGTGGCGACCGGACGGATCTTCTGCGCCTGGGTCGACCTGCGCGATGGCCCGACGTTCGGGACGGTGGTGACGGCGGAAGTCGACCCGTCCCGGGCCGTGTTCGTGCCGCAGGGTGTCGGCAACGGATTCCAGACCCTGGAGCCGAATACTGCTTACACCTACCTGGTCAACGACCATTACTCGCCGGATGGTGTCTATACCTCGCTGAATCCAGCCGACGAGACCATCGCGATCGACTGGCCGATCCCGCTGGATCAGGCCGAGCTGTCCGCCAAAGACCGGGCTCAGGGCCCGCTGTCGGAGGTTGTCCCCGTGCGGCCGCGCAAGATCCTGGTGATCGGTTGTAACGGACAGTTGGGCCGCGCTCTGCGTGACGCCTACGACGGCCTGTCGTATGTCGAGTACGTCGATCTGCCCGACTTCGATCTGACGTCCCGCGATTTCGCCTCGGCGCGCTCCTGGCGCGAGTACCAGACGATTGTCAACGCCGCGGCCTACACCGCGGTCGATCTGGCTGAGACTCCGGACGGTCGAGAGGCGGCGTGGGCGGCGAACGTCGCCGGCATCGCGAACCTGGCGCGGGTCGCGGCGGCACACCGCCTGACGGTTGTGCACGTGTCGACGGACTACGTGTTCGACGGGAGCGCGACGCGGCCCTACCGTGAGGACGATCCGATGACGCCGCTGGGCGTCTACGGGCAGACGAAAGCCGCCGGCGACCAGATCATCGGGACACTGGACCGGCGTTACATCCTGCGCACCTCGTGGGTGATCGGTGATGGCCGAAACTTCGTGCGCACCATGCTTTCTCTGGCCGAACGAGGTATCGACCCGTCGGTGGTCGACGACCAGATCGGCCGGCTGACGTTCACCTCGGAGCTGGCCCGGGCCATCCGGCATGTGACCGAGACCCGCGCACCGTACGGGACCTACAACGTGACCGGATCCGGGCCGGCCACGTCCTGGGCCGACGTGGCGCGGCGTACGTTCGAACTCGCCGGTCACGATCCTTCGCGGATCAGCGGGGTGTCAACGGCGGAGTACTTCAGCACGGCCACGAATCCTGTTGCGCCGCGCCCGCTACACGGGGTCCTTGATCTCGCGAAGATCGAGTCCACCGGGTTCGTGCCCGCTGATGCCGGTGAGAGCCTGGCGGATTACGTCCGCCTGGAGACCCGGACAGCAGTCAATTAGACCGTTGCTCTTGGGATTTCGGCGGTGACGGGTTCGTCATCCGCACGGTCCTCGCGAGGCAGCATGTAGGCGCGAACCGACGCGCGTGTTCCCTCGGACCGGAGCATGAAGCTCGCCGGGCGGGGACGCACCAGCTGCGGCCACCAGAACCACCTGCCGAGCAGCACGGCGATCGACGGCGTCATGAACGACCGTACGACAAGGGTGTCGAACAACAGGCCCAGGCCGATGGTGGTGCCGACCTGACCGATGATCTGCAGATCGCTGGTGACCATCGCGGCCATGGTGAACGCAAACACCAAGCCGGCGTTGGTCACAACTTTTCCGGTGCCGCCCATCGCGCGGATGATGCCGGTGTTGATGCCGGCCCCCAACTCTTCCTTGATCCGCGATACCAGCAGCAGGTTGTAATCCGAGCCGACCGCCAACAACACGATGACCGACATCGGCAGCACCATCCAGTGCAGTTTGATGCCGAGGATGTATTGCCAGAGCAGCACCGACATACCGAAGGACGCGCCCAATGACAGCGCGACAGTCCCCACGATCACCAGGGCTGCGATCAGGCTGCGGGTAATGAGCAGCATGATGATGAAAATCAGGCAGAGTGCACCGATCGCCGCGATCCAGAGATCGTATTTGGAGCCGTCGCTGAAGTCCTTGAACGTCGCGGCGGTCCCGGCGATGGAGATCTTCGACCCTTGCAGTGGCGTCGTTTTGAGCGCTTCCTCGGCCGCGAGTCGGATCTTGGCGATGCTCGCGATGCCCGCAGGCGACGCGGGTTCGTCCTTGTGGGAAATGATGAACCGCGCGGCTTTTCCATCGGGGGATAGGTAGGAGCTCATCGCCCGCTTGAAATCAGGGTTCTCGAAAACCTCTGGCGGCAGATAGAAGGTGTCGTCGTCCTGGGCCGCGTCGAATGCCTGCCCCATGGCGCCGGTGTTGGAATTTGAATCGTCGAGCACTCCGAACGTTCCGGACATGGTGGCGTGCATTTTGAGCATCATGTCCCGCATCGATTCCATGATTGAGATCATCTGAGGGATCTGCACGAGAAGCTGGGGCATTAGCTGGTCCAATGTCGCGAACTGGACGAGCATTTCCTTCATTTTGTCGTTGATTTGGCTGATGCCGTCGATCGCGTCGAATACCGATCGGATCGAGAAGCAGATCGGGATGTCGTAGCAGTGTGGCTCCCAATATAAATACGCCCGGATGGGCCTGAAGAAGTCGTCGAAGTCGGCAGCGCCCCCCATGAGCAGCTTGACCACTTCGGACATTTCTTTCGTCGTGATGAACGAATCGTGGGTGATGTCGTTGAGCCGCTTCTGCAGTTCATACATGCGCTTCATCAACACGATTTGCCGGTCGAGCAGCTTGACCTGCGCGAGCATGTCGTCCATGCGTGCTTTCAGGAACTTGATACTGCTCTGCATGCCCGCGTTCTGCATATCCATCAGGAAGGGCACCGAGGTGTGCTCGATCGGTGTGCCTTCAGGGCGGGTGATGCCCTGAACCCGGGAAATGCCAGGCACTTTGAAGATGGACTTTGCCAGTCTGTGCAGGATCAGGAAGTCAGCCGGATTCCGCATGTCGTGGTCGGATTCGACCATGAGGATTTCGGGCATCATCCGGGCCTGGGAGAAGTGCCGGTCAGCGGCCGCGTTTCCGACGTTCGCGGGAAGATCCTGCGGAATGTAGAGGCGGTCGTTGTAGCTCGTCTGGTAGCCGGGCAGTGCAAGCAGGCCGACCAGCGCGATCGCGATCGTGGTGATGAGAATGGGTACCGGCCAGCGGACGACCGCGGTGCCGATACGTCGCCAGCGGCGGTTCCTCAGCCGGACTTTGGGATCGAACAGCTTGATGCGGCTGCCGACGGCCAGAAAAGACGGAACCAGCGTGACGGCAACCGCGACCGCGACGAACATGCCGACCGCCGACGGCACACCCATGCTCTGGAAGATGGGTAGCCGAGTGAAGCTCAGGCACAGCATCGCTCCGGCGATGGTCATACCGCTGCCCAGGACGACGGGGGCGACGCTGCGGAAGGTGCTGTAGAAAGCGGATTCAATGTCTTCACCACATTGACGCGCCTCGTGATATCGGCCGAAGAAGAAAATGCCGTAATCGGTTCCTGCGGCCATTGCCAGCGCAACCAGCAAGCTGACCGCAAACGTGGAGAGGCTGATGACGCTGTGGTCGGCGAGAAACGCCACGACGCCGCGCGCAATAAGGACTTCGATACCGACCGTCAGCAACAAACCGATGACTGTGATGATCGAGCGGTAGACGAAGAGCAGGATCACGAAAATGATGACGCCGCCGACCGCGGTCATCTTGATCATCGAGTGGTCGCCCGCGTGCTGCATATCGGCGACCAATGCCGCCGGGCCGGTCACATAGACCTTGATCCCGGGTGGCGCGGGCGTTCGTTCGACGATACCGCGGACGGCGTTGATCGACTGTCCACCCAGTGTCGTGCCTTGATTACCGGCCAGGTTCAACTGGATGTAGACGGCTTTACCGTCTTTGCTCTGCGCACCGGATGCGGTGAGCCGATCCCCCCACAGGTCTTGCACGTGCTCGACATGCGTTGTATCGCTTTTCAGCTCGCGAATCAGTCCGTCGTAATACGTGTGTGCTTCCTCGCCGAGTTCCTGCTGACCCTCCATCACCAGCATGGCGAAACTGTCGGAGGTGGATTCCTGGAACACATTGCCCATGCGGTGCATCGCAATGACCGCCGGGGCATCCTGTGGCGCCATCGGCACCGAATGGTCCCGACCGACGGTCTCCAGCCAGGGAACGAAAAAGGTCACATAGACGGTGATCGCCACCCAGGCCACAATGATGAGCGGTGACAGCGCGCGAATTGAACGCGCGATAGCCGGCCGTCGGGTCGGGCTGGTCGGTTCGGCCGGCTGGGCTGCGAGTTGGGTGTCCGCCACTTACCGCTCTTGGTTCTGCAACAAGGCGCGCACTAGCGGACGCGGTCCTGTCGGTCGGAGCATTGAGCTGGCGGGACGGGGCCGAACCCGCTGTGGCCACCAGAACCAGCGGCCCAGCAGCGCGGCGATAGACGGTGTCATGAACGCGCGTACCACCAAGGTGTCGAACAGCAGGCCAACTGCGATCGTGGTGCCGACTTGGCCGATGCTGATCACATCGCTGACGATCATCGACGCCATGGTGAACGCGAACACCAGGCCCGCGGTCGTCACGACTTTGCCGGTTCCAGCCATAGCGCGGATGATTCCGGTGTTGATACCGGCGCTCAGCTCTTCCTTCATTCTCGCGACCAGTAGCAGGTTGTAGTCAGATCCGACGGCCAAAAGGATGATCACGGTCATCACGAAGACCGACCAATGCAATTGAATGCCGAGTAGGTACTGCCATATGAAAACGGCCAGGCCGAAGGACGCACCTAGTGAAAGCAGTACCGTCCCAACGATCACCATCGCTGCAATAAGGCTTCGCGTGACGATCAACATGACGACGAAGATCAGGCACAGCGCCGAAACGACCGCGATGATCAAATCGTATTTGGTTCCGGTGACGGTGTCTTTGACGAGCGCGGCGGTACCGGCGAGAGAGATCGGCGAGCCCTCCAAAGGAGTGCCCTTGAGAGCTTCCTCCGCCGCGCTCTTAATCGCATCGACTCGGCCAATGCCGTCGGGCGAGGTGGGGTCGCCCTTCTGGGAGATCAGCATGCGAACGGCCTTACCGTCCGGTGAGATGAAGATCTTCATGACTCGTTTGAAGTCTTCGTTTTTGAAGACCTCCGGCGGAATATAAAACGAGTCGTCGTTCTGGGCGGCGTCGAATGCCTTACCCATGGCAGTGGAATTCGTGCCGTTGCCGTCCATCTGGCCCAACACACCGGACATAGTGCTGTGCATGGTGAGCAGCATTCCGCGCATGCTCGTCATGATCGCGATCATCTCCGGGAACTGGGCAAGCAGCTGCGGCATGATCACGTCCATCTGGTCCAGATTCGCGGTCAGCTGTTGCAGTTTGTCGGTCAGTCCGTCGACGCCGTCAAGGACGTCGAAAATGCTTCGTATTGACCAGCAGATCGGGATGTCGAAGCAATGCGGTTCCCAGTAGAAGTAATTGCGGATGGGCCGGAAGAAGTCTTCGAAGTCGGCGATATGGTCACGCAATTGCATGGTGATATCGGCCATTTCGTGCGTGCTTTTCACCATCTGATGCATCGTGGCTGACAACTGCTTCATCAAGTCGTACATGTGCGACATGATGGCGATGGTCTGCCCTAATTGATCGGCCTGTGTGAGCAGGTCCGCCATACGCTGCTTCTGGAAGAACATGAACTGCTGCTGGCCGGCCTGCTGCGCGCTCATCAGATACGGAATCGTCGTGTGCGCGAGAGGGGTTCCCTCGGGGCGTGTAACGGCCTGAACTTTCTCGATACCCGGAACTGCAAGGACCGCCTTGGCCAGCTTGTTCAGCACCAGGAAATCTGCCGAATTGCGGAGGTCGTGATCCGTCTCCACCATCAGTATTTCGGGCGTCATCATCGCCGACGGCGGGAAGTGCCTCGCCGCTGCGTTGATGCCGTCAGTGGCGGGAATGCTTTTCGGCAGGAAATGCTGGTCGTTGAAGTCGGGCTTGAAGCCGGGCAGCGTCAACAGTCCGACCAGCGTGATCGCCAGGGACGCAACCAGAATGGGCCCAGGCCACCGGACGATCGCCGTTCCGATGCGCCGCCATCCGCGGGTGCTGGCAGGCCGCTTGGGCTCGAACAGGCCGAAACGGCCGCCTGCGGCGATGACCGCCGGAACGAGGGTGAGGGCCACTGCGACCGCGACCAAGATGCCGACCGCGCACGGGACGCCCAGAGCTTGGAAGGCGGGCAGTCGGGTGAAGCTGAGACAGAACGTGGCCCCCGCAACCGTCAGGCCGGTGGCCAATACGACGTGGGCGACCCCGCGGTAGGTCGTATAGAACGCCGTCTCGCGATCCTCGCCGGCAAGGCGCGCCTCGTGATAGCGCCCGATGAAGAAGATGCCGTAGTCCGTTCCGGCCGCGATCACCAGCGCCACCAACAAGTTCACCGCAAGACTCGTCAGTCCGATGATCTCGAAATGGCCTAGGAGCGCGACGATTCCGCGGGCCGCCTGCAGCTGTACGAAGACCACCATCAGCAGCGCGATCACGGTAAGTGGCGCGCGATAGATGATCAGCAGCGTCACGAGAATGACCGCGATACTCACCAAAGTGATGGTGGTGACCGTGCTGTTTCCGGCGACACTGATGTCGGCGGCCAGCGCCGCGGGACCGGTCACGTATGTTCTGATGCCCGGTGGGGCGGGAGTCTGTGCGACGACGTGCTGGACGGCCTGGACCGATTCGTTGGCTAGGGCGTCGCCCGCTCTGCCAGTGACGATGATCTGAACGTAGGCAGCCTTACCGTCATCGCTCTCCGCGGCTGCGCTGGTAAGTGGATCACCCCAGAAGTTCTGGATGTGCTGCACGTGCTTTGTGTCGCTTCGCAATTGCCGGATCAGCCGGTCGTAGTACGCATGCGCGTCATCGCCAAGGGGTTGTTGACCTTCGAGGACGATCATCACCGGGGCGTTGCCGCTCGTGGACTCCTGGAACACCTCGGACATGCGCTGCGTCGCCTTCCACGACGGCGCGTCGGTGGGGTTCTGGGAGACCGCGTGCTCGGCCTCGACCTGCTCCAGAGTTGGAACGCCGAGCGTCAAGCCGACGATGATCGCCAACCAGCCCAAGATGACCAGCGCCGAGAATCGGCGAATCGTGTCCGCGACGACGGGCCGGCCGGTGTCCAGCTGGTGATTACTCATGCGGCCTTCAGCAGACAGGAGACGAAGGAACTTACTTCATGCGTCACGGTCTTCTCGTCCTTGACGACGCCGTCGACAGATATCCGGCAGCCGATGGTGTCGCTGTCGCCTTGCGCCGCGATGCTCCCGATGCCCGCGGCAGCCGAGATCGGGAACTCCAGCGACCACGGCAGCGTCGCGTCGGTGTGTACCGGGTTGCCGTCTTCGTCGAAATAGCTGATCTGGGCCGGCGTTCCTGAAGGTCCGAAGATCTCGTACTTCATATGCTTGGGGTTGTACGGCTTGCCCTTGTCGTTCTTGGTGTCGCCGTACGAGAGCGACTTCTCGCTCCCGAAGATCCCGTGCAGGCGATACACGGTCAGGCCCCCGGCGGCGAGCACGGCGATCACCACCAGTGGAATCCACAACCGGCTTAACGACTTCAGCGGTAGGCCACGATTTCGACTCTTACGGGCGGGACTTGCGGCCTGGGGCGGTGGTGGAGCCGATGGGTGAGCAGGCGGCGCGGGGGCGTCGTCGTGGGGGCGGATGATGACATCGGGCTGAGTTTGCGCAACGTCGGGCGAACGTCCTTCGATCACCGCACGACGACCTTTCCCATCTTCCACGCGCTTCCGCTTCCAGCACCAGCCGCCGGCTGGAGAATGCACCAACTCATCGGGTGGCAAGCCCTCTCGGCGTCGCCTGTGTGGCGGGCGTCACAGTCCCTCGTACGGTTATCCCCGCAAACGAGCGACGCCCCCGAGAGCGCGACCGATCTCGACGAGAGTCAACCATGATGAGGGCCTCCGTATGGGCTCTTTTGGTGATGCAACAGCGGAGCATACGCGCTTGCGCATGCGTAAATGTGTGGTTATGGCTAACTGTTATACCGGCTTCGTACTGGTTGCATTGACGTGCCCGCAAGCAGCCTCGCCGCAGGCTTGGAAGTTTCACTCGGAGCGAAATCGCTAGTCGATCTCGCCGCTGAGGCCGAACTCGGCCAAGGTGCGTTCGGCCAGTTCGCGCAACGCTGCCCGAGTGGTCACCGAACCCGGTTGATAGCCCCGCACGCAGACGCCGACCTGGTTCATCTCCATCGAAGTCCCGACGAACACCTGCAATTGGCTGCCCGTCCGCTCTAGCCACCCTCGGGTGACGTTCTGGCTCGCGCCGCGCGCGAACATCGCGTCACACAGCGTGCCGTCGGGCCTGCTCGCTGCGGGGCCGGTATCGCCGAGGTTCGAGCAGACCGCGGGTCGCTCCGGATCGCTGACCGCGTAGTCGATCAGATGCCGCCATGCGCGCTTTGGGGTGAAGGGCGTCAGTGCGACGAGCTCAGCCGACTCGTCCTCGGTGTCCTTGGCATCCTTGAGCGCCTGCTTGATCGAGGTGCGGGCCTGCGTCAGATCGGTCGTCACACCGTTCGGGTCGATACCTACCCGAACGAAGGAGACGGCGACCGCGCGCGCATCGTCCATGGTGCGGGTGTTGACCGTCAGCAGTAATCGGACGTCCGCGGCGTCGCCGTGTGTACGACCCATATGCCGGTCGAGTCGAGCGGTGAATGCCGCGGCCAATGCGCTGGCGGTTCCGCCGAGTGCTTCAGCTCGGGCATTCCATTCGTCCAGCCGGAGCCGGATCCAGATGTTGGGCGCGATGACGAGGTCATCCGCGCCGCGGGTCGAAACGGCCACCGGCAGCGAGGCCTGCGCCTGGGAGTGAGTGACATCTTGCTGGCGCCGCCGGGCTTCCTTTGCCGCAGCGAGAACCGCCCGGCCGACCGAGGGAACATCGCGCGCAGTCTCGACGGCGTCCTGGGTCAATGCGCGCAGTCCCGGGCGAGAGCGCGGCGGCGGGTAGCCCAGATCGCGAGACATGCCCAGCAGCGCCTCGGTCACCGCGACCGCAGCGCCGATGCCGTCGATGACGTAATGCGAGAGCACGAGGCTGATCGCGGTGGAGCCGTCGCTGAGCGGGACAACACTTATTCGCCAGCCGGGTCCCGATTCCGGGTCGATGGGGAGTTGAGTGCGCTCGTCGAACCAGTCGCCGAGTTCCGCTCGCGGGCGAACGGTGGTGGCGATTTCGAGCTCTGACGATTCCGGCGCTGCGACCCACCGATGCCGGCCGAAGGGCAGCGGCGACCGCTCGATGAGCCGTCCCATCATTCCTTTGCCGAGTTCGCGGCGGAACCGCTTCAGCGCTTCTATGTCAACCGCGCGCTGGTAGACCCAACCGACCTGCATCACTTCCTTCTGGCCGGCCGCTTGATGACCCGCGTAGAAGGCCTGGTCCATCAAATCGAGCCGATTGTCCCGCTGAGCAGCATCGTTGGCCGCGGGCGCAGGGCGGTCCTGGATTGACACGAGCGTCAGAGTAGCCGACCGGTGTGGTCGGGAGGGCTGGACTCGAGCGGTCGCCGCGGTCATGACGTAACCGGGCGATACCTTGTCGAGGAAGTCGGCGGACCCCTATTCTGCGGCGGTGATCAAAAGTCAGCCGGGCGCCCAGGGTCGACCGGTTGCTCTCTTCGTATTGGGTAACGGGCGGTCCGGAACTTCGGCTCTGGCACAGGTTCTCGCGCTCAGCGGTGCCGCGCTTCCGCCCGGCTTGTTGGGCGCCACGTCCGAGAATCCCCGGGGCTTCTTCGAACCGCGTGCCGTCATCCACCTGAACCAGGCGATTCTGCACGACCACGGAAGTTCCGGCTACGACACTTCGCTGGTGCCGCACGACGACGATGTGTTCAGCGTCGGACGCAACACCGCGTGGGTCGCCAAGGCGAAGGACTATCTCAGCGGACTTCCGGCCGCACCACTGGTGGTCATAAAAGAACCGAAGACGACGACGGTGTCGGGCATCTGGTTCGAGGCGGCCCGCCAGGCGGGGTTCGACGTCGCCGCCGTGATCGCGGTTCGCCATCCCGACGAGATCATCGGTTCGCTCAGGAAGCGAGCCAACCAACAGAACTATGTGGACTCGTCACCGGAACTCACCTGCGCCTGGTGGTTGAAATACAGTCTGCTGGCCGAACGAGACACTCGCAGTGTGCCGCGGGTGTTCGTCGAATACGCCAACCTCCTCAGGGACTGGCGTCTGGAGGTGAAGCGGATCTCCACTGCGCTGGGTGTCGATCTCGACATCGAGGACGAATGCGCGGTCGACGAGTTCCTCACCCCTGACCTGCGGCATCATCAAATCCGCGGCGCGGTGACCGAGCCCTTCGGCACTGACTGGATCGGCACGGTCTACGAAACTCTGGCCGCCGCTGCGCGGGACGAGTCCTGGGATGCCTCGGAATTGGATCGTGTGTACGCCGCCTTCGCGGCCGGCGAGCGCGGCTTCAGTAAAGCCTTCGAGGATTCCCGTCGCTACCGCAACATCAACCGCCTGCTGCCACCGCCACTGGTCAAGCTGGGTTTGGAGACCCTGGCCCTTGCGCACCGGCGCAAGGGGACATGGTCATAGTTGCGCCGGGTGGTACCTGACCGAGTTACGCTGCCCGGCGGCTGAGCGGGTACGGGGACGAAGGGCCGGGAGCATCCGATGAAATTTGTGCTGGCTTTTTACGGCACCCGTGGCGATGTCGAGCCCGGGATCGCTGTTGGGCGCGAACTGATGCGCCGCGGTCATCACGTGCAGATGGCCGTCCCTCCGGACGCGATCGGTTCGGCCGAGGCTGTCGGCCTCGAAGCCGTGGCCTACGGGCCGGACACCCGGACCTGGCTGGAGGACACCCGCGACTTCTGGGGCTTCTTCTTCCGCAATTTCTGGCGCGTCCGCGATGTGCGGAACTACCTCCGGGAATCCCGTGAGCCCGGCATCAAGGCGTGGGGCGAGATGACCAAGGCGCTGGCTTCCATTGCGGGCGGGGCGGATCTCTTGGTGACCGGAGTGAGCTACGAGGAACTCGCGTTCGACGTCGCTGAATATAGCGGCACTCCACTGGCCACCCTGTTGTGGTATCCGATGCGGGTGAACGGCAAGCTCTTGCCGTTCTTGCCCGAACCTGCAGTCCGCGCGGTCATGCGGCTGGGGGAGGCGGTGATCTGGCGGGGGGTGAGAAACGAGGTCGGCGAAGCGCGGCGTGAGCTGGGACTGCCCCCGGCGACCGGGCCGGTACCGGGGCGGATCGCCGAACTCCAGCTGCTGGAGATCCAGGCTTATGACGCCGCGCTGTTCCCGGGGCTGGCACAGGAGTGGGCGCACTGGGAAGGTCAGCGCCCCTTCGTCGGGACCCTGACGCTGGAGTTGGCCACCGAAGCCGACTCCGACGTGATGGCTTGGATTGCCGCGGGGACGCCGCCGATCTGCTTCGGTTTCGGCAGCATTCCGGTCGAGTCACCCGCCGACATGATCGCAATGATCGCCAGCGCTTGCGCACAGGTCGGCGAGCGGGCGTTGGTGTGTGCTGGCTGGACCGATTTCAGCGACGTCCCGCAGTACGACAACCTGAAGGTTGTGGAAGCGGTGAACTACGCGACGATTTTTCCGTCCTGCCGTGCGGTCGTGCACCACGGCGGCGCGGGCACCACCGCAGCAGGGCTGCGCAGTGGAATTCCGACATTGGTCCTGTACATGGCGGATGTGCAGATGATCTGGGGCGCCGCGGTCAAGAAGCTGAAGGTGGGGACCTACCGGAAGTTTGCCGCCGCCTCCGAGAAGACGCTGGTCAAGGATTTGCGCACCATTCTCGCCCCCGAATATCGCACTCGTGCCCGCGAGCTCGGAGCCCGGATGATCACGCCCCCCGACAGCGTCTCGACCGCCGCGGACCTCATGGAGAACTTCGCCCGCAGCAAGCAAGCCCGGTGAAATCCGATCCGGGCAAACTCCGATAACTGACGGCTGGGCAAGTTTAGACTCAGCGCCGAAATGCTGGCATGCGAGATAGGGCCATTTTGACCATCACCGACTACGACGTGCGATCTCTGTACCTCGACCTGCTCCGGCGGAACCTGACCCGGTTCGGAATGCATGAGCGGATGCCCTCGGACTGGCCGTTGCGGCGACGTCTACTGCTGAAAGCTGCCAACACCTTAGGTCCGAAACTTCGCGGTGGCGGCGTGAGCGCTCAGAACTATCGGGAGGCGGGACTGGACTGGCCGGCCGAGGCCGAGACGATGATCGGTATGAAACGGCTCACCAGCCTGCAGGAGTGCGTCGAGACGGTACTTGCCGACGACGTCCCCGGCGACCTCGTCGAGACCGGAGTGTGGCGCGGCGGCGCGTGCATTCTGATGCGGGCGGTGCTGGCTGCCTATGGGGATCGGACCCGCAACGTGTGGCTCTGTGACTCCTTTCAAGGTGTTCCGCGCTCTGATACCGAGAACTACAAGGCGGACAAGGGGATTCACGCAGAGATCGTCTCGGGCATCCTCGGCGTTTCAGAGGCCGACGTCCGGAAGAACTTCGAGCGTTACGGCCTGCTGGACGATCAAGTTCGTTTCCTGCCAGGCTGGTTCAAGGACACGCTGCATGACGCTCCGATCGAGGCCATCTCGGTGCTGCGACTCGACGGCGACCTCTACGAATCCACGATTCAGGCGCTGGACGCGCTCTACCCGCGCCTGTCGCCCGGCGGCTTCTGCATCGTCGACGACTACCTGGCGGTGAAGGCGTGCGAACAGGCTGTCACCGACTATCGGAACAAGCACGGGATCACCGCGGAGATCGTCGACATCGACGGCACCGGAGTGCTGTGGCGCAAATAGCGCAGACGGAACTGTCTTCGCCATCGCGCAGGAAACATGGCTGACGGCTCGGTACGGATCGGCATTCTCGGTGCTGCCGGCGTCGCGCGAACGGCGGTGATTAAACCGGCCAAGGACAACCCCGAGGTCGAGGTTGTGTCGGTGGCCGCTCGCGATGTCGACCGCGGACGCGCTTACGCCGCACGGCACGGCATCGGCACAGTCCACGACAGCTACGAGGCGCTGATCGCGGATCCCGCCGTTGACGCCGTATATATACCGCTACCGAATGCCTTGCACGGCAAATGGATTCGAGCCGTGCTCGAAGCTGGCAAGCATGTTCTGGTGGAGAAGCCGTTCGCGGCCAATGCCGCCGAGGCCCGCGAGCTGGCGGCGCTGGCGGCCCAGTCGGATCGCGTGGTGATGGAAGGTCTGCACCACCGCTACCACCCCGCCTCGGTGCGGATCGAGCAGATCCTCGCCTCTGGGGAACTGGGGACGATTCAGCGGGTCGAGGCGGTCAACTGTTACCTGCTACGTGACTTCGCGGGTTCTCGTTACAGCTACCCGCTTGGCGGCGGAGCGACGATGGATCTCGGGTCCTACATCGTCGACACGATTCGAGTGTACGGGGGCTCGACCCCGGAAGTTGTTTCCGCACAGGCAAAGATACGCGGATCGCAGATAGACCGGGTGATGACCGCGGAGCTCAGATTCGCCGAAGGCCACACCGGCAGGCTGCATTGTTCGATGTGGTCGGCCGAGGTGCCGCATTACGGCACGAAGGTGGTGGGGGACCGAGGCGAGTTGAGGTTGCATCCGCTGGCGCCGTTTCAGCGGTTCTCGGTCCGATCCGCCGACGGCAGACGCGATGAGAAGTTTCCGATGCGCGCCACCTACGCCTATCAACTGGATGCGTTCGCGGGGGCGGTGTTACGGGGCGAGCCGGTGCGGACATCTGCGGTGGATGCGGTTGAGAACATGACGATCATCGACGGGATCTACCGTGCCGCCGGCCTTGCCGTCCGCGAACCGGTCTAGCCGCCAGTTCGGCAGGTAGCCTGCCGCCGGTCAACCAGGCGTCGGCGACGCGGGCGAAGAGATCCGGGTGGTGCAGAGGCCAGTCATGTCGCATACCTGTGGCGACTCGATCGACACCGTGCGGCATTGATCGCGCGAGCAATGCCGCGCATCGGTGAAGCGCTCGCATTTCACCAGTGCCGGTTACGAACAATGATGGTGCGAACGACTTTTGCAGTCCGGCAGGGATGGTGAATCCTGCCGACGACTCAGCAATATGGGCGAAGTGCGCACCTGCATTCAACCGGGCGTCCTGCTCATAGCTCTCGTTCTGCACGGCGTACCCGGCGTCCCAATAGCGATTTATCAGAAGCCATCGCAGTGCAGCGGTGCGGGCGAACATGCCGGCCAGCTTGCGTGTGAGCTGGACCGCCGGCAGTGTGTTCACCACGGTGCTGCTCAACACCGCCCGGTCGACGAGATGCGGTTCGGTGGCCAAGAGCTGGACTCCGACCTGGGCCCCGAGTGAGTAGCCGACCACGTGCGCGCGGCCGGTTTCGACGCGGGCGCGGATCAGTTCGGCCACCATGCCGGCTGCTCGGCCCATCTCGAACGGGCCTGCCTGAAAGCTCCTGCCGTACTGAGGAAGATCAGGAACCAGACAGCGGTAGTGCGGTAACCGGGCGACCACCGGATTCCAGGTCCAGCCGCTCATGATTCCGCCATGCAGGAATACGATCGCGGGCGCGTCGACCGGACCGGAGGCGCGTACGAACAGATCCACTCCTGCGATGCTAGGTCAGTCGGCGAAGTGCGCTTCGTTGATGTGCTCGGCGACCCGCAGCGCGTTGGCGGCGATCGTCAAGCTCGGGTTGATGCCGCTGCTGGACGGGAAGAACGACCCGTCCACGACGTAGAGGTTGTCCACCTCGTGTGCGCGGTTCTGCGGGTTCAGCACACTGCTCGCCGGATCGGTGCCGAAGCGGACCGTGCCGCAGACGTGGCCCAGGGTTCCGTTGTCTTCACCGGTACGCAGGGTCAGCGTGCGGAACGGCTGCAGCACCTCTTTGAGTGCACCCAGGAACACTTCGCGGCGCTGGATCTCGTTGGGATGCAGCCGGTACTGCAGGCGCAGCCGCTGACGGCCGTCGACACTCGGCCGATCGCTGGGCAAGACACGGTTGTCCCGATAGGGCAGGTCTTCCATGATCGCGGCGAGGACCAGTCCGCCGCTGATCACTCTGTCGTAGATCGGCCGCGCAATGGGGCTGCTCCACCGCAAAGCCTTTGAGATCCAGCCTGGCTGGTTCATCATCATGTCGATGGGGGCCAACGAGGCCATCGAGCTGGCTGACTGCACCGTGCCGTATTTCTGGCCGTCGATGAAATAGAAGTCGTTGAGTCCGATCTCTTTGTTCTCGGCGGTGATCTTGCTGCCGCGCTGGGGCCAGATCTCGATCCAGTCCATGACATGGCGCATGAGGTTGCGGCCCACCATGTCTGAGCCGTTGGCCAGCCCACGATTCCAGTCCCCGGATCGGGAATTTAGCAACAGCACCGGGGTGGCGAGCGCGCCCGCCGCCAGCACCACCACTTTGGCCCTCAGCGCGAGCATGTCATGGCGGCGCTGGCAGATCACGCGTTGTACCCGGGTCTGGTCTGACTCGAGCCGCAGCACCCGGCATTCGGCCAGCAGCGCAGCACCGTACTCGGTGATGGCGGGCAGCACGCCGCTTCGGGCCCCGTCGTACTTGCACCCCTTAGGGCAAAGGTAGGCCTGGCATGTCGCGCAGTCGTCGGTGTAGTCACAGGCCATCGGCAGGTGATAGGGATGAAGTCCGCGCCCGGCCAGATAGTTCACCAATGGCTGATTGTCTGCCGAAAACGGCGGCGCGGCGGGCAGTCCCACGTCTGCCGATTCCGGCCGCAGCGGATCCGGCTGGCCGCGTACCCCCAGGAGTTTCTCGGCCTCGGCGTACCAGGGCGCAAGCTGTTCGTAGGTGATCGGCCAGGTCTCCGGCACAGTGGATTCGCCAGGGTCGGTGAAGAACTGGCGGGGAGCGAAGTCGTCGACGAAAAACCGTTCGCAGACCATGCCGTAGAGAGCGGAAGATCCGCCGGGCCCGGCGCCGATGAACGGAACAAACTTTTTCGGGAAGCGCCCGCTGATATCGGTAACTTCGTCGTTGCTGCGGCCCGCACGGGCCAGCGTGTCGTAGTAGGTCTCTTTCGACCGGGAGGCTTGTGGCTCGGCCATTTCCGGCATCGCTGCGCGGATCGTTCCCGGTGTCCCCGGCAGCGTCGAGCGTCCCTTCTCCACGAACAGGACGCGCCGGCCCGCTCGGGCCAGCCGTTGGCCGAGCATGCCACCACCCATACCGGCGCCGACGACGATGACGTCCCACTCGACGCGTTCGGCCCCGCGCCCAGTCAGTTCGCCGTCAGGCACAATCGAGCTCCTCGTTGAGATTGCCCAAAACCGGCCTGATCTGGGCGATTCGGGATGGTATCAACGCAAGCCGAGAATGGCGGCGAATTCGGCGTCGTGGCGATCACGCTCGAAGCGCCTGACCGATTCCGCGGCACCGTAGGCGAGGCGGCGGCGCAGGTCTTCGTCCGCTTCCAGCTTCATCAAGTTGGCTGCGAGCGCGTGTGCGTCGCCCGCTGGACTCAACAGTCCGGCGACGTAGGGCTGGATGATCTCTGGGGTGCCACCGGAGTTGGTTCCGCAGACCGGAAGTCCCGCTCGCATCGCCTCCACAGTCACCCGGCCAAAGGCTTCGCTTTGGCTACACATCAGACCGACGTGGGCGGCTGCCCAGTAGGGGCCGAGGTCGCGGGTCGGCCCGTGAATGGTGACCAGGTCTTCGACGCCTAGGCGTTGAGCAAGGGCGTGAAACGGTTGTTGGTTGCCAGTCCCGATGAGTGAGAGTTCGATGTCGACACCGGCCTGGCGCGCGATCGCGACGGCTTCGATGGCCAGCCGCTGTCCCTTGGCATGCGAGAGATAACCGGCTAGGACGGTTCGCATGCGCTCATCGGGGTGGCGCTCCGGCGGTGTGCCGAGTGGAGTGTCTACGGCCGGATAGAACACGACCGTGTTCATTGTCGGATCTATCCCAAGCACGGCTTCCTCGACCGCTTGCGAAATGCAGATCGCTGTGTGCGATAGCCGGCCGATCATGCGGACGGTCCTGGCGTAGCCGTACAAGAACCAAAGTCCGTGATCGTCTCGCCCGAATTCGTCGACCATCCAGTAATGGGGGATGCCGAGAATTTTGGCAGCGATAGCGTGCGACGGAATGGTCATCGTATTGGTGACCACTACGGTGGGGCGCTCGCGAATCAGCAACGCCAGTGCCTGCACGATGCCCGGGAGCAGAACAATGTTGTAGGGAAGCCAGCCGATAACCACGTGCGGGTCGATGCGAAACCGCGACCATTTGCCGAAACCCCACCACGGAACCCACGCAGTTTTTGCCCTTACCCCGTATCCAGCGCAGGCCTTGACGGCGTCGCCTTTGCCTGGGAACACGGCGACGACATCAATGTCCGGCCGCTTCTCCCGGAGAGCCAAGAGCGCGTCTCGGAAACAAATAACACCGCCGCCGCCGAAGCTGCTGACATTCGAGACCACGACAGCTCGGGGAGCGGCGTTTTGATCGCATGAAGTTCCGTTCGCGCGAAGGCGGTTTCGCGCACGGTGCATGACCCCGGCGGCAAACATGGGCGAAGTATAGGGGACGGTCCACCGGCGCTAATCCGTATCGGCACCGCGCGATCTCGCGGTTGCGGTGACGCCGGCCAATGGCGATTAAGCTGCGTGAATTGGTGATCTGGTCGCTTCAAACAAGGTGTTAGCATCGCGCATGCCTGACAGCGCTGCCACCGTTCGGATCGGCGCGCTGGGCGCGGCCCAGATCGCGCCGGCGGCCCTGATTGAGCCCGCCAAGGGCAACCCGGAGGTCGTGGTCACCGCCGTCGCGGCGCGCGACGTATCACGCGCCCAAGCTTTTGCGGCCAAACATGGCATCGCGCGGGTGCACAAAAGCTACGAGGCGCTGTTAGCCGACCCAAAGGTTGACGCGGTCTACAACCCGTTGCCAAACGGCTTGCACGGCAGGTGGACTCGAGCCGCGCTGGAGGCTGGTAAGCACGTCCTGTGTGAAAAGCCGTTCACCGCCAACGCCGCGGAGGCCCGCGAGATCACAGACTTGGCGGCGGAGTCGGATCGGGTGGTGATGGAGGCGTTTCACTACCGGTATCACCCGTTCGCCGTGCGCGCCGAGGAGATCATCGCATCTGGAGAACTGGGCACCCTGCAACGTGTGGATGTCGCGTTCTGTTTTCCGTTGCCCAAGTTCTCCGACATTCGCTACAACTTCGCCCTCGCCGGAGGCGCCACCATGGACGCCGGTTGCTATGCAGTGCACATGCTGCGGACATTCGGCGGTTCGACGCCGGAAGTTGTTTCGGCACAGGCGAAGCTGCACACGCCGCAGGTGGACCGGGCGATGCGGGCCGAATTGCGCTTTCCCGAAGGTCACACCGGCCGGCTTCGGTGCTCGATGTGGTCGGCAGATCTGCTGCGGATCAGTGTCACGGTGTTGGGCGATCGCGGCGAGCTCCGAGTGATCAACCCGGTGCTGCCGCAGCTGTTCCATCGGTTCACCGTCCGCACGGACGCCGGCAAGCGGGTCGAGCGCTTCCCGCGACGCGCCAGCTATGCCTACCAGCTGGACGCCTTCGCCTCGGCGGTGCTCCGCGGCGCGCCGGTGCAGACCGGCCCGCTGGATGCGATCGAAAACATGACCGTGATCGATGCGATTTACCGCACTGCGGGTTTGCCCGTCCGCGAGCCGAGCCGCTGACGGTAATGTCAATTCGGGCCATCCATGGCTAGAACGCGTTCTAGTATCGCGGCGGCGGCTTGAACAGGGAGAGAGAAGGAATGCCAGATAGCGCTGGCCGGGTACGCATCGGCATCCTGGGTGCGTCCAGCTTCGCGCCGACGACGATCATCAACCCGGCTAAGGACAACCGCGATGTCGTGGTGGCTGCGGTGGCGTCGCGTGACCAGCCCAGTGCCGACGAATTCGCCGCCAAGCACGGCATCGCGAAGGCTTACGGCAGCTACGAGGCGCTGATCGACGACCCGGAGCTGGACGCGATCTACGTTCTGGTGCCGACCAGCATGCACGGTAAGTGGACGAAAATCGCGCTCGCCGCCGGTAAGCATGTGCTGGTCGAGAAGCCGTTCACGGCGAACGCCGCCGAAGCCCAGGAGATCGCCGATCTGTCCGCGTCGTCGGACCGTGTCGTCATGGAGGCGATCCAATTCCGCCACCATCCACTGACCCGCCGTGTCGAGGAGATCATCGCCTCAGGTGAGCTGGGTGTCCTGCAGCAGGTTGACGTCACCCTGTGCGTGATGCTGCCGACGTTCAAAGCCAATTGCTACAACTACGCCATGGCGGGCGGCGCGATGATGGACGCCGGCAGCTACGTGACGAACATGGCCCGCACGTTTGGCGGCTCGACGCCGAAAGTTGTTTCGGCACAGGCAAAATTGCAAAAGCCCCGGGTCGATCGGGCAATGAAGGCCGAACTCGAATACGCCAACGGCCACACCGGGCGCTTGCAGTGCGCGCTGTGGTCGGGGAATCTCTTTCGAGCAAGCGCCAAGGTCGTCGGTTCTGACGGCGAATTGCGCTGGCTCAGTCCCGCCGCACCTAACCTGTTCCCGCGGCTCTCGATCCGGTCGGCCAACGGGAAACGGTCCGAGCGCTTCTCGCGCCGCCCCACCTATTCCTTCCAGCTGGACGCCTTCGCCGGATCGGTGCTGCGCAACGAGCCGGTGCGGACATCACCCCAGGACGCCGTCGAGAACATGAGCGTCATCGATGCCGTCTACCGTGCGGCGGGCCTGCCGATCCGGGAGCCGAGCTGAGCGGTGGTCAAGCGATGAAAGCGGTTCTGGCATGCCACGGCGTCCGCGGTGATGTCGAGCCCAGCGTTGTCATTGGTCGGGAACTCCTGCGCAGAGGCCACGATGTCGTCATCGTCGTCCCACCGAATGTGGTCGGCTTCGCCGAGGCTGCAGGCCTGACGGCGATCGCTTGGGGCACGGATTCGCAGGTCATGATGGACGCGCAGCGTGACTACTGGACATGCTTCTTCCACATGCCCTGGCAACCGAAGGATCTGACCCGGCTGGGCGATCGAATCGGGGAGATAGTCACCCGGTGCTGGACGGAGGAAGCGTTCTCGGCCCTGGCTTCGGCAGCCGACGATGCGGACCTGATCATTGCCGGCAATGGTTTCGAGCAGTTCGCGGCAAACGTCGCCGAACACCGCGGCATTCCGCTGGTCACTGTGGACTTCTTTCCCATGCGGGCCAACGGCAGGGTGCTACCCCTTCTGCCGCCGCCGCTGGGCCGCGCTGCGATGACCGCCTATCAGCGAGTGTCCTGGACAGGTGTGGTGAAGGACGTCGAGGACACCCAGCGTCGTTTGCTTGGCCTGCCACCAGCAACAGAGCCCTGGCCAGCCCGAATCGCCGAACGGGGATCCCTGGAGATCCAGGCCTACGACGCGGCGTTCATCCCGGGGTTGGCGGCCGAGTGGGCTAGTTGGAGTAGCCAACGCCCGTTCGTCGGGACGCTGACGCTGGCGTCCCCCACACAGTCCGATGACGAGGTCGCGTCCTGGATCGCCGAAGGAGCGCCGCCGATCTTCTTCGGGTTCGGCAGCGTGCCGGTCGGTTCTCCCGCCGACACGGTCGCCATGATCAGTGCGGTTTGCGAGCGGTTGGGCGCGCGAGCGGTGGTGGGTGCCGGCTCATCTGATTTCGCCGAGATCTCCTGTCCCGAGCACGTCCAGCTGGTGGGCTTGGTGAACTTCGCGGAGATCTTCCCGCTGTGCCGCGCAGTGGTGCATCACAGCGGTGCCGGGACCATCGCTGCGTGCCTGCGATCGGGAGTCCCGCAGGTGGGTCTTTGGACTCTGCCCGACCAGTGGTTGCGGACCAGCCAGCTCAAGCGGTTGAAGGTGGGTACCGGGCGTCGCTTTACCGCCACAACCGAGAAGTCACTGATCGCGGACCTGCGCACGGTGTTGGCGCCGCAATACCTCACCCGGGCTCGGGAATTCTCGAAACTGATGACAACACCGGCCGAAAGTGCAATGGCGGCAACTGATCTCGTCGAAAAATTCGTCCGCCTGAAACGTCTTTGCTGATCGGGGAAATGCATGGTTGTACACGCTAAGACAGCGTTGATTACCGGGATCACCGGGCAGGACGGTGGTCACCTTGCACCGCTCCTCCATGAGAAAGGCTATGAGGTCTTCGGCGTCATCCGTGGTCAAAGCAACCTTAAAAAAGAGCAGCTACTCGATGAGTTCCCGTACGTCAACCTCATCGAAGCCGACCTGCTGGACCCATCATCGATAATCCGCGCAGTGGACCAATCAGACCCGGACGAGTTCTACAACTTTGGTGCGGTGAGCCAAGCAACCGTGTGCAATCGATTCGCCCGTTCGGGCTGGGAAGCACTCCAACCAGTGTGTACAGCACTCGGGAAGCCCCTTCCGCCTGTCGAAATCAACCAGCGCCGTGCGATCGATCTCTCAGTGATCAGCGGGAGTGCTGAGCGGCCGATATGCGAAATCGGTTGGCATGCAGGATTGAGTTCCGCACTTCCATCGATGATGTCGTCGAAGGGATGAGTGGGCACAAGGTCATGTAATCCGTTGGCGCCCCGTGTGGGCCAACCAGAGTCAGATCGATCCTCGAGATTTACGAAGGCCTTTGGTCAACACCGAGGCAGGGGCCGTCGGCAACGCAGAGTAGGACTACATTGGGCTTCCGCAGCGCACTAACGTTCTGGACGGAGCGTTTCAACAGCGCAGTGCTATCAAAGCAGCGTGTCCTCATCGGCCAGGGACTGGCGTGGCGGGTACGAGACATTCCGTCGATCAACAACTTCTCCGACGTGGAATTCTCCGTCTTCAGCCAGTGGGGAGATGACGGCATCATCCAGTGGCTTATTCACCGGATTCCAGGCCTGAGCGAAACATTCGTCGAATTTGGCGTCGAAGGCTACCAGGAGGCAAACACCAGATTTTTGCTCGTCAACGACAACTGGCGCGGCCTGGTCATGGACGGCTCGCGGCTGAACATCGAGGCCATCAAGCTCGACCCCATCTCGTGGCGCCACGACCTCCAGGCCACCTGTGCCTTCGTTACCGCTGAGAACATCGACCAGCTGCTTCTATCGCACGGGTTTGAAGGTGACATCGGTCTACTGCACATCGACATTGATGGCAACGACTACTGGGTTTGGCGCGCGATCACTGCGATCCGTCCCGCAATCGCCATCATCGAATACAACAGCGTGCTGGGTGCGGAACGGGCGATCACCATTCCCTACGACCCGAAGTTCACGAGAGGGGGACCCACCAACGTGTTGTACTACGGGGCATCTTTACCTGCTTTGTGTGACCTAGGCCAGTCCAGAGGATATGACTTCGTTGGCAGCAACAGCGCGGGCAATAACGCGTACTTCGTTCGCTCTGATCTGCAGCACGGTCTTGAGCCCCTCACGGCGGCAGGGGGTTATGTCGAGTCAAAGTTCACCGAGTCCCGAAATGGTAAGGGTGAGCTGACCTACTTGCGTGGAGAGCAGCGATTGGCCTCCATTCGCGGTTTGCCGGTGATCAACACCCGAACTGGTGTCGAGGAGCAGCTCTGAGCCGAACTGGCACAACTCTTTTTGCGAAGACCGCGCCAGTCTGGCATCACATGATCTTGCGATAGACCTCAGCGGTAGCGGCGGCGCAGGTGTCCCAGGAGAAGGCGCTCAGGCGCGCGTAGCCGCGTGACCGCAGATCGGCTCGCAAGGTTTCAGACGTCACGACACGTTCCAGAACCGCGCGCAACTCCTCAGAACTATTTGGATCGAAATAAAGTCCGGCCGTGTCGACCACTTCCGGAATCGACCCGGCATTGCTGCACACGACCGGGCAACCATGGCTCATGGCTTCAAGTGGGGGGATGCCGAAGCCCTCGTACTTGGACGGATAGATGAACGCACTGGCACCCCGGTAGCGCGCCGCGAGATCACGGTCGGACCCGGACTCGAAGCGCACCCGGTCCGCGATGCCCAACCGCTCGATTCTTTTGCGTTCGTGGTACATCTGGGGGTTTCCGCCGAAGGCAATCAGCTCGAAATTCCGCAGCGCGGGGGAACTGCTGTATGCCTCCAACAAAGTATCAAAGTTCTTGTATCCGTCGCGGTGTCCAACATATAGGAGCGTGGGCCTGTCTTGACCTCCGTCTGCAGTCCCATCGTTAGCGTCTTCAGTCAGCGAATAGCCAAGGTGTACAACGCTCGTGCGTTCTGGATCGACGCCGTGTAGGCGCACGAGGTCTTGCCTCGTGTTCTCCGATATGCAGATCACGTGGTCGGCGCGATTGACAGTGGCGCGTTTCGCAGCGATTGTCTGTTTATCCTCGGGCATGAACAACTCGTGAATCATGTCGTAGACCGTCACAACGCGACGCTTCGCATTACCGAAGGGCTTGGTCGCGTAGTAGGTCTCGTGCACGATGTCTGCATCCGAGTGCGACCAGGCAAGCGGGGCGATCACCTGATTCGTACGTTTGACTGCAAGTGGCACCCAGCCGAACACGTTGTAGGGCACGTACTTCCCACGGGTGAAACGACGAGCGGAATCGGCTGCTAGATAGGCGTTGACATGCAGCGGAGCGATGACGGAGACCTCCGACACCGTGTCGGCCGGTAGCCGGATTGCCAGCTCGAGAAAGTAGCGCGAAACACCGCCATAGCGCTGCATGGAGAAGATCTGGTGATCGAATGCGACTTTCACTGACGCCGAGCCCCGGTGAATTCAGCCTTAACTGTTGCCTGATGATCGACCAACGTACTTTTTGTTAGGGCATAGGCGATTCGGGGACGTAAGTGGGACAGAGCAGGTGCGACTACGTGGTTGGAAATGTCACACGTAAGTATTTTCATGCGGCCTCCTCCACCCCGGACACAGCCGGACCTCGACGAGTGTAGTGGTAGGCCCTAGTTCCCATCGGCGCATGTGCACATCAATAAGCACAACGTACGAGAACGAACGGTTTTATGAGACTTTTGTTGGCGATCAGATAACCTTCGCTACACAGGCGGTGTGCTCGTCGGCGTTACGCGCCGTGCGTAGGGTCGCTGATGATGACTCACTGGTAAAGAAAGCTCTCGTGTATGTCGGGAAACGAGTGAAATTCTTGGTAGCTCTCGGAGTGCCGTCATGTGGCGGCCATGGCCGAGACCATCTAGCTGGCCGAGACGTGGCCGCTGGCTTTGTGGTGCGGTGCTCGGAGAGCGTTTCGCCTTCGATGGACCTCGATCTGCCATCGCGGCCGCGCCGAGCGGATGAGTTGAGATGAGCGCGGACCGGGAAGTGGCCGGCGACAGCGACAACAATGACGACGGGCGCTGCCGTCGCCGGAAGCTAACGCTCGGAGAAGAATTCGATCCGCGAAGCAATGCGCTGAATGCCTGGCGATTGATACTGGCGACCGGTGTCATCCTCTATCACTCCTGGCCCCTCACCGGGCGGCACGTGTCTGTCGCGCCGGTTCAGCAGCTGCTGGGAAACGGATGGGTGGACGGCTTCTTCGCAATCTCGGGATTCTTGATCACCTGGAGTTGGTTCCGGCACAGCAGGGCTCGCGATTACTTCATCGCTCGAGGTCTGAGAATCCTTCCCGGGCTGTGGGTATGCCTTGTCGTCACCGCATTTGTCATCGCTCCGATCGCAATCGAGATCCAGGGTGGCTCGGCGGCAAAGCTGCTGTTGTCGCCCGGGCCGTTCAAGTACGTCCTGGGAAACAGTGCCGTACAGCTACTTCAGCACGATATTGATGGCACGCCCAGTGGGATCCCGTGGAGCGGGGAATGGAACGGTTCTCTATGGACCCTCTTTTGGGAGGCGCTTTGCTATGTCGCTATCGCCGGCCTCGGTATAGTCGGGCTGCTGCGGCGCCGCTGGCTCATTCCCATACTGCTGGCGCTTGCGCTGTACTGGTCGGCCACACTACCGCCGTATGGCGCCCTGATCGATGCGCCGCCGGGCGCGCACGTGCAACTCGACGCAGCGGCCCAGCAGTTGGTCCTCAGCGGCATGGCCGCGCGTTTCGGTGTGATGTTTCTGTCCGGAGCTCTCATCTATCAACTCCGGAACGTGATACCTGCGCGATGGTCACTGGTCGCGTTGAGCGTCGCCATCGTGGTCGGATCGAGCTTTCTTCCCAACTATCGCGTCCTTGCGGCGATTCCGTTGGCGTACGCCATCATCGTTTCAGGGGCTCTCGTCCACAACAAGCGTTTGACGCTTAGGACGGATCTGTCCTACGGCGTCTACATCTACGCATTTCCGGTGCAGCAGTTGCTCGTACTCTCAGGCCTTGCCTTCTTGAACCCGTTTGCCTTCGCGATCGTCGCCGCTGTCGCCACCGTGCCGTTAGCCGCATTGAGCTGGTTTATGGTTGAGAAGCCGGCGGTCGCGCTGAGGTCGCGGCTCAAGCCTAAGGGGCCACCCGAGTTTCGTTCACGTGAAGATGCCTCGCTTCAAACGATTGAGTCGGACTCGTTTGAAGTACCACCGGACGCTTCGAAACAAGGTTGAGATCTATGAGACGTGATGTATCCGAAGGGAAATCATGACCAACAGTTCGTGGCTTCGGCAACTCGCGAAGTATCTCGCCCGCTTTGACCTTCGTGAGGTATTCGGCGACCGCACGGTCGTGCGTAATGTGCAAGGCGTCCGGCTGGCGATGCCGTGGTCGCACCGGCTTCCGGACTACGCGCGCCTCTATCCCACCTACGGCCAAAACCTTGTCGACCTGGCGGTGGGTCTCGGGGAGATTGACAAGCCTCTAGGTGTCATCGATGTAGGAGCGAACATCGGCGACTCGGCAGCCCAGATCCTCGCGAGAGTCGATGCCCGCGTGCTCTGCGTCGAAGGAGACCCCGAATACCTGCCCTATCTCGAGCGGAACATCGGGTCCGACGACCGGTGTGTGATCGAGTTCGGACTACTGGTCACCGAGCTCTCCGATGCCGCCGGCCTCGGTGCGGTCCGAGCAGGCGGCACGACCCGTTTCGCCCAGGACGGCGCCGGCGACGGGGCTACGCCGGTGGCCGTGGCCGAGCTGGCGAGCCGCCACCAGGAACTGCCGCCGATTCGGCTCGTCAAGTCGGACACGGACGGCTATGACACAACGCTGATCCCACCGCTCGCGCGGGCTTATGCCGAATCCCGTCCGGTGTTGTTCTTTGAGTACGATCACGACCTGACGCGCAAGGCCGGCAAGCCCAATCCCGTTGCGGTGTGGGCAGATCTCAGGGATGCGGGCTACTCGTCCGTCGGCATCTGGGACAACTTCGGAAAGGCACTCCATCTCCTGTCGATTGACGACGTGCCAGCCCGGGCCGCGATATTGGACGCGCCGTTTGCCGATCGGGGGTACTACTACTGGGACGTCGCCGTCGTCCACGCCGACGACGATGCTGGCAAAGCCGTGGTAGAGCGACTCATCCCAAAATCGCGGTGAGCACCGGCTGGCCTAAGACAGCTCCACAGCGTCCGGCCCACCACCACGACCGCAGGTGAAGCGTTGGCGTCCATGGCGTATTCAGCTCGCGAAGTGGGCCTCGTTCAGATGCGCGGCCACCCGTAAGGCGTTGGCAGCCACCGTCAGGCTCGGATTCAGGCCGGCGCTGGACGGAAAGAACGAAGTGTCGACGACGTAGAGGTTGTCGACCTCGTGCGCGCGGTTGAGCGGGTCCAGCACGCTGGTGGCGGGATCGGTCCCGAACCGGCAGGTACCGCAGACGTGGCCCATGTTTGAGTTTTCTCTACCACTGCCCAGGCCGCGGGTGCGAAACGGCTTCAGGACCTGCTTGAACATCCGCAAGAACGCCGCGTGGCGCTCGACCTCACTGGCATGCAGGCGGTACTGAATCCGCATCCGCTGCCGGCCATCTGAACCCGGGTGTTCGGGCAGCAGCACCCGATTGTCGGCGTACGGCAGGTCTTCCATCATCGAGGCCAGGATCAGTCCACCCGTGAAGAATCGGTCGTAGACCCGGCGCACCGCCGGGCTCATCATTCGAAGTGCTTTCGCTTGTGGGCCAGGGCGGTTGGTCAGCCATTCCATCGGGGGGATGGCGCCGAACGACTGTACGGTCCCGTATTTCTGGCCCTCGCAAAAGTAGAAATCGTTGAGGCCGATCTCTTTGTTGGCGGCCGTGATCTCGGAGTCGTGTTCCGGCCAGATCATGATCGGATCGAGTAGATGGCGCATCAGATTGCGGCCCACCACGTCGGAGCCGTTGGCAAGTCCGCACGGCCAATCGCCTGATCGTGAATTGAGAAGCAGCACAGGGGTTGCCAGTGCGCCCGCAGCGAGTACGACCACCTTTCCGGTCAGCGTGAGCCGGCCGGTGGGGTGTTCGCACATCACCCGCCGGACGTGGGTGTGGTCAGCCTCGAGGTGAACCACCCGGCACTGCGTCAGCAGGGTGGCCCCGTGCTCGGTGACAGCGGGCAGCACGCCGTTGCGTGCCGAGTCGTTTTTGCACGACTGCGAGCAGAGGAAGGTTTGACAGGTGGCGCACTCGGGCGTGTAATCGCAGGCCATCGGCAGGTGGTACGGATGCAACCCGCGCCCCGAAAGGTAGTCGACAATCGGCTGGTTGTCGGCAGAGAATGGCGGTGCCGCAGGCAGATTGACGTCGGATGCTTCAGGCCGCAGTGGGTCGGGCTGGCCGCGGACGCCCAGCAGCCTTTCCGCCTCGGCGTACCAGGGCCTCATTTCGTCGTAGGTGATGGGCCATTTCTCGGGCACAGTGGAATCGCCCGGGGCGTCGAAATTCTGCCGAGGAGTGAAGTCCCGTGCGAAGAATCGTTCGCAGACCATCCCGTACAGCGCGGACGAGCCCCCGGTTCCGCTACCGATGAACGGGACGAAGCGTTTGGGGGAGCGGCCGCTGATGTCCTCGACCTCATCGGTCGACCGGCCGCCACGGGCCAGGGCGTCGAAGTAGGTCTGCGCGGACCGAGTCGCACGCGGCTCAGCTAGTTCCGGCATCGCGGAACGAATCGTGCCCGGCGCCCCAGGCAGAGTCGAGCGGCCTTTTTCGACGAACAACACGCGCCGGCCGGATTGAGCCAGCCGGTAGCCGAGCATCCCGCCGCCCATGCCGGTGCCTACCACGATGACATCCCACTCGATGCGTTCTGCCTCGCGCGCGGTCACTGCGCCGTCAGCCAAATCGGGCTCCTCAGCATGATGGCCCAAATACTGACCTGGTCTGGGCGATTCGGGATGCTATCAACGTTAGGCCGGTGCCACGGCCGAACGCTTACTGGCTCGTCAAAAATCCGGTAATAATGGCCGTTGCTCCTGTTGGTGTGGCCGCAGGACGACCGAAAGGCCGGAACCGGCGATGAAACTTGTGCTGTCGAGCTATGGCGGTCGCGGCGATATCGAGCCCGCCGTGGTCGTCGGCCGTGAGTTGCTGCGCCGAGGCCACGACGTCCGCATAGCTGTCCCGCCCAATCTGGTGGGTTTCGCCGAGGCGGCCGGGCTCTCGGCAGTTGCTTACGGGCTGGATTCCACGGACATCCTCGAACTTCAGTGGCGATATTTCACGTTGTACGGCCGGACTCCGTGGAAGCTCAAGGAACTCAATCGGATGGCCGCCGAAACCGCGCAGTTTGCGCAGCACTGCTGGGCGGAGATGACCACGACGCTGGCGTCGGCGGCTCAGGACGCCGACCTGTTGCTCACCGGGCTGATCTTCGAGCAGCCGGCGGCCAATGTCGCAGAGGCCTATGACATTCCGCTGGTAACGCTGCACTATTTCCCGTATCGGGTACACGGCCAGCTTCTGCCGCTGCTGCCGTCACCTCTGAGCCGGCTGGCGATGACGGTCAACGAGTGGACCGCGTGGCGCGGCACTCGCAAAGGTGAGGACGCGCAACGCCGCGGGCTGGGTCTGCCGCGGGCCGGCGGACCCGTGCCCCGCCGTATCGCCGATCGAGATTCGCTGGAGATCCAGGCTTACGACGAGCTGGTTTTTCCCGGTCTCGCACGCGAGTGGACCAAGTGGGATGGTCGGCGGCCGTTCGTCGGGGCGTTGGCGATGGCGTCGCCGACCGCTTCCGATGACGAGGTGGCGGCCTGGATCGCAGACGGCACGCCGCCGATCTTCTTCGGGTTCGGCAGCGTACCGATCGGAGCGCCTTCGGACACGATCGCGATGATCGCCGCGGCGTGCGCGCAGTTGGGCGAGCGCGCGATCGTCGGCGCGGGCGGCACCGACTACAGCAACGTTCCACAGTTCGACCACGTGAAGATCGTCGGGCAGGTCAACTACGCGACGATTTTCCCGACCTGCCGGGCGGTGGTACATCACGGCGGGTCCGGCACGCTGGCTGCCTGCCTGCGGGCGGGGGTCCCCCAATTGGTGCTGTGGACGTTGCCCGATCAACCCTTTTTTGCTGCGCAGCTCAAGCGGCTGAAGGTCGGTGCCGGGCGTCGTTTCTCGACGACAACAGAGAAAACGCTGGTAAAAGGCCTGCGACGAATCCTCACCCCGGAATATGCAGCCTGTGCTCGCGACATCGCCCGACAGATGACCACACGGGGGGACAGCGTCGCTGCAGCCGCCGATCGGGTGGAGGAATTCGCGCGCCTGAAATGCCGCGTCTGATCAGTTGTCCCGGCCATCCGAATTTCGGGTCGACGACGTCAATATTGGATTAGGCTGCCGAGCGACCCGCCTGGTCGTGAGACCCGGTTAATTCCAGCACGCGCACGCGTCGTTGTAAGGGAGCTAGGAACGGCGATGGTTAGAGGCGCGTTCGGACAAAGCGATGCCGAGGTCGACCTCTTGGTCCGGGGTATGCGGGCCGGGATCGCGGTCGTGGGCTTCGGCTACATCGGCACCGTGATCGGAGCCGTGCTGGCCGACCGCGGCTGGCCCGTTACCGGAATCGACGTGCGCGCGAACATCGTCGAGGAGATCAACCAGGGCAGGACGAGTGTTCCCGAGCCCGGCCTCGGCGAGCTCGTCGCTGACAGCGTCCAGGTCGGGCGCCTCCGAGCCACGTCGGACTTCAGTGTCATCGCGGACAACGACTTCATCATCGTCACCGTCGGTACGCCGCTGGGCCCGGACTACGAGCCGATCGTCGACGACATCAAGGCAGCGGCGCGAGCAGTCGGGGAGCACCTGCAGCGGGGCCACCTCGTCATCCTGAAGAGCACGGTTCCACCCGATACCACCGAGACGCTCGTCCGGCCGATCCTCGAAGAAGTATCCGGTCTGAAGGCCGGTGTGGACTTCGGGTTGGCTTTCTGCCCCGAGCGGCTGGCCGAAGGGCAGGCAATCCGTGAGCTGACGTCGATTCCCGTCGTGGTCGGTGCGGTCGACGAGCGCAGTGCCCGTAGCTGCGCCACGTTGTGGCGCCACGGTCTCGGACTCGAATCCATCGTCGTCGAGGATCCGCGGACCGCGGAGATGGTGAAGCTCGCCGACAACCTCTGGATCGACCTGAATGTCGCGATGGCCAACGAACTCGCGAAGGTGTGCGACCGTCTGGACATGGACGTGCTCCAGGTCATCGCGGCGGCGAACTCCATGCCGAAAGGCAGTCACAACGTCAACATCCTGATGCCCAGCATGGGGGTAGGCGGCTACTGCCTGACGAAGGACCCGTGGTTCGTCAACCACCTCGGCGAGACGCTCGGGTTGGACCTGCAGGTGCCTAAGACATCGCGGACCGTCAACGACACGATGCCTGAGTACACCTATGGCCTTCTCACCGCGCTGCTGGCCGATCAAGGCAAGGCGATCGAGAACAGCAAGATCGCCGTGCTGGGCATAGCGTTCAAGAACAACACCGGCGATTGTCGTCTCACACCGACGAAATACGTTGTCGCCCTTCTCGAAGGGTCGGGATGCCAACTCACCGTCCACGACCCCTGGGTGCCCGACGAGGAAGCCCACACGGTCACCAAGATCCCGCTGAGTCCGGACATTGAGTCGGCCGTCAAGGATGCCGATGCGCTTGTCGTCCTGGCCGGGCATCGGGAATTCCACCAGATTCCGCTGGTTCGGCTCGCGGACCTCGCGGCCGACCGGTGCGTCTTCCTGGACGGGCGTAACAGTTTCGACCCGGCTGCCGCGCGCGCCGCGGGTTTCATCTACAAGGGGATCGGCCGGTAGTCGGCCGAGAAGTGCCCACCCACCACACGCACAACGAAAGAGCACGTATATGTCCAATGTCGTCGTGACCGGCGGCTACGGTTTCATCGGATCGCATCTGGTTACCGCCTTGTTGGAACGCGGCGACACCGTCACCATTTTCGACTTCGCGAAGAACACCCGTGACAGCAGCATCGACTTCGACGGCCATCCCAACTTCCGATTCGTGCAGGGCGACGTCACGGACTTGGCGGCACTGGAAGCGGCGTTGACCGGTGACGTCGACACCGTGTTCCATCTGGCCGCGGTCGTCGGTGTCAAGAACTACATGAACGATCCGCTTCAGGTCCTCGACGTCAACGTCATCGGTACGCGAAACGTACTGGAGTTGAGTCAACGCCACGGCATTCGCGTGGTGTTCGCCAGTACCTCAGAGGTGTTCGGGAAGAATCCCAAGCCGCCGTTCGCCGAAGACGACGACCGTGTGTTGGGGTCGACCAAGACCGCGCGCTGGAGCTACAGCACCAGCAAAGGGATGGCCGAGCATCTGGTGTTCGCGATGCATGCCGCCTACGGACTGCCCGTCACGGTAGTTCGGTACTTCAATGTCTATGGTCCGCGGCAGAATCCCATATTCGTGGTGTCGCAGACCATTCATCGCATCCTCAATGGACTTCAGCCGTTGCTCTACGACTCGGGCGATCAGACCCGGTGTTTCACCTACGTCGACGACGCTGTCGCCGGGACCCTGCTCGCCGCCGACAGCGACGCGGCAATCGGTGAGGCTTTCAATGTCGGAAGCATGGTCGAGACGACCATGCGCGAAGCGGTGGATCTTGCGATCAAGATTGCCAGTGTGGATTCGGTGTCCAGCGCCGAAGCGGTCGACACGGCAGCACGTTTCGGCGGCCGTTACGAAGACATCCCGCGACGCATCCCGGACTCCACCAAGGCGCAGCGCGAACTGGGCTGGCGGCTGAAGGTCGATGTCGAGGAGGGCATCCGTCGCACCATCGAGTGGGCGCGCGCCAACCCATGGTATCTCGAACTATCGGCCGGGGACGGTAAGGGCTAGGACCCCAATGAAATTCGTGCTGGCGAATTGGGGTACGCGCGGCGAAGTCGAGCCATTCGCTGCAATCGGGCGGGAACTGGTCCGCCGCGGACACGATGTGCATCTTGTCGTCGCGCCGGAGATGGTTGGTTTCGCCGAGTCCGCCGGTACACAGGCCGTCGCCTTCGGGCCAAGTCTGCGGGTAGCCGATGACCCCCACCACGAGTACTGGAAACTGTTCTTCAGCAAGCCATGGAAACTCCGGACATTGAACAAGCTGCTGGCCGAATTCGCGACGCCCCTCAACGAGTATCGGCAGCAGGTCGAAAAGACCCTGCTGTCGCTGTCGGACGGTGCCGATGTGCTCCTCACCGGATTGAATTATGAGGACGTCGCATCCAATGTCACCGAGCATTGCGGCACCCCGCTGGCCACGCTGCAGATCTTTCCGCTGCGGGTCAACGGTTTTGAGATGCCATTCCTTCCTGCACCGCTGTGCCGCGCTGTGATGAAGATGGTGGAGTGGCTGACCTGGCGCGGGCACAAGGCCGAGGACGACGCCCAGCGTCGTGCCCTCGGACTCCCGAAGGCCGGCGGGCCTTGGACGCAGCGGATCGCCGAACGTCAATCGATGGAAATCCAGGCCTACGACGAGGTGTGCTATCCCGGGCTGGCGGACGAGTGGGCACGATGGAACGACCGGGAGATCCCGCAACGCCCTTTCGTCGGGGCGCTGACAATGCAGCTGCCGACCGATGACGATGCCGACGTCGCGGCGTGGATCGATGCCGGCACGCCACCGATCTTCTTCAGCTTCGGGAGTATGCCGGTCGACTCGGCAGCTGACACAATCGCAATGATCGCCGGCGCCTGTGCGCAGCTCGGAGAGCGGGCGCTGGTGGGCGCTGGATGGACCGATTTCAGTAGAGTCCCCGCCTACGACCACGTCAAGATCGTCGGGCCGATGAACTACGCAGAGATCCTTCCGAGCTGCCGCGCGGTCGTGCACCACGGCGGCGCCGGGACCACGAACGCGGGCCTGCGCGCTGGGCGTCCCACGTTGATCACCTGGATGCTGCCCGATCAGGGGTGTTGGGGGTCCCGGCTCAAGAAGCTGAAAGTGGGCACCGGCCGACGATTCGTCGCCACCACCGAGAACACGTTGGTGGCGGACCTGCGGACGATTCTCACTTCCGAATATGCCAGGCGTGCACAGCAACTCGCCGACCGGATGATCACGCCGGCGGAAAGCGTCGCCCTCGCCGCCGACCTTTTGGAGAAGTTCGCGCTGTCCCGCCGCGGTTGATCAGGGGCAGATACCGACCCACTGCGGGTCGCCCGCGAGTTGCTGGCAGTTGGCCACCAAAGACTTCGCCGACTGGGCGGCGCTGACACCGACGAGCACCGGGAGCATGGCCATCGCCGCGATCGCTGCGGCCAAATGCGGTCCGGGTACTTCGCGTCGCCGGGTCCGCAGAGTCCGGTTCGACTGGCGTAGAGCAGATACACCAGGCCCACGTCGAAGGTGATCGTCACGCACCAGCGTCGTCCATGCGGGGTCTCGAGGAACCTGTGACGGGCTCGCTCGCAGTGCCCCTGACGGGCGAGCATCGTCACAGCGAACGGGGCGATCCCGGCCACCATCGATCCCACCCAAGGGAACCCCGTGGTTGAGACCGCTGATCGGAGTGTTCTTGGTTGTGACGGTGATGAACGGCACGTCCGATCGGTGTAGGCGTGCTCGCCGTCGGCACGATCCGGCAGCCCATCGCACTCCGCCGAGGCGGCCCGCCGCCCCAGAAGTGCGATCGTCAGCGCGACGGCCAGCGCCAGGAAGACCGCGACGAGTGCCTGCAGAACGGGTCCGTATGCAGCAGGAGCATTCCGACGGTTCCGTAAGCGACCGTTGCTTGACGTCGGACGTCGCGGCTGACCTCAACCGCGGATACCCCCGGATTCGGTGGCCTTACGGTACCCGCGAACAGCCAGCGGCCCGACTACCGCGGTGCCGGCAATCGTCCACAGCGCCCCCCACAGCAGAGGCCATCCCGGAACTCCCCCTTGTGCGAGTGTCCGCATCGATTCCACTATCGGTTCCATCGGCTGAAAGCGCAGCAATGGCCACATCCATGACGGCAGCGACTCAACCGGCGGAGAACCAGAGCTGGCGAACACGGCAGTAATCGCCGGCAATCCGAGCCAAATCAGCGTGGTTCCATCTTTTGCCCGCACCGCGATCGCTATCACGGCCATCGCGAACACGACTACGACCATCACCGGTACCAATAGGTAGAGCAGCAGCTCGAGCGGGCCCCCTCGGAACCGAAGTCCCAAACCGATGCCGACCGCGGTGATGAATGCGGTGCTCACCAAAGTCCGAACCGCCTCCGCGATCAGCCTGCCGGTCAGGGCGCTGGCACGGTTGACCGGTAGCGCCCACAACCGGCTGAGAAGACCGCTATCGCGTTCGAAAGACATGCTGAGACCAACTGCAAGCGCCCCGGAGAACGCTCCGGCGATCGCACAAGTAGGCACCAAACCGTAGAGGCTGTCGGACCCAGTGATCCGCAGTACCGATTTGCCGACCAGCAGATAGTAGGTGATGAGCAAAAAAGTCGGGAAAACGAGAGATTGGATCGGCACCAGCGGGCTGCGGCGCCAGTGGATGAAGTGCTGGCAGGCGAATACCCAACTCTCGTAGAGCAGCGAGCTGCGCGGCGCAGCCGGCACCTTCATGTAGTACGCCTCTGCATGCGCACCGCGATCGTTCCGAAAACCGCCAGCAGTCCGAGGCACCAGGTAAAGCTGCTCGCCAGACTGCCGACCGCGACACTGCCGGCAGCCAGTTCACGCAATGTGTCGGTCACCTGCGAAACAGGTTGGTAGCGAACAAATCCGTGCAACCACTCGGGGAACGAGTCAACCGGAGCCATGCCGGTGGACAACATGGTGAGCATCATCTGCGGGACCAGGAGGATCTGACTAGAGCCTCCGGTCCGTCCGATCTGGGCACCTGAGACCCGCACCCCGACCGCGTCTGCGGCGAGTGACAGCGCCAGCGTCAATGCCAGAACGAATAAGGCGAACAGCGCGAGGTGGCCTGGGCCACCAAGTAGCCGGAAGCCGAACGCGTAACCAGCGGCGAGCGTGGCGATGAGCACGACGACCCCGCGGATAAGGCAATACAGCATGCGAGCGGACAGCGGCGCCAAGGAAGAGATGGGCATGGTGCGCAGACGAAGTCCGAGCTCGGACTGATGATCTCGGGTGGCGCGGTCGACGGTCGTCAGCGCACCTAGCAATGTCACTTGAACGATGATCACCGGCAGCAGGTACTGCGAATAGCCGATGCCGCCCGTATCGATCACATTTCGCAGCGCGAGGTTAAAGATGATGAAGTTCCCGGCCGGTGCGAGCACCGCGAACGGCAGATCACTGCGCAGCGTGTTGCGCACCATGCGTTCAGTCAGAACGACGACTGCACTCACGCGGTGACGCTGCCGGTCAGGTGTAGGAACACCTCGTCCAAGGATGGCTTGCGCAACGAAATATCTTCTAGCTCAACGTCGAGCTGGTCGACCCGGCGGAACACCTCGCTGAGCGTCGCAACACCATTGGGTGCCAGCACCGACACGGTGTTGGCGTCTTCGTCGGCTTGGGCGTCCTGCAGATCTGCGACTGCAGCCAGGATCCTGGAAAGATCTGCCGGATTGACCGGACTCACAGTGCAGTAGCTGAAGCCGATGCGCCGCTTCAGATCATCGGCCGTCCCAGTCGCCACCACCCGTCCCTGATTGAGCACGACAACCGAATCGCTCAGCAGGTCTGCTTCCTCGAGGTACTGAGTCGTCAACAGCACCGTCACGCCGTCGGCGGCCAGTGACGACACGAGGTCCCACACGTTGCGGCGACTGCGCGGATCCAATCCGGTGGTCGGCTCGTCGAGGAAGAGAACCTTGGGCGGGACTACCAGTGCGGCGGCAATGTCGACCCGCCGCCGCATGCCGCCGGAATAGGTGAGCACGTTGCGGTCGGCAGCGTCGGCGAGATCGAACTGCTCGATCAGGGCTTCGGCCCGCTTGTGAGCCTCCTTGCGGCGCAGGCCATGTAGCCGGCTGAACATCACCAAGTTCTCCCGGCCGGTGAGCTGCCAGTCGATTGCCGCGATCTGTCCGGTCATCGCAATGGATGCGCGGACGGCGGCTGGATCCTCGCTGACGTCGTGTCCGGCCACGATCGCTCTGCCGTAGGACGGTTCCATCAAGGTGGACAGAATGTTGATGGTGGTGGTCTTTCCAGCACCGTTGTGGCCGAGCAGAGCGCACACGGAACCGCTCGCGACAGAAAAACTCACGTCCTGCAGGGCGAGTATGTTTCCGTCAAACGTCTTCGCTACGCCGTCAAGCTCGATCACAAATATTGACCATAGCGTGAGCAGAGTCGGCGCGGGCCAAGTAGCGACGTCTTGGTCGCAACCGAGAAACTCAATGCAATCGCCTATCTCTTGACAGAGGTGATCAGTGTTCGACGGAGAGAATCAGTTATTTGCCAATCCAGTCGAGAAGGGCGCGCATACCCTCCTCGAGCGACCACTTGGGACGCCACCCGAGCTCATTCGTCGCGTGCTCGATATCGCACCTCGCGGCGCGAACGTCGCCGTCGCGGAATTTCCCCACAACGACCGGGTCGGGTGCCCCGCAGATGGTCGCGAGTTGTTGCGCGAGTTCATGGATTGTGGTCGGGACGCCTGACCCGATGTCGACGCATCGCGACGGTGCGGCCGGGCTCTCAATTGCCATGAAGATCGCCTCGACAACATCGTCGATATAGACGAAATCCCGGACGATCTGGCCGTCCTCGTAGACCTCCAAGGGCTGCTTCTCGCGAGACAGCCGTGCGAAAAGCGCGACGATGCCGGTGTACGAATTCGTCAGAGACTGGCCCGGCCCGTACACGTTCTGAAGGCGCAACACGCTGAGCCGGGTGTCATGAGCGGCCGTCCAGGAAGCCAGGATGTGCTCCTGGGCGAGTTTGGTTGCGGCGTAGATATTGGTGGGCCGAGGCTCGGTCTGGACCGCACTGCTTGCGAGCGGAACGGCGCGTTCTCCCCTGGGGCCGTGCGGATCCCAATCACCTGCGACGAGCTGGGCATGGCTGCGAGACGCCGGGTAAAAGACGTGGTTGCCGGATTGCCAGGCACCTTCGCCATACACGGCTCGAGAGGATGCCAGCACCAGCTGCGCAGGTACGTGCCCGCAACGACTTAGTGCGTCAAGCAGTTGCGTGGTCCCGACGACGTTGACCGTACCGTGGCGGCTGGCTTCCGAAAGTGATTGTGCGGTACCGGTTTCAGCCGCAAGGTGCACGATCTGCGAAGGCTTGAACAGGCGCAGGACGGCATCGCAGTCAGGGGCATGCGTGACGTCGCCGGTGAAAAACCGAACGGAGGGCGGCAGGTCGATCACTGTGCCTTCGGCGTGCACCTGCTGATGCAGGATGTCCATCACTGCTACCTCGTAGCCGACTTCGACGAGACGGCGCGCAAGCGCGGACCCGATGAAGCCGGCACCGCCGGTGATGAGGATGGATCGTGACGTTGACAACAGAAGCCTCCTGGTAGCTAACGGTGGGCGAGTGCACGGTCGGCTAGCGCTGCGATGGCTGGGGTCAGCACCCGCGAGTACTGCAGGGTCAGATGGCTCACGTCGAGGTAGACCAATGTGTTGCCGACGATGACGGGGCAGCGCTGGGCGGTGCAGAACAGATCGGTTAGGTCCGCGTACTGCCCGCCGCCGGCGGCCGTGGCGCGGGCCTCGGCGCTGATACCGGATGGATCTACCGCCGCCGAACGGGCCAGCGAGCAGGCCGCCGCATTGTCCAGATGACCAGACACGCAGATCGGCACGTTGGCGTGCGGGCTCGGTATCGGCCCGAGCACCAGCACCTCGGTGCCCATATCGCGCAGTTGCCGCACCAGGTGTGTCATGCCGTCCAGCCAGGCTTTGTCGTATGCGCGGAAGCCCGACATCGTCTCGTCGATGCCGTATCCCCGCCACATGCTCACCACAACGAGTCGAGGGCGTTCGGCCGCGAGCCGGGTCAAGATCTCGTCGCGCCACTGCTGGCAGTGCTGAAGATCTTCGACCAATTGGCCGAACGCGCCGCCGGATCGTGCATCGATCAGGGCGCACGCTTCCTTGGCCATCATCTGCAGGCGCCAGTGCCGTTGGGCGGCGATTTGCTGGAACGCCGGCGTCCACATCGCGGCGTGCGAATCACCAATCAGCGCAACGGTATTTGTCGAGCTGGTGTCGCCCATGAAGCAGTCGGGTTGCCCGCTGTTGTACGGTGATCGCAGGCATCCCTGGTAGGTGAAGTCCACCTGTTCGGCGGCCAGGTTGTTCAGCGGCGGGGCGAGGTTGGATGGTACGGGCGCGTTGCTCGTGACGGCACTCGCGAGCGCGGTCTGTACCTGCGCGACGGTCTGTGCAACGGCGGCGTCGTAGGCCGAGATGGCTGAGCCGGTCGGGACCGACGGGCCGGTGAGGGTCACCGCGGCTGCCGGTGCGCCGCGCCCGATCGGGGTCGGCACGACCTGCAGAAGCCCGAGGCCGACGAAGACGGCGATCGCTGTGGCCACGGCGCCCAGGCCAAGGCTGCGCCACGCGGAGTCGCGGATCTTCGGGGCGAACCGCAGCGGGTTTTCCAGATAACGCATGGTCAGCCACGCCAACCCGGCTGCAAGCAGGGCCGCGATGATCCGTTCGCCCAATCCCAGCGGACGGTCCAGCAGTGCCGGTGCGAGAACGAGGACCGGCCAGTGCCAGAGGTACCAGGAGTAGGAAATGCGGCCGATGGCGCGCATCGGCGACGTGCTCAGGAATTGTCCGCAACCCTCTGATGGCGTCGCGCAGCCGGCGCCGATCACGAGTACCGCACCGAGCGTGGGCAGCAGTGCTGCCGTGCCGGGAAACGGTGTCGTCGAGGTGAACCACACGCCGGCGAACACGATCATGCCAAGACCGAGCCAGCCGGCAATCGCCGCTATCAGGGCAGAGAGGCGTTGCCAATGAATTGCGGTGAGCGCGACCAGTCCGCCGACAGCCAACTGCCACGCCCGCGTGGGTAGCGAGAAGAACGCCAACGTGGGCACGACGTAGGTGATCACCAGTGACATTGCAAACGAGATGACGGTGACCAGCGTGAGGACGATGAGGTACGGGCGCCGCGACGACGCGATGGCACGCGTCTTGTCGCGCCGGAAACGCCTTATCACCCAAGCTGTTCCGAGTAGCAGCGGCGCCCAGACCAGATAGAACTGCTCCTCTACGCCCAACGACCAGTAGTGCAGGAAGGGCGAGGGTGTCAGCAGATCCGAGAAGTAGTTGATGTTGTCGATGACGAACCAGTAGTTGCCGACATAGAGCGCGCTGGCGATGCCGTCGTACAGGACCGTCGGAACACGCAGAGGCGGCAACAGGAGTATCGACGCGACCATCGTGGCGACGCCGACCATGGCCGATGCGGGCAGCAGTCGTCGCGCGCGGGCGCCGTAGAACTTCCGCAGCCGAACGCTGCCGGTGCCGCTCACCTCCCGCCAGAGCAGGCCGGTGATCAGGAAGCCGGAGATCACGAAGAACACGTCGACGCCCACGTAGCCGCCGCCGATGCCGGGCACGGCAGCGTGGAACAACACGACGGCGGTCACGGCAATGGCACGTAAGCCCTCGATGTCCGGGCGGAAGTGCGACTTTTCGGGGCGCCGACTGTGCTGTTCTTCGCTAGCCCTGAGGCTGTCGGCGTGAGCCAAGATCACCTACCTGCTTTATCAGCGAATGCGTCAATTGAGTCGAGGCATTCTTACACTCCGGCGGCGGCGTCAGTGGACATTTGGCGAAGAGGTTGGTCGCACTAACTGATCGCGAGCGCACGATCCGCCAGTGCACCGAGGGCCGGTGCCAGCAACCGGACGTATTCGATCGTCAGGTGGTTCTTGTCGAGGTACACCAGTGTGTTGCCGACGATGGCCGGGCAGCGCTCCGCGGTGCAGAACAGGTCGGTGATGTCGGCGTATTGGCCGCCGCCCGCCGTGGTCGCGGCGGCCTCCGCCGCGATACCGGCTTCGTCGACCGCGCGCGATCGGCTCGCTGAGCATGCCGTCGCGTCGGCGAGGTGACCGGACAGACAGATCGGCGGCACCGAGTGCGGGTCGGGGATCGGACCTAGAACCAGCACCTGTGCGCCGGCGTCACGCAGCTGCCGGACGAGGCGAGTCAGGCTGTCGTTCCACGACGCGCTGTACGACGTCAAGCCAGCCGGGTAGCCGGAGCCGGGACCGTACTGCCGCCACATCGTGACCACGATCAGCTTCGGGTGCTCGGCGCGGAACCGGTCGACCACCTGACCACGCCACTGCTCGCACTCGGTGTACTCCCGGTGCAGTTGTGGGCTGGTGATGGGCAGATCCAGCAATGGACAGCCTGCCTTGACCACCATCTCCAACCGCCAACCGCGCTGCTCGGCGATAGCGCGGAAGCCCTGATTCCACATCGCCGCATTCGAGTCACCGACCACCGCCACCGCGTTCGTCGACGCGGTGTCGCCGGAGGCGCACTCAGGCGCGGAGACCTGCCAACCGCTGAGCATGCAGCCGCTGCGGTACATGTCGTTGAGCTCGGCCGCGGCGTCGGCAAGTGGCGGCTGAAGGTTCGACGGGACATCCCTCAGATCAACTGATGCCGCCACCGCAGACTGCACTTCGGCGAACGCATGCTTGACCGCCTCGTCATAGGACGCGGCGTCGCCCCGCGCGATCGGAGGTGGCAAAGCGGTGAAATTCAGCGGCCTGGCCGGAGCTCCACGTCCGACCGGGGTCGGCACCACGACCAGCAGGGCCACGCCCACAGCGGCCGCGACTGCGGTGGTCACCGCGCCCAATCCCAGGCTGCGCCAAGGCGACTCGCGAATCTTCGGAGCGAACCGCAACGGGTTCTCGACGAACCGCAGCGTCAGCACCGCGAGCCCGGCCGACAGCAAAGCCGCGGTCAGCCGGCCTGCCAGCCCCAATGAGTGGCCGACGATCAGCGGCGCGAATATCAGCACCGGCCAATGCCACAAGTACCAGGAGTAGGAAATGCGACCAATGGAGCGCATCGGCGCCGCACCCAGCAGCCGTCCGCATCCCTGATCGGGTGCGGCGCAGCCTGCGCCGATGATCATGGCCGTTCCGAGCGTCGGCCACAGCGCCGCGGTACCCGGATATAGCGTGCTGGCACTCAACTGGCGGCAGGTCACCAGGATCACGGCGAGCCCAGCGCACCCGACGATCGCGGCCGCACGTGGTGAGAGTCGGCGCCATTGGCCTGCGGTCAGTGCGATCAAACCGCCGACGGCCAGCTGCCACGCGCGGGTTGGCAACGAGAAGAATGCGACGAACGGCGCCCAGTACGACGCGACCAGCGACATTGCCAACGAGATCACGGCGACTACGGCGAGGATCACCAGGTAGGGGCGCACGGATGCGGTCGCCTGGATTGCGGTGCGCCGGCGCGACCGCCGGATCAGCCAGGCCGCACCGAGGATCAGCGCCGGCCAGACCAGATAGAACTGCTCTTCGACACCGAGCGACCAATAGTGCAGGAACGGCGACGGCGGCAGGTACGGCGCGGAGTAATCGACCCCCTGCAGGAGGAAGCGGTAATTGCTGACGTATAGCGCGCTGGCGATACCGTCGCCGAAGGCGGTGCGGGCCTGCAGCGGCGGCAGCAATACGGCCGCGCCGATCGCGGTGACGACGCCGACGAGTGCCGAGGCAGGCAGCAGTCGGCGGGCGCGGGCGCCGTAGAAGCCGCGCAATCGGACCGTGCCGGTGGAATTCGCCTCACGCCACAGCAGCCCGGTGATCAAGAACCCTGAAATGACGAAGAAGACATCGACGCCGACGAACCCGCCCCCGATGCCCGGCACCTCGGCGTGGAAGAGGACCACCGCCAGAACTGCGACCGCCCGCAATCCCTCGATGTCCGCACGGAACCCTGGTTTCCCCATCCAGCCCGGCCTCTCTACTTCTGGGCCAGCGCGCGATCGGCCAGGGCCGCTGCCACCGGGGCCAGCGCCCGTGCGTAGGTCTGGGACATGTGGTTCTCGTCGAGGTAAACGAGGGTGTTGCCCACGATGACCGGGCAGCGCTGCAGGGTGCAGAACAAGTCGGTGGTGTCGACGTACTGCCCGCCGCTCGCCGTGACCGCGGCAGCCTCGGCGGTGATCCCTGATGCGTTGACCGCGGACGATCGAGTCGGTGTGCAAGCCGGCACGTTATCCAGATAGCCCGACAGGCACGCAGGCACATGGAAGTGCGGATCCGGGATCGGTCCGAGCACCAGCACGTCGGCGCCGGTATCGCGGAGTCTCTGCACCATGCGGGAGAGGCCGTCGATCCACCCAGCGTCATAGGACCGGTAGCCGGACAGGGATTCGGTGGTCCCGTAGCCGTGCCACAGGCTCAGCACGATCAACCGCGGCCGCTCGGCTTTCAGCCGACGGACGATCTCCTGGCGCCATTCCGCGCAGTGTGCGAGGAGCTCTGCCAATCGGCTCAACGGATTGGTGATCGGTATATCCAGCAACGGGCAGGCGCCCTTGGCCATCAGCTCGAGGCGCCACTGTCGTTCGGTAGCGACCCGCTGGAACGCGGGAGTCCACATCGCCGCGTGCGAGTCGCCGACGAGGGCGATCGTCGTTGCCGACGTGGTGTCACCCATGGCGCATTCGGGCTGTCCACTCTCGAACGGCCCGCGTAGGCACCCGTTGAAGGACAGGCCCTTCTTCTCGGCGAGAGCGTCGAACAACGAGGGCGCCAGGTTGGCGGGTACGGATGTGAGGTCGGCCGACGCGGCGACGGCGGTCTGCACTTGGGCGAATATCTGCTTCACCGCGGCGCGGTAGGTCGGTGAGGGCGCGCCCGTCGCGACGGTTACCTCGGTGAATGTCACCGGCGTTGCGGCGGCACCGTGCCCGATAGGCGTGGGTGCAACCTTCAGAAGCCCCAGCCCGACACAGACTGCGATCACGGTGGCGACAGCGCCGAGCCCGAGGCTTCGCCATCCGGAGGTGCGGATGGCCAGCGCGAACCGCAGCGGGTTCTCAAGATACCGCAGCGTCAGCCACGCAAGTCCGGCCGACAAGAGCGACGCGATGACCCGTTCGGCCAAGCCGAGCGAGTGCCCGAGCGCGAACGGTGCGAGGACCAGCACCGGCCAATGCCAGAGGTACCACGAGTAGGAGATGCGACCGATGGCGCGCATCGGCGCCCATCCGAGCAGGCGTCCGCCGCCCTTGGTCGGTGTGGCGCAGCCGGCGCCGATGACCAATGCCGCACCGAGCGTCGGCAGCAGTGCCGCGACCCCCGGGTACACGGTGGCGGGGCTGAGCCACCCGCAGGCCAGCACGATCAGAGCCAGGCCGGCCCAGCTCGTGGCGGCGGCGGTCCGAGGCGAGAGGCGTTGCCATCCAAGGGATGTCAGCGCCACCAACCCGCCGACGGCCAGCTGCCAAGCCCTGGTGGGCAAGGAATAAAACGCCGCGGCCGGCAGGATGTAGCTGCCCAGAAAAGACAGGACGAACGACACCACTGCGACCAGTGTGAGCAGGACGATGAACGGGCGCTTTGACGATGTGACGCCGTCCGCCGGCCGGTGTCGCGCTCGGCGCGCCAGCCGGAGCAGCCACACGGTGGCGAGCAACATCGGTGCCCACACCAGATAGAACTGCTCTTCGACGCCGAGCGACCAGTAGTGCAGGAACGGCGACTGCGTGATGTGGTTGCTGAAGTAGTCGACACCGCGCAGGACGAACTGGTAGTTGCTCACGTAGAGCGCGCTGGCGATCCCATCGGTGACGGCGGGCCGAGCCTGCAACGGCGGCAACAGGATCACCGAAGCAGCCATCGTGACGATGCCGACGGTGGCCGATGCCGGCAACAGGCGGCGGGCGCGAGCGCCATAGAAGTTGTGCAGCCGGACCTTCCCGGTGCCGCTTAGTTCACGCCACAGCAACCCGGTGATCAGGAATCCGGAGATGACGAAGAACACGTCCACGCCGACGTACCCGCCACCGATGCCGGGAACCGCGGCGTGAAACAGCACGACGGCCAGCACGGCGACGGCCCGCAGACCTTCGATGTCTGCACGGAATATTCCCGGTTCGGAGCGTCGGGTCGGCCGGCTGGCGGTGGGGCTAACGCTGTCGGCCTGGTGCAAGATCACCTAACTTGTCGAGCGGACGCCTGTGTCGGTCGAGGCATTGTTGCATTCGCGTCCGTCAATAAGGGGTGGTTTATCCGTGTTCGGCGATCCACGTGGTGGTGTAGCTCAGTGTTGCGGGGATGCTCTTGGTCAAGCCGGCGCCGATCGATTTCTCGAGTTGGCCGCCCACCAAGGGAATCTTGACCTCTACGCTTACCGACGAGCGCAGCTGCGATACGTGGCCTGCCGCAGCCAGCCAGTTCTCGGCGCGGCTCGATCCGAATCCGCCGGCCGCCGATACGTCGACCGCGCCCCGAACCCGGCCGTCGCCTGCGGATCGCCATGTTTCGCGGTACTGGAGCTTCAGATCGCCGGGAATTGCCTTGGCAATCAGGCCGGGCAACATCTGGCGACCGAGGTATTGGGTGATGTGCACATCGACCGTCCCGTCGACATCGACGGTCAGTGAATCCAGGGTGGATGCGGCGTCGCCCGCCAACCGGTCCGCCCAGTAGTCGGCGCGTCCGAACGTCGCGTGAATCGACTCGACGCTGGCGGCGGATTCGCAGACGATCTCGAATGAACGCGGCATAGCCGACCATTCTTACCCGCACGGGGAGTGAGTCGAAACCCTCATGCCGGGCAACCCCTTTGTGGTAGGAACCACGCGTGAATATCAGCGGCGTCAATTTCAACAGCGGCCTCGTCAAGTTGGCCGATGCGATGCCAGGTGTGAACCGGATCAGGGCCGTCCAACAGGCGCTCGCCATGCGCTCCGATCCGGTCTATCTGGAGATCGGTGTCTCGCGCGGGCAGGCCTTCCAGCGGATCAGCGCCGACGTCAAGTTCGCCGTCGACCCGGCGTTCCGGCTGACCGAGCGCACCCGTGAGCTCGCCGACGCCAAGGGCCGGGTCACCAAATACTTCGAGACCACCAGCGACGCGTTCTTCGAGAACGAGACGGCACTGCTGCAGGAGCATCCGGTCGACGTCGCGCTGATCGACGGCCTGCACACCTACGAGCAGGTGGTGCGCGACGTCGAGAACACCGTGCGCTACCTCAAGGACGACGGCGTGATCTTCCTGCACGACTGCAACCCGCCGTTCGAGTTGGCGGGCCGTCGCGCGGAGTCGTGGGACGAGTTCATGGCGCAGCAGTCCGGGCCGTTGAAGATCGGCATCTGGAACGGCGACGTCTGGAAAGCGATCGTCGAGCTCCGCAGCACCCGCTCCGACCTCGTGGTCGGCGTGCTCAAATGCGACCAGGGTGTCGGATTCGTCCGCAAGGGCACACCGGAGTCGACGCTGCCGTACACCCCGCAGCAGGTCGCGGCGCTGACCTATGCCGACCTCAAGGCCGACCGCACCCGTCTGCTCAACCTCAAGCCGCCCCGGTATCTCGGCGAGTTCCTTGCCATGAGCCCCGCCCAGTAGCTCGTCCCGATTCGGCGATGAAGTTCGTACTGGCAACGTGGGGGAGTCGCGGCGATATCGAACCCACCGCGGCTGTCGGCCGTGAGTTGGTGCGCCGGGGGCACGAGGTGTCCATGGCGGTGCCGCCGGATCTGATCGAATTCAGCAAGGCCGCGGTCCCGGACACGGTCGGATTCGGCCCGAATTCGCGATCGATTCTCGACGCACACCGTGATTACTGGACGTGCTTCTTCAGCACGCCGTGGCGACTGCGGCAGATGGCCAGAGCGCGCCGGGAGATCTCGGGCCCCCTTTTCCAGGGCTGGCAGGACATGAGTGCGACGCTGATGTCGCTGGCCGACGGGGCAGACCTGATCTTCAGCGGCATCAACTTCGAAGATGCCGCCGCCAACGTCGCCGAACACTTCGACATCCCGCTGGCCACCTTGCATTACTTTCCGCTGCGGCCCAATTCCCGCGTGCTGTCTTTCCTGCCTGCACCGCTGAGCCGGGCAGTGGTCCGGGCTTTCTGGTGGATGTCGTGGCGTGGGACGAAGAAGGTCGAAGACACCCAGCGTCGCGAACTGGGCTTGCCCAAGGCCGAGCACTCGGCGCCCCGGCGGATCACTGAGCGCGGGTCGCTGGAAATCCAGGCCTACGACGAGGCGTGCTTCCCCGGGCTCGCGGGCGAATGGGCACAGTTCGACCAGCAGCGGCCGTTCGTCGGCACACTGACCCTGGAGTTGGGCGCCGACACCGACGACGAGGTGCTGTCCTGGATCGCGGCGGGCACGGCACCGATTTTCTTCGGCTTCGGCAGCATTCCGGTCGAGTCGCCGGCCGACACGATCGCGATGATCGACTCAGCCTGCGCACGGCTGGGGACACGCGCGCTGGTTGGCGCGGCCAACACGGATTTCAGCGACGCCCCGCACTCCGAGCGGGTCAAGGTCGTCGGTCTGATGAACTATGCGACGGTGTTCCCGGCCTGCCGCGCGATCGTCCACCACGGGGGCTCGAGCACCACGCCCATCGCCATGCGCGCCGGAGTTCCTCAGCTGATTTTGTTCTGGGATCTCGTGCACGCGATCTACGGGGGCGCGGTCAAGCGGTTGAAGGTGGGCGTCGCCCGGCGATTCTCCACGGTGACCGAGGAGACATTGGTGGCCGACCTGAGCGCCGTTCTTGCTCCCGAGTACGTCGCCCGAGCCCGTGAACTCGCCACCAGGATCACCGAACCAGCCAAGAGCGCCGCCGCCGCCGCCGACCGTCTGGAGGATTTCGCCCGCAGAGGTCCCGTCACGCGGTGATGACGGCGCCGGGCGCCGCGCTTGCTGGCTCGTGACGCTAATGGTCGTAGCCGGGTTGTGAGCACTTGTACGGCACTGGCCAGCGTCACGACGAAATGCCACGAAGGTGGCTCTAACTGCGCCATCTGAGAGAAACCCGTGGCCACCACTGTCAGTCGACGGCGTCTGGATACAAAAGGTTGCTATCCGGTGATGTGAGTCACACCCAACTTCATGACATGGGTCACACCACGAAGTATGGTTTGGAACTTGTTCTACCTATATTGACGAGAGTGTCGGGAGACGCGGTGAGCACCAATCCGTTCGATGACGACGAGGGCGCCTTTTTTGTGTTGGTCAACGACGAGGAACAACACAGCCTGTGGCCGGCGTTCGCCGACGTCCCTGCCGGATGGCGTGTCGTTCACGGTGAAGCCGATCGCGCTGCCTGCCTGGAATACATCGAAGCGAACTGGCCCGACATCCGACCGAAGAGTCTGCGCGATCGGTTGGCAGGAAGTCGAGCGTCTGACTAGTTGAGGGTTTGGGTCTGGGAGTCGTGATGGAACTCAACGAGGACGCGCTTCCGCTGACGCGCGCGCAGCTGGACATCTGGCTGGCACAGGAAACGGGTCAATCCGCAACCGACTGGCAGATCGGCATGCTGTTGAAAGTCGAGGGCGCGCTGGAGCGCGACGCCTTCGAGTGGGCGCTCACGCGCGCGATGCGAGAAGCCGAACCGGTCAGGGCGGCGTTCTTCGAGGAGGGCGGCAAGGTCTTCCAGCGGGTGATCGACTACCCGGAGATCGACCTGGACTTCTACGACTTCAGCGGAGCGGACGACCCCGAGCGGGAGGTGCAGGAGACGGCGCTGTCGATCCAGCGCACGACGATGCCGTTCACCGGCCCGCTGTTCAAGTACGCGCTGTTCGAAACCGGGCCTGCCGAGTTCTATGTGTTCGGATGCTTCCATCACATCGTCATCGACGGTGCCGGAATCTGGTTGCTCGTCAACCGCGTCGCATCGATCTACTCCGCCACCATCTCCGGCGACCTCGTCCCGCCCGCGTTCTTCGGCTCGCTGAAAGACCTGCTGGACTGCGAAGCGGAATACGAGGCGTCCGCCGACTTCTCCGCCGACCAGGAGTACTGGTCGCACCACCTGCCGGCCGACGGAGTTGCAGGCAACCAGCGATCGGAGTCGCCCGACGACAGCGACCTCGGCTTCCGTTCAGCGCCTGTCCGGCTGGATTCGGCAGTGCTGCGCCGGGTCGACGAGCTGGCCCACATCTGGGACATCCCTCGCACCGCGGTCATCGCCGCGGCGAGTGCGCTTCTGGTGCGGGGCCGGTGCGGGGCGGGTGCCGAGGTGGTGTTCGACTTCCCGGTCAGCAGGCGGGTACGACCGGAGTTGAAGACGTTGCCTGGCATGGCCGCGGGACTGGTGCCGCTGGTGCTCGGCACCCCGGCGCGGACGTCGATCCGCGACTTCTGCACGCAGGTTGACACCCGCATGCAAGAAGCGCTGCAGCACCAGCGATTTCCGGTGCACGCCCTCGAACGCGGCTCACAGGCATCCCGGTTGGCGATCAACTTCTTCCCGGCCGCGTTCACGTTGGACTTCGGCGGTGCCCCCGCATCGGCCACCATGACCAACTCGGGTCTGGCCGGCAGCTCGGGATTCACCTTCTCCGGGCTGGGGGAGGAGTTGTATCTCAACGTGCTCGGCTCGGGACGTCTGTTCGCGGAGTGGGATTCCGCCGAGGTGACCAGGCGGCTGGTGCAGGTGCTGGTGGCGATGACTGCGGACCCGGCCAGAAGCCTGTCATCGATCGACGTGCTCGACGGTGCCGAACGCGACCGGCTCGCCTCCTGGGGTAATCGTGAGGGGCTCACCGATCAGCTCGGCACGCCGGCGTCGATCCCAACACTTTTCGCGGCGCAGGCGGCCCGAGTCCCCGATGCGGTGGCGCTCAGCTACGGCGAGCAGGCATGGACCTATCGCCGGCTCGACGAGACATCGAACCGGTTGGCCAACCTCCTGGCGGCGCGCGGCGCGGGCCCGGGGCGACGGGTGGCACTGTTGCTGCCGCGATCGGCCGAGGCGATCGTCGCAATCCTGGCCGTCCTGAAGACGGGCGCGACATATATCGCCATCGATCCGGCGGTTCCGGACGCGCGCATGCAATTCGTGCTCGACGATGCCGCCCCCGTCGCCGCGATCACCAATTCCGATCTGCGCCAACGCCTTGACGGACGCGACATGCTGATCATCGACTTCAGCGATCCGGCCGTCGACGATCAACCGGCGACCGCGTTGCGGGGGCCAGAGCCCGATGACATCGCGTACATCATCTACACATCGGGCACCACGGGAACCCCCAAGGGCGTACCGATACCGCACCAGAACGTCACCCGGCTGTTGGAGGCGCTGGCCGCCGACATGGTGCTGGCCGATCAGGTCTGGACCCAATGCCATTCCCTGGCATTCGATTTCTCGGTGTGGGAGATCTGGGGCGCGTTGCTGTATGGCGGCCGGGTGGTGGTGGTACCGGACGCGGTGGTCCGTTCGCCGGAAGACTTCCACGCCCTGCTGGTATCCGAGCGGGTAGAGGTGCTGAGCCAAACCCCATCGGCGTTCTACGCACTGCAGAACGCCGACTCGCCGGCGGCTGGTGACCTATCCCTCAAAGCCGTGGTGTTCGGTGGCGAAGCGCTTGAACCACAACGACTCCGAACCTGGCTGCAGAATCACCCGGGATCACCGCGGATGATCAACATGTACGGCATCACCGAGACCACGGTGCACGCGTCGTTCCGCGAGATCACTTCGGCCGACACTGACAACGCGGTCAGCCCGATCGGGCGGCCACTGGCCAACCTGGGCTTCTTCGTGCTCGACGGGTGGCTGCAGCCCGCTCCCGCAGGCGTGGTCGGCGAACTGTACGTGTCCGGCTCGGGGCTGGCCTACGGATACGTCGGCCGCGCCGGCTTGGCGGCAACCCGGTTTGTGGCATGCCCTTTCGGGGAGCCGGGCGCCCGGATGTATCGGACCGGCGACCTGGTGCGCTGGACAGCAGACGGCGAACTCGAGTACGTGGGCCGCGCCGATGAGCAGGTCAAGATCCGCGGCTACCGCATCGAACTCGGCGAAATCCAGTCCGCCCTCGGCGATGTGGAGGGCGTCGAGCAAGCGGTCGTGATCGCCCGCGAAGACCGCCCCGGCGACAAGCGATTGGTCGGCTATATCACCGGGACCGCGGACCCGGCTGCGGTGCGTGCGGCCGTGGCTGAGCGCCTTCCGGCCTACATGGTTCCATCCGCCGTCGTCACGATCGGCGCGCTGCCGCTGACGGTGAACGGAAAGCTCGACACGCGGGCACTGCCGGCGCCCGAATATCAGGATGTCGACTCCTACCGGGCCCCCGGCGACGCCGTCGAAGAGATCCTGGCGGGAATCTATGCCCAGGTTCTGGGGCTGGAGCGGGTCGGGGTGGACGAGTCGTTCTTCGAGCTGGGCGGGGACAGCATCCTCTCGATGCAGGTGGTGGCCCGGGCTCGGGCCGCGGGCGTGTTGTGCCGTCCGCGTGACGTTTTCGTCGAGCAGACGGTGGCCCGGCTGGCTCAGGTGGCCAAGGTGATCGACGCCGACACCGACCTGGCCGGCGACGGGGTGGGTCCAGTGATCGCGACGCCGATCATCCGCTGGCTGGAAAGTCTGGAAGCCGCGGGTAGTCCCGTTGCCCACTTCAACCAGACGGTGGTTGTCCAGGCGCCGGCGGGTACGACCGAAGCCGATGTGCTCGAGATGCTGCAGCTTCTGCTGGATCGACATGCAATGCTGCGACTGCGGGTCGACCGTGACAAAGATGGCCGCTGGTCCCTGGAGGTGCCCGAGGCCGGTTCGGTGGACGCACGTTCGCGCCTGCACACCGTCGACGCACTCACCGACGACGCAGTGCTTCATGCCGGAACCCAGTTGAACCCGTCGGACGGCGTCATGCTGAGCGCGGTCTGGGTGACCTCGACGAACCGGCTGGTGGCGATCATCCACCATCTGGCGATCGACGGGGTGTCGTGGCGAATTCTGTTGGAGGACCTGAACTTCGCCTGGGCCCGGCATCGCGCCGGCGAGCCGGTCGTGCTGCCCGAGCCGGGTACGTCCTTTGCTCGGTGGGCGTCGGTGCTCGCTGAGCATGCGTACCGCGCCGGTGTTGTGGCAGAGGCGGACGTGTGGCGAAAGATCGCCGCGACGCCGGCCGCATTGCCTCAGGTGGATCCCTTTACGGACACGATGGTGACCGCGGGGAACCTCGCGGCAGTGCTTGACATCGAGACCACCAAGGCGCTGCTCGGGGACGTCCCGGCAGCGTTTCATGCCGGCGTTCACGAGATCTTGTTGATCGCATTCGCTTTGGCCGCAACGGAATTCCTGGGAACCGGTGGGGCGCCGATCTCCATTGACGTCGAGGGGCATGGGCGCGACGAGGACTTGGCCGCCGACGTGGACCTGTCGCGAACAGTGGGCTGGTTCACGGCGAAATATCCGGTGGCGCTGGAAGTCGGCGGTTTGACCTGGGCTCAGGTGGCTGCCGGCGACGCGCGGCTCGGCGCGGTGGTCAAAGCGGCCAAGGAGCAGCTTCGCGCCATGCCCGAAGGCCTGAACTACGGAGCCTTGCGCTATCTCAACCCCGAGGTCGATCTGGAAGCACCCGACCCGGTGATCGGGTTCAACTATCTGGGCCGCCAGGGCGCGACGAGCGCCGAAACATCCGGGGACGCCTGGCAGATCTGCTGGGACGGCCTGGCGAACATCAGTCCGAGCGTGAAGCCGCCGATACCGTTGATGCATACCCTGGAGCTCAATGCCGGCACAGTGGACACCGACGCGGGTCCGATCCTCACCGCCCAGTGGATGTGGGCACCGTCGGCACTCAATCAGGCACAAGTAAATCGGCTGAGCCAGTTGTGGTTTGAGGCGTTGACCGGTATCTGCGCGCATGTGCAGGGCGGCGGAGGCGGGTTGACTCCGTCGGATATCGCGGCCAGCCTCACCCAGGAGCAGATCGACGAGCTTCAGCGGCAGTATGCGGATAGCTGATGCTTTACCGCTGACTCCGCTGCAGCAGGGGTTGTTCTTTCACGCCAGTGCGGCTCAGGGTGGCGACGATGTCTACGCTGTGCAGCTGTACGTCGGCTTGAGCGGTCCGCTGGACCCGCAGCGGTTGCACGACGCGGTGCAGGCGGTGGTGGCCAGGCATCCCAATCTGGCGGCCCGGTTCTCGCAGAAATTCGCCGAGCCCGTGCAGGTCATTCCGGCTGATCCGGTGGTGCCCTGGCAGTATGTGGAGCTCGATACCGAAGACCAGCTCACGGAGCTTTATGCTGCAGAACGAGTCGCGGTGTGCGAGTTGGGAAATCAGCCGGCGTTTCGGGCAGCACTGGTCCGGACCGCGGCCGATGAGTATCAGTTCGTGCTCACCAACCATCACATCGTGCTCGATGGGTGGTCGCTGCCGATCCTGTTGGGCGAGGTGTTCGCCAGCTACTACGGGCAGCGGCTGCCCCCGGCGCCGCCGTACCGCCGGTTCGTCAGCTGGTTGACGGGCCGTGACCTCGACGCGGCTCGCGCGGCGTGGCGTGAGGTGCTGGCAGGGGTCGAGACTCCGACGATGGTCGGGCCAGCGGGGCGGGAACCCGGCGGACGCGCGATCGCCTCTTTCCAGCTGTCCGAGGACACCACCAGGGCGTTGGGTGAGGTGGCGCGTTCGTGTCACACGACAGTGAGCACCGTGCTGCAGGGCGCCTACGCCCGGGTGCTGATGGCACTGACCGGTCAGCGCGACGTCGTCTTCGGCACGACAGTGTCCGGCCGGCCGGACGAGGTGTTCGGCGCGGACGCGATGGTAGGCCTGCTCATCAACACGGTGCCGGTGAGGGTCGGCATCGATGCGACGACCACCACCGCTGATCTGTTGGGGCAGGTGCAGAGTGATCATGCCCAGACGCTGGACCACCAACACCTGGCGCTGAGCGAGATTCACCGTCTCACCGGCATGGATCAGCTGTTCGACACCTTCTTCGTCTACGAGAACTACCCGATCGACGCGGCCACGCTCTCCGGCAGCGACGGATTGTCCGTGACGACGTTTGCCCACCACGAGACCAACCACTATCCGCTGTCGGTTCAGGCAATTCCGGGTGACGAGCTGACACTGCGCGTCGAGTACGACACCGACGTGTTCGACGCGGCGGGCATCGACGCTCTGGTCGGGCGGCTCACGCGCGTGGTGGCGGCGATGATCGCCGATCCCGAGCGGGCGTTGTCGACTCTGGACCTGCTGACCGATGACGAGCGCGCCAGACTCGATGGCTGGAGCAATCGCGCGGTACTGGCTCAGCCGGTACCCCCGCCGCCGTCGATCCCCGAGTTGTTCGCGGCGCAGGTGGCGCGTACCCCGGAGGCGCCTGCGCTGACCTTCGACGGCCGTACGATGACCTACCGCGAGCTCGACGCTGCTGCCACCAGACTCGCATATGTTCTGGCGGACAAGGGTATTGGTCCAGGTCAGCGAGTGGCGATTCTCTTGCCGCGATCGGCGGATGCAATCGTATCGATTCTGGCGGTGCTCAAGACCGGGGCGGCGTATGTGCCGATCGACCCGGCCGCACCGTCGGCCCGGATGGAGTTGGTGCTGGCTGACGCCGAGCCGGCGGCGGCGATCACCAACTCCGCGTTGGCCCAGCGGTTGGCGGGACACAACATACGGCTGATCGACGTGAATGACCCGGCTCTCGATCATCAGCCCGGAACCGACCTCGTCGGACCGACACCGGAGGACATCGCCTACCTGATCTACACCTCGGGAACCACCGGGGTCCCCAAGGGCGTGGCCATCACCCATCGCAACGTTGCGCAGCTGATGGACTCGCTGCACGCGGCAGCCCTTCCACCGACACGGGTGTGGTCGCAGTGCCGCTCTTATGGATTCGACGTCTCGGTCCAGGAGATCTTCGGCGCGCTGCTGGGCGGTGGCCGCCTCGTGGTGGTGCCGGAGTCGGTGGCCCGCGCGCCGGAAGACCTTCAGAGACTGCTGGTTTCCGAGGGCGTAAGCGTATTCAGCACCACTCCGTCCGAAGTGGGGATGTTGTCGCCCGCGGCACTGGAGTCGGTGGCGCTGATCATCGGAGCCGAACCTTGCCCGACCGAGCTGGCGGATCAGTGGGCGCCCGGACGGGTGATGATCAACGCCTACGGCCCCACCGAGACGACGGTCGACGTCGCATTGAGTGCACCGCTGGCCGCCGACTCCGGGCCGGTGCCGATCGGGCCACCCATCGCGGGGGCGGCACTGTTCCTTCTCGACGGCTGGCTACGGCCGGTGCCGCCCGGCTCGATCGGTGAGTTGTACGTGGCAGGCCGCGGTGTCGGTGTCGGCTACTCGGGCCGCGCGGGGTTGACCGCGTCCCGCTTTGTGGCCTGCCCGTTCGGCGGATCGGGAACACGCATGTATCGCACCGGCGATCTGGCGTGGTGGGGCGCGGACGGCCAGCTGCGCTATGTGGGTCGCGCCGACGAGCAGGTGAAGATCCGCGGCTTCCGCATCGAGCTCGGTGAGGTCCGCTCGGTGCTGGCCGGCCTCGACGGGGTCGACCAGGCGGTGGTGATCGCCCGCGAAGACCGTCCCGGCGAGAAGCGGCTGGTGGGTTACGTCGTCGGGACAGCCCAACCTGCAGCACTGCGTTCGGCGCTGGCCGAGCGACTACCCGAATACATGGTGCCCGCAGCGCTCATGGTGATCGATGCGCTGCCGCTGACGGTCAACGGAAAGCTCGACCGAAAAGCGTTGCCGGCGCCGGAGTTTCAGGACGTCAGCCATTACCGCGCACCGACAACGGCGGTCGAGGAAATCCTGGTCGGCATCTATGTGCAGGTACTGGGTGTGCAGCGCGTCGGCGTGGACGACTCGTTCTTCAACCTGGGCGGTGATTCGCTGTCGGCGATGCGTCTGATCGCGGCGGTGAATGCCGGAGTGAACACCCGCCTTTCGGTGCGAGCCCTGTTCGACGCCCCGACCGTTGCGCAATTGGCCGCCGTGATCGCAGGCGACGAGGTTGCGTCGACACCGGCAGCCGCCACACCCGTGCCGACTCCTGTCGTCGCCAAGAACACCTCGACCGGTGCCGGCGGCAGCTTCCGGATAGCCGACGTGCTGCCGCTGACCCCTTTGCAGCAGGGACTGCTGTTCCATGCCAGTGCGGCTCTGGGCGGCGACGACGTGTACGCGGTGCAGCTGTATGTCAGTTTGACTGGTCCCCTGGACGAGGAGCGGCTGCAGGCAGCGGTGCAGGACGTCGTCGCGCGGCACCCGAACGTGGCGGCGCGATTCTCGCAGAAGTTCGCCGAACCGGTGCAGATCATTCCGGCGGACCCGGCGGTGCCGTGGCAGTACTTCGACTTGGCCACCGCCGGTGGCGACGTCGGGGAGCTGATAGCACAGATCTGTGCCGCGGAACGTAGTGCGGTGTGCGAGTTGGCCACTCAGCCGTCATTCCGTGCGGCGCTGATTCGGACGGCAGCAGATCAATACCGGTTTGTGTTGACCAACCACCACATCGTCCTGGACGGTTGGTCGCTTCCCATTCTGCTCGGCGAGGTGTTCGCCAGCTACTACGGGCAGCGGTTACCTCCGGCCGCGCCGTATCGGCGGTTCGTGAGCTGGCTGTCCGGCCGCGACCTCGACGCCGCGCGCGCGGCGTGGGGTGAGGTGCTGGCCGGTTTCGACACGCCGACATTGCTCGGCAGCGCAGGCCGGGCGAGCCTCGGGCACCGCGAGGTGGTGGCATCCGTGGTCCCCTGGCACACCACGAAAGCTCTTGCCGAGCTTGCACGCTCACGCCACACGACGGTGAGTACGGTGCTGCAGAGCGCCTTCGCGCGGGTGTTGATGTCCCTGACGGGACAGCGTGATGTGGCATTCGGCACGACCGTGTCGGGGCGTCCCGATGAGGTTTTGGGAGCCCACTCGATGGTGGGTCTGTTGATCAACACGGTGCCGGTGCGGGCAACGATCACCGCGGCGACAACCACGACCGAACTGCTACACCAGCTGCAGAACTCTCATGCGCAGACGCTGGATCATGAGCACCTGGCGCTCAGTGAAATACACCGTGCAACCGGTCACGACCACTTGTTCGACACATTCTTCGTGTACGAGAACTACCCGATCGATGCCGCCAAGCTGTCCGGCGCCGACGGGCTGTCCGTCACGAACTTCGCGCACCGCGAATACAACCATTATCCGCTGGCGATGCAAGCGATCCCCGGTGACGATCTGCACTTGCGAGTCGAGTACGACACCGACCTCTTCGACGCGGCCGCGATCACGACGCTGATCGAGCGGCTGAAGCGGGTATTGGCAGCGATGATCGCCGATCCCGACCGTCCGCTGTCTTTGATCGACGTACTCGACGACGCCGAGCACGCCCGAGTGGACCAGTGGAGCAACCGGAACGCTCTCGCGGAGCCGGTGCCCACCAGGTCGATTCCGGCGTTGTTCGCCGCGCAGGTGGCGCGTGCTCCGGACACGGTGGCGTTGACGTGCGGCGAGCATTCACTCACCTACCGAGAGCTGGACGAGGCTACAAACCGCTTCGCACATCTGCTGGTCGGCAAGGGGATTGGTCCCGGGCAGCGGGTGGCACTGCTGGTGCCGCGCTCTGCAGAGGCGATCGTGTCGATTTTGGCGGTCCTCAAGACGGGCGCAGCCTACGTTCCGATCGACCCGGCCGCACCGTCCGCGCGGATGCAGCTGGTACTCGGCGACGCTGCGCCTGTCGCGGCGATCACCACCCCGCAGCTCGCCGAGCGCCTCGACGGCCACGGCCTACCGATCATCGACGTGCATGACCCTGCGGTAGCGGACTGCCCGAGCATCCCGTTACCGGGCCCGGTGCCCGAAGACATCGCATATCTGATCTACACCTCGGGCACCACGGGAATTCCCAAGGGTGTGGCGATCACCCACCAGAACGTCACCCAGCTGCTGGCGGCGATGGACACCAAGATCGCGATGGCAGAACAGGTCTGGTCGCTCTGGCACTCACTGGCCTTCGACGTCTCGGTGTGCGAGATGTGGGGTGCGCTGCTGTATGGCGGACGGCTGGTGGTGGTGGGAGAATCGGTGGCTCGCGCACCCGAGGAGTTTCATGCGCTGCTGGCCGCAGAACAGGTCAGCGTGCTGTCCCAGACGCCGTCGGCGTTCTATGCGTTGCAGACCGCCGATACGCTGCGGCCCGAGGTCGGACGTGAGCTCAATCTGCGCGCGGTGATCTTCGCCGGCGAAGCCCTTGAGCCGCAACGTCTCCGACCGTGGCTTGCCAACCACCCGGACACCCCGCGCTTGCTCAACCTGTACGGCACCACCGAGACCGCCGTACACGCATCGTTCCGCGAGATCGTGCACGCGGATATCGCGGGCGATTCCGATGTGAGCCCCGTCGGGGGGCCGTTGGACGATCTGGCGTTCTTCGTCCTCGACCAATGGTTGAAACCGGTTCCGGACGGTGTGGTCGGTGATCTCTACGTGGCCGGGCCGCAGGCTGGTTTGGGCTATTGGCGTCGCCCGGGCTTGTCGTCGTCCCGTTTCGTCGCATGCCCGTTCGGGCCGCCCGGTCAGCGGATGTATCGCACCGGCGATCTGGTGTGGTGGGGTGCCGACGGCGAACTGCGGTACGTGGGGCGCGCCGACGAACAGGTCAAGATCCGCGGGTATCGCATCGAACTCGGCGAAGTCCGGGCCGCACTCGCCGCGGTGGACGGGGTCGAGCAGGCGGTGGTGATCGCCCGCGAGGACCGACCGGGCGAGAAGCGACTGGTCGGCTATATCACCGGGTCAGCCGATCCCGTAGCTGTCCGCGCGGCGATGGCCGAGCGCATCCCGGAGTACATGGTTCCGGCCGCGATCATGGCGATCGACACGCTGCCGCTGACAGTGAACGGCAAACTCGACCGGCGCGCCCTGCCCGCGCCGGAGTTCGTCGATACCGATTCCTACCGCGCAGCGACGACCGCGGTTGAGGAGATCTTGGTCGGCATCTACGCCAACGTGCTTGGCGTGCAACGGGTCGGCGTGGACGACTCATTCTTCGATCTCGGCGGCGACTCGCTGTCGGCAATGCGCCTGATCGCCGCGGTGAACACCGGAATGAACACCCGGCTGTCGGTGCGAACGTTGTTCGAGGCTCCGTCGGTCGCGCAACTGGCGCTTCGCATCGGCGGAGAAGACAACAGGTTGTCGCCGCTGGTGCCGATGGAGCGCCCTGAGGCGATCCCATTGTCGTTCTCGCAGAACCGATTGTGGTTCCTGGATCAATTACAGGGGCCCTCACCGACGTACAACATGGCAGTCGGTCTGCGGCTTCAAGGGCACCTCAATGTCGACGCGTTGGGCGCGGCGCTGGCTGACGTGGTGGGTCGCCACGAAAGCCTGCGCACCGTGTTCGCCGCACCTGACGGGGTGCCTCAGCAGGTGGTGATACCAGCGCAGCAGGCGGACTTCGGATGGGAGGTCATTGATGCGGCCGCCTGGACGTCGGCCCAGCTGGACGACGCAGTCAGTGCTGTCGCACTGCACGCCTTCGATCTTGCCGTCGAGATTCCCATGCAGGCACGACTGTTCCGGATCAGCGAGAGCGACCACGTGGTGGTGGCCGTGGCGCACCACATCGCCGCAGACGGCTTGTCGATGGACCCGATGGTGCGTGATCTGGGCGTGGCCTATGTCTGCCGCAGTGCGGGCCTGAACCCGATGTGGGCCGAATTACCAGTGCAATACGTCGATTACACGCTCTGGCAGCGCGCGCAGTTCGGTGACCTGGACGACAGCAACAGCCTGATCAATGCCCAACTGGCGTACTGGCAAGATGCGTTGTCCGGCATGCCCGAACGGCTCGAGCTTCCGACTGACAGGCCATACCCGCCGGTGGCCGATCAACGTGGCGCCACCACGTCGTGGCAGTGGCCCGTCGAATTACAGGAGCGGATCACCCAGGTAGCCCGCGAACACAATGCGACCAGCTTCATGCTGATCCAGGCCGCGCTGGCACTACTGCTTGGCAAGCTCAGCGCGAGCACCGATGTGGCGGTGGGATTTCCGATCGGCGGCCGGCGAGATCCCGCCCTCGACGACCTGATCGGGTTCTTCGTCAACACCCTGGTGCTGCGCGTCGACGTCGGCGGTGACCCCACCGTCGCGGACCTGCTGGATCAGGTGCGGACTCGCAGCCTCGCAGCCTACGAACACCAAGACGTGCCGTTCGAAGCCGTCGTCGAGCGGATCAATCCGACGCGGTCGCTCAACCATCATCCGCTGGTCCAGGTGATGCTGGCCTGGCGGAACCTGCCGGGGGAGACCAGCGACGACATCGCCATGGCTCTGGGGGACCTGCAGGTCACCCAGCTCCCGCTCGACACCCACACTGCGCGTGTCGATCTCGCGTTCTCGTTGAGCGAACGGTTGACCCACGACGGCGCGCCCACCGGGATCGCCGGGATGGTGGAGTTCCGCACCGACGTCTTCGACGCCGCCACCATCGAGACGTTGGTCGCGCGACTGCACCGCGTACTGGTTGCCATGACGGCCGAGCCGACCCGACGGGTGTCCACAATCGATGTGCTCGACCCCGCCGAGCGTGCCCGCCTCGACACGATCGGTAACCGCGCGGTGTTGACCAGGCCGACGCAGGCTGAGGTGTCGATTCCAGAGCTGTTCGCCGAACGGGTTGGCCGCGCACCGACAGCCGTCGCACTGACGTCCGGCGACGTGTCCATGACCTACCGGGAGCTGGAGGAGGCGGCAAACCGGTTCGCATACCTGCTGTCCGGCAAAGGTGTCGGCGCCGGCGACTGCGTGGCGTTGTTCATGGACCGCTCGGCCGAGGCCGTCGTCGTGATGCTGGCCGCGCTGAAGATCGGCGCGTCCTACCTCGCCATCGATCCCGCGCTGCCTGAAGCCCGCATCGAATTCATGCTCGGCGATGCCGCGCCGGTCCTCGTCGTGACCACGGCCGAGCTACGGCCCCGGCTGCACGGGCACGATGTCGCGGTCGTCGACATCGACGATCCGGCCGTGGCCCGTCAGTCCGCGGCGGCGCCGCCGCCACCGGACCCGGACAACATCGCCTACCTGATCTACACGTCGGGCACCACCGGAACACCCAAAGGCGTTGCGCTGAGCCACCGCAACCTGGCCCACCTGGCGGCTTCTGCCCATCCCGCACTTCCGCCCGATCAGGTGTGGACGCAGTGCCACTCCTATGCCTTCGACTTCTCGGTATGGGAGATTTGGGCCGCACTGCTCGGTGGCGGGCGGCTACTGGTGGTACCCGACGCGGTGGTCCGTTCGCCCGACGACTTCCACGCGCTGCTGGTCCGTGATCGCGTCAACGTTCTCACCCAGACCCCGTCGGCGGTCGCCGCGCTGCGCCCGCAGGGGCTCGAATCGGTGGCGCTGCTGCTGGGCGGTGAAGCCTGTCCGCCGGAGGTGGTGGAACAGTGGGCACCCGGCCGCGTGGTGATCAATGCTTACGGCCCAACCGAAGTCACCGTGTATGCGTCGATGAGTGCGCCCTTGGTGGTCGGCGCCGAGGTGCCGATCGGAGCGCCGCCGCCGACCGTCGCCCTGTTCGTCCTCGACGACCGGTTGCAGCCGGTGCCGGAGGGCGTGGTCGGTGAACTGTATGTGGCGGGCCGCGGTGTCGGAGTCGGGTACATCGGGCGCACCGATCTGACGGCTTCGCGGTTCGTGGCCTGCCCGTTCGGCGATCCCGGAAACCGGATGTACCGCACCGGCGACCTGGTGCGGTGGCGCGCCGACGGGCAACTGCAGTACCTCGGTCGCGCCGACGAGCAGGTCAAGATTCGCGGCTACCGGATCGAGCCCGGCGAGATCCAGGCCGTCCTGGCCGGTCTCGACGGGGTCGAGCAGGCCGTGGTGATCGCCCGTGAGGACCGTCCGGGTGACCCACGCCTTGTGGGTTACTTCACCGGGACGGCGGATCCGGTCAAGATCCGTGTCGCGCTCGCCGAGCGACTCCCGGCGTACATGGTGCCGGCCGCGGTGATCGAACTGGCCGCGTTGCCGCTGACCGTCAGCGGCAAGCTCGACCGGCGGGCACTTCCGGCGCCGGACTATCAGGATGCGGAAAGCTACCGTGCGCCAAGCACTCCGACCGAAGAGATCCTGGCGGGGATCTTCGCCCAGGTGCTGGGTACCGAGCGCGTCGGCGTCGACGACTCGTTCTTCGACCTGGGCGGGGATTCGTTGTCGGCGATGCGTCTGGTCGCCGCGGTCAACAACAGCCTGGGCTGCGGTCTCGCGGTGCGGGCGCTCTTCGAGACGCCCACCGTGGCGCAACTGGCACCCCGGCTGTCCGGAGCCGAGGGCTCCGCGGAGCCACTGGTCGCCGGTCCGCGGCCGGAGGTCGTGCCGCTGTCCTTCGCACAGAACCGATTGTGGATCGTCGACCAGCTCCAAGGGCCGTCACCCATCTACAACCTGCCGGTCGCGTTGCGGCTGCGCGGCGAGCTGGATGTGGATGCTCTGGGTGCGGCGCTGGCCGACGTGGTGGACCATCAGGAGAGCCTGCGGACACGTTTCCCCGAGGTGGCCGGAGTGCCCGAACAGCTCATCGTGCCCACCGAGATGGCCGATTTCGGCTGGACCGTCATCGACGCGACCGGCTGGTCGGACAGCGAACTCGCTGACGCCATCGACACGGTGACCGGCTACGCATTCGACTTGTCGCAGGAAATCCCCATGCAAGCCAGGGTTTTCCGGGTCGCCGGTGACGAACATGTGCTGGTTGCGGTGGTGCACCACATCGCCGCGGACGGGTGGTCCATCGCTCCGCTGGTGCGCGATCTGGGTGTCGCGTACGCGAGCCGGTCGGCCGGTGAGGCTCCCGGCTGGGCCGACCTCTCGGTCCAGTACGTCGACTACACGCTGTGGCAACGAGCGCGGCTCGGCGATCTGGCCGATGCCGACAGCCGCATCTCCGCCGAACTGAGCTACTGGGAAGACGCACTCGCCGGCATGCCCGAGCAGTTGCAGCTGCCGACCGACCGGCCATACCCGATGGTCGCCGACTACCTCGGCGCGCGGCTCGACATCGACTGGCCTGCCGAGCTACAGCAAGCGGTCGAACGGGTGGCGCGCGAGCATAATGCAACCAGCTTCATGGTGATCCAGACCGCATTGGCGGTGCTGCTGTCGAATCTGTCCGCCAACAGCGATGTGGCGGTGGGCTTCCCGATAGCCGGGCGTGTTGACACCGCGCTGGACGAACTGGTCGGATTCTTCGTCAACACCTTGGTGCTGCGGGTTGACCTGTCCGGCAACCCGACCTTCGCCGATCTGCTGGCGCAAGTGCGTCGACGCAGCCTGTCCGCCTACGAGCATCAAGATGTTCCGTTCGAGGTACTGGTCGAGCGGCTCAAGCCGACCCGCAGCATGGCCCACCACCCGTTGGTGCAGGTAGTGTTGGCGTGGCAGAACTTCGGTTGGCAGGCAGGCGATGCCGCCGGTTTGTCGCTCGGCGAGCTGCAGGTCGAACCCCTGGCGGTGGACACCAAGACCGCCCGGATGGACCTCACCTTCAATCTTGCCGAACGCTGGACCCCAGCGGGTGAGCCCGCCGGTATCGGTGGTGGTATCGAATTCCGCACCGATGTGTTCGACGCCGCCAGCATCGAGAAGATCGTCGAGCGGCTACAGCGTGTGCTCGAAGCGATGACTTCCGAGCCGAATCAACACATGTCGGCGCTGGACGTTCTGGATAGCGCCGAGCACGCCCGGCTTGATCAGGTCGGCAATCGAAGCGTGCTCACTGAAGCGGTGCCGAGCACCAAGTCGATCGCGTCGGTGTTCGCGGCGCAGGCGGCGCGGACGCCCGATGCGATGGCGGTCACCTTCGAGGGCCGTTCGATGTCGTATCGCGAGCTCGATGAGGTGACCGACTGCGCCGCCCGTGTGCTGATCGGCCGTGGGGCGGGCCCCGGGCAGCGGGTGGCGCTGCTGCTGCCGCGCTCGGCCGAGGCGATCATGGCGATGGTGGCCGTCGTCAAGACCGGTGCCACCTATGTTCCGATCGACCCGGCAGTGCCCGAGTCGCGACGACAGTTCGTGCTGGGTGACGCCAAGCCGGTCGCCGCGATCACCACTGCGGCGTTGACGGAACTGCTTGACGGGCAAGCCCTCTCGGTCATCGATGTCAACGATCTGAACGACCTCGCCGTCGATACCAGCGCGGCACTACCCGGGCCGCACCCGGACGACGTCGCGTACATCATCTACACCTCGGGCACGACGGGCACACCCAAAGGCGTGGCGATTCCGCACCGCAACGTTATTCGGCTGCTCGAGACCCTGGACGCCGATATGGACATGACGGGGCTCGCCTGGTCGCAATGTCACTCGCTGGCGTTCGACTTCTCGGTGTGGGAGATCTGGGGCGCGTTGCTGTACGGCGGCCGCGTGGTCGTGGTCCCCGACGCTGTGGTGCGTTCCCCGGAAGACTTGCACGCCCTTCTCGTTTCGGAACGCGTCGGGGTGCTCAGCCAGACTCCGACCGCGTTCTACGCACTGCAAGCCGCCGACGCCGCACATCTCGAACTCGGTGCACAGCTGGTACTGGAGGCTGTGGTGTTCGGCGGGGAAGCGCTTGAGCCGCAACGCATGCGCCCGTGGCTTGAGAATCACCCCCCGGGTTCGCCGCGCTTGATCAACATGTACGGCATCACGGAGACCACGGTGCACGCCTCGTTCCGCGAGATCGTGGCCGGCGATGCGGATAGCGCCGTCAGCCCCATCGGGGTGCCGCTTGGTCACCTCGGCTTCTTCGTCCTCGACACGCTGTTGCGTCCGGTCGCGCCTGGGGTGGTCGGTGAGCTGTACGTGGCCGGCGCCGGGGTGGCCGACGGGTACATCGGTCGGGCCGCCTTGTCGTCGACCCGCTTCGTGGCGTGCCCGTTCGGGGAACCCGGCGCGCGGATGTATCGCACCGGTGACTTGATGTATTGGGGCGCAGACGGCGAACTGCGCTACATGGGACGCTCCGACGAGCAGGTCAAGATCCGCGGATACCGCATCGAGCTCGGCGAAATCCAGTCCGCCCTGGGAGCATTGGACGGAGTCGACGATGCGGTGGTGATCGCTCGTGAGGACCGGCCCGGCGACAAACGTCTGGTCGGATATTTGACCGGCATGGTGGATCCGGTTGCGGCGCGCGCCGCGTTGGCGGACAAGCTGCCGTCGTACATGGTCCCCACCGCGGTGGTCGTGATCGATGCGCTGCCGCTGACGGTCAACGGCAAACTCGACACCAAGGCCCTGCCTGCGCCGGACTATCACGACGCCGACTCCTACCGTGCGCCCTCGGACGCCGTGGAGGAGATCCTGGCAGGCATCTACGCGCAGGTTCTCGGCCTGGAACGGGTGGGCGTCGACGAGTCGTTCTTCGAGCTCGGCGGCGACAGCATCCTGTCCATGCAGGTGGTCGCCCGGGCGCGCGCTGCCGGCGTGCTGTGCCGTCCGCGCGACGTTTTCGTCGAACAGACCGTGGCCGGGCTGGCCCGGGTCGCCACCCTCACCGACGGTGAGAGCGATGTGGTGGACGAAGGTGTCGGCCCACTGGCGGCGACCCCGATCATGCGGTGGCTCAACGAAGTTCAGGGACCGGTCGACCAGTTCAACCAGACCGTGTTGATCCAGGCGCCGGTCGGCGTCACCGAGGACGACGTGCTGGTGGTGCTGCAAGCCATCCTCGACCGCCACGCGATGTTGCGGCTGCGCATCGACGACGACGGTGCGGGCGGTTGGTCACCGATCGTGCTCGAGCCGGGAGCGGTGGATGCCGCGGCGTGCCTGCAGACGGTCGAGGTGCTCTCGGATGAGGTGGTGACGGAGGCCAGGTCACGGTTGAACCCGGCGGCCGGCCAGATGGTCACCGCCCTGTGGGCGGTGCCGACGGGGCAATTGCTGATGATCGCGCACCACCTGGTCGTCGACGGTGTGTCGTGGCGAATTCTGCTGGAGGACTTCAACCTCGCGTGGGCCCAGCATCACGGCGGCCAGGAGATCGCGCTGTCCGCCCCGCGTACATCCTTCGCCCAGTGGGCGTCGGTTCTGGCCGAGTACGCGTACCGGCCCGAGGTCACCGGACAGCTGGAGCGCTGGCGGCACATTGCCGCGATGCCCGCACTATTGCCTGCGGTGCAACCGGCGGTCGACACCTACGCCAACGCTGGCAGTCTGTCGGTGGAGCTGGACCCCGAGACGACCAGGATGCTGCTCGGCGAGGTGCCTGCAGCTTTCCATGCCGGCATCAACGACATTCTGCTGATCGCCTTCGGGTTGGCGTTGGCCGAATTCCTCGGCGCCGCAGGCGCACCGGTCGTGATCGATGCCGAAGGTCATGGGCGGCAGGAGGATATCGCCGATGTCGACCTGTCACGCACCGTCGGGTGGTTCACCACCAAGTACCCGGTAGCTCTCCGGACGGCCGGGCTGGACTGGGGGCAGGTGCTCGCCGGCGATATCGCTTTGGGGCCGATCGTCAAAGACGCCAAGGAGCAGCTTCGCGCCCTCCCGGACGGCTTGACCTACGGACTGCTCCGCTATCTCAACGACGACGTTCAGCTGGCCGGCGCGGACCCGACAATCGGATTCAACTATCTCGGTCGGATGGGCGCAGGCGGCGGCCAGGTGTCGGGGGACATCTGGGAGATTCGGGAGGACGGCTGGAAGGTGACCGGCCCTGCGGCGGCGGTCCCGATGCCATTGATGCACACCGTCGAACTCAATGCCGGCACAGTGGAAACCGCCGATGGACCGCGGCTGCGGGCTGGATGGACCTGGGCGCTCAGTGCGCTGGATCATGAACAGGTCACACGACTGAGCGAACTGTGGTTCGACGCGCTCGCCGGCATCTGCGCGCACGTGAACGCCGGCGGCGGCGGGCTGACACCCTCCGACATCGCGCCCGCGCAGCTGACCCAGAAGCAAATCGACGAGCTCTGCCGGGTCAACGACGTCGCCGACATCCTGCCGCTGACGCCGCTACAACAAGGACTGCTGTTCCACGCCGACATCGCTCACAGCTGCGGCGACGACGTCTATGCCGTACAGATGGCTGTCACGTTGGGCGGCCGGCTGGATCCCCACCGCCTGCACGAGGCTGTGCAGGCCGCGGTCCAACGACATCCCAATCTCGCGGCGCGCTTCTGGCGGTCCAGCGGGCGAGAAAAACGCGACCCGGCGATCTATTCAGGTGGCGATCCGGTCCAGGTCATCCCGACCGACCCGGTGGTGCCATGGCGCTATGTCGACTTGACTCATGTCGCCGCCGAACGCGACGACCAGATCGAACAGCTGTGCGCGGACGATCGGGCTGCGGTCTGTGATTTGGCCGGTCAGACGGCATTCCGGGCCACGCTGATCCGCATCGCCCCCGGCGAGCACCGGTTGGTACTGACCAATCACCACATCCTGCTCGACGGATGGTCGCTGACCGTGTTGCTGCAAGAAGTCTTCGCCGGGTATTACGGACAGCGGCTGCCTGCGGCTGTGCCATATCGCAGATTCATCGGTTGGCTGGCCGACCGGGACGTTCGATCAGCGCGTTCAGCGTGGGCCGAAGCGCTTGCCGGGTTCGACACTCCGACAGTGGTCGGGACTCGAGATCCCTTGGGCCAAGGGCCGCGGAACGTCACGTCGCTTCGGGTCTCGGAGAAGACGACGCAGGCGCTCAACGACCTGGCTCGCGCCCAGCACACCACCATCAGCACCGTATTGCAGGCCGCCTGGACTCAACTGTTGATGGCGATGACCGGCGGTCGAGACATCGCCTTCGGCGTCGTGGTCGCGGGTCGCCCCGCCGATGTTCCAGGCGTGGACTCGATGGTGGGGCTGCTGATCAACACGGTGCCACTGCGGGTCACCGTCTCACCGGATGACACCACTGCGGATCTGCTCGGCCGTCTTGCCGATGCGCGAAGCCGTACATTCGAGTACGAGTACCTGGGCCTCAACGAGATTCACCGGGCAGTCGGCCAGAGCCGGTTGTTCGACACCGTCTTCGTCTACGAGAACTATCCGACCGACACGTCCTTGTTGTCGGGCGCGGACGGGCTCACGGTGAGCGACGTCGACAGCCGCGATTACTACCACTACCCGCTGACCGTTCAAGCCGTGCCGGGTGACGAACTGGACCTTCGCATCCAGTACCGCACCGATGTGTTCGATGACAACGCCATCCAGCGACTGATCGCTCAACTCGAGCAGGCTCTGATCGCGATGGCTGACGATCCCGGTTCCCCTCTGATTTCGTTGGAACACTGGGACACCGCGACATCGGTCGTGCCGACGGTGGACTATCCGCACGAAAGCCGTGGTCCCGCTACCGATGTCGAAGCAAGCCTGTGCGGCATCTACGCCCGGGTGCTCGGCACCGAACACGTCGGGGTGGAAGACTCGTTCTTCGACCTGGGTGGCGACTCACTGTCTGCCATGCGCGCGGTCTCCATTCTCAACGCCGTGTTCGATCGTCAGCTGCCAGTGCAGGCCCTGTTCGAGACACCAACGGTGCAAGGACTCAGCCAGCGGCTGGGATAGCGACTGCTATTTCTGTGACGCCTCGTCGTAGCCGGCGCTCGTGTACCACTGCGTCACGTCGTAGCCGGCGTCGTAGCGGGTCAGCCATTCCTTCGCGAGAGCAGGCATCTTCGACTTGGCGGGCTTGTGGCCCGGAATCTGGCTGCGCATGACGCCCAGCGCGGCGACCGCTTGCTCCCGCAGCGGGATGTGCGGGTAGAACTTCTGGATCGGTCCGTAGTCGGGGACATCGAGTGTGCAGAACTTCTGCAATAGCGGGAAGCGCACTGCAAGAGTTGTTTTCAGCCCCGGACTGCCGAACATCGAGGTCGCGTCGACCTTGCGCACGTCGAGCGGGATGAGTTTGTTGAAGTTCCTGGTGATCGACACCATTGCCGCCCCGCCGTGCTGGAACACCGACGGTGCCACCCGCATGCGGTACCAAGGTTCTCCGACGACTGCGTCGTAGATGATCAGCGCCGAGCTGCGGTGTTCAATCTCTTCGACGAAGTGCCACAGGAATAGTGAGGCCACTCGGTCGTCTCCGGGTGCGAACAAGGTGTCGGCGTGGTTGAGCATCATCGTGAAGGTCGGCGTGAACGTCGCCTCCAGATCGGCGATATAGGCCAACCGATACTTCACCGGGGTGGTGACGGTCAGGTCGTCGTACACCGCCATCACGTCGTCGAGAGCCTCTTGCAGCGCCGGATACGCCTTGATCAGACCTTTGGCATGTTGGCGATGGGCCATGCTGTGCTGGCCCTCCTGGCGGACGAACGCCAGAGCCTCCTCCGCGACCGCGGGATCGGTGATATCCGGCAACACCTCGTGGACCGTCGCGCTGATCATCTTCTCGATGGCCAGGAACATGAACGACAGCATGTTGCCCGCGCAGGAGAACGCCGGATCGGACGGATTCCAGTTGAACGGGACGGGACGTTCGGCGAAGGCGAATCGCAGCTTTCGCACGATGAGATCGGTCATCTGTTCACCACATGTAGGGAATCAGTCGGGACCGGACCTTCTGGGTGTACTCGCGATATCCGTCCAACTCGTCACCGAGCAACTTCTCCTCGTCGTGGATGCGGGTGGCGAGTGCGGCAATTCCCGGCATGACGAAGGCCAGCGCCCAGAAGGAGCCGACAGCCAACGGCAGGCCGACGAGAATCAGGACGTTGCCGGTGTACATCGGGTGTCGCACCAGTCCGTAGAGGCCGGTGCTGACCACGTGCTGGCCTGCCTCCACCTGGACGGTTGTGGACGCGTACGTGTTCTGGATGGCGACCAGCACCGTGACGACCAACCCCGCGCCGGCCAGTGCGCTACCGATGACGCACAGCGCGGCCGGCACCGCAGACCAGCCGAAGCGATGGTCCAGACCACCGACCACGCAGATCGCCACCAGCGAGCCGTAGAGGCCGAGCATCACCATCTTCTGCACGGTTCGGCCCTCGGCGACCGGGCCGCTCTTCATCCTACGTTGTAGGACAACAGGGTTCGTTATCTGCAGGTAGATGCTGGGCACCCAGGCGGTCACTGCGAAAACCGCCAAGAACACCCACGCCTGCCAGTAGTCGAGGGTGCCTGCGGACACGAACAGCAACAGTCCGATCGCGACGAGCTGACCGAGGCCGAGTGCGGCCACTCTGAGAACGGCGTTCACTATCCTCCCAAGAATCCTGTCCTGTAACGCCTACCGCTACGCCGACGCGTCACTGTTGGACGGCGCCAGCCTCTCGCACAGCAGCTCCGCCAGTCCGCGAATGGTGCCGACGGCGAGGTCGCTCGGCGTCAAGCGCACTCCTGTCTCGGTTTCGATGCGGGTGCGCAACTCCAGAGCGCCCAGGGAGTCCACCCCGTATTCGGACAGCGGCCGGTCCGGATCGATGCTGCGCCGCAGGATCAGGCTCACCTGATCGGAGATCAGATGCCGCAGCCGGGCGGGCCACTGGTCGCGCGGCAACTCACTGAGCTCGGCTCGCAATCGGCTTGTGCCGGTGGAGCCGTGGCCGGTGATCTTGAAAGCCTCCGCGAACGGGGTGCGCTGGGCGAAGGCGGTCAGCCAGGTGTTGTCGACCGTCGGCGCGTACCCGGTGTAGGCACGGTCGTGGCGTAGCAGCACATCGAGTGCGTACGCCCCTTCGTCGGGAGCGATGGCACCGGCGGTGTCGGCGAGCTTCGTGCCGCGGCCGATCCGACTCCAGGCGCCCCAGGCGATGGCGGTTGCCGGCAGTCCCTGAGACCGCCGCCACCGAGTGAACGCGTCGAGCCAACTGTTGGCGGCGGCGTAAGCGCCTTGGCCGGGCGAACCGACCAGTGCGGCGGCTGAGGAGAAGGAGCAGAACCAGTCGAGCGGCTGATCGGCGGTCGCGGCATGCAGGTTCCACGCACCGTAGGCCTTTGGCGCCCAGTCGCGTTCGATGAGATCGTCGGTTATGTTGGCCAGGGTGGCGTCATCGATCACCGCCGCGGCGTGCAACACACCACGGACCGGCAGACCGGTGGCGGTCGCGGCTTCTACCATTTTCTGCGCGGTGGCGGGATCGGCGATGTCACCACAGTGCACCACCACGTCGGCGCCCATCGCCCGGATCAGCTCGATCGTCTCGAGCGACTTCAACGTCGGCTGCGAGCGGGAGGTCAGCACGATGCGCCCACAGCCGGCGATGGCCATCTTCTCCGCGAGGAACAGGCCCAGCCCGCCCAGACCGCCGGTGACCAGGTAGGCGCCGTCGTTGCGGAACGGCGTCACCTGCTCGGCCGGCACGATGGCTCTGCTCGTTCCCGTCTGAGGGATGTCGAGCAGGAGCTTACCGGTGTGCTGCGCCGCGCCCATCACGCGGATAGCGGTGGCGGCTTCGGCCAGCGGGTACTCGGCGTACTGCGCAGGTGGCAGATCGCCCTCTGCGACAAGCTGATTCACCGTCCGCAGCAACTCACCCACCCGCTGGGGATGGCTGAGTGACATCAGGGCGAGGTCGACGTAGTAGAACGTGAGATTCCGGCGGAACGGGAACAGTCCCAGCCGGGTGTTGCCGTAGACGTCGCGCTTGCCGATTTCGACGAAGCGGCCGCCGACGGCGAGCAATTCCAATCCGGCCCGCTGCGCGGCGCCGGTCAGCGAGTTGAGGACGACGTCCACACCGTAGCCGTCGGTGTCCCGGCGGATCTGCTCGGCGAAGGCGGTGCTGCGGGAATCGTAGACATGCTCGATTCCCATGTCGCGCAGCATCTGTCGCCGTTCTTCGCTGCCCGCGGTGGCGAAGATCTCGGCGCCCGCGGCCCGCGCGACACCGATGGCGGCCTGGCCCACGCCGCCGGTCGCGGAGTGGATCAGCACGCGGTCAGCGGCGGTGATGCGGGCTTGATCGTGCAGTCCGTACCAGGCGGTGGCCGTCGCGGTGGCCACCGCGACGGCCTGGTGATCGGTCAGTCCCGGCGGAAGCGTCGCGGCCAGCCTGGCATCGCAGGTTACGAACGTCCCCCAACAGCCGTTCGCGGAGAACCCGCTGACCCGGTCGCCGACACGATGGTCGATGACGTCAGGCCCAACCGCGGTGACCACGCCGGCGAAATCCATGCCCAGTTCCGGCAACGCGCCCTCGATCGCGGGGAACAGCCCCATGGCGACAAGGACGTCGGCGAAGTTGATGCTGGACACGCCAACAGCGACCTCGATCTGCCCCGGTCCGGGCGTGACGCGTTCATAGGCGACCAGCTCCAGTGTTTCCAGATCCCCGGGCGTGCGGATCTGCAGGCGAACGCCGTCGAACTCGTTGTCCGCCAGGGTGATATGCCGGTCATCGGGGGCAAGCGGGCTGGGCATCATCCGCGCGGTATACCACTGGCCGCCTCGCCAGGCGGTCTCATCTTCGTCGGACCCGCTGAACAGATGCCGAACGAGATGTTCGGCATCGGCGGCGTCGTCGACATCGATGTGGGTGGTACGCAGATGCGGATGCTCGGCACCGATAACCCGCACCAAGCCACGCAGGCCGCCCTGCTCCAGATTGGGTGTGTCCTCGGCCAGCACGGTCTGCGCAGCGTGGGTCACCACGAACAGGTGCGGCAACTGCGTCGGAGTCTGCAACAGTTCGCGGGTGATACGAACCAGATGCCCGACGTATTCGCCACCCCGCGACGCGAAATCGGCCCCACCGAGCCCTGTTTCACCTGGTCCATTGAGGATCACCATCCCCGTGACCTGTCCAGAGCGCAGGTTGTCGGCCAGCTGTCCGGCGTGGACCGGGTGATCGGCGGATCCCGGCCAGCACATGGTGGTGCACTGCGCGCCTTCGCGTTTCAGTGCGTCGGCCAACGAGGCCGTGAGCGCGGTCGGCGTTGCGGTGGTACTGACCAGCAGCCAGGTTCCTGCGTCGACGTGAGGTGGTTCAGGTAGCTGCCGCGGGTGCCACTCGATGGTCAGCAACCGCTCGCTGAGCAACCGATCTTGTTGAGCTTCCTCAGATTCGCCTGTGCCGCATCGTAGTCCGTGCACGCGGAGCAATACTGCGCCGTCCTCGTCGAGCACATCGAGGTCGGCCTCGATCTCGGACGAGTCGACGCGAGTGATACGGACGTGGCAGTAGCGGGCGGTGCGGGTGGCGGAGTACAGCCGCAGCCGCCGCACGCCGAGGGCCAGCCCCAGTGCACCGTCGCCGGTGGCTTGGATCTGCGGGCTGGCCGCGACCGCCTGGAAGCAGGCATCGAGAAGCGCTGGGTGCACGCCGTACGCACTCTGTTGTGAGCGGATCTTGCTGGGCAGCACGACCTCGGCCACGACGGTGTCTGTTGCCTCCGCGCCGGTGTGCACGGCGCTGAGACCGCTGAAGGCCGGGCCGTACTGAACACCACGCTGATCCATGCCCGCGCGCACCTCGGTCCCGTCCGTCCGATGCGGATGCAGGGCGAGTAGTGCGTCGATGTCATAGGCGGTGGGGTGCTCGCCGCCGGCCGTCTTCAGGGTTGCGCTGGCCCGACGTACCTGCGCGCCGCCTTCCTCGGACTCGACGATGAACTCGACCACGCCGGGGGAGGACACCGTCGCCGAGGCGCCGACGGTGGTCTGCTGATCGAGCAACAGGGCCTGCTCGAAACGGATGTCGTGGACCTCGGCGGCATCGCCCAGCACGGTATGCGCGGCGCTCAGGGCCATTTCGCAGTACGCCGCCCCGGGCAACAGAGGCACGTCGCGGATCGAGTGGTCGGCCAGCCAGGGTTGGGCCTCGGTGCCGACCTCGGCCTGCCACACATGGCGCTCGGGTTCCTCCTGCAGTCGTACGTGCGGGCCGAGCAGCGGGTGTACCGCTATCGAGTGACCGCCGTGCGCAGGGGTGTCCTTGTCGCCGTGCTCCAACCAGAGCCGGCGCCGCGTCCAGGTCGGCAGTGGAGCGTCCACCAGTTGACCGGTCGGATACGGCACGGCGAAATCAATTGCCGCACCGGCACTGTGGAGTCCGGCCAGCAGATCGCGCAAGCCGTTCGGCTGGGCCTGCTCACGCCGCATGGCAGCAAAGGTGGCAACCGGAGTGTCCAACGTGCCGGCGGCGCGCTCGATCGCGTGGGTGAGCATCGGATGTGGCGACATCTCTGCGAACACCCGGTAGCCGTCTTCCAAGGCGGCCCGCACCGCAGCGGCGAACCGGACCGTGTTGCGAAGGTTCTTCACCCAGTACTTGTTGTTACACACCGGCTCCTCGCGCGGGTCGAAGCCCGTCGCGGAGTAGAAGGGAATCTCTGGCGTCCGCGGCGTGATCTCGGCCAGGACCTGTGTGAGTTCATCGAGAATCGGATCGACGAGGGGAGAGTGCGCTGCCACGTCGATCAGCGCCTGACGCACCATCACGTCGCGTTCTTCCCAGGTCGCCATCAACTCGCGCACGGTCGCTGCCGCACCGCTGACCACCGTGGACTCGGGGGCGGCGACGACGCCGACCACGACATCCTTGATGCCGCCTAGGGTCAGCTCCGAAAGTACCTGCTTGGCAGGCAGTTCCACCGATGCCATGATCCCGGCCCCCGCGATTCCCGCCATCAGCAGCGCGCGACGGCAGACCACCCGCACACCGTCCTCGAGAGACAGCGCCCCGCAGACCACCGCGGCGGCGACCTCACCCATCGAATATCCGATGACCGCGCCTGGACGCGCACCGTAGGCAGCCATGGTCGCCGCCAGCGCGACCTGCACGGCGAACACGGTCGGCTGGAGGTGGGCGTCACCGCTCACCACGTCCGCTGCCGTCATCGCGGCGGTTACCGAGAACCCGGACTCCTCGGCGACCAGCGGCTCGATCTGCGCAATCGTCGCGGCGAAAACCGGTTCGGTGGCCAGCAATTCGGTGCCCATGCGGGCCCACTGCGATCCCTGTCCGGAAAACACCCATACCGGTCCGCGCTCGCCGTGTCCCAGTTCGGCCGGATAGGGCGCATCGCCATCGGCCACCCCACGCAGCGCTCTGGTCAATTCCGGTCGGGTGCGGGCTGTCACCGCGGTCCGCACCGGGCGGTGCGCGCGACGGCGGGCCAACGTGTACGCCAGATCGGGCAAGGCGACGTCGTCATGGGTTTGCACCCACTGGCCGAGGCGGCCCGCGGTGCGGCGGAGCTGCTCTGCGGAGGTCGACGACACCGGGAAGAGAAGCGCGACGGGTGTGACGCTGTCGTCCTCCCCGACGTTCGGCCGGCTCTGGGGGAGAGGAGCTTGTTCGACGATGGCATGCACGTTGGTGCCGGACACCCCGTACGACGACACAGCCGCACGCCGCGGATGTAGGCCGCTGGTGGGCCACTGCGTCGTCTCCTGCGGCACGAAGAGTTTCGTCGGGATGCGGGCCAGGTCGTCGGGCAGGCGGGTGAAGTGCAGATTGCGCGGAACCGCACCGTGCTGCACAGCCAGAATCGCTTTGATCAGACCGACGGCACCGGACGCCGATTGCGAATGACCGGCGTTGGTCTTCACCGAGCCCAGTGCGCAGGGCTCGGAGGTGCCGTACACCGCGCTCAAGCTGGCGAACTCGATCGGATCACCGACCGGTGTGCCGGGTCCGTGCGCCTCGATCATGCCGATGCTGTCTGCGTCGACGTCGGCAGCAGCCAGCGCGGTCCGGTACACCGCGGCCTGGGCAGCGGCGGAGGGGGTGGAGATGTTCACGGTGTGGCCGTCGTGGTTGGCGGCCGTACCGCGGATGACGGCGAGGATCCGGTCGCCGTCGCGCAGCGCATCCGGCAATCGCTTGAGCAGCACCATCGCACAGGCTTCGCCGGCGACATAGCCATCGGCTGCGACGTCGAAGGCGCGGCAGCGTCCGGTCGGGGATAGGTGACCCGCTGCCGTCCCAGCCAGATATTTGCGCGGGTCCAGCATCACGTACGCGCCCCCGGCGAACACCAGGTCGCTTTCACCCTCGCTCAGGCTGCGGCATCCCATATGCACTGCGAGCAGGCCGGACGAACACGCGGTGTCGACGGCCAGTGCGGGACCGCGGAGTCCGAGCGTGTAGGCGATGCGGCCGGCCGCCATGCTGAAGGTGTTTCCGGCGAATCCGTACGGCCCCTCCATGGCGTCGGAATCGGCCGATACCGTTTGGTAGTCGGCATGGGTCAATCCGGTGAAGACACCGGTCAGCGAGTCCTTGAGCTTGTCCGGTGTGAGCCCGGCGTGCTCCATGGCCTCCCAGGCGGTCTCCAACAGCAAGCGGTGCTGCGGATCGATCGCCGCGGCCTCATCTTCGTTGATGCCGAAGAATTCCGAATCGAAGCCGGCGACATCGTCGAGGAATGCGCCCCACTTCGATGCCGTTCGACCTGGCACACCGGCTTCGGGGTCGTAGTACTCGTCGTTGTCCCAGCGATCGCGAGGGACTTCGGTGACCAGGTCGTCGCCCCGCAGCAACGCCTCCCACAGCTGCTCAGGGGACTCGATACCACCGGGGAGTCGGCAGGCCATGCCGATGACGGCGATCGGCGTGGGCGATGTGGCGTTCACAGCGGCCGAGGGATCCGCCGGGTCTGAACAACCTGTCCGGTCATCGATCGCACCGAATGAAACCATCCCGTCTCTCCACAGCAACGAAAACTGCGGACCGGTCCGTTGCTGACTCACCGCCGGTTCCCCCGAACCCGGGCAAGGCAATTATTGACGCAGACGCAGCGTTGCGGGTCAAGTTTGCTTGATTCGCAACTATCCGCAGCGGCAGACCGACGAGTCGAGCCGTTGCGCAGGTGCCTTCGGCGCCCGCTTAGCGACGGTACGGGGTACTTGACGCAAGCGTCACTCAAATCCCGGTTCAAAGGTATCGGGACAACGGCCTTTGATAGCTTGCTTCGCGTGACACAGGCGATCGAGGCTTCTCTTCCGGCTCTGCTGCGCGAGCGAGCAAGTATGCAGCCGGACGACACGGCGTACACCTTTATCGACTATGACCAGGACTGGGCCGGCGTCCCGATCAGCCTGACGTGGCCGCAGTTGTATCGCCGGGTCACCAATATGGCCCGTGAGCTCCGGCTGACCGCCGCGGCCGGCGACCGAGCGATGATCATCGCGCCGCAGGGGCTGGAGTACATCGTCGCTTTCCTCGGTGCGCTACACGCCGGAGTGATTCCCGTCCCGCTGTCGGTCCCGATGGGGGGTGTCACCGACGAGCGGGTCGAATCGGTACTCCGCGACGCCTCGCCTGTTGCTGTTCTCACCACTTCCGCGGTGGTAGCCGAAGTCGCTCGCAGCGTGACGCCGGAATCGGGGCAGCCGGCGCCCGCGATCATCGAAGTCGATCGGCTCGACCTGGACGCCCCGCCGCAGTCCGGTGGCGGAATGTACGAGGACGGCAGTCCCCACGACACCGCCTATTTGCAGTACACGTCGGGCTCGACGCGTTCGCCGGCCGGCGTGATGATCTCGTACACGAATCTCCTGACGAACCTGCAGCAGATCACCACCGACTACTCGCGGCATGCCGGCATCACTCCGCCGGACTTGACGTTCGTCTCGTGGCTGCCGTTCTTCCACGACCTCGGATTGATCCTGGGAGTGTGCTCGCCGATCGTGCTGGGGACCAGCGCGGTGCTGACCAGCCCGGCGTCGTTCCTGGTGCGGCCCGCGCGCTGGATGCAGTTGCTGGCCACCAATCCGTGCCCGTTCACTGCGGCACCGAACTTCGCGTTCGATCTGGCGACGCGCAAGACGTCCGACGAAGACATGGCCGGACTCGACCTCGGCGGTGTGCACACCATCCAAAGCGGCGCCGAACGCGTCCAGCCGGCGACGATCAAGCGGTTTACCGACCGGTTCGCTCGGTTCAACCTGAACGAGAACGTGATCCAGCCGTCCTACGGCATGGCCGAGGCGACGCTCTACATGTCGACACCCAAGCCCGAAGACCCGATCAAGGTCGTCCACTTCGACTCCGACGCGCTGACCGCCGGCGAGGCCAAGCGGGTCAGCGGTGCCGAGGGGACGCCGTTGATCAGCTACGACGGCCCCATCAGTGCTCGCTCACCGATCTTGCGGATAGTCGACCCGGAGACCCATTCGGAGGTTCCCGAAGGCAAGACCGGCGAGATCTGGTGCCACGGCGACAACGTCAGCGCCGGCTACTGGGAGAAGCCCGAGGAGACGGCGCGCACGTTCGGCGCGACGATCGTCTCGCCATCGGAGGGCACGCCCGTCGGACCGTGGCTCCGGACCGGCGACGTGGGCTTCATCTCCGAGGGCGAGTTGTTCGTCGTGGGCCGCATCAAGGACATCCTGATCATCTACGGCCGCAACCATGCCCCCGACGACATCGAGGCGACGGTCACCGAGGTCACCGGCGGCCGCTGTGTCGCGGTCGCTGTTCCCGACGACTCCGTCGAAAAGCTGGTCGTGGTGATGGAGATCAGGAAGCGTGGCGACACCGAGGCAGAGGTCGCGGAGAAGCTCGAGGCCATCAAACGCGATGTGACGGTGGCGATTTCGAATACGCACGGCATCGCAGTCGCGGATCTCGTGCTGGTGGGCCCCGGTTCCATCCCGGTCACCACAAGCGGCAAGGTCCGGCGACAGCTGTCGAAGGACCTCTACCAGCGCAACCAGTTCACCCGGGTGGACGCCTAACGCCTTACGGCAATCCAGGGCTGCCGTCTGCTCCGCCGGTCGCCGTCCCATTGGCCGCGACGGCGATGCCACCGGTGCCACCTGCCCCGCCGGCTGTTGTCCCGCCGCCGCCGTTGCCGCCCTTGCCGCCGATGGAGTTCCCGAGGCTGTAGTTGTACGCGATCCCGCCCTGGCCGCCGGCGCCACCGGTGGTCGTGCCGGTCCCGCCGGCACCGCCCTGCCCACCGACCGCATTGCCGGGGGAGACGACGCCGGGAATCAGCGTCGCGACCGACAAGAGGTAGTCCCACAACGGATCGCTCGAGAGGTCAGCCGTGCCGCCTGCGCCGCCGTTGCCGCCTGCTCCGCTGGTGCCGGTTCCGCCTGCGCCGCCGTTCCCGCCGTACACGCTCCCGGGGTGGTAAACGCCGGTGAAGTAACCGAATCCGAAGCTGACGACAGCGCCGCCTGCGCCGCCGTTGCCACCCGTTTGGCCGTCCCCGCCTGTGCCGCCGTTGCCGCCGGCGCCGCCGATCAGACCGCCGCTCCCGCCCGCGCCGCCGTCGCCGCCGACTCCGGCGGTGTTGGCTCCGCCTGCGCCGCCGTTACCGCCGACGCCGAACAACAGGGCGGACCCGCCTGCGCCGCCGGTTCCGCCGTTCGCGCCGTCGCCGCCGTTGCCGCCGTTACCGATCAGGCCGCCGGCTCCGCCATTGCCGCCCGTGCAGCCGGCACTGTTGGTGCAGGTCGCGCCGGTCCAGGTGTAACCCTTGCCGCCGCTACCCAGTAACCAGCCGCCGCCCTGCCCGTCCGGGTTCGTCGCGGTGCCATCCGCTCCGTTGCCGATGATCGGACGGCCCTGCCATTCGTTGGTGACGAGGGCGGTAACGATCTCGGGGAAGCTGATCGATACCGTCGGGCCGCCGCCTCCCGTCTGGGCATACGCGACGATCGCGCCGATGATGTCGGTGAGCGTGAGATTCGGTGGGGCGGTGGGCGAGTCCGCCGCGGACGCCGTCAGAGTCGCCGCGGTCCTGGCCGACGTCGCGGTGCCGGATTGCACGACGGATGCGGCCGGCTCGGTCGTAGCGGCCTCGGCGGTGGAGCTCGAGTCGGCAGCCGCTGCGGGCGTCGCCGCCGGCGTTATGCGGCGAGCGGCTGATGTCGACTTTGCAGGGATGGTGCGGTTGCTGGCTCCCGGTTTGACGGTGCCGGTGCGTTTGGGCGCTGTCGTTCGTCCTGTACCGCCGACTTTCGCGCCGGTGCTGCTGTGTGCTGACGACGGGGAATCATCGCTGGGTGAATCGGCGTGGGCCACACCCGTCGCGCCGTTCAGCGCAGCGCAAACGCCGAGGGCGAGGGCGCCAGTGCCCAACCAGATTGATACTTTGCTGTGAAGCGGCTGGGGGGCCGGCCGGCCGACGGTGCGCCGACGGCGAGATCTCGCCGGGTTTGTCGCGCGGTGTCGTGCAGCCATGGTTTGCTCCCATGCTCGCTGATGCGGTAGCGGTCACATGGTAACAACGCGCGATCCTCGCGACGGCAAACTTTCGATCGCCCGGTTGACGGCTGCGTCGTGCGGCGTCAGGTGCCGCCAGCCCCACCAGTCCCGGCGGTGCCACCCGTCCCGCCGGCCCCGCCGTTGACGCCGGTGGGACCACTGCCCGGGTTGCCTGCTCCGCCACCGACGCCGCTCTTGCCGGCACCTGCTCCCGCCCGACCCGCACCGCCGGTGCCGCCACCGCCCCCGGTGCCGCCGGTGCCGCCGGTGCCGCCGGTGCCGCTACCACTACCGGTCCCGCCGGTGCCGCCGGTTCCACCGACCACGCCGTTGCCGCCGACACCACCGGCCCCGGTGGTGCCCCCGTTGCCGCCGGTGCCGCCGGTGCCGGCATTGCCACCGATCCCGCCGCCGCCGCCGCTGCCGTTGCCGCCGCCGGCGTTGCCGCCCTTGCCTCCGACGCCTGCGGTTCCGCCCGTTCCGCCGGCGCCGCCGCTACCGGAGCCCCGCCCGGTTCCGCCACCGCCGCCGGTGCCCGCGGTGTTCGCGTTGCCGCCGGTGCCGCCGGAGCCGCCGTCGGTCCCGACGCCGCCGGCTCCGCCTGCTCCGCCGGTGCCACCGGTCCCGCCCTTGCCGGCCGTATTGGTGCCGATGGTGGTGTTGCCACCCTTGCCGCCGGTTCCGCCGGTGCCGCCGGTTCCGCCCGCGCCGCCCTTGCCGCCGCCGATTCCGCCGATACCGCTACCGCCGGCGCCGCCCTGGCCGGCGGTGCCACCCGTGCCACCGGTGCCGCCCGCGGAGGGATTGGCGCCGTTGGAACCGGTGGTGCCGGTCGCCCCGTTGCCGCCGTTGCCGCCCGTGCCGCCGACACCACCGGTACCGATGCTGCCGTTTGCCCCTCCGTTGGCGCCTGCGCCGGCCGCGCCACTGGTTCCGCCCGTGCCGCCCTTGCCGCCGGTCTGACCGACGCCGCCTGCGGTCGTATTGGTGCCGCCGGTCCCGCCGTTACCGCCGGCGCCGCCGATACCGCCGTTACCGCCGGCGCCGCCACCGACTCCGCCGATACCGCTGCCGCCCGTCCCGCCTTGTCCGGCAGTGCCGCCCGTGCCTCCTGTTCCGCCCGCGGTGGGCGTGGTGCCGGTCGTGCCCGCTGTGCCGGTGCCGCCGACGCCGCCATTGCCGCCCGTGCCGCCCTGGCCACCGGTGCCGGTGCTGCCGTTGGCACCGCCGTTGGTGCCGGTGCCTGCGGCACCGGCGTTGCCTCCGGTGCCGCCCTTGCCGCCCGCGGCTGCGTTGCCGCCGGTCGTGCCGGTGTTGGTGCCTCCGGTGCCGCCCGCACCGCCTTGGCCACCGATGCCGCCCTGTCCGCCCGCGCCGCCGCCGACCCCGCCGATGCCGGCGCCGCCGGTGCCGCCGGTGCCAGCCGCACCGCCCTGGCCGCCCTGGCTGCCCGCCGTCGGAGCTGTCGTGGAGTTGGAGCCGGCTGTTCCCACTCCGCCGACGCCACCGGTTCCGCCGGTGCCGCCGACGCCACCGGTGCCGATGGTGCCGTTGGCGCCGCCGTTGGTGCCGGTGCCCGCGGCGCCGGCGTTGCCGCCGGTGCCGCCTTGGCCGCCGGCTGCACCCTGGCCGCCTGCGGTGGTGTTGGTGCCTCCGGTTCCGCCCCCACCGCCTTGGCCGCCGATACCGCCTTGGCCGCCTGCGCCGCCGCCGACCCCGCCGATGCCCGCGCCGCCGGTGCCGCCGGTACCGGCTGCGCCGCCCTGGCCGCCCTGGCCGCCGGCGGTCGGTGTGGTGCCGGTCGTCCCCGTGGTGCCTGCCCCGCCGACGCCACCATTGCCGCCGAGTCCGCCAGTCCCGCCGGTGCCGATCGTGCCTGCCGCCCCGCCACCGGTTCCCCCGACACCCGCCGCACCGGCATTGCCGCCGGTGCCGCCTTGGCCGCCCGCGGCGCCGGCCCCTCCGGTGCTACCGATGTTGCTGCCACCTAGGCCACCGGTGCCGCCATTACCGGCGACACCGCCCTGGCCGCCTTGGCCGCCACCGGTACCGCCGATACCCGCTCCGCCGGTGCCGCCGGTTCCGCCCGCGCCGCCCGCGCCGCCTTGGCCGCCGGCTGTCGGAGTCGTCGCGGAATTGCTGCCCGATGTTCCCGTCCCGCCGCTGCCGCCTTGGCCGCCGGTACCACCCTTGCCGCCGGTGCCGGTGCTGCCGTTGGCGCCGCCGTGAGTGCCGGTGCCCGCGGCGCCGGCGTTGCCGCCGGTGCCGCCTTGGCCGCCGGCTGCACCCTGGCCGCCTGCGGTGGTGTTGGTGCCTCCGGTTCCACCGGCACCGCCTTGGCCGCCGGTACCGCCTTGGCCGCCTGCGCCGCCGCCGACCCCGCCGATGCCTGCGCCGCCTTGGCCGCCGGTGCCTGCTGCGCCGCCTTGGCCGCCTTGTCCGCCCGCGGTGGGTGTGGTGCCGGTGGTTCCGGTGGTGCCCACTCCGCCGACGCCGCCGGTTCCGCCGGTGCCGCCTTGGCCACCGGTGCCGATGGTGCCGTTGGAGCCGCCGTTGCTGCCGATGCCAGCGGCGCCGGCGTTGCCGCCGGTGCCGCCTTGGCCGCCGGCTGCGCCCTGGCCGCCTGCGGTGGTGTTGGTGCCTCCGGTTCCGCCGGCACCGCCTTGGCCGCCGGTACCGCCTTGGCCGCCTGCGCCGCCGCCGACCCCGCCGATGCCCGCGCCGCCGGTGCCGCCGGTGCCGGCTGCGCCGCCTTGGCCGCCTTGTCCGCCCGCGGTCGGCGTCGCGCCGGTGGTTCCGGTGCTGCCCACTCCGCCCACGCCGCCGGTTCCCCCGGTTCCTCCGACGCCGCCGGTGCCGATCGTGCCTGCCGCGCCGCCACCGGTTCCGCCGACGCCCGCCGCGCCGGCGTTGCCGCCGGTGCCGCCTTGGCCGCCCGCGCCACCCTGGCCGCCTGCCGTGGTATTCGTGCCGCCGATTCCGCCTACGCCACCCTTACCGCCGATGCCGCCTTGGCCGCCCGCGGCGCCGCCCGCTCCACCGATTCCGGCACCGCCGGTGCCGCCTTGACCCGCGGCACCTCCGCTGCCGCCTTGTCCGCCCGCGGTCGGAGTCGCGCCGGACGTGCCGGTGGTGCCCGTGCCACCAGCGCCGCCATTGCCACCGAGGCCGCCGGCCCCCGCACTGCCGATGGTGCCGATGGTGCCGCCGTTGCTGCCTGCGGTGCCGGCCGCGCCAGCGGTGCCGCCGCTGCCGCCCTGTCCGCCTGCGCCGCCGCTGCCGCCGTTGTTGCCGGTATTCGCGCCGCCGTCCCCACCGGTGCCGCCGACGCCCGCGACACCGCCTTGGCCTCCGGTGCCACCACCGGCCCCGCCGATGCCTGCGCCGCCGGTGCCGCCCTGTCCGCCTGCGCCACCCTGGCCGCCCTGACCGCCAGCTGTCGGCGTGGTGCCGGACGTGCCGGTGGTGCCCGTGCCACCGGCCCCGCCCTTTCCGCCGAGGCCGCCGGCCCCCGCACTGCCGATGGTGCCGATGACGCCGCCGCCACTGCCGCCGAGACCGGCTGCGCCGGCGTCTCCACCTTGGCCGCCCTGCCCGCCGGCGCCGCCGCCGCCGCCAGTTGTACCCGTGTTCGAGCCGCCTTGGCCGCCGGTCCCGCCGACGCCGGCGACACCGCCCTGCCCGCCTGCGCCGCCGCCCGCGCCGCCGATGCCAGCGCCGCCCGTGCCGCCCTGTCCGCCTGCGCCGCCCTGGCCGCCTTGGCTGCCCGCGGTGGCCGACGGTCCCGTCGTGCCGGCGGCGCCGACGCCGCCTCCGCCGCCTGCACCGCCGGTTCCACCCGCTCCGCCCGTGCCGATCGCACCTGTCGCACCGCCGCCGCTGCCACCTAGGCCGCCGGCGCCGGCGCTGCCTCCGGTGCCGCCCTGCCCGCCTGCACCGCCGGCGCCGCCGCTGGTACCGGTGTTCGTCCCGCCGGTGCCGCCCGCACCGCCCTTGCCGCCGACACCGCCTTGGCCGCCGGTGCCGCCACCCGCGCCGCCGGTACCGCCTTGCCCGGCCGCGCCGCCCTGGCCGCCCTGACTTCCCGCGGTGGCCGAGCTACCGGTAATGCCTGCGCTGCCGGTTGCGCCGCCACCGCCGTTGCCGCCGAGGCCGCCGGCACCGCCGAGGCCCATGGTGCCGCTTGCACCACCGTTGCTGCCGCCCGCGCCCGCTGCGCCGCCGGCACCACCGGTACCGCCCTGGCCGCCTGCACCGCCGGCGCCGCCGCTGGTGCCGGTGTTGGTGCCACCGAGCCCGCCGGTGCCACCCTTGCCGCCTGCGCCGCCGTTTCCGCCCCGGCCACCTACGATGCCGCCGCCACCTGCACCGCCATTGCCGCCCGCACCGCCGCTGCCACCCGCGCCGCCCTGACCGCCGGCAGAGGGTGCGGTCGCGGAATCGGTGCCGGCCACCCCGACCGCACCGTCAATGCCGTCGCCGCCGTCGCCGCCATCACCTGCGCTGCCCGCGGCTCCGTAGGCGGAGCCGCCCGCGCCGCCGGTGCCGCCTGGCTGGCCCGCACCGCCGCTGGCCCCGCCGCTGCCGCCCTTGCCGCCAGTGGCAAGTCCGCTGGCGAGGGTGTTGTAGGCCATTCCGCCCGTACCGCCGGCCCCGCCGACGGTCGCACCTGCGCCACCGTTTCCGCCGGCAGCGCCGACGGCTGTACCCCAGGGTGCGGGCACTGCACCGTTGAGGGTGAAGTCATAGGGGCCCATGATCGCGGCCCCGCCTTCGCCGCCTGCGCCGCCAGCCCCGATGGTGCCGATTCCGCCCTGGCCGCCGGCCCCGCCGACGGCGTTTCCGAAGCCGTAGCTGTTGGCGATTCCGCCCGCGCCGCCGTTGCCGCCAGTTCCGCCGTTGCCACCCGCGCCGCCGGCCCCGCCCGCCTGCATGGCACCGCCACCCGTGCCGCCGTTGCCGCCGGTGCCGGTGCCGCTGTTGCCACCAGCGCCACCCGAGCCGCCTGCGTTCAGGTATCCGCCTGCGCCGCCGTTGCCCCCGTTGCCGCCGTTGCCGCTCCCCAGTCCGGCTCCGCCGTCCCCGCCGTTGCCGCTACTACCGCCGCCGATCAGCCCGCCCTGGCCGCCGGCGCCGCCGTTGCCGCCGGCCTGGCCGGAGACTGTCGCCGCGCCGCCGGCGCCACCCTGACCCCCTGCTCCGAACCAGAGTGCTGATCCACCATTTCCGCCGGCTTGCCCGGCAGCGCCCGTTCCGCCTCTGCCCCCGTTGCCGACGAGACCCGCCAAACCCCCGTTGCCGCCGGCGATTCCGGAATTGGACGGCGCGGACCATCCGTCACCACCGTTGCCGAACAACCAGCCGCCCGGCTTGCCGTTCGGGCTATCCGCCGTCCCGTCGGCGCCGTTGCCGACCAACGGCCGCCCGGTGAGCACGGTGATCGGATCGACGTTGTCACTCGCCCGCGGTGTCTTCGCGGCGAGCAGGCTGTTCGGTGCCGGCAGTGCCGTCCCTGGAAGAGACAGCGCGTGAACTCTCAGGTGCGGCGAGTTGGCAGGGACGTGCTCGGGCTTGTGAGGGCCCGCGGCAGCGGGTACCGCGACGCTGCCGCTATGGGTGGCGTTGGCTGGGCGATGGCTTGCTGGCGTGGTGCGTCCGGTGCTGCCCGCTTTGGAACTGGCGCCCCCGTGAGGGGCGGAGTCGGGGCTGGAATCTGCATGGGCGATGCCGCTCGCAGCGGCGAAGGTGGCACAAAACCCAACTGTGACGGCGCCTGTTCCGAGCCAGAGGGAGAGCTTGCTGTGGCGTTGCTGCGCGCGACGAATCGCCTTGGCCTTCGTTCGCCCCGCCGCACGATGCCTCGCAGCCATGGTTTGCTCCCAAGTGGCTATTGCTACAAGTTGCGAATCGTAGCAACGTTTGGTGCCGAGGTGCGGGATTCTTGGGATCTGCTGTGTCTTCGCTGCCAAAACGCGCTAAATGCGCTGGCAGACGTTCGTAATGATGACTAAAGACCTCGACGGAAGGGATGCCTTACCCAGCCGCCGAGGGTGAAATTTCAGTGCAGCGCGTGTTTTGGCAACGAGCGGGTCAGTTTGCCTGAGCCTTGCCAGAGCTGCCGGATCGCGCCGATTTTGCGACCTTCTTGCCGTTGCCGCCGGACGGCGACGAGGTGCCCGGCCGCTTCTGGCCGATGCCACGCGAGCTGGTGGCCTTCTTGCTCCCAGTCGTGGGCGTCGTCGCGGTGGCGTCCTCGGTGCTGCTGCTTGATGCAGCAGGGGTGGCAACCTTCTTGCTGCTGCCGACAGCTGCTGCACCCCCGGCGATGACGCCGTTGATGTCGATGCCCGGAAGCGACCTCGTGATCGTCTTCAGGTTTTGGCTGATCGCCCCGGCGATCGCGAACGGACCCCAACCAGCTGTCACGACGTTGTCGTCGCCGAAGAAGTTGAATGCCAGGCTCAGCGTGGTGTTGGGGAACGGGCCCCAGGAGGACACGGTGTTCCCATTGCCCAGGACGTTCCCGGCCGCGGTAAGGATGCCTTGGGCTTTGACGATGCTGTCGCCCAGGAAATTCGTGGTTGAGCTGAAAAATCCTTGTGTCCATGCGGTGCCCGCGTCGCCGATGTTGAGGGCGAGGTTGCCGAAGCCGCCGGCACTGGTGGCTTTGGTGCCGTCTCCGCCCACCGCGCTGGCAAGGGTGAGATTGAGGCTGCCGATGTTTGTCATGGTGCCAGGGCCGATTTGCAGGGCGATGTTGCCGAGGCCGGCGACGCCCGTCGACTGCGGCCCGGTCCCGCTCATCATCATCCCGATGGCGAAGTTGAGAGCGCCAATGGCTGCGGAGCTGCCCGGGCCCTGCTGCCACGCGATGTTCAGGAGTCCGGGAAGAGTGGATGCCCTCGCTTGCTCGCCATTGGCCACCGCGAAGCTGAGGAAACTGAAGGTCGTCGCAGTGGCTGCGTTGGTGCCCAATGAAATCGCGCCGCTGAAGAATCCATTGCCCGCATTTGCGGTTGCATTTGTGCCGATGGCGATGGCGAAACTGGTCAGGTTGCTTGTGCAGCCCCCACCGTTACCGATGCCGAAGGCGGAGATGCAGCTTGCGTTCGCTGCGGGGGCTTCGCCGAGAGTTCCGAGGGTGAGCGCGCCGGAAACCAGGGCCCCAAGCACCATGCCGCCTCTGGCGCGAACTCGATTCATCAATTAGCCCTATGGGTTGTGACATCTTTGCTGGCTGAGACCGTACGTGACGCGGTTGGAGCTTACAGCTTTTCCGATGGATATTCACCCAGGCTTTCCACAGAGTGGGCCTCAGACTTCCGCGGACTGGTGAGGCGGATGATGAGGGAGGGACTCGGACCCATCCTCGTGGCCGCCCGTGTTGGTGAGCGTTTAAACAGCTCAAGCCAGTTTTGACTCAGTCAGTGTGACTATCACATCGGTTTGTTGGAGCGCCGGAATGAGCGAGACGACCAGCGGGGTTTGGATGTCCCGCCGACCGCGCTGCGGCACCGGATTCACCTATCTTGGCAATGTCGCAGTCGTCAGCACTGGTATTTGCCACCCTTAACTATGTCTTGCCAGACGACGCTGGGGAGCCTGCGGTGTGGCCGGATGCTCAGAACGGTCTCATTCCGAATAGCGGACCGTCGCGAAAAGTGGATCGGTTACTGCTTCCGATGCTTTCCACCGCCGGAGCTGCTGCCATTCGAGCCTGACTTCGCACTATCACTGGAGTCGCTTGCTGAGTCCGGCTTCCGATGGCGGCCGCCCGACGCGGTTGTTGTCGTCTTGGTGTCGTTGCCTGCAGTCGTCGTCTCGCTGGCACGATGACGTCCGCCACCGGAGGTGACCGTCTTGTTGGCCGGCGCGCTGCGGGAGGCGGTCGTCGTTGTCGTCTCGCTGGCCTCGGCCGGTGTGGAAGCCGCGCTGCTACTGGTCGTGACGCGCAGCGGTTCGGACTGCCGCCCGCTGCCGCCGACGCCGACGTCGGATCCGTCGCTTGATCCGCCAGACCCACCGTTTGCACTGCCGGCCGCCGGTAGGTGGACCGTCGGCAGGTGCAGCGACGGAGGGTTGAACGACGGCAGGTTCAGCGAGGGCAGATTGACCGACGGCGCGTGGAAGGTGGGCATGTGGAACGTGGGCGTCGAGAACGCCGGTAGCGATGTCGGCAGGTGGAAATTGTTGAAGTTGATTCCCGGCCCTTTGAGAAAGAGCGACGCGGCTTCCTGGTTGAACGACAGCATGAAGGACAGGGGGCCGTTGACGGCGTCGAGTACGTTGCCGATGCCCCATGAGTTCACCACTGAGCTGAACAGCACGGGAAAGCCGGTCTGCGACATGAGCTGAACCACGTTGCCGGTTCCGATGAGGTTCGCGGCGAGGCTGAACAACCCCTGTATCGCCACGGTATTCGTGCCCAGAAGGTTAGCGGCCGTAGTGAAGAGGCCCTGGGCGAAAACGCTACCCGCGTCGCCGAGCAGATTGAGAGCCCATGCGCCGATACCGCCGGCTGCGGTCGACTGCAGCCCGCCGCCGTTGCGCAGAATGCTCAAGGCGAGGTTGAGGAGGCCGACGGTCGTCACCGTCCCCGCCCCGAAGTTCAGAGACAGGTTGCCAACGCCGGCTGCGCCTGTCGTTTGTGTCCCACCGCCGTTCGGCAGGCCGAGCGCGATATTGAAGCCGCCGACGGTCGAGGCTGTACCCGGCCCGAGTTGGATGGTGATGTTGCCAAGGCCGACGGCACCAGAGGAATTTGGCGCTCCGCCCGGTGCGCTGGCGCCGAGGACGAAATTCAGCATGCCGCCGAGCGTCGATGCGGCGCCCTGACCGAATTGCAGGTTGATTCCGAACAACGAGCCGAGCGTGGCCGAGGATGACCCGTTCCCGAAAGCTCCGGCGAAGGTGAACGCGGCGATGTTGGTCAGCGCGGTGGCGCCGTTGCCGATCGCGATGGCACCGCCGAACAGGGCGTTACCGGCATTTGCGGTGGCGCCGGGGCCGATCGCAATGGCCAGGGTGGTCAGGTTGCTCGTACAGCCGTTGCCGTTGTTCAAACCGAAGGCCGAGAAGCAGTTGGCCTGGGCGGTCGGTGTTGCGGTGAATGCCCCGGCGGCAAGCGCGCTGGAGACCAACGCGCTAAGTGCTGCGTTACGACTCCGTTGGACCCGCCCCACCGACCATCCCGTCCCTCGAACCTGTATTTGCTGGTTTGGACCGTACCGGACAAGTCCGCGCAACTGACAGTCTTCTCCTGGATCGTCGCCGGTGATTCATGTCTGATGCGTCGACGGCGAATGGGCGAGGTGCCACCGCGCGACGCGCGACCATCGGGCCCCGGTGTCGGCAAGGCCGCACCGCAATTCGCTCGCTGTCGAGGGGATGGCCTGAGGGAGCAGGGCTTGGAGTGCAGTTGGCGCGACTGAATTCCGGAGGCAAGCAACGGAATTGACTCAACGGATGTTTGTCGCTTTGACGACGGCGGGCCCATGCGGATCCCGCTTCGAACTGAGTGCCCCCGGCAGGATTCGAACCTGCGGCCTTCTGCTCCGGAGGCAGACGCTCTATCCCCTGAGCTACGGGGGCGCACGCACAGCTGCGCCAATGGGCTCCGACAGCCTAACTCATCTGGGTGACTGCTCCTGCCCGCCGGACCTATCCCCGGGTCGCTGCGCTCCTGCCCGCCGGACCTATCCCCGGGTCGCTGCGCTCCTGCCCGCCGGACCGATCCCCGGGTCGCTGCGCTCCTGCCCGCCGGACCGATCCCCGGGTCGCTGCGCTCCTGCCCGCCGGAGGCCGAGATATCGATTCGGGCGCTGACCACGTCAGACCATAGGATGGACCCTCGTGACACCCGCCGACCTCGCCGAGCTGCTCAAGACCACCGCCGCCGCGGTGCTCGCCGAGCATGACCTGGATATCGCCGCCCTGCCAGCGACAGTGACCGTCGAGCGTCCGCGCAACCCTGAGCACGGTGACTACGCGACCAACGTGGCGCTGCAGCTGGCCAAGAAGGTCGGTGCCAATCCCCGTGAGCTGGCCGGCTGGCTGGCCGCGGCGCTGGCCGCGGCCGACGGTATCGCCGCCGCCGAGGTCGCTGGGCCCGGCTTTGTGAATCTGCGCATCGAGGCCTCGGCGCAGGGTGTCATCGTGAGCAACGTGCTCGCCGCGGGCGCGAGTTACGGCAATTCCACCGCGCTCGACGGAACCCGCATCAACCTGGAGTTCGTCTCGGCCAACCCCACCGGCCCGATCCACATCGGCGGCACTCGCTGGGCCGCCGTCGGTGACGCTCTTGGCCGGCTGCTGAGCACCCAGGGTGCCGCGGTCACCCGGGAGTACTACTTCAACGACCACGGCGCCCAGATCGACCGGTTCACGAACTCCCTGATCGCCGCCGCGAACGGAGAGCCCGCGCCCGAAGACGGCTACGCCGGCGACTACATCAAAGACATCGCTGACCAGGTGCTGGCCGAGGCCCCCGACGCGCTGAGTCAGACCGGCGATGAGCAGAAAGAGACCTTCCGCTCCATCGGCGTGGACCTGATGTTCAACCACATCAAGGAATCGCTGCACGAGTTCGGCACCGATTTCGATGTGTACACCCACGAAGACTCGATGCACACCAGTGGGCGAGTCGATCAGGCCATCGCCAAGTTGCGCGAAACCGGCAACATCTACGAGAAGGACGGCGCAACGTGGTTGCGCACAACGGAATTCGGCGACGACAAAGACCGGGTTGTCATCAAGAGTGACGGTCAGCCCGCCTACATCGCCGGCGACCTGGCCTACTACCTGGACAAGCGTCAGCGCGGATTCGATCTGTGCATCTACATGCTGGGCGCCGACCACCACGGTTACATCGCCCGGCTCAAGGCCGCCGCGGCCGCCCTCGGCGACGACCCCGACACCGTCGAGGTACTGATCGGGCAGATGGTCAACCTGGTTCGCGACGGACAGCCGGTCCGGATGAGCAAGCGCGCCGGAACCGTCATCACCCTCGACGATCTGGTCGAGGCCATCGGTGTGGACGCGGCGCGCTACTCGCTGACCCGCTCCTCGGTGGACACCCCGATCGACATCGACCTGCAGCTGTGGTCGTCGGCGTCCAGTGAAAACCCGGTCTATTACGTGCAATACGCGCACGCTCGGCTCTCGGCTCTGGCCCGCAATGCCGCCGACCTGGGGTTGACCCCTGACACCGAGCACCTGGAACTGCTCACCCACGACAAAGAGGGCGCGCTGATCCGCAACCTCGGCGAGTTCAGCCGAGTGCTCAAAGCCGGTGCCTCGCTGCGCGAGCCGCACCGGGTGTGCCGCTACCTCGAGGACCTGGCCGGCGACTATCACCGGTTCTACGACTCGTGCCGGGTGCTGCCCATGGGCGACGAAGAGCCAGGCGATCTGCATCGTGCGCGATTGGCTCTGTGCGCGGCCACCCGCCAGGTGATCGCCAACGGTTTGAGCATCCTCGGCGTGTCGGCACCGGAGCGGATGTGAACGCTCACCCAGCTGGCCCGCGCCATGCCGACGAGATCCATCACGGCGGCGCGCCGCAGCAACCGCAGACCGCCGCAGATGCACTGTTGCTTGCTCCGAATGTATGGCCGCGCAACCTTGTTCGTGGTGACGACGGCGAAGTATCGATCGCGGGTATATCGGTGACCGACCTGGCCGCCGAATACGGAACGCCGCTGTTCGTCATCGATGAGGACGACTTCCGCTCCCGGTGCCGCGAGATCGCCGCGGCGTTCGGCGGCGGCCACAACGTGCACTACGCGGGTAAGGCGTTCCTGTGCAGCGAGATCGCCCGCTGGGTGGACCAGGAGGGCCTCTCGCTCGACGTCGCCAGCGGCGGGGAACTCGCCGTCGCTCTGCACGCGGGGTTCCCGGCCGAGCGAATTGCCTTCCACGGCAACAACAAATCCGTCGACGAGCTCACCACTGCGGTCAAGGTGGGTGTCGGACACATCGTGCTGGACTCGATCACCGAGATCGAACGCCTCGATACGATCGCCGGCGAGGCCGGTGTGGCGCAGGACGTATTGCTCCGGGTCACCGTCGGTGTGGAGGCGCACACCCACGAGTTCATCGCGACCGCCCACGAGGATCAGAAGTTCGGCCTGTCACTGGCCAGCGGCGCGGCCATGGACGCGGTGCGCCGGGTGTTCGCCGCCGACCACCTGCGCCTGGTCGGACTGCACAGTCACATCGGCTCGCAGATCTTCGACGTGGCGGGCTTCGAGCTCGCCGCCCACCGGGTCATCGGTCTATTGCGCGACGTGGTCGCCGAGTTCGGGGTCGACAAGACCGCGCAGATGGCCGTTGTCGATCTCGGTGGGGGACTGGGCATTTCCTACCTGCCCCAAGACGATCCGCCGCCGATCGAGGATCTCGCCGGAAAGCTGGACGCGATCGTGCGCAGTGAGTCGGCGGCTGTTGGATTGCCCGCGCCCCGCCTGGTCGTCGAGCCCGGCCGGGCGATCGCCGGGCCGGGCACGGTGACGCTGTACGAGGTCGGCACGGTCAAAGACGTCGCGGTCGGCTCGGGCGCCTCGCGGTGCTACGTCAGCGTCGACGGCGGGATGAGCGACAACATCCGCCCGGCGCTCTACGGCGCCGAGTACGACGTCCGGCTGGTGTCTCGGGATTCCGACTCCGCGCCGACGTTGGCCCGGATCGTCGGAAAGCATTGCGAGAGTGGCGATATCGTCGTCCGTGACACCTGGGTTCCCGAGGACGTGACACCCGGTGACCTGCTGGCGGTGGCCGCCACCGGCGCCTACTGCTATTCGATGTCCAGTCGATACAACCTGATCGGCCGCCCCGCAGTGGTGGCCGTGCGCGACGGGCGGGCTCGCCTGATCCTGCGCCGGGAGACCGTCGACGATCTGCTGAGTTTGGAAGTGAGGTAGGAACCGATGACGGAAAAAGCAATAGGCGTAGCGGTATTGGGCCTGGGTAACGTCGGCAGCGAGGTTGCCCGGATTATCGAGGAGAGCGCGCCGGACCTGGCGGCCCGCATCGGTGCGCCGCTGGAGCTGCGTGGCGTGGCGGTGCGCCGGGTCGCCGATGACCGCGGCCTTCCGGTGGAGTTGCTCACCGACAACGTCGAGGAACTGGTGTCCCGCGAGGACGTGGACCTCGTCGTCGAGGTGATGGGGCCCGTCGAACCCGCGCGCAAAGCCATCCTGACCGCGCTCGAGGGCGGCAAATCGGTGGTGACGGCGAACAAGGCACTGCTGGCGCAGTCCACCGGTGAGTTGGCCCAGGCCGCCGAACGAGCCCATGTCGACTTGTACTTCGAGGCCGCTGTGGCTGGTGCCATCCCGGTGATCCGGCCGCTGACGCAGTCGCTGGCCGGCGACACTGTGCTGCGTGTGGCGGGCATCGTCAACGGCACCACCAACTACATCTTGTCCGAAATGTCTTCCACCGGAGCTGATTACAGTTCAGCGCTGGCCGATGCGAGCGCTCTGGGGTACGCCGAGGCCGACCCGACGGCCGATGTCGAGGGTTACGACGCCGCGGCCAAGGCCGCGATCCTGGCGTCGATCGCGTTCCATACCCGGGTCACCGCCGACGACGTCTACCGCGAGGGCATCACCAAGATCACCCCGGAAGACTTCGAGTCGGCCAAGGCCCTGGGATGCACCATCAAACTGCTCTCGATCTGCGAGCGGGTCACCGGAAGTGATGGGCAGCAACGAGTTTCCGCCCGCGTCTACCCGGCGCTGGTCCCGTTGAGCCACCCGCTGGCCAACGTCAACGGGGCGTTCAACGCCGTCGTCGTCGAGGCGGAGGCCGCCGGCCGGTTGATGTTCTACGGTCAGGGCGCCGGCGGCGCGCCGACGGCGTCGGCGGTGATGGGCGATCTGGTGATGGCCGCCCGTAACCGGGTGCAGGGTGGCCGCGGTCCGCGCGAATCCAAGTACGCGCAGCTGCCGATCGCGCCGATGGGCATGATCGAGACCCGGTACTACGTCAGCATGACCGTCACCGACCGCCCCGGCGTGTTGGCCTCGGTCGCAGCCGAATTCGCCAAGCGTGACGTCAGCATCGCCGAGGTGCGTCAGGAGAGCATGGCTGACGAGGGTGCCCGCATCGTCGTGGTGACCCACCGGGCCACTGACGCGGCGTTGTCGGAAACCGTTGCAGCACTGGCCGATCACGATGCGGTGCAGGAAGTCAACAGCGTGCTGCGCCTGGAGGGAACCAGCGAATGAGCTCAATCAAGGCATCTCCCGTGCACACCCCGTGGCGCGGACTGATCGAGGCCTACCGGGACCGGCTGCCGGTCGGCGCGGATTGGACTCCGGTCACCCTTCTCGAGGGTGGCACCCCGCTCATCAGTGCCCCGCGGCTGTCGGAAAAGACCCGCTGCACAGTTCATTTGAAGGTCGAGGGTCTCAACCCCACCGGCTCCTTCAAGGACCGCGGTATGACCATGGCGGTCACCGACGCCGTCGCGCGCGGTCAGCAGGCCGTGCTCTGCGCCTCGACCGGCAACACCTCAGCGTCGGCAGCGGCATATGCCGCCCGGGCCGGGATCACCTGTGCGGTGCTGATCCCGCAGGGCAAGATCGCGATGGGCAAGCTGGCTCAGGCGGTCATGCACGGCGCCAAGATCATTCAGATCGACGGCAACTTCGACGACTGCCTGGAGCTGGCCCGCAAGCTGACCAACGATTACCCGACCATCGCACTCGTCAACAGCGTGAACCCGGTGCGCATCGAGGGCCAGAAGACCGCGGCGTTCGAGATCGTCGACGCGCTGGGCATTGCACCGGACGTGCACTCGCTGCCGGTCGGCAACGCAGGCAACATCACTGCGTACTGGAAGGGCTACCGCGAATATCACCGCGATGGCCTGTCCGAGCGGTTGCCTCGCATGCTCGGCACGCAGGCTGCCGGCGCGGCGCCGTTGGTGTCGGGTCAGCCGGTCACCAACCCCGAGACCATCGCCACCGCGATCCGCATCGGTTCGCCAGCGTCCTGGGACGGGGCGGTGACGGCCCAGCAGGAGTCCGGCGGCCGGTTCCTGGCGGCCACCGATGACGAGATCCTCGCGGCATATCACCTGGTCGCCGAGTTGGAAGGCGTGTTCGTCGAGCCGGCATCGGCCGCCAGCATCGCCGGTCTGCTCAAATCGGTCGAGGACGGCTGGGTCAAGCCCGGCTCCTCGGTGGTGTGCACCGTGACCGGCAACGGCCTGAAGGATCCGGACACCGCACTGCGCGGCATGCCGGAAGTGAAACCGCTGCCGGTGGATCCGGGCGCCGTCGTCGCCGAGCTGGGCCTGGCCTGAGAGACGTGCCCCGGTGACCGTGAAACTGCCTACCGGCCTGACCTCCCACGCCACTGTGGCGGCGTCCAGCGCCAACCTCGGCCCGGGCTTCGACAGCCTCGGCCTGGCGCTGGGGCTTTACGACGAGATCGTGGTCGAGACCACCGACGCCGGGTTGATCATCGAGGTGGAGGGCGAAGGGGCCGGGCAGGTGCCGCAGACCGCCGAGCATCTGGTGGTCCGGGCCCTGCACCGGGGCCTGACGGCCGGTGGTGCGGGCGTCCCGGGACTGCTTGTGCGCTGCCGCAACGCGATTCCGCACTCTCGTGGTCTCGGTTCGTCCGCCGCGGCGGTTGTCGGAGGGTTGGCGGCCGCGAATGGCCTTCTGGCACAGGCGGATTTGGAACCGCTGACCGATGCGCAGCTGATCCAGCTGTCGTCGGAGTTCGAAGGTCACCCTGACAACGCGTCCGCCGCGGTCCTCGGTGGGGCAGTGGTGTCGTGGACCGACATCAGCACGACACCCGCGACGTACACGGCGGCTCCGCTGCGACTGCACCCGGACATCCGGCTGTTTCCGGGAATCCCGCAGGTAAGGTCGTCGACCGCGGAGACCCGGGTGCTGCTCCCTGACCAGGTCAGCCATGTCGATGCCCGCTTCAACCTGAGCAGGGCCGCGTTGCTGGTGGTTGCGCTCACGGAGCGGCCGGACTTGCTGATGGCGGCCACCGACGACGTTTTGCACCAGCCGCAGCGCGGGCCTGCCATGCCGGCCTCGGCGGAATACCTGCAGGTGCTGCGGCGTTGTGGAGTTGCAGCGGTGCTCTCCGGTGCTGGTCCGTCGGTCTTGGCCATCACGACCAGCGCGGAACTGCCGGCTGAGGCCGTCGAGTTCGGCACCGCGACGGGATTCACCGTCAGCGAGATGAGCGTCGGCAAAGCAGTTCGCTGGAGCTCGGGCGTCGCAGTCCGCGGCTGACTTGCGCACACGCCGGAGGCGATTTCTTGCTTTCCGGCGCTAAAGGGGGATATCCTCGGTGCCGTCCCGGCAATCGCAGCGACTGTTCCTGCGCCGACACTAGGACGACCACCAATTTCTCTTGTGTTCAACTCATGGACTGACGGTTCGCCATACCTCCATGGTCGCGAATCCCGGCGATCACCGTTGACACACAGACGATGGTGAGACTTCGCATTCAGCGAATCGGCTGAATGCCAGAACCCCTCGCCCCGATGAACGGCGGGGGAAAGAAAGGAAATCCGTGACCGATACGGACCTGATCACGGCTGCAGAACGCGCCCCTCAGACGGAGGCGCCCGCCGTGACCGCAGAATCCCCCTCGGCGCCTGACTCTCGGCCGGACACCTCCCCGCAGGCCGCCCCCAGTGGGGACGCCGGCCCGAGCGCCTCGCTCTCCACGATGGTTTTGCCCGAACTTCGTGCCCTGGCCAGCCGCGTTGGTGTCAAGGGAACCTCCGGAATGCGCAAGAGCGATCTCATCGCCGCCATCAAGGAGCACCAGAACGGCGGCAACGGGACCGCCCCACGCAGTGCCGACACCGCCGAGAAGGCGCCCGCAGCCCAGCCCGCCGCCGAGCCCACCGAGGCCCGCGACAACACCGAGGCCCGCGACAACGCCGAGAACACCGCCGACACCGCGTCCGCCGACACCAATGGTGGCGAACCGCGTCGCCGTGAGCGGCGGACCGCGACCCGTGAGGCCGGAGCCTCCGGGTCCGACGCTGCAGACCAGCCGAAGTCGCAGGACAATCGGCCCGAGCAGGGTGAGAAGAAGTCCGAGAACAAGGCCGACAACCGCGACTCGGGTGACCAGGGCGCCAACCAGTCCGGCGGCCAGCAGAACCAGAACCGCGGGGACAACCAGAACCGTGGTGACAATCAGAACCGCGGGGAGAACCAGAACCGTGGTGACAACCAGAACCGCGGGGACAACCAGAACCGCGGGGACAACCAGAACCGCAACAACAACAACCAGAACCGCGACAACGACGGCGACGACGACGACCGCCAGGGCCGTCGCGGCCGCCGGTTCCGCGACCGTCGCCGCCGCGGTGAGCGGCAGGGTGGCGAGGGCGGTGGCGGCAACGACACCGAACTGCGCGAAGATGACGTCGTTCAGCCGGTCGCCGGCATCCTCGACGTGCTGGACAACTACGCCTTCGTCCGCACCTCGGGCTACCTGGCCGGTCCCAACGACGTCTACGTCTCGATGAACATGGTCCGCAAGAACGGCCTGCGCCGCGGCGATGCCGTCACCGGCGCGGTCCGGGTGGCCAAGGAAGGCGAGCAGAACAACCAGCGGCAGAAGTTCAACCCGCTGGTCCGCCTGGACAGCGTCAACGGCGGCCCGGTCGAGGCGGCCAAGAACCGGCCAGACTTCACCAAGATGACGCCGCTCTACCCGAACCAGCGACTGCGCCTCGAGACCACCAGCGACCGCCTGACCACTCGGGTAATCGACCTGATCATGCCGATCGGCAAGGGCCAGCGGGCCCTGATCGTGTCGCCGCCCAAGGCCGGTAAGACCACGATCATGCAGGACATCGCGAATGCGATCACCCGCAACAACCCCGAGTGCCACCTGATGGTGGTGCTGGTCGACGAGCGTCCCGAAGAAGTCACCGACATGCAGCGGTCGGTCAAGGGTGAGGTCATCGCCTCGACCTTCGACCGTCCGCCGTCAGACCACACCCAGGCCGCCGAGCTGGCCATCGAGCGGGCCAAGCGCCTGGTCGAGCAGGGCAAAGATGTCGTGGTGCTGCTCGACTCGATCACCCGCCTGGGCCGTGCCTACAACAACGCCTCGCCGGCGTCCGGCCGCATCCTGTCCGGTGGTGTGGACTCGACCGCGCTGTATCCGCCGAAGCGGTTCCTGGGCGCGGCCCGCAACATCGAGCACGGTGGCTCGCTGACCATCATCGCGACGGCCATGGTGGAGACCGGTTCGACCGGTGACACCGTGATCTTCGAAGAGTTCAAGGGCACCGGCAACGCCGAGCTCAAGCTCGATCGCAAGATCGCCGAGCGCCGGGTGTTCCCCGCGGTCGACGTCAACCCGTCGGGCACCCGCAAGGACGAGCTGCTGCTGAGCCCCGACGAGTTCGCGATCGTGCACAAGCTGCGGCGCGTGCTGTCGGGGCTGGACTCGCATCAGGCCATCGACCTGCTGATGAGCCAGCTTCGCAAGACCAAGAACAACTACGAGTTCCTGGTTCAGGTGTCCAAGAACACGCCCGGCGGCCCCACCGGCAACGGCGACCTCGACTAACCCGAACTAGCTCTGCCTCAGTGCGTCCATGCCGGGCGCCAGCAGACCGTCGAGTGCCGACCAGGGCACTGTGATCGTCGGTGTGCCGTGGAAGAACTGGTAGTCGGCGAAGTGAATCTCCAACCCCGCCGGCGTCGGAATCCAGTTGGCGAAGTTCGCCTCTGTCGGCGCGTTGCCCGGTTCGTCGGGCATCGGCGTCGGCCCCACTCCGCTGACGGCGGGCAGTAACGCCTTCGTCTGTTCGGAGAGCTTGTCCAACCCCGCTTGTTTGTCAATGAACAAGTCTCCCAACGTGATCGGCTTGGCGCTGCGCGCGTCGATCACCACTGTGCTGACGTAGCTGCTCGGATGCGCCGACGGCGTATGCACATACAGGCCGCTGATCAATTCCGACACCGATGCGCCGCCGAAGTAGATCTGCGGCTGGGTCTCGAACGTCCATGTGCCGTCTGGGTCGGCGTCGCGTTTGACCGGTTCCAGCTGTCCGTCGGCGGAGGCGTGCACCGCGCTGTTGAAGGCTCCGGCCACCCGTGGATCGCCACCGGTGATGGTGTCGACGGCCAATGTCCATCGGCCCTTGCCGTCGGTGGTGGCATCACCGGCGGTGGACCGGGTGACCGAATAGGTCTGTTTGTTGGCGACGCCCTTCGTGGGCGCCTCGGTCGTGGGCGACGCAGCCGCGGACCCAGACGAGCCGACGGCCGCCGTGGTGGCCGTCGTCGTCGCCGACGTGTTTGTCGAACCCCCGCATGCGGTGAGACCGACGGCCAAAGTTGCAACCAAGACCGCCCCCCGGCGGCTGCGTGTGCCCATGCCTGACATTGTGTCAGGCGGTCGGTCGGTGCGGCGCAGAGATTATGATTGCGCTTGGCGCGCAATGGTTTTCGGCAGCGCTCACTCCGCGGCGGGTGCCATCCGGAGTCCGGGGAGCACGTAGCGCCGCATGAAGCGCAGCACGGCGGCGTGGTCGTCGGGGTCGATCGTCTCGCCGGGAACGGTGCCGAGGGTGATCTGCACCCGGGCCACCCACTCGGCTGCCTCGTCGAGGTCGGTGTCGGCGTGGATCTCGCCGCCGTCGCGTGCCGCCTCCAGGTACGGCCGCCAGAACCGGCCGAGATCGGGCACCAGGCCCTGCACGCCGGCGCCGGCGCAAGCCGCGAACTCCTCGGGTTCGTCGCGTCGCAGCTGCATCACGAGCGCGCCGGGGGAGTCGTAGGCGCTGCGGCCCAGCCGCACTCCGACGGCCAATCGATCCTCGAAGGTGTCGAGTCCGTCGAGCACTTGGTGCGATTCGGCCCAGAACGCATTGTTCAGGCGCACGATCGCCGCACCCAGCAGCGAGGCCTTGTCGGGGTAGTGCCGGTAAAGCCAGCCGCGGGAGACCCCCGCTGCCTCGGCCACCTCGGAGACCGTGGTCGCCCGGATGCCCTTGGCGCGCAGGCACGACTCGGCGGCGTCCACCAGCCGCTCCTGCACGGATTTCTGTCGGCTGTCGGCGTCGGCGCTGGCAGTCACCTTGGTGGCCCTCCTTGTCTCGACCCGACAGTCCCGATACGGACATCCTTTCAAACGGGACCGGCCAGCCGTCCCGCACACTGGTAGACAGATCTGGCATTCTGTTTACCCTGCGCTTCTATTGTGACCTAAGGCACTCTGGAAAGCCGCGGGATGCCGAAGTTGGCCGAAGAGGGGAGATCCGTGGCCGAGACCGTCCAGCAGCTGCTTCGTCAGCGCCTCGACGACACCACACCGGCGGTGAAGTTCGGCGAGCAGGTGTGGACCTGGCGCGAACACCTCGACGAGGCCGCCCGCCAGGCGGCGGGGCTGATCGCGATCGCCGACAGCGATCGGCCACTGCACGTCGGCACGCTGCTGGGCAACACTCCCGCGATGCTGACCGCTATGGCGGCGGCCGGCCTCGGCGGCTATGTGCTGTGCGGGGTCAACAACACTCGCCGCGGTGCGGCGCTGGCCCGGGACATCGTCAAGGCCGACTGCCAGATCCTGCTCACCGATTCGGCGCACCGTGAACTGCTCGAGGGCCTGGAACTGCCCGGCGTCCAGGTGTTCGACGTCGACTCCGACGAATGGTCGGCGCTGCTGGCCGACGCCGGCGAGCTGACACCGCACCGGGAAGTCGCCGCGACCGACACGTTCATGCTGATCTTCACCTCCGGCACCAGCGGCGAACCCAAGGCGGTTCAGGTCGCGCACATGATGGTGCCGTTCGCCGGCGTCGCGCTGGCCGACCGGTTCGGGATCACCGCCGATGACGTCTGCTACCTGTCGATGCCGCTGTTCCACTCCAATGCGCTGATGGCCGGCTGGGCGGTGGCGCTCAACGCCGGTGCGGCGATGGCGCCGGCCGCGTTCTCGGCGTCCGGCCTGCTCGCCGACCTGCGTCGGTACGGTGCCACCTACATGAACTACGTCGGCAAGCCGCTGGCCTACGTACTGGCCACACCGGAGCAGCCCGACGACCACGACAATCCGCTGCGGGTCGCGTTCGGCAATGAGGCCACCGACCGCGACATCGCCGAATTCGGGCGCCGCTTCGGGTGCGCGGTGTGGGACGGGTTCGGTTCCACCGAGGGCGCGGTCATCATCACCCGCGAGGATGACTGCCCACCCGGTTCGGTAGGGCGCGGCTTCCCCGGCGTGGCCATCTATGACCCCGAGACCCGGCAGGAATGCGCGACGGCGGTGTTCGACGAGGCCGGCGCGCTGGCCAACGCCGACGAGGCGGTGGGGGAGATCGTCAACACCACCGGCGGCGGCATGTTCGGCGGGTATTACAACGACGGCAACGCCACCGACGAACGCCTGCGCCACGGCATGTACTGGTCCGGTGACCTCGGCTACCGCGACGCCGACGGCTGGATCTATCTGGCCGGCCGCACCGCGGACTGGATGCGCGTCGACGGCGAGAACATGGCCGCCGCTCCCATCGAGCGGATCATCCTGCGGTTGCCGCAGGTCAGCCAGGTGGCGGTCTACCCGGTGCCGGACGAGCATGTGGGCGATCAGGTGATGGCGGCGATCGTGCTCGCCGACAACGCCGAACTGACCCCCGCCGAGCTGGAGGACTTTCTGGCCCATCAGTCGGACCTGTCGCCCAAGTCGTGGCCCCGGTACGTCTGGATCGCCGACGAGCTGCCGGCCACCGCCACCAACAAGGTGCTCAAGCGTGAGCTGATCATCCAGGGGACCAAGCCCCGCAAGGGTGTGCTGTGGACCCGCGCGGCGCGGTCGAGGAGCTACGCCATCGCCTGAGGAATAGGCCGAGGCGACCGCGCGTTTGGGCTGGTGACGGTCAACCTGGCATACTGGATCGTCGACCACCTCAGGTACCGGTTCACGCTCGAACTGCCAGGAAAACACTCGGGCGACCCGGCGACCATCGAATGCAGAGGACACCATGAAAACTGGGATTCATCCCGCTTACGCCGAGACCACCGTGGTCTGCGGTTGTGGCAATTCGTTCACCACTCGCAGCACCAAGGACGGCGGACACATCACCGTCGAGGTGTGCTCGCAGTGCCACCCGTTCTACACCGGCAAGCAGAAGATCCTCGACAGCGGCGGCCGCGTCGCCCGCTTCGAGAAGCGCTACGGCAAGCGCAAGACCGGCGAGACTGCCGACAAGTAGCTGCTTTACCGACGCCCGCTCTGCTGCCATGCGCGCAGGCCGGGCGTCGGTTTGCGTTCGGGGCCGGTTGACGACAGGAGGAAGCGATCATGACGCACGCGACGGTTGAGGCCGTGCTGACCGAACACGCCGACCTCGAACGTCAGATGTCCGATCCGGCACTGCACGCCGACGCGGGCAATGCCCGCCGGGTCGGCCGCCGGTTCGCGCAGCTGGCCCCGATCGTCACCACCTACCGCAGGCTGGAGACCGCCCGCGGCGACCTCGACGCGGCCCGCGAGCTTGCCGCCGAAGACGCCTCGTTCGCTGCCGAGGTGCCCGAGCTGGAAGCCAGGGTCGCCGAGCTTGATGCGCACCTGACCGATCTGCTGGCGCCGCGGGATCCGCACGACGCCGACGACATCGTCCTCGAGGTGAAATCCGGTGAGGGCGGCGAAGAGTCGGCGCTGTTCGCCGCCGACCTGGCACGGATGTACATCCGGTACGCCGAGCGGCACGGCTGGACGGTCACGATGCTCGACGAGACATGGTCGGATCTCGGTGGCTACAAGGACGCGACGCTGTCGATCCGCAGCAAGGGCGACTCGGCGGACGGCGTGTGGTCGCGGATGAAGTTCGAGGGCGGCGTGCACCGGGTGCAGCGGGTGCCGGTCACCGAATCGCAGGGCCGGGTGCACACGTCCGCGGCCGGCGTCTTGGTCTACCCCGAACCCGAAGACGTCGAGGCTGTCCAGATCGACGAGTCCGACCTGCGGATCGATGTGTACCGCAGCTCCGGGAAGGGCGGGCAGGGCGTCAACACCACCGACTCGGCGGTCCGCATCACCCACCTGCCCACCGGCATCGTCGTCACCTGCCAGAACGAACGCTCCCAGCTGCAGAACAAGGCCCGCGCGATGGTGGTGCTGGCCGCGCGCCTGCAAGCCCTCGCCGAGGAGCAGGCCTCGGCCGACGCGTCGGCAGACCGGGCCAGCCAGATTCGTACGGTCGACCGCAGCGAGCGGATCCGTACCTACAACTTCCCCGAGAACCGCATCGCCGATCACCGGATCAACTTCAAGGCGCACAACCTCGATCAGGTGCTCGACGGCGATCTGGACCCGCTGCTCGATGCCCTGGCCGAGGCGGACAAGCAGACCCGGCTCCAGCAGGCATGAACCGGCTGCGGCAGGCCATCGACGTGGCCACCGCTGCGCTCGCTCGCGCGGGCATCGACTCGGCACGCATCGACGCTGAGCTGTTGGCGGCCCATCTGGCCGGCACCGTTCGGGGCCGGCTGGGCACCATCGACGAGCCCGACGCCGACTTCTTCCGCCGCTATCACGAGATCATCGACGCCCGGCGAACCCGCGTTCCGGTGCAGCACCTGACCGGCTCGGCGCCGTTCGGCCCGCTGGATCTGACGGTCGGTCCCGGGGTGTTCATCCCGCGTCCGGAGACTGAGGCGCTGCTGGAATGGGCTCTGGCGCAACGCTTGCCCGATCACCCGACGATCGTCGACCTGTGTACCGGATCCGGTGCGCTGGCGATCGCGCTGGCCACGCAGCGACCGCAGGCGCGGGTGATCGCCGTCGACGACGACCCCACCGCGCTGGGCTACGCCCGCCGCAACGCCGAGTCGACGGCCGTCGAACTCATCGAAGCTGACGTGACCGTCGCGGGGCTGCTCCCAGAGTTGCGCGGTAGCGTCGACCTCGTGGTATCCAACCCGCCGTACATCCCTGTCGGGGCAGAGCTGGAACCCGAAGTGGCCGACCACGACCCGGCGCATGCGCTGTTCGGCGGCGACGACGGTATGGCCGTGATCGGTCCTATCGCGCGCCTGGCCGGTGGCTGGCTCAGGCCCGGCGGACTGCTGGCTGTCGAGCACGATGACACCACGTCGGAGCTGACTGTTGAAACCATCAGTGCCACAGACTTTTTCGCCGACATCACCCCACATTGCGATCTGGCCGGCCGCCCCCGATTCGTGACCGCCCGCCGGGTAAAGGAGTCAGCGTGACCCAGGTGTTCGACTGTGCCGACCCCGACAAGCGCGCCGAGGCGATCGCCGCCGCGGCGGCGGCGGTCAAGAGCAGCCGGCTGGTCGTGATGCCCACCGACACGGTGTACGGCATCGGGGCGGACGCCTTCGACAGCGGTGCCGTGTCGGCGCTGCTGGCCGCCAAGGGCCGCGGTCGCGACATGCCGGTCGGTGTGCTCGTCGGCTCGTGGCACACCATCGAGGGCCTGGTGTATTCGGTGCCGCACAGCGCCCGCGAACTGATCCGGGCGTTCTGGCCCGGCGCGTTGAGCCTGGTTGTGCAGCAGGCGCCCTCGCTGCAGTGGGACCTCGGCGACGCCCGCGGCACCGTGATGTTGCGGATGCCGCTGCACCCGGTCGCGATCGAACTGCTGCGCGAGACCGGGCCGATGGCGGTCTCCAGCGCGAATTTGTCCGGCCGTCCGGCGGCGACGACCTCGGAGGAGGCGCAGCGCCAGCTCGGTGATCTGGTTCAGGTGTATCTCGATGCCGGGCCGTCGCAGGAGCAGGCCGCCTCGACGATCGTCGACCTCACCGGGTCGACCCCGCGACTCCTGCGCGAGGGGCCGATCAGCGCGGCCGCCATCGCCGAGGTACTCGGCACCGACGTCGCCTCGTTGACCCCCTGAGCCGTCACAGATTGGTGCAGTACGGTTTTTGCGATGGCCAGCACATCGGAATTCGTTGCGAGCACCGCGCTCGCGCTGGCTGACCGTGGTGCCGGTGTTCCGTTGCGCGAGTTGGCCCTTGTCGGGCTGACCGCCGCGATCATCACCTATTTCTCCACCGGCTGGGTGCGGGTGTTCGCCACCCGGGTCGGCGCGGTGGCCTATCCGCGCGAGCGTGACGTCCACCTCAAGCCGACCCCGCGGATGGGTGGCCTGGCGATGTACGTCGGCGTCGTCGTGGCGGTCTTTCTGGCGTCTCAGCTGCCCGCGCTCACCCGCGGCTTCATCTACTCCTCGGGCATGCCGGCGGTCGTGGTCGCCGGTGGACTGATCATGGGCATCGGGCTGATTGACGACCGGTGGGGCCTGGATGCGCTGACCAAGTTCGCCGGCCAGATCACCGCGGCCAGCGTCCTGGTCACGATGGGCGTGGCGTGGAGTGTCCTGTACATCCCGCTCGGCGGGGTCGGGACCATCGTGCTGGACCAGGTGTCTTCGATCCTGCTGACGTTGGCATTGACGGTGTCGATCGTGAACGCGATGAACTTCGTCGACGGCCTCGACGGGTTGGCGGCGGGGCTCGGCCTGATCACCGCGCTGGCGATCTGCATCTTCTCGGTCGGCCTGCTGCGCGACCACGGCGGCGATGTGCTGTTCTACCCGCCCGCGGTGATCTCGGTGGTGCTGGCCGGCGCGTGTCTGGGGTTCCTCCCGCACAACTTCTACCGCGCCAAGATCTTCATGGGCGATTCCGGCTCGATGCTCATCGGCCTGATGCTGGCCGCGGCCTCCACCACCGCGGCCGGCCCGATCTCGCAGAGCGCCTACGGCGCGCGCGATGTGTTCGCCCTGCTCTCGCCGTTCCTGTTGGTCGTCGCGGTGATGCTGGTGCCGGCGCTGGACACGCTGCTGGCCATCGTCCGCCGCACCCGCGCCGGCCGCAGCCCCCTGAGCCCGGACAAGATGCATCTGCATCACCGGTTGCTGCAGATCGGGCACTCCCATCGCCGCGCTGTGCTGCTGATCTACCTGTGGGTGGGCATCATCGCCTTCGGTGCGGCGGCCACCATCTTCTTCGACCCGCGTTACACCGGGGCGGTGATGCTGGCGGCGATCGTCGTCGCCATCGTGGTCACGTTGATCCCACTGTTGCGCCGCCGGGACGACGATTACGAGGGACTTTACGACAGTAAGTAGTAGACGTGTTTTCTGCCGTCTACCATGTGGTACGGTGCTGGCAGAACCCAGCCGAGACACAGCAAGAAACCTCGCGGGTTGCCGGCCCGGCCCATCGGATTCACGTCCGATCGGCGCCGATTTACGACCGACAAAGGGAGCTGCCCCTTGGGTGATTCCAGCGCGCCTGTCGCCCTCCGATACGCTCGGCGGACCAGGACGAAGGATCACTTGACCGGCTCCCCAGAACGCAAGATTGAGGTGAACCTGTGACGACACCAGCGCAAGATGCGCCGTTGGTGTTTCCGTCCGTTGCCTTCCGGCCCGTTCGGCTTCTTGCGATCTGTGCTGCGCTGACCGCCCTCGCTGTCGTGCTGGCCGCGGTCGCCGGCTACATCCTGTTCGGGGTTTTCTTCGGCGTCGGCCTGGCACTGGGCCTGGTCAACGCCGTGCTGGTTCAGCGGTCGGTGGAGTCGATCACCGCCGGCGACCACCCGCTCAAGCGCAAGATGGCACTGAACTCCGCGACCCGGTTGCTGGTGATCACGTCGATCGGCCTGGCGATCGCGATCATCTTCCGGCCGCTGGGGCTGGGTGTGCTCTTTGGTTTGGCGCTGTTCCAAGTTCTTTTGGTTGTGAGCACCGCGTTGCCGGTGTGGAAGAAGATTCGCACGGGCGAACACGACGCCGACGTAGTTGCAAGCCCCGGAGCTGCCGGCTCCGCCGACGAAGCACCGAAGGATTGACCACGCGATGAGTGAACGCATCCTCGCCGAGGCCGCCATCGAGGTCGGCCACCACGACACCGCCAAGTGGCTGGGTCTGACGGTCAACGTCGACACCATCATGGCTACCGCGATCGCCGCCGTGATCGTGATCGCGCTGGCGTTCGTGCTGCGGGCCAAGGTCACCTCGACCGGCGTGCCCAGCGGCGTTCAGCTGCTGTGGGAGACGCTGACGACTCAGATGCGCGGCCAGATCGAATCCGCGATCGGCATGAAGATCGCTCCCTTCGTGCTGCCGCTGGCGGTGGCGCTGTTCATCTTCATCCTGATCGCCAACTGGATCTCGGTGCTGCCGGTGCAGTACGGCACCGCCGACGGCAGCACCCACGAGCTGCTCAAGCCGCCGGCCGCCGACATCAACTTCGTGCTGGCTCTCGCGCTGTTCGTGTTCTTCTGCTACCACGCGGCAGGTATCTGGCGCCGCGGCCTGATCGGTCACCCGGTGAAGCTGCTCAAGGGCCACGTCGCGTTCCTCGCCCCGATCAACCTCGTCGAGGAACTGGCCAAGCCGATCTCGTTGTCGCTCCGACTTTTCGGCAACATCTTCGCCGGTGGCATCATGGTCGCGCTGATCGCGCTGTTCCCGCCGTACATCATGTGGGCGCCCAACGCGATCTGGAAGACGTTCGACTTGTTCGTCGGTCTGATCCAGGCCTTCATCTTCGCGCTTCTGACGATCCTGTACTTCAGCCAGTCGATGGAACTGGAAGAAGACCACCACTAAAAGACGTGTTCGACCCAAGGACCACCCACTCACCTGGTAGGAGTCCTACCAGCAACCAAGGAGGATAAGTAATGGCAGACCCTCAAATCGTCATGGGAGCCCTGATCGGCGGCGGGCTCATCCTGGGCGGCGGCGCCATCGGCGCCGGTATCGGTGACGGTATCGCCGGTAACGCCCTGATCTCCGGCATCGCCCGGCAGCCCGAGGCCCAGGGCCGGCTGTTCACGCCGTTCTTCATCACTGTTGGTCTGGTCGAAGCGGCGTACTTCATCAACCTGGCGTTCATGGCCCTGTTCGTGTTCGCCACGCCTGGCGCTTCCTAGTCGGCATGGGGGAGCACAGCGTCACTCTGTTGGCGGCCGAGGAAGGTGGCACCCAGAACTTCCTCGTCCCCAACGGCACCTTCTTCTTCGTACTCGCGATCTTCCTGATCGTGCTGGGCGTCATCGGCAAGTTCGTCGTGCCGCCGGTCCAGAAGGTGCTCGGTGAGCGCGAGAAGATGGTCGCCAAGACCACCGAGAACAACCGCAAGGCCACTGAGCTGGATGCCGCCGCGGACTCCGATTTCCAGAAGGTGATGGCCGAGGCCCGCACCGAGGCATCGGGGATCCGCGACGAGGCCCGGGCCGAGGGTCGCAAGATCCTCGAGGAGCACCGGGGCCGCGCCAGCGAGGAGGCTGCCGCAACCCTGCAGCAGGCGGCCGATCAGCTCAAGCAGCAGAGCGACAGCATCTCCGGTGACCTGAGGTCGTCGGTCGACACGCTTTCTGCCACGCTGGCCAGCCGCGTTCTGGGTGTTGAGGTCTCCAGCGAGTCGGCGACAACGGCGCCGGGACGGTAGGACATGTCAACCTTCATCGGACAGCTCATCGGCTTCGCGGTCATCGTGGCCATCATCTGGCGGTACGTCGTGCCGCCGTTGAAGAACATGATGGCCAACCAGAAAGAGGCCGTCCGCACTCAGCTCGAGGACAGCGCGAAGGCTGGTCAGCGGTTGGCTGATGCCGACAAGCATCACGCCAAGCGGGTCGACGAGGCCAAGGCCGAAGCCAAGCGCATCGTCGAAGAGGCGCGGGTCGATGCCGAAGGCATCACCGCGCAGCTGCGTGCGCAAGCAGATGTCGAGGTGGAGCGGATCAAAGTTCAAGGTGCGCAACAGGTTCAGTTGCTGCGCGCTCAGCTGATCCGGCAGTTGCGTCAAGACCTCGGCAGTGAGTCGGTGCGGCGCGCGGGCGAGTTGGTGCGTGCCCATGTCGCCGACTCGCAGTCGCAGTCCGCGACTGTCGACCGCTTCCTGGACGAACTGGATTCGATGGCGCCGGCGGCGTACGCGCCCGAGGCGGGTTCGGATCTGCGGTCGGCCAGTCGCGATGCCCAGGCCGCGGTGGTCGAGAAGTTCGACGCGCTGACCTCGGATCTGTCGGTCGACGAATTGTCCGCCCTCTCCGATGACCTTGCGTCGGTGGCCGGTCTGCTGATCGCAGAACCCATCCTGGCCCGCCATCTCGCCGAGTCCTCCGGTGAGGTCGACGCCAAGAAGCAGTTGATTCACCGGCTGCTCGGCGGCAAGGTCGGCGACAAGACACTGGACCTGCTCGAGACCGCGGTATCGGTGCGCTGGTCGTTGACCTCGGATCTGGTCGACGCCATCGAGCATGTCGCGCGGCTGGCACTGCTGACCCGCGCCGAACGTGAGAATCAGGCTGACGAGGTCGAGGAGCAGCTCTTCCGCTTCACCCGCATCCTGGACGAGCAGCCCCGGCTGACCTCCCTGCTGGGTGATTACACCGCACCGGCCGATGGTCGGATCGAGTTGCTGCGCAAGGTCCTCGGCGACGGTAGCGGCGCCAGCGCGACCGCGACCGCACTGCTGGTTCAGACCATCAGTCTGCTGCGCGGCGACCGGGCCGACGAAGCGGTGCTGGCACTGGCTCAACTTGCGGTCGCCCGGCGCGGCGAGGTCGTCGCTCAGGTCAGTGCGGCCGCCGAGCTCAGTTCGGAGCAGCGCACCCGCCTGACCGAGGTGCTGACCCGGATCTACAACCACCCTGTTTCGGTGCAGCTGAACATCGATCCGTCTGTGCTGGGCGGCCTTTCGGTCGCCGTCGGCGACGAGGTGATCGACGGGACGTTGTCCTCACGGCTGGATGCAGCTGTGACGCGGCTTCCCGACTAGCCGACCGACCGACCGGCCGACAAGCCAACCGAACCCCAAGACCCAAAACAAAGGCAGGAAGACGAAAAGCCATGGCAGAGTTGACAATCTCGGCTGACGACATCCAGGGCGCCGTCCAGGAGTACGTCTCGAGCTTCGAGGCGGATACCGGGCGCGAGGAGATCGGCACCGTCATCGACGCCGGCGACGGCATCGCCCACGTCGAGGGTCTGCCCTCGGTGATGACCCAGGAGCTGCTGGAGTTCCCCGGCGGCGTGCTCGGTGTGGCGCTGAACCTCGACGAGCACAGCGTCGGCGCGGTGATCCTGGGTGAGTTCGAGAAGATCGCCGAGGGTCAGCAGGTCAAGCGGACCGGCGAGGTGCTCTCGGTGCCCGTCGGCGACGCCTTCCTGGGTCGCGTCATCAACCCGCTCGGCCAGCCGATCGACGGTCAGGGTGACATCGAGGCCGAGGGTCGCCGCGAGCTCGAGCTGCAGGCGCCGTCGGTGGTGCAGCGTCAGGGTGTCGGTGAGCCGCTGCAGACCGGCATCAAGGCCATCGACGCGATGACTCCGATCGGCCGCGGCCAGCGCCAGCTGATCATCGGTGACCGCAAGACCGGCAAGACCGCCGTCTGCGTCGACACCATCCTCAACCAGCGGGGCGCCTGGGAGACCGGCGATCCCAACCAGCAGGTGCGCTGTGTCTACGTCGCGATCGGCCAGAAGGGCACCACGATCGCCTCGGTGAAGCGGGCCCTCGAAGAGGGTGGCGCGATGGAGTACACCACCATCGTCGCGGCCCCGGCTTCCGATGCCGCCGGCTTCAAGTGGCTCGCGCCCTACACGGGTTCGGCCATCGGCCAGCACTGGATGTACAACGGCAAGCACGTGCTGATCGTGTTCGACGATCTGTCCAAGCAGGCCGACGCCTACCGCGCCATCTCGCTGCTGCTGCGCCGCCCGCCGGGCCGCGAAGCCTTCCCCGGCGACGTCTTCTACCTGCACTCCCGCCTGCTGGAGCGTTGCGCCAAGCTCTCCGACGAGCTCGGTGGCGGCTCGATGACCGGTCTGCCGATCATCGAGACCAAGGCCAACGACATCTCGGCGTTCATTCCGACCAACGTCATCTCGATCACCGACGGCCAGTGCTTCCTGGAGTCCGACCTGTTCAACCAGGGTGTGCGCCCGGCCGTGAACGTCGGTGTGTCGGTGTCCCGCGTCGGTGGTGCCGCTCAGATCAAGGCGATGAAAGAGGTTGCCGGTTCGCTGCGTCTGGATCTGTCGCAGTACCGCGAGCTGGAGGCCTTCGCGGCCTTCGCCTCCGACCTCGACGCCGCGTCGAAGGCTCAGCTGGACCGCGGCGTGCGCCTCGTCGAGCTGCTCAAGCAGGCCCAGTACAGCCCGATGGCGGTCGAGGATCAGGTCGTCGCGATCTTCCTGGGCACCCAGGGGCACCTGGATTCGGTTCCGGCCGAGGATGTTTCGCGCTTCGAGTCCGAGTTCCTGGAGCACGTGAAGGCCAGCCACGCCGAGATCCTCACCGGCATCAAGGAATCCAAGAAACTCTCCGAGGAGGCCGAGGAGAAGCTGGTCTCGGCCATCAACGAGTTCAAGAAAGGCTTCGCCGCCAGCGACGGCAGCTCAGTGGTCGCCGACGAGCACGAAGCTGACGCTTTGGATCCCGAGGACCTGGAGAAGGAATCGGTCAAGGTCCGTAAGCCGGCGCCAAAAAAGAACTAGTAGAAGAGCTATAGGGAAATGGCAGCCACACTTCGGGAACTACGCGGACGTATCAAATCCGCCTCGTCGATCAAGAAGATCACGAAGGCTCAGGAGTTGATCGCCACGTCGCGGATCGCCAAGGCGCAGGCCCGGGTCGATGCAGCCCGGCCCTACGCCACCGAGATCACCAACATGCTCACCGAACTGGCGGGCGCAAGCGCGCTCGATCACCCGCTGCTCGTCGCGCGGGAGAAGCCGCGGCGGGCCGGTGTGCTGGTGGTCTCGTCGGATCGGGGTCTGTGCGGCGGCTACAACGCGAACGTCTTGCGCCGGGCCGAGGAGCTCTTCTCGCTGCTGCGGGAAGAGGGCAAAGATCCGGTGCTCTACGTGGTGGGCCGGAAAGCCCTGGGCTACTACAGCTTCCGTCAGCGTGAGGTCAAAGAGTCGTGGACCGGCTTCTCCGAGCGGCCCGATTACGAGCACGCCAAGGAGATCGCCGACACCCTGGTGACGGCGTTCATGTCCGGTGTCGACGACGAGGGTGACGAGGCCGGCGCTGACGGCGTCCTCGGTGTCGACGAGCTGCACATCGTGTCGACGGAGTTCAGGTCGATGCTGTCGCAGACGGCGACGGCGCTGCGGATCGCCCCAATGGTCGTCGAGTACGTCGGCGAACCGGAAACCGGCCCGCAGACGCTGTTCTCGTTCGAGCCCAATGCCGAGGAGCTGTTCGACTCTCTGCTGCCGCGCTACATCGCGACACGCGTGTACGCGGCGCTGCTCGAGGCGGCGGCGTCGGAGTCGGCGTCTCGTCGGCGCGCCATGAAGTCGGCGACCGACAACGCCGACGATCTGATCAAGGCACTCACGCTGGCGGCCAACCGCGAACGTCAGGCGCAGATCACTCAGGAAATCAGCGAAATCGTCGGTGGCGCCAACGCGCTGGCCGACGCGAAATAGGCCACACAGGAAGCGAAGAGAGAATGACTGCTGCCGTAGAGACCAAGACCGCCGGACGCGTCGTCCGCATCACCGGCCCCGTGGTGGACGTCGAGTTCCCGCGTGGCTCAGTGCCCGAACTGTTCAATGCGCTGCACGCCGAGATCACCTTCGGCGCGCTGGCCAAGACTCTGACCCTCGAGGTTGCTCAGCACCTGGGTGACAACCTGGTGCGCTGCATCTCCATGCAGCCGACGGACGGCTTGGTGCGTGGCGTCGAGGTGTCCGACACCGGCGCCTCGATCTCCGTGCCGGTCGGCGACGGGGTGAAGGGCCACGTGTTCAACGCCCTCGGCGACTGCCTCGATGACCCGGGCTACGGCAAGGACTTCGAGCACTGGTCCATCCACCGCAAGCCGCCGGCCTTCGCCGACCTCGAGCCGCGCACCGAGATGCTGGAGACCGGCCTCAAGGTCGTCGACCTCCTCACCCCGTACGTGCGTGGCGGCAAGATCGCCCTGTTCGGTGGTGCCGGCGTCGGCAAGACCGTGCTGATCCAGGAGATGATCAACCGGATCGCCCGCAACTTCGGTGGCACCTCGGTGTTCGCCGGTGTGGGGGAGCGGACCCGTGAGGGCAACGACCTCTGGGTCGAGCTTGCGGACGCCAACGTGCTCAAGGACACCGCGTTGGTGTTCGGTCAGATGGACGAGCCGCCAGGCACGCGTATGCGGGTCGCCCTGTCCGCGCTGACCATGGCGGAATACTTCCGCGACGAGCAGGGCCAGGACGTGCTTCTGTTCATCGACAACATCTTCCGGTTCACCCAGGCCGGCTCCGAGGTGTCCACGCTGCTCGGCCGTATGCCGTCCGCCGTGGGTTACCAGCCGACCCTGGCTGACGAGATGGGTGAGCTCCAGGAGCGCATCACCTCGACGCGTGGCCGTTCGATCACCTCGATGCAGGCCGTGTACGTGCCCGCCGACGACTACACCGACCCGGCGCCGGCCACCACGTTCGCGCACCTGGATGCCACCACCGAGCTTTCCCGCGCGGTGTTCTCCAAGGGCATCTTCCCGGCGGTGGATCCGCTGGCGTCGAGCTCGACGATCCTGCACCCGAGCGTCGTCGGTGACGAGCACTACCGGGTCGCCCAGGAAGTCATCCGGATCCTGCAGCGCTACAAGGATCTTCAGGACATCATCGCGATCCTCGGTATCGACGAGCTCTCCGAAGAGGACAAGGTCCTGGTGTACCGCGCCCGCAAGATCGAGCGCTTCCTGAGCCAGAACATGATGGCCGCCGAGCAGTTCACCGGGCAGCCCGGTTCCACGGTTCCGCTCAAAGAGACCGTCGAGGCCTTCGACAAGCTGGCCAAGGGCGAGTTCGACCACCTGCCCGAGCAGGCGTTCTTCCTGATCGGTGGCCTGGACGACCTGGCGAAGAAGGCCGAGAGCCTCGGCGCCAAGCTGTGAGTTTCACAACGCGAAAGGTGATGTGAGATGGCCGAATTGGACGTCGACATCGTCGCCGTCGAGCGCAAGATCTGGTCGGGTAAGGCGACGTTCGTCTTCACCCGCACCACGTCCGGCGAGATCGGCATCCTGCCTCGACACATCCCGCTCGTGGCACAGCTCGTCGATGACGCGATGGTGCGTGTCGAGCGGGAGGGCGAGGACGATCTGCGGATCGCGGTCGACGGCGGTTATCTGTCGGTCACCGAGGAGGGCGTGACGATCCTCGCCGAGTCCGCGGAGTTCGAGTCCGAGATCGACGCGGACGCCGCCAAGTCCGATGCGGCGTCCGACGACCCGCAGACTGCTGCCCGGGGTCGGGCGCGTCTGCGCGCCCTGGGCCAGATCGACTAGTCGAGAGCCAGCGACTGATGAGCGCGCCGATGATCTTCATGGTCGCGCTGGTCAGTGTGCTAGTACTCGTCGTCGCGGCTCTGTCCTATCGGTTGTGGAAGCTGCGCCAGGGTGGGACGGCGGCGATCCTGCGCGACACCCCTGCGGTCGGCGGGCACGGCTGGCGGCACGGAGTCATCAGGTATCGCGGGGATGAGGCCCGGTTCTATCGGCTGTCGAGTCTGCGATGGTGGCCGGATCGCCGGCTGAGCCGGCGTGGGCTCGAGGTCATCGCCCGACGTGGCCCGCGCGGCGACGAGTTCGACATCATGTCCGACGCGATAGTCGTGCTGGAACTGCATGACATCACCGGTGAGCGCGGCCGCGGGTATGAAATGGCGCTGGACCGCGGGGCTCTGACGGCGTTTCTGTCCTGGGTCGAATCGAGTCCGTCGCCGCGGGCGCGGCGCCGCACCGCCTGACTTACGTCTTCGCAGGCCCTTCGGCTTTGCCGCCGCCGGGCTGCCACAGCACGTCACCACCCGGATTGGCCACCCGGCCCAGGATGAACAGCAGGTCAGAGAGCCGGTTGAGGTAGCGCGCCGGCAGCGGGCTGACGGTATCGGGATAGGTCTTGACCGCGATCCATGCCGAGCGCTCGGCACGTCTGGTCACCGTCCGCGCGACATGGAGCAGGGCCGACAACGGGGTGCCGCCGGGCAAGATGAACGAGTTCAGGGCCGGCAGATTTTCGTTGTAGTGGTCGCACCACGCCTCGAGCCGCTCCACGTACGGGGCGGTGATCCGCAACGGCGGATACTCGGGGTTTTCGACGACCGGAGTGGACAGGTCGGCGCCCGCGTCGAACAAGTCGTTCTGGATCTGCACCAGGACTTTGCGCAGGTCGTCGTCGGGTTGACCCAGGGCGACGGCCACTCCGAGCGCGGCATTGGCCTCGTCACAGTCGGCGTACGCGATCAGCCGCGCGTCATTCTTGTCCACCCGTGAGAAATCACTCAGTCCCGACGTCCCGTCGTCGCCGGTCCGGGTATAGATGCGGGTCAGGTGTACTGCCATGGGTGAAACCGTACCGGCCTGGTGGCACGGAGCCGGGCCTTGCCTCCACTAAACTAACGGCCGTGGGCGAGCGTTTCGTGGTGACCGGTGGTAACCGGTTGTCGGGCGAAGTCGCCGTTGGGGGCGCCAAGAACAGCGTTCTGAAGCTGATGGCGGCCAGCCTGCTGGCCGAGGGCACCACCACGATCACCAACTGCCCCGACATTCTTGACGTACCGCTGATGGCGGAGGTCCTTCGCGGCCTCGGCGCGAATGTGGAACTCGATGGGTCGATTGTTCGGATCACCTCACCCGACGAGCCCAAATACGAAGCCGACTTCGCCGCGGTGCGCCAGTTCCGGGCCTCGGTCTGCGTGCTGGGCCCATTGGTCGGACGGTGTAAACGCGCCCGGGTCGCACTGCCCGGTGGCGACGCGATCGGCTCGCGCCCACTGGATATGCATCAGGCGGGGTTGCGCCAGCTCGGCGCCGACTGCACGATCGAGCACGGCTGCGTGGTGGCCACCGCCGAGCGCCTGCACGGCGCCGAGATCCAGCTGGAGTTCCCGTCGGTGGGGGCGACCGAGAACATCCTGATGGCCGCGGTCCTGGCTGAGGGTGTGACCACGATCCACAACGCGGCCCGCGAGCCCGACGTCGTCGACCTCTGCGAAATGCTCTGCCAGATGGGCGCCCAGATCGAAGGCGCTGGAAGATCGACACTGACGATCACGGGCGTCCCTCGGCTGCACCCCACCGAGCACCGGGTGATCGGCGACCGCATCGTGGCCGCGACGTGGGGTATCGCTGCGGCGATGACCCGCGGTGACATCGCGGTCACCGGGGTGGACCCGGCTCACCTTCAGCTGGTGTTGCACAAGCTGCACGATGCCGGCGCCACTGTCACCCAGCACGACAACGGGTTCCGGGTGGTGCAGTACGACCGTCCGAAGGCCGGCAATGTGGCGACGCTGCCGTTCCCGGGCTTTCCCACCGATCTGCAGCCGATGGCGATTGCGCTGGCGTCGATCGCCGACGGGACGTCGATGATCACCGAGAACGTGTTCGAGGCGAGGTTCCGGTTCGTCGAGGAGATGATCCGCCTGGGTGCCGATGCCCGGACCGATGGTCACCATGCGGTGGTGCGGGGAATCCCGCAGCTTTCGAGTGCACCGGTGTGGTGTTCGGACATCCGGGCCGGCGCCGGGCTGGTGCTGGCCGGGCTGGTCGCTGACGGAGAAACCGAAGTTCACGACGTGTTTCACATCGACCGGGGCTACCCACTCTTCGTCGAGAATCTGGTGCGACTTGGAGCTGAGATAGAACGCGTGTAATGTAGGCAGTCGGCCAGCCGCGCCGGACCCAGAGATGGGGAGGCAGCGGCAAGTTGACAAGCCAACAACAGCAAGTAAGATGGCAGGGTTGCCTGCTGGCGGTCGTCGGCCGGGTGTGTTGTTTGAGAACTCAATAGTGTGTTTGGTGGTTTTTGTTTGTTGTTGTTTTTTGCCGCATTCTGATACCCCCGTGTTGGGGTGCGGTTGTTGATGCCAGTTTTGGTGTCTTTTGTTTGGTTTCAGGCTTGTTCTGATTCGAATTCTGCCTTGCCTTTTTGGGTGAGGGGTTTTTGTTTGGAGAGTTTGATTCTGGCTCAGGACGAACGCTGGCGGCGTGCTTAACACATGCAAGTCGAACGGAAAGGCCCTTCGGGGTACTCGAGTGGCGAACGGGTGAGTAACACGTGGGTGATCTGCCCTGCACTTTGGGATAAGCCTGGGAAACTGGGTCTAATACCGAATAGGATCATGGCCTTCATGGGTTGTGGTGGAAAGCTTTTGCGGTGTGGGATGGGCCCGCGGCCTATCAGCTTGTTGGTGGGGTAATGGCCTACCAAGGCGACGACGGGTAGCCGGCCTGAGAGGGTGACCGGCCACACTGGGACTGAGATACGGCCCAGACTCCTACGGGAGGCAGCAGTGGGGAATATTGCACAATGGGCGCAAGCCTGATGCAGCGACGCCGCGTGAGGGATGACGGCCTTCGGGTTGTAAACCTCTTTCAGCAGGGACGAAGCGCAAGTGACGGTACCTGTAGAAGAAGGACCGGCCAACTACGTGCCAGCAGCCGCGGTAATACGTAGGGTCCGAGCGTTGTCCGGAATTACTGGGCGTAAAGAGCTCGTAGGTGGTTTGTCGCGTTGTTCGTGAAAACTCACAGCTCAACTGTGGGCGTGCGGGCGATACGGGCAGACTTGAGTACTGCAGGGGAGACTGGAATTCCTGGTGTAGCGGTGGAATGCGCAGATATCAGGAGGAACACCGGTGGCGAAGGCGGGTCTCTGGGCAGTAACTGACGCTGAGGAGCGAAAGCGTGGGGAGCGAACAGGATTAGATACCCTGGTAGTCCACGCCGTAAACGGTGGGTACTAGGTGTGGGTTTCCTTCCTTGGGATCCGTGCCGTAGCTAACGCATTAAGTACCCCGCCTGGGGAGTACGGCCGCAAGGCTAAAACTCAAAGAAATTGACGGGGGCCCGCACAAGCGGCGGAGCATGTGGATTAATTCGATGCAACGCGAAGAACCTTACCTGGGTTTGACATGCACAGGACGCCGGCAGAGATGTCGGTTCCCTTGTGGCCTGTGTGCAGGTGGTGCATGGCTGTCGTCAGCTCGTGTCGTGAGATGTTGGGTTAAGTCCCGCAACGAGCGCAACCCTTGTCTCATGTTGCCAGCACGTTATGGTGGGGACTCGTGAGAGACTGCCGGGGTCAACTCGGAGGAAGGTGGGGATGACGTCAAGTCATCATGCCCCTTATGTCCAGGGCTTCACACATGCTACAATGGCCGGTACAAAGGGCTGCGATGCCGTGAGGTGGAGCGAATCCTTTCAAAGCCGGTCTCAGTTCGGATCGGGGTCTGCAACTCGACCCCGTGAAGTCGGAGTCGCTAGTAATCGCAGATCAGCAACGCTGCGGTGAATACGTTCCCGGGCCTTGTACACACCGCCCGTCACGTCATGAAAGTCGGTAACACCCGAAGCCGGTGGCCTAACCCTTGTGGAGGGAGCCGTCGAAGGTGGGATCGGCGATTGGGACGAAGTCGTAACAAGGTAGCCGTACCGGAAGGTGCGGCTGGATCACCTCCTTTCTAAGGAGCACCACGAGAATCAGGCCCGCCCACATCGTGTGGGGGTTCGGTGATCTGATCGATTCGTTGGATGGCCTTTTATCACCTGTCGTGGGTGTCACCTGTAGTGGGTGGGGGTCTGGTGCACGACAAGCAAACGACCAGGACGGGGACCTTCCTTTGGTGGGGGGTTGTCTGGTGCTGCCAAACACACTGTTGGGCTTTGAGACAACAGGCCCGTGCCCGGGGTTCCGGGTGGCTCCGCGTTGGCGGGGTCGGTGTGTTGTTGCTCCATCTTTGGTGGTGGGGTGTGGTGTTTGATTTGTGGATAGTGGTTGCGAGCATCTGGTACGCATGAGGCGCCGGCTTCCTTTGGGGGTTGGTGGTTTTGTGTGTGCGATTGATGTGCAATTTCTTTTTTCGAATTGGTTTTTTGTGTTGTAAGTGTTTAAGAGCGCATGGTGGATGCCTTGGCACTGGGAGCCGATGAAGGACGTGGGAGGCTGCGTTATGCCTCGGGGAGCTGCCAACCGAGCGTTGATCCGAGGATGTCCGAATGGGGAAACCCGGCACGAGTGATGTCGTGTCACCCACTACTGAATACATAGGTAGTGGGGGGGAACGCGGGGAAGTGAAACATCTCAGTACCCGTAGGAAGAGAAAACAATTGTGATTCCGTTAGTAGTGGCGAGCGAACGCGGAGGATGGCTAAACCGTATGCATGTGATACCCGGCAGGGGTTGTGTGTGCGGTGTTGTGGGACGTTTCGTCTTCGGTCTGCCGGCCGGGGCGGGAGTGATAAACCGTGGTGTTAGGTGAAGTGACCTGGGATGGTCTGCCGTAGTGGGTGAGAGCCCCGTAACTGAAAACATCACGGCTCCTGTGGAACTGTTCCCGAGTAGCAGCGGGCCCGTGGAATCTGCTGTGAATCTGCCGGGACCACCCGGTAAGCCTGAATACTTCTCAGTGACCGATAGCGGATTAGTACCGTGAGGGAATGGTGAAAAGTACCCCGGGAGGGGAGTGAAATAGTACCTGAAACCGTGCGCTTACAATCCGTCAGAGCCCTCCTTCGTGGTGGGGTGATGGCGTGCCTTTTGAAGAATGAGCCTGCGAGTCAGGGACATGTCGCGAGGTTAACCCGGGTGGGGTAGCCGTAGCGAAAGCGAGTCTGAATAGGGCGTATCCACACAACAGTGTGTGGTGTAGTGGTGTGTTCTGGACCCGAAGCGGAGTGATCTACCCATGGCCAGGGTGAAGCGCGGGTAAGACCGCGTGGAGGCCCGAACCCACTTAGGTTGAAGACTGAGGGGATGAGTTGTGGGTAGGGGTGAAAGGCCAATCAAACTCCGTGATAGCTGGTTCTCCCCGAAATGCATTTAGGTGCAGCGTTGCGTGTTTCTTGCCGGAGGTAGAGCTACTGGATGGCCGATGGGCCCCACAGGGTTACTGACGTCAGCCAAACCCGAATGCCGGTAAGTGAAAGCGTGGCAGTGAGACGGCGGGGGATAAGCTCCGTACGTCGAGAGGGAAACAGCCCAGATCGCCGGCTAAGGCCCCTAAGCGTGTGCTAAGTGGAAAAGGATGTGCAGTCGCAGAGACAACCAGGAGGTTGGCTTAGAAGCAGCCACCTTGAAAGAGTGCGTAATAGCTCACTGGTCAAGTGATTGTGCGCCGATAATGTAGCGGGGCTCAAGCACACCGCCGAAGCCGCGGCATCAACCTTGTGTTGATGGGTAGGGGAGCGTCCTGCACACCGGTGAAGCAGCCTGGTAATGGAGCTGTGGAGGGTGTGGGAGTGAGAATGCAGGCATGAGTAGCGATAAGGCAAGTGAGAACCTTGCCCGCCGAAAGACCAAGGGTTCCTGGGCCAGGCCAGTCCGCCCAGGGTGAGTCGGGACCTAAGGCGAGGCCGACAGGCGTAGTCGATGGACAACGGGTTGATATTCCCGTACCCGTGTGTGAGCGTCCCTGATGAATCCATTCTGCTAATCGCCCAAATGGTGGCCAACCAATTCCTTCGGGAAGCGGGGGTCGCCGGCTGCGCGAGACCCGGGTGGGTAGTAGTCAAGCGATGGGGTGACGCAGGTAGGTAGCCGTACCAGTCAGTGGTAATACTGGGGCAAGCCCGTAGGGAGTCAGATAGGCAAATCCGTCTGGCATATATCCTGAGAGGTGATGCATAGCCGAGTGAGGCGAATTCGGTGATCCTTTGCTGCCAAGAAAAGCCTCTAGCGAGCGCACACACGGCCCGTACCCCAAACCAACACAGGTGGTCAGGTAGAGAATACCAAGGCGTACGAGTGAACTATGGTTAAGGAACTCGGCAAAATACCCCCGTAACTTCGGGAGAAGGGGGACCTCCTACTGTCATGGCACTAGCTGCCGGCAGCGGTGGGGGGTGGCACAAACCAGTGAGAAGCGACTGTTTACTAAAAACACAGGTCCGTGCGAAGTCGCAAGACGATGTATACGGACTGACGCCTGCCCGGTGCTGGAAGGTTAAGAGGACCCGTTAACCCTTCGGGGTGAAGCGGAGAATTTAAGCCCCAGTAAACGGCGGTGGTAACTATAACCATCCTAAGGTAGCGAAATTCCTTGTCGGGTAAGTTCCGACCTGCACGAATGGCGTAACGACTTCTCAACTGTCTCAACCATAGACTCGGCGAAATTGCACTACGAGTAAAGATGCTCGTTACGCGCGGCAGGACGAAAAGACCCCGGGACCTTCACTATAGCTTGGTATTGGCGTTCGATACGGTTTGTGTAGGATAGGTGGGAGACTGTGAAACTCACACGCCAGTGTGGGTGGAGTCATTGTTGAAATACCACTCTGATCGTATTGGACTTCTAACTTCGGACCGTATATCCGGTCCAGGGACAGTGCCTGGTGGGTAGTTTAACTGGGGCGGTTGCCTCCTAAAATGTAACGGAGGCGCCCAAAGGTTCCCTCAACCTGGACGGCAATCAGGTGTTGAGTGCAAGTGCACAAGGGAGCTTGACTGCGAGACGGACATGTCAAGCAGGGACGAAAGTCGGGACTAGTGATCCGGCACCCCCGAGTGGAAGGGGTGTCGCTCAACGGATAAAAGGTACCCCGGGGATAACAGGCTGATCTTCCCCAAGAGTCCATATCGACGGGATGGTTTGGCACCTCGATGTCGGCTCGTCGCATCCTGGGGCTGGAGCAGGTCCCAAGGGTTGGGCTGTTCGCCCATTAAAGCGGCACGCGAGCTGGGTTTAGAACGTCGTGAGACAGTTCGGTCTCTATCCGCCGCGCGCGTCAGAAACTTGAGGAAACCTGTCCCTAGTACGAGAGGACCGGGACGGACGAACCTCTGGTACACCAGTTGTCCCACCAGGGGCACCGCTGGATAGCCACGTTCGGACAGGATAACCGCTGAAAGCATCTAAGCGGGAAACCTTCTCCAAGACCAGGTTTCTCACCCTTTTAGAGGGATAAGGCCCCCCGCAGACCACGGGATCGATAGACCAGACCTACACGCACCGCAAGGTGTTCAGGGAACTGGCACTAACCGGCCGAAAACTTACAACAACCAAAACAACAAACCAATTTGTTTTCGGAAACTGTAAAGACGCACACACATTGCCCGCAACCACACCACAACAATCAACACACTGCACCCCACCACCAAAACTATGTACACTCGGAAAAGAGTGAATAAAGTTACGGCGGCCATAGCGGCAGGGAAACGCCCGGTCCCATCCCGAACCCGGAAGCTAAGCCTACCAGCGCCGATGATACTACCCCACAGGGTGGAAAAGTAGGACACCGCCGAACACAATTTAAGACCTGTGCCCCCTAATTTCGATTAGGGGGCACAGGCATTTGTGTATGTAGACGTCAATCGAATAGCGAAAGATCGGCCGGAATTCGGCTTTTCTCCAGCGCCAGCAATGCGCGCTTTCGATCAATTCCTCCGCCATATCCGGTCATTCCGCCGGTTGAACCGATAACGCGATGACAGGGGACGATGATGCCGATCGGATTTCGGCCATTTGCCATTCCCACCGCACGCGATGCTCCCGGAGATCCGATTTGCATGGCGATTTCTCCATAAGACCGAGTCTCGCCGTACGGAATGGTGCGCAAAGCCGACCAGACTTTGCGTTGGAATTCGGTTCCGCCGAGTTCCAGGTCGAGGTCGAATTCGGTGAGTTCACCGGCGAAGTAGGCCGCCAGCTGCTCGACCGCGTCGGCGAATATCTCATCATCGGACTGCGCCCAGTCGGACCGATCCGGCTCATGCGTCTGGTCCACCATCCGTAGATGTCGCAGCGTCGATCCCGTGCCGGCCAGGGTCAGTGGACCCACCGGGCTATCGATGATTCGGTACCGCATTGTCGTCGTCACGGTGTCTCCTTCGGTGGCCAGTGATTCACGGAATGGTCCAGAGTCGTCCACAGATGCTGCACGGCGTATGACCGCCATGGTCGCCAGCGTGCACTGTGTGTGGTCAGCTCCCGCACGTCGCCCGGCAGGCCGAGTTGTTCGGCCGCGAGTCGCACACCGAGATCGCCGGCCGGAAAGGCGTCGGGATCACCCAGCCCCCGCATCGCGACGATCTCGGCCGTCCACGGTCCGATTCCGGGTAGCGCCAGTAGCTGTTGACGAGCCTGCTGCCAGTCGCAGCCGGGATTGAGTGTCAGCTCGCCACCGGCGAGGGCCTCGATCAGCGTGGTCACCGTGCGCCGCCGGGTGGCCGGCACCGCAAGGTGCGCCGGATCGATGTCGGCCAGCTGAGCGGTGCTGGGAAACGTGTGCGTCAGGCCGCCATGCGGATCGGCCACCGGTGTGCCGTAAGCGGCGACGAGCCGGCCGGCGTGGGTGCGTGCCGCCTTGGTGGAGACCTGCTGACCGAGTACGGCCCGCACCGTCAGTTCTTCTTCGTCGACGGTTCGCGGGATCCGCTGCCCGGGCGCCTTGCTCACCACTGGGCTCAAGTCGGCGTCGGCACCCAGCACATCGAGTACGGCTTCCGGGTCGGCGTCGAGGTCCAACAGCCGCCGGCAGCGGGCGATCGCCGTCGACAGATCTCTGACATGCTCGAGCACCAGCGTGCAGCGCACGTGGTCGGGCTGCGGTGTCAGGCTCACCACGCCATAGCCCGACGGGAGGCGAAGTGTACGGCGGAAGGCGCCGTCGCGAACCTCTTCACAGCCGGGGACAGCAGTGCCCGCCAGGTGCCCGAACACGCCTTCGTAGGCGAACGGGGTGCGTACCGGCAGCCGCAGTGACAATGCTTGCCCGTCGGGCGCGCTCGCCGACCAGTCCCGGCGGGAGGCTTTGGCCCGCAACGCTGTCGGTGTGGTGTCGCAGGCCGCCCGCAGGGTGTCGTTGAACTGGCGGATGCTCGCGAAGCCAGCTGCGAACGCGATATCGCTGAACGCCATGTCGGTGGTCTCGATGAGCACCCGTGCGGTCTGCACCCGCTGTGCGCGGGCCAGGGCCAGCGGCCCGGCACCGACCTCGGCCTGCAGCATCCGCTCCAACTGGCGGGCGGTGTACCCGACCCGGCTGGCCAGTCCCGTGACGCCTTCGCGGTCCACTGCGCCGTCGCCGATCAAACGCATCGCCCGGGCCACCGCGTCACCGCGGACATTCCATTCCGGCGAACCCGGTGAGGCATCCGGTCGGCACCGTTTACAGGCCCGGAAGCCCGCTCGCTGGGCGGCCGCGGAACTGGGGTAGAAGCGCACGTTGCGGGCCAGTGGCAGCCGCACCGGGCAGCTCGGCCGGCAGTAGATGCCGGTGGTCTTGACCGCGGTGACGAACCAGCCGTCGAACCGCGAGTCCTTGGACTGGACTGCGCGGTAGCAGCGGTCGAAATCGTCATGCACGTCTTGAACTTTTACACGTCGGCACCGACAGCACTAGCGGAAAAACGACATCGTGGTCGCGTGCCGGTGGGCGGCGGCTTCCGGCACAGATCAGGAGATCGCCAGACCGGCCACGATGAGCCAGATCGCGATGTAATGGCATGCCGCGGCCGCGGCGGTGAAGGCGTGGAAGAACTCGTGGTAGCCGAAATACGCGGGCCACGGGTTGGGCCATCGCAGCCCGTAGAGCACGGCACCGATGTTGTACAGCACGCCGCCGGCAATCAGGAGACCGACGACGGTCAGCCCGGCACCGTCGAGAAGTGTTCGGGCGTAAGCGATTGCGGCGTAGCCGAGCATCACGTACAGCGGCACGCCGATCCACCGCGGCGCCGAGGGCCACAGCACCTTGAGCGTGATGCCGGCCGCCGCGCCGATACACACGATGGTCAGAACTCTGGTGGCGGTCTCTGCTGGCATCGCCAGGACGGCGATGGGAAAGTATGTGCCCACGATGAACACGAAGATCATCGAATGGTCGGCACGCTTCATCCAGTTCAGCGCCTTCGCCGAACGCCACCGCACGAGGTGATACGTCGCGCTGATGCCGAACATGGCGACGATGGTGGTGGTGTAAATCGTTGTCGCCCAAGCCGCGTTCGGGGAGGCTACCGCCAACGCCACACGCACCAGCGCCACACTGGCGACGATGGCGACGATGGCCGAGGACAGGTGAATCCAGCCGCGGACCCTCGGCGTGCCGAGCACATCGACGATCGGCTCGGCTCGGCCCGGGGCTGAAGGCAGGAGTGGCGGCGCGGCTTCCCCGGATGTCACGCGGGAACGGCCAACCGAGTCGGCTCATCGTGGCCGCGCAGCGTCACCGCATCGGTCAGGACCCAGTGGGCACGCTCGGAATCGCCGGCCCGCTCGACGGTCGAGGCGGTCACCAGCAGGCGGTTCTCGGTGGATTTGGCGAGCTCGGACAGGCGTGCGGCTTCATTGACCGGTCCGCCGATCACCGTGTATTCGAATCGCTCGTTGGCACCGACGTTGCCGGCCACAACCTCCCCGGCGGCGACCCCGAGTCCGGCCGGGCATTCCGGGACCTCCTGCTCGAGGCGCCGCATGATCGTGCGGGCTGCGGCCAGCGCATCGTCTTCGGGGTTGTCGAGCGTGACCGGCGCACCGAACACCGCGAGCGTGGCATCACCCTCGAATTTGTTGAGCAGACCGTTGTGCCGGTTGACCTCTTCGACGATCACGGCGAAGAACCGGTTGAGCAGGTCGACCACCTCGATCGGGGGCAGCGTGGCGACCAATTGAGTGGAGCCGACGATGTCGACGAAAAGTACTGCCACGTGGCGCTCTTCACCGCCGAGCTGCGGTTTCTGCATTTCGGCGGCCGCAGCCACCTCGCGGCCGACGTGACGGCCGAACAGGTCGCGCACCCGTTCGCGCTCCCGCAACCCGGCGACCATCGAGTTGAATCCCCGTTGCAGCTCTCCGAGTTCGGTGCCGTCGAAGACCACGACGCTGGCCTTGAGATCCCCGTCCTCGACGCGTTTGAGCGCAGAGCGCACCACCCGCACCGGAGTCGCGGTGATCCAGGCGAGCACCCACATCAAGGCGAACCCGAACACCAGCGTGGCCGACGAGGTGATCAGGATGGCGACCTCGAGCTGCGTCTTGGTCATGTTGTCCAACACCAGCGAGATCAGGGCGCTGAGCCCGATGCCGATCACCGGCACGCCCGACCCGAGCATCCAGACCGTCATCGTGCGGCCCATGATCCCCGGCGCCAGCCGGTGCGGCGGCGGCCCGGCTGCCAGCGCCAGCGCTGCAACAGGGCGCAGTGCGAACTCGGTGGCCAGGTAGGCGCCGGTGGAGACCATCACCCCGGCAAAGCCCGTCACGAGCAGGATCCGGGGAATGAAGTCGGTGTCGAAAAGCCCGTAGAGGATGGTGAAGATCACCGTGCCCACCACCCAGAGCGACAGCTGGGCAAGCGCGACGCGCCACGGGGTGAAGAACGCGTTGCGCTGGTCGACGCGGGTCGGCGCACGGCCTTCGGCTGCCCACCGGAGGTTTTTGACCGTGCGGGTGGTGATCCACCAGCTGCCGAACGCGAGCGCGGCTGCCGCATACGCGGGTGCGACGCCGAAGGTGAGCCACGCCGGCACGTCGGTGAACACGCTGGGTACCGGATAGGCCACGCTGACCAACAGGGCCGCGACCACGATGCCCAGGACGTTCACCGCCAGCAGCGATACCGTGACCAGCGTCTGGATCCGGACCCGGCGGCGGGCCGGGCTTTCGTTGACCCTTCCCAGGATCAACGAGCCGTAGGCCGGTGGGCCGGCCAACCGGCCGCTTTGCCGGGTCACCCGTTCCAGAACCCGGCCCAACCGCTGCGCGAGGCTCGGGGGGGACGTCATGGTGGTGTCAGCCTAATTCGCCGGGCGTCGTAGACCCTAAGCTTGGGCGGTGCGCCTCGTGATCGCCCAATGCACCGTCGACTACGTCGGTCGCCTCACCGCCCACCTGCCGTCCGCTCGCCGACTGTTGCTGATCAAGGCCGACGGCTCGGTCAGCATTCACGCCGACGACCGTGCCTACAAGCCGCTGAACTGGATGAGCCCGCCGTGCTGGCTTACCGAGGAGGCCAAAGACGACTCATTGCCGGTGTGGGTGGTGGAGAACAAGGCCGGTGAGCAGTTGCGGATCACCATCGAAAGCGTCGAGCACGACTCGAGCCACGAACTCGGGATCGATCCCGGACTGGTGAAGGACGGCGTCGAAGCGCACCTGCAGAAGCTACTGGCCGAGCACATCGAGCTGCTGGGTGACGGCTACACACTGGTTCGCCGGGAGTTCATGACGGCCATCGGCCCGGTGGACATCCTCTGCCGTGACGACGAGGGCCGTACGGTCGCGGTGGAGATCAAGCGCCGCGGCGAGATCGACGGTGTGGAGCAGCTGACCCGCTACCTCGAGTTGCTCAATCGGGACAGTCTGCTGGCGCCGGTGACCGGGGTGTTCGCCGCCCAGCAGATCAAGCCGCAAGCCCGAACGCTGGCTACCGATCGCGGGATTCGTTGCCTGACTTTGGATTACGACGTCATGCGGGGGATGGACAGCGACGAGTTCCGGCTCTTCTGATGCCGCGGCACCGGCCACCTCGCCCAAAAGACCGCGGTGTTCCGCCGCTACCCCTGCCGCGCCGCATCGAGTCGGGCGCAGACGGATTCGACTACGAAGTGCGATCGGTACCGGGTGCGCGGGCGGTCAAGACCTACCGGTGCCCCGGCTGCGATCACGAGATCCGCTCGGGGGTCGCGCATGTAGCGGTATGGCGCGCCGACGATGGTGAGTCCGCGCTTGAGGATCGACGGCACTGGCACACCGCCTGCTGGGCGAACCGCGCCACTCGCGGGCCGACCCGGAAGTGGTCGTAGAAATCTGGCGTGACCTAGTGTGACGCGGCCGGCTCGACGAGCTCGACCAGAACGCCGCCGGCATCCTTCGGGTGGATGAAGTTGATCCGTGAGTTCGCGGTTCCGCGGCGCGGTGCGTCGTAGATCAACCGGACACCCTGGTTGCGCAACTGCTCGGAGATGGCGTCCAGGTCGCTGACGCGATAGGCCATCTGCTGGATGCCGGGGCCGCGCTTGTCGATGAACTTCGCGATCGTGGAGGTCTCATCCAGGGGCGCCATCAACTGGATCTGGGCGCAGTCCGGGGCCGCGTTCTTCAGCGACAGCATGGCCTCACGAATGCCCTGGTCGGTGTTGATTTCCTCGTGCACAAGGATCATCCCGAGGTGCTCGTGGTACCACTGGATGGCCGCGTCGAGATCCGGCACCGCGATGCCGACATGGTCGACAGCGGTGACAAGAGCACTGGCCAGGACTGGACGGGCGTCAACTTGCTCAGCGGTCATAACGCAAAGGTAACCTAACCACATCGGATTCAACACTGGGGGATCCGTGGATAGCCGCCTCGGGGCGGTGCGAAACGCTCTTGGAGGTAGGTATGACGACGTCGGTGATCGTTGCTGGAGCACGTACTCCCATCGGGAAACTGATGGGTTCGCTCAAAGACTTTTCCGGCAGTGATCTGGGTGCGATCGCGATCAAGGGCGCGCTGGCGAAGGCCGGAGTCCCGGCGTCGCTGGTCGACTACGTGATCATGGGCCAGGTGCTGACCGCCGGCGCAGGCCAGATGCCGGCTCGCCAGGCCGCCGTGGCTGCCGGTATCGGATGGGACGTGCCCGCCCTGAGCATCAACAAGATGTGCTTGTCCGGCATCGATTCGATCGCCCTGGCCGATCAGCTGATCCGGGCCGGTGAGTTCGACGTCGTGGTCGCCGGCGGCCAGGAGTCGATGACCAAGGCGCCGCACCTGCTGATCAACAGCCGCGAGGGCTACAAGTACGGCGATGTCACGGTGCTCGACTCCATGGCGTACGACGGCCTGCACGACGTGTTCACCGACCAGCCGATGGGCGCGCTCACCGAGCAGCGCAACGACACTGACAAGTTCACCCGCGCCGAGCAGGACGAGTTCGCGGCTCTGTCGCACCAGAAGGCTGCCGCGGCCTGGAAGGACGGCGTTTTCGCCGACGAGGTCGTGCCGGTCGCGATCCCGCAGCGCAAGGGCGACCCGATCGAGTTCAGCGAGGACGAGGGCATTCGGGCCAACACCACTGCCGAATCGCTGTCCGGGCTCAAGCCCGCGTTCCGCAAGGACGGCACGATCACGGCGGGCTCGGCCTCCCAGATCTCTGACGGCGGTTGTGCCGTCGTGGTGATGAACAAGGCCAAGGCCCAGGAGCTCGGGCTGAGCTGGCTGTGCGAAATCGGGGCCCACGGCGTGGTCGCCGGCCCGGATTCCACACTGCAGTCGCAGCCGGCCAATGCGATCAAGAAGGCCATCGCGCGCGAGGGCATCACCCTGGACCAGCTGGACGTGATCGAGATCAACGAGGCGTTCTCCGCCGTCGCGCTGGCCTCCACGAAGGAACTGGGTGTGGACCCCGAGCGGGTCAACCGCAACGGCGGGGCTATTGCCGTCGGCCATCCGATCGGTATGTCGGGTGCGCGGATCACGCTGCATGCGGCGCTGGAGCTCTCGCGGCGCGGATCGGGTTACGCCGTGGCCGCGCTCTGCGGAGCGGGCGGCCAGGGCGACGCGCTGGTCCTGCGCGCCGGCTGACCGGGGTAGCCCGGACCTCGTCAACGACGAGGCGTAGTAGCTGGCCTGCTGCTGCGGCACAATGGCTGCATGACGAGCACCTTTGACATCCGAAGCACGGCAAGCCGCTTCCGGTTGGTGGCGCTGGCCGAAGCGGTGAGCTGGGTCGGGCTGCTGGTCGGGATGTACTTCAAGTACCTGGGCAGTCCGCGTACCGAGATCGGCGTCAAGGTTTTCGGCATGGCCCACGGGGTGGTGTTCATCGCGTTCGTGATCACTGCTCTGATGGCGGGCATCGCCTATAAGTGGGGCGTGCTCACGTGGTTGCTGGCGTTGCTGGGGAGCATTGTGCCGCTCGGCAGTGTGATCTTCCTCATATGGGCTGATCGGACGGCGAAATTGGCGTCGGCAGCGGCTGGTGCGGCTTCTGGTCAGCCACTCGATTCGGCGCCCTTGACGACGTGACAGACTTGGCAACGTGACGCGTCCACGCCCCCAGATCGGCCCGGCCCTGGCCGGCGCCGTCGACCTGTCCGGCCTCAAACAGCGGGCTGCGCAGCCCGCGGACGGTGCGACCGCCCCCAGTGGTGGTGTCGAGGTCACCGAGGCCAATTTCGAAGCCGAAGTCCTGGTTCGCTCCGGCCAGCTGCCGGTCGTTGTGCTGCTGTGGTCGCCGCGCAGCGACGCCTCGGTGCAGTTGGGTGAAGTGCTTGCCGCGCTGGCCGCCGACGACAACGGAAAGTGGTCGTTGGCGACGGTCAACGTCGACGTGGTCCCGCGGGTCGCCCAGATGTTCGGCATCGAAGCGGTGCCGACCGTGGTGGCGCTGGCCGGTGGGCAGCCGCTGGCCAGCTTCCAGGGCATGCAACCCCCCGAGCAGTTGCGGCGCTGGGTCGATTCGCTGCTGCAGGCGACAGCTGGGAAGCTCTCCGGCTCAGGCGATTCCGGGGAAGAGGCAGCCGTCGACCCGGCCCTGGAGCAGGCGCGCGAACTGCTGGAGTCCGGCGATTTCGCGGCCGCCGCCGCGGCGTACCAGGCCATTCTCGACGCCGATCCGCAGCATGCCGAAGCCAAGGGTGCGTTGCGGCAGATGACCTTCCTGCAGCGCGCCACCGAGCAGCGCCCGGACGCGGTGGCAGTGGCCGACGCCGCTCCCGACGACATCGAGGCGGCGTTCGCCGCCGCCGACGTGCAGATCCTGAATCAAGACGTCGTCCCGGCCTTCGACCGCCTGATCGCGCTGGTGCGCAAGACATCCGACGAAGAGCGCACCAAGGTGCGGACCCGGCTGATCGAACTGTTCGAGCTGTTCGATCCCGCCGACCCCGATGTCATCACCGGCCGACGGAACCTGGCCAACGCGCTGTACTAGTCCTCGGTCGGTGCGGGTTCCAGCCAGATCGCGGAGTTCGGCGGCAGCACCAGCGTCGCCGATGCCGGCCGGCCATGCCAGGGTTCGTCGGTGGCCTCGACGGCACCGAAGTTGCCCGCCCCGGCACCGTTGTAGACCGTCGCGTCGCTGTTGAGCACCTCGCGCCAGGTTCCGGTGTGCGGCAGCCCAAGCCGGTAACGGCTGTGCTCGGCTCCGGAGAAGTTGAACACGCACGCCAGCACCGAGCCGTCGCTGCCGTACCGCAGGAAGCTCAGCACGTTGTTGGCCGAGTCATTGGCGTCGATCCAGGAGTAGCCCTCCGGCTTGGTGTCCTGGCTCCACAGCGAAGGGCGGCTGCGGTAAAGCTCGTTGAGGTCGGCGACGAACCGCTGAATCCCGGTCGAGTAGCTGTTCTCGTCGAGCTGGTACCAGTCGACGCCGCGTTCCTCCGACCATTCCGCGCGCTGACCGAACTCCTGGCCCATGAACAGCAACTGCTTGCCGGGGTGGGCCCATTGGTAAGCCAGCAGGCTGCGCAACCCGGCCGCCTTGACGTGGTCGTTGCCCGGCATGCGGCCCCACAGGGTGCCCTTGCCGTGCACCACCTCGTCGTGGCTGATCGGCAACACGAAGTTCTCGCTGAACGCGTAGAGCAATGAGAACGTCAGCTCGCCGTGGTGATAAGTGCGATAGATCGGGTCCCGGCTGATGTAGTCCAGGGTGTCGTGCATCCACCCCATGTTCCACTTCATCGAAAAGCCAAGGCCGCCAAGGTTGGTTGCCCGGGTCACCCCTGGCCACGAGGTGGACTCCTCGGCGATCGTGACGATGCCCGGATGGCTCTTGTGCACGGTGGCGTTCATCTCCTGCAAGAACTGCACCGCCTCGAGATTCTCCCGGCCGCCGTAGATGTTGGGCGTCCAGCCGCCGTCGGGGCGCGAGTAGTCCAGGTAGAGCATCGATGCGACGGCGTCGACCCGCAGACCGTCGATGTGGAACTCCTGCAGCCAGTACAACGCATTGGCCACCAGGAAGTTGCGCACCTCGGCACGGCCGAAATCGAAGACGTAGGTGCCCCAGTCGAGTTGCTCACCGCGGCGCGGGTCCGAATGCTCATACAGCGGGGTGCCGTCGAAGCGGCCCAGCGCCCAGGCGTCTTTGGGGAAGTGCGCGGGCACCCAGTCGACGATGACTCCGATGCCGGCACGGTGCAAGGTGTCGACCAGGTGCCGGAATTCGTCGGGGGTGCCGAACCGAGAGGTCGGCGCGTAGTAGGACGTCACCTGGTAGCCCCACGATCCGCCGAACGGGTGCTCGGCGACCGGAAGGAATTCGATGTGGGTGAATCCTTGGGCCAGAACGTATTCGGTGAGTTGGTCGGCAAGCTCGAGGTAGCTCAGGCCGGGCCGCCAGGAGCCCAGGTGCACTTCGAGGGTGCTCATCGGCTCGAACACCGGATTCTGCGCCGCCCGCTGCGTCAGCCAGTCGGAGTCGTTCCAGGTGTAGTCCGAGGTGAACACGCGCGACGCGGTGTGCGGCGGGACTTCGGTCGCGAACGCGAACGGGTCGGCGCGGTCGGTAACCGATCCGTCGACGCCGTGGACCCGGAATTTGTAGAGCCCGTCGGTGGGGAAGCCGGGCCAGAACAGTTCCCACACACCGGAGGAGCCCAGCACTCGCATCGGGGCGTCATTGCCGTCCCAGTGGTTGAACTCGCCGATCAGATTGATGCCCTTGGCATTCGGGGCCCAGACCGCGAACGACACGCCCTCCACCACGCCGTCGGCGGTCTCGAACGACCGCGGGTGCGCACCCAGGATCTCCCACAGCTGCTCGTGGCGTCCCTCGCCGAACAGATACAGGTCCATCTCGCCGAGCGTGGGCAGGAAGCGGTAGGCGTCGGCGACGGTGATGGTGTGTCCGCCCGGGTAGGTGACTTCGAGCCGGTAGTCCACCAAATTCGTGAACGGCAGCGCCACCGCGAACACCCCGGAATCGATGTGCGCCATCGGGTGTCGCTCGCCGCCGACGAGGGCGACCACCTGCTCCGCGTGCGGCTTGAGCACCCGGATCACCGTGTGGTCGTCGTACTCGTGGGCGCCAAGGATGCTGTGCGGGCTGTGATGGACTCCGGACTCCAACCGGGCCAGCTCGCCAGGATCCGGCGCCAGGTGCGGGCTGGCCAGTTTCTTGGTTTTCGTCATAGGGAAGGCTCCTTCGTCGTTCCCGTCATTCCCGGCGCAGCAGAACTGCTCTTTGCTCCTGCGGGACCAACGGCATGTTCAGGATGTGCGCGACGGCCCGGGCCGGTTCCAGTCGCACATAGTTCGACTGCCCCCATTGGTATTCCTCCCCGGTGATCTCGTCGCGCACCCAGAAGCGGTCATAGGGCTGCATACCCAAAGCGGCCATGTCTAGCCACAGGGTGCCTTCCTCGGGGCCGAATGGGTTCAATGTCACCACCACCAGCACGGTGTCGCCGGATACCGGGTCGAACTTGCTGTAGGCCAGCAGTGCATCGTTGTCGACGTGGTGGAAGGTGATGGTGCGCATCTCGCACAGCGCGGGGTGGAGGTGGCGAATCTCATTGAGCCGCCGCAGGAATGGCTCCAGTGACTGGCCCTGGGCCAGGGCCGCCTCGAAGTCGCGAGGCCGCAGCTCGTATTTCTCGGAGTCCAGGTACTCCTCGCTGCCGTCGCGCACCGGTAGATGCTCGAAGAGCTCGAAGCCGGAGTACACGCCCCACGAGCTGCCCATGGTCGAGGCCAGCACAGCCCGGATCGCGAACATGCCCGGACCGCCGTGCTGCAGACTCTCGTGCAGGATGTCGGGCGTATTGACGAAGAGGTTTGGGCGGGTGTAGTCGGCGTGCTCCGCGATCTGGCGGCCGAACTCCTCGATCTCCCACTTGGCGGTACGCCAGGTGAAGTACGAATACGACTGCGTGAAGCCGAGTTTCGCAAGCCCGTTCAGGCGCGCGGGGCGGGTGAACGCCTCCGCCAGGAATAGCACGTCGGGGTCGATGGCCTTGACCTGGCTGATCAGCCATGCCCAGAAGTTCGGCGGCTTGGTGTGCGGGTTGTCTACCCGAAAGATCTTGATGCCGTGGTCCATCCAGTGCCGCACCACTCGCAGTACCTCGTCGTAGAGGCCGCCGGGATCGTTGTCGAAGTTCAGCGGGTAGATGTCCTGGTACTTCTTCGGCGGGTTCTCTGCGTAGGCGATGGTGCCGTCGGGCAGCTCGGTGAACCATTCCCGGTGATTCTTGGCCCACGGGTGATCCGGAGCGCACTGCAGCGCCAGGTCGAGTGCGACCTCCAACCCGTTGTCGCGCGCCGCGTCGACGAACCGGTCGAAGTCCTCGATCGTCCCGAGTTCGGGGTGGACGGCGTCGTGGCCGCCCTCGTCGCTGCCGATCGCCCAGGGCGACCCCACATCGCCCGGTTCGGCAGTGACGGTGTTGTTGCGGCCCTTGCGGTGCACCTTGCCGATCGGGTGGATGGGCGGCAGGTACACGACGTTGAACCCCATCGACGCGACCCGCGGGAGGGCCGCCGCGGCGGTCTCGAACGTGCCGTGCACGGGCCGGCCGTCCTCGTCGCGGCCACCGGTGGACCGGGGGAACAGTTCATACCAGGCGCTGCACCGCGCCAACGGCCGATCCACCCAGATCCCGTACGTGCTACCCCGGGTGACGAGCTCACGCAGCGGAAACTGGGCCAGTAGTTCGGTGACCTCGTGCGAGAGTGCCAGGGCCGCGCGGGTCAGCGGGTCTCCGGATTCGCGAAGTGCCGCCGCGGCCTCCAGCAGCGGCGCGCGGCGGTCACGCGGCACTCCAGTGGCGGCGCGGGCCAGCAGATTGCCGCCGACGATCAGGTCGTTGTTCAGCTCCGACTCGCCCTGACCGGCGTGGAGCTTGACGGTGACGTTGTGCCGCCACGTGGTGAGCGGATCGCCCCAGCCGTCGATCCGGAATGTCCACAGGCCCACCCGGTCGGGCACGAACTGGCCGTGGAAGACGTCGGGGGTGCGGCCCATCTCCATCGGGTACAGCTGGGGTTTGACCCGGCTGACCGCGGGGGACGCCTCGGTCAGTTCGGCACCCTCGAGGGCCTTGACGCGCCGGGCCGGATTCTGCCCGAGCTGAGGGTGAGCAGTTCCGAGGTAGCGCACCACCAACGTCGCCGCCACCGCGTCATGCCCCTCGCGCCACACCGTCCCGGCGACCGGCACGACTTCGCCGACGACCGCCTTGGCGGGATAGGTACCGCAGGACACAACGGGCGCGACGTCATCGATCTCGATACGACCGGGCACCCAACCACTCCATTCCTGACCTGTGCGACGTGGTCTGCTCCGCGTCGGCTTGAGTCGGTTTCTCGTTGTCGTGGCGCAGCAACCCTGGTCGCTGCACCGGTCGTGAGTCTTCTTGACCCTCGGGGTAACCGCATCGCGCCCTCTTCACACCGTAGTGCGAAGAATGACGGCCTGCGGAAGAAGCGCATGCTCACGCCAACCGCACCAGGGGTCTCAGTAAGGTAGGAACGCGTGAAGGCCCTCCGCAGATTCACGGTCCGTGCCCATTTGCCCGAGCGGCTCGCAGCCCTCGGCCGATTGTCGACCAACCTGCGCTGGTCGTGGGACAAGCCAACACAAGATCTGTTCGCCTCGATCGATCCGCGACTGTGGCAACAGGCCGGTCAGGATCCGGTTGCGCTGCTCGGTGCGGTCGCCCCGGCGCGGCTCGACGAGCTGGCTGAGGACGAGCAGTTCCTCAACGCTCTCGATCAGTTGGCCGCAGATCTGGACGACTATCTGAGCCGGCCGATGTGGTACCAGGAGCAGGACTCCAAGTCGATGCCGTCAGGTATCGCGTACTTCTCGATGGAGTTCGGCGTCGCCGAAGTCTTGCCGAACTATTCGGGCGGCCTGGGCATTCTGGCCGGCGATCATTTGAAGTCGGCATCGGATCTGGGGCTGCCGCTGATCGCTGTCGGCTTGTACTACCGGTCCGGGTATTTCCGGCAATCTCTGACTGCCGACGGCTGGCAGCACGAGAACTATCCGTCGCTGGATCCGCAGGGGCTGCCGCTTCGCCTGCTGGCGGACGCGGCGGGCGCGCCGGTGCTCGTCGAGCTGGCGATGCCGGACGCCAAGGTGCTGCGCGCCAGGGTGTGGGTGGCCCAGGTGGGCCGGATCCCGCTGCTGCTCTTGGATTCTGATATCCCCGAAAACGAACACGATCTGCGCACCGTCACCGACCGGCTCTACGGCGGCGACCAGGAGCACCGCATCAAGCAGGAGTTGCTCGCCGGGATCGGCGGCATCCGGGCCATCCGTGCGTTCACCGCCATCGAGGGTCGGCCCGCCCCGGACGTGTATCACATGAACGAGGGCCACGCGGGCTTCCTGGGGGTGGAGCGGATCCGCGAATACATCTCCGAGCAGAAGCTGGATTTCGATACCGCGCTGACGCTCGTGCGGGCCAGCACGGTGTTCACCACCCACACTCCGGTCCCGGCGGGAATCGACCGCTTCCCGGTGGAGATGGTGCAGATGTACTTCGGCGATGACGGGAAAGATGGCCTGTTGCCGGAGGTTCCGGTCGGACGGGTGCTGGCGTTCGGCGCCGAGGACGACCCGTCGAAGTTCAACATGGCGCACATGGGCTTGCGGTTGGCGCAGCGCGCGAACGGGGTGTCCCTGCTGCATGGGCGCGTCAGCCGCGCGATGTTCGACGAGCTGTGGCCCGGCTTCGACCCGGCCGAGGTGCCGATCGGCTCGATCACCAACGGTGTGCACGGGCCGACCTGGGCGGCGCCGCAGTGGATCGAGCTCGGCCGGGAACTCGCCGGCTCCACCGAGGCGCTGCGCGAGCCGAATGTCTGGGCGAGGCTGCAACAGGTCGACACCGGTCACATCTGGTGGATTCGTTCTCAGCTGCGCGCGCTGCTGGTCGAAGACGTGCGCCAGCGGCTGCGCCGGTCGTGGCTGGAGCGCGGCGCCTCCGAGGCCGAACTCGGCTGGATTGCAACGGCTTTCGATCCTGATGTGCTGACCATCGGTTTCGCCCGCCGGGTGCCCACCTACAAGCGTCTGACTCTGATGCTGCGTGATCCGCAGCGCCTCGAGGCGCTGCTGCTCGACAAGGACAGGCCGCTGCAGCTGATCGTCGCAGGTAAGTCGCACCCCGCCGACGATGCGGGCAAGGCGTTGATCCAGCAGATCGTGAAGTTCGCCGACCGGCCGGAAGTCCGCCACCGCATCGCCTTCCTGCCCGACTACGACATGTCGATGGCCCGCCAGTTGTACTGGGGCTGCGATGTGTGGCTGAACAACCCGCTTCGTCCGCTGGAAGCCTGCGGCACGTCGGGTATGAAGAGCGCGCTGAACGGGGGACTGAACCTGTCCATCCGCGACGGCTGGTGGGACGAGTGGTATGACGGCGAAAACGGTTGGGAGATACCGACGGCCGACGGGCTGGCCGACGAGAACCGCCGCGACGACATCGAAGCTGCGGCGCTCTACAACCTGCTCGAACAGTCGGTGACGCCGACGTTCTACGACCGGGACGACAAGGGTGTGCCGAACCGCTGGGTGGAGATGGTCCGGCACACCTTGCAGGGCCTCGGACCCAAGGTGCTGGCGTCCCGGATGGTGCGCGACTACACCGAGAAGTACTACGCGCCCGCTGCTCAGTCGTTCCGCCGCACCAGCGCGCCGATCGACGGTTTGCCGTTCGGGGCGGCCCGTGAGCTGTCGGCCTACCGGCAGCGTGTCCGGGAGGCCTGGCCGCACATCGAGATCACCGATGTCGACAGCACCGGGCTGCCCGACACACCGCTGCTGGGGTCGGAGCTGACGCTGACCGCGACCGTCGCGCTGGCCGGGCTGAAACCGGACGAGGTCGACGTGCAGGCGGTGCTCGGCCGGGTCGATGCCTCCGACGCGCTGCAGGACCCCGTCACCGTGGACATGGTGCACTCGGGTTCCGGTGACGGCGGGACCGACATCTTCTCGACGACGACCCCGCTGCCGGTGGCCGGTTCGGTGGGCTACACCGTCCGCGTGCTGCCGCACCATCCGCTGCTGGCCGGCGACAACGAGCTCGGTCTCGTCACGCTGGCGTAACGCCGGGAGTTGCTGAACCGGTTAGCAGGGCAGGGGAGCCACCTGTAGGTTCCCAACAGGATGTCGAGGGGTCCCGCATTGGGGCGGACCATCGGCAGCCGGGAAGGTGTTCGGGGCAGTGTTCGTTCGTCGCGCAGCGCTGATGGCGCTGGTGGGCACCTTGTTGGCCGCGCCGGTACCGGCATCGGCCGATCCTGATCCCGGCGGCCCCGACTTGAGTCAGCCCGTCGCCGCGGCCGACCCGGCCGCACCGCCGGTCGATGACGGGAAGGTGGCCTCGACGCCGCCGGCCATCACGAAATCGCCGGACGGATGGACGCTGACGATTTCGGCGAGCGACGAGGTGCAGATGCCGATCGCTCCGCTGACCACCGCCATCTCCTCACGGGAGTACTCCGTGAGCGGCATCTTCAACGGCGCGCTCGACGGCCCCGGCGAGAACCCGAGGGGAGTGTTCGAGGTCGGCTACCAGATCGGGTGCGGCATCGACATGAGCACCTCCAACGGCGTCGCCCTTGGCGGAACGATCGGGGTGAACTCGTCGCTCGGAATCATCGGGCTGGACTTCCCCAACAACGCGGCCGAGGGTCTGCTGCCCGGTATCGGCGGCAACGTCGGCGGCGCCATCACCGTCGGTCTCAAGCCCGGCATCATCAACATCGTTCCGGTGACCAAGAAGCAGTACAAGGGCGACCGGCCGTGGGTGTCCATCAGCAACTTCCACGTGAAAATCGATGGCTGCGTGGGGGAGTCGTTCATCCGTTCCTATGCCACGCTGAGCAAGTCCACCGATGAAGGCGATGCGATCCTGTCCTGGTACGGGGTGACGAAGAAGATCTAGCTTACATCGCGGCGGCCGCGTCGGGATTCAGGATGAACAGCCCGGCAATCGTCTCGTCGTCGCGGAAGGTGATGCGAGCGACGAAATCTCCCGCCTCGAAGGACAGCCGGGTGTTGGTGGTCGTGACCTCGCCGATCCGCACGGCTGTGATGTCTCCGTGGTTCTGATAGGCGCCAGCCCTTGTGGCGATCTCAGCCCAGCCGAAGGCGAGCGCCTCGTCGGTGAGTTGCTCGCGCATTGTGGTGTCGAAGCGGGCACTGACATCGGACCACCGGCCGTGCGCAAGATCGTCGATCACGGTCCTGGCCAACTCGTCGGCGTCGGCGAGCGGACTCGGGTTTCCGTAGCGCTGCACTGCGGTCTGATGGGACACACCGAGCGCCTCGCCGATTTCCTGCCACGTTCTGCCTGCCTCGTGCGCTTGGTGCACGGCCTCGGCTGTTACCGCCTCGGCCCGTTGTTGAGCGTCGTACGCCGCGCGCACCGATTCCAGGGGATCCACATCATCGAGTGTGCGCCCAGATCGCGAACGGCGTCCACATCCCGATCTCCATGCACACTCGCCGGGCGCCGTCCTAGGGGAAGCGCTTGATGCAGCGGTCCTGATCGCCGAGCACTCCGATGCGGAAGGCGTCGATGCGATTGAAGCCTGCGGGCACCGACTCGCCGTTGACGTCGCCGGCGACCAGGCCGTTGGTCAGCAGACCCGACACCGCCTCGTCGATGTCGCCGGCCGTCAGCGCCACGGTGTTGCCGTCGGGGGTGGTGACCTCCTTGGACAGCTTGGTGGTGGCGACGCCCGTCAGGCACGCGGTGCGCAAACCGGCTTCGGCGTTGTCGAGCACCAGGCCGCCGCGCTCGTGCTGCAGCGCCAGCATGTAGCGCGACACCAGCACGGAATAGGCGGTGTTGTCACCGGTGACCAGGACGTTGTCCTGACCTTCGTTGAAGGCGCCCATCTTCTCCAACCCCGGCAGGTCGATGGCGATCGTGTTGCTGGCCGGGCAGTAGGACACCGGCGGGCTGGGCCGGGCGTCGGGGCATTTCGACGCCGACCCGGCGTCCAGGCTCAGGGTGGGCGGGTTCTTCGGCGTGAACAGGATGTTCATCGCCTCGATGATCGAGCGGACCGACTCCTCGCTGACCGGCCACTCACCGGTCTGGTCGCGCTGCAGTTCGATCGGCAGGTCTCCGCGGCGCTGGCCGATCTCTTGGGCGTCGATGGCCGCACACGAGGACGGTCCGTCGGTGAACCCGGTCTGGAACGCCGAGATCCGCTCGAACGCCGACCCGTGCTCGTCGCCGCCGTCGGCGTAATCGTCTTGGCTCAGCAGCGGGTCGCGGAACGAGATCATCGCGGCCAGAAGGTTGTTCAGCCCGTCGCCGGTGCTCAGGGTGAATCGTTTCGAGTTGCCTTCGGCCACCCACCGGATGTAGACGCCGGCGAGGCAGTCGGCCTGTTGCTCGGCGACCAGAGTGGGGGTGCCCTTCTTGTTGAGCTTGGCCATTTTCTGAATGGCGTGCCCGTATTCGTGAGCCAGCACCATCGTGATTGCCATGTCGCCGTTGGCCTTTCGCAGCGCGGGCAGCAGTACGCCGCGATCCCAGCCGATGGTGTTGTCGTCCTCGCAGAAGCCGGCATTGATCAGGTCGGAGGTGGTGTCGCCGCAGAATTCGCCGTCGTATTCGTTGGAGTCCCAGGAGATCAGGTCCTTGACGGGCCGGAACTCCCCGTCGAACGAGCCCGCGTAGTTGTCCTTCCAGAACGACTCCAGATCGCTGACCGACTGGGCGCCGATCTCGTCGTCCTTGCCGCCGTCACTGTGCAAGACCTTGCGCGTCGGCTTCTCCGCGTCCGAGCGCAGACCGCTGGCGCCGTCCACCGCCTGCAGGCCGCCGACCTTGAACGGATCGTCGAAGACGGACACGGCCTTTCCGGAGATGGTGGTGCCGCAGCCGGCCAGCACCACAGCGGCGCTCGCGACGGCGAGCAGGCGTGCGAGGTGTCGTCGGCGCATGGGGCCACCCTCTCCGAGGCATCGAAATTTGCTCTCACCATTGTGCCGTCCGCCTGCCGCTACCGATGCCAACTCACGGCGGGCCCCCGTCGCGTAGGCGCTGAAGTGCCTGCTTGACGCGCTCGGGATCGGTGGTCGGCCAAAACGGCGGCAGCGACGCGCGCAGGTAGCCGCCGTATCGCGCGGTCGCCATCCGTGAATCCAGAACCGCCACGACGCCCCGGTCGTCGGCGCGACGCAGCAACCGGCCCGCCCCCTGGGCGAGGAGCAGGGCGGCATGGGCGGCGGCGACCGTCATGAACCCGTTGCCGCCCCGCGCGGCGACGGCCCGCTGCCGCGCCGTCAGCAGCGGATCGTCGGGTCGGGGGAACGGGATGCGGTCGATGAGCACCAGCGACAGCGACGGCCCCGGCACATCGACGCCCTGCCACAGCGACAGCGTGCCGAACAGCGACGTCTCGGGGTCGGCGGCGAACTTCTCGACCAGCGCCGCGGTGTTGTCGTCCCCTTGGCAGAGGATCGGGGTGTCGATGCGGGCCCGCAGCGCCTCGGTCGCCGCCTTGGCGGCGCGCATCGAGGAGAACAGCCCCAGGGTGCGTCCGCCGGCCGCCTCGATGAGTCCGGCGATCTCGTCGACCTGTTCGGGGGAGCCTGCGGAATCCCGGCCCGGCGGCGGCAGATGCGCCGCGACGTAGAGGATCCCGGACTTGGCGTGCTCGAAGGGGGAGCCGACGTCCAGTCCGGTCCACTTGGGTCCGCCGCCCAGCCCCCAGGCGCCAGCCATTGCGTCGAACGAACCGCCGACGGTCAGCGTTGCTGACGTCAAAATCGTTGTTGCACTGTCGAATAGCCGGGTGCGCAGCAGCCCGGCCACCGAGAGCGGGGCGACGCGCAACACCGGACGGAGGGTTCCGCGGTTATCTTCGTGGTCCAGCCACACCACCTCGGTGCGGTCGGGGATGGCCGGGACAAACGAGTCCAGCACCCGCGACGCCGCGTCGCCGATCTCGGTCAGCGCCGCGATCGCCTCGTTGCGGGCCGCGGCGGCCTTCGGGTCCTTGGGCGCCGGGTCGATGTCGCCTCGGGCGGCGGCGGCCGCATCCCGCAATGCGGTCAGGTAGGTGGCCAACTCGTCGTCGAGGTAGTCGAGCCGGCCCGGCTGCGCGTCGTGGATCGCCGAGGAGAACGTCGCCACCGCCGCGTCCATCCGTTGCACCAGCGCCGGGCTGACCAGGCGGGAGATCCGCCGGACGGCCACTCCCAGCGGGGCGGGGGTCAGTTCACCGGTGGCCACCGACGTCACCCGGTCCACCAGTTCATGGGCCTCGTCGACCACCAGATACTCGTGCTCGGGCAGCACCGCGGCATCGGCGATCGCGTCGATCGCCAGCAGCGCGTGGTTGGTGACGATGACCTCGGCGCGGCCGGCTTCACCGCGCGCCCGTTCGGAGAAGCAGTCGGTGCCGTACGGGCAGCGCGCCATGCCGAGGCATTCCCGGGCCGAAACGCTGACCTGCGTCCAGGACCGGTCGGGCACACCCGGTGTCAGCTCGTCACGATCGCCGGTCTCGGTGGACGACGCCCATGCCGTCAACCGGGCGACATCACGGCCCAGCGCGCTCGCCGCGACGGGCTCGAACAGTTCCTCCTGCGATGCGTCACCCGACTCGTCTGCGCTTCCGTTGTGAATCTTGTTCAGGCACAGATAATTTCGCCGCCCTTTCAGCAACGCGAACTTGGGTCGCCGAGGCAGGGCGGGTGCCAACGCGTCGACCAGCCTGGGTAGATCGCGGTCGACGAGCTGGCGTTGCAGCGCGATCGTCGCCGTGGACACCACGACGGGCGACCCCTCCGACACCGCGCGGGCGATTGACGGGATCAGGTAGGCCAGCGACTTGCCGGTCCCGGTGCCGGCCTGCACCGCCAGATGCTCGCCCTCGGCGAAGGCGTTCGCGACCGCCTCGGCCATCTGCACCTGCCCGGGGCGCTCGGCGCCGCCGAGTGCGGACACCGCCAACGCCAGTAACTCGGTGACCGGCGGCACGTCGCCGTTGTGGCTGTCGTCGCTCACCGGGACCGCACCGGCACCTGTCGGGTCGGGATCGCCGGCTCGCCTTGCGAGAGCGCCAGGCCTTCCCAGGGCAGGCTGCGCAGCCCGCGCACCACGAGCTCACGCGCGGCGGCCAGGTCGGCTGACGCCACCGGCCGGCCTGCGCGCACCAGCGGCACGGTCAGCACCCTCGCCGGCTCGGTCACCTCGGGTGCGGCGGCCACCGGGTAGATGACCTCCTCGGTGATCGTGCCCGTCGGTCGGGACAGCCGCAGCGCGGCCTTGCGTCCGCCGTGAGACTCCTTGTGGCTGCTGCGTTTCTGCACGGGAATGCCGTCGACCTCGACGAGTTTGTAGACCATGCTGGCGGTCGGGGCGCCCGAGCCGGTGGCCACCGAGGTCCCGACACCGTAGGTGTTGACGGGGTCGGCCCGCAGCGCGGCGATCGAGAATTCGTCGAGGTCACCCGACACCACGATCTGGGTACCGGTGGCACCCAGATCGTCGAGCTGGCCGCGCACTCGGCGGGCCAGTACCCCGAGGTCACCGGAGTCGATGCGCACCGCGCCGAGGCCGGTTCCGGCGACCTCGATCGCGTTGGCCACCCCAGCCGTCACGTCGTAGGTGTCGACCAGCAGCGTCGTCCCGACGCCCAGAGCGTCGACCTGCGCACGGAAGGCCGCCTGTTCGTCCGGGCCCGCCGAGGTGGTGTGCAGCATCGTGAACGCGTGCGCGCTGGTGCCCATCGCCGGGATGCCGTAACGGCGGTTGGCTTCGAGGTTGGAGGTGCCGGCAAAGCCGGCGATGTAGGCAGCGCGGGCCGCCGCCACCGCCGCCTGCTCGTGGGTGCGGCGCGAACCCATTTCGATCAGTGGGCGACCGGCGGCCGCGCTGACCATCCGCGCGGCCGCCGAGGCGATTGCGGTGTCGTGGTTGAAGATCGACAGGGCCAGCGTCTCCAGCAGCACGCACTCGGCGAAGGTGCCGGTGACCGACAGGACCGGCGAGCCGGGGAAGTACAGCTCGCCCTCGGCGTAACCGTCGACATCACCGGTGAACCGGAAGTCCTGCAGATAGTCCAGCGTCGCGTCATCGAGGAAGGACCGCAGGGGAGTCAGTGCGTCGTCGTCGAAGATGAACTCGCCCAACGCTTCCAGAAACCGGCCGGTGCCCGCGACCACGCCGTACCGGCGGCCGTCCGGCAGGCGGCGGGCAAACACCTCGAAGGTGGTCCGGCGCTCGGCGGTGCCGTCGCGCAGCGCGGCCGCGAGCATCGTCAACTCGTACTTGTCCGTCAGCAGGGCGGCGGTCACAGCGCAACCGTATCGGCCGCCCGGCGGGCTGGATAGCGGAAGAGGCGGCTCGCTATCCTTGGTCGCATGGGTTCGCAAGCAGCTCCGACTCGGCCGGACGCCAGCGGAGCGCAACGCACTGAATCCGTCGCTGCCGTCGATACCCCGTGGGTGACGATCGTGTGGGATGACCCGGTGAATCTGATGAACTATGTGACCTACGTGTTCCAGAAGCTGTTCGGCTACAGCGAGCCGCACGCCACCAAGCTCATGCTGCAGGTTCACAACGAGGGCAAGGCGGTGGTCTCCGCCGGGAGCCGGGAATCCATGGAGGTCGACGTGTCCAAACTGCATGCCGCCGGGTTGTGGGCGACCATGCAGCAGGACCGCTGACCGCGTGCGCAAATGGAAGCGGGTCGACACCGCTGAGGGTCCTCGGTTCCGCTCGGCGCTGGCCCCGCACGAGGCGGCGCTGCTGAAGAACATGGTCGCTTCGGTGCAGGGCATGCTCGACGAGCGGGAGGCCGCGACGCCGCCGGATCCGCTGGAACAGATCACCGGAATCCGGGCAGGCAACCCGCAGGCGCCCGACGACACGACGATGCGGCGCCTGCTGCCCGACTTCTTCAAGCCCCAGCGTGATCATCCGGCCGGCTCCGCTGCTGCCGAAAGTCTCAACGGTGCGCTGCGCAGCCTGCATGAGCCGGACATCATCGATGCCAAAAGATCTGCGGCGCAACGGCTTTTGGACACTCTCCCGGATGGTGGGGGCAGGTTCGAGATCACCGAGGACGATGCCAACGCCTGGGTGTCCGCGGTCAACGACGTCCGGCTGGCGCTGGGCGCGATGCTCGAGATCGGCCCGGAGGGCCCCGACCGTCTGCCGACCGACCATCCGCTGGCGGGTCACCTCGACGTCTATCAGTGGCTGACCGTGCTGCAGGAGTATCTGGTGCTCGGCCTGATGGGCAAGCCCATCCGATGACGAAGCGCAGGCCCATCCGATGAACACCGGGTCGATCACCGACGTCGGGGGCATCCTGGTCGGTCACCACCACCGCCTGGACGACGATGCGAGCCTCGGCTCCGGCTGGGCCTGCGGCACCACCGTGATCGTTGCGCCACCCGGCACGGTCGGCGCCGTCGACGTTCGCGGCGGCGCGCCCGGCAGCCGCGAGACCGACCTGCTCGACCCGGCCAACAGCGTCCGCCACGTCGACGCCGTCGTGCTGACCGGCGGCAGTGCCTACGGTCTGGCCGCCGCCGACGGCGTGATGACCTGGCTGGAGGAGCAGGGCCGCGGGGTCGCGATGGACGGTGGCGTCGTCCCGATCGTTCCGGCCGCGGTGATCTTCGATCTCCCGGTCGGCGGCTGGGCGTGCAGGCCCACCGCCGAGTTCGGCTATGCGGCGGCGAGCTCGGCCGGTGCGGAGGTGGCGGTGGGAACTGTGGGTGCGGGTGTCGGTGCCCGTGCCGCGGTGCTCAAGGGCGGCGTCGGTACCGCGTCGATGACCCTCGAATCCGGGGTGACCGTCGGGGCGATCGTCGTCGTGAACAGTGCGGGCAACGTCGTGGACCCGGCCACCGGGCTGCCGTGGATGAGCCACCTCGTCGCGGAGTTCGGGCTGGCTGCGCCGCCCGCCGAGCAGATCGCCGCGCTCACCGCGCTCGACAAGGAGTCCAGCCCGCTCAACACCACCATCGCCGTCGTCGCCACCGACGCGGCGCTGTCGCCGGCCGGGTGCCGGCGGTTCGCGGTCGCCGCCCAGGACGGCCTGGCGCACACCATCCGTCCCGCGCACACCCCGCTGGACGGTGACACCGTCTTCGCGCTGGCCACCGGCGCGGTCGAGCTGCAGCCCGATCCCGATACGCCGGTGTCGATGGTGCCGGAGACCAAGGCGCTCGCGGCGCTCGGCGCGGCCGGCGCGGATTGTCTGGCGCGGGCTGTACTGGTCGCGGTGCTGGCAGCTCAGTCGGCGGCCGGCGTGCCGACCTACCGCGATGTGGTGCCGGGGGCCTTCGGCGTCGGTGCCTGACCCACGCTCGACCCCCGCAGAGGTGCTCCACCGGTAGCCTGGACGAAGCCGACGAGGCGCTGGCAAGGCCAGCTCTGGGCGTAGAAGAGGTATGAGGCACAGATGAACCAGCCGTTGGGTTACCCGGCGACTCCGCCGCAGCCCAAGAAGCCCGCAGCGTGGAAGGTCGGCGGCGCCACCATCCTGTCGTTCGTCGCGCTGCTCTATGTCATCGAGATCGTCGATCAGCTCTCGGGACACTCGCTGGACCGCAACGGCATCCGGCCACTGGAAACCGACGGCCTGTGGGGCATCGTCTTCTCGCCGCTGCTGCACGCCAACTGGCAGCACCTGGCCGCCAACACCGTGCCGGCCCTGGTGCTCGGCTTCCTGGTGACGCTGACCGGTATGGCCCGATTCGTCTGGGCCACCGCGATCATCTGGATCGTCGGCGGATTCGGTACCTGGCTGATCGGAAACGTCGGCTGCGGGCTGGAGACCAACCACATCGGCGCCTCCGGGCTGATCTTCGGCTGGCTGACCTTCCTGTTGGTCTTCGGCTTCTTCACCCGGCATATCTGGTGGATCGTCACCGGGATCGTGGTGCTGTTCGTCTACGGCGGCGTGTTGTGGGGGGCGCTGCCCGAATTGACCACCTGCGGCGGGGTGTCCTGGCAGGGCCACCTGTGCGGGGCGATCGCCGGGGTGCTGGCGGCCTATTGGCTGTCCGGCCCGGAACGCACAGCGCGGGAACGTAAGAAGGCCGGCCAGTTTCCCGGCCTGACGTCATGAGCGACCGCTTCGCGCCGGTCGGCATCTTCGATTCGGGCGTGGGCGGGCTGACCGTCGCCCGCTCGATCATCGACCAGCTGCCCGACGAGGACATCATCTACGTCGGCGACACCGGCAACGGCCCCTACGGCCCGCTGACCATCCCCGAGGTTCGGGCGCACGCACTGGCGATCGGCGACGACCTCGTCGAGCGCGGGGTCAAAGCTCTCGTCATTGCCTGCAACACCGCGTCGTCGGCCTGTCTCCGCGATGCGCGGGAACGCTACGACGTGCCCGTCGTCGAGGTGATTCTGCCCGCGGTGCGGCGCGCGGTGGCCACCACTCGCACGGGACGCATCGGCGTCATCGGCACCCGGGCGACGATCGCGTCCGGGGCCTACCAGGACGCGTTCGCGGCGGCGCGCGACGTCGACGTCGCGGCGGTGGCGTGCCCGCGGTTCGTCGACTTCGTCGAGCGCGGCGTCACCAGTGGCCGCCAGGTGCTCAACCTGGCCGAGGGGTATCTGGAGCCGCTCCAGCGCGCACAGGTCGACACCTTGGTGCTGGGCTGCACGCACTACCCGTTGCTGTCCGGGCTGATCCAGCTGGCCATGGGGGATTCGGTCACGCTGGTGTCCAGTGCCGAGGAGACGGCCAAAGACTTGCTGAAAGTTCTGACCGAGCACGATCTGCTCCGGCCGCACGAGGCGCCGGCGGCGACCCGGCTGTTCGAGGCGACGGGTGATCCCGAGGCGTTCACCGCTCTGGCTGCGCGCTTCCTGGGTCCGGCCATCACCGGCGTCCACCCCGTTCATCGTCACGTCTCGGCGCCAACGTGATTCTCTCTGACAAACCCGTCATGTTTTCCTCTTGTGGCAACCGGGCATGGCAAGCTGGTGGCTGTGCGAATCACCGTCCTCGGTTGCTCCGGCAGTGTTGTCGGGCCTGATTCGCCGGCGTCCGGCTACCTGCTGACGGCACCGGACACGCCGCCGCTCGTCCTCGATTTCGGTGGCGGAGTGCTCGGCGCGCTGCAGCGCTACGCCGATCCCAACGAGGTGCACGTCCTGCTGTCGCACCTGCATGCCGATCACTGCCTGGACTTGCCCGGCCTGTTCGTGTGGCGCCGCTACCACCCGAGCCCGGCCCAGGGCCGCGGCATCATGTACGGCCCGAGCGACACCTGGACGCGGCTGGCGGCGGCGTCGTCGCCGCTCGGGGGCGAGCTCGACGACTTCTCCGACATCTTCGACATCCGCCACTGGCAGGACAACCAGCCCGTGCAATTCGGTGCCCTCACCGTCCTGCCGCGGCTGGTGACCCATCCGACCGAGTCGTTCGGAATGCGCATCACCGACCCGTCCGGCGCCACACTGGTTTACAGCGGCGACACCGGCGTGTGCGAGTCGCTGGTCGAATTGGCAAAGGGTGCAGACGTTTTCCTGTGCGAGGCATCGTGGACGCACGCACCGGAGCGGCCACCGCATCTCCATCTGTCGGGCACCGAGGCCGGCCGGATGGCCAAGCGTGCCGGCGTCGGCGAACTGCTGCTCACCCACATCCCGCCGTGGACGTCGCGCGAGGACGTGATCTCCGAGGCCAAGGCGGAGTTCGACGGTCCGGTGCACGCCGTGGTGTGCGGGGAGGCCATCGAGGTCCGTCGGCACTGACGCCCGACTCGGGTGTGCTTGACGAACTCCGCCGCGGCTCGTCCGCGCTGCATCGTCGCTCGGCTAGTGTTGCCCGGTGTCCCGACGACAAGACGGCAGGCTTGACGACGAGCTGCGCCCGGTAACCATCACCCGTGGCTTCACCTCCCACCCGGCCGGCTCGGTGCTCGTCGCCTTCGGCGAGACCCGGGTCATGTGCACAGCGAGCGTCACCGAGGGGGTGCCGCGCTGGCGCAAGGGCTCCGGGCTGGGCTGGCTGACCGCGGAGTACGCGATGTTGCCAGGAGCCACCCACACCCGCTCGGATCGCGAATCGGTGAAAGGTCGCGTCGGCGGCCGTACCCAGGAGATCAGCCGCCTGGTCGGGCGCTCGCTGCGGGCGTGCATCGATCTGGCCGCGCTGGGCGAGAACACCATCGCCGTCGACTGTGACGTGTTGCAGGCCGACGGCGGAACCCGCACTGCGGCAATCACCGGCGCCTATGTTGCGCTCTCCGATGCCGTCACGTACCTGGCGGCGGCAGGCAAACTGTCCGACCCGCGCCCACTGTCGTGTGCGATCGCCGCGGTCAGCGTCGGGGTGGTCGACGGCCGCGTTCGCGTCGACCTTCCCTACGAGGAGGATTCGCGCGCCGAGGTCGACATGAACATCGTCGCCACCGATACCGGGACGCTGGTCGAGGTCCAGGGGACCGGGGAAGGTGCGACGTTCCCGCGGTCGACGCTGGACAAGATGCTTGACGCTGCGCTCGGTGCGTGCGAGACCTTGTTCGCCGTCCAGCGCGACGCGTTGGCTCTGCCGTATCCCGGTGTGCTGCCCGACGGTGCGCCGTCGAAGAAGGCGTTCGGGAGCTGAGCTGAAGCGCGTACTCGTCGCCAGCCGCAACGCCAAGAAGCTGGCCGAACTGCGCCGGGTGCTCGACGCCGCCGGGCTGGCCGGGCTGACTCTGGTTTCGCTCGATGATGTCCCGCCCTTCGATGAGGCGCCCGAAACCGGTGCCACCTTCGAGGAGAATGCCCTGGCCAAGGCGCGCGACGGCTACGCGGCGACGGGGCTGCCCACTGTCGCCGACGACTCGGGGCTGACAGTCGCCGCCCTCAACGGGATGCCGGGGGTGCTTTCGGCGCGCTGGGCCGGAACACATGGCGAGGACGCCGCCAACAACGCGTTGCTGCTGGCCCAGTTGCGTGATGTGCCCGACGAACGGCGTTCGGCGGCGTTCGTGTCGGCGTGCGCGCTGGTCTGGGGTCCCGGCGACGCCGACAGCGCGGTGGTGCGCGGCGAGTGGAACGGGGCGATCGCCCGGGAACCGCGCGGTGCGGGCGGCTTCGGCTACGACCCGCTGTTCATCCCCGAGGGCGAGAGCCGCAGCGCTGCCGAGCTCAGCCCGGCCGAGAAAGACGCGGCGTCGCATCGCGGCCGGGCGCTGGCGTTGCTGATCCCGGCACTGAGATCGCTGCTCAGATGAGTGGAACGAGATTTTCCTAGCGCATCTAACCTGTGCCATGATGCTCGGGTGGGTCGTCACTCGGTCCGGGCGGCGCACCCCGGTGTTCTGATCGCCGTCTTGGCGGCGGCGGGCATCAGCGTGTCGTTGACGCAGACGCTGATGATCCCGCTCATTCCCGAGCTCCCAATGCTGTTGCACACCAGCCCGTCCAACGCGTCGTGGACGATCACCGTCACCCTGCTGACCGCGGCGGTGGCCACCCCGGTGTTCGGGCGCCTCGGCGACATGCACGGTCCCAAGCCGATGTTGATGATCTGCGCGGGTGCGATGGCCGTCGGCTCTTTGATGGCCGCGGTTACCAATTCTCTGGTGCCGTTCATCATCGGGCGGGGGCTGCAGGGGCTGGCCCTGCCGATCATTCCGCTGGCCATCAGTGTGCTGCGCTCGGCGCTGCCGGCCGAGCGGGTCGGCCCGGCGATGGGGCTGATCAGTTCGTCACTGGGTGTCGGCGGCGCGATGGGCCTTCCGCTGTCGGCGGTGATCGCCCAGAAGGCCGACTGGCACACATTGTTTTGGGGCGCAGGCGTTCTCGGCATCCTGGCGATGCTGCTGTTCGCCTTCCTGGTGCCCAATGTCCCGGCCAGCTCGGCTGACCGGTTCGACCCGCTGGGCACCCTGCTGCTGGCGGTGGGGCTGGTGACCCTGCTTCTGCCGATCTCCAAGGGTTCGACCTGGGGCTGGACCAGTTCGACGACGCTGTCGCTGTTCGTGCTCTCCGTCGCGGTGTTCGCGATCTTCGCCCGCTGGCAGTTCCGGACCGCGTCGCCGATCGTGGATCTGCGCACCACACTGCGGCGGCCGGTGCTGACCACCAACATCGCCGCGGTCCTGGTGTGCTTCTCGATGTTCGCGCTGTCGCTGGTCGGTCCGCAGGTGCTCGAGCTGCCGGCCGGAACGGGCTTCGGCCTGGGGCAGTCGATGTTGCAGGCCGGTTTGTGGATGGCCCCCGGCGGGCTGGCGATGATGGTCGCGGCCCCGCTTGCCGCACGTACCGCGGGCCGTCGCGGTCCCAAGTTCACGTTGGTCTGCGGTTCGGCGATCATCGCGGCCGCCTACCTGGCTGCGTTGTGGCTACTCGGCAGTCCTGCGGCGGTGATGGTGGTCAACGTCGTCGTGAGTTTCGGTGTCGGGTTCGCGTACTCGTCGCTGCCCGCGCTCATCAACGCCGCGGTGCCGGTGTCCGAGACGGCCGCCGCCAACGGAATCAACGCGCTCGCCCGATCTTTGGGCACATCGGTGTCCAGCGCTGTCATCGGTGTCGTGCTCGCGACGATGACGATCACCTACGCCGGACACGTCGTGCCGTCGCTGCACGGTCTGCGAACGGCGCTGCTGATCGCTGCCGGTGTCGCCGCGCTCGCGGCCGCTGTCGCGATGACGATCCCGACTCGGGCGGACACCGCCGTCGCTGGCTGGTCGCCCGACGAACTCGAGCTGTCCGACGACCCGCTGATCAAAGGTTGAAGCGGGTCTTCAGCTCCCGGGTCTGCACCTGCTCGACGATGATGCCCAGCAGCGGGATGGTGCCGGCCAGCAGCACGCCGATGGTCTTGGCGATGGGCCAGCGCACCTTCACCGCGAGGTTGGCGGTGAAGAGCAGATAGATGAAGTAGACCCAGCCGTGCACCACACCGATCCAGGTGGGCGGGTCGTCGACCTTCACGATGTACTTCAGCACCATCTCGTAGCAGAGCGCGATCAGCCACAGGCCGGTCGTCCAGGCCAGGACGCGGTATCCGAGCAGGGCTTTGCGGATCGTCTCGCTCGGGACGCCCGCGGGGGTGTGGGCTTCGGGCGACTCGGGTGCGGTCATGCGGTGGTCCTGTTCTGATCTTCGTGGGCCCTGGTCTGGTTTTCTTGGGCTCTGTCGGCCGCGGCCAGCTCGGCCAGGTAGGCGTTGTATTCACGCATTGCGGGGTCGGCCTCATCGGACTCGGCTCCGGCCGTGGGCCGTTCGGGAAGCAGTCCGGCGGGGATCTCGGTGATGGAGTCGGCGTCCGGCGGCGGCTCGGGCACGCCTTCTTCTTCATAGCGGATGAACTTGCGGTAGGCGTACACGCAGAATCCGGCGAACATCGGCCATTGCAGGGCGTAGCCCAGGTTCTGGAAGCTGCCCGACGTCGACTCGAATCTGCTCCACTGCCACCAGCCCAGGGCCAGGCAGCCGCACGCGGCGATGATCACCAAAACGATCAGCGCGAACCTGCGGCGGCGGGTCGTGGACACACCACGACGGTACCCTGCCAGCGGTTATGGGTTCACCGGTGAGTGGCGCTCAACACTTGGGGCCGAAGCCTGCGCCGGGCTAATCCTGGCCGATGCGCCCGGTAGACTCCGATGTCTTGCGGGCGTGGTGGAATTGGCAGACACCCGGGCTTTAGGTGCCCGTGCTTGAAAGAGCGTGAGGGTTCGAGTCCCTCCGCCCGCACAAAATGCCCTCGTGGCGTGCGTCACAACGGTTTAAGTCTCGACCAGATCTCACGCCGGTCACAAAGCTAATCTACTAGCTCGACTAACTTTTGAACTCTAAGCTCGGTCTCAGGTAGTTGATGAAAAACGGAGCTACGGTGATCGAGTTGGGCAAAGTCAGAGATGTCGTTTTCTTCGCGGCGGCGACATCGAGGCTCTACCTGACACCCGATAAGAAAATGGCACCGAGAGTGGAGTACCGGTGAGCGATCCCATGATGACGTCCGTCGACTTGATCCGTTATGCGATCGCCGACCAGGTGCGTGAACTTGGCGGAGACACCGACAAGATCGACCAGATCGCCATGTCTGCGGCCTACGCCATCTTCATCGGCATGGCCGCCGACGCATCCCGCCAGGCGCGCTGATCTGACGTTCGCCTTGGGCTCAGCCGAATAGGCTGCCTGATCCCTTTTGTGTTCGGCCACAGATGGCCACAATCATTGCCCCACGCTGATCCGGCTCAACCGATCGGGAAGTGGTCCGACCCTGCGTCGCCGCCCGGAATCACCGGGATGACGATGGCCGATGGATGAGCAGCGTCATGCAGGACGGTCTGCGTTGCCTGCTGCGTCGCGACGCTCTGCCCGAACGGCTCACCGGTATTCGGGTTCGGGGCGAACTGCGGATAGTCGCTGCTGGAGATCTCCAGTCGGATCCGGTCGCCGGAACCGAACTCATAGCTCGTCGGCCAGATCGCGATGTGGTACTCGTAGGGCTGGTTCGCCACACCGGGGCGCGGGTCGGACAACGAGTCGCGGAACGCCGTCCGCACGATCCCGTTGTTGAGGTTGATCGCATCTCCGTCGGGCTTGACCACGATCAGCTTGGCGGTGAAGTCGGTGTCGACGGCCGACGAGGACGCCCACAGGTCGACCGTCACCGGTCCGGTCACCTCGGTATCGGCTGCCAGCGGATCGCTGGTGTAGACCAACACATCGGAGCGCTGTTCGACCGGTATCTGGTCGTAAGGCCCCTGCGGTCCCGAACGGGCACCGCAACAGGAATGCCCGCCGACGCTGGGAGCCGGATCGGTCGGGTCGTAGACGTAGCGGTCCGGTGTCTGGCCGACGGCCGTTGCTGTCGTGGTCAATGTGCCGGTGCGCGAATTCATTTGGCCGTCGCCGGACAGGAAATAGCGAGTCCACCGGGTCTGGGGCAGCGGCCAGCCCGGCGCCGACTTCCAGCGATTGGCGCCCATCAGGAAGTAGTCCACCCGCGGGCCGGCGCCGGAGGTCCCGTTGACGCCATTGCTCATACCCTTGAGGAAGTGGTCGTACCACTGCAGCATCAGTTCGTTGATCGGAGTCGCGCCGACGGAGCCGATGTCCTTCAGCAGTGGCGCCGGCTCCGACCCCGACCGGCCCCAGTCCACGTGGTCCCAGGGGCCGATGACGAGTCGCTGGTTCGTCCGGGCTTCGGGCGTGGCCGCCGACGTCACCATCCCGGTGAAGTTCTCGATGCCGCCGGCCAGGAATGCGTCGTACCAGCCTTCGACGTCGAGAACCGGCACCCGAACCGACGGATAGCGGTCCCGGATGCTCCACTGTCGCCAGAAGTCGTCCCGGGTCGAATGCGCGATCCAGTCGAAATACCACGGTGCCACAGCAGGATTCGCGGGCTGCAGCGGCGGGAGGGCTCGGTAGGGCAGGAAGTTCAGCCATCGGGTCGAGTCCGCCGCGGCGGACTTGAGCGCGGCGGCAGTCGGGTCGTCGCGCCGGTTCTCGGCCGCGGTGGTGGCCAGACCGAGCGCCCAGGGCTGCACGAACGCCAGCCGGAACTCGCCACCTTCGTACATCCAGCCGTCGTAGTAGTCCGAGGCGGTGTTCGCCGGAACGATGGTGACCAGGTGTGGGGGCGCTGTCGTGGCGGCCAGCCATTGGGTCGCGCCGACATACGACGAGCCGTACATGCCCACCTTGCCGTCCGACCCTGGCAACGCGGCAGCCCACTCCACCGAGTCGTAGCCGTCGTCGCGATCGTGGGTGAACTCGCTGAAGGTGCCCCCGGAGCTGCCCTGTCCCCGAACGTCTTGGATGACAACGAGATAACAGTGCGAGGCGAACCAGTCGGGTGTCTGGTAGCGCCACGGCTGCACCTGGGCGCCGGACTTCCCGTACTGGGTGCGCATCAGGATCACCGGAACCGGGCCGGAGTGCTCCGGCCGGTACACGTCGGCGCGCAGCACCGTGCCGTCGCGCATCCGGGCCGGCACGTCGGTCTGCTTGCTCACCGTGCACGGGCCGCGGCCGGTCGAGGGCGGCCACGCAGCGTCGGTGACGCGCCTGCTCGATCCGCCGCATGCCGACAACACCAGGGCCAGCGCCAGCATCACCGCGAGGGCACGCGTCGTTCGCACGTTTCCACGCTACGCAGGTGGGCTCAGATCATCTCTCTCGCGGTGAGCCACCGCATGATGGGCCAGCCCGCGAACACCGGCAGCCAGCAGGTCAGAACGCGATAGAGCAGGACAGCGGGAACGCCGACGGCGGCGGGTACGCCGAAGGCGGCGAGTCCACCGATCAGGGCGGCTTCCACCGCGCCGACACCGCCGGGGGTGGGTGCCGCCGACGCGAGCGTGCCGCCGACCATCGTGACGATCGTGACCGTGACGAACGTGGTGTCACCGCCGAACGCCGAGATGCTGGCCCATAGCACCAGTGCCATTCCCAGAGTGGTTGTGGCGCAACCGAGTACGATGATGGCGAGCCGCTTGGGTTCGCGCATCAGGTCCAGCAGCTCACTGCCGACTTCCTGGAGTCTGGGCCGCAATGCCGTGCCGAGCCAGCGGCGTGCCTTGGGCACCAACAGGAATGTGCCCACGATGCCGAGCGCGACGCCACCGATCAGGTACAGCAGGGTGGTGCTCGGCACGAAGTGCGACAGGTCGGCGGTCGCGCCCGCGGCGACGCTGAACAGGATCAGCAGTGTCACGTGGGTGATCACCTGCACCGCCTGCTGCAGCGCTACCGCGGCGGTGGCCCGCAGCGCGCCCAGCCCACCCTTCTGCAGGAAACGGGTGCTCAGCGCCAGCCCGCCGACACCCGCCGGCGTGGTGGTGGCGGCGAAGGTGTTGGCGAACTGCATGATGACGAGGTTCCGGAAGCTGACGAGCCCGGATGCGCACGCCCACAATGCAGCCGCCGCACCGACATACGTCAGCGCGGAGACGGCCAGCCCGAGCAGCGCCCACCACCAGTTCGCATTGCGCAGTTCGCTGAAGAAGGTGGGCACCGTGCTGATGAACGGGTAGGCGACATAGACCAGTGCGACCAGCAGAACCAGCTGGATGACCTGCTTGCGGGTGAACCGGGTGATGGTCTCGGTCTTGATCTCATCAGCGCCGGTCTGCCGTTTGACCTCGTCGCGGGCGGCGGCCATGACGGCCTTGGGATCGTTGACGGACTTGCGAATTCGGGCCGGGACCGCAGCCCGGGTCAGGCGTCGCGATGCGGTGAGGACGGTCTCCTTGCCCAGGGTGTGGACGGCGGCCTGCACGGCGGCTTCGGGACTGAACCGGTCGGACGTCGTCACCAGCAGTGCGGCGATGTCGGACTGCAGTTGCTCGTCGGTCGCGCCGTATTCGGAGTTGCCGAATCCGCCGAACAGCACCTTCCCGGAGTCGACCGTCATCTCCTTGAACCGCAGGTCGCCGTGCGCGATCTGGTGGCGGTGCAGCACTCCGAGCGAACCCCAGACCGCGGTCACCAGGGCCTCGTCGCAGGCCGAGCCGATCGGGGAGCCCAGCGGCGGGGTGTGGGCGTACAACGTCCACCCGCGGTCCAGTGCCGCGACCACCATCGTGGTGGTGTTGGACACTCCGAGGTCGCAGACCGCGATCGTCATCAGTGCGCGGTGTTCGACAGCGCGGCGCATCGAGGCCTGCAGCGGAGCGGTCTCGGAATCGCGCAGAATGAGCCAGCGCCAGAACTGGCGCAAGGCGCCGCCACTGCGCTGATTGGGCCCGTACATTTCCAGGACCACCCGCGAACCGGCGTCGTCGGCCCCCGCCAATTCCAACGGCCCGGACCCGGCCGGCCGCACCACCGTCAGAGACGTCACCAGAAACCCGCGGCGGGCCAGCGCGCGCACGGTTCCGTCGAGGGGGACTTCGAGCGCCGGGGTGCCGACCACCCACACCGTCAGGGCCCCGACGAACCAGCCGACCGAGAGTCCCAGCAGCGAGCGGGCTGGCACGACCGCGCTGACCACCAGGTGGATCGGCACGAACGCCAGCAGCAGCGTCCACCACCATCTCCGCCAGCGGCCCGGCAGCCACGGCCCGGACACGGTGAGGACGGCGGCCAGCATCGCGATCCAGCGGGGATCGTCGAGGAATTGCGACAGCGTGGTCGACAGCCGCTCGGAAAGGTCGAAATGCCAGCGGGGCGCGGCGATCCCGTTGCCGGTGATCGACAGTGAGATCACGGCGAGGAATCCGGCGGCCACGTACGCCGCGAACAACTTCCACTGCCGCGCGCCGATCAGCCCGATCAGGATCACGAACGGCAGCGCCAGGATCGCGACGCCGTAGGCGAGATACACCAGGTTGGACTGGGTGGGGGTGAGCACACCCACGATCATCGAGACGGATTTCTCGAGTCCGACCCAATCGTTGCGGGTGATCAGCGAGCTGGTGACCACGATCACCAGGACGAGGGTCGCCAGCGAGAGACGCACGATGTCGTTGGTCCGGCGGGTCAGCGGCAGCAGCACGTCGCCGGAGATGGCAACATCGCGTCCGTCAACTCGCACCGCTGCAACCTATCCCGACTTTCACCGGGGAGGTCTCATTGACCGCCCGTCAGACGAAGCCGACGTAGCCGAGCAGTGCCGCGGCGCCCACCACGATCAGCGGATTGGTCTTGGTCCGCACGAAGATGAGAGTCGCGACGCCGGTGATCAGATACGCCCGCCAGTCGTGGTCGGCGGCCTTGCTCATGACCAGCGAACTGGCCAGGATCAATCCCACGGTCAGCGGAGCGAAACCTTTTTCCACCGCGTAGCGCAGCTTCGACTTCTGGGCCTTCTGCCAGGACACCGTGATCAGGTACATCAGGCCCGCCGCCGGCACCACCATCGCCACCGTGGCCAGTAGACCGCCGACGATGCCGCCGATCACGCCGAAGGTGCCGAGGCCGGCCGCATAGCCGACCAGTGCCACGATCAGGATGCTCGGCCCCGGTGCGGCCTGCGAGATCGAGAAGATATCGGCGAACTGGGAGTTCGTCAGCCAGTGGTGCCCGGTCACCGCCTGCAGGTGCATGTCGGGCAGCACCGTGTTGCCCCCGCCGATCGACAGCAGCGACAACGAGCCGAACATGCCGATCAGGGCCAGGAACGTCTTCATGCGTCGACCGGTTCCGGCGTCTTGCGGGGCCAGGCCCAGATCAGGCTCAGGGGCGCCAGGATCGCCAGCGTCAGCAGCAGCGGCCAGCGGAGCACCCCGTTGAGGACGAAGCTGGCCAGGAAGAAGGCAACCGGCATCACGCCTTTGAGGCATTTCTGACCGGTTTGGATGACCATCGCCAGGGTGAGGGCGACGGCGGCCGCCGAGGCGCCGTGCAAGGCGCCCTTGATCGCGGGCACTTCCTTGAACGTGAAGTAGACGAAGCCGAGCGTCAGCACAATCGCGACGGGCATCAGGCACAACCCGATCACGGCCGCGACGGCTCCGGCCAGTCCCTTCATCTTGGTGCCGACGAACACCGCCAGGTTCACCTGATTGGCGCCCGGCACGATCCGGCACATCGTCATCGCGGAGAGGAACTCCTCTTCACCCAGCCACTGTTTCTCGACGACGATGACCTCGCGCGACCACGCACCCAGACCGCCGCCGAACGACGCCAGCGCGATGTGATTGAAGGTCCGCGCGACCTCGAACAGGGAGACCTTCTCCCGGGTCGGACCGGACTCACTCATGGACCAGGTCGTGGTCGTGCGGGAACTCGTCCTCGACCGGACGGTTCTTCTCGAGCGGATCGGGTGGCTCGTAGTGGCTGGAGGCTTGCCAGTCGCTCTTGAAGACCTCTTTGAGCCGAGCCACCACATCCGGGTCGTCGGTGGTGACACCGAGTTCGCGGCGAAGGTCGAAGGCGCTGCGATCGATGTTCATCGACCCGACCAGAACTTCTCTGCCGTCGATGATCAACAGTTTGGCGTGCACCCGCAGGTTCTTCTGCTTGCGCACCTCGACGCCGAACCGGCGCAGCGTGCGCAGCGAGGCGAACGTATCGAGGATGTCCCATTCGCTGATGCCGTGCTTGCCGCCGCACAGGACCCTCACCCTGACGCCGCGGTGCGCGGCCGCCGCGATGTGGTCGAGGATCACGGCATCGACGTACTTGGGGTGCTGGATGTACAGCTTGCGCTCAGCGGAGTCGATGAACCGGGCCATGTGGTACCGGGAGTTGGAGTTACTCCACAGCAGTCCTTCGTATCTGGGCGGTGTGAAGTCTCGATGCTCCCAGTCGGCGTTGAACACCTCGACGATCTGGGCGATGTGTAAAGGATCATGGGTGATGATGCCGTAGTCACGGGTGAGCGTGAAGTACTTGATCATCAGGTTGTAGGTCGCGACCATTGCCGCGCTCTCGTCGACGACAATCGACTTCTCATGCGTCACATAGAATTTGGGGCTGGACCACTGGACGTCGATGCCCGCGCTCTTGAACGCCTCGTAGCTCTCGTCGTTCGCCCGGTCGCCGCCCGAGCGCTGCGGGTTGAGCATGATCCGAACGTCGACCCCGGCCTTCTTCCGGTCGATCGCAGCCTCGATCAAGCTGGGCTCGGTGAATGTGAATTGCTTTATCAGAAGCGACTTTTGCGCGCTCATGATGAATTCGCGGACCGGTTCCAAACCGTCGTCTGGCTCGACGATCACGCGCGGGGCGTTAGCAGGCATAGGTTTCGGATGCTAGCACCAGAACTGCCCCGGCACTTTGCCGTTGGGTGAATGTCGGGGGCGCGTCGCGCTCGGTCGGCACCGTCGTGACTCAGGGTGGCGGTGCCGGAACAGCCGGATCTGCCAGCGCAAAGCCGAGTCCGGGTGGGACGTTGACCTCCGGACCGGGCGCCGTGCCGGGCAGCGGCTCGCCAAGTTGCTCGTAGGGGACCTGGCCGAGCAGTGCGCCGTCGAGCGCGCCCTCGGAGTACATCGCGTGCAACCGGCGCAGGAAGGCCAGGCGGCCAGTCCCGGGCTGCTCGGCTGACGGGCCGATGCCGATATCGGGTTCGCCCTGCCCCGGCGCGGCGGGGGCGACGTTCTGTGCAAGGAGATAGTCATTGTTCAGGGCGCGCAGATCCGGCGGTGCGGCGGCATTGGGCGCACCCGGTGCGGACGGAACCGGGTTCTGCCCCAGCAGAAGTCCCGGCGCGTACACCGAGAGGTCGGGCAGCCCGAGCGGCCCGGCCGCCGGCTCACCGCTTTGGGCGAGAACGCTGCCAACCGACGCGTTCGGCGGCACGGGTACCGGCACCACGGGATCGCCGGGTCCGGGATCGGCTGCGGCGCTCGCAGACCCGATGAGCGCCGCACAGGTCGCGGCGGCAAGCATCACCGTCGACACCAGCGTCCGGTGGCCCGTGTTCATCGCGCTCTGTCCTCCTGGCCTCGATCCTCGTCACACCGTAGTCGGCATTCGCCGCGACGATGCCGCGAACGGTGGCGAGGGTGCGGTCAGGGGGCCGGCGCCGGCGGTGGCGGGAGCAGTGCCGGGTCGGCGGGGACAGCCGGAGCCGGCGGGGCTCCGGGGTCCCCGGGCGGCGGCGCCGCCGGGTCGGGCAGGAACTGCTCGGGCCCTGCCGGGATGTTGGTGCCCGGCGGCGGGGCTGTCCCCGGAAGCGGTTGCCCTAGTTGGTCGGCCGGCATGCGTCCCAGCGCGCCGTGAAGGAAGGCGTGCACACCCTTCCATTGATTGACCCGGGCGAAAGGTCCGTCCGCACCCGGTCCCAGCTGATAGGGGGACTGCTGGTCCGGGGTGGGCATGCTGTTGTTCTGCGCCATCAACAGCTGCGCGCCGTTGAGGATGTCGGCGCTGGGCGGTGTGGCGGGTGCGGTGCCTGCCAGCGCCGGGGTGGGTGTCTGGCCGAGCAGCAGCTGGTTGCCTGCGGGGCCGCCGAGGATGCCCGCGAATCCGTTGACCGAATCCGAAATGGTCGCCGGCGACGGGATGAATCCCTCGGGAGACGGCGGTGGCGGCGGGGCCGCCGGGTCGACCGGCGGCGGGTCGTCGGCGGCGGCGGTCGCCATGGGGGCGACCGCCGCTCCGACCGCGAGCGCGGTCACGACCGCGCCCTTGACGAGCATTCTGGGTAGCTGGCGCATCCGGTGTCAGAAGACTTTGGTCACGCCGTAGTACGCGACGATGTCGTCGGCGTCGGTTCCGGAACTGGTCAGCACTGCATACGAGCGCAAAGACGATGCGCCGACACAGTTGTCGATCTTGATGTGGATGTCCTTGAGCGTCACACGGGCCGAGGTCCCCTTGAAGGACTTCTTGTCGACGACGACGTTGGTGACCGTGCCGGGGCGCGGATCGACTTCGATCTGGCCCTGGACCGGGAAACTGATGGAGCCGGGCAGCGACAGGCCGCCGGTGCCGAGGCTGGCGTTACCCAGGCTCGCGCCGACCGAACCGATCAGCTTGACCTTGTCCATCTCGACCCCGCAGCCGACCTGGTATCCGGCCTCCAGCGTTCCGCCCGACACCGAGCCCGTGGTGGTGCCGGTGAATGTGCCGCCGACCACCCAGTCGCGCGAGGACAGCGACGTCGTCAGCGGTGCCACCGGCAGCTGCGTCTCGTCCTTCGCGACCACCGTGAGGGTGCGGCCGTCGGGTGTCTTGGCGATACCGGGAACCTCGGAGGCGACGGCGCCGTTGTCCGGTGGTGGGGGAGGAGCACCTGCGTCAGCGACGGGCGGCGCCGCCGGATCGGCCGGGTCGGCCAACGCGAGCGGGGTCGCTCCCATCGGGATCAGCATGCAAACTGCAGCCGCGGTGGCAAAGCGATGCAACATATCCTGTCGGCGCCTTCCGTCTGTCACTGGTGAAATGTCTGTGAGAGATGATTGATTTGTTGGGTGTCCGGTCGGTGAACGCGGCGTCAACAGTCAACGCCCTGGATTCGACCACTGGGCGTTCTCGCGGTAATGCAGGTAGTGCATTTCGGCTGCCCACCACCACGTCCGTGACGGGCAGCCGAGTGCGAGAACGACGATGTGAAGTTGTTAAACGGCTTTCGTGACGCCGAGGTAGGTGACCACGTCGTCGGTGTTGTCGGTCGAGCTGGTCAACGTGGCGTATGAGCGGATGAAGGACTGGCCCGCACAGCCATCGATCTTGATCCGGAAGCCGGTGATGGAGATGCGCGGCGCAGTGCCCTTGAACGACTTCTTGCCGACCGGCACGATGTTGACGACACCCGGCTTCAGGTCGATCTTCATCTGGTACGACGCCGAAAGGCCAAGAGTGACGGGCAACAGCGAGCCGTTGACGACCGGGATGCCAACGCCGGGGGTGATACCGCCGGTCGCGATGGACTCGATGTCGTCTTGGATGATGCCGCAACCGATTTGGTAACCGGCCTCCAGTGTGCCGCCGGCCAGTTTGGTGCTGCCGCCACCGTCAACCGATCCGGTGAAGGTGCCGTCGACGAGGTACTCGCGTGACCACGGCGAATTGGTCAGGGAAGCGACGGGTTCCATGGACTCGTCCTTGCCCGACACATTGAGAACCCAGCCGTCGGGCGTCTTGAGAACTCCGGGCGCAGCCGACGGCACCGGTCCCGCCGGGCCGTTGGGCACCGGGCCTGCGTTGGCAACAGGTGCCACGTTGGGATCTGCCGGCGGGTCGGCCAGCGCCAGCGGAGCCGCCCCGATTGGGGCCAGCAGGCATACTCCGGCCAATGCGGCAAAGCGTTTCAACATGTCGTGTTGGCGCCTCTCGTAGTTGATAACCACTGTGTCGTTCGGAGGAATCATTGAGTTGGAGGGTGTCTGAATGGTTAACGCTGCCAAAACAACTCCCGCCCGGTTACCGTCTACCGTGCGTCATTTCGTCCCGTAGCCGCTCAGACGGGTGCGGTTGGGTCTCAAGGGAATACCAACTGCGTACAGCGCCGGTGAAGGAGACACCCGATGGATCCCCTGGCGGTGCCCGTTGTTCGGCAGCCGTTCACCATCCCGACAGATATCCCGTTGATCATCGTTCTGTCCTGACCCTGTGGAGCCCTGACGGCACGGATTCCGGGTGGGGCTGGTTTGGAACTTCCAGCCGGACGGTTCGGGGGAGCCCACGATCCAGGAGGAAGCAATGAGATCACTGCAACACGGCCGGATTCTGACTGCCACCCTGCTGGTGTCGGGCTCGGCTCTGCTGTGCGCACCGGCTGCGTTTGCCGATCCTGATGCGCAGACCGACCAGCCGGCACCCGCGCCCGGCACTGTCGCGGCGGTTGTCGCCGCTCCGCCACTGGATGCACCGCCGCCGGATGCGGCTCCTTCCAGTGCGGTACCCGACGCCTGCAAGCAATTCGGGATGGCGCTGGACCATGCGTCGTCGTATTACGAGGACTTTGCCTACGACTCGGCCGGCGGCGGCAACAGCGTCAACTACGACGATCCGAACGTTGCAAACGCAAATGTCTACGGCCGCACCGCATTGCGTGAGTCCGCGGCCGCCGCCATGTCGGCAGCGTCGGCGCCGGGTCTACCCAATGACATCGCGGCCCCCATGCGGTCATGGTCGTTGCGGGCCACGAAGCTGTTGATAATCATGGGAATTCGTGGCGGCGGTGACTCGTTGAACTCGACCGCAAACGATATGAACACCGACGCCAACAATGTGCAGATGGCGTGTGCGATGAACGGCGCGCGCGCCTGACCCGAATATCAACCCGCTCAACCGAAATCGGCCCCCTCCTTTCGGAGGGGGCCGATTCGTGTTCTGACGGGTTATCCGCCTGCGCCGCCGGTGCCGCCCTTGCCGCCGGTCGGGCCGAGGCCGCCGGAGCCGAGCTGGCCGCTCTTGCCGGAAGTGGCGCCGCCCTTGCCGCCGGTGCCGCCGTTGCCGCCCTTGCCGCCGGAGATCACGCTGCCACCGCCGGTGGCGCCGGTGCCGCCCGCACCACCGGTGCCCGTGGTCGCGCCGTTGCCGCCGTTGCCGCCGGCACCGCCTGAGCCACCGCTGAAGCCGCCGAAGCCGCCGAGGCCGCCGTTGGCGCCCTTGCCGCCCGTCGCGCCGGCGCCGCCCTTGCCACCGGCACCGCCAGCGCCACCGTTGTTACCGGCCACGCCACCCTTGCCGCCGGTGCCACCGCTGCCGCCGGCGCCCGTCGTACTGGTGCCGCCATCACCGCCGGCCGCGCCCGCGCCACCGTTACCGGCCACGCCTCCGGCGCCGCCCGAGCCACCGGTGCCGCCGTTCCCTGCAGCGCCGGTTCCGCCTGCGCCACCGACACCGCCGCTGCCACCGGCACCGCCGCTGCCCGACCCCAGGCCACCGGCACCGCCGGTGCCGCCGGTGCCGCCGTTACCACCAGTCGCGGTGCCCGCGCCGCCCGCGCCGCCGGCGCCGCCCGCGCCGCCCGCGGCGGAGCCATAGAAGCCACCCTTGCCGCCGTTACCGCCTGCGCCGCCGTCGGTTCCGGCCGCGCCGCCGCCGTAGCCCGCGCCGCCGGCGCCGCCCGCACCCGCGGAGCCGCTGCCGAGGACAGGCAGGCTCGCGGCGTCTCCGCCGTTGCCGCCCTTGCCGCCCGCCACACCGGCGGTCGTGCTGGCGCCCCCGGCCCCGCCGGAGCCGCCGCTACCGGCGAACGGTCCGGCGTTGCCGCCGTTACCGCCGGCACCGCCGGCGATGCCCTTTCCGCCGTTGCCTCCGCCGCCGCCGAACAACGCGCCGCTGGAGGAGCTGCCGGCGATCAGGCCGCCGTTGCCGCCGTTGCCGCCCTTTCCGCCGTTGATGCTGGCGCTGGTGGCGTCGCCGCCGTTGCCGCCGTTGCCGTACAGCCCGGCGCTCCCGCCGTTGCCGCCGTTGTAGCCGTTGCCGCCGTTGCCCATCAGCAGGCCGCCGCGGCCACCGTTGCAGGAGGCGCTGGCGCACTGGGTGTCGGCGGCGCTGTAGCTGTAGCCGTTACCGATGAGCAAGCCGCCGTTGGGGTGCTCGGCGGTGCCGTTCCCGATGAACTGGCCGACCAGGTTGTTGGCGGCGTTGGCCGATGCCGCGGCCGTCGGGGCAGCCGCCTTGGAGTTGTTGCCGGCGAGGCTGTTTCCGAAGAGCAGCAGATCCGACTCGGTTGACGTGAGTTTGTACGCCGGCGACGCCACCGCTGTGGAGGCATCGGTGGTGGCGAACAACACGGCCGCACCCACCATCGCCGCACCGGCGACGCCCGTGGTGACGAAGGCTGGCGCAGCCACCCGGAGCGATTTCTTGCGGTGTTTGGACAAGGTCGAATTCCCTTCGAAGAAGACGTTCAGTCCGGCAAATGCGCCGAGTGGTCCCTGACAGAGAAATCCAAGGAGACAACCCTTACCCCGGACTGGACCCCACTTGGCGCGCTGCCGAACTTCGTGCAAACGCCAGCTGAACTCAACCTGTAAAAGCCGTCGTAGTGGCTATTTGCAGAGTTCGGCGATCTTGCTGTTCGTCTTCTCCGCGTCGCTTAGCCGCTCGGCTTGCTTCGGGTCGGTGTTGGCGACACCGGCTAACGCGTTCATCGAAATATCCTGCAACCCGGTCGCGAAGCCGCGAATCGCGTCGGCCAGATCGCTCGGCGTGGCCGGGCTCAGGTGCGCGAGAAGGTAGGTCGCACCGCCCGCCATGGCCAGCCGCGCGTTGGCCGCCACCCCCTGAACCTCGGCGCCCGGATCGGCGTGGGTCTGCAATGACACCGCTGCACTGACTGTGCGGTAGGCGTCGCACGCATTGGCTTTCGGGTCACCGGTCTGCGGTGCGGCGGTCGGCAGTGGATTCGAGGGAGTCGGCCGGAACAACGCCCATCCGGCGAGTGCCACCGCAATCAGTGCGATCACCAGCGCGACGGGAGCGAGCCAGCCCACCGACGACTGGGATTGGTGGGTGGGACGGTGCGATGTCGACGTCGTGGCGTCAATATCGTCGGTCGGCTCCGGCATACCCACGATCCTAATCACGGGCCGCGGCAAAGCCGTAAAAGCGTATTCTGGCAGCGGAAAGCCTTTGGGGTATATCGATGACGATGCGTTGGGGGCGACGGCCGGTGTGGTTGATGGTTGCCGCCGGGCTGGTGGCCGGGGCCGTAGCCGCAGTGCCTGCCGCCGTGGCGCAGGGCTGCCCGGCCGGGCACGTCAATAACGAGTACACCGGTCAGTGCTATCTCGAGGGCAGTGCCCCGACCATCAACGGCGTGCCGTGTGTGGCGAGCAATCTTGGTCTGTGCCAATCATTTCGGCAGAATCAGCAGCCGCCGAGAAAGCCCTACACCGCAATCGGTTAACTGCGGGTCAACGTCTTCGTCATCAGCCGTTGCATCCAATTCGGCGATATCTGCGACAGTGCGGCCAACACGGTGGTCTGGCGGCCCACCGGATAGTGCACCCTGGCCAGTCGGCTGCGGCGGTGTGTCGCCGCGTAGACCGCGGCGGCCACGTCGTCAGGCTGTAGGTTGACGCCCAGCGACTTGGTGCTGCCGGTCTCGACGCCGTCGGTCATGGCGGTCTTGACGAACAGCGGCCACATCGCCAGCACCCGGATTCCGTATCGGCGCCATTCGAGTTCCAGCGCCTCGGTCAGCGCGCGTAGCGCGAACTTGGTTGCCGAGTAGGTGGCGAGCTCCGGCTGGCCGTACAGCGCTGAGGCCGAACACATGTTGACCACCTGGGCGCCCGGGGTGTCGCGCAGGTAGGGGAACGCGGCATGCAACCCGGTCAGCGCGCCGGTGAAGTTGATGTCCACCATCTGCCGGTGCACGTTGAGCGGAACGTCGGCGAACGGACCGGTGGTCAGGACTCCGGCATTGTTCACCAGGACATCGAGTGTGCCTGTGCCGCCGGTGAATTCACGCAGTCGGGCCGACCACTGATCGGCATTGGTGACGTCGAGCTCGCCGATCGCGACATCGCCTCCGAGTGCACGGATCTCCTCGCGCAGCCCGGTGAGCCCGTCGAGGTCGATGTCGTATGCGCCCACCCAGTAGCCGTTTCGGGCGAAGGTCAGTGCGGTCGCCCGCCCGATACCCGCAGCGGCTCCGGTGATGAAGACGCCGGGTGCGCTCATGTCACACGACTTTCAGGTGCCGGACGTGGACCTCGGGTTCGGAGGCGATGCGATCGTTGGCCGCGGCCATCGCGGTGTCGACGCGCACGGCTGCGGTCTGGCAGGCTGCGGTGGCCTTGCGGCCCAGACCTCCCACATCGTCGGCGGCGTTTCGGAGATACGCCGTCAGCGTGACGCGCAGCCGGTCGCCGACCAGGGCCAGACGATTGCGGAACCGATCGTCGACCGTCACGGTGACGTAGGGCAGTTCGAGCTTGATCATGAGCGCCTCCAGAGCCGTTCTTGTCGAATGTAGACGAAGTCGGCAGCGAGTCGGGCACGTGCGGTCAGGGTCGCACGCCGATCGTCGTGGAGTTCAGGTACTCCTCCCGCGGCGACGTCGACATCGGTCATTGCACTCACCCCTGGTCGCATGCAAGCCTGTCACCCGAAACCGAGAATCCGATTCTCGCACGAGAGGAACGCCATGGGTACGGCCGCCAAGGGATATGTCATCTTGACCGAGGACATCAAGGACCCGGAGGGGATGAAGGCCTACGGCAAAGCCGCGGGCGCCGCGATGGGTGGTGTCAGGGTGCTCGCCGTCGATGCCAAACCGCAAGTGCTCGAAGGTGATTGGCACGGACACCAGACAGTGGTGCTGGAGTTCGAGTCGGTAGAAGCTGCGAAGGCCTGGTACGACTCGGACGCCTACCGCGCTGCGCGGGAGCTGCGGCGCGCGGCCGCCGACACCAACGCGGTGATCCTCTCCGGGTTCTAGCCCCAGGCGTGCTCGGCGCCCCTCTGGCGATACCAGTCGATCAGGTCCGGGTCGTCGATCGAACGCGGGTCGAGTGATACGTCGGTGTGCCCGGCCATGATCGCGGTCACCGGTACCTCCAGTTTTTTGCCGGTGCGGGTGTGCGGGATCCCGGGAGCGGAAATGATGTCGTCGGGCACGTGACGCGGAGAGAGGCTGGTGCGGATCGCCGAGCGGATGGTGTCGGCGAGCTCGTCGTCGAGCACCCGCCCCGGCGCCAGCGTGACGAACAGCGGCATCCAGTAGGCGCCGTCCGGTCCGTCGATGCCCAGTACGAACCCCTCGGTCACCGCATCGATCGCCTCGACCACCTCGTAGATGTCAGCCGAGCCCATTCGTATCCCGTGCCGGTTGAGGGTGGCGTCGCTTCGCCCGTGGATGATGAGTGAACCGCTGTCGGTGACGGTCACCCAGTCGCCATGCCGCCACACGTGCGGTGCCGTTCCGTCTGCCCATTCGTGATCGAAATACGCTGCGCGGTAACGGGACCCGTCATCATCGTTCCAGAATCCCACCGGCATCGACGGCATCGGCACAGTGATCACCATTTCGCCTACGTCGTTGACCAGCGGCTCTCGTTGCGGTGACCAGCTGTAGAGAGCCACCCCGAGGTAACGGGTGGTCAGCTCTCCCGGCACCACTGGCATGCCTGCGGTGCCGCCGGCGAAGGCGGTCACCACGTCGGTGCCGCCGCTGATCGAGGAGACCGCGACGTGCTCACCGACGTGCTCACGCACCCAATCGAACAGGTCGGCCGGCAGCGGTGATCCCGTGCTGCCGATCGTCGTCAGGAGGCGCAGATCATGTTGGGCGCCCGGATGCAGGTCGGCCTTGCGTGACGCCAGCAGATGGCCGGGACTGGTGCCGAAGTAGGTGACCTTCTCGTCTTCGAGCAACTGCCAGAGCCGGTCGGCATCCGGGCACAGGGGGTGCCCGCTGTAGCAGACAACTGTCGAGCCGCACAGTAGTCCTGCGATCCGGAAATTCCACATCATCCAGCTCAGCGCGGTCTGCCAGAAGAAGATGTCGTCGGACCCCAGATCTCCATGTAGCGCAGCCGCTTTCAGATGTTCGAGCACGACACCGCCGTGGCCGTGCACGATCCCCTTCGGCCGGCCGGTGGTGCCGGAGCTGAAGAGCACCCACAGGGGATGGGCGAACGGGACGGCGGTGACCTCGGGGTCGACCGGATGGGCCACAATCGCGCGGTAGTCGTCGCTGTCGAGCAGCACCAGGTGCGGCCGGCCGGGCAGCAGGGTCAGTAACTCGTCGGTGTCGTTGCGCTTGTCGAACCAGCGCCCGTTCAGCCGGTACCCGTCTGCGCTGAACAGCACCTTGGGTTCCAGTTGCGCCAGCCGTGATGCGGCACCCTGCGGTGCGTAGTCCTGCCCACAAGCCGACCAGACCGCCCCGAGCGCCGCGGTCGCCAGGAACGCGATCATCGCCTCGGCGACGTCGGGCAGGTATCCCGCCACGCAGTCCCCGGTCTGTACCCCGAGCCTGCGCAGTTCGGCAGCCACCGCGCCGACCCGGCCGGCAAGCTCGCTCCAGCCGATCTCGGTACGGGTGCCGTCTTCGTCGATGCCGACGATCGCCGCACCGGGGCGCCCGGTATGGCGAAGGATCTGGTCGAGGTAGTTCAGCCGGACGCCGGGAAACCAGACGGCGCCGGGCATCGTGGCGTCGGCGAGCACCGCCTCGTCGCCGGACGCGGGACCAACCTCGGCGCGCACGTCAAAGTGCTCCCACAGTGCGCGCCAGAAACGAGCGGGATGGTCGACCGACCACTGCCACAGCTCGGCGTAGCCTCCGCCGGGGGCGCCGTGGCGTGCCGCCGTGGTCGAGGCGAACTGCTTCCACTGGGGTTCTGGGCCCGGCATCGTGATCCTCGCGTCCGCTGGGTAAACGTCACTCGCTGTCGCGCCCACTCAACAAGTACCGCTCTGAGCAGTCAACCCCGCGACACAAACCGCCGCGAAGATGTTCGCGGTGCGGTAATTGATCGCCCAGCTGTCCACTTGGTGAACGCTAGGATCCTTGGCTGTGACCGACAAGCCCACTGTGGTTGCGCGTGTCGCCGCGTTGCTGGGTGCGGTCGGGGCCGCGGAACCTGCTGGGGCATCGACGACGGAGGTGGGCAAGGCCGCCGCGCTCGCCCGTCCGACCGCCCATCGCCTGCTCACCTCGCTGGCCGAGGTCGGGCTGATCGACCGGGACACCAAGACCGGGCGATGGCTGCTCGGCCCCGAGATGTATCTGCTGGGCGCTGTTGCCGCAAACCGGTACGACGTCACCGACAAGGCCCGCGAGGTGGTCGCCCGCCTTGCCGCCGAGACCGGTGAGAGCGCCTTCTTCTCGGCGAGGCGCGGCGATGAGACGGTCTGTCTGCTCAGCGTCGAGGGCAGTTTCCCGCTGCGGTCCCACGTCCTGCGCGAGGGCATCAGGTTTCCGCTCGGGGTGGCCTCGGCCGGGCTGGCAATCCTGAGCCACCTGCCCGCCGAGGAGGTCGATGACTTCTTCTTGCGGGCGGTGCCCGCGGCCGATTGGGGTGACGAGCACACCGAGGAGTCGATCCGGGCCAGGATCGAGGCGACCCGCCTCACCGGATACGCGGTGAACCCGGCGTTGATCGTCGAGGGCAGCTGGGGCATCGCGGCGGCGGTGTTCGACCAGAACGGCAGGCCGGCCTGGGCGCTGAGCCTCACCGGGGTCGAAACCCGCTTCAGACCCGACCGGCGCCAGGAACTCGGCACACTGCTGCTTGAGCAGGCGCACCTGCTCTCCGGGCGGCTCAGCTCGTAGGGTCGACTGCCTCACCAGCGTCTTCCGCGAATTCTGCACATGACTTGCCCAAAGCGGTATTGGCATTCTCATAAACTGCAAGTACGGTATCCACCGATGGACCACCTATCCCACACGTCGTCGGGAATCCCGCTGCAGCCGGTGTACGGACCGGCCGACCGCAGTGGCGATCCCCCCGCGCCGGGCGCGTTTCCGTTCACCCGGGGCAATTTCTCCAGCGGCTACCGCGGACGGTTGTGGACGTTCCGCCAGTATTCCGGCTTCGGCACCGCCGAGGAGTCGAACGAGCGCTATCGCTACCTGCTCGAGCAAGGCGGTACCGGACTGTCGGTCGCCCTGGACCTGCCGACCCAATGTGGCTACGACTCCGACGATCCGGAGTACGGGGAAGAGGTCGGCCGGGTCGGTGTCGCGGTCGACACCCTCGCCGATGCCGAGATCCTGTTCGACGGGATCCCGCTGGACGCCATCAGCACCAGCTTCACCATCAACGGCACGGCCGCGATCCTGTTGGCGTTCTATGTCGCCGCCGCGGAGAAAAAGGGGGTGCCGCGCGAAAAGCTGACCGGCACCATCCAGAACGACATCCTCAAGGAGTACGCCTCGCGCGGAACGTGGATCTGGCCGCCGGAGCCGTCGCTGCGCCTGATCGCCGACACCATCGAGTTCTGCGCGGCCGAGGTACCGCGGTTCAACGCGATCTCGGTCGCCGGCGCGCACTTCCGCGACGCCGGCGCCAACGCCGTACAGGAGATGGCATTCACCCTCGCCGACGGTGTCACCTACTGCGACACCGTCGTCGAGCGCGGCCGGATGACGATCGACCAGTTCGCGCCACAGATCTCGTTCTTCTTCTACACTCACGGCGACTTCTTCGAGGAGATCGCCAAATACCGTGCGGGACGGCGTCGTTGGGCGACGATCGTGCGGGAGCGGTGGGGAGCCAAGACCGACAAAGCCGCGATGTTCCGGTTCGGCTGCGTCTCGGGCGGGGCGTCGTTGTACGCGCCGCAGGCGCAGAACAACCTGGTGCGGGTGGCCTATGAGGCGTTGGCCTCGGTACTCGGTGGCGTGCAGTCGATGTTCACCGCGGCCTGGGACGAGCCGTTCGCGCTGCCCAGCGAGGAGTCCGCGACGCTGGCGCTGCGCACCCAGCAGATCCTGGCTTACGAGACCGGGGTGGCCCGGGTGGCCGACCCGCTCGGCGGCTCCTACTTCGTCGAGGCGCTCACCGACGCCACCGAGGAACGGATTATCGAGATCATGTCCGACCTCGAAAAGCACGGCGGCATGGTGCAATCCATCGAGGATGGTTACCTGCAGGGCCTGATCGCCGACGAGGCCTACAAGATCCATCAGGACGTCGAATCGGGCGTCCGGCCGGTGGTCGGGGTGAACAAATTCGTCGTCGACGAGCCCGCCCCGGACCTGGCCACCTACGAGCTCGACGCCGAGGGCCGTGACAAGCAGCTGCGGCGGCTGGCGAAGGTGAAGGCCGAGCGCAGTGAGCTCGCAGTGAAAGAAGCCCTTGCCGCACTGGCCCGTTCAGCGGAAGGTGACGACAATCTGATGCACAATCTGATCGACTGCGCCAATGCCTACTGCACGGTGGGAGAGATGGTCTCCACGCTGAAGTCGGTGTGGGGCGAATTCCAGCAACCGGTGGTCTTCTAGTGAGCGCTCGCATTCTCGTTGCCAAGCCCGGTCTGGACGGCCATGACCGCGGAGCCAAGATCGTGGCCCGCACCCTTCGTGACGCCGGCTTCGAGGTCATCTACACCGGCATCCGCCAGCGCATCGAAGACATCGTGTCGATCGCACTGCAGGAAGATGTTGCGGTGGTGGGGCTTTCGATCCTGTCTGGCGCGCACCTGGCGTTGACCAAGCGGACCGTCGACGCGCTGCGGGACGCCGACGCCGGCGACATCGCGGTGATCGTCGGCGGCACGATCCCGCAGAGTGACGTGGCCAAGTTGCTGGAAGTCGGTGCCGCGGCGGTATTTCCGACCGGGACGTCGCTGGAGACCCTGGTGACCGACGTCCGTGCTCTGACCTCAGAACAGGTGGGGTGAGTGATGCGTCTTGGAGTGATGATCGGCGCCGAGCGGGGCGATATGGCCCGCAAGGTGAAGAAGCTCCTCGAAGACATCGAGTGGGCCGAGGCCGCCGGCTTCGACACCGCGTGGATGCCGCAGGTGCCCAACGACTACGACGCCCTGACGATGGTGGCTCAGATGGGCGCCCGAACCTCGCGTATCGAGTTGGGCACAGCGGTGGTACCGCTGCAGGCACAGCACCCGATCGCACTCGCCCGCCAGGCGCTGTCGGTGCATGCCGGCAGCGGCAACCGGCTGGCGCTGGGCGTGGGACCGTCGCACCACTGGATCATCCGCGACATGCTGGGGCTGCCCTACGAGAAGCCGGCGTCCTACACCCGCGACTACCTCGAGGTGCTGAACGCCGCGCTGGCAGGCCCGGGTGATGTGGACGTCGAGAACGACACCTTCACGGTGCACAATCCGACTGTGCTGCAGGCGGAGTCGCCGCTACCGGTATTGCTGGCTGCCCTGGGTCCGGTGATGCTGCAGATCGCGGGTGAACTCACCGACGGCACGGTGCTGTGGATGGCCGACGAGCGCGCGATCGGCGACCACATCGCGCCGCGGATCACCAAGGCCGCCGACAACGCAGGCCGGCCCGCTCCGCGCATCGTCGCCGGAATCCCGGTGTGCCTGTGCGCGAACTCCGAGATCGAGGCGGCCAAGGACCGGGCCAACCGGATCCTTGCCGAGGCCGAGACGTCGCCCAACTACCAGAAGCTGCTCGACCGCGGCGACGCACGCAACGTCGGCGACCTGTGCGCGGCCGGCGACGAAGAGGCAATCCTGGCCCGGTTCCGCGCGTTCGCCGACGCCGGAGTCACCGACCTGTCGGTGCGCCTGCTGCCGATCGGGGAGACCCGGGACGAGTTGGTGGCGTCGAAATACCGCACCCGCGAGGTGATTGCGCAACTCGGCGCCGAGGTGCGATGAGCACCGCCGCTCCACTATCCGGCGTTCGAATTCTTGAGGTCGGCACCATGCTGGCCGGGCCGTATGCCACCATGCTGCTCGCCGATCTCGGTGCGCAGGTCATCAAGATCGAGCCGCCCGGCGGGGAGATCTCCCGTCAGGTCGGGGACAGCTATTTCGCCAGCCTGAACCGCAACAAGCGCAGCGTGTGCCTGGACCTGGCCTCCGAAGCCGGCCGCCAGCGCCTCGGTGAGCTGGTCGCGGAATCCGATGCGCTGCTGGTCAATATGAAGCCCTCGGTGATCCGGCGGTTAGGGCTCACCTATGAGGCGCTGCGCGCGCACAACGAGAAGATCGTGTGTGTCGCGCTGACGGGCTACGGCCTCGCCGGCGGCGACGACCCCGCCTTCGACTACGTGATCCAAGCGGCCACCGGCGTGGCCGCGATGACCGGTGACCCGGATGCGCCGCCGACTCTGCCGGGCTACTCGTCGGCCGACAACTCCACCGGGTTGACCGCGGCGCTGGGACTGCTGGCGATGATCGTCTCCGGGCGGGGTGGGCAGGTGGACGTCTCGCTGCGCGACGTGATGTTCTCGCAGCTGAACTATCGGGCCTCGGCCTATCTCAACGATGGTGTGCACCCGCGTCGGCATCCGTTCGGTGCGCACTCGTTTTACGTTCCCGCGCAGCTGTTTCCGACCGCGGATGGGTATCTGGCGCTGTTCGTCACCCACGACGGCTTCTGGAAGATCTTCGCCGCCGAGGCCGGCATCGACGGCTTCCCGACGATGGCCGAGCGATCGGCGCACCGCGATGAGGTGCTGGCGATCGTGACCGCAGCGCTGGCCGCCGACACCGCGGCGGGCTGGGAGGCGCGGTTGCGTCCGTTGGGGATTCCGGCGGCTGCGGTGCGATCGCTGCCCGACGCCCTCGAGGCGACACCGGAGGTCGTCGTCACCGCGGGGGATTACCGGCTGGTCGGCAGTCCGGTGCGGGTGGTCGGATATGAACCCGACTATCTGCCGCCCCCGGTGCTCGACGAGTTTCAGTCGTCGTAGGTCACGGTCACGTCGGATTCGGGCACGCCCTGGCACGTCAGGATCAGGCCGTCGTCGATCTCGCTGTCGTCGAGGACCTCGTTGACCCGCATCGTGACCCGACCGTCGGTGAGCGTCGCGATGCAGGTTCCGCAGTTACCGGCTTCGCAGCTGTAGGGCGGGGTCAGTCCGGCGCGTCGGGCGGTCTCCAGCACCGTCTCGCCGTTGTTGACCGGCATGGTCACCGTCTTACCGTCCAGCGTGATCGTCGCCGTGCTCACTTCTCTCCTCAGCGTTCGCGCAGTATCATTCTACCCAGATGAGAATACAGTTCTCTACTGGCGATAGTATGTTCTCGTTTGTTGACCTGTAGATGGGATTGTCACTGACCATGTGCGAGCGGACTGAGCCGTGAGCGACGTGAGAGTGCTTGCCTTCGAGGACCGCATCTACACACGATCTCAGGTCGATGCGCTGTCTGCGGGATTGGCAGGCACTCTCGCGAGCCGTGGCGTGCGGGCCGGGCAGCGCATCGCGCTGATGTCGTCGAACCGGCCCGAGTTCATTTTCGCCGTGCACGCCATCTGGCGCCTCGGTGCGTCCGCGGTGTTGATCAGCCCAGCCTGGAAAGCGGCCGACATCGGCCATGCGCTCGACGTATCCCGCGCCGACCATGCCGTCGGTGACAGCCCGTTGTTGGCCGACCTGATGCCGATGCTCAGCCTCGACGATCCGATCAGCCCGGGGGAGCCCTCCCCGGTGGAGTACGCGGCTGACTCCGATGCCGTACTGGTGTTCAGCTCGGGGACCACGGGTATGCCCAAAGCGGTTCGGCACACTCATGGTTCGCTGGCCGCGAGCATCCGGCACTGGCGTCAGGCTCTTGGCCTGACGGCAGTCGATCGCATGCAGATCGTCACACCGCCGTCGCACATCCTCGGCCTGCTCAACATCGCCACCGTGCTCGACGCCGGCGCGTGGATGCGGCTGCATCGCCGGTTCGACATCGACACCATGCTGCAGTGCATCCAGGATGACCGCATCACCGTCGAAATGGCCGTCGCGCCAATCGCATTGGCGATCGCTTCGCATCCGAAGCTCGACACCTACGACCTGTCGTCGCTGCGCTACATCATGTGGTGCGCCACCCCGGTCACCACCAGCGTCGCCGAGGCCGTGACCGAACGCACCGGCGTCGGCTGGATCTCGGCATACGGCACCAGCGAGGTACCGGTGATCGCGTGCTGCCCGCGCGATATGGCCCGGCTCGACACCGTCGGGCGGCCGATCCCCGCGGTGCGCATCGTGTCGACGGATACCGGCGAACCGGTCGGGCCGGGCGCGGTCGGCGAGATCCAGGTGCGCTCGGAATCAGCGATGGCCGGCTACCTGCCCGCCGAGGCCACCGACGAGGCGTTCGACGACGGCTGGTATCGCACCGGGGACCTCGGTTTCCTGGACGACGGCTGGCTGCGAATCACCGACCGGCTCAAGGAAATGGTCAAGGTGCGGGGCTTCCAAGTCGCTCCCGCCGAGGTCGAGTCGGTGCTGCACGGCCATCCCGCCGTGGCCGACTGCGCGGTGTTCGGTGTGCCCGACGAGGCGGACGGTGAGGCCGTGATCGCCGCGGTCACCGTCGCCGAGCCGGTGAGCGCCGAGGAGCTGGACGCACTGGTCGCCCAGAAGCTGGCGTCCTACAAACGTCCCCGCGACATCGTTTTCGTGCCCGAAATCCCGCGCCTGCCATCGGGCAAGGCGTTGCGGCGAGTTCTCAAGGAGCAGTATGGATGCACGCCTGACCAGTGAGCAGCAGCAGCTGCGCGATGCCGCCGCTCGGCTGGCCGACGACTTCGGGCCGGGCTCCGTCGCGGACCTGGACGACCAGCAGCGCCGGGCGCGGCTGGCCAAGACCGTCGACGCGACCGGCTGGCGGTCGCTTCGTTCCGACGGTGCCAGCGGCGTCGAAGTCGCCTTGGTGGCCGAGGAATTCGCCCGTGGTCTGGTCGACGTGCCGTTCCTCGGGCCGGTGCTCGCCGACGATCTGTACCGCCTGCTGGCGGCCGACCCGGTGCCGGCGACCATCGCGGTCGGTGACACCGTGATCGACGCCGACGGGGCCGCCGCCGCGATGCGGCTGACCGGTCACACCGTCGACTCGATCGGTGTCGGCGCGGCCCGCGACGGCGCGGACCTGACCCGCGTCACCGCCGCCGCCTCCGGCTCACCGGACACCGTTGGGGAGCTGACCGCCGAGCAGGCGCAGCGCTGGTACGCCCTGGCGCTGGCGGTGACGACGGCCGACCTGGTCGGAGCGGCACGCGGCACCCATACGCTGGCAACCGAATACGCGAAGGTGCGCGAGCAGTACGGCTCAGCCATCGGTTCCTACCAGGCTGTCGCCCACATGCTGGCCGAGGGCCTGGCGCTCATCGAGGGGTCGGTGAGCGTGCTGCGCCACGCCGCTTGGGCTGTCGACGAGCTGCCCGCAGAAGAAGCAGTGGAAGCCGGCCGGGTCGCCAAGATCTACTCCGCACGAGCCGCACTCGCGGTGTGCGAGATGTCGATCCAGGTGCACGGCGGCATCGGCAACACCTGGGAGTGCCTGGCCCACGTCTATCTGCGCCGGGTGCTGGCCGCCACCGAGACCTGGCCAGTCAAGTTGGAGGAGTTGACCATTGGACTTTCGTGATTCGCCGGACGAGGCCGCCTTCCGGGAGCGGTTGCGCGGCTGGCTGACAGAGCAGAAGGGCAAGTTCCCGACCTCGGGCGACGCCTACTGGGCCAAGGCGGGGGACTGGCACCAGGCGCTCTACGCCGCCGGGTTCTTCGGCACCTCGTGGCCGTCGGCGTATGGCGGCCAGGGCTTGCCACCCGTGTTCGACGTGATCGTCGACGAGGAGATCGCCAAGGCCGGGGCGCCCGCGCGCCCGAGCCTGGGCTACCTGGTGGTCGGTCTGAGCCATCACGGCAGCGAGGAACTGCGGCAGCGCTTCCTGCCCGGGATGATCAACGGCACCGAGCGCTGGTGCCAAGGCTTTTCGGAGCCCGGGGCCGGATCGGACCTGGCCTCGCTGACCACGACCGCGACCCGAGACGGCGACGAGTACATCGTCAACGGTCACAAGATCTGGACCAGTTACTCCGACTGCGCCGACTGGTGCCTGGTGTTGGCCCGGACCGACAAGGAGGCGGCGAAACACAAAGGCATCTCGGCCTTCATCGTCACGATGCACCAGCCCGGGATCGTCCAGCGGCCACTGAAGATGATCAGCGGTGTCACCAAGGAATTCGGTCAGGTCGAATTCGACGGCGCGCGGGTACCCGCCGCGAACATGGTCGGCGCACCAGGTGACGGCTGGAAGCTGGCGATGACCGTGGTCAGCCACGAGCGCGAGCCGTCGACGCTGGGGTTCTCTGCGCGGTACGGAAAGCTGGTGCGTCAGATGGCGTCCCGGGTCGAGGGCCCGGCCCCCGACGAGCTGGCGTGGGCGTGGGTGCAGACCGAGATGTTGCGCCTGCACGTGCGCCGGCGTCTGTCCGAGCAGCTCGACGGCATCAAGCACGGACCGGACGGGTCGCTGGACAAATTGTTGATGACCTGGACCGAGCAGTCGGTAGGACATGCCGCGTTGGCCACTGTCGGCACCGACGATGAGGAGTTGTTCGGCGCCTACCTCTACAGCCGTGCCCAAAGCGTGATGGGCGGCACGTCACAGATTCAGAAGAACATCATCGCCGGACGAATTCTTGGACTGGGAGTTTAACGACATGTACGACATGCCAGACGAAATCGACGTGCAGGCCGACGGTCCGCTGCGGATCATCACACTGAACCGGCCCGACGAGCTGAACGCCGTCAACGACAACCTCCATGTCGGACTTGCCAAGATCTGGGAGGCGCTGGGCGAGGATGCCTCCGCGCGGGCGGCGGTGATCACCGGTGCGGGCCGGGCGTTCTCGGCCGGCGGCGACTTCACCTACCTCGACGAGCTGCGCAACGACGAAGCGTTGCGGCAGAAGACGATCAAGCACGGCCGTGATCTGGTGATCGGTATGGTCCGCTGCCGCATCCCGGTGGTCGCGGCCGTCAACGGCCCGGCGGTCGGGCTGGGCTGCAGCCTGGCCGCACTGTCCGACGTCGTGTACATCGCCGAGAACGCGTTCTTCGCCGACCCGCACGTGTCCATCGGTCTGGTCGCCGCCGACGGCGGGCCGCTGGTGTGGGGATCGCAGATCAGCCTGCTGCAGGCCAAGGAGTTCGCGCTGACCGGGGTGCGGATCACCGCGCAGCGCGCAGTCGAACTCGGGCTGGCGAATCATGTTGTGGCCGATCCGGTCTCGGAGGCGATCGCCTGCGCAAAGAAGATCATCGAACTCCCGCAGCAGGCGGTCGAGGCCACCAAGCGGCTGATGAACATCCAGCTGGAGAAGTCGGTGATGGCCTCGCTGGACTACGCCAACCTCGCCGAATACGTGTCGTTCGGCACCGCCGACTTCAACAGGATCGTCGACGGCTTGATCGCCAAGAAGTAGATCGCGACAGTAACGCCACGGTGAGAATTCCGGCCGGAGTCCGCCGTGGCGTTACTGTCGGCGCGGGCGCTACTTCGGCGGGAAGCGCAGCGCACCGTCCAGTCGAATGGTCTCGCCGTTGAGGTAGTCGTTCTCGGCGATCGACAGTGCCAGTGCGCCGTACTCGACCGAGCGTCCCATTCGCTTCGGGAACGGCACCTGCGGGCCCCAGTACGCCTCCAGTTGGTCGGCGGCCTTCCCGTAGGCGGGGGTGTTGATGGTGCCCGGCGCGATCGCCATCACCCGGATGCCCAACGGTGAAAGGTCGCGTGCGGCAACCAGAGTCATCGCCACCACGCCACCCTTGGCGGCCGAGTAGGGCAGTTGTCCGATCTGGCCTTCATACGCCGCGATAGATGCGGTATTGATGATCACCCCGCGAGCCCCGTTGTCGTCGGGCTCCTGGCGCGCCATCGCGGCCGCGACATGACGCATCACGTTGAACACCGCGGTCAGGTAGAAGGTGATGGTCTTGGTAAACGCCTCCAGCTCCATCGGGGCGCCGTCCTTGCCGACCAGCCGGCCCCCGCCGGCCGGGCCGCCGTGGGTGTCCACCGAGATGCGCAGCGGCCCCAGTTCTTCGGCGGCGGAAATGGCGGCCAGCACATCGTCGTCGTTGGTGACATCGGTGCGGACGTAGGGGATGGCGAGCTCGGCGGCAAGTTCCTTGCCCTTGTCGTCGGCCAGGTCGGCGATCACTACCTTGACACCGGCCGCGTGCAGTTTGCGCACGGTCGCCTCGCCTAGGCCACCTGCACCACCGAAGACGACGGCGGAACTCCCACTGATCTGCATAGCGTTACCCTTCTTGCAACTGACGCTCTCTAGTTGAGAGAATAGTATTCTCATACCGACCGGATTTGGTCAATCACGTAGGGACGTAGCGTTGCCCTCTATGGATGTCGCCGAGCTGATCACCGCGGCCCGCGGCGGGAACATGCGCGCGGTCGGGCGGCTGCTGAGCCTCGTCGAGAGCGACCGCCGCGACGAGGTGCTCACCGAGATCGGCCGGGCCGTGGTCCCGGTGGTGGGCGTGACGGGCCCGCCCGGTGCGGGCAAGTCGACCACGATCGCGGTTCTCGTCGCGGCGTATCGCGAACGCGGACAACGGGTTGCGGTGCTGGCCGTGGATCCGTCCTCGCCCTACAGCGGGGGCGCGTTGTTGGGGGACCGGATCAGGATGGCGCAACACATCAACGATCCCGACGTGCTGATCCGCTCGGTGGCCACCCGCGGCCATCTCGGTGGCCTGGCCGCCGCGGTGCCCGCCGCGATCCGGCTGCTCGGCGCGCTCGGCTTCGACGTCGTCCTGCTCGAGAGCGTCGGGGTCGGGCAGTCGGAGATCGAGATCGCCGCCGTCGCCGATCCGACGATCGTGATTCTCAATCCCGGTGCGGGGGATGCGGTCCAGGCCGCTAAGGCGGGCCTGCTCGAGGTCGCAGACCTGGTGGTGGTGAACAAGGCCGACCGAGAGGGTGCCGCTCAGACGGTGCGCGACCTGAAGTTCGAGACGCACGTACCGGTGCTGACACTGGTCGCCGCCCGGGCCGAGGGGGTGGGGGAACTCGTCGAGGCGATCGAGGCCCACCGGCGCGCCGACACCGCCGAGCGCCGCACCGCACGAGCCCGCGCGCAGGTGTTGTCACTGGCGCAGAGCCGGCTGCATCGCCATCCGGATCTCGACGCGCTGGCACAAGCCGTCGCCGACGGAAGCCGTGATCCGTACAGTGCCGCGGAAGCCTTGATCGCTCAACCGGTTTCTCCCGCGGTCGAGCGGTGAACCGGCTTACTTACGGGCGAATCCCTGCGAGCAGAACGTCCACACTTCGTCCCCGCTGATCGGCGTGTGGACGTTCTCGTCGTCCTCGACCCCGCTGGACTGGGCGATGAACATGATGGTCTGCATCGTCATCGCCGCCATCCGGCGAGGGTTGGCGTCTTCCCTCAACTCGCCGGCAGCGGACGCCTCGTCCATCAGTTCGGCGAACAGCGCCACCAGCGGTGCGTGAGCGACCTTGACCTCATTGGGATGCGAGATCAGCAGCTGGGGGGCGAAGTCGGTGAACAATGGCCGGCGCGCGGTCGGATCCGGCCGGGACAATTCGAACAGCAGAGTGACGGCGACCTTGAGCCGGTCCAGCGGATCGGTCTGAGCCGACGTCGCGGCCCGGATCTGGTCGGCGGCTCGGCTCAGCGCATCCTCGAACAGGGCGAGCAGTAGCTCGTGCTTACCGTCGAACTGCAGATAGAAGCTTCGTAGCGACTGTCGGGACCGGTCGACGACTTCCTGCACGGTGAAGTCGGTGCTGCCCTTTTCGGTGATGATCGCCTGCGCGGCATCGAGGAATCGCTGCACGCGCTGCCCGGCGCGCACCTTGGCGGTCCGGATAGACCGCTCGACGGCGCGCTGCTTCCAGGCAGGCTCTTCGCTCGGGCTGTTCACTGCCGGGCTCGAGACGTGCGGATGCGGTTTCCGATGTTGCTCACGGTAAGAGAGTACTACTCTCAGCGACGAGAATTATGTTCTCAATTCAATACTGACCAAAATTTTTGTTCCGGCCAGTCTAACGGGTGACCAGCGCATTCGCCGCCATGGCGTACGTCACAGATTTCCGAGCCGTGGAGCCTGACCCAGCGACCTGATCGCCGACCCGGCTTCCCTGGTCAGATCACGTGCCGAGCCGAGCAGCCCGTCGAGCACGAATATTCGCTTTACGTGCCGGTGCAGGTCGTGCTCGTCGGTGAACCCGATACCGCCGAGAACCTGCTGACAGTGCTTGGCCGCGGTCAATGCCGCCTGACCAGCAGCCGCCTTACCCAACAGACAGGCCAGATCCGTGCCCTCGCTCTGGGCCACCGACAAGGCCGCTTCGGCGCCCTCGACGGCGACCAGGGTCTCGGCGAGCCGGTGGCGCACCGCCTGGAACGACCCGATCGGACGGCCGAACTGGACCCGGTCGACGGCATGCTGGCGTGCCAGCCTCAGCATCGCCCGGGCGGAACCGGTCAGCCACCAACCCAGCGCGAGGCGGCCCCTGGCCACCGGCACCTCCGAGCCGGTGTCGACGGTGCCGATCGGCAGTTCGGGATCCATCGCCGAGCGCACGCCGTCGGTGCGCTCCCACCTCACCCAGCGCCCACCGGTGTACGGCAGCGCGATGGTGCCGCCCGGCGCGCGCCCGGTAGACGCGAGTACGACGTCGTTGATCACACCGGCATGCGTGCCGGTCTCGCCCAACAGCCGGAACACCAAGCCCGTTGCCTCAGCCGGGATCTCGTCGAGCATCTCCAGCCAGCCGAGGTCGCGCAGAACATCCTCGACATTGGGGGTTCCCTCCACCGCCGCGGCGCTCATCGACTTTTCGAGCGTGTCGGCCAGCATTCCCAGTTCGCCGTCGTCCACGTCTCACTCCTTCCCGAGATCGAGAAGCCGGCGGGCGATGATGTTGCGCTGGATCTCCGCGGTGCCGCCGTAGATGGTGGCCGAGCGCGAGTACAGGAACTCCGAACGCCAGGGCGTCTCGTCGAGCTCGAGCACCCCGGGCAGCACATCCCGTGCGGTGTCGTAGAGGCGCTGTTCGGCACCGGCCAGCAGCACCTTGTCGATCGAGGTCTCCGGCCCCAGCTTCGCCCCTTCGGCGAAGCGGTGCTGGGTCGCCGCCGACCTGCAGCGCACGGTGTGCAGTGCCAGGTAGGCCGCGCCGAGCTCAGCGTCACCGGCGTCGGTCTCGTCCGCGATCAGGCGGTCCAACCGGGTGAACAGGTAGGAGATCCGCTGCCAGAAACAGGTGGATCGCTCGAATGGCAACAGGTCGTTGGCCAGCCGCCAGCCATCGCCGGGATTGCCGAGCATGCGATCGGCCGGCACCACCACGTCGTCGAAGTACACCTCGCAGAATTCGTCCACGCCGTGCATGGTGTGCAGCGGCCGCACCGTGATGCCGGGGGAGTCCATGTCGACGAAGAACGCGGTGATGCCCTCGTGTTTAGGCGTTTCCGGCGAGCCGGTCCGGGTCAGCAGGACGCAGCGCTTCGAGAACTGGGCGAAGCTGGTCCACACTTTCTGGCCGTTGATCACCCACGCGTCGCCGCGCAAGGTGGCCTTGGTGCTCAGCGATGCCAGGTCACTGCCTGAGCCGGGCTCGGAGAAACCCTGGCACCAGTGCTCGTCGCCGCGCAGATAGCGCGGCACCATCTCGGCGGCGAGTTCCGGCCGCGCGTACGAGATCATGGTCGGCACAAGGACTTCCATCATCGAGTACGGACCAGGCTCGGCGATGTTGCGACCGAGGACCTCCTCGGCGACGATCATCCGCATGATCACCGAGCCGCCCAGACCGCCTACTTCTTCCGGCCAGCCGTAACGCATCCATCCGGCGTCGTAGAGGGCTCGGCGTACCCGGCTCATCTGCTCGATATGGGCGGGCAGCGAATGATCCGGGCCGGGGCTCAGATCGTGCGCGTCGAGCCAGGCTCGCAGGTCGTTGCGGAATTCGTCGGCGGTCGTGCCGGATTCGGCTGCCGTGGTCATCCGCCGGCCGGCCGGCCGATCGCGTGCGGGCGGCCCGAATCGTGCACACCGGTGCGCCGGATGAACGTCATCGCGCGGGTGTTCAACCGCCACCCCTTCTCGGTCCGCAGGTAGGTGTCGCGGTAGTAGCCGATGCGCATGTCGTGCGCCGAATGCTCGATGAAGCACAGCGGCTGGGTGCCGGTGGCCTTGTCGGGGTCGTTCTCGTCGAATTCGACCAGCGACTCGCCGGTCATGAACAGCCCTTTGGGTGCGGCGTCGACGAGCTCGGGGAACCGTCCCAGTGAATAGGTTTCGCCGAACGCGCTGTAGGTGCCGTCTTCGGTGAAGACTTTCACCAGATTCTCGACATCCAGCTGGGTGATGGTCACCGCGTAGCGGGCGAGCAGTTGCTGGATCTCGACGATGTCGTCAGTCCGTTTTGTTGACATAGACCTTCCCGCCTTTCATGACGAAGGTGACGTTCTGGGTGACGGTGATGTCGGACAACGGATCACCGGGCACGGCGATGATGTCGGCGAGCAGTCCTTCGGCGATCCGGCCCCGGTCGGTGACGTTGATCAGGTCGGCTCCGACGACGGTGGCCGCCCGCAGCACCGCGGCCGGCGGCATCCCCCATTCCACCAGGGTCACCAGTTCATCGGCGTTCTTGCCGTGCGGGATCGCGGGTGCATCGGTGCCGACCGCGATCTTCACCCCGGCCTCGTAGGCGGCCTTGATCGACGTCTCCGCCTTCGGGAACATCTCGGCAGCCTTGTCCTGCAACACCTTCGGTGCGTGCGAGACATCCATCGCCTGGGCGAGCCGGCGGGTGGTCACCAGAAAACGATCATTGTCGACCAGCATCTGGATGGCCTCGTCGTCCATCAGGAAGCCATGCTCGATGCAGTCGATCCCGCACGCCACCGCATGCTTGACGGCCTCGGCGCCGTGGGTGTGGGCGGCCACCCGCAGCCCGCGCCGGTGCGCCTCGTCGACGATCGCCCGCAGTTCCTCGTCCGAATAGTGTTGCGCCCCTGCCTCACCGGTCAGCGACATCACGCCCCCGGACACGCACACCTTGATCAGCTGCGCGCCGTGCTTGATCTGGTAGCGCACTGCCTTGCGGACCTCGTCGACGCCGTTGGCGATACCCTCCTCGACGGTCAGCTCCAGGGCGCCCGGCATGAACGCGGCGAACATGGTCGGGTCCAGATGCCCGCCGGTCGGCGTGATGGCATGCCCGGCAGGCACGATCCGCGGACCGTCGATCCAGCCCGCATCGATCGCCTTGCCCAGCGCGACGTCCAACAGGTAGCCGCCGGTCTTCACGAACAGCCCGAGGTTGCGCACCGTGGTGAAACCCGCGCGCAGCGTGCGGCGGGCATTGCCGACCGCGCGCAACACCCGGGTGGGCGGATCATCCTGTACCTGCGAGAGGCCGGGGTTCTCGCCCCGGCCGCCCATCAGGAGGTTGACCTCCATGTCCATCAACCCCGGAAGGAGGATGGCGTCTCCCAAATCGATGACATCGGAGCTCTCGTCGACTTCGCCCCCGACGGAGACGATCCGGTCGCCCTCGACCTTCACGATGCCTGGGCGGACGATCTCACCCGCGTCGACGTCGACGTACCCGGCTGCCTTGAGGGTCGTTGCGCGTGGCGACGAGCCGCTTGCGCGAAGAGCAGACAACCTAGACCACCGGCTCCTTGATCAGTTCGATATACGCGGCGCCGCTGTCGAGCACGCGGGGCTGCTTCCACACCTCGACCGGAAAGCTCACCTGCACGATCGACTGTCCTAGGTGTACCAGAGCCTTGGCGTCTTCCGGCATGCCTTGGAGCGGAAAGCGGGCGTCGACGTAGACCATAATGTCCTCCAGTCGCGCCAAGCCGGCGTCATACAGCTCTTGCATCTCGGCCATCGTCGAGTTCAGTCGCTTCTGATAGCGCTCTTCCTCGGTGGGCAGGCACCAGTCGCTGAAGCGCTCCAGATCGGCGAATTCCGCTGGCAACTTAGACATTTGCTGGATCCCTTTCTTCAGCCCTCGGGCTGGGCGCGGCGGCCGCCCCGTTTCCGTTCCCGGCGGCCAATGACTCTTTGTACCGATCCACGTACTTGTGCGCGGTGTGGTGCAGATGGCGCAACAGGATCTCCTGATCGCAGAGCGGGAAATCCAGTACGGCGCGGGTGCCGATCTGGGTCTGCGTGGCTTCGAGGGTGTTGGCGTCCTGGAACGCGTACTCCTTGAAGGTCACCGCTGCCAGTTCCTGGGAGAGTCGTTCGCGCAGGTTCTTCGGCGGCACGAAGTACAGATCGGCCTCGAAGATGTGGGAGTCCACCGCAATGGGCCAGTAGTTGTAGGTCAGGTACCAGCCTGGCGCCCAGAACAGCAATGTGAAGTTCGGGAAGAACTCGAACGAGTCCTGGCCCCACGTCGAGTGCCGGCCAGGATTGATGGCGGGTGGCAGCTCGTCGGGCAGGATGCCCTTGATAGCCGGGCGGTCCCACGGGCCGAACAGACCGCTGTGCAGGATCCGTTCGATGGGCTTGACCATCTTCAGATCCTTCGGCGGACTCATGCCGCCCCAGGACGAGATCATCGAGTGGTCGCCCTTGATGTCGTAATGCAGCGCCTCGAAGCCGAATTTGGCGAGCTTCTCGGCCTCTTCTTTCTCCGCCTGCTTCATGTGCAGGATCGGCGCGTGGTAGAACTCGACGAAGGCGTCGATGAACAGCTTCCAGTTGGAGCCGACCGTCGCGCGATAGCTGTAGTGCTCGGTCATTTCGTGGAAGGGATAGCCCTTCAGGCCTTGACCGAACTCGCCGAGGTACTCCTCGAGCGAGACCGCGTCGTCGTCGAAGTTGACGAAGATGAAGCCTTCCCACACCTCGCAGCGCACCGGCTTGAGTGGGTAGTCGGCCTTGTCGACGTCGAAGAACTCCTGCTCCTGCTGGATGAAGGTCAGGTCCCCCTTCAACGAGTACCGCCAGGCGTGGTATTTGCAGACGAATTGCCGGCAGCTGCCCGAAACCTCTTCGCCGGGATAGTCATTCCATACCAGCTTGTTGCCGCGATGGCGGCACAGGTTATAGAAGGCGCGGACCTCGTCGCCGTCGTTGACGATGATGATCGACGTACCCGGTCCGACCGACGGCAGTTCGCGGGTGATGTAGTTGCCCTTCTTGGGGATCAACTCCACGCGGCCCATCTGCAGCCATGTCTTGCGGAAGATGGCCTGCTGCTCCAGCTTCCAGTGTTCGGGATCGATCGAGTCCTCGTAGTTGACCGGACCGGTGCCGAGTTCCGGCCAATTCTCGGTCCAGCTGCCGACATCCGGCTTCTTGAAAAACGCCACGTACTTACCTTTCGTTCTCGAGCTGTACGCCGAAAGTGTTGAACGCCATCGCCAACATGCCGTAGGCGCCGACGGTGAAGACGAAGTCCATGCGCTGACGCTCGGTGAGATGGTTGCCGAGCGCGGCCCAGGTTTCGTCGGTGAGATTCGATTTCTCCTCGAGCTCGTCGGTGGCCTCTACGACCAGCCGGTCGAGCTCGTCGATGGCCCCGCCGCTGCGGATGGCCTCGACGTCGTCGTCGGTCAGCCCTTCCGCCTTGGCCATCTCGACGTGGTGGGCCCACTCGTAGGTGCAATCCCGGCGATACGCCACCCGCAGGACCGCGACCTCACGCAGCCGGGCCGGCAGCGTGGAGCGGAACAGTAGATAAACGTTGAAGCCGAGGTACGCCTTGGCCAGGTCGGGGTGGCGAACGAGAGTCGACAGTGCTGTGCCGGCGCCCTCGGGGTTCTGCCGGTCGCGCGGCACCATGCCCTTGAGCGCGAGCTGGACCTCGTCGTCCCACTGCTCCGCAGGTAGCGGTGTCAGACGCATAGGTAACACCCTCTCGCAGTGGAGAATCGCATTCTCATATCGGGATAACAGGTTTCCATGAACGGGGCGCAAGGTCAATCCCCGCACTTGAGCAGGGCCGAAAAACCAAGGTCGAGCAGGCGTGTCGGCGGGTCGGCTGACGGACCGCGTGCACCGGTGAGCGCTTTACCGGATGTTGATTCTCGTGGAATGAGAAGCTAGTTTTCATTACAGAGGTCCGCGACGGAAGGAGCCGGTATGCGCAAAGAGGACATGATCCTGATCAGCGTCGACGACCACATCGTGGAACCGCCCGACATGTTCGCCAATCATCTGCCGAAGAAATATGCCGACGACGCTCCCCGGCTGGTGCACAATCCCGACGGCTCAGACATGTGGCGGTTCCGCGACATCACCATCCCCAATGTCGCGCTCAATGCGGTGGCGGGCCGGCCGAAGGAGGAGTACGGCCTGGAACCCCAGGGGCTCGATGAGATCCGGCCGGGCTGCTACAACGTCGACGAGCGGGTCAAGGACATGAACGCCGGCGGCATCCTGGGCTCGATGTGTTTCCCCTCGTTCCCGGGATTCGCCGGCCGGTTGTTCGCCACCGAGGATCCGGAGTTCTCGCTGGCGCTGGTGCAGGCCTACAACGACTGGCACGTCGAGGAGTGGTGCGGGGCCTACCCGGCGCGCTTCATCCCCATGACGTTGCCGGTCATCTGGGATCCGGTGGCTTGTGCGGCCGAGATCCGCCGCAACGCCGACCGAGGGGTGCACTCGCTGACGTTCACCGAAAACCCCGCGGCGATGGGCTATCCCAGTTTTCACGACTTCGAGCACTGGAAGCCGATGTGGGACGCCCTGGTCGACACCGACACCGTGCTCAATGTGCACATCGGCTCCTCGGGACGGCTCGCGATCACCGCCCCCGACGCGCCGATGGACGTGATGATCACGCTGCAGCCGATGAACATCGTCCAGGCCGCCGCGGACCTGTTGTGGTCACGGCCGGTCAAGGAATACCCGGACCTCAAGATCGCCCTGAGTGAGGGCGGCACCGGCTGGATTCCCTACTTCCTGGAGCGCGCCGACCGCACCTATGAGATGCACTCCACCTGGACCGGGCAGGACTTCAAGGGCAAGAAGCCGTCAGAGGTGTTCCGCGATCACTTCCTGACCTGCTTCATCTCCGATCACGTCGGGGTCCAACTGCGTAACGACGTCGGCATCGACAACATCTGCTGGGAAGCCGACTACCCCCACTCGGACTCGATGTGGCCCGGTGCCCCCGAGCAACTCGACGACGTCCTTCGTGAGCACAATGTGCCCGACGACGAGATCAACAAGATGACCTACCAGAACGCCATGCGCTGGTACCACTGGGACCCGTTCACACATATTGCCAAGGAACAGGCGACGATCGGCGCGCTGCGCAAGGCTGCCGAAGGTCACGATGTCTCCATCCAGGCGCTGTCGAAGAAGGAGAAGACCGGCGCCAACTTCGCCGACTTCGCGGCGAACGCCAAGGAGCTGTCCGGCAACAAGGACTGACAAGGTCCGTAGGCGACAGGGCGCCGGTGCGCACAGCGGGAGATCGCGCCGGTGCACGGGCCTGTGTGCCGACATCGAGTAGAGGAGCGTTGTTGTGTCTTCAGGTATGAGCTTCGAACTGACCGAGGATCAGGAGCTGATCCGTAAGTCGGTGCGGGAGCTGGCATCACGCTTCGACGACCACTACTGGATGGAGAAGGACCAGCAGCACGAATTCCCTTCGGAATTCTACGACGCCATCGCAGGTGGCGGTTGGCTCGGGATGACGATCCCCGAGGAGTATGGCGGCCACGGTCTGGGCATCACCGAGGCGACCATCTTGGCCGAGGAGGTCGCCCGCTCCGGCGGCGGGATGAACGCGGCGAGCTCCATCCACATGTCGATCTTCGGGATGCAGCCGGTGGTGGTCTTCGGCTCCGACGAGATGAAGGCCGCGACCCTGCCGCGCATCGTCAACGGCGATCTGCACGTATGCTTCGGCGTCACCGAACCCGGTGCCGGACTTGATACTTCGCGCATCACGACATTCGCCAGGCGCGACGGTGACAGTTATGTCGTCAACGGCCGCAAGGTGTGGATCTCCAAGGCGCTGGAATCCGAGAAGATCCTGTTGCTGACCCGCACCGAGAGCCGCGAGGACGTCGAGAAGCGGGGCGGCAAGCCGACCGAAGGGCTCTCGCTGTTCCTCACCGACATCGATCGGGACCACGTAGACATCCGCCCCATCAAGAAGATGGGCCGCAACGCGGTCAGCTCCAACGAGGTGTTCATCGACGATCTGCGGGTCCCGGTCGCCGACCGGATCGGCGAGGAGGGCAAGGGCTTCTCCTACATCCTGCACGGGCTGAATCCGGAGCGGATGCTGATCGCGGCCGAGGCGCTGGGGATCGGCCGGGTGGCGCTGGACCGCGCAGTGAAGTACGCCAACGAGCGTGTGGTGTTCGACCGGCCGATCGGGATGAACCAGGGCATCCAGTTCCCGCTGGCCGACTCGCTGGCCCGCCTCGACGCGGCAGAGCTGATCCTGCGCAAGGCAACGTGGCTCTACGACAACGGAAAGTCGTGCGGCCGGGAAGCCAACATGGCCAAGTATCTGTGCGCGGATGCTGGTTTCGCGGCAGCCGATCGCGCGCTGCAGACCCACGGCGGCATGGGTTATTCCGAGGAGTACCACATCTCCCGGTTCTTCCGGGAGGCGCGCCTGATGAAGATCGCGCCCGTCAGTCAGGAGATGATCCTGAACTTCCTCGGTGCGAATGTGCTCGGCCTGCCCAAGAGCTACTAGGAGCCGGGAGTCTGGCCGACCGTATGGTGATCTGATGACTTCTGCGCAAGGACCGGCAGCGCCGCTGGCCGGCATCACTGTCGTGGCGTTGGAGCAGGCGGTGGCGGCACCGATGTGTACGCGCGTCCTGGCTGACTTCGGCGCTCGCGTGATCAAGGTGGAGAACCCCGCGGGCGGGGATTTCGCCAGGCACTACGACGACGTCGTCAACGGCCCGGGCGGCCTTGCGGCCCACTTCGTCTGGGCCAACCGCAACAAGGAATCGATTGCGCTGGATCTGAAATCGGCCGAGGGCCTGGAGGTCCTACACCGGTTGCTCGACCGCGCCGATGTGTTGGTGTCCAATCTTGCGCCGGGTTCCACCGCCCGGCTCGGCATCTCAGCCGACCAGCTGCGTGATCGGCACCCTGATGTGATCGCGGTCGAGATCGACGGGTACGGCGCAGGCGGGCCGCTGTCGAACAAGCGCGCCTACGACCTGCTGGCGCAGTCGGAGTCGGGATCGTGCGCGGTGACCGGTTATCCCGGGAAACCGGCCAAGCCCGGACCGCCGATCGCCGACATCTCCACCGGGCTGTACTCGGCGTTGTCGATCATGGCGCTGCTGATCTCGCGCGGTCAGCGGGAGCGGCGCGGCTCCGCCGTCACCGTGAGCCTGTTCGACACGATGATGGACCTGATGGGGTATCCGCTGACCTATGCGCAGCACTCCGGCATCGATCAGGAGCCGCTGGGGATGAACTCGCCGGCGGTCGCGCCGTACGGCTCCTTCGATACCGCCGACAATCAGACGGTGGTGCTGGGAACCACCAACGACCGGGAATGGCAACGGTTGGCACGCGAGATCATCGACCGGCCCGACTTGGCCGACGACCCGCGGTACGCCAGCAACTCCGATCGGTGCGCCCACCGCGACGAACTCAACTCGGCCATCCAAACCTGGTGTGCGCAGCACGATCTCGCGCATATCCAAAAGACGGCCGACGCGGCGGGCATCGGCAACGCCCGCTACAATCTGCCCAGCGAGGTGCTCGCGCACCCGCAGTTGTCCGATCGTGACCGCTGGCGGACGGTGGAAACCACCGCGGGTCCGATCCAGGCCATCCTGCCGCCGCCGATCATCGAGAACTACGAGCAGCCGATGGGCCCGGTACCCGGCCTCGGTGAGCACACTGATGCGTTGCTGGCCGAATTGGGCTTGTCGGACAACGACATCGGCAGACTGCGTGAGCAGGGTGCCGTCGCGTGAATGATCGTCACAACTAAGGAGAAGCCATGCGGGAAACGGTGATCGTCGAGGCGGTCCGCACCCCGGTCGGTAGGCGAAACGGCGGGCTGTCCGGCATGCATGCCGCCGACCTGGCGGCGGTGGTGCTCAACGCACTCGCCGAGCGCACCGGCTTGGACCCGGCGACGGTCGACGACGTGGTGTGGGGCTGCGTGTCCCAGGTTGGTGACCAGTCGAGCAATATCGGCCGGTTCTCGGTTCTGGCCGCCGGCTGGCCGGAGTCCATTCCCGGCACCACGGTCAACCGGGCCTGCGGATCAAGCCAGCAGGCACTGGATTTCGCCGCGCAGGCAGTGATGTCGGGCCAGCAGGACGTGGTGGTCGCCGGCGGCGTCGAGGTGATGAGCCGTGTTCCGCTCGGGTCGGCGCGGGCCACCGGCATGCCGTATGGCCCGAAAGTGCTCGAACGTTATGACGACTTCTCGTTCAACCAAGGCATCTCCGCGGAGATGATCGCGCAGAAGTGGGGACTCTCACGCACCGACCTCGACGAGTTCTCGGCGCGCAGCCACGAATTGGCCGCTGCGGCACAGGATCGCGGGGCCTTCGACGACCAGATCGTCCCGGTGGCCACCGACTCATGCGTGGTGAGCGCCGACGAAGGCATCCGCCGGGGGACCACCGTCGAGAAACTGGCCGGACTCAAACCGGCGTTCACCGAGGACGGCGTCATCCACGCCGGTAACTCGTCGCAGATCTCGGACGGCGCGGCCGCCCTGCTGGTCACCACCGCCGAATATGCTGCCGCACAGGGCTGGACACCGCTGGCGCGCTACGTCGCGGGGGCAGTCGCCGGCGCCAACCCGGTGATGATGCTGACCGGCCCGATTCCTGCGACGGAGAAGGTGCTGGGCAAGACCGGTCTGAGCATCGACGACATCGGAGTGTTCGAGGTCAATGAGGCGTTCGCGCCGGTGCCGATGGCGTGGCAAGCCGACACCGGCGCCAAGACCGAGCGTCTCAACCCGCTCGGCGGCGCGATCGCGCTGGGCCACCCGCTGGGCGGCTCGGGCGCGGTGTTGATGACACGCATGCTGTATCACATGCGCGACAACGGAATTCGCTACGGACTGCAGACGATGTGTGAAGGCGGTGGCACTGCCAACGCGACCGTCGTCGAGCTGATCGGCTGACGGGCTCGATGCGTCGCGATCTGTTCACCGCCGACCACGAGGCGTTTCGCGAGCTCGCTCGGGACTTCATCGAGAAGGAGGTGGTGCCCGCCTATCCGCAGTGGGAGAAGGCGGGCCGGATGCCGCGCGAGACGTTCGCGAAGCTCGGGGAGACCGGGATCATGGGCGTCACGCTGCCCGAAGAATACGGCGGCGGCGGCCAGGACGACTACCGCTACAACGTGGTCCTGCAGGAAGAAGCCGCCCGCGCACTGGTCACCTTGTCGACGGTCCGCACCCAGCTCGAGGTGATCCTGCCGTATTTCCTGCACTACGCGAACGACGAACAGCGAGCCCGCTGGTTCCCGGGTCTGGCAGCGGGCACGCTGCTGACCGCGGTCGCGATGACCGAGCCCGGCACCGGGTCGGACCTGGCCGGGGTGCGCACGACCGCGGTGCGAGATGGCGACCACTACATCGTCAACGGTGCAAAGACTTTCATCACCGGCGGCATGCAAGCCGATCTGGTGGTCGTGGTGGCGCGGACGTCCACCGACCCGGACAATCGTCGCGCCGGGCTGACGTTGCTGGTCGTCGAGGACGGGATGGCGGGCTTCACCCGCGGACGCGAACTCGAGAAGATGGGCTGCAAAGTTCAGGACACCGCGGAGCTGTCATTCGTGGACGTCCGCGTGCCTGCGGCCAACGTGCTGGGGGAGGAGGGGCAGGCCTTCAGCTACCTCGGGCACAACCTGGCCCAGGAGCGGCTCACCGTGGCGGTGGGCTCGGTGGCCCAAGCCCGCTCGGCGATCGCCGCGGCGATCGAATACACCCAGAGCCGCAAGGCTTTCGGCACGCCCGTCGCCTCGTTTCAGAACACCAAGTTCGAACTCGCCGCCTGCTCGACGGAGGTGGAGGCCGCCCAGGCCATGCTCGACCGGGCGGTCGCCCTGCACGTCGAGGGCGAGCTCAGTGGCGCCGACGCCGCCCGGGTGAAGCTGTTCTGCACCGAGATGCAGCAGCGCGTGATCGACCGCTGCCTACAGCTGTTCGGCGGTTACGGCTACATGATGGAGTATCCGATCGCCCGGCTCTACACCGATGCGCGGGTGACCCGGATCTATGCCGGCACCAGCGAGGTGATGAAGGTGATCATCGCCAAGTCCCTGGGGTTGTAGCCGGCCCGCCGTCGCGCTGGACCCGTCGCGAGATCGACTCCATGGCTGCTGACGGCGCCAATTCACGGCCCTGACGTCGGTCTCGGGCTAAGCGGTTTGCTGACCAAAAAATTTCCGCTGAGACCCTTGTCACACACGACCAAACCAACCTACTGTGTGTTCACTAGGTTGGTCTGGCGGAAGGGAGCGCGGTGACGACGACGACTCGGCCCTACGCCACCCTTCTCGCCAAAGGCGAGGACCGTAAGCAGCGCATTCTCGATGTCGCGCAGCGGCTGCTGGCCCGTAACGGCTGGCGTAACACCACTCTGGCGCAGATCGCCAAGGAGGCGGGCGTGACCGCCGCGGGGCTACTGCATCACTTCGAGTCCAAGGAACAGCTGCTTCACGCGGTGCTCGACGCCCGGGATGCCGACGACAGCGAGCACGCCGACTACCTGACCGGCGACCTGGTCGAGGGCATCGCCAATGCCGCTGACCGGTTCGACCGGTCACCGCAGCTCGTCGGCACCTTCGCGGTGCTGATGGTGGAGAACATCGCACCCGACGCCCCGCTGCACGACCGGCTGGTGGACCGCTACCGGCAGGCGGTCGACATCATCGCCGACCGGATCCGCAGCGGTCAGGCCGAAGGCCGATATCGATCAGACGTGAACCCGGCCCGGAAGGCCGTGGAAATCCTGGCATTTGTGAATGGAATGGAGACCTCATGGCTGCTCGACCCGTCGATACCGCTGATCGATGTGTTCCGGGAGTACTCCAGGTCGCTGGCGAGCCAGCTGATGGCGCCCGCCGGATCATGAGATACCGGCTCGACATCGTCGCCCCCAGCGTCGCCGAGGCGGTGCGACACGCAGGCGGTTGGATCTTCGACCGCGTGATGGCGGGCTGGGATGTCAACGTCCTGCTCGCGGAGCCCGGGGACACCCGCCCCTTGACGATCCTCGGCGCCCAGACTTCCGACTTCGAATCGATGATCGCGGCCGGTGACGATCAGCCGCACCCGCAGGCGCTGGCGGTGGCCGCCGATCTGCTCGACACCGATGCACGGGTCCGCGAGGGCGTGCTTCGCGCGCTGGATTACGGCATGACCGAGGTGGCGTTGTGGGGCGACGCGCAGCCGAGTGATCTCGACCGCGCCATCGCGTGCGTCGAGCACCGCCTGAGCTCAGCGGCGCGGGTGTTCAAAGCACAGGCACTGGCCGCCGCCGACGTCGACGACGTATCAGTCGCGGCGACCGAGACCTTCCGAAGCGGCGCGATGAGCTGCCCGCCGATCGGCGCCGACCTGGTCCCGGCCGGCTGAGGCCGACCGGAACCTACTCCGTGATGGAGATGGCCTGCCGGGGGCACTGACGCACCGCGTCGCGAATCTGGGCCTCGTTCTCCGGGGTCACCTCGTCGGACAGGACGTGCAGGTAATCCTGGTCGTCAACCTGGAATACCTCCGGGATGATCCCCATACAGATCGCATTGGCCTCACACAGGCCGAAATCCACTTCAATCTTCATCGCAGGACCTTCACCGGTACGTGGGAGAAACCCGCCACATTCTGCATCTGAACCCGGCGCAGCCCCTCCCACTGGACTTCGTAGCGGGGCATGAAGTCGAGCAGCTTCTCCAGCGCGAGTGCGCTTTCCATGCGCGCCAAGGCGGCGCCAAGGCAGCTGTGGATGCCGTAACCCAGTCCGAGGTTCTGCGCCTCGGTGCGGTCGCGGTCGATGTCGAAGGCGTCGGCGTCGGTGAAGGCGTCCGAGTCCCGGTTGGCCGACGCCAGCAGGAGGAACACCGGCTTACCCGCCGGGATCTTCCCGCTGGGCACTTCGGTGTCCTTGAGGGTGTACCGGACGTTGTACTGCACCGGCCCCTCGTAGCGCAGCAGTTCCTCCACCGCCGCGGGAATCTTGTCCCGGTCGTCGAGCAGCTTGCGCCACTGCTCGGGGAAGCGGGCGAAGTTGACCGCTGCTGTCCCCATCAGCTTGGTCACGGTCTCGGCGCCCGCACCGCCGAGAAGTGTTGCAAAACCACAGATTTCGATGTCATCCAGCCTGCGCATGTTGCCGTCGTCATCGGGGATCTCGGCGGCGATCAGGCGGCTGATCATATCGTCCTGCGGGTTCTCACGCCGTTCCTGCACCAGGCCGTAGTAGTACATCGCGGTCTCGATGTTGGCCTGCATGCCGGCCTCACTGGTCCCGATCTGCCCCGGTTCACGGGACAGGCTGGTGTCGATCCAGTGCCGAACCTGCTGCCGGTATTCCTCGGGGACGCCGGCCATCCGGGTGATGACCTCGACCGGGAACGGCCCGGAGAAATCCTGGACCACGTCGAAGTTGTCCGGATCGGCTGCTGCCAGATACTTGTCCACCAGTTCGATGACCACCTCACGCTGCGACTGCACCGCGCGGGGGGTGAAGGCTTTGTTGAGCAGACTCCGCATGTGCCGGTGCTCGGGCGGGTCCATGAAGATGATCGACTTCTGCGGCGGCTCGTCCGCCTTCACCATGGCCAGATCGCAGCCGCGGGTCGACGAGAAACTCTCATGATCCTTCAGCGCCGCCGCGACATCCTCGTGCCGGGAGATGGCGTAGAAGTCCTCGCCTGCGTCGTAGTACAGCGGGGCCTCGGCTCGCATGCGCGCGTAGATGTCGAACGGGTTGTTGAAGTACTCCTGCGAGAACGGATCGAAGACGAGTTCAGCCTGAGTCATTGCGTTCTCCTCCGAGGCGAGAGCTGGGCTATAAGCGTTACGGAAGGTTGGTTGAGTGTAACGCTAACAGTGGGGTCGGCGGGAGAGCGGAAAATGGCTAATTCCCCTGACCTTTCGCGCTGGACAGGCCGGCGTCGACCACCGCGGCGAGGAGTCCGAGGTCGGTTCCCAGATCGGCGGCGGTCGCGCGGACAGCGGCGACGTCCTTGCCGATGAATTCGCCGACGGCAGAGATGAATCCGCTCGCCGAGCCGACGCGTGCGATCGACTCCAGAGCCCGGCTGGTACCGCTGCCGTGGGGGAGCGCGCTGAGCAGAGTGGCCTCGTCGACACCGAGGCGACCGGCGAGCCCGACCGCCTCCGCCACGATGCCGATCTGCGCGGCGAACAGCGCGTTGTTGATCAACTTGACCCGCTGACCGAAACCGGTCGGTCCGACGTGCAGCACCGGGTCGGCATAGCTGCACAGCACCGGTCGCGCCCGCGCATACGCGTCGTCGTCGCCGCCGACGAACACCGTCACCGTTCCGGCGGCGATGTCATGCGGTCCACCACTCACCGGTGCGTCGAGCACGCCGACGCCGAGGTCGCCGGCCTGCGCGGCGATCGCCTCGGCGGTGCGCGGATTGCCCGTCGTGTGCACGATCAGCACCGAGCCCGGCCGCATGGCACCCAGCAGGTCATCGGCCAGGACGATCTGGCGCACCTGCTCGTCGGTGAAGACACAGAGAGCCACTGCCTCGGCGTCATGTGCCACCTCAGTGGCGCAGCCGACCCCGGTGGCGCCCAATTCCGTTGCCGAGGAGCGCTTCTCGGGAGTCCGGCCGAGCACGGTCACGTCGTGGCCGGCGCCGGCCAGCCGCCGCACCATGGGTGCACCCATCCGGCCCGCGCCGATGAAGCCGACTTTCACCGTGGGTTGTCCATCAACCTCAGTGCGGCGTCGGCGGCGTCGAGCACCGCGCCGGGCTGCGCGCCGGCCTTCTCGGCGATGCCGGCGATCAGGCTGACGTCCTTGTGCAGCAGCCCCGCGGCGACCTGCTTGAGAATGTCCAGGTTGCCGCCGAAGCGGGCCACGCTGCCCAGCGCGAAGCTGTTGGCCGACCCCCGGGTGATCACCTCCGACAGGTTCTCGGGCGTGATACCCAGCGCCGCACCGAGATCCAGCGCGGTCTTGGCGGTCGCGATGTTCGCGGTGAACAACAGGTTGTTCAGCAGTTTGGTCACCTGCCCGGAGCCGACGTCACCCAGGTGCACAATCGGATCGGCGTAGGTGGCGAACACCGGGCGGACCTTGTCCACGACGGCATCCTCACCGCCGACCATCACCAGAAGCTTTCCCTCGTCGGCCGCCGGGCCACCGCCGCTGACCGGCGCATCGATAACCGAGACTCCCTGAGCTGCGGCCTGCTCGGCCAACTGACGGCAGGTGTCGGGATGCACGGTGGCGTGCACGGCGATGACGCCACCGGGCTGCAGTCCGGACAGCACGCCGCCGTCGCCGGTCGCCACCTCGAGCACGTCGGCGTCACCGACGACACACAGGCACACCAGGTCACTGCTGGCAGCCAGCTCCTGCGGCGAGGCCGCGACCGTGGCCGCGGTGTCGGCGAAGGGTTCCACCGATGCCGCGCGCCGGGCCCACAGCGTGAGCGGGTAGCCGCCCTCGACGATCCGGCGTGCCATGGGTGCGCCTTGGCTGCCCAGCCCGATGAATCCGACGCGCATTAGCCGGCCTCTCTGCCCAAATCGGCGGTGATGCAGTGCGTGAAGAACGACAAGACACTCGAGTGATACTGCGCCGCAGCAACACCCAAGCTCAGATTGTGGCCGGCGCCGTCCTGGTGGTGGATCTGGACCCGCGGCGACGAGCCGAACAGTGCGGCGATGTCGGCCAGCGCTTCAGGCGTCGAGTCCCATACCCGTTCGTGCTCGGCGGCGGTGAAGCGCACTGGCGCGGTGACATGGCCGGCGAGTGCCGGGAAATCCCGCCCGGCCCAGTGGGTCGAGATCTCCGCCTCTTGCGGCGGCGCGCCGGCGGAGCCGACGGCGTTGATCACGTCGGCGGGGTAGAGCTCTTCGGGCGCCCAGATCAACTCCCGCAGACCGGCGGGCCGATGGGTCGGGGTTGCCTGCTTGAGAATGGCTCGGGCAGCCGGATATTGGCGTAGGCCGGTGCCGGCCAGTTCGAGGCCCAGCAGGTCGTGACCACGCTCGGCGACGGCCATCCGCAACGCGAGTTCGCAGCCGTTGGAATGCGCCAGGATGAACAGGCCCGCGCCACGGTCGCGCTTACCGAGGATGGCGTCAGCGGCCCCAAAGGTCAACCCGACCCGGCGTTGCGGGTCCCACATCGAATCGGCGTAGGGCGCCGACGCTCCGTAGCCCGGCCGGTCGAGTGCCACCGCGCTGAAACCCGCTGCGGCCACGGCCCGTACGAACGACAGCTCGGGGTGGTTGGGGCAGTCGAAGTACGCCGCCGAAGACGCCCCGCCGTGCAGGGCGATGATGACTCCCTGTGGATCCGCCGCCTCGGCGAACAAGCCCGACATCGGGATCCCGTCGACCGGAACCATCCGGCGCACCGGGGTGGCTGTGCTCACCGGTCGACCCGCATCAGAAGAACCCCGCTCGGCGTCAGCCCTCCGCTGCTCGCCACCGCGACGCGGGCGCCCGCGACCTGCCGGTCGCCGGCCTCGCCCCGCAGCTGGCTGACCGCCTCGTGGATCAGGCCCATGCCGTGGGTTCGGCCGTGGGAGAGCTGGCCACCGTGCGTGTTCAACGGGAGCACACCGTCGCGGGCGATGTTGGCGCCTCCGTCCAGAAAGTCCTTCGCCTCGCCGATCCCGCAGAAGCCGAGCGCCTCCAGCCACGACAAACAGTTGAAGGTGAACCCGTCATAGAGCTCGGCAACGTCGACATCGCTGGGGCGCAACGAGGTTCGCGTCCACAGATGCGCCGACTGGCCCAGCACCTGAGGCTCGTGGGTCAGCGTCGTCTGATCCCAGTCGGTGCGTTCGATGATCTGGGTGCCGACCGCCTCGAACAACACCGGCGGCTTGGGCAGGTCGCGGGCGGCCTCCACCGCGGACACGATCACGGCGACAGCGCCGTCACAGGGCACATCGCAGTCGTAGAGCCCGAACGGTGTGGTGATCGGCCGCGCCGACAGGTAGTCCTCCATCGTCATCGGGTCGCGGTAGATGGCGGTCGGATTCAGCGCGGCGTTGGACCGCTGGTTGATCGCGATCCAGCCCAAAGTTTCGCGGGTGGTGCCGTACCGGGCGAAGTGCCGTTGGGCGTTGAGCGCCAACGTGTGTGCAGCGGACGTCGCGCCGAACGGCATCTGCCAGCTGCTGGTGCGCGCCCCGCCGGGCGGCGCCATCTTGCCCTGCTTGAGCAGCTCCTGGAAGGTGGACTCCCACAGCGTCCGGAAGCACAGCACGTGTCGGGCCATCCCGGTGGCGACGGCCATCATCGCGGCGATGATGGATCCGCCCGGCCCGAACGTGTCCATGCCGCCGTTGATCCACGTCGGGCGCAGTCCCAAAGCGCCCTCCAGTGCGGTCACCCCGCCCTCGCCCATGCCGGCGATGTCGAGGCCGGGATAGGTGGACAACCCATCGATATCGGCGAACGTGAGCCCGGCGTCGGCCACCGCGGCTTCGCAGGCCTCGACGGTCAACGCCAGCGGGTTCACCATCAGGCGGCGGCCCAGCCGTGACGCGCCGATCCCGGTGATCGCCGAGCGCTCCTCGAACTTCGTGGTGGTCAGCGGTGGCCGGACATGCTTGGCGAAGTCCTGCGGGGCGATGTCGTCGGCAGGCTGGTCGGTGAGCTGTTTCGGTGTCACCGGGCGGAACAGCGGCAGATAGACGTCGTCGTTCTGCTCGAAGACGACCTCGACCAGCTGACCCAGTTCGAGATCGGCGGGGTCGGCGTCGATGATGTTGGTGGTCAAGCGGACTCGCGGATCTTCCTGAATCGCCACCTGGGCCACCACGTAGGGGGCAGGCAGGCCCGGAATGCTGAACCGCTCGTTGACAGTGAACGCCGACAACACCGCCTTGCCGCTGACCGGCCGGGCCTTGAGGTCGTGGCTTCCGCAGTACCGGCATACCGGCTGCGGCGGATGGATCAACGAGCAGCACCCTTGGCACTCCTGGATGCGAAGGGTGTCGTCGGCTCCCGACGTCCAGAAGAACTCGTTCTCGCCGGTGACCTGAGGCAGCGGGGCGCGGCTCACTGCGCGTAGCCCCAGCGGGCCTCGAAGACCGGTGAGTCGTCGGCCGGTGTGTCCGCAGGCCGGGTTTCGCCGTCGAACTCGTTGTCGCTGATCTCGATGATCGCGTGCACCGGGCAGTCGAACAGCGCCCGCAGCACATCGTCCCGGTCGGCCTCGGCCACCCTGCCGTCCCCGATCAGGGACGCATAGCCCCAGTCGTCGAGCGAAAAGTGCTTCGGCGCGTGCTTGGCGCAGGCGCCGAAACCGTCACAGATCGTCCGGTCCAGCCGAATTCGGATCTCACCACTCATGGCTGCGTCACCGCCTCCACCTCGTAGGGACGCTGAGCGCTGAATCGGCCTGCCCCGCACGGATCGCAGGCGCCGGCCAGATGCTGTTCGACAACCGCGGGGAAATGCCTGAGCAGGCTGCCCGCCACATTGGCCGCGCCGTCGAGGGTGGCGCAGGCACCCCGGCCGCGCAGCACGACGGACCAGCGCTCAAGACGGGCCACGTCTTCGGCGGTGGCCGCACCGTCGCGCAGCGCTCCTGCAGCCGCGGCCATCGCCGCCGTGCCGTTGAAGCACGACCCGCACTGCCCGGCGTTCTCCCGGTCGAAGTAGGCCAGCACCGACGCGGCCACGGCCACCGGACAATCGTCGGTGAGAATCGCCACCGCGCCGCAACCGAGGCCGCATCCCAGCTCGCGGAACGTCTCGTGATCCAGGGTGGTGTCGAGCACATCGCGGTTGAGCAACCCCGCGAAGTATCCGCCCATCAGGGCGCCCTGCACCGAGTCCGGCGAAACGCCGTGTATGGCAAGCACATCGCGGAAGGGCATGCCGTGGGGCACCTCGTAGAGGGCCGGTGGCCGTCCGGCTCCGGTGATCGTCATCAGGAAAGTGCCCGGCGAGGCCGCCGTGCCTGCCGAGCGGAAGGCCGCGGCGCCGTTGCGCTGGACATACGGCAGGTTCGCCAGTGTCTCGACGTTGCTCACCAGAGTGGGGTGTCCTGCGACGCCGTGTTGGAACGGCCGTGGCGGTTTGTCACTCGGCTTGGCCGGTCCGCCGTTGACGGCGCGCACCGCGGCGGTTTCCTCACCGGCCACGTAACCGGCGGCTACAGTGACGATCGAAATCTGAAGGCCGCCAAGCGTATCGAAACCGACCTCAGTGAGCGCGTCGTCGACGGCGCGCGCCGCATCGAGGTCGGAGACGTAGATGTAGGCACGCTGGGCGCCGACCACGCGGGCGGCCAGCCGCACGCCGTCGAGCACGAGGTGCGGACGGTGGCGCAGCAGCCAACGGTCCTTCACCGACGCGGGCTCGCCCTCTTCGCCGTTGGCCAACACGACGGTCTCATGGCCGCGGGAGTGCGCGGCGCGCACCGTGCGCAGTTTGACCGCCAGCGGGAAGGCGGCACCGCCGCGGCCGAGAAGGCCCGAGCCCTCCACCTCGGTGAGCAGGCTCTCGGCGCTGTCCAGCGGTGAGTATCCACCGACGGACATATAGGCGCTCATGCTCTCCACCGTTGCGGGCAGCCGCAACAACCGCGGGGTGCAACCCGGGACGCTGGCGACGGTCAAGGCCGTGCCTGCGGGTGCAGTCGCATTCATCGGTCACCTCTTCTGATTCGGGCACCCGTCACGAGATCGCTAGGCTGGGACCCATGAGAACGGCGGTGGTGCGTGTCGATGTCGACCCGGCCGGTGAGCTGACGCCCGCGCAGCTCACCGAGGGCGTGGCGGCGCTGCGCAAACTCGCCGAGGACAGCGGTGTGACCGTGGTCGACAACAACCTGGCCGCGATGCCCCGCGGCCGCAGGGAAGCCGAACTTTTGATCAGCAACGCCACGGAAGCCGATCTGACGGGTGTCGGTGTCACCTTGTGCGCCAGGGCATTCGGCACCGAACCGGTGATCGGTGTGGTGACCTACGTCAGCCGTGGGACTGACGAAGATGCGCACGGGGTGCTGGCGGGATTCGGGTTGCGCGGTGAGATCGCCCGAACGGAGGGCGACGACGGCTACGACATTTTGGACGTCTCGCTGAGCAAGGCCGACATGGCGCGCATCCCGGAGAGCCGGGTGCACACGGCGTTGGAGGCGTCGACCAACTGCGAAATCCGCATCCGCCTGGTCTGAATGCAACCGGGTGCTCATCGGCCCAGGAAGTCCAGAATGGCCGGGGCCGCCTGCACCCAGGTATCGAACATGTTGAAGTGCTTGACCTTTCCCGATGCGCGGTCCTCACCGGCGCGCTCCCAGGCATCCTCCGGCCACGGCGGGTCGATCAGCGTTGAGCCCTTGATGAGGCAGTTCACCTCGAGCGAGGTGCGCTTGGGGTGGTCCCAGTCGTTCTCGCCGCCGCGGATGATCAAGGTGGGTACCGTGATGTCGCCGAAGAACTCGTCATCGACGCCGGGGATCGCCTGACCGGGCTTGGGGACGAACGCATTGAGCCAGCGCAGCATCACCCGGAGGAACTCGTCGGAGTCCATCGCGAGGATGCGCTCTCTGTTCGCCGGGTTCTCGGCGATGCGCTGTTTCCATTCGTCCACGTGCAGAAGCCCTTTGATGCCGAGGCCTCGCACCGCGAGGATGCTGGGCACCAGATAGTACGAGCCCAGCACGAAGCTGCCGTAGACGCCGCCGACGATGTTCCAGGTCACCAGCTTGGTGGCGATCTCCGGGTACAGGATCGTGGTCAGGATCGAGTCCCGGGCGCCGCCGGATCCGCCGGCGATGATGCACGGACCGATACCCAGGCCGGTGATCAACCCGTGCAACGTCTCGGCGCGCATGTGGGATTCACTCTGCCCGTAGAACTGGAGGTCGGACTTCCCGCAGTTGGGTCGGTCCCACAGCAGCACCCGGTAGCCGCCCTTGACCAGTTCTTCGGCCAGCGGACGCAACCCCTCGATGTCCTTGCTGTATCGGCCGCCGGGCGTCAGGGCGATGAAATCACCCGCTTCGCCCAGGATCTCGTAGACGACGTTTCCGCCGTTGATCGTCATCGCCTGTTCGCCGTCGCGCAGCTGCGGACCGGTCGTAACCGCGCTGCTCATGCGGCCCCCTCGCAGGCTCGGGTGCCGCATGCCTGCCGTTGATTCGCTCCGCAAGCGTCGCTCATGCCATCACCAGAACGTCGTCGCCCACCACGCGGACCGGGTAGGTGCGGATGCTCCACTCCGGCTTGACCGCAGTCGTGCCGGTCGCCAGCTCGAATCCCCACTGGTGCCAGGGGCAGTAGATGTACTCGAGATCGCGGACCATCACCGCGTCGCCCGGAACGCTCTCGTCGACGATGTTGCGCCCGCGGGGGCGTCCCGAGCACAACGGGCCGCCTTCGTGCGGGCAGTAGTTGGCGATCGCGTAGAACGTGCCGTTGACGTTGTACACCCCGACGCCATGCCGGCCGATCGGCACCAATTTGTGTGTGCCGGGCGGAATTTCGTCCACACTGGCGACGACGTGTTCTCGGCCCTGCGCCAGGCGGGGCTGCTTGTCGGGTTTGGTCATCTGCTCAGAACACCCGGGTCTGACCCTCGAGGGCCGGGACGGTGTCGGGCAGGCCGTACGTCTCGATCCCGTTGCGGAACATCACCGCTTCCCGCGCGTGCTCGGGAAGGTGCTTGACCAGCCAGCGCGGATCGTCGTAGGTCCAGTGCGGGTAGTCGGAGGAGAACAGCAGGATCTTCTCGCATTCCATCCATTCGAAGGCCCGCAGCAGTTCGGTCTTGTCCTCGGGATAGTCCAGCGGCTGGGTGGTGAATTTGATGTGGTCCTTGACGTACTCGCTGGGCTTGCGCTTGATGTCCAGCCAGGACTTGCGCGCGTCGTAGATGGCGTCCATCCGCCACATCAGCGGCAGGATCCAGCTGAAGGCGTGCTCCACGAACACGATTCGCAAGGTGGGGAACCGGTCGAAGAGCCCGTCGAAGATCATGCTCATCACTTGGTTGGCGGCCAGCAACGAGTAGCTCACCATGAAATCGTGGTTGTAGCTGGGCAACCCCACCGGCGGGATCGGCAGGGTCTCGAAGAAACCCCGCGACAGGTGGCAGCTGACCGGTTTGTTGGCTTTGACGGCCGCCGCCCAGATCGGATCGTATTTCGGGTCACCCCACGACGGTCGCGGCTCGGCCTTGATCATGACCTGGGCCATGTACGGGTGCTCGGCCCACTTTTCGATCTCCCGAGCGCCGCCTTCGGGGTCTTCGATGGCGACCAGGATCGAGCCGCGCCACCGTTCGTGCCAGTTTGTCTTGCTGTCCAGCCAGTGCTCGGCCTGCCAGGTGTTGTGCGCGTAGGACAACGCCGCCGTGGCTTCGGGTATCCGGCACGGCGCGTGCGCCGGTTCGAGGATGCAGACGTCGGCGCCGGCCTCCATGATGGCCTGGCGTAGCGCGAGGTCGGGGTCGCTGCAGGCGAATTCGCCGTCGTCGGGGAAGGTGTCGACACGCATCGCGTAGGCATGCGCGTAGTCGGGTGCGTCATAGTAGATCGTTTCGCCGACCCGATGGTTCCTGAAGTACTTGGTCCGTATCGGCTCTGGGATGTACTCCTGCAGAACGCCACGCTTGGGCACCGGATGGACATCGGAGTCGACGCACCGGATCGCGATGCGTTCGGCGGGAGCGACTCGCTCCTGGCTGTGGGTGAGAGTCATCGTGATCTCCTTAGCTCTCTATGCGAGTCAGTGTGTTCCGACGCCGGCAGGGATGTCTATGCCGTAGAGCGCCGCGGCGTTGCGCCAGCAGACCTTCTCGCGCTGCTCGGCGGTCCACGCGCTGGGCAGCGCGCGGACATCACCGCAATGCCAGTGCGGATAGCTCGAACCGAACATCAGCATGTCCTCCTTGCCGGTGAAGGACAGCCATTCGTCGGCGAACTCGGCTTCGCCAGGCCCGTCGAGGCTGTTGTGGATGAAGTGGACGTGCCCGGGCAGGTAGTCACTCGGCATCTTCGGTGCCCACGGGGTCTGTTCAAGGTGCGGCCGTCCGAAGCAGTCCATCCGCCACATGAACGGTGTCAACATGTCACCGGCGCCGTCGGCGAACACGAACTTCAGGTCCGGCATGCGCTCGAACACGCCCTCGGCGATCAGGTTCAGCAGGTGATAGATGTAGCTCAGTGAGCTGAAGCCCAGGTACTGCTCGTAGGTCCGGGTATGCCCGGACGGCGTCGGGGGGAACGCGATGCCCTCACCGGTTTCGATGTGGGTGGCCACCGGCAGGCCTGCGTCGACGGCCGCCTCCCACAGATCCCAGAACTGCGGCTTGCCGTAGAGCTCCCGGGACTGCATCGGGATGCCGATCTGGACGACCCGCGGGTGATCCTTGTACTTCTCGATCTCCCGGAGCGCGCCGCGGATGTCGTCGGGGTTGACCCGGATGGTGCCACGGAAGCGCTCACCGAATTCGGCATGATCCAGCCAGCGCGACACCATCATCTCGTTGTGGGCGGCCAGGATCGCCGTGCCCAGGTGCCGGTCGGGCATGATGCCGCGGCCCATCGGATGCAACACCGCGACGTCGACTCCGCGATCGTCGAATAGCTGATGGGCGACGAAGGCCGGGTCGGAACCCGGGTACTGACGATCCGGCCCGCGCGTCCCCTCGAGGTATTCGCCGCCGGGTGCGCCGTACCAGTCCATTTCGTAGTCGGGGAAGCCGCGGCTCATGAACGGCTCCCGCATCACGCCCCGCAACTCAGGCGTGGACCCGAAGAAGATGTGCACGCTCGCGTCGATGACGGGAGTCGTCGTCCCGTCGCGGTGCTCTATCACCAAAGCCGCCTTCCGGAGGTCCGTCTGCGAGTAAACCCGAGTTCTTCAGGAGCAAGAATACTGTTCTCACGATTGAGAGTAGAACCTCATTACCACTTTGCCTCAACCGACCGTAGGCAGCAAGCAAATCAGCCGGTAGAGTGCGATACCGTCTTAGGAGAACCTGTGGTTCACGAATAGAGAATCAGATTTCCATTCGGGTGCTCTGACCCGGGTAGGAGGCGGCGAGTGCTACTGGAATTCGATGCTGATCAGCGGTTGTGGCAGGACACGGTGCGTGACGCGGTGGCCAAGCAGTGCCCCGCTTCGCTGATCCGCGGGATCGCCGAGGACGGCATCGACCCGACACCGCTGTGGGAGTCCTATGTGGACGCGGGTTGGACGGAGCTGGCCGACCCGGAGAACGCGGTCGAGCTGGCGATCGTGCTGGAGGAGTTCGGTCGGGCGACCGACCCGACGCCGTTCCTGGCCACCCTCACCCAGTTCGCGCCGCTGGCCGGTGATCGCTACGACCCCCGCCAGGCGGGGACCGCGGTCTTCGAGGGCATCACCGCTCATCGCGACAACAGCGGGTGGGTGCTGTCCGGAACGTGCCGGTACGTTCTCGACGCCGACCGGGCGCAGAAGCTCGCGGTGGTGACCGACGCCGGCGTATTCCTCGTCGACGCCGCCGTCGCCACCGTCACCCGGCTCTCGGTGTTCGATCCGGTCATGCACGTCGCCGACGTCACCTTCCCTGGCGTGGTGGTGTCCGACAACGATCGTGTGCACGCCGACCCTGAGCAGGCCCGCCACGTCGCCTTGACCGGAGTCGCGATCACGACCGTCGGCGCATGCCAGCGGATTCTCGACCTGGCTCTGCAGCATGTCCGGGATCGCCACCAGTTCGGAGTGCCCATCGGCTCCTTTCAAGCGGTGCAACACAAAGCGGTCGACATGCACGTCGCGATCGAGCGGGCCCGCGCCCTGTCCTATTTCGCCGCGCTGACGATCAGCGCCGACGACCCGCGCCGCCGATTGGCCGCCGCGATGGCGAAGGCGGCGGCCGGTGACTGCCAGTCGGTGGTCTTCCGCCATGGCCTGCAACTGTTCGGCGCCATGGGATTCACCTGGGAGAACGACGTTCAATTCGCGCTCAAGCGCGCCAAATCCGGCGAGCTCATGCTGGGTGGCGCCGCCGAGCATCGCGCCGTGATCGCCGACGAGTACAGGGAACTGTAGATGCAACTTTCATTCGATCCCGACGTCGAGGCGTTTCGCGACGAGTTCAGTGCGTTCCTGGACGCCAATCTGCCGACCGAGGCCGAGACCCAAGAGCGGCCGCGGTCGGTGTCCCACATGCCGGCCTGGGCGCGGCGCTGGCAGCGGCTGCTGTTCGACAACGGCTGGCTGCTACCCGGTCAGCCGCCGGAGTTCGGCGGCCGCAACGCCTCGATCCTGCAGCAGTTCGTGCATCTCGAGGAGCTCTGCCGCCGCAGGATCTATCACAGCTTCAATCCGCAGGGCGTGAATATCATTGCGGCATCGCTGATTTCGTTCGGATCTGACGAGCAGAAGCACCGATGGGCGGTGCCGGTGCTCAAGGGTGAGAAGACCGCGTCGTTGGGGATGAGCGAGCCGAGTGCAGGCTCGGACCTCGCCTCGCTGCGCACCCGCGCAGTCTTGGACGGCGATCACTTCGTGGTCAACGGCCAGAAGGTGTGGACCTCTGGCGCCCACGACGCCGATTTCCTGCTGACGTTCGTCCGGACCGACCCGGACGCCCCCAAACACAAGGGCATCAGTGTGCTGCTGATCCCGACCGACCTGCCCGGGGTGGTGTGCCGGCCGTTCGCGTCGATCTGCGGGATCGACGACAAGGACTTCAACGAGGTGTTCTTCACCGATGTCCGGGTTCCGGCGGAGAACCTGGTCGGACCACTCAACGGTGGTTGGGGAGTGGCCAACGGATCGCTGGGCCACGAGCGCACGATGATGTGGCTGGGCTTCGCCGACCGGATCGCCAACATGATCGGGGATTTCGAGCCGAGAACGCCCCTGGAGAAAGACCAGTACGCGTCGATGATCATGGACTACCAGGCGCTGCGACTGATGGGTTCGGAAGGATTGGCGAAGGCTGCCCGCGGGGAAACCGACGTGGCCTCGGTGTCGGTGGTCAAGCTGTTCGGTTCCGAGGCCGAGCTGCGAGCGTCCGAATACGCGCTCACGGCAAGCGGATCCGATGGTCTGGTTCATCCGTCCAGCACCGGGCCCTACGCGCACCTCAACCTGGATCACTACTTCGCCAGCTGGTTCGAGCGTCACGCCCGCAGTTTCTCCGGAACGATCGCCGGCGGTACCTCCGAGATCCAGCGCAACATCATCGCCGCGCAGGTGCTGGGCCTGCCCCGGTCGAAGTAGACGATCCGACCCGATTCAGCCCTGCCTGCGTGCGCCGCCGGGTCACGCCAGGCACCCGTTGGCGATCCTGGGTGTGCCAGTCGCGCGCCTGGTGAGAGAAGCTTTCTGCCTTGGGGTTAATTCCCGCGCGCGATGGGTATAGAGCTCTCACTCGATCGGATCCAAGGTGTTGGAAACCTGCCGGCACCCCCCGTGAGTCGTTTGCTGACTGATTTCTGACGTCGTCAAGAGGCTCTCAGGAATTCTCAGGTTATTCCGAGTTGCGCAGGTACTTAAATGAGCGTCAGTTAACTCACTGTGCAACCGAAAGAGCGATAATCAGTCGATCCCAGCGAATAGTTATCGCGCCGCGACCGATCTGCGTTACCGCAGTCGCAGAACTCGTCACCTGGGCACTTCCCGACTGGTCCCGCCCGTACTCGACACCGAACTGCGTAGACCGCGATGTTCCCCATCGCGTCGCGGTTCAAACCGGTTTCTGCAAACTGGTCGGGCTGCTGCGCATGCATCGCGGTGAGCGCCCGACGGACCGGGCCCCGGGCCGGCGAGCGGCGTGTCGCGCCTGCGATTCGCGGTGAATTTTTCTCGGCGGCCGGAACGCCGGTCTGCCAGCAGCAGCGAACCCGGCCACGGGTCACAACTGACACACTGGTTCTTGCTGACTGTTCGCTTAGCTTATGATTTCGGCCGGCCAGACTACCCCGGTTTCGGTGGTTTGTGCGGTGGGCCAGGCGCGGGTGTGGCTACCTCATTAGGCGTGCTTAGGCGCTATGTGGGCCGAGGCCGGGACGCCCCGCGAAGGCGCACCCCCGCCGGGACGGCAGCTGACGCACAATTATTTGCTGTAACTATATATGCGGACCCGTTAAATAATATCGGCTAATTTCGATCTAGCTAACTCGAATGGAATTGGTCACGGATTCGACACAGCAACCCCAAAAAACTGAGAGCAAACACTTGGCTACTTAGCTTCTTCTCAGGTATGTTCGCGGCTGTCGGGGCACAGCCATTTTTAAGGGGAAGTCATGGACGTTGCTGTTCGGTCGTATCTGACCGCGGGGGTGGCAGTCTTCGGGGCCAGCGCGATTGTGCTGGCGCCCATTCAGGTGACGCCGCCAGATCTGCATCTGGTGCGCGATCGCGCTATGTCGGCACTTGCCGACGTCTCACTGTCCTCTCTGGAAGACGTGATCCAAGCCATCAACAACGGGTGGAACGGTGTCAAGGGCGGGCTCAACGCTCTCAACAGCGCTGCCGACACCGCGATCACTCAGTTCGGTGATGCGCTGCAGTCGACCTTGATCGCCGGAATCGGTTCGGGCAACACCGCTCTGCAGTCCGTCGTCGACGGACTGCTCGACGGTGGGAGCACGCTTGCCCGCGCGGTCGACAACGCGATCGCCGCATTCCCGAACCCGCAGGCGTTCATCGACGCGGTGGTTCAGGCCTTCGCCAACGTCGACGTCAACCTCGGGCTGGCGCTGCAGGCCGCGCTGAATGCGGCACTGAACCTGAACCTGGCGCTGAACCTGAACGCGGAGGAACTGGCCAACGCCTTGATCGCCGGCGGCGCCGCTCTTGCCGCGGCATTCAACGCCGCGGTCGCGGGCTTCCCGACGCCGGCCGACTTCGCGGCGGCGTTCGAAGCTGCGCTGTCCGCCGTCAACCCCACGCTCGGCATCGTCGCCAACGTGATCACCAACCTCACCGGTGCGCTGGGCGACGTCGTCCGCGCGGCGATCACGGCCAAGGTCGACATGTTCCAGGCGGTGCTCACCGCACTCGCTGACAGTGGCAGCGCCCTGTTCACGGCCTTCCAGGCTGCGTTGTCGGCATTCCCGAACCCCGCGGCGTTCATCACCACGCTGGTTCAGGCCTTCACCAACATCAACGCCAACCTGGGCCTGCAGCTCATGCTCGCGCTCCAGGGCGAGATCAACAGCGTGGGTGACCTCCTCCAGGCTCTCGTCAACGGTGGCGTCACCCTGGCCGCGGCATTCAACGCAGCCCTGGGCGATTTCCCGAGCCCGGAGGCGTTCGTCAACGCGCTCACCGGTGCGCTGGCGGCGCTCAACCCGACGCTGGGTGTGCTCGCGAACGCGTTCACCACGTTCACCGGTCAGCTGGCGACCACGATCCAGGCCGGAATTGCGGCCGGGCTCACCGGTTTCCAGGCTCTGCTCGATGCGCTGGGCAACCCGCTGAGTGCGCTTTCGGCAGCGTTCCAGGCGGCGCTGGCCGCGTTCCCGAACCCGCAGGCGTTCTTCAACGCTCTGGTTCAGGCGCTGAGCAACATCGACGTCAACCTGGGTCTGGCGCTGCAGGCCGTGATCAATGCGTCGATCGACGGCCCGCAGGCCTTCCTCGAGGCGCTGATCTCGGGTGGGGCGGCACTGGCGGCAGCGTTCAACGCCGCACTGGCCAACTTCCCGAGCCCGCAGGCCTTCGTCGACGCCTTGGTCGGCGCGTTCGCAGCGCTCAACCCCACGCTGGGCATCCTGGCCGACGCGTTCACCACGTTCACCGGTCAACTGGCCACCACGATCCAGGCCGGAATTGCGGCCGGGCTCACCGGTTTCCAGGCGCTACTCGATGCTCTGGGTAACCCGCTGAGTGCATTGTCGGCGGCCTTCCAGGCGGCGCTGGAGCTGTTCCCGAACCCGCAGGCGTTCTTCAACGCGCTGGTTCAGGCGTTCGGCAACATCGACGTCAACCTGGGTCTGGCGCTGCAGGCCATCATCAACGCGTCGATCGACGGCCCGCAGGCCTTCCTCGAAGCGCTGGTCAACGGCGGGGCGGCACTGGCGGCGGCGTTCAACGCCGCACTGGCCAACTTCCCGACCCCGCAGGCCTTCGTCGACGCGCTCACCGGCGCGCTGGCGGCGATCAACCCGACGCTGGGCATCCTGGCCAATGCACTGACCACGTTCACCGGCCAGCTGGCGACCACGATCCAGGCCGGAATTGCGGCCGGGCTCACCGGTTTCCAGGCGCTGCTCGACGCGCTGGGTAACCCGCTGAGTGCACTGTCGGCGGCCTTCCAGGCAGCGCTGGCCGCGTTCCCGAACCCGCAGGCGTTCATCAACGCGCTGGTTCAGGCGTTCAGCAACATCGACGTCAACCTGGGTCTGGCCTTGCAGGCCGCGCTCAACGTCGGCGTCGACGGGCTGCAGGGCTTCGTGGACGCGCTGGTCAACGGGGGAGCGCAGCTGGCTGCGGCATTCAACGCCGCACTGGCCAACTTCCCGAGCCCGCAAGCCTTCGTCGACGCGTTGGTCGGGGCATTCGCAGCGATCAACCCGGCCCTGGGCGTGCTCGCGGATGCGTTCACCACGTTCACCGGTCAGCTGAATGCGACCATCCAGGCCGGAATTGCGGCTGGGCTCACCGGTTTCCAGGCTCTGCTCGATGCGCTGGGCAACCCGCTGAGCGCGCTGTCGGCAGCGTTCCAGGCGGCACTGGAGGCGTTCCCGAACCCGCAGGCGTTCATCAACGCTCTGGTCCAGGCGTTCGGCAACATCGACGTCAACCTGGGCCTGGCTCTGCAGGCCGTGATCAACGCCTCGATCGAGGGCCCGCAGGCCTTCCTCGAAGCGCTGGTGTCGGGTGGGGCGGCACTGGCGGCGGCGTTCAACGCCGCACTGGCCAACTTCCCGACGCCGCAGGCGTTCGTGCAGGCCTTCGCCAACGCACTGGCGGCGCTGAACCCGACCCTGGGCATCCTGGCCAACGCGTTCACCACGTTCACCGGTCAGCTGGCCACCACCATCCAGGCCGGCATCGCGGCCGGTGGGACCGCCTTCCAGGCGGTGCTCGACGCGTTGAGCAATGGTGCCACCGCGCTGTCGGCGGCGTTCCAGGCGGCTCTGGCTGCGTTCCCGAACCCGCAGGCGTTCGTCAACGCGCTCGTCGACGCTCTGGGCAACATCAATGTCGACCTGGCACTGGCCTTGCAGGCAGCGCTCAACGTCAACCTTGATGGGGCACAGGCGATCATCGACGCGCTGGCCAACGGGGGTGCGCAGCTGGCAGCGGCCTTCAACGCGGCATTGAGCGACCTCCCGAGTCCGGGCGAGTTCGTCACTGCGGTCACCGGAGCGCTCGGTGGCGGTCTGCAGGTCGCACAGCAGGTGTTCAACCAGGGTGCAGCAGCACTCCAGGCTGGAATCGACGCCGGTGTGCAGGTGGGCAACCAGCTCCTCAATGCACTCGGCAACGGGCTGGTCCAGGGCGGTGCGGCTCTGAACGCGGCGATCAACGCCGCGCTGGCTGCCTTCCCGAACCCGGAGATCGTGGTCAACGCGCTTGCGACCGCGGGCGCACAGATCGCCGCAGGGCTGAACACCCTGGTCAAGGGGATCAACGCGAGCCTGGGGATCAACATCAGCTTCGACATCGGTGGCATTCACATCGGTGGTGGCATCAACGCCGGAGCAGGGGCCGCGGCCCTCGCTGCGGCCGGTGCCGCAGGGGCCGCCACGGTGACGAGCATCAACGACAAGGTGACGGGCATCGCAGGCAACGCGCCGACGGTCTCGCTGAAGGTTGCGGACTCCACGCCCGCGCCGACGGCGAACAAGACCGCCGACACGACGCCGTCGACGTCGGCACCGAGCACGAAGGTCTCGGCTCCCAAGCTGACCCTTCCGGCTCCGCCGAAGATCTCGCTGCCCGCGCCGCCGAAGATCTCGCTGCCTGCGCCGCCGAAGATCTCGCTGCCTGCGCCGCCGAAGGTGTCGCTGCCGTCGCTGCCGAAGCCGTCGACCAAGGGATCCTCGGACACCAAGGGATCCTCGGACACCAAGGCCGGCACCAAGGCCGACAGCTCCGCCAAGGGCTCGGGCTCCGGTTCGGGTTCGGGTTCGGCCAAGGGCGGATCCGCCGGCAGTGCAAAGAAGGGCGCTGCCTAACCAGCACGAAACGAACTGTGGCCCTCTCCGGAAGGAGGGGGCCACAGTCGTTGGTTCAACCGTTCACCAATCGATGACGGCGGCCTCTTTGCGCTCGGTGATGGGGCGGGCCAGACCCTGCTCCTCGCAGATCCGCTGCAGGTTGGCCAGCGTCTCGTCCAGCCCGGGACCGAGACGCGGTCCGGGAGTGAAATCGGCAGGCAGGTGTTTCATGCCCTGGATGACGCCGATCGTCTCGTAGTGCACGGTTCCCTCCTGATCGCAGACGTAGTCCGGCATGCGGTCGAGCACGGCGGTGACCATCGACTTGAACACCGTCCGAGCCACGTTCGACCCGACGCATCGGTGCACACCGATACCGAAGCTGAAGTGGCGGTTACCTTTTCGGTCTAGCACAACCTCATTGGGCTTGTCGAATACCGAGGGATCCCGGTTGGCCATCGCCCACGACAGCCACAGCCGCTCACCCTCTTTGAAGCGGTGGCCCTCGACCTCCACGTCCCCGGCGAACGTGCGGCCATCACCGGGTGCGGGGGTGTAGTAGCGCAGGAACTCCTCGGTGGCGGAGTCCAGCAGCGCGTCCCGCTCGCGGCTGAGCCGGTCCCGCTCGGCGGGATGCTCGCTCAGCCATTCCAGTGAGTGGGCGGTGAGAGCGGTGGTGGTATCGAAGCCCCCGCCGATGATCAGCCCGAGGTTGCCCAGGATCTCCAGATCGGGGGCCGGCTCGCCGTCGATCCGCAGTTGCAGCAGTGCGTTCACCAGACCGGGCCGCGGATTCTCGCGGACCTCCATCATGGTGGTGACCATGTCGAGGCCCATCTGCCGGTTCATCTCGGCGACACGCGCGGCGTCCGGCGAGTGTTCCGGGGTGGAAACCGACAGGTGGGCGGGCTCGCTGTACACCGGCCACTTCTGCAGCTCGATCCCCATCATCGCGAGGGTGAGCACCGCGGGCACGATGTTGGCGAGGTCATCGACGAAGTCGATGTGCCCGGTCTCGATCTTCTCGTCGAGCGACGCTCGTACGATCTCGTCGACGAACGGCACCCAGCGCTTCACCGCGGCGGGGGACAGGTACGGGTTCAGTGCCCCGCGGTAGGAGCTGTGCTCGGGCTCGTCCATTTCCAAGATGCCGCCGCGAACCACCGTGGCCCGCTGAGCCTTTGGGATGGTGATGCCTTTGTAGGGTGTTTCACCGGTGAGGTCGTGGTGGTTGGAAACCACCGGACAGCGCGCGAGCTCGAAGACCTCTTTGCTGCCGGCGGCCACCCAGTGACCGTCGTAAACATCGGTCCACGCCATCGGGCAGCGGGACTGCATCTCCTCGGTGATCTTCTCGAACTGCTGCCGATATTCCGGCGTGTGCCGATCGAAGTGATAGGTCGGCTGCTTTCGTTCGGTGTCGTCGGTGACGTCATCGATACTCAAGGCATTGTCTCCCTTGATATTTGGCTGGCAAGACTGGGGGTCAGTCCTCTTCGATGAGGATTGCCTGTTCCGGACAGGACTGCGCGGCTTCGCGCACGAGCTCGATCTGATCGGCCGGAACCTCTTCGGTCACCGGCGACGAGCTGCCGTCGATATCGCTGAGCTCGAACATGTCTGGAGCGATCATGGCGCACAGCGTGTGCCCCTGGCACCGGTCCTGGTCGACCCGAACCTTCACGAATTCCCTCTCAAATCTTCTGGTAGTTCCGGGGTTCAGACGTGGTAGTCGTACCACTTGAGGTAGCCGCCGGCATCTACGCGCAGCTGCATACCGGTGACGTAGCGAGCCTCGTCCGACGCCAGCCACAGCACCGCGTTGCTGATGTCCAGCGGCTCGACGAAGTTGACCTTCATTGCCTGCTGGATGCCGAACACCGGCTCAGCGTCGGCGCGGGTCGGGTTTTCGAGATCCGGCCGGAACGAGCGATACATGGGGTCGCTCTGCAGCATGTCGGTGTTGCAGTTGGTCGGGTGAACGACGTTGGCCCGGATACCGCGCACGGCGAGCTCGGTGGCGAGGTCATGGACATAGTTGGACAGCAGGCGTTTGGCGACCATGTACGACATCCCGCCTGGGTCCGCGCCGGGGTTGTCCTTCTGGTGTGCGTCCATCAGCGCCGCGGTGGAGCCGGTCGCGATGATCGAGGCACCTGCCTCCAGATGGGGAAGTGCCACCTGGATCGCATTGATGGTTCCGATCAGGTTGGTGTTGATGACATCGCACCACGCCTGCAGTGGGGGCTGCCCTTTCATCCCGGCGATGCCCGCCTGGGCGACGACGATGTCGACCTTGCCGAACTCGGCGAGCCCCTGGTCGAGGGCGGCCTTGAGTTCGGCGGCTTCCCGGACGTCGGCCTGCGCGGTGACGATGCCGCGCCCGGTCTTCTTGACCAGTTCGGCGGTCTCCTCGAGATCCTCGGGGGTCGCCATCTTGTAGCCGATGGTGTCGATGTCCTTGCACAAGTCGACAGCGATGATGTCGGCGCCTTCCTCGGCCAGCCGCAGGGCATGGCTGCGGCCCTGCCCGCGCGCGGCACCGGTGATGAAGGCGACTCTGCCCTGGACTCGTCCCACGGGTATTCCTCTCTCTGACTGCTGTCGTGTTGTGTTGAAAAGTCTTGTGGTGCCGGTGCTCAGGTGTGCGCGATGTCGAGGAATCGCCGGAACAACGTGCGGCCCGACAGGCCGCCGATGGCCAAGGCCGTCGTCACCAACGATCTCCGCCGCACTTTGGGTGGGTCGCCGATCCAGCGGATCTCGTAGCTCAAGAATCGCCCTTTCTGATATGAGAACGCTACTCTCGGTGTGATCTATTTCGCAAGACACATCCGCGCAATGTGTCTAACTGCGGAGATGCGCCGCCGGACGACATCCAGAGGGGTGCGTCATGGATGTGACGTGTTCGGTGAACGCGGCTTGAGTTCTCTCGCTCTGAATGTATGATTCGCCGGAGATGAGAACCGAGTTATCCGACGACTGGAGGAGTTGCTGATGTCGGCCCAGGACACGACGGCCACCATCGCGAGCGGCGAGCAAGCGGGGCAGGGCCACGTGTCCGAGCGGCACATGCTGATCGACGGCCAACTCGTCGATGCGCAGCACTCCTATCCGTCGATCAATCCGGCCACCGGAGACGTGGTGGGCTACGCGCCCAACGCGGACGTCGCCGACGCCGAGCGTGCGATCGCCGCGGCCCGAACGGCCTTCGACGCCACCGACTGGTCCACCAACGTCGAGCTGCGCATCCGGTGCCTCGAGCAGTTGCACACAGCGCTCGTCGAGCACAGCGACGAACTGCGTGCGCTGACGATCGCCGAGGTGGGTGCCACCAAGGCGTTGACCGAGAGCGCCCAGCTCGATGACCCGATCCGGATCGTCGGCTACTACGCGAACCTGCTGAAGACGTATTCGATGTCCGAAGACCTCGGCGAGATCGAGAGCCGGGGGCAACGCCACCACCGCTGGGTCGAGAAGGAAGCCGCCGGTGTGGTGGCCGCCATCATCGCCTACAACTATCCGAACCAGCTTGCGCTGGCCAAGCTGGGTCCGTCGTTGGCGGCCGGCTGCACGGTCGTCCTCAAGGCCGCGCCGGACACCCCGCTCACCACGCTCGCTCTTGGTGAGGTGATCGCCAAATACACCGACATCCCTGCCGGCGTCATCAACGTGATCAGCTCCACCGACCCCGCGGTCGGTGCCGCACTGACCACCAGCCGCGACGTCGACGTCGTGACCTTCACCGGGTCGACGGCGACCGGACGCAAGATCATGGCAGCGGCCAGCGACACCATCAAGAAGGTCTTCCTGGAGCTCGGCGGCAAGTCGGCCATGGTGGTGCTCGACGATGCCGACTTCACGAACTGCGCCATGATGGCGGCGTTCATGATCTGCTCGCACGCGGGCCAGGGCTGCGCGATTACGACGCGGCTGCTGGTTCCCCGCGCGCACCACGACGAGATCGTCGAGCTGGTAAAGAATTTCATGGGCATGGTCCGCTACGGCGACCCGGCCGACCCGGCCACCTACATGGGACCGCTCATCAACGACACCCAGCGCGAGAAGGTCGACGCCATGGTCCAGCGCGCGGTGGCGGCCGGCGCGACCGTGGTCATCGGCGGGAAAAAGGTCGACGGCCCGGGCTTCTTCTATGAGCCCACGCTGATCACCGGAGTCGATCCCGACAGCGAGCTCGCGCAGGAGGAGATCTTCGGACCGGTCCTGGCGGTCCTCGCCTACGACGACGACGACGATGCGGTGCGGATCGCCAACAACTCCATCTACGGGCTGTCCGGCGGAGTGTTCGGTGGCCAGGACCGCGCGCTGGCGATCGCCCGACGGATTCGCACCGGCACGATGGGCATCAACGGCGGCAACTACTTTGGCCCGGACAGTCCGTTCGGCGGTTACAAGCAGTCCGGTGTCGGCCGCGAGATGGGTGTGGCCGGCCTGGAGGAATTCCTCGAGCGCAAGACGCTCGCGGCGGTGGTGTCGTGAGGCCGCTCGACGGGGTCCGCATCCTCGAGGTGGCGATGTACGGCTTCGTGCCGTCGTGCGGTGCGGTGTTGGGGGAGTGGGGCGCCGAAGTCATCAAGGTCGAGCACGCGGTCACCGGTGATCCGCAACGCGGCTTGCGGCAGACCGGCTCGCTGCGGGTCGAGGGTGATCCGAATCCCAATGTGGAGCACGCCAATCGGGGCAAGCGCAGCATCGGACTGGACATGTCGGTCCCAGAGGGCAAAGAGGTTCTCTACGAACTCGCCCGCCGGTCCGACGTGTTCCTGACCAGCTTCCTGCCCGGGCACCGCGCCAAGTTCGGCATCGACGTCGACGACATCCGTGCGGTCAACCCGAACATCATCTACGCGCGCGGCAGCGCCTTCGGGCCGCGTGGCCAGGAGTCGGAAAAGGGCGGTTATGACATGACCGCGTTCTGGTGCCGGGCAGGCACGGCGGCGACGATCACACCGCCGGGAACCGAGGGCATGATCGCCCCGCCCGGACCGGCCTACGGTGACACCATCTCCGGCACCAACCTCGCAGGCGGAATCGCGGCGGCGTTGTTCAAGCGCGAACGCACCGGCGAAGCCTCGGTGGTCGACGTGTCGCTGCTCGGCAGCGGCCTCTGGGCGATGGGCCACACCATCGCGTTGACTCAGCATCTCGGTGAGCAGCTGGTGGCACCCGTGCCGGGCGTTCACGGCTCACCGATCAATCCGCTGGTGGGCCTCTACGAGACCGCCGACGGCCGCTACATCTCGTTTGTGATGATGCAGCCGACCAAGTTCTGGGCGGACGTGTGCCGCCACATGGATATCGCGGAGTACATCGACGATCCGAGGTTCGGCGGCGCCGAGCAGATCGCCGCCAACACCGCTGATGCCGTTGAGATCCTGGGCAAAGCGATGGCCACTCGGACCCTGTCGGAATGGTCGACGCGGTTCGCCACGCTGGCCGGTCCGTGGGCGCCGGTGCAGGACACCCTGCAGGCCGCGGCCGATGCCCAGGTGCGGGCCAACGAATACCTGGTGAAGGCCGGGGAATTGGAGCTGGTCGCCAATCCGGTGCAGTTCGACGTCGCCGCTCCGCGCAGCGGCCCGGCGCCGGGATTCGCCGAGCAGACCGACGAGATCCTCGCCGAGATCGGCCTGGACTGGGACCGCATCATCGAACTCAAGACCGCTGGCGCGGTCACCTAGGTCGCGCCGGAGATCCATGCCCCACATCGTCGCCATTGGCACCTATCTACCCTCATGGGGGTGTGACACACATCGCATTGCCGGCGATGATGAGGACGCCATCACACTTGCTGTTGAAGCGGGCCGGGCGGCGCTGTCCGAGGGCGGCGCCGTCGAGCGGGTGGTGCTCGTCAGCCGGGACCTGCCCCTGGTGGAGAGCAGTAACGCCGCGGTGCTGCTGGCCGGTCTCGGTCTGGATCCTGAGCTCGAGGTCGACGAGCGGCTCGGCGGCGCCCCGGCCACGCTCGACGCGGTCAGCTCGGCTCGGCCGCGCACGCTGGTCATCGGCTCCGACTTGGATCCGGCTGGGGCAGCGGCGATCCTGACCGGCGAGGACGGCTTGCAGGTTCGTACCGCCGCGCGGGTGGCCCGCAGTCTGCCGGTCCGCACCCGCAATGCCGACGGGGTGGTGCACGACTATGGCGACCCGCGGCTACTCCACGAGCGCGGGCTGGTCGCCTCGCTGGCAGCGGCCTGGCTCGACACTCCGGTCGCGCTGGCCGGCGTCGACCATGATCGCGCGATCGAACTGTGCGGCGGCGAGCCACCTGTCGTGCCGACCGCGGGTGCCAGCGCAGGGCTGTTCGCCTTGGCGGCGCTGGCCGAGTCGAATGTCAACGGCCCGTTGGTTGCCGTGGAACAGGCCAGCCTGTCCGGCGTGACGGTGGCCGGCGGCGGTGCTGCCGTCTACCGGCGCGAGCCGACGGCGCAACCGCGACCGCAGACCAGGGCTGTCGCCGGACCCGACATCCCGATCTCACTGGCCGCCTATGAGCGGGCGTTCGAAGCCAAGGTGCGGTGGGAGGCCGGCCGCCACAGCGGCAGCGAGGAACTGGACTTCCCGCCCCGCTACCGTCTCGACGATGCCGGCCGGCTGGCCACCGACTACGAACTGGTGCCGCTGCCCCGGGTGGGAAGCGTCTACACCGAAGTCACCGTTCACATTCCGGTACCGGGTCTGCGAACGCCCTACTCGTTGGTGATCGTCGAGCTCGACGGTGTCGGTGTGCGCGCACTGGTCAAAGTCACCGGATTCGAGGCCGGGACCGTGCGCATCGGAGATCGTGGTCGGCTGACGCTGCGCCGGGTCGCCGTGCGATCGGGTGTGCCCGACTACGGGTACGCGTTCGAGCCGTACGCGCCCGCGACCCCGCGGACACCGTCGGTCCGGTCATGGGGTGCGGCATGAGACGTGTCGCCATCGTCGGCGCCGGGATGACGGCGTTCGGCGAGCACTTCGCCCTCGGGCTGAAGGACCTGCTCCCGATGGCGTTCGCCGAGTGTGCCGCCCGGGTTGACAAGGGCGTCAACAAGTCTGAGATCGACGCCGCCTGGTTCGGTGCGATGGGAACGGCCGACGGTTTCCCGGCGGGGATACTTGCCGATTCGCTCGGACTGCCCGACCTGCCGGTGACCCGGATCGAGAACTCCTGTGCGACCGGCAACGACGCGGTCCGCAATGCCCTCTACGGCATCGCCTCCGGTGCGGCCGATGTCGCGCTGGTGATGGGTGCGGACAAATTGCGGGAGACCGCTTCCAAGCAACTGCTGTGGGAGTGGGAGGCGATGGCCCGCGACATGGCGTGGGACTATCCGCTGGGATTGGTCGCGCCCGCGGGGTTTGCTCTCCATGTTGCGCGCTATTTGCACGAAACTCCGGCCACGCGTGAACACATGGCGATGGTGGCGGTCAAGAATCACCGGCACGGCCTGTCAAATCCAAAGGCGCGGCTCCGCTTCGAGGTCACCATCGATGAGGTTCTCGCCGCGCCGATGGTGGTCACACCGTTCGGCGTCTACGACTGCGCGCCTCAAAGTGACGGCGCCGCAGCGCTTTTGTTAGCAGCCGAGGATGTGGTGGACCGTTTCACCGACCGGCCGGTGTGGATCCGCGGGGTGGGGCTGGGTTTGGATTCCGTGATGCATCAGCACAAAGCGGATATGACGACGTTCCCGGCGACAACCCGTGCGGCGAAAAGGGCTTTTAGAATGGCAAATTTGACGCCCTCGGATATCGATGTGGCGGAAGTTCACGATTTCTTCACCGGCATCGAATTGATCAGCTATGAAGATCTCGGCTTCGCCGAACCCGCAGAGGCCTACAAGTTAATGGAGGCCGAGGTGACTTGTGTGGGTGGAGCTTTGCCGGTGAATCCCAGCGGCGGCCTGAAGTCCAAGGGCCATCCTCCGGGTGCCACCGGAGTGGCCCAGTGCGTGGAACTCTTCGACCAGTTGCGCGGGGAAGCCGGCAATCAGGTGGATGGCGCCCGAATCGGTTTGGCTCACAACATCGGTGGTCCGACAGCAGTCGCTGCGGTGACAATCTTGGAAGGACCGGGTGGCCATGGCGGGTAAGGGGGCCGAGCGTTGGTCGCCGGGCATCGCTCTGAATGGGCTGTCGGGTCCGATGCAGGCTATTGGTGGCTTGTTTGCGATGTCGGCTGATGCTGTGCGGTTTGTGTTTCGGAAGCCGTTTCAGTGGCGGGAGTTTTTGGAGCAGGCGTGGTTTGTGGCGCGGGTGTCGTTGGCGCCGACGTTGTTGGTGGCGATTCCGTTCACGGTGTTGGTGTCTTTCACGCTGAATATTTTGTTGCGGGAGTTGGGTGCTGCTGATCTGTCGGGGGCGGGGGCGGCCTTTGGTGCGGTGACTCAGGTGGGTCCGTTGGTGACGGTGTTGATCGTTGCGGGTGCTGGGGCGACGGCGATGTGTGCGGATTTGGGGTCGCGCACGATTCGTGAGGAGATCGACGCGATGGAGGTGCTGGGGATCAACCCGGTGCAGCGGTTGGTGACGCCGCGGATGTTGGCTTCGGGTTTGGTTGCGCTTCTGTTGAATTCGTTGGTGGTGATCATCGGGATTTTGGGTGGTTATGTGTTCTCGGTGTTCGTTCAGGATGTGAATCCGGGGGCGTTCGCGGCGGGGATCACGTTGTTGACCGGGGTGCCGGAGGTGATCATCTCGTGTGTCAAGGCGGCGTTGTTCGGGTTGATCGCGGGTTGGTGGCCTGTTATCGGGGTTGACGATCACCGGGGGTGGCGCCAAGGCGGTGGGTAATGCGGTCAATGAGACGGTGGTGTACGCGTTTATGGCGTTGTTCGTGGTGAACGTGGTGGTCACGGCCATCGGTATCCGGATGAGCGCCCGGTAGATGGCGTCGTTACAGGCTTTGTATCCGCGGATCGCCCGGCAGGTGCGCCGCCCGTTGGGCACGATCGGGCGGATCGGGGATCACACGATCTTCTATGGTCGGGCGATCGCGGGCACCCCGCACGCGGCGTTGCATTTCCGTAAAGAGATCATCCGGTTGATCGCCGAGATCTCGATGGGTGCGGGCACGTTGGCGATGATCGGTGGCACCGTGGTGATCGTCGGGTTCTTGACGTTGGCCGCCGGTGGGACGTTGGCGGTGCAGGGCTATTCCTCGCTGGGCAATATCGGTATCGAAGCACTCACCGGCTTTTTGGCCGCGTTCATCAACGTGCGCATCAGCGCCCCGGTGGTGGCCGGGATCGGCCTGGCCGCCACCTTCGGGGCGGGGGTGACCGCCCAGTTGGGGGCGATGCGGATCAACGAGGAGATCGACGCCCTGGAATCGATGGGCATCCCCCCGGTCGAATATTTGGTGTCCACCCGGATTGTGGCGGGCATGGTGGCGATCACCCCGCTGTACTCGATCGCGGTGATCCTGTCGTTTGTGGCCTCCCAGTTCACCACCGTGGTGTTGTTCGGCCAGTCCGGCGGCCTCTATGACCACTACTTCAACACGTTCTTGAACCCGATCGACCTGCTCTGGTCGTTCCTGCAGGCGATCTTGATGGCCATCACGATCCTGTTGATCCACACCTACTTCGGCTACTTCGCCACCGGCGGACCCTCCGGGGTCGGCGTCGCGGTCGGCAACGCGGTACGCACCTCCCTGATCGTCGTCGTCTCGGTCACCCTGCTCATATCCCTGGCCATCTACGGCTCCAACGGCAACTTCAACCTGTCCGGATAGGGAGATGACGTGACACGAAATCTCGGTCCGGGTCCGGCCGACCGGTCGGAAACCGAAACCGCCGCCGCACCGGTGGCGGCCCGAACAGGCGCAAGCTTCGGCGCGACCGGGTGGGCGCGACCAGTGGCCGGCCTGTCCACAGTGGTCGTCGTGGCGGCGATCGTCGCGGTCGCGGTCGGCCTGTTCCGTGGCGACTTCACCAAAACTGTTCCGGTGACCGTGATCTCGGACCGTGCCGGCCTGGTGATGAATCCGGACGCCAGGGTGAAGATGCGCGGTGTGCAGGTCGGCAAGGTCGAGTCGATCCAAACCCGGCCCGACGGCACTGCCGAACTGCGGCTGGCGATGGATCCCGCGCAGCTGCGCAAGATCCCGTCCAACGTGGTCGCCGACATCGCCTCGACGACGGTCTTCGGCGCCAAGTACGTCAACTTCGAACCCCCGACCGATCCCTCGCCGAAACCCATGTACGCAGGACAGGTTCTGCAGGGCCAGCACGTCACGGTCGAGATCAACACCGTGTTCCAACAGCTGAACCAGGTCTTGAACAAGATCGACCCGACCCAGCTCAATGCAACGCTGGGTGCATTGTCGAAGGCGTTCGCGGGGCGCGGTGAGCAATTCGGACAGACCGTTGCCGATTTCGACAGCCTGCTGGCCAGGCTGGAGCCCAGCCTGCCGAATATGGCCAAGGACATCGAACTGACCGCACCGGTGGCGGCCGCCTACGCTGACGCCGCACCGGATCTGGTCCGGACGGTGCAGAACACCAACAAGATCAGCCAGAGCATCGTCGACGAGCAACAGAACTTGGATACCTTCCTGGTCAACATGATCGGCCTGGCCGATCAGGGCAACGAGGTACTCGGCACCAATCAGCTGGCGCTGAGCAAGGTGCTTCACTTGCTGGCGCCCACGACAGCCTTGTTCAACGAATATGCACCGGCGATCAACTGCACGCTCGAGGGCATGAACGTCGCCCGTTTGCAGCCGCCTGCTATGGATCCTGGCGTGATCGTCAACGTTGCTTTCACATTGGGCATCGAGCGATACCGCTATCCGTCCAACCTGCCGAAGGTCGCGGCCACCGGCGGTCCGCAGTGCATGGGCTTGCCGAACATCGGTTTCGGCAACAAGTCCAAGTACCTGGTGACCGACACCGGTGCCAACCCGTGGCAGTACGGCAACCAGGGCATCGTGCTGAACTCCGATGGTCTCAAGCAGCTGTTGTTCGGCCCGCTGGACGGACCGCCGCGCAACACCGCACAGATCGGACAACCCGGATGATGCGCACCACAAGCACATTGGTCAAGTTCGGCGTGTTCGCCGTCGTGATGGTGGTCCTGACCGCGTTCCTGTTCCTGACATTCAGCAACTACCGCAGCGGCTCCACCAACGGATATTCGGCTGTGTTCGGTGACGCCTCCCGCTTGAAGGAGGGAGACACGGTCCGCGTCGCCGGTGTTCGGGTGGGCACCGTCGACAGTGTCGACCTGCTGGCAGACAAGAATGTCCTGGTCACCTTCGATGCCGACCGCGACATCGTGTTGACGACGGGAACCCAAGCGGCAGTGCGGTATTTGAACCTGACCGGCGATCGGTACCTGGAACTCGTCGATGGACCCGGCTCGACCCGGGTGCTGCCGGCAGGCTCCCGAATACCCAAGGACCGAACTCAGAGCGCGCTGGATCTCGACCTGTTGCTCGGTGGGCTGCGGCCGGTGATTCAGGGGCTCAACCCGCAGGATGTCAATGCCCTCACCGCATCGCTGATCAACATCCTGCAAGGGCAGGGTGACACTCTCGATTCGCTGTTGAGTAAGACCACGTCATTCTCGAATGCGCTGGCCGACAACAGCCAAACCGTCGAGCAGCTCATCGACAACCTCAAGGTCGTCGTCGACACACTGGCCAAGGACGGCGACAAGTTCTCCGGCGCCATCGACAAGCTCGAGAAGCTGATCTCCGGTTTGTCCCAGGACCGCGAGCCCATCGGGACGGCGATTACGCAGCTGGACAACGGAACTGCCTCGCTGACCAGCCTTCTCGACCAGGCCCGCGAGCCGTTGAAAGGTGATGTCGAGCAACTCAATCGTCTGGCACCGCTGCTGGACGACCACAAGATAGTGCTCGATCGGGGTCTGCAGCGCGGTCCGGAGACCTACCGCAAACTGGCCCGACTTGGGGCTTATGGCAGCTGGATCATGTACTACATCTGCGGGTTGTCCATCCGGGTGACTGATCTGCAAGGACGGACCGGGGTCTTCCCGATGATCAAACAAGAATCCGGTAGGTGTTCGGAGCCCTAATGCTGAAATACCGAGCTTCAAACCTTTGGCGCGCCGGCTTTCTCGGCGCGGTCCTGATCATGCTGGTGATCGCTGTCGGGTTGCAGCCCGAGCGTTTGGTGCAGCTGGCCACTTCGGTGCGTCATCAGGCGCTATTCACCGAGGCCGGTGGGATCACCGTCGGCAACGACGTGACGCTGTCCGGCATCAAGATCGGTTCGGTCACCGACGTTGCACTGGACAACGGCGATGCGCTGGTCACCTTCACGACGGCGGGCAAGTACGCGCTGGGCTCGCAGACCGCGGCGCACATCCGCACCGGCTCGCTTCTCGGCGAGCGAGTGCTCACGCTGGAATCGGCAGGCAGCGGCACTCTTCGCTCCGGCGACGTGATCCCGACGACCCGCACGTCGTCGCCCTACTCTCTCACCGAGGCCGTCAGTGATCTGACCAGTAACACGGCCGGCACCGACACTGCGTCGCTGAACCAGTCGCTCGACACCCTGTCGGCGACGATCGACCAACTCGCACCGAAACTGGGACCGACCTTCGACGGCCTGAGCAGGTTGTCGCGATCGCTCAACAGTCGAAACGAGAACCTGGCCGGTCTGTTCAAGAGCGCCGCCGACGTCACCACAGTGTTGGGGCAGCGCAGCCAGCAGCTGAATACGTTGATCCTCAACGCCAATGACCTGCTGGCCGTGCTCAACGACCGGCGTGAGGCGATCGTCGACCTACTGGCCAACACCGCCGCGGTGTCGGCGCAGCTGACCGGTCTGGTGCACGACAACGAGGACAAGCTGGCGCCGACGTTGCAGCGGCTGAATTCAGTGGTCGCAATGCTGGAGAAGAACAAAGACAACATCGGCAAGATGCTGCCGAGTGTGAAGAAGTTCATCCTGTCCGAGGGCGAGACGCTGGCCAACGGCCCGTACTACAACGCGTATGTGCCGAACCTGCAGCCCGCACAGTTGCTTCAGCCGTTCATGGACTATGCGTTCGGCTTCCGCCGTGGCGTCAACGCAGGCCAGCCGCCGGACAACGCGGGGCCGCGCGCCGAATTGCCGCTGCCGTACAACGGTATTCCGGGAGGGTCCCGCTGATGATGCGCAGACGTTGGGTGAAGGTGCTGTCGGTTCTGCTGGCCGGGCTGCTGGTGGTGGGTGCGGCGGTTCTCGTGCGGAACATCTTCTTCGGCCCCAAGACGGTCAACGCCATTTTCACCACCGCGACCGGCATCTACCCCGGTGACGACGTCCGGGTTTCGGGTGTCAAGGTCGGCACCATCAAGGCGATCGAACCGCAGGGCACCCAGACCAAGCTGGTACTCGACGTCAACCGCGACGTCCCGATTCCCGCCGACGCCAAGGCGGTGATCGTGGCGCAGAACCTGGTCGCCGCCCGCTACGTGCAGTTGACGCCGGCCTACCGGAACAACGTCGGCCCGAAGATGGCCGACGATGCGGTTATCCCGCTGGACCGCACGGCAATCCCGGTGGAGTGGGATGAAGTGAAGGCACAGCTCATGCGGCTGGCCACCGACCTCGGACCGCAAAGCGGCGTCTCCGGTACGTCGGTGTCACGCTTCATCGACAGCGCCGCCAACGCACTCGACGGCAACGGTGACAAGCTGCGCCAGACCATCACCGAGCTGGCCGGAGTCTCCCGCGTCCTGGCCGGCGGCAGCGGCAACATCGTCGACATCATCAAGAACCTGCAGACCTTCGTCACGACCTTGCGCGACAGCAACGAGCAGGTGGTCATGTTCCAGAACCGGCTGGCGACGTTGACCAGCGTGATAGACGGCAACCGCTCGGACCTCGACGCCGCTCTGAAGAACCTGTCGGTGGCGATCGTGGACATCCAGCGGTTCGTCGCGGGCAGTCGTGATCAGACATCGGAACAACTTCAGCGGCTTTCGAATGTCACCACGAACCTGCTGGACAACAAGATGGAGATCGAGAACATCCTGCATATCGCGCCGAACGCGTTGACCAACGCATACAACATCTACAACCCGTCGTCGGGAAGCGCAGTGGGACAGTTCGTGTTGAACAACTTCTCCAACCCGACGGAATTCGTCTGCGGGGCAATCGGAGCCATCGAGAACACGACAGCCCCGGAAACGGCGAAGCTGTGCAGCCAATACCTCGGTCCGGCCCTTCGCCTGCTGAACTTCAATTACCTGCCGATCGGTATCGATCCGTATCTGATGCCCGCCGCCGCTCCCGACGAGATCGTGTATTCACAGCCGAATCTGGCACCGGGCGCCGGCGGCCCGACGCCCGATGTTCCGCCGCTGCCGCCCTACCATTCGGCGTACGAGGGTGTTACGCCGGGACCTGCGCCGTTCACCGGCCGCGCACCAGGTGAGGCACCGCCGGGTGCGGCGCAGTTGCTGCCGGGTGGATCTCCGGCGATACCGCCTTCGGTGATCTCGTCGTTGCCCGGCATGTTGAACCCGGCTGGCGCGTCGCCCGGTCCGGCACCAGGTCCCCCGATGGCCGCGGAAGCAGGAGGGACACCATGATCAGCGGAAAAGCCCTGCAGCGGGCTGTGATCACCGGGTCCTGCGTTGCGCTGGCCACCAGTGCGTGTGCGTTCCAGGGCGTCAACTCGCTGCCACTGCCCGGCGCCGTGGGCCGCGGGTCCGATGCCGACGTCTATCACGCCGAGGTCGCGAATATTGCGACCCTGGAACCGAACTCGCCGGTCATGATGAACGACGTCGTCGTCGGTAGCGTGCGGAAGCTAACGGTCAAGAACTGGCACGCCGACGTCGAATTCTCGGTCAAGCCCGATGTTGTCGTGCCGGCGAACGCTGTGGTCAGCGTCGGCCAGACCAGCCTGCTCGGTTCCATGCACCTGTCGTTGAACACTCCGATCGGCCAAGGGCCGAGCGGGAAGCTCAATCCGGGCGCGACTATCTCGCTGAATGCATCCTCGACCTATCCGACCACCGAGCAGACACTGGCCTCGCTGGCGGCTGTGGTCAACGGCGGCGGGCTGGGCCAGATCGGCGATGTCATCCACAACTTCAGCACTGCTGTCACCGGCAACGAGGCTGCGTTCCGCGACTTGATCACCCGACTGGACACGTTCGTAGGAACGCTGGACGGCCAGCGCGACAACATCGTCTCGGTGATTCAGTCACTCAATCGGATGGCATCGACGTTTGCCGGGCAGCGTGACGATCTGAGTCGGGCGCTGCAGAAGATTCCGCCGGCCATTGATGTACTCATCAAGGAAAGGCCAACGCTCACAACGGCTTTGCAGAAGCTCGGTACCTTCAGCGACACGGCGAACCGACTGGTCAACGAGTCGCAGGCCGACCTGGTGGCCAACCTGAAAAACCTGGAACCGGCGATCAAGGCGTTCGCCGACGTGGGGCCAGACCTGGACGCGTTGCTCGAGTATGCGATCCACTTCCCGTTCACCCAGAGCTTCATGGACCGCGCTATCCGAGGTGACTACTACAACCTGTTCGCCACCATCGACCTGACCATCCCGCGGTTGAAGCGCACGCTGATGCTCGGGACGAGGTGGGGAGACGCCAGCGCACAGCTCGTTCCCGCGCCCGGCGATCCGGCATATCTCAACTACACCTATGACCCGCTCAAGACGGGAGTTGCGCCCCCGCCACCTGATGGCTTGGACGACAATCCGCCGGTGACACCGCCGCCGGCGGCGATCGCCGCCGCGGGCCCGATCCTGCCTCTTGTGCCACCGTCGCCGACCGGGCCCCCGGGGACGCAGATCTACACCCAGGAGCAACTGGCCGCCACGGGAGTGCAACCGATTTTCGCCGGACCCTATGGGGCCCCGGCAAATCCGCCGGCCAACACACCGCCGGCGGCGTCGACGGGAGGGGGCGGCTGATGCTCACACGGTTCGTACGCACCCAGCTGATCATCTTCACGATCGCCTCGATCGTCGGCGTGGCCATCATGATGTTCGCCTACGTCCAGTTGCCCACCCTGCTGGGATTGGGCAGGATCACGGTCACGCTCGACTTGCCCGCTACCGGCGGTCTGTACCAGTTCAGCAATGTGACGTATCGGGGCCTGCAGGTCGGCAAGGTGACCTCGGTCGAGCTCACCGATACCGGCGCCCAGGCGACGCTGTCGCTGGATACCTCACCGAAGATCCCAGCCGACCTCAAGGCCGAGGTACGCAGCATGTCGGCGGTGGGTGAGCAGTACGTGGAATTGTTGCCTCGCAATGACAAAGCGCCGTATCTGCAAGACGGTTCCGTCATTCCGGTCGGCAGCACGTCGATCCCACAATCGGTGGGCCCGATGCTCGACCAGGTGAGCAAGCTGATGGACACCATCCCCAAGGACAAGCTCAGCCAACTGCTCGGTGAGACCTACCAGGCGTTCAACGGCACCGGCTATGACTTCGGTTCACTCCTCGACTCGGGAGCGACAATCACCCGCGACGTCAACGGGATCGCCGACAACACCAGGGCTTTGATCGACGACGCCCGCCCGTTCATCGGGGCGCAGGAAATGACCACCGACTCGATCCGAACCTGGGCGCAGAGCCTGGCCGGTATCACCGAGCAGGTGGCCGACAATGACCCGCAGTTCCGGTCGATCCTGCGTGACGGTCCCGGCTTCGCGCAGGAGACCTCACGGCTGCTCGAGCAGATCAAGCCGACGCTGCCGTTGCTCTTGGCGAACATGACGACATTCGGTCAGATCTTCCTGACGTACAACAAGTCCATCGAGCAGCTGCTGGTGCTCGTTCCTCCGTTCGTCGCCCAGATCCAAACCTACCTACCAAGCAACAGTCCCGCGGGCCTGCCGAACGGTGACTTCGCCTTGGGCCTCGGCGATCCCGCGGCGTGCACGGTCGGGTTCATGCCGCCGTCGTCGTGGCGCAACCCGGCCGATACCTCGGTCATCGACACACCCGATGATTTGTACTGCAAACTGCCGCAGGACTCGCCGGTCGCGGTTCGCGGTGCGCGCAACTATCCGTGCATTGAACATCCGGGTAAGCGGGCGCCGACAGTCGAGCTGTGCAACGACCCCAAAGGTTTTCAGCCGTTGGCTCAGCGGCAACATGTGACCGGTCCCTATCCGATCGACCCGAACCTGATAGCCCAGGGCATTCCGGTGGACAGCCGAGTGCTACCGGATTCCAACATCTATGGGCCGCTGCAGGGCACGCCGCTGCCGCCGGGGGTGAGTGCGCCGCCGCCCGGTGCCCCGCCGATCGACTCGCCACCACCGAACTTCGCGGGCACCGGACCGGGTCCGCTGTTGCCCGGTCAGCCGATCTACGAAACCCCGCCGGTGACACCACCCGGCCCGCAGGGCGATATCGGCCCCGCGCCGATCAACCTGCCGGGACCGGAGAACATGCTGCCGCCCGACCTGCAGCCGCCACCGCCGCCGGAATCTGATGTTCCGCAGGTGACTCCGAGTTCGTTCAGTCCAGCCGGCCATAAGGCGCCCGCCTTGCAGGTCGCCAAGTACGATCCGCGTACCGGTCAGTACATGGGCAGCGACGGCACGCTCTACCGCCAGACGAACCTGGCCAAGCCGGCGACGACGTGGCAGGACATGCTGCAGAGCTGAAAGGGGATGACAATGCCTGTATCTCGGGTACCGACCGCCATCGGCGCGGTGGCCGTCCTCGCTGCCATCTATAGCGCGGCGCCCGCTGCGGCAGAACAGAATTGGGGTATCAACGGCACTTTCCTGACATCGTCAAACGGCGAGTGGGCGAAGGTCAACGACCGTTATCAGGACCAGCCGTCCGAGCGTCAAACCTGGACGATCTCCACCCAGTGCATTTCACCCACGGAGTGCACCGGAACCGTGCACAGTGACGCGGGCTGGACTGCCCCCATCTTCACCACCGATGGTCTGTACTACGTCAAGCGCACTATTCCGAACTGGCGGTTCTGTGCCGACGGAGCGGCAATCGAGGGTTTCCAGGAGTACAAACTCTATCCGGTTGGCTCCGACGGCCACTTCGACCTGGCAGCAACGGAATACACCGGCGAGAATCGGGTTATCGGACCGAGCGGGTCGTGCGGTCGCAATCAGCCGCCGGTGATCCATATGCCGTTCTACATGAAACCGGCGTAGGCCACTACCAGTTCTTCAGCGAGCACAGCGCGCCCTTGGGCCCGCTGTCGCGCTTCACGACCTGGCCGTTGATCTCCAGGGTGCAGTTGAAACCGGCTGCGGCCTTGGGAATTGCGCCCGTGGCCTGGACGACGACCATGCTCCACTGGATCGGGTCGGTCAGTGTGGCCTCGAGAACCCACGGCTTGTTCGGCCCGACGGTCGCTTCGACATTGGGGCTGAAGACATACGGGTCGTGGCTGTAGTCCGAGAATGTCGGCGGATCGGTGTCGCGGTAATAGATCTCTGCGATGACGGGTTTGTCGGAGGTCACGGTGTAGCGCACGTTGTACGCGGGCGGTGGCGGGGGAGGAGCCGGATCGCCACCGGGTAGCGGTTCGTCGGCCACCGCTGGCGTCGCGAAACCCATTGCGGCGCAGAGGACGACAAGGGCAGTGCCGGACAACTTCGAAGACAGTCTCATGGTCACATCCGGTTCAGACTGAACGGGTAGGTGAAGCTGCCGCCCGCGGCGCCGTCGCACCCGGCATCGAATGTCGAGACCATCGAACCGGCAAGGGTGTTCGCGTCCCAGGTGTACACGTCGTGGGTGGGAATGGTTGGGCCGTAGTAGATGTCACCACACCGCAGGCCGAACGGGTCGTCGATGGTGAAGGTGTACTGGCCGTTGACGAGCGGCGCGTCGCCGGCACTCTGGACGGCCTTGGCGATCGGCCGCGGCAGCGTGAGGATGTGGATGCAATTGGGGAGGTTGTCATATGTGTCCGGTGCTTTGCATGGCGTCAGCGCCGACCAGACCCAGGTATGAAAGTCCCTGCGGTCGGGCATGATCAGCTCGTAATTGCCGAGGTTCATCTCAGCGGATGCCGGCGGTGCGAGTGCCACCGTTGCCGCCACCACGACTGTGGTGATCACAAGGGATTTCACGCTGGCTTCCTCCACGTTCGGTGCGCACGGTGCGAAGCCCCGGATATCGCACGCCGCGAGATTGGCATTCTCGTCATCGGAGAATACTATCTTCCGCCTTCCCGGAGAAAGGGTTTGGTGGTTCTGTTCGCCGGTCAGGCGAATTCGACGTCCGACACCTTCAGCTGGTCGCCATCCCGCTGCAGGCTGACCACGACCCGCCACACCCGTGGCTGCTGGTCCTCCTTGGGGGCATCCGGCCCGGTGCGCTGCGAGGTGGCCGCGACCAGGACGGTGGCCGAATCCTTGTCCATCGACTCGACGGCGGTGTCGTTGACGGTGACCTTGGTGACGACCTTCGATTGCTGCATCGCCTTGATCAGATCGTCGGCGCCGTCTTGGAAATTGGCTTTGAACTTGCCCGTCGAGTCGTCGATTACCCGCTGCACGCTCTCTTTGGCCTGATTGAAGTCCATCGACATCAGGTTCACCACGCCTTGCCGCGCTGCGGCCGAGAACTCGGCTGTGCGATGCCGCTGTGCCTCGGCGTCCTGGTGTTTCCACACCATCCATCCGGTGCCGCCGAGCAAGCCGATGATCGCAAGAATGGCCACCGCGGCGGCGATGGTCTTACCGACGGGCAGGCGCCGTCGGCGCTTGTTGTCCGGCGCGGCAGGCGATTCGATGTCCCCGGCAGGGGCAGGTTCGGTGCCCTCGGTGGTGTCGACTTCGGCGTTCTCGGGATCGGTCCCGGTCTCCGGGACTGCCGGCGCCTCGTCGCGAGACTCGGCCAGCTTGCGGCGCAATTCGTTTGCGCGGGCCCGGGCTGCCTCGGCCCGAGCCTCCGCCGCCGCCGCCGCAGCCTCCGCCGCCTCGGCGGAGTTCAGGTCGTCGGGGTCGGGAGCTTCGGATTCACGGTTGCCCGGCGGCATGGGACCCTCCTCGTCCATCGCGGTCGCATGGCGACGCGCGACGCTAGCACTGCCGCCCAGCATTACACAGCGGCTAACCCGGTCTGTGGGAGGCGGGTTTTTCTTCCCGGTTTCTTTTCTGAGCCGGAGAATTCGGTTACCGAATATGCGAGAGTGTTCGGGTGCGATCGACCGTGGCAGTTGTTGCTGGACTCATGGCGGCTGGAATGCTGATGCCGGCGTCGGCGTCCGCGGATCCCGACGGGCCGCCGATCAACGCCAACGAATGCAATGACGCGTTCTGCACCCCGGGTATCACGCCGGGTGTCGAACTCGGTGCCCCGTGCAGCAATACGACGTATTACGTGTTCGGCGTCGACACCCGTAACAACTGGGGCCGGTTGATCTTCTGCGGCTCACCGCGGCGCTACGAACCGCGGTATTTCCGGTCGCCGCCGATGGTGGGCGTCAAGAATCTGAACACCGACTGTGTGGGCTATGAGAACTCCGTCGCGCAGGCTCCCGACGGGATGTTTTTGACCTGCGTCGCGGCCGGCGGGCGGACCCGCTGGGTGCAGGGCGACGCCTGAGTCACCCGTGCGGGGCGACGGCTGGGCGCCGCCCCGACAACGTCAGCCTCTGCCGGTGAACCGGACGTGGATGTCGGCCAGCCCGCGCAGGATGTATGTCGGCTCGTAGTTGTATCGACGGTTCTCGGCCGAGCCGTGGAACTCCTCGTCGATGGTGATCTCGCCCATCCGGTCCAGCATGCGTTCCAGCGAGACCCGTCCCTCCACCCGCGCCAGCGGTGCGCCGGGGCAGGAGTGGGCACCGCGGCCGAACGCGATGTGCTCGCGGACGTTGGGCCTGCGGACCTGGAATTCGTGGGGGTCGGTGAACCGCCGCGGATCTCGGTTGGCCGCACCGGGCAACACCATGACGACGGTGCCGGCCTTGATGTTCATGCCGCCGAGCGTCGTGCTCCGGCGGGCCAGCCGGGAGTCACTCTTGACCGGGCTTTCCAGGCGCAGTGACTCCTCGACGAAGGTCGGGATCAAACTGCGGTCCTTGCGCAGCGCCTGCTGCAGGTCGGGCCGCTCCACCAGAGCCTTGATCGCCGCCGACAGAAGCTTGGCGGTGGTCTCCTGCCCGGCGGCGAACAGGAACGTCGCGGTGCGGGCCACGTCGATGACCTCCGGGATCGATCCGTCCGGGTACGTCGCGCTCGCCAGGTCCGTCAGGACATCCCCGCGGGGGTTGCGGCGACGGTCTTCGAGGTAGGCGCAGAACTTCTCGTCGAGGAACTCCAGCGGGTTGAGGACCATCGTCTCCTGGTCGAGGTTTCCGACCCGGGCGCCCGGCCGATCGGCGCCGAGCACCGTGCGGAATTCCTTGTGGTCCTCTTCGGGGACGCCGAGCAGGTCCGCAATTACCAACAGCGAGAACGGTTTTGCGTACTCGGCAAGGAACTCGCTGCAACCCAGCGAGAGGAACTCGTCGAGCTGGCGATCGGCCAGCCGCCACATGAAGTCCTCGTTCTCCTTGAGGCGCTTGGGCGTCAGCAAGCGGCTGAGCAGTGAACGCGCCTTGGTGTGGTCGGGCGGGTCCATCGTCACCATGTGCTCGTACATGGGGAACTGTTGGCGGTGCGCGTCGATCTGCGCGTTGAGGTCGTCGCCCTCCGGGGTGAACGGCAGGGGCGGGAACGGGCCGCCGAGAGCCACGATGTTGGAGAAGGCATCGGCATTCTTGTAGACCTCAAGGGCTTCTTCGTAGCCGGTGACGGCGACGAATCCGTGCGGCTCAAGTCGCAACACCGGGCTCTGCTCACGCAGATAGTCGTAGTACGGGTAGGGGTCGGGAACCAGCGACTGATCGGTGAGGAAGTCAACGGTGGCGAAATCGGTCATGCGTGTAGTTCCTCCCGGCGGGCTGATTGCTGAGCACCTGCTTAGCATGGCGTAAAGTGCGTGGTCAAGGCCGGAACCCATAGGCCCACGTACTATCGGCGTGTTCGATCGGCGGTCGTGGACAGAGCAGAGGTGGCACATGGCATCGGCGCGGCGGATAGGTGCGCCCGACGCGAAGAATCGCGCGGTGCTGTTGGACGCCGCTGAACAGCTGCTGATCGAAGAGGGCTACGCGGCGGTGACCTCACGCCGGGTCGCCGAGAAAGCGGGACTGAAGCCGCAACTCGTGCACTACTACTTCCGCACGATGGACGACCTGTTCCTGGAGATCTTCCGCCGCTACGCCGATCAGGGAATGGAAGCCCACCGGGTGGCGCTGGCCTCGCCGCAACCCTTGTGGGCGCTGTGGCGATTCGGGATCAACCCGGACGCGAGCCGTCTGACCATGGAGATGGCGGCGCTGGCCAATCATCGCAAGGCGCTGCGCACCGAGATGTCGCGATACGCCGAGCTGTTCCGCGAGCAGCAGCGCGAGGTGTTCGTGACCGCCCTGGACCGGCACGGGGTGCTGCCCAGCGAAGTGCCGCCGGTGGTGTGGTCGATCCTGCTGACCGGCCTGTCGACGGTGGTGATGCTGGGCGAGGCGCTCGGCGTGACCGCGGGCCACGCGGAGACCATGGAACTGGTCGAGCGCTACCTCACGCTGATGGAAGGTCCGCCGCAGTCGGTGGAAGACTCAGCTCACCAGTGGCGCAGCGAGCAGAGCGCGCCCTTGGGGCCGGAGTTCTCCGCGACGACGACGCCGTCGACCGCAAGCACGCAGTGAACGTTCGGCGGGGTGGGCGATAGCCCGCTGGTGGCCGCCACCATCGCCCACTCGTCGGGGTTTGCCAACTGAACGTTGAGCACCCACTTCTTGGTGGGGCCGATATCCGCCTCGACCTTCGGGCTGAAGACGTAGGGGTCGTGGCTGTAGTCCGACCAGTTCGCCGGTTCGGTGTCCCGGTAGTAGATGTCGGCAGCCCGGAACGGCAGCTCGGAGAACACGCTGTAGGTGACTTGGTGCAGCGGCTCCTCGGCGCCGGCGGGAGCCGACGAACCGGCGACGCACACCGCAGCCAGTGCAACCGCAGAACACATCCGGACTAAGCGCATGGCTCAGTTTGGCATGGGAAAGTCCTCCCGGGGCACGGTTTCTTGTGTGGTGGGACCTTCTATGCGACAGTGCGCTTAGAGAACTCTATTCTCGCTTTCGGCGAAGCAGCATTCCCAGTAAGGGGGTCGGCCATCAGAGACGCGCTCATTCTCGACGCGGTGCGCACTCCTCGCGGCCGGGGTCGCCCGGACGGCGCGCTGCACGGCATCCATCCGCAGGATCTGTTGGCGCAGTGCCTCACCGCGACGGTCGATCGGCTGGGCTTCGATCCCGCCGCCGTGGACGACGTAATTGCGGGCAACGGAATCTTGGCGGGGGAGCACGGTGATGACATCGCCAGACTGTCGCTGCTGCTGGCCGGCTGGCCACAGACGGTCCCCGGAATGACGTTGAACCGGTTCTGTGGGTCCGGACAACAAGCCGTCACAGTGGCGGCCGCCGGGATTGCCGGTGGCCAACAGGATCTGGTGGTGGCCGGCGGCGTGGAGTCGATGTCACGGTGGAACGTCGGTGTCGGAACGCCGACCATCGACGGCGCGAATCCGGCGTTTCGGCGACTGTACCCGACCGTGCCGCAGGGTATTTCGGCCGATTTGATCGCCTCGGTGGAAGGATTCGGCAGAGCGGACGTCGACGCATTCGCGGTCGCCAGTCAGGACCGCGCCGCAGCGGCGATCGCGGGCGGATACTTCGACCGGTCGATCATCGCGGTGCTGGGCGGTGATGGCGAGATCGCCGCGGACCGCGACGAGCATCCTCGGCCGGGAACGACAGTGGAAAAGCTGGCCACGCTGCCGCCCGCCTTTGAACGCATGGGCGCAGCGAACCTGGACGGCGAGAACCTCAGCTTCGACGAGATCTGCTTGAGCCGGTACCCCGATGTGGCGCGCATCGACCACGTGCACCACGCGGGCAACTCCTCGGGCGTCGTCGACGGTGCCGCGGTGGTGACGCTGTCATCAGCTGACTGGGCGCGGGCTCACGGTGCGGTGCCGCGCGCGCGGATTCGCGCCACCGCGGCGATTGGCAGCGAGCCGATCATCATGCTCACCGCACCCGGCCCGGCGGCCGAGCGCGCTCTGGCCAAGGCCGGAATGACAATCGGCGACATCGATCTCTGGGAGATCAACGAGGCGTTCGCCGCAGTGCCGCTCAAGACGATTCGCGATCTGCGCCTGGATCCGGAACGGGTCAACGTCAACGGCGGAGCGATCGCGCTCGGACATCCGATCGGGGCAACCGGGGCCATGTTGATCGGCACAGTGCTCGACGAGTTGGAACGTCGCGACCGCACCACCGGCGTGGTCACCATGTGTACCGGCGGCGGAATGGGTACGGCGACCGTCATCGAGCGGGTGTGATGACCGAGACCCTCGAGCTCGAGACGCCGGCGCCCGGCGTCCTTCTGATCCGGCTCAATCGCCCGAAGCAACTCAACGCGATCAACGAGGTCATGCGCGACGAGCTTGCGCTCACCGTGGCTGCGGCGGGGCGGGACCAGTCGGTACATGCGGTGGTGATCACCGGTGCCGGTCGCGGCTTCTGTTCGGGGATCGACATCCGTCACTTCGGCCCGGGCATGCTCGATGCCAACGCCCCCGCCATCGACCGGCTGCGCTTCCAGGAGGCGATGGCGGGTCTGGTGCGCGCGGTCGCCGACCTGCCGCAACCGGTGATCGCGGCGGTCAACGGAGCGTGCGTGGGCGCAGGATTGGCGCTGAGCTTGGCCGCCGATATCCGGATCTGTTCCACCGCAGCCACATTCGGCAACGCTGCGATCCTGCTCGGACTGTCGGGCGCGGAGATGGGGATGAGCTATCACCTGCCCCGGATCGTCGGGGCGGGGGTGGCCGCGGACTGGATGCTCACCGGCCGCACCGTGCCTGCTGAGGAAGCGGACCGTCGCGGGCTGGTCAGCCACCTGGTGGAGCCCGAGGAGCTGGTCGAGCGATCCGTGGATATCGCCCGTCGGGTCGCCGAACTGGCGCCGTTCGGAGTTCAGCTGACAAAGCGTGCGCTGCAGGTCAACATCGCCGCCGCGGGGCTGGGCCCGGCGCTGGAGCTGGAGAACCGCAATCAGGTTCTCAGCCACGCGACCGATGACGCGGCCGACCGCCGATCCACCTGGTCGTAATCGGAAGGGACGAAACACATGTCATGGGACTTCTCCACCGATCCGGATTGGGCTGATCAACTGAAGTGGGTCGAGGAATTCGTCCGCTCGGAGTGCGAGCCGATCGACTACATCGTCTCCGAATCGCATGACCTCACCGACCCGGTACGCCAGGCGTTGATTCCGCCGCTGCAGCAGATCGTCAAAGACCGCGGCTTATGGGCCACTCACCTGGGCCCGCATCTCGGCGGCCCGGGCTACGGGCAGGTGAAATTGGCGCTGCTCAATGAGATCTTAGGCCGGTCCGAGTGCGCGCCAATCGTTTTCGGTTCGCAGGCGCCGGACTCGGGCAACAGTGAGATCCTCGCGCACTACGGCACGCCGGAGCTCAAGGAGCGTTATCTCGAGCCGCTCCTGGACAACCGCATCATCTCCTGCTTCTCGATGACCGAACCTCAGGGTGGCGCCGATCCCAAGATCTTCGAGACCACCGCTGTGCAAGACGGCGACCATTGGGTCATCAACGGCGAGAAGTGGTATTCGTCGTTCGCGTCCAAAGCGTCGTTCATCATCGTGATGGCGATGACCGACCCCGATGCCGCGCCGTACGACCGGTATTCGATGTTCGTGCTGCCCGGCGGCACCCCCGGGATCAACGTGCTGCGCGATGTCGGGCTGGGTTACCAGCCGCTCGGGGGCGGCGGCCGCGAGGGCTACGTGCGGTACGAGAACGTGCGTGTCCCCGCCGACCACATGCTTGGCCCGCGCGGTGGTGCGTTCGTGGTGGCGCAAACCCGGTTGGGTGGCGGTCGAATTCACCACGCGATGCGGACCGTCGGCCTGGTGCGGCGGATATTCGACATGATCTGCGAGCGGGAAGTGTCGCGCTACACGCAGGGCAGCGTGCTGGCGGACAAGCAGATGGTGCAGGAGATGGTCGCCGACTCCTGGATGGAGATCGAGGCGTTCCGGCTGCTGACTTTGCAGACCGCGTGGAAGATCGACCAGTACAACGACTACAAGGCGGTACGGGCCGATATCTCGGCCGTCAAGGCGATGATGCAGAAGGTGTTGCACGACGTCTCGGCGCGCGCACTGCAGATTCACGGTTCGCTGGGTACCAGCCACGAGATGCCGTTCGTGCAATACCTGACCGAGTCGTTCGTGCTGGGGCTCGCCGACGGGCCGACCGAGGTGCACAAGGTGACCTTGGCCCGGCTGCTGCTGAAGAACCGCGAACCGGCGCCGGATCTGTTTCCCTCCGAACACCTCTTGCGATTGCGAGCCGCCGCCGAAGAGAAGTTCGCCGACCGGCTGGCCGGCATTCCGCGCGGCTAGTCCTTTTCGGCGTCCTTGGCAAGCAGGCGTTCTGGGTGGTGGTAGGTGTTGGTGCCTGCGGTGAGTGGGAGTTGTGGTGGGGGGATCCATTCGGTGTTGCCGTTGGCGAGTTTTCGGGTTTTCCAGCCGTGGTCGAGGAGTCGGTGATCGGCCGGGCAGGCCAGGGTGAGGGTGTCGATGTTGGTCAGCCCGCCCTGGGCCCATTCGTCGACGTGGTGGACCTCGGTGAGATAGCCCGGTGCGTCACATCCCGGGCGGGTGCAACCGCGTTCCTTGCTGTGCAGCATGATCCGCTGATCAGCCGATGCCACCCGTTTGGTGCGGCCCAGCCATAACGCCTGCCCGCGCATCCCGTCGAACAGGGCCAGGTAGTGGTAGGCGTGGCTGGCCATCCGGATGACGTCGGGGATGGGTAGCAGGGTTCCGGTGGCGGTGACCGCGTGCCCGGTCTTGGCCTGCAGGTCCTGCAGGGTGGCCGAGACGATCACCGTGACGGGTAACCCGTTGTGCTGACCGAGTTTCGGATCCCCGAGCTGACCGCGCACCAGTGCGGTCAACGCGTCATGTTGGCGTTGGGCGTGGCTGCGCAGGTCGCGGTCGGCCACATCCTCGGATGGGGTGAGGGTGGGGGTCTGGTCGGCGGGGTTGCACACCCCGGGTGCGGCGAACTTGGTGAACCACCCATCGAGCAGCGCCCGCAACTCCGGCGTGGCGATCAGCCGGCCCACACTCATCCCGTCGACTTGTTGCCCACCGCACCAGACGAAGCCGCGTTTGCGGGCGCGGTCGTCATCGGAGAACGTCCCGTCCGGGTTGAGGTGCAGCGCCAACCGGTGGGCGATCTTGTCCAACTGATCGGGCCGCATCGTTTGGGCGTGCTCGGCCAGTGTGCGTTCGGCCCTCTCGACCTCCACCGTCGGGACATGATCGGGCAAGTCACGGAAGAATTTCTGGATCACCTTCAGATGCTCGCCATCCAACTGCCCGTCGTGCCAGGCCTTGGAGGTCTCGGGCAGCAGCGGCGGCAGCGGCTCACCGGTCAACGCCCGCCGCGGCGCCACCTGCTCGGCATCCCGCATGCGGCGTTTGGCCTCCCGCGGACTGATCCGCAACACATCGGCCAGGGTGATCGGTACCGGCGGGCAGCCCTCGACCTGCTCCAACCGCCCCACCACCGCGTGCGACACTGCGACCTGCCGGCGTCGCGCGGTCTCCAACCGCTGCAGAACCCTGAACCGATCCGGCGGTGACAACCCCTCGAGATCGACTGCGGCCAACGCCTCGACGACATCGTCGAGCGCCTCCAACACGCCGTCGATCAAACCCATACATCGAACATTAGTGCGAACCACCGACAAAAACCCGACGCCAAAGCCGACCTGTGGATGAAGTCAGAACTGTGGAAAACTCTGCCCTGCTTCGTCGTTCGTGCCTCAAGCCAGGTAATGGGCCGCTCGGTTGAGTAAGCCGGGCAGGGCCTCGGCCATCGCCTCCAACGAGGGGTCGGCTGTCATCCGGCGCCGGTTGTGTTTGACGATCAGCGACCAGGTGGCCGTCGACTTGAAACAGGCAAGCGCCTGGAACCACTCGAGGTCGGGTACGTGCCTTCCCACCGCATCCCGGTAATCGGCGACCAATTCGCGCACCGGCGGGGTCGTCCCGCGGTACGGGGTGGCTCGCCGATAGGTGTCCGGGTCGGAGTTGATCAGGAACCAGCCGACGTCGACACGCGGGTCGCCGACCGACCAGATCTCCCAGTCGATCACAGCGGTGATGCCCTGCTCGTCGGCCAGCAGGTTGCCCAATCGAAAGTCGCCGTGCACGATAGCCGGCGCGATCGGGGGCGGGGTCGCGACGTGCAATGCGTGCGCAACCTGTTGCCAACCGGGCGCGAGCGCCGGATCCACCGTTTCCAATGTGCGACACCATTTGTCGACCTCGGCAGCCGGGGCTATGACCGGTTCGCCGGTCAGGCCGAACTCGGCAGGTGACAGCCGGTGCAGCACACCCAGAGTGTGGGCGGCACGATGAAACCGCTCGGCGACCGCGGTCTCCGCACCGGCGTCGTCGGGGCCGAACAGCGGCTCCACCGACGTTCCGGGGGAGAACGACATCACGAACAGCGGTGGTATGTCCGGTGGTTCGCCCGCGTCGTCGAACAGGATCTCCGGCACCGGCACCGCCGTGCCCTGCAGGGCCTGGATGATTCTGGCCTGACGAAGAACATCACGGTGCGCGATGGGCGCGTGGCCGGGCGGGGCGACCTTCACCACGACACGACGATCGGCGAGGTCACCGGCGAAGGTCAGGCTCGAGGCCCCACCGGCCAACGGCCGCAGCCCGGAAATCCCCTGGGAGGCAAGGCGGTCCCGCAACTCGTCGAGGAGATCGCCGGTCAGCTCAGCGCGCCGATCTCGCGAAGAAATGTCTGGGTCTGCACGATGCGCCCGGTCACGGTCGACGGATCGCCGGTACACAGCTCCAACGCGGTCCTCGTGATCAGCTCGATGTCCTCGGTATCGGTCTTCGCGAGGTCCAGGCTGCCGGCCCCCGGAGTGGCGACAGGGTTGGTCGGCGCGGCGGCGTTCACGGCGATACCGTCGTCGTACAACTCGGCCGCAAGGCTTTTCGTCATCCGGTTCATCGCCGCCTTGACCGTGCCGTAGATCCCGAACCCGGCGGTGCGGTCGAACTCGGAGAACGGCGGTCCCGGGGGCAGATCGCCGCCAACCGAGGTGAGGTTGAGCACCCACCCGCGGCCGCGCTCCCGCATGGCCGGGATGGCGAGCTGCGTCAGGTGCAGCGGTGCAACGACGTGCATCTCCAGCATCAACCGGACCCGCCGCTCGGGGAATCCGTCCAGCGGGCGCAGGAAGGTGACCGCGGCGTTGTTGACGACGATGTCCGGGGCGCCGACCTGAGCAACGGTCTCGGCGAACAACCGCTCGCGGTCCGCGGAGTCGGACAGGTCCGCGGCGATGGTGACGGCGGTGCCGCCGGCGTCGACGATCTCCTGCTGGGTCTGTACCAGTGAGCCGTCGTACTTCGGATCGGGTTCGGCGGTGCGGGCGGTCAGCACCACGGTGGCGCCCTCGGCGGCCAGTCGCTGCGCTATCGCCTTGCCGAGGCCCCGGCTACTGCCGGTCACCAATGCGACCTTGCCTGTGCACCGTCCTGACACGTCGGCTCCTCTCACGACTATCCGAGAACCGGTTCTCCGAAAGCGAGAATCACGTTACCCTGCACCTCGGCGCGACGGACGCGAAAGGTCGAATCATGGTCGAGTGGCACCTGTACATCCCGCAAAGCCGAATGGGCATCGACGATTTGGTGCTGCGAGCCCAGACGGCCGAAGCAAGCGGTTTCGACGGGGTGGCCTTCCTCGATCATCTCGAGACGCCGATGGCACCGGCCAGCCCGATTTGGGAAGCGATGACGACGGCGACCTGGGTGGCCGCCCGAACCGAGCGCCTGCGGATCGGTCACCTGGTGCTCTGCGATCCCTTCCGTGCGCCCGCGGTGTTGGCCAAGCAGGCCGTCACACTTGCCGAGGCATCGGGCGGACGATTCGATTTGGGCCTGGGCTCCGGGTCCATGCCCGACGAGCTGGCCAAGTTCGGATTCGGCACCGCGACAGGAAAGCAGCGGGTAGCCGCTCTCGAGCAGACCCTCATCGCGCTGAAGGGGTACTGGGCCGGTGACGACGCCCAGCAGCCCCAACCGAGCAGGCCGATCCCGCTGCTGCTCGGCGGTCGCGGACCCCGGATGCTGGAGCTGGTACGCCAGTACGCCGACTGGTGGAACCTGCCCGCCACCTACGTCCAGGAGTTGCCGAAACTGTTGCCCGCCATCGGCGCGGCGCGCGCCTCAGTCCAGCAGATGGTCGGGTTCATCGGCCGCAACGCCGACGGCGACGAGGTGGCTGACAAGAGCCGCCGACGCTGGGGACATCTCGGTCCCGGTCTGGTCTGTGGCCGTGCCGACGAACTCATCGCGTACTTCGCCCGACTGCGTGACCAAGGGGCGCAACGGTTTTACATTTGGTTTGCCGATTTCGGTGCACCCGAGTCGATCGCCGAGTTCGGCGAAACGGTGATCGCGGCCTTCCCGAACTGAGCGTCCCTAGTCGCCCGCACCGGCCAGGACTTCGGGGCCGTACTTACCTGCGATGAAGTTCCACGGGTCGGCGTACCGGCCGCGGCCTTCCTGGCGGCGTTGCGCGGCCAGCACCAGTCGCATCACGGGCCTGATAACAGGTCCCGCCAGTCCCAGGACTGTCTTCAGTGCGCCGCTTTGCGATCCGGCCACCCAGGCTACGGTCTCGGGCCAGGGGTGTTCTTGAAAGTCCAGCAACGCTTGGGATTCCGTCGTGTCATACCACCCGGTGAAGCTCCAGCCCCGCTCGTCGTCGGGGTCGCCGGGAAGACTGGCACCGGCCCCGAGCCGGCCGAGTCCCATCGCGGACATCATGTCGTCTTCGACGTCGCGATGCGTGTGCAGGTGGGTTTCATCGCCGCCGATCAACAGTACCTTGCCGTCGATGGCCTTGGTGCGGTCGACCCCGTTGGCGAAGGCCAACGCGACGTCGCGGGCGTCGACGGTGTGCAACCGGTTGTCGCCGGGAGTTGCTCGCATCAGAACCAGGTAGTCACTGTTCATCGAGCCTGCGGCGTCGGGGGAGATGACACCGGCCAGACGCAACATCGCATGCGGCAGGCCGCTATCGGTGATCACCTTCTCGGCCAGCACCTTGTCCTCGCCGTACTGGTCGATGGGATTCACTGGTGTCGTCGGAGTGATCAGTTCGGGGTAGCGATAAGGGTTTCGGGACCCGTACACCGACGCACTGGATGCATAGATGATCGTCGGTGGTTCGGGCAGTGCGGCGGCGGCCCACACCAGGTTGGTGGTACCGCCGACATTGACCCGGCGAGCCAGTTTCGGATTGCGGTATGAGGCCGGTGCCAGCATCGCGGCCAGGTGGACGATCGCGGTAGGAGGGTGGTCACCAAGCATTTCGCTCACCGCATCGGCGTCGGTCAGGTCGGCGTACACCGGCAGGAATGCTCCGGGGTGTCGCCCGGCGGCCAGCCGGGCCGCGACCGTCCGGGACGTCTCGGTCGGCAGGTCGGTGGCGACGACGGTGTACCCGCGGTTCACGAGGATTTCGGTGCAACGCCAGCCGACTTGACCGAATGCCCCGGTGACCAGAACTGTGCGTTGTGACATCAGACCATGCCTCGCTTTCGTGCCAGCCGCGCCGCGGAATCACGCAGGCGTGGCGAAATCCGAATGGAGAATAGGGGATTGAATACGTCCTCGCGCAGCCTGGTCAGGGTGGAAGTCTTGATCCGCCACTGTCCGCCGGACTTCTCGTAGGTCTCGTGATAGTGGCCGTACCCCGCGAGGTTGACGCCGGGGGCAAGGCGCACAACGTCGTTCAGCGCCCAGATTCCTGTGGCGGTGGACGGCGAGGTCAGCTCGATCTCCGGAGCGTGAACCTGATGCACGGTGGGTTGAGAGGGCTTGCCCAGAGTCTTCTTGATGAACTCGACCATGTTGTCGGCGCCGGTGATGAGCACACCGCCGGATGGGGTGGTGTCACTGACGAAGTCGTCGGTGAAGACGTCCCGCCAGCCAGCCCAGTCTTTGGTGTCGAGCAGGCGGCAATATCGGGCTTTGAGCTTCTTGATCTCTTCGATATCCATTGCCGCGTCGGTCACCGGCACAGGCTAGCGAACAGCGGCTGCGCCGGCGAGGAACTCACGCGGCAACGCCCGATGTGATAGATCGCGCCGTAAACTCTCGCGAATGGCAAAGGCGTCGTCGGATGCGCAGCGGCGGGGCGGACGGCCGACGCAGGCCGAGGCCGCGGCTCTGCACCTTCGGATCCGGGAAGCGGCGGTGCGGACGTTTCTCGAGAACGGCTACGACGCGACGACGATGGTCGCGATCGCCGAGGCCGCCGGAATCGCCAAACCGACGCTGTACGCTCGCTACCCCGACAAGCGCGCGGTGTTCCTCGACGTCATCCCGTGGGCGTTCAGCCGGGCGGTGCCGGTCGACACTGGCGATGCCGCCGACGAGCAGGATTTGCGTGCCGCCTTGGTAGCCATCGGCGAAGGTGCGCTGCGTCAAGCACTCGATCCGGACATCGTGCAGCTGCATCGAATCGCGCGCAACGAAGCACACCGCTTTCCCGAATTCGCGCTCAGCGCTGACTCTCTCGGCTGGGCGCGCCGCCAGCGGCAGGTGATGGATCTCCTTGCGCGCCATGCCGAGTCCGGTGCCATCGAGGTCGACGACATCGAGCTCGCGGCAGAGCATTTCCTGGCCATGGTCGAGGTGTTGCCCGCCCGGTTGGCCGATTTCGGCCTCTACCGCAGCCAGAAGGAAGAGCGCCGGCGTCTGCTGCACGCGGTCGATCTGTTCCTGCGCGGAGTCCTGCCCCGGTAACTATACGCCGGTGTATAGTTACCGGCCATGAGCCTGTCGGTTGTCGATATCGCACCGGCTATCGCCTCCGAAGTCCGGGCCACCAAGGCGGACTTGCTCAGCGGTGTGCATGCCGACAGTCTTCGTGACCTCCTCGAACGCCGTGGTGTGCTGGTGTTTCCGCAGATCGGTTTCAGCGACGCCGAACAGGTCGAATTCACCGAGACGCTGGGCACATTCGCGCCGGAACGCACTGGAGAGCAGGTCTACTCCGTCACCCTGGACACCAGCATCAACGAGCTGGCCGACTATCTGAAAGGCTCGCTGTACTGGCACATCGACGGGACGATGAACAGCGTGCCGATCCGCGCCTCGCTTCTGTCGAGCAAGGTCGTGTGCCCGGACGGCTCCGGCGACACCGAATTCGCCAATACCTACGCGGCCTACGACGCGCTGGAGGAAGCCGACAAGCACACGCTCGAATCGCTGCGGGTGATGCACTCGGCGTGGAACACGCTGTTCTACTACGAGCCCGAACCCAGCTACCCGACGCTGCGGGCGATGATGGCGATCGGCGACCGCGAACTTCCGCTGGTGTGGAATCACCGCTCTGGGCGCAAATCCCTGGTGCTGGGGTGCACGGCGCGCCACGTGGTGGACATGGACTTCCGCAAGAGCGTCGAACTGCTTGTCCGGTTACGGGATTGGGCCACCCGACCTGAGTTCGTCTACCGCCACCACTGGACGGTCGGCGACCTGGTCATCTGGGACAACACCGGAACCATGCACCGCGCCACGCCCTACGATCCGCAGTCCGGCAGGTTGTTGCACCGCACCAAGCTGGAAGGCGAGGAGCCGTTCGCCTGATGGACGTCCAGCCGGCCGCATTTCTGCGCACCACCCTTCCGTTGGATCTGTCCTGCCTCACCGACCTGGACAGTGGTCGGTACCACTCGATCTGGTTACCCGACCACATGGTCAGTTTCTGGCCGGATTCGTTGTGGACACCGGAATTCACCGACCTGGCCACCGTGTCACCGTCGCCGCACCGACATCTCGACGGCATGGCGGTCGCTGCCGCCGCGGCAGTGCTCACCACCACTGTGCCACTGGTCACCAGCGTGGTCGACACGGTCCGGCGCCATCCCGCACTACTTGCCCAGAGCGCCCTTACTATCGACCACCTGTCGCGCGGTCGGTTCATCTTGGGGCTCGGCAGTGGCGAGAACGAGAACATCGTGCCGTACGGCTTCGACTTCGCCAAGCCAGTGAGTCGCCTCGAGGAGGCGCTGAAAGTCATTCGGCTGCTGTGGGATAGCCCCGGTCCGGTCGACTTCCACGGCCAGTTCTACCGGCTGGAGCAGGCCCGCCTCGACACCGAGCCTTACGCGGGACGCGTGCCGCCGATCTGGATCGGTGCCAGCGGCCCGCGCATGCTCGAGATCGTCGGCCGGTACGCCGACGGTTGGTGGCCGGCCGGCGCATGGACCCCTGATCACTATGCGGAGATGTTGCGCGCGGTGCGCCAGTCCGCCGACCGAGCGGGCCGGGACCCGATGGCGATCACCCCGTGTTTCGTGCAGGTGTGCCTGATCGGTGAGGACGACGCCGCCATCGAGCGGATCGTCCGGGCGCCGCTGGTGGCCAGCTTTCTGCTGCAGGTATCGGCACCGGTGTTGCGCCGCTTCGGATTCGACCATCCGATGGGGGAGGACTGGGCCGGCTTTCACGACATCAATCCGGCCACCCTCACCCGGGAGCGCATCATCGATTTCCTTGCCCGTGTCGATCCCGAGGCAATCCTCGCTTTGGTCCCGCACGGTACCCCGAAACAGGTCGCACGGACCATCAAGTCGTATGTCGACGCCGGACTTCGGGTTCCCAAGATCCTGGACTACAGCACGATGGCAGGTCTGGAATTCAGCGCGGCATCGGCGGCCAACGTACGTCGGACCGAAGATGAGCTGCTGATCCTGTGTGGAGGACGGCCATGACCGATCGACTGGATGCCGCCGATCTGCTCACCCGCGCGCGGGCCGAGACCGGCTGCGACGACTTCGGCGATCCGAGCCTGCCGGAGCGGTTCACCCTGGCCGTCGATCACCTCAACGGTGTCGGCTTGGACGCCAACGGAATTGCCGAGGCCGAGCGTGTCTGCCACTGGCTGTTGACGTCGCGACTGGAACTGATCGCGGACCGGAGCCGTTATCCGATCGCCGACGAGGTGATCGACCGGCCGATGTTCGTCACAGGCGAGCCACGCTCGGGCACCACATTGATGCACGCCCTGATGTCGGTGGACCCGCACGGCCGTGCGCTTCGCTTCTGGGAAGTGATGTACCCATCGCCGCCGCCGGGCCTCGCCGCAGCGGACGATCCGCGCCGGGACAAGGCCGATGCCGACTGGCGTGAGATCAACACCACGATGCCCAAATGGCTGCACAGCCATCCGTACAACGACATGCTCGGTGACGGACTTCCGGAAGACGAACGCACCTGGGCGTACGACTTCCGGGTGATGACACCGACCGCATGGTGGCGGGTGCCGATGCCGACGCTGGTCGGCGGACTCCCGACGGATCCGGCCGCGCAGTACCGGCTGCACAAGGCGATGTTGCAACAGTGCCAATACCACCGGCCACGCAAATACTGGGTGCTGAAGGGTTTCCACGGCTTCCGTCTGGAGGCATTCTTCGACACCTACCCGGACGCGAATCTGCTCTGGCTGCACCGTGATCCGGTACAGGTCGCCGCATCGCGCACCATGATGATGGCCGACATCCTCGAGGGCATCATCGGGCCCGTCGATCTCCAGGCCGCCGCAAAGATGCATCTCGAACTGACCCGGGCCAGCATCAGGAACACGATGAGCGCGCCACTGGTCGACGATCCGCGCATCATGCACATCCCGTACCTCGATTTCATCGCAGACCCGATCGCGACCGTACGGACCTACTACGCCTTCTGCGGTCGTGATCTCAGCGGCGGGGCTGAGTCGGCCATGCGCACCTACCTGGCCGAGAACCGTGGCGACCGCTATGGCAAATTCCGCTACTCCACATCGCTGCTGACCGACATCGGGGAGAACCTGGACGATCTACACGCCGAGTTCGCACCGTTCCGGGAGCGCTTCGGAGTTCCGATCGAAAAGCGGGACTGAGCCCGGGATGCACGAGCAGCTATCCGTCCATGACGTCACCTTCCTGGGGTCGAGTCCGGCTGAACTGCAACGCCATTGGACGCAACTCGGTGTGCGGTGTCTTAGTGTCATCGACACCGAGCTGCTTGACCCCGACTTCCAGCGAGTCGTCGGATCTGGTGACTATCTGGTGCAGGCGGTCTGCCACGTCTTCGGTTCCGGCCTAGTCCCGATTGACCGGCGGACGGCCGGCGCCGCCCGCAGCGCACTATCTCGGCTGATCGACGTCGCCGCATCCGTCGATGCCCGCTGCATCTACCTGCTTACCGGCGGCCGTGGCGAGCTCAGCTGGTCGGAGGCCGCCGAGGCCTTCGGCACCGCGATCGAGCCGTGCCTGCACGAGGCCGCACAGGCCGGCATCAGCCTGGCCATCGAGAATGCCAACGCCGTGTACGCCGACATCCACATGGCGCACAGTCTGCGCGACACCATCACGCTTGCCGAATCGGCCGGACTCGACATCTGTATCGATCTGTTCCACTGCTGGGCCGAGGCCGACCTTGCGGGATTGCTGCGCAGGGCGCTTCCCCGGACGCGGTTGATCCAGCTGAGTGACTATGTGCTGGGCGACCGCGCGCTGCCTGCCCGGGCGGTACCGGGTGATGGCGCGATCCCGATCGAATCGTTTGTGGCCCAGGCGCTGGCCGAGGGCTATCGGTTCGGCTTCGACCTCGAGCTGCTGGGGCCGAGAATCGACGCAGAAGGACGGCTGCCGGCGGCGCAGCGGGCGTGTGATGCGGTCCGCGGGATGCTCGACCGGCTCGGCGGCTGAGGAGAGGGGGAGTCCGGTGGCGTTTGGCGATGGTCCGGAGGACAAGGCGCTCGATGATGCGTGGAGCGAGTTCTGCGATCGACTGAAGGCCGCCGGCCGGCAGTCGTTCAAGGACTTCAACGCCACCTCAGGGGCTCAGCGGACCGACGCGTTCCGTTTCCTCACCCAGAACCTGGGGCAGGCCTTCGACCTTGCGCTGGAAACCCGGGATTCGCGGTACCCGAGCATCCACGCCTTCTGCGGTCCGACCCGCAAACTCGGCGGCGATTGCGCGGATTTCACCTATCAGCAGGCGTGGATTGACGGTGAGTCGATCTATCGAGTCACCGGAACACGAGGTACCGCGCGATTTTTCAACGTCACCGTACAGGGCGCGCGCCCGGCCGGCCCGCACGTCCTGCACGAGCCGTTCGGCGATGTGCCGGAGGCCAATGTGTTCGGCCACCAACTGCATGTCGAACCGGACGGCACGTTCGAGCTGTACATCGGCGGGCCCGAGCGTGGCCTGAACTGGTTACCGACCACACCTGCCACCCGGAAGCTGTTCATTCGACAGGGTTTTGACAGCTGGGATGAGCGACCCGGTGTGCTGCGTATTGAGCGCGTCGACATGGCCGCACCCAGGCCGGTCCCGACTGCGACCGCAATGGTCGACGCGATGGGATGGGCCGGCGATTTCGTCACAGGCCTGATGACCAGCTGGCCCGAATTTCCATTCACCTACGGCGGAGTCGACAACGAGCACCCGAATCGGTTTCCGGAAACGGAAGCCACCGAGGCCGACGCCAAGCGCGGCCGCGTCGCTGCGAACATGTACTGGGAACTGGGCCCCGACGAGGCGCTGATCGTCGAGTTCGACGCGCACGAGGGTCTCTGGATGATCACCAATATGGGCACATTTTTCACCAGCATGGACTTCCTCTACCGTCCCGTCAGCTACACCCCGAGCCGCGCGTCTGTGGACGACGACGGCAAGATCCGGCTGGTTCTCGCCCACGACGACCCCGGCGTGCAGAACTGGGTCGACACCCAGGGGTTCGAGCGCGGCAACCTCACCTACCGTCACATGCTCGGGGGAGAGCCCGCCGTCCTGTCCACTCGCGTGGTCGCCCGCACCGAACTCGGCGATGCGCTGCCGCCGGAGACCAAGCGCATCAACGCTTATGAGCGCACCGCGCAGATGTGGGAACGGTTCACCGCAGTGCGCGCCAGGTTCCCGCTCTGATGCCGGCGCTACTTCCCGCGGTTCATCACCCGGTCGGCAGCTTCCCAGTGCTCGTCGGACACCCACAGTTCGGCGAACGCGTCGATGGCTTCGGCCGGGGTGACGCCGCCGATCACCTTCTTGATACGACCGGCCGGCCGGTCGGCCAACGACCTTGCCAGCGTTCGCCATTCGTCGTCGAACGAATCTCGCGGAACCACCCTATCGATCAGGCCCCACCGCTGCGCCTCAGCGGCAGTGAGTACCGTGCCGGACCCGGCGAGCAGCAAGGCTTTGCCGTTGCCGACGAGTGCCGCCAGCCGCTCGGCGCCGCCCCAGGCCGGCATGATCGCCAACGAAACCTGGTTGAAGCCGATCTTGATGTCGTCGGCGGCGATCCGGATGTCGGCGGCGACGGCGACTTCGGCTCCGCCGCCGAGGGCATGCCCGTTGAGTGCGGCGATGACGGGGGCGGGGAAACCGGCGATGCGGTCGCAGATCGCGCGCATGCGGGCAGCCATCGCGGCGGCCTCGTCGGTGGTGCGCAGCGCGCTCAGTTCCTTGAGGTCACCGCCGGACACGAATGCCCGGTCGCCGCCGCCGCGAATGACCAAGGCCAGCGCGCCTGCCGCCGCGTCGAGCGCCTCCTCGAGTTCACCCATGGTCGACAGTGCGATCGCGTTACGGGCGTGCGGACGGTCGATCGTGAGGACTGCAAGGCCGTCGCTCGTCTCCAGATCGACCATGTTTGCGTTCTCCAATTCCGGTATTGGCATTCTCGATGACGGAGAATAGCATCGCCAAGCGGAGGTGCTGCAGTTGAGGAATATCCCGGTTGAGCTGAGCAAACGCTACATCGAGGAAGGCTGGTGGACGCCGGATACTCTCGGTGAGCTGCTGGCCAAGGGTCTGGCGGCCAACCCCGACACCGGGTTCTGGGTGCACTCCGCGGTACGGCCGTTCAGTGGGACCTTCCGCGACGTGGAGATCCTTGCGCGCCGGCTGGCGGCCGGGTTGCGGTCCCGCGGGGTCGGCCCCGGTGACGTCATCGCCTTCCAGCTGCCCAACTGGGTCGAGGCCGCGGTGACGTATTGGGCGACGTCGTTCCTGGGGGCTGTCGTCGTGCCGATCGTGCACTTCTACGGTCGCAAGGAATTGACCCACATCATCGGCACGGCACGGCCCAAGGTCTTCATCACCACCGAGCACTTCGGACACATGACGTATCAGCCAGATCTGTGTGCCGAGATCCCGATCGTGGGCCTGGTGGGCGACAACTTCGATGACCTGCTGGCCGACGAACCGATGGACGGCGAGCTGCACACCGATCCGGCAGGCCCGGCGCTGATCGCGTTCACCTCCGGAACAACCCGCGATCCCAAGGGCGTGATCCACAGCCATCAAACGCTGGGGTTCGAGACTCGGCAGCTGCTGGAGAACTATGCGCCCGACCGCGGCAGACAGATCACCGCGACGCCCGTCGGCCACTTCATCGGTATGGTCGGTGCCTTCCTGATTCCGGTGCTCGAAGGCGCGCCCATCGACCTGACCGACGTCTGGGATCCCGGCCGGGTGCTGGAACTGATGGAGTCCGAAGGCATGTCGATCGGCGGCGGCCCGCCGTACTTCGTCACAAGCCTGCTCGATCACCCCGATTTCACCGACGCGCACATGAGCCGGATCAAACACGTCGGCCTCGGTGGCTCGACGGTGCCGATCGCGGTGACCCGTCGGCTCGCCGATCTGGGTGTGCACGTCTTCCGCTCCTACGGCAGCACCGAGCACCCGTCGATCACCGGGTCACGGCCGAGCGCGCCGGAGGACAAGCGGCTGTTCACCGACGGTGACGCCCGGCCCGGCGTGGAGGTCCGTCTGACCGACGAAGGCGAGATCCTCTCTCGCGGACCGGATCTGTGCCTCGGGTACACCGATGACATGGTGACTGCCAAGGCTTTTGACGCTGAGGGCTGGTATCACACCGGAGACATCGGCGTCCTCGACGAGGACGGCTACCTGACGATCACCGACCGCAAAGCGGACGTGATCATCCGCGGTGGCGAGAACATCAGCGCGCTTGAGGTCGAGGAGCTGCTGCTGAGCATGCCGGCGGTCGCCGAAGCGGTGGTGGTCTCTGCGCCGGACGCCCGTCTCGGCGAGCACACCGCTGCCGTGCTGCGCGTCCGGGAGGGCCACCGGATGCCGACGCTGCAGGAGGTTCGCGCGCACTTCGACAGCTGCGGTGCGGCACGGCAGAAGTGGCCCGAAGAATTACACGAGGTGGCAGGGGACTACCCCCGCACAGCCAGCGGTAAGGTGCAGAAGTATCTGGTGCGCAAGCACATTGCCGAGCGTTGACATCGCACTGGGAGCGAACTTTTCGCCGAAGGCTCGCTCTCAGCACGCTCTCAACGCCACGCCTCATGGACTCGTCGCAGGATGTCGTACTTTCGGTGACCTGCCAGCACTCTGACGCGCCGCCAGCCGACCTGTGTGATGTATTCCGATCGGATCACGTCGCCGCCGTAGATGTCGCGATCGAGGCGGTGTTGCTCGCCGTCGTATTCGACCGCGACCATGACATCGGGCCAGCCCATGTCGAGAAAGTAGTGCGAATACCCGTCGGCTCGGAGCACTGGAATCTGAGTTTCTGGCCGCGGAAATCCGGCGTCCATCAGCAGCAGTCGCAACCAGGTTTCACGCGGCGACTGCGCGCCGGCGTCGACAAGCTCCAGCAGCTGAGGCACGCGACGCAGACCTTTGACGTGGGGATGACACTCGGCCACCGCGAGAACATCACCGACTCGGAAGGCGGTGGCCGCGGCCAGCGCGTCGAGCCGCTGGACAGCCTTGGCCGTGGGCCCGTGTCGCGCGAGGTCGAACGCGGTCCGCTCGATGCTGGTGACGGCCACACCGTGCCGCGACGTGATTTCCGCGTCGAACAACGTGTCTCGGCAGATCTGAACGCCCGCTGGAGATTTGCGACCGGGCCAGTTCACTTCGATGACGGCGTTGTGGTCCACCCACTTTGCGCCATGCAGTGCTGACGCGGCCGCACCCGAGATGACACCTTGGCGTCCGGACCACAACCACGTGGCAATGGTCCTGTCGCGGAGCGAAGGCGCACACTTCGCGGTGTAGACGTCAGGCAGCACGCGTTGGTAATGCGCCCGCAGCTCGTACTTCGTAACCCTGCCCGCCGCCAACGCCTCGCTGCCGATGAACACCTGCGCCATGGGTTGCAGGGTGTCAAAGGGCGCACAGGGACGTGTTCACCCATCCACAGGGCGTTGAGAGCGCACTCAGAGAGAAGAATTCGCGAAATCGTCGCGCTCAATGCGCTCTCAACGAGAAGCCGCCGCCAGGCCCGCGGCGCTCTCAACGAGAAGCCGCCGCCAGGCCCGCGCGGTAGCCGAACACCATCGCCGGCCCCAGGGTTCCGCCGGCCCCGCCGTAGGCGCGACCGGTCACGCCCGCCATCGCGTTGCCCGCGGCGAACAGCCCGGGGATCGGTACACCGCTGACGTGCAGCACCCGGCCGTCGCTGTCGGTGCGCGGGCCGCCCTTGGTGCCCATGGCGCCGATGCCCACCGGTACCGCGTAGTACGGTGGCGTGTCCAATGGGCCCAGGGTCTGCAGCGCCGGGGTGGACGCCGAATTGTCACCCCAGTATCCGTCGTACGCGCTTGCGCCACGGTCGAATTCGGGGTCTACCTCTGCGGCGACGTTGTCGTTCCACACGGACAGGGTCGCGCTCAGGCCGTCGGCGTCGATGCCGGCCTTCTCCTCCAGCTCGGCAAGCGTCGCTGCCTTGTTGAACCAGTCGGGCGCCTCACCGCCGGGCTCGACACCCAGGAAGCCGTAGCGCTTCAGATGCTGATCGTCGAAGACGATCCATGCCGGATCGTTGACGTATCCCAGGCGCGGATCGAGCTGATGGAACGGTCCGGACATCGAGTTGTATTCGCCGGCCTCGTTGAGGAAACGCTTTCCGAACCGGTTGACGATGATGCTGCGCGGCCGGGTGCGTTCGAGGCGCACGCTGCGGCTGCGCGGCCTGCCACCCAACGTGTCGCCGGGAATCTGAATGACGGGCACCCACCAGGCTTCGCCCATGTTCGCCAGGTCGGCGCCGTGCGCCATGGCCATCCGCAAGCCGTCGCCGGTGTTGTTCGGCGGTGACACCGGTCCACGCAACGGCCCGCGCAGGTAGGCCTCGACCAGTCGTTGATCCCATTCGAATCCGCCGGTGCCGAGGATGACGGCTTTCTTGGCACGGACTCGAATTTCGTGATCGTCCAGAGCAATCCGCACTCCGGCGATCGCCGACGCCGACCCGATCAGCTCCAGCGCGCGGGCCTCGGTGACCGGGGTGACGCCGAGATCCAGCAGGCCCTTGAGCAAGCCCGCGATCAACGCGGTACCGGCAACGCAGTAGTCGCCGTCCATATCGTCGACGGCGGCGTGGATGCGTGCCCGAGTCTCGGCGTCGATGCCGACATTGCTGAAGTCGATGGGGAACGACGTGATGCGCGACGCCCAGTCGTCCAGCGTGGCGAGGTCAAATGGCCTGGCGTTCAACGATCGTCCGCCGCCCGGCTGGCCACCCGGGAGTTCGGGCTTGTAGTCGGGGAAGCCCTCGGCGACCTCGAACTGCAGCGCGCTGTTGCTCTCGACGAAGTCGAGCATTGCCGGGCCGGTGCGGACGAACGTCTCGACCAGTTCGCGGTCCATGACGCCCAGCGATTGGGCCTCAAGGTATTTCAGCGCATCCTCGACGGTCAGCTCACCACCGGCCGCCCGGTCGTGCGCTGGAATCCAGACGATGCCGCCGGAGACCGCGGTCGTCCCCCCGACGGTCGGCGCCTTCTCGAACACCGCCACCGATGCGCCACTGGCCGCTGCGGTCAGCGCAGCGGTCAGGCCGGCCGCGCCGGTGCCGAGCACCACGACGTCGACTTCGCGGTCCCACGCAGGTGGGCCAGACTGGCCGGAGTCCCAGGTGGTGTCCGCCATCGCTTCACTCCTATTGCCGCACAGTGCTATTGGTGTGTGCATTTACCGAACGCACGTGTTCGTTGTTGTCACGCTAACGACGCCGATCGCACAGTGTCAAGCGCTCCATCCGGCATAACCCCAGTTCAGCGGGGTGCTTAACTCAAAACCACCGAAAGTCGCTGTGCCGCCGCGATCGCCGACTCCCGCCCGTGCAGCACCACATCTTCGCGGTGTGAGATCAGGTTGATACACGTGTGCGGCGAGCCTGTCGGCCGGTGTACCGGAACCGCGAGACCGTAGGTGTTGGGCTCGACCTCCCCGTAGGTGATGATCCAGCCCTGTTCGCGCGCGCGGGTGACCAACGGACGTTCGCCCGGCCGCACCGGCATGCTGGCCAGCAGTGCGATACCGGCCGCGCCGCGGTCGAGGGGATAGCGGCTGCCCTCGTGGAAGGACAGCTGATAGGAGACCCGGGTTGGCACGATGACGGCGATCGCGACCTGCTGATCACCCTCGGCGACCAATAACGACACCGTGGTGTCGAGCTCGTCGGCGAGGTTCCGCAGCGTCGGCATCGACAGTTCGCGGATGTTGTTGTCGAACGAGGCACCCAGAGCGGCGAGCCCGGCCGCGGCGCGGAACCGTCCGTCCTCGGCTTTGGCCACCATCCGGTACGAGGCCAACGTGCTCAGCAGTCGGTAGGCGATGGTCCGATGCACGCCGATGTGGTCGGCGACCTGTTGGATGGTCAACCCGCCTTTCGCTGCCGCGACCAGCTGCAATGCGTGCAATCCACGGGCCAGGGTCTGTGACCCCGGCGCAGCGCTGATCGGGCTTTCGGTGGGTGTCTGCGTCATATCGTCCCCGTGCGTGAGGTGCGAATCCGGGCTCGAGTCACCCCGGATTGCCTTGACAGACGGCACTCCGAGAGTGATGCTCTTAAACTATCGCACACCGTAGTTCAATAATTACACATACCGCTTACAAAAAGCGAGAATCCCATTATCACCGAGGATAGGGGCAGCCGGGTGCCGGAGTTCGAGAGCGTCTGGAGTGATCTGCAGGGCGTTGCGTTCTCGCAGGGCTACCTGGATGCCGGCGGAGTGCGCACCCGCTACCTGCACGCCGGCGACCCGAGTAAGCCGACGCTGGTGCTGCTCCATGGCTCGGGTGGCCACGCCGAGGCGTACGTCCGCAACCTCGAGGCGCACGCCGAACACTTCTCGACCTGGTCGATCGACATGCTGGGGCACGGCTACACCGACAAGCCCGGGCACCTGCTGGAGATCCCGCACTACGTCGAGCATCTCGCTGCCGTCCTCGACACCATCGGGGCGCAGACGGCACACATCTCCGGTGAATCGCTGGGCGGCTGGGTCGCGTCGCGGTTCGCCGTCGACCACCCCGACCGGCTCGAGCGGTTGGTGCTGAACACCGCCGGCGGTTCGCAGGCCGACCCCGAGGTGATGAAGCGGATCATCACGCTGTCGATGGCCGCTGCGGAGAACCCGAGCTGGGATACCGTGCAGGCCAGGATCAAGTGGCTGATGGCAGACAAGTCCAAGGACTACGACGACATCGTCGCCAGCCGCCAGCGGGTGTACCGGCAACCCGGGTTCGTCAACGCGATGCGCGACATCATGGCGTTGCAGGATCCAGAGATCCGGCAGCGAAACCTGATGAGCCCCAGCGACTACGGCGCAATCGCCGCGCCGACGCTGGTGCTGTGGACCAGCGACGACCCGACCGCCGACACGACGGAGGGCCGCCGGATCTCGGAGATGATCCCGGGTGCGCGCTTCGAGGTCATGCAAGGCTGCGGGCACTGGCCGCAGTACGAGGATCCCAAGACGTTCAACCGCCTGCACATCGACTTCCTGGTGGGCCGGTGAGTATGGAGTTCGACGTCGTCGTGGTGGGTGCCGGGCCGGTTGGGTTGACCCTTGCCAATATCCTTGGCCTGCAGGGGGTTCGCACATTGGTGGTCGATGAGCGAGATGCGCTCATCGACTATCCGCGCGGGGTGGGCCTCGACGACGAAGCCCTGCGGACCTTTCAGGCGATCGGCCTGGCGGACGCCGTACTGCCGCACACCGTGCCCAACCAGATCTTGCGGTTCTACGACGGCAAGCGGAGATTGCTCGCCGAGATGGCACCGCCCGACGCGCGGTTCGGCTGGCCCAAGCGCAACGGTTTCGTCCAGCCGCTGGTCGATGCCGAGCTCTACAAAGGCCTCGGCCGGTTCGGCAACGTCGAGGTGGCATGGGGTCATCCGATGACCTCGATCACCGAGACCGCCGACGGAGTCGTCGTCGAGCTGTCGCCCGCCGATTCCCACCCCCGAACGGTCAGCGCCCGCTACGTCGTCGGCTGCGATGGCGGCCGTAGCGCCACCCGCCGTCTGATGGGGGTGTCCTTCGACGGCACGACGTCGTCGACCCGCTGGCTGGTGGTCGACATCGCCAACGATCCACTCGGACATCCCAACAGCGAGGTCGGCGCCGACCCGGTCCGGCCCTACGTCTCGATCGCCATCGCCCACGGCATCCGGCGCTTCGAGTTCCTCATCCACGGCCACGAGACCGACGAACAGGCCGAGGACCCCGCGTTCGTCGCGCAGATGCTGTCCCGGCTGGTGCCCTACCCGGACAAGTGCGACATCATCCGCCGCCGCCTGTACACCCACCACTCCCGAATCGCGAGCTCATTCCGCAAGGGACGCATCCTGATTGCCGGGGACGCCGCCCACCTCATGCCGGTGTGGCAGGGCCAGGGCTACAACAGCGGCATCCGCGATGCCGCCAACCTCGGCTGGAAGCTGGCAGCCGTGGTCAAGGGACAGGCCCGCGATGCGCTACTGGACAGCTACGACGTCGAGCGCCGTAAGCACGCTCGCGCGATGATCGACCTCTCGACCACAGTGGGCAAGGTCATCTCGCCGACCAACTCGCGCGTGGCCGCCGCCCGGGACGCGGTGATTCGCGCCGCATCCCTGGTGCCCACGCTGAAGCGGTATGTACTGGAGATGCGGTTCAAGCCGATGCCCCGCTACGAGCAGGGTGCGGTGGTGCACGCCGAGCCGCGGTCACCGTCGTCGGCGGTGGGCACCCTGTTCATCCAGCCCCGGGTGGACACCCGGGACAACCAGAACGTCCTGCTCGACGACGTCATCGGCCCGTGGTTCGCCTTTGTCTGCTGGAGCAACAACCCCCGACAACTGCTGGGGGAGAAGGACTTCGCGGCGTGGAAGTCGCTGGGTGCGGTTTTCGTCGCGCTGCGTCCGATCACCCAGTTGCACTGGACCGGACACGACGACCCCGACGTCATCGTCGTCGGGGACCGTACCGGCGCACTCAAGGCATGGTTCGACGCACACGAAGAGTCGGTGATGTTCCTGCGGCCGGACCGCTGCATCGCCGGCGCCTGCATCGCCCAACGCACACCGGAACTGAGCACGGCCCTGCTCGACACACTCACCTTGACCCCGGGAGGAGGCACCGATGCCACTGGCGCTCTGCTGTATGTCACACAGCCCGCTGCTGAACCTTCCCGGCCCGTCGGCGGAACTACTTGACGACATCAACGGACGGCTGGCCGAAACCCGGTCATTCGTAGCGGAATTCGACCCCGAGCTCGTGGTGATCTTCTCACCGGACCACTACAACGGGTTCTTCTACCGGTTGATGCCGCCGTTCTGCATCGGCACAGCGGCCGCCGGCGTCGGCGATTACGGCACGCACGCCGGACCGTTGAATGTGCCGGCCGCACTCGCCAACGAGATGGCGGCAGCGGTGTGGGACGCCGGTGTCGACGTCTCCTTGTCGGCGGCCATGGACGTCGATCACGGCACGGTCCAGCCGCTCGAAGTGCTGTTCGGTTCCGAAAATCTGCCCGCCGCCGCGCCGCCCGTCATCCCGGTGTTCATCAACTCGGTGGCCACTCCGTTGGGGCCGCTCAAGCGCACCCGGGCGCTGGGCAGCGCGATCGGTGAATTCCTTGGCACCCTGGACAAACGAGTGCTTGTCGTCGGATCCGGTGGGCTGTCCCATGACCCACCGGTGCCGACGCTGGCGACTGCGCCACCCGCGGCGCTCGAGCGCATCGTCGGCGGGGCGCCGATGTCCCCGGATGGGCGAACGGCACGGCAGGAGGCCGTGATCGCCGCTGCCTACCAGTTCGCCCGCGGCGAGAGTGCACTGCAGCCGCTGAACCCGGACTGGGACCTTGCCCTGCTCGACCTCATCGACACCAACCGGCTGGCCGAGGTGGACGGCTGGACCAACGACTGGATCGCCCGCGAAGCCGGCAACTCCGCGCACGAGATCCGAACCTGGGTGGCGGCATTCGCCGCGTTGGCGTCCCAGGGTGACTATCAGACGCAGCAGCGCTACTACCGCGCTGCTCCCGAGTTGATCGCGGGATTCGCGATCCGGACGGCGGTAACCGCATGAGCGACAACCACTTCGATCATTCAGTCGACGTCCTCGTCATCGGCTCCGGCGCAGGCGGTATGACCGCGGCGCTACGCGCTGACGCCTTGGGGCTCGACACCTTGATCGTGGAGAAGTCGCCCAAGTTCGGCGGATCCTCCGCACTGTCCGGCGGCGGCATCTGGGTGCCTGGTGCACCGTCACAGCGCAAAGCCGGCTACTGCCCGGATCCCGACGGGGTGTTCACCTACCTCAAGACCATCACCGGGGGTCTGGTCAGTGACGAACGGCTGCGCACCTACGTCGACACCGCCCCGGCAATGATGGAATTCCTCGAAAACTCCAGTGAGTGGTTCGAATTCGTCTGGAAGCCGGGATATGCCGACTATTATCCCGAGCTGCCTGGCGGTTCGGAACGGGGCAGCACCATCAACGTGCCCGAGATCGATCTGCGCAAGCTCGGCGACGAGGAGGCGAACCTTCTCGCGCCACTCGCTCTGGCGCCGAAGGGAATCTGGTTCGCTCCCAAGGATCTGCGGCTGTTCTATCAGGTCCGGCAGAACTGGCGCGGCAAGGCCGTGCTGCTGAAACTGATCTGGCGGATGTTCCGGGCGCGGGTATTCTGCGACCGGATGGCGGCCATCGGGCAGTCCCTGATGGCGCGGATGCGCCTGGCGCTCAGAGAAAAGGACATCCCGCTGTGGCTGTCGTCGCCGATGACCGAACTGATCATCGATGTGGATGACAACGTGGTCGGCGCCGTCATCGAGCGGGCCGGCAAGCCCGTGCGCATTGCCGCTCGGCGCGGCGTGGTGGTGGCCTCCGGCGGGTTCGATCACGATATGGCCTGGCGCCGTGAGCATCTGCCGGTGCTGGAAAAGGACTGGAGCTTCGGCAATCCGGCGGCCACCGGCGACGGTATCCGGGCGGGGGAGAAGGTCGGGGCCGCCACCGATCTGCTCGACGAAGCGTGGTGGTTCCCGGCTATGTGCTGGCCGGACGGCCGTCTGCAGTTCATGCTCAACGAGCGGATGATGCCCGCGCAGTTCGTGGTCAATGGCGCCGGGAAGCGGTTCATCAACGAGGCCGCGCCATATATGGACTTCGCACACGCGATGATCGAAGGGCAGCAAGCGGGCACCCAGCACATCCCGTGCTGGCTGATCACCGACATCGCGTCGTTCCACCGGTACGTGGTCGGTGGGCACCTGCCGATTCCGAAGGTGCCGTTCGCGCCGGTACCCACCGGCCGTAAGATCCCGCAGGCCTGGCTGGACTCCGGAATCGTCAAGACAGCGAATACATTCGGTGAGCTGGCGGCCAAGATCGGCGTGCCGCCCGGTGAATTGCAGCGCACCGCGGACCGGTTCAACGAGCTCGCGCGCCGCGGACACGACGACGACTTCAATCGCGGAGACAGCGCCTACGACAACTATTACGGCGATCCCACGCTGTCCAACCCCAACCTGGCCCCGCTGGGCGCGCCGCCGTATCTGGCGTTCCAGATCATCCTCGGCGACCTCGGCACCTCGGGTGGCCTACTCACCGACGAGCACGCCAGGGTCCTCCGCGAGGACGGCACCGTCATCGGTGGTCTCTACGCCACCGGGAACGCCTCGGCCGCCGTGATGGGCCGCAGCTACGCCGGCGCCGGCGCCACCATCGGACCCGCTATGACGTTCGGATACGTCGCAGCAGAACACATCTCCCACAATTCCAATCGAGAGGTAACCGCATGAAGATCTCGCTGTTCTACGAGTTTCCGCTGCCGCGGCCGTGGTCGGAGGACGACGAGCACCAGCTGTTTCAGCATGGCCTCGACGAGGTGGAGCTCGCGGACAAAGCCGGGTTCTCCACCGTGTGGCTCACCGAGCACCACTTCCTGGAGGAGTACTGCCACTCCACCGCCCCGGAGATGTTCCTGGCGGCAGCCAGCCAGCGCACCAAGAACATTCGGCTCGGTTTCGGCGTGATGCACCTGCCGCCGCCGATCAACCATCCCGCCCGCATCGCCGAGCGGGTCGCCACCCTGGACCACTTGTCGAACGGCCGGGTCGAGTTCGGCACCGGCGAAGGCTCGTCGGTCGCCGAGCTCGGCGGCTTCGACATCGACCCCGCCGACAAACGGACCATGTGGGAAGAAGCGCTCGAGGTGTCGATCCGGTGTATGACCGAGGCGCCGTTCACCGGTTTCAAGGGCGAGCACGTCCAGATGCCGGCCCGCAACGTCGTCCCGAAGCCGCTGCAGAGCCCGCACCCGCCGGTGTGGGTGGCTTGCACCCGCCCGTCGTCGGTCCAGATGGCCGCCCAGAAAGCCATCGGCGCACTGAGTTTCGCCTACACCGGTCCGGAGGCTCTCAAGGAGCGGGTGGACGGCTACTACAAGGAGTTCGAGGAGCAGGGCACGCCCGTCACCCCGGCGATCAACCCGAACCTGCTCGCGATCGGCGGTGACCTGTCGATGATGGTGGCCAAGACCGACGAGGAGGCCCTCAAGCGGATCGGGATCGGCGGCGGCTTCTTCTCGTTCGGCATCATGCACTACTACATCAACGGCATGCACATCCCCGGTCGCACCGGGGTGTGGGAGCTGTACGAGAACGCCGTCAAGGACGATCCGACACTGGCATACGGCCCGGGCCGCGGGGCGATCGGTTCTCCCGATACGGTGCGCGAATTCTTGCGTGGTTACGAGGCCAGCGGTGTCGACGAGATCATCCTGCTGCTCAACCCGCGCAGCCACGAGGGCACGATGGAATCCATCGAGATCATGGGCAAGGAGATCTTGCCGGAATTCATCGAACGCGACGAGAAAGCCGTCAAGGACAAGGCCAAGCGCCTGGCGCCGGTGATCGACAAGGTCGAGGCCCGCCGCCAGCCGTCGGAGGCTCCGTTGTTCGACGAGACCTACGCCTTCGGCGGTCTGCCCACCGGCCGGGGTGGAAAGTTCACCGCCGGTGAGATTCCCGAGGCGATGGCCGAGATCAACGAAGGCCGCGTGAAGGCCGCACAGTTGGAGAAAGAGAAGCGGGAAGCCAAGTAGCCCCGTGTCCACGATCGACGATCTGCTGCGGTACGACGGCCGCCGGGTGGTCGTCACCGGCTGCGCGTCGGGAATCGGCGCGCAGCTGTGCGATCAGCTGACCGCACTGGGTGCCGAAGTGGTCGGCCTCGACATGCGCCGGCCGTCGAGCGGGGTCGACGAGTTCGTCGAGATCGATCTGGCCGACCCCGGCTCGATCGACCGGGCGGTGAACGCGGTCGGCGGTCCTGTCGACGCGCTGTTCAACGTGGCCGGGGTGTCCTCGGGGATCGGTAACCCCGTGCTGGTCGTGACGATCAACTTCCTGGGCACCCGGCACCTCACCGAGGCGATGCTGCCGCAGCTGCAGCCCGGCGCGTCGATCGTTTGCGTGTCCTCGTTGGCCGCCGCGAACTACCGTGAGAACCTGCCGCAGGCGGCCGGCTTACTGGCGACGGGATCGATGGCAGAGGGTGTCGAATGGTGCCACGACCACCCCGACGCGCTGGCCGACGGCGGTTACCGGCTGTCCAAGGAGGCGATCATCGGTTACGCGGTCACCACTGCCGTGCCGCTGGGCGCCAAGGGTATCCGGATCAATTGCAGCGGACCGGGTGTCACCGACACCCCGATCCTCGACCAGCTTCGGTCTGCTTACGGGCAGGGACGACTCGACGACATCCCCAAGCCCCTGGGCCGGGTGTCGAACCCGACCGAGCAGGCGGCGGTGCTGGCGTTTCTGGGCAGCCGGGCCGCCGGCTACATCACCGGTCAGGTCATCTGGGCCGACGGCGGCAACATCGCGGCGCGGCACGCCGCCGACTACGAGAAGGGATGACCAGGTGCACAGTATGAGCGATTTCCGTCGGGTTGCCGACGACGTCCGTAACTGGGGACGGTGGGGCGACGACGACGAGCTCGGCACCCTGAACTTCATCACCCCCGAGAAGGTCGCTCAGGCAGCCGCAACGGTCCAGAACGGCAAGGTGTTTCCGCTCGGTGTCGACTTCGGATCGTCCGGCCCCCAGGGCGCGTTCCAGTATCGGCAGAACCCCACCCATGTGATGACGATCGACGGCGGCGACGCCAACACGCTGCTGGAGTACGGGCCCACGTGGCTGAGGAACCCGGCGGCCGTGCAGCTGAGCGGGTATTCGACGGCCGGGCCGATGCGATTCAACGACGACATGATCATCATGCCGCTGCAGGCTGCCACGCAGTGGGATGCGCTGTCGCACGTGTACTACGAAGACAAGCTGTACAACGGTTTTCCCGCAGACTCGGTGACCAGTCTCGGCGCGTACTACTTGGGCATCGACAAGGTCGACGGCAAAGGCATCACCTCTCGCGGTGTCCTTCTGGACATCGTGCAGCTGCGCGGGGTACCGACGTTCTGCGAACTTGGCGAGCCGATCACGCCGGCCGAACTCGACGAGGCGGCCCGCAGGCAGGGTGTCACCATCGAACCGGGCGACATCGTGCTGATCCGAACCGGCTGGTGGGCGCGGTTTTTGGAGACCCGTGACGGACGGGAACCCGGCGCGGGACTGGATTGGACCTGCGCGTCGTGGCTACACGATCATCAGGTCGCCGCCGTGGCGGCCGACAACCTGATGGTGGAGAACCCGGTGTCGGGTGTCGACGGCACCATCTTGCCGATGCACATGTTGTGCCTGCGGGATATGGGCTTGATGTTGGGCGAGTACTGGAATCTCACCGAGCTGGCCGCCGATTGCGCGGCCGACGGCCGTTACGAATTCCAGCTCGTCGCGCCCCCGCTGTCGGTCACCGGTGCGGTTGGGTCACCCGTCAACCCGATCGCGATCAAGTGAGCTTCCAGCATCGGACCCTTGTCGTCGACGGCCTGACGACGCACTTCCTCGAGGCGGGCGAAGGTGAGCCGGTCGTACTCCTGCATGGGGGCGAGTTCGGTGTGAGTGCCGAAATCGGTTGGGAAAGAGTGATTCCCGAACTGTCTCGGCACTATCGGGTATTGGCTCCGGACATGCTGGGTTTCGGCGAGTCGGCGAAGGTCGTCGACTTCACCGACGGCCGGGGCATGCGTATCCGGCACATCGCCCGGTTCTGTGCCCTGCTGGGCATCGACTCGGCCCATTTCGTCGGCAACTCGATGGGCGCCATCAATTTATTGGTGGACATGACCTCGGAATCGCCGGTGCTGCCGGTGCGCACTGCGGCCACGATCTGTGGCGGCGGGGAGATTCAGAAGAATCGGCACACCACCGCCCTCTACGACTACGACGCCACCTTCGAGGCGATGCGCGCGATCGTCGAGGCGTTGTTCTTCGACGCGTCGTATCCCGTCGACGATGACTACGTGCGGCGGCGCTACGAGTCGAGTGTCGCGCCAGGGGCATGGGAGTCGTTGGCGGCAGCGAGGTTTCGTCGCCCCGGCCTCGATGTCCCGCCGATGCCGTCCAGCAAGCGGGCCTACGAGCGCATCCGCGTGCCCGTGTTGGTGGTGGAGGGGGCCGGTGACAAGCTGCTGCCCTCGGGATGGGCTGCCGAGATCGCCGGGCAGATCACGGCAGGCCGATCGGCGGTGATCGATGATGCGGGGCACTGTCCACAGATCGAGCAACCTGATGCGCTCGTCGAATTGCTGCTGGGGTTCTTCGCCCAAACCGACAGTTCGCAGAAGAACTCCGAGTAGGAGCCTGCGCAACGTCGATCCCGGCGGACCGCTGACTCGCCCCCAGCTCCGCTCGACGAGATTGAACTGGCGCAGGAGAAGTGCGAGTAACCAGCTGCGTGAGTTCAATCTCGTCAGAGCGCGATGCGTTTCAGCGCGGCTCGGTCGCCGAGATTGACGTTGTGCAGCGTTCTACTCGCACTTTCCCGGCGAAACGCCGGTTTGGGCGACGAGAGTGACCAGCTAGAGCCCGACTCGCTCGATCCCCACGTACGCCGAACTCAATGCCGGCGTCTGCGACAGCGGATCGACGGGGGAGCCCTCGACGAGCAGGTTGCGGTTGACGCCGAACGACACCGGCTCGGCACCGCCGCGTGGGTCGAACACCCGCGAGCCCCAGCCGTGGTCGACGATCACGACGCCGGGCCGGGGCCTGTCGCTGATCACGGCGGTGAGCTCGATCGCACCGATGTCGGAGAACACCCTGACCCGATCCCCGTCGGCGATCCCGAGCGCGGCCGCATCGTGGGAGTTGATCACCGCATGATTGTCCTTGCCCGACGGGTGCAGGCCCGGAATGTCGTTGAGCCACGAATTCATCGAGTGCCGGCGCCGGCTGTTCGCCAGCTGGAACGGACGCCCGGCCGGTGCCACGGGATGCGGTTCGGCGAGCAGCTCGCGGGCCCGGTCCACAAACTCCACGGGTGCGACGTGAATCTTCTTGTCTGCGGTGCGCAATGCCTTTCGGAGATGTCCGAATTCGCGTTTGCCGAACACCCAGCCGTGCGGATGCGCCATGACCGCACGCCAGCTGATCCCGCGACACGACGCGATGATCATCCGGTCGATCCAGTGCGGCCCGAACGCGCACGACGGTTTGCGCGTCACCCTGGCCAGCGCCCGCGTCGCCCTCACGAACCCGTTGACGCCCCGGATTCCCAGGAAGGGCCGCTTCATCGCCAGCGTCAGATCGAGGAAGAACCGCCACTCCTCGCGAGCATCATCCGGTGGGTCGATCGCCCGCCGCCCGTACTGGACGTAGGGTTCGTCGTGCAGGCCGCTGGTGAGCGCCAGCAGATCGTCCCGTTCCAGCCAGTGCGCTGCGGGAAGCAGCCAATGCGCGTGCCGGTGGCTTTCGCGCTGCAGGAAGTCGATCACGACCAATAGATCGAGCTGACCCAGCGCGGCATCCAGACGTGCGCCATCGGGCCCGGAGACGACGGGGTTGCCTGCGTTGATCACCATCACTCGGATCTGCCCCGGCCCGGGAGTGGTGATCTCGCCGGGCAATTCGTCGAGTCCGTGATGGCCGGCCACCATGGGCCGGCCCTGCACCCGGCTGCGATGATCCACCGGCTTGGCGAACGCCGCCAGCTTCAACGCGTCGACGTAGCCACGCTCGAATCGTCGCCCACCCGGCCGGTCCATCCGTCCGGTGATGACGTTGAGGACGTGCCCCAGCCACTCGCCGATGGTCCCGGCCAGATGCAGCGAGACCCCGGTGCGGGTGATCGCCATGGCACCGGGTGCGCCGGCGAAATCGCGTGCCAGCGTCTCGATGTCGGTGCGGGGAATGCCGCAGCGCGCTGCCAGGTCGTCGAGGTCGGCCTCGGCGGCCAACGCGCGTAATGCGGCCATCCCGCCGGCGAGGTCGCGGCAGTCGTCGCGGTGCTCGAGGCCCTCGTCGAGGATCACCTTCACCATGGCGAGCAGCAGCGCCCAGTCCTGGCCGGGGCGGACGGCCAGATGGGTGTCCGCCTTCTCGGCACTCTCGGTGCGGACCGGGTCGACCACCACGATCCTGGCGCCCTGTCGTTGCCGGGCCAGCGCCCGTTTCCAGCCGCCCGGCACCGTCTCCACCCAATTCCACGCGCTGACAGCTGGATTGGCGCCCACCAGAAGGAAGAAGTCGCAGTTGTCGATATCGGAGACGGGGACGAACAACTGTGAGCCGTACATCGCCTGCGCCACGACGTGCAGAGCGTTCTGATCGACCGAGCCGACGTAGTAGCGGTTCTGGCTGCCGATGGCGTCCAGCCAGCCGGTCATGAACAGCAGGTTCGACGACGAGAAGCCGGACGGATTGCCGGTGTAGGTCGCGACGGCGTCGGGACCGCCTGCGGAGATGATCGCCGACATCCGCGCGGAGATGTCGGCGACGGCCTCGTCCCATGTCGCCTCGACGTAGCGGTCGCCCACCCGCCGCATCGGGCGGGTGATGCGGCGAGGGTGTTCGACCAGCTGGGCGGCGGTGCGGCCCTTGGCGCAGAAGTCCGCCCAACTGTGCGGATTCTGTTTGTCCGCAGAGATTTTCACCACCCGCCCCGCCTCGACGGTGACCTCGACACCGCACGAGGCAAGGCAGTACCGGCAGAACGTGTGGACGGTCTGCGGCGGTGTGGGGGTTATTTCAAGCAACTGCCGCCGTCGACGGGCAAGGTGACGCCGGTGATGTAGCGGGCCTCGTCGGACGCCAGGAACAGCACCGCGTTGGCGATGTCCTCCGGCTCCACCCAGCCGATCGGCAGGGTGTGCATCAGCTGACCGACCACCTTCATGTCCTCGGGGCCCGGGTTCTCCAGGTCGGGACGGAACAACTTCATCGTGCCCTCGTTCATGAACAGCGGAGTGTTCACGTTCGTCGGGTGCACCGAGTTGACCCGGATGTTCTGCGCACCCAGCTCGACGGCGAACGTCCGCATCAGGCCGACCACACCATGTTTGGCGGCGACGTAGTGCCCGGTGTGCGGATAAGCCTTGAGCCCGCCCACCGAGCTGGTCAGGATGATCGATCCGCCACGGCCGCCTTCGAGGATGTGCGGCACACCGGCTTTCACCGTCTTCCACACGCCGCCGAGGTTGATGTCGATCATCGCGGTCCAGTCGGTCTCGCTGGTCTTGTCCAGCGTCTGGCCGCCGTTGCCGATGCCGGCGTTGGCCACGATGATGTCGAGCCGGCCCAGGGCGTCCACGCCCGCGTCGACCGCGTTCTTGAGCGCGTCGTAGTCGCGGACGTCGACCTCGGCGGTGTAGATCTGCCGGTTGTGGCCCTTGACCAGGTCGGCGGTCTCGGCCAGATCTTCCGGCGTCGACGCCGCGATCAGGTCGACGGTGTCGATCTTCTTACAGATGTCCACCGCGATGATGTCGGCGCCTTCTGACGCAAGCCGCACCGCGTGCGCGCGACCCTGCCCGCGTGCCGCGCCGGTGACGAACGCGACTTTGCCCTCTACCCGTCCTGCCATGATTGTTCAGTCCCTTCGTAGGTGATGGATGTCAGGGGACGATCGTCGGCATGGCATCCCAGCCTCGGACCGCGGTGGTCTGAGACTTCTTCGCGCCCGCCCAGTCGACCTCCCAGGTGGGGAAGCGCTTGAGGATCTCTTCGAGCGCGATTCGACCCTCCATCCGGGCCAGCGCGTTGCCCATGCAGAAATGGGTACCGGCCCCAAAAGTCATGTGCGACTTGAGTTCACGGTGAATGTCGAATACGTCGCCGTCGGGTGCGAACCGGCGATGGTCGCGGTTGGCCGCGCCAACCAGCATCAGCATCGCCGACCCCGCGGGGACGGTCTGGCCGTAGTACTGGACGTCGCGGGTGACGTAGCGGGCGATCTGCAGAGCGGGCGGTTCCCAGCGCAGGATCTCTTCGATCGCCTGCGGGATCAAGCCCGGGTTCTCGGCGAGTTCACGACGCTGGTCGGGGTATTCGGCCAGGGTCTTTCCCGCCCAGCCGATCAGACGGGTGGTGGTCTCGGACCCGGCCGTCGCAATCACCGTCAAGTACAGCAGCAATTCCTCGCGCTGCAACCGCCGAACTGTGCCGGTCTCGTCGGTGAATTCGGCGTTGAGCAGATCGGTCATGATGTCGTCCGACGGGTGATCGCGCCGGTAGTCGATGAATTCGGCGAACACCTCGCCGGTGGCCAGCAGATCGACTTCCTTTTTCTGCAGCGTCGCCTCGCCGTGATCGGTGATCGCGCGCTGGCGGTCCTCCGGAATGCCGAGGAGCATGCCGATCACCCGCATCGGCATCTGCTCGCCGAGGTCGTTGACGAAGTCGAACCGGCCGGTACCGATCAGGGGATCCAGGCACCGGGTGGTGAATTCGCGGATCTGCGGCTCCAGCGCGGCAACCTTGCGCGGGGTGAACACTCGAGACAACAAATTGCGGTGGATGTTGTGGATCGGCGGATCCTCGAAAATCAAAGTGCCGGGCGGAATCTCCATGCCGGACTTGATGATCTCCAGCAATGCGCCGCGGCCGGAGATGAACGTTTCGTGGTCGATGACGGCCTTGTTGACATCGTCGAACCGGCTCAGCGCATAGAAGTCGAGATCCGCATTGTGGTACAGCGGTGCTTCCTCGCGCAGGCGCGCAAACATCGGAAACGGGTTGATGTTCTGGTCGACGTCATAGGGGTCGTAGTGAAGATCGTGAGCGGCACTGACTGTCACCGGAATGTTCCTCCCATGGGCCATCGGTGGAGCAACAATTGCAGTTCTGTTCAAAACGTGTCAATGGCATGTGCGGAATGCGTGAGCTTTGCTGACCAAGTGAGAGAACATCGTTCTCATCCCGCTCGCTTACGTGGTCGCAGCCGTTTGGTCGGCTAGCTCGTGACCAGGTTGAATAGGGGAGTGTCGCGCAGCGAATCGTCCATGAGAGCCCAGGTATGACGCTCGTTGCCGGTGTGGACTCGTCCACCCAATCCTGCAAGGTCGTGATCTGCGATGCGGACACCGGCGCGGTCGTGCGATCGGCCAGCACAGCGCATCCTCCCGGCACCGAAATCGACCCCGAAGACTGGTGGCAGGCTCTGCAGAACAGCGTGGCCCAGGTCGGGGGCCTCGACGACGTCGCCGCGATATCCATCGGTGGTCAACAACACGGGATGGTCTGTCTCGACGACCGTGGCGCCGTCGTACGACCCGCGCTGCTGTGGAACGACACCCGCTCGGATATTGCCGCGGCCGACTTGCTGTCGGACTCGGGTGGGGCGGCGTGGTGGGCCGATCAGATCGGTGTCGTGCCAGTCGCTTCGATCACGGTGGCCAAGCTTCGCTGGCTGGCCGACCACGAACCGGGTAACGCCGACTCGACCGCCGCGGTCTGTCTCCCGCACGATTGGCTGACCTGGCGACTGCGCGGTACCACCGACATCGGTGAGTTGTGCACCGACCGCAGTGACGCCAGTGGCACCGGCTATTACTCGGCGGCGACCGGTGCGTACCGAGACGATGTGCTCACCACCGCCATGCGCGGCCGCAGGCCTGCCTTGCCGCGGGTCCTGGGTCCGCACGAGCCGGCCGGGCAGACCGCCACCGGCGCGGTGTTGGGGCCTGGCGCCGGGGACAACGCCGCCGCCGCATTGGGGCTCGGTGCCGGTGTCGGTGACTGCGTCGTTTCGTTGGGCACCTCCGGAGTCGTCAGCGCCGTGAGCGAAGCGGCGCCGCGTGACCCTGAGGGGCTGGTTGCCGGCTTCGCCGACGCGACGGGGCGGTATCTGCCGCTGGTGTGCACACTCAACGGCGCCCCGGTGCTGGCCGCGGTCTCGGACATGCTGGGGGTGACCCTCGAGGAATTCTCCCGCCTGGCGCTGCGTGCGCCTGCCGGTGCCGAGGGCCTGATCTGGGTGCCCTACTTCGACGGCGAACGCTCACCGAACCTGCCCGCCGCCTCCGGTGCGCTGCACGGTGTGACCAGTCGTAATCTGTTGCCGGCCAACGTAGCCCGCGCTGCCGTTGAAGGATTACTCGCCTCGACGCGGTTCTGTCTGGACAAGATCGCCGAGCAGGGAGTCGGCGCCGAACGGGTGATGATCGTCGGCGGCGGCGTGCGCTCCGAAGCGATCCGGCGGATCGCGCCGGCTGTGCTGTCCATGGCGGTCGAGGTACCCGAACCGGGCGAGTACGTCGCACTCGGTGCCGCCCGTCAGGCGGCGTGGACGCTGACCGGCGGCGACTGCCCGGCGTGGTCGTCGGTCCCGTCCGTGGTCTATGAAGCAGAGCCGACTCCAACGGTGATGGAGCGCTATCAGGATGCCTGCCTGCTGACGCTGGGCCGAGACAGATAGCGCCGCACGGTGCGCCCACGCACCCCCGAGAGGATCTCGTAGTCGATCGTGCCCGCGGCGCGTGCCCAGTCCGCGGCGGTCTGCTCGCCGGTGATTCCAGAACCGAACAGCACCGCCCGGTCACCCTCGGTCACGCCGGTTGCGCCGGGCCCGAGGTCGACGACGAACTGGTCCATACAGACTCGTCCCGCACTGGGGAATCGTCGCCCGCCGATCATCACTGCGAACCCGTCCGACAGCACCCGAGGGATGCCATCGGCATACCCACAGGCGACGACCGCGATCGTGGTGTCGCGCGGCGCAATCCACATGTGGTTGTACGAAACTCCCTGTCCTGCCGAGATCTTCTTGACGAGCGCGATCTCGGCCGTCAGCGTCATCGCCGGTTCGAGACCGAAATCGCCGAGCTGTGGCAGGGGGGTGCGCCCGTAGATGGCGATTCCGGCGCGAACCAGATCGCGCGACAGATCCGGGCGAGTCAGTGCCGCAGCTGAATTCGACACGTGCACCACCTGTGCGGGTGTGCCGGCCCGGCGCAGATCTGACACGCAGTCATCCAGATGTGCCGCCTGCCGAGTATTCAGCGGATGATCTGGTTCATCACCTCTGGCAAGGTGTGTCATCGCGGTCCGCATCACCACCGAACCGGATGCCACACATGTGGCGACGCCGCCGCACAGCTGCGGCCACTCGGGTAGCCCGGCGCCGCCGCGTCCGAGACCGGTGTCGACCTTCACCCCGATCGTCGCGGCGGTGCCCACGGATTCGGCTGCCGCCGCCACAGCCGACAACTGACGGACCGAGGACACCACCACTTCCACGTCCGCGGCAACCGCGGCAGCGAAATCGGTTGTGGGCGTGTGGAGCCAGGCAACGATCGGAGCGGACACCCCGTCGCGGCGCAGTACCAGGGCCTCGTCGACCGTGGCGACGCCGATCTCGGCCGCACCGGCCGCCAGCGCGGCGCGCGCGACCTGGGTGGCGCCGTGGCCGTAGCCGTCGGCCTTGACAACGGCCATCACGCCCGAGCGCGCCCGGTCACCCACCACGCCCACGTTGTGGGCGATCGCGCCCAGGTCGACGACGGCCTCGACGGCCGCCATGTCAGTAGTCGATGGCTTCGATGAGGGGCGACGGCTCGTCCATCAACGCCCAGAAGCGATCCCGGATCGCCACCGTCAATGGGCCTGGTCGGCCGTCACCGAATGCGTCGCCGTCCAGTGAGACGATCGGCGTCACGCCGCCCGCCGTGGTCACCGCCATCAACTCGTCGGCATCGTAGAGTTCGCGGCTGGTCACGTCGCACAAGGTCGCTTCGATGCCCATGCCGTCGGCGATCTCGAAGACCGTCTTGCGGGTGATCCCGGGCAGCGCGTTGCGCGACGGGGAGAACAGCTTCCCATCCTTCACGATCACGACGTTGAAGCCAGGTCCTTCGGCCACGCAGTTGTCGGCGTCGAGCAGGATGGCGGTGCGGGCCCCGCGGTCCTTGGCCTCGAAGCTGGCCGCGGTGAGATCGCCCCACTGATAGTTCTTGATCGTCGGGTCGACGGTGTTGCGTCCCGCCCGCCGGACGTGCCGCGGCACGACGGCGGTTGTCCCGAAGATCTGTTCCTCGGGCGGAAATGCCCACAGGTAGGGGATCGCGTAGATGTAGACCTGGTGGTTGAGCTTGGACAAGTCCTTCTCGCCCTTGCGTTTTCCGTAACCACGGGTGACGGTCAGGTTGACGAACGACTCTCGAAGTCCCGACAGCGCGACGCAGCGCTTGGTGATGTCGGCCAGCTCCTCCTTGGTCATCCCGGCGTCCAGTCGCAGCTTGCGAGCGCCGTCGAGCAGCCGGTCCAGGTGATCGCCGAGCCGGAAGATGTTGCCATGCCAGACATGCGCGACGGTGTAGGTCAGGTCGGAGTGCCCGAAACCGGTGTCGAAGATGGAGATCCGCGCCTCGGAGGCCGGCACGTACTCACCTTCGATCCAGGCGGCGCCGCCCGCGAATTCGGTGGAGTAGTCCAACTCGTAGTCGCTGTATTGGATCACCGACCCGGGCGGGGTGTCCTCGCGGATGGCGCCAGGCTCGACGCTGACCAGATTGCTGGTGGCGAAATCGGTGTGAATCGTCATGTGGGTGCTTCCTTTTCGGAGTTAGTCGTTGACGAGGTGGGTGCGGGCGAAGTCCGATCCGGCGTCGCCGCGGCTGAGCCGGCCGCGAAGTCCGGTGCCCCACCACAGGGCACCGACAGCGACGATGCCGAGGAACACCCAGCCATTGCCGGCGAACTGCGGCAGGAATATCAACGCCACTGCGACGCTGAGGAACACGATCAGCGCGGTGACGTAGACCGGTACGCGGAAACGGCCCAGATCGAAGGTGCCCGGTTCGCCCTGCGGGATGGTGCCCTTGCGCACGCCAATCAGCAGGCCGATCGTCTGCAGGATGTAGACCGAGAAGAACAACAGTGAGGCGATACCGAGGATGTAGTTGAACGCCTTCTCGTTGACCAAAGCGGACAGCAGCAACACTGTGGACAGGCATCCGAGACCGATGACCGCGTACGTGGGGGTCTTGCTCTTGGCTGAGACGTGACGCCACAGGTGGGAGGCCGGCAGCATGTTGTCGCGTGCCATCGAGTACGTCAACCGGGTGGCCACCAGAATGTTGGACAGCAGACACGCCAGGATGTTGGTCAGTGCCACTGCCACAACGATTTTGGTGACAACGGGGCCGGCCTGCTGGTTGATGATCTCCTCGATCGGCGCCGCCGAGTTGGCTTCGACGGCCGCCTCGTCGCGGATCGCCAGGACGTAGACGACGTACATCAGCAGCTCGATCACGATCGAGGTGACCAGTGCGTAGAACATGGTGCGTGGGACCACGTGGCGGGCGTTCTTGGTTTCCTCGGCGACGTCGGCACCGGACTCCACGCCGATCAGGCCGAAGAACGGGCCGAGTGCGGCGGCCAGCCAGGCCACTACGTAGGAGTCCTTGTCGCCAGACTCACCGCCGGTGAACAGTACCGAGATGGGTTGGTGGTGGTCGGGGGCGGAGAACGCGATGATCGCCACCAACAGTGTCGCGCCGACGGTGACGATGAGCTCCAGGCTCACACCGATGTTGTTGACCATGGTGGCGAAGCGCACGCCATAGATGTTTATGAGCACGCAGAGGAACACCACGCCGATGGCCACCACGATCTGTTCGCTCTGGGTCATGTTCCAGCCGAACAGGCCGCCGAGGTAGCCCGACAGGATGAAGCCGACGCCCGTCATGCCACTGATCCAGCCGAGCAGAGCGACGAACCCGGTGAACCAGCCGAGACTGGGCCCGTTGATCCGGCTGGTCCACTGGTAGGCGTAACCGGCGAGCGGGATCTTCGCGGTGAGGTCCGCGGCGATGAACGCCCATAGGGCGAACACCATGCCGGCCAACAGCAGAGTCCAGACGAAGGGCCCTCCGGCCGTGAAGTATCCGGCGCCGAATCCGGTGAAGACCGCGGTGGTGGCACTGATGGTGGCGAATCCGATGGCGAACGACGCAAGGGAGCCCACCGACCGGTCAAGTCGCTGCTGGTAGCCGAACTCGGCGAGCCGGGCGTCTTCGCTTTCGCCCGGTCGGGCTGGGGGTGGTAGCGGTGAATGAGTGGAGGGGGTCAGCGCATCGGTCATGGTCACTCCAGGTCAGGGCGGCTCATAGAACAACTGAAGCCAGGAAAACCCGCCGTGAACGGTTTCGGAAGTTCCACATTTCAATGGACTTATAAGCGTGGTTTATCAACGGGTTCTTCGCCGAAGTTCCAGTGCTCCTGAACGTGCGAGACCAGCGCCGCTGCCTGCGGAGACAGCCGCGCGGGGTGCCACGCCAGCGCGGTGTAGCTGGGCGGGCGCCCGGTGATCGGCACGTAAACAATTCCGGGGCGGTCGTAGAAATGCGCCACTGACGATGTCGTGAAGCTGATCCCGAGGCCGCGGGCGATCATCGTGGTCTCGGCTTCGTATGTCGCGGCGATGCCGGCGATCGACGGCGGGCGGTTGCCACGTGCGTCCATCGCCAGCCAGTAGTCACGCCAGACGCCGGCGGTCATCGGTGCGCACACGATCGGTTCGTCGAGCAGGTCGGTGATGTCGACCTCGGTGCGGGTGGCCAGCCGGTGATCCCTTGGCAGGCACGCCACCCAGCTCTCGGCGTCCAGAAGAAGCATCCGGTGATCGGGCAGATCCACCGGTGGCCGGATCAGCGCGACCTCTGTGCTTCCGTCACCGAGACCAGCGGTGGGGTCGGCGAAGTCGTACTCGCTGGGTTCGACGACCACGCCCGGGTGGGCCGCCTCGAAATGCCGAACGATGCGAAACAACAGATCTGCTCCGGTACCGATCAGGTAGCCGAGTCGCAACACGCCCTGCTGTGTCCCCGACATCGTCACCAGGTTGGCGACGACGGCGTCAACACCGCTGAGCGCCTGCTGCACCTGGGGGAGCCACGCTGCGCCCAAATCCGTCAACGCGACCTCGCGGGTGTTGCGGGTGAACAACGCGACACCGAACTGGAGCTCGAGTTGTTTGATCGCCGTCGACAACGCCGGCTGGGTGATGAACAACTTGTCGGCGGCGCGCCGATAGTTCAGCTCGGTGCCGAGGACCGCGAAGTACCGCAACTGGCGCAACGTGACATCGGCTTTCGTGGTGCCCTCCAGGCTCGAGACTCATCGTGAGCTTCCAGTGTGCGTCGATCTCGGCGAGATTGACGTATTTAAATCACACGCTTGACTTACCTCGCGGGCTGCGAGTTGACTGCGTACGCGCACCGGATCGGCGTGCCGACGAGAGGGATTGGGCTGTCATGGGCAACGAATTGGCAGGCAAGATCGCGGTGGTCACCGGCGGTGCGTCGGGCCTCGGGGCTGCCATTGTCGAGCGATTTCTGGCCGAGGGTGCCGCCGTCGCGTTCGGCGACATCGACGCCGAACAGGGGCGCGCCCTGGCCGACGCGCACGGCGCCAAAGCGCTGTTCCTGCCGACCGATGTGGCCGACACCGAGCAGCTCACCCGCCTGATCGACACTGCGGCCGAGGAGTTCGGCGGCCTCGACGTGATGGTGAACAACGCCGGGATCTCCGGAAAGATGCACCGGAGTTTTCTCGACGATCACCTCGACGACTTCGAACGGGTGATGGCGGTCAACCTCAAAGCCGTGATGGCCGGGACCCGGGATGCTGCCCGGCGGATGACCGAGCGTGGCGGCTCCATCATCAACCTGACCTCGATCGGCGGAATCCAGGCCGGCGGGGGTGTGATGACCTATCGCGCGTCGAAGGCCGCGGTCATCCATTTCACCAAGTGTGCCGCGATCGAATTGGCCAACTACGAGATCCGGGTGAACTGCCTTGCGCCCGGCCACATTCGGACGGCCATTGTGTCGAAGTCCGCGCACGGCATGGATCCCGAGCAGGTGGCGAAGTTCGAAGCGGGCATTCGCGCCACCATGCGCGCCGACCGGCCACTGGAGCGGGAGGGAACTGCCGAGGACGTGGCCGAAGCGATCCTGTACTTCGCAGGCGACCGCTCGCGGTACGTCACCGGCACCGTTTTGCCGGTCGACGGGGGAACCGCGGCGGGCAAGCCGGTGCCGAAGAAGAAAAAGCCGGCAGATTCTTAAATCAATCGCTTGACTTAATCACGATCACGGCGTTGACTGACGTGCGATGACCACCGCCACCACCTCTTCGGGGGGCACCCGCACCGATCGGGCAAGCCTCACCCGTGAAGCGATCCTCACCGCCGCCGAGCGGCTCTTCGCCGAGCACGGCGTCTTCGCGGTCTCCAACCGTCAGGTCAGCGAGGCCGCCGGGCAGGGCAACAATGCGGCCGTCGGCTACCACTTCGGTACCAAGACCGACCTGGTCCGCGCGATCGAACACAAGCACGCCGTTCCGGTGGAGAAGCTGCGTGAAGAGCGGATCGCCGCGATGCCCGGCACCGGAATCGGCCTGCGCGACTGGGTCGAATGCCTGGTGCTGCCGTTGACCGATCACCTGACCGAGTTGGGCAACCCCACCTGGTATGCCCGGTTCGCCGCGCAGGTGATGGCCGACCCGGCCTACCAGAAGACCGTCACCCGTGACGCGCTGGCATTGCCCGCTCTGATCACGGTGGTGGAGGGCATCAACCGGTGCCTGCCGGAGGTGCCGGGCCATGTGCGGATGGAACGCAACATCATGGCGCGCAACCTGTTGATGCACACCTGCGCGGAATACGAGCGGGCTCTTGCCGAGGATTCGCCACTGCCTCTGACCAATTGGCGCACAGCCGCTTCCGGACTCGTCGATGCGATCGTCGGACTGTGGCTGGCTCCTGTGACACGACAAGGCTAGTACCACGATGAACGTCACCGTCGACCAGAACAAGTGCGTTTCCTCCGGTCAATGCGTGCTCAACGCGGCCGAGGTCTTCGATCAGCGTGACTCCGACGGTGTCGTTGTGCTGCTCGAAACCAACCCGCCTGCAGATCAGCAGGACAACGCGCGCCGGGCGGCCGCGGCTTGTCCCGCGCAGGCCATCTACGTCGAGGAGTGAGGCATGTCGGACACATTGACGTCTGAGGCGACCGACGCGGCAACCGCCCCTGAGTACCCGATGGAGCGCGAGGCCGGATGCCCGTTCGCGCCGCCATCCCCGATGCTCAAGATGAACGAGACCAAACCCCTGTCGCGGGTGCGGATCTGGGACGGCAGCACGCCGTGGCTGGTCACCGGATATGAGGCGGTCCGCACGCTGTTCGCGGACCCACGGATCAGTGTCGACGACCGGATCGATGGCTTCCCGCACTGGAACGCGCACATGCTCGCTACCGTGAACAAGCGGCCTCGTTCGGTCTTCACCTCCGACGCCGAGGAACACACGCGCTTCCGGCGGATGTTGTCCAAGCCGTTCACGTTCCGGCGGGTGGAGACGCTGCGCAGTGTGATCCAGCAGGTCACCGACGAGTGCATCGACGACATCCTGGCCGGGCCCAAGCCCGTCGACATGATCAAGAAGCTCGCCTTGCCGGTGCCGACCCGGGTGATCAGCGACATGCTCGGCGTGCCCTACGAGGACCACGAGTTCTTTCAGGAACACGCCAACGCCGGGTTGGCCCGCAACGCCGCCGCCGACGCCATGCAGAAGGGTGCGATGAGCCTGCACCAGTATCTGATCAACCTGGTGGAGAAAAAACAGCAAGAGCCCGCTGAGGACGCCATTTCCGATCTCGCCGAACGGGTCTCCGCGGGCGAGATCAGTGTGAAGGAGGCCGCCCAGCTGGGTACCGGCCTGCTGATCGCGGGTCACGAGACCACCGCCAACATGATCGGGCTCGGTCTGTGTGCCCTGCTGGTGAACCCGGAACAGGCTGCGCTGCTGCGTGATTCCGACGACCCGAAGTTCGTCGCGAACGCGGTAGAGGAACTGATGCGCTTCCTGTCGATCATTCAGACCGGTCAGCGCCGGGTGGCCCTCGAGGACATCGAGATCGGCGGCGAGACCATCAAGGCCAATGAAGGTGTCATTCTCGATCTCGCCCCGGCGAACTGGGATCCCGCGATGTACCCCGATCCCGGCACGCTCGACCTGACCCGTGATGCCAGCCAGCAGTTGGGTTTCGGCTACGGCCGGCACCAGTGCGTCGGCCAGCAACTGGCCCGTGCCGAGATGCAGATCGTGTTTCCGACCGTGTTGCGCCGGATCCCCGAGATGAAGCTGGCGATCCCGTTCGACGAGGTGCCGTTCGCGGAAGACCGCCTTGCCTATGGCGTTTACGAGCTTCCCGTTACTTGGTGACAAGCCCCCTCAGCCCTAATCGATTGGAGTGTCCACGATGTCGACGTTGACTGCCACGCTCTACCCGCCGGAAGGTTTCGGCGCGCCCAAGAATCGTCAGGGCCACGCCACAGGTGACTTCGGATTGCCCGCCGGCACCGAGGTTTTCTCGGCGGACAACCACATCTCGGTGGCCCAGGATATCTTTTACGAGAAGTTCCCCGAGGACCTCAAAGGTCAGGCCCCGCGGATCTGGTATGAGGACGGCGCCTACATGGTCGGCATGAAGGGCAAGGCGTGGACCGGCGGTGACTTCGGCCGGGTACTCATGCAATACGACGATCTGGCCGGGGCGTCGACCAACGACATGGCTGCCCGCGTCCGCGAACTCGCTGAGGACGGTATCGACAAGGAGTTGGCATTCCCCAACGCCGTTCTCGCATTGTTCCACTACCCGGATAAGGCGTTGCGGGAGCGGGTGTTCCGTGTCTACAACGAGGTGATGGCCGAACTGCAAGAGCAGTCCAAGGGGCATTTCTATGGTGTCGGCCTGATCAACTGGTGGGACCCGAAGGGCACCCGCCAGAACCTCGCAGAGCTGAAAGCTCTCGGGCTCAAGACTTTTCTGCTGCCGCTCAATCCGGGCAAGGATGACGACGGCAACATCTACGACTACGGCGCCGCGTCGATGGACGCGGTCTGGGACGAGATCGAAGACTCCGGCGTACCCGTCACGCACCACATCGGAGAGACGCCGCCGAAGACGCCGTGCGAGAACAACAGCGTCGTCGTCGGAATGATGGTCAATGTCGACTCGTTCCGCGAACAGTTTGCCAAGTACGTCTTCTCCGGAATCCTCGACCGGCACCCGAAGCTGAAGGTCGGCTGGTTCGAGGGCGGAATCGCCTGGGTGCCCACCGCACTGCAGGATGCGCAGCACATGCTCGCGTCCTACCGGCACATGTTCAACCACGAGTTGTCCCACGATCCTCGGTACTACTGGGACAACCACATGTGCGCCTCGTTCATGGTGGACCCGCTCGGCTTGGAGCTGATCGACAAGATCGGCGTGGACAACGTGATGTGGTCGTCGGACTACCCGCACAACGAATCGACCTTCGGTTACTCGGAGAAGTCGCTGGCGACCGTGGTCGAGGCAGTGGGCCCGGAGAACGCGGCCAAGATCTGTAGCTCCAACATCAAGAATTTCCTGGGCGTCCAGTGACGACATCCACCCATTCCGGCGTCACCCAGATCGCCCGGACCGGGTACACATGGCTGGATATTCCGCAGGAGCCCGACTTCGCCAGGATGCGCAGCGAAGTCGCCGCCCGTCTGCATGCCGCGATGGCCGATCAGGGCGTGGACGCCCTGGTGCTCCTGGGCAACAGTAATGTCATGTACGGCACCGGAATCAGCTGGCCGCTGGCCGACGCCGGGTTGTCGCACGTGGAGCGGCCGGTGGCGGTGATCCTGGCCGACGACGAGTACCCGCACCTGTTCCTGCCGTTCCAGGAGGACGCGGCGGTGGAATCCGGCCTGCCCGATGACCATCTGCACGGGCCGGTGTACCTCGAATTCGACGAAGGTGTAGCGGAATTCGCGGATATCCTGGCCACACTTGTCCCGCCGGGCGCTTCGGTGGCGACCGATGAGTTGACCGGGGCGATGCGACGAGCCGGCACGGCGCTGTTCCCCACCCCGCCGGTGGACGCCGCCCCGACGGTCGGTGCGGCGAAACTGGTGAAGACCATCGACCAGATCGCCTGCATCCGGCGAGCCTGTCAGATCACCGAACTGGCCGTCGCCGAGATACAGAAGTCGCTGGTGCCCGGTGCTCGTCAGATTGATCTGTCTGCTGAATTCGTCCGTCGCACTTTCGAACTCGGCGCGACTACGAACATGTTCGACTCGATATGGCAGGTCATGCCCACGTCGAAGGCGACCCAGGGAACCTGGACCACCACCGGCGATCTTGCCCTGCCGCTGTTGACCACCGAGCGCGAGCTGGCGCAAGGCGACGTGTTGTGGACTGACGTGTCCATCGCCTACCACGGCTACTGCTCTGATCATGGGCGTACCTGGATCGTCGGTCAGGAACCGACACCGGTGCAGCAGCAGCAATTCGAGAAATGGAGCCGGGTTGTCGACGAGGTGCTCTCGGTGACCAAGGCCGGCGCCACCTGTGGTGATCTCGGGCGCGCGGCGATCGCCGCCGCGGGCGGGGAGAAACCGTGGCTGCCGCACTTCTATTTGGGTCATGGGATCGGAACGAGTGCGGCCGAAATGCCGATGATCGGAACGGACCTCGGTCAGGAGTGGGACGACAACTTCGTCTTTCCGGCCGGCATGTTGCTGGTGTTCGAGCCCGTGGTGTGGGAAGACGGCACCGGCGGCTATCGGGGCGAGGAGATTGTCGTCGTCACCGATGGTGGCTGGATGCCGCTGACCGCCTATCCATACGACCCGTATGAGGTGCCCAATGGGAATTGAGATCGAGGCCGATACCCGGGCTCTGCGGCTCAGCCGTCGCGAGCGTGCCTTGGCCCAGATGGAGGCCCACGACCTGGACGTGCTGGTGCTGGGCCGTCAGGCCAATGTTCGCTACATCTCCGGTGCCCCCCAGTTGTGGGTAGTGGGCACCCGCCCGTTCGGACCGATCTGTGAATTCGTGCGTGCCACCGGCGAGATCCACCTCAACAGCACGTGGGATGAGGGCATACCCGAGGAAATCCCGCACGAGAATCTGTATGGGTTCGCATGGAATCCCATGACATTGGTCGAGATCCTGAAGAACATCAACGGCGCCGCTACCGCACGGCGAGTGGGAACCGACGCCCTGACGCCGACTTTCGCCAAGCTCCTGCCGATGGCGTTCCCGAACGCGGAGTTGGTTGACGCCGAGCAGGCCATGCAGGCTGCCCGCCGGATCAAGACTCCCCAGGAAGTGCAGGCATTGCGTCACGCGTTGGCGATCGCCGAGGAGGGTCTGGCCGCGGGTGTGACGGCGCTCGGTCCGGGGACCACCGCGAAATTCATCACCGCTGCGGTGTTGGAGGCGGAAGCCGCCGGTGGGGTGAGTACCCCGGCAACCCAGGATGCCGCGTGGGTGACGTCAAAGGAGAGTCCGTGGCGCCGCGCCGAGGGCGGCGGGGTGATCCGCGAGGGTGACCTGGTGGTGTTGTCAGCCGGGGTGCTGGCCGACGGATATGTCGCCGAAGTGGCCCGCACGCTCCCGGTCGGCGAACCCACCGATGCTATGCGCGGGCTCTACCGGCGCCGGGATTCTCTGTGGGACAGCCTGATCGCGGCTTGCCGACCGGGCAACGCCACCAGCGCGCTGTTGGATGCCTACGCCCGCGCCGGTGAGCAACTGCCGGTCACGCCGGTGGCGCACGGCCTCGGCCTGGGGTTCGACCCGCCAGTCGTCTCGCCACAGCTACGGGCCACTGCCGATGCCGAACTGCTGGAGGCGGGAATGGTGCTCGCCATCACCGCCCACGTCTGGGAGGAGTCGGTCGGCTCGGTCATCACCCGAGACGCTGTGTTGATCACCACTGACGGGTGCGAGGTACTGACGTCTAGTCCGGCGTGGAGCGCCGCGGCGAGCGTCGGTACGAGCAATGGCTAAAGCCGGACGCCCGTCGGCCGAGGAGATCATCCTCTACGACAAGGACCCGAAGACCAAGATCGCCACGATCACCTTCAACCGGCCCGAGTACCTCAATGCGCCGACCGCCGCTGCGCGCCTGCGATATTCGGACCTGTTGTATCAGGCCGGTGTCGACGATCAGGTAAAGGTCGTCGTCATCCGGGGCGCGGGGGAGGATCTCGGCAGCGGTGCCGACCTCCCCGAGTTCATGGAGTTGCAGAACGACGAGGACACCGGCCCACGGCTCGGCGAGTTCCGGATTCCGCCTGGTGCAGTGACGTATCCGCCGCAGGGGACGTACCGCCGTGGCGCCTCGATCGGCGCGTGGTACGCCAGCCCGCAGTCGGGTATCCGGACACTGCAGGACTTCAAGAAGATCTCGATCCTCGAGGTCAAGGGGTACTGCTACGGCTGGCACTTCTACCAGGCCGCCGACGCCGACCTGGTGATCTCCAGCGACGATGCACTGTTCGGCCATCCGTCGTTCCGCTATTACGGCTGGGGCCCCCGGATGTGGTGGTGGACGCAGATGATGGGCATCCGCAAGTTCCAGGAGATGGTCTACACCGGCCGGCCGTTCACCGCAGCCGAGATGTACGAGTGCAACTTCCTCAATAGCGTGGTGGCGCGGGAGGAACTCGAAGACGAGGTCAGTCGGTACGCACTGGCCTGCGCGCGAAACCGGCCCACCGACACAGTTTTTCAGCAGAAGATGTTCTTCGAGGTGTTCAAGCAGTTCCAGGGCGAGTACCTGGGCAGTCTGCTCGGTAGCACCTTCGAGTCGCTGGGTGGCGCGGCCGCGCGCGACGAGGACGAGTTCGACATGCACGCGGGACTCGACTCGGGACTCGCCGGCGCGGTGAAGGACAACGACAGCAAGTTCCCACCGCAGTGGCGGCTGTCGAAGTCCGGACGCGCGAAAGCCAAGGCCGAGAAGACCGAGACCAAGAAGACGAAAAAGAAGAAGAAGTAGCGATGACCGACTCGCCACTGACCGGCTTTGTCGTGGTCGACCTGTCCACCGGTATCCCCGGCGGGTACTGCACCAAATTGCTCGCCGACGCCGGTGCCGACGTCATCAAAGTCGAGGCACCCGAAGGTGATCCGCTGAGGCGATGGTCGGCCTCGGGTTCGCAGATCGGGCCGAACGAGGATGGCGCGCTGTTCAGCTTTCTGGCTGGTGGTAAGCACAGCGCAGTCGCCGACCCGGACCTCGACGAGGATCTGCGGTGGGTGGGCGACCTGCTGGCCGGCGCCGACGCCGTGGTCTGGTCACCGGGTTCACCGCTGGCCGAGCATCCGGCGCTGGCGCCCGCCGCCATGCACGCCGCCCATCCGCACCTGATCGTCGTCGCGATCACACCATTCGGTCTCGACGGTCCGTGGAGTGACCGGCCCGCAACCGAATTCACGCTGCAGGCGTGGTCCGGCGGCATCGTCGGGCTGGGACGCGGCGCGCCGGACCGTGCACCGGTCTACGTCGGCGGCCGGGTCGGCGACTACCTGTCCGGGGCGTATGCCAGTGCGGCGATCCTGGCGTCCCGAATGCGGGTGGTGGCCGGCGGCGCCGGTGAACTCATCGATCTGTCCATGCTGGAAAGTCACGTCATGGGTCTGACGTACTACCCGGTGACCTACTTCGACATGCTCGGGCGGCCCTGGCGCGATGCCCGCAAGTTGACCGTCCCAGGCGTCGCCCGAGTCAAGGACGGCTTGGTCGACGTCGGATGTGGCACCGCTCAGCAGTGGTTTGATCTGTGCGCGATGACCGGCCACGAGGAGTGGATCGACGAGAACGCGCCCGTGAGCATCACCGAGCAGGCCGGCGAGAAAGCCGACGAGCTCTACGCCTGGATGGCCGTACACACCGGTGACGAGGTGCGCGAGCTGGCCACGGCATTCCGGATCCCCAACGCGCCGGTCGCCACCCCCGACACCGTCGAGTCGCTGGAGCATTTCGTCGCTAGGAAGACGTTCGTCACCCACCCGGCCGGCTTCCGCCAGCCCGGCCATCCCTACCGGATCACCGGCGTCGAGTTGCGCCCGCCGTCGCCGGCCCCGCGACTCGGCGAGCACACCGACCGGCATCGCCAGACGCCGCGCACCCCCCGGGAGCCTGGTACTGCTCAGGATCGATTGCCACTCAGCGGGATTCGCGTGGTGGATCTCACCACGTTCTGGGCCGGGCCGTCGGCCACCCACCTGATGGCGCTGCTGGGTGCCGAGGTGATCCACGTCGAGTCCGCGCGCCGCCCCGACGGCACCCGGATGATCGCCGGGGTGCCGGTCACCGAAGCCCACTGGTGGGAGAGACAGCCGATTTTTGCGGCGCTGAACACCAGTAAGAAGGACATCACCCTCGACCTGGGCACTGAACGCGGCCGAGAGCTGCTGCTCCGGCTGATCGCCACCGCCGACGTGGTCGCCGAGAACTACACGCCGCGGGTACTCGATCAGCTCGGACTGGATTACGGTGCGTTACAACGCATACAGCCGGATATCGTGATGTGCCGGATGCCGGGTTTCGGGCTGGACGGTCCATGGCGGGACAATCCGGCGTTCGCGTACGTGATCGAGGCCGCCGCCGGTATCAGCTGGCTCACCGGCTACCCGGACCGCAATCCGTACGAACCGTATTCCCTCGGCGATCCCAACGCCGGTGTGCATGCGCTGAACGCGGTGCTGCTCGCCCTCGAACATCGCCGGCGCACCGGCAAGGGAGCACTGGTGGAGGCCGCGATGGTGGATGCGGCCCTCAACATCGCCGCTGAACAGATCGTCGAGTACACCGCGTACGGCGCGGTGCTCCAGCGCGCCGGCAATCGGGGACCGACAGCATCACCGCAGAACCTGTACCGCAGCAACGAGATCGACGAGTTCGGCCGGGACGACTCCTGGGTGGCGATCGCCGTCGAGACCGACGAGCAGTGGCAGGCGTTGCGCAGCGCACTCGGTGACCCGGGCTGGGCCGCCGACGCCGAACTCGATACCGAGAGTGGCCGGCGCGCCCACGAGGACGTCGTCGACCGGCACCTCGGTGCGTGGTGCCGGGACCGCACCGGGGACGAGATCGTCGCCGGGCTGTGGCCGGCCGGCGTCCCGGTGGCCAAGGTCATCCAGCCGCATCGACAGACCGAACTCGAGCAGCTTGCCGCCCGCGAGTTCTTCGAGGTGCTCGATCACCCGGTGAATGCGCCGGCGAGGTTCACCACGATGCCGTTCCGACTGTCCCGCCGAACACCGCCGATCCACATCGCGCCCGCGCCGCTGCTCGGCCAGCACAATCACGAGCTGCTGGTCGAACTCGGCTTGTCCGACAGTGACATCGAGGAACTGATGGCAGCTGGAGTGATCGGCTCGGCACCGCCGGGCTGAGGCTAGTGCCGGCCAGTGACGACCGGTGTGACCAATTCCAGCAGCCAACCGCCCCACTGCGCGTCGGTGCGTTTTCCGGGTAGCGCCAATGCGCTGGACACAGTGACCAGAAGCCCGGTTGCGACGAAGGTCCGGACGCCCATGGCGTCGGCGCCGGTGAGGTCCGTGATGGTCTGCTGCAGTGTCAGATAGCGGGCCGCCACCTCGTCGCGCACAACGGGGTCGCCCGCCGCGGCATACGCATGCAGCAGCACCAGCGCGACGGTGCGGTCTCTCTGCAGCAGGCGGCGGTAGGCATCGCCGAGCGCGACGAGGGCCGGACCGGAGTTCGCCTGGTGGGCCGTGGCGGTCGACACGAACGCTTCACTGACGCGATCGAACACCCAGGTGACGACTTCCAAGAAGAGTTCCCGCTTCGAGCCGAACATCTGCACGATGCGCGGATGAGAGACCTCCGCACGCGCCGCGATCGCCTCCAATCGTGTTCCAGCCAAACCAGTTTCGGCGAACTCGATCGCGGCCGCGGCGATGATTTCGCCGCGGCGAACCGCCGCCGGCTTGTACACCCGAGGAGCCGGAGATTGGCTCATCGTCGTTCGGTACCCCGGATCTGGCGCTTGACCAGTTCGTTGTCGTAGAGGCACCGGTAGGTCGTGATCAAGCCGTCCTCGTTGAATTCCAGCCGATCATCGCCGTGAAACTCGACGACGGCGCCGGTACGGGCGACCGTGCCGGTGAACTTCCACGCCACCAGCACGGCGCGCCGGGAGACGTCGGCGAACAAGCCCTCGAGCGCGAAGGTGTTGTCGGGGAAGGTGCGTGCCATCTCGGTCACGAAGTTCTTGATCGGCTCGCGCCCATACACCGTCTGGCCCAGCGCCGGTTCGTCGTAGACCAGGTCTTCGGCGCACAGCGCGGCGACGGCGTCGCCGTCGTGATCGTTCCATGCGGTGGCCCACCTTCGGCAGAAGTCCTTCACTGTGGGGGGATCGGAAATCGCGGCCGGGCTGATCACTGTCATGGTGCCAACTTACTAGTTTGTAAGAAATCAGGCAACGACGGTGGCTGGGGAGGGGGACGTATTGCCTTGACCGCACTCATGAGAATAGGATTCTCTTCAACTGCATAAGGAGGATTTCATGGGTCAACTGTCGCACCGGGTGGACGTGCCGTTTCCGATCTTCGACGCGGACAACCATCTCTACGAGCCGCCGGAGGCGCTGACCAAGTTCCTGCCGAAGGAATACAAGGACTACGTCCAGTACGTGCAGGTCAACGGCCGCACCAAGATTGCGCTGCGCGGTCAGATCAGCAATTACATTCCCAACCCGACCTTCGAGGTCGTCGCCCGGCCGGGCGCGTGGGAGGAGTACTTCAAGTACGGCAACCCGGACGGTAAGACCAAGCGCGAACTGTTCGGTGAGCCGATGCGCGCCATCCCCGCGTTCTTCGAGCCCGGCCCGCGCCTCGAGGTGATGAACGAGCTCGGTCTGGACAAGACCCTGATGTTCCCGACCCTGGCCAGCCTGCTGGAGGAGCGGCTCTCCGATGACCCAGTGGCCATCCACGTCCTGGTCCACTCGCTCAACCAGTGGCTCGACGAGGTGTGGGGGTTCAACTACCAGAACCGCATCTTCACCACGCCCGTCATCACGCTGCCGATCGTTGAGAAAGCGATCGAGGAGCTCGAGTGGGTGGTCAAGCGGGGCGCCCGCTGCATCCTGGTTCGCCCGGCGCCGGTTCCCGGATTCCGTGGGCCACGGTCGTTCGCGTTGCCCGAGTTCGACCCGTTCTGGGAGCGCGTCGTCGAGTACGACCTGCTGGTCGGCATGCACTCCAGCGACAGTGGCTACTCCCGGTACACCTCCGAATGGGACGGTGCCAGCGCCGAGATGCTGCCGTTCCAGACCAATGCGATGGGCATCCTCAACGAGTGGCGCCCGATCCAGGACTCGGTGGGGTCGTGGGTGATTCACGGTGCGCTATACCGCCATCCGAAGCTGAAGGTCGCGATCGTCGAGGCCGGCTCCAAGTGGATGACCCCGCTGCTCGACGGTTTGGCCGAGGTCTTCCGCAAGGCCCCGGAGGCTTTCCCGAGCGATCCGGTCGAGATGGTCAAGAGCCGCATCCATGTCAGCCCGTTCTTCGAAGACGGCATCGACGATCTGGTCAACCTCGTCGGAGTGGATCAAGTGCTCTACGGCTCGGACTGGCCGCACCCTGAAGGGCTGGCCGAGCCGACCTACTACATCGAGGCCCTTCAGCATCTGAAGGCCGACGATCAGGCAAAGATCATGGGCGGCAACCTGTCCCGCCTCGTCACCGTGTGATTCGAGCGGGCCGTCCCATCGAGCCCGACTGGCAGACCATCCCTGAGATGGTCTTGAGCGCGGCGGACCGATTCGGCGACTCGGAGGCAGTCGTCGACGGTCCGCTGCGGTTGTCCTTCGCCGAGGTCGCGCACCGGGTGCGGTGTGCGGCAGGCGCGTTCGCGAACCTGGGCGTCGAGAAGGGCGACCGGGTCGCGATCTGGGCGCCCAACTCCGCGCACTGGATGATCGCAGCCTTCGGGGTGCTGACCGCAGGCGGCATCGTCGTGCCGGTCAGCACTCGCTATAAACAGGCCGAAGCCGCCGACATCATCACCCGCAGCGGCGCCAAGGCGGTCCTGGTCGAAAAAGGTTTCCTGGGACAGGATTTCACCGTCCCGGCCGGTGTGCCGGCAATCGACCTCACGTCCGGCTTCCTCGAAGAGGGCCAACCCCTGCAGCGGGAGGTCAGCGGAACCGACATCGCCGACATCATCTACACCTCGGGGACCACCGGCCGGCCCAAAGGTGTGATGATGAATCATCTGCAGAACCTCCGGATGTACACCGAGTGGTGCGACCTGGCGGACCTGCGCCGAGGCGATCGCTACCTGATCGTCAATCCGTTCTTCCACACCTTCGGATACAAAGCCGGCTGCATCGCCACCTTCATCCGCGGCGCAACGATGCTGCCGGTCCCGGTCTTCGACGTCGACCGCGTAGTCGAGCTGATCGCGGCAGAGAAGATCACGATGCTGCCGGGGCCGCCGACGCTGTATCACTCGCTGCTGGCGGTGCCGGACAAGAGCAAGCTCGCCACGCTGCGGGCCGGGGTGACCGGTGCCGCCGACATTCCGGTGGAACTCATCCGCCGGGTGCACGAGGAACTGCCGTTCCGCACACTGGCCACCGGCTACGGGCTCACCGAGGCCGGCACCGCGACGCTGTCCCGGCCGGGGGACTCGTTCGACGACGTCGCCACCACAGCAGGCGTGCCGTGCGATGGCGTCGAGGTGCGCATCGCCGACGACGGCGAAGTGCTGGTCCGGGGCTACAGCGTCATGCAGGGTTACTTCGACGATCCGGCGGCCACGGCTGAGGCCATCGACGCCGACGGCTGGCTGCACACCGGAGACCTCGGCAGCTTCACCGAGTCGGGACGCCTGAAGATCGTCGGGCGCAAGAAGGACATGTTCATCGTCGGCGGTTTCAACGCCTACCCGGCCGAGATCGAGGGCTTCCTGATGGAACACCCCGCTGTAGAGCAGGCGGCGGTGATCGGTGTGCCCGACGAGCGGCTCGGTCAGGTCGGCAAGGCGTTCGTCGTACTGAAGGGGGATGCTCGGCTGTCGGAGGACGATCTGATGGCCTGGAGCCGAGACCGGATGGCAGGTTTCAAGGTGCCCCGGTCGGTCGTAATCGTCGACAGCCTGCCGCTGAACGCCACAGGCAAGGTGATGAAAGACCAGCTGCGCTGAATAGGCGGAAACGTCATTTCCGCACCAAGAGTGGCAGTTATTGGCGCTGCTGGCACCGGCTCGTCGAATGAACTTACCGCCTGATGATAATGTCATTCTCACCTGTTATCGCGCGTCGGTCGTACGTGTGGCGGACGGCACAGTGCTCGCCCGTACGCTGGCGGGATGTTTGGTCCAGAGAGGAGTCCGACATGCGACGCATATCTGCTGTAGCGCGCCGCGTGCCGGACCGCAAAGACATGTGTGGGTGCCATGGCGGCTGACGTCAACGAGGAGGCGGTCTCCGAAGCGCTGGCCGAGCTCGCCGAGGCCGAGGCGGCCGAGGCCGAAGCCCGAGCCGAGGCGGCGCGCGCCAAGGCCACCGCGGCGCGCTTGCGAGGAGTGGAACCCGATTCCGCGGATGAGGATCCCGCCGACGCCGACGCCGAGGGCGCCGAGGGCGCCGAAGACGGCGAACTCGAGCCCCGCGGGTGGTGGGCGCGCATCGGTGCCGTCGCGGTCGCGGTCGCGGTGGTCACGATCCTCGCCATCGCATCAATGGTGGTGACCGGCCTGATGCTCGTCGAGCACCAGAGGGTCGTCGCCCAACGGGCGCATCAAGCCGAGCTGGTGGCCGCGGCGCGCGAGGGCGTGATAGCCCTGCTGTCCATCGACTACAACCGGGCCAAGGCCGACGTCCAGCACGTCCTCGACTTGTCCACGGGCACGTTCAAGGACGATTTCACCAGGGGTGCAGAGGATTTCGTCAAGACCGCCGAGCAGTCCAAAGCGGTGACCGTCGGCACGGTCAAATCCGCCGCGTTGGAGAAGGAGAGCGGCGACACCGGCGTGGTGCTGCTGGCTGCCTCTTCGACCGTTACCAATGCCAATGGAGCACATCAAGATCCGCGCGCCTGGCGGATGAGCGTGACAGTCGCGCGTGATGGTGCCCAATACAAGATGTCGAATGTGGAGTTCGTGCCATGAGCAGTGATAAGACCACCGAGCCCGTTGAGGGCGACAAGACGGCCAACGAGCCCGTCGAGGGCGAGAACAACACCGATGTAGCCGTCGTCGACGAGGACTCGACCGCAACGGAACTCGACGCGGAGACCACCGCCGAGGGTGACGACATCGCGACCGAGTCCGATACTCCGGCGTCGAGCAGGCGGCGCGGTCCATTGAGTTGGGCCGCCAGCAACTGGGCGGCAATCCTGCTGGTGGTGTTGCTGGTTGCATCGGCGGGTGCCGCCGGCGGCGTCTACTGGTGGCTGTACCGGCCGGACCAGCAGACCAATTCTGCTGCTCAGCAGCAGGCGATCAACGCCGCCCGCGACGGCACGGTGGCCTTGCTGTCGTACTCCCCGGACAGCCTCGACAAGGACCTGGCCAACGCCAAGTCGCACCTCACGGGCGAATTCCTCAAGTACTACAGCCAATTCACCGATCAGATCGTCGCGCCTGCGGCCAAGCAGAAGGGCGTCAAGACGGAGGCGACCGTCGCGCGGGCGGCGCTCTCGGAGATGCATCCCGGCGACGCGACGGTGCTGGTCTTCGTCAATCAGGTGACCACCAGCAAGGATCGGCCCGATCCGGCCCTGGCGACCAGCAGCGTCATGGTGAAGCTGACGAAGACCGACGGCCACTGGTTGATTTCCGAATTCAACCCCATCTAGGCCAGCTGAACAGGAGGACCGATCGATGAGCGTGGCACTGTTGTTGGAGATGGCCGCCTCTGATGCCGAGCGCGTCGGAGTGGTCAGCGACGACCAGCGACTCACCGTGGGCGAGCTGAACACGCTCGCCGACGGTGGGGCGGGCGTCATCGACTCCCGCGGTGCCGGCAGCGTGGTCTATGTCGGCCTCGGCGGAGTCATGCTGCCGCTGCTCATCTTCGCCTCGGCGCGTGCCGCACGGGCGTTCACGCCGCTGAACTATCGCCTGTCGGCCGAGGCGCTGGCCGAACTCATCGACCGGCTACCCGACCCGTTGATCGTCTTCGACGCCGAGTACGCCGACGTGGTGGCCGGTTTGGGTGCCGCGCGAATCGAGTCGCGGGAGTTCCTGGCCGCAGCAGCGACGGCCGAGCCGGTCGCCGAGTTCCCGGACCCCGACGACGTCGCCGTGGTGTTGTTCACCTCCGGGACCACGTCACGGCCCAAAGCAGTTGAGCTGTCGCACAACAACCTCACCAGCTATGTGACCGGCACTGTCGAGTTTTCGTCCGCCGAGCCCGGTGATGCCGCACTGATCTGTGTGCCGCCGTACCACATCGCGGGCGTCAGTGCGGCGCTGTCGAATCTCTACGCCGGTCGAAAGATGGTGTACCTGCGCAAGTTCGACGCGCGTGAGTGGATCCGGCTGGCCTCCGCCGAGGCGGTCACCAGCGCCACCGTGGTGCCGACCATGCTCGATCGCATCATCACCGAGTTGGAGGCCAACCCCACACCGTTGCCGTCGCTTCGGTCCCTGGCGTACGGCGGCTCCAAGGTCGCCCTGCCCCTGGTGCGTAAGGCGCTCGAACTGCTACCCGCGGTGGGCTTCGTCAACGCCTATGGGTTGACCGAAACCAGTTCCACCATCGCCGTTCTCAGCCCGGATGACCACCGGGCGGCGCACGCGGCCGTCGAGGAGTCCGCGCGCAAGCGTCTTGGCTCGGTCGGCCAGCCTGTGCCGGGGATCGAGGTGCAGATCCGCGCCGACGACGGCACTGTCCTGGGGCCGGAGGAGGTCGGCGAACTGTACGTCCGCGGTGATCAGGTGTCTGGCCGCTACGCCGAGATCGGCTCGGTGCTCGACGCCGAAGGCTGGTTCCCCACCAAGGACGTCGCCTACCTCGATGCCGACGGTTACCTGTTCATCGGCGGACGCTCCGACGACACCATCATCCGCGGCGGGGAGAACATCGCTCCTGCCGAGGTGGAGGACGTCCTCGTCGAACACCCTCACGTGCGCGATGTGGCCGTCGTCGGCGTCGAGGATGACGAATGGGGCCAGATCATGGTCGCCGTCGTCGTGCCGGTCGCCGACATCACCCCGGATCCTGAAGACCTGCGCGCACACGTTCGCACCCAGCTGCGTGGGTCACGAACCCCGGACCGGGTGGTGTTCCGCCACGAATTGCCCACCACACCGACCGGCAAAGTGCTGCGCCGCCAGCTTGCCGACGAGCTCAAGTCGCCGACCGCCACCCCGTGATCCCAGGAGGACAGCCATGATCAAGACCGGTACCCGACTTCAGAGCCAGGTATGCGACACCCAGGTGATCGTCGTGCGCTCATCGGATAGCCTGGACGACCTGCGGGCCGGCGGCGTTCCGATGATCCCGCTGGATGGCGAGAAAACCGAAGGCGCGCAACTGGATCCGGACTTCTCCGGCGGCACTGTGATGGGCAAGCGCTACGTCGACTCCGACGGCGCCGAACTCCTGGTCACCAAGGCCGGCGCCGGCAGCCTCAGTGTGGGCACCACACCGCTGGAGCAGAAGACCGCTAAACCGCTGCCGGCCAGCGACTAGGGGTCGGCGTGAACGGCGCGGCGGAGGTCGAAACCCACACGCTCGTGCTGGCTATGGACTACCGGGTTCCGGATCCCAGCCGGGTCTGGCCGGTGCTGCGCCGCAGCCGGTCCGCGCTCGCCGATCTCGGCGCGCACTACGTGTTGGTCTACACCTCGACGCGCGAGCACGGTCGCGTCATGGTCACCATCTCGCTGCGGAGCAAGGAACCCATCCTCGAGGTGCTGCGTTCGCGGGTGTTCCTCAACTGGTTCGACGCTGTCGGCCTCGACGACATCCCGGCCATCTTCGCCGGCGAGACGGTGGACAAGGTGACGCTGGTCGAGCCGTCCGAGGAGACCCCGCCGGGGGTGATCGTCGGGGCGATCGCCGCGGTCGATGACGTATCCGCCATGATCGGGCGAGTTCACCAGGGACTGCCTCGATTTGAGGCCGCCGGAGTGCGTGCCGTCCGTATCTTCAGGGCCTTCGACGACGACCACGAAGTGATGATCCTGCAAGAACTCGACGACGAGGCCGACGCCTCCGACTGGGTGAATCATCCCGACGTGGCCGCGGAGTGGATGGGCCACACCGGAGTCGGGGCCTACCCACCGGTCTTCGTCGGCAGGCTGCAGCACATCATGCGGCTGGACGAGAACGGCTGAGAGCCGATCGATGTTCGTCTGCCTTTGCAACGGTGTCACGAGCCAGGTGGTGGCCGAAGCCGTCGAGGCGGGCGCTACGACCACCAAACAGGTCGCGACGGCATGCGGAGCGGGCGCCGAATGCGGCCGATGCCGGCGCACGGTTCGCGCCATCATCGATGCGGCCGATTCGGCTGAACACAAGCGCCACAACGGCTTCCTACCCAAGGGGTGACGATGGATGTGCAGCGCATCAGCGACGAACTCGAGATCGCCGCGGTGTTGCACCGCTACGCCCGGGCGGTCGACACCCGTGACTGGGATCTGCTGCGGTCCCTGTTCACCGACGACGCCTGTCTCGACTACAGCTCCGTCGGTGGGCCGGCGGCGGGCCGCGACGAGGTCTGTTCGTGGCTGGAGCGCTCGCTGACGGTGATGCCGATGACGCAGCACCTCGTCACCAACATCGAGGCCGCTATCGACGGTGACACTGCAACGGTGCGGGCGATGTTCTACAACCCGATGCTGCTGCCGGGCGCAACTGAGACAAGTGCGTGCGGCGGTTACTACCACCACGTTATGGTCCGCACCGACAGCGGATGGCGCAGCAGGCAGCTGCGTGAGGAGAACCTCTGGTTCGACAATCCGCCGAGTCCGCGCAGGCGAGCGGAGTTGACCGAGGAGGCCGAGACATGAGTGGTGTCATCGTTACCGGAGCCGCGTCGGGGATCGGGCGGGCGTGCGCAGAGGCGCTGATCGCCGACGGACGCCGAGTCGCGTTGTGGGACATCGCCCCGGCGGTGGCGGAGGTGGCCGACGGACTCGGCATGCCCCACAGCGTGATCGACGTCTGCGACGGCGACGCGATGAGCGCTGCCGTCGACGCTGCGGCGACCGCGATGGACGGGATCGACGGACTGGTGCACGCCGCCGGGCGGGTCATTCCCGAACCGGTGGGCGCCTTCACCGAGGAATCGTGGGACGCGGTGCTCGACGTCAACCTGCGCGCCCAGGCGATCCTGTCGCAACTGCTGCTGCCACACCTGCAGGAAGCCGCCCGCGCCGGCGCCGCTCCGGCGATCGTCGGCATCTCGAGCATCGAGGGGCTGACCGCCAACCCGTTCATCCCCGCCTACTGCGCCTCCAAGGCAGGCCTGCTGGGGCTGACCCGATCGATGGCCGCTCAGCTGGGTCCGGAAGGGATCCGGGTCAACGCGGTGTGCCCCGGCTTCATTCGCACCCCGATGCTGCAGATCGCCCTCGACGTCGACGAGGTGCGCGAAGGCTTCGAGGCGGCCGCACCCATCGGCAGGCTGGGAAACCCCGACGAGGTCGCTGCGGCGGTGGCGTTCCTGATGTCGCCGAAAGCGTCGTTCATCACCGGCGCCCACCTGGTGGTCGACGGGGGAGTGACCAGCAGACATCCCTGACGCTGGGATCAGCCCACTCAAGTCCCCACAGCTTGGGACTTACGCCCCTGTCAGATCCTGGGTGGCGCGGCGACAGTGGATGTATGAGCGCGCAGTTTCCCGAGCCCGATACCATTCGGACTGTCCTGAGCCTGGCGATGCGGGCACCGTCGGTGCACAATTCGCAGCCCTGGCACTGGCGGGTCGGGCCCAGCAGCCTGCATCTGTACGCCGACCCCAGCAGGCACCTGCCGAACACCGATCCCGACCGGCGCGACATGCTGGTCAGCTGCGGTGCTGCTCTGCACCATTGCACCGTCGCGCTGGCCGCGCTGGGGTGGCAGGCCAAGATTCGCCGCTTCCCCGATCCGGCCGACAGTGCTCATCTGGCGTCGATCGAGGTCGTGCCGCTCGCGGCCGGTGAACTCGACGTCACGCTGGCAGCCGCGATCACCCGGCGTCGCACAGACCGGCGCACGTTCAGCTCATGGCCGGTACCCGGTGGTGATGTCGCGCTGATGGGTGCGCGCGCCGCACGGGCTGGGGTGATGCTGCGCAAGTTGGACCTGCTGCCGCATCTGACCGAGATCGTCGCCCGATCGGTGTCCCAGCACGCCGCCGATGCCGACTATCTCAGTGAGCTCAGCGCGTGGAGCGGTCGGTACGGATCGCTGGCGGGAGTTCCCGCCCACAACACTCCCGCACCCGACCAGCACGCGACGCTGCCCGCCCGAGTGTTCGCGGGCCCGATCCTGGCGCAGCCGTCGGAAACGCCTGCCGCTGAGGACAACGGCATCCTGCTCGCGCTGGGCACCGAGACCGACGACGACCTGGCCCGCTTGCGCGCCGGCGAGGCGACCAGCCTGGTGCTGCTGTCGGCGACCGCCATGGGACTGGCGACCTGCCCGGTTACCGAGCCGCTGGAGATCGGCGAAACACGAGAAGCGGTGCGCGAAGACGTCTTCGGCACAAGCGGTTACCCGCAGATGTTGGTGCGCATCGGCTGGGCGGCGGTGAACGCCGACCCGCTGCCTGCCACCCCTCGCCGGCCATTCTCGGAAGTGGTCGGCGGGCTCGACAGTCGCGTGGCGTGACAACCCGGAAGGAATATGAAATGTCAACTTCTGCAACGAAATACGACATCATCGTCGGTGTCGACGGATCCCCGGAGTCGAAGGTCGCCGTCGACTGGGCGGCACGCGACGCAGCGTTGCGGGGCGCACAGGTGCACCTGGTGCATGTCCTGAGCTCACCCGCGGTGATGACCTTCCCCGAGGTGCCCGTACCGAGCGGTTACTTTCAGTGGCAGGAGGATTCGGCTCGCGAGATCCTGGCGAGCGCGGCTGAGACCGTCGCGGCCGCCACCAAGGACCTGAAGGTCACCACCGAGATCGTGAGTGGCTCGCCGGTGCCGACGCTGGCCGACCTGTCCAAGGACGCCCAGCTGATCGTGGTCGGATGCCGGGGTCGCGGTGCGCTGGCCCGCAGTCTGCTGGGCTCGGTCAGCACCGGCCTCGTCCACCATGCGCACTGCCCGGTGGCGATCATCCACGACGAAGACACGTTGACGGCGCGCCCGTCGAAGGCCCCGGTGGTCGTCGGCGTGGACGGTTCACCGGCCTCGGAGAAGGCGCTGGAAATCGCGTTCGAGCAAGCCTCGTTGCGAGGAGTGGAACTGGTCGCCGTGCACGCCTGGAGTGACACCGGGGTGTTCGAATTCCCCGGGCTGGACTGGTCGGCGCTGCGATCGATCGCCGAGGAGACACTGGCCGAGCGGTTGGCCGGCTGGCAGGAGCGCTACCCCGATGTTGTGGTGCACCGGCTGGTGGTGGCAGACCGGCCCGCGCAACAGCTCATCGAGCAGTCGGAGTCGGCTCAGCTGACAGTCCTCGGCAGCCACGGACGTGGCGGATTCGCCGGGATGCTGCTGGGGTCGGTCAGCACCGCGGTGGTGCACGGATCTCGGCAGCCGGTGATCGTCGCACGCAGCGGCTAGCCCCAAACACCGCAGAACGCAACGCCTTACGGCAGCGGTGCGCTCCAGCGCAGTACCGTACCGCCGCCTTCGGCGTTGTCGACGGTGAAGTCTCCGCCGACCTCGTACGCTCGGCGGCGGAGGTTGATCAGCCCGCTGGGGTTGACCTCGGCCGGCATGCCGCGACCGTCGTCGGCCACCTCGATCGCCAGCTCGTCCTCCACCCGAACGGTGACGCTGAGTGACTGGGCGTCGGCGTGGCGCACCGCGTTGCTGACCGCTTCGCGAACCACCGCCTCGGCGTGGTCGGCCAGCCCCGCTTCGACCACCGACAGCGGCCCGACGTACTGAATGGCGATCCGCGGCCCCGAACCGGCGAACCCATTGACAGCGTCGTCGAGGCGCTGCCGCAGCTGTGTGGTGGTGCCCACCGACCCGCCGTGCAGGTCGAAGATCGCGGTGCGGATCTCCTGAATGACCTCCTGCAGGTCGTCGACGCTGTTCGTCAGCCGCTGGCGCACTTCGGGCAGTCGGCTGCGCGGAATCGTGCCCTGCAGGGAAAGTCCGATCGCGAACAACCGCTGGATGACGTGGTCGTGCAGGTCGCGGGCGATTCGGTCGCGGTCGGAGAGCACGTCCAACTCGCGCAGATGGCGCTGGGTCGAGGCCAACTGCCAGGCCAGCGTGGCCTGGTCGGCGAACCCCGCCATCATGTCGAGCTGTTCGTGGCTGAACGTCTGCCTGCCGAGGCGCCGCAGGATCACCACCACCCCGGCGACGGTGTCGGTGGTTCGCAACGGCAGCACCAGCGCCGGGCCGATCCCGGGTATCGCGGACAGTTCGTCGCTGATGTCGGTGAACCGCTGCGGTGCCTGTGCGGCGAAGGCGTGGCCGATGACGCTGTCCCGCACGGTGATTGGCGGTAACGATCCTGGTTGGCCGACCTTGCCCGCCGTCTCCACGACCAACAGTTCCTCGACCTGGTCGACGGGCAGCTGAATATCGCTGGGCACCGCGACGAGTACCACGTCCGCCGCCGTGAGTTTGAGCGCCTCGTCGGCGATGAGCCGGAACACCTGGGCCGGGTCCGCGCCACCCAGCAGTTCGGTGCCGATGTCGCGGGTCGCCTCGATCCAGGACTGCCGCGTGCGGGACTGCTCGTAGAGGCGGGCGTTGTCGATCGCGATCCCCGCCGCGGCGGCCAATGCCTCCACCAGGACCTCGTCGTCCTCGCTGAACGGCTGCCCGTCCGCCTTGTCGGTGAGGTACAGGTTGCCGTACACCTCGTCGCGGATGCGCACCGGAACGCCGAGGAAGGTGCGCATCGGCGGGTGATTCGGCGGGAAGCCCACCGACGCCGGATGCTGGGTGATGTTGTCGAGCCGGATCGGTTTCGGCTCGTCGATCAGGTGGCCGAGGACGCCGCGACCGGAGGGCAGCGGGCCGATCAGTTCATGGGTTTCGGCGTCGATGCCCTCGTAGATGAACTCGACGAGCTCATGGTCGTGGCCGCGTACACCCAGTGCCCCGTAGCGGGCGTCGACAAGGTCGATCGCCGTGTGCACGATGGTCTTGAGCGTGACGTCCAATTCCAGACCCGAGGTCACCACCAGCATCGCCTCGACCAGCCCGTCGAGCCGGTCGCGTCCCTCGACGATCTGCTCTACCCGGTCCTGGACCTCGACAAGTAGCTCGCGTAGGCGAAGACCTGACAATGTGTCACGCAACGGCGACGCCGCCTTGCGATTCCCGTTTGGTCCGACACTGTCGGTCACAACCCTCATGTTGCCACCAGAAGGCAACGGCCGCTTCACTCTTGGCTGCGCTGATTGTGGTCGAGCTTCGAGATGAACACTGCGGCTTGGGTGCGACGCTCCATCCCAAGTTTTGCCAGAAGACGCGATACGTAGTTTTTCACCGTCTTCTCGGCAAGAAACATGCGCGCCGCGATTTGCTTGTTCGTCAAGCCCTCGCCAAGTAGGCCGAGCAGGACCCGTTCCTGTTCAGTGAGACCCGATAGGGGATCGGAACGTTCGGCTGCACCGCGCAACTTGGCCATCAGCGCCGCGGCGGCCCGATTGTCGAGCAGCGACCGGCCCGCACCGACATCCTTGATCGCCTCGGCGAGCTCCATACCCTTGATGTCTTTGACCACATAGCCGCTCGCCCCGGCGAGGATGGCGTCGAGCATTGCCTCATCGGAGGTGAACGACGTCAGCATCAGGCACCGCAGATCGGGCATCCGAGAGAGCAGGTCGCGGCACAACTCGATGCCGTTGCCGTCGGGCAACCGCACGTCGAGCACCGCGACGTCGGGATTGAGCGCAGGGATCTGCGCCAGCGCGTGGGCCACCGAACCGGCTTCACCGATGACTTCGAGATCGGGATCGGCGGACAGCAGGTCGATCAGTCCACGGCGAACGACTTCGTGGTCATCGACGAGGAAGACCTTGACCATGGTGCAACGATATCGGGAGTTCGCTGGTCCGTGTCACAACAATCGCTGACGGTCGACGACCAGAACTGAGCAATCGGTGTTGTGCAGGGCCGCCGACCCGGTCGGACCCAGTAATTCCTCGATTCCCCGCGCGTTGCGTGCGCCGACCACGACGAGCTGGATGGATCCGGCGTGTTTGGCCAGATAGTTCAGCACGCTGCCGTGGATCGCGACCGGTCGGGCGTCGAGATCGGGATATTGGTTCTTCCAGTGCGACAGCCGGCGGTCCAGTTGCGCGCGCACCATCCGGTTGCCGTCGGAGACCGCGTGGGAGTCGTGGACGTCGGTGTAGCGCGACTGCCACGAGCCGAGAACCCGCAGCGGAGCGCCCCGCAACCTCGCTTCGGCGACCCCGAATTGCAGGACAGCAGCGCTGTCGGGGGATTCGTCGAGTTCGACGACGATCCAGCCCGGCTCGGGCCCCGCGACGCGATCCTCGCCTCGCACGATCGTGACGGGGCAATGCGCCGCGGTGACCAGCGCGGTGGCCGTCGACCCGATTCGATCGGCGTCGAAGTGCTTGAGCCCGACCTCGCCGACGCAGATCATCGCCGCCACCCGGGAAGCCTCGACCAAAGTGGCGATCGGCCGGCCCTGAAGGATCTCGACTTCGAGCTTGACCTGCCGGCCGGTGGCCTCGACCGCGTCCGCCGCGGAGCGGACCGCCGATTCGGCCCCGGCCAGCAGGCGCGCCTCCTCCTGCGGGTCCACCGGATCTGGGCCGGGCGGGTGGATCGCGTAGACCAGCCGCAGCGGAATATCGCGGCTGACCGCTTCGTCGATCGCCCACAAGGCGGCTCGTACAGCGCCCCGAGAACCGTCGATGCCGACCACGATCGACGGCGGTGTGAACGGTTCGGGCATCAGGGGCTCCCCGGGACGGCGGACTCCATTGTCACCGACGACGACATCAGAGCGAGGTGAAAACGCCGGGCCGCTAACCGGCCGCGGCTTCGATCTCCGACATCGAGGTCGCGAAAAGCTGACTGGCCAGGTTGGACAACGCCCGCGCGACGGCTACCTCGTCGCGCAGTTCCACCGCGTGTTCGGTGCCGGCATCCATCCGGGCGGTCCCCGTACCCACCAGGGCGGTACTGCGCCAGGAGAGTAGAGCGGTGGCCCGGGTGCGGTCGGCATCCTCGTCGACGGCGATCAACACGGCCGAATGCTTGGTCTGGTCGAGATCTTCCATGACGTCCCCCTCAGTCACATCGATCCGACCACGGGGGCCGGCGCCACCGCTAGGGGCCGAAGTCCCGACGGAGTGGGCCGTTCGGCGGCTCAGCGTTTCGGCCTCGGCGGCGCGAGAACTTTCATGACCATGCGCATCGCCGGCTCGGGAACGCGGTCCTTCATGGCGAGTGCGGTCTCGGCGAGACGACCGCGCGCCGGGGTGCCGCGACCGAACAGCCGGTTGAACGGACCGCCCGACGGTTCCAGCTCGACGTGCATCGGCGGACCACCATCGGCGGCGCCGAGCGCCGAGGAGATCACGATCCGCTGGATCTCGCTGGTGCCCTCGAAGATGGTGTACAGCTTGGCGTCCCGGTACCACTTCTCCACCGGATGGTCGCTGATGTAGCCCCAGCCGCCCATGGTCTGAATGGCCCGCTCGGTGGTCTTGACGGCGATCTCACTGGCGGCCAGTTTCGCCATCGAGCCTTCACCGCGCTCGAACGGCACACTGTTGGCAGCCATCCAGGACGCGCGCCAGGTCAACAGCCGGGCGGCGTCGATGCCGGTGGCGAGGTCGGCCAGCGGGAAGGCAATGCCCTGGTTGTCGATGATGGGAGCGCCGAACGCCTCGCGGCGGTTCGCGTAGGCGGTCACGTATTCCAGTGCGGCGCGGGCGATTCCGAGCGCCTGGGCCGCGACCATCGGGCGGGTCTGCTCGAATGTGCCGAGCGTGGCCGAACCGGAGCGCCGCCCGCCGGTGGCCATGGCTTCGCGGGTCTTCGCCAGTTTGTGCTCGAGCTTGTCCTGGCCGCCCAGCAGGTTCGCCCCCGGCACCCGCACACTGTTGAACTTGAGCTCCGCGGTGTGCGACGCCCGGCAGCCGAGCTTGTCGAGTTTTCGGACGAGCTCCAAACCCGGTGTACCACCGGGCACTACGAACAAGGCCTGTCCGCGATGGCCCAATTCTTCGTCGACGACGGCGTTGACGACGTGCACGTTGGCGATGCCACCGTTGCCGATCCACATCTTGTGCCCGTCGATGATCCAGTCATCACCGTCACGACGGGCCCGGGTCCGCAGGTTGCGCACATCGCTGCCACCCTGGGGTTCGGAGATCGCCAATGCCGCGAGCTTCAGATCCCCCGGGGTGCCGAAGCACTCCGGCGCCCAGGTCAGCATCTGCTCGGGGGTGGCGGCCTGCCCGATGGCCGAGAGCGCCAGCGCCGGCATGACCACGGCCAAACCTATTCCCGCGCAACCCCAGAACAGCTCCTCCATGAACATCGGCAGCGACAGGCCGGTCGGATCACCGATCAGGTCGCGGTAGAAGAGCGGACTATAGAACCCTCGCCGGGCGGCTTCCTCGAGCACCGGCCAGGGAAACTCCTGGCGTTTGTCGTAGTCGGCGGCCACCGGCCGGATGCAATTCTCGGCGAACTCGTGCGCGCGGCGAGCGAGATCGTGCTGCGCCGTAGTCGGCGTGAGGTCCAGACCCATCGTGCGTCCCTTCGACGCTTGGGTGATACCTCCGGTACCGCATGATCAAACGTCGGGCCAGGGTGGGAAAAGTTGGAGCCCGGGCTGCCGCGGAGTCGGGTTTCACGGCAGCTCGGGGCTGACTGGGATATCGACCCTCACCCGGCCGGTGTTACTGACGTTTTTTGCCCTGGTTGGCGGGGTAGTCGACCGGGCACGGAGGTGATGTCGATGCCCAAGACAACCAAGCGCGGCGACGCCAAGAAGGGCGAGTTGCCCAGCACTCTGAAGAAATCCGACGCAAAGGCGCAGCGCACGTTCGCCAAGGCGCACGACGCGGCTGCCGAGGAGTACGGCGAGGGCGAGCGGGCCCACCGAGTGGCCTACAGCGCTCTCAAGCACAGCTACGAAAAAGTCGGCGACCACTGGGAGGCCAAGAGCTCCAAGGGACCCTCGGATTCCCGGGCAGAAAGCGGTGGTCCGAATCCCAAAGGCACGAGCGCCGAAGGGGTGGACGCCAACGCGAGCAAGAAGCATCTGCTCGATGTCGCGAGACGACTCGACATCAGCGGACGTTCATCGATGAACAAGGCCGAATTGGTCGACGCGATCATGAAGGCCAATCGCCGCGAGAGCAGCCGCAACCGCTGATCAGCGGTCCCGACGAGGAGTGGCCGGCGTCGGCTCGGAGTCACTGAAGAACTCCAGAAGGTACCGGCTCTCCTCGATCTCGCCGATCGTGCGCCTGGCTTTCCTGCGGGTGATCAGGATGCCGGCGATCGCAAAGGCCCACACGACGTATTGGACGCACCAGGCCAGCCGGAACGATTCGAACGAGTAGCCGCCTGCCGCACCGATGATCACCCCCATCGCCTGCATGACCAGCAGCGAGGCCAGAAAACCGCCCATGTTCACGGCGCCCTGCGCGGTGCCCAGCGTCGAGCGCGGATTGAAGGTGCGGGCGAAATCGAAGCCGACCATGGACCCCGGGCCGCCGAACGAGATCACCACGATCAGGACGACCAGAAGCCAGTGCGGCGCGGCGTGGGGCAGGGCGAGTACGACCGTCCAGATGAGCGCATTGCTGATGACGATGCCCAGCACGATCCACGACCGCCGGTGCGGGTGCCGGCCGGTGATGATCCCGATGAGCACCCCGAAGACAATCGCCGCGACTACCGAGATGGTCAGCAGTGTTCCCGCCTCACCGCGCGAAAGATTTTGCGCCACCGTCAGATACGGAACGCCCCACATCAGGGCGAAGACGGTGACCGAGAACTGGGTGCCCATGTGGGTGAAAAATCCCAACCGGGTGCCCGGGCGCATCCAGATTGTCTTCACGCTGGCCAGCGTCTCGCGCACGCTGATCACCGGGTCGTGGGCGGTGACGCCAGGCGGTGTGTTCTTCACCAGGGCCAGGGTCAGAACCAGAGACAGCACACCGAACGCCGCGACGGCCAAATAGGCCCGGGTCCACCCCGACCCGATGAGTAGCGACAGGAACGGCACCGCCGAAAGCACCTGTCCCAGTTGGCCTGAGATGCCGGTCAGCTGGGTCACCAGCGGGATCTGGCGCGGGGTGAACCAGTGCGGTACCAGCCGCAGGACCGAGATGAACGTGAATGCGTCGCCGAGCCCCACGACTGCGCGGGCGGCGATCGCCGTGGGCAGCGACACCGTCATTGCCAGCACCAGCTGGCCTGCCACCATCAGCGTCGCACCGGTCAGAATCATCTTCTTGGACCCGAAGCGGTCCAGCAGCAGGCCGGCCGGTATCTGTGCGGACGCATAGACGATCACCTGCAGCACGACGAACGTCGACAGCACGCCTGGGCTCGCCGAGAATCGCTTGGCGGCATCCAGCCCGGAGACTCCCATCGTGGTTCGGTCCAGGACGGCCACAATGTAGGCCAACGTTCCTGTCGACCACACAATCCAGGCCCGCACTGTCCGTCACCCTTTCGCCGATCCGCCCCATCAATCATCTCCCGGCGGCGCAAATTGATTCCCGGGCTATACCCGGGTTGAGGCGGGGTCACCGCCGAAGCGTTGCGCCAGCCACACCGGAATGATCGCGAGCAGGGTCAGCGTCGCGGCGACGACGTTGATCACCGGAGCCTGGTTGGGCCGGAACAGGTTGCCGAAGATCCAGATCGGCAACGTCTGCACCGTGGGGCCCGCAGTGAACGTGGTCACCACGATCTCGTCGAAACTGAGCGCGAAGGCCAGGATCGCGCCCGCGACCAGCGCGCCGCGCATCATCGGGAACGTGACATAGCGAAACGTCTGCCAGCCCGAGGCGCCGAGGTCGGCGGATGCGTCCTCCAGACCTGTGCCGAGCCGGCGCAGCCGGGCTTGGGTGTTGTTGAACACGATCACGATGCAGAACGTTGCGTGGCCGACGATCACCGTCGCCAATCCCAGCGTCATCCCCAGCGCCGAGGTGAACGTCGCGTTCAGTGCGATACCGGTGACGATCCCGGGCAGCGTGATCGGCAGCACGACCAGGAAGCTGATGGTCTGTCGCCCGAAGAACTCGTAGCGCTGCACGGCGAACGCGGCCATGCTGCCCAGCACCAGCGCGAGCGCCGTCGCGCACAGGCCCACCACCACCGAGTTGGCCAGGGAATGCCACATGCCGTCGCTGGCCCACGCGTCGGCCCACCATCGCAGCGTGAAACCGCTTGGTGGGAAAGCGAACGTCTTCGACGAGTTGAACGCGTTGAGGACCACAAGGAGCAGGGGAGCGTACAAGAAGACAAGCACGAACAGCGTCCAGATCCGAACCACCCTGCGCACGGTCGGTGACAGCATCAGACGTTCTCCAATGCGCCGGTGCGCCGCATCGCGAGCAGGTAGAGCACGATCGCGGCCAGCGGGATGAGCGACAGTGCGGCCGCCAGCGGCTGGTTGTTGGCGGTCACCAGTTGCCCGTAGATGATGTTGCCCAGCATCTGGGTTTTGCCGCCGACGATCGTCACCGCGATGTAGTCGCCCATCGACAGCGAGAACGTGAAGATCGAACCGGCCGCGATGCCGGGAAACACCAACGGCGCCACGATGGTTCGCAATGTGGTGAGATCCGATGCGCCCAGGTCGGAGCTCGCGTCGATCAGTGGGTCGGGCACCCGCTCGAACGCCGCGAACACCGGGATCACCATGTAGGGCAACCAGAGGTAGGCCAGCGTGAGCACCGTGGCGATCAGCCCGTAGCCCGGTGTGTAGCCGGCCACCCAGTGCAGCGGGCCCTCCGGGGACAGCAACATCCGCCAGGCGTAGGCCTTGACCAGATAGCTTGCCCACAACGGCGTGGTGACAGCGACCACCAGGGCCAGCCGCACGCGCGGTGAGGCGACCTTGGCCATGTACAGACCGAGCGGTACGGCCAACACGATGCAGATCGCGGTGACGCTCAACGCAATTCCGACGGTGCGCAGGGTGGCTGTGCGGAACACCGCGTCGGTGAGGACCCGCACGATGTTGTCACTGGTATAGGAGCGCACCACCGCACCGGTGAAGGTGTCGGTGCTCCAGAAGGCTGAAAGCAGCAGTACACCAAGCGATCCCAGGTAGGCCACCACCAGCCAGGCCAGTGGCGGAACGAGAAGGAAGGCGAGGCGAAGGCGCCGGCTCACCCCGTGGCTCAGCCCTTGATCTGCTGCCACTTGTCGACCCACTCGTTGTAGGCCGTGCAGTTGTCACCGCTGCCGTCCACGCATTGCTTCTGCGGCGTCGTCCAGTAGCTGATCTTCTCCGCGTAGGCGGAATCGGTGGCGTGGTAGGTGTCGCAGAACGTCTTGTCGCTGGTGAACTCGCAGGCCTTGGTCTGCGCCGGGGCCTCACCGAAGTATTCGGCGACCTGAGCGTTGACCTGGGGTGAGGTGATGTAGTCCATCCACTTGTACATGCAATTGGGGTTCTTGGCCTTCGACGAGACCATCCAGGTATCCGACCATCCGGTCGAACCCTCCTTGGGCAGCACGGTGGCGATCTTGACCTTGTTGTCCGACGTGATCATGTTCGCGATCACCTGCCAGGTGGTGCCGATCGCCGAGGTGCCGGACTCGAAGGCCTGCACCGCCTTGGTGTAGTCCGACCAGTACTCGCCGATGTTGGCGTGCTGGGCCTTGAGCAGATCCACCGCGGCATTGAGCTGGTCCTCGGTCAACGAGTACGGATTCTTGATGCCCAGTTCGGGTTTCGTCTTGGACAGGTACAGCGCAGCGTCGGCGATGTAGATGGGGGAGTCATACGCGGTGACCTTGCCCTTGTACTCGGGCGCACCGGGGAACACCGCACCCCAGCTGTCCGGCGCGCCCTTGACGACGTCCGTGTTGTACATCAGCAGGTTGGCACCCCAGCCGTGCGGGATGCCGTACATCTGGCCGTTGACCGAGTTCCACGGCTTGTCCTTGAGGAACGCCGAGATCGTGTCGTAGTTGGGTACCAGCTTGGTGTTGACCGGGGCGACGTCACCGGCGTAGATCAGCCGAAGCGTGGCGTCGCCCGATGCCGAAACACCGTCGTACTGGCCGGTGCGCATCAACTGGACCATCTCGTCGGAGGTGTTACCGATCTTGACGTTGACCTTGCAGCCGGTCTGTTGTTCGAACGGTCCTACCCAGTTGACCTTCGGGTCGTTGGATCCGTTCTCGGCGTAACCGGCCCAGGCGATCAGATTGAGCTGGCCCTCGCCATCGCCGAGGGCTGACAACGGCTCCATCTTGGGCGGTGCGGTGGTACCGCCGCCGCCGGAGTTGTTGGAACTCGAACAGGCGGCGACCAGTGCGGCGCACACGGCGAGCGTGACGCCGAGGCGGCGGGTGGTGGTTCTCATGACGAGCTCCTCTTGTTAGGCGGACAGGGATCGGACGGCGCTGTCTGGCCAGGCCAGGACCACGGTTGCGCCGTGGGAGAGCTCGGTGGAGGCCTCGGCCGACAGCAGGGTCGCGGTCAGGCCGACCCCGGATGCGTCGACGGCCACCCGGGTGATCGGTCCCGCATACACCACCTCGGCGACTTGGGCTGTGACACTGCGCATTCCGGCCGGGACGGCGTCGTCCGGGGTGAGCACGGCGATGCGCTCAGGGCGGATCGCGACGGTGCCGGACCGGCCGACCAGCGCCTCGGCGGTCGCACCGTCGACCACATTGGAGGTGCCGACGAAGTCGGCGACGAACCGGTTTGCCGGATTCTCGTAGACCTCGCGTGCGGCCCCGACCTGTTCGATGCGGCCGTCGTTGAACACCGCGAGCCGGTCACAGAGGGTGAGCGCCTCATCCTGATCGTGGGTGACGATCACGAACGTGATGCCGACCTCGCGCTGAATCGCCTTGAGCTCCACTTGCATCTGCTCGCGCAGCTTGAGGTCCAGCGCGCCCAGCGGTTCGTCGAGCAGCAGCACCTTGGGCCGGCCCACCAGCGCGCGGGCCAGCGCGACCCGCTGCTGCTGGCCGCCGGACAGCTGCTTTGGCTTGCGCGCCGCGTGCCCGGACAGTCGCACCATGTCCAGCGCTGCTGCCGTGCGCTCGCGTCGTTCGGCTTTCGGCACACCCTTGACCTTCAGGCCGTATTCCACGTTCTGGGCGACCGTCATGTGCGGGAACAGCGCGTAGTCCTGGAAGACGGTATTGGTGTCGCGCTTGGCCGGCGGCAGTGCGGTGACGTCGGCGCCGCCCAGGTGGACCGTGCCCGCAGTCGGCTGCTCGAAGCCGGCGATCATCCGCAGCACCGTGGTCTTGCCCGAACCGGACGGGCCGAGGATCGCGAACAGCTCCCCATCGGCAACGGTCAGGTCGGCGCCTTCGACCGCGGTCACGTCGCCGAACACCTTCCGCACCCCGCGCAACTCGATCTGCGGTGCGCGAGAGGAGGCTGGCGGCATGGGGTGGATCCTACGGATTGAGTTGTCCACCCGCAGCGTCATAGTTGACTTCGCCGGTTGCCGAACCTCTGGACCATCGGATTCGCGATCCACACCGCGGAGGCTCAAAGGTGATGCAGCTGTGACCGGTGTCGTTGGTGTGGTCGGTGAGGCAATTGTCATATTCTGAGGCGCGTGTCCATGTCGCGACGCGACGTCCTCAAACTGGCTGCGGCAACGCCGGCCGCCGTCGGTCTCGGGACGCTTGCATCGACCCTCGCTGCGTCCGTCGCGAGTGCCGAGCCGGCCACCGCCGCCACCGGTTCACTCGGCGTACTGCTGGACTACGCGGCCGGCGTCATCAGCGCCAGTGATCTGAAAGCGTCAGGTGCCCTCGGCGCCATCCGGTACGTCTCGGACCGGCGGCCGGGCGGAGACTGGATGCTGGGCAAGCCGATTCAGCTGACCGAGGCCCGCGATCTGTACCAGGCGGGTCTGAAGATCGTGTCCAACTATCAGTTCGGCAAGCAGGCCACCGCGGACTGGCTCGGCGGCCAGCAGGCCGGGCTCATCCACGCCAAGCGGGGCTGGCAGCTGCATACCGCCGCCGGTGGCCCGGTCGCCGCGCCGATCTACGTGTCGATCGACGACGACCCGACCCCGGATCAGTACACAACACAGGTCGCGCCCTACCTACGGGCCTGGGAATCGGTGATCGGACATCAGCGCGTCGGCGTGTACGGGAACTCCAAGGTCATCGACTGGGCCCTGCAGGACGGTCTCGGGTCCTGGTTCTGGCAGCACAACTGGGGCTCCCCGAAGGGCTACACGCACCCCGCCGCGCACCTGCATCAGGTGGAGATCGACAAGCGCACGGTGGCGGGGGTGGGCGTCGACGTGAACAACATCCTGAAGCCACAATTCGGCCAGTGGGACTGAGTCAAGGCGAAAAACTTACCGGCTAGTAAGGATTTGCCAGCAAACTCAACGACGCCATTTTGGTGAACAATTGTGGACTGAAAAACCGAGCAAGTGCTTGGGCGGCGATCTCGTGCGCAGACGCGCGACGGAAAATCGACAGGTAACGATTCGATAACAATCGTGCTTTGAACAGCACTGTTTCGCCTACTCAACCGTAACCACCTGCATGCAGGACGTTTGTCCGCCGATGTCTGGGCGCCTGTTCGGCGCGGTGTTACCCAGCGTGCTGTTACCCGTCCGTAGAACTCGTCAGTAACCAATCTCGGGCGGAAAATAGTGCTGGTTCTTATGCCACTCTTAGTACAGCCGAGATGTCAGCCGGCGCCCTCCAGGGGGAAGCGCGCGGCGGCCGTGATTCGACGGGGAATCGCCCACACAGACATACGAAACGAAGACGCGACGACCGCGACGACGAGCACGACAGGGAGATATACAAGGTGACGATCCACGAGCACGACAGGCTGTCCACGGGCGACGGATCATGGCGCGGGGGCGCCTCGGGGACAACCACGCATGCGCTGGTCGACCGTCTCAACGCCGGTGAGCCGTACGCCGTGGCCTTCGGTGGGCAGGGCAGCGCCTGGCTGGAAACCCTCGAAGAGCTGGTCACCTCGGCCGGGATCGAATCTGAGCTCGCGACGCTGGCCGGCGAGGCTGAACTGCTGCTCGAGCCCGTCGCAGACGAGCTCGTCGTGGTCCGCCCGATCGGCTTCGAGCCGCTGCGCTGGGTGCGCGCGCTGGCCGCTGAGGAACCGGTGCCCTCGGCCAAGCAGCTGACCTCGGCTGCGGTGTCGGTCCCCGGCGTCCTGCTGACTCAGATTGCCGCCACGCGTGCACTGGCGCGTCAGGGCATGGATCTTGCGGCCGCCCCGCCGGTGGCCGTCGCGGGCCACTCCCAGGGCGTGCTGGCCGTCGAGGCGCTGCGTGCCGGTGGCGCCAAGGACGTCCAGTTGCTCGCTCTGGCCCAGCTGATCGGCGCCGCGGGCACGCTGGTTGCCCGTCGTCGCGGCATTTCGGTCCTCGGTGACCGTCCGCCGATGGTGTCGGTGACCAACGCCGAACCGGAACGCATCTACGAACTGCTCGAAGAGTTTGCTCAAGACGTCCGCACCGTGCTGCCGCCGGTGCTGTCGATCCGCAACGGCCGGCGCTCGGTTGTGATCACCGGAACCCCGGAACAGCTGTCCCGATTCGAGCTGTACTGCGAGCAGATCGCCGACGCCGAAGCCGCCGACCGCAAGAACAAGAACCGTGGCGGCGCCGTCTTCGCGCCCGTGTTCGACCCGGTCCAGGTCGAGGTCGGCTTCCACACCCCGCGGCTGGCGGACGGGATCGACATCGTCGGCCGCTGGGCCGCCGCGGTCGGCCTGGATGTCGAGCTGGCGCGCGCCCTGACCGACGCGATTCTGGTGCAGCAGGTCGACTGGGTTGAAGAGGTCACCGCCCTGCATGACGCCGGAGTTCGATGGATTCTCGACCTCGGCCCCGGCGACATCCTCACCAGGCTCACCGCGCCGGTGATCCGCGGCCTCGGCATCGGCATCGTGCCCGCGGCCACCCGCGGCGGTCAGCGCAACCTGTTCACCGTCGGCGCGGTCCCCGAGGTGGCCAAGCCGTGGTCGAGCTACGCGCCCTCGGTGGTCACCCTGCCCAACGGCTCGGTGAAGCTGTCGACCAAGTTCACCCGGCTGACCGGTCGTTCGCCGATCCTGCTGGCGGGCATGACGCCGACCACCGTCGACGCCAAGATCGTCGCCGCTGCCGCCAACGCCGGCCACTGGGCCGAACTGGCCGGTGGCGGCCAGGTCACCGAGGCCATCTTCGACAAGCGTGTCGCGGAGCTCGAGACGCTGCTCGAGCCAGGCCGCGCCATCCAGTTCAATTCGCTGTTCCTGGACCCCTACCTGTGGAAGCTGCAGCTGGGCGGCAAGCGCCTGGTGCAGCGGGCGCGCCAGTCCGGTGCGCCGATCGACGGCGTTGTCGTCAGCGCCGGTATCCCCGAGCTGGAGGAAGCCGTCGACCTGATCGACGAGCTGAACACGGTCGGCATCGCGCACGTCTGCTTCAAGCCGGGCACGGTCGAGCAGATCCGCTCGGTCATCCGGATCGCCGCCGAGGTGCCCACCAAGCCGGTGATCGTCCACATCGAGGGCGGCCGCGCCGGTGGTCACCACTCCTGGGAAGACCTCGACGATCTCCTGCTGAGCACCTACTCCGAGCTGCGCGGCCGCGCCAACATCACGGTCTGCGTCGGTGGCGGCATCGGCACGCCGGAGCGCGCCGCGGAATACCTGTCCGGCCGGTGGTCGGCCGCCTACGGCTACCCGCTGATGCCGATCGACGGCATTCTGGTCGGTACCGCCGCGATGGCCTGCCTGGAGGCGACCACCTCGCCCGCGGTCAAGCAGCTGCTGGTCGACACCGTCGGCACCGATCACTGGGTCGGTGCCGGAAAAGCCGTGAACGGCATGGCTTCCGGGCGCAGCCAGCTGGGCGCCGACATCCACGAGATCGACAATGCCGCCTCCCGCTGCGGCCGTCTGCTCGACGAGGTCGCCGGTGACGCCGAGGCGGTCGCGGCGCGCCGCGAGGAGATCATCGCCGCGATGGCGGTCACCGCCAAGCCGTACTTCGGCGATGTCGGTGAGATGACGTACCTGCAGTGGCTGCAGCGCTTCGTCGAGCTGTCGGTCGGTGACGGCGACACCACGGCCGACACCAAGACCGACGACTCCCCGTGGCTCGACATCACCTGGCGGGACCGCTTCGCCGAGATGCTGCAGCGCGCGGAGGCCCGACTGAACGCGAAGGACACCGGTCCGATCGAGACGCTGTTCGATGCGTCGACGGCCGACGGCGAGTGGCTGCTGGAGAATCCGAGCCAGGCCCTGGAGGCGCTGCAGGCCCGCTATCCCGACGCCGGGTCGGTGCTGTTGCACCCGGCCGATGTGCCGTTCTTCGTGCAGCTGTGCAAGACGCTGGGCAAGCCGGTCAACTTCGTCCCGGTCATCGACAAGGACGTGCGGCGCTGGTGGCGCAGCGACTCGCTGTGGCAGGCCCACGATGCGCGCTACACCGCCGATCAGGTGTGCATCATCCCCGGCACGCAGGCCGTCGCCGGTATCGACCGGGTCGACGAGCCGGTCGGTGATCTGCTCGACCGCTTCGAGCAGGCTGCCGTCGACGAGGTGCTGGCCTCGGGCGCACAGCCCGAACCGGTCGCCGCGCGGCTGCGGGTGCGCACCGACGCGACCGGTCCGCTGGCCATCGTGCTCGATTCGCCCGACGTGCTGTGGGCCGGCCGCACCGCCACCAACCCGGTGCATCGCATCGCGGCCCCGTCGGAGTGGCTGGTGCACGACAACCGTTCGGCCACAAACCATTCCACCGGGGCGCGCCTCGAGGTCACCGCTGACAACCGGGTGGTGCTCAGTGTCCCGCTGTCGGGCACGTGGATCGACATCGCCTTCAGCCTGCCCGCCACCGTGATCGACGGCGGTATGCCGGTCGTGCGCACCGAGGACGCCGCCACCGCCATGCGCGCCGTGCTGGCCATCGCTGCCGGGGTCGACGGCCCCGACGCACTGCCGCCGGTCGCGGGCGGCTCGACCACCGTCACCGTCGGCTGGGATCCCGAGCGGGTCGCCGATCACACCGGCGTCACCGCGACGTTCGGTTCGCCCTTGGCGCCGACGCTGTCGATCGTTCCTGATGCGTTGGTCGGCCGCTGCTGGCCCGCGGTGTTCGCCGCCATCGGCGGTGCGGCCACCGACTCCGGCTTCCCGGTCGTCGAGGGTCTGCTCAGCCTGGTGCACCTGGACCACGCGGCCCGTCTGCTCAAGCCGCTGCCCAAGGAACCGACCCAATTGACCGTTACCGCAACGGCTTCGGTCGCCACCGACACCGAGGTCGGTCGGGTCGTGCCGGTAACGGTGAACGTCACCGACGCCAACGGCATGATCCTGGCGGTCCTCGAGGAGCGCTTCGCGATCCGCGGCCGCACCGGCGCCAAGGCGCTCACCGACCCGGTGCGTGCCGGGGGAGCGGTGTCGGAGAACGCCACGGACACCCCGCGTCGCCGTCGCCGTGACGTCACGATCGGCGCGCCGGTCGACATGCGTCCGTTCGCGGTGGTCTCCGGTGACCACAACCCGATCCACACCGACCAGGCCGCCGCGCTGCTGGCCGGGCTGGAGTCGCCGATCGTGCACGGCATGTGGCTCTCGGCCGCGGCCCAGCACGTGGTGACCGCCACCGACGGAAAGCCCGCCCCGCCGGCCAAGCTGATCGGCTGGACCGCCCGCTTCCTGGGCATGGTCAAGCCCGGCGACGACATCGACTTCCGGGTCGACCGGGTCGGAATCGACCTGGGCGCAGAGGTTTTGGAGGTCACCGCCAAGATCGGCACCGACCTCGTCATGAGCGCCACCGCCCGGTTGGCGGCACCGAAGACGGTGTACGCCTTCCCCGGTCAGGGCATTCAGCACAAGGGCATGGGCATGGAGGTGCGGGCTCGGTCCAAGGCCGCCCGCAAGGTGTGGGACACCGCCGACAAGTTCACCCGCGACACGCTCGGCTTCTCGGTGCTGCACGTGGTCCGGGACAACCCGACCAGCCTGATCGCCTCCGGTGTGCACTACCAGCACCCCGAGGGGGTGCTCTACCTGACGCAGTTCACTCAGGTCGCGATGGCCACCGTCGCCGCCGCGCAGGTCGCCGAGATGCGCGAGCAGGGTGCGTTCGTCGAGGGTGCGATCGCCTGCGGCCACTCGGTGGGTGAATACACCGCGTTGGCATGCGTGTCGGGGGTGTATCCGCTGGAGGCGCTGCTGGAGGTGGTCTTCCACCGCGGCAGCAAGATGCACGACATCGTCCCGCGTGACGAGATGGGCCGTTCCAACTACCGGCTGGCCGCGATCCGGCCGTCGCAGATCGACCTTCCCGATGCCGACGTCACGGAGTTCGTGGCCGAGATCGCCGAGCGCACAGGGGAGTTCCTGCAGATCGTGAACTTCAACCTGCGCGGCTCGCAGTACGCGATCGCCGGCACGGTGCGCGGTCTCGAAGCGCTGGAGGAAGAGGTCGAGCGGCGCCGCGAGATCAGCGGCGGCAAGCGGTCGTTCATCCTGGTTCCCGGCATCGACGTGCCGTTCCACTCGGACGTGCTGCGGGTCGGCGTCGACGATTTCCGTCGTGCGCTGGAACGTGTCATGCCCGCCGATGCCGATCCGGCGTTGCTGATCGGGCGTTACATCCCGAACCTGGTGCCGCGGCCGTTCACGCTGGATCGCGACTTCGTGCAGGAGATCCGGGATCTGGTGCCCGCCGAGCCGCTCGACGAGATCCTCGCCGACTACGACACCTGGCGTAACGAGAAGCCGCACGAGCTGTGCCGCAAGATCGTGATCGAGCTGCTGGCCTGGCAGTTCGCCAGCCCGGTCCGCTGGATCGAGACCCAGGACCTGCTGTTCATCGAAGAGGCGGCCGGCGGTCTCGGTGTCGAGCGCTTCGTCGAGATCGGCGTGAAGTCTGCGCCGACGGTGGCGGGCCTGGCCAGCAACACCCTGAAGTTGCCCGAATACGCCCACAGCACAGTGGAAGTGCTCAACTCCGAGCGTGACGCCGCCGTGCTGTTCGCCAGCGACGAGGACCCGGCGACCGACGACTCCGACGACGAACCGGCCGCAACCGGCGAGGCGCCGGCCGAAGCCGTCGCGGTCGAGGCCGCCCCGGCAGCAGCGCCGGCGGCCGCACCGTCCGGCGGCCCGCGCCCTGACGACATCGGATTCGACGCCGGCGACGCCACATTGGCGCTGATCGCGCTCAGCGCCAAGATGCGCATCGATCAGATCGAGCCGCTCGATTCGATCGAGTCGATCACCGACGGTGCGTCCTCGCGGCGTAACCAGCTGCTGGTCGACCTCGGTTCGGAGCTGAACCTGGGCGCCATCGACGGTGCCGCCGAGGCGGATCTGGCGGCGCTGAAGGGTCAGGTCGCCAAACTGGCGCGCACCTACAAGCCGTTCGGCCCGGTGCTCTCCGATGCGATCAACGATCAGCTGCGCACGATCCTCGGCCCGTCCGGCAAGCGGCCGGCTGTGATCGCCGAACGGGTCAAGAAGACCTGGGAACTCGGCGACGGCTGGGCCAAGCACGTCACCGCCGAACTGGCTCTGGGTACCCGCGAGGGCAGCAGCGTGCGCGGTGGCGCGCTCGGCGGCCTGCACGAGGGTGCGCTGGCCGATGCCGCGGCCGTGGACAAGGCGATCGACGCCGCGGTCACCTCGGTGGCGGCCCGCAAGGGCATCGCGGTGTCGCTGCCGTCGGCCGGCGGTGCCGGCGGCGGTGTGGTCGACTCGGCCGCGCTGACCGAGTTCGCCGAGACGGTGACCGGTCGCGACGGTGTGCTGGCGTCGGCTGCTCGCATGGTGCTGGGCCAGCTCGGCCTGGACACCCCGGTGACGGCCGCTCCCGTCGCCAGCGACGCCGAACTCATCGACCTGGTCACCGCCGAACTGGGCTCGGACTGGCCGCGGCTGGTGGCCCCGGCGTTCGACGCCAAGAAGGCGGTGCTGCTCGACGACCGCTGGGCCAGTGCGCGCGAGGATCTGGTCAAGCTCTGGCTTGCCGACGAGGGCGATATCGACGCCGACTGGCTGACGCTCTCGGAGCGATTCGAAGGTGCGGGCAATGTCGTTGCCACCCAGGCCAACTGGTGGCAGGGGCGGGCTCTGGCGAGCGGACGCAACATCCACGCGTCCCTGTTCGGCCGGATCGCGGCGGGCGCCGAGAACCCTGACAAGGGTCACTACAGCGACGAGGTCGCGGTGGTCACCGGAGCGTCCAAGGGCTCGATCGCCGCGTCGGTGGTGGCAGGCCTGCTCGACGGCGGCGCCACGGTGATCGCGACGACGTCCAAGCTCGACGACGACCGGCTGGCGTTCTACAAGGCGCTCTACCGCGACCACGCTCGCTACGGCGCGTCGCTGTGGGTGGTCCCGGCCAACATGGCCTCGTACTCCGACATCGACGCGCTGGCGTCGTGGGTCGGTAGCGAGCAGACCGAAAGCCTTGGGCCGCAGTCGATTCACCTCAAGGACGCACTGACCCCGACGCTGCTGTTCCCGTTTGCTGCACCGCGGGTGGCCGGCGACCTGTCGGAGGCGGGCTCGCGGTCCGAGATGGAGATGAAGGTCCTGCTGTGGGCCGTCCAGCGGCTGATCGGTGGGCTGTCGTCCATCGGCGCCGAGCGGGACATCGCCTCACGTCTGCACGTGGTGCTGCCCGGTTCACCCAACCGCGGCATGTTCGGCGGTGACGGGGCCTACGGCGAGTCCAAGTCCGCGCTGGATGCGGTGGTCAACCGCTGGAGTGCGGAGACGTCCTGGGCGCAGCGGGTGAGCTTCGCGCACGCGCTGATCGGCTGGACCAAGGGCACCGGCCTGATGGGGCACAACGACGCCATCGTCGGTGCTGTGGAAGAGGCCGGCGTCACCACCTACAGCACCGAAGAGATGGCGGCGATGCTGCTCGACCTGTGCTCGGTGGAGGCCAAGGTCGCCTCGGCCAACGCTCCGCTGAAGGTCGACCTCACCGGTGGACTCGGCGATGTGAAACTCGATATGGCCGAACTGGCTGCCAAGGCACGTGAGGAGATGACCGCCGACGCAGCCGGTTCCGACGACGAGCCGACATCGGGCACCATCGCCGCTCTGCCGTCGCCGCCGCGCGGCTACGTCGCGAACACGCCGCCGGCATGGGCTGACCTCGACGTCGACCCCGCCGACCTGGTGGTCATCGTCGGCGGCGCCGAACTGGGTCCGTACGGCTCGTCGCGTACCCGCTTCGAGATGGAGGTCGACAACGAGTTGTCGGCGGCCGGTGTGCTCGAATTGGCCTGGACCACCGGGCTGATCGGGTGGGAGGACGATCCCAAGCCGGGCTGGTACGACACCGCGACCGGTGAGCTGGTCGACGAGGCCGAGCTGGTGGAGCGTTACCACGACGCCGTTGTGGAGCGTTGCGGCATCCGCGAATTCGTGGATGACGGTGCGATCGATCCCGATCACTCCTCACCGCTGATGGTCAGCGTCTTCTTGGACAAGGACTTCAGCTTCGTGGTGTCCTCGGAGGCCGACGCCCGTGCGTTCGTGGAGTTCGACCCCGAGCACACCGTCGCCCGGCCGGTGCCGGACTCCGGTGACTGGGAGGTGATCCGCAAGGCGGGCACCGAGATTCGCGTACCGCGCAAGACCAAGCTGTCGCGGACGGTGGGGGCGCAGATCCCGACCGGCTTCGACCCGACGGTCTGGGGCATCAGCCCGGACATGGCCAGCTCGATCGACCGGGTGGCGTTGTGGAACATCGTCGCCACCGTCGACGCGTTCCTGTCGTCCGGGTTCACTCCGAACGAGCTGATGCGCTGGGTGCACCCCAGCCTGGTCGCCTCCACTCAGGGCACCGGTATGGGCGGTATGACGTCGATGCAGACGATGTACCACGGCAACCTGATGGGCAAGGCCAAGCCGAACGACATCCTGCAGGAGGTCCTGCCGAACGTCGTTGCCGCGCATGTGATCCAGTCCTACGTGGGCAGCTACGGCTCGATGATCCACCCGGTCGGTGCGTGCGCCACCGCGGCGGTGTCGGTCGAGGAGGGCATGGACAAGATCCGCCTCGGCAAGGCCGAGTTGGTGATCACCGGTGGCTTCGACGACATGACGCTGGAGGCCGTCATCGGCTTCGGTGACATGGCGGCGACCGCCGAGACCGCGACGATGCGGGCCAAGGGCATCAGCGACTCGAAGTTCTCCCGCGCCAACGACCGTCGCCGGCTGGGCTTCCTGGAGGCACAGGGCGGTGGCACCATCCTGCTGGCGCGCGGTGACCTGGCATTGAAGATGGGCCTGCCGGTGCTGGCCGTGGTGGGCTACGCGCAGAGCTTCGGCGACGGCGTGCACACCTCGATCCCGGCTCCCGGTCTCGGCGCGCTGGGCGCCGGGCGCGGCGGCAAGGATTCGCAGCTGGCCCGTTCGCTGGCCAAGCTGGGAGTCGGCGCCGACGACATCGCGGTGATCTCCAAGCACGACACCTCGACGCTGGCCAACGATCCCAACGAGACGGAGCTGCATGAGCGGCTGGCCGACTCGATGGGCCGTGCGCCCGGGGCCCCGCTGTTCATCGTCAGCCAGAAGAGCCTGACCGGTCACGCCAAGGGTGGCGCGGCGGTCTTCCAGATGATGGGGCTCTGCCAGATCCTGCGCGATGGGGTCATCCCGCCGAACCGCAGCCTGGACTGCGTCGACGACGAGCTGGCCTCCTCGGGCCACTTCGTGTGGCCGCGCGAGACCCTACGCCTGGGCGACAAGTTCCCGCTCAAGGCGGGTCTGGTCACGAGCCTCGGCTTCGGTCACGTGTCGGGTCTGGTCGCGCTGGTGCACCCGCAGGCGTTCCTTGCCTCGCTGAGCGAGCAGGAGCGGGCGGACTACACCAAGCGGGCGCACGAGCGGGTGTTGGCAGGTCAGCGGCGACTGGCCTCGGCCATCGCCGGTGGACGGCCGATGTACGAGAAGCCTGCCGATCGCCGGTTCAACCATGACGAGCCGGAGAAGCGCCAGGAGGCCGCCATGCTGCTCGACCCGGCCTCACGGTTGGGCGATGACGACGCCTACGTGCGATAAAGTCGCGCCGTGGCAATAGTCGGAGTGGGGATCGACGTTGTCTCCATCCCTGATTTCGCCGAGCAGGTCGACCAGCCGGGAACGGTGTTCGCCGAGACGTTCACGCCAGGTGAGCGCCGCGACGCCGCCGACAAGAGTTCGGTGGCGGCGCGGCACCTGGCGGCTCGGTGGGCCGCCAAGGAGGCCGTCATCAAGGCGTGGTCGGGCTCGCGTTTCGCGCAGCGTCCGGTGCTGCCGGAGGGCATCCACCGCGACATCGAGGTGATCACCGACATGTGGGGCCGGCCCAAGGTCCGCCTCACCGGTGACATCGCCAAGCACCTGGCCGAGGTGACCATTCACGTGTCACTGACGCATGAGGGCGACACTGCTGCGGCGGTGGCCATCCTGGAGACGGCCTAGCGCTCAGCCCGCCTGGTGGGTGATCTGGATCAGGTTGCCGCAGGTGTCATCGAGTACCGCCGTGGTCACCGGTCCCATGTCGACGGGCTCTTGGGTGAACCGAACCCCGAGTGCATCGAGCCGAGCGAACTCGGCCTGGACATCGTCGACGGCGAACGAGGTGAACGGGATTCCGTCGGAGGCCAGTGCCTCTTTGAACGGTTTGACTGCGGGATGGCTGTCCGGTTCCAGGACGAGTTCGGTGCCGTCGGGATCCTCCGGGGACACCACAGTGATCCAGCGGTGTTCGCCCATCGGAATGTCGTGCTTGGTCGTGAAGCCGAGGATCTCGGTGTAGAACCGCAGCGCCTTGTCCTGGTCGTCGACAAGCACACTCGTCAGGGTGATTCGCACGGTGGTTCCTCCGCTTTCTTCAGCCACCGCTCGACGATCGGTGCTATCGGTGCGGTGTCGATGTAGTGGTACTTGAAACGACCTGAACGCCTCGTCTCGACCAGGCCTGCGGTCTCGAGAATCTCGAGGTGCTGCGAAATTGCCTGACGTGACGAGCCCAGCCCGTGCTTGGTCGCCAGGCGGGCGCAGATCTCGAACAGCGTCTGACCGTTTCGGTCGGTCAGCTCGTCGAGGATTTTCCGGCGCGTGGGGTCCGCCAAGGCCTTGAAGACGTCGCCCACGAGTAGCACGATATGCAAGCGTTTGCTTGCCTGTCAACGTTCGCGTTCTGCTGCCGCTAACGTCGTTGGCATGAGCGATCTCGTCGAACGCGTGCAGGCGGTGCTTCCCTCGGTGCGGGCCGATCTGGAGGATCTGGTCCGCATCCAGTCGGTGTGGGCCGACCCGGCCCGGCGCGATGAAGTGCACCGCAGCGCCCAGGCCGTGGCCGACCTGTTGAGCAGTGCGGGCTTCGCCAAGGTCGAGATCGTCGCCGAAGGTGGTGCCCCCGCAGTGATCGCGCATCATCCCGCGCCGCCCGGCGCGCCGACGGTGCTGCTGTACGCCCATCACGATGTTCAGCCCGAAGGTGAAGCATCGCAATGGGATTCAGACCCCTTCGAACCGACCGAACGGGACGGGCGGCTCTACGGCCGGGGCACCGCCGACGACAAGGCCGGCATCGCCACCCACCTGGCGGCGTTTCGTGCGCACGGCGGCAAGCCGCCGGTCGGCGTCACCGTGTTCGTCGAGGGTGAGGAGGAGTCCGGCTCGCCGTCGCTGGGCCGGTTGCTGGCCGCCCACAAGGACAAGCTGGCCGCCGACGTCATCGTGATCGCCGATTCGGACAACTGGACCTCCGAAATCCCGGCGCTGACAGTGTCTTTACGCGGACTGGCCGACTGCGTGGTCGAGGTCGCGACCCTGGACCACGGTCTGCACTCGGGGCTGTGGGGCGGGGTGGTGCCGGACGCACTCAGCGTCCTGGTCCGCCTGCTCGCCAGCCTGCACGACGACGACGGCAACGTCGCTGTGCAGGGCCTGTACGAGACGACTGCCGCCGACGTCGACCGCGGACCGCAGTGGGTGCGCGCCGAGTCCGGACTACTCGACGGGGTGCAGGAGATCGGCTCGGGTCCTGTGGCGCAACGGATGTGGGCCAAGCCCGCGATCACCGTCATCGGCATCGACACCACCCCGATCGGTAAAGCGTCGAACACCCTGATTCCGCGCGCGAGCGCGAAGGTCAGCATGCGGGTCGCTCCCGGCGGGGATGCGGCTGCTCATCTGCACGCGTTGCGTCGCCACCTCGAGCAGCACGCCCCCTGGGGTGCGCACGTCAAGGTCATCCCCGGCGACGTGGGTCAGCCGTACGCGATCGATGCCAGCGGTCCGGTGTACGACGCCGCGCGGGCCGCCTTCCGGGAGGCCTGGGGCACCGACGTCGTCGACATGGGGATGGGCGGCTCGATCCCGTTCATCGCCGAGTTCGCCACCGCGTTCCCAGACGCCACCATCCTGGTCACCGGAGTCGAGGACCCGGGCACGCAAGCGCACAGCGTCAACGAGAGCCTTCATCTGGGGGTGCTGGAGCGCGCCGCCACCACCGAGGCGCTGCTGCTGGGGAAGCTGGGGGAGCCGACCTAGACCGCGATATCGCGGCGCAGCTTGGCGACGTGACCGGTGGCCTTGACGTTGTACTGGGCCACCTCGATCTTGCCCTTCTCGTCCACCACGAATGTCGAGCGGATCACGCCCTGCACGGTCTTGCCGTACATCTTCTTCTCGCCGTAGGCGCCCCAGGCGGTGAGGACCTTCTTGTCGGGATCGGACAGCAGCGGGAACGTCAGCTCGTCGCGCTCGGTGAACTTGGCCAGCTTCTCCGGCTTGTCGGGCGAGATACCGACGACGTCGATGCCCGCCCCGTTGAGCTCGGCCAGGCTGTCCCGGAAGTCGCAGGCCTGCTTGGTGCAGCCGGGCGTCATCGCGGCCGGATAGAAGTACACGATCACCTTGCGGCCTTTGAAGTCGGACAGCTTGACGGTCTTGCCGCTGGCGTCAGGCAGGCTGAACGCCGGCGCCGTGTCGCCGACTTCGAGGCGTGCTGTGTCGGTCACCTAGTAGTCCTTTCATCCACCGGTGCATCGGGGTTGGCCCGGGTTGATCTAGGGTAGTTCGGCATAGCGGCGATTTGGAGGACGGAAGTGGCTGACCGGGACCCCGAGGTCATCAAGGCCGAGATCGACCAGGCGCGGGACCGGCTGGCGGTCACGGTGGACTCGCTGGCCGAGCGCGCCAACCCACAGCGGATCGCCGACGACGTGAAGGCCGCTGTGCTGCGCTTCGTCACGAAGCCCCCGGTGGCCGCGGCGCTGGCCGGTGTCAGCGTGGTGACCGTCGTCCTCGTGATCCGCCGCATCCGCAACGGCTAGTTCCGGCGGATCATCCGCCAGAGTCGCAGCGGCAGCAATCCGATCAGGGGCGCGCGTTTGCCCAGGTCGTCAGTGTCGCGCCGGTTGAACGCCGTGGAGTAGCGGGCCGCGTGCGCCTCGCTCGGATACGTTTTGTAACCCGTTGTGCCGCAGCCACGTTCGCAATGGAAGTGCATCACCGGCCCATCGTTGGCGAACACCATCCGATGCCCCAGCATCCGGCATGCCGCGCTCACCGCTTCACCTCGTCCGCGGAGGTGAGCGGCGCCGCGATGTCCTCGAGTTGGCGGCCTTCGGCCTTCACGCCCCAGGCGAGTTCCACCAACCCGCCGACGGCCATCACCGCGGCGCCGACCAGGAACGCCACGGCCACCAAGCCACGCTCACCCGACCCGATCAGCTGCCCGAACAACAGCGGCCCGGTGATGCCACCGATCGCAGTCCCGACGGCGTAGAAGAAAGCGATGGCCAGCGCGCGGGTCTCCATCGGAAAGATCTCGCTGACGGTCAGGTACGCCGCGCTGGCACCGGCGGAGGCAAGGAAGAACGTGGCGACCAGGACGGCCATGAACCCCCACAGGCCGCCTGCCTCAGCGACGAACACCGCGGTGAGCACCACGGTGATTGCCGCCGAGCCGAGGTAGGACAGCACAATCATCGGCTTACGTCCGACGGTGTCGAACAACCGACCCAGGAGCAGCGGCCCGGTGAAATTGCCTGCGGCCCAGACAATGAAGAATGCCGGCACGATTCCGGATGAGACGCCATAGAAACTGTTGAGCAGGGTGCCGAGGTTGAACGTCACCGCGTTGTAGAGAAACGCCTGGCCGACGAACAACGCCAGCCCGAGCATCGCGCGTTTGGGATAGCGGGTGAACGCCACGTGTGCGATCTCGCGGAAGCCGATGGTGTGGCGTTGGTGGATCGTCAGTTCCCGGTCCGGTTCGTCGAGATGCGCGCCGGTGCGGTCGATCACGTCCCGCTCGATTTCGTCGACGATTCGTTCGGCTTCCTCCTCGCGGCCGTGGATGAACAGCCAGCGCGGGCTTTCCGGGACGTTGCGCCGAACCAGCAGCACCACCAACCCGAAGACGGCGCCGATACCGAAGGCCAGTCGCCACCCGAGGTTCAGCGGCAACCAGTCACCGTTGAGCAGGACCAACGATCCGGCCGCACCCAGCATCGCGCCCAGCCAGTAGGACCCATTGATTGCGAGGTCGACCCGACCGCGGTTTCGTGCCGGGATCAGCTCGTCCACAGCGGAATTCACCGCAGCGTATTCACCGCCGATGCCGGCGCCGGTGAGAAAGCGGGTGAGGAAGAAGTACCACGGCGCGAAGGAGAACGCCGTCGCAACGGTGGCCGCCAGATACAGGCCCAGCGTCAGGAGGAAGAGCTTCTTGCGGCCGAACCGGTCGGTCAGCTGGCCGAATACCAGGGCACCCACACAAGCGCCGACGACGTAGATGGCCGCCGCGATACCGATCTGCCCGGCGGTGATGGCCAGTCCGCTGCCGGGTTCGGTGAGCCGCGCGGACACGTTGCCCACCATGGTGACTTCCAGGCCGTCGAGCACCCACGCCGACCCCAGGCCGATGACGACGCGCCAGTGAAACCTCGACCATGGCAACCGGTCCAGCCGGGCGGGAACGTTGGTGGTGATCGTCTTGGTCTGTCCGCTTGTGGTCATCGCCGGCCCCCTGGGATGTGTCTACCGAGCAGGAAGGTGACCGGTACGTGGGACATCGCCGGGATCTCGCGTGGCAGAGCGACTCCGCTGTTGGTCACCGCTCTGATCTACCCCGTCGTTAGCCGCATCAAGCCAGCAGGAATTTCACAGGACCATGGTGATCGGGGTGGGTGCGGTCTGTGGGACTGCGGCGGGTCTTCGGCCGCGACTAGCGGCGGCGCAGCCAATCGCCGAACGAGCGGCGGAAACCGGGAGGATTGGCCGTCAGACCCAGCCGGCCGCAGCTGTGCACGTGTAGCGGCGTCGCCGGTGCAGGTGCCTGCTGAGCTACCTCGCCCTGGGGGTGGGGCACGAGGTTTTCCGGCTTCATGCGGCTAAGTCCTCACTACGTCACTGGACCCGTAGTCCGGGGGCGGCTGTTGGTCAGTACAGCTAACGCCGACTATAACACCGCTTTTTGCATAAGTGCAGTACAAAGGACTACATTGCGGCTTGGATGGCTCGTCCGGTTATCTCCACGCTGGCATTATTGCTGGTCAGTCCACTGTCCCAACGTTTTGCCCAGCAGATTCACAGCGACGCACCTCACAGTGGCCGCCGATAGGTATCGACGCGACCTCGGGCAACGTCGGCGTATCGATCAGGGCAAGACGATGGGTAGCCGTTCCCAGCCGCGCACGGTCGATGTCGGTGCCAGCTTGGCGTTCGCGTAGTCGATATCCCATTCGGGGAAGCGGTTGAGCAGCTCGTCGAGCGCAACCCGCCCCTCGAGCCGGGCCAGGTTGGCGCCGAGGCAGTAGTGGACACCTTTGCCGAACGTCAGATGGCTGATCGTGTCGCGGTGGATATTGAAGCTGTCGGGGTCGTCGTAACGGCGCGGATCGCGGTTGGCGGCGCCGAACAGCAGCAGCATCGCGCTGCCTGCGGGCACCGTCGTGCCGTAGCACTCGAAGTCGTTGAGCACATATCGTCCGACGTGCGGCCCGGTGGGTTCGAAGCGCAGCGTCTCGTCGATTGCGCGGTTCAGCAGCGAGCGGTCGTCGCAGACGTCGCGGCGCTGGTCGGGGTGCTCGGCCAGGACCTTGGCCAGCCAGCCGATCAGCCGGCCGGTGGTCTCGTTGCCTGCGCCGGCCACCACCTGGGTGTAGTGCAGCACTTCCTTGCGGGTCAGCTTGCGGGTGACGCCCTGGTCGTCGGTGAACTCGACGTTGAGCAGTGCGGTCATCAGATCGTCGGAGGGGTTGTTGGCGCGCCACTCGACGTAGTCGGCGTAGATTCGGCCGTCGGCGATGCGGTCGGGGTCGGCGACCCTCATCGGGGTGCCGGGTTTGGTGCGCAGGTTGGCGTCGTTGGCGTCGCGCACCGAAATCTGTTCGGACTCCGGGATTCCCAGCAGCATGCCGATGACCCGCATCGGCATCATTGAGGCCAGTTCGGCGATGATGTCGAAGCCACCCGAGCCGACCAGCGGATCGAGGCAGCCGACGCAGTACCGACGGATCTGGTCTTCGATCTCGGCCATCCGGCGGGGCGTGAACACCCGAGACATCAGACCGCGCAGTTGGGTGTGGGCGGGCGGGTCCTGGAACATCATCACGCCGCCGGGCATGTCGAAGTCGGACTTGATCAGCTCCAGGATGTCGCTGCGGCTGTTGGAGAATGTCTCCCAGTCCGACAGCGCCGCGTCGACGTCGGCGTGCCGCGACAACGTCCAGAAGTCGTATTGCTCGTTGTGGTAGATCGGCGCCTCATCGCGCAGGCGGGCATACACCGGGTAGGGGTCGGCGACGATGGCGACGTCGTACGGGTCGTAATAGACGGTGTCGTTCGCAATCGCCATATCCATCCCCGGTCCTGGCCCCGTCGCGTGCTGAGCGATCGCTCAAACTCTCGGGTGGTGCATGTCTAGCAGCCCCCGTGAGCGCTGGTCAAGGATGTTGCTGGGCGAAGACGACGCCGGGGTTCAGAATGCCGGCCGGGTCGAAACTGTGCTTGATCCGCCGCATCAATGCCAGTTTGGCCGGATCCTCGAGCTCGCAGAAATAGTCCGCCTTGGCCCGCCCGACGCCGTGTTCGCCGGAGATCGCTCCACCCAGCGCCATGCCAACAGCGAAGATCTCGGTGAGCAGCTTCTTGCGGGTCTCCGGGTGCTTGCAGAACAGCACGCCGTGCACGTTGCCGTCGCCCGCGTGCCCGCACCCGCTCATGCCGACACCCTCGGCCATCGCGATGTCGCGGGCCTTGCGCAGGAACTCGGGCATCGACGCCCGGGGGACGACGACGTCGATGATGTCGTCCGCACCGATCGCCTTCGCCGTCCAGAACACGTTCTCCCGCGCCACGATCAACCGGCGCGCTGAATTGCCTTGCAGTACATAGGCATCCAAGGCGCCCCAGTCGCTGAGCAGTTCGCCCAGCGCGGCGGCGTCCTCGTCGAGCCGGTCGGTGTGGTTGCTCTCCAGTGCGACGACGAGGTAGGCCGCGCAGGTGTCGCGGATCTCCTCGGGAACACCCAGCTCCAGCTTTTCGGCGTTGACGATCGCGGCCATCACGACGTTGTCGATGTACTCCACGATCGTCGGGTTCAGTCCGCTCGAGATCAGCTTCGGTACCGCGGCCATGACCTGGTCGAAATCGTCGAACGGCGCCAGGACGGTGACGCTGTGCGCCGGCCGGGGGACCAGCTTGACGGTGATCTCCGTCGCCAGCGCCAGCGTGCCCTCGGAGCCGATGATCAGCTGCGTCAGGTCGTACCCGGTGGAGATCTTCGACATCTTGCCGCCAGTACGGATGATCTCGCCGGTGGGCAGGACGGCCTGCAGACCAAGAACGTTGTGGCGGGTGACCCCGTACTTCACCGCTCGCATGCCGCCGGCATTGGTCCCGACGTTGCCGCCGACGCTGGACGACAGTTCGCCGGGATACACCGTGTAACTCAGTCCGACGCGGGCGGTCTCGGCATCGAGCTCGGTCAGGGTGACACCCGGCTGCACCACGGCGACGTGATTGTCGGTGTCGATCTCCACGATGGCGTTCATTCGCTCGAACGAGATCAGCAGCCCGTCGGCGACCGGTTGAGCGGCACCGGACAGGCCGCAACCCGACCCTCGAGCGGTCACCGGAATATGGTGTTCGGTGGCGGTTTTCAGCAGCGCGGCGACCTCGTCGGCGGTGGCAGGCTTGGCGAGGTAGGCGGGGCGCTGCGGCGGGATGGTCAGCGCTTCGTCGTGGCCGTAGTCCTCGGAGATGGCGTCGCCGGTCAGTAGGTGGGTGCGCCCGACGATGTCGGCGAGGAGTGCCGTCAGATCGGCCATGGCCAAACCCTAGTCAGCGGGGCTCAGGATCGACAGCTCACCGGGGAAGATTGTCAGCTGATAGATGGTGCCGTCCGGCCCCTGAGCCAGCTTGACGGTGCTGCCGGCCGTGGCGTCGAACGTCACCTCGTGGGTGAGCGACGTGTAGTCGGCGTTGAACCTGAGGACCTTGATCCACCCGCGGATGTAGTCGGCGATGAACACCGTGTTCTGGTAGCCGGAACCGAAGGCGGCGCCGGTGTAGTACAGGACCGAGGTGATGGCGGCGTTTCCGGCGGAGTGGTCGTAGGTGTAGATGGGATTGATGGAAGTGCAGGTAGCGCAGACACCTTCGGCGCCCGGCCAGCCGTAGTTACCGCCCTTGATGATGAGGTCGAGCTCCTCGACGGCGTTGTTGCCGACGTCGCCGGCCAGCAGGCGGCCGTCCGGGGTGAACTCGATTCGGAAGGGATTGCGCAGGCCGTACGCCCAGATCTGCGGCACCGCGTTCGGCGTGGTCACGAACGGATTGTCTTGCGGTGCAGAACCATCCGTGGGGTTCAGGCGCAGGATCTTGCCGTGGATGTTCGTCAGGTCCTGGGCGTTGGCGCCAAAGGTGTTGTCACCGATGCCCCAATAGAGCATGCCGTCCGGTCCGAAGAGCAGGTCGCCACCCTGGTGGTTGTTCTTCTCCTCATCGACTGAACGGAACAGCGGCAGTGCCGAGTTGGGGTCTATGCCGTCGGTGGTGACGGTGTATCGAGACAGTTGGTAGTGGGCGTCGGTGGTCGTGTAGGCGACGTAGACGTAGCCGTTGTCCGCGAAGTGGGGGTCCACCTCGATGCCGAGCAATCCGCGTTCGCCTTCGGTTCGGGTCGGGACGACGAGCAGAGGGTCGGGGCTCAGCGCGCCGTTCTGATACAGCCGGATGTCGCCGGCCTTCTCGGTGATCAGAATCCGGCCGTCGGGCAGGACGACGAAATCGGTGGGACTGGACAGGCCCGAAGCGATTGTTGTGCGGTCGAATACGGGCGGCCCGGTGGGCGCGGTGCCGCAGGCCATGATGGCGTCGTAGGTCCGTTCGGCGACGCGCTGCACCGCCCGCACCACCTGCTTGACCACCGGCTGCGCGGCGATCTGCTGGACGGCGTCCTCGGCCTGCTTGCGCACCCACGCCAGCGCCGCCCACGCACCGAACGGGTCGGGTGGTGGCGGCGGGATGGTCGGTGGACGAAGTTCGGACACGAAGAGCGCGCTGTAGGTCGCGACGGTCTTGAGCAGGTTGCAGGCACATGCGGTCACATCAGAGACGATCGAGTTCGCCGATCTGGCCGTCGCGACCGGCTTCACGAGTCGGTCGGCCCGCGGGCGCGGGGTGGCAGCTGCCGCCTTGCGGGCGTGGGAAGTCTGCGCTTGAGGACGGGGGGCGGCTCGGCCGGTTCGTGGTGCGTGCGATGCGCTCGATCCGGAATCGGCTGCGGTGTCTGCCACCGCACTACCGGGCGCGGTCAGCAGCGCCCATCCGAAAAACAGCGCGGTGGCGATGATGCCAATGCGCGCAACGTATTTGGTGTGCACCATCGGTGCCCCCCGGAAGGTTGGCCAGCCAACTGACGGCTGTGCCAATTGTGCCACCGCGGCAGGGCGGCGGGAGGTCATTCTGTGAAGTCCCTGGACATGACAAGAGCCCCGCCCGAGGGGCGGGGCTCTTGCTGATGTGCGCCGTCAGGGTTTCGAACCCCGGACCCGCTGATTAAGAGTCAGCTGCTCTACCAACTGAGCTAACGGCGCGAACCGCGTCAGCGACAATAACAAACACCACTGCCGAACATGAAATCCCCATGCTGGACCCCGTGCGGCCGCTGATCTGCATAGTCGCCGCCAGCCTGGAAGTTCCCTTAGACTATTGCCAAACATTCCCAGCGTTCGCACAGCTAGCAGGATTTGAGGGCGGTATGTGGCAGGTCGGCTCGCTGAACCGGCCGGGGCGTCGAACCCGGCTGGCGGCCCTCGCGATCATCCCTGCCCTTCTCATCGGGCTCAGCGGGTGCAGCAGCGGCGAGCCGGCGCCCGCCCAGGTCAAGGTCATCGCGGACAAGGGCACTCCCTACGGCGACCTGCTGGTGCCGCAGCTGACGGCATCGGTCAAGGACGGAGCGGTCGACGTCCCGCTGGACCGCCCGGTAACGGTGAGCGCCACCGGCGGGGTGCTCGGGTCGGTGACGATGGTCAACGAGTCCGGCAAGCAGGTGGCCGGCACGCTGAGCCCGGACGGCGTGACGTGGTCGACCAGCGAGCCGCTGGGCTACAACAAGAGCTACACGCTCAGCGCGCAGTCGATGGGTCTCGGCGGCGTGACGACCGAGAAGCTGACTTTCGAGACGCAGTCGCCGGAAAACCTGACCATGCCCTACCTATTGCCCGGTGATGGCGAGGTGGTCGGCGTCGGTCAACCGATCGCGGTGCGCTTCGACGAAAACATCCCGAACCGTCTGGCTGCCGAACGCGCGATCAAGGTGACCACCAACCCGCCCGTCGAGGGCGCCTTCTACTGGCTGAATAACCGTGAGGTGCGCTGGCGCCCGCAGAACTTCTGGAAGCCGGGCACCACCGTCGACGTCCAGGCCAATACCTATGGGGTCGATCTCGGTGATGGGCTGTTCGGCCAGCAGAACCTGTCGTCGCGCTTCACCATCGGTGACGAGGTGATCGCGACCGCCGACGACAACACCAAACAACTGACCGTCCGGCGCAACGGCGAGGTCGTCAAGACCATCCCGATCTCGATGGGCAAGAACAGCACGCCCACCAACAACGGTGTCTACATCGTCGGTGACCGGCTGTCCCACATGATCATGGATTCGTCGACGTACGGCGTTCCCTCCAACTCGCCCAACGGCTATCGCACCGAGGTGGATTGGGCCACCCAGATGTCCTACAGCGGCATCTATGTCCACTCCGCGCCGTGGTCGGTGGGGGCGCAGGGATATTCCAACACCAGCCATGGCTGTTTGAACGCCAGCCCGAGCAATGCGCGGTGGTTCTACGACAACACCAAGCGCGGCGACATCGTCGAGGTCCGCAACACCGTCGGCTCGACATTGCCGGGCACCGAGGGACTCGGCGACTGGAACATTCCGTGGCAGCAGTGGAAAGCGGGCAACGCCAACGCTTAGTGCCGGTCGTTGAAGGTGCGGACGAACGCCAGCACGCGGGGTGACAAGTGCGGGGGAGTCCACGGCTCGTGAGTCGATCCCGGCGCGGATTTCACAGCGTCAACACCCTTTTCGCCGCCGAATCGGCCGATCAACTCCGTGACGGCTGCGACGTCATCGGCGACGTTCGGGTACAGGATGTCGTCGATCTGGCCCTGCAGGGTCTGCAGTTTCGGCAGCACCCCCGTGATCATGTCCAGCACACTGGGATCGCGGCTCAGCACGGCGAGTTCGTCGGGTGCCAGGCATCTCTTGGCTGCGTGGTTCGCGTGTGCGGCCACGCGCTGACGGTCCAGGTGGACGTCCACTTGTGGCTCGCCGCGTCGGCGCGCGGTGAACTGGTACCGCAGCGCGGTGCTGTCGTCGTGCTGGATCAACTCGTACAACTCGGTCAGCCAACGGTAGTCGAACGACGACTCTGCGAGGTCGGCGAACAGCGCATCAACCGCCCGGGCCTGAGGACTGTTGTGGCCGAATGTCTTTGACGCACTCGCGACCGACCGTTGTCGATGGGCGTGCAGGGCGGCGGTGACGGCAGCCAGTGCCGAGCCGATCTTGCGGCGACGCTCGTCGTTGATGCGCTCGTCGAAGGTGGAACCGTGGGTGGTCTGTAAATCGAGGACGATGCCGGTCACGACATCAGTCAAGGTCTCGCTCGCAACTATGATGTGCTGCAACGACTCCCGGTTCACCATCGTCCGCAGGCGACCATAGGCCTCGCGGTAGCGCTTGTTCTCGCAATTCGTGAGCGCGCACACCTTGTCGAAGATGATCCCGGTGTTCACCGTCGGCCGGGCGCCCGATGCCTGCAGGCTGGCCACGATGGAGATGGTGCGCGCGTTGATCTCATCGGCCGGCGGACCACCCTCATGCAGCCAGCGGCCGCACTCGCGCCGCAGCGTGCCGAGGCAGCGCTTGATCGAGGTGTGCATCGCTGACGCCGTCATCCGGTCCCGGATGTCCGCCGTGCGGTAGTAGTCGAGTGTCGCCGACGTCATCGCATGAGCGAGGGCTTGCAGGGTGCCAAGCACGACCAGAACGGCCGGGTCGTCCTGAGGCGGGGGATCGGCTGCCGCGGCGCCCTGCCAGATCTCCCAGGCGTCGGCGCAGTAGTCGAAGGGGTCGTCAGCGTCGATGGCGTCGAGGGCCGCGCTGAACGCGTCGAGTCGATCTGTCCAGACACCGAGAGGGCCGGTGTCGCCGGCGAACCCGCTCGATTCAGTGGTTACGTCGTGGCCGTGCATGCTGCAACCCTCCCCCCAGCTAAGCGGTGCAGTTATTACCCGACGGTAACTCATGTTCGAATAATTGTGTCGGTCAACTGCGACGAACGGTCGAAATCTTTACCGTTTCGGTGTTCCGGGGAAGCGGATCAAGCCTCCTGAGCCGCGCGAAGGCGGAATTCGAACCGCTGGTCAGGCTGGACACCTGTCCGGCCCGCGCGGGATGGGAACAAATCGTTGGTGCTATGCCGAAAGCTGGTTGCCGAACTTGGTGGCAACCTGTAATCCGGCCATTGCGGCCGCGCTGCGTGCCTTGACGGTCGCGGGCCCTGGCAAACCTTCGTGCTGCCAGCGCTCGCATTGGAGGCGGACCGCATCCAGCTCGTCGATCAGCGAGGTGTGTAGGGCGGAGAGCGTCAGCGGATGGTCGCCGTTTCCTGTGCTGTGGTGATCGCGAGCACTGGACGTGATCGCCTCCGCCAACACCTCAATCACGCCCAGAACTAAAAGCATTGCCGGGTCGGTGGCCGAGGGGGGATCGGAGATAGCTGCGCTCTCCCAGATGTCCCACGCGTCCTCGCAGAACGTGTACGGGTCGTCGGCATCGATCGCGTCGAGAGCAGTGACGAAGGCGGCGAGGCGGTCCTGCCAGGCGGCCAATTGCTGCGAACCGTCGATTTCAGCGAATTCGTTAGTCGTCATCCCTCGGGTCCCTTCGCGATATGCGTCCCCCCGGACGCCAAGTTGGTGTCCTGGTCTTTACCCCGTCGAGAAACTTTTGAATCATCAATCTTTGCCAGGGCGCGCACGGACGACGTGAGTCGGACCACAGCACTGCTACGTCTGTTCTCGCATGAGGGGTCCGCGTCGGCCGACCGGAAACCATGCTTCGTGATAAGTGAACTATTAGCTCGCTCTTAGTCACTCGACCTACGCTCCCGTAGGTAGTCGGGCTGAGAGAGACCGTCATGCGCACCATCGATCCGGCCGGCATCTCGATCATCACGGTGGTGGTGGTGCTGCCCCTGGGCACCGCGGTGTCCGGCGCGCTCACCTGGTCGATGTTCGGGAACGTGTATGGCGGACTCGCGTTTCTCGGCCTCTTCATCGTGGGCGTCGCCGTTGAGAACGTTCGGCAGCGGTGCAGCGTCGCCCGGCGCGTACAAACAGACGCGGAGGTGGGGCGGTACATCGCGCGCCTGCACGCCGCCGCGCGCGAGTCCGGTGTGGAATTGGGCGCGCCGCGGAGGGCGCAAAAAGTCAGGCCCCGATATCGGGGCCTGACCTGCAGGGTGGCTGACGGGACTCGAACCCGCGACAGCCAGGATCACAACCTGGTGCTCTACCAACTGAACTACAGCCACCATCGCTGCGGACCGTCCGGAGGCGGCAGCAGCGTCGTCGATACTAGCTGTTGTCGGCCTCTCCAGCCGAATCCGATTCGCCCGGGGCGTCGACCTCGGCGGCGGCTGCGGCAATCTCGCTGGTAGAGGGCCCGGGCTGGGGGACGAACGCGGTGCGCCGGTAGTACTTCAGCTCGCGGATCGACTCCTGGATGTCCGCCAGCGCGCGGTGGGCGAGACCCTTTTCCGGCTGTCCGTAGTAGATCCGCGGATACCAGCGCCGGCACAGCTCCTTGATCGAGCTGACGTCGATCATCCGGTAGTGCAGGTAGTTGTCCAGCGTCGGCATGTCCCGGGCGATGAATCCGCGGTCGGTGGCGATCGAATTGCCCGCCAGCGGCGCGGTCTTGGCCTGCTTCACGTGCGAGCGGATGTACTCCATCACGAGTTCCTCGGCGGCCGGCACGTCGATGACCGACGCGCGGACCTCCTCGGTGAGCCCGGACCGGCTGTGCATCTGGGTGACAACCTCGACCATCCCGTCCAGGGACTCGTCATCGGCATGGATGACGACGTCGATACCCTCGCCGAGAACGTTGAGCTCGGCGTCGGTCACCAGGGCGGCGATCTCGATGAGCTTGTCGGTCCGCAGATCGAGGCCGGTCATCTCGCAGTCGATCCACACCAATTCTTCACGCACAGCGCTCAACCCTAAGCCCCCGCTGACTTGTAGTGTCGTATGGCCATCACCCGAGCGACCACGGAGGCGGCCGATGAGCAGCGAATCGACGACGACCCCTGCCCAGCAGATCGCCGCCGGCTACGTGACCACAGGGGCGACACTCGATCTCGGCTCGGTCGTCATCGATGGCGCAGTCGATCCGGCGGCGCAGGTCCGCATCCCGCTGGCCATGATGAACCGCCACGGCCTGGTCGCCGGAGCCACCGGTACCGGTAAGACCAAGACACTGCAGGTTATCGCCGAGCAGCTGTCTGCGGCCGGCGTGCCGGTGATGATGGCCGACGTCAAAGGTGACCTGTCCGGCTTGTCGCGGCCGGGGGAGTCCAGTGACCGGACCCTGCAGCGCGCCAAGGACACTGGCGACGACGACTGGGCGGGCGCGCCGTTCCCCGTCGAGTTCCTTTCGCTGGGCACCGGCGGAATCGGGGTCCCGGTGCGCGCCACGATTTCGGCCTTCGGACCTATTCTGCTGTCGAAGGTGTTGGGGCTCAATGCCACTCAGGAGTCCACGCTCGGACTGATCTTCCACTGGGCCGATCAACAAGGGCTGCCGCTGCTCGACCTGAAAGATCTCCGGTCGGTGATCACCTATCTGACCAGCGACCAGGGCAAGGAAACGCTGAAGACCATCGGCGGGGTGTCCGCCCAGACCGCGGGCGTCATTCTGCGCGCACTGGTCAACCTCGAAGCCGAGGGCGGCGACACCTTCTTCGGGGAACCCGAGATCGACCCCGCCGATCTACTTCGCGTCGATGCACAGGGCCGCGGCGTGATCACCCTGCTCGAGCTCGGCGACCAGGCCGCGCGGCCGGTGATGTTCTCCACATTCCTGATGTGGGTGCTCGCCGACCTGTTCACCTATCTGCCCGAGGTCGGTGACGTCGACAAGCCCAAGCTGGTGTTCTTCTTCGACGAGGCACACCTGTTGTTCACCGATGCGTCCAAAGCATTCCTGCAACAGGTCGAGCAGACGGTCAAACTGATCCGCTCCAAAGGTGTCGGGGTGTTCTTCTGCACCCAGCTGCCCACCGATGTGCCCAACAATGTGCTGTCGCAACTGGGTGCCCGCATTCAGCACGCGCTGCGGGCGTTCACACCGGACGACCAGAAGGCGCTGTCGAAGACGGTGCGCACCTACCCCAAGACCCAGTTCTACGATCTGGAAACGGATTTGACGTCATTGGGCATCGGCGAGGCCATCGTCACCGTGCTCTCCGAGCGCGGCGCTCCGACCCCGGTGGCCTGGACCCGGCTACGCCCGCCGCAGTCGCTGATGGACACCATCGGCCCCGATGCGATCAAGGCTGCGGCGCAATCGAGTTCGCTGTTCGCCAAGTACGGCCAGACCGTCGACCGGGAATCCGCCTACGAGATGCTGGCGACGAAACTGGCCCCGCCGCCACAGGAACCCGCCGACCTGCCGCCGCTGCTGCCCACCGGAATCGACCTGCCGCCGATGCCCAAGCCGCAGAAGGCCGAGCCCGGCGTGCTCGATCAGGTGATGAACAGCCCGGCGTTCAAGAGCGCGATGCGATCGGCGGGCACGGTGATCGGTCGCGAGATCACCCGCAGCATCTTCGGAACGGGCCGCCGCAGGCGCTAGGCACGCGCCGCGACCCTGGCTCGACTTCATCGAGATCGACGCCAGCGTGACCGTCACTCGATCTTGTCCACGCTCACGTCGATCTCGCTGACGAGCTCCGCGGGGATGGCCCTCGCCGCCACGGTGAGGAGCCGGGATCGACGAATTGCAGGCGTCCACTCGCACTTCTGCTGCCACATGTCGGTGTGGGTGAGAGAGCGCGAGTGAGCTAGTCGCCGCCCAGCTTCTTGTAGACCGCGCCGACGATCGGGGTGACGATCGAGCGCGGCGCGTACCCCGACGCCACCGACATCGCCTTGGACGTCAGTCCGGGCACCACTCGCATCTTGTTGTGCTCCAAGCCATCCAGCGAGATCCGCGCCGTGTACTCGGTGTTGATCCACAGGAAGTCGGGGATCAATCGCTCCACCAATGACTGCTCCGCCTCGTCGGGCAGCTCGGTACGCACCGGCCCCGGCGCCAGCACCGTAACGTGCACTCCGACACCCTTCAATTCGCCGCGCAGCGACTCACTGAATGTGTTCGCGAACGCCTTGGTCGCGGCGTAGGTGGCGTTGTTCGGGATCGGCGAGTTTCCGGCCGCCGAGCCCGAGATCAGGATGCCGCCGGCCTTGCGGGCGACCATCCCCGGCAGCACCGCCAGCACCAGATCGTGCACACCGAGAACGTTGAGCTGGACCTGCGCCCGCTCGGCCGCCGGATCCAGCTTCGCAACGGGCCCGAAAGTAGCGGTGCCCGCATTGGCGCACAGGATCGAGATCTCGTGGCCGGCCAGTTCGTCGGCGAACGCGGTCCGCGCGTCGGGATCCGCGAGGTCCACCGCGCGCACCTCGACATTGACGCGGTAGCGCTCGGTGAGTCGTGCGGCCAGCTCGGCCAGCACCTCACCGCGGCGCGCGGTGATGATCAGGTGATGGCCGCGGGCGGCGAGTTCGGTGGCCAGCGCCTCACCGATGCCTTGGGAGGCACCGGTGACGACGGCTCTGCTGTCCGGGGAGGGGGCGGGTACTGGCATGCGGCAATCGTAGGGGGATGGGTTGCGGTGGGCAGGAGCGCCAGCGACTCGGGCAGTGGATAGGGTGGCCCGCATGCCCAGGCCCCCGTCGGTTGCCCAGACCGCCGGGCGGTCAAAAGTTCTGGCGTGGGCCCTGTGGGACTGCGGTTCCACCGGGATGAACGCCATCGTCGCGACCTTCGTTTTCGCTGTTTACCTGACCAGCACGGTCGGCCAGGGTCTGCCGGGCGACACCTCGCCGGCAAGCTGGCTGGGCCGGGCGCTGGCACTTGCCGGCCTCACCGTCGCGGTTCTCGCGCCGCTCACCGGCGTGCTGGTTCAGGCACCGCAGCGGCGTCGCGCCGCCCTGATGCTGCTGACCGGGTTGGCGGTGCTGTCGACGACGGCGATGAGCCTCATCCGCGCGGAGCCGGCTTACTTCGCGATGGGCCTGGTGCTGCTGGCGTTCACCGCGGCGTGCGGCGACCTGGCCAGCGTGCCCTACAACGCGATGCTGAGGCAGCTCACCACCCCGCAGACGTCCGGGCGCATCTCCGGAATCGGAGCCGCCGCCGGATATTTCGGCAGCGTGCTGCTGCTGATGATCATCTACGTCGCGTTCATCGCAGGCTCAGGCCCGAACCGGGGGCTGTTCGGGGTCCCGGTCGATGACGGCCAGAACGTGCGCGCGGCAATGCTGATGGCGGCCGCCTGGTTCGTGGTACTGGCGCTGCCGCTGCTGATCACCGCTCACACCCTCGCCCCGGCCGCCGACCTGGAGCCGATGCCACCCGGTCAGGCCGGCGGGTACCGCGGATTGTGGAACGATCTGCGCTCGGAGTGGCGGCGCGACCGGAACCTGGTCTACTACCTGGTGGTCAGCGCAATATTCCGCGACGGCATCGCCGGCGTCTTCGCGTTCGGCGCGGTGCTCGGCGTCAGCGTCTACGGCATCTCGCCGTCCAACGTGCTCATCTTCGGGGTGATCGCCAGCACCATGGCCGCCCTCGGCGCGGTGATCGCCGGGCCGGTCGACGACCGGATCGGCGGCAAGCCGGTGATCGTCGCCTCGCTGACGTTGATGATCGTCGTCGGCCTTACGCTGCTGTCGCTGTCGGGCCCTGTCGTGTTCTGGATCTGCGGCCTGCTGTTGGCGCTATGTGTCGGACCGGTCACCACGTCGGCGCGCACGGTGCTGCTGAGGATGGTCAGCGACGGCAAGGAAGCCGTGGCGTTCGGGCTCTACACCACCACCGGGCGGGCGGCGTCGTTCCTGGCGCCGTGGCTGTTCTTCGTCTTCGTCGACGCGTTCCACGCCGACCGCGCCGGGCTCGGCGGGCTGTGCGTGGTGCTGGCCGTCGGCCTGCTGGGCATGCTGCTGGTGAAGGTGCCCAACAACCACCGGGCGGGTTAGCCCGCCCCGGTGCAGATCGTCAGGCCGCGGCCGGTGCGCTCCCGGACCTGCGAGCCGTTCACCGACACGCTGCAGGTCACGTCGCGCCCGACATTGACCACCGCGACGCTGGCCGAGGTCCGCGCCGGCGACGACAGGCTGACTTCCTTGCTCCACGGCAGCATCACGTTGAACTCGGTCTGCATGATGCCGCCGGTGTCGACGTAGGTGATATTGATCGCGCGACCGTCACCAGAGACCGTGTAGACGACGGTGTCGGTGCCCGTCGGGCTGGTGGAGTCGGTGGGCGGCGGCGCCGCGGTACCCGGTGCGCCGCTGGTCGTCGGCAGCGTGGGCCGCGTCGTCGTCGGCACCAGAGTGGTGGCCCGCGGCGCGGTCGTCGTCTCCGACAGCGACGGCAGCGGAGCCACCACGGTCGACTCTCTGGCCGAGCTGGTCACGATCACGAGGGCGATCACCAGTCCCACCACCAGCAGCACCGCGACCGCCGCGGCGATCCACAACCACTTCGGCGACTTGGGTGGGCCCGGGGGCGGCTCGGGTGGCTCGCTGGGCGGATACCCGCCGCCTTGATGCCAGTAGGACGGCAGCTGTTCGGTGGGCTGCATCGTCGGCGGCACACCGCCCTGACCGTAGCCGGGGCCGCCGTAGCCGGGTCCGTAATACTGACCGGAGTAGGCGGGATCGGTGCTCGGCGGATAACCATTGCCGGCCGACTGCGTCGGGTCAGACCACCCTGGTCGACGCGGATCGTTCATTCCCACCTCATGCTTGCAGGCTACCTGCGAGTGGCAGCGCGGGGTTGATGCCTGTTACTCAGCACCGTGTTTACCACCGGCGGCCGACGTGGAACGTGTTACTGGAGTAAGAGGAACCAAAGAAAGTGAGGTGGCGTGGAACTCGACGTGCGCGCGACGTATGGCGCATCACTGTCGCCCGACGCGACGGCATTCGCCCATATCGTCGACGACGGCGGATATCCGCGCGCCGTTCAACGTTTCCTGCGGGGCTGGCGGGCAAGCTCGTCCCGCGATGTGGAATTACCGGTGGAGGGGCCGGTGACCCGGGTCATCCATTCGGCCGACGGGCACTGGTTGGCCTGCCAGGTCGCCCCCGAGGGCAGTACCCGTAGCCAGATCTGGGTGGTCACCACCGACCCCGACGACCGGATGGCCCGCCGCATCGACGGCATGGGTTTCGGCGGGATGGCCGGCACCGCCGAGCTGATCGCCTGGGACGGCACCCGGGTGTGCGCGATCCTCACCGGGGAGGACGGTGTCGGTCAGTCAAGCCTGATCGACCCGGCCGACGGCAGCGTGACGGTGCTGGATCGGCGCTCCGGTGGCCGGCTGGTGGACGCCTGGGCCGGGTCGGCGCTGATCCGAGTCGGCCCCCGCGGCTATCGCGAGCTGATCATGTTGACCGGCGCGACCGAAATCGCTTTGCTGCCTTCAGATCCCGGCTCTTCGACGGACATGGGAGTGATCTTGGACGATCACCATCCGCGGCGGCTGCGCTCCGGTCCGGACGGTGAGCACACCACGCTTTATCACCCGGCCTACACCTACGGGCCCGATTTCGTCGACGGTTACGTACGCGCGTTGATCCGCAGCGACAACGGCTCGGACAACAGTCGTCTGCTGGAGGTCACGGTCACCCCCGACGGCGTCGCCTATCACGTGGTGGCCGAGCGCCGAGGCCACGATCTCGACGAGTTCGTCGTCAGTGACGACTTGTCGACTGTCGCGCTGCTGTGGAACATCAACGGCTGCAGCGAATTACAGGTCCTCGAGTACGTTGACTACACGGTGTCCGAGCCGATCCCACTGCCGAACCTGGTTGCGAGCGAACTGTCCATCAGTGCGGGCGGATCGATGGTTGCGATGACGATCCAGGGCGCGGACCTGCCGCGCACCGTCGAACTTGTCGATCCCCGGTCGCGGGAATGGGAGCGCATCGATCGCAAGCCCAGCGTCGGTCCGGTGTCCGACCGGCCCAGGCTGCATTTCGTCACCGCACGGGACGGTCGTTCGCTGACGGGCTGGTTGTATTGCCCGCCACCTGGTGTCGAGCAGACCGGCATGATGATCTATCTCCACGGCGGACCGGAAGGCCAGGCCCGCCCATCGCACAGCGAAATCTTCCCGGGACTGCTCGACGAAGGTATCGCGGTGTTCACGCCCAATGTCCGGGGTTCGGGTGGGCAGGGCCGGGAATTCGTGCACGCCGACGACAAGGACAAGCGGTTCGCCGCGATCGACGACGTGGCCGACTGTGCGCGCTACCTTGCCGAGCGTGGCCTGGCCGATCCCGCGCGAATCGCTTGCGCGGGTTGGTCTTACGGTGGCTACCTCACGATGGCGGCCTTGGCGTTCCATCCTGATCTGTTCGTCGCCGGCGTCAGCATTTGCGGAATGAGTGACCTGGCGACGTTCTACCGCACCACCGAACCGTGGATCGCGGCGGCGTCCTATGCCGAATACGGGCACCCCATCGCCGATCGGGACCTCCTCGACGAGCTCTCCCCGCTGCAGCGGGTAGATGAGTTGACCGCGCCGTTGCTGTTGGTGCACGGCGGCACCGACACCAACGTTCCGGTCAGTGAATCGGAGCAAATGGTCGAAGCACTGCGTGCACGGGGGCGCACCGTGAGGTATCTGCTCTTCGCTGACGACGGCCACGAGATCGTCAAACGCGAGAACCACGCCGCGTTGGCCCGAGCGGTCGCGGACTGGCTGGCCATGGCGTTCGAGCGCAGCGAAATTCGAAAGGTTTAGGAAACTTTCGGGCGGGTAAAACCTTGTCCGCCAAGTACTGCGAACCATCAAGGAGGCCAACCATGCGAGGCCGCGGAATCATAGGCGTGATCGTTATCGTGTGGCTGCTGATCGGAGTTTTCGCTACCTGGCAGCGCGGCTACTTCTCCAACAGTCAAGCCAATTGCGCTACTGCAGGGTCTATCGCTCTGACGGTGGTTGCGGGACCGCTCAATTACGCGGGAGTCAATCCCAAGGTTGCCAGCTGCAACCTGCCGCAACCCAGTCAATAGTGGCGAAAACAGTTCAGCAAGCAAGCATTTGGAGGAATCAATGATCATTCTCGGAGCAATCCTGCTCATCTTGGGATTCGTCCTGAAGATCCAGATCCTGTGGACGATCGGGGTAATCCTGCTCGTCATCGGCGCGGTGCTGTGGCTGCTCGGCGCAGTCGGCCGCCCGGTCGGCGGCAGACGTTCTTGGTATTAGCCGGTGCTGCGAGCGTGACGGTCGGCCGAGGATAACGCCGCCACCGTCATAGCCCGGAGTACATCGCGTGAACGCCCCTGGTCGGCTCCTCGTGCCGCCAGGGGCTTCATGCTGTGTGGGGTCGAGTTGAGCAGACCGAACACCGCATGTGCCATCAACCGGGCGTCTGCCTCCGCGGTGTCGGGATGCACCTGGCGCAACACCTCGACCCAGACCTCGACATAGCTGCGCTGCGCCCGGCGCACCTGCCGCTGGGCGGAGGCCGGCAGGTGGGCGAGATCGCGATCCTGGATGCGGATCAGGTCCGACTCGCCGAGTGCGAAGTCGAGGTGGAATTCGATCAGACCGGCGAGCGCAGCTTCCGGCTCGGCAGCGGCGTCGACGACGCTGCGCGCGCCGGCCAGAAGTCGCGTGCTGATGCCGACCAGGAGTTCGACCAGGAGGGCTTCCTTATTGGGGAAGTGCCGGTAGACGGCCGGTCCGCTGACTCCGGCGGCGGCGCCGATGTCCTCGATCCGCACGGTCTGAAAGCCCTTCTCCGCTATCAACCGCTCCGCGGCCGTCAGCAGGGCAGACCGGCGATCCGATTTCTGCCTGCTTCGACGGGTCGACGTGTCGATGGGGACCCTCCCGGAATGGCTCTGGACGTTTCGGTTAATCTTCACTAACGTTACATCAGTTAGTCGTCATTAACTCAATTCGGGACGGGGCATCGACGATGGCATCGCCCAACCGTGAGGCGCATCTGCAGCTTGTCGAGCAGTTGCGCGACAAGCTGGCCGCCGCGGCGCTCGGTGGACCCGAACGCGCCCGGGAACGACACGTCACCCGGGGCAAGCTGCTGCCGCGTGACCGGGTCGACGGGCTGCTGGATCCCGGCAGTGCACTTCTCGAGGTTGCGCCGCTGGCCGCCGACGGCATGTATGACGACGAATGCCCCGCGGCCGGGATCATCACCGGTATCGGCCGGGTGTCTGGGCGCGAGTGCATGGTCGTCGCCAACGACGCGACGGTCAAAGGCGGCACCTACTATCCGGTGACGGTCAAAAAGCACCTGCGCGCGCAGGAGATCGCGCTGCAGAACCGCCTGCCATGCATCTACCTCGTGGATTCCGGCGGTGCGTTCCTACCCCGCCAGGACGAAGTGTTCCCCGACCGCGACCACTTCGGCCGGATCTTCTTCAACCAGGCCACCATGAGCGCGGCCGGCATCCCGCAGATCGCCGCCGTCCTCGGCAGCTGCACCGCAGGCGGCGCCTACGTCCCCGCAATGAGTGACGAGGCGGTGATCGTCCGCAACCAGGGCACGATCTTCCTCGGCGGCCCGCCGCTGGTGAAGGCCGCCACCGGTGAGGTGGTCACCGCCGAAGAACTCGGCGGCGGCGACCTGCACTCCAAGACCTCCGGGGTGACCGACCACCTCGCCCACGACGATCGGGACGCCCTGCGCATCGTCCGTCGCATCATCGGCACCCTCGGCCCGCGCGAGCGGCGACCATGGGATGTACGTCCGCCCGTCGAACCGATCGCCGACCAGCACGAGCTCTACGACGTCGTCCCCGTCGACGCGCGGGTGCCCTACGACGTGCACGAGGTGATCACCCGCATCGTCGACGGCGGCGAATTCAGCGAGTTCAAAGCCGAATACGGCACCACGCTGGTCACCGGATTCGCGCACATCCACGGCCATCCGGTCGGCATCGTCGCCAACAACGGTGTGCTGTTCGGTGAATCCGCGCTCAAGGGAGCACATTTCATCGAACTGTGCGACAAGCGGATGGTGCCGCTGCTGTTCCTGCAGAACATCACCGGCTTCATGGTCGGGCGCGACTACGAGGCAAGCGGGATCGCCAAGCACGGCGCGAAGATGGTGACGGCGGTGGCCTGCGCCCGAGTGCCGAAGCTGACCGTCGTGATCGGCGGGTCCTACGGGGCGGGCAACTACTCGATGTGCGGTCGCGCCTATTCGCCGCGGTTCCTCTGGATGTGGCCCAACGCCCGGATTTCGGTGATGGGCGGCGAACAGGCCGCCTCGGTGCTGGCCACGGTGCGCGGTGACATGACGCCGGAGGAATCCGAGGCCTTCAAGGCGCCGATCCGCGAACAGTACGAACATCAGGGCAACCCGTACTACTCGACCGCACGGCTGTGGGACGACGGCGTCATCGATCCTGCTGATACCAGAACTGTTCTGGGACTGGCACTCTCGGTGACCGCCAACGCTCCCGTCGAAGCCGTCTCCTACGGCGTCTTCAGGATGTGACAATGTTTACCACTGTGCTGGTCGCCAACCGTGGCGAGATCGCCGTGCGGGTCATCCGCACCTGCAGGGCGATGGGCATCCGGTCGGTGGCCGTCTACAGCGACGCCGACGCCGGGGCCCGCCACGTCATTGAGGCCGACACCGCCGTCCGCATCGGGCCACCGCCGGCGAGGCAGAGCTACCTCGACATCCAGGCGGTCGTCGATGCGGCGCTGCGTACCGGCGCCCAGGCCGTCCATCCCGGATACGGCTTCCTCTCGGAGAACTCCGAATTCGCGGCGGCGCTGGAACAGGCGGGGCTGGCGTTCATCGGACCGCCGTCGGGTGCGATCCGCACCATGGGCGACAAGATCGCCGCCAAGGCGACGGTGTCGAAGTTCGGGGTCCCGGTGGTGCCGGGTATCGCCCGGCCCGGCCTGACCGACGCCGAACTCATCCACGCCGCCGGAGACATCGGCTTCCCGATCCTGGTCAAGCCGTCCGCCGGCGGTGGCGGCAAAGGCATGCGACGAGTCGACGACGCGGCCGACCTGCCGGCTGCGCTGGCCGCCGCGCGGCGGGAATCCGCGGCGGCTTTCGGCGACGACACCCTGTTTTTGGAGCGGTTCGTGTTGCGGCCCCGGCACATCGAAGTCCAGGTGCTCGCCGACTGTTTCGGCAATGTCGTGCACTTCGGTGAGCGTGAGTGCAGCCTGCAACGCCGTCATCAGAAGGTCATCGAGGAGGCGCCGTCGCCGCTGCTGGACCCGCAGACCCGCGCGCGGATCGGCGCGGCGGCCTGCGACACCGCTCGCAGCGTCGACTATGTCGGCGCGGGCACCGTCGAGTTCATCGTGTCCGCCGACAAGCCCGACGAGTTCTTCTTCATGGAGATGAACACCCGGCTGCAGGTGGAGCATCCGGTCACCGAAATGGTCACCGGATACGACCTCGTCGAGTGGCAGGTCCGCGTAGCGGCAGGGGAGAAGCTGCCCTTCACCTCTGACGACATCACGCTGACCGGGCACGCCATCGAAGCACGCGTGTACGCCGAAGACCCGGGGGCGGGCTTCCTGCCGACCGGTGGTCCGGTGCTGGGATTACTGGAGCCGGACGGCGTCCGGGTGGATTCCGGTTTGGCCCAAGGGATGACGATCGGCAGCGACTACGACCCAATGCTGTCGAAGGTCATCGCCCACGGCGCCGACCGCGCTGCCGCGCTGCGCACTCTCGACCGGGCGCTGTCCCAGACCGCCGTACTCGGTGTGGGAACCAACATCGAGTTCCTGCGTTTCCTGCTGGCCGACGATGACGTGGCCGCGGGCCGGCTCGACACCGGCCTGATCGACCGGACCCGCTTTGTGCCCGAACCGGCCGGCGATGACGCGTTCATCGCCGCCGCGGCCTACCGCTGGCTGAAGCGCTGGCCGTCGGTGCCGGCGGATCCGTGGGACGTGCCGTCGGGCTGGCGGATCGGCGCACCCGCACCCACCGGCATCCGGCTCCGATCCGGCGACCGCACCGACCACGTCCACATCACCGGAGTTCCTGCCGGTGCAGTCGTTCGGATCGAGGATGGCGAAAGCCGTTCGCTGTCTGCCGAATTGGACGGTGACCAGCTTGCCGTCACCGTCGACGGCATCCGCAGCCGGTACACCGTGGCGGTCGACGGCGACCAGATCTGGCTGGCCGGCGGCGGCCGCTCACTGGTGCTCGAGGAAGTGCGGGAGGCACCGGTCCGCCCGGACGACCAGCACAGTGGCGACGCTGAGCTCGTCAGCCCAATGCCCGGATCGGTGGTGGCGGTGGGCGTTGACAATGGTGATGACGTCGCTGCAGGCACGGTGGTGGTCGCCGTCGAGGCGATGAAGATGGAGCACTCGCTCACCGCTCCGATCGACGGAGTTGTCGAACTCCATGTCGCCGTCGGCGATCAGGTCAAAGTGGGGCAGCTGCTGGCCAAGGTCACAGCGAGAGAAGAGAAAGCACAATCATGACTGACTTCCTGTCCACGGGAACACTTCCCGACGAATACGCACAGCTCGCCAAGACGGTGCGCGACTTCGCCCAGACGGTCGTGGCCCCGGTCGCGGCCGAACACGATGCCCAGCACACATTCCCGTATGAAGTCGTGGCCGGGATGGCCGAGATGGGGCTGTTCGGCCTGCCGTTCCCCGAGGAGTACGGCGGCATGGGCGGTGACTATTTCGCTCTCTGCCTGGCCTTGGAAGAGCTCGGCAAGGTCGACCAGAGCGTGGCGATCACGCTGGAGGCCGGAGTCTCGCTGGGCGCCATGCCGGTCTACCGGTTCGGCAACGAGGCGCAGAAGCAGGAGTGGCTGCCCAAGCTGACCAGCGGCCAGGCCCTTGGCGCGTTCGGGCTGACCGAGGCCGGCGGTGGCACCGACGCCGGAGCCACCAAGACCACCGCGAGATTGGACGACGGACACTGGGTGATCAATGGCACCAAGCAGTTCATCACCAACTCCGGCACCGACATCACCCGACTGGTGACCGTCACCGCGGTCACCGGCGGCTCCGGTGACAACCGCGAGATCTCGTCGATCCTGGTGCCGGTGCCCACCCCGGGATTCACCGCCGAGCCGGCCTACGACAAGGTCGGCTGGAATGCCTCTGACACTCATCCACTGACGTTCGACGATGTTCGGGTGCCGGAAGAGAACCTGCTCGGTGAACGAGGCCGCGGGTATGCCAACTTCCTGCGGATCCTCGACGAGGGCCGGATCGCGATCGCCGCGTTGTCGGTCGGCGCGGCGCAGGGGTGCGTCGACGAAAGCGTGAAGTACGCCGCCGAGCGGGCCGCCTTCGGCCAGCCGATCGGGAAGTATCAGGCCATCGAGTTCAAGATCGCCCGGATGGAGGCCCGCGCGCACGCGGCCCGCGCCGCCTACTACGACGCGGCGGCGCTGATGCTGGCCGGTAAGCCGTTCAAGAAGGAGGCGGCGATCGCCAAGCTGGTCGCCAGCGAGGCGGCCATGGACAACGCCCGAGACGCCACCCAGATCCACGGTGGCTACGGTTTCATGAACGAATACCCGGTCGCCCGGCACTACCGGGACAGCAAGATCCTCGAGATCGGGGAAGGGACAACCGAAGTGCAGCTGATGGTCATCGCCCGGCAGATGGGAATGTAGTGAGCGAGTCGCCCGAGGAGAAGGTCGTCGTTCAGCGCGGCCTGTGGTACGAGGAGTTCGAAATCGGGGTGCGCTACGTGCACGCTCCCGGGCGCACCATCACCGAGGCCGACAACGTCCTGTTCACCACGCTGACGATGAACACCCAGGCGTTGCATCTGGATGCGGCGTTCGCCGATGCTCTGCCGCCGTTCAACCAGCGGCTGGTGAACTCGATGTTCACGCTGTCCACGTTGGTCGGTCTGTCGGTCACGCAGCTGACGCAGGGCACCATCGTCGGCAACCTCGGCTTCTCCGACATCGCTTTCCCGAAGCCGCTTTTCCACGGCGACACGATGTACGCCGAGACCGTCGTCACCGACAAGCGGGAGTCCAAGAGCCGTCCCGGAGAAGGCATCGTCACGTTCGCGCACACCGCGCGCAACCAGCACGGTGACGTTGTCGCCACAGCCAGCCGTAAAACGATGGTCCGAAAGAAGCCCGACTGATGGCACTTGACAATCCAGGACCCGCCTGGCTGTTCTGCCCCGCCGACCGCCCCGAGCGGTTCGAAAAGGCCGCCGCCACAGCCGATGTCGTGATCCTAGATCTCGAAGACGGGGTTGCGGCCAGGGACCGCGAGGCTGCGCGTGAAGCGCTGGTGTCCACCCAGCTCGACCCCGGCCGCACCGTAGTCCGGGTCAATCCCTCGACCACGTCGGATCATCCGCTCGATCTCGAGGCGCTGGCCCGCACGCCGTACACCACGGTGATGCTGGCCAAGACCGAGTTCGCCGAGCAGGTCGCCGCTCTGGCGCCGCTGGATGTCGTGGCGCTGATCGAAACCCCGCTGGGTGCGCTCAATGTCGTCGAGTCCAGCCGGCCCGACAATGCGTTCGCCGTCATGTGGGGTGCCGAGGACTTGTTTGCCGTCCTCGGTGGCACCGCCAACCGCTATCCCGACGGCTCGTACCGCGAAGTCGCACGGCATGTGCGGTCGCAGAGCTTGCTGGCGGCCAAGGCATACGGCCGCCTCGCGCTCGACTCGGTGTACCTCGACATCAAGGATCTCGACGGCCTCGGGGCCGAGGTGGATGACGCTGTGGCTGTCGGTTTCGACGCAAAAGTGGCCATCCATCCTAGCCAGATCGCGGTGATCAGGAAGGGCTACCTTCCCAGCGCTGAGCAGGTAGCTTGGGCGCGACACGTGCTCGAGGCGGCCCGCGATGAACGCGGTGTCTTCCAATTCGAGGGCATAATGGTGGATGCCCCGGTGCTTCGGCGAGCAGAGCGCATAGTCCAGCTGGCGCCCGACCCCGGCCGCTAGCTGGAGCCTGCTACAACAGGTTTGCTCCGACCGCCTCCGCACCGGTAGAGGAGGCGGTTATGGATCAGCCGGTTCAACTCATCGGGCCCGACGGAACAGCGACGGCCGAAAGCCGATATCGCCGTGATCTGGCGCCGGAAACCCTAGCGTGGCTCTACGAGAATCTCGTTGTCGCGCGCGATCTCGACGTCGAGTTCGTCAATCTGCAGCGCCAGGGCGAATTGGCGCTGTACGCGTCGTGCCGCGGCCAGGAGGCCGCACAGATCGGCGCGGCAGCAGCACTACGCAAGACCGATTGGCTATTCCCGCAATTCCGCGAACTCGGTGTCTTCCTGGTTCGCGGGATCCCGCCCGCGAACGTGGCCGCGCTGTGGCGGGGCGCCTGGCACGGCGGGCTGGATTTCACGAGCAAGTGCTGCGCACCTGTCGCCATTCCCATTGCCACCCACACCGTGCACGCCGTCGGTGCAGCGATGGCTGCCCAACGGCTGGGCGAGGATTCCGTGACGGTGGCATTCCTCGGCGACGGCGCCACCAGTGAAGGTGACACGCACGAGGCGATGAACCTCGCTGCCGTCGAGAAAGCACCGTGCATCTTCTACATTCAGAACAACCAGTGGGCCATCTCGGTTCCGGCGAGCCGCCAATACGCGGTGCCCACCCTCGCCCAGCGCGCGGCCGGTTACGGAATGCCGGGAATCCGGGTGGACGGCAACGACATCCTGGCCTGCTTCGCGGTGATGAGTGAGGCCGCCGACCGGGCAAGGGGCGGGGGCGGGCCCACTCTCATCGAAGCGGTCACCTACCGGATGGAACCCCACACCACCTCCGACGACGCCACCCGATACCGCAGCGCCGAGGAGATCGCCTACTGGTCGGACCGGGACCCGATCGCCCGGTACCGCACGTATCTCCAGGCGACCGGCGTCCTCACCGAGCGGATCGAGCAGCGGGTGCAAGCGCGGTCAGCGCGGCTTCGGACCGCACTCCGCGAGGCTGTGGTGGGGTCCCCGGATCCGGGCGTGGACGAGCTGTTCGACCACGTCTACGCCGAGATCACGCCCGAATTGTCCGCGCAGCGTGAACAATTGCGCACCGAGCTGGCGGGAGGACTGCGATGACTCAGATCATCGAGCGACCGCCGATGCGTGGCGACGACTCACCGGAACCCGTCGGCCCGCTGCTGACCGACCTGCCCACCGTCACCACCTTGACCATGGCGCAGGCGATCAACCGAGCCCTACACGACGCGATGGCGGGCGATGACCGGGTGCTGGTATTCGGCGAGGACGTCGCCGACCTGGGCGGGGTCTTCCGGATCACCGAGGGCTTGGCCGAGACCTTCGGAACCCAAAGGTGTTTCGATACTCCGCTGGCCGAGTCGGCGATCATCGGTGTCGCTATCGGCCTGGCGATCCGCGGCTTCGTGCCCGTCCCGGAGATCCAGTTCGACGGGTTCTCCTATCCGGCCTTCGACCAGATCGTCAGCCACCTCGCGAAGTACCGTAACCGCACCCGCGGCCAGGTCGACATGCCGGTCACGATCCGAATCCCGTCCTTCGGTGGTATCGGCGCCGTCGAGCACCATTCGGAATCCACCGAAACCTACTGGGCGCACACAGCCGGGCTGAAAGTCGTTGTGCCGTCGACGCCGTCGGACGCGTACTGGCTGCTACGTCATGCCATCGCTGCCCGCGATCCCGTCATTTACCTGGAACCCAAACGGCGGTACTGGGGCCGGGAGGCCGTCGACCTCGCTGTGCCGGAGCCACCGATAGGCAAGGCTGTCATCCGGCGGCCCGGCGACGACGTCACTGTGCTCACCTATGGCGGCCTGGTCGGCACCGCAGTGAACGCCGCCGAGATCGCCGATTGCAGCGTCGAAGTGATCGATCTACGCTCGCTGAGCCCGCTGGACTTCGACACGGTGGCCGCGTCGGTTCGCAAGACCGGCCGCGCAATCGTCATGCACGAGGGACCCCGCACACTGGGCTTCGGAGCGGAGCTGGCCGCGCGGATCTCCGAGGAGCTGTTCTACGACTTGGAGTCACCGGTCCTGCGGGCCACCGGATTTGACACTCCGTACCCGCCGGCGCGGTTGGAAAAGCTCTGGCTGCCGGGTGTGGACCGGTTGCTGGACTGCATCGAGAAAGCGATGCGACGGCCATGAGCGACTTCCTGGTACCCGACCTGGGGGAGGGTCTCGAGGACGCGACGATCACCAGTTGGGCGGTCGCCGTCGGGGATGTCGTCGAACTCAACCAGACTCTGTGCACGGTCGAGACCAACAAAGCCGAAGTCGAGATCCCCAGCCCGTATGCGGGGCGGGTCGAGGCGCTCGGCGGCGCCGAAGGGGAAACCCTCGCGGTCGGAACGCTGTTGGTGAGTATCGAGACGTCCGCGCGCACACCGGTTCTGGTTGGTTACGGCATCGACGACGGCATGGACCGCAGCCGGCGGGCGCGTGCGGCGCCGAAAACGCGTAAGTTGGCCGCCGACCTCGCGGTGGACCTCAACGGACTGCGACCGGGTTCAGGGGCAGACGGCGTGATCACCCGCGACGACGTTCTGGACGCGGCCGGTTCCGCCCCGACGTCACAGAGCATTCCGGTGCGCGGTGTGCAGGCCCGGATGGCCGCTCACATGTCGTTGTCCCGCAGCCGGATTCCCGATGCGCACGCCAGCGTTCAGGTGGATGGCACGGCGCTGCTGCGGCTCCGGGATCAGCTCGGCGTGACGCCGTTCGTCCTGACGCTGAGGTTGCTGGTGATCGCGCTGGGCCGCCATCCCGTACTCAATGCCACCTGGGTGGACGCCGAAGCGGGGCCGGAGATCCGGTTGCACCCCGACGTCCGGCTCGGTGTCGCGGTGGCCACTGAGCGTGGCCTGGTGGTTCCGGTCGTCGACACCCGTGGACGTTCTACCCGGCACCTGGCCGCCGCCGTCGACGACGTGATCGAGCGGGCCAGGGCAGGCACCTTGGCGCCCACTCAGCTGAGCGGCTCGACGTTCACCGTGTCGAACTTCGGTGCGCTGGGCCTCGACGACGGGGTTCCGGTGATCAACTACCCGGAGGCGGCGATCCTCGGGATGGGCTCGCTGAAGCCGCGGGCGGTGGTCGTCGACGGCGCCGTCGTGGCGCGCCCGACGATGACACTCACCTGCGCATTCGACCACCGCATCGCCGATGGGGCACAGACCGCGGCGTTCCTCACGGATCTGCGGGGACTCATCGAATCGCCGGACACCGCATTACTCGATCTCTGAGCCTCGACGTCAGACGTGGGCATGGAACTCCCACGGCGCGGTGGGCAGTACGTCGCCGGTCTCCAGCAGCGTCTTGAGATTGGCGAACACCGTCGGCCAGCCCTGACCAACCGACTCCCGGTCCGCAGGGGACTGGAAATTCGTATGAGTCACAGTCAATTTGACGATGTCGCGGAAGGGTTCGATGTCGAACGTGACGACGGTTTCCTCAGCGGTCGGATCATCGCTGGGCTCACCGAATCCGAAGACGAGTCGCCGCGGCGGGTCGACCTCCAGGACAGTGCCTGCGACATCGACGATGCCCGACCCGTCGGACCGGACATGCTCGACGCGGCCGCCGACCTGCCACTCCGAGACTTGCGCATGACCCCAGAACTTCGCGGTCAGCTCGGCATCGGTGAGGGCATGCCACACCTGTTCGGCGCTGGCATGGATGTAGGTGGTGTAGACGTAATCGGGGATGGTCTCAGACATTGCGCTCTCCTCCGCGTGCTGCTTGATCGTGGCCAGGGCCGCCAGCCGAGGCTCCTCGAACTTCCAGATCCAGCGGGTCTGGAGTTGGTGGATCGGTACCGCATTCAGGTAATGGAGCTTGCGGCGGCCATCGCGCACTGAGGTCACGAGGTTGGCGCTCTCGAGAATCTCGAGGTGCTGGCTGACCGACTGCCTGCGCATGTCGAGCCCCTCGCAGAGCTCGCCGAGTGTCAGCCCGGCACGCTCGTGAAGCATGTCGAGCAGCCGTCGCCTGCCGGGGTCGGCCAACGCTTTGAAGACCGCGTCCGCGTCCACGGGAGAATTATGCAGGCAATCGCCTGCCTATTGCAACAGGCCAGCTCAGCGCTGCTGCGCGGCCGCCAGCCGGGCCTTGAACTCCGGCGACTCGATCGAGGCCGCCTGCGGACCCAGCTCGATGTCCTTGGCCGACTCGTGGTGGTCGGTGTCGAGGAACCCGGGGATGGCAGTCGCGCGCATCGACGCCTTGGTGGACAGCACGACCTCGCGTGGTGCGGCCGCAGGTCCGGCGGCCAGCTCGAGCGCAGCAGCGACGGGATCCTCGGCGACGGTCAGCGCGAGACCATGCCGCACCGCGGCGTCGGCGTCGAAGCGCATGCCGAACAGCAGCGCCGCGCGAGCGACCTGCGGGCCGACCGCACGCTGCAACATCCACGTGGCCCCGCCGCCGGGGTGGATGCCGAGCTTCTGGAACCGCGGATCGAACAACGCGTGCGGGCCCGCGATGCGGACGTCGGCGGCCAGAGCCAGGTTCAGCCCGGCACCCACGGCCGCGCCGTTGACCGCAGCGATGGTGGGCAGTGTGCATCGGCCGACGGCCATGAAGCCGGCGTAGATGCGCTCGAGCCCTTCCTTGGCGGCCGCGCCGAGGGCGGACAGGTCTGCGCCCGCACAGAACGCCTTGCCCGCACCGGTGATCACAACGGCGTGGGCCTCGGCTTCTGCCGCTTCGACGGCGTCGCGCAGCTGCTGGGACATCGCGTCGGTGACGGCGTTGCGCCGATCGGGATCGTTGACGGTAATCAGCGCGACGCGATCGATGACCTCATAAATGACCAGGTCAGACATTGCGAGTCTCCATCTTGGGGAGGCTAGCAGTTAGGGTCGGATCATCATGGCGGCACCGCATCAGCAACCTGTCCAAGTAGCCGTCTTGGGTTCGGTCCGGGCTTGGCATGATTCGATGCCGGTCGACGTGGGCGGACCACGCCAGCGTTCCCTGCTCGCGCGACTTGCGCTGGCCAAGGGCCAGGTGGTGTCGGTCGACCGGCTCATCGAGGATCTTTGGCACGGCGAACCCCCGCCCAAAGCGCTGTCCGCCCTCCAGGCTTACGTCTCGCATCTGCGGCGCGTACTCGAACCGGACCGCGCGCGGCGGGCCCCGGCCGAGATCATCGTCAGTGCAGCACCGGGTTATCGGCTGGCATTGCCCGCCGATTCCGTCGATGCGTGGTGGTTCGACGAGCGGGTGCGGACAGCCGAGGCTGAACCTGACCCCGCTCGGCGGGTCGAACTCCTCACCGCGGCCCTCGATCAATGGGCCGGTGAACCTTACGCCGAGGTGTCCGATGCCGCGTGGGCCATCGCGGAGATCGCCCGCCTAACGGAATTACAGCTCGCTGCAATCGAATTGCGGGCATCGGCCCAGCTGACACTGGGACACCACAGTGCCGTGATCGACGCGCTGGAGCGGGTGGTCCTCGAGCACCCGACCAGAGAGGGCGCAGCCGCCATCCTGGCCACCGCGCTGTACCGGGCTGGTCGGCAGGCCGCCGCGTTGGAGGTGTTGCGCAGTACGCGCGATCATCTCGCCGACGAGCTGGGACTCGAACCGGGACGGGCGCTGCGCGATCTCGAACGCGACATCCTGCGCCACGCCGCGCATCTCGACGACGATCAACCGGCGGCTCTGCCGCTTCCTGCGACGCCGGCTCACGCGCCGAATATCGCCGAACCCTCAGCGCCCCATGGGCGTTCCCGTGAGCTGGCGGCGATCGACGCTGCCGCTCACGACGCCCGCCTCGGCGGCAGCCGCCTGGTGTGGGTCGGCGGCGAGGCGGGCGCCGGAAAGACCACTGTCACCGGTGCTGCCGCAGCTCGGTTGCGCGCCGCCGGCTGGACGGTTGCGGCCGGACGGTGCCCTGAGGTCGACGGCGCTCCGCCGGGCTGGGCCTGGACGGAGGTGCTGCGGCACTTCAGCGATTCCTTCGCCGCTGCCGATCAACAGCACATCCGAGCCCTCGCGCCACTATTGCACGAGGGCGACGTTGACGACCAAAGTACTTTCTGGACAGCACATGCCGTCGCGGATGTGATCGGGCGCTGCGCCACCGTCCAACCGGTCGCGGTGCTCCTGGACGATCTGCACCGAACGGACGGCCTCACCCTGGAACTGTTGCGGTTGGTCGTCCACGAACTGCAGGACCGGCCGGTCCTCGTCGTCGCCACCTACCGGCCGTCGGAGTCGGAAACCGAATTGGCGGCGGCACGCGCGGCGCTCGCGGTACGCACCGTCGCGCATCTCACCATCGGCGGTCTGGGGGCCGAGGCGACGACGGCGCTCGCCGCCGACTGCGGCTTGACCGATCTCACCGAGAACGAGTCGCGGCTGCTGCACGACCGCACCGGCGGAAACCCGCTCTTCGTCAGGGAACTCGCACGTCTGATGATGTCGGAGGGTCTCCATACCGCGCGGGTCGCGGTGCCGACCGGGGTGGGGGATGTGCTGCGGCGCAGACTCGTTCGCCTCCCTGGTGCGACGGTGACCGCTCTCCGTCAGGCCGCGGTGCTCGGCCGGGACATCGACGTCGACCTGCTCGCCGAACTCGCGCAGCGCGATCCCGACGACGTACTCGAGGCGCTGGAACCCGCGGTGCTGGTCGGTCTGCTGGAGGAGCCCGGCCCCGGCCAGGTCAGGTTCGCCCACGCCTTGGTGCGCGACACACTCTACGAAGACACGTCCCTGCTGCGAAGGTCCCGGCTGCACGCGGCCGTGCTGGACCTGCTGCTGGCCCGGTCGACGGATCCGGCGGCGCTGGCCTATCACGCCGTCGCGGCCGCGACACCGGCCAGTGCGGCGGCCGCCGCCGAGCTGGCGATGGCCGCGGGCCGTGACGCGGACCGGGTCGGTGCCCCTGCCGAGGCGGCCAGGCAATGGCAGGCCGCAGTCCGCATGCTGGAACTGGCGAACCGCGCCGAGTCCGGCCCGCCAGACGTCGAGCGAACGATCGATGCCTACTGCGGATGGGTGGCCGCGTCGGCGCGGGTCGGTGATGTGGTCGCCGCCCGTGATGCCCTGAAAGAGGCTCTGCCGCTTGCTGATGGCTCCGACGAGCGCATCGCCCGGGTGTTGATGGCGTGGGACGCGCCGTTGATCTGGCGGGTGCGGATCGATGACCACGCCGACGCCGACGTCGTCGGCCCGCTGCAACGAGTACTCCGCGGCGAGCTGTTACCGGAGGTCCGGGTGCGGCTGCTCACCACCCTGTTCGCCGAGTTGGAGGGCGCCGACCATGATGCCGCGCTGGCGGCGAGCGCCGAGGCGCTCACGTTGGCCCGCGCGTTGTACGAACGAGATCCCCAGGCGAACGGTCGGCTGCTGTGCGCGGCGCTCAATGCTCGGGCCTATGCCGCGCTGGGTCCGGACCTGGCTCCCGAACGCGAACGGCTGACCGACGAATTCCTTTCCGTCGCAGAGGCGTCCGCTGCCGTCGACTATCAGGCCGTCGCGCACTGGTTGGCGTTCCTCGCCGCGGCCGGCCGTTCCGATCTGGTTGCCGCCCTTGACCATGTCGACCTTGCGGTGGCCCGAGCCGGCACCGGGCAGCTGGCACCGCTGCTGACCGTGCTGGAGGTGTTCACCGCTCAGCTGAACGTGCTGGCGGGCCGGATCGACGATGGCGAGCGCCGCTACATCGCGGCCGGGCGGCAGTTGGCCGAGCAGGGCACGGCCAACGGCGCGCAGATGGGTCTGGTCGGCCGGTTCACCGCTAGTCTGGCCCGTGGCGATCTGGCACCCCTGGCCGACGACCTGCTGGCCGTGCACATGTACGTCTCGACATCCATCGCCGACGGCGCGGTCCTGGCGCTGATGAGCGCCGGCCGCGAGGCCGAGGCCCGGCAGATCTGGGCGAACCAACAGCCGGTCGAGCGCTCTTACTACTGGCTGGCCATGATGACGCTGCGGGCGCACGCCGCCGTCGCGCTCGGCGACGCCGACGCCGCGACCCGGTGTGCTGAGGAACTGCAACCGTTTTCGGGCCGGATGGCCGGGTTGGACAACGGCAGCCTGCTGACCGGCCCGGTCGATGACGCGCTGGCCGCGATCGCCGAGCTGCTGGGTGACGACGCCGAGGCGCGACGGTACCGGGCCGCCGCCGCCGCGCTGAGGACTCAGCTGGCGGCGGAGGCGGCCCGGCTCGTCGACCGAGTCAGCCGCTGAACACCTCGTTCTCGAATTTCCGGTGCCGCCGACTCAACACGGTCAACAGCAGACGGAGAACGGGACTGACTGCCTTGGCCAGTGCGGCCCGTTCGTCCTCGGTGGCCGCGCCCACCGTGCGTGGCCCGTCGAACGTCAGCCGACCCGTCCGCTGAGCGGTCTTCTCCACGACCTGCCAATCGGCGACCGACACATGCCGGCGGATCACCGGGAAGATGTCGCGCTCCTCTTCGGCGATGTGCTCGGTGAGCAGGTTGCGCAGATCGGCCAGCTCGGCGCCCAGCAACGCGGCGGTGCGGCGATCGCCACCGGCCACCCGGAATGCGTTCGCCCGATGCGCGATGATCTCCAGGCGCGGATCCAGCGCGGCGTGGTCGTCGGTGAGCTCGGTCAGGTCGACGATGTCTTTCGCGCAGGCGTCGATCACCGGCCACAGCACGGTGTCCTCGACGGTGTGGTGGTGGTGGATGGATTCGCAGAGCAGGTCGGTGTAGCGGGCGATCGCCTGGGCGCGCCGGGTCGAGCAGCGCTGCCGGCCCTCGCCGATGTCGGTCACCGCGGCGGCCAGGCGCCCGACGTCGGTGAGCATCGCCCGGTGCGCCAGCGTGATGCCGATCAGGTCGGGCTCCGGGTCGTGCGGCCGGCGGGGGGTGACAGTGACGGGCTGTGGTGTGTTCATGCGACGACCATCGCTGGCCGCACTTGCAACACACTTGCGATCGACTTGCGGTCCGTCGAAGGAGATCGAGGGAGATTGTTTACACCGCCGAAATGTTCACCCGCGCGATCGGCTGCCGGTTACGTTTCAATGAATCCGCCAGACCGCGCGGCAGAAGGGAACCACAGGTGGCAACGATCAACGCGGAACCCTTCCCGCTCGATATCGACGTCGCGAGCACCGCGCTGGTGATCATCGACATGCAGCGCGACTTCGTGCTGCCCGGCGGATTCGGTGAGGCGCTCGGCAACGACACCTCGCTGCTGCTGGCCGCCGTCGAACCGATCGAGCGGGTGCTGGCCCAGGCTCGCAAGATCGGCATGCTCGTCATCCACACCCGGGAGGGACACCGCCCCGACCTGACCGATTGCCCGCCGGCCAAGCTGCACCGCGGCGGCAAGACGTTCATCGGCGAGCCGGGCCCCATGGGCCGCATCCTGGTTCGCGGCGAGCAGGGCCACGACATCATCGACCAGCTGTATCCCATCGACGGCGAGCCGGTGATCGACAAACCCGGCAAGGGCAGCTTTCACGCCACCGACCTCGGCCAGATCCTGGCTGACCGCGGCATCAAGACGCTCGTGGTCTGCGGGGTGACCACCGAGGTCTGCGTCCACACCACCGTTCGCGAAGCCAACGACCGCGGCTATGAATGCCTGGTGCTCAGCGACTGCGTGGCGTCGTATTTTCCGGAGTTCCAGCGGGTAGCGCTCGAGATGATCAAGGCCCAGGGCGCCATCTTCGGGTGGGTGGCCGACGCCGACGAGTTCATCGCGGCGACATCCTGACGCATGGCCATCAGTTCGCGGTCGTATCCCAACCTCTACAAGGACTCGGTGTCCTTGATGACGGTGTCGGCGCGGGTGACCTCGATACCCGGCATCGAGGCCGCGTCGGTGGTGATGGCGTCGGCCACCAACGTCGACAACCTCGCCCAAGCCGGCTTGGGCGCATTCGAGATAAGGCCCAACGATCTGATCGTCGCAGTGTCGGGTAGCGACCAAGCCTGCGACGAAGCGCTCGCCGTGGCCGACACGCTGTTGTCGGCGTCGCCTCCCGATAGCGGCGAACAGCAATCGGCGATACCGACCACCAGCATTCAGATGGCCGTCGCCGCCGATCCCGCACTCAACCTGGCGCTGATCTCGGTGCCCGGCGATTACGCTGCCGCCGAGGCGATGAAGGCGCTGCGGCTGGGCTTGGACGTGATGGTGTTCAGCGACAACGTCACCGCGGACGCCGAGTTGGCGCTCAAGGACTACGCCCAGGCCCACGATCTGATGGTGATGGGCCCGGACTGCGGCACTGCGATCATCAACGGCATCCCGCTGGGTTTCGCCAACGTGGTGCGACGCGGCCCGATCGGGGTGGTCGGCGCATCAGGCACCGGCACCCAGGAAGTGACCGTCCGGATCCATCAGAACGGTTCCGGGGTCTCGCACGCGCTCGGCACCGGTGGACACGACCTGGCTGAGGCGATCGGCGGCATCTCGATGCTGCACGGCTTGGCCGCCCTCGACGCCGACCCTGCCACCTCGGTGATCGTGCTGGTGTCCAAGCCTCCGTCGCCAGCGGTGGCGGCCAAAGTGCTTGCCGCAGCCCAGGACAGCGCCAAGCCGGTCGTCGTCAACTTCCTCGGTGCCGACCCCGCGTCCATCACCCGCGACGGTGTCTACGGCGCGGCGTCGCTCGCGCAGGCCGCGGACATGGCCGTCGAACTGGCCGGCGGCGGGCAGCCGACCGCCACCGAGATCGCGATCTCAGCTGAGATGAGCCGAATACTCGGCGATCTCGCGGATGCCATGGCGCCCGGCCAGCGATACGTCCGGGGCATCTTCTCCGGTGGCACCTTCTGCTACGAGGCGCAGCTGATACACCGCGCCCACGGCATAACCGCCCAGTCGAACACCCCGGTGGCCGGCAACTCCGCACTGGCCGACCTCCGCACGAGTCAGGGGCACACCATCCTCGACATGGGTGACGATGAGTTCACCCGCGGCAAGCCACACCCCATGATCGACCCGTCGCAGAAGGACGCCCGCATCCGCGCCGAGATCGCCGACCCCGCCACGGCAGTCGTGCTGTTCGACGTGGTGCTGGGCTACGGCTCGGCTGATGACCCGACGGCAGAACTGGTTTCGATCATCGAGACCAGTTCGGCGGCGGCCCGTGCCGAGGGGCGGACCGTTGCCTTCGTTGGCTACGTCTGCGGTACCGACCTGGATCCGCAGGACCGGACCAAGGCCGTCGCCGCTCTGCAGTCGGCCGGGGTGCTGGTCGCGTCGAGCAACGCGGAGGCGGCCCTGTGGTCGGCGACACTGGCTACCGCCCGTGGAGGCGATCGATGAAAGAGCTTCTCCAGCAAGATCTCGACGTCGTCAACGTCGGATTACAGAGTTTCGCTTCGAACATCACCGCGGCCGGCGGCCGGGCCACCTCGGTGACCTGGGCTCCGCCGGCGGGCGCAGACCCGGCCCTGGGCTGGACGCTGGCCACTTTGATCGGTGACCCGCGCGTCGAGGCCGCCAATGCCGTCGCCTTCGAGCGGTACCGGGGCGCGCAACCGCGGCTGGTCGACCTGGTTCGCGCGGGGGAGGTGATGGCTGGGCTCGGTCCCGGGGAACGCCGCATCCTGCATGCCGGGCCGCCGATCGACTGGGCCGACATGTGCGGACCGCAACGCGGCGCCATTGCCGGGGCGATCCTCTACGAAGGCTGGGCCGATGACCTCGACGGCGCTGAGAAGCTCGCGGGCAGTGGGGAAGTGGCGCTCGAGCCGTGCCACGAGCACGGCGCGGTCGGCCCGATGGCCGGCATCATCAGCCCGTCGATGCCGGTGTGGGTGGTGGAGAACACCGCCGCCGGGAACCGGGCTTACAGCAACCTCAACGAGGGCCTGGGCAAGGTACTGCGGTTCGGCGCCAACTCGCCCGACGTGCTCGACAGACTGCGCTGGCTGGGCAGTGACTTCTTCACCACCATGCAGGTCGCGGTGCGCGGGCTTGCCGATCCCGACCTCAAACCACTGATGGCACAAGCGCTGCACATGGGCGACGAACTGCACAACCGCAACGCTGCCGCGTCCGGCTTGCTGTTCAAACGGCTGACACTGGCCCTGCTGGGATCTGAGCTCGCCTCCGACGCGGTCCGGCGGGCACTGGAATTCGTCGCAGGCAACGATCACTTCTTCCTCAACATCTCGATGGCCGCAGCCAAATCGATGTCGGATGCCGCTGCTGACGTGCCGGGCAGCAGCATGGTCACGGTGATGGCCCGCAACGGGGTCAACTTCGGTATCAAGTTATCCGGCACCGGGGACCAATGGTTTCAGGCGCCCGCCAATCCTGTTGACGGACTGTACTTCCCGGGGTATACGGTCGACGACGCGGCCGCGGACCTCGGCGACTCGGCGATCACCGAGACCAACGGTCTGGGTGGCTTCGCGATGGCCGCCTCACCGGCGATCGTCCAGTTCGTCGGCGGCACTCCGGCCGACGCGACTGCCAACAGCCGCCGGATGCTGTCCATCACACTGGGCACCAACCCCGCATTCACCCTGCCGCCGTTGAACTTCGGCGGCACACCGGCCGGAATCGACGCCCGCCTGGTGGCCGACTCCGGCATCTTGCCCATCATCAACACCGGGATCGCCCACCGGCAGGCGGGTGTCGGGCAGATCGGCGCGGGCATCACCACGGCGCCGATGGACTGCTTCACCGCCGCCCTGGCCGCGCTGGCGTCGAACCTCGACGGGGTCGCATGAGCACCGCTATCGTCGCGTTCGGCGGCAATGCGTTGGTCACCGACGCCGAACACGACTCCATTCCCCAGCAGTACGACACGGTAAGCCGCACCGTGGGTCCACTGATCGACATGGTGGAACAAGGCTGGAAACTCGTTGTCTCCCATGGAAACGGCCCGCAGGTCGGGTTCATCCTGCGGCGCTCGGAGCTCGCCCAGGGCGAGGTCGATCCCGTTCCGGTGGACTACGCCGTGGCAGACACCCAGGGTGCGATCGGCTACATGTTCGTCAAAGCTCTGCGCAACGAGCTGGCCCGCCGGGGGTTGTCGCGACCGGTGGTGGCTCTGGTCACCCACTCGGTGGTCAGCGTCGACGACCCTGCGTTCACGAACCCGACCAAACCGGTCGGGTCGTTCCTGACCGAGGACCGGGCCAGGGCCCTGGCGAACAGTCTGTGCTGGACGATCGCGGAGGACGCCGGCCGCGGCTGGCGGCGTACGGTGGCCTCGCCGCGTCCGACCACCATCCTGGAGACCGACGTGATCCGCCAATTGCTCGACGGCGGTGCGATCGTCGTCGCGGTCGGCGGCGGCGGTATCCCGGTGGCGCTCGAACCGGACGGCACCGTGGTCGGCGTGGAAGCCGTCGTCGATAAGGACATCGCATCGGGTCTGCTGGCTCACGAGTTGGGTGCCGAGCTGCTGCTGATTCCCACCGGGGTGGCGCGGGTGGCCATCGGGTTCGGCACACCCGCCGAGACCTGGCTGGACACCATCACCGTGGATCAGGCCCGGGACTACATCGCGTCCGGCCAGTTCGGTAAGGGGTCGATGGAACCCAAAGTGGAAGCGGTTGCCGATTTTGTCGCCACCACGCCCGGTTCTGTCGGTGTGATCGGTGCAGCCGAGGAGATTCCGGCCATCCTGGCCGGCACGTCGGGCACCCGGATCGTCGGCGACGCACCGGGTCCGACAAATGAATGAGAAGGGGAGTGATGCAGTGCTGTTGGCGGTCAACGGAACACTGATGCGGGGGCTGAAACTGTCGCCGAACATGGCCGCCGCCGGAGCCACATTCCTGCGGGAGGCCACCACGGAGCCGGTATACCGGCTGTGGACGATCAACGACGAGCATCCGGCGATGATTCGCGTCACCGACGGTTCGGGCGTCGGTGTGGCCGTCGAGGTGTGGGAGGTGCCTGCCGCGGGTTTGGCCGGAATCCTGCTCAAGGAGCCACCCGGCCTGTCGATCGGCAAGGTGAACCTCGATGACGGAACGACAGTGCTCGGCGTCATCGGGGAGCCTGCTCTGGTCGAGGGACAGCGCGAGATCAGTGAGTTCGGCGGGTGGCGGGCGTATACGGCCGCCGTGGATGTGTGACCATTCGGCCATAGCCACCGTCAGTAGTGACCGATAGCATCCGCCACACATACTGACCACTACGTCAAAGGCCTTCGCATGGGTGAGCGCGAGTTCGCCATCGCTACCGCGGTTCTGCGCGCGACCGGCTATTTGAATGCAATTCGCATCTTCATCGGGGTGGCGTCCATCTCGCTGGGACTACTCAGCGGGCTGGAGCAGATTCAATCCATCCAGCCGCTGGGACCGCACGGCCTGTTCGCTCGCACCGTTCACCTCCTGCTCCTGGTGTCGGCGCTGCTGGTGGGTGGGTTGTGGCTGTCCAGCCCGTGGCCGGGGTATCGGCGAGCGGTGGCGTTCGCTGTATGGGGCGATGTTGCACTTGCGGTATCCGGTGCGACGCTCGCCGCGCCTGAGGCGCGGTTGGCGGCCACCGTCTACATGTGCCTGATCGGCGTCTTCGCCGCCGTATTGCTGGGCTATCGGGTGCTCTTCCTGCATTGCGGTTTCGCGACCGCGACGATCCTCGCCTTCACCTGGATGGGTGTGCAGTTCGACGGGGCGCAGCTGGCGGAGCTCTCGCTGTATTTCCTGCCCGCCCTGACGACGGTGGTGGTGATGCCGGCAATCGCCGCGATGGTCATCGAAGGCACGCGCCGTAGCCTCAGCACGACTGCGTATGCGGCAAACCGTGATTCGTTGACGGGTCTGCTGAACCGGCGCGGTCTCTACGCCGAAACCGGGACGACGTGGGCTCGGAGTCCGCGCGGTGCGGTGCTCGCCGTCGTGGTCATCGACCTCGACGGGTTCAAACGGCTCAACGACGACCACGGGCACGGCACCGGTGATGCGACGTTGCGGGTGGTGGCCGAGCAGTTGACGAAGCTGATCCGGACTCGCGACATCGCCGCGCGGATCGGCGGCGACGAATTCGTACTCGTGGCAAGCCTTTTGGACGAGGACGACCTGGACAGTTTCGTCAGGCGGGTGCAGGCGCTGAGGTTGCGTGATCCCAAAGGATTGTTTCTCCGGTTCAGCGTCGGGATCACCTGGGAGCATGTCGAGGGCGTACACGTCGATCTCGACTCGATCCTGCATCGCGCCGACGACGCGATGTACCAGGCGAAGCGGGTCGGCGGCGGCACGGTCGTGGTGGCCGAACCGCCGCGCGCCGGCGAGGAGCAGGCCGCGGTCTAACCCCGCGGCGCGGCGCCCTCGCGCCGTCGCACCCCGGATAGCACATCGGGCTCGGCACGGAACTGGAGACAGCGCACCTGCCCATCCTCGATGGTGAAGTCGAACGCGACCTTGACTTCGCCACGGTGGATCCAGGCCGACCCCGGCCGGTCCTCGACGAACACCGGAAACGCCGCCGCGGCAGCGCCGTTGAAGAATGTCGCCACCTCGTCGCGGCCCTCCATGCGGGCCGGTGTGCCGAGAGCGGCAGCGGCAGCGTCGGCGGAGACCGTCACGTCGGGTGCGAGGAGTTGGAACAGACGGGTGAAGTCACCTTCGCGCGCCGCGGTCATGAAGGCGTCGACGACCTCCCAGTCGGCGAGGGCGTCCTCGGGTGATGCCGGGCGCACCTTGGCCCGGGCCCGCGACGCCAGCTTGCGGGCAGCGACCGTGGTGGTGTCGAGCATCGACGCGATCAACTCGAAGTCCACTCCGAAGCTGTCGTGCAGCACGAAGGACACCCGTTCGGCGGGCGTCAGCCGGTCGAGCACCACCTGCAGGGCGATCCCTACGGTGTCGGCCAGCACCACGTCGTCGGCGGGGTCGGGTGCGGTCTCCTCGACCTCGATCGACTCAGTCGGCACCGGTGTCCGTGCCCGAAGACGGTCGAGGCACAGCCGAGACGTCACGGTGGTGAGCCAGCCCGCCAGGTTGTCGATGGGTTCGTCGGTGCCGTGCAACCGCAGCCACGCCTGTTGCACCGCGTCCTGCGCCGCGTCGGCGTCGCCCAGAATCCGCCCGGCGATACGCTGCAGGCGCGGGCGCTCGGCCTCGAAGCCGTCGCGGAGCTGATCATCACTCACCATGGCGGTCACACTTTCGTCGTTGGGTGCGTCAACATCTTGACGCGCCCGGACGGCCGGGTGTGACACCGACAGGAGGAGTTAGCCCCGTGAAGACCATGACCTGCCAAGACCTGGGTGGCCCATGCGATCTCGTGCACCGCGGTGACACCGCTGACGACATCATCAAGGCGCAGGATCAGCACCTCAAAGATGCGGTCTTCGGTGGCGACGACGCCCACGTGCCTGCGCGCGAGGACATGAAGGGCCGCTGGCGCCACCCCATCAAGTCGATGGGGTGGTACAACGACGTCAAGAAGCGGTTCGCTGAGCTGCCGGAGAACTGAGCAGGCGGTAGACCCCTAGAACCACAGGGGCGAGTTGACGAGCCGCACGAAAAGGTAGAACGCCAAGGGGATTTCGACGGGAAGCGCCACGATGAACACGACCGCGATGACGGCGCTGCCGATGCCGCCGGCCACCGTCTCGATGGCGCCTGCAACGGTGTTGAACCCGCTTCGGATGGCACCTGTGACGGCGTGCTCGGCGTTGTGGACCGCCCGAACGACATTGAAGTGCTGGATGTCGCTGCCCAGCATGACGATGCGTCCGAGCAGGTCAGTGATGTTCGGGACCGCAGTTGTGTGAGTGGTAGGCGGGGCGCTGCTGGTCGTGGTGTGTCGATTGACCGCTGCTGTCACCGGCTTGGGCTTGGGGTCGGCGACGCCTGTCACGGCGCTTGCGGCCAACAGCGTCGCTGACGTCTTCGGCCGCGGCGAATTGTGGGCGGCGGGGCGGGTTGAATGACTCGCCGAGACATTGTGCCGCGCTGATGAGCCCGTGCCTGCGTCGGCGTTGGCTGCACCAGAACCCGCCAGTGCGGCCGCGCCGATACCGATCGTCAGCGCTCCCACGCCCAGCCACGCCGAGTAACCCACCACAGCAACCCCCCGATGTGCCGAACCCGCCTCGATGTGCAGTCTACGAGGATGGGGCGATCTACATCAGCAAAATTGCGTGCGGGTCGAGGTGTGTCGAGTGGACGCACGAGAGTCGCTCATTAGTCGCATGCGGTGAATGCCTGGTTCCCGTGATTTTGATCCTGCGGGAACCAAGCGCCGACAGAAGACCATTTTGGGAATTCGTGTTTAACTCTATTGCGAGCCAACGCTTTAGGAGAGAGGTCGGGTCCGGCGTGCACATCGAACCAGGAATTGTCGAAGGCCCCAAACTCGTCTTGAGTTACGTCACTGCCGGGGGAGCGGGTGCGTACGCGCTGTACCTCGCCTCGAATGCGGTCAAGGATCGGGGACTGGGATCGTTGCTGTCCCGGACCCTGGCCACGACGGCTCTGGTGTTCGTCTTTTTTCAGGTCTTCCCGCACTATCCGGTCGGGATCTCCGAGGTGCACCTCATCTTGGGGTCGACGCTGTTCCTCGTCTTCGGCGCCGCACCCGCGGCCTTGGGCTTGGCGGGTGGACTTTTGTTGCAGGGGATGTTCTTCGCACCGTTCGATCTGCCGCAATACGGAATGAACGTCACCACGCTGCTCGTGCCGCTCTTCGCGCTCCAGTTCGTTTCCCACCGGGTGATCGCGCGGGAAACTCCCTACGTGGACCTGAAATACCGTCAGGCACTGGCGCTTTCAACCACGTATCAGGCAGGCATTGTCTCTTGGGTGGCGTTCTGGGCGCTGTACGGCGAGGGTTTCGCGGGTCAGACCATCAGCGACATCGTGACGTTCGGTGCGGCCTATATGACGGTCGTCATCATCGAACCGCTTGCCGATCTCGGTGTGCTGGCGGCAGCCAAAGGTCTGCGTCAAATCCGAGACACCCCGCTCGTCGAACGGCGGTTGTTCAACCCGGCCTAGATTCGCGCCGGAGACATCGCGGGAACCACCGGCCCCTCACTTCCGACTATGGGGTTTGCAGTGCCGGTGGTTCGCGCGGTGGATGGGAATCGAGTGAAAGACATTCAGCAAGAGTCGATCCGACACGAGCTTGCAGCACTGGAACGCCGGGTGTTGGACGAGGTGTGGATCGGTGGGGCTCGCTGGGCCGGCTACGTCGTCCTGGTGATTCTCGTCTTCGTCTCTGCCGCGGCCTGGAGTATCGACGTGGTCGGCGCGGTATCGGGACCCGGGTCCAACCGGGTGCCGGTGATCGCTGCGTTGGCGCTCGTCGCCGCGGCAGCACTATCAGCTTTCGCCCTGATAGTGCGCCGATTCCGGGAATGCTGCGCCGCGGCGTATGTCTGTGGCCTGTCCGCGGTCATCGGCATTGGGGCCCTGTGGTGGTTGCGCACGGGAAGACCCGATGCGCCGATGGCATGGTTGGTGGTTGCCGACATGGCTGCGGTGCTGCTGACCATCGGATGGCTGTCGGTCGTGGTGAAGCCTCTTGAGCACTCGCAGCCGGAGATGCGCGCCGCCTACCGGGAGGTTGACAGCTGAACCAGCTGCGGTTGCCTCAGAGTCACTTTTCGAGAGTGAACTGGTTGATGTCGATCGATCCGTTGCGGAACAGGTCGGCGCAGCCGGTGAGGTATTTCATGAATCGGTCGTACACCTCCTGCGACTGCACCTCGATGGCCCTGTCGCGGTTGGCCGCCAAGTTGGCCGCCCACGCTTCCAGCGTCAGGACATAGTGCGGCTGCAGGGAATGGGTGCGGGTCAGGGCGAAGCCGGTCTTGGCCACGTGTTCTTCGATCAGCGCGGCCGACGGCAACTGGCCACCGGGGAAGATCTCGGTGACGATGAACTTGATGAACCGGCACATCTCGAAGGTGAGCGGCAGGCCTCGACGGTGCATCTCGTACGGGTGGAAGCCGCAGATGGTGTGCAGCAACATGACACCGTCGGCGGGCAGCGCGTCGTGGGTCTTCTCGAAAAAGGCGTCGTATTTCCGGTGGCCGTAGTGCTCCATGGATCCGATGGAGATGATGCGGTCGACCTTCTCGTCGAAGTCTTCCCACCCTTGCAGTCGTACGTCGAAATCGCGTCGGGTCGGGATGCGGGCGAGCCTGGCCTCCGCGGCGTCACGCTGTGTCTTGCTCAGCGTGAGACCGATGACGTTGACGTCGTAGCGTTCGATGGCCCGTTGCATGCCGGCCCCCCAACCGCAGCCCACGTCGAGCAGGGTCATGCCGGGCTCCAGTCGCAGCTTGGACAGCGCGAGGTCGAACTTCGCGATCTGCGCCTCGTCGGTCGTCATGCCGTCGCGCTCGTAGTACCCGCAGGTGTAGCCCATGGTGGGGCCGAGGAAGAGGGCGTAGAACTCGTCGGAGATGTCGTAGATCGACTGCATCAGGTCGAACTCGGTTTCAAGCGCAGTCACGGCGACACCCCCCTGGCAGTGTTTGCTGGCACGTTTGCCATCCAGCGTAGATGAAAGCCTTCCCGCACGCTGCGTCATAGGGCGGGCGGGCGTTCGTGTTGACCGTAGCTAGGCTGCCGACTTAGCCAGAATCCGGTAGGCGGTTGCTCGGCTCACGGTGCGGCCGAGGTGGTTGACGTCCACGAATGCGCCGAGCAAACCGCAGCCGCCGCGCCGCTCGATAGGGTCCGTTCCCTGACAGCCGCGGCTGGGACGATCCGACACCGCAGTGGAGCCGGGCAGATCCCTAGGGTCGACGAGCAGGTGCATGACTGCGCTGTCGCGGAATACCAAGACATCACATCAGCGGCAATCAATACCGCGACCGCGGAAACCGACTGGCCTTCTGATCTGAAGTCGCCGCAGCATCTCGGGTCGAGATGAAAAGATTCTTTGCTGCGTTCGAGGGCGCGCGCCAAGCGGCAAACTAGGTAGGTAACGACAAACACGCCCTCGGCACGGCTGAGCAGGGTATTGTTGCCGATGTCGGCTACCACGTGAACGTCCAGAACCGGTCGCCGTACGAGGCCGCTATTCGCCCAATCATCAACTAGCGCAACGCAACACGAGGGATCAAATATGCCGACGGCAACCGGGGATGGCTACCTCGGTAGGCGTCGTGCCGCGGACCTGTCCGTGCGTCGGTGGCTTCAGCTCGGTGTCGCGTCCGCCGGCATGGGTGCGGCGTTGGTCGGCTGGTCCCTGGTCGGGTCGGAGGTCGGAACAGCGAGCGCAGACAGCGGCGCCGGGTCGTCCTCAGCCGGGCCTGCCTCCGGTTCGTCCCAACGCGCCGATGCCGGCGCTCGGTCGACGACACCCCGGAAGGCGAACCGGACGGTGGCCGACGGCGCGGATCGGCCATCGCCGGTCGCGTCCCGCTCGAATCGCGTTATGGCAGCCGGAAGCTCCTCGGTCGCAGACCGGCTGGCCAACGCAACCAACAGGAATTCGCGGGTGACTTCGCGCGCCGCCAGTCCGAACAGCAAGCCGTTCACCGCGTCGCAGAACGCAGTCACGCCTGTGGTTGTTTCGGCGAGCAGGGCCGACCCTCTGGGTGCGCTCGGGAGATTCGTCACCGGCACGATCAAAGAACTTCTCAACCGGAAAACGACGCTGAACCCGTTGCAAAAGTTGGACGATTTGAGTCCGAAGCAGAAGAGCTTATTGGACTTGATCCCAAGTCCGAAAGTCACTGTGCCCAAAGAACACTCGCTGTGGTATCGAGAAGTGCAGGCGCGTGAGGCGGAAAGGCGACAGCGGGCTGACGCAAATCAGCAGCGGATCGCCGAAATCATGCAGAAAGGCGTGAAGTTCACTGCTCGAGACGGTACGCCGGTGTACTCGATCGACGGAAAAGTCTTCGTCCGCTACACGGTGGTGTCGATCATCAACGGTAAGAACGCCCCGCCGGTACCCACACTGTTCACCCTGTCCGACAAAAGCTCGGAGAGGAACAGGGACGCTCACATCAGAAACTACTTGAAGCTCGATCCAGCGCAGGTGCGAAGTCTGCGCGGCAAATAACGGCATTCCAGCGTCATTGCCGTCCTCGACCACCTGGCGGTGCCTGGCCGATGATCGCTCCTGGATCGACCTGAGTGAATTCGCGTCCGTACATGCTTCCGTCGAAACCGGCCCCACGCATGACCGCAAGTTCACCGCCCTCAATTGATGGCGTCGCCTCTGCAATAGCAGCGGTGCTTGGCCGTGCCGCCCGGCTCCACAACCGGTCGTTCCACCATCCCGAGAATTCCATTGCCGCGAGCCATCTCTAACGCTGAGGTCATCGATGTACATGTAGTGGCCCCATGCAGTGGACCAAAGCTCCCGAAATCCGGCCGCTGCATCCGCCGGGTGCGCGGGCTCCTGAATAGCGCCCACGAGCCGGTACCGCCAATGGACCGTGACCGTGACCCGTGCATGTTGTTCGCCGACCCGAGACATCAGTTCGGACAGGTGAGCTTTCGTCTCGGCGAGCGAGCGGATCTCAGCCATAGTCACAAGTACGACCAGAAACAGCGATGTGTCCGAGTCTGCTGCGAAGCCCTTAAGCGCCCCTGTTCATAGTCGGTTGATTCTTGACGGATCTAGTTCGGTTGATCCTTGACACTCTTGTTGTGTTTTAGGTCTGGCCGCTGGAGCGGCAGGCCTTCTTGTTTCGTACCTCGCCGGTGCTGCGGCGGGCGGCGGTTTTGACCAGATCGTCGCCGATGAAGAACCGCAGCAGCTCGCCATCGACGTGGACATCGCAGCGAGCTCCGGCGTAGTGGCGGCCGATACTGACCTGTTGCCACGACACACAGACCACCCCGTTGGTGGTCACCGTTCGGCTGATCCAGTCGCTGCTGCTGCGATCGGGGCTGTGCTGTCGTGGTGTGGTCGAGCGGGTCGTGGTGGTGCCGGCGGTGAAGCGCTCAGCAGGGGTGGCCATCTTCAACGACTGATGCGGCCGGGTGGTGTTGTAGTCATCGACCCACTCATCGAGGGCTCTTTGGGCCGTCTTCAGATTAGTGAATGGTGCTGCGTTGCTGAGGAATTCAACACGCAGACTCCGGTGGAACCGCTCAATCTTGCCGGTCGTGGTCGGAGACCGCGGCTGGGTCAGCAGGTGCTCGATGCCGTGCTCGCGGCAGATCGCATCGAAAAGCACCTCCACCGGCGGATGGTTGAACCGGCCGGTGAACACCTTGCCGTTATCGGTCAGGATCTGCTCGGGAGCACCATAAGTGGCCAGCGCGGCGCGTAACCCGTCACAGACCGCCCGAGTGCGTTCACGCACCATCAACTGCGCGCACACGCACATCCGGGAATGATCATCGATCCCGGTCAACGCCTTAGCGCTGGTGCCATCGGCCAGCGGGAAACCGCCCACGACATCCATCTGCCATAGCTCCATAGGCGCACCGCGTTCCCACCGTTTCCACTTACGCGAGCGCCGATCCCGCAGGTGCGGATCGATCATCTGCGCCCGGACCAAAGCGCGGTAGACCGCCGACTCCGAGGGCAGCGGAACCACACCACGCTTGGACAGTTCGAACACCAACCGACGAGGTCCCCAATACGGTCGCGAGCGGCGCAGCTCCAACACCACCGCCTCCACCTGCGCCGGCATCTGATGCGGACACGACACCGGCCGATGCGACCGGTCGATCAACCCTTCCAAGCCCTGCGCCTCATAGCGGGCCAACCACGCATGCAACGTCTGGCGCGACACCCCAACCTTCGATGCCACCTGCGAAATCGACAACCCATCGCTGATCACCGCCAACACAGCCTGATACCGCTGCTCAGCCACGCTCAACTCCCTCATCTAGGGAGTGTCAAGGATCAACCGAAGTAGGTGTAAAGCATCAGCCGAAACACTGTCGCCCATCACCCGAAGACAAAACGTCAACAATCAACCGAGGTCACACAAGCCCTTAAGCGCCCCCGGCAGGAATCGAACCTGCGACCTAGGGATTAGAAGGCCCTTGCTCTATCCGACTGAGCTACGGAGGCAGCGCGTCGACAGTCTAGCGGGGCAGATTTGCCGGAAGGGGCGCGTGTAGCCCTGTGTGAATTGAAATCTGGCTGAGCAAAGATCCTCCGAACCCTCAGTCGGTGCCGAATCGAGCCAGCAGCGCCTCCTGTAACCGGCGCACCTCCTTGAGTTTCTCCCGCAGGCGCAGCACCGGCTCGGGGGTCCGGGCGGCGCCCCAGCCGGCATCGCAGCGACTGGTCCAGCGGTGCTGTGCGACCGCGATCAACTCCTCGAGCTCGTCGATTTCATCCTGCATCAGCTGGCCAAAGCGCCTAGCTTGAGCTGCATCGTTGGGATGAAACGGCCGCGTCGGCGCGGGACGTGGAAACGGCCGTCGCAGCGGCACGGGTGAACTCGCAGAGAACGCGGACTCGACGCGGGCGGTCAGTCCACCGGCGAAGCTGGGGGCGGGGTCCTCGAGAAGCATTCACAAATCGTCCTGTGAATTGCTCGACGTTTCCTGTCAGGCAAGTTCGCAGCCAACGCCGGGTCACCGTCCGTTCACTTTGCCGGCCCGGTTTCGCGGGGGACCAAGGGTCTAAAGACCTCAGTTCCTGAGAATTCCTCAGGTTCGGCCGAAGTTGGGTTATGGTGTGACGACTGGCACACGCAGACCCCTCCGCATCCGCGGTTGGCAAACGCGTTAGGCGGGCTAAGGACAAGGGGGTCTGGCAGCTCATGAGCAGTCCAATCGAGCAGGTCGCCGCGCGTTGCACGCAGGCGTTCAATACCGGGTCGCTGTTGCTGCGCGGCTCACCGGCCGCCGCCGGATGGGTGCTGGGGTGGCTCAACGCCGAGTTCGCGCCACAGGTCCTCACGGGTCACGCACTCGCGACCGTTTCACCGCTGCAACGGGTCGCCTGCGCCCTGGCCGTCCAGAAGGCCGACAAGGTGCTCGACGCGGCGCTCGAGGAGACCTTCGGCAAGGACTACACCTCCCAGGTGCGGCATCCGCTCGACGAAGAGCCGGGGCACCGGCCCAACGTCGCGGCCGTCCTCGACGCCATGCATCATCGGCGCCGGTACGCGGCCACCACCCGGAACATCTCCTACGGCCCCCGAGGCCGCAACAACACCCTCGACATCTGGCGCCGCCCCGATCTGCCCGAGGGGTATAGCGCGCCGGTTCTCATTCAGGTCCCCGGCGGTGCATGGTCGGTGAACGACAAACGCGGCCAGGCCTATCCGCTGATGGCCAGGATGTCCGAGCTCGGCTGGATCTGCGTCACCATCAACTACAGCCGCAGCCCGCGCAACGCCTTCCCGTCGCACATCATCGACGTCAAGCGGGCCATCGCCTGGGTGAAGGCCAACATCGCCGAATACGGCGGAGACCCGGACTTCGTTGCGATCACCGGGGGATCGGCCGGCGGTCACCTGAGCTCACTGGCGGCGCTGAGCGCGGGGGATGAGACCCTGCAGCCCGGCTTCGAGAACGCGGACACCAGCGTGCAGGCCGTCGCGCCCTACTACGGCGTATACGACCTGACCACCACCGACAAGATGCATCCGCTGATGATGCCGCTGCTCGAGCATGTCGTCGTCCAGCGCAGGCTGGAAGACAATCCCCAGATCTACCGTGACGCGTCACCGCTGCACCGCATCCATCGTGACGCCCCGCCGTTCTTCGTACTGCACGGGGAGAGCGACGCCGTCATCCCGAGTGCGCAGGCCCGCGATTTCGTTGCGGCACTTCGCTATTCAGGACCCGCGACGGTGGCCTATGCCGAGCTGCCCAAGGCGCACCACGCCTTCGACACGATTGCGACCCTGCGCTGCCAACTGGCGGCAGAAGCCGTCGCGAGCTTCATGGGCATCGTTTATGGCCGCCACGTCGCGGCACGCAACGGTACGCAGAGAGTCGCGGTCGGCTCAGCGAGCTGAGATCAGGCGACCGTCATCAGGTAGTCCGCGGCGCCGGCGTAGACGATCGTCGACAGGCTCGGGGTGACCGCGGCGTTGACGATCTTGGTCGCGAACCCTTCGACCGTCGGCAGCGCTCCCATGGTCCCGTCGCCGGAGACCACCGTGAGGTGGATGCCGGCATGGTCCAGCTCGGAACGCATTGCGTAGAGCGCGGTTTCGCCGGCCCGCTTGCTGGCGGCCACTCGCCCATATCCCTTCGCCACCGCCTTGTGCGGATAGAAGTGGGCCTGGTGGCTGGTGACGAACACGATCCGCGAGCCGGCCGGCATCAGCGGCATGGCCAGCAGTGCAAGGCGGCGCTGAGCGTCGCGGTTCAGCCGCATCGCGTATCCCGGGTCCGCGCCGCTGTCCAGACCGCCGGAGGCGTTGAGGATCAAGGCATCGAGCCTGCCGAAGTGGACGGTGACGTACTGCATCATCGCTTCGACCTCGACGGCGTCGGTGATGTCGGCAGCCAACGCCGTGGCGCTGCCACCCGAACTCCGGATGGCGTCGACGACTGCGTTGGCCCGCTCGGCGTTCTCTCGGTAATGCACGATCGCGTGGGTGTCGGGTGCGGTGAGCTGACGTGCGACTTCGGCTCCGATTCCTCGGGATGCACCAGTGATCAGCACGACGCGGGCGAGTGGCTGCATTGCGGGTTCCTTCCGTTGCGGCACCACTCACCGTACACCGACTCTAAGAAAAATAAGGTAAAAATAAGATAACGCTGAGGCTACGGACGGCGGGTCGTTAGCGCGCCGCGGTGGTCTCCTGTGGCCGCAGCAGTGGCGCCACCAACACGATCACGATCGTCCAGGCCAATGCCGCCACCGGGATTGCCCACCCCCGCCGCATCGCCAGCGCGTGCTGGCATTGGTCGGCTTTGCCTGCGAACGTCGCCTGAACCAGGTCGGCGCTAAAACCGCTGCCGCACTTGATTTGTACGCCCCATGGATCGAAATCCGGGAGATACACCGGCCACCGCAGCGCGAGCAGGCCAAGTGTCAGCAGCGCCACTGCGACGACGGCTGCCACGATCTGCCGAACGGTCACGTCATGCAGACATTGGCGACCAGCAGCACCGGCCACGACACGATGGACCCCAGGAACGACACCACGAGGTCGGCGCCGTGCATCGAGTGCAGATGGTCGGTGTGGGTTGAGGACCACACCAGACCCACAGCGAGATAAGGGATCCCGATCAACAGTGCTATCCCGAGCAGTTCGGCGATCGTCAGTTTGTAGTTCAGCACCGACCGAATTTTCGTCAGCATGATGTCCTCCCACCCCGGGTGAGCCCAATGCTAATGAGTACGGCCTCCGGGGAGAACCATTTGTGAGAAACTGTGTTCTCAGATTTGGGGGGGAGGGGCCGTGGACCAGTTGATGACCAGATTGCGCCGACTGCTCAGCTACGAGGTCACCGTCGCGGCGGTGATCGAAGTCGCGATGTGGCTTGCCATTCCCTATCTGGTGATCGGACTCGTTTGGGGTTTCTTCCACGCCGATGCGGTGCAGCAGCTCGAGGTCCAGCTTGGGCGAGTGCTGCCCGCCGGAGCCGAGGTCGGTGCCTACGGATTGGCCGCGCTGCTGTGGCCGGTGCTGCTTCTGCTGCCGCCGCTCTGCCTGGCGTGAGGCGGTAACCGACTCGCAATCGAGACCCGCCACCCCCGTGCGCCGACTAGCGTGGTTGAGGGCGCGCAGGCGAGCGAAGCGAGGCAAGCCATGGGCGCCGTGCGCGTCCGCGGAACGGGAGGATGTTGGTGTCGATGAGGTGGGATCGATGAGCGGGACCGTCGACGTCAACGGTCTGCCGGACGAACTCGGCCCCCTTGACATGCTGCTGCATCGTGGCGAGGCCAATCCGCGGACCCGGTCGGGCATCATGGCGCTGGAAATCCTGGACAGCACGCCGGACTGGACTCGGTTCAGGAACGCGTTCGAGAACGCATCGCGCAAAGTGCTCCGGCTACGCCAGCGGGTCGTCGTACCGACATTGCCGACGGCCGCACCGCGCTGGGTGGTCGACCCCGACTTCAACCTCGACTTCCACGTCCGCCGGGTCCGCGTCCCTGAGCCCGGCACTCTGCGTGAGGTGCTCGACCTCGCTGAGGTGAGCCTGCAGTCGCCGCTGGACATCTCGCGGCCGCTGTGGACGGCCACCCTCGTCGAAGGACTCGAAGGCGGCAAGGCCGCCACCCTGTTGCACCTCAGTCACGCCGTCACCGACGGCGTCGGCGCCACCGCGATGTTCGCCGAGATCTACGACCTCGAACGCGAGCCGGCACCGCGGCCAGCTCCGCCACTGCCGGTGCCGCAGGACCTCACGCCCAATGACCTGATGCGCGAAGGGATCAACCAACTGCCCGGCGCCATCGTCGGCGGGCTGCTCGGCGCTGTCGCCGGCGGCCTGGGCGTGGTTGGCCGTGTGGTGCGCAATCCCGGCACCGCCGTGTGGGACGTCGTCGACTACGCCCGCTCGGGCCGTCGGGTGGTGGCCCGCGCTGCCGACCCGTCGCCGCTGCTGCGCAGGCGCAGTCTGTCGTCGCGCAGTGAGGCGATCGAAATGCGGCTGTCCGATCTGCGCGCGGCCGCGCACGCCGCGGGCGGCTCGATCAACGACGCCTACCTCGCCGGGTTGTGCGGGGCGCTGCGGCGCTACCACGAAGCGCTCGGCGTGCCGGTGAACAGCCTGCCGATGGCGGTGCCGGTGAGCCTGCGGGCCGAGGCGGACCCGGCCGGCGGCAACCGGTTCGCCGGGGTCAACCTTGCCGCACCGATCGCCGTGGTGGATCCTGCGGTGCGGATCCAGAAGATCCGCAAACAGATGACCTCTCGGCGGGAGGAGGCGGCCATCGATCTGATGGGCGCTATCGCGCCGGTCGTCGGGCTGCTGCCCGACGCGGTCCTCGAGGCGATGAGCGGTGCGGTCATCGCCTCCGACGTCCAGGCCAGCAATGTGCCGGTCTACGCCGGCGACACCTATATCGCCGGAGCGAAAGTGCTGCGGCAGTACGGGATTGGGCCGTTGCCCGGGGTGGCCATGATGGTGGTGCTGGTCTCTCGCGGCGGCTTCGCGACGGTCACCGCGCGCTACGACCGCGCCTCGATCACCGACGAGGACTTGTTCGCGCAATGTCTGCGCGACGGTTTCGACGAGGTGCTGTCGCTGGCCGGCGACCCGCCGCCGCGGGTCGTGCCCGCGTCGTTCCCCGATGCCGTCGACGACCCCGCCCAACCTAGCCCGAACGGATCGGTGGCTTACTGATGAGCGATACGGAGATGCGCCTGCCCGGCTCGGTCGCCGAGGTGATGGCAAGCCCCGAGGGACCGCAGATCGGGGCCTTCTTCGATCTGGACGGCACGCTGGTGGCCGGGTTCACCGCCGTCATCCTGACTCGAGAGCGGTTCCGCAGCCGTGACATGGGCATCGGGGAGCTCATCACGATGATCGCCGCGGGCCTGAACCATCAGCTCGGCCGGCTGGAATTCGAAGAGCTGATCACCAAAGCGTCGCAAGCCCTTCGCGGACGCGCACTGAGCGATCTGCACGAGATCGGCGACCGGATGTTCGTGCAGCAGATCGAAAAGCGGATCTATCCGGAGATGCGCGAACTGGTGCACGCGCACATGGAGCGCGGCCACACCGTCGTGCTCAGTTCCTCGGCGCTGACCCTTCAGGTCGAGCCGGTGGCCCGCTTCCTCGGCATCGAGAGCACGCTGACCAACCGATTCGAGGTCGACGAGAACGACGTGTTGACCGGCGAGGTGGTGCGGCCCATCCTGTGGGGCCCCGGCAAGGCCAACGCCGTCCAGAAGTTCGCCGCCGACAACGACATTGACCTCAAACAGTCCTACTTCTACGCCGACGGCGACGAGGACGTCGCGCTGATGTATCTGGTCGGCAACCCGCGGCCCACCAACCCCGAAGGCAAGATGGCCGCGGTGGCCCGCCGGCGCGGCTGGCCGATCCTGCGGTTTTCCAGCCGGGGCAGCGGTGGCCTGATGGGCCAGGTGCGCACGCTGCTCGGCGTCGGTGCGCTGGTGCCCGCCGCGACCGGCGCGATCTGGTGGGGGACGCTGACCCGCAGCAGACGGCGTGGCCTGAACTTCTTCACCACCGCGTTCCCAAACCTCCTGCTGGCCGTCAACGGTGTGAAGCTCAACGTCCTTGGTGAAGAGAACCTCCGGAAGCAGCGGCCCGCGGTGTTCATCTTCAACCACCGCAACAACGCCGACCCCGTCATCGCGGCGTCGCTGTTGCGGGACAACTGGACCGGAGTCGGCAAGAAGGAACTGAAGGACGATCCCGTCGTCGGAACGCTGGGCAAGCTGGTCGACACCGTCTTCATCGACCGGGACGACCCGAAGGCCGCGCTGGAAACCATGCACGAGGTCGAGAATCTGGTGGCCAAAGGCTTGTCGATCATGATCGCGCCCGAAGGCACCCGGCTGGACACCCGCACGGTCGGCCCGTTCAAGAAGGGTCCGTTCCGGCTCGCCATGGCCGCGGGCGTTCCGGTGGTGCCGATCGTGATCCGCAACGCCGAGGTGATCGCATCCCGCGACTCCTCGACCATGAATCCTGGCGAGGTGGATATCGTTGTCTATCCGCCTCTTTCGGTGGCGGACTGGACGTTGGACGACCTGTCGGAGCGGATCGAAGGGGTTCGTCAGCTGTATCTGGACACGCTGAAGAACTGGCCGACCGGCGAGGTGCCGGTGCACGACATCTACAAGAAGGCGCCGGCCAAGAAGGCCGCCACCGCCGCCACCAAGGCCACCAAGAAAGCGCCCGCCAAGAAGGCTGCAGCGAAGAAGACACCGGCCAAGAAGGCCGCCACCAAGTCGCAGTCGCCGAACGCCAAGGGCCGCCGATGACCCACACCGACCACCTGGCCGACTTCAGCACCACCGATGACGCGCTGGTGCTGGCATCGGTGTCGTCGAAGGCGGAGTTCGAGCTGCTCAACGACTGGCTGCACGCGCAGCGGCGCGCACACCCGGACACCAAGGTCGAGGTGCTGCGCCTGCCTGCCGGCGATCCGCCGCCCGGTGTGGTGGCCCAGCTCGTCGAGGAACTGGGGGTTGGGGAGGACCGGCTGGTCGTCCCGGTGCGGGTGTTCTGGGTGCCCGGTGGACTACCGACCCGGGTCAAGATCGTCGGCCTGATCTCTGGGCGGGACACCTACCGGCCGCCAGAAGTGCTGCAGCGCAGAATCCTTCGCCGCGATCCGTCCCGAGCGCGCATCGTCGCCGGTGAACCGGCGAAGGTCTCCGAACTGCGCCAGCAGTGGAACGAAAACACCGTCGGCGACAGCCCCCGTGACTTCGCGCGCTTTGTGCTGCGCCGCGCCCGGCTGGCGATCGAGCGGATGGAACTGCGGCTGCTGGGTCCGGAATACAAGTCGCCGCAACTGATCACCGACGAACTGATGTCCTCGACGCGATTCATGGAGGGCCTGCAGAAGATCCCCGATGCCGAGCCCGCCAAGGCCGAGGAGATGCTCAACGAGCTCGCCACGGGCTGGAGCAGGTTCTCGGTCGACCTGATCCCCAACCTCGGGCGGGCGATCTTCAGCCGGGGCTTCGATCCCCGAATCGACTACGACAGCATGGAAATCGAGTCGATGCGGCGCGGCCTGGAAGACCATCCGGCCGTCTTGCTGTGGTCGCACCGGTCCTACCTCGACGGCGTCATCGTCCCGGTGGCGATGCAGGAGAACCGGCTTCCTCCCGCGCACACGTTCGCCGGGATCAACCTCTCGTTCGGATTCATGGGTCCGCTGATGCGCCGCTCCGGCGTGATCTTCCTGCGCCGTAAGCTCGACGACCCGGTGTACAAGTACGTGCTGCGGCAGTTCGTCGGTTACATCGTCGAGAAGCGATTCAACCTCAGCTGGTCGATCGAGGGCACCCGGTCGCGCACCGGAAAGATGTTGCCGCCCAAGCTCGGACTGCTGGCTTACGTCGCCGACGCGTATCTCGACGGCCGCAGCGAGGACATCCTGCTGCAACCGGTGTCGATCAGCTTCGACCAGCTGCACGAGACCACCGAATACGCGGCCTACGCCCGTGGCGGCGAGAAGACGCCGGAGAGCGCCGAATGGCTGTACAAGTTCATCAAGGCTCAAGGCGAACGCAACTACGGCAAGATCTACGTCCGGTTCCCCGAGGCGGTGTCGATGCGCCAATACCTCGGCGAACCGGGCGGCCCGATCGCCTCGGACGAGGCCGCCAAACGGCTGGCCATGCAGAAGATGGCCTTCGAGGTGGCCTGGCGGATTCTGCGGGTGACACCGATCAACGCCAGCGGCTTGGTGTCGGCGCTGCTGCTCACCACCCGCGGCCGGGCGCTGACTCTCAACCAGCTGCATCACACCCTGCAGGACTCGCTGGATTACCTTGAGCGCAAACAGAATCCGGTGACCAACAGTGCCCTTCGGCTGCGTACACCGGACGGCGTGCGGGCCGCGGTCGACGCGTTGTCCAACGGTCATCCGGTGACCCGGGTCGACGGCGGTCACGAGCCGGTCTGGCGGATCGCGCCGGAGCACGAGCATGAGGCGGCCTTCTACCGGAACACCCTGATCCACGCGTTCCTGGAGACTTCGATCGCCGAACTCGCGCTGGCCCACGCCGGTCGGGCGCCCGACGGCGATCGGGTGGAGGTGTTCTGGGATCAGGCGATGCGGCTGCGTGACTTGCTGAAGTTCGACTTCTACTTCGCCGATTCCGCAGCCTTCCGCGAGCACCTCGCCGAAGAGATGTCGTGGCAACGCGATTGGGAGATTCAGGTCGCTGCGGGCGGTGACGCGGTGGACAGCCTGCTGCGCGACAAGAAGCCCTTGATGGCGCACGCCATGTTGCGACCGTTCATCGAGGCCTACACGATCGTCGCCGACGTACTGTGTGATGCACCGGCCGACGTCGAGGAGAAGGAACTCACCAAGATGGCCCTGGGCGTGGGCGCCCAGTACGCCGCTCAGGGACGGATCCGTAGCAACGAGTCGGTGTCGGCGTTGTTGTTCACGACGGCGCGGCAAGTCGCCGCGGACCAGAACCTGCTGCAGGCCGGCCCGGATCTGCGGGAACGGCGACATGCCTTCCTGCACGAACTCCGCAGCATCCTGACCGACATGGACCGCATCCACGAGATGTCCAGCGCCCAGTTCTATGCCCGTGAGCTCAGGCTGCGCGAGTAGCCATACGCTGAAACGATGACCGCACCCGCCGCCCGCCGCACCGCGGTGTGGCCGGTGCTGTCGATGGTGGCCCTGCTGGCCGGCATCACCGCCGCCGGCATCGGTGCGCTGTCGTTGGCCGACGCGCTGACGGCGACCGGGCTGCCCGATCCCGGGCCCGTCACCACGGTGGGCCTGCCGTTCGTGCAGGCCGCAGGTCAGATCGCGGCGGTTCTGGCAGTGGGCTCGTTGATGTTCGCGACGTTTTTCGTACCACCGCAGGACAGCGGCGTGCTCGACGTCGACGGCTACCGCGCGCTGCGGATCGGGGTCGCCGCATCCGCGGCGTGGGCGGTCTGCGCGGCGCTGCTCGTCCCACTGACCGTTTCCGACGTCTCGGGTCAGCCGTTGCGCGAGCACCTCAACCCGGTGCAGCTGTGGTCGGTGGCGAGCCTGGTCGACACCGCCGGCGCCTGGCGCTGGACGGCGTTTTTGGCACTGGCCGTCGCCCTCGCAGGCCGGGCGGTGTTGCGTTGGTCGTGGACGCCGTTGCTGCTGGCCGGTTCGCTGATCACGTTGGTGCCGCTCGGCTTGACCGGGCACTCGTCGGCCGGCGGATCCCACGACGTCGGCACCAACAGCCTGATGATCCACCTGCTGGCAGGCGCCCTGTGGGCCGGCGGATTGCTGGCTCTGCTGGTGCACGCGCTGCGCGGCGGGGAGCACGCCGACCTGGCTGCGCGGCGATTCTCTGCGGTGGCGTTCTGGTGCTTCGTGGCGATGGGCCTGTCCGGAGTGATCAACGCCTTCGTTCGGATCCGGCTCGGCGACCTGTTCGCCACGGACTACGGCTGGCTGGTGGTGGCCAAGATCGTCGCGCTGTGCGTGTTGGGTGCGATCGGGTGGCGGCAACGCCGCGGCCCGGTGGCCGCGCTGCAGGCCGACCCGCAGGCCCGCGGTGTGCTGGTCCGGTTGGCGTCGGTGGAGGCCCTGATCTTCGGCCTCACGTTCGGCATCGCGGTGGGACTGGGACGCACCCCGCCGCCACCCCCCCTGGTGGCCAACCCCTCGCCGGCCGAAGTCGGGATTGGCTACGACCTGGCCGGACCGCCGACCGTCGCGCGGATTCTGCTGGACTGGCGCTTCGACCTGGTGTTCGGCACTGCGGCGATCGTATTCGCTGCGGTGTACCTGGCCGGCGTGATCCGGTTACGTCGCCGCGGTGACTCGTGGCCACCCGGCCGGACTTTCGCCTGGCTGCTGGGCTGCGCGACGCTGCTGTTCACGACGTCATCGGGTGTGGGCCGCTACATGCCGGCCATGTTCAGCGTGCACATGACCGCGCACATGCTGCTGTCGATGTTGATCCCAGTCCTGCTGGTGCTCGGCGCACCGGTGACGCTAGCGCTGCGGGCGCTGCCAGCCGCGGGTAAGGGCAACCCGCCCGGGCCACGCGAATGGCTGCTCGACGGTCTGCACAGCAAGTGGTCGCGGTTCTTCACCCACCCGGTGGTGGCCACGATCGTGTTCGTCGCGGGGTTCTACGGCCTCTACTTCGGCGGCATCTTCGATGCGGCGGCCGGCCTGCACGGCGCGCACGTGCTGATGAACCTGCACTTCTTGATCAGCGGCTACCTCTTCTACTGGGTGGTCATCGGCGTCGACCCCACCCCACGCCCGCTGCCGGCGGTAGCCAAGATCGCGATGGTGTTCGCCTCGCTGCCGCTGCACGCTTTCTTCGGTGTGGTGATGATGGGCATGGATCAGGTGCTGGGGGAGAGCTTCTACCGTTCGCTGAAGCTGAGCTGGCATACCGACCTGCTCGCCGATCAGCATCTCGGCGGCGGAATCGCTTGGGCGGCAGGTGAAATCCCGCTCGTGGTGGTGATGATCGCGCTGTTGGTCCAGTGGAGCCGAAGCGACCGGCGCGCCGCCAAGCGGCTCGATCGTGCTGCCGAGCGCGACGATGATGCCGATCTCGCCGCCTACAACGCGATGCTGGCCGAGATGGCTCGCCGAGAAAACGGAAGCTGACGACCGCGTCGGTCGCCGACCGTAACGCCACGGCGGCGAAATCGCCGATCTGACGCCCTGGCGTTACGTTCGCGGCCGGGATCGGCGAGATGTATCCCCAGTTCCACATTCATCCACAGCCAAGCCCCGGCGGGGCCCCACCGAGAACGCGGCTGTCGGGGTCCGGCGGCTCACTGGAGGCGCAACCACGCGAACCGAAAGGACCCAAGCCATGTTCGAGACCCATCTGACCGTCGTCGGCCGCATCGTCACCGATCTCCGCCGCCGCGTCGTCGGCGACCAGGAACTGATCAGCTTCCGGGTGGCCAGCAACTCCCGGCGCCGCACCGGCGACGGCACCTGGGAGCCCGGCAACTCCCTGTTCATCACCGTCAACTGCTGGGGCAAGCTGGTCACCGGCGTCGGCGCCGGGCTGTACAAGGGCGCCCCGGTGATCGTCGTCGGCGACGTGTTCACCAGCGAGTACGACGACAAGGAAGGCGTCCGGCGGTCCTCGCTGGAGATGCGCGCCACGGCGGTCGGCCCCGACCTGTCGCGGGCGATCATCCGCTTCGAGCAGCCCCAGTCCAAGCCGGCCGAACCGGTCGACGCCGAGCCGATCATCGGGCACGAGCCCGACGTTGCCGAGGATGTCGAGGAGACCGCCGATCTGGCCTTCTCGGCGTAGCGGAGGCGGTGGCCGCGCTGGCGTCGTCCAGCGCGGCCGCGAGGCCTGGCCGTGGCGCGCCTAGGATGGTCGGCGAGCATTTCACGACAAAGACGGAAGGCACCCCCGCGGCAATGGCCGAATACATCTACACGATGCGCAAGGTCCGCAAGGCACACGGCGACAAGGTCATCCTTGATGACGTCACGCTCGCCTTCCTGCCCGGAGCCAAGATCGGCGTCGTCGGCCCCAACGGTGCGGGTAAGTCCAGCGTGCTGAAGATCATGGCCGGCCTGGATCAGGCCAACAACGGCGACGCGATGCTGGCGCCCGGAGCGACGGTCGGCATCCTCATGCAGGAGCCGCAGCTCGACGAGACCAAGACCGTCCGGGAGAACGTCGAAGAGGGCGTGGCGATCAAAGCCAAGCTCAACCGGTACAACGAAGTGGCCGAGCTGATGGCCACCGACTACACCGACGAGCTCATGGACGAGATGGGCAAGCTCCAGGAGGAACTCGACGCCGAGGACGCCTGGGACATCGATTCGCAGCTCGAGCAGGCGATGGACGCGTTGCGCTGCCCGCCGCCGGACGAGCCGGTGACGCATCTGTCCGGAGGTGAGAAGCGCCGCGTGGCGCTCTGCAAGCTGCTGCTGAGCAAGCCCGACCTGCTGCTGCTTGACGAGCCGACCAACCACCTCGACGCCGAGAGCGTGCTCTGGCTCGAACAGCACCTGGCCGCCTACAAGGGCGCCATCCTGGCCGTCACCCACGACCGGTACTTCCTGGACAACGTCGCCGAGTGGATCCTCGAACTCGACCGCGGCCGTGCCTACCCCTACGAGGGCAACTACTCGACCTATCTGGAGAAGAAGGCCGAGCGACTCGAGGTACAGGGCAAGAAGGACCAGAAACTGCAGAAGCGCCTCAAGGAGGAACTCGCCTGGGTGCGCTCCGGCGCCAAGGCCCGGCAGGCCAAGAACAAGGCCCGTCTCGGCCGCTACGAGGAGATGGTCGCCGAGGCGGAGAAGACCCGCAAGCTCGACTTCGAGGAAATCCAGATCCCGGCTCCGCCGCGACTGGGCAGCGTGGTGGTCGAGGTTGAGCACCTCGACAAGGGGTTCGAGGGCCGCACCCTGATCAAGGACCTCTCGTTCACGTTGCCCCGCAACGGCATCGTCGGCGTCATCGGACCCAACGGTGTCGGTAAGACGACGCTGTTCAAGACCATCGTCGGACTCGAACAACCCGACAGCGGAACCGTGCGGGTCGGCGACACCGTCAAGCTGAGCTATGTCGACCAGAGCCGCGCCGGCATCGACCCCAAAAAGACGGTCTGGCAGGTGGTTTCGGACGGTCTCGACTACATCGAGGTCGGCCAGAACGAGATCCCGTCGCGGGCCTATGTGTCGGCGTTCGGCTTCAAGGGGCCCGATCAGCAGAAGCCGGCCGGCGTGCTCTCCGGTGGTGAGCGCAACCGGCTCAACCTGGCGCTGACCCTCAAGGAGGGCGGCAACCTGATCCTGCTCGACGAGCCCACCAACGACCTCGACGTCGAAACGCTGTCCTCGCTGGAGAACGCGCTGGAGAACTTCCCGGGCTGCGCGGTGGTGATCAGCCACGACCGCTGGTTCCTGGACCGCACCTGCACGCACATCCTGGCGTGGGAGGGCGACGACGACAACGAGGCCAAGTGGTTCTGGTTCGAAGGCAACTTCGGTGCCTACGAGGAGAACAAGATCGAGAGAATGGGAGCCGACGCGGCTCGTCCGCACAGGGTCACCCACCGCAGGCTCACACGCGACTAATGTTGGCGGCTGCGGACCAGCGTCGGTTCGCACGCTGATCAGGAGTCGCAGGTATGACGGTTGACCCCAAAGCTGCCGAGTCACTGGGTGAGGCCTACCTCGCCACCTATCGCGGCCCGCACGGCGGGGCCCCCGACGTGGACGCCACCGACACCGGCCCGCTGGTCGCGGCGGCTGCCGAGCACGCGGTGCCCGGCGAGCTGATCGCCGCGCAGGAGCGGCTGGCTCGCGTCCGGGCTGTCGGCGAGACACTGGTCGCGGTCTATCCCGGCGACGATCCCGGCGGGTTCGGGCCCGCGTTGCAGATCGTCGCCGACCAGGCCACCATGCTGCTCGACTCGGTCACTGTGCTGCTGCATCGGCTCGGCGTCAGCTACGTCGCGCTGATGAACCCGGTGTTCCGGGTGCGGCGCAGCGCAACCGGCGAACTGCTGGACGTACGCCCTTCGTCGAACGATGATCCGGCGGCCGGCGAGTCCGACGGGATCGACGAATCCTGGATCCACGTCCAACTCGCGCCGTCGGTCAACCGCAAGGCGCTGGCCGAGGCGGAGCGGATGCTGCCGATGGCGGTGGCCGACGCCCGTCAAGTGGCGCTCGACTCGACGGCGCTGTCCGCCGCGCTGCACGACCTCGCCCGCGAAATCGACAACGATCCGGGAACTCGATTCGTCGGCGCGGACCGCGGCGACGTCGCCGACCTGTTGCGGTGGCTGTCCGACGGCCACTTCATCCTGCTGGGCTGCCAGGACTGCACGGTGCACGACGGGGTCGCCAGCGTAGTCGAGTCCAGCAGGCTCGGGGTGGCGCGGCTGCGTACCGAGGTGCTGCCGGAGCTCACCAACCCCGGCGACGTGCTGGTGCTGGCACAGGCCACCATGCCCAGCTTCCTGCGGTACGGGGCGTACCCGTACATCGTGGTGATCCGGGAACGTGCCGGTGAGCAGGACATCGAACACCGGTTCGTCGGGCTGTTCACGGCGGCGGCGATGAGCGCCAACGTCCTTGACATTCCGCTGATTTCGCGGCGGGTGCGCGACGTGCTGGCGATGTCGCAGAGCGACCCCAGCCACCCCGGGCAGCTGATGCTCGACATCATCCAGACCATCCCGCGTTCCGAGCTGTTCTCGCTGACCGCCGAGCAGCTGCTCGCGATGGCGACCGCCGTCGTCGACCTCGGCTCGCGCCGGCGGGCCTTGCTGTTCCTGCGCGCCGCCCAGCTCGGCCACTTCGTGTCCGCCCTGGTTTATCTGCCCCGCGACCGCTACACCACAGTGGTGCGGCTGGCGATGCAGGACATTCTGGTGCGTGAGTTCGGCGGCCTGAGTATCGACTACACCGCACGGGTCAGTGAATCACCCTGGGCAGTAGTCCATTTCACTGTCCGGCTGCCGGACAGCTCCACCCGTGAGTCGATCGACGACAGCGAGCAGAACCGTACCCGGGTGCAGGGCCTGCTCACCGAGGCGCTGCGCACCTGGGGTGATCGGCTGATCGGTTCGGCGCGGACCGGCAAGATCGACCAGGCGATCGCCGAGCACTACGCCGAAGCTCTACCCGAGTCCTTCAAGCAGGCCGTCACCTCGACCGAGGCGATCACCGACATCGGTTTCATCGAAGCGCTGCAAGAGGATTCGGTCAAACTGCAGTTCGAGGAAGGTGACGAGGGCAACGAGGCCTTCCTCACCTGGTACCTCGGCGGATCGACCGCGTCCCTGAGTCACCTGCTGCCGATGCTGCAGTGCATGGGGGTGCTGGTGCTCGAGGAGCGCCCGTTCACCGTGGTGCGCCCGGACGGGCTGAAGGTGTGGATCTACCAGTTCAAGATCCGTCCGGATGCGTCCATGCCGGTGGCCGCCAGCCAGGAGGAGTGGGACGCCACCGCGCAGCGGTTCGCCGATGCCGTCACCGCCATCTGGCAGGGACGCGCCGAGATCGACCGATTCAACGAACTGGTGCTGCGCGCCGGGCTCACCTGGCAGCAGGTCGCGGTGCTGCGCGCCTACGCGAAGTACTTGCGGCAGGCAGCTTTTCCCTACAGCCAGTCACACATCGAGTCGGTGCTCAACGGCAACCCGGGCACCGCGCGTTCACTGGTCGCCCTCTTCGAGGCGATGTTCGATCCGGACTCCGCCGACAAGGGCCTGGACGCGCTCGCCGCGGCCGACGCGGTGGCCGCCGACATCGATGCCCTGGTCAGCCTCGACACCGACCGGGTGCTGCGGGCGTTCGCGACGATGATCCAAGCGACGCTGCGGACCAACTACTTCGTCACCAGCGCCGACTCGGCGCATGCGCAGAACGTGCTGTCGCTGAAGCTCGATCCGCAACTGATCGACGAATTACCGCTGCCCCGACCGAAATTCGAAATCTTCGTGTACTCACCTCGGGTCGAGGGCGTGCATCTGCGGTTCGGTCACGTGGCGCGCGGTGGCCTGCGCTGGTCGGATCGCCGGGAGGACTTCCGCACCGAGATCCTCGGCCTGGTCAAAGCCCAGGCCGTCAAGAACGCGGTGATCGTGCCGGTCGGCGCCAAGGGCGGATTCGTCGTCAAGAAGCCACCCGCGCCGCTCGGCGACGCTGCCGCGGACCGGGATGCCTTCCGTCACGAGGGAATTGCCTGCTACCGGCTGTTCATCGCGGGGCTGCTCGATGTCACCGACAATGTCGATCGGTCGACCGGACAGGTCATCACCCCGCCCCGGGTGGTCCGCCGCGACGGCGACGACGCCTACCTCGTCGTCGCCGCCGACAAGGGCACCGCCACCTTCTCCGATATCGCCAACGACGTAGCCCAGTCGTACGGCTTCTGGCTGGGTGACGCGTTCGCATCCGGCGGTTCGGTCGGCTACGACCACAAAGCCATGGGCATCACCGCCAAAGGCGCCTGGGAGTCGGTCAAACGGCACTTCCGGGAAATGGGCGTGGACACCCAAACCCAGGACTTCACCGTCGTCGGGGTGGGCGACATGAGCGGCGACGTCTTCGGCAACGGAATGCTGCTGTCACATCACATCCGGCTGATCGCCGCTTTCGACCACCGGCACATCTTCATCGATCCCGACCCGGACGCGGAGCGGTCGTGGCAGGAGCGGCGTCGGTTGTTCGAACTGCCCCGGTCGAGCTGGGAGGACTACGACGCCAGCCTGATCAGTGCGGGCGGCGGTGTGTTCAGCCGCCAGCAGAAGTCGATACCGGTCAGCCCGCAGATGCGTGCGGCGCTCGGCCTGCAGAGCGACGCCGACGAGGTCACCCCGCCCGCTCTGATGAAGGCGATCATGCAAGCCCCGGTGGATCTGTGGTTCAACGGCGGCATCGGCACCTACATCAAGGCCGAATCCGAATCCGATGCCGAAGTCGGCGACCGCGCCAACGACACCATCCGGGTGAACGGAAATCAGGTGCGCGCCAAGGTGATCGGCGAAGGCGGCAACCTCGGGGTCACCTCACTGGGCCGGGTCGAATTCGATCTGTGCGGTGGCCGCATCAACACCGACGCCATGGACAACTCCGCCGGCGTCGACTGCAGCGACCACGAGGTCAACATCAAGATCCTGGTCGACTCGCTGGTCACCGCGGGCAAGGTGAGCGCCGACGAGCGCACCGAACTGCTGGCCTCGATGACCGACGAAGTGTCGCGCCTGGTCCTCACCGACAACGTCGACCAGAACGATCTGATGGGCACGAGCCGGGCCAACGCCGCGACCCTGCTCAACGTGCATGCCCGCCAGATCGTCGAGCTCGAGCAGCGGCGCGGGCTCAACCGTGGGCTGGAAGCGTTGCCGTCGAACAAGGAGATCCGCCGCCGCCAAGAGGTGGGCATCGGGCTGACCTCCCCGGAACTGGCCACCCTGATGGCGCACGTGAAGCTGGCCCTCAAGGACGACGTGCTGGCCAGCGAGCTGCCCGACCAGGAGGTGTTCGCCGCACGTCTGCCGCAATACTTCCCGAGCCAGCTGAGTGACCACTTCGCAGGTGAGATCCGCGGCCACCAGCTGCGCCGGGAGATCACCACGACGATGTTGGTCAACAACGTGGTCGACACCGGCGGCATCACCTTTGCCTACCGGGTCACCGAGGACACCGGTGTGGGATACGTCGACGCGGTCCGCACGTTCGTGGCCACCGACGCGATCTTCGGGATCACCAAGGTCTGGCAGCGCATCCTCGACGCGTCTCGGGCGGGCTTGCCGATCAACGTCTCCGACCGGATGACCCTGGATCTGCGTCGCCTGCTCGACCGGGCGTCGCGCTGGCTGCTGAACTACCGGCCGCAGCCGCTGGCGGTCGGCGCCGAGATCAACCGGTTCGCCGCGACGCTGGCCGAGCTGACACCGCGGATGTCGGAATGGCTGCGTGGTGACGACAAGGCGATCGTGGCCAAGGAGGCCGGCGAGTTCCAGGCGCACGGCGCCCCGGCGGATCTGGCCTACACCGTGGCCACCGGCCTGTACCAGTACAGCCTGCTCGACGTGATCGACATCGCCGACATCGTCGACCGGGACCCCGCCGAGGTCGCCGACACCTACTTCGCCCTGATTGATCACCTGAGCACCGACGGCCTGCTGACCGCGGTGTCCGGACTCCCTCGTGACGACCGTTGGCACTCATTGGCGCGCTTGGCCATTCGCGACGACATCTACGGGTCGTTGCGGGCTCTGTGCTTCGACGTGCTGGCGGTCGGCGAACCCGAGGAGACCGGGGAGGAGAAGATCGCAGAGTGGGAGCACACCAACGGATCACGGGTCGAGCGGGCACGTCGCACGCTGGCCGAGATCTACGCCGACGACGAACGTGACCTGGCCACACTGTCGGTGGCGGCACGCCAGATCCGCAGCATGACCAGGACGAGTGGAACAGGGTCAAGTGGTTAATGGATTCACCACCGGCGTGCACGTGCGCTGGTCGGACATCGACATGTATCAGCACATCAACCACGCCACGATGGTGACGATCCTGGAGGAGGCACGGGTCGACTTCCTCGCCGAACCATTCGCCGAGGACATCACCACCATCGGGCTGCTCATCCACGAGGTCCAGGTGCTCTACAAGGGCCAACTGCGGTTGGAAGACTCGCCGCTGCAGGTGACGATGTGGACCAAGCGGCTGCGCGCAGTGGACTTCACCCTCGGCTATGAGGTGCGATCGCTCAACGCCACACCGGACTCGCGGCCCTCGGTGATCGCCGAGACACAGCTGGCCGCCGTGCACATCAAAGAGCAACGGCTGGTGCGGCTTTCGCCCAAGCATCGGGAGTACCTGCAGCGCTGGCAGCGATGACGCTCACCATTCCCGACGCTGTGATGCGCAGCGATCTGGCGGTGTTCGTCGAACACGCGCTGCGCCTCGACGAAGCCGCGGTGGTCCGGCTGCGCGCCCGAGCTGACGGCGTGGTGACGGCCTGGGTCGCCACCGGGTTCGATGTGCTCGCCGTACGCGCGGTTGCCGGTGAGGTCAACCCTGCCGACTTGTCCTGCGGGGCAGACGAATTGGCCCGCGGCCTGCGTAACCCCGAGGTGTCCGGCCGGGTGGATCCCGGCTTCCCGATGGATTCCGCGTGGCGCGGCGCACTGCCGCCGGACACCGGTTTCACCCACCTCGACGATGTGCCGGCCGCCGTGCTGATCGACCTGGCCCAGCGGGGTGCTGACCTGGCCAAGGAGCACAGCGGCGCGCACGGACCACCGGCGTCGCTGCTGGATCAGGACGTGCTGCGGGTGAGTTCGGGCGACACCGAGGCCGGCGTGCCGATGCGGTGTGTGTTCGCCTTGACCGCAATGGGATTCATGCCGGAACCGCCGGGTGAAGACGAGATCGTCCGGGTACGGCTGTCGCCGACCTGGTTGCGGATCGACGCGCGGTTCGGATCGGTGTATCGCCGACGCGGCGATCCAGCGCTGGTGCTGCGTTAGTATCCGCGCGTGGCTGACAACGTCCACGGCACCCTGCCGTTCTGGAGCCGCCCGGCCGCCCGGGTGACGGTCGGGGGTGCGGTCGGCGCGGTCGTGACCGCCGTGCTGTGGCGCCAGAACGGCATGCTGTCGCTGCTTGGCGGGTGGACAGCGCTCGCGCTGATCTTCACCGGCTGGACATGGCTGGCGCTGTGGGGCTTCGATCACGAAGAAACCGAGCAGCACGCCAGTCAGGAGCAGCCGCTGCCGTGGGTCGTCACGGCTTTGGTGCTCGGTGGCGCGGCCGCCAGCCTGGTCGGGGTCTGGGTCCTGTTGGGCCGCAGCCAGGATGCCGCGGGCGGGGTCCGCCACGATTCGGGTGCGGGCTGGATGGCCGTCGGCAGCGTCGTGCTGTCCTGGCTGACCATCCACACGCTGTACGCGATCATTTACGCCAAGCACTATTTCGACTCGACGCAGCCCGGCGGCATCGATTTCAACAGCCCGCCCGGCCACAAAGACCAACCCTGCTTCAAAGACTTCTTCTACGTCGGCTTCGCCGTGGGGATGAGCTTCGCGATCTCCGACACGAACCTGACCTCGACGCGGATGCGAGCCACCGCGCTGGGCCATGGACTGCTGTCGTTCGTGTTCGGCTCGATCATCGTGGCGTCGGTGGTGAACCTGCTGGCCGCGGGCGTCTAGCCCGTCACGATCCACGCCGCCGAATCCGGCGGCAACTGCCCTTCGAGCAACGGCGCACTGGCGGCGAGCAATTCGCCGGCCGGTAGCTCGAGCGGAGTGCGGCCGGTGTTCAGCACGCACAACACTCCGGCCGACACGAACGCCAGAGCGTCATCGCGCAGCTGCAGCCACTCCACGTCGAACTCGGTGAAGTGAAAGTGGCTGTGCCGCAGTCGCAGGATCGTCCGGAAGAAGTGCAGCGTCGAATCAGGGTCGGCCAGTTGGCGTTCGACGGTCAGCGCGGACCACTCCGGCGGCATCGGTAACCAGGTATCCGGGTTCGACGAGAAGCCGAAAGGCGGTGCGGCGCCCGACCACGGCATCGGCACCCGGCAGCCGTCACGGCCGCGTTCGGTGTGCTTGGACCGTTCCCACACCGGATCCTGCAGCGCATCGTCGGGCAGGTCGACATTGGGCAGCCCCAGCTCTTCCCCGTTGTAGAGGAACACCGCTCCGGGCAGCGCCAGCATGACCATCGCCATCGCGCGGGCCCGGGCCAGCCCGGTGGCCCCGTCGCCGTAGCGGGAGACCTCGCGCTCCACGTCGTGGTTGGACAGCGTCCAGGTCGGGCTCGCATCTGCCAGCCCCGCGGCGGCCAACGCGTTCTCCACCGCGCCGCGGATATCGGCCGGGTCGAATTCGGCTCGCACCAAACGGAAATTGAAGCCCATGTGCAGTTCGTCGGGCCGCAGATATTTCGCGAAGTCCGCGTTGTCGAACACCCAGATCTCGCCGATCGTCACCGCGTGCGGATAGTCGTCGAGCACCGAACGGATGCCGCGGTGGATGTCATGCACGCCCTCGTGGTTGAACCGGGGATCGTGGTCGTCGAGCGTGAGCATCTCGACGTCCGGGTTCGACATGTCCGGCAGGCCGGGCGGTTTGGCCATGCCGTGCGCGACATCGATACGGAAGCCGTCGACCCCGCGGTCCAGCCAGAATCGCAGGGTCTTCTCCAGGTCGGAGAACACTTCGGGGTTGTCCCAGTTGAGGTCTGGCTGTTCGGCGTCGAACAGATGCAGGTACCACTGACCATCCGCGACCCGTGTCCAGGCCGGTCCGCCGAACACCGACACCCAGTTGTTGGGCGGCGTCCCACCCAAATCATTTCCCGGGTCGCTGCGCTCCTGCCCTCCGCTCGGCCCCCGGCCGTCGCGGAAGATATAGCGTTCGCGTTCAACACTTCCCGGCGCCGCGGTCAACGCGGCCTGGAACCAGCTGTGCGCCGAGCTGGTGTGGTTGGGCACCAGATCCATCGTGATGCGGATGCCGCGGGCATGCGCCTCGGTGATGAGCCGCTCCAGCGCGCCGAGCCCGCCGAAAAGCGGGTCGACGTCGCGGGGGTCGGCCACGTCGTAGCCGTGATCGGCCATGGGGGAGACCATCACCGGGTTGAGCCAGATCGCGTCGACGCCCAGCTCGCTCACGTGATCGAGGTGCGCGGTGACGCCCTCGAGATCGCCGACACCGTCACCGTTGCTGTCGGCGAAGGACCGGGGATAAATCTGATAGAAGATCGCGTTCGTCCACCACGGGACGGCTTCGCTCATCGGTGTCCTCTAGAACGGGGAGTTGACCATCGCCTGCGCGGCCATCTCGAGGTAAGCCAGCAGCTCCCGCCGGTGCGCGTCATCGAGCGTCTGGGAGTCGATTGAGGCTACCGCGGTGTGCATGCACCGCAGCCACGCGTCGCGCTCGATGAAACCGATCTTGAACGGCACATGGCGCATCCGGAGCCGGGGATGGCCGCGAAGGTCTGAATAGGTCCGCGGGCCGCCCCAATACTGCTCGAGGAACATGCGCAGCCGGACCTCGGCGTCGTCGAGCTCGTCGGGGGGATACAGCGGAAGCAGCACCTCGTCCTGGCGAACCTGCTCGTAGAAACGGGACACGATCGTCCGGAACGTGTCATGGCCGCCCACGGCGTCATAGAAGGTCTGCCCATCCCCGTCGGCCTGAGTCTCTGTCACCCCACCATTGTGTACATCCACCCCAGCAGGGGGCTCACGTCACCCGATGTTCACGGATTTGACCTGCGAACACGGGACAAATAGTCGTGCGGACGCGGCGGATCCGTGGTGCACTGGTTGGCGGAGGACGCATGTCGCAGCGCAAACGGAACCGCGGTCACCGCGCCGCGGGGGGCCCGATCGGGTCCGTGGCCGGTTCCAGCCTGCACGCCGACCCTCACATACCCAGCCCGGCCGACGGATCAGTGTGGGGACGTCGCCGGGTGCTGTTGCTGAATTCAACCTACGAACCGCTGACGGCACTCCCCATGCGCCGGGCGGTGATCATGCTGCTGTGCGGCAAGGCCGACGTGGTGCACGACGATCCGACCGGGCCGGTGATCCACTCGGCGACGCGGGCGATCGTGGTGCCGTCGGTGATCCGGCTGCGCAGCTTCGTCCGGGTCCCGTACCGGGCGCGCATCCCGATGACCCGGGCCGCGTTGATGCACCGGGATCGGTTCCGCTGCGCATATTGCGGGGCCAAGGCCGACACCGTCGACCACGTGGTGCCGCGCAGCCGGGGCGGTGAGCACTCCTGGGAGAACTGCGTGGCCGCCTGCGGGACGTGCAACCACCGCAAGGCCGACAAATTGCTGAGCGAGCTGGGCTGGACACTGCGGCTGGTGCCGATGCCGCCGAAGGGCCAGCACTGGCGGTTGTTGTGCACCATCAAAGAACTCGACCCCGCTTGGGTGCGCTACCTGGGTGAGGGCGCGGCCTGACTGCTACGGTTTGCAACGTGAATGCTGCCGTCATCCACGGTCTATTCGTGGGCATCCCGTTTGGGCTCGCCGCTGTGCTGGCCTTGCTGTTCATCCCCGGCAAGAGCAAGCACCCCAAGACCTACAAATTGTCCGAACCTTGGACGCACGCGCCGATCCTGTGGGCGGCCGTCGACGAGGTGGTTCCCGGCGGTGGCCATCACGGTCACGGCTCGGCCGAGGTGAACGTGGGAGGTGGAGCAAGTGGCAAGTGGTGACCACGGCACCGCGGTAGCGACCGTCGACCCGGCCAACCTGCCCTACGGCTGGGCGGTGACCACCAGCGGACGCCTGTCCGGGGTGACCGAGCCGGGCGAGTTGTCGGTGCACTACCCGTTCCCGATCAGCCAGCTGGTCGAACTGGACGATGCGCTGAAGTACGGCAGCCGGCAGTCCAAGGCCCGCTTCGCCGTGTACATCGGCGACTTGGGCAGCGACACCGCTGCCCGCGCCCGGGAGATCCTGGCCGACGTGCCGACCCCGAACAACGCCGTGCTGCTGGCCGTGTCCCCGGACCAGAAGGCCATCGAGGTGGTCTACGGCGCGGATGTGCGCGGCCGTGGTGCCGAGTCGGCTGCCCCGCTCGGGGTGTCGGCGGCCGCGTCGGCGTTCAAAGAGGGCAATCTGATCGACGGCTTGGTCAGCGCCGTGCGGGTGATGTCAGCGGCCATCTCCAGGCCGTAAACAGCTGTGCCCGACTTCCTCTGCGCGAGATTGAACTCACGCAGAGGAAGTCCGAGTAGACGTCTGCGTGAGTTCAATCTCGCGGGTTGGTCAGGCGGGCGCGACTAGACGGCTTGGGCCGCAGCGAGCAGTTCGGCGCGGATGCGCACATACCGCTCGAGGAACAGGCGTTCGTCGAGCCGCTTGCGGCGCAGCCAGCCGGTGACCTCGTCATTGCACTTGCTGGCGTTGCACGCCCCGCAAGCCGGCACGACATTGTCGATCGTGTAGCGGCCGCCCCGCGATATGGCCATGACGCAGTCCCGCTGCAGCGGCTTACCCGTGGCCCCGCAGTACGCGCAGCCGTTCCAGGCGAGCTTCAGCGTCGCCCACTGCTCGTCGGTCAGGTCGTTGACCACAGCTTTCACCCGTCGGGTACGCCTACGCGCCGCGCGTGCTCGTCGGGTGTTCCTGGCTGCCATGGCGTGATTTTGGCAGCGCGAGGTCACTGCGCGTCGAAGGCGCGCGCTTTCAGTGAGCGTTCGATACCAGCGCGGCCTTCCAGCACGAGCCTGCGCAACGCCGTCGGCAGCTCGCCTGCCAGAAAGCTGTCCGCGGCAAGCAGGGCTTCGGAGCTGATGTCCCATGACGGGTACAGGCCGATCACCACGGTCTGTGCGACCTCGCTGGAGCGCCGCTCCCACACCCCGGGGATCGCCGCGAAGTAGCGCTCGGTGAACGGCTTCAGCAGCGCGCTCTGCCCGGTCTGGACGAACCCGCCGATGATCGCGCGTGCGGTGATGTTCGGCAGGGTGTCGTCCTCGATCACCTGCTGCCACGCCGCATTCTTGACGTCGAGCTGCGGGCGGGCCGCTGCCGCCGCGGCCGCGTGCCTGCGACCGGCGGCGGTCGGATCACGCTGGGCTTCGGCGTCGAGGAACGGTGTCTGTACGCCGTCGCCGTCGATGTCGCCGGACGCGGCGAGTGCGGTGACGATGCGCCACCGCAGATCGGTGTCGATCACCAGGCCGGGTAGATTCACCTCGGCCGGCTCGTTGTCCAGCAGGGTCGCCAGCACCGCGACGTGATGCAGCTGCAGCACCGATGTGCACAGCGCGTTGACGAACGCGAGCTGATGGTCCGACCCCGGGGAGGACTCCCGCGCCAGGTCCAGCAGCCGGTCGGCGAACGCCGGCCACCCGTTGGCGCACGCCCACTGTGGATCGGCGTAGGAATTCAGTGCGGTCTGCGCCTGCAGCAGCAGCCGCTGGGCCACCCCGACCTCGGTCTCGGCCTGCACACCACTCATCACCAGCGCCACGAAATCGCGGGCCTTCAGCTCGGCGTCGCGGGTCATCTCCCACGCCGCCGACCACACCAGCGTCCGCGGCAGCGGCTCCTCGATGTCGGCGATGCGGGTCAGGGCGGTCCGCAGCGAATCGTCGTCCAGCCGCAGCGAGCAGTAGGTCAGGTCGTCGTCATTGACCAGAACCAGCTTGCCGCGTGAAACGCCCTGCAGCGCAGGGACTTCGGTGACGGATCCGGAGATGTCGAGCTCTTCGCGGTGCACCCGGACCAGCTTGCCGGTCGTCGGGTCGTCGTCGTAGATGCCGACCGCCAGGCGGTGCACCCGGGTCTCGCCGGCTCCCGGTGCCGCACCGCCCTGATTGATAGCGAACCGGGTGAACCGGCCCTCGTCGTCGACGTCGAAGTCGGCGCGCACGGTGTTCAACCCGGTGGTCTTCAGCCACTGGCGGCCCCAGTCGGACAGGTCGCGCCCGGAGGCCTTCTCCAACGCACCCAGCAGATCGTCGAACGTGGCGTTGTCGAAGGCGTGCGCGGCGAAGTAGTCACGCAGTCCGGCCAGGAAGTGCTCCAACCCGACGTAGGCGACGAGCTGCTTGAGCACGCTGGCGCCCTTGGCGTAGGTGATGCCGTCGAAGTTGACCTCGACGGCGTGCAGATCCGGGATGTCGGCGGCGACCGGGTGGGTCGACGGCAGCTGGTCCTGGCGGTAGGCCCACGACTTCTCCACATTGGCGAAGGTGGTCCACGCCTGGTCGTACTCGGTGGCCTCGGCCTGGCACAGCACCGAGGCGAACGTGGCGAACGACTCGTTGAGCCACAGGTCGTCCCACCATGTCATCGTCACCAGATCGCCGAACCACATGTGCGCCATCTCGTGCAGCACGGTCTCGGCGCGGCGCTCGTAGCTGTAGCGGGTCACCTTTGACCGGAAGACGTAGTCCTCCAGGAACGTCACCGCGCCGGCGTTCTCCATTGCGCCGGCATTGAATTCGGGCACGAACAGCTGGTCGTACTTGCCGAACGCGTACGGCACCCCGAAGTTGCGGTGGTAGAAGCCGAAGCCCTGCTTGGTTTCGGTGAACAGCCGCTCGGCGTCCATGTACTTGGCGAGCGACGAGCGGCAGAACAGCCCGAGCGGGATCTCGCCGTGCTCGTCGGTGTAGACGTCGTCCCAGCGCGCGTACGGGCCGGCGATCAGGGCCACCAGGTAGGTGCTCATCCGCGGGGTGGTGGCGAAGGTGTGCTTACCGTCTTCGGCGGACACCGTGGCGCCGTTGGAGATCACCCGCCAGTGCGACGGTGCGGTGACCGTCACGTCGAAGGTGGCCTTGAGATCGGGCTGGTCGAAGCAGGCGAACATCCGCTTGGCGTCCGCGGTTTCGAACTGCGAGTACAGGTACACCTCACCGTCGACCGGGTCGACGAAGCGGTGCAGGCCCTCACCGGTGTTGGAGTAGCGGCAGTCGGCGTCGACCACCAGGACGTTGGTCTTCTCCAGGCCCTGCAGCGCGATGCCGGTGGACTCGTCGTATCCGGACACGTCGATGTCGTGGCCGTTGAGCACCGCACTGTGCACGGTGTCGGCGGCCAGGTCGATGTAGGTGTCGGCGCCGGGCAGCGCCTCGAATTCGACGGTGGTCGTGGATCGGAAAGTCGTCTCGGATCCGGTCGTCAGATCGAGCGCGATGGAGTAGTTGCCGACGGTGACCAGAGCAGCGCGCTCGATGGCCTCGTCACGAGTGAGGTTGGGTAGTGCCACGCGTCCAACCTAGCGGCAGTGGGAACAGTGTTCTATTGGAAGGAGTTGAGTTGGAAGTCTGCGTCCATCGCTGGGAGGAGCCCGCATGTCCGAGAAGTCAGTAGCCGGTTTTTGGTTCGATCCGCTGTGCCCGTGGTGTTGGATCACCTCCCGCTGGATTCTCGAGGTCGAGAAGGTTCGCGATATCGACGTCGACTTCCGGGTGATGAGCCTGGCCGTGCTCAACGAAGGTCGGGACCTGCCCGAGGAGTACCAGGAAATGATGAAGAAGGCGTGGGGCCCGGTCCGCGTCGCGATCGCCGCCGAGCAGGCGCATGGCCGCGAGATCCTGTCGCCGCTGTACACCGCGATGGGCACCCGGATCCACGATCAGGACAACAAGGATTTCGATGTCGTGATCGCCGAGTCGCTTGCCGAGGTGGGATTGCCCGCCGAGCTCGCTGAGGCAGCCACCTCCGACAAGTACGACGACGAACTGCGCAAGAGTCATCACGAGGGCATGGACGCCGTCGGCGAAGACGTCGGCACCCCGACCATCCACATCAACGGCGTGGCGTTCTTCGGCCCCGTCCTGTCCCGCATCCCGCGCGGTGAGGAAGCCGGCAAGCTGTGGGACGCCTCGGTCACGTTTGCGGCCTACCCGCACTTCTGGGAGCTGAAGCGGACGCGGACCGAAGCCCCGCAGTTCGACTGAAATTTCCCCTCCGGTTGCGCGCCGGCTCGGTAGGGACAATTTTTAGTCCATGACAGTGGCTGACCCGACCGAGCCGAGCGTGCAATCCGACGGCACCTACCGCGACAAGCTGGTGGCCGTCGAGCCCGGTGGCAACGAGTTCATCGCGCACGAGGATCGGCACGGGCAGCCGCGTCAGCTGTTCTGGACGTGGACCTCACCCAACCTGGAATTCGCGACGATCTTCGTCGGCGTGCTCGCGGTTGCCGTCTACGGAATGACCTTCTGGCAGGCCGTCGCCGGCATTGTGATCGGCACCGGGCTGGGCGCGATCGCGCACTATTTCCTGTCCGCCCGCGGCCCCCTGCACGGCGTGCCGCAGATGGTGTTGGGCCGGTTGGCATTCGGGTTCAAAGGCAATGCGGTTCCGGCCGTGCTCATGTCGGTGACCGCCGGGGTCGGCTGGTTCGCCACCAACAGTGTCAGCGGCGCCTTCGCGCTGTCCACCCTGTTCGGCATCGGGCCGCTGGCGGCACTGGTCATCGTCGTGTTGATCCAGACCGGGTTCGCTTTCTTCGGCCACAATCTCGTTCAGGCCTTCGAGCGCTGGTCTTTCCCGGTGCTGGCGGTGATCTTCGCGGTCGCCTCGGTCGTGATCCTCACCAAGTCCCACTTCGACGCACCCGCGATCGACGGCGGCGTCGGCGGTCTGGGCGGGTTCCTGCTGACCGTGGGTACCGCGTTCGGCTACGCCGCAGGCTGGACGCCCTATGCCGCCGACTACACCAGGTATCTGCCGGCCACCGTGTCGACCGCGCGCACCGGACTGTTCGCCTCGCTGGGGCTGTTCCTGTCGTGCACGATCCTCGAGATCGTCGGCGCCGCATCGGTGACCATCGGGCCGGCATTGTCCGACAACCCCACCGAAGCGTTCACCAGCGAGCTGGCTTCGCCGCTGGCCAAGGCCACCCTGCTGGCCATCGCGGTGGGTGCGATCGCCGCGAATGCGATCAACATCTATTCCGGCGCAATGGCTTTCGTCACCATCGGCGTCAAGCTGCCGCACCATATCGCCCGCGCCCTGGTCACGGTGTTCTTCGGCGTCGCGGGATTCTGCATCGCGTGGTGGGCGCTGGCCGACGCCGCCGCGAGCTACGAGGCCTTCCTGCTGATCATCGCGTACTGGATCGGACCCTGGCTGGGCGTGGTGTTCGCCGACCAGTATCTGCGCCGGGGCCAGCCCATCGCCGGATTCCTCTACGACCGCAGCTACGCCAACTGGGGCGGATTCGCGTCGTTCGGCCTCGGCCTGGTGGTGTCGGTGCTGCTGTTCTCCAACCAGGAGAAGTTCGTCGGCTACATCGCCAGAGCGGTGCCTACCCTCGGTGACATCACCTTCTTCGTCGGCTTCCTGATCGCCGGGGCAAGTTATCTTGTGCTATGCCGATCCAAGATCACCGCCGAACGCACCACGGTATGACGCCGGAAGCGATGCTCGACGTCGCCTACCAGGAGGCTCGAAAGGGCTTGGCGGAGGGCGGGATTCCGATCGGTGCCGCGCTGTTCAGCGCCGACGGGGAGTTGCTGGGCAGTGGCCACAACCGCCGTGTCCAGCAGGGTGACCCGTCGCTGCACGCCGAGACCGACGCGTTCCGCGCGGCCGGCCGCCAGCGCGACTACCGTTCCACGATCATGGTGACGACGCTCTCGCCGTGCTGGTACTGCAGCGGGCTCGTGCGCCAGTTCAACATCGGTGCGGTGCTGATCGGGGAGAGCCGGACGTTCGTCGGCGGCCACGACTGGTTGGCGGAATCCGGCGTCGACGTCACACTGTTGGACGACGAACGCTGTGTGGCGATGATGACCGATTTCATCGCCGAGAACCCGGAACTGTGGAACGAGGACATCGGAGTCGCCGAGTGATCGCCACCATCGACATCTCCCGCTGGTACGCCGGGGGAGAGCAGGCCGACGCTGTCGCCGCCGAACTCGACGCGGGGCTGCAGCAGGCCGGTTTCATCCTGGTGACCGGGCACGGCATCGATCCGGACCTGGCCGCAGGCGTTCGGGCCGCGTCGCGGAAGTTCTTCAGCCTGCCCGACGACGTCAAGCGCCGGTACTCGGTGCCGGTCGGCGGCCACGGCTGGATCGCTCCCGGTGCGGAAGCCAATGCCTACGCCGAGGGCACCGAGACGCCGCCCGACCTCAAGGAGAGCTACAGCCTGGGCGCGGAAACGGCCGTCGGCGACCCCGAGGTCGACCGAATCTGGTTCGCGCCCAACGTCTGGCCCGCCGAGGTGGCCGAGCTGCAGCCGCTGGTCGACTCCTACACCTCGGCCGTGCGCCGGCTGGCCGACGACCTGCTGGCCCTGATGGCGCACGCGCTCGGACTGACCGAGAACCCGTTCGTGGCCCTGGCCGACCGGCCGACCTGGACGATGAACATCAACCACTACCCGCCGGTCAGCGTCGTCGGCGAGCCCGAACCCGGCCAGTTCCGGATCGGCCCGCACACCGACTTCGGCACCGTGACGATCCTGGACCGCGAGCCCGGAGCTGGTGGGCTGCAGGTCTTTTCCGAAGCCGACGGATGGGAAGACGCGCCGTATGATCCCGCGGCGCTGACCATCAACATCGGCGATCTGCTCGAGTACTGGAGCGGACGGCGCTGGCCGTCGGGCCGGCACCGGGTGCTGCCCCCGCAGCCGCACGCACCCGAAGAGGACCTGATCTCGCTGATCTACTTCTACGAGGCCAACTACGACGCCCTCGTCACGCCGCTGGAGCCGCCGGTCGGGCGCGTGCCCGGGTTGTCGCCGGTGACGTCATCGGCGTTCATCAAGGAACGGCTGGACGCCATCACCGTTGGCTGACGTTTGACCGGGAATCGCATCGAGATCGGCAATTTCCCTCTTGCTCAACGTGATAGCGCCGGCATCGGCATTCTCCTCGAGATGCCCGACGGATCCCGTGCCGGGGATCAGCAGAACGTTCGGCGCATGGGCGAGAAGCCACGCCAGACCGACCTGAGCGGGCGTCACGCCACGTTCGGCGGCGATCCGAACCACGACAGTGTTGTTGGCAACCTTGGGGAAACCAGGAAAGCCGGACCCCAGAGGAAAGTACGGGACCCACGCGATGTCGTTGGCCGCGCAAAACTGCAGGCAGTCTTCGTGGGTCCGGTCGAGCAGACTGTAAGCGTTTTGAACACAGGCGATTTCAGCGGCCAGGGCTTGCTGCACTGTCTGCAGCGGGACGTTGCTGATCCCGATCGCGCCGATCTTGCCTTCGTCGCGAAGCGTGATCAGCTCGGCGAGCTGATCGTCGAGGTTGACGACCTGGTCGCCGTCGGCGATCAGTCCGGGCCCGATGTCGGCGCGGCGTAGGTTCACCACAGGAATCTGGTCGAGGCCGAGGCTATCGAGGTCGAGTTCGACGGAAGCGCGCAATTCGGCAGGTTTCTGCGCCAGCGTCAGTGGCACCTCGGCGCCCGGTGCTGCGCGCGCACCGACCTTGCTCACGATCACCACGTCCTCGCGATAGGGCGCGAGAGCACGCCGGATCCGCCGGTTCACCTCGCCGTCGCTGTAGAACGACGCCGTGTCGATGTGGTTGATGCCGAGTTCGACCGCTCGGTGAAGCAACGACACAGCGTCGTCGACGGCGACGCTTTCGAGGCTCATGGCGCCGTACCCGACGCGGGCTACCGAACGATCGCCCAGCCGGGCTGTGCCTCCGGGCTCTGCTGCCGCCATCATGGCGCTCCTCACATGTCATACTCGGCGATGCGGAGGTACCTCCGCTTAATCGACGATAACAAAACGGAGGAGCCTCCGCTATGGCTGAGCGGTCGGACGCGCTGCGCAATCGCGAACGGCTGCTGGCCGCCGCCGCGGCGGCGTTCGCGGCAAACGACGGGCCGGTGTCGCTGGAGGGCATCGCTCGCGATGCCGGCGTCGGGATCGGCACGTTGTACCGACATTTCCCGAACCGGGAGGCGCTCACCGAGGCCGTCTACCGCACCGAACTGGCCGAGGTCGCGGCGTCCGCGGCGAAACTGCTGGACAGGCATCCGCCGACGATCGCGCTGCGCCGATGGATGGACCGGTACGCCGAGTTCGTCGCCGCCAAGCGCGGCATGGCCGAATCGCTGCGCGTGGTCTTCGAGTCCGGCGCCGTGGTGCCCAGTGACACCAGGGCCAGCATCCTGGGCGCGGTCGATCTTCTGCTCACCGCCGGCGCGGCCGACGGCAGTGTGCGTACCGAGGTGCGCGCCGACGACCTCGTCTCCAGCTTGTTGGGCATCACTCTGGCGAGTAGTTCGACCGAGCAGACTCAGCGGATGCTGGACCTTCTCGCGGCCGGGGTGGCTGCCCGTTAGGGTTACGGCCATGCGTGTCTACCTCGGCTCTGACCATGCCGGATACGAACTCAAGCAAGCCGTCATCGAGCACCTGAAAAACGGTGGTCACGAGCCGATCGACTGCGGCGCCTACAGCTATGACGCCGACGACGACTACCCGGCCTTCTGCATCGCCGCCGCGGTGCGCACTGTCGCCGACCCGGACAGCCTGGGCATCGTGCTCGGCGGCTCCGGCAACGGTGAGCAGATCGCTGCCAACAAGGTGCCCGGCGCCCGCTGCGCGCTGGCCTGGAGCACCGAAACCGCATCGCTGGCCCGCGAGCACAACAACGCTCAGCTGATCGGCATCGGCGGCCGCATGCACACCCAAGAGGAGGCGTTGGCGATCGTTGACGCGTTCCTGTCCACCCCGTGGTCGAAAGCGCCACGGCACCAACGCCGTATCGACATCCTTGACGAGTACGAGCGCACCCACGTCGCGCCGCCGGTGCCCGGCGCCCCAGCCTGACCTGTGCCGGAAGGGCATACCCTGCACCGGCTCGCGCGGCTGCATCAGCGCCGGTTCGCCGGCGCCCCGGCGGCCGTCTCGAGCCCTCAGGGCAGGTTCACCGATGCCTCGATCGTCGACGGCCGGGTGTTCACCCACGCGTCGGTCTGGGGCAAGCACCTGTTCCACCACTACGACGGCGGTCCGATCGTGCACGTGCACCTGGGGCTGTACGGCACCTTCACCGAGATGCCGGTGCCGATGCCGCTCCCGGTCGGTCAGGTGCGCATGCGGATCGTCGGCGACGAGTGGGGTACCGACCTGCGCGGTCCGACGGCCTGCGAGGTGCTCGACGAGGCGCAGGTTTCGGCCATCGTGGCCCGGCTCGGGCCCGACCCGCTCCGCCGGGATGCCGATCCGGCGCTGCCGTGGTCCCGAATATCCAAGTCCCGCAAGACTATCGGCGCATTGCTGATGGACCAGAGCGTGATCGCCGGCGTCGGAAACGTGTACCGCAGCGAATTACTGTTTCGGCATCACCTCGACCCGTATCGGCTGGGCCGGGACGTCTCCGAGGCCGAGTTCGCCGATGCCTGGACCGACCTGGTCGCGTTGATGAAGGTCGGCGTGCGGCGCGGCAAGATCGTGGTGGTGCGGCCCGAGCATGATCACGGTGCGCCGTCATACGCCCCGAACCGTCCGCGCACCTACGTATACCGGCGCGCCGGTGAGCCCTGCCGGGTGTGCTCGACCCCGATCCGGACCGCCGAATTGGAAGGTCGCAATGTGTTCTGGTGCCCCACCTGCCAGGTGTGATCAGCGCCGCCGGTCCGCACCCGCGAGAATGCTTGTATGGAACTGATTCTCGTCGTCGTCGGTGCCATCGTCGTCGCGGCGATCGCCAAGAACCGTGGCCTGGAACCCGCGCTGATGATCGTCGTCGTGGGTATCGCCGCATCGTTCCTGCCCGGGTTCACCGCGCCTGAACTGGACTCCCACGTCCTGCTGTCGGTGGTGCTGCCACCGCTGCTGTATTCGGCGGCGCTGGGCTTCTCGTTTCCGGCGTTCATGCGCAACATCAAGCCGATCCTCGGCCTCGGGGTGGGCTTGGTCGTGGTCACCGCGTTCACGGTGGCCGCGGTGTCCGCGACGCTGGTCGTCGTTCCGCTGACGTTCGCGACCGCGCTGGTTCTCGGTGCCATCGTCGCGCCGCCCGACGCGGTCACCGCGGTCGCCGTCGGCCGCAAGCTGGGACTGCCCAAGCGGGTGATGACGATCCTGACCGGCGAGAGCCTGATCAACGACGCCGCCGCGCTGGCGTTGTTCTCCATCGCCGTCGCGCAGGTCGCAGGCACCCACACCTTTATCGCCAACCCGTTGCTGCTGTTCGGCTACAGTGCGCTGCTGGGTCCGATGGTGGGCGTGGCGCTTGGCTACGTGACCCTGTGGATTCGCGAACGCCTCAACAGCGCCAGCTTGGAGACGATCCAAGGTCTGGTGGTGCCATTCGCCGCGTACATCACCGCCGAGCGATTCCATGCCTCCGGCGTGCTGGCCGTGGTGGCTGCCGGGTTCATCGTCGGCAGCGGCACCCTCAGCGCCGGGTACCAGACCCGGCTGCAGGAGCGCTATGTCTGGCACTCCGTCGACGTGCTGCTGGAGGCGTTCGTCTTCGCCTATATCGGTCTGCATCTGCGGTTCGTGCTGGAGGATCTGCGCGACGCCCACGAGTCGCTGGCGGAGATCGGCATCGCGGCGCTGGTGGTGCTGGCGATCGTGCTCGTGATCCGTCCACTCTCGGTGTTCGTGATGTTCGGCCGCGGGGTGCTGTCCCGTCACGTGGACCGCAGGCTGAGTGTGCCGGTCCCCGAACGTGGCCGCGGTGCACTCGGCGTTCGCAAAGCAGACAAACCAAAAGGCAAGTGGCGCTCGATGATCGACCACACAGCGCTGACGTGGCAGGAGAACGTCGTGGTGTCGTGGACCGGCATGCGTGGCGTGGTGACGTTGGCCGCCGCGGCTGGTATCCCGCCGACTGTTGCCAGCGGCGAGCCGTTCCCGGAGCGGGCCACCATCCAGGCGATCGCGTTCGCCGTCGCCGTCGGCACGCTGCTGCTGCAGGGGTGGACGCTGCCGCCGCTGATCCGCCGTCTGCATCTGTCCTCCCGGGAGGACGACCGGATCTACGACCGCGAGGAGACCTACAAAACCGAGCACACCGTGCACATGGCGGCCGACGAGGTGCTGGCCCGGTTCGAGGCCGAACCGCCGGCGGGGCTCGATCCGCACGTGCTCACCGAGATTCGCAACTGGATCGCTCGGCATTCCAAGGATGCCGACGAGATGCCCGACCCCGAGGAACACGATCTGCGCGCGGAGGTGTTCTCGACGCTGTACCGCAATGTGCTTGCCGCACAACGTGCTGCGTTGATCGCCGAACGCGACGAGGGGCGCATCGACGACGAGGCGGTGCGCGCGATGCTCGACCGGCTGGACTTGCAGGAGGCCAGCGTGACCGCCCGGATGGAGAGCCGGATCTAATTCCCCGGGTCGCTACGCTCGCCCCCTCGCCTGCGGCCGGGCGGTACCCCCAGCCCACCGGACCTAGAAGTCGCCGAACCCGCCGCCGAAGTCACCGCCGCCGAAGTCGCCACCGCCCCAGCCGCCGCTGTCGCCGAGGCCGCCGCCATCCCAGCCGCCCCCGTCGCCACCCCAGCCGCCGCCGTCGCCGCCACCCCAGCCGCCGTCCTGACCGCCGGCGTCCAGACCCTGGTCAAAGCCCTGGTCGTAGCCTTGGTCGAAACCCGACCCGAAGCCGTTCTCGAATCCCGAAGCGCCGTAGTCGACGCCGTGCATGCCGGAGAACAGTGCGTCGAACAACAGCACCGATCCGACACCCCAGGCGCCGGCCACCAGTGCCGTCTTCCACCACGGCTCGGAGTACCAGCCCGCCGGCACCGGACGCCCCGCGACCCGGCCGCCGGGATAGTAGTTCGGGGTCCGCTGGCTCGGCGTCGGGGAGGCCTCGATCTCGCGGCCCTCGAACTGCACCTTGCGGTCCTCGGTCACCGCGCCCGCGGCCTTCTGGCCGGACACCGTCTCCAGCTCGGGGCCTGGATCCATGCCCATCGCGGTGCGGGCGGCGCGCACGTAGTACAGCCCTTCGATCGCGCTCTCTTTGGCCAGCATCGCCTGCTTGGCGGTGGTGGCCTGATCGATCTGAGAGGAGGCGGCGGTGAACCGCTCGGAGGCGTCGGCCAGCGCCTGGGTGGCGGCCTCGTTGTTGCCGGACAGATTGAGCACCTGGCCGCCGAGACGCTCGATCACCCGGCGGGCATCGGCCTTGGCGTCGGCCAGCGCGGCCGCATTGCGATTGCCCGAGGCCCGCGACGAACTCACCACCGCCAGCACGATCACACCGATGACGACCAGGATGAGCACGACCAGCACACCATTCATGGCGTCCACAGTACCGATCCTGTGAAAGTGCTCCGGAGAACGAGAATTAGCTCATCGAAGCACGCCGAGGGTGCGGTACACCTCGTCGCTGAGCGCGGTGCTGCGCGGGTCGGCATTGCACTTGGTGGCGTCGAAATAGTTCATCACGTAGGCATATCCGATGCGGTGCTCGAGGTCGACGAAGCCGTAGGAGCCGCCCGAGCCGCCGTGGCCGAAGCTGCGCAGATTGGGGCCGGCCACACCGCGTTGATTGAGCATGTAGCCCAGGCCCCAACCGTGATCGGCGACGCGGGGACCGAGCACGACGTCGGGATCGAAGCCGCCCTGCGACACTCGCACCGCCTCCAGATGATCACGGCTGAGCAGCTTTTCCTGCGCAAGCCCGTTGTAGAACGTGGCCAGACCGAGCGCCGAAACGTGGGCGTTGGTGCTCGGGAACTCACTGACACGCCACCGCTCGAGCTCGTTGGAGCCCAGCTCGTCGTCGGGGACGAAGCCCATCGCGACGGCCATCCCGGCCATCGGATGCTCGGCGAGCGAGGTGGGATACCCCGGTGCCTGGCCGTTGGCCAGGACATCGCGAATGTGGGGCTTGTTGATCATCTCCGCGCAGCGGTGGTGTTCGGCGGCGGGCAGACCGATGTGGACGTCGACACCCATCGGCTCGGCGATCTCGGTCCGCAGATACTGGCCGATCGTGCGGCCGGTGACGCGGCGGACGACCTCGCCGAGAATGAACCCGAAGCTCACCATGTGGTAGCCCTGGGCCGTGCCGGGTGGCCACCACGGTTCGGCGGCGGCCAGCTCGGCGCACACCCGGTCCCAGTCGGCGGTATCGCTCCAATGCATACGGGTGCGAGGTCCGATCACCCCGGAGCGGTGCCCGAGCACCGACGCGATCGTGATGTCCTGCTTGCCGTTCGACGCGAACTCCGGCCAGTACCGGGAGACCGGGGCGTGTAGGTCGAGCTCGCCCCGATCGGCGAGCAGATGCACACACGTGCTTGTCAGCCCTTTGGTGCCGGAGAACACGCTGGCAAGCGTGTCCTGGCGCCACCGTCGGCGCCTGCGGGCATCGGCGTAGCCGCCCCACAGATTGACCACCAGATCCCCGTCGACCCACACGGCCACCGCGGCGCCGACCTCATCGCGGGAGGTGAAGTTCGCCTCGAATGCGTCGCGCACCGCGCCAAAACCCGCGGCGCACGCACCGCCGATGGGGATGTGGTCGCTCAACGCGCCTCCTGGCCGCCGGGTATCGCCTGAATCTACGGCGGTCAGATTAGCCAGCAAAGTTGTGAGGACGATTGGAGCGGAATCGAAACCACCCTGTAATTAGCGCCGATGACGGCGGATGTGTTCACCTGGATTTTCCGGCCGGTTTGGCGTTCTCGCAGGACCGTACGTCACGATCCGGATGTGGAGATTCCCGATACGGGCATTCCGCCGGCTCTCGCGAGCCGGATGACGATGGCCGAGCAGTACGAATGGCATCAGAGCTATCTGCGCGCCCGCCCGGTGTCGCGGCGCAACTTCCTGCGCGGATCGGCTGCCGCGGCCGCCGTGGCGGCGGTGGGGGCCGCCCCGTTCGGGCGACGCGCCTACGCCCAGGATGCGCCGCTGGCGGTGGCCGGCCGACGGGTCGGCTACGGCGCCGACGCATCGAGTCAGCTGCGGCTGGCCGGCCAGTTGTCGCGCAATCCGGGCGCCACCAAGGTCTTCCTCGACCACGGTCCGACGCCCGGGCTCGGCGCGACGGTCGAGGCGGAGGTGCGCAACCTGGTGACCCAGATCCCGGACAGCAGCGGCGGGGTGCTGTCGGCCGAGCAGTTCTACGTCCACGCGCCTGTGGACGGGCTGCCCGGGCGAACCCCGCATTTCTATCGGTGGCGCACCGACGACGGCTTCGTCAGCGACGTCCGGTCCGCGGCTACTGCCATGCCCAGTGCGCGAAATGCGTTGGGCTGGTTCCGGTTCACGATGATGGGGGACCAGGGCACCGACGAGACGCCGCTGGCTCCACCCGGTCTGACCCGCGGTGACTACGACGACAGCTATTACAAATCCGACAACGACCCGACCGTATCGCACACCGGCAACGTGCTCGATCAGATCGTGGCGGCGCGTCCGGACTTCCATGTGCTCGCCGGCGACATCGCCTACGCAGATCCGTCCGGGGCGGGCAAGCCGCCGCAATTCGTCCGAAAGGGTGAGCCGCCCAAAGGTTTCGACAAGTTCAATCCGTACGTCTGGGATGTGTATCTGAACTCCATCGAGGCCAGCGCCTCGACGACGCCGTGGATGTTCGCGACCGGCAACCATGACATGGAAGCGGCCTACCCGGTGCACGGCTACGGCGGCCACCTCGCACGGCTCGACTTTCCGGGCAACGGTCCGTCCGGCTGCCCGTCGGTCTACTCGTTCATCTACGGCAACATCGCGGTGCTCTCGCTGGACGCCAACGATGTCAGCTATGAGATCACCGCCAACCAGGGTTACTCCGGTGGTGCTCAAAATAGTTGGGTGGAAAGGACTTTGGCGGCGCACCGGGCCGACCCCGACATCGACTTCATCGTCTGCTTCTTCCATCACTGTGCCTACTCGACCACCGAGGCGCATGCCAGCGACGGCGGGGTGCGGGCCGCGTGGGCGCCGCTGTTCGATCGCCATCAGGTCGATCTGGTGTTGCAGGGCCACAATCATGTGTTCGAGCGGTCCGATCCGATCCGGGGCGGCACACCGACGCGGGCGGCCGAAGACAATGCGATCGTGTACCCGGAAAGCGATGGCACCGTGTACTACACGGTGGGGTCAGCCGGCCGGCCGCGGTACAACTTCCAGCCCGGTGAACCCGAGAGCTACCGCGGCAACGTGGCACCTGACACGTTCGTTCCCAACAGCTACGTCTGGACGGCCGACGGCCACAAGCAAACCGAAGCGGTCGGCTGGTCGAGGGTGCGGTTCCGCAACTACGCCTTCATCCGGGTCGATGTGCGGCCCGGCAACATGTTGAGCGAGATGGATGTGACAGCCGTCGACGAATACGGCCGCGAGTTCGACAAGCTGACCTACCGCAGGCAGGTACAGACGTAGCCGACAGCGATAGCCGGACGTTCTGACATGTAGCCGAACTCCGCATTCCCCGCCGTACGCAACAGGTGCGCTGAGCAGACCCTGCCGTGTGTCTTCGCCTGGCCGATCAGGCCAGTGGCTTGTGACGCGGCAGTGGGCGACCCGAGCAGTCCCGCCAGAGGGACGGTCAGATCGGCGGCAACGACGGGCGCGGCGGCCTGTTTCTGGGCATTGGTGGTGATGGCGGCGTGGTCCCAGTGGAACGACGTAGATATACCCCATGGGGTATGATTGAGTCATCTGGAAAGAAGGAGGGTCAGGATGGCTGAGAGGCTGACGCAACTGGCCGGCGCACTGGTGGCGATCGCGGTTTCCGCGGTCATCTCGGCTCCGGTCTCAGCTGCTGCTGAGAGCAACTCGACCTGCGTGACAACCGGAGGATCGACCGATTGTCAGGCGCCGGACAATGCCCAGATTTACGCGGCCCCGCACGCCCTGCCCACCTCTGGGGGCCATTCCGATCCCAAGTGGCAGCCGCTTGGTTACAACCCGAAGTGGAATGGCTTCCAGCCTTGAGATCGGGTTCCGCTCGGTCACGCCATGTGTTGGCCGCCCGAGGGCCGCGTCGAACTACACGCCAGTGCACAGTTCGGTTATTCGTGATCCGACCGATGCTGAGCCCGATGTGACGTGGTCGCACTCGCGGCATGCGCGGCCTCGTCAGCCTCCCTTTGCCAGCACCTCCTCGGCCACGCGTTCTCCGGAGCGGACCGCACCGTCCACCCAGCCGTGCATGACTCCGGATGTCTCGGTGCCCGCCCAGTGGATGCGGCCGCAGGGTTCGGTGATGGCCGGCCCGAACTCGGTGAGCACACCCGGCGGGCAGTGGCTGAGCATGCCTCCGCCCGAATATCTTTCGACGCTCCAGTCCTGGTCGAGGTAGGCCACCGGCGTGGCTGCCCGGTGACCGAAGCGCGCCACCAGTTGGGCCAGCACCTCTTTTTTGCGAGCGTCCGGATCCATCTTCGAATACCGGCGGCCTTCTGGCCCCTCGGTGATCACACACATCACCCCGGGCCGGGGCGCGTCGGTGGAGGCGTCGATGGTCAACGTCGCCAGCGTCCCGGGTGCGAATGTCTGACCCGTCAACCCGTCCTGTCTCCAGAACGGTTCGTCATACACGATGTTGATCTTCACCACAGCACCGCTCGGGATGCGCTGGTGCAGGAAGGCCCGGTCCACCGGAAGCATCGGTTCGTAGAGGATGTGGCTGGCGATCGCGATCGGTACGGCCACGATCACCCGCTGCGCGCGAACGGTCATGCCGTCGGCCTCGACGGTGACCCCGTCGTCGTTCTGAATGATCCGCCGCACAGGCTGATTCAGGTGCACTGAGTCTCCGAGCGCGGCGGCCATCTTGCCGGACACCGCGCCCATGCCGCCGATGATGCGAGAATCCTGCGACCCGTCCTTGATTCCGAGCACGAAGGACGGACCGCCACCGGACGCCAACTGGCGCAGCACGAACAACATCGACGTCTCGGACGCTGCCGACGTATACAGGCCGGCGATGGCCGCTTCCAGCAAGGTGTGCGCGGGCTTGGAGAGTGTGCGGTCGCTGAGCCAGGAGGCGTAGGTGATGCGGTCGAGCTTGTCGGCGTTCTTCGCTTCCCACGGCGCCTCGAGGGGGATCGTCTTGCACAGCCGGGTCAGGTCGAGGAAGACCGCGCCCATGTTGAGCGCCGCCCACGGGCTCATCGTCAACGGGATGGTGCCCTCGTAACGGTAGTGCTTGCCGTCGACTACCATCATCGCCTCGCCATCGGTGTACTGCTTGTAGCTGCCGACGCCGAATTCCTTCATCAACCCGTAGATGGCATCCTGGCCCGGTCCGATCCAGGCGCCGCCCCGGTCGATCCAGACACCCTCGGGGCCGTCGACGGTGAAGGTGCGCCCCCCGACCCGATCGCGGGCTTCCAGCAGAGCCACCGATCGGCCCGCCTGGCTGAGTCGCAAGGCGGCAGTAAGCCCGGCAAAGCCGGCGCCGACCACGCAGAAATCCACAGCGGCCATGGCTTATGGTGCGCTTCGCGGTATACATCCTGTGGGCGTTTGGCAAAGTATTGGCCTGCCCGCCACACGGTCCTGGGAGGACGATGAGCACCGATGAGTCCGTACGAACCGCTGTGGTGTTCGTACACGGTTTGCTCGAACGCCGCCCCATGGACGTCTTCGACGATTTCGCCAGGACGGCACTGACGCCGGACGATGGCCGCTGGGACTACGTAGCGCAGCCCATGGAGATCACCGACTCCTACGAGGCACGTCGCTACGTCGCGCCGTCGGGCGTCGACCTCTTTGAATACGACTGGTCGTTCCTGATGACGAGCGCTCGGTATGCGGGCTTCATCGCCGCCTTGGCGCGGGTCGTCTTACGTCGTCCCCGCCACGTGCCCGATCAACTGTTCGGCATCTGGCGTGTGGTCGTGCTGACCGTGCTCATCCCTCTGGCCGTGATCGTGGCGCTGTTCGTCGTAGGAGGGTATTTCCTGCACACCGGGGTGGCCGGCTGGATCATCGGCGTCGCCACCAGCGTGGTGGTCCTGACGGTCGCGTTGACCGTGTTCCGTCTTCTCCCGCGGGCGTTGACCCGCAGCTTTCTGACCACGGGCTTCGTCAACGTCGCCCGCTACTTCGACATAGCGCCGGAATCCCGCGCCGCGCGGCGGGCGATCCGCGGCGGGCTCGTCGACCTGCTGTACACGCTGCAGCAGGGGCGTTATGCGCGGGTGGTCGTCGTAGGGCACGGCATCGGTGGCTACATCGCCTACGACGCCCTCACTGCCTTGTGGGCCGAGATGCACGAGCTGCGGGCCGCGCCAGGTCCGGCCCCGAGCTGGTCGACGGAGGTTGGCGGCTCGACCGACGAGTTCCAACGGCAGCAGTTTTCTCGGTGGCAGGATCTCCGAAGACTGGGAAACCCCTGGCGGATAACCGATTTCGTGACGATCGGGACACCGCTGGCGTTGGCCGACCTGTTTGTGGCCCGGCCGCCGATTCTCGGCGGCTGCGGTCGCGTCGACAGACGGCACGCACTGTTCGGCTCATTGATGCGTCGGGGCGTCGTGTGTAGTTGTCCGCCACTGGACCATCACGCCGGTGAGCCGACGACGCTGGGAGGCTTGTCGCCGTTCGCGGTGACCCGGTGGACCAACATCTGGTTCCCGGTGCGGCGGGGCGCAATTCGTGGCGACTGGTTCGGCGGGGCGCTGGCACCGTTGTTCGGAGCGGGCATCCGCGATATCGCTGTCGGCGGCAACCTCCCCGAACGGTTGACACCCGGGCTCTCGCACACCCGGTATTTCAAGTATCCCGAGCGTGACGCTGAAGGTGACGTGGCATTCGAGCTTCGGAAAGTCCTTGCACTCGGCGACCATTCGGGTCTGGATGTGTCGGTCAGCGCACCCGAACCCGATCCAGCGACAGTCGGCCGGGTGGTGTATCCGTCGTGGCAGCGCAGCATGTGACGTAGATCACTCGAATGCTGTGAACCATCTGTACCGTTCCTGTCGTGAACCGAGGGAGTCGATGAAGACGAATCCCACGGAAGGTCGGGGCGATGGCGCATGCCACAACGATGGTGATCACGGTAACGGCGGTGAACGTACTCGCCACGGCTGCAATGCATTTCCCGGGCGATCCACCGGCAGTAGCACCCGCGTTGCACACCCGGTCCATTGCGGTGGCGGCATCGGTGCACACCGAACCCGCGGCGCCCACGCCCAACCAACTGATCGCGTCCGGTAGCGAAAGTAGTTCGGTCACAACGCGATCGACTGCCGGGGTGGTCGGCTCGCACCCCGAGTCGGCACCGAACAGCACGCTGAAGCGGATCCGGGCGGTCAGCGCGACGCCGAGCCCCGTGCTCGCCATTCATCCCCGGGTGAGCAGTGCGAACCCGGGTGGGCGTCGTCAGGCCACTGCTATCCCGGCACTGCCGACCCCGGAGGCTGTCGCCGGCCAGGTCCGCGCGTTCGTCGCCGTCTACATCAGCAACGGCACCGCCGCTCATCCTGACGCAGGACTATTGATAGGCAACGGATTTGACGGTGGAATCGGCCAGGACGGTGGACGTGGCGGCATGCTGTTCGGCAACGGCGGGCGCGGTGGCGACGGGCTGTTGTCGGTCGAAAACGGCCGGGCGGGCAACGGCGGCAGCGCGGGTTTGTTCGGCAACGGGGGCGACGGCGGCCGGGGCGGCGATTTCACCGGCACGCAGGGAACCGCATCCATCGGTCGTCAAGGGGGTAAGGGCGGCAACGGCGGACTACTGATCGGCAACGGCGGAAAGGGTGGCAACGGCGGCACCGGTCAAAACCTCGATACCGGTGGCGCCAACGGAGGCCGTGGCGGACAGGGCGGCAACGCCGGGGTGCTGGGGCGCGGAGGCGACGGTGGCCAGGGCGGAACGGGCAATGCCGGAACCGGTACCGCCCGCGGGGGAGCGGGCGGCAATGGCGGTCGCGCGGGAAACATCGGGGGCGGCGGTGCCGGCGGCGCCGGTGGAAACGGCTCCAGTAAAGGCAATGCGTTCGGCGGTGACGGGGGCACCGGGGGCGAGGGTGGGCGGATAACCGGCCGGGGCGGCGACGGCGGAACCGGCGGTGCGGCCGGCAGCAATGTCGTCACCAGCACAGCCACCGGTGGCCACGGTGGCAACGGCGGCGACAGCCATGGGATCCGCCAGACCGGCGGCGCCGGCGGCCAGGGGGGCAACGGTCAGTCCATCCCGGGCACCGGCATCGGCGGCGACGGTGGCAGCACCGGCCGCAGTGGGCCCGGCGGCAGGCGAGGCCCGGCCGGATTGGGCGGCGAGGGTGTGGGGAGCACCCCGGGCAGCCATAACGGCAACGCGGGCGCAGGCGCCCCGTAGCCCGCGCTACGAGGAGCGACCGCCGCGCTTGCTGCCGCCCTTGCCGGGCCCCGCTGCGGCGGACGCGGTCGGCTTCTTGGCGCCGCGAACCTTCGCGGCCCCAGAAGCGGTGCGGCCGCTCGACGCGGTGGAACGCCCGGTGCTGCCGGTGGCCCGGGTCGGTGCCTCGACACGGCCGGCCGGCTTGAGCCGCGCCTGCGCCGAGGCTGAGCCGCTGCAACTCTGGCCGGCAAAACACACCGGGAACTTCGGCACTCGCGGAACGTGGAACACCCTGAGCACCGGATTGACGAGGTTGGCGAAGCCGTTCCAGGCGTAGGCCGTGGCGGCGAACGCCACGACGACGCCGCTGAGCCCGATGGCCGCCAGGCCGGGGCCAGGGCCGAGACCAAGGCTGTTGAGGTACTCCAGGATCGACGCCGCGAACGCGAGGAAGTCCGGGGGAGCGGCGCTGTCGTTGGCGGTCTGGCTCGACGATGCCGGCCGGGGCGTGGGCGCCGGAGTGGTGGCGAAGGCGCTGGCGTCGACCACATCGACGGACGCCAAGGCGACCGCGTGAACTTCACTGCGGGGGACAGCGATGCTCGGCGGCGCCGTCACCACGCCGAGGGCAACGATTGCGGCGGCGGCTGCCGCGACATACGGACGAACAATCCTGCTCTGGATTTCGGGGCGCATCATCACCTTTGGTCGTCGGCCACGAACGGCGAATCGATCATGGCACCGGCACATCCGGGCGGAGTCGCTTTGCCGAACAATATTTGCGCATCCCACACTGCAGTTTGGGCGCTCACCGAATTGGACATGATGGGACGGTGAAACTGCTTCCGACACCCGAGGTGGCGCTCGCCGACTCCGACGTCGAAGACGCACTGAGCCGGGCCGTCGCGGTCATCAATCCGCTGCTCGACGTGCTGTGGTGGACCGACCCTCTCGGAATCAAGCGGCAAGACCCGCCGAACGTCGTATCCCGGGTCCTCAACGCGGCTGACCTGCCCGGCACCCTGGCGTGGGACGACCTGGACACCGACGACCGGATCGCGTGGTGGGTGTGGCGGGTCGGTGCGCTGAACACCGTCGTGGTGGCAGTGCCCGGGCTGCTGGGAGTCATCGGACGACGACTGCCGATCCAGGACCTCCTCGGCTTCGCCAACCAGGCCATCGTGCTGTGTGCCGTGGCCCGCGAATTGGGCGTCACCGACTATCGGCGGCAGACCCGGATGCTCGCCTCGGTGCTGTGCGAGCGGGATCTGGCGGTGGTGGTGCACGACCCGGGCCGGGCCTCGGCGATGGCCATCCCGTTCACGCCGCAGGGCATCGCCTCGGCGGTCTGGAAGTTGGTCGGGGTCCTCGATGCCGTCGGCGATGAACTCGGGAAGCGGCCGCACCCTCGGGCGCCGTTCCGGTACCTGGCCATGCTGCCGGGCCTGGGCGCGGTGGCGTCGTACCTCGGCGAAATCGGTGCGCTGTCCCGGGCCGCCAAGCGGGGCCGAAAATGGGTCGACCAGCAAAAACCGCCCGGATAGGGCGGTGAGGTGGAGCGGGCGACGGGAATCGAACCCGCGTAATCAGTTTGGAAGACTGAGGCTCTACCATTGAGCTACGCCCGCATGTTTGCGCGAGCCCAAATGTACCGGTCGACCTGATCAAATCCGAATCGGCCCACCTGGAAGCGCGTCGCCGAGGTCGATTGCCGCTGAGCAGGCACTGGGCCGTAGGATTCGGGCGCAAGAAACACAGCACCGGGGTGTAGCGCAGCTTGGTAGCGCATCCGCTTTGGGAGCGGAAGGCCGCAGGTTCAAATCCTGTCACCCCGACACGCCCAACGAAGTCCCGCACGAGAACAAGACTGAACCGAGGAGTACCGCCGTGAAGAGCACCGTCGAGAAGTTGAGCCCGACCCGGGTTCGCATCAATGTGGAGGTGCCCTTCACGGAATTGCAGCCCGACTTCGACCGGGCATACAAGGAACTCGCCAAGCAGGTCCGGCTGCCCGGCTTCCGCCCGGGCAAGGCACCCGCCAAGCTGCTCGAGGCCCGTATCGGCCGCGGCGCGGTGCTGGAGCAGGTCGTCAACGACGCGCTGCCCAGCCGCTACAGCGAAGCCGTCACCGCCACCGAGGTGACGCCGCTGGGCCAGCCCGAGATCGAGGTCACCAAGATCGAGGACGGCGAAGAGCTGGTGTTCACCGCCGAGGTCGACGTGCGGCCCGAGATCGACCTGCCCGATCTGAGTGCGCTCAAGATCGAGGTCGAGGCGATCGAGATCAACGACGAGGAAGTCGACGCCGAACTGGAGTCGCTGCGCGCCCGCTTCGGCACCCTCAAGGGCGTCGAACGTCCCGCCCAGACCGGTGACTTCGTGTCGATCGATCTGTCCGCCACCGTCGACGGCGAAGAACTTCCCGACGCCGCCACCGAAGGCCTCTCCCACGAGGTGGGCTCCGGTCAGCTGATCGACGGTCTTGACGACGCCATCGTCGGGCTGTCCGAGGGCGAGTCGAAGGTGTTCACCACCAAGCTGGCCGCCGGCGAGCACGCTGGTGCCGACGCCGAGGTCACCGTCACGGTCAAGTCGATCAAGGAGCGCGAGCTTCCCGAGGCCGACGACGAGTTCGCCCAGCTGGCAAGCGAGTTCGACACCATCGAGGAGCTGCGCGAGAACCTCGTCGAGCAGGTGAAGCGCGTCAAGCGCATCCAGCAGGCCGAGAAGATCCGCGACAACGCCCTCGAGCTGCTGCTGGAGAAGACCGAGGTCCCGCTGCCCGAGGCGATCGTGCAAGCCCAGGTCGACCAGACCGTGCACAACGCGATCCACGGTCTCGACCATGACGAGGACAAGTTCGCCGAGACCCTCGAAGCCGAAGGCAGCTCGCGCGAGAAGTTCGACGCCGAGACCCGCGAGGCCGCCGAGAAGGCCGTCAAGACTCAGCTGCTGATGGACGCGATCGCCGACGACCTCGACATCCAGGTCGGTCAGAACGATCTGACCGAGCGCCTGGTGCTGATGTCGCGGCAGTACGGCATCGAGCCTGCGCAGCTGCTGCAGATCCTGCAGCAGAACAACCAGCTGCCTGCGATGTTCGCCGACGTGCGCCGTGGCCTGACCGTCGCCGCGGTGGTCGAGGCGGCCACCGTCACCGACAGCGAGGGCAATGTGGTCGACACCGCCGAGTTCTTCGGCCCGCCGGCCGGAGCCGAGGACGACGAAGTGGTGGCCGACGCTGACGACGTCAACGTCGACGAGGTCGCCGAAGACGCCGAGGCAGTTGAACAGCAAGCCGAGAAGTCCGAGTAACGCCGACAGCGAAAGCGCACTCTCCCGGGAGTGCGCTCCGCTGTGGGTTCGTTAGGGTCGGGTAGAACCAAGTCTGTAGAAAGCAGGTATCAAGTCGTGACTCATATGCGTTCGGGCGCGCCAGGGCTGAACCTCACTGACTCGGTGTACGAGCGATTGCTCGCCGAGCGCATCATCTTCCTGGGGTCCCAGGTCGATGACGACATCGCCAACAGGTTGTGCGCGCAGATCCTTCTGCTGGCCGCCGAGGATCCGACCAAGGACATCAACCTCTACATCAACTCGCCGGGTGGCTCGATCAGCGCCGGCATGGCGATCTACGACACCATGGTGCTCGCGCCGTGCGACGTCGCCACCTACGCGATGGGCATGGCCGCCTCGATGGGCGAGTTCCTGCTCGCGGCGGGCACCAAGGGCAAGCGCTACGCGCTGCCGCACGCCCGGATCCTGATGCACCAGCCACTGGGCGGCATCACCGGCGGCGCGGCCGACATCGCCATCCAGGCGGAGCAGTTCGCGCTCATCAAGAGGGAGATGTTCCGGCTCAACGCCGAGTTCACCGGCCAGACGATCGAGCGCATCGAGGCCGACTCCGACCGTGACCGTTGGTTCACGGCTCAGGAAGCGCTCGAATACGGCTTCGTCGACCACATCATCACCCACGCGAACTTCAACGGAGTGACCAATGCCTGATACAACTCCCTTTTCCCAGGCAGATCCTCGCCTCGCGCCGCAGGGCCGCTACATCCTGCCGTCGTTCGTCGAGCACTCCAGCTGGGGCGTGAAGGAATCCAACCCCTACAACAAGCTGTTCGAGGAACGCATCATCTTCCTGGGTGTCCAGGTCGACGACGCCTCGGCCAACGACATCATGGCCCAGCTGCTGGTGCTGGAGTCGCTGGATCCCGACCGCGACATCACCATGTACATCAACTCGCCGGGTGGCTCGTTCACCTCGCTGATGGCGATCTACGACACCATGCAGTACGTGCGCGCCGACATCCAGACGGTGTGCCTGGGGCAGGCCGCGTCGGCCGCCGCGGTGCTGCTGGCCGCGGGCACCCCGGGCAAGCGCCTCGCACTGCCCAACGCGCGCGTGCTGATCCATCAGCCGTCGCTGGGCGGCGTCATCCAGGGCCAGTTCTCCGACCTGGAGATCCAGGCAGCTGAGATCGAGCGCATGCGGACCTTGATGGAAGAGACGCTGGCCCGCCACACCGGCAAGGATCCGGCCGTGATCCGCAAGGACACCGACCGCGACAAGATCCTGACCGCCGCGGACGCCAAGGAATACGGGATCATCGACACGGTCCTGGAGTACCGCAAGCTGTCCGCTCAGAACGCTTGACCACGGTCGCTGCCGGGCTAAGCCGGTGGCGTCCGATGTTCGCGCCCGCCGCGGCCCACCGGGGTCGCGGCGTTCGCGTCGAGGCCGCCGGCGCGTTCGGCTTCGCGCTCGGCGAACCCGACTCGGTGACGGGCCGCCGGTCCGAGGCCGGACGGTATCGTGGAGAACGGCGAAGACCAGGACGAAACTCCACGGTCGGCGCAGCTCAACGCCTCTCGGTTGGGTAACGGCGGCGACACGCCAGAAACACGGCGGCGCGTTCCGAAGCGACGAGAGCGGCGTCAGGGGATATGTTCACCATCACGCACGAATACCACTGGCGCGATTCGTCTTTATCTGTCGCACCACGACGGAGCAAGCGGGTAGCGTCGGGACAGAGCCCAACGCGGACTTGATAGCAACGATCGAAGACCCGGCGAAGGAAAGTAGGACCCCACCACCATGGCGCGTATCGGAGACGGCGGTGACCTGCTGAAGTGCTCGTTCTGCGGTAAGAGTCAGAAGCAGGTGAAGAAGCTCATAGCGGGGCCGGGCGTCTACATCTGCGACGAGTGCATCGACCTCTGCAACGAGATCATCGAGGAGGAGTTGGCCGACGCCGACGACGTCAAACTCGATGAGCTGCCCAAGCCGGCCGAGATCCGCGAGTTCCTGGAGAACTACGTCATCGGCCAGGACACCGCCAAGCGCACCCTGGCTGTCGCCGTCTACAACCACTACAAGCGCATCCAGGCACAGGAGAAGCACCGTGACTCCCGCGCCGAGCCGGTGGAGCTGGCGAAGTCGAATATCTTGATGCTCGGCCCGACCGGCTGCGGTAAGACCTACCTGGCGCAGACGCTGGCCAAGATGCTCAACGTGCCCTTTGCGATCGCCGACGCCACCGCGCTGACCGAAGCCGGCTATGTCGGCGAGGACGTCGAGAACATTCTGCTCAAGCTGATCCAGGCCGCCGACTACGACGTGAAGCGCGCCGAGACCGGCATCATCTACATCGACGAGGTCGACAAGATCGCCCGCAAGAGCGAGAACCCGTCGATCACGCGCGACGTGTCCGGCGAGGGTGTGCAGCAGGCGCTGCTGAAGATCCTCGAGGGCACCCAGGCTTCGGTGCCGCCGCAGGGCGGCCGCAAGCATCCGCACCAGGAGTTCATCCAGATCGACACCACCAACGTGCTGTTCATCGTTGCGGGTGCGTTCGCCGGGCTGGAGAAGATCGTCTCCGACCGCGTCGGCAAGCGCGGTCTGGGCTTCGGTGCCGAGGTGAAGTCCAAGGCCGAGATCGACACCCAGGACCACTTCGCCGAGGTGATGCCCGAGGATCTGATCAAGTTCGGGCTGATCCCGGAGTTCATCGGTCGTCTGCCGGTGGTGGCCTCGGTGACGAACCTGGACAAGGAATCGCTGGTGCAGATCCTGTCCCAGCCGAAGAACGCCTTGGTCAAGCAGTACACCCGGTTGTTCGAGATGGATGGTGTCGAGCTCGAATTCGCCGACGACGCGCTCGATGCCATCGCCGATCAGGCGATCCATCGCGGCACCGGTGCCCGCGGTCTGCGCGCGATCATGGAAGAAGTCCTGCTGCCGGTGATGTACGACATCCCCAGCCGTGACGACGTCGCCAAGGTCGTGGTGACCAAGGAGACCGTCCAGGACAACGTCCTGCCGACGATCGTGCCGCGCAAGCCTGCGCGTCCCGAGCGCCGCGACAAGTCCGCCTAGGCGTCGTACCGTCTCTTTCTATGAACAGACTCCGCCACCGATCCGCGGTGGCCGCGGTAGCCGTCACTGTTGGCATGCTGGGTATCACCACGGCGTGTAGCTCCAACGAGAAGCCCGCGCCGACTACCAGCACGACGACGACCACCACCACGACGCCGGCCAGCAGCAGCGTGCCTGCGCCGCCGTCTCCGACGGAAAAAGGTTCGGACGGCGGAGGCCCCAACAGCTTCTCGCCGACGGTGAAGGCCCCACCGCCACCGACGGCGATTCCCGGCAACAACTGACCCCGGTCAGTGACGGATGCGGTCGGCCCGACTGTAGACGTTCATCGACTCACCACGCAGAAACGCGACCAGCGTCAGCCCCGACTGGGTGGCGAGGTCGACGGCCAGTGACGACGGCGCGGACACCGCGGCCAGCACCGGGATGCCGGCCATCACCGCCTTCTGCGTCAGCTCGAATGATGCGCGGCCGCTGACCAGCAACACTGTGCCGCTCAGCGGGATGTGCTTGGCTTCCAGCGCCCACCCGATGACCTTGTCGACGGCATTGTGCCTGCCGACGTCCTCGCGGACGGCGAGCAGCGCGCCGCCCGTCGTGAACAGTGCCGCCCCATGCAGACCGCCGGTGCTGGCGAAAACCTTTTGCGCCGAGCGCAATTGGTCCGGCATCGCGGTCAGCACCGAAACCTCGACCGTCGACGGGTCATCGCCGGGGGAGTGCCGGCTGGTCAGTCGCACCGCATCGATCGAGGCCTTGCCGCACACCCCGCACGACGAGGTGGTGTAGAAGTTCCGGGTCACGTCCACCTCCGGCATCGGCACGCCGGGGCGTAGCGTCACGTCGAGGACGTTGTAGGTGTTCACCCCGTCGGCCTCCGCGCCGCGGCAATACCGCACGGTGAGCACGTCGTCGCGATGGGCGATGACGCCCTCGGTGAGCAGAAAGCCCTGCGCCAGTTCGACATCGGATCCCGGTGTTCGCATGGTGACAGTCAGCGGTGTCCCGTTCACCCGGATTTCCAGCGGCTCCTCGACCACCAGTGTCTCCGGACGCTCGGTGGCGGTGCCGTCGTAGACGTGACTGGCCCGCCGCCGCGCGGTCACCCGGCCCATGCCGCGCCGCCCTCGGGGTTCTGGCCGCCCGGTTCGAGCCGGATGACGACCGCCTTCGACACTGGCGTATTCGAGCGGGCGGCAACGTGATCCAGCGGTACGAGAGGGTTGGTCTCGGGGTAGTAGGCGGCGGCGTTACCGACCGGGGTGGAGTAGGGCACGACCAGGAAGTCCTTGGCGCGGCGCTCCTGCAGCTGGCCCGACCCGTCGGTGAACTCCGACACCAGGTCGACGCGGTCACCCTCGGCGAGGCCCAGGGACTCGATGTCGTCGGGATTGACGAACACGACGCGGCGGCCGCCCTTGACCCCGCGATAACGATCGTCCAGGCCGTAGATGGTGGTGTTGTACTGGTCGTGGCTGCGCAGTGTCTGCAGCACCAGACGCCCCGGCGGCACCGGCACCCACTGCATCGGGTTGACCGCGAAGTTCGCCTTGCCCGTCACGGTGGGGAACTCACGGGAATCCCGTGGCGGATGCGGCAATTGGAAGCCGTCGGGCTGACGCACCCGGGTGTTGTAGTCGGCGCAGCCCGGCACCACCGCGGCGATCGCGTCGCGGATCGTGTCGTAGTCGGCGGCGAAACGCTCCCACGGCACCGGGTGATCGGCGCCCAGCACGGTGCGGGCCAGCTGACAGATGATCGCGACCTCGCTGCGTACCTGGTCGCTTGGCGGTGTCAGGCTGCCGCGGGACAGGTGCACCATCGACATCGAATCTTCAACCGAGACAACCTGTTTGTGACCGTTCACCAGGTCGCGGTCGGTGCGGCCCAGGGTGGGCAGGATCAACGCCGTGCGGCCGTGCACCACGTGGCTGCGATTGAGCTTGGTCGAGATCTGCACGGTCAGCGCGCAGGTGCTCAGTGCGGACTCGGTGACCGGGGTGTCCGGGGTGGCCGACGCGAAGTTGCCTCCCATCGCGAGGAACACCGAGGCTCGGCCGTCCCGCATCGCCCGGATTGCGTCGACGGTGTCGAAGCCGTGCTTGCGGGGACTGACGATGCCGAATCGAGTGTCGAGCGCGGCAAGGAACGGTTCGGGCGCCTTCTCCCAGATCCCCATCGTGCGGTCGCCCTGGACATTGGAGTGGCCACGCACCGGGCATACCCCGGCACCGGGCTTTCCGATCATGCCGCGCAACAACAGCAGGTTGGTCATCTCGGCGATCGTGGCGACCGCGTGGGTGTGCTGGGTGATACCCATGGCCCAACACACGATCGTGCGCTGCGACCCCGCGAGCATGCCGGCGACCCGCTCCAATTGCGCGCGGGCGATGCCGGTGGCTTCGGTGACGGTGTCGAGGTCGACCGTGCGGGCTTCGTCGAGATACTCGTCGAATCCATGGCAATGCGCGTCGACGAACTCGCGGTCGATCACGCTGCCGGGGGCGCGGTCGTCGGCCTCGACCAGCAGCCTGCCGAGGCCCTTGAACAAGGCGAGGTCGCCACCGAGGCGGATCTGGACGAACTCGTCGGCGATCGGCACACCGTGGCCGACCACGCCGTGGACCTTCTGTGGGTCCTTGAACCGGATGAGCCCGGCCTCGGGAAGAGGGTTGACCGCGATGATCTTGGCGCCGTTGGCCTTCGCCTTCTCCAGCACGTACAGCATCCGCGGATGGTTGGTGCCGGGATTCTGTCCGGCGATCACGATCACGTCGGCGTGCTCGATGTCGTCGACGGTCACCGAGCCCTTGCCGACGCCGATGGAATCCATCAGCGCGGTGCCCGATGATTCGTGACACATGTTGGAGCAGTCCGGCAGGTTGTTGGTGCCGAAGCTGCGCACCAGCAGCTGGTAGAGAAACGCGGCCTCGTTGCTGGTGCGGCCGGAGGTGTAGAACACCGCCTCGTCCGGGGACGCCAGCCCGGTGAGATGCTCGGCGATCAGCCGGTAGGCGTCATCCCATTCGATCGGGGTGTAGTGCTGCGCACCGGGGCGAAGGACCATCGGGTGGGTGAGCCGTCCCTGCTGGGACAGCCAGTACTCGGGCTTGGCGGCCAACTCGTCCACCGAATGGCGGGCGAAGAACTCGGGAGTGACCCGGCGCTTGGTGGCCTCTTCGGCCACCGCCTTGGCGCCGTTCTCGCAGAACTCGGCCAGCTTGCGGTTGTCGTGTTCCTCGGGCCATGCGCAGCCCGGGCAGTCGAAGCCGTGGCGCTGGTTGATGCGGGCCAGGGTCGACAGGGTGCGCAGGGGACCCATCTGCTCGAGGGCGCGCTGCATGGTGACCGCCACCGCCTTCACCCCGGCGGCCTCGTCTTTTCGTTCGCTGACGGTGACCGCTTGTTCGTCGTAATCGGCGGGGATGTCGCGGCCGTTGCTCATGCCTTCAAATCTAGGCCGCCATGTGGACCGCCGACACTAACGGGCGGACTTGGCAGTCCCCTTGCTACCTGCCGGGCGGGCGTCGCGCGTACCGGAGGCCCGGGCCGAAGGGGCGGGCCGGCTGTTGGCTGTGGCCGTGGCGGGCTCCGCGGCGGGGGCCGAATGCCTTGGGCGCGGGCCGGCGACGCCTCTCGCTGGAGCGGCGGTGGCCCGCTTGGTGGTCGTGTCGACCTTCGTCGTGTCACCGGATACGGGCACGCCGCTCGTGTCGCGGACACTGCGGGCTGCGGATGGGACCGCGATAGCCGAGGCAGATCCGACAGTCATGCTGGCCGAGATGGAGTGCAGCACGTTCCTGACGACGTCGACCATCATGGCTATGCCCTTGGCCGCGGCCGCGAACACCTCGGTGATGCCGGCCTGAACGGCAGCACCGAAACCATCCGAACCCGCTGCGGCAGCGGTCTTGATGAAGGCGTCCACCACCGCCCCGACGACCGGTAACGCCGCCTCGGGAATGGCGGCGAGAACCGTGATGGCACCGCCGATCACGGTGGGCGCCAATGCAATCATCGGGCCGATCTGCGTCAGGATGCCGGAGAGCGGTGAGCTCAGGTCGCCGCCGACCGGCGGGGACAGGAGCAGGCTGACGTTGACCATCGCCTCGCCCAGCGGCGTGCCTTGCGCCAGTTGATCGAGCAGTTCCGTGTTGATGAACTGCATCGTTGCCGCAGCGTCCGGATTGAACGCGGCCAGCGCGGTCATGATCGCCAGAACCTGTGGCAGGCCGAAGGGCAACGACGCGCCGGGAACCGCGGCTGCCGACGTGGGAGGCAATGCGTTCCAGGCGGCGCTGTCCAGGCTGGTGAGGTGAATCGCGTTGGTTCGGATGGCCGCCGATGGCGTCGGCGAACTGTACGGACTGAGTGACGCCGACCCCGCGACGACGGCGCATACGGCTAAAGGTGCGATGACGATTGAGCGAGACATAACTACCCCCAGAGGTTGAATTCAAATCTCCCTGTACCCCGGTATACGACGTTCGAATCCTTGCTGAACAAAAATTTGGGAACTCGTCAATTTTTCTTTTTCAGCCTGTCTACGTGCATAAACCCAGGCTGCACAGGGGAGTTGTTTGCTCAATTTGAGTTTGCGAAAAGTTGTTGCGGATCAGCCCGCATTCTGTCGTTGACGCAGACGTAACGAGATCGGCATGGAAGCGACCTAACGTGGGCCGGTCACACGCCCGCGAGCAGACGCGGGCGTCTTGGGTGCAGAGGAAAGACAGTTGAGCGGAAACGCGGCCCGCCTTCAGGCGATCGTCAATGTCGAGGCGTACGAGCCTCCCCCCTTCAGCTTCGATCCGGGCGAAGCGCCAGGCGAGATCTTCGGCGCCAATGTCTTCACCCTGGCCGAAATGCGGCTGCGGTTGCCGAAGTCGGTGTACAAGTCGGTCGTCGCGACCATCGAGAAGGGCGCGAAGCTCGATCCGGCGGTCGCCGACGCCGTCGCCTCGGTGATGAAGGACTGGGCATTGTCGAAGGGCGCGACCCACTACGCGCACGTCTTCTATCCGATGACCGGTCTTACCGCCGAAAAGCACGACAGCTTCCTGGAGCCTGTGAGCGACGGCGCGACGCTCGCCGAATTCGCGGGTAAGACCCTGATTCAGGGCGAGCCGGACGCGTCGAGCTTCCCGTCGGGCGGTCTGCGCAGCACGTTCGAGGCGCGCGGCTATACCGGCTGGGACGTCACCAGCCCGGCCTACATTCTGGAGAATCCGAACGGCAACACCCTGTGCATCCCGACGGTATTCGTGTCGATGACCGGTGAGGCACTCGACTTCAAGACGCCGCTGCTGCGTAGCCAGCAGGCGATGGGTGCGCAGGCTGAGCGAATCCTGAAGTTGTTCGGCCACAAGGATTTCGACCACATCGTGTCGTTCTGCGGGCCTGAGCAGGAGTACTTCCTGGTCGACCGGCACTTCTTCCTGGCTCGTCCCGACTTGATCAACGCCGGCCGCACGCTGTTCGGTGCGAAACCGCCCAAGGGCCAGGAATTCGACGACCACTACTTCGGCGCCATTCCCGACCGGGTACTGGCCTTCATGATGGACACCGAGCGGGAGCTGTTCAAGCTCGGCATCCCGGCCAAGACCCGCCACAACGAGGTCGCGCCGGGCCAGTTCGAGATCGCGCCGATGTTCGAGCGGGCCAACATCGCCGCCGACCACCAGCAGCTGCTGATGACGACGTTCCGTAACATCGCCAAGAAGCACGGCATGGAGTGTCTGTTCCACGAGAAGCCGTTCGCCGGTGTCAACGGTTCCGGTAAGCACGTCAACTTCTCGATGGGCAACGCACAATTCGGCAGCCTGTTGGTGCCTGGTGATACCCCGCACGAGAACGCCCAGTTCCTGGTGTTCTGTGCCGCGGTGATCCGTGCCGTTCACAAGTTCGGCGGGCTGCTGCGGGTTTCGGTGGCCTCGGCCACCAACGATCACCGCCTTGGCGCCAACGAGGCTCCGCCGGCCATCATCTCGATCTTCCTCGGCGCTCAGCTGGCCGACGTGTTCGAGCAGATCGCCAAGGGAGCGGCCACCTCGTCAAAGGGCAAGGGCGTCATGCACATCGGTGTCGACACGCTGCCCGAGCTGCCGACCGATCCGGGCGACCGCAACCGCACCAGCCCATTTGCGTTCACCGGCAACCGATTCGAGTTCCGGGCGCCGGGCTCGGGGCAGACGATCAACGTCCCGATGATCATCCTCAACACGATCATGGCTGATTCGCTCGACTACATGGCCACCGTGCTGGAGACAGCGGTCGCAGCCGGCGAGAGCTTCGATGAGGCAGTGCAGAAGCTGCTCACCGAGATCATCACCGAGCACGGCGCGGTCGTGTTCAACGGTGACGGATACTCGGAGAACTGGCAGATCGAGGCCGCCGAGCGCGGCCTGCCGAACCTCAAGACGACGCTCGACGCCATTCCGCAGCTGGTGACACCGGAGGCGATCGAGGTCTTCGAGAAGTACGGGGTGTTCAACGCTCGGGAGCTGCACAGCCGCGAAGAGGTGCGGTACGAGACCTATGCCCTGACGGTCAATGTCGAAGCCAAGTTGACACTCGAAATGGGATCGACCGTGATCCTGCCTGCAGCCGTCCGCTACCAGACCGAGCTGGCGCAGAATGTCGCGGCGCTGAAGGCGGCCGGGGTGGAGGCGGACACCGCATTGCTGGAGACCGTGTCCACGCCGATTGCGGAGCTGACCGCTGCGTTGGCCGCACTCAAGGACGCCCTTGGTGCGCACGGCGGCGACACCGCCAAGGAAGAAGCCGAGCACGCGGCGAGCTTGTTGCCGTTGATGGATGCGGTGCGTGCGGCTGCGGACACCTTGGAAGGCGTTGTCGCCGACGACCTCTGGCCGCTGCCGACCTACCAGGAGATGCTCTACATCCTCTGAGTTGGCTGTCGTTTTGGCCGGTGCCGGCGCCTCTGATCTCCGAGGCGTCGGCACCGCCTTTGGACCCTGACCGACGCGTTGACTGTCAACCACATCAGGGCCGAAAGTCTCTGCTGCTCCGTATCTTCGGCGGCCTACGTTTGGGACCATGACGGATCACGGTCACCATTCCGATGTGCTCGCCGAGTTGAACCCACAACATCGGGCGTTACGGCAGATGATTCCCGAGGTATATGACGGGTTCGGTGCGCTGAGCCGGGCCGCTATGGGTACCGGTGCGGTCGAGGCCAAGGTCAAGGAACTGATGGCGATGGTGATCGGAGTCGTCCAAGGGTGCGATGGCTGTATCGCATCGCATGCCCGGGGTGCCGTTCGCGCGGGTGCCACCAGGCAGGAGGCCGCTGAGGTCATCGGTGTCAGCATCATGATGCACGGTGGTCCGGCAACGATTTACGGCGCACGTGCCTACACAGCGTTCTGCGAGTTCGCCGACGCCGCGCAAGGTAGCCCGTCATGACGTCGACGGTCTGCTAGCCGGCCGGTACCCTCGCCGCCATGCGCACCGTCGAGGTCTTCGCCGACATCCTGTGCCCGTTCACCCACGTCGGGCTCAGGACCCTGATCGACCGGCGCACCGAGCGCGGCCTCACTGAACCACGCCTGCGCATCCGATCCTGGCCACTGGAGCTGATCAACGGCAGTCCGCTTGATCGCCACCACGTGGGTGCCGAGATCTCGGCGCTTCGCGCGTCGGTGCGTCCCGACCTGTTCGCGGGCTTCTCCGTCGAGGCATTCCCGGAAACGTCGATGACGGCATATGCGCTGAGCGCTGCTGCCGACCGCGCCGGCGATCCCGTGCTGGTCGAAGAGGTCGGGTTGGCGTTGCGGAATGCGCTATTCGAAGAGGGCCTTGATATCGGGCGGCCCGAGGTCATCGGGCCCATCGCAGCCCGGTTCGGCCTCGAACCGCTTGACGCAGAGACCACGTCCGCTGCGGTCCAGGCCGATTGGGACGCGGGCCGCGCTCGCGGCGTGGTCGGATCGCCGCACTTCTTCACCGAGGACGGCGCGGACTGGTTTTGCCCTGGCCTGGCGATCAGTCGCGATGATGTTGGCAACTTCATCGTTGCCTGGAAGGCCGGCGCGGAGGCCTTCGTCGATCGTGTCTTCACTTCAGCCTGAACGAATTACGACAGGTTGGCAGCATCGAGGCTTCTCGATCAGATAACGGTGCCTGCGGCGCCGTCCTCGCGAATCACCGGGCGCCCGGCGCGCTGCCAGGCCCCCATCCCGCCGGCCAAGTTGTAGACGGTTAGCCCGGCCGCTGCAAGTTTCGTTGCCGCCACGCTGGATCGGTTTCCCGAGCGGCAGACCGCAACGATCGGGGCGGCGGCCTCGAAGAGGTGCGCGTCAAGATCGCCGAGTCGTACGTGAACAGCGCCGGGAGCATGCCCGGCGGTCCACTCATCGTCCTCGCGAACGTCGAGCAGGATGGCGCCGGACCTGTCGACGAGCATCATTGCGCCGCCCGGGTCGATTTCGAATACACCCATCACGGATCACCTTTCAACGATGGAGCCGGAGCTCCGGGATGAACTCCGATGTCGGGCGGGCGACCTACGCGGCGCCCGACATCACCCTTACTATACCCCACGGGGTATACCGGTATCTGATTGCTTTTCCGGACGGGTTTGCCCGCGTGAGCGACCTTGCGTGAGCGCCGGTGGCGCGTCTGTGACGAGTCTCTCGCCGTCTCCGGCGGAGCATTCGGGCAGCTCAGGCGATACCGGAGGGGGCATATCCAAGGATGCGGCCGGAATATCGCCCCGCGGGAATAAGATACCCCCTAGGGTACTTGGAATACCCGTAGGGGTATGGTCCACATGGGCGCTACCGCGTTCCCGAGAGAAAGAAGTCGACGATGATCCTGCAGCAGTACTACCTGGACTGCCTGTCCCACGCTTCGTACCTGATCGGCGACGAAAGCACCGGCCGCGCAGTTGTTGTGGATCCGCAACGTGATGTGGCCGAGTATGTGGCCGACGCGGAGGAGCAGGGACTGACCATCGAATTGGTCATCGAGACGCACTTCCACGCCGACTTCCTGTCCGGTCACCTGGAACTTGCCAAGGCCACCGGCGCGAAAATCGTCTACTCCTCAGTCGCCCAAACAGAATTCGAGTCGATGGGTGTCGCTGACGGTGAACGCTATTCGCTGGGTGATGTGACACTGGAATTCCGCCACACCCCCGGGCATACACCCGAGTCATTGAGCATCGTGATCTACGAGCATGCCGATGACACCGTTCCGTACGGCGTGATGACCGGCGACACCCTGTTCATCGGTGATGTGGGCCGACCTGACCTGCTGGCCTCCATCGGCTTCACCCGTGAGGAACTCGCCGAGAAGCTCTACGACTCCTTGCACGACAAGCTGATGACGCTGCCCGACGCGACCCGGGTGTACCCGGCGCACGGCGCCGGATCGGCGTGCGGCAAGAACTTGTCGACCGACCTGTGGTCGACCATGGGCGATCAGAAGGCGACCAACTACGCATTGCGAGCACCCGACAAGGCGACGTTCATGAATCTCGTCACCGAGGGTCAGCCGCCGGCGCCCGCCTACTTCGTCTACAACGCGATCCTCAACCGCAGGGACCGCGAACTGCTCGACGAGACCAAGATGCCGAAGGCGATGACCTACGACGAGGTCCGCGCCGCCGTCGACAACGGCGCGGTGCTGGTTGACGGGCGCACTCCCGAGGAGTTCGCTCTCGGCCATCTGCGCCGCGCTGTCAACATCGGTCTGGAAGGCCGGTACGCCGAGTTCGCGGGCTCTGTGTTGCCCTCCGATGTCGATATCGTGCTGGTCACCGACCCGGGGCAGGAACTGGAAGGCAAGAACCGGCTCGCCCGCATCGGTTTCGACCGGGTGATCGGTTATCTCGACAAGCCGTTCGAGGCGATGTTCGAGAACCGTGGCGACGTTGCCGTCGCATCCCGATTGACCGCCCAGGCATTCGATCAGCGCGCATCTGAGCTGCCTGATCTGCAGATCGTCGACGTGCGTAACCCCGGCGAGGTCGAAGCCGGCGCGATTCCGCACGCCGTCGCGATCCCGGTCGGGCAGTTGCCCGCCCGGCTCGGCGAACTGGATCCCGCCAAGCCGACAGTCGTCTATTGCGCTGGCGGTTACCGGTCCTCTGTCGCTGCAAGTCTGTTGCGCCAGAACGGGTTTGCCGACGTCAGTGACATCCTGGGCGGCTACGGCGCCTGGGACGAAGCCCACCAAAACGCCTGATCTTCCGAGGAGAACTGCCACCATGACCATCACGGCCAAACATCAAATCCTGATCGTCGGCGGCGGAACCGCCGGCATCACAGTCGCCGCGCGGATGCTCCGCAAGGGCTACACCGACGTCGCCATCATCGAGCCGTCGAGCAAGCACTACTACCAACCGCTGTGGACGCTGGTCGGCGGCGGTCAGGTGAAGGCGCCGACCACTGAGCGCGACGAGTCGTCGGTCATGCCCACGGGTGCGACCTGGATCAAGAACGCCGCCAGTGCCTTTGATCCCGACAACAACACGGTCACCTGCGTGGACGGCTCGACCTACACCTACGACGTGCTCGTTGTCTGTCCGGGCATCCAGCTGGATTGGAACCGCACCGAGGGCCTGGAGGATGCCCTGGGCCGTGACGGGGTGTCGTCGAACTACCGGTTCGACCTCGCGCCGCGCACCTGGGACTTCATCCGCAACATGCGTTCGGGCACCGCAGTTTTCACCGTCCCCTCCGGCGCGATCAAGTGTGCCGGTGCTCCGCAGAAGATCGCCTACCTGGCGGCCGACTACTGGCGGAAACAGGGGGTGCTCAAAGACATTGACATCCACCTGGTGATGCCGGGGGCACGGCCGTTCGGGATTCCGGCGATTGCGGACAGCCTCGACAAGGTCATTGCCGACTACGGCATCACCTTGCACACCAACTCCGAGGTGACGTCCGTTGATGCGGCATCGCGCAAGGTCGGCATCACCAGCGTCGCCGCCGGCGGCACCGATGCCATGCTGCCCTACGACGTTCTGCATGCCGTGCCGCGGCAGTCGGCGCCGGACTGGATCAAGTCCAGCCCGCTGTCGACGGGTGACGCGGCCGGTTATGTCGACATCGACAAGCACACCATGCAGCACGTGCGGTACCCGAACGTGTTCAGCCTGGGTGACGCGGGTTCGTCGCCGAACTCCAAGACCGGCGCCGCGATCCGCAAGCAGGCCCCGGTGGTTGTCGCCAACATCGACGCGTTCTTGAAACACCAGCCACTACCCGCGTCGTACAACGGTTACTCGTCGTGCCCGATCATCACCTCGTCGCACGCGATGCTGCTTGCCGAGTTCGATTACGACCTGAAGCTGGAACCGTCGTTCCCCCTGCTGAATCCGACGACGCCACACCGGGCCTATTGGTATCTGAAGAAATACGGGCTCCCGTTCATGTACTGGAATCTGATGCTCAAGGGCCTGGCCTAACAATTCGATTGCGACACAACGAAAGGACATCACAATGACAATCAAGAAGCTGACCGCTACCGACTTCAAGGCCACGATCGCCGAGAATCCCGTTGTGCTCATCGACTTCTGGGCGTCGTGGTGCGGCCCGTGCCGCGCCTTCGCTCCGGTCTTCGACCGCTCGTCGGAGTCGCACCCCGATGTGGTGCACGCCAAGGTCGACACCGAAGCCGAGCAAGAACTCGCTGCGGCACTGGAGATACGGGCGATCCCGACGATCATGGCCTTCCGCGACGGGATTCTGGTCTACCGCCAGCCCGGTGCGATGCCCGCCGCGGCCCTGGAAGATCTCATCGCCAGGGTCAAGGACCTCGACATGACCGAGGTGCGCGCCAAGATCGCCGCAAGCCCCGTACCGAAATCGCAACCGGCATAGGAGAACACATGTGTTACCCGGAGAAGTGTCCCACGTGCGGAAAGACCGGCTGGGCCGGCTGCGGCCAGCACGCCGACGATGTGATGCGATCGGTGCCCGTGAGTCAGCGGTGTACCTGCGAGCGGAACTGCGCGGCGCAAGTCACACCACGCGGGTGAGTGGAAATCGATGACCGTCGGACTCGCCTTGGCCCTCGGCGCAGTGATCGGCGTCCTGCTGGGTTTACTCGGCGGTGGCGGGTCCATTCTCGCGGTTCCCGCGCTGGTCTACGTGCTCGGGCTGGGAATCGAGCAGGCCATCCCGATGTCGCTCATCGTGGTTGGCACCGCGTCGGCGGTGGGCGCGCTGCCCAAGATCAGGGCCGGACAGGTGCAGTGGCGGCTGGCCGCGATCTTCGCGGCGGCCGGCATTCCCGCCACCTTCGTGGGGACGGCAATCGGTAGACAGCTACCTCAATCGGCTCTGCTCATCGGCTTTGCCGGGGTGATGGTGGTGGCGGGTATCCGGTTGCTGCAGGACAACGGCGACACCGGCACTGCATGCAAGGTCGGCGATTCAGGGATCAACTGGCGTCACTGCGCCCCGAGATCCATCCCCGCGGGATTCCTCGTCGGCTTGCTCACCGGGCTCTTCGGTGTCGGTGGGGGCTTCCTGATCATTCCGGCTCTGGTGCTGATGCTCGGAGTGGAGATCCCGGTCGCCATCGGTACGTCGCTCTTGATCATCGTCGTCAACTCGGCAGCGGGATTGGTCTCACATGTCAGCGCGGGCGGCATCGACTGGGCGATCACCGGCGCGTTCGTCGGTACCGCCATCCTCGGTTCGCTGGTCGCCGCGCACCTCGGTACCAGACTTGACACCCGACGGCTACAGCACTGGTTTGCCTACCTGGTCTTCGCAGTGGCCGGTTACGTGCTCGTCGACACCATCTTCATCCACTAGCTCTCGCCGCCGTCAGTTCAGATGTTCACCGAAGAACGCGAAGATCCGCTGCCAGGCGTCCTCGGCCTCGGGGCGTGAGTAGGCCATCCCGGCAACGCCGGCGATGGCCTGCATCGGCGCGGGGATGTCCCAGTCGTTCATGAAGGAATGTCCGACGTTCGGATACTCCTTGATGTCACGTGGCACATCGTTGGTCGAGAGCAGGTCCTCCAGCTTGTCCGCCGCGCCCTTGAGCATCCAGTCCTTGGCGCCGTAGCTGGCCACGGTCGGGCACGAGTTCGGGATCGCGGAGATGTCCGAGGGCCATTCCCCGTAGTTGGGGGCCGCGGCGTCGAAGTGTCCGGTCGGTGCCAGCACGAGGCAGAACCCGCCGCCCATGCAGAACCCGATGATGCCGACCTTCCCGCTGCACGCCGGATCGGCCGCCAGGTGATCGCGGGCGGCGATGAGGTCGTCGACGGCGGTTCCGTTGCCCTTCTTGAACGCCTGCAGGGTGCGCACCACGCACAGCAGTCGATTGCCCCGGTGATACAGCGCCGGGGTGATGGCGAGGTAGCCGTTGCCGGCAAACCGGTCGGTGATGCGTTTGATGTCACCGGTCATGCCCATTGCGTCGTGCACGATCACGACACCGGGCCACGGTCCGTCACCGTCCGGCCGTGCTTGGTAGGCCGGCAGCGGGCCCGCCGGAGCGGGAAACGTGGTGTCCATGGAAGGGCATCTTGCCCGTTGGGTGATCAACTCCGCCAGGGGTTGTTGCCGGCGTCCCAGGCTTTCTGGATGTCCGGGTAGATCGACGTCTGATCGGTGGGCACCGAATTCTTCGTCATCCGGGTGCGCTCGTCGGCCAGGACTTCGGGTGCGCCGCTCTCGATGGCGTCCATCGTCTGGGCCGCGACGTCCTCGGGTGAGATCTTCGGGCCGTCGATCACCGCGGCCATATCGGTGTCGATGAAGCCGGCATGTACACCGACGACGTGGGTGCCCTGGCCGTGCAGTTCGATACGCAGCGCATTGGTCAGGGCCCACTCGGCGGCCTTGGACGCTCCGTAGGACGCGTTGAAGGGGGAGACGAAGAAGCTGACCACCGACAGCATGTTCACCAGTGCGCTGCCACCTGACTGAGCCGCCAGAACGGGCGCGAACGCGCGCGCCATCGCCAGCGTGCCGAAGTAGTTGGTCTCCATCTCGACGCGGGCGGCATCGGGATCCTCGGCGGTCAGGAATGGCGACTGCAGCATGGCGCCGGCGTTGTTGATCAGCACCGACACGTCGGTGCAGGCTTCCGCCGCGGCGCGCACGGCGTCAGCATCAGTGATGTCCAGGCCGATCGGCACCACTCGCGAATCGTCGAAGGCGACGCTGCCGGGGTTGCGGGCGGCGGCGTAGACCTTGATGGCGCCCCGGTCCAGCAGCGCCTGGGTGAACGCCCGGCCGAGGCCGCGATTGGCGCCGGTGACCAGTGCGATGCTGCCGTCGATGGCTTTGCCGTTGGTTGCGGCCATGGTCTGCTCCTCGGTGTCGGGTTCACCGGGATCAACATCTACTCGCAGCGGCGATATTTCGCGACGTGATCCGTCATCTCAGGCGCCCGCGATCGACTCGCGCGCCACCAGCTGGACCTCAACCGGCTGACCGCTGCGGAGTGACTGCACGCCGGCTTCGCACACCGCTGCGGCGGCGTAGCCGTCCCACGCCGAGGGACCGTCGGTGTAATTCCCGGTTCGGGACCCCTCCCGGACCGCGTCCACCCAGCGCTGGACCTCGGTGTCGTAGGCGGCGCCGAACCGTTCCCGGAAGCCGGGGGTGATCTGCCCGCCCCAGGTGCCCGGCGCGGTCCTGCGGATGAGGCCGACATCCAAACCGATCATGGCGCTTCCCTTTTCGGCAACCACCTCGGTGCGCACCTCGTAGGCGACGCCGGTGGTGACGAACAGCTCGACATCAACGTGCTTGCCCGAGGCGGTGCGCATGATGGCGATCTGCGGGTCGGCCACCCCGTCGGGCGCGCCCGGGTTGGCCGACGGCGTGATGATCTGGATGGCGACGATCTCCTCGTCGAACAGGAACCTCGTCACGTCGACCTCATGCACCAGCGAGTCACGCACGATCATCGCGCTGTCGAAGGACGGCGGCACCGCGGGGTTGCGGTGCGCGCAGTGCAACAGCAGCGGGCGGCCCAGCTCGCCGGAGTCCAGCATTGCCTTCAGGGCGGCGTACTCGTGGTCGAAACGGCGCATGAAACCGACTTGAATGAGCCGCTTTCCGAGCTCGGCCTCACGTTTGACCACCTCCAACGAGGTCTCCGCATCGGTGGTCAGCGGCTTCTCGCACAGCACCGGCTTGCCGTGCTCCAGGCACGCCAGCAGTTGCTTATCGTGGGTGGGTCCGGGAGTGGCCAGCACGACGGCATCGATGTGCGCGTCGGCGATGGCGTCCAGCGGATCGGCGATCACGCGGCAGCCGGGGATGCCTGCGGCGATCTGCTCGGCCTTCTCGGTGAGGTAGTCGTTGACGACGGCGACATGGGCGCCGGAGATCTTCGACGTCAGGCGGGCGACGTGGTCGGCGCCCATGATGCCGACGCCGACTACGGCGACACGAAGATCAGACACGGACGTGAATCTCCTGAACTAGAACCGGACGGACGGGATGCCGCAGGACCCGAGATAGGTGCGGGTGCGCGTGGCGATGGGCAGCGGAGCATCGAGCTCGCACGGGAACATGTCCTGCTCGACGATCGCGAACACGTCGATGCCCAGCTTCTCGATCTCGGCGAGAAGCGGTGGCATGTCGGGGATTCCGCGGGGCGGCTCGGTCATCGCGCCGAGCGTGACGGCCTCGCCGAACGGCAGGTCCTCGGCCTCGACCTTGGCGCGCACCTCGGGGTCGACCTGTTTGAGGTGCAGGTAGCCGATGCGCTCGGGTGCGCGGCGGATGATCGCGATGTTGTCGCCGCCGCAATAGGAGATGTGGCCGGTGTCCAGGCACAGGTTCACGAATTCGGCGTCGGTGCCGTCAAGAAAGCGGTAGACATTCTCTTCGGTGTCGACGTGACTGTCGGCATGGGGGTGGTACTGCGCGTGGACCCCGTACTGCTCGAACATCGCCTTGCCCAGTTCGTTCATGCCCTGGGTCTTCTTGTGCCACTGCTCGCCAGTCAGCGTGCGGTCTTCGAGCACCGCACCCGAGGACGGGTCGCGCCACATCTCCGGGATGACCACGACATGCTTACCGCCAACGGCGGCAGTCAGTTTCGCGACATCCTCGATCTGCTTCCACACCGCGGACCAGGAATTGTCCTGGTGCAGGTGCTCGAAAACCGTGCCGGCGGACAGCTTGAGGTTGCGGGCCGCCAGCTCATCGGCGAGCTGCTGGGGATCGGTCGGCAGGTAGCCGAACGGGCCCAGCTCGATCCACTGATAACCCGCTGCGGCGACCTCGTCGAGGAAGCGGGTGTACGGGGTCTGCCGCGGATCGTCGGGAAACCACACACCCCACGAGTCCGGTGCCGAGCCGACGAGAATGGTGCTCACGGTGCTTTTCTCTCAGCGATCGGACGGTTTGACAAGGGCGCGTTGAACTTTCTTCCAGTCGGCATACCGTTGGTAGGCCGTCTGGGTGGATTCCAGGCTGGAGACCTCGCTGACCGGTACGTCCCACCAGCTGTGACTGTCGGGTGCGTAGATCAACGGGTCGGTCTCCACATGAATGACGGTGGTGCGCTCGCTGCCCTTTGCGACTTTGACCGCATCGGTGAACTCCGCGGCGGTGCCCACCTTGATGACATCGGCGCCCAGACTGGCGGCATTGGCGGCCAGATCGACCGGCAGTGTGTCGCCGTCGAGCCGGCCGCCGGCGCCACGGTATCGATAGGCCGTCCCGAATCGCTGGGAACCCAGTGATTCCGAAAGCCCGCCGATAGAAGCGAATCCGTGGTTCTGTACCAGAACCGGGATGACCTTGATGCCCTCCTGGACAGCCGTCACCAGCTCGGTGGCCATCATCAGGTAGGAGCCGTCGCCGACCATGATGAACACGTCGCGGTCGTCGTCGGCCATCCGTACGCCGATACCGCCGGCGATCTCGTAACCCATGCACGAGTAGCCGTATTCGACGTGATAGCCCCTGCGGTCGCGGGTGCGCCAGAGCTTGTGCAGATCTCCGGGCATCGACCCGGCCGCGCACACCACCACGTCACGGGGATCTGACAGTGTATTGACCAAGCCGATGACCTGGTTCTGGTTGAGCGGCGCACCGTCGTCGCAGGCGTACACCGACGACACAATGTCTTCCCACTCGGCGGCCAGTTCGGTTGCCCGGGAGCGGTATTCGGAACTGACGGCGTAGCCCTTGAGTGCGGAGCCCAGCGCTTCGAGGGCTTCCCGTGCATCCGACACCACACTGACGCCACCCTGTTTCACCGAATCCAGCGAGGCGACATTGATATTGACGAACCGGACATCGGGGTTGTTGAACGCGGTCCGCGATGCCGAGGTGAAATCGCTGTAGCGGGTCCCGATCCCGATGATCACGTCGGCCTCCGCGGCCAGCGCGTTCGCCGCGGTGGTTCCGGTCGAGCCGACGGCCCCGACCGATTGCGGATGATCGAAGCGCAGCGAACCCTTGCCTGCCTGACTCTCGGCGACCGGGATGCCGGTCTGCTCGCAGAACGCGGCCAGAGCGTCTTCGGCTTCGGAGTAGTGCACACCGCCCCCGGCGATGACCAGCGGCTTGGCCGCAGCGGCGATGATCTCCGCAGCCCGCGCAATCACCGAGCGCTCCGGCAGCGGACGGGCGATGTGCCACGTGCGTTCGGCAAACAGCGATTCCGGCCAGTCGTGGGCTTGCGCCTGGACGTCCTGGGGGATCGACACGGTGGCCGCGCCGGTCTCTACCGGATCGGTCAGCACGCGCATGGCGCCCAGCAGTGCGGCGGGCAGCTGCTCAGGTCGCCACACCCGATCGAAGTAGCGCGACAGTGGCTTGAACGCATCGTTGACCGTGACGTCGCCGGAGGACGGCAGCTCGAGCTCCTGCAGCACAGGCGAACTGACCCGGGTGGCGAAGGTATCGGCAGGCAGCAGCAGTACCGGCAGCCGGTTGATGGTCGCCAACGCGGCACCGGTCAGCATGTTGGTGGATCCGGGTCCGACGCTTGCGGTGACGGCCCAGGCTTCGAGGCGGTCCTTCTGCCGCGCATACGCGACGGCAGTGTGGACCATGGCCTGTTCGTTGCGGCCCAGCACGTAGGTGAGACCCGGACTGCGGCCGGCCGCGAGAGATTCGACTTCGTCCTGCAGGAGTGCCTGGCCCAGTCCCGCCACGTTGCCATGTCCGAAGATGCCCAGGCATCCGGCGAAGAACTTCCGGCGTACCCCGTCACGCTCGGCGTACTGGTTGGCGAGGAACCGAATGGTGGCCTGGGCCACGGTAAGTCGCACGGTGCTCTCGGAGTCGGCCAGCTTCTCGGTCGACTTCGGCGCGGTGGATACCACGATCACACTCCTTGCCCGGCGGGGCTGCCCATCGGCAGCCGGGGGTCGACCTGCTGGTGTTCCCAGCTGCCGCGCAGCCAGGTGTGGTTCGGGTCGTCACAGATCAGCCAGGCCCGGTTCGGGCCGGATCCGGCCATCACGTTGAGGTAGTACATGTGGTGGCCGGGGGCAGCGATCGACGGACCGTGATAGCCGTGCGGCACCAGCACCACGTCGCCGGATCGGACCTCTTCGAGCACCTCGATCGGGCGCTGCGGTGTGCCGTAGACGCGGTGATAGCCGAAGCCGGGAGTGCCCGCCGGGCTGTCGGCGATCTCGAAGTAGTAGATCTCCTCGAGCTGCGTCTCGACGTCGGTGTTCTCCTCGTGCTTGTGCGCGGGGTAGCTCGACCAGTTACCGCCGGGGGTGATGACCTCGCAGGCGATCAACGAGTCGGCTTCGAATGTGGTTGCGGTGCCGAAGTTGTGCACCTGGCGGCTGCAGTTGCCGGCCCCGCGCAACTCGACGGCCACGTCGGCTGCCGCGACCCGGCGGTTCGGGAACGAGATGGTGGCGCGTGCCCCGCAGATCGCGAAGCGCCCTTCACCGGTCAGCATGAACGTCTGGTCGATACCGAGGTAGACCATGTCGGCTGGTCCGTCGAAGACCGATTCGCGCCGCGACAGCTCGAATGTTTCTCCGCCACAGGTGATCCTGCCGCCCCCCGATAACGGCAGGATCATCACCTCGGTACCACCGGTGGTCAGCTCGATGGTCTGACTATCGTCCAATTCCACCACGTGCAGCGAGGACTCCGCCCATCCAGCGGACTCGGGCGTGACGTCGACGGTGAACGGCAACTCGGCGCTGCGGGCGGGAATGTAGTACTTGCTGTTCATTCTTTGTCACCTCACCATCGCCACGGCGGTCGCGACCGCGGAGCTCACGTCGTCATCGGCCGGATACAACAGGGTGCGCCCCACGATCAAACCCCGTACCGACGGCAGCGACAATGCCTTCTCCCAACTGGCGAATGCCTCGTCGGGATCGGTGGGGTCGCCGCCCAGCAGGAGAGTCGGCAACGTCGTGGAGTCCATCACCCGCTCCATCTCGTCGACGACCGGCAGCTTCATCCAGGTGTAGGCCGACGTGGAGCCGAGGCCCTGGCTGATGTGGATGGATTTGATCACCGCATCCGGGCTCAGGTCGTTGCGCACCTTGCTGTCGACTCGGCTGGACAGGAACGGTTCGAGCATCGCGATCAAGCCGTGCGCTGCCAGTTCGTCGACGGCTTGCGCGCACGCGGCCAGGGTGGCGACTGTGCCCGGATCGTCGAGGTCGATGCGGCACAACATCTTTCCGCCGTTCATCTTCGCCGCGGCAGTCGATGCGGCGGTGGCGGCGGTCATGCGGTCGTCGAGCTCGAAACAGGCGCCGGCCAGGCCGCCGCGGTTCATCGAGGAGAAGACCACCTTGTCCTCGAGTGCGCCGAGCAGCAGCAGGTCGTCCAAGATGTCCGAGGTGGCCAATACTCCGTCGACGCCGGGATGGGCGAGCGCGGAGCGCAGCCGGTCGAGCAGGTCCGTGCGGCTGTTCATCGCGGTGGGCCGCGCGCCGACGGCCAGGGCACCGCGGGCCGGGTGGTCGGCGGCGACGATCATCAGTCGTCCGTTGCCGCGCACGACGGGCCGGGTGGTGCGCTCCTGCCATGCCCGCGCGATCGCGGCCGGATCGGCGGCACGCAGATCGGTGATATCCGCATAGTCCCTGCAGGCGCTAGACATTGACGGCCTCCACCGCCGTCTGGTCGGCGAGCTCGGCTACCTCGGCGGCGGTCGGCATCGCCGTCGAGCACTCCAGCCGCGACGCAACGATCGCGCCGGCGGCGTTGGCATAGCGCAGCGTCTTCTCCAGCGGCCAGCCGTGCAGTAGGCCGTGGCACAGGCTGCCGCCGAAGCTGTCGCCCGCGCCGAGCCCGTTGACGACGTCGACGTCCACCGGTGGCACTGTCACCGATGCGCTGCGGGTCTTGCCCAGCACCCCGCGCGGGCCCTGCTTGACGATCGCCAGCTGCACGCCGAGGTCGAGCAGTGCGTCGGCGGCCTTGTGCGGATTGGTTTCCCCGACCGCGATCTCACATTCCTCGCGGTTGCCGACAGCGACCGTGACGTGGGCCAGTGCACGCTGAACCTGCGCGGTGGCGGCGGCGGGGGAGTCCCAGAACATTGGTCGGTAATCGAGGTCCAGAACCGTCAACGGGGTGCGGCTGGGCCCATTGCCCGTCGCTTCGCTCGCCCCACGTGCCTCCCAGGCCGCGAAATGCGCACCCCGGCTTGGCTCTTCGGAGAGACCGGTCACCGTGGACCAGTACAGCCGGGCAGTACGCACGGCATCGAGATCGATGTCGGCGGCGGTGATCTGCAGATCGGGCGCCGACGGCTTGCGGTAGAAGTACAGCGGGAAGTTGTCCGGCGGGAAGATCTCGCAGAAGGTCACCGGCGTCGGGTGGTTCGGGTCGACGGTGACGTAGCGGTTGTCCACGCCGAGGCGGCTCAACTCGTCACGGACGAACCGGCCGAACGGATCTGCGCCCGCTCCGGAGATCAACGCGGTGCGGTTGCCCAGTCGCGCGGCGGCCACCGAGACGTTGGCTGCGCTGCCGCCGAGGAACTTGCCGAAGGATTCCACGCGTTCGAGACCGACGCCGATCTGCAGCGGATAGATGTCGACGCCACTGCGCCCGATGGCGAGTACGTCGAACGGTGCGTCAGTGGTCACGTCAGCTCTCTTCAGGGCTCGTTGGGGACTTGTGTACGAGGGTGCCCCGCGTCACAGCGCCATGTCAATACTTTGTCCTGACATTCTATCTTTATCTCAATCGATGCTAGAGTGCAGCTACTGTTGGGTTTTCGAGTTCGAGATCGGAGTCGATGTGCCGTTGACGGTCGAACTGGACAGGTCAAGCCCCGTTCCCCTGTACTACCAGCTATCCCAGGCAATCGAGGCGGCGATACGTAGTGGCGAACTCGCGCCGGGAGACCGCTTCGAAAATGAACTCGCATTGGCCAAGCGGTTGACACTGTCGCGGCCCACCACGCGCCGCGCCATTCAGGAGCTCGTCGACAAGGGCCTTCTGGTTCGCAAGCGCGGCGTCGGAACCCAGGTCGTCCAGAACCCGGTTCACCGCCGCGTCGAACTCACGAGCCTGTTCGACGACCTGTCCCGGGCCGGACAAGAGCCCACCACCCAGCTGCTCGAGTACCACGTCGGCCCGCCCGGTGAGGACGTCGCGCGCGAGCTGAGCCTTGCCGAGGGACGCGAGGTCGCCTGCATCAAACGTCTCCGCTGCGCCAACGGCGAGCCGCTGGCCCTGATGACCAACTATCTGCCGGCCGAGATCGCCCCGGCTGCCGAGGAACTGGAACGCAGCGGCCTGTACCAGTCGCTGCGCGGCCGCGGCGTCCATATCCGGTTGGCCAGCCAGCGCATCGGTGCGAGGGCGGCCAGCCGAAGTGAGGCCCGGCTGCTCGACGAGAAGCCGGGTGCGCCGCTGCTGACCATGGACCGCACGGCGTTCGACGATTCCGGCCGCGCCGTCGAATTCGGTTCACACTGCTATCGCGCCGCCCGGTATTACTTCGACACCACACTCGTCGACCGCTGACGTGCGCCTTTCGCCGAATTCCGGCGAATAGCGGTTCGCCGGTCCGCGTGGCGTACACCACGCACATTCGCGCCGCGATCGTGAGTGCGGCAAACTCTGCGCGGTTGGCTATTCAAGATCAGAATTGAAATCCGCTCGCCGCCTTATGGTTTCGAGAATTTCGATTTGATCGGCCAGGCTGGTCGACGCGTGTGACAATTTGGCTTTCCAGCTGCGTCGAAAACGGCGGGGGACAGTGACAGAGAGCCACTTGTTCCGCGCGCTGTGGGCGCTGATGCTGGGCCTGTTTCTGATCGTCGTCGACTCGACGGTGGTCGCGGTGGCCAACCCGGTGCTCAAGGCCGACTTCGGCGCCGAGTACGGCGCGGTGCTGTGGGTGACAAGCGGTTACCTCCTGGCGTTCGCGGCACTACTGCTGATCGGCGGACGGCTCGGAGACCGATTCGGGCCCAAGCGCGTCTACCTCGTCGGGATGGCGATCTTCAGCGTGTCATCGGTGTGGTGCGGTCTTGCCACATCGGTGGGAATGCTGACCGCCGCCCGCGTCGTGCAGGGCGCCGGCGCCGCGCTGCTGGCGCCGCAGATCCTCACGGCGATCACCCGGATGTTCCCGCCCGAGCGGCGCGGGATGGCGATGAGCGTCTGGGGCGTCACCACCGGGCTGGGCCTGTTCGGAGGTCCCATTCTCGGTGGTGTGCTGATCGATCAGCTCGGCTGGCGATGGATCTTTTTCGTCAATGCACCGATCGGCATTCTCGGGTTGGTGCTGGCGGCGTGGCTGGTTCCGGAGCTGCCCGGCCGGCATCTGCACATGGACATTCTCGGCGTCCTGCTCTCCGGCGCCGGTATCGGCTTGATCGTGTTCGGTCTTCAGGAAGGCCAGCGCGACAGTTGGTCGCCGTGGATCGGCATGCTGATCGTGGGCGGGCTGGTAGTGCTCGCGGTCTTCGTCGGCTGGCAGGCCGTTCACCCGGGCGAACCGCTGATACCGCTGCGGTTGATCCGACACCGGAACTTCATCCTGGCCACTGCCGGGATCGCCGTGGTCAGCTTTGCCTTCGTCGCCTTCATCGTCCCGCTGATGATCTTTCTCGAAGAGGGCTACCGACTTTCACCGGTTCACGCCGCGCTTCTCACCGCTCCGATGGCCGCCGCGACCGTCGTGTTCGCGCCGGTGGTCGGAAGGCTCGTCGACCGCGTCCATCCGCGTGCTGTCGTGATCGTCGGCTTCACACTGCTGGCGATCGCCTTGTTGTGGCTGGCATCGGAGATGACGCCGGCCACCCCGATCTGGCAGCTGGTGTTGCCGCTGGCGACGGTGGGCGTCGCCGGAGCGTTCACCTGGGAACCGCTGGCCGTCATCGCATCCCGCGCACTACCGGACGAGTTGGCCGGTGCAGGTTCAGCTCTGTGCAACACCGCGCGCCACCTCGGGGCGGCGCTGTCGAGTGCCAGTGTGGCCGCACTGACGGCCGGCCTGCTGGCCGGCGCGAGTTCAGATGTGTCGCTGGCCGCCGTCACGTCGCAGTCGATGCTGTTGCCCGCATTCGCCGCCGCGGTGGGCGCAGTGACCGCCCTGTTCTTCGTCGGCCGGCAACACGTGGCGAGTACGGGCGTCTCGGTGCGCCGCGACGTGAGCGTGCCGCTATGACCGCTCTTGCCGGCGCACCACATTCGACACTGCACGAGGCGGAATCGCTCACCGACGATGCCTTGCGCGACCTGCTCGCGTACCCCGACCGGCTCCAGCGTCCCCTGTTCCGGGCCAACTTCATCGCGAGCATCGACGGGGCGGTCACCCTCGAAGGATCGGGCCGAAGACTGGGCACACCGACCGATCGCCGGGTGTTCAGCCGGTTGCGTGAGGTCGCCGACGTGGTGCTGGTGGGTGCGACGACGGCGAAATCCAAACCCTACGAGAACCTTCAGCTCGATCCGGCCGCGCAAGCATGGCGACTGTCGAGGGGCCTGGCAGCCGCCCTGCCGGTGGCCGTGGTGTCCAGTCGCGGTGTCGTCCCGCCCGCGGTGCTCCGCAATGCGGCGGCGCCGCCGGTGGTCTTCGTGTCGTCCGGCGCCGATATTGCGGCGCGGCGACAACTCGTGGAGTCCCGCGCCCATGTCGTCGTGCTGGCGGGCAGCCGAGTGGATTCTGCGGCGATCCGGGACGGGCTCGGCGCATTGGGGCTGCACCGGGTGCTCGTCGAAGGCGGCCCCACATTGTTCTCACAACTGGTGTCGGACAACGAGATCGACGAACTATGTCTGACCACCAGCCCCAAGCTGGTGGTGGGCCCGGCCCGTCGCATCGCCGCGGCCGATCGGCACGTCGAGATCAACATGGCGCGCCGCGGAATCCTGGTCGGCGCCGATGGGACCGTCATCGTCCGGTGGGCGCGCTACTGAGGATCGCGCGGTCAGGAGAACGCGGCGCGGAACGCCGCGAGCGCCTCCGCACTGTCACCGGCTGCCCATGCCTCCAGGCCGATCGTGCCTCGATAGCCCATGTCGCGCAACGCTGTTGCGATCGCGGGGTAGTGGATCTCGCCGGTCCCCGGCTCGCATCGTCCCGGCACGTCGGCCACTTGGATCTCACCGATCGCGGGGCCGCACCGGCGCACCAGCTCCACAAGATTCCCTTCCCCGATCTGGGCGTGGTAGAGGTCGAGCATCATCTTGACGTTCGGGTGGTCGACCCCCTCGACGAGCGCAAGCGTGTCCTTCGCGCGGGCCAGGGGGACACCGGGGTGATCGACGATCGTGTTCAGGTTCTCCACGCAGAACGTCACGCCCGCAGCGGCGCCCAGTTCACCGATCCGCTCCAGCGTGCGCTGCGCGGTGAGCCACATCTGCCCGGTCGCCCGCTGTCGCGGCCGGGCGGCACGACCGTCGACGAGTTCCGCGGTGTGCAGGTTCAGCCGCGGCACGCCCAGCGTCTCAGCGGCTTTGATGCTCAGCTCGGCGGTCTGGACCACCTCGTCGGCGCCCGCCGGGTCGATCAGGTCGCCGTGCAGGTACCCGGTCATCGACGAGAATCGCGCGCCGGTCGCGGCGAGTGCGGCGAGGTCCTTGTCGTGCCAGCTCCAGATCTCCACGGCGAAGCCGAGTTCGTGGATGCGTCGCACCCGCTCGCCGATCGGCAGGTCGGTAAACACCATCTCGGCGCATACCGCCAGGTCAAAGTAGCTCACCCCGGCACCCTAACATTTGACCTGCAGTCCGAATGTCCTAACAAAGTATTGACTTTCTGCTGTGAGCCGTATTACATCGAGGCAAGGGCGTGGCGTGGGCGACGAAGACCGCGATGAAGACAAGGAGTCGGAATGAAGTTCAATCGGCTAGCGGCCGTGGCAGGGGTGAGCGCGCTCGTGATCGGTCTGGCCGCCTGCTCCGCGACCGGCGGCAAACCGCGGGACAACGGCAGCGGTTCGGGCGGCGGCACCGTCGACACGCCACGCATGACCATCGCGATGATCACCCACGAGGCGCCCGGCGACTCGTTCTGGGACTTGGTCCGCAAAGGCGCCGAGACCGCAGCCAAGAAGGACAACATCGAACTTCGCTACTCCAGCGATCCCGAAGCGCCGAACCAGGCGAACCTGGTCCAGAGCGCGATCGACAGCGGCGTCAAGGGTATTGCTGTGACGCTGGCCAAGCCCGACGCGATGAAGGCTGCCGTGCAAAGCGCCGGCTCCAAGGGCATCCCCGTGGTCGCCTTCAACGCCGGCCTGGACGCCTGGCAGGCGATGGGTGTCAAGGAGTACTTCGGACAGGACGGCTACATCGCCGGTCAGGAAGCCGGTAAGCGCTTGCAGTCAGACGGTGCCAAGAAGGTCGTCTGCGTCATCCAGGAACAAGGTCACGTCGACCTCGAGGCCCGCTGCGCCGGCGTGAAAAACACATTCCCGGCCACGGAAGTTCTCAACGTCAACGGTAAAGACATGCCGTCGGTGGAATCAACGATCACCGCCAAGCTTCAACAGGATTCGGGGATCGACACGATTCTGACGCTCGGGGCGCCCTTCGCGCTGACCGCCGTCCAATCGGTGACGAACGCGGGCAGCAAGGCCAAGGTCGCCACCTTCGACACCAACGCCGCACTCGTCGACGCCATCAAGAACGGAAGCGTGCAATGGGCCGTTGACCAGCAGCCGTTCCTGCAGGGATACCTCGCGGTCGATTCGCTGTGGCTCTATCTCAGCAACGGCAACGTGATCGGCGGAAACCAACCGACGCTGACCGGCCCGTCGTTCATCGACAAGTCGAACATCGACGCAGTCGCCGAATACGCCAAGAACGGAAAGCGCTGATGAGTACTCAGTCTGACGTCGCGCCGACGCACAAGGTTGTTCACGACGAACGGGTCAAAGAACGGAACCGGCTGCAGCGCCTTCTGATTCGGCCCGAGATGGGCGCGGGCATCGGCGCCATCGGGATCTTCGTCTTTTTCCTCATCGTGGCCGACCCGTTCCGGCAGGCCTCGTCACTGGCCACCGTCCTCTACGCCAGCTCGACCATCGGGATCATGGCGTGCGGCGTCGCGGTGCTGATGATCGGCGGCGAGTTCGACCTGTCGACGGGCGTCGCGGTGACCTTCAGCTCGCTGGCGGCCTCGATGCTGTCCTACAACCTGCACCTCAACCTGTGGGCGGGCGCGGGCCTTGCGCTGATCCTGGCGCTGGGCGTCGGGTTCTTGAACGGCTTCCTGGTGATGAAGACCAAGATCCCGTCCTTCCTCATCACGCTGAGTACCTTCTTCATGCTCGCCGGTATCAACCTCGCCGTCACCAAACTCCTTGCCGGACAGGTCGCCACGCAGAGCGTGAACGACATGCAGGGCTGGGACTCGGCGCAGAAGGTGTTCGCCTCGTCGTTCACCCTGTTCGGCGTGAGCATCCGCATCACGGTGGTGTGGTGGCTGGTGTTCACCGCGGTGGCCACCTGGGTGTTGTTCAAAACCAAGATCGGCAACTGGATCTTCGCGGTCGGCGGTGACGCCGAAAGCGCCCGGGCGGTGGGTGTTCCGGTGACCAAGGTCAAGATCGGGATGTTCATGTTCGTCGGGTTCTGCGCCTGGTTCGTCGGCATGCACCTGCTGTTCGCATTCAACACGGTGCAGTCCGGGCAGGGCATCGGCAACGAGTTCTTCTACATCATCGCCGCGGTGATCGGTGGCTGCCTGCTGACCGGTGGATACGGCACCGCGGTCGGTGCGGCCATCGGTGCGTTCATCTTCGGCATGACGAATCAGGGCATCGTGTACGCGGGCTGGAACCCCGACTGGTTCAAGTTTTTCCTCGGCGCGATGCTGCTGTTCGCGGTGATCGCCAACAACGCCTTCCGTAATTACGCCGCCAAGAGGTGAGAGAAGTGACTGCGACCATGGATCGACCCACCGAAGAAGCCCCGTCCGGCGGCAAAGTGCCACTTGTCGAGCTCAAGAACGTCGGTAAGACCTACGGCAACATCACCGCGCTCAAAGACATCTCGCTGCGGGTGCATGCCGGTGAGGTGACCGGCATCCTCGGTGACAACGGCGCAGGCAAGTCGACGCTCATCAAGATCATCGCCGGGTTGCATCAGCCCACCGACGGTGAGCTGCTGGTCGACGGCGAACCGACGAAGTTCACCTCGCCCGCCGACGCGCTGGACAAGGGCATCGCCACGGTGTACCAGAATCTCGCTGTCGTTCCGCTGATGCCGGTGTGGCGAAACTTCTTCCTGGGTCAGGAAATTCGTAGGAAGAGTTTCCCGTGGGCGTTGGACGCGAACGCGATGCGGGCCACCACGCTGACCGAGTTGGCGAAGATGGGCATCGAGTTGCCCGACGTCGACGTGCCGATCGGCTCGCTGTCGGGCGGGCAGCGCCAGTGTGTAGCGATCGCGCGGGCGGTGTTCTTCGGGGCGCGGGTGCTGATCCTCGACGAGCCGACGGCCGCGCTCGGCGTCAAGCAATCCGGTGTGGTGCTCAAATACATCACCGCCGCCAAAGAGGCGGGCTTCGGCGTCGTGTTCATCACCCACAACCCGCACCATGCGCACATGGTCGGCGATCATTTCGTGCTGCTCAACCGCGGCCGCCAGAAGCTCGACTGCAGCTACGACGAGATCACCCTGGAGCATCTGACCCAGCAGATGGCCGGTGGGGACGAGCTCGAGGCGCTCTCCCACGAGCTGGGCCGCTGACCTAGCGCGGCGTCAGCGCGAACAGTCGCAGCTCCCGGTCGGTGCGGGTGCGGTAGGCCTGATACATCGGATAGGCCAGGAAGCGTGCCAGGCCGGCGTCCCGCTCGGGCCCGGTCACCAACGTGGCCGTCACCGGGATCTCGATCCCGTTGATGGCGACGACGGCCTCCGGGTCGGCCAGCAGGTTGAGGCTCCAGGCCGGGTGATGCTGCTGGCCGAAGTTGCTGCCGAGCACCAGCAGGCGCTCGCCCTCGCGCAGGTAGCTCAACGCCGACAACCGCGGCTGGCCGGACTTGCGGCCCGTCGTGGTCAACAGCAGTTCGGGCATGGAGGTCGGACCGAACAAGGTGTACTTGCCCTTGGTCGCACGCAGCACACGACGGTCGAGGGGCACGAGTGCCCTGATGACGCGCGAACCCACCGCCGTGGAGGCGAACGCCAAGGCCGGCTTGAACAGCGGCGAGATGTCTTCTCGGCCCCAGTGACCGTCAGGGAAGCGTTGCGGCATACCTGCCATCGTGCCCGATGGCGGGCCGCCGCAGAACCCGTTCAGCGTGGCGACATACCCGCTGCGCGGTAGGCCGCATCCACGTAGTGCATGTTGTGCACGGCGTCCTCGACGCCGATCGGCAGCGGTGCGCCGTCCAGGACGTGGGCGGCGAATGCGTCGAGCTGGTAGGTGTAGGACGCGCGAGTGCCCAGGTGCTCCACCCGTGTTCCGTCCGGCGTGCGGATGGTGATCCGATCGTCCGTGTGCGGTTTGATGAAGTCGTGGGCCAGTGCGTCACCCTTGGTGCCGACAACCTTCATGGTGAACGAAAACGCTTCGGCGGTCATGGTGTTCGCGCTGCAGCCGGTGGCACCGGACGGGAAGCGCAGCTCGACATCGCACCATTCGTCGACGCCGGCGCTGCGTTGAGAAGCGTGGGCGGCGGTGATCGCCGGGCGGCCCAGACCGCGGGCGCCGAGCTGGCGCATGATGTGCAGGCCGTAGCAGCCGAGGTCCATCAGCGCCCCGCCGGCCAGATCCAGCGACCAGCGCGGGTCGTCAGGTGCGGGCGCCGGCATCGCCATCCTGACCTCCACGTGCCGGATCTCACCGAGCTCGCCGTTGGCTGCCAGTTCGAACATTCGCTGGGTCACCGGATGAAACAGGTAGTGGAAGCCCTCCAGCATGCTCACCCCGGCTTCCGCGGCGGCGTCGGCGACCTGTTGTGCCTCGATGTGGTTGCGCGCGAACGGCTTTTCGGTCAGCACCGGTTTGCCTGCCTTGATCGCAGCTAGGTTCCACGGGGCGTGCAGGCTGTTGGCCAACGGGTTGTAGACCACGTCGACCTCCGCGTCCTCGACCACGTCGGCGTAGCTGTCCGCGGTGCGCTCCACCCCGTAGGTGTCGGCGAACCGGCGGGCGCGCTGCGGATCCCGGGCGGCCACCACCACGAGCCGGTGGCCCAGATCCCGGGCCGGCCCGACGATCGCGTTCTCGGCGATCCGGGATGCGCCGAGCACGCCGATGCGCAGGCTCACGCCGGCACGCCGCCAGAGATTTGCTGGAGGTAGGCAACGCTGGCCAGTACGTCCCGCAGGGGGCCTTGGCCCTGCGGCTCGCCGTCGAGGATGGTGTCCTGTTCCAGGACGAACCAGCCGTCGAACCCGTTGTCCCGCAACGCTGCGACGATGCCCGCGATATCGACGTCGCCGGTGCCCAGCGGGGTGTACATGCCCTGGGACACGGCGTCGGTGTAGGTCAGGTCGCCGGACTGCACCCGAGCGGCCAGTGCCGCGTCGACATCCTTGAGATGGGTGTGCGCGATGCGGCCCGGTACCGTGCGAGCCAGCTTCAGCGGGTCGGTGCCACCGATCAACAGGTGCCCGGTGTCCAGACACAGCGAGATCGACGACCCGGCCAGTACCCGGGCCACCTCGTCGCCCTTCTCGACCATGGTGCCGACGTGCGGGTGTAGCACCGCGGTGACACCGCGCTCAGCGGCCGCTGCCGCCAGCCGGTCGAGGTTGGCGAGCAGCGTCGACCACTGCGCGTCGTCCAGATCGGGCCGGGAGTCATACCCGTCGGTGCCGGTCGCGGCGGCCAGCACCAGCATCGAAGCACCAGACGCCACAACGGATTCCAGCACACCGGCCACATCGGCAACCGGGTCGTGGTCGGCGTCGTGCAATACCGCCGGTGCGAAGCTGCCGACACAGCTCAGGCCGTGGCGGCCCAGCAATGCGGTCAGCTCGGCTGGGTCGGTGGGCAGGAAACCTTCCGGGCCGAGCTCGGTGGCCGACAGTCCGGCGCGGCCCATCTCGGACAGCACCCGCTCGGGATCGAGTTGATGACCCCAGCCGGGCACCTCGCACACACCCCAGGAGATGGGGGCTCCGGCGATCTTCACTGACGTACCTCCTCGATGCGGACCGGTGCGCCGCGACGCAGCGACTCGGTGGCGGCTTCGGCGATCCAGGCGACCTCGACGGCGTCGGCCACCGTGGCACCGCGCACCGGGGCGCCCTTGACGACGTCGACGAAGCCGCTCAGTTCGGTGCGGAACGCCTCGGTGAAGCGGTCCATGAAGAAGTGGTGCGGCTGACCGGTCGGAAAATCGTTGTGCGGATCGGCATTCCGCACCGGCACACCCTGGTCCCAGCCGGCGACCACGGTGTCGTTGAACCCGTGCACCTCCAGCCGGCAGTCGTAGCCCCGGCCGTTGTAGCGTGCGTTGGAGATGACGCCGAGTGCGCCTCCGTCGAATCGGACCACGACCGCCGCGGTGTCGACGTCGCCGTATTCGGCGAACAACGGATCGCCTTGCGCGGTGCCGGTGGCGTACACCTCGACGGCTTCCTGGCCGGTGATCCAGCGGACGGTGTCGAAATCGTGGACCGCGCAGTCGCGGAAGATGCCGCCTGAACCGGCGATGTACTCCATCGGCGGGGGAGCCGGGTCCATCGTGGTGCTGCGGACGGTGTGCAGCGTGCCCAGGGCGCCCCGGTCCACCGCGGCCTTGGCCGCTGCGAACGCGGCGTCGAAACGGCGCTGATAACCGATCTGCACCGGAACGCCGGCCCGCACGATGGCCTCGGCGACCCTGGCGCTTTCGGCTGCGGTGGAGGCCACCGGTTTCTCGCAGAACGTCGGCAACCCGCGTTCGACGGCGGCCAACGTCAGTTCGGCGTGCGCCGGGGTGGCGGCGGCCACCACGACGCCGTCGATCCCCGACGACAGCAGAGCGTCGACCGAATCAACGGACCGCACACCGTACTTCGTCGCCACCTGGGCGACCACATCGGGACGCTCGTCGGTGACGACGAGCCCGTCGATCCCGTCGAGCTGGCTCAGAGTGTCGGTGTGGAAGGCCCCGATCCGGCCGAGGCCGATCACGCCGAGGGTGGTCATGGAATTCTCCGTTCGTTCTGGTCGCACAGTGCGACGTCGAGGGCTTCGGGGGACAGATCGTCGGCCAGCGCGGCGAGCACGACGTCGACTTGGCTTGGCGGCGCAAGACTTCCGATCGGTTGGTCGCGGTCCAGGTTGGTGGGGAAGGGGTAACCCTCGGCGGTAGCCACCGCGGCGTTGAGCAGCTCCGCCGCCGATCGGCCCTCGGCCTTCATGGCGCGCAGCGCCGGGTACACCGCACGCACCATCGCGGTGCGGTCCAGGGCTTCCATCGCCCGGCCGAACGGCGACGAGATCTGCAACAGGTTGGCCATCCGCCGGACCGCGGCGGAGGTGTTGGCGCCGGCGCCGTGATAGAGCGCCGGATTGAAGAACACCGCATCGCCCTTGCTCAGCGGGATCTGCACATGATGGGTGGCGAAGTAGTCGACGAACTCCGGTGAAGTGAATGCCACATAGCCGCCCTCGAACAGCTGCGAATACGGCAGCAGCATGGTCGGCCCGCTCTCCAGTGGCATGTCGGTGTGGGCGACTGCGCCCTGCAGCGTCAGGGCCGGCGACAACCGGTGCACGTGCGCGGGGTACTCGCAGAGTTGGCCGGGCGCGACGAACCCGAGGTGGTAGTCGCGGTGCGGAACCTGCGCGGCGCCACCGGGATTGACGACGTTCACCTGAGAGGTGACCTGGTAGCGCGGCCCGAGCCAGGCCTGGCAGACCAGGGCCAGCAGATCGTTGGCGTAGTAGTCGGCGTACGCCTCGGGAGAGTGCAGCGCCAGCTTCTGGGCAGCGTTCCACACCCGGTCGTTGGCGCCCGCGGCTCCGAAGTGATCCCCGGCCGCACCGCCGGCCCGGCGCTGATCGGCGATCAGTGCCGCGAACGCCACGCTGGCGGCGTCGACGACCGCGGGCGGGAAGGCGCCGGTGAACACGACGACGCCGGGACCCTCGGCCAGCGCGGTGATGAGTTCGGCCTGCACAGCCCGTCGGTCGGCACGCGTGATCTCGGCGGCGGAGTAGACGACGACGTTCTGCCGAACCTCGGCGGCATGCGGGTACGCCGAGAGATCGGTCTCACGCTCGGTCAGTGCTTTCAACTCGTCGAGGTGATAGGCCTGCGGCGTCAACCAGGGTTGAACCCGCGCACGCACATCAGCCATGCCGAAAGTCTTGCTGTGACTCAGGCCGCAATCAACACCAGAAAGCCATCAAAAACCCATCAGAACGATAGGCTGCGAAACATGGCGCACCGCTTCAAAGTCCGCGAGATCGCCCAACAGTCCGGACTGTCCGAAGCCACCGTCGACCGGGTGCTCAATGACCGTCCCGGGGTCCGGGCGGCCACCCGCGCCGAGGTGCTGCACGCAATCGACGATCTGGAGAAACAACGATCCCAGTTGCGGCTCAACGGACGTCGCTTCCTGATCGACGTGGTGATGCAGACCCCGCAGCGGTTCTCCGATGCCTTTCGTGCCGCAGTCGAAGCCGAACTGCCTGCATTCGCGCCCGCGATGCTGCGCGCGCGATTTCACCTGTGGGAGTCCGGGGCGACAGACCAGATGGTGGACACGCTGGCCCGGATCAAGGGCAGTCACGGGATCGTGCTCAAGGCGCAAGATGAACCGGAGGTGGCCGAGGCCGTCGACCGTCTGGTGGCCGCCGGCGTCCCGGTGGTCACGTACACAACCGACATTCCGGCCAGTGCGCGCTGCGCATACGTCGGCATCGACAACCACGGAGCCGGGACCACCGCGGCCTATCTGATGGACCAGTGGCTCGGTGACACGCCGGCGGACGTACTGATCACGTTGAGCCGCACGGTGTTTCGAGGCGAGGCGGAACGTGAAGTCGGGTTCCGGACCGCGCTGCGCAAATCCGGCCGCGGCATCGTCGAGGTCGGTGACAGCGACGGTATCGACGCCACCATCGAACGCCTGGTGGTCGATGCCCTCGAGCGCCACCCCGACGTCGCTGCCGTCTATTCCGTCGGCGGCGGAAACACGGCGACGGTTGCGGCATTCGAGAAGCTGGACAGAGTCTGCCGGGTATTCATCGCTCACGACCTCGACGCCGACAACCGGCGGCTGCTGCGCGAAGGCCGCATCTCGGCGGTGCTGCACAACGACCTGCGCGCCGACGCCCGGCTCGCGATGCGGCTGATCCTGCAGCAGCACCGCGCGTTGCCCAGCGAGCCCGCGCGCCCCGTCCCGATTCAGGTGATCACCCCGTATAACCTGCCTGCCTGAACTCGGCGAGTCGTCGATTCGGAGAAACCGCGACTAGCATTCCGCGCCGACGGCGACGATGGATGGCGCCCAACTCACGAAGCCCACAAGGAGACCGACCCGTGTCACGACACCGCGCTGAGCTCGCCGCCGGCGTGACCGTGCTGGGCAACCTGGCCGTCGACGTGATCAACGGCGGCCCGAAGACACCCGGCGGGTGCGCGTCGTTCTCCGGTGTCGCGATGGCAGCCGCGGGTGGCCCGGGCGGGATCGTCGCGCTGGCCGCCGACGAGGACCACTCGCTGTACGAGCCGCTGCTCGACCGGTTCGGGTCGCTGATCCGGATCCTTCCCGCCGACTGCACGAGCGCATTCCGGCTGGACTATGAGGACGTCGATCACCGCCGGATGTCGGTGGAGGCCATCGGCCCGGTGTGGAGTGCCGCCGAGGTGGAGGCGGCGGACCCCGACACGACGTGGGTGCACCTCGCTCCGCTGCTGCGGACCGACTTTCCCGCCGAGACATTGGCTCTGCTCGCCCAGCGCGGCCACCGGGTCGCCTACGACGGCCAGGGTCTGGTCCGGGCCGACCGGCTCGGGCCGCTGGTGGTGGACCGCCACTACCCGCCGGAGCTGCTGGATCACCTCAGCATCCTGAAGCTGGCCGAGGACGAGGCCGTCATCGTCGCCGACGGCCCGTTCGACGAGACCACCGCCGCGCGGCTCGGGGTGCCCGAAATCCTGGTGACCTACGGATCCGAGGGCTGCGACATCTATACCGGTGACACAAGGGTCCGGGTGCCGGCCGCCTGGCGGGTCGACGGCGTGCAGACCACCGGCGCCGGTGACATGTTCACCACCTGTTACGTGGCAAATCGGGCGGCCGGCGCCGATCCGCGCGCCGCGGCCGCCGCGGCGAGTGAACTGGTCGCGGGTGAACTCGAGAAACGCCTCGGGGCGCGCCGCAACTGAGAGCTACCGGCGAGTAGGTGCTTCTCTTAGAGAACGACGTTCTCGGGAAGTGACGAACGACACACTTTTGTCTCACCCCACCGCCGATCCTGTCCATGAGCTGTGCCTTCGATGCAGGCCGCACGGCGTGTCACGGCGGAGCCCCGGTCAGCCATGCCTAAGAAAGTGCAATAATCGGTACTGCGAGTGACAGCAACTCCTGGGCTGTCGATTCCGCCGGCGCGTCCACCCGATAGCGACGCGGGATCTACACCCGGCGGACAAGACGAAAGGCGGGGACGTGGGTCCGAACGGCAACGGGGCTGCGGGCAACCGGCAGAAGCTGGAAAAGGTCGTCATCCGGTTTGCCGGTGACTCCGGAGACGGAATGCAGCTCACCGGTGACCGGTTCACCTCCGAAGCCGCGCTCTTCGGTAACGACCTTGCGACCCAACCGAATTACCCCGCCGAGATCCGCGCGCCACAGGGCACGCTGCCCGGCGTCTCGTCCTTCCAGATCCAGATCGCCGACTACGACATCCTCACCGCCGGCGACCGTCCCGACGTGCTGGTCGCGATGAACCCCGCGGCGCTGAAGGCCAACATTGGCGACCTGCCGCGCGGCGGTCTGGTGATCGCCAACTCCGACGAGTTCACCAAGCGCAACCTCGCGAAGGTCGGCTACGAGAACAACCCGCTCGAAACCGGTGAACTCGACGACTACGTCGTGCAGGCCGTCGCGATGACCACGCTGACCCTCGGTGCCGTCGAGGCGATCGGTGCCACCAAGAAGGACGGCCAGCGCGCCAAGAACATGTTCGCGCTCGGGCTGTTGTCGTGGATGTACGGCCGGCCGATCGAGACCAGCGAGACGTTCATCCGGGAGAAGTTCGCCCGCAAGCCTGATGTCGCCGAGGCCAATGTGCTGGCGCTCAAGGCGGGCTGGAACTACGGCGAGACCACCGAGGCCTTTGGCACCACCTACGAGATCTCCCCGGCCAAGCTCGCCCCGGGCGAATACCGGCAGATCTCCGGCAATACGGCCCTGGCCTACGGCGTGATCGCAGCCGGTCAGCTTGCCGACATCCAGGTGGTGCTCGGCACCTACCCGATCACGCCGGCCTCGGACATCCTGCACGAGCTGTCCAAGCACAAGAACTTCAACGTCCTGACCTTCCAGGCCGAAGACGAGATTGCCGGCGTCGGCGCCGCGATCGGCGCCTCCTACGGCGGGGCGCTGGGCGTGACGAGCACCTCGGGCCCCGGCATCTCGCTGAAGTCCGAGGCCATCGGCTTGGCCATGATGGCCGAGCTGCCGCTTCTGGTGATCGACGTGCAGCGTGGCGGACCGTCGACCGGCCTGCCGACCAAGACCGAGCAGGCCGATCTGCTGCAGGTGATGTTCGGTCGCAACGGCGAGTCGCCGGTTGCCGTGCTGGCCGCCAGCACGCCGTCGGACTGCTTCGAGGTGGCCATCGAGGCCGCGCGCATCGCGCTGACCTACCGGACGCCGGTGATCCTGCTGTCCGACGGCGCGATCGCCAACGGCTCGGAGCCGTGGCGTATCCCGGACATCGACTCCTTCGCGCCGATCGAGACCAACCTCGCCAAGGCCGGCGAGGATTTCCAGCCGTACGCCCGCGACCCCGAGACGCTGGCTCGCCAGTTCGCGGTTCCCGGCACGCCCGGGCTGGAGCACCGCATCGGCGGCCTGGAGTCGGCCAACGGCTCCGGTGCCATCTCCTACGAGCCGGCCAACCACGACCTGATGGTCCGGCTGCGGCAGGCCAAGATCGCCGGCATCACGGTGCCCGACATCACGGTCGACGACCCGACCGGCGACGCGGAACTGCTCATCCTTGGTTGGGGAAGCTCCTTCGGACCGATCGGTGAAGCCTGTCGCCGGGCCCGGCGCCGCGGCATCAAGGTCGCCCAGGCTCACCTGCGGCACCTCAACCCGCTGCCGGCGAACCTCGGTGAGGTGCTGCGGCAGTACAAGAACGTGGTGGTCCCCGAGATGAACCTCGGCCAACTGGCGCTGCTGCTGCGCGGCACATACCTGGTCGATGTGCAGTCGGTGACCAAGGTAGAAGGCATGGCGTTCCTGGCCGACGAGCTGGAAGGCATCATCGATGCCGCACTCGACGGGACGTTGGCTGAAAAGGAAAGCGACAAAGCGAAATTCGCCCGGCTTGCGGCAGCTACCGTGAGTACTGGCACAGATGTTGGCGCAGGAGTGAACGCATGACTGACCTGATCGGCTCGGACCTGCTGGCACCGAGTGTGTCCAAGACGGCGTGGGTGCCGACCACCGACGAGCCGCAGAAGGCCAAGGACTTCACCAGTGACCAGGAGGTCCGCTGGTGCCCGGGTTGTGGTGACTACGTCATCCTGAACACGATCCGCAACTTCCTGCCGGACCTCGGTCTGCGCCGGGAGAACATCGCGTTCATCAGCGGCATCGGCTGCTCGAGCCGGTTCCCGTACTACTTGGAGACCTACGGTTTCCACTCGATCCACGGTCGTGCCCCGACCATCGCGACCGGCCTGGCGCTGGCCCGCCCTGACCTGTCGGTGTGGGTGGTCACCGGCGACGGCGACGCCCTGTCCATCGGCGGCAATCATCTGATCCATGCCTTGCGCCGCAACGTCAACATCACGATCCTGCTGTTCAACAACCGGATCTACGGTCTGACCAAGGGTCAGTACTCGCCCACCTCTGAGGTCGGCAAGGTCACCAAGTCCACCCCGATGGGCTCGTTGGATCATCCGTTCAACCCGGTGTCGCTGGCCCTGGGCGCCGAGGCGACGTTCGTCGGCCGTGCCCTGGACTCCGACCGCAAGGGGCTGTCCGAGGTCTTGAAGGCGGCCGCCCAGCATCGCGGCGCCGCGCTGGTCGAGATCATGCAGGACTGCCCGATCTTCAACGACGGCTCCTTCGACCTGCTCCGCAAGGAAGGCGCCGAGGAGCGGATCATCAACGTCCGCCAGGGCGAGCCGGTGGTGTTCGGCGCCAACGGTGAGTACTGCGTGGTGAAGAGCGGCTTCGGCCTGGACGTCGCCAAGACCGCCGACGTCGCAGCCAGCGACATCGTGGTCCACGACGCCAGCACCGACGACTCGGCCTACGCGTTCGCGTTGTCGCGGCTCAGCGACCAGAACCTCGAGCACACCGTGATGGGAGTGTTCCGCCAGGTCAACCGGCCGACGTACGACGACGCCGCGCGCGACCAGGTTCGGATGGCCCGCGAGGCCACCCCGCACGACCGGCACGCGCTGCAGTCGCTGCTGCGGGGCCGCGACACCTGGACTGTGGACTAGATTCCAACCGTGAGCACGCCCGCCCCGCTGGCCGCTGTTGTCTTGGCTGGTGGGGCGTCGCGGCGGATGGGCCGGGACAAGGCCACGCTGCCGCACCCCGATGGCGACACCACGATGGTGGAGTACACCGTTGCCACGCTGAGTTCCCGCTGCGCACCGGTGTTCGTGATCGCCGCCCCCGGTCAGGCGCTTCCCGCGCTCGACGGGCAGATCTTGCGTGACGAGGTCCGCGGTGTCGGGCCGCTCCTGGCCACCGGTCGCGGGCTGAGGGCGGCCGCGGAGGCCGGGGTGGAGCGCGCGTTCGTCAGCGCGGTCGACATGCCGTTCCTGTCCACCGAGATCATCGACGAGCTCGCCCAGCACCGGGGTGTCGACATCGTCCTGCCGTGGGATGGCCGCGACCATTATCTGGCCGGCATCTACAACACCGCTCTGGCCGACCACATCGACACCTTGGTCGCGGCGGGCGAACGGAGCATGCGAGCGCTGGCCGAATCTGTCGTCACCCAGCGGATCGTGATGCCGGCCAGCCGCGCGCTGGCGAACGTCAATTCACCGGCCGATCTGGCGCAGCAAATCGCCGGATAAACGCCGTCCGGAGCGAATTCGGAATCGGTCGACAATTCGATCCCTGCCGATTTGCCTATCGGGAGTCGGCTGTCCTGGCGGTGCTTCAGGACTTACTGAGGGACAACGCAATTCGGGCACTCGACGGGCGCCGGCAGCCGTACTGTCCGCCCATTTCGGATCGACGCGGGGCCGTCGCGGAATTGCATCATGCCGCCACGGCCGTGACGTCGGCCGCCAGCTAACGACTACCCCGAGCCGATGCTGTTGGGGCAGGTGGGGCGCGGTTTGTTTCCTGGGACCGGCCGAGATCGCAAAGTCCGATGCCTTGCGTTATCAATAACCTGTGTCCGGCGCCACAATTTCTACGTGATAAACGTCACGTAATTTACGGGCGTGTCAACAAAATCGCTGGCCCTGAAACCGCGCGTTGACCTGCACAGACAACTCATAGCATTCGCTCGTAACCATCTCGTGATCTAACCGAGATAAGCGTGTCGTTGATGTGACTTCATTTGTCCTGCTTTGTAGCGTCCTACCCGGTCCCGCAAGGGAGCAAACAACTGCAGATATGACTCCACACATTTGAACCCTGCGTGTGAGCGGGGCCGGGACGGTCGCAACGACCTTCTGTGGATCACCGACAAGCGATTCCGCGGTGATACCGGCCTCCGCTGTCGTGCCCGACCGAGACGGCACGACCCGAAACCCGGCTGTCCTACGGGGCCGCATCCGTCCCTCGGCGGAGGTCTGGCGCGCGTACGGCGAAAGGAAAACTGTTGAACAACGTCCGCAAAACGCTCGCACGGTCCTTCGGCATCGCCGCCATCGGTGGCGCTACCGTCGTCGCCCCGATGGTCCTCGGCACCGCCACCGCCTCGGCGGACGGCATGAACTGGGACGCGGTCGCGGCATGCGAGTCCGGCGGCAACTGGGCGATCAACACCGGGAACGGCTACTACGGCGGCTTGCAGTTCACCCTGGGCACCTGGCGTGCCAACGGGGGTTCGGGTTCGCCGCACCTGGCGTCGCGCGATGAGCAGATTCGCGTGGCCGAGAATGTGCTGCGTACCCAGGGCCGAGGCGCCTGGCCGGTCTGCGGCCGTCGCGGCTGATATCGCGCTCATAAGGGTGGCGCCGGGTCGATGACCCGGCGCCACCCTTATTTCTCGGGCCACTTCCTTATCAAAATTCTCAGAAAAATCAATCGACACGCCCGTAACAACTGCATCACGCGCTGCGATTCACATCACAGCGGCACACCAGTGCCCCCTTTGTCGGGAAGGGACAACACCAATGAGCACTCTGCGCAGGATCATCACCCTCTCAGTCATCTCCGCCGCCCTGGGCCTCGCCGGATTCGTTCTGAGCATCGGAAATGCCAGCGCTGACAGCGGTGTCAACTGGGACGCGGTCGCGCAGTGCGAGTCCGGTGGCAACTGGGGCGCCAACACGGGCAACGGCTTCTCCGGCGGTCTGCAGTTCAGCGACGCCACCTGGAAGGCCAACGGCGGTATCGGCAGCGCGGCCCACGCGTCTCGCGAGGAGCAGATCCGGGTCGCCGAGAACGTCGCCCGCAAGCAGGGCATGGGCGCCTGGCCCACCTGCGGCCAGGCCGCCGGAACGCCCGCCTTCGCCACCCCGGTCGCCGCCGGTGCGGCCCCGGCTCAGGGTGGGGCCTGCGCCAACGTGATGAGCGGCCCGTTCAAGTCCATCGACTTCAACAAGATGTGCCAGGCCTTCCACGACCCGAGCCGCGCGATCGCCAACGCCCTCGGTCTGCGCTGATACCTCGCTGACGACGCCCAGCCGGCTCAGGCCGACTGGGCGTCGTCGCGCGTGGGCAGCCGGAAAGCCGACCGCGCGGCGATCGACGCCAGGTGGCGGGTCACCAGAACCTCCGGCACCACCACGGTCGCCCTGCTGGCCAGTGCGCTCAGCGCTGCGGGGCGCAGATTCAGCACGCGACCGATCAGCCGCGATTCCCCGGCGATCGCGCGGACCCGGCGGCGGCGGAACGATTCGAAGGCGGCGAACGCCCTCGGCAAGTCGGGGGACAGGCCGACGAATGCGCCCAGCACGGCGGCATCCTCCAGGGCCTGGCACCCGCCCTGACCCAGATGAGGTCGCATGGGGTGGGCGGCGTCGCCGACCAGCACCACCGGGCCCACCGCCCAGCGCCGGGCGGTGGTGCGGTCATAGAGGTCGTTGCGCAACACCTCGGCGGGGTCGGTGGCCGCCAGCATCGCCGGGATCGGCGCGGCCCACGACGCGAACTTCTCGCGCAGATACCCGAGCTCGCCCTGCGGCGCCGACGCACCCTCGACCGTGCGCTCGGTGGCGAACCAGTACGTCCGGCCGCCGCCCATCGGCACATGGCCCACCTCGGCACCCGCGCCCATAGTCTCGCCGGCCAGGTCGGGGTCGATCGACGTCGAGGCGACACCGCGCCAAGCTGTGTATCCGGCGTAGCGGTGAAGCAGCGGACCGTTGAGATGGCGCGCCACCACCGAACCGGTGCCGTCGGCGCCGACCACCGCGTCGACGTCGCGGGTCGAGCAGTCCGTCAGATGAAGCCGTATCCCGGCACCGGTCGAGCTGAGCCGGCGAACTCCTACTCCGTCGATGACGGTGCCCGCAGGCAGCGCGCCCGCGAGCACGTCGCGCAGCACCGCCCGCTGCAGCACCACCAGCGGCTCACCCAGCGCGGTGACGATGCGCTCACCGGCCGGGCGGCGCAGCCAGCGGCCGTCCTTCCAGCGGATCGCGCCCGCGGCGATCCGCCCGCCCGCCGCCCGCACCTGATCGCCGAGACCCAGATGGTCGAGAGCGGCCAGGGCGTTCGGCCAGATACTGATCCCCGCCCCGGAACCGGTGTCGGTGCGCTCCTCGATCACCGTGACGGCATGACCGCGCCGCGCCAGCGCGGCGGCGGTGGCGAGTCCGGCGATGCCCGCTCCGACGACTGCGATCTCGGCCATGCCCTGAACCTAACCGGCGTGTGCTACCAACGGGACATGACCTCGGGCCCATTCGACGATCTCGACGACTACATCGCACTGCCCCGGGTTTCCGGGCTGGCGGTGTCGGCCGACGGGTCGCGTGTCGTGACATGCGTCGCCGAACTCAACGCCGCCAAAACCGAATACGTCACCGCGCTATGGGAACTGGACCCGGGCGGTGCCGCCGCGGCCCGGCGACTGACGCGCGGCGCCAAGGGCGAAGCCGGGCCGGCGTTCACCGCCGACGGCGATCTGTTGTTCACCTCGGTGCGACCGAACGCGGACGACGACAAACCGCCGGCCGCACTGTGGCTGCTGCCCGCCGCCGGCGGAGAGTCCGTCCAGCTGGCCGAGCTGCCTGCCGGGATCACTACTGTGCGGACCGCGCGCAGCGCAGCGGCCGTCGTCATCGGTGCCCCGTTGTTGCCGTCGGCCGACACCGTCGACGACGAGCGCCGGCTGCGGAAATTGCGCAAGGACAACAAGATCAGCGCGATTCTGCACACCGGCTACCCGGTGCGGCACTGGGACTCCGACCTCGGCCCGGATGAGACGCACCTGTTCCGCGTCGCGGCGGACGGTGAGCTCACCGACGTCACGCGTGAGCCGGGACCTGCGCTTGGGGAGGCGGATTTCGCGGTGTCCCCGGACGGCACCTTCGCGGTCGCGACCTGGCGGGTGTCCGCGCCGCGCGCCGCCCTGCGATCGGTGCTGGTGCGCATCGACTTGGGGACCGGTGAGCGTTCGGTGATCGCCGAGGATCCCGCCGCCGACCTGGAACACCCGGCCATCTCACCGGACGGCAAGGCTGTGGTGTTCACCCGTGAGACTGTCTCGACCCCGCACCAGGCGCCACGAATCACGTTGTGCCACTTGGATCTACGGTCGGAAGAGTTGACGCAGCTGGCCGCCGGGTGGGACCGGTGGCCGGCGTCGGCGACCTGGTCGTATGACGGCTCCGCGGTCCTGGTCACCGCCGACGACAACGGCCGCTGCCCGATCTTCGAGGTCAGTCTGGACGGCGATGTCCGCCGGATCACCGACGACGACTTCAGCTACTCGAACGTCATCGCCGCACCCGACGGCATCGTCTACGCGCTGCGAAGCTCCTACGCGGCGCCGCCGCACCCGGTGCGGATCGACCCGCACGGGGCGGTCACCGTGCTGCCGTGCGTGGAATTGCCGGAGCTGCCCGGCGAACTGACCGAGACCGTCGCGACCGCCGCCGACGGAACGACGGTGCGGTCCTGGCTGGTGTTGCCGTCCGGCGGCGGGCAGGAACCCGCACCACTGCTGCTGTGGATTCACGGCGGACCGCTGGGCAGCTGGAACGTGTGGTCGTGGCGGTGGAATCCGTGGTTGATGGCGGCCCGCGGATACGCAGTGCTGCTGCCCGACCCGGCGCTGTCCACCGGGTACGGCCAGGACTTCATCCAGCGCGGGTGGGGCGCCTGGGGCGGGCCGCCCTACGAGGATCTGATGGCCGCCGTCGATGCCGCGGTGGCGCACCCGCGCATCGACGCCGGGCGGACGGCGGCGATGGGTGGGTCGTTCGGCGGCTACATGGCCAACTGGGTGGCCGGCCACACCGACCGCTTCGCGGCGATCGTCACCCACGCCAGCCTGTGGGCGCTCGACCAGTTCGGTCCGACCACCGACGGCGCCTACTACTGGGCCCGCGAGATGACACCGGCCATGGCGCAGGACAATTCGCCACACCGCTTCGTCGGGAACATCGCCACCCCGATGCTGGTGATCCACGGCGACAAGGACTATCGCGTGCCGATCGGGGAGGCGCTGCGGCTGTGGTACGAGCTGCTGACCGAATCCGGACTCCCCGCCGCCGACGACGGCACCTCTCCGCACCGGTTCCTGTACTTCCCGTCCGAGAACCACTGGGTGCTGTCCCCGCAGCACGCGAAGATCTGGTACCAGGTGGTCACCGCGTTCCTGGCCGAACACGTCCTGGGAGAGCCGGCGCAGTTCCCCGAAACGCTGGGCTGACCCGCCCCCGGTAAGTTGGCCACCATGACCTCAGCGGAGCGGGAATTCGACATCGTCGTCTACGGGGCCACCGGATTCGTCGGCAAGCTCACCGCCGAATACCTGGCCCGTTCCGGCGGTGACATCCGGGTTGCCCTGGCCGGCCGGTCGCCGGACAAGCTGCTGAAGGTGCGGGAGACGCTCGGCGAATCGGCCCAGAACTGGCCGATCCTGACCGCCGATGCAGCCTCCCCGTCATCGCTGGCCGACATGGCCGCACGCACCCGGGTGGTCATCACCACCGTCGGCCCCTACAGCCGCTACGGCCTGCCTCTGGTCGCGGCGTGCGCCGCAGCGGGCACCGACTACGCCGACCTCACGGGTGAGGCGATGTTCGTGCGGCAGAGCATCGACGACTACCACAAGCAGGCCGTCGACACCGGCGCCCGGATCGTGCATGCGTGCGGATTCGATTCCATCCCTTCGGATATGAGCGTGTTCGCGCTGTACCGGCGGGCGCAGACAGACGGCGCCGGCGAACTCGGGGACACCGACTTCGTGCTGCGCGGATTCTCCGGCGGAGTGTCGGGCGGCACGGTCGCCTCGATGATCGAGGTGTTCCGCGCCTCGTCGAACGATCCCAATACCCGGCGCATGCTCGAGGATCCCTACACCCTCACCCAGGACCGGGCGGCCGAGCCCGAACTGGGCCCGCAGCCGGACCTGCCGTGGCGGCGCGGCCGCGAGATTGCGCCCGAACTGGCCGGGGTGTGGACGACGGGCTTCGCGATGGCGATGTACAACACGCGGATCGTGCGGCGCAGCAACGCGCTTCTGGAGTACGCCTACGGACGCCGGCTGCGTTATGCCGAGTACATGAGCGTGGGCTCGTCGGTCGCCGCGCCGGTGGTGTCGGCGGTGGCCAGCGCGGCCAACAACGGTGTCGTCGCGCTGGGCAGCCGGTTCTTCCGGCTGCTGCCGCGCAGGCTGGTCGAGCGCATCGCCCCCAAGCCCGGAACCGGCCCCAGCGAGCAGGCCCGCGATCGCGGCTACTACCGCGCCGAGACCTACACCACCACCACGACCGGGGCGCGCTACTGCGCCACCATCGCCCAGCAGGGCGATCCGGGATACAAGGCCACCTCGGTGATGCTCGGCGAATGTGGCCTCGCGCTGGCACTCGACCGTGACAAGCTGTCGGATCTGCGGGGTGTGCTGACGCCCGCCGCCGCCATGGGTGACGCCCTGCTGGACCGGTTTCCCGCCGCCGGGATTTCCCTGCAGACGGTCCGCCTCGGCGACTAACGTCAGCTGGAAGTGCCGCACATCCAGCAATGAAGGTGGACATCATGGCCGGGCTCGACGATCTCTACAGCCAGATTCCCGTCGCGGATATCGCCAGCAGGCTCGGTGCGCCTGAGGGTGAAGTGAACCAGGCGATCCAGACCCTGGTGCCCACCCTCATCGGCAGCATCCAGCACAACGTCGTCTCCGACGACATCGACTCCAGCACGCTCGAATCGGCGATCGCCTCGCAGGCCGGTAGCGGCCTGCTCGACGGCGGGGTCAACGTCGACCAGGTCGACACCGGCGCGGGGGAGCAGTTCGTCGCGCGGATCTTCGGCGGCAACGACACCAACCAGGTGGCCTCGGCGCTGGCCGGATCCGGTGCCGGTGGCGGGGACCTGATCAAGAAGCTGCTGCCGATCCTCATCCCGATCGTGCTGGCCTACCTGGGCAAGCAGGCCGGCGGCGGCTCGACCCAGGCCGGCGCGTCCGGCGGCGGGCTCGGTGACGTGCTGGGCAGCATCCTCGGCGGTGCCACCGGCGGGGCCGGGGGCGGGGACAACCCGCTCGGCAGCATTCTGGGCAATGTGCTGGGCGGTAAACAGGGCGGCGCCATCGGCGACATTCTCGGTGGGCTGCTGGGCGGCAAGAAGTAGCGCAGGTCACGACCACACAGGTCGCTCGCCGGGCCGGTCTGCGGCGTTCCTAGACTTATCGGGTGACCACGACTGACGACTCCCGCGCCGACGCCCTGCCCAAGTCCTGGGATCCGGGTGCCGTAGAGGCGGAGATCTATCAGGGCTGGGTCGACGCCGGCTACTTCACCGCCGATGCCACGAGCGATAAGCCCGCGTATTCCATCGTGTTGCCACCACCGAACGTCACCGGCAGTCTGCACATGGGGCACGCGCTGGACCACACGCTGATGGACGCGCTGACCCGGCGCAAGCGCATGCAGGGCTACGAGGTGCTGTGGCTGCCGGGCATGGATCACGCCGGGATCGCGACCCAGAGTGTCGTGGAAAAGCAGCTCGCCGTGGACGGCAAGACCAAAGAGGACTTCGGCCGCGAGTTGTTCGTCGACAAGGTCTGGGATTGGAAGCGCGAATCCGGCGGCACCATCGGCGGCCAGATGCGTGCGATCGGGGACGGCGTCGACTGGAGCCGGGATCGGTTCACCATGGACGACGGTCTGTCCCGGGCGGTGCGCACGATCTTCAAACGCCTCTACGACGCGGGCCTGATCTACCAGGCCGAGCGGCTGGTCAACTGGTCCCCGGTACTGGAGACCGCGATCAGCGACCTCGAGGTCAAGTATGAGGACGTCGAGGGCGAGCTGGTGAGCTTCCGGTACGGGTCCTTGGACGACGAGGGCCCCCATATCACCGTGGCCACCACCCGGCTGGAGACGATGCTCGGCGACACCGCTATCGCGGTGCATCCCGACGACGAGCGTTATCGGCACCTGGTCGGTCAGACGCTGCCGCATCCGTTCCTGGACCGGCAGATCGTCATCGTCTCCGACGCGCATGTCGACCCCGAATTCGGTACCGGCGCAGTCAAAGTCACCCCCGCGCACGACCCGAATGACTTTGAGATCGGCCTGCGGCACCAGCTGCCGATGCCGACGATGCTGGACACCAAGGGCCGGATCGCCGACACCGGAACGCAATTCGACGGTATGGACCGTTTCGAGGCACGTGTCGCGGTGCGCGAGGCGCTGGCCGCCCAGGGTCGCATCGTCGCCGAGAAGCGACCGTACCTGCACAGCGTCGGGCACTCCGAGCGCAGCGGTGAGCCGATCGAACCGCGACTGAGCTTGCAATGGTGGGTGAAGGTCGAATCACTGGCCAAGGCGGCCGGCGATGCGGTGCGTCGGGGAGACATCGTCATTCACCCGAAAAGTCTTGAGCCGCGCTGGTTCGGCTGGGTCGACGATATGCATGACTGGACCATCTCTCGGCAGCTGTGGTGGGGCCACCGCATTCCGATCTGGCACGGCCCCAATGGCGAGCAGGTGTGCGTCGGGCCCGACGAGACCCCTCCGGAGGGCTGGGAGCAGGACCCCGACGTGCTGGACACCTGGTTCTCGTCGGCGCTGTGGCCGTTCTCCACGATGGGCTGGCCCGACCGCACGCCCGAGCTGGAGAAGTTCTATCCGACAAGCGTTTTGGTGACCGGATACGACATCCTGTTCTTCTGGGTGGCGCGCATGGTCATGTTCGGCACGTTCGTGTCGGGCGACGAGGCGATCACGCTGGACGGCGCGCGCGGGCCGCAGGTGCCGTTCGAGAATGTCTTCCTGCACGGGCTGATCCGCGACGAGCACGGCCGCAAGATGAGCAAGTCGAAGGGTAACGGCATCGATCCGCTGGATTGGGTCGAACAATTCGGTGCCGACGCGCTGCGGTTCACCCTGGCCCGCGGGGCCAGCCCGGGCGGCGACCTGTCCATCGGCGACGACGCCGCTCGCGCGTCGCGCAACTTCGCCACCAAGCTGTTCAACGCCACCCGCTTCGCCCTGATGAACGGCGCGGCCCCCGCGCAGCTGCCGGACGTCGCCGAGTTGACCGACGCCGATCGCTGGATTCTTGGCCGCCTGGAAGAGGTTCGCGCCGAAGTGGATTCGGCCTTCGACGGCTATGAATTCAGCCGAGCGTGTGAGTCGCTCTACCACTTCGCCTGGGACGAGTTTTGTGACTGGTATCTCGAGTTGGCGAAAGTGCAGCTCGCGCAAGAGGAGGACACCGCTCACACGACTGCAGTGCTGGCCGCGGTGTTGGACACCCTGCTGAAGCTGCTGCACCCGGTGATGCCGTTCGTCACCGAGACGCTGTGGAAGGCGCTCACGGGTAACGAGTCGCTTGTGATCGCGCAGTGGCCGACCTCATCGGGCATCGCATTGGATACTGTTGCCGCCCAACGCATTGCCGATGTGCAGAAGCTGGTGACCGAGATCCGGCGGTTCCGTAGCGACCAGGGCTTGGCCGATCGGCAGAAGGTTCCCGCCCGGCTGACCGGTCTCGACGCGGCCGGCCTCGGCGGCCAGGTTGCCCCGGTCGCCGCACTGGCGTGGCTGACCGATGCGAGCGCGGACTTCACCGCCAGCGCGCACATCGAGGTGCGGCTGTCGGCCGGCACCGTCAACGTGGAGGTCGACACCTCCGGCACCGTCGACGTGGCCGCCGAACGCCGCAGGCTGGAAAAGGACCTGGCCGCCGCGAACAAGGAATTGGCCGGAACCACAGCCAAACTCGACAACGAGGCGTTCCTGGCCAAGGCGCCCGACGACGTGGTCGCCAAGATCCGCGGTCGCCAGCAGCTGGCTACCGAGGAAGTCGAGCGGATCACCGCCCGGCTGGCTGCGCTGGCATGACCGAGCCGCTGGACTGGCGACACGAGACCCCGTCGCCCACACCCGACGAGATCGCCGCCCTGCTGCAGGTGGAGCACCTGCTCGACCAGCGTTGGCCGGAAACCAAGCTGGAGCCCAGCACCGCGCGCATCGAGGCGCTGATGGAGATGCTCGGCTCACCGCAGCTGAGCTACCCGTGCATCCACATCGCCGGGACCAACGGTAAGACGTCGGTGGCCCGCATCGTCGACGCCCTGCTGACCGCGTTCAGCCGCCGGACCGGGCGCACCACCAGCCCGCACCTACAGTCTGCGGTCGAGCGCATCGCGATCGACAACGAGCCGATCAGTCCGGCGCGCTACGTCGAGGTCTACCGCGAGATCGAGCCGTTCGTGCAACTCGTCGACGCTCAGTCGCAGCAAGACGGTGGCCCCGCGATGAGCAAGTTCGAGGTGCTGACCGCGATGGCCTTCGCCGCCTTCGCCGACGCGCCCGTCGACGTCGCCGTCGTCGAGGTGGGGATGGGCGGCCGCTGGGACGCCACCAACGTCGTCGACGCACCCGTCGCGGTGATCACCCCGATCGGCATCGACCACGCCGAATACCTCGGCGACACCATCGGCGAGATCGCGGCCGAGAAGGCCGGCATCATCGGGGCGCCCCGCGGGGATCTGGTGCAGACCGACACCGTCGCGGTGATCGGTCGCCAAGTCCCCGAAGCGATGGAAGTGCTTCTGGCCCAAGCGGTGAAGTCCGACGCGGCCGTCGCGCGGGAGGACTCGGAATTCGCGGTCCTGGGCCGCCAGGTCGCCATCGGGGGACAGGTGCTGCAGCTGCAGGGCCTGGGCGGGGTGTACTCCGACATCTTCCTGCCGCTCCACGGCGAGCATCAGGCCCACAACGCCGTGGTCGCACTGGCCGCAGTCGAGGCGTTGTTCGGCGCCGGGGCCGACCGCCAGCTCGACATCGACACGGTGCGAGCCGGGTTCGCCGCGGCGGCCAGCCCGGGCCGTCTGGAGCGGATGCGCAGTGCGCCGACGGTGTTCCTCGACGCCGCCCACAACCCGGCCGGCGCCGCCGCGCTGGCCGATGCGCTGACGTCCGAATTCGATTTCCGGTTCCTGGTCGGGGTGCTGTCGCTGATGGGCGACAAAGACGTCACCGGCATTCTCACCGCGCTGGAGCCGGCCTTCGACCAGGTCGTGGTCACCCACAACGGGTCACCCCGCGCGCTGGAGGTGGACGCGCTGGCGCTGCGGGCTGAGGAGATTTTCGGACCGGACCGGGTGGCGCGGGCCGACACACTGCCCGACGCCATCGAGATCGCCACCGCGATGGTGGAGGATTCCGCGGCCGACGAGGGGCTGTCCGGGGCCGGAATCGTCATCACCGGGTCGGTGGTGACCGCAGGGGCGGCGCGCACCCTGTTCGGGAAGGACCCGCAATGACCGAAACCCCGGCGGCTCCGCCGGATCCCTGGAAGAGCTTCCGCGGGGTGATGGCAGGCACCCTCATCCTCGAGGCAATCGTCGTGCTGCTGGCGCTGCCGGTGGTCAGCATGGTCGGCGGCGGGCTCACCGGCTGGTCGACGGCGTACCTGGTGGGCTTCGCGGTGTTCCTGGTCCTGCTGGCCGGCGTGCAGGGCAGGCCGTGGGCCATCTGGTGCAACCTGGCGGTACAGCTGATCCTGGTCGCCGGGTTCTTCGTCTACCCGGCGGTCGGGATGGTCGGACTGCTATTCGTGGCGGTGTGGGCGATCCTGGCGTACCTGCGCGCCGAGGTGCTGCGCAGGCAACGCCGCGGGCTGCTGCCCGGCCAGCAGCAACCCCCCGAATGACGGGTACGCTGTGCGCCGTGTCTGTGCCGGTGACGATGCAGAGCGAAGCGATGAGGAGGAACGGCGCCAGATGACGACCGAGCGGACCCTGGTTCTGATCAAGCCCGACGGCGTGCAGCGGCAGGTGGTCGGGGAGATCATCAGCCGAATCGAACGTAAGGGCCTCACCCTGGCTGCCCTGGAACTCAAGCAGGTCAGCGACGAGCTGGCCCGCGCGCACTACGCCGAACACGACGGCAAGCCGTTCTTCGACTCGCTGCTGGAGTTCATCACGTCCGGCAAGGTCGTCGCGGCCGTCCTGGAAGGCCCCCGCGCGATTGCGGCGTTTCGGCAGCTCGCCGGTGGTACCGACCCGGTCGAGAAGGCCACCCCCGGCACCATCCGCGGCGATTTCGGCCTGGAAACCCAGTTCAACCTCGTGCACGGCTCGGACTCGCCGGAGTCGGCCGAACGCGAGATCAACCTCTGGTTTCCCAACTTCTGAACGCACTTCCCGCGCCACTGTCGTCCGAACCGCCCCCGGGGTGTGGGATACTGGCTCCGGATGAGCCCTCAAAGCCCATCCGGATGAAGACTTACGACGTGCGCGACCACCACCTGGTGAGGCGCCGACCGTCACAGCCGTCATTCAGCCAGGCACCGAATTCGTTCGTTATGAGCCGTTCGGAGCGAGACCAATAAACAAGTCCGGGGAAGTTACCGGGCACATAGCGGAAGCCCTCGCGTGGCCGCGTCGAAATGACGCGCCCGGGGGCTTGAGGAGAATACGTGGCCAACGATGACCTCTATCAGGATCTACCCGAAAACCCCACCTCGTCACAGTGGGAACCCCCGGCGCCAGCCGCGGGTGACGAGTTGCCCGAACGCTTGAGAGTGCATTCGCTGGCTCGGGTGCTCGGCACCACCAGCAGGCGGGTACTCGACGCCCTCAGCGAGCTCGACGGCCGCACCCGCAGCCCACACTCCAGTGTCGACCGCACCGATGCGGTGCGGGTGCGCGACGTGCTGGCAGCGGCTGCTCCCGAGGACACCGCCGGTGAGCCCGTAGAGGCAGCTGCCGTCGTCGCGGAGGAGACCACCCCGGAGGCGGCTTCCGGCGCTCCGGAAATGCCCGACGTCCCCGAGACTCCCGAGATGGCTGAGGAGCCGGAATCGCGGCTGATCCTGGAGACCACGACGGTCGAGACCGTCGAAACCGTCGAGCAGGCGGCCTACATGCCGCTGTTCGTCGCCCCGCAGCCGGTCGAGGTCGAACGCAAGCCACGGGTCGTGGTGAACGAGGACGACGAGGACGACGAGGACGACGACGAGGAATCTGCCGCCGAGTCCGACGACGAAACCGACAGTGACCAGTCCGAACGTCCCGCCAATCGCCGCCGCCGTCGTGGACGGCGCGGTCGCGGTCGCGGTCGTGGTGAGCAGGGCGGCGCCGACGGCGAGAATGCTGACGACTCCGAGGCAGCCGACGAGAGCGCTGAGTCCGGTGACGAGTCCGACAGCGACGACGACGACAGCGACGACGAGACGAGCACCGGTGAGGGCGCGACCCGCAGGCGCCGTCGGCGGCGCCGCCGCAAGGCCGGCGGCGGCGACGATTCGGACAACGGATCGTCCGACGACCCGCCCAACACCGTCGTCCACGAACGTGCGCCACGCGCCAAGGCCGAGCGTGACCCGGACGCGATCCAGGGCATCAGCGGCTCCACCCGCCTGGAAGCCAAACGCCAACGCCGCCGCGACGGCCGCGATGCCGGTCGCCGTCGCCCGCCGATCCTGTCCGAGGCCGAATTCCTGGCCCGCCGGGAGGCTGTCGATCGCGTGATGGTGGTGCGCGACAAGATCCGCACCGAACCGCCGCACGAGGGCGCCCGCTACACCCAGATCGCGGTCATGGAAGACGGCGTGGTTGTCGAGCACTTCGTCACTTCGGCAGCCTCGGCATCCCTGGTCGGCAACATCTACCTCGGCATCGTGCAGAACGTGCTGCCCTCGATGGAGGCGGCGTTCGTCGACATCGGCCGCGGCCGCAACGGCGTGCTCTACGCCGGTGAGGTGAACTGGGAGGCCGCCGGTCTCGGCGGCGCGCAGCGCAAGATCGAACAGGCCCTCAAGCCCGGCGATTACGTCGTCGTCCAGGTCAGCAAGGACCCGGTCGGCCACAAGGGTGCGCGGCTGACCACCCAGGTGTCACTGGCCGGGCGCTACCTGGTTTACGTACCGGGCGCCTCGTCGACCGGGATCAGCCGCAAGCTGCCCGACACCGAACGCCAGCGGCTCAAGGAAATCCTGCGCGACGTGGTGCCCGATGACGCCGGCGTGATCATCCGGACCGCCTCGGAAGGCGTCAAGGAAGAAGACATCCGCGGCGACGTCACCCGGCTGCAGGAACGCTGGACCACGATCGCGGCGGAAGCCGAGCGGGTCAAGGGCAACAAAGCCGGCGCTGCGGTCGCTCTCTACGAAGAGCCTGACGTGCTCGTCAAGGTCATCCGTGACCTGTTCAACGAAGACTTCTCCGGGCTGATCGTCTCCGGCGACGACGCCTGGCAGACCATCAACGACTACGTCAGTTCCGTTGCGCCCGACCTTGTTTCGAAGCTGACCAAGTACGAGCCCGCGGGCGGCCCCGAGGGCCCGGACGTGTTCGCCGTGCACCGCATCGACGAGCAGCTGGCCAAGGCGCTGGACCGCAAGGTGTGGCTGCCCTCGGGCGGCACGCTGGTGATCGACCGCACCGAGGCGATGACCGTCGTCGACGTCAACACCGGCAAGTTCACAGGTGCGGGCGGCAACCTCGAGCAGACCGTCACCAAGAACAACCTCGAAGCGGCTGAGGAGATCGTGCGCCAGCTGCGGCTGCGCGATATCGGCGGCATCGTCGTCATCGACTTCATCGACATGGTGCTGGAGTCCAACCGCGACCTCGTGTTGCGTCGCCTCACCGAAGCGCTGGGTCGCGACCGCACCCGCCATCAGGTGTCGGAGGTGACCTCGCTGGGCCTGGTCCAGCTGACCCGCAAGCGGTTGGGCACCGGGCTGGTCGAGGCGTTCTCCACCACCTGCACGCACTGCAGCGGCCGCGGCATCGTGTTGCATGCCGATCCCGTCGACACCACCCAGGCGGCCGGGCGTAAGTCCGAGTCCGGCAATGGCGGTGGCGGAGGACGGCGTGGCAAGCGAGGCAAGCGTGGTCGCGCCGAAGAGGCGCCGGTGGCCAAGGTGCCCCAGCACAGCTCTGAGCATCCGATGTTCAAGGCGATGGCGGCCGCCAACGGCAAGCACGAGGATGACGAGGCTGAAGAGGAACTCGCCGACGAGATCGAGCGGGAGACCGAGGCTGACGACATCGACGAATCGGACGACACCGCCGAGCAGGTTGCCCGGGAGGTCGCCGACGAGGATCTCGACGATGACTCCGACGACGACTCCGACGACGATGACGACGATGACGATGACGACGACGACGAGTCCGACGACGACGAGTCCGACGACGACGAGATCGACGTCGACCTGGACGAAGACGACGAGGACCTCGACGAAGTCAGCCTGGACGACGACGAGGACGAGGACGACGACGATTCCGAGGATGACCTCGACGACGAGGACGACCAACCGGTCGTGACCTCGGCACCTGCGGCGCCGGCGCGCCGGCCGCGGCGCCGGTCGGCGGCCCGACCAGCGGGCCCCCCGACGTCCTAGGGTGGCGGTTTGACCCTCCCGGTGCTGGTCACGTACCCTTGACCAGTTGTCGCCAGGCGTCCGTCGCCGGTGGCAGCGGGCTCAAGATCCCGCACCCCAAGACCCGCGCACGCAGCCTCGGTTAGCGCGCGCCCGCACAGAGCAGAGCGAAGGACACGATGGCGACGTACGCAATCGTCAAGACCGGTGGCAAGCAGTACAAGGTCGCCGTTGGAGACATAGTCAAGGTCGAGAAGCTCGAGGCCGAGGCCGGCGCCTCGGTGTCGCTGCCGGTCGCCCTCGTCGTCGACGGCGCCACGGTGACCAGCGACGCCAAGGCCCTGGAGAAGGTCGCGGTCACCGGTGAGGTGCTCGAGCACACCAAGGGTCCGAAGATCCGCATCCACAAGTTCAAGAACAAGACCGGCTACCACAAGCGGCAGGGTCACCGTCAGCCGCTGACGGTGCTCAAGGTCACCGGAATCAAGTAGGGAGCTGACATGGCACACAAAAAGGGCGCTTCCAGCTCACGCAACGGTCGCGATTCCAACGCCCAGCGCCTCGGCGTCAAGCGCTTCGGCGGCCAGCTCGTCAAGGCCGGCGAGATCCTCGTCCGCCAGCGTGGCACCCACTTCCACCCGGGCGTGAACGTCGGCCGCGGCGGTGACGACACCCTGTTCGCCACGGCCCCCGGCCTCGTGGAGTTCGGCGTCAAGCGCGGTCGCAAGACCGTCAACATCGTTCGCGCCGCGCGACCGGAGTAGGTCTGCATCGCGAGTGTGAATCCACTGCGAGGTCAGACCCATAACTCGCATCCGATTCACACTCGACGATTGAAAGGACGCTCCGATGCCTCGTTTCGTCGACCGCGTCGTCATCCATGCCCGTGCGGGCAGCGGGGGAAACGGCTGCGCCTCGGTGCACCGGGAAAAATTCAAGCCACTCGGTGGGCCCGACGGCGGTAACGGCGGTCGCGGCGGCAGCGTCGTGCTCATCGTGGACCCGCAGGTGCACACCCTGCTCGACTTCCACTTCCACCCGCATGTCGCGGCCCAGTCCGGCACGCAGGGCATGGGCAGCAACCGCGAGGGCGCCAACGGCTCCGATCTCGAAGTGAAGGTTCCCGACGGCACCGTCGTACTCGATTCCGACGGGCGGCTGTTGGCCGACCTGGTCGGTGCAGGCACCCGTTTCGTCGCCGCCGAGGGTGGCCGCGGCGGGCTGGGGAACGCCGCCTTGGCGTCGCGAGCCCGCAAGGCACCGGGGTTCGCGCTGCTCGGCGAGAAGGGTGAGGAACGCGAACTCACTCTGGAACTCAAAACGGTCGCCGACGTCGGTCTGATCGGGTTCCCGTCGGCAGGTAAATCCTCACTGGTGTCGGTGATCTCGGCGGCCAAGCCCAAGATCGCGGACTACCCGTTCACAACCCTGGTGCCCAATCTCGGTGTCGTGTCGGCGGGGGATCACACGTTCACCGTCGCCGACGTCCCCGGTTTGATCCCCGGCGCCTCGGAAGGTCGCGGTCTCGGCCTGGACTTCCTGCGCCACATCGAACGCTGCGCGCTGCTGGTGCACGTGGTCGACTGCGCCACCCTCGAACCGGGCCGCGACCCGATCTCCGACATCGACGCACTGGAAGCCGAACTGGCCGCGTATCGCCCGACGCTGCAAGGCGATACGACGCTTGGTGACCTGGCCGACCGGCCGCGGGCGGTGGTGCTCAACAAGATCGACGTTCCCGAGGCCAGGGAGTTGGCCGACTTCGTGCGCCCCGACATCGAGGCGCGCGGCTGGCCGGTCTTCGAGGTGTCGACCGTGAGCCGGGAAGGCTTGCGCGAGTTGACTTTCGCGCTGTGGGACATGGTGGCGGCCTACCAGGCGGCCCAGCCCGAGGTGGTGCCGCGCCGCCCGGTGATCCGGCCGGTCCCGGTCGACCAGACCGGGTTCACCGTCGAGGCCGACCCGCACAACTCCGGCGGTTTCGTGGTGCGCGGCGTGCGACCCGAACGGTGGATCGCGCAAACGAACTTCGACAATGACGAAGCCGTCGGCTATCTCGGCGACCGGCTGGCCCGCCTCGGGGTGGAAGACCAACTGCGCAAACTCGGCGCCAAACCGGGCTGCGCGGTCACCATCGGCGACATGACGTTCGACTGGGAGCCGCAGACTCCGGCCGGTGTCGACGTCGTACCGACCGGCCGTGGTACCGATGCCCGGCTGGAGCAGACCGACCGGATCGGTGCCGACGAGCGCAAGGAGGCGCGCCGCCAGCGTCGTGAGCACGGGGACGAAGCGTGAGCCAGTACCGCGACGCCGTGCGCACGGCGCGCAGCGTCGTCGTCAAGATCGGCACCACGGCACTGACCACGAAATCCGGGTTGTTCGACGCCGGCCGGCTGGCGAAGCTGGTCGAGGCGATCGAGGCACGGATGAAGGCCGGCTCCGATGTCGTGATCGTGTCCTCGGGTGCGATCGCCGCCGGGATCGAGCCGCTCGGGCTGAACCGGCGCCCCACCGATCTGGCGACCAAGCAGGCTGCCGCCAGCGTCGGGCAGGTCGCGTTGGTCAACGCGTGGAGTGCGGCCTTCGCCCGCTACGACCGCACTGTCGGCCAGGTGCTGCTCACCGCGCACGACATCTCGATGCGGGTGCAGCACACCAACGCCCAGCGCACGCTGGACCGGCTGCGCTCACTGCATGCGGTGGCGATCGTCAACGAGAACGACACCGTGGCCACCAACGAGATTCGCTTCGGCGACAACGACCGGCTCTCGGCGCTGGTGGCTCATCTCGTCGGCGCCGACGCGCTGATCCTGTTGTCCGATATCGACGGACTCTATGACGCCGACCCGCGCAAGTCCGACGCCCGCTTCATCCCGGAAGTGAGCGGGCCCGACGACCTCGGCGGGGTGGTGGCCGGTGAGGGCAGCCGGCTGGGCACCGGGGGGATGCGGTCCAAACTGTCGTCGGCGCTGCTGGCCGCGGACGCCGGAGTTCCGGTGCTGCTGGCCGCCGCCGACGCCGCTGCCGCCGCCCTGACCGACGCGTCGGTGGGCACGGTGTTCGCGCCGCGGCCGGACCGGATGTCGGCGCGGCGATTCTGGGTTCGCTACGCGGCCGAAGCGTCCGGTGCACTCACGCTCGATCCCGGGGCGGTCCGGGCTGTGGTCAAGCAGCGCCGGTCGCTGCTGGCCGCGGGTATCACCGGGGTGTCGGGCCGGTTCTTCGGCGGCGACGTCGTGGAACTTCGCGACGCCGACGGTGAGATGGTCGCCCGCGGGGTGGTGGCCTACGACGCCGGTGAGCTGACGACCATGATCGGCCGCTCGACCTCGGACCTGCCTGCCGAAATGCGCCGTCCCGCAGTGCATGCCGACGATCTGGTGGCCGTCTAGTTCGCGGAGACCCACCCGGACAGCTCGTCGGCCAGCAACGCCAGCATCGGCGAACAGCCGCTGTCCACGGTGACGGTGGCCAGCGCGTCCCCGCGGGTGGCGCCGCGATTGATGATCGCGATCGGCATGCCCAGCGCGGCGGCGTGCCGGACGAACCGGTAGCCGGAGAACACCGTCAGCGAGGACCCGGCCACCAGCAGTGCATCGGAGTCGTCGACCAGTGAATATGCTTGGGCCACAACATCTTTGTGCACGCTCTCGCCGAAGTAGACGATGTCGGGTTTGAGCATGCCGCCGCACGACGGGCAGTCGATGAACCGGAACGACTCGGTGTCGGTGACCATGGCGTCGGCGTCGGGTGCGACGGCGATACCGCCGAGCCGCTCGGCGCGTTCGGCGAATCCCGGGTTGGCCGCCTCGAGTTCGTCGGCCAGCGCGGCGCGCGACATGGTGTACCCGCAGTCCAGGCACACCACCTGCGCGTAGGTGCCGTGCAGGTTGATGACATTGCGGCTGCCCGCCTTGGTGTGCAGCAGGTCCACGTTCTGAGTGATGATGCCGGTGACCACGCCGGCGCGTTCCAGACGGGCCAGCGCCCGGTGCCCGGCGTTGGGCATGGTCTGGGCCATGTGCCGCCAGCCCAGGTGATTGCGCGCCCAATAGCGCTGCCGGTAGGCCTGACTCGAGGTGAACTGTCGGATCGTCATCGGATTGGCCGGCGGCGAATCCGGGCCGCGATAGTCGGGAATGCCCGAGTCGGTGGAGATCCCGGCACCGGTGAGCACGGCCACGCGCCGGCCCGCCAACAACGAGACCAGTTCGGGGCTTTCCACGCCCTCCAGAGTAGGCGGGCTAGCCGAAGTTGGTCAGCGGGCTCAGTACGTCGTGAGCGAACTGCGTGATGTTCAGCGTCGGGTTGCCGTCCGGATAGCTCACGGTGGCCAGCAGATTGGCGCCGGCGTCGACGAAATCGCCGTCAGCGCGGCCCTGATGGGTCGACGACGTCACCAGGATGATGCCCGAGGTGCCGGCTTTCTTGGCCAGCGGCACCGAGAACTGCGCGTTCTGCACGGTGCTGTTGGCCCGGTCCTCGACGATGATCCGGCTGTCGGGGAAGTTGAGCATCAACAGCATGCGGCGCATCTGGGCGGCTTCGGTCACGCCGTTCTGCGGGTTACCGCCGGTGACGATGATCGGGGAGTGCGGGTACATCTGCGCCACCGCGAGCCCGGTCAGCACCCGGCGTCGCAGGATCATCCGCATCGAGCCGTCCGGCAGCAGGCCGTAACCCAAAACGACGATCGCCGGGTTGGAGAAGTCCTTGGCGGCTACCGGTTCAGCCTGGGCCGCAGCCGGCATGATCTCACCGATCAGCGTGGCGACGACAAGAAGCAGGGAGCCGCAGGCGGCTTTCCATCGACGTCGCACTCTTCCTCCGACCCAGGTCAACTTGCTGCTTGCCTCATCGTGCGAGCGCGAACGGCCGTTACGGAAGCGTCAGGCTTCATAGCCGTTCCATAGCCCGGGACATGGCGGAATACTCCAGAAAGTCGTAGTGGGCGACAAGCCGGCGATGGCTGACATGAGCCTCGTGAGCCGCCCGGTGCGCCGCGATCCAGCGCGAGACCATGCCCGCCTTGGGGTGCGCGGAGATGGTGGCAGCCGTCAGCATCCTCACCTCGTGTTCGGTGATCAGCACGGTCGGCCTGGTGTCGACGACTCGCGGGTGAACAGGCGCGTGAACAGAAAGCGCAGACAACATTTCGATCCCCCGATCTGGCAGGCCGGCGATTCCGGCCGATCAGGCAAACCTACGACCGTGCCGCACCGAACGAGCGCGTAGAGCACTACTCGAAACGGCTCCTGCTCAACCTATTTGGCGGTGCTCTCAGGGCAGGCACTTGGCCGCGGCGACGATCTCGGCGCTCATGTTGCGCTCCATCATGGCGAGGGCGGCCGCCCCGAGCTCGGCGTCGATGTGGGCCACCGTGTCTTTGGGTACCACCACGTCGTAGTGACGGACGTAGGCGTCCAGAGCGCTGTAGAGGATGCACTGTTCGGTGACCTGCCCGGTGAGGATCACTGTGTCGACTTCCAGCCGGGTCAGCAGGTAATCCAGCGGGGTGGCGTAGAAGGCGCTGTGCCGCACCTTCGTCATGACCCGGGCGCCCGCGTGTGGGGCAATCGGGCGGACCAGCTCCGGCCGGACCCCTTCCAGGGCTTTTCGGACAAGGTCACTGGGTTCGGCGGTGAAGTCGCCATAGTTGTCATTGACGTAGATCAACTCGACATCATCACGGTCCCTGGCCTCGGTGATCAGATCGGCCAGGGGCTCGACGATGTCGGTGACGTTGCCGGCCAGCATGTCGGCGTCGGGATGTTGGTAGGCGTTGAGCATGTCGACTACCAAAAGCGCGGTATTGGACATGTCCTGGCGACTACCCCGTCATCGCCCGACGACACGTCGGAGACGTCCGAACGGGTGGTTCCCGTTTCCGCCGCGGGAGTGACGGGCAACAATGGGCCCATGGATTTCTACTCCGCCTACCGGCACGGGTTCGTGCGGGTTGCTGCCTGCACACACCACACGGTGCTGGCGGACCCCGCGGCCAACGCCGAGTCGGTGCTGCGGATCGCGCGAGCCAATGACCAGGACAGCGTCGCGGTGACGGTGTTCCCCGAGCTCACCTTGTCGGGTTACTCGATCGAAGACATCCTGCTGCAGGACTCGTTGCTCGACGCCGTCGAGGTTGCCCTGCTCGACATCGTCGCGGCGTCGGCCGATCTGTTCGGCGTGCTGGTGGTCGGTGCGCCGCTGCGGTATCTGCATCGCATCTACAACACCGCGGTGGTCATCCACCGCGGGGCGGTGCTCGGGGTGGTGCCGAAGTCATATCTGCCGAACTACCGCGAGTTCTACGAACGGCGCCAGGTGGCGGCCGGCGACGACATGGCGGGCACCATCCGGATTGGCGGTGTCGACGTGCCCTTCGGTCCGGACCTGTTGTTCGCCGCCGACGACGTGTCCGGGCTGGTGTTGCACGTCGAGATCTGCGAGGACATGTTCATCCCGATTCCGCCGAGCGCCGAGGCAGCGCTGGCGGGTGCGACGGTGTTGGCGAACCTATCCGGCAGCCCGATCACAATCGGACGGGCCGAGGACCGCAAGCTCCTGGCCCGTTCGGCGTCGGCGCGCTGCCTGGCCGCCTACATCTACGCCGCAGCCGGGGAGGGGGAGTCCAGCACCGACCTGGCTTGGGACGGCCAGACGATGATCTACGAAAACGGCCGTCTGCTGGCCGAATCCGAGCGGTTTCCGAAGGGCGAGCGACGCTCGGTCGCCGACGTCGACCTGGACCTGTTGCGCTCTGAGCGGCTCCGGATGGGCACCTTCGACGACAACCGTCGCCATCATCAGGATCGGTTGACGTCGTTCCGGCGCATCGGGTTCCGCCTCGACCCGCCGAGCGGGGACATCGGGTTGATGCGCGAGGTGGAGCGGTTCCCGTTCGTGCCGAGCGATCCGCTTCGGCTGGAGCAGGATTGCTACGAGGGTTACAACATTCAGGTCGCCGGTCTCGAGCAGCGGCTACGTGCGCTGAACTATCCGAAGCTCGTGATCGGGGTATCCGGCGGCCTGGACTCGACGCACGCGCTGATCGTCGCCGCCCGGGCGATGGACCGGGAAGGCCGCCCGCGCAGCGACATCCTGGCGTTCACCCTGCCCGGATTCGCCACGGGTGAGCGCACGAAGAGTAATGCGATCAAGCTGTCGCAGGCGTTGGGAGTCACGTTCTCCGAGTTGGATATTCGGGACACCGCCACGCTGATGCTGACGGAGATCGGTCACCCTTTCTCCCGCGGCGAGAAGGTGTACGACGTGACCTTCGAGAATGTGCAGGCGGGGCTGCGCACCGACTACTTGTTCCGGATCGCCAATCAGCGCGGCGGGATCGTCCTGGGCACCGGTGACCTGTCCGAACTCGGCCTGGGCTGGTCGACCTACGGGGTCGGCGATCAGATGTCGCACTACAACGTCAACGGCGGAGTGCCGAAAACCCTTATCCAGCACCTGATCCGTTGGGTGATCTCGTCCGGAGAGTTCTCCGATGAGGTCGGCGAGATCCTGCAGTCGGTCCTGGACACCGAGATCACCCCCGAACTGGTGCCGACCGGTGAGGACGAGGAGATCCAGAGCAGCGAAGCCAAGGTCGGCCCGTACTCGCTGCAGGATTTCTCGCTCTTCCAGGTGTTGCGGTACGGCTTCCGGCCGTCCAAGATCGCGTTCCTGGCGTGGCACGCGTGGAGCGATCCCGCCGGCGGAACTTGGCCACCGGGCTTCCCCGAAGGCAAGCGTCCGGCGTACTCGCTCAAGGAGATTCGGCACTGGCTGAGTATCTTCGCGCAGCGCTACTACTCGTTCAGTCAGTTCAAGCGGTCGGCTCTGCCGAACGGGCCCAAGGTGTCGCACGGTGGATCGCTGTCGCCGCGCGGTGATTGGCGCGCGCCGTCGGACATGTCGGCGCGGATCTGGCTGGCCGAGATCGAGCAGGAGATTCCGGAGGACTGATCAGCGGCAGCAGTTGTCGCCGCGCCACGCGTCGCGACCTTCGCGTGCCGCCACACCGGCGATGACGAGGGCGGCGATCGGGTCGGCCCACCACCACCCGGCGACAGAGTTGAGGAGCAGGCCGGCGAGCAGGACCGCCGACAGATAGGTGCACAGCAGGGTCTGCTTGGAGTCGGCCACCGCCGATCGCGAACCGAGTTCTGAGCCTGCCCTGCGTTGGGCCCAGGACAGCAGCGGCATGATGGCCAGGCTGGCCGCCGCCAGTCCGATGCCGATCGGGGAGTGTCGGGGTTCCTGCTGTCCGGCCAGCGCCAGGGTCGCATCGACGGTCACGTAGACCGCCAGTGCGAAGAAAGACAACGCGACGATCCGCAACGCGGTTTTCTCGCGTGCCTCAGGGTCTTTCGCCGAAAATTGCCACGCGATGGCGGCCGCCGAGGACACCTCGATCAGCGAGTCCAGCCCGAAGCCGATGAGCGCCGCAGACGAGACGCGCGCGCCCTCGGTCAGCGCTACGGCCGCCTCGACGAGGTTGTAGGCGATCGTGGCCGCCACCAACAACCGGATCCGGCGCCCGAGTTGCCCACGGCGCGTAGCGGATAGCGCGTCGGCCATCAGCAGCAGTCGTCGGCGGCCGGGCAGCACGCCGGGTCGACCGTCAGCACCAGTCCGATCAGATCGTCGAGAGCGTTGGCGATCCGGGCGTCGGCCAACTCGTAGCGGCTGCGCCGCCCTTCGGGTTCGGCCACCACCAGCCCGCAGCCGCGTAAGCAGGCCAGGTGGTTGGACAGGATCTGACGTGAGACGCCGATCTTCTCGGCCAGATCGGACGGGTAGCCGGGACCGTCCCGCAGGAGAAGAAGAATGTCGGCCCGGGTGGGATCGGACAACGCGGCGCCGAACCGGGCGAGCACATCGCTCTGGGTGAGGCTCTGCATTCCCGCAACAGTACAGCGGGCACTGTATTCAGAACAGGCTGAACTACAGCCTGCCCTCGATACGCAGATCCGGATGTACCCAGTCCGGCGAGCGGCGTTCCTTGAACGCCATGAAACCTTCGATGGACTCCGGCGATCCGAGACTGCGCTGCATGCCGATCCGGTCGTAGAGCCCCAGGTAGTTGTCGATGCTGGACTTGACCACCGACCGTGCGACGGGGGCGGTGCGACAGCACCTGGCGAGGATGTCCCGTGCCGTCTCGGCCAGGTCGGCGTGCGGGACCACCCGGGCGACCATGCCCCAATCCAGCGCCTCGTCGGCGGTCAGCGTGCGGCCGGTGAACATCAGGTCGCGGGTCCGGACCGGCCCGATCAGCCGGGCCAGCATCTGGCTGTAGTAGGTGTCGGCGATCCCGCGGTAGAGCTCCGGCACGCGGAATGTCGCGCGGTCACTGACCACCGCCATGTCGGCGCACAGCGCGATCTGCAGGCCGCCGCCCTGACACAGTCCGTTGACCGCGGCCACCACCGGTTTGGCGGACTGCCGCAGCGTGTCGAACGGCAACGCATCCATGCCCAACGCCGCGCCGAACGTCAGCCAGTTGTCCACCCCGCCGCCGCCCATGTCGCCGCCGGGGGCGAAGACGTCGCCGGTTCCGGTGATGAGCAGGCCGGCCAAATCAGGATCAGCGCCCACGTGGTTGACCGCGTACTTGATGCCGAAGTACATCGCCGGTGTCATGGCATTGCGCGCCTCGGGCCGATCCAGGGTGCACACCCCGAAGGCGCCCTCCCGGGTGAACGTCAAGAACGGAGTACCGAGCCAGTCACCCTCAGGCGGTCGCGGACTGTCGCTGTGTGTCATCGGGTGCAGACTATCGTCCCAACCGTAAAGAATTCAGTACCCGGTGAGGACATCGTCGATCGCCTCGCTGCGCGGTGCACAGTCGCCGGCGCCTGCGATCAGTGTCGCCAGGGCGCCTGCGGCGCAAGCGCGCCGTAATGCGCGGTCATGGCCGGCCGCCCAGCTGGACGCGAGCACCCCCGCGAAGACATCGCCTGCGCCGGTGGTGTCGATCGCCTCGACCTCGGGACTGGGGACGTCAACAACGCCGTGCGGGCCGCGGTACGTCGCACCGCGGGAGCCTCGGGTGACCACGAGATGTTCTGTGGCCCAGGGCCAGTGCGGCTCCTCGGCTTCGTTGACGATGACGACGTCAGTGACGTCGGCCAGCTCGGCCAGCCCCGGATCGGTGCTGACCGGGGAGGCGTTGACCATCACCGTCGCCCCGACGGAACGCGCCTCCCTGGCGGCAGCCACGGCCGTCGCCACCGGCACCTCCAACTGGACGAGCAGCACCTCGCAATCGGCGATGACGGCGCGCGCAGCCGCGTTGAGCGTCAGATGCCCGTTGGCTCCGGGCGCCACGACGATCACGTTCTCGCCGTGGTCGTCGACCAGGATGACCGCCCGGCCGCTGGCAACCGACAACGCCTCCACACCGTCGAGCCGGACGCCGTTGGTGTGCAGATGGGCCCGCAACTCATCGCCGTCCCGGTCGGTGCCGACCGCTCCGACGAACTGCACATCGGCGCCGGCGCGGGCCGCGGCCACCGCCTGGTTGCCGCCCTTACCGCCCGGGGCGGTCACCACTGACGAGCCCAGAACCGTCTCGCCGGCCTGGGGCAACTCAGTCACCCGAAAGAACTGATCGACGTTCACGCTGCCCACCACGCACACTCTTGCCACGCACGTACGTTAGCCCCCACCTGCCGGTTGGTCGGGAGACCGATATCCTGGGCGGATGAGTGTCGAAGCGGAGTCCGCTCCGGCGGGCGGGAGCGCAGCGACCCGGGGTTCAGCTGGCGCGGGGTTGCGCGACCAGGTTCACGACGCCGCCCGTCGGGCCCGGGTCGCCTCACGCACCCTCGGCACGTTGACCACCACGGTCAAAAACCGCGCCCTGCACGCCGCCGCGGACGCCGTGCTGGCCCACGCGGATGCGATCCTGGCCGCCAACGCCGCCGACCTCGACGCCGCGCGAGCTGCGGGCACCGCGGAGGCGATGCTGGACCGGCTGGCGCTCAACCCGCAGCGCATCGACGGCATCGCCGCCGGTCTGCGTCAGGTCGCCGGACTGCCGGATCCGATCGGTGAAGTGTTGCGCGGGCGCACCCTGCCCAACGGGTTGCAACTGCGCCAGCAGCGGGTGCCGCTCGGCGTCGTCGGAATCGTCTATGAAGGCCGGCCCAATGTGACCGTCGATGCCTTCGGACTCACCCTCAAGTCCGGTAACGCCGTGCTGCTGCGCGGCAGTTCGTCGGCCGCCAACTCCAATGCCGCGCTGGTGGCCGCGCTGCGCGGCGCCCTGGCCGCCGAAGGCGTGCCCGAAGACGCGGTCCAGCTGCTGCCCAGCGCCGACCGCTCCAGCGTCACCCACCTCATCCAGGCCCGCGGCCTGGTCGACGTCGTGATCCCGCGCGGGGGAGCCGGTCTCATCGACGCCGTCGTGCGCGATGCCACGGTGCCGACCATCGAAACCGGCGTCGGAAATTGCCACGTCTACGTCCACTCCGCCGCCGACATCGACGTCGCGGAGCGAATCATCCTCAACGCCAAGACCCGTCGGCCCAGCGTCTGCAATGCGGCCGAGACCCTGCTGGTCGACGAGGCGCTGGCCGACACCGCGCTACCTCGCCTGGTCGACGCCCTGAGCCGGGCCGGCGTCACCGTCCACGACAACCCGACCGAGGACGATCTGCGGGCGGAGTTCCTGTCGATGGACATCGCGGTGGCCACCGTGGCCGGCCTCGACGCCGCCATCGAGCACATCAACACCTACGGAACCGGGCACACCGAGGCCATCGTCACCACCAATCTCGAAGCGGCGCAACGCTTTACCGAACGTGTAGATGCCGCCGCGGTGATGGTCAACGCGTCCACGGCATTCACCGACGGCGAGCAGTTCGGCTTCGGAGCCGAGATCGGCATCTCCACCCAGAAGCTGCACGCCCGCGGACCGATGGGTCTGCCCGAATTGACGTCAACCAAGTGGATCGTCTGGGGAGACGGCCACACCCGACCTGCCTGAGCCGACAACAGGAGAATCCGTGACTGAAACCCCGGCCCGCCCGGCTCCGCTGTTCGCCGACATCGACGATGTCGCCAAGCGGCTGGCCGAGACCGGCTACCTGCCCGACACCGCCACCGCCACCGCGGTGTTCCTCGCCGACCGGCTGGGCAAGCCCCTGCTGGTCGAAGGGCCTGCCGGCGTCGGCAAGACCGAGCTCGCCCGCGCGGTCGCCCAGACCACCGGGTCGGGCCTGGTGCGCCTGCAGTGCTACGAGGGTGTCGACGAGGCGCGCGCGCTCTACGAGTGGAACCACGCCAAGCAGATCCTGCGGATGCAGTCCGGGTCGAACGACTGGGACCAGGCCAAGTCCGACATCTTCAGCGAGGAATTCCTGCTGTCCCGCCCGCTGCTCACCGCGATCCGGCGCACCGAGCCCACCGTGCTGCTGATCGACGAAACCGACAAGGCCGACATCGAGATCGAGGGCCTGCTGCTCGAGGTGCTCAGCGACTTCGCGGTCACCGTCCCCGAACTCGGCACCATCACCGCCTCGCGCACTCCGTTCGTGGTCCTGACCTCAAACGCCACCCGGGAGCTGTCCGAGGCACTCAAGCGTCGCTGCCTGTTCCTGCACATCGACTTCCCCGACCCCGATCTCGAGCGGCGGATCCTGTTGTCGCGGGTGCCCGAACTGCCCGAATCACTGGCCGCCGAACTGGTCCGCATCATCGGGGTGCTGCGCGGCATGCAGCTCAAGAAGGTGCCGTCGGTCGCCGAGACCATCGACTGGGGCCGCACCATCCTGGCCCTCGGAATGGACACCATCGACGACGCCACCATCGCCGCGACGCTCGGGGTGGTGCTCAAACACCAGTCCGATCAGCAGCGCGCCACCGGCGAACTCCGGCTGAACTAGCCCGATGGCCGTCCGCAGGGTGCGTCCCGCACAGCCGCTGGCCCCACACGGCTTGCCCGGCCATCTGGTCGGCTTTGTCGAAGCGCTACGCGCCCAAGGCATCTCGGTCGGACCCTCGGAGACCGTCGACGCGGGCCGGGTGCTGACGGTGCTGGGCCTGGGGGAGCGTGAAGCGCTGCGGGAGGGACTGGCCTGCGCGGTGCTGCGGCGCGCCGACCACCGGCAGACCTACGACGCGTTGTTCGACCTGTGGTGGCCTGCCGCGCTGGGCGGGCGCACCGTGCTGGTCGACGAGGACGCCGACGACGAGCCCCAGCAAGGTCTGCCGCCCGAGGACATCGAGGCCATGCGGGAAATGCTGCTGGACCTGCTGGCCGACAATCCCGACATCGGCGACATGGACGAGCGGCTGGTCGCGATGATCGCCCAGATCGTCGAGGCCTACGGCCGTTACACCTCGAGTCGCGGCCCGTCGTACTCGTCGTATCAGGCGCTCAAGGCGATGGGACTCGACGAGCTGGAAGGCCGGCTGCTGGCCGGCTTGCTCGCACCGCACGACGACGACCCCACCCCCACGCAGGAGCAGATCGCCAAAGCCCTTGCCGCGCAGAAGATCGCGCAACTTCGCCGGATGGTGGAAAGCGAGACCAAGCGACGCACCGCCGAACAGCTGGGCCGTGACCATGTCCAGATGTACGGCATCCCGCAGCTGTCCGAGAACGTCGAGTTCCTGCGGGCATCCGGCGATCAGCTGCGCGAGATGCGTAAGGTCGTCGGCCCGCTGGCGCGGATGCTGGCCACCCGCTTGGCGGCCCGCCGCCGCCGGTCCCGTTCCGGTTCCATCGACCTGCGCAAGACGCTGCGCAAGTCGATGTCCACCGGGGGTGTGCCGATCGACGTGGTGCTGCGCAAGCCGCGCCCGGCCCGACCGGAACTCGTTGTGCTCTGCGATGTCTCGGGTTCAGTGGCGGGTTTCAGTCACTTCACGCTGCTGCTCGTCAACGCCCTGCGCCAGCAGTTCTCCCGGGTTCGGGTGTTCGCCTTCATCGACACCACCGACGAGGTGACGCACCTGTTCGGTCCGGACGCCGACCTCGCGGTCGCGATCCAGCGCATCACCCGGGAGGCGGGGGTGTACACCCGCGACGGGCACTCCGACTACGGCAACGCGTTCGTCTCGTTCACCGAGAACTTCCACAACGTGTTGTCGCCGCGCAGTTCGCTGTTGGTGCTCGGCGACGGTCGCACCAACTACCGCAATCCGGCCGTGGACATTCTCGCTCACATGGTCACCTCGAGCCGGCACGCGCACTGGCTGAACCCCGAGCCGCGGCACCTCTGGGGCAGCGGCGATTCCGCGGTCCCGCGCTATGAAGATGTCATCACCATGCACGAATGCCGGTCGGCCAAGCAGCTTGCCGCGGTGATCGACCAGCTGCTGCCGGTCTAGCTCGCCTTCTTCGCCGACGACCGTGCGCTGCCGCCGGTGGGCTTCTTCTTCGGCGCGTCGCTGCCCGAGGAGTCGCTCGACGCGGCACTCTTCTTGGCGCCGGCCGACTTCTTGGCCGGAGTGCCGGCCTTCGGCGTCGTCTTGGCCGTCACCGTGCTGACCGCCGGCTGCTCAGGCGTACTGACCTCCGGCGTGGACGCCGCGGGTTCGGCGGCCGCAGTCGCCGGAACGGCCTTCGGGGCCGTGCTGGCCGCTGCGGGCAGGCTGGGGAAGGCAGGCAGGCTGATCCCCGGTAGCAGCTGGGCCCTCGTCGGCGCGCTGTAATCGGCTCGGTTGTAACCCATTTCGATGAACTTGCGCAGGACCGGATCGATGGCACCCAGAATCGGATCGGGAACGATTCCCTTGAGCGGCATCAGCAGCGGCACCAGCGGGGTCCGAATCAGGTAGTACGTGGTGTCGCCGTGCTGTTGGTAGTACGCGCTGCCGCCGGCCTTCGCGGCCTCGATGTCGGCGGCGGTGAGCTCGGTCTGGGTCTGACCGTGGACGTAGATCATGCCCATGATCGCGTTGATCGTTGCCAGGAGATTCAAGGGGTAGGTGGGGAAGTCGGCCCAGCCGTCGTACTGGCGGGCGACGTCGACCGTCGTGTCGCCGTTGTCCGGAGTCGCCCCGCTCACGCTGATGTCCAGGACCGGAATGTACAGTCCGGCAAACCTTTCCAGAATTCCGCCGTTGGGCCGACTCGGGTTCTCGACGAGGACGAAGGTGTTCCCGGTGCCCTCGGGGTGGGCGGCTTTGTAGCGGGACAGCACCACCGCGCCCTGCGACAGTCCGAAGATGACGTCGCCCTGGGGGTCGCGCGCCTCGACGTTCTTCACGCCCTGCGCAACGGACTGGTTCCAGGTCTTGTCGAAGATGTAGTTGTTCGACACCGGCCAGAAACCGGCGTTGTAGGCGATGTTGCCCGCCGAGGTGGGGGTGGCGGCCGGGGTATCGGTGCCGTCGAGCACGCGGGAGATGAAATCGCGGTACTGCTGGTCGGTGGGGGTCCAGCCGATATTCGTGCCGCGCAGATAATCCACCGTGGCGGCGGTCAGCACCGGTGCCGACGACACCGTCGGCGTCAGGCCCACTGCGACGGCCGCGGCCACAGCCACCACACTGGTCACAGGCACAGATATCCGTCGGCTACCGAGCTTCTTCATCACAGGCCCCCTGATCGGCATAACTCGACTCGGAGAAAAGGCTACCTGATCATTTGTGATATCCCTCACGTGCCTTTGCCAGAGCGCAGAGAGCGCGACCGATCGCGAGCGTGAGGAAACGCATCTGCGCCTCCCGTAAGCTGGTCAATCGTGGTTTCCTCGGCTCGGCGCAGGCTCGGCGTGATGGGTGGGACGTTCGATCCCATCCACAACGGCCACCTGGTCGCGGCCAGTGAGGTCGCCGACCTTTTCGAACTCGATGAGGTGGTGTTCGTCCCCACCGGCCAGCCGTGGCAGAAGTCGCGGGAGGTGACGCCGGCCGAGGATCGCTACCTGATGACAGTCATCGCGACCGCCGCCAACCCGCGGTTCTCGGTGAGCCGGGTCGACATCGACCGCGGCGGAGCCACCTACACCAGCGATACCCTGCGCGATCTGCGCGCGCTGAATCCCGACGCGGACCTGTACTTCATCACCGGGGCCGACGCGCTGGCCTCGATCCTGTCCTGGCAGAACTGGGAAGAGCTGTTCGCGTTGGCGAAGTTCGTCGGGGTCAGCCGGCCCGGTTACGAGCTCAACGGCCAACACATCGTCGCCGCGTTCGACCAATTGCCCGAGGAGGCGCTGAGCCTGGTCTCGGTGCCCGCCCTGGCCATCTCGTCCACCGACTGCCGCCTGCGCGCCGCCAAGAACCGGCCCATCTGGTACCTGGTGCCCGATGGCGTCGTGCAGTACGTGTCCAAACGCCGCCTCTACCGCGACCTGGGCCAGGTGGGCCGTCTATCCGTCACCACAATCGAGGAGACCACCACGTGACCGCGTCCGACGAAGCCGTCCAGATGGCAACCGTGGCCGCACGGGCCGCCGCCGCCAAGCTCGCGCAGGACGTGGTCGTGATCGACGTGTCCGGCCAGCTGGTGATCACCGATTGCTTCGTGATCGCCTCGGCGTCCAACGAGCGACAGGTCAACGCGATCGTCGACGAGGTCGAGGAGAAGATGCGGCTGGCCGGACACAAGCCGGCTCGCCGGGAAGGTACCCGCGAAGGCCGCTGGGTGCTTCTGGATTACGTCGACATCGTGGTGCACATCCAGCACCAGGAGGAGCGCAACTTCTACGCCCTGGACCGGCTGTGGCGGGACTGCCCCTTCCTGAGCGTGAATCTGGATGACGTTGAGGTAGAGGACACTCCATGAGGGTGCGCAGGCTGGTGATGCTGCGCCACGGACAGACGGAGTACAACGCCGGAAGTCGCATGCAGGGTCAGCTCGACAGCGAGCTCACCGACCTGGGCCGGGCCCAAGCTGTCGCGGCCGCCGAGGTGCTGGCCAAGCGTCAGCCGGTGCGCATCGTTTCCTCGGATCTGCACCGCGCCTACGACACCGCGGTGGCGCTGGGGGAGCGCACCGGGCTGCGGGTGGAGGTCGACACCCGGCTTCGCGAAACCCACCTCGGTGACTGGCAGGGTTTGACCCACCATGAGGTCGACGCGGTGTCACCAGGCGCCCGGCTGGCGTGGCGCGACGACGCGACCTGGGCTCCGCACGGCGGTGAGAGTCGCGTCGATGTCGCCAACCGCAGCATCCCGTTGGTCGCTGAATTGGTTGCCGCAGAACGCGAATGGGGCGTCGACGAGCCCGACCGGCCGCTGGTGCTGGTGGCCCACGGCGGGCTGATCGCCGCGCTGTGCGCCGGGCTGCTCGGGCTCCCGGTCGAGAGCTGGCCGGTGCTGGGTGGCATGGGCAACGCGAGCTGGGCGCAGCTGTCCGGACACGGTGCCGACGACGCCGCCTTCGAGGACATCCGTTGGCGTCTCGACGTCTGGAATGCTTCGGCGCAGGTGGCCAACGATGTCCTCTGACGGCAACGGCACCCGTACATTGCTCGTCTTCTGCGACTCCCTGTCCTACTACGGGCCGCAAGGCGGCCTACCCTCCGACGATCCGCGGATCTGGCCCAATATCGTTGCCCGTCAGCTGGGTTGGGATGTGGAACTGATCGGTCGCATCGGGTGGACAAGCCGCGACGTCTGGTGGGCGGCGACCCAGGATCCGCGTGCATGGGCCGCGCTGCCCCGGGCCGGTGCGGTGATCTTCGCGACCAGCGGCATGGATTCGCTGCCCTCGCCGCTACCCACCGCCTTGCGTGAATTGATCCGCTACGTCCGGCCATCCTGGCTGCGCCGCTGGGTGCGCGACGGTTACGGCTTGATTCAGCCGAGACTATCGCCGATAGCGCGCCCGGCGCTGCCGCCTCACCTGACAGTCGAGTATCTCGAAATGACCCGCGGTGCAATCGACTTCAACCGGCCCGGCATCCCGATGGTCGCATCGGTACCGTCGGTGCACATCGCGCCCACCTATGGCATGTCCCATCGCGGCAGGCCCGGCACCGTCGTCGCGATCAATGAGTGGGCGGCGCAGCACGATATTCCGGTGGTCGATCTGAAAGCCGCGGTGGCCGAAGAGGTTCTGGCCGGCCGCGGCAACCCGGACGGTATCCACTGGAACTTCGAAGCGCATTCCGGCGTCGCCGACCTGATGCTCAAGGCCCTCGCTGAAGCAGGGGTCCCACTCGACAACTCGCGCCGCTGATCCATGGCAGTCGTCGTGGTCACCGATTCCTCGGCTCGGCTTCGCAGCGATGATGTCCGCGCCTGCGGTATCCGCGTTGTGCCACTGCACATCCTGGTCGACGGCCGCGACCTGCGCGACGGGGTCGACGCGGTTCCGGCCGATCTGTATCAACGGGGTCATGTGACCACCGCCGGGGCGACCCCGAGTGAACTGTCTGCTGCCTACCGGGAGGCGCTGCGCGCCAGCGACGGTGACGGAGTCGTGGCCGTGCACATCTCCGGTGAGCTCTCGAGCACGCTGGGGGCTGCCGAATACGCGGCCCGCGAGTTCGACGGTGCCGTGCGGGTGGTGGATTCGAAGTCGACGGCGATGGGGACCGGGTTCGTCGCACTGGCCGCAGCGCGTGCCGCGCTCGGCGGAGCTGATCTGGAAACCGTTGCCGCCGCCGCGGAATCGGCGGTGTCCCGGGTGCGGGCCTATATCGTGGTGCAGCGGCTGGACAACCTGCGCCGCAGCGGCCGGATCGGCACCGCCGCGTCCTGGCTGGGCACCGCGCTCGCGCTCAAGCCGCTGCTTCGCATCGACGAGCAGGGCCGGCTGGTGCTGGCCCAACGGGTGCGCACTGCATCCAAGGCGCAGGCCGCGATGATCGAGCAGGTTCTCGATGTGGTGGGTGAGCGGCACGCCGCGCTCGCGGTCCACCACATCGACAATCCTTCCGCCGCAGGAGAATTGGCCGCCACGCTGGCGTCGGCGCTGCCCGGGTGCGGCGATGTGGTCGTCACCGATTTGGGCCCGGTGCTCGGTGTGCACGTCGGAGCCGGCGCGGTGGGAATCGCCGTCGCACTCGATCCCACCCCGCCGGATCGCGTCACGCCTGCTTGAGGGCCTCAATCTCCAGGGTGATGGTCACCTTGTCGCCGACAACCGCGCCGCCGGTCTCCAACGGCATGTCGATGTCGATGCCGAAGTCCTTGCGGTTCAGCACCACTGATGCCTCGAACCCCGCGACCGCGCCGTGCCCCATGCCGGGATTCATCCCGTTGAACTGCACGGGCAGGCTGATCCGGCGAGTCACGCCCTTGAGGGTGAAGTCGCCATCGAGCCGGTAGGCATCCCCGTCAGGGACCACCGACGTCGAGGCGAATGTGGCGGTGGGGTAGTGCTCGACATCGAAGAAATCCGGCGCCCGCAGGTGCGCGTCGCGCTGTTCGTTGCCGGTGTAGACCGAGGCGACGTCGATCTCGGCGGTCACCGACGGCGTGCCGTCGGCCGCCACGGTGACGGTGCCGCTGAACGCGCCGAAGGTCCCGCGGACCTTACTGACGACGAGGTGGCGTACTGAGAAGCTGATCGACGAATGGACGGGGTCGATCGCCCAGGTTCCGGTGAGGTCGGTGGCCTGAACCGCTGCGGTCATCGTGAGGTCTCCTTGATCGGCGGCGCCGTGCCCGGTGCCCGACGCCTCTCACGAAGTAAACGGACCATGGTCCGGTTTCATTCCCTCGGGGTCAGCTGGCGGCGAACCGGCCCGTCACCGGTGGCAGATCGGCCAGCGTCGCGATGCCGGGCTTGGCGGCGACGACAGCGGGCACCGCGTTGGTGACCGGCAGCGCGGTGTAGATCATGCCCAGCCCCATGAAGCCCGGCTCCGGCCAGTTCTTCGGCGGCAGGCAGTGCAGCACCGTGCGCATGTTGGGCACGCCGTAGACCTGGATGACGTGACCGTGCTCCAGCGGCTTGGGCGGCACCACGTGACTGCCCATGATCCAGTTGAACCCGACGCTGACGACATTGCGGTCGCCCACCCAGCCGCGGTGGTAGCCGTACACGCCGCCGACGGTGCCCTCCGGGATCGTCATGAAGCCGAGGTCGCTGTCGCCGGTGGCGGTGGTGAACGTGACGTCGAAAGTCATCCGGTCCAGCTTCGCGCCGATCGCGTCGGCCATCATCGCCGCGGACTCGGCGAACACCTCGCTCTCCACCCGCACACTCTCGGCCAGCCCCTCGGTGGCGGGATCGCAGCCGAAGCCCATCGCGGACTGGGTGCCCGCCGACTCATACGTCGAACAGTCCACCGACTCGGTGATGCGGATCTCGTCGACGCGCTCGCAGGCGCCGGAGAGCACCATGCCGACCATGTTCGTCATCCCGGGATGCGCACCGCTACCGAAGATCGTGGAATTGCCTTGCTCGCATGCCTTTCGGATCCGGGCCAGATCCTCGGGTGACTGCTTGCCGCCGGTGATCCACGCCGCCGACGAACACACGTTGACGCCGGCCTCCAACAGCCTCACCAACTCGTCCACGCTGGGCCACAACGGGTTGTAGCAGCAGGCGTCCGGCTTCGCCGCCAGCAGCGCATCGATGTCGTTGGTGGCGGTGACGCCGGTGGGTTCGGGCCAGCCGGACAGCTCCGCGGCGTCGACGCCGAGCTTGTCGGCGCCGTGCGCGTACACCCCGACCAGTTCCAGGTCCGGCCGGCTGATGATCGCGTGCAGCGACCGGCGGCCGATGTTGCCGGTGGTCCACTGGATCACCCGAATGGGGCGGTCGGTGATGGCGGTCATGGGGTGCTCCCTGGGTGGCGAGGTTCGGACGTGTACACAGTTCCGGATTCATCCACAGGTTCGCACCGCGCAGTCCCGCACAGCGGATCTCCAGTCGCCGTCGCGCCCTACGGTCGCGGCATGCGAACCGATCAGCCGTTGGCCGGCCTGCAACGCCGGCTCCGAGGTGACCCGGCGGGTGAACCGAGCGACGATGACGACGGGGACGACGAGATCTCGGTGCCCAGCTGGATCCCGGACGGGCGCGCCGACCGCGGCGCGAGCTGGCTCGCCGCGATCCGGGCCGATCCCGGCCGTTCGGGCGGCATCGCCCTGGCGGTGATCGCCGTTGTCGCGGTGCTCATCACGGTGTTCGCCCTGATGCGCGACGAGCCACCACCGGTGGTGTCGGCCAAGCTGCCGCCGGTGGAGATGGTGTCCTCGGCCGCCGCGCGGCCCGGGCCGGATCCCAACCAGCCTGTTGTGGTCAGCGTGGTCGGGCTCGTCACCAAGCCCGGCCTGGTGACCCTGGCCCCGGACGCCCGCATCGCCGACGCGGTGTCGGCTGCGGGCGGCGCACTGAACGGGGCCGACACGCTCGGGCTCAACCTGGCGCGCCATCTCACCGACGGAGAACAGATCGTCGTCGGTATCGGCACCCCGGCCGGCCAGCCGACCGCTCTGGGCAGCTCGGTCAGCGGCGCACCGCCCGCCGCGTCCGACCGGCCGGCGGCGCCGGGAAAGGGTGCACCTTCCGACCCGGTCAACCTCAACACCGCCACCGTCGAGCAACTCGATGCGCTGCCGGGGGTGGGGCCGGTGACGGCCGCCGCGATCGTGGCCTGGCGGGACACCAACGGCAAATACACCAGCGTCGACCAGCTCGGTGAGGTCGACGGCATCGGTCCGGCGCGGCTGGAGAAACTACGGCCGCTGGTCCGGGTGTGACGGATCTGGGCGCGCGGCTCGATCTGCGGCTGGTCCCCGCGGCGCTGACGGCCTGGGCGGTCACGGCGGTGTCGATCACGTGGGCGGTCGGGCCGCTGCTGGCCGCGGCCGGCGCGGGCGTCGGGGTCGGCTGGGCGGCGCTGGCCCGATGGCGAGGCGAGCAGGCGCCCGTTTTCCGCACGGCCGGTGTCGCGGTGGTAGGCGCCGCAGTCGTCGGTGCGGGTTTCGCGGTGGCCGCGGCCATGCGCAGCGACGCGGCCCGCGAACATCCGATCGCCCAACGATTCGGCGCGGTCGCGACCGTGACGGTGACGCCGGGGGAGGAGCCTCGCCAACTCGGCAGTGGACGGCTGATGTTCCGTGCCGCCCTCTCCCAGTTCGACGGCGCCGAGATGACCGGCAGTGTGGTGGTTTTCGCTCAAGCGCAGGACTTCGGCGACTTGATGGCCGGCCAGCCGGTCCGCTTCAAAGCCCGCATCAGCAGGCCGACCCGGCGCGACTTGACGGTCGCCGTGCTCAACGCGACCGGACGGCCCACGGTGGGGCGTGCGTCGCCACTGCAGCGGGCAGCCGGGGCGGTCCGTGACCAGTTCGCCCGATCGGCCCGCGACGTGCTGCCCGCCGATCAGGCGGCCATCCTGCCGGGGCTGGTACTGGGCGACACCTCAGCGGTATCAGCTCCCACCGCAACGGAATTCAAGACGGCCGGCCTGACCCACCTCACCGCGGTCTCCGGCGCGAACGTCACGATCGTCTGCGGTGCCGTGCTGCTGTCCGCCGGGCTCGTGGGGCCGCGCGCGGCGGTCGGGCTGGCGGCTGTCGCGCTGGTGGCGTTCGTCATCGTCGTGCAGCCCACGGCCAGTGTGCTGCGCGCGGCCGTGATGGGTGCCATCGCATTGGTGGCCATCGCGAGTGCCCGCAGGCGGCAGGCAGTTCCGGTGCTGGCGGCCGCCGTACTCGGATTGCTCATCGCGGCACCGCAATTGGCCGTCGACGCGGGCTTCGCGCTGTCGGTGTCCGCGACCGCGGCGCTCATCGTGCTGGCCCCCGGTTGGTCGGCTCGGCTGATCGCCCGTGGCTGGCCCAAGCCGCTGGCCGATGCTGTGTGCATCGCGCTGGCCGCGCAGTTGGTCACCGCACCGTTGGTGGCCGCGATCTCGGGCACTGTGAGCGTGATCGGTGTGCTCGCCAATCTGGCTGTCGCCGTGGTGATCCCGCCGATCACCGTGCTGGGTACCGCGGCTGCTGCAGTGTGCTGGCTGTTGCCGGCGGCCGCCGGGCTGCTGATCCGCTTCACCGGTCCGGAGCTGTGGTGGCTGCTGCGCGTCGCGTCCACCGCCGCGGACGTTCCCGGCGCCGCGGTGAGCGTGCCGTCCGGGCTCGGCGGTGTGCTGGCCGTCGCGGGGACGTCACTCGCCGCGCTGCTGGTGTGGCGATGGGTGACGGTCGGTGTCAGCCGCTGTCGGCCGCACGTGAAACGATCATCGGGTGAGCGCGACGGTAGACGGTCTGCATCTGATCCTGGGTGACGAGGAGTTACTGGTCGACCGCGCCATTTCCGAGGTGATGCGGCTGGCCCGCAAGGCCTCCGGCGGCGCGGACGTACCGGTGGACCGGTTGCGTGCGGGTGATGTGTCGGTCAACGAGCTCGCCGAGCTGCTCAGCCCGTCGCTGTTCGCCGACGAGCGAGTGGTGGTACTCGAGTCGGCCGCCGAGGCCGGCAAGGATGCCGTCGAGCTGATCGTGACGGCGGCCGCCGACCTGCCGCCCGGCACGGTGCTGGCGGTCGCGCACTCCGGCGGCGGGCGTGCCAAGGCACTCGCCGATCAGCTGAAGAAGCTCGGCGCGCAGGTGCATCCGTGCGCCAAGATCACCAAGGCCGCCGAGCGGGCTGACTTCGTGCGCGCCGAGTTCCGCAGGCAGAAGGTCAAGGTCGACGACGACACCGTCACCGCGCTGCTCGATGCCGTCGGCTCCGACATCCGCGAGCTCGCGTCGGCGTGCTCACAGCTGGTCGCCGACACCGCGGGTCAGGTCGATGCGATCGCGGTCCGGCGCTATCACAGCGGCAAGGCCGAGGTCTCCGGGTTCGATATCGCCGACAAAGCGGTGGTGGGCGACGTCGCCGGCTCGGCCGAGGCGCTGCGGTGGGCGATGCTGCGGGGCGTCCCGCACGTCGTGCTGGCTGATGCGCTCGCAGAGGCAGTGCACACGATCGCGCGGGTGGGCCCGGTCTCGGGCGACCCGTACCGGTTGGCCTCGGAGCTGGGAATGCCGCCGTGGAAGATCCAGAAGGCCCAAAAACAGTCGCGGCGCTGGTCACGCGACAAGGTGGCGACGGCGATGCGGCTGGTCGCGGCGTTGAACGCCGACGTCAAGGGTGCAGCAGCCGACGCGGACTACGTGCTGGAGGATGCGGTGCGCAAGGTGGCGCAATTGGCCGCCGGAAGCGGCCGGGACTGAATCAGATCTTGTTGAAAGCCTGAGCCAGCGCGGACTTCTTGTTGGCCGCCTGATTCTTGTGGATCACGCCCTTGCTGGCGGCCTTGTCCAACTTGCGGCTGGTCGACACGAGCAGCTCGGCGGCCTTGTCCTTGTCGCCCTCAGCAGCGGCCGTCCGGAACCCGCGGATCGCGGTATGCAGCGCACTCTTCACCGACTTGTTGCGCACCCGGCGCCGCTCGTTGGTGCGGATGCGCTTTTCCTGCGACTTGATGTTGGCCACGCGTTAGTTCCTCGTCTTCAAGCTTGGGGTTCGTCAGTCTTGCCGGGGCCGTCAGGCCCTCGGGCAGCGACTGCTCAGAGTACCAGTGGAGGCCCTGAACTCACAAAATGGAGGTCACTGGCCTGCCGAAACGGTGAACGTGCGGCAGCATGGGACACGTGAGCCTGCGAACCCTGCCTTCGGAAACAAACCGGTCGTCGCGCAACGGGTCGCGACAACCCCGGCGTCACGACCATATCTTCGGCGGCTATAACAACCTCGGCTCCTACGCCAAGGCCTTTGACGAGATGTTCGACAACCAGGGCAACGTCCGTGGGCCGTACAAGGGCATCTTCGCCGAGCTCGCGCCGTCCGACGCCGAAGAACTCGAAGCCAGAGCCGAGGCGCTGGGCCGGGCGTTCATCGATCAGGGCATCACGTTCTCACTGTCCGGCCAGGAGCGGCCCTTCCCGCTCGACCTGGTGCCCCGGGTGATCTCCGCCGCCGAGTGGTCCCGGCTCGAACGAGGCATCACCCAGCGGGTCAAGGCCCTGGAGATGTATCTCGACGACATCTACGGCGACCAGGAAATCCTCCGTGACGGCGTCATCCCGCGTCGGCTGGTCACCTCCTGCGAGCACTTCCACCGCCAAGCCGCCGGCATCAGCCCGCCCAACGGCGTGCGTATTCACGTCGCCGGCATCGACCTGGTTCGCGACGCCCAGGGCACCTTCCGGGTGCTCGAAGACAACCTGCGATCCCCGTCGGGCGTGTCCTACGTCATGGAGAACCGGCGCACGATGGCCCGGGTCTTCCCCAACCTGTTCGCCACCCATCGGGTGCGCGCGGTCGGTGACTACTCCTCGCACCTGCTGCGGGCGCTGCGCAACGCGGCGGCCACCAACGAGGCCGATCCGACGGTCGTCGTGCTCACCCCGGGGCCGTTCAACTCGGCCTACTTCGAGCACTCCCTGCTGGCCCGGCAGATGGGCGTGGAACTGGTCGAGGGTCGCGACCTGTTCTGTCGCGACAACGTCGTCTACATGCGCACCACCGAAGGCGAGCGCCAGGTCGATGTCATCTATCGCCGTATCGACGACGACTTCCTCGACCCCATGCAGTTCCGTCCCGACTCGGTGCTCGGCGTGGCGGGCCTGCTGAATGCCGCACGTGCCGGCAACGTCGTCATCTCCAGCGCGGTCGGCAACGGCGTCGGCGACGACAAACTGGTCTACACCTACGTCCCGACGATCATCGAGTACTACCTCGGCGAGAAGCCGCTGTTGGCCAACGTCGACACGTTCCGCTGCTGGCTCGACGAGGAACGCGAGGAGGTGCTCGACCGGGTCGACGAATTGGTGATCAAACCTGTCGAGGGCTCGGGCGGGTACGGCATCGTGTTCGGCCCGGACGCCTCCGAGAAGGAGCTGGCGACCATCCGTAAAAAGGTGATCGCCGATCCTCGCGGCTGGATCGCGCAGCCGGTCGTCCAGCTGTCGACGGTGCCCACCAAGGTGGGCGACGCGCTGGCACCGCGCCACGTCGATCTGCGGCCCTTCGCCGTCAACGACGGCGAGGACGTCTGGGTGCTGCCCGGCGGACTGACCCGCACCGCGCTGATCGAGGGGTCGCTGGTGGTCAACTCCAGCCAGGGCGGAGGATCCAAGGACACCTGGGTACTGGCCTCGAAGACATCGGTGGCCGCCCGCGAACTCGGCGACGCCGAGGTGGTGCGCAAGATTCCGAAACCCGGCAAGGCGGCGGTCGCCGAGAAGGGCCCCGAGTCGTCCGGTCAGCAGCAACAAGGCCAACAGCAACAGAGCCAACAGCAGCAACAGCAGCAGCAGGTGATGCGCTGATGTTGGCCCGCAACGCCGAGGCGCTGTACTGGATCGGGCGCTACGTCGAGCGCGCCGACGACATCGCCCGCATTCTCGATGTGACAGTGCACCAGCTGCTCGAGGACTCGAGCGTGGACCCCGACCAGACCTCGCGAATCCTGCTGCAAGTGTTGGGCATCGAGCCGCCCAAGCATCAGCTCGACCTCTGGTCGCTGACCGATCTGGTGGCGTTCAGCCGCGACACCGCGGGCGGCTGCTCGATCGTCGAGGCGATCTCGGCGGCTCGTGAAAACGCCCGATCTGCGCGGGAAGTCACATCCAGTGACATGTGGGAGTGTCTGAACACCACCTACAACGCACTCGCCGAACGGGAGCGGGCGGCGCGGCGGCTGGGCCCGCACGAGTTCTTCAGTTTCATCGAGGGCCGGGCGGCGATGTTCGCGGGGCTGGCCGATTCGACGCTGTCCCGCGACGACGGGTACCGCTTCCTGGTGCTCGGGCGGGCCATCGAACGCGTCGACATGACGGTGCGGCTGCTGCTGTCGCGGGTCGGGGACAGCGCCTCGTCACCGGCCTGGGTGACGGTGTTGCGCTCGGCGGGTGCCCACGACACGTATCTGCGTACCTACCGCGGTGTGCTCGACGCCAGCCGCGTCGTCGAATTCATGTTGCTGGACCGGCTTTTCCCGCGGTCGATCTACTACTCGCTCAAACTGGCCGAGCACAGTCTCGACGAACTCATGCATCGTCCGCACAACCGGCTGGGATCCACCGCAGAGGCTCAGCGCCTCCTCGGCCGCGCTCGCAGTGAGTTGGAGTTCATCCGTCCGGGCGTGTTGCTCGAGTCATTGGAAGAACGGCTGGCCGGACTGCAGACAACCTGTCGCGACGTCGGAGAAGCGGTGGCGCTGCAGTACTTCCACTCCGCACCGTGGGTCGCGTGGTCCGACGCCGGGCAGCGTGGTGCGCTGGTCATCGAGGAAGGGGAGATCTGATGTGGCGGATGCGGGTCGTACACGCGACGGGGTACGCCTATAAGTCACCGGTCACCGCGTCGTACAACGAGGCTCGGCTGACGCCACGCTCGGACTCCCGGCAGAACGTCATCCTCAACCGGGTGGAGACCATCCCGGCTACTCGCAATTACCGCTATGTCGACTATTGGGGCACGGCGGTAACGGCTTTCGACTTGCATGCGCCGCACACGGAGTTGGAGGTGACCGCGTCATCGGTGGTCGAGACCGACAAGCCGGAAGCTCCCAGCGATGACGTGACGTGGGACGAACTGGCGTCCGCTGCGGTCCGGGACCGCTTCGACGAGGTGCTCACTCCCACGCACTACACGCCGGCCAGCCGGCGACTCGAGCGGGTCGGCAGACGCATCATCAAGGAGAACGATCCGGTCCAGGCCGTGATCGCCGCCGCCCAGTGGGTGCACAGTGAACTCAGTTACGTTCCCGGCACCACCGGTGTGCATTCGTCGGGTCTCGACGCCCTGCGTGAAGGCAAAGGAGTGTGTCAGGACTTCGCCCATCTGACGCTGATCTTGTTGCGCGGCATGGGAATTCCGGCCCGATATGTGTCGGGGTATCTGCACCCCAACCGCGATGCCGTGATCGGCGACACCATCGACGGGCAGAGTCACGCGTGGATCCAGGCCTGGACGGGTGGCTGGTGGAACTACGACCCGACCAACGATTCGGAGATCAACGAGCAGTACATCAGCGTCGGCGTCGGTCGCGACTACGCCGACGTCACCCCGCTGAAAGGCATCTACTCCGGTGAGGGCTCGACCGATCTCGATGTGATCGTGGAGGTCACCAGGCTGGCGTGATCCGGCGGCGGCCGGCGGGAACTGATGATCGCTTCGGCCACCAGCACCACCAGCAGCGAAATACCGAAGACCGGGAACAGGATTCCGAGAACGACCGCGATCACGGTCACCGAGATCATCGCTTTCTTCGGGGTGTTCGCCCGGGTGGATTCGCTGGCCGGGCCGGGCAGCCCGCTGCGGCCGGTGGGGCGGCGTTTCCACCACATCAGCAGTCCGGTCACCGCACTGAGGAGAACCCCGAGGCAGGCGACGGTGGCCGAAATGCGCGTGAGCCAACCCATCTGGTTACCCATGTGCATGGCGATCCCGAAGCTGGTCAGCCGGGACAGGGCGCCGTCCTGGGCAGCGGTGGCGTTGGTGATGGTGGCGCCGGTGAACTGGTTGAGATACAACGTCCGCTGTTCGGACACTCGTTGTGGCCACCGGTTGACCACCGTGTAGCTGCCGTACACAACCGCCCCGTCCTGCGTCGTATCAGCCGGCGGGAAGATCGAATAACCGGGCACCATGTGCTCGTCCTTCGCGATCCGGTCAATGTCGTTGTAGGACAGCCGGGCTGCGCCCGCGGCGGGCTGCGAGGCATATATCGGGTCGTCGGTGGCGGCCCACGCAATGCGGCGGCCCAGCCGGTCGTAGTCGCCGAGCTTCGCCGGCGTCGAGGGAGCATCGATTTCGGTCGACGGGGTGACCGTCGCGGTCACCGCCCGCCAGTTCTCACCCCAATACCGCGTCCAGGTCATCCCGGACAGGATGTAGCAGATCAGGATGACCGCGACGACGACTCCGGTCAGCGCGTGCACGTCGCGCCACCGCACCCGTCCGCCGGCACGCCACCGCACCCGCAGCAGCGGTTTGGCGGCTTCGATGGCACGCGGCCACCACAGATAGATCCCGCTGCCGAGCAGTACCAGGATCCAGGTCGCGGTGAGCTCCATCCAGAGGTTGCCGATGCCAACCGGGATGGTGGACTCCGGGTATGCGGATGGGTTGATGAGGTGTCCCAGTGACGGCAGTTGGACGTGGGGTCCGTCATTGCCGAACATCCGGTGCAGCTGATTGGCCCAGCCCACCAGCCCGGACAGCTGATCGCGCTGCCCCAGATAGGCCCCCGTATAGGGATCGACGAAAACCTGGATGACGTTGGCTTCGGCTTGTGGGTAGCCCTTGGCATCGGCGGCCGAGAAGTCCACCCGGGTCGAGGCGTGCGGGCCATCCGGCGGGGTGACCGCTTCCAGTGTGCTCCCGGCGTCGGCGTGCTGGGTGGCCGTGGCCACCTGCGCATCGAGGGGAACCGTCTGCGGTCCTTGCTCGACCACGAGCAGGTGCCGGTTGAGCAGCGCATCCAGCGGCTGGCTGTAGAGGATCACCAGGCCGCTGCAGGCCAACACCACCAACACCGGCGCGGCGAACAGCCCAACCCAGAAGTGCAGCCGCCAGATCCGGCGCAGCACAGCCGCGTCAGCGCGGCGCGTCGAAGTCTCTGTCGTCGTCATCGCCCATAAGTCGGGCGACGGCACGGCTTAGTTCCCGACGGCTAGTTCCCGACGGCTAGTTCCCGACGGACACCTGAAGTAGGTCGTTGCCGATCTCGACCGGGCCGCTGAACTCGGTTGCCGCCTTGGCGCGCCACTGGTCCTCCTGGCCGGGCACCAGGGGAGGGACATAGTGGGTGAGCACCAGTGTGCCGACCTCGGCGCGGGCCGCGGTCGCGGCGGCCTGCTCGACCGACGAGTGATAGTCGAGGATGTCCCGGATCCGCTGAACCGGCATCTGCTCGACGAGGTCAGCCCGGATCACGGTGTGCACCAGGGCGTTCGCCCCCTTGGCAAGTTCGTCGAGCCCGGCGCAGGGCACGGTGTCACCCGCCAGCACCACCGCGACCCCGTCGTGCTCGACACGGAAACCCAGAGTCGGCTCGACCGGACGGTGGTCGGTGGGCGCCGCGGTGATCCGAACACCGCCGTCGTCCCACACCTGACCGGAGGTGTACTCGTGCACCTGAATCGATGGAGGTTCGGTGATGTCGGGGTGGTGGCCGATGCGGTAGGAGATGTCGGGTGCCAACGCCGCCAGCGTCGCGTCGACGACGGCCTTGGTGCCGGGCGGGCCGATGATCGGCAGCGGGGTGGGCACGAAGGTGGTGACCCAGCGCGTGGTGATCACATCGGACAGGTCGGTGATGTGGTCGCTGTGCAGATGGGTCAGGAGCAGCGCGGTGATGTTGGCGGCGCCGACGCCGGCCGCGGCGGCCCGCATCAGCACCCCGCGCCCGCAGTCCACCAGGAACAGCGAGTCACCGGCTTTGACCAATGTTGACGGCCCGGCCCGATTGGGGTCGATCATCGGGCTTCCGGTGCCGAGCAGCGTGACGTCGATCATGGCGTTAATTACTACCCTGCCGGCGACAACATCGCGCCTCTTCGGTCGTCAATGACGCTTTTCAATGAGTTATTGATACATGCCAACTGCATCCATTGGTTATCTGGCTTGGTCACTGGCCCCTGAGGCGTCGAGTTTCAATAGGTCATTCACTAGTTGGAAACAGCGCAGTTACAGAGCGTGGCTACGGTGGCGTCGACCGGCTGGGAAAGGGAACAGATGACAAGCACGCTCAACGGGCAGGCGCACACCGACGTCCGCGAGGTCGCCGAGAAGCTCACCGCCGCGGGAGTCCGCTACGCGGCGATCAGTTTCGTCGACATGCACGGCAAGCCGAAGGCGAAGATGGTGCCGCTGGGCCATTTGGAGCAGGCCGCTAACGGGTCGGAAATGTTCACCGGGGCCGCCCTGGACGGGGTGCCGCAGGATGTCAACGATGACGAGGTCGCGCCGCACCCCGATCTCGACGCGGCGATCGTCATGCCGTTCAATCGCGAGATCGCTTGGTTCCCCGGTGATCTGTGGGTCGGTGACACCCCGTTCGAGTCATGCAGCCGTCAAATCCTCAAGCGGGTCACCGCCGAGGCGGCAACGTTGGGTTACACCTTCAACCTCGGCATCGAGACGGAGTTCTTTTTACTGTCGGACCGCAACGGAGTGCCGGAGCCGGCCAGCCCCGACGATAACTTGGACAAACCCTGTTACGACCTGCGGGGCATGTTGCACAACTTCGGCGTGGTGGACGAGATCGTCGCGGCGATGAACGAACTGGGTTGGGATGTCTACTCTTTCGACCATGAGGACGGCAACGGTCAATTCGAGACCGACTTCACCTACACCGATGCGGTGTCGATGGCCGACCGGTTCGTCTTCTTCCGGATGATGGTCGGCGAGATCGCCCGCAAGCACGGACTGTTCGCCTCGTGGATGCCGAAGCCCTTCGCCGATCGAACGGGCAGCGGTGCGCACTACAACATGTCACTTGCCGACGCGGACGGGACCAACCTCTTCGAATCCACCGACGATCCGCACGGCTGCGGGCTTTCCGGGCTCGGCTACCAGTTCATCGCCGGTGTGCTGCGGCACGCCCCGGCGATCTGCGCGGTCATCGCGCCGACGGTCAACAGTTACAAGCGACTGGTCAAGCAGGGCAGCATGTCCGGACTGACGTGGGCACCGATCTTCGCCTGCTACGGCGACAACAACCGCACCAACATGCTGCGGATCCCGCGGGGCGGCGGCCGCGTCGAATGCCGCGCCGCCGACAGCGCCAACAACCCTTATCTGGGCGCGGCGTTGATGCTGGCCGCCGGACTTGAAGGGATTCGGGAGGGGCTCGACCCTGGTGCCCCCAACCGCGACAATCTCTATCGGCTCTCGGAACCGGATCTGATCGAGCGCGGCATCACCTGGCTGCCCCGGTCACTCGGTGAGGCAATCGACGCGATCGAGGCAGACCCGCTGGTGCGCAACGTGTTCGGCACCGCCATGTACGACTCGTTCGTTTCCGAGAAGAAGCTCGAGTGGGATTCCTACAACGCGCACGTCTCGTCGTGGGAGTCCGATCGCTACCTGCGGTTCTTCTGATGAGCAACCGCTGGGAAGACCTCAACTCGGTGCAGATCGCCCACCGGCTTTCCGCCGACCCCGACACGGTGGCGCTGATTCCCGTCGGCGCCACCGAACAGCACGGGCCCCATCTGCCGGTGGGCACCGACACGATCATGGCCACCGCCGTCGCCGAGGCGGCGGCCGGTGAGCACGCTCTGGTGTTGCCCGCGATCGCATTCGGCGCCAGCTTCTTTCACGGCACCGCGCTGCCGGGCACGGTGGCGTTCGACGGGGACCAGACCGCGACGGCGGCAGTGCGGGTCGCCGAGGCCTGTGCGGACTCCGGCGTGCGCCGCGTCCTGTTCGTCAATGGTCACGTCGGCAACAGCGCGCCATTGTGGTTGGCCTGCGACCGATTCCGCAGACACCATCCCGACCGCCGCATCGGCGTCATGCAATGGTGGGACCTGACACCCGACATTGCCCGGCGAGCCACCGAGGACGCGCTCGACTGGCACGCCAATGCCGCGGAAACCTCGCTGATGCTGGCGGTTCGGCCCGAACTCGTGGACGTCGACGCGATGCGCGATGCCGACGATCCCGACCGCACCGCGGGCACGGTGTTCCGCTACCCCGTCCAGCAGGTCTCCACCAACGGAGTGACCGGGTACCCGTCGCGGGCGTCGAAGGCCTACGGTCTGCAGTTGTGGGCGGACGTCGTGGCCGCGGCCCGCGACGTGGTGATGCGCGCGCACAGTGAAGTCCCACCGCTGGGATGACGCAGATTCGGGCGATCGGACGGCCCCGTAACAACGCCGATTCGGCGGCGACGACTTCGCCACGCACCGAGATCGTCAATGCGGCGACCCGGCTGTTCTCCGAAAAAGGTTATGCGCAAACCACGATGAGCGACATCGCACGCGCCGTCGGCCTGCAGCAGTCGTCGCTGTACTACTGGTTCCGCAACAAGGAGCAGCTGCTGGGGGAGGCGCTGCTGGTGAACCGCGCGCCGCTGACGTTCATCGCCGAAGTCGGTGCCGGTTCGGGATCGCCGGCAGTCAAGCTCTACCGGCTGTTGCGGTTCGACACCATCCAGTTGGCGCTCTCGCCGATCGACTTCAACGAGATCCAGCGCATCGCTCATGACCAGCGGGCCGACTTCCATCAGTTCTGGACCGACTACGAACGGCTCAAAGACTGGGTGGCTGACCTCATCGGTGCGGCGATCGCGGAGGGCAAGTTCATCGACTGCGACCGGGAGGAAACGGCCGGGTTGCTGCTGAACTTCGACGAGGGTGCCCAGAAGCGGACCCGCCTGCACATCGACGAGGGCGACCGGGTGGCCGAGGCGGTCCGGGTCGCCGAGCAGGTCGCCATCATCTCGGTTCGTGGACTGCTCAAGCGGCCCAGCGAGATCGGCCGGATCACTTCTGCGGCTGCACAATTCGATGACGCCGCCGTCGCGACCGCCGGCTTCACTCCCGCGCCGATGACACCCAATTCGGATCAATAGACCGGTGGCCGGACACGCTCGCGCCGGCAGCCTCCAGGGCCACCATTTGATCGGGATTGAGCTGCACCGACAGCGACGCGGCGTTCTCGTCGACGCGTGCTGCGCGCCGCGTGCCCGGGATCGGCACCGACGCCACACCGAGGACCTCGGCGCGCTGCCGCAGCCATGCCAGCGCCACCTGCGCGGGCGTCGCGCCCACTTCGTCGGCGATCGAGGTGACCACCTGCACCACAGCAAGATTGGCGTCCAAGACATCATCGGCGAAGCGTGGGATGCGGCTGCGGAAGTCACCGGCCGAGGAGAGGTCGGCTACCGACCGGATGGTCCCGGTGAGGAATCCGCGCCCCAGTGGCGAATACGGCACGAAGCCGACGCCGAGTTCGGCAGCAGCCGGCACCACGTGGCGTTCGACGTCGCGGCTCCAGATCGACCATTCGCTCTGCACCGCGGCGATCGGGTGTACGGCAGCCGCGGCGCGCAACTCGTCAGCGGTCACCTCCGACAGCCCGAGGTGGCGCACCTTGCCCGCCGTGACCAACTCGGCCATGGCGCCGACGGTCTCCTCGATCGGCAGCGACACGTCGCGACGGTGCATGTAATACAAGTCGATCACGTCGGTGCCGAGCCGGCCCAGGCTCTCGTCGACGCAGCGCCGCACGTACTCCGCATCACCGCGGGCCGCGAGCTTGCCGGTCGTCGGGTCGCCGTCGATCCCGAACTTCGTCGCCAGCGTGACCTCGTCGCGCCGGCCGGCCAGTACCTGGCCGATCAGTCGCTCGTTGGCGCCGCCGCCGTACACGTTGGCGGTGTCGATGAAGGTCATCCCGACATCGAGGCAGTGGTTCAGCGTCGCCAGTGACTCGGTGTCGTCCACCGCGCCGTAGACCGGCGTCAGCGCCATGCCGCCGAACCCGATCGCGCTGACCGTCAAGCCGTCGCCCAACTCCGTCTTCGGCAAGGTGCCCATCCAGATCTCCTCGTGTTCGTGGTCGGCCTGTTCTGTCTTAACGCAACCGTTGCGGTTTGCTTCCCCGGCGCTCTCACAAGCCTTAACCTGGTGTGACATCCATCACAAGGGGGTGGCGATGCGTATCGCCGACATCCTTCGCAGTAAGGGAACGACGGTGGCCACGGTCACCGAGACCACCACGGTCACCGGATTGCTGGCCGAGCTGGTCATCCACAACATCGGCGCGATGGTCGTCGTCGGCCGCGACGGCGGCGTGGTGGGCATCGTCTCGGAGCGCGACGTAGTGCGCACGCTGCACGATCACGGCCCGGACCTGCTCCGCAGCGCGGTCGCCGACATCATGAGCAAGGTCCTGGTGACGTGCTCGCCCGACGACCAGATCGACGACCTGAGCGCGCTGATGACCAACAACCGGGTGCGCCACGTCCCGGTGATGCAGGGCGGGCGACTGGTCGGCATCGTCAGCATCGGGGACGTGGTGAAGAACCGGATGGAGCAGCTGCAGGCCGAGCAGCAGCATCTGCAGGCCTACATCACCCAGGGCGGCTAGCTCCAGGAGTATTCGGCGCGCAGCCGAGCCGCGACCAACTCGAAGGTGGACTGATCCAGAATCGCGCCCTCGCGACGGATGCCCTCTTCGGGAACGTCGAGCACCCGGTCCAGCCGTACCCAGCTGGGGCGGCCGTCGTAGTCCCAACCGCCCGAGCCGATCGCGATCCAGTTGCGGTCCCCGGCGTGGTGGGCCTGGCTGGACAGCATCAGACCCAGCAGGGTCCGGCGGTCCCGGCCGACGACCAGCACCGGGCGGTCCTTGCCCTTGGTCGGGTCGTCCTCGTAGACCACCCAGGTCCACACCACCTCGCCGGGGTCAGCCCGGCCGTCAAGGTCGGGTGCGTAGACCAGCCGGCGGGCGCGATGCGCGGTCGGGACACTGTTGTCCGTGACCGGGCGGCCCGCGGTGATCGCGGCGGGCTGGTCGATCGGGGTGGTGCTGGCCACCAGGACTTCGAGGCCCAGCTTGAGGCCCTGCTGGATGGTCCGCGGTACGGCCTGGGGTATCGGCAACTGTCGAATGAACTTGGGCGCCTCGTTGAAGACGAGGTGCTCCGCGAGTCTCTGAAACGTCCTCCACTGCGACGCCATTCTGATGAGCATAGGCGGATCGCGACAGCGTTGCGGCGCGCGATTGTGTCCGGCCGGGCTGAACTCGATACGCTGGACAGACCCGAGGGTCCCCTCGAATCACCACCCGAGCAGGAGATTTCCCATCAGTAGCTTCGCCGACAAGACGTTCACTGCGCCGGCGCAGATTCGGAACTTCTGCATCATCGCTCACATCGATCATGGCAAGTCCACGCTGGCCGACCGGATGCTCGGCATCACCGGTGTGGTCGCCGACCGCGACATGCGCGCCCAGTACCTCGACCGGATGGATATCGAGCGCGAACGCGGCATCACGATCAAAGCGCAGAACGTGCGGCTGCCCTGGAAAGTCGGGGACACCGATTACGTCCTGCACCTGATCGACACCCCCGGTCACGTCGACTTCACCTACGAGGTGTCTCGCGCGCTGGAAGCCTGCGAGGGTGCGGTGTTGCTGGTCGACGCCGCCCAGGGCATCGAGGCACAGACCCTGGCGAACCTCTACCTCGCCCTGGACCGCGACCTGACGATCATCCCGGTGCTCAACAAGATCGATCTGCCCGCCGCCGACCCCGATCGCTACGCCGGCGAGATCGCGCACATCATCGGCTGCGAACCGAGCGATGTGCTGCGGGTGTCCGGTAAGACCGGTGAGGGTGTCCCGGAGCTGCTCGACGAGGTGGTCCGGCTGATCCCCGCGCCGGTCGGGGACGCCGACGCTCCGGCGCGAGCGATGATCTTCGACTCGGTCTACGACATCTACCGCGGCGTCGTGACCTACGTCCGAGTGGTCGACGGCAAGCTCAACCCGCGCGAGCGGATCAAGATGATGTCCACCGGCGCCACCCACGAACTGCTCGAGGTCGGGATCGTCTCGCCCGAACCAAAACCCAGCGACGGTCTTGGCGTCGGCGAGGTCGGCTACCTCATCACCGGTGTGAAGGATGTTCGGCAGTCCAAGGTCGGCGACACGGTGACGACGGCGCGGCACGGCGCCACCGAAGCGCTGACCGGGTACCGCGAACCCAAGCCGATGGTTTATTCGGGGCTGTATCCGGTCGACGGCTCGGATTATCCGAATCTGCGCGAGGCACTGGACAAGCTGCAGCTCAACGATGCGGCGCTGACCTACGAGCCGGAGACGTCGGTGGCGCTGGGCTTCGGGTTCCGCTGCGGCTTCCTCGGCCTGCTGCACATGGAGATCACCCGGGAACGGCTCGAGCGCGAGTTCGACCTGGATCTGATTTCCACCTCGCCGAACGTGGTCTACCGGGTGATCAAGGACGACGGCACCGAATTGATCGTGACCAATCCGTCGGACTGGCCGGAGGGCAAGGTTCGCGAGGTCTACGAGCCGGTGGTGAAATGCACGCTCATCGCGCCCAGCGAGTTCATCGGAACCATCATGGAGCTGTGCCAGTCGCGGCGCGGCGAACTCGGTGGCATGGACTACCTTTCGCCCGAACGCGTCGAGCTGCGTTACACGATGCCGTTGGGCGAGATCATCTTCGACTTCTTCGACGCGTTGAAATCGCGCACCCGTGGGTATGCCAGCCTGGACTATGAAGAGTCCGGTGAGCAGGAGGCGGCGCTGGTGAAGGTGGACATCCTGCTGCAAGGTGAGGCTGTCGACGCGTTCAGCGCGATCGTGCACAAGGATTCGGCGCAGGCCTACGGCAACAAGATGACCACCAAGCTCAAAGAGCTGATCCCGCGCCAGCAGTTCGAGGTGCCGGTGCAGGCGGCGATCGGCTCCAAAATCATTGCCCGCGAGAACATTCGGGCGATCCGCAAGGACGTTCTTGCCAAGTGCTACGGCGGTGACATCACCCGTAAGCGCAAGCTGCTGGAGAAGCAGAAAGAGGGCAAGAAGCGGATGAAGACGATCGGGCGGGTCGACGTTCCCCAGGAGGCGTTCGTCGCCGCGCTGTCCACCGACGGCGGCGACAAGGCCGGCGACAAGGCAAAGAAGTAGGGGATTTCATCACACGCGACCATTATGTCGTTCGGGGGCGATCGATTGCTGGGGCCGTAGTCGGTATCGCCGTGCTCGCGGGCTGTACGAGCACGGTCGACGGATCTGCGGCGCGCCAGGACCAGACCGTCGTCCTGCGCGATCTGTCCGAGGTGCTGCCCACCGGCGCGGAGGTGAGCCGGGCAGCAGGAAATCCGTTGTCCGACAGTGAATCTCCAACCGTCGGTGGGATCGACGCCCTGCCCAACGGAATTCGCGACAATGCCGCCGCCAACCCCATCGAATGTCTGGGGCCGGCGACGCCCTTCATGCGCGTGGTGTACGAGGTGGGTGACGTGCGCCGGGCGGCCTGGCAGGAATTCTCGAACTTCGGTGGCGGCCAGACCGTGTCCAGCGTGGATGCCGGCGTTGTCCAATTCGCTTCCGACACCGAGGCGCAACGGATGTTCGGTGCTTTCGTCAGCCAATGGAAAGCGTGCGAAGGCGCGACGGTGCGCTCCGCGCTGCCCGGTCCCGGGGGCGCCGAGATGCGGCAGAAGGTCACCGACGTCAGAGTCGATGGTCCGATGTTGTCGGCGACGGTGGTCAACTCGGACAATCAGGGGGATGCGACATTCCCCACCGAGCGCGCCATCGGGCTGGCGGCCGATTGCGTGGTGGACGTGGACGCCGCGGTCACCGGCGGTCAGCGACGGTCAGCGGACCGGGCATCCAGCTTGGCCGCAACCATGCTGGACAAGGTCGCCCACGGACGATGATCCGAGGTTGAGTCACCGGATCGGGTCACCCGGGGGACAATGCGTGCGTGAGCCGCATGCTGGTGTTCTGCGCCGCCCTTGTGGTCAGCGCGCTGCTGTCCGGATGTGTGTCCACCGTCGGGGGCACGGCACTGCGCGGCGATAGCGCCGATCTCGAGATGTTCGACGTCCCCACCCTCACCGAGTCCGACCTCGACCGGGTGCTGCTGACTGCGGGCGAGGTGAACGGCATCATGGGTGCCACCGGGATCCGGATGACCGCGTCCTCGCAAAACATGAGCGACAACTCCGACGGAGTGTCGGACGTCGACTGCCTTGCGGCGATCTACGGTGCCGAACAGATGGTGTACCAAGGCAGCGGCTGGTCCGCGGTCCGTGACCAGGTGCTCCAGGAGCCGACAACCGACAACGAGCACTGGGTCGAGCAGATCGCGGTGCTCTACCCGTCGAGTGAGAAGGCGACGGCGTTTGTCGAGAAGTCCCGCACCACGTGGCAGAAGTGCGGAGGCACGTCGATCGACATCGACAACTCCGACGTGCACTCCACCTGGAGGATCGACACCGCGGATGTGAGCGGCGACATCCTGACCCAGGTCTCCACTCAGCGCAACGCCGGCGGATGGGGCTGCCAGCACGCCCTGACCTCGGCGTCCAACGTGGTGGTCGAGGCTTGGGCGTGTAGTAATTCCATCGACGACGAGGCCAGGGCCATCGCCGCGGACATGATCAAGAATGCGGCGAAGAAGTAATCGCGCGACCCTAGAAGGGTTTGCCGTGCAACGGCTCTCGTTCGGTTAGACCGGCTCAGCTGGCCCGGCGGCCGACGAGGAAGGCAGCCAGCGCCAGCACCGCCAGGGTCACCATCACGATTGCCAGCGGCAGGGCGGTGTGCTCTCCGCCCAGGCTGACCAGGGGTGAGACGGCGGCGCCGAGTCCGAACTGCAGCGCGCCGAGGCCGGCCGACCCCGTGCCTGCCGCGCGGGGGACGGCGGCAAGGGCCAGCGCGGTGGCATTGCCGAGGATCAGGCCCTGGGATGCGACGGCCACGAAGATCGGGATGGGAATCAACCATGCCGGTGCCCCGGTGAGGACCAGGCCGAGGAGGACCAGCGTGGCCGCCATGGTCAGGCCCAGACCCACACCCAGCAGCTTCGCGGTGGCGATGCGCTGGTTCAGCCGCGCCGACAGCGAGCTGACGCTGACGATGCCCAGTGCGTTGATGCCGAACGCGACGCCGTACTGCGTCGGGGTGAGCCCGACCATCACCTGGTAGACGAACGGTGAGGCCGAGATGTAGGCCATCATCACCGAGAAGCCGAATGCGAAGGCCAGCGTGTTGGCGATGTAGGCCCGGGATCGTAGTGCTGTCCACGGTGAGATGCCCTGCGCAGCATCGGCTTTCAATTCGGCTCGGCGATGAGCGGGGTGTGACTCGCGCACCACGGCCACGGTTGCGACCAGCATGGCCACCGTGAGGCCGCAGACGACCCAGAGGATGCCGCGCCAGCCGGCCGGGCCGACCAGCAGTCCGCCGGCGAACGGTGCGACCACCGGCGCCACGCCGCCGACGATCATCATCAAGCTGAACGCCCGCCCGGCGCTTTTGCCGACAGCGAGGTCGGAGATCACCGCGCGACCGATGACCATGCCCGCGGCACCGGTGAAGCCTTGAGCGAACCGGGCTGCGATGAGGATGGCGATGTTGGGGGCTGTGGCGGCGACGACGCTGGCCAGCACGCACAGCAGCGCGCCGACGATCAGCGGGTTGCGTCGGCCGAGCCGGTCAGAGAGGGGGCCGAACAGCAATTGACCGAACGTCAGCCCGAGCAGGAACGCCGTCAGGGTCAGCTGCACGGCCGTGGCGCTGGCCTGCAGTTCGGCAGTCATCTCGGGGAAGGCGGGCAGATAGAGGTCGGTGGCGACCGGTGCGACCGCATTGAGCAGGGCAAGTACCACCAGCAGCCACGGCGAGATGGCGGTCTCGTGGGTCTGGGCGTCCCGGGTGGCGGTCGTCATGAAAGAACCTCGTCTAGGTAGTTATGAAGAAATAACTATCAAACAATAACTAATGCGCTAGGATTTGTCCATGGATGGTGAGTTGGCCGATCTCGCCGAGGCGATCATCGGAGTGGCCCGGGAGCTCAAGCTCGGTGATTACGCCGACGTCGTCGAGTTGACGGCGTCGGAAGCGCACGTGATGCGCCATATCGACCACCATCCGGGCGTCACGCCCAGCGACCTCGCCCGGGCAACCGGCCTGCAGCGCAGCAATATGTCCACCGCGTTGCGGAGCCTGGAGAATCGCGGCTTCGTCGAACGCCGCGCCGATCCGCATGACGCGCGCGGCGTGAATCTGTACCCGACCGATCGGGCCGCCGACAACCTCAAGCGCCTGCGTCGGCAATGGGCTCAGCTCATGGAAAGCGGCCTGCGGGGAGATCGGCAGGGTGCGATGGCCGCCAAGGCGCTCCTCGAACGGGTCGAGGCGGCGTTGATGGATGACCGGCTGGGGTGAGGACCTGCGCCTACATCTGCCTATCTGTAGGCCATCCGCCTACATCGGGGCGTTGGCCGGCTGGAACACCCCGGTGCTGTCGGCCTCTTCCTCGGCGCGGATCACGTGCACCACGGCATTGATCAACGCCAGGTGGGTGAACGCCTGCGGGAAGTTACCCAGGTGCCGGCCGGTGCGCGGTTCGATCTCCTCGGCGTACAGATGCAGCGGGCTGGCAAAGGACAGCAGCCGCTCGCACAGATGCCGGGCCCGGCTGACCTCGCCGATCTCGACCAGCGCAGACACCAGCCAGAACGAGCAGATCGTGAACGACCCCTCCTCGCCGGATAGGCCGTCGTCGGTCTCCTCGACGCGGTAGCGCAGTACCAGCCCGTCCTCGGTGAGCTCGTCGGCGATCGCCAGCACGGTGGCCCGCACCCGCGGGTCGTCGGACGGCAGGAACCGCACCAACGGCACCAACAGCAGTGACGCGTCCAGGGCGTCGTCGCCGTAGCGCTGGGTGAGCACGCCGCGGTCGTCGACGCCGTGCGTCAGGATGTCGGCCTTGATCTCCTCGGCGATCGCCCGCCACTGCTGCGCGTAGCTCTTCTCGCCGACCAGCTCGGCCAGCTTGGAGCCGCGATCGAGCGCCACCCAGCACATCACCTTCGACGAGGTGAAGTGCTGCGGTTCGCCGCGCACTTCCCAGATGCCCCGGTCGGGTTCCTTCCAGTGTTTGATCGCCTCTTCGACCTGCTCCTTGAGTACCGGCCACAGCTGATCGGAGATCTGCTCGCGCGACTTGGCGTGCAGATACACCGAGTCCAGCATGGTGCCCCAAATGTCGTGCTGCATCTGGTTGTACGCACCGTTGCCGATGCGCACCGGCCTGGCGTTGTCGTAGCCGGAGAGGTGGTGAAGCTCTTCCTCGACCAGTTCGCGCTCCCCGCCGACGGCGTACATCACCTGCAGCGGGTGCCGTTCGCCATTGTTGGCTCCCGACACGTCGGCGATGAAGGCAAAGAAGTCGTCGGCCTCGCGGTCCAGGCCGAGGGTGTAGAGGCCCCACAACGCGAACGTCGAGTCCCGCACCCAGGCGTAGCGGTAGTCCCAGTTGCGTTCACCCTGAGGCGTTTCCGGAAGCGACGTGGTGGACGCGGCCAGCAGCGCCCCGGTCGGTGAATACGTCAGACCCTTGAGTGTGAGCGCGCTGCGCTGCAGATACGACCGCCACGGATGGTCGGGGAAATCGCCGATGTTGATCCACTGGCGCCACGCCTCGCTGGTCTGCCACATCTTGTCGGCGGCTTCTTCGTACGTCTGCGGCGCCGGGTGCTTCGACCAGGACAGCGCGACGAAGACGTTGTCGCCTTCCTTGAGCCGGGTGCGGGCGCGGGCTTCGCGGCCCTCGAGGCCGATGCGCAGGTTCGTGGTCAGCCGCAGCGTGGGATTCGCGTCGGGATCCGTCCTGGCCCGCGCGATCGCCTCGCCGTAGGCATTGGCCGAGTACTCCCAGGCGGCATTGACCCGGCCGTAGTCGAAGGACGGCTCGCAGTTCATCACCACCTCGACCGTGCCGCTCACACAGCGCACCGTGCGCAGCAGGATGTGCTCGGCATCCCAGTCCATCGGTGTGCGCCGGTGCGTCCGCGACCGGGTTTCGATGTCGTGCCAGGGGCCCATCACGAGTGCTTCACGAACGATCAGCCAGCCGGTGTGCGTCTGCCAGGTGGTCTCCAGGATGAGGCTGCCGGGCAGATAGCGGCGGGCTGCCGGAACCGACACCCCGTAGGGGCCCAGCCGGAAGTGCCCGGCGCCGCGGTCCAGGATCGCTCCGAACACGCTGGGGGAGTCCGGCCGGGGAACGCACAGCCACTCGACGGCGCCCGCCGACGAGATCAGGCAGGTGTTCTCGCAGTCGGACAGGAAGCCGTAGTCCGCGATCGGCGGGAACGGGTTGCGCAGCGCAGCCGGCGAGGCATAAGGCACCGGGGCGGTCACGGACAACGGCGCCTGGACGCGCACGGCGTCGGTGTTCTCACCGGCTGGCTGGGCTTGGAGGACCATCTGGACATCATCGAACGCCGACCGGGTTGCCGTCTACTTATGCCCCGATCCGTGGCTTTGCTGTTACCGCGGCAAAGACCCGCAGACGGCACCGCCTACGCTGGAGCGATGCAGGCAGTGCTGAGCTGGTGGGACGGCGTCGAACTGTGGTTGTCCGGACTGGGTTTCGTGGTGCAGACCATCATCGTGATGCCCGTCGTGCTGCTGCTCGCCTACGGCATCGCGGTGGTGATCGATGCGCTCCTCGGTAACGGCATGCGGCTGGTACGCCGGGTGCGTCACGCCGACCGGCGACAGGAGTGACCGGGATGCCACGTTCCCGCGTCACGCTCGCACTGGTGGTCCTGCTGGTCTTGATCATCGTGCTGTGGCTGGTCAACCGCTGATACCACCGCCGGTCGCCGACCGGAACTCTGTTAAGCTTCGCGCCATGCATTCGGCGACCGGTTACGGCGAGGGCCATATTCTGGCCCTCATTGCCGTTGGCCCGTTGGCTGTTGCTGATGTTGCATGTTGTCGCTGACACCGTTGTGCCCGTCCGCGGTCTGGTGTCGGTGATGGTCGTTGACATTTCGTTGTCCAACATCGCCATTCCGTTGCGACGGGGCTCGATTCGCCCGTAACCCGCAATGAGAAAGGCAAGCAATGCCCAAGATTCACCTTCCCGGTCGCCGGTGGAGTACCGCCGTGGCGTTGGCGACGACCGCAACAGTGCTCGCCGCTTGCGGTGGCGGCTCCAGTGACGTCGCCGGTGGCGGAAGCCAGCCGAAGGCCGACACCACCCTGACCCTGGTGGCGTACGCGGTGCCCGAGCCCGGCTGGAGCAAGATCATCCCGGCCTTCGCCGCCACCCCGGAGGGCAAGGGCGTCGCCGTCACGACGTCTTACGGCGCCTCGGGCGACCAGTCGCGCGGTGTGGTCGACGGCAAGCCGGCCGACATCGTGAACTTCTCCGTCGAGCCCGATGTCACCCGTTTGGTCAAGGCCAACAAAGTGGCCGCAGACTGGAACAAGTCCACCACCAAGGGCATCCCGTTCGGTTCGGTCGTGACGCTGGTCGTCCGTAAAGGAAACCCGAAGAACATCAAGGACTGGGACGACCTGCTTCAGCCCGGCATCGAGGTGGTCACCCCCAGCCCGCTGAGTTCGGGATCGGCCAAGTGGAACCTGCTGGCGCCCTACGCCGCCAAGAGCAACGGCGGCCAGGACGAGCAGGCCGGCCTGGACTTCGTCAACAAGCTGGTCACCGAGCACGTCAAGACCCGTCCGGGGTCCGGCCGGGAGGCCACCGACGTGTTCCTCCAGGGCACCGGAGACGTGCTGATCAGCTACGAAAACGAGGCGATCAACACCGAGCGCCAGGGCAAGCCGGTCGAGCACATCAACCCGCCGCAGACGTTCAAGATCGAGAATCCGGTGGCGGTGGTGACCACCAGTGCGCACCTGGACAAGGCCACCGCGTTGAACAACTACCTGTTCACCCCGGAAGGCCAGAAGATCTGGGCACAGGCCGGCTTCCGTCCCGTCGATCCGTCGGTGGCCGCGGATTTCGCCACCGATTTCCCGACTCCACAGAAGCTGTGGACAATTGCCGATCTCGGTGGCTGGAGCAAGGTGGATCCGGCGCTGTTCGACAAGGACAATGGCACCATTACGAAGATCTACAAGCAGGCCACTGGATGACAGCAGCTATCGAGCCAAATCCGCAGGCGGTCCGGCCCGAGCTCACCCCGAGTGAGCCGGGCGGGCCGCCCGGCTTCCTGGCCCGCAGGCATGGTTCCACCACCCTGCGGGTCGGTGCCGCATCGATCTGGCTGAGCGTCATCGTCCTGCTGCCGCTGGCTGCGATCGTGTGGCAGTCGGCAAAGGGTGGCTGGCACGACTTCTGGGTCACGGTCACCTCCAACGCCGCGCTGGAGTCGTTCAAGGTGACGTTGACGATCTCGATCGGCGTCACCATCGTCAACGCGGTGTTCGGCCTGCTGGTCGCCTGGGTGCTCACCCGCGACGACTTCGCGGGCAAGCGTCTGGTCGACGCCGTGATCGACCTACCTTTCGCGCTGCCCACCATCGTCGCGAGCCTGGTCATGCTGGCGCTCTACGGGCCCAACAGTCCGATCGATCTGCATCTGCAGCACACCAAATGGGGTGTGGGCGTTGCTCTTCTGTTCGTCACGCTGCCGTTCGTGGTGCGTTCGGTTCAGCCGGTGCTGCTCGAACTCGACCGCGAAGTGGAGGAGGCCGCCGCATCGCTGGGCGCGACGAACTTCCTCATCTTCACCAAGGTGATCCTGCCCGCGTTGCTGCCGTCGCTGCTGTCCGGCGCCGGCCTGGCGTTCTCGCGCGCGATCGGCGAGTTCGGCTCGGTGGTCCTGATCGGTGGCGCGGTACCGGGGGAGACCGAGGTCTCCTCACAGTGGATCCGCACGCTGATCGAAAACGACGATCGCACCGGTGCGGCCGCCATTTCGATTGTGCTGCTGGTGGTCTCGTTCATCGTCTTGTTCATCCTGCGGGCCATCGGTTCACGCGCCGCCAAGCGGGAGGAACTGTCGGCATGATCCAGTCTCCACTGGTGCGCTTCCTGACGCGGTACATCGCGCTGGCTTACATAGCTGTGCTCGTACTCGTGCCCGTCGGGCTGATCCTGTGGCGCACGTTCGCGCCCGGCTTCGGCACGTTCGTCGAAAACATCACCACGCCCGCAGCGATTTCGGCTTTGCAATTGTCACTGCTGGTGGTGGCGATCGTGGTTCCACTCAACGTGATCTTTGGCGTACCGACCGCCCTGGTGCTGGCGCGCAACAAGTTCCGCGGCAAGTCGGCGTTACAAGCCGTCATCGACCTGCCGTTCGCCGTGTCGCCGGTGGTCGTCGGCGTGGCGCTGATCCTGTTGTGGGGTAGTGCCGGACTGTTCGGGTTCGTCGAGAACAGCATCGGCCTGAAGATCATCTTCGGTCTTCCCGGCATCGTGCTGGCCAGCATCTTCGTCACTGTTCCGTTCGTGATCCGCGAGGTCGAACCCGTTCTGCACGAGCTCGGCACCGATCAGGAGCAGGCCGCGGCCACCCTGGGATCCAGCTGGTGGCAGACGTTCTGGCGGATCACTCTGCCGTCGATCCGATGGGGTCTGACCTACGGCATCGTGCTCACGGTCGCCCGCACCCTGGGGGAATACGGCGCGGTGATCATGGTGTCCTCCAACCTGCCCGGCACGTCACAGACACTGACCCTGCTGGTCTCCGACCGTTACAGCCGTGGGGCCGAGTACGGCGCCTACGCCGTCTCGACACTGTTGATGGCCGTCGCGGTGCTGGTCCTGGTCGTCCAGGTGATTCTGGACGCCCGGCGGGCCAAGGCGAGCGAGTAATCCCACTAGGAGAACGACTCTCATGACCAATGCCATCACCGTCACCGGTGCGAACAAGCGCTACGGCGATTTCGCCGCCCTCGACAGCGTCGATTTCGTGGTGCCGGCCGGGTCGTTGACCGCACTGCTGGGCCCCAGTGGATCGGGAAAATCGACACTGCTGCGCGCGATCGCCGGACTGGACCAACCCGACACCGGCACCATCACCATCAACGGGCGCGATGTGACCAATGTGCCCCCGCAGCGGCGCGGAATCGGCTTCGTGTTCCAGCACTACGCCGCTTTCAAGCACCTGACCGTGCGGGACAACGTCGCCTTTGGCCTCAAGATCCGCAAGAAGCCGAAGGCTGAGGTCAAGGCGAAGGTCGACGAGCTGCTCGAGGTAGTCGGGCTGGCGGGCTTCCAGACCCGGTATCCCAACCAGCTTTCCGGTGGTCAGCGTCAGCGGATGGCGCTTGCCCGCGCGCTGGCGGTCGACCCCGAGGTACTCCTGCTCGACGAACCGTTCGGAGCGCTGGACGCCAAGGTCCGTGACGATCTGCGGACCTGGCTGCGACGCCTGCACGACGAGGTGCATGTCACGACCGTGCTCGTGACCCACGATCAGGCCGAGGCGCTGGATGTGGCCGACCGGATCGCGGTGCTCAACAAGGGACGCATCGAGCAGGTCGGTTCGCCGACCGACGTCTACGACAGTCCGGCGAATGCGTTCGTCATGTCGTTCCTCGGTACGGTGTCCTCGCTCAACGGAATCCTGGTGCGCCCGCACGATATTCGGGTCGGCCGCAACCCGGAGATGGCCATCGCGGCCGGGGACGGCACGGCCGAGTCGACCGGAGTCACCCGTGCCACCATCGATCGGGTGGTGTATCTGGGCTTCGAGGTGCGCGTCGAATTGACCAGCGCCACCAACGGGGCCCCGTTCACCGCCCAGATCACCCGGGGCGACGCGGAGGCGCTTGGGCTGAAAGAGGGCGACACCGTTTATGTGCGGGCCACCCGTGTCCCGCCGATCGCCGGCGAGGTCCAGGTCGCTGTCAGTTAGGCGGCGAGCCGGTTCGCGACCGCGGTATCGAACCGGTCGAGGACCGTCTCGGCAACCAGTCGGTGCGCGCCAAGTGGGGCGACCATCGACAGGTCGGCGGCATCGGCTATCGCAGCCACCCGGTCGGTGATACGGCCCGGCGCAATGAACCACGGCGCCACCACGATCCGCCGTGCACCGCGCTCACGCAGCAGGTCGATCCCGTCCTGCACCGACGGCTGGGGGCCGGTGGCGTAGGCGACCTGCACTCCCGACCACCGGGTGCCGCGGCCCAACACGTCGGCCAGTGCGGCGGTGCGGGCGTTCGCGGCGGCGTGGGAGGAGCCCACCGCCACCACCAGGACGCCGAGTCCGCGCTCGAATTGATGAATCTGGTGTTGCGCCAACCGTTCCCGCATGACCCTCACCAGCCGCGGATCTTCGCCGAGGGTGTCGGCCTGGATCACGTCGGCGCCGGTGTCGGCGATCATCTCCGGGATGTCGACGCGGGCGTGGTAGGCACTCGCCAACAGCAGCGGGCTGACGACCGCCGGGCCGTCCAGTGTCCGCAGAACATCACTGAGGTTCGGGGCCTGCTTCTCGCAGAACGCGACCCGCACGTCGAGCGCAGGCCGCGCCACCCGGATCTGCTCGGCCACCGCGTAGGTGGTCACCGCAGAGCGCGGATCGGCACTGCCGTGCGCGGTGAGGATCACCGTCGGGCAGGAGCGAAGCGACCCGGGAGATGACACAGTCACGAAACGTGAAGCCCGCATTCGGTTTTCGCCAGGCCCTGCCAGCGACCGCTACGCGGATCGGCGCCCTCGACCGGCTTGGCCGTGCACGGCGCACAGCCGATCGACGGATAGCCCTCATCGACAAGGGGATTCACCAGCACGCCGTTGGCCTGGATGTAGGCATCCATGTCCTCATCGCTCCACGCGGCCAGCGGGTTGATCTTCACCAGCTTGAAGCCTTCGTCGAAGCTGATCAGCGGTGCGTTGGCGCGGGTGGGCGCCTCGACCCGCCGGATGCCGGTGACCCAGGCGGCGTATCCGCCCAGCGCCTTGCTCAGCGGCACCACTTTGCGCAGCCGGCAGCATTCGCCCGGGTTGCTGGCGAACAGGTCCTTGCCCAGCAGCTGATCCTGTTCGGTCACGCTGTGCTCGGGGGTGACGTTGACGACGTGAATGTCGTACACCGCCTCGACCGCGTCGCGGGTACCGATCGTCTCGGCGAAGTGGTAGCCCGTGTCGAGGAACAGCACGTCCACGCCGGGGCGCACCTTCGAGGCCATGTCGACCAGCACCGCGTCCTGCATGTTGGAGGCGACGACGTAGTCACCGCCGAAGTGTTTGTCGGTCCAGGCCAGCAGCTCTACGGCGCTGGCGTTGGCCAGCTCGGCAGCACCCTGTGCCGCCAGCTCGCGAAGCTCGGCTTCGGTCACTCGTTCCACCCCAATGCTCATCTTGTCTCTCCGCTCTTCGCGCGAGCGCTCATCGCAATTCATCCTCTTCAGCCCGGACGACCCACTGGGCGAAACGCTCGCCGTCGCTTCTTTGTTTCACGAAGTTGCGCACGACCCGCTCGATGTAGTCCCCGAGCTCGGTGGAGAGCACCTTGTGCTGACGCAGTTTGCGCCCGAATCCGCTGTCCAGCCCGAGGCTGCCGCCCAGGTGAACCTGGAACCCTTCCTCGGGGCCGTCGCCGTCGTCGATCATCTGACCCTTGAAGCCGATGTCGGCGATCTGGATCCGAGCGCACGAGTTGGGGCAGCCGTTGATGTTGACGGTGACCGGGACGTCAAGTTGGGAGTTGATGTCCTCGAGCCGCTTCTCCAGATCGGGCACCAGACTCTGAGCGCGCACCCGGGTCTCGGCGAAGCTCAGCTTGCAGAACTCGATTCCGGTGCAGGCCATCAGGTTTCGACGCCAGTGCGACGGCGTCGACGGCAGGCCCAGCGCGTCGAGCCCACTGCGGAGCTCGTCGAGCTTGTCGTCTGCAACGTCGAGCACGATCAGTTTCTGGTACGGCGTGAACCGAACACGATTAGACCCTGCGGCCTCAGCCAGGTCGGCGACCTTCGTCAAGATGGTGCCCGACACGCGCCCCGCGATCGGCGCCACGCCGACAGCGTTGAGGCCGTTTTTGAGCCGTTGAACACCGACGTGGTCGATCGGGCGGACGACAGGCTCGGGTGCGGGTCCGTCGACCAGGGGTCGCTTCAGGTACTCCGTCTCGAGGACTTCGCGGAATTTCTCGACGCCCCAGTCCTTGATCAGGAACTTCAGCCGGGCTTTGGCGCGCAGCCGCCGGTAGCCGTAGTCGCGGAACACACTGACCACGGCCTCCCAGACGTCGGGCACCTCATCGAGCGGCACCCACGCGCCGACGCGCTGTCCGAGCATCGGATTGGTGGACAGACCGCCGCCGACCCACAGGTCGAAACCGGGACCGTGCTCGGGGTGATTGACCCCGATGAACGCGACATCGTTGACCTCGTGCACCACGTCCTGCAGGCCGCTGACGGCGGTCTTGAACTTGCGCGGAAGGTTCGAGTACTCCGGCTTGCCGATGTAGCGCTTGACGATCTCGTTGATCGCGGGCGTGCCGTCGATGACCTCGTCGAGAGATTCTCCCGCCAGCGGCGAGCCCAACACCACGCGTGGGCAGTCGCCGCACGCCTCGGTGGTCTGCAGTCCCACCTCGTCGAGGCGGCGCCAGATCTCCGGCATGTCCTCGACCTGGATCCAGTGGTACTGCACGTTCTCGCGGTCGCTGATATCGGCGGTATCGCGGGCGAACTCCGTCGAAATGCCGCCGAGGGTGCGCAGCGCGGCGGTGGTCAGAGCACCACCATCGCTGCGCACCCGCAGCATGAAGAACTCGTCTTCGAGCATGTCGGTGTTCTCGTCACCGGTCCACGTGCCGTCATAGCCCGGCTTGCGCTGCGTGTACAGGCCCCACCAGCGCATGCGGCCGCGCAGGTCGGTCTTGTCGATGCTGGCGAAGCCCTGCTTGGCATAGATGTTCTCGATGCGATCGCGGACGTTGAGCGCGTCGTCTTCTTTCTTGAACTGCTCGTTGGGGTTCAACGGCTCGCGCTCGCCGAGGGCCCATTGGCCCTCACTGCGCGACTTGGGCGTCTTTGTCGGCTGACTCATGAAATGTGCTCCTCGATGTCAAGGAGCTGGCGTTCGAATCGCGCGAATCCACCGGTGAGCTGTTTCCGGCGGCGCAGATCCGGTCGGCCAGCTGAGGTACAGGTGGGCGGGTCTACGGCGTCAAGCCAGACAACAACAGGTACAGACGCGCTTGAAATCCACATGCCGCCGAGCCACCAGTGCCACACGGCGCAGGTTCTGGGGGGCGGACATGCGGGCCATTCTGCCACGAAGAGCTTCGATAGCTCTAACCGGGCCAAATTTTGGCTCGCGGTGAGCAAAAGTCCTCTCTGCGACACTGGAGCGATGTCGGTCCGTCCCGCACCGGCCGCCCTACCGGAACTCGCCCTGACGCCCGGCACGGCGTTCGGCGTCTATGTCCATGTGCCGTTCTGCGCTACCCGGTGCGGGTACTGCGACTTCAACACGTATACGGCTGCCGAGCTCGGCGGCGCCTCGCCGCAGGGCTGGCTGACCGCGCTGCGCTCGGAACTGGAGTTGACCGCCGCCCTGCTGGGGGAAGTGCCTGTCGACACGGTCTTCGTCGGCGGCGGCACCCCGTCGCTGCTCGGTGGCGACGGGTTGACCGCGGTGCTCGACGCCATCCGCGCGAACTTCACGGTGGCCGCGCAGGCGGAGGTCACCACCGAGGCCAACCCGGAGTCGACGTCACCGGCCTTCTTCGCCGACATCCGCGCCGCCGGCTACACCCGGGTGTCGCTGGGCATGCAGTCCACGGCGCGTCGGGTGCTGGCGGTCCTGGACCGGACCCACTCGCCGGGACGGCCGCTGCAGGCCGCGGCCGAGGCGATGGCAGCCGGCTTCGAGCACGTCAACATCGACCTCATCTACGGGACGCCGGGGGAGTCCGACGACGATTTGGCACGTTCGGTCGATGCCGCGCTGAGTGCCGGCGTCGACCACATCTCGGCCTACGCCCTGGTGGTCGAGGACGGTACGGCGCTGGCTCGCCGGGTGCGCCGCGGCGAAGTCGCGGCGCCCGACGACGATGTGCTCGCGCACCGCTACGAACTGCTCGACCAGCGGCTGGCGGCGGCGGGGCTGAGCTGGTACGAGGTGTCCAACTGGAGTCGTCCGGGCGGTGAGTGCAGGCACAACATCGGCTACTGGAACGGTGGGCAGTGGTGGGGTGCGGGTCCCGGAGCGCACGGGTTCATCGGCGACACCCGGTGGTGGAATGTCAAGCACCCCAACGCTTACGCCGAGCTGCTGGCTGACGGGCGGCTGCCGGTGGCAGATTTCGAGCGCCTCGACGCCGATGCCCGTCACATCGAGAACGTGCTGCTGGGAATCAGGTTGCGCACCGGTTTGCCGGTCGCCGCGCTGACCGAGTCCGAACAGTTGCGTGCGGGCCGGGCGGTGGACGACGGGCTGCTGACGCGGGCCGGAGAGCGGTTGCTGCTCACCGACCGTGGCCGGCTGCTGGCCGATGCCGTGGTGCGCGACCTCCTCGACGACTGAGGGCCGGACACGGCAAGGCCGCGGGGGAGCCTTGGGGGGTAGGCGCATCCCGCGGCCTTGCCCGGCATGCCTGCCGGTTAGCCCAGCACCCACATCGGGATTCCGTTGAACCCGAACGCCTGCTGAGGCGAGGTGGCAGGAGGTGTGGCGTGGATCCTTGCGTGGCCCTGCTTCTGGCACATGGTGGCGCCGCCCTTGTCCAGGCAGTCGACCGGATTAGGCGCCGCGCCAGCGCTCGGCGCGAGGCTGACGGCCAGCGCCGCGGCACCGGCGGCGACGAGCGGGGCGAGGTAGCGGAGTTTGATCGTCATTGATCGTCCTTTCTTCTGCCGGGAGAGAAACCTTGGGGGGATTAGGTTTTCATTGATTCTTCCCGATAACTCAACTCTATGCGCTGCGGTCGAGCCAGTCACGAAGTTCATATCAGAGTCAAATCTATTGACAGCCAATTGAACTCAATCATCGGACCGCAATACCGTTGGTCTGCAACGACAGTGCCGACGCTGGCTCGACATGCAGAACTTGGGCACTGCCGATGTCATAGAACAGGCCGATGATCTTCAGTCGGCCCTGCTCGTGCAGATCACGGATCAGCGGGTGACGCACCAGGGTGTCGACCTGGACGGCGACACTGACCATGCTCAGCTGGTCGGCGGTGTTGAAGCCCTGCTCGGCGGCCGATTGCGCTATCGGGTGCCGGCCCTCATCGAAGGCGTCCAGTGCTGGCTGGGCGTACTTCAGCCAGGACCGGAGGTGCTCCTCGCCGGGTGGGTGCTGCGCCGCGACGCCCTGTTCCCGCAACGCGGCATGCATTGCGCTGCAGGCGGAATGACCGCATACGACGATCGATGACACGTTCAACCTGCCAACCGCGAAGGCGATCGCCGCTTCCACGGAGTGATCGTGTTGGTCGGCGGGCACCAGGTTGCCGACGTTGCGCACGGTGAACAGATCACCCGGCCCGCTGCTGGTGATCGCGTTGGGCACGATCCGGGCGTCGGTGCACGTGATGAACAGCGTCTCGGCCGTGTTGGTATGCGCCAATTTCTCCATGTGCGGCCGTATTTGGGGAGCGGTCCTTCGGTGGTACACCTCGAGGCCGTCGAGAACGGACTGGGCTGGGGTGTCGCGCCGTTCGTGGCCGTTCGTGGTGACCGGGTCCTGCCACGAACTCCACGGCACGATGCCGAGCCGCTTGTCGATCATGCCGAAGGCGCGCTGTGGCGGCCCGTCCAGGGCGCTGCTCAGCTCGACGGAGCCGACTTCCTGGATCAGCACGCTGCCGCCGGACGCCTCGTGCTGCCGCTGCCAGTCCTCGATCACCTGGTGTGCGGCGTGGTCGATGAAGTCGACCGAAATCTCCAGTGTGACGCGCACACCCGGTGGCACCGACGCCAACGTCTTGTGCAGCTGGGGCAGCGACAGGAACGTCGCCGACCCTTCGACGGCGACGCGCCAATCGTCGTTGTCGTCGTCATCATCGTCGGCCGGCTGGGCATGGACCCTGGCCCGCGCGACCCGCCAGACGGTCAGCGCGACCGCCAGCGCGAGCCCGAGCAGGACACCTTCGAGCAGGTTGAGGAAGACCACCCCGGTGATCGTCACCAGGTAGACCGCGATATCGCCGGTTCGACGTGCGGTCTTGATGTGGCTGAGCTTGACCAGCTGAATGCCGATCACGATCAGCAGCCCGGCCAGCGCCGCGGTCGGGATCTGCTGGGCCAAACCGGCGAACGGCAGGGCGAAGACCAAAACCCATACACCGTGCAACATCGCCGACGCACGGGTCTTGGCTCCGGCGGCCACGTTGGCCGAGCTGCGCACGATCACACCCGTGATCGGGAGTCCGCCGATCGCACCGGAGACGACGTTGGCAGCGCCCTGTCCAACGAGTTCGCGGTTCAGATTGGACCGCGGGCCGTCCTGCATGCGGTCCACGGCGACCGCGGTGAGCAGGCTTTCGACGCTGGCGATCAGTGCGACGGTTATTACGCCCGTGGCGAACGCGCCCCAGTTGCCCTCCGGCAGGCCCGGCGGCTTCAAGGCGTCGAGCAGTGAACCGTTGAGCTGGATGCGCGGCACATTCATCGCGAACAGCACCGACACAGCGCTGGCGACGACAATCGCGACCAGCGGGCCGGGCACCTTGCGAATCTTCGCCGGCATCCAGCGCCAGCTCACCAGGATCCCGATCACCAACAGGCCGACGGCCAACCCGGCGTGATCAGCGGCGAGCAGCTGACCGGGCAGTTCGGTGATGTTGCGCCAGGCCGAGCTCTCGGAGCTACCGCCCAGCAGGACGTGGACCTGCTGGAGCGCGATCGTGATGCCGATGCCGGCCAGCATGGCGTGCACCACCATCGGCGAGATCGCCAGCGCGGCGCGGCCGACCCGGCTGACTCCCAGCAGTACCTGCACGATGCCGGCGCAGACGGTGATGGCGCAGGTCACAGCCCAGCCGAATTCGGCAACCAGGCCGGCGACGATCACCGTCAGTCCGGCGGCGGGACCGCTGACCTGCAACGGCGAGCCGCCCAGAGCGCCTGCGACCACACCGCCGACGATCGCCGCGATCAGGCCCGCCAGCACAGGCGCGTCAGAGGCGATGGCGATACCCAAAGACAGTGGTAAAGCCACCAGGAAGACCACCAGCGAGGCCGGTAGGTCGTAGCGCAGGAGGGTGGACATCCTGCCTGGGGGATCAGAACCCTCAAGTGGCGCGGTTGAACGCTGCAAGGCCAGACTCCTGTCTGCGTATGCGAGATCTATTAATTGACAGTCGATTCACGAATTTGCGCCGCGGAAGCGAAGCGAATTCACAAGCGCGACAGTAGGTGTGGCGGACGATGGTCTTCAAGGAATCCATATCGGATCCATATCTGCGACCACTCTGCGCGCCCGAGTTGTGACCAAAATGTGTCGCGTCTAACAGATGAGTGCGGAATGCTCTGGCCGCGAACGCAATACAGCAACACCGTCAATAGGACTGCGACCGGGCAAGATATGAAACAGATATGGGGTCCATGACAGATTCATGTGTTGTCACCAGAATTGAAGTATGGCTATCCCGGTCGCACCGTCGTCGTCCCGTCCTCTCCGCCCCCGTCAGGCCATCCTCGGTCAGCTCCCGCGCATCTCCCGCGCCGATGGTTCGCCTATCCGCGTGCTGCTCGTCGACGACGAGCCGGCGCTGACGAATCTGGTCAAGATGGCGCTGCACTACGAAGGCTGGGAAGTGGAGACGGCGGGCGACGGTCGTGACGCATTGTCGAAGTTCCGGGAGTTCGAGCCCGATCTGCTGGTGCTCGACATCATGCTGCCCGACACAGACGGACTGCAGATCCTCAAGATGACGAGGGAGACCGAGGGCTATACCCCGACGCTGTTTCTGACGGCGCGGGACTCGGTGATGGACCGGGTTACGGGGCTGACTGCGGGTGCCGACGACTATCTGACCAAGCCGTTCAGCCTGGAGGAACTGGTCGCCCGGTTGCGGGGCCTGCTGCGGAGGTCCAAGGCCACCACCGCCCCTGAGGACGAGGTGCTGAAGGTGGGCGATCTGGTGTTGGACGGCCCGAGCCGTGAGGTCACCCGGGGCGACGAGCAGATCTCCTTGACCACCACCGAGTTCGAGCTGCTGCGCTACCTGATGCGCAACCCGCGCCGCGCCGTCACGCGCGCCGAGATCCTCGACCGGGTGTGGAACTACGGCTTCGGTGGCCGGTCCAGCATTGTCGACCTCTATATCTCCTATCTCCGCCGCAAAGTCGACGCCGGACGCGAACCGATGATCCATACGGTGCGCGGCGTCGGCTACATGCTGCGGCCGCAGCGGTGAGGCCGGCCACCCACGGCGAAAGGCGATGGCGCCCACGCTCACTGCGCCGGCGGTTGGTCATCTGGGTCTCGGCGATCAGCAGCGTCGCGATGATCGCCATCGGCGCGGTTGCGGTGATGAGTCTGCGCGACGAGGCGATGAGTCTGGCCAACAGTCAGGTGTCCAATTCGCTTGCCGCCTTTAGCTATTCGTACGCCAAAGCCAAGCGGTACGGGGACATGGAGCAACCGCCCGAAGATGGCAGTGCCAGTCACGGCGACTTCGATGAGTTTCCGGGCCAGGGGCCTGGCACGGTGATCGCGATGCTGCGCGACGACAGGGTGGTCTATGCCAGCGCCTTCACCGACGGCGAACCCGTCCCGGCTCCGCCCGACGCACTGCGCGCGTTGGAGAAGATCAACTGGGCCGGCGGCGATCCGCAGACCGTCGACCTGGGCGACATGGGCTCGCACCGGGTCGGGCACCGGGATTTCCCCGGCGGTGAGCGGCTGGTGTCGGCGGTCTCGCTGGATCTGGCGAACAAGACCGTCGCGGGCAAAGGCCTGACCGTGGTGATCCTGGTGATCGTGGCTGTGGCGCTCACCGCGTTGGGAACGATGATCGTGGTGAACTACGCGTTGCGGCCGCTGCGGCGCGTCGCGGACGTCGCTGCCAAGGTCGCCGCCCTTCCCCTGGACCCCACCGACTACCGGATCACCGCCCGGGTGAGCCCGGCCGACACCGACCGGGCCAGTGAGATCGGGGTCGTCGGGCATACCCTCAACCGGCTGCTGACCAATGTCGACACCGCGCTCGGCGACATCGCGGCCTCCGACCGCCGAACACGCCAGTTCCTCACCGACGCCAGCCATGAACTGCGCACACCGCTGGCCGCGATCCTCGGCTACGCCGAGCTGACCCGCCAGGACAGCGACGCGCTGCCGCCGACCACCGAATACGCGCTGGCCCGCATCGAGGCGGAGTCCCGCAGGATGACCTCGTTGGTGGCCGACCTGCTCCTGCTGTCGCGGCTCGACGAGGGCGGCGACCTCGAACTCGAGGATCTCGACCTATGCGACGTCGTCGCCGACGCGGTCAACGACGCCGCCGTGAGCGCCCCGGATCATCACTTCATGATCGACCTGCCCGACGAGGCGATCTGGGTTCACGGTGATCGTGCCCGGCTGCATCAGCTGCTGGCGAACCTGCTCGGCAACGCGCGGGTACACACCCCGGCGGGAGTCACCGTCAGCACGTCGCTCACCACGGGCAGTGACGGGCAGGTGGAGCTCGTCGTGAGCGACGACGGGCCCGGTATTCCCGACGAGATCATGCCCAACCTGTTCGGCCGGTTCGTCCGGGCCGACAAGTCGCGGTCGCGGGACCTTGGCTGCAGTGGACTCGGTCTGGCAATCGTGCTGTCGATCGTAGAAGCGCACGGCGGCACGGTGAACGCGCAATCCCGCCCGGGCAGAACTCAATTCACGGTGCGCCTGCCCGCCGCCGGTCAGCTGGCCGAGAACTGGTCGGCTACGCCGCCGTCCATGTCGTAGACCCGTGCGTGCAGGACGGTGCGATTACGAAGCGCGGCCCGGACCGCGCGGTGCAGGCCGTCCTCGAGGTAGATGACGCCGCGCCACCGGACCGCGTGCGGGAAGAGGTCGCCGTAGAACGTGGAGTCTTCGGACAGCAGGCGGTCCAGTGCCAGCACTGTAGTCGTCGTGACCAGCTCGTCGAGGCGAATCTGTCGCGGCGGAATCTGGGACCAGTCGCGGTAGGTCAGGTTGTGGTCGGGGTATGGCTTGCCGTCCCGAACGCCCTTGAAGATCATCGGGTCGTCGTCCTGCCGGTAGCCGGCCGACCCCGCATCACCATTCGAGCAAGGCTAGTCGCTGGCGGCCGGAACGTCAGCGGTGGGCGAACATCCGTGCGTACGTAATACCGAGGCGGTGGCACTCTGAGTGCGCGGGTGCTAAATGTGCTGTTGATGTCCGTAAAATGGAGACGACTTGGAGGTGTACCAGATGGGAAGTGCTGACGACCGTCGCTTCGAGGTGCTCCGTGCCATCGTCGCCGACTTCGTGGCGACCAAGGAACCGATCGGTTCCAAAGCCCTCGTCGATCGACACAACCTGGGCGTATCCAGCGCCACGGTGCGCAATGACATGGCGGTACTCGAAGCCGAGGGCTACATCACTCAGCCCCACACCAGCTCGGGGCGAGTGCCCACCGAGAAGGGGTACCGCGAGTTCGTCAACCGGATCGACGACGTCAAACCGTTGTCGGGCTCCGAGCGGCGGGCGATCCTTCAGTTCCTGGAATCCGGTGTCGACCTCGACGACGTGCTGCGGCGTGCGGTGAAGCTGCTGGCCCAGCTGACCCGGCAGGTCGCGATCGTCCAGTACCCGACGCTGTCGACGTCGACGGTGCGGCATCTGGAGATCGTGGCGCTGACGCCGGCCCGGCTGCTGATGGTGGTGATCACCGACTCCGGCCGGGTCGATCAGCGAATCGTCGAGCTGGGCGACACCATCGACGACCACCAGCTGGCCCAGTTGCGCGAACTGCTCGGGCAGGCGCTGGAGGGCAAACGGCTGGCCGCGGCGTCGATTGCGGTCGCCGACCTGGCTGCGCGGCTGGACGGGTCGGGCGGACTCGGCGACGCCGTCGGCCGGTCGGCCACGGTGCTCCTGGAGTCGCTGGTGGAGCACAACGAAGAACGTCTACTGATGGGCGGCACCGCCAACCTGACCCGCAACACCGCGGACTTCGGTGGATCGCTGCGTTCCGTCCTCGAAGCCCTCGAGGAACAGGTCGTGGTGCTTCGCCTGCTGGCCGCGTCACAGGAAGCGGGTAAGGTCACGGTGCGCATCGGCCAGGAAACCGAGGCTGAGCAGATGGCCGGAACATCGGTGATCAGCACGACCTACGGCAGCTCGGGCACCGTGTACGGCGGCATGGGTGTTTTGGGACCCACCAGAATGGACTATCCGGGAACTATCGCCAACGTCGCAGCAGTTGCGATGTACATCGGCGATGTCCTAGGACACCGAGCCGGCTAGCCGGCGGGGAATTCGAAAGGTCAACAGTGGCACGGGACTATTACGGCTTGCTCGGGGTGAGCAAGGGCGCCAGCGATCAGGAGCTCAAGCGCGCCTATCGGAAGCTGGCCCGCGAATACCATCCCGACGTCAACCCCGACGAAGAGGCCCAGCACAAGTTCAAGGAGATCAGCGCCGCCTACGAGGTGCTCTCCGATCCGGAGAAGCGGCGCATCGTCGACCTCGGCGGTGACCCGCTGGAGGGCGCCGCGGCAGGAGCCAACGGCTTCAGCGGCTTCGGCGGTCTGGGTGATGTGTTCGAGGCGTTCTTCGGCGGCGGTGGTGCGGCGCGCGGCCCGATCGGCCGGGTGCGGCCGGGATCGGACTCGCTGCTGCGCATGCGCCTGGATCTCTCGGAGTGCGCGACCGGGGTGACCAAGCAGGTCACCGTCGACACCGCGGTGCTCTGTGATGTGTGTCAGGGCAAGGGAACTCACGGCAACTCCACACCCGTGGCCTGTGACACCTGTGGCGGGCGGGGCGAGGTGCAGACGGTGCAGCGATCGCTGCTGGGTCAGGTCATGACCTCGCGGCCCTGCCCGACCTGCCGCGGTGTCGGCGAGGTCATTCCGGATCCCTGCCACCGCTGCGCCGGCGACGGACGAGTGCGTGCGCGCCGCGATATCAGCGTGAAGATTCCGGCCGGTGTCGGCGATGGCATGCGGGTTCGGTTGGCCGCGCAGGGCGAGGTCGGCCCCGGCGGCGGCCCGGCGGGCGACCTGTACGTCGAGGTGCACGAGCAGCAGCACGACATCTTCGTCCGTGACGGCGACGACCTGCACTGCACCGTGTCGGTACCGATGGTCGACGCCGCGCTCGGCACGTCGGTCACCGTCGACGGCATCCTCGACGGGCTGACCGAGATCACCATCGCGCCGGGAACCCAACCCGGTTCGGTGACCACGCTGCGCGGGCACGGTATGCCGCATCTGCGTTCCGGTGTGCGGGGTGACCTGCATGCCCACATCGAGGTGACGGTGCCCGGCAAGCTTGACGCCCGGGCCAAGGAACTGCTCTCCGAGTTCAAGACCCGCAGCCATGCCGAGCCCGAGGTCAAGTCCACGCACGCCGTTGCAGGCAATAGCGGCGGACTGTTCAGCCGGCTCCGCGAAACATTCAGCGGCCGTTAGGCTCCGGCTTCCGTTGGCCGACACACTGTTTTACGCCGACGCCATTCCGGTGGTGGGGCAACGTGCTGTCGTCGACGGCGACGAAGGATTTCACGCCGCCACAGTCCGGCGGATCAGGCCCGGCGAGAAGCTGGTCCTCTCCGACGGTGACGGCACGCTGGCCCGCTGCGAGGTCGAGGAGACCAGCAAGCGCGGATTCTCGGCCCAGGTGCTGGAGCGCTGGACGCGCCCGCGTGCGCATCCGACGGTGACCGTCGCGCAAGGCATTCCGAAGTCGGAGCGTTCGGAGCTCGCGATAGAGCTGGCCACCGAGGCCGGTGCCGACGACTTCGTCGCCTGGCAGGCCGACCGGTGTGTGGCGCGCTGGGACGGTGAGCGCGCCGAGAAGGGCCTGCGCCGCTGGCGGGCGGTGGCCCGCTCGGCGGCGCGGCAGTCGCGGCGGGGTTACATCCCGCCCATCGACGGCCCGGTCGCGACGGCGGCACTGGCCGATCTGGTCGCCGGGCGGGTCGGGTCCGGTGGGCTGGTCCTCGCGCTGCATGAATCTGCCGACCGTCCACTGGCTGAACTGCCGGTGGCTCAAGCGGATTCGATCATGCTCATCGTTGGCCCCGAAGGTGGCATCAGCGACGCCGAACTCGACCGGCTGGCCGAGGCGGGGGCAACCGCGGTGCGGCTGGGGCCGACGGTGCTGCGCACCACGACGGCCGCGGCGGTGGCCCTCGGCGCATTGGGTGTGCTGACCGGACGCTGGTCGGATCAGCGTCGGTAGCGGTCAGGTCGGCTCGGGCCGGGCTGCCAAGCGCGCGTAGATCGACGCCGCCTCGGCGCGGTTACTGGCGTGCAGCTTCCGAAGTACCCGTTTCACATGCGATTTCACCGTGCCGGGGGTGATCACCAGTTCGTCGGCGATCTGCTGGTTGGTGCGCCCGTCGGCCATCAGCCGCAGTACCTCGGCTTCGCGGCGGGTGAGCATCTCGTGCACGCGTGATTCCACTTCCGCGAGCCGGCGGCTGGCCGTGCTGCGCTCGGCGGGTTCGACCTTGCGCAGCTCCAAGTCGGCGTCCTGGAGGGCTTGGGCGGCCTGCTCGGCGGTGGCCAGCGCGCTGCGCACGTCGGCGTGCTGGCGCCGCATCCGCTCCATCAGCACGGTCCGCTCGAATGCGTAGCCGAATCCCTCGGCGAACGCCCACACCGTGTCACGGTCGATCTCGTCGACGGTCCGCCCGGAGTACAACCGGTCGGCGTGCAGGAAGCCGATCACCCGTCCGGTCGGCATCACCGGCGCCGCGACGTAGGAATGGGTGAGCGAGAAGTCGATGATCGGGCGGTTGACCCGCGGATCGTTGCGGGCGTCGCGCACGATTTCCGGTGCATGCCTGCGGATCATCTGCGTCTCGAGGAGCATGTGGTCCAGCGGCGGAGCGACGGACTGGGCGAACGCGACCATCTTCTCGGCGCCCTCGACGTCATCACCGAAGTAGGCCGACTCCATCACCATCTTGCCCTCGTGCACCCGGAACAGCACCGCGCGGTCGAAGCCGCACGACTCGACCAGTTCTCGCGGCGCGTGGTCGACGATCGTGGCGACCTCATCGATGCCGCGCAGCTTCGACAGGCCTTCCTGCACCCGCAACAGCGCCAGCGTCCGGCGCCGGGCGCTGTCCTCGATCAGCTGGCGCTCCAGCAGGGACAGGTCGAGCACCGCTTCCAGCGCGGCGAGCGCTTGTTCGTCGCCGAGTGCTTCGAGCGCCTCGCGGACCAGGGTGGCCTGCGCGTCGACGGTGTCGGCGACGGCGCGCACCGGGTCGTCGGCAGGTTCGACGATGCCGAGCCGGCAGGCCTCGTCATACCGGCGGGAGACCGCACTGACCGGCGCGGCCTTGGATGCCCAGCCGGGGTGGTTGCCGTCGATCAGCGCGGTCACAGGCAGACAGTCAGTGGGAGTGGTCACAGTGAGGCGATGCTCTCACCGCGATCGGGGCGGTGGTGGCAAAACCGCTCGGTCGGGAGTGCAACTGACCTCCATCGGGAGATCGACCAGCCTCATACGAGCAATGAGGCTGTTCGCATGACCTTGACGACGGCCTCTGCCCTGCATCAGCTCACCACTCCGGAGGGGATCGCCAACCCGTATCCGCTCTACGAGCAACTGCGCGATTCCTCGCCGGTGCCGGGGTATCGGGACTGGCCCCCGGGCACGGTGCCCGGCGCCGACGAACCGGTGACCGCATGGGCGTTGTTCCGCTACGACCAGGTGCTCGCAGCGGCGCGGGACAGCGAGACGTTCTCCTCGCGCGACCCCATCCAGGAGGCGTCGTCGGCGCCGAGTCTGATGCTGGTCAACACCGATGCGCCCGCGCACACCGCCGAACGCAAACTGGTCAGCCAGGCATTCTCGCCGCGGCGCATCCGGCGGCTCGAGAACTGGCTCGACGAACTGGTGCCGATCCTGCTCGCCGAGTTCGACGACCGCACCGGCGACGGAGATCGCGACGTGATGGAGTTCGCCGACGAGGTGCCCACGCGGGCGATGGTGCGGCTGCTGGGTCTTCCCGAAGGCGACCACGTCCGATTCAAGAACTGGGCCAACGCGTTCATGCTGTCGTCGGCGATGACTCCCGAAGAGCGGATGGCCAGCAACTTCGAGATGGTCACGGCGTTCACCGAGCGCGTCACTGAAAAGCTTGCGCGCGTTGACGATTCACAGGACATCGAGGACGCCGAGGACCTGATCTCGGCGCTGCTGAGGGCCGAGCTCGACGGTCAGCGGCTCACCCCGGAGCAGGTGGTGCGGTTCTGCGTCACGCTCGTGGTCGCCGGCAGCGAGACGACGACCTATCTCATCGGCAGCGTTCTCGATGCGATGGCGCGCGAACCTGCGGTGACCGCCCGGCTGCGGGCCGACCGTTCGTTGCTGAGCACGTTCATCGAGGAGGTCGCGCGGCTCACCGGGCCGAACCGGCTGTTCCGCATCGCGACCCGTGATGTCGAGATCGACGGTGCCAAGATCCGCAAAGGGGAGTGGGTCGCGTTGTTCTTCGGCTCGGCCAACCACGACCCGGCGGTGTTCGAGGATCCCGCGCGCCTGGATCTGGACCGGCCCAACATCCGCCAGCAACTGGCGTTCGGTCACGGCTTGCACTTCTGCCTCGGTGCGCCGCTGGCCCGGCTGGAGGTGCAGTCGATCGTCAATGCGGTGCTGGACCGTTACTCGGTGATCGGCCTGTCCGAGGAACCGGCCGAGCGCCAGACGGCCAGTCTGCTCACCCACGGCTTCGTCCGCCTGCCGATGCAGCTGAGCCGATGAGCGAGAGCATCAACATCGCCGCCACCCGGGCCATCTACGCGGCGGTCCCGGCCGGTGACCTGGCGACGGCGCTGAGTCACATGGATCCGGACGTCAGGATCACCTACTACGGCAGTGACGCGATCCCGTACGCCGGTGACTACCGCGGCATCGAGGCGGCAGGAGAGTTCTTCAGCACCGTGGGCGCCCACATCGAGATCGTGGCGATGGAGCCGTGGCTGTTCATCGGAGACGGCGACAATCTCGCGGTCTGGGGTCACCAGAAGTTCCTGCGGACGGCCACCGGCCACACCTGGGAATCGGAGTTCGCGCACATCATCACGCTGCGCGATGGCAAGTGGCTGCATTTCCGGGACTTCATGAACTCGGCACTGACCCATCAGGCGTTCACCCAGACTGTGGGTTAACCAGTGGGAGCTGCGGCGGTCGGACGGTAAACTGGTGTTTTCGACCTAACCGGAACCCAGGAAGCAGGCTTCGAAGACCACGTGACGCCCCGCGAGACGACCGCTGCTCGCCCTGATGACAGCCAGGTGCGCAGCAGTATGACTGTTCCGCCCGACCTCGTCGTGGGTCTGCTGGGTTCGGCTGACGAGAATCTGCGCGCACTCGAACGCAGCCTGTCGGCCGATGTCCATGTCCGAGGCAACACCATCTCCCTGTCCGGTGAAGCGGCTGATGTCGCCATGGCCGAACGGGTGATTTCCGAACTCATCGCGGTGGTGGCGGGCGGTCAGACGCTGTCCCCGGACGCGGTGCGCCGCAGTGTGGGGATGCTCGCGGGCGCGGACAACGAGTCACCGGCCGAGGTGCTGACGCTGGACATCTTGTCCCGGCGCGGAAAGACGATTCGGCCCAAGACGCTCAACCAGAAGCGCTACGTGGACGCCATCGACGCCCACACGATCGTGTTCGGCATCGGTCCGGCGGGCACCGGCAAGACCTACCTGGCCATGGCCAAGGCGGTCAATGCGCTGCAGACCAAGCAGGTCACCCGGATCATCCTGACCCGGCCCGCGGTGGAAGCCGGTGAGCGCCTTGGGTTTCTGCCCGGCACGCTGACCGAGAAGATCGACCCGTACCTGCGGCCGCTCTACGACGCGTTGCACGACATGATGGATCCCGCCGCCATCCCGAACCTGCTGAGCACCGGGGTGATCGAGGTCGCGCCGCTGGCCTTCATGCGCGGCCGCTCACTCAACGACGCGTTCATCATCCTCGACGAGGCGCAGAACACCACCGCCGAGCAGATGAAGATGTTCCTCACCCGGCTGGGGTTCGGCTCCAAGATCGTAGTCACCGGTGACATCACCCAGGTCGACCTGCCCGGCGGCGCCAAGTCCGGTCTGCGGGCGGCGATGGATGTCCTCGACGGCATCGACGACATCCATTTCGCCGAACTCACCAGCGCCGACGTGGTGCGCCACCGCCTGGTGTCGGAGATCGTCGACGCCTACGCCAAGGCCGAGCAGCCGGCACTGATGAACCGCTCCCAACGTCGCTCCACGCGGCGCTAGGGGCATCTCACATGACCATCGAGGTATCCAACGAATCCGGCCTCGACGTTTCCGAAGAGGAACTGATCAGCGTCGCGCGCTTCGTGATTCGCCGCATGGACGTCAACCCGGCCGCTGAGCTGTCGATGGTGTTGCTGGACACCAACGCGATGGCCGACCTGCACATGCGCTGGATGGACCTGCCCGGTCCCACCGACGTGATGAGCTTTCCGATGGACGAGCTCGAGCCCGGCGGTCGCCCGGATGCGCCCGAGCCGGGGCCGTCGATGCTCGGCGACATCGTGTTGTGCCCGCAGTTCGCCGCCGACCAGGCCCGCGCCGCCGGCCACAGCCTCGGTCAGGAACTGGCTCTGTTGACCGTGCACGGCGTGCTCCATCTGTTGGGTTACGACCACGCCGAGCCGGACGAGGAGAAGGAGATGTTCGACCTGCAACGGACCCTGCTCGAAGAGTGGGTGGCCGAGCAGGTCGAGGCATACCACCAGGATCGGCAGATCGAGAAGGACCGTCGCCTGCTCGACAAGTCACAGTTCTTCGACCAGCCGTGACGGGATGGAGTGCGCTGCTCGGTGCGATCGCCCTGATAGCGCTGGGCGGTCTGTTCGCCGCGATCGACGCCGCCATCAGCACCGTGTCGATTGCACGGGTCGAGGAATTGGTGCGCGACGAGCGACCAGGCGCCCTGCGGCTGGCCAGGATCATGGCCGAGCGGCCGCGCTACATCAATCTCGTTGTGCTGCTGCGCATTGCGTGCGAGGCCGCCGCGACGGTCTTGCTGGTCGCCTTCTTGTGGGACGACCTCGGGCTGACCTGGGGTCTGGTGGCGGCGGCGGGCATCATGACGGTCGCCAGCTTCGTCGCGATGGGGGTGGGCCCTCGCACCATCGGCAGGCAGAACGCCTACACGATCGCCTTGACGTCGGCGGTTCCCCTGCAGGCGATCTCGGTTCTGCTGACACCGATCAGCCGGCTGCTCATCGTGCTCGGCAACGCGCTGACCCCGGGACGCGGCTTCCGCAACGGACCGTTCGCCTCCGAGATCGAGCTGCGTGAGGTGGTCGACCTGGCGCAGCAGCGCGGGGTGGTGGCCGACGACGAACGCCGAATGATCCAGTCGGTGTTCGAACTCGGCGATACCGCCGCGCGCGAGGTGATGGTGCCGCGCACCGAGATGGTGTGGATCGAGAACGACAAGTCCGCCAGCCAGGCGACCTCGCTGGCGGTGCGCAGCGGGTATTCGCGCATCCCGGTGATCGGGGAGAACGTCGACGACGTGGTCGGCGTCGTCTATCTCAAAGACCTTGTGCAGCGCACCTATTACTCGTCGGACAGCGGCCGCGGCACCAAGGTGGCCGACATCATGCGCCCGGCGGTGTTCGTCCCCGACTCCAAACCGCTCGACGAGTTGTTGCGTGAGATGCAGCGCGACCGCAATCACATGGCCTTGCTGGTCGACGAGTACGGCGCCATCGCAGGCCTGGTCACCATCGAGGATGTTCTGGAGGAGATCGTCGGCGAGATCGCCGACGAGTACGACACCCGTGAGGTGGCTCCCGTCGAAGAATTGGGCGACAACCGGTTCCGGGTGTCGGCTCGCTTGCCGATCGAGGACGTCGGCGAGCTCTATGACATCGAGTTCGCCGACGATCTCGACGTCGACACCGTCGGCGGTCTGCTGGCCCTCGAGCTGGGGCGGGTGCCACTGCCCGGTGCCGAGGTCGTCTCGCACGGGCTGCGTCTGCAGGCCGAAGGCGGCCGGGACCACAGAGGGCGGCTTCGCATCGGCACCGTGCTGGTCAGCCGGATCGAGCCTGAAGAAAGCGACGAGGATGACTGACCCTGCGCAACGTGAATTCCGGTCCGGCTTCGTCTGTTTCATCGGCCGCCCCAACACCGGCAAATCGACGCTGACCAACGCGCTCGTCGGCACCAAGGTGGCGATCACTTCCAACCGTCCGCAGACCACCCGGCACACCATTCGCGGGATCGTGCACCGCCCGGATTTCCAGATCGTTCTGGTCGACACCCCCGGCCTGCACCGCCCGCGCACGCTGCTGGGCAAGCGGCTCAACGACCTGGTCCGCGACACCTACTCCGAAGTCGACGTCATCGGCCTGTGCATTCCCGCCGACGAGAACATCGGACCCGGCGATCGATGGATCTACGAACAGATCCGTGACGTCGCACCCCGCACGACCCTTGTCGTCATCGTCACCAAGATCGACAAGGTGTCCAAGGAGCGGGTGGCCGAACAGCTGATCGCCGTCCACGAACTGGTCGGCGACACCGCAGCCGAGATCGTGCCGGTCTCGGCGACGCGCGGCGACCAGGTCGACGTCCTCATCGACGTGCTGGCCGGTCAGCTGCAGCCGGGCCCGGCGTTCTACCCCGACGGGGAGCTCACCGACGAGCCCGAAGAAGTGTTGATGGCCGAGCTCATCCGCGAGGCTGCTCTGGAGGGCGTGCGCGATGAGTTACCGCACTCCCTGGCAGTGGTGATCGAGGAGATCGAGGAAAGATCAGGACGGCCGGCGGATGATCCCTTGATCGACGTGCATGCGGTGTTGTATGTCGAGCGCGACAGCCAGAAGGGCATCGTCATCGGCAAGGGTGGCGCCCGGCTCAAAGAGGTTGGGACGGTGGCGCGTACGCAGATCGAGAAGCTGCTCGGCACCAAGGTGTATCTCGATCTGCGGGTCAAGATTGCCAAGAACTGGCAGCGCGACCCCAAACAGCTTGGCCGGCTGGGGTTTTAGCTCTCGGTAGGCACCGGGGTGTTCCACCAGATCTCGGGTTGCTTGTTGGCCCACCCGTTGATGGCTTCCAGTTCGGCCGCCAGGGAGATCAGCAGCGGCTCGCTGTTGGCCGGGCCCATCAGCTGCACGCCGATCGGCAGGCCGTCGGAGGTGAAGCCGGCCGGAACACTGATCGACGGCCACCCCAGCAGATTCCACGGGAACGTCACCGGGCAGGCCGCGATCATCGCGCGGTCGGTACCCATCGGCCCGAGGCGGTCGAACCTGCGCGCCGGGGGAGGTGGTTGTGCCGTCGTCGGTGCCAGCACGACGTCGACGGAGCGGAAGATCTCTCCGACGCGGCGGTGCAGCTTGGGCTCGCTGGCGCGTGCGCGGCGCAGCATCGAACCCGACAGCAGCCTGCCCATCCGCATGTTCGACTCGGTGCGGGCGTCGAACGTCACGTCGTCTCCGAGCCGGTCGGCCCACTCCAGCAGCCCGGCGGTGGAGCGGGGCAGGAACGTCAGCGGCAGCCGCAGGCCGTAGTTGGGGTTGCCCGCCATCACGGTGTGACCCAGCAGGCCCAGCTGCTCGGCGATGCCGCTGAGAGCGACCCTGATCTCGGGATGAAGCCTGGCCGGAAAGAACGTGAACGGAAACCGCGTCGACAACGCGATCTTCAGCGGCCCCGGCGCGGCCCCGACGGAGTCGGTCATCCGTACCGGCGGCGGCTTGACCGGGTCGTCGTCGTGGTTCCCCGAGGCGGCGTCGAGCACAAGAGCGGCGTCGGCCACCGTGCGCGCCAGAACTCCGTTGACGGTGATCCCGTTGAACGGGTCGTGAATCGGCCAGGTCGAGATGCGACCGCGCTGCGGCTTGATGCCGACCAGGTGGGTCCAGGCGGCGGGCACCCGGACACTGCCTGCGCCGTCGGAACCGATCGCGGCGGCGACCAGGCCTGCCGCGACGGCGGCGGCACTGCCGCCCGACGACCCACCGGGAGTGTGCTTGCGCGACCAGGGATTACGGGTGTGGCCGAAGGCAGGCCCGCTGGTGAACGGCCATTGGCCCAGTTCGCAGCAGTTCGTCTTGCCGACGATCACCGCGCCGGCCTCGCGCAGCCGGCGGACCACTTCGGAGTCGTGCGTCGCGGGGCGCACCGGTCCGGCGGTTCCGAAGGAGGTCGGAACACCTGCGATGTCGACGTCGTCCTTGACCGCGATGGGGATGCCCAGCAGCGAGGCCTGCTCGCCGGCGGCGCGTCGTCGATCGGCGTCGGCGGCGTCGGCGAGCGCCGACTCGGTCAGCACCACCCGGAAGGCGTTGAGTGTGGACTGGCTGGCGGTGATCGCGCGCAGCGACCGGCGGACCAGTTCGGCGGACGTGACCGTGCCGCTGGCCAACTGATAGAGCTGCTCACCGATGGTCGGAAACCGCGGTGGCCTGCCCAGACTCCGGTGAGCTGTCATGGCGACGTCGAGACTAACGGCGCGCGTCCGCAGTTATGTCGCAATGCGGTGGGAAACTAGTCGGATGCGGCTGTATCGGGATCGGGCGGTCGTGCTGCGCCAGCACAAGCTCGGTGAAGCCGACCGCATCGTCACCTTGCTGACCCGCGACCACGGTCTGGTCCGCGCGGTTGCCAAGGGCGTGCGCCGTACCCGCAGCAAATTCGGTTCCCGGCTCGAACCGTTCGCCCACATCGACGTCCAGCTGCATCCGGGTCGCAACCTGGACATCGTCACCCAGGTGGTGTCGATCGACGCCTTCGCCACCGACATCGTCAGCGACTACGGCCGCTACACCAGCGCCTGCGCGGTCCTGGAGACCGCCGAGCGGCTTGCCGGGGAGGAACGCGCCCCGGCGCCGGCGCTGCACCGGCTCACGGTCGGGGCGTTGCGCGCGGTGGCCGACGGTGCGCGCAGCCGTGAGCTGGTCTTGGACGCCTACCTGCTGAGGGCCATGGGCATCGCAGGCTGGGCGCCGGCACTGACCGAATGTGCCCGCTGCGCGGCACCGGGACCGCACCGCGCGTTCCACATCGCCGCTGGTGGCAGCGTCTGCATGCATTGCCGTCCGTCCGGCTCGACGACGCCGCCGCAGGCTGTGCTGGATCTGATGTCCGCGCTGCACGACGGCGATTGGGAGCTTGCGGAGGCCTCGACGCCGTCGCATCGTAGCCACGCCAGCGGCTTGGTGGCTGCGCATCTGCAGTGGCATCTGGAACGCCAACTGCGTACTTTGCCGCTGGTGGAGCGGGTCTACCGGCGGGCCGCTGACCATGGGATGGAGATGTTCAGGCAGGATGAGCCATATGGCGATGAACCGGGTGACCAGCTCGTGGCGGGGGGCTGAGCGCAGGCGGAAAGAGACCTTTCCGCAGCTGCCCCCGGCGCCCGACGACTACCCGATGTTCCCGGACACCTCTGTGTGGCCGGTCGTGTTTCCGGAGCTGCCGCCCGCGCCGGACGGCGGCCCACGCCGGCCGCCCCAGCACACCTCCAAGGCCGTGCCGCCGGCGATCCCGGCCACCCAGATGCCCAAGCACGTCGCGGTCGTGATGGACGGCAACGGGCGCTGGGCCACGCAGCGGGGGTTGAGCCGCACCGAGGGTCACAAGATGGGCGAAGCGGTGCTGATCGACATCACCTGCGGGGCCATCGAGATCGGTATCCAGCACCTGTCGGTGTATGCGTTCTCCACCGAGAACTGGCGGCGCAGTACCGAAGAGGTGCGGTTCCTGATGGGCTTCAATCGCGAGGTGGTCCGTCGGCGCCGCGAGAACCTCGACGCCATGGGGGTCAACATGCGCTGGGTGGGATCGCGGGCGCGGATGTGGCGCAGCGTGATCAAGGAATTCGACATCGCCGAGAACATGACCGTCGACAACGACGTCATCACGGTGAACTACTGCGTGAACTACGGCGGGCGGGCCGAAATCGCCGAAGCGGCAAAGCAAATCGCGCGCGATGCGGTGGCCGGCCGGGTCGACCCGGAACGGGTGAACGAGGCCACGATCACCGAGCACCTGCACCGGCCCGACATCCCCGACGTCGACCTGTTCATCAGGACGTCGGGGGAGCAGCGGGCAAGCAACTTCATGCTGTGGCAGGCCGCGTACGCCGAATACGTGTTCCAGGACAAGCTGTGGCCCGATTACGATCGGCGCGACCTGTGGGCGGCATGCGAGGAGTACGCCGAACGCAATCGGCGTTTCGGCCGGGCCTGAGATGGGACTCGACGCACGGTTGGCCGATGCGCTGAGCGCGGTCGTGCCGGTCGAGGTGGAGCCGGATGGCGCGCTCACCGTGCGTTACGAGGGCACGTTCGCGTCCCTGCGAACGGTCACCATTGCCGAGGACATCGAGATGGTGTCGGTGACGCAGGTGCTCGGGTGGGATCTGCCGGTCAACGCCGATCTACGCAAACGTGTTGCCGCGCAAGCATCCTCGACGATGTTGGGGACGGTGACGCTCGTCGAGTCCGGCAAGAAGGGCGACATCATGTTGCGCTACAACTTTCCCGGCGACGGTCTGGCCGATCATGCGCTACAGACCCTGGTGCTGATGGTGCTCGCAGGCGGGGCCGATGCTCGCCGCGCGCTCGTCGACTAGCTGTCAGGCGCTTCGTCGAGATCGACACCAGCGCGGGAAAGTTCGAGTAGGTCCCACGCTGACGTCGATGTCGGCGCGGGGGCTCAGCTCCTCGGGACCCGAAGGCTCTGGGTAACACGGTTGTTGTCCGCCTCTAAGCGACACCGTTGTCGCTCACGTGTGCTCCGCCAATTCCCGGATTCCGCAGAACGGGGAGTGACCGTGCTCTCGCCTTTGCTGCGGCTCGGGCATCCGACAGTTGCGAGTGGAATGGGTTTCTGTTGTTCTTATCCAAGTTGAGCGGAAGATCTTGCGTCTCCAGTAAGTGGTCCTCCAACAGCCATGGTTGTGGAGTCGGATACCACGATACGAAAGCGTTTGCGGCCATCCAGCGAGACAGATCCTGCTCGCCGGCTCCGAAGTGGAGACGTTCGCTCGACCCGTAACGTCGCAATTCGATACCTAGGTGCTCGGCCAAAAGGCAGCCGAGCGTGAGGCGAAGCGTTGACCGGGCAGCGTTGCCGCTGTAGTGAGTTCGAATCCGTTTGCGAAGCGATTGACGACTAGCATTTTGTCCATTTTTTGGTGGCGCCTTCGGACTGATGCCGGCGTACAGAAGGGTTCGCGCATCGCGAACCTCGCAATGCGCGACATCGATGTCACCTGGCAATTCGCGAAACCACCATCCGTATACCCCAGCGACCTGCTCGACGAGTGGTGGCTTGGCCATGACCTCGGCCCGGCTGTGAATATTCGCGGCCAGGTAGCGTGCAACGTCATCCGGGGTAGGCACACTTCGATATTGCACGAACGCATCAATCAAGCGCGCTGAAATCGACAACGGTTGTCGCTCAAAGGCGGACGCCACGCATGCCCGCGGCGCGCTAGCTCAGCTCCGGCACTGTGTGCAGGTGCCGAACAACTCGATCGTGTGGCTGACGTCCGAAAAGCCATGCTCGGCAGCCACTTCCGCGGCCCAAGCCTCGACTTCGCGACCGCTGACCTCCACCGCCGCACCGCAACTGCGGCACACCAGGTGATGGTGATGGTCCGCGCCGGCGCAGCGCCGGTAGACCGACTCCCCGGTATCGGTGCGCACCATGTCCACCAGATCGGCCGCCGACAGTGATTGCAGCGTCCGGTACACCGTGGTCAGTCCGATGTTCTCGCCGCGGCGGCGCAGCTCGTCGTGTAACTCCTGCGCCGAGCGGAACTCGTCGACGGTGTCGAGCAGAGCGATGATGGACGCTCGCTGACGAGTCGCCCGCACCCCGCCCGCGCCGGCGCGAGGGCGGACGTCTGCGCCGGTCATGAGTGCTCCTCGCCGGCGTGGCTGATGGCGGCGACGATGATCTCGGCCAGGTGCTCGTCGACCAGTCGGTACATCACTTCCCGCCCGGATCGTTCGCCGGCGACCACGCCTGCCGCCTTCAGGATTCGCAGATGCTGGCTGACGAGGGGCTGCGGCACGTCGAGAGCGTCGACCAGCTCATGCACGCACCGCCGGGACTCCCGCAATTGCAGAACGATCGCGATACGCACCGGGGCGGCCAGCGCGCGCAACAGTTCGCCGGCGCGTTCCAGGAGGGCGGCATGGTCGGTGGCGGTGGTCATTTCGCACCTCCACGTTATTGGAAACGATTTCCAGTTGGTGTCCACTTTTCCATGCACGATCACGCATGTCAAAGGGTCCGCCGAGAGGTCGCTAGGCTATGGGGCTGTTGTCCGTTCACAGAACAGGAGTGGCACCCACCGTGGCGTCCGTCATCGATTCCGTCGTCAACCTGGCCAAGCGTCGTGGCTTGGTCTATCCAGCCGGCGAGATCTACGGCGGGACCAAATCGGCCTGGGACTACGGCCCCCTGGGTGTGGAGCTCAAGGAGAACATCAAACGGCAATGGTGGCGGTCGGTGGTGACCGGCCGCGACGACGTCGTCGGCCTGGACAGCTCGATCATCCTGCCTCGCGAGGTGTGGGTGGCCTCCGGCCACGTCGAGGTGTTCAACGATCCGCTCATCGAGTGCCTCAACTGCCACAAGCGTCACCGCCAGGATCACCTGCAGGAGGCGTACGCGGAGAAGAAGGGAATCGCGGACCCCGAGTCGGTCGCGATGACCGAGATCGTCTGCCCGGACTGCGGCACCAAGGGCCAGTGGACCGAGCCCCGCGAATTCAACATGATGCTCAAGACCTACCTCGGGCCGATCGAGTCCGAAGAAGGCATGCACTACCTGCGGCCCGAGACCGCGCAGGGCATCTTCGTGAACTTCGCGAATGTGGTGACCACCTCGCGCAAGAAGCCACCGTTCGGAATCGGTCAGATCGGCAAGAGCTTCCGCAACGAGATCACCCCGGGCAACTTCATCTTCCGCACCCGCGAGTTCGAGCAGATGGAGATGGAGTTCTTCGTCGAGCCGGCCACCGCGCCCGAGTGGCACCAGTACTGGATCGACACCCGGCTGCAGTGGTACATCGATCTCGGCATCACCCGCGACAACCTGCGGCTCTTCGAGCACCCCAAGGAGAAGCTGTCGCACTACTCGGCAGGCACCACCGACATCGAGTACAAGTTCGGTTTCCAGGGCAACCCGTGGGGTGAGCTCGAAGGCATCGCCAACCGCACCGACTTCGACCTCAAGACGCACTCGCAGCATTCCGGCACCGACCTGTCGTTCTACGACCAGGCCGCCGATACCCGCTACATCCCGTACGTCATCGAACCCGCAGCGGGACTTACCCGTTCGTTCATGGCGTTCCTCGTCGACGCCTACGCCGAGGACGAGGCGCCGAACGCCAAGGGTGGGGTGGACAAGCGCACGGTGCTGCGGCTGGACCCGCGGCTGGCGCCGGTGAAGGCCGCGGTACTGCCGCTGTCGCGGCACGCCGATCTCAGCCCGAAGGCCAAGGATCTGGCCGCGGAGTTGCGCAAGAACTGGAACATCGAGTTCGACGACGCCGGTGCGATCGGCCGCCGCTATCGCCGCCAGGACGAGATCGGCACGCCGTACTGCGTGACCGTCGACTTCGACTCCCTCGAGGATCACGCGGTGACCGTGCGCGAGCGCGATCAGATGACCCAGGAGCGGATCGGCATCGACTCGGTGGTCGACTACCTGGCCACCCGGCTGAAGGGCTAGAAGCGGCCTAGAAGCGGCCACCGCCGCCCAGCATCCCGCCGCCGTCGGAACCGCCTGACGATCCGCCGAAAGTCGTCGACGACCATCCGCCACCGCCGCCGAACCCTCCGCCGAATCCGCCGCGCATGCCGCCGGACAGGATGTTGCCGAGGATGATGCCGCCGATGACGGCACCCATGTTCGACGAACCACCAACGCCGCCATAGTGATTCATGTAGGAGCGCTGCGCTGCCTGGACGTCGTTGTTGGCCAACTGCTGCGCTTGGGCGGCCAGCATCGACGCACCGTTGGCGTGTGCGATTGCCTCTGCGACGTTGGTCTTCCGCTTGGCCTGCGCGGCCTCGAGTTGACGCACCGCCTCGTTGAGGCGGGTGCGCGCCTCGGGCCCGACGCTGCCGCGGCGGGTGTCGACATAGTCGGCCACCGACCGCACCCGCGACTGCGCGGTGAACAGCGCCTGGTCGTAGGAGCGGCCCAGTCGTTCGGCGTTCTCGCGTTCCTCGGCCACGCTGGCCAGTAGCCGGTCCAGGTCGGCGTCGGCCTGGGTCAGTTGCGTGAACGCCCCCAGCGGATCGGCCGATCCGTTGGCCTGGGCCGCGGCCACCGCCGCGACCGCAGCGTCGCGGGCAGCGGTCAATTCGGCGGTGTTGGACAGGCCGCCCTGGGTCAGCTGGGCCACGGCCTGGTTGATGCCCTGCTGAGTGTCGGCGATCGCCGCAGGCAGGGTGGCGACCGCGCGGCGGATGTCGCTGGCCGCGCTGTCGACCGCGTCGAGCATCGAATCAGCCTGTTGCAGAGCGGCTTCCGCGCCGCGAACACAATCCACCAGTTCGCTCTGCTCACCGGCCACCGGTTTGGCCACCAGCTCGCGGGCCCGGCTGATCGAGCTGTCGGCGAAGTCCAGGCGCTCCTTGGCGGCAGCGGCGTTGCGCGCCACCGAGGCCAGCGCCGACTCGGCGAACTCGGTGTGCAGCTGAGTCAACGTGTCCTCGGCGGGATCGATGCGGGCGCTGACGTCGACCAGTTTCTGGGTCAGCGTGTCCAGCCGGTCGGGTGCGTTGATGACGAGGTCGCGCAGCTGATGGAACGCCTGGTTCTGGGCGTCGAGCTCACGGTTGGCCCGGGCAGCGGCGACCACCACCCGGGTCAACAGGTCGCGGCGCTGTGCGGGCGTTTCGGGCACCGCATCGTCGAGCTGCTGGCGCACGTTGAAGGCCTGCTGCAGGGTGGCCTTGGCGTTGTCGACGGCGCGCACGAATGGTTGCGTCTGTTGCTCGCCAAATTCCTCGATAGCCAAGGTCAATTCGTTGGAGCTGGTGCGCACGGCGTTGTCGACGTCGACGACGATCGAGCGGGACAGCTCGTCGAGAGCGTCGAGCGGAACCGAGGCCAGGGCAGCGGGATCGGTGGGGTCGACCCGCTTGGCGGCGGCCACCTCGGCTTCGTGCCGCTTGCGCCGCCGCCGGCGGCTCCACACCAGCAAAACCGCCACCGCCAGGATGATGACGCCCAGAATGATCACCAGCGGCAGTAGCGAGAACCCGCTGCCGCTGCTGGTGCCCTTGGCGGCAAGGCCATCCGCCGCAGCGATCGCGGCGCCCGCCCAGTCGCCGTTGTGCAGCGCGGGCTCGATCTTGTCGTGGCGCAGGTCGTCGATCTTCGCGCCGCCGGCCGCCGCGGTGGGCACCAGGAAGGCGTAGGAGCGCTGCCCGGTCGCGACGGCCAGGATCGCGTCCTGGTTGCTCAGATCGCTGGCCACGCGGGTTTCCTCGGTCCAACCCACCGCACTTTTTGGGGCGAAGGAGTCGACGAACACCACCCACAGGCGCACGTTCCGCTCGCGGTAGAGGCTGTCGACGGCATTCTGGACGCTGGCCAGCTGGCCGCCGGCCAGGACGCCGGCGTTGTCGGTGACGTAATCCGGCAGCCGGAACGGTGGCTCGGCCGTCGCGGCGGGTGCCACCAGGGTGGCGGTGGTCAGGATGGCCGCGAGCAGGCTGAACAGACGTGCGAGGCGCATGACCGTCAAATGTAGTAGGGCCGGTGCTGGCAGACTGTGCGTCGGTGACGACGAATGAGCACGGCCACTACGACGAGGCCGACCGTGAGCGGGTGGTGCACGAGCCGCCGAAGACTGCCGGGCTGCCCGGCACGTCGACGGAGCATCGCACCGACTTCGCCCGCGACCGTGCGCGCGTGCTGCACTGTGCCGCTCTTCGCCGGCTGGCCGACAAGACTCAGGTGGTCGGTCCGCGGGAGAGCGAAAACCCGCGCACCAGGCTGACCCATTCGCTGGAGGTCGCCCAGATCGGGCGGGGGATGGCGCTGCCGCTGGGATGCGACGCCGATCTGGTGGATATGGCCGGTCTGGCGCACGACATCGGACATCCGCCGTACGGCCACAACGGGGAACGTGCGCTCGACGAGTTCGCGGCCGCCTGCGGCGGCTTCGAAGGCAACGCCCAGAACTTCCGCATCCTGACCCGCATCGAGCCGAAAGTGCTTGACGGACAAGGTCGCAGCGTGGGCCTGAACCTCACCCGCGCGGGACTGGACGCCGTCACGAAGTATCCGTGGTTCCGCGAACCGGGCGTGCGCAAGTTCGGCTTCTACGAAGACGACCGGGCGCTGGCGCAGTGGGTGCGGGGCGCCGCGCCGTCGCGACGCCCGTGTCTGGAGTCCCAGGTGATGGATTGGGCCGACGACGTGGCCTACTCCGTGCACGACGTCGAAGACGGAGTGGTGTCTGGCCGCATCGACCTGCGGGTGCTGGCCGACGCCGACGCCGCCGCGGCGCTGGGCGCGTTGGGGGAGTCCAACACGATCGCCGCCGCCGATCTGGAGGCTGCCGGCGAGCGGTTGTCCCAGCTGCCGGTTGTCGCCGGCGTCGGCAAGTACGACGGCACGCTCGCGGCATCAGTCGCGCTCAAGCGGCTGACCAGTGAACTGGTCGGCCGGTTCGCCTCAGCGGCAGTACGGCTGACCCACGAGGTCGCCGGGCCGCAGCCGCTGGTGCGCTACCAGGCCGATCTGCAGGTGCCCGCGACCGTCCGCGCCGAGGTGGCGCTGCTCAAGACGCTGGCGCTGCAGTTCATCATGTCCGACCCGCGGCACCTGGAACTGCAGGCGCAGCAACGGGAACGGATCCACCGGGTGGCGAACTGGCTGCTCGACGGTGCGCCCGCCACACTCGATCCGGTGTTCGCGCCGGAGTTCACCGCCGCCGATGACGACGCGGCGCGGATGCGGGTTGTCGTCGATCAGCTCGCCTCCTACACCGAAGGCAGGGTGGAGCGCATCGACGCGCACATCGCCGGCGGCCCCGCGTCCTAGACTGTGCCGATGACGACAGCGGTGAGCGGAGGTGGAGACCGCAAGGGTCGAATCTCCGACCGCGACATCGCCGCGATCCGTGACCAGGTCCGCATCGAAGACGTCGTCGGCGACTACGTGCAGCTGCGCCGGGCCGGCGCCGATTCGATGAAGGGCCTGTGCCCGTTCCACGACGAGAAGTCGCCGTCGTTCCACGTGCGGCCCAATCACGGTCACTTCCACTGCTTCGGCTGCGGCGAGGGCGGCGACGCCTACGCGTTCATCCAGAAGATCGAGCACGTCAGCTTCGTCGAAGCCGTCGAAATGCTGGCCGACCGGGTCGGCTACACCGTGACCTACAGCGGCGGCGGCACCAGCGTGCAGCGCGACCGTGGCAGCCGTAGCCGGCTGATCGCCGCCAATGCGGCCGCGCAGGAATTCTATGCTGCCGCACTGGAATCCGAGGAGGCCGCGCCCGCGCGGCAATATCTGACCGAGCGCAATTTCGACACCGCCTCGGCCCGCCAGTTCGGCTGCGGGTTCGCGCCGTCGGGCTGGGATTCGCTGACCACGCATCTGATCCGCAAGGGCTTCGAGTTCAAGGAGCTCGAAGCCGCCGGGCTCTCGCGTGAGGGCAGACGCGGACCGATGGATCGCTTCCACCGCAGGCTGCTGTGGCCGATCCGCACCGCCAGCGGCGAGACCGTCGGCTTCGGTGCCCGCCGAATCTTCGCTGACGACCAGATGGAAGCCAAGTACGTCAACACCCCGGAGACCGTGCTCTACAAGAAGTCGAACGTGCTGTTCGGCATCGACCTGGCCAAGCGCGATATCGCCAAGGGGCATCAGGCCGTCGTCGTCGAGGGCTACACCGACGTGATGGCCATGCATCTGGCCGGCGTCACCACCGCGGTCGCGTCCTGTGGCACCGCGTTCGGCGACGAGCACCTGTCGATGCTGCGGCGGCTGATGATGGACGACAAGTTCTTCCGCGGCGAACTGATCTACGTCTTCGACGGCGACGCGGCCGGGCGCGCGGCCGCGCTCAAGGCGTTCGCGGGCGAGCAGAACCTGGCCGGGCAGAGCTTCGTGGCGGTGGCCGCGGACGGAATGGACCCGTGCGACCTGAGGCTGGCGCAGGGCGACGGTGCGCTGCGCGACCTGGTGGCCAGGCGCACGCCGCTGTTCGAGTTCGCGATCCGCACCGCACTGGCCGAGCACGATCTGGAATCCGCCGAGGGCCGGGTCACGGCGCTGCGCCGCTGCGTGCCGATGGTCGCCCAGATCAAGGACCCCACGCTGCGCGACGAATACGCCCGTCAGCTCGCCGGCTGGGTGGGCTGGGACGACGTCGCCCAGGTGATCGCGCGGGTGCGCGAGGAAGCCGGTCACAAGCCTGCGGGGCGCGACTACAAGCGCGCCGCGCCCGCCCGCACCAAGGTCACCGACGCCGGGGCGCGGCGTCCCGATCCGCGCGACCCGACCCTGTGGCCGCAGCGCGAGGCGCTCAAAGCCGCCCTGCAGTATCCGGCGCTGGCCGGCCCGGTGTTCGACTCGCTGACCGTGGAGAGTTTCACCCACCCCGGGTACGCCGCGGTGCGGATCGCGATCGAGGCCGCCGGCGGGACCTCGTCGGGCATCGTCGGCGCCCAGTGGATCGATACCGTGCGCGAACGGGCCGGCGCGCCGCTGACCGAAGGCCTGATCACCGAGCTCGGAGTCGAGGCGATCCGGGTCGAGGAGGAAGAGAAACTGCCGCGATACGTCGGCAGCGTGCTCGCCCGGCTGCAGGAGGTCTGGGTGGGCCGGCAGGTCGCCGAGGTCAAGTCCAAGTTGCAGCGAATGTCGCCGGTGGAGCAGGGCGACGAATACCACGCATTGTTCGGCGACCTGGTCGCGTTGGAGGCCTATCGGCGCAGCCTGCTCGAACAGGCCAGCGGTGACGACCTCACTGCGTGAAAACTCACGTCGGGTTATGGTTAACGTGCTGCTTGTCTCCGGCGAAAGGTCAGATATGACTACCGCGAATACTCGTGCCCGGCGTATCGCCACCTTCGGTGCGCTTGCCGTGGCCGCTGCTGCGGTGCCGGCCCTGGCGGCGCTGACCTCCCCGACCGCGTCGGCGAATCCCGGCGGCACCTGCCTGGCCTGGTTCGGTTCGCGCGGCGACGGGCAGTGCCTGTCGTACTCGAACAACAACGTCAGCATCGGGACGCCGCAGTTCGGCGTCTACGGTCCTGATGCGGGCTCGATGCCCGGTGGCGGTATCGGTGTGAGCACCGGCCCGCTGCTGCCGGGTCAGACCATCAGCATCCCGCTGGGCTAGATTCACGGGCTCTCTCGGGCCGCGAGATTGACCTGAGGGCTGTGATTTTTCGCGATTGACGACCGTGAGGTCGATGTCGTCGTGCCTACTTCTCCGACCGCTGTGGTTCCACCACGGTGGTGTTGGCGTCGATCTCGGTGAGCGTGACCATCTTCGGGTCCGGGTCCGGTGACACCCGGTCGGCGAGCTTGCGGCGGCCTGCGTCGATCACGGTTTTGGTGGCGGGATTGTCGGTGATGGCGCGGTAGGTGCCGACGATCTGCTCGTAGCGCTTACGGCCCGCCTTCGTGCCCAAGACATAACCCACGCCGAGCACGGCCAGATACTGGATCACTGCATTCCCTTCCTAAATCCTCGCCCCTCCATCCTGCCTGACGGACCTGTGTCGGCGCGCGCCCGCCGGTTTGGCATCCGGGGTCCCCGGTAAGCTAGAGTCACTCTCCGGTCCGCATCAGCGCGAAAGCGTTCACGCGGGCTGCAGATAGTCCCCTGTAGCTCAATTGGCAGAGCTTCCGACTGTTAATCGGACGGTTCTTGGTTCGAGTCCAAGCGGGGGAGCAAGAACTCCCAGGGTCAGCGCGTCACAGCCACAGATACAAACCTGACAGCAGCGCCCACAACCCCACGCAGTAGACCTCGAACGCCACCCGCAGCGGGATCGGGGCGTGCCGCAACTCCATGAAGTCCAGGCCCACCAGCCGCACCTTGATCGCCGCGATCGCCAGCACCGCGACGGCCACCAGCGAGCCGGTGCCGTGGTCGGCGCCCAGCGCGAACGACGCCAGCGTGGCGGCCACCAGGATCAGCCAGCTCACGCCGGCCCGGTTACGCATCAAGTGCAGCATCAGCTCACCAGGTAGAGCAGGGGGAACAGGACGATCCACAGCAGGTCGACCAGGTGCCAGAAGCAGCCGCCGCCCTCGACGACGGCCAGCCGGGTCGCCGACAGTTCGGTTCGGCGGGTCTGGGTCATCATCAACGCCAGCACCAGAATGCCGATGCACACGTGCAGCAGGTGCAGCCCGGTGAGGATGAAGTAATACAGGTAGAAATGGTTGACGCCCGCGGTGTGTCCGTCCCGCACCAGCAAGACGTACTCGGTCACCTTCAGCGCCACGAACGCCACACCGCAGCCGGCCGCGATAACCAGTGCTCGTGCGGCGATCTCGCGCGCACCGGTGCGCAGACCGCCGATCGCCGCCACCACGAACAGGGAGCTGGTCAGCAGCACCAGGGTGTTGACCAACCCGATGTTGACATGCAACGTCTTGCGGGCGGCGTCGAATACCTCTGGCGCTTTTGATCTTTCGACCATGAACGTGGCGAAGAAGGCCGCGAACACCAGCATGTCGCCGAGCAGGAAGACCCAGGTGCCCTGTTCGCCCGGGATACGGCGGCCTGCGGTGGTGGGTGCGCCTGCCGTCATGCGTGTTCGGCGCGTTGCTGCGCCTTGATCCCGCGATTGAGCACGTAGGTGGTGCTGAACATCCACACCGTCAGCGCCAGCCCGGGGATGTAGAACGCAAACACTCCGTGCCAGGCCAGCGGCCCGTCGTTGAACACCACGACGACGCAGCCGGGCAACGACAGTAGCGCCACCCACAGGTTCAGGTAGCCGTACCAGCGGGGAAACGTCTGCGGTTCGGTGCTGTCGATGAACGACGCGATCGCCAACGTGATGTTCTGCATGATGATCGTGCCGACGATGCCGATGAACATCAGCCAGAACACGTCGTTGAGCGCCTGGGTGATCTCCGGCGATCTGCTCTCGGGACGGAACGCCGCCGCGGCCAGCACGAGGAACGGAAACAACAGTGCGGGAACGAATATCGTCGCCGCGAACAACTGCGTGATCGACAACATGCCCCATCGTCCTTCGACGCGGCGGATCCGCAGCACGATGGTGGCCAGGAACGGCAGGGCGATCACCGAGGTCAGCAGGCAGCCGGCGATACCGATGCGGATCCAGATCTTGTGGTCGATGAAGAAGTCGGTGACCTCGGTCGGCGACCAGACCGGCGAGATCGGCGGGAACAGCCGCGCCAACCCCGACATGCAGGTCCCATACAGCACGATCATGATCGTTCCGCACCATGCGCCGATGCGCTGCAGCGTGAGCTCCACGGCCGCGACCTTACCGAGTCACCCCGCGGTTTTGTCAAAATTGTCAAAACCGCTAGTCGAGGATGTTCTCCGGGTGCAGCATCTCGGCGTACCGCAACTGTTCGGGGATCCCGAATCCATCGACCAGCAATTCGGCGTGCGGCCGAAGATCGCGGCAGCGCTGGTTGATGCCGCGGGTGACGGCCTTGGCCCGTTCGGTCGACAGGAACCGGTGCTCGACGAACCACGCCTTGTCGTCCTCGATCACCGACAGGGCGTACAGGTCGCACACCATGCCGAGGATGTCGCGGGCCTCGTCGTCCTCGCAGGCGTCGATACCGGCGACGAATGCCTCCAGCACGATGCGGTCGATGTGCGCCTTGGCGGTGTGCAGCACGTGATCCTGGACGGAGTTAAAGGCGTCGAATGCCGACATCTCTTTGGACTTGCGCTGCAGCCGGCGTGCGACCGAGGAGAGCAGGTACTCCTCGCGGTCCTCGAACATCTTGACCTGCGTGCCGCGGTTGAAGAGGCTGCCTTCCTCCTCGTTGTCCTGGCGTGAGTCGACGATCGTCTGCATGATCGTCTCCGCCGCAGTCCTTTTCATCACCCGGTCACCGGCAAAGTTGGCGGCGAAGCGCACCCACTCCACCGGGCTCATGCCCTTGATGTCGTCGGCGTAGGCGGTCAGCAGTTCCTTGGCGACCAGTTGGGTCAACACGTGGTTGTCACCCTCGAAGGTGGTGAAGACGTCGGTGTCGGCGCGCAGCGCGATCAGCCGATTCTCCGCGAGATAGCCTGCACCACCGCATGCTTCGCGCGCTTCCTGGATCGCGGTGCTGGTGTGCCAGGTGTTGGCCGCCTTCAGCCCGGCCGCGCGGGATTCCAGTTCGCGCTGCTCCTCGGCGTCGGGGTTGTCCGCGGTCTGCAGATCGTGCAATCGGGCCACCAGCTCGTTCTGGGCGAACTGCAACGCATAGGAGCGGGCGATCAAAGGGAACAGCCGGCGCTGGTGCACCAGGTAATCCATGATCAACACTTCGTCGTCATCATCCGGTGCGCTGAACTGCTTGCGCTGCAAGGCATACCGCACGGCGATGTCCAGAGCCACCCGCCCGGCCGCCGCCGCGCTACCGCCGACGGTGACCCGGCCGCGGATCAGTGTGCCCAGCATCGTGAAGAACCGCCGGTTCACGTTCTCGATGGGCGACGAATAGGTGCCGTCCGCCGCGACGTCGCCGTACTTGTTCAGCAGGTTGTCGCGCGGAATCCGCACGTTGTCGAACATGATCCGGCCGTTGTCGACGCCGGGCAGGCCGCCTTTGTAATGACAGTCCGATGTCGTGATGCCAGGCAGGTCGTTGCCGTCGTCGTCCCGCAGCGGAACGACGAAACAGTGCACGCCATGCGATTCGCCATTTGTGATCAGCTGCGCGAAAACCGCTGACACCTTGGCGGTTTCGGCTGCGCCGCCGATGTAGTCCTTACGCGACGTCGGCGTGGGGGAGTTGATCACGAACTCCTGCGTCGCCGGATCGTAGGTGGCAGTGGTCTCCAAAGCCTGGACGTCGCTGCCGTGACCGGTTTCGGTCATGCCGAAGCAACCCATCAGGTCCAGGTCGATGATGCGCTGGACGTAGGCCTTGTGGTGACGCTCGGTGCCCAGGTTCTCGACGGCGCCCCCGAACAAGCCCCACTGCACGCCCGCCTTGACCATCAGCGACAGGTCGGACATCGCGAGCATCTCGATGCGGGTCACGGCGGCGCCCACATCGCCATTGCCGCCATGCTCCTTGCGGAAGCCGTCTTCAGCGGCGCCCTTGGCCGCCATGATCTTCATCTGCTCAGCCACCTTCGCGCGAGCGATGACGGTGTTGGGCGTGTAGTGCGGCCGGAAGACTTCGGTGGAAAGTTCGTCTCGCACGGCGTTCTTGACGTCTCGCCAACGGCCGTCAAGCGCGTTCCGCAGGTGCTCCGCAGTGGTGGTCATGGCATGAAGGTATCCCCGCAGCGCATTTGGCAAACGCGGATGTGGCAAACACAGGCCAACCTCAGTGAAAGTGACTCGACGCGCTGGCGTTCAATGGCGCACATGGCCGCGTCCGAGGGGACCCCCGCACCGGGACATCTGCCCCACGACATCGATCACTCCCATCCCGACGTCACCGGAGGCTGGCTGCGTGCGGCGACCTTCGGGGCGATGGACGGATTGGTCTCCAACAGCGCGCTGATCGCCGGTGTCGCGGCCGGCGCCGGGGCGCACACCGTGGTGCTCAGCGGAGTTGCCGGATTGCTCGCGGGCGCGTTCTCGATGGCGCTGGGCGAATATACGTCCGTCACGACCGCCAACGAACAGATCGACTCCCAGGTACTCATCGAGCGGCGATCGTTCGAGCGGCATCCGCACGCCGAACGGGACGAACTCGTGTCGATGTTGATGGACATGGGGATGTCCGAGGCCACCGCGCGTCAGGCCACCGAGGAGATCCATCGCGACGAGGACCAGGCGGTGCACTTCCACCTGTCCCAGGAGCTCGGCGTCGACCCCCGGGAGAAGCCGTCCCCGGTGATCGCCGCGATCTCGTCGTTCGTGATGTTCGCCCTGGGCGCGATCGTGCCACTGCTGCCGTACCTTTTCGGTTCCGAGAAGCTGTGGCTGGGTCTGGCGTGTAGCGGAATTGGCTTGTTGGTGGCCGGTGCGGTGGCCGCGAAGTTCACCAAGGGCTCGCTGTGGCTCGGCGCCGGACGGCAATTGGCGTTCGGCGCCATCGCGATCGCCGCCACCTATGCGGTCGGAAATCTCGTCGACGCCGCCTTGTGAGCAATACGCTGACGCGGTGATTCGTAGCGTCGGGAAGCTCGGCCCGCTGAAGGTGTCGGGTCTGGTGTGGTGGCAGATGCGCTGGGATCTGCTGGCGATCATCGTGGTGGCCGGGATCTTGATCCCCATTCCCGACCCCACCCAGATCGATTACGCCTCGGCGGTGCTCTCGGTGTTGGGTATTGGCGCTTCGGTGTTCATCGGCTTCCGCAACACCACCGCCTACAACCGGTGGTGGGAGGCCCGAACGCTGTGGGGCAACGTCATCATCAACTCCCGGGCCACGTACAACACGCTGTGCTCGGTGGATTCCGGTTCCCCGGAGATGGCCGGCGTGCTGAACCGGATGCGCCGCAGGCAGGTGCGCTATGCCTGGCAGCTCGCCGCGGATCTACGCAAGATTCCCGCTCTGCCGGGCGTCGCCGATCTCACCCCGGAAGATCCCGCCGACATCGGTGCCACCGATCTGATGACCCGGCAAGCGGTCGACATCCAAACCCTTTCGGCGAATGGGCATATCGACAACCAGGCTCGGGTGATGCTGATGGGCGTCAACACCGCGCTGGTGAGCGCCCAAAGCGGGCTGGAACGCATCCGCAACGAGCCGATCCCGCTGCAGTACGAGGTCTTCGTCCGCGGGCTGGCGTGGTTTTTCGCGATCATGGCGTTCAGCAGGCTGGACGGCTCGGCACACGCCTACACCGGGGTGATCATCGGCCTGCTGCTGATGGCGGTGTTCATCGGCGCCGAACGCCTCGGGCACTTCATCGAGCAGCCCATGCAGAACGGGATCTTCGACATCTCGATGTACCGGTTCTGCGGCGTCATCACCGGCGACCTGTTGGGCAGGGACCATCCGCTGGCCCAGCCCAGGGAAAGCGCGAAGGCCACCATCTGGATGTAAGCGCTCAGGCGTTGAGCGACAACGGTTTCAGCTGTCGCTGCCCACGGTCACCGCGGTGGCCTGCTCGGTGATCTCCTCGACGGCATTTTCCTGCTTGTTCCCCGAGTCGCTTCGCTCCTGCCCGCCGGAAGTGTCAATGCCGCTCAGGTGCCGGGCAGTCAGCGCCAGCACCCCGGCGCCCAGCAACACCGCACCGGCGCCGACCCAGAACGGTAGGTGCACGCTGACCCGCTCACCGAGCACGCCGGCCAGCCACGGTGCGACAGCGGCGCCGCCGAAGCGCATGAAGCTGTAGGCGGCCGAGGCGACACCGCGTTCGACGGGCGCAGCCTTCATGACCGTTTCGGTGATCAGCGTGTTGTTGATGCCGATGAACAGGCCCGCGATGACGACGCAGGTGGCCAGGATGGTCTTGTCGTCGGTACCGACGGCCATCACCATCAGAAGTGCCGAGAAGCAGAGCAGATTCACCAACAGCACGCGGACGGTGCCGAAGCGATGCTGCAACCGGGGTGCCACCACCACCGAGGTGAATGCGAGGCACAGACCCCACCCGAAGAAGATCAGCCCGATCTCGTGCGCATTCATGTCGAGTGGGAACGGGGTGAACGTCAGCAATGTGAAGAAGCCGAAGTTGTAGAGCAGCGCGGTGACCGCAACCCCGAGCAGGCCCCGGTGCCGCAGCGCGCGGAACGGATCGGCCAGCGTCGTCATCCGCTGCGGGCGCGGTGTCTCGGGCAGCAGCAGCGTCGTCACGACCAAGGCGATGGCCATCAGCACCGACACCCCGAAAAATGGCCCACGCCAGGAGATTCCACCCAGCACGCCACCGACCAACGGACCGACCGCGATGCCGAGCCCCAGCGCGGCTTCGTAGAGGATGATCGCCTGGGCGACCGAGCCGCGCGCGGAGTTGACGATGGTGGCCAGCGCGGTCGCGATGAACAGGGCATTGCCCAACCCCCACAGCGCCCGCCAGCCGACGATGCCCATCACGGTGTCACTCATACCGGCGAGTCCGGCGCCGGCGATGATGATCACCAGGCCGAGCAGCAGCGTGCGCTTCGGGCCGATACGGCTCGACACCACGCCGGTGACCAGCATCGCCACGCCCATGACAGCCATGTAGCTGGTGAACAGCAGCGACACCTGCGACGGTGTGGCGTTGAGATTGTCGGCAATCGGTTTCAGGATCGGATCGACGAGTCCGATGCCCATGAACGCGACGACGGATGCGAACGCAACGGCCCAGACGGCCTTGGGTTGACGCCACATGAGTGGCTCACTCCTTACTACTTCGGTGACGTGTCGAGGTCGTCGAGCAGGCGATGCAGTGCTCCGACGGCGGTCGACAGAATTTCGCGGTCCTCGTCCGACAGTCGCTCGATGCGCGGATCGATCACCGCGGCGCGGTCGGCGCGGACCTGGGTCAGCATTGTCTTGCCCTCGGGGGTGATGCGAATGCGGACCGCACGCGCATCGTCAGGATCGGTAGTGCGGGCCACCAAGCCGGCATCCTCGAGGCGCCGGACCTGCGTGGTCATCGTCGGCTGCGAGCAGTGGTCGAGTTCAGCCAGATCGGAGATGCGGGCTTCGCCCTGGTCGTCGATCGTGCTGAGCAGGCGGGCCTGCGCCCACGGCAGCGGCAGCCGGATTCGCTGGGTGGCCAGCCGGTTGAGCCGCGCTACGACGGTGAGCAGCTCAGAACCCAAGCCCGCGTGCGACGGGGAAGCCGCGCCGGGGCGCTCCTGGGTAGGCGTCGGACTCATACCGACCATATTTACATAGAAATACTATGTTGTCGCCCGGCCGCCGGGTGTGATTTCTCACAGCTTTCCCACAGGCGGCCCTGGCCGCGGCAGGCCGAACACCCGGGCCGCCCGCCGCGGCTGGCAGAATCGGGTGATGACCGCGACGAGACCGGAGGCGCCTGCGCAGCAGCCCTCCCGACCGTCGCTCGATCACCGCCGAACCGGCTCGCTGACACCCGTGGAGATGGCCCAAGCGTCTGTGATGGCCGCGCTGGCCGCCGCGTTGGCGATCATTTCCGTGGTCGTGCCGTTTGCCGGGGGGCTCTCGCTTCTCACGACCGTGCCGATGGGTCTGCTGGGCTACCGCTACCGCCTGCGGGTGCTGCTCGCGTCGACCGTCGCGGCGAGCGTCGTGGCTTTCCTCATCGCCGGCATCAGCGGCCTCATGGTGGTGGTCAACTGCGCCTACGTCGGTGGACTGGCCGGCATCATGAAGCGGCGCGGGCGCGGCACACCGACCGTCATCGCGGTCGGCCTGGTGGCCGGCGTGGTGTTCGGTCTGTTCATCATCGCCGCGTTGACCGTGTTGGTTCGGCTGCGCACGCTGACGTTCTCGGCGATGACCGCCAACTTCGACGGTGTGGTCTCGGTGATGTCGCGCTTCGAGCCGTTCCGGCCTGCGGCCGAGGATGCGCGGCACATGTTCGGCGTCGCGCTGCAGTACTGGCCGGTGCTGCTGATGTTCTACGCGATGTTCTCCATCATGGTCGTCACCCTGGTCGGGTGGTGGGCGCTGTCGCGAGTGCTGGACCGCTTGCGTGGCATTCCCGACGTGCACAAGCTCGAGCCGCCCGAAGAGTCTGGACCGGTCGCACCGGTTCCGGTCCGTCTGGTCGACGCCAGGTTCCGTTACCCCAACGCCGCGCGGGACGCGCTGCGCCCATTGAGTTTGTCGGTTGACGTCGGCGAGCACGTGGCGATCACCGGCGCCAACGGCTCCGGCAAGACCACGCTGATGCTGCTGCTGGCCGGGCGGAATCCGACCTCCGGCACGATCGAGCGGCCTGGCGCGATCGGACTGGGCAAGCCAGGGGGGACTGCGGTGATCCTGCAGCACCCCGAAAGTCAGGTCCTGGGAACGCGAGTCGCCGATGATGTGGTGTTCGGCCTGCCGCCCGGGACACACACCGATATCGCGGGGCTGCTCGACGAGGTCGGCCTATCCGGCATGGAGGAGCGCGACACCGGCGGATTATCCGGCGGCGAGCTGCAGCGGCTCGCGGTGGCTGCCGCGCTGGCTCGCAAGCCGTCGATGCTGATCGCCGACGAGGTCACCAGCATGGTCGATCAGCGCGGGCGCGAAGCATTGCTGGGCGTGTTGTCCGGCCTGACCGAACGCCACCGGATGGCGCTGGTGGCGATCACCCATTACAACAACGAAGCCGACACCGCCGACCGGATCGTCAATCTCACCGAGTCGCTGGACAACACCGACATGGTCGAAAGCGCCGCCGCGCCAACGACGACGGTCAGTGCTGCGCCGCGCGCCGCCGAACCGGTGTTGCAGCTCGAACATGTCAGCCACGAATACGCCGCGGGTACACCGTGGGCCAAGCCCGCGCTGACCGATGTCAACTTCACCGTCCACGAGGGCGACGGCCTTCTCATCCACGGCGGCAACGGTTCTGGCAAGTCGACCCTGGCTTGGATCATGGCGGGCCTGACCACGCCGACGTCCGGCGCGTGCCTGGTGCGCGGGCGCCCAGCACCCGATTGTGTCGGCGAGGTGGCCATTGCTTTCCAAGCCGCCCGGCTGCAGCTGATGCGCAGTCGAGTCGATCTGGAAGTTGCCTCCGCAGCCGGCTTTTCACCCCACGACACCGCACGGGTGCACGCCGCGCTGGCCAAGGTCGGCCTCGACGCCTCGCTGGCCGGGCGTCGTATCGACCAGCTTTCGGGTGGCCAGATGCGGCGGGTGGTGATCGCCGGGCTGCTGGCCCGCTCGCCGCAGGCACTGATTCTCGACGAGCCACTGGCCGGTCTCGACGCAGCCAGCCAGCGTGGGTTGCTGCGGCTGCTGAGCGATCTGCGCCGCAACAGCGGTCTGACCGTCGTGGTGATCTCGCACGATTTCGTCGGGCTCGAGGAGCTGTGCCCGCGCACCCTTCATTTGCGCGACGGTGTGCTCAGCACCGCGCCGACCGCGGAGGAAGTGTCGTGACGACCGCCCGCCAGCCCCGCCCGGTGGTGCTGCTGCGTCCGGTGCCGGGCACGTCACCGATCCACGAGCTGTGGGCCGGCACCAAACTGGTTGTGGTCCTCGGTTTCTCGGCCCTGTTGGCGTTCTATCCGGATTGGGTGCCGATCGCGCTGGTCGCGATCCTCATCGGCACCGCGATCCGCATGGCCCGCATCCCGCGCGGTGTGCTGCCGTCGGTACCCAAGTGGCTGTGGCTATTGCTGCTCCTCGGCGCGGTGACCGCGGCGCTCGGCGGTGGAGCGCCGGTGCTGCATCTGGCGTCCCACGCCTTCGAACTCGGTGGACTGCTGAAGTTCGTGCGCATCACCGTGGTGGCGATCGTGCTGCTGGCGTTGGGGATGATGGTGTCGTGGACGACGAACGTCGCCGACATCGCGCCCGCGGTGGCGCGCCTCGGCAGGCCGCTGAAGTTCTTCCGCATCCCGGTTGACGACTGGGCGGTGGCACTGGCTTTGTCGCTGCGGGCATTTCCCATGCTGCTCGACGAGTTCCGGTTGCTCTACGCCGCGCGACGGCTGCGGCCGCGTCCGGTGCTGACCAGTCGCCGGGCCCGGCGCCGGCGGTGGGCCATCGAGATGGTGGACCTGATGTCGGCGGGCGTCACGGTGGCGCTGCGGCGTGCTGACGAGATGGGTGATGCGATCACCGCACGCGGCGGAACCGGCACGATCTCCGCGGCGCCGTCGGGTCCCAAGCGCGCCGACTGGGTGGTCTTGGCGATCTGCGGGCTGGTGTGCGTGGTGTCGGTCGGTCTGCAGATGACGGTGCTGGCGGGGATCTAGCGCGCGGCCGCGGTGTTCGCCGCCTGCTGAGCGGTCCGCAACGCCACAGCGACAGGTGTTCTGCCCAGGAACATTTCATCGAAGTAAGGCTTGATCGCCTGATATCCGGCGGCGAAGCCCGGTCCGCCCGGTGCGGCGATGCGCGGGCCGTCGAGCACCCGGAAGAACGGCGTCACGTCGACGCCCTTGGCCGACCAGTAGTCGAAGTACTGCTGCTGGGCCGGCAGCACCGCCGGGATGGCGGCGCCCTGGCGGCCGACGTAGGAGTTGCCACGTTCGCTACCCAGCCAGGCCAGCACCTCGCGCGCCGCTTCGGGGTGGCGGCTGGCGGGATTGCCCGCGGCGACAATGCCGTTGGTCACGCTGACCCTCCCAGCCGGGCCGGCCGGGAGCATCGCCACGCCCCAGCGGAACGTCGCCTGCTCGGCGATCTGGGCCAGGTTGTAGGTGCCCGACTGGAACAGCGCCATCCGCCCGGCCAGGAACTGGTTGCGGGAGAAGTCGCCGTTGTCGTTGGTGTCCGACGCGGGCGGGGAGACCCGGTCGGTGTTGATCAACCCGATGACATAGCGGAACGCCATGGCGGCCTGCGGGTTGTCGAAGGCGAATCGGTCGCGAGAGGAGAACACCCCACCCGCCGAGCCGATGTAGTTGAGGTAGATGGCCTGTAAATCGTTGGCGGCGTTGTACGCCCATTGCCTGCCGTGGGTCAGGCGCGCCAGCAGGGGGCGCAGGGTGTCGATACTCGGGTCGGGATCCCAGCGCAGCGAATTCAGTGCGGCGGTGTCTACGCCGTCGGCGGCCAGAAGGTCGGCGTTGTAGTACAGCGCGATTCCGGCGTCGGTCAGTTGCGGCACGCCCCACAGCGCGCCGCCCCGGGTGAACTGTGCGATGACCGACGGGTCCCAGTCCGGGCTCGGTGCCACCGACATCAGCCGCTTGTTGTCGGCGTATTCGGCGAAGTTGGCGTTGTTGAGCCAGAAGATGTCGTCGGCTCCGCCGCCGGCGACGTCGGTGCGCAAAGTGGTGAAATAGCTGGCGTAGGGGACGACGTCGGTGCGCACCTCGATGTCCGGATGCGTGCGGCTGAATTCGGCGAAGGACTCGGCGTAGGCGGCCGCCACCTGCGGATCCCACACCCGCACGGTGATCACTGTCTTGTCCGACGGTTCGTCTGATCGGCCCAGCACCAGGGCCGCGGAGACCAGCAGTACAGCGACGGCGATCAGCCCGGCCAGCATGCGGGTGGAGAACCGTGGCGGCCAGCTCATTTCAGCCCGGTGACGACGATCGAGCGCACGATCTGACGCTGGAACACCAGGAACAACGCGATCAGCGGGACGATCGCCACCGTCGTCGCCGCCATCACCAGCGTCCACTGCGCGTTGTACTGGGTCTGCAACCCCGCGGTCGCGACGGTCAGCACCCGCCAGGTGCCGCCGCTGGTGATGACCAGCGGCCACATGAACGAATTCCATTGACTGACAACGGTGATCAGCGTCAACGTCACCAGGATCGGCTTGCTGGCGGGCAACACCACGTGCACCAGCACATCAAGGGTGTTGGCCCCGTCCAGGCGGGCGGCGTTGACCAGGTCGGCAGGGATGCCGCGAAAGTACTCGCGCAACAGGAAGATCGCGTAGGGAGAGCCGAAGACGAACGGCAACACCAACGCCCAGAACGTGTTCCGCAGGCCCAGCTCGGCCATCATCAGATACAGCGGCACCACGGTCACCGTCCCGGGGACCATCAACGTTGCGATGTAGACCCAGAACATCACGTCGCGGCCGGTGAACTCCAGGCGGGCGAACGCGTAGGCGGCCAGCACCGAGAACGTCAACTGCGCCAGGGTGATGATCGCCGTCATCAGCGCGGTCACGGCCAACGCGCGGCCGAATCCGGCATCGCCGAGCGCACCGTAGTTGGCGAGCGTCGGCGGGCTCGGCAGCGACAGCGGTGTGCCGGTGGCGAACTGCTGTGCCGAGGTGAACGACGTCAACAGACCCAGCCCGAACGGGGCCAGGGTGATCACTGCACCGGCCAGCAGACCCAGGTAGATCAGCACGTTACGTGAGGTCATAGCTGATCCGCCGGCGAAAGTAGAGATGCTGGACGATCGTCGCGCCGACCAGGATGACGAACAGCACCAGCGCCATCACCGCTGCCCGCCCGATCGCGGCGGCCCCGAACGCCTCGGCATAAATCCGGTGGGCCACCAGATCGGTACGCCCGGCGGGCCCGCCACCGGTCAGTGCGTAGACGGTGTCGAACACCTGCGCCGCGCTGACGACGCCGGTCACCGAGACGAAGAACAGGGTCGGCCGCAGCATCGGCAGCGTGATGTGCCAGAACCGCTGCCAGCTCGTCGCGCCGTCGAGGCGGGCGGCGGCGTGGATCTGCGGCGGGATTGCCAGGATCCCGGCCAAGAAAAACAGCGTCACGTAGCCGACGTTCATCCACACCGTCACCGCGGAGACCACCGGCAACGCCAGCCCGGGATCGGTCAGCCACTCCACGCGGCGCCCCAACAGCGTGCCCACCGCGCCGTCGGTCGGCGCCAGGATCCAATGCCACAGCACCGCGACCGCCAACGGCGAGCACACCCACGGAACCACGTACACGGTGCGGAACACGCCGCTGCCCGGCAGTTCGCGGGACAACAATGCCGCGGCGAACAAACCCAGCAGGATCTGCACCGGAACCACGATCGCGATGAACGCCAGCGTCACCAGCAGGGAGTTGCCGAAGCCGGCGTCAGTGAGCACCGAACGCCAATTGTCCAGTCCCACATAGCGGATGGGGCCCAGCAGGTCCCAGCGGTGCAGACTCAGCCACACCACCACCAGCATGGGCAACAACAGGAAGCAGACGACCCCGAACAGGCTCGGCGCGAGCAGCGCGTACCCCAGCAGGGTCGAACGCATGCGCCGAGTCGTCACCTTGGCCATTAAAGCGGGTCGCCGAGCCGCCCGTTACCGTGTAGCACGTGAGTCCCCGTGACGTTGACGCCGACTTCCTGGCCCTTCCGCGCCATGCGCTCGCCGACGCTGCCCTGTCGGCGGCCCGTGCCGCCGGCGCCAGCTACGCCGATCTCCGGATCCACGCGATCACCAGCGAGGTGGTGCAGCTGCGCGACGGCGAGCTGCAGAGCGCGGTCACCGACCGCGAGATCGGGCTGGCAGTTCGGGTGATCGTCGACGGCACCTGGGGGTTCGCCTCGCACGCCGAGCTGGCTCCTGAGGTCGCCGCGGACACCGCGCGCCGCGCGGTGCAGGTCGCCACCACGCTGGCGCTGCTGAATGCCGAGCGCATCGAGTTGGCGGCCGAACCGGTCTACAACGACGTGACGTGGGTGTCGAACTACGGGATCGACCCGTTCACCGTTGCGACCGCCGACAAGATCGCTCTGCTGGGGGAGTACTCCGGTCGCTTGCTGGCCTCCGACGGGGTCGATCACGTCTCGGCGATGGTGATGACCGTCAAGGAGCAAACGTTCTACGCCGACACCTTCGGTTCGTCGATCACCCAGCAGCGGGTGCGGCTGCAGCCGGCGCTGGACGCGGTGGCCGTCGACGCGGCGGCAGGCAGCTTCGAGTCGATGCGCACGCTGGCTCCGCCGACCGCTCGCGGCTGGGAGGCGGTGGCCGGCGACGAGGTGTGGGACTGGAGTACCGAACTGGCCGAGCTGCCCGGTCTGCTCGCGGAGAAGACCAAGGCGCCGACGGTGGTCGCCGGGCCGACCGATCTGGTGATCGACCCCACCAATCTGTGGTTGACCATTCACGAATCCATCGGGCACGCCACCGAATACGACCGGGCGATCGGGTACGAAGCCGCCTACGCGGGTACGTCGTTCGCCACGCCGGACAAGCTGAACACGATGCGCTACGGCTCCCCGGTGATGACCGTGACCGCTGATCGCACCGTCGAATACGGTTTGGCCACCATCGGATACGACGACGAAGGAGTGGCCGCGCAGAGCTGGGATCTGGTGCGCGACGGTATCTTCGTCGGCTACCAACTCGACCGGGTGTTCGCGCCGCGGCTGGGCCACGCCCGGTCCAATGGCTGCAGCTATGCCGACTCCCCACACCACGTCCCGATCCAGCGGATGGCCAACGTCTCCCTGCAGCCCGGCGTCGAGGACCTGAGCACTGATGACCTGATCTCCCGGGTCGCGGACGGCATCTACATCGTCGGTGACAAATCCTGGTCGATCGACATGCAGCGCTACAACTTCCAATTCACCGGGCAGCGGTTTTATCGGATCCGCGATGGCCGGCTGGACGGACAGCTGCGCGACGTCGCGTATCAGGCCACCACCACCGATTTCTGGAATTCGATGGAAGCCGTTGGCGGGCGCCAGACCTGGCGTCTGGGTGGGGCCTTCAATTGCGGCAAGGCCCAGCCCGGCCAGGTGGCCGCTGTCAGCCACGGCTGCCCGTCAGCCTTGTTCCGCGGGGTGAACGTGCTCAACACGCGCGAGGAGGCCGGTCGATGAGCGCCAGCGAAGAGGCCAAATCGGGGTGGAGCCGCGCATGATCCCCGCCCAGCAGGTCGTCGAATTGGCGTTGCAGGCCGCCAGCCAATCAGGTCGAGCCGATGAAACGATCGTGATCGTCACCGATCGTGCCGAGGCCTCGCTGCGGTGGGCCGGGAACTCGATGACCACCAACGGTGTCTCGACAACAAGGTCGACCACCGTGATTTCGATTGTGCGCAAGGGCAATACGTCGCACACCGGTGCGGTCCGCAGCAGTGACGTAAACCCCGCTGCGATCGCGGTGCTGGTGGCCGCAGCCGAACACGCTGCCCACGCCGCTCCCGACGCCCGCGACAGTGCGCCGCTACTGACCGGCAGCGGTACCCCAGACGACTGGAACGAGTCGATTCCAGAGACCGGGGCCGGGGTGTTCGCCGATGTCGCCGAATCACTGTCGAGCGGGTTCGGGCGCACCGACCGGTTGTACGGCTACGCCCACCACGTCGTCGAGACGACGTTTCTGGCCACCTCGACCGGGCTCCGCCGCCGCTTCACCCAGCCCACCGGAACCGTCGAGATCAACGCCAAACGCGACGGTGCCAGCGCGTGGGCGGGCATCTCCACCCCGTGGTTCACCGAGGTGCCCACCGACACGCTGCTCGACGATCTTGCGATGCGCCTCGGCTGGGCCGACCGGACCGTCGAGCTGCCGGCCGGCCGCTATGAAACCTTGATGCCCCCGTCGGCGGTGGCCGACATGATGATCTACCTCGGCTGGTCGATGGACGGTCGCGGCGCCGAGGAGGGCCGGACCGCGTTGTCGGCCCCCGGCGGCGGAACCCGGGTCGGGGAGAAGCTCACCCACCTGCCGCTGACGATGTACTCCGATCCGTTCGCACCGGGACTGGAATGCGCGCCGTTCGTCGCGGCCACCAGCGGATCGGAGACGATCTCGGTGTTCGACAACGGGCTCGACATCGGGCGGGTCGACTGGATCCGCGACGGCGCCATCAACGCGCTGGCCTACCCCAGGGCCGCGGCCAGCGAGTTCGGGACGTCCGTCGCGGTACCGGCCGACAACCTGCTGATGACCGGTGGCAGCGCCGAGTTGGCCGACATGGTGGCATCCACTGAGCGCGGGCTGCTGCTGACCACGCTGTGGTACATCCGCACCGTCGATCCGACCACCCTGCTGCTGACCGGGCTGACCCGCGACGGGGTGTACCTCATCGAAGACGGCGAAGTCACCGGGGCGGTCAACAATTTCCGCTTCAACGAGAGCCCGCTGGATCTGTTGCGGCGGGCCACCGAGGCGGGCGTGCCCGAGCAGACGTTGCCCCGCGAATGGGGTGACTGGGCGACCCGGGCAGTGATGCCGACGCTGCGAATCCCCGACTTCCACATGTCGTCGGTGAGCCAAGCGCAATAATCGGCAGATGGCCGATGATCTTGACGCTGTCCTGACCCAGCTGGTGGTGCAATCACCGGCAGACCTGCAGCGTCTGGTGGGGCTGATTCGCACCACCTGTGGCGACACGCTTTCGTTGACTCCGCTGCCCGCGCAGACGCCGGTGAGCGCGCCCGAGTCGGACGCCGAGAAGGTGGTGGCCGAGTTCGCCGAGCAGTTCAGCGTCGACGTGTCGGCGATTTCCGATCGTCAGCGGGAGGCGCTGACCGGGGCGCTGGGTGCGGCGAGCTTCGCCGCGGTGATCCAGATGTTCTTCGCCGACTTCCTGCCGCGGGTGCGCAACGGGTTGGAGGTACTCGGCTTGCCGGTCGGCTGGGTGCCCGAGGCGCCGGCGTGGGATCCGGGCATCGACGCCGGTGACGTTCTGTTCAACCAGTTGCTGCCCGGGGTGGCGCGGCTGCGGTCGCTGGACCCGGTGACCACCGAGGTGGTGCGGCTGCGCGGAGCTGTCGCGCACAACTGCCGACTCTGTAAATCGCTGCGGGAAAGCAAGGCGCTGGACGCCGGTGGCAGCGAATCGATGTACGACGACATCGAGCACTTCGAATCCTCCGAGTTGTTGACCGATGCGCACAAGGCGGCGCTGCGTTACGCCGACGCGCTGATCTGGTCACCGGCGCGGATCAGTCCGGCGGTGGCTTCCGGTGTGCGCGAGCACTTCTCGCAGGAGCAGGCCCGCGAACTGACCCTGGACGTGATGCGCAATGCCAGCAACAAGATCGCGGTGTCGTTGAAGGCCGATCAGGCCCGCGTCGACGAGGGCACCGAGCGCTACCTCATCGACGACGACGGTCAGACCGTTTTCGCCTGAGCGAGCGCAGTCAGGGCGGCGTCGACGTCGGCGTCGGTGGTCGCCCACGAACAGACGAACCGGGTGGCCGGCTTGTGCGGGTCGGGGACGTGTACGGCGAAGTGTTGTCGCACCGCAGCCAACGCATGTGCGGGCAGGTCGACGAACACTTCATTGGCATCGGTGGCCGAGGCCAGGTGCAGGCCGAGTTCGATCAAGCCTGAGCTGAGCTTGCGCGCCATGGCGTTGGCGTGGGCAGCCGTCTCGAGCCAGGCGCCGTCGGTCAACATGGCATCGAATTGTGCTGCGACATAACGGTGTTTGCTGGCCAGGTGGCCGATCTGTTTCTGGACGAACTCGATACCGGTGAAGTGTTCGGGACGGCGCACCAGGATCGCGTCGCCGAACAGCATTCCGTTCTTGGTGCCACCCACCGTGACGATGTCGGCGTCGCCAACGGCCTGAAGAGGCGAGACGCCAAGGGCGGCAATGGCGTTGGCAACGCGGGAGCCGTCAACATGGACCAGCAGGTCGAGTTCGTGCGCGTGGTCGACGAATGCCGCGATCGCCTCGGGCTGCCAGACGCGGCCGTTCTCGGTGGACTGGGTGATGGTGACGATGCGCGGTTGGGAGTGATGCACCTCGCCGCGGCGGGTGATACGTCGATCCAGCAGAGCCGAGTCGATGAGGCCGTCCTGGCTGGGCAGCGCGACGAGACTGGCGCCGGAAACCCGCACCGGGCCGCCGGCCTCGTCGAGCAGGCTGTGGGCGACGTCGCTGCAGAGGATTTCGTGCCAGGGCCGGACGGCGGCGGTGAGCGCAATGATGTTCGCACCGGTGCCGGTGAAGGCGAACAGGACGTCGGCGCCGGGGGAGTCGAAGGCGTCCCGGATGCGGTCGGCCGCGCGTTGAGTGATGGGGTCATCGCCGTAGGACATGGCAGCGCCGTCATTGGCGGCCTGGATCGCCTCGAGAGCACGAGGGTGCGCGGGTGCTGCGTTGTCGGAGGCGAAAGCGCTGGAGGGGATCGGCACAGTAACCATCGTGCACCGCGCGGTGAGTGAAACTGTTGCCGCCCGCTGCCTACACCGGAAGACTGGTGCGATGTCTGATGCCGAATCCCACAAGACGGACACCACCGCGGGACTCAAACCGCTGGCCGGCCAACTGGAGAAGATCGCCGAGCTACTTGGGGTGAAGTCGGTTCTGGTGATGCGCTCCGAACCCGATTCGATGGTGGTCGCTGCCACTGCCGGTGAGGCCACCAAGCACTACACGGTGGGGGCGGCCGGCAAGAAGGCCCTCGACGACGCTGCCCGGGTGCCGCTCTACTGCGAGAAGGTGGTCGACGCTGACAGCGCGCTGTTCGTGCGGGATTCGCGCGAGGACGCGACGTTCGCCGGCAATGAGGACGAGACGGAGTTCGGCCTATACAACTACCTGGGCCTACCGGTGCACGACGCCTCGGGAACCGTGGTGGGCACGGTCTGCGTGCTGGACGACTCCGCGCGCGAGTACACCGACTCCGAGCGTGAGCAGCTCTCGGCGTTCCGCGGTGATGTCGAAGCGGTACTGCGCGACGACGGCACCGCCCTGGGCTGAGTCCGACCTTCTGCCGTGGGGCGAGGCGGACATGCGACGATAGGGTCCGCACCAGGGGGCGGTAGCTCAGTTGGTTAGAGCCGTGGACTCATAATCCATTGGTCGCGGGTTCGAGCCCCGCCCGCCCTACATCAGCAATGTGTGACCTCGGTTGATTGTTGACGTTTTGTCTTCGGGTGATGGGCGACAGTGTTTCGGCTGATGCTTTACACCTACTTCGGTTGATCCTTGACACTCCCTAGATGAGGGAGTTGAGCGTGGCTGAGCAGCGGTATCAGGCTGTGTTGGCGGTGATCAGCGATGGGTTGTCGATTTCGCAGGTGGCATCGAAGGTTGGGGTGTCGCGCCAGACGTTGCATGCGTGGTTGGCCCGCTATGAGGCGCAGGGCTTGGAAGGGTTGATCGACCGGTCGCATCGGCCGGTGTCGTGTCCGCATCAGATGCCGGCGCAGGTGGAGGCGGTGGTGTTGGAGCTGCGCCGCTCGCGACCGTATTGGGGACCTCGTCGGTTGGTGTTCGAACTGTCCAAGCGTGGTGTGGTTCCGCTGCCCTCGGAGTCGGCGGTCTACCGCGCTTTGGTCCGGGCGCAGATGATCGATCCGCACCTGCGGGATCGGCGCTCGCGTAAGTGGAAACGGTGGGAACGCGGTGCGCCTATGGAGCTATGGCAGATGGATGTCGTGGGCGGTTTCCCGCTGGCCGATGGCACCAGCGCTAAGGCGTTGACCGGGATCGATGATCATTCCCGGATGCGTGTGCGCGCAGTTGATGGTGCGTGAACGCACTCGGGCGGTCTGTGACGGGTTACGCGCCGCGCTGGCCACTTATGGTGCTCCCGAGCAGATCCTGACCGATAACGGCAAGGTGTTCACCGGCCGGTTCAACCATCCGCCGGTGGAGGTGCTTTTCGATGCGATCTGCCGCGAGCACGGCATCGAGCACCTGCTGACCAGCCGCGGTCTCCGACCACGACCGGCAAGATTGAGCGGTTCCACCGGAGTCTGCGTGTTGAATTCCTCAGCAACGCAGCACCATTCACTAATCTGAAGACGGCCCAAAGAGCCCTCGATGAGTGGGTCGATGACTACAACACCACCCGGCCGCATCAGTCGTTGAAGATGGCCACCCCTGCTGAGCGCTTCACCGCCGGCACCACCACGACCCGCTCGACCACACCACGACAGCACAGCCCCGATCGCAGCAGCAGCGACTGGATCAGCCGAACGGTGACCACCAACGGGGTGGTCTGTGTGTCGTGGCAACAGGTCAGTATCGGCCGCCACTACGCCGGAGCTCGCTGCGATGTCCACGTCGATGGCGAGCTGCTGCGGTTCTTCATCGGCGACGATCTGGTCAAAACCGCCGCCCGCCGCAGCACCGGCGAGGTACGAAACAAGAAGGCCTGCCGCTCCAGCGGCCAGACCTAAAACACAACAAGAGTGTCAAGGATCAACCGAACTAGATCCGTCAAGAATCAACCGACTATGAACAGCCCTACATCAGCAAGGTCATACACGACGATGTCCCGAGACACCTGTCAACAGTGTCTCGGGACATCGGAAGTCGATCAGTGCCCCCGGGCGACCGGCGGCAATCTCAGGCGCCGTGATGCGGCGCTAGAACCAGACTTTTCGGCCGCCGACCGGGCGTCCGACTGCTCCGAGGATCCACAGCACGAGGCCGACTACGACGAGGATCCCACCGATGGTGTAGAGGATCGACAGGCCGGTGAAGTAGCCGATCAAAAGCAGGATGATGCCGAGGACAATCATGTTTCATCCGTTCGTAGAGCTTGTGTAGCGATGTAGTACTGCGCCTAGGGAATTGCCGGATCTGTCATTTTCAAACCGTGCGATCGAACCGGTCCGTGGCTGTACTGAATGTCCTCGCAACACCTGTCGGGGATGCGCTGTGCTGGCAACTTCTGCCGCACAACGCATCCCCGGGTCAGAGCTGATTTACTCGGCGGCCTTCTGGCGCGCCTCGGCGGCTTGCTCGGCGGTACGAGCAGCTTCGGCCTCGGCCTCTTTCTTGGCTACATCGCGGGCAGCCTCAGCCTTGTCCTGCTGAGCGCGGCCTTCTTCGCGCAGGTCGTCCTTGTCGGTGACGATGCCGATGACTTCCTTGGCCTTGCCCTTGACGTCTTCGACGATGCCTTTGACGGCTTCTTCGGGTCCGCTGTCGCCCATGATCGTTCCTTCCGTTCAGGTCAGGTGTACAGCGCTATATACCCGCCATCAGCGAAGGTTCAATCGTCAACTTCTGTGACACCGCGCACCGTCGTGATCGTGAATCGGCGGAAGGTTCCGGCCGGCGTTGGACGTTCCTATGATCTGAACCGTCGATCGTCACCAGAAACGAGGCACCCCCTAATGGTCGAAAATCTGCCCGACAAAGCTCTCGAGCTGCGTTCGCTGGTGACATCCGACGGCACACTCCAACTCTCGCTGGAGGAGGTCGACGTCCCCACGCCCGGTGAGAACCAAGTGCTGGTGCGGGTCGAGGCATCGCCGATCAACCCGTCAGACTTGGGCCTGCTGATCGCGACCGCGGACATGAGCACGGCGACCGTGACCGGCACGCCGGAACGTCCCGTCGTCACCGCTTCCGTACCGGAGCGCTCCCTTGCCGGCCTCGCCGCGCGACTCGACAAGTCCCTGCCGGTGGGCAATGAGGGGGCGGGCACCGTGGTGGCCGCCGGGTCATCCGAAGCGGCCCAAGCCCTCATCGGCAAAACCGTCGGCGTCGCGGGCGGCGCGATGTACTCCCAGTATCGAGTGGTGGACGCACCGATGTGTCTGGTCCTGCCCGACGGCGCCACGGCGCGTGACGGGGCGTCGTCGTTCGTCAACCCGCTGACGGCGCTCGGAATGACGGAAACTATGCGGCGCGAAGGACATTCGGCGCTTGTGCACACCGCCGCCGCATCGAACTTGGGACAGATGCTGGTCAAGATATGCGCCAAGGACGGCATACCGCTGGTCAATATCGTCCGCAAGCCCGAGCAGCAGCAACTGCTCACCTCGCTCGGCGCCGAGTACGTGCTCAACTCGACGTCGCCGTCGTTCACCACCGATCTGGTGGAGGCACTGAAGGCAACGTCGGCGACCCTGGCGTTCGATGCCACCGGCGGCGGGACGCTCGCGAGCGACATCCTGAACGCGATGGAGGTGGCGGCCAGCGCGAAAGCGGGCGAGTACTCGCGCTACGGATCGGACGTCCACAAGCAGGTCTATATCTATGGTGCACTCGACACCAGCCCGACGGTGCTGACGCGGAACTTCGGGATGTCGTGGGGGATCGGTGGCTGGCTGCTGACCCCATTCCTCGCCACGGCCGGCGCCGAGACGATCGGCCGGTTGCGCGCTCGCGTGGCCGCGGAGCTCACCACAACGTTCGCCAGCAACTACACCCGTGAGGTGTCACTCGCCGGCATGCTCAAGCCCGACGCCTTCACCGAATACGTCAAGCGGGCAACAGGGGAGAAGTTCCTGGTCAACCCCCACGCCTGATGCGGTAACGAATAAGTCAAATAACCGCAGGCTGGCGGCTTGGCTCGGTTAGGCTGCCCTCTGGCCCTCCACCGGGGTGTGGCCGGAGGGGAGTTCGCTGTGATGAACCCTGTACGCACGCGAGCAATCGTCCGAGTGACGGCGGCCGCCGTCGCGCTCGGACTGGTCGTCGCAGGCTGCGGTAAGGACGAGGACAAATCGTCGTCGTCGACGACGAGCACGACCACATCCACGACGACGTCGACCACCACCGCTGCTGACACGACCAGCGCCGAGGCCACGACGCCGGCCGGTACGCCGGACTACGCGACGCTGCTGGTGAAGCCGGCCGACATCCCGCAGGTGGGCAACACCCCGTGGGCGGGTGACGCGCCGAAGGTGACGCTGACGCCGGCGCCGCCGGACGTCTCGCAGACCTACACCTCCGGCACCGACGCCATCAATATCTCGGTGATCGTCAGTGACGACGCCTCGCAGGCCGCGACGGGTCTGACGGGTGCCGCCAACAGCGTGCCCAGTCAGGTGACCGGTTCGCCGGTGCCGCTGCCCGCGGTCACCCCGGATGCCACCGTGACCATCGGCACCTCGGTGGACGGCAAGTCGGCGATGGCCGCGTTGCTCTTCACCGTCGAGCGCACCGTCGTGGTGGCGATCTTCAGCAGCGCGCCCGGTGACCTCAACCCGGTGCCGCAGGACTTCGTCGAGGCCGTGGGCAAGGCTCAGGTCGCGGCGATCCAGGAGAACCTGCCCAACCTGAAGTAACTCGGCACCAACCGCAAAAGGTCAGGGGCGTTGCGCCCCTGGCCTTTTTGCGTTGCGTTGCTGCGGTGCGGCCCGACGAGGCGAGTAGCCGTTGGTCAGCGGCAGTGGTGACCAAAGGCCATAGCCGGCCGGACGCGGCGCTGGTCAGATCTGAGTGGTACTGAAGGGGGTCGCCATGGAGAAGGCGAGCCGGCCTGTCGCCACCACGATGATTGCGCTCGGCGGCGCGCTACTCATGGCGCTGATGCCGCTGAATTCGGTCGCAATCGCTTGGGCGGCAACCGCACTGATCATGGGCGGCACCGGCCACCCGCTCAGCGTCCCTCAGGACTCGGCCCAGTACATCGCGAACTATGTGGACAAGGCGCACGGCGTGTACGTGGTGCCGTCGGGACTGTGCACCGGGGGTAGCGTTGGGTGCGTCGACGTTGCGGTTTACACCCCCGAGGAATTTCCCATCGCCACCGGCCTGCACGCCATGCCATTCGACTCATCGGTCGCAATCGGTCTCGCCAATCTCGATGCATGCTTGCGCGGAAAGTCCTGCACCGTAACGGAACCGCCGTTCACTACGACGGGCCCTCGCACCGTGGCCGACACGTCCTACGTGGTGTACGGGTACTCGCAGAGTGCGACGGTCGCCGCCAAAGAGAAGTACGATCTGATCGCCCATCCGCCGCCCGGCGAAACAGTCGGCTTCGTCGTCACATCCAATCCGAACCGGCCCAACGGCGGAATCCTCGAACGATTCGTCGGCGCCCACCTGCCGGTGTTCGGCGTGACGTTCGACGGTGCGATGACCACCAATTCCCCGCAGCCCACGCCACTGACAACGGTTGACGTTGCGCGGCAATATGATCCGGTATCGGATTTTCCGACCAACCCGTTCAACGTGGTGGCCGATCTCAACGTCGCACTCGGCTTCCTGTACTTCCATCCTGAAACGGCGTATTTCTCCGCCACCACAGTTGAACTCCAAGGCCAGCAGCAGGACACGACCTACTATCTGATTCCCGCGCAGACCCTCCCACTTCTGATGCCACTGGAGCAGATTCCGATCATCGGCCCGCCGATCGCGGCCACACTCGACCCACCGTTGCGGGTTCTGGTGGAAGCGGGCTATGACCGCACGATCAATCCGGGCCGGCCGACCCCGGCCCAGTATCTCTACAGCCCGAATCTGATCAAGACGGCCATCAACTTCGTGGCGGCGATACCGACCGGATGGGACAACGGAATCGCCATGGTCACCGGCGACTCGGCGAACAGGCCGTTCCACACGGCGCCTCAAGGCACTTACGGGGTCGGTGGCCCACCGGTGTACGCCGGCGCGATCGATCCCTACGGCCCACCGACGCCGTACACGCCGGCGCCGGTGCGACACACGGCACCGGCAGCGACGAGCCACGCGGTCAGCGCTCGCGTTCGTCCGTCCGCACGCACTGCTCGCTCGAGTGCACGACCCGTGCGGGCTGTGACCGCTACACCCCGGCCGGCACCCGTTCGCGCGCTGCCGAACTCCGCATCTCGGCACGCAAGGTCGTGAAGTCCGAGATCGTCTTGGAGACCACGGTCGCCACCGGGCGCGCGTTGCGGCTGGAGGCCTCGGTCTTGGACACCATGATCACGCTGTCGATGTAGGGCTGGATCGTGGTGGCGTTCTGCACTGTGGCCACGATGACGAGCTGGAAACCGAACTTGCGGAACGCCTGCAGCGCCTGCTGAGCGAACTGCGGGTCCGACTTCGAGAACGCTTCGTCGAGCATCAGCTGCGCGAAAACCGGTTTGTTGTCGGAACTCTCGGGGCTGGCCAGGTTGAAGCTCAAAGCCCCGGCAAGACAGAACGCCATCAGCTTCTCCTGCTCGCCACCGGAGTTGTCGCCCGCGTTGCTGTGTGTGCGGATGAGCTCTTCGGTGCGGACATCCCACTCGGCGCAGTCGAAGGTGAACCTGTTGCGAACGTCGAGTGCGTCACGGGTCCACGCCTTGTCCTCCGGCGCCGTCGACGCCAGCCGGTTGCGCAGCCGCAGGATGTCGGCATATTGATCGAGGATCGCCTGCTTGTCGCCCAGACCCACCTCGGCAATGCGCCGCGAGATCGCCCGAACGATCTCGGTCAGCTCCGCCACCGCGGTCAGGCTGCGCGGCGTGGCCCGCAGCGTCAGCCGGGTGCCGCTGTTGAACTCGACCGCACCCAGACCGGTGTTGACCCGGTCGATCTGCTCGCTGATGCGCCGTGCCTCCTGCTCGGCCACCCGGTGCAGGGTCAGGATCGCATCAGGCGCCTGCTCGGTGACCAGGCGCATCATCCGCTCGTAGGCCTCGGGCAGTTCGCGCTCGTCGATATGCCGGCACAGCGCCACGTAGTCGTGCACCCGCTCGTCGAAGACGTCGCTGTCGTTGGGAATCGCATCGGGGAACGCGGTGTCGAAGGTGTTCAGGATGCGAGCCAGCTCGTCGTATGAGCGCCTGCGGCTTTCGCGTAGTTGCTCGCGCTCGCGCCGGATCGTGTTGAACACCGCCTCGCGGTGCGGCTCGGGATTGAGCACCTCCAACGCCACCGGCACGAGGGCGGCATAGCGGTTCAGCAGCTCGGTCAGCGGTTCGGAGACGAACGCGGGAGCCAGCCGGTCCTGCAGTTCCAGCAGCTGGGTGCGCCGGGCGTCCAGGTCGTCGCGGCGGGTCTGGATGGCCCCTCGCCGCGTCATCAGCGTCTGGATCTCCTCCCAGCACTCGTCGGCGCGCGCGGTCAGCGCCTCGATGTCCGGGTTGTCGGCCAGCAGGAGCTCGAATTGCTCGCGCAGCCGGTCGGCGTGCCCGTCCGCGGTGTCGCTGTCCACCTGATTCCACTGCGGGAACTGTTCGCAAATCGCCTTGCACGCCGCGGCCCGATCGCGCCACTGCTGACGCTGCGCGGCGATCTCGTCGGCCTTCCTGCGGGCCTGCTGATACAGCTCTTCGGCGTTGGCGAGGTCAACGGTCAACGCGTCGATCTTCGCCCGGACATCGCCCTGGTAGATGTAGTCGGCCTGTTTGAGCGGCCGGCGGTCATCCTTGATGGCGAGCCGCTCGGAGTCCTTGTACAGGCCCGTGTCGGTGACCGCGCGACGGAACCGGGAGAACACATCCGGGGTGTCCACGCAGATGTGGTCGCCCGCGGCGGCGATGACGTCGGCGGCCTCGGCCGCGCACGGATGTGTCGGGTCGACGACAAACAGCTTGCCGGCCAACGTGTTCGGCTCAGCGTCGACCGGCTCCGCGCCGACCAGCGAGGCGCGGACGTGGTGCAGCTGCAGTCGTCCGCCCATATTGGTCTCGTTGACGAATCGCAACACCGCCGAATACCGGTCATCGGGCACCAGCAGACGCAGACCCACACCCCGCAGCACCTTCTCCACGGCCACCCGCCACCGGCTCTGGTCGGGCCGCAGGTCCATCAACTCGGCGATGTAGGGCAGCTCGCCGGGTTCGACACCGACTGCCGCACAGATGTGTTCGCGCATGGTGATCGCGAACTCGGGTAGCGCCGACCCCACGTGCTCGACGCGCTTGAGCTCCTTGGCTGCGTCATCGCGGGCGATGCGGGCGGCCTTCTGCGCGTACTCGGCGTCGGTGGATGCCTCCCGACCCCGGTCCAGTTTGGCCAGCAGTTCGGTGACCTCGGTGGCGAGTTCCTCACGCAGATTCCAGAACTCGTCGGCGGTGTCCGGGACGTCGATGTCCTGAGCCGCGAGCATCGCCTCGTAGGCAGCGCGGCGCCGTGACACCTGTTCGGCCTGCGCCTCGGCGCCGGCCACCTGGGACTGCAACGGACCCAGGCTGGCACTGGATCCGCTGATCTGCGCGTTGAGCGAATCACCTTCGGCCTTGGCCAGATTCAGCTGCCGGGTGACGTCCTCGTACTCGTTGCCGAGCTGGTCGATCGTGGCGTCCAGCGACTGGATCTGCGGCCCACACTGCGTGAGCCGGACATGGTCGGTGTACGCACGGACCATCGGCTGATCCACCAGATCGATGATGCCCAGGTCCGAGGACTCCGAGGCGTAACGCTGCTGGATCTTCTCGATGTCGCCGAGGATCTTCCGCTTCTTCTGGGCAACGGCAAGCAGTTCGCGGGCCTCCACCAGCGGATCGATCTGCTTGAGCGCCTCGGGCAGCCGGGTCAGGCTACTCGGCTCGTCGAGCATGAATTCGCGGACGAACTGCTCAAGCCCGCCAACACTTTTCAGTGACTTGGCTTTGCCGAGCAGCTGCTGAGCGGCATCGGACGCCCGGATGCCGATGGTGGCGTACAACTGGGCGAGGTACTGCGACTCCACCTTGGTGGAGAACCGCCACTCGTCGTCCTTGAACACCCCGGAGTCGAAACGTCCTGCCGCCCAGCGGTTACAGACGTCCTCGATGTCGCGATCGCCGTCGGCCAGCACGAACCGGCTCGACGAGTCCGAGCGGGACTCGCCGGTCAGCCACTTCAGGACCAGACCGGTGACCGTGCGCCCGGTGTTGCTGCGGTAGCTGACGGCAATGGCCGACCACGCCGTGCCATCCCCGCGCAAGTACATCACCTTGCTGGCGCCGCCGTCGCTGCGCTGACCCCACGCCCCGCGCACGTACTTGTCGACCGTGCGGCGGCCCGCGCTGGATCCCGCCGCGGTGTTATCGCCGGAGGCGTTGAAATTACGCCGGTTGAACGGCAGGAAGCCCAGCGAAATCGCGTCCAGCAGTGAGGACTTCCCACTGCCCGACGCCCCGGCGATCAGTGCGCCGCCTTCGCTGAACGGGATGTCGTGGTAGCCGTCGAACACACCCCAGTTGATGACCTGCAGCCGCGACAAGTGGAACTGTTCAGCCATCGAGCGCGGTCTCCTGTTCATCGCGGTCCGGTGATGCGCCACCGGACAACAGCATCTCGAACTGCTGCTGTAATTCGGCGATCACCGATGCGGTCATCACGGCGTTGATCACCGGGCTGACGGTGTAGCTGTCTTCGTCGTCGCGGGTCTTGCGCAGGATTTCCAGTCCCGTGAGTCGCGCGATGGCCGCGTCGATGCGGGCGGTGAAGGTCACGGCGTCGCGGTCGACGTCGTTGAGGACACCGGAGAACAGCCCGTGCACCTCCTCGCGGCTGATCAACACGGCTTGGCCGCCGGCGGCGCGGGACATCTGCGCGAGGTGCAGTGCCAGGATCGAGTCGTAGGTGCCCAGCGGCTCGCGGCGCAAAAGCTTGGCGCCCCTGGCGGATTCGTAACGAGCCTGTTCGACGAACGCGACGTCACTACCATCTACCACACGCAGCATCAGGTCGAGCTCGGAGAGCCGAACCGACAGTTGCGCACGGTATTCCAGCACCCAGCTGTACAGATCGGCGTCGGCCTCGGCGCTGATGTAGCGCCGGGTCAGCAGCTGCTGCAGCGCCCAGCAGGCCCGGTCGGGCAGCTCGCTCACATCGCCGTCGAAACGGGGGCGCCGCTGATGCGGGGTACGCGCGGTCTGGTCGACCTGCGGCAGCGAGCTGAAAGCCGTGATGTCCAGCTCGGTGGTGGTGTCGGTCATGCGCTGGCTCCCAACAAGCTGGAGATCGGTTCGGTGAAGATCAGGTGCGGAACCTCCATCTCGCGGTCCCGTCCGTCGAGCGACTGGAACCGGACGGTGACGGGCTCGGCCGCCTTCGAAGGGTGCGGCTGCTTGAGGGCCCACGACCACAGGACGATGACATGGCCGAGGTATGCGGCGTCGAGCATCTCCACAGCGTCGGGAAGCGACACCGGGCCGGTGTCCAGGGCGTTGTTGATCATCTCCGACATCGCCGGCGCGTCGACCTGCGTGGTCAGCGCGGCGAAGCTGGTCAAGTCCAGCTCGCCTTCAGAAGCCTGCGCCGGCCTGGGCGATGACAGGTCACCGATCCGGAAGCTCAAGGCGCCAACCGAACTGATGGCGTGCCGGGCCAGAGGGAGTTCGATGTCGAGTCGGGAGTCGGTGAGCGAGCTCTTGAGCAGGGTGCGGGCGGCGCCGATCGCGTCGCTGAGTTGACGGGCCACACCGCGGCTCTGCTCCAGTGTCCCGAACGCGGTGAACCGCTTGACCCGCTGCGCGCAGCGCTGCTGGATGCGTTCCACCTCGTCGATCTGTTGGCCGACGAGCTCGAAGAATCCGGCCATCACCCTGCGCAGCGCCGGGTCGAGGGCGGGCAGAGCGTGGGCGACGGCAGCGACGTCGGCCTCGAACTCCGCGCGCTGGTCCGGGTCATTGATCATCCGCAGGAAGGCGCGGTGCGAATCGCGGCCCTGAGAGTCCCAGGCGGCCTGGTAGTCGGCGTACATCTGGCGCTGCCGGTCGCGGTAGGCCAGGTTGCTGTCGATCGGTTCGTCGAGAGCCGCGGTGGCCCGCTCGATCATCGAGCCGTACTGGCCGATGTCGGTGATCAGCCGCTCCATCTGCAACGCGATAGCGTGCGCTTCGTCGTACATGTCGGTCATGTCGACGTCGGCGGAGCGGTCCAGCTCCTCGCCGCGCTCCAGTGCGTCGAGTTCGGCCTGCAGAGCCTCGATTTCGGCCTGGATGCCGGCGCGGATCCGGATCGGGTCGTTGCCGACGCGCAGGGCGATCTGCTTCAGGCGTGCGGCGATGCCGTTGATCGAGCCGCCGGTGGCGATGGTGTCCTGGCGGCGCAGCCCGCGCAGGAAATCCAGCGCCCGGCGCGCGTCCTGGGTGAGGTAGCAGAGGTTGCGCTCGATGCCGCTGCGCTGATCGGCCACCCGGTGTAGCCAGCCTTGGCTGGCCCAGCTCTTGATCAGGCCGAGGCCGGACTGTTCACCGCCGGGCCGGCCCAACTCGTCGAAATCGCGCTCGAGCCGCACGACCAGTTCGGTCTCGCTGATCTCGCCCTCGCTGAGGTGGCGCTCCATCAGGGTCGCGTATCCACCCAGGTTGATCGCGGCCAGTAGCCGGATCGTGGGGGAGCTCTGGATCTCGCGGTTGATCTTGAGGAGGTCGGCGGCCGACAGGCCGGTGTCGTCCCCCACGCTGGTCTCCCTCGATGTAGTTGGTCGGACGCTCCAAGATAGGCCACTGCGGGGGTAACTCATCACCGCGCGCGGGGGTGTCGGGACGGTGTTCCAAAAGCCGTGTCACAGGCGTCTCAGGAGTTAAAAACCATCTCTTTGGCCACAGCAGCGTATCCGCCCTGCCGAGTACGCCTGCCCGCGCGTAGGGCGTGCACTGAGGTGAGATTTCGTTTGCTGTGGTACGCGAATCAGCCGGGCACGGGGCGCGTCAAAAACGCCGTAATCGCCACTCGCACTGGTCATTCGAGTTTCAAACCTCTCATTGCGGTCGATATTATTACCCGATTTGCTGCGTAATATCCATGTGAGAGTTGACACATTTTCGGGTGAAGCCTAGGGTTGGCACTAATCAAGTTTTGAGGATCGAATTAGATCAGCTGCTGCTCGGAAATTTGCACAGCTCGAAAAGGATCTCCAATGACGGCCCACAAGCCATCGAGTAAGTTCGGGCATTTCACGTCGACGCCCGCACCACGACAGTGGTGGTCGCAGCTCTAGTTCTGCTGCCTCTCTCGACGTCCGGTTGTGAGTGCGCCAACCGAATCTGCACCGTGACATCGGTGATCAGTTCAATCACGCCCTGCGCGGTATGAACCTCGGGCGCGTGATCGGAAACTATTTCCGCAGTAATTTGGGCCACCGTGGGGTTGGCCTATTCAGGCTTTGCGTTTGAATGCGGTTTCAACGCGCGAAGAATATCCAATAGTGGTGTTTCTTCCCGGGGGGAGTTCGCCCGCAGAGAATTAGGAACTGGGAATTCCTGATCCACAGCCCGTCAATTTATCTGGTCTGAAAAATGGCCCAAAAATCAGTAACTCGAATCAGGAGCAAGACCAATGAGAAAATACATCTATCCTTGTGCAACGGGAATTGCGATCGCCGGTACGGGCGTCGCTCTGGCCTTCGGAGCCGGTGCCGCGCAGGCCGCGCCTGCGCTCGCCCCACCTCTGTCACCGACTGTGAGTGCTGAGTCGGCGACGGGCCTCCAGTGCATGATGGTGGGATCCGGATGTTCGGCAACCAGTGCTCTGCAGGTCAACGCCTCCGCACTCACACTGAACGCACCCACCCCGAATATGCTTGCCGCCGCGATGTTCAGCCCCGGTGGGGTGAATCAACCGCTGTACGGCCTCATCGGAATTGCCGGCCAGATCCCGATTGTGAACATCTTCATCGCTAACGGCACGAATGGCGCCGCGGGCACCGGCGTAAACGGCGGTCGTGCCGGATTGTTGATCGGCTATGGCGGTATCGGCGGTTCCGGCTCGACCGGGTTAGCCGGCGGTAATGGCGGAGCCGGCGGGCTGTTCTTCGGCAACGGCGGCGGCGGCGGCGCCGGCGGAACCAGTGCCGCAGGCGGCAACGGCGGAAACGCCGGGTCCTTGGCCCTGTTCGGACACGGCGGCAGCGGCGGCACAGGCGGCAACGGCTCCGCGGGCACGGCCGGCACGGCAGGTGGCGGCACCGCCGCGAACGGCGTGACCGGTACGACAGGTACGACGATCGGCTCGACGGGCTCGGACGGCGTGAATCCGACCCCGAGTGGCCCCGCAGGCCAACCAGGTGTGGCCGGCGCAACCAACCCGGTCCTCGGTGGTAACGGCACGGCCGGCACCGACGGCAACGGCGGTGGCGAAGGTGGCGCTGGCGGCGCTGCGGACGGAGCTGCACCTGTGACACAAGGTGGCCTAGGTGCCAGTGGTGGCAACGGCACCGCAGGTGCCAACGGTGGCGCCGGTGGCGCCGGCGGTGAGTCGACCAACACCGCTGCTGGCGGAGTGGCGCTGGGCGGTAATGGTGCCAATGGCGGCAACGGCGGAACCGGTAACACCAACGGTGGTGCCGGCGGAGCCGGTGGCGCCGCGACCAGCACCACGGGGGTCGGAACTGGTGGCACGGGTGGCAACGGCGGCAACGGGGGAACCGGTGCGGCAGGTCAGGCCGGCGGAACCGGAAGTGCCGGCGGAGCCGGCACCAACGGCGCCAACGGCACCAACGCCGGAACCAACGGCACTGCGGGTGGACCCGCAGGCGCCGGCGGTAACGGTGGCACAGGTGGCCTCTTCGGTTCGGGCGGTGCGGCCGGCAACGGTGGCACCGGCGGGACCGGCGGCGTGGGCGGCGCAGGTCAAGCCGGCGGTAACGGTGGCACAGGCGGAACGGGTGCTGCAGGCGGGACCGGTGGAGCCGGTGACGCTGGTGGTAACGGTGGCGTCGGCGGTGCCGGCGGTGCCGGGACAGGCGCCGGCGGAACCGGTGTCGGTGGTGTCGGTGGGACCGGCGGCTCGGGCGCTACAGGCGGTCCGGGCGGTGCGGGTGGTACCGGTGGCGCTGGCGGAACCGGCGGAACCGGTGGAACCGGTGCTGCTGGCGGAACCGGCGGAACCGGTGGAACCGGTGCTACAGCCGGAACCCCGGGACGCGGCGGTATCTTCGGCCGCCCGGGCCGTACCGGCACAACGGGCAGCACTGGCGCGACCGGCACCACCGGAGCGACCGGGGCGACCGGAGCCAATGGTGCGACCGGGAACACCGGCGCAACCGGCGCTTCCGGCGCCAATGGGGCCAACGGCACCAACGGTGCCAACGGCGCCAAGGGTGCATCGTCATAACCGGCACGGCATGGCCCCGATAAGAGGCCATTACTGATCGGACACTCGGGGTGTCGGCTATCGCCGGCGCCCCGAGTGCGTCGTCAGGCAGCGAAGGAGGTGGACACACATGGTGTTTCGACATGGTGTGGCGCCGATCAACGGCAGGCATCCGCAGAGCGCGGGGACGCTCTCCACGCAGGACGTCGGCCGGTTGTTACTGCACTGTGCTGATCGCCCTGGACTGGTGGCCGCGGTGAGCGCCTTCCTTGCGCAAGCCGGGGCCAACATCGTCTCGCTGGACCAGCATGCGACGCAGCAGTCCGGCGGAATGTTCATGCAGCGCACAATCTTTCATCTACCCGGATTGTCCACTGCGCGCGACACTGTGGAACGGGACTTCGCCGACCGGGTGGCCTCGAAGTTCGGCATGGAATTCACATTGACCGAAGCTGCCCGACCCAAGCGGGTGGCGATCATGACGTCGACGGCGGACCACTGTCTGCTGGACCTGCTGTGGCGCAACCGCCGTGGCGAGCTGGACATGTCGATTGCCATGGTGATCTCCAACCATCCGAACCTGGCCGATCAGGTCCGCGCTTTCGGTGTTCCGTTCGTACATGTGCCGGCAACCAAAGAGATCCGCGCGCAGGCCGAAGCGCGCCAACTCGAGATGTTGCGCGACAACATCGATCTCGTGGTGCTGGCTCGCTACATGCAAATCGTCTCGCCTTCGTTCCTGGCCCAGGTCGGCTGCCCGCTGATCAACATCCATCACTCGTTCCTGCCCGCATTCGTCGGCGCCGCGCCCTACCGCCGGGCGAAGGAACGCGGTGTGAAACTCGTGGGGGCCACAGCGCATTACGTGACCGAGTCGCTCGACGAGGGACCCATCATCGAACAGGACGTCGTGCGAGTGGACCACCGTCACGATGTCGGCGATCTGACCCGGCTCGGCGCGGACGTCGAGCGCGCCGTGCTCTCCCGTGCGGTGTTGTGGCACTGCCAGGACCGCATCATCCGAAACGGCAATCAGACGATCGTTTTCTGAAAGCGCCGCTGCGATTTCTATCTGAGCAACTCGCCGTGCGGTCTGCTGGACAGCGGCCGCGGCCGCACCACACGAGGCCACCAAAACCACCGCCCGAGCAGTGCGGCGATCGCCGGCGTCATGAATGCCCGGATCACCAGGGTGTCGAACATCAGGCCGAGTCCGATCGTCGTGCCGACCTGTGCGATGACTTTCATGCTGCTGACCGACATCGCCATCATCGTGAAGGCGAACACCAGACCGGCCGCGGTCACTACCGATCCGCTGCCGCCCATCGCCCGGATGATGCCGGTGTTGATGCCGGCGGGTATCTCTTCTTTCATCCGGGCGACCAGCAGCAGGTTGTAGTCGGCGCCGACGGCCAACAGGATGATGACCGCCATTGCGATCACGATGAACTGCAGCGGCATCCCGAGGATGTGCTGCCAGAGCAGGATCGACAAGCCGTAGGACGCTCCGAGGGACAGCACCACGGTGCCGACGATCACGGCCGCCGCGACCAGAGCCCGGGTGATCAGCAGCATGATGATGAAGATCAGCGACAGCGCCGCCAGTCCGGCGATCCTCAGGTCGTAGGAGTTGCCTTCCTCCATGTCCTTGAACGCCGATGCGGTACCGCCGAGGTAGACCTTCGAGCCTTCCAGCGGTGTGCCCTTGATGGCCTCGAAGACGGCGTTCTTGATGGCGTCGATGCGGTCGATGCCCTCGGCCGACATCGGGTCCTGCTCGTGGGAGATGATGAACCGCGCCGCGTGGCCGTTAGGGGAGATGAAGTTCTTCATGCCGCGCTTGATCTCGTCGTTGTCGAAGATCTCCGGCGGTGCGTAGAACGTGTCGTCGTTCAGGGAGTCGTTGAACGCTGCGGCCATGGCCGACGAGCCGTCGTTCATCGCGGCGATCTGATCCTGCATGCCGGACTGGGTGGATTGCAGCGTCAGCATCATGATCCGCATCCGCTTCATCGACTCGATCGATGATCGCATCAGCGGAATCATCTGGGGCATAATCGAATCGAGATCGCGTAAATCAGGGACCAACCGCGCGATGTCGTCGGCCATGGTGTCGACGCCGTCGAGGGCGTCAAACGTCGACCGAACCGCCCAGCACATCGGAATGTCGAAGCAGTGCGGCTCCCAATACAGGTAGCTGCGGATCGGGCGGAAGAAGTCGTCGAAGTCGGCGATGTGGTCACGCAGTGCCGCGATGTCCAACGCTGTCTGCTCGGTCTTGCCGACCATGTCGTGCGTCGTAGCGCTGAGCTGCTCCATCAAACCGATCATCTGGGTCATTGTGTTGATGGTGTCCTGCATGTCCTGACCCTGTACCAGCATATCGGCCATGCGGTCTTGCATGTACGACCGGTTCATCGTCTGCAGCGAGCCGCTGATACTCATCTGAGCTGGAATGGTGCTGTATTTCAACGGTTTTCCGTCGGGGCGAGTAATCGACTGCACGCGGCCGATACCCGGAACGCGCGCGACCGCCTTGGTGATCCGCTCGAGCACCAAGAAGTCTGCCGGGTTGCGCAGGTCCTGGCCGGTCTCGATGAGCAACAGTTCCGGATTCATCCGTGCGACCGGGAAGTGCCGCTCGGCCGCCGCGAAACCCTCGTTGGCTGGCAGGTCGGCAGGCAGGTACTTCCGGTCGTCGTAGTTGGGCCGATAGCCGGGCAACGCGATCAGCCCGATCAACGCGATGAAGACGGTCAGAAACAGCACCCACCCCGGCCAGCGCACTACCACCGCGCCGAGCCTGCGCCAGAACCGAATTCGCATCGCCCGCTTGGACTCCAGCAGCCCGAAGCGACTGGCCACCGTCACGATCGACGGCCCGAGCGTCAGCGCGGAGAGCACCGCAACCACCATGCCGACGGCAAGCGGTATGCCCAGCGTGTGGAAGTAGGGTAGCCGGGTGAACGTCAGGCAGAACGTCGCGCCGGCGATCGTCATACCGGAGGCCAGCACCACGTGCGCGGTACCACGAAACATCGTGTAATAGGCCGACTCCCGGTCCTGCCCGGCCACGCGCGCTTCCTGGTAGCGGCCGATGAGGAAGATGGCGTAGTCCGTCGTCGCGGCGAGCGCCAGCGGTACCAGGATCTGCGTGACGAACGTCGTCAAACCAATCACGTTGTGATACGCCAGGAATGCCACCGCGCCCTGGGTCACCGACAGCCCCATGACGAGCATCACCAGGACGATTCCGACTGTGGTGATCGACCGGTAGAAGAACAGCAGCATGCAGATGATGACGGCGACGGTGGCGATCTTCACCACCTGGATGCTGCGGCCGCCTTCTTTCTGCTGGTCGGTCTGCATCGCCGAACCACCGGTCACGAACGTCTTGACCCCCGGCGGGGGAGGCAGGTCTTTCACGATTCTCTGGACCGCCGCGACCGACGCGTTGCCCAGCGACTCACCCATGTTCCCGGCGAGCGCCACTTGCACGTACACGGCTTTTCCGTCGGAGCTGAGCGCGCCGGCCTCGGTCAGCGGGTCGCCCCAGAAGTCTTGAATGTGCTGCACGTGCGTGGTGTCCGCGCGCAACGTGGTGATCAACTCGTCGTAGTACTGGCGGGCCGCCGCGTCGAGGGGCCGCTGCCCCTCAAGGACGATCATCACCGCGTTGTCGGAATCGGACTCCTCGAAGACCTCGCCGCTGCGCATCAAGGCGATCACCGACGGGGATTCCTTCGGCGACAATGACACCGCCCGCATCTCCCCAACGACGTCCAGCGGCGGCACGAAGACGGTCAGCGCTCCGATGACGGCAAGCCAGCCGAGGATGATCGGTATCGCCAGGCGCCGGATCCAGCGGGCCACCCCGAGTTTCGGCTCGACGGAGGCCTCACCCCGCCGGTGCGGTACCTCGGTCTGAGTCCCCACGGCGTCCAGTCATAGCAGAACCGGAGACAGCTAGCGCAGCAATTGACCGTGCGGACGCTTCGACAGCGGTTTGGGCCGAACGATTTGCGGCCACCAGAACCACGGCCCCATCAGCGCTGCGATCGCCGGCGTCATGAATGCGCGCACCACCAGGGTGTCGAACAGCAGGCCGAGCCCGATCGTCGTGCCCACCTGGGCCACCACGACCATGGCGCTCACCGACATCGAGATCATGGTGAAGGCAAACACCAGGCCCGCCGCGGTCACCACCGATCCGCTGCCGCCCATCGCCCGGATGATGCCGGTGTTGATGCCGGCCGGTATCTCTTCTTTCATCCGGGCGACCAGAAGCAGGTTGTAGTCGGCGCCGACCGCCAACAAGATGATCACGGCCATCGCCATGACCATGAACTGCAGCTCGATGCCCAGGATGTGCTGCCATAACAGCACCGACAACCCGAATGACGCCCCGAGCGACAGCACGACGGTGCCCACGATCACCGCCGCGGCCACGATGGCCCGGGTGATCAGGAGCATGATGATGAAGATCAGCGACAGTGCCGCGACACCGGCGATCAACAGGTCGTACTTGTTGCCCTCCTGCATGTCCTTGAAGGCCGATGCGGTGCCACCGAGGTAGACCTTCGAGCCTTCCAGCGGTGTGCCCTTGATGGCTTCGAAGACGGCGTTCTTGATGGCGTCTATGCGGTTGATGCCGTCAGCCGACAGCGGGTCGTCCTCGTGGGAGATGATGAACCGGACGGCGTGGCCGTTGGGGGAGATGAAATTCTTGATGCCGCGCTTGAATTCGTCGTTGTCGAATATCTCCGGCGGCAGGTAGAACGTGTCGTCGTTCAGTGAATCATTGAAAGCGGCGCCCATCGCTGCCTGGTTCTCGCTCAAAGCTGCCTGCTGATCCTGCTGCCCGGCCTGGGTGGCCTGCTGGGTCAGCATCATGATGCGCATGGTCTTCATCGACTCGATCGACGAGTTCATCAGCGGAATCATTTGCGGCATAACGGCATCGAGCGCATGCATGTCCGGCAACAGTTGCTGGATGTCGTCGGTCATCTTGTCCACGCCGTCGAGAGTGTCGAAGACCGACCGGGTCGACCAGCACAGCGGAATGTCGTAGCAGTGCGGCTCCCAGTACAGGTAGCTGCGGATCGGGCGGAAGAAGTCGTCGAAGTCGGAGATGTGGTCACGCAACTCCGCGATATCCTGCGCCGTCTTGTCGGTCTTGCCCACCATGTCGTGAGTGACGCCGCTCAATTCCTGCATCAGCGCGATCATCTGCGTCATCGTGTTGATGGTGTCTTGCATCTGCTCGCCCTGAACCAGCATGTCGGCCATCCGCTCCTGCATGTATGACCGGTTCATCGTCTGGTTGGTGCCGCCCATGCTCATCTGCGACGGAATCGTGCTGTATTTCAACGGTTTACCGGCGGGGCGTGTGATCGATTGAACCCGGCCGATCCCCGGCACCTTGGCGATCGCCTTGCTGATCTTCTCGATCACCAGGAAGTCAGCCGAGTTGCGCACATCCTGGTCGGTTTCCAGCAGCAGCATCTCGGGATTCATCCGGGCGATGGGAAAGTGTCGCTCGGCGGCGGCGAAGCCCTCGTTGGCCGGCAGGTCCGCGGGTAGATACTTCCTGTCGTTGTAGTTCGGCTGGTAGCCCGGCAACGTGATCAACCCGATCAAGGCGATCATCACCGTCGAGAAGAGGATGGCCGCGGGCCAGCGCACGACGGCCGCCCCGAGGCGACGCCAGAACCGAATCCGCATCGCCCGTTTGGGTTCGAGCAGCCCGAACCGGCTGGCCACCGTGACGATCGCCGCGCCGAGGGTCAACGCCGACACCACGGCGACCACCATGCCGACAGCCAGCGGAACACCGAGCGACTTGAAGTACGGCAGTCTGGTGAAGGACAGGCAGAACGTCGCGCCGGCGATCGTCATGCCCGAGCCGAGCACCACGTGCGCTGTGCCGTGGTACATCGTGTAGTAGGCGTCTTCGCGGCTCTCGCCGACTGATCTGGCCTCTTGATATCGCCCGATCAGGAAGATCGCATAGTCCGTTGTCGCCGCTATCGCCAATGTCACCAATAGCTGTGTCGCGAACGGCGATAGGCCGATGAGGTTGTGGTAGCCCAAGAAGGCGACGGCACCGCGGGTCACCGTCAGGCCCAAGATCAGCATCACCAGGACCAGTCCGACGGTGATGAACGATCGATAGAAGAACAACAGCATGATGACGATCACGCCGATGGTGGTCAGCTCGATGATCCGGATGCTCTTGTCACCGGCATGCTGCTGGTCGGCCTGCAGCGCGGGGCCGCCGGTCACGAAGACCTTGACGCCCGGCGGCGGTGACAAGCCCTTGACGATCTTCTGGACCGCCTCCACCGAATCATTGCCCAGCGTCTCGCCCATATTTCCGGCGAGCGCCACCTGGACGTAAACGGCTTTCGAGTCGGCGCTCAACGCCCCGGCTTCGGTGAGCGGATCACCCCAGAAGTCCTGGATGTGCTGCACGTGCGTGGTGTCGGCCCGCAGCGCGGCGATCATCTCGTTGTAGAAGCGGTGCGCGTCATCGCCGAGGGGCTGATCGCCTTCCAGCACGATCATCGCCGAACTGTCGGAGTCGGATTCCTCGAAGACCTTGCCCGAGCGCATCATCGCGATGACCGACGGCGCCTCCTTCGGCGACATCGACACCGCTCGCAGCTTGCCGACCGCTTCCAGCTGCGGAACCGAGACGTTCAGAACCACGATCAGCCCGAGCCAACCCAGGATGATCGGCACCGCCAAGCGGCGGATCCACTTGGCCAGCGCCGCGCGCTGCGGCGGCTCGTCGTGGATCACGCGTTCTTCGATAGGGGTGCTCACCAGGCCCCCTTCGGCTCAACGCCCCAGCTGGGCACCTCGGTGCTAATCCTCCCGTGCGGCAAAAATACTTAGATAGTCATACCAGACTGCGGGCTTCCTGTGTGAGGTCGGTAACGGCGTTCCAGCCGCTGCCGGGACCGCCGCGGGGCCGATTCAGATCGCTGAATGCAATGGCGGCGGCGTCCCGTGCAGGACCGCGCGGCCGAGGTGCTGGTACTTCCACCGCACCGGGTCGTGCAGCGTGTGGGTACGGGCATTGCGCCAAAAATGATCCAGATTGAGCTCTGCCGCCGCGCTACGGGTTCCGCCGACCTCGAACAGCGCGCCGGACACCTCGTTGGCGGCGTTGTCGGCCAGGATTTTGGCGCCCGCGACGGCCAGCGAGGCCTCGGCCGGGGGCGCGTCGTCGACCTTGGCGCCCGCGACCGCGAGCGCGGCCTCGGCGGCCTGAACAGCAACCGCCAGTTCGCCGAACCGCTGGATCAGCAGGGGATCGTCGGCGGCGTGCGCCACCCCGGCCTCGAACCACGGCCTGCTCTTGTCCCGAACGAAGGACGCGGCCGCCGCCAACGCGCCCCTGGCGATGCCGGTGTCGATCGCGGCGTGCAACAGCTGCGCGAACGCCCCGTACCCGGTCGGGACGCTGACCGCGGGAGCACGTGGGACAAGCGCGGACTGCTCGACGACAACGCCGTCGAAGATGACCGTGCCGCTGGCGGTGGTCCGCTGGCCCAACGCCTGCCAATCGTCGACGATTCGCACTCCGGGGGTGTCGGCGGGCAGGAAGGCGACGTAGTGACCGTCGGCCAAGCCGCTGTCACCGTCCGGGTCGTCAAGACGGGTCAGCACCGCCAGCGTGTCAGCGAACAGCGAGCCGGTGCAGTAGTACTTGGCGCCGTCGATTCGGAACCGGCCGCCGTCGGGCCGGACGGTGGTCGCGATATCGGCGACCGTCGCGCTGCTGCGTTCGGATTGTGCGTTGGCGATTCGTGCGCCGCGCAGGATCAGGGCCGCGTGGTGCCGTAGTTGATCGTCCGACCCGGCCAGTCGCAGCAGATTGATGTACACGAAATGACTGTGCGGGATCTGGGCGATGTTCGGATCCCCGGTCGCCAGGATGCGGACCACCTCGGCGACCGCACTGGCCGGCAGTCCCGCCCCGCCATAGGCGGCGGGCACCGTGATGGCCAGCAGGCCGCTGGCAGAGAGCCGGTCGATCTCGGCGAACGGCAACTCGCGGTCGCGGTCCCGGCCCGCAGCGCCGCTGGCGAAGTCGGCGGCGAGTTCGGCGGCCACCGTGATCGCAGATGTCTCCGAGAGGACCGGACAGGCAGAGATCGCGGTCATGCCGGCTCGACCGCCGCTGCCTTGACCGCTCGACTGACCTCCTGGCGCAGCCGAACGTATTCGGAGCTGCGGCGCAGTTCCTCGGCGTCGATCCCGCTGCGGGGCAGGTCCACCGACAGGTCCAGGGCGACGCGGCCCGGACGGTGGGTGAGCACCACGATGCGCGATCCCAGGAACGCGGCCTCGTCGGCACTGTGCGTCACGAATACGGTGGTGCGGCCGGACTCCGCGCTGACCTGGCGGACGTCCTCCTGCAGCCGCTCCCGGGTCAGTGCGTCGAGCGCTGCGAACGGCTCGTCGAGCAGCAGCAGGGAGGTTTCCGACCGTTCGGAGGCCAGCGCCCGCGCGATCGCGACACGCTGCTGCTGACCGCCGCTGATCTCCCAGATCTTGCGGTGCGCAATGTCTTTCAGGCCGACCCTGCTGAGCAATTCGTCGCGCCGCTCGGGCCGCCGCTCGCGTGGGGTGCCTGCGTACTTCAATGCCAGTTCCACATTGCCGCCGACGGTGCGCCACGGAAACAGCCGCGGCTGCTGGAACACCACGCCGGCTGTCTGGCCCGGGACCGGGCGCCGGCCCGCCACCGTCAGCTCACCGCCGCTGGGTGATTCGAAGCCGGCGATCAGCCGCAGCAGGGTGCTCTTCCCGCACCCCGATGCGCCGACCAAAACCAGAAACGAGCCGGGCTCGACGTCGAGATCCAGCGGCCCCAGCGCCGTCGTGGTGCCGTACCGGTGCTCGACGCCGCGAACGCGGATGCCGCCGTCGGTGTGCGACGCCGATACCGGGGCAGGCACCGTCGCCCTACTGGGCGATGACATTTGGTAGCCCCTGCGTGTAGATGGCGTTCTGGAATGTCGTCAGGGGAGCGGCCGTCGGGATCTGCTTCTGCTCGGCAAGGAACTGCGACGCGCTCTGCAGGTTCGTTGCGATGTTGCCGGGATTGCCCTGGCTGCCCAGCCACTGCGGGGATGCCACCTCTTGCGGCGTCAGGTACACACCCTGCTTGAGCTGACCTTCGACATCAGCCGGCGACAAACCGATCTCGGCGGCAATGGCTTTCGCGGCGGCGGCCGGATCGCTGTGGATGACGGTCAGCGCCCTGGCCTCCTGCTTGCGCCAGATGTCGACGACTTCAGGATGGTCCTTGGCGAACTGGTTCGACACCACACCGAGGTCCAGGGTCGGCTTGCCGTCGGTGGCCAGCTGGCGACTGGTGATCAGATCCTTGCCGGTTTTGCGGAGCTGATCCAACGTCGGCAACCAGGTGTATGCGGCTTCGATATCACCACGTTCCCATGCCGCCAGAATCGCCTGTGGCTGCAGATCGATCAACTGAACATCGCTGGGCGACAGGCCATTTTGGGCCAGCGCGGCCAGCAGACTGTAGTGCGCGGTCGAGGCGAACGGAGTGGCCACCCGCTTGCCCTTGAGGTCGGCGATCGCGTTGATGCCGCTTCCGTTGCGGGCCACCAGAGCCTCGTTGTCACCGGCGACGTCCAGAACGAACGCCACGCTGTACGGGATGTTCAGTGGCGCAGACAGTCCGCGGGCGACGGGGCTGGACCCCAGCGCGCCAAAGTCCAGTTCCTTGGCGATGAACGCCGTGTTGACGTCGGCGCCGGAGTCGAACTTCACCCACTTGATGTTGTAGTCCGGCAGCGCGTCCTCCAGCCACCGGTTGTTCTTCACGATCAGATCACCGCTGGGGAAGGTCTGGTAGCCGAGGCGCAGCGTGGGCTTGCCCGCCTGCGAATTCGAGTGATCAACCGAGCAGCCTGCCATGCTGATCATGGTGATGGCGGCGGCAGCCAGGGTGATGAACTTTTTGTAGGTCATACCTTTCCTCTCCAGGGGACGGCGCGACGCTCGACAGTGCGCAGCAGACCGTCGATCACGAGCCCCGAGATGCCGATCGCGAAGATGCCGACCAGCACGACGGGGGTGTTGTTGTAGTTACTGGCGTCCTTGACCAGGCCGCCGATACCGGGGATGCCGTTGAACAGTTCGGCGGCGACCACCGACGAGTACGCCATGCCGACGGCCAGCCGGATTCCGGTGAAGGTCTCCGGCAGCGCCGACGGGATCACGATGTCGCGCACGACATCCCGGCGTGAGGCCCCAAGCGCGCGGGCTGCTTCCACCAAGCTGACCGGAACCGCGACGACGGCCGCGGTGGTGGCGACGGCCGCGGGGGGCAAGGCCGCCAGTGCCAGCAGCGTGACCTTGGGCGCCTCGTCGATGCCGAGCCAGATGACGAGCAAAAAGAAGTAGGCCAGCGGGGGCAGCGCGCGTAGGAAGGTCAGCCACGGCTCGAGCACGCTGCGCACCCAGGGGATGGAGCCCATGAGCAGACCGAGGGTGACCCCCGCCGCCACACCGATCACGACCCCGGCGGCCACCCGGCGCAGCGTCATGTACAGGTGCTCCCAGAGCAGGTAGCCGGCGTACCCGCGGGTGCCGTCGTGGATGGTCGAGACGTCGATGAAGGCATGCCACACCGTGCTCGGGTACGGGACGAATGTCTGGTTCCAGATCTCACTGGCCGCGGCCAGCTGCCAGACGATGAAGAACACCAGCAGCGACAACGACGGCAGGCCGAGCCGGGTCACCCAGGACGGCCACCGGTTCCCCGCCCGGGAATCGGTGGCCCCGTCCGGTGCGACGTCGACGAAGACAGACATTCGAACACCTTTGCGCGGGCGTCAACATTCTGTGAATGTCTGCGCTCAGCGCGAGTCAAAGTCTCGATGGTTGCGCTCACGCCGACGTTAAATCTGTTGCTCCGCCGGTAGTCCGGGGGAGGGTGTGGGCCACCCGTCGAACCTCAGGAGGCCCCACCGTGACGCAGGACGCCGAGTCCGAGCTGCTGCGCGGCCTGCACGACGGCTCGCTGACCGAGATCGAGGTCGCCTGGAGCGATCCGTTCGGTCACGCGGCCGGAAAGCGGATCCCCGCACAGCAGTTCATCGACCGTGCCAAGCACGGGTTCGCGTTCTGTGAGGCCGCCCTCGGCTGGAACACCGACGGCACGGTGATCGACGGGCTGCGGCTGACCAACTGGGACGACGGCTATCCCGACGTCCATGCGATCCCCGATTTCTCGACCTACAGGCCGCTGCCGTGGCGCACCGGGGTCGGGCACGTGATCTCCGACATCGTCCGCCCGGACGGCACACCCTCGCTGCTCGATCCGCGCGGGGCCCTCCGCCGGGTGATCGCGCGACTGGGGTCACTGGGCTTCACCGCGAAGGTGGGCGTCGAGTTCGAGTTCTATCTGCTGAATACCGACGGCTCACCGATTCAGGACGACATTCACGCCTACTCTCTGGAGAACGCCAACGGGCTGGATCCGCTGCTCTCCGACCTGCACAACACGCTCGGCGCATTCACCCGCTTGGAAGGCATCCAGACCGAATACGGCCCGGGTCAAGTGGAGGCCAACCTGGTCTACACCGACGCCCTGGCCGCGGCCGACGACGGCGCCCGGCTGAAGTACGCCACCAAGGAGGTGGCCCGCAAGCACGGCAAGGTGGCCAGCTTCATGCCCAAGCCGTTCTCGGAGCACTCGGGAAGCTCTGCGCACCTGCACATCTCGCTGTGGCGCGACGACGAACCGGCCTTCGCCTCGGTGGACGGCGAAGAGGGCGAACTTGCCCTGCTCGCGATCGCCGGCCTACTCGAGCACCTGCCGTCGATCGCCTTGTTCGGGGCGCACTCGGTCAACTCGTACCGCCGCTACACGCCTGACTCGTTCGCTCCCGACACGGTGAACTGGAGCCGGGACAACCGCAGCGCGGCCATCCGTTCACTCGTCGAGGATCCCCCGAGCGCCAGCCGCATCGAATTGCGTTCGGGCGCTTCAGATGCCAACCCGTACTGGCTGATCGCCTCGGCGCTGGCGGCGGTGGTGGCCGGCCTGGAAGCCGGCCGCCCGCCGGCGGCAGCCGGGACAGGCAACCTGTACGGCAAGGGGTCTCCACTGCCGGACTCACTCGGTACGTCGCTGGCGTTGGCGGCACAGGACGACACGATCCTGGAGATCCTGGGCCGGGACTCGGTGCTCGACTTCATCTCCATCGCCCGCAGCGAATGGCAGGCCTACACGGCCCACGTCAGTGACTGGGAGCGTCAACGCTACCTGACCACCTCATGAGCGGGCCGCGCTTCGGGGTGTGGGCGCCGGTCTACGGCAACCACGGTGCACGCACCCACCCCGACGATCTTCCGGACGCCAGTTACCGGCGCACCCGCGACCTGCTGGTGCATGCCGAAAGTCGGGGATTCGACGCGACGTTGGTGGCCCAGCATGTGATTCATCCCAGTGACACCGAGAACGATGTGCTGGAAACCTGGTCCACGCTGGCCGGTCTGGCTGAAGCCACCGACCGGATCGAGCTGATCGGGGCGATCAAGCCGCTGTTGTTCAACCCGTTGGTGTTCGCCAAGCTCGCCGCCAACATCGCCGACATCGCGGGCGGCCGGTTGTCGATCAACGTGGTCACCGGCTGGTTCCTGCCCGAACTCGAGGCATTGGGCGTCGATCCGCTGGCTCATGACGACCGGTACGCCTACACCCGGCAGTGGCTGGACACCGTCCTGGAGCTGTGGAGCGGTCAGCATGTGGGGATCGGGGGACAGCAGGGCGGACAGCAGGCCTTGGTGCGGCCGGTGCCCAAAGACGTTCCGCCGGTGTACATCGGCGGCGAGTCGGAGCCGGGCCGGGCGCTGGGCGCCTCCCACGGTGATGTGTACTTCATCAACGGCAGGCCGATCGCCGACACCGTCGCGCTCATCGAGGATCTGCGCGCCCGTCCTCGTGATCGCGGACCGCTGCGATTCGGGTTGTCCGCCTTTGTGATTGCCCGGCCCACCGAGGCCGAGGCGCACGCCGAGGCGGCGCACCTGCAAGCACTGATCGACGCCGAGTCGCGGCCGGAGATCTCCAGCGGCACCGATCCCAACACGGCGATGTACCAGGTGCTCGCCGGCAGCAAGCGCGTCGGTTCCAACGGCGGGACGCTGGCCGGTCTGGTCGGCAGCTACGAGCAGGTCATCGAGCGCATCGATGCCTTCCACGCAGCCGGGATCGAGCTGTTCATGTTGCAGTTCCAGCCGATCGACACCGAACTCGACCGGTTCGCCGACAAGATCATCAGCCATTACCGAGGAGAAGGATGAGCGAGAATCCCCGCCCGGTGGCGCCGCGCCCGAGATTCACCACCGAACCGCACGGCGGGACAACGGCGGAGCGGCTAGGGCGGCTCGCCGACGTGGTCGACGACCTCCGCCACACCGATGCTGCCGCCGAACGCGACCGGGTTCTGCAATACGACGCTGTCGATGCGATCCGCCGAACCGGTGCCTTGGCGCTGCGGGTGCCTGCCCGCCACGGGGGACCCGGCGGCTCGGTACGCGATGTGCTGACCGCCGTCATCCGGATCGCCCGAGGCAGCTCCAATGTGGCACAGGCACTTCGGCCGCATTTCGGGTTTGCCGAGCGGTTGCTGAGTAACCGTGCCACCGAGGCTGACCGCGACGAGTGGTTTCCGCGCGTCAATGCCGGCGTGATCGTCGGCAATGCGATCACCGACGCCAAAGGCAAGACCCCGTCGGGCGCGGACACCACACTGCTCGCCGACGGTGCCGGAGTGCTACGGCTCAACGGCTACAAGTTCTATTCCACCGGAACGCTTTTCGCCGATCTGATCGCGGTCTCAGCCAATGATGCCGAGGGTCGCGACGTGCAGGCGATCGTGCCCGCCGGGCGCGACGGCGTGGAGCTGTACGACGACTGGGAGGGCTTCGGGCAGCGCACCACCGCCAGCGGTGGAACCCGATTCACCAACGTGGAGGTCCGCCCACACGAGGTGATCACGGTGTCCGACGGCAGGCACCTGGGTCAGAGCACGGCGTTCCTGCAGTTGTATCTGGCGGCGGTGGCCGCGGGCATCGCGGCGGCGGCCCGCGACGACGCCGTCTGGTACGTGCAGAACAAGGCGCGTCCGGCGTCGCATTCGCTGGCCGACACCGCCACCGGCGATCCGTTCACACTGCACGCGGTCGGTGAGATCGCCGCGAACGCGTCCGCCGCCGAGGCGCTGGTCCTCCATGCCGCCGACGCCCTCGACACAGTGGTGGACTCCGGTCGTATCGACGACGCGGACGAACTGGCCCGGGTGGCGATCGTGGTCGCCGAGGCGCAGCTGGTCGCCGAGCGGCTGACCCTGGCGGCTGCGGAGCGGATCTTCGACACCGGTGGGGCCTCGGCCACCGCTCGCGCGTTGAACCTGGATCGGCACTGGCGCAACGTCCGAACCGTCTCCACGCACAACCCGCTGGCGTACAAGGCGCACGCGGCGGGCAACTACGCGGTCAATGGGGCGTGGCCGCCCGCCAACGGTTACTTCTGAGCTACAGCGCGCCCAGGTCGTCGGGCACGTCGACCGCGTACTCCTGCAGAGTCTCCAGCGGCACCACGTCCAGCGTCCGCTCGTGAGTGCAGGCCAGCACGACCGGCGCAGCATGCCCGTCGGTGTGGGCGCGTAGCCAGTTCAGCGCTGTGACACACCACCGGTCACCGGGCGTCAGACCGGGAAACCGATACTGCGGCATCGGGGTCGACAGGTCATTGCCTATCGAGCGCTGATGGGCGAGGAATTCGGCGGTCACCACCGCGCAGATGGTGTGACTGCCGGCGTCCTCCGGGCCGGTGGAACAGCAGCCGTCGCGGTAGAAACCCGTCATGGGATCGGTTCCGCAGGGTTCGAGGGGGCCGCCCAGGACGTTGCGATCAGCCATGTGAGCCAGTATCCCGTGGCGCGGGAAGCGACGCGGCTCATCGGGGGTTGTTAGAGGAAATGACAAGTTGCACCGGGTCGGGCCGTCGATGCCACGACCCGTCCTGAGAGGCCGAAACGCCGAACTCGCTGCCGTGGCGACATTGCTGCGGCGGGCCGGTGACGTGCGACAAGGCGCTGTGATCCGGCTGCGCGGCGAGCCCGGCATCGGTAAGAGCACGATGCTGCAGGCGGTCGCCCGGCAGGCGGCCGCGGCCGGTTTCGCCGTCGGCTTCGGTAAGGCCGAGGAATTGGATCAGATCTCGGCAGGTGCCCCGCTGCTGGTCGCGCTGCGGTCCGGCTCGCAGCCGTTGGTGGGAGCCGAGACCTTCGCCGACCTCGCGCCCGTGCATCACCAGCCGGTGTGGCTCGTCGACCGCATCGCTTCGCTGCTCGCCGACATCTCGGTGCGCAGTCCCGTCCTGATCGTCATCGACGACGCGCAGTGGGCCGACCCGGTCACCCGATTCGCCCTCGACACGCTTCCCGCCCGTCTCGCCGAGGCTCCGGTGGTCTGGCTGACCGCCAGCCGTGAGGTCGGTCCCCAGCCCGCCGGTGCGCTGGACGACGTGGACCGGCACGACGTGGAGCTGGGGCCGCTGACCGACGCCGAGCTGGACGCACTGGCGCGCGACTACCTGGGTGGCCCCGCCGAAGGCCTGACACATCGACGCCTGCATGCGTTGGGCGGCAATCCTTTCCTGGCGGTGCAGCTGCTGTCGGGGGTGGCCGCAGCGCGCAGTGCCGGGGCGGAGACCGACGACATCCCGCCGGCGTTCGCCGATGCGATCGACAGCCGCTTGCGCTCGCTCAGTGACGGCACCGCCGAGCTGGTCGAACTCGCGGCCGTGTGGGGCCGGCCGCTGGACCTGTCCGACGCCACCGAGTTGCTCGCCGGCCGGTCCATTGTGGCGATCACGGCGCAGCGGCGTGAAGCTCACGGCCGCGGCCTGCTGGCCGAAGATCGCGACCACATCGCATTCGCCCACGATCTGATCCGGGAAGCGGTCTACGAGACCGTTCCCGCGGCGGTTCGCCGCGCTCTGCATCTGCGATGTGCCCGATATCTGGTGGCGTCGGGCAGGGGAGTGGTCGCGGCAGCGCCGCACGCCCGCGCCGCCGCCCGGGCCGGCGATCATGAGGTGGTGGAAATCCTCCGGGGTGCCGCTGCGCAGACGTCGCTGACCATGCCCTCGGTGGCCGCGCCGCTGATCGTGGAGGCATTCGGATTGCTCGATGCCGAGGACCCGCGGCGTCTGGAGGTCGGCGAACAGTGCGCCGAGGTTCTCATCCGCGCCGAGCGTGGCAACGACGCCGTCGCGGTCATCGATGCGCTACTGATGGAGACATCTGACATCGAAGCGCGAGCTCGCCTGCAATCGCTTGCCGCTCAGGGACTGTGGTTGATGGGTCAGCTTGGTGAAATAGACCGCCGGATCGTCGAGGTTCAGGACCATCCCGCGGTGTCGCCGCAGATGCAGGCCCGTCTCGCCGCGGTGGAGGCTCTGGTGCTCACTCGCGCCGGGACGGCCGCGGCGGCCACCGACGCCGCCGAGGCCGCCCTGGCTCGCGGGCGTGCACTCGGCGATGAGCGAACTCAACTGCTGGCCGTGAAGGCCCTCGCCGAAGCCGGCACCGCCGAGGGCCGACACGGGTCGGCCCGCAGGCACTATCGCGCCCTGCGCGCGCTGGGCGGGACGACCTACCTGGCCGGCGAGGTCCTGGCGCTGCAGCAGCTCGACCGCTTCGAGGAGGCCGAGGAACTGCTCGCTCGTGTACATCAGCTCCACGACCACAGCCTGCCGTCTCTGGTCTTCGCTCAACTCCTGCAGGACTTCAAGCTCGGACGATTCGTCGAAGCCGACGCCGGCGCCATGACGGTGATCCGCCTCTGTGACGACATGGGCACCTATGTCCACAAATTCGAGGCCTGGCTGATCGGCAGTGTCGTCGCGGTGATCCGCGGTGATCTCGCACTGGCCCGGGAACGGCTTCGGCCCGCCGAAAAGACCAGACAGGCCGACGACGCCTTCCGCAAGGCTCCGACCCTGTTGATCAAAGGCCGAATCGCCGGAGCCGAAGGCCGATTCGAGGACAGTGTGCGAATCCTCAAGCCGCTGATGGACTCATTGGCGCAGTCGAGGTCCTGGTGGCCGAGGAGCCCCGAGCTGCTACGTGTACAAGCGGGCATCGCGATAGCCGCCGCCGACGACGAATTCGCTTGGCAGACAGTCGAACGTGCGGGGATCGCTGCCGAACGCAATCCCGGTGTCGCCAGCTTCGAGGGCGTGGCGCTGCAGGTCGAGGGATTCGTCACCGGCGACGCGGGGACGCTACGCAGCGCGGTCAAGATCCTTCGTGAGTCGCCGCGCTCGTTCTTGTTGGCGGGAGCGCTGGCCGATTACGGTGCCGTCCTGGTCGACCAAGGTGACCGGCACACCGCGGTGGCGGCGTTGACCGAAGCGTGGGACCTCTATGCCGAGCTCGGAGCGAACTTCTATCTGCCCGGTGTCGAGCGCAACTTGAGCAGGGCTGGTGCATTCACCGGCAGCGGGGAGAGCCTGACCAGGGCCGAGGAGCGGGTCGCCCAGCTGGTGAGTGAGGGCCACACCAATCAATCCGTAGCGTCCGCTCTCGGTGTGTCGGTCCATACGGTGAACACCCATCTACGTGCGGTGTTCCGCAAGATGGGAGTTCGTTCGCGGGTGCAGCTCGCCAACGCCATGAATGCCAAAGCGGTCGGGCGCAACTGATTTCGTAGGCACAGCCCGGCGGGGTCCCGCTGACGATCTCATCAATTTGTGCGATGGCAGGCCGAACTTACCCAGCAGTAGGTTCCGAATGTCAGTACAACCTCAACTTCTCGGGATATCTCATGCAACGAGCTGTTCGTTCTTCCGTCACGGCGGGTGTGGCGCTGCTCGGCGCCGGCGTCATCGCCGCCTCGCCGATCGCTCCACCGGTGCCTGCCCTTCATCTGCCCGCGCTCCATTTCGACGCGAGCCTCGCGGCGGCAGTCAGCCCGATCGACTCCTACAGAGAGGTCTTCGAGGCGGCGCGTACCAACCTTCAGGCCCTTGTCGACGCGGCCGACCCCGGTGAGGTGCTGAAACAGATCGTCGCGAACCAGACCGCGAGCCTCAGCGCGCTCGGGACGGCCTTGGGCGACGCGGGCAACGGACTATTCACCGCGCTGACCAAGACGTCACCCGACCTGGTGAAGACGGTGCTTACCTCGCTTGCGGCGGGCAATGTGGAGGCGGCAACCAACGCTCTGCTGACCGTCCCTGTGGCAGTGGGCCTGCCGTTGATAAACCTGCTGCCCGCCGTCGAGCAGTTCGTCACCCAGCCCGTTCAGAACCTGATCAACGTTGCCGGGGTATTCCGGGATCCACTGCAGGATGGACTCTACGTCGTCGGCTTACTCGGACCGGTGATCAGCGGCCTGGGGGCTGCCGGCGCCGCCACCCAAAACGTCATCGACGCTGTCCGCACCGGCGACCCGCGTCAGGTCGTCAACGCCATTCTCACCGGTCCCGCCACGATTCTCGACGGTGTACTCAACGGCGGCTTCGGACCCGACCTGGGGCCTCTTGTCAGTCCGGGGCTGTCGGTGCTGGCTGGAGGACTGTTCTCCGCGAGTGGAATCTCGATAGGACCAGACGGCGGAATCATCCTCAACGCCGCAGGCCCCATTTCGACTCTGCAGACACTGGCACACCAGATTGCAGCGGCCCTGAAGCCGGCCGCTATCACGACGGCTGCCGCGGTGAAGACCAAAGAACTGCCCGCCGCGTCGGCCACCGCCGAGACGACGGTGACGACCGACAAGCCGGCTACCGAAAAGCCGAAAACGGATCCGTCGGCACCGACCGACACCAAGGCGCCGACAGACGCCAAGGCATCGGCAAAGCCGTTGCAGCACAAGCCTTCCGTTTCGACTACAACGAAGGACGGCAACGACGGCAAGTCGGGCACGGCCGGCCCGAAGCACCAGCACAAAGCGGGCGGTCGCGGACACAGCGGCCGCTAACCGGGAGTGGGTCCCTCCTCACCCCCGGGGAGGGACCCGCCCTCGCGCCGCCCGCGCCAGCCGCGATAGCCGCGATGGGCGGCGTATGCCCCAATGATCGCGGTGACGCACCACACCGCGATCGCGGTATAGCCCAGCGGCGAGGACAGGTCCGAAATCGACGCGCCCAGTGCGGTATACACGAATGCGCGCGGCGCGGACCCGACGAACGCACCAACCGCCATCTGCCACAACGGCATTCCGAACGCGCCGAATGCGTAGGACGCCAGTGCATCGGAGATCCCCGGCACGAACCGCTGACCCACCACCGCCCACAGGCCGCGGCGCTGGATCTGGGAGTCGATGCGCGCCGACCAGTCGGGGCCGAGCAGAGCTCTGGCACTGTCACGGCCGGCTCGCCTGCCCAGCAGGGCGGCGATGACCGCCGTCAAGACCGTCGACCCGAGAGTGACGAACGTACCCAGCAGCGGCCCGAACAACACGCCGCTGCCCGCTGCCAGCAGCGGGCCCGGAACGAACACGGCGGCCAATCCCGCCGACACCACGACGTACACCAGGGGGGCGGCGGGCCCGGCCGCCGATACCGCGGCGCGTACACCGGCCGGGTCGATGACCCTGGACACCGCAACGAGGTAGAACAGCGTCAGCAGGGCCGCGACGAACAGCACGAGCCGCAGCACGTGCGGCCACCGCCGGGTTGCGGGCGGTTCGGAATCGTCGTGCATTCAGTCTTTGTAGTAGACGATCTGGTGGCTGGTGGCCAGCAGGGTCCCACTGCGGCCCCAGATTTGCGCGGTCTGATCGAAGTATCCGCGGGCGAAACGCTGGGCGTGCGCGCTGGCCAGGACGTAGTCGGTGCCCTGCTCGGCGAGTTCGGCGCCATCGACGTGGAAGTAGGTGGTCAGCGAGATGGTGCCGGCAGGCAGCATCCGGCCGCGGCGCAGGAACACCCGTGGGTAGAAGACATCGGTGAGCGCGCTCAGTGCCGGGAAATCCAGCGTGCGGGCCGGGCGTTGTCGCACCCAGAGCGTCGTCGTCGACGACGCGCTTTCTGCCGCGTCGGTCGGCACAGCGCCCTCGACATAGTGCATGTCATAGTTGCGCATCCACGGGACGGGGCCGGGAACCGTTGTATGCGAGGTGCTTTCAGGATCGGGTACATCGGGCATCGTGAGTTCGGTGTCCGACCAGGCATCCCGGCGGACCCCGAAGACCGCGGTGGCCGTGGTGGTGATTCCGCGGTCCTGGCTGACCTCGGCGATCCAGTGTTGGTTGGTCCGGTTGGTGCGGACGGCACGCACGGCGACATCGAAGGCGCCGTCGCTCACCGGAGCGAGATAGTTGACGGTCAGCGCGATGGGTTCGCCGGTCCGATCCGGGTGCCGCTCGATCGCCCGCACAATCGCGGCGGCCGTCACCCCGCCGAACGGGCCCACCATGTTCGCGTACTCCGGCGTGGTCTGGCCGACATATCCTCCATTGGTGTTGTCCGACAGGCTGATTGCGGTATCGAAGGGGTGGGCCGTGGTGGTGGTCATCTACTCGTCTTTCCGGTCTTGGCAGGGCGGGCGCCGGGGCCCGGCCGCGGTTCTGTGTCATGGGCGGTCAGCGGGGCGTGGTCGTCGCGACATCGCAGAATCAGTTCGACGGGATGGCCGCACTCTCGGTGCACGACCTCGACCGGTGGACCGGCCGCGTCGGCCTCCCACTTGTCGCCCCAGTGCATCAACGCGATCACGGCCGGGAGCAGGTCGCGGCCCTTCTCCGTCAGTCGGTACTCGTGACGCTCACGCTGGCCGGGCTCCTGATAGGGCACCTTCCGCAGCACGCCCGCCGCGACGAGCGTGTTCAGGCGGTCGGTGAGAACCTGGCGGGGGCAGCCGATGCGGCTCTGGAACCGCTCGAAGCGCCGGGCGCCGTACAGCGCCTCGCGCAGAACCAGCAATGTCCACTTCTCGCCGACGATGTCCAGTGCTCGCTTGACCGAACAGTTTTCGGCACTGAACAGGTCGCGGTCGACGGTCACAGCAGTCAGGCTAGCAGAGTTTGAAAAATGGACTCAGGTGGAGTGAACGTCACCCGAAGGTGACGGTCGGTGTACCTAGGCCAGCGAGGCCTTCAGCGACGACAGGTCGGTCTTCATCAGCACGACGTTGTAGTTGCCCCAGAGCGACATATTCCAATACAGCGTGCTGTCGTCCGGATTTCCGTTGCTGTCGACCAGCTTTCCGGTGCCCGACCACGGATGGATCATCGGCGCGTACAGCCCCGGGTACGTCGCGGACGTCGCCACCGTGATCGGTGCCGACCAGGCGTCCTCGGGAGAGTCGGCGTAGCGCATCTTGACGTTGTTGTTGCCGTCGCCGTACATCATCACGTACTTGCCCAGGTACTCGTTGTACTGGACCGACATCTCGCTGACGTTGCCGCCGGTCTTGGCGCCGAACAGGCCACCGAGCATGCCGCCCAGCACGTTCGGGTTGTTCGCCCAGTCGATGACGGGTCCGAAAAGCCCCGCGGAATGGGTGGAATCGCCGATGATCGGCGTGGCCGCGACGGGCTTGCCCGTCACCCAGGTGTTCGTGGTCCCGTTCCAGTACTGGTACTTGGCCAGGTTGTTCACGTCGTCGACGGCGACCCGCGACAGGTAGGCCGAACCTGCGCGCCCGGACGGGGTGCCGAACGCGTAGAGGTACTGGGTGTCGCCCTCGGCGACCTGATCGGCGGGCTGCAGGACATACGCCGCCTGCTGGAAGTTCTGGTTGCCGGGGACGTAGGGCTTCGTCGAGCCGAACCAGCTCGCCGAGCGGATGGTCGACCGCTGCAGCACCCACTTGTCGGTGGCTGGGTCGTACATCGAGATGGCCGAGTAGTTCGTGGTCCAGCGTCCCGGGGTGTCCCACGACTTGACCGACATGTAGTTGACGTACTGCTCGTTGTTCACCGAGATGGCCGACGTCGGGATGACCGTCACCTCGGAACCCAGGAACGGGAACAGCACGCCGGAATTGCGGGGGATGAACTGGTAGGCGTAGCCGGTCTGCAGCAGCGTCAGGCCGTTGGTCAGGTTCTTGTCCTGGCTGAGCAACAAAACATTCGACCGCCAGTCGCCGGTCATGCCCGGCGCGCTGAAGGTGTCACCGAACGCCAGCTGGATGTTGCCGGTCAGCCCGTTCTCCCACATGATGCCGAGGTCGGTGCCGTAGATCCCGAAGCCCTTGGTGTTGTTCGTCTGCGGCCATCCGATGCCGGGGTAGGCGTTGTTCGCCTGACCGGTCACCCAGCCGACCGGATACGACGGGATGACGGTGGGTGCTGTGGCCGCAGCGGCCGCCGCCGCGCTGGCGGCTGCCTCGCGTTTGGAGGTTGCCACGCCCGTGGTATCGGTCGTCACGCCGACGGTGGACAGCAGCGCGGTGACGACCTTCGGCGCGGTCGGCTTCGCCGCGGCCCTGACCGCGCCGGCCTTGGGTGTCGCGGCAGCCTCGGGCGCCTTGGTGGCGCCGCGCGCGGTCAGCTTGTTCGAGGTGCGAGCCGATGATGCGGTGGCCTTGGGCTTCGACGGTCCGGACGAGCCGGTGCCGGATGAACCAGTGCTGGACGAGCTGTGCGACGACGACGATGAGCCCGAGTCGCCCGAGCCGGACCCCTCCGCCCACGCCGCGCCGGCGCCGGCGAGGATCGCCACCCCGACACCCAATCCCACTGCCAGGCCGCCGATGCGGCCCACGTACGCCGAGGCATGATTCGTCGAACCCATCACTGCTTCCCCTTAGAAAACGCTGAGAAGACGGTACCGCACCTGGCAAACTCCGTGGCCGACTCGGAGTCACAAGTCTGCAAACAAATTCACTACGCATGCGATGACGAGAAGCCGCCCGGCTTTGGTGATCACGGTCTGCGGGTCGACACCCCGGCGAACCCGCCGGACGGCATCGCCGGGCCACGAGGAAACATCACCTCGGCACGAATGTTTGCCAATTCCCGTGCTCCGTGGCAAGATCTCCGCTTGAACAGGCATTCAGGCCTATCTAAGGCCCCCGGCGAGGGCGAGATCGCCGCTTTCGGTAAAGGATTCCCATGAATTCGCCCTCTGTTTCCGCCCGTATCGCTGCGGTCATCGGTGGTGCCGCACTCGTCGCCATGGCGTCGTTTGTCGCGTCCTGCAGCAAGAACGAGAACCCGGCCCCGTCGCCTTCGGTCTCGACCACGACGTCACCGAGCCCGTCGGCGACACCCACCGAGAAGGGGCTCAACCCCTCGAACCCCAACAAGTTCAGCCCGACGGTGATCGCTCCGCCGGCCCCCACCGAGTCGGGTGGCAATCACCACCACGGCCTCAACGGGATTGGCTGAGCTCCCGCGCGATTGCGGCGTGATACCGGTCGATATTGGCCGGGTTGACGATTCGGAAGAAGCCGTCGGGCATCGGTTTGTCCTTGGGCGCCTCGATGGTCATCGTGCGAGTGAACAACGTGATGTCCGCTCCTGGCGTGGTGAAGTGGTACTGGACGGTGATGCGCCCTTCCATTCCGCCGCTGCCGTCCCGATCGTGGCCCAGTCGGCCCACCGACGTGAACACCCATAGCTTGGGTCGCACGGCGATCGCCAAGTGCCACGTGAAGATCCGGTCCCCGTCGGGGCCGCCCTCTTCCCATGTATCGCCAACAGTCAGCGGCAGCTTGTCCAGCTTGCCCACGTAGTTGCTGCCGGGGTAAGTCCTGGTCCAGTTGGCGGGATTGGTGACGAAGTCGTAGATCGTCTCCGGTGATTGGCTGAACGCCGTCTCCGAGCTGGTGGTCACGATGCCCAATTGCGTTGCCTTTCATGTCGGCTGTCCGCGCAGTTTACACTTTCTCTCGAATGTGTAACTGCGCGCGGCGCGGCGGGGGTATGGTCCACCGGTGCGTTCTGTTGCACGCTTCGGCGTCCATCTCGGCCGCGGTGTGCGGCGTCTTGCCCTTGACTCCGTCCTCGGCGGCACGCGGTCGTTTCCGCGCCGGATCGCCGACCTGACGCCAACGGTGTTGTCCGAGATCATCGGCCGACCTGTCGACTCGGTAGCCGTTCTCGACGACGCGGCGGGCACGTCGAGCCGTGCCCGCCTCGGCCTCACCGGCGTTGACGTGCCGTCATCGGTGTTCGTGAAGATGACCGCCGCCACCGCCGGAATCCGAATGCTGGGGGAGTTGGCTGGACTCGGGGAGACCGAGGCCCGGTTCTACCGCGAATTGGCACCCGAACTCGGATCGGGGATTCCCCGGTCCTACGGCTCGGCATTCGACGCCCTGACGGGCCGGTACGTGATCGTGCTGGAGGACATGTCCCGCACGCCGTGCGAGTTCCCCGATACCCTGCACCCGCTGTCCACCGACCAGATGGCGCAAGTCGTCGAAGCTCTCGCCGGACTGCACGCGACGTTCTGGGACCGGTTACCGCACAAGCGGGATGGCAGCGGCCAATTCGGCTGGCTGATTGCCCCGTCGGATGACCCGGCCAATGTCATCACGCCCACGGTGATGCGCGCATCCGCGCGCCGGTTGGCCGGCGCGACGACGATACCCGTAGATGCCGGGCGTTACATCTGGGAGAACTTTCCCGCCGTCGTCGAGCTGATCGACCGCGGTCGGCACACCGTGTTGCACGGCGATTCCCATCCCGGAAACACGTTCTTCCGCAACGGACAGGCCGGGTTGCTGGACTGGCAAGTGGTCCGCCGCGGTCATCCGTCGCGCGACCTCGCCTACGCGATCGTGCTGGGCACGCCCGTCCTCGACCGCGGAACTGTGGAGCGCGACCTGCTCGATGCGTATCGGAATGCACTCGCGGGCCGGGGCGGCCCGAGATTCGACAGTGCCGAACTGTGGACGCGATACCGGCAAGCCGTTGTGCACCCGTATCTTTCGGCGCTGGCCACCGCGGGCCTCGGTGGCATGCAGTCCGAAGGTGTTGCCCTGGAGGGTCTACGGCGAGCGGTGACGGCAGTCGAGGAATTGGAGACCGTCACCGTGCTGCAGCAAGCGCGCTGAAGCTACTTGGGGCAGTTGATGGTGACGTAGGCGAGGCCTTGGCTGCCCGCCGACCCGGTGGTGTTGATGTCGGTCACTGTGCATTGCGACAGTGGGGACAGCGGTGCGCCGTTCTCGTACTGCAGCTGCACGTCATAGCCCGCGGCGTCGAGGTCACGGATGGTGGCGGCGGCCGACTCCGATCCCGGTTCCGGGATGCTCGGGGGATCGGCAACGGCCAACGGGGCCAGCACAATCGACGTACCGACACCAATCAGCAGCGTCGCGACGCAGCGCAGTTCGAGCGACATCAAAGTCCTTCCATCGACAGCCGGCCTACAGGGCTGCCGTCAAGGATGACAGCAAAGTCATGGCCGGACTTGCCACTGTGCGAACGGCGGTTGAACAGGTACCGAACAGCCGACGACTCAACAGCTCGGAACGGTGCGCTGATCAGGCGGAGCCGCCACCGGCATTCGCGTCCACCGATCGCCGTTCGGCTGCCTCGGCCGGCGTCGGCCACGGCTGTGCCACCGGGCGCTGACGCACTCGCTGCGGCCACCAGAACCACCGGCCCAGCAGGGCCGCGATGGACGGCGTCATGAACGACCGAACAACGAGCGTGTCGAACAGCAGGCCCAGCGCGATCGTCGTTCCCACCTGGCCGGCCACCCGCAGATCACTGATCGCCATCGAGGCCATCGTGGCCGCGAACACCAATCCGGCTGAGGTCACCACTGACCCACTGCCTGCCATCGCCCGGATGATGCCGGTGTTGAGACCGGCGTGGATTTCTTCCTTGAAACGGGCCACCAGAAGCAGGTTGTAGTCCGAACCGACCGCCAGCAGGATGATGACCGCCATCGCGATGACCATCCAGTGCAGCGGCAACCCAATGATGTGCTGCCAGATCAACACCGACAGACCGAACGACGCACCCAGCGACAGCACGACCGTCCCGACGATCACGGCGGCCGCGACCACGCTTCGCGTGAGAATCAGCATGATGATGAAAATCAGGCCCAGCGCCGCGATCCCGGCGATCAGCAGGTCGTAGTTGGCCCCGTGCTGCATGTCCTTATAGGTCGAGGCGGTACCACCGAGATAGACCCTCGAGCCCTCCAGCGGGGTGCCCTTGATCGCCTCGAATGCGGCGTTCTTGATCTTGTCGATGTGCGAGATGCCTTCCGGCGTCGCGGGGTCTCCCTCGTGAGAGATGATGAACCGCACCGCTTTTCCGTCCGGCGAGACGAACATCTTCAGGCCGCGCTTGAATTCGGGGTTGTCGAACACCTCGGGCGGCAGATAGAACGAGTCGTCGTTCTTCGACGCGTCGTAGGCCTGTCCCAGCGCGGTGGCGTTCTGCTGCATCGCGTCCATCTGATCCTGCAGCCCACCCATCGTCGACTGCATGGTCAGCATGGTGGTCTTCATGTTCTTCATGGTCGCGATCATCGGCGGCATGACCTCGAGCATCTTGGGCATCAGGACGTCGAGCCTGTCCATGTCGACCACGAGTGCCCCGAGATCGTCACTGAGCGTGTCGATTCCGTCGAGCGAGTCGAATATCGACCGCATCGACCAGCAGATCGGGATGTCGAAGCAGTGCGGCTCCCAATAGAGGTAGTTGCGGATCGGCCGGAAGAAATCGTCGAAATCGGAGATGTTGTCCCGGATCTCGTTGGTGTCGGCCACCATCTGCTTGGTCTTGCCCACCATGCTGTGGGTGATCCCGACCATCTCCCTGGTCAGCGCGAGCATGCGCTCCATGGTGTCGATGGTGACCTGTAGCTCGTCACCCATTTTCAGCATGTCCTTCATGCGGTCCTGCAGGTAGGACATGTTCATCGTCTGGTTGGTGCCCTGCATGCTGATGATGAAGGGGATCGAGGTGTGCTCGATCGGGGTGCCGAGGGGACGGGTGATGGTCTGCACGCGGCCGATGCCCGGTATGTGGAAGATCGTCTTGGCGATCCGGTCGACGACGAGCATGTCGGCCGGATTCCGGACATCGTGATCGGTTTCGAGAAGCAGGAGCTCGGGATTCATCCGGGCCTGCGGGAAGTGCCGGTCGGCGGCCGCATAACCCTCGTTGGCCGGAATGTCGTTGGGGAGGTAGTAGCGGTCGTTGTAGTTGGTCTTGTACGACGGCAGGGCAACCAACCCGACCAGTGCCAGCGCGATGGAGGCGACGAGGATCGGCCCGGGCCACCGCACGACTGCCGCGCCGACCCGCCGCCACATCCGGGTGTTCATCTTCCGCTTCGGTTCGAACAGACCGAAGCGACTGCCGACCGTGATCAGCGCTGGTCCCATGGTCAGCGCTGCGACGACTGCGATGAGCATGCCGATCGACAGCGGGAAACCCAAAGACTTGAAGTAGTTCAGCCGGGTGAAGTGCAGTGTCAGTGTGGCGCCTGCGATCGTCAGGCCCGATCCGAGGATCACATGCGCGGTGCCGTGAAACATCGTGTAGTACGCGGTTTCCCGGTCTTCGCCGGCCAGTCTGGCCTCGTGATAGCGGCCGATGAGGAAGATCGCATAATCGGTGGCCGCCGCGATCGCCAGTGTGGTGAGCAGGTTCACCGCGAAGGTCGACAGCCCCATGATGTTGGCGTTGCCGAGGAACGCGATGATCCCGCGGGCCGCGGACAGCTCAAGGAAGACCATCACCAGCACCAGCAGCACCGTCGTGATCGACCGGTACACCAGCAGCAACATGATGAAGATGACGCCGATCGTCACCGCGGTGATGAGCTTGACGCTCTTGTCGCCGGCCGTGTGCTGGTCGTGACTCAGCGCCGACCCGCCCGTGACGTACACCTTGAGACCGGCGGGCGGGGGATTGTCGTCGACGATCTTGCGGACCGAGTCCACCGACTCGTTGGCGATGGCCTCACCGAGGTTGCCGGCCAGATAGAGCTGGACGTAGGCGGCCTTGCCGTCGGCGCTCTGGGAACCGGCGGCGGTCAGCGGATCGCCCCAGAAATCCTGAACGTGCTCAACGTGCTTGGTGTCAGCGCTCAGCTTCTTCACCAGGTCGGCGTAGTAACGATGCGCCTCATCGCCCAGCGGCTGATCGCTCTCCAGCAGCAGCATGACCGAGCTGTTGGATTTGAACTCCTGGAAGTCCGCGCCGACCTTCTTCATCGCCTTCAGCGAGGGGGCGTCGTCGGGAGCCAGCGAGACCGAATGCTCTTGACTGACCACTTCCAGCTGCGGCACCGCGACGTTGAGCACGACCACAAGACCGAGCCAGAACAGCAGGATGGGCACCGAGAACATCCGGATGAACCGGGGGATCGCCGGATTCTTCTTGGGCGGCGCCTGCAAGTCGGTCATGCGGACTTCACCAGGCAGAAGGTCTGGGCGTTGACGCCGGTCGAGGTCTTCTCGTCCTTGAGCACACCATCGACGAGGATGCGGCACCCGATGGTGTCGGTGTCGCCCTGGGCGACGATGTTGGCGCTGGCGGCCGGGGCTGTCGTGGTGAGCGTCAACGACCAGGGCAGCGTGATGTCACGGGCGATCTGCGGTTGCGCGTCCAGGTCGAGGTAGTTGATGGTTGCCACAGCACCTTCGGGGCCAAAGATCTGATAGGTCACTTGCTTGGGGTTGAACGGCTTCGTGTCGTTGGCCAGGCCGCTGCCGGGACGGGTGAGCTCTGTTTTGCCGAAGACACCGTGGAGGCGGAAAACGCCGAACGCGGCGACGGCCACCACAACCACGATGAGCAGCGGTATCCACGCCCGCCTCAGTGCCTTGACCATAGGATTCCCCGACGAGACTACGACGCCGGCACGGCCGGCGCGGTGACTCCTTCGGCGCCGTTCGTGAGCGCGGCCGTCCGTCCCATCTCAACCCCGTTTTCCTGTATGTCGCGACAGCTTAGCTGACTTAACGTAAGAGATTAGCTCACTTAATTGATCGGACAATACCCCCCGGTAGCGGCGCCAACCGATTCTCCCTCGGCGTCCGTGCCCGAGGTCACACCGTCGGCCGAGGACGGCTGTGGTCACACTCGCCGAGGCTGAATTTCAGCGTCACGCGGTCAATTGTGCGGTATGGCTCTTGCGGCACTGGTTAGCTGTCCTACAATCCTGGCCATGAACGTTACGAGGCTTGCCATGGCCGCTGTTGCGGCCGTCGCGGCGCCGATCGTCCTGGCCGCGCCGTCGCACGCCGACCCCGACACCGATTTCGCCAATCAGCTGCACACCTTCGGGATCTACGGGCCTCGTGACTACAACGCCTGGATCGGCAAGATCACCTGCAAGCGTTTGGCCACCGGCCTGGACAAGGACGCCTACGCCTCGGCGAAGTTCCTGGTGACCAACCTCCCGCTCGGTACCAACCAGGGCCAGGCTCTGCAGTTCCTCGGCGCTGCGATCGGCACCTATTGCCCGGACCAGGTCGGCGTTCTGCAGAGGGCTTCCGCGGGCTAGCAGCCGGGCGATGGCAGGTCCCGTCGACCGGGTTGTCGCTCAAGACGTGCCCGGCGCGCCCGACGCGGTGCGAGCCCATTACGTCGATCTGAACAACATCAAGGACGTGCACCCGCTGGTGGTGTCGGTCGACACGCTGTCGCACACCGCCACCGACGACGGCTACGTCCACATCTATCGGGTTCGTGACCGCATCCCGCTGGGGATCGCGACCCTTCCGATCACGTACACCGCGCGCCTCGAGGTGCCCACGTCCGGTCCGGTTCGCACCGAGGCCCGCCAGTTCCCGGCCGTTCGGCTGGACTCGGTGGTCTCCTTCGATCCGATACCCACCGGAACCCGGCTGACCGAACGAATCCGGTTCACCGCGCCCTGGCCGCTGCTCGGCATCACGGTGCGGCAGGCGGTCGACGCGCACACCGAGATGCTGGCCGGTATTCGCCGGCACTTCGAGCAGAGGGTTTAACCCGCCGTCTTACCGTTGTCGACGTTGTAGACCGCGCCGTGAATCGTCGTCGCGTCGTCGCTCGCCAGGAAAGCGATCACCTTCGCCACATCGGCGGGCGCCATCATCCCGCGGGGCGCGGCGATCCGCATGATCAGATCCCAGTCGGCGTCCTCGGGGGTCTTGAACTCGGTCACCTGCGGGGTGAGCATGCCACCCGGGCAGATGACATTCACCCGGAGCTGTTCCTTGGTGTATTCGATCGCCAACGCCTTCGTCATTCCGACCAGCCCGTGCTTGGCCGCGCAGTACGCCGCCGAATACACCTCGCCCTCGATGCCGGCGATCGAGGCGACATTGACGATGTTGCCGCCGACCTCCAGCAGCTTCGGCAGCGCCGCCCGGGTCAGATAGAACGGGCCGTTCAGGTTGACGGCGAGGTCGTAATCCCAGTCCTCGTCGGTGACCGAGGTGGTGCGCCGCATCTGGTGAAAGCCCGCCGCGTTCACCAGCACGTCCAGCCGGCCGAACTGTTCGACGCACTGTGCCACCGCATCCTGACAGGCTTGCGCGCTGGTGATGTCGACCGACGAATACGCGCCGCCGGGAACAGATTCGAACACCGTCGCCATCCGCTCGGCGTCACGGGCGATGCCGAATACCGAGGCCCCCCGTTCGGCGAACACCTGCGCCGTCGCAGCCCCGAGGCCCGATGACGCACCGGTCACCAGAGCGACTTTCCCGTCCAGCTGTGTCATAACCCGACCCTTCGCTCAAGCGTGTACGTCGCGAAGCCCCTTCGCGTTGCGCAGTCCCGAGCAGTTGTAGCACCCAACGCAGCCGACGCAGTCGGTGCATCTCACACAGCCGACACAGGCGGTGCAACTCCGGCATGCGACGCACGCCAGGCACGCCACACATTTGCGCAGCCGCACCGAGAACACGGACAGCACGCTGCCTGCGATCAGCGCGCTGCCCGAGGTGGCCACCGAGCCGACGACGAGGGCGCTGCCGGCGGTGGCGATGGATCCGACGACGGCGGCGCTGCCCGCCGTCGCGATCGAGGCGTTGACCACCGCGCTGCCGACGGTGGCGATGGACCCGGCGACGACCGCGCTGCTGATGGTGCTGACTGATCCGGCCACGACCGCGCTGTCGGTGGTGGCGACCGAGCCGGCCACGGTGGCCGGCTCGGAGGGTTCGATGACGGCGAGTGTTTTCACGCCACGAGCATGTCAGCCTGCGCGCGGTCGTGCTGGCGGTACGGCCGCCAAGAGTGCGCGGGTGTACTCCTGCCCGGGTGCGGCGAGTAGGTCGGCGGCGGGCCGGTATTCGACAACGGCGCCGTCGCGGAGCACCAGCACGTCGTGACTCATCCGCTCCACGACCGCCAGGTCATGCGAGATGAAGAGGTAGGTCAGGTGCAGGTCGCGCTGCAGGTCGGCGAGCAGATCCAACACCCGGGACTGGACCGAGACATCGAGGGACGCCGTTGCCTCGTCGAGGATGACCAGTTCCGGCTCGACCGCCAGTGCCCGGGCGATGCTGACTCGCTGCCGCTGGCCCCCGGACAGCTCATGTGGATAGCGCGATGCGAACTCGCCCGGTAGGCCGACCAGCTCCAGCAGTTCTGCCACCCGCTCCGACCGGGCGTGCTTGCCGCGCTGAATGCCATGCACGACAAGGGGTTCGGCGATCGCCGAGCCTACGCGAGCGCGTGGGTCAAGCGCCGCGAACGGGTCCTGCAGCACCAGGCTGATCCGACGGCGGAGCGCTTTCTCGTCCGCGCCGCGCACCCCGAAAATGTCCACTCCGTCCAGCGTCGCGGTGCCCGAGGTGGGGGTGACCAGTCCCGTCAGGGCGCCGGCCACGGTCGACTTGCCGGACCCGGACTCGCCGACCAGCCCCAGGGTGGTGCCACGGCGGATCTGGAACGAGACGTCCTCGACGGCCGGCTCCCCGTCGAAGTGCACATGCAGTGCGTCGACGTCCAGCAGTACAGCGGCGTCGGCAGGAGCCGACGGCGGCCCGCCGGCGCCGATCAGCGGCCGCGCGTCGAGCAATTCGCGGGTGTAGGGATGGCGCGGGGAATCGAAGATGTCCAGGACCGGCGCCTGTTCCACGGACACCCCGTCCTGCAGCACCGTGACGGCGTCGGCGACCTGCCCGACAAGGCCCAGATCGTGACTGATCCACACCACCGCGGCGCCGAAATCGCGTTGCAGATCCTTGATCAGGGTGACGATCTGCGCCTGCGTGGTCACGTCCAGGGCGGTGGTCGGTTCGTCGGCGACCAGTAGTTCGGGGTTGCAGGCCAGCGCGATCGCCACCATGACCCGTTGCCGCTGACCGCCTGAGAGCTGATGCGGGTAGCTGTCCAGGCGACGCTCCGCCTCGGGCAGTCCGACGGCTTCGAGCAGTTCGAGCGCGCGCTGCCGGGCGCTGCGGCGAGTCAGGTTCTTGTGTGTCTGAAGGGATTCGGTGATCTGGCGCTCCAGCGTCAGCAGCGGATTGAGTGAGGTTCCCGGGTCCTGAAACACGAACCCGATGCGGCCGCCGTGCACGCTGCGCAGCACCCGGGGTTTCGCGCCCACCAGCTGGATCGTGGCCGAATCATCGACGGCGGCAAGCTGACTCGAGCCGGCCGTCACCGCACCCGGGGTGTCGAGCAGGCCGGTGGCCGCCAGCGCGGTCATCGTCTTACCCGACCCGGATTCCCCGACGATCCCCAGGGTCTGCTCGGGCTCGACGTCGAACGAGATGCCCCGCACGATCTCCTTGCGGCCGAGGCGTACCCGCAGGTCGCGCACACTGAGCACGGGTGCCATCAGCCCCGCCTCGCCTCGGTCGACGTGCGCTGCTTGGGATCCAGAACATCTCGAAGCCCGTCGCCCAACAGATTGAACGCCAGCACGATCACGAAAATCGCCACGCCGGGGAACACCGCCACCCACCACGCCAGCGTGACGAACCCCTGCGAGTCGAAGATCATCCGGCCCAAGGACGGCTGCGGCGGTTGCAGCCCCAGACCCAGGAACGACAGAGCAGCCTCCGAGAGGATCGCGAACGCCAGCGACAGCGACGTCTGCACGATGAGCGGCCCGGCGATGTTGGGCAGCACGTGGCGAGCCAGGATGTAGCGGTGCGGGCTGCCCATCGAACGTGACACCGCCACATACGGTTCGACCCGCACGCCGAGTGTGCTCGCCCGGGCTACCCGGGCGAAGATCGGCGTGTAGACGACGCCGATGGCCAGCATGGTGGTGGTCAGCCCCGGACCGAGGACGGCGACAATCGCCAACGCCAACAACAGAACCGGGAACGCGAACATGACGTCGACGCATCTCATCAACACCGTGTCCGCCCAGCCGCCCCGATACCCGGCGAGCAAGCCGACGCCCACCCCGACGACGAGAGCGAATGCGACGCTGACGACGGCGACTTCCAGTGATGCCCGAGTCGCGGCCAGCACCCGGGAGGCGATGTCGCGGCCGAGTTCGTCGGTACCGAACCAGTGCGCGCTACCAGGAGCCTGCAGGGCATTCGGCACATCGACATCGTTGACACCCGACGGAGCCAGCCATGGGGCGCCGAGCGCAGCGATGATGATCGCCAACAGGAGTATCGCGCTGATCAGAGCGACCGGATTACCCAGCAGCAAACGCCAATTCGACCTTCTCATGACAGCCGGATCCGTGGATCGACCACCGCGTACAGCACGTCGACGATCAGGTTGATCAGTAGGAACAGCGCGGCGATCAGCAGCACCGCCCCCTGGATCACCGGATAGTCGCGGGCCGCGACGGCGTTGAACGTCAACCGCCCCAGCCCCGGCCATGCGAAGACCACCTCGACGACGATCACCCCGCCGAGGATCGTCGCCAGCTGGATGCCGGTGATGGTCAGCACCGGGACCAGCGCGTTGCGCACAATGTGCCGGGAGGTGACCACCAGTGGGGCAAGTCCTTTGGACCGGGCTGTTCGTACATAGCCGGCCTCGGCGACCTCCAGCACCGCCGACCGGACATAGCGGGTCATGATCGCTGCGGCCACCAGTCCGACCGTGAGGCCGGGCAAGACGATGTGGCGAAGCCAGCCGCCCGGGTCCTGCAACAGCGGCCGGTACCCGGAGGTGGGCAACCAGCCCAAGGTCGAGGCGAACAGGCCGATCAGCAGGATCGCCATCCAGAAATCGGGGATCGAGACGCCGAATTGACTTGCCACCCGGACGATTCCGTCACCTACGCGGCCGCGATGCAGAGCGGAATAGATGCCGGCGGGCAGTGCGATGAGCAAGGCGATCAGGATGCCGACGAGGGCAAGGGACACCGTGGCGGGCAGCCGCTCGAGCAGCGTCGCGGTCACCGGCTCTCCGTTGCGGAAGCTGACCCCGAGGTCACCGGTCAGCGCCGATGCGGCGTAGGAGAAGAACTGTGCGATCAGCGGGCGGTCGAGGCCACTGGCCGCGCGCAACGCCTGGTAAGCCTCGGGCGTGTAGCGCGTTCCCAGCGCGATGCGCACCGGGTCGCCGGGCACCAGGTGTACCAGCGCGAACACCACGACAAGCACTCCGAACATCACCACCGCCGAATAGAGCAACCGTCGCAGAAGGAACCCGATCACGCCGCCCCACCTCTCGTCAGGTGGGCTGAGCGAAACCTGACGGCGCCGTCGCGGCGGGCGTCATATCCGGCCAGATTCGTCGACCATGCCTGGATGACCGACGGGTTGTACAGGTAGATGTAGCTGGCCTTGTCGGCGATGATCGTCGCGGCGCGCGCGTAGTCGTCCTGGCGGCGGGCGCGGTCGGTCTCTTCGCGCGCCGCGTCCAGCAGTCGGTCGACATCCGGGTCGGAGAATTTCTGCGCGTTGCTCGAGCCGCCGGTGTGATGCTGGGCGTAATAGAAGTCGTCGGGATCGATGTTGCCGAGCCACCCCATCATCAGCATGTCGAAGTGGCCGCTGTTCTGTTCATCGAGCCAGGTTGCGAAATCGACCGTGCGGATGCTGACGTCGATGCCCACCTCCGCGAGGTTGTCGGCGATGATCTGCGCAGCGGTGACCGTCTCCGGGTACTCGCTGGTGACCAGCATGTCCAGCTTCTGCTTGCCGATCCCGGCCTGCCGCAGAAGATCTCGCCCGCGGCCCGGGTCGTGACGATAGTGGTCGTACGGCGTGTACCACGGGTTACCTTGGGGAATCGCAAGCTGATTCGCGGTGGCGGTCCCGTAGCTGGTGGCTTGCACGATCGACGCCCGGTCGATCCCGTAGGCGATGGCTTGCCGTACGCGTTGGTCATTCCACGGTGCGCGTGCTTCGTTGAGTGCGAGATACCAGTAGTCGTTGGACGGTGTGACGGCAAGGTGAATGGAGTCGTCGCCCTTCAGCTGCTCGACCCGCTGCGGCGGAATGGCGTCGGTCCAGTCGATCTCACCGGCTTGCAGGGCAGACAGCGCCGTCGACGGTTCGGAGATGAACCGGAACGTCACGCCCGGAACTTCCGGGGCGCCTCCCCAGTAGCTCTTGTTGGCGGTCAGGGTGATCGAGTCACCGCTTTTGCGGCCGGTGAAGGCAAACGGTCCGGTGCCCACCGGATGCGTCGCGATCTGGCCGCTCTCGACATTACGGCGCTGCACGATCGCCATCCCTTTGAAGCCGCCGAGGTTGGTCAGCAGGTTCGGGGTGGGGTGCGCGACGTCGATGATCACCGTCTGCGGATCCGGCGCCCGCACGTCACGGACCGCGCTGAGCTTGTCGGCGTTGGCGAGTTTCTCGTCGATGATCCGCCGGTAGGAATAGACGACATCAGAGGCGCGCAATGGCGAGCCGTCGTGCCAGCTCACTGCGGGACGGAGGTGAAAGGTCCAGGTGAGTTGGTCGGGGGAGACCTGCCAGGATTCCGCGAGCGCCGGTCGCATCTCGAGGTTGTCGTCGGGCTCGACCAGGGTGTCGAAGACGTTCTCCAGCACCTCGAAGGAAAAGTACGCCGTGCTGCGCTGGGGATCGAGCTGGTCCGGCTCGCCTGCGATCGCCGCCGTGATGTTGCCCGCCGATGGTCCGCCCAGATCGACCCGCGAACCCGTCGAACACGCCGCCAGCAGCCCGATCATTACGAGGGCAGCGGTCATTACCGCTGGTCGTCTCATGATGGGATGCGGGGTTTCCCGAACCGTTGATGGGTAAACGCGCAACTGCGATAATCGGTGCGTATGTGCAGCTAGACGGACTGCGAAATAATTACGCGTGCGTGACCATGTGTCCTCGCTTGCAGCGTGGAGGCCGTTACTCGCATTGAATGGGGGCCAGACCGAAGCCAGTTGATTGCAAGTGCATCCGGTGGGGTATCGCCTAGGGGCTCGGCCGGGGCGATCCAAGCCCTCGGCGTGGAGAGGAGCGATTGATGCGTACCGTCCCGGGCACCACCGATCATGTCGTGGTGGTGGGCGCGGGCCTGTCGGGTCTGTCGGCTGCGCTGCACATTGCCGGTCGCGGGCGATCGGTCACTGTCGTCGAGCGGTATCCGTTCCCCGGCGGGCGGATGGGACAGGCCGACATCGCGGGCTACCGTATCGACACCGGGCCCACTGTGCTGACGATGCCGGACATCATCTCCGACGCTTTCTCCGCCGTCGGCGCATCGATGACCGACCACCTGGATCTGGTTCCGGTGGCTCCCGCGTATCGAGCCACTTTCGCCGACGGATGCTCGCTGGACGTGCACCCGGACGCCGGTGCGATGGCGGCGGCGATCGAAGAGTTCGCCGGCCCGGATCAGGCGGCCGGCTACCAGCGGCTGCGCGCCTGGCTCACCGAGCTCTACCGGTTGGAGTTCGACGGTTTCATCGCGTCCAACTTCTCGTCCCCGCTGTCGCTGCTGACCCCGCAACTGGCCCGACTCGCCGCGATCGGCGGATTCCGCGGCTGGGAACGGATGGTCGGCCGGTTCATCACCGACGAGCGCGTGCAGCGACTTTTCACTTTCCAGGCGCTCTACGCCGGAGTCCCGCCTCAGCAGGCGCTGGCCGCCTACGCCGTGATTGCCTACATGGATACCGTTGCGGGCGTGTACTTCCCGCGCGGCGGCATGCGTGCGGTTCCGGAGGCGATGGCGGCCGCGGCCGAAGCGGCGGGTGTGCAGTTCCGCTACGGGTCCACCGTTGACGGGTTGGAACGCACCGGTTCGCGAGTGACGGCGGTGCGCACCGCCGACGGTGAGCGGATCGCGTGCGACGCGGTGGTACTCACGACCGAGCTGCCGTTGACCTATCAGCTGCTCGGCCGCACCCCGCGGCGTCCGATCAAGGTGCGGCCGGCGCCGTCCGCGGTCGTGGTGCACGTCGGGGTTCCCGCCGTCGGTGAGCGCCTGCTCCACCACAACATCAGCTTCGGGCATCAATGGGCTCGCACATTCGACGAGATCATTCGCGACGGTGTGCTGATGAGCGACCCGTCGCTGCTGGTGACCAGGCCCACCGCGGGCGACCCGAGCCTCGCACCGGCCGGCCGCGATCTGCTCTACGTTCTGGCGCCCGCGCCGAATCTCGAAGTGGGCAAGGTTGATTGGGGTTCGACCGGCGAGCGCTACGCGCGCCAGGTGGTGGCGACTGCCGCCGAACGGCTGATGCCCGGACTCGCCGACGGTGCCGAGATCCTGGACGTCGTCACCCCCGCCGACTGGGCGGCGCAAGGTATGGCAGCCGGCTCGCCCTTCGCGCTGGCGCACACCTTCGCCCAGACCGGTCCGTTCCGGCCGGCCAACATGGTCCGGGGTATCGACAACGCCGTGCTGGCCGGCGGGTCGACCGTGCCCGGTGTCGGCATCCCGACAGCGATGATCTCCGGGCGGCTGGCCGCCGACCGCGTCACCGGTGCTGTCGACGACCCGTCCGCCAGACGCACCATCGTCGGGTCGGGAAGCAGGTAGCGATGATCCACACCGAGTTGCATGCCGCGGGCATCGACGATTCGCGACTGGTCGAGTCCTACCGCTACTGCCGGCGTCTCAACGCCCAGCACGGCCGGACCTACTTCCTGGCCACTCGGCTGCTCGCGCCCTCGCAGCGCCCGCCGGTGCACGCGCTGTACGGGTTCGCCCGCTACGCCGACGACATCCTCGACGACATGGAGATCGACGCCAGCGTCGCCGACCGTGAGCGGCGCCTCGACGAACTGTCGGACAAGTTCTTCAACGGCGACGAGACCGAGCCGGTGCTGGCCGCCGTGCTGCACACCGCCCGCACCTATCAGATCCCTCGGGACCTGTTCGACGACTTCCTGACCTCGATGCGGATGGATCTCACCGTCACCGACTATCCGGATCGCCCGGCGCTGAACCACTACATGCGTGGTTCGGCGGCGGTCATCGGCTTGCAGATGCTGCCGATCCTCGGCACGGTCGGGCCCGCCGAGGAGGCCGCCCCGTACGCCGAGGCGCTCGGGAATGCCTTCCAGCTGACGAATTTCCTGCGCGACGTCGACGAGGACCTCGCGCGCGACCGCATCTACCTGCCCGCCGACGAACTCGCCGCCTTCGGTGTGGACCGCGACGTGCTGACCTGGTGCCACCAGAACCGCCGCACCGATCCGAAGGTGCGCCGCGCGCTGGCCGCTCAGCACGACATCGCCCGCGGTGTCTACCGGCAGGCGCGCAAGGGGATCGCCCTGCTCGCCCCGCAGTCGAGGCCCTGCGTGACGACCGCGTTCACGCTGTACTCGGAGATCCTCGATCGCATCGAAGACATCGACTTCGCGGTGTTCAGCCGACGTGCTTCGGTGTCCATCGGGCGGCGGCTGCAGGTCTTCGCCTCCGGATTGGTCCGGGCCTACCACGCCCGTGGTGCCAACTGATGGATCGAAGGCATGTTGTTATGGGTAAAGCAGCGGCCCCGTCTCGATGATCCAGGAGATCGATCATGACCGTCACCAATCGCGGCCTGGATCGCGCCCAGGTTCCCGGCGCCTTCGACATCGGCGCGCACGCCTACGACAAACTGGTCGGCGCCAATCCGGGCTATCACGACCACCTGCGGATCTCCGCACGACGGATGCGGATTCCGGGTGGCGGGCGCGGTTTGCGGCTGCTGGACGCCGGCTGCGGCACGGGTGCCTCGACGGCCGCACTGCTGGACGCCGCGCCGCATGCCGAGATCGTCGCTGTCGACGCTTCCGCGGGCATGCTCGCCGAGGCGAGCGTGAAGTCCTGGCCGGATTCGGTCCGCTTTGTGCACAGCCCGATCGAGAAGATCGCTGACGCCGGCGTCGACGGTCCCTTCGACGGCATCCTCGCGGCGTATCTGTTGCGCAACCTCGCCGACCCGGACGCGCAGTTGCGGACGTTCCGCGAGCTGCTGCGACCCGGCGGGACACTGGCCGTGCATGAATACTCGGTGCGTGACTCCCGCGTCGCCTCCGCCATCTGGAACGCGGTGTGCTGGGGCATCATCATCCCGTCCGGCTGGCGACAGACCCGCAATGCCACCCTGTATCGGCACCTGTGGCGCAGTGTGAACACCTTCGACGGCGCGGCCGCCTTCCAGCGCCGCTTGACGGCAGCAGGTTTCTCCGGCGTGCACAGCGAGACGATGCCCGGCTGGCAGCGTGACATCGTGCACACCTTCCTGGCGGACGCACCCCGATGATCGACCCTCGTCGCGTCGCCCACCCGGCAATCACCGGGGTGCCGCATGCCCACGCACTGCCCGCCACACCGCACGTCGTCGTGGTCGGCGGCGGAATCGCCGGCCTTTCGGCAGCCACCGGCCTGGCCGAACGCGGTGTCTCCGTTGACCTTCTGGAGTCGCAGCACTATCTGGGCGGGCGGGTCGGCGGCTGGACCGAGCAACTTCCCGACGGTACGCAGGTGGCGAACAACCGCGGCTTCCACGCGTTCTTCCGGCAGTACTACAACCTGCGATGGCTGTTGCGCCGTACCGATCCCGAGCTCGAGCGGCTGCGGGCCGTCGAAGATTATCCGCTGGTCGACGGCGAAGGCCGGCGTGACACCTTCCGCGGGCTGCCGAAGACCCCGCCGTGGAACGCGCTTGCCTTCGCGCTGCGCAGCCCCACCTTCCGGATGCGGGACCTGATGCGGCTCAACGCCGTTGCTGCCGCTCCGCTGGCCGCGGTGTCGGTACCGGAGATCTATGAGCAGCTCGACGGGCTCGACGCGGGCACTTTCCTGACCGACATCAATTTCCCCGTCGCCGCCCGCCACCTCGCGTTCGAGGTATTCGCCCGCAGTTTCTTCGCCCGGCCGGAGCGGCTCTCGGCGGCGGAGCTGGCGACGATGTTCCACATCTACTTCCTGGGCTCGAGCGAAGGATTGGTCTTCGACGTCGCCGCGTCGAATTTCGACACCGCGCTGTGGGAGCCCTTGGGCCAGTACTTGATCGAACACGGTGTTCGGGTGCACCGGGGAGTGGCGGTGGAATCGGTGACCCGCGGCGGCGGCAAGCTGCTGCAGGTGCGCGATTCCACCGGGGCCACAATCGACGCCGACGGTGTGGTGTTGGCCACCGATGTCGCTGCGCTGCAACGAATCGTGGCCGCCTCGCCGGGCCTCGGCGACCAGAGCTGGCGTCACAACGTGGCGCAGATGCAGACCGCGCCGCCGTTCATGGTGCAGCGGCTGTGGCTGGACCGTCCGGTGAATTCCGATCGGCCGGCCTTCCTCGGCACCGGCGGCCTAGACCCTGTCGACAACATCAGCGTGGTCAGCGGCTACGAAAGCGAAGCCGCGGAATGGGCTCGCGCACATCATGGTTCGGTTGTAGAAGTGCATTCGTACTCGGTGGGCGACGCGCCCGCGGTCGACGAGCTTCGGGACCGCATGCTGGCTCGGCTGCACCAGCTCTACCCGGAGACCGCGGCGGCCGGGATCGTCAACGAGACACTGCTGGTGCGTGACGACTGCCCGTTGTTCTCCCCGGGTGCCTTCGCCAACCGGCCGACGGTGGACACCCCGGTCCCCGGTCTGACGCTGGCCGGCGACGGCATTCGCATCGACTTGCCGGTCGCGCTGATGGAGCGTGCCGCCACCACCGGATGGACGGCCGCCAACCACCTGCTGGCCGGTTGGGGGATCTCCGGGCACACCCTGCACACCGTGCCGGTGCACGGACGCTCTCCGCTACTGCGGCGGCTGGCCAGCCGGGAAAGGCGCGCGTCATGAGCTTCCGGTCGCGAATGAAGTCGATTCCGCTGCAAGTGATCCCGAAAGCGAACTGGGCAGGGCAGCGACCCACCTATCAGGACGCCCAGCCGGCACTGATCGCCGCCGCGCTGCGCCGCGCTGAGGACCGGCCCAGTGGCAACTGGTATGTCTTCGGGGCCAGCACCGACGTTCGGGCCAATCGGCCGTTCGGCACCCGAGTCGGTGGACTCGACATCGTCGCGTGGCGAGATCAGCAGCGCCGCTTGCACGTCGGGCCCGCGGCCTGCCCGCACCTGGGTGCGGACCTCGCGACCGGAAAGGTGGAGTGTGGCGGTCTGATCTGCCCATGGCACGGGCTGCGGCTCGAGGGTGGTCGTGAATTCGGCTGGAAACCGTTGCCCGCCTTCGACGACGGAGTATTGGTCTGGGTCCGGCTGGATCGGCTGGGCGGCGAACCGCCGCTCGACGCCCCGGTGATCCCGGTTCGTCCCTCGGGGCCGCGGCTGGCCGCGGTGACCCGCCTGGACGGGGTGTGCGAACCGTCGGACATCATCGCCAACCGGCTCGACCCGTGGCACGGCGCCTGGTTCCACCCGTACTCCTTCACTCAGTTGGAGGTGCTGAGCGCCCCCGCGGTCGACGCCGACGAGGCCGCCGACCGATTCCTGGTGGCGGTGACGTTCCGGATGGGACGCCTGGGTGTCCCGGTGATCGCGGAATTCACCGCGCCGGAGCCGCGCACCATCGTCATGCGGATCGTCGACGGGGAGGGCACGGGCAGCGTCGTCGAAACCCACGCCACCCCGATGGGGCCGGGACGCGATGGGCGTCCACGCACAGCGGTGATCGAAGCCGTTGTCGCGCAATCTGATCGAACCGGCTTCCATCACTCGCTGCGGGTGGCGCCGCTGATCACCCCGTTCATGCGCTTGGCTGCCACCCGGCTGTGGCGCGACGACCTCGCCTACGCCGAGCGGCTCTACGCCTTGCGCGAGGGCACCTCCGGCTAGGCAGGCGTCAGGATCGTCTTGCCGGGCAACCGGCCGGCGTCGGCATCGGCATGCACGGCGGCGATCTCGGCCAGTGGCCGGCGATCAGCGACGTCGATCGTCAGTCGACCGGTATCCACCTGGCCGACGAGGTCGGCGAGTTGGCTGGCGTCGCTGCGGACGAACACCCGTTGGCTGCGCAGCCCACGCGTCGTCGTCTCCGGGCCCGAGGTCATGGTGCCGACGTAGTGCCCGCCGTCGGCCACCAGTGCGGCCAGTGCCTCGGTCTCGTCGGCCGTCGTGCCGATCAGGTTCAGCACCACGTCGAACGGCGCTCCGTCGGCGACCGGGGTGGCGGTGTAGTCGAGGTAGTCGATCAGCTGGTCGGCCCCATGGTGGCGGAGCCGTTCGGCTGCGCTGGCTTTCGTGGTGGCGGTGACCTTTGCGCCGGCCTGATGCGCAAGCTGTACCGCGTAGCCGCCGACCGCTCCGCCCGCACCGTTGATCAGGATGGTCTGTCCAGCCGTCAGGCCGGCCACCTCGAACAGGGCCTGCCAGGCGGTGAGACCGACGGTCGGCAGCGCGGCGGAATCGGCCAGCGGCACCGACGTCGGAGCCGTGGCAAGTGCCTCGGCCGGGGCGAGCACATACTCGGCGGCCGCACCGCGGGCCACCATGGGCAGCAAGCCCACGACCGCGTCGCCGACCTGCCACCCGCTCACACGGTCGCCGAGTTCGGTGATCGTGCCCGCCACGTCGATACCCGGCACGTGCGGGAAGGCGACCGGAAAGACGTCCGACAGGTAGCCGCCGCGGATCCCGGCGTCGACCGGGTTGAACGAGGTTCCGGCGACCTTCACCAGAACCTCGCCCGTCCCGGGTGCCGGCCGCTCGATGTCGCCGTACTGCAGAACGTCGCTGTCGCCGTACCGGTGGTAAAACGCTGCCTTCATGGTGCTCTCCTCGGATTAGTTGCTTCGAACTCGAAGCAGTTACCCAACCTGTAACTTGCTTCGAGTTCGAAACATTCCCGGGTACGATCGGTGAATGGCCGAGGCCCTTCACCCGTCGCAGATGCGCACTTACTTCGCCCTCACCGAGGCGGCGAGCCTGCTGCAGTACGCCGTCCAGCAGCAGCTGCAGGCCGAGGGCGGATTGAGCTACGTCCAGTTCGAGATCCTGGCCAAGCTCGTCGACGCCGGCCGGCCGCTGACGATGACCGAACTGGCTGATGGCGTGGTCTACAGCCGCAGCGGGCTGACCCATCAGGCCGGCGTTCTGCAGGCCGACGGGCTGATCGCCCGTGCGCCCAGCACCGCCGATCAGCGCGCGACCGTCGTGACCATCACCAAGGCGGGCCGCCGCCGCCTCGAGAAGGTCCTTCCCGGCCACATCGACGTCGTGCGCGGACTGCTGTTCGAGACCCTGTCGGCACAGGACGTCCGCACCCTGGGCAACCTCATGACGCGCGTCCGCGACCACATGCGCGAGCAGCCGCCCCGATCCGCCGCGCCGCGTAAGAGCCGCGGGTCCGCGCACTGAGACATCGGCCCTGACGCCGGCGACAACCGGGCTAGCCTCCGTTCATGGCCAAGCGCGTGGTGATCTGGGGTACGGGTTTCGTCGGTCGGATGGTCATTCCGGAAGTGCTGGACCATCCCGACTTCGAACTGGTCGGCGTGGGTGTCAGCAACCCGGCGAAGGTGGGCGTCGACGTCGGGGAGATCTGCGGCATCCCCACCGTGGGCATCGCGGCCACCGACGACGTCGACGCGCTGATCGCACTCAAGCCGGATGCGCTGGTGCACTATGGCCCGACCGCGGCGCAGGCCGATGCCAACATCGATCTGATCGGACGCTTCCTGACCGCAGGCATCGACGTCTGTTCGACCGCGATGACCCCGTGGGTGTGGCCGAAGATGCACCTGAACCCGCCCAACTGGATCGACCCCATCACCCGGGCCTGTGAGGCTGGCCAGTCGTCGTGCTTCACCACAGGCATCGACCCCGGCTTCGCCAACGATCTGTTCCCGATGACTCTGATGGGCCTGACTTCGCAAGTTCGCCTGGTCCGCGCTTCTGAGCTGTTGGACTACACCAACTACGAGGGCGACTACGAGTTCGAGATGGGCATCGGCCGCGAACCCGAGTTCAAGCCGCTGCTGCAGAACTCCGACATCCTGGTGTTCGCCTGGGGTGCGACGGTGCCGATGATCGCCTACGCGGCCGGCATCGAGCTCGACGAGATCACCACCACCTGGGACAAGTGGGTGACCCCCACCGAGCGCAAGACCGTCAAGGGCGTCATCCCGGCCGGCCACGTCGCCGCGGTCCGCTTCACGATCAACGGCGTCTACAAGGGCGAGACACGGATCCAGCTCGAGCACGTCAACCGCATCGGCCAGGATGCCGCCCCGGATTGGCCGTCGGGCACCCAGGACGACGTCTACCGCGTCGACATCCAGGGCACTCCCAGCATCTTCCAGGAGACTGCGTTCAGGTTCACCGACGGTTCCGGGCGCGACGCCGCGACCGCGGGCTGCCTGTCCACCGGGCTGCGCGCACTCAACGCCGTACCGGCCGTCAATGACCTGCCCCCGGGCTGGGTCACCCCGCTGGACCTGCCCCTGATTCCGGGCCGCGGCACCATTCGCTGAGTAACGTCCAGCGGCTTCGGATCGACATCTTTGGTGAATCCGAAGCACGGGGCTACCCGCCTGCCGGGTGCCCGGATTGGACGACATGACAGACCCAACAAGGCCGGCGGTCGGACTGTCGGTCGGCGCTACCACACTGGCCGCTGTCACCCCGGATAACGCCGTCACCGGCCCTGCCGTCGTGACGCTGCCCAGCGGCGCTGTGATCACCGACTTCGTCGACCGCGTCGGCGACCCGGTCGGCATCGTGGCGCCCGACGGCTCGACGCATCATGCAGAGACTTTGCTGGCCGATGCGCTGAGGTCGCTGGCCTACGCCGCGACGAGTGGCCGGCCCCTGCCGCCGACCGCTGCGATCACCTACCCCGCGCACTGGCGGCCGGCCGCGGTGGACGCCCTGCGGCGTGCGATCCGGCAGGTCCCCGAATGGTCGGCCGAGGAGCCGCTGTTCATCCCCGACACCGCTGCCGCGCTGACCGCGCTCGCCGCCAATCCCGGGTTGCCGACCCGCGGTGTGATCGCGCTGTGCGATTTCGGCGGCACCGGCACGTCGATCACCCTCGTCGACGGCGCCACCTCTGCGCCGATCGCACCGACCGTGCGGCACCTCGACTTCTCCGGCGACCTGATCGACCAGGGCCTGCTGGCGCACGTGATCGCGGAACTGTCGGCGGGCGGGACGCTGGACGTGACCGGTACATCGGCGATCGGATCGCTGACCAAGCTGCGGGCCCAGTGCCGGGCGGCCAAGGAGCGGTTGTCGACCGTCACGGTCACCGCGTTGCCCACCGAGCTGCCCAACTTCCGCGGCGACGTCCGGCTCACGCGCACCGAGCTCGACGGTGCGATGGGCCATGCGCTGAACGACTTCGTCGCGGTCCTGCAGGACACGCTGGCCAGGAACGGGGTGCGGCCGAGCCACCTGGCCGCGGTGGCCTCGACCGGCGGCGGCGCGGCGATCCCGGTGATCACCACGAGCTTGTCCGAGCATCTGCGGGTTCCGGTGATCACCACTGCGCGCCCCGCTCTCACCGGCGCGATCGGCGGAGCGCTGCGGGCCGCCCGCGGGCCGGCCGACGACAGCGCGACCGCGCTGGCCCCGGCGGCCCCGGTCGTTCCGGTGGCGCCGTTCGAACCGGCGCCCGGCCCGGCCACCGGAGCCGCGCTGGCGTGGTCGGAGGCGCCCGACGTGCCGGACCTCGAGTCGGCGGTCGAACCGATGCCGCAGGCAGTCGACCGTCCGCTGCTCGATTTCGAGCCGGACCCCGAGCCTGAGGGGGCCGCGGCCGCGACGCCCGCGTGGTACCGGCGCCCGATGCCCGTGGTCGCCGCCGCGCTGTTGGTGATCCTGATGGCCGGTGCGGGAACGGCGGTCGCGCTGAGCGCCGACAGTAGTCCCGACCCCGTGACCCCCACCCCGAGCGTGACCACCACCCCGCAGGCCGCGCCGGCTCCGGCCGCGCCGACCGGCGACCCGACGTCTGCGCCGGTGCAGGACCAGGTGGTGCAGCAGGCTCCCGCGCCGCAGACGGTGGTGCAGGCGCCCGCGCCGGTGACCCAGACCCAAGTCGTGCAGGCGCCGCCTCCTCCGCCGGTCACCACCGAGGCGCCGCCTCCGCCGCCGGTCACCGAGACTCAGACGACGACCGTCGTCACGACCGAGGTGTCCACGCCGCCGCCGGTGACCCAGACCGAGACGCAGACTGTGGCACCACCGACACAGCAGCCTCAGCAGCCGCGGTTCATCCCGACGATTCCGCCGATCCCGACGATTCCCGGTCTGCCGCAGATATTTGTGCAGCCGCCGGGCTAGGCTGCGCGACGCCGCTTCTCCAGCACGACCAGCCCCAGCGGGATGGACATCCGCGCCGGTGCGGCCGCCAGCTGAGCAGCCAGGGCGGCGTGTAACTGGTCGACGAAGTCGCGCCGCCGGGTACTGCGCCGGTCGCGACTCGCCCCGGCCTCGGCGTCCACCGCGGCGGCGAGCGTCGGAAACATCGAACCGCGAAGGAAGTCAGCCCAATTCGCGCCGAAGGCATCGGCGTCCTTGTCGCTCTGGAATTGCGACCAGAACCGATCCTCGCCGTCGAACAGCTCCACGTCCTCGATCGAGAGACCCTCGAATCGGCCGGACGGGTGGAAGGGCGCCCGAAAGTCCTTCTCGTCGCGGCCCGTCGACGGGATCGACATGCGCCGCATTTCCTCGGCGGTGATCAGGCCGTCACGGACGAACTGGTGCAGGGCGGTCATGATGGCGTCGAAGGCGGCCTCGAATCCCGAAGTGCCATCGGGCTTCAGGCCGACGGTCAGCACCAGCAGCCGACCGCCGGGCGCCAGTTCGCGACCGCGGAAGGCGACGAAATCGCGCCAGTCCTCGGCGGCTTGGCGGGCGTAGGCGCGACGGGCCTCTTGGTCGGCGCTGTAGGAGATCTCGACGTGATCGGGGATGGGGACCGGCACTCGGCGCAGCCAATGGATCGCCCAGGAACTCCAGCCCAGCGCGATGCTGTCCGACGGCAGGATCTGGCTGTAGAACGAGCGGCCCACCACCGAGGCATAGGTGGCCGAGTCCTTCTTCAGATAGCTGTCCTGGTCGTCGGCCAGGGTGCTGAACAACGTGGTGAAGTCGTTTCCTGGCACGTCGGTGTGGGCCACCAGGATCGCGTGATCGGAGCGGGTGCGCTTGCGGATGGCGCCGATCGCCGCGCCGATCGGAAGCAAAGAGTTGTACCCCGTTGCCGCCCCGTAGTCGACGATGGCGATGGGTTGCGGCGCCCGCGGGATAGCGACGATGCGCGCGGCGGCCTCGAAACGTGCTGTCGCGGTGCGTAATCCGGCGGCCTGCAGGCGAGATGACTCGGTGTAGGTGTGGCTGCCCATCGGCTGTGGGCGTACCACGATGCTCGATTCGCGCACGTCAGTTCCTGCGGCGGCGGTGCAACAGCAGTCCGACCACAAGACCCACCACCGCCATCGCGGTCAGCAACAGCCACATCGGCGATTCGACGGTGATCCACAGGACGTGCACCCGTTGGCGGTCGCGATTCTGGGCGATGAAGACTGCCGCCAGGACCACCAGGATGATGGCCAGCCAGTAGCGCAGAGCGAAACGCCGCACCACACCGCCGGCGGGCTTACCGTCGTCCTCCCTGGACATCGCAACCTCCCCGTTGTGTCAGAAGCTTGACGTTAGTCGCTGGTCGCGGATTCGGCGGAGAAGTCGGGTCGGTGCGCTTCTGGCGTGACACACTTTCGGCCATGGCCGGCACCAAGACTGTGTCCCGCATCCTGATGACCTCGGGGATCCTGATGATGGTGGTCGGCGCTGTCGGCTTCTTCGTCGTGATGATGCTCAACGCCTTCGTGCTCGACGAATTCGATGCCTACGGTGAGGTGCCCATCCCGGGTTCGGGTCACGTGCAGCTGCCGGCCGGGCAGGCGCAGATCAGCTTTCACACCTCGGTGACCGGTTCGCCGTCGAGCGGATTCCCGCTGCCCACCCTGCGAGTGAACATCGTGCCGCCGGACGGCGTTGCCGACCCGGTGCTGACCGAAGATCACGGCACGTTGACGACGGTCAACAGCGACACCCACATCCGGATCTGGACCGCCGAGATTCCCGCCGCGGGTACCTACCAGATCCGCACCGACGGCCAGGTGAACGGCTACATCAACCCGCGGCTGGCCTTCGGCAAGGAAAGCGGCTCCGGCTACCTGCCGTGGGTCTTCGCCGGCGTGTTCGGGCTGGGCGTGGTGGACCTGATCGTGTCGCTGTTCCTGCGTCGACGGCGGGTCGCCGATCAGCCGTTCGCTTTCGTCGCCGGGCCGTCGCCGGAACCCTTCATCCCGACTTCTCACTACACGCCGTCAGATCAGGGAGTTCGGCTCGAGCAGCTGAAAACGCTCGCGGCACTGCGGGATTCCGGTGCGCTGACCCAAGCCGAGTTCGATGCGGAGAAGCGCCGGATACTCGGCGAGTAGGCTGGGGCGCCGTGAAGGCTGTCAGCTGTGTGCACGGAAATCTGTCGGTGATCGACCTGCCCGCGCCGGAACCGTCCGACGGCCAACTGGTGCTCAACGTCGCCAGCTGTGGCATCTGCGGGTCGGATCTGCACGCCAAGGACCATGCCGACGAGGTGAGTCGCAATACCGAGGAGATGGGCTACCACCACTTCATGCGCAGCGACACCCCGGTGGTGATGGGCCACGAGTTCGCCGGGGAGGTCGCCGAGCGCGGCCGCAAGACGCCGAAGGCGTTCAAGGCCGGAACGCGAGTGGTGTCCTTCCCGCTGGTCCGCGCCCATGGCGGCGTGCACTTGACCGGGCTGTCGCCGCTCGCGCCCGGCGGGTACGCCGAGCAGGTTCTGGTGCAGGCGGCGATGACGTTCACGGTGCCCAACGGGCTGTCCCTGGACATCGCGTCGCTCACCGAGCCGATGGCGGTCGCACTGCACGCGGTTCGCCGAAGCGAGATCAAGAAGCGCGACACCGCCATCGTGATCGGTTGTGGGCCGGTCGGTTTGGGTATCATCTGTCAGCTCAAGACGCTGGGGGTGAGCACCATCGTCGCCAGCGACTTCTCGGCGGGCCGCCGGGAGCTGGCGGCCCGCTGCGGTGCGCACGTCGTGGTCGACCCGAGGGTGGAATCACCGTACGAGAAGGCCGGATCTGTTGGCCTGAGCGATGCCACCGCGCTCTACGAGATGGGCATGAGCGCCATGGAGAAGCTGCGGAAGCTACCGGCATGGCAACACGTGTACCGCGTTGCCGATGCTTTCGGCGCGGCCGGGCCCAAGCGGCCGGTGGTCTTTGAGTGTGTTGGTGTGCCCGGTGTGCTCGACGGGATCATCGGCGCGGCACCGTTGAATTCGCGGGTGGTGGTGGCCGGGGTGTGCATGGGCACCGACCAGTTGCGGCCGTCGATGGCCAACGCCAAAGAAATCGACCTGAGATTCGTATTCGCCTACACGCCACTGGAATTCCGCGACACCCTGCACATGCTGGCCGACGGCAAGCTCGACGCGTCCGCTCTGGTCACCGGCAAGGTCGGGCTGGGCGGCGTCGCGGCGGCCTTCGACGCGCTGGGCGACCCGGAGGTGCACGCGAAGATCCTCGTCGATCCCCGCAGCGCCGTGACGGCTCCCTAGGAGCCGTTCTTGACCCAGTCGTCGTAGTTCACCAGCTCGTCGCCGATCCGCGTGGTGTCGCCGTGGCCGGTGTAGACGACGGTGTCGGCGGGCAGCTTGCCGAGCTTGTCCTTGATCGATCCGAGGATGGTCGGGAAGTCGGAGAACGAGCGACCGGTCGCCCCGGGACCGCCTTGGAAGAGGGTGTCGCCGGAGAACACCGCGCCCAGAGCCGGGGCGTAGAGGCAGGTGGAGCCGGGGGAGTGTCCCGGGGTCGCGATGGCGTGCAGCTCGATGCCGTCGGCCTTGAGTACCTGGCCGTCCTCGAGAGTGCCGAACTGCTTGTCGCCGTGCGTCATCCGCCACAACATGTCGTCGGCCGGATTCAGCAGAATCGGTGCGTCGAGGTCGGCCGACAGCTGCGGTGCGACGGTGATGTGGTCGTTGTGGCCGTGGGTGCACACCACCGCGACGACATGACGGTTGCCGACGGCGTCTTCGATGGCCTTGGCGTCGTGGGCGGCGTCGATGACGATCACCTCGGAGGAGTCACCGACGATCCAGATGTTGTTGTCGACTTCCCAGCTGCCGCCGTCGAGTTCGAAGGTGCCGTGGGTGACCACCCGCTCGATGCCGCTCACAGGATCACCACCGAACGCAGGACTTCGCCGGCGTGCATCTTGTGGAAGGCGTCTTCGATGGCATCGAGGCCGATGCGTTCGGAGACGAATTTGTCCAGCGGCAGGCGGCCTTCGCGGTAGAGGCTGATCAGGGTGGGGAAGTCCCGTTCGGGCAGGCAGTCGCCGTACCAGGAGGACTTGAGTGATCCGCCCCGGGAGAAGAAGTCCACCAGCGGCATCTCGAGTGTCATGTCGGGGGTCGGAACACCCACCAGCACAACGGTTCCCGCGAGATCGCGGGCGTAGAAGGCCTGCTTCCAGGTTTCCGGGCGCCCCACGGCGTCGATCACCACGTCGGCGCCGAAGCCGTCGGTCAGGTCCTGGATGGTCTCCACCGGGTCGAGTTCTTTGGCGTTGATGGTGTGGGTGGCGCCGAATTCGCGGGCCCACTCCAGCTTCTTGTTGTCGGTGTCGACGGCGATGATCTTCTTTGCGCCGACCAGAGCGGCGCCTGCGATCGCAGCGTCACCCACGCCGCCGCAGCCGATGACCGCCACGGTGTCGTCCCGGCCGACGTTGCCGGTGTTCACCGCGGCGCCGAGGCCGGCCATCACCCCGCAGCCAAGCAGGCCGGCCACCGCGGGGTCGGCCTCGGGATCGACTTTGGTGCACTGTCCTTCGTGGACCAGCGTCTTGTCGGCGAAGGCGCCGATTCCGAGCGCGGGCGTCAGCTCGGTGCCGTCGGTCAGCGTCATCTTCTGGGCGGCGTTGTGGGTGTTGAAGCAGTACCAGGGGCGGCCGCGCTTGCAGGCGCGGCACTGCCCGCACACCGCGCGCCAGTTCAGGATGACGAAGTCGCCGGGCTCGACATTGGTCACGCCTTCACCGATCGCTTCGACGGTGCCGGCGGCTTCGTGGCCGAGCAGGAAGGGGTACTCGTCGTTGATGCCACCCTCGCGGTACGTCAGATCGGTGTGGCAGACGCCGCAGGCGATGACATCGACGACCACCTCGCCGGGGCCCGGGTCGGGGATGACGATGTCCACCAACTCGACGGGCTGCTTCTTCGACCGGGAGATCACCCCGCGCACTGTCTGACTCATGGGCCAAACACTAGCGCGACGGATGCCGAATGCGTCGTGCGTGTCCCGTTGGCGAGCTACGGTGAAGACTTGCTTACCGCGATCCGTCAAACCAGGTCCGACCTGCTGGTCACCGCTCGCGCCGCGTACCGCGGCGGCGATTTCGAGACCAGTTATGCGGGCTTCTCCCGGGCTGGTGCCATCGGTCCGCTGACCCTGGACGATCTCGATGCGATGGCGACATCGGCCGGGCGGCTCGGGCACGGCCGCGAGGCGATGCGGATGGGCGAACTCGTCTTCCTACGGCTGGTGCGGACCGACCCGAATGCCGCGGCGGGCAAGGCGGTCGAACTCGGCGCGGCGTGGCTGTCGAGCGGTGAGGTGACCATCGGTCAGGCATGGATCCGCCGGGCGCGCGGACTGCTGGCCGGAGCGCCGGAGACTGCCCTGTCTTCCCGGCTGGCTCATCTGGAAGCCGTGCTGGCGGCGGTCGGCGACGAGGCCGATCTTGCCGCCGAACGGTCGGCGGTGCTGCGGGAGATGACACTGGAGCCCGCGCCCGCGGTCGTCGGGCACGCGTATCACCGCCTCGGCGACATTCGCCGCCGCCGTGGTGACGTGGACGGGGCGTTCGGGGCGTACGCCCGAGCACTCGAATCCGGTGTCGTGCCCCAGCCTGGAGAAGCGCTATTGCGCTGTGCGCTGGGCGATGTGGACACCGCACGAGCACAGGTGCGGGCGGCGATCGCAACGGCTGACGTGCAGGAGTTGCCTCGGCTGCTGCGCGGCGCCATCGAAATTGCTTTGGCTGCAGGCGAAGTGGATGAGGCCGAGGATTATTTGCGTGAGCTGGGGTCTGTCGACGGCGACGACACGGTGTTGCGCGGGGCGGTGCTGGTGCGCCGCGGCCGGTATCGCGAGGCGCTGACGGTGTTGCGGGCCGCTCTGCGAGAGCCGCGGGTGCGGGCGTCGGCGGCGGCGCGGGCCGAGGTCCACGAGTGGATCGAGCGGGCCTACACCGGCCTGCTGACCGCATCCGCGTAGCCTGCTCGGGATGGCGACGCCACTCGACTCGATTGCTGACTGGCCGATTTCGGCCGCCTCCGCCGCCGTGGTGGGCGCGACCGGGGTGCTTGCCGAGTATGGCGACGTCACTCACCAATTCCGGCTGGCATCGGTGACCAAGCCGCTCGCGGCGCGCGCTGCGCAGGTGGCGATCGAAGAGGGCGTGGTGGAGCTGGATACTCCCGCGGGTCCGCCCGGCAGCACGGTCCGACATCTGTTGTCGCACGCCTCGGGGCTGGCGATGCATTCGGCGGAGCTGATGGCCGAACCCGGCAAACGCCGGGTGTACTCGAACTACGGCTTCCAGGTGCTCGCCGAGACGATCGAACAGAACTCAGGGATCGAGTTCGGCCGGTATCTGGCCGAGGCGGTCTTCGAACCGCTCGGCATGGCGGCGTCGCGGCTGGACGGTGGCGCGGCGGCAGCCGGTTACGGCGGGGTGTCGACGGTGGCTGACCTCCAGGCGTTCGCGGCGGATCTGCTGACTCCGACGACAGTGTCGGCTCAGCTGCACGAGCAGGCGATCAGCGTGCAGTTTCCGGGCCTGACCGGGGTGTTGCCCGGGTTCGGGGTGCAGCGGCCCAACGACTGGGGCCTGGGTTTCGAGATCCGGGACAACAAGTCACCGCATTGGACCGGCTTTGCGAACTCGCCGCGGACGTTCGGCCACTTCGGCCAGACGGGCACCTTCATCTGGGTGGAGCCGGACCTGGCGTTGTCGCTGGTAGTGCTCACGGATCGGGATTTCGACGAGTGGGCCAAACCGGTCTGGCGGGCGCTCTCTGATGAAGTTCTGAGAGAGTACGCACCCCACTAGCGCAACACAGGCCTCACAAGGCACAATAGACACGCACGACACTATTGCAACTCGGTTACGCCAGGTCGTTGGGGAAGACGTCCCTCGTAGAGCCGAAGGAGCAAGGTGATGCGTGCGTCGAACCAGTTCGCCGATGCGACGACTGGCGTGGTGTACATCCACGCCTCTCCCGCAGCGGTGTGCCCGCATGTTGAGTGGGCGCTGTCGTCGACCCTGAATGCCAGGGCGAATTTGAAGTGGACCCCACAGCCGGCCATGCCTGGGCAGCTGCGGGCGGTGACCAACTGGGTTGGTCCCGTCGGCACCGGTGCCCGCCTGGCCAATGCGTTGCGCTCGTGGTCGGTCCTGCGGTTCGAGGTCACCGAGGATCCCAGTGCCGGCGTGGACGGCGAGCGGTTCTGCCATACGCCGCAGCTTGGTCTGTGGGCCGGCACGATGAGCGCCAACGGCGACATCATGGTCGGCGAGATGCGGTTGCGGACCCTGATGGCCTCAGGCGCCGACACGCTGGCCTCCGAGTTGGACTCGGTGCTCGGCACCGCCTGGGACGAAGCGCTCGAGCCGTACCGCGATGGTGGCGACGGCGGCGAGGTCAGCTGGCTGAGCAGGGGCGTCGGCTAGTACGTGATGGTGGTGTGAGCCTCGTCGAGGACGGTCCCGCCGAACCGCTGGATGTCTTTGTTGATGTTCTTGAGCGCGCTGCCTGCGGTCTTGATCAGCGTGTCGAATGACTTCGCCGCAGCGACGTAGGTCGGCCCGTCGTGATTGCCGACGCCGAGGGCCCGGCCTATCTCGGTCCCGAGCAGTTTGGTGTCGGTCCAGGCGATAGCGCCCTTGTCGGTCTTGGACGCGTCGTAGGAATCCCACGCCGCCTGCTGGGACCAGTTGATGAGCTTGTCGCCCTTGTCGACGATCGCGAGAGTGCTTTTCTTCGAGCTGCCTCCGACCCCGAGATCTGTCAGGGTCTTTGACAGTGGCGCGCCGTAGGTGACCACCGTTGTGACAGCGTCTTTGTGCGTTCCGGACGCCGCATAGTTCTGCATCTGGATGCCACCGCCGCTGAAGCCGACCAACATGATCTCCGTCGGCTTCCATTCGTCGTACACGGTGTCGATGAAGTTACTGACGTCAGAATCCACCGTGCCGAACGTGACTCCGCTCAGCGCAGCCGCGAGCTCTGCCGCGTCGAGGTTGATCCCGGACGTGTAGACCACCATCCGTTTCGTCTTCTTGTCAGACCCGAGAACCAACTGCGCGCCGATCACGTTGCTGTCGTGCATGTTGCGGAACAGGTTGGATGCGGTGGGCGTCAACGTGATCGGTGTGACCTTCACGGCGACCGGCACGGTGGTGGTACCGCCGTGGGCATCTCGAATCGTGACGGTGAAGCTGTCGGCCTTGATCGCCGCGCTCGCGGTGGACGCGCCGGCGTCCAGTCGCGCCTGCTCGGTCGGGGTGTAGGTGAAGGTGCCCGGCTTGTCGCCGGCGACCAGGCTGCCCCGCGCCGGCGTGGACGTGCTGAAGGTCAAGGTGTCTTTGTCGGCATCCGACGCGGTGACGGTGACGGTGATGGCGCCGGTGATCGAGTCCGGCGTGCCGAGTTTTGCCTTGGCGCCGCTGGGCGCCGAGTTCTTGGGAGTGACGGTCACCGTGACCGGCATGGTCACCGTGTCACCCAGGCTGGTGGTCATCGTCACGGTGAACGTGTCGGTCTTGTCGGCCAAGGTCGCAGTGTTGGCTGAGGCGGCATGCCGGGCGACCGGACTCGGGGTGTAGGTGAAGGCGCCGGTGGTCTTGTTGATCGTGACCTTGCCATGGGCGGGCTGGGTGACGGTGAACGTCAACTTGGCGTTGTTCGGGTTGCGTACGGTGATCTTGCCGGTGATCGCCCCGGTGGACGTGTTCGGCAAGCTCAGCGAGACCGACGTTCCAGTGGTGTCCAGGACGACGACTTGATTGCTGCTCCAGTTCGCGACGTAAACCCGTTTGCCGTCGGGACTGACTGCGACAGCGGGCAATTGGTTTCCCGACCCGGCCGCGAACGTTTCGACGACGGCGTTGGTAGCGGTGTTGATCGCCGAGACCGTCTGGCCGTACTCGTTACTGACGTAGACGCGGTTGCCGTCCGGGCTGACGGCAATCGCAGACGGTCGATTGTCCGCGCCAATTGGGATCGTCTTGCTCACCGCGTTGGTGGCGGCGTTGATCACCGACACCGACCGGGTGCCCCAGATCGCGACGTACACCCGGCTGCCGTCCGGACTGACCGCGACACCGGACGGGGTGTCGCCGATCTCGATCGTGGCGGCGACGGAGTTCGTCACGGTATTGATGACGGAGATCGTGTTGCTGTAATAGTTCGCGACATACGCGCGAGTCCCGTTGGGACTGAATGAGATCGACTCGGGGGCGTCGCCGACGGCGATTGTGGCGGCGACCGTGTTGGTGGCGGTGTTGATCACCGACAGCGAGTCGCCGTTCCGGTTGCTGACGTAGATCCGGGTGCCATCCGGGCTGACGGCCACGCGGGTCGGGTGGCTACCGACCGCGATGGTGTTGGTCACCGTGTTGGTGGCGGTGTTGATCACGGACACCGAATTGGTGTTGCCGTTCGCGACGTACACCCGGGTGCCGTCCGGACTCACGGCGAGGCCTTCGGAGTGCTCGTTGACTGTGATCCGAGTCGCGACGGTGTTGGTGGCGGTGTTGATCACCACCACGGTGTCGCCGTGGTATCCGCTGGTGACATACAGGCGGGCGCCGTCCGGACTGACCGCGACGCCGGCCGGCATGGAGACCGGGATCGGCGCTATCGGTCCGCTGGCGTTGCTTCCCGCCGCGGCCGCAGCGGCGGGGGCAGTGTTGCGTGCGGCGCGGGCTAGGCTTCGCGGAGGCACGGCAGTGGTGGCTACGGCGAGCGCGAGGGTGGTTGAGTCGGGTGGCGGCGGCGCCGGGGCCTTGCGGGACGAACTGGCCGTCAGAGCGGTTGGTGTGGTCGCAGAGTGTGACCGAACGGTCTTGGCTGATGGCTTCGCAGTCTTCTTGGGCGAGTGTGCCGACGCCGCGGTGCTCGATGAGGCACCAGAGTCGGCTTCGTCGGCGTGCGCCGTTGCCATGCCGTTCGCGATCGCGATGCCCATGCCGGCAGCGATCGCACCGGCTCCAAGCCAGCGATACATCGAGTCCCCCAACCCCGTGATCGATCGCAACTCCGCTGGGTCGATATCGTTGCTCTCGTTTGCTGACAGGAACTTATCAGCTAGTGAGCAGATGTGGGGAGTGTGTCAAAGAAAGTTGCGGCCCGGTTAGAACGGTGGCGGCCGGTTGCGTTCGGCGACGCGGGTGTCGTTGAGTCTGCGTTCGGCCGTGATGCGGTGGGCGCGTTGAGCTGCCCGAGTTTTGCGTCGGACGGGCATCATGATGCCGATGGTGGGTGGGGGTTCGCGGTTCGGCGGTGGCAGGGTCGCGGTGGTGGTGTTCCAGGTGGGCATCAACAGGTGACTGCCTGGGCGGCTGGTGTAGGTGCGCCCGGTGGGTGAGGTCCAGTCGATGGTGCCGTCGGGGTGCTGACGATCTGACCAGCCGGGCCAAAAGGTTTTGAGCAGGTGGTGTTTTCGGCACATGCACGCGAGGTTCGACGGGTGGGTGGGTCCGAACGGCCAGGCGACGGTGTGGTCGACATCGCAATACTCTGCGGGTACATCGCAATTCGGAAAACGGCACGTCATGTCGCGCATCCGAACCCATTCATCGAGTGCGGTCGACGGCCGGTACTGGGGTTCGGGCTGATCGTTGGGGCGGCGCAGATGACGCACTTTCGCCCCGGCGCGGATGAGTTCCGCCACTAGTGGGGCGGGCGCAATGCCCCGGTTGCCGGTCAGGACGGCGCTGCCTGTCCGTGGCTGTGGCCGTTCGGGGTCGGCATCGGGCTTTTCGCCGTGCATTGCTGGATCCGGTTCGGCGTCAACCACATCGGCGTCGGCGAGTACGTGCACCACCACGCCGGCTGACCGGCCGTCCTCGCCGGGGGCGGGGCAGTCCGGGTTGCCACACAGGCAGGCCAGCCGATCTCCGCCGGCGCCCAGCACACCCATGGCGTCGGAGCGGCGCTGGGCGATGGTGCGCGGATCGTCGTCGCATACCGAATACGCGATCCGGGTCACGGCGCGCTTCACGATCTCTCCGTCGGTAGCCGAGAGCCGCCCGACGATCTCAGCTGTCCCCGCCGTCGCGTCGACGGTGATGACGATGTCGCGATCTCGTGCCCGCGACCGCACCCGGCGCACGGCACCCGGGTCGTAGCGGTCCACCCAGTAGTCGACCGCGCGCTGCAACTTCAGTGTCGACAAGGCGCCCCAGGTCGTCGCGTCCTCGGCAATAGCCTTGTCCACCAACGTCAAAGCGGCGCGATCTTGGATCAGGTAGGTGCGGTCGGTGATCGCCTCACACATCCGATAGCTCAGCAACCCGGCCAAGAACAGCTCGGCAACCCGCGGCAGCCGATGCCGCAACGACATCGCCATCAGCATTTCCGCAGAGGCTCGGCCAGTCGTCATCCCCAGAGCCGCGGACACCTCGGCCGCGGCGGCGTCCCACTCATCGCAGGCCCAGTGCGCTCGCTCGTCGTCGGCGCAGCGCCGTGCGACCAGTTCCGCGATTACGGCCAGCCGGCCCGCCGCGTTCTGGGCCTCGGCTCGCGCGAAGTCGACGATGGCCTCCACCACCGCCGCATCACTCGCTGTCCGCAACCCACTATCGAACACATGTTCGAGTATGGCAGAAGGGTACGACAAGTCGCATCCGTCTGACCTCAGGCGCCTAACCTGGGTCGCATGGTCCATCTCCACGTCGAGAAGACGATCGCCGCGCCGCCCGATGAGGTGTTCGCCTGGCTGGCCGACCCGGTGAACCTGAAGACCGCTCCGCTGATCCTCACGGCCGACTGGGCACGGGATTCACCGACCCCGGGTCTGGGTGCGATCCGGACCGGCTTTGCGATCGGCTTGTGGTTTCGCGAGGAGATGGTCGCCTACGACCCGCCGCACAGCTACACCTATCTGATCGTCGGATCGGTTCCGGCGTTCGACCACGAGGGCGGAACCTTGACCTTCGCCCCGGACGGCGACGGGACTCATGTCGATTGGGTGAGCACCTACACCCACCCCATTCGTGGCGGTGGCAAGGCGATGGAGGCGCTCACCGCGAAGCTGTTGCCGTGGAATTTCGCTGCGGTCCTGGATGGGTGCGCGAAGGCGCTGGAACGCTAGACGGGTTCCGGAACAAGAAGTTTCAGAGCGGCAGGAACCGCCGAAATCTCGGCGGGCAGCGGGCAGACATAATCGCCATCGGCGTAGGCGTTGATGCCGGGGGAGTCGACCGTGATTGTGCGGGCCCGGTAGGTGCTGACCTCGTCGAGGTTCACATGCGTGCCCTTGAACACCGTGGGAAACAACCGAATCAGCTTGGTACGCGAGGACGCGCGCACGATCGTGATGTCCAGCAACCCATCCGAGTGATCGGCACCCGGGCAGATGAGCATGCCGCCGCCGTAGCTGCGGGTGTTGCCGAACGCGGCCAACGTCAGGTCGGCGATGATCTCGCGCTCGCCGTCCAGCACCAGCCGAAAAGGCAACGGCCGCAACTGAGAAATCTCTGCCACCAGTGCGACGTTGTAGCGCATCCGGCCGTGCGGCCAGCTCATCCGGTTCACCCGATCGCTGACCAACGAGTCGAAGCCCGTCGCGGCGACCGTGCCGAACCACGTGCTGGACTCGTCGGCACCCGTGATATGCCCGAGGTCGACGGTCTCGGTGTGCCCGGCGGCGATCACGTCGACCGCAGCCACCGGGTCGGCCATGGGCAGCCGGTACTCGCGGGCATGGTCGTTGCCGGTGCCGGCCGGCACGATGCCGAGCGGAATATCGGTGCGGGCCAACGCCTGGATCGCCAGGCGGATCACACCATCGCCGCCGATCACCACCAGCGCGTCTGTCTCACGGGTCAGTGCCTCGTCGACCAGTTGACGGGCGTGGGCGGCGTCGCGTCCAACGATTCCGGTCACGTCGATCCCGAGTTCCTGAAAGCGGGCTACCGCGAGCTCGCCGGCATGGGGCGCATTGCCATGACCGGACTTGGGATTCGTCAGGACCGTGACGCGAGAGATCATGGAATCAGCTTGCCCGGGTTCAGGATTCCTGCCGGGTCGACGGCCTGCTTGACCGCCTGCAGCACCTTCACTCCCAGCTCGCCGATCTCCGCCTCCATCCACGGCCGATGGTCCGCGCCGACGGCGTGATGATGGGTGATGGTGCCGCCGGTACGCGAAATAGCTTCAGAAGCAGCGACTTTGGCTGCAAGCCATTGCTTGGTGACGTCGCCTCGCTGGCCCGCGACCACGGTGAAGTACAGCGATGCCCCGGTTGGATACACATGCGAAATGTGGCACATCACCAACGCCGGTGTCCCGCTTTCGGCCAGGGAAGATGTCAACGCCTCCGTGACCGCCGCCTTAAGCACCGGCAGGTTGGACCACGTGGTTGCCGTCTCCAGCGTCTCGCACAACGCTCCTGCCGCCAGCAGCGAGTCCCTCAGATACGGAGCGTCGAAACGGCCATGCTCCCAGGCCCGCGCCGGTGCCTCGCCCAGGGAGGTACCGCCCTGGGCTTCCAGAACCGCGCGGGTCTCGGCGTGCCGGCTCTCGGTGTGTGCGGCGCTGCCCTCGAACAAGGTGATGCCCAGACAGCCGCCGGTGATGCTCTGTTCGCCGATGCTCCCGGTGGTGGCCAGATTCACGCCGGTCTCGGCCTCGTCGGACAACCGCACCACGGTGGGCCCGGTGCCGATCTGGGTGACCGCACGCAGTGCGGCCGCGCCGGTGGCGAAGTCGGGGAACGACCATGCCTCGTAGCGAACGGTTTCCGGGACGGGATGGACTCGCAGGCGCACCCGGGTGATCACACCGAAGACACCCTCGGAGCCGGAGAACAGCTCGCGTAGATCGGGCCCGGCCGCGGTCTCCGGCGCCCGGCCGAGATCGAGCACGCCCACCGGGGTGACCACCGTCAGCCCCCGGATCATGTCGTTGAACCGGCCGTAGCCTGCGGAGTCCTGCCCCGAGGAACGAGTCGCGGCGTACCCGCCGATCGTGGCGAACCGGAAGCTCTGTGGGAAGTGCCCGAGCGAGAAGCCGCGTTCACCGAGCAGTAGCTCGGCGTCCGGTCCGGTCACCCCGGCGCCCAGTTCGGCCTGCATCGAGGTCTCGTCCAACGAGTGCAACGCATTGAGCCGGCGCAGGTCCAGTGAAACGACGGCGGCGAAGTCGCCGCGGATCGGGTCCAGCCCGCCGACCACGCTGGTGCCCCCGCCGAACGGCACCACGGCGATGCCGTGCGTAGAGCAGTAGCGCAGGACGGTGGCGATTTCGTCCTCGGTGCCGGGAAGTAGGACGGCGTCGGGTGCATCCTGATGAGCCTGCTTGCGGCGCAACAAGTCCAGAGTGGACTTACCGCCCGCGTACAACAGCCGGCTGTGGTCGTCGGTGCGGACGTAGTCGGCCCCGACGAACTCTGCAAGCGCATCGCGGTGCGCCTCCGGCAACGCCGACGGTCGCACCTCGACTTCGTCGATCGCGGGTGCGGGGATCTCACTTGCTGTCACGCCGAGAGCCTGCTCCAGCAGTGTCTTGATGCCGTCGGAGAGAGGCTTGGCCGCGTCGGGGTCGCCCCAGGCGTTCCAGGCCATCGGGGGAATAAGGGTGCGGGCGTCATCGCTCATGCGTTACAGTATTACAGATGCTGTCAATCAGTAACGACGAATCGGTGGACATCGGCGACCGGATCATGGCCGCCGCGGCCAGCTGTGTCCGGGACTTCGGAGTCGAGCGGGTCACGCTGGCCGAGATCGCACGACGTGCCGGCGTCAGCCGCCCGACGGTGTATCGCCGCTGGCCAGACACCCGCACCATCGTCGCGTCGCTGCTCACTGAACGAATCACCGGCACCTGGCGAGCCGTCGCACCGGGTGCACCCGGCCGTACCGGACTGGTCGAGCGGATCGTCGAAGTGGCTCGTCGTCTGCGGGACGACGAACTGATCACCTCGGTTCTGCGATCGGCTCCGGACTTGGCGATGACCTATATCGCCGGACGGTTGGGCACCAGCCAGCAGATCCTCATCGACCTGCTCGTCGACGCACTGCGGGAAGCCCAGGCCGACGGCAGCGTGCGGGCCGGCGACGTCCGCCAGTTGTCGGCGATGGTCTTGCTGATCAGCCAGTCCGCGATCCAGTCCGCCCAGATCGTCGAACCCATCCTCGATGCCGACGCCCTGAGCGCTGAGCTGTCGCATGCCCTGAACGGATACCTCGCCCCATGAGTGACCTCACCGCCCTCAACGCCACCCGCCGACGCGCCGACCTGACCGAGCTCGGCGACGGCGCCCACGTCGACGTCGTCGTGATCGGCGGCGGCATCACCGGCACGGGGATCGCGCTCGATGCCGCCAGCCGAGGTCTGTCTGTGCTGCTGGTCGAAAAGCACGACCTCGCGTTCGGCACCAGTCGGTGGAGCTCCAAGCTGGTGCACGGCGGGCTGCGATACCTGGCCACCGGCAACGTCGGCATCGCGCGACGCAGCGCCATCGAGCGCGGCATCTTGATGACTCGTAACGCCCCACACCTGGTGAGCGCTATGCCACAGCTCGTTCCGTTGCTGCCGTCGATGGGACGTGGTCAACGTGCTTTGATCCGAACAGGTTTCGTGGCCGGGGATGCGCTGCGGATCTTGGCGGGTACCAAGTCGTCGACTTTGCCGCGTTCGCGGCGCGTCGGCGTGCCGCAAGCGCTGGACATGGTGCCGACGATCCGCCGTGAGGGTCTCGACGGCGGCTTGCTGGCCTACGACGGCCAGCTCATCGACGACGCCCGATTGGTGGTCGCCGTCGCGCGCACCGCCGCCCAGAACGGCGCACGGATACTGACCCGGGTGTCGGCGGCGACCGCCAGTGGCACATCGGTCCGGTTGGTGGACGAACTCACCGGCGAATCGCTGGATGTGAAAGCCCGCGCGGTGATCAACGCGACGGGAGTGTGGGCCGGCGAAGTGGATACCGCGATCAAGCTGCGGCCCAGCCGGGGAACACATCTGGTGTTCGACGCCGCTTCGTTCGGGAATCCGACTGCGGCGCTGACGATTCCGATCCCCGGCGAGATCAACCGGTTCGTGTTCGCGATGCCCGAACAGCTCGGTCGCGTCTACCTCGGGCTCACCGACGAGGACGCGCCGGGCCCGATTCCCGATGTGCCTGAACCGACTCCGGGTGAGATCCGCTTCCTGCTGGACACGGTCAACACTGCGCTGGGGACAGCCTTGACGGCCGCGGACGTCAAGGGCGCATACGCGGGGTTGCGCCCATTGATCGAGACGGCGGACCGGCGGGCAGGAGCGAAGCGACCCGGGGAAAGTCCGAGCAGGACATCGGATCTGTCGCGCGATCACGCGGTGATCGAATCGTCCAACGGCGTGTTCAGCGTGGTCGGTGGCAAACTCACCGAATATCGGCACATGGCCGAGGATGTCCTCGACCGCGCGCTGGCGGCCCGTGCGATGACCGCGCAGCCGTGCCGGACGCGAAACCTGCCGTTGGTCGGCGCGGCCGCCAATCCCGTTGCCACATTGCGGACGACGAGTGATCTGCCGGGCTCGCTGGTGGCCCGCTACGGCGCGGAATCGCCCAATGTCATCGCGTCGGCACGGTGCAACAGGCCCACTGCCCAGGTTGCCGACGGAATCGACGTCACCCGTGCCGAATTCGAGTTCGCCGTCACCCACGAGGGCGCTTTGAGTGTCGACGACATCCTCGACCGGCGCACCCGCATCGGTCTGGTGGAGGCCGACCGGAACCGCGCGCTCGCCGCCGCTCAGGAGTTCCTGGCCACCGCCAATTGACGGCCGGTGAGAACCGACGCATAAACCGACTCGTAAGTGGGCACTCAACGTCCATTCACGAACCCGGAGGACGCGCCATGGCAGCGACACCAGCCTTGAAAAAGGCCCTCAACCAGCGACAACTACGGATGATCGCGATCGGGGGCGTGATCGGCGCCGGCCTGTTCGTGGGCTCTGGCGTGGTGATCGGGGATACCGGGCCGGGCGCCTTCATCACCTACGCGCTATCCGGTGTGCTGATCGTGATGGTCATGCGGATGTTGGCCGAGATGGCGGTGGCAAACCCGTCGACGGGCTCGTTCGCGGACTATTCTCGCGACGCACTGGGGCATTGGGCCGGGTTCTCCGTGGGGTGGCTCTACTGGTACTTCTGGGTGATTGTCGTCGGGTTCGAGGCGATTGCCGGCGCGAAAATCATCCAGTACTGGCTCGACGTCCCACTGTGGTTGTGTGCGTTGATCTTCATGGTGCTGATGACGGCGACGAACCTCTTCTCGGTCAAGTCCTATGGGGAGTTCGAGTTCTGGTTCGCCGGGATCAAAGTGGCGGCCATCCTCGCCTTCATCGCGATCGGCGCCTGCTTCGTACTGGGCCTGTGGCCCGGCAAGGCGATGGACTTCTCGAACCTCACCAGTCACGACGGCTTCATGCCGATGGGGGCCGGGGTCATCACCGTCGGAATCGTGACGGTGATCTTCTCCATGGTTGGTCCCGAGATCGCCACGATCGCCGCCGCCGAGTCATCGGATCCCGAGAAAGCCGTGGCCCGAGCGTCCAACTCGGTGGTCATGCGGATCCTGGTGTTCTACGTGCTGGCGGTGTTCCTGGTCGTGACGATCGTGCCGTGGAACGACGAGAATTTGTCCGCCTCGCCGTTCGTGGCGGCGTTTACCAAGATGGGCATTCCTTACGCCGACCACATCATGAACGCGGTGGTGCTGACGGCAGTGCTGAGCTGCCTGAACTCGGGGATGTACACCGCATCACGGATGTTGTTCGTGCTGGCCGCCCGCCGCGAAGCTCCCAAGCTTCTGGTCAAGCTGACACCACGCGGTGTGCCGGCCAACGCGATCCTCTTCTCGTCGGTCGTCGGCTTCGCCTGCGTCATCGCCGCTGCGTTCGCTGAGAAGACGATCTTCGCGTTCCTGCTCAACTCCAGCGGGGCGATCATCCTGTTCGTCTACCTGCTGATCGCGGTCTCGCAGATCGTGCTGCGCTACCGCCGCCGCGATGCGGAACTGACACTGAAGATGTGGTTCTTCCCGGTGCTGTCCATCCTCACCGTGGTCGCGATGCTGGCCATCCTGGTGCAGATGTACCTGGACGACAAGCTGCGCTCGCAGCTGGTGCTGAGCCTGCTGTCGTGGGGCGTCGTCGTGGTGCTGTACTTCGTCACCCGACGGTTCAACCGCAATCGTCCCCATGAGGAGCTGCCCACCGTCGAGACCGAGGTGGCGCGAACCTGACCTCGCGCGAACTCAGTACCGAACGGCACTCTGCACCAGCGGGGGATAGACCGTCGAAGACTCGCCGTCCACGGTTGTCCCGGCGAACTGCAGCATTGAACGCGTCGCCCCGTTGACGGCGGCCGGATAGTTCAGTGTCGGTGTGGATATCTCGTCGAGGCGCCGCAGTTGTTCGGCGGTCAATGTCACGTCGACGGCGGACAGGTTGTCCTCGAGATGGCTCATCCGTCGCGCACCGAGGATCGGCACTACCGTGCCGGGTCGTGCTCGCAACCAGGACAACGCCACCGCGGCGGGCGTGGTGCCGATCTCGTCGGCGATGGCGTTGACGGAGTCGATGACCGCGAATTGTTCATCGCTGGGGCCGCCGACATAGCCGGCGCGGATGGAGTCGGCGACGGCCGCACCTCGCCGGTACTTGCCGGACAGGAAGCCGTTGCTCAGCGGGCTCCACGGGACCAGCGCCATGCCCTGGTCAAGAGCCAGCGGAGCCAGCTCGCCTTCGACGGTGCGCGCCAAAAGCGAGTACTCGACCTGCAGTGCGATCAGAGGCGTCCAGCCTCGCAGCACCGCCATCGTCTGGGCCTGGGCGGTCACCCATCCGGGGGTGTTGGAGAACCCGATATAGCGGACGGTGCCCGCGCGCACCAGATCATCGAGCGTGCGCAGAGTCTCCTCGATTGGAGTGTTGCGGTCCCAGTTGTGCATCCAGTACACATCCAAATAGTCAGTTTGCATGCGGCGCGACGTTTCCCGCAGTTGCCCGACGACCGCCGACCGGCCGGCGCCGCCGCCGTTGGGATCGCCGGGGTGAAGATTGGCGAAGAACTTCGACGCCAGCACCACCCGGTCACGCCGGCCCGGTCGATGGGCGAACCAGTCACCGAGGATCTTCTCCGAGTGCCCGTTGGTATAGAAGTTGGCGGTATCGACGAAGTTGCCGCCACGGTCCAGATAGGCGTCGAGGATCCGCTCGGATTCCTCGACGCTGGAACCGGCGCCGCCGGCATCCTCGCCGAAGGTCATCGCTCCGAGCGCGAACGGGCTCACCCGCAACCCTGACCGGCCGAGGGTGAGGTAGTGATTGAGTGGCATGAATCGCTCCTTTGGAGTGGAATCTGATATACCCATCAAAGGAGAATTGCGAGTTCAGCGGTAGAACGATGCTAGCTACCTCTTGCACAATCCGATCAATATTGATGGGATCGGGCCTATGGATGTGCGGCGTGGGCAGTTGGCTGAACTGGGTGGCCTGATTGCCGCGCATGCCCGACCGGACATGCAGACATCGATCAACGGTCTGATGTTGTCGAAGGAGGTGGCGTCGGGGCTCCCGGATTACTCTCTGACCGAACCGCTCGTTGTGGTGATGGCGCAAGGTGGCAAGCGGCTCCTACTCGGCGAAGACCGCTACGAATACCGGGCGGGGCAATGCCTCGTCGTGACGGCCGACCTGCCGGTAACGGGTCGCTTCATCGACGCCGGCGACGGGCTGCCCTCGCTCGGGATGGCGCTGGTGCTACGACCCGCCGTGGTGGCCGAGTTGGTGCTGCAGGCGCCTGGGGTGCGGGCGGCGCGTGGCGCGGGGAGTACGGCGATGTTCACCACCGATGCCGACGCTGATTTGCTCGACGCGGTGATTCGGTTGGTGCGGCTGCTCGACAAGCCTTCGGATGCGCCGATTCTGGCACCGCTGATCGAACGCGAGATCGTCTGGCGGTTACTAGCGGGACCGTACGGCGACACGGTGCGACAGATCGGCATGGCAGACAGCAATCTGTCCTACGTCAGTCGGGCCATCGGCTGGATCCGGCAGAACTACGCCGAACCGATGCGCGTCGAAGAGCTTGCCCGGGTGGCCGGAATGAGCCCCTCGACGTTCCACCGGCACTTCCGGAGCGTAACGGCGATGAGCCCGTTGCAGTTTCAGAAGCGCATCCGACTGCAGGAGGCGCGCTCGATGCTCGTCGCCGCTCCTGGCGACATCGCGGGGGTCGGACATCGCGTCGGTTATGACAGCCCGTCACAGTTCACCCGGGAGTACCGTCGCCTTTTCGGCGCTCCGCCCGGGCTCGACGCCCAGCGCTTGCGCGCGTAGTTACAGCGGGATGTTCTTGTGCCGCCCGCGCCGGGCGGGTGCCTCGGCGAGCGCCTGCGTCAGCTTGCTGCGGGTGTGGGCCGGATCGATCTTCTCGTCGACCACGCCGATCTCGACCGCGCTGTCCACGCCGCCCGCGATCCGCTCATGCTCGGCCGCCAATTCCTCGTGCAGCGCTTCGCGTTCGTGATCCGGAGCAGCGGCCAGCTTCTTCTTGTGCAGGATGCCGACGGCGGCCTTCGCGCCCATGACCGCAACTTCAGCGTCCGGCCAGGCGAACACCTTGGTGGCACCGAGCGAGCGCGAGTTCATCGCAATGTAGGCCCCGCCGTAGATCTTTCGCGTCACCAGCGTGACCCGCGGCACGGTCGCCTCGCCGAACGCGTGCAGCAGCTTGGCGCCGCGGCGCACGACCCCGCCCCACTCCTGGTCGACACCGGGCAGATAGCCGGGCACGTCGACCACGACCACCAGCGGGATACCGAAGGCATCGCACAGCCGCACGAAACGTGCCGACTTCTCGGCACTTTCGGAGTTCAGGCAGCCGCCGAGGCGCAGCGGGTTGTTGGCGATGACGCCGACGGTGCGACCGGACAGCCGGCCCAGGCCGACGACGATGGACGGCGCCCACTTGCCCTGGAACTCTTCGAATGGGGTGTCCGCATCGAGCAGTGCCTCGACCAGCGGATGCACGTCGTAGGCGCGGCGGGCCGATTCCGGCAGTAGCGCGTGCAGGTCGGTGTCACCGGCCTCGGCCTTGGTGCGGTCGAAATGTCCCTGCTGGGAGAACAATCCGACCAACCGGCGGCCGCGCTCGTAGGCGTCGAGTTCGGAGTCGGCGACGATGTGGCACACGCCGGATTTCTTGTGGTGGGTGTCGGGGCCGCCGAGGGAGGCCATGTCGACGTCCTCGCCGGTCACGCTGCGCACCACGTCGGGTCCGGTGACGAACACCCGGCCCTCCTGGGCCATGATGACGATGTCGGTCAGGGCCGGCCCGTATGCGGCGCCGCCGGCGGCGAAGCCGACCACGATGGAGATCTGCGGGATGTAACCCGAGGCGCGGATCATGGCCTCGAAAACCAGGCCCACAGCGTGCAGCGCTTTGACACCCTCGGCCAGTCGCGCGCCGCCGGAGTGCCAGATGCCCACGATCGGGCTCTGCTCCTCGATGGCGGTGTCGTAGGCGGTGACGATGTGCTGGCAGCCCTCCACGCCCATGGCGCCACCCATGACGGTGCCGTCGGTGCAGAAGGCGATCGTGCGCACACCGTTGACGGTGCCGGCGGCGGCGAGCACACCGGAGCGGTCACGCTCGTGCAGCAGCTGCACGCTGCCGTCGTCGAAGAACGTGGACAGCCGCAGCAGCGGGTCGCGAGGGTCGAGTGATTCGCCGACCGTCTCAGGGGCCATGATCGTCATCTAAACCTCCATAGTGCGCGGATGTCGGCCAACGCTGTCGAGAGTCACTGGATTTCAGTACTTCCCGAAGGCGATCGCGACGTTGTGACCACCGAATCCGAACGAGTTGTTGATCGCGTACTGGTAGTTGCCTGGCCGGGGTTCACCGGCCACCACGTCCAGATCGATCTCCGGATCGAGGTTCCGCAGGTTGAGCGTGGGCGGCACGACACCGTCCCGCAGCGCCAACACGGTGAGGATCGACTCCACCGCGCCGACGGCGCCCACCGAGTGACCCAGCGCCGATTTGGGCGCGTAGACGGCCGGCCGGTGCTTGCCGAGCGCATTGTTGATCGCCTTGCCTTCCGCGACGTCACCCACCTGGGTGCCCGTCGCATGGGCGTTGATGTGATCGATGTCGGAGGGCTGCAGACCCGCGAGCTGGATTGCCCGGGTGATCGCGTGTCCCGCCTGCTCACCGTTCGGGTCGGGAGCCACGATGTGGTAGCCGTCCGAGGTGATGCCTGCCCCCATGATCCGCGCGAGGATGTTGGCCCCGCGGGCTTTGGCGTGCTCCTCGGTTTCGATGACCAGGAGCGCACCGCCCTCACCGAACACGAACCCGTTACGGTCTTTGTCGAACGGGCGGCAGGCGCCGGCCGGATCGTCGTTGGTGGTGGACAAGACAATTCGCATCTGAGCGAAGCCGGCGATCGGCACGGCCTCGATCTTGGTCTCGACGCCACCACACACCGCGACGTCGGCTTCGCCGAGAACGATCTGCCGCCAGGCTTGGGCGATTCCCTCCGACCCCGACGCGCACGCCGAGACCGGAGTGATGACCCCGGCCTTGGCCTTGAGTTCGAGGCCGACGGCCGCGGCGGCCGCGTTGGGCATGTACATCTGGACCGCCAACGGCGACACCGCTTTGAGGCCTTTGGCGCGCATCCCGTCATAGGCGAACACCAATTCCTCGGTGGAGCCCATGCCGGTGCCGATCGACACCATCAGCCGCTTGGGGTCCACCTCGGGCGAACCGGCGTTCTGCCACACGCGCCGACTGAGCACCGTGGACATCTTCTGCAGGTAAGACAGCCGACGAAGTTCGACGCGAGTCAGCTCGCCGTCGAACTCCTCGACCAGATGCCCCCCGATACGGACAGGCAGGTCGTACTTCTCGACGAATTCGTCGTCGAGAAGCCGGATCCCGCTCTGCCCGTCCAACAAGCGTTTCCACGTGCTGTCGGCATCAGATGCCAGGGCGGTCGTCATCGCAACACCGGTGACGACCACGTTGGGGAAACCGTTCCCCGTTGACAAACGTGTCAGCCCTGCCATTGCTTCTAGCTGTTCCTTTCCCCCCGGATCGTTGTCAGTAGCGCCCGAATGCCAGCGCGACGTTGTGACCGCCGAACCCGAAGGAGTTGTTGATCGCGTACTGGTAGTCGCCGTAACGCGGTTCTCCCGCAACGACATCCAGATTGATCTCCGGATCCGGAGTCTCGTAGTTCAGTGTCGGCGGAATGACGCCGTCACGAAGTGCGAGCACGGTAAGTGCCGATTCCAGGGCGCCGACGGCACCGATGGAATGGCCGAGCGCCGACTTCGGTGCGTACACCGCGGCCTGCTCACATCCGGCGACCCGGATAGCTGTGGCCTCGGCGGTATCACCGATCGGGGTGGCCGTTCCGTGTGCGTTGATGTGGTCGATGTCCGCCGGCGACAAGCCCGCCGTCTCCATCGCCCGCTTCATCGCAGCGCCTGCGCGCAGACCGTCGGGTGACGGAGCGACCATGTGGAAGGCATCAGAGGTGATGCCCGCACCCATGAGCCGGGCGAGCGGCTTCGCGCCACGGGCCTTGGCGTGCTCCTCGGTCTCGATGATCATCATGCAGCCGGCCTCGCCGAAGACGAACCCGTCGCGATCCTTGTCGAACGGGCGCGACGCACCTGCGGGATCGTCGTTGCGCGTCGACATGGCACGCATCATCGAGAACGCAGCGATCGGCAGCGCCTCAATGGTGCCCTCGACACCGCCGACGACCGCGAAGTCCGCGTCGCCCATCACGATCTGCCGCCACCCGTGGGCGATGGCCTCCGACCCGGATGAGCACGCCGACACCGGGGTGATGACCCCGGCGCGGGCGCCCAGTTCCAGGCCGGCGACTGCGGCCGCACCGTTCGGCATGACCATCTGAACGGCCAGCGGCGAGACCTTGCGGATCCCGCCCTCGTTCATCGCGTCGTAGGTCTCGACGATCTTCTCGCCACCGCCCAGACCCGTGCCGATCACCACCGCGAAGCGGTCCGGGTCGACCTCGGGCTTACCCGAGTTCTCCCACAGCCGTCGCGACAGCACCAGAGACATGCGTTGCACGTAGGAATTGCGACGCAGTTCGACTCGGGTGAGTTGGCTGTCCATGTCCTCGACGAGGTGGCCGCCGATACGGACCGGCAGGTCCCACTTGTCGACGAATTCGTCCTCGAGGATGCGGATGCCGCTGTCGCCTGCCAACAGGCCCTTCCACGTGCTCTCGATGTCCGTGGCGAGCGCCGTGGTGGCCTCGACGGCGGTCACGACAACGCTAGGGAAACCGCCGTTAGCAGTGGAAGGCCTGCTCATTCGCCCGCGAACTTCTCGCGCAGGGCGGCGGCAGCCTCCGGGTTCTCTTCCTCGAGCTTCTGGATGTAGGAGACGACGTCACCGACGGTGCGCAGACCGGCGAGGTCTTCGTCGGGGATCTTCACGCCGTACTTGTCCTCGGTCTGAACGGCGATCTCCACCATCGACAGCGAGTCGATGTCCAGGTCGTCGACGAACGACTTCTCCGGGGTGACCTCAGACGGCTCGATGCCGGTCACTTCTTCGATGATCTCGGCGAGACCGGCGATGATTTCATCCTGAGAGGCGGGCACAGTGGCTCCTTCGTAATCGGTTGTGCTACTTGGGTAGAACGCTTGCTATGTGGTTGTCCTGGGCGGCGAGCTCGTTACAGCTCGGTGAGTCCGTCCAGGTCTGCGGGGGTCTTGATCGCACGGTTGGCGACCCCCCGAAGTTCTCGTTTGGCGATTCCGGCCAGAGTGCCCGCGGGCGGGAACTCGACGATCGCTGAGCCCTCTGCGTTCTCAAAGAGCTGGCGCATGGTGTCGGTGCACAGATCCCAGCGCACCGGGCGGGTGAGCTGCGCGACGAGCTTCTCCATCGCGTCTTGCGCAGACGCTACCGGCTGACCATCGGCATTGCTCAGCAGCGTGGTGGTGGGCTCGCTCGTTGCGACCTCGGCCGCAGCTGCGGCGTATCCGTCGAGCGCGGACGCCATGTAATGAGTGTGGAACGCGCCTGCGGTGGCCAGCTGGCGTACACGTGCCTTGGCTGGCGGATCCTCGGCCAGCTTCTCCAGTGCCGCGACGGCGCCGGCGGCCACGATCTGGCCTGCGGCATTGCGGTTGGCGGGGATAAGGTCGAGGCGGGCCAGCGCTTCCAGCACCTCGGCCTCGTCGCCGCCCAGGATCGCGGACATGCCGGTCGGCTCGACGGCGCAGGCCTTGGCCATCTCAGACCCGCGGACGGCGGCCAGCTTGACGGCGTCGTCGGGGGAGATGACGCCGGCGATCGCGTATGCCGCGATCTCGCCGACGGAGTGACCGGCGACGACGGTCGTGCGCCCGGCCAGTGTGCCGCGCTTGGTCAGCTCGGCATTGGCAAGCAGGGTCGCCGCGACGACCAGCGGCTGGGTGACCGCGGTGTCGGTGATCTCGTCAGCAGTTGCCGTGGTGCCCAGGCGGGCAAGGTCGAGACCGGCGATGTCCGACCAGGTCTTGATCTGATCGGCCGCGCCGGGCAGCTCCAGCCAGGGCTCGAGCATGCCGGGGGTCTGCGAGCCCTGTCCGGGCGCCAGCAATGCGATCACGGGTTCATGAGGCACTCTTTAAGAGAACACTGTGAAACCGGATCTGCACGGTGTAAGAGAATATGAACCTCGTCTTAGGTTTTTGTGGAGTTCCCACAAAAGTGCATGTGATGCGACATCCCCGATACCTCGCCGCGATCTACCGCCCTTATCAGACGCTGCCCGCAGTTCCGACCAACGGCGCTGTGAGTTGTGCGACAGAACTGTTTGCCGTGGTGTTGGGGGGCGCTGGATAGCCCAGCCGTCCCACTGTGGACGCCACCCGCAGGACGTACGCGTCGCGCGGCACGGTGGGATCGCGGCCGGTGAAGTCGGCGATCCGCTTGAGTCGGTAGCGGACCGTGTTTGGATGAACGAACAATTTTCTGGCGCAAGCTTCGATCGCGCCGCCGCTGTCGAGGTAGGCGTCGAGGGTTTCCGACAGCGCCGGTCCGGCGTCGGCGAGGGGTCGCATGATCTCGGTGTGGAGCGCCGCGACCGCCGAGGCGTCACCGAGAAGGGCTCGCTCAGGCAGTAATTCGCGGGCCAGCACCGGACGCGGCGCGCCGGTCCATCCGACGACGGCGTTCATTCCCGAGATGGCCTCGCGTGCGCTGTGGTAGGCCGCGGTGAGCATCGGCGCGGTCGGCCCGATCACCACCGGGCTGTCGGAGTAGGCGTTGATCAGGTCCTTGAAGAACTTGTCGGTGGGCCCGAGCGGGCCGGAGATGATCCCGATCAGCCAGGTGCCGTGCACGTCGGCCAGGGCCGCCCGGTTGTGCCGTGCGGCGATCTCACGGACGTCTTCGCTGGCCAACTCCTCCCGTCCGGGCGGCGGGGTGCCGACGACCACCGTCGCAGGCGCGGTGGTGTCCCAGTTCAGCGCAGCCGCCCGGGACAGCAGTTCCTGGCCGGTGTCACCGCGGACGACGGCGTCGACGACGCTGGCCTCCATCCGGCTGTCCCACGACCCGCGGGCCTCGGCGGCGTCGGCGTAGGAGGCTGCCGCGGCGAACGCCAAATCGCGGCTGTAGCGCAGGATGCCGACCGCCAGCGCGGTGCGCTGTTCGTCGTTGCGGCCCAGGGCGGGGACCGCGACCTCGAAGTACTGCATGCTGACCCGAACCATGTCGACGGTCTGGGCCAGCGCGATCCGCCGGGTCAGGTCCTGGGGGACCAGGGCGAACGCGTCGGCGGTGTAGCCCACATTGCTGAGCGGGTCGCGGATCCACTCGGCGAAGTTGACCACCGCGGTCTGCAGGACCAGCTGGACGCTGGCGCGCTGGGAGGCTTCCAGCTCGCCGAAGAACGGCAGGTGCTCGTTCATCGCCTGCACGGCCTGGGTGGCCAGCCGGCCGGAGTACTGCTTGAGCCGGCGCAACGTCGAATCCGGCACGTTGTCCAGCAGCTCCAGCGCCGACGGCGGCAGGGGCTCCAGGAGCGGGTTGTCACTCACCCCTAAAAGCTACGCCGCTTTTCTGGATGTTCCCACCAAATACGTGGGCGGCGGCTCCGCCTACGCGCTGCCGGTGTCGACGAAGGAGACCTCCGCGGCCATCACATCGTCGATCCGGTACTCCCGCGCCGCGGCGATCGCGACCGACGGGTCGATCTCGCCGTCGCGGGCCAGTGCCTCGAGCACCGCCACCACCACTGATTCGGCGTCGGTGTTGAAGTACCTGCGGGCGGCCGGCCGGGTGTCGGAGAAGCCGAACCCGTCGGTGCCCAGCGTGACGTAGGTGTTGGGCACCCACGGGCGGATCTGCTCGGGCACCGCGCGCATCCAGTCCGACACCGCGACGGCCGGGCCCGCGGTGTCGGCCAGCGCCTGCGTCACGTAGGGCGTCCGCGCCGTCCGGTCCGGGTGGCGGAGCAACTCCTTCTCGACCTGGACGCCGTCGCGGTTGAGTTCACCCCAGCTGGTCACCGACCAGACATCGGCCGCCACATCCCAGCGTTCGGCGAGCATGTCGGCGGCCCGCAGCGCCTCGGGCATCGCGACACCGGACGCCAGGATCTGCGCGACGTTCGTGCGCTTCTGGCCGGCAGCCCGGTACCGGTACATGCCGCGCAGCAGGCCCTCGGGGTCGAAGTGCTCCGGCTCCGCAGGCTGGGCGTACGGCTCGTTGTAGATCGTCATGTAGAAGTAGACGTTCTCCGGGTCCTCGCCGTACATCCGGGCCAGGCCGCTCTCCACGATGTAGGCGATCTCGTAGGCGAACGCCGGGTCGTAGGCCACCACCGCGGGGTTGGTCGAGGCCAGCAGCAGCGAGTGCCCGTCAGCATGCTGCAGGCCTTCGCCGGTCAGCGTGGTGCGCCCGGCGGTCGCGCCGAGTACGAATCCGCGGGCCATCTGATCGGCGGCCGCCCACAGCCCGTCTCCGGTGCGCTGGAAGCCGAACATCGAATAGAAGATGTAGATCGGGATCATCGGCTCGTTGTGGGTGGCGTACGAGGTGCCGACCGCGGTGAACGACGCCGTCGATCCGGCCTCGTTGATGCCCTCGTGCAGGATCTGGCCGACTTCACTTTCCTTGTAGGCCAACATCAGCTCGGCGTCCACGGCGGTGTACAGCTGTCCGTTGCGGTTGTAGATCTTCAGGCTCGGGAACCAGGAATCCATGCCGAAGGTGCGCGCCTCGTCGGGAATGATCGGGACGATCCGGTGCCCGATCTCCTTGTCCCGCAACAGTTCTTTGAACGTGCGCACGGTGGCCATCGTGGTCGCCACCTGCTGCTGACCGGACCCCTTCTTGAGCGCCTTGTACACATCGCGCGGCGGCAGGGTCAGCACCTTGGCCTTGGTGCGGCGTTCGGGCAGGAAGCCGCCGAGCGCGCGGCGCCGGTCGATGAGGTAGCGGATCTCCGGCGCCTCGGGGCCGGGGTGGTAGTACGGCGGCAGGTACGGGTTCTCTTCGAGCTGGGAGTCCGACACCGGAATGCGGATGGCATCGCGGAAGTCCCGAAGATCCTGCAGTGCAAGCTTTTTCATCTGGTGGGTGGCGTTGCGGCCCTGGAAGTGGGCGCCGAGGGAGTACCCCTTGATGGTCTTGGCGAGGATTACCGTGGGCTGGCCCTTGTGTTCCATCGCCGCGCGATAGGCCGCGTAGACCTTGCGGTAGTCGTGGCCGCCGCGCTTGAGGTTCCAGATCTCGCTGTCGCTCATCTCGGCCACCAGCGCCTTGGTCCGCGGGTCGCGGCCGAAGAAGTGGTCGCGCACGTAGGCGCCGTCGTTGGCCTTGTAGGTCTGGTAGTCGCCGTCGGGGGTGGTGTTCATCAGGTTCACCAGTGCGCCGTCCTTATCGGCGTGCAGCAGTGCGTCCCACTCGCGGCCCCAGACCACCTTGATGACGTTCCAGCCGGCACCGCGGAAGAAGGACTCGAGCTCCTGGATGATCTTGCCGTTGCCGCGCACCGGACCGTCCAGGCGCTGCAGGTTGCAGTTCACCACGAAGGTCAGGTTGTCCAGACCCTCGTTGGCGGCGACCTGGATCAGGCCGCGACTTTCCGGCTCGTCCATCTCGCCGTCGCCGAGGAACGCCCACACGTGCTGATCGGAGGTGTCCTTGATGCCGCGGTCGGCCAGGTAGTGGTTGAACCGCGCCTGATAGATGGCGTTCATCGGGCCCAGGCCCATCGACACCGTCGGGAACTCCCAGAAGTCGGGCATCAGGCGCGGGTGCGGGTAGGACGGCAATCCGCCGCCGGGGTGGCTGTGCTCCTGACGGAAGCCATCGAGTTGATCCGCGCTGAGTCGTCCTTCCAAGAACGCACGCGCATATATCCCCGGGGACGCGTGGCCCTGGATGAAGATCTGGTCGCCGCCGCCGGGATGGGCCTTACCTCGGAAGAAATGGTTGAAGCCGACCTCGTACAGCGCGGCTGACGAGGCGTACGTGGAGATGTGCCCGCCGACGCCGACGCCGGGGCGCTGCGCGCGGTGCACCATGATCGCGGCGTTCCACCGGATCCAGGCGCGGTAGCGACGCTCGACGTCTTCGTCGCCGGGGAACCAGGGCTCCAGCTCGGTGGGAATGGTGTTGACGTAGTCGGTCGAGGTCAACGCGGGGATCGCGACCCGCTGCTCACCGGCGCGCTCGAGCAATCGCAGCAGCAGGTAACGCGCGCGGGCGGGGCCCGAACGGGCCAGCAGGTCGTCGAACGACTCCAGCCATTCCGAGGTCTCCTCGGCGTCGATATCGGGCAGATACGACGCGACACCTTCGCGGATCACCCGTACTCGATCGGAATCGCTTGGGCTGCTTGAGTTTTGAGCCAGATCGTGGCGCGCGAACTCGGTGGTCAACTTCAGCTCCTTAGTAGGAGGTGCAGGTTTTGCACCGTCCGCCTTCTATCGTGCCGCAATCGAGGCAGTACCGACGAGTAGTCAACCCAGGGGTTGGTGAATTCTTCGCAGCGCGCCGAGGGGAGCCCGCACCCGGTAACCTGCCGGGGTGCTGATCAGACATGCGCGCGAGCTCCGGATCGGCGGGCTGCTGGTCGGCAGCGCGGCGGCCGTGCTCGCCGGCGTGGTGGGCTGCACCAGCGTGACCGGCGGTGAGCCGTCGGCCAACGGGCGCGACGCTCCGGCCTTCCGGACCTCGATGTCGGTGTCGGTCTCGGAGTCGGCGGCCTCGTCCAGTGCCCGGGAATCCGAACGGCAGGCCTCGCTGACCACGCAGGCCATGCACGACACCTGCGAGACGTTGTCCACCTCCAGCGCCGACGCGATCGACGCGGTCAACGCCTACGTGAGTGCGTTCAACCAGGCCACACCCGACCTCGCGGCCACCGAAGGTCCGGCGGTCGACGCGCTGAACAAGAGCGCCGACGCCGTCGCGGGCAGCATCACCGACGCGATCCCGGCCGAACTCAAGGCCGCGTTCCAGCAATGGGTCGACGGCGCGCACGCCACGGCCAGTGCAATCACCGGACACGCGGGTCCATCAGAGTTCAACACGACCATCCAGAGCCTCAACGACACCAGGTCGAACGCATTGAGTCTTTGCGACGCGACGTATTGATTCCCACCGCAGGGCGAGTAATCGTGGTGGTCGTGCGACGATAGGGCCTAGACAGCCGACCCAGATATCTAGGAGGTTCCGACCGTGGTCGCGGAGGGTGGCCCCCCGAACTACGCCCAGAAGCTGGGCATCGAGAAAGACCAGGTCGTGCAGGAGCTGGGCTGGGACGAGGACACCGACGACGACATCAGGCTCGACGTCGAGGACGCCAGCGGCGGGGAATTGCTCGACGAAGACGCCGACGAGGTGGTCGACGTCGTCCTGCTGTGGTGGCGGGATGGCGACGGTGACCTGGTGGACCGGTTGATGGATGCGATCGCGCCGTTGGCCGACGACGGCATCATCTGGGTGGTGACACCCAAGACCGGTAAACCCGGCCACGTTCAGCCCGCCGAGATCGCCGAGTCGGCGCCCACAGCCGGATTGATGCAGACCAGCTCGGCCAATCTGGGGGACTGGATCGCCAGCCGGCTGGTGCAGCCGAAGTCGAAGGCGGCCGGGAGGCACTCGTGACAGTTGGGGTCGGATCCGACGCCCCTGACTTCACGCTCAAAGACCAGAACGGTCAGCCCGTCACGCTCAGTGGCTTTCGCGGCGCCAAGAACGTGCTGCTGGTGTTCTTTCCGTTGGCCTTCACCGGCATCTGCCAGGGTGAGCTCGACTATGTCCGCGATCATCTGGACGAGTTCGACAACGACGACACCGCCACGCTGACCATCTCGGTCGGCCCGCCGCCGACCCACAAGGTCTGGGCCACCCAGAGCACGTTCTCGTTCCCGGTGCTCTCCGACTTCTGGCCGCACGGCGCGGTGGCGCAGGCGTACGGGGTGTTCAACGAGAACGCCGGCTTTGCCAATCGGGGCACCTTCATGATCGATCGCGACGGCCTCATCCGGTTCGCTGACTGCAGGGAGCCGGGCGAGGCGCGCGATCCGTCGGTTTGGACGCAGGCGTTGGCCGCCGTGTAACCTGCCCGGGCACGGGCGCGTAGCTCAGTGGTAGAGCTCTGGTTTTACACACCAGCGGTCGGCGGTTCGATACCGTCCGCGCCCACCAAGATTTCCTATCTCCACCATGCGGTCCGACCGCGTTCTGCTGGTCCCGAGGTGAGCGAGATCGGGCGGTGCCGGTTCTGACGATCGAGCCAGCGTTGGACGTCACCGGCGGGCATCGGGCCGCCATGTCCGATGTGCAGGGTGTGGGGTCCGAGGTTCAGCGCTGCCTGCAAGCTGTCCAGTGCTTGAACGGGGTCATCGTGGAACGGGGGATTGGAGGGGCGATATTGCAGCAGGCCCAGGAAACCGCCGGTGAGCATGTCGCCTGCAATCAGGTCGCCCTGGTCCAGGAGAACCGACACGGACCCCGGGGTGTGTCCCGGGGTAGGGATGATGCGGGCCTCGACGCCGTGACGTTCGAGTTCGTAGTCGCCGCTCAGAATGAGGTCTGGGTGCAGAGGTCGGGTGACTTCGTTCGGTGGGGGAGTGCGCGTGAAGACGTGTCCGAAGACACCGATGGGCTGGCGCCTGGTGCGATCGGAGTGTCCGGCCAGATACGTCTCAAGGTCGGCTTCGTGAGCCGCGACCGGAGCGCCCGTACGGGTCTGAAGTTCTGCGGCGGCCCCGAAATGGTCGACATGACCGTGGGTGATGATGATGATCTCCAGATCGGTGGGATCGACACCGGCGGCGGTGACGCCCTCCCAGATGCGGTCGCCGCTGCTGGGCATGCCGCAGTCAACCAGAATGGGGCGTCGTCCGATCGAGAGGTACGTGTTGACGAGGTGGTCACCGAGGACCGGGATCTTGACGATTTTCGTTTTCACTGGGCGGAGTTCCTTTGCAAATCAACAGTTTTCAGTTCAGCAGTAGCCTCAACGCGCAGCCCCGTGGCAGGTGAAGCCGCACGCCGTGGACGGAGATCGGCTCGGTGGCGCTCCAGTTGGTCGGCAAGTGCCTTCGGTGCTTCAAGGGGGATCAGATGACCAGACTCGATGACAACGTGCGTGCGCGCAGCCGAGATGAACGGCTCGAGATGCTCGCGTAGGACGTCGACTGGTTCGACGAGATCCTTGCTGCCGGCGACGACGACGGTGTCGACCGAGATGTGCCTTGCCGCCGTCGTGATGTCTTCGGCAATGCCGTGAAGCGGCCATTCCGTCCGGGCCGCCGTCGCACAGGCAAGACTGTCGTCGATGACTGCTGCACGCAACGCGGCCGTCAGTGGGTTTGCAGTCAGAACGTGATCGACAGCGCTGGCCACGGTTTCTGGGCTGTCGTAGGCGTGGGCAAGCTGTCGCTGGAACTGCGGAGTGATCGTGGACGGCGGTTCGGGCGGCGCGGGTGCAACCAGCACCAAACCCGTTACCGCCGAAAGGTTTCGGGCCGCGACCAGCTGCGCAACTTTTCCGCCCATCGAGTGCCCGACGAGTACGACCTCGGCATCGAGTGCATTCACGACGGCGATGGCGTCCTCGGTCAGCTGCGCCAGATCAAAGGGTCCGGGCAAGGTGTTGGAGCGCCCCCAGCCACGGTGGTCGTAAGACGCCACTGGCGTGCGCGGGTCGAGGTGGGCGAGCACCGGTTCCCACGTCCGGGCGCTGCCTCCCCAGTAATGCAGAAACAACAGCGTTGGTCCCTGGCCGGACCGGCGGCCCACCGTCAAGGATCCACCTGCCACCGGTACCCGCAGCTCGGCGGATGCGGGAGTCATGACCGGCTCTCGCGGACCGCGACGGGGCGGTCGTTCCAGCCGGCCGCGTCGACGAGGTCGTGCCAGGTCGCCGATGACTCTGCGGGATACATCAATTCATGGAGATGAGCAGGGAAGCTCATCGGCGGGGCCTTGGCCGGATTTCGATGTGCTTGCTCGGCGATGACTGAGGCCAGGGCATAGCCAAGGCCGTGTCGCGGCCACGCGGCGTGCACGCGGTCGGCGAATCCGTCTGGCAACTGCTGACGGTGAGTGCCGAGGATGTCGGTCCCGATGCCCATGTGCGCCACGGCAGCGATGGGTCCGAACCGGTGGGCCAGGCCGACGCTGGTGTGCAGCGCGATCGCCGTCCATGCAGTGTCGATCCGGGCGACGTCTACCCCTTGTCCTTCAAGGAATCTCGCGGCGGCGTCGGCGCCATCTATCTCGAACCGTTGATCGGTGTTGGCGTACTCGGTGGCGCCGAGGTCGTGCAGAACGCATGTGAGGAAGAGCAGCTCGTCGTCATCGTGATCAGGGGCTTCTCCGAGCGCTGACAGTTCGCGTGCGAACAGGTAGCTGCGCACAGCGTGGTTGTAGACGAACTCGGGAGAGACGTCGTAGGCAAGCCGGCGCGCTGCAGAGGCGGTCGGAGAATCCGGGATGCCGAACCGTGCAGCAGCGGCAACGTCGGGGGTGGTCATTGGTCGGGCCCTTCGTCGAACGAGCGGTATCCGTCAACTGTGCGGCGGCGAGAACGCGCGCACTAGTGGCCAGATAGACAGGTATCGCTAAGATCTGGCCATGATCGTTGGTGTGTTGGGGTGCGACCAGGTGTTGGGCTTCGAACTGATGGTCCCCGGGCAGGTCTTTGGAATGGCCAACGCGTCGTTGGCGGAGACTGGCCACGAGGCGCGTTACGACGTGCGCGTCTGTGCCGCCAACCGAGCCACCACTACCACCCTGGAGTGGGGTGCCGTCGAGATCCGTACGCCGTTCGGGCTTGACGAGGTCGTGGCGGCGGACGTCGTGATAGTTCCCGGGAAGCAGGACTTCCTGGTACCACCTCAACCGGACGTGATCGCTGTCTTGCGCGCGGCCTACGCCGCCGGGGCGCGCATCGGGTCCATTTGTGTTGGAGCCTTCATTCTGGCCGCCACTGGGTTGCTGGACGGAAGGACGGTCACCACCCACTGGCAGTGGGCCGACTCGCTGAGGCGGCGGTATCCCGCCGTCAAGGTCGATCCCGCCGCGATATTCATCGACGACGGACAAATGTTGACCTCAGCGGGTGTGGCCGCGGGCCTCGATTTGTGTCTGCACCTCATCAGGCAGGAGGCTGGGCCCGATCTGGCAGATCGAACCGCGCGCCGTCTGGTCTTGCCGAGTTGGCGCGAAGGTGGCCAGGCGCCCTACATCGAATCGACTCGGCCCGAAGATGATTCACTGCAGGGGATCGTCGAGTGGATGGAGGAGAACGCGGATCAGCCACTGGACCTGGGTAGCATCGCCCGGCACGCGTCGATCAGCGTGCGCAGCCTCAACCGTCACTTCCGAGCGCGTCTTGGTACGACACCGACGCAGCTTCTGCTGCAGATGCGCATCGAGCGGGCACGCCGATTACTGGAGTCCACCCACCTGGCGATGGACAGGATCGCCGAGCAGTCCGGGTTCGCGACCCAGGCGTCGCTTCGCTACCACTTCGTTCGCAGCGTCGGAGTCCCGCCTCAGACCTACCGCAACAATTACCGCCAACATCTATGACAGCGTGACCGTCGAGACAGCGGTCGGCGGTTCGATACTGTCCGCGCCCACCAAGAATTTCCGTAGCATCCGCACCATGCGGCTCGACCATGTCGTTCTCTGGACCAAGGATCCTGCGATCGCGATGGACTTCTACACGCGTGTGGTCGGATTGGAGCCGATTCGCTTCGACGAGTTCCGCGCCGGCGATGCTCCATTCCCGAGTGTGCGGGTCTCGACCGACTCGATCATCGACCTGTCGCCGGACAACGGCGGTGCCCAACACCGCGTCAACCACGTCTGCCTGGCGATGACCAAGGCGGAATACGACGCCCTCATCGACCGCCTTCAGGCCGAAGGCATCGACACCGGCGACCGGCTGGCGCCGACGTTCGGCGCCCGCGGCTGGGGCCCGGAAGGCATGTACTTCCCCGACCCGGACGGCAACGTCATCGAGGCCCGCTACTACGACGACTAGATGTGTGCCCCCAGGGACACCGCAGTTCGTACGTATAGCGTTGCGGTCGGGAAAGGAGAACGGACACATGTGGATCGCTCCAAAGACTGCGGCCGGCGCCGGCGCAGTCGTGGCGCTGGTGGCGTTGTCAGCCGGCTGTAGCGGCAACTCGAGTTCACCGACGCACACAGCAGGCTCGTCGGCGTCGGTGACAAGTAGCGCCGCGGCGCCGAATCCGGGACAGCCGGTCGATTACACAAAACTCTTGATCAAGCCCACCGACATCGAGGCGCCGATGACGTTCACCGCCACGCCGCCCGTTTCGAACCCGGATGGCCGACCCGGAGCAGCGATCACGTTCAGCGGTCCGGAGAATTCCCGGGTCATCACCGACACCGTCCTGGTCTTCGCGGATCCCGCCGCCGCGACCAATGCCCTTGAGTCAGCCAAGAACGCACTCGGCAACTCGGTGAACGGGACACCCAAACCCGTCGACGTCGGCACCGGAGGCACGAAAGTCGAAGGCAATACTCCGGACAAGTCCAGGGGGAAGACGGTGCTGCTCTTCACCGAAGGCAGAGCTTTCGTCACGATCGACTTCGACGCGCCCGCCGAGTTGTTCCCGCCCCCGGAATTCGTCACCCAGCTGGGTCAAAAGCAGGCTGCCGCCATCAAGAGCGGTCTCTAGCGGTCCGAAATGCCGTGGGCCGGAAGCTCACCGATGAGTTCGTCGAGGAACTGGCCGGCTTCGGCCACGGCCCGATCGGTGTCCCGCTCGGCGATGGCCTCGATCAGTGCGGTGTGGCCGACATGCGGGTCCATCGTGCTCGTGATGGCAACACTGTCGGCGACCGCTTCGGTCAACCCGCGGTACAACTCGATGAGCACCGAGTTGTGCGATGCGCGCACGACCGCGAAATGCAACTGCGCGTCGGCCCGGGAGAACTCGGCCCGATCGGCGCCGCCGTGCAGAGCGTCACGCCGGGCGAGCAACTCCCGAAGCTCGGTGAGGTCGTCGTCGGTGCGGGCAGTGGCGGCCAGTCGCGCCCCCTCGACCTCGAGGCACCGGCGCACCTGCAGCACCTCTCGCAGTCTCGACCCGCACATCCGGCTCAGGGCGCCGCAGATCTCGCTGGTGGCCCGAACGTAGGTCCCGTCGCCCCGACGGACTTCGAGGATGCCGCTGTGGGCCAGCGCACGGACTGCTTCGCGCACGGTATTGCGCCCGACGCCGAGCGCCGTTGCCAAGTTCGGCTCGGTGGGGATACGTGTTCCGACCGGCCACTCGCCCGTGGTGATCGATTGCCGCAGCTGGTCGATGGCATGGTCGACCAGCCCGGCGGGGCGTGCGGCGGCTAGCGGCATCACAAACCTTTTCATCCGATCATGGGATGTATGACACGATAGCGCGGTGAGCCGCTACGAGCACGACCTGAGCCTCGAACTGGACGGCGCGTGCGAACTGAGCCCCGCCGGGCGGGTCGCAGGCGGCGCGGTCCTGATCGTCGCGGTCGTCCTCGTCGCGCTGAACCTGCGTCCCGCGGTGACCAGCGTCGGGCCGGTGCTCGGCGACATGCAGCGCGCCCTCGGGGCGTCCGCGGTGTGGGCGGGCGTGCTGACCACGCTGCCCGGATTGTGCTTCGCCGGAGCGGGATTGGCGTCCGCGGCGCTGTCCCGATGGTTCGGCCTCGGCCGGTCCATCAGCCTGGCCCTGGCCACGCTGATCATCGGGCTGCTGGTCCGCGTTCTCGACGGGCCGTACGTGGTCATCGGCGGAACGCTGATCGCGACCGCGGGCATCGCGGTCATCAACGTCCTGATCCCGGTGGTGATCAAGCAGTCGTTCCCCGCCCGGCTCGGACTGATGACAGGCATCTACACCGCAGCTCTGCAGGGCGGCGGCGCGCTGGGGTCCGCCGTCACTCCACCTCTGGAGAACATCTCCGGCGGATGGCGCCCCGCATTGGGCGCGTGGGCCGTGCTGGCCGTGGTGGCGTTGGTGGTGTGGTTGGTCGCCGCGCGCCGGGTCGACAATCCCGCCGGCTCCACCGAGTTCGGCGGCCGCCGGTCACTCATCCGAAACCCCTTGGCATGGACGGTGACGCTGTTCTTCGGAACGCAATCGCTGCTGGCCTACATCATGATGGGCTGGCTGCCCGAAGTGTTCATCGACAGTGGGGTGAGCAAGTCCTCGGCGGGTCTGCTCGTCGGGCTGCTCTCGGTGATCGCCGTGCCGATCAGCCTGGTCCTCGCGCCGATGGCGGCGCGAGCCACCCACCAGAGCGGCTGGATCGCCGGGCTCGGGGCGTGTGGATTCGCCGGTGTAATCGGCATGTTGTTCGCTCCTGACTTCAGTCCGCTGCTGTGGAGCGTGCTGATCGGCATCGGCATGAGCGTGTTCTCGTTGGCGCTGACCGTGATTGGATTGCGTGCGCGTACCCCAGAGGACACCGTCGCGCTGTCGTCCATGGCGCAGGGCTTCGGATATCTGCTGGCCGGTATCGGCCCGTTCCTGTTCGGCACACTTCACGATCTCAGCGGTGGGTGGACGGTGCCGTGGATCATGGTGCTCGGTGTGTACGTGGTTCAGATGGTCATGGGCGTGCTGGCCGGCCGTAACCGCTACGTGTAGAGGAGATGCGCAGTGCTGTCGACGGACTGGTCCCGCGCGATCGGAGTCGACCTGCCGATCGTCAACGCTCCGATGGGCGGTGCCGCCGGTGGCGCTCTGGCGGCCGCGGTGTCCACAGCCGGCGGTCTCGGCATGATCGGGATGGGAAGCTCGGCGACCGCCGAGAAGCTCGCCGTTGAACTTTCGCATGTATCGAATCTCAACCGGCCCTTCGGTATTGGCTTGGTGGATTGGGTGGTGGACCGCGAGGCGGACCTGCTCGATACCGCGCTGGCCGCCCGCCCCTCGCTGCTGTGTATCAGCTTCGGCGACCGGTGGGAGTGGGTGAGCCGTGCGCATGAGGCAGGTGTGCTCGCCGCGACCCAGGTGCCCGACCTGCCCACCGCGCAGCGTGCCGTCGACGCCGGCGTCGATGTGGTGATCGCCCGCGGTAACGAGGGCGGCGGGCATGGGCGGCCGCTCATCGGCACGTTGCCGTTGCTCACCGAACTTCTCGACCACCTCACGGTTGCGGTGCTGGCGGCCGGTGGGATCTCGTCCGGCCGCGGGTTGGCCGCGGTGTTGGCCGCAGGTGCGTCGGCGGCCTGGCTGGGGACCGCCTTCACGGCATGCACCGAATCGCTGCTATCCGACGCGACGCGCGCCCAGCTGTTGGCAGCCAACGGAACCGACACCGTGACCACCCGTGTCTTCGACATCGCGCTGGGCTATTCGTGGCCGCCGTCGCTTCCAGAACGCGTGTTGCGCAACGACTTCAGCGACCGGTGGGATGGTCACGAGGAGTCCCTCGATGCTGACGCCGCCGCTGAGCTGGCCAAGGCCATCGCCGCCGAGGACTTCACCCGCTCGCCGATCAACGCGGGACAGGGCGTCGGGGCGCTGACCGCGGTCCAGACTGCCGCCGAAGTGATCGCCCGGCTGAGTGGCGAAGCGGCCGAGTTGCTGTCGCGTTGGACCACGCCGGACTCTCACACCGCGGCTCAGCCGCGGTAAATCGACTTGATCTCCTGGTAGGCGGCGAGGCCTTCGGGCCCCAATTCCCGCCCGAGCCCACTGGCCTTGACGCCGCCGAATGGTGCTGTCGGATCGGGCAGGTAGTGGTTGACTCCCACCGTTCCCGACCGCACACGTCGCGCCACGGCCAGCCCACGATCCGGATCGGTGGTCCACACCGACCCGCCGAGGCCGTAGGCGTTGGCATTCGCGATCCGCACCGCGTCGTCATCGTCGTCGTAGCCGATGATCGTCAGAACCGGACCGAAGATCTCCTCCCGGGCGATCACGTCGTCGTTGTCGACGTCGGCGAAAACCGTTGGTGCGACAAACCACCCGGTATCGCGCCCCGGCGGTCGGGTGCCGCCCGTGGTCAAGCGCACCCCGCGGGGTGTGGCGGCGGCGATCGCGGACTCGACACGGTCACGCTGGCGCGCGCTGACCAGTGGACCGATTTGGGTGGCCGGATCCAATGAATCACCGACGGTCAACGACGCGGCCAGTGCCGTGACGGTGTCGACGACTTCGGTGTACCGGCTTCGGGGTGCGAGTATCCGGGTCCCGATGAAGCAGGTCTGGCCATTGTTGAGCAATGTTGCGGCGAAGAGCTTTTCGCCGACCACACCCAGATCGAGGTCGGCGTCGTCGAGGATGATGGCCGCCGACTTTCCGCCGAGTTCCAGTGTGACCGGACGCAACAGCTCGCCGCAGGTCCGCGCGATCTGACGGCCGACGTGCGTCGAGCCGGTGAACGCCACCTTGTCGACACCGGGATGGGAAACCAGGTAGGCGCCGGTTCGGCTGCCGCCGGGCACCACGTTGATCACGCCGGGCGGGATGTCGGACTCGGCGACGGCCTCGGCGAACAGGCCGGCGTCGAATACCGTCTCCGGTGCGGGCTTGATGACGAATGTGCAGCCCGCCGCAAGACCCGGCGCGTATTTGAACGCGCTCAGCACCTGCGGGAAATTCCACGGCACGATCGCGGCGGCGACACCGACCGGTGTCCGGGTGATGGTCGTCGAACCGCCCAGCAGGCCAGGGCGTTCGGTGTCGGATTGCTCGGCGCCCAGTTGTGCGTAGTACCGCAGCAGTACCGAGGGGAAGACCGCCTCGAGCCGGCCGGCGATCGCAATCGGCATGCCGTTCTGGGCGCTGACGGCCTGGGCGAGCTGTTTGCTGCGCCGATCGAGGGCATCGGCTAGGGATTCCATCGCCGCGGCCCGTTTGTCTGCGGGCCAGTTCGGCCACCCGTCGCCGGCGTCGAACGCGGCCCGGGCGGCGCCGACCGCCGCGTCGATATCTGCTTCGACGCCGGCGGCGACGGCGCCCAGCCGTCGTTCGTCGTTGGGGGAGATCACAACGATCTCTTCGCTCGAGCTCGGTGTGGTCCACCGGCCCCCGATCAGGAATCTGTTGTGGTGGGTGCTCATGCGGCACAAGGTATTGACCGCCGCGAGGCGTTGGTGTGGCCTTGTGCCGCAATGAGCCCGATCGGGCGTCGGAATTATCCCTTCCGGGGTTACGGCGCGTAGCAGCGTTCGTCGTTGTTGACGTTGATCCAGCAGTTGGGGCTGATGAAGTGCGCGTTGGGGCCGGGCACGTTCAGGACGCAGTTGGGGCCGTCCAGGTGGTAGCCGATTCCGCAGCCGTCGGCTGCGCTCGCGGTGGGGGCGAAGCTCAGGCCGAGGGCCAGCGCGCCGGCGGCGACGGCACTGGCGAGAAGTCCTGTGGCACGCTTCGAGATCTGTGCAGTCATCGTGTCCTCCGAGTTGTCAGTTCTGTGGGGTGTGGTCCGCTCCGATTGAGCGAGGCTCGACACGAATAGTGCGCTCGGCCACATCGCTCGTCTGTCCGCCGAGCGGATGGTGACCGAGACGAATTGTGGATCCACCGATCGGGGGATATCCCCCCATTCGGCGCCCGACCGGCAAATACTGGACGGGCAACGACAGGGGGAACCATGCGTACAGCGGCGTATATCGGGGGAATCGGCGGCTTCGCCGTGGCGTTCGGTGTCGGCGCCGCCATCACGGCGGGCTGTGGCGTCGCCTCGGCCGACTCGGCGCAGTCCGGGTCGTCGGCCACGCACTCGTCGTCGGCCACCCGCTCGACAGTCGGCCATGCGCAACGAACCAAACCCAAAGTCGCCGCAGTGTCCCGGCCGTCAAAGACGCTGCCGGCCAAGCAATCTCGGGTGGTCACGACACGTACGAGCGCTGCCGCCGTCACCACACCACCGGTCACGACCAAAGTCGGCTGGGTGACCGGACCCAACACCGCCACTCCGGGCAGGTTCGGCATCTACGGCACCGATGTCGGCATCATGTGGGACAACGGCATGGCCGGCGACAGGCGTCAGGTGCTGATGATCTTCGGCGACACCTTCAGCGGCCCGAACATGACCGGCAACTGGCGCTCCAACGTGCTGCTGCGCACCACCGATCCGATCAACCGTGTCTTCGCGCCCGGTTCGACCACCGACCCGTTCGCCGGGTCGCCGCTGGCATCGCCGGGGATGTCCAAGCAGGTGATCGCCGGCAGCGCCCGCAATCTGGGGCCGTTCGGCTCACAGGTGACGGTCATTCCGACCGCCGCCATCTCGGTGCCGTACGACAACCAGTACGGCGCACGGCAATACGTCAACTTCATGTCGGTGCGGTCATGGGATTTCGGGGGCGCCTGGACCACCAACTACTCAGCGATCGCCTACTCCGACGACAACGGTCAGAACTGGACGGTGGCGCCGCAGACCGTCCGGGCCGCGAGCTGGCTGCGTTCGTCCACCCCATTCGTCCACGGAAATCAGAACTTTCAGCAGGGCGCCTTCGTGAAGCCGCCCGCGGATTCGCCGGACGCGGGCTACGTGTTCTCCTACGGCACCCCGTCGGGGCGGCTCGGCTCGGCCTATCTGTCCCGGGTCAGTGAGGCCGATATCCTCGATCTGACGAAATACCAGTACTGGAACGGCGCCGACTGGGTGACGGGCAAGCCCGGTGCGGCGGTGCCCACCCTGCCCGCCACCCGGAGTAACCAGTACGCCGGTGGAATCCTCGGCCAGCTGGGCCTGTTCTTCGGCAGCTGGGTGGCCGGCGTCTTCGGAGTGGGCGGCCCCAGCGGGCATGTCAGCGAGCTGTCGGTGCAGTACAACACCTATCTGAACAAGTACGTGGCGATGTACTCGAGCAGCGTCGGCAGCGTGATCATCCGTACCGCCGACACACCGCAGGGCACCTGGTCGGCGCCCACCACGCTGGTGACCTCGGCGCAGTATCCGGGGCTCTACGCCCCGATGATGGACCCGTGGTCCACCGGCCAGGACATCTACTGGAACATGTCGGTCTGGGGCAGCTACAACGTGCTGCTGATGAAGACGACTCTGACGACGCCGGTGTCTGCATAGCGCCGAAGTCCGCTGATCGGAGGACAGCGGAATGATCCGTTCATGGGGCCGCTCGGCGGACAGACAGCGCGGTGACGACGGCCGATAGTTGCGTAAGGGAGGTCCAGCGGGGACTTCGACGAGCGCAAAGGGGTCAGTCGATGAACAGGTTTGCCTTGGTTACCGCCGTGGGCGCCGCGGTGATCGCGGGCTGCATCGGCGTCGCCGGCCCGGCCAGTGCGGCTACCGGTCACGCGTCGACCGGCCACGCATCCGCCGAGTCGGGGCACGTTGGTGCGGAGTTGCCGATCGCTCCGGTTGGTGCCGCTGATTCAGGTCGGGTGGGGCTGGAGTTGCCGATCGCTCCGGTCGGCACCGCCGGGCCGGGGCGGATCCCGATGACTCCCGTTCAGCCCTGAGCTGGCGGCGCAAAGAATTCCAGCGTTATGCCGTCGGGATCGCGAAAGCTCAACCCGGAACCGTAGTGCGCGTCCACGATTCCGCCGTGGCTGATGCCCAGCTCGTCGAGACGGGCTTGCCAGCGTTCGAGGTCGGCACGCTCCGCGCAGCCGAAACCGACATGATCCAGGCCGACGTTGTACTCGCTGAACGGCTGATCTGACGGCGCAGTGGTGTGTTGGTGCACCCCGAACAGGGTTCCGTTGTCCAGCAGGAACACCGCATGGTGGAAGCCGGCGTCGGTGTCCTCGTCGAGTACCGGCTCCGAGCCGATGAGCGCTCGGTACCAGGGCACGCTCACGGACAGGTCGCGCACCGTGACCGCGACGTGGGCAAGAGTGGGAAATGGCATGGGACAACCCTTCTGATCGTGGGCCTAACAACAGCTATGACGGGGATGGTCCATCAAATGTTCATGCGGCTTCGGGTCCGTGCCGCTGATCGCGCCGACGAACGCGCCCAGGTCGATACGCTCGCCGCTCAGCCAGGTGCCGCTCACCGTGGCCTTGTCCGCCAGTTCGGCGGGATCCACCGCGTAGGGATCGGCGGCCAGTTCCACGAAATCGGCGAGCTTACCCACCTCGAGCGAGCCGATGAGGGTGTCGCGGTGCAGAGTCCGGGCGGCGTTGATGGTGTGTGCGCGCAGGGCGTGGTCGAGACTGATGCATTGTTCGGCGCCGTGAACGCTGCCGGCCCGGGTGCGCCGGGTCACCGCTGTCTGGATATTCAGCACCGGGGTCGGCGGTGACACCGATCCGTCGTTGTGCAGTGAGACCACCGCGCCGGAGGCCACCGCGTCGGCGAAGGCCCCCCACGTGCTGCCGTGCTCGTGATCGAAGATCTGTCCGTCCAGCAGATCACCCCAGTAGTAGTACTGGAACGGCGCCATTGAGACGTGCACGCCGAGGCGTGCGGCCCGGTCGAACTGCGTACGGGTGCCCGCCCCGAGATGCTCCAGGCGCCAACGATGGTCGCTACCTTGCAGCTTGTGGCGCTGTAATGCGCCCTCGTAAGCATCCAGCGCCAAGTCGATGGCGAGATCACCGTTGGCGTGGAAGGCCATCTGCCAGCCGCTGGGAGCCGCGACGTCCAGCACGGCATCGAGCTGCTCACGGGAGTAGTTCATCGACTGCGGACCGCCGGCCACCGCCGGGTCGATGCCTGCGGTCCTGGTCACCTCAGTGCTCAGATAGGGAAACGAGATCGCGATGTTACCGATCCAGGGGGAGCCGTCGGTCCAGAGCTTGACGCCCTGCTTGACCAGGAATTGCTCAGTGGCGCTGAATGTTTCGGCATTGTTGTAGGTTTCGGTGGTCGACATCTCCCACATGCTCACCCGAAGCGGGCAGGACGGGGCCGCGGCCAGCGTTTTGTAGGCGCCCTTGAATTTCGGGTCGTAAGTCATGTCGGATGTCGAGGTGTATCCGCCGCGTGACATCCAGGCGTAGTACTCGGCCGCACTGACCAGCGGGTTGCCCAGCGCAGCCAGGATCGGCCCGGCGATCGCGAGCAGCGCAGCCGTCTCGAACCCTTGACCGTCGAGGCTGCCGTCGGGATTTCGGCCGAAGTGGGCGCCGACCGGGTCGGCCGGTGGAGTGACATCCCAGCCCCGCTGCTTCATCACCGCGGTGTTGAAATATGCGCCGTGGCCGGAATTGTCGGTGACCACCGCGAGCCGCTCGCCGAAGATCCGGTCGAGTTCGGGAGCTTTCGGGGAGGGACGCTTGTGCAGCAGTGCGTCGAAGCCGGCGAACAACAGCGGAGTGGCCGGGTCGGTGGTGGCGAGCGCATCGGCGAAGACCTTCTCGACATGCTGCCAGGTCGGTGCGTCCCACGGTGCGATCGAGCGGGCCGGCGGCTGGGTGGCGATACCGCTCATCACCGGGTGACTGTGCGGTTCAACGAATCCCGGTAGCAGCGCGGCCGCACCGGTGTCGATCACGTCGGCGTCCGGGCATGCTGCCTGGCACTGCGCCAACGATCCGACCGCCGCGATCATCCCGTCGGTGACGGCGACGGCCTCCGCGCGCGGCTGCTCGGGATCCATCGTGATGACCGTTGCGGCGGTGAGGATTTTGCTGGACATGTGACCCCTTGCTGGTATCAGACGATCCGCTGTCCCCGGCGCGCCCTGGCTCGCATGTCCCAGAGATACAGCTGATAGCCGAGAATCCAGGCCTGGTGCGGGATCAACCGGTCGGCGAGGCGCAGCGCGGCGAGCAGCCACTCGAAGCGGCGCTGCTGTCCGGCGCTCCACGGCAGCCGCATCATCGTCCGGAATTCGGGTGGCAGGAAGCCGACGGTGGCGAACAGGTTGAACCGGCCGAGGGTCTCCCGGATGGGGAACGGCATGAATGCCATTCCCGCAACGCCTTTCAGATGTTCGCGGACCGGCGGGTCGATGGACAGATCGTCCAGTGACCGCTTCCAGTACTCGTCGAAGGCAGCACGGTCGGCCGGCCACATGCCCTCACGCACCTGCAGCGTGGTGCCGAGCCTGCTGGCGTCGGCGTACACCGCGTCGGCGGCGGCATCGTCGAGCGGGCCGTAGAGGAACTCGTGCTGGTCGACGTAGTAGCGGTACAGGCAGGCCGCCACCCAGAGCTGGAGTTTGGGGTCGAACGCGCGGTAGGACACCGGGCTCGATGCAGTGGAACGGACCTTGGCGTGCGCGGTGTCCACCGCCGAGCGGATCAGCGCGCGGTCGGCGTCGGTGCCGATGGTGGCCGCCGCGAGATAGGTGCCCGTGGTGCGGGCCCGCTTGATCGGATGCTGGTAGACGTTGCCACTGTCCACCGGGCTCTCCAGGACGCCATAGCCGACGGCGGGGTGGGCCAGCTGCATGATGACGTTGGCGGCGGGCGCCAGCACCGCGGCCGGGTTGAGCAAGTCCGAGACCCGCGTCGGGGGTCGCGTCATCGCGGCCTCATCCACGCAGTACATCACGTGTGAGAGAGTGCCGGGGTGTTTGCGCGCAGACGGTACCGCGGTGTCGGCATCCTGACGGCTCAGCTGGCGGATCTGGCTTTCGGCGACCCCGTCCACGGCCATCCGGTGGCGGGGTTCGGTTGGTGTGCAGCCGCACTCGAAAAGCTCACCTACCGCGACAGCCGGGCGGCGGGCGCGGTGCACACCGGTGTGCTGCTCGGCGGGCTGGCCGTAGCGGGCACGCTGGTCCAGCGCGGTACCCGCGGCCCGGCGCTGGCGGCCGTGACCGCCGCTGCCACCTGGGCGTCACTCGGCGGGACGACACTGGGCCGCACCGGCGACAAGCTGGCCGACCTGCTGGCCGCCGACGACATCGGCGGAGCCCGGGCGCTGCTGCCCTCACTCTGCGGCCGCGACCCGTCGGCACTCGACATCGACGGACTGGCCCGGGCGGCTCTGGAGTCGGTGGCCGAGAACACCTCCGACGCGCACGTCGCCCCGCTGCTCTGGGCGGCGGTCGGGGGAGTGCCGGGCGTGCTGGTGTACCGCGGCGTCAACACGCTGGATGCGATGATCGGGCATCGCTCGCCCCGTTATGCCCGATTCGGTTGGGCGGCAGCGCGTCTGGATGACGTCGCGAACTTCGGGGCGGCGCGGGTGGCCGGCGTGCTGGTGGTGGTGTGCGCACCACTGGTCGGCGGTTCACCGGCCGGGGCGCTGCGGGCGTGGCGCCGCGATGCCGCCCGGCACCCCAGCCCGAACGCCGGCGTGGTGGAAGCGACATTCGCCGGAGCGCTGGGCGTGCGCCTCGGCGGCCCCACCCAATATCACCACCAGCTGGAGATCCGCCCGACGCTCGGTGAGGGGCGTGTCCCGGGAATCGAGGACCTGCGTCGCTCGGTGCGCTTGTCCCGGTTCGTTCAGCTCGCCGCTGCGGTGCTCGCGGTCGGCCTCACTGCCGCCGGCCGTACCGGTCGGCGAGCTTGTCCTCGACGGTGACCGGCGCCGACGGATTCTGCGCGCCGGCCGCCTTCTCCCTGCGGCGGGCCTTGATCTCCGAATAGGCGAAGTAGCCCAGCCCGATCGGGGCGACGATGCCGAACGCGATCCACTGGATGCCGTACGACAGAAACGGCCCGGCATCCAGGTGCGGCAGTTCGGCGATGCCGAGCCCACCTGGCTGGTTCTCCACCAATTGCAGATACGAGCCCGCCACCGGCACCCCGGTGGTCGCGCCGGCCAGCTTGGTGTCGATCGCGTAGAGCTGGGTGAAGCCGCCTTCAGTGAACGGCGGCTTGTCGGGCGGCGCGGTCTCCGAATCACGCAGCCGTGCCGTGATAGTCACCGTGCCGGTCGGCACCGGCGCGATGTCGGGCACTTTCGAGCCCTGGACGGCGAGCACATACCCGCGATCGACCAGAACTGTCGGACCGCCGTCGACGATGAACGGCACCAGCACCTCGAACGCCGGCGCACCGCCTACCACCCGCAGCCGGGCGAGCACCTCGGCGGACGGGATGTAACGCCCGGTCGCGGTGACTCGCCGCCACTGATCCTCTGGTGCCGACGAATCCTGGTGCGGCAGAAACGTTGTCACCGGAACCGGCTCGGCATTGAGCGAGGAGGCGATCTGATTGTTCTCACGCGAGGTCTTGGTGTTCTTGCCCAGCTGCCACGGGGCCAGCACGGTGAAGCAGAGGTAGGCGAACGCGACGACGACCAGCGCCAGGGCAATCCAGCCCGGGCGCAGCAGGAACGTCCAGCGCTTCATCAGCCGGTCAAACCGTCGGCGGCCAGTTGCTGGTCGACCCAGGCGTGCAGACCCGGCATAGCCGCGTCGATGACGCTGAACGTCTCCTCGAAATCCGTCGGGCCGCCGTAGTACGGGTCGTCGACGTCGTCGGCATGCGCACCTGAGCGGGGGTCGAACGAGCGCAACAGCCGCACCCGCTCGGGCTCCACCCCGAGGTGGGTCAGCATCCGCAGGTGGTTGCGCCCGAGCGCGACGACCAGATCGGCGGCCAGGTGGTCGTCGTTGACCTGCGCCGCGCTGTGCTCGGTCGGATAGCCGTGCTTGCGCAGGACGGTGTTGGCGCGTTCGTCGGCGGGATCGCCGGCATGCCAGTCGCCGGTGCCGCCGCTGGTCACCCGGACCAGGTGGCCCAGGCCACGCTGCTCGATCTGGTGGGCGAACATCTTCTCGGCCATCGGCGAGCGGCAGATGTTGCCCGAGCAGACGAACGTCACGTGGATGAGCGGGACCTGATCAGACACCGAGCACCTCACGCAACGCCGTCACGGTCGGAACATGAGCGGCCGCGGCCTGCGCCAGCTGCGGTTCGCGGAAGTCGTCGGCGCCGTAGCCCCAGCCCACCACGACCGTGTCGATCCCGTGCTCGGCGGCACCTTCCACGTCGTGGGCGCGGTCGCCGACCATGATCACCCGCTCGGGCAGCGGCTGGAGTTGACCCAGCGCATGGGCAAGCACGTCGGCCTTGCTGGAGCGAACCCCGTCGACGCTGGCGCCGGCGATCACGTCGAAGTACTCGGCCAAGTCGAAGTGCTCGAGGATGCGCTGCGCGGTGGGTTCGGCCTTGGAGGTGGCCACCGCGAGGCGCACCCCGGCCGCCTGCAGGTCGGCCAGCAGCTGCGGAATGCCGTCGAACAGGCTGTTCATCGCCCAGCCCCGGCTGGTGTAATCGGCCCGGTACGCCGCGATCGCCTCGTGGGCGCGCTCGCCGAGGCCGAGTCCGACCAGCGTCTGATGCATCGGGGGGCCGACGATCCGGCCGGTCAGATCCCCCGTGGGTGCCTCGGCTCCCACGGCGGCCAGCGCATGCCGGAAGCTCGCCACAATGCCCTCAGCGGAGTCGGTGAGGGTGCCGTCGAGATCGAAGATCACCAACTGCGGGCGGGTGTCGGAAGCCGTGCTCGTCACCGGTCCATTGTGGCCGATCGCTGCGCACTACTGTTCTTGGCGTGGTGGAGCACACGGCGACGGGCGTCAAACTGGCCGAGATCATCGCCGTGCTCGACGACGCCTACCCGCCCGGTCTCGCGCAGAGCTGGGACTCCGTCGGGCTGGTGTGCGGGGATCCCGACGATGTCGTCGACTCGGTGACGGTGGCCGTGGACGCCACCGCCGAGGTCGCGGCAACGGTCGGCCCGCGCGGATTGTTGCTGGCGCACCATCCGTTGCTGCTGCGTGGAGTGGACACCGTGGCGGCCAGCACGCCCAAGGGCGGGCTGATCCACCAGCTCATCCGGGCCGGTGCCGCGCTGTTCACCGCGCACACCAACGCCGATTCGGCCAATCCGGGAGTGTCCGACGCGCTGGCCGAAGTCCTGGGGCTGACCGTCGACGGCGTACTCGACCCGATCAGTGCGGGTCCCGACATCGACAAATGGGTGATCTTCGTCCCGACCGCGGACGCGAACGCCGTCCGTGAGGCCGTGTTCGCCGCCGGCGCGGGTCACATCGGCGACTATTCGCACTGCAGCTGGAGCGTGGCGGGTGCCGGGCAGTTCCTGCCGCTCGACGGGGCCGCGCCTGCCATCGGAACGATCGGGTCCCTGGAGCGGGTGGACGAGGACCGCGTGGAGGTGGTTGCCCCGGCCCGGCTGCGATCCCGGGTGCTTGCCGCTGTTCGCGCGTCCCACCCGTACGAGGAACCGGCGTTCGACGTGCTGCCGCTGGCCGCCCTGCCGGGCGGGGTGGGTATCGGCCGGATCGGGACGCTGGCCGAACCGCTGCGCTTCGCCGACTTCGTCGCGCGGGTCGGGGCGGTGCTGCCACAGACGACGTGGGGTGTCCGGGCAGCAGGGGATCCGGACGTCCAGGTGTCCCGCGTGGCGGTGTGCGGGGGCGCAGGCGACTCACTGCTGAGCGCGGCCGCCGCCGCCGGAGTGGACGCCTACGTCACCGCCGACCTGCGCCACCATCCCGCCGACGAACACCGCCGTGGCAGTGATGTCGCGCTGGTCGACGTCGCGCACTGGGCCAGCGAGTATCCGTGGTGCGCACAGGCCGCCGCGGTGCTGCACGACCATTTCGGGGAAGCGCTACCGGTCCACGTCTGCGACCTGCGCACCGATCCATGGAACATCGAACCACCGAAAGGCATTTTGTGAAAGCTGAACTGGCACAGCAACGGTCGCTTCTGGAGCTGGCCGAGCTGGACGCCGAGTTGGCGCGGCTGGCCCATCGGGCGGCCAACCTGGTAGAGCAACAGGAGTACGACACCGCCCTGGGTGAGCAGCGGGCGTCCGCGGACCGGTTGGCGGCACTGGCGATCGCGATCGAGGACATCGACGGCCAGGTGGCCCGATTCGAGTCCGAGATCGACGGTGTGCGCCAGCGTGAGGACCGCGACCGCAAACTTCTCGACTCCGGCACCGTCAACCCCAAGCAGCTTGAGGAACTCCAGCACGAACTCGACACGTTGGAGCGCAGGCAGGCCAGCCTGGAGGATTCGCTGCTCGAGGTGATGGAACGCCGTGAGCAGCTGGCCGCTGAGCAGTCCGATGAGCAGGCGAAAGGCGGGGGGCTGCAGGCCAATCTGACCACCGCCGGACACAATCGCGACGAAGCGCTGTCGGATATCGAACGGATGCGCGGCCAGCGTCAGGCCCAGCGCGACGCGATCGTGGCCGGCCTCGACCCCGGCCTGGCCACGCTCTACGAGCGGCAGCGGACCACATCGGGTGTCGGCGCCGCACGCCTGCTGGGCCGCCGCTGTGGGGCCTGCCGCATCGAGCTGGATCGCGGTGAACTGGCCAGGATTTCGGCCGCGCCGGAGGACGAGGTGATCCGCTGCCCTGAGTGTCAGGCGGTCCTGCTGCGCATCGGCGGGGCGTAGCCGTGCGCGTTCTCATCGAGGCCGACGGCGGGTCCCGGGGAAACCCCGGACCGGCAGGCTACGGCTGCGTCGTGTGGTCGGCCGACCATCAGACCGTGCTGGCCGAGCACGGCCAGGCGATCGGCACCACCACCAACAATGTCGCCGAATACCGCGGTCTGATCGCAGGTCTGGAGGAGGCTCGCCGCCTCGGCGCCGATGAAGTGGCCGTATCGATGGATTCGAAGCTCGTCGTTGAGCAGATGTCCGGGCGCTGGAAGGTCAAGCACGCCGCGATGGCCGAGCTGCACCAGCAGGCGCGCGCACTGGCCTCGACGTTCGATTCGGTTACCTACCAATGGATTCCACGCGAGGAAAACTCCTACGCCGACCGGCTGGCCAACGAGGCGATGGACCGCGATCAGCAGTCAAACGTGGCCGACCCGCCGGCCGGTGCCGTGGCCGTACCGCCCGCAGCGTGGACCGGCAACCAGGGCGCCCCGACCCGCATGCTGCTGCTGCGCCACGGCCAGACCGAATTCTCCCGGCAGCGAAGGTATTCCGGGCGCGGCAACCCTGAACTCACCGACACCGGCCGGCGTCAGGCCGACGCCGCGGCGAGCTACCTGGCGGCCGGTGGCGGCGTCGACGTGGTGATCAGTTCGCCGTTGCAGCGCGCCTACGACACCGCGTCGGCCGCTGCTTCGGCGCTCGGCCTGCAGGTGACGGTCGACGATGACCTGATCGAGACGGACTTCGGCGCCTGGGAAGGCCTGACATTCGCCGAGGCCAGGGAGCGCGACCCGGACCTGCATGGCCGTTGGCTGCGGGACACCGGTCTGCGCCCGCCGGGCGGGGAGAGCTTCGTCGATGTCGAGGAACGGATCCAGCGGGCGCGCACCCGGATCATCGCCGAGCATCCCGGGTCCACTGTCCTGGTGGTTTCGCACGTGACGCCGATCAAGACGCTGCTGCGGCTGGCGCTCAATGCCGGCCCGAGCATCCTGCATCGGCTGCACCTGGATCTCGCGTCGCTGAGCATCGCGGAGTTCTATCCCGACGGCAACGCCTCGGTGCGGCTGGTGAACCAGACGTCGTATCTGGCCTGAGCTAATCCCGCATGTGCACGCGTTCGCCGTGCGGTCCGAACAGAACGATGGCCTCCACCGCACCGTCTACGGCGCCGAACCAATGCGGCGTCCAGGTGCTGAACTCCACGGCCTCACCGGACTCGATGACGAAATGCTGCTCGCCAAGGATGAGTTGTAGGCGCCCGGACAGCACGTAAAGCCATTCCTGCCCTTCATGAGTGGGCAATTCCGCCGGCGGGGTACGCCGACGCGGGTTGATCCGGATCTTGAAGGCCTGCGGTCCGCCCGCCCCGCCGTGGCGGGTCAGCGGCCAGTACGTGACCAGATGCCTGGTGTGCGACGCCGCCCGCACCCGGGGGTCGACGGCAGGGGGTGCCCCGAGCAGTTCGTCGGCGCTGACCGACAGCGCCGCGGCCAGCCGGGGGAGGTGGTCGAGGGCCAGCCTGCGTTTACCCGATTCCAGCCGGCTCAGCGTCGAGACGTCGATACCGGCCCGGGACGCGACATCCTCGAGCGTCAGACCCAGCCGGCCGCGCAGTTCCCGCAACCGCCTGCGGACCCGCAGATCGACATCGTTGTTTGCCTGCATGGCAAAAGACATTGCCACTCTCGATGAGCACCGGCAAGCTGATGGACATGACTGCTGATCACCACGCCCACTGGGAGACGCGCTATGCGGAGAAGCCCCGGATCTGGAGCGGGCAACCGAATGCGCGTCTCGCCGAAATGGTCGAACCGCTGACCGGTTCGCGCGCACTGGATCTGGGCTGTGGCGAGGGCGGCGACGCGATGTGGCTGGCCGAGCACGGCTGGCATGTCGTCGCCGTCGACGTGTCCACCACAGCCCTGGCCCGTGCGGCGGAAGACGCGGCAACACGAGGAGTGGCCGACCGCATCGACTTTCAGCAGCACGACCTGACCCAGACGTTACCCGAGGGACCGTTCGATCTGGTGTCGGCGCACTTCTTCCACACCACCCTGGAGATGGACCGCCCGGCAATCCTGCGTCGCGCGGCAGCGGCGGTGGCGCCCGGCGGAACGCTGCTGATCGTCGACCACGGCGGCGCCCCGCCGTGGGCGCCGGCGGAGATCCAACACCACGAGTTCCCGACCCCCGACGAGGTGCTGGCCGGCCTGGCCCTCGACGACACGCAGTGGGAGCGGGTCCGGGTGGGGACCGCCGAGCGCGAGGTGGTCGGCCCCGACGGTCAGCACGGCGTCCTCGACGACAACATCATCGCGCTGCGCCGCAGATGAGCTACCGTGTTCAGGCGAACGAGTTGGCCGGGCGGCCGCGGCTCACCGTGGAACGTGAGTCGAGGAAAGTCCGGACTTCACAGAGCAGGGTGATTGCTAACGGCAATCCGAGGTGACTCGCGGGACAGTGCCACAGAAAACAGACCGCCGCCCACGCCTGATATTTGGGCTAGGGCGGTAAGGGTGAAACGGTGCGGTAAGAGCGCACCAGCATTCCGGGTGACCGGGATGGCTTGGTAAACCCCACCCGAAGCAAGGCCAAGAGGCCGCACCTGGTGCGGCTGCGCAGGCGATCGAGGGCTGCTCGCCCGAGCCTGCGGGTAGGCCGCTCGAGGTACCCGGCGACGGTGTGCCCAGATGGATGGTCGCCACCGTCGCGCCCCGGTCAGCCGGGGCGGGACGGAACAGAATCCGGCTTACAGGCCAACTCGTTCGCCCACCGCGTCAGTGCGATTTCTTGAACGTCTTACGCAGTGCGCTCAGCGCATCGTCGAGCTGTTCGCGGCAGCGGTTCGCGAGGTCGTCCTCCTGCTGATAGAGCAGGCCATAGGTGAACGTGTCCTCGCCTGCGGCGTGCGCCGCCAGCGACTGCTGAGCCAGATGAGTGCGGCTGACCACACTGTCCTGGTGATCGCCGAGCAGGGTCTGGATGGTCTTGGCCCGGTCCGACACCTTGGGTTCGCCGGTGGCCGCGGCGACGTACCGGAGTCGCTTGGCGCCCTTGCGAATTTGGTGCAGCGCCTCGTCGCGGTCCTCGGTGGCCTGCGCGGCGTTCTTGGCCGCCTTGTTCACCCGCTTGTACGCCGAATCGATGCTGACCGGCTTGGGCTCTTCGCCCGGCGCCGCATGCGGCGGCTGCGCGGCCACCAGTGCCTCGAGCGCGTCGAGCAGCCGGAAGTACCGAGTCGAGCGCATCGCGCTCAGCGAGCGCCGCAGCCCGGCCTGATAGCTGCGCTGAGCCCCGGAGACCAGACGCTCATACACCGGGCCGCGGACCAGATCGGCAGGCAGCGTCGCCAGCGCGGCCTCATACCGTTCGGCGAGCACCTCGGCGTCGCGGGCGACGCCCAGCACACCGGCCAGCTGGCGCAACTCGTCGAGGATCCAGGCGTCATCGCTCAATCCGAAGGCGTCCTCCGAAGCCTGCAGCAAGCTGCGGATTTTGCGGCTGGTCACCCGCATCTGATGGACCGAGTCGTAGGTGTCGGCCCGCACCGCGCGGTCCCACACCAACAGCTCGCCGACCTGCTCGGCAACCGCCTGGTGCACCGGATCCCGGGACGCCTCGTTGTCGTCGGGTACCTCGGCTGCCGAACCCGCCGTCTCCAGCACCTTCGCCAGCTTCGATCCGTGGCCGGCCGGGACCGCGCCAGCGTCGAGCAGCCGATTACCCAGCCGCTTCAGCAGGTCACGCCCGCCGTCGACCTCACCGTCGGCCAGCTCCAGCTCCCACTCGTGCCAGCGCTGTTCCTGCCCGGTCTCGCCGCCGCTTCCGAGCGCCCACGCGCTCACCTCGTCGTCGCAGAACTCGGCCAGCGCCGCGCCGTCCCCGTCGTAGAGCATCACCACGTTGCGGGTCGTCGAGATTCGGGCCACCGGGGCCAGCGGGCGGTCCCGCACGATGGCGAGCACGATGTCCAGCAGATCCGTGGGCACCGCGTCGCCGCCCTCGGGGGAGCTGTCCAGCGGCGCGTGCACCTCGGTTCGCGCGTCCGGCCCGGCGGGCAGCTTCAGGTGCCAGCCCGCGTCGGGGCCGCCGGTACGGCGGCGCAGCGTGATCCGATGAGCGTTGAGGTCGCGATCCGGGGTGTCGAAATACACCGCGTCGAGCGATTGCGCGGGCTGCCGCTCCACGCGAGCCACCGCCGAGATCCCGTCGAACGACGGCAGCGTGGCCCCGTCCGGGACATCGAACTTGCGCTCCACCTCGACATGGCGATTCTTTCCCGCAGTACCCGAACCCATACCGCCTAGGGTGTCACATCCAGGTGAACAGAAGGTCAGCTGGCCAACTGCCCGGCGAACTCGCCGGCCTGATCCCAGGCCCGGCGTTCGGCGGTGAACGCCTCGGCCTGCTGGGCCCGGAACTCGGCGATGCCGTCGGCGTTCAGTGTCAGGAAGCGCTGATAGTCCGGCATCGAGAAGGTTCCCTCGGCGATGTCGACGCAACCACGGCCCGCGGCCATGTCGGCGCGCAGGTCCAGCAGTTCCTCGGCGCTGACCGGATAGAAGCCGATCCGGTCGAAATAGCGCAGCAGCCACGGTGTTCCGGGTTCGAACGAGCGCGAGTCCAGCGGATGGCGGTGGTTCCACACCTGGGTGGTGCGGCCGACGAACTGGTAGCCGCCGGGGCCTTCCATGCCGTAGATGCACAGGTAGGCCCCGCCGATCCCGACGGCGTTCTCCGGTGTCCAGGTGCGTGCCGGGTTGTACTTGGTCGTCACCAGCCGGTGGCGGGGATCCAGCGGCGTGGCCACCGGTGCGCCGAGGTAGACATCGCCGAGGCCCAGCACCAGATACTGGGCGTCGTAGACGGTGTCGTGCACCCGCTGCACATCGGCCAAACCGTTGATACGCCGGATGAATTCGATGTTCCACGGGCACCACGGCGCGTCGGCGCGCACGCCATGCATATAGCGTGCAATAGCCTCGTGGGTGGCGGGGTCGTCCCATGACAGCGGCAGACGTACGGTGCGGCTCGGCACCACCAGCTGGTCGGTGGTGGGCAGGGATTCCTCGGTGCGGGCCAGCAGGTCGACCAACTCGGGCGCGCTCAGCACGGCCGGGTCGAACTGAACCTGCAGCGATCGCACGCCCGGCGTCAGTTCGGTCACACCGGGAACCGCACTGGCCGAGAGTGATTCGTACAGAACGTGGACGCGGGCGCGCATCGCCAGGTCGAGCACCATGGGCCCGTATTCGACGAGCACACCGCCGTCGCCGTCACGGCGGACGGTCACGTCGGTGCCCTCGGCGCCGACGAATCGGGTCAGCACACCGTCGTCGGCGTCGCTGGAGGTCGAGATCACCAGCGGCATCGACGCCCGCCGGTCGGCGCCGATACTGCCCAGCGAGGGAGCTCGGTCGGCGCGCACCGGGACGAACCGCACGGTGTCGCCGGGTGCCATCTGTCCGAGCTTCCAGCGGTCGCCGCGCACGACGGTGACCGGGCAGACGAACCCGCCGAGGCTGGGGCCGTCGGGCCCGAGCAGGATCGGGGTGTCTCCGGTGAAGTCCAAAGTTCCTACGCAGTAGGCGTTGTCGTGGATGTTCGACGGGTGCAGACCGGCTTCGCCGCCGTCGGTCCGGGCCCACTGCGGTTTCGGGCCCACCAGGCGGACACCGGTGCGATCGGAGTTGAAGTGCACCGTGTAGTCCGTGCCGACGATCGTCGCCATGTCGGCGCGGGTGAAGAATTCCGGCGCACCGTGTGGGCCTTCGGTGACCGCGAGTTGCCAGCGGTGACCGATCGCGGGCTGTTCGTCGATGGCGGCGCGGGCCGGCCGGGCCGTGGCCGACCCGGGATCGTCACCGATCGTCAGCCGGTCGCCGGCGCGCAGCGGGCGACCATCGTGGCCGCCGAAGCATCCCAATGTGAATGTCGCTGTGCTACCTAGATATTCGGCTTCATGGACACCGCCGGCGATCAGCACGTAGCAGCGCATGCCGGGGCCGTCGATCACCCCGACGTCCAGCACCCCACCCGGCGGTACCGCCACCGACTGCCACTGCGGCACCGGCTCGCCGTCGACGGTGATCGGAGCGGCGGCCCCCGTGACACACACCCGCGCCCCATCGGGGAAACTCAGCGCGGGACCGGCTTTGGTGCATTCCAGGCCGGCTGCTCCTTCGGGATTGCCGAGCACCCGGTTGCCGATGCGAAAGGACAGATCGTCCATCGGCCCCGACGGCGGCACGCCGACATGCCAGTAGCCGACGCGGCCGGGCCAATCCTGAACTGTGGTCAGCAGACCCGGCCGCTGCACTTCGAGGGTGGTCATGAGTCGGTGATCACCATCCGCACCGGGGTGGGGTCGAATCCGTTGCATGGGTTGTTGATCTGCGGGCAGTTCGACACCAGCACCAGGGTGTCGGTGTCGGCGCGCACGGTGAGCGACTTGCCCGGCGCCGACAGGCCGTCGACGATGCCCAGGGTGCCGTCGGCCTCGACGGGCACGTTCATGAAGAAGTTGACGTTGGAGACGATGTCGCGCTTGCCCATACCCCATTTGGCAGCTTCGGCGAGGAAGTTCTCGGCGCAGGCATGTTGATGGACGGTGTGATGGCCGTAGCGCAGGGTGTTCGATTCTTTGGAACAGGCGCCGGCGATGGTGTCATGGTTGCCCACCTCGTCGGCGACGATCGTGACCAACGGCCTGCCGTCGGCAGCCCGCAGCACCGAGCCGGTGGTCAGGAAGATGTTGCGCTGCGCGGCGATCGTGGCCTGCGCGCTGTAGCGCCCGGCCGGGTCGACCCGGTCACCGGTGACGGCGTAGAACAGGGTGTCCACTGCCTGATTGCCGTGCAGGTCGATGATCTGCAGGGACTGGCCGGCCCGCAGGATGGCCGACCACGGTGCGCATGCCGCGACGATCTCGTCGAGAATCATTGTGCTGCCGCCCAAGTGGTCTCGGTGTTGAACAGAGCTCGGAGGTATTCGGGATCGGTGTTCACCGGGGTGGTCAGCTCCTCGTCGGCACGCCAGGCAACGATGTCGAGTCCGGTCACCGCGGGCTGCGGATCCAGTGGGTGGGCGGTGTTGACCACCGCGACGATGACGGGCAGATGGATCAGCAACTCGACGGCCGCGCCGGGGCCGGCCGATCCGGTGAACGTCAGCGCCCCGGTGTCTTCGACTCGGACACCCTTGAACAGCGTCGCCGACGGTGCGACGTCGCGACTGTCCATGCCGTGTTTGAGCGCGGCCAGCAGCATTGTGGGTTGGCCGGCGGCAGGCAACCCGCACAGCAGGTCGTGGTGCCCGGAGCTGTCGGCGACGACAGTCGCCAGCACCCGGCCCTGATCGGACAGCAGCGGATGGCCCACCCCGAGGTAGGCCTGCCACGGGACCTTCATGGTGTCGGCGACGTTGAGGCGCTCCCAGGAGGCGTCGGCCCGGAACAGCAAGAGGTGCGCGCAGGCGCCGCCGTCGGGATCGGCCAGGCGCAGACCGGTACCGCGGCCGAGCACCCGGGTGGCGTAGGACTCCGCGGGCACGGATTCGGCCCAGAGCAGCCGGGCGCCCTCAACACCGTCGGGCAGGACGGGCACCCGCATGCTTGCCTCGCTCGCCAGGGAACGCGCGTGTGAGCGGGCGCCGTCGGTCGACGCGGTTGTCATCGTGGCACTCCTGAGTCAGCCGATTACCTGTCAAGTGAAAGTTTTCTCAAGTGCCGTTCCCGGGGAGTGTCGCCGGTGTAACGACTGGGTTGACTGGATTTCGATCAAGTGACAGGTATTCGCCGCCGACGGTGGGTGCCAGAATGACGTATGCGCAGCCAGGGCCACGACGGGCGCGGCCGGCCCCGGCTCGAACAGGCCCGGCGGCCCGGCAACACCGCCCGCGAGGAGATCCTCGACGCCGCCGCCGAACTGTTCACCACGATCGGATACGCCGGGACGTCGACTCGGCGGATCGCCGACGCGGTCGGTATCCGCCAGGCATCGCTGTACCACCATTTCGCCACCAAGGACGACATCCTCGATGCCCTGCTGGCCGGAACGGTCGACGAGGCTCTGCGGCTGGCCGGCGAGCTGCTGACCGGTCCCGGCCCGGCCAGCGACCGGCTGCGGGCCCTGGTGGTCGCGGACTGCTCGCAGCTGTGTGCCAGCCGCTGGAATCTGGGCGCGCTCTACCTGCTGCCGGAACTGCGCATCGAGCGGTTCGCGCAGTTCCGCGCCAGCCGTGAGGAGTTGCGGCGCCGGTACCGTGCGCTCGCGGCGCAGGTGATCGCCGAGTGCGACGGGATAGCCGACGCCGACGACCTTCCGTTCCGCCTTGTCGAATCGGTGATCAACCGGCGCTCCGACAACGAGGAGTGCACACCCGAGACACCCGCCGTGATCGCCGATGCGGCCCTGCGAATCCTCGGTTGCTAACGTTCCGGCCGTGAGCGACTACCAGACGTTGTCCTTCGATCAGGCCGGTCCCATCGCGCGGATCGTGCTGAACCGGCCCGAGGCCGCCAACGGCATGAACGACGTGATGACCGCCGAACTCGCGCAGGTCGCCGCCCGCTGCGACGTGACCGAGATCAAGGCCGTCGTCCTCACCGGCGCCGGCCGGTTCTTCTGCGCCGGGGGAGACCTCAAGGCGATGGCGGCATCCCCGCTGGGTCCGGGCCGATTCGTCAAAGGCATCGCCGACGATCTGCACCGCGCGATCTCGACGCTGGCCCGGATGGATGCTGTGGTGATCACGGCGGTCAACGGGGTGGCCGCGGGTGCCGGGTTCAGTCTCGCGGTCGCGGGGGATCTGGTGCTGGCCGCCGACACCGCGTCGTTCACCATGGCCTACACCAAAGCCGGGCTCAGCCCCGACGGCAGCTCGTCGTACTTCCTACCTCGCATCATCGGCGTGCGCCGCACCCAGGAGCTCATGCTCACCAACCGGACGTTGAAGGCGGCCGAAGCCGCCGACTGGGGTCTGGTCACCGAGGTCGTCCCCGCTGATGATCTGGAGGCTCGCGCTCAGGTGTTGGCCGAGCAGATCGCCTCTGCGGCAAAGGGTTCCGGTGCTGCGGTCAAGAAGCTGATGCTCACCACGTTCGGCAGTGGGCTCGAGGAGCAGATGGAACTCGAAGGCCGGCTGATCGCAGCGTGCGCCGATAGCGCCGATGGCCGCGAAGGTATCGACGCGTTCCTCAACAAGCGCGCGCCCGAGTTCAGCTAGAAGCTGTGCTCCTCGGCCGGGAACGCACCGGTCGCCACCTCTTCGGCGTATTGCGTTGCCGCGCGGCGCAATTCGTCTCCGACATCGCCGAATCGCTTGACGAACTTGGCGGTCTTGCCGCTGGTGAGTCCGGCCATGTCCTGCCAGACCAGCACCTGCGCATCGCAGTTGGGCCCGGCGCCGATGCCGATGGTCGGGATCGTCAGCTTGCCGGTGATCTGGGTGGCCAATTCGGCGGGAACCATCTCCATCACCACCGCGACCGCACCGGCCTCCTGGACCGCGATCGCGTCGTGGATGGTTTGCTCCGCAGCATCGCCGCGGCCCTGGACGCGAAACCCGCCGAGGGAGTTGACGCTCTGCGGGGTGAACCCGATGTGGGCGACCACCGGAATGCCTGCGGCGCTCAAGGTCGCGATCTGCTCGGCGACCCGCTCACCGCCCTCGAGTTTCACCGCGTGGGCACCGGTCTCCTTCATGAAGCGGGTTGCGGTGCGCAAGGCCTGGGTGGGCCCTTCCTCGTAGCTGCCGAACGGCAGATCGGCCACGACGAGCGCATGCTCCGCGCCGCGAACCACACCACGAACCAGGGGGATCAACTCGTCGACCGACACGGCCACGGTGGTGTCGTAGCCGTAGACGACGTTCGCCGCGGAGTCGCCGACCAGCAGCACGGGGATACCGGCTTCGTCGAAGGCGCGGGCAGTGGAGTAGTCGTACACGGTGAGCATCGCCCACTTGTGACCTTCGGACTTCCACTTCAGCAGGTGGTGGGTGCGGACCTTGGTGCGCGAAACAGGCGACGAGGAGGCGCCGCCGTAGACAGTCTGTTCAGACATCTTTGTCCCTAGTGATCGTCTTTGCCGATCCTCGAGGCCCATCCGGGTCCCCGGGTTCGCTTGACGCCATCAAGTGTGCCACCACCGCACACAAAGGTGAACGAACAGTGAAGTGGACTTTCTCACACCTGGTCTCGGTGGTCCGGCATACGATCGGCGGCATGGTGCAACACCTGCAGCGACTCAGTGGCCTCGATGCCAGCTTCCTCTATCTCGAAACTCCTTCACAGCCACTGCATGTGTGTTCGATCCTGGAGCTCGACGCGTCCACGATCCCCGGCGGTTACAGCTTCGAGCGGCTACGCGACGAATTGGCCTTGCGCGTCAAGGCAATTCCCAGTTTCCGTGAACGCCTCGCCAACAGCTTTCTCAACCTCGATCATCCGGTGTGGGTGGAAGACGAGCACTTCGAGATCGACCGCCATCTGCATCGGATCGGACTGCCCGCTCCGGGCGGCCGGGTCGAGCTGGGGGAGATCTGCGGCCACCTGGCGTCGCTTCCGCTGGATCGCCGTCACCCGCTGTGGGAGACCTGGGTCATCGAGGGTGTCGGCGGAACCGACGCCCGCAACGGCGGACGGCTCGCCGTGCTGACGAAGGTCCACCACGCCGCGGTCGACGGCGTGACCGGTGCCAACCTCATGTCGCAGCTGTGCAGCACCGAACCCGACGCTCTGCCGCCGGACCCGGTCGACGGACAAGGCGACACCAACCAGCTGAGGATCGCGCTCGGCGGGCTGGGCCGGTTCGCCACCCGGCCCCTGACACTGGCCACCAAAGTGCTGCCCGGCACCATCACGACCGTCGTCGACACCATCCAGCGCGCGGTCGGTGGCCGGGCGATGGCGGCCCCGTTCGCGGCACCGCAGACCAAGTTCAACGCCAGCGTCACCGCCCATCGCAACGTCGCGTTCGCCGAACTGGACTTCGAGGACATCAAGACGGTCAAGAACCACTTCGGCGTCAAGGTCAACGATGTGGTGATGGCCCTGGTCGCCGGGGTGTTGCGGCAGTACCTGCTGGACCGCGACGAACTTCCCGAGTCGTCCCTGGTCGCCATGGTCCCGGTGTCGGTGCACGACCGCTCGGACCGGCCGGGCCGCAACCAGGTATCCGGCATGTTCACCAAGCTCGAGACTCACATCGCCGACCCGGCCGAACGGCTCAAGGCCATCGCCGAAGCGAACACCACCGCCAAGGAACACAGCTCCGCGATCGGGGCCACCCTGCTGCAGGACTGGAGCCAATTCGCCGGGCCTGCCGTCTTCGGCATCGCCATGCGGGTCTACGCCCGAAGCAGCCTGACCGAATCGCGCCCGGTGCACAACCTCGTGGTGTCCAACGTGCCCGGCCCGCAGATCCCGCTGTACTTCCTCGGCGCCGAAGTCAGTGCGATGTACCCGCTGGGGCCGATCTTCCACGGCTCCGGGCTGAACATCACGGTGATGTCACTCAACGGCAAACTCGACGTCGGATTGATCAGTTGTCCCGAGCTACTGCCCGATCTGTGGGACCTGGCCGACGACTTCGCCGTCGGCATGAAGGAACTTCTCGACGCCACCAGATGAGCTGCCCCGGCGGGTCGGTGTGCAAGGCACCCCCGCCGAGCATGGCAGCATGTTTGCCATGAGGCTTGACCGGAGATCACGCGCTGTCCGCACCGCCCTGGTGTTCCCCGCCGTGGCCGCGCTCGTCGTGAGCGCCGGCTGCAGCTCCACGGTGTCGGGGATGGCCGTGCTCGCCGGACCGCAGGTCGGGCAACCCGTGCAGTGGGGCCCATGCCGGCTGGCCGGTGGCGGCGGGGGCAACGCATTGCCGATCCCGGCCGGGGCCGAATGCGGCAAGATCGCGGTGCCCGTCGACTACTCCAAGCCGGATGGGCCTGTCGCGACGCTGGCTCTGATCCGCTTCCCGGCGACCGGCCAGAAGATCGGTTCGCTCATCATCAACCCGGGCGGCCCGGGTGAGTCCGGCATCGAGGCCGCATCCAGCATCGTGGAGAACCTGCCCAGCTCGGTGCGGCAGGGCTTCGACATGGTCGGCTTCGACCCGCGCGGTGTCGGCTCGTCGACGCCGGCGCTGTGGTGCAACTCCGACGCCGACAACGATCGCCTCCGGGCCGATCCGCAGGTCGATTACAGCCCCAAGGGCGTCGAACACATCGAGGGCCAGACCAAGGCCTTCGTGCAGCGCTGCGTCGACAAGATGGGCAAGGACTTCCTGGAGAACGTCGGTACCGCCAACGTCGCCAAGGATCTGGATGCGTTGCGCGCCGCCGTCGGCGACGACAAGCTCACCTACCTCGGCTACTCCTATGGCACCCGGATCGGCTCGGCGTACGCCGAGGCGTACCCGGACAAGGTGCGGGCGATGATCCTCGACGGCGCCGTCGACCCCAACGCCGACCCGATCCAGGCGGACATCGACCAGGCCGCCGCATTCCAGCAGGCCTTCAACGACTATGCCGCCGACTGCGTCAAGGACCCGAGCTGCCCGTTGGGCAACGACGCCGCCAAGGCTGTCGACGTCTACCGCAGCCTGGTCGACCCGTTGGTCGACAGGCCGCTGCCGACCTCCGATCCGCGGGGGCTGGGCTACAGCGACGCGATCATCGGCACGATCATGGCGCTCTATTCGCCGAACCTGTGGCGGCACCTGACCCAGGGTCTGACCGAGATGACCAACGGCCGCGGGGACACCATGTTGGCGCTGGCCGACATGTACATGCGCCGGGATGCGAAGGGCCACTACACCAACGCCACCGACGCCCGGATCGCGGTCAACTGCGTGGACCAGCCGCCGATCACCGACCGCCAGAAGGTGATCGAGGAAGACAAGAAGATGCGCGAGGTCGCGCCGTTCATGAGCTACGGCGACTTCACCGGGCACGCCCCGCTGAGCACCTGTGCCTTCTGGCCGGTGCCACCGACCAGCACGCCGCACGCGGTCAAGGCGCCGGGGCTGCCGCCGGTGCTGGTGGTCTCGACGACCAACGATCCGGCGACGCCGTATCAAGCGGGCGTCGACCTGGCCAAGCAGCTCGGCGGAGCGCTGCTGACCTTCAACGGAACTCAGCACACCGTGGTCTTCCAGGGCAACACCTGCGTCGACAACTACGCTGCCGCATATCTCGTCGACCTGAAGCTGCCCCCGCCCGGCGCCACGTGCTGACGTCAAATACCCGCTATCTGACCGCATCTGAGATCGGAGTGTGACCGGCTCGCCGTCATACCGACCGCGCAACCGTGGGACGATGTTCGCCATGCGACGCACGAGCCGGCTCGGCTCGGCTGCGTTCTTGGGTTCTCTCTGTGTTTCACTGGCGGCCGGTGTCATGGCCCCGCCGGCTGTTGCCGCGCCGAACCCCGGAGCCGGTCAGACGACAGCGCCACAAGTTACCTGGGGAAGCTGCCAGCGCTTCCTGGGCGACAACGCCCAGGACCTGCCGAGCGCACAGTGCACCGCCGTGCCCGTGCCGATCATCGCCGCCGATCCCACTGGGCCACAAGCACAGTTGGCGGTCATCAAGGTCCCGGCCAGCGGCCAGCGCATCGGCGCGCTGTTCGTCAACCCGGGTGGGCCCGGCGCCTCGGCCGTCGACTCGGCCGCCGGCATGGCGTTCGCGTTGGCCGGCAGCCCGATCACCGAGCACTTCGACATCGTGGGATTCGACCCGCGGGGGGTCGGCTACTCGACGCCGTCGGTGCGCTGCCGCACCGACGCCCAGTTCGACGCCTGGCGGAAGAACCCGATGGTGGACTACAGCCCCGCCGGGGTGGCTGCGATCGAACAGATCAACCGCGACTACGTCAAGGAGTGCGCGGACAAGATGGGCACCGCGTTCCTGGCCGGCGTCGGAACCGATTCGGCCGCAAAGGATATGGACACCGTCCGCCAGGTCCTCGGCGACGACCGGATCAACTACCTCGGGTTCAGCTACGGCACCGAGCTGGGTACCGCGTACCTGGAGAAGTTCCCCGACCGGGTTCGCACGATGGTGCTGGACGGGGCCATCGATCCCGCCCAGAACACCGTCGACTCGATCATCGAACAGATGACCGGCTTCCAGGTGGCGTTCAACGACTACGCCGCCGACTGCGCCAAGTCGGCGGGCTGCCCGCTCGGCACCGACCCGGCGCACTGGGTGGACCGGTACCACCAGCTGGTCGATCCGCTGGTGAGCAAGCCGGCCCCGACATCCGACCCGCGTGGCCTGAGCTACCAGGACGCCATCACCGGCACCTTCAACGCGCTCTACACCCCGCAGTACTGGAAGTTCCTCACCAGCGGGCTGTTGGGATTGCAACGCAAGACCGACGCCGGTGATCTGTTGATGCTGGCCGATGAATACGAAGGCCGCGATCCCTACGGCCACTACAGCAACGGGCAGGACGCGTTCAACGCCGTCCGCTGTGTCGACGGTCCCACGCCGACCGATTCGGCAACGTGGGCCGACATCGACCGCCGCACACGCGAGCTGGCACCGTTCCAGGCCTACGGTCAGTTCACCGGTCTGGCGCCCCGCGACATCTGCGCGTTCTGGCCGGTGCCGCCCACCTCGGCACCGCATCCCGCCACGCCCGCGCCGCCCGGCAGCGTCGTCGTCGTCTCCACGACGCACGACCCGGCCACGCCGTACGAGGCGGGGGTCAACCTGGCGCGAGAACTCAACGCACCGTTGATCACCTTCGACGGCACTCAGCACACCGCCGTGTTCAACGGGAACCAGTGCGTCGACACAGCGATCGTGAACTACTTCGTCGACCAGACGGTGCCGGGCAATCTGCGCTGCTGATGACGACTGCAGCAGCGCCGTAACACGGAATTAACACCCGCTGCATACGCTCGGCTTCATGGACCGCCAGAAGGAATTTGTGCTGCGCACGCTGGAGGAACGCGATATCCGGTTCGTCCGGCTGTGGTTCACCGACGTGCTCGGCTTCCTGAAGTCGGTCGCGATCGCGCCCGCCGAGCTGGAAGGCGCGTTCGAAGAGGGCATCGGCTTCGACGGATCGTCGATCGAGGGCTTCGCGCGGGTCTTCGAATCCGACACCGTCGCGCGCCCGGATCCGTCGACGTTCCAGGTGCTGCCGTGGACCACCAGCGCGGGCCAGCACCACTCGGCGCGGATGTTCTGCGACATCACGATGCCCGACGGCTCGCCGTCCTGGGCCGACAGCCGCCACGTGCTGCGCCGTCAGCTCGCCAAGGCGAGCGACCTCGGGTTCTCCTGCTACGTGCACCCCGAGATCGAGTTCTTCCTGCTCGAGCCGGGCCCCTACGACGGCTCGGTGCCCGTCCCCGCCGACAACGGCGGCTACTTCGATCAGGCCGTGCACGATTCGGCGCCGAACTTCCGCCGGCACGCCATCGACGCGCTGGAGCAGATGGGCATCTCGGTGGAGTTCAGCCACCACGAAGGCGCGCCCGGCCAGCAGGAGATCGACCTGCGCTATGCCGACGCGCTGTCGATGGCCGACAACGTGATGACGTTCCGCTACCTCGTCAAGGAGGTTGCACTCGGCGAGGGCGTGCGGGCGTCGTTCATGCCGAAGCCGTTCGCCGAATATCCGGGCTCGGCGATGCACACCCACATGAGCCTGTTCGAAGGTGAGAACAACGCCTTCCACAGTCCCGACGATCCGCTGCAGCTCTCCGACGTCGCGAAGTCGTTCATCGCCGGGATCCTCGAGCACGCCAGCGAGATCAGCGCGATCACCAACCAGTGGGTCAACTCCTACAAACGCCTGGTGCACGGTGGCGAGGCGCCGACCGCGGCGTCGTGGGGTGCGTCCAACCGCTCCGCACTGGTGCGGGTGCCGATGTACACCCCGAGCAAGGCGTCGTCGCGCCGCATCGAGGTACGCAGCCCCGACTCGGCCTGCAACCCGTATCTGGCGTTCGCGGTGCTGCTGGCGGCCGGGCTGCGCGGCATCGAGAAGAACTACGTCCTGGGGCCGCAGGCCGAGGACAACGTGTGGACGCTGACCCCTGAGGAGCGCCGCGCGATGGGTTATCGCGAGCTGCCGTCGAGCCTGGGCATCGCCCTGCAGGAGATGGAGGGCTCCGAGTTGGTCGCCGAGGCCTTGGGCGAGCACGTCTTCGACTACTTCCTGCGCAACAAGCGCGCGGAGTGGGAGGAGTACCGCAGCAACGTCACGCCGTACGAGCTGAAGGCGTACCTGTCGCTGTAGGCCGTTCCGGAGGGTAGGAGCGTCGCGCCGCCGGGAATCGCTGTTGCGATACCGTCGTGCACGTGGCCAAACCAGCGACGCAGCGCCCGCGCGTACCCAGCGTGGGCCGACTCGGTCTGGTCGAGCGATCCGCGCCTGCCGATCTGGCCAGGCTGGGCTGGGACACCGACGACCATGTCGAGCTGTTGTGGTCGCTGTCGCGTGCACCCGACTCCGACTCCGCCCTGCAGACGATGGTCCGGCTGGCCGATGCGCTGGATGATGACTGGCCACAGCTCAATTCCGCGCTACTGAAGGACCGTGGTCTGCGCGGCCGGTTGTTCGCGGTGATCGGCTCGTCGCTGGCTCTGGGTGACCACCTGGTCGCCAATCCCCAGTCGTGGCATCTGCTCTCCGGTGAGGTCACGCTGCCCGAACCCGCCGAGCTGCGGCGGCTGTTCGACGGCCGCATCGCCGAATTCGGTACGGACCCAATGACGGTCATGCCGGCGCTGCGCGTGCTCTACCGTGACCGCTTGCTGGTGCTGGCGGCACTCGACACCGCCTCGACGGTGGAGAACGAGCCGGTGCCCGCGTTTTCCACGATCGGTGAACATCTCGCCGACATCGCCGACGCCGCCATGGGTGCGGCGTTGAAGGTGGCCAGCGCGACGGTGTGCAAGGACGGGGCTGAGCCGCCGCGGCTCGCGGTGATCGCGATGGGCAAATGCGGTGCGCGCGAACTGAACTACGTCAGCGACGTCGACGTCATCTTCGTGGGTGAGGACGCCGGCTCGGTGAGCACCCGGATCGCCGGGGAAATGATCCGGCTTGCGTCGGACACCTTCTTCGAGGTCGACGCCGGCCTGCGTCCGGAAGGCAAGCAGGGCGCCCTGGTGCGGACCCTGGAGTCGCACCTCGCCTACTACCAGCGGTGGGCCAAGACCTGGGAGTTCCAGGCGCTGCTCAAAGCCAGGCCGGCGGTCGGCGACGCCGAGCTGGGGGAGCAGTACATGGCGGCGATCATGCCGATGGTGTGGACTGCCTGCGAGCGTGACGATTTCGTGCCCGAGGTGCAGGCCATGCGCCGCCGGGTGGAGGCGCTGGTGCCTGCCGACCTCCGCGACCGGGAGATCAAGCTCGGGACGGGCGGGCTGCGCGACGTCGAATTCGCAGTCCAGCTATTGCAATTGGTGCATGGGCGCACCGACGAGTCCCTGCACGTCGCCTCGACCGTGCCGGCACTGGCGGCCCTGGCTGCCGGTGGCTATGTCGGGCGTGATGATGCCGCCAACTTGACCGCGTCGTACGAATTCCTGCGGCTGCTCGAGCATCGACTGCAACTGCAGCGCCTCAAGCGAACTCACACGCTGCCGCCGCCGGACGATGACGAGTCGCTGCGCTGGCTGGCCCGAGCCGCGCATATCCGCCCTGACGGCACCCACGACTCGCTGGGCGTGCTGCGGGCGGAGCTCAAGCGCCAGAACGTGCGGGTGTCGCGGTTGCACGCCAAGCTGTTCTATCAACCGCTGCTGGAATCGGTCGGTCCGTCGGTGGAAGGCCTTGCCGAAGGGTTGAGTCCGGAGGCCGCCGAACGACAGCTGGCCGCGCTCGGGTACGAGGGCCCGCAGACCGCGTTGACCCACCTCAGTGCCCTGGTCAATCAGAGCGGTCGGCGCGGCCGGGTGCAGTCGGTGCTGTTGCCGCGGCTGCTGGACTGGCTGTCGGACACTCCAGATCCGGACCGTGGGCTGCTGGCCTATCGGCGGATCAGCGAGGCGCTGGCCGAACAGCGTTGGTATCTGGCCACTTTGCGTGACGAGAGCGCGGTGGCCAAACGCTTGATGCGGGTGCTGGGCACCTCGGCCTACGTGCCGGAGCTGTTGATGCGGGCGCCGGAGGTCATCCAGCAGTATGCCGACGGTCCGTCCGGTCCCAAGCTGCTCGACGTCGACCCGGAGGTTGTCGGCCGGGCGTTGGTCGCCTCCAGTGGCCGCCATGTCGATCCGATGCGGGCGATCGCGGCGGCGCGCACCCTGCGGCGCCGGGAGCTGGCGCGAGTGGCATCGGCGGATCTGCTCGGCATGCTCGAAGTCCGCGAGGTGTGTGCGGCGTTGACCTCGGTCTGGGTGGCCGTGCTGCAGTCGGCGCTCGAGGCGGTGGTACGCGCGAACACCCGCGACGGCGGTGCGGCTCCGGCCAGGATCGCGGTCATCGGGATGGGCCGGCTCGGCGGCAGGGAGCTGGGTTATGGGTCGGACGCCGACGTGATGTTCGTGTGTGAGCCCAATCCCGGCGTGGAGGAGGCCCGTGCCCTCAAATGGTCGGTGCTGATCGCCGAGCAGGTGCGCGCGTTGCTCGGAACCCCCAGCGCTGACCCGCCTTTGGAAGTCGACACCAACCTCCGGCCGGAAGGGCGCCAGGGTCCGCTGGTGCGGACGCTGTCTTCGTATGAGGCTTATTACGCGCAATGGGCGCTGCCGTGGGAGGTCCAGGCGCTGCTGCGTGCGCACCCGGTCGCCGGCGATCAGGATCTCGGACTGCGTTTTGTGTTGATGGCAGACAAGACGCGTTACCCGGCCGGCGGAGTGTCGGCCGAAGCCGTGCAGGAGATTCGGCGGGTCAAGGCGCGGGTGGACGCCGAACGGCTGCCGCGCGGCGCCGACCCCAACACCCACACCAAGCTCGGCCGCGGCGGTCTGGCCGATGTCGAATGGACCGTTCAGCTTCTCCAGCTGCGCCACGCCCACGAGGTGCCCTCGCTGCACAACACCTCGACGCTGGAGACCCTCGATGCGATCGGCGCCGCCGAACTGTTGGGTGAGGACGACGTCGACCTGTTGCGGCAGGCCTGGCTGACCGCGACCGCGGCGCGCAACGCGCTGGTTCTGGTCCGCGGCAAGCCGACCGACCAGCTGCCCGGGCCGGGCCGGCAGCTCAACGCGGTCGCGGTGGCCGCGGGCTGGCACAACGACGACGGCGGAGAGTTTTTGGACAACTACCTTCGGGTGACACGGCGGGCAAAAGCCGTGGTTCTCAGGGTGTTCGGAAGTTAAGGGTCTGGGAAGTTAAGGGTCTGGGGATGGATTTTGAGTTTGGCGTCATCAGCGCCGACGAGTTTGACCGGGTGAAGGCGTTGCACGAGCCGCTGGCGGAGTCGTTGCGCAGGCTCATCGATGCCAGCCTGCACAGCGGGGCCGACGCCGAGACCATTGCGCAGGCCAGGCAGACCATCGACGAGGTGAGCGAGATACTCGAACGCACCCCGACCGACCGGCCACGGATTTTGCGCCACGAGGAGTCCGGTCTTCCGGTGGTGTGGCGCAATCCTGCTGTCGGGCGGCACAATCCGCTCGCGCCGCCGATGATCACCCATCACGAGGACGGCCGGTGCTGGACCGAGTTCACCCTCGGGCCGGTGTACGAGGGGCCGCCCGGGTTGGTGCACGGCGGCATCTGCGCGCTACTGCTCGACCAGCTCCTGGGCGAGGCGGCCACCAGCCAGCTCAGCAAGCCGAAGTTCACCGGCACGATCACGCTCAAGTACCTGCGAGGCACACCGCTGGGACCGTTGCGCGGTGAGGCATGGCTCGAACGAACCGAAGGCTACAAGACCTACGCGCGCGGATTCCTCAGCGACGCAGAAGGACCGACCGTAGAAGCAGAAGGAGTGTTCATCATGCCGGTGTGGGCGAGGGAGTCCGGCGGGCAGGAGCGCAGCGACTCGGAGGTAGTGGCAGGGTGAAATTCTATGTGAGCGTTGCGTTTCTGGAGACCCGCGAGATCGTAGAGATCGCGAAGGCCGCCGATGATCTGGGCTACGAGGGCCTTGGCATCCCCGACCATGTGGTGAACCTGGAAACGCTGTCCACTCCGTACCCGTACACGAAGGACGGCGAGCGGCGCTGGCAGCCGTTCACCGACTGGCCCGACCCGTGGGTGCTGGTCGGTGCGCTGGCGCAGGCCACGCAACAGATCAAATTCGTGACGACGGTATACATCCCCGGGATGCGGGATCCATATTCGGCTGCGAAATCCATTGGGACTGCGGCATATCTGGCCGACGGCAGGGTGGAGCTCGGTATCGGCGTCGGCTGGTGCGAAGAAGAGTTCACCCTGATGGGTCAGCAGTTCGCCAAGCGCGGCAAGCGAACCGACGAGATGATCGAGCTGATGCGCGCGCTGTGGCAGCCGGGCTGGACCGAGTTCGACGGCGAGTTCTACAAGACTCCGCGACTGGAGATGATGCCGACGCCGCCGCACATCCCGATCTACAGCGGGGGATTGTCGGACATCGCGCTGCGCCGAGCAGCCCGGCTCGACGGCTGGATCGGCGACCTCATCAGCCTCGACCAGGCGATCCTGCGCGTCGACAAGCTGCGCGAGCTGCGCGCCGAAAAGGGGCTCGGCATGGACGGATACGAGATCCTCACACCCCTGACCGATGCGTTCACGATTCCGCATTACGAGCGTGCCGCGGCAGCGGGAATCACCGGCATCGTGACGATGCCGTGGATGTTCTACTCCGGGCCGGACGCCTCGACCGCCGAGAAGATCGACGGGATGCGGCGCTTCCGAAAGGATCTGGCGCTGGACGCCTGACGTCGGGATGGGCGGTCGGGCTGCTGGTCAGCCCGCGACTTCGGGGCCCTTCGGCTCGTGCAGCACCGCCAGGATCTCGCCGATGCGATGGCCCCGTTCGACGGGGTGTCTCAGGGGGCGATCGGCCCGGATGCGGTAGTAGTTCCGTCGGCCTTCGCGCAGCCGGTCCAGGTAACCGGCCTCGACCAGGTCGCTGACGATGCGCTGCGCAGCGCGTTCGGTCACGCCGACGCGTTCGGCGACGTCCCGCAGGCGGATCCCGGGGTCGCGGGCGATGCACAGCAGAGTGTGAGCGTGGTTGGTCAGGAACGTCCACTCCGCCATACGCGAATCCTAGTTCGGCATTGGCAACACCAGAAATCTCCCGCGCCTGTTCAGCTGACCAAAACACACTCGGATCCCAAGACACAAGTTTCACGAAGCTTGACATACGTATTCCAATACACGTAATTTGTGTCGCATGTTGGTCGATGTGAGCACGCTTCTCCCCGCAGTGACTGTGACGCCCGGGCTGTTCGCGCTGGTAGCGGCCCTGCTGGTCGGCCGGCGATACCGCTGGCTCGGATACGCCGGGGCGTCCATCGCCGGACTCGGCTTCCTCATCGCCTGCCTGCTGGCCGTGTTCGCCGCTCGCGGGATCGGTGTCGACCGGGTCGCCGCGGTGTTGCTGCTTCTCGTCTTCGGCGTGAGCACGGTGGTCCAGGCGTTCGCGATCCGCTACCTCGCCGGCGATCCCCGGGCGGTCAGGTTCACCGCGGGTGCGTCCCTGCTGACGTCCGCCTCGGCCGGGATGGTCACCGCGACGACGCTGCCCGGACTCGCAGTGGGCTGGACCCTGGTCGGTGTCGCACTCTGCCTGCTGCTGGGGATGTACTGGCATCTGCCCGCCGCCCGGGACGGGGTTCGACGGACCGCCATCGCGTTCTTGATCGGTGACCTCGCCCTGTGGGTCGCGGTCGTGATCGTCACCGCACGATGGGGTGTCTCGGACCTGCGTGCGCTTGCCGGCGAGTCGTTCACCGGGCCGCTGGTCCCTATCGTCGGCTGCCTCGCGGTGGTCGCCGCCCTTTCCCGCTCTGCGCAGGTGCCCTTCCACAAGTGGCTGCCGGCTACCCTGGCGGCGCCGACGCCGGTCTCCGCCCTCTTGCATGCGGGCGTCGTCAACGCCGGCGGCATCCTCCTTCTCCGCCTCGCCCCTCTGGTCTCGGGTGATGTCGCCCGCGCGCTGACCATCGTGGCGGGCGCGACCACCCTGGTGTACGGGGCGGTCGTCATGCTGGTGAAGCCTGATATCAAAGGGGCGCTTGCGAATTCGACGATGGCGCAGATGGGCTTCATGATCCTGACCTGCGGACTGGGCCTGTGGGCCGCGACGATCTTCCATCTGGTCGCGCACGGGTTCTACAAGGCGACCCTGTTTCTGTCCTCCGGATCCGCCGTCGCTGCGCGTCGCCGCGCGGTCTTCAATCCGCTCCCGCCGGTGATGACCGGTCGCCGGCGACTGCTCAACGGGGTGCTCGCGGTCATCCTTCCGGGTGCCGCGCTCTATGCGGCGACGCTGGTGATCCCCTTGTCGGCCGACGGGCAGCACGCTGAGCAGGCGCTCTTGATCTTCGCCTGGGTCACCGGTGCCGCCGCCACGTGGGGTTGGCTGGGCCACCGCAGCGGGCCGCCAGGCCTTGTCACGGTGATGGCGGTGCTGCCGCCCGTGGCCATCGCCTATCTCGGGCTGGTCTACGCCGCAACGCATTACCTGGCTCCCGCGCTGCCCGCCGCGACGCCGTCGGCACTGTCCTGGCCCATCCTCGCCGCCTTGGTCACCACCCTTGCCGCGGTGGCCGCGGTGCGCTGGTCCCCGGGAACGTCACTACACCGCGCGATATACGCCAGAGCGCTCAGCGCCGGATACATCTCATCGTCACTGCCCGCCCAGTCGAGAGGAGCACGTTCGTGACCGCCACGGAATCGACCACCATCGAGGCCCGCCGAGCCCGCCTGCGCAGTGACGTCGCACTTGCCGCCCGGGTGTTGCCCACGCACTACCCGCTGGAGACGTTCATCGCGGTGAATCCGCTCGCAGGGCTGGAGAACATGCCCTTCGAGCAGGCGATCCGGCGCGCCGGCGACTTGTATGGCACGCCAGGCACGTTGCGCATCAAGTACTTCCGGCAGATGCATGAAGCTGGGCGAGTCACCGACGCCGACCTGGATGCGATGCTGCTTCGCCGTTATCCCAATCTCGCCGGCGCCGAGCCGCTGCGGCTCGGCGGGCACGACCTGCGCCCACTCGAATTGATGAGGGCCGATCTCCTGTACGGCGTGGGCAGTCTCGAACCGTTGCGCCGCTACCGGACTCGCTCTGAGGAGCTCGCCCCGCAGGTGACCGACACCGTCGACGCGCAGACCGCGAAGTGGTGCACGGCGTTCTTCGGCGAAGGGGCGTGGCCGATGCCGGGACGGGAGAACGGTTTCTACGCGGCGTGGCGGGCGTTGGCTCCCGGTGATCCTTCGCTGAAGCGCGCTGTGCGAGCGCGCCTTCGCCGGACACCAGAGCGTGCGGAAGACGCCGCGCTGGCGGCACTCGATGCCCTCGGCGTGGGTGACGACCGGCGCATCGCCTACCTGCAGGCGCATCTGTCCCGACTGCCCGGGTGGGCCGCGCACATCCACTGGGGTAGCGGCAAGTCGGTGGGAATCGATCTCACGGCCTACGTCGCTATGCGACTGGCATACGAGAGCGCTCTGCTCGCCGGTGATCACCAGGCCCTCGCTGTGGATCAGCCGGTCGCGACACCGCCGTCGGCGCGGGAGCGGGCTGTCCACGTGGCCGCGGTTCTGGGGCTCGCCGGAGTCACCGACGACGAACTATCCGTGGCCGCTCGGGTTCTCGCGGCGATGCCGGTGACGGCACGAGAGCTCCTCTGGCAGAGTGCCTTTGAGTACCACTACCGCGATGAGCTGCTTCGTGCGCTCGATGTCAAGGCCGATGATCGGCACCGCGGGAGCATCCACACTCAGGTGGTCACCTGCATCGACACCCGCTCTGAGGGGCTGCGACGCCACCTGGAGTCGCTGGGCGGATATCAGACGCTGGGGTTCGCGGGGTTCTTCGCGGCCGCCATCCGGTTCACCGACCTGATGGGTGGAGCTGCGAGTGACCTCTGCCCGGTCCTCATCGCGCCGAGCCACGACATCTCCGAACTCCCCACTGCCGACGGTGCGCACGAGGCGCACCGCCGGGTCTCGGGAGCGCGGCACCTGGCTGGTGCCGAGGCGGCATTCCATGCGGCCAAAGAGGCGGTGGCAGCGCCTTTTACGCTCGCCGAAGCGGCCGGCTGGGCCGCGGCCCCGCTCGCCGCGGCGAAGACACTGACGCCCGCGGTCAGCGGCACGATCCGCCGGCGTCTACACGCCATGGCGGTGCCGGAAGCGGCGACGGTACTCAGCGTCGACGCCATACCGCAGGCCGAGCGCGTGCTGTTCGCCAACGTCGCACTCGCCACGATGGGTTTGGTCGACGGTTTCGGCCGGCTGGTGGTGTTCTGCGCACACGGGAGCACATCGGAGAACAATCCGTACCAGGCAGCCTTGGACTGCGGTGCGTGCGGAGGACAGGCCGGCGGTCCCAACGCCCGGACCGCGGTGGCGATACTCAACCAACCCGAGGTGCGTCGGGAACTTCGCGGTATGGGAATCGACATCCCGGACCAAACATGGTTCGTCGCAGCCCAACACGACACGACGTCAGATCGGATCCGGATACTGGACTGTCACCTGGTTCCGGTGACGCACCACGAGGACGTCGCGCGATTGAAGGACGATCTGGCCCGCGCCGGAGCCGCACTGGCAGCCGAACGCTGCGCGACGCTTCCCGGTGCGCGCGCCGCGCGAACGCGGCAGCGGGCGGCGCGTCACGTCACCACCAGATCGGTTGACTGGGCGCAGGTTTACCCCGAATGGGGGTTGGCCGACAATGCCGCGTTCATCATCGGCCCCCGCGAGATCTCCGCCGGCCTCGACCTCCAACGGCGGACGTTCCTGCACTCCTATGACGCCGACGTCGACAGCGATGGCAGCGCCCTGGAGACCATCATGACCGCCCCCCTCGTCGTCGCCCAGTGGATCAACTGCCAGTACTACTTCTCGGCAGTCGCACCCGATGTCTTCGGAGCCGGCACCAAGACCGTCCACAACGTAGTCGGCAGCGCCGGCGTGATCAGTGGGCACAACGGTGATCTGCGACTGGGACTGCCCTGGCAATCGATTGCCGACGGCAGTCGCCTGCGGCACGAGCCGATGCGTCTGCTCGCGGTGATCCAGGCTCCGCTGGCACGGATCGACACGATCATCGACCGCAACCCAATCCTGCAGCGGTTGTTCGGAAATGACTGGGTCGGCCTTGCCGCCAGGCCTTGCGCAGGGGATTCCTGGCAGCAGTGGACCCGCACAGGGTGGCGGCCGTGGTTCGAATCCGATTCCCTACCAATGGTTCCCGATGAAGAGAGGGTCTCATGACTACATCAGCACTCACCAAGATGATCAAGGTCGAGGTGGTAGTTCCCGGCAGCGACGCCGCCGCTGTTCGGGAATTGATCCAGAGCGTCGGCGCCACCGGGTACACCAGCGTGTCCGGCGTCTCAGGGCTCGGCCACCACGGCTACCGGCAGGGCAAGCTGCTGTTCAACCAGCAGGCGGCACTGGAACTTCTGATCACTGTGGTCCCGGACGGCAAGGCCGACGCGTTGCTCACCGGGCTCCGCTGCCTGCTCGACGCGTCGCCCGGAGTGATGTTCGTGACCGAGACCTATGTCAGCCGGCCCGAGTACTTCTGCTGAATCCGTATCACCGAGAAAGGATCACAACATGTCCAACCCACTGAACACCTGGCAACATCTGCGCGCAGGCAACGAGATGTTCTTCGTCCCGGTCCGAGGCGGCCAGGCCAAGCTGTCCCTTCGAAACCCGGTGGCCGCGGTATTCCGTTGCGCGGATGCGGCTGTCGGGAGCGAGATGATTCTCGGCCAGAGCTGGGGCTCGCTGGTCGATGTCAGCACCTGGGGTCATGTCATCGACGACGGTGTGCTGGCCACCATGGAGTGCGCCGTCGAAACGCTGGAAGTACCGCTGATCGTGGTGCTCGGCCATTCGGACTGCCGCGCTATGCGAGCCGCGATGAGGGCGTGGGACGACGCGGTGATTCCCGAGGGCGCCACCCGGATTGCTGTCCAGCAAGCACTGTCGTCGATTGTGCGCCGCGGTGTCAGTGCGGACTCCGTCGACGCGGTCACCGCCGCGCACATCGTCGAAACCGGCGTGGCGCTGATGGAACGATCGCCGATCATCTCTCAGCGGATCGACGCGGGAAAGTGCGGCATCGTCTGTGCGACAACCGATCCGGTGACCGGCCAGCTGCGCACCTACGCAACCATCGGACCGGTCGGTGAAGTGCCCGACACGCTGCTGGAATGCGTGTGACAGGCGCTGACGGTCAGCGGCGGAACCGGCCGCCTTGCACGGCGAACGCGCCGGGGCCTGCGAAGGCCAGCAGGAACAGCGCAAAGCAGTACAGAACGGCGAGCTCGCCGTCGTTCTGAATCGGCAACAGGCCGTGCGGCTGGTGCTGGGTGAAATAGGCGAACGCCATCTCGCCGGAGCCGATGAGTGCGGCGATGCGCGTGAACAGGCCCAGCGCGACGAGCAGGCCGACAACCAGCTCGATGACGCCGGCCCACCAGTACGGCCAGCTCCCGATCGGGGCGGCGCCGCCCTGGGAGATGGGCCAGCCGAAAAGTTTCACCGCGCCGTGGAGAGCGAACAGGAGGCCGATGACAATCCGGAAGATTCCGAGGACGGGGGAGTGGTAACCGCCGAGTCGCGCGTCAAGGGTTTGTGCCATGCGACGACCATACTATTCGGACTACGGTCCGGATAGTTCTCCCCCGTTAACTCTCAACGAAGGAGCCCACCCGCCCCGTGAAGGGGTGAGTGGGCTCCGTCGGTCTTACCGCGGCGTCGATTTAGACGTCGTAGTAGAGCGCGAACTCGTACGGGTGAGGCCGGATCTGAACGGGCATGATCTCGTTCTCACGCTTGTAGGAGATCCACGTCTCGATCAGGTCGGTCGTGAAAACGCCTCCCTCGGTGAGGTATTCGTGATCGGCCTCGAGACGGTCGATGACCGCGGACAGGGACGTCGGCGCCTGCGGGATGTTGGCGGCCTCTTCCGGCGGAAGCTCGTAGAGGTCCTTGTCGACCGGCGTCTGCGGCTCGATCTTCTTCTTGATGCCGTCCAGGCCGGCCATCATCATCGCCGCGAACGCCAGGTACGGGTTGCCCGAGCTGTCCGGTGCACGGAACTCGAGGCGCTTGGCCTTCGGGTTGTTGCCGGTGATCGGGATACGCACCGCGGCCGACCGGTTGCGCTGGCTGTACACCAGGTTGATCGGCGCCTCGTAGCCCGGCACCAGGCGCTTGTAGGAGTTCACCGTGGGGTTGGTGAACGCCAGCAGCGACGGCGCGTGGTGCAGGATGCCGCCGATGTAGTGACGGGCGATGTCCGACAGGCCGGCGTAGCCCGACTCGTCATGGAACAGCGGCTTGCCGTCCTTCCACAGCGACTGGTGCACATGCATGCCCGAACCGTTGTCGCCGAACAGCGGCTTCGGCATGAACGTCACGGTCTTGCCGGCTGCCCACGCCGTGTTCTTGACGATGTACTTGAACAGCAGCACGTCGTCGGCCGCATGCAGCAGCGTGTTGAACTTGTAGTTGATCTCGGCCTGACCGGCGGTGCCCACCTCGTGGTGGCCGCGCTCGATCGTGAAGCCGGCGTTCTGCAGGTTGGTGGTGATGTCGTCGCGCAGGTCGACGTAGTGGTCGTACGGCGCCACCGGGAAGTAGCCACCCTTCGGGCGCACCTTGTAACCCCGGTTGGCCGAGCCGTCGGCCTCGAAGGGCTCGCCGGAGTTCCACCAGCCGGATTCGGAGTCGACCTCGTAGAAGGTGCCGTTGATCTTGGAGTCGAAGCTCACCGAGTCGAAGATGTAGAACTCGGCCTCGGCGCCGAAGTAGGCGGTGTCGGCGATGCCGGTGCTGATCAGGTAGTTCTCCGCCTTGCGGGCCACGTTGCGCGGGTCGCGCGAGTAGGCCTCACGGGTGAAGGGATCGTGCACGAAGAAGTTGAGGTTGAGCGTCTTGGCGGCACGGAACGGGTCGATGCGTGCGGTGACGGGGTCCGGAAGCAGCAGCATGTCGGACTCGTGGATCGACTGGAAGCCGCGCACCGACGAACCGTCGAACGCCAGGCCGTCCTCGAAAACGCTCTCGTCGAACGCTGAGGCGGGGATCGAGAAGTGCTGGACCACGCCAGGCAGATCGCAGAACCGGATGTCGACGTACTCGACTTTTTGGTCCTTGATCAGCTTGAACAGGTCGTCAGCTGTCTTTTCTGCCACTTACTAACTCCTTCGGTGCAGCCGGTTTGACGCAGATATCGGCACGTGGGTTTGTTAACCCGCGGCTGACGCTATGGATCTGATGTTGCACGGTCGTCAAGCTCATGTTGCGCCGACGTTACGCAATCGACCTGCGGCGCTGGACAGGGGGCTGCCGGGAGTCCGCATATCCTGGGGCCATGGCGCGCGAACTCGGATCTTGGCTGTCCGGACCGGAACCGGTGAAGCCGGGTGACGACGCCGGGTGGCCGGGCCAGGAGTTGGGCCTGCCGGAATCCGGGCCTCGGTCGCTGGCGCGGATGGGCCGGCGTTTTCTGGCACTGCTGATCGACTGGCTGATCGGTTACGGGCTCGCGGCGCTCGGGATGTCGTTGGGACTGATCAGTGTCTCGGTGCTGTCTACCGCCGTCCTGGCCATCTGGTTCGTGTTAGGTGTGCTGTCGGTGCGGCTGTTCGGGTTCACCCCGGGGCAGTACGCGCTCGGGTTGATGGTGATCCCGGTCGATAACCGCCAGCACGTCGGCAGTGGCCGGGCGATCGCGCGAGGCCTGCTGCTCGCCTTGGTGATCCCGGGACTGTTCACCGACGCCGACGGGCGCGGTCTGCAGGACCGGCTGACGATGACGGCGGTCGTCCGGCGCTGACCGTTCTTGTCGGGGGTCGATGGCATCATCGAACACATGTTCGATGAATTGTGGGATATCGACCCTCGCGACCAATCGGGACTGGTCCGGGGGATCGCGGAGCTGGAGCGGCTCAAAGCCGCGGCAGCTGCGGGGCAGGCGCGGCTGACCGCCGCGCTGGATGCCGCCCGGCGATCGGCCGAGGAGGCGGCTGGGGTTCCAATCCGGAAGCGGGGCAGGGGCCTCGCTTCCGAGGTGGCTCTGGCTCGAAGTGATTCGCCGGCCCGCGGTGGGCAGCATCTCGGTTTCGCCAAGGCGCTGGTGTACGAGATGCCGCACACGCTGGCGGCGCTTGAGCGTGGAGTGTTGTCGGAATGGCGGGCCACGATCGTGGTGCGGGAGTCGGCGTGCCTGGATGTCGAGGATCGCCGGCGGCTCGATTCCGAATTGTGTTCGGATCCTGATGCATTGCTCGGAGTGGGGGACGCAGCTCTGGGGGCGAAGGCGAAAGCGATCGCCTACCGGTTGGACCCGCATGCTGTGGTCGACCGGGCCGCGAAGGCCGACGCTGAACGCACGGTCACGATTCGCCCCGCCCCGGACACGATGACGTATGTGACGGCGCTGCTGCCGGTGGCTCAGGGCGTGTCGGTGTATGCCGCGCTCAAGCGCGAGGCCGACGCCAGCTGCGACGCTCGCTCGCGCGGTCAGGTGATGGCCGACACGTTGGTCGAGCGGGTGACGGGACGGCCTGCCGATCAACCGGTTCCGGTGGCGGTGAACCTGGTGGTGTCCGATCAGATGCTGCTCGGGGCCGAACAGGGTGCGGCGGTGATCGCCGGTTACGGCTCGGTGCCTTCGGCGGTGGCACAGCAGATGGTCATGGACGCGGTGACCGATGAGCGATCACGCGCCACGCTGCGTCGGCTGTACGCCAACCCGGACAGCGGCGCACTGGTCGCCATGGACTCGCGATCGCGGTTGTTCCCGAAAGGCTTGGCGGACTTCATCGAGATGCGCGATCAGCGGTGCCGAACCCCCTACTGTGACGCGCCGATTCGGCATCGCGACCATGCGATACCGCACTCCCGTGGCGGTGCCACCAGTGCGGAGAACGGGCAAGGCCTCTGCGAGGCGTGCAACTATGCCAAGGAGTCGCCAGGCTGGCAGGTGAACGCCGCCATTGGCGAGAACGGCGTCCACACAGCGGAATTCATTACGCCGACCGGCGCGCACTACCACTCCGCCGCGCCACCGATGCCTGGCACGCCGAAGATTCCGAGGAGCTCCGCGGAGGTGTATCTCAACGGAAGGTTGCTGCAGGTGATCGCCGCCTGAGCTACACCTGGTGGCGGACCTGTCCGTTCATCATCGTCATCGTGACGGCCGCACGGTGGATGTCGTGCGGGTCGATCTCGAAGATGTTGGAATCCAGCACGATCAGATCGGCACGCTTGCCCACCTCGACCGAGCCGACCTTGTCGTCGAGCCGGATCTGATAAGCGGCACCCATCGTGTTGGCGTGCACAGCTTCGGCGACGGTGAGCTTCTGATCGGCCGGCGCCAGCACCGGCGCATCGGGCTGGCCGATCAGCTGGCGGGTCACCCCGATCTGGATGGAATCGAGCGGTTTGTAGGTGGAGAAATAACCGGCCGCCGGCCAGTCGGTGCCCAGCGAGATCCGGCCGCCGGACCGCAGGATGTCCTGAGCGCGATAGAACAGCTCTTGGCGGGGTTGTCCGTATCGCGCCGCCATGTTCTGCACGGTGTCCGGGTCGGCCGACATCCAGTTGGCCGAAAACTGGCCCGTCACACCGAGTTTGCCGAACCGCTGGCTATCGGGATCCTGGACGTACACCAGATGGGCGATGGTGTGCCTGCGGTCACGCGGCGGGTTGACTGCAATCGCCGCCTCGATCGAATCCAGCGCGGTGCGGGCCGTGCGCTCACCACAGGCGTGCACATGGACATCGAAACCGGCCGCATCGACCTCGCGTACCAGTTGGCGCCACTGATCCTCGGTGAACGGCGAGCCCCCGATCGAATCGGGTTTGTCCGCATACGGCTCGATGAGCCATGCGGTGTATCCGCCCTGGGTGCCATCGCCGACGATCTTCACCGCGCCGACGGTCACCAGTTCGGTCGAGATCCGGTTGCGGATGTCGGTCAGCTTCGCCACCGCATCGTCGACCGGCGGGGCTTTCACGCTGTAGGACGCCACCACCCGGAACGGCAACCTGCCGTGCTGCTCCAGCTCGGCGTACAGGCCGATCACCGCGCCCTGATCCTCACCGATCGGCGGCACCCCGGCATCGAAGACCGAGGTGATCCCCGCCGCGGAAGCCTTCGGCAGCCACGACTCCAGCAGCGTCTGCATCGAGTGCGGCGATATCGGATCGACGGCGTTCACCAGGCTCAGCACCGCGTCGACTTCGAGGAGATACCCGGTGGGATCGCCGTGCTCGTCGCGGGCGTAGTAACTGAACCCGGGAATCGGGTCCGGGGTGTCCCGGCCGACGCCGGCGATCTGCAGCGCCTTGCTGTTGGCCCACATGCTGTGGCCGTCGATCGCGAAGAAGAATCCGGGCCGGTCCGGCAGCACCCGGTCCAGCTCCTGGCGGGTGGGCCCGTCGGGCCCGAACATGTCGACTCGCCAACCGAATCCGCGTACCGGGCCGTCGGGGTGCTGTGCTGCGTACTCGGCGATCGCGGCCAGTGCGTCCGCCCCGGTGGGCACCTGCAGGTCCACGCCACTGGTCAGAAACGCGCCGAGGAACGGATGGATGTGACCCTCGACGAACCCCGGCAGCATCAGCTTGCCGTCAAGGTCGACGACGCGGGTGTCCGGGCCTTCGAGCGCCGCCGCGCCTGCGTCGTCACCCACATAGGAGATGGTGTTGCCCGTGACCGCCACCGCCTGCGCCCACGGCTGTGCGGGCGACACGGTGTAGATCCGGCCTGCTCGGAACACGACATCGGCGAACGTCGTCACGCCGGTCGCGGGCTGTTTACCGCCGCAGGCAGCCGCGGCCGTGGCGACCGCCGTCACCGCCGCCGCACGCAGCGCGGTGCGCCGCGTCAGAACCCCCGAGCCCAGCGCACTGAAATGCGGTGCCCACTCACACGCGGTACAGATGACATCCCCCGAATCTGGTCAACGCCTGCGGACGGTGCGTTGCACGCCCTTCATCTTGGCCTGGGCGGGCAGCGGGCCCTTGGGCATGGCGGCCGGACCCATCCGAGAACCCAGGGCGACGAGCTTGGACTCCAGTGAGTCCATCTGCTTGACGGTGATGTTGGCAGGCAGCTTGGTCAGGTGACGCTCCAGCTTCGCCAGCGGCACCTCGCCCTCGCCGTTGCCGACGATCACGTCGTAGATCGGGACGTCGCCGATCAGTCGCGCGGTGCGCTTCTTCTCCTGCGCCAGCAGCGGCCGGACCCGGGCCGCGGAGCCCTCGGCCACGAAGATCACGCCCGGCCTGCCGATCACCCGATGCACGGCATCGAAGTGGCCGGTGGCCGCAACCCCCGGCGTCACCCGCCACTTGCCGCGCAAATTGTCCAGCGCCCAAGCCGCGGCACCGGTCTGCCCCTCGGCCTTGCGGAACACCGACTTCTGCGCGCGCCGTCCGAAGATGATGAACGCCACCAGGGCGCCCAGCACGACGCCGAGCACGATCAGCAGGTACAGCGTGATCCCGCCGGCCAGCACGCCGGCGGCCACCGACGCGGCCACGATCAGCACGAACGCGCCGATCATGTAGGGGAGCAGTCGCTTGTCTTCCTTGCGCTGCATTTGGAACGCCTGCCACAACTGGGCGCGGCGCTGCTTGGCTGCGGCCTTGCTGGCAGCCTTCGCCTCGGCCTTGGCTGCCTTGTCCTGGGCAGCGTTGCGGGATTTCGCCATAACTACCAAGAATACGGGCCCGCGATCAGCGTGACGCCGCGGTCACCGCGCGAGCTTGTGCGCCGCCGCTGCCTGCTGATACAGCCGGCCGGCCCGGTAGGAGGAGCGCACCAGCGGTCCGGACAGCACCCCGGCGAATCCCAGCCCCTCGGCGTAGGCGGCCAGCTCGACGAACTCCTCGGGCTTGACCCACCGCTCCACCGGGTGATGACGCACCGACGGTCGCAGGTACTGGGTGATCGTCACGATGTCGCAGCCCGCGCCGTGCAGGTCGGCCAGCGCGGTGTGCACCTCGTCGATGGTTTCGCCCATGCCGAGGATCAGGTTGCTCTTGGTGACCAGCCCCGCTGCGCGGGCAGCCGTCAACACATCGAGGCTGCGCTGGTAGCGGAACGCCGGGCGGATCCTCTTGAAGATCCGTGGCACCGTTTCCACGTTGTGCGCGAACACTTCTGGGCGCGAATCGAACACCTCACGCAGCAAGGCGGGCTCGCCGTTGAAGTCCGGGGCCAGTAGTTCGACGCCGGTGGCCGGGTTGAGCTCTTTGATGGCGCGCACCGTCTCGGCGTACAGCCACGCCCCGCCGTCGGGCAGGTCGTCGCGGGCCACGCCCGTCACCGTCGCGTAGCGCAACCCCATCGCGGCCACGCTCTCGGCCACCCGGCGCGGCTCGTCGCGATCCAGTTCAGCGGGCTTGCCGGTGTCGATCTGGCAGAAATCGCAGCGGCGGGTGCACTGCTCACCGCCGATCAGGAACGTCGCTTCGCGGTCTTCCCAGCACTCGAAGATGTTGGGACAGCCCGCTTCCTCGCATACGGTGTGCAGCCCTTCGCGGCGCACGAGGCTCTTCAGCGCGGTGTACTCCGGACCCATGCGCGCACGGGTCTTGATCCACGGCGGCTTACGCTCGATCGGGGTCTCGGCATTGCGGACCTCCAGGCGCAGCAGCTTGCGGCCTTCCGGAGTGACTGTCACGACGTCAAGCTTACGGGCAGGCGGCCGTCGAGGGCGTCGCTCACCGCGTCGGCGACGGAGGCGCGAACGTCGTCGACACTGACGTGACGCCCCAGTTCAGCGCTCAGCGAAGTCACCCCGGCGTCAGAGATTCCGCACGGCACGATCGCCGAGTACGCGCCCAGATCGCAGTCGCAGTTCAGCGCGAAACCGTGCAGCGTCGTTCCGCGGGCCACCCGGATGCCGATCGCGGCGATCTTGCGGTTTCCCTCCACCCAGACGCCGGAGCGCCCCTCGACCCGGCCGGTCTCCAGGCCCAATCCGGCGCATACCGAGATCAGCGATTCCTCAAGGCGCCGAACATAATTCACCACATCCAGCGGCTCGGCCAGCCCGATCACCGGATAGCCGACCAGCTGGCCGGGGCCATGCCAGGTGATCTTCCCGCCACGGTCGGTGTCGACGACGGGGGTGCCATCCATCGGTCGCTCGTGGGCTTCGGTGCGCTTACCGGCGGTGTACACCGCCGGGTGCTCCAGCAGCAGCATCGTGTCGGGGCCGCCGGCCACCCGGGCAGCGGCCAACTCGCGCTGCAACTGCCAGGCGTCCTGGTAGTCGACGGTGCCCAGCTGGCGCACCTGCATGCCCGCTGAGCTCGATCGAATGGATTCCCGCACCCAATCGACGCTACTACCCCTGAGCGGACGTCGTGGCGTAGGCCAGCGCCTCGCCGATGGTGTTGTGGTGGAAGACGAACCCGGCCCGTTCCAGGGCGGCGGGGATCGCCCGCTGCCCGTCGAGCAGCCCCTCATCGGCGAACTCGCCGAGCAGGGCGCGCAGGGCGAACCCGGGCACCAGCAGCGGCGTCGGCCGGTTCAGCGCCCGGCCGAGCGCGGCGGTGAACTCCGAATTGGTCACCGGAGCGGGTCCGGTGAAGTTCACCGGGCCCGACAGGTCGCTGTTGTTGATCGCGAACAGCAGCGCGCGGATCTCGTCCTCGAGACTGATCCACGGCATGTACTGCCTGCCGTTGCCGATCCGGGCCCCCAGTCCGAGACTGAACAGCGGCCGAAGCCGGGCCAGCACACCGCCGCCGGGGGAGAGCACCAGTCCGGAGCGGGCGAGCACCACCCGAGCGCCGGCATCCTCGGCGGCCAGCGCCGCGGCCTCCCAGTCCAGACAGAGCCGGGACAGGAATCCGCCTCCGGCCGGGGCGGTTTCGTCGACGACCCGGCTGCCGGTGTCGCCGTAGTACCCCACCGCGCTGGCGTTGATCAGCGTCGGCACCCCGGCGTCGGCGACGGCCGCGGCGATCACCTCGGTGGGGCCGATGCGGCTGTCACGCAGGCTCTGTTTGAACGAACCCGACCACCGCTTGTCGCCGACGTTGACGCCGCAGAGGTTGATCACCGCGTCGACGCCCTCCAGGCCCGACGGATCGAACTCGCCGCTGTCGGGATTCCAGTGCAGTTCGTCGCCGTTGGCCGGCGCCCGGCGCACGATGCGCAGCACGCGATGGTCGGCAGCGCGCAGCGCCGACACCAGTGCCGAGCCGATCAGGCCGGACGAACCGGCGATCGCGACGACGAGCCCGCCCGTTGGTTGGCTCATCGCGTCACAACCCCAGGTCGGCCTCGAATGCCCCTTCTTCGAGACGCCGCTTGACGGTGGTCAGGAATCGGCCGGCATCCGCGCCGTCGATCAGCCGGTGATCGTAGGTCAGCGGCAGGTAACAGATGGAGCGCACGCCGATCGACTCGTTGCCGGAGTCGTCGACGATCACCCGGGGCCGTTTGACGATCGCACCGGTGCCCAGCATCGCCGCCTGCGGCGGGACCAGGATCGGGGTGTCGAACAGCGCGCCCTGGCTGCCGATGTTGGTGATCGTGAACGTGCCGCCGGACAGCTCGTCGGGCTTGAGGTTGCCGCTGCGGGCCCGGTCGGCGATGTCGTGGATGGCGCGCGCCAGCCCGGCCAGCGACAGATCGCCGGCGTTGTGCACCACCGGGGAGAGCAGGCCCTGCTCGGTGTCCACCGCGAAGCCGAGGTTCTCGGCGTCGTAGTAGGTGATCTCCTTGGTGTCCTCGTTGTAGCTGGCGTTGATGTTCGGGTGGGCCTTGAGTGCGTCGATCACCGCACGGGCGATGAACGGCAGGTAGGTCAGGTTGACCCCCTCGCGCTCGGCGAAGCTCGTCTTCGCCTTAGCCCGTAGCGCCACGATCTTGGTCATGTCGACCTCGTGGGTCTGCGTCAACTGCGCGGTGGTCTGCAGCGATTCGCGGGTCTTCTTGGCGGTGATCTGCCGAATCCGGTTCGCTTTCTGCGTGGTACCGCGCAGATGCGCCAACGGTGACGGTGCCGCCGCGGCGGCCGGGGCGGCAGCTGCGGGTGCCTTGGCTGCCGGAGCGGCGGGTGCGGCCGGGGCTTTCTTGGCTTCCGCGGCGGCCAGCACATCCTGCTTGCGGATGCGCCCGCCGACACCGGTGCCCTTGACGCCGGCGAGGTCGATGCCGTTCTCGGCGGCCAGCTTTCGCACCAGCGGGGTGACGTAGGGGCTGCCGTCGGCGGCGTCGCCATCATCGGCGGCTGCCGGCGCGGGGGCCGCCTTGGGCTCGGGCTTCGGCTCCGGTTTGGGTTCGGGCTTCGGTTCCGGTTTCGGTTCGGGTTTGGGTTCGGCCTTCGGTTCCGGTTCCGGTTCGGGTTTGGGTTCGGCCTTCGGCTCCGGCTTGGGTTCGGGTTTAGGTTCGGGCTTCGGCTCGGACTGCGGCGCTGCGCCGGCATCCCCGATCTTGCCCAGTTCGCCGCCGACGGCGACGGTGTCGTCCTCCTCGGCCGTGATCGACAGCAGCGTCCCGGCCACCGGTGACGGGATCTCGGTGTCGACCTTGTCGGTGGACACCTCGACCAGCGGCTCGTCGACCTCGACGGAATCGCCGACCTTCTTCAGCCACCGGGTCACAGTGCCCTCGGTGACCGACTCGCCGAGTTCGGGCATCAGCACCGGCGTCGCCGAACCGGACGACTCCGAGGATCCCGACGACTGCGCGGGTTCGGGCTCCGGCTCCGGTTCGGGCTCGGCCTGGGTCTCCTCGGCGGCCTTCTCATCCTCGGCCGGGGCCTCAGACGACTCGGCCGGAGCTTCAGACGACTCGGCCGGAACCGCGGACGACTCCGATTCCTCACCGGCTTCGCCGATCACCGCGAGCTCGCCGCCGACCTCGACGGTGTCGTCCTCTTGCGCAACGATCTTGGTCAGCACGCCGGACGCGGGAGCGGGAATCTCCGTGTCCACCTTGTCGGTCGACACCTCGAGCAGAGGCTCGTCCACCTCGACGGTGTCGCCCTCTTGCTTCAGCCACCGGGTGACGGTCCCCTCGGTGACGCTCTCACCGAGTGCCGGCATCTGGACGGAGACGGCCATTGTGTTGACTCCCTCGAACGGTCAGTCGTGCGGGTCGGACTTCTGGCATACCACAGCGTCGTGTACCCATCCTGTCATTGCCGAGCCACCCGCACGCACTCAGGGCGACGTGTGATTTCTCTGGCACCATCGAAGGCAAGGGCCGCCGGAAGGAGTGCATCGGAGTTGGGGCTGTTCGACAGGTTCCGGGTTAATCGCCGGGCTGAATCCGGGCTTGCCGCCGACCGGCGGCACTTGTACGAATGGGCCGGGCAGCGCACCGGGGTGGAGGCCTACGTCGAGCCCGAGACCAGCGTGACCCCGATGACGGTGGTCCTCGTGGCGGCTGACGGTGAATGGACCCGTCGCCCGGCCGACGGCGCGGCAGGCGCCCGCCGACTCGGTGAAGAGCTCGGAATTCCTGTCTACGACGTGCAGAAAGTCGGGTATCCGCAGCGGATGCGCGACTATGACGCTCGGCGGCGGATCGAACGCCGCCGCCAACGAGACCTGGAGGCGTGATGACCATGCGCTATGTCGACAGCACCGACGGCACCCGCCTGGCGGTCTACGAGGAGGGCAATCCCGACGGCCCCACGGTCGTGCTGGTCCACGGCTATCCCGACTCGCACGTGGTGTGGGACGCGGTCGTGCCGCTACTGGCCGAGAAGTTCCGGGTGATCCGCTACGACAGCCGCGCCGCCGGAGCGTCCTCGGGGCCGAAATCATTCTCGAAGTACACGATGCCCAACTTCGCCGACGACTTCGACGCCGTCGTCGCCGAGCTCAGCCCCGGCCAACCCGTGCACGTGCTCGGTCACGACTGGGGCTCGGTTGGCATGTGGGAGTACCTCGGACGGGCCGGTGCCAGGGACCGGGTCGCGTCGTTCACCTCGGTGTCAGGGCCGAGTCTGCACCACCTCATTCGTTACGTGCGCGACGGGCTGAAGACGCCGTACCGGCCAAAGCTGTTCGTGCGCGCGCTGTCTCAGCTGCTGCATCTCTTGTACACGGCTGCGCTGTCGGTTCCGGTGCTGGCGCCGGCGGCCATGCGGCTGGGCTCCGGGCTCATGCGGGCCGGCCTCACCCGCGGCATTCCGAAGGACCTCGTGCACCACGGCGGGACGTTCGCCGCCGACGCCGCCAGGGGCACGAAGATCTACCGGGCCAACGCTCTGCCCGCGCTCATCCACCGTCCGCTCGACTTCTACGTCGACGTTCCCGTGCAGCTGATCGTGAACATCGACGACCCCTTCGTGCTGCCCCACGTCTACGACGACACCGCCCGGTGGGTCCCGCGGCTGTGGCGCCGCGACCTGCGCGCCAAGCACTGGTCCCCGTTCACCCATCCGCAGGTGCTGGCCACCGCGGTCACCGAACTGGCCGACCACCTCGACGGCAAGCCGCCCGCCCGTGCACTCTTGCGAGCCCAGGTCGGCCGGCCGCGGAAGGACTTCGGCGACACCCTGGTCTCGGTCACCGGGGCCGGCAGCGGGATCGGCCGCGAAACCGCGCTGGCCTTCGCCCGGGACGGCGCCGAGTTGGTGATTAGTGATATCGACGAGGCCGGCCTGAAGGACACCGCGGCCACGATCGGCGCACTCGGCGGGATCGCGCACCCGTATGTGCTCGATGTCTCCGATGCCGACGCCGTCGAGCGGTTCGCCGACGAGGTGTGCGCCGCCCACGGCGTGCCCGACATCGTCGTCAACAATGCCGGCATCGGGGTGGCCGGAGCCTTCTTGGACACTCCTGCAGAGCAATTCGACCGCGTGCTCGACGTCAACCTCGGCGGCGTGGTCAACGGTTGCCGCGCCTTCGCCCGCCGGCTCGTCGAGCGTGGCACCGGCGGCCACATCGTCAACGTGGCGTCGATGGCGGCCTACTCGCCACTCAAGGGGCTCAACGCCTACTGCACGTCCAAAGCGGCGGTGTACATGTTCTCCGACTGCCTGCGGGCCGAATTGTCCTCTGCTGGAATCGGATTGACCACGATCTGCCCCGGCATCATCAACACCAACATCGTGTCGGCCACCGAGATGATCGCACCCTCGGGTAAGCGGGCTGCCGTCGCGACCCGGCGCGCGCAGCTGGAGGACATGTTCGCCCGGCGGGGGTACGGCCCGGACAAGGTTGCCAAGGCCATCGTTACCGCGGTCAAGAAGGACAAGGCCATCCGACCGGTCACCCCCGAGGCATACCTGCTCTACGGGACGTCGAAGGTGTTGCCGCAGGGGATGCGCAGCATCGCCAGGGCCGGCGTGGTCTAGCCGTTCGCGGCGATATCTTCCAGGACGGCGAACATCGTCCGGGTCGGCACCCCGGTGCCACCCTTGGGCGTGTAGCCCCACGGGCCGGAAGTGTTGTACGCCGGCCCGGCGATGTCGATGTGCGCCCACTGCACGCCGTCGGCGACGAACTCCCGCAGGTACACCCCGGCGACCAGCATGCCGGCGAAGCGCTGCGAGCTGACGTTCGCCAGATCGGCGACAGACGACTTCAGGTCGTCCTTCAACTCGTCGGGCAGCGGCATCGGCCAGGCGTTCTCGCCTTCGGCCTGCGAGATCCGGGCCACCCGGTCGCGGAACTCGTCACTGCCCATCACACCCGGCGTGCGGCCACCCAGCGCAACAGTCTGCGCGCCGGTCAGCGTCGAGGTCTCGATCAGGTAGTCGGGCTCGTCCTCGCAGGCCCGCACGATCGCGTCGGCCAGGATCAGCCGGCCCTCGGCGTCGGTGTTGAGCACCTCGACGGTGATGCCCCCGTACTGGGTCAGCACGTCGCCGGGGCGCTGCGCGGTCGACGACGGCATGTTCTCGGCCATCGGCACGGTTGCGATCACGTCGATCGGTAACCCCTGCTTGGCGGCCAGCACGACGGTGGCGATCACCGCCGCTGCGCCACCCATGTCGGAGGTCATGTGGTGCATCGACGCGGCCGGCTTGATGGAGATGCCGCCGGTGTCGAAGGTGACGCCCTTGCCCACCAGGGCGACGGTCTTGCCGCCCTTGCCCTTGGCGCCGCGATAGGCCAGCCGCACCAGCCGCGGCGGGCGCGAGGATCCCTTGCCCACCCCGATGATGCCGCCGTAGCCGGCCTTGGCGAGCGCCTTCTCGTCGAGGACCTCGACTTTCAATCCGGCGGATTCGCCCAAAGCCTCTGCCCGCTTGGCGAATTCGCCGGGGAACAGGTGGCTGGGCGGGGTGTTGACGAAATCGCGTGCGGTGGCCACCGCGGTGGCGATCGCGGTGGCCCTGGCGGCGTCCTTCTTGGCGCCGGCCGCGGTGCTCAGCGCGATGATCTTGCTCAACGCCGGTTCCTTCGGCGCGGTCTTCGCGCTGCGGAACTCGGTGAACCGGTAGCTGCCCAGGATCAGGCCCTCGATCGCGGCTTCCAGATGTAGCTCGGTCAGCGTGGTGATGACGGTGTCCACTCCGGACAGCGAGCGGGCGGCCACCCCGGCCGCACGACGGATGACGTCGGCCGGCCAGTCGTCACGCGGGGCGCCGAGCCCGACGGCCAGCACGCTGCCGACCGCGAGCGACGGCACATGCAGGCGCGTGACCTGCTCGGCGCCGCCCTTGGCGCCAAGCGCACGCAGGACCACCCCGATCTCGCCGATCGCCTCGGCGTCCAGGAACGGCCCGCCGACGACTGTGGGGGAGCCGTCCCCGGCTTCCCCTCCCATACCGGTGACGACCGGAACGATCAACACCGCCGACTGCGCGCGCTTGGGCAGCGAAGTCGCGACGGTGACAGTGGGGGCCGCGTATCCAGGTTCGGTGCTCACGAGGATTCACAGTAGACGCGGGGCACTAGTGTTGTTGGCCGTGACCGACACATCGGATCTGTTGCTTGGACCGCTCGACACTGCGCACCGGGAGCTGGGTGCCACCTTCGCCTCGTTCGGCGGCTGGCTGATGCCGGTGTCTTACGCCGGCACGGTCGGCGAGCACACCGCCACCCGGGAGGCCGTCGGCCTCTTCGACGTCAGCCACCTGGGCAAGGCCTCGGTCGTCGGCCCGGGGGCGGCGGAGTTCATCAACTCCACGCTGACCAACGACCTGCGCCGGATCGGTCCCGGCAAGGCTCAGTACACCCTGTGCTGCAGCCCGGACGGTGGCGTGATCGACGACCTGATCGCCTACTACGTCAGCGACGACGAGATCTTCCTGGTGCCCAACGCCGCCAACACCGCTGCTGTCGTCGCCGCTCTGCAAGCGGCTGCGCCAGAAGGTATTTCGATCACCGATGAGCACCGCTCGTATGCCGTGCTGGCTGTCCAGGGTCCGCGATCCGCCGACGTGCTGGCCGCGCTGGGCCTGCCCACCGACATGGACTACATGGGCTACGCCGACGCCACGTACTCCGGTGTGCCGGTACGGGTGTGCCGCACCGGATACACCGGCGAGCACGGCTACGAGCTGCTGCCGCCGTGGGACTCCGCACCGGTGGTGTTCGACGCGCTCGTCGCAGAGGTGCAGTCCGCAGGCGGACAACTCGCCGGCCTGGGCGCCCGCGACACCCTGCGCACCGAGATGGGTTATCCGCTGCACGGTCACGAGCTGTCACTGGACATTTCGCCGCTACAGGCCCGCTGCGGCTGGGCGATCGGCTGGAAGAAGGACGCGTTCTTCGGCCGCGACGCGCTGCTGGCCGAGAAGGAAGCCGGCCCCCGCCGGCTGCTGCGCGGCCTGCGTGCCACCGGCCGCGGCGTGCTGCGCCCCGACCTGACCGTGCTGAACGGCGCCGTGCCGGTGGGCGTCACGACGTCGGGCACGTTCTCGCCGTCGCTGAAAGTCGGTATCGCACTTGCCCTCATCGACACCGACGCCGGGATCGACGACGGCGCGCTGGTCACCGTCGACGTGCGCGGGCGTCCCCTGGAGTGCGAAGTGGTCAAACCCCCGTTCGTCGAGGTCAAAACTCGCTAGCGGCCCGGTCTACAATCGCCGTATGACCAACGGCCCCCTCGAGTTCACGGTTGAGCACAACGCGAATCCGGCGACCGATGAGGTACGGGCTGAGATTCTGGCCGACCCCGGCTTCGGGCGGTTCCACACCGACCACATGGTGTCGGTGCTCTACACCGACGAACTGGGTTGGCACGACGCCCGCGTCGTGCCGTACGGCCCCATCGAACTCGACCCGTCGGCCATCGTCCTGCACTACGCGCAGGAGATCTTCGAAGGGCTCAAGGCCTATCGGTGGGCGGACGGCTCGATCGTGTCGTTCCGTCCCGAGGCCAACGCCGGACGGCTGCGCGCCTCCGCTCGCCGGCTCGCCATCCCCGAGCTGCCCGAGGAGCTCTTCGTCGAATCGCTGCGGCAGCTGATCGCCGTCGACAACCAGTGGGTGCCGCCCGCCGGTGGCGAGGCGTCGCTCTATCTGCGGCCGTTCGTGATCGCTACCGAACCCGGCTTGGGCGTGCGGCCGGCCTCCGAATATCGCTACCTGGTGATCGCGTCGCCGGCCGGCGCCTACTTCAAGGGCGGGATCAAACCGGTCAGCGTCTGGCTGTCCACCGAATACGTGCGGGCCAGCCCAGGCGGCACCGGCGCGGCGAAGTTCGGCGGCAACTACGCCGCCTCGCTGCTCGCGCAGGCCGAGGCCGCCGAGCACGGGTGCGATCAGGTGGTGTGGCTCGACGCGATCGAACGCCGCTACATCGAGGAGATGGGCGGGATGAACCTGTTCTTCGTCTTCGGCAGCGGCGGGTCGGCGCGGCTGGTCACCCCGGAACTGTCCGGCTCACTGCTGCCGGGCATCACGCGTGATTCGCTGCTGCAACTGGCCAGCGACGCCGGGTTCGCCGTCGAGGAACGCAAGATCGACGTCGAGGAGTGGCGCAAGGGCGTGGCCGCCGGCGAGATCACCGAGGTGTTCGCCTGCGGCACGGCCGCGGTGATCACCCCGGTCTCGCACGTCAAGTTCGGTGACGGCGAGTTCACCATCGCCGACGGGCAGCCGGGCGAGGTGACGATGGCGTTGCGGGACACCCTGACCGGCATCCAGCGCGGCACCTTCGCCGACACGCACGGCTGGATGGCCCGGCTCAGCTAGTCCGGCGGGGCTTCGACTCGCTCGAATCGACCGGTCTTGGCGCCCAACCTGATCCGATACACCGATCCTCGGCGCAAACTCGAGTGGTCGGGCGGAGGCTGCCCCTCGGGCAAGGTCAGCAGCGGCATGATCCGCTCGACGAGCAGGGCCAAGCCGGCGTCCCAGTCCGGTCCCTGGCACTCCTCGAAGATTCCCCACGCGATGACGCTGCGCCAGTTCGACAAGTCGTCGACCTGCTCGACCTCTACGCAGACTTGCGGATGGGTGCGCATCGCGCGCAGCTTGGCGCCGTCCATGGCGTGGCCGTAGACGTAGGTGCCGTCATAGACGTAGGTGACGGGAACGACGTATACCTGCCCGTCACTGATGCAGCCGAGCCGCGCGATCACCTCGGCGTGCAATATCTCCTCGATCTGCCGATCGTCGAGCTCACCGAGCATGGATCACCAAACCAAGTACCGTCAGCGTCGTCGTCAGCTCGATCACCGCACCAAGCACATCTCCGGTGATACCACCGAATCGGCGCACGCAGTGCCTTGTCAGAGCAACCGAGGCCGCCAGCGCCGCCAGCACGACAACCGGGCCCTGCCAGAGTCGGGGTGTTGCCACCGTGGCCAGCCCGGCGGCCAGGACTGCCCAGGTGAGCGCGATAACCAGCGGCTGAGTGCCTGCGACCTGTCCGCCCAGCGAGCTGCCGCTCGCCGCGGGCACGCCACGCCGACAGGCCAGCACCGCGGCGACCCGTCCGGTGACCACCGCAGTCACGACCGCGAGCGCGCCCATCCAGCCCGACGGGGCCGCGGCGAACCCGAGCGCTTGGGCGGCCACGACCACGACGACCGCCGCCACCCCGAACGGCCCGGCTGTGCCGTCGCGCATGACCTGCAGTGCGCGCTCGGGTGGTCCGTAACAGCCCAGCGCGTCCACGGTGTCGGACAGACCGTCGATGTGCAGACCGCGAGTGATGAGCAGCAGCGCGGCAACGGTGAGTAGCCCGGACAGCGCCTGGTGTGTGCCGAACGCCCAGTCACCGGCCCATAGGACCGCGGCGGCCCCCGCGCCCAACACCGCCCCGACCACCGGCAGTGCCGTCATCGTCGAGCGGCCGAACCCGCCTCCCCGCAGGGGAACCGGAACCACCGTCCCGAACGCGAAAGCGCCCGCCAGCGAACGGAACACGCTCAGTCCGCGGCGCGATCGGAGACGCCGGCATCGGAGAATGTCGCCATCGAGGCCAGTGTCGCGACAGCCGCCCGCAGCACCGGAAGGGCCACCGCCGCGCCGGTGCCCTCACCGAGGCGCAGACCGAGGTCGATGATCGGGACCAATTCCAGGTGGGCGAGTGCCAGCGTGTGCGCGGGCTCGGTCGACCGGTGTCCCGCCTGCCACCAGGCCCGCGCGCCGGGGGCCATCCGGTCGGCGACCAGAGCCGCCGCCGTCACCACGACGCCGTCCAGGAGCACCGGTGTGCGCCGCACCGCGGCCTGCGCGCAGAAGCCGGCCATCGCCGCCAGGTCCGCACCGCCGCAGGTACGCAGCAGCCCGACCGGGTCGGGCCGGAACTGGCGGGCGCGGAACATGGCGTCGCGCACCGCGGCGACTTTGCGGGACCATGCCGCGTCATCGATACCGGTGCCGCGGCCGACCACCGCCACCGGCTCGGTGTCGGTCAGCGTGGCGATCAATGCCGTTGCGGCCGTGGTGTTTCCGATGCCCATGTCGCCCGCGATCAGCAGGTCGGCGCCAGCGTCCACCTCATCGTCGGCGAGCCGGCGGCCGGCCTCCAGCGCGGCCGCCACCTCCTCGGCGCTCAGCGCGTCCTCGACCGCGATGTTGCCGCTGGAGCGGCGCACCTTGTGCGTGCCGATCTCGTCGCTCAACGGCTGCTCGCAGTCCACCGCGATGTCGACGACCCGCACCGACGCGCCCGCCACACCGGACAGCACGTTGATCGCCGCGCCGCCTGCATCGATGTTGGCCACCATCTGCGCGGTGACCTCCGGGGGATACGCCGACACCCCGGTCCGGGCGACACCGTGGTCGCCGGCGAACACCACGACCCGGGCGCGTTCGAATTGCCTTGGCGGACAGGAGCCTTGGCAGGCGGCCACCCAGACCGACAGGTCCTCCAGGCGGCCCAGCGCGCCCGTCGGTTTGGTGAGGATGTCCTGGCGGCGCTTGGCCGCCGCGGCGGCACGGGAATCTGGCGGGGAGACCGCGGGGAAATCCATCAGCTCAGCGCTTTCGTCGATTTGACCCAGACCGGTAATCCCGCAACCACCAGGACCACCTGTTCACAGCACTGGGCGAGTTTTTGGTTGAGTGTGCCGAGTTCGTCTGTGAAGCGCCTGCCAGACGCCGTCGCCGCAACCACCGTCAACCCCACCTCGGGGCTGACCAACGCCAGCCGTCCGGTGAACGTCTCGACCGCGCCGACCAGATCGTCGACGTCGGGTGTCACCGAGCCGCCGTCCCAGCCCCGGCGATCGAAGGTGGCGGTCAGCCAGCTACCCAAATCGTCGACCATGGTCGCCGTCACCGAATCGTCGCGCAAAACGGCTGCCACATCGTCGGTTTCGACGGTGCGCCAGGATTCCGGCCGACGCTCGCGGTGCGCCGCCACTCGGCGTGCCCAGGACGGATCGGAGTCGGCGAGAGCACCGGTGGCGACATAGCGCACCACGGATTCGTCGGCCAGTGCCGTCTCGGCCCATCGCGACTTGCCCGACCTGATTCCGCCGAGCACCAGGGTGCGCACCGCCTGGCGGGACTCAGACAACCTTGGCGCCGCGCTCGACCTGCGGTCGCGGCGCGCGCATACGGCGGATCTGGGAAGCCCGGCCCGCCGCGTACATCCCGAGCTTGAAGGCGCCCTCGTCGTTGTCCGGGAACTTGGCGTCGACGGCCTTCTTGACCTTGCGGCCCAACAGGACTCCGTCGATCGCCATGACCGCCATCAAGACCAGCATTGCGGGAGAGATGAACAACTGGACCTGCGGCACCGCCAGCATCACGAAGATCAGGCCCAGCGCGGACGGCATGAACAGCCCCAGCACGTTGCGCCGGGCGTCGACGATGTCGCGCGCATAGCGGCGCACCGGCCCCTTGTCGCGGGCCAGCAGGTACGCCTCGTCGCCGGCCATCATCCGCTCACGCCGATCGTTCATCGCCGTGCGGCGCTGATCTTTCTCGGCGCGGCGCTCCTCTTTGGTGAGGGTGGCGCGCATTTCCTTGCGGCGCTTGCGTGCCTCGGCGGTGGTCATCGGTGCGGGGGCGACCGGTCCGCGGCGCTTGGCCGTCGCACTGCGCTTCGGGGTCGGCTTGCCCTTGGGCGCGGTGGTGCCGGCCACCACGCCGGCCTCGTCGACCTCGACCGGTTCGGCCTTGGCGGCACCTTCATCGTTCTTGCGGCCCAGCAGCTTCACGCCTGCCAGGTTACCCTGCACGAATGCGGGTGCTGATCGCGCCGGACTGCTACGGCGACAGCCTGACCGCCGTCGAAGCCGCCCAGTCCATCGCGGCCGGGTGGCGTGCTGCCAGGCCCTCCGACGAACTGGTCTTGGCGCCCCAATCCGACGGCGGCCCCGGCTTCGTCGGGGTACTGGCCGAGAGGCTGGGCGAGGTTCGTCACACCCGGGTCTCCGGGCCGCTGGGCGAGGACGTCGACGCAGACTGGGTCGACGATCGCGCCGCGTCGGCCGCCTACATCGAATGCGCCCAGGCCTGCGGCCTGACGCTGCTCCCCGGACCGCCCACCCCGGACAGCGCGGTCGGCGCCCACAGCCGCGGGGTCGGCCAGCTGATCGACGCCGCGCTACAGGCCGGCGCCGAGACGATCATCGTCGGGCTGGGCGGCAGCTGCTGCACCGATGGCGGCCGCGGGATGATCGAGGCGCTCGGCGGACCGGAGCAGGCCAAGGCCAAGCTGGCGCACGTCGATCTGATCGCCGCCACCGACGTCGAGCACCCGCTGCTGGGTCCGATGGGCGCGGCGCGGGTCTTCGGCCCTCAGAAAGGCGCCGACCCGGACACCGTCGAGATCCTCGAGCAGCGGATGACGGCGTGGGCCGCCACCCTCGATGCGCTGGCAGGGACGACGATCAGCCCACTACCCGGCGCGGGCGCGGCCGGGGGACTGGGGGCCGCACTGCTGGCCCTGGGCGCACGCCGCGAATCCGGAGCGGCCGTCATCGCCGAGCACACCGGGCTGGCCGACGATGTCGCGGCCGCCGAGGTGATCGTCACCGGGGAAGGGCGCTTCGACGACCAATCGCTGCACGGCAAGGTGGTCAGCGCACTCGCCGGCGGGGCGCGGGCCCGCGGTGTGCCGGTGATCGTGCTGGCCGGTCAGGTCACCTTGGCGCCCGCCGATCTGACCGCGGCGGGAATCACCGCGGCGCACGCGATCGCCGACTACGCCGGGTCGGTGCAGGTCGCCATCGAGGACGCCGCCGCTCAGCTCACCGGCCTGGCCCGCCAGACCGCGGCCGCCCTGGCCGGCTGAGGACGGGCCCATCGACTCGGGAATAGCGCCCGGACAAGGTACCGTTGACGAAGTGGGTAAAGCCCGCAAAGACATCTGCTTTTAGGGAGACGCAATGACTGTTTCCGATCAGTCGACCGAGACCACGACCGAGACCCACGGCGCGATTCTGACGGAAGCCGCGGCCGCCAAGGCCAAGTCGCTGTTGGACCAGGAGGGCCGCGACGACCTGGCGCTGCGGATCGCCGTGCAGCCCGGTGGCTGCGCCGGCCTGCGCTACAACCTGTTCTTCGACGACCGCACCCTCGACGGTGACCTGGTCAGCGAGTTCGGCGGCGTCAACCTGACCGTCGACCGGATGAGTGCCCCCTACATCCAGGGCGCGACCATCGACTTCGTCGACACCATCGAGAAGCAGGGCTTCACGATCGACAACCCGAACGCCACCGGATCCTGCGCCTGCGGCGATTCGTTCAACTGACCAAGCGCTGACCGCAACGGCCGTCCAGTCTCAGTACTGGGCGGCCGTTCGCAGTAGATACGAGCACACCAGCAGCTGATTGCCCTGGCGGAGCAGCTGAGCCACGCCCTGCTCCTCGCCGCGATTTCCGCGGCTCCCGGACGACGCCACCTTCATGGTGAACAACACCTGCGCCTGATAGTTGGACCACGGGACGATCGAATCGATCGAGGTCACCTCGGCGCCGGCGAACTGCCTGCGAAATGCGTCACTGGCCAGTTTGGCCAGGGCCAGGTCGGACTTGCGGTCCTTCACCCCGTCGTACATGCCGCACAGGTTGTTGCGCGCGATGGTCTCGGTGTCGCCCTTGGACAACGCGGTCAGGTAGCTCGAGATCGACGACTTGGCCGCCGCCTCGGTGAACCCGCCCGCGGCCGTGGTGGACTCCCCGGTGCGGATCGTCAGGACCGCGGCCACGACGGCGGCCACGACCACCACGGTCAGCAAGCCCAGCCACAGCGCCGTGCGGCGCTTGCGCGGCGCCGGCGGGTAGGGCACCGGGGGAGGCAGGGCGCCCGGGTAGACGCCGGGATAGGGCACCGGCGGGATCGCGCCGGGCGGGCCGAACGGCTGCTCCGGGTACGGCTCGCCCTCGGCCCCGGCCTGCTGATGCGGCGGAATCGGGCCAGCCATCGATAACTCTCCTGCGGTCGGTGGAGGCCAAAACTTCGAGCACCCGCCGCGGCGGGGCTGATGCCGGGCCATATAGTCGGCTCTTGTACGCAGGCTAGCGCACGTCCTCGGTGCTGGTCCCACTAGCGAATGAAGGGCGGCGATTCGTGACGATCGCGGTGACCGGATCCATTGCCACCGACCACCTGATGCGGTTTCCCGGGCGGTTCTCCGAGCAACTCCTCGCCGAGCACCTGCAGAAGGTCTCGCTGAGCTTCCTGGTCGACGACCTGGTGGTGCACCGCGGTGGTGTCGCGGGCAACATGGCCTACGCGATGGGCTTGCTGGGCGGCAGTCCGCTCCTGGTGGGTGCCGTCGGCTCCGACTTCGACGAATACCGGCAGTGGCTGGAAGCACACGGCGTGGACACCTCAGGGGTGCTGGTGTCGAAGACCGCCTACACCGCCCGGTTCGTCTGCACCACCGACGAAGATATGGCCCAGATCGCGTCGTTCTACCCCGGGGCGATGTCGGAAGCCCGCGACATCAAGCTCGCCGACCTCGTAGAGCGAAGCGGCGCACCGGAATTGGTGATCATCGGCGCCAACGATCCGGAGGCGATGTTCCTGCACACCGAAGAGTGCCGCACGCTGGGCCTGGCGTTCGCCGCCGACCCCAGCCAGCAGTTGGCCCGGCTCTCCGGTGACGAGATCCGCCGGCTCATCGACGGCGCCACCTACCTGTTCACCAACGACTACGAGTGGGATCTGCTGCTGCAGAAGTCCGGCTGGTCCGAAGCCGAGGTGATGAACCAGATTCAGCTGCGGGTCACGACCCTCGGCGAAAACGGCGTCGACCTCGTCGGCCGCGACGGGACCTTCATCCACGTCGACGTGCTGCCCGAGACGCAGAAGGAAGACCCGACCGGTATCGGCGACGCCTTCCGCGCCGGATTCCTGACCGGCCGCGGTGCCGGCCTGAGCCTGGAGCGTGCCGCGCAACTGGCCTCGCTGGTTGCCACCCTGGTCCTGGAAGCGCCGGGTCCGCAGGAGTGGACCTGGGACAAGTCCGCCGGGATCGCGCGGATCAAGGACGCCTACGGGGCCGAGGCCGCCGAAGAGATTGCCGCCGCGCTGGCTTAAAGCTGCACGGGGTAGTGCGGTTCGCCGATCACCGGCACCACGCTCTGCTCGACGAAGATCGCATGCCACAGCATGAAGATCAGCACCGTCCACAGCCGCCGGCTGTGATCGCCCTCGCCGGCGCGGTGCGCGTCGAGCATGGCGCGGACGGCGGTGCGGTCCACGAGATGGCCGGCCTGCGAGGCCTCGATCATCCCGTACGCCCAGTCCATCAACTCGCCGGATCGCAGCCAGTGCCGGATCGGCACCGGGAAGCCCAGTTTGGCGCGGTTGAGCACATGCGCGGGCACGATCGGCTCCAGCGCGCGGCGCAGCGCGTACTTGGTGGTGGTGCGGGTGATCTTCTGGTCGAACGGCAGCCGGGAGGCGACCGCGAACACTTCGGGGTCCAGGAACGGCACCCGCAGCTCCAGCGAGTTGGCCATCGTCATCTTGTCGGCCTTGACCAGAATGTCGCCGCGTAGCCAGGTGAACAGGTCGATGTGCTGCATGCGGGCGACCGGATCCCAGGCGTGCGACTCGGCGTAGATGGGCGCGGTGACGTCGGTGTGCGTCCAGTCGTCGCGGAACCCGGGCAGCACCGCGCGCAGTTGTTCGTCGGAGAAGCTGCGGGCGTTGCCGTAATAACGCTCCTCCAGCGTCAGCGAGCCACGGTGCAGCAGGCTCTTGCCCCGCATACCGTCGGGCAGCGGCTTCGACGCCCGGCCCAGTGACTTGCGGACCGGCCGGGGGAGATAGTCGAACGGCTTGAGCGACAACGGTTCCCGGTAGATCGTGTAGCCGCCGAAGAGCTCGTCGGCGCCCTCGCCGGACAGGACCACCTTGACGTGTTTGCGCGCCTCGCGGGCGATGAAGAACAACGGCACGAGGGCCGGGTCGGCCACGGGTTCGTCGAGATACCAGACGATTTCGGGCAGCGCGGCCACGAACTCGGCCTGGCTGACCACCTTGGCCACGTGCCGCGCACCGATCGCCTCGGCCGAGGCCACCGCGACGTCGACCTCGGAGAAGCCTTCGCGCTCGAAGCCGGTGGTGAAGGTGATCAGGCGCGGGTTGTGCCGGATCGCCAGCGCGGCGATCGCCGTCGAGTCGATACCGCCGGACAGGAACGCCCCGACCGTCACGTCGGCACGCATGTGCTTGGCGACCGAGTCCTCCAGGACCGCGGTGATCTCGTCGTAGCGGGCCTGCTCACCGCCTGCCGTGAACGCTGCGGCAGTGAACCGCGGTACGAAGTAGCGACTCACCCGCGGCTGCTCGCCGGGACGGATGACCGCGTAACAACCTGACTCCAGCCGGCGTACGCCGCGGTGCAATGTCTCGGGCTCGGGGACGTACTGCAACACCGTGTAGTGCTGGACCGCCCGAACGTCCAGCCCCTCGTCGAACCCGATCTCGGCGGCCAGCCCGAGCAGACACTTCTTCTCGCTGGCGACCGCGGTACCGGCCGACCCGGTCGCCATGAACAGCGGCTTGATCCCGAAGGGGTCGCGGGCGCAGAACAGCTCGCGGTTCTTGGTGTCCCACAGCGCGAACGCGAACATGCCGCGGAGCCGGCCGAGCGCCTCGGTACCCCAGTGGTGATACGCGGCCACGATCGCCTCGCCGTCACCGTCGGTGGCGAAGACGGCGCCGAATTCGGCGCTCAGCGCCTCCCGCAACTCGAGGTAGTTGTAGATCTCGCCGTTGAACACCAACACGTAGCGGTCGGGCTCTCCCGGCGGACCCCAGCGCAGCGGCTGGTGGGAGTGGGCGATGTCGATGATCGAGAGCCGGTTGAAGCCCAGCACCACCTGATCATCGGACCACGTGCCCGGTTCGTCGGGACCCCGGTGGCGCATCAGGTGCGACGCGCCCGCCACCGCCTCGACGATGGGTTCGGTGACAGGGCTTGCAGGGCCCGTAACCAGGGCAAGCAGTCCGCACACCGGCCCCAGTATGCCGTAACTGGCGGATGTGTCGGGCTGGGTGTTCGGGCGTGGTCTACGCTGCGTAGTATTCGATGCGCGGAAAGTTCCCGCGACGACGAAAATGCGGTGTGGGCCCCAGCAGTCCCCGATACAGGAGGCGCCAACGTGAAGACCCGCGGTTCCCGGTTCCGGGTGCTGGCGCTAGCCGTCACCTTTGGTGCGCTGGCGCTGACCCTCAGCGGGTGCAGCTGGCAAGAAGTGTTCGGTCTGGGCTGGCCCAAGGGCATCACTCCGGAGGCGCACACCAACCGTGACCTTTGGGTCTGGTCGGTCATCAGCGCCTTCGTGGTGGGCGCCATCGTGTGGGCCCTCACCTTCTGGGCGATGGCCTTCCACCGCAAGAAGAAGGGCACCCCGGACGATGCGCCGCTGCCGCGCCAGTTCGGCTACAACATGCCGCTGGAGCTTGTGCTCACGGTCATCCCGTTCCTGATCATCTCGGTGCTCTTCTACTTCACCGTCGTGGTGCAGGAGAAGATGATGCACCGCGATCCCAATCCCGAGGTCGTCATCGACGTCACCGCCTTCCAGTGGAACTGGAAGTTCGGCTACCAGAAGGTGGACTTCAAGGACGGCACGCTCGACTACGAAGGTGCCGACCCGGCCCGCAAGGCCGCGATGGTCTCCAAGCCCGAGGGCGTCGACGAGCACGGTGAGGAGCGGGTCGGCGCGGTGCGCGGCCTCAACCCCCAGGACCGCACGTACCTGAACTTCGACAAGGTCGAGACCGAGGGCACCAGCAACGAGATCCCGGTGCTCGTGCTGCCGGCCGGCAAGCGGATCGAGTTCCAGATCGCCTCCGCCGACGTCATCCACTCGTTCTGGGTGCCGGAGTTCCTGTTCAAGCGTGACGTCTTCCCGAACCCGGAAGCCAACCACACCGAGAACAAGTTCCAGATCTCCGAGATCACCGAGACAGGCGCGTTCGTCGGGCGCTGCGCCGAAATGTGCGGCACCTACCACTCGATGATGAACTTCGAGGTCAGGGTGGTCTCGCCCAACGACTTCAAGGCCTACCTGCAGCAACGCATCGCGGGCAAGACCAACGCCGAGGCGCTGCAGTCGATCAACCAGCCACCGTTGGCGACCACCACGCACCCCTTCGACACCCGTCGGGGCCAGCAAGTGATCCCGCAGGCGAGCAAGTAGGGGACCGCAGATGCACATTGAAGCCAGGCTCTTCGAAATCCTGACCGCGTTCTTCGTCCTCGCCGCTGTTGTCTACGGCGCGCTGACCGCGATCTTCCAGTACGGCGGCATCGAGTGGGCGGGCACCACCGCGCTGGTGCTCACCGCAGGTCTGTCACTGATCACCGGAACCTTCTTCCGGTTCGTGGCGCGCCGCCTCGATACCCGCCCCGAGGATTACGAGGACGCTGAAATCAGCGACGGCGCAGGGGAGTTGGGCTTCTATGCGCCGCACAGCTGGTGGCCGATCCTGATCGCACTGGCGTTCTCGACCGCTGCCGTCGGTGCCGCGCTGTGGCTGCCCTGGCTGATCGCGGCCGGTGTGGTCTTCGTGATCGCGGCCGTGTGCGGTCTGGTGTTCGAGTACTACATCGGCCCCGAGAAGCACTGAGCCGGCGCGAAGGTCACAATCGAGACATCACTTGGCTCATCAGGCGCGCTGCGTCGTATCCGGCCCGGCGGTTGGGTAGGGTTTTGCCAGGGCAACGGGAGCCGTCGGCGCGCTGTGTGTCAATCCTTGGCCCGCGTGCCGCGGTGATGTAGTCGAAAGAGGACAGGCGAGCATGAGCGGGCCGAATCCGCCGGATGAGGAGTCGGGCGAGGTGGGTGAGACACCCACCGGTACAGGCTTTGAGGCCTATTCTGCGCCCGAGTCCGAGCAATACACGGCAGGCCCATTCATCGCGCCGGATCCCGCGCTGTACGACTATGACAGCTACGAGGCGGGTACCGAATACATCGAGGACCCGCAGCCACCGAGATGGCCATGGGTCGTCGGGATCACCGCCATCGTCGCCGCCATCGCCTTGGTGGTGTCGGTCTCGTTGTTGGTGACCAGCACCGATACCAACAAGCTGGCGACTCCGGCGACGACGACGACCGTCAAGCCGCCGCCGGTCCAGGACGAGATCACCACGACGACGCCGCCACCCCCACCGCCCCCGCCGACCACCACGGAGCCGCCGCCTCCGCCGCCCCCCGAGACGGTGACGGTGACGTCGGAACCGCCTCCGCCACCCCCCCCCCACCACCCCGCCAGCGACGACGGAGGCACCACCGCCCGTGACCACAACGACAGCTCCGCCGGCGCCGGCCACCACGTCGACGCCGCCGCCCGGACCGCGTCAGGTCACCTATTCGGTGACCGGCACGAAGGCGCCCGGCGACATCATCTCGGTGACCTACGTCGACGCCTCGGGCCGCCAGCGCACCCAGCGCAACGTCTACATCCCGTGGTCGCTGACGGTGACACCCATCTCGCAGTCCGACGTCGGCTCGGTTCAGGCCTCCAGCCTGTTCCTGGTGAGCCGGCTGAACTGCTCTATCACCACCAGTGACGGCGTGGTGCTGTCGTCGAACCAGAACAACGCCGCGCAGACGAGTTGCTGATGACTACAGACACAGACACACAAGACCGCCGGTCACCGGAGACCGTGGACCGGCTGCTGGTCGGGGTGTGCGGCGCGATCTGGCTGGTGCTGCTCGCGGTGACGGTGATCGCCATCGTCGCCCTGGTCGACATGAGCCGCGGTCACTCGGCGAACGCAGGCGGCTCCGACACCCCCTGGCTGCTGTACAGCATCATCATCGTGTCGGCGGTGATCATCGTCGGCGCGATTCCGCTGCTGATCCGGGCCCGGCGTACCGCACTCAGTGATTCGCGCCTGACACCGGAACCTGCCAAGGCCGCGCCACCACGACCCACGTCCGCGCCGGCTGCCCCCGCACGCGGAACCGAGGCGCCCACGGAGAAGCTCAAGGTCTTCGGCTCGACTGTGGACCCCTACGAGCGGTACCAGCCGGACTTCGCCCAGTCGTCGGCGTCGCGGCGGGCAGATCCGCTGATCCCGGCCACCGAACTGGACCGGCTGTGGCTGCGCTGCACGGTGATGCTGGCCGGCGCGATCGGCCTTGCGCTGGTTGGGGTGTCGACCGCGACGTACCTGATGGCGGTGGACAACGACACCGCGGCCTGGGTGGCACTCGGCCTCGCCGGAGTCATCACCGTCGCGATGCCGGCCATCCCGGTGACCTACCTGCGTCAGCTGCACGGCGCGGTGGAAGAGGAAGTGTCGGCGTAGTTTCGCGCTCACTGCGTTGGCGGACGCCTCATCGGGTCTGCGGTGGACGTGGGCAATTGTGTGCGGTACGCGCCCTGGGCGCAGTCTCGATGCGCTGGGCGCAGACTCGAGTGCGGCAGTAAATCATCGAGTGAGCAGTGAGGTCGCATATCCGTGCGCTGGATGAGACGTCGACGCTCACTGACTCAGACAAGAGAACCCCGGGCCCTGTGGACCCGGGGTTCTCTTGGTTGATGCTAGTGGTGGTGGCCGTTGCCACTTCCGTTGCCGTTGCCATTTCCATTGCCGCTGTACTCGCTGTCCTGCCATTCGCGCAGGGCGGTGAGCGTGCGGTGCTCGGCGGCGTGTTCGGCCTCGTTGAGCGCTGCATCCTCGGATGCCGGATCGGCGGTGAGGAAGCTGCCGTGGCCGGTTCGGCCGCCGGAGCCCAACTTGTTCATCCGCTTGGGCAGAGCCGCTCCCTGGTACTCCAGCGGGAGCGGGTGGCCATGCTCGTCGACCGGGCCGAGCGGCTGGTGCAGCTCGACATAGGCACCGTGCGGCAGGCGCTTGATGATGCCCGTCTCGATGCCGTGCTCGAGCACGTCACGGTCACTGCGCTGCAGGCCGACCGCCCAGCGGTAGGCGATGAAGAACACCAGCGGCGGCAGCACCAGCGAACCGATACGGCCGATCCACGTCGTCGCGTTCAGCGAGATGTGGAACTTCAGCGCGATGACGTCGTTCATCGCGGCCAGCGTCCAGACCATGTACAGCGAGATCGCCATCGCACCGATCGCGGTCCGCGTCGGAGCGTCACGCGGGCGCTGCAGCAGGTTGTGGTGCGCGGTGTCCCCGGTGAACTTCTTCTCCAGGAACGGGTAGGCGATCAGCAGCCCGAACACCAGGCCCATGACCAGCGCGACCCAGAACGCCGCCGGGATGGTGTGGTGGCCGAGGTAGAGCTCCCACGGCGGGAAGATACGGGCCAGGCCTTCCGTCCACATCATGTAGAAGTCGGGCTGGCTGCCTGCCGACACCTGAGACGGCTTGTAGGGGCCGAGCTGCCAGATCGGGTTGATCTGCAGCAGGCCGCCCATCAGTCCCAGGATGCCGACGGTCACCGCGAAGAACGCACCGGACTTGACCGCGAAGACCGGCATGACCCGCACGCCGACGACGTTCTTCTCGGTGCGGCCGGGCCCGGGGAACTGGGTGTGCTTCTGGAACCACACCAACGCCAGGTGAACACCGATGAGCGCCAGGATGATTCCGGGGATCAGCAGGATGTGCAGGGCGTACATCCGGGGGAGCAGGGTGCCCACCGCGCTGCACTGGTAGCCCACCCCACCGCAGGGGAAGTCACCGCCGAACAGCGCCCAGTGCAACCAGGTTCCGACGATCGGCACGCTCATGGTGATCGACGACAGCGCCGCACGAAGGCCGATGCCGGACAGCAGGTCGTCGGGCAGCGAGTAGCCGAAGTACCCCTCGAACATGGCCAGGATCAACAGCAGCGAGCCGATGACCCAGTTGGCCTCGCGGGGCCGACGGAAGGCGCCGGTGAAGAAGATACGAGCCAGGTGCACCATGATCGACGCGGCGAACAGCAGCGCGGCCCAGTGGTGGATCTGGCGGACGAACAGACCGCCGCGGATCTCGAAGCTGATGTCGAGGGTCGAGGCGTACGCCTTCGACATCTCGATGCCCCGAAGCGGTTGGTAGACACCCTGATACGTGACTTCGGCCATCGACGGGTCGAAGAACAGCGACAGGTACACGCCGGTGAGCAGCAGCACGATGAAGCTGTACATCGCGATCTCACCCAGCAGGAACGACCAGTGCGTGGGGAAGACCTTGTTCAGCTGCCGTCGAACCGCGGCGGACGGGTGGTACCGGGAGTCGATGGCGTCGCCCTGCTTGGCCAGGGCATCGTTGAGTTTCGGACTCATGATGTGCGCTCCCAGAATGCGGGTCCGACGGGCTCGGCGAAGTCGCCGTTGGCGACCAGATACCCGTCCTTGTCAATGGTGATCGGCAACTGCGCCAACGCGCGCGCAGCCGGACCGAAGATCGGCCGTGCGAAATGCAGTGCGTCGAACTGCGATTGGTGGCACGGGCACAGGATGCGGTAGGTCTGCTGCTCGTACAGCGAGGCCGGGCAGCCCAGGTGCGAGCAGACCTTGGTGTAGGCGAACAGGTCGCCGAAGTTGAAGCTCTCCTGGCCCGCCCGCTTGACGACCTTGGGCATGTCGACCGGCTTGATGCGGATCAGCATCACCGGATTGCGCACGCCCATCGCGATTTCGGACAACCGCTCATGACTTTCGACCGTGGTGCCGTCGCCGTCGCTCTCACGCCACGGGAACACCGTCTCCATGCCGCCGGCGTCGATGTCCTCGGGCCGCAGCTTCACGAACGGCGACTCGCCCGGCAGGCCGGTTGCCCGCGCCAGGAAGATGGTCTCGCCGGTGAACCGCGGGGTCCACCCCGAGGTCCACAGCACTGCCTTCTTGCCTTCGGCGGTGGGAACCACCGGCTTCCACGGGTTCTTGATCAGGCCGCCGATGAACGCCACCAGCGTGCCTGCCCCGAACGCGCCCATCCCGATTCCGAGCGAGAGCCCGACGAGCTTGCGCCGCTTGATCGTCGAGCCCTCGAGTGCGTCGGTGAGGTTGGCGACGACGGTCTTGCGCGCGATCTCCGAGGAGGCGCCGTCGTGGCGCTCCTGGACCGAGATCTCCTCGGGGATGAACTTCTTCTGGTAGAGCACCGCGCCGATGCCGATAGCGAGGATCGACATGCCGAAGGTGAGCCCGTAGAGCGGGGTGGCCAGCTCGGACAGCGACCGCTCGTTCGAGCCGTCCCACTGCCACGGCCAGAACAGGAACACCAGCAGCAGCGCCAGACCGAACAAGCCGCCGAGCAGCAGCCAGATCGATACCAGACGCGCAGCACGCTTCTCGGCCTTGGTTCCCTCAACCGGCCAGCGAGGCTCCTTGAGGATGGTCTCGACACCGTCGATCCGGCCGCCGAGTTCGACCAACTCCTCGCGCGACATCGCAGCGAGTTGCTCGTCGGTGGGCTGATTCACGTCACTCATGAAGATCTCGCTCCGATCCACAGCGCCGCCGCGATGACGGCGACCATGCCGATGATCCAGGCCGCCATGCCCTCAGATGAGGGGCCGAAACCGCCGAGGCCGTAGCCGCCGGGATCCGGCGCGCGAGTAGCCATCCGCACGTAGGCGACGATGTCCTTCTTCTCCTCGGGAGAAAGCTGGCGGTCGCCGAACTTGGGCATGTTCTGCGGGCCGGTCAGCATCGCGGTGTAGATCTGGGCCGGGGTGGCCGGCTCGAGTTCAGGCGCGTACTTACCCGACGACAGGGCGCCGCCCTTGCCGGTGAAGTTGTGGCACGAGGCGCAGTTGAGCCGGAACAGATCGCCGCCGCGGGCGACGTCGTTTCCGAGCAGTGAGTGGTCGGCGATCTGGCCGTTGGCGTCGCGGGGGACCAGCGGTCCGCCGCCGTTGGCCTGAACGTAGGCGCCGAGCGCGTCGATCTGGGCCTCGTCGAAGATCGGGTCCTTGCGCGGAGCCTGGGCTTCGCCGCGCATCGCGGGCATGCGGCCGGTGGACACCTGGAAGTACACCGCCGCCTCGCCGACGCCGATCAGGCTCGGGCCGCGGCCCTCGACGCCCTGCAGGTTGGCGCCGTGGCAGGTGACACACGAGGTGTCGAACAGCTGCTTGCCGGTGCGCAGCAGTGCGGACTGCGATTCGTCGGCCACTGCGACCTGCGGGGTGGGTGTCAGCGTGGCGGCCAGGCCACCGGCGACACCGAGCCCGACCAGCAGCAGTACCGCTCCGGTCAGGCGGCGACGAAGCCGGCGACGCGACTTGTCACTCATCGGAGACTTCGGCTGCCCCGATCTCTTGAGCATCGAACCCCTTCTCATCGGATGAAGTAGATCGTCGCGAACAGGGCGATCCACACGATGTCGACGAAGTGCCAGTAGTAGGACACGACGATGGCAGCGGTCGCCTGCGCAGGCGTGAACTTGCTCATCGTGGTCCGCAGCAGAAGCAGGATGAACGCGACAAGACCGCCGATGACGTGCAGGCCGTGGAATCCGGTGGCGAGGTAGAACACACTGCCGTAGGAGCTGCCCGCGATCGTCGTGCCGTGGGTGACGAGGTGGTAGTACTCGTAGGCCTGGCCGGCGACGAAGAAGGCGCCCATCAGGAAGGTGATCACGTACCAGCGGCGCAGCCCGTAGACGTCACCTCGCTCGGCCGCGAACACACCCATCTGGCAGGTGAACGACGACGCGATCAGCACCAGCGTCACCGGAACCGCCTGATACAGGTTCAGTTCGGTGGGCGGCGGCGGCCATACCCCGCCGGCCTGAGCACGGGCAGTGAAGTACATCGCGAACAGTCCAGCAAAGAACATCAGCTCACTGGAAAGCCATACGATGGTGCCAACACTGACCATATTCGGCCGGTTCAGCGAATGTACGCGCGATGTGATCGCAGTTCCCGAAGTGCCAACAGCGCTCGTCACAACAAGAAGTATGACGCTTTGTAGTTGTCGAGGTACAGCCAGGGGGCCAATTGGTCACATCTGTCTGAAAACTGACGTGTGGACAGGCCCTGCGGCATGGGAACATCGGCGCGTGACTCACCCTCATTCCTCGCCCGGCGACGACTCGCCGGAGACGTCATGGCCGCAGGTCCTGGACCGGTTGACGGCCAGTCTGGAGCTGACGCCCGGACAGGCGGGCTGGGCGATGGACCAGATCATGAGCGGCGTCGCGACACCGGCTCAGATCGCCGCCTTCGGCGTGTCGATGAAGATGAAGCGGCCGACCGCCGCCGAGGTGCGTGAGCTCGCCGACACCATGCTGCGATACGCCCGCATGGTGCCCACCGCCGAGATCGGCACCGACACCGTCGACATCGTCGGCACCGGCGGCGACCGCGCCAACACCGTGAACCTGTCGACGATGGCGGCGATCGTGGTGGCCGCCGCCGGCGTTCCCGTCGTCAAGCACGGCAACCGCGCGGCGTCGTCGAAGAGCGGCGGTGCCGACATGCTCGAGGCGCTCGGGGTGCGCATCGAACTCGGTCCCGACGAGGTCGCCCGCTGCGTGGCCGAAGTGGGGATCGGGTTCTGTTTCGCGCCGGTGTTCCACCCCTCCTACAAGTTCGCCGGTCCGCCGCGCCGCGAGATCGGCACCCCGACGGTGTTCAATCTGCTTGGGCCACTGACCAATCCGGCCAGTCCGCGGGCGGGCCTGATCGGGTGCGCGTTCGGCGATCTGGCCGAGGTGATGGCCGGGGTGTTCGCCGCCCGCCGCAGCAGCGTGCTCGTGGTGCACGGCGACGACGGTCTCGACGAACTGACCACCACGACCACGAGCACGATCTGGCGGGTTCAGGCAGGCACCATCGACAAGCTCACCTTCGACCCGATGGGATTCGGTTTCGCCCGGGCCCGAATCGAGGAGCTGGTCGGCGGCGAGGCCGAGGAGAACGCCCAGGAGGCGCGCGAGGTGCTCGGCGGCGCCAAGGGGCCCGTGCGGGACGCGGTCATCCTCAACGCCGCGGGGGCGATGGTCGCCCACGGCGGACTATCCAGCCACGCCGAATGGCTGCCGTGCTGGGAGGACGGGCTGGCCCGCGCCGCGGCGGCGATCGACTCCGGTGCGGCCGAGCAGCTCCTGGCGCGTTGGGTGCGGTTCAGCCAGCAACTCTGAGTCGAGCCGCTGCGCCTGCTCGGCGGCCAACCGCGCCGATCGCGCGGCCGCGGCCCACTCGGCCCACGGTCCGGCCGAGGCCAGCGGCGACGTCAAACCCGTTGTGGCGCTGACGATTCGTACGCCGGGAGCGTTGAGCCAGCGGGCGATCAGCGCGGTCTCTTCGACCAGCGCGCCGCCCAGCGGCGCCGGCTTGGGAAGCACCACCTGCGCGCCTGTCTGCAGGGCTTCGACCACGGGCATCGGCGGGACACGACGGGGAGCGACGCCTGCTCCGGCCAGCTGCCCGTGCCGGATCACCGCGAGCTGCCAACCGCCCGCACCGTCCGGCGCGGCGGCGACGAGTTCTTCGACGGCACTGAGCGACCGCAGGCGCTGGCCCCGCCACAGCACGTCGACGGCCGCCGCGATGTGGTCACGCAGCCGCGCGGCGCTCTCGTAGCGGGACTTCTGCGCCAGGGCGCCGACCTGGTCGACCGCCGCACCGAGCGCAGCGTTGTCCAGGCCCTCGATCAGCGCGGCCGCCAGCTGTGGCGCGGCCGCATACTGCTCGGCGGTGATGCCGCGCGGGGCCGGGCAGGGGGAGACCTCGCGCTCGGGACACGACGGTCCGTGCTCGGCCGCGCGGCCGATACGGCTGGTGCAGGTGCGCAGACCAGTGAACCGGGCGATCAGCTCGGCGGTGTCGAGGGCGTCGGCCCGCGACCGGAACGGGCCGATCGCGCGGTCGTGACGCGGCTCGCGGACCACCGAGAGCCGCGGGAACGCCTCGTCGGTGGGCGCGACCCACCACCAGCGGTGCGGAAAGCGGGACCGGCGGTTGTACGGCGGAGCGTGCGCGGCCAACAGCCGCAGTTCGCGTACTCCGGCTTCCAGCGCGTGGGCGCATTCGACATGGTCGACCGCCGTCGCCAGGGCCACCATCTCCTTCATCCGTCCCCGGGGGTCGGCGCCGTTGAAGTACTGGCCGACCCGGCGGTGAAGATCGGTGGCGGTGCCGATGTAGAGCACTTCGCGAGCAGGCCCGCGGAACAGGTACACCCCCGGCCGGTGTGGCAGGTTGCGGGCCAGAATCCGTTTACTCCGTTGGGCATTCGAGATGTTGGGCAGATATCCGCGCAGATCGGTGTAGGTGTGCACGCCCTGGTTGCCGACCCGTTCGATCAGCGCGTGCAGCACGTCGACGGTGGCACGGGCGTCGTCGAGCGCACGGTGGGTCGGCTTGGTGGCGGAGCCGACCAGCGCGGCCAGTGTGGACAGCCGCACGCTGGGCGCCTCCTCGCGGGTCAGCACGCGGCGGGCCAGCCGCACCGTGCACAGCACCGGCGGACGGGGCCAGGGGATGCCGCACTGTTCGGCAGCGGAGCGCAGGAAGCCGATGTCGAACCCCGCGTTATGGGCGACCAGCACGGCGCCACGGGCGAATTCGAGGAACATCGGCAGTACGGCGGCGATGGTCGGCGCGTCGTGGACCATCGCGGTGGTGATCCCGGTGAGCTGGACGATCTGCGGCGGGATGGAGCGCTGCGGGTCCACCAGGGTGGCGAATTCGCCGAGCACCTCACCGCCGCGGACCCGGACCGCACCGATCTCGGTGATCGCATCGCGGCGGCCGTCGGCCGACGCCGTGGCCCGCCCACCGGTGGTCTCCAGGTCGACCACCACGAACGTGGTCTCCCGCAGCGAGATATCGGCGCTCGCGTCGACGTCGGCGAAGCTCATTTGAGCATCGATCGGTGTGGCCGCCACAACGACTGACGGTAAGCAGCCCCACCGACAGGGCGGCGGCGACACTCCGCCGGGTGATCGGCATTCCAGCCGCCGGACTTGTCGGTGGCCGGCGATAGCGTGCGGCCAACTCGATAGAAGGAGTCCCGAGATGGGAATGGAGCCAGCCGAACCGGTCGTCATCGACTGCGACGACTGTGCGGTGCGCGGCCCTGGCTGCCGCGACTGTGTGGTGAGCGTATTGCTCGGTGTCCCGGAAACTTTGCTGGAAGACGAACGAGCAGCCCTGGAGGTGCTCGCCGAGGCGGGCTTGGCCCCGAAGTTGCGGCTGGTGCCGATCAACCGAACGCCAGGGCGGGGGCTGGCCAGCTAGCGCCGGGGCGGCGTCCTGCTAGGTTGGTTGGCAGGTTGTGACTGGTGTGGCTTGGGTGGCTGAGAGTCTGCTGAATTTCCGCCCCACGTTTGGACAACGCCGATGCCATTTCGTAACCTATTCGAGACCTAAGGCACTCGATGCATCAACGTCGACGGCACTTAAAGGAACGCAATTTTGAGCTCTGACCGCATATACCTGACTAAACGCGTTCTGAAACGCCCTCTAGTTGGTGGGATTGCGGGCTTCCTCGTTCTGTCCGCCGTTATCTCCGGCGCCTCGCACGCCGATCCTGCCGAAGACGGTGTGGCCAAGCTGAACGAACTGTCACGACAGGCAGAACAGCTCACCGAGTCGATGCATTCCGCTCAGCTCGATCTTGACAAGAAGCTGCAGGCGGAAACGGTTGCGGAAAAGAAGCACACCGACGACCTCGCCGCAGCTGACAGTGCAAAGGCCCAGTTGGCGACCTACCAGGGCGCCGTCGACAAATTTGCTGCAGCGGTCTACATGGGCGGCCGCACCGACGGCTTGAACGCCATCCTGACCGCCGAGTCGCCCCAAGGCCTGATCGACAAGATGGCCGTGCAGCGGGTGATGGCCACCGAGATGGCCGCCCAGATGCAGAGCTACCGCCAGATGAACGACCAGCTGCGCCAGGCCGAAGCCGAATCCGCCAAGTCGGCGGACGAGGCCAAGACGGCGGCCGAGCAGGCCGCCGCGGTCCGCGCCGACCTGCAGCGCAAGCAGTCCCAGCTGCAGGTGCAGATCTCGGTCGTGAAGTCGCGCTACCAGACGCTCACCCCGGAGCAGCGCACCGCACTGGCCGCTCCCGGACCGCCGCCGCCGGCTGACATCCTGGCCGCTCCGGCGCCCGAGGGCTTGCCGCCGCTCAACGATGTGCCGCCGCCCGATGCGCTCCCGCCGGCCCCGGACGCCCCGCCGCCGCCGGACGCCGCCCAGGTGATCCCGATGGCCGCAGTCCCGACCCCCGGCGCGGGTGGCGAACAGGGCGCCGTCGCCGTCCAGGCTGCGCTGACCCGGATCGGAGATCCCTACGTGTGGGGTGGATCGGGTCCCAACCAGTTCGACTGCTCGGGTCTGGTGATGTGGGCCTTCCAGCAGGCCGGGATCTTCCTGCCGCATTCCAGCCAGGCGCTGGCCGCAGGTGGTCAACCGGTTTCGATGGATCAGATGCAGCCCGGCGACGTCGTGAACTACTACTCCGACGCCTCGCACTCGGCGATCTACATCGGCGACGGGATGATGGTCCACGCCTCGACGTTCGGTCGGCCGGTGATGATCTCTCCGGTCAACAACGCCCCGATCTACAACGTCCGTCGCTACTGACGCATCCCGGGGGCGGCGCGCACTCGCGGCCGTCCTGGCCGTCGTCCTCATCGCCGAGCTGCTCGGTGGCTCTGCACTGGTAGCTGCTCCCGCGGCCAATCCGCCCTCGCCGCGCTCGGCCGTTCCCGCACCGTCGCCCCTGATCGTCGGCGACGGCCGCACCGTGCGACTGCTCAGCCTCGGGGGAGACCGCACCGACGGCCTGCTCACCCGGATCGCCGGCGACATCGGCGACGCCGTCGCCGCCGTCGAAAAGTTCTGGGGCACCGACTGGGATCGCGAGATCGTCATCATCGCCACCGGCTCGCAGCAGGAGTTCCTTGCCCAGGCCGGCCTGGATCCGCGCGGTCAGTGGCAGGACATCGCGGCGGTCTCGGTCGCCGACCACGTCGACTTCGCACATCATCGGGCCAGTGGGCAGCGGATGGTGTTCGCCCCGGATGCCGTCGCGATGAGCGATCAGTCACTGCGAATCGTGTTGACCCACGAGCTGTTTCATCTCGCCGCCCGCGCCGACACCGCACTGGACGCCCCGCGCTGGCTGGTCGAAGGGGTGGCCGACTTCGTGGCTCGCCCGCCGACGCCGCTGCCGACGGGTGCGGCGGCGGACACCGCGCTACCTGCCGACGCCGAGCTGGACGCCGCCGGGCCCGAGCGTGCGCACGGCTACGACCGGGCCTGGTGGTTCGCCCGGTTCGTGGCCGACACCTACGGCGTCGACGCGTTGCGCCGGCTCTACACCGACGCGTGCGGGCCTGGCCACGGCGACTTCGCGACGGCAGTGCGCCGCGCGCTGAACACCGATATCACCGAGCTACGTGCCCGCTGGGCGCAGTGGCTGACCGGCTAGCGTGTACGGCGATGACGCGAGTCCTGCTGGTCACCAATGATTTTCCACCCCGCCGGGGCGGTATCCAGTCCTACTTGGAGCAGTTCGTCGAACGCCTCGCCGAGGATGGCGAACACCAGCTCACGGTCTACGCCCCGACGTGGAAGGACGCCCAGGCCTACGACCAGGCGGCCGGCTACCGCATCGTGCGCCATCCCGGCACGCTGATGCTGCCCGAGCCCGGTGTGGACCGCCGGATGCGCGAACTGATCCGCGAGCACGACATCGACACGGTGTGGTTCGGGGCCGCCGCTCCGCTGGCGCTGCTCGCAGGCCGGGCCCGCGGTGCCGGCGCGCGCCGGGTGGTGGCCAGTACCCACGGCCACGAGGTGGGCTGGTCGATGCTGCCCATCGCGCGTTCCGCGCTGCGCCGCATCGGCGACACCACCGACGTCGTGACGTTCGTCAGCCACTACACCCGCGGCCGGTTCGCCTCGGCGTTCGGCCCGAACGCCGCACTGGAGCACCTGCCCCCCGGCGTCGATACCGACCGGTTCCGTCCGGACCCCGCGGCGCGGGCCGACTTGCGCGGCCGCTACGGCCTCGGCGAGCGGCCCACCGTGGTCTGCGTGTCGCGGCTGGTGCCGCGCAAAGGCCAGGACATGCTCATCAAGGCGCTGCCCGGCATCCGCCGCCGGGTGCCTGACGCCGCGCTGGTGATCGTCGGCAACGGGCCCTACGCCGACGACCTGGACAAGCTCGCCGCGCAGGTGGGCGTCACCGACGATGTGGTGTTCACCGGGGCGGTGCCCAGCGCCGAGCTGGCGGGCCACTACGTGCTGGGTGATGTCTTCGCAATGCCTTGCCGCACAAGGGGTTCCGGGCTCGATGTGGAGGGGCTCGGCATCGTGTTCCTGGAGGCGTCGGCTGCGGGCGTTCCGGTTGTGGCCGGTGACTCCGGTGGTGCGCCCGAGACGGTGAAGGACGGCGAAACGGGTCGGGTGGTGGACGGGCGTTCGGTCGAGGAGATCACCGAGGCCGTGTCGGGCATCCTCGACGACCCCGCGCTCGGCGCGCGGCTGGGGGAGGCCGGCAGGCGGTGGATCGAGTCGGACTGGAACTGGGCGGCGCACGCCGCGCGGCTTTGCGAACTCCTGCGCGTGGCCGACCACGCCATGTGACGATGCTCAAGATGAGCAGAACCCGGGCCGCCGCATTCGGAGCCGTTGTGGCCGTCGTTGCCACCCTGGTGGGCCCGGCCGGCACCGCCGCGGCCGACGACTGCCCCGACGTCGAGGTGATCTTCGCCCGCGGCACCGGTGAGCCGCCCGGCCTCGGGCGGGTGGGACAGGCCTTCGCCGACGCGCTCGCGCCGCGCCTGGACGGGCGCAGCATGGGCACCTACGCGGTGAACTACCCGGCCAGCTTCAACTTCCTCGCCGCGGCGTCCGGTGCTGACGACGCGGCCGCCCGCATCGCGGACATGGGTGCGCGCTGCCCGCAGACCACTCTGGTGCTCGGCGGGTTCTCCCAAGGGGCGGCGGCGGTGTCGATGTTGGCCGGCGTCCCGCCGGTGGGACAGCGGATCGGCAGCATCGGTTCGGCTCCGCCGCTGCCGCCGGCTGCCGCCGGACAGATCGCGGCCGTCGCGGTGTTCGGCAACCCGGGGGCCCGGTTCGGCTCGCCGCTGTCGAACACCGGCCAGTTCGCCGGCCGCGCCATCGACCTGTGCAGCGGCGGCGACCCGATCTGCTCGCCGGGCCTCGACCGCGCCGCCCACAGCAACTATGAGCTGCCGCCGTACCCGGACCAGGCGGCCGGCTTCGTCGCCGGGCTGCTCTAGGTGCCGGTACCCGGGCAGCCGTCGAATGCGTTACCCGTCCAGTCCGGATGTGCCTTCATGTTCTCCGCGCACCACTGCGCGCCGTCCTCGGTCGTGCTCTTCCACTCGTAGGACTTCTCGTCCCTGAGTGCCTGCTGGCCCTGCGGGCTGGCTGCCGAGTTGCCGGGTTTGCCCGCAGTCGCGACGGCGGCATTGCAGTTCAGGAAGAGCAACATGGTGTTGTTCACCTGCTGGAAGTTGCTGCCCTTGACCCAGGGCGCCTTCTGTGACCGGGTGACGATGCACTCCTCGGTGGGCAGTTCGGACCCGACGCGTCCTCCGACGACGACGGTCATTCCGGACCCGCTCAACGCGCCGGCGGCGTCGCTGTAGGTCTCGCCTGCGTAGGCGTCCGCCGACGCGACTCCGCACGAGAACACCGACGCCGTCAGAGCGAACGCGCCGATGGCACCGGCAACCAGGAACCTACTTCGCATAGATCGCTCCGATCTCGTCGGCGAACTTCTCCGCCACCACATTGCGCTTGACCTTCAGGGTCGGGGTCAATTCACCGGTCTGCACGGTGAAGTCTTCCGGCAAAATTCGGAACTTACGAATCGATTCGGCATGGGACACATGCTGATTCGCGTCCTTGACGGCCAATTCGATCTCGGCGACCAGATCGGGATCGGTGCGCAGATCACCCACCGAGGCGCCGGCGCCCTTGCCGTGCTGGGTCTTCCATCCGTCGAACGCCTCGGGGTCGATGGCGATCAGCGCACCGATGAACGGCTGGTTGTCGCCGACGGCCATCGCCTGGCTGATCAGCGGATGGGCGCGCAGGGCGTCTTCGAGCACCGCGGGGGCGACGTTCTTGCCGCCCGCGGTGACGATGATCTCCTTCTTGCGACCGGTGATCGACACGAAGCCGTCAGCGTCGATGCTGGCCAGATCCCCGGTGTGGAACCAGCCGTCGACGATCGCTTCACCGGTCGCCTTCTCGTTGCGCCAGTAGCCGTCGAACACGACGCCACCTCTGACCAGGAGCTCGCCATCCTCGGCGAGCGCCATGCTGTTGCCCGGCACCAACTTTCCGACCGTACCGACCTTGAGTTCACCGATGCGATTCACCGTGATCGCCGCGCTGGTCTCGGTCAGCCCGTAGCCCTCGTAGATGGACAGCCCCGCTCCGCGGTAGAAGTGGCCCAGTCGCTTGCCCAACGGCGCGCCGCCGGAGATCGCGGCGTGGCAATCACCACCGAGGGCGGCCCGCAGCTTGCTGTACACCAGTCGGTCGAACACGGCGTGGCCGAGCTTCAGCAGCAGGTTGGGACCGTTGCCGGCCAGGGCTTCGCTGTACGCGATCGCGGTCTTGACGGCCAGCTCGAAGACCGGGCCCCGGCCGCTGTTGCGGGCGTTCAATTCGGCTGTGTTGTAGACCTTTTCGAACACTCGCGGCACGGACACCACGATCGTCGGCTTGAAGGACTGCAGCATCGGCACCAGGTTCTTGATGTCGCTGGTGTAGCCGAGCGTCACCTTGTTGGCGAACGCGGTCATCGACAGGGCGCGGGCCAGCACATGCGCCAACGGCAAGAAGACCAGCAGCCGCTCGTGCTGGCGCAGCAGCGTCGGGAAACATGTTGTGGTGCCGCGGGTTTCGAAGAGCAGATTCGCATGGGTGAGTTGGACGCCCTTGGGCCGGCCGGTGGTTCCGGAGGTGTAGATCAGCGTCGCCGGGTCGGCCGAACGCAGCGCCGCCAGCCGGCGCTCCAGCTCTGCGGGGTCCGCACCGGTGGCGGCCGTGGCCAGCTCCTCGAGCGCGGTGGGGCCCGAGGACTCGATCCGCAGCGTCTTGCGAAGGTCCGGCAGCTCGTCGGTGAGTTCGGAGACCATCTGCGCGTGGGACTCGGTCTCGGTGAACACCAGCACAGCACCGGAGTCCTGGAGAACCCAGCGGACCTGGTCGGCCGACGACGTCTCGTAGATGGGCACCGTCACCCCGCCGACCGAGAGGATCGCGTAGTCGAGGATCACCCACTCGTAGCGGGTCGCCGACAGGATCGCCACCCGGTCGCCGGCCTGGACGCCTTCGGCGATCAATCCCAGCGCCGCCGAGCGGATCTGGGCGGCTACCTCTGCACACGTGACGTCGGTCCAACGGCCGTCGACCTGCCGCTGGACAATCACATAGCCCGGATCGGTGCGCTCGTGGTCGTACACCGAACTGACGACATTGTCGTGTTCGCCGATGGTGAACGACGCCGGAACGGTGTACTCACGCATGGCAACAGCGTAGTCACCGGCAACCAGGCACCCTGTCCACGGACCCGATATGTGAAGCTGTTGGCATGAACAGCATCCAGGTCGCCGACGAGACGTTTGTCGCGGCAGATCCGGCGGCGGTCGGGCGTGCGGTCGCGGACCGGGCGAGCTGGCGGCGGTGGTGGCCGGACCTGCGCCTCGAGGTCGTCGAGGACCGTGCCGACAAGGGCGTGCGGTGGACGGTGACCGGCCCGCTGACCGGCACCATGGAGATCTGGCTGGAGCCGGTCCTCGACGGCGTGCTGCTGCACTATTTTCTGCACGCCGAGCCCTCCGGGGTCGCGGCCTGGCAGCTGGCCAAGATGAACCTCGCCAAGCTCACCCATCAGCGCCGGGTGGCCGGTAAACGGATGGCGTTCGAGGTGAAATCCACTCTGGAGGCGTCCCGCCCGGTGGGCGTCGCACCCGGCACCTGATATCAGGTCAGACCCTCCGGCGGGAGGGTACCTTTGTGGCCGAGGGAGCGGACCCCGTCGGGTCACGCAGCGCAAGCGATGGGAATTGGCAACAGTGGCTGACAAGACGGCGCAGACCATCTACATCGACGCGGACCCCCGCACCGTGATGGATGTCATCGCCGATATCGGGTCCTACCCGCAGTGGGTCTCCGAATACAAGGAAACCGAGGTCATCGAGTCCGACGACGCCGGTTACCCGCTGGTCGCGCGACTGGTTCTGGACGCCGCTGTTCTCAAAGACACCATGGTCCTGGCCTACGAGTGGCCTGCCGACCGCAAATCGGTGCGCTGGTCGTTGGTGTCAAGCTCGCTGTTGCGGGCACTCGACGGCGCATACACGTTGCAACCCAAAGGTTCTGGAACCGAGGTCACTTACGAGTTGTCGGTGGATCTGATGATCCCGATGATCGGCCTGCTCAAGCGCAAGGCCGAGCGCAGACTGACCGACACCGCGCTCAAGGATCTGAAGAAATGGGTCGAGGGCTGAGTGACTGATTCGGCCCGGATCAGTTTCTTCGTCGGCAAAGGCGGTGTCGGCAAGTCGACGCTGGCCTCGGCGACGGCGGTCCGGGCGGCGCTCGCCGGTCAGCGGGTGCTGGCGGTATCCACTGATCAGGCCCACTCGCTCGGCGATGTTCTCGGGGTGGTGGTCCCGCCCACCGGGGCCCGCGAACCGGTGCGGATCCTCACCGAGGAGGGCACCGATGACACCGCGGGCGGCCACCTCGACGCGCTGGCACTGGACACCCTGGCCCTGCTCGCGGACAGATGGCGTGCCGTCGCGCCGGTGCTCGCCGCGAGATTCCCGGAGTCCGACATCAAAGACGTTGCCCCGGAGGAGCTTTCCGCGCTGCCTGGAATCCAGGAGGTGTTAGGGCTGGCCGAGGTGGCCGCTCTGGCCGACTCCGGCCGGTGGGACTACGTCGTCGTCGACTGCGCCTCGACCGCCGATGCGATGCGGATGCTGACACTGCCTGCCGCCTTCGCGATGTATGTCGAGCGGGCCTGGCCCCGGCATCGCCGGCTCAGCGCCGCCGTCGACGGTGTGCACGCCGCGGCCACCGTCGCTGTGGTCGAGAGCATCAGCGGCGCCGTCGAAGGGTTGTCCGCCCTGCTCACCGATGCCGAACGGGTCAGCGCCCACCTGGTGCTCACCGCTGAGCGGGTGGTGGCCGCCGAGGCCGTCCGCACCCTGGGCTCACTGGTGTTGATGGGTGTGCAGGTCACTGAACTGATCGTGAATCAGGTTCTCGTCCAAGATGATTCATACGAGTACCGCAATCTTCCGGATCACCCGGCGTTCGGCTGGTACGCCGAGCGGATCTCCGAACAGCACTCGGTGCTCGACGAGCTCGCCGCCACCATCGGCGACGTCCAGCTGGTGCTGGCCCCTCACCTGGCCGGTGAGCCGATCGGCGCCAAGGCCCTCGGGCACCTGCTCGACAGCGTCCGGCGACGCGACGGCTCGGCACCGCCCGGGCCGCTCAAGCCGGTGGTGGACCGTGAATCGGGTTCAGGGCTCGATGCCGTCTACCGCATGCGGCTAGAGTTGCCGCAAATCGATCCGGGCACGCTGACGCTGGGCCGGGTCGACGACGACCTGATCATCGGCGCCGCGGGGATGCGGCGCCGAGTACGACTGGCGTCGGTTCTGCGGCGGTGCATCGTGATGGATGCGGCCCTGCGCGGCACCGAGCTGACCGTGCGATTTCGACCCAATCCGGAGGTGTGGCCCGCGTGAATGGCCCGCATCCCGACCTGGGACCCGAACTGCGCGCCCTGGCCCAGGCGATCCTCGACCGGCTCGACCCGGCCGTGCGGGCCGGTGCCGCAATGGCATCCGGTGGCGGGCAGGGCAAGTGTCAACAGGTGTGGTGCCCGGTGTGTGCGCTGGCTGCGCTGGTCAACGGCGAACAACATCCGCTGCTGACCGTGGTCGCCGAGCACAGCGTGGCGCTGGTGACGGTGATCCGCACGATCATCGCCGAGGACGGCGCGAGCCCAGCAGGCCCCGACGACACACCCCCGGATCGGCCTGGCTCGGATTCGCCCGAGCGCCCCGCCAGCCGCTACCAACACATTCCGGTCAGCGTCGAGGACTGACGGTTGCCGCGCCCTGATGATCCGGTGAGAACCGGGTGTGACCTGTGGTCGGTGTCCGCGGACCTGGGTAGAGTTGCACGAAAGCGTGCGGTGATCGGGAGGCTCCATGTGGTACTGGCTGTTCAAGTACATCTTCATGGGCCCGTTGCTGTCCCTGTTAGGTAGGCCGAAAGTCGAAGGGCTGGAACATGTTCCAACCAACGGCCCGGCGATCCTGGCAAGCAATCACCTGGCGGTGGCGGACAGTTTCTACCTCCCGCTGGTGGTCCGGCGGCGGATCACCTTCCTGGCCAAGTCCGAGTACTTCACCGGCACCGGGATCAAGGGCTGGTTCACCCGGTGGTTCTACACGGTGGCCGGCCAGGTCCCGATCGACCGCACCGACGCCGACGCCGCACAGGCTGCGCTGACCACCGCCGAGCGACTGCTGTCGCAGGGCAAGCTGATGGGGATGTATCCCGAGGGCACCCGCTCGCCGGACGGGCGGCTGTACAAGGGCAAGACCGGACTGGCTCGGCTCGCGCTCGAGACGCAGGTCCCGGTGATTCCGGTCGCGATGATCGGAACCGACGTCGTGAACCCGCCGGGATCCAAGATGTGGCGGTTCGGCCGGGTGACGGTGCGCTTCGGCAAGCCGATGGACTTCTCCCGGTTCGACGGACTGGCGGGAAACCGGTTCATCGAGCGGGCTGTCATCGACGAGGTCATGTACGAGCTGATGGAACTCTCCGGTCAGGAGTACGTCGACATATACGCCGCGACGTTGAAGAACAGCGAGGAACCCGCGGACCCTAAGCAGGGTGGACCAGGTCAGCCACCGGCGCGGTTCCCGGAGTCCGCCGCAGGTTAGCGACCGGTGTGGTCACCGTCAGCCCCGCGACGACGATCATTGCCAAGGCCCACCACACGTAGGACATCCCGAGCAGCTGGCGCCACCACGACGCCGACTCCTCGTGGTGCTGGGGCAGCAACTCCAGCGGAATCCACACCATCAACGCCACGCCGACGGCGGTGACCACGCCGAGCGCGATGTTGCGCCGCCGATAGGCGGCCACCGCGGCGGTGATCACGGTCGGCAACGCCCAGACCCAGTGGTGTGACCAGGACACCGGCGAGACCATCAGCCCGAACAGGGCCACGCACATCAACGCCAGCGTCGATTCATCTCCCGACTTCCCGCCATCCGCGGGGGCAGCGGCCAGCACCCGCCGGACCGCCCAGATGGTCAGGCCAAGGACGGCAAAGCAGGCCAGCGTCCACAGGATGAAGTGGGTGCCCTTGTCCAGGCCGAGGCGGGCCAGCGCGCCCGCGATGTTCTGGTTGGTGTTCAGCGCCGCGCTACCGATCCGGTCGGTGTGGCGGATCGTGGTGGTCCAGTACTCCAGCGAATCGCGCCAGGCCAGCGCGCAGCCCAGCAGGCTGGCCGCGACGAACGTGCCGGCCGCGGTCAGCGCGGCGCGACCGTCGCGCCGCAGCAGGAAGTACAGCAGGAAGACCGCCGGGGTCAGCTTCAGCGCGATCGCCAGCCCGAGCAGCATCCCGCGCGGCCAGGGAGTGCGGCGCGGGACGCAATCGGCGATCACCAGCGTCATCAGCACCACGTTGATCTGGCCGAATGCGAAGTTGGCGTCGATGGGTTCCAGATACATCACCGCCAGCGCCACGATGCCCGCCGACAACCAGGCCCGGCGCAGCCAGGCCGGCTCCCGGGTCAGCGTCGAGGCCGGCCACACCGCCAGGCGGGTCAACACGATCCAGGTGGACACCAGCACCAGGACCAGGGTGATGGCGGTGATGATCACACTCGCCGCCGACAGCGACACCCAGGCGAACGGGCTGAACACGATGGCCGCCAGCGGGGGATAGGTGAACGGCAGCCCCAGCCCGATCGTGGTGCGGAACGTCGCATCACCGGAGTACAGGGACTGGCCGTGCAGCCAGGCCTGGCCGCCCATCCGGTAGACCTCGATGTCGATCCGGTAGGGGATATGCCCGAACAGCAGCCAGCCGGCGTAGACCAGGAGCGCGACGATCGCGACCTGCGCCACCCGCCACCCGGCGACCGCCCAGGGCCGTGCCGAACTGCCCACGTCGCTACTCATGTCGCAAACCAGACTATCTCCGGCGCCGCGACGCGCCGGGGGATATCCCGGCCGTGCCGGGCCCATCGGCGCGCGTCGGCGCGTATCTTCACGTCCCGTGCCCTTCCACCTGCAGTTCGACGTCGTCGCCCCCGGGCGCGTGCCGTTGATGTGGTGTCTGATCGCGTTCATCCTCACGTTCTTCGTGACCCGCACGATCGTCCGCTACATCCGGCACAACGCCGGCAACGACGCTCCCCGCAAATGGTGGCAGCCGCGCAACATCTCCGGCCACGGCGGCCTGCACATCCACCACGCCGTGTTCGGCATCATCTTGGTGATGATCTCCGGGGTCGCGATGGTAACCATGGCCACCGAGGGTGGAACCGGCGAGTTCACTGCTGCTGCAATCGTTTTCGGTATCGGTGCGGCACTGGTCCTCGACGAGTTCGCGCTCATCCTGCATCTGGAGGACGTCTACTGGGCCGAGGACGGCCGCGCCTCGGTGGACGCGGTGTTCGCCGCGATCGCCGTGGCAGGCCTGCTGATCATGGGTTTCAACCCGCTGTCGTTCTTCGACATCGGGATCTGGCGCGCCGACGATTCGGTCGGTGCGCGCACGCTGGTCGTGGTGCTCGCCGCGCTGACGCTCGCACTGGCGGTGGTGGTGCTGCTCAAGGGCAAGGTGTGGACCGGCCTGATCGGGATGTTCATCACGCCGCTGCTGTTCATCGGAGCGATCCGGCTGTCCCGGCCGCACGCGCCGTGGGCGCGGTGGCACTACCAGGACAAGCCCCGCAAGATGCACAAGGCCCTGGAGCGGGAACGCTACATGCGCCGCCCCGTCGTGCAGGCCAAGCTGTGGTTGCAGCACATCATCGCCGGTGAGCCGAGCTTCCCGGCCGATGCCGAGGTCGACGCCGAGCTCGACAAGGAGATTCACGCCGCGCCCGCGCCGGCACACCGGGCCGAGACGAAGGGATAGGGTGCGGCCGGTGCGGTTCTTCTACGACACGGAGTTCATCGACAACGGTCGGATCATCGACCTGATCTCGATCGGCGTCGTCGCCGAAGACGGACGCGAGTTCTACGCGATCTCCACCGAGTTCGACCCCGACTCCGCGGGCCGGTGGGTGCGCACCAACGTGCTGCCCAAGCTGCCCAGCCCGTCGTCGCAGCTGTGGCGCTCGCGCCGCCAGATCCGGGAGGGCCTGGAGGAGTTCCTCGGCATCGACGGCGACGAGCCGATCGAACTGTGGGCCTGGGTGGCCGCCTACGACCACGTCGCGCTCTGTCAGTTGTGGGGGCCGATGACCAGCCTGCCGCCCCAGATCCCGCGGTTCACCCGCGAGCTGCGCCAGTTCTGGGAGGACCGCGGCAGCCCGCGGATGCCACCGCGACCGCACGACACCCACGACGCCCTGGTCGACGCCCGCCACAACCGGCGCCGGTATGTGCTGATGACCACCGGCATCGACCTGGGTGTGACGCCGGTCAGCCGGTAAAAGGGGATGCGCGGCCCGGTTACCATGGACGGGTGAATTGGACCGTTGACGTACCGATCGAGCAGTTGCCGTCGCTCCCGCCGCTCCCGGCTGACCTGCGCGGACGGCTCGACGCGGCGCTGTCGAAGACGGCGTTGCAGCAGCCCAGCTGGGATCCCGAGCAGGCCGCCGCGATGCGTACCGTCCTCGAGAGCGTGCCGCCGGTCACCGTGCCGTCGGAGATCGAGAAGCTGAAGTCGCAGCTGGCCGATGTGGCCCTGGGCAAGGCGTTTCTGCTGCAGGGCGGCGACTGCGCCGAGACCTTCGTCGACAACACCGAGCCGCACATCCGCGCCAACATCCGCACCTTGCTGCAGATGGCCGTCGTGCTCACCTACGGCGCGAGCATGCCGGTGGTCAAGGTGGCCCGGATCGCGGGCCAGTACGCCAAGCCGCGTTCCTCGGACACCGACGCGTTGGGGCTCAAGTCCTACCGCGGTGACATGGTCAACGGTTTCGCCCCCGACGCCGCGGTGCGCCAGCACGATCCGTCGCGGCTGGTCCGCGCCTACGCCAACGCCAGCGCCGCGATGAACCTGGTGCGGGCGCTGACGTCGTCGGGCTTGGCATCGCTGCACGCGGTGCACGACTGGAACCGCGAGTTCGTCCGGACCTCGCCGGCGGGTGCCCGCTACGAGACGCTGGCCGGCGAGATCGATCGTGGCCTGCGCTTCATGACGGCCTGCGGTGTCAACGACCGCAACCTGGACACCGCCGAGATCTACGCCAGCCACGAGGCGCTGGTGCTGGACTACGAGCGCGCCATGCTGCGGATGGATGCCGACGCGGTCGGTGGCCCGAAGCTGTACGACCTGTCCGCGCACTACGTCTGGATCGGCGAGCGCACCCGTCAGCTCGACGGCGCCCACGTGGCCTTCGCCGAGGTGATCGCCAACCCCATCGGTGTCAAGATCGGCCCGACCACCTCACCGGAACTGGCGGTGGAGTACGTCGAGCGGCTCGACCCGAACAACGAGCCCGGCCGTCTCACGCTGGTCAGCCGGATGGGTAACGGCAAGGTGCGCGATGTGCTACCCGCGATCATCGAGAAGGTGCAGGCGTCGGGCCATCACGTGATCTGGCAGTGCGACCCGATGCACGGCAACACCCATGAGTCCTCGACCGGCTACAAGACGCGGCACTTCGACCGCATCGTCGACGAGGTGCAGGGCTTCTTCGAGGTGCACCGGGCGCTGGGCACCCATCCCGGCGGCATCCACGTCGAGATCACCGGCGAGAACGTCACCGAATGCCTCGGCGGCGCGCAGGACATCTCCGACACGGATCTGGCCGGCCGCTACGAGACGGCGTGCGATCCGCGACTGAACACCCAGCAGTCACTGGAGCTGGCGTTCCTGGTCGCGGAGATGCTGCGCGACTAGCCGATCAGGCCTTGAAGGTTGGTCCCCAGGGCCCAACCGGCCGCGGCCATACCGCCGGTCAGCAGCAGCACGATCAGGGTCCAGAACATCAGCGCCCGACGGGCGCGCTGCCGTTCCCAGATGAATTCACCGATGTCGATACCGGCGAATTGGCTTGCCAGTTCCGAATTTTCGTCGTCCTCGGCGGCGGGCTGCCAGTCCTGCGGGTCACGAATGAGCTGGCGGGTGGGATTCTTGACGGCCGGTGGCGGCGGCAGCGGCGGCGCGGTGTGCGCGAGCGCCGCCTGCGGGGCCGGGTGGAAGTCGACGGTGGGCCGGCTGTGAAAAGCGGTGGCCGCGGCGTGCTGAGCGGAGTTCTTCGGTGCAGGCACCCGGAACTTCGGCAGCGCCAATTCCACGGCGATCGCGTCCAGGTCTTCGGCCATCTCCGCCGCGTCGGCGAACCGCTCGTCGGGGTTGCGGGCGGTGGCGTGCGCGATGAACTCGTCGAACTGGGGCGGCACCCCGCTGATCGCCGCGCTGGGCGGCGGCACGTCGTGGTCCATCCGCTGGTATGCGACAGTCAGCGGATTGTCTCCGGTGAACGGCGTTGCGCCGGTGATCAATTCGTAGGCCAGGACGCCGACGGCGTAGACGTCGCTGCGTGCGTCGGCCGCTCCGGTACTCACCTGCTCGGGGGACAAGTAGGCCGCGGTGCCCAGAATCACGCTGGTCGAGGTGATCCCGGCTTCGGCCACCGCGCGAACCAACCCGAAGTCGACCAGCTTGACCTCGCCGTCATCGGAGATCAGCACGTTCTCGGGTTTGACGTCGCGGTGCACCAATCCGGCGCGATGCGCGGTGGCCAGTCCGCCGAGCACCGGGCGCAGCACCGCCGCCGCCGCGTGCGGGGGCATCGGCCCGCGCTCGCGCAGCAACTCGCGCAGCGTGCCGCCCTCGATCAGCTCCATCACCAGGAAGGGGTGGCTGCCGTCGAGACCCTGGTCGTAAACCGCGACCAACCCCGGGTCCTTCAGCCGGGCCACCGCGCGGGCCTCCCGCTGGAAGCGGGTCAGGAACTGGCTGTCGCCCGCGTACCGCGCGTCCATCACCTTCAGCGCGACCGGCCGGTCCAGGCGCACGTCGAGACCGCGATACACGGTGGACATGCCGCCGGTGGCGATCTTGGCGTCGACGCGGTACCGGTCTTCCAGCAACACGCCGTTGAGGGGGTCCGACGTCACCGACACATGGTATGCCGAGGCCGAACAGTTCTAGACTGGGCCGGTGAGCAGCATTCCCGCCGGCGAAGACGTGCTGGATCCCGACGAGCCCGTCTACGATCTGTCGGCGGTCGCCGACTTATTGCACATCCCGGTGACCAAGGTGCATCAGCAGTTACGTGAAGGCCATCTTGTCGCGGTGAAACGCGGCGGGGTCCCGATGATCCCGAAGGCCTTCCTCAACGCCGAGGGTGAGGTGGTCAAAAGCCTGCCCGGCCTGCTGGCGGTACTGCGCGACGGCGGCTACCGCGACACCGAGATCCTGCGCTGGCTGTTCACCGCCGACCCGTCACTGACCATCACCCGAGACGGATCGCGTGAAACCGTCAGCAACGCTCGCCCGGTTGATGCGCTGCACGCTCATCAGGCTCGTGAGGTGGTTCGCCGCGCCCAGGCGATGGCGTACTGACCTTCAGCGAATACCAGGCTGCCAGAGCACACGCGGTGGCCAGCAGCACATGGATCCACGAGTACATCCCGTGTGAACCGTCCGGTTTGAAGATCACCATGATCCACGTCGAGAACCCGGCGATCAGGGCGATCGCGGTGCGGGACTGCGCCAACGCCGACAGCACCGCGAGCGGCCAGGTGTAGTACCACGGCAGCGCTGCCGGGACGAAGAGCACGACCACCAGCATGGCCCACGCGATGCCGGTCAGCGCCTCGCGGTCGTCGTGCCGAAACCGCCACCACAGCAGCGGAAGTGACACCGCGATGATGACGATTCCGGCGATGCGGGTGGCGTCGAGAACGGCGTAGAAGTTGACCGGCATGAACAGTCCGCCGATCGCGTTGGTGAGGTTCGCGACCGCCGTCGGGATGGTCAGCCAGTTGATGATCTTCACCGAACCGGCCAGCGCGGTGAGCCAGCCCAGACCCACCCCGGCCACCCACGACAGCACCGCGAACACCGCGACGAAGATCGCCACCGACGCCGCCGATGCCGTTGCGAAAGCTCTTGGCGCGCTGTACTTATTCCGGTCCCGCAGATGCCGCATCCACACCCACACCATGAACGGCAACGCCAGCACCGCGGTGGCCTTGACCGCGACGGCGATCGCGATCAGCGCCGCCCCGGCAGCGTGATGGCGGGCGAACGTCAGCGCGATGCCGGCCATCATCAGCCCGACCATCAGCATCTCGTTGTGCACGCCGCCCATCAGGTGAATGATCACCAGCGGGTTGAGCGCGCAAATCCACAGCGCCACCGCGCCGTTCGCGCCGATGTGACGGGCCACCCGGGGCGCCGCCCAGATCAGCAGCGCCAGACCGGGGAGCATGCACAGTCGCAACAGCATCGTGCCGGCCACCACATGGTCCCCGACGACGGTGGTGACGAATCGGGCGACCAGGATGAACGCCGGACCGTAAGGAGCGGTGGTGGTCGTCCAGATCGGACTCACGTTGTCCAGCAACGAGTTCTGGTTCTCCACCGGTCCGACGGCGTACGGGTCGAGACCGTCGCGCAGCAGTGCGCCCTGCGCCAGATACGAATAGGTGTCCCGGCTGAACAGCGGCACGCTCAGCAGCAGTGGCGCCAGCCAGAACCCGGCGGTCGCGATCATCGCGAACTCGCTGACCTCGTTGTCCGGATCGACAACTCTGCGGCCCACCCACAGCCACGCCACAAGCATGAGTACGACGCCCACCCACAGCAGCACCGACGACACCACCAGGCCGTGGCCGAATCGCAACCAGGACAGGTGCATCGACTCCAGAAGCGGGTCATGCTGGCGGGTGCTGCCCGCGCCGAGCCCGCCGAGGGTGAGCAGGATCGCGCCGAGGAAACCGAGCAATGCCGGGCGGCCCTCGTCGGCGGCGGTGAACGCCGCCAGGCGCGCGAGGCCGCCCCGGCTGGTCGGTGTGGTGGGTGAGGGTGAGGTGGCGGACATGGGCCTAGGCGGACCGGTTGGCGGCCAATCTGGCGAGTTCGGTCAGACCAGCCTTGGCGGGTGCGTTGATCGGCGCGCTCTCCAGCAGGGTCAGCGCCCGATTGGTCAGCAGTTCGATGCGGTCTTCGACCGCGGCCAGCGCACCCACCGACTCGATCACGTCACAGAGTTGGCGCACGTCGGCGTCGGACAGCTCGGTACCGATCCCGGCACGCAGCCGGTCCGCGGCGGCCGAATCCGACTCGGTGGCCCGCTGCACGGCCTCGGCGAGCAGCACGGTGCGCTTGCCGGACCGCAGGTCGTCGCCGGACGGTTTACCGGTGACGGCGGGATCGCCGAACACGCCGAGAACATCGTCGCGCAGCTGGAACGCCACACCGAGGTCGGTGCCGAGTTCGTAGAAGATCTGCTGGACATCAGGCCGGTCGGCGGCGGCCGCGGCGCCGAACTGCAGCGGTCGCGAGATCGTGTACGACGCGGTCTTGTACGTGTTGACGTTCATCGCCGACTCGATGGACTCGGCACCGCTGGATTCGGCGACGATGTCGAGATATTGGCCGCCGAGCACCTCGGTGCGGATGTCCGACCACACCCGCCGGACGCGCCGCCGGCCGTCGTCGTCCAGATCCGCTGCGGCGATGATGTCGTCGGCCCACACCAGTGACAGGTCACCCAGCAGGATCGCGGCCGAGCGGCCGAATTGCTCGCAGGAGCCCCGCCAGCCGCTGCTGCGGTGCACGTCGGTGAAGTGGACGTGGACCGTCGGCCAGCCGCGTCGCGTCGCCGAATCGTCGATGACATCGTCGTGCACCAGCGCGCAGGCATGCAGTAGCTCCAGCGCGGAGAACAACCGCAGCGCATTGTCATCGACCGGCAGGTCGGGGTCGGCGGTGACGGCGCGGTAGCCCCAGTAGGCGAAGGCGGGCCGCACCCGTTTGCCGCCGCGCAACACGAAGTCCTCGAGGGCACCGATCAGCCCGTCGTAGTCGGTGCCGATATAGGCGGCCTCGGCGCGGCGGCCGGCCAGGTACTTCCGAAGTTGATCGGTGACGGCGCCGGCCAGCTGGACGGCAGACGGAGCTGCTTCGACGCTCAGCGCAGCGCCCCTTTCTGTGTACGACCGCACCTGGGAGATCCGGGTGCAACCAGACTAGAACGTCGGCTAGTTGTCGGCCTGATCGGAGTTGGCGAATCGCGGGGAACGGTCCCTGCTGACCCAGGCCAGGCTGCCGATGACGCCGCTCACGACCAGCGCGCCGAGCCCGAGCCAGAGCGCTGCGCCGGTGAAGGACCTGGTACTGGGGTCGGTGGCGCGGGCCTGGGCACTCATCGTCGACACCACACCAGGCTTGAGCTTCCACTCGACGACGTCGGTGTCGAGGCGGTCGCCGTTGGTCGAGGTCACCTCGCCGGGGAAGGAAACCGTCAGCGAAACGTCAGCGTCGGTGTCGGTGACGCTGGTGAGGTCGACGCGGCCTTCGAGGATCACCAGATTGCCTGCCCGGCGCAGCGAGATGTCCACCCCGGCGGCCTCGCGGTTGAGGTTGGCCAGCTGTGGCACCTCGGAGAAGCTGAGGTTGGAGAACACCGCCTCGGAGCCGACGAAGTCGTCGGATTCGTACTTCGACACCGAGATCTTCTGGCTGAACGGCACATTGAGGTCGAACTGCGGCCCCTGGTCGTCCGAGTCACGGGCTTTGGCGGCGGCGATGATCTGACCGGAGACCTGGTCGTCCGGGGACACCGTGATCGAGGCGTGGACTCGCACACAGCCGACCGCCAAGGGGGCGACGATGAGCAGCAACAACGCCAGGGCGCGTAAGCGCAGGCGGCGGGATCGGTCGCGCACGTGGGTATCGTGCCAGATCCGCGCTACAGCGGGAGGCTACGACCCAGAATCGCGAACGCCCGCGGATCACCTGCGAAGTGGTAGCCGCGGATCACGTCGGTGAAGCCGAGTCGGCGATAGAGCCGCCAGGCGCGGTTGGCCTCGCCGACGATCTCCGGGGTCGACAGCAGTACGTGGGACTCGCCCCGGTCGGCCAGCAGCCGCCGGGCCAGCGCCTCACCCAGTCCGCGACCTTGGGCGCTCGGGTGGATGTGAAGCTCGGTCAGCTCGAAGTAGCTGCTGGTCAGCCGGCCGATCTCCTCGGCGGGCACGCCGATGCGGTGCAGCCCGGCCACCACCTGCTGCTGCCACCACTGGTCGGGCGCGCCGCAGTAGCCATAGGCGATACCGAGCAGGGGAGCGGCCGACAGTTGCGCGGCGCCGGGCTCCGCGGCGGGTGCGGTGTCGGCTTCCACGGCTGCGACGGCTTTCCACCCCTGCCTGCGGGTGTGCTCGAGCCACATCGCCGCCCGCTGGCCCTCGGTGCCGCGCGGGTAGCGCATGGCGTCGACGTACACGCTCAGAGCGTCGTGAAGACGCTGCGCCATGTCGGTGGGCGACAGATCGATGAGGAAAGTCGCCAACGCCACGATGCCTTTCTGTCGGTCGATGGATCCGGGGTGCATGGCCATTATCGGTGCACTCGCGGCCCGGCTCTGCCGGTGCTGTGGTGACCAGGCCCTTACGCGGTGATGGCGAGGACAGAACAACGCCTGGACACAGCTACAATCGGGTGGACCAACTAGGTGGTACGCCGCACATCTAGCTCGTATCATTTGGTTAGTCGCCCCGTAGATTGCTGGGCAGCCAAGTTTTATCGGAATCGTGACCGGCCGTGTCGGCAAGGAGGGACGAATGCCACTCTCCGATCATGAGCAGCGCATGCTCGATCAGATCGAGAGCGCTCTCTATGCCGAGGACCCCAAGTTCGCCTCGAGTGTGCGGGGCGGAACTCTGCGGGCCCCCTCCACGCGCAGACGGCTGCAGGGCGCCGGCCTGTTCGTGATCGGTCTGGCGATGCTGGTTGCCGGGGTTGCGTTCAAGGCCACGATGATCGGAAGCTTCCCGATCCTGTCGGTGATCGGCTTCGTGGTGATGTTCGGCGGCGTGGTCTTCGCGATCACCGGCCCGCGCGTCGCAGGCGGCCGGGATCGCTCGGGCCCGCCGTCGTCCGGTTCGCGTCAGCGCCGGCCCAAGGGTGGCGGCGGATCATTCACCAGCCGCATGGAGGATCGCTTCCGGCGTCGTTTCGACGAGTGACGGTCAGCGTCTCCAACACGGGGTAGCCACGTCGGCTGCCCCGTTTTTGTTTGCCTGGACCCCGATCCGGCCGTTCGCCCTCCGCGATACCGACACCAGGGCTGTTGATCCGCCATCGGAGTGACCGTGGTGTCGATCTCGACGCGCGCCGATAACCCCCACTTCGCCCCACCGGCCGTTGAGCTGCGCTTTTGTGGGCCGAGTCGACGGCCGAAGTGCCCGGGTCGGGGGGTAGGTGGCAGAGAGTGGTGGATAGGGAGGAAAAACCGGCCATTATGTGGAGCAAAGTGGGGGATTGTGGGGTATTGTGGCGGTTATCGGAGCGACGGCTCCGGGGGCGTGAGGGCAAGGAGATGTGCACAGCATGTTTCTCGGCACGTACACGCCCAAGCTCGACGACAAAGGGCGGCTGACATTGCCCGCCAAGTTCCGCGACGCACTGGCAGGAGGGTTGATGGTGACCAAAAGCCAAGATCACAGCCTTGCCGTCTACCCGCGGGCGGAATTCGAACAGCTGGCCCGGCGGGCTTCGCAGACCTCGCGCAGCAATCCGGAGGCACGTGCGTTCCTGCGCAACCTGGCGGCCGGCACCGACGAACAGCACCCCGACTCCCAAGGCCGGATCACGCTGTCAGTGGACCACCGGCGCTACGCCAACCTGTCCAAGGAATGCGTAGTGATCGGCGCCGTCGACTTCCTCGAGATCTGGGACGCCCAAGCCTGGCAGGAATACCAGGAGACCCACGAAGAGAACTTCTCCGCGGCCAGCGATGAAGCACTCAGCGACATCATCTGAGCTGGCCGCCCAGCCGGAGGTAGCCCGTGCATCGTGGTCTCTGCCCGAACCGACCCTGACGTACTTCCCCAACGCCAGGTTCACCTGTTCGGACAGGGACCTCGATGCAGGGGTCCGCTCGGCCCCAACTGGTGCGGCGCACCGCGATCTACCCGGAGGTCCCGTCGTGGTTGACGAATCCGACCCCGAATCAGGGCACGGGCACATCCCCGTCCTGCTGGATCGGTGCGTCGAGATCCTCGGCCCGGCGCTGACCGGTCCGGATGCGATCCTCGTCGACGCGACCCTGGGTGCCGGCGGCCACTCCGAGCGCTTCCTGACCGAATTTCCCGCGCTGCGCCTGATCGGGCTGGACCGTGACCCAGGCGCCCTGGCCGGTGCCCGAGAGCGGTTGGCCCCGTTCGCCGATCGGATCACCCTGGTCCACACCCGCTACGACGGGATCGCCGATGCCCTTGCCGAAGCCGGCCGGGAGGCGACCGAATCCATCGACGGTGTGCTGTTCGACCTCGGTGTCTCCTCGATGCAGCTCGACCAGGCCGAGCGCGGATTCGCCTACTCCAAGAACGCGCCCCTGGACATGCGGATGGACACCGACGCCCCGCTGACCGCCGCGGAAATCCTCAACACCTACGGCCGTGCCGAACTGACCGACATCCTGCGCCGCTTCGGCGAGGAGAAGTTCGCCCATCGCATCGCGGGGCTGATCGTGGAACGTCGCCAGCAGGCGCCGCTGACCACCACCGGCGAACTCGTCGAGATCATCTACAAGGGCATCCCGGCCCCGGCACGCCGCACCGGGGGGCACCCCGCGAAGCGGACCTTCCAGGCCTTGCGGATCGCGGTCAATGCCGAGCTGGACTCGCTGACGGCGGCCCTGCCCGCGGCGCTGGCCGCGCTGCGCCCCGGCGGCCGGATCGCAGTGATGTCCTACCAGTCGCTGGAGGACCGGATCGTCAAGACGACCTTCGCCGCGGCAACCGCCTCCCGGTCGCCGGCCGGCCTGCCCGTCGAATTGCCCGGCTATGAGCCGGAATTCAGCGCGATCACCCGCGGCGCCGAACGCGCCGACGCTGCGGAGATCGAACGGAATCCACGCAGTGCGCCGGTTCGGCTACGGGCACTGCAACGCGTGATGTCGGCCAACCGGGGACGGGGAGGAAACAGCTGATGAAGGTGGGGCGTAAGCCAGCCGGCCCGGCGGATCACGCAGGGGTCAAACGGGACGGGGCCAAGCGGGACAAGAGCGAACCGACCAAGTCGGCCAGGAAGAAGGCAGGCGCAGGCGCGGCCACCGCGCGTCGCCGCGGCACCGAGGTGCCGGCACGGGGTGGACGCGCATCGGCCCGCCGGCCGCACGAACCGCGTGCACTGCGGCAGCGGCCGCAGACCGCGCCGGTCGCCCGGCCTGCCGAACGCCCAACCCGGGCCAAGAACGTCAGTCAAGCCAAGGCGCGCGCGAAGGCACGGAAGGCGAAGGCCCCCAAGGTCATTCGGCCGCCACTGCGCGACCGGCTGATCGCCCGGCTGGCCGACATCGACCTGCGTCCGCACACGCTGGTCGCCAAGGTTCCGTTCGTGGTGCTGGTGATCGGGGCACTGGGCCTCGGGCTGGCCGTCACGCTGTGGCTGTCCACCGACGCCGCTCAGCGGTCCTACCAGTTGGGTACCGCCAGATCCACCAATGAGGCGCTGTCGCAGCAGAAGGAAGCCCTCGAACGCGACGTGCTGGAGGCGGAGTCCGCGCCCGCACTGGCCGAGTCCGCGCGCAATCTGGGCATGATCCCGTCGAAGGACACCGCGCATCTGGTGCAGGATCCGACCGGCAACTGGACCGTGGTGGGCAAGCCGAAGCCGGCCGAAGGTGTCCCGCCGCCGCCGTTGAACAGCAAGCTGCCCGACGACAAGCCGCTACCGCCCGCCGCACCCGTGCCGCCACCGGCGGCCGCGCCGAAGCCGGGAAGTTCCCCCGAGGTTCCGGTGCGTGTCGCAACCACTCCGCTCGGTGGGCTGCCGTTGAATGGTGCGATGCCCTTCGGCGTTCCCTTGGCCACCTTGCCCGGCACGGTTCTGGCGCCCGGTGCTGTTCCGGTACCCGGTATTGGCGCACTTCCCCCCGCCGCGGCGCAGGCGCCGCTGCCCGGCACGCTGGCGGTGCCGGCTCAGGCGCCCGCGCCTGCGGCCGCACCGGCGCCGGGCCTCGTGCTGGCACCCGTGCCGGCGCCGGCTGATGCCGCACCGGCGGCAGTCGCACCGCCCGCGGCCGCACCGCCCGCAGTCGCGCCTGAGGCCCCGGTTGCGCCCCCGGTCGATCCGCCTGTTGTACCCGCCGGAGCCGGTCAGTGAGTCGCCGGGACTCCACACGGCAGCGCACCTCGTCGGCCAAGGCTCAACCGGATACCGGCCCCGGCCGTCCGGCAAAATCGCGCCGCACCCGTGAGATCGTCGAAAGCGGCTCCCGCACTGCATCATTCGTATTCCGCCATCGCGCGGGCAACATCGTCATCTTCCTCGCCCTCGGCGTGGCCGCCACCCAGTTGTTCAACCTGCAGGTGCCTCAGGCCAACGGGCTGCGTGCCGAGGCCGCCAGCCAGCTCAAGGTGACCGATGTCGAGAAGGCGGTTCGCGGCAGCATCGTCGACCGCAATTTCGACAAGCTGGCCTTCACGATCGAAGCCAGGGCACTGACCTTCCAGCCCGTCAAGATCCGCAAGCAGCTCACCGAGGCCAAGGAGAAGTCGCCGGCCGCGCCGGATCCCGACAAGCGGCTGACCCAGATCGCCACCGAGGTCGCAGGCAAGCTGGGCAACAAGCCCGATGCGGCCACCCTGCTCAAGAAGCTGCGCAGCAACGAGACGTTCGTCTATCTGGCCCGCGCGGTCGATCCGGCGATCGCCGATGCCATCATCAAGAAGTTCCCCGAGATCGGCGCCGAACGCCAGGACCTGCGCCAGTATCCCGGTGGCGCCTTGGCGGCCAACATCGTCGGCGGCATCGACTGGGACGGCCACGGACTGCTCGGCCTCGAAGACTCGATGGACGGCAAGCTGTCCGGCACCGACGGTTCGATCACCTACGACCGGGGCTCCGACGGTGTCGTCATCCCCGGCAGCTATCGCAACAAGCACGACGCCGTCAACGGCTCCACCGTCCAGCTGACCCTCGACGACGACATCCAGTTCTACGTCCAGCAGCAGGTCCAGATGGCCAAGGACGCCTCCGGCGCCAAAGACGTCTCGGCGGTGGTGCTGGACGCGAAAACCGGTGAAGTGCTGGCGATGTCGAACGACAACACCTTCGATCCCAGCCAGGACATCGGCAGGCAGCAGGACAAGCAGCTGGGCAACCTGCCCGTCACCTCGCCGTACGAGCCGGGATCGGTGAACAAGATCGTCACCGCCTCCTCGGTGATCGAGTACGGGCTGTCCAACCCCGACGAGGTGCTGCAGGTACCCGGCTCGATCAACATGGGTGGCGTCACCGTCGGCGACGCGTGGAGCCACGGCGTGATGCCCTACACCACCACCGGCGTGTTCGGGAAGTCGTCGAACGTCGGCACCCTGATGCTCGCGCAGCGGATCGGGCCGGAGCGCTACTACGACATGCTCGGAAAGTTCGGTCTGGGGCAGCGCACCAATGTGGGTCTGCCGGGTGAGAGTTCGGGCCTGGTGCCGCCGATCGACCAGTGGTCGGGCAGCACGTTCTCCAATCTGCCCATCGGGCAGGGCCTTTCGATGACCTTGCTGCAGATGACCGGGATGTACCAGGCGATCGCCAACGACGGCCTGCGTATTCCGCCGCGGATCGTCAAGGCCACGGTCGCCGCGGACGGCACCCGCACCGAGGAGCCGCAACCCGCAGGCATCCGCGTCGTCTCGCCGGAGACCGCCCGCACGGTGCGCAACATGTTCCGCGCGATCGTCCAGCGCGACCCGATGGGCTACCAGCAGGGCACCGGCGCACCGGCCGCTGTCGACGGCTATCAGATCGCAGGCAAGACGGGAACCGCCCAGCAGATCAACCCGGCGTGCGGCTGCTACTACAGCGACGTCTACTGGATCACCTTCGCAGGCATGGCGCCCGCCGACGACCCTCGCTACGTCATCGGCATCATGATGAACAACCCGCAGCGCAATCCGGACGGTTCACCGGGTCACTCGGCTGCGCCGCTGTTCCACAACATCGCGGCCTGGCTGCTGCAGCGCCAGAACGTCCCGCTCTCGGCGGATCCCGGCGCGCCGTTGATCCTTCAGGCCACATAACCGGCTCACCGTGCCGGCTGGGTAGGGTGAGCACCCAATGACCAACGCCCTGCGGCCCCGCGCCACGCCGGCGCTGACCTTGCCGACGCTGGCCGCCCGCGTCGGCGCGGTTCCGGCTTCCGGCGGTACGACACCCGATGTCCGGATCACCGGAATCACCCTGCGCGGCCAGGACACGGTGGCCGGTGACCTGTTCGCCGCGCTGCCCGGCTCCTCGGCCCACGGCGCGCAATTCACCGCGGCCGCGGTCGACGGCGGCGCCGTCGCGGTGCTCACCGACGCCGAAGGTGTCGCCGTCATCCACCGCCTGCTCGGCGAACCCGCACCCATCCCGGTCCTGCTGCATCCGCAGCCCCGGGCGGTGCTGGGGGAACTGGCCGCCGCGGTCTACGGCCACCCGTCCGACCGCGTTGTGGTCGTCGGCGTCACCGGAACCTCCGGCAAGACCACCACTACCCACCTCATCGAGGCGGGCCTGCGATCGGCCGACCGCGTACCGGGGCTCATCGGCACTGTCGGTGTCCGGATCGCCGGGGATGACGTGCCCAGCGCATTGACCACCCCGGAAGCCCCGGCGCTGCAGGCGCTGCTGGCCGTGATGGCCGAGAAGGGCGTCGACACCGCCGTGATGGAAGTCTCCAGCCACGCCCTCGAACTCGGCCGTACCGACGGCATCCGGTTCGCCGTCGGCGGTTTCACCAACCTGTCCCGCGACCACCTCGACTTCCATCCCACGATGGCCGCCTACTTCGAAGCGAAGGCGCGGTTGTTCGACCCGGCCTCACCGGCCCACGCCGCGATGTCGGTGATCTGTGTCGACGACGACGCCGGCCGCGACATGGCCCGCCGGGCCGACGATTCGGTGACCGTGTCCGCCGACGGGCACCCGGCGGATTGGCGGGCCGAGGACATCACGGTGCTCGACGGCGGCGCCCAGGAGTTCACCGCCGTTGACCCCGCCGGGGTGCATCACCGGCTGCGGATCCGCCTGCCCGGGCGCTACAACGTCGCCAACGCGCTGCTGGCGCTGGCGATGCTCGACGCGATCGGGGTGTCACCCGAGCAGGCCGCGCCGGGGTTGCGTGCTGCGGCTGTGCCCGGCCGGCTGGAGCCGATCGACCGCGGGCAGGACTTCCTGGCAGTCGTCGACTACGCCCACAAGCCTGGCGCGCTGCAGGCGGTGCTGGAGACCCTCAAGCCCGCGCAGGGCCGGCTGGCGGTGGTCTTCGGCGCCGGCGGCGACCGCGATCCCGGCAAGCGGGAACCGATGGGCCGCATCGCTTCCGGGCTCGCCGACCTGGTGATCGTCACCGACGACAACCCTCGCAATGAGGACCCCGCGACGATTCGGGCCGCGATCATGGCCGGTGCCCGCGGTGCCGACGGCGCTGAAGTCATAGAGATCGGCGACCGGCGCGCGGCGATCCGGCATGCGGTGAGCTGGGCCCGCAGCGGTGACGTCGTGGTGATCGCAGGCAAAGGACACGAAAAGGGGCAGACCGCGGCCGGCCGGACCCGTCCCTTCGACGACCGCGCCGAACTCGCGGCCGCCCTCGACGCGCGGGGAGCGGGCACATGATCGCGATGTCCGTCGCCCGGATCGCGGAGATCGTCGGCGGCGAGCTCGCCGACATCAGCGTGGACGCGGCTGCCGAGCGGATCGTCAGCGGGACCGTCGAATTCGATTCACGCGCGGTCGGTCCGGGTGGGCTGTTCCTGGCATTACCGGGTGCCCGCAGCGACGGGCACGACTTCGCCGAGGCCGCCGCCGCCGCGGGTGCGGCCGCGGTGCTCGCGGCCCGGCCCGTGGGAGTACCCGCGATCGTGGTGCCACCTGCGGTGGCCGCCGACGCGGGAGCCGGGGTGCTCGAACACGACGTCGACGGCTCCGGCGCCGCCGTGCTGGCCGCGCTGTCGAAGCTGGCCGCGGCGGTCGCGGCCGAACTCGTCGCGGGCGGGCTGACGATCGTCGGGGTCACCGGGTCGTCGGGCAAGACGTCGACCAAGGATCTGATCGCCGCGGTGCTGGGCCCCTTGGGTGAGGTGGTCGCCCCGCCCGGCTCGTTCAACAACGAACTCGGTCTGCCCTGGACGGTGCTGCGGGCTACCGAGGACACCGACTACCTGGTCCTGGAGATGTCGGCCCGCCACCTCGGCAACATCGCCGCGCTCGCCGCGATCGCGCCGCCGTCGATCGCGGTGGTGCTCAACGTGGGCACCGCGCATCTCGGCGAGTTCGGCTCGCGTGAGGTCATCGCCGCCACGAAAGGTGAACTGGTAGAAGCAGTTCCGGCCTCGGGCGTGGCGATCCTGAACGCCGACGATCCGCTGGTGTCGGCGATGTCGACCCGGACCGCAGCCCGGGTGGTGCGGGTCGGGCAGTCCGAGGCGGCCGACATCCGCGCCGAGAACATCGAGCTCGACGACCTGGCCCAGCCGCGCTTCACTCTGCTGACCCCGGCCGGCTCCGCCGAGGTGCGGCTGGCCGTGCATGGCGAGCATCAGGTCGGCAACGCGCTGTCGGCGGCGGCGGTGGCGCTGGAATGTGGTGCGACTCCGGAGCAGGTGGCCGCCGCGCTGGCGACCGCGGGCCCGGCGTCGCGGCACCGGATGGAGGTGCACACCCGCGCAGACGGCGTCACCATCGTCAACGACGCCTACAACGCCAACCCCGACTCGATGAAGGCCGGGCTGCGGGCGCTGGCCGTGATGGCCCGCTCGGGCGAAACCCGCCGCAGTTGGGCGGTACTCGGCGAGATGGCCGAACTGGGGGATGAGTCGATAACCGAGCATGATCGTGTCGGCCGGCTGGCTGTGCGCTTAGATATCAGTCGACTCGTCGTCGTCGGAACCGGGAGGCCCATGAGCGCCATGCACCACGGGGCGGTCATGGAGGGATCCTGGGGTTCGGAATCCACCATGGTCGCCGATGCCGACGCCGCGCTGGCGTTGTTGCGGGCCGAACTGCAGCCCGGTGACGTCGTCCTGGTGAAAGCGTCGAATTCGGCAGGCCTCGGCTCGCTGGCCGAAGCACTGCTCGACGAGGGCGTGTCATGAGACTGATCCTGATCGCCGTCGCGATCGCGCTGGCGGTGTCGATCCTGCTGACCCCGGCGCTGATCAAGCTGTTCACCCGCCAGGGCTTCGGCCACGAGATCCGCGAGGACGGTCCGCCGAGCCACAAGACCAAGCGCGGCACCCCGTCGATGGGCGGCGTGGCGATCCTGGTCGGCATCTGGGCCGGGTACTTCGGCACCCACCTGGTCGGCCTCGCACTCGACGGTGACGGCCCGTCGGCATCCGGCCTGCTGGTACTCGGTCTGGCCACCGCGCTCGGTGCGGTCGGCTTCGTCGACGACCTGATCAAGATCCGCCGTTCCCGCAACCTCGGCCTGAACAAGACCGCCAAGACCGTCGGGCAGATCACCGCCGCCGTGCTGTTCGGCATCCTGGTGCTGCAGTTCCGGAACTCCGACGGACTCACGCCGGGCAGCCCCGAGCTGTCCTACGTGCGCGAGATCGCCACGGTCACGCTGAGCCCGCTGCTGTTCGTGCTGTTCGCCGTGGTGGTGGTCAGCGCCTGGTCCAACGCGGTGAACTTCACCGACGGACTCGACGGGCTGGCCGGCGGCAGCATGGCCATGGTCAGCGCCGCGTACGTGCTGATCACGTTCTGGCAGTACCGCAACGCCTGCGCGACCGCCCCCGGACTGGGCTGCTACAACGTGCGTGACCCGCTGGATCTGGCGCTGTTGGCGGCGGCCACCGCCGGGGCGTGCATCGGCTTCCTGTGGTGGAATGCCGCGCCGGCCAAGATCTTCATGGGCGACACCGGATCGCTGGCGCTGGGCGGGATGATCGCGGGCCTGTCGGTGACCAGCCGCACCGAGGTGCTCGCGGTCGTGCTCGGCGCGTTGTTCGTCGCCGAGGTCACCTCGGTGGTGGTGCAGATCCTGGCCTTCCGCACCACCGGGCGACGGGTGTTCCGGATGGCACCGTTCCACCACCACTTCGAGTTGGTCGGTTGGGCGGAGACGACGGTGATCATCCGGTTCTGGTTGCTCACGGCGATCGCCTGCGGCCTCGGTGTCGCGCTGTTCTACGGCGAGTGGCTGTCTGCCATCGGGGCCTGAGGTGCCCGGGCTCGAGCCGCTGACCTCGGGGGCGCAGGTGCTGGTGGCCGGCGCCCGGGTGACCGGCCGTGCGGTGGTGTCGGCTCTGGCGTCGCTGGACGTACACATCTGGGTGTGCGACGACAATGCCGAAGCATTGAAAGCGTTGGCCGACAACGGTGTTCATGCGATCACCCCGGCTGAGGCGGTGGTGTCGATCAGCGATTTCGCCCTGGTGGTGACCAGCCCGGGCTTCCCCCCGACCGCGCCGGTGCTGGCCGCGGCCGCCGGGGCCGGACTGCCGATCTGGGGTGACGTCGAGCTGGCCTGGCGCCTTGATGCCGCGGGCCACTACGGCCCGCCCCGGCGCTGGCTGGTGGTCACCGGCACCAACGGCAAGACCACCACGACCTCGATGCTGCACGCCATGCTGGTCGCCGACGGCCGCCGTGCGGTGTTGTGCGGCAACATCGGCGACCCGGTTCTCGACGTGTTGGGCGAGCCCGCGGACGTCCTGGCCGTGGAGTTGTCCAGCTTCCAGTTGTTCTGGGCGCCGTCGCTGCGCCCGGAGGCAGGCGCGGTGCTCAACGTCGCCGAAGACCACCTGGACTGGCACGGGTCGATGGCGGCCTACGCCGCCGCGAAGGCCCGGGTGCTCGACGGCCGCGTCGCGGTAGTCGGTCTCGATGATCCGGTCGCGAGCGGTCTGCTGCCCGGGGCGGCCGCATCCGTGAAGGTCGGGTTCCGGCTGGGGGAGCCGGACAGCGGGGAACTCGGCGTCCGCGACGGCATGCTCGTCGACCGCGCGTTCGCCGACGATCTGGAACTGGCCCCGGTCGAGTCGATCTCGGTGGCGGGCCCGGTCGGTGTCCTCGACGCGCTGGGCGCCGCGGCGCTGGCCCGCTCCGTCGGCGTCGCACCCGCCTCGATCGCCGACGCGCTGACCACCTTCCGGGTCGGGCGGCACCGCGCCGAGGAGGTGGGAGTCGTCGACGGGGTGGCCTACGTCGACGACTCCAAGGCCACCAACCCGCACGCCGCGCAGGCGTCGATCACCGCCTATCCGCGGGTGGTGTGGGTGGCCGGCGGCATGCTCAAGGGCGCGTCGGTCGACGACCTGGTCGCCCGGGTGGCGGACCGGTTGGCCGGTGCGGTGCTGATCGGCCATGACCGCGCGGTGGTTGCCGAGGCGTTATCGCGACACGCGCCCGATGTCCCCGTCATCGAGGTCGTGACGCGGGAGGATGCTGTGGTGCATGAGACCAATGAGTCAGGTGTTACTCATGAGACTCGAGTGGTCGACGCCTCCGCTCCGGGCCTGGGCGCCCGGGTGATGACCGAGGTCGTCGCCGCCGCCGCGAGCCTGGCCCACACCGGCGACACGGTGTTGCTTGCCCCCGCCGGCGCGTCGTTCGACCAGTTCGCCGGCTACGCCGACCGGGGCGACGCGTTCGCCGCCGCCGTGCGCGCCACGGCCCGGTAATCGCCGTGCCCACGATCCTGTCCCGGCTGCGCCGTCGCGGCTCGGCCGACACCGCGGACACCACTGCCGTTGACGCCGACGCCGACGAGGTCGACGGCGCGGCACCCGACGCCGAGGCCACCACCACGCCGGTAGCCTCCACCGCGGCACCCGCCAAGCACCGGTTCGAGGTGCACCGCAGGTTCGGCGCCTGGCTGGGCCGGCCGATGACGTCGTTCCACCTGATCATCTCGGTGGCCGCGCTGCTGGTCACGCTCGGCCTGACGATGGTGCTGTCGGCCTCGGGTGTGCACTCCTACGACGAGGACGGCTCGCCCTGGGCGATCTTCGGCCGCCAGGTTCTGTGGACCGTCGTTGGTCTGGTCGGATTCTGGATCGCCCTGCGGGTGCGGGTCAGTTTCCTGCGCAACACGGCGTTCTCTGCGTTCGCCGTCACGATCGTGATGCTGGTGCTGGTGCTGATCCCGGGCATCGGCCACGAATCCAACGGTTCCCGTGGCTGGTTCGTCGTCGCCGGGCTGTCGATGCAGCCGTCCGAGCTCACCAAGATCGCGTTCGCCATCTGGGGTGCGCACCTGTTGGCGACCCGGCGCCTCGAACACGCGTCGCTGCGCGAGTTGCTCATCCCGCTGATTCCCGCCGCCGTGATCGCGCTGGCGCTCATCGTCGCCCAGCCCGACCTCGGACAGACCGTGTCGCTGGGCATCATCCTGCTGGCACTGCTCTGGTACGCCGGCCTGCCGCTGAAGGTCTTCGTCACCTCACTCGGCGCCGCCGTCGCGGCCGCCGCCGTGCTGGCGGTCTCCGAGGGCTACCGGTCCGACCGCGTGCGATCGTGGCTGGATCCCGGCGCCGACGCGCAGGGCTCGGGTTACCAGGCCCGGCAGGCCAAGTTCGCGCTGGCCAACGGCGGCGTCTTCGGCGACGGGCTCGGTCAGGGCACTGCCAAGTGGAACTATCTGCCCAACGCCCACAACGACTTCATCTTCGCGATCATCGGCGAGGAGCTCGGCTTCGTCGGCGCCTTCGGGCTGCTCGCCCTGTTCGGGTTGTTCGCCTACACCGGTATGCGCATCGCCCGCCGCTCGGCCGACCCGTTCCTGCGGCTGCTGACCGCGTCGGCCACCATGTGGGTGGTCGGCCAGGTGTTCATCAACGTCGGCTACGTCATCGGCCTGCTGCCCGTGACCGGAATCCAGCTGCCACTCATCTCTGCCGGTGGAACATCAACGGCGACAACACTGTTCATGATCGGCCTGATGGCGAACGCAGCCCGTCACGAACCGGAGGCGGTGGCCGCTCTGCGCGCGGGCCGCGAGGACCGGATGAACCGCATCCTGCGGCTGCCGCTGCCCGAGCCCTACGTGCCTTCCCGGGTGGAGGCGGCGCGCGACCGGTTGCGCAGCAGGCCGAACGCCGCCAAAGCCGCCAAGCCCGCACGGCCGGCCCGCCCGGCCCGGCCGGAGCGCAAACCGGCCAAGAAAACGGCCCGGACAACCCGGTCCACCCGCGACCGTGCCGCGCTACCTGCCGCGTCAACTGGTAAAACGAGGACGGCCCAGCGACCCACCCGACGCTCAGGGCATCATGGTGACGCTCCGCGTAACAGCGCGCAGCAGCCGAATCAGGGAAGCAGTCGGGCACGGCGGTCCCGCACATTGGAAGGTCAGCGTTACGGGTGAGTGACTCGGTGTCGGTTGTGCTTGCCGGTGGAGGCACCGCCGGGCATGTCGAACCGGCCATGGCGGTGGCAGACGCGCTCAAAGCGCTGGACGCGGATATCCGGATCACCGCACTGGGCACCGCACGCGGTCTGGAGACCCGGCTGGTTCCCGCCCGCGGCTACGACCTGGAACTCATCACCCCGGTGCCGCTGCCCCGCAGAGTGAACGGCGACCTGATGCGCCTGCCGCTGCGGGTGCGCCGCGCGGTGCGGGAAACCCGCGCGGTGCTCGACGACGTCGCCGCCGACGTGGTGATCGGGTTCGGCGGCTACGTCGCTGTCCCTGCCTACCTGGCCGCACGTCACCGGGTTCCGGTTGTCGTGCACGAGGCGAACGCGCGCGCCGGTATCGCCAACAAGCTCGGCGCCCGGAGTGCCCGTAAGGTGCTGGCCGCCGTGGCTGATTCGGGACTGCGGCACGCCGAGGTGGTGGGTATGCCGGTGCGCGCGTCGATCGCCTCGCTTGATCGGGCCGGGCTGCGCGCGCAGGCCCGCGAGTACTTCGGCTTCGCCGACGACGCCACCGTGCTGCTGGTGTTCGGCGGCTCGCAGGGCGCGGCCTCGATCAATCGCGCGGTGTCGGCGGCCGCGGCCGATCTGGCCGCCGCGGGCATCGCGGTGCTGCACGCCCACGGCCCCAAGAACACCCTCGACCTGCGCAACACCCAGCCGGGCGAGCCGCCTTACGTCGCCGTGCCGTACCTGGACCGGATGGACCTCGCCTACGCCGCCGCCGACCTGGCGATCTGCCGGTCCGGCGCCATGACGGTGGCCGAGGTGTCGGCGGTCGGATTGCCCGCGGTCTACGTCCCGCTGCCGATCGGCAACGGCGAGCAGCGGCTGAACGCGCTGCCGGTGGTCAACCCCGGCGGTGGGCTGCTGGTCGAGGACGCCCAGTTGACGGGTGACTTCATCGCCGGCGAGGTGGTCGGCCTGCTGACCGACCCGCCGCGACTGCAGGCGATGACGTCGGCCGCCGCGCGGGTCGGACACCGGGATGCTGCACAGCGCGTCGCCGAGGTGGCCCTCGACGTCGCACACGGTGGAAAGGGTCGCCGATGAGCGCGCCGACGGGTCCCCGGGAGCTGCCGCCGGAACTGCAGCGCGTGCACATGGTCGGCATCGGCGGCGCGGGGATGTCGGGTATCGCACGGATCCTGCTGGACCGTGGGGGACTGGTATCGGGCTCGGATGCCAAGGACTCTCGCGGCGTGGTGGCGTTGCGGGCCCGCGGCGCGGTGATCAGCATCGGTCACGACGCGGCCAATCTCGACCTGCTGCCCGGCGGCCCGACCGCGGTGATCACCACGCACGCGGCGATCCCGAAGACCAATCCCGAACTGGTCGAGGCCCGCAAGCGGGCGATCCCGGTGATCCTGCGCCCGGCGGTCCTGGCCAAACTGATGGCCGGTTCCCGCACGCTGATGGTGACCGGCACGCACGGCAAGACCACGACCACCTCGATGCTGATCGTCGCGTTGCAGCACGCCGGTCAGGATCCGTCCTTCGCCGTCGGCGGTGACCTCGGCGAGGCGGGCACCAACGCGCACAACGGAAGTGGCGACTGCTTCGTCGCCGAGGCCGACGAGAGCGACGGCTCGCTGCTCGAGTACACCCCCGATGTCGCGGTGGTGACCAACATCGAGGCCGACCATCTCGACTTCTTCGGCACCGCCGACGCTTACACCGCAGTGTTCGACGCGTTCGTCGAACGCCTCGCTCCCGGCGGCGCGCTGGTCGCCTGCGCGGACGATCCCGGGTCGGCTGCACTGGCCGAACGCAGTGCGGCCCTTGGGGTTCGGGTACTGCGCTACGGCGAAGGCCCGGCGGACGGACTGGCCGGTGCGCTGATCGGTTGGGAGCAGCACGGCACCGGCGCGGTCGCCCACATCCAGTTGGCCGGTGAAGCTCATCAGCGGGTGCTGCGCCTGGCGGTCCCGGGCCGGCACATGGCACTCAACGCGCTGGCCGCGCTGCTGGCCGCGGTCGAGGCCGGTGCGCCGATCGACGACGTGCTCGACGGGTTGGCCGGGTTCGAAGGGGTACGCCGGCGCTTCGAGCTGGTCGGCACGGCCGACGGGGTCCGGGTCTTCGACGACTATGCCCATCACCCGACCGAGGTCAGGGCCGCGCTGACTGCGCTGCGGGCGGTCGCCCAGCAGGACCGGACCGGTCACCCCACCATCGTCGGCGCGCGCAGCATCGTGGTGTTTCAGCCGCATTTGTATTCGCGCACAAAGACTTTCGCACAAGACTTCGGCAGTGCGCTTGATACCGCCGACGAGGCGTTCGTACTCGACGTCTACGCCGCGCGTGAGCAACCGATCGCCGGGATCAGCGGCGCGACGGTGGCCCAGCACGTCAGCGTGCCGGTGCACTATGTGGCGGACTTCTCGGCGGTGGCCGCGCAGGTCGCCGCCTCAGCCCGCCCGGGTGACGTCGTGGTCACCATGGGCGCCGGTGATGTCACGATGCTGGGGCAGGAGATCCTGACGGCCTTGCAGGCCAAGGGGAATCGATGAGCGAGCCCGAGCCGGGGGAGGGTGGCGGCGAAGACGCGCCCATCCTGCCCAAACCGACGAATGGCAGCGAAAGTGCGAGTGACGACGAGCAAAACGTCGATCTCGGCGAAGAGAATCAGGTCGTCGAAGGTCCCCGCATGCGGGAACGCCGCGAGCGTGCCGAGCGGCGCGCGGCGCAGCTGCGTGCCACCGCGATCGAAGAGGCGCGCCGGGAGGCCAAGCGCCGGGTTCGCGGCGAGGCCACCGAAGCGCCGAAACCGGTGGGCAAGAGGACCGTTCGCGGTCTGCGGCTGTTCGTCTGGCTGATCGTTCTCGCGATCATCAGTGTGGGGCTGGGGTTGATCCTCTATTTCACGCCGGTCATGTCGGCGCGCTCGCTGGTGATCACCGGGATCGGTGCGGTGACCCGCGAGGAGGTCGTGGACGCGGCGAAGGTTCAGCTGGGCACGCCACTGCTGCAGATCAACACCGACCAGGTGGCCGATCGGGTGGCCGGCATCCGGCGGGTGGCCAGCGCACGGGTGCAGCGTGAGTATCCGTCGACGTTGCGGATCACGATCGTCGAGCGGATCCCGGTGGTGGTGAAGGACTATCCGGACGGCCCGCACCTGTTCGACAAGGACGGGGTGGATTTCGCGACGGCGCCGCCGCCGCCCGGCCTGCCGTACATCGACGTCGACAATCCAGGTCCGAGCGATCCGCCGACGCGGGCCGCGCTCGAGGTGATGACGGCGTTGCGCCCGGAGGTGGTGGGTCAGGTCAGCCGGGTGGCCGCGCCGTCGGTGGCGTCGGTGACACTGACGCTGACCGACGGGCGCACCGTGGTGTGGGGGACGACGGATCGCACCGAGGAGAAGGCGGAGAAGCTCGCCGCACTGCTGACCCAGCCGGGCAAGGTGTACGACGTCTCGAGCCCGGATCTGCCGACGGTCAAGTAGCCGGTCGGCGCAGGCCGGGTGAGGAAATTCGCCGACGACACCCCGGCGCGCCTCCCACATCCAGACACCACCGGCCATACCGTTCTGGTTGCACGGCACTACTTGACATAACTCTAAGCCTCTGGTTGAGGTTGAGGGTTTGCCAGAAGGGCCGAAGACCGGATCCCCACCTGGGAGGAAGACAGACGATGACCCCCCCGCATAACTACCTCGCCGTCATCAAGGTCGTTGGCATCGGCGGCGGCGGCGTCAACGCCGTCAACCGCATGATCGAGCAGGGACTCAAGGGCGTGGAGTTCATCGCGATCAACACCGACGCCCAGGCGCTGTTGATGAGCGACGCCGACGTCAAGCTCGACGTCGGCCGTGAATCCACCCGCGGTCTCGGCGCCGGCGCCGACCCGGAGGTCGGCCGCAAGGCTGCCGAGGACGCCAAGGACGAGATCGAGGAACTGCTGCGCGGCGCCGACATGGTGTTCGTCACCGCAGGTGAGGGCGGCGGCACCGGCACCGGCGGCGCACCCGTGGTGGCCACCATCGCCCGCAAGCTGGGCGCGCTGACCGTCGGTGTGGTGACCCGGCCGTTCTCCTTCGAGGGCAAGCGCCGCTCCAACCAGGCCGAGAACGGCATCCAGGCGTTGCGCGAGAGCTGCGACACCCTGATCGTCATCCCCAACGACCGGCTGCTGCAGATGGGCGACGCCCAGGTCTCGCTGATGGATGCCTTCCGCAGCGCGGACGAGGTACTGCTCAACGGTGTCCAGGGCATCACCGACCTGATCACCACCCCCGGCCTGATCAACGTCGACTTCGCCGACGTCAAGGGCGTCATGAGCGGGGCGGGCACCGCCCTGATGGGCATCGGCTCGGCCCGCGGTGACGGCCGCGCGCTCAAGGCCGCCGAGATCGCGATCAATTCCCCGCTGCTGGAAGCGTCGATGGAAGGCGCCCAGGGCGTGCTGCTGTCGGTGGCCGGCGGCAGCGACCTCGGTCTGTTCGAGATCAACGAGGCCGCCTCGCTGGTCCAAGAGGCGGCGCACGCCGAGGCCAACATCATCTTCGGCACCGTGATCGACGATTCGCTCGGTGACGAGGTGCGCGTGACCGTGATCGCCGCAGGCTTCGAGTCGGCCACCCCGAGCCGCAAGCCGGTGGTCGGTACCCCGACGACCGGCCAGGGGATCGTTCCCGGTGCGGCGGGCAAGCTCAGCTCCTCGCTCTTCGATCCGAGCGACCCGGCGAGCGTGCCGGTGCACACCAACGGCGCGACGGTGCGGATCGGTGGCGGTGACGACGGCGGAATCTCCGACGACGACGTCGACGTGCCGCCGTTCATGCGGCACTGACGCTGTCCGCACTGCCGCAATACTGGGTTTGTGACAGTCATCCGTCGCGTGACCACCACCCGTGCCGGTGGTGTTTCGGTCAGACCGTTCGACACCTTCAATCTCGGTGACCACGTGGGCGACGATCCGAAAGCGGTGGCCGCCAACCGGAAACGGCTGGCCGCCGCGATCGGGCTACCGGAGGACCACGTGGTGTGGATGAATCAGACCCACAGCGATCACGTCGCCGTCGTCGATGGTCCGCGAGCCGACGCCGTGGACGACACCGACGCCCTGGTGACGACCACGCCGCGGCTCGCCCTGGCCGTGGTGACCGCCGACTGCGTGCCCGTGCTGATGTCCGACGCCCGTGCCGGAGTGGTGGCCGCCGTCCACGCCGGCCGGGTCGGTGCCGCCGACGGTGTGGTGCTGCGAACCCTGGAGACCATGCTGTCCAGCGGTGCCCACACCGAGGACATATCGGTGCTGTTGGGCCCGGCCGTCAGCGGCGCCAACTATGAGGTGCCCGAACAGATGGCCGCCGACGTCGAAGCGCGACTGCCCGGCAGCCGTACCCGCACCGCGAAAGGCACGCCGGGCCTGGATCTGCGGGCCGGGATCGCCCGGCAACTGCGCGACGCCGGGGTGAACGCCATCGACGCCGACCCACGCTGCACGGTGGCCGACACCAAGCTGTTCAGTCACCGCCGCGACGCGCCGACCGGTCGGCTGGCGTGTCTGGTGTGGATGGAATGACGAGCCCCACGGACCGGGAGGCCGAACTCGCCACGGCCCTGGCCGCGCTGACCGACCGGCTGGCGGCCGCAGCGCACGCCGCCGGTCGCGACGTCGCCGAGATCGAGCTGCTGCCGATCACCAAGTTCTTCCCGGCGACCGACGTCGCCATCCTGTGGCGGCTGGGCTGCCGGGTGTTCGGTGAATCCCGCGAACAGGAGGCCTCGGCGAAGATCGCCGAGGTGGCCGACCTCACCGGGGCGAGCGACCTTCGCTGGCACATGGTCGGTCAGATCCAGCGCAACAAGGCCAAAGCGATTGCGGCATGGGCGGATACGGTCCACTCGCTGAGCACCGCCAAGGTGGCCGCGGCGCTGGACCGGGGTGTGGCGCTGGCCATCGAGGAGGGGGTGCGCAGTGCACCCATCAGCGTGTTCGTCCAGATCAGCCTGGACGGGGACACCTCGCGCGGCGGTGTGGACATCGGCGATCCGGGCGCCGTCGACGAGCTGTGCGCCCTGGTTGCCGAGGCCGGCGGATTGCGGCTGGCCGGGCTGATGGCCGTCCCGCCGCTGGGTGCCGATCCCGATGCGGCATTCGCGGCGCTGGCCGACGAACACCGAAGGATATTGCGCAATCATCCTGGTGCGACAGCGTTGTCGGCGGGGATGTCGGGCGACCTGGAGGCGGCGGTGCGACACGGATCTACCTGTGTGCGTGTCGGAACCGCGCTTATGGGACAACGTCCTCTAACGTCTCCCTGAGTAGTCACTCCAGTCACATCTTCATCACAGACACCGCACTTCACGCTTCAGAAGGGTCCAGCGATGAGCACTCTCCACAAGGTCAAGGCTTACTTCGGTATGGCCCCGATGGACGACTATGACGACGAGTACTACGACGACGATGACCGCGGCGCTCACCGCGGTTACGCCCGCCGTGAGCGCTTCGCCGACGACGACTACGAGCGCCCGGGCCGCTTCGACGACCGCGATCCGCGGATGGGTCGCGAGTACGAGGATCTTCGGGACCCGCGCGAGGCGGACTACGCACCGACCGGCGGCTTCCGCGCCGCGTACGGCGACGAGCCGCGGTTCCGTCCGCGTGAGTTCGAGCACCCCCACGACATGCCGCGCTCGTCGCGGTTCGGCTCGCTGCGCGGTTCGACCCGCGGCGCACTGGCGATGGACCCGCGCCGGATGGCCGAGCTGTTCGAAGCAGGCAGCCCGATGTCGAAGATCACCACGCTGCGGCCCAAGGACTACAGCGAGGCCCGCACCATCGGCGAGCGCTTCCGCGACGGCCAGCCGGTGATCATGGACCTGGTCTCGATGGACAACGCCGACGCCAAGCGGCTGGTCGACTTCGCCGCCGGTCTGGCGTTCGCCCTGCGCGGGTCGTTCGACAAGGTGGCAACCAAGGTGTTTCTGCTGTCGCCGGCCGACGTCGACGTCAGCGCTGAGGAGCGCCGGCGGATCGCCGAGGCGGGTTTCTACAGTTACCAGTGACCACGTGGACGAACGACGCCGCAGGCCTTAGGTAGGCTGACTGCGTCGCGCTGGCCTCACACCAGCGATGTCGGCAATGTCACATCCGCTGTTTGATTAAGGACCGGCTTTAGTTGTCGCTGTTCTTCGAAATTCTTGGCTTCGCGCTGTTCGTGTTCTGGCTGCTGTTGATCGCCCGGGTCGTCGTCGAGTTCATCCGGTCGTTCAGCCGGGATTGGCATCCGCGTGGACTCACCGTGGTGATCCTCGAATTGATCATGACGGTCACCGATCCGCCCGTGAAGCTGCTACGTCGGCTTATCCCGCAGCTGACCATCGGTGCGGTCCGGTTCGACCTGTCGATCATGGTGCTGCTGCTGCTCGCGTTCATCGGAATGCAGCTGGCATTCGGCGCAGCGGCCTGAGCGCGGCAACCTACCCCAACCGGCCGCGAAATGCGATTAGCCACGCCGTGGAAGCGGTATCCAGAAAATTGAAATTAGCTCTTAATTAGGCAACCGGCGGTTCTGGTGTGACAGGATGGACGCCAGTTACAGTACGGACCGACGAACGTTCGACACGTTCTAGACTTTGCACCCGTTCAACCGTTCAGACCCGAGGGGGCAGATGATGCCACTTACACCGGCCGACGTGCACAATGTGGCGTTCAGCAAGCCGCCCATCGGCAAGCGAGGCTACAACGAGGACGAGGTCGACGCCTTCCTCGACCTGGTGGAAAACGAGCTGACCAGGCTCATCGAGGAGAACTCGGATCTGCGCCAGCGGGTCGCCGAGCTCGACCAGGAGTTGTCGTCCGCCCGCTCCGGCGGCGCGGTCCCGCAGCCCACGCAGGCCATTCCGATGTACCAGCCCGAGCCGGAGCCCGAGCCCACCCCGGCTCCCGCGCCGCAGGCGGCTCCCGCCCCGGCGCCGGCGCCGAGCCCGGCCGCCAGCGAGGAGCAGGCGATCAAGGCTGCTCGCGTGCTGGCCCTGGCCCAGGACACCGCCGACCGGCTCACCGGCACGGCCAAGGCCGAGGCCGACAAGCTGCTCGCCGATGCGCGCACCAACGCCGACCAGATCCTGTCGGAGGCCCGCCACACCGCGGAGACCACGGTCGCCGACGCCAAGCAGCGCGCCGAAGCACTGCTCAGCGATGCGCAGAACCGCTCGGAGACCCAGCTTCGGCAGGCGCAGGAGAAGGCCGATGCTCTGCAGGCCGATGCCGAGCGCAAGCACACCGAGATCATGGGCACCATCAACCAGCAGCGGACTGTCCTCGAGGGACGGCTCGAGCAGCTGCGGACGTTCGAGCGCGAATACCGCACCCGGCTCAAGACCTACCTGGAGTCCCAGCTCGAGGAGCTGGGCCAGCGCGGATCGGCCGCACCGGTCGATTCCGGCGCGACCAGCGACGGCGGTGGGTTCAACCAGTTCAACCGGGGCAATAACTGAGCGCTGCACGCGCTGGAGGTTGATCGATGCTGATCGTTGCGCTGGTGCTGGCGGTGATCGGCCTCGCGGCCCTGGTCACCGCGGTCGTCACCAGCAACGAGCTGGTCGCGTGGGTATGCATCGCGGCCAGCGTCGTCGGAGTGATCCTGCTGATCGTCGACGCGATCCGGGAGCGCCAACAGCGTCGTACCGGTGACGACGAGCCCGCGCCGGTGACGACGTCCGACGAGTCGGTGGAGTCCTCGGCTACCGCCGAGACCACCGCCTACTCGGAAACCGACGAGACGGTCGACACGACCTATTCGACGTTCGACGCCGACTATCCCGAGGACGAGGGGCCGGCTGCGGCGGAGCCCGAGACGGCCGAGGACGTCGCCGAGGAGCCTGCCGAGACCACCGACGAAGCCGCATCTGACGACGCCGACCCGGTCGCGGACGAGCCCGAAGAGCAGAAGTCCGGCGAGTCCGGCTCACGCTGACCTTTTCGTGACCCCGGCGGTGTGCGCGGTCAATCGTGTGCCCGCACGGGTAAAAGAGACCCATGGGCATCCACTACTCGAGCATCGTCGACCATCCTGTCGATGAGGTCTTCGCCTGGCACACCCGGCCCGGCGCGATGCGGCGGCTGGTCCCGCCCTGGCAACCGATGCAGGTCATCGCCGAAACCGAGTCGCTGGCCGACGGCCGCGCGGTCCTCGGGCTGCCCGGCGGCCTGCGCTGGGTGGCCCGGCACGATCCCGCGGGCTACGACCCGCCGCACCAGTTCGTCGACGTGCTGTCCTCGGACGGACTGATGACGCTGCCGCCGCGAATCATCGGCTGGTGGCGGCACACCCACTCCTTCGCCGACGCAGGCAACGGCCGCACCGAGATGCGTGACGAGGTGGACACCACGGTGCCGGGCGCTGCGCTGCGCTCGACGTTCGTCTACCGGCACCGGCAGTTGGCCGACGACCTCGCCGCACACCGGGATGCCCGGCACGCCGGTGCCGGCCAGTTGTCCGTCGCCGTGACCGGATCCACCGGCCTGGTGGGAACCGCACTCGCCGCGCTGCTGACCACCGGCGGCCACCGGGTGATCCGGCTGGTGCGCCGCGAGCCGGTCCGGCCCGACGAAAGACGTTGGGAACCACATGCTCCCGCTCCCGACCTGCTGGCGGGGGTCGATGCTGTCGTCCACCTCGCAGGGGAGTCGATCGCCGGGCGCTTCACCGAGGCCCATCGCCGCGCCATCCGCGACTCCCGCATCGAGCCGACCCGCAGGCTGGCCGAGTTGGCCGCCGGTGCGCGGGTGGGCGCGTTCGTCAGTGCTTCGGCGATCGGGATCTACGGCTACGACCGCGGCGAGGCCGTGCTGTCCGAGGACAGTGCGCGCGGTGACGGTTTCCTCGCCGACGTGGTCGCCGACTGGGAGGCCGCCACCGAGCCCGCCGCGGACGCGGGGGTCCGGACGGTCTGTGTGCGCACCGGCATCGTGCAGGCCGCGCGGGGCGGCACGTTGCGGTTGATGCGTCCGCTGTTCGCCGCCGGCCTCGGCGGCCGGTTGGGCAGCGGCGAGCAGTGGCTGTCATGGATCGGTCTCGACGACCTGCTCGACATCTACTACCGCGCCCTCTACGACGAGGCGATGGTGGGCCCGGTCAACGCGGTCGCGCCGAATCCGGTGCGCAACAAGGCATATACCAAGGCGCTCGCGGCGACGCTGCACCGCCCCGCGGTACTGCCGGTGCCGTCGCTCGGTCCGCGGGTACTGCTGGGTAAGCAGGGCGCCCGGGAATTGGCCGAAGCGAATCAGCGGGTGCTACCGGCCAAGCTGACCGCGCTGGGCCACCGATTCCGGCACCCCGAGGTCGACGGCGCGCTGGCCCACGAACTCGGGCACGACCCCGGCTGACTCAGTCGGTGGCCCGCCACGACTGCAGACTGCGCAGCAACGAACTCTTCTTGTGCTCGTGGCCGGCCATCCGCCCCAGCACATCGTCGAGCGTGACGACAGCGTCGGTGATGTAGGGACCTTTGTTGAGCATCACGCACTCGGCGCGTTCCGCCATTGCCGCATCGGTGATTTCGGCCCGGGACGGAAGGCCGGTGGTGGCGAGTTGCTCTAGCACCTGGGTCGCCCAGATCACCGGCAGGTGGGCGGCTTCGCAGAGGCAGAGCGTCTCCTCCTGCAACTCCGCCATCCGTTCGTAGCCGACCTCGACGGCCAGATCGCCGCGGGCGATCATCACCCCGACCCGGCGCCGGCGCATCGCGGTCAACAGCAGTCGGGGCAGATGTTCGAACGCCAGCCGGGTTTCGATCTTGAGCACCACGCCGAGATCGCGGTCGCCGAGGCGGTCCAGTTGCTCGAACAGCCGGATGACGTCGGCGGGTTCGCGGACGAACGACAGTTCGACGAAGTCGGCCAGCTCGACCACCGTGGCCAGATCCGCGATGTCCTTGTCGGTCAGTGCCGAGATGGGCAGGTCGGTGTCGGGAACGTTGATTCCCTTGCCGGCCCGCAGCTTTGCCGTGCCGTGCGCGGGGCGCTCGATGCGCACGTCGAGGGTGTCGGCATTCACCGCGACCACCACCCCGCCGAGTTTCCCGTCGTCGAAGAACACCCGTTCGCCCACCTCGGCGGTGTCGAACACCTCCGGCAGCGTGCAGCCGATCCGCGGCGGCTGGCCCTCGTCGACCGGTGCGGGCGTGCAGTCGCGGGTGACCCGCACGACGTCGCCGGCGGCCAGTCGCAGGCTCTGCTCGACAGCAGGCAACTCGCCGACTTTGGTGGAGTCTTTCCTTCCGGCCTTCAGCACCGTGCCGCTGCCCACATACGTGGTCTTCTCGGTGGTGACGACGAAGCCGCCGGGTGCGGCGGCGGCCAGCAGCAGTCGTCGCTTCGATCCGCGGGTGTCGCGCAGCACCAGCTCGTCGCCCTCGGTGCGGTTGGCCAGCCAGTCCGCTTTGACCGGAAGGGTGACCAGGTCCGGCTCCGGCGGGCGGACCGGCCGTCGCGCCGAGGTCAGCCAGCCGCGCCCGGCGGCCACCACCTGACCCTCGGCGTTGCGGGTCGGCCGAAGGCGCACCACCCTGGGCCCCGGCTCCAGCGGGCCGGTGCGCAGTTTGGGCCCGCCCAGGTCCATCGCCACCAGGCAGGTCCGGCCGGCCGCCGCCGCGGCGGCACGGACGTTGGCCGCCATGGCTTTCCAGGCGATGGCGTCGTCGTGGGCGCAGTTGATCCGGGCGATCCGCATGCCGGAGTCGATGAGGGTGCGCGACAGGCCGGGATCGGTGGCCGCCTCCGAAGGCAGGGTGACCATGATCCGGGCCGCGCGGTCCTCGGCGGCGGGGCCGAGCAGCTCGGTGGCGTTGCGCTCGAGAAGTCGGCTGCCCTCGGCGACCTCCACACAGACTTGGTCGTTCGGTGTCCAGCCCTGCCCGCGCATCGCCGCGATCGCCGCCGAGACCAGGCGCAGCGTCGCCTGGACGTGCGCTTCGCTGCGGCCCAGGGAGGAAAGCCCCAGAGCTGTCAGCTGCTGCTGGGTATCGCGGAGGTCGACCTGCCGCATCGCCCAGTAGTGCACCAGGTTCGTTGCGCTGCAGCGATTTTCGTCGGCCACCGGGTCGGTCCACGGCTGCCATCGCAGCTCGGCATCGGCAAGCTGGGCCAGCAGCGCGTCAACATCGCTGTGCAACCTGGCCAGCTGCTGCGCGTCTGTGGGCATGGTTCGGCACGCTAGTCACTCCAGGTTGCGTTTGGGTGAACGGTTGCCCGTCGGCAACAGCAACATCCTGAGCTGGCCCATGTTACCTTCGCCCAATGCGAAAACTGGGCTGTTCAGCGGCAATTGGCATGTTGCTGCTGGCTGGCTGCTCGGCGGCAAGGCCGACGGCGGACGCACCACCGCTGGCTCCCGTGGCCACCTCTGCCGCCGCAGCGACGACGTCCGTGGCCCCGACGAAGCGGGTATCGAACTGGGGCTGTCACGGGGTCGATCCGGCGCCACCCACTCCCATCGCGGCGCCGCCGCAGTCCAAGGTTCGCGCCAAGAACGGCCCAGATTCTCAGCCGGCGGGCCAGGTCTACGGTGACCCGGAGGCCGCCAGCCGGTACTGGGCGCAGCAGAGCCAGAGCGATTGCGGCCTGATGGCGACCCGACTGGTCGTCGCCGAGGAGACCGGTGACGCGCCCACCGAAGCGCAGATGATCGATCTGGCCAAGAAGACGCCGAGCGAATGCAGCCCCGGGCAACCGGTCTACGACGACAGCTTCGATCCATCGGATGGCGGGACCGGCCACGGGACGTGCACAGCGGACCTGATGCTGCTGCTCAAGCACTACGGCATCGACTCCAAGTACAGCAACGACAGCGAGGCCACGGACACCGGCGTCGCAACAGGCCTGGACGCGCTGAAGGGCTATCTCGGCGACGGGAAGCAGGCGATCGTCTGCGTGAACTCCTCGACCATCTGGGACGGCGCGGGCAAGGGCAGCGATTGCGGTCATCTGGTGACCGTGGCAGCGATCGACACCGCTGCGGATCTGGTGTATCTCGGCGACAGCGGGGGCGACGACACCCAGGGCGAGAAGGTCAGCATCGACACCTTCGAAACCGCCTGGGCCGCTGGCGGTCACGAGCTGGTGGTGGCCGGTAGCTAGCGGGCGACCTTCGCGAGGAATCCGCGCACCAGCTGCCGGAGCCGCCGCGCGGCATCGTCGACATGGGTAGTGGTGTCGGCGCGCAGGTCCTCGGTGCGCAGCCCGAGCCGGGTGAGATCACCGTCCCCGCGGGTCCGGTCATCGTCGATCCACAGCTCCAGCAGCTTGTGGTCGAGTTCGGGGTGGAACTGTAGACCCAGAGCCGTGCCATGCACGAAAGCCTGTGTGGCGCGGCTATTCTGGGCGACGATGCTGGATCCGGGCGGAGCGGTGAAGCGGTCGAAATGCCACTGGAACCACGGCCCGGCGTCGGGCACCAGTTCGGGGTCGCTGCTGTGCACCTGATGCCAGCCGATCTCGGGATCGGGGGAGCGTTGCACCGAACCGCCGAGTGCGGTCGCCACCAGCTGGCCGCCGAAGCACACTCCGAGCACGCCGACACCGGAGTCGACGGCGCGCCGCACGACGTCGATCTCGCCGGCCACCCACGGCAGCCGTTCGTCGTACACCGCCCACCGCGAGCCTAGCGGCACGATCACGTCGTAGCGGGTGGGGTCGGGGAAGGTCACGTCGACGGTTGGGTCGCCGGCCCGCTCCGCCGGGACGACCTCGAATGTGTCGACGTCGAAACCGAGTTCGGTGAACGTCTCGCCGAGCAGCGCTTCGGGGGCGATCGGATCGTTGTGGATGAACAGGACCTGACGGGGCACCCGCATACGGTACGGCAGGTGGGCGGCTACACGCAGTCCGAGGCGCCGTCGACGACCAGCACTGCGCCGTTGATGTAGCTGCTCTGCGCCGTGCACAGGACCGCGACGGCCGGTGCGACCTCGTCGACCCGGCCCATCCGCCCGGCCGGGATGTGGGCGATTTCGGTTGCCAGGATCTCCGGGACCGCGTGCATCGGCTCGGTCATCGCGGTCTCGATGGTGCCCGGCGCGATCGCGTTGACCCGGATGCCGTACTTGGCCCACTTGACCGCCAGGTTGCGGGTGATGTTGATGATCCCGGACTTGGCCGCCCCGTATCCGGGGACCATGGTGACCGCGCGCAGTGCCGACATGGAGGCGAGGTTGACCACGCTCGCCCCACCCTCCGCGGTCGACGCCGCGAGCGCCCGACGCAGCCCGACGGTGAGCCGGTAGGGCCCGGTGAGGTTCAGCGCGACGGACGCGGCGAACCCGTCGGGGGCGGATTCGTCCAAGCCACCCGGGAAGTTGGCGCCGGCGTTGTTCACCAGCACGTCGAGCGCCGTGATGCTTTCGGCCAGGCTGTCAACGGATGCGTTGTCGGTGAGCACAAGTTGCCGATAGGTCATCCCGGCCAGGTCGGTGTCGTAGTCGGCGGCAGCGGGTTTGGTGCCCGTCACGGTGACGGTCGCGCCGGCGTCGCGCAGCAGCACGGCCACGGCGTGGCCGATGCCGCTGGTAGCGCCGGTGACCAAGGCCCGGGTTCCGGTGAAGTCGAAGCTCAGCTGGGCGGTCATGTGTACCTTTCGATCTGCTTGGTCAGCCAGGCGCTTTCCCAGAAGTTGACGCTGTCGGCCAGGAGTTGCTCGTGGGCGTCCTTGAGCACCGCCCGCGCCGCGGCGTCGCCGGGTGCGGTGTGGGTGACGAGTTCGGCGAGGTGGATGGCCTCCAGCGGGCGGCCGTCGGTGAGGTGGCGCCGGGCCCGGGTGGTGAGGGCCTCGGCGCCGGCGAGTTCCACCAGATCCGCGCTGACGGCCTCGGGTCCGGTCGGATACAGCTCCGTCGTCGACCGGTGGTGGAACCACCCGGAGTAGTTCTCCCAGATCGCCCGCACATCCCAGGCCACCTTGCCGTAGCCCTGGCCGACCTGCAGGTGGTCGGGCAGGGTGATCTCGCGCATCAGGGTCCGGACGTCTTTACCGGCGTTCATCCCGGCCACCGTCTCGTCGTGCAGGTACTGCACGGCATCGCGCAGCCGGGTCAGCTCGGCGTCGATCAGGTCGGCCCCGCGGATGGGGTCGAAATGTCCGGTGAGCAGTACCTCGGGTTGCAGTGATCGGACCCGCTCGATGGTGTCGATCACGGTCAGCGCATCCCGGTAGCGGTCGCCGCGCATGGTGACCAGATTGGGGATGTGGCCGAAAATGGGTCCGAAGGTGTTGCTGCACAGGCAGATCCGCTCATCGGGTAGCCAGATCACCATCGAGTCGGTGGTTTCCCCGCCCGGAGTGGCGATCAGCTCGAAGCGGCGGTCTCCGACGGTCAGTGACAACCGGTCGTCGACCACGATGTCGGCACACCCGGCGCTCTGGGCCGGCAGCCTCTTGCCGAACCGCTGCTGGATCCTGGCGATACCGCCGGCCAGTCTGTCGGAGAACGCGAACGCACTGCGATTGGCCCGGTAGGGCAGCAGCCGCTCATTGTCGTCGCGCCATTGCTCCCAATTCGCCTGTGCCACCACCGTGGTGTCCGGGTCGCGCAGGGTGTCCAGCCCGCCGACGTGGTCGTAGTGGCCCTGGGTGATCAGGATGTAGCGCACCGGGGAGGAATCGACGGCGTCGAACACCGCGCGGTGCACCGGGCCTTCGAATCCCATCCCGGTGTTGACGATCACCCGGCCGTCGGAGGTGGTGAGCAGGTAGGCGTTGGTCAGTCCGGGCGAGCACCAGATGCCGGGGGCGACTTCCTCGGCGTGTTCGGCGGCGGCAGGCGCCATGGCGTCGGCGCCGGGCCTGCTGCGGTAGAGGGGTTCCACGACGGTTCCTTCAGATCTCGGGGCGGACGTCGAAGCGCTCGAAGTAGAACGCGAACCGCGACCGCAGGTCATCGGGCTCGACACCGAAGTGCCGCCTCAGGTCGTAGGGGATGCGGCCCTTGGCGCCGCGGCGGTTGTCGTCGATGTAGGCGCCGAATCGCTTGGCCACCTTGGGCGGGACGTCGATACCCGCTTGCCCGTAGAGCGCGGTGAGTACCGGCATCTCGTTGCCGTTGAGGTGATGGAAACCGATGTCGACGCTGCGGTCGGCGGGCACCAGATCCCGGTCCCGCACGCATGCGCTGAGCAGGCGGTGGATCCGGTCACTCCAGTAGTCGACCAGCCAGTCCGGGTCGATGCTGGTGCGGCGTAGTCGATCCGAGTACGCCATCATCGTGATCGCCGATTGGATCACCGCGACCGGGTCACGATGGGTGAAGGCGACGGTGGCATCGGGGAAGGTGGTCATCAGCGGACCGAGCTGTTCGGCGTGCTGTGGTGATTTGAGCACCCAGGTGCGCGGCCCACGCAGAAAGGTCAGCGCCTGCAGGATCTTCTTCAGGTAAGCGTAGTGGCGGACCTGGTCGAGGCCGAGGTAGAAGTCCCGCCAGCCCGGCACGCGGGCGTGCCATTCGAGGACATAGCCGGCCATGTCGAGGTCGAGGAGTTCGACCTCCTCTTCGATGGCCTCGGGGAATCGGTCGTGCATCGCCGCGACGTACGGGGTGCTGGCCATCAGTGCCTCGTGCTCGGCCTTGACGCGGGTGTAGCGGGGATCGACACCGAACACGTCGGGTCCCTGCCCGAGCGCAGGGATCGGATCCTCGGCCTCCCAATACGGCAGGGCGCGCCTGCGCCGATCCTGGGCGATCAAGTTGACCAGGTGAGTGGTGCCCGAGCGCGGCATGCCGACCACGATCAGCGGCCGCTCGATCGGGATGGATTCGATCTCGGGGTAGCGCTTGAGCAGGTCGGTCAGCGACAGCCGGTTGCGGATCTTACGAATCACCCTGGCGCGCAGGCTACTTCGGATCAGCTGGCGCAACCCGGTGTCGGACTCGATGGCCGCCACATGGGCGGCCAGCCGGTCGGCGAAACCATCGTCGTCGGCCAGGTCATCGCTGCCTGCCTGCTGCACCGCTTGGGCGAGCATCTCGTCGATGTCGAAGGTGACGTGCTGCGACTCGGTGTAGTCGAGGATCTGCCGCTGCGTGTCGGTCAGCACCGGGTCGGTGAGGTCGTCGAGGTTCAGAGTCTCCAGTGCTGACCGCGTCGCCATGACCACGCACCTTAATCCCCGGTGCGGCTCCCGGTCGGGGGTTCTCGCTGGCCGGGATCAGGCCCAACCGTCGGCGCGCCAGCAGACCCAGTCGATCTCGACCAGGGCACCCACGGCCAGACCCGTCGTTCCGACGCAGGTTCGGCTCGGCAGCCGGTCCGGGAACCACGGCGCGTAGGCGGCATTGAAGGCGGCGTAGTCGTCCCAGTCGAGCAGAAACGCCCGCACCGAGACCACGTCGGCCAGGCCACCGCCACACAGTTCGGTGACCCGCAACAGGTTGGTCAGTACCTGATCGGTCTGGGTCGCGACATCCTCACCGACCACCGTGCCGCTGGTGTCGGTTGGCATCTGGCCGGTGACGTAGAGGGTTTGGCCTGCGGCGGTCGCGTGGGCGAACGGCGCCACCGCGGGGGGAACACCGTCGGCCGGGGTGAACGTGAACGCCCGAATACCGGTCATGCAGCGGGATTCTGCCACCGTGGGAAACAACGCTTGTCGATTCGGCCGTGGACGCCCTGACGCTGGTCGACCACCTGGGTCACGGTGAAGTCCACCGCCACCGACATGAACGAGTACGCGTCGGCGCGCGACAACCCGAAGTGACAACGCAGCAGCTGCAGTGTGCGCAGCGTCGCGCATTTCATCGCCGCGTCCAGGCTCTCGCCGAAGCCGTGCACCAGCAGTTCGGTCGCGGTCTCCAGGACCGGGACGGTGAACGGCAGATCGCGGCGAATCGTCAAGCGCAACAACCCGTTCAACGACGACTCCAGCGCGGTTCCGCTGACTTCACCGTCGCCTTGTGAGACATGCGGGTCGCCGACCGAGAGCAGCGCGCCGGGCACCTGGACGGGGTAGTACATCCGGCCGCCCGCACCGATGCGCCAGTTGTCGACGTTGCCGCCGTGATCGCCCGGTGGCACCGAGGAGACGCGCACCGGATCGGCCGGCGCCACACCCATGGTGCCGAAGTGTGGCCGCAGTGGCACCACGACTCCCGGCAGCGCGGGCTCGCGGGTCGCGGGGTCGGGTGCCACGATCGTGCCCGGCTCGTTGGCCAGCGGGGTCGCCGTCCAGTCGTAACCGAACAGTGCCCGTCCCAGCAGCGCGTTGACATCGAGTTCGTAGATGGTGACCCGTTCCACGGGGATCTCGTCGTAGAGGTAACCCCAGTGCCCGGCCAGGTTGGATCCGTATGGCAGGCGTGGGGTGGCTTCCAGGATGTCGACCTGGAGCACGTCACCCGGTCGGGCGCCGGTCACGGCGATCGGTCCGGTGAGGATGTGCGGTCCCGGTCCGCGGTCCTCGACGTCGGCGAACACCCGTGAAATGCCCTCGTCCATCAGCAGATCGGGGGCGTCGCCGGCATGATGGGTCAGCGTCTCGATCGCCACCAAATCACCGGATTCGACGGTCAGTGCGGGCGCCTGCCGAGGGTCGAAGAAGCCCCACTGCACCGTCTGCGCGGTCGCCGGGAGGTGGTGGGATGCCATAAGCGACAGATCATGCCAGCAGCCCGGCCCGGGCGCGCGCCGAAGAATTACCCTGCGTGATAGCGCCGCTCGGGCCGCCCCGCCCCGTACTGCAATCGCAGTCCCACCGCACCGGTGGTGAGGAAGTGTTCGAGGTAGCGGCGCGCACTGACCCGGGAGATGCCCACCAGATCAGCGCATTCGGCTGCCGACAGCTCGCCTGCTCCGCGGACAGCGTCGAGGACCAGCCGCGCGGTCTCGGCGCCGAGCCCCTTGGGCATCGGCGGTGAGTCGCCCGAGGATGGGGCGTGTCCGAACAGGGTGTCGACGAAGTTCTGGTCGATGCCACGGTCTGCGCCGAGGGCATCGGCGCGGGCGGCGAATGCCACCACTTTGGTTCTCAACTGGTCGAATTCGAACGGCTTGATCAGATAATCGGCGGCGCCACCGTCGAGAGCGCCGCTGACGGTGTCCAATTCCCGTGCGGCGGTGATCATGATGACCCCCACCGGATCACCTTCGGCACGCAAGGTCTGCAGCACCTGCAGGCCGGTCATGTCGGGGAGGTAGACGTCGAGCAGGATCAGATCCGGGCGCACGGTGCGGGCGGCATCCAGTGCGGCGGCGCCGGTATGCGCCACCCCGACGGTGTGGAATCCCTCGATGCGGTCGACGAAGCGCCGGTGGATGTCGGCGACCATGAAATCGTCGTCGACGACCAGCACCTCACGCATGACTCACCGACTCGACCCGCGGCAGCCGGGCGACGAACAAGGCGCCGCCGCCGTCGGCGTCGTGCACCTCGGCGGTCCCGCCGTGCTGCGCGGTGATCAGCCGCACCAAGGCCAGGCCGATACCGCGACCGCCGGGAACATCCGGTTTCGACGTCACACCCCTGGAGAAGATCTGGCTGCGATGTGCTTGCGGCACACCGGGTCCGGAGTCGGCGACCTCGATGGTCAGGCCGTCGGCGTCGTCGATCCTGACCTCGACGCGCGAGGCGGCGGTGCCCTCGGATACGTCGACGGCATTGTCGATCAGGTTCCCCAGCACGGTGATGACGTCAGTCGCCAGCGCCGGGCTCAGCGCCGCCAGGTGCGAGTCGTCGGCCAGGTGCAGCGCCACGCCACTCTCGGCGGCCAGTGTGGTCTTCGCGATCAGCAGCGCGGCCACGGCAGGATCCGAAATATGCTGTGTCACAGCGGCATCGATCTCGGCCCGGCGGCGGGTCAACGCGCCCACCAGATCCCGCACCGAGTCGTACTCGCCGAGCTGGACCAGCCCGGAGATGGTGTGCAGTTGGTTGGCGAATTCGTGGGTCTGCGCTCGCAGGGTGTCGGTGACGCTCTTGTGTGAGGACAGCTGGCCCTGCATCGACGCCAGCTCGGTGCTGTCGCGCATGGTGGTGACCGTACCGATGCGCTGACCCTGGCTGGTCGCCGCCCGCCGGTTGAGCGCCAGCACCCGATTCGGCGTGGCGATGACCACGTCGTGGCCGTCCTCGCCGGAGACCAGGAAGTCGGCAACGGCCGGATCGATGCCGGCGTCGCGGACCCGGCGGTTGACCGCGTCGGCGCCGATCCCCAGCAATTCCTGCGCGCTGTCGTTGACCACCGTGATCACCCCGTCGGTGTTCACCCCGATCACACCCTCACGAATGCTGTGCAGCAACGCTTCTCGATGTTCGGCCAGCCCGGCGATCTCGGCGACCTCCAGACCTCGGGTGTGCCGTTTGATCCGACGCGACAACAACCACGAGGCGATCAGGCCCAGCGCCGCTCCCAGGCCGAGGTAGGCCAGCAGCCGCTCACCCGCTCCGCTGAGCAGTTGCCAGACCGAGGGGTAGGGCTCGCTGACCGACACCACCGACAGCACCGCCCCGTCGGTGGACAGGATGGGGACTTGGCCGGCCAACGTGTGGCGGCCGTCGATGTCGAGGTCGCCGAACCAGGCTCTGCCCTCGACGACCCGACTGGGGCCGAAGTCCGCGGTGCGGCCCACCCGTGACGGGTCGGTGGACACTCGCACGCGCCCGGATGGGTCGATGATCTCGGCGAGCCCGGCCCCGGACAGCGCCACCGCGCGGTCGACATCCGGCGCCAGGATTTGGGACGCGAAGGGATCGGAGTACCGGTCCCGCACGAGCGGTGTGGACGCCACGTTCTCGGCGACCGCGATCATCCGCTGCCCGCGCACGTCGCGGAACTCCTTGGTCGACTGGGCGATCGACACCGCGCCCACCGCGACCAGCACGACCGCCACCACGAGCAATTGGAAGGCGAGGAACTGGCCCGCGAGGCTACGGCCGCTACGTACCAGCGATGACCACAACGACCACAACTTCCTCTGCGTCCGAAAGAGTGACTGCCGTCACTTCCTCGACCAGTATTGCTGAACATCACATGTGGACGAACTCTTCCCACCAGGAAACGGGGTCGACGAATGGTGCGACGACGCACGAAGCGGTTCGCGGTGATCGCCACCGTACTGGCCGTGACCCTGCTGCTCGCCGGGTGCGGCGTGACGCGGGGCGACGACCCGTCCGGTCTGCACCGGCTGCGGATGATGGTGCCGAACAGCCCCGGTGGCGGCTACGACCTGACCGCGCGCACGGCAGTGAAGATCATGGAGGACCGCGACATCACCGGCCGCGTCGAGGTGTTCAACGTCCTCGGCGCCGGCGGCACGGTCGCGATGGCACGGCTGATGAATGAGCGCGGCAACAACGACCTGATGATGACGATGGGCCTGGGGGTCGTCGGCGCCACCTACACCAACGGTTCCAAGGTCAAAGCCTCCGATGCGACAGCGATCGCCAAGCTGATCGAGGACCCGGGCGCGATCTTCGTGCCGGCCGATTCGCCGTTCAAGACGGTGCAGGACTTCGTCACCGCCTGGAAGGCCGATCCGAGCACGATGACGATCGGTGGGGGATCCTCCCCGGGCGGGCCCGATCACCTGTTCCCGATGGAAGTCGCCAAGAAGGTCGGCGTCGACCCGAGACAGGTCAACTTCATCACCTACGACGGCGGCGGAGACCTGCTGACCGCGCTGCTGGGCAAGAAGATCACCGCGGGAACCTCCAGCCCCGGTGAGCTCATAGACCAGATCGAGGCAGGTCAGCTGCGGGTGCTCGCGGTGTCCAGCGAGCAACGCGTCCAGGGCATCGATGCGCCGACGCTCAAGGAGTCCGGCATCGATCTGACCTTCGCCAACTGGCGCGGTGTCCTTGCGCCGCCGGGTATTTCGGACAGCGCCAAGAACGACATGGTCAACGCGCTCGAAGAGATGCATGGCACGACGGAATGGAAAGAGGCGTTGGCCAAGAACGGGTGGACGGACGCCTTCGTGACCGGTGCGCAGTTCGAACAATTTCTCAAAGACCAGGACAACCGGGTCTCGTCGACGCTGACCGAATTGGGGCTGCTGTGAGCATTGATGAGAAACACGCACAGCCGGACAGCCGGTCCGATTATGCGCAGTACATCGTGGTCGCCGTCCTGGCGATCGTCGGCGGATTCCTGGTCTACAGCGGACTGACCCTGGACGAGGGTTTCGCCAAGGTGGATCCCGTTGGGCCCAAGTTCTTTCCGTTGGTCATCGGGGTGGCCGCACTGGTGCTGGCGGTGATCCTGGCTGTCGCCATCCCGCGGGGCAGCAAGGGCGAGGCCGACGCGGGCGAGGACATCGATCCCGAAGCGCCGGGGGACTGGCGCACCGTCGGACTGCTCGTCGCGCTGTTCGTCGCGATGATCCTGTTGGTCAACCCGGTGGGCTGGGTGATCACCAGTGCGCTGTTCTTCGCCGGTGCGGCAACGATTCTGGGTGCCAAGCACTACGTGCGCAACATCGTCATCGGTGTCGTCCTCGCACTGGCCAGCTTCTACGCGTTCTATTCCGGGCTCGGAATCCCGCTGCCCGCAGGCATCTTGGACGGGATTCTGTAGATGGACAACGTCAACTGGCTGCTGCAGGGGTTCGCCGAGGCGGCGACCCCGATGAACCTGCTCTACGCCGTGATCGGGGTGCTGTTGGGCACCGCGGTCGGGGTGCTGCCCGGCATCGGACCCGCCATGACGGTGGCGCTGCTGCTGCCCATCACCTACAACGTCAGCCCGAGTGCGGCGTTCATCATGTTCGCGGGCATCTTCTACGGCGGCATGTACGGCGGATCCACCACGTCGATCCTGCTGAACACCCCGGGGGAGTCGTCGTCGGTGATCACCGCCATCGAGGGCAACAAGATGGCGAAAGCGGGCCGGGCCGCGCAGGCACTGGCCACCGCGGCGATCGGCTCGTTCGTCGCGGGCAGTATCGGTACCGCACTGCTGGCCGCGTTCGCGCCCGCGATCTCGCGGTTCGCCGTCACCCTCGGCGCGCCGTCGTATCTGGCGATCATGCTCTTCGCGCTGGTGGCGGTCACCGCGGTGCTGGGGTCGTCGAAGCTGCGCGGCGCCATCTCGCTGGTGCTCGGCCTGGCGATCGGCATCGTCGGCATCGACTTCCTGACCGGGCAGCCCCGGGCCACGTTCGGTATCCCGCAACTGTCCGACGGTATCGACATCGTGGTGATCGCCGTCGCGATTTTCGCCGTGGGAGAGGCACTCTGGGTGGCCGCGCATCTACGGCGCAGGCCAGCCGACGTGATTCCGGTCGGGCGGCCGTGGATGGGCCGCGATGACTGGCGGCGGTCCTGGAAGCCGTGGCTGCGCGGCACCGCGTTCGGGTTTCCGTTCGGTGCGCTCCCCGCGGGCGGCGCCGAGTTGCCCACCTTCCTGAGCTACATCACCGAGAAGAAGTTGTCCAAGCATCCGGAGGAGTTCGGCAAGGGCGCCATCGAAGGGGTGGCCGGACCCGAGGCCGCCAACAATGCCTCCGCCGCAGGCACTCTGGTGCCGATGCTGTCGTTGGGCCTGCCGACCAACGCCACCGCCGCGGTGATGCTCACCGCGTTTGTCTCCTACGGCATCCAGCCCGGGCCAACGCTGTTCAGCAAGGAACCGCTGCTGATCTGGACGCTGATCGCCAGCTTGTTCATCGGCAACTTCCTGCTGCTGGTGCTCAACCTGCCGCTGGCGCCGCTGTGGGCAAAGCTGCTGCGCACGCCGCGGCCGTACCTGTATGCCGGCATTCTGTTCTTCGCCACGCTCGGGGCGTTCGCGGTGAACATCCAGCCGCTGGATCTGGCATTGCTGCTGCTGTTCGGTGTTCTCGGACTGATGATGCGCCGGTTCGGGCTTCCAGTGCTGCCGCTGATCATCGGCGTCATTTTGGGTCCGCGCATCGAACGTCAGCTGCGCCAGAGCCTGCAGCTCGGCGGTGGAGACTGGTCGAACCTGTTCACCGAGCCGGTCGCGATCGTCACCTACGTATGTATGGCCGTGCTGCTGATCATCCCGCTGGTGCTGAGGCTGCTGCACCGCGACGAAGAGACGCTGCTGGTGGTCGAGGACGACAAGGATCAGAGAGAGAAGGCGCAGACGTCATGATCGTCGTGGGATACACCAACGACCAGCACGGCCTGGCGGCGGTGGATGCCGGCATCGCCGAGGCCACCCTGCGCAACACGGACCTGCTGGTGATCAACTCGACGCCGGGGGACTCCTACGTCGACGCCGCGTTCGCCCAGCCCGGGCAGGTGCACACCATCACCGAACGCCTGCGCGAGAGCGGGGTGCGCTACGAGCTGTCGCAGCCGGTCGGGGTGTACGCCGCCGACGCGCTGCTGCAGGCGATGGAGCGCCCCGATGCCGAGCTGCTGGTGATCGGTCTGCGGCACCGCAACCCTGTCGGCAAACTGCTCCTCGGCAGCGTCGCGCAACAAGTGCTGATGGAGTGCCCGAAACCTGTCCTCGCGGTCAAGGCTGGCTAATACCGAATAATAGATGTCATGGACATCAGCGGTTCGGTCTGGTTCATCACGTGCGCAGTCATCCTCGGGCTGTTCGTGTTCGACTTCTTCGCCCACGTGCGGGTGCCGCACGAACCGACGTTCAAAGAGTCCGCGATCTGGTCGTCGGTGTACATCGGCCTGGCGATTGCGTTCGGATTCGTCGTGTGGTGGCTGTGGGGCGGGACGTTCGCCGGCGAGTACTTCGCCGGGTACGTCACCGAGAAGGCGCTGTCCGTCGACAACCTCTTCGTGTTCACGATCATCATGGCCACGTTCGCGGTGCCGCGGCAGTTCCAGCAGAAGCTGCTGCTGATCGGGATCGTGCTGGCGCTGGTGATGCGGGCCGGGTTCATCGCCATCGGTGCCGCGGCCATCAGCACGTTCAGCTGGGTGTTCTACCTTTTCGGGCTCTTTTTGGTGCTCACCGCGATCAAGCTGGCGAAAGAGGCCGGTCACGAGAAGGAGGTCGAAGAGAAGCGCGACAGCCGCATCATCGCCCTGGTGCGGCGTCTGGTCCCGACGACCGAGGACTACGACGGAGACAAGTTCCTCACCAAGGTCGACGGTAGCCGCGCCGTCACACCGATGTTGTTGGCGCTGATCGCAATTGGCTTCACCGACGTGCTGTTCGCACTCGACTCGATCCCGGCGATCTACGGGCTGACCGAGCAGCCCTACATCGTGTTCACCGCCAATGCGTTCGCCTTGATGGGGTTGCGGCAGCTGTACTTCCTGATCGGCGGTCTGCTGGACCGCCTGGTGTACCTGTCTTACGGGCTGGCGCTGATCCTGGCGTTCATCGGCGTCAAGCTGGTGCTGCACGCCCTGCACGAGAACACCCTGCCGTTCATCAACGGCGGCGAACACGTCATGGTCCCCGAGATCTCGACGGGCATGTCGATCAGCGTGATCGGGGTGGTGCTGCTGGTGACGACCCTGGCGAGCCTGATCAAGACGCGGGGACGCACGAGCACGCCTGATTCGGTATCGGACTAACTCGCCGAACGGGAGGCCGCAGTCGGCTTTGCCGCCGCGCGTGCCACTCGTACGCCGTACGCAACCGCGCTCGCCCCGAACAGCGCTGCCGTCAGCAGGAGCCAGCGTCCTAGATAGGGAGCTTGGGTCAAACCGGTGGCCGCATGAAAGTTCGATGCGCCCTGCTCGATGATGCCGGGCAGGAAGACGACCAACGTCAACGCCGCACCCATCAGAGGCACACGTACGTAGTTGATCAGAGGTACACGGCTCGTGGTGGTGGCACGACGGTGACGGCGTGCGGCCACCAGAAAGCGATCGACGAGCGAATAGACCGGGAACAACACCAGATCGTGAGCGACGATGGCGGCGGCGAACCAGACCGCGATGGACTGCCACCAGGTGGTGGGGTTCCACAGCTGTGCAGGACCCACGGTGACGAGAACATAAGTGAATAACGCGAATCCGGCTGTCAAGGTGAGCAGATGGAACGGATGCGAGCCATAGACCTCGCGGAACACCGATGGGAACGAGGACATGTCACCCCGCCCTGAAATCGATCGTCGTGACCCACTTGGTGCTGTGCACGCCGGGCAGGGCAGGGACGATGATGCGCGCCGGGTACCCATGATCGGGGGACAGGTCGGCACCGTTGACTTTCAGCGCCAACAACGAATCCTGGGCCGACACCTGATTTGCTTGGAGCGTCGCCTGGTTGAAGCCGTACCGCTCGAGGGAACGGACGTAGGCCGAGACCGGATTGGGCACCCCGGCCAACACGGCCAGATTGCGCAGCGGTACGCCTGTCCAGCGCTGGGTGCTCGACCAGCCCTCCACACAGGCGATCGGCAAGGTGGCGGTGTGTTGCGTCATCGCCAGCAGCGCAGCACGATCGAGCACCACCGCACGCGGTCCGCCGGTCAAGGTGAGCCGCCAGGCGTCGCCTGTGGCGCGCGGATCGATCAGCGATGCGGCGAAAGTCTTGTTCACTTCGAAGTCGTTGGGCCCGTTGCCCAGGTCCCGGCCACGCGGCAGGAGAAGCGCCAGATGCCGCGTGAACCCGCCGATCGTCTGCCCGGCGGTGATCACCGCCATGAACACCGCGCCGGAGCCGACGAGAAGCAGTGCACCGCGTCGGCTCATTGTCGCAGGCGCCGGGTCAACAGCGACCAGCCCGTCGGGATCCGTTGGTTCCGGCCAGGTTTCGGCTGTCGAGGTGGCCAGCACCTGACGAAACGGTAGCGAGCGCAGACCGGCCCACATCTTCGGGAGCTTGATGGCAAGGTGGACGAGGAATCCCGCGATGAAGACCCAGGCACCGAAATAGTGCGCGGTGTAGAAGCTGAACCCGAAGATGTAGTCGTACTGGATGTTCAGTACGCCGGTCACAATTTCGAAGAGGATCCCGCCGACCAGCATGATCAGCGACAGGCGTTCGAGCAGCTGGGCCAGCGATCGCGAGGGCGGCCAGGAGAAGAAGCGCGGGATCACCGACCACAACTTCGCCAAGATGACCGGGATCAGAATCAGGCCCAGTCCCACATGCAGACCCTGGGTGAGCCGATACAACCAGGACGGGTCGGTCGGCCAGTTGAATGTCGGTAGTTTCAGCAACCCGACATCGACGGGAATCGCCTGTCCGAACTGGGGACCGTAGGCGATGTACGAGAGCAGGCCGGTGATGATGACTACCGGCAGGGTGATCAGCAGAACCAAGCCGAGTACCGAGGTCAACCACGGGCCACGCAGCGGGCTACGCCATCGGCGGAGATGGTGGGCGCCGGGTGGCGGATGCTTGTCCATAGTGCGCCACAACGCTCTTGGGAAACCGTAACCGCCGGTGTCGGCGGGCGGTTCGTCGCGGTCGTCGCCGTCCATGTGTACTAGTTGCCGATCGGGCAGGAGAGGTCTACGTAGGCCACGCCGGGGTTGGCGGGATCCATGCGCATCGTCAGAGCGCCGTCGGCCATCATCATGACGGTCAGGCCGTGCACGCCGTTGACGGTGCACCGGGACAGCGGCATGGTCGTCGAGGGTCCGTTGAACTGCACGCTGTAGCCCTGGTCTTGCAGAGCTTTGACAACGTCTGCCGCCGATCCGCTGGTGATCGGGACGGCCGTCGCAATGCCTGCAGCGCATAAACCTACGCCAACGGCGAGGCCGAGCGCGGCAGCGGGAAGGGCGATCTTCACGGGGAACTCCTGCGGGTCGTGCGCCGTGTTGGCCGAGGCGCGAGATGGTACGACCTTGAGTCACACGCGAAGACGGATGCGTTACACCGATGCGCAGACGCGGTCAGCGCCAGTCGCGGAACGCGTTGAGCAGCTTGGCCCGGAAGTCAGGATCGACGTGTTCATGGCTGATTCGGCCGACCGTCTCGATGGTGACCCGGAATTGCTGCAGGTAGTTCTCGCACCCGTCGCAGTCGAGTAGGTGCATGTCGAAGCGTGACCTGGTCGTCGGGTCCAGCGATCCGTCGAGGTATGCGGTGACGAGTTCGACCAACTCGCTGCAGTCCATGCCCTCGGCGTTCATCGCGCCCCCCGCACGTAGTCCTCGAGCGCCTGCCTGATCGCCGCGCGGCCACGATGCAGCAACACCCGCTGGTTCGCGACACTGAGGTCCAGCAGTGTGCACACCTCTCCCGAGTCGAATCCAAGCAGGTCTCTCAAGGTGACGACCATACGTTGCCGTTCGGGGAGCTTGTCCACTTCGCGACGCGCAAGATCGAGAAACTCCGCTGCCAACACACTGCCTTCGGGAGTGTCGGGAAACGGGACAGGTGCCCGGTCGTCCTTCCAATGTCCGGGCCACTCCGGGTCCCCTGCAGGACGGAATCTGTTCGGATCGACGGTGCCTCCCGCTGCGGCCACCTCGGCATCGGAATGCCGTTGATCTCGGATGCCGCGGGACTTGGCGATGTTGATCATCACCGTGAAAAGCCAAGTGCGAAGCGATGATCGGCCTTCAAACTTCTCGATGCCTTTGATCAGCGCGATCCAGGTTTCCTGAACCACCTCTTCGGCCGATTCGTGGGTGCGGACATAGCCGCGTGCCACCCGCAGCAACGCGGGAGTGTAGCGATCGACGAGCCGGGCGAAGGATTGCTCGTCGCCCGCCCGCAGTGCTGCGACGAGTGCCGTCTCGTCGTCTTCCGTCCCGGCCATCGAGACGGAATGCTATCCGCTCAGCGGTATTCCGGATTGGCGAAATCATAGCGGCACCCCGCGTCCCAGCCCGTCCGGACGTTCCCGTAGGCCGGTACGCCGCCGGCGCTGCGCAGCAGTTGCGCCAGGTGCATCAGATTCCAGGTCATGAATGTGGTGTTGCGGTTGGTGAAGTCGTTCTCCGGGCCGCCCGAACCCGGATCGAGGTAGGACGGTCCGGGACCTGCTTCACCGATCCATCCCGCGTCGGCCTGCGGGGGAATCGTGTACCCGATGTGCTGCAGGGTATAGAGCACGTTCTGGGCACAGTGCTTCACCCCGTCCTCGTTGCCGGTGATCAGGCACCCGCCGACGCGGCCGTAGTACAGATATTGCCCGGCGTCGTTGAGCAGGTGCGAACCGCCGTAGAGCCGCTCGTGCACCTTTTTCATCACCGAGCTGTTGTCACCGAGCCAGATCGGTCCGGCCAGCACCAAAATATCAGCGGCTAGGACCTTTTCGAACAGCTCCGGCCAGTCGTCGGTGGCCCACCCGTGTTCACGCATGTCGGGCCAGACGCCGGTGGCGATGTCGTAGTCCACGGCTCGTACCACGTCGACCGCCACGCCATGTCGAGTCATGATCGAGGTGCTGATGTCGACCAAACCCTGAGTATTGCTCGGCTCGGGTGACCGTTTGAGGGTGCAGTTGATGAACAACGCGCGCAGACCGGTGAAGTCGTACTCGGGGTCACCCATCGGGCCTGCTCCTTTCGTCGCTGCTGCCACTGCAGTGCCCCGGGCGATCGAGACCGTTACACGGTTGTCTGGAGCGCCTCCCGGAGGCACTGCCGGAGCCAGCGGTGCGCACCGTCGGCGTCGTGGCGTGGATGCCAGGCCATGCTGACAGTCAACGGCGGCAGGTCAAGTGGAATCGCAAAACTGGCGAGATTCAGCGCTTCCATGGCGTAGCGGCCCAGCCCGGCCGGCATCATGGCGACGAGGTCGCTACTGCGGACCAGGAACAGACCACCGGCGGGAGTGGGTGCGCATACGACGACGCGGCGTTGCAGGCCTTGCTCGGCGAGCAGGTCGTCGACCGGTCCGCGGAGTCGTCCCCTGCGGGAGAACACGACATGCTCGGCGTCGGCGAAGCGTTTGGCGGTGACGCGTCGTTTCAGTAGGGGATGTCCCGCACGGACGACGCCGACCATCCGCTCGGTGACCAGGTCCTCAACGCGAATCTCCGGGTCCAGGTGACCGGTCTGCCCCACTTCGAGGTCGACGCCGCCGTCACGCAACGAGTGCGTGTCCTCATGACTCTCGCCGACGAACCGCAGTGTCACACCGGGCGCTTCGGTACGCACTCGCGTCAGCAACCGCTCGGCGACGGTGCTGAGCATTCCGATGTCGCCCATCTGCAACGAGAACGTACGCGACAGGCGTCGAGGATCGACGATCTCCGGTGAGGCGAAAAGTGCTCGGGCGCGGGCGATCACGTCGTGAACCTCGACCTGCATTGCGAGCGCCCGCGGTGTCGGAACCAGCTGCCTGCCTGCTCGTACCAGCACCGGGTCGTCCAGCCTGCGGCGCAACCGCCCCAGCGTGCGACTCATGGCGGGAGCAGATGTGTGCAGGCGCTCGGCGGCCAGGCCGACGCTGCGTAACTCGAGCAGCGCGTCGAGCGCCAGCAGCAGATTCATGTCGAGGTCGCTCGTGGATTCCATTTCGGATAATCCTTACCTATCAATCATGCACTGGAGGTAATGCACCCCCAAGGATACGTTGGGGTCATCGATCTGATTGGAAGGAACCCACGATGACCAACTCTCTGACAACTGCCCCGATTTCTGTTGTGCTGCAACGCCTCTTGTCGAATGAGCAGGCCGGCGACGACGCTGCGGTTGCGGCTGTTCTCGACGGCGCGAGCTCACCATGGGATCTCGACGCCGGCCAGCGTGCCGAGATGTTCAAGGACGTCTACATGTCGGTATCCGGCATCGGCGGCCGGCTGCTGTACCTGCTGGCCAGGGCTACCGGTGCGCGCAATGTGGTCGAGTACGGCACGTCGTTCGGGGTATCGACGATCCATCTAGCGAGTGCGGTCCACGACAACGGCGGCGGCCTGGTGATCACCACGGAAATGCAGCAGGACAAGGCCGACGCCGCGTTGCGGAACTTCGCGGAAGCCGGTGTCGGGGATCTGATCGAACTGCGCCTCGGCGATGCCCGCGAGACATTGGCGGACCTGCCGCACGTACCGGATCTGGTGCTGCTGGACGGCTGGCCCGATCTTGCGATCGACGTGCTGCGCGTGCTCGAACCGAACCTGCGCGCCGGCACGCTGATCCTGGTTGACGATGTGACGGCTGATTTCGGCCGCGACGTCCATGGCGCGCTGTTCGACTACCTCGGGGACGAGGCGAACGGCTACGCGACGATGACGCTGCCGATCGCCGACGGCATCGCGGTGGCTGTCCGACTGTAGGGCGGCTACTCGACGGCGCGTCGAACGTGCTCCACGATGTGCGCGTAGCTTCGCCGGGTGACGTCGGCCGCGTCGCTCATGATGTTGTAGCCGTGGTCGACGCCGGGCACCTCGTAGTACTCCGCCAAGGCGCCGACGGCGTCGAGTTGGGTGGCGTATCGGCGTGCTTCGTCCCGCAGGCGGTCGTGCTCGGCGGTGACGATGAGCGCAGGTGCGATACCGGCCAGTTCGGCGGCGTTGCCTTCCCATGCCGGCGAAGCCAGTCGGTCGCGGCGCTGGGCTGGATGTGGGATGTACGCGGTGTCGAAGACCTCGCCCATCCACGGCTTCATCACCGCGCGGGGGCCGAGCGCCGAGGGTTTGTCGCGGGTTGGTGTCACCAAGTCCAACGGGGCGTAATGCAAGACCTGCAAAGCGATATCCGGTCCGCCGTTCTCGAGGGCCAGCCGTGCCACTGCGGCGCTGAGGCTGCCGCCCGCGCTCTGACCACCGACGCAGAGTCGGCTTCCGTCCCAGTCCCGACCCGGGTCGGCGGCCCAGCACGCGATGTCGTAGAGCTGGTGCGGGGCGGCGGGGAAGCGGTGGCCGGGCGCAAGCACGTAGTCGGTGTTGATCACGACCGCGCCGGAGTTGGCAGCCAGATACCGGCACCACGGATCGTCCTGCTCCCGGTGTCCGACCACGAAGCCGCCGCCGTGGACGTTGATGTACACCGCCGGCTGCCCGGCGCCGGGGGATGGGTGATACACCGTGGCCGGTGTCGGCCCATATCTGGTGGGAATCGTGATCTCGGCGGTGCGGCCGGCGATCTCCGGAAACCGCACCGCGGTCTTCGGGGCCGGATTGACCGCCGCGGCGAACACGCGCGCGAGCGTGTCAGCCACCAATGGAAGGGATAGCAGCGACATTCGACGATGGTCCTCGAGCTAGTGGTTGATCATGCGGTCGACATCGACGACGGCCGCGGCGAATTCCGCCGGCGCCTCCTGAGGGACATTGTGTCCGATCCGGTTCAGGACGCGGTGCTGGTATGGGCCGGTGTAGATGTCGCGATACGCAGTGCCGTCTTTGGCGGCGCCGTCGAAGTCGCTCGCGATGGTGATCGCGGGCGCCGTGATGCGGGGCTTGCCGGCAAGCCGTTGTTCGTCTGCGTCGTAACGGGATTCGCCTGCGGCGAGGCCAAGGCGCCAACGGTAGTTGTGGATCACGATGTCGACATGATCCGGGTTGTCGAATGCCGTGGCCGACCGGTCGTAGGCGGCGTCGTCGAACTGCCACAGCGGTGAGGCGCTGGACCAGATCAGCCGGTTGAATGCCGTGGTGTTGCGCCGGTAGCCGAGTTCGCCACGTGGCGTGGCGAAGTAGTACTGATACCACCAGCCGTGTTCGGCCTCGGGAGGCAGCGGTTCGCGGTTGGCGGCCAGATCGACGACGATGTAGCCGCTGACCGCGACGAGTCCGGCGACGCGCTGCGGCCACAGCGACGCCACGACGTTCGCGGTGCGACCGCCCCAGTCGTAGCCGCCGAGGATCGCAGTGTCGATGCGCAGCGCGTCCATCAGCGCGATCACATCGGCGCCCAGAGCTGCTTGCTGACCATTGCGAAATGTGTCCGTCGACAAGAATCGGGTCGACCCGAAGCCGCGCAGGTACGGCACGATGACGCGGAAGCCTTGGCCGGCAAGGATCGCCGAGACGTCGGCGTAGCTGTGGATGTCGTAGGGCCAGCCATGCAGCAGGATGACCGGTCGCCCGTCGGCGGGCCCGGCCTCGGTGTAGCCGACGTCGAGCAGACCCGCCTTGATCTGCTTGATCGGGCCGAGCTGGTGTTGCGGCGAGCGCGGTGGTGTCGCGTCGGTGCGCGCCGGGGTCGTGCACGCCGAAAGCAGCGCCGCACCGCCGGCGACCGCCGTCAGCCGGCCGAGGCTTCGTCTGCTGATGCTGTTCATATCTGTAGTTCACGCGATCCATGTCATCGCGTCCAACGATTTCTGTCGATGTCTGTCATCTATGAGACAGATACTGTGGGGTGTGGAATTACGCCAGATCGAACATTTCGTGTTCGTTGCCGAGGAGATGAGCTTCACCCGGGGTGCGCACCGGGCACACATCGTGCAGTCGGCGTTGTCGTCGTCGATCGCCAGGCTCGAACGTGAGCTCGACGTCCAGCTTTTCGACCGATCGCGCCAGCGAATACGTCTCACCGCCGCCGGTGAACGCTTTCGGTCGCACGCTTACGACGTGCTGAAGGCGAGCCGACTGGCTGCCGAGTCGGTTGGTGATTTCTCCGGAAAGCTCTCGGGCACAGTCGAATTCGGGTCACTGATCTCGTCGGGGCCGGTGGATGTGGCCGCTGCTCTCGGGCGGTTTCACCGGGCCCATCCGTTCGTGGGGCTGCGGTTGCGGCTGAGTCAGACCGGGGCGTCGTCGTACCTGTCGGCCCTTCTCGAGGGATCGCTGGATCTGGCGCTGGTGTCGGTTCCCGACCGTCACCCGCCGCAGCTGGATATGCGGTTGCTGTTCGAGGAGCCAATGGTTTTCGTGTGCCGCACCGACAGTAACCTGGCGCGCAGGTCGCGGCTCGACCTCGCCGATGTCGCGGCGGAGGATCTTGTCGGTTTTCCGCCGGGCTTCGGACTGCGCGGCCTGATCGACGGTGCGCTGCACGCTGCCGGGGTCAGCGCGCGTACGCAGTACGAGGTGCCCGCCGGGTTCGCCGCGATCACCGAGTTGGTGCGCAACGGCCTGGGCACCGCGTTCATGCCTCGTTCGGAGGCTCGGCGGTTGGATGGACTGGCGTCGGTCGAACTGGCCGATCCGGTTGTGTGGCAGGTGTACCTGGCGTCTCGGCCTGCGGAGCAGCTGACGGCGGCAACCAGCGTGCTGGCCGAGACACTTCTCCAGGCTGCCGCCGACGTACGGAAGAAGAGTGTCCGAGGGGGGACTTGAACCCCCACGCCCGTTAATAGGGCACTAGCACCTCAAGCTAGCGCGTCTGCCATTCCGCCACTCGGACTCAGTGAGCAGCTAAGGCTAACGGATCGAGGTCCGCAGCCCAAAACGAGCCCCCAACGGCTGGAATCTCCCGCCGAGCGTGACGCCAGGGTGACGTTCGCTGCCGAATCGCGCCCTGGCGTTACATTCGGCGCGTCAGCAGCTCACGCGCTCGGCAGCCGTCCGGCGATCTGGCCGGCGATCGCGCTGGCCGCCGCCGTCGGCCCGTCCAGGCTGCATGCTTCGACGTCCACGGCGACATTGCTGTGCACCGTCAGGGCTCGCTGGCAGGCCCACCGCTGCGGGCTCTGCTGCACCCGCGACACCGCGAGCACGTCACGTTCGGTGCTGGGCTGCCCCACCGACCACACCTGCGGAGGCCCGATCGGCTGGGCGTAGTTCAGCTCCCGGTTGGAGCACGCCGCCCAGCTGCGCTGCGACGCGGTGAAGAAGTCGGCCGCGGCTTGCGCACTCGGGAAGGAGACCACTGCCTGGACGGCGTAGTGCTCCCACGCCGGCGCTGTCGGCGCCTCGCGCAGCACCTGGCCGTGCACGGCCGTCGACCCGCTGCTCGCATACACCCCTTGCTGTGCGGCACCGGCGATGGCCAGGCAGTTCACGTCGGCGAAGTGCGCGCTGTCGTTCCACGCCTTGCTCACGTCGGTGGTGACGACGACGTCGTCGCTGGCCAGTGCCGCGCCCACGTCGGGTGCTGACAGCAGGAGAGCAGGCAGGGCGTCCGGGCTGGTCAGCGGCGCACGTTCGGCCGGCTGCGCGCTGCCCGCGGTGACAGCCGAGCAGCCGCTGACCGACAGGCACAGCAGCGCCGCGATCGCGGGCAGGCGGGGAGTCATCCGCTAAATCAAACCCTAAATCGGCGTGTTGCGCGAGTGGTTCTTGGGAAACATGTGGTAGGGGCTGACCTCCGCGCCGCCGGGTGCCCGGCGCCAGTGGTAGGAAAGGGGACTGTGACACAAGCCGTCGACGAGGTCGTTGATCTCGTCAGTTCCCTGATCCGGTTCGATACCTCCAACACCGGCGATTTGGCGACCACCAAGGGTGAGGCGGAGTGTGCCCTCTGGGTCGCCGAGCAACTCAGCGCCGTCGGCTACGCCACCGAGTACATCGAGTCCGGAGCGCCGGGCCGCGGCAACGTCTTCGCCCGCCTGCCCGGGGCCGACCGCAGCCGGGGTGCGCTGCTCATCCACGGCCATCTCGACGTGGTGCCCGCCGAGCCCGCGGACTGGAGCGTGCATCCCTTCTCCGGCGCCGTCGCCGACGGCTACGTGTGGGGCCGCGGTGCGGTCGACATGAAGGACATGTGCGGCATGATGATCGCGGTCGCCAGGCACTTCAAGCGTGCCGGCATCGTGCCGCCCCGGGATCTCGTGTTCGCGTTCGTCGCCGACGAGGAGCACGGCGGCACCTACGGCGCGCAGTGGTTGGTGAACAACCGGCCCGACCTGTTCGAGGGCATCACCGAGGCCATCGGTGAGGTGGGCGGCTTCTCGCTCACCGTGCCGCACAAGGACGGCGGGGAGCGCCGGCTCTACCTCATCGAGACCGCCGAGAAGGGGCTGTCCTGGATGCGGCTGACCGCCCGCGGCCGCGCCGGGCACGGCTCGATGGTGCACGACGACAACGCCGTCACCGCGGTCGCCGAGGCCGTCGCCCGTCTGGGGCGGCACCAATTCCCGCTGGTGCTCACCGATTCCGTGCAGCAATTCCTCACCGCCGTCGCCGAGGAAACCGGCTACAGCTTCGATCTGGACTCGCCCGATCTCGACGGCACGATCGCCAAGCTCGGCGGCATCTCGCGCATCGTCGGCGCGACCCTGCGTGACACCGCGAACCCCACCATGCTCAAGGCCGGGTACAAGGCCAACGTCATCCCGCAGACTGCCGAGGCGGTCATCGACTGCCGGGTGTTGCCCGGCCGGAAGGAAGCCTTCGAGCGGGAGATCGACGAGCTGATCGGTCCGGACGTCACCCGCGAGTGGGAGCGGGACCTGCCGTCGTATGAGACCACGTTCGACGGCGACCTCGTCGACGCGATGAACGACGCGCTGCTTGCCGTCGACCCGGAGGCGCGCACCGTGCCCTACATGCTGTCCGGCGGAACGGATGCGAAAGCCTTTGCCAGACTCGGTATTCGGTGTTTCGGCTTCATCCCGTTGCGGTTGCCGCCCGAGCTGGACTTCGCGGCACTGTTCCACGGCGTCGACGAGCGGGTACCCGTGGACGCATTGCAATTCGGCACCCAGGTGCTCGAACACTTCTTGAAGAACTGCTGACAACCGAAAGGAAGCCCGTCACATGGCATTTCCCTACAATCCCTACGAATTCCTGCCCGAGCTGCCCAGTTTCACCCTCACCAGCACCGACTTCGCCGACGGTGAGCCGTGGAAGAACGCTCAGGTCAGCGGAATCATGGGCGCCGGTGGTGAGGACGTCTCGCCGCAGCTGAGCTGGTCGGGGTTCCCGGAGGAGACGCGCAGCTTCGCCGTCACCGTCTACGACCCGGACGCTCCGACCGCATCCGGCTTCTGGCACTGGGCGGTAGCCAACCTCCCGGCGACCGTCACCGACCTGCCGTCCGGTGTCGGGGACGGTTCGGTGCTGCCCGGTGACGCCCTGACCCTCGTCAACGACGCCGGTATCCGCCGCTTCCTCGGCGCCGCCCCGCCGCAGGGGCACGGTTATCACCGCTACTACGTGGCCGTGCACGCCGTGAAGGTGGAGAAGCTCGAGCTGACCGAGGACGCCAGCCCGGCTTACCTCGGATTCAACCTGTTCATGAATTCCATTGCGCGTGCGGTTATTCACGGCACGTACGAGCAGAAGTAAGCTCCGCGCGGCGCTGGCCGTCGTCACGCTGGTAGCCGGCTGCAGCACGGCGGTCGAGGGCACGCCGCAGGCAACGACGCCGGCACTGGGTCCACCGGTGCCGGTGGCGTGGTCGCCGTGCCGCACCGCCGGCGCCGAGTGCGGCGAGGTCGAGGTGCCCGTCGACTACGCAGAGACTGGCGGGGCAATCGCGCATCTGGCGCTCATCCGTTTTCCGGCGACCGGCCAGAAAATCGGTTCGCTGGTCGTCAATCCCGGCGGCCCCGGCGGGTCAGGTGTCGACGCGGCCATCAAACTGGTGAATTCGCTACCGCCGCAAGTACGTCAGCGCTTCGACTTCGTCGGATTCGACCCTCGCGGAGTGGGTTCATCGACTCCGGCGCTGCTGTGTAACTCCGATGCGGACAACGATGCGGCCCGGGTAGATCCGCAGGTGGATTACAGCCCCTCCGGCGTTGCCCACATCGAGGACACCCGCAAACAGTTTGCCCAGCGCTGTGTGGACAAGATGGGCACAGGATTCCTGGCCAATCTCGGCACCGTCAACGTCGCCCGGGACCTCGACCGCATCCGGGTGGCGCTGGGCGACGAGAAGCTGACCTACCTGGGGTATTCGTACGGCACCGAGGTCGGAGCGACCTATGCCGAGGCCTATCCCGACAAGGTTCGCGCGATGGTTCTCGACGGCGCGGTGGACCCCGACGCCGATCCGATCCAGGCCGGCGTCGATCAGGCCGCGGGCTTCCAAAAAGCATTCGACGATTTCGCCGCGGACTGCGTCAGCGACGGCGGCTGCCCGCTCGGCGCCGACCCCGCCAAGGCCGTCGATGTCTACCACGAGCTGGTGGATCCACTGGTCGCCGCGCCCGCGGACACCGACGATCCGAGAAAGCTGAGTTACAGCGATGCGCTGACCGGGACGATGATGGCGCTGTACTCACCGAAGATGTGGACGACGCTGAACCGCGGTCTGGCCGAGCTGGCTCAGGGACGTGGCGACATCCTGCTCACGCTGGCCGACGCGTACCTGGGCCGCGACAGCCAAGGCCACTATGCGAATACCAATGACGTTCAGAATGCGGTCAATTGCGTCGACATGCCGCCCAACACCGACCGGGCCAAGGCCATCGACAGGGACCGGCGGTTACGGCAGGTGGCGCCGTTCGGCACCTACGGGCAATTCACCGGCAACGCGCCGCTGGACGTGTGTGCGTTCTGGCCGGTGCCGCCGTCCAGCGGCCCGCACACCGTGTCCGCGCCGGGCCTTCCGCCGGTGTTGGTGGTCTCCACCACCCGCGATCCGGCCACGCCCTATCAAGCGGGCGTCGAGCTCGCCAGACAGCTCGGGGCAGTGCTGCTGACGTTCGACGGCACCCAACACACAGTCGTGTTTCGGGACCAGCCCTGTGTCGACGCCTATGCCGCGGCGTACCTGATCGACCTCGCCCTTCCGCCGAAGGAGGCTCGGTGCTGACAGTTCGCATGAAAACTCTCGCCATGGTCGTCGCCGCCGCGCTGGTGGCCGGATGTGGTTCTGGCGCAACCAGTACACCCTCGCCCAGCAGGCAGGCCCCCGCCCCGGCCGGCGCGACGTACGAGGCTTACCGCGACAGCTACACGGTGCCGTGGGTCGGGTCGCCGGACTTCACGAACCTGCGAAGCACGCTCAAGGTCGAGGCCTCGGTCAACGGTGGCCCGGCGTCGCCGTTCACCGTGGACACCGGGTCGGTGGGCGTGGTGGTGCCGGCCGCGGAGGTGCCGAATATTCCTGCCGACTCGCCGCCCGGCAGCCTCACCTACAGCTCGAGTGGGTTGGAGCTGACCGGAGTGTGGGTGACAGCGTCAGTGTCGTTCCCACAGGCCGTCGACGCCACCGGTGCCGGTGCGGTGGCCCAGGCACAAGTACCGGTGCTGGCGGTGACCAGCTCGACATGCCGTGGCGGCGGGGTGAATTCGGGCCGCTGCACGGGGGCGATCCCGCACATGCTCGGCGTCGGGTTCGGCCGCGGAACCACCGCCCGCGCCGCGCCGACCCACAATCCGTTCCTGAACCTCGCCGCGATGACGGCCGGGACGATGCGGCGCGGGTACCTCATCGGCCGCGCCGGCCTGTCACTCGGCCTGACGGCCGCCACGGTGACCGGTGCCTGGACCATGCAGCAACTGGCCAGTGCCGGCGCTCCGGCGGAGGGCTCGCACAACGACTGGCTGACCCCGACGGGTGGCTTCCAATCAGGTTCAGGGCCAATCCATTCCGGCAAGGTTCTGGTCGATACCGGTCTGCTGGACATGATCGTGGAGGCCGACGGTCTACCGTCGAATGGAACAGTGCCCGCCGGCACCGGGATGACGATCACCGTGGGCGATCTGCGCTACAGCTTCGCGGTCGGCGACGGAGGACCGCAGACGCCGACCGAGGTGCACCGCGCCCCTGCCCGACATGGAACATTCGTGAACACCGGGCTGCGGGCACTGGGCCACTACGACCTGCTCTACGACGCGGACGGCGGAATCTTCGGATTACGGCCGGAGTGAGCCGACCCCACGGCCTCCGCCAGCGATGAGAAGCCGCCGGTCTGCAGTCGGGCGGCGATGCCGTCGTGAATCTCCTTGGCCCACAAGCCACCACCGTAGATGAACCCGGTGTAGCCCTGCAGCAGTGACGCCCCGGACGTGATGCGCTCCCACGCGTCGTCCGCGGTCTCGATGCCGCCCACGCTGATCAGCACGAGGTCGCTGCCGACCCGGCTGTACAACCGCCGCAGGATCTCCAGGGACCGGCGCGCCACCGGTGGTCCGGAAATGCCGCCCGGCCCCAGCTCGTCGACACCCGGGGTGCGCAGGCCGGCTCGCGAGACCGTGGTGTTGGTGGCGACGATCCCGGCCAGTCCCAGCTCGACAGCCAGGTCGGCGACGGCGTCGACGTCCTCGTCGGAGAGGTCCGGCGCGATCTTGACCAGGACGGGTGTCGAGGTCTCGGCCAGCACGGCCGACAGGATGGGCCGCAGCGATTCGACGGCCTGCAGGTCGCGCAGTCCGGGTGTGTTCGGCGAGCTGACGTTGACCACCAGGTAGTCGGCCAGCGGGCCGAGTAGCCGTGCGCTGGCGCGGTAGTCGTCGGCGGCCAGCTCGGGCGGGGTGATCTTCGACTTGCCGATGTTGACCCCGACCGGCGAGTCGGGGCGATAGCGGGCCAGCCGTAGAGCCAAGTGTCCGGCGCCGTGGTTGTTGAAGCCCATCCGGTTGAGCAGGGCCCGGTCCTCGGGGAGGCGGAACAGTCGCGGCAACGGATTGCCGGGCTGGGCACTCGCGGTCACCGTGCCGACCTCCGCGTAGCCGAATCCCAGCGCGTCCCAGGTCTTCAGCCCGAGGCCGTCCTTGTCGAACCCGGCGGCCAAGCCCATCGGGCCGGGGAACCGCACCCCGAATACGGTGCTCGTCAACACCGGATCGCGGGGTGCGAGTCTGCGGCGCAACGGTCCGCGGGTGGCGTTGGTGGCCGTGACTGCGCGCAGCGACCCGAACACGAACGTGTGGATGCGTTCGGCAGGCACCAGGAAGAATGCCCGCCGCAGCGCGTCGTACATCACAGCTCGGGCTGATCGGTGGTCTGGCCGTTGATACGAGACTTCTTGCGTCGCAAGAGGACTCGACGGCTACCGTCGGTGTAGAGGCGCACCCGGGTCAACTCCCAGCCCCGGTACTCGGCTTCGATCGACAGTCGGGTCGACGCACTGATGCGGGTGACATCGGGCGGCAACCGCAGGGGAATCCACTCGTAGTCATCGGAGAGTTCGACTTCCCAGCTCGCCGGCATCCGGCCGCGATACGCCGCGCTCACCGGGCGCCCGCCGCATTGCGGATCACCTGCACGCCCGCGCCGGCGGCCGACACCACATAGAGCGTGTCGGACGTGTCGTCGAAGGCCAGCGAGTTCGGTTGCTGCACGGTCGGGTAACGCACTTTCTCCACAGGAATACCAGTCGTTAAATCGTAACCAACAACCATGTTCGACGCGGTCTGCGAAACCCAGGCCAGATTCCGTGATCCGGCCAGGCCGTACGGCGCGTCGGGAACCGGGTAGGCCTGCCGCTCGATCAACGGGTCGACGCCGAACACCAGCAGTTGTCCGCCACGGGTATCGGTCACCAGGACGCGGCCCAGCGGGTCGGCGACCATCGTGGTCGCGCCCTGGCCGGCACGCAGCGCCTGCTGGGTGCGGCCGTCGGCGTTCAGTGATGTCACCGAGGTCTGGCCGCGGTCGAGGACCACGGCATTGTTTCCTTCGGCGACCACGGCGTCGACCCGCGCGAAGATCTTCACCTTTTCGGCGACCGCCGTGTCCGAGCCCAGGGTGTAGGCGGTGCCGTCGGCACTGCCGAGCACCAGACGGCCGTCCGCGCGGCGCGCGATCGCGGTGAAGTCGGTGTCGGTCTCCTCGTTGATCGACACCGGGCTGGCCGTGCCTGAGGCCAGGTCGACGGTGACGTAGCCACCCCTGGTCGACAGGAACGCCGTGCCCTGCCCGTCGCCGGCGATCGCGGTGGCCGGGCCGGGCAGGGTGAGCTCGCGGGGAACGCCGGTGGAGCTGAACAGCGTCAGCGTCGCCGCCGCCTGCGGGTCGGCACCCGGGGTCAACACCGCCAATGAGCCGGTGCGCTCGTCGAAGACCGCGGCGTCGGGATTTCCGCCCAGTGGCAGAACCTCACCGGCGGGACGGGTCGCCGGTGGCGGGGAGATCGCGGGGGTGGCCGGCTCAATCGTGGGAGGCGTCGACGCCAGCGGATTGGACGAACAACCGGCCATGACGGCGACGCATGCCAACAAGATGGCAGTTGACCTGCGCAAACCGGCGGGGTTTACGTTTTTTGCCAACGGGTAGCCCCCGGTTGTGTTCAAGATCGAGCGACTGAGTCGCTTCCTGTCGATCACGAAGTCTAGGCGGGCGGTGGGAAGACAAATTGACATGATTGTCTTCTCAAGTCCCGTAACTCGCGTTATGGTGACCTCATGACGCTGGCCGTGACTCGGGAGTCCGCTGGGCGGGAATTCGCTATCGAGGACATTTCCACTGGTGTGTTTGCCAGCGGTTTTGGTCAGCTCGGGGACGGTCGCAGCTTCTCTTTCCGGGTGCACCGCGGGCAGCTCCTCGTGGAGGTCTACCACCCGCGGTTGGCCGGCCCGGTGCCGCTCGAAGAGGACGTGGTGGCCACCGCGGCACGCGGCCTCACCGACTTCGATGTGGACGACGAGCGCAGCCTGACCGCCGCCGTGCGGGACGCTGTCGCGCACGCTGTGCCGGTAGCCCGCCCTTCACGCTGAACCACCAGCTCTATCCAGTACGGTCGGCGACGTGAATGTCGCGTCGATGTCGTGGTTGCAGGTCGTGGTCCTGTCGATCGTCCAGGGCCTGACCGAGTTCTTGCCGATCTCGTCATCGAGTCATCTCGCGATCGTGTCGCGGGTCTTCTTCTCCGCCGACGCCGGTGCATCGTTCACCGCGGTGTCCCAGTTGGGCACCGAGGCCGCTGTGGTCATCTATTTCGCCCGCGACATCTGGCGGATCCTGAAGGCCTGGTTCAACGGGCTGTTCGTCAAGGCGCACCGGGACAACATCGATTACCGGATGGGCTGGTACGTCATCATCGGCACGGTGCCGATCGTGGTGATCGGCCTGGCGTTCAAGGAAGCGATCCGCGGCGAGGTCCGTAATCTCTGGGTGATCGCCACCGCTATGCTGCTGTTCTCGGCTGTGATCGCCGCCGCCGAATACTTCGGAAAGCAGACCCGCCACGTCGAGCAACTGACGTGGAAGGACGGCCTGATCGTCGGCGTCGCGCAGTGTCTGGCCCTCATTCCGGGGGTGTCCCGGTCCGGCTCGACCATCAGTGCCGGCCTGTTCCTTGGCATTGATCGCCCGCTGTCGGCGAGATTCGGCTTCCTGCTTGGCATTCCGGCCGTGTTGGCCTCGGGCCTGTTCTCACTTCCCGACGCATTCCATCCGGTGACCGAAGGCATGAGTGCCTCCGGCCCGCAATTGCTGGTGTCGGTGATCATCACGTTCGTCGTCGGCTATGTGGCGATCGCCTGGCTGCTGCGCTTTGTCGCCACCCACGCGATGTACTGGTTCGTGGGCTACCGGGTGGTGCTGGCGCTGGTTGTGATGGCACTTCTGAGTACAGGCGTGGTGGCGGCCAGTTGACCGTCATCCTGCTGCGCCACGGCCGTTCGACGTCCAACACCGCGCACACACTGGCCGGCCGGACCGAGGGCGTCGAACTCGACGAGAAGGGCCAGGCCCAGGCCGGCGCCCTCGTCGCCAGGGTCAACGGGCTGCCGATCAAGGCACTCGTGCGCTCCCCGCTGCTGCGCTGCCGCCTCACCTTGGAGCCGCTGGCCGCCGAGCTGGACCTCGAGCCGGTGGTCGACGACCGGCTCGCCGAAGTGGATTACGGGCAGTGGACCGGCCGGGCGCTGAAGGATCTGGTGAAGGAGCCACTGTGGGCGGTGGTTCAGCAGCAGCCCAGCGCGGCCGTCTTCCCCGACGGTGAGGGCCTGGCGCAGGTTCAGGCCCGCGCGGTGGCCGCGGTACGCGAACACGACCGCCGGCTCGCCGAGGAGCACGGTCACGACGTGCTGTGGATCGCCTGTACGCACGGCGACGTGATCAAAGCTGTCGTCGCCGACGCACTCGGCGCCCATCTGGACAGCTTCCAGCGAATCACCGCCGATCCGGCGTCGATGAGTGTCATCCGCTACACGCCGTATCGGCCATTTGTCGTGCACGTCAACCACACCGGCGCCGAGCTCGCGTCGGCGCTGAGTGCGCCGCCGCCGGCCGAGGACGACAAGACCGCCGGGGACGCCGTCGTCGGTGGGACCGCCGACTGAACCCGCTGCCGCCGATTACGGCTGGCTGCTTCCAGCCGGTATTTTGGACATAACATGGCCCGCGCAATTCACGTCTTCCGTACACCCGACCGCTTCGTCGCCGGGACCGTTGGGCAGCCCGGAAACCGAACCTTCTATCTCCAGGCCGTTCACGACACCCGGGTCATCTCCGTCATCCTGGAGAAACAACAGGTCGCGGTGCTGGCCGAACGAATCGGCGCGCTGCTGGTCGAGATCAACCGCCGGTTCGGCACCCCGTTGCCGCCGGAGAAGGACGTCGACGATCTGAGCCCCCTGATCACGCCGGTGGACGCGGAGTTCCGGGTCGGCACGATGGGCCTCGGATGGGATTCCGAGGCGCAGACCGTCGTCGTCGAACTGCTGGCGGTCAGCGACGTCGAATTCGACGCGTCGGTGGTGCTCGACGACGCCGAGGAGGGCCCGGACGCGGTGCGGGTTTTCCTCACGCCCGAGTCGGCCCGCCAGTTCGCCTCCCGCTCGACGCGGGTCATCTCGGCCGGACGTCCACCCTGCCCGCTCTGTGACGAGCCGCTGGACCCGGAAGGCCACATCTGCGTGCGCACCAACGGATATCGGCGCGGCGCGTTCGGCGAGTCCGACGACGACTTCGACTCGTGAGCGCCGCCGACGAGGCCTCGGCCCGCGACGCGCTGCGCTGCGGTGAGCTGACCATCCTCGGGCGGATCCGCTCGGCGAGTAACGCCACCTTCCTGTGCGAGGCCACCGGGCCCGCGGGGCCCGATCACCCGGTGCACTGCGTCTACAAGCCGGTCGCCGGTGAGCAGCCGCTGTGGGATTTCCCCGACGGCACCCTGGCCGGCCGGGAAGTGGGCTCGTATCTCGTCTCGGCCGCGCTCGGCTGGAACATCGTGCCGTACACCATCATTCGGGACGGCCCGGCCGGCCCGGGGATGGTGCAGCTGTGGGTCGACCAACCCGGCGACAGCGACAGCGACGACGCCGAATCCGACGGACCCGACCTGGTCGACATCTGCCCGCCGGGATCCATTCCGCCGGGCTATCTTTCGGTGCTGCGCGCGTACGACTACGCCGGCAACGACGTCACGCTGGTGCATGCCGACGACGGCCGGCTGCGACGGATGGCGGTGTTCGACGTCATCGTCAACAACGCCGACCGCAAGGGCGGCCACATCCTGGCCGGCGTCGACGGCCGGGTATACGGCGTCGACCACGGGGTGTCGTTGCATGTCCAGGACAAGCTGCGCACCGTGCTCTGGGGCTGGGCCGGCAAGCCGATCGATGACGAGGCACTGGCGGCGATCGCCGACCTCGGTGAGCAGCTGGCCGGCCCGCTCGCCGACCAGCTGCGCGAACACATCAGCCCGGCCGAGGTGGCGGCGTTGCGGCGGCGGGTCCGGATGCTGGTCGCCGAGCCCGTCATGCCCGGACCCGACCGGCACCGGCCGATTCCGTGGCCGGCCTTCTGACCGGAGATACTGACCTGATGACCATGACCGACGCTGCGCTGGCGGCCTCTCTCGCCGAGGAGGCGGGCCGGCTGCTGCTGTCGGTACGTGACGAGGTCGGTTTCGACTTCCCGCCCGCGCTCGGTGACGCCGGCGATGTGCGCGCCAACGCCCTGATTCTGCGCAGGCTGCGCGCCGAGCGTCCCGGCGACGCCGTGCTCTCCGAAGAGGCCTACGACGATCTGAAGCGCCTGCAGGCCGACCGGGTGTGGATCATCGACCCGCTCGACGGCACCCGCGAGTTCTCCATGCCCCGCCGGACGGACTGGGCCGTGCACGTGGCCCTCTGGCAGCGGACCGGGGGACCGGACGGCACGATCACCGACGCCGCCGTCGCGCTGCCCGCGATGGGCGAGGTGTACCGCTCCGACACGGTGACCACCCCGCCGCCACCGCCGCCCGGCCCGATTCGGATCACCGCCAGCTCAAACCGGCCGCCCGCGGTGCTGTGGCGGCTCCGGGATCGCCTCGACATCGAGTTTCTGCGGATCGGATCGGCCGGCGCCAAGGCGATGGCCGTGGTGCGCGGTGATGCCGACGCCTATATCCACGCCGGTGGTCAGTGGGAGTGGGACTCGGCTGCACCCGCCGGGGTCGTGCAGGCCGCCGGTCTGCACGCCACCCGGATCGACGGGTCGCCGCTGCGCTACAACCGGCCGGACCCCTACCTGCCCGATCTGCTGATGTGCCGGGCCGAGGTCGCCGACCTCCTGCTCGATGCCATGTGGCTGGCCAGTTAGGGAATCAAACATGCCGCCGCGTTGTCTCTCTAACGCGAGACAGCCGGTCACCACACCACCTGAGAGCGCCGTGAACAGCGAACCCCCTAGAGTCGAGGCCATGCAGTCCTGGTCGGCCGTCGACATCCCACAGCTGCCCGGTCGCGGGCCGGCCCTGCGGTTGTACGACACCGCCGACGGCCAGGTCCGTCCGACGTCGCCGGGGGAGACCGCGACGATGTACGTGTGCGGCATCACGCCCTACGACGCGACGCATCTGGGCCACGCCGCGACCTACCTGACGTTCGATTTGGTGTACCGGGTCTGGTTGGACAGCGGCCATCAGGTCCATTACGTGCAGAACATCACCGACGTCGACGACCCGCTGTTCGAGCGGGCCAATCGCGACGGTGTGGACTGGCGCGAGCTGGGCGCGCGGGAGATTCAGTTGTTCCGCGAGGACATGGCCGCCCTGCGGGTACTGCCGCCGCGCGACTATGTCGCCGCCACCGACGCGATCGGTGAAGTGGTCGAGTTGGTGGAGAAGATGCTGGCGTCCGGGGCGGCCTATGTGGTCGACGACGACGAGTTCCCGGACATCTATTACCGCGCCGATGCCACCACCCAGTTCGGTTATGAATCGGGCTATGCCCGCGACACGATGATGCGGCTGTTCGCCGAACGCGGCGGCGACCCGGACCGGGCCGGTAAGGCCGACCCGCTCGACGCGCTGTTGTGGCGCGCCGCCCGCCCGGACGAGCCGAGCTGGCCCGCGCCGTTCGGTCCCGGCCGGCCCGGATGGCATGTGGAGTGTTCGGCGATTGCTCTGAGCCGCATCGGGTTTGGTTTCGACGTGCAGGGTGGCGGCAGCGACCTGATCTTCCCGCACCACGAGTTCTCCGCCGCGCACGGTGAATGCGTGATCGGGGAGCGCCGGTTCGCGCGGCACTACGTTCACGCGGGGATGATCGGCTGGGACGGGCACAAGATGTCCAAGAGCCGCGGCAATCTGGTGCTGGTGTCCCGGTTGCGCGAGCAGGGTGTGGACCCCGCGGCCATCCGGTTGGGCTTGCTGGCGGGGCACTATCGCAGTGACCGGTCGTGGAGCGAGGCGGTGCTCGACGATGCCAACGCCCGCCTGCACCGGTGGCGGTCAGCCGCGGCCTTGCCGGCCGGCCCGGATGCCGCCGACGTCGTCGGACGGCTGCGCCAGTATCTTGCCGACGATCTAGACACTCCCAAAGCCCTTGCCGCCGTGGATGGTTGGGTCACCGACGCGCTGGAGTACGGCGGTCACGACGACAGCGCGCCGACCGCGGTCGCTGCCGCGGTCGACGCGCTGCTGGGCGTGGCGCTCTAGTTCCTACAGAGCGACAGCGCCGTAGTTGCCCACCTGCGAGCTGAGGAACCGCAGCTGATCGGTCGCCGACCCGAGGGTCTGGTCGATCGCGGTCAGCCGGGCGGCGTAGTGGGCCACCGGGTATTCCGCGGTCACGCCGATACCGCCGTGCATCTGGATCGACTCCTGGGCGATGTGCTTGCCTGACTTGCCGATCTGCATCTTGGCCCGGGCCGCGACCACGGGATCCAGCCGGCCGTCACTGATGCACATCGCCGCGTAGTAGTTCATGCTGCGGGCCAGTTCGAGCGACACGTACATGTCGGCAGCGCGCTGGGTGAGCGTCTGGAACGTCTTGAGCGGCACGCCGAACTGCTTGCGGGCGTTCAGGTACTCCGTGGTCATCCGCAGCGATTCATCCATGGCACCGACAGCTTCGGCGCACAGGGCTGAGGAGTAGCGGATCAACGTCGCGTGGATGCGATCGCTGACATCGCCGCCGTCGCCGAGCGGCTGCGCCGGGGCGTCGGTGAAGTCGATCTCGGCGCCGCGCTGCCCGTCGAAGGTCCGGTAGCCGCGGCGGGTGGTTGCCGCGGCGTCGACGAGGAACGCGCCGATGCCGCCGTCGGGCAGGGTCGCGGTGACGACCAGCGCGTCGGCGCTGTCGCCGGCCAACACCGGGTTCTTGCGGCCCGTAATGGTCCAGGAGTCACCGGTTTTGGTTGCGCGCGTGGATAATTCGTCGAGCCCGCGCAGTCCCTTCTCGGTGTGAGCCAGCGCCAGCAGCCGTTCCCCGGCGGCGACCTCGTCGAGCTGAGCGCGCTGAGAGTCGCTGCCGAGTTCGGCGATCAGGCCACCCGGGATCAGCGCGGCCGCGGCGACCGGCTCGGGTGCCAGGCGGCGGCCCAGCTCGGTCATCACGACGATGATCTCGATCTGGCCGGATTCTTCGGGCTCGAATCCCAGTCCGAGGATGCCGATCTCGGCCAGCTGGCGCCACACGTCGCGGCTCCAGCCCAGCTCGGAGTCGACGGTCTTGTTGCGGGTCTCGATGTCGTAGGTGCGGGAGAACACCTCGCGCGCGGTGTCGCGGAGCAGTTCTTGTTCGTCGGTCAAATCAAAGTTCATGGCCGGTCCTCACAGTCCCAAGATCGTCGAGGAGATGATGGTGCGCTGGACCTCGTTGCTTCCGCCGTAGATCGAGGTCTTGCGGTAGTTCAGGTATTTCGGCGCGGCGTGCTGAGCCCACAGCGGGGATTCGATGTCGGCGCCGCCGTCGAACGGCAGCGCATCCGGTCCGGCGACTTCCACTGCCAGTTCGGTGACGGCCTGCTGCAACTGGCTGCCGCGCAGCTTCAGGATCGAGGAGGCCGGGTTCGGCTTGCCGGTGCCCTCGTCGCCGCTGACTCGCAGCTGCGTGAGTTCCAGTGCCAGCAGCTCGTTTTCGATCTCGGCGACTTTGGCTGCGAACAGTGGGTCATCGAGCAGGCTGCCCGCGCCGACCTTGGTCTGGGCGGCATTCTCCTTGACGTCGGCGAGCCACAGCTTGGTGGTGCCGATCCGGGCGATGCCGGTTCGCTCGTTGGACAGCAGGAACTTGGCGTAGCTCCAGCCCTGGTTCTCCTCGCCGACAAGCTGATTGGCGGGCACCCGGACGTCTTCAAAGAACACCTCGTTGACCTCGTAGCTGCCGTCGATCAGCTTGATCGGCCGCAGCGTGATGCCCGGGGTGTTCATCTCGACCAGGATGAAGGAGATGCCGGCCTGCTTCTTCGGGGCATCCGGGTTGGTGCGGGCCAGCACGAAGATCCAGTCGGCGTACTGGCCGAGCGTCGTCCAGGTCTTCTGGCCGTTGATGACGTAGTCGTCGCCGTCGCGCACCGCGACGGTCCGCAGCCCGGCCAGGTCGGAGCCGGCTTCGGGCTCGGAAAAGCCCTGGCACCACCAGATGTCGAGGTTCGCGGTCGGCGGCAGGAAGCGTTCCTTGATCTCCTGCGAACCGAAGTGCGCGATCACGGGCCCGACCATGCTGGCGTTGAAGGCCAGCGGCTCGGGGACGCACGCCATGCGCATCTCGTCGGCCCAGATCTGGCGCTGCAGCGGGGTCCAGTCCTTGCCGCCCCACTCAACCGGCCAGTTGGGCACACCCAGCCCGGCCTTGTTGAGGATCCGCTGCGTGGTGATCGCGTCGTCGGGGAAGTTCAGGCTGTCCGTGCGAGCCCGTTCGCGGATGTCGGCGGGGACCTGGGTGGTGAAGAACTCGCGGAGTTCGTCGCGGAACTTTGCGTCCTCGTCACTGAGTGCCAGCTTCACGAGCGCAACCTCGATTCTTGTTACTCGGCAGTATCTATTGCTCGATCCATTGCACGGTAGCGCAGCCCTACCAACTGGTCGGCAGGACCACCCCTGAGTGATCCATTCTTGTCAGTGGCTGGTTATAAAATTCGAACATGAGTTCGATTACCGAGGCGCTGGATGCGCTGGATGCGGTGATCGAGCGTGTGGGTGCCGCAGACATCGAGGAGTTGCCCCCGCCCGAGCGATTCGTGGCTCTGGAACGGTTGGAGCACGCCGTGCGCCGTCAGGTCGCGATATCCCACGAGCAGGTCACCCATTTGGAGCGCTACGAGGGGTGTCCGCCGGTGCCGGTCGTGTTGGCCGATGTGTTGCGGATCAGCCGCTCGGCGGCCAAGCGTCGGGTGCGTGATGCCGAGCAGTTGGCGCCACGTCGGTCGTTGACCGGTGAGCAGTTGCCGCCGCTGTTGGCTGCGACGGGGAAGGCCTGGGAGGCCGGGGTTCTCGACGGGGAGCATGTGCGGGTCATCCAGAAGTTCTTGCGCGAGCTACCCGATCACGTCGGGCCGGTCGAGATCGAGAAGGCCGAGCGCACCCTGGCCGAGCACGCCCAGACCATGCGGCCCGATCAGCTGGAGAAGATCGCCGAGCGGCTGGCCATCCACCTCAACCCCGATGGGAAGTACTCCGAGGAGGACCGGGCCCGCAAGCGCGGGTTCGTGTGGTGCGGCGGCCAACGCGGCGACGGGATGAGCGTGGGCAAGCTGGTGGCCGATCCGCAGTTGCGGTCGATGCTGGAGGCGTGGTTCGCGAAATTCGCCGCACCCGAACCCGACGATCTGCGTAGCCACAGCCAGCGTCAACACGACGCGCTGACCACTCTGGTGCAGAGCAGGCTGGGGGATCCGAAACTCGGCCAGCACAACGGACTTCCGGTCACCGTCATCGTCACCACGACCCTGCAGGAGCTGCAGGCTGGTGCCGGTCACGCGGTCACCGCGGGCGGAACCCTGCTGCCGATCACCGATCTGATCCGGATGGCCACCCCGGCCCACCACTACCTGGCGGTCTTCGACGGCGTCACCGGGCAGTCGCTGTGGCTAGGCCGGTCCAAGCGACTGGCCTCAGCAGACCAGCGCATCATGTTGCTGGCCAAATACCGCGGCTGCACCGCACCCGGATGCACCGTCAACGGCTACAACAGCCACGTCCACCACGCGGCCAAAGACTGGAAACACGGCGGCAGCACCGACATCGACGACCTCACCCTGGCCTGCAAGTGCGACAACCTCTTGGTCGAGAACCACGGCTGGACCACCCGGCAACTCCCCGACGGCCACACCGAATGGATCCCGCCACCGAACGTGCCACTACGCGGCGGCACCAACACCTATCACCACCCCGAGCGACTGCTCGGTGAGGACGACCCCTGAGCTACCCGCGGAAGCCCGGACCCCGCCGGCGCAGGTACCGCTCGAACTCGGCGGCCAGCGCGTCGCCGTCAACCTTCGACAGCGCCTCGTTCACGTCGACCTCGGCGTCACCGCGTTGTTCCAGGGAGGCCACGTACTCGGCGATCTCCTCGTCCTCGGTGGTCATCTCGGTGACGGCCTGCTCCCACTCCTCGGCCTGAGCAGGCAGGTCGCCCAGCGGCACCTCGATATCGAGCACGTCCTCGACGCGGCGCAGCAACGCGACGGTGGCCTTCGGGTTGGGCGGTTGCGACACATAGTGGGGCACCGCGGCCCAGAACGTCACCGCCGGGATGCCGGCCGCCACGCAGGCGTCCTGGAACACCCCGGCGATCCCCGTGGGGCCTTCGTAGCGGGTTTCCTCGAGGCCGAAGAACTTCGCGGATTCGGGGGAGTAGGCCGCTCCGGAAACCGGGACGGGCCGGGTGTGCGGGGTGTCGGCCAGCAGCGCCCCGAGGATCACCACCGTGTCCACGTTCAGCTTGTCGGCGATGGCGAGCAGCTCGGCGCAGAAGGTGCGCCACCGCATGTTGGGTTCCACCCCGTGCATGAGCACGATGTCGCGGTCCGAACCAGGCGGCCGGCAGTGGGAGATCTGCATCGACGGCCACACCAGTTCGCGGGTCACGCCGTCGACCTGGCGGATCACCGGGCGATTCACCTGGTAGTCGTAATACGCCTCGTCGTCGATCTCGACGATCGTGTCGGCCTCCCAGATCGCGTCCAGGTGCTCGAGCGCGTCGCTGGCGGCGTCGCCGGCGTCGTTCCAGCCTTCGAAAGCCGCGACGATGATCGTGTTCTGCAATTCGGGCAGATCCGGGCCTTTCGCGCCGCTGAAATTCGAGGCTGTCACAACCTCAGCCTAAGGCTTGCTCGGCTTCGATGAGCCTTCTCGGACCGACTACCCTGGCGTGTTGACGTGTGCTAACGGAAGCGCCATCGCAACGCCGTTGTTGCAGGAGTGGGCGTCCAGAAGTCGATTGCAGGACGACGTAGACTTTTCACCGTCGAGAGGCGTTGCAACGGATGCGGCGAGTAGCTGGTATCCGCCACGCTCGGCAGAGTCAAGGACGCCTTCCGTCATGGAAGGAATGTTTGTGAGCACCCCTGAGTCGAACGGCTTCGAGCCGAACCTCCGGCCCGATGTCACCGACGAATTGACGGCCGCGCTACGCCAACGGATCGTCGTGATCGACGGGGCGATGGGCACGGCGATCCAACGCGATCGGCCCGACGAAGCCGGTTACCGCGGTGAGCGCTTCGCCGACTGGCCGAGCGATCTCGTCGGCAACAACGATCTGCTCACGCTCACCCAACCGCACATCATCTCCGGCATCCATCGCGAATACCTCGAGGCGGGTGCCGACATCCTCGAGACCAACACATTCAACGCGAACGCGGTCTCGCTCTCCGACTACGGCATGCAGGAACTGAGCTACGAGCTCAACTATGCCGGCGCGGCGCTGGCCCGCACGGCGTGCGACGAATTCAGCACGCCCGACAAGCCCCGCTACGTCGCCGGGGCGCTGGGGCCGACCACCCGGACCGCGTCGATCTCACCGGACGTCAACGACCCCGGTGCCCGCAACGTCTCCTACGACCAGTTGGTCTCCGCCTACCTCGACTCTGCCAGGGGCCTGGTCGACGGTGGCGCCGATCTGCTCATCGTCGAGACGATCTTCGACACCCTGAACGCCAAGGCCGCCATCTTCGCCATCGAGACGCTGTTCGAGGAGCGTGGCCGGCGCTGGCCGGTGATCATCTCCGGCACCATCACCGATGCGTCCGGCCGCACGTTGTCCGGTCAGACCACCGAAGCGTTCTGGAACTCCATCCGGCACGCCAAGCCGCTCGCGGTGGGGCTCAACTGTGCGCTGGGTGCGCCGGAGATGAGGCCCTATCTCGCCGAAATGTCCCGCATCGCGGACACCTTCGTGTCTTGCTACCCAAATGCCGGTCTGCCCAACGCCTTCGGCGAGTACGACGAATCGCCGAAGCGTCAGGCCGGTTACGTCGCCGATTTCGCCGACGCCGGTCTGGTCAACATGGTCGGAGGTTGCTGTGGGACGACGCCGGCCCACATCGCCGAGATCGCCAAGGTCGTCGACGGCAAGCCGCCGCGCGAGGTGCCCGAGATCGAGGTGGCCACCCGGCTTTCGGGTCTGGAGCCGCTCAACATCACCAAGGACTCGCTGTTCGTCAACATCGGTGAACGCACCAACATCACCGGCTCGGCCCGGTTCCGCAACCTGATCAAGGCCGGGGACTACGACACTGCCCTGTCGGTAGCCCTGCAGCAGGTCGAGGTGGGCGCGCAGGTCATCGACATCAACATGGACGAGGGCATGATCGACGGCATCGCCGCGATGGACCGGTTCACCAAGCTGATCGCGGCCGAGCCGGACATCAGCCGCGTTCCGGAGATGATCGACTCGTCCAAGTGGGAGGTCATTGAGGCCGGCCTGAAGAACGTGCAGGGCAAGCCGATCGTCAACTCGATCTCGATGAAGGAGGGCGAGGAGAAGTTCATCCGCGAGGCGCGACTGTGCCGCAAGTACGGCGCCGCCGTCGTGGTGATGGCCTTCGATGAGCAGGGCCAGGCCGATAACCTGGAGCGCCGCAAGGAGATCTGCGGGCGCGCCTACCGAATTCTGACCGAAGAGGTCGGCTTCCCCGCCGAGGACATCATCTTCGACCCGAACTGCTTCGCGCTGGCGACGGGTATCGAGGAGCACGCGACCTACGGCATCGACTTCATCGAGGCGTGCGCCTGGATCAAGGAGAACCTGCCCGGAGTGCACATCTCCGGCGGTATCTCGAACGTCTCGTTCTCGTTCCGGGGCAATAACCCCGTGCGCGAGGCGATTCACGCGGTGTTCCTGTTCCACGCCATCAAGGCCGGCCTGGACATGGGCATCGTCAACGCCGGTGCGCTGGTGCCCTACGACTCGATCGACCCCGAGCTGCGGGACCGCATCGAGGACGTCGTGCTCAATCGCCGCGAGGATGCGGCCGAGCGGCTGCTGGAGATCGCCGAACGGTTCAACAGCACGGAAAAGGGTGAGGACCCGAAAGCCGCGGAATGGCGCAGTCTGCCGGTGCGCGAGCGGATTACGCACGCTTTGGTCAAGGGAATCGACGCACATGTCGACGACGACACCGAGGAGCTGCGGGCTGAGATCGCCGCCGGGGGCGGTCGCCCGATCGAGGTGATCGAGGGCCCGTTGATGGACGGCATGAACGTCGTCGGTGACCTGTTCGGCTCGGGCAAGATGTTCCTGCCTCAGGTGGTGAAGTCGGCCCGGGTCATGAAAAAGGCAGTGGCATACCTGCTGCCGTTCATCGAGGAGGAGAAGGTCAGTTCCGGCGCCGCAGCCGGAAAGGACACCAACGGCACGATCATCATGGCGACCGTCAAGGGCGACGTTCACGACATCGGCAAGAACATCGTCGGGGTTGTGCTGCAGTGCAACAACTTCGAAGTCATCGACCTCGGTGTCATGGTGCCTGCCCAGAAGATCCTGGATGCGGCCAAAGAGCACGAGGCCGACATCATCGGGCTGTCCGGTCTGATCACCCCGTCGCTGGACGAGATGGCCAACTTCGCCGTCGAAATGGAACGCCAGGGTCTGCAGATCCCGCTGCTGATCGGTGGCGCCACGACCTCTCGCGCCCATACCGCCGTGAAGATCTCGCCGCGTCGCAGCGGCCCGGTGGTCTGGGTCAAGGACGCCTCCCGCTCGGTGCCCGTCGCCGCCGCGCTGCTCGACGACAAGCAGCGGCCGGCTCTGCTGGAGGCCACCGAGAAGGACTACGCATCCCTGCGCGAGCGGCACGCCCAGAAGAACGAGCGGCCGATGCTCACCCTGGAGAAGGCACGCGCCAACCGGACGCCGATCGAGTGGGACGGTTACACGCCGCCGGTGCCGGCCCAGGGCCTCGGCGTACGGGAGTTTCTCGACTACGACGTCGCCGAGCTCCGCGAATTCATCGACTGGCAGCCATTTTTCAACGCCTGGGAGATGAAGGGCCGATTCCCCGACATCTTGAACAACCCGGCTTCCGGTGAGGCTGCCCGCAAGCTGTACGACGACGCCCAGCAGATGCTCGACACCGCGATCAAGGAGAAGTGGCTGACCGCCAACGGCGTGATCGGCTTCTTCCCGGCGAACGCCGTCGGCGACGACATCGAGGTCTACACCGACGAAAGCCGCAGCCAGGTGCGCACGACCTTGCGCAACCTGCGGCAGCAGGGCGAGCACCGCGACGGCATCCCGAACCGGAGCCTCGGCGATTTCGTAGCCCCCAAAGAAACGGGTCTCCGGGACTACGTCGGAGCCTTCGCCGTCACAACGGGTCTCGGCATCCAGGACAAGATCGCGGAGTTCAAAGCCGCGATCGACGACTACAGCGCGATTCTGCTGGAGTCGATCGCCGACCGGTTGGCGGAGGCGTTCGCCGAACGCATGCATCAGCGGGTCCGCAAGGAGTTCTGGGGTTATCAGCCGGACGAGCAGCTGGACAACGACGCGCTGATCGGCGAGAAGTACGTGGGAATCCGTCCCGCGCCCGGCTACCCCGCCTGCCCGGAGCACACCGAGAAGTTGACGCTCTGGGAATTGATGGACGTCAAGGAGCGCACCGGCATCGAGTTGACCGAGTCGATGGCGATGTGGCCCGGTGCGGCGGTCAGCGGCTGGTACTTCTCGCATCCGCAGTCGCAGTACTTCGTGGTGGGCCGACTGGCCCAGGATCAGGTCGCCGACTACGCCAAGCGCAAGGGCTGGACCTTGGCCGAGGCCGAACGCTGGCTGGCGCCGAACCTTGGCTACAACCCGGAGGACTGACGCCGGAAATACAGGCCGCCCCGGAACGCAAGCAGCACAGCGACGGTCGCGGTCCAGCCGGTCTGGTGGCTGGCGCCCAGACCGCGGCCGCTGTCGCCGTCGAAGTACTCATGGAACGGGATCAGGTCGCGCCAGTGCGGGTCGGTCTGGAAGTACTCGTTGTCCCCGAACACCGCTCGCCGGCCGTTCTCGTCGCGAACCAGAAGACCGGTGAGCTGGCGGGCCAACCGGTCGGCCACCACGTGCAACGTCACCTCGTCTGCCGATCCCGCGGGATCGGGAACGCGGTAGGTATCGCCGAGGAACCGGGCGTAGGAGTTCAGCGCCTGGACGACAAGGAAATTGGTCGGCAGCCAGACCGGACCGCGCCAGTTCGAGTTGCCGCCGAACATCCGGCTACGTGATTCGGCGGGCTGATAGTCGACGACGTAGTCGGTGCCGTCGATGTGGTAGGTGTACGGGTTGTCGCGGTGGTACCGCGACAGTGACCGGATTCCGTTGGGGGACAGGAACTGCTCGGGGTCCAGGAGCCGTCGCAGGATATGCGTGAGCCGGTCCTCGTGGATGACGCCGATCATCAGGTGCGTGCCGTCACCGCCGCTCATCACCAGCTTGACGTCGTCGTCGGTGTGCTCGTAGGTCTTGGCCAGTGCCCCGAGGCAGTTCCGCAGTATCGAGGTGACTTCGGTCGCACTGGTCGGGATGGCGATCGCCGCGAACAAAGGAACGATCGCCTGGATCGAGAACACCTCCAGCGATTTGCTTGTCCCGTCGGGCATTTCGATGACGTCGTGATAGAAGTTCGTCTCGTCGTTCCAGAAGCTGACCCGGTAGGTGCCCTTCTCCAGCGAGTTGGCCACCAGCCAGGCATCCCACACCCACCGGCTGAACATGTCGGTGTAACTCGGGTCCGTCTGGGACAGTTCGATCGCCATCTCCAACAGATGGAAGATCAGCGCCGCCATCCACGCGGTGCCGTCGACCTGGGCGAGCTCCCCGCCGGTGGGCAGCGGCTCGTCGCGGTCGAACACCCCGATGTTGTCCATGCCGAGGAACCCGCCGCCGAACACACCGCGGTTGGTCTCGTCCTTCTGATTGAGCCACCACATCGCGTTGAGGGTGGCTGACCGGTATGCGGTGGCCAGGAAATCGAAGTCCCCGACCCCGCTGCGAAGCTGATCGAGTTGGTAGACCTGCCAGGCCGCCCACGCATGTACCGGGGGGTTGGTGTCACCGAACTTCCATTCGTAGGCCGGGATCTGGCCGTGCGGATGTTGTGCGGTCGACCCGTGCAGCACCAGTACCTGCGCCTTGGCGAAGTCGGGATCGATGAGCGCCATCGCGACACAATGGAAGGCCAAGTCCCAGGCGGCGAACCACGGGTACTCCCACGCGTCGGGCATCAGGATGACATCGCTGATCGCGAAGTGCTGCCAATCGTGGTTGCGCGCGCTCCAGCGTTCGCGTGGCGGTGGCGGCTGGTCCGGGTCCCCTTTGAGCCAGCGCCGCACCGCGTAGTTGTAGAACTGTTTGCACCACAACAGCCCGGCGAAGGCCTGCCGCTGGACCAGCCGTTCGTCGTCGCTCAGATCCGGTGCCGCGACCTGGTGATAGAACTCGTCGGCCTCCCGTCTGCGGTCCGCCAGCACGGCATCGGCGTACTCGGGTGTGCGAACGGTATCCGTGGTCGCGAAACACACTGTGACGATGCAGCTTTCGCCGGGTTGCACAGTGGTTGCGACGATCGCGGCGACCTTGCTGCCCTCGGCGGGTCGACGGCTCCGCCGATGCCGTCGACCAGGTAATCGTTGATGCCGTCCTTGGTGGTGGCCGATGCGTTGGGCGAGGAGAACAGCAGGCGGTTGTTGGTCTCGTTCTCGCAGAAGACCAGTCGCGGAGTCTCCCCGCAGGAGCTGGTCACCGTGTACCACCGCTGCCCGAGCTTGGGATGCGAGGTGCGCGCCGCGCCGTCGCCGCAGGCGGTGATCCGTGGCCGGTCCTGGTTCGGATCCCAGGACCAGGTGTTGCGGTACCACAGCTGCGGAAGCACGTGGATCGGCGCGGCGTCCGGTCCGCGGTTGGTCACCGTGATGCGGCAGACGACGTCCTCCGGCCCATCTTTGGCGTAGACCACCTCGACGTCGAAATAGCGCTGCTGCAGCCATTGTTCACGCAACGCCTCGAACAGTTCGTACTCGTCGTCGTCGGGTCCGCGCTGCTGATTCGTGCGCAGCAGATCGTCGTAGGGGAATGCGGCCTGCGGGTATTTGTAGACCAGGGACGCATAAGCGTGGGTGGGCAGGTTGTCGGTGTAGAACCAGTAGTCCTTGACGTCCTCGCCGTGGTTGCCCTCTTCGTTGGCCACCCCGTAGGGCCGTTCCTTGAGGATGCGGTCGCGGCCGTTCCACAGCGCGACGCCCAGGCAGATGGTCTGCTCGTCGTCGCACCAGCCGGCCAGGCCGTCGTCGCTCCAGCGGTACGCCCGGCTGCGGGCGTGGTCGAACGGAAAGTAGGCCCAGGCATCGCCGTCGGCGCTGTAGTCCTCTCGCACGCTGCCCCATGCGCGCTCGCTGAGGTATGTTCCCCAGCGGCGCCATGGCGCCACCCCGGCCTGCGCCTCGTCGATGCGGGTCTGCTCGGCCGTGCTCACTGGTGCGCTGGCAGCCAGGGCTGACGCCAAGCGGGGTATCCGGCAACCAGCGCGTCGGCTCCCGGCGGTCCCCACGAACCCGGCTGGTAGATCTGCACCGGCGGTGGTGATTCCAGCAATGGCTCGACGATCCGCCAGGTCTCCTCCACGCCGTCTTCCCGGATGAACTGGCTCGAGTCGCCGTGCATGGCGTCTCCGAGTAGTCGCTCGTACGGTTCGGGAGCTGCGGCCATTTCGTCGGCGAACACCAGGCAGAGGTTGACGGCGCGGCTGGCGTCGACGCCGGATTCTTTGGCCTGGAGCACCAGGTCGACGCCGGGGTTGGGGTCGATCCGGAAGATCAGCTCGTTCTGCTCGTCGATCTTGGGCAGGAACGGCAGTTCCGGCGGCCGCTTGAAAATCACCCGAATCTCGGTGGCGCGCACCGGAAGAGCCTTGCCGGCCCGGATGAAGAACGGCACGCCCGACCAGCGCCAGTTGTCGATGTGGAGCTTCAATGCGGTGAACGTCTCGGTCTGCGAATTGGGCGCGACACCATCGATCTCGAGGTATCCGGCGTACTGGCCGCGCACATAGTGCTCGGGGTCGGCGGGACGGATGGACTTGAACAGCTCGACCCGCTTGTCCCGGAACCCGTCTGGGCCACCGCTGGACGGCTCGGAGGCGATCAGCCCGATCAACTGCAACAGATGGTTCTGCACGACGTCGCGCAATGCCCCGACCGGATCGTAGAAGTGGCCGCGATCCTCCACGCCGAAGTTCTCCGCCATGGTGATCTGCACGGCCTCGATCCGGTCGCGGTTCCACAGCGGCTCGATGATCGAGTTCGAGAACCGGATATAGCGGATGTCCATCGCCGGTTCTTTGCCGAGGAAGTGGTCGATGCGATAGATCTGCCACTCCTGCAGATGGGCACTCAACTGATCATTGAGGGCCTTCGCGGACGAAAGGTCGTGTCCGAACGGCTTTTCCACCACGACCCGGGCGTTGTCGGTCAGGCCGGCACCGGCGAGGCCGTCCACCACACGCCCGAACAGCGACGGCGGGATCTCCAAATAGAAGACCGGATTGCTGCGTCCCTTGATGGCCTCGGCCACCTTGCCGTAGGTCGCCGCATCGGCGAAGTCGCCGGACACCATCGACAGCCGGGCCGCGAATCGGGCGAACACCTGGTCGTCCACCGCCTCACCGGTGGCCTCGATCGCGGCGCGGGCGTGTTCACGCAGGGTGTCGGCGGACCAGTCGTCCAGCGCGACTCCGACAATCGGGCACGTGAGCAGGCCGCGCCGTTCCAAGCGGTACAGCGACCGGAACGTCATCTTCCTGGCCAAGTCGCCGGTGATGCCGAAGATCACCAAAACATCTGCGGCAGTTCCACTTCGGTCGGACATCACTTCTTCTCCGCGTGGCCGCCGAATTCGCTGCGCATCGCCGAGCAGATCTGGTCGGTGAACTCGCCGAGCCGGCGGGACTGGAAGCGCTCATACAGGGCGGTGGTGATGACCGGAGCGGGGATACCTTCGTCCACCGCGGCCAGCACCGTCCACCGTCCCTCCCCGGAATCCGATACCCGCCCGGAGAACTGGTCGAGGTCGGGCGAGGCGGCGAATGCGTCCGCGATCAGGTCCACCAGCCAGGATCCGACCACCGATCCGCGACGCCAGACTTCGGCGACTTCGCCGACGTTGATGTCGTACTGATAGGCCCACGGGTCACGCAGCGGAGTGGTCTCGGCGTCGACCTGTCGATCCACTGTGCCAGCGTTGGCGTGCTTGATGATGCTCAGTCCTTCGGCGATCGCGGCCATCATCCCGTACTCGACACCGTTGTGAACCATCTTGACGAAGTGCCCGGCGCCGTTGGGCCCGCAGTGCAGGTAGCCCTCGGGAGCGGTCCCGGTGGCATCCGCAGGCCTGCTCGGGGTGGGCTCCGCTGTGCCGATCCCCGGCGCGATGGTCGTGAAGATCGGATCGAGGCGTTCCACCACATCGGTCTCGCCGCCGATCATCAGGCAGTAGCCGCGGTCCAAACCCCACACACCGCCGCTGGTGCCGCAATCGACGTAATGCAGACCACTTTCGGCGAGCTTCTTCGCCCGGGTGATGTCGTCCCGGTAGTACGAGTTGCCGCCGTCGATCACGGTGTCACCGGGCGAGAGCAGCGGAATCAGAGCGTCGAGAGTCTGCTCGACGATCGCGGCGGGCAGCATCAGCCAGATCGCCCGGGGGCTGTCGAGTTGTGCGACGAAGTCCTCGAGGCTGGCCGCTCCGGTGGCGCCTTCGCCTTCCAGTTCGCTGACCGCGGCGGGGTTCACGTCATACACGACGCACGTGTGTCCGCCCCGCATCAACCGGCGAACCAGGTTCGCGCCCATCCGTCCCAAGCCGACCATGCCGAGTTGCATGACGCCACCCTAGTGATCCGTCGCAGCAAACTCGCCGGATTCGAAGTCATGGCCTGGTACATGGCACAATCGTGGGCGTGCGAGCGGTGTTATGGGACATGGACGGCACTCTCGTCGACTCCGAAAAGCTCTGGGATGTCGCGATCAACGAGCTGTACACCCGCCACGGCCGGGTCTTGTCACCGGAGGTTCGTGACGCCACGGTGGGCGGCTCGGCCGACGGGGTGATCCGGATTGTGTTCGCCGACCTGGGTCTGGACCCGCATCCGGGGCACATGGCCGAGGTCGCCGACTGGATGCACGAGTACGTCGGGGAACTGTTTTCGACCGGCCTGCCGTGGTGTCCGGGCGCCCGGGAACTGCTCGACGCGCTGCGCGCCGAGGACGTGCCGATGGCGTTGGTGACCAACACGCGCCGGGATCTGACCGAGAACGCACTGAACAGCATTGGCAGGCACTACTTTTCGGCCACGGTGTGCGGTGACGAGGTACCCGAGGGCAAACCCGCGCCCGACATCTACCTGCGTGCGGCCGATCTGCTCGGGCTCGCCGCGGGCGAGTGTCTGGCAATCGAGGACTCGGTCACCGGCACCGCCGCCGCCGAGGACGCCGGATGCCCGGTGCTCGTGGTGCCCAACGAAGTCGACGTGCCCGCCACCCCTGGCCGACAGCACGTTTCGTCGCTCGCCGGGGTGGGCATCCCGCAGCTGCGAAAGATCTACACGGACCTGCGGCTGGGGCTCGGCGAACGCTCGGCGTGAACGGCTGACCGATATCGGCGTGGTGCGGCTGCGACTGTGCAATCGTAGTTGCCACCAGATTTCGCAGTGCTGCGGAAAGGACGCCTCATGGCTGGCCAAGGACCCACCAGCGACTCACCGACAGGACTCGAGGACGAAGACTTCTCCTCGGGTGGCACTGCCGTTCGGATAGCCTCGGTAGCCGCCCTGGGCGGCCTGCTGTTCGGCTACGACAGCGCTGTGATCAACGGTGCGGTCGACTCGATCCAGGAAGACTTCGGCATCGGTAACGCCGAGCTCGGCTTCGCCGTCGCATCGGCATTGCTCGGCGCCGCGGCCGGAGCTATGTCCGCGGGCCGGATCGCAGATCGCATCGGCCGCATCTCGGTGATGAAGATCGCGGCGGTGTTCTTCCTCATCAGCGCCATCGGCACCGGGCTGGCGCCCAATGTGACGACGGTCGTGATCTTCCGGATCGTCGGCGGGATCGGCGTCGGCATCGCCTCGGTGATCGCGCCGGCGTACATCGCCGAGACCTCCCCGCCGCGCATCCGCGGCCGGCTCGGCTCACTGCAACAGCTGGCCATCGTCTCGGGCATCTTCCTGTCGTTCGTCGTGAACTGGCTCCTCCAGCACGCCGCAGGCGGCCCGAACAAGGAACTGTGGCTGCACCTCGACGCCTGGCGGTGGATGTTCCTGGCGATGGTGATCCCCGCGGTTCTGTACGGCGCGCTGGCGTTCACCATCCCCGAGTCGCCGCGGTATCTGGTGGCCAGCCACAAGATCCCCGAGGCTCGCCGAGTGCTGAGCATGCTGCTGGGTGAGAAGAACCTGGAGATCACCATCAGCCGCATCCGCGAGACGCTGGAGCGGGAGGACAAGCCCTCCTGGCGCGATCTGCGCAAGCCGAGCGGCGGCCTGTACGGCATCGTCTGGGTTGGCTTGGGACTGTCGATCTTCCAACAGTTCGTCGGCATCAACGTGATCTTCTACTACTCGAATGTGCTGTGGCAGGCGGTGGGCTTCGACGCCGACCAGTCGGCCATCTACACCGTGATCACCTCGGTGGTGAACGTCGCGACCACCCTGATCGCCATCGCCCTGATCGACAAGATCGGCCGAAAGCCGCTGTTGTTGATCGGCTCGTCCGGCATGGCCGTCACCCTCATCACGATGGCCGTCATCTTCGCCAACGCGACTCTGGTGGACGGAAAGCCGAACCTGCCGGGTGCGTCCGGGGTCATCGCGCTGATTGCCGCGAACCTCTTCGTGGTGGCCTTCGGCATGTCCTGGGGCCCGGTTGTCTGGGTCCTGCTCGGCGAGATGTTCCCGAACCGCATCCGTGCGGCCGCCCTCGGCCTGGCCGCGGCGGGACAGTGGGCGGCGAACTGGTTGATCACGGTCACGTTCCCCGGCCTGCGCGAACACCTGGGCCTGGCGTACGGGTTCTACGGGCTGTGCGCGATCCTGTCGGGGCTGTTCGTGTGGAAGTGGGTCATGGAAACCAAGGGCGTCTCGCTCGAGGACATGCACGCCGAAGTCCTGCACGAGGACAAGCCTGCGCGCTCCGGCTAGCCGAGGTCACGGGACGTCGGTGTACTGCCAGTTCGCCCCGGTGTTGGAAAAGGTGAAGCCTTTGCCGCTCTGCTCGCTCACGCACGAGATGCCGGTCTGCTGCTGAACATTGCAGCGAAATCCGGCGGCCGCGAGAATTTTGTTGAACGGCAACGTCTTCGGCGCGCCCGATGGCTGGGTGAATTGGTCGGTCGGGACCGAGGCGAACTGGGGATCCCCTTGCGTGGACACCGTGATCGAGTTGGGTGCCATGCTCTGCCCGTCGGCGTCGGTCACCGTATCAGGCGCACCGGTCACGCCGATGCGTCCGGACCCCGAGCTCGACTGGCACCCGGCCCAGGTACGGGGGACGATCACGCAGCGCCAGCTGCCGCTCGGGCTGGTGAAGTAGTAGCCCGATCGGACGTCGTCGGTCCTGGTGTAGAAGTCGAACGCATTGACCAGTTTGTCATTGCTGGGACGTGCTGAACTAGTGGCAGCCGGTGGCGGATCCGTTTGCTCGCTGGTCTCTTTGGTGGTGACGATCGGGTTGGAGCAGCCGGCCAGCGCCACGGCGGCGGCGCACAGGACGAACAGTGGCCGGGATCCTCGCACGAGATGCCAGCCTAGTGGCCGACCGGAAACCGCCGTGACGGCGGCTGCACCCGCATGGAACAATCGCAGGCCGTGAAGACCTTCGAGGAACTGTTCGCCGAACTGGGGGAGCGGGCCCGCACCCGACCGGCGGGCAGCGCCACCGTCGCCGCGCTGGACGCAGGTGTGCACACCCTCGGCAAGAAGATCCTCGAAGAGGCCGGCGAGGTATGGCTGGCCGCCGAGCACGAATCCGACGAGGCGCTGGCCGAGGAGATCAGCCAGTTGTTCTACTGGGCGCAGGTGATGATGGTCGCCCGTGGCCTGACCCTCGACGACATCTACTCCAAGCTCTAGGTGGCTGACATGCTGCGCGTTGCCGTCCCCAACAAGGGCGCACTGTCCGAGTCCGCTGCCGAGATCCTCTCGGAAGCCGGCTACCGGCGGCGCACCGACCCCAAGGACCTCACTGTCATCGACCCGGCCAACGGCGTCGAGTTCTTCTTCCTGCGGCCCAAGGACATCGCGATCTACGTCGGCTCCGGGCAGCTCGACTTCGGGATCACCGGCCGTGATCTGGCTGCCGAGTCCGACGCCCCGGTGACCGAGCGGCTGGCCTTGGGCTTCGGCTCATCCAGCTTCCGCTACGCCGCACCGGCCGGGCGGGAATGGACAGTCGCCGACCTGGCGGGCAAGCGGATCGCCACCGCGTACCCCAACCTGGTCCGAAAAGACTTGGCGAACAAGGGAATCGAGGCCACCGTCATTCGCCTCGACGGGGCGGTGGAGATCTCGATCCAACTCGGCGTCGCCGACGCGATCGCCGACGTGGTCGGTTCGGGCCGGACCCTGAGGCTGCATGATCTGGTGGCTTTCGGTGAGACACTGTGCGATTCGGAAGCGGTGCTGATCGAACAGGCCGGCAATGGCGACGGCCCCAACCGGGCCGCGTGCGACCAGTTGGCGGCCCGCGTCCAGGGTGTGGTGTTCGGCCAGCAGTATCTGATGCTCGACTACGACTGCCCGCGTTCGGTGCTCGACCGTGCCACCGAGGTCACCCCCGGCCTGGAGTCGCCCACCATCGCGCCGCTGGCAGACCCGGACTGGGTGGCGGTGCGTGCCCTGGTCCCGCGTCGCGACGTGAACGCGATCATGGACGAGCTTGCCGCCATCGGGGCCAAGGCGATTCTGGCCTCTGACATCAGGTTCTGCCGCTTCTGAGGTTGGCCCGGCCGGGCGGGCGGCTGCGTGTTAGCGTCCCTTTAGTTGCCACCGGCCCGAAGGACCGCCATGACGCACGTACTCGTTCTGTTGCTGGCCCTACTGATCGGCGTGGTCGCCGGACTGCGCGCGATGACCGCGCCGGCGGTCGTGGCGTGGGGCGCTTTTCTCGGGTGGATCGACGTCACGGACAAATGGTCCTCATGGGTGGGCAGTTGGATCACGGTGGCCGTGCTGACGGTCCTGCTGTTGGTCGAACTCGTCACCGATCAGCTGCCGAAGACGCCCAGCCGCAAGAGCACCGCGCAATTTCTGACCCGCCTGCTCACCGGTGCGTTCGCGGGCGCGGTGATCGGCAGCGCGTTCTTTCACACGTTCAGTTCCCTCGGGGCCGGCATCATCGGCGCCGTTCTCGGCACCCTCGGCGGCTACGAAGCACGCTCACGGCTGGTGGCAGCCAACGGCGGCCGTGATCTGCCGGTGGCGATCGGCGAGGACGTGATCGCAGTGAGCGGTGGCTTCCTGGTTGCGTATCTGGTCAGCCTGCTGTGACCGCCCACTTCGACGCGATCATCGTCGGCGCCGGACAGGCCGGCCCGCCGTTGGCCGGACGATTGACGGATGCCGGTCAGACCGTCGCGGTGATCGAACGCAAACTCGTCGGCGGAACGTGCGTCAACTCCGGCTGCATACCGACCAAGACCCTGGTCGCCAGTGCGCATACCGCCCACACCGCGCGGCGCGGTGCCGACTACGGGGTGTCCACCGGTGACGTGTCGGTCGACATGGCAAAAGTGAAGGCGCGCAAGGACGGAATCGTGCTGGGCGACCGCAGTGGCGTCGAGTCCTGGATCGAGGGCATGCCGGGCTGCACGCTGATTCGAGGACATGCCCGCTTCGAGGACCCGCATACCATCCGCGTCGGGGACGAGGTCCTGACAGCCGAGCGGATCTTCCTCAACGTCGGAGGCCGGGCGGTGGTGCCGGAGCTGCCGGGCCTCGCCGACATCGACTACCTGACCAATGTCGGCATCCTGGAGCTCGACACGATTCCCGACCACCTCGTGATCGTCGGCGGCAGCTACATCGGGCTGGAGTTCGCCCAGATGTACCGCCGGTTCGGCGCTCGGGTCACCGTGCTCGAACGGGGGCCCAGGCTCACGCCGCGCGAGGACGAGGATATCTCCGCGGCCATCGAGGACATCCTCACCGCCGAGGGCATCGCCGTCGTCACCGGCGCATCCGATCTGCGTTTCACCAAGCGGGACAACGGTTTCGAGGTGACTCCGTACGATGGGGCGAAGCCCATCGCCGGCTCACACCTACTGGTGGCCGTTGGCCGCCAACCCAACACCGACGACCTCGGCCTGGACCGGGCCGGTGTCGAGGTCGACGGTCGCGGCTACATCGTCGTCGACGACCAACTACGAACCAGTGCCGAGCACATCTGGGCGATGGGGGACTGTAACGGCAAGGGGGCCTTCACCCACACCTCCTACAACGACTTCGAGATCGTCGCGGCCAACCTCCTCGACGACGATCCGCGCCGGGTCAGCGACCGGGTGCCGACCTACGCCCTTTACATCGACCCGCCGCTGGGCCGGGCCGGCATGACCGTCGAGCAGGTGCGTAAGTCCGGCCGTCGGGCCCTGGTCGGGCGGCGTCCGATGACCAGAGTCGGCCGCGCGGTGGAAAAGGGTGAGACGCAAGGTTTCATGCAGATCGTCGTCGATGCCGACACCGAGGAGATCCTCGGGGCGGCGGTCCTCGGGGTCGGCGGCGACGAGGTCATCCATTCGATCCTCGACATCATGTCCGCCAAGAAGCCCTACACGGCGATCTCGCGCACCATGCACATCCACCCGACCGTCAGCGAGTTGGTGCCGACCATGCTGCAGGAGATGGAACCGCTTACTTAGCGGCAGGTCTCCGCTTGCTCCCGGCAACACCTTTGGCTGCAGTGTGTTTCGCGCCCGTCGCGGTGGCCGGCGGGGTGGCGGCAGCGCCGCCCGCTTTGACTCCGTTGATGTTGAAGCCGGGTCCGGACTTCAGCAGGAACTGGTTGCTGGTGAACAACGCCCCGGCGATTGCCACCGGGCCGTTGCCCGCCTGAACCTTGTTGTTCGAGCCCAGCACACTGAAGACGGAATTGGCCGTGCCTTGGGGCGTTGTCGTGACGAACGCGTTGTACGTCCCGAGATTGGTCGCGCTGCTGAGCGTGCCGAACGCGTGGACAAAGCTCTGGTCGCCGGTGTTGAAGGCGGCGTTGCCGGTGCCGAAACTCAGCACTTCCGACCCGCCACCGAACAGGTTCACCGCGACGTTGGCGACGCCAAGGGCTTCGGCGTTGGAGCTTCCGATGGAGACCGCGAGATTCAGCACCTCCGTCTCCGCGGCGCCGGCGTGGGTGTCGGCGTTCGGCCCCGCCGATAACGCCAGGCCCAGACTGGTGGCGACCGCTTTGCTGCCATTGCCCAGCGCCGTCGCCGATCCGAACCAGCCGAACGCGCCGGCGAAGGCCCCGTCGCCGAGGGCGAGTGCGGCGCCGAGGCCGCCCTCGGCGCGTGCTGAGGCCCCCGACCCGAGCGCGATCGCAATCGTGGTCGGACTGCTGGTGCACTGCGCACTGTTGCCGAAGCCGAACACCGACGCGCAGCTGGCCTCCGCTGTCCCGCAGCCGAGCCCCATGGCCATGGTTCCGGCGGTCAATGCGCCGAGTGCGATCGAGAAGTAGCGGTTCATGACCTGGGACCTTATTGGCCGGATGCATCATGAACTGACGTATCCGTAAAATTTCTGCCCTTCTGGGTTGGGCGCCGCTCTGGCATGCTGTGGGGCATGACTGAGCCGCAGTTCGGAGGCACCGAGGGCGCACCGCCGCCCAACTACCAGGCCCCGCCGAATTACCAGGCCCCGCCGAATTACCCGATGCCGCCGCAGTATCCGGGCCCGGGTGGCTACGTGGACCCCTCGGCACCGTTCGGCCGCCATCCGGTCACCGGCGAGCCCCTGTCGGACAAATCCAAGATCGTCGCCGGGTTGCTGCAGCTGCTCGGATTGTTCGGCCTGGTGGGGATCGGGCGCATCTACCTCGGCTACACCGGACTGGGTATCGCCCAGCTGCTCGTCGGCCTCGTCACCTGCGGCATCGGCGCGGTCATCTGGGGGATCATCGACGGCGTCATGATCCTGACCGACAAGGTGCGCGACCCGCAGGGACGTCCCCTGCGTGATGGGTAGCGTCGACCACCGTCGCAGAACCCGGCTCTACACCGGGGTCGCTACCGGTGCCCTGGGGATCGGTGCGCTCACCTACGTCGGCATTGCCGACCCGCACCGGCCCGGCTCACTGTTTCCGCCGTGCCCGTTCCGGTTGCTCACCGGCTGGAACTGTCCGGCGTGCGGTGGCCTGCGGATGACACATGACCTGCTGCACGGCGACGTCGCAGCAGCGGTCGTCGACAACGTGTTCCTGCTGGTCGGTCTGCCCTTGCTGGCGGTCTGGGTGATCTGGCGGATCCAGCGAGGGGAACGGGCGTTTCCGCTGTCGGCGATCAGCGTGATCGCCGTCGCGGCGATCAGCTGGACGGTCATCCGGAACCTGCCCGGCTTCCCGCTGGTGCCCACACTTATTGGGCAGTGATGCCCACACCGCGCTGATACACTCAGTGCTGAAATTCATCGGGCCGGTGCAGTCCCAGACATCACACGTCAGACTGCGGTAAGGCCAATCACCACGCGCATCGCGCACACCAGCTTTCCGCCGCATGACCGACCGCGGAGGAGCGTGGAATGCTGTTCTCGGCACTTCCCGAAGCGCAGGGTCTCTACGACCCCCGGCACGAGTCCGACTCGTGCGGTGTGGCGATGGTGGCCGACATCCAGGGCCGACGGTCACACCAGATCGTCGCCGACGGGCTGACGGCGCTCGAACACCTCGAACACCGCGGTGCCGCCGGTGCAGAACCCAACAGCGGAGACGGCGCCGGAATCCTGCTGCAATTGCCGGTCGAGTTACTTTCCGCCGTCGCCGAATTCGACCTTCCCGCGCCAACGGTGAACGGCTGCAACACCTTTGCCGCAGGCATCTGCTTTCTGCCGATGGATCCGGCCGCTAGGCAAGCCGCGATCGGCCGGGTCGAGGCCATCGCCGAGGAGGAGGGCCTCGAGGTCCTCGGGTGGCGCGCCGTGCCGGTCGACCCTGACGGCGCCGAAGTCGGCGCCACCGCGCTGGGCTGCATGCCGCACATGTCGATGCTGTTCGTCGCAGCTCCCGAACGAAACGGTCACCGGGCCGGCGGGATCGACCTCGACCGCCTGGTCTACCCGCTGCGCAAGCGCGCCGAGCAGGGGCCCGACAGCGTCTACTTCCCGTCGCTGTCCAGCCGCACGATCGCCTACAAGGGCATGCTCACCACAATGCAGCTGCCGCAATACTTTCCCGATCTGCGCGACGACCGGTGCCGCAGCGCGATCGCGATCGTGCACAGCCGCTTCTCCACCAACACGTTTCCGTCCTGGCCGCTGGCGCATCCATTCCGGTTCGTGGCGCACAACGGTGAAATCAACACCGTGCGGGGCAACCGCAACCGGATGCACGCCCGGGAAGCGATGCTGGCCAGCGCCATGATTCCCGGTGACCTGAGCCGGCTTTCACCGATCTGCACTCCCGATGCGTCGGATTCCGCGTCCTTCGACCAGGTGCTCGAGCTGCTGCACCTCGGCGGCCGCAGTCTGCCGCACGCCGTGATGATGATGATCCCCGAGGCGTGGGAGAACAACACCACTCTTGCTCCGGCCCGCCGGGCGTTCTGTCAGTACCACGCATCGCTGATGGAGCCGTGGGACGGACCGGCCTGCGTGACGTTCACCGACGGCACACTTGTGGGAGCGGTCCTGGACCGCAACGGCTTACGGCCCGGCCGGTGGTGGCGCACCATCGACGACCGGGTGATCCTGGCCAGTGAAAGCGGCGTGCTGGACATCCCGCCGGGCGAAGTGGTGGCCAAAGGGCGGTTGGAGCCGGGCAAGATGTTCCTGATCGACACCGCCGCCGGGCGCATCGTGAGCGACGACGAGATCAAGGGTGAGCTCGCCGCCGAGGCGCCGTACGCCGAATGGCTGCACGCCGGTCTGCTGGACCTGGCGACCCTGCCGGCCCGGACCCGGGTCTCGCCGAACCACGAATCGGTGGTGCGGCGCCAGGTCGCCTTCGGCTACACCGAAGAAGACCTGCGGATCATGCTCACCCCGATGGCCGCCTCCGGCCAGGAACCGCTCGGATCGATGGGCACCGACACCCCGGTCGCCGTTCTGTCCCAGCGCCCCAAGCTGATCTACGACTACTTCGTCGAACTGTTCGCCCAGGTGACGAACCCGCCGCTGGACGCCATCCGCGAGGAGATCGTCACCTCGATGGCGCGTGTCATGGGCCCCGAACAGAACCTGCTCGAGCCGACGGCCGCCTCCTGCCGCCAGATCCTGCTGCACTGGCCGGTTCTGGACAACGACGAGCTGAACCGGATCGTCCACATCAACGACGACGGGGAGCAGCCCGGCCTCAAGTCCGCCGTGCTGCGGTCGCTCTACGACGTCGAGCGCGGCGGCGACGGCCTGGCCGAGGCCATCGAGGAGCTGCGTCACCGCGCATCCGACGCGATCGCCAAAGGCGCACGCACCCTGGTCATCTCCGACCGCGACTCCGACCACACCCGGGCACCGATCCCGTCACTGCTGGCGGTCGCCGCGGTGCACCACCACCTGGTCCGGACCAAGCAGCGCACCATGGTCGCGCTGGTGGTGGAAAGCGGTGACGCCCGCGAGGTCCACCACATCGCGCTGCTGATCGGGTACGGGGCCGCCGCGGTCAACCCGTATCTGGCGTTCGAGTCGATCGAGGACCTGATCCGCGAAGGCGAACTCACCGGCATCGACCCGGGCACCGCCGTGCGCAACTACCTCAAGGCGCTCGGTAAGGGCGTCATGAAGGTGATGAGCAAGATGGGCATCTCGACCGTCGGGTCCTACACGGGCGCACAGGCTTTCGAAGCCATCGGTCTGTCCAAGGATGTGGTCGACGAATACCTCACCGGCACAGTCAGCCAACTCGGCGGCGTCGGACTCGACGTGCTGGCCGACGAGGTCAAGTCGCGGCATCGTCGCGCCTACCCGGAGAATCCCACCGAGCGGGTGCATCGCCGCCTCGATATCGGCGGCGAATACCAGTTCCGTCGCGAGGGAGAACTGCACCTGTTCACCCCGGAAACGGTCTTCCTGCTTCAGCATTCGACCCGAACCGGACAGGGCGAGGTGTTCGCCAAGTACTCCGCGGAGGTCAACCGGCTGTCCCGCGAGGGCGGTACGCTGCGCGGCCTGTTCGGCTTCAAGAAGGGGCTGCGGCCGCCGGTTCCGCTGACCGAGGTGGAGTCCGTCGAGGCCATCTGCAGCCGCTTCAACACCGGCGCCATGAGCTACGGCTCGATCTCACAGGAAGCCCACGAGACCATGGCCATCGCCATGAACAACCTCGGCGGGCGTTCCAACAGCGGTGAAGGCGGCGAAGACGAAGACCGGCTCTACGACCCTCGCCGGCGCAGTGCGGTCAAACAGGTGGCGTCCGGCAGGTTCGGTGTCACCAGTGACTATTTGGTCAACGCGACCGACATTCAGATCAAGATGGCCCAGGGCGCCAAGCCCGGCGAGGGTGGGCAGCTGCCCGGCTTCAAGGTGTATCCGAACATCGCCAAGACCCGGCACTCCACTCCTGGCGTGGGTTTGATCTCGCCCCCACCGCACCACGACATCTACTCCATCGAGGATCTGGCGCAGCTGATCCACGACCTCAAAAACGCCAACTCCCAAGCCCGGATCCACGTGAAGCTGGTCAGTTCGGTCGGGGTCGGCACGGTGGCGGCCGGGGTGTCCAAGGCGCACGCCGACGTCGTGCTGATCTCCGGATACGATGGCGGCACCGGCGCGGCGCCGCTGACCAGCCTCAAGCATGCCGGGGCGCCGTGGGAGATCGGCCTGGCCGACACCCAGCAGACGTTGGTGCTCAACGGGCTTCGCGATCGCATCACCGTGCAGTGTGACGGCGGTCTGCGCACCGCCCGCGACGTCATGGTCGCCGCCCTGCTCGGCGCCGAGGAATTCGGCTTCTCCACCGCGCCCTTGGTGGTGGCCGGGTGCATCATGATGCGGGTCTGCCACCTCGACACCTGCCCGGTCGGGGTCGCCACCCAAAACCCGGAACTGCGAGCACGTTTCAACGGCAAGCCGGAGTTCGTCGAGAACTTCTTCCGGTTCATCGCCGAAGACGTCCGGGTGATGCTGGCCGAGTTGGGCTTCCGCAGTATCGACGAGGCCGTCGGCCACGCGGAGGTGCTCGACACCGATCACGGGGTGGCGCACTGGAAGACCAAGGGCCTTGACCTGAGCCCGATCTTCGCGGTGCCCACCGATGCGCACGGCGGTGCGTTGCCGCAGCGACGGCGGCTGCGGGATCAGGAACACGGCCTCGAGCATGCTCTGGACCAGACGCTGGTTGCGCTGGCCGAGGGCGCGCTGGAGGACGCCCACCCGGTGCGGCTGGAACTGCCGGTCCGCAACGTCAACCGCACGGTCGGCACCCTGCTGGGTTCGGAGGTCACCCGGCGCTACGGTGCCCAGGGCCTGCCGGATGACACCATCCACATCACGCTCACCGGCTCAGCCGGTCAGTCCATCGGCGCGTTCCTGCCGCCCGGTATCACCCTCGACCTGATCGGGGACGCCAACGACTATGTGGGCAAAGGCCTTTCCGGTGGCCGGGTGATCGTCCGGCCGCCCGACGATGTCCTGTTCCTGCCGGAGGACAACGTGATCGCAGGCAACACCCTGCTGTACGGGGCGACCTCGGGAGAGGTGTATCTGCGCGGCCGGGTCGGGGAGCGGTTCGCCGCCCGCAACTCCGGTGCGCTCGCGGTGACCGAAGGGGTCGGGGACCACGCCTGCGAGTACATGACCGGTGGCCGCGTCGTCGTGCTGGGCCGCACCGGGCGCAACATGGCGGCGGGAATGTCCGGCGGCATCGCCTATGTGCTGGGTCTTGACCCGGCCATGGTCAACACGGCGATGGTCGAGTTGCACGCCCCGGACCCCGACGACCTGGAATGGCTGCACGACGTCGTGGCTCGCCATGCCCGGTACACCGGCAGCACGCTGGCCCGCTCGGTGCTCTCGGACTGGCCCAGGCGCAGCGCACAATTCACCAAGATCATGCCCACCGACTACCGGAAGGTGCTCGAGGCCACCCGGATGGCCAAGGCGGAGGGGCGTGACGTGGACACCGCGATCATGGAGGCGACACGTGGCTGATCCCACCGGATTTCTGAAGGTTCCGAAGATCGAGGCCGCCAAGCGGACCGTCGACGAGCGGATCGGGGACTGGCGCGAGGTGTACGAGCGTCAGAATCCCCAGGAACGCGCCGCTGAGGTGGCGCAGCAGGCCCGCCGCTGCATGGACTGCGGAATCCCGTTCTGCCACTCCGGAACTGCGGGGTGTCCACTGGGCAACCTGATTCCGGAATGGAACGACCTGGTCCGCCGCGGCCGCTGGGATGCCGCAAGCGAACGTCTGCACGCCACCAACAATTTCCCGGAGTTCACCGGCCGCCTGTGCCCGGCGCCGTGTGAAGCGGCCTGTGTGCTGTCCATCGCCGAGGACCAGACCGGCGGCAGCGTGACGATCAAGCGGATCGAGAACACCATCGCCGACCAAGCCTGGCGGATGGGCATCGTCGAGGCGCAGCCCGCCGCGATCGGCACCGGCCGCAACGTCGCGATCGTCGGGTCCGGACCCGCGGGACTGGCCGCAGCCCAGCAGCTGACCCGCGCCGGTCACCACGTCACCGTCTACGAGCGCGACGACCGCCTTGGCGGTCTGCTGCGCTATGGAATCCCCGAGTACAAGCTGGAGAAGGCCACGCTGAACCAGCGGTTGGCCCAGATGCGCGCCGAGGGAACGCGTTTCGTCACCGAATGCGAAGTCGGCGTGGATGTCTCGGTCGAGGAGCTGCGCAACCGGTTTGACGCCGTCGTGCTGGCCGTCGGCGCGTTGCGCGGTCGCGACACCGACGTCGAGGGCCGTCATCTGGCGGGCGTTCACCTGGCGATGGAGCATCTGGTCCCGGCCAACCGGGAGTGCGAGGGAGATGGGCCGTCGCCGCTGTCCGCCAAGGACAAGCATGTGGTGATCATCGGCGGCGGTGACACCGGAGCCGACTGTCTGGGCACCGCACACCGCCAGGCCGCGGCATCGGTGACCCAGCTGGACTACAACCCGCAACCCCCGGATGTCCGCAACGACGAGCTGACCCCGTGGCCCACCTGGCCGCTGGTGCTGCGCACGTCGCCTGCGCATGCCGAGGGCGGCACCGTCCACTATCAGGTCGCGGTGCAGCGGTTCGTCGGTGACGCCGAGGGCAATCTGCGCGCACTGGAGATCGCCGAGGTGAAGGTCGAGCGGATCGACGGCCGGCGGGTCATCACACCGGTCGGGGAGGCCATGGAGATCCCGTGTGATCTGGCGCTGCTGGCGATCGGCTTCGAAGGCGTCGAACACATGACACTTCTCGACGACCTCGGCATCGCGCTCAGCCCGCGCGGGGTCATCAGCTGTGGATCGGACTGGCAGACCGACGCGCCCGGCGTGTTTGTTTGCGGCGACGCCCACCGCGGCGCCTCGCTGGTGGTGTGGGCGATCGCCGAGGGGCGCGCCGCCGCTCACGCGGTTGATGCGTATCTCATGGGTGAGTCGGATCTCCCGGAGCCGGTACGGCCGCACCAATTGCCATTGGCCGTCGGTTGAGTGAATAGCGTGCCGCCGCCATCTGTATCGGTCGAGATGCCCATGAACCGCGACTATGCTGAGTCGTCGTGAGTAGACGCGGGAAGATTGTCTGTACGCTCGGCCCAGCCACCAGCACCGATGAGTCGGTGAGAGCTTTGGTCGACGCCGGCATGGATGTGGCCCGCCTGAACTTCAGCCACGGTGACTATGTCGACCATGAGGCGGCCTACAAGCGGGTTCGCCAGGCCTCCGATGTGACCGGGCGTGCCGTCGGGATCCTCGCTGACCTGCAGGGGCCCAAGATCAGGCTGGGCCGGTTCGCCGACGGTCCGACGTATTGGGCCAACGGTGAGACGGTGCGGATCACCGTCGAGCACTTCGAGGGCAACCACGACCGGGTGTCGACCACCTACAAGAACCTCGCCAGGGATGCCCAGCCGGGTGACCGGCTGTTGGTGGACGACGGCAAAGTCGCCCTGGTCGTCGAACACATCGACGGCGACGACGTGGTCTGCATGGTCACCGAGGGCGGCCCGGTCAGCAACAACAAAGGCCTGTCACTGCCCGGCATGAACGTGTCGGTGCCTGCGCTGTCCGAGAAGGACATCGAGGATCTCGAGTTCGCACTGCGCCTGGGCGTGGATCTGGTGGCGCTGTCGTTCGTGCGGTCACCGGCCGATGTCGAGCTGGTGCACGAGGTGATGGACCGGGTCGGCCGTCGCGTCCCGGTGATCGCGAAGCTGGAAAAACCCGAAGCGATCGACAATCTCGAAGCGATCGTGCTGGCCTTCGACGCGGTCATGGTGGCCCGCGGTGACCTCGGCGTCGAGCTGCCGCTCGAAGAGGTCCCGCTGGTGCAGAAGCGGGCCATCCAGATGGCCCGCGAGAACGCCAAGCCGGTGATCGTGGCCACCCAGATGCTCGAGTCGATGATCGAGAACTCCCGGCCCACCCGGGCCGAGGCCTCCGACGTCGCCAACGCCGTGCTGGACGGCGCCGACGCGGTCATGCTGTCCGGGGAGACCTCGGTCGGCAAGTACCCGCTCGAGGCGGTGCGGACCATGGCTCGCATCATCGGTGCCGTCGAGGAGAACTCGACGGCGGCGCCGCCGCTGACCCACGTCCCGCGCACCAAGCGGGGCGTCATCTCCTATGCCGCTCGCGACATCGGTGAGCGCCTCGACGCCAAGGCTCTGGTCGCCTTCACCCAGTCCGGGGACACCGTGCGGCGGCTGGCCCGGCTGCACACCCCGCTGCCACTGCTGGCGTTCACCGCGCTGCCGGAGGTGCGCAGTCAGCTCGCCCTGACCTGGGGCACGGAGACGTTCATCGTCGGGCACATGGAAACCACCGACGACATGATCCGCGAGGTGGACCGCTCGATGCTGGAGCTGGGCCGGTACAAGCGCGGTGACCTCGTGATCATCGTCGCAGGTGCTCCGCCGGGCACAGTAGGCTCGACAAACCTGATCCATGTCCACCGGATCGGGGAGGACGACCACTAGGGAGAGAACTCTTGGCCAACGCGGACCTCGACGAGCTGCTGGCCATTCTCGATCTCTCCCCAGTCGGCGACGACGTGTTCCTCGGTGCACATCCGCACAAGAACCCGCCGCGCACCTTCGGCGGGCAGCTGATGGCCCAGGCTTTTGTGGCGGCCACCCGGACCCTTCGTCACCAGATCGCGCCGAGTGCGCTGTCGGTGCATTTCATCGCCGGCGGCGATCCGGAGTCCGACATCGAATTCCACGTCGTGCGGCTGCGCGACGAGCGGCGGTTCGCCAACCGGCGAGTCGACGCCGTGCAGAACGGCACGCTTCTGGCCACCGCGCTGGTGTCCTACCTGTCGGCGGGCAGCGGCCTGGAACACAACACCCCGATGCCCGACCTGCCCGCGCCGGAGACGCTGCCCACGATCGACGAGCTGCTTGTCGGGTACGAGAAGGTGGTGCCCGGATTCGTCGCGGCGCTGCGCCCGATCGAGTGGCGTTACACCAACGACCCGTCGTGGATCATGCGCGAGAAGAACGCCATGCTGACCGCAAATCAGGTGTGGCTGAAGGCTGATGGCGCGATGCCGGACGACCCGACTCTGCACACCGCCGCGATGATCTATTCGTCCGACACCACGATCCTGGACTCGATCATCACCACCCACGGTCTGTCCTGGGGCTGGGACCGCATCTTCGCGGTCACGGTCAACCATTCGCTGTGGTTCCACCGGCAGGTCGACTTCTCCGAGTGGGTGCTCTATTCGACGAACTCGCCGGTGGCCGCGGAGTCCCGCGGCCTGGGCACCGGCCACTTCTTCAACCCGACCGGAGAGGTGGTGGCCACCGTCACCCAGGAGGGCATCGTCAAGCACTTCCCCGGAAACGCCTGATAGACGGCGTATCGTCGATCACGTGACCGAGCCGCCGGTTCAGGTCGCGCAGCGTTTGCGCGCGAGGGAACGGGTTGTCGTGAATGTCGACACCCTGGCCGCGCGCTGGGTGGGCGCGTTGGCATTGCTGATCGCGAGCAGTTGGCTCACCGTCCTGATGGTCCGCGCGCACCGCGACCACACCGACTGGCACACCGACAGCCGGGTGGCGTGGTCGCTGACGATCCTGGCCGCCGTGGCCTTGATCGCGCGGGGCATCTTTCTCGGCCGGCCGGTGACCGCCGCGCACGCGATCGCCGCCGCGACGGCGGTGCTCGCCGGTTTCGCCGCCCACCTGCTGGCCTTCGACCTCACCGGCGACGTGTTGATCGCGTCCTCGGGGTTGCTGCTGATGTGGCCGACGACCGCGCGACCGGATCCGTCGCAGCTGGCCAGGGTGTGGGCCCTGGTCGATGCGACCAGTGGTGACCCGGTGGCACCGTTCGCGATGCAGAACCTCAAGAGTTACTTCTTCAGCGCCGATGGCACCGCCGCGGTCGCCTACCGCACCCGGCTGGGGTACGCCGTGGTCAGTGGTGACCCGATCGGTGACGAACGCCGTTACGAGGAACTCGTCGGCGACTTCACCGGCATGTGCCACACCCACGGCTGGCGGGTGGTCGTACTGGGCTGCAGCGAGCACAGGCTGGGGCTGTGGCGTGATCCCGCGGTGATCGGGCAGACCCTGCGACCGGTCCCGATCGGACGCGACGTGGTGATCGACGTGCCGTCCTTCGACTTGGTGGGCCGTAAGTTCCGCAACCTGCGTCAGGCGGTGCAGCGCACCCACAACTTCGGGATCAGCACCGAGATCGTCGCCGAATCCGAACTCGACGACCGCCGGCTGGCCGAACTCACCGACGTGCTGCTGTCGTCGGCCAAAGGGTCGCGCACCGAGCGTGGCTTCTCGATGATTCTCGATGCCACGCTCACCGGTCGCTATCCCGGCATCCTGCTGATCGTCGCGCGCGACCGGGCGGGCCGGGTGCAGGGATTTCATCGCTACGCGGTCGCCGGTGGCGGCACCGACATCACCCTCGACGTCCCGTGGCGGCGGCGCGGCGCCCCGAACGGCATCGACGAGCGGCTTTCCGTCGACATGGTCAACGCGATGAAAGCCCAAGGCGCGCAACGTCTTTCGCTGGCTTTCGCGGCGTTCCCGGAAATCTTCAATGAAAAGCAGCGGGGAGCGCTCAGCGCGTTCTTCTACACGGCGATCCATCTGGGCGACTCGCTGATCGCGTTGGAGTCGCTGTACCGCTACCTGCGCAAGTTCCACGCCCTCGGCGATCGCCGGTACGTGCTGCTGCCGCTGAGGCAGGTGCTGCCGCTTCTGGTGGTGTTGCTCTCGCTGGAGTTCTGCCCCCGGCGGCGGCAGCTGCCCACGGAGTCCGGGGAGGACGACCGATAGGTCCTACGGCGTCGGCGTCAAGGTGACGCTGAACTTGTTCTCCACTGACTGCTTGAACTCGTCGGCGCACTGCTGAACCTGCTGCTGGTCCTGGCCGGCCTTCTGCAGGCAGTCGATGTAGTCGGTGGCGCCGACCTCTTTGAACACCCCGACCCACACGGCGATGAATGCAAGGCCGACGATGATCGCCAGGAAACCGAGGATGACACCGGCGAGTGCGACGCCGCCGTTGTTGGCCTCTCCGCGCTTGACGCGGCTGCGACCGGCGAAGCCGATGATGACCGCCACGATGCCCAGGATGACGCCGCCGACCACGGAGAACGACGACAGCAGTGCGACGATCGCGATCACCAGGGCGGTGACGCCCAGGCCGTTGCGGGGGCCGGTGGGCGGTGGCGCGTAACCGGCATACGGCTGCGGCGGCGCGGGCGGGTAGCCGCCCGGATACTGACCGTATGAGGGAGCGGGATAGCCGGGGGGAGGAGGCGGCGGTGCCCCCTGCGGGGGCGGGGTGGGCTGCTGAGGTGCCTGCTCTGGGGGCTCAGTCATGGATTGCACGTTACCCGCCGTCGCCGATCGATAGTCGCGGACAGGTGATGTCGATACCAAGTTGATGACTGGCGACCACCACGGTGCGGTGCGCGCCGAGCAGGCTGCCGTCGAGCAAGGCGGTCAGGATGCGTTGACCGTCGGCGGCATCGAGGTGTTCGGTCGGTTCGTCGAGGAGCACGATCGGTGCCGGGCACAGCAATACCCGTGCCAGCAGCAGCCTGCGGCGTTGACCGGCCGACACCGCGGCCGCACCGCCGATCAGCACCGTGCCCAGCCCGTCGGGCAGTCCGGCCAGCCAATCGCCAAGGCCCACGGCGGTCAACGCGTCCGTGAGCTCGTCGTCGGTGCGGTCGCCCCGTGCCACCAACAGGTTGTCCCGGACAGTGGTGGTGAACAGGTGCGCGTCCTCGGCGAAATAGTTTATTGCGCTTCGTAATTGAGACTCGGTGAGCTCGGTCGCCGCGTTCCCGTCGATGGTCACCGCGCCGTCGACCGGTGGCAGCAGCCCGGCCAGCGTCATCAGCAGCGCGGTCTTACCTGCGCCGCTGCGCCCGGTGATCGCCAGCCGGGCACCGGGTTGCAGCCTCAGAGCGACATGTTCACCGACCGGGCCGCCGGGATAACCGGCACGCAGGTCAGCCGCCAGCGCCGGTGTCGCGGCGAGAGTGGTGACGACGACGTCAGATTCACTGGCTTCTACGGGCAGCAGTTCGCGCAGGCGCGCGCCGGCGATTCTGCCACGGGTCAGGGCGACTGCCGCGCCCGGCAGGGCGGCGGTGGCCTCGAATGCAGAGAGCGGCAACAACATCAGCACCGCCAGCGTGGTGGGGGCGGTGTGTGCGGCGATGCCGATTCCGGCGACGACGGCCCCGATCACGCTGGCTCCGATCGCCAGGGCCGGCACTGCGGTCGCCGCGGCGGCGGGTGCCGCCGCGCGGTCGATCGCCGAGCCCCAATCCCGCTGGCGCTGTTCGGCTTCGGCGATCAGTGTTGGTAGTCGGCCGGCGACCCGCAGCTCGGCGGCATGCTCGAGCGCGGTGACGGCGGCGATGTCGCGGTCCGATTGCTGCGTGCGGGCGACGACTTCCTGTGCCCGCGCGGCACGTGCCGCCAATACCGGTGCGAGCACACCCGCGACGAGCAGGCACACGGCGAGGACCGCGGCGGCGGCGGGGGAGATCATCGCGATGACCGCGGTGGCGGCGACGCCGAGGACCGCAGCGACACCGATCGGGACCGCCGCGCGAACGGCGACGTCGGCGAGCGTGTCGACGTCGGCGCCGACCCGGGTCAGCAGGTCACCGCTGTGCAGCCGTGCCGTGACGTCGGCCGGACCGTGGGCAAGGCGGCGGTAGATCTCGGCACGGGCACTGGCTGCCGCCCGCAGCGCGGTGTCGTGAGACGCCAACCGCTCGCAGTAACCGAACACCCCGCGTGAGATGCCCAGTGCGCGCACTGCCACCACGGCGATCGACAGGTCCAGCACCAGCGGCATCTGCCACGCGCGGGTGATCAGCCAGGCGGACACCCCGGCCAAGGCCAGGGCGCTGCCCAGCGCCAGCGCGCCGAGCGCGATGGCGAGCGCCAGCCGGAGCCGGTCAAACGTGGGCATGCTGCTCGGCTTCCACCGCGATGACGTGGTCGGCGATCTGGACCACACTGTCTCGATGCGCGACGACCACAACGGTGGATCCGGCGGCGGCCCGATCGCGGATCGCTTGCAGCACCGTTGCTTCGGTGGCCTCGTCCAGGTGCGAGGTCGGCTCGTCGAGCAGCAGCACGGGCGCGCGGGACCCGAGGACCCGGGCCAGGCCCAGCCGCTGTCGTTGGCCCAGGGACAATCCCACCCCGCCGCGGCCCAGCACGGTGTCCGCCCCTGCGGGCAGTCCGGTCAATACCTCAGTGAAACCGGCTGCGTCGCAGGCGGCTTGGGCATCGGTGAGGACACCGAACAACGCCAGGTTCTCTGCCACGGTTCCCGGAATGATCACCGGGCGTTGAGCCAGCCAGGCCAGCTGCCGCCACCAGGCCGGCCGATTCAGATCGTCGACGTCGACACCGTCGACGGTGATGCGGCCGTGGGTGGGGCTGACCAGTCCGGCTATCGAGAGCAGGGTGGTGGTCTTGCCTGCGCCGTTGGCACCGGTGAGCACGGTGACGCTACCGGGCAGGATGCGGCCGGACAGCCGGTGCGGGGACATCCCGTCGCGGCCTGCGATGCTCAGGGCGTCGAGGACGATCTCCGCGCCGGCCGCATCGACGGTGCCGATGCCGTCCAACGGCGCGGGATTCTGCTCGATTAAGGCGAAAGCTTTGTCCGACGCGGCCTTTCCGTTCTGTGCGGCATGAAATTCGACGCCGACTCGGCGCAGCGGCCAGAACACGTCGGGCGCCAGCAACAGCACGGTCAGCCCGGCGGCCAGGCTCATCTCGCCGTATACCAGTCGCAGACCGATGCTGACCGCGACCAGCGCGACACCCAGGGTGGCGATGAGTTCGAGCACCAGCGCCGACAGGAATGCGATGCGCAGGGTGGCCATGGCCGAACGACGATGGGCGGCACTGAGTGTGGCGATGCGCTGCGCCGGACCGTCAGCGCGGCCGAGAGCGCGCAGGGTGGGGATACCGGCGATGAGGTCCAGCAGTCGGCCCTGCAGTGTGGTCATCGCCGCCAGCGCCGCCGCTGATCGTTCGGCGGTGGCCAGCCCGATCAGCACCATGAAGACCGGGATCAGGGGCAGGGCGACGAGCACGATCAACGCGGACTGAAAGTCGTTGAACGCGATCACCACCACAGTGGCCGGAGTGAGGATCGCTGCCAAAAACAGCGCTGGCAGATATGCGGTGAAATAGGGTCGCAGACCGTCGAGTCCGCTGGTGATCACGGTCGCGGCGTCGTCGCGCTGGGCGTCGCGCACACCGGGGGGCAAGGCGGTCACGGTGCGCAGCACCTGGCCGCTGAGATCGGCGATCACGGCGCTGGCGCCCCGCTGGCCGAGCCGGCCCTGCAGGAAGAGGATCAGCGCCCGAAACAGCCAGAGCCCGGCCAGGATCGCCAGTTCGGCGCGCCAATGGTCGAGGCTGCGGGTGGCCGGGTCGGTGATGACACCGGCCACCAGACGGCCGAGGATCACCGCGCCGGCGATCGCGCAGCCCGCGATCAGCGTTCCGCAGCCGACGGTGGCGACCAGGTACCGGCGCACGGCCGAGGAGGCCCGCCACAGACGTGGGTCCAGCGGGCCCGACCGGCGCTGGGAGCTCAGGGCACGCGCCTCGGTGGCAGGCCGACAGACTTCGGAATCGACTCGGCGAAGACGCGTTTGCGGAACACCCAGTACGTCCAACCCTGGTAGATCAGCACGATCGGAGTGAATATCGCGGCCGCCCACGTCATCACCTTCAGGGTGTACGGACTGGACGAACCGTTGTAGATCGTCAGGTTGTAGGCCGGGTCGATGGTCGACGGCACCAGGTTGGGATACAGCGATCCGAACAGCAATGCCACCACCGCGGCGACGACGATCGTCGTCGCGAGGAACGCCCAGCCTTCCCGGGCACCCCACGCGGCCGCGACGGCGGCCAGCTGCGCGACCACCGCGATGGCCAACACCACCCACGTCCACGGCTTGCCGTGTGCCAGTTGCGTCCACAGGCCGAAGGCGGCGACCAACACGGTGGCGGGGAGAGCCAGTGTGCGGGCCACCCGGACGGCATCGCCACGCACGTCGCCGCCGGTCTTGAGCGCCAGGAACACCGCGCCGTGAAACAAGAACAGTGAGCAGGTGGCCAGCCCGCCGAGCAGGGTGTACGGGTTCAGTACGTCGGACACCGCGAGGTCGGCGACGTTCTTGTCGGGTCCCACCGGCAGTCCGTTGACCAGGATCGCGAACGCGACTCCCCACAGGATCGCCGGTAGCCAGGACCCGGTCGCAATGCCGATGTCGCACCAGCGGCGCCACTTCGGATCGTCGATCTTGCCGCGCCATTCGATGGCGACGATGCGCGCGATCATCGACAGCAGGATCACCAGCAGCGGCAGGTACAGCGTGGAGAACACGGTGGCATACCAGTGCGGGAAGGCCGCGAACATGGCTCCGCCGGCGGTGATCAACCACACCTCGTTGCCGTCCCAGACCGGGCCGATGGTGTTCAGTACGGCCCGGCGATGAGTCTCTGAATCTCCTTGGGCGGACCCCTTGCCCGGCCCCCCCAGCCACGCCATCACCATGCCGACGCCGAAGTCGAAGCCCTCCAGGACCAGGAAGCCCAGGAACAGCACGGCGACGATGACGAACCAAATCTGTTGCAGCCCCATGATTGTCTCCTCGGTAGGCGACGGACTAGTAGGCGAATGACAGGGGCGCGACTTCGTCGTCGCCGGGTGGGGTGGGTGGCGCCGGTTCGGCGTCATGCTCGAGCGGGCCTGCGGTGACATAGCGGCGGATCAGGTAGAACCACACCACGGCCAGCACCGCGTAGATCAACGTGAACGAGATCAGCGAGACCCACACCAAGCCCGGCCCGTGCAGGGACACGCCTTGGCGCACGGTCAGCCGAACCAGTTGGTCGCCGTCGGGGTTGGGTGCGACCACCCACGGCTGGCGGCCCATTTCGGTGAACACCCAGCCTGCGATCGATGCCAGGAACGGGGTCGGAAGAGTCCACACCGCGAAGCGCGAATACCACCTCGCGCCGGGCACCCGGCCGCGGCGGGTCAGCCACAGCGTGGTCAGCGCGAACAGCAGCGGCACCGCCATGAGGCCGATCATCGCGCGGAAGGCCCAGTAGGTGACGAACAGATTCGGCACATACCATCCGGGGCCGAACTTCTGTTCATATTGCTGCTGAAGGTCTTTGGTGCCCTGCAAGGTCACGCCGCTGAGCTTTCCCTCGGCCAGGAACGGCAGCGCGAACGGCACTTCGATGACGCGGGTGATGCTATCGCAGTTGTTATGCGTGCCGACGGTCAGAAGCGACAAGTCCGGATCGGTTTCGGTGTGACACAACGATTCCGCCGCTGCCATCTTCATCGGCTGCTGATGGAACATCAGCTTGCCTTGCACGTCGCCGGTGAAGAACAAGCCGACACAGGCGACCAGGGCCACCAGCGAACCGAGGATCGCCCCCGGTCGGTACAGGGCAGTGGCGTCGGGCGCTCCCTTGGCGCGCACCATCCACCACGCACACACTGTCGCCACGAACGTCGCCGCGGTGAGGAACGATGCCGCCACCGCATGCCAGAAGGCCGCGATTCCCGTGTTGTTGGTGAACAACTCGACGATGCTCTGCAGTTCGGCGCGACCCGTCGCCGGGTTGAACCTGGTGCCCACCGGGTGCTGCATCCACGAGTTCGCGGTGATGATGAAGAACGCCGACAGGTTGACCGCGATGGCCACCAGCCAGATCGACGTCAGGTGCAGCCAGCGGGGGAGTCGGGTCCAGCCGAATATCCACAGCCCGATGAAGGTGGACTCCAGGAAGAACGCGACCAGGCCCTCCAGCGCCAGCGGTGCGCCGAACACGTCGCCGACGAAGCGGGAGTATTCGCTCCAGTTCATCCCGAACTGGAACTCCTGAACGATGCCGGTCGCGACACCGATGGCGAAGTTGATCAGGAAGATCTTGCCGAAGAACTTGGTCAGCCGGTACCAGGCCGGGTTGTCGGTGAGCACCCAGATCGTCTGCATGACAGCAATCAGCGGGGCCAGCCCGATCGTCAGCGGTACGAAGATGAAGTGATAGACCGTCGTGATTCCGAATTGCCAACGGGACACGTCAAGAGCACTCATCGCGGAACTCTCCAACCAACGCGAAAGGCGCGGATCGCCTATCTACGACAGAGTGTAGTAGCGGTCCACGCCGTTCGCGCTAGAGCCTTTTGGCCTTTTGTGACGAGAATCCTAGGTCTGAGCGGCCGTGATCCGCGCTCCGATGTCTTTCGAGGCCTTACGGATTCCGAAGGAGGCCACGATCTCGAAAACGCCGATCACGACCAGCCAGATGCCCACGACGAGGGTCAGTGTGGCCAGCGACGGGAACGGGGACGCCAGCACGACGATGCCGGCGATGAGGCTGATCACGCCGACGAAGATCTCCCAGCCGCGGCCGGGCGTATCCGGATCGCTGATCGCGGACACGGCGGTGGCGACGCCGCGGAAGATGAATCCCACGCCGATCCAGATCGCCAGCAGCAGAATGGAGTTCTGGATGCTGCGGAAGCAGAGCACCGCCAGGATCAGGGCCGCGGCACCGCTGATGAACAGCATGACCCGGCCGCCGGCCGACACGTGCAGGGTGAAGGCGTGGAACACCTGCGAGATGCCCGTCACCAGAAGGTAGGCGCCGAAGAAGATCGCGGCCACGAGGATGGAGATTCCCGGCCAGACGAGTACCAGGATGCCAAGGACGAGCGATAAAACGCCCGACAGCAGGACCGACTTCCACAGATGCGGCAGAAGCGGCGGGGCAGAGGTGGTTGTCATGGCCGGAAGTGTTGCACAGCGGATTGACAATCGACGCCATTTAAGCACTTCAACGGGTGAATTGACGTCAAAGAGTGTCCTGGTCGTCATCGCGTTCGCGCAGCGACAGCCAGTACAGCATGGTGATCAACCCGAAAATCAGGAGCGCGGCGATCAGATCGGACCACTGGAACGGGTAGACGGTCCCGTCGATGGACAGCACCATCACGGTCTCGGCGACGGCGAAGAACAAAAAGAAGACGCCCAGGAACCGTCGGGCCGCCGAACGATGCAACCGGGTCCGGCGGACCTCCACCATCAGGCTCAGCAGCAGCACCGGCAGGACTTGCGCGAGGGTGGCGGCCGTGGCGCCGTCCATGATGGCGAAGTGGAGTCGATTCAGGTCAGGCACGCTGGGCCACGCTAGCTGCGCGTACCTGTGGATCCGCTGCCAGATGGTTACGGTGCTACTACTGTTCCGTTACCGGGAGTACAAAACCCGGATCAGGCCATTACTTTCGGGCAGGACAGCCCGGATGCAGTCGAGAGAAAGAGGCAACCGTGCAGAAATGGTGTCGCATTGCCGGAGTGGTGGCCGTAGCGGGTGCCATGGCCCTGTCGGGCTGCAGTAGCAAGAGTGACTCTGGCGCAGGCCCGTCGACCGCAACCACGGCGGCCAAGGCGCAGAAAGTCGACGAGATCGCCGCGACCGTCCCAGAAGACATCAAGAAGTCGGGCAAGCTGGTCGTCGGGGTCAACATCCCCTACGCGCCCAACGAATTCAAGGATTCCAGCGGCAAGATCGTCGGCTTCGATGTCGACCTGATGAACGCCATCGCCTCCACGATGGGCTTGACCGCCGACTTCCGCGAAGCGGACTTCGCCAAGATCATCCCCTCGATCCAGCAGGGCACCTTCAACGTCGGTATGTCGTCGTTCACCGACACCAAGGATCGCCAGCAGTCGGTGGACTTCGTCGATTACTTCAACGCGGGCATCATGTGGGCGCAGCGGCCCGGCTCGCCGATTGACCCGAACAACGCGTGCGGCAAGAAGGTCGCCGTGCAGGCGACCACCACCGAGGAAACCGACGAGCTCCCCAAGAAGAGCAAGGCGTGCACCGACGCCGGCAAGCCGGCCATCGACATCCTGAAGTTCGACGGGCAGGACGCCGCCACCAACGCGGTGGTTCTCGGCCAGGCCGACGCGATGTCGGCGGACTCCCCGGTGACCGCGTATGCCATCAAGCAGAGCAACGGCAAGCTCGAGGCGGCAGGCGAGATCTTCGACTCGGCGCCGTACGGCTGGCCGGTCGCCAAGGGTTCGCCGCTGGCTGCTTCTCTGCAGAAGGCCCTCGAACACCTCATCGAGACCGGTGATTACAAGACGATCGCCAGCAACTGGGGTGTCGAAGCCGGGATGATCACCAAGCCGGTCATCAACGGGGGGACCAGCTAACCGATATGGCTGTCGACGAGTCGGCTCCACCTGCCATCAACGCGGTACCGCTTCGTCATCCCTGGCGGTGGGTGGGGGCGGCCGTCATCATCGTCCTGGTTGCCCTGTTCATCTATGGCGCGGCCACCAACCCGGCCTACGGCTGGTCGACGTACGGCGAGTATCTGTTCAACGACCGGATCATGCTCGGTGTCTTCAACACACTGCAGCTGACCGTGTACGCGATGGTGCTCGGCATCGTGCTCGGTGTGATCCTGTCGGTCATGCGACTGTCGCCGAACCCCGTATTCGGTTCGGTGGCATGGGTTTTCCTGTGGATCTTCCGCGGCACACCGGTGTACGTGCAGCTGGTGTTCTGGGGTCTGATCCCGACGATCTATCAGCACATCCAATTAGGGGTGCCGTTCGGGCCGTCGTTCTTCCATCTCGACCTGCAGAACCTGTCGATCCCGTTCTTACTCGCGGTCGTCGGTCTCGGACTCAACGAGGCCGCCTACATGGCCGAGATCATCCGAGCCGGCATCACGTCGGTGCCCGAAGGGCAGTCGGAGGCATCGACCGCCCTGGGCATGTCGTGGGGAATGACGATGCGCCGCACCGTGCTTCCGCAGGCGATGCGGGTGATCATCCCGCCGACCGGCAACGAGGTCATCAGCATGCTGAAGACCACATCGCTGGTGACGGCTGTGCCGTACTCCTATGACCTGTACAGCATTGCCTCCCGGGAGATCGCGGCTCGAACATTCGAGCCGGTGCCGATGCTCCTGGTGGCCGCGACGTGGTACCTGGTGATCACCAGCGTGCTGATGGTGGGGCAGTACTACCTCGAGAAGTACTTCTCCCGCGGCATCTCCCGGCAGTTGACCACCAAGCAACTCGAGGCTTTGGCCAAGGCGCAGACCGGTACGGAGGCGGGACACGTATGACCGGCGAACCCATGGTGCGCGCCGAGCGGGTGTGCAAGGACTTCGGGGCACTGTCGGTGCTCAAAGGTGTGACGCTGTCGGTGGACCCCGGCAAGGTGCTCGTGCTTGTCGGGCCGTCGGGCTCCGGCAAGTCCACCTTCCTGCGCTGCATCAATCACCTTGAAAACGTCAGTGCCGGAAGGCTTTACGTCGACGGTGAATTGATCGGCTATCGCGAGCGTGGCGACAAGCTCTATGAGATGCCCCCGCGCGAGGCCGCCAAACAACGTCGCGACATCGGTATGGTGTTCCAGCACTTCAATCTTTTCCCGCACCGCACGGCGCTGGCCAACATCATCGAATCGCCGGTGCACGTCAAGCGGATCAAGAAGGCGGCCGCCCTCGATCGGGCACGGGATCTGCTCAATCAGGTGGGCCTGTCGGACAAGGCCGACGCCTACCCGGCGCAGCTCTCCGGCGGACAGCAACAGCGAGTGGCGATCGCCCGCGCATTGGCGATGGACCCCAAGCTGATGCTGTTCGACGAGCCCACCTCGGCGTTGGACCCCGAACTCGTCGGCGAAGTGCTGGGCGTGATGAAAAAGCTTGCCAGCGAGGGCATGACGATGATCGTGGTGACCCACGAGATGGGCTTCGCCCGTGAGGTCGCCGACGAACTGGTGTTCATGGACGGTGGGGTGATCGTCGAAAGCGGGCCGCCGCGGGACGTTCTGAGCAATCCGCAGCACGACCGGACGAAGGCCTTCCTGTCCAAAGTCATGTAGTCCGTGGCTCAGGTCGCAGACCGCACGGTCTAACCGGCTGGGCTTTCGACCCGTCCAGTCTCTTCCCGGGCGGGTCGATCGCTGTCCGGACCCGCCGTGACGCGCCGTTCGACCAGATACCAGGTGTGCATCAGGCCCTTGCCCTTCACGTCGACGTCGCCGCGCTCCTCGAGGACGAACCGGTCCCGCAGCCGGTCGTAGACATCCTGGGGGACCTGGATGCGGCCCTCGGGGTCGGTGGTCTCCATGCGGGAGGCGACGTTGACCGCGTCGCCCCACACGTCGTAGAAGAACCGGCGGGCGCCGACCACGCCGGCGACCACCGGGCCGGCGGCCATCCCCATCCGCAGTGGCACGTGCTGACCGTTCGGGTCGCGCAGATCGCGGACCGCCTTGGCCATGTCGAGTGCGAGGTTCGCCAGGGCCTCGACGTGATCGTCGCGGGGCTCGGGCACGCCGCTGACGACCATGTAGGAGTCGCCGGTGGTCTTGATCTTCTCCAGGCCGTGCTTGTCGACCAGGCGATCGAACGTGGTGTACAGCCGGTCGAGGAAGCGCACCAGCTCGGCGGGTGCGATCTGGCTGGCTCGCTCGGTGAAGCCGGCGATGTCGGCGAACAGGATCGAGGCGTCGTCGTACCGATCGGCGATCGTGCCGCGGGCCGGGTCTTTGAGCCGCGCCGCGATGGTGGCCGGGAGGATGTTGGCCAACAGCGCCTCGGAGCGCAGGTACTCGAATTCCATTGCGGCTTCGGCGCGCGAGACTTCCCGCATCGCGTACCAGACCGTCGCGAAGATCATCACGCAGGCGGACACCGTGGTGATCACGAAGCCGGCGTTGACCAGCCACCGCGGCTGGATTCCGGTGTCGCCGGGAACCAGGAATTGCGATGCGATGGTCAGCCCGGCGCCGATCGCCACCACCGTCGAAGCCAGCACGACGTGCTCGACGCCGAGCACGAGGACGGCCAAGGACGCCGAGACCAGGTAATAGAACTGGATGCCGGAGTCGGTCCCAACCTGCCAGCCGACGATCGTCAGGGACAAGAAGGCGAAGAAGATGAAGGCCAGCGCGGCGATGCTCTCGCCAAAGCGGTGCAGCAGCGGGATGACCCCGAAGATGGCCGCGGTGCCGAGATTGACCAGCCCGATGGCCACCAAGTGATCGGCGGTGATGAATTGCAGGATCCCGATGACGGCGGTGACGACGGCGGCCATCGTCGCCGCGATGTTGAGCACACGCTGACGGCGCGTGATCGACTCAGCCCAATGCAGGTTGCGAGCCGGCGCGCGGCGCTGCATCTTCTCGCAGTCCGCGCGCTGAGCCGGCCCGTCCGACGGCACCGAACCAGCGCATTTCCGCAGGGTGCCCACCAACGCAGCCTATCGGTTGGCGGCAAGCACCGAGAGGAGTTCGTAGCTGACGTGGGCGGCGGCGATCCCGGTCATCTCGGCGTGGTCGTAGGCCGGGGCTACTTCGACGATGTCGGCGCCGACCACATCGAGGCCCACCAGCCCGCGCAACGTGTTGAGCAGTTCGCGCGACGTCAACCCGCCGGCTTCCGGAGTTCCGGTGCCCGGCGCGTGTGCGGGATCGAGCACGTCGATGTCGACCGAGACGTACACCGGCCCGCCCTCGAGACGCTTGCGCATACGTTCGACAATGCTTGTCACACCGTCGAATTCGTAGTCATCGGAGCGGATGACCTGGAAGCCCAGAACAGCGTCGTCCTCCAGGTCGGTCTTGCTGTACAGCGGGCCGCGGATGCCCATGTGCAGCGACCTCTCCATGTCGATCAGCCCTTCCTCGCTGGCCCGCCGGAACGGTGTGCCATGGGTGTAGGGCGCGCCGAAATAGGTGTCCCAGGTGTCGAGGTGGGCGTCGAAATGCAGCACCGCCACCGGTCCGTGGTCGCGGGCCAGTGAGCGCAGGATCGGCAGGGCGATGGTGTGGTCGCCGCCGATGGTCAGAACGGTCGACCCGTCTTTGCGCAGGTCGGTCATCGCGGTGTCGATCGTGGTGATCGCCTCGTCGATGTCGAACGGGTTGACCGCGATATCGCCGCAGTCGGCCACCTGCTGGGCGTTGAACGGACTGACCCCCAACGCCGGGTTGAACGGCCGCAGCAGCTTGGAGGCCGCCCGGACATGCGAGGGCCCGAATCGCGCTCCGGGCCGATACGACACCCCGCTGTCGAAGGGCACCCCGACGATGCGCACGTCGGCACCGGGCACCTCGGAGATCCGCGGCAACCGTGCGAACGTCGACGGCTCGGTGTAGCGCGGGTACTTCGTGGCGTCGACCTGACCGACAACGCCGGGGCCCGGCACATCGTTGTCGTCGGTTGCCATGTTTCCTCCTCTGCCGGTTCCTTGCGGCGAGGTTAGCCTGCAAGGATGACCCGGATCGCGTGCGCTCAGATCGACCCCACCATCGGCGCGCTGGCCGACAACGTCGAATTGTCGACGGGTGCGGTTGCCGACGCCGTCGCGCAGGGCGCCGACGTCGTGGTGCTGCCGGAGCTGGCCACCTCCGGCTATATGTTCGCTGATGCCGACGAAGCCCGCTCGGTGGCGTTGCGCCCGACCGATCCGGCGTTCGACGCATGGCGCTCCGCCGCCGGGGATGCGGTCGTGATCGGCGGGTTCTGCGAGCTCGGTGACGACGGGTTGCTGTACAACAGCGCGGTCGCGCTGGACCGCGACGGCGTGATCGCCACCTACCGCAAGACACATCTGTGGGACCGGGAGAAGCTGATCTTCAGCCGTGGCGCCGAGCTGCCCGCGGTGTTGAAGACGCGGCACGGGGCGATCGCGGTGATGGTGTGCTACGACCTGGAGTTCGGCGAGGTGACCCGTCAGGTGGCCGTCGATGGCGCGGAATTGATTGCGGCGCCGGTGAATTGGCCGCTGTTCCCGCGTCCCGAGGGGGAGCGGCCCGGTGAGGTCATCACGGCGATGTCCACGGCTCGGCTCAATCGGGTGGTGGTCGCGGTGTGCGATCGCGCCGGAGTCGAACGTGGCCAGCCGTGGACACAGGGCAGCGTGATCGTCGACCCCGACGGCTGGGTGGTCGCCGAGGCGGGACCGGGACCGGGCCTGGCCATCGCTGACGTCGACCTGTCCGCCACGCACGACAAGACACTCACCGAGTACGTCGACCTGCTCTCCGATCGACGCCTGGACCTCTATTGAAAAGCCGCCCAAAAGTTTGCTTGAGGGGTATGCTCTCCCCATTGGACGCACAGCGCTTTTCCAGTAAAGTGGCCTTTCGCCACTTCGGCGTACACAGATAGGAAACATTATGAGCTCTGGTCGCCTGACTCGTCAGATTGCACTCTTTGCTGGCGGGGCCGCGATCGTCGGGATGGGTGCGCTGACCGCGTGCAGCTCGAACGCGAAGGACGCCCCCTCCTCGACGACAACCACTCCGTCGTCCACCGTGGCGCCCTCGCCGACCGAGAAGGCTGTGTCGCCCGGTGGCGGTAACTCGTTCTCTCCGACGATCAACCCGGCCCCCCCGGGCGCGGTCTGCAAGGAGATCGTCGGTAACAACTGCATTCGGTGATGGTGGACCGCCGTTGAGCGGCGGCCGGCTTTTCAGGCGGTACGGCTACGACTTCGCCGCATCTGGCGGTCGTAGGCCGTGCCGTCTGGCCTTCGGGTCGACGACACGATGGCGGCCGCACTGCACGCGACGAGCGCCCCGCCCAACACCATGCCGCCGATCACATCGGTGAAAATGTGAGCGCGCACGTAGAGTGCCAGCCACGCGACGACAATGACCCCGATCGCAGCAACGCTTGAAATCGCGGCCTTTGCAGGGCGATTGCGCCCGACGCCGAGGCACACCGCAATCGTTCCGAACAGCGTGGCGGCTCCGGTGACGTGACCGGAGGGAAACGAATGCATGTAGGAGTCGAGGATCGACCAGTCGGGCACTGACTCGTTGCGCAACTGGGCGAGGTTCCCGGGCGTCCGTCCAATGGTGTGCTTGAGCGTTTGTTCAATCACCGCACCCGCGCCGACCGCCCCGGTCACCACAACAAGAGGCATGATCGATCGCGCCTTCACCGCCAGTAGCGTTCCGCTGACCAGACCGGCGATCGCGACGTGGACTGGCTTTCCGATGTAGTCGAAGATGCCGTTCGAATCGCCCTGCCACTTGTGTGAGCGGTGCGCGTCGAACCAGTTCCAGACAGACGTGTCTGCTGCGGTCATCCACCAGGAGTTGATCTCGGCGGCCAGGAACGCCAGGACGCTGAACAGCGCCGCGGCGAGAAAGACCAGCGCCAGACGCTGTCGTGTCGGTGTGATGTCAATGCCGCTCATTGTGCCCCGCCTGCAGTCTCCAGCTACCAGAGTTGTCGCATAGTTACGGGCACGGTTGCACTGATCGAGCCAATGCGATGTCCGCGCTGGAATTCAGTCGGAAAAGCGATGTGCGGATTGTGCCTGATCGAATTCGACCCGACAAGCGTAGTCGACTACCCGAAATTTCCGAATCTCGTCGCGCGTTATCTCGCGTGGTGCAGACCACTCACCTGCCCGGTTTAAAGCCGCCAGCGAACAGGAAATGAGTATGGTTGAGGCCCGTCACGGCGATGGGGGATCAAAGGGGGTCGTGGCGGGCCTCCCTGAGTCAAAGTCGTTCCGCTAGACGCACTTCCGTATGTCATGGCTGGGAACATCGTGCCGAAGCAGTCACATCGGAGAATGCGCATCGCGCCACAAGCCGGAGCCGATAACACCGAGATCGCGTTGATGCACCAGCTCATTGAAATGGTCAGCCGTTTCGATAGCCCGGGGTCAAATGGTTGAGCCACGTAAGCCGAATGCGTGCGGCATGGTCGGGATCCCCGCGCGCCAATCGAATGTGCATGATCTTGACGCCGTCGAAGGGAACCCGCCACGGCCGGGGGGGATAGGGGGCCGTGGCGGGTTCGCTTCGTCAACGGTCGGGGCGCCGCGGCAGTTCCTGACCGCGAGACTGATGCTCGAAGTCGGTTTGTGGTGCCCTCGGTGAGATTCGAACTCACACTGCACGGGTTTTGAATCCGTTTCCTCTGCCAGTTGGGATACGAGGGCAGGCCGTCTTCACGGCGGTGTCTCACCATAGTGGATGACCGTGCCGGCGCCGCCAACCGGTCGGCCGGAGGGCGCCGAGGTGGCTGATTGCCGCTGACCACGCAACAATGGCCGCATGACGGACGCCGAAGACCGCACATCCCGCCGGGTGCTGATCGCCGAGGATGAAGCGTTGATCCGGATGGATCTGGCCGAGATGCTTCGGGATGAGGGCTATGAGGTGGTCGGGGAGGCCGGCGACGGCCAGGAGGCCGTCGAGCTGGCCGAACAGCTGCGCCCTGACCTGGTGATCATGGACGTCAAGATGCCGCGTCGCGACGGGATCGACGCGGCCGCCGAGATCGCCAGCAAGCGCATCGCGCCGATCGTCGTGCTGACCGCCTTCAGTCAGCGCGATCTGGTGGAAAAAGCGCGCGACGCCGGCGCCATGGCGTACTTGGTCAAGCCGTTCTCGATCAGCGATCTGATCCCGGCGATCGAGGTGGCGGTCAGTCGGTTCGGTGAGATCGCCGAACTGGAGCGTGAGGTCGCCAACCTGTCGGACCGGCTCGAGACCCGCAAGCTGGTGGAGCGGGCCAAGGGGCTGCTGCAGGCGAACCAGGGCATGACCGAACCCGAAGCGTTCAAGTGGATTCAGCGTGCGGCCATGGACCGGCGCACCACCATGAAGCGGGTCGCCGAGGTGGTGCTGGAGACGCTCGACACGCCCGGTTCGGATCCGGCGTCGAATTGACGCGTTAACTTTGCATTTCCTCTGACCGCGCCGTTTGCCGCGATCCGGAATATGCTCACGGCCAGGCGTTGGCCAACATGACGCGCTGCGGCCACCGGTTGGTTATGTTCTACCGCAGTGTCGAGAGTGGGCCGGTAAGCGGTCTGCGATGTCGGCGCCGTGAAACTACTGACCCGGAGGTGAAACGTGCGCGGACGCGCGACACGCAGTGCAATCGCCGCTAGTTCGGCGCTGCTGGCGGTCATCGGCATCGCCGGCTGCAACCAGCAGTCCCCGTCGAACGGTGGCGGGAACTCCGCGCAGGGCGACCTGAAGATTGTCGAGCAGGTCCAGATCGACCAGAACGGCGCGGAAGTCAAACCCGACGCCGGCGCCACCCCTGCCGATCCGGCCGGGGACGGAAAGGCCACCTGCCCGCCGGTGTCCATCGCGATGGCCGGTGCACTCAACGGGCCCGATGCCGCGCTGGGCATCAACATCAAGGACGGCGTGCAGCTCGCCATCGACAAGCACAACGCCGCCAACCCCGGCTGCCAGGTGCAGCTGAAGCCGTTCGACACCGAAGGTGACCCGCAGAAGGCCACCGCTATCGCGCCGCAGATCGTCGACGACGCGTTCACGATCGGGCTTGTCGGACCGGCGTTCTCGGGCGAGACCAAGGCCACCGGCGGGGTGTTCGACCAGGCCGGCCTGGTCGCCGCCACCGCGTCGGCCACCAACGTCACGCTGTCCGAGCAGGGCTGGAAGACATTCTTCCGCGGCCTGGCCAACGACGGTGTGCAAGGTCCGTCGGTCGCCAACTATCTGAAGAACACGCTGCAGCAGAAGAAGGTCTGCGTCGTCGACGACAGCACCGACTACGGCACCGGCCTCGCGGCGGCAGTCCGCGAGACCCTCGGCCCGGTGGCTCTCGACGCCTGCAAGATCTCGGTCAAGAAGGGCGACAAGGACTTCTCGGCCGCAGTCACCCAGGTCAAGGGACAGTCGCCGGATTCGGTGTTCTACAGCGGCTACTACGCCGAAGCTGCTCCGTTCGTCCAGCAGCTGCGTGACGGCGGATACACCGGCAAGTTCGTCAGCGCCGACGGCACCAAGGATCCGGAGTTCGTCAAGGCGGCCGGCCAGGCCTCCAAGGACGCCATCCTGTCCTGCCCCTGCGGCCCGGCCACCGGCAGCTTTGCCGACGAATACACCAAGAAGTTCGGTCAGGCTCCCGGCACGTACAGCACCGAGGGCTACGACCTCGGGACCGTTCTGCTCAAGGGCATCGACGCGGGCAAGATCACTCGTCCGGACCTGCTCGACTGGGTCAAGAACTACAACGGACAAGGCGTTGCCCGTAAATACCAGTGGACCGATAAGGGTGAGCTCACCACCACCCTGATCTGGATCTACAAGGTTCAGTAGCCGATTCGCGAGACGCGTCCGGGACCACTTGGCTCGGACGCGTTCTCGTTCCAGACACCAAGGAGGCCGCCCCTAGATGGTCTATCAGTGCCTCGGCCAGATCTCATGTCTCGCCAGCGACATCGGTTTCAATGTCGACAATCTGCGAGACGGCTTCTGGCAGTTGACCATCGATGGGCTGTCCTGGGGCGCCATCTACGCCCTGGTCGCGGTCGGCTACACCCTGGTGTTCGGCGTGCTGCGGCTGATCAACTTCGCGCATTCCGAGATCTTCATGCTGGGCATGTTCGGTGCCTACTTCTGCCTGGACATGATCCTGGGGTTCTCGCCAAGCGGCAACGCCTACAACAAGGGTGTGCTGCTCACCGTGTTCTACCTCGGCATCGCCATGTTGTTCGCGATGTTGGTATCCGGCACGGCCGCAATGGGTTTGGAGTTCGTCGCCTATCGGCCGCTGCGGCGGCGCAACGCGCGGCCGCTGACCTTCCTGATCACCGCGATTGGTATGTCGTTCGTGCTACAGGAGTTCGTGCACTTCGTGTTGCCCAAGATCATCAAGGACTACGGCGGCAGCAACGCTCAGCAACCGATCATCTTGGTGCAGCCAAAAACCCAGTTCGAGGTGTTCGGCGCAACCGTCTCGAACGTCACGATCGTGGTCGTCGCGGCCGCGCTTATCTTCGCCGCGCTGACCGACATCGCGATCAACCGGACCAAGTTCGGGCGCGGTATCCGGGCGGTGGCCCAGGACCCGACGACCGCCACGCTGATGGGGGTGTCGCGGGAACGGATCATCCTGACGACGTTTCTCATCGGCGGTCTGCTGGCCGGCGCAGCCGCCTTGCTCTACACCCTGAAGGTGCCGCAGGGCATCATCTACTCGGGCGGATTCCTGTTGGGTATCAAGGCGTTTTCCGCGGCCGTGCTCGGCGGAATCGGCAACCTGCGCGGGGCGTTGCTCGGCGGGCTGGTGCTGGGCGTCATGGAGAACTACGGCCAGGCCGTGTTCGGCACGCAATGGCGTGACGTCGTCGCTTTCGTGTTGCTGGTTCTGGTGCTGCTGATCAGGCCCACCGGGATACTCGGGGAAAGCCTCGGAAAGGCGCGAGCATGAGCGAGCAGACGCCAGGAAAGTGGTCGGGCCGGCTGCTGGCTCCCGGTGACGGGCTGCGCGGATGGTGGTCGGGCCTGAGCCGGGTGCAGAAGTGGGGCTTCGGAATTCTGGGCTTCGCATTACTGGCGCTCTCGCCGCTGCATCCGCCGCCCTTCTTCGACACGCCGGGAATCAGCTTCGGCGGCACCATGGCTCAGTTCGCCATGGTCGCGATCATCGCGATCGGCCTCAACGTCGTCGTCGGCCAGGCCGGTCTTCTGGACCTCGGCTACGTCGGCTTCTACGCCGTCGGCGCCTACACCGTCGCCCTGCTCACCAGTCCGGACAGCCCGTGGAACCAGATAAGCGGCAGCGGGGCGTTCAGCGAGAACTGGGCATGGTTGTCGTGTGTTCCGCTCGCGATGGCCTTCACCGCGCTGGCGGGACTGATCCTGGGCATCCCGACGCTGCGGCTGCGCGGAGACTATCTGGCCATCGTCACACTGGGATTCGGCGAGATCATCAGGTTGCTCGCCGACAACCTGTCCGGGGTCACCAATGGTTCCCGCGGTCTCAACGGGGTCGCATATCCAAGGGTCGGGCAGACCGACAAGCTGCCCGACGGGGTGTTCTCGAGCGGAAACTCCACGGGCCATGCGAACTATGGCACCTGGTGGTTCTGGCTGGGATTGATCCTGATCGTCGGAATCCTGCTGCTGGTCGGCAATCTGGAACGCAGCCGGGTCGGCCGGGCCTGGGTGGCGATCCGCGAAGACGAGGACGCCGCGGAAGTGATGGGCGTGAACACGTTCCGGTTCAAGCTGTGGGCATTCGTGATCGGCGCCGCGATCGGCGGACTGTCCGGGGCGCTGTACGCCGGGCAGGTGCAATACGTCGCGCCGCCGACCTTCAACATCATCAACTCGATGCTGTTCCTGTGCGCGGTGGTGCTGGGCGGGCAGGGCAACAAGCTCGGCGTCATCTTCGGAGCGTTCGTGATCGTCTACCTGCCGAACCGACTGCTCGGTGTGCACTTCCTGGGCATCAACCTCGGCGACCTGAAGTACCTGTTCTTCGGCCTGGCGCTGGTGGTGCTGATGATCTTCCGCCCACAGGGGCTGTTCCCGGTTCGTCAACAGCTGCTCACCTATGGCAAACGCGCCCGCTATCTGTTGAGTAGCGCCGACGAGTCGAAGTCGGCCGCATGACGCACGCCGCCGGCGGTCCCACCCAAGACGATCCGGACACCCCGATCGACGAGAGTCTGGCCGTGTTCGCTCGTGACACCGACGTCGCCGAGGGGGAAACCCTGCTGGAGACAAAGGATCTCACGGTGAAGTTCGGCGGCCTGACCGCGCTGGATTCGGTGAGTTTCGAGATCAAGCGGGGCGAGATCCTCGGGCTGATCGGACCGAACGGCGCGGGCAAGACCACCTGCTTCAACGCGATCACCGGTGTGTACCGGCCGAGTTCGGGGTCGGTGACCTTCGACGGGGCGCCGCTGGGCCGGATCAAACGGCACCAGATCACCCGACGGGGGATTGCCCGCACCTTCCAGAACATCCGGCTGTGGGGCGAGATGACCGCGTTGGAGAACGTCGTGGTCGGCACCGACGCGCGACACAAGACCTCGGTGCCCGGCGCTTTGGTGCGTACGCCTCGGCACCGCCGCGAAGAACGTTCGGCCATCGACAAGGCGGCTGCCCTGCTGCAATTCGTGGGGATCGCGCATCGCGGCGAGGAGAAGGCCAAGAACCTGCCGTACGGCGACCAACGCCGGCTGGAGATCGCCCGGGCACTGGCCACCGAGCCGAAACTGCTGTGCCTCGACGAGCCGGCAGCCGGCTTCAACCCCAGTGAGAAAGCCGCGCTGATCGAGTTGATCCAAGCCATCCGCGACGACGGCTACACGGTGTTGCTGATCGAGCACGACATGCGACTGGTCATGGGGGTCACCGACCGGATCGTGGTGCTGGAGTTCGGCCGCAAGATCGCCGACGGTCTGCCCGCCGAGATCCGCGACGACCCGGCCGTGATCGCCGCTTACCTGGGGGTGCCCGATGACCAGCTCTGACAACGCCCCGCTTCTCGAGGTCCGCGACGCGGTGGTGCACTACGGCAGAATCGAAGCGCTGCACGGGGTTTCACTCGTTGTCCGGCAGGGCGAGTTGGTTACGCTGCTGGGCTCCAACGGTGCCGGGAAGACCACGATGATGCGGGCAATCTCCGGACTGCGGCCGTTGTCGTCGGGATCGGTGTGGTTCGAGGGCCGCGACATCAGCCGGGTCAAAGCCCATCAGCGCGCCATCGACGGACTCATCCAGGCCCCCGAGGGTCGTGGCGTCTTCCCCGGCATGACTGTGACCGAGAACCTCGAAATGGGCTGCTACGGACGCAAGTTCGACAGCAAGACGGAGCACCGCGAGCGTCTTGATTGGGTGTTCGAGACGTTCCCGAGGCTCGCCGAGCGCCGGGCCCAGGTCGGCGGCACGCTGTCCGGTGGGGAACAGCAGATGCTGGCGATCGGGCGCGCGCTGATGGCGCGCCCACGGGTGCTTCTGCTCGACGAACCGTCGATGGGCTTGGCGCCCATGATCATTTCGCAGATCTTCAAGATCATCTCCGAGATCAACGCGCAGGGCACCACCGTCCTGCTGGTGGAACAGAACGCCCAGCAGGCGCTGACCCGGTCGGACCGTGCCTACATCCTGGAGACCGGAACCATCACCCGCAGCGGGGTTGCCCGAGAGTTGTTGGCCGACGACAGTATTCGCGCGGCATACCTCGGCGTGGCCTGATCAGTCGGAGAGCTTGGTCAGTAATAGATACGCGCTCGTCAGGCCTCCCACGATCGCGGCGCAGGTGGTAGGCAGCAGCGCGTAGGGAGCCCACCGCACACCGGTCAGCAGCAACAGGCCCGTCACCGCGACACCGAGTGCCGTGCTGACATTGGGGTTGACTCGCTTCAACATTCGGCCCAGTTGGTTCTCCGCGGTGACATCTCGCGCAGGCTTACCGAGGAAGACCAGCAGGATCGTTGCGCCTACAGCCAGCACGACAAGCTCGGCGCCGATCACCCGATCCGGTTGCGCGGGAACGACCAGCACGACAGCCACCAGCAGCAGCATCGTGAACACCACCAGGGTTTGCGCTGCGTGGCCGCGCAGACTCGCGGAGTCGCCGATCTGCTTGGCATGGATCGAGATCGCGACGAACAGCAATCCGACCAGCGCTCCGCCGACGCCGCCGACGATGACGGCGAAGGAGTCCCAACCAGGCATCAGCTGACGGTACAGCTCCGAGTCGAACCAGGCCTGCTGTGCCGTCTACCCGGCCAGTGTCAGCACGCGCGGACCGTTCTCGGTGATCGCGATGCTGTGCTCGGAGTGGGCGGTGTTGGATCCGTCGGCCGCTCGTAGTGTCCAGCCGTCCGGATCGACGATCAGCTGGTTGCTTCCGCGTCCCCACCACGGCTCGAGCGCCAGGGTCAGGCCGGGTTTGAGGACCATGCCGCGGCCGCGCTTGCCTCGGTTGGGCACGTGCGGGTCCTCATGCATGGTGCGGCCGAGCCCGTGCCCGCCGAAGTCGGTGTTGACGGCGTAGCCCGCGGCGGCGGCCACCTCGCCGATGGCCGCCGAGATGTCGCCGAGCCGTCCGCCGGGAACCGCGGCCGCGATGCCGGCGGCCAGGGCGCGGCGGGTGGAGTCGACCAGTGCGGTGTCCGCGGGGTCCGGGTGCTCGCCGACCACCACCGTGATCGCCGAGTCGGCCACCCACCCGTCGATCGAGACGGCGAAGTCCAGCTTCAGTAGATCGCCGTCACGCAGCACGTAGTCCCACGGAAGACCATGCAGCACAGCATCATTGACCGAGAGGCAGATGACATTGCGGAACGGGCCGCGACCGAAGGACGGCGAGTAGTCCCAGTAGCAGGATGTCGCACCACGCTCGTCGATCAGTGCTCTGGCGCGGTGTTCGAGTTGCATCAGGTTCACGCCCGGTTCGGCCTCGCGCGCCAGCGTCGCCAGTGTGCGCGCCACGAAGTCACCGGTGACGGCCATCTTGTCGATTTCCTTGGCGGTCTTGAGTTCGATCATCGGAGTGCGCTTCCCTTCGTCGGTATTTTTATACCGTATACTCGATCGCATGGTGCGCGTACCGCTGAGCCCCGAGCAGATCCGAGCCGGACAACGCCTCGGCGCGTTGATCAGGACGGCGCGGGCCGGCCGGGCACCCGAGGTCATCGCCAAGGATGCGGGTATCTCCCCGGAGACACTGCGCAAGATCGAGGTCGGCCGGCTGCCCAGTCCCAGCTTCGGCACCGTCGTAAGCCTGTGTGATGCACTGGGTTTGCCGCTGCAGGACGCCGTCGATGTATGGCGGGGCGGCGGCGCGCAGACTAGTCGACGCGAAACCGCTTGACCCGAGACGTCGCACCCGCCGTCAACGTCACCGCGCTTCGCGGTACCCCCAGGTGCTTGGCGAGCAGCCGAGCCGCGGCCTCGGTGGCCTTGCCCTCGATGGCAGGCTCCCGTACGAAGATCGTCAGCGAACCGTCGTCGGCCGTCTCGACCAGCGGCCCCTTGCGGCTGCCCGGCTTGACGGTGACGACGACGGTCTGGCTCACCTAGCGCGCGACGACCACCGACGAGCCGTGGCCGAACAGGCCCTGGTTTGCGGTCACTCCGACCTTGGCCCCCTCGACCTGACGGCCGGTGGCCTGACCCTTGAGCTGCCAGGTGAGCTCGCAGACCTGGGCGATCGCCTGGGCGGGGATCGCCTCGCCGAAGCTGGCCAGTCCGCCGGAGGCGTTGACCGGAATCCGGCCACCGATCGTGGTGGCGCCGCTGCGCAGCAGCTGTTCGGCTTCACCCTTGGCGCACAAGCCCAGATGCTCGTACCAGTCGAGTTCCAGCGCGGTGGACAGGTCATAGACCTCGGCCAGCGACAGGTCCTCGGGACCGATGCCGGCCTCGGCGTAGGCGGCGTCGAGGATCTGATCCTTGAACACTCGGTCCGGTCCCGGCACCACAGCGGTGGAATCGGTTGCGATGTCCGGCAATTCGGGCAAATGCTGCGGGTACTGCGGACTCTGCAGGCTCACCGCGCGCACCGACGGCACGCCTTGGACCGAGCCGAGATGCTTCTCGGCGAATGCCTTGCTTGCCACGATCACCGCGGCCGCGCCATCGGAGGTCGCGCAGATGTCCAGCAGCCGAAGGGGATCGGAGACCACTGGGCTGGCCAGCACGTCCTCGACGCTGGCCTCCTTGCGGTAGCGGGCGTACGGATTGTTCAACCCGTGCTGCGCATTCTTGACCTTCACCTGAGCGAAGTCCTCGAGTGTGGCGCCGTAGAGATCCATCCGGCGGCGCGCGAGCAGTGCGAAGTACACCGTGTTGGTGGCGCCGATCAGGTGGAAGCGCTGCCAGTCGGGATCGTTACGACGCTCGCCGCCGACCGGCGCGAAGAAGCCCTTCGGGGTGGTGTCCGCGCCGATGACCAGCGCCACGTCGCAGAAGCCGGCCAGGATCTGCGCCCGGGCGCTCTGCAGGGCCTGCGAACCGCTGGCGCAGGCGGCATAGCTCGAGGTGACCGGGATGCCGTTCCAGCCGAGTTTCTGCGCGAACGTCGCACCCGCCACGAAGCCGGGGTAGCCGTTGCGGATCGTGTCGGCGCCGGCCACCAGCTGGATCTGGCGCCAGTCCAGGCCGGCCTCGGCGAGCGCGGCGCGGGCGGCCACGACGCCGTACTCGGTGAAGTCGCGGCCCCATTTGCCCCAGGGGTGCATGCCCGCGCCGAGGATGTAAACCGGTTCCGCGCTCATTTCGCGATCTCCCATGCGTAGGTGACGCGCTCGGTGCCGTCGTCGTCGGTGTAGAGCGTCATGGTGGTCAGCTCCACCTCCATGCCGACCTTCAAGTCAGCGGCCAGCGTGCCCTCAGCCACCTTGCCCAGCACGATCAGGCCCTCGTCGGCGAGCTCGACAGCGGCGACCGCGAACGGCTCGAACGGGTCCGGCGACGGATACGGCGGGGGAGGCGCGTATCGGTTCTCGGTGTAGCTCCACACCGTGCCGCGTCGCGACAGCGCGACGGCTTCGAGCACATCGCTGTCGCAGGCCGGGTTGGGGCAGTTGTTGGCCCGCGGCGGAAACACATAGGTCCCGCACTGAGGACACTTGCCGCCGATCAGATGCGGCACACCGGCGTCGTCGTGGTCCCACCAACCGTCGATCGCCGGTAGTTGCGTGGGGGCGTCTGGAGAAGCTGGCACGGGGTCATCGTATGCGATGCGGGTCGTCGAATTGAAACGTGTTCCAGTTCGGAAAGTTGGGATCGGTAGCCGGCGACTCGGGGTGAAGTCGCGGCATGGGACTTTTCAAGAAACTGAGTGATCCTGCCCTACTGGGCGGTCCGTCGAACAAGTCAGTGGCCGACGACGACCCGATCTGGGAACCGATCAACGGCATCTCGTTGGGCAACTACGCCGAACTCGCGCTGACCGCGCAGAAACGCGGTGTCACCGACGAGGCCGGCATGATCGCCCTCGGTCAGGAACGCGGCTGGGATCCGGCTGACACCCAGGCCGCGCTCGACGGGTGGGTGCAGCGGATGGGGCAGTCGATGGCCGTGGGACAGCGATTCCGCAAGCTCCTCGGGTACTGAGTGTCGGGGGCGGTGCATAGAGTGATGGCGTGACGGCGAGCGCTACGGACCAGAAACCGACCCTGCTGCTGCTGGATGGCAATTCGCTCGCGTTTCGGGCGTTCTACGCACTGCCTGCCGAGAACTTCAAAACCAAGAACGGGCTGACCACCAACGCGGTCTACGGCTTCACCGCCATGCTGATCAACCTGTTGCGTGACGAGACGCCCACCCACGTGGCCGCCGCGTTCGACGTCTCCCGGCAGACCTTCCGCAAGGAGAAGTACCCGGAGTACAAAGAAGGCCGCTCGGCAACACCCGACGAGTTCCGCGGCCAGATCGAGATCACCAAGGAAGTGCTCAACGCACTCGGGATCACCGTCCTGGCCGAGCCAGGCTTCGAGGCCGACGACATCATCGCCACGCTGGCCACCCAGGCCGAGCAGGAGGACTACCGGGTGCTGGTGGTCACCGGCGACCGGGACGCGCTGCAACTGGTCAGCCCGGACGTCACGGTGCTCTATCCACGCAAGGGCGTCAGCGACCTGACCCGGTTCACCCCCGAGGCGGTCGTCGAGAAGTACGGCCTGACCCCGACGCAGTACCCCGACTTCGCGGCGTTGCGCGGCGACCCGAGCGACAACCTGCCGGGCATTCCGGGGGTGGGGGAGAAGACCGCCGCCAAGTGGATCCTCGAATACGGCTCGCTGCAGGGGTTGGTCGACAATGTCGACGCGGTGCGCGGCAAGGTCGGAGATGCGTTGCGCGAGAACCTGTCCAGCGTCATCCTCAATCGGGATCTCACCGAACTGGTCAAGGAGGTCCCGCTGGCGCAGACCCCCGACACGCTGCGGGTCCAGCCGTGGGATCGCGACCAGATCCACCGTCTGTTCGACGACCTCGAGTTCCGGGTGTTGCGCGACCGGCTGTTCGACACGCTGGCGGCGGTCGAGCCGGAGGTCGACGAGGGGTTCGACGTCCGCGGCGGGCAGCTCGAATCCGGCACGGTGTCGGCGTGGCTGGCCGAGCACGCCCGAACCGGCGCCCGGTCCGGTCTCGCCGTCGTCGGCACCCACCGGGTGTATGACGGCGATGCCACCGCGGTGGCGATCGCCACGGCCGACGGTGACGGCGCCTACATCGACACCTCCGTTCTGACGCCCGACGACGAGGCCGCGTTGGGAGCCTGGCTTGCCGACGAGAGTGCGCCGAAGGTGTTGCACGAAGCCAAGATTGCCATGCACGACCTGGCGGGTCGCGGCTGGCAGCTGGCCGGTGTCACCTCCGATACCGCGCTGGCCGCATATCTGGTGCGCCCCGGGCAGCGCAGCTTCGCCCTCGACGACCTGTCGCTGCGCTACCTGCGGCGCGAGCTGCGTGCCGATAACCCTGAGCAACAACAGCTTTCGCTCCTCGATGACAGCGAAGGCGTGGACGATCAGGCGGTGCAGACGCTCATCCTGCGCGCCCGCGCGGTCGCCGACCTGGCCGATGCGCTGGACGAGGAGCTGGAGCGCATCGACTCGTCGTCGCTGCTGGGCCAGATGGAGCTCCCGGTGCAGGCTGTCCTGGCCGGGCTCGAAAACGTCGGCATCGCAGTCGATTTGGACAAACTGAACACCCTGGAGCGGGAGTTCGCCGAGCAGATCCGGCAAGCCGCCGACGCGGCGTACGAGGTGATCGGTAAGCAGATCAACCTGGGTTCGCCCAAGCAGCTACAGGTGGTGCTGTTCGACGAGCTCGGCATGCCGAAGACCAAGCGCACCAAGACCGGCTACACCACCGACGCCGACGCGCTGCAGTCGTTGTTCGACAAGACCGGCCACCCGTTCCTCGAGCATCTGCTGGCCCACCGCGACGCGACCCGGCTCAAGGTCACCGTCGACGGGCTGCTGAAGTCGGTTGCCGCCGACGGGCGCATCCACACCACGTTCAACCAGACCATCGCCGCGACGGGGCGGTTGTCGTCGACCGAGCCGAACCTGCAGAACATCCCGATCCGCACCGATGCCGGGCGTCAGATCCGCGACGCGTTCATCGTCGGCGACGGTTACGGCGAGTTGATGACGGCCGACTACAGCCAGATCGAGATGCGCATCATGGCGCACCTGTCCAAGGACGAGGGGCTGATCGAGGCGTTCCGGACCGGGGAGGACCTGCACTCGTTCGTCGCGTCGCGCGCGTTCGACGTCCCGATCGACGAGGTCAACGCCGAGCTCCGGCGCCGCGTCAAGGCGATGTCGTACGGCCTGGCCTACGGGCTCAGTGCTTACGGCCTGTCGGCGCAGCTGAAGATCTCGACCGAAGAGGCCAAGGTCCAGATGGAGCAGTACTTCAACCGGTTCGGCGGCATCCGGGACTACCTGCGCGACATCGTCGACCAGGCCCGCAAAGACGGCTACACCTCGACGGTGTTCGGCCGTCGCCGTTACCTGCCGGAGCTCGACAGCAGCAACCGGCAGGTGCGTGAGGCCGCCGAACGCGCCGCCCTCAACGCACCCATCCAGGGCAGCGCCGCCGACCTGATCAAGGTGTCGATGATCAACGTCGACTCAGCGATGAAGGAACGTGGACTGGCGTCGCGCATGCTCCTGCAGGTGCACGACGAGCTGCTGTTCGAAGTCGCGGACGGCGAACGCGACGCCCTCGAGGAGCTGGTGCGCGACAAGATGGGTAGCGCCTACGCGTTGGATGTTCCGCTCGAGGTGTCGGTCGGGTACGGCCGCAGCTGGGATGCCGCCGCGCATTGATGGTGATCGTCCGGGTCCGGCCGCACGTGCAGCTCGCGCGGCCCGGTGGGCAGTCGCCAATGGAAGGTGATGGCAGCCAGCCGCAACAGCGTGGCCACCAGCGATCCAATCGCCACTCCCAGCCACTGTGAACCCATCGAATCGATCACGACGTAGACAACCGAACCCAGTACGGCGGGCGCGGCATACATGTCGTCGGGTCCCATCACCATCGGTACGTCCCGCGCGACGACGTCGCGCATGATGGTGCCGGCGACCGCCGAGACCATGCCGAGCAGCGCCGCAGCGAAATAGCTGGCACCGTGATCGACCGAGATCGCCGCGCCGGTGGTCGCGAAGAATCCCATGCCGATGGCATCGAGAACCAGCACGAGCTGGCTGAGCCTGATGACCAGCTTGGCGAACATCGTGGTCAGCAGCGCAGCCACCACACACACCGTGATGGGGGCCCACCGCTGCAGCGAGGCGGGCGGGAAGACGCCCAGCAGGACGTCGCGCAGCAGGTTGCCGCCGATACCGGTCAAAGCAGCCGAAACTGCGATGCCGAACAGGTCAAAGCCCTTGCGGACGCCTACCACCGCACCGGAGGTGGCCAGCACCGCGATGCCGGCATATTCCAGAATGTGCTGGATCATGCCCGCGAAGGTAGGAGCCGAACATGGGAGCCGGCTGGCAGTTTCAGCCGTTCAGCCAGTGCAGCGCCGGCCCGGCCGCGGCGCGCGCCGCGACGACCCCATCGACCTCGATTTGCTGCAGCGCGAACACCCGGGCATCGCCGAAACCGCGGTCGATGCGGTCACGGACGAATGCCAGCTCGACCACCTGGATGGCGAACTTCTTGACCCCGCGGCCGGCGGGGCGCCCGCCGAACCGGGTGGCGGCGGCCACGGCCTCTTTGCGGGTGCGGATCGACCCCAGCCAGCCGGCCTCGGCCGCGGTCACCAGACCCGCGGCGACCATGCCCGGCAGCTTCTCGGCCACCACACGCTGCTCGCGCCGGCGACTGCGCACCGCCAGCGTCACGGCCAGGGCGAACACCGGCATCATCCACACCACATACACCCCGAAGTAGGCGCCGACACCGACGAGTGTCGAGCCGTTCCACAGCCCGTGCATCACCACCGCGGCGAGGTACCCGAGCGCCACACACCCCGCCTTGGCAAACCAACTGCGTTGCTGCAGAGCGAAATGCACGCCGATCGCGGTGAAAGTCGTGAACAGCGGGTGAGCGAACGGTCCCATGACGAGACGCAATCCCGCGGTCAGCAGAGAGTCGCCGAGCGAGCCACCATCGGCGATGTAGAAGATGTTCTCCAGCCAGGCGAAGCCGATCGCCGTCATCCCCGCATAGACCAGGCAGTCGGTCAGCGAGTTCAGCTCGGCCCGGCGCACCCCCGTCATCATCAACAGCAGGAACGCGCCCTTGGCGGCCTCCTCGATCAGCGGGGCCCCGACCGCGATGGTGAACGGGCTGGACTCCGAACCGCCGGTGTTCACCGCGGCGTCGAAGACCACCTCGAGGCCCACCGACACCACGACCGCCACCGAGGCGCCCCAGACGAAGGCGAACACCAGCAACCGCGGCGGCTCCGGTTCCCACCGGTCCAGCCAGAGATACGACAGCACCACCAGCGCCGTCGCCATGGTGGCCAGAGTGAAACCGATCACGGTGCCGGCCGGATTCACCGCGGTCAGCAGGGTCAAGATCAACCCGGCGACGGTGCCGAGAACGATGATCACCGCGAGCGGGGCGCCGACCTTGCGGACCGGCCGGGGCATCGGCGGCGGGAAGGGGTAGGACACCTGAGCAGGGTATTCGACGAGGGCGCCCACAGCGGGCTCACAGACCCGGGTTTGTCCAGCGTGTGCCTAGTCGAGTAGTCTCGGGAAGTACCTGTGTGCACTTAGCGGGTACAGCACCACAGATCCATCCCCAACAGAACTGTCCCTACGATTAAGCCTGTCCGGAGCAACCCAACAATATGCCAAGTCCCACCGTCACCTCGCCGCAAGTAGCCGTCAACGACATCGGCTCGGCCGAGGACTTTCTCGCCGCGATCGACAAGACCATCAAATACTTCAACGATGGCGACATCGTCGAAGGCACCATCGTCAAGGTTGACCGCGACGAAGTCTTGCTCGACATCGGCTACAAGACCGAGGGTGTCATTCCCTCCCGCGAACTCTCCATCAAGCACGACGTCGACCCCAATGAGGTTGTGTCCGTCGGCGATGAGGTGGAAGCCCTCGTCCTCACCAAGGAGGACAAGGAAGGCCGCCTGATCCTGTCCAAGAAGCGCGCTCAGTACGAGCGCGCCTGGGGCACCATCGAGGCGCTCAAGGAGAAGGACGAGGCCGTCAAGGGCACCGTCATCGAGGTCGTCAAGGGCGGCCTGATCCTCGACATCGGCCTGCGCGGCTTCCTGCCCGCGTCGTTGGTCGAGATGCGACGCGTCCGCGATCTGCAGCCGTACATCGGCAAGGAGATCGAGGCCAAGATCATCGAGCTGGACAAGAACCGCAACAACGTGGTGCTCTCGCGCCGCGCGTGGCTGGAGCAGACCCAGTCCGAGGTGCGCAGCGAGTTCCTCAACCAGCTGCAGAAGGGCGCCATCCGCAAGGGTGTCGTGTCCTCGATCGTCAACTTCGGCGCGTTCGTCGATCTCGGCGGTGTCGACGGCCTGGTGCACGTGTCCGAGCTGTCCTGGAAGCACATCGATCACCCGTCCGAGGTGGTTCAGGTGGGCGACGAGGTCACCGTCGAGGTGCTCGACGTGGACATGGACCGCGAGCGGGTTTCGTTGTCGCTCAAGGCGACTCAGGAAGACCCGTGGCGCCACTTCGCCCGCACCCATGCCATCGGCCAGATCGTGCCCGGCAAGGTCACCAAGCTGGTGCCGTTCGGTGCGTTCGTCCGTGTCGAAGAGGGCATCGAGGGTCTGGTGCACATCTCCGAGCTGGCTGAGCGGCACGTCGAAGTGCCGGATCAGGTCGTGCAGGTCGGCGACGACGCCATGGTCAAGGTCATCGACATCGACCTGGAGCGCCGCCGCATCTCGCTGAGCCTCAAGCAGGCCAACGAGGACTACACCGAGGAGTTCGACCCCTCGAAGTACGGCATGGCCGACAGCTACGACGATGCGGGCAACTACATCTTCCCGGAGGGCTTCGACGCCGACACCAACGAATGGTTGGAAGGCTTCGACAAGCAGCGCACCGAGTGGGAGGCCCGCTACGCCGAGGCCGAGCGCAGGCACAAGATGCACACCGCGCAGATGGAGAAGTTCGCCAAGGCCGAGGCCGAAGCGGCCGAGCGTCCCGCGGGCAACGGCGCAACCTCGTCGTCGTCCAGCTCGGGTGAGTCGGCCGGCGGTTCGCTGGCCAGCGATGCCCAGCTCGCGGCTCTCCGCGAGAAGCTGGCGGGCAACGCCTAACTAGTTCACGACCGAACGCCCCGGCTCATCAGAGCCGGGGCGTTCGTCGTCTCGGCTGCCTGAAAGACTGGTGCAGTGCTGCGTATTGGACTCACCGGCGGAATCGGCGCCGGCAAATCGACGGTGTCCGCCACGTTCTCGGAATGCGGCGGCATCGTCGTCGATGGGGACGTCATCTCCCGCGAAGTCGTCGAACCGGGCACCGAAGGCCTGGCCAAACTGGTCGACGCGTTCGGATCACAGATCCTGCTGCCCGACGGTGCACTGGACCGCCCGGCACTGGCCGGGATCGCGTTCAGCGACGAGGACAAGCGGCAGACCTTGAACGGCATCGTTCACCCGCTGGTGGCGACTCGGCGCTCGGAGCTGATCGCCGCCGCGGGGGAGGATGCCGTCATTGTCGAGGACATCCCGCTGCTCGTCGAGTCGCAGATGGCGCCGATGTTCCCGCTGGTCATCATCGTGCACGCCGATCCAGAAGTGCGGGTGAAGCGGCTGATCGACTACCTCGGCTTCTCCGAGGCCGACGCCAGGGCCCGGATCGCCGCGCAGGCCACCGAGGAGCAGCGAAGACTGGTCGCCGACGTCTGGCTGGACAACTCCGGCAGCTCCGGGCAACTCGTCGAGCAGGCGCGTGAGCTGTGGTACCAGCGGATCCTGCCGTTCGCCCACAATCTCACCACCCGGACCCCGGCACCGAGTTCGACCGCTGTGGTGGCGGCCGATCCGAGCTGGCCCGATCAAGCCCGCCGAATCCTGGCCCGGCTCAACACCACCTGCGGGCACCGGGCGGTGCGGATCGACCACATCGGGTCGACGGCGGTGCCCGGGATGGACGCCAAGGACATCATCGACGTCCAGGTGACGGTCGCCTCGCTGGACGTCGCCGACGAACTCGCCGAAGACCTATTGCGGGCCGGGTATCCCCGCGTCGAATCGATCACCTCTGACGTGCCGAAGGCTGGTACCGATCCGGCCTTGTGGCGCAAGCGTTTCCACGCCTCCGGCGACCCGGGCCGGCCCACCAATGTGCACATCCGGGTGGACGGTTGGCCCAATCAGCGGTTCGCGCTGCTGTTCGTGGATTGGCTCAAGGCCAATCCCGGTGTGCGGACCGACTATCTGGCGGTCAAACATTCCGCGGCTCAGCACGCAGACATCGGTGCCTACGCCGAGGCGAAGGAGCCGTGGTTCCTCGATGCCTACCGCCGGGCGTGGGAATGGGCCGACACGACCGGCTGGACGCCGGCTTCCTGACTATCGGAACGCTCGGCGGCGTTCCAGGATCAGCAACGGGATCTCGCGGGGTGTGTTGCGCTGATAGCCCGCATATCCCTTGTAGGCCTTGACAACTCGCGGCCACAACTCGGCCCGCTCTTCCGGGCTGGCGGTGCGGGCCAGCATCGGAACCGTCGCGCCGTCCACGGTCACACCGACCTCCGGGTTGGCCATCGCGTTCTTGTACCAGTCGGGGTGGTCCTGATGCCCGCCCTTGGATGCCACGACGACGATGCGCTCCTTGTCGTGCACCGGAGACGTCAACAGGTTGGTGTACGGCTTCCCGGACTTGCGGCCTACGGTATGCAGCTCGACGGTCAGCATGCCCATCACCGTGCGGGGGTAACGCCCGCCGGTGAGCGCGAGCAGCATCCGGTGGCCGTTCTCCAACAGCCAGGCGCCGGCCTCGGCGACACGATCGGGTTTCTGCACGTGCCCAGAGTATCGGCGATCGCGGACGTCTACGTCGTCGGTTCCGGCGCCGGGGCAGGTGCGGGCGGGGGCGCGGAGTTCGGGGCGGGCGTATCCAGGGGTGCGCCGCACTGGATGGTGCCGTACAGCGGGTCATCCTTGGGACGGAACAGTCGGGGGGCGATGAACTGGTCAGCCTGCGCCACGATCTGGTCGTCCACCAGGATCTCGCAGTGCAGATTCGATCCGTAGGGCCACTGGATGGACAGCTCCATACCGGCCTTCTTGGGATCGTGCAGAACCGTGTTCACCTCGAAGGTCATCCCCGGCAGCAGCGTGGGTTGGTCGCTGTTGACGTTGTTGTCGTCGATCTTGTACGCGACCACCGCGCCGCGCGAGGTGCCGTCCGCCCGGGCCCGGTAGGTGATGTTGTGGAGTAACTGCGGGTTCGCGTCATCCGAGGCAGCGGGCGTCGGCGGCGGCGCGGGATCCGGGTCGGCCAGCGCGGTCGCCGGCGTTAACTGAGAACCCACGACCAGGGCGGCCGCGGCGACGATGCTCAGCCGTCCGCGCGTGGTGGAGCTCATAGCTAGGCAGACTACCCGTCCGCTCTGGGACTGCCGATTCGTTGCCCCGCCCGAAAGGCATCAGCGCCAGGTCAGTGTCATTCCCTCGGTGCAAAGCCATGCATTGAGGTCATGGTCGTGACGGGCGAGGCCGTCCACGGCGCCGACGACGCACTGCAAGGCGGCCTCGGCGGTCTCGGTGGTCAGCAGGCCCTCGCGGTGAGCGGTGAACAGCTCGTCGGTGTCGATGAGGTCGGTGCGGTCACCGGCGTAGACGACCAGGTCGAGGTAGTGGTCCTCGGCATGCCAGGCGGTGTCACCTGCGGTGATCACGCCGACGTCGAGGTAGTAGTCCTGCGGCCGCTCGTAGCCGGGGTTGAAGTGGAAGACATTGGCCCGCAGCCCCAGCGACGGCAGCAGCCACGACTCCAGGTAGTGAAACTGGGCGCGACCCGGGGTGGGGCGGGCCATGTAGAGGCCCCACGGGGTGACCACATACTCGTCCACCGCCCGCACGATGCCCTTCGGGTCGGTGTTCGTGTACGCGACCAGGTCGAACGTCTCCTGCTTGGGCGGATGGACGGTCACCGCGCAAGCGTAACGAGGAATGAATGTGTCGGTGGGGACGCTTAACCTGGGGACATGGCATTCGCTACCGAACACCCGGTGATCGCGCACTCGGAGTACCGACCTGCCGCCGACGCCGTGACCGGCCTGGTGCGCAGCGGCGCAGAGTTCCAGGTGGTCAGTGAGTACGAGCCCGCCGGTGACCAGCCCGCCGCGATCGAGGAGCTGGAACGCCGGATCAGGGCGGGGGAGCGCGACGTCGTGCTGCTCGGTGCGACAGGCACGGGTAAGTCCGCGACCACGGCGTGGCTGATCGAACGGCTGCAGCGGCCCACGCTGGTGATGGCGCCCAACAAGACGCTTGCCGCCCAGTTGGCCAACGAGTTGCGGGAAATGTTGCCGCACAACGCCGTTGAATACTTCGTCTCGTACTACGACTACTACCAGCCTGAGGCGTACATCGCCCAGACCGACACCTACATCGAGAAGGACAGCTCGATCAACGACGACGTGGAGCGGTTGCGCCACTCGGCGACGTCGAGTCTGCTGTCCCGACGCGATGTCGTCGTCGTCGCATCGGTGTCGTGCATCTACGGTCTGGGCACCCCGCAGTCCTACCTCGACCGGTCGGTCGAATTGGAGGTCGGCACCGAGGTGCCCCGGGACGGTCTGCTGCGGTTGCTCGTCGATGTCCAGTACACCCGCAACGACCTGTCTTTCACCCGTGGTTCGTTTCGGGTGCGCGGCGACACCGTCGAGATCATCCCGTCGTATGAGGAGCTCGCGGTTCGCATCGAGTTCTTCGGTGATGAGATCGAGGCGCTGTACTACCTGCACCCGCTGACCGGTGACGTCGTCCGCCAGGTGGACTCGCTGCGGATCTTCCCGGCCACCCACTACGTGGCGGGTCCGGAGCGGATGGCGATCGCCATCTCGACGATCGAGCAGGAGCTGGCCGAGCGGCTGGCCGAGCTGGAGAACCAGGGCAAACTGCTCGAAGCCCAGCGGTTGCGCATGCGCACCAACTACGACATCGAAATGATGCGCCAGGTCGGTTTCTGCTCGGGCATCGAGAACTATTCGCGCCACATCGACGGCAGGCCGGCCGGGTCGGCGCCCGCGACGCTGCTGGACTACTTCCCCGAAGACTTCCTGCTGGTGATCGACGAGTCGCACGTCACCGTGCCGCAGATCGGCGGCATGTACGAAGGCGACATGTCCCGCAAGCGCAACCTCGTCGAGTTCGGCTTCCGGCTACCGTCCGCCGTGGACAACCGGCCGCTGACCTGGGAAGAGTTCGCTGATCGGATCGGACAGACGGTATACCTGTCGGCGACGCCGGGGCCGTATGAGCTCAGCCAGACCAGTGGTGAATTCGTCGAGCAGGTGATCCGCCCGACGGGCCTCATCGACCCGAAGGTCGTGGTCAAGCCGACCAAGGGCCAGATCGACGACCTGATCGGCGAGATCCGGGCGCGCACCGAGCGCGACGAGCGGGTCCTGGTCACCACCCTGACCAAGAAGATGGCCGAGGACCTCACCGACTACCTGCTGGAGATGGGCATCCGGGTGCGCTACCTGCACTCCGAGGTCGACACCTTGCGTCGTGTCGAGCTGTTGCGGCAGCTGCGCCTCGGCGAGTACGACGTGCTGGTCGGGATCAATCTGCTCCGCGAGGGTCTGGACCTGCCCGAGGTGTCCCTGGTGGCGATTCTGGACGCCGACAAGGAGGGGTTCCTGCGCTCCACACGAAGCCTGATTCAGACCATCGGCCGCGCGGCGCGCAACGTGTCCGGCGAGGTGCACATGTACGCCGACAAGCTCACCGACTCGATGAAGGAAGCCATCGACGAGACCGAGCGGCGCCGCGCCAAGCAGATCGCCTACAACGAGGAGCGCGGGATCGACCCGCAGCCGTTGCGTAAGAAGATCGCCGACATCCTCGATCAGGTCTACCGGGAGGCCGACGACACCGAAGCGATCGAGGTCGGCGGCTCGGGTCGCAACGCCTCCCGGGGCCGCCGGGCGCAGGGCGAGCCGGGGCGTGCGGTGAGCGCGGGCATCGTCGAGGGCCGTGACACCTCGAACATGCCGCGAGCCGAACTCGCCGACCTGATCAAGGATTTGACCGCGCAGATGATGGCGGCGGCACGCGACCTGCAATTCGAGCTGGCCGCCCGGATCCGCGACGAGATCGCGGATCTGAAGAAGGAACTGCGCGGAATGGACGCAGCCGGGTTGAAATAGCCGGGCGCGCTTGAGCTCAACCATGGTTGAGCCTTTACGGTGATGCCATGACCGAGACGACCGCATCGGCCGCAGGCAGCTGGCGCGAGCTGCTGGGCCGCGACTATCTCGGCGCCGTCATCGTGCTGGCCGGTGGCGTGGCGATCTACGCCATCAACGAATTCATCACCATCAGCCTGCTCCCGAGCGCCGTCGCAGACATCGGTGGTGAGCGGCTCTATGCCTGGGTGACGACGGTGTATCTGGTCGCGTCGGTCACCGCTGCGACGACGGTGGGGCCGGTTCTGACCCGATTCGGCCCGCGCGCCGCGTATCTGGGCGCGTTGTTGTCGTTCGCCGCGGGCAGCGCGCTGTGCACGCTGGCGCCGTCGATGCCGCTGCTTCTCGGCGGTCGGGTCGTGCAGGGTTTGGCTGGTGGTGTGCTGGCAGGTCTGGGTTATGCGGTGATCAGTGCGGCACTGCCGGACCGGTTGTGGACCCGCGCGTCGGCCGTGGTCTCAGCGATGTGGGGAGTGGGCACCCTGGTGGGTCCGGCCACTGGTGGCTTGTTCGCCCAATTCGGCGTGTGGCGAGGCGGATTCGGCTTGCTCGCGGTTCTCGCGGTCGCGATGAGTGTGCTGGTGCCGCTGGCATTGCCGGCTCGCGCTGACACCGAGCAGCAACCGCCGCGGACGCGAATCCCGGTGTGGTCGTTGCTGCTTCTCGGTGTGGCAGCGCTGACGGTCAGTGCGGCGGTGATTCCGCACAGCGCGGCCGCCATCGCGGCTCTGCTGATCGCGGGTGCGGTGCTGGTCGGGGTGTTCATTGTCGTCGACCGTCGGGCTTCGGCTGCGGTGCTGCCGCGCAAAGCGTTTGAGCCAGGGCCGTTGAAGTGGATCTACCTGACCCTGGGTCTGTTGATGGCGGCCACAATGGTCGACATGTATGTGCCGCTGTTCGGTCAGCGGCTGGGCGGGCTCGCGCCGGTCGTGGCGGGCTTCCTGGGCGCCGCGCTGTCGGTGGGCTGGACGGTGGGGGAGATCGCCAGCGCGTCGATCACCAATGTCCGGGTCACGGTGCGGGTGGTGGCGATCGCCCCACTGGTGATGGCTGTCGGTCTGGCGCTGGCGGCGGTAACCCAAACCGACGGTGCGCCAACAACAGTCGTAGTCCTGTGGGCGCTGGCGCTGGCTATCACTGGTTCCGGTATCGGGATGGCATGGCCGCATCTGTCGGCGTGGGCGATGGGCTCGGTGGTCGACGACGCGCCTCAGCAGGCAGTGGCCGCGGCCGCGATCAGCACAGTGCAGCTGATGTGCGGCGCGTTCGGCGCGGGGTTGGCCGGCGTCGCGGTGAATCTGCGGGCTGCCCCAGACGCCAGCGCCAGCCGGCTGATGTTCGGTGCCTTCGCTGTTCTCGCGGCGGTGGGATGTGTGGCGTCATATCGGTCGGGGCGTGGTCGGGCGGATTGAGGGCTACTCGTCCTTCTCGTCGAGTCGGTGCACACTGGTGACGCCGGCTATGGCAGCGACTGTCGTTGGGGCGCGCAGGATTTGGGTTCCCGACAACGTCAACAGGACACCGCCGTCGCTGTCGTTACTCAGCTCGGTGAGGCTCCACTGGTGTTTCTCGCAGGTGGCGAGGATGCGGGTCAGCACGCCGCGATCAACGTCGTAGGTGACGCGCAGTCGCACCGAGCCGGCCAGTCGCGCGGTCAGCCGCCTGCTGAGCGGGTTGAAGCCCAAGACGATCACGAAGTGCAGGATCGTCACGACGATCGCGAGCTTGACCAACCCCGCTGCGGCGGCCATGCCGATGGCCGCGCATTCCCATATCGCGGCGGCCGTGGTCAGTCCGTGCACGGCGCCCTGCCGGGTGATGATCAGCCCGGCCCCGAGAAAGCCGATGCCGGAGACGATCTGGGCGGCGACGCGCGACGGGTCGACCTCGACCAGGCCTGCACTCAGCACGTCGGAGAAGCCGTACTTGCTGACGATCAGGATCAGCGCTGACGCAGTGCCGACGATTGCCTGAGTACGCAGGCCGGCGCTCTTGCCGTGGATCTCGCGCTCCAGGCCGATCAGCGCGGTCAGCCCGAACGCGATCAGGAGTTCGACGATCTGCCGGGTGCCCTGTCCGGGGCCACCGAGCAACGGCGGGTCGGCCAACCAGATCTGCATGTCGCCACGGTATTCGTCCGGCGGCGGCCTGGGCAGCAATCACGCTGAGCCAAAAGATGGGCGAGTCGCGGCAGCGCTGGAAAAGTATGGCCTGACACGCGGGTGTGGCTGAGTGGCTAGGCACCGGCCTGCAAAGCCGTTTACACGGGTTCGAATCCCGTCACTCGCTCCGATCGTGATCTCTGTACCGTTGCCTGCCGTGGCGAAGTCGAAGAAGAAGTGCTGTCGAAGCACGCCACGTTGCAAGCGCTGCCCGCTCGTGCTGCACAAGGTCCATCAGGCCGAGCTGCGCGGCGTCCGCGGCAAGGAGCTGGACAAGGTTTTCCGGCGCGCCCGCAAGTCCTGATCTCGCTCCCCGCGCGACCTGCACTTCAGCGAGTGTTTGCGCGATCAAATTGTCGCCGGGGTAACCGCGACAACACCGCTTAGCAACAGTTCGGTAACCCCCTGAATGGCTGCCCAGATCGGTACTTACACGTCTGTAGTTTCCCTGTCAGGCCTCTCACAGAAACGGGGAAATGATGTCTCGGACCACCTCTCGCGTGGCGGCGGTCACTGCCATGGCGACGGCGGGGTTTTTCTGGACGGCTCCGCTGTTCAGCCCCCGTGCGGTTGCCGACTTCGGCAGCCCCGGTGTTCCGTGCATGGGCATCCTTCACCAAGGCCTGACGACACCACCCGACCTGTCCCAGGGCATCCCGGGCACGTCGAACACGCTGTTCACGAACAACCCGCCGACTGCGGGCGGTCCCATTCCGCCTGCGACGGTGCCCGGCACGATTCGCGTTCCACCCGCCAGCGCTCCCGGCTCGCCCGGCATGCCCGGCACCGGCGGTGTGACCGTCCCGCCGGCGTCCGTCCCCGGTGCGCCCGGCACCAGCACGACACGCGGCATCCCCACGCCGCCCGCCGCGGTGCCCGGCGCTCCCGGCGTTCCCGGTGGTGGCGGCGTCCCCGGCACGCCGCTCGGCGTTCCTGGCACTCCTCCCGGTGGTGGCGGTGGCGGTATTCCGGGTGTGCCCGGTGGGGTTCCCGGTACTCCTCCCGGTGGTGGCGGTGGCGGTATTCCGGGTGTGCCCGGTGGGGTTCCCGGTACTCCTCCCGGTGGAGGGGGTGGCGGTATTCCGGGTGTGCCCGGTGGGGTTCCCGGTACTCCTCCCGGTGGTGGCGGTGGCGGAATCCCCACCCCGCCCGGAGGCGTGCCCAGCGCTCCCGTCAATGACGCCGCGGGCGTGCCCAACGGCGGCGCCGGCGCGGCCGGTGCGCCGGTGAGCGACGCGGCTGCGGGTCTGCCTGGTGGTGGCGGAGCCGGTGCGCCCGGTGGCGGTGCCGGCGGTCCCGGTGGCGGCGGTGCCGGCGGAGGCTCGGGTGCCGGTGGACCCGGCGCGCCCGGCGCTCTGCCTGCCGGTGCCGGCGATGCGGGCGCCCCGATCTCTGATGCCAACGGCCTCGTTCCTCCTGCTCCGGCCGGCGTTCCGGCCGCACCGCTCGCCGACGCCTCCGGTCTGGCGCCCGCGCCGCCGGCCGCTGCTCCTCCCGCCGGTGTTCCCGGTGGCGGCGCGGTCCCGCCCGGGCCGCCCGCCGGCGTGCCGGGTATCCCCGGCGGCGGTGGCGGTGACGTGCCGGGTACTCCGCCTGCCGGTGTTCCGGGTGTTCCCGGTGGTGGCGGTGGTGACGTGCCGGGTACTCCGCCTGCCGGCGTTCCGGGTGTTCCCGGTGGTGGCGGTGGTGACGTGCCGGGTACTCCGCCCGCTGGTGTTCCGGGTGTTCCCGGTGGCGGTGGCGGCGGAACCCCGCCGGTCCCGCCGGCCGCGGTTCCGGGCGACATCGTGCCCGAATCCGTTGTGACACCGCCGGTTCCGCCGGCCGAGGTCCCCGGTGGGTCGATCCCGGGCTCCGGTGGAACTCCGCCGCTTCCGCCGGCGGCGGTCCCCGGTGGCGACGTGAACGACTCGGTGTCAACGCCTCCGGCCGAGGTACCCGGCGTCCCCGGCGGTTCGAACCAGCTCACCGTCAACACGCCAGGCGTTCCGCCGGCCGCGGTGCCCGGGAACGTGATCAACGATGCATCCGGCACGCTGCCGCCGCCCGGAGCGTCGGTGCCGGGCGTCCCACTCGGCGGTGGCATGCTCAACGTTCCCGGAACTCCGCCGGTCACCCTGCCGGGTGTGCCCAGCGCGGCGTCGACGCCGGGACTCGTCACCCCGCCCGCCGCGGTCCCGGGTGGCCCCGGCGTCCCGGTCAACGTGAATGTGCCGGGAACACCCGTGGCGGTGCCCGGTACCCCGGGAACCCCCGGGATGGAGATCCCGCCGACGCCGCCGCAGGTGATCCCCGGAACGCCGGGAACCCCTGGTGACGAGTCGCTCCCGACCCCGCCGGCCACCGTCCCGGGTACGCCCGGTGAGGGCACCGGTGGCGGTGTGCCGACCCCGCCCGCCGCGGTTCCCGGTACGCCCGGAGGCAACCTCGTCGAGACCGGCTCGACCCCGCCGGCCGCCGTCCCGGGTACGCCCGGTGAGGGCACCGGTGGCGGTGTGCCGACTCCGCCCGCCGCGGTCCCCGGTGGTCCCGGTGAGGGCACCGGTGGCGGTCTGCCGACCCCGCCCGCCGCCGTTCCCGGTGGTCCCGGTGAGGGCACCGGCGGGGGCTTGCCGACGCCTCCGGCTGCCGTCCCGGGCGGTCCCGGTGGTGGTACCGGTGGCGGTGTGCCGACCCCACCGGCAGGCGTGCCTGGCGTACCGGTCGGCGAAGGTGGCGGCATTCCCGGCCCCGCCGGCGTCCCGGCAGCGCCGATCAGCGACAACGCCGGCGCCGCTGTTCCCGCGGCTCCGATCACCGACAACGCCGGAGCAGCCGGTGTGCCGGCCGCCGCGGTCACCGACAACTCCGGGCTCGCAGCCGCTGAAGCGGGTGCCGGCGGTGGTGGTGGCGCCGGAGCTGGTGGCGCTGTAGGCGCGCCGGTCGCCGACGCTTCGGGTGTCGTCGCGCCGTCGGCCGGTGTGCCCGCGGCGGACATCGCCGCTGCCGCAGCCGGTGTGCCCGCCCCGCCGGGGGCGCTGCCCGCTGCCGCTGAAGCCGGCGGTGGCACCGGCATCCCGACTCCGCCGGCTGCCGTTCCGGGTGGTCCGGGTGGTGGCGGCGGTGGTGGAGTTCCGACGCCTCCGGGTGCGGTCCCGGGTGGTCCGGGTGGTGGCGGCGGTGGTGGAGTTCCGACGCCTCCGGGTGCCGTTCCGGGTGGTCCGGGTGGTGGCGGCGGTGGTGGAGTTCCGACGCCTCCGGGTGCGGTTCCGGGTGGTCCGGGTGGCGGTGGTGGCGCTGGCCTGCCCACTCCGCCGGCCGCGGTGCCGGGCACTCCGTTCACCAACAACATCGTGACGCCGGGCACGCCGCCCGCAGCGGTTCCGGGTGGTCCGGGTGGCGGTGGAGGGGCCGGACTCCCGACCCCGCCCGCGGCGGTGCCGGGTACGCCGGGCGGCAATCGGGTGGCGACCCCGCCGACCCCGCCGACAGTCCTGCCGGGTGGTCCGGGAAGCTACATCGGACCCACACCGGGCGGCCTCGGAACCCTGATCCCGTCTGCGCCGATCTCCGACGCCGCGGGCACCCTGCCCACGCCGCCCGCGCAGCTGCTGCCGACGATGGCGCAGGGCGTCGCGACGCTGCTCTCGCCGCCGCAGATCACGATCCCCGGCATCCCCGGCTTCGGGATTCCGTTGCCGTCGACCATCTCGACGCCGCGTGACCTGCTGTGCGTCGGCACGGGCTGGTCGGCGAAGGCGGGAACCGAGTCCGGTGCTCCGGCCGGAGCTCTGCTGGGCACGGAACTGCCGCCGGCGAACCGGTGGTTCGGTAACTGACGAGCGAAGCGACTCGGGGATCAACCGGCGCCGAGCAAGCTCGCGAAGATGTCCGGGTAGTAGAGGTGAGCCAGGAAGTGCCCGCCGGGTCGCTCGTGCAGGGTCGCGCCGGGAATGCGGCGGGCCAGCTCGGGCGGCCAGGCGTGGTCGACCAGCTCGTCTTGCTGACCGCCCCAGACGTCGGTCGGGACGGAGATCTGCTCGGGAGTGAACCCCCACGGCCGCATCCAGGCCCGGTAGTCCTCGGCGACGCCGCCGGGTCGGCGCAGGGCTTCGGCGGACATCCGGGCGAACTCGTCGTAGCCCTCGTCGCGCAACACGGCGGCATCCGCCGCACCCAGCTGGCCGGCGGCGAGGCGCCCGTATAGCGCGGGCGCCCGTCGCGCGGCCAGCGCCATCGCGGCGAAGCACGGTGTGACCAGCCACGGCGCGCGTTGCGACAGCCGAGTGTAGATCCGGTCGAACGCCGGCAGTCGCGCGAACACTCCGGGCTCGGTCAGCGGCAGCGCCCCGGCGACGATCGCCACCCGCCGCATCCGGTCGGGTAAGGCCCAGGCGAGCGCGGCCGCGTACTGGCCGCCCATCGACCAGCCCATCGCGGCGAATCGCCCGACGCCGAGCTGGTCCATCAGGTCGGCCACGTCGGCGGTCCAGTCCAGGAGCGTGCGGCCGGGCTGTGGGTCGGATCCACCGATTCCAGGCCGATCCGGCGAGATCAGGCGGACGCCGGCGACGCGGGCGGCGGTGTCCGCGGCGGCCACATCCAGCCGGCAGGCCAGTCCGCCGTGGGCGTTGACGACGACATCGCCGTCGGACGCGCCGTACTGCGCGTAACACACCGACCGCCCGTTACGCAGTCGCATGGTGAGGCTCTCGGCAGGTGCGGGCATCGGCGCTCGCTTTCTCTTTGGCCGGATATCAGCCTCGTGGCTCGATTCGGGGATGCATCAACGAATCGACTTGGTGACCTGTGCGAAATTGAACTGCCAGCGTTCGACGATGCGGAAACCGAACCGGTAGGGCACCTGGTAGGCCATCGCCCGACCGAGTCGTGGACCCGCGTGCAGCGCCGGTCCCTGCTCGTGCCGCGGAAGGGACTTGTCGTACTCGGACACTGTCCAGATCGCCGGGCAGCCGGGCATCTCGTCTGCCCACATCCAGACGGCGATGTGGGCGTCCCACAACATGTTTCGTTGGATGCCGGTCGGGCCGCGGCCGTAGTCGCGCAGTTTGGCGAATGCCGCGGGTCGCGCGGCGATCAGCGGCCGGATCGGGCCGGGCTTCCACGCCGTCGAGTTGTCCATCACAAGGCAGTCGCCCGGTGCCGCATACCGGGCGATGACGTCGGCGACCTGGCTGTAGTCCATGCCTTCCTTGGAATAAGGCCCACGTTGAGCCAGATAGTTCGGCGTCGCCGCGACCGCGAACACCACGAGTAGGGCGGTGATCCATGCACGAGAACGGCGGCCGAGCGCCACGATGCACAGCCCCAGGAGAAGAGCCATGGCGGGAGCCGTGAACGACAGGTAGCGCGGGTAGTAGACCGGCTCGCGCAACACCGAATAGCCAAGCACGGCAACGGTGGGCAGCACGATCCACGCCAGAGCGATCACGACCAGACGTCGTGGGCGCCACCCGGCCCGCCGCCACGACACCAGGCCGGCGAGACCTAGCAGCGCGCACAGCACCGCGACAGAAAGTGAACGGTCAAAGTACTGGTCTACCAGGATCATTCCGGTGGTTCGGCCACTCAGCGGCGAGATCCATCCCACCTGGAACAGCTGGCTCTGCGTGAAGATCAGGAACGGGCACGCCGCCGCGCAGACGGCAGCCGCTGCCAGCACCCAGCGCCACCGCGCCGATCTGGATTGAGCCATGGTCGCGACCATCACCGCGTGTACCGGGAGTAACAAGATCGTGAAGACGTTCAACAGCGTGGCGGCGATCGCGGCGACCGCGTATCCAGCCCACCATCTCGGGCGGTTGCGGCGCAGCGCGATCACACACAGCACCGTCAGCCACACTCCGGCGACCATGGTCAATGCGTAGGAACGGGCCTCCATCCCGGCCCACGTGACGCGAGGGAGGATCGCGAAAACCAGACCTGCGGTGACCGCGACCGAGCGGGTCGACAGAAGGCGGCCCAGCACCACGACCCCGGCGGCCGCCACGCCGACGGCCACGGCACTGGACAACCGCGACCAGAACTCGGTCGCGGGGAACACCGCAAACCAACCGTGCATGAGCAGGTAGTAGAAGCCGTGAACGGCGTCGATGTTGCCGAGCATCCGCCATAAGTCGGGTATCGGCCGGGTGGACGCCGAGATCGTGGCGGCCTCGTCAAACCACAGCGATGGGCGCGCCGCCCCGGCGGCGCTGAGCGCAGTGGCGAACACCGCCACCCATACGGCGTCGCGCGGTCGCGCGGGTGCGCCGCGCCGCTGCTCGTCGTCGAGGACCCGCTCGGGTCGAAGGGTGATACTCACGTGGGTCGTCCTGTACCGCGGTCGATGGTGGGCCAAACGTTAACCCGCAGCCCACCAATCCTGTGCAGCGAACTATGGGTCGGGCCGGCAGGAATTCGCGCGGTTTTGAATTGAGTCCATTGGTCATCATTGATGTGGCACCGTCGACAATGACGAATCGGATGCGATGTGGATATGCAATTCCGGCTGCTGTCACACGGCTCACGCAACTGTCGGAGGCGCTATTTTCCCCGGTAGGGTGGCATGGCGCGGCGCGCCGGAATTGCCGCGTGACGTGAATCGCGCCCTTGTGAGGTTCAGGAGCGATAGTGTTCCGGGTGGCTGTGAAATTGGAGACTGGAGGGTACGAATGGGCGGTTACAAGACCGTGGTCGTCGGCACGGACGGCTCGGATTCATCGCTGCGTGCAGTCGACCGGGCGGGTTACCTCGCCTCCGAACCTGGCTCCAAAGTCGTTGTGGCGACCGCCTATTTCCCGGCCAATGAGGACACCCGCGCAGCCGACCTGCTGAAGGACGAGGGCTACAAGATGGCGGGCAATGCCCCCATCTACGCCATCCTGCGCGAGGCACGCGACCGTGCAAAGGCGGCAGGCGCCGCCGAAGTCGAAGAGCGCGCTGTCGTCGGCGCCCCGGTTGACGCCCTGGTGGAGTTGGCCGAAGAGGTCAGCGCCGATCTCCTGATCGTCGGCAACGTCGGCTTGAGCACGATCGCCGGTCGCCTCCTGGGCTCGGTGCCGGCCAACGTCGCACGCCGGTCCAAGTGCGACGTGCTGATCGTTCACACCACCGGTTAGCCGGCTCCGTCGGGACTGCCGCAGACTGGTCTGATGACCTACTGCCGAACCCGACTGTGGGTCGATGGCGTACTGACGGCGGAGGATTTCCCCCTCCAAGAGACCTCAGACCATCTTGGCGAGCGCAACGCGCTGGTCTGGGTGGACATGTGCAATCCGGATCACGACGTGTTGTGCGAGCTTGCCCAAGAGCTCGGCTTCGACCAGCACGCGATCGAGGACACGGTGGCCCATGCCGAGCGCACGAAGGCGACTCGGTATGCGACGCATACGTTTCTGACGGTGTACGCCACTGCGTTGGCCCCGCCGCTGGCCAACGATCTGGAGTCGCGTCTGCTGCTGGCCCGGGTGTCCATTTTCGTGTTGCCCGCGGGGATCGTCACCGTGCGGCACGAGTTGGACGCGCAGAAGCCGGTTTTCGACATCGACGAGGTGGTCCGGCGCTGGGACGAGAACGCCGATCTGCTGAAGATGGGTCCGCCGGCGTTGCTGCACGGCTTGCTCGATGTGATCGTCGATGGACAGTTCGACACCATCCAGCAGCTCGACGACGCGATCGAGGCCCTCGAGGACGGGTTGTTCGACGACAGGGCGGTGACCCGCACGATCCAGCGCTCGACGTACCGGCTTCGTAAAGAGCTCGTGGAGTTGCGCCGGGTCGTGCTGCCCATGCGCGAAGTGATCAACACGATCATGCGCCGCCGTGCCGAGCACGCCGACACCGTCGCGCTCGACAGCTGGTACTCCGATCTCTACGACCACGTCATTCGCGCCGCGGAGTGGACGGAGTCGTTGCGCGACATGATCACCACGGTGTTCGAGACGAATCTGTCGCTGCAGGACGCGCGCCTCAACACGATCATGAAGAAGCTCACCGGTTGGGCAGCGATCATCGCGGTGCCCACCGCGGTCACCGGATGGTACGGACAGAACGTCCCGTATCCGGGCTTTCAGAGTGTGGCCGGGTTGGTGTCCAGCGCGGTGATCATCGTGTTGGTCTCGGGGCTTCTCTACGTCACCTTCAAACGACGCGGCTGGCTCTGAGGAATCAGTCGCGCAGTGCGGTGAACGGTGCGAAGGGCAGGTTGCGCACGACGAACCAGGCCGACACCAGCCCGAGTGCGATGAACGGGGCCCACCGATGGTGTTGCCATCCGGTGAGCTGACGCCCGGTGAGGCGGCCGTAGGTCCAGGTTCCGTACGCAACGGCCAGGAAGCCGAACGCGACCAAGGCCAGCGCGTTGAACCGGATCGCCGCCAGCAGGTCGCCGTGCAGCAGCGAGTAGATCATCCGAAGGGTGCCGCAGCCCGGACAATCAACGCCCAGAAGGGCTTTCGTCGGGCAGACCGGAAAGATGCCACCGGGGGTGGTGGGGTCACCGATCCATATGGCAGTACAAGCGCCCGCCGCGAGCGCACCTACGGCCAGCGGCGGGCCGAGGCGGGCGAGGCGGCCGGTGGCCGCCTGCCCAACCTCTGTCGATGTCACGACGTGGTGGTGTCGACGTCCATGTTCATCACACCGGTGGCGAAGAGGATGCCGTAGATGACGATGATCGCGAACCAGATGACGACGCTCCAGATCACCCACTTCTTGGCGGACGCGGCCGACGCCTGCGCTTCGGCGTACTGGCCCTGCACCCAGAGTCCGTTCACCTGAGCGGCTTTCACGATCGCGACGATGCCGGTGATCGGGAAGCAGAAGATCGTCGCCAGGATGGCGAGTGCCAAGTTGTTCTTCGGCTGGGCCGGGGGTGGGGGATAGCCGGGTGGTTGCTGGGTCATCGACGCCTCCGTATTTTCTGACGTGTTAGCAGGGCAAAGCGGTGCATACGCTACCGGACGAAGTCGCTGCGTAGGGGGCATCTTTCGGGATGTCGCCGAGTGGCATTTCCGCTGCGGACGGCATTTTGCCAACCAGTCACCTCGAGGATTGCCGTTCGATTCTTCAGGCGGTTCCGGGGGTTTAGGCTCGGCACTGGATGGCCCGGCATGCGGAGGAGACCACAATGACGGCGCGATTGCTGAGTGTTGTTGGCGCAGTGAGCCTTTTGCTGGTTGGTGCGGTGGGTTGTTCGAAGGACGACGCCTCCCGCGACGCGACGGCGACATCGACGACCGCAACCACGACGTCTGGGGCGGCAACCACGACGAGTCCAGCGGCCGCCGGGCCCGGCGCGAAGGTCACGATCGACGGTCAGCCCAAGCAGGTCGACGGCCCGGTGGTGTGCTCGATGACGGACGGCAAGTTCTCGATCGCCATCGGGGAGGCGATCACCGGGGTGATCGTCGGTCTCGAACAGGACGCGTCCAAGGTCCGCGTCGTCGGACTCGGCGACGTCAACGGGGTGGTGCTGAACTTCACCGACGGGGTGCCTGGCGACGCGGCCACCGCCACCAAGGACGGCAACACCTACACGATCAAGGGCACCGCCAGCGGATCGGACTCGGCAGGCAACCAGGTCAGCAAGCCGTTCGAGGTCGTTGCGACCTGCCCCTGAGGCGGCTCACCAGCCGCGCTGCTGCCATTCGGCCAAGTGTGGTCGCTCGGCACCCAGCGTGGTGTCGTTGCCGTGCCCGGGGTAGACGACCGTGTCGTCGCCGTACCGGTCGAACAGCTTGTTGTTCACGTCGCCGAGCAGCTGCTCGAACGCTCCGGGCTCCCATGTCTTGCCGACGCCGCCCGGGAACAGGCAGTCCCCGGTGAACAGGTGGGTGGCGGTCCGATCGCCGGCCGGCCGCAACGCCAGCGCCACCGAGCCGGGCGTGTGCCCGCGCAGATGGATCACATCGAAGACGAGGTCGCCGACGGTGATCGTGTCACCGTCGGCCAGATAGCGCTGCGGCGTCACCGGCAGCGGCTCTGCGTCGAGCTCGTGGGCGGCGGTGGGAACCCCGGTCGCCTCGGCAAGCGCTTCGAGCGCCTGCCAGTGGTCGAAGTGCTGGTGGCTGGTCACGATGAGGGTCAACTTCGGCGCCTGTTCGCGCACCAGGTCGACCAGCAGCTCGGCGTCATTGGCGGCGTCGACCAATAAACTTTCCCCGGAGTGGGAACAGGTCACCACATAGGTGTTGTTGTCCATCGGGCCCACGGACATTTTCACGATGGTGGCGCCGGGCACCGTCCTGCGGGCCGCGGTCTGCGGTTCGACGTGTCCGGTGTAGGTGTCGGCGACGACTGTCATGGTCGCCACGTTACTTGTCGGTGGGTCGACATAGCATGGGGAGCGGCGTCCTCTCGCCAACAAACCCGCAGGAAGGGGGGCCGGTGGCTGACCGGCTGATCGTCAAAGGCGCGCGTGAGCACAACTTGCGCGGCATCGACTTGGACCTGCCCCGCGACAGTCTGATCGTCTTCACGGGATTGTCTGGATCGGGCAAGTCCTCGTTGGCGTTTGACACCATTTTCGCCGAGGGGCAGCGCCGCTACGTCGAGTCGCTGTCGGCCTATGCGCGCCAGTTCCTCGGTCAGATGGACAAGCCGGACGTCGACTTCATCGAGGGGCTTTCGCCCGCGGTGTCGATCGACCAGAAGTCCACCAACCGCAACCCGCGCTCCACGGTCGGCACCATCACCGAGGTCTACGACTACCTGCGCCTGCTGTACGCCCGCGCCGGTACCCCGCACTGCCCGGTGTGCGGTGAGCGCATCGCACGGCAGACCCCGCAGCAGATCGTCGACCAGGTGCTCGCCATGGATGAAGGTCTGCGGTTCCAGGTGCTCGCACCGGTGGTGCGCACCCGCAAGGGTGAATTCGTCGACCTCTTCGACAAGCTCAACAGCCAGGGCTACAGCCGGGTCCGAGTCGACGGTGTCGTGCACTCGCTGACCGAACCTCCGAAACTGAAGAAGCAGGAAAAGCACGACATCGAGGTGGTCATCGACCGCCTGACGGTCAAGAGCAGCGCCAAGCAGCGCCTCACCGACTCCGTCGAGACGGCGTTGAATCTGGCCGACGGCATCGTCGTGCTGGAGTTCGTCGACCGCGAAGACGACCACCCCCATCGCGAGCAGCGGTTCTCCGAGAAGCTGGCCTGCCCCAACGGGCATCCGCTGGCCGTCGACGACCTCGAACCGCGGTCGTTCTCCTTCAACTCGCCCTACGGCGCTTGCCCGGAATGCAGCGGCCTGGGCATCCGCAAGGAAGTCGACCCCGAGCTGGTGGTTCCCGACCCGGACCTGACGCTCGCCGACGGTGCGGTGGCACCGTGGGCGATGGGCCACACCGCCGAGTACTTCACCCGGATGATGGCCGGCCTGGGCGAGTCGATGGGCTTCGACGTCAACACCCCGTGGCGCAAGCTTCCGGCCAAGGCGCGCAAGGCGATTCTTGAAGGCTGCGACGAGCAGGTCCACGTTCGCTACAAGAACCGGTACGGACGGACCCGGTCGTATTACGCCGAGTTCGAAGGTGTGATGGCGTTTCTGCACCGGCGGATGGAGCAGACCGAATCCGAGCAGATGAAAGAGCGCTACGACGGGTTCATGCGTGACGTGCCGTGCCCGGAGTGCCAGGGCACCCGGCTCAAGCCGGAAATCCTCGCGGTCACGCTGGCCGCAGGGGAGTACGGCGCGAAGTCGATCGCCGAAGTGTCCGAGCTGTCCATCTCGGATTGCTCGGAGTTCCTCAACGCCCTCACCCTGGGTGCCCGTGAGTCGGCCATCGCCGGCCAGGTACTCAAGGAGGTGCAGTCGAGATTGGGCTTCCTGCTCGACGTCGGGCTGGACTATCTGTCGTTGTCTCGCGCGGCGGGCACCCTGTCCGGCGGTGAGGCCCAGCGCATCCGGCTGGCCACCCAAATCGGGTCGGGTCTGGTCGGCGTGCTCTATGTGCTCGACGAACCGTCCATCGGGCTGCACCAGCGCGACAACCGTCGTCTCATCGAAACCCTCACGCGGCTAAGGGATCTGGGTAACACCCTGATCGTTGTCGAACACGACGAAGACACCATCGCGCATTCTGACTGGGTGGTCGACATCGGACCGGCGGCCGGTGAGCACGGTGGTCAGGTGGTACACAGCGGCCCGTACGCCGATCTGCTGCGTAACCCCAACTCGATCACCGGTGCCTACCTGTCGGGCAAGCAGAGCATCGACGTACCGGCGATCCGCCGCCCGGTGGACCGCCGCAAGCAGATCACCGTCATCGGCGCGCGGGAGCACAACCTGCATGACATCGACGTCGCGTTCCCGCTCGGGGTGCTCACGTCGGTGACGGGCGTGTCCGGCTCCGGGAAGTCCACTTTGGTCAACGACATCCTGGCGACCGTGCTGGCCAACAAGCTCAACGGGGCGCGTCAGGTACCGGGCCGCCACACCAGGATCAACGGGCTGGAACACCTCGACAAGCTGGTCCGGGTCGACCAGTCGCCGATCGGGCGCACCCCGCGCTCCAATCCGGCCACCTACACCGGCGTGTTCGACAAGATCCGCACCCTGTTCGCCGCCACCACCGAAGCGAAGGTGCGCGGCTACCAGCCGGGGCGGTTCTCGTTCAACGTCAAAGGTGGCCGCTGCGAAGCATGTTCGGGCGACGGCACGATCAAGATCGAGATGAACTTCCTGCCCGACGTCTACGTCCCGTGCGAGGTGTGCCACGGCGCGCGCTACAACCGCGAAACCCTCGAGGTGCACTACAAGGGCAAGACGATCTCCGAGGTGCTCGACATGTCCATCGAGGACGCCGCTGAGTTCTTCGAGCCGATCAGCAGTATCCACCGCTATCTGCGCACGCTGGTCGACGTGGGGCTGGGCTATGTCCGGTTGGGACAGCCGGCACCGACGCTGTCCGGCGGTGAGGCGCAGCGCGTCAAGCTCGCCGCCGAACTTCAGAAGCGCTCGACCGGCCGCACCGTCTACATCCTGGACGAGCCGACCACCGGTCTGCACTTCGAGGACATCCGCAAGCTGCTGAAGGTCATCAACGGCCTTGTCGACAAAGGTAATTCGGTGATCGTCATCGAACACAACCTGGACGTCATCAAGACCTCGGACTGGATCATCGACATGGGTCCCGAGGGTGGTTCCGGCGGCGGCACCGTCGTCGCGCAGGGCACTCCGGAAGACGTGGCCGCGGTGCCGAGCAGCTACACCGGCAAGTTCCTCGCCGACGTGCTGCCTGCGGCACCGGCACCCAAGCGGACAACCCGGCGGCGCAAGGTCAGCTAGCCCTGGACCGTCGGGCGGATCGTGATGTCGCCGATCTCGACATCGCGAGGCTGCTCGATGGCGAACGCGATCGCCCGGGCAACCGCCTCGGGCGGCAGGCCGAAACTCTCCATCGCCGCGCGAGCCTGAGCACGCGCTTCGGGGTCTTTGATCGACGAATCCAGTTCGGTGTTGACGTATCCCGGGGAGATCGACGTGGTGCGGATGATGCCGTCGGTGGATTCCTGACGCAACGCCTCCAGCAGGGTGCGCACGGCGTTCTTGGTCGCGGCGTACACGCCCATTTCCGGGACGATCTTCAGCCCGGCGGTCGACACCACGGTCACGAAGTCGCCGTGTCCCTGCCGACGGAACACCGGCAACGCGGCGGCGATGCCGTGCAGGACCCCGCGCAGGTTGACGTCGATCATCGCGTCCCAGCCGTCGACGTCGAGGTCGGCCGTCGGCCCGATTCGCGCGATGCCGGCATTGCCGACGAACACATCGAGACGGCCGTACTCGTCGACGGCCGCCGAGACCAGGCGCTCGACGTCGGCGCGTTGCGTGATGTCGGTTGCGACGGTCAGCGCCGTCCCGCCGGCGTCGCGAATCTCGTCGGCCAATTCGTCGAGCCGGTCCCCGCGGCGGGCACCGAGGACCACGGCGGCACCCTGCCGTGCCAATAGTCGCGCCGTCGCCGCACCGATCCCGCTGCTGGCGCCGGTGATCGCGACGATTTTGCCGGTCAGGATTGATCCGGCTTGTGCATCGACGCGCGGATCTCTTCCAGTCGCTCGGCCGCCGCCCGCTGACGGGACTCGTACTGCTCCTCGACGGTGCGACCTTCGGGCGTCTCGGCGTCCAATTCGGCTGAGCCGAGCGCAGTTCCGTACCGCGTCTCGATCTTCTCCTGCACCGATTCGAAGGTGGGCACCCCGGATTCGTTGTAGCCGGAGTCCAGCGGGGGTTGGGCGACGGATTCGTCGGGCATGACGATCACCGTACTCCGGGCGGCCTCCCGGCGGCAGCGATCGTGACCGGCCCCGGTGGCGGCACCGGCGGGCCCGGTAGCGCGACCGCCGGGATGCCGGGTGTCCCGATCTGGCCGGCCAGCCAGGGCAGGGCGTCGGCAAAGGCACGCGCGGCGAAGGGCCAATCGTGCTTGCCGGGCTGAGCCACCACCGAACAGTTGATGCCATTGGCGGTGCCCAATCCGCACAGGGTGTTCGCCGCCGCGGTTTGGTCGTTCGGATTGGGGTTGGCGTCGCGGCCGCCGAGGCCGCTCGCGCCGGTCTCGATGGTGGTGGGGGTCGCGCGCTGCGCGGACGGGGATCCGGAGATGGCGAACCACCCTGATACGCCTTGGTAGGGGCCGTGTCTGGTGATGACGGTGGCGGGATCGAAGTTCGCGTACGCGGCCGCGTCACCCCCGAACAGCCGGGAGATCGTCTGGGTCCTGGTGCCGGAGTTGGGGGTCAAATCGCCGGCGATGTCCTCGAACGTGCTGAACATGTCCGGGTGCATCGTGGTGAGGTCGACGGCGCAGGTACCGCCCATCGACCAGCCGACCAGGCCCCAGTTCGTGCGGTCGGCACTGACACCGAAATTCGAAAGCAGGAACGGCACAACGTCTTTGGTCAGATGGTCGGCCGCATTGCCCCGCGGGCCGTTGACGCATTCGGTGTCGTTGTTGAAGGCCCCGCCGGAGTCGACGAACACGAACACCGGAGCGTTGCCGTGATGTGCGGCAGCGAAGTCGTCGATCGTCTTGATCGCGTTGCCCGCGCGTAGCCAGTCAGCGGGGGTGTTGAACTCCCCGCCGATCATCATCACCGTCGGCAGCTTCGGCGGCGGGTTGGTGGCGTAGTACGCCGGCGGCAGGTAGACGAGTTCGTCGCGATGCGCGAAATGCGAGGCGTCCGAGGGGATCGTCACCTTCACGACAGTTCCCTTGGCCGGGATGGCGTGTTGCTGCACCATCGCGGTCACCGTCGCGCGGTCGGTCTGGTCGGGCAACGGGCCCGCGGTGACTTGATTCCAGGCGGTCTGCACGGTCGGGAAGTAGCCCACCCAGAGGTTGAGCATCAACGCCGTCGCCAGCCCGCACAGCGGTATCGCGAGCACCGACATCCCACGACGCCACCAGCGCGTGCCGCGCCAGCCGACGACTGCGACCACCACCGCCAGCCCCGTGGCGGCGATCCACACCCACAGCTGCTGCGGGGCGGGGTCACCGGCCAGGCCGTCGTCGGCGATGCTCCATTGGGTGAACCAGGCGGCGGCGATACCGACGATGGCGGCCAGTGGCAGCCAAAGCAGACGCCAGCGCCGGGTGCGCCAGCCCACAGCGAACACCAGGACCAGGCCGGCCACGATCTGCACCGTGAGGGGCAGCCATCCGTGCATCAACGAAATGTGTTGGTGATCAGCCGCGGTCACGTTCTCATGGTGACGACAGTTCCTGGCTGGTCGCTGTGAAGTTCCTTCGGCGGGCTACCTGGGTTTGGCGAGCGGGAAGGGCAGCGTTTCCCTGATGCTGCGTCCGGTGATCAGCATGACCACGCGGTCGACGCCGACTCCGAGGCCACCGGTCGGTGGCATGGCGTATTCCATTGCCTGCAGGAAGTCCTCGTCGAGCTCCATCGCCTCGGCATCGCCGCCGGCGGCCAGCAGCGACTGCTCCTGCAGCCGGCGTCGCTGCTCGACCGGATCGGTCAGCTCGCTGTAGGCGGTGCCCAGTTCGACGCCCCACGCCACCAGGTCCCACCGCTCGGCGACCCCTGGCTTGCTGCGATGCGGACGGGTCAGCGGCGAGACCGAGGTGGGGAAGTCGGTGTAGAACGTCGGTGCTTCGGTGTGTTCCTCCACCAGCCGCTCGTAGAGTTCGAGCACCACCGCCCCGCAGTCCCAGTGGGTCAGGTAGGGGATCCGCGCGGCGTGGCACAACCGGCGCAGGACCTCCAGATCGGTGTGCGCGTCGATCTGTTCGCCGAGGGCCTCGGAGACAGCGTCGTGCACAGTCTTGACCGTCCACGTTCCGGAGATGTCGATCGGCTCGAGCTGGTCGGGGAAGTCCTGCCTCGGCCGCATCACCACCGCGGAGCCGTTGGCGGCGATCGCGGCGTTCTGGATCAGTTCGCGGCAGCCGTCGAGCCACACCCGGTAGTCGGCGTGCGCCTGGTAGGCCTCGAGCAGGGTGAACTCCGGGTTGTGGCTGAAGTCGACGCCCTCGTTGCGGAACGCCCGGCCCAGCTCGAAGACCCGCTCGACGCCACCGACGCACAACCGCTTGAGATACAGCTCAGGGGCGATGCGCAGATAGAGGTCGAGGTCGTATGCGTTGATGTGGGTTTTGAACGGCCGGGCGTTGGCCCCGCCGTGGATCTGCTGCAGGATCGGCGTCTCGACTTCGAGAAAACCCTTGTTGAACAAGGTGTCCCGGATCGAGTGCAGGACGTTGCTGCGCGCGCGGATGAGGTCGCGGGCTTCGGCGTTGATGGCGAGGTCGACGTAGCGCGCGCGGACCCGAGCCTCCGGATCCTGTAGGCCCTTCCACTTGTCCGGCAAGGGACGCAGGCACTTTCCGAGCATGCGCCACTGCGCGACCAGTACCGAGCGGGTGCCGTTCTTGCTGTACCCCATGTGCCCGGTGACCTCGACGAGATCACCGAGGTCGACTGCGGCGAAGTCTTCGGCCGCGCCGTCGAGCGTCGCCTTGTCCAGCAGCAACTGCACATCGCCGGACCAGTCGCGCAGCTGGGCGAACACAACGCCGCCGTAGTCACGCGCACGCAGGATCCGGCCTGCGACGCTGAGGGTGACGTCGTCGGCGGCGTCCAGTGCCTGGGCCACGGTGTGGGTCGGCGGGCTGCCTACCGGGTATGCGTCGATCCCGTTGCGCTGCAACGTTTTCAGTTTCGCCATCCGGACACGAACCTGGTCGGGGAGACGGTCGCGATGCCGGCGCTCGGGGTCGGCGGCAGGCTCGTCGACCGCATCGGGCGCCGTGCCGTCGGCGTGTAGCCGTCCCGACGCGGCCAGGTCCTCGGGGACCGCCGAGTAGTGGCCGGTGTGCTGCTTGGTGCGCCGGGAGAACGGCAGCACCAGAAAGCCTTCGGCAATCACGGACGCGACACCGACCCGCGGTACCAGCCGGGCGTCCTCGTAGCAGGCGTAGCGGGGCACCCACTGTGGTTGATACTTCATATTGGAGCGGTACAAGGTCTCCAGCTGCCACCACTTCGAGAAGAACACCAGCATGGCGCGCCAGAGCCGCGCCACGGGGCCGGCGCCGAGCTGGGCGCCCTGCTCGAACGCGGCGCGGAACATCGCGAAGTTCAGCGAAACACGGTTGACGCCAAGTTCTTCGGCGTTCTGGAGCAGTTCGGTGACCATCAGCTCGATGGTTCCGTTGGGGGACTGAGGCGAGCGGCGCATCAGGTCCAGCGACAGCCCGTTGTTGCCCCACGGCACGAGCGAGAGCATCGCGACGACCTGGCCGGCGCCCGGGTCGCTTTCCTCACTACCCGCGCCCTGCACGGCCTCCACCAACAGGCAGTCACCGTCGGCGCGGTCCCCGAGCCGGCCCAGCGCCATCGAGAAGCCGCGTTCGGTTTCGGTGTCGCGCCAGCCGTCAGCCCGGCTGATCACGTCGGCCATCTCGTCAGGGGAAAAGTCGCGATGCCGCCGGAACCGGACTGTCAGGCCCGCGCGGCGGGCCCGGGTGACGGCTTGGCGCACCGCGCGCATGTCGGACCCGGACAGATGGAACTGGTCGGGATAGAGGATCGCCTCGTCGCCGAGTTGGAGGGCGTTGAGCCCGGCTTCCCGGAAGGCTTGGGCGCCTGTGGAACTGGCCCCCATCACCCCGGGCGCCCAGCCGTACTCCTGGCACAGCGACAGCCATGCCGCGATGGCTTGCGGCCAGGCGCGCGGGTCACCGATCGGGTCCCCGCTGGCCAGGCAGACCCCGACCTCGACGCGGTAGGTGATCGCGGCGCGACCGTTGGCGGCGAACACCACGGACTTGTCGCGGCGGGTGGCGAAGTAGCCGAGCGAATCGTTTTTGCCGTACACCTGCAGCAGTCCCCGGATCGCGGACTCGTCCTCTCCGGTCAACGCGTTCTCGGCGCGCTGGGACTGGAACAGCACGATCGCGGCCACCATCAGCGCCATGGCCCCGAACAGGCCGAGCAGTGCGTTGACGAACGTGTGCGGATGGCCGGTGAAGGATTCGGAGCCGGCGCCGGCGAATGCGCTGACCCGGTTGAGTGCGTAGAGGAATCGGTCTTCGCGAGCCAGCGTGCCGGGGAAGAATTCGAGGAGGGCCCAGCCGATCGCGGTGCCGACGGCCAAGCCGGCCACCAGCGTCGCGGCAGCCTTGACGAGGGCCCCACGGCGGACGCGCGCCCAGAATTCCTTGTAGGCCAGCACCAGCGCGATCGCCGCGGCGATGTGGAACACCAGGCCGATGACTTCGCCGGCGTCCACGGCTGCGGTCTCGTCGCCGGTCAGCAGGTCGGTGATGTTCCACACCGACGCGGCCACCATGTAGAAGATGAGAATCCACCAGGCGATCCGTTTGCGCGCCGCGAGCGCGGCGGCCAGCAGAGCAAGGACGAAGGCCCACGCGAAGCTGGTGTCGGGGAAGTTGAACAGATAGCTGTTGATGAACTCCCGCGGTATCCGAATGACGTGCCGCAGGATCGTCGAGACGCTCGACAGCAGCGACAGGGTCGCGATCACGCCGATGATCCAGCCGGCCGCGGCGGGCACCCAGCGGAACCGTGAAGTTGGCCGGCTCGTGGTGACGGTCATAGTGCCGCCGAGGATATTACTTCGACATACGAATTGTCTGTGGTGTGCTACCAGACGGGGCCGGTGTATTTCTCGCCCGGACCGTGGCCGGGTTCCTCGGGCGCGGCGCTGGCTTCCCGGAACGCCAGCTGCAGACTCTTGAGTCCGTCACGGACCGGGCCGGCGTGCGGCCCCAGATACTCCGCCGATGCGGTCACCAGGCCGGCAAGCGCGGTGATCAGCCGGCGGGCCTCGTCGAGGTCGCGGTGTTCGCTGGTGTCGGGATCAGGGGAGGAGAGCCCGATTTTCTCCGCGGCCGCGCTCATCAGCATCACCGCGGCACGGGTGATCACCTCCACGGCGGGGACGTCGGCCAGGTCGCGTGCCCGCGGGTCACTCGCGTCAGCCGGCGGTGTATTGGAGTCCGTCATGCCTGCTAGACTGGCATGCACGACCGTCCCGGCGTACGCCAGGACAGCAAGTGGAGTCCCACTCCCACCGTCGGCCACGGATGTTTCCGCAGGTACAACGGTCCGGTCGCAGGTACCGCAATGGTATCTGTTCTGCGGTTTCGCAGGCGGCGTCAGCCGTGATCGGTCGGCACTGGGCCCTGCTACATGCAGGGCCTTCTCGCTGATGGCGTGGTTTCTCCCGGCTGTTTCCTTGTGGCTCCGCGATGGTCCGAAGAGGAAACCGATCCAGGGAGGCCCCATCAGCACTGAGACCCGTGTCAACGAGCGCATCCGCGTACCTGAAGTCCGACTGATCGGGCCCGGCGGGGAGCAGGTAGGCATCGTGCGCATCGAAGACGCTCTTCGCGTCGCCGCGGATGCCGATCTTGACCTCGTCGAAGTAGCCCCCGACGCCAAGCCGCCGGTTTGCAAGATCATGGACTACGGCAAGTTTAAGTACGAGACAGCCCAGAAGGCGCGCGAGTCCCGCAAGAACCAGCAGCAGACCGTCGTCAAGGAGCAGAAGCTCCGGCCCAAGATCGACCCGCATGACTACGAGACCAAAAAGGGTCACGTGATCCGCTTCCTCGAGGCGGGGTCCAAGGTCAAGGTCACGATCATGTTCCGCGGCCGCGAGCAGTCGCGACCGGAACTCGGGTTCCGACTCCTGCAGCGGCTGGGTGCCGACGTCGCCGATTACGGCTTCATCGAGACCTCTGCCAAGCAGGACGGCCGCAACATGACGATGGTGCTGGCACCCCACCGCGGCGCGAAGACTCGCGCCAAGGCGGCGCATGACGCCGACGCCCCCGCGGGGCGCCAGGCCGAGGCGCAACCCACCGAAAACCCAGAGACCACGTAGAACTGAGGACCAATGCCCAAGGCCAAGACTCATAGCGGAGCATCGAAGCGCTTCCGCAAGACCGGCACCGGGAAGATCGTGCGGCAGAAGGCGAACCGTCGCCACCTGCTCGAGCACAAGGCCACCAAGCGCACCCGCCGCCTGGACGGTCGCACCGTCGTGGCGGCCAACGACGCCAAGCGTGTCAACGCGATGCTGAACGGCTAAGCGCCGTAACCCTCAACTTTCTGACCGAACGAGAATAGGAACACCCCAATGGCACGCGTGAAGCGCGCACTCAATGCCCAGAAGAAGCGGCGCACAGTACTCAAGGCGTCGAAGGGCTACCGCGGCCAGCGCTCGCGGCTCTACCGCAAAGCCAAAGAGCAGCAGCTGCATTCGCTGACCTACGCCTACCGGGACCGTCGTGCCCGCAAGGGTGAGTTCCGCAAGCTGTGGATCTCCCGCATCAACGCGGCTGCCCGCGCCAACGACATCACCTACAACCGGTTGATCCAGGGCCTGAAGGCCGCCGGCGTCGAGGTCGACCGCAAGAACCTCGCCGAGATCGCCGTCAGTGACCCCGCCGCGTTCACCGCGCTGGTTGAGGTCGCCAAGGGCGCGCTGCCGGAGGACGTCAACGCTCCCTCCGGTGAAGCCGCCTGACATTTCGGAGTCAGAGGCACTCACTGAACGATCCGCCCGGGTGGCGGCTGCAGTAAAACTGCAGCGCCACACCGGGCGTCGTCGTGCTGGGCGCTTTTTGGCCGAGGGCCCCAACTTGGTTGAGGCTGCGGGGCGCCGCGGACTGGTGGTCGAGGTATTCGCCACCGACGCTGCCGTGCAGCGCCATGCCCAGTTGCTCACCGGGTTGACCGTCCACCGGGTGACCGAGCGTGCGGCCAAGGCGCTCTCGGAGACGGTGACGCCCTCGGGGCTGGTCGCGGTGTGTACGGCGCCCGCCGACGATATCGATGCGGTGCTGGCCGGCCGGCCACAGTTGGTGGTGGTGGCCGTCGAACTATCGGAGCCGGGTAATGCCGGGACCCTGATCCGGTTGGCCGACGCGATGGGCGCCGCGGCGGTGGTGTTCGCCGGACACAGTGTGGATCCGTACAACGGCAAGGTCTTACGCTCCTCGGCGGGCAGTATCTTCGCGGTGCCGGTGGTGGTCGCCGACGATCCGGAGGATGTTGTTGCCCGGCTGCGCGGCGCGGGCCTGCAGGTGCTGGCGACGACGCTGGACGGCGAGGTGAGCCTGGACGACACCGACCCTGTCCTGGCCGCGCCGACCGCCTGGGTGTTCGGTCCGGAGTCACAAGGTCTTTCCGCTGACGTTGCCGCGCTGGCCGACCACCGGGTGAGGATCCCGATGGCTGGCGGCGCCGAAAGTCTGAATGTTGCTGCCGCTGCGGCTATTTGCCTGTATCAGAGCGCGCGCGTCCAGCGTGGCGGTGGCAACTCGTGCACAATGGCGGAATGAGTTCGGCTCGGCAGATCGGATTACCGGTCACCCGGATCGAGGGCCGGGACAAGGTGACCGGGCGTGCCCGCTACACGGCCGACACCGTGGTGCACGGATTGGCCTATGGCACAGTGGTGCAGTCCGGGATCGCCCACGGCATCGTGACCGTCGAATCGCTGCGGGAGAGCGCCGCCCGCGCGGCCGAGGCACCGGGCGTGCTGCATGTGTTGACTCCGTTGAACTGTCCGGTCCTGCATCGATTGCCGGACGACGTCACGTTCGACCTGCCGATGGAGCGCAGGCCACCGCTGTCGGATCTGACGGTTCAGCATGTCGGCCAGCACATGGCCGTGGTGGTCGCTGATTCGCCGGAGAACGCCACCTATGCAGCGTCGTTGTTCGACCTCCGCTACGAAATGCAACCGGCCGCATTGGGCATCGACGAGGTACTCGGCGCCACCCCGGCACCGGATGAGAAGGACGGCCAGATCCGCTACGGCAGTTACCTTCCGGATCACTTCGTGAAACTGGACGAGGAGAAACTGCAAGACCATCGCGGGCCCCGTGACGAACCGACCGGCGCGGCACGCCTCGATGTCGAATACACGACACCGCTCAATGCGCACTATCCGATCGAACTCTCGGCCACCATCGCGGCGTGGGACGGTGATCTGCTCACCGTGCATGACGCGACTCGGTGGATCACCGGAGAACGCGCGGCGCTGGCCGCCTACCTCGGTATCCCGGAACCTCACGTCCGGGTGGTCGCACCTCTGGTCGGCGGTGCGTTCGGGTCGAAGAGCTTTCTGTGGATGCACGTGGTGTTGTGCGCGGTCGCCGCGCGGGAGATCGGGCGTCCGGTCAAACTCGTCCTCACCCGCAACCAGATGTTCTCCTCGACAGGGCATCGGCCGCGGACCCGCCAGCAGATCAGTCTGGTCGCAGGCGGCGATGGTGCGCTGCGCAGCGTCGAACATCACACCGTGACCGAGACGTCGACGGTGGCTCACTTCTGCGAGCCCGCCGGGCTGTCCAGCCGCATCCTCTACCAGACGCCGCGGCTGGTGGTGTCCCACCGGACCGCGCGAATCAATGCTCCCACACCATGTTTCATGCGAGGACCGGGGGAGGCGCCGGGTCTGTTCGCGCTGGAATCCGCGATGGACGAACTCGCCGTCGACCTCGGCATGGACCCGTTGGAACTCCGCATCCGCAACCACGCCGACGCCGACCAGGCCAGCGCAAAACCATGGTCGGGCAAGCATCTCCTGGACTGTTACGAGGCCGGGGCGCGGCGGTTCGGGTGGGATAAGCGCCCTCTGCAGCCGCGATCGTTGTCGGACAACGGTATTCAACTCGGCTGGGGTATGGCCACCGCGACATATCCCGGTCGCCGGATGCCGGCCTCGTGCAGCGTGACCACTGCCGCTGACGGTTCCGTACGATTTGCTTCGGCCACCCACGAGATCGGCACCGGGGTGCGCACGGCGATGTGTCAGGTCGCCGCGGACGCCGCGGGTTTGCCGTTGCCGTCCGTGACGTTCGATTCCGGTGATTCCCTGTTCCCGGATGCGCCGTACAGCGGCGCGTCGCAGACGACGGCCACGGTCGGCTCGGCCGTCCATGCCGCCGCCACCCAATGGAGTGACCGGTTGCGCGCGTTGCTGATGACCGATGAGAGCACACCATTCCACGGAGCAGGTGACATCCGGTTGGTTGACGGCGATGTGGTCTCCGCGGGCCACCGGATGGCGGTCGCCGAGGCGATCACCAACGGTGGACAGCATTACCTGGACGAGCTGAGTTTCACCGTTTCGGTCGACGGTGGGCAGCAGCGCGACAGCGTCTCGCAGTCGTTCGGCGCGCACTTCTGTGAAGTCGAGGTCGACGAAGAGATCGGGCGGGCGACGGTGACCCGCTGGGTTGCGGTGATGGACTGCGGCCGAGTCCTCAACCCGGCACTGGCCCGCAATCAGGTGATGGGCGGCATCACGTTCGGCGTCGGCATGGCGCTGCTGGAACAGGTGCCCTATGACGCCCGAACCTCGCAACTCATCGGTGAGTACTACGTCCCGACGCACGCGGACCGGCCCGAGTTCGACATCACGTTCATCGATGAACCCGACTTCGGTCTGGACCCGCTCGGCGTACGGGGTATCGGCGAGATCGGCGCCTGCGGCGTCGCCGCGGCAGTGGCCAACGCGATCTTCCACGGTACCGGCCGCAGGATCCGCGATCTGCCGATCACTGTGGAGCAGTTGATGATTCACGATGTCGCGAGTCAGGGGAGCTGATGGTGTCCGACCACGGGATCGCCCTTCGCATCAACGGGACGCTGCACGAGGTCAGTGTCGACGTTCGGACCACATTATTGGACCTGTTGCGTGAGCGGCTCGGGATGACCGGCACCAAGAAAGGGTGCGATCACGGCTTGTGCGGCGCATGTACGGTGGCCGTCGACGGCGAGCGGATCGTCAGCTGCCTGGCGCTGGCCGTGTCGGTGGACGGGTCGGCGGTGACCACGATCGAAGGGATCGAAAGCAGCGACGCACTCGATCCCGTGCAACAGGCCTTCCTCGACCACGACGGGTTCCAGTGTGGCTATTGCACTCCGGGCCAGATCTCGTCGGCGCACGCGATGCTGCGTGAGCATGCCCGCGGCGATCTGTCCGCGGCATCGTTCGACGGTGACCGCGACGCCGCGCTCGCGGGTCACCCGGAACTGACCGAGCATGAGATCCGAGAACGGATGGCGGGCAACATCTGTCGGTGCGGCGCCTACTCGAACATCGTCGATGCCGTCGCGGCGGCAGCGAAGGCGACGTCGCAGTGAAGACGTTCGGCTTCCGGCACGCGCTGTCGGTGGACGATGCGATCCGTTCCGTCGTCGAGACCGGCGGCGCGTACCTCGCCGGTGGCACGAATCTCGTCGATCTGATGAAAAACGGTGTGCTGCAGCCGTCGGCGCTCGTCGACGTTCGACGCCTCGGGCTGACTTCGGTGGTGAGTACCGACATCGGCGGTGTGCGCATCGGTGCCGGTGTGACCAACAGCGCATTGGCCAATCATCCGTTGATTCGGCGCCAGTATCCGGTGTTGTCGCACGCGATTCTCAGCGGCGCCACCACCCAGTTGCGCAACATGGCCACCGTGGGTGGCAACCTGCTGCAACGAACCCGCTGCCCTTATTTCATGCAAACCGAGTTCGACCGCTGCAACAAACGGGTGCCGGGATCGGGATGCGCCGCGCTCGACGGGTTCAACCGCGAGCATGCGCTGTTCGGCGGCAGCGAGCAGTGCGTGGCGACCAATCCCTCCGACATGGCGGTGGCGCTGGCGATCCTCGACGCCGTCGTGCATGTGCAGGGCCCCGACGGCGACCGCAGCATCCCGATCGCCGACTTCTTCACGCTGCCCGGAGACGCCCCCGATCGCGAAAACTGTCTGCAGCCGGCGGAACTCATCACTGCGGTCGAGCTGCCCGCGTCGGCATTTGCGGCGCACTCGTGGTACCTCAAGCTGCGTGATCGACACAGCTATGCCTTTGCGCTGGTGTCGGCGGCGGTCGGCCTCGAACTGGTCGACGGGGTGATCGCGTCCGCAGCAATCGCGCTGGGCGGCGTCGCCCCGCGGCCGTGGCGGGTGCCTGCGGCCGAGGCGGCGTTGATCGGCCTGCGGCCCGAGGATGCGGTGCTGCGCAGGGCCGGCGAGCAGGCGATGGCGGGTGCCCGGCCGCTGAGTCAGAATGCGTTCAAGGTCCCGCTCGGGCGCAGCGCGGTGCATCGGGCGCTGGTCCGGGCGCTCGGTACAGGCGGGGTTCCGGAACCTTAGGGTTGGTGCCCGCCTTCGAGCGACAATCCAGTCCGTGTCAGTCCGCTGTGCAACCTTGGCGGCATGACCAACTCGCTGCTGCTGCGGGGGACCAACCTCCGCTACGTGCTGACCAGATATCTGCAACTCAACGGCCCAACCACTGTCGCCGACCTGGTCGTGGCGCTCGACGACTGGGGGTTTACCGTCGCCGGCAGGCCATCCAAGGCGATCTCGGATGCCCTGCGATGGGAACGGGTCCATGACCGAGTCCGCCCCCTCGGCCGCGGACGATACGCGGCCAAATGGGGCATTCCGCGTGGGACAGAACACCGCATTCATCAGCGTGTGGCAGCGCTGCGAGAGCAAGCCCGCCAGCTGTCGCTCGGAGGCGGGCACCAACCCTATGCGGCGCAGCAGGGTTGCACCCCGGAGCTCACGCCCCGAGCAAACCCTTGGCCACGTGGGTGATCTGCACTTCGTTGCTGCCGGCGTAGATCATCAGCGACTTGGCGTCGCGGGCAAGCTGTTCCACCCGGTATTCGGTCATGTACCCGTTGCCGCCGAACAGCTGGATCGCTTCCATCGCCACATCGGTGGCGGCCTGCGAGCAGTAGTACTTCATCGCCGACGCCTCGGACAGCGAAATCGGCGTACCGGTCTGCCCGCATTCGATCACCCGGAACAGCATGTTGCGCACGTTCATTCGGGCCACCTCCATGTTGGCCAGCTTGAGCTGGATCAACTGGAACTGACCGATCTCCTTGCCCCACAACGTGCGTGTCTTGGCGTAATCGGTGCACAACCGCAGGCATTCCTCGATGACACCGAGCGCCATCGACACCACGCCGATCCGCTCCGCGGCGAAACTCGACCGGGCGCTGTCGCGGCCGTCGCCGGACTTGTTCTCCTCGGTTTCGCCCAGCAACCGGTCCCGGCCAAGGCGCACGTTGTTGAAGAACAGCTCACCGGTGCGCGAACTGTGAATCCCCATCTTGCGGAACGGCTTTGCCTGAACGAAGCCCTCCATCCCGCGATCGAGCACGAACGTCAGCACCTTGCGATCGCGCTTGTCGGCCCCATCGCCCTCGTCGAGCTTGGCGTACACCACCACGACGTCGGCGTCGGGTCCGTTGGTGATGAACGTCTTCTGCCCGTTGAGGATGTAGTCGTCCCCGTCGCGAACCACGTAGGACTTCATGCCGCCGAACGCATCCGAGCCCGAATCCGGCTCGGTGATCGCCCATGCCCCGATCTTCTCGTAGGTCACCAGCTCCGGCAGCCAGCGCTCCTGCTGGGCCAGCGTGCCGCGGCTCTGGATCGTCGGGACCGTGAGTCCCAGGCTGACACCCATCCCGGTGACCAGGCCCATGCTGACCCGGCACAGCTCACTGATCAGGACGAAACCCATTCCTGCCGAGCCGCCGTCGCCGAACATGCCACCACCGCCGCCGGACTTCGACTCGGTGCCGGCCCGCAGCCGGTCCAGTCGTTTGTCCAGTGACTCGCGTGCCATCTCGGCGATGCCGAAGGTGGCGAACAGCTTGCGGATGATGGGGTACGGCTCCATATCGCCGCTCTCCAGGTCGTCGAGGTGCGGGCGCACCTCTTTGTCGACGAACTCACGGACGGCGTCGCGCACGGCGATATCGACGTCGGACCATTCGATCATGGGTTCTCCGGTTCAGGCGGCGGCGGAACGTCCTCGGGCGGGCCGCAAACCGGCGAGTGAGAACGTCGTGTGAACCAGCGACCCCGCACGCGCGAAGAGGCTCTTGGTCCGAGGGACATAGTGCATGGACAGCCCACGGCGATCTTTAGGGGGTGCCATGAAACCGGGTGCTTCGACCAGCGGCGCGTCCGCCGGGAGGTGTCCTGAGGCCCGCCGGTATGCCGACAGCGCGCGGGGGTGCAGCCGGATCTCGTCCGGCACCGCCAAGAACGCGACCTCGACCGCCTTGCCCAGCAACCGCAGCACCACTTCGTCGCCGGGCGTCCAGCGCATTCCGGCCTTCTCCCGCACCACCGGGTCGAACAATCCGGCGGCGATCCACCGCTGGCCGGCCACCATCGGCTTGAACAACTGATCCCACACCGGCGTCGGCATCAGCACGAATTTCGGCTTGGGGATGCGGATATCGAAGATGTCGAGGGTCGCCCGGTTGATCTCCAACTCGTCGCGGCACACCCGGTCCCAGTACTCGCAGAAGTCCTCCCACGTTTCCGGGACCGGCTTCATGCTCATGCCGTACATCGCGTACCACTGCACGTGTTCGTCGAACAGCTGGCGCTTTTCGGCCTCGGTCAGGCCGCCGCAGAAGTATTCGGCCACCTTCAGGATCAACATGAAGAACGTGGCGTGCGCCCAGTAGAACGTTTCGGGGTCCAGCGCGTGATAGCGCCGGCCCGCGGCGTCGACGCCCTTGATGCCGCGGTGGAATCCCTTGATCTGCTCACCGGTCTGACGGGCTCGCTCCCCGTCGTACACCACGCCCATGATCGGATACACCGACCGGGCCACCCGCTGAAGCGGCTCGCGGTGCAGGATCGAATGCTCTTCCACTCCAGCGCCCAGCTGCGGGTACATGTTCTGCAGCGAGCCGATCCACACCCCGAGCATCCCGGTGCGCAGATCGCCGAAGTATTTCCACGTCAGGGAGTCCGGCCCAAGCGGCTCGGCGTTACTTGTGGTCGACGTTGACCTCATCGCCTAACGATAGGTCTGACAACAGGTGTTGTCTACGATGGCGACGAAGCTGTGACCAGTCGTTTGGCATAGCGAGACGTCGACCGCGTCACACCTGGTTGGCCGGCCCGAAAAGCGTTGCCTAGGCTTGATCTTGTGGACGTCGAGCCGTTCGACGATCAACCCGATTCCCTCGTTGACGTCAACCAGCTGGTGCAGCCCGGGCGTGGGCCCGCGGCGTGGTGGCACAACACCAATCACAACCCCGGTGTCATCGCCCTCGTTCGTCGTGCCCGGCGGATGCTGCCCGGCGATCCCGACTTCGGCGACCCGCTGTCCGCGGCAGGCGATGGCGGGGCCCGTGCCGCCGCACGTGCCGCCGACCGCCTGCTGCGCGATCGTGAAGCGGCCACCCGCGAGGTGAGCTTGGCCACACTGCAGGTCTGGCAGGCGCTCACCGAACGCGTGTCGGGCCGCCCCGCCAACCCGGAGGTCACGCTCGTCTTCACCGATCTGGTGGGCTTCTCCAGCTGGTCGCTGCAGGCGGGTGACGACGCCACCCTGCGGCTGCTGCGCCGCGTCGCCCAGGTCGTCGAGCCGCCGCTGCTCGATGCCGGCGGCCACATCGTCAAGCGGATGGGCGACGGCATCATGGCGGTCTTCGCCGACCCCGCGACCGCCGTGCGTGCCACCATGGCGGCCCGCGAGGCGGTCCGAACAGTCGAGGTAGACGGCTATACGCCGCGTATGCGCGCCGGAATCCACACCGGCAGGCCGCAACGCATCGGCTCGGACTGGCTCGGTGTCGACGTCAACATCGCCGCTCGGGTGATGGACCGTGCGACCCGGGGTGGACTGGTCGTATCGGGGGAGACGCTGGAGTGCATCAGCCCCGACGAACTCGATGCGCTGGGCGTCACGGTCAAGCGGATCAGGCGTCAAATGTTCGCCTCTCGTGCCACCGGTGTGCCTGCTGATCTGGCGATGTACCGCCTCAAAACCCGCAGGGATCTGCCAGTCGAGGACGATGGAGACGATCTCGAAGCCCAGGCATAGTGGATGGAGATGGTTCTTTCACTGTTGACGAGGCTGGTCCGCCTCCGAGTCACCCTGGCTTACACCGCCGCGCTCGTGGCGGTGGCGGCCGTGCTGGTGGCCCTCGGCCCGCATTTCCGTGAACAGGTCATCTGGCATGCGAGCACCAACCTGCACAATCTCGCGCACGGCCGGCTCGGCACGCTGATCGGCAGCGCGTTCGTCACCGAAACCGGTCCGATCTACGTCTGGCTGCCCGGCTTGTTCGCAATTCTCGGTCTGGCCGAACTGTTGTGGCACAGCCGCCGGATGGTGGTGGCGTTCGTCGTCGGCCATGTCGGAGCGACGCTGCTCGTCGCAGCGGGCCTGACCGGCGCGCTGGCCGCCGGGTTGGCATCGTGGTCGATCGTCAACGCCACCGACGTGGGCATGAGCTACGGGGCAGTCGGAGTCCTGGGCGCGTTGACCGCGGCGATACCCCGCCAGTGGCGCGCGGCGTGGACGGGCTGGTGGCTGGCGGTCGCGGTCGGCTCGGCCATCGGAACCTTCGGTGACTTCACCAACGTCGGCCATGGCGTGGCGCTGATCCTCGGAATGGCGGTCGGCACCCGATTCGGCCATCCCGCGCACTGGACCACCGCGCGGTACGCGCTGTTGGCAGTCGCGGCGGCGTTCGGTTACCTGATCATGGCCAACACCGGGTTGTCGATTCTGACGACATCGACGCTGGGCGTTCTGGGCGCGTTGACTGCCACGCAGGTAGCCCGTCGGCGCGCGGTGCGCCGGGCCTTGACCGTCGCACCGTCGCCGCAGCCCGCCGTCTCCTGAGCAACACCCACCAGCTTGTCTGACCAGCTGCGCCGCAAACACGCGTCAGTTGTGACATAAATCTAGTCAGTACTGACATACGTGTGGTACGAATTCTCCCGAAGCCAGGGAGGGTGCCGACGTGACTCACCGCGACGCGACGTCAACTATGCGCGGCACGCTCCGCGTCGCGGTGGGACTGGGTTCTGTCGTCGTGCTTGCCGCGGTGGTCGCGGTGGCAGTCATCATGTTTCGCGGCGATCTCGCCCCGGGCGTGCCGATCACGGTGCTCTCGCCGCGTGCGGGGCTGGTGATGAATCCCGGCGCCAAGGTGAAGCTGCGTGCCGTCGAGGTCGGCACGGTGTCGTCGATCGACCAGAGTCCCAACGGTCAAGCGGTTCTTCACCTCTCGGTCGATCCGGCGCAGCTGTCGTTGATCCCCGGCAACGTAGGGGTCGAGATCTCCTCACCGACGGTGTTCGGTGCCAAGCTCGTCGAGCTGACGACGCCGGAGCATCCGTCTGCGCAGCCACTGCGTTCCGGTCAGGTCATCGACGCGACCAATGTGACGGTGGAAATCAACACCGTCTTCCAGCGGCTCACCTCGCTGCTCTCGCACGTGCAACCCGAGAAGCTCAATGAGGTTCTCGGTGTCCTCGCCGGCGCGATGAACGGCCGGGGCGAGCAGCTGGGAAAGATGTTCTCGGACATCGACACCCTGTTGGCCGAACTCGAGCCGAGCCTGCCCAATCTGCGCCACGACATCCGCGCGGCGGACGTCGCCGCCGGCGCCTACTCCGACGCGGCGCCCGACCTGGTGGGGTCGGTGGGCAATGTGACGCGGATCAGCCAGACGATCGTCGAGCGGCAGGACGATCTGGATGCGTTGCTGCTCAGCGCAATTGGGCTGGCCGACACCGGAACCACCGTCGTCGACGAGAATCGGGCGGCGCTCACCGACGTCCTGCGCATGTTGGTACCCACCACGGACCTGACCAATCGCTACCACGAAGCGTTGAACTGCACGCTTGCCGGTCTTCTCCCGATCGCGAAGGCGCCGCCGCAGCCCGATCCCGGCGCCGTCGTGTCAGTGAGCTTCACCATGGGCCTGGAGCGGTACCGCTATCCCGCCGACCTGCCAAAGGTGGCTGCGACCGGCGGCCCGCATTGCGCCGACCAAGGGCTGCCGCACCTGGCGCCCAACACCAAACCGCCCTTCCTGGTTACCGATATCGGTGCCAATCCCGCCCAGTACGGCAATCAGGGAATCCTGCTGAATTCCGACGGTCTCAAGCAGCTGTTGTACGGCCCGCTGGACGGCCCACCCCGAAACTCCGCACAGATCGGGCAGCCCGGCTGATGCGGTCATTACGGGCGACGACAGTCAAGTTCACCGTGTTCGTGGTGGTGATGGTCACCGCGACGGCGTTGCTGTTCATGACTTTTGCCCAATACCGCACCGGAAACACCAACGGGTACTCGGCAGTGTTCGCCGACGCATCGCGACTCAAACCCGGTGACAGCGTGCGGGCGGCCGGTATCAGGATCGGCACGGTCGACACGGTGACCCTTCGGGCCGACGCGACCGCCCTGGTGACATTCGACGCCGACCGCGACGTCCTACTGACCGGCGCAACCAAAGCCGCGGTGCGCTACCTCAACCTCGTGGGTGACCGCTACCTGGAGTTGGTCGATGCGCCCGGCCCGAATGCCGTGCTGCCTGCCGGTTCCCAGATCCCCATCGATCGCACCGAACCGGCCCTCGACCTCGATCTGTTGCTCTCCGGCCTCAAGCCGGTGATTGCGAGTCTGAATCCGCAGGACGTCAACGCCCTCACCGCTTCCCTGGTGCAGATCCTGCAGGGGCAGGGCGGCACCGTGGAATCGCTGTTCGACAAGACGTCCTCGTTCACCACCGCACTGGCTGAAAACGACAGTGTCATCGAGCAACTCATCGACAACCTCAAGGTCGTCCTGTCCACTCTGACGGCCGAGGGTGACCGATTCTCGGCGGCAATCGACCGCATCGAGAAGTTGATCACCGGCTTCGCCGCCGATCGCGATCCGATCGGTGCGGCGATCACCGCCCTCGATGCCGGCACCGCGTCGCTGGCCGACCTGCTCACCGCCGCGCGGCCACCGTTGTCCGGAGTGGTCGACGAGTTGAGCCGACTCGCCCCGATTCTGGATCAGGACAAGGAACGGGTGGATCGGGCACTGGTGAAGGCGCCGGAGAACTATCGGAAGCTGAGCCGGCTGGGCGCCTACGGCAGCTTCATCCAGATGTATGTGTGCGGCATGTCGGTGCGCGTGACCGACCTGCAGGGCAGGACCGCGGTCTTCCCCTGGATCAAACAGACCAACGGAAGGTGCGCTGAGCCGTGATGTTGAAATACCGCGGCGCAGCGCTTATCCGGGCCGGCTTCATCGGAGTCTCGGTCGCCATTCTGGTGACGCTTGTCGGCCTGGCGCCGCAAACGCTGTGGTCGTGGGCGACGCAGGTGCGTTACCAGGCTGTGTTCCCCGAAGCCGGCGGGCTGGTGGCCGGCAACGACGTGGTGGTGTCCGGCATCAAAGTGGGCACCGTCTCGTCGGTCGCACTACTGCGCGGGGATGCGTTGGTGACCTTCACCGTCGACGGCTCCGTGCACCTGGGATCGCAGACCACCGCGCATATCAAGACCGGAACCGTGCTCGGGGCGCGAATCGTCACGCTGGTCCCGGCGGGCGCCGGGACGCAGAAGCCCTCCGATCCGATCCCGGTCTCTCGAACCTCGTCACCCTACGTGCTCACCGACGTCATCGGAGATCTCACCGCCAACGCCTCGGGGCTCGACACGGCGACGTTGAATCAATCGCTCGAAACCCTTTCCGACACTGTCGATTCGATGGCGCCGCAACTCGGGCCCACATTGGCGGGGCTGACCAGGTTGTGCCAGTCGATGAACAGCCGCAACGACACACTGCGGGATCTTCTGCACAGTGCATCGGATCTGGCCGGGGTGCTGTCCGAACGCCGTGAGCAGGTCAACGCGCTCATCCTCAACGGCGCTGACCTGATCACTGTTCTCGCGCAACGCCGTCAGGCGATCGCTGAGCTCCTGGCCAACACATCGTCGGTCAGCAGGCAGCTCTCCGCGCTGGTTCACGACAACGAAGCCAAGCTGGCGCCCACCTTGACCAAACTCAACTCGGTCACCGAAGTGCTGCAGAAGAACAGCGACAACATCGCCAAGGCGCTGCCGGGGCTGGCCAAATACGAGATCACCATGGGCGAAGCCGTATCGAGCGGCTTCTACTACCAGGCCTACACCGCCAACGTCGTTCCTGCAGCGTTCCTGCAACCGTTCTTCGATTACGCATTCGGATTCCGTCGAGGCACGGACGCGGGACAACCGCCGGACAACGCCGGACCGCGAGCGGAGTTCCCGTTCCCGTACAACGGGATTCCGCCCCAACCGCAGGAGGGTCCACGGTGAGGCTCCGCAGCAAGATCGTCGCGGGCACCGCCGCGGTACTCGTCGCCCTCGCAGCTGCCGGCACCACACTGCTGGTTATGCACACGGTCTATCCCGCAACCACGATCACCGCGTATTTCACGGCGGCCACCGCCATCTATGCCGGTGACGAGGTGCGCGTGTCGGGGGTGAAGGTCGGCAGCATCGAGTCCATCGAGCCCGCCGGCAAGCAGGTCAAGATGGTCCTTCGCGTCGACCCGGGAGTGTCCATCCCCGCCGGCGCCCAGGCGGTCATCGTCGCACAGAACCTGGTGGCTGCCCGCTACCTTCAGCTGACGCCCGCCTATCGAGACAGCGGTCCGACGATGCCATCGGGTGCGGTGATCCCGGTTGAACGGACCGCCGTCCCGATCGAATGGGACGACGTCAAGACCCAGTTGATGCGGCTGTCAACCGATTTGGGGCCCAGCAGCGAGACAACCCGGCCTGCGCTGGCGCGGCTGATCGACGACACCGCTGACGCAATGGGCGGCAACGGCGTGAAGCTTCGACAGATGCTGGCCCAATTGTCAGCTGTCGCACGAATTTTCGCGGACGGAAGCGGCAACATCGTCGACATCATCAAGGGCATGCAGAATCTTGTCACCGTGCTGCGCGACAGCAGCGGAGCGATCGTCGACTTTGAGCAGCGTCTGGCCGCACTGATGGGGACGCTTGACGACAACACCGGCGATCTCGACGCCGCGTTGCGCGACCTGGCGACAGCCACCGCCGATGCGCAACGCTTCGTGAGCGGAAGCCGCGAGGTGACGGTCGAACAGGTCGAGCGCCTGACCGATGTCACCCGAAACCTGGCCGACAACCGCAAGAGTCTCGAGCAGCTGCTGCACGTGGCGCCGAACGCCTTCGCCAACTACTACAACGTCTACAACCCCGACACCGGCGACAACATCGGATCGATCGTCTTCAACAACTTCACCAACCCGATCCAGTTCATCTGCGGGCAGATCGGTGCACTGGAGAACGCCACCGCGCCGGAGACGGCGAAGCTGTGCGCCCAGTACCTCGGCCCGGCGATGCGGTTGCTCAGCTTCAACTTGTTGCCGTTCCCGATGAGCCCGTTCCTGATGAAGGCGCCGTCTCCGGAGAATCTCACCTACTCCGATCCGGCACTGGCGCCAGGGGGATCGGGGCCTGTCCCCGGTCCGCCCGAGAATCCGCCCGCGATCTCCGCGTATCAGGGGACACCGTGAGACACCGGCGAATCCAGGCGGCCATGGTGGTCGTCCTCATCACTTACGGGATCTCCGGATGTGGTTATCGGGGCCTGAACTCGCTGCCGCTGCCGGGTACGCAGGACAGGCGCGGCTCGAGCATCTTTCACGTCGAGGTCTCCAATGTCGCCATGTTGGAATCGAATTCGCCGGTCCTGATCGACGATGTTGTCGTCGGCACCGTCGGCGAGATGCGATTGCGCAACTGGCATGCCGACGTCGAGGTGTTCGTCCGCCCGGATGCGGTGGTGCCGGCCAACGCGGTCGCCACCGTCGGACAGACGAGTCTGCTGGGTTCGATGCACCTGGAGCTGGATCCGCCGATCGGCGTAGCCCCGCAGGGCCGGCTCCAGCCGGGAACGACGATCCCGCTGAACAGGTCATCGACATACCCGTCTACCGAGCGGACCTTGTCCACGCTGTCGGCGGTGGTCAACGGCGGGGGACTCGGTCAGATCGGTGATGTCATCCGAAACGCCAACACCGCATTCTCGGGACGGCAGGCCCAGATCCGAGACATGCTGCGGCGATTGGACGATTTCGTCGGTGCGCTGGACGGCGAACGCAGCGATCTGCTCGACATGATTCAGCAGCTGAATACCTTCGCCAGCACGTTCGCCCAGCAGCGTGACGTTGTCACCGCCGCATTGAGGCGCGTTCCGGCGGCACTCGACGTGCTCATCCGGGAGCGGCCGCGTATCGTCACCGCGCTGGACAAACTGCGAATATTCAGCGAATCCACCACCGATCTGATCGATGCGGCGCAGAGCGACCTGGTCACCAACCTGGGCAACCTCGAGCCGACGCTCAAGGCGCTGGCCGATGTCGGGCCCGAGCTCGACACCGCGCTGGCCTTCGCCACGACGTACCCCTATAACCAGAGCTACATCGACCGGGCAGTACGCGGCGACTACGTGAACATGTTCCTGGTTGCCGACCTGACGATTCCGCGACTCAAGCGAACGATGTTCCTGGGCACCCGGTGGGGCGACCAGGACGCGAAACTTGTTCCCGCTCCGGGCGAGCCGTGGTACCTGAACTACACCTACGACCCGCTCAAGACCGGCATCGCCGATCCGGTGCCGGCCACACCGCAGACGGCGCCGACGCCGGGCGGAGGCGGCTGATGCTGACCCGACTCGTACGGATCCAATTGGTGATCTTCAGCATCATCGCCGTTGCCGGCCTGCTGCTGATGACATTCCTGTTCATCCAGGTGCCGACGCTGCTGGGGATCGGCAAGATCAGGGTCACCCTGGAATTGCCCAGCGGCGGTGGTCTGTACCGGTTCTCCAACGTGACGTACCGCGGCGTGCAAGTCGGCAAGGTCACCGACCTGCGACTGACCCCGGGCGGCGCGCAAGCCACGCTGTCGCTGGATACATCGCCGAGAATCCCCGCCGATCTGCGGGCCGAGGTCCGTAGTGCCTCGGCGATCGGCGAACAGTATGTCGACCTGCGGCCGCAGCGCGGATCGGGTCCGTACCTGCAGGACGGATCGGTGATCACGCTGCAGCAGACCACCATCCCGCAAGCCGTCGGCCCGATGCTGGACAGGGTGAGCGCGCTCGTCGGGAGCATTCCCGGCGATAAAATCGCTGTCCTGCTTGACGAGTCGGACACCGGCTTGCGCGGCGCCGGGTACGACCTGTCCTCGCTGCTGGATTCCTCGGCGACCGTCATCGACAAGATCGACGGCGTACGCACGGAGACCAGGTCATTGGTCGACGACGCCGTCCCGCTGTTGGATTCACAGGTTGCCACCACCGATTCACTGCGCGTATGGGCTCGTGGTCTGGCCGAGGTGACCAAGACGATCGCCGGGGACGACGACCGGATCCGTGCCCTGCTCGACACCGGGCCTGCTGCTGCCGACGAGGTCACCCGGCTGCTCGATCAGCTGGAGCCGACATTGCCGGTGTTGCTGGCCAACCTGAGCACGCTGGGTCAGATTCTGGTCACCTACAACTCGTCTCTCGAACAGCTCCTGGTTCTGTTGCCACCGGCCATCGCCAGCACTCAGGCATTCGGGCTGCCGACCAACAATCCCACGGGATTGCCGGTGGGGGAGTTCGCGATCACGTTGGGTGATCCGCCGCCGTGCACCGTCGGCTTCCTACCGCCGTCGTCGTGGCGGTCACCGGCCGACACAACGACCATCGACACCCCCGACGGCCTGTATTGCAAGCTGCCACAGGATTCGCCACTCGCGGTCCGTGGCGCACGGAACTATCCCTGCGTCGGCAAGCCGGGCAAGCGTGCTCCCACCGTGGAGATGTGCGACAGCGACCAGCCCTTCGTGCCGACAGCGGTGCGCCAGCACGCGGTCGGTCCGTATCCGCTGGACCCGAATCTCATCTCGCAGGGGGTTCCGCCCGACAGCAGGGTCAATCCCGACGACCACATCTTCGGCCCACCTGGTTCGCCCGCACCGGGGTTGGCTCCCAGTGCATTTGGCTCACCTGCTTCAGGCCGGTCGCCAGTGCAGGTCATTCCGTACAGCCCGGCGACCGGCAGTTACGTCACCGCCGACGGGCGCAGATTCGTCCAGTCGGATCTCGGCGCCTCGAAGGCGCCGACATCATGGAAAGACCTTCTGCCGTGCTAACTCTCGGAGGTCAGCGGCGCCAGTCCGGAACGCACCAGGCCCACACTGGTGGCCACCACCTCACGCAGATCGGTCGCGCAGCCGTCGCGTCCCCACCGCTCGACTGCGGTGACCAGAGCCGCCGCCAACACCGCGCCCGCGACCTCGGCGATCAGGTCGACATCGGGAAGGTCGGTGTAGCGACGCTTGACGAAATCGGTCAGCACCGCCGCGAACGACGCCTGCACCACCCGAAGATGCCCGGCCGCTCGATCCCCGTCGAGCAGTGTCGCCCGCATGATCGCAGCCTGGCGGACGACCTCCAGGTCGTGCGGGAAACTGACGACGCTGCCCAGCACTGCGTCGAACAGCGATTCGTCGGCCGGGCGCCGCGCCAGGGCATCGGCGAACCATTCGAGTTGAGTCTCGTAGTCCTGGAACAGCACCGCCTCTTTGGTCGGGAAGTGCCGGAAGAACGTCCGTTCGGTGACGCCCGCATCGTCGGCGAGCTGGGCGACGGTCACGTTCGTGAACCCGTCGGTGGCGAACCTCGCCAACGCCACCTCGCGCAATGCCTCTCGCGTCGCAGTGCGGCGCCGGTCATGCGAGTTCGTCATTACGGCATTTTCGCACAATGTCTTTCGCAAATTCACGGCAGTCGTGACATCAGTTCCATCGAGTGAGGAGAAACCAACAATGACCGACTACGACGCGATCGTCATCGGGGCGGGTCACAACGGCCTGACCGCGGCGGCAGTCCTGCAGCAACACGGCCTACGTACGGTGGTGCTCGAACAGAACACCTATTCCGGTGGTATGGCGGCAACTGTGGAATTGATCGACGGATTCCGTTACGAGATAGCCGGTTCTGTCCAGTTTCCGACCGCCCCGGAGGTCGCCGCGGCCCTGGAACTGCACACGATTCCGCAGGTCCATTCGGAGGTTCAGTCGGTCAATCTCGGTGAGGCAGGCGAGGAACCGATGATCCTGTACAGCGATCCGATGAAGTACATGACGCATCTGTCCGAGAGGCACGGGACCGATGCCGTGCTGGGTATGGCCAAGATGCTCGAGTGGACCACAGGTCCCTCGCGTGCACTGGGGCGCTTTGAGGCGCGCACCCCACCGAAGACCCTCGACGAGATGTATGCCTGCGCGACAAACGAATCCGAGCGCCGTGCCATCCACGAGATGCTGTTCGGCACGGCGATGGATGTCATCGACCGCAACTTTCCGGACAAGGACAAGTACGCGACCATCCGCGGGATGCTGGCGTTCCTGGCGATCAACTCCACCTATCGCGGTCCGTTCACACCGGGCAGTGCGACGTGCCTGGCGTTCGCGATGGGTGTGCCGGACATGGACGCCACGATGATGACGAAACTGGAGGGTGGCATTGGTGCAGTCTGCGACCACCTCAAGAAGCTGTTCGTCGATCGTGGCGGCGAAATCAGATATCGCACGAAGGTCGAGCAGATCCTCGTCGAGGACGAGCGGGTGACCGGAGTCCGGCTGCGTGACGGCTCGGTGCTGACTGCACCTGTCGTGGTGTCCAACCTGTCGCCTGATCTGACGTTGATCGATTTGGTCGGAACGGAGTATCTGCCGGGCAACTTGGTCGAGAGGCTGGCCGGACGCGACCATCGCGCCACGTTCATCCAGATGCATTTCGCGCTGGACGGCCTACCCGAGTTCGCCGCGCCGTACGAGCTCCTCAACGAAGAGGGCATGCAGCAGTCGGTCGGTGTCTTCGGTACACCCGAAGAGCAGCAACGACAGTGGGAGATGGCCCGGGCCGGAATGCTGCCGGACAATCCGTCGTTCGGTATGCAGATCCCGTCGGTTACCGACCCGTCCCTCGCGCCGCCGGGAAAGCACGCGGCCAGTGCGTACGCCTACGGATTTCCGGTGGAGGCGCCCCGCGAACAACACGGACGGCTCAAACACGAGATGGCCGAGACGGTGATCGACAAGATCACGAAATTCGCGCCGAACTTCCGGGACATCCAGATTCGGCACATCACGTTCGCGCCCTATCACATGCAGACGATGTTCGGTGCGCCCGACGGAGACTTCTGCCACGGTCTGCTGCACCCGGATCTGATGGGTCCGAACCGCCCGGGCCCCAAAGGATTCCTGGACATCCAGATTCCAGTACAGGGTTTGTATCTGGGCGGTGCCGGATGCCACGGCGGCCCCGGCATCACCTTCGTCCCCGGATACAACGCGGCCTATGCGGCGCTGGACGACCTGGCGGCGTCATGACCTACGTCATCGGCGAGCCGTGTGTGGATATCCGCGACAAGGCGTGCGTGGACGAATGCCCGGTCGACTGCATCTACGAAGGGCAGCGGATGCTGTACATCCATCCCGACGAGTGCGTCGACTGTGCGGCTTGTGAGCCGGTGTGTCCAGTCGAGGCGATCGTGTACATCGACGACGCCACCGACGAGTGGCAGCCGTACGTGGCAGCCAACGCGGATTTCTTCGCCGATCTCGGATCACCAGGCGGGGCACGCGGATTGGGCAGGCAATCCTTCGACGCGCCGCTGGTGTCCCAGCAGCCGCGAAAGGACGTTGCCGAGCACTAGCTGCCTTCGCCGTCTCCGGATAGGAAGCGTTCTGGGTGGTGGTAGGTGTTGGTGCCTGCGGAGAGTGGGAGTTGTGGTGGGGGGATCCATTCGGTGTCGCCGTTGGCGAGTTTTCGGGTTTTCCAGCCGTGGTCGAGGAGTCGGTGATCGGCCGGGCAGGCCAGGGTGAGGGTGTCGATGTTGGTCAGCCCGCCCTGGGCCCATTCGTCGACGTGGTGGACCTCGGTGAGATAGCCGGGTGCGTCACATCCCGGGCGGGTGCAGCCACGTTCCTTGCTGTGCAGCATGATCCGCTGATCAGGTGTGGCGATGCGTTTGGTGCGGCCCAGCCACAAGGCCTGCCCGTGCACCCCGTCGAACAGAGCGAGGTAGTGGTAGGCGTGGCTGGCCATCCGGATGACGTCCGGGATGGGTAGCAGGGTTCCGGTGGCGGTGACCGCGTGCCCGGTCTTGGCCTGCAGGTCCTGCAGGGTGGCCGAGACGATCACCGTCACCGGTAACCCGTTGTGCTGACCGAGTTTCGGATCCCCGAGCTGACCACGCACCAATGCGGTCAACGCATCATGCTGGCGTTGGCCGTGGCTGCGCAGGTCACGCTCGGCCACGTCCTCGGATGGGGTGAGGGCGGGGGTCTGGTCGGCGGGGTTGCACACCCCGGGTGCGGCGAACTTGGTGAACCACCCATCCAGCAGCGCCCGCAACTCCGGCGTGGCGATCAACCGGCCCACACTCATCCCGTCGACTTGTTGCCCACCGCACCAGACGAAGCCGCGTTTACGGGCGCGGTCGTCATCGGAGAACGTCCCGTCGGGGTTGAGGTGCAGCGCCAACCGGTGGGCGATCTTGTCCAACTGGTCGGGCCGCATCGTTTGGGCGTGCTCGGCCAGTGTGCGTTCGGCCCTCTCGACCTCCACCGCCGGGACATGATCGGGCAAGTCACGAAAGAACCGCTGGATCACCCGCAGATGCTCGCCGTCGAGTTTCCCGTCATGCCAGGCCTTAGAGGTCTCGGGCAGCAGCGGCGGCAGCGGCTCACCGGTCAACGCCCGCCGCGGCGCCACCTGCTCGGCATCCCGCATGCGGCGTTTGGCCTCCCGCGGACTGATCCGCAACACATCGGCCAGGGTGATCGGTACCGGCGGGCAGCCCTCGACCTGCTCCAACCGCCCCACCACCGCGTGCGACACCGCGACCTGCCGGCGTCGCGCGGTCTCCAACCGCTGCAGAACCCTGAACCGATCCGGCGGTGACAACCCCTCGAGATCGACTGCGGCCAACGCCTCGACGACATCGTCGAGCGCCTCCAACACGCCGTCGATCAAACCCATACATCGAACATTAGTGCGAACCACCGACAAAAATAGCTGCCGGCAGCGAACCTGTGGATGAACGCGGAACTGGGGAAAACGATTCAGCGCGTTGGCGATTCCGCTAGCGGAACTCTTCGGCGCAGGCCTCGATCCAGTCCGACCGCCAGGACTCCGGTGGGTCGTCGAGCAGCTCTCCGGGCATCAGCCAGTCGTAGATCTCGGCGTAGGTGCGGGTGCGCTGCCCCTCGATGCGGCGGTTGAGCATCGAAGGCTCCAGCTCCTCGAATCCGTTGAGCCCCATCGAGGCGACGATCTGGGCAGCGCTGGCCACCGTGGCGCGTTGGAAGTTGACCACCCGCTCGGTCTTGTCGGGAACATAGAGCGCCCGGGCCCTCGCCTTGTCCTGGGTGGCCACACCGGTCGGGCATCTGTTGGTGTTGCACTTCATCGCCTGAATGCACCCGATCGCGAACATCATCGCTCGGGCGGACAGCGTGAAATCCGCACCCTGGCAGATGCGGCTGACGATGTCGACCCCGCTGGCGACCTTGCCCGAGGCCCCGACCCTGATGTGGCGACGCAGTCCCGTCCCGACCAGGGCGTTGTGCACCAGCATCAGCCCCTCCGTCAGGGGCATGCCGACGTGGTCCTCGAATTCCTGTGGCGCCGCACCGGTTCCGCCCTCAGACCCGTCGACGATGATGAAGTCCGGGGTGATCCCGGTGTGCAGCATTGCCTTGCAGATCGACAGGAATTCGGTGCGCGCGCCGATGCAGAGTTTGAATCCAACCGGCTTACCACCGGACAGACTTCGCAGCGTTGCGATGAAGTGCATCATCTCCAGCGGGGTCCTGAACGCGGTGTGCGCCGGCGGGGACACCACCGTCTGACCGATCGGCACGCCACGGGTGGCGGCGATCTCGGCGCTTACCTTGGCGCCGGGCAGCACCCCGCCGAGGCCGGGCTTCGCTCCCTGGGACAGTTTGATCGAGATCGCTTTCACCGTCGGCCAGGCCGCCTTCTCTTCGAACAGCGCGGCGTCGAAGTGCCCGCCGGCGTCGCGGCACCCGAAATAGCCGGAGCCGATCTCCCAGATCAGGTCGCCGCCGTGCTTGAGGTGGTACGGGCTGATGCCACCCTCGCCGGTGTCGTGGGCGAATCCGCCGCGGGCGGCGCCGCCGTTGAGGGCCTCGATCGCATTGCCCGACAGCGCACCAAAGCTCATCGCCGAGACGTTCAACAGCGCGATGTCGTAGGGCCGGGTGCAGTCCGGGCCGCCGAGCCGCACCCGGGGTGCCAGTTCAGATGCGAAACGGGCCCGCAGGGAGTGGCGGAGGAATTCGTAGCCCAGTGCGTTGACGTCCCGTTCGGTGCCGAACGGCTCGTCGCTCTTGGTGCCCTTCGCCCGTTCGTAGACCATGTCGCGGGTCTCTCGATCGAACGGACTGGCCTCGGTGTTCGACTCGATGAAGTACTGCCTGATCTCGGGGCGCATCGCCTCAGCCAGCCAGCGGGCGTGCGCCAGCACCGGGTAGGACCGCAGGAGAGTGTGTCGGGTCTGCAGCAGGTCCCAGGTGCCCAAGGCCGCGATCGCGACCAGCGGCACGGCGATCAGCCACCACAAGGAACTGGCTGCCAACGCGAGCGCCGCGGCGGCCAGTGCCACCACCCACAGCGAGGTGACGGCGAGGGCTCTGAGCATCGGGCTCCCTTGAGGGTGAAATGCCTGCGAGGCGTCATTCTGGCATCACCTATGATCGGCACTTGCGTCACATCCGTGGCGGAAATAAGCCCAGCTGCGAAAAAGGAGTGTCTTGCCGCGTGGGTGCCCAACCCGTCGACTTGTCGCAGGAATCGCTGACAGAGGCCGTCAGCGCGGCCCGGCACGCCTTCGAAGAGGCGGCCGACCTGGATGCGCTGGCCCGCGCCAAGACCGATCATCTGGGCGACCGCGCGCCGCTCGCACTGGCCCGTCAGGCGCTGGCGACTCTGCCGAAGGCCGACCGGGCCGAGGCGGGCAAGCTGGTGAACGTCGCCCGCGGCGACGCCCAGCGGAGCTATGACGAGCGCCTGGCGGTGCTGCGCGCCGAACGTGACGCGGCGGTCCTGGTTGCCGAAGCCATCGACGTCACGCTGCCTTCGACGCGGCAGCCCGTCGGGGCGCGGCACCCGATCACCATCCTGGCCGAGCACGTAGCCGACACCTTCATCGCGATGGGCTGGGAGCTGGCCGAAGGCCCCGAGGTCGAGACCGAGCAGTTCAACTTCGATGCGCTGAACTTTCCGCCAGACCATCCGGCCCGCAGCGAGTCCGACACGTTCCACATCGCCCCGGAGGGTTCGCGCCAGCTACTGCGCACCCACACCTCTCCGGTCCAGGTGCGTACGCTGCTCGACCGCGAGTTGCCGGTCTACATCGTGTCGATCGGGCGGACGTTCCGCACTGACGAACTGGACTCCACCCACACCCCGGTCTTCCATCAGGTGGAGGGGCTTGCCGTGGATCGCGGGCTGACGATGGCCCACCTGCGGGGCACGCTGGATGCGTTCGCCCGTTCCGAATTCGGCGAGGGCGCCCGCACCCGGATGCGGCCGCACTTCTTCCCGTTCACCGAGCCCTCGGCCGAAGTGGATATCTGGTTCCCGAACAAGAAGGGCGGCCCCGGCTGGGTCGAGTGGGGTGGTTGCGGCATGGTCAATCCAAACGTGTTGCGCGCCGCGGGTATTGACCCTGAGGTCTACTCGGGCTTCGCATTCGGGATGGGCCTTGAGCGCACGCTGCAGTTCCGCAACGGCATCCCCGACATGCGCGACATGGTCGAAGGCGACGTGCGGTTCTCGTTGCCGTTCGGGGTCGGTATCTGATGCGCCTTCCCTACAGCTGGCTGCGTGAAGTCGTGCAGCGCGGCGCACCCGATTGGGATGTCGAACCTCACGACCTCGAACAGGCCCTCATCCGGGTCGGCCACGAGGTCGAGGACATCATCACCCTCGGCCCGGTGAGCGGACCGCTGACCGTCGGGCGGGTGACCGCCATCGAAGAGCTCACCGAGTTCAAGAAGCCCATCCGGGCGTGCAAGGTCGATGTGGGCGAAGCCGAGGATCGCGATATCGTCTGTGGTGCAACCAACTTCGCTGTCGGCGACCTCGTCGTCGTCGCGTTGCCCGGCACCACGCTTCCCGGTGACTTCCACATCGCCAGCCGCAAGACATACGGCCGGCTGTCCGACGGCATGATCTGCTCGACGGCCGAATTGGGTTTGGGCGCCGACCATTCCGGCATCCTCGTGCTGCCGCCGGACACTGCCGAACCCGGCGCGGACGGCATCGCCGTGCTCGGACTCGACGACGTGGTCTTCGACCTGGCGGTGACGCCGGACCGCGGTTACGGCATGTCGGTGCGTGGCATCGCCCGGGAAATCGCCTGTGCCTACGACCTGGACTACGACGACCCGGCCGACGTTGCCCCACTGCCCGCCGAGGGCGTGGCGCTGCCGGTCACCGTCGAGCCGGAGACCGGCGTCAGCCGTTTCGCGTTGCGGCCGGTCACCGGTATCAATCCGAACGCATTGTCGCCGTGGTGGTTACGCCGCCGGCTGATGCTCTGCGGTATCCGGCCCATCTCACCGGCCGTCGATGTCACCAACTACGTGATGCTCGAGCTCGGCCACCCGATGCACGCGCACGACCGCAGCCGCATCAACGGCGAATTCGTGGTGCGGTTCGCCAAGCCGGGGGAGACCGTCGTCACGCTCGACGACATCGAACGCACACTCGACCCGGCCGACGTGCTGATCGTCGACGATGTCGCGACGGCGGCGATCGGCGGCGTGATGGGCGCGGGCACCACTGAGATCGACGACGACTCCACCGACATCCTGCTGGAAGCCGCGGTATGGGATCCGGCGGCGGTGTCGCGAACGATCCGCCGTCTGCACCTGGTCAGCGAGGCGGGCCGGCGCTACGAACGCTCCGTCGACCCCGCCATCTCCGTCGCCGCGGTCGATCGCTGTGCCCGGCTGCTCGCCTCGATCGCTGGTGGCACCATCGAACCCACCCTCACCGACTGGCGCGGGGACCCACCACGCGACAACTGGTCCCCGCCACCGGTGCGGATCCGGTTCGATCTGCCCGATCAGCTGGCGGGGGTGGAATACGACGGCGGCACCACGGTCAAGCGGTTGACCCAGATCGGCGCCGAGGTGACCGAGGACGAGGCCGACCCGGCGATCCTCATCGTGACCCCGCCGAGCTGGCGCCCGGATCTCGCCCAGCCCGCCGACCTGGTCGAAGAGGTGCTGAGGCTGGAAGGCCTGGACAAGATCCCGTCAGTGTTGCCCACCGCACCCGCCGGCCGTGGCCTGACCGCCGGGCAGAAGCGGCGGCGGGCGGTCGGCAAGGCGCTGGGACTGTCCGGCTATGTCGAGGTGTTGCCCACTCCGTTCCTGCCCGCAGGCGTCTTCGACCAGTGGGGCCTGTCGGACCGCGATCCGCGCCGGGTCACCACCACAGTGCTCAACCCGCTGGAGGCCGACCGGCCCAGCCTGGCCACCACGTTGCTGCCGGCTCTGCTGGAAGCGATGTCCCGCAACGTGTCTCGAGGCTTCGGCGACGTCGCGCTGTTCGCCATCGCGCAGGTGGTGTACCCCACCGATCAGACCAAGGGTGTCGAGCTGATCCCGACGCACCGCCGGCCGAGCGACGAGGAGATCGCCGCACTGGACGCTTCGCTGCCCAGTCAGCCGGTACATGTGGGTGCGGTGTTGACCGGTCTGCGCGAACCGCGCGGACCATGGGGTCCCGGGCGTTCGGTGGAGGCGGCGGACGCTTTCGAGGCAGTGCGGACCATCGCCCGCGCCTGCGGTGTCGAGGTGACGCTGCGCGCAGCGCAGTACCTGCCGTGGCATCCGGGCCGCTGCGCCGAGGTCCTCGTCGACGGGCAGGTGGTCGGCCACGCCGGGCAATTGCATCCATCGGTCATCGAGCGCTCCGGGTTGCCGAAGGGCACCTGCGCACTCGAACTGGACCTGGACGCCGTGCCGATCGTCGCGACGCTGCCCGCCCCGCGGGTGTCGCCGTTCCCGGCGGTGTTCCAGGACGTCAGCCTGGTCGTCGCCGGTGATGTCCCCGCTGCGGCAGTGGTCGACGCTGTTCGTGGCGGCGCCGGTGAGCTGTTGGAGGATGTTGCGCTCTTCGACGTCTACACCGGACCGCAGATCGGCGCGGACCGCAAGTCGCTCACGCTGGCTCTGCGCTTCCGGGCGCCGGACCGGACGTTGACCGAGGACGAGGCCAGCGCCGCCCGCGATGCGGCGGTCGCCGCGGCCGCCGAGGCGGTCGGGGCCGAGCTGCGGGGCTGATCCCTCGCCGCGCGGGCCGCCCTGGAATGAATTTGCATACGTTTGCATAACCATGCAGAATTATGGGATGACTTCGGTGGCGATTGCCGGCGCCAGTGGTTACGCCGGCGGTGAGATCCTGCGCTTGCTGCTCGGACATCCGGCGTACGCGGACGGCCGGCTGACCATCGGAGCGCTGACCGCCGCCGCCAGCGCAGGCACGCAGCTGGGAGAACATCACCCGCACCTGTTGCCGCTGGCCGGCCGGGTACTCGAGCCCACCGAGACCGAGATCCTGGCGGGCCACGACGTGGTGTTCCTGGCCCTTCCGCACGGCCACTCGGCGGCGCTGGCCGAGCAGCTCGGCGATGGCACCGTGATCATCGACTGCGGCGCCGACTTCCGGCTCACCGACGCCGATGACTGGCAGCGGTTCTACGGGTCGGAGCATGCGGGTAGCTGGCCCTACGGGCTGCCCGAACTACCCGGCGGCCGGGACCGGCTGCGGGGCGCCACCCGGATCGCCGTACCCGGCTGCTATCCGACCGCGGCGCTGCTGGCGTTGCTGCCCGCGGTCGCCGCGGACCTGGTCGAGCCCGCGGTCACCGTGGTGGCAGTCAGCGGCACCTCCGGAGCGGGCCGCGCGGCCAAGGTCGACCTGCTGGGCTCCGAGGTCATCGGTTCGGCGCGGGCGTACAACATCGCCGGTGCGCACCGGCACACCCCGGAGATCGCGCAGGGTCTGCGCGCGGTGACCGACCGCGCTGTGACGGTCTCGTTCACTCCGGTGTTGATCCCCACGTCCCGCGGCATTCTGGCCACCTGCACCGCCCGCACCAAGGCGTCGGCGTCCGAGATTCGCGCGGCGTACGAAAAGGCTTATGACGCCGAACCGTTCATCCACCTGCTGCCCGAAGGCCAACTGCCCCGCACCGGGGCGGTGATCGGCAGCAACGCCGCTCAGCTGGCGGTGGCGGTCGACGCCGACGCCGGCGTGCTGGTCGCGGTGTGCGCCATCGACAACCTGGTGAAGGGCACCGCCGGGGCGGCGGTGCAGTCGATGAACCTGGCGCTCGGCTGGGGCGAGACCGAAGGACTGTCGATCGTGGGAGTGGCGCCATGACAATCGGAGGGCAGGAGCGGAGCGACCTGGGAACGGGCACCGCGGATCAGACCAAACTTGTTCGCACCCAGGGGGTTACCGCGCCTGCGGGGTTCCGCGCCACCGGGATCGCCGCCGGCATCAAGGCCTCCGGCAACCTCGACCTCGCCCTGGTGTTCAACGAAGGCCCCGACTACGGGGCCGCGGGTGTGTTCACCCGCAATCAGGTCAAGGCCGCCCCGGTGCTGTGGAGCCAGCAGGTGCTCACCACCGGCCGGCTGCGCGCGGTGCTGCTGAATTCCGGTGGCGCCAACGCCTGCACCGGTGCGGGTGGCTTCCAGGACACCCACGCCACCGCCGAGGCGGTCGCCGCGGCGCTGTCGCAGTGGGGCACCGAGACCGGACCGATCGAGGTCGCGGTCTGTTCGACGGGTCTGATCGGCGATCGGCTACCGATGGACAAGGTGCTGGCCGGTGTCACCGAGATCGTCCAGGAACTCGGCGGTGGGCTGACCGGCGGTGAGGAAGCCGCGCGCGCCATCATGACCACCGATACCGTGCCGAAACAGGTTGCCCTGCATCACGCCCCGGAAACGGGGGAGAACTGGACCGTGGGCGGGATGGCCAAGGGCGCGGGCATGCTGGCCCCGTCGCTGGCGACGATGCTGGTGGTGCTGACCACCGACGCGGTAGCCGACGCCACAGCGCTGGACACCGCATTGCGCCGCGCGACCGCCAAGACCTTCGACCGCCTCGACGTCGATGGCAGCTGCTCGACCAACGACACGGTGCTGCTGCTGGCCTCCGGTGCCAGTGAGATCGCGCCCAGCCAGGACGATTTGGACGCGGCCGTGCTTCGGGTATGCGACGACCTCTGCGCGCAATTGCAGGCCGATGCCGAAGGTGTCACCAAGCGCATCGCGATCACCGTCACCGGGGCGCCGAGTGACGACGACGCGGTGACCGCGGGCCGGATCATCGCGCGCGACAGCCTGGTCAAGACGGCGTTGTTCGGTTCCGATCCGAACTGGGGACGGGTGCTGGCCGCGGTCGGAATGGTGCCGTTCGAGATCGACGCCCAGCGGATCACCGTGTCATTCAACGGTTTCCCGGTGTGCGTCGACGGCGCCGGCGCGCAAGGAGCTCGCGATGTGGACCTCTCAGGCGCGGACATCGAGGTGACGGTCGATCTCAAGCTCGGCGACGGGCAAGCGACCATTCGCACCACCGATCTGTCCCACGCGTACGTCGAGGAAAATTCGGCCTACAGCTCATGACCGCGACCGTGAACACCAAAGCGGCGGTCCTCGCCGAGGCACTGCCGTGGCTCAAGCAGCTGAACGACAAGATCGTCGTCATCAAGTACGGCGGCAACGCCATGACAGACGACCGGCTCAAGGCCGCGTTCGCCGACGACATGGTGTTCCTGCGCAATGTCGGTATTCACCCGGTCGTGGTGCACGGTGGTGGTCCGCAGATCAGTGCGATGCTCAAGAAGCTCGGCATCGAAGGTGAATTCAAGGGCGGGTTCCGGGTCACGACGCCGGAGGTGCTCGACGTCGCCCGGATGGTGCTGTTCGGTCAGGTCGGGCGTGAGCTGGTGAACCTGATCAACGCCCACGGCCCGTACGCGGTCGGCATCACGGGAGAGGACGCGCATCTGTTCACCGCCGTGCGGCGCGGCGTCACCGTCGACGGGGTGGCCACCGACATCGGACTGGTGGGCGACATCGACCACGTCAACGCCGCGGCAGTACTGGATCTCATTGCGGCCGGCCGTATTCCGGTGATCTCCACGATCGCCCCGGACGTCGACGGCGTCGTGCACAACATCAACGCGGACACCGCCGCCGCAGCCGTCGCCGAGGCGCTTGGCGCCGAGAAGCTGCTGATGCTCACCGACGTCGAAGGCCTCTACACTCGGTGGCCCGACCGGGATTCGCTGGTCAGCCAGATCGACACCGCGACCCTGGCCGAGATGCTGCCGAACCTGGAGACCGGAATGATCCCGAAGATCGAGGCCTGCCTGCGGGCCGTCGAGGGCGGGGTCCCCAGCGCGCACGTCATCGACGGTCGCGTCGAACACTGTGTCCTGGTCGAACTGTTCACCGATGAAGGCACCGGCACGAAAGTGGTTCCATGACACTGATAGAGCGTTGGTCCGACGTCATGATGGACAACTACGGCACCCCGCCGCTGGCATTGGCCGGCGGTGACGGCGCCGTCGTCACCGATGAGAACGGCAAGACCTACCTCGATCTGCTCGGCGGCATCGCGGTCAACATCCTCGGCCACCGTCATCCCGCGATCATCGACGCGGTCACCACCCAGCTCAACACGTTGGGCCACACCTCGAACCTGTATGCCACCGAGCCGGGCATCGCGTTGGCCGAAGCACTGGTCGACCAGCTCGGCGCGCCTGCCCGGGCGTTCTTCTGCAACTCCGGTACCGAGGCCAACGAGGTGGCCTTCAAGATCACCAGGCTGACCGGTCGCACGAAACTCGTTGCCGCCCAGAATGCCTTCCACGGCCGCACCATGGGCTCGCTCGCGTTGACCGGTCAGCCGACCAAGCAGGCACCGTTCGAACCGCTGCCCGGCTTCGTCACTCATGTGCCCTACGGCGACGTCGAGGCGCTCGCAGCAGCTGTCGATTCGGATACCGCGGCGGTGTTCCTCGAACCCATCATGGGTGAGGGGGGTGTGGTGGTGCCGCCCGAGGGTTATCTGGTCGCCGCGCGGGAGATCACCAGCCGCCACGGAGCGCTGCTTGTGCTCGACGAGGTGCAGACCGGGGTCGGGCGCACCGGCGCATTCTTCGCCCACCAGCACGACGGCATCACGCCCGATATCGTCACGCTGGCAAAGGGACTCGGCGGTGGGCTCCCGATCGGCGCCTGCCTGGCGATCGGACCGACCGCCGACCTGTTGACCCCGGGACTGCACGGCAGCACCTTCGGAGGAAACCCGGTGTGTACCGCGGCGGCGCTGGCGGTGCTCAGAGTGCTTGCCCAAGACGACCTGGTCACCCGCGCCGACGTCCTGGGCAAGACGCTGAGCCACGGCATCGAGGCGCTGGGCCACCCGCTGGTCGACCATGTCCGGGGGCGCGGCCTGCTGCGCGGTGTCGTGCTGACCGCGCCGCACGGCAAGATCGTCGAAACCGCCGCCCGCGACGCCGGTTTCCTGGTCAATGCCGCGGCACCCGACGTGGTGCGACTCGCCCCGCCGCTGATCATCACCGAGGCGCAGATCGACAGTTTCCTGCACGCACTACCCGCGATCCTGGATGAGGCGGCCCGATGAGCACCCTGAGGCATTTCCTGCGTGACGACGACCTGAACCAGCAGGAGCAGGCCGAGATCCTGCAATTGGCAGCCGTTCTCAAGAAAGAGCCGATGAGCCGGCGCCCGCTGGAGGGTCCGCGTGGCGTGGCGGTGATCTTCGACAAGAACTCCACCCGGACCCGGTTCTCGTTCGAGGTGGGCATCGCCCAGCTCGGCGGGCACGCCGTCGTCGTCGATGGCCGTGCCACCCAGTTGGGTCGCGAAGAGACCCTCGAGGACACCGGCCGGGTGCTGTCCCGCTACGTCGACGCGATCGTCTGGCGCACGTTCGCCCAGCAGCGGCTGAACGCGATGGCCTCCGCGGCAACGGTTCCCGTGGTCAACGCGCTCTCGGACGAGTTCCACCCCTGCCAAGTGCTGGCCGACCTGCAGACGCTGGTCGAACGCAAGGGTTCGCTGAACGGCCTGCGGATGACCTACTTCGGCGACGGCGCCAACAACATGGCGCACTCGCTGATGCTCGGCGGGGTGACCGCGGGCATCCACGTCACGATCGCCGCGCCGGCCGGATTCGAGCCGCACCCGATGTTCGTGGCGGCCGCCGAACATCGCGGCAGGCAGACCGGGGCCACGGTGACGCTGACCACCGATGCGGTCGCCGGTGCGAAGGGCGCCGACGTCCTGGTCACCGACACCTGGACGTCGATGGGGCAGGAGAACGACGGCCTCGACCGGGTGGTGCCGTTCCGGCCCTTCCAGCTCAACGCCGGCCTGCTCGACCACGCCGACTCTGATGCCGTTGTGCTGCACTGTCTTCCGGCGCACCGCGGACACGAGATCACCGACGAGGTGATCGACGGTCCGCACAGCGCGGTGTGGGACGAGGCCGAGAACCGGCTGCACGCCCAGAAGGCGCTGCTGGTCTGGTTGCTGGAGCACAAGTGACCAGCGAGGTCAGCACGACACGAGCCGGGCGGCAGGCCCGGATCGTGGCGCTGCTGTCCGCACAGTCGGTACACAGCCAGAGCGAGCTCGCCGCGCTGCTTGCCGACGAGGGTATCGAGGTCACCCAGGCGACGTTGTCGCGTGACCTCGAGGAGCTGGGCGCGGTCAAGCTGCGCGGCGCCGACGGCGGTAGCGGCGTCTATGTCGTGCCCGAGGACGGCAGCCCGGTGCGGGGGATATCCGGAGGCACGGAGCGGGTATCCCGCCTGCTCGGAGATCTACTGGTATCCACCGACGCCAGCGGCAATCTGGCCGTGCTGCGCACCCCGCCGGGTGCGGCGCACTACCTGGCCAGTGCGATCGACCGGGCGGCATTGCCCGATGTCGTCGGCACCGTCGCCGGCGACGACACCATCCTGGTGGTGGCCCGTGAGCCGATGACCGGCGCGCAACTGGCCACCATGTTCGAGACCTTTCATTAGAACCCAAAGGCAAAGGAGCACTTCATGTCCGAACGCGTCATCTTGGCGTATTCCGGCGGCCTGGACACCTCGGTGGCCATCAGCTGGATCGGCAAGGAGACCGGCAAAGAGGTGGTGGCCGTGGCCATCGACCTCGGCCAGGGCGGCGAGGACATGGAGGTCGTCCGCCAGCGTGCCCTCGATTGCGGTGCCGTCGAAGCGGTCGTGGTCGACGCCCGCGACGAGTTCGCCGAGCAGTACTGCCTGCCGGCGATCAAGTCCAACGCCCTGTACATGGATCGCTACCCGCTGGTGTCGGCCCTCAGTCGGCCGCTGATCGTCAAGCATCTGGTGACGGCGGCCCGTGAACACCGCGGGGGCATCGTCGCGCACGGCTGCACCGGCAAGGGCAACGACCAGGTCCGCTTCGAGGTCGGATTCGCCTCGCTGGCACCCGATCTCGAGGTGCTGGCCCCGGTCCGCGACTATGCCTGGACCCGGGAGAAGGCGATCGCGTTCGCCGAGGAAAACGCCATTCCGATCAACGTCACCAAACGCTCACCGTTCTCCATCGACCAGAACGTGTGGGGGCGGGCGGTGGAAACCGGTTTCCTGGAACACCTCTGGAACGCGCCGACCAAGGACGTCTACGACTACACCGAAGACCCGACGCTGAACTGGAGCACCCCCGACGAGGTGATCGTCGGCTTCGAGCGGGGCGTGCCGGTGTCCATCGACGGAAAGCCGGTGAGTGTCCTGCAGGCCATCGAGGAGCTCAACCGACGGGCCGGTGCCCAGGGGGTCGGTCGCCTCGACGTCGTCGAGGACCGGCTGGTCGGCATCAAGAGCCGCGAGATCTATGAGGCCCCGGGTGCGATGGTGCTGATCACCGCCCACACCGAACTCGAGCACGTCACGCTGGAGCGTGAACTGGGCCGGTTCAAGCGCACCACCGATCGCAAGTGGAGCGAATTGGTGTACGACGGTCTGTGGTTCTCACCGCTCAAGCGCTCCCTGGAGGCCTTCGTCGCCGACACCCAGCAGCACGTGACCGGCGAGATCCGGATGGTGTTGCACGGCGGGCACATCGCGGTCAACGGCCGGCGCAGCCCCACATCGCTGTACGACTTCAACCTCGCCACCTACGACGAGGGCGACACCTTCGACCAGTCGTCGGCCAAGGGATTCGTCCACGTCCACGGGTTGTCGTCGAAGATCGCAGCCCGCCGGGACTTGGCAGGCAATCAGACGTGAGCACCAACGAGGGCTCGCTGTGGGGCGGCCGCTTCGCCGACGGCCCGGCGCCCGCCCTGGCGGCGCTGAGCAAGTCCACCCATTTCGACTGGGTGTTGGCACCCTATGACGTGGCCGCCTCCAAGGCGCACGCCAAGGTTCTGCACACCGCGGGCCTGCTGACCGACGAGCAGCGCGACGGGTTGCTCGCCGGCCTGGACAGCCTGGGGCAGGACGTCGCCGACGGAAGCTTCACCCCGCTGGTCACCGACGAGGATGTGCACGGGGCGCTGGAGCGCGGCCTTATCGACCGGGTCGGTCCGGATCTCGGGGGCCGGCTGCGGGCGGGACGATCGCGAAATGATCAGGTGGCCACGCTGTTTCGGATGTGGCTGCGCGATGCGATGCGACGCGTCGCCGACGGTGCCCTCGAAGTGGTGGGAGCGTTGGCGACGCAGGCCGCGGCTCACCCGACGGCGATCATGCCGGGCAAGACCCATTTGCAGGCCGCGCAACCGGTGCTGCTCGCCCATCACCTCCTGGCGCATGCGCACCCGCTGCTGCGTGATGTCGACCGCATCGCCGACTTCGACGACCGCACCGCGGTGTCGCCGTACGGTTCGGGCGCACTCGCCGGCTCGTCGCTGGGACTGGATCCCGACGCCATTGCCGAGGAGCTGGGATTCGCTGCCGCAGCGGACAATTCGATCGACGCCACCGCCGCTCGCGACTTCGCCGCCGAGGCCGCCTTCGTCCTGGCGATGATCGGGGTCGACCTGTCCCGGCTGGCAGAAGACATCATCCTCTGGAGTACAACCGAATTCGGTTACGTAACGCTGCACGACTCCTGGTCGACCGGCAGCTCCATCATGCCGCAGAAGAAGAACCCGGACATCGCCGAACTCGCCCGCGGCAAGTCCGGCCGGTTGATCGGCAACCTCACCGGCCTGCTGGCCACCCTCAAGGCGCAGCCGCTGGCCTACAACCGGGACCTGCAGGAAGACAAAGAGCCGGTCTTCGACTCGGTGGCCCAACTCGAACTCGTGCTGCCCGCGATGGCCGGACTGGTCGCGACCCTGCGATTCGACACCGACCGGATGGCCGCGTTGGCGCCGGCCGGCTACACCTTGGCCACCGATGTCGCCGAGTGGCTGGTGCGCCGTGGCGTGCCGTTCCGGGTGGCACACGAGGCGGCGGGCGAGGCGGTGCGTGCAGCCGAGGGCCGCGGGGTTGGGCTTGATGAGCTCACCGATGAGGAACTGGCTGCGATCAGCGGTGAGCTGACCGCCGAGGTGCGCGATGTGCTGACCGTCGACGGATCGGTATCCTCCCGCGACGCCCGTGGCGGCACCGCACCGACCCAGGTGGCCAGCCAGCTCGGTGTGGTGCGCGAGAGCGTCGAGAACCTGCGCATCCGTTTGCGCCGCTAGAACGGCGCACGCGACCCACTACGATCGCCAGGTATGGGGGGAGCGCCGGATACGGCCGCCACGCCGCGGCGGGGCGTTCGTGGCTGGTTGGCCGGCCTCAGCCTGAGCCAGATCGGCCAGTTGGTGACCGTGGTCATCCTGGCCGGCACCGCGTTGTTCGGCGGGCTCGACACCGTCGACTCCGCCGTCACCGAGTTCAAACCGGGTGACGAGTTCAGCGACAACGCATTCACCGTCACGCTCGAGCGCGCAACCCTGGTCGACGAACTGCGGTCGGGTACCACGCTCATCGCGCCGAAGACGCCGGGCCGGACGTATCTGGGCGTCGTTATGAAGATCCGCAACGACGGCACGGTTCCGGCGTATCTCAACGACGAGATCGACCTGCGCGACCAGCCGGGCAAGCGGTTCTACGGTGTCGTCCGAGTGACCGACGGCAGCCCCGTTCCGAGCCTCGGCCCGGGTCTGACCGAGGAAGTCGGCGCGCTCTGGACACTGCCTCAGAACGCGCTGCGCCCGGGCGATTCCGTGACCGTGCGGATCTGGAAGAAGAAGTTCACCGAGCTCATGGTGACCTACGGGCGGACATGGGTGGACAGTGAGACCGAGTACGGCCAGGCGACAATTCCGGTGCGGGGCAAGCAATGAGCCGTCGCTCCGCGGCCGTGGCTGCGGCAACCGTGGTGGCCATCGCGCTGGCGACGCTGGTGTGGTTGCATCTTCCGGTCAACACGACCATCTATGGGCCGTTCGACGTTCATGCGGGTATCGCCAGCCGGGCCGTCGGCCAGAATCTGTCGGCAACGGTCACCCACGCCTCGATAACCCCGACCGTCATCGCAGCGCAGTCCCGGAAACGGTATGCGGCAGCAGGTGTGTGGGTGGTGGTGCTGACGAGGCTCGAGGCTGCCCGGGAGCCGGTGCTGCCGCACGCCGACCTGCTCGTCGGTCCCAACACCTACGCGCCCACCACCCAGCTGTTGTCGGGCGCGGACCTGGTGCAACCCGGAATCACTCAGCAGCGCACCTGGGCCTTCGACGTGCCGCCCGATCTGCTGAAGACGGTCCCTTCTGTGGTGATGCGGGTCTGGGGAGGCGACGGTCGACTCGATTCACGGTTGGTGATCGACATCCCGCTCGCGGGCATCGAGCGCCCTGGTTCGATCGTCGTTCCACCGTCGAAAGTGGGGGCACAGTGAAGCTGCCGATCCCGCGAAAACTGTGGCAGCGCAACGTCTCGGCGATGGTTGTCGTGGTGGCGGCGCTGGCGGTCCTGGTGGTGGTCGACCTGTGGCCCGACTGGTCACGGTACCGGGACACGGTGGCCCCACCGCACGTGATCGCCGCGGGCCGTAGCGGCACGGTCGACGGTCAAACCTGGTCGATATCGGGCGTTCGTCACCTCGACCGGACGCCCGGCCCGAGTGCTCGCCCGTTACCCGAAGGGACTGTTCTCCAGGTGGTGTCGATCGACCGGGCCAACGGTCCCGCCGGCGACCTGTGCACCGGTGTCATCACCGACGGCACCCGCCGGTGGCAGGCCGAAAGCGTCGGCGGTTACACCGCTGCACTGCCGGACAACGTCTCTGAACGCTGCACCAGGCCAGGTCCCGTGCAATTCAGTTTCCTGCTTCCCCAGGATGTGGTGCCCACCGCCGTCGACGTGACGAACCTCGACGGCCGGATCAGGCTGCGGCTGCAGCTGTAGACGACGCCTCGGGTTCGGGATCATGCGAGATGTGCTCGACGCAGTACGCGAATGTGCTTGCGACCAAACAGATTCGCAGCGGCTCCACGATGAGATGCGACACCAGGCTCACAGTGCCGCCGAAGCCCTGCCAGAAAGTCTGGGGCTGCGGGCCGATGACCCAGGCGACGCCCCGGAGGAGGTAGCCGTCGCCGAGCTGTGCCCGGTAGAAACTTCCCGTCATGTCGAGCCACGCCAGTCCGAGGTAGCCGAGCACGTACAGCGTCAACGCCAGGACGCCGCCGTGTAGCACGATGCGCGCCGAGTCGGTGATGGGTCGGAACTTGCCGACCTGATCCACCCCGTAGTCGACGACCTTCTCGCGCACCGCTTTCGGTATCACGCCCACGCGCCTCTGCAGGCGCTTCCCGGTGGTCGCCGAGCGGTCGATCCAGGTGGTCGCCCGCTGACCACCCACGCGCTGCAGCACGCTGCGCCAATCGCCTGACGAGGTGACGCCGTAGACGATGCCCGCCACGGCAAGCCAGATCAGCGGAACTGCGGCACCCCCGAACACCGTACGCAGCGCCCACATCACGACATCCCATACCTTCTCCAGCGGTGAGAAGTAGGAGAACACCTCAGCGCGGGTATTGCTCAGCCACACCATCACTCGCCGGTGCGCGACCCAATCGCCGGGCTTGGTCAGCAGGGTAAGACCCTGGTTGACCGAGAAACTGAGCACCAGGAACACCCAGAGTGCGTCGAAGTACAGTCGCACCGCCACCAGCCAGGACGGCAACCGATCCTTGAGCTTGCTCAGCACCGTGCGGAGCACCAGGGCCGCGCCGACGAGCAGCCAGGTGCCTGTGCCCACCGGAAGTTCGGCGGCGTGCAGATCGGTGGGCGGCCCACCGTTGACAACCGCCATCATCGATTCGCCGACACGGTACTGCAGTGCGCGTTGCTCGAAGGCCAGCCAGTCCTCGCGAAACATCTGCCATGCCAGGTAGATCGCGAAGAACGGGACGACGACGGTGGAGAACAGGTCGATGCGCCGCGCCGGCTTGCGCCCCCGCGCCGAGAGCACCGGGAAAGCCGGGCGCAGCACAAGGAACATCGCCACATAGGAGCCCAGCCGCGCCATCCCGGCAAGCGGCATGATCAGCGACGCCCACCAGTGGTTGTCGTAACCGGCCCAGGCGGCCCACTCGATGGCGCCGCGGCGGCCGAGCACGCCGAGCAGGTACAGGGCGGCCAGTTGCGGCCAGTACTGCGCGAAGACGCGCAGCGGCCGCAGCAGGTAGCGCATGGTTGACATCTTACGAAGCGTGCAGCTGAATCACTCGAGTCGTTCCGACAGATCGAGCCAGCGGGCCTCGAGATCTGTGATCTCGCCTTCGAGCGATCGCAGCTCTTGGGTCAGCTTGCTCAAGCCGACATGGTCGGACTGGTCGTGCTCGGCCAGTTCGACATGTTTGGCGTTCACCCGGTCGGACAACTTGGCCAGAGCCCGGTCCAACGACGCGATTTCCTTTTCCACGCTGCGTAATTCGGCACCTGACAGTGCCTCGGCCGATGGCGCGGAGCCGGATCCCTTGGACGGGCCGGGCGTGGCGGCGGCGGGGTGCGCCTTCGCCAGGCGCAGGTACTCGTCCACGCCGCCCGGAAGGTGGCGCAGTCGTCCGCCGAGGATCGCGTACTGCTGATCGGTGACACGCTCGAGCAGGTAGCGGTCATGGGACACCACGATCAGGGTGCCCGGCCAGGAGTCCAGCAGATCCTCGGTGGCCGCCAACATGTCGGTGTCGACATCATTGGTGGGTTCGTCGAGGATCAGCACGTTCGGCTCGGACAGAATCGTGAGCAACAGCTGGAGCCTGCGCCGTTGGCCACCGGAGAGTTCCCCGACCCGCGCGGACAGGTGCTCGCGGCGGAAGCCCAGGCGTTCCAGCAGCTGAGCCGGCGTGACGTCCTTGCCGTCGACGGAGAAGTCGGTCTGCAGCTGGGCGAGGACTTCCCGGACCATGTCGCCCTCGAGACCGGCCAAGATGCCTGCCTGCTGGTCGAGTATTGCCAGCTTGACGGTCTTGCCGCGCTTGACCCGGCCGCTGTCGGGTGTGACGGTGCCCGCGATCAGGCCGAGCAGCGTCGACTTTCCGGCGCCGTTCGCGCCGAGGATCCCGGTGCGCTCGCCGGGCGCGATCCGCCACTCGATATCGCGCAGTACCTGTCGTCCGTCGTAGGTCACCCCGACGTCGAGCAGGTCGACGACCTCTTTACCCAGCCGGGCGGTCGCCAGCTTGGCGAGCTCGATCGGGTTGCGCAGCGGCGGCACGTCTTCGATCAGCTGGTTGGCGGCCTCGATGCGGAACTTCGGTTTGGACGTCCGCGCCGGCGCGCCGCGCCGCAACCACGCCAGCTCCTTCTTCATCAGGTTCTGGCGCTTGGCCTCGACCGTCGCGGCCTGCCGGTCCCGTTCGACCCGCTGCAGAATGTAGGCGGCGTAGCCGCCGTCGAACGGCTCGACGATGCCATCGTGAACCTCCCAGGTGGTGAGGGCGACCTCGTCGAGGAACCACCGGTCGTGGGTCACGACGAGCAGCCCGCCGCCGGTACGGGCCCACCGCGTCTTGAGATGCCCGGCCAGCCAGGTGATGCCCTCGACATCGAGGTGGTTGGTCGGCTCGTCGAGTGCGATCACATCCCAGTCGCCCATCAGCAGCCGAGCCAGCTGGACGCGGCGGCGCTGACCGCCGGACAGCGTGGACACCAGCGCATCCCAGGCGATATCCGCGACCAGACCACCGACGACATCACGGACCTTGGGGTCGCCGGCCCACTCGTGATCAGCCAGATCGCCGACCAGTACATGCCCGACCGTGCTGGCGCCGTCGAGGGTGTCGGACTGGTCGAGTGCGCCCACGTGGATGCCCGTGCGACGGGTCACCCGCCCTGAATTCGGTGACAGTTGCCCGGTCAGCATGCTCAACAGGCTCGATTTGCCGTCGCCGTTGCGGCCGACGATGCCGATGCGGTCGCCTTCGTTGACTCCGACGGTTACGGAGTCGAAGACCACCTGGGTCGGGAATTGCAGATGCAGGGCTTCAGCTCCGAGCAGGTGTGCCACTGGCACGAGGCTACTGGTGAGAATGCAAACCGACGGGACGTGGATCGGCGTTATGCCATGATGTGCTGGCTGTCGGGGCCTCAAGCAGCAGCGACGTGGGACAGGGGAGCACCCGTGGATCTGAATTTGTCGGCGGTCACCAGGCCTGTGGAACGGCTGATGGCGACGGCGCAGAACGGTTTCGAGGTACTGCGGCTGGGCGGTCTGGAAACCGGGGCGGTGCCTTCACCGTTCCAGATCGTCGAGAGCAAGCCGATGTACAAGCTCCGGCGCTACTTTCCGCCGGACAGCAGGCCCGGCCAGCGGCCTGCCGGGCCGCCGGTCCTGATGGTCCACCCGATGATGATGTCGGCGAACATGTGGGACGTCACCCGCGAGGACGGCGCCGTGGGGATCCTGCACGAGGCGGGTATCGACCCGTGGGTGATCGACTTCGGCTCACCCGACGAGGTGGAGGGCGGCATGGAACGCAACCTCACCGACCACATCGTCGCGCTCAACGAGGCCATCGACACCGTCAAGGACACCACCGGTCAGAGCGTCCATCTGGCCGGCTATTCGCAGGGCGGCATGTTCTGCTACCAGACCGCGGCCTACCGGCGAACCAAAGACATCGCCAGCATCGTCGCGTTCGGCTCCCCGGTCGACACCCTGGCCGCGCTGCCGATGGGTATCCCGCCGAACATCGGTGCGGTGGCCGCCGACTTCATGGCCGACCACGTGTTCAACCGCATCGACATCCCGGGATGGTTGGCCCGCACCGGGTTTCAGATGCTCGACCCCCTCAAGACCGCGAAGGCCCGTATCGACTTCCTCATGCAGCTGCATGACCGCGACGCGCTGCTGCCGCGCGAGCAGCAGCGACGCTTCCTGGATTCCGAAGGCTGGATCGCCTGGTCCGGCCCCGCGGTCTCCGAATTGCTCAAGCAGTTCATCTCGCACAACCGGATGATGTCGGGCGGCTTCAACATCAACGGCCAGCTGGTGACGCTGTCCGATATCACCTGCCCGGTGCTGGCGTTCGTCGGCGAGGTCGACGACATCGGTCAGCCCGCCTCGGTGCGCGGGATCAAGCGTGCCGCTCCCGGCGCCGACGTCTACGAGGTGATGATCCGCGCCGGCCACTTCGGTCTGGTGGTCGGATCCAAGGCGGCGACGGCGACGTGGCCGACGGTGGCGGACTGGGTGCGCTGGCTGTCCGGGCAGGATTCCCGACCCGCGGCGATCGCGCCCATGCAGGACAGCGACGCCGAGCCGGACGAGTCCGGGGTGGCCCTGTCCGCACGGCTGATGCACGGCGTTGCCGAGGCGTCGGAAGTTGCCTGGTCGCTGGCGCGCGGTGCGGCCGGGGCGGTGGTGAACACCAGGAAGTCGATGCGCACGCTGGCGGTGGAGACCGCCCGCACGCTGCCGCGCCTGACCCGGCTGGGACAGATCAACGACCACACCAGAATTTCGCTCGGCCGCATCATCGACGAGCAGGCCGACGGCGCACCCAACGGTGAGTTCCTGTTGTACGACGGGCGGGTGCACACCTACGAGGCGGTGAACCGACGGATCAACAATGTCGTCCGCGGCCTGATATCGGTCGGCGTCCGGCAGGGCGTACGGGTCGGTGTGCTCATGGACACCCGGCCGTCGGCGCTGGTGGCGATCGCCGCGTTGTCCCGCCTCGGTGCGGTCGCGGTGCTGATGCCCCCCGACGCCGACCTCGCCGAAGCGATCCGCATCGGGGGCGTCAGCGAGGTCATCACCGATCCGGGCAACCTGGACGCGGCCCGCAAACTCCCGGTCCAGGTGCTGGTTCTCGGCGGCGGCGAGACCCGCGACCTCAATCTGCCCGACGACAGCAATGTCGTCGACATGGAGAAGATCGATCCGGACGCCGTCGCGTTGCCGGGGTGGTACCGGCCCAACCCGGGCTTCGCGCGGGACCTGGCGTTCGTCGCGTTCAACACCGTCGGCGGGGCGCTGGTGCCCAAACAGATCACCAACTATCGCTGGGCGTTGTCCGCGTTCGGCACCGCCTCTGCTGCGGCGCTGGGCCGCGGGGACACCGTGTACTGCCTGACTCCGTTGCATCACCAGTCCGGGTTACTGGTGAGCCTCGGCGGCGCGGTGGTCGGCGGAACCCGCATCGCGTTGTCGCGCGGGCTGCACCCGGACCGCTTCCTCACCGAGATCCGGCAGTACGGCGTCACGGTCGTCTCCTACACCTGGACGATGCTGCGCAGCGTTGTCGACGACCCGGACTTCCGGTTGCGTGGCAACCACCCGGTACGGCTGTTCATCGGCTCGGGCATGCCGCCGGGCCTGTGGCAGCGGACCGTCGACGCCTTCAGCCCGGCCAACGTGGTCGAGTTCTTCGCCACCACCGATGGCCAGGCTGTCTTGGCCAATGTGGCCGGCGCGAAGATCGGCAGCAAGGGCCGTCCGCTGCCCGGCGGCGGCCAGGTCGAGTTGGCTGCCTACGACGCCGACGACGACCTGATCCTGGAGGACGACCGCGGGTTCGTCGCGGTCGCCGAACCCAACGAGGTGGGTGTGCTGCTGGCCCGGCCGTGGGGGCCGATCGATCCGACCGCCTCGGTCAAGCGTGGCGTGTTCGCCCCGGGCGACACCTGGATTTCGACCGAGTACGTGTTCCGGCGCGACGCCGACGGCGACTTCTGGCTGCTGGGCAACCGTCCGCTGCTGATCCGCACCGAGCGCGGTGTGGTGTTTCCGGAGTTGGTCACCGACGCCGTCAGCCGGATCAACGCCGTCGACCTGGCCGCCACCTACAGCGTCGAGGAGGCCGGGGGAGTCGTCGCTGTCACCGCGATCACGCTGCGCGACGGCGTGTCGGTGACTACTGCGGACCTGACCGACGCGTTCGCGTCGATGCCGGTCGGCTTGGCGCCCGACGTGGTGCATGTGGTGCCGGAGATCCCGCTCAGCGCCACCTGCCGGCCGACGGTGTCGGCTTTGCGCGCCGACGGCATACCGAAGGCATCGCGTAACGCCTGGCATTTGGAGCCCGATACGGGGAAGTACAAGCGTTTGACGGCTGCGGCGCGCGCTCAGCTTTGCGGTACCGACGACTCGAGCGGTACCGAGAACTGAGCCTCTGCCCAGGTCGCGCGGCGCTGTTAGGCTCGCCGATAACCGCAGATCGCCACGCGTCGGAGGAATGCATGACAACCCAGACCGTTTCACGTCACTGGCGTCGCGCTGTCCGCGGCACGGCGATCGGTGCCCTGACCGCTGGGCTGCTGGTCGGCGTGGGCACGCAACAGGCGCTGGCGGACCCGAGCACGGCCCCGGCCACCCCCACGGCGCCGGCGACCGCGGATGCCAACGGCGTCCCGCAGTTCCAGAGCGCCGACCAATTGCTGCTGTTCATCGACCAGAACTACGACCAGGGCGCCAGCGGCGGGCAGTTGTCCAACCTGATCAAGTCGGTGATGAAACTGCGCGCACAGGGCATCAAGCCGTCGAGGACCAATATCGCCGAGATCCAGAATGCGCTGCAGTACCGCCCGAACCAGAAACCGCTGATCCAGGCGCTGCAGAACACGTTGGGTTACCAGCAGAAGATCTTCGCCCAGATGCAGCTCCTGCAGCAGGCACAGCAGCGGCAGCAGAACAATGCCGTGATGGGCGCCGGTCAGATGCCCAGCGACGGCGCACCGACCATCGGCGGCAACAACGCCCCGGCGGCGGCACCTCCGGCTGTGAGCCCATAGCCCCACATGCTCGACGAGAAACTGCTCAACATCCTGGTGTGCCCAGCCGACCGCGGGCCGCTGTTGCTGGTGGACGAACTTCTCTACAACCCTCGGCTGCACAAGGCCTACCGCATCGAGGACGATATCCCGGTGTTGCTGGTCGACGAGGCCGTCGAGGTCAGCCCCGAGGATCATGAGCGATTGATGGCGCGCTCGGCGTCCTAGAGCCCGGGCAATTCGCCGGTGAGGTAACGCTGCAACGTCGGCGCGATGGTCGCGCTGATTTGTTCCGGCGTCAGCGAGGCGAACGGCTCGAGCCCGATGATGTAGCGGGCCATCACCACGCCCACCAGCTGTGAGGCGACGAACTGCACGCGCAGTCGTCCCGTGCCCGGCGGGTTGTCCACTCGCGGCGCCACCTCGGCGGTGATCACTTCCTGCAGAAACGAGCGGACCAAGCTGACATCAGAACCGGTCAGCAGTGACCGGATGGTGGCGATGAGGCCCGCGCCCATCTCCGAATCCCACAGCGGCAGCAGGGTGGCGGGCAGCACGTGGCCGAGATCCTCGATGGGGGTGTCGCGCAGCGGAACCAGCACGGTCATCGGGTCGATCGGCAGTTGGATCGCGGCGGCGAACAGCTGCTGCTTGGTACCGAAGTAGTGATGGACCAGGGCCGAATCCACGCCGGCGGCAGCGGCAATCGAGCGGATCGATGTCTTGTCGATCCCGTTGCGGGCGAACAACTCTCGAGCGCGGGTGAGAATGCGCTCCCGAGTGTCGGAAGAACCGCGCGGCCGGCCGGGGCGTTTGGCCGAGCCGGCGCTCACGGTGTTCGCCGGCGCAGCGTCGCGGCGGCCAGCGCCATGGCCGCCATCGCGAAAGCGAGGACCACGACGATGTCCCGGACCGCGATGGTGGTCAGCTCGGTATGGCTGTTCACCTGCTGCAAGGCCTCCAGCGCGTAGCTGGCCGGCATCGCGTTGCTGATCCATTCCAGCCAGGTTGGCATCTGATTGCGCGGCACGATGATTCCGGCCAGCAGCAGCTGCGGGACGATCACCACGGGCATGAACTGTACGGCCTGAAACTCGGTGCGGGCGAACGCACTTGCCAGCAGGCCCAGGCCAACACCCAGCACGGCGTTGATGACGGCGATGACGAACACCCACACCGGGCTGCCCAAGGTGTCGAACCCCAACAGCCAGAACGCCACGACGCACGCCAGGATCGCCTGCGCGGCGGCCGCGACCGAGAACGCCGTGCCGTAGGCGGCCAGCAGATCGAGCCGGCGAAGGGGAGTGGTCAGAATCCGCTCGAGAGTTCCCGACGACCGTTCGCGCTGCATGGTGATCGAGGTGATCAGAAACATCACGAACAGTGGGAACAGTCCCAGCAGGATCAGGCACGCGGTCTGGAATGGCGAGACCGCGCCGGGGAACTTGGGCACGTCGTCGAACATGAAGTACATCAACGTGATGACCGCGCTGGGCACCACGAGAATCATTGCGACACTTCGATGATCGGCCCGGAGCTGACGCAGGATGCGGCCCGTGGTGGCCAGATAGGCGCGCGCGCTCAGCTTGCTGACGCTGCGGTGCTGTGCCTGATGATGGACAGGAACGCTTCCTCGAGTGACGTGCATCCGGTGTCCTCTCGCAGTCGGGTGGGGGTGGTCTGGGCCAGCAGTCGGCCGTCGCGCATGAGGAGCAGCCCCGCGCAGTGGTCGGCCTCGTCCATCACGTGGCTGGACACCAGCAAGGTGGTGCCCCGGCGGGCCAAGTCGTCGAATTGGGCCCACAGGTCTACGCGCAGCACGGGATCGAGGCCGACGGTCGGTTCGTCGAGCACCAGCAGGTCGGGCTGACAGACCAACGCGCAGGCCAGCGATACCCTTGCGCGCTGTCCGCCGGACAGGTTGGCGCAGTACGCCGCGGCGTGATCGCGCAGTCCGACGTCGTCGACCGCGCGATCGGCCACCGCGGGGGTGGCGCCGTACAGCGCGGCGAAGTAGCGGACGTTGTCGATGACCCGGAGGTCGTTGTAGATCGTCGGATCCTGGGTGACGTAGCCGACCCGGTGCCGCAGTGCGGGGGATCCCGCCGGGTGCCCGAGCACGGTCACGGCTCCCGACGTGACGATCTGGGTGCCGACGATGCTGCGCATCAGCGTGGTCTTGCCGCAGCCCGACGGGCCGAGCAGTCCGGTGATCGAACCGCGGGGGATCGTCACCGTGATGTCGTGCAGGGCGACCCGCTTACCGCGCACCACACGCAGGCGCTCGACCCGGATGGCGGGATCGGCACGGTCCACCAACAATTCATCACCCGATGAACTCATCACGCGATGAATAATGCTCCCCGGCGCGGGGAAGGTCAAGGGCTGGGGCAGAATTTCGTCCGATGGGTGGCGATCAGCTGGTTACGGATCCGGTCTCGGCGGCGCGGCTGCTGCTCGGCGGGGTGATCAGCTGCCGGGGTGTCAGCGCGCTCATCGTGGAGGTCGAGGCGTATGGCGGTCCGCCGGACGGCCCGTGGCCGGACGCCTCGGCGCATTCATATCGGGGTCCGAGTGTCCGCAACAACGTGATGTTCGGCCCGGCTGGTCACCTCTATACGTACCGAAGCCACGGCATCCACGTCTGCGCGAACGTGTCGTGCGGACCCGAGGGCACGGCGGCGGCGGTGCTGGTGCGGGCCGCGGCGATCGAGTCGGGTCTGGACGTGGCGCAGATCCGTCGTGGCCCGTTGGTGCGCCCGGCGGCGCTGGCCCGCGGTCCGGGCAACCTCTGTTCAGCGCTGGGCATCGTGATGGACGACAACGGGGTCGACGTCTTCGATCCGGCATCGCCGGTGACCGTCCAGCTCGGTGACGGGGATGGTCCGGAGAGTGCCGGGCCACGGGTCGGGGTCTCGCAGGCCGCCGACCGGCCGTGGCGATTGTGGCTCACCGGACGTCCCGAGGTGTCGGCATACCGCCGCAGTCCGCGGGCGCCAATCCCGGGCGCGAGCGACTGAGCGCATCCCATGCGGGAAGATCAACGCATGAGCACGACGATTCTCGACGAGTTGGGCTGGCGGGAGCTGATTGCGCAGTCGACCGATATCGACGCGCTCGCCGCGGCGGCCGCCCAACCCCCGATGACTGTGTATTGCGGATTCGATCCGACCGCGCCGAGCCTGCATGCGGGAAACCTGGTGCCGTTGCTCACACTTCGCCGATTCCAACGAGCCGGCCATCGGCCGATCGTGCTGGCGGGTGGCGCGACCGGGATGATCGGTGATCCTCGTGACACCGGCGAGCGGACCATGAACACCACCGACACCGTCGCTCAGTGGGCAGAGCGCATCCGTGGCCAGCTGGAGCGGTTCGTCGACTTCGACGAGTCACCCAGCGGCGCGATCGTGGAGAACAACCTGAATTGGACCGCGCAGCTGAGCGCCATCGATTTCCTGCGCGACGTCGGCAAGCACTTCTCGGTGAACGTGATGCTCGACCGTGACACGATCCGTCGCCGGCTCGACGGCGACGGCATCTCGTACACCGAATTCAGCTACATGCTGCTGCAGGCCAACGACTATGTGGAACTGCACCGGCGCTACGGCTGCTCACTGCAGATCGGTGGGTCCGATCAATGGGGCAACATCATCGCCGGGGTGCGGCTGGCCCGTCAGACGTTGGGCGCAAGCGTCCATGCGCTGACCGTGCCGCTGGTCACCGCCGCTGACGGAACCAAGTTCGGCAAGTCCACCGGAGGCGGCAGCCTGTGGCTGGATCCCGAGATGACCAGCCCCTATGCCTGGTATCAGTACTTCGTCAACACCGCAGACGCCGACGTGATCCGGTACCTGCGCTGGTTCACCTTCTTGTCCGCCGACGACCTTGCCGAGCTCGCCCAGGCGACCGCGGAACGACCACATGAGCGGGCCGCACAGCGGCGGCTGGCCCAAGAACTGACCACGTTGGTCCACGGCCAGGCTGCGACTGACGCCGTTGAGCACGCGTCGCAGGCGTTGTTCGGCCGGGGCGAGCTCTCCCGGCTCGATGAACCGACGCTGTCGGCCGCGTTGCGGGAGACGACGGTGGCCGAGCTCGGCCCGGGCGGTGCGGACGGCATCGTCGATCTATTGGTGGCCACCGGCCTGTCGGCGAGCAAGGGTGCCGCCAAGCGCACGATCGCCGAAGGGGGAGTGTCGGTCAACAACGAGAAGATCGACAGCGAGGACTGGGTGGCACAACCGTCCCACTTCCTGCACGGGCGCTGGTTGGTGCTGCGGCGCGGGAAGCGGAATATCGCTGGGGTACAGCGGGTTTGACGACTCGCGGCGCGGGCGAAACGCCGATCTAGCAGGCGATTTGACTCGCCGTTAGCTCGTCTGTAACTTATTCCAAGTCAGAGCGGCCCGGCCAAGCCGGAGAGCGCGAAGACCTCCCGGGAATCAAACCTGGTAACAGGGTTGTTCCTCTTGTCCGCACGATATCTACGCGGCCTTCGGGTCGCGGGGTTACTGCGCGGTCGAGTGGGTGACTGGGGTGTGTTGTTTGAGAACTCAATAGTGTGTTTGGTGGTTTTTGTTTGTTGTTGTTTTTTGCCGCATTCTGATACCCCCGTGTTGGGGTGCGGTTGTTGATGCCAGTTTTGGTGTCTTTTGTTTGGTTTCAGGCTTGTTCTGATTCGAATTCTGCCTTGCCTTTTTGGGTGAGGGGTTTTTGTTTGGAGAGTTTGATTCTGGCTCAGGACGAACGCTGGCGGCGTGCTTAACACATGCAAGTCGAACGGAAAGGCCCTTCGGGGTACTCGAGTGGCGAACGGGTGAGTAACACGTGGGTGATCTGCCCTGCACTTTGGGATAAGCCTGGGAAACTGGGTCTAATACCGAATAGGATCATGGCCTTCATGGGTTGTGGTGGAAAGCTTTTGCGGTGTGGGATGGGCCCGCGGCCTATCAGCTTGTTGGTGGGGTAATGGCCTACCAAGGCGACGACGGGTAGCCGGCCTGAGAGGGTGACCGGCCACACTGGGACTGAGATACGGCCCAGACTCCTACGGGAGGCAGCAGTGGGGAATATTGCACAATGGGCGCAAGCCTGATGCAGCGACGCCGCGTGAGGGATGACGGCCTTCGGGTTGTAAACCTCTTTCAGCAGGGACGAAGCGCAAGTGACGGTACCTGTAGAAGAAGGACCGGCCAACTACGTGCCAGCAGCCGCGGTAATACGTAGGGTCCGAGCGTTGTCCGGAATTACTGGGCGTAAAGAGCTCGTAGGTGGTTTGTCGCGTTGTTCGTGAAAACTCACAGCTCAACTGTGGGCGTGCGGGCGATACGGGCAGACTTGAGTACTGCAGGGGAGACTGGAATTCCTGGTGTAGCGGTGGAATGCGCAGATATCAGGAGGAACACCGGTGGCGAAGGCGGGTCTCTGGGCAGTAACTGACGCTGAGGAGCGAAAGCGTGGGGAGCGAACAGGATTAGATACCCTGGTAGTCCACGCCGTAAACGGTGGGTACTAGGTGTGGGTTTCCTTCCTTGGGATCCGTGCCGTAGCTAACGCATTAAGTACCCCGCCTGGGGAGTACGGCCGCAAGGCTAAAACTCAAAGAAATTGACGGGGGCCCGCACAAGCGGCGGAGCATGTGGATTAATTCGATGCAACGCGAAGAACCTTACCTGGGTTTGACATGCACAGGACGCCGGCAGAGATGTCGGTTCCCTTGTGGCCTGTGTGCAGGTGGTGCATGGCTGTCGTCAGCTCGTGTCGTGAGATGTTGGGTTAAGTCCCGCAACGAGCGCAACCCTTGTCTCATGTTGCCAGCACGTTATGGTGGGGACTCGTGAGAGACTGCCGGGGTCAACTCGGAGGAAGGTGGGGATGACGTCAAGTCATCATGCCCCTTATGTCCAGGGCTTCACACATGCTACAATGGCCGGTACAAAGGGCTGCGATGCCGTGAGGTGGAGCGAATCCTTTCAAAGCCGGTCTCAGTTCGGATCGGGGTCTGCAACTCGACCCCGTGAAGTCGGAGTCGCTAGTAATCGCAGATCAGCAACGCTGCGGTGAATACGTTCCCGGGCCTTGTACACACCGCCCGTCACGTCATGAAAGTCGGTAACACCCGAAGCCGGTGGCCTAACCCTTGTGGAGGGAGCCGTCGAAGGTGGGATCGGCGATTGGGACGAAGTCGTAACAAGGTAGCCGTACCGGAAGGTGCGGCTGGATCACCTCCTTTCTAAGGAGCACCACGAGAATCAGGCCCGCCCACATCGTGTGGGGGTTCGGTGATCTGATCGATTCGTTGGATGGCCTTTTATCACCTGTCGTGGGTGTCACCTGTAGTGGGTGGGGGTCTGGTGCACGACAAGCAAACGACCAGGACGGGGACCTTCCTTTGGTGGGGGGTTGTCTGGTGCTGCCAAACACACTGTTGGGCTTTGAGACAACAGGCCCGTGCCCGGGGTTCCGGGTGGCTCCGCGTTGGCGGGGTCGGTGTGTTGTTGCTCCATCTTTGGTGGTGGGGTGTGGTGTTTGATTTGTGGATAGTGGTTGCGAGCATCTGGCACGCATGAGGCGCCGGCTTCCTTTGGGGGTTGGTGGTTTTGTGTGTGCGATTGATGTGCAATTTCTTTTTTCGAATTGGTTTTTTGTGTTGTAAGTGTTTAAGAGCGCATGGTGGATGCCTTGGCACTGGGAGCCGATGAAGGACGTGGGAGGCTGCGTTATGCCTCGGGGAGCTGCCAACCGAGCGTTGATCCGAGGATGTCCGAATGGGGAAACCCGGCACGAGTGATGTCGTGTCACCCACTACTGAATACATAGGTAGTGGGGGGGAACGCGGGGAAGTGAAACATCTCAGTACCCGTAGGAAGAGAAAACAATTGTGATTCCGTTAGTAGTGGCGAGCGAACGCGGAGGATGGCTAAACCGTATGCATGTGATACCCGGCAGGGGTTGTGTGTGCGGTGTTGTGGGACGTTTCGTCTTCGGTCTGCCGGCCGGGGCGGGAGTGATAAACCGTGGTGTTAGGTGAAGTGACCTGGGATGGTCTGCCGTAGTGGGTGAGAGCCCCGTAACTGAAAACATCACGGCTCCTGTGGAACTGTTCCCGAGTAGCAGCGGGCCCGTGGAATCTGCTGTGAATCTGCCGGGACCACCCGGTAAGCCTGAATACTTCTCAGTGACCGATAGCGGATTAGTACCGTGAGGGAATGGTGAAAAGTACCCCGGGAGGGGAGTGAAATAGTACCTGAAACCGTGCGCTTACAATCCGTCAGAGCCCTCCTTCGTGGTGGGGTGATGGCGTGCCTTTTGAAGAATGAGCCTGCGAGTCAGGGACATGTCGCGAGGTTAACCCGGGTGGGGTAGCCGTAGCGAAAGCGAGTCTGAATAGGGCGTATCCACACAACAGTGTGTGGTGTAGTGGTGTGTTCTGGACCCGAAGCGGAGTGATCTACCCATGGCCAGGGTGAAGCGCGGGTAAGACCGCGTGGAGGCCCGAACCCACTTAGGTTGAAGACTGAGGGGATGAGTTGTGGGTAGGGGTGAAAGGCCAATCAAACTCCGTGATAGCTGGTTCTCCCCGAAATGCATTTAGGTGCAGCGTTGCGTGTTTCTTGCCGGAGGTAGAGCTACTGGATGGCCGATGGGCCCCACAGGGTTACTGACGTCAGCCAAACTCCGAATGCCGGTAAGTGAAAGCGTGGCAGTGAGACGGCGGGGGATAAGCTCCGTACGTCGAGAGGGAAACAGCCCAGATCGCCGGCTAAGGCCCCTAAGCGTGTGCTAAGTGGAAAAGGATGTGCAGTCGCAGAGACAACCAGGAGGTTGGCTTAGAAGCAGCCACCCTTGAAAGAGTGCGTAATAGCTCACTGGTCAAGTGATTGTGCGCCGATAATGTAGCGGGGCTCAAGCACACCGCCGAAGCCGCGGCATCAACCTTGTGTTGATGGGTAGGGGAGCGTCCTGCACACCGGTGAAGCAGCCTGGTAATGGAGCTGTGGAGGGTGTGGGAGTGAGAATGCAGGCATGAGTAGCGATAAGGCAAGTGAGAACCTTGCCCGCCGAAAGACCAAGGGTTCCTGGGCCAGGCCAGTCCGCCCAGGGTGAGTCGGGACCTAAGGCGAGGCCGACAGGCGTAGTCGATGGACAACGGGTTGATATTCCCGTACCCGTGTGTGAGCGTCCCTGATGAATCCATTCTGCTAATCGCCCAAATGGTGGCCAACCAATTCCTTCGGGAAGCGGGGGTCGCCGGCTGCGCGAGACCGGGTGGGTAGTAGTCAAGCGATGGGGTGACGCAGGTAGGTAGCCGTACCAGTCAGTGGTAATACTGGGGCAAGCCCGTAGGGAGTCAGATAGGCAAATCCGTCTGGCATATATCCTGAGAGGTGATGCATAGCCGAGTGAGGCGAATTCGGTGATCCTTTGCTGCCAAGAAAAGCCTCTAGCGAGCGCACACACGGCCCGTACCCCAAACCAACACAGGTGGTCAGGTAGAGAATACCAAGGCGTACGAGTGAACTATGGTTAAGGAACTCGGCAAAATACCCCCGTAACTTCGGGAGAAGGGGGACCTCCTACTGTCATGGCACTAGCTGCCGGCAGCGGTGGGGTGGCACAAACCAGTGAGAAGCGACTGTTTACTAAAACACAGGTCCGTGCGAAGTCGCAAGACGATGTATACGGACTGACGCCTGCCCGGTGCTGGAAGGTTAAGAGGACCCGTTAACCCTTCGGGGTGAAGCGGAGAATTTAAGCCCCAGTAAACGGCGGTGGTAACTATAACCATCCTAAGGTAGCGAAATTCCTTGTCGGGTAAGTTCCGACCTGCACGAATGGCGTAACGACTTCTCAACTGTCTCAACCATAGACTCGGCGAAATTGCACTACGAGTAAAGATGCTCGTTACGCGCGGCAGGACGAAAAGACCCCGGGACCTTCACTATAGCTTGGTATTGGCGTTCGATACGGTTTGTGTAGGATAGGTGGGAGACTGTGAAACTCACACGCCAGTGTGGGTGGAGTCATTGTTGAAATACCACTCTGATCGTATTGGACTTCTAACTTCGGACCGTATATCCGGTCCAGGGACAGTGCCTGGTGGGTAGTTTAACTGGGGCGGTTGCCTCCTAAAATGTAACGGAGGCGCCCAAAGGTTCCCTCAACCTGGACGGCAATCAGGTGTTGAGTGCAAGTGCACAAGGGAGCTTGACTGCGAGACGGACATGTCAAGCAGGGACGAAAGTCGGGACTAGTGATCCGGCACCCCCCGAGTGGAAGGGGTGTCGCTCAACGGATAAAAGGTACCCCCGGGGATAACAGGCTGATCTTCCCCAAGAGTCCATATCGACGGGATGGTTTGGCACCTCGATGTCGGCTCGTCGCATCCTGGGGCTGGAGCAGGTCCCAAGGGTTGGGCTGTTCGCCCATTAAAGCGGCACGCGAGCTGGGTTTAGAACGTCGTGAGACAGTTCGGTCTCTATCCGCCGCGCGCGTCAGAAACTTGAGGAAACCTGTCCCTAGTACGAGAGGACCGGGACGGACGAACCTCTGGTACACCAGTTGTCCCACCAGGGGCACCGCTGGATAGCCACGTTCGGACAGGATAACCGCTGAAAGCATCTAAGCGGGAAACCTTCTCCAAGACCAGGTTTCTCACCCTTTAGAGGATAAGGCCCCCGCAGACCACGGGATCGATAGACCAGACCTACACGCACCGCAAGGTGTTCAGGAACTGGCACTAACCGGCCGAAAACTTACAACAACCAAAACAACAAACCAATTTGTTTTCGGAAACTGTAAAGACGCACACACATTGCCCGCAACCACACCACAACAATCAACACACTGCACCCCACCACCAAAACTATGTACACTCGGAAAAGAGTGAATAAAGTTACGGCGGCCATAGCGGCAGGGAAACGCCCGGTCCCATCCCGAACCCGGAAGCTAAGCCTACCAGCGCCGATGATACTACCCCACAGGGTGGAAAAGTAGGACACCGCCGAACACAATTTAGAGAAACGCCCCCCGAGAAATCGGGGGGCGTTTCCATTTGAATTACGAATTCCATAATGCATTTTTCAATTGTCCGAATTGTGGCTGTCTGAGGCCTGCCCGTATCCTTTACAGGTGGTCGATGACAGGCAAGGCAATTCCGGTGGGCGTCCGTCCCGTCGGCCCTCGGCGGCAGGTGCTGGAAACCGCGATCGCCGGGGCAACAACGCACCACACCGGTCCGGACCGGGCCGTGCCCGTCCGGCGCAGCCGCGGCCGGCCGCCGATGGTGACGGGGGCGGCGCCGCCCAGGCCGGTCCGGTCATCCCGGCGTCCATCGAGGCCAAGCAACTCGCGCCCGAAATCCGCGGCGAACTCACGACTTTGGATAAGTCGACCGCCGACACCGTGGCCCGCCACCTGGTCGCGGCCGGCGAACTGCTCGACGAAGACCCGCAGGCCGCGCTGGAGCACGCCCAGGCCGCACGAGCCCGGTCGGGGCGGATCGCGGCGGTACGTGAAGCGGTCGGCATCGCCGCCTACCAGTGCGGCGACTGGGGTCAAGCACTGTCCGAATTCCGTGCCGCCCGCCGGATGGGCAGCAAGTCGCAGCTGCTTCCGCTGATCGCCGACTGCGAACGTGGCGTCGGACGGCCCGAACGCGCCATCGAACTCGCCCGCAGCCCCGAAGCGGCCGAGCTCACCGGTGACGACGCCGACGAGCTGCGGATCGTCGCCGCAGGCGCACGTGCCGACCTCGGTCAGCTCGAGCAGGCGCTGGTGGTGTTGTCCACACCGCAGCCCGACCCGTCGCGCACCGGCTCGACCGCTGCGCGACTGTTCTACGCCTACGCGGAGACGCTGCTGGCCCTCGGTCGCGGCGAGGATGCGCTGCAGTGGTTCATCCATGCCGCCGCAGCCGACGTCGAGGGCGTCACCGACGCCGAAGACCGGGTCGGCGAGCTGGCCTGAGATGACTACCCTTGCGCAGCAACATGATTGCTTGCTGCTCGATTTGGACGGCACCGTGTTTCGCGGTCATGAGCCGACCGAGGGCGCTATCGATGCCCTGGAGGCCGCGCAGACCCGCAAGCTGTTCGTCACCAACAACGCCTCCCGCGCCGCCGAAGACGTGGCGGCGCACTTGCGGGATCTGGGCTTCGTCGCGGACGCCGCCGATGTGGTGACCAGCGCCCAGAGTGCGGCCCGGCTGCTGGCCCAGCAGTTGAAACCGGGGTCGAAGGTGCTGATCGTCGGGACCGATGCGCTGGCAGGTGAGATCGAGGCGGTCGGGCTGCAGCCGGTGAGGCGGTTCGATGACGAGCCAGTGGCCGTCGTGCAGGGACATTCGATGACGACAGGATGGCCCGACCTGGCCGAGGCCGCGCTGGCCATCCGCTCCGGTGCGCTCTGGGTGGCGGCCAACGTCGACCGCACCCTGCCCACTGAACGGGGACTGCTGCCCGGAAACGGCTCGATGGTCGCCGCACTGCGCACCGCGACCGACGCCGAATACCAGGTGGCGGGCAAGCCCGCTCCGGCCCTGATGCGAGATGCCCTGGCGCGGGGCTCCTTTGATACTCCGCTGGTCGTCGGTGACCGCCTCGACACCGATATCGCAGGAGCCAACGCCGCGGATCTGCCCAGTCTGATGGTGCTGTGCGGGGTCAGCACCGCCGCCGAGGCGGTGCACGCCGTCCCCGAGCAACGCCCCACCTACATCGGTGGCGACCTCCGCGACCTGCACACCGGCTCAGAATCCCTGCGAGTCGCCGAGCAGCCGGCCTGGCGTGTCGAGGTGGGCGACGGCTCAGTGATCGTGAGCACGGCAGGCACAGACCACAGCGACGACGGGCTCTCGGTGGTCCGTGCGACCGCTCGCGCCGTGTGGGACGCGGCCGGAGCGGGGCGTCGGCTGACGGTGCGAGCCGGCGACGACACCGCACGCGCCGCGCTGCAGCGCTGGTCCCTGCTGACGGCACAGGATCAGCTAGCGTGAACGGTGATATGAACGCCGACCCCGAACAGATTCGCGCCGCTATCGACGCCGTGCTGGCCCAGGTGCCCAGCGTCGATCCCGACAGCGTCGACGTCGCCGATGTGGACATCGATGCGGTCGGACGGCAGCTCGAGGAAGCGCACCAAATCCTGGTCAATGCGCTGGAATCGGTGGAGAAGGGCTGAGTTCGCGCATGACGCGGCGTGCCCGGGTTGACGCTGAGCTGGTCCGTCGTGGACTGGCGCGGTCCCGGCAGCAGGCCGCCGAACTCATCGGCGCCGGCCGGGTCAGCATCGACGGCATGCGTGCGGTCAAACCTGCCACCGCGGTCGCCGTCACCGCGAACCTGACCGTCGAAGCCGGCGACGAGCGCACCTGGGTGTCGCGCGGCGCCCACAAGCTGATCGGAGCCCTGGACGCCTTCGGCATCGACCCGGCCGGGCGGCGCTGCCTCGACGCGGGCGCCTCGACCGGTGGCTTCACCGAGGTGCTCCTGGACCGTGGCGCCACCGAAGTCGTGGCGGTCGACGTCGGCTACGGCCAGCTGGCGTGGTCGCTGCGTTCCGATCCGCGCGTGGTGGTCATTGAGCGCACGAATGTGCGGGACCTGACACCCGATGCGATCAGCGGCCCTGTCGACCTGGTCGTGTCCGACCTGTCGTTCATCTCACTGGCCACGGTGCTGCCCGCACTGACTGTCTGCGCGTCCCCCCACGCCGATATCGTTCCCATGGTGAAGCCACAGTTCGAGGTCGGTCGCGAGCAGGTGGGTGCCGGCGGGGTGGTGTCCGATCCGGAACTGCGGACTGCCGCGGTGCTGGCCGTCGCAGCTCGCGCCGGTGAACTCGGCTGGCAGACGGTCGGCGCGACCGCCAGCCCGCTGCCCGGCCCCTCGGGCAACGTCGAATACTTCTTGTGGCTGCGTGCCGAAACAGACCACGGACTGCACGGAGACGAACTGGACGGCGCGGTACGCCGCGCCGTCGCGGAAGGACCGCAATGACTTCTGAGCGGGCAATCCTGCTCGTCGTACACACTGCTCGCGAGGAGGCCATCGAGACGGCCCGCCGGGTGGAAAAGGTGTTGGGCGACAACGATATAGCGCTGCGGGTTCTCTCTGCCGAATCCGTGGACCGCGGCACCCATTTCGACCCCACCGAAATGCAGGCGGTGGGCTCGACCACCGAAGTGGTCGACGCCGACGCCAACGCGGCCGTCGGGTGCGAGTTGGTGCTTGTCCTCGGAGGTGACGGCACCTTTCTGCGGGCCGCCGAACTGGCCCGCAATGCGGAAATTCCGGTGCTCGGAATCAACCTGGGGCGCATCGGGTTCTTGGCCGAGGCCGAAGCCGAGGCCATCGACACCGTTCTCGAGCACGTCGTCACCCGCACCTACCGCGTCGAGGAGCGGATGACTCTCGACATCGCGGTGCGCGACAAGGGCGAGGTCATCGCCCGCGGCTGGGCCCTCAACGAGGCCAGCCTGGAAAAGGGCGCGCGGCTCGGGGTGATCGGCGTCGTGCTGGAGATCGACGGCAGGCCGGTCTCCGCGTTCGGCTGCGACGGCGTGCTGGTCTCGAGCCCGACCGGCTCCACCGCGTACGCGTTCTCGGCGGGCGGGCCCGTGGTGTGGCCGGATCTGGAGGCCATGATCGTGGTGCCCAACAACGCTCACGCGTTGTTCGCACGCCCGATGGTCACGAGTCCGACTGCGCTGATTGCCATCGAGATCGAGGACGACAGCCACGAGGCGCTGGTGTTCTGCGACGGCCGCCGCGAGATGCGGGTGCCGGCCGGCGGGCGGCTCGAGGTGACCAAGTGCACGACCCCGCTGAAGTGGGTGCGCCTGGACAGCGCGCCGTTCACCGATCGGTTGGTTCGCAAATTCCGGCTGCCGGTCACCGGCTGGCGGGGGCAGTGATCCGCCGATGCTGGCTGAGATCCGGATCGAGTCATTGGGCGCGATCAGCGCCGCCACCGCTGAGTTCGACCGCGGACTGACCGTGCTGACCGGCGAGACCGGCACCGGCAAGACCATGGTGGTGACGGGCCTGCACCTACTCGGCGGGGCACGCGCCGATGCCACCAGGGTGCGGTCGGGTTCTGAGCGGGCGGTGGTCGAAGGCCGTTTCGCCACTGCAGAACTCGACGACGCCACCGGCAAGCGGATCGACGAGATCCTGGACTCCTCCGGCGCCGATCGTGACGACGACGGCAGCATCATTGCGCTGCGAACCGTCAGCCGCGACGGGCCGTCGCGGGCCTACCTCGGTGGGCGCAGCGTGCCCGCCAAGTCGCTGTCGACATTCACCTCGGAACTGCTGACGCTGCACGGCCAGAACGACCAGCTGCGGCTGATGCGCCCCGAGGAACAGCGCGCTGCCCTGGACCGCTTCACTGGGGTCGACGCGAAACTGGAGCGCTACAAGAAGCTGCGCGACCAGTGGCAGGTGGCCCGGCGGGATCTGGTCGACCGGACGAACCGGGCTCGCGAGCTGGCGCAGGAAGCGGACCGGCTGAAGTTCGCGCTGACCGAGATCGACGGTGTCGACCCGATGCCTGGAGAAGACGAATCGCTGGTGGCCGACATCCGCCGGCTCTCCGAACTCGACGCGCTGCGCGAGGCGGTCGCCGGCGCGCGCGCCAATCTCTCGGCCGACGATCTCACCGACGGTGAACCCCGTTCTGCCACGGATACTTTGGGGCGTGCGGCGGCCCTACTGCAGTCCACCGACGATCCCGCGCTGGCGGCGTTGGCCCGTCAGCTCACCGACGCGCTGACCGTCGCCGGCGACGTCGCCCGTGAACTCGGCGACTTCCTGGGCGACCTGCCCGATGACGCCAGCGCCTTGGAGACCAAGCTCGCGCGCCAGGCCGAGCTGCGCAACCTGACCCGCAAGTACGCCGCCGACGTCAACGGTGTGCTGGCGTGGGCCAAGGAGTCCCGCGAGCGCCTGGCGCAGCTCGACGTGTCGGAGGACGCGCTGGCCGGGCTGGGCCGCCGCGTCGACGAGCTCGCCGGCCAGGTGGCGACGTCCGCTCTGGAGCTGTCCAAGGCCCGCACCAAGGCGGCGAAGGGCTTGGCCAAGGCCATCACCGCCGAGCTGAACGGGTTGGCGATGACGCACGCCGACTTCAGCGTGACGGTGTCGCTGATGCCGGCCCGCGACGACGACAGTGCACCGTTGCGGTTGCCGTCGGGCGAGACCGTGCATGCCGGTGGAGAGGGCATCGACCTGGTCGAGTTCGGGTTCACCGCGCATCGCGGTTCCGATGTCCTGCCGCTGAACAAGAGCGCGTCCGGCGGTGAACTGTCGCGCGTGATGCTCGCGCTGGAAGTGGTGCTGGCCGCGTCGGCGGAGGGCACCACGATGGTGTTCGACGAGGTGGACGCGGGCGTCGGGGGTCGGGCCGCGGTGCAGATCGGCCGCCGTCTGGCGCGGCTTGCCCGCACTCATCAAGTCATCGTCGTCACCCACCTGCCGCAGGTCGCCGCCTACGCCGACAGCCACCTCGTCGTCGACAGCGCAGGCAACGGGACCAGCGGGGTGCGCCGCCTGGACACCGAGCAGCGGGTGGGGGAGCTGGCGAGGATGCTGGCCGGACTGGGGGAGTCCGACACCGGCCGCGCGCACGCCCGCGAGCTGCTCGACGCCGCTCAGGGCGATCGGGGACTCAGCTGAGCTCGATGACGATCGCGTAACCGTCGTGGTCGCCGGTGGTGGTGGTCCGGCGGTCGAGCTCGTTGTCCATGTCGACCAATCCCAGATCGGTTGCGCCGGCGCGCACCAGCGCGGCCCGCAGTCTGTCGCGGGCTCGATTGAACGACACGTAGACGTGGGTCGGGACGACATAGAAGAAGCCGGGGCGCTCGCGGCTGAACGAGGCGGTCCACACATAACCGGTCCCGTCCGGGGCGGGAGCTGCGCCGAACACGCGGCCATGATCATTGGTCAGCAGCCAGTGGGCGTTTGAGAACGCCTGCTCGGGTCCGGTGGGCTGCTGTCCGTAGACGACGCCGTCGATCAGACCCTGATACCCCGTGGAATGGACCGGCTGCGCGGGGAAGCCGGCCGCGCTCAGGGTGGCGTCGAGCTTGCGGGCCGACTCTTCGGCAGTGCTCGACGTCGGGTCGACGATGATCACGTTGATCGGTTGGTAGAGAGTCTTGAACGGATATTGCTGGTTGGGCCAGTCGGCGAGCGCGCCGCTCCGGCCGAGCATCCACTTCCCGATCGTCCCGTAGGCGGTCGTCGCGGTCTCGACAGGACTGGGACGCGCCTCTGGAGCGCCGGTCAGTGAGTCGTGCAGGTCCTCGAAGAACGTCGTGACCGCCGTGACGAGGGCCGGCACCGGCGGCGGTGAGACCACCGGTCGCGGGGCGGGCCGAGCCAGGCGGGCCGCGGGCCTGGAAACCCTTGAGGCCGACAGTGTCTTGCGGGTACGCGGGGTGGTGGTGGCGGCGGGCGATGGGCGGGAGTGGCCGGTCGAACCTGCCGAACTATCGGACCCGTGTGCGGCCGAGCTGGCACCGGGCGACTCGGCGCTGGCGACACCGCCCCCGGCCAGCACGGCCGCGCCCACGCCCAGCCCGACGAGCAGCCCGCTGAACCAGGTCGCGCGGGACATTCGGCTCATGCTCGGCTCCGTCGATCGGTTAGCTGACGGTAACGGGCGACGGCCTCGCATGGAGGAAATCGCGTATCCGAACTGTGTTACTGCTGTGACAAGATGTGACTTGTGTGGCTGGTGTTACGGCGCGCCTCCGCGAATATCGGCCGCGCCGCCGACAGAATCCCAGCATGAAGATGTCAGCGCTTCTCTCCCGTAATACCGGTGCACGACCAGGAGTCGCGGGGACAGCCCGCGTCGATCGCGACATCGATCGCCTGCTTCGCCGTGTGGGCCCGGGCGACATTGTGGTGCTCGACATCCTCGACCTGGACCGGATGACGGCGGACGCTTTGGTCGACGCGAACATCGCCGGCGTGGTCAACGCCTCTCCGTCGATCTCGGGCCGGTACCCCAACCTGGGCCCGGAAGTACTGGTGGCCAACAACATCACGCTGATCGACAGCGCCGGTCCCGAAGTCTTCAAGAAGATCAAGGACGGCGCGAAGATCCGGCTGCACAACGGTGGGGTGTACTCCGGCGATCGCCGTCTCGCCCTGGGCGTGGAGCGCAGCGACGAAGAGATCGCCGACCTCATGCAGGACGCCAAGACCGGGCTGGTCGCGCATCTGGAGGCGTTCGCAGGCAACACCATCGAATTCATCCGCAGCGAGAGCCCGCTGCTGATCGACGGTATCGGCATTCCGGACATCGACGTCGACGTCTACCGCCGTCATGTCCTGGTGGTGGCCGACGGACCCGGCGCCGAAGACGACCTCAAGGCGCTCAAGCCCTTCATCAAGGAGTACCAGCCGGTGCTCATCGGGGTGGAGAGCGGCGCAGACCTATTGCAGAAGAACGGTTACCGGCCCCAGCTGATCGTCGGCAACCCCGACCAGATGAGCGCTGACGTGCTCAAGAGCGGTGCGCAGGTGGTCCTGCCGGCCGATGCCGACGGGCACGCCAACGGTCTGGAACGCATTCAGGACCTGGGCATAGGGGCGATGACGTTCCCGGCCGCCGGCTCGGCCGCCGACCTGGCGCTGCTGCTCGTCGACCATCACGGCGCCTCGCTGATCGTGACGGCCGGTCATTCGGCGAGCATCGAAGAGTTCTTCGACCGCTCCCGCCAGCAGAGCAACCCGTCGACGTTCCTCACCAGGCTGAAGGTCGGCGAGAAGCTCGTGGACGCGAAAGCTGTTGCCACGCTGTACCGGAACCACATCTCCGGCGGGGCGATCGCCATGCTGATCCTGGCGGTGCTGTTCGCGATCATCGCCGCGCTGTGGGTGTCGCGGGCCGACACATTCGTCATCGACTGGATTGTGACCTACTGGAACCGCTTCTCGCTGTGGGTGCAGAGCTGGGTGACCTAGGCCTAGAGCAGAAAGGCTCACCGCTGTGATTTCGCTACGCCACCATGCCATTTCGCTGGCTGCGGTGTTCCTTGCGCTGGCCGTCGGCGTCTTCCTGGGCTCCGGCGTGCTGTCCGATACGTTGCTGTCCGGATTGCGCGACGAGAAGCAGGACCTCAACAAGCAGATCACCTCGCTGACCGATCAACGCAATGCGTTGAACGAAAAGCTCAGCGCTGCTGATGATTTCGATAAACAGATGTCGAGCCGAATCGTCAAGGACGCGTTGGCCGGCAAGGCGGTGGTGCTGTTTCGCACCCCAGACGCCAACGACGACGACGTGGCCGCGACAAGCCGGCTGATCGGTCAGGCCGGCGGAACTGTGACCGGCACGGTCGCGCTGACGCAGCAGTTCGTCGACGCCAACTCCGCGGAGAAGCTGCGTTCGGTGGTCAACTCCTCGATCGTTCCGGCCGGCGCACAGCTGAGCACCACGCTGGTCGACCAAGGTTCGCAGGCCGGCGACCTGCTCGGCATCGCACTGCTGATCAACCGCGACCCCGCCATCCGACCGGCCGACGACACCCAACGCGACACCGTGCTGGCCGCGCTGCGTGACACCGGTTTTCTGACCTACCAGGGCGACCGCCTGGCCGCGGCCAACACCGCGGTCGTCGTGACCGGCGGAGCGCTGGGCGACGACGCGGGCAACCAGGGCTCCACGGTTGCCCGGTTCGCCGCGGGGATGGCCCCGCACGGGTCGGGAACGGTGCTCGCAGGCCGGGACGGTTCAGCCACCGGAACCGCGGCTGTCGCGGTGACGCGCGCTGATGCCGGGATGGCAGCCGACGTGACCACAGTCGACGACATCAGTTCTGAGGCCGGCCGCATCACCACCGTCCTGGCGTTGCAGAACCTGGTCAACGGGGCGCCGTCGGGGAAGTTCGGCATCGGGCCGGGCGCGGCGTCGCTCACCGTCCCGCAGTAGACGCCGGGCAACACAGAGGTAACGAAGGCCACTGGCGTGTTAGCGCCGGGTTGTCGGCGTCGGTGTTAGGGTGAGATTCCGTGGGTAGGCAGGCCCCAGGCAGTTCCCAGCGATCCCCTGCCCGACGTCACGGAGGTTGCTCTTGCCCCCACTGCGCAAGCACCCGCAGACCGCCACCAAACACATCTTCGTCAGCGGTGGAGTTGTCTCGTCCCTCGGTAAGGGCCTGACCGCCAGCAGTCTCGGTCAGTTGCTGACCGCGCGCGGTCTGCAGGTGACGATGCAGAAGCTAGACCCCTATCTGAACGTCGACCCGGGAACGATGAACCCGTTCCAGCACGGCGAGGTGTTCGTCACCGAGGACGGCGCCGAGACCGACCTCGACGTCGGGCACTACGAGCGCTTCCTGGACCGCAACCTGTCCGGATCGGCCAATGTGACCACCGGGCAGGTGTATTCGTCGGTGATCGCCAAGGAGCGCCGCGGCGAGTATCTCGGCGACACCGTGCAGGTGATCCCGCACATCACCGACGAGATCAAGGGCCGCATCCTGGCGATGGCCGAGCCCGATGCGTCCGGCAACCGGCCCGACGTGGTGATCACCGAGATCGGCGGCACCGTCGGTGACATCGAGTCGCTGCCGTTCCTGGAGGCTGCGCGCCAGGTCCGCCACGAAGTCGGCCGGGAGAACTGCTTTTTCCTGCATGTCTCGCTGGTGCCCTACCTGGCGCCGTCGGGCGAGCTGAAGACCAAACCCACCCAGCACTCGGTGGCCGCGCTGCGCAGCATCGGTATCAGCCCCGACGCGCTGATCCTGCGCTGCGACAGGGACGTGCCCGAGCCGCTGAAGAACAAGATCGCGCTGATGTGTGACGTCGACATCGACGGGGTCATCTCGACGCCCGATGCGCCGTCGATCTATGACATTCCCAAGGTGTTGCACCGCGAGGAACTCGACGCCTATGTGGTGCGCAGGCTGAATCTGCCGTTCCGCGATGTCGACTGGACGCAGTGGAACGACCTGCTGCGCCGAGTCCACGAGCCCAAGGAGACCGTCCGAATCGCGTTGGTGGGCAAGTACGTCGACCTCTCGGACGCCTATCTGTCAGTGGCCGAGGCACTGCGCGCCGGCGGGTTCGCACACCGCGCCAAAGTCGAGATGCGCTGGGTCGCCTCCGATGATTGTGAGACCGACAACGGAGCGGCTGTTGCACTGGATGACGTGCACGGCGTGCTGATTCCCGGCGGGTTCGGCATCCGCGGCATCGAGGGCAAGATCGGTGCGATCCGGCACGCCCGCCACCGTGGGCTACCGGTGCTGGGCCTGTGCCTGGGGTTGCAGTGCATCGTGATCGAGGCGGCCCGGTCGGTGGGGCTGGCCGAAGCCAACTCGGCCGAATTCGAACCGGGCACACCGGATCCGGTGATCTCCACGATGGCTGACCAGCGTGAGGCCGTCGCCGGTGAGGCCGACCTGGGCGGGACCATGCGGTTGGGTGCCTACCCCGCCACGCTGGAAGCCGGTTCGATCGTCGCCGAGGCATACGACTCGACGCACGTGTCGGAGCGCCACCGCCACCGCTACGAGGTCAACAACTCCTACCGCGACCGGATCGCGCAGAGCGGTCTGCAGTTCTCCGGCACCTCACCGGACGGTCATTTGGTCGAGTTCGTCGAATACCCGCGCGATATTCATCCGTTCCTGGTCGGAACGCAGGCCCATCCGGAGCTCAAGAGCCGGCCGACCCGGCCGCATCCGCTGTTCGTTTCGTTCATCGGGGCGGCCATCGACTACAAGGCGGGCGAGCGGCTGTCGCTGGAGATCCCGGAGCAGCACTCCAACGGCAAGGAACACCCGGAAGGGGCGGCCCAGCCGCTGGCCGAGCAGGTTCCAGAGCATTCAGCCCGTGGCTGACCACGACTTCGAGACCGTCTCCTCTGAAACCGCTTATCGCGGAAACATTCTCGCCCTGCGAGTCGATCAGGTCCGGATGCCGGGCGGCAACATCGCCAAGCGCGAGGTCGTCGAGCATTACGGCGCGGTGGCGGTCGCCGCGGTCGACGAAGCCGGCCGGGTGGCGATGGTCTACCAATACCGGCACCCGATCGGGCGCCGGCTGTGGGAGTTACCCGCCGGGCTGCTGGACGAGCCGGGGGAGGACCCGACCGAGGCGGCGGCCCGCGAACTGCGCGAAGAGACCGGCCTGACCGCCGAACGCTGGGACGTGCTCGTCGACCTGATGTCCTCGCCAGGTTTCAGCGACGAGGCGTTGCGCGTCTATCTCGCCCGGATTCTCACCGACGTCGGGCGCCCCGAGGGCCACGACGAAGAAGCCGATATGGAGGTGCACTGGGTCCACATCGCCGATGCGGTGCAGCAGGTGTTGTCCGGCGAGATTGTGAATTCCACTGCGGTAGCCGGCATTCTGGCCGCGCACGCGGTGATCGTCGACGACAAGCCGACCCGGCCCGCCGATGTGCCGTTCCCGGACCGCCCGACAGCGTTCGCCGCGGGAAAGGCCCGCTCATGACGACCTTCTCGGCCGACATCCCGGGTCGCTCCGCTCCTGCCCTCCGAACTGCTTTGGACGATCAGCTGCAGGGCTATCTCGACCACCTGACCATCGAGCGCGGGGTGGCGGCCAACACGATCAGCTCCTACCGGCGCGACCTGCGCCGTTACGTCGAGCATCTGGCGTCGCGCGGCATCGACGACCTGACCGGAGTCAGCGAGAACGACGTCAGTGAGTTCCTGGTGGCGCTGCGCCGCGGTGATCCTGACGCCGGCGTGGTGCCGTTGTCGGCGGTCTCGGCAGCGCGCGCCCTGATCGCGGTGCGCGGCTTTCACCGGTTCGCCGCCGCCGAGGGAATCATCGGCATCGACGTCGCTCGGGCGGTCAAGCCGCCGACCCCGAGCCGTCGACTCCCCAAGAGCCTCACCCTCGACGAGGTCCTGGCCCTCCTCGAAGGCGCCGGCGGGGACGCCCCGTCGGACGGCCCGCTGACGCTGCGCAATCGCGCCCTGCTCGAGCTGTTGTATTCGACCGGCGCGCGGATCTCCGAGGCCGTCGGCCTCGACGTCGACGATGTCGACACCGAGGCCCGGTCGGTACTGCTGCGCGGCAAGGGCGGCAAGCAGCGCCTGGTGCCCGTCGGCCGCCCGGCAATCGCGGCGCTCGACGCCTACCTGGTGCGAGGCCGCCCCGACCTGGCGCGCCGGGGCCGCGGCACGCCGAAGATCTTCCTCAACGCCCGCGGCGGGCAGCTGTCGCGGCAGAGCGCATGGCAGGTGCTGCAGGACGCCGCCGAACGGGCAGGCATCTCATCGGCCGTGTCGCCGCACACGTTGCGGCACTCCTTCGCCACCCATCTTCTCGACGGCGGCGCCGACGTCCGCGTGGTGCAGGAACTGCTCGGACACGCCTCGGTCACCACAACGCAGATCTACACGCTGGTCACGGTGCATGCCCTGCGCGAGGTATGGGCCGGCGCACATCCGCGGGCATGATGTCGCGGGTCTGCCTCGTGCGGCGGCGACACACCGTTAGACTTTCGCGGATGTTCGCCACGCCGCCGAAAAGCCTGCTGACGGGGGGCACGGCGTGACCGACGAGGCAGACGAAGCCACACCGATCGGTCTCACCGGCCGCCCGCCCCGCCACATTCCCGAACCACAGCCGCTGACCTCGCATGGGCCGGCCACGGTCATCTCGATGTGCAACCAGAAGGGCGGGGTCGGCAAGACCACGTCGACGATCAACCTCGGGGCGGCGCTGGCGGAGTACGGCCGGCGGGTGCTGCTGGTGGATCTGGATCCGCAGGGCGCGCTGTCGGCAGGGCTGGGCGTGCCGCACTACGAGCTGACCCACACCGTGCACAACCTGATGATCGAGCCTCGGGTGAGCATCGACGAGGTGCTGATCAACACCCGGGTGAAAAACCTGGACCTGGTGCCCAGCAACATCGACCTGTCGGCTGCCGAGATCCAGCTGGTCAACGAGGTCGGACGCGAGCAGACCCTGGCCCGCGCGCTGCACCCCGTACTCGATCGCTACGACTACGTGCTGATCGACTGCCAGCCCTCGCTGGGCCTGCTGACCGTCAACGCCCTGGCCTGCTCCGACGCGGTGGTCATCCCGACCGAATGCGAATACTTCTCGCTGCGCGGGCTGGCACTGCTCACCGACACCGTCGACAAGGTGCGTGAGCGGCTCAATCCGCGGCTGACGATCAGCGGCATTCTCATCACCCGGTTCGACAACCGAACCGTCAACGCCCGTGAGGTGATGGCGCGGGTGCTGGAGCGCTTCGGCGACCTGGTGTTCGACACCGTCATCAGCCGCACCGTGCGCTTCCCCGAGACCAGTGTCGCCGGCGAGCCCATCACCACCTGGGCGCCGAAATCGGTTGGCGCACAGGCATACCGGTCGCTGGCCCGCGAGGTCATAGACCGCTTCGGCAAGTGACTGATTCGCCGGCGCCTGAAAAGGGCTTCCGTGTCAGGCTGACCAACTTCGAGGGTCCGTTCGATCTGCTGCTGCAGCTGATCTTCGCCCACCGCCTCGATGTCACCGAGGTCGCGCTGCATCAGGTCACCGACGAATTCATCGCCTACACCCGCGAGATCGGTCCGAAGCTCGAGCTCGACGAGACGACCACCTTTTTGGTGATTGCTGCCACACTGCTCGACCTCAAGGCCGCGCGTCTGCTGCCGGCCGGTGATGTGCACGACGAGGAGGATCTGGCGCTGCTCGAGGTGCGCGACCTGTTGTTCGCGCGACTGCTGCAGTACCGCGCGTTCAAGCATGTCGCCGAGATGTTCGCCGAGTTGGAGGCCGCAGCGCTGCGGAGCTACCCCCGGGCGGTGACGGTCGAGGATCGCTTCGCCGACCTTCTTCCCGAGGTCATGCTGGGTGTCGACGCCGCAGCCTTCGCCGACATCGCCGCCGCGGCGTTCACCCCGCGCCCGGTTCCTACCGTCGCGACCGAGCACTTGCATGCGTCGCAGGTGTCGGTGCCGGAGCAGGCCGAGCTGCTGTTGGAGTTCTTGTCGGCGCGCGGCGCCGGGCAGTGGGCGTCGTTCAAGGAACTGGTGGCCGACTGCGAGGCGCCGATCCAGATCGTCGGACGGTTCTTGGCGCTGCTCGAACTGTATCGGGCCAGGACGGTAGCATTCGAGCAGCCAGAACCACTTGGTGTGCTCCAGGTTTCATGGACCGGCGACCGGGTTGTGAACGAAGAGCTGGTCCGAGCCGAGTGGGAAGAAGAGTAGAACCAATCATGACCGACGACGCAGCCGACATACCCGAGGTCGCCCCTGGGTCCGACTCGGGGTCGGATCTCGGTATCGACGTCGCCCTTCCCGAGATGGACGACGACGAACTGGTCCGGGTGCTGGAGGCGCTGTTGCTGGTCGTGGACTCTCCGGTCAACGCCGAGACGCTCGCGTCGGTGACCGAGCAACCACAGGATCGGATCACCGCCACCCTGGAACGCATGGCGGCAGCGTTGGCGGACCGCGACAGCGGCATCGACCTGCGCGACGCGGGCGGTGGCTGGCGGATGTACACCCGGGCCCGGTTCGCGCCGTATGTGGAGCGGCTGTTGCTGGACGGGTCGCGGTCGAAGCTCACCCGCGCGGCGCTGGAGACGCTGGCCGTGGTCGCCTACCGGCAGCCGGTGACGCGGGCGCGGGTCAGTGCGGTGCGCGGGGTCAACGTCGATGCGGTGATCCGCACGTTGGTGGCGCGCGGGCTGATCACCGAGGCGGGCACCGACGAGGACAGCGGCGCGACCACGTTCGCCACCACCGAGTTGTTCCTCGAGCGGCTCGGGCTGTCGTCACTGACCGATCTTCCCGATATCGCCCCGCTGCTTCCCGACGTCGATTCGATCGACGATCTGAGTGAAAACCTGGATGCCGAACCACGTTTCGCCAAGCTGGCCGGTGTCTCGGCAGCCGATCCGAACGTCTCGATCGATGTGGACACCGATGCCTGAACCAGAAGGAGTGCGGCTGCAGAAGATCCTGTCGCAGGCAGGAGTGGCCTCGCGGCGGGTGGCCGAGCGGATGATCACCGATGGCCGGGTAGAGGTCGACGGACGCATCGTCACCGAGTTGGGCACCCGGGTCGATCCGGCCAACGCCGACATCAGAGTCGACGGGTCACGGATCGTCGTGGACGACTCGATGATGTACCTGGCGATCAACAAGCCCATCGGAATGCACTCGACGATGTCGGACGAGCGGGGCCGGCCGTGTGTCGGTGATCTGGTGGAGCACCGGGTCCGCGGCAACAAGAACCTCTTTCACGTCGGGCGCCTCGACGCCGATACCGAGGGCCTGTTGCTGCTGACCAACGACGGTGAGTTGGCGCATCGGTTGATGCACCCGTCGTATGAGGTGCCCAAGACGTACCTGGCGACGGTAACCGGCTCGGTGCCAAAGGGTTTGGGTAAGACGCTGCGGGCCGGTATCGAACTGGACGACGGCCCGGTCAAGGTCGACGATTTCGCCGTGGTCGACGCCGTGCCGGGCAAGACGCTGCTGCGGGTGACATTGCATGAGGGACGTAAGCGGATCGTGCGCCGGCTGTTGGCCGCGACGGGCTATCCGGTTGAGGCGCTCGTGCGGGTGAGCATCGGCGAGGTGACGCTCGGTGAACAGCGGCCCGGCAGCATCCGCGTGCTGACGCGCAAGGAAGTCGGCGATCTGTACAAGGCGGTAGGTCTGTGAGTTCATGCGTTGTGGCGGTCGACGGGCCGGCCGGAACCGGAAAGTCTTCGGTGTCACGAGGATTGGCGCGTGCGTTGGGTGCCCACTACCTGGACACCGGTGCGATGTACCGGCTCGTAACGCTGGCGATCTTGCGCGCCCACATCGATTTGACCGACGCGGACGCCATCGCGGCAGCCTCCGATGTGGCGCTGTCGGTGGGTTCTGACCCGGACGTGGACCGGGCTTACCTTGGCGTTGAAGATGTTTCGGCCGAGATTCGGGGCGACGAGGTCACCCGCGCGGTCTCGGCGGTGTCGGCGGTCCCCGAGGTGCGCACCCGGATGGTGGCGCTGCAGCGTGAATTGGCGGCGGAGGCCGACAGTGTCGTGGTCGAAGGCCGTGACATCGGTACGGTCGTGCTGCCGGATGCCGACGTGAAGATCTTTCTGACCGCCTCGGCCGAGACGCGAGCGCGCCGACGCAACGATCAGAACGTCGCGACCGGGCTGCCCGATGACTACGAGACGGTGCTGGCCGATGTGATCCGCCGCGACCACCTCGATTCGACCCGCGCGGTGTCGCCGTTGCGGCCTGCGGAGGACGCGATCATCGTCGACACCAGCGACATGACCCAGGACCAGGTGGTGGCCAGTCTGCTTGATCTGGTCGAAAAGCGAAGTGGTGCAATGCGATGAGCGAGGACGGCACGTGGTCTGACGAAAGCGAGTGGGAGCTTTCCGACGACGGATTCGACGACGACGAGCAGGCGCTGGCACCGCCACCGGTGGTGGCGGTGGTCGGTCGGCCCAACGTCGGCAAGTCCACGCTGGTCAACCGCATTCTCGGCCGGCGTGAGGCCGTGGTGCAGGACCTGCCGGGGGTGACCCGCGACCGGGTGTCCTACGACGCGTCCTGGACCGGGCGGCGCTTCGTCGTGCAGGACACCGGCGGGTGGGAGCCGGACGCCAAGGGCTTGCAGCAGTTGGTCGCCGAGCAGGCCTCGGTGGCGATGAAGACCGCCGATGCGGTGATCCTGGTCGTCGACGCGACCGTCGGTGCCACCAGTGGTGATGAGGCGGCGGCGCGAATCCTGCGCCGTTCAGGCAAACCGGTGTTCTTGGCGGCCAACAAGGTTGACAACGAGAAGGGTGAAGCCGACGCGGCCGCGTTGTGGTCGCTCGGACTGGGGGAGCCGCACCCGATCAGTGCCATGCACGGTCGCGGGGTGGCGGACCTGCTCGATGAGGTGGTCGCGGATCTGCCTGCGCAGTCCGAGGTCGCTCAGGCCACGGGCGGACCGCGACGGGTGGCGCTGGTGGGCAAGCCCAATGTCGGCAAGAGCTCGCTGCTGAACCGGTTGGCAGGTGCCGAGCGTTCGGTGGTGCACGACGTCGCGGGAACCACGGTGGATCCGGTGGATTCGCTCATCGAATTGGGCGGCAAGACATGGCGTTTCGTCGACACCGCGGGCTTGCGCCGCCGGGTCGGGCAGGCCAGCGGCCACGAGTTCTACGCTTCGGTACGCACCCACAGCGCGATCGATGCGGCCGAAGTGGTCGTCGTGCTGATCGACGCGTCGCAACCGCTGACCGAACAGGACCAGCGCGTCCTGACGATGGTGATCGAAGCGGGGCGGGCGCTGGTCCTGGCATTCAACAAATGGGATCTTGTCGACGAGGACCGGCGCTATCTGCTGGACCGTGAGATCGACCGCGAACTGGCGCAGCTGCAGTGGGCGCCACGGGTGAACATCTCCGCCAAGAGCGGCCGTGCGGTGCAGAAGCTGGTGCCGGCGATGGAGACCTCGCTGGCGTCCTGGGATTCGCGCATCTCGACGGGGCAGCTCAACACGTGGATTAAGGAAGTGGTCGCGGCGACGCCGCCGCCGGTGCGGGGCGGTAAGCAGCCGCGGATCCTGTTCGCCACCCAAGCGACCGCGCGTCCGCCGACGTTTGTGCTGTTCACCAGTGGTTTCTTGGAGGCGGGCTATCGCCGGTTCCTGGAGCGGCGGCTGCGGGAGACCTTCGGTTTCGAGGGCACCCCGATCCGGATCAATGTGCGGGTGCGGGAAAAGCGCAAGCTCAAGCCGCGCTGATTCGGCGGGTTTGACGGTATTTGGCCGCTGCTGGGCATAGATTGCCGGTCATGGAGTTTGCTACCTCATTGGCGCCCAGCCGCCGACTGGTCTATGGCATTGCCGGTTTGATGATCGCCGCGGCGCCTGCCGTCGCCGTGTTCTCCGGAGCATTCGACGGTGCGATGCCCCGAGTGCTGGCGTGCTCGGAATCCGACACCGAGGACAGCTTCTCGATGAACTGCGCGCCGTCGGTCATCCCCGACACCAGCGACATGCTGACCGAAGCCGAGGTCGCCGAGCCCGGATGGAACGGTGGGGACCACGGCGGCGGTCCGGCCGGTGGCGCGCCCGGCAGCGGCGGCCACCGCTAGGTCGCAGGGCCGCGGTTCCCATACGTGTCGAAGTGGACGACGTCCTCCACCGGCCGGCGGGTGGTCGGGCCGTAGCGTCCGCGCGGCCAGCCCAGCGGAACGACGCAGATCGGCGTCACCGAAAGCGGTAGGCCCAGGATTCTGCGCGCCGAGGTGACGTTCCACAGCGGCATGGTGATCAGCGACGCGCCCAGTCCCATCGCCCGCGCGGCCAGTAGCAGGTTCTGCACGCTGGGGTAGATCGAGCCGAAGTACGACGTCTCGCCCACGAACGGCGTCGGGACGTACGGCACGCGGGTGCCCCCACGCAGGCAGGGGACCACCAGGACCGGTATCTCGCTGAAGTGCTCGACCTGCCACTGGACGGCCTTCAGGATCTTGCGCATCGACTCGTCGTTGGCGGCTTGCCGTCTGCCGAGAGCGCCGTAGATCGACCAGGGCTGGCGGTATCGCTTGCCGAGCTGGTCTTTGACGCGTTGGTCCTTGACGACGATGAACTCCCAGTTCTGACCGTTGGACCCGGTGGGAGCGCGAAGTGCGAGCTCGATGCACTTCATCACGATGGCGTCGTCCACCGGGTCGGGTTTGACCCGCCGGATGGCGCGCTGGGTCATCATCGCGTCGAGCAGGGGCATGGAGAGGTTGGCCAGCGCCTCGTCGGTACTCGGAATCTCGCTCATGGGAACTACAGGCTAGGTGGGCGCACTGCCGGTGTAGGGCCGTGTGCTGTATCACGCTGCAGGGGAGCATGTTTGGTAGCCCCTGCGGGCGCCGTCGGTGCTGAGCGGTTCGCCGGATAGGGTTCCTGGGTGTCCGTTGCCCACATGATCGTGATCGTTCTGGCCGGGATGGGGGCCGGCGCCATCAATTCGCTGGTCGGTTCGGGCACGTTGATCACTTTTCCGACGCTGGTGACCCTCGGTTTCCCGCCCGTGACGGCGACGATGTCGAACGCGATCGGCTTGGTGGCCGGCGGGGTGTCGGGTACCTGGGGGTATCGCAAGGAACTGCGTGGGCAGTGGGATCGGCTGCGCTGGCAGATCCCGGCGTCGCTGATCGGCGCAGGCATCGGGGCGTTTCTGCTGCTGCACCTGCCGGAGAAGGTGTTCACCCAGATCGTTCCGGTGCTGTTGGTCGGCGCCCTGGTGCTGGTGGTGATCGGGCCACGTATTCAGGCCTATGCCCGGGCGCGTGCCGAGGCCGCAGGCCGTTCGGCCGAGCATGTGTCGCCCAAACGGATGATCGCCCTGGTGGTCGGGACATTCGCGGTGGGCATCTACGGCGGATACTTCACCGCCGCGCAGGGCATCCTGCTGATCGGGGTGATGGGCGCGCTGCTGCCCGAGGACATGCAGCGGATGAACGCGGCCAAGAACTTGCTGTCGCTGCTGGTGAACATCGTCGCCGCGGTGGCCTACACCATCGTGGCGTTCGACCGGGTGAGCTGGGAGGCGGCCGGGTTGATCGCCGCCGGATCGCTCGTCGGCGGGTGGCTGGGCGCACACTACGGGCGGCGGCTGTCGCCGAACGTGCTGCGGGCAGTGATCGTGGTGGTCGGGCTGATCGGGTTGTACCGATTGCTCACGGTGTAGCTGCGGGATCAACCCGCATGGACCCCCTCGCGCGCAACCATGTTGCGCTGTCGAGATCGGTCGGGCTGACAGGATTTGAACCTGCGACCCCTTCACCCCCAGTGAAGTGCGCTACCAAGCTGCGCCACAGCCCGCGTGCCCACCGGAACCAACCGATGGACGCCAAGGAACGATACATCAGCGGCGCCTGAAACTCCGAAACGGTCGACGCGTGCCCACAGAGAGTCGGCACCTCGCCCGGTCATGCTCGCGAGCAACAGCTTCACCAGCCTGACTCGGCACCGGATCGACAAGGGCTTCTGGGCGGGCCGGTAGGGCGGCAACCGCCCTGCGCGAGAACGCTATTCGATCCGTCAGGTGGCCTGCTGGGAGGGCGACTCGGCGGCCAGCGCGGCACTGAGTCCGCGGGCAGCCGCGGCGAGTTGTTCGCCCATCCGGATGACGTCGGCGCCACTCATCGGCTCGGGACTCGGAACAAGGCTCAGGATCAAGGCAATACGAGAGTCCGCAGCCAAGACCGGCGAGTCGATGTGGCTCACCTCGTAGGTTCGGTCCCTGTCCAGGCTGAGCGGAAACCACTGCTCCTGATGGATCAGCTCGTCGGTCAGCGCCTGCGCCAGCTCGCTGAGCCGGGTGGAACGGACCTCGGCACTACGGACGATGAGCGCCAGTTCCTGCAGGCGCAGATCGGGCAACAGATGAAGCCCGACCGCGTAGCCACGCCGTTCGGCGGCGGCGATGGCGTTCCGGTATCGGTCGCGCACGTCTTCCGGCAGCGCGGCCAGCCACCGCTCCCGCGCGCCCGCCCCGGCCCACGCCACCGTCGACGCCCCGTACGGCGGGCGGTGCGGGAACTGCGTACCGATCGGCATCGGATGGCCACCGCCGAGGCGGCTTCGAACTTGGTCGACGACGGTGGAATGGTCGTCGCCGACCGAGAAGGCGACGCAGTGCGCACCGGTCGCGGCGGACAGTTCGATCATCGCCGAGCGGGCCAGCGCCAGGGCCGGATAGTGGCCCGCCGCCTCCCGCCCGAGGCGGACCAGCGCGGGGCCCAGGTGGTACGTCTTGCGAACCGGGTCGCGCAGCAGCCAACCGGCCCGCAGAAGTTCCGAGAGCATCGAGTGGCAGCTGGCCTTGTGAACACTCAGATAGCGCGACACCTCGGCCAACGTCAGCCCGTCGCGTCCCTCGCCGGCCAGGTGCTCGAACAGGTTCACGACCCGCTCGGTCTGCGGGGATGGGCGCGGCGGCATTGACCGATGGTCGCATAATGCGACTCCTTGCGGTGATATACGCGACCGTGTGACGATGCCCACAATGAAGGACCTACGGGGCGCAGTGGCCGTCGTAACCGGGGGAGCCGGTGGCATCGGACGTGCCATGGGCAGACGCTTCGGCCAAGAAGGCATGAAGGTGGTGCTGGCCGACGTCCTCGCCGAACCGCTGGACGATGCAACCCGGGCGTTGACGGACGACGGCATCGAGGCGATCGGCGTCGTCACCGACGTCACTGACTACTCCTCGGTCGAATCACTGGCCAGGCAGGCTCTCGATCGCTTCGGGGCCGTCCATGTGGTGTGCAACAACGCCGGCACCGGCGCGGTGTCCGAGGGGTACATGTGGGAACACGATCTTGCGGACTGGCGCTGGGGCATCGACGTCAACGTCCTCGGTGTCATCCACGGCATCAAGGCGTTCGTGCCGATCCTGCTCGACCAAGGTGAGGGCCACGTGGTCAACACCTGCTCGGGCAACGGTGGTTTCGCGCCGATCGCCCGCGGTGCGATGGGCGGGCCGGCCACTGCGGTATACCCGATGACCAAGGCGGCCGTGCTGTGCCTGACCGAAAGCCTCTACACCCACCTGGAAATGACCGGGACCGGTGTGCGGGCCCATGTGCTCTTCCCCGGCGGCTTCTTGAACACCGGCATCTGGGAGTCGTGGCGACACCGCCCGCAGCAGTACGCCGCGACCCAGGAACGTCGCACCGAGCCGCACACCCTCGCCAACGTTGTCGCCCGCTTCGAAACAGCCGGTGCCCATGTGGAATTCACGCCACTGGAAACAGTTGCCGCTCAGGTTGTCGAGGGTCTCCGGACGGACAGCTTCTGGATGATGGGGCCACCCGCACCGTCCGATGACGTGGTGAGCAAGAAGGCGGCCTCGATCATCGCGCGAGGCGAACCCGACTACCTGGTCGACGTCCTCGGCAAGCACGCCGGGCAGAAGGCCGAAACTGAAGGAGGAAACCGATGAGCGTCAACGCCGTTCGCTATGGTCCCCGTCCGCCAGCCGCGCGCGTCGATCACGAGATCGACGCGACCAAGGCGCCGATCGCCACCGAGGCGGTCACCGTCACCTATCTCACCGACCCGGAGATCGTCGCTGCGGTCCTGCCCAAGCCGCTCGAACCGGCGGCCGAACCCCTGGTCCGCGTCCAGTTGCAGCGGGTCCAGATCGAGGGTCGACCGCCGTTCGGGTCGGCGGTGTTCTCGGTGACCGCCCGGCACGGCGACATCGACGGCGACTACCCGTTGTTCATGCCGCAGTCCACCGAACAATCCGTCACCGGTGGACGCGAAACCTTCGGTGAGCCAAAGAAGTTGGCCGACATCCGAGTGGACCGCGATGCCGACGATGTCACCGCGATCGTCGCCCGGCTGGGTTATCCCCTCGTCACGGTGCGCGGGCGGGTCACTGGTCCGGCGGAGTTGCCGCCCGACCAGGTGAACACCGAGTTCTACTTCAAGTTCCTGCGCGCTCCCGACGGCGACGGCATCACCGATCCGCACCTGGTCTACGGCGAGTACCACCGGCATTACGAGCTGCTGGAGGACATCGACGGCACGATCGAGCTGGGGGAGTCGCCACTGGACCCGGTCGCCGACATCGTGGTCCGCCAGCTCAGGTCGATCACCTGGTGCCGACGGCGGACCGTTCAGGTCGGCCGGATCGCCGGGCGGGTGCCGGCGGAGTGGCTGTTGCCGTACGTCCACCAGCGCTACGACGACGTCGCTCTGCTCGCCGCGCCGAGGCCCGAGCCGACGCGGGTGTAGCGGATGGACCGGTATACCGTCATCTCAGCCGACTGCCACGCCGGCGCCGACCTGCTCGACTACCGCGACTATCTCGATCCGGGATTCCGGGACGAATTCGACAGTTGGACAACGACGTACGTCAATCCGTTCGCCGATCTCGCCGACGCCGACGCCGAACGCAACTGGGACAGCGACCGCCGCAACGCCGACCTGGACGTCGAGGGGGTCGCCGGTGAGGTGATCTACCCCAACACCATTCCGCCGTTCTTCCCGTCGTCCAGCCTGGCGGCCACACCACCCGAGACCACCCGTGAGCTCGAGCTGCGCTGGGCCGGGCTGCGTGCACACAATCGCTGGCTGGCCGACTTCTGCTCGCTGTCGCCCGAGCGTCGCGCCGGGGTGGGGCAGATCCTGCTACAGGACCTCGACGAAGCCGTCGCCGAGGTGGCGCAGATCGCCAAACTCGGTCTGCGCGGCGGTGTTCTGCTGCCGGGGATACCGCCCGGGGCGGCCATCCCACAGCTGTACGCCGAGCACTGGGAACCACTGTGGGCGGCGTGCGCCGACGCCGGTCTCGTGGTCAACCACCACGGCGGCAACGCCGGACCCAGCCCCCTCGACGGCTGGGGCAGCTCATTCGCGGTATGGGTGTACGAGACGCACTGGTTCGCGCACCGGGCGCTGTGGCACCTGATCTTCAGCGGTGTGATGGATCGTCACCCGGACCTCACCGTGGTGTTCACCGAGCAAGGTGCCGGGTGGATCCCGGCCACCCTGGACTCCCTCGACGTCGCCGCGGCCCGTTACGCGCGAGAAGGATCCGCCATCGCCCGGTTCGCCGGACCCACCGCGGGCTCCCTGAGCCTCAAGCCCAGCGAGTTCTGGGCCCGCCAATGCTATGTCGGAGCCAGTTTCATGCGGCCGGTCGAATGCGCCGAACGGCACGAGATCGGCGTCGACCGAATCATGTGGGGAAGCGACTACCCGCATCTGGAGGGAACCGGTTTCTTCACCCGAGAAGCGTTGCGCTACACATTCTCCGGCGTGGCACCTGAGGAAGTCGCGGCCATGCTCGGCGGTAACGCGGCGGCCGTCTACGGCTTCGATCTGGCGGCGCTGCAACCCCTGGCCGACCGGATCGGTCCGACGGTGGCCGAGGTCGCCGAACCGCTGGCGGAGGTACCCGCGGGTGCAAGCAGCACCGTTTTCGAGCCCGACCCCATCCGTACCTGGTAATCGAAAGGCCCATCGTGAACAACGCTGCCCCGTACCTGATCATCTCCGCCGACACGCACGCCGAGCTTCCGACCGAGCGGTACCGGGAATATGTCGACCCCGAATACCGGGAGGATTTCGAGGCCTACCTCGCCGAGAAGCAGGCCGCGGCGCAAGCCGGTGGGTTCATCGACGAGGAGTTCGCGCAGACCTGGTTCGACGAGCACGGGGAGGGCATCGCCGGCGGATGGGATGTCGCTCAACGGGATAAGGAACTCGACGGAGACGGGGTGGCCGGCGAGGTCATCTTCCCAGACGCCGATGCAGTCACGGGCGTGGCGGGAGCTCCGTTCGGCGCCGGCCTTGGCCAGTCGGGCGACCTCGACCCCGGCCGGGCGATGGCCGGCGCACGAGCGCACAACCGGTGGCTGTCCGAACTGTGCAGCCACAGTCCGGAGCGGCGCGCCGGAGTCGCGGTGATCCCGATCCTGGCCGATGTCGATGCGGCGGTTGCCGAGATCACCCGAGCCGCCGAAGCCGGTCTGCGAGGCGGAATCCTGATCCCCGTGCTCTGGGGTGACTACCCGCCGTATCACGATCGTCGCTACGACAAGGTCTGGGCCGCTTGCCAGGACCTGCAGATGCCGGTGCACACCCACGTGGGTCCCGCTCCGAGTGCGGAGTACGGCGAGCACTTGGGGATCTACACCACCGAGGTGCGGTGGTGGGGAGCCCGGCCGCTGTGGTTCGCCCTCTGGGCCGGGGTGTTCGAGCGTTTCCCCGCGCTGCGCTGGGGTGCCACCGAGTGCGGTGCGTTCTGGGCCAACGATCTGCTGTGGTTGATGGACACCCGCTTCCTGCGGGAGCATTCGGCGAAGAAGATGAGCCGAGCGCTCGAGGGTGATCTGACCATGCCGCCCTCGGCGTACTTCGACCGGAACTGCTTCATCGGCGCCACCACGACCGAGCGTCGCGAACTGGCTCGGCGTTACGAGATCGGTGTTGCGAACATGCTGTGGGGCAACGACTATCCGCATCCGGAAGGAACCTGGCCGAACACCCGTAAATGGCTGCGGCACGCGTTCTGGGACATCCCCATCGACGAGACCCGGCAGATGCTGGGGCTGGCGGCGGCCGAGATCTACCACTTCGATCAGGAAGCTCTGGCTCCGCTTGTCCAGCGCATCGGTCCGACGCCGGACGACCTCGGGCAGGACGATGCCGTGAGCATTCCGAAGTGGGAGGCGGCGCGGCAGGCCGGCCGGCACTGGCTCACTGATACCGAGCCCCTCGCGGACCTGGTGGAGAACTGACGGTCTCGCGGCTTTCGGTGAGAAGCGTGCGCCACGCTTCTCGGGACGGTAAGAGAGTGGATATGGAACATACTGGGCCACTGCGCGGTATTCGCGTTCTGGAGTTGTCGCTGGCGCTGACCGGTCCTTACATCGGTGCGCTGTTCGCCGACCAGGGTGCCGATGTGGTGAAAGTGGAGCGGCCCGACATCGGCGACATCCTGCGCTGGATCGGCCCGAGTGTGAACGGGTTGAGCGCGGTGTTCCGGGTGTGCAACCGCGGCAAGAAGTCGATCGCGGTAGATGTCCGAACCGACGCCGGACGGGAGATCGCGCTCGAGTTGGCGACGCAGGCCGACGTGGTGATCCAGAACTTTCGTCCGGGCGTGGCCGATCGGCTCGGTGTCGGGTATGACGACGTCGTCGCGATCAATCCCGAGGTCGTCTACGTCTCGCTGACCGGTTTCGGTGAGGTCGGGCCCTATCGGGACCGCAGCGCCTACGACACGGTGATTCAGGCTTACGGTGGTGTGGCGTCCAGCCAGGCCGCACCCGACGCCGGGGAGCCAATCTTCTTGCAGCAGGTGCTGGCCGACAAGGTCACCGCGCTGTATGCCAGCCAAGCCGTCACCGCCGCTCTGTTCGCTCGGGCGACCGGGCGCGGCGGACAACACGTGCATGTCTCGATGGTGGATGCGGTGGTGTCCTTCTTGTGGACCGATGCGGCCGGCAACGAGGTCTTGCTCGACTCGGACAACTCGCAGCCGTCCAGTTTCACATCGGGATTCAAGCCGTTCCGGTTCATCGACGGGTGGGGTGTGGTGACTCCGATCTCGGATTCCGACTTCACCGGCATGTGCCGCGCGCTGGACGCGCCCGGCGCCGACGATCCACGACTGCAGACCGCCGAGCTGCGAAATCAGCACCGCCCGTTGATGGCCGAGGTGATGGCAGCGTGTTATGCCGGCGCGGAGAAGCTGACGGTGCACCAAGCGACGGAGAGATTCGAAGCCGCCGACGTACCGTACGCGATGATCGTGCCGCCCGAGGAACTGCCCGACGATCCGCACGCCATCGCTATGGGATTGTTCGAAGAACGTGACGACCCGGTGGTGGGGCGGGTGCGAATCCCGCGGCATCCCGCCCTCTTCGACGGCACTCCGGCTCGATTAGCCGGTCCGGCACCGAAATTGGGCGAGCACACCGAAGAGATACTCGCCCAGATGGGCCGCGTTGGTCAGGGGTCCGGCTTACGGGAAGCCGGGGTCATCGCCTGACGGCGGTCGGCTAGACCGCGACAGCCTCGAGAATGCTGATCGGACCGACGGTGTCGACCACTCGAGTCAGCCGGAACCCCGCCTTGTCGAGCAACTGACCGTACTCGGCCGCAGTGCGTTCGCGAGCGTTGGCGACGACAAGCATCTCGATGTCCACCCACTTGCCGTGAAAATTCCTGTCGTGGTCGGGAATGACGAACTCGATCAATAACACTCGTGCGTCCCGACGAGCGGCGCTGCGGACGTTCTGCAGAATGCGAACCGCATCGTCGTCGGGCCAATCGTGGATGATGTGCTTGAGCACATAGGCATCGGCGCCCTCCGGAACGGATTCGAAGAACGATCCCGGGTCGATTCGGATGCGGTGCTCGACCCCGTGCCGGCGGAGCAGAACCGGTGCACCGGCCACCACCTCGGGCAGGTCGAACAACACGCCGCGGGCCTGCGGCGCCGATTCGAGGATGGCGGCGAGCAGCCGGCCGTGACCGCCGCCGACGTCGGCGATCGTGGCGAAGCGGCTGAAGTCATAGGCCGCGACGACAGCGCTGACCGACGACTCCGACAGTCCCGTCATGGCCTGGTTGAAGAGTCCGGCGAGCGCCGGCTCATCGGCCAGGTAGTCGAAGATCGGCTTGCCCCGCAACGCCGGAACCACCGCGGAGCCTGTGCGTATCGCGTCCGCCACGTGACTCCAATGCTCGCGGTGCTGGGCTGAGCCAACCCAGCGGGCCATGCCCGCCATCGAGACGGGGGAGTCGGTGCGCAACGTCTCGGCAAGGGCGGTGAGCTCGTAGCGGCCGTCGCTGCGGTGCCGGAATACACCGATACCGATGAGGGCCCGAAGCATTCGGCGCAATGCGTCCTGGTCGACATTCAGTCGCCGCGAGAGCTCTTCACCGGTTGCAGGACCGCCCGCCAACTCATCAGCGATCCCGAGTTCGGCAGCGGCGGAGATCAATTGGGCAATCCAGGCGCCCATGATCAGTTCCATCATCGCCGCGGCCGGTGGGACGGCGCGTTGATTGATCCGGGATAGGTGATGGCGGACGCGCTCGACGGCCCGGACAAGTTTCGTCGGTGGCGTTTTGGTGGACGTCACGGGACCATCCCTTCCTGGTTCCTCGCGTAGCCATAAGCGACCGAACCGTAACCCCACTTTCCGTTTAGTGCAAGTGGGCACTTGCATTAGCATCTGGGTGTGCCCAAACGCATCGACGAAGACGACCTGTTCCGCACGACTGTCGCGGTATTCGCCGAGTGCGGGTACCGGGCCACCACCACCCAGGAGATCGCGGCGCGGGCGGGTGTCAACGAAGCGACGCTGTTCCGGCGCTACGGAGCCAAGGCGGCGCTGATCAACACGGCGCTGACGCACGTCTTGGCGGACTCATCGTTCGCGAGCGTGGCGGTCAGTGACGATGTCACGGCCGACCTCACCACGCTGGTGCGATCCTACGTCGAGACCGCGCAGCGCTACGGCGGTGCGGTCGCGACCCTCCTTGCCGAGGTGCCTCGGAATCTGGAACTGCGAGAAGCGATTACGGCGTTGATGCCCAATCTGGTCAACGCGGCCGCCGTGATCGCGGCGCATCAGGACGCTGGGCGGCTGGCGGCAGGCGACCCGCTACACGCGTTGGTCACATTGATCGGGCCCTTGTTGGTGTTCGGCCTATGGGCGCGCACCGGGGCGACGCCGGCGGTTCCCGATATCGACGCGGGCAAGGTGGCGGCTGCTTTCCTGGACGGGCACCGCGCCCGCGGCTAGTCGGGGTGGGTGGTCGGCAGGCCGAGTTCGTCCGCCGGCGCGCTGAGGTAGCGCTGCACGCTGGGACCGATGAGGGTGACCACCTCGTCGGGGGTCAGCGTCGACAGCGGTGGCACCCGCATGACGTACCGCAGCATCGCCGTGCCGACGAGGCTCGTGGCGGCGAGCATCGCCCGCAGTCGCGCATCGTCGGCACCGCCAAGGGCATCGGTGACCGCGGTCATCACATAACTGTGCAAGAACTCCCGAAATGCCTCGTGCGCATCATTGTTCGACGTCGCCGACTGCAGCATCGAGACCATGCTCGCAGCGGTGTCGGGTTGCTCCCAGATGCTCAGATAAGCGCGCACGATGCGGAGCCCCAACGCGTCGTCATCGCCGGCGGTCAGCTGGTCGGTGAAGAGACCGGGGTCGAGAACCAGCTTCATCGACTCGCGGAAGAGTTCTGCCTTCGAGCCGAACAGATACAACACCATCGACGGATCGACATGGGCTTCGTCGGCGATCGCCCGCAGCGTCGTCTTCTCGTAGCCGTGCCGAGCGAATTGGTTCTTGGCCGCACGCATGACCACGTCCCGGGACACGGGTTCGCCGTGGCGTCTGCCGCGTCGCTTGTCCATCGCTGCACGTGAAGGCATGTCTGACGATATCATTTCAATATCCATTGAATTAATTCTCTCGACGGTCTACGCTCTGCTCATGATTTCATCCGTCGTTGAAAAAAGTCCGGAAGCTCGGCCGGGACGTGCGGCGGAGCGGATGCGCGCGGGCTCAGCGGCCACGCGTGCGATGGGAATCGTCGTAGGTCTCTCCGTTGTGGTGGCGGTGTTGGCCATCGCATTCGCGCTACCGGCGGCCCGCAGCAAGCCACATGACCTACCGATTGGCATAGCCGGTCCGCACGCCGGACGGATCGCAGCTCTGCTGCAGCAGAACCAGTCCGGTTCATTTCGCGTGACCACCTACCCCGACGAGGCGGCGTTGCGGGCCGCCGTTCGTGGCCGGGATGAGTACGGCGGCCTGGCGCTCGGCCCTGCCGGCCCCGTCCTGCTCACCGCCACCGGTGCCAGTCCGGCTGTGGCTCAGGCACTTTCCCAGCTCGGCAATCAACTCTCGACAGCGATCACAGTCCCAGTGCGAACCGAGGACCTTGTGCCCCCGACCGCTCGAGACCCGCGTGGAGCGGGGCTCATCGCCTCCGGTCTGCCCATCACGCTCGCGGGCCTACTACCGGCGATCCTGTTGGTGTTGTTGCTGCCGAACCAGATTTGGCTCAGAGCCTTTGCACTGCTGATATTTTCAGCGACGGCAGCGGTGGCGATCACCGCGGTCCTCTGGTGGGTCGTTGGTTCACTCGATGGGAACGCCGGCGGTGTCGCGGCCGCTCTGATGCTGGGTGTGGCCGGTGCGGGGCTGGCGGTGCTGGGGTTGGGTACGGTGTTCGGGCGCATCGGGCTGGTGGTTGGTTCAGCGTTGGCACTGCTGTTGGGAAATCCGCTGTCAGGCCTGGCCAGTGCGCCAGAACTGTTGCCCCGGGGGTGGGGCGAGCTCGGTCAGTATCTTCCTCAGGGCGCGACGGCGACGCTGCTGCGTTCGACGGCATTCTTCAACGGGGCAGGAGGCGGCGCCGCGGTTGTGGTGTTGACTGCGTGGGCAGCCGCAGGCACGGTTCTCATCGGGATCGCGTTTCTCCGGTCGCGGACTCACCACGGCTCGAACGCCCGGCACTTCGGTGGCGCTCTCGTCTGGTTGGGTGCCGGCGCGATCACCGTGGGCATCGGCGCTGCTCTCGCGCAGGGGTCCGGGTCAGCCAGCGCCGACACCGGACACAGCGGGCGAAGCGACGCCGGACCAGCCTCACCCACCCGCCATGGCGATGCCGTCAAGGCCAACGCGCCGAAGGTAGTTCGGCCATCTGCCGGCGCCAATCGCACGACTGCCGGCCGAGCCGAGAAGAACCCAAGACCTCATGACGTACTGGGCTGGGTCCGCCGGGAGTTGCGCTACACCCTGTTCAACAAACCTCCGGTGATATCACCCGTTCAACATTCGCAGGATCCCGTTACCGGTGTCGTCACAGGTGATCTCCACGGCACCAACGGATCTCGGGGTGGACTGACGTACACAGTCAGTCAACCCGACAATGCTGCGGTCCACGTCAACCCGGACGGCACCTTCACCGTCACTCCCGACGCGACCACCGCCCACATTGGCGGGTCGGTGAGCTTCACTGTCACCGCCGACAACGGCCGCGCCTACCGGCTGCCCGGCATGCTGGGCCGCATCCAATCGGTAATCCACTACTACGCACAACGATTGGGCATCAGCGGCCAAGACTCGGCAACTACGACGGTGTCCGTCGATGTCGCGTCCATCAACAAGGCACCGTCCATCAGCGGGTATTCGGACACCACGTCCTCGGTCGACGGCTCGGTCTCCGGCCAAATCCAGGCAGCCGATCCCAACCAGGACAGCCTGCACTTCAGCGGATCGGCGACGAGCGCAGCCGGGGGAGTCGTCACCATCAACGCCGACGGATCGTTCACCTACGCGCCGACATTTCAGATACGCCACGCCGCAGCCGCTGACAACGCACCCGACACGGCAACCACCGACAGTTTCACGGTCACCGTCAGCGACGGCTACGGCGGTTCCACCACCCAGACGATCACGGTGCCGGTGAGTGCCGTCAACGGAAACCCCAGCGGCGGCACGATCACCGATTTGGCCGTCGACGACGTCATTGGTGTGGTCACCGGATCCGTCATCGGCGTCACCGACCCGGATTCGGACCCGCTGAGCTACAGCTCGAATCCGGCCACACCGGGTGGGGGGTTCGTCGACGTCTACGGTGACGGGTCATTCACCTACAACCCGACTGCCGAGCAGCGGCATCTCGCCGCGGCGTTGGGCGCCCCCTTCACCGTGACCCACGACAGCTTCGTCATTTCGGTCGCGGATGGCCACGGCGGCAGCACCGCGATCACAGTCGTGGTCCCGGTCGCGCCCGAGGTGGATGAACCTCCGACCGGGGTCGCGGCCGGCTGACGGCGACGAAGGTCGAGAACCGACACTGTGAGCTCGTAGAGGACTAGAGTTCGCTCGCCGGTCGAGAATTCTCGAAGACGGGAGGGCGGCGACGATGAGAAACCTACCCGGTGCCGCCGGGGTGTTGACGGCGATCATGGCTATCGGATCCACGGTGGCGGGTCCGACAGCATCAGCCTCGCCTGCGTGCACACCCGATTCGCTTGGTTTGACCACCAGCGCTCCCGCGTCACCCGGCGATGCGACGCAGATCCATTTCGACGTGATCTTCACCAACATCTCGCCTCAGCCGTGCGAGCTGAACGGGTATCCCGGCGTGGATCTCATCGGTCCAGACGACCCGATGTGGGGTCCGGATTATCAGGTGCCGCAACAAGGCGACGCTGCAGTGCCGATCACGCTCGCACCGGGCGTCTCCGCGAGCAGCCGTCTGACGTTCCTGGCGGACCCCAATGGCTGGGTGCCGGACACCATCGCGGTGACGCTGCCGAATGTGCCTGGGCGGATGGAAGTTCCCTGGATCACCGGCCGGGTGCCCGTCGCCCGGCAGGACGCCGCGAGTCACCCGGGGACCTACGTCGGACCGCTCCACGCGGTGGCGTCCGATGGATAAGGGGGAGCTGGCGGCCGAGCTCGGTCATCCGGGCGCTCAACAACTGCTGTCGGGGGCGATGGCTCGGCTCGCCTACAACGGATACGACGGCTTTCCACGCGTCATCCCCGTCGGGTTCCACTGGACGGGGGAACGGATCGTGGTGTCGACGGCGCCGACCTCACCGAAAGCCCGTGCGCTGGCGTCGCGGCCCCAGGTCGCCGTGACCATCGACGGCGGCTCGTCGCCTGAAGAGGCCAAGGCGCTGCTGGTGCGGGGCCTGGCCACCCTGGAAACAGTCGACGGCGTCACCGAGGAGTACCTCACGTCGGCTCGAAACACCATGAGTGGTGAGGAACTCACCGAGTTCGAGCGCAACGTGACGTCTACCTACCCGCAGATGGTTCGGATCTCGATCGAGCCGGTATGGGCTCGCTTCTACGACTTCGGCGCAGGCCGATTGCCGAAGTTCCTGTCGGACTTCATGACCGACAGCTAGGCCGTGATGCTTTGGGCGTAACTGAACACGTTGGCCGGGTCATAGGCCGCCTTGATCTGACGTAGCCGCTCGACATTGGTGCCCCAGTAGGCGTGTTCCCAGTCCGGCATTCCGGCGTTGGGCACGTTGACATAGGCCCCGTTGACGTAGGGCGCCAACGCTTCGGTGAGTCCGGCGACCCACGCGAGCACTGCCGCGGTCTCATCCTCCGCGGCCGGCGGGCCGCCGCGAACACCCCACCCTGCGCCCGGCTCGGCGTAGTACAACGCACCGCGGTGGGCGAACGCCGACCCGCCCGACGGCTCACTGTCGGCCAGCGCGCCACCGAACGCGTTGGTGAAGTAGTTGCACCCCGCGGGTGCCTTCGCCATGAACTCGGCAATGATGCGCACCGCGTCGGACGGCAAGGGGTCCGTCATGAACTGTGAGGCGAACTTCCAGTTCGCCGGTTCCGCTGTGATGGGGATCTGGAATCCCGCGTAGATCTCCGGCCACGTCGAGTCCTGCACCACGACATCAGGCCTCCCGATCGACAGCATGGGCGAAAGTAGCTGCAGTGCTTCAGCTTCCGTTCCGCCGGCAAGCAGGGCATGTAGCCCGATCTTGTCGCCCTCGATCTCCAGCTGACTCGTCAGCCGACGGTCCGCGTACGGCGCGGACTGCTGCCAGGACTCGAACACCGCCTCCAAATCCTCGAAGCCGGGCCACGTGGCGACGACGAAGATCGCTTGTGTCAGCGGATGAATGCGATACGTCAACGACGTGACGATGCCGAAGTTTCCGTTGCCCGCGCCCCGGAGCGCCCATAACAGGTCAGGGTTGTTGTGTTCGTCGGCGACGATCACCTCGGCGCCGCCGTCGGTTGAGGCGATAACGATCTCGACCGCCAGCAGGTTGTCCGACGCCATTCCGTACTTGCGTGTCAGCAGGCCGAAGCCGCCGCCCAGCGTCGCGCCGACCAGCCCGACGCTGCCTTCGGTTCCGGTGGGGGCCGCAAAACCTGCCACGCCGAGTCCGGTGACCGCCTCCAGCTGGTTGAGTCCCGCCCCGACGGTCGCGGTCCGGGCGTGCGCGTCGATGGTCACCGACTTCAACCCGCTGACATCGATCACCACCCCGCCGTCGACACCAGACCAGCCTTCCAGCGCGTGGCCGCCGCTGCGAACTCGGACGGCGAGTCCCTCCTTGCGTGCCCAGGTCAGAGCGTTGACGACATCGTCTGTGTCGCCGGCGAAGACGACGGCCTTGGGGCGGTGGGTGAAGAAGTGGTTCCAGCCCCGGCTGGCGTCGGCGTAGTCGGCATCGCCAGGGTGGACCACCCGGCCGGTGAGTGCAGCGGTCATGATCACTCCACCTCCGCGAACATGTTGGAATCTCCAGGCTCGTGCTCGAGCACCGAGCGATTGAACTTCCACATGTAGAGGAAGTACAGCCCGCCGGCCGCCGACAACCCGAAGGCCAGCGCGATGGGCGCCCATCCCGGGGACGTCGTGATCACCACGAAGAGCGAAATGATCACCCACACAAGCGCTCCGATCGCGACCGGCCATTCCCAGCGACCCAGGTCGAATCCGCCCGGCCTGCTGTCGAGCTTGTGACGCGTCGCCAGATACAAGATGATCGTGAACAGGTAGGGCAGGATCGTGACGATCGCGCCGGCCATGATCAGTTGCAGCAGTGCGTCTCCGGGCATCACCGCCATCAGGATCACGCCGACGGCCAGCACCAGGAATGTCGCGGGAATCGGTGTGCGGGTGCGCGGGTTGACCCGGCCCATCACCTTGTGAGCGGGAAAGCGGCCGTCACGCGACATCGCATAGATGTAGCGGGCTCCCGACACCATGCTGACCAGGGCGGCCCCGAAGAATGCCAGGGCGATCGCGGCCAGCAGCGGCCGCTCGAAGCCCGGCCCGAAGCGCTGATTCATGATCTCGGCCACCGGCGACTCGGTGTTCGAGACCTTGGCCATGTCGGTGATCGACACGGTCAGGATGATGACGAACACCATTCCCAGCACCGAGGCCGCAACGACCGAGCCGATGATCGCGCGCGGAACGGTACGCGTCGGATTCTTGGCCTCCTCAGCCATATTCGAGGCCGTCTCGAAACCCACCAGGGTGGACAACCCCATGATCGATGCCGCCATCAACCCGCCGCCGATGACCCAGAAATTCGGGTTGCCTTCGGTGATGCCGCGGGAGAACAGGTTGGCGGGTTCGGCGGTGCCGCTCACCATAATTGCGATGGTCAGGGCGACGCCGATGACGAGCAGAATGGCCAGTTCGACGCCAACGGACAGTGAGTTGACCCAACCGACGATGCGCGTTGCGGCAACGGCAAGGATGAATTGAATGATCAACAGCGCCACGGTCATTACGCGCGCGGTCGTCTCACTGGGCTCCATACCGAACAGCGGCATCAGACACTGGCTGGCCAGGGCGTTGTCGATGGTGACCGGACTGGCGACCGCACTGAGAACGGCCAGCCAGCCGAAGGCCCACCCGAGTTTGGGGCTGGCCAGCCGCGACGCCCAGGCGTAGGACGATCCGCTGAGCGGGATGCGCGCAGCGAATTGTGCGTACACCAACGCCACCAGAATCTGTCCGATCGCGACGATGGGGAACAGCCAGATGCCAACCGGCCCCGAATCCCGCAACACATCGTCATAGGTGGCGAAGATTCCCACCGCGACGGACAGGGACGCGAACGAGATGGCAAATACCTGAAAGCCATTCAGTGTTCGCTTGAGTTCCGGTTCGTAGCCGCAGTCTTCGCAGAAGTCGTCGGCGGCTTCGTCGCCGGTGAGAACTTGTGTCACGTGCTTCACCTTGCTGTTCGGTGTTGAGGGGACTGTAGGCCGCGGAAAGCAGTTACTTGCCGGTATGGGCCGTACTGGTGTGGGCGGCGCCAGGGAGGTGACCGGCACCCGCGCCGCTGTCGTCGCCGTGAATCGGTATCGGATGCCCCCGGGGTACGACTTCCTGGTCCCCGCGGTCGACAGACTGAAGTTGATGGGTGCCGGTCACCGGAGTCGCGGAGTCGGCCTGTGCCAGGCCGGTGCCGATGCCCAGAGCGGCGGCGGTGATGCCGCCGAAGAGTGCGCCGTAGGCGGCCATCTTCGTGATGCCGGTGATCGTGTTCATGCTGTTGAACGTATGGCCCATGGGCACACCGACTCTTCGGCTGAACTATGTGTTCTCCAGCGCGGCGAATGGGTCAAATGATGTAGGCCGTCCATGCCGCGATATGAACCGGGGACGGCGACAGCGTGACAGTTCGGCACGGCGGTTGGCGATTCGCCACCCTCGGCCGGCCGGCGCACGATATGAATCACGGGTGAGCAACCACCACGTGAACCTGACCCCGCAAGAAGAGTCGCTGATCGGCGAGAGCCAACCCGAAGCGTTGGCTCGGATGGACGCCTCGCAGTTGAAGGATCTGCAAAGCCGGCTCCGGCAGGCGCGGGAGAAGAACTTCAGCCTGTTGCGGCGCCAGGGCGCGGCTCGGGTGGAGGCCGAGGGCGGGCGCGGCGCCGCGCAGCCGGCCAATGAGAAACGCTCGGAAAAGGTGGATGTCTTCGACGAGGCGTTGGCTCGGGTGACGCAGCGGCTCGACGCCGTCGAGTAGCAGCTACCGCGCGGGGTCGCCGGGGCGGCCGCCCCGCCCCGCGAGGCCGCCCTTGCCGCCGGTACCTCCGTTGGGTGGACTTCCCGCCCTGGCGCCGCGTCCTGCTCGGGTCCCGCCGACACCCAACCCGCCGTTGGCCCCCGAGCCGCCGTTGCCGCCGGTCCCGGAATTGCTGTTACCACCGTTGCCGCCCGACCCGCCCGAGCCGCCGACGATGCCGCCGGCCCCACCGCTGCCTCCGCTGCCGCCTTGGCCGCCGGTGCCGGTGGTCGCACTGCCGCCCTGACCCCCGACTCCGCCTCGGCCGCCGGAGATTCCGCCCGCGCCCCCTGCGCCGCCGTTGCCGCCCAACCCGGCGATCCCGCTCGTGGTGCCGCCGCCGGTACCGCCGTCGCCGCCGCTACCACCGACCCCGAGGATGCCGCCAATGCCACCGACCCCGCCTTGGCCCCCGTTGAAAGATCCTCTGTTACTACCATTTCCGCCGCCACCGCCGGATCCGCCGCGGCCGTCTATCACGCCGCCGTTGCCACCGCGACCGCCTTGCCCGCCGGCTCCGCTGGTGCCGGCGTCACCTCCTTGGCCGCCGTCGCCGCCAGCGTGGAACAGTCCGCCGTTCCCGCCGGCGCCCCCGCCCCCACCATTGCTGATGACAATGCCGACGCCGAGGCCGCCGTCACCACCGTTGCCGCCGTGACCGCCGACACCACCGATCAGGCCGGAGTCGCCACCGCGGCCACCGGTGCCGCCGTTGCTGCCCGGGGATCCCATCCCGCCGTCACCACCGTCGCCGCCGTTGCCGATCAGGACACCGCCGTGGCCGCCATTACCCCCGTCGATGTGTTCGGATATCCCGCCGCCGCCCCGACCACCAGAGCCGAACAGGCCGGCGTTGCCGCCGCTGCCACCGTTGGCCCCTTGTCCGCCATTGCCGAGCAACCAGCCGCCGTTACCGCCGGTGCACGCGGTGCCACAGGTCGCGGGGTCGGGGCTGTATCCGTTGCCGATGAGCAGCCCGCCGTTGGGATGCTCGGCGGTGCCGTCGCCGACGAGCATCACCGGCGCGGGCCCGACGGATGCAAGCATGGCATGTCCCGGGTTGCCGTCACCGCAGGAGGGAATGCTCGAATTACATTGTGGTGCAGCACTTGCCGGGGTAGTCGCCGCCAGCGCGACGGCAACGTAGCCGGCGCCGGCGATGACCGCACCCGCGACGCCGCCGCGCACGTGATGAGCGCTGCTCATATAGTGGCCCGTCCGATGGCGAGCGGATGGACGACCGCCGGCATCCCGTGCCACACCGCGGCATCGGCCCGCACCGTGAACCCACATGCGTGCATCAGCTGCAGCGTCGGGCGGTTGCACACACATCCGCCCGCGAAGCCGCGCCATGGCCGCAGCATCACGTCCTGGTACGCCGCAAGCAAACGCGAGCCCGAGCGGATGTGTTCGATGAACAACAGCTGTCCGCCCGGTCGTAGCACGCGGGCGATCTCCCGCAACGCGGCCTCGGGGTCGGGAACGGTACACAAGACCAGCGTCGAGACGACGGTGTCGACCGATGCGTCGGTGAACGGCAGATGCAGGGCGGACGCATCGCAGATCCGCGCCGTGCGCCCGACCCGTTCGAGCCGCCGGGCGAGTTTGCGGCGCATCGCGGGTTCGGGTTCGGTGAGCACGAGCTCGTCGACGCCGTCGGGGTAGTGGGGGAGGTTGAGCCCTGTTCCTGCGCCGATCTCTACGACGCGTCCGCGCGCGTCGGCCACCAGCTCGCGCCGCCGGCGTCGCATGCCGATCAGCTCGCCCAGCCAGACGAACGGGTCGTAGACCAGCGCCATGACGCGCAGCCACACCGCGTAGGCGGGCGTGGGCTGCGGTTCGGTGCGGGAGTTCTCGCGGGCGGTCTCGGTCATGTCGAGAAACTACGGCCGCGCCGCGGCGACCCGCATCGCTCAACCCGGCCATCTTGCGTGGATGGCCGGTTCGGGTCACTCCGGGGTCGAGTCCGTCCGCGAATGCAGGAAATCGGGTGAACCCGACAGCTGCCTGGCTCGTGTCGTAGCAGACGACAGTTCCGGGTCGGCCAACGAGATAGGGGCACGTGCGCATCGTGGAACACGGTCTGATGGGACTTGCCTTCGGCGCCGGGTTGGTGGCTGTACTCAACCCGTGCGGCTTTGCGATGCTGCCTGTCTATATGACGCTGGTCGTCCGCGGCGACGCCGCCGGTCAGCTCACGGCGCTGCGCCGGGCCGGGATGGCCACCATCGAGATGGTGCTGGGCTTCATGACGGTATTCGGTGCGTTCGGCCTGCTCTCGGTCTCCGCGGCCGCGGCTGTACAGCAATACTTGCCGTACGTCACGGTGGCGATCGGCGTCGTCCTGGTTGCCCTGGGCATCTGGTCGCTGGCCGGCAGGCACCTTCCCGGACTCAACCCTGTGACCAGAAGCAGCCGGTGGGCTCCGACAGCGCGTGGCGGCTCGATGTTCGGCTACGGCGTCGGATACGCGATCGCGTCGCTGTCCTGCACCATCGGACCGTTCCTGGCCGTCACCGCGGCCAGCTTCCGCAGCAGCCTGATCGTCGACGGGCTGGTGACCTATCTGGTGTACGCGGCGGGCATGTCGCTGATCGTCGGCGTCCTGGCCATCGCCGCGGCCTTCGCCAATCCGATCGGGGTGTACCGAATGCGTCGAATCCTGCCGTATATCAACAGGTTCGGCGGGGCCCTGGTGCTGCTCGTGGGTATGTACGTCGGGTACTACGGCGTCTACGAGATACGCATCTTCAGCGGCGCCGCGTCGCCGCGCGACCCGGTGGTGGCCGGTGCCGGACGCATTCAAAGTGGTCTGGCGGAGTGGGTGCACGGCCACGGCGGTTATCCTTGGCTCGCGGCGTTGTCGGTCTTGACGCTGAGCGCGTTCGCGGTGTCATGGACCAGGCGCCTGCGCCGAACCGCCAAGGTTCGCCGCGTACTGCGGCTGCATTCCGGTGGGTTGAGCCCGTTCGCCCCGTAACTGACCGAATTCCGTTGGATTCCTGCTGAACCAACCGGAAACGCCACTCGTGACTCAAAAAAGAGGACACTGAGTGCGCGATCAGGGAAAGTTCATCACAGGACGAGGAGTGTCGATGTCGACACCTACGGTTGAGGCGAACGACGGTGTCGGGCCGCCCGAGGTCACGCCCGGCGACGCCCGGCAACGGATCCTCGATGCGACGGTCGAATGCTTCCGCGCCCACGGGTACGAGAAGTCGTCGATGCGTCTGATCGCGAATACGGCCAAGGTGTCGCAGACGCTGCTGCATTACCACTTCGAGACTAAGGAAAAGCTCTTCGAGGCCGCCATCAACGATGTGGCGACGAAACTGTTCGCCACGGCCGCGACCCAGCTGATGCCGGCCGATTCCGTGGGCGATGGTCTGGCCGACGCTGCCGGCCTGCTCTACACCCTGTTCATCGACAACATCGACACCGTGACGTTCGTCGTCGAGTTCGGGGCGGCGGCCAACCACAACGAATTCCTGCGCACCGCCTATCTCGAATTCCGGGACACTCAGCGACGGCAGTTCGCCATGCTGCTGCGGTCCATCGCCGGTGACGCGGCGCCGGAACATGTGATCGACGAATCGGTGCGACTCATGGAGGTTGTGCTCCTCGGGATGTCGATGCAGCGCCCGTTCGCGTCCGACCGGGACCGGTTGCGCGGCGACTTCGACAGCTTTGTCCTCATGTTGATCACCCGGCTCTTCGAGGGCTTGGCCTCGGGGTGACGGGATGACCACAGTCGACGGTCCGTCGTCACCCGGCGACACCCACCCGTACGCGCTGTGGGATGCGGCGTACGTTCTCGGCTCGCTGTCGTCGTCGGAGCGGCGTGAGTTCGAGGCGCACCTGAGGGGCTGCCCGTCCTGCGTCGACGCCGTCAGCGACCTCAGCGGAATGCCGGCGCTTTTGGCGCGGATCGACCGTGGTTACGTCGACACCCTTGACGACCGCGGCGGCCAGGTCGGACTGCCGGCACTGCGGGACGAACTGCTGGCCACGGTCAGCGCACGACGGCGTCGAACACGGACGGCGACGTGGACCTGGTCCGCGGCCGCCGCGATGGTGGTCGGCCTCACTGTTGTTGCCCTCCAGTCGAACCCGATCGTGATGACGCCGGCGCCGGTCCAGGCGACAGCGCTGACGATGACACCGATGAGGCCGGTTCCCCTGACTGCCACAGTCACTCTCACCCGGCGGACGTGGGGGACCCGCGTCGAGATGCAGTGCATCTATGAAGCCGCACCGATGGACGTCGACTACGGCGGCGGCGAGGCGAGCGACAAACTGGCGATGGTGGCGGTCGGTCGCGACGGGAGCCACACCCAGCTGGCCACGTGGACCGCGCGGATCGGGATGCCTGCATCGCCCGGTGGCAGCACGTCGATGCCTCTCGACGACATCGCTTCAGTCCAAATTGTTTCCGCCGATGCGGGAACTGTATTGCTCGAGCGCGACCTGTGAGGCTGCGGCGGCAGGTCAGATTTTTTCGACGTGCCGCCTCAATGCGTTTTACCTTCAGATGGGCATGTGCCCTCAGTCTGCGTTGGCGGCGAACTGAGCTTCGAGGTCGTCGCGGGTGACCGGCGGTCCCGGGAGCGGTGCTTCGTCAGGTGATCGCAGACCTCGGACGAACAAGCTGATGTGGCGGCGGCCGATGGTGGGCCACGCGGGACCGTGGGGCAAGGGCTGGCCGGTCATGGCCGCACACATGATGACATCGGTGGCGTTGACGTCGGTGTGCACCGTCCCGGCCGTGCGGCCCTCGGCGAGGAATTGTTCAAGGTAGGCGTTGATCCGTCGACGGGCGGCGACGGCGGCCTCCGAGGTCAGGGGCGGCGCTCCGCGCAGGGGCAACACCAGCTGGTGGCCGAGGTTCAGGCTTTCGAGCAGGTAGGTCTCTACCGCGTCGGCTCCGGTCTGCCCGGAGTCTTCGATCCGATCCAGGATGTCGATGAGCATGTCGTACGAGCGGTGCTCCAGGGCCTGCAGCAGCGCCGTGCGATCCGGGAACCCGCGGTAGAAGGTGCCGACACCGACCCCAGCGGCCTTGGCGATGTCCGCCAGCGGAATGTTGAGTCCCTGACGGGCCATTGCGTCGGCCGCGGCTTGCAGAATCTTCTCTCGGTTTACGAGCGCGTCGCGCCGCACCGCGCGTCGACGCGGCTGCGGGGGCAACTCAGCGGTCATCCCTCGAGTCTCACACAACACTCGGATCGGCCGACGAGGGCGACGCGGCGATGCGATGGGCGGCGGGCTCCCCGTCGTCGATTCCAGGGCCGAAGGCGGCGAAAGAGTGTGCCGCCCAATCGATCTCTGGATTCAATGCGGCCGCGCGCCAAGGCTGGGCCTTGGATCCGGCGAATCCTTCCGGCGGTAACGGACTTTGCATTGCCCAAACGCCCTGAGCCACCTACTCTACCGTTATGCGGAATATTTCGTCCGCTGTTCAGCGTCGCTGCAACCGCAGGACGCAGCTGCGGTGAGCGGAGATGAGTGTGGCGTTATCTGGTGTGGTCGCCGTCGTCGGAGCAACCGGACAGCAGGGCGGCGCCACCGCGCGGGCTCTGCTGAGTGCCGGGGTGGCGGTACGGGCGCTGGTCCGCGACCCGCAGAAACTGGCCGCGCAGGCGCTGATAGCTGCTGGAGCCCAACTGGTCATCGCTGATTTCGACGACCCGGCAAGTGTTCGGACGGCCTTCGACGGGGCCGAGCGTGTCTTCGCGATGACCACGATGACGTCGGGCCGTGGGACGGATGGTGAGATCAACGACGGCATCCTCATCGCGGATGCGGCCAAGTCTGCCGGAGTCGAGCATCTCGTATACAGCTCGGTGGGCGGCGCGGAGCGGCATACCGGGATCCCGCACTTCGAGAGCAAGCGCCGCGTCGAGGAGTACATCGAAAACATCGGAATACCAGCCACATACGTGCGGCCGACGTTCTTCTACGACAACCTGCTGAGCCAGTCGTCGGAACTCGAGGACGGCAACATAGTCGTGCGCCTTCCGATGCCCGACGGCATTCCGCTGCAAATGGTGGCTGTCAGCGACATCGGCGCCGTCGCCGCCGCTGTGCTCACCGACCCGTCTCGTGTCCCTATCGGCGCGGTCGAGATCGCCGGCGATGAGCTGACCGGCTCACAGATCGCCGACGTATTCGGACGTCGAGCAGGACAACCAGCACGTTTCGAGGCTCTGCCGGCCGCCGCTGCCGGCGATGACGACCTGCGCGCGATGTTCACCTGGTTCTCCACACCACCGTCCTACCAAGCAGATCGGGCGCTCACCGCAGAACTCGACCCCATTGTGCAGACATTCGAACAGTGGCTCGATCAACGCTGGAACCCGTGATCAGACCAACCTGGCAGTTCGGCCAGCATGGCGACTGGTGCACGCATAAAAACAGGCCCCTAAGCTGGCCGATCACGAGAGGCGACCCGACATGAGCATGGCTTACCTGGCTCAGCCCGAGCAGCAGCAAAAGCTGGAATGGCTCGACGGCGGCACGCTGGCGATCTTGCTGGACGGCAAGGCAACTGACGGACAGTTGATGGTCGGACGCTTTGATGTCAGCGAAGGTGAGGCGCCGCCTTACCACAAGCACACCCGCGAGGACGAGGTGTTCCTGTTGATCAAGGGAACGGCATTGGTTTGGGTCGATGACCAGGAGATGGAGCTATCGGAAGGCGGGATCGTCTTCTTGCCCAGGAACATTCCGCACACTTACCGCATCACGTCGAAGACGGCGGACTTGCTGATGATCAACACTCCGGCGGGAATCGAGGGCATGTTCCGGCACTCTGGGCGTGATCGGGCGACACCACGACCGGACGATTTCGAGATCTCTCCCTCGAAGATGGCAGAAGGAGCACAGGAATTCGGCCAGATCATCCTTGGCCCCCCGCGTTGACATCCCGTCCGAGTGCGTTGCCGCCCCGTCGGGTGTTCGCCATGGAGAGACCGCATGGACGGCTCTGGCGCCCAGTGGCGCTCTAAAAGACTAGATGACAACAACTTTCGGGATGGTGCCACGAGCGACGCTCGAGGCAAGGCCGGCGAAGTAGGCGCCGGACCACATCCACAGTCCCGCTTGCAGCCGCAGCGAGCTGCGGCCGATGGCCGCATCGCCGTCGGCATAGGCGGTCATGCTGGACAGCACCGCCGCTTTGCTGACCATGAGGTAGGCCGAACTCAACTGCACCAGCGCCGTATACGAGGCGGGGGAGAAGCCGGCTTGGGCCAACCCTTCCCAGACGAACTTTCCGGCGCCGGTCGCGCCCTGGAGCACAGTTGTCCACATCGACATCTCCGACCAGCCGGGCGTGGCCGGGTCGTCGAGCTTGCCCAGTGCGCTGTCGTAACGGGTGGCGAGCTCCAACGGGAACGCGGTCGAGTTGCACGCCAGGAAGCCGCTGCAGGCCAACGTGTCCTGCATCGACGGAACCCCTGCCGGTGGGTGCTCCAGCACCACCTGCAGATAGCCGCGGTTGTACCCGTACAGCGCCAGCAGCACCGGTACCGAAACATGTGCGACTGCCGAGACCGCCCAATCCGGCGCATTGGCCGCCACGCCTGTCAGCCCGGCTGATACGGCGTCGAACAACCGGATGCCGATCGCCGACGGCGACAGGTCGATTGCCGGGGAGGGCGCTGCGGGCACCGTGATCGCCGGAGCGCTGGTGGGGGTGGCGTGCAGGTTGTCGCGCAACCAGATTCCGCCGAAGTAGCCCGATGCCGCCAGGTTGCCCAGCAGCAGCCGCACCTGCGGCGCCGGAATGTTGTCCTCGGCCAGCGTGTCCAGACTCTTGACTGCCAGATCGCCGAAGAAGAACCGTGCACTGTCGGCCGGATCGCCGCCGGCCGCAACGAAATTCGTGGCGAATGGCTTCATGAAGTCGCCGGAGACCGTGAACGACGCGCCATTGACGACTGGCATCGGCGGCAGTATCACCGATACGTCGGGCGTCACAGTCGTTGTCAGGGAGGTCTTTTCGATTAATCGCGGAGCCGAGTGTGCTGCCTGTCGTGCGGCTGGGCGGCGACTCTGAGTGCGGGCCGACGTGGGGCGGCCGGCCTGCCGCGCCGACTTGGCGGCGGGCTTTGTCACCGACTTCTGGACAGAGGACCCGGCGTCGGGGGCGGCCGAGGCCACCCCGTGCCCGAGGAAGAGCCCGGCGCCGATCCCGAGCGCGAGCACACCGCCTGCGAAATACCCCGATGCCTGCACGCTGCAGAGACTATCAGTTCAGCAAATAATCGTGTCGGCGTTTACGCGTTCAATTCAGCGCGCGCCTCGGCCACGGTGTCCTCGTCGCAGAGACGCAGACTGTGGGCCAGTTCGGCGGCCTGCCCGGCGTCGGCGACCAGGTGCATCGGAATACCCTCGTCGCGCAGCGCCTGCGCGCGCTCGCGCAGAGACGCGTTGCGGTCCTCGTCGTCGGCGCCGACCTGACGGATGATGGCTGCCAGCACCCGTCCAGGGAATTCGCGGGCCACTTCCTCGTAGATCAGCGGGTCGCGCTGACCGCTGTCGCCGATCACGACAAAACGCATCCGCGGATAGGCCTCGAACAACCGGCGGACGGCGGCCCGCTTGTGCTCGGCGCCGCTCCGGCGCAAGTAGCGCTCGGTCGGGCCCCAGTCGGTGAGGAACATCGGGCCCGGCGGAAAGGCGCGCAGTTCGACGAACTGTTCCAGCATCGAATAGAACGACCAGCTGCCCGTCGAGACATAGAAGAAGGTGGGCTCCGCGCGACGGCTCCCGGTACGGGTCTCGACGCCGCGGGCCAGACCGCGGTAGAACGCCGCCATGCCGGGGATCGCGCTGCGCTGCTCCACGGCATGCAGCAGGGTCCTGGCGACCATCGCCACACCCTCGGTGAGGCCGGTGAGAAGAATGGTGTCGTCGATGTCGGAGATCACCAGATACGGCGCGGTCAGTGCCGGTTTGATCACCCAGCCGGCACCGGCGGCAGGTTCGTCGTCGGTGATCCCCGCGGCGACCGCCTCCGCGGTGTGCCAGCCGATGCGCAGCTTGGGCACCGGCAGCGAGAAGTTGGCGAAGCCGTGGCTGTCGGTCACCTCGGTGGCCCGATGCGTGCCGATACGCAGCTCGACCTCGGCACCGACGATCGACAACGTCGCGTGCCGTCGCACATTGCTCTGGGCGACGTCCCAGTAGGGGATTCGGCTGTCGCCAGGCAATTCCGGTGTCTCCATCACCCGGACCCGGACCTTGGCGACGTCGTCGGCGACGTACCCGCGGTAGACCACCACGTGAACGCCGCGGAATGCACCGAACTGCAGCTTGAGGTCCCGACGTCGCTCGGTGAGCCTGCCTTCCAGCCCGGCCACGACGGCGGTCAGATCCGAGGTGATCCGGCGGGGCAGACGAGGCATGAGAACAGCATGGCAGCCCGGGGTCCCCTGATTGGTGGACACCGGATTCATCCTCAGCGTCGGCCGACCGCCCGATGCCGCCGACGCTGGCGAACAAGCACAGTCGTAGGCAACGACGACGACACCGAACAGGGAGGTCAGCCATGTTGGCTCGAATCACGCGTTGGCTGGAGAAGGCGGGTAACAGCCTCGGCGGCGCGGATGCGCTGAACCCGATCGATCCCTTCTACGGTGCGACGTGGGCCGGTCCCGTGCCCGCCACCGTGGAAGGGCGCAGCATGAGCGCCGGGCGGCTGCCCTTGGTGGCGGCCGCGCACCTGCCGGTGTTCTGAGCCGTCGGTCTGGGCGCGCCGATCAAGTTCGCCCCGCCCAATGGGGTGGCGTACTTCGAAAACCTCGGCTGGTCGGTCGCGTTCGCGGAGTCGCTGTTGACGGCGGCCCGACGGTTCCGGCGGTTGCCGCTGCTCCTCCGGCTCGCCGCCCGTCTAACGCAGCCCGACCCGCGCAATCCGGGCGACAAGATGTGGAGCGCGGCAGTGTGTGTCACCCCGCGGGCCGGCTCAGGCCAGTAATGGATCGATCGCCGAGCGCGGCACCAGCACCTGGGTGGCGCCCGCCGCCTCGGGCAGCAGCTGGCCCTGGCTGAAGAAGAAGATCACGCCGTCGTCGGTGATCGCGAAGTCTTGGTAACTGGCGGGGTCCATCCCGGTGACCGGATCGACCGAGATCGGTTGGCCGGCCTGCTTCTGCAATTCGGCGACGACGATCGGGTACACCACGGTCAGTGGGTCGGCGCCGGGCCGCCACAGCGTGGCGTAGGTGATCGGCGTGCGGGAGGTCTGATCCCAGTTGAACGCTTTGAACGACGTGTCAGGGTGTGCGCCACCGATGTTCTCGTAATTCTGCAGGACCACCGATTCGGTACCCCGTGGCGGGACCGTCGAGGTGTAGGAGGTCGCCGTGATGTCGAGTTCGAAGGGCATGTCGCCCGGATTCGATGCCTGGGCGACGTTGAGGAAGCCGTCCCGAGTCTGGCTGATGTAATCGGCGACGGACTTGAGGTCCGGGTAGCGGCTGGGGAAGCTGATCTTGACCTGGTAGGCCGGGTCGGATTGCTGGATATCGCACGTCTGACCGTTGTCGATGCCCTTGAGATCCGCACAGTAGTTCTTGGGCGCGGCCGCAGCGATGCCGGGGGCGGCAGCGATCGCGGCGGCGGCGATCAGCATGGCCAGGGTCGCCTTGCGCATATCCGGATCCTTCCGTCGTGTCGACCCAGACTAGGACATGGCGCCGCGGCCAACGGGCAAGCGGGCTAGCGGGCTAGCGGAGGGCAGCTCGGCCTCGGATGCGCCCGAGGAGCACCAGCACCAGCAGCGTGACGAGAAGCAACAGTGTGGTGCTGGCCGCCGCCTGAAATGCCTGACCGCGATCAGTGAGCCCGAAGATGGTCACCGGCAGGGTTTTCCATGTTGCGGGATACACCATCACCGTTGCACCCAGCTCGCCCATCGACAGTGCCACCGCCAGCCCGGCGGCCGCGCCGAGCGCGGGCAACAGAAGCGGAAGGGTGACGCGCAGGAGCACTCGGACTGGGCCGGCCCCCAGCGACTCCGCGACCTGCCGATACGCCGGGTCCAACCGATTGAGCGCAGCTGACACCGCACTGAAAGCGAACGCGAGCACCAGCACGAAGTGGGCGAGGATGACGATCCACCGGGTGCCCCCCAGAAGGACTGGACGGCTGTTGAACGCGATCAGGAGCCCCAGTCCGATTGCGACCGACGGCACCGCGATCGGCAGATGGAATATGGCATCGGTCAACCGGCTCAGCCAGCGGGGCGCATCCTGGGCCGCGATCGCGGCCCAGGTTCCGATTACGAGCGCGAGGCCGCCGGCCAGGAACGCGGTCTGCACACTGACGGAAAGGCTGGCGAGATTCTCGCCGGAGAGCGCCGGTCCGAATCTGGCGAACCCGACGTTCGACGGCAGCGGACCGTTCCACGCGCCGGAGAGTCCGGCGATCACCACGGTGCCAAGGGGGGCGACGAATACCACCAGCACCACCACAGCGAAGACGGTCAATAATATGACGCGACTACGCTTGCCCCACAGCAACATCCGGCTAATCCTCTCAGGCCCGGCCGACGGAGATGCGGGTGAAAATGGCCCGGTAGCCGGCATACAGGGCCAGGGACAGCGCGATCTGGACTGTCGCGATCACCGCGGCGCCGGGCAGGTCGAACGTCACAATTCCCCGGGTATAGATCAGCACCGGCAGTGTGATCACACCCTTTGCGCCGGTGAACAGGACGATCCCGAACTCGTTGAGTGTCAGCAGCAAAACCAGGCTGCCGCCGGCCATCAGAGCCGGCCACGCTTCCGGCATGATCACCGACCGCAGGACCCGCAGGGGAGATGCACCCAGACTCGCCGCGACGTCGAGTTGCTGGCGCGGGAGAAGCGCGAAAGCCGCCAACAGCGGTCGGATCACGAAGGGAGTGAAGAAGGTGATCTCGGCGGCGACCACGCCCGCCGGGGTGTACAAGAAATTGAGCGCCGGCGACGAACTTCCGCTGACGCTGGAGATCAATGCATTGACCGCGCCCGCGCTGCCGTAGATGAACGTGAACGCGAGCGTGATCAGAAACGACGGCAGTGCGAGGACCGAGTCGATGAGTCGGCCGACCACTGATGAGCCCCGAAATGGCATGAATGCCAGCACGATTGCCAGGAATGTGCCCAGAACCAGACAGCCGGCTGTCGACGTCACCGCGATCGCCACGGTGCGCCACAGGGCAGACCGAAACGCCGGTGAACTCAAAACCGATTCCCACGTGTCGGTACCGAGGCCGTCGCCGCGAACTTTGGCCGATTCCAGGCACACTCGTAACAACGGGTAGACCGCGACGAGCAGCACGATGAGCAGCGGCGGCAGCGTCCACCACACCTGCCTGCGGCCGTGGCCCGTCCGGCCGGTGGGTGCCGCTTCGGTCGGTGCAGGCTGGTCGAGAAGCGCCGTCATCGGCCCGCCTGGACGAGCACGCCCGCAGGTTCCGGAAAACGCACACCGACCTCGGTGCCCACCGGGTAGCCGGTGTGTCCCGGCGCGTCCACCTCGATGAGGCGGTCGGCCATCCCTGCCACCGACAACACCACACGAGTCGTCGCACCCCGCCACACCGACGCGTTGACGGTGGCACGCAGTGCTTCCGGATGGCCCAAGCCCACGATCTGCAGTGCATGCGGCCGAATGCACAGGAGCGCCTGCGCGCCGGGCGCCCACTCGACCTTCCCTACCGCAGGCTGCGGCGCCTCCGCACTGACAGTCTTGTGCGCAACATTGACCAGCGCTGAGGTGCCGATGACGCGCCCGATGGTGCAGGGGATCAGGTTGGCCCCGCCGAGAAAGGCTGCCGTGAAACTCGTCGGCGGGCGCGTCCACAGGTCCTGCGCCGTATCGACATCCATCAGCCGCGCGTCGTTCATCACAACCACGCGATCGGCCAATGCCAGCGCCTCGGCCTGGTCATGGGTGACGTACAGCATCGCGGTGTCGGGCAGTGCCTCTTTGAGTTGCTGCAATTCCGCCAGCATCGACTGACGAAGGCGCGCGTCCAGGGCGGCCAGCGGCTCGTCGAGCAGAAGCACCTTGGGGCGGATCGCCAACGCACGTGCGATCGCCACCCGCTGCTGCTGTCCACCGGAAAGTTCACGCGGCAAGCGCTTTCCGAATGACGCCATACCCACCATGTCGAGCGCTTCGGCAACGCGCGGACCGATCTCCCGGCGGGCGACCCGCTGGGACTTCAATCCGAAGGCGACGTTGTCGGCGACCCGCATGTGCGGAAACAATGCGTACGACTGCAGCACAACCCCGATGCCGCGCTTCGACGGCGGCAGATCGGTGACATCACGTCCGCTGAGCCGGACCCGACCGGCCGTCGGCCGGACGAATCCCGCCAGCGCGTTCAGCGCGGTCGACTTGCCCGACCCGCTGGGGCCCAACAGCGCGACGGTTTCACCGACGGCGACTCTGAGGTTGAAGTCGATCAGCGCGTCGGTCCTCTTCTTGCCACGCCGGTAGCTCACCCCCACCCGGTCGAAGATGATGGCCGGGGCCGCGTCGGATACCGCCGGTGCCGACCGGCCGGTGGACGTGGCCTGAGATGAACTGACGGCGATCTCACTCACCTCAGTTTCCGGTGGCCTTCTGGTAGGCGGCGACGTCGGCGTCGAGGTCGGCGAGCACCGCGTTCCAGTCCGGCGACCAGACCTGCACACCGTTGAGCAGGCCGGTGGGCGTGGTGTTGTCCGACGAGCCAGCCGACGCCGAGACGACGGCATCCTTGACCGGGATGCCCAAAGCATCTGTGGCAACTGTTTTTTGCACCTCATCGGACAGCAGGAAGCTCAACAACTTCTTGGCAGCGTCTACATGCGGTGCACCCTTGGTGACACCTGCGACATAGGGCAGCGCGACCGTGGTTCGGGTGTGGTCGGCCATCTCGGGGAAGAAAATGACGAACTTCGAGCCGTCGTCTTTGATCGAGCCGAGATTCATCTGGACGTCACCGTTGGCAACCAGCAGTTCGCCGTTGCTCACCTTGGGCTGCAATTTTCCGGTGGATGACGACGGTCCGACGTTGTTGGCCTGTAGCTTGCCTAGGTAGTCCAGCGCCCCTGGCGTGCCCATCAGATGCTGCAGCAGAACCAGCACCGCGGTCCCGTCGCCGGCCTGCCCCGGGGTCGAATACTGCACCTTCCCCTTGAATTCCGGCTTCAGTAGGTCATCCCAGCTGACCGGCATCGGGTTCGCGCCGGGATTGGCAATGAAACTCAGTGCATTGTTGACGATCGCCACGTACTTGCCGCCGGGGCCGACAAGGTCCGGGGAGATGCCGGTCGTATCGGCGTCACCGGCCTGCAGCAATCCGGACTTGTCCGCTTTCTGGATGAACGGCGGCAGAGTGACCAACAAGTCAGCCTGCGGATTGGATTGCTCTTTCTCCACCCGCGAAACCACCTCGCCGGAACCCGCTTCGACGACGTTGACGTTGATCCCGGTGTCCTTGGTGAATGTGGCGAACTGACCCTTGTACCAGTTACCCAGGCCATCGGCGCTGTAGACGGTCAGCGTTGTGCCGCCGCCGGAGCTCGACGTGCCGGTGCCGCCACACGCGCTGAGCAGTGTCGCGACGACGGCGACGCTGGCCACCGCCCTCCAATTTCGGATCTTCATGAGTACCTTCCGGTTGCGCGGTTAGGGGTGATCAGGTCGGCGAATTCGGTCACGGTCGACACGATGTGGGTGGCCCCGGCGTCGCGCAGTTGCGCGGCATTGTGCGCGCCGGTGAGCGTGCCGGCCGCGACTGTGCAGCCGGCGCGTAGCGCGCTGTGGATGTCGCTGCTGGTGTCTCCCAGCGCCGCGACGTTGCCGACCCCGTCGACCTGCAGACGCATGAGCGTGGTCAGGATCAGGTCGGGGTAAGGCCGGCCGCGAATGCCGTCGCCGGGGGCCAGTGTCAGATCGGCCAGCGACTGCCAGCCGAGCGCGGCCAGCAGCTTGTCCTGGGTGGCGGCGCTGAATCCGGTGGTCAATGCGACCTTCACGCCTGCCTGCCGCAAGGCGGTGATGGCGTCGGCCGCCCCCGGAATCGGCCGGGCGTTGCCGGTGTCGATCAGTTCGTCATAGGCCTGCTCGAAGGCCAGATTCGCCCGCTGTGCCAGCTCTTCTGTTTCGAACAGAGCGCGGAAGACGGCGATCTTCGACTGGCCCATGGTGTCGAGCACGTAACGGCGCGCGCGTTCGCGTTCTTCGCCACTCGGCCGCAGGCCCGCCGCGGTGGCCGCAGCCTCGAAGGCCTGCACCACCAGGCCGTCGTCGGCCACCGTGGTGCCGGCCATATCGATGACTGCCAGTTGAATATCGTTGTTCGCCAAAATGTTTCCTCGTTTCCGTTCAGAGCCCGATCAGTTCTGCGGTGTGTTCGGCGATCGCGGGCGCCAGCGTCATCCCGCGGCCTCCGGGCCCCGTGATCACCCAGTTGCCGTCGCCGATCGCGCGCCGGCAGACCAGTTCGTTCCGGTCGACGCACTGGCTGTACACCCCGGCCCACCGGTGGCGAACCGGCGGCAAGCGCCGTCCCAGAAGCTCTTCGACCAACCCCACGAGATACGAGTAGGGCGCCTCGTGTACATCGAAGTCGAACGGCTCGGTGTATTCGTGGGTGTCGCCGATCGTGAGCCCGCCGTGGAGTCGCTGCACGCACAACAATTGCATCCGGTCAGCTTCTGCAATGGGGTGCTGAGGCTCGTTGTCCCGCAATCTGTTCAGTGCGGTCCCGGCGAAAGCCGGGTAGTACCGAAAGCTGTCGCCATCGGCGATCGCGGTGCTCAGCGGTTCGCCGAGTGGCTCGGTCTGCATCATCTGTAGCCGCACCCGCCGCACCGGAAGATCTCCGGCGAGTTCGCGAGTCAGTCCGCCATGCGCCGCGCCGGGGCACAGCAGGACGACATCACCCTCGTGGCGGCGGCCATGATCGTCGCGCACGACGTGACGCTCGACCGATCGGGCTTCAGTGCCCGGAAAGAACAGGTATCGACCGCTGTTTTTCAGATGTGCGCGGATGGCGGGCAAGGCTTGCCGTGATTCCACGGCGGCATCGCGCGAACAATGGAGTCCGGCAAGGAAGTTGCCACGCAACGCGGGGTTGAGGGCGCGCACCTCAGTGGGTGCCAGCAAGCGGAAACCGCGGCGGGCGGCGTCGGGACGGCGGCTCACGTCCTCGGCGACCGCCACCTCTCGGGCGGTGCGGAGCAGCGTCAGCGACCCCGCGGGACGAAAGCCCACGCCGGGGACTCGCTCGCCGATCTTCTCCCACAACTCGCGAGCCCGCAGGGCGGCGTCGAGTTCGCACTCCGCGCGTCCGGAAACCCAGACCAGTCCGAAGTTGCGCACGGTAGCGCCGCGTGCTTCGACCTCTCGTTCCAGCTGGACGACGGTGTGCCCGCGTTCGACGGCCTCCCACGCATGGGCGGTTCCCAGCACGCCGCCACCGACAATGGTCACCCGCATGGATAGAGGCTCTACGCCCCGAGCGACGGCGGACCTACGGTGCGGTTCAGCGCGCCTGAACAGAAGCTAAACGATTGGTATAGACCAATTCGCGCTATCCTGTCAGCCATGGTCCTCACCGATGTGCTGGCGGAGACGTCAGCCTTACTCATGTCGCTGCGTGGCGTGTGGGACGAAGACTGTGTCGACGAACTCGACCACGCGATGCAGGCCGCGGCCCGTGCCGTCGACGACGGCGCCGACGACGAACTGGTGCTGGCTGCCGCCTTGCACGATCTGGCGCACAGCCCGCTGTACGTCGGTCCCGACCGAGATCCCCACGATGTCGCCGCATGCAACTGGCTGACCCCGCGCTACGGCAGTCGCGTGGGATGGCTCGCGGGTGCTCATGTGATGGCCAAGCGCTACCTGGCCGCCACCGACCCGGCCTATGCCGAGGCACTGTCACCGCGGTCGGTGCTGTCGCTGCGGCAGCAGGGTGGCCCGGCCGTCGATGACGAAATATCCGGGCACCCTTGGTGGTCCGACGGGTTGCGGCTGCGGCGCTACGACGATGCCGCGAAAGTTCCCGGGGCGCCGGCGTTGAGCATTGCCGATCTCCTGGGCATCGCTGAGCGAGTGCTCCGACGCCGCGCGACATGAGCAAGGTGCATATGGTCCGCAGCGGCCTCACCGAACTCTTGGCGGGCCTGCAGGAGGGCGATGCCGTGCCCGCCGAGCGGGACCTGGCGATGCGATTTGGTGTCGCGCGTGACACGGTTCGGCAAGCGCTGCACGAGTTGCTGCTGGAGGGCCGTATCCAGCGCCGGGGCCGCGGTACCGTGGTCGCGAAGCCGAAACTCACACAACCACTTTCACTTCAGTCGTACACCGAGGGCGCCGACCGGATGGGCCGCAAGCCAGGCCGCATCCTGGTCACGTGGGAGGACGTCGAGGCCACCGCCGAGCTGTCGGCCGGACTCGATGTCGAACTCGGGGAGCCGGTGATGCACCTCGAGCGTGTGTTGTTGGCCGACAACGAGCGAATCGGACTGGAGAGCACCTACCTGCCCCTGTCCCGGTTCCGCACCTTCTATCAAACCTTCGATCCGGAGACGTCGTTGTACGCGGCGATCCGTGCGACGGGGGTCCGGTTCGCCTCGGCCGTGGAGCGCATCGAGACCATCCTGCCCACTCCGCGGGAGGCGGGTCTGCTGATGACGACCACCGCCATGCCGATGCTGCATCTGCACCGTCGCTCACTGGACGTCCACCGAAGGCCCATCGAGGTGGTCCGCGCGCTGTACCGCGGCGACCGTGTCGCCTTCCAGACGATGCTCGTCGACGATGCGTGAGTCAGCCCGTCCCGGCCTAGGACACGCCGAGCAGTGACTCGATCCCGCTGCGGGCGAAGTACAGCACGAATCCGGCCGCGACGATCCACAGCAGCGGGCTGATCTCGCGCGCCTTGCCGGCGGCGGAGCGCACCACCACCCACGTGACGAACCCGACGCCGATGCCGTTGGCGATGGAATAGCTGAACGGCATGACCGCGACCGTGAGGACGACGGGCAGGGCGACCGAGAATTCCGAGACGTCGACATGGCGGAGCTGGGAGAACATCATCGTCCCGACGATCACCAGCGCGGCCGCGGCGACTTCGGTCGGAACGATCTGCGCCAGCGGTCCGACGAACATCGCGGCCAGGAACAGCGCACCGGTGACGAGGTTGGCCAGCCCGGTTTTGGCGCCCTCCTCGATGCCTGCCCCGGACTCGATGAAGACGGTGTTCGACGATGCCGACGTCGCGCCGCCGACGACAGCACCGGCGCCTTCGATCACAAGCGCCGAACGCAGTCGCGGGAAGTTGCCGCGTTCGTCGGCCAGCCCGGCTTCCCTGGACAGTCCAGTGAAAGTGCCCATCGCGTCGAAGAAGTTGGCGAACACCAGGGTGAAGACGAGCATCGTTGCGGCCAGAATGCCGATCCGCCCGAAGCTGTCGAAACTGAAGGCGCCCACCAGAGAGAGATCGGGGAGCGCGAACGGCGATCCCGACAGGCTGGGGACCGACAGGGTCCAGCCACCGTGATTCTTGGTCGCGGGGCCCAGGTGCCAGATCGCCTCGATGATGACCGCGACGACGGTGCCGGCCACCAACCCCAGCAAGATGCCGCCCCGCACCTTGCGCACCACCAGGACGCCGGTGAGCAGCAGGGTGAACACGAACACCAATGTGGGCACCGTGGTGATGGACCCGTGGCCGCCGGCGCCCAATCCCACTGGGGGAGAGGGCAATCCGGTCGAGGAGATGAAGCCGGCATCAACCAGGCCGATGAACATGATGAACAACCCGATGCCGGCGGTGATCGCCAACTTGAGTTGCATGGGCACTGCGTCGAAGACGAGCCGACGCAAGCCGGTCACCGCCAGCGCCACGATGATCAGGCCGTTGATGACCACCAGGCCCATTGCCTCAGGCCAGCTGACCGTGCCGACCACGGTCGTGGCCAGGAACGAGTTGATGCCCAGGCCGGCGGCGAACGCGAACGGAAGCCGGGCGAAGACGCCGAACACAATGGTCATCACCCCGGCGGCCAGTGACGTGGTGGCCGACACCTGGGCGAAGCCCAGTTTGTGACCGGTCACGTCGGCGGCCCCGGACAGGATGATCGGGTTCAGCACGACGATGTAGGCCATCGCGATGAACGTGACCAGTCCGCCGCGAACCTCGGCGCCAATCGTCGACCCGCGGGCCGTGATCTCGAAGAAGCGGTCGAGACGATTCACGCTTGGCACCCTAAGCGACGACGTATGTCAGGCCGGCGCGGCGGTCACCGGGATGGTGACGGTGCCCTGGCACGCACCGCTTTCAATCGTGGTCTGGAACGTGCCCGCCAGCGATCCATCCGATTGCGGCGTGTAGGTCGTCACCGAATGCGCCGGGTCGTAGGTGATCGTGCCGTCCGGCAGCGTGCAGTCCCATCGCCAGCTGTTCGACCGCGACCATTGCGAGCCCGTCCACACGAAGCTGGTCGATTGCGCGGCGTTGTCCTTGGGTGTCGGGCCGTCGAGCACCGAGGCGGTGCAGATGTCGGCCGAACAGTCCGTGGTGATCTTGAACGAGGCGGTGTACGGCGTTTCCTGCTGTGTCGCCGCGATGGACGTGCCCGACTTCTGATCGGTGTGGAAGGTGATCTTGTACCAACCACCCCAGAATGCCTCGTCGGCGTGCGCGGCGGGTGCGGCCATCAGCAGCACAGCGGCGCTCGACGCGACACCAAAAACCTTGAAGCTAGCCAAAATAACTCTCGCCACCGGTGGGATAGCCGCCACCGTTCGTGGCGATGTGAACGTGAGTGTAGTGGTTGGCGTCGTTGCCGCCGAGGTTGGGCATGAGGGACGGTTTGCCGCCGTGGTCGTACATGATGCGGCGCCAGATCACGTGATTCAGCGACAGCCGGTCGGCATTGGCGAGGGCGAATGCCGCGATCCGGTCGCCCAGTTCCTTGCCTTCGGGCGTCTGCCAGTTCGGGATCATCACGTCGATGGCCAATCCCATCGGATGCCACTTCAACGAGTCGGCCCGCACTCCACCGATGTTGTGGATCTCCGGGAAGTAGGCGCTGATGAGGCGTTCGGCCAGGACCGTCTTGAGTTGCAGCCCCTGCTCGACACCGACGCCCGCGGGTAGCGCGTGCAGGGGGGTGCGGTTGACCGCACTTCTGCTGGCCACCAACTCGGCCTGCGTCATGACGACGTAGTGCGCCCCGATAGGTGCGGCGCCCACATCCAGGGGCGCTGCGGCGACCAGTTCGGCACAGCATTCGACCGTGCCCGATGTCATCCTGGCGGGGCCGGAGCCGGTGCTGCCGGACAGCACGGCGGCCAACGGGAGAGTGGCCAGCGCGACCACCGCGACCGACCATCGGCGCCGGGGCCTGGCTAACCGGTGTTTTCCCACGGACGGCACTTTACCTGGACAGTTCCGGCGCACATACACCGTTCGCTATCTTCTGGACTGGTGTCCAGGGCAGCTGGGAGACCCTGAAACGTTGCTATCGAACCGCGGTCGCGGCGCGCGCGGAAGCGTGCGAATCGGCGCCCGGGTGGGCTCTGAGCTGGGTGTTCATCTTCTGTTCACCGAACCGAATCCGGACCGATACTGTCGTCGTTACCGTTCGCTCGATCAGCCTCAGATTGCGGCGATTACTTCTTGAACCGGCCCGCGAATCCGCGCAGCGGCAGGTCGGCGCTCGTGATCAAGCCCGGTGCGGCGGCCACCACCGCGGGGATGGCGTTGAGCGCCGGCAACCCCGTGACGGTCATACCGATGGACGCGAACGACTCCACGTCGGAGAGGTCGACGCCCGGCTTCGGAAAGATCATGTGCTTGTTGTAGACGTACGGGTCGCCGGCGATCTGGGTGATGTAGCAACCCTTGATGTCCCAGCTCGGATCGGTATGTGGCGTCATCTGCCACTCGAGATGCGTCTCGACTCGCGGCACACCGTCGACCATGCCCTGGTATTTGAGGTAGTTGCCCCCGAGTGAGCCCTTGGGCAACTGGTACCAACCGAGGTCGACGTCCTTGGTGCAGGCGCCCAGTTCGTAGGTGAACTTCACCTCGTCGAGTTCGAGGTCGAAGCAGTCGGCCATCATCAGCACGCTGTCGGCGAAGACCCGGGTGTATTTCTCGAGCATCCCCGGCAGCGCGGGGTCGTCGACGGGCAGGCCGTAGCCGACCTCTTTCCAGGTGTCTGCCGAATGATGGCACGACACGTCCACGGACTCGATGGTGGTGACGTTCTCGATCTCGGCGACGTCGGACGAGCAGACGACGCCGAGGATCTGGTTGACTCCGGGGTTCATGCCGGTGCCGTAGAAGGTGGAGCCGCCCTTCTCGCACGCCTCCTGGAGAAGCTGGGACACCTTCTTGCCGGAATGGTGCGGATGGTTGGTGTCGCGATGCCAGCCGGTGATCCAGTCCGCGGTGGTGACGATGTTGATGCCCGCCTCGAGCACCGTCACATAGAGGTCCTCATCGGGGAACACCCCGTGGAAGGTCAGCACATCGGGCTTGGCGGCGATGATCTCGTCGACGGATCCGGTTGCGGTGACGCCGATCGGCGCGATTCCGGCGATCTCGCCGGCGTCGCGGCCGATCTTCTCCGGGGAGTAGCAATGCAGGCCGATCAGCTCCAGGCCGCGATGCTCACCGATGCGCTTGATCATCTCGGTGCCGACGTTTCCGGTCGCCACCTGGAACACCCGAATTGGGCTATTGGCTGACATTCGCGGGTTCTCCTTGATGGTCGGATACATAGAACTGGTTGGCCCACTTGCGAATTGCGGTGAAGCCGTCGAATTCAGTGGTCGCGAGCGCGGGCCGGTGGGTGTAGCGCTGGTGCTGCCAAATCTGGATGTCGGCGGCGAACTGGTCGATCACGTCCTGGGCGAAGGCTTGCGCCTTGGCTTCGGCTCTGGGGCTGTCATCGCCGGGTTTGCGGCCGATGTAGACCATGAACCGGACGTCGGAGGTGAACTCGTCGACCGGGGTGACCGCGGAGATCGTGCGGTTGTCCACCATGCCCCAGCTCTTGGTGACCGCGACACCGAGTCCGCCGTTGATGGCCTCGACGCCGCTGTTGATGTCGTCGATGATCTGGCCTTCGTCGCCCTCGAACGTGATCGTGAAATCCACGTAGGACACCGGCTCGTCGAAATCGTGACGGGTGAACAGCGGCACGATGGGCGTCTGGTGCACGAACTTGAAATGTGCGAAATCCACGCCGTTTTCGAGCACATACTGCGGATGAAGTTCAAGCTGCGGCCGGTATAGCCGGGCCTGCGGGTAATAGTCGGCAGCGGTCTTGTCGTCACCGAAGTCGGCGAAGATGTCCGGCGCGTCGAAGTACGGGTCGCGACCTTCCATGTCATGCCAGATGTACACCGAGGAATTTCGCTCCACGACCGGATAGGTGGGTATCCGGCGGCCGCGATTCGGCCTGTCCTGGTAGGGAATGCAGACGTTGCGTCCCTCGTGGTTCCACTGCCAGCCGTGAAACGGGCACTGGATGACCTCGCCGACCACCTGGCCGCCATACCCGAGGTGAGCGCCGAGGTGTTCGCAGTAGGCATCCATCACGGTCAACGCTCCCGACTGCGCGCGCCAGGCGACCATGTCGGTGTCGAAGTACTTCATGCGGTGGACGTCGCCGACCGCGATCTCGTCGGACCACGCCACCTGGAACCAGCCGGTGGGCTTCATCGACAGGGACGGTTTCGCCACGCTGGCGAGTCTAGAAACAGATCATAGAAGTGTCAATGAATCTGGGTTAGGCTGTCGATGTGGCCGAAGCGGACAGCGCGCGACGACGGCCGAACCGCCGGGGTTCGGCCACCCGCGAGAGCCTGCTCGAAGCCGCGTTGACTGCGCTGGCGTCCGGTCAGCCCGGCGCGGTGTCGGCCAACCGGATCGCGAAGGATGCCGGCGCGACCTGGGGCACCGTGCAATACCAATTCGGTGATACCGACGGCTTTTGGGCGGCGGTACTGCGCTACACCGCCGAGCGGCGCGCCAACATCTTCAGCCCGCCGGATACGTCGGCGAGCTTGCGTGACCGAGTGGCCGGCATCATCGACACGCTCTACGACGGGTTGACGAACCGCGACTCGCGCGCGATCGAGAACCTGCGGGCCGCGCTGCCGCGGGAGCATGCCGACCTCGAGCAGCAGTATCCGCAGACCGCCGCCGAGCTGTTCTCCTGGGGCCAGGGCTGGCAGGAGACCTGCCAGAAGGCGTTCGCGGACCTGCACGTCGATCCGCAGCGCATCCGGGAGATGGCCTGGCTGATTCCCGGCGCGATGCGCGGGATCGCCTCCGAGAAGCAACTCGGCAGCTATGGCGATCTCGATGCGGCCCGCCGCGGGCTCACCAACGCGATCGTCGCCTACCTCGGGTCCGCCTAGTTTCACGCCGAGATCGACGCCAGCGTGGGCGTCACTCGTACTTTCCCGCGCCAGCGTCGATCTCGACGCAGTCTTCCGTGACATTGAAGCCACGCAGGGTATGTGCGAGTAGAGCGCGGCGTGAGTTCAATCTCGCGCTGGTTCGCCTAGTTTCGCGCCGAGATCGACGCCAGCGTGGGCGTCACTCGTACTTTCCCGCGCCAGCGTCGATCTCGAGCGAGGTCAATCCTCCTTGGCGATAAGCCGTTTCAGCGCCACCCGGTCGGGGTCCAGCAGCTCGGCGATGCGCTCCTGGTTCACGTCGGCGACGATGATCTCGCCGACGTCCTTGTGGACATCGCTGAAGATGCCGTGCGCCTTCATCTTGTCGGCCTGGTAGATGTTGTCCTCGGTCGGCGTCACGTAGTAGACGGCGTCCGCCTTGAACCGGTGCACCATCCACAAATGGATCAGCGTCATCAAGCGCTTCTGGCGCAGCTTCTCGGCGAAGGTGTTCTGGTCGCGCACCGTCAGGATGCTCCGGCCGTGCCGGTCCTTGATCGGGTCGACGAGCACGTTGGCCAGCAGCTCCTGCTCGCCGCCCTTTTCCCGCTCGCCCCAGATGCCGAGCTCCAGGACCTCGCCGCCCGCTCGCCGCGGCCGCAAGCTCACCCGCAGCTTCTCGCCGAGCTCATAGTGCTCGCTCCACAGCGCCAACCAGTCTTCGAGCAGTTTCTTGGGCACTTCGGTCTGCACCAGATGCTGGTGCTGGGTGGAGCCCTTGCCCATCGACTTGGTGGTGGCGGTGCGGCCCGAGGACGCCGCCAGCGCGGCATCGCTGCGCGGACCACCGACCAGCGTCTGCGGCGTGCGATAAGGCGATTCGACCAGCCGCATCTTGCGCTGCAGGCGCGCCAGCGCCAGCATGCCGTCCTGGCGCAGTGCGGTGGCGAACTCCTCGGCGGCGACACCGTCGATCTGGTGGCCGCCGTAGGTCATGAAGTTGAAGACGAAGCCCATCTTCCCGAGCTCTTCGGGGAAGGCCCGCATCTCTTCGTCGGTCATCCCGGTGGTGTCCCAGTTGAACGAGGGGGACAGGTTGTAGGCCAGCATCTTGTCCGGATACACCGCATGGATGGCCTCGGCGAACTCGCGGGCATCGGCCAGATCGGCCGTCTTGGTCTCCATCCACAACAGGTCCGCAAACGGTGCTGCGGCAAGGGATTTCGCGATCGCGTAGGGAATGCCGCCGCGCACCTGGTAGTAACCCTCGGGGGTCTTGGCCCGCTCGGGATCCCACGCGGCGTCCACGCCGAGCTCGCGCGCCTTCTCCCGCGCCGCATACAGTGATGCGGTCTTGGCGAACTCGCGCCATTCCGCGGCGCTCATCTCGTGCGGCTCGCCTTCGCTCTCCCGGAACGCCAGAAGCTCGGCGACGGCGTCGCCGTAGGTGTCCAGCGACGCGTCGTCCTGCCAGGCGTCGACGAATCTCGACTCGACCTTGTCGAACAGGGCGTCCAGCGAATGCTCTCTACCCTCGCGCCATGCGCTCGCCTGTTCGGCGATGAGGTCCGCAATGCCCTGGCGCTGCAGCCACGCGTCGGCCACCGCGTATTCGGCTTCGGGCAGTGCGTAGAGCAGATGACCGTTGAGCTCGGTGACCCCCGACTCGTAGAACCGGCGGACCATCGCCAGGAAGCACGACTTGTACGGCGGCACCTTGAGATTGGTCGCGCCGAGCAGGAACGGCTGGTCGCGCTCATCTCCACGACTGTCGATGAGGTTGGCCGCCTCGGCGTCGGTGCGGGCGACGATGATGCCCGGCACACCCATGATGTCGAGCTGGAATCGGGCGGTGTTGAGCCGCTTGAGCTGTTCGTCGGACGGCACCAGCACCTTGCCGCCCTGGTGGCCGCACTTCTTGGTGCCTGGGCGCTGATCCTCGATGTGGTATCCCGCGACGCCGGCCTCCACAAAGCGGCGAATCAGGTTGCGCACGTGCGGGTCTCCGCCGTGGCCGGTGTCGGCGTCGGCGATGATGAACGGGCGGTAGTCGACGGCCGGTGTGGCCGCGCGCTGTTCCGGGGTCATCTGCAGGCGCAGGTACTGCTGGTTGCGGTCGGCCGTCAGCAGCGCGCGCACCAGGCCCGCGGCTTCCTCGGGCACCTGACTCAACGGGTAACTCGCCAGGTCCGGGCCAGGGTCCTCGGTGGTCGATCCCTTCGCCGAGGTCGCCCAGCCGCCGAGGTAGATGCCCTCGATGCCCATCCGCTTCATCGTCACCGCCTGGCCGGGCGAGTACGGCCCGAAGGTGGTGATGCTCTTCTTGGCCGCGAAGAGTTCCCGCAGGCGCTTGTAGAAGGCGGCCGACGCCTCGCGGGCGACGGTGTAGTCGACCGGGATCGTGCCGCGCTGCTCGACAACCTGGGCGGCGGTGTAGAGGCGGGTGATCCCCTCGAATCGCGGACCGTCGATGTATTGCTGGGTTTCGCTGACCGCACGCTCGTGGGGCGACTGGGTCGCTGAGTCCGCTTCGATGATGGACATAAGTCTCACGCTCCTCGCTGAGCTGTTCCCGCGCCGGCGACACCCCCGGGCGGCACAGTCGATTATCCCGACTCCACCGCTTACCGGAGCGGGTTTGGAGCCAGTTCGGGATACCGTCAGCATCCGCTAGGCGGTCACCACTCGTGCATCGTCGGCGCCATACATAAGCAGCAAATTTTGCAAAGGCAAATTCCAACCCCTATCGGGGCATTGGTGGTGGACGTGACGGTTCGCGGAATGGCTTGGGTAACTGCATATTTCACCGCGTGAATTCGGCGGGGCTTATATTGACGACGGCGCAACGAGAATTACCGAATTTACGGTTTGGCTAATTGCGCGAATGGCGACCATTCGACACTGAAATCAGGTACATTCCTGTGGTCCACGTCACTGGCCACGGCCGGGAGGGGCGCTCGTTCGCTTGGGTCGGGGTTGAGGAGGGGCTGGAAGTGAACTGGCGCGACCGTCCGCCGTTGAAGGCCGCCGGCTTGGTGTTCCTTGCCGTGATCGTCACGGTCCTGACGTTGGTCTATCTGCAATTTCGCGGCGACCTGTCGCCGCGGGCAACCCTGACGATGGTCTCCGATCGCGGCGGCCTGGTGATGGACACGGGTTCGAAGGTGACCTTCAACGGAGTGGTGATCGGCCGGGTCATAAATGTGAGCTCCGGTGAGCGCGATGGAAAGAACATTGCGCGGCTGCGACTCGACGTCGAGCCCCGCTATTTGGCCTACATTCCCGCCAATGTGCACGCCGACATCAAGGCCACCACGGTCTTCGGCAACAAATACGTCGCGCTGTCGACACCGAAGAACCCGGTGGCGGCCCGTCTGACGACGTCTGACGTCATCAACGCCTCCAGCGTCACCACGGAGTTCAACACTCTGTTCGAGACGGTCACGTCGATCGCCGAGAAGGTGGATCCGGTCAAGCTGAATCTGACCCTGTCGGCGGCGGCCGAAGCGCTGAACGGGCTGGGCACCAAGTTCGGCCAGTCGATCGTCAACGGGAACACGGTGCTCGACGACATCAACCCGCAGATGCCGCAGATTCGCCGCGACATCCAACGATTGGGCGATCTGGCCGACGTCTACACCAAGGCGAGCCCGGACCTGTGGGATGCGCTCGACCACGCGGTGGTGACCGCGAACTCGCTCAACGGCCAGCAGCACGACATCGATGCGGCGCTGCTGGCCTCCATCGGGTTCGGCAACACCGGCGCCGACATTTTCGAGCGCAGCAAGCCGTACTTCGTTCGCGGGATGGCGGATCTGGTGCCCACCACTCAGCTTCTGGACACCTACAGCCCGGAATTGTTCTGCGGCATCCGCAACATCGCACAAGCGGCGCCCAGCGCACTGGATGCGTTCGGCGGCAACGGATATTCACTCAGCACGATGACCGAGATCCTGGGTGCGCCCAATCCCTACGTATACCCGGACAACTTGCCCAGGACCAACGGCAGGGGCGGTCCGGGTGGAGCGCCGGGATGTTGGCAGACGGTCGACCGCAATTTCTGGCCGGCCCCCTATCTGGTGATGGATGACGGAGCCTCGATCGCGCCGTACAACCACTTCGAACTCGGCCAGCCCTTGCTCACCGAGTACGTGTGGGGTCGTCAGGTCGGAGAGAACACCATCAATCCCTGAGGGCTTACCGGAATCGGCACGCGCGCCTCGGACCCGCGGTTAACCTGAGCCGATGCGGGTCCATCTGGAGAGGTCACGATGCGTGGGCCATGCCCTGTGCTATGCCGTTGATCCCGAACTGTTCCCGGTCGATGACATGGGTTACTCGACACTAGAGGACCACGACGTCGCACCCGGGGACGAGCAGCGCACCCGGGACGGTGTCGAAGCCTGCCCGGAACAGGCGCTGGTGCTCTGGGGCGACTGATTGGCCGCGCACGAGGTGTCCGGTGACCCCACACTGCGCCGGACCCTCACTGTCTGGTCGGCGGTGGGTGTGTCGGTTGCTCTCATGGCGCCGTCGATGGCGATCAACATCAATCCGCAGGGGACGGCTTCCGCGGTCGGGCGTGCCGTCCCACTGGCATTCCTGTTGGCGACCGTCGGTGTTCTGCTGATCGCCCACACGTTCGTCCGGCTCGCGCAACGGTTCAGCCACGCCGGCAGTGTGTACGCCTTCGTCGGTGTCACGCTCGGACCGCGCGCCGGCAGTGTGGCCGGCTGGCTGAATGCGGGAACCTACGTCTTCTTCGGCGCGGTGACCGCGACGGCGGCTGGCATTTTCCTCACCGATCTGGCTCGAAAAATCCTTTTTCCCAACGAGTTACCGGATTGGATTGCGTTCATTTTCGCCTGGCTCGTGCTCGCTGGGGTGTGGTGGCTCGCAGCCCGCGAGATCAAAGGAGGCGCCACCGTCCTCCTGGTCACCGAAGGTCTGACGGTCATGCTGATCCTGGTGGTGGCGGCGATCACGTTGGGCACGTTGATCTCCGGCCACGCGCCCGGCGGTCAGCACGTGGACATGTCGGTGTTCACCGTCGCCCCCGGTACCTCGGTCTCGACGGTCTTCCTGGGAGTCGTGTTCGGATTCTTGTCTTTCGCCGGTTTCGAGGCTGCGGCGACTCTCGGTGAGGAGACCGAGGCGCCGCGGCGCAACATTCCCCGCGCCATCCTCGGTACCGCGCTGTTCGGTGGGGTGTTCTTCGTGGTTGTCACCGCAATCGAGATGATGGCGTTCGGTACGGACACCGCCGGAGTCACGGCCTTCGGCAAGTCCGACGCGCTGATGGGCGATCTCGCAGAGCAGTACGTTGCCCCTTGGCTGTCCTACGTGATCGTCGTCGGCGCCACGTTCAGCGCGGCAGCCTGCTGCCTGGCCAGCGTGGTGGGGGCGAGCCGGCTGATGTTCGCGCTCAGCAGGGACGGTATCGGCCCGGTTGCGCTGGCAGCGGTGCATCCCAGGCGCAACGTCCCGCATGTCGCAGCCGCTGCAGCGGTGGCGGTGGTATTCGGGATCCAGGCCATCGGCTGGGTTGCCCTGCGAGCGCGACCATTCGACGTGTTCACCATAGCGGCCACAGCGGGCACGCTCATATTGCTGGTGGCCTACGCGCTGGCCACGCTGGGAGCGGTAAGGCTGCTGTTCCTCGCGCGTGACAACCGGATTCGCAAGTCGGAGGTGATCCTGCCGTTGCTCGGATTGGCGCTGCTGGGATACACCCTGTATCGCAACGTGATTCCGTGGCCACAAGGCAGTGCGGTGTGGGGGCCGTGCCTGGCTGTTGCCACTCTGGTGCTGGTTGTGGCCGGCGTGCTCGCGCGGCCCGCCGCTGCCCGCGAAGCAGGAGAGAAACTCGTAGCCCAACAAGGCTTTTGACGAAGTACGCCGCACTGCCCAGGTGGGCAATGCGGCGCATTCATCGATGCGCTATGCAGGCTGAGGGGCGGGATCGCCTGGCGGAGGGGCGATATCGGCATTGACCGGCACGATGTCGCCGGCCGGCGGAGGAACATCCGCAGCCGGCGGCGGCGGTGCATCGACGGCGTCGACGAACACCGGCGCATCCGGGGCCGGCGGGGGAGCATCGGGGCCCGGCGGCGGCGCGAGCGGATCCTGCATATCCTCGGCAGGCATCGGCAGGTACATGTGGTGGGTGAACTGCGGCTGATAGGCGCCGCCGCCGCCCACGCGCACGCCGCCGCCCTCACCGCTGGACACCGCGGTGCCGTCGGGCAGCGTGACTGCGGTGTGGCCGCGGTTCCAGCCGATCACCAGCGAGTTGGGGGCGGTTCCGTAGTGGAATCCGCGGGCGAGGAGGGCCGCTTCCTCGTTGCCGGTGTGGAACCGGCTGCCGAAGGCGGGCCTGCCGGTGGCCACATTGGACACCCAGGAGGCCAGTCCCGAGCAGTCGGTGCCAGCCGGTGTGTCCCCGCCGGGGACGTACGGCGTGCCTGACACCTGACTGATCAGAGTCATCAACGTCGCGATTGCAAACATGCGGCCGAAACTAACAACAATTTGCGCGTACACCAAAGTCTGTGCTTTTCACCACGTTTCGCAAAACCGTGTGGTCTGCACAACATAAATTCTGAGAAATTTAAGGATAATCCGATTGAACCGCTTTGCGCATTCCGCGAATTAAACGTTATTACAAGGGATTTCGGCAACCCAGGGCTGGCAGCGCTTTGGCGGTGGTTGCGCGACCGGGTGGCTCATCGGCACTGGCCGTGACGGCGCCGAAACTACTTGAACGATTCAGGTGAGGTGGAATCGCGACTTTGCCGTGATCGCGCGAGGGGCCGAAGATCAGCCTTCGGCGCGAACCTGATCCTTGACTGCAGGCACGATCGGCGGGGCGGTCTTCCAGTTGGGCACACCGTCAGACTCCAGCGCCACCGGCCAGCCTTCCTCGTGGACCTGTGCCCAGTGCGAGTGATTGAGCTGATGCAGCGTGAAGCAGGCGTTCAGCGCGTTGTAGAAGCCCATGTTGTCTTGTGTTTGATTGACCGCTTCCTTGGCGAGCAACGCGGCCATCGTGGGCACCTCGGCGATCCGGCGGGCGAATTCCAGCGTCTTGTCCGCGAGTTCGTTCTGAGGAAAGACCTTCGAGATCATGCCCAGCTGGTAGGCCTCGTCGACCTCCATGGCATCGCCGGTGAGCATCAGCTCCTTGGTCTTGCGGGGACCGAACTCCCACGGATGGGCGAAGTACTCGACACCGCACATGCCCAGCCGGGTCCCCACCACATCGGCGAACCGCGTGCCTTCGGCCGCCACGATCAAATCGCAGGCCCACATCAGCATCAGCGCCGCCGCGTAGACGTCTCCGTGCACCTGGGCGACGGTGATCTTGCGCAGGTCGCGCCAGCGGCGGGTGTTGGCGAAGAAGTGGTGCCACTCCTGCAGCATCAGCTTCTCCGCGCCCTCGCGGGTGGCGCCCAGGCCCTGGAAGCTCGGGTGCTGGTCCGGCCCGGGGGTGTACTCGGCCCGGGACACCGCCGACCCGAGGTCGTGACCGGAAGAGAACATCGGGCCGTGGCCGCCCAGGATGACCACTCGAACCGTGTCGTCGGCCTCAGCCCGCAGGAACGCCTCGTTGAGCTCGACCAGCATGCCGCGGTTCTGCGCGTTGCGTGCCTCGGGACGGTTGAGCATGATGCGGACGATGCGGCCGTCATCGAACTCTTCGTAGGTCAGGAAGCGGTAATCGGTGGACATAGCGGCATTCTATGCAGACGAGAACGCCGTTACCCGAGGCGGGCGCGCAATTCACGCTTGAGCACCTTGCCGTAGCTGTTCTTCGGCAGGTCGTCGACGAAGACGTAGCGCTTGGGCCGCTTGAACCGCGCGATCCGCTCCAGCAGGTGGGCATCGAGCGTCGGGCCGGCTGCAGAGCCCACCACGAATGCCACGACAACCTCGCCCCATTCCGGATCCGGCGCACCGACCACGCAGGCCTCGGCCACATCCGGATGCTCCAGCAGCGCCTCCTCCACCTCCCGCGGATAGATGTTGCTGCCACCGCTGATCACCACATCCTTGGAGCGGTCGTGCAAGGTCAGGTAGCCGCGGTCGTCGAACGAGCCCATGTCCCCGGTGTAGAGCCAGCCCTGCTTGACGGTGTCGCGGGTGGCCTCCGGGTGGTTCCAGTACCCCGACATCACCACGTCGCCCCGGCACACGATCTCACCGATCTGGCCCGGCTGCGCGCGACCACCGTCGGTACGCAGCACAGCCACCTCGACCCCGGCCCGGGGATATCCCACCGACCCGAGGATCGCGTCGTCGCCGAGTTCATGGTCGGCGCGCCGTAATCCGGTGATCGTCATCGGCGACTCACCCTGGCCGTAGATCTGCGCGAAGACCGGCCCGAACGCGGCCATCGCCTTCTTGAGGCCGTCGACGTACATCGGGCCGCCGCCGTAGACGATCATGCGCAGGGTCGCGGGCGCCTCCCGCCCGGTGCCGACCAGACGCTGAATCATGGTGGGCGCCAGGAACGCCGACGCTCCCGGGTGCGCCGCGCAGAGATCGAGGAACTCGTCCGGGTCGAAGACGCCGGATGCGGCAACCACCTGCCGTGCTCCGCGCAGCACATAGGGCGCGATGTAGAGACCGGAGCCGTGCGACATCGGGGCGGCGTGCAACAAGCTGCAATTCTGGTCCGGTGAATCGATGTCGGCCAGGTGGGCCACCGTCATCGCGGTGAGGCTGCGATGGGACAGCATCGCTCCTTTGGATCGACCGGTGGTGCCGCTGGTGTAGAACAGCCACGCCAGAGACGACGGGTCGGTCGCCGGGACGTCAGCGGGCGCAGCGGTGAACAGGTCGTCGTAGTCCTGGCCGCCGATCACCTCGACACGCACCGGGGAGTGCGGAGCCAGCTCGGTTGCGATCTTTGGGGATGCGAAAACCGTTGCTGCGCTGCAGTCGTCGAGAATTTGTGCCATCTCGCGGGGATGGAGCTTGAAGTTGACGGGGACGACGACGCACTCGGCCGCCCACACCGCGTAGAAGAGTTCGATGATCTCCGCGCGGTTCTCGCTGGCGATCGCGATCCGCTGGCCTGGTGCGTGGACACCCCGAAGCGATGCCGCCAGTCGCAGCGCGCGCTGCCTGAGCTCATTCCAGGTGTGCAACTGCTGCTCGCCGCGGTAGACCGCACCGCGGTCGCCGAAGCGGTCCGCGGCCTGATCGAGGGTGGCGAACAGGTTCACCGGGCGACCCACTCCGAGGTCAGCGCGAAATCGGACAGATACTTGGTGGAGCTCCAGCCGCCGTCGACCACGATGGTCTGGCCGTTGATGAAACTGCCTGCGGGGGAGCACAAGAACGCCACCGTGCCGGCGATATCCTCGACCCGACCCAGCCGGGTGTGCGGTGTCATCTCGGTCTGCATCTTCCGGAAGCCGGGATCGTCGAGGCGGTGCTCCACCATCGGGGTGACGGTGACGCCCGGCGCGACGGCGTTACTGCGAATCCCTTGTGCGCCGTACTGGCACGCGATGTGCAGGGTCAGTGCGGTCAGGCCGCCCTTGGCTGCGGAGTAGGCGCCGCCGCGCAGACCGCCGACCACGGCGAAGGTCGAGGTGACATTGATGATGGCCGAACCTGTTCGCATATGCGGGATTACGTCGCGGGCGAGTCGGAACGGCGCCCGCAGCATGACGCCGAGGAAGTAATCCAGTGTCTCGTCGTCGGTTTCGTGCAGCGGCTTCGGGCTGCCGACGCCTGCGTTGTTGATCAGAAAGTCGACGTGTCCCCAGCGGGAGACCGCTTCTTCGACGATCCGCTGCGGAGCGTCGTCATCGGTGAGGTCGACGGCCAGCGTGGCCACCCGATCTGGATCGCCGATCGCGTCCGCCAGCGCGGCCAGCCGGCTCGCGTCACGCCCGGTGCCGACGATAGCCATTCCCGCCGCGGCGAGTGTTGTGGCGCAGGCGAATCCGATTCCGCTGCTGGCCCCCGTCACCACCGCGACCTGTGGATCACTCATCCGCGTCGACCAATCTCGCTCGTATCCGATGTTTCAGTACTTTGCCTGCGTCGTTCTTGGGCAGCGCGTCCCAGACGACGACCTGCTCGGGCCACTTGAACTTCGCGACACCGGTGGCCTGCAGGTAGTCGCGCAGATCACCGACGTCTGGCCCCGGCGCCCGGTCGGTGACGATCACCGCGCACGCTCGCTCCCCGGTGCGCGGATCGGGCACCCCGACGATTGCGATCTCGTTGATGCCGGGGTGGCCGAGCAGGACGTCCTCGATCTCCTTGGGCGCGATGTTCTCCCCGTTGCGGATCACGATGTCCTTGGCCCGGCCGGTGACGACGAGATAGCGGCCGCCCACCCAGTGACCGAGGTCGCCGGTGCGGAAGTAGCCGTCGGCATCGAAGGCGTCGGTGTCGTCGTCCGGGTGCAGGTAGCCCAGCAGCATCTGCGGGCCGCGTGCCCGGATTTCACCGTCCACGATCGTGACGTCGGCGATGCCGGGTCGGCCGTCGGTGTCGGCGGCGTGGTCGCGATCGTCGGGAGCGCCGATCGTGGTGACCGGCACCTCGGTGGAGCCGTACACCCGGGTGACCATCGCTTGCTCGAAATAGTCGGCCGCAGTGCGGATCAGCTGCGGTGGGACCGAGGCGCCGCCACAGATGAACACCCGCAGGTCGGGCAAGCGGGTGTTCGCGCGTTGGGCGGCGGCGAGAATCGCCTGAAGGAACGGTGTCGCGCCGGCCATGTGCGTGCAGTGCTCGGCGGTCAACCGTGCGACCGCCTCGTCGGCGTCCCACCGGTCCATCAGCACCGCGGTGGTGCCCAGCAGGACTGGGCATTCGAACGCATAGATCGACCCACCGATGTGGGCGATGGGGGAGGGAACCAGGAATGCCGACCCAGGGTCGATCAGCCAGTGCCCGCCGATCTGGCGAATCAAAGCGTGAATCGAATTATGGCTGTGAAGAACCCCTTTGGGCCGTCCGGTGGTGCCGGACGTGTAGAGGATCATCCGGACGGCGTCGGGGTCCAGAGTCGGAGCCGGAGCCGGCGGGCTCGGCAGCGAGTCGAACGCGAACTGCCCGGCCAGCGGTCCGCCACGGACCACGATGACAACCGGTGGATCGGGCAGCGTCGCGGTGACCCGCTGGAGCATCGCCGCATAGTCGTGACCGCCGACGTCACCGGGGACGAAGATCATTCGCACATCGGCGTCAGCCAGGATGAAGGCCAGCTCGTGGTCACGCAGCGACGGCAGAATCGGATTGACCACCATGCCGGCCACCGTCGCTGCGTGGTAGACGATCGCCGCTTCATGCCAGTTGGGCAACATGAACGACACCACGCTTCCGGCAGGCATCCGGGTCAGCATCGCGCCGGCCAGCCGGCTCGCCCGATCGTGAAGCGTCGCGCAGTCCAGGCGCACCGGGCCGTCGACGATTACCTCCCGCCGTGGGGTGTCACGAGCGGCGGCGGCCAACGCGTCCGCCAGGGTGTCGTGCACCCACGATCCGGAAGCGTAGGCCCGGGTGGCCAATTCGGCGTCACGCTGCGCGGAGCGCACGGCCCCTCAGCCCTTCACCCGTCGCATCGTCATCGAATGGCGGAACCGCGAGGCCGGGTGGGTGTTGACGGTGACCTGGGCGATCTCGCCATCGGACGTGATGTAGGTCCGCTGCATCTCAAGGGCCGGTGTGCCCGGTTCGACCTTGAGCCGGCCGGCCAGTTCGAGGTCGACCTGGACCGCGGAGATCTCTTGCCGCACTTCGACGATGCTGAGCCCGAACAGGTCCTCGATGAGCGGGAAGATGGGCCCGCTGTGGTTCTGCAACATCCGGCCCACCGCCGCGAACGCCCGGTTGATGTAGTACTCGGTGCGACAGACCGGGGCGTCCGCCCCGTCAGCGCTGCGGAATCCCCGAACCGCCAGCCATTCGTCGCCGGCCGCCAGACCTGTCCGGTGCTCGAGCGCGTCGTCGATCGTGACCATGGCGATCGATTCGATGGCGAACCGGGCACCCGTGGCGAAGGCCAGCAGGTCGTTGATGGACACCACATCCTGGACGTAGGCGTGCGCCGACGGCCGAGGCACCACCATCGTGCCTGCCCGCGGCCGGGACGACACCAAATTGTCCTCACGCAGCCGTCGCAAGGCTTCGCGGACTGTGTATCGGCTGACCGAAAACCGTTGACACAGTTCGTGTTCGGTGGGCAGCTGGGAACCGACGGGGTACACCCCGTCCACGATCTCCTTGCGCAGCGTGCGGGCCACCTGGATGTAGCGGTGGTCGCCGGACTCGGGATGCGGCATGTCAGCTCCTCCGGCGCAGGGCCAGGACACTGCCGTCGGCATCCGCCGAGACGTACACGGTGCCGTCCGGCGCGGCGGCGATCCCGGCGAAGGGCCCCTGGGGACCCGAGAACGGTGGCATGCCGCGCAGCGGCTTGGGGGTGACGCCGGGCGGGGCGCCGACCGGAAGACCCGAGGCGATCGTGGTGCGGGATCCGCTGTCCAGATCGACTTCGAGCAGCGACTTGGTGTCGCTGTCGACGATGTAGAGCCGGTTACCGTCCACCAGAATGCCCTGCGGACAACCCAATCCGTCCACCACCGGGTCGATCGTGCCGCCGTCGATCCTGACCACCCGGCCGCGTTCGCTGACCAGCGGGCTGCCGTCGGGCCCGAACGCCACCCCGACCGGGGTGTCCAGTCCGGCTGCCAGTACCTCGGTGCGACCGGCGTCCACCGACACCAGCCGCCCGGTGCCCTGCTCGACGGCGACTATGCCGCGCGCTCCGACGGCCACCCCGTAGAGCTGGTCCAATCCGTCTGCCAGAAAATCGCTTTCGCCGTCGGCGGGGCGGAACCGGGCGACCTGCCCGCCTGAGGTCGTCACCACGTATTCACCCGGCCCTGTCGCGGTGACCCCACGAATGAAACCGGGGTAGCCCGGGCTGAACAGCATGCCGAGGGTCTCGAGGGTGCCGTCGGCGCGCAGCGCATAGAAGTAGGTGCCGTCAGCGATGTACACCACGCCGTCGGGGCCGACCGTGAGATCCAACGGCCAGTTCAGTCCGCCGGGCAGCGCGGTGCGGGTCTGCAGTCCGTCGAGGACCTCGGTGATCTCACCGGTGAAGTTGGAGACGAACAGTCTGTTCCCGACGAAGGTGAGGTTGTCCAGTCCGGGACTGAGATTGGCCAGCACCGTCTGCTGCCCGGTGCGCGGATCGATCTGCAGCACCTGGCCGCTGTGTACCTGGGTGGAGACCAGATTCCCGTTCGCGTCGAACTTGACCGCATCGGGCACGCCCAGGCCGCCGGCCACCACGTCGGGGCCGCCGCCGTCCGGATCGATGCGCCAGATCTCGTTGGCCCCCATCACCGGGAAGTACAGCAGCCCGTCGGGTCCGACCTCCATCGCGTTGGGTGAGGGCACGTTCTCCAACAGGATGCGCGGCGGGCCGCCGGCCGGATCGAGCTCGAGGAGGCGGCCACCCTCGCGGCATTCACCGATGAAGAGCCGGCCGCGGTGCACGGTGATGCCGTTGGCGCACGGCAGATCGTCGCGCAGCACCCGGGTGGTGCCGTCGACGGCCCGCATGCTGACCCGCCCGTCCATCACCTCGGTGGCATAGAGGTTCCCGGCATCGTCGAACGCAACGTCGTCCGGGGCGATGATGTCGCCGCCTTTGGCGCTGATCGTGTCGAGTGATCCGGTCCCGATGTCCAGGGAGCTGATCTGGCTGCCGGTCACCTGGGCGATGTACACCCGACCGTCCGGACCGGTCCGCAGACCGTTGGCGCCGAACAGCCGGCTGGGCGCGGTCCGGCGCTCGATGGTCCAGCCCTCGGCCACCACCGGGGGTTGGGCGAGGGTGAAGCGGCCGTTCTGCTGCAGCATCACGGCGTGACCGTACCAAGCTGATTTAGTCCAGACAATAGGCGCCATAATTCTTCGCAGCGACCCTTGACGAGGCTATAACCGCTGCGGAATCATGTTCTCCATTCGGCAGAGCGTAGATATTTGTCCGGACAAAAAATGCGTGAAAGCAGGTTATGGCGGATCTCCTCAGGCTCGACGGCCGCATCGTGGTGGTGTCGGGCGCCGGCGGCGGCGGCATCGGAACCGCCGTCACCGGCATGGCCGCACGGGCCGGCGCGACCGTCGTCGCCGTCAGCCGTTCACAGGACAACCTCGACACCCACATCGGTCCGCTGATCGCCGACGGACTGCCGATCGTGCCGGTGACGGCCGACGCCGCGACCGACGACGGGATCGCTGCCGTGCTGGCCGCGGTGCGCGGCACCGAGGGGCGACTGTACGGCCTGGTGAACATTGCCGGCGGCGCCGCGCCCTCGACATGGATGCCCGCCACCCGGGTCAGCCGTGACGACTGGCGAGACCTGTTCACCGCCAATCTCGAGACGATGTTCTTCATGAGCCAGGCGGTGGCCGCCGAGATCCGGGCGGCCGGCGGGCACGGTTCGATCGTGTCGGTCTCGTCGATCAGCGGGATGAACACCGCGCCGTTCCACATCGCCTATGGCACGGCCAAAGCCGCGATCGTCGCGGCCACCCGCACCCTCGCGGTCGAACTCGCACCCGACGACATCCGGGTCAACGCGGTTGCGCCCGGAGTCACCGAGACTGCGGCGTCGCGTACCTACGTCGACGCCGATCCGGAACGGGATCGAGCGGCGATCGCGATGGGACGGCGGGGACAACCGGAAGAACAGGCCGGTGCCATCCTGTTCCTGCTCTCGGACCTCGCCGGCTACATCACCGGCCAAACCCTGCTCGTCGACGGTGGCCTGGACCTGCGATGGAGCCATCTGCGCGCCGACAACACCTCGCTGTTCCTCTCCGACGACGACTTCCGCCGCGAGATCAGCAGGCCCTGAAAGGATTTGACGATGGGCGAACTGGAGACTGCCGAAGAGCTCGCGGAGCCGATGACCATCGGTGTCGATGCCTACATCTCACCGGAGTACGCCCGTGCCGAGCGCGACAAGCTGTGGCGCAAGGTGTGGCAGCAGGTTGGCCGCGTCGAGGAACTGCCCGAAGTGGGCAGCTATCTGACATATGACATCCTCGACGACTCGATCATCGTGGTTCGGACCGGTCCCGACGAGTTTGCGGCGCATCACAACGTCTGTATGCACCGCGGCCGTCGGCTGGTGGACACCCCGGCAGGGGCCAAACATGCTGTGGGACGGGCCCGTAAGTCATTCGTGTGCGGATTCCACGGCTGGACATACGGTCTGGACGGCGCCTGTACCCATATCCGTGAAGAAGCCGACTGGAAGGGTGCGCTGAAACCGGGCAACACCCGGTTGCGGCCGGTGAACGTCGACACCTGGGGCGGCTGGCTGTGGGTCAACATGGACCCCGACTGCGAGCCGTTGGCCGACTACCTGTTCCCGGCCGCGAAGATCCTCGACCCGTTCGGGTTGGAGAACATGCGGTGCAAGTGGCGCAAATGGGTGCACTTCGACTGCAATTGGAAAGTCGCGCTGGAGGCGTTCAACGAGACCTACCACGTCTTCACCACCCACCCCGAGTTCAACAAGTTCGGTGAATTCAAGGGCTGGGCCAAGGCGCAGGGCCGGCACAGCAACATCGGTTACGACGCTCCGGAGGACATGGCCGAGACGAAGTCCAAGATCAGGCTCGGGACCGGCGACCCGCGGATCTCCACCGCGGAAATGCAGGTGTACACCATGGAGGAAACCAACGCCACCACCACGCAGACGCTGGTGGCCGCCGCGCTGCGGCTCGTCGACGAATTGCCTGAGGGCACACCGGCGGACAAGGTGCTCGAGCACTGGCTGGCCGCGGCGCGGCGCGACGACGAGGCGCGCGGGGTCGTCTGGCCGACGATCCCGGCCGACATCCTCGGACAGAGCGGCACCGCCTGGCAGCTGTTCCCGAACTTCCAGATCGGGCAAGGCCTCACCAGTGCACTGTGCTACGGCGCGCGCCCCGACCCGGGCTACGACCCGGACAAGTGCATCTTCGAGGTGTCGGTGTTCGAGCTCTACCCGAAAGGCGCCGAGCCCCAGACGGAATGGGAGTACAGCCCGGTCGGCGATCCGCGGTGGCGCAGCGTCCTGCCCCAGGACTTCTCCAACATGGCCGCCGTCCAGCAGGGGATGAAGTCGCTGGGTTTCCCCGGGACACAACCCAACCCGTACCGCGAGCGCAGCACGGTCAACCTGCATTACCAGTTGTCGAAATACATGGGTCTCGGCGAGCCGAGACCGCTCGCAGAGGAGAACGGCCGATGACCGCCGAGTGCGGACCCACCCCGACGCCCGGCGACATCGACGTCGATGCGCTGCGGGAGAAGTACCGCGTGGAGCGGGAAAAGCGGCTACGTCCGGAAGGCTCCGCGCAATACCTTGAGCTCGACGGTGAGTTCGCCGAGTTCTACGAAGTCGATCCGTATACGCCGGTGGTGCAGCGCGATCCGATCTTCGACGACGTCGACGTGGTGGTGCTCGGCGGCGGTTTCGCCGGGTTGCTCGCCGGGGCCTACCTGAAGAAGGCCGGCGTCGACGGCATCCGGGTCATCGAGATGGCCGGCGACTTCGGCGGCGTCTGGTACTGGAACCGGTTCCCGGGGATCCAGTGCGACAACGATGCCTACTGCTACATCCCGATGCTCGAAGAGCTGGGCTTCATGCCGTCGAAGAAGTTCGCCGACGGCGCCGAGATCTTCCAGCATTGCCGCAACATCGGCAAGCACTTCGGCTTGTACGACGGAGCGCTGTTCTCCACCCAGGTGCGCGAATTGCACTGGGAGGACGACACGCAACGCTGGCAGATCAGCACCGACCGCGGCGACGACCTCAGGGCCAGGTTCGTCGTGATGGCCCAAGGCTCCTACAACCGGCCGAAGCTGCCCGGCATCCCGGGCATCAAAGACTTTCAGGCGGCCGGTGGTCACGTGTTCCACTCCGCGCGCTGGGACTACGACTACACCGGCGGTGACGCCGACGGCGGGCTGCACAAGCTGGCCGACAAGCGCGTCGCTCTGGTCGGCACCGGCGCCACCGGCATCCAGCTGGTTCCACATCTGGGCCGCGATGCCCAGCAGCTCTTCGTCTTCCAGCGCACCCCGTCATCGGTGGACGCGCGAACCAACCCGCCCACAGATCCGGCCTGGGCCGCGACCCTGCAACCCGGCTGGCAGGAAGAGCGCAAGCGCAACTTCCACAACTGGTCGCCGTTCGTCGGGGTGGTGTTCGGTGAACCGGACCTGGTGTGCGATTTCTGGACCGAGCTCGGGCGGAACCTGACCGCCCGGATCGCCGCCAGTGAGGATCCCGCATCGGTGTCGATCGAGCAGATCATGGCGTTCCGCGAGGAAGAAGACTTCAAGATCATGGAGCGGCTGCGCCGCCTCGTGGCCGAGATCGTCGAGGATCCGGCCACCGCCGAGGCGCTGAAGCCGTACTACCGCTTCATGTGCAAGCGTCCGACCTCCAGTGAGCACTACCTGGCTACCTTCAACCGTCCCAACGTCACCCTCGTCGACGTGTCGGCGTCGAAGGGCGTGGAACGGCTGACCGAGAAGGGGATCGTCGCGGACGGGGTCGAATACGAGGTCGACTGCGTGATCTTCGCCAGCGGCTTCGAGATCTCCACCGAGATCAGCAGGCGGTTCGCGATCGACGCCATCGTCGGGCGAGACGGGGTGTCGCTGTTCGACCACTGGCACGACGCCTACGCGACCTTGCACGGCATGACCAGTCGCGGCTTCCCCAATCAATTCTTCATGGGGTTCATCCAGGGCGGAGTCTCGGCCAACACCACCGCGATGTTCGAGCAGCAGGCCAAGCACATCGCGTACATCATCGCCGAGGCCCAGCGCCGCGGCGCGACCACCGTCGAGCCAAGCCAGGAGGGACAGGACGCCTGGGTCAGCACCGTGCGCGAGCTGTCCATCGACAACTCGGCCTTCGAATTATCCTGCACGCCCGGCTATTACAACAACGAGGGCCGCGGCGGTTCGGAGAACAACGGATCGTTCCTCGGCGACTTCTATTCGCCCGGCTTCTATGCCTTCGACGAACTCCTCGCCGACTGGCGTGCCACGGGTGATCTCGACGGCCTGGTGCTCGGAGATTAGATGACACAGGCACGATTCGACGACCGCGTCGCCGTCATCACCGGCGCCGGCCGGGGGCTGGGCCGCGAGTACGCGCGGCTGCTCGCCGGACTGGGTGCCAAAGTGGTGGTCAACGACGTCGGCGGTGAGTTGACGGGTCACGGCGCCGACGGCGGTCCGGCCCAGCAGGTCGTCGAGGAGATCATCGCCTCCGGTGGGGAGGCGATCGCGTCGACCGACTCGGTGGTGACCGCCGCCGGCGGTGCGGCGATCGCCGCGGCGGCCACCGAGGCGTTCGGGCGTGTCGACGTGCTGATCCACAACGCCGGGAACGTCCGGCATGCGGCGCTGTCGGAGATGACGGTAGAGGACTTCGACGCGGTGCTCGACGTGCACCTGCGCGGCGCGTTCCACGCGGTGCGGGCGGCATTCCCGCTGATGTGCGCGGCCGGCTACGGCCGGATCGTCCTCACGTCATCGATCGGTGGTCTCTACGGCAACCACGAGGTGGCCAACTACGCCGCCGCCAAGGCCGGGGTGATCGGGTTGTCCAACGTCGTCGCGCTCGAGGGCGCCGCGCACGGGGTGCGCTGCAACGTCATCGTCCCGGCCGCGGTGACGAGAATGGCCGAGGGGCTGGACACGTCGGCCTACCCGCCGATGGGGCCGGAGCTGGTCGCCCCGGTGGTCGGCTGGCTGGCGCACGAATCCTGTTCGGTCACCGGCGAAATCCTGACCGCCATCGCAGGCCGGGTGGCCCGGGTGGCCATCGTCGAAAGCGCGGGGGTGTACCAACCGGCGTGGACAGTCGACGACGTGGGCGCCCACATCGGTGCGATCCGCGACCTCACCGAGCCGCTGCAGTTCCCGGTGGTCCCCGACGGGCACAACGCGCACATCGGTCACAGCTTCGCCGTGGCCAGGGGCACAGCGTGACCGGCACCGGGCCGCTGGCCGGGATCCGGGTGGTCGACCTCACCGCAATGGTGATGGGGCCGTACTGCACCCAGATCCTCGCCGATATGGGCGCCGACGTCATCAAGGTCGAGCCACCGGCAGGCGACGACACCCGTTACGTCTCGGTCGGCCCCGCGCCGGGTCTGTCCGGGGTATTCGTCAACGTCAACCGAGGCAAACGCAGTGTGGTACTTGATCTTCGCTCCGAGGAAGGCCGCGCCGCACTGCGCGCGCTGATCGCCGGTGCCGACGTCTTCATCCACTCGATGCGGGCGAAGGCGATCACCAAGCTCGGGTTCGGCTACGACGACGTCGCCGCCATCAACCCGTCGATCGTCTACACCAACTGCTACGGGTACGGCCACCGTGGACCCGATCGCGACCGCCCCGCCTACGACGACACCATTCAGGCCGAGTGCGGGCTGCCTGCCGTGCAGGCCGAACTGACCGGCGAGGCCAACTACGTCGCGACCATCGTCGCGGACAAGGTCGCCGGGCTCACCGCGGTGTATGCGACGACGATGGCGCTGTTCCACCGCGAACGTACCGGTGAAGGTCAAGAGGTCGAAGTCGCGATGTTCGAGACGATGGCCTCGTTCATGCTCGTCGAACACGCCAACGGGGCGATGTTCGATCCGCCACTCGGGCCGGCGATGTATCACCGGACCGTTGCGCCCAACCGAAAGCCGTACCGCACCAAGGACGGCTACATCTCAGCGCTGATCTACAACGACCGGCACTGGGCCAGCTTCATCAACGCGGTGCAGCCCGCGTGGAACACCGAGCGCTACACCACCCTGTCGGCCCGCGCCGCCGAGATCGACACGGTGTACTCGCTGGTGGCGCAGACCATGACCGAACGCACCACCGCGGAGTGGCTGACATTGTTTCTCGCGCTGGAAATCCCGGCCGCACCGTTGAACACCCCGCAGGCGCTGTTCGACAACGAGCAGCTGAACGCGGTCGGCTTCTTCGAGACGGTGGACACCCCGCAGGGCCCGGTCCGGATGCCGGGTGTGCCGACCTGGTTCTCCCGCACCCCGGGCCGCATCGGTGGGCCCACTCGTGAGCTGGGCGCCGACACCGCGGACGTGCTGGCGGAGCTGGGTCTGGCGGAGGTGGAAAGCGCATGACGCCCGCCGGCGACGATGCAGAGCGAGGCACGAGCGATGAGGAGGAGCGGCGCATGGGTCTCGACTTCGCGATGGGTGCACCCGCGGCGGCGCTACGCTCGCAGCTCAGAGAATTGGTGAAAGAGCATGTCCCCGAGGGCTTCCTCGGGGCGTTCACCGACGACCCGGCGGATCTGGCTGCTGCTCAGCGGTTCTGTCGGACACTGGCCGAACGCGACCTGCTTTGCCTGGCGTGGCCGCAAGAGTTCGGCGGGCGGGGCGCCTCGGCGTGGGAGCAGACCGTTGTCCGCGAGGAGATGTGGGCCCATCACGAGCCGCGCGGCGCGCAATACATGGGCGTCAACTGGGTGGGCCCGACGCTGATGCGCTACGGCACCGAAGCCCAGCAGCGCCAACATCTTCCGCCGATCGCCCGCGGTGAGGTCATCTGGTGTCAGGGTTTCTCGGAGCCGGAGGCAGGCTCGGACCTGGCGTCACTGCGCACGACCGCCCGCCGAGACGGTGACACCTGGCGGATCAGCGGACAGAAGATCTGGACCTCGTACGCGACCATGGCCCAGTGGTGCTTCCTGCTGGTGCGCACCACCAAAGCCGACAAGAAACAGCAGGGCCTGTCGATATTCCTGGTGCCCATGGATGATCCGGCCATCCAGGTCCGCCCTATTCGCACCATGATGGGTCCACATCACCTCAACGAGGTGTTCTTCGACGAGCTGCGGGTAACCGAGGCCGATCTGCTCGGGCCGTTGGACGGTGGCTGGTCGATCGTGCAGGATGTGCTGTCCTTCGAACGGGTCGGGATCGCCCGCTATGCCCGCTGCGAACGACTCCTCACGCTGGCGCCGCAGGCGCTGGGGGATCGGTGGGAGCAGCTGCCCGAGGAGCTGCGCGCACGCTGGGTGCGAATGTTGTTGCACTGCAGGCGGGCCCGGCTGATGGCGTACCGGGTGGTGGCACTGCAGAGCAGCGGGCGCATTCAGCCAGGCGACGCCGCGGCCTACCGGATCGCAGTGACGAAACTGGATCAGGACAGCGCCGAGGTGCTGATGGACATCATCGCCGAGGTGCCCCGTGACGACTCCGCGACGGCGTATTACCGTGCCGAGGTCGAAGACCACTGGCGCTACTCGCAGTCCGCGACCGTGGCCTCGGGCAGCATCGAGATGCAGCGCATTCTGATGTCGAGGGCGCTGCTGGCAGGTGCACGATGAACCTCGAACTATCCGACGACGCAGCCGAATACGGCCGCCAAGCACTGCGCGCCTTCGAGGCTGCCGGCGGGGACTCACTGGTCCAGCAGGCCGAAGCGAAGCCCGGCGACCGCGACGCGCTCGTTGTTCCGGTGCTGACCGAACTCGGCGCCTTCGACCTCGACGTGCGCACCGACCCGGAATCCGCCGAGGCCGCCGCCGCGCTGTGCCGCAGCGCGGGCTACTGGGCGCTGCCGTACCCGCTGGCCGAGCGCCTGGCTCACCCGACCGACCTGGACGCCGACGGACTGATCGTGGTGTCCGCCACCGCCCCCACCGCCGCAGTCCACGGCCTGCGGCACCGGTGGATTGCGGTCACCGTCGACGGTGCCCGCAGTTCGGCGACGCCAACCGCAGCGGTGGGGCCGGGCTTCATCTGCGCGCTGGAGCTGACGCCGATCGACACCGGCGGCACCGGCGACGTCGCGCTCGGCCTCGTGCTGCCGTGCTGGACCCTGCTCGGGATGCTGGACCGCGCCATCGAACTCACCATCGCCCACATCACCCTGCGTAAGCAGTTCGGCCAGCCGCTGTCGGCGTTCCAGGGAGTGCAGTTCCAGCTGACCGACGCCGAAGTGGAGCGCAGCGGGCTCGAGATGTTGGCCAAACACGCACTGTGGAGCCAGGACACCGACGATGCGCTCGCGCTGCGGCTGGCCGCCATCGAGGCTGCCGAGGTGGTGTTCCGGGTGTGCCACCAACTGCACGGTGCCGCCGGCTTCTGTGACGAGACCACCCTGTCGTGGCTGTCCCGGTACAGCCAACCGCTGCGCCGGCTTCCGTTCGGTCTGTCGGCGACCCGCGACCAGTTGGCCCGCCGTACGGGGCGGCGCGGCCTGACAGGGCTGTTCGCGTGAGCCTGGCGGATTTCCGTTCCGAGGTCCGTGCCTGGTGCGCCGACCATGTGCCGGCTGACTGGCGGTCTGACCAAACCGGCGTCCCCGACGCCGAATTCGTCGCCTTCCAGAAAGCGTGGTTTGCCCAACTGCACGCCGCGGGCTTCGCCGTCCCGCACTGGCCGGCGCGGTGGGGCGGCGGAATGCCGGTCGATCAGCAGATCGTGCTGTACTCCGAACTCGCCGCCCACGACGCCCCGCGGTTGGTCCTGGCGTTCGTCGGCATCCACCACGCCGCGTCCACCCTGCTGGTTGCCGGCACCGAGGAACAGCGCGCCCGCCACCTGCCCGCGATCCTGGACGGCGAGATCTGGGTGCAGGGATTCTCCGAACCCGAGGCCGGATCCGATCTGGCCGGCCTGCGTACCACCGCCAGACGAGTCGACGACACCTACCTGGTCAACGGTCAAAAGATCTGGGCCAGTGGGGGATTACACGCCGACTGGTGCCTGCTGCTGGCCCGCACCGATCCCGAGGCGCCCAAACGCCGGGGGATCTCCTACTTCCTGCTGGACATGACCACGCCGGGTATCGAGGTGCGGCCGATCCGCAACGCCATCGGGGAGTCGCACTTCTGCGAGATATTCCTCGATGACGTGGTCATCCCGGCTGCCAATCTGATCGGCGCCGAGAACGAGGGCTGGCAGGTCGCTCAGGCGACGCTGGGTGCCGAGCGCGGCATGACGATGCTGGAATTGACCGAGCGGCTGGGGAATGCGGGTTTCCGCTGGCTGGTGCAGGCCTGCTCGCCGGTGATGGATGCGAGGGTCGCCGATCGCCTGGCGCAATTCGAGATCGAGATCGCCGGGTTGCGCGGACTGTGCCGTGACCTGGTGTCCCGCGGCGAGAGCGAAGCCACCGGGGCGGCGGACGCCTCGGTGGTGAAGTTGTTCTATAGCGAACTGCTGCAGCGGATGACCGATTTCGGCGCCGAGATCGGCGGCCTGGCCGCCCACACCACACTCACCAAGCCCGCGTCCAGCGGCTGGGAGTCCGGAGCGTGGATGCTGGACTTCATCGGTTCCTGGGAATGGACCATTCCGGGCGGCGCCAGCGAGATTCAGCGCACCATCATTGCCGAGCGCGGGCTGGGGTTGCCGCGCGAACCGAGTCCGAGCGAGGCCTCGTGAGACCGCGAGAGTCGGGCAGACCTGATGACAAGCGAATTCGAGCAGTTCCACGCCGACCTCCGGTCGGTGGCCGGCGAGCTCCTGGCCAAGGAGCGCACCGTCGAGTGGGCAGTGATCGCCGACGCGGGATGGGCCGGACTGGAAGTGCCCGAGCACCTCGGCGGCTCCGGCGCGACGTTCGCCGAGGTGGCCGTGATCTGCGAGGAGATCGGCCGCGCAGCCAGCGCCACCAGCTTCCTCGGCAGCGCCGTGCTGGCTGTGGGAGTGCTGAACTGCCTGGCGCCCAGCGCCACTCGCGACCGGCTGCTCGCCGGCATCGCCTCAGGAGAGACCAGGGTGGCCGTCGCGCTCGAACCGCTCGGCTTCGTGCCCGACGCCGGCGGCGCCGACACAGTCCTGGTGCTCAGCGACGGCGGGGTCGCCGAGGCGGCCGTGACGATCACCGCGCAACCGGTGCTCGACGAGACCCGGCGGCTGGCCCGGGTCGCAGTCGAACAACGCTCGCAGGTCATGGTTTTCGACGGTGATCCCGAGGATGCCGTCCGCCGGATCCACGACCGGGCTGCCGTGGCCATCGCATGCGACAGTCTCGGCGTGGCGGAGGCCATGCTCGCCGCGACCGTCTCGTACGTGACGATGCGCCACCAGTTCAGCAGGCCCATCGGCTCGTTCCAGGCCGTCAAACACGCCTGCGCCGACATGCATGTGGCGATCGCGGTCGCCCGCCAGCTGGTACGCGCGGCTGTACACGCCGTCGCCGAGAACCAGCCCGATGCCGGGGCGGCCGCGGCAAGGGCTAAGTCGTACGCCTGCAGCACCGCCGTCGACGTGGCAGGCAAGGCGCTGCAGTTGCACGGCGGCATCGGCTACACGTGGGAAAGCGGCATCCACATCTACCTCAAGCGCGCCGCGCTGAATCGTTCGCTGTTCGGCTCGCCCGCAGCGCATCGTCATCAACTCGCACAAAGCTATCTGTAACGGAATCAAGGAGTTTCGCATGGGTGTACCGGTCTACAAACGCATTCTCGACCTGTTCGAGGCCGAGGGTGTGAATACACTGTTCGGCATCCCGGACCCCAACTTCGTGCACATGTTCACCGAAGCCGATGCCCGCGGCTGGTCGGTCGTGGCGCCGCACCACGAGCTGAGCGCGGGCTTCATGGCCGAGGCCGCATCCCGGATGACGGGCAAGCCCGGCCTGTGCATCGGCACGCTCGGCCCGGGGATGGCCAACATCGCCGGGGCCATCCAGTGCGCACTCGTGGAGAACTCACCGGTGATCTTCCTGGGCGGCCAGCGGGCCCGGGTCACCGAGCGCCGGGTGCGCCGCGGGCGCATCCAATTCGTCCAGCAGGAACCGCTTTTCGCCGCATCGGTGAAGTACAGCAGCTCGATCGAGTACGCCGACCAGACCGACGAGATCATCCATGAGGCGATCCGCAAGGCCATGTCGGGCACGCCGGGACCGACCTACGTCGAGTTCCCGTCTCACGTCATCCTCGAAGAGCTGGACGTCGACGACGCACCGCCGCCACCGTCCTACCGGCTGGTCAACCAGGGCGCAGGCGGCCGTGAGGTGGCCGAGGCCGCCGCATTGATTCGCGACGCCCAGCGGCCCGTGCTGCTGGTCGGTCACGGTGTGCACACCTCCCGCACGCAGCAGGAGGTCAGGCAGCTGGCCGAACTGATGGCGTGTCCGGTGATCCAGACCTCCGGCGGGACATCGTTCATCCCGGGTCTGCAGGACCGGACGTTCCCGTACCTGTTCTCCCCGGCCGCCAACCAAGCCGTCGAAGAATCCGACCTGTGCGTCGCGCTGGGCACCGAACTCGGCGAACCCATGCACTACGGCCGCACCCAGCATTGGGCCGCCAACAACGCGACGCGCAAATGGGTGCTGGTCGAGCAGGACCCAACCGCCATCGGCGTCAACCGGCCGGTCGACGTGGCGCTGGTCGGTGACCTGCGCGGTGTGGTGCCGCAGCTGGTGGAGGCGCTGCGAGCGACCCCTCGCTCCCCGTCGGCCACCCTCGAGACTCTGATCCGGGCCGACGCCGCCGAGCTGGCTCGGGTGGCCGAGGAGGCACCGAGCGGTCGCACCCCGGTGCACCCGGCCCGGTACGTCGTCGAGGCCACCAAGGCGTTCGACGAACTCGACGACGGCATCCTGGTGCGCGACGGCGGGGCAACCGTGATCTTTCAGTGGACCTATTCGCAGACCAAGCCGCGCGACGTGATCTGGAACCAGAACTTCGGTCATCTGGGGACAGGTTTGCCCTACGCCGTCGGCGCCTCGGTGGCCGACGGCGGTCGGCGCCCGGTCATGCTGCTGACCAGTGACTCGGCGTTCCTGTTCCACATCGCCGAGCTGGAGACCGCGGCCCGGCAGAACCTGCCTTTGGTGTGTGTGGTCGGCGTCGACCATCAATGGGGCCTCGAGGTGGGCGTGTACAAGCGGACCTTCGACCAGCCGTCGCCACAACCCGGCGTGCACTGGAGCAAGGATGTCCGGATGGACAAGATCGCCGAGGGTTTCGGTTGCCACGGTGAGTATGTGGAGAAAGAAGAGGAGATCGGCCCGGCGATCGCCCGCGCCTACGCCAGCGGAAAGGTCGGCGTGGTGCACGTGTGCATCGACCCGAAGGCCAACTCCGAGGAGATGCCGAAGTACGACCGATTCCGGACTTGGTACGCCGAAGGCACCCAATAACCCAACCGGATTGAGGAGGATGTGATCATGCGCGAATATCTGAAGTTTTACATCGATGGCCAGTGGGTGGATCCGGTCGAGCTGAAGACGCTCGACGTCGACAACCCGACACTCGAGCAGGTCGGCGGCACGATCGCCATCGGCAGCGACGCCGACGTGGACAAGGCGGTCAAGGCGGCCCGCACGGCATTCGGGACGTGGTCGGTCAGCTCCAAGGAAGACCGCCTCGATGCTCTGCAGACGATCCTCGACGAGTATCAGAAACGGCTGAAGGATCTCGCTGACGCGGTACACGAGGAGATGGGTGCACCTCCGACGCTGGCCGCGGGGCCGCAGGTGATGATGGGTCTCGGTCACCTCTCGACCGCCATCGACGTGCTGAAGAACTACAGCTTCGAGACAGAGCGCGGCCAGACGATGGTGGTCAAGGAGCCGGTCGGGGTGTGTGGCCTCATCACGCCGTGGAACTGGCCGATCAACCAGATCGCCTGCAAGGTGTTCCCCGCCCTGGCTGCCGGCTGCACCATGGTGCTCAAGCCGTCGGAGGTCGCGCCGTTCTCCGGGCAGGTCTTCACCGAGATCATCGACGCCGCAGGGCTTCCCGCGGGTGTCTACAACATGGTCTTCGGTGACGGGCCGGGGGTCGGCGCAGCGCTGTCCAGCCATCCCGGCATCGACATGGTGTCGTTCACCGGCTCGACCCGGGCCGGCATCGAGGTGGCGCGCAACGCCGCCCCCAGCGTCAAGCGGGTCAGCCAGGAGTTGGGCGGAAAGAGCCCCAACATCGTGCTCGACGACGAGGCGTTCGGTCAGAGCGTGGCGGCCGGGGTCGCGGTGATGATGATGAACTCGGGGCAGAGCTGCAATGCGCCGTCGCGCATGCTGGTCCCGAAGTCGCGGATGGCCGAAGCGGTGGCGGTGGCGAAGGCGACCGCCGAAGGAGTCAAGGTCGGCGACCTGTCCGACAGCTCGGCCATCGGGCCGGTGGCCTCCCGCGCGCAATTCGAGAAGGTACAAGGCCTCATCGAGAAGGGCATCGCCGAGGGAGCGACGGTGGTGGCCGGCGGCCCGGGCCGTCCTGAAGGCCTCGACACCGGCTACTACGTGCGCCCGACGGTGTTTGCGGATGTGAACAACGATATGACGATCGCCCGCGAGGAGATCTTCGGACCGGTGCTGTGCATCCTGGGTTACGACACCCTGGACCAGGCCGTCGAGATCGGCAACGACACCGACTACGGCCTCTACGGCTACATCTCCGGCGCCGACCTGGACCAGGCGCGCGCGCTGGCCCGCCGCATCCGTGCCGGCGCGGTCGCCATCAACCACGCGTTCGACATCAAAGCCCCCTTCGGCGGATACAAAACCAGTGGCAACGGACGGGAATGGGGCGAAGAGGGTTTCGCCGATTTCCTGGAGACCAAGGCGATCCTCGGCTACGCGCCGGTCGGCGCCGGGGACTAGGCCGGGCACGCACTAGCATCGGCACCCATGCGGGTGCTGGTGCAGCGGGTCACGTCGGCGTCGGTCTCGGTGGGCGGCGAGGTGGTCGGGGAGATCCGGCCGTCCGGCCAGGGCCTGCTGGCCCTGGTCGGCGTCACCCATTCCGATACCGACGCCATCGCGCGTAAGATCGCCGAAAAGCTTTGGCAATTACGGATTCTCGATGATGAACGGTCCGCGGCCGATACCGGTGCACCGATCCTGGTGATCAGCCAATTCACCCTGTACGCCAACACCGTGAAGGGGCGCAGGCCGAGCTGGAACGCGGCGGCGCCGGCCGCCGTCGCCGAACCGCTCGTCACGGCCTTCGCCGATGCGCTGCGGGCGCTGGGCGCCCACGTCGAAACCGGAGTGTTCGGCGCTGACATGAAGGTCGAGTTGGTCAACGACGGCCCGGTCACGGTGTTACTGGAGCTGTGACTCCCAGCGTGCGCAGCGGTCTGCCCGCGGTCTCGCGCACCGTCAGTACCGCGGCCAGGGACACCACCGCAGCGACGGCGACGTAAATGCCTGCGACATACGCGTTACCGGTGCGGGCACTGAGCAGCGTCACCACGTAGGGGGTGGTGCCGCCGAAGACCGCCACCGAGACGTTGTAGCCGATCGACAGCCCGCTGTAGCGCACGCGGGTGGCGAACAACTCGGCCGCGACCGCAAGGGACACCGACACGAACACCGCCTCGATCGCCGCCAGCAGACAGTGCGCGACGATGGCGCAGGCCAGCGAGCCGGAGTTCAGCAGCAGGAACGCGGGGTAGGACAGTACTGCGAAGCCGACGGCGCCGGTGACCAACAGCGGCCTTCGACCGATCCGGTCCGACAGGGCCCCCAGCGGGAGTATCAGCACCAGGGCCACGACGCTGGCGGCGGTGATCGAGACGAACGACGCTGTCTTGGAGAACTGCAGAGTCTTGATGAAATACGTTGGCAGATATGTGAATACCACGTAGAACCCCACGTTGTGGATGATCATCAACCCGATCACCTGCAAGATCGGCGCCCATGCCGTGGTGACCGCCTCACGCAGCGGCGAGGCCGCCACCTCGTCGGCCTCGGTCAGCTCGGCGAACGCCGGAGTATCGTCCAGGCGCAGCCGGATGTAGAGGCCGACAAAGCCCAGGGGACCGGCCAGCAGGAACGGGATCCGCCACCCGTAACTCTCCATCGCGCCGGCCGGTAGTGCTGCTTGGAGCAATGTCACGGTGATCGAGCCGAGTAGAAATCCCAGCACCGCCGACCAGACGAGGAAGCCGACCACCAACCCGCGCTTACGGTCAGGGGCGAACTCGGCGAGATAGCATGCGCCACCGCCATATTCGCCTCCCGAGGAGAAGCCCTGCAGGCATCGCAGCAGTAGTAGGCCGAGTGGGGATAGCACGCCGGCGGAGGCGTAGGTCGGCAGCAGTCCGATCAGCAGCGTCGAACCGGACATCAGCAGGATCACCAGGGCCAGCACCCGCTGACGGCCGAGACGATCGCCGAGCGGACCGAAGAAGAAGCCTCCCAGCGGCCGCATGAAGAAAGCCGCGGCGAAGATGGCGAAGGTGTTCAGCAGCGCGGCGGTCTCGTTGCCGGGCGGGAAGAACTTCACCGAGATGATCGTGGCGAGGAAGCCGTAGATCGCGAAGTCGTACCACTCCACCGCGTTTCCGATCGACGCTCCCGTGATCACCCGACGAAGGGGCGCTGCGCTCGCCGCATTGTGGCCCATGGGCAATCCCGATCGCCTCCCATCGAGGTCAACAGTCCGCGCCGAACAAAGATCATTCCGCTGCAATCGAAATCGTCACTGTACTGCCGCCCCGGCCGCCCCCGACGAAAACTCATGAGCAAATCGGCGGATAAGCCCGAGTGGGTTTGGTTGACTGGCAGTTGACGACTGGCAGGTATGGGAGGTCGACCAATCGACGGTGAGTCTGAGCATACGGACGCCGGCGTCCCCGATGACGTCCGGCACACAGTGATGAAAGCCGCCTACGACGAGCTCACCCGGTGGGGCTTGGAACGATTCGACATCCCGACCATGTGCTCTCGGCACAAGATCGACGAAGCACTGGTCACCGAGTACTGGGGCGACGGCAGCCGGCTCGCGCTTGAGGCGCTCTTGTATTGGAGCAACGACGTGCTCACCGCGCCCGACACCGGATCGCTGCGCACCGATTTGCAGGCCCTGGCCACGGTGGTGGCCCAACAAGTCAACGACACGGTCGGTCGCAGCCTGCTGCGGGCGTTGGTGGTGGACGACCGTGCCGCTTTCGCAGACGACACCCGGATGGCGTTCTGGATGCGGCGGTTCGCCAGTATCCGGTCGGTGTTCGACCGGGCCGCCGCGCGCGGTGAGCTGCGAGACGGCGTCGACACGATCGCCGCGATGCAACTCGTCCTCGCGCCGATCAATGTGCGTGCGCTCTACACCCGGGAACCGATCGCCGAGCACTACTGCGCTGCCATCGCCGACCTGGCCTGGCATGCCGTTGCGAAACGGTGACGTAGTCGCTGCCCGAGGCCGTCCGGAACGAATGTCGGTCGCCGGATTCCACGTTGGGCACCGGGATACCGCATTGGACTGCGGTTAGCGGCCTCCGATGAGTGGTATCTGAGGACGATGAGACCGCCCGTGGACGTAGTGGTCGTCGGCTCCGGGCCCAACGGGCTGGCTGCCGCGGTGATCGCCGCGGCCGCTGGGTTGTCGGTCCGGGTCCTGGAGTCCCAATCGGCCCCCGGCGGTGGCTGCCGCACCGAGATGCTGAATCTTGGGGTGCCGTTGCTACACGACGTGTGTTCGGCGGTGCACCCGATGGCGGTGGCCTCGCCGTTCTTCGAGCAGTTCGACCTGGCTGCGCGTGGTGTCGACCTACCGAAGCCGGCTATCGCCTTCGCCCAGCCGCTCGTGGATGGCCGGGCCGCGGTGGCCTATCAAGACCTCAACCGCACCGTGGACGAGCTGGCCGAAGACGGCGCGCGGGAGGGCCGGACCTACCGGCAGGTGATGGAACCGCTCGTCGAGAACTGGTCGACGGTGCGCGATATCGGGCTCAGCGACCTTCGCAGCGTGCCCCGCAGTGCTCTGCGACCCGCCGGCATGGCCGGCGCCGCAGCTCTCGCGAGCCGGGCGGTGGAGCTGGGCAGCCCGCTCTGGGACTGGCTGACCAGGGCGCCGCGCGCCGGTGCATTGCTCACCGGTGTCTCCGCGCACGCCAACGTCGTGATTCCGGCACTGGCCGGCGGCGCGACGGCCTTGCTCCTGGGCACCCTCGCCCACAGCCACGGCTGGCCGATTCCGGTTGGTGGCAGCCAGTCGATCACCGGCGCATTGCTGGCCGATCTGGCCGACCGCGGGGTGGAGGTGGTCACCGATTGCCAGATCACTGAGGCCGCCCAGCTGCCGCGGGCGCGGGCTTATCTGTTCGACACCTCCCCATGGGTGCTCACGCAGGTGTTCGGTACGCAACTGTCCAAGAGCTACCGCTCGGCGCTGGGGAGGTTCACTCCGGGCAACGGTGTCGCCAAAGTGGACTTCGCGCTGTCGGGTCCGGTGCCGTGGACGGATCCGCGGTTGGCCGAGGCAGGGACTCTGCACATCGGCGGCAGCCGAGAGGAGATGAAGCGGGCCGAGCGCGACACAGCCGCCGGCCTGCACAGCAGCACTCCGATGACTCTGGCCAGCCAGCCCACGGTGGTCGACGCCACCCGGTTCGGGCCGAGCGGCACTCGGCCGTTGTGGACCTACGCCCACGTGCCGAACAGCTCGACGGTGGACATGACCGAGGCGGTTACCACCCACATCGAGCGGTTCGCACCCGGGTTCCGCGATGTCGTGATCGGCTCGCGCTGTATTCCGGCCGCCGCAATGGCCGGGCACAATCCCAACTACGTCGGCGGTGACATCGCAGTGGGAACCGTGTCGCTCTATCGCATGCTCGCCCGGCCGGTTCCGAGGTGGAATCCCTACCGCACACCCCTGGACAACGTGTATCTGTGCTCGGCGTCGACCCCGCCCGGGCCCGGTGTGCACGGTATGTGTGGCATGCACGCCGCGGCGCGAGTCCTGGACGAACAATTCGGCATTCGGCAGCTCCCCGAGATCGGCCCGGCAGCCGTGGCGCGTCTACCGCGGAGCTGAGGGGCTGGGCCTTACCGGGCCAGAATGCCGACCGCACCGGCCAATCTATGACGAACATAAAATCTATGACGAACATAAAACGTTGCTGCCCGTAAACAAATCTGCAGCTTCAGTGGAAACCTCCAGGTACCCGCCGGCGCTTCCGGATCGGACCGGATCGGACCGGATCGGAGTGGTCATCGCGGAGGCCTGCATCCAAACGGCCACCGACCTGGCCGGCTTTGTCGGTGGTGTGACGCCTGACGACTGCCGGGACGGAGCCATCAATCCGAAAAGTATTGGGCGAGAACCGGTTTAGCTCTGATAGTTACCGGGAAAACGGACGGCTGAGAGATGTCAATTGTGAGAAGGAAGTGTTATCAGTGAGTTCCGTAAGAAATCGAATTGTGACGATTTCGGCCCTGTTTGCCGCCGCGGCCATACCGGCAGCGGTGGGACAAAGCGCGTCGCCGGCCGCAGATCCGATCGCGGATCCTTGCCCGACCAGCGAGACCACCCAGATCTACTTCGACGGTTGTCTGCCGTCGATCGACTCGCCGTCGCCGGAAGTGAATCTCCGTGGCCCCGATCAGCTGCCCGAGATTCGAGGGATCCCGTGTGACGGTTCGAACACCGGCACCTGCATCGGTCTGAGTCAGCTGCCGGGGGGAACGCCGGCCCAGCCGAACGCGACCGCCGATCAGCCCGATACGCAGGTTCGATCCTCGCCGTGAGGCGGGCATCATCCGCCGACGTGGATGTCCGCTAGGGAGACCGAGGTCGTTCGGGTCTAACCGAACCACGCGTGGACAGTGGCCCGCTGGAGCGCCGCAGAGGCGCCCACGCGGGCCCTTCGATGTGATCAGGCACCAACCAGATAGCCACAGCCAGGTTGTAGCAGAACAGTGCCGCCCACACCAGCAACACCGGCGCGGTCGAACCGAACGGGTGGCTGTGGTGGGCACCTGCGACGGCGCAGACGACAACCAGGATCACCGCAGCCACACTGACTGACCCGGTGACCATCAACGCAAGGCGCCGCCACAAAGCCGCCACTCCGGTGGCAACCGCCACCCCGAGCAGACACCATCCGAGTGTCCAGCCGATCCGCACGCCCCCGACCATCACGGCGTCGCGGCTTGGGGACATGCCGAGGATGATCAACACCGCGACGGTCGGGACGCCGACGACCACCGCTTGTACGGCCAGCCAGCGCCGAGCCCCCGACCAATGTGCGCCGGTGAGACTGACCCGTCGGATGTCGGTGGTCTCACCCGGTATCCGCCCTCTGGTATCACGTGCCATTGTGAGTCTCCTTCGGTCCGGTAAGAGTCGGTTATCACCTCTACCCCCGTGACGTTGCCGAATGGACCAGCCGTAAACACCTTGTCCGGCATTCCTAACGATGCCCACATAGTCAGCATGGCTGGTGATCGGAGCCCGCAGACGTGTTACACCAGACAACAGTTGCTGTTATGCAAACAATATAAGTGTTCGGTGAGGCCTCGATTAGGGTGCGGGCGGGACCGGTATGCACAGCCTCAGGCCGGGTAGCCATGGCTCATGCCCGCAGTGCCCGAGCCATGGACGTTACGCGACTACGCGTTCATCGCCGACGGAGAACGAGGCGCACTGATCGGCCCTCGCGGCGAGTACGTATGGATGTGTGCGCCCCGGTGGGACAGTGATGCCGTGTTCGGAACGCTCATCGGCGGCGGCGGCAGCTACACGGTCTCGCCGACAGATCCGTTCGTGTGGGGCGGCTACTACGAGTCTGGCTCGCTCATCTGGCGGTCACGGTGGGTAACCACGTCCGGCATCATCGAATGCCGGGAGGCGTTGGCGTTTCCCGGCCGGGCAGACACCGTTGTCGTCCTCCGGCGCATCGAGGCGATTCGGGGGGACGCCCGCCTGCACGTGCGACTGCAGCCGACTGCCGAGTTCGGCCGACTGCACATGCGCGACATCCGGCGCGACGACGCGCGCGGCTGCTGGTCGGCCAATGTCGGACCGTTGCGGATGCGATGGTCGGGCGCCGCAGAAGCGCAGATCGCCGGCGACACTGCCGCAGAGCGTTCGCTGGAGGCCACCGTCGTCCTCAGCGAAGGGGAGAGCGCGGATCTGGTGTTCGAACTGTCCGACCGCGAGCTGCCGGATCGGCCGTTGGTTGCTCCGCAAGTTTGGTCGGATACCGAAAAAGCCTGGGCAGCAGCTATTCCCAGCCTTGGTCCGACCGCAGCTCCACGAGATGCTGTGCACAGCTACGCGGTCATGCGGGGGCTGACCACCTCCTCCGGGGCCATGGTCGCGGCCGCCACCATGAGCCTGCCGGAACGCGCCGACGAGGGAGCCAACTACGACTACCGGTACGCCTGGATTCGTGACCAGTGCTATGCCGGTATCGCGGTGGCCGCCGACGGGCCACATGAATTGGTGGGCACAGCAGTGCATTTCGTGTCCGAACGGCTACTGGCCGACGGTCCCAACCTTCGGCCCGCCTACACCGGTGCCGGCGACACCGTGCCCAAACAACGGCGGCTCGACCTGGTCGGATATCCCGGCGGCTACGATCTCGCCGGAAACCACGTCCGCGACCAATTTCAACTCGACGTCTTCGGCGAGGCGCTGTTACTGTTCGCGGCCGCGGCGCGCCACGACATGCTCACCACCGACAGTCGCCGGGCTATCGATGTCGCCGTCGACGCGATCGACGCCAACATCGACCGACCCGATGCGGGCATCTGGGAACTCGACGAACGACGCTGGACGCATTCGCGCCTGTCGTGCGCGGCCGGTTTGCGCGCTGTGGCCGCCGCCGGGATCGACCGGGACTCGGGCCGACTGAGTACGCTGGCCGACCACATCGTCGCCGACACATCGTCACGGTGCCTGCACCCCACGGGCCGGTGGCAGCGGGCGGCCGACGACGAGCGGGTCGACGCGTCGTTGCTCCTACCCGCACTGCGGGGCGCCCTGCCGGGCCGCGACCCGCGTTCGGTCGCAACCTACCGTGCTGTGCAACGCGATCTGAGTCGCGACCACTACGTGTACCGCTATCCGCCTCGACGGGGACTCGGAACCAGTGACAGCGCCTTCCTTCTGTGCGGGTTCCTCATGGCGCTCGCCGCTCAGCAACAAGGCCACACGGTCGAGGCATACCGCTATTTCGAACGCAACCGCTCCGGTTGCGGGACGCCGGGGTTGTTCTCCGAGGAGTACGACATCCGCCAACGCCAGTTGCGCGGAAACATCCCGCAGGCATTCGTCCACGCGCTGATGTTCGAGGCATCGAGCACATTGGCGCGATCCACCCCAGACGACATGAAAGGAATGCGTGATGGCTGGATCGATGAACGGTAAAACCGTCGTAGTCACAGGCGCCAGCGCCGGAATCGGCCGTGCGGTGAGCCGGATCTTCGCGAACGAGGGGGCCAACGTGGGTCTCCTGGCGCGCGGGTACGAGGGCTTGGCCGCCACCGCCGCCGAGGTCGAGCACGCCGGCGGCCGAGCGCTCGCCGTTGCCACCGACATGTCGGATTACAAGCAGGTCGAAATGGCCGCAGATGCCATCGAGTCTGCGCTCGGTCCGATCGATGTCTGGGTCAACGTCGCCTTCGCGTCGGTGTTCGCCCCGTTCCACCAGATCGAACCCGACGAGTTCAAGCACGTCACCGAGGTGAGCTATCTGGGCTTCGTCTACGGCACGATGGCGGCGTTGCACGCAATGCGCCCGCGAAACGCGGGAACCATCGTGCAGGTCGGATCGGCACTGGGTGGTCGGGCCATCCCACTGCAATCGGCCTATTGCGGAGCCAAGCACGCCGTGAACGGCTTCACCGAGTCGTTGCGAACCGAGCTGATGCATGACCACAGTGGGGTCCATGTGACGGTGGTGCAGATGCCGGCGGTCAATACGCCCCAGTTCACCTGGGTGCTGTCTCGCCTGCCGAAGCATCCGCAGCCGGTTCCGCCGATCTACCAGCCTGAAGTCGCGGCACGCGCGGTGCTGTTCGCCGCCAAACATCCTGCCCGTAAACAGTTCTGGGTGGGTGCCAGCACGGTGGCAACGTTGTTGGGACAACGCATCGCGCCGCGGGTGCTGGACCGCTATCTGGCTGCAACCGGCTACAAGTCGCAGCAGACCGATGAGCCGGCACCGCGTAACGCTCCGAATCTGTGGCAACCCCACGATGACGACCTCGATGCCGACCACGGCGCGCATGGGTCCTTCGATGACAGGTCGCATGACCGCAGCCCGCAATGGTGGCTGCGGGAACACATCGCACCGATCGCCGCGGTGGCCGGGGGAGCGGCGGTGGCGGCGTTGGCCGCGCAACGCCGGTAATCGCCAGTCACCACGGGCTGAGTCGTCCGGTCGGCGCGAGAACGACTGACCGACGGCCCGGTTACATCAGATAGCCGTCGACTTCGAGACGCGCCGCGGGCTCCCCACCGGCTGCGGTGAATGCGGTGAGCGTACGGACGAGGCCATGCCGCTCGCGATTCGGCATCTTCGCCACGACGCGCGCGATCTCGTCGCGTCGGTGCTCGGTCACCTCGCGCACGATCTGCTGGCCGCGTGCCGTCAACTCCACCACCAGCTCGCGTCGCGAATCAGGATGGGGCCGTCGATTGATCAGCCCCGCCGTGACAAGACGGTCCACCATTCGACCCGTAGTCGACGGCTGCACGTCCAGGAGTCCGGCCAGAGTGGCGACGTTGACCGCGCCGCGGGCCGACAGAATGACGAGTGTCCGAAACTGCGGGATGGTGATTGTCTCGTCGACCTGAGCGATCGAGCGGGCCGAGATCGCCACCAGTAGACGCGACGCGGTCAACAGTGCATCGATGATCGCGTCCGACGAGTCGTCTTCGGCCGTCCCGTTGTGGGGCGTCATCGGTTCCTCCATCGCCGTGGGCGAATCCGCCGCTGTACTCCGCTCCAAATGTAGCGCGGCTCACGACGATTGCGAGCACTGGTCGCATCGTGCTGATGATCAAATACCGCTGGCTGCAACTGTTGCATAGTGCTATGGTTGCGGTGAGCGGCGCGCCGCTACGTGCGATCCGCGCGCGTCGGCTCGTAGCAGAGTGGATTCCGGCCGACGGGCAGGACGTGCGAGATGAAAATTGCGATCAGCGGCGCCGGGGTGGCCGGTCCGACACTTGCGTACTGGCTGCACCGGTGCGGGCACGAACCGACGTTGATCGAACGTGCGCCGCACTTTCGCGCCGGCGGCTACCTCATCGACTTCTGGGGGGTGGGATACCGCGTCGCGCAACGGATGGGTGTGGAGCCGGCGATCCGAGAGGCCGGATATCGGCTCGAGTCGCTTCGCTCAGTAGGACCGGACGGACGGGCCCTGGCCAGTATGAAGGTGAGCGAATTTCGGCGGGCTGCACGCGGTGAACTGATCAGCGTGGCGCGTGGCGACCTTGCGGCAATCATCTACGCCAGCATCGAAGATCAAGTCGAAGCGATCTTCGACGACAGCATCACCGCGATCGATCAGAACCCTGGCGGCGTCACACTGACTTTCGCGCGCACGCAGCCACAACAATTCGACATGCTCGTCGGAGCCGATGGATTGCACTCGAACGTGCGCCAACTGGAGTTCACCGCAGACGGCAGCGTGGAGCGTTACCTGGGTTGCCTGGTCGCGGCGGCAGTCGTGGAGGGTTATCGGCCTCGCGACGAGCTGGTGTATATGACCTACGGTCGCCCCGGTCGGTCGGTCTCACGGTTTTCGCTGCGCGGCGACCGCACCCTCTTCCTGTTCGTGTTCCGCTCGGATCCATGCAGTGATCCCGGCGACCTCGACGCGCGAAAAGAACTGCTGTGGCGTGAATTCGGGGATGCCGGCTGGGAGTGTAAACAGATCCTCACCACACTTGAGGATGTCGACGACCTGTACTTCGATGTGGTGAGCCAGATCCGAATGGACCGCTGGTCGCAGGGGCGGGTGGCATTGATCGGAGATGCGGCTGCCTGCGTCTCTCTGCTCGCCGGCGAGGGCACCGGTCTGGCCATGACCGCCGCCTACGTCCTGGCTGGTGAACTCCACTGCGCACAGGGCGATCACCATCGCGCATTCCTGGCATATGAAAGCCGGATGCGCCCCTTCATCGAAGACAAACAGGGCGTTGCGAAGAAACTGCTTCCGGTGTTTGCGACCAAGACGGAGTTCGGCTTACGGATTCGCCATCTGGTGATGCGGGCGATGAACTTCGGTCCGATTTTCGATCTCGTCGCCTCCGGCACTCTGCGCGACGACTTTGAGTTGCCGGACTACTCGATGTGATCTCGGCAGCCGATCCCCATGGTGCGAGAAAGGTCAGCGCAAGTGAAGATAGACAGACACGTCGAACCCCCCAGGCGTTTGGCCCGAATGCTCTACCGGATGCCGATCTACGCCTACCGCCTGGGCTGCGGCTGGATCTTCGGGGATCGGCTGATGCTGCTCAATCACATCGGCCGGGTCTCCGGCGCACCGCGCCAAGCGGTGCTTGAGGTGGTCAGGCACGATCGCGGGCACGATCGATATGTCGTGGCCTCCGGCTGGGGACCCACGGCAGCCTGGTACCGCAACGTTCTGCACACCCCGCGGGTCAGCATCCAGGTCGGCAGACGGAGAATACCGGTGACCGCCGTGCCTCTCTCCCCGGAAGAGGGAGCCGACGTCTTCGCCCGGTACGCGGCACGACACCGAACCCTGGCGCGCCACTTGCTCCCGCGTCTGATGGGATTTTCGGTCGACGGATCCGAAGGCGACTTCCGGGCTGTCGGGCTCCACCTGCCCTTCGTCGAGTTTGTTCCGCGCGCTCAGCAATTCGGTCAACCAGCAACCGAATCAACCGATTCGGGCAGCTATTCGAACGACGAAAGGAGATAGCGATGAGAACGGCGATGGTGGCCGAGGACGCCAGCCCCCTTGCGGCCGAAAGCGGCGAGGCCGGCGGTAAGAGCATCTATGTCGCGGAGCTGTCGGCGGCGATGGCTGCCCGCGGCCACGATGTCACGGTCTACACCCGGCGCAGTGACCCAGACAGCCCGAGGTGCATTGTGACGTCGCGAGGCTACACCGTTGTGCAGGTGGACGCCGGTCCGGCCAAGCCCTTGCCGGAAACCGAAGTATCGCACCACCTCGGAAAATTCAGCCATTCACTCGCCGAACAGTGGGTCGAAGAGCCACCCGACGTAGTGCACGCACACTACTGGACATCGGGCGTCGCAACGGAATTGGCCACCCGTGGCACCGGCATTCCGACAGTACAGACATTCCACGAGCTGGGCGCCGCCAAGGACCGGCAGCTGGGCCGGCGCCACGCCGACGCAACCGCGCGGACGAAACTGGAGGGATTGGTCGCACGGCACGCCTCATGGATCGTTGCGACGCACACCGACGAGCTGCAGGAGCTGATCCGGCTTGGGTGTTCGCGGTCTCATGCGTCGGTTGTGCCATGCGGTGTCGACGTGGAAAAGTTTTCAACAACCGGCCCCAGCGTCGAGCGTGGCAACCGCCCCCGGATCGTTGCTGTTGGTACGTCATTGGCGCACAAAGGATTTGACACGATAATCATCGCGCTGCGGGCTATTCCTCAGGCAGAGCTGGTGATCGTCGGCGGAGCTGACGTCGAAAGCCTTGCCGACGATGACGAGGTGCGGCGGCTGTCAGTGCTGGCCTCTGAGTTGGGCGTGGCTGAACGCGTGGTGTTCACCGGAGCAATACCGCACGACGCAATGCCCGAAATGCTGCGCTCGGCCGACGTGGTGCTGTCCACTCCGTGGAGCGAAGGTTTCGGCATTGTGCCCCTGGAAGCCATGGCGTGCGGAATCCCGGTGGTCGCGTCGGCAGTGGGCGGGGTGCGAGACACCATCGTGCACGACGTGACCGGCTCCCTGGTGCCGCCGCGCAACCCGCGCGCCATCGCCGCGGCCACCTCGACGATGCTCAATGATGCGTTCCTGCGGCGCAGTCAAGGACTTGCCGGACGAGATCGTGCCTGCGCGCGATACGCCTGGAATGAAATCGCCGACGAAGTGCTGCGCATCTATGAGGGTCTGCTCGACGCTCGCCCGACCTTGGACGCCACCCCGCCGGTCAAGGGTTACCCCACAATCGAGAAGTCGGCTGAATTCTGAACTCACAGGCGGTAGTCGGCCGCCCCGGCCGCCAACGTCATCCCGTGACCGGGACGTCGGCTCGTCACTTCCAGTGTCCCCCCGCTCACTGTGGGAGCCCCATCGACCAGCAGCGGTTCAAGGCGCACGTGGTCGGTGAACCATTCGACATGACGCACGCGGGGAACCGCCGCCGCAACCGGGGCGTGCAGCGAGGGCGCGCAATGCCCCGAAACATCCAGATTGTGTGCCGCGGCGATGGCGCATCCGCGTAGGAACCCCGTGTACCCGCCACAGCGGGTGGCGTCGAGCTGGAGGCAGCTGACGACCGGAGCCAGGGCTTGTGCATCGTAGGTGTCACTGATGTATTCGCCGGCGGCGACGTCGGCGGTCACCGCCCCTCTGAGGTCGGCGAGACCGGCCTTGTCGTCACTGCTGACCGGTTCCTCGAACCAGCGGAGCCCCAGGTCGGCCAGTTCTTCACCGACCCGTTTGGCTTGGCCACACGTGTAGGCGCCGTTGGCATCGACCATCAATTCGATGTCTGGACCAGCGATTTCACGCAGCAGCGCCGCCCGGCGCACATCCCATTCGACGTCGCTGCCGAAAGCTTTTCCGATCTTGATCTTCATGGATCTGCACCCGGCGGCCCGCCATGCCGCGACGTCCTGGGCGATCTCAGTGTCGGTCGAAGAGGTGAACCCACCCGAGCCGTAGATCGGCACACGGTCGCGGACCTGACCGAACAATGTGGTGACCGGGACGGCGAGCAGTCGTGCCTTGAGATCCCACAACGCGATATCGACCGCGCTGATCGCCTGCATCACAAGACCTTTGGTACCCAGATTGCGGCATGCGCGGTGCATCGCCGACCACGCGCCTTCGATGTCGAACGTGTCTCGGCCCCGTATTGCCGGTGTGAGGTTGTCCACGATCACCGCGGCGGCAGCGGTGCCGCTGTACGTCCAGCCCAGGCCCTCGACATTGCCGGCATGTACCTCGGCGGCGACCGCGGTCGTCGCATCCCATGTCAACGTTCCATCGGATTCCGGATGCGGTGCCGGAAATCGGTACGTCGACACCGTGACCCGCTCGATCGTAGGGGCGGCCGTCACGGCATCGCCTTACCGCGGTGATGCCGGAAGGCCAGAGTTGCGCCGAGGACCATCGCAGCGCCGATGCCCGCCAGCCGAGGGCCGGCACCGTGTCCGCTGTCGTCTTGGGTGCGCCAGCCGAGGGTGTCGGCGAGCACCTCGACGGTGTGGCGCGGGTTGCGGTCAGGAGCAAGGTGGCTGATCTGGGTGCGGCAGCTGAAGCCGTCGGCGATGACCGTCGTCGCGGCGTCCGCGGCGCGGACCGCCGGCATCAGCTTGTCCTCGGCGCACGTCACCGAGACGTCGTAATGGCCGTTCTCGAAGCCGAAATTGCCGGCGAGACCGCAACACCCGGCGTCGAGGATCTCGGTGGAAAGACCTGTCCGGTCGAGGAATTCGTGGTCCTTGTCGATGCCGAGAATAGCGTGCTGATGGCAATGCGGTTGCATGATCGCCTTGCCGTCCCGGTACTGCGGGCGCCAGTCCGGTGCGCGTTCGGCGAGCAGCTCCCCGATGGTGCGTGTCTGCTGAGCCAGCCGTTGGGCGTCTTCGTCACCGTGGAGCAGCTCCGGCAGGTCGGAGCGGAAGACCGCCGCGCAGCTGGGTTCCAACACAACGACCGGGGTGCCGGCGCGCAGAGCCGGCCTGAGAACCCCCAAGGTGCGCCGCAGGACACGCTGGGCGACCTCGAGCTGACCGGTGGAAATCCAGGTCAGTCCGCAACAGACGGCCTGACGCGGAACGTTGACCTCGAACCCGGCGTCCTCCAGGACGGCGACTGCGGCCTTGGCGATGTCCGGATCAAAGCTGTTGGTGAAAGTGTCCGGCCAGAGCACCACGGTGCCGCGGCTACCCCGGTGCGCGCGGCGACGGCGGAACCAGTCGGTGAACCGCTGGGTGGCGAAGCGCGGGATGTCGCGATGCTGGTCAATGCCGCCGGCGGCCCGCAGTGCAGTCGTGATGCCGGGCGTGTGCGCCAGTGTGTTGATCGGCCGCGGCGCAGCAGCGGCGATGCGGGCCAACAGTGGCAGCCAGCCCATCGAATAGTGGGCCAGCGGGCGGAGTCGGCGTTTGTAGTGGTGGTGCATGAATTCGGCCTTGTAGGTTGCCATGTCGACGTTGACCGGGCAGTCGCTGCGGCACCCCTTGCACGCCAGGCACAGATCCAGCGCGTCGCGAACTTCCCTCGACCGCCAGCCGTCGGTGATGACGTCGCCCTGCAACATCTCGAACAGCAGCCGGGCCCGACCTCGCGTGGAGTGTTCTTCTTCACCGGTGGCCCGGTAGCTCGGGCACATCACCCCTGATTCATGACCGCGGCATTTGCCGACCCCCACGCAACGGTTGGCGGCACGAGAAAAGCGGTGGTCATCATCGGGATAGGCGAACAGCGTTTTGGGTTCGATCGGGCGGAATTGCGAGCCCCAGCGCAGATCGGCATCCATGGGCCGGGGATGCACGACCTTGCCGGGGTTCATCTTGTTGAGGGGGTCGAAGATGCTCTTGAGTTCGCCGAACGCCTCGATGATCTTCTCGCCGAACATGATCGGCAACAGCTCACCGCGCTGCTGGCCATCCCCGTGTTCACCCGACAGCGATCCGCCGTAGCCGGTCACCAGCTGCGCCGCGGCCTCGATGAAGCTCCGGTACGTGGCGATCCCGGCGGCAGAGGTCAGATCGAAAGGGATGCGGGTGTGTACGCAGCCCTGCCCGAAGTGTCCGTACAGCGAGGCACTGCCGTAGTCGTAGCGCTCCAGCAGCTGCTGGAACTCGGCCAGATAGTCGCCCAGTCGCTCAGGAGGAACGGCGGCGTCTTCCCAGCCCGCGTGGGTGTCCTTGCCATCGGGCTGGTGTGCGGTCGCGCCGAGCCCGGCCTCCCTGGCGCTCCACATCCGCTCTTGCTGGTCGGCGTCGTCGATCACCAACGTGTCCTGAGAGTCGCCGCCGGTCAGGTCGTCGAGCATGGCCCGGGCGCGCTCGTCGGCTTGCTCGGGGTCGTCGCCGTTGAACTGGACGATCAACCAGGCGTCACCGCTGGGCAATTCGTCCAGTGCGCCCTCGGCGAGGTGCTTGACGTGCTCGAGTGAAACCAGGCGACTGTCGAAACCCTCCAGTGCGGCCGGCTGGTGCGGCAGGATCTGGGGCACCGCCGCTCCCGCCGCTTGGATATCGGAGAAGCCGAGGACGGTAAGCACCTGTGCCGTCGGCCGCCGCACCAGCGCAATCTCGGCCCGCAGCACTGTGACCAGCGTGCTCTCACTGCCGACCAGCAAACGGGCGGCATCTAAGCCCTTCTCCGGCAGCAGATTGTCCAGGTTGTAGCCAGAGACACGTCGCGGGATGTCGGGATACCGCAGCCGGATTTCGTCGGCGTATCTGTCGCGAAGGCCAATCAGCCGACGGTAGAGATCGGCCCTGTCGTCGTCGCCGGCCAGGATCTCGGCGAGCTGTTCATCGGAGGTGGGGCCGACCCACAGCCGTAATCCGTTGTAGGTCAGCACTTCCAGTCGCCGTACCGAGTCCACCATTTTGCCGTAGGCCTGTGCAGTCGCCCCGCAGGAGTTGTTGCCGATCATGCCGCCGATCGTGCAACTCACGTGGGTGGACGGCCGTGGTCCGACCATCCAGCCCGATTCCTTCAGGGCGTCGTTGAGGTCGTCGAGTTTGATGCCGGGTTCGACGACGGCGGTGCCGGCCGACTCATCGACCGAGACCACGCGGGTGCAGAACTTGCTCCAGTCGATGACCACCCCGGTATTGGTGCATTGGCCGGCCAGGCTGGTGCCGCCGCCGCGAGAGAACACCGAGCAGTCGTGTCTTCGGCACGTCGCGACGGCTTCGGCTGCGGCTTCCGGGGTGTGCGGCACAACGACGCCGATGGGAATCTGGCGGAAGTTGGAGGCGTCTGTGGAGTAGGCGCCCCGGCTGCCGGTATCGAATCGGACCTCTCCGTCTACGCGCCGTTCGAGCTCCTCGCGCAACATCGTGCGGTCGCGGCCAATTAGTTGATTGGAAGCAAGGATTGCCACTGGGAAACTCCTGTCAAACCGGTTTGTGTTCAGCGGCTTCGGGTAAGCGCCGTGCAGAACAGCAGATACCGGGTGCCCTCCGATACAGAGGAGAAAACATGGCAATGACAGTTGCGGACTACCTGCTTTCCCGCCTCCGGGACTGGGAAGTTCGACATGTGTTCGCGTATCCCGGCGACGGGATCAACGGGATCGTCGGCGCCTTCGGGGCTGCCGACAACCAGCCGCAATTCGTGCAGGCGCGACACGAGGAGATGGCTGCCTTCGAGGCAGTGGGTTATGCAAAGTTCAGTGGCGGACTCGGGGTGTGCATGGCGACCTCCGGACCCGGCGCGGTGCATCTACTCAACGGGCTCTACGACGCCAAGCTCGATCACGTGCCGGTCGTCGCGATCGTCGGGCAGACCGCACGAAGCGCGATGGGTGGTTCTTACCAGCAGGAAGTCGATCTGCAGTCGCTGTACAAGGACGTGGCCAGCGATTACCTGGTGGAGGTCAACGTCGCAGAACAACTACCGAATGCCCTGGACCGGGCCATCCGGACAGCTCTGACCAGACGGGCGCCGACGGCCCTGATCATTCCGTCGGATCTGCAGGAGGAGGAATTCACCCCACCACAGCACGCGTTCAAGCAGGTTCCCTCCAGTGGCCCGAGCTTCGGCTATCCGGTACTCGAGCCGTCGCAGCACGCGGTACAACATGCCGCCGAGATCCTCAACGCCGGAGAGAAGGTCGCGATCCTGATCGGCCAGGGCGCCCGAGGCGCAGCCGAAGAAGTGAAAATGGTTGCCGAACTCACCGGAGCCGGGATAGCAAAGGCCTTGCTGGGCAAGGACGTTCTTCCTGACAACCTGCCATATGTGACCGGCTCGATCGGACTCCTCGGTACCCGCCCGAGCTATGAGCTGATGCGTGACTGTGACACCCTGCTCATCGTCGGGTCGAATTTTCCCTACACCCAATTTCTGCCGAAGTTCGGCCAGGCTCGCGCCGTCCAAGTCGATATCGACGGAACCTCGATCGGTATGCGGTATCCCACCGAGATCAACATCGTCGCCGATGCGGCCGCGACCCTGCGGGCGATCATCCCGTTGTTGCTACCGAAGGATTCGACGACGTGGCGTGACGACATCATCGACAACGTCGCGCGCTGGTGGGAGACCATGGAAAAGCAGGCAATGCTGTCCGCCAAACCGGTCAACCCGATGCGGGTGGTCTGGGAGCTGTCCTCCCGGCTGCCCGGTGATGCGATCGTGGCGGCGGACTCCGGGTCATCGACGAACTGGTACGCACGATGCCTGAAAGTCCACGACCGGGTCCGCGGATCACTATCAGGGACGCTGGCCACCATGGGGCCCGGCGTACCGTACGCGATCGGCGCCAAGTTCGCCCATCCCGACCGCCCTGCGATCGCTCTCGTCGGTGACGGCGCGATGCAGATGAATGGCCTGGCCGAACTGCTCACCGTTTCCCGCTACCACCGGCAGTGGACCGATCCGCGGCTGGTCGTGTGCGTGTTCCACAACAACGACCTCAACCAAGTCACCTGGGAACTTCGAGCGATGGGCGGATTCCCGAAATTCGAGGAATCGCAGGCACTTCCGGATGTCTCCTACGCCGATATCGCGCGTTGCATGGGATTGGAGGCCATCACCGTGGATGACCCTGACGAGATCGGGAAGGCGTGGGACCGTGCGTTGGCCGCCGACAAGCCGACCGTGATCGACGTGTACTGCGACCCGGAGATGCCCCCCATACCACCGCATGCAACCTACGAACAGGGAAGGGAACTGCTGACCGCGCTGGCCAAGGGCGACCCGGCCCGCTGGCACATCATTATGCAGGGCGCAAAAGCCAAGGCCCAAGAGTTCTTACCCCATCGGGAAGGGTGATCCGATGAACTGGCTGGCTCTCACCCGGGCCGGGTTCGGAGTCGCGGTGCTGGTCGCTCCCGACGAGGTCGCCGGACATGTGGGCGATAGGGACCTGAGCAACGGAACCCGCACCGCCATGCGGATTCTCGGCGGTCGGCTGCTCGCCGAGTCTGCTGTGTGCGCCCTCCGACCGACCCGGTGTGTGCTGAAGATGGAAGCAGTCGTAGACGTCATACACGGGGTGACCATGGGTGGCGTTGCTGTTCTCAGCCGCAACGACAGTCGCCGGCGGGCCGCCGGTGCGAACGTTGCCACGGCGACGGCATTCACCGTCGCCGACGTGATCGCGGTTCGGCGGCACGAGCCGCCGAGCGCGCCGGAGAGCATCACGGTCCTGCAGTGGCGGAACACGTTGGCCGAACGGTTGTGCCAGTGGTTGCTGCGATGAGGTCCCGACTTCTTCGGAGGTTGGTGTGACGCCTGCGTGGCTCGTGATGCTGTCCTGGTGTGCGCTGACACTGGCCGCGATCAGTTCGGTGATCATCCTCGCCGACATCTATGCACGAGGCTATCGGCAGCGGATGCGGGTGATGGAGGCGGTGTGGCCGGTGACCGGCCTGTACTTCGGCCCGATCGCCGTCTGGATGTATTGCCGTTACGGAAGACCACAGAGCGGCAAGTGGTCAGCCGAGCGCAATCGCAGAAATCCGCCCGACAAGCCGAGCTGGGCCACCACCGCGATCGGTGTCAGCCACTGCGGGGCGGGATGCACTCTCGGTGACATCATCGCCGAATTCGCGGTCTTCGCGCTCGCCCTCGAACTATTCGGGAGCGCGCTGCTTCCGGAGTACATCGGTGATTACACGGCCGCGCTGGTGTTGGGAATCGTGTTCCAGTACTTCGCGATTGCCCCGATGCGGGGCTTGGGGCTGCGCAAAGGACTGATGCAGGCGGCGAAAGCGGATGTGCTCTCCCTGACTGCATTCGAAGTGGGACTGTTCGGGTGGATGGCGTTGACGTCGTTGGTCATCTTCGGCGGGCATCCATTGCACCCGAACAATCCCGTCTACTGGTTCCTCATGCAGATCGGCATGATCATCGGTTTCGCCACGGCGTGGCCGGCCAACGTCTGGTTGATCAGGCGAGGGATCAAAGAGGCGATGTGAACGGCTGGGAACACGCGCTGATCGGCGACTGGCACCAGGCGCTGTGGGCGGCGGTGAAGGCTTTGACGCTCTTCGTGACTGCGGCAGGGGCGTTCCGCGTCACCCAACGGCGCGCCATTGCGGAGTTCACCCCGTTCGATTGGGTCACCGCAGTCGCCGTCGGCGCGATCGTCGGGCGAACCGCGACCGCGTCGGACACCGCGTGGCTGACGGGGGCGGTGGCGCTGGTGACGTTGATGTCGGCACACGCGCTGATCGCTCGGATGCGGTTTGTTCCGTCGCTGCGGCGCTTGGTGGATCCGCCGCTGCGCGTGCTCATCCGCGACGGGGAGATCGACGAACGAAATTTACGGCGCAGTGGGCTGACTCGCACCGATCTCGACGCGGCGCTGCGACAACACGGCCATGACAGCCCGCGCGACGTTCATCTGGCATTGTTCGAAGAGAGAGGTGCGGTGTCCGTGCTGCCCGCGAAAAGCGATTGAACGCTGGCGCAGCGCAACGAGGAGGAGGCGGGGGATTTGCAGCAGTCAATCGACGGGCCGTCGGCGGCAGATGTCGATGCGGTATTGCGCGCCTCCCGCGCGCTGGTGGGCATTGCGGCCGCCTCCATAGCCGAGATCTCGGAAGTCGTCACCGTCCCGCAGCTGCGGGTGCTGGTGATGATCGACACCCACGGTCCGCTGAATCTCGCATCGGTTGCCGCGGGGCTGGACATCAGCCCGTCCAACGCCAGCCGGATCTGTGACCGGCTGATCAAGGCCGGCTTCCTGCACCGGCAGGATTCCGCGGCCGACCGGCGCAATATCTCGCTGTCGCTTACCCCAGACGGCAGACAACTGGTCCGCAAGATGAATCGCCATCGCCGCCGTGCCATCACCCGGGCGCTGCGCGCGATGAGCGCCAAAGAGCGGCAATCTGTGGTCGCCGCACTGGACGCGTTCGCCGTGGCTGCCGGGGAACCGGCGGGTGAGGCAGGGCTGCATCTGGTCTGGCCGGCCTGACAGCGCCGATTTGTTACCGGTCCGCGCTCTGGCGTGCACATCGGACGTGAGAACGTAGACCTCTATGCAATCCCACAGCTTCGTCACCTACGAGGAATTCGGGCGCCGGTTCTTCGAGATCGCGGTGACCGAGGAGCGGGTGGCTGCCGCGTTCGCCGAGATCGCCGGCGGCGAATTCGAGATGGGCCCGATGGCCCAGGGACCGGGCGGCCTGGCCAAGGTCACCGCGAAAGTGAGAATCCAAGAGCCGACCGCCCGCCGCAGCGTGGGTGACACCATCACCTTCAACGTGCGCATCCCGCTGGTGATCGAGCTGATCGTGGACTTGCGGGTCGACAAGCAGCGGTTCAAGGTCGACGGCGACATCGCGCTGCGGGCGACCGCCCGCGCGGCCGAACCGCTCACCCTGGTCATCGACGTCGCCAAGCCGCGTCCCTCCGACATCGCGGTGCACGTCACGTCGAAATCGGTGCGCGGCGAGATCCTGCGGATCGTCGCCGGTGTCGACACCGAGATCCGCCGCTTCGTCGCGGCATACGTCGCCGACGAGATCGACAGTCCCGCCTCGCAGCAGGCGAAGGTCATCGACGTCGAAGAGGCCGTCGCCGCAGCCTGGGACTGAGAAAGCCCCGTCACGTCACGATTAACGGTGTCTTAACGAAATCTTTCGCAAAGCGGGTAACCCCATCCGATGAACGGGTTGAGTGGACGGCGATGACCGCCGTCGACGTCGACCCCGAAGCGCCGCAGCGCGATCCGGATCCCAGAACCGACCGGCTCACGCTGCTCCGTCGCATCGCCATCGGGATTTGGCTCGCCGGAATCGTATTGTGGACTGCCACAAACGGTGTGGCCATCAACCGCGAACTCGTTCTGCTCTACGTGTGCACCGGGCTGCTGGCCGCCAGCATCGGAAGGCGCCGGGTGTTGCTGATCGTGCGGGATTGGCTGCCCTTCGCTGTGGTGCTGATTGTCTACGACCTGAGCAGGGGAGCAGCCGGGCTGATCGGCACCCCCACCCAGTGGGTGTGGCAGCCGGAGGTGGACCGCTGGATGTTCGGCGCGGTGCCCACGGTGTGGCTTCAGGAACACCTCAAGATGCCGTCCCCGCCCTGGTGGGAGGTGGTGATCAGCACGGTGTACATGTCGTTCTTCATCCTTCCGTACGTGGTGGCCGGCGTGCTGTGGCTGCGTGACCGGGCCGAGTGGAAGGCATTCGTCCGGCGTTTCCTGGTGCTGTCGTTCGCCGCGCTGGCCATCTATGCGGTGCTGCCTGCGGCCCCGCCGTGGGCGGCCGCTCGCTGCGAGCCTGCCGATGTGGCAGGCGGTCCGTCCGCACCACCGTGCATGTTCAGCCCGGTGCCGCACGCCGACGGCGGGCTGCTGGGCCCGGTGACCACCCAGCACCCCGGCGCCAATGACGTCGTGGAGCGGATCTCCAGCCGGGGCTTCGCGATGCTGCATCTGGACGTGGCCCGCGCGCTGCTCGACGAGGGGCAGGCCAGCGTCAACCTGGTCGCGGCCATTCCGTCGCTGCACGCTGGCCTGTCGGCGATGATCGCGGCGTTTCTGTGGGGACGGGTCGCCCGGCGCTGGCGACCGCTGCTGGCCGGCTACGTGATGATCATGGCGTTCACGCTGGTGTACGCCGCCGAGCACTACGTCATCGATTTGCTACTCGGTTGGGCGCTGGCCGCCGTGACGGTGCTGGCGGTGCGCCGTTACGAGCGTCGCCGACTAGCCGCGGCGGGACCGCCCGGTGAAATTGAGTGGCCGCCCGACAGCGCTGAGTTGGGTGAGGACGTCCTCGACGCGCGCCCTGGGCACCTCGGCCCGCCACTGCGGGAGGCTACCGGTCAGCTGTAAGGAGCTGGGCCCCAACGACAGACTGGTCAGGGTCAGGCCGCTGGCCAGCTCCGGGAGCCGCACCGGGTAGGACGGCAACCGCGTCGGCAACGCCCACCGCCGCCGAGTGGTGCGCAGCGCCCGCGGATGCAACCACAATGTCGAGCCATCCAATTCCACGTCGACCTCGACGCTGCCCAGCCGGGGGTGGCGGGTCCATCGCAACCTGGCGATCCCGTCGTCATCGACGTGACCCGACAGCCGGGGCAGCGACTCGGAGAACACCGCGTTGAGCGCCTGGGTGGAGACGGCCATGGTCACCTCGACGGGGGCGGCGACCAGTACCGGCGGAACGCCCGGCTTCAGGTGCACATTGTGCAGAACCATCGTGGCGCCTTCGAAATGATGCTTGCCCCAACGGATATCGGTCGCGGCGATCCGGACGGCGTTCAGCTGTCCGACGGCAAGGCCGCGAACGTCAAGACGGGAGTTGAATTCGGTGACGGTCAGCGTGACGTCCCCGCCGTCGAGTCGCACGGTCATCGTGCGGCCGACCACCAACCGCTTGACGGTCATGAACAGGGTGCGATACGCCATCGCCGCCCCGGTGCTCACCGGGAAGGTCGCCGCCGACGACCAGACCGAAGACAGCAGCGAACGTGCCATAGGGCTACCCATCCTGCTCGGTCGGCACGGCGCGGCGCAACAGTCCAACCCATGAGTTTGTATTCGCCGGGCGAGGGTATAACTGGGCCGATGACGTCCGTGGTGGTGGTAGGAAGCGGCTTCACCGGGTTCGAATGTGCACGACGGCTGCAGCGTCGCCTGCACCGGAGCCACGCAAATGTGCAGATCACCCTCATTTCGCCGATCGACTACATGCTCTACACACCGCTGCTGCCCGACGTGGCCGGCGGCCTTGTCGATGCGCGGTTCGTCTCCATCCCGCTGGCCGGCACGCTTCCCGGTGTTCAGGTGATCCGCGGCCGCGTCGACAACGCGGACCTGGCGGCGCACACGCTCGGCTACACCGACCCCGAGGGCCGAACCCACGAGATGCACTGGGATCGGCTGGTGCTCACGCCCGGCTCGGTGACTCGCCTGTTCGACATTCCCGGCCTGGCCACCTACGCCCGCGGCCTCAAATCGATCGCCGAGGCGCTCTACTTGCGTGACCATTTCCTCGAGCAGCTGGAGTTGGCCGGTATCGACTCCGACCCGGCGGTCGCCGCGGCCCGACGCACCGTCGTGGTGGTCGGCGCGTCGTATTCCGGCACCGAACTGGTCGTCCAGCTGCGGGCGCTGGCCGACGCCGCGGCCCGCCAGATGGGATTCGGCCCGGAAACGGTGCGCTTCCTTCTGCTGGACCTTGCCGAACAGGTGATGCCCGAAGTGGGCGAGAAACTCGGCAAAGCCGCACGGGAAGTTCTGCGCGATCGCGGCATCGATGTTCGGCTGGGTCTGACGCTGAAGGAAGTGCACGCCGATCACGTTGTGCTCAGCGATGATTCGCGGGTCGACACCCGGACGGTGGCCTGGGTGACCGGGGTGAGCGCCGCACCGCTGATCGAGACGCTCGGTCTGCCGACCGAGAAAGGCCGGTTGAAGGTCGGCGCGGACCTGCGGGTGCCCGGGCACCCCGACGTCTTCGCCGCCGGCGACGCCGCCGCCGTCCCCGACCTGACCAAGCCGGGCACCATCACCCCGCCCACCGCACAGCATGCGGTGCGGCAGGGAAAAGCGTTGGCGCGCAACGTCGCCGCCAGCCTGGGATTCGGCACCGCCAAGGACTACCGGCATCGCAACATGGGTTTGGTCGTCGACCTCGGCCCGCGCAAGGCCGTGGCCAATCCGCTCAACATCCAGGTCTCCGGCCTGCCCGCGAAGGTCGTCACCCGCGCCTATCACCTGTACGCGATACCGCGCGGAGTCAACCGGTGGGCGGTTGCACTGGCCTACCTCACCGACCTGATCTTTCCGAGGACGCTGGTGTCGATGGGACTCGCCAGCCAGGAAGATGCCCAGTTCTCCACCAGCGAGGGCATTCCGATGATCAAGGCCGACTGACTACAGATCCAGGGTCAGGTGGGCGCCGTCGGCTGCGCGCGATACGCACGTCAGCATCATCCCAGCGGTCCGCTCGGGTTCGGTGAGAAGCGAATCCCGATGCTGCACAACGCCGTTGAGGACGCGAGTGCGGCAGGTTCCGCAGAAGCCCTGCTGGCAGGAGTACGGTGCCGGGACGCGCTCGCGTTGCAGCGCCGACAGCAGCGTCTCCTCGGCCCGCACCGCCAGCGTGACGCCCGTCGAGGCCACTGTCGCGGTGAACGTCGTGCCGTCGACCACCGGCGGGGCGGCGAACCGCTCGAAGTGCAATTCGACGTCGTCGCGACCGGTCAGTGCTGCCCGAATCGCGGTCAGCATGGGCGCGGGACCGCAGGTGTAGACGCCGGAGCCATCCGGACAGTCGCCCAAAAGTTCGGCGGCGGTCGGGATTCCGTGTTCATCATCGGTCCGGATCTGCACCCGGTCGCCGAACCGGCCGATCTCGTCGAGGAACGGGATGGACTCGTGGCTACGCCCGGCGCAGATCATCGACCAGTCGATACCCAGCCGCTGGGCCACATCCAGCATCGGCAGGATCGGGGTGATGCCGATACCGCCGGCGATGAACCGCAGCTGCCGGGCGGGGGAGCCGTAACCGGGAACCGTGAGCGGGAACGCATTTCGCGGGCCACCGGTGGTCACCGTTGCCCCGATCTGAAGGTCGTCGTGCACCTCGATCGACCCGCCACCACCATCGGGGATGCGCCGCACCGCGATCCGGTAGCTGGTGCGCGAGGCCGGGTCGCCGCACAGCGAGTACTGCCGGATCCGCCCACTGGGCAGGCGGATGTCCACATGCGCGCCGGGATGCCACACCGGCAGGGGCCGTCGATCCGGCGCCGCCAGCGTCAGTGCCACCACGTTCTGATCCCGCGCGACCACGCGGCGGTCGACGACCTGCAGCGTGAACGTGCGCTCGCGGGGCCGCGGCGTGGCCGGGCGTCGCACTGCACCGCTGATCGCCCACAGCGCTGTGATCGACGCGTCGGTGAGGCGCAGCAACGGGTCGTGGCGAGTGCGGCCCGATGCGCTCGGCGGCGCGGGCCGTGGCCGGACTCTCACAGGTGCGCGGCGCGGGCGGCCGGCGAGCTGGCCAGGTAGGCGACCGCCTGCGCGGTGGACCCCACGTCCTCTGGTGAGTAGTTCGGCCGGAAGTAGGTCAGCGTGGTCGTGCCGAAGAGCTTGCGGTACTTGGGCAACAGGCCGCGTTTGGAGTCGTCGGCCCGCAGCTTCTGCATTCGCCACCAGCTCATGTCGAGGCTGGGGTCCGTCCGGCACAGGAACCAGGCGCCGCGGTTGAAGAAACCGGCCATCAGTGTCGCCGCGATGGCCATCGAGCGGATCCGGTCGAGATAGCTGTCGTGGAAGTAGACCGCGACATCGTGCGCGACGTTGCGGTGCTCGACCTCTTCACTGCCGTGCCAGCGGAACACGTCGACCAGGGTGGGGTCGGCGCCGTAGTCGTCCCAGGCGCAATTGAGCGCGAAGTCGCCCAGTACCGCGGTGTAGTGCTCGATTGCCGCGATCAGCCACAGGCGATCGCACAGATTGTTCAGCCGCTTGCGTGGGTCGGCCGACGTGCTTGGCGAGAGCACCTGACCGAACACGTAGTCGATCTGGCGCAGGATCGGCTCGGGGTCGACGCCGCGCGCCACCATCAGCTCCTGCAGAACCTTGTCGTGGGTGTCGGCGTGGGTGGCCTCCTGGCCGATGAACCCGCGCATGTCCTCGGCCAGCCGCGGATCCTTCACCAGCGGCAGCGCTTCGTTGTAGGCGTCGACGAACCATCGCTCGGCAACCGGGAGGACGATGTTGAGCAGCCCGACCATGTGGGATGCGACGGGATGGCCCGGGATCCAGTGCAACGGCGCCCCGGACACGTCGAAGGCGACTTTGCGGGCCTGGATCTGCACCGGGCCCGGATCGATCTCCCGTTCGAAACGGCGTGGGCGCAGCATCGGCAAACCTCCCGGCAGTGACTGCCGAGGAGTCTAGCTCGTCGCGGGGCGGGCTCAGCCGACCTGAGTCGGCGTCACGATGACGGTTCCGGGAGCACCCGGAGTCGGGCGCGAACCACCGTCGGACGGGATCTGCTGGGCGGGCGCCGTACCCGGTGCGCTGGGTGCAGGCGCGTCGGGCTGGGCGGCCTTGGTGCAGTTCAGCATCAGCGACATCTTGCCGCTGGCCAGGTATTTCTGGCTTTGCACGATGCACTTGGCCTGCGGAACGTCACTGCCCACCGAGCCGCCGAAGACCGTCGAGATGCCTTGAGCGTGCAGGATCGCGACCGCCTTGTAATACGGTTCGCCGAGGATGTTCATCGTGCCGCCGGCATTGGGGTCGGCGCTGCTGGACCCCATGCTGAGGGCGGCTGCTGCCGAACTTGCGGCAAGCGCGCCGGCGGCCACCAGGATGAGCCTTTTCACTCCAACCTCCGTCTGTGTCTGCGGTCGAACATAGCCCAGGGAGCTTGGAAGTCGCTCTGCGAGCAGATCACACCAGCCTCTTGCGACCTCTATCGCCACAAGGGCATGGATTCGTTTCACCGGTGTGTGACTAGAACGTCTCCCGGTGTCGTTCCTGCTCGACGACGGCGTCCAGGTCGGTCAGCCGCGCCATCGAGGACACCGCGCGCGCGGTGCGGTTGTTGCCGGCCAGCAGGTCCTGGTGGCGATGCACGAACCCCCAATATCCCGCGGTGAAGGGGCACGCGTTCGGCCCGAGGCGGACCTTGGGGTCGAAGCTGCACGAGCGGCAGTGATCGCTCATCTTGTTCACGTAGGCACCACCGGAGGTGTACGGCTTGGTGGCCAGTAGGCCGCCGTCGGCGTGCTGGCTCATCCCGACCACATTCGTCGGCATCACCCACGCGAAGCCGTCGACGAACGCGGTGGCGAACCACTCGGTCAACGCCCGCGGCTGGTAACCGCGCTGCAGCGCGTGGCTGCCCAACACCATCAGCCGCTGGATGTGGTGCGCCCACCCGCGGTCGCGCACACCGCCGAGCGCCTGGCGCAGGCATTCGGCGGTGACCGAGTCGGCGTCGAGTTCGGCCCACCAGGCCGGCAGCGGGGTGTCGGCGGACAGGGCGTTGTTGTCCAGATAAGCCGGGCCGAAGTGCCAGTACAGGTGCCACATGTACTCCCGCCACCCCAGAATCTGGCGGATGAACCCCTCGGTCGCGGCCAGTGGGGCGGTGCCGTCCCGGTAGGCCTGTTCGGCGGCGTGCACGGCGTCCAGCGGGTGCAGCACCCCGAGGTTCAGCGGCACCGACAGCAGCGAATGCGACATCGCCCAGTCGCCGCCCATCATGGCGTCCTCGTACCGGCCGAACAGCGGCAGCCGACGCTCGATGAACCTCGTCAGCGCCCGGCGGGCCTCGGCCGGGGTGACCGCGAACAGCCGCGGCCCGTCGACGCCGACCGTTGGTAGATCCATCGCATCCAGGTCGCGGCGCACCTGGTCGTCGATATCGTCTTCGCGCGGGTGGTACGGCGCATCGACGCCGATCGATGCACCGTTCTTGGGTGGGGGCTCGCGGTTCTCGGCGTCGAAGTTCCACCGCCCGCCCACCGGCTCGGAACCGTCCATCAACACGCTGAACCGCCTGCGCTGCTCGCGGTAGAAGTCCTCCATCCGGAACCGGCGCCGATCCCCGGCCCACCGTCGAAAGTCGGTTCTCGACAACGCAAATCCCGGGGTGGGCAACACCTCGGCAACCATTCCGTCGCGCTGGAGGCGCCGCACGAAGCGATCGGCGGCGAACGATGTCGGTTCGTGCACCAGCACCGGCTTGCCGTAATCGCGCAACGCCGCGGTGTAGGTCTCGGCGCGCACCAGGGTTGCCCGCTCACCCAGATCGGCCGCGGCGTGCCGCACGGCGGACAACACCAGGTGCAGCTTCTGCCGGTGAAAGCGGCGCCGTCGCAGTGCGGAGGTCGCCTCGACCAGCAACACCGGACGCTGCGCGTGTTCACCGCCGTAGAACTCCCGCCCGAGCTGATCGGCGAACAGCCACAGCGGAGTGTCGTCAGCGCTCATCGTCGGGTGCTAGCCGCCGTTGCCGCGCAATATCTCCTCGGCACATCGCAAGCGGGTATGCCCGGTTTCCTGCATACACACACGGACCGGGGACTCGGTCTCGGTCGGCGGAGCCGCAATGGGAGAAGTCGGCGACGACGTGACCACCGGATTCGGGATCTCGTCGGAATGCACCGACCACAGATAGCGGTTGGTGTACTGCAACTTCGTGCAATAGGCGGTCGCGCCGTCGGCGGTGGTTCCGGTCGCGCCCGGTTCGGTGCAGTCCGAGCCGATCACCGCGGTGGGGGTCGGCTCGACAGTGACGGTGTCGGTGTCGGTCGCCTCGGACGTCTCGGTCGTCGTCGCGGTGGCCGGTGGTGTCGTCGTCGCGGCCGGCGGTGGGGGCGGCGGGACCAGCGGGCTGGTCGCGGTCGTGGTGGCGGTGCGGAGGTCCTGGACGGCAACGTCCTCCCCGCGGTCGCGCCCGGCGACGAAGGCGATCGCGACACCGCCGACCAGCAGCACCGCCAGGACCGGGAGCAGGACCTTGAGCCACCGATTGTGGGACTGCGGGGCCGGCGCGCCGCTGGGCGCCGCATCGGTGATCGGGGTCAGCCGGGTGGCGTCGGCGTCGGGGTCGGCCAGGCCGTCACCCGACGCCGGGGTGGTGATGTGGTGGGCCAGGGCGCGCGCGAAGTCCACACAGCGGTCGAACCGCTCCGCAGGGTCCTTGGCCAGCGCCTTGCGCAGCGCTCCGTCGAGGTTCGCCAGCTCGGGGCGGTGGTCGGCCAGGCTCGGCGGCAACGCCGACAGGTGCTGGCTGATCACCACGGCGGGATTGGAATGCGGAAACGGCGGGGTGCCGGTGAGCAGGTGGTAGGCAGTGGCCGCCAGCGCATACTGGTCGGCGCGCCCGTCGAGGTCGCGGCCCATCAGCTGTTCCGGGGCGGCGTAGGACACCGTGCCGACCGTCATATTGGTTTGGGTCAACCCACTGGCATCGTTGTCCCACCGGGCAATCCCGAAGTCCGCCAACAGGATCCGCTCCTCGCCGGTTTCCTGCTTGGACACCAGGATGTTGGCGGGCTTGACGTCGCGGTGCAGCAGATGGCGTTGGTGGGCGTAGTCCAGCGCCTCGGCCACCGCGGTGACGATCTTGAGCACCTCGGCCTGCGGCAGTCCGGTGGGGAAGTTCTTCAACAGATCGCCGGCGTCATTGCCGTCGACGAAGTCCATGGCGATCCACAGCTGGCCGTCGGTCTCGCCCCGGTCGTGGACGCCGACGATGTGGGGGTGCCAGAGCGTGGCTGCGATGTCGGCTTCACGTTCGAACCGCGCCCGGTATTCGGCGTCGCTGCTCACCGAGGCCGGTAACACCTTGAGGGCGTCGCGGCGCGGGAGCCGGGGATGCTGAGCCAGGTACACCTCACCCATCCCGCCCGCGCCCAGCAATCGCAGGATCGTATAGCCCGCGAATGTCTCGCCTTCGGCCAGCGGCATGGGCTGATACTACAAATGTCCTGCCCTGGCGGGTTCGGACGCGCTGAGCGCAGCCAGCTGGTCCTCGGTGACCCCGAGGACGCGCAGGCAGGCATCGGCAACGTGGCGGGCGAGCGCGGCGGGGTCCGGGTGTGGTGGCGGTATCCACATGTTCACCAGGGACTCGACCAGACGGAAGGGGAGGTCGGCCGCGTCGTCGGTGATCCCGGTCGCCGCCAGGACAGCGCGGCTGAGGTCGAGGTAGGCCTGTCGCAGTCGCTCACGCTCTGTCCAGAAGGTGGCCAGCCGCGCTTCCCGGAGCTCGGGCAACAGGTAGAGAGCACCCAGGTTCCACTGTGAGGTCAGCAGCTGGGCGCCGTCGAAGGCGGCCAGGGCGTGCAAGGTCGCTGCGGCCGAGCGTGGGTCGCTGCCCTGTTCGAGCCCGGACAGGAACGTAAGGGTCGGCGTCACGGTCTGGTGCAGGAGCGCGGAGAGCAGCTCGTCCTTGGTTTTGAAGTAGTGGTACAGCGAGGCTTGCCGGATGCCGACCGCCTCGGCGATGGCCCGGGTCGAGGTGCTGGCGTAGCCGCGGCTGGTGAACAGCTCCGCCGCCGCGTCGAGGATCTCGTCCCGGGCGGTCGTGCCGGGTCTGCGTCGTTCGGTCAAGCGCGGACGGCCCGCCCGCGTCGTCTCCATGGTCCGATGTTGACCTACATCACCTGCGAAAAGACAGACCCGCGGATTTTCTGTCACATGACAGAAACGCGGGATACCTATCGGTTACGCGCCGTCTTGGTTTGGTTACGCCAGCGACACCCACCGCAACGAGAGGCCCGTAAAACTGTCAGTCGACAGGCTGATGGCTCACCGATGAGCGCATCCTCGTGGACCCTCTGACCTTCGGGAGACTCTGCATGGCGAGCGCCGCAAGTGTCGCGCTGCGACCTGACGCACCGGCGACGACGCCGGGTGATGTGGTCGCCGCGGTGGATGATCTCTGTGTCACGTTCCGCCGCAACGGCAAGGACGTGCACGCGCTGCGCGGAGTGTCGCTGCAGATCGCGCCCGGAGAAATCGTGGGCCTGGTTGGCGAATCCGGCTCGGGCAAGAGCGTTCTGGGATTCAGCATGCTCGGCCTGCTCGGCTCCGCTAAGACCGCGGGCAGTGTTGCGGTCTGCGGAACCGACATGCTCACCGGCGCTGCCAAGCAGCTGCGCAAGGTTCGCCGGCTCGACCTCGGCGCGGTGTTCCAGGATCCGATGACGTCGCTGAACCCGACGATGCGGATCGGCAAGCAAGTCGAGGAAGTGGCAGGCAGCAGCGACGAGGCCCTGAAACTGCTGACCGCAGTTGGCATTCCGGATCCCGAACGGCGGATGCGGGCCTATCCGCACGAACTGTCCGGCGGATTGCGCCAGCGGGTGATGATCGCGATCGCGGTGGCCGGGAACCCCGAATTGATCATCGCCGACGAGCCGACCACCGCACTCGACGTGACCGTGCAGGCGCAGGTGCTGGCGCTGCTGCAGCGGCTGCGTGCCGAGATCGGCTGCAGCATCGTTCTGATCACCCACGACCTCGGCGTCGCCGCGCAGATCGCCGACCGCATCGCCGTGCTCTACGCCGGGCGGATCGCTGAAATAGGACCCACCGCCGACGTTCTCGCCGCTCCCGCGCATCCCTACACTCACGGCCTGTTGCAGTCGCGGTTGACGCTGGACACGGCGCGGGACCGTCCGCTGGCGGCGATGGCCGGCCAGGTGCCCAGCCCGAGCGCGCCACTGCCCGGGTGCGCGTTCGTGCCGCGGTGTGCGCTGGCCCGCACCGAATGCTCCGCAACCCCGCCGGATCCGGTGGCATGCGCGGAGAACCGGGTGAGCGCCTGCATCATCGAGCCTGCGCAGATGCGCACCGAGTTGGCCGGCATCGTCGCCGCCGAGGTCGAGGCTTTCCCGGATCGTGCCGAGATCTCTCTCGAACAGCCGCCCGCCGTCGACGCCCGCACCGTCACCAAGACGTTCACCGTGCGCCGTCGCAGGCTGGACCGCTCCGGGGCATCCGGGGGCAAACTGCAGGCGCTGCGCGGAGTGTCGCTGACCGTCGCGCACGGCGAGTCGGTGGCGCTGGTCGGGGAGAGCGGCTCGGGCAAGTCGACGCTGCTGCGCATCATCGCCGGCTTGGAGAAGGCGACCACCGGCGAAGTCGAACTGGCCGGCGACACCCGCCCGCAGATGGTCTTCCAAGACGCCGGTGCCTCACTGACACCGTGGTTGTCCGTCGGCGAGCTGATCGGTGAACGGCTGCGTGGCACCTCGATGTCACGCAGCGAGCGCAAGGACGCTGTCGCAGCGGTGCTGGAGCGAGTCGGCCTTCCGCAGGATGTGGTCAAGTCGCGGGCCGCGCAGCTCTCCGGCGGCCAGCGGCAACGCGTCTCGCTGGCGCGGGCCACCGTGATCCCGCCGCAGGTGCTGCTCTGCGACGAGCCGACCAGCGCGCTCGATGTGTCGCTGGCCGCTTCGGTGCTCAACCTGATCGGCGAACTGCGCCGCACCCTGGACATGTCGGTGGTGTTCGTGACCCACGACCTGTCGGTGGCGCGGGTGGTCGCCGACCGCATAGCGGTGATGTATCTGGGGCGCATCGTGGAGATCGGCCCCGCCGAAGACGTGATCGGACGCCCGACACATCCCTACACCCAGGCGCTGGTCGACGCGATCCCCGACCTGGGTCGCGACTGCCGGGTGCTGGCAGGCGAACCCGCCAGCCCACTGTCACCGCCGACCGGCTGCGCCTTCCACCCGCGGTGCCCGATCGCGATCGACACCTGCAGCGACATCGAGCTCGACGTCCGCCTGGAAGGCACTCCCGGCAGCCCGCACCAGGTCGCCTGTATCGAACGGAAGGCGCGCTGATGGCCATCGCAGTCCCCGCCCCGGCACTGTTGCGCAGCCGCGCGAAGAGGATGTCGGCGCTACCGAAAGACCGTGCGCTGATCGTCAATTGGCTTGGTGTGTCGTTGCTGCTGCTGGTGACGGTGATCGCCGTCGCCGTGCCACTGCTGGCCCCGCATGACCCGCTGGTGCCGGTGGGTATGCCGCTGCAGGCGCCCGGCAAGAACGGCTTCCTGCTCGGTACCGACAGCGTCGGACGGGACATCTTGAGCCGCGTGCTGTTCGGCATCCGGTCGAGCTGGTTCGCGGCCCTGGTGGTGGTCGGCGTCGGGCTGCTCATCGGAGGGCTCGTCGGGCTCATCGCAGGCGCGACCGGCGGCTGGCTGGACGCAACCTTGATGCGGATCACCGACGGCTTCCTGTCGCTGCCCGCGCCGGTGCTGGCCATCGCCGTCGTCGCCGCACTGGGACCCGGGTTCGTGCACACCCTGATCGCGGTGTCGATCGTGTGGTGGCCGTTCTACGCGAGGCTGGTTCGCGGTGAGGTCGCGCGGTTGGCGGCCCGGCCCCACGTCGAGGCCGCCCGGCTGGCCGGGGTCGGACCCGTCCGGGTCGCCACCCGCCACCTGCTGCCCGGCGCTGTGCCCAATGCGCTGGTGGCCGCCAGCCTCGACCTCGGCACGTTGATCCTCACGCTGGCTGCGCTGTCGTTCCTCGGCCTCGGGCAATCGGCCCCCGCCCCGGAACTCGGCGCCGACGCCGCCCGCAACCTGAGCTATTTCCTGCAGCAGTGGTGGGTGCCGGTGATGCCCGGCCTGGGTGTCCTTGTCCTCGCAGTGATCGGCAACGTCGCCGGTGACAGCCTGCGCAACCTGATGAAGACGAGCTAGGAGGCCCGCAGGTGAAAACGTTCATCGCCTCCCGACTGGCCGCGACGCTGGTGATCCTGGTCGCACTGACCGCCGTGATGTTTGTGCTGCAACATATTTCGCCACTGGATCCGGTCAAGGCCCAGATGGGTGCACAGGCGTCGGCCTCGGCGGTGGCCGCGCGCCGAGAAGCGTTGGGCCTCAACGATCCGATCGTGACCCAGTTCTGGCACTACCTCACCGGAGCGGTCCAGGGCGACCTCGGAACGTCGTACCGGACTCGGCACGCCGTCGCCTCCGATCTCGGTAGCTTCTTCCCGGCCACCCTGGAACTGGCCATCTACGGTATCGGTATCGCACTGGTTCTGGCCGTGCTGCTGGCATTCAGCACCACTTTGAAGTGGCGCGGTTCGGCTGTGCTGCGGGCGATCCTGTTCACCGGGTCCTCGGCGCCGATGTTCCTGCTCGGCATCCTCGGGCTGATCGTCTTCTACCAGAAGCTGGGCTGGGTGCCGGCCAACGGGCGCATCGGTATCAGCAATCCGCCGACCGGCCCCACCGGATTGCTCACCGTCGACGGACTGCTCAGCGGGCGTTTCGACGTCGTCACCGATGCCCTGCACCACCTGATCCTGCCTGCCCTGGTGCTGGCATTGGGCCCGGCGGTCGCCATCGGCCGGGTGCTTCGGTCCAGTCTGCTCACCGACATGGACAGCGACTATGTGCGAACCGCACGCGCGAAAGGCTTGTCGGAGAGCCGAATAGTGGCCGGTCACGTGCTGCGCAACTGCGTCGGTTCGGCGTTGTCGATGACCGGGCTGCAGGTCGGCCTGATGTTCGCCGGCGTGCTGGTGGTCGAGCAGGTCTTCGGCTGGCCGGGCATCGGCCAGTACATCGCTCAGAGCATTCCGGTGGCCGACTTCCCGGCGATCGCCGGCGTCACGCTGATGCTCGGCGCCCTCTACGTCTTCATCAACACGGTCGTGGATCTTCTCCAGGCCGCCGCAGACCCCCGCATCGCAGTTACAGGAGGATAGGTGCCGAAACAGCCACTGATAGTGGGCAATCCGGTCTTGGTCGTCGTCGACATGCAAGAAAGTGGCGACATGCCCGTCGAGGAGGTGGGCATCCCGCACATGGCTGGATACGCCGATCGAATCGGCCGGGCGCGGCAGCTGATCGCCGCCGCGCGTGCCGCGACGATCCCGATCGTGTTCTTCCAGGAAGTGCACCGCGCCAGCGGCATCGACTTCGGCCGGGAACTCGACGGTGTCGAAGGACCGCACTGCATCGACGGCAGGCCGGGCACCCCGCTGCATCCCGAGCTGTTACCCGACTTCACCGGCCCCAACCACGAGTTCCACATCGTCAAGCGGCGCTATTCCGGTTTCATCGGAACCGAATTCGAGATCGTGCTGTCCGGGCTGAAGGCCGACACGCTGATCCTGATCGGCGGCCTGACCGACGTATGTGTGCACTACACCTTCGCCGATGCCCATCAGCGCGACTTCCACGTGCGGGTGGTGTCCGACTGTGTCGGCGGTTCGTCGATCTACCGGCACGATGCCGCACTGGACGCCATGGAATACCTGCAAACCGGCGCAACGCGGACCACCGAGGAGATCCTCGACGCCTTTGCATCCCTGACCACCCCGGTACTCGAAGGAGCCGCCCGATGAAGAAACTCACTACGCTGCTCGCGATCGGCGCGACCGCAGCCCTGGCTCTGACCGCCTGTGGCGGTTCGAATTCCGGGGGCAGCAGCACTCCGAACGCGGCGCCGACCGACAAGGTGCTGAAGCTGTCGTTCCTGCAGGATCCGGGCCAGCCGCCGGACCCCGACATCTACTACGCAGGCCAGGGCCTGCTGCTGACCACCAACACCTATGAGGGTCTGCTGCAGTACAAGGCCGGCACCGACAAGGCGGAGCTCCAGCCGCTGCTGGCCACCGAGTGGACGGCCTCGCCGGACAACAAGGTGTTCAACTTCAAGCTGCGTCAGGGGGTGAAGTTCCACGACGGCACTCCCTTCACCTCGGCGGCGGTCAAGGCGTCCTTCGACCGGCGCGCGGCGGTGAATCAGGGGCCCGCTTACATGGTCTCCGACGTCGAATCGGTAACCACCCAGGGCGATTACGACGTGACCGTCACGCTCAAGGCGCCGAACTCGGCGTTCCTGGACTACCTGGCCTGCCCATACGGTCCGCGGATGATGAGTCCTGACGGCCTGCAGAAGAACGGGGGCACCGACCACGCGCAGGGTTATCTGACCACCCATGACCTGGGCACCGGCCCGTACACGCTGACCGCCGCCGAGGTCGGCTCGAAGTACCAGCTGACCGCCTTCGGCGACTACTGGGGCGCCAAGCCGTACTTCGAGAAGGTCGAACTGCCGGTGATCACCGACGTCTCGGCGCAGCAGCTGCAGTTCAACAACGGTCAGCTCGGCGCGATCCTGCACGACCTGCCGTCCTCGGCCGTGCAGTCCTATCTGGACAACAAGGCGTTCGCGAATTACTCACTGCCGACCATGATGTCGAACTTCGTCTACATCAACCCCAAGAAGGGGATGATGACCGACGCGAAGAACCGCAACGCCGTCATGCAGGCGATCGACGTCGACGAATTGGTCAAGCAGACCTACTTCGGCCGCGGCAAGAAGGCTGACCAGATCTACCCGGCGAACATGATGGCCGCTGAGTATGGCAAGCAGTCGGTGACCCATGATCCGTCCGTTCTGACCACGCTGGCTGCGAGCCTGCCGGCCGACCAGAAGTCCGTCACCATCGGCTACGACTCATCGAACCCCGATAACCAGTTGATTTCCAACCTGATTCAGACCCAGCTGGCCGCGGCCGGACTCAATGCCAAGGTCCAGGCCTACCCGACGTCGGAGATCTACGGCTGGGTCGGCGGTGACGGTCAGGCGGCACCGGAGATCATGACCTACCTCGGCTGGCCTGATGCACCGTCGCCCTACACGTGGGGGCACATCTCCTGGGATGCCGACGGTGGCCTGAACTTCTTCGGGTGCTCGGCCCCGCCGATCACCGACGCGTTGGCCAAGGGTCTGCCCACCGGTGACCTCGCGGACTTCTCCACCGCCGGTGAGGAAGCGGTGAAGACCGGTTGCTGGCTGAACATCGCCAATGTCAACGATTTCATGGTCGCCCAGCCGTGGCTGAAGGGTATCGAGCAGGCGCACGTGGTGACCGATCCGAACTCGCTGCGGTTGGCCGCGCTGTCGGTGGGCTGACGCGAGTGGGTCTCGGAGATGGCAAGGTTCGTCGTATCGTCCTGCTGACGCTCGGGTGGGAGGAGTTACCGAAGGCGGTGTCGGTGTACGGCTCGCCACCGGAACTCCGGCTGCGTGAACCGGTTCCGGGGGTGTTGTTGCAGACCGATGGCGGCTGGGTGCTGCTCGACACCGGCTTCAACACCGCGCTGATCCGGGATCCGGCGCTGTACCGGCGGTTCTATCCGACCGTCGAGTACATCCCGGTTCTGCCGGGGCCGGGTGAGCCGATCGAGGAGTCGCTGCACGACATCGGCATCGACGTCGACGACATCCACCTCGTGGCGCTGTCGCACCTGCACCACGACCACGCCGGCGGCGTGAAGTTGTTCGCCGGCAAGGTCCCGGTGCATGCGCAGCGGCGCGAGCTGGAGTACGGGCTCTCGAACCACCCGGAGCCGGAACGACATGCCATCGCCCGCATCGACTTCGACGATCCCCGCATCGACTGGGTGCTGGCCGACGGTGAAGCCGAGATCGCGCCCGGTATCACCGCGGTGCCCACCTACGGGCACACGCCGGGGCATCAGAGCTTCGTCGTCGATCTCGACGAGTCGGTGGGCGGCGGCGGGTTCGTGTTCGCGTTCGACGCCGCCGACCTCACCGAGAACATCGAGCACGAGTTGGCGATCGGCGGGTTCATCGACGTCGACCCGGCCGACACGGTCGAGCCGATCCGCAAGCTGAAGAGGCTGGCCACCGACAAGGGATACGAGCTGGTGCCCGGCCACGACCCGCATGTCTGGCCAGAGCTGACGAGGGCCTTCGCGGAGCGGTTCGGCCCGGTGCCGCCGCCGTGACCACGGCCGCCGTCGAGCACGTCATTCGCGCGCCGCGCGCGGTGATCGACGGCGTGGTCCGGCCCGCGGCGATCGGGTTGGCGGACGGCATGATCCGCGTTGTCGCCGGCGTCGACGAGAAGCTCGCCGGCGACGGCGAAACGGTCTTCGGCCCTGATGTGGTGGTGTTGCCCGGTCTGGTGGACACCCATGTGCACATCGACGACCCGGGAACCGACTGGGAGGGCTTCGACTCGGCGACGGCGGCGGCGTTGGCCGGTGGCATCACCACGGTGGTGGACATGCCGCTGGACTGCGACCCGGTGACGACCACGATGGCGGCGTTGGAGGCCAAGCGGTCCGCGGCAGACGGCGCCTGCCATGTCGACACCGGTTTCTGGGGCGGCATCGTGCCGGACAACCTCGAGTCGTTCGGTGAGCTGGCCGGCGCGGGAGTGTTCGGCTTCAAATGCTTTCTGTCCGAATCGGGAAACGCCGACTTTCCGCCGCTGGACCCCGACCAGCTTCGGACGGCGATGGCCGTTGTGGCCGAACTGGATTCAGTGCTGCTGGTGCACGCCGAGAGCGAGCGGGTACTGACAGATTGCCCGGAGCCGGCCGGGCGGTCGTATGACGACTTCCTTCGGTCGCGGCCCGACGCCGCCGAGGAGGATGCGGTGCGCATGGTGCTCGACGCGGTCGCCGCGACCGGCGCCCGAGCCCACATCGTGCACGTGTCGAGCGCCGAGGTGCTGCCGATGATCGCCGAGGCCAAAGCGGCAGGACTTCCCGTCACCGCCGAAACATGCCCGCACTATCTGACTTTCGCCGCCGAGACCATCCCCGAGGGTGGGACGGTGTTCGCAGCCTGCCCGCCCATCCGCGGTGGGGACAACCGCGACCTGCTCTGGGCTGCCCTGGCCGACGGAACGCTCGACATGGTGGTATCCGACCACTCGCCGTGCGCGCCACACCATAAAGACCTCACCGGCGGTGACTTCGGCAGGGCCTTCGGTGGGATCAGCTCGCTGCAGATCGCACTGCCCGCGCTGTGGACCCAGGCGCGCCGGCGCGGATTCGCCGTGCACGAGGTATCCCGGTGGATGGCGCAGGCGCCCGCTGAACTCGCCGGCATGACCGACCGGGGAGCGATCGCCCCAGGCAGACGCGCCGACTTCTGTGTGTTCGACCCCGACGCCTCGTGGGTGGTCCGGGGTGCCGAGCTTCAGCACCGTCACCCGGTGACCCCGTATGAGGGCAGTGCGCTGACCGGTGCGATCCGTCAGACCTGGCGGGGCGGACGGCCGGCCGGTGAGGACAGCCGCGGCAACCTGCTGGCCGCCGGACTCCGGGAGCCGGCATGAAGATTCTGGTGCTCAACCCCAACACCTCGGCGACGATGACGGCGGAGATCGACGCCGCGGCCAGGGCGGCCGCCGCACCCGAGACCGACATCGTCACCGCGCAACCCGCTTTCGGATCCGTCGCGATCGACTCCGCTGCGGAGAGTTACCTGTCCGCCGTCGGGGTGATGGACGTCGTCGCCACCCAGCTCGCCGCCGGAACGTTCGACGCCGACGCCGTGGTGCTGGCCGGTTTCGGCGAGCACGGCAAAGATGCGCTGCAGGAGATGCTCGACGTCCCTGTGCTCGATATCGCCGAATCGGCCGCCCACGTCGCTCAGCTGATCGGCAGGAGGTTCTCGGTGGTCACCACCCTGGCCCGCTCCATCGCGCCGATCGAGGACCGACTGCTGTTGGCCGGGTTGGCTGCCCACTGTGCGTCGGTACGGGCGTGCGGCCTCGGGACCGCCGAGGTCGATGCCGACCCGGCCGGAGCGGTCGCCGCGATCGTCGCCGAAGCCGAACGCGCGGTGACTCTGGACGGCGCCGACGTGATCTGCCTCGGTTGCGCAGGGATGGCCGGGGTGACCGCCGCGATCACCGAGAAACTCGGCGTGCCCGCCGTCGACGGGGTGGCCGCCGCAGTAGGTCTGGCGCAGATGCTGGTCGGCCTGAACCTGTCCACCAGTAAGGCCGGTGTGTATGCCGCCGGGCCGGAGAACGCCCGCACGCACTGGCCACTATCGCAGGGGTTACGCACATGACCGGACTGGACTTGGCCTGCCGTGCGGTCGGCGGCAGCGTCGTGGCGGCCAGCGACGAGTCGTTCGGTTTCAAGGAACGGCTGATCGACGCGGCCGAACCCGACTTCGTGCCAGGCACTTTCGACTTGCGCGGCGAAGTCGTCGACGGCTGGGAGACCCGCAGGCACGCACCCGCGCCGGACTGGGTCATCATCCGGCTCGGAGTGCCGGGCCGGCTGCACACCATCGACGTCGACACCCGGTTCTTCACCGGCAACCATCCGACCGGCGCCGCGCTGTACGCGGCGACGCTGGCCGCCGGCGCCGACCCGTGTGATGCACGGGTGGACTGGCGGGTGCTGTCGCCGTCGACGGCTCTGAAAGCCGACGCGCACAACCTGATTGCCGTGGACGACGCGCGCCGCTACACCCACCTCAAGGTGGTGATCGCATCTGACGGCGGGGTGGCCAGGCTGCGGGCCTACGGCGATCCTGTTCCCGACCCGGCGCTGTGGTCGGGGGTGACCGTCGAGGTTTCCGGCGCCGAGCACGGTGGGCGCGTCGAGCACTGCAGCGACACGTTCTACTCCGACGCGCGGGCGCTCATCGCCGCGGACCGGCCGCAGAACATGGGGTCGGGCTGGGAAGCCCGGCGCCGGCGCGACATCGGACCCGACACCCATGACGCGGTGACGATCTCCTTTCTGACGCCCGCTGATCTGCTCCGCATTGAAATCGACACCTCCTACTTCGTGTTCAACGCCTCACGCGAGGTGTCCGTGCTCGGCACCCGTGACCGGCCCGATGCCCGACGGCCGTGGTGGGCGTTGCCGTTCGACGAGGTGGTGCTGCCCCGCACACACCTGATCGCCGACGCACGCCAAGTCTTCGTGGTCGATGCCCCCGCGATCACCGCCATTCGAGTCCAGGCCTACCCCGACGGCGGCATCGCGCGGGTGCGGGCGCTGGGCCGGCCCACGGCATCCGGATTGGCCGAGCTGCACTCGAGATGGGACGCGTCGCTGTGACCCTCGCGACCCCGGTGATCGCCGACTGCACCGGACTGTGGCGACGCACGCTGCTGGTCGAGGCCGACGGCTCCCGCGATATCGGCACGAATGTGCAATGGCTGCAGGGCATCTCCATGTTCGTCGATCTTCGCGGACCTGGCGAGGGTTTCGCCGGCCTGCTCAGCCAGCGTGACGACGTCTTCGAATGGGCCCGCCTGGTCGACCTGCAGCCACCCGGCCTACCCGACGCGGGGAGGATGAGCTGGAATGGTGACACCCTCGTGGAGATCGGCGTGCACGCCGACTACACCGAGCACTGGCAGCGCGAAGCCGTTGCGACACAACCCTGCTGGGGACTTGTGCTGTCGGCGTCGGCCATGACGGGTGTGCTGGTGCGAGTGGGGGACCGGTTCGGCTGGGCTCACCCCCAGGAGATCTCGCTGGGGACGGTCGACGGAACCGGTTGGCGGATCGACGAATCCAGCCATCCACACCGGGTCGGGGCGCGGCTGCAGCCGAGAATCCAGTCAGGACGGCTACGAGTCGACGACGACAGCGCCTGGGACATCAACGACAGCGAAGGAAGCGTGACAGTGTGAGTGGGGCGACATCATTCCAATCGGTACCTGTGATCGACATCAGCGGGTTGCGGTCCACCGATCCTGCCGACCGGGAGCGCGTCGCGGCCGAACTCGGCACGGCGGCACGTGACGTCGGCTTCTTCTACATCTCGGGGACTTCGGTCAGCGACGAGCTTTTCGATCGGCTACTGGAGGCCACCAAACAGTTCTTCGCCCTGCCGCTGGCGGAGAAGATGAAGTCCTACATCGGGCTGTCGAACTGTCATCGCGGTTATGTGCCGGTGGGTGAGGAAGGGTTCTACAGCGACAAGCCAGACTTCAAGGAAGCATTCGACACCGCACTGGACCTGCCCGCCGACGACCCCGACCACCTGGCGGGAAACCCGATGCTCGGACCCAACGTGTGGCCCAACCTTGCGGGCTTCGCCGAAACGGTCACCGAGTACTACCAGGCGGTGCTGGGCGTCGGACAGGATCTGTTGGGCGCCTTCGCCGTCGCGCTCGGAGAAGATCCGGACACCTTCACCCGGCACGCCACCAAGACGCCGAGCCAGTTGCGGCTGATCTACTATCCGCACAACCCGCACGCCGAAGACGCCCAGGGCATCGGCGCACACACCGACTACGAGTGCTTCACACTGCTCAAGCCCACCGCGCCCGGGCTCGAAGTCCTCAACGGCGCCGGGGAATGGATCGACGTCCCACCGATTCCCGGAACGTTCGTGGTCAACGTCGGCGACATGCTCGAACTGTGGACCAACGGGGCCTTCGTCGCCACGTCGCATCGGGTGCGCAAGGTCAAGCAGGAGCGGTACTCGTTCCCGCTGTTCTTCAACGTCGACTACCACACGGTGGTGCAGCCGCTGCCGCAGTTCGTCACCGCAGACGAGGAGTCACGACCGGCTTTGGTGGCCGGCGAGCACCTGTTCGCCCAGACCGCGCAGACGTTTGCCTACCTGCGGTCCCGGCTCGAGAGTGGCGATCTGGTGTTGCCGGACGGCTCGCTGGAGACCGGTACCTTCGGCCAGCAGGCGCTGCAGTCCCGCAACTGAGTGCGCAGGCTGCGGGCGTCAGGGCTCACCTCGATGCGGCAGTCGGTGAGCAGGCTTGACCTGTGCGTGGTGCGCGGCCGCGTGCTGCCCTTCGATCGGCGTCGACCTGCCGTTGATGGTGACGCCGGGACCGCTCCTCAGAACGGTCGTCGAGGTTTGGAACAGCGATCCCACGATGGACCCGGGCCCGTGGGCTTCGATGTCGTTTCGCCGGCCAAACCCGCTGAATGCAACATTTCGGGTGCCGGTCTGCTGCTTGCCGCCGAAGCCGGCGAAGACCTGGCTGTCACGGGAAAAGAAGCTGGCGGCAACGTTGAATGAGCCCACGGCGAGCACGTTGCTGCCGAACGGTGTGGTCGACGACGGGCTGAACACATTGAGTGCGATGTTGCCGATGCCCTCCGCCGCGGCCTGGGCCACGTATCGGCTGCTTCCCACGGCGATGGCGATGTTGCCGAAGGCCTTGTCTGCCAACGGTGTCCGGCCCGCATATCCGACCGACGAGTCGCCCAGCGCCGCCGCGAAATTCAGGTCACCGCCGGCCAAGATGGCTGTCGCATCGTTGCCGACGGCCACGGAGGTGCCCAGGCGGCTGCCGCGGTTGGCGTAGGCGCCAGCGCTGTAGCCGAGCGCGGTGACCGAATTCAACACGGTGTCTTCCTCGATCTTCGAAAACGAAAGCTTCCCTACCGAGATGGCGCTCCCGAGCGTGCCCAGGGCGTAGGCCTGTGCGCCGGGACCCAGCGCGATGGCGACACTGGTGGGGGTGCTGAAACAGTTGGTGCTGTTGCCGATCCCGAAAAACGATGCGCAGCTCGCACTCGCCTGCGGTGCGGACCCGAGTGCGGCCGCCACCGCGCCGGCGCCAAGCGACGCCAGTAGTATTCCGCCGGCGACCTTGTTACGTGCGAATCCTGTCATGCCCCGAACCTATGAGCGGCCAGGCATTCGGCGCATCACCCAGCCCGGCCATCTTCAGCAGATGGCCGTTCGCGGCCATCGGGGTGGCTATCTCAGCCGACGGGTGGGGCGCGTCTCGATCGCATCGATCGTCAGGGCACGCCGGCTCAGCACCCAGCCGGGTTCGGCTCGCTGGTACTCGTCGTCGTAGTGCAGGTACCACACCAGATCGGTGAAGCCCTCGGAACGGCGGTTGAAATGGTGTGCGGTCGCCGCGATACGCCCCTGCGCAACATCGGGATTCGAGCCGGCCGTGTACACCTCGGAGTCGATGCTGTGGTGGGTCCGCCCGACGCTGGTCGCCGCGGCGAGCGCCTCGCGAATGGCGTCAGGGCCGCGGTGCGATCGCGCCGGGGTCAGCATCTCCGGTGGTTCGGGCAGGATCAACTCACCGTCAGCCGCAAACAATCCGATCACGGTCTCGACATCCCGATCGTCGACCGCCGCCGCGTAGCGATGCACCAGATCCGACAGCGCCAGGCGATCCGGCACCGAAAGACTCACGGTTGCAGGCCCAATCGCTGCGCGCAGGCCGAGAGGAGGTCCTTGGCTTCGTTGATCTCGGTGACCGCAGGCATCCCGAGCACCACTCGTCCGGCTCCGACCTCGGCCAACCGCCCCGCCCGGTCGGCGTCGACCTTCGTCACCAGATGCCCCAGCGACAACTCGAGCGAAGCGGGGTCGCGCCCGGCGTCCTCGGCGGCCAGTCGCATCACCTCCACCAGCGTCGCAAGCTCGGCGCCGCCGACCCCGAGTGGCTGGAAACCGTCACCGAGCCGTCCCGCCCGCCGTGCCGCCAATCGGCTGTGCCCACCGATGTGAATCGGAATTCCCTCGGCTGCAACCGGTTTCGGGTAGCACATCGCGTGGTCGAAGTCATAGAACTCACCGTGGTGGCTCACTCCGCCGGGATTGTCGGCCCACAGCGCACGCAGCACCTCGATCTGCTCGTCCGCGCGACGGCCCCGGCTGGTGAAACCGGCTCCGCAGGCTTCGATCTCCTCCCGCAACCAGCCGACCCCGACGCACAGGCGCACCCGTCCGCCGGACAACACGTCGACGGTGGCGGCCCGTTTGGCCAGCATCACCGGATGGTGATTGGGCACCACCAGTACCCCGGTGGCCAGACCCAACGTGGTGGTCTGGCCGGCCAGGAACGCCAGCATCTCCAGCGGGTCGGGCACCGGGCACTCCGGGGCAACGTCGACCCGGCCGGACGGATCGTAGGGATACACGCTGGTGTACTGCGTCACCAGCACCGTGTGCTCGGCCATGACGATCGACTCGAAGCCACACGCCTCCAGATGGCGGGCGAACTCCGTCATCCACACGGGGTTCGCGGTGACCCCCGCGGCGATGGGAGCGACGACGGCGAACTTCACGTCGTGAGGCTAACCCGCGGGCTCCGGATCGCCTTCGCCCAGTCCCGGCAGATGAGCCATCAGCCGGTCCAGGAACACGACGTGGCCCTTCAGTAACTTCCGGCGTGCCTGGGCCACCGGGAACCATCCGACTCGGTCGAGTTCGGGGAAGTCCTGCATTCGCCCGGACCCCTTCGGCCACTCCATGCTGAAGGTGTTGCTCTGTGCCTGCGTGACATCCAGGTCCGTCTCGACGGCGAACACCGTCAACACCTTGCCGCTCGGCTGCTTGACCGCATCGAAATCGATCCGGATACCCTGCGGCACATCAGATCCCAACTCCTCGGCGAACTCACGCCGTGCGGCCGCCCACGCGTCGTCGGTTTCGGGGTCGTACTCGCCCTTGGGGATCGACCACGCGCCGTCGTCCTTGCGTGCCCAGAACGGCCCACCGGGATGTCCGATGAGCACCTCCACGACGCCGTCGACGTGTCGGTGCAGCAGCACGCCCGCGCTGTATTTCGGCATCGCTACTGCGGGTGTGGCGCGGTCGCGGACTGCATCACCGCCGCCAGCGTCTGCGCCCGCGGGTCGGTCAGCACATCCTCGAGCAATAGTGGCGAGCCGTCGGGTCCGGTCAGCGGGACGCGCCAGTTCGGGTATTCGTCGGTGGTGCCTGGCTGATTCTGGGTGCGCCGGTCGCCCACCGCATCGGTCAACGCCAGCGCCAACAACCGCGACGGGGTCCGGGCCAGATACCGATGCAGCGCCAGGATCACCTGCTCGGTGTCGGCATCGTCGCCGAGAAGGCCGACCCGGCGAAGCTCGGCCAGCCAGGCCGCCTGCTCGGCACGATCGTGGGCAAGTTCCTCCTCCGCGGGGCGGGTGAGCAGGCCGAGCTCGTCGCGCAACCGCACGTGCTCACCGGCGAGATAACCGGCCGTCGGCGGCAGATCGTGCGTGGTCACCGAGGACAAGCACAACTCTCGCCAGCGCTCGGCAGGCAGTGGTCCGCCGCCGCCGTCGCGGTCCAGTTCGAACCACAGGATCGACGTGCCCAGCACGCCGCGAGCACGCAGATAGTCACGCACCCACGGTTCCACCGTGCCCAGATCCTCGCCGACGACGACGGCGCCGGCCCGGTGCGCTTCGAGTGCGACGATGCCGATCATCGCGTCGTGGTTGTAGCGGACGTAGGTGCCCTTCGTCGGCGCGGCGCCGGACGGGATCCACCACAACCGGAACAGCCCGATGATGTGATCGATCCGCACCCCGCCGGCATGCCGCAGGATCGCCGCGATCAGATCCCGAAAGGGTTGGTAGCCAAGCTCTTCGAGCTGGTCGGGCCGCCATGGTGGTTGCGACCAGTTCTGGCCGAGCTGGTTGAACTCGTCGGGCGGGGCACCGGCGGCGACCCCGGTGGCCAACACATTCTGCAATGCCCAGGCGTCCGCTCCGTCGGGATGCACGCCGACGGCGAGGTCGTGCATGATGCCCAGCGCCATCCCGGTGCGGACGGCCTGGGACTGCGCGGCGGCCAGCTGATCGTCGAGCTGCCACTGCAGCCAGCGGTGGAACTCCACCGCCGAGCCGTGCCGGTGGACGAACTCGGCCACGTCGGGGCCGGCCGGATGGCGCAGGCCTTTCGGCCACTTCCGCCAGTTGCCGCCGTACTTCTCGGCCAGCGCCGACCAGGTGGCGAAGTCGTCGAGGGCCCGGCCTTCCCGCTGTTTGAAGGCCTCGAAGGCGAGCTCACGGCCCGCCGACCGCGGCACCCGGTAAATCGCTTTCAGTGCAGTACGTTTCGCCGCCCACGCCGAGTCGCGGTCGATGGCGTCGATCTTGCGTGACCGGGCCTGGACCGCGGCCCGCAACTTCCACACCCGGCCACGCTTGGGCAGCTGAGCGAACTCGGGAACGGACTCGACCCGCAGGTAGATCGGATTGGTGAACCGCCGGGATGTCGGCAGGTAGGGGGAGGGTTCCATGGGCCGGGTGGGTGCGGCCGCCTGCAGCGGGTTGACCAGGATGTAGCCGGCCCCGTGACGCGCCCCGGCCCACACGGCGAGGTCGGTGAGATCACCGAGATCGCCGACACCCCAGGAGTTTTCGGAGCGCACACTGTAGATCTGGGTGGCCAGGCCCCACGCCCGCCGCGCGCCGAGCCGGGCAGGCAGACCCAGCCAGGCCGGGGTGACGATCAGCGGCGTGCTGAATTCCTGACCGCCCGAGCTCAAGTGGACGCTGTGATAGCCCAGCGGCAGATCGGCGGGCAGCACGAACGTCGCTTCACCCACCAGCCTTCCGTCCAGGTCGTGCGGTGGAGTGAAGTTGTCGGCTTGGCGCACCCCGGTGCGCACCGTGCCATCCTCCAGCCGGACCCAGACGTGCGCCGGGTCACCATGGGTGACATGCGCCCAGAACGACGTTTCACTGTCGGCGCGGCCGATGATCGTCGGCGGCAGTGACCGGGACCAATACCGGGTGTCGTCTGCCGAAAGCGCTGCGGCGCGGCCCTCTTCGGTCCCGGCCTGCACACCGAGCGCGGCCAGCACCGCCACCAGGGTGTCCTCCTCGACCGGCACGGACCGCCCGGTCCAGTCGTAATACTCGGTGGCCACACCGAACCGATGGGCGAGTTCGGCCAGCGACGAAGCAGTCATGTGTGCCATCTTGCTTGGTTGCCCGTAACCTCGCCTCACATGGGCGGCCCCGGACTCGCTGTACGAAATCGGCGAGCCCGCATCGCCAGCGCCGCCCTGTTCCTGACGAACGGCGCGCTGTTCGCCAATCTGCTGCCGCGCTTCCCCGAGATCAAGGCCGACCTCGGCCTGTCCAACTCGGCTTTCGGTCTGGCGGTGGCCGCGTTCTCGGCGGGCGCGCTCCTGACCGGGGTGACCGCCGCCGCCCTGGTCCGCCGCTACCGTTCCTCGGTGGTCGCGGTCGCGAGTTCTCTGCTGCTCGCCGCGTTCACCGTGCTCGCCGGCCTGGCACCCACCGGGCTGACGCTGGCGGCCGCGCTGTTCTGCGCCGGTGCGGCCGACTCGGTGACCGACGTCGCCCAGAACGTGCACGGGCTGCGCGTGCAACGCGCGTACGGCCGCTTCATCATCAACTCGCTGCATGCGGTGTGGTCGTCGGGCGCGGTGCTCGGCGGCCTGATCGGCGCAGGCGCAATCTATCTCGGCATTCCCCGCGCCGTGCAGCTCTCGGCTTCGGCGCTACTGTTCGGCGCGGTGTGCCTGGTCGCCTACCGGTACCTGCTGCCAGGCCCCGACCATGACCACGCCGAACCCCGGCCGGGCGAGCGGGCCACCGCCCCGGCGGGTCGCAGCGTCTATGTGGCGTTGGCCGCGCTGGTGGCCATTGCGATCGCCGGCGCCGCAGTAGAGGACGCGGGCAGTTCGTGGGCCACGTTGTATCTGCGAGATTCGCTGTCGGCACCCGCTGCGCTCGCCGCGCTCGGCTATGTCGCCCTGGTCGGCTTCCAGTTCATCGGCCGTCTTGTCGGCGACCGGCTGACCGACCGGTGGGGGCCGTGCACGGTCGCCCGGGCCGGCGGCGTGATCGTCGCCGTCGGGATGGCGGGCGCCCTGGCGTTCCCCGGCATCCCGGGCACCATCGCGGGGTTCGCCGCCGCCGGATTCGGTTCGGCCACCCTGGTGCCCGGTGCCATGCACGCCGCCGACGAGCTTCCCGGACTGCGGCCGGGCACCGGGCTGACGGTGCTGACGTGGCTGATGCGAGTGGGATTCCTCGGATCGCCGATCCTCGTGGGGGCGCTCGCCGACGCCGTGTCGTTGCGCGCCGGTCTACTGACCGTCCCGCTGGCCGGACTGGCGGCGGTACTGCTGGCCCGGGCCCTCAGCCCACGGCACCGGTCAGTTCGATCGTGAGCACACCCGCGATGATCAGCGCGATGCCGCCCATCATCAGCGGGGTGAGGGGCTCGGCGAACACCACCCGGGCGATCACCGCGATCAGCGCGACACCGGCCGCCGACCACACGCCGTAGGCGACCCCGACCGGCATGCCCAGCGACAGGGTCACCGACAGCAGCGTGAACGACACCAGATAGCCGAGCAGCATCGGCGCGACCCACGCCTTCTTGCGGAAACCGTCCGAGGCGCGCAGGCACAGGGTCGCGCACACCTCGATGAGGATGGCCCCGGCCAGCGTCAGCCACATCACGGCGTGCCCTCCTCGCCGGCGTGATTGCGCGAACCGAGCTCTACGAGCAGGACGCCGGCGATGATCAACCCGATCCCGGCGACGATCGGGACCGTGAACGGGTCGCCGAAGATCACCGCTGCCAGAATCGCCGTCGCCGCGGTTCCCACCGCGCCCCAGACGCCATAGGCCACCCCGACCGGCATACCGGCCCGCAGCACCAACGCCAGGAAGTAGAACGAGGCGAGATAGCCGGACACCACCAAGACCAGCCACGCCGAATGGTCCTGTGACGCGCGCAGCGACAGGGTGCCGGTGACCTCCACGGTGATAGCGGCCAACAGGAGCGCCCATTTCCGCACGCGGGTCAGGATAGCTGGGCGCAATCCTGTGGCCGCCGTCATAGCTGGCCGCGGCGGTGACCGGATAGACCAGCCGCCGCACGCCCGGGTGCGTTACCCGTCGGTAGCGTGGATGGGTGGTGTCGTTCATCGACACGCACTTCTGTGGCAGGAGGACAACGATGACAGCGGATGCGAGCGTGCGGCCGATCGTGGACAACCCGATCGTCGAGACCCGCTACGGGCCGGTCCGCGGGGCCGACGACGGCCGGGTCAAGACCTGGAAAGGCATTCGCTATGCCGCCCCGCCGGTCGCAGACCTGCGCTGGCGGGCACCCGTTGCCCCGCAGCCGTGGACCGAGGTTGCCGACGCGACGACATTCGGTCCGGTCAGTCCGCAGCCGCGCAGCCCGATCCCGATGGGCTTGGGCACCCGCGCCGACGAGGACTGCCTGTTCCTCAACATCTGGGCGCCGTTGGAGACCGGGACAGCGGCCACCGGCGAGCCCAAGCCGGTGATGGTGTGGGTGCACGGCGGCGCCTACATCTTCGGGTCGGGCAGCCAGCCGATGTACGACGGCACCGTGCTGGCCACCGGTTCCGATGTCGTCGTCGTCACGATCAACTACCGGCTCGGCGCGCTGGGTTTCCTCGATCTCTCGTCGGCGGGGTTCGACAGCAACGTCGCACTGCGCGACGTGCTGGCCGCGCTGCGCTGGGTGCAGGAGAACATCGCCGAGTTCGGCGGCGACCCGGACCGGGTGACGTTGTTCGGTGAATCCGCCGGAGCCGCGATCACCACCACCCTGCTGGCGGTGCCGGAGGCAGCCGGATTGTTCTCCCGTGCGATCGTCCAAAGCGCACCAGCCACGTCCATTTACGGCGGCGAGCGCGCCGGCGCCGTCGCCGAGCTGTTCCTGGACAGGCTCGGCATGACAGCGGATGAGGCGCACCGCGCGCCCCTCGAAACTCTGGTCGACGCATCACAGCATCTGTTCGACCATGTTCCGGCCACCACGCCCGGACTGCTGGCATTCGCACCCACCGTGGACGGTGATCTGGTGCCGGACTACCCGGTGACGCTGGCCAGGGCAGGCAAAACCCATCCGGTGCCGCTGCTGATCGGTACCAACAAGGACGAGGCCGCCCTCTTCCGGTTGATGCGCTCACCGTTGATGCCCATCGCGCCCAAGTCGGTCCGGACGATGTTCAACGAGATGGCCAACGACCAGCCGGACCTGCAGCTCCCGACCGCCGATCAGGTCAGTTCGGCGTACCCCGCCAGAATGGCACGTACCCGCAGTCTCGGGGTGGCCAGCGACGTCGGCTTCCGGATGCCGACGGTGTGGTTCGCTGAGGGGCACACCTCCGTTGCGCCGGTCTACCTCTACCGATTCGATTGGGCCACACCACTGTTCAAGACGATCCGGCTGGGCGCCGCGCACGCCACCGAGCTGATCTACGTGTGGGGCAATCTGATCTCGGGTCCGCGCGACGTCACGTTCAAACTCGGCGGGCTCAAGACCGGCGAGGAACTGTCCGAGCGGATGCGCGCGCGCTGGACGGCGTTCGCGGCCACCGGCGACCCCAACCTGCCGCTCGGTCACCCGCACTGGGCGCCGTATCGCCTCGATGACCGCGCGACGCTGGTCATCGATCGCCGGGACCGCGTCGTCGATGACCTGGACCGGCCGATCCGCGAGACGTGGGGCAGCGAGGTACTCAGCTTTCGCTGAGCCTTCTTGACACCGTGTCTAACAACGCGGCCGCAACGCGTTAGACTCCCGCCCGGGAGGTGTCGCGTGGATCGAATCGGTGAACTGTTGTCCGTTCTCCCGCCGCAGATGCGTGAGCCGGTGCTGTTCGCAATCCCGTTCTTCCTCCTGCTGCTCATTCTCGAATGGACCGCGGCCCGCAAGCTCGAGCGCCTGACCGAAGCCGAACAGCCCGCGTCCGGCGCCTATCACGCGCGCGACGCGTGGGCCTCGATCTCGATGGGCCTCATGTCGGTCGCGACGATGGGTGTCTGGAAATTCCTGGCTCTGCTGGGCTACGCCGCGCTCTACGCCTACGTCGCGCCGTGGCACCTCTCGCCGACCAAGTGGTACACGTGGGTGGTCGCGATCGTCGGGGTGGACGTGCTGTTCTACGCCTACCACCGCACCGCCCACCGGGTCCGGCTGATCTGGGCCACCCACCAGGCGCACCACTCCAGCCGATACTTCAACTTCGCGACCGCGCTGCGGCAGAAGTGGAACAACAGCGGCGAGATCATCATGTGGATTCCGTTGCCGCTCTTGGGTGTTCCGCCCTGGATGGTGTTCACCAGCTTCTCGATCAGTCTGATCTACCAGTTCTGGATCCACACCGAGCGCATCGACAAGCTGCCGCGGCCCTTCGAGTTCGTGTTCAACACGCCGTCGCATCACCGCGTGCATCACGGGATGGACCCGGAGTATCTCGACAAGAACTACGGCGGCATCCTCATCATCTGGGATCGCCTGTTCGGCACATTTGCGCCCGAACTGTTCCGCCCGCACTACGGCCTCACCAAGCCGGTCACCACATTCAACATCTGGACATTGCAGACCCACGAGTACGCGGCGATCGCGCGCGACGTCCGCTCGGCGCGCCGCTGGCGTGACCGGCTGGGTTACATCTTCGGTCCGCCCGGCTGGGCGCCCCGCACCACCCGGCGGCCGGCGACTACGGTGGCCGCAAGCTAGTCAACATCGGTGCCGCCACCCGAGGATGGAGCCCATGGAGGTCAAAGAGGTCCTGCTGCCCGGAGTCGGGCTGCGGTACGAGTTCGACAACGCTGACGGCAATCGCATTGGGGTGATCGCCCGGCGCGGCGGTGATTTCGAAGTCGTCGTCTACGGCGCCCCCGACCCCGACCAGGCACGCCCGGTGTTCCGCCTCACCGACGAGGAAGCCGACGCGCTGGCCCAGATCCTCGGTGCCCCGCGAATGGTGGAAAGCTTCGCCGACCTGACCAAGGAAGTGCCCGGCCTGGACGCCGGCCAGGTCGAGATCGCGGTGGGGTCGCCGTTCGTCGACCGCCCGCTGGGCGACACCAAGGCCCGCACCCGTACCGGCGCATCGATCGTGGCCATCGTGCGCGACGAAGAGGTGTTGGCCTCGCCGAAACCCGACCAGGTGCTGCACGCCCGCGACGTACTGGTCGTGATCGGCACCGAGCACGGCATATCCGGCGTCCGTCGAATCGTCGACCAAGGATGATCTAGTGGCTGTGTCGGCGGCGCTGCTGCTCGAGCTCGGCGTCATCTTCACGGTCCTGACGATCCTGGGAACCCTGGCGCGCCGGTTCGCGCTCTCACCGATCCCGCTCTACCTGCTCGCCGGGCTGGCCCTGGGCAACGGCGGAATCGCGCCGGTTCCTGCGGCGGGGGAGTTCGTGTCCACCGGCGCCACGATCGGCGTGGTCCTGCTCCTGCTGACCCTCGGCCTGGAGTTCTCCATCGGCGAGTTTGCGGCCAGCATGCGTCGGCACCTGCCCTCGGCCGGTGTCGACCTCGTCCTCAACGCCACCCCGGGTGCGATCGCCGGCTGGCTGCTCGGCCTGAACTTCGTCGGCATCCTGGCGATGGCGGGCATCACGTTCATCTCCTCGTCGGGCGTGATCGCCCGTCTACTCAACGACCTGCGCCGGCTCGGCAACCGGGAAACCCCTGCCGTGCTGTCGATCCTGGTGCTCGAAGACTTCGCGATGGCCGCCTACCTGCCGCTGCTGGCCGTGCTGGCGGCCGGCGGCACGTGGTGGGAGGCGCTGCTGTGGATGGCTGCCGCGATGGTCGCGCTGGTCCTGGTGTTCGCGGCGTCGTACCGCTGGGGCCATCATCTGGGCAGGCTGATCAGCCATCCCGACGACGAACAACTCCTGTTGCGCATCCTCGGGCTGACCCTGCTGGTGGCCGCAGCTGCCGAACATCTGCACGCCTCGGCCGCGGTGGGCGCATTCCTGGTCGGACTCACGCTGACCGGGGAGACCGCTGAGCGGGCCCGCGCCGTGCTCACCCCGCTGCGGGATCTGTTCGCGGCGGTGTTCTTCCTGGCGATCGGGTTGTCGGTGGCGCCTGCGGACCTGGTACCGATGTTGCCTGCGGCCGTACTGCTGGCCGCCGTCACCGCGATCACCAAGGTGGCCACCGGGGTGTATGCCGCCCGCCGCGACGGAGTCGGCAGGCCGGGCCAACTTCGGGCGGGCACCGCGCTGGTCGCCCGCGGCGAGTTCTCGCTGGTGATCATCGGATTGGCGGGGACCACCGTCGCTGCGGTGGGGACGCTGGCCACGCCGTATGTTTTCGTCCTGGCCATCGTCGGGCCTCTACTCGCGCGGTTCGCCCGGTAGGACGCCCCCGTCATGGCACCATGCTGGGGTGCAGACCGTATTTGACCGCGACGTCGACCCCGCCCTGATCGCCCGGGCGCTGGGCTCCGCCGCGTTCGGATCGATGTGGCTGGACTCGTCGCTGGTCGCCCGCCCCGACTACCCCCGGCTCTCCAGCGACCTGACGTGCGACCTGTTGGTGGTCGGCGGCGGTTACGCCGGCCTGTGGTCGGCCCTGCACGCGAAGGCGCGCAACCCCGCAGCGCGGGTGGTGCTGATCGAAGCCGAACGGGTCGGCTGGGCGGCATCGGGGCGCAACGGCGGCTTCGTCGAGGCCAGCATCACCCACGGCGCAGAGAACGGAAAGTCGCGCTGGCCAGACGAATTCGACCGCCTGGAGAAGCTCGGCCTGGCCAACCTCGACGGAATGCAGGCCGATATCGCCGCCTACGGCATGAACGTGGACTGGGAGCGCACCGGCATGCTCACCGTCGCCACCGAACGCCATCAGGTCGGGTGGCTGGCCGAGGGCGCCGACGGCGGCGAGGGCCGGTTCCTGGACCAGGCGGCCGTGCGCGCCGAGGTCGCCTCACCGACCTATCAGGCCGGGCTGTGGGCGACCGACACCTGCGCGATCGTGCACCCGGCCCGGCTGGTCTTCGAACTCGCCCGGGCCTGCTCGGAGGCCGGGGTCGAGATCTTCGAGCACACCGCGGCGACGTCGGTACAGCGCGAACAGCGGGGGATCCGGGTGGAAACCTCGGCCGGGGTGCTCCAGGCCGACCAGGTTGTGTTGGCCACCAACGTGTTTCCGAGCCTGCTGAAGCGAAACCGGTTCCACACCATCCCGGTGTACGACTACGTGCTGTCCACCGAGCCGCTCACCGACGACCAGTTGGACCGCATCGGATGGCGCAACCGGCAGGGCATCGGAGACAGCGCCAACCAGTTCCACTACTACCGCCTCTCGGCGGACAACCGGATCGTCTGGGGCGGGTACGACGCGGTCTATCACTACGGGCGTCGCGTCGATTCGATGTACGAAGACCGGCCCGAGAGCTACCGCAAGCTGGCCGCGCACTTCTTCATCACGTTCCCGCAACTCGAGGACGTCCGGTTCAGCCACCGCTGGGCCGGTGCGATCGACACCAACACCCGGTTCTGTGCGCACTGGGGTCTGGCCGGCCGGGGCCGGATCGCCTACGTCAACGGATTCACCGGTCTGGGTGTCGGCGCCGCACGGTTCGCCGCCGACGTCTGCCTCGACCTGCTCGACGGTCACCCCACCGAGCGGACCGAGCTGGAGATGGTCAACCGCAAGCCGTTGCCGTTCCCGCCCGAACCGGTGGCCAGTGTGGGCATTCAGGCCACCCGGTGGTCGTTGGACCGGGCCGATCACAACGAGGGCAAGCGCAACCTCATCCTGCGCACCCTCGACCGCCTGGGCCTGGGGTTCGACTCCTAGCTCCGGCTTTTAACCCCATCTGCGGCGATTCGTGCGGCGACACGCCGGGTATGTCATTGTTCGTTGGTAACGATTTGAAATCGGCGCCGATACACAGTCGAGATACTTCCGCGGCGCGTCCTTGACGTACCGCCGACCGATCGGGGTGTACAGTGTCGCGCTTTGCTCAGAAAGTTGTCCTCGCCACTGCCGCTGTTGTCGCCGCCACCGGGACCTTGGCGCCGATCGCTGCAGCCGCCCCCGGCGTCGTCGTCTCGCCCGGCATGGAAATTCGCCAAGCAAGCAACGTCTGCACGCTCGGATACGTCGATCCGGTGGCGCGGGTGGCCTACTCGGCCGGCCACTGCCAGGCGGACGGCCCGGTCACCGACCGCGACGGGCGCTTCATCGGCATGGTGTCGACCTTCCAGGACAACACCCCGGACGGTGCCGTCGTCCGCACCGACCAGGTGATCTCCGACTACGAGATGATCACCCTCGGCGCCGACGTCACGGTCAACAACATCCTGCCCGGCGGCCGCCAGCTGGTCGCCGAGGCGGCCCCGCCGATGGCCAACGGCCAGCCGGTCTGCCATTTCGGCGTGATCACCGGCGAGAGCTGCGGCTCCATCGAGCGGGTCAACAACGGCTGGTTCACCATGGAGAACGGCGTGGTCAGCCAGAAGGGTGACTCCGGCGGTCCGGTGTACATGCCGATCGACAACAACAAGGCCGTGATCGTCGGGCTGTTCAACAGCACCTGGGGGAATCTGCCTGCGGCGGTGTCATGGGTGGCCACCAGCCAGCAGGTGCGCGCCGGCGCCGACGTGGTCAACGTCGCTGCCGCCGAGCAGGCCAACGCCAACTGACGTTCATTGAGCGCTGACGTCGCATATTCGACGCCTAGCTGACACCTGAGCGCTCAATCAACTAGCGCGCGAGCGCGAACACCGGGATTGCCGGTGCGGCCGAACGTAATTCGGTATCCGTCGACTGCGGTGTGAGGCCGGCGATGTGGCCCTTGACCTCCCAGTACCACCGATCGATATAGCGCTGGAGCAGGGCCGGCTTGGCGTCGTCGTCGACCTCGGTGAGGCGGACCGGTCTGCGGCGCCACCGGGGGCCGAGCTCCACCTCGCCCGCCGCCCGCGCATTGCGCGCCCATTGGGTGTTGCCGCGCGGGGACACCAGGTACTCGGTGTCGCCGACCCGCAGCACATTGACGACCACACTGCGCAGCGCGCCGGATTTGCGGCCGCGCACGCGCAGCGCCTGCGTGCCCGCGATGCTGACGCCCGCCTCGGCGAGCCGGCGGATGACGGCGTTGGCCGCCCGGGCGGCAGCGTTCGGACGGTCGTAGTGCTGATTCATGGTGCGTCCCCTCAACTCGACGTTCAGAGAGCAGTGCTCTCGTAACGAGGATGCCAGCGGTATGGCCGAAAAGCAAGAGCAGTGATCTCGGCTGTGTCAGACTCGGCGCGTGGGGAAACGGGAGGACGCGCGGCAACGCATCGAAGCCCAGATCGTCGAGATCGGGCGCAGGCAGCTGGCCACCGTGGGGGCGGCCGGGCTGTCGGTGCGGGCCATCGCCCGCGAGCTGGGCATGGTGTCCTCGGCGGTGTACCGCTACGTCGCGAGCCGCGATGCCCTGCTGACTCTTCTGCTGGTCGACGCCTACTCCGACCTCGCCGACGCGGTCGGGCAGGCGCGGGCGGACACCGATGGCGGCTGGCGAGCCGACGTCGCGACCATCGCCCACGCCATCCGCAACTGGGCGCTGGGTCAGCCCGCCGAGTGGGCCCTGCTGTACGGCAGCCCGGTGCCGGGCTATCACGCGCCGGCCGAGCTGACCACCGGACCGGGCACCCGGGTGATCGGCATGCTGTTCGACGCGGTCGCCACCGGGGTGGCCACCGGAGATATCGCCCTCACTGAACGCCATGTGGCTCAACCGATGTCGACCGACCTGATCCATGTGCGGGACGAGTTCGGCTTCCCCGGCGACGATGCGCTGGTGATCCGGTGCACCGCGATCTGGGCCATGCTGATCGGGGCGATCAGCCTCGAGGTATTCGGCCAGTACGGCACCGACACCTTCACCGATCCTCGGGCGTTGTTCGACGAGCAGCTCCACCTCGCCATCGAGCTGCTGACCGCGGGACCGCAAAACTAGAACACGTTCTAGCCACACCGGCGGCCCGGGGATATCCTCGAACCGATGACCGACCAGACACCTGTCCAGATCGCGTGGGTGACCCGCGACCTGGATGCCACCGAGGCGGCGCTGACGACGCTGCTCGGGGCCCGAAAATGGATTCGCATGCCCGATGTGCACTTCGGGCCCGACACCTGCGAACACCGCGGCAGCCCGGCCGACTACAACGCCGACATCTCGTTGAGCTACGCCGGTGACACCCAGCTCGAACTCATCGCGCCGACGCGCGGCGAGAGCATCTACACCGAGTTCCTCGCCCAGAGCGGCCCCGGGCTGCACCACATCTGCATCGAGGTCCCCGACGCCGACGCGTTCGACGCCGCGCTGACCGGCGGCGGCGAGTCGACGGACGTCGTCGCCCGCGGGGTGATGCCCGGCGGCATGCGGTTCGCCTACCTGTCCGCCGCCGCGGCCGGCGTGCCCTACCTCGAAATCGCCTACATCCCCGACGAGATCCGCACGTTCTTCGACTATGTGAAACAGGAGCAGCAATGAGTGGCCTGGACATTCCCGCGACCGTCGCCGCCGCGGATGTGACCGAATGGTCCGACGAGGTCGACGTCGTGGTGATCGGCTTCGGCATCGGCGGCGGGTGCGCTGCGGTCAGCGCGGCGGCCGCCGGTGCGCGGGTGCTGGTGCTCGAGCGTGCCGCGGTCGCAGGTGGCACGACCTCGATGGCCGGCGGCCACTTCTACCTCGGCGGCGGCACCGCCGTCCAGCAGGCCACCGGGCATACCGACAGCGTCGAAGAGATGTACAAGTACCTCGTCGCGGTGTCACGCGAGCCCGAACTCGACAAGATCCGCGCCTACTGCGAGGGCAGCGTCGAGCATTTCAACTGGCTCGAGGAGCTCGGGATCGCGTTCGAGCGCAGCTACTACCCGGAGAAGGCGGTGATCCAGCCCAACACCGAGGGGCTGATGTTCACCGGCAACGAGAAGGTGTGGCCGTACAAGAACATGGCGGTGCCCGCCCCGCGCGGCCACAAGGTCCCGGTTCCCGGTGACACCCAGGGTGCGGCGATGGTGATCGACCTGCTGCTCAAGCGGGCCGCCGAACTGGGCGTGCAGATCCGGTACGAAACGGGCGCAACGAATCTCGTCGTCGACGACGGGGCCGTGGTCGGCGTCTCGTGGAAGAAGTTCACCGAGACCGGGTCGATCCGGGCCAAGGCTGTGGTGATCGCCGCGGGCGGTTTCGTGATGAACCCCGAGATGGTCGCCAAGCTCACGCCGAAGCTCGCGGAGAAGCCCTTTGTGCTCGGCAACACCTACGACGACGGCCTGGGCATCCGCCTCGGCGAGTCGGTGGGCGGGGCCACCAAGCACATGGACCAGATCTTCATCACCGCGCCGGTTTACCCGCCGTCGATCCTGTTGACCGGAATCATCGTCAACAAGGAGGGCAAGCGGTTCGTCACCGAAGACTCCTACCATTCGCGCACGTCGGGTTTCGTGATGGATCAGCCCGACAGTGCGGCGTACCTGATCGTCGACGAGGCGCACATGCAGCGCCCGGAGATCCCGCTGATCACCTTCATCGACGGCTGGGAGACGGTCGAGGAGATGGAGGCCGCGCTGGGCATCCCGACGGGCAATCTCGTCGAGACGCTCACCAACTACAACGAGCACGCCGCCAAGGGCGAGGATCCGGAGTTCCACAAGCAGCCGGAATTCCTTGCGCCGCAAGACAAGGGGCCGTGGGGTGCCTTCGACCTGACGCTGGGCAAGGCGATGTACTCCGGCTTCACCGTCGGTGGTCTGGCCACCGACGTCGACGGCGAGGTGTTGCGCGCCGACGGCAGCGTGATTCCGGGACTGTATGCGGCGGGCGCGTGCGCGTCCAACATCGCTCAGGACGGCAAGGGCTATGCCAGCGGCACCCAGCTGGGGGAGGGCTCCTTCTTCGGCCGGCGGGCGGGAACGCACGCCGCCACGGTGGCGGCTGAAAGTGCCCGCGCCGCAGGCTAAACGGTTGCCGGCTCGTTGCCCTCGACATGGCCGAGGCGCCACTGGCCCTCGCCGAGCAGCTCCAGGTGCCGGACGTGGTGCTGCTCGACGGTGCTGCGGTGGCTGACGCTGACCAGGATGGTGTCCGGTAGCTCGGTGCGCACCATGTCGTAGAGCGCGAACTCCAGACCCTCGTCGAGCGCCGAGGTGGCTTCGTCGAGGAAGACCGCCTTGGGTTTGGTGAGCAGCACGCGGGCGAACGCGATGCGCTGCTGCTCGCCCGGCGACAGGACCTTGGCCCAGTCCTGGGACTCGTTGAGGCGGATCGTCAAGTGCGACAGAGCGACCTTGGACAGCGCCTGTTGCAGGTCCTCATCGCTGATCTCACCGGAGGTGGCGGGGTAGGACACCACCGTCCGCAGGTCGCCCAGCGGGACATACGGCATCTGCGACAGGAACATGGTGTCGTCATCCCCGGGGCGGCACAGGGTGCCCGAGGTGAACGGCCATAGCTGGGCCAGGCTGCGCAGAAGCGTGGTCTTGCCCGCGCCCGAGGGCCCGGTGATGACCAGTGTCTCGCCGGACTCCAGCCGCAGGTCGATCGGATCGACAAGCTGGCTGCCGCTGGGCGTGCGGACCTCGACGCGGCGCAGTTCCACCGAACCGTCAGTGCTGGTGACTGTCGTCAGCTTGGGCAGCTCGCGCGCCTCGGCGTTGGTTTCCACCAGGCCGTGCAGACGAATGATGGCCGCCCGGTAGGAGGCGAACGAGTCGTAGGCGTTGCGGAAGAACGACAGCGAGTCGTGGATCGACCCGAACGCGCTCGACGACTGGGTGACGTCACCGAGGTCGATCTGCCCGGCGAACAGCCGCGGCGCCTGGATCACCAGCGGCAGCGGGTTGATGATCTGGCTCATCGACAGGTTCCAGCCGGTCAGCGCGATCGTGCGATTCACATAGCGCTTGTAGTTGGCGATGATCTGGGCGAACTTGGCGCGCAGCAGGCCCCGCTCGGCGTTCTCGCCGCGGTAGAAGCCGACGGCCTCGGCCGAATCACGCAGCCGGACCAGCGCGTAGCGGAAGACGGCGTTGGTGAGCTCGTTGCGGAAACTGAGCCGGATCAGCGGATGGCCGATCCAGAACGCGATGACCGTCGCCACCAGCACGTAGACCAGCACCACCCAGAACAGCGCGTGCCCGAGGGTGACACCCAGGAACGTCAGCGGACCCGACAGGTTCCACAAGATCACGGTGAACGAAACCACCGTCACCAACGAGTTGATCGCGCCGAACAGCAGCGTGCTGGAGCTACCGATCATCGGGGTGTTCGGCGAGGACCCCACCCCGGCGGTGAAGATGTCGATGTCGTACTGGATGCGCTGATCGGGGTTGTCGATGTCGGTGTCGGTGAACCGGGTGCGGTAGTAGGCATGGTCGTCGAGCCAGTCGCAGGTGAGCCGGTCGGTGAGCCACACCCGCCAGCGAATGATGAACCGCTGCATGAGGTAGATGTCCAGCATCACCCGGCTGATGTAGATGGTCGCCAGGATGCCGAACAGGATCAGCGCCGCCCAGAATCCGTTGATACCGGACTGGCGAACTTCCTCGTTGCCGCCGCCTGCGCCCTGGAACGCGACCTGCAGCGACGTGAACAGGTCATTGCTGTAGTAGCTGAGCAAGACGTCGAGGCGCACCGAGATGATCGTCGAGAGCAACAGCACGGCGATCCAGATCCACACCCTGATGCTTTGGCGACCTTTGAAGTAATCCCCGGTGATCCGCCAGTACTGCCGGCCCCACACCGTGTAGCGGGCCAGCAGGACCAGCACGATGAGACTCAAAACGGCGCTGATCGCCCACGCTTTGGAAATCCAGATCAAGGACGGGACGAGCTCGTGTCCCCAGTCCATCGACGGGGTGAACTTCTCCAACGCGCTTCTCCTCCTGCGGCGCCGACCACACGACGCCCGATCTGCTGGCTTCCCGGCGAACCTACCCCGGCATCCCGGCGAAGGCGCGCGTGTGTGTCAGATGACGGGCGAAATGTGAGATTCGGCGTGTCGTCGGACCCGCCCCCGGGTCGAGTCATGGGCAGTGAAGCAAAGATAGCCGTCCGGGCGGATAACGACGGTTGCTCAACGTCCGGGTTGCTATCGGGCGGCGAATCGTGCCGACGGTACCGTTGACCCGTGGCGAAAACTCGCAAGGACAGTGTTGCCGGACCCGGCCGCATCAGCCGGGGCTTCTGGCGCATGCTCGGTGCCACCACCGAGAAGACCAAGGCCCATTCGATGGCCGAGGTGAACGCCTCGGCCGAGTTCGACGACAAGGCCAAGGGCCTCGACGACGAGCAACTGGCCAAGGCCGCGAAGCTACTGGAGCTCGGCGACCTCGCGTCGTCGTCCGACATTCCGCAGTTCCTGGCCATCGCCCGCGAAGCCGCGGAGCGCACCACCGGCCTGCGCCCGTTCGACGTCCAGCTGGCCGGTGCCCTGCGGATGCTCGCCGGTGACGTCATCGAGATGGCCACCGGTGAGGGCAAGACCCTCTCGGGTGCCATCGCCGCCGCCGGCTACGCACTGGCCGGGCGCAACGTCCACGTCGTGACGATCAACGACTACCTGGCCCGCCGCGACGCAGAGTGGATGGCGCCGCTGATCGAGTCGATGGGCCTCACGGTGGGCTGGATCACCGCCGAGTCGACCGCCCAGGAACGCCGCGCCGCCTACGAATGCGATGTCACCTACGCCTCGGTCAACGAGATCGGCTTCGACGTCCTGCGCGACCAGCTGGTCACCGACGTCGCCGATCTGGTGTCGCCCAACCCCGACGTCGCGCTGATCGACGAGGCCGACTCCGTGCTGGTCGACGAGGCCCTGGTGCCGCTGGTGCTGGCCGGCACCACCCACCGCGAGACCCCGAAGGTCGAAATCGTCCGGCTGGTGGGCGATCTGCGGGCAGGTATCGACTACGACACCGATGCCGACAGCCGCAACGTGCACCTCACCGACACCGGCGCCAAGAAGCTCGAGGCCGCGCTCGGCGGTATCGATCTCTACTCCGAGGAGCACGTCACCACCACGCTGACCGAGGTGAACGTCGCCCTGCACGCGCATGTGCTTCTGCAGCGCGACGTGCACTACATCGTCCGCGACGGCGCCGTGCAGCTGATCAACTCCTCACGCGGGCGGATCGCCTCGCTGCAGCGGTGGCCGGACGGCCTGCAGGCCGCGGTCGAGGCCAAGGAGGGCATCGAGACCACCGAGACCGGCGAGGTGCTGGACACCATCACCGTGCAGGCTCTGATCAACCGGTACCCGACGGTGTGCGGCATGACCGGCACCGCGCTGGCCGCCGGTGAACAGCTGCGCCAGTTCTACAAGCTCGGTGTCTCGCCGATCCCGCCCAACACGCCGAACATCCGCGAGGATGCCGCCGACCGCGTCTACATCACCGCCGCGGCCAAGATCGAGGCGATCATGGAGCACATCGTCGAGGTGCACGCCACCGGTCAGCCGATTCTGGTCGGCACCCACGACGTCGCCGAGTCTGAAGAGCTGCATGAGCGGCTGGTCCGCCGCGGCGTCCCGGCGGTGGTGCTCAACGCGAAGAACGACGAGGAAGAGGCCGCCGTCATCGCCGAAGCCGGCAAGCTCGGCACCGTCACGGTGTCGACCCAGATGGCCGGCCGCGGCACCGACATCAGGTTGGGCGGGTCGGAAGAAACCGACCACGATAAAGTCGCCGAGCTCGGCGGTCTGCATGTCATCGGCACCGGGCGGCACCGCACCGAACGCCTCGACAACCAGCTGCGCGGCCGCGCCGGCCGGCAGGGCGACCCCGGCTCGTCGGTGTTCTTCGCCAGCTGGGAGGACGACGTCGTCGTCGCGCACCTCGACGAGGGCAAGCTGCCCGCCGAGGCCGACGAGACCGGCAGGATCACCAGCCCCAAGGCGGGCGCCCTGCTGGACCACGCCCAGCGGGTGGCCGAGGGGCGGCTCCTCGATGTCCACGCCAACACCTGGCGCTACAACCAGCTCATCGCCCAGCAGCGCGCGATCATCGTCGAGCGCCGCAACACCCTGCTGAGCACGCCGGCGGCCCGCAACGAGCTCAAAGAGCTGTCGCCCGAACGGTACGAGGAACTGGCCGAGAAGTCCGGCGACGATCAGCTCGAGACGATCTGCCGCCAGATCATGCTGTTCCACCTCGACCGCGGCTGGGCCGACCACCTGGCCTACCTGGCCGACATCCGGGAGAGCATCCACCTGCGCGCGCTGGGCAGGCAGAACCCGCTCGACGAGTTCCACCGGATGGCCGTCGATGCGTTCGCGCACCTGGCGGCCGACGCCATCGAAGCCGCCCAGCAGACCTTCGAGACCGCCAACATCCTCGAAGAGGAGCAGGGCTTGGACCTCTCGAAGCTGGCCCGGCCGACGTCGACCTGGACGTACATGGTCCACGACAACCCGCTCAACGACGACACGTTGTCGGCGCTGAGCCTGCCCGGGGTCTTCCGCTAGGGCTAAGTTCATCACCATGGACCGTCGCGACCGGGTGCTGACGATCCCGAACGTCTTGTCGGTGATCCGGCTCGTGCTGGTGCCGGTGTTCCTGTACCTGCTGTTGGCCACCGATGCGTACGGGTGGGCGGTGGCGATCCTGATGTTCAGCGGCTTCTCCGACTGGGCCGACGGCAAGATCGCCCGCCTGGTGCCAAACCAATCGTCACAGCTCGGCGCCCTGCTGGACCCGCTGGTCGACCGCGTCTACATGGTGGCTGTGCCCGTGGGGATGGGCTTCGCGGGCGTGGTCCCGTGGTGGCTGGTGGCGACGCTGGTCGGCCGCGATCTGGTGCTCGCCGCCACCTTGCCGGTGGTGCGCAGCCGCGGGCTCACCGCGCTGCCGGTCACCTACATCGGCAAGGCGGCGACGTTCGCGCTGATGTCCGGTTTCCCGCTGGTGCTGCTCGGCCAGTGGGACGCGACGTGGAGCCGGGTGATCGGCGCCTGCGGCTGGGGCTTCCTGCTGTGGGGTGTCGGCATGTACCTGTGGTCGGCGGTGCTCTACCTGCTGCAAGTCCGTCTGGTGGTGACCACGCTGCCCAAGGCCGGCGTCAGCGATGCCCGCACCTGACAGCGCGCTCGGCGGCTACGACCCGCGAGCCGGCCGCAGCGAACGCCACGAGCGGCGACCTGCCCTCATTCCGCTGCCTGGTCTGTTGCGCTCGCTGCTCACCGAACATCTCGACCCCGGCTACGCCGCCGCTGCCGCTGCGCGGGAGAAGAGCGGACAATCCCGCGGACTGATCGCCGACCGGGCCTGGCAGGCAGTGGCGGCGGTGTTGATCGCGGTGGTGTTCGCCGCGGCGGTCGCGCAAGCCCGGACCACCGCGCCCGGCGTCAACGCCGCCCAGCAGGTCCTGGCTGCCAGCGTGCGATCCGCCGAAGGCACCACCGACCGGCTCACCCAGCGCCGCGACGAGCTGGCCACCCAGGCCGACACCATCCAGCGCCGCCAGCTGCGCGACGATGCGGCAGGCCGGGATCTGCTCAGCAGGCTCGACGCGCTCAGCCTGGCCGCGGCCACCACCGCGGTCATCGGACCGGGCCTGTCCGTCACGGTCACCGACCCCGGGATGGGGCGCGATCTGTCCGACGTGTCCAAACAGCGGGTGGCCGGCAGCAGGCAGATCATCCTGGATCGCGATCTGCAGCTGGCGGTGAACTCGTTGTGGGCCAGTGGGGCCGAAGCGATCTCGGTCGGGGGAGTGCGGATGGGGCCCAACGTGACGATCCGTCAGGCGGGCGGCGCCATTCTGGTCGACAATCATCCGATCAGCAGCCCGTACACGATCCTGGCGGTGGGGCCGCCGGGCGAGATGCGCGATACCTTCGATCGGAGCAGCGGGCTGCAGCGGCTGCGGCTGCTCGAAGTGTCTTACGGGGTGGGGGTCAGCGTGAGCAGCGGCGACGGCCTGTCGCTGCCGGCGAGCGCAGTACGGGAGATTAAATTTGCCAAGCAGATCGGCCGTTAAGGGGCGCACCAGCAGATGATCGGAATCGCCGCACTCATCGTCGGCATCGTGCTGGGCCTGGTATTGCATCCCAGTGTCCCCGAGGTCATCCAGCCGTACCTGCCGATCGCCGTCGTCGCCGCGCTCGATGCGGTGTTCGGCGGGCTGCGGGCCTACCTGGAGAAGATCTTCGACCCGAAGGTGTTCGTGGTCTCATTCGTTTTCAACGTGCTGGTGGCAGCGCTGATCGTCTATGTCGGCGATCAGCTCGGCGTGGGCACCCAGCTGTCGACGGCGATCATCGTCGTGCTGGGCATCCGCATCTTCGGCAACGCCGCCGCGCTGCGGCGCCGGCTGTTCGGGGCCTGAGGTGACCGACGACGAACACGGCCGCCACGAACTGCCGGGCCCGGCGCCGGCGCCGCTACGCAAGCCCCGCAGCCGCACGCAGATCATGTTCGGCGCGCTCGGCGTGCTGCTGTGTCTGATGCTCGGGGTGGCGATCGCCACCCAGGCCCGGCAGACCGAGACCGGGGACGCACTGGACACCGCGCGCCCGGCCGACCTGCTGGTCCTGCTCGGCTCGCTGCAGCAACGCGAAGCCACGCTCAACACCGAGGTGGCCGATCTTCAGCGCAACCTCGCGGCCATGCAGACCGCCGGCAGCAGCGACCAGGCCGCGATCCAGAACGCGCAGGCCAGGCTGGCTGCGCTGTCGATCCTGATCGGCACGGTCGCCGCCACCGGGCCCGGCGTGACGATCACGATCGACGATCCCGGACCCGGCGTCGCACCCGAAACCATGCTCGACGTCATCAACGAACTGCGAGCCGCCGGCGCCGAGGCGATGGAGATCCGCTCCGGGCAGCAGGCCGTCCGCGTCGGCGTCGACACCTGGGTGGTCGGCAGCCCCGGCGCGCTGGTGATCGACACACGAACTCTAAGCCCGCCGTATTCTGTTCTGGCCATTGGCGATCCGCCCACCTTGGCTGCCGCGATGAACATCCCGGGCGGCGCCGTCGACAGCGTCGAACGGGTGGGCGGGCGAATGACGGTCGCGCAGTCGGACCGTGTGGACATCACCACCTTGCGGCAACCGAAAGCGCGCCAATACGCTCAGCCCGTCAAATGAGCAGCCGACACCGAGGAGCACTGTGAGCGAAATCCCAGCCGACCTGCGCTACACCGCCGAGCACGAGTGGGTGCTGCGTACCGGTGACGACACCGTGCGCGTCGGTATCACCGACTTCGCCCAGTCCTCGCTGGGTGACGTGGTGTACGTGCAGCTCCCCGAGGTGGGCAGCGACGTCACGTCCGGTGAGTCGTTCGGCGAGGTGGAGTCCACCAAGTCGGTTTCCGACCTCTACGCCCCTGTGTCGGCCAAAGTGATTGCCGTCAACGGTGAATTGGAAGGCAGCCCCGGACTGGTCAACTCCGATCCCTACGGTCAGGGGTGGTTGTTGGAGTTGCAGGTCGACGGCGATACCCTCGAACAGGGGTTGGCGGCGTTGCTCGATGCGGACGCCTATCGGGACACAGTGACTGAATGACATTGTTAGGGTGCCTGCCAGCCACCGATCCGGAGGTGGTGGGCACAACGACGACCACTGCGCGGTACGGTCGTCGTAAGTGATTGGTGAGGCGGACGGGCGCCTTGTGCGGATTCCCGCCAAGTGCAGCCATGGCAGCCAGTGAAGGAGCAACGGGTGACCGACAAGGACCAGAACTCTGACGAAGTCACCGTGGAGACGACGTCCGTCTTCCGGGCCGACTTCCTCAACGAGCTGGACGCCCCGGCGGCCACCAGCGGCGAGAGCGGGGTGTCCGGGGTCGAAGGTCTCCCGGTCGGCTCGGCGCTGCTGGTCGTGAAGCGCGGCCCCAACGCGGGTTCGCGGTTCCTGCTGGACCAGGCGACGACGTCGGCCGGCCGCCATCCGGACTCCGACATCTTCCTCGATGACGTGACCGTGAGCCGCCGGCATGCCGAGTTCCGCTTGGACGGCAACGAATTCCAGGTCGTCGACGTCGGCAGCCTCAACGGCACCTACGTGAACCGCGAACCGGTCGACTCGGCCACCCTTGCCAACGGCGACGAGGTCCAGATCGGCAAGTTCCGCCTGGTGTTCCTCACCGGACCGAAGTCGGCCGAGGACGAAGGTGGTCCGGGAAGCTAGTGACCGCCCCCGATAGTCCCGCGCTTGCCGGGATGTCTATCGGAGCGGTCCTGGACCTGCTGCGACCGGACTTCCCGGACGTGACGATCTCCAAGATTCGATTCTTGGAAGCCGAAGGTCTCGTCACGCCGGAGCGCAGCGCATCGGGGTATCGACGGTTCACCGCGTACGACTGCGCACGGTTGCGGTTCATCCTGACCGCGCAGCGCGACCACTATCTGCCGCTGAAGGTCATCAAGGCTCAGCTCGACGCCCAGCCGGACGGCGAACTGCCACACGTCGGATCGCCGTACGCCGTACCGCGTTTGGTGACGGTGGCGGACGGCAGCCAAGTCGGTGACGACGCCGACGCCGAGACCGACGTAGCGCGCACCCAGGTGCGGCTGAGCCGTGAAGATCTGCTGGAACGCTCCGGCGTTGGCGAGGAGTTGCTGACCGCGCTGTGCAAAGCGGGCGTGATCACCACCGGCCCGGGCGGGCTGTTCGACGAGTATTCGGTGGTGATCGCACAGTGTGCGCGAGCGCTGGGGGATTACGGAGTGGAACCGCGGCACCTGCGGGCGTTCCGGTCCGCGGCCGATCGGCAGTCCGATCTGATCGCCCAGATCGCCGGCCCGGTGGGCAAGGCGTCGAAGACCGGGGCACGCGATCGCGCGGACGACTTGGCGCGTGAGGTCGCCGCGCTGGCAATCACGTTGCATACGTCGCTGATCAAGTCCGCTGTACGAGACGTTCTCGACCGCTGAGGACTAGACTCCAAAGGACTGCAACGAGCGCGGAGGTCAGACACAGATGGGCGAGGTTCGTGTGGTGGGCATTCGCGTCGAACAGCCCCAGAACCAGCCGGTCCTGCTGCTGCGGGAGTCCAACGGCGATCGGTATCTGCCGATCTGGATCGGCCAGTCCGAGGCCACCGCGATCGCGTATGAACAGCAGGGCGTCGAGCCCACCCGGCCGTTGACTCACGACCTGTTCCGAGATGTCATTGGCGCACTGGGCCATTCGCTCAAAGAGGTGCGCATCGTGGATTTGCGGGAGGGCACCTTCTTCGCCGACCTGATCTTCGACCGCGACATCAAGGTGTCGGCGCGTCCGTCGGACTCGGTGGCGATCGCCCTGCGGATGGGCGTGCCGATCTACGTGGAGGAGGCGGTCCTGGCCGAGGCCGGGCTGCTGATCCCCGACGAGAACGACGAGGAATCCACCGGCGCGGTCCGCGAAGACGAGGTCGAGAAGTTCAAGGAATTCCTCGACAGTGTGTCCCCGGACGATTTCAAGGCAACCTGACCACCAAGATCACGGACACGTATCACTTGGCCGAAGCGGTTCGACACGCCCGAGGGATGACCGTTGGCACGCCCAAGGGAAGCCATACTTTCATCACGACGACGAGCACGACCGCCCGTCGAGAAGCGTATGCTCGGTGGACTCGGACTGGGCAAACGTGGTTGGTGGAGCGGTAAGCGGGCCATAGGTTCGAACGGCGAGAGGAAGCATCGTGGGCGAGCAGCCACGTCAGGGACAGTTGGACCTTGCTGGCACGGGCTCTGATTCCGATGGCCGCTTTGAGGCGGACACGCCCGCCGGCGCGCCGGTGAGCGAGGCGGTGCAGCAGGGGCTGTTCCCCGACGACTCGGTTCCCGACGAATTGGTCGGCTACCGCGGGCCGAGTGCCTGCCAGATCGCCGGAATCACCTACCGCCAGTTGGACTACTGGGCGCGTACCTCGCTGGTGGTGCCGTCCATCCGCGGTGCGGCCGGCTCGGGCAGCCAGCGGCTGTACTCGTTCAAGGACATCCTGGTCCTCAAGATCGTCAAGCGCCTGCTCGACACCGGCATCTCGCTGCACAACATCCGCGTCGCCGTCGATCATCTGCGGCAACGCGGCGTGCAGGACCTGGCCAACATCACTCTGTTCTCTGACGGCACAACGGTGTACGAGTGCACCTCGGCCGAAGAGGTCGTCGACCTGCTGCAGGGCGGGCAGGGTGTGTTCGGCATCGCGGTCAGCGGCGCCATGCGGGAACTGTCCGGCGCGATCGCCGACTTCCCCGGTGAGCGGGCCGACGGCGGCGAGTCGATCGCCTCGCCGGAGGACGAGCTGGCGTCCCGGCGCAAGAGCCGCGACCGCAAGATCGGTTAGCAGCTAGAATCTTCTCTGTATCGCCCTCGCGCGGGAGAGTTTCGTGGCATCCAGTCACGGACGCCGAAGGAGCAACACCTCTCCGTCAACCTCTCAGGCACCCGGACCGCGCGTGGCCACGATGCCTCTGGAAAGCGGTGACTCGGATTTTTCTCGCCGGGATCACCCGCCCATGGGGAAAGGCAGCACCGCCCACATGCGGGCTGACCGAATCTCTCAGGCGCCCGGTCCGGGTGGACGACAGAGGGAGAGGACGCCGCTGACGGCTGCGCCGTAAGTCAGGAGTCCCCATGTCGAAACACGCAGGGTCCAATCACACCCCCACCTTCGCCGATCGTCACATCGGACCCGATTCCGACGCATTGGCCACCATGCTCGACGTGATCGGGGTCGCCTCGCTCGAGGAACTCGCGGCCAAGGCGCTGCCTGCGGGCATCCTCGATGCGCTGTCCGCCGACGGCATCGCACCCGGCCTCGATCAGCTGCCCGCCGCGGTGGGCGAGCACGAGGCGCTCGCCGAGCTGCGGGCACTGGCCGACACCAACACCATCGCGGTGTCGATGATCGGCCAGGGCTACTACGACACGCTCACCCCACCGGTGCTGCTGCGCAACATCCTGGAGAACCCGGCCTGGTACACCGCGTACACGCCGTATCAGCCGGAGATCAGCCAGGGCCGGCTCGAGGTGCTGCTGAACTTCCAGACGATGATCGCCGACCTGACCGGGCTGGATCTGGCCAACGCCTCGATGCTCGACGAGTCCACCGCGGCCGCCGAGGCGATGACGCTGATGCACCGCGCGTCGCGCGGTTCGGCCAATCGGCTTGCGGTCGACGAGGACATGTTCGCCCAGACCGCAGCCATCCTGGCGACCCGCGCCGAGCCGCTGGGCATCGAGATCGTCACCGCGGACCTGCGGGGCGGGCTTCCCGACGGTGAGTTCTTCGGCGTCATCGCGCAGCTTCCCGGCGCCAGTGGTCGGGTGACCGACTGGTCCAAGCTGGTCGAGCAGGCCCACGAGCGCGGCGCGCTGGTGGCACTGGGAGCCGACCTGTTGGCGATGACGCTGATCGCCCCGCCGGGTGAGCTGGGCGCCGACGTCGCGTTCGGAAGCGCGCAGAGATTCGGTGTGCCAATGGGATTCGGTGGCCCGCACGCCGGTTTCCTTGCGGTGCACAACAAGCACGCCCGCCAGTTGCCCGGCCGCCTGGTCGGGGTGTCGGTGGACAGTGACGGCGCGCCGGCGTACCGGTTGTCGCTGCAAACCCGCGAACAGCACATCCGCCGCGACAAGGCGACCTCCAACATCTGCACCGCACAGGTGCTGCTGGCGGTGATGGCCGCCTCCTACGCCAGCTACCACGGTCCGCAGGGTCTGACCGGGATCGCCCGGCGCGTGCACTCCCACGCCCGCTCGCTGGCCGCCGGGCTGAGCGCTGCCGGCGTCGAGGTGGTGCACGACACCTTCTTCGACACCGTGCTGGTGCACGTCCCGAACCGCGCTGCCGCGGTGCAGGCCGAGGCCAAGGGCCGCGGCATCAACATCTGGCGGGTGGACGCCGACCACGTGTCGGTCACGTGCGACGAGGCCACCACTCCCGCACACGTCGCCCTGGTGCTGGAGTCGTTCGGCGCCGGCCCGGCAGGCGAGTACACGGGTCCCGAAATCGATTCGCGGACAAGCGAATTCCTCACCCACCCGGCGTTCCACCGCTACCGCACCGAAACCGAGATGATGCGCTACCTGCGCACGTTGGCCGACAAGGACATCGCGCTGGACCGCAGCATGATTCCGCTGGGGTCGTGCACGATGAAGCTCAACGCCGCCGCCGAGATGGAGTCGATCACCTGGCCGGAGTTCGGCCGTCAGCATCCGTTCGCCCCTGCCGGTGACACCCCGGGACTGCGCAAGCTGATCGCCGACCTGGAAGGCTGGCTGACCGGTGTTACCGGGTACGACGCAATCTCGTTGCAGCCCAACGCCGGATCGCAGGGTGAATACGCCGGCCTGCTGGCCATCCGCGACTATCACCTGGCCAACGGCGACACCGGTCGCGACGTGTGCCTGATCCCGTCCAGCGCGCACGGGACCAACGCGGCGTCCGCGGCCATGGTCGGGATGCGGGTGGTCGTGGTGGCCTGCCGCGAGAACGGCGATGTCGACCTCGACGACCTGCGCGCCAAGATCGGTGAGCATGCCGAGCGACTGGCCGCGCTGATGATCACCTACCCGTCGACCCACGGGGTGTACGAGCACGACATCGCCAACATCTGCGCCGCGGTGCACGACGCCGGCGGGCAGGTGTACGTCGACGGCGCCAACCTCAACGCCCTCGTCGGGCTGGCCCGGCCGGGCAAGTTCGGCGGCGACGTCAGCCACCTGAATCTGCACAAGACGTTCTGCATCCCGCACGGCGGGGGCGGCCCCGGCGTCGGGCCGGTGGCGGTGCGGTCGCACCTGGCGGCGTTCCTGCCCGGCCACCCGATGGCCGAGGAGCTGCCGAAGGGCCACCCGGTGTCAGGGGCCCCGTACGGATCGGCGTCGATCCTGCCGATCACGTGGGCCTACATCCGGATGATGGGCGCGGGCGGCCTGCGCGAAGCCACGCTCACCGCGATCGCCTCGGCCAACTACATCGCGCGCCGCCTCGACGAGTACTACCCGGTGCTCTACACCGGCGAGAACGGCATGGTCGCCCACGAGTGCATCCTCGACCTGCGGGGGATCACCAAGTCCACCGGCGTGACCGTCGACGATGTGGCGAAGCGGTTGGCGGACTTCGGTTTCCACGCACCGACCATGAGCTTCCCGGTGGCCGGCACGTTGATGGTGGAGCCCACCGAGAGTGAGAGCCTGGCCGAGGTGGACGCGTTCTGCGAGGCGATGATCGCGATCCGCGCCGAGATCGACAAGGTCGGCTCGGGGGAGTGGCCGGCCGAGGACAATCCGCTGCGGAACTCACCGCACACCGCCGAATGCCTGCTGGTCGACGAGTGGACCCACCCGTACACCCGCGAGCAGGCGGCCTACCCGCTGGGCAAGGGAAACCGGGCGAAGGTGTGGCCGCCGGTGCGCCGCATCGACGGGGCGTACGGCGACCGGAACCTGGTGTGCTCCTGCCCGCCGGTGGAGGCGTTCGCCTAGCGCTTCTCGTCGAGTCAAAACTGAGGGCGAACCTTCGGCCCGAAACATCGCCCTCTGTTCTGACTCGATGCCTGATAGCGTCACCCTGTGCTGCCAGCCGAGGTTCGCCAGTGGCAAGAGGGCGGCCGGATGCTGTCCACGAGCGCCGGCAATGTCTTCGTCCGCTCTCACGCCGGCTCGTCCGGCCCGACCCTGCTTCTGCTGCACGGCTTCCCGTCGAGTTCCTACGATTTCCGCGGCGTCGTCGATCGCCTGGGGGACCAGGCCTGGCTGACGCTGGACTTCCTCGGCTTCGGACTGTCGGACAAGCCCCGCCCGCACCGCTACAGCCTGCTCGAGCAGGCCGACATCGTGGCGCAGGTCGTCGCCGACGCCGCACCGGGCCCGGTGGTGCTGCTCGCCCACGACATGGGCACGTCGGTGGCCACCGAACTGCTGGCCCGTGACGTCGCAGGCACGCTGCCGTTCGAGATCCAGCGCGCCGTCCTCACCAACGGCAGCGTCATCATCGAGCGCGCCAGCCTGCGGCCCAGTCAGAAGATCCTGCGTGGCCCGCTCGGCCCGCTGTTCGCCCGGCTGACCAACCAGCGAGGCTTCCTGCGCGGTTTCGCCAAGCTGTTCAGCGCCGCGCATCCGCTCTCGGACGCGGAGGCCCAGGCCCAGTGGGCGCTGCTGGCACGCGACGACGGCCATCGCATCCTGAACCTGCTGTGCGCCTACCTCAACGAACGGGTACGTTTCGCCGACCGGTGGCACGGGGCCGTCCGCGACTGGGACAAGCCGCTCGGATTCCTCTGGGCCACCGGCGATCCGGTGGCCACCACCAGCGTCCTGGCCGGCCTGCGGGAGTTGCGGCCTGCCGCTGAGGTGATCGAACTGGCCGGCATCGGCCACTACCCGCAGATCGAGGTGCCCGACGAATTCACCGCGGGCGCCCGACGGCTGCTGCAGATTTAGGACAACAGGGTCGACACGGCCGTCGCCAGGTCCGGCGAGTCGGACGTCGCGACATTCTGGTACGTGCCGCCCGAGGCCTGCGCGACGGCTTCCCACGTCGCCCGGTCGGAGTCGTCACCGAAATCGATCACGTTGATCGCCACGGGCTTGGCCGGATCGGCCGCCGACTTCACGTACTGAACCAGCCCGGGGCCGTCCAGCGTCTGATCGGTGTGCGGGCCCTGGGTGATCACCAGCATCGAATTGGCCTGGCCCTGACGGAAGTTCGCCAGCGCCTCGCCGTAGGCCAGCCGCAGCGTGGTGAACGACACGGCACCGCTGCCCGACGGCGCCAACCCGCCCAGCGTGTTCGTCAGCGCCGCGGCCTGATCCGATACCGGCGCCAGTGGCACCGCCGACTTGCCCTCGACACCGTTGAACGTCCACAGCCCGACCGCCGCGTTCGACGGCAGCGCCCCGATCCGGTTGGTCAGTGCGGTCACCACATTGGCCAGCCGCGACTTGCCGCCCTCGTCGGTGCCCATCGCCTGGTTGAGCATGATCGTGGTGGCCGACCCGGTGGCCGGAGTGGACACCGCCGCCGCGAGCGTGGCCCGCACCGACTCGTCCTCGATGGTCAGTGGCGAACCCAGTTGCGGGAAGCTGACCACATCGTTACCCGGCGGATTGGTGCCCTCGGCGCGGAAGCCGGCCTTCGCCAAGGCGCTGAGCTGTTCGGGTTTACGCATGAACCGGGCGAACTGGCTTGCCGCACTGATCTGTTCCTCGGACAACCAGGTCCCGGACAGCAAGACAGTGGGGTAGTCGGCCACCGCCACCGGTCCCGACGGCAACCATTCGGCGACACTGTTCTTGGCGTCCGGCGTCGACGACGCGCGGGCGAACAACTGCTGTTCCGTCGTCGCCACCGCGTGCACGGGCGCACCGGGGTCGCCGGAACCCAGCAGGGACTTCCACGCCGTGTCGGCGGTGTCGTCGGCGAGCTTGGGCTGGCCGGCGACCAGACCGTTGACCGCGCCGAGGCCGGCCGTGGCCGGCGCGTTCGCCGGCGCCGACGTCGAGGCCACCGCTTCGGCGGCCAGGTAGGTGGCGTCGGCATCGCCGACGGTGGGCAGGGCCAGGCGCAGCGAGCCCCAACCGGGCAGGTTCAGACCGTCCAGCGCGGTCGGGTTGGATTGCAAGCCCGGCAGCGCCGCCCAACCCTGCTGTCCCAGGGCGTCTTTGAGCTGCGGTCGAACCGCGAGAACCACAGGCGACGTGACCAGCGATCGGGCGTCGCTGACGACTTCCTTGCCCGCGGTGGATTGCAGGCGCGCCGCACCGATGGAACTGGCCGGAATCCACAGCGCCGGACGCTCGCCGAGATCGCCGGGCCAGCTGGAGACGAATCCGTCGACCACCCGATCCGAGTCGGCCGCGGTGACAACCATTTTCACGCAGCGATCCCCGACCGGGGTGACCGTGGCGTTGAAACCCTTGGCGAAGTTGTTGACATCGTCGACGATCGACGGGTCGGCCACCACCCCGACGTTGAGGGTGCCGCCCAGGCACTTCTGGGCGGCGTCGGTCGACCGATGGGACAGCGCATCACCGAAGAACCGCCACAGGATCACCGCGCCGACCACCACCACGACCGTGATCAGCGCGGCGATCACCCCGAGACTCACCCCGCGGCGGCCGCTCTCGCTGCGGTGCCCGCCCTCGAAAGCGATTCTGCGGCGGGCGGTGTCGGTCAGCGCAGCGGAGCCGGTGTCGTCATGTGCATCATCGACGCCGGAACCATCCGCATCACCGGGACGGGCGAAGCGACCGGTCGGATTGTCGTCGGCAGGCTCGTCACCGAATGAACCTCCGGGACCCGGTCTACTGTGCCTGCCCATGGCGGTGCTTGATCCTCTTCCCTGTCAACGGTGATGCGATGCGGAGGTGCTTGTCAGGCGCCGGCGCTGGCCTTGTACTCCCTGCGACGCCGATGCAGGATCGGCTCCGTGTAGCCGTTGGGCTGCGCGGCGCCGGCCAGGATCAGCTCCTGGGCAGCCTGGAAGGCGATGCTGTTGTCCGGATCCGTCGACATCGGCTTGAAGTCGGGATCGGACGCGTTCTGCTCGTCGACCACCGCCGCCATCCGGCGCAGGCTCTCCCGCACGGCGTCCTCGGTGATCACACCGTGCCGCAGCCAGTTCGCCAATAGCTGGCTTGAAATGCGCAGCGTCGCACGGTCTTCCATCAGCGCGACGTCGTGGATGTCCGGCACCTTCGAGCAGCCGACACCGGCGTCGATCCAGCGCACCACGTAGCCGAGGATCGACTGGCAGTTGTTGTCCACCTCTTCGTGGATCTCCTCCGGCGACCACGCCAGCTCCTTGGCGAGCGGGATCGTCAGCAACTCGTCGATGCTGGTGCGGGTCTTGCCGGCCAGCTCCTTGTGCACCTCGTAGACGTCGACGTAGTGGTAGTGCATCGCGTGCAGGGTGGCCGCCGTCGGCGACGGCACCCACGCGGTGGTGGCACCGGAGCGGGGCTGCCCGATCTTCTGTTCGACCATGTCGGCCATCAGATCGGTCATGGCCCACATGCCCTTGCCGATCTGCGCCTTGCCGGAGAACCCGGTCGCCAGGCCGATGTCGACGTTCTGGTCCTCGTAGGCCTTGATCCACGGCTGGGACTTCATGGCGCCCTTGCGGATCATCGGGCCGGCTTCCATCGACGTGTGGATCTCGTCGCCGGTGCGGTCCAGGAAGCCGGTGTTGATGAACGCCACCCGGTCGGCGGCGGCCTTGATGCAGGCCTTGAGGTTCGCCGAGGTGCGGCGCTCCTCGTCCATGATGCCGACCTTGATGGTGTTCTGCGGCAGGCCCAGCACGTCCTCGACGCGGCTGAACAGCTCGCAGGTGAACGCGACCTCGTCGGGGCCGTGCATCTTGGGCTTCACGATGTAGATCGACCCGGTGCGGCTGTTCTGCCGGGGGCTGCCGTCCTCGGCCTTGAGGCCGTGCACCGCGATCAAGCTGGTGAACAGCGCGTCCTGGATGCCTTCGGGGATCTCTGTTTCTTCGCCGCCATCAGCACACATTACGATCGCGTCGTTGGTCATCAGGTGCCCGACGTTGCGGACGAACAGCAGGCTGCGCCCGGGCAGCGTCAACTCGCCGTCGCCCGGCGTCTTGTAGGTCCGGTCGTCGTTGAGGACGCGGGTGAAGCTCTTGCCGCCCTTGCTGACCTCTTCGGCCAGGTCGCCCTTGTTCAGGCCGAGCCAGTTGCGGTAGCCCAGCACCTTGTCGTCGGCGTCGACGGCGGCCACCGAGTCCTCGAAGTCCATGATCGTGGTGATCGCGGACTCCAGCACGACATCCTTGACGCCGGCTTGGTCGGTCTTGCCGACGGGGGATTCGGGGTCGATCAGGATCTCGATGTGCAGGCCGTTGTTGACCAGCAGCACCGACCACGCGGGTTCGCCCAGCTCGCCCGTATAGCCGACGAACTTCTCCGGGCTGGCCAGCCCGGTGGACTCGTCGCCCAGCGCGATCTCGAGGGCGCCGTCGGCGACGCTGATGCCGGTCGCGTCCGCCCATGATCCCGACGCCAGCGGAACGGCCTTGTCGAGGAAGTCCCGGGCGTAGGCGATCACCTTGTCGCCGCGGACCTGGTTGTAGCTGGTGCCCGGCTCGGCGCCGCCCTCGGTGCTGATGACGTCGGTGCCGTAGAGGGCGTCGTAGAGCGAACCCCAGCGGGCGTTCGCGGCGTTGAGCGCGAAACGGGCGTTGAGGATCGGAACCACCAGCTGCGGGCCGGCGGTGGTGGTGATCTCGTCGTCCACCCCGGAGGTGGTGATGCTGAAGTCACCCGGATCGGGCTGCAGGTAGCCGATATCGGTGAGGAACTGCTGGTACTCACCGGCGTCGATGCCGCCGATGATCCGCTGCCGATGCCACCGGTCGATCTGCGCCTGCAGATCGTCGCGGCGGGCGAGCAGATCCTGATTCTGCGGCGTCAGGTCGGTGACGACCTTGTCCACCCCGGCCCAGAAGCTGTCGGCATCAATCCCGGTGCCGGGCAGCGCCTCGTTGGTGATGAAGTCGTACAACACCTGCGCCACACGCAGGTTGCCCACGGGCACGCGATCGCTCATCTGTCCTCCCTCACGACAATCAATTCATCTTACCCGCAGGTAGGAACCCCTCCGACACAGTGTCGTAGGCCACCTCCGCACCCAGCAGCCGCTCACACCACGCCAGCAGCGCCGCGCGCAACGGCGCCGCGCGCTCGGCTATAACTCCCTGGCACCGCACGTATTCCGCCCGCCCGGCGGGTTCCTCGACGGTGATGGGCTCAAACCCGAAGTCCGACAGGTCGTACGGGCTGGCCCGCATGTCGAGTTCACGCGCGTCGGCCGCCAGCTCCAAACAGCCCACCAGCAATTCCGAGTTCACCAGCGGCCCGAGCTTGAAGCACCACTTGTAGAGATCCATGTTCGCGTGCAGACAGCCCGGCTGTTCCCAGTCGCGTTGCGCGGCGCGGGTCGGTACCCCGCGGTTGCGCGGCGCGGCTGCGGGGGTGAAGAACCGATAGGCGTCGAAATGTGTGCAGCGCAGCGGCATCGACTCGACCACCGCATCGGTGCCCGCGCCGCCCAGCCGCAGCGGGACCTTGTCGTGGCGAACCGCGTCGGTGCGGTAGACCATCGCCCATTCGTGCAGACCGAAGCAGCCGAACTGCGGAGCGCGGGCCGCGGTGCCGCGCAGCAGGTCGGCCACGAAGCCGACCGTGGACAGTCGGGTGCGCAGGAAGCCGGCTTCGACGGTCACCCCGTCGGACGTCGCCGTGTAGCCGGCGCGGTCCAGGTATTCGGCGCCGGCGGGTCCGGCCAGCGCGGTGCCGTAGCCGGGATGCCACACCCGCAGCTGACGCGGTCGCAGGCTGTAGTAGGTGAACAGGAAATCCCACACCGGGTGCGCCTCGCCGCGCCGGGCGCGCTGCCGGTGCGGAGCTGTGAACGAGTCGATGCGGCGTCGATGCGAGGCTGCCCGCGCGGTCCACTCCGCTTCGCGGAGCCGGTGCGGCATGGTCTCTCCTCCTGGGCCGCGGCTCAGGACACCGTGGCCCGGGTCAGTTTACCGAGGTCACATACGACACATGACCGGGCCGCAGAACGGGAAAGCACTATCCGCCCCCTCGTAGCCAAGGCCGAAGGATGAATTGATGACGACCTCCCAGCCGAACCCGCGGCTGACCCGCTGGGAACACCACAGCGAGTGGCCGCTGGCCGCCGTGGCGGTGGTGTTCTTGGTGACCTATTCGCTGCAGGTGCTCGCCGAGCCGCGCGGTGTGGCGGGGGCAGTGCTGAACACCGTGATGACCGTGCTGTGGGTGACGTTCGTCGTGGACTACGTGGTCCGCTTCGCGCTCGCGGAAGCTCGGGCCCGGTGGTTTGTCCGGCACTTGTTCGACCTGGCAACTGTCGCACTGCCGTTCCTGCGGCCGTTACGGGTACTACGGCTGGTCGTGCTGGTGTTCACCCTGCAACGCGCTTTCGGCAACGCGCTGCGCGGCCGGGTGGTGGTCTATGCCACCGCCGTGGCGACCCTGCTGGTCTACGCCTCGTCGCTGGCGGTTCTGGACGTCGAAAGGGGTGCTCCCGACGCCAACATCACCAGCTTCGGCGATGCCTTGTGGTGGTCGCTGGCCACGATCACCACCGTGGGTTACGGCGACCAATATCCGGTAACGGTCGTCGGCCGGCTGATCGCCGCGCTGCTGATGGTCGGCGGAATCAGCCTCATCGGTGTCATCACCGCCACCGTCGCATCATGGATTGTGCAGCGCGTATCGGAGGACAACACCGCCTCCAACTCCGCCACGGCAGACCAGATCGAGGCGCTGCGCGACGAAGTCCGGCAGTTGAGCGAGGCGCTGGCCGTCACCGGCGACCGGCGCACACCGTCGCACGGGACCAGGTCCTACCGCTCCGAGGGGTCGCGACGTAGTCGCTAGCCGCGGAGCGGCTGCCGGTCACGAACGGTGCATCCCGTCGCGCACCGTGCCGATCAGGTCCTCGACCAGGTCCTCGAGCGCGACCATGGCGCACACGGACTGATCGCCGTCGGTGACCAGCGCCAGGTGGCTGTTGTCGCGGCGCAGCTGCGACAGCGCGTCCGGTAGCGGCATGTCGGCGGGCACCCGCGGCAGCGGACGCACCACGGCGCCGTCGACCACCGCGTCGCGCTCGTCGATCTGGTCGAGGATGTCCTTGATGTGGACGAAGCCGATGAATTCGCCGCTCGCATCGGTGACGGGGAACCGGGAGTAGCCGGTCTCGTTGAGCGCCTGCTCGATCGCGCTGACCGTGGGGCCGCCGCCGGGCCGTGCGACCGGGACAGCGCGGATGTCGCGCACCGGCACGGCCACATCGTTGACCACCCGGTTGCGGATCTGCAGCGCCCGGGTCAGCCGCATGTGCTCCTCGGGGTCCAGCAGCCCTTCGGATCGCGATTCGGCGATCATCTCCGCGAGCTCCACGGTGGACACGGTGACGTCGAGTTCGTCCTTGGCTTCGACGCCGAACGCGCGCAGCGTGGTGTTGGCGGCCCAGTTGTAGAACCCGATGAACGGCCGGGCGAACCGCACGTAGACCAGGTACACCGGCACCACGAGCATCGCCGTCTTCTCCGGACCCGCGATCGCGATGTTCTTGGGCACCATCTCGCCGAGCAGCACGTGCAACGTCACCACGAAACCCAGTGCCACCACGAACGACACGGTGTGCAGAACGGCGTCGGGGACCCCCACCAGATCGAACGGCTTCTCCAGCAGGTGGGCCACCGCCGGCTCGCCGACCCGGCCGAGCAGGATCGAACACACGGTGATGCCCAGCTGGGCGCCGGCCAGCATCAGGGACAGTTGCTCACCGGCGCGCAGCACGGTCACCGCGCTCCGTTTGCCTTGTTCGGCAAGGGCTTCCAGTCGGTCGCGGCGGGCCGAGATCAGCGCGAATTCGGAGCCGACGAAGAAGGCGTTGGCGCCCAGCAGCGCGATGGTCAGCAGAACGCCCAGGACGTCGCCCATCAACCCTCCCGCCCGGGGTCGCCGCGGCGACCCAGTTCGGTCAGCACGAGCTGGTCGATGCGGCGGCCGTCCATCTCGACGACGGTGGCCCGCCAGTGGACCGGGTCGTCGAACAGGCCGTCCGGGTCGAAGGCGGACAGCTCCACGGAGTCGCCGGGCTCGGGAATGTGGCCCAGCTTCTCCAGCACCAGCCCGCCGATCGTTTCGTATTCACCTTCGGGTGCGCGGAATCCGGTGGCTTCGGCGACCTCGTCGATGCGGAGCAGCCCGGATACCCGCCAGCCCTGACCCGCCTTCTGGAAGTCGGGCGTGGAGTCGTCGTGCTCGTCGCGGACGTCGCCGACGATCTCCTCGATCAGATCCTCGACGGTGACCATGCCCGCGGTGCCGCCGTATTCGTCGACCACCATCGCGGTCTGCAGACCGTGGGCGCGCAGCTGGGCCATCAGCGCGTCGCCGTCCAGCGACGACGGCACCGTGGGCACCGGGATCGCCAGCGACACCAGCCGGGTGGTCGCGCGCTCCGCGGCGGGCACCCCGAACACCTGCTTGACGTGCACCAGGCCGATGGTCTCGTCGAGGTCGCCGCGCACGATGGGGAAGCGGGAGAAGCCGGTGCTCGCCGAGGCGGTGACCAGGTCGGCGACCGTGCTGTCGGCGTCGAGTGCCTCGATCTCGGTGCGCGGGGTCATGAACTCCTCGGCGATCCGCGACCCGAACTGCAGCGACCGGTTCACCAGCGCCGCCGTGGCCTCGTCGAGCGAGCCATGCTCGGCCGAGCTGCGGACCAGCGACCCGAGTTCTTCGGGGGAGCGCGCCGAGCGCAGTTCCTCGGCCGGCTCGATGCCCATCCGGCGCAGGATCCAGTTGGCGGTGCCGTTGGTGAGCTTGATGATCGGGGTCATCACTGTCGAGAACATCAGCTGGAATCCGGCGGTGGCGCGCGCGGTCGGCACCGGCCGCGCGACCGCGAGGTTCTTGGGCACCAGTTCGCCGAACACCATCGACAAGGAGGTGGCGATCAGGATCGCCAGGGTCAGCGAGATCACGGCGGCCGCCCGCTGCGGCACATGCAGCAGCTCGAGGACCGGATCGAGCAGCCGCGCCAGGACGGGCTCGGCCAGATAACCGGTGGCCAGCGTGGTGATCGAGATGCCCAATTGCGCGCCGGACAGCTGGAAGGACAGCGTGCGATGCGCTTTCGCGACGTTCTGGTCGCTGCGGTCACCGGTGCGGGCGTTCGCGTCGACGGTGCTGCGTTCCAGGGCGGTCAGCGAGAACTCGGCGGCGACGAACAACGCCGTTCCCAGGGTCAGCACGACGATCGCCAACAGGCTCAACGCGGTGTACATGGCGGTCATGAGCGGGTGGGGCAGCCGGGCCACATGCCCGGCCGGCTAGAAGAAGGTTCGGCCTCGGCCTCGTCTGCGGGGCGCTCGCCCCAGGCAGCCCGATCCGCGGGGACCTCGATGGGTGCCTGCGGCACAGGTTCCCTTTCCTCGGGGAGCAGAACAAATCCCTATGTTAGCGGCTTCGCCGACGATGACCGGCTCACCAGCCGGTCGGCAGGGGATGCCCCTCGGCGAACCCGGCCGCCGACTGGATGCCCAGCACCACCCGTTCGTGCAGCTCGGCGATGGTGGTGGCACCGACGTAGGTGCAGGTGCTGCGGACTCCCGAGGTGATGTGGTCGAGCAGATCCTCGACGCCGCCGCGTTCGGGGTCCACCGCCATCCGCGAGGTCGAGATGCCCTCCTCGAACAGTGCCTTGCGGGCCCGGTCGAAGGCGCTGTCGGCGCTGGTGCGAGCGGCCACGGCCCGCTTGGAGGCCATGCCGTAGCTCTCCTTGTAGGGCCGGCCGTCACGGTCGCGCATCAGGTCACCGGGGGATTCGTAGGTGCCGGCGAACCAGGACCCGATCATCACGTTCGACGCGCCCGCCGCCAGCGCCAGCGCCACGTCGCGCGGATGCCGAACGCCGCCGTCGGCCCACACGTGAGCACCGAGTTCTCTTGCGGCAGAGGAGCATTCGACCACGGCAGAGAATTGCGGGCGCCCGACGCCGGTCATCATCCGGGTGGTGCACATGGCGCCGGGGCCGACTCCCACCTTGACGATGGAGGCGCCGGCCCCGATCAGGTCGCGCGTCCCTTCGGCGGAGACGACGTTGCCTGCTGCCAGCGGGACGCCGAGGTCCAGCGACGACACGGCCTTGATCGCGTCGAGCATCTTGAGCTGGTGGCCGTGCGCGGTGTCGACCACCAGCACGTCGACGCCGGCCTCGGCCAGCGCCCGCGCCTTGGCGGCCACGTCGCCGTTGATGCCCACCGCGGCGGCGATCCGCAGCCGGCCCGCCGCGTCGACGGCCGGGGTGTAGATGCCCGCGCGGATGGCGCCGATGCGGGTCAGTACCCCGGCCAGGGCGCCGTCGACATCGGTGAGGACGGCCACGTCCACCGGGGCGTGCTCGAGCAGCTCGAACACCTGCCGTGGATCGGTGTGGGCCGGCGCGGTGACGAAGTCGCTGACCGCGATGTCGCGCACGCGCGCAAACCGGTCGACGCCGACGGTGGCGGCTTCGGTGACCAGGCCGATGGGCCTGCCCTCGAACACCACCACGGCCACGCCGTGGGCACGCTTGTGGATCAGCGCGACGGCGTCGGACACCGAGTCGTCGGGCGCCAGCACCACCGGGGTGTCGGCCACCAGGTCGCGGCTCTTGACGAAGTCGACGGTCTGCTTGACCGCGTCGATCGGCAGGTCCTGGGGCAGCACCACGATGCCGCCCCGGCGGGCCACCGTCTCGGCCATCCGACGCCCCGCCACCGCGGTCATGTTTGCCACCACGACCGGGATCGTCGTCCCGGTGCCGTCGGAGGTAAACAGGTCCACGTCGAACCGGGACGCGACGTCGGATCGGCTGGGCACGACGAACACGTCGTTGTAGGTCAGGTCGTACGGAGGTTGCTGGCCGTCGAGAAAGCGCACCCGATCAGCCTAACGGCGCTACGCCTCGACTTCGCTGCGGTCACCACTCCAGAGGGTGTGGAATCGGGCGGCCGGGTCGGCATCGGTCCGGCCGTAGGTGTGCGCGCCGAAGAAGTCGCGCAGGCCCTGGGTCAGCGCCGCGGGCAGTCGCTCGGTGCGCAGCGCGTCGTAGTACGACAGCGCCGAGGCGAAGCCGGGGACCGGGATGCCGAGCTCGGTGGCCTTCACCACCACGCGGCGCCAGCTGTCGATACCCGCCTCGACCGCGTCCCGGAAGTACGGTGCGGCGATCAGCGTCGCCAGCTCGGCGTTCTCGTCGTAGGCCTCCTTGATCCGGTTGAGGAACTTGGCCCGGATGATGCAGCCGCCGCGCCAGATCGTGGCCATGTCGCCGAGGGTGATGCCCCAGTCGTATTCGGCGCTGCCCGCCTGGATCTGGTTGAAGCCCTGGGCGTAGGCGATGATCTTCGAGGCGTACAGCGCCTTGCTCACGTCATCGATGAATTGCGCTGCGTCCGTGGGCTGTTCGCCCAGGTCTCCGGAGGCCAGGCCGGTGGTGGCCTTGCGCTGGGGGACCGAGCCGGACAGAGCGCGGGCGAAGACCGCCTCGGCGATACCGGTCACCGGCACCCCGAGGTCCAACGCCGACTTGACCGTCCAGCGGCCGGTGCCCTTCTGCTCGGCCTCGTCGACGATCACGTCGACCAGCGGCTTGCCGGTCTTGGCGTCGGTCTGGCGCAGCACCTCGGCGGTGATCTCGATCAAATAGCTGTCCAGATCGCCTTTGTTCCACTCCGCGAAGATCTCGGCGATCTCGGGTGCGGTCTTGCCGAGCCCGTCGCGCAGCAGCTGGTAGGCCTCGCCGATGAGCTGCATGTCGGAATACTCGATGCCGTTGTGCACCATCTTGACGAAGTGGCCGGCGCCGTCGGGGCCGATGTGGGTACAGCACGGGACGCCGTCGACGTGCGCGGAGATCTCCTCGAGCAGCGGGCCCAGCGACTTGTAGGACTCGGCAGGTCCGCCCGGCATGATCGACGGACCCTTCAGCGCGCCCTCCTCACCGCCGGAAATGCCTGCGCCGACGAAGTGCAGGCCGCGCTCGCGCACCGCCTTCTCGCGGCGGATGGTGTCGGTGTAGAGCGCGTTACCGCCGTCGATGATGATGTCGCCCGGCTCGAAGACCTCGCACAGTTCGTTGATCACCGCGTCGGTCGGGTCGCCGGCCTTGACCATGATCAGCGCGCGGCGCGGCTTCTCTAGCGCGGCGGCGAATTCGGCCATCGTCTCGGTGCGCACGAAGTTGCCCTCGGAACCGTGCTCGGCGAGCACGGCGTCGGTTTTGGCGACCGAGCGGTTGTGCAGGGCGACGGTGTAGCCGTGGTGGGCGAAGTTGCGCGCGATGTTCGACCCCATCACCGCCATTCCGGTAACACCGATCTGTGCAGTACCGTCTGTCTGCGGTGAGGTCATCTCGCGCCTTTCAATTGTGTGAATTTTGTTGTGGCAGAACAGTTTCAGGAAAGAAACAGCCGGTGCAGCTCGGTCAGCCACGGCATTGCGACCGCAACCGTCGGCACCACGAGCACCGCGGCCGCGGTGGCGTAGGCGGCCATCGACAGCACCAGGCTGTTCGGCTCGCCGGCCAGCCGGCGCACCCGGATCAGCGTGGTCGGGCCGCCGCCGGCCAGGGCGCCCTTCGGGGTGCGGGCCGCGGCGCAGGCCACCAGCGCGCGGGCCAGGGGGCCGGGTCCCGCCGTGCGCACCGCGGCATCGTCGGCGAGCATCTCCACGAGCAGCCGCACCGCGGCCAGGGCGCTGCCGCTGCGGACGAAGCGGGGGAAGGCGGTGTGCACGGCGATGAACGCCTCGAGCACCAGATCGTGGCGGGCCCGCAGATGCGCCCGCTCATGGCTGAGGATCGCGGTGAGTTCGGTGTCGCTCAATGCCGACAGGGTGCCCTGGCTGAGCACGACCCGGCTGCGCACCCCGGGCAGGCAGTAGGCCAGCGGTTCGGCCACGTCGAGCACCCGCAGCCCGTGCATGCCGTGCCGGCAGTCGCCCAGCAGGTCGACGACCATCCGGTGGTGGGCCCGGCGGCGCCGGGTGGCGACCGCGACCTGCACCGCGGCGATCACCAGCCGGGCGCCGATGAGCAGCGTGATTGCGAAGACCACGACGTATGCCGACCACAGCGGCCAGCCCAGCACCTCGATCTCGCTGGTGATCGTCGCGGTGGGACGGCCGTCGGGGCCGGGGGCGAACAGCCGGCTGGCGATGGCCAGTCCCGCGCTGAATGCGGACAGCACCGCGGCCACCGCAATGGACTGCCAGAGCACGATCGCGGCCCGCGGCGCCCGCATCGGCCACGAGGCGCGGGCCAGCAGCGCGGGCACAGGACCAACCAGCATCAAGGCGAGGAGGGTGAAGGCCAGCGCGGACACGCTGAAATTGTCCCTCAGGCGCTGGGCATGCCGCCAGCGGGCCAGGTGGAACGGTCCTTGGACTCCAATTCGGCCAGGGCGCGGCGCAATGCGTCGGCCTCGTCCGCACCGACCCGTTCGACAAAGTGCACCAGGGCGGCCTGCCGGCCGCCGGAGTCGGAGGCCTGATCCAGCGCGTCGACCATCAGGCCGGCGACCAGTTCGTCACGGCCGTGGACCGGTGCGTACTGGTGGGCGCGGTCATCCCGGATCTGGGAGACCAGGTTCTTGCGGGCGAGGCGCTGCAGGACGGTCATCACCGTGGTGTAGGCCAGGTCCCGTTCGGTACAGAGTGCCTCGTGGACCTGACGGACCGTCAGCGGCTCGCCAGCGGCCCACAGATGGTCCATCACCGCGCGTTCAAGTTCGCCGAGACGAGTCAACTTGGCCATTTCCGTTCATCTCCGTAGGCAGTCAAATCAGAGTACTCCCGATTACTACCGCGCGTCGTATCCAACAAGTCGATCAACTCCGCTCCGGGCGGTGGTGTTCCCGCGGCACCGTCCGTAGCCGGGTCGGCGCAGGCCACCCGGCAAAAAGTGGTCGCAGTTGTGACAGCACTCACAGTAGCCACGCGGACGTGCCATCCCTTCTTATGGTTAGGCTTACCTAACCATAGACGAGGAGGTGTCGTGACCGCAGCCGTGCTTGACCCGCTGATCGACGGGATGACCATTCGCCGGGTCCTGCCGTTGCACGAATCCAGCCGCCGATTGCGCGCCCTGAGCCCGGATTCGCCCCGGGTGCACGGCGTGGCGGTGATGGCCGATGTGTCCCGCCGCCGCTGGTGGGCGCTGGATTCGGTGACGTCCGGGCGGCTGGCCGCGATGTTCGAGTCGGCGGCCGACGAACTGGGTGACCGGCGGGCCGCCGCCCAGCAGCTCGCTGCCACGTTCACCCATGCGGTGCTGGGCCGGGCGGTCACGTTGTTCGTCCTGGAGGGGCGGGCCTGGGATGCCGGGCCGGGAAATCTCTGGATGCACATCGATTCGGAGGGGTCGATCGACTGGGCCGCCGTCGTCGACCCGACGCTGCGGGTGCTGCCCGACGATCCCGCCACCACCGGCGTGGTCAGGCTGCCCAATGAACTCGCGCTGGCCACCTGGACCGCACACCGCTGCCATCGCTCGCTGGAGCCCATTTTCGACGGCCTCCACCACCTCAGCCGGGGTTCGCTCACGCCGGCCGCGATGTGGCAGATGGTCGGATCGGCCGTGGTCATCACCGCCACGCAAGTGCCCATGCTCACCGGTTCCGGCGAAGTCACCTGCATGCGGCGCGGACAGGCGGTGCTCGACGCGCTGAGCGGGTTCGGCCTACCGGTCCGGGCGCTGCGACGCGCGGGGTAGCTCTTGTAACTTAGGCAAGCCTTGCCTAGTCTGTAGACACCAGACCAACGGACCGAGCCGGAGTTTCTGAGGGCTGCAGAAACCCCCGGTCCATGCCGAGGACGGGCCCCGCGTTCACCCGCGGGGCCCGTCCCTCGTCTCGGCGCGGCTGGTGTAGACACAGATGCGTGCAATCAGAGCAGTCGCCGAGCGAGCAGATCGCTTTCTCCGCCCCGTTCGACAACGAACTCGGGCTGGTGTTCACCGAACTGACCGTCGACGGCGCCAAGGCGCAGCTGGACGTGCAGCCCAAGCTCCTGCAACCGATGGGCATCGTCCATGGTGGGGTGTACTGCTCGATGATCGAGTCGATGGCCAGCACGTCGGCGTTCGTGTGGCTGTCCGCCAACGGCGGCGGCAACGTCGTCGGCGTCAACAACAACACCGACTTCCTGCGGGCGATCTCCGGCGGCACCGTGTACGGGGTGACCGAGCCCGTGCATCGCGGCCGTCGCCAGCAGCTGTGGCTCGTGACCATCCGCGACGACAAGGATCGCCTCGTCGCCCGCGGACAGGTGCGCCTGCAGAACCTCGAGCCCGAGGCCTGAGCGACCTCGCCGCCCTGCTGATCCCGTGCGGGCGTGGCAGGATCGCGCACTATGCAACTGACACCGCACGAGACCGACCGGTTGCTGCTGTCCTATGCCGCCGACCTCGCCCGGCGCAGGCAGGGGCGCGGGCTGAAGCTCAACTACCCCGAAGCGGTTGCGCTGATCACCGATCACGTGCTGGAAGGCGCCCGTGACGGTCGCACCGTGGCCGAGCTGATGGTCACCGGGCGTGAGGTGCTGGGCCGCGACGACGTGATGGAAGGTGTGCCCGAGATGCTGCACGACGTGCAGGTCGAAGCCACCTTCCCGGACGGCACCAAGCTGGTCACCGTCCACCACCCGATCCCGTGAGTCAGTGGAGGGCAGCATGATTCCCGGTGAGGTCTTTGTCGGCGACGGTGACATCGAGATCAACGCCGGCGCCGCGCGGATCGAGTTGGAGATCGTCAACACCGGCGACCGGCCGGTGCAGGTCGGCAGCCACGTACACCTGCCGCAGGCCAACGCCGCGCTGTCCTTCGACCGGGCCGCCGCGCATGGACACCGCTTCGACATCCCGGCGGGGACCGCGGTTCGCTTCGAACCCGGTGTGGCGCAGCGGGTTCAGCTGGTGCCGTTGGCCGGCTCGCGCGAGGTTCACGGACTCAGCCTCACCCCACCCGGAAAGTTGGACGCATGACAGAGCTGTCCCGGGCCCGCTACGCCGCGCTGTTCGGGCCCACCACCGGTGACCGGATCCGCCTGGCCGACACCGACCTTCTCGTCGAGATCACCGAGGATCGCAGCGGCGGTCCCGGTCTGGCCGGCGACGAGGCGGTGTTCGGCGGGGGCAAGGTGCTGCGCGAGTCGATGGGTCAAGGCCGCGCCACCCGCGCCGACGGCGCACCGGACACCGTGATCACCGGTGCGGTGATCATCGACTACTGGGGAATCATCAAGGCCGACATCGGGATTCGTGACGGCCGCATCGTCGGCATCGGCAAGGCGGGCAACCCCGACATCATGTCGGGTGTGCACCCGGATCTGGTGGTCGGTCCGTCGACGGAGATCATCGCAGGCAACGGGCGCATCGTGACCGCGGGGGCGATCGACTGTCACGTCCACCTGATCTGCCCGCAGATCATGGACGAGGCCATCGGCAGCGGCATCACCACGATCGTGGCAGGCGGCACCGGGCCCGCGGAGGGCTCGAAAGCCACCACCGTGACCCCGGGCGCCTGGCATCTGGCCCGGATGCTGGAGTCGCTGGACCACTGGCCGCTGAACATCGCGCTGCTGGGTAAGGGCAACACCGTCAGCCACGAGGCGATGTGGGAGCAGTTACGTTCGGGTGCAGCCGGTTTCAAGCTGCACGAGGACTGGGGCACCACGCCCGCCGCGATCGACGCCTGCCTGACAGTGGCCGAGGCCGCCGGGGTTCAGGTCAACATCCACACCGACACCCTCAACGAGGCCGGCTTCGTCGAGGACACCCTGGCCGCGATCAAGGGCCGCAACATCCACGCGTATCACACCGAAGGCGCCGGTGGTGGCCACGCGCCGGACATCATCACCGTCGCGGCCTATCCGAACGTGCTGCCGAGTTCGACCAACCCGACCCGGCCGCACACGGTCAACACCCTCGACGAACATCTCGACATGCTGATGGTGTGCCATCACCTGAACCCCAGTGTCCCTGAGGATCTCGCGTTCGCCGAGAGTCGCATCAGGCCCTCGACGATCGCCGCCGAGGACCTGCTGCACGACCTCGGGGCGATCTCGATGATCGGCAGCGACTCCCAGGCGATGGGCCGCGTCGGCGAGGTGGTGCTGCGCACCTGGCAGACCGCCCACGTGATGAAACGCCGCCGCGGCGCTTTGGCAGGCGATACGGTGGGAAACAATGGCGCCGACAACAATCGGGTGCGCCGCTACGTGGCGAAGTACACGATCTGCCCGGCGCTGGCCACCGGCATCGACCATGAGGTCGGCTCGGTGGAGGTCGGGAAGCTGGCCGATCTGGTGCTGTGGGAGCCGGCGTTCTTCGGGGTGCGCCCGCACGCGGTGCTCAAGGGCGGCATGATCGCCTGGGCGGCGATGGGCGACGCCAACGCCTCCATCCCGACTCCGCAGCCGGTGCTGCCGCGCCCGATGTTCGGCGCCGCCCCGGCCGCCGCGGCCGCCACCTCGGTGCACTTCGTCGCCCCGCAAGCCATCGAGGACGGGCTGGCCGACCGGATCGCGGTCAACCGAAAGCTGGTGCCGGTCGGCAATGTGCGCGCCATCGGCAAGGCGCAGATGCCGCTCAACGACGCGCAGCCCCGCATCGAGGTCGACCCCGACACGTTCACCGTCCGCATCGACGGTGAGGTGTGGGCCGAACAACCCGCCACCGAACTGCCGATGGCGCAACGCTACTTCCTGTTCTGACGGTTTCCATGTCGTCTCTCACCACGTTGCTGGCCCTGGCCGACTCGCGGCTGCCGACCGGCGGCCACGTGCATTCCGGCGGGGTGGAAGAAGCGGTCACCAGCCGGTTGGTCGTGGACCTGGAGACGTTGGAGGCCTATCTGCGCCGCCGGATCCGCACCAGCGGACTGGTGACGGCGTCGGTCGCGGCCGCAGTGCATCGCGACGATCTCACCGTGGCAGAGGCCGACGCCGAAACCGATGCGCGCACACCGTCACCCGCGGCCAGGGGGGCCTCCCGCGCTCAGGGCCGCGGACTGCTGCGGCTGGCGCGGCGGGTCTGGCCCGCACCGGGGCAGGGATGGGCCTGGGACGAGCTGGGCGCCCGCCCGCACCTGGCGGTGACCGCCGGCCGGGTCGGGGCGGTCAGCGGGCTCGACCCTTTCCAGAGCGCGCTGTCGCTGGTGTACACCACGATGACCGGCACGGCCACCGCCGCGCAGCGGCTGCTGGCGCTCGATCCCGCCGACGTCGCGGCGCTGACGTTCAGCCTCGCGCCGCTGTGCGAAGACACCGCTGAGCTGGCCGCCGCGGGATTGGCCGACCTGTCCGATCCGCTGCTCGACGAACTCGCGCAGCGGCATATCCAACGCGAACGACCGCTGTTCGTCTCCTGAAAGAAGCTGTATGCCTCCACATTTCATTGATGGCCAGCCGCACGTCCACCCGGACCGGCCCAAGCGGACCCGGCAACCGGGGGAGCCGTTGCGAATCGGGATCGGCGGCCCGGTCGGTTCGGGCAAGACCGCGCTGGTGGCCGCGCTGTGTCGCCAGCTGCGCGACGAACTGTCGCTCGCGGTGTTGACCAACGACATCTACACCACCGAGGACGCCGACTTCCTGCGCCGCCACGCGGTATTGCCCGACGACCGGATCGCCGCCGTGCAGACCGGCGGCTGCCCGCACACCGCGATCCGTGACGACATCACCGCCAACCTCGACGCCATCGACGATCTGATCGCCGGACACGACGACCTGGACCTGATCCTGGTGGAATCCGGCGGCGACAACCTCACCGCGACGTTCTCTTCCGGTCTGGTGGACGTCCAGATCTTCGTCGTCGACGTGGCCGGGGGAGACAAGGTGCCGCGCAAGGGCGGTCCGGGGGTGACGTTCTCGGATCTGTTGGTGGTCAACAAGACCGATCTGGCTCCGCTGGTCGGCGCCGACCTGGAGGTGATGCGCCGCGACGCCGCCAAGGTCCGCGAGGGTAGGCCTACGGAGTTGATCTCGCTGACCGCCGATCCGGCGGCATCCCCGGTGCTGGCGTGGGTGCGCGAGCAGCTGCGCGTCAACCAACTCACCTGAGCCCCAATGCGTTCTGATGTCATGGTGGTGGCGCAGCCGGGACGGCTGCCCCGCATCGAATGCCGTGGGGCCCTGGCCGCGCGGCACACCGAACCCGACACCGTGCACCTGGTGTCGGCGGCCGCGACGCCGTTGGGCGGGGATGTCATCGCGATCCGCATCGTCGTCGAACCCGGTGCCCGGCTGCGGCTGCGCAGTGCCGCCGCGACGGTGGCACTGCCCGGTGCCGCCACCACCGACTCACACGCGTGCTGGCACATCGAGGCCTGCGGTGAGCTCGACCTCGACCCCGAGCCGACGATCGTGGCTGCCAACGCCCGGCATGTCAGTGAGCTCAGGGTCGGGCTGGGCGACGCGAGCCGTCTGCGGATCCGGGAACGCGTGCAGATCGGCAGAACCGGTGAGCGTGAAGGCTTTTGGAGCGGTGCCATGCGCGCAGACGTGGCGGGCGTGCCGCTGCTGAGACATCGGGTGGAACTCGGGCCGTCGTCGGTGGCCGACGACGCTCTCGGCAGTCCGCTGGCCTGTGTGAGCGAGCTGCGTTACCCCGAGCCCGCGGCCGACGCCGCCGGAATCACCTTGGCCTTGGCGGCCGGTGGCAGCCTGTCGACGTGGCAGGGGCAGCGGCTCTACTCGTGACGGCCGGCCAGGGTCAGCACCAGGCGGGCGCCGCCCAGCGGGCTGGTGGTCAATGACGCTGTGCCGCCGTGTAATTCCGCCTGCTGGGCGACCAGGGCCAATCCTAGTCCCGACCCGGACCGCGACGCGGTCGAGCCGCGGGAGAACCGCTCGAACACCGCGGCCCGTTCGTCCTCGGGGACCCCGCTGCCGTCGTCGTCGACGGTGATCTGGACGCCGTCGGCCGAACTGGACACCGACAGCTGAACCTCGGTGGCCCCGCCGTGCTTGACCGCGTTCGCGATCGCGTTGTCGATCACCAGTCGCAGCCCGACCGGCAGTCCGACCATCAGCACCGCGGGGGAGGGCACCAGTGACACTTTCAGTTCGCGGTAGATGCGCTCGGCGTCGTGTGCGGCGCGGTCGAGCAGTTCGGTGACGTCGAACGGGACGAAGTCCGCGGCAGTGGTCAGCTCGCCCTGCGCCAGCCGCTCCAGCGCGGTCAGCGTGGCTTCGATGCGGCTCTGGGTGCGGATGACATCGCCGATCACCTCGTTGCGCTGCTCGGGCGCGAGGTCGAGGGTGGAGAGCACCTCGAGGTTGGTGCGCATGGCGGTCAGCGGGGTGCGGAGCTCGTGGGAGGCGACGGCCGCGAAGTCACGGGCGGACTCCAGTGCAGCCCTGGTGCGATCCTGCTCGTCGCCGATGCGGGCCAGCATGCCTTCGACCGCCTCGGCGATCTCCACGGCTTCCTTGACGCCGCGCACCTGGACCTCGTCGGGGTTGGACTGGGCGTTGATGGCGCGGGCCTGCTGGGCGAGCACCCGGAACGGGTTGATCATGATCAGCGAGATCAGCCAGCCCACCAGGACGGTGCCCGCGATGACCCCCGCGCAGATCAACAGCACCCGCAGATGCAGTTCGGCGATCCGCCGCTGCGTTTCGGCCAGGGGAGCGCCCAGGGCGATCGTGGCGCCGCCGACGGCGAAGGTCCGCACCCGGTACTCGACGCCGTCGATCGTGGTGTTGGCGTAGCCGTTGCCCAACTCCGGCAGCACCACGTCGGCCGGTACCGACATCGCCATCGCGCCCACCCGGATGGTGCGCACCAGGTTTCCGTCGGGAGTGGGGGTGCCGCCGGCGTCCGGCTTCGACGTCGTCAGCAGCGAACTCACGTCGCCGAGGCTGCTGACCGAGTCCAGCCGGCGGTCCAGCTGGCTGTACTGGTCGTTGGTGACGCCCAGCCACACCCAGGTGCCCAGGGTCAGGACCAGGACCACGACGGACAGCGCCGCGACGATCACGATCGTGCGCAGCGACAGCATCCGGGTGGGGAGCCGCTGCAGCACGCGGTAGACGATCTCGTCGGGCTTCACGACCACGCCGACCACCTTAGGGTGCGGCGTGCGACGAACGTGGGACCGCGCCGGGGCGCGGCTAGATCACGCCGGGCGCCAGCGGGCGCTGAATCAGGCCGCAGCGGTTGCGGAAATCGGTCGACGGCTGGCGGATGCCATCCAGCTCGGCCCGGACCTGCGGGTTGGCATCGAGGTACTGCTGCGTCTGAGCCTTGACCTGATCCTTCGGCAGCCCCTGCAGGCCGGTGAAGAATCCGTTGACGTCCGGGTGCGTGAACAGATAGTTCGACATCGCCGCCGACACTCCTGCCATGATCCCGGTCATGTCCGCGGTGGTGCAGTTGGGCGGCGGGTCGGCCGCGGCCGGGCCTGCCAAGATCACCGAAGCGGGGCCGGCAACGCTGAGCAACACCGCGCCGGCGCCGATCGCTGCCGCAGCCGCGCGACGCACGGAACGATTGGATGTCATCGAGCCCCCTTGTAGTCAGACTGTCGTCGCCGATCATGCTAAGGCAGCCGGTGGCTGAACACGCTCATTTCGCCTGCGCTCACGGGCAACTCCCAGTAGCGCAGGCTTGCTCAGCTGGCGGCTTTCTCGTCCTCGACCGCAGCGGCGATCTCCTGGAGTTGCTCGATTGTCGTGCGGGCGTAGGCCTGCTGCTCGGTGATCGTCAGCTGACCGCGGTGGCTGCCGATGAAGGTGCTGATCCACGACAACGAGGTGGTGAGCCGTGCCTTGAACCCGACCAGGTAGATCAGGTGCAGGAACAGCCAGGCCAGCCAGGCGATGAAGCCGCCGAACTCGATCTTGCCGACCTTGGCGACCGCCGAATACCGCGACACCGTGGCCATCGAGCCCTTGTCGAAGTACTGGAACGGCTCACGGGCGGCCGGGTCGGCGCCCTTGAGTTCGGCCTTGATGAGCTTGGCGGCGTACTTGGCGCCCTGGATGGCGCCCTGTGCCATGCCGGGAACGCCCTCGACGAAGGCCATGTCACCGACCACGAACACATTCGGGTTGCCCGGAACGGTGAGGTCGGGCAGCACCTTGACCCGGCCGGCCCGGTCGATCTCGGCACCGGACTGGTCGGCGATGATCTTGCCCAGCGGGCTGGCCGACACGCCGGCCGACCACACCTTGGTGGCGCATTCGATCCGATCGAGGCTGCCGTCGCCGCGCTTGACGGTGATGCCGTTGCGGTCGACGTCGGTGACCATGGCGCCGAGCTGGATCTCCACGCCCAGCTTCTCCAGCCGGTCGGCGGCCTTCTTGCCGAGCTTCTCGCCCATCGGCGGCAGCACCGCGGGGGCGGCGTCAAGCAGGATCACCCGGGCGCGGGTGGAGTCGATGTGGCGGAACGCACCCTTGAGGGTGTGGTCGGCGAGTTCGGCGATCTGCCCGGCCATCTCCACGCCGGTGGGGCCGGCGCCGACGACGACGAAGGTCAGCAGCTTTTCCCGGCGGACGGGGTCGCTCGACCGCTCGGCCTGCTCGAAGGCGCCCAGGATCCGGCCGCGCAGTTCCAGCGCGTCGTCGATGGTCTTCATACCCGGGGCCCACTCGGCGAAGTGGTCATTGCCGAAGTAGGACTGGCCCGCCCCGGCGGCGACGATCAACGTGTCGTACGGGGTTCGGTAGGTATGGCCCAGCAGGATCGAGTCGACGGTCTTGTTGGCCAGGTCGACGTTGGTGACCTCACCGAGCAGAACCTGGCAGTTGCGCTGGTCGCGCAGCACCACGCGGGTCGGCGGGGCGATCTCGCCTTCGGAGATGATGCCCGTCGCCACCTGGTACAGCAGCGGCTGGAACAGGTGGTGAGTGGTCTTGGCGATGAGCTTGATGTCGACGTCGGCTCGTTTGAGCTGCTTGGCGGCGTTCAGGCCGCCGAATCCCGAACCGATGATGACGACCTTGTGCTTATCCGATGGGGTGGCACCGGGGTGGGTCATTTCTGCTCCTCAACGACTTGCACAGGACACCTACTACGGTAGTCGCCCGGGCAATGGGTTTCTCACCCATACCCGGGCCAATCGGGTGATGTGGACCACCTATTCGGGCCTACCCGCCGAGCAGGGGCCGCACGACCTGCGCGACGGCGGTGATGCGACCGGGGTGATAGCCGTCCAGGTGGGTGACCGGACTGAGGATGACGCCGTCGACGCCGGCGTCGAGCACCTTGGTCTTGAGCTGGTCGGCGATCTGCTCCGGGCCGCCCCAGACCGCGCGCTGCTTGACGTCGGCGGGGATGAAGTCTTCGGTGATGTTCTCGTCGATGAGCGCGAAGACGAGCATGCTGGTCTCGAGTGCGCTCGGGTCACGGCCGACCTTCTCGCACTGCTCGTTCTTCACCTGGACCTTGCGGGCGAGCTCGTCGAAGCCGCAGACCAGGTTGAGGTGGTCGAAGTGCTTGGCGGCCAGCGGGATTGTCTTCTTCTCGCCGGTGCCGCCGATCATCAGCGGGATGTGGTCGCGCAAGCGCGGGTTGGCGAACGCCTCGTTGGTTCGGTAGTAGGTGCCGTCGACTGTGACCCGCTCGCCCTCGAGCATCGGCAGGATGATGTCCAACGCCTCGTGGAGCTTGTTGAACCGGTCGGTGAAGGTGCCGAACTCGTAGCCCAGTGAGTCGTGCTCGAGCTCGAACCAGCCGGTGCCGATGCCGAGAACGGCCCGGCCCTGGCTGATCACGTCGAGGGTGGTGATGGCCTTGGCCAGCAGCGTGGGGTTGCGGTAGGTGTTGCCGGTGACCAGCGTGCCCAGCTGGACCCGCTGCGTCGCATTCGCCAGCGCGCCCAGCGCGGTGTAGGCCTCCAGCATCGGTTCCTCGGGAGCGCCGAGGCTGGGCAGTTGATAGAAGTGGTCCATCACGAAGACGGCGTCGGCGCCGGCCGCTTCGGCTTCCTGCGCCTGAGCGATGACCGTCGGGAACAACTCCGGAACACCGGTGCCGTAGGAGAAGTTGGGGATCTGGATCCCGAGTCGAATCGTCACGGACTCGACGTTAGCGCCCGCCGGCGAACGTCAGGTGAACCGAACCGTCAGCCGAAGTTGGCGAGGGCGCCCCGGCCGACGTGCACGGTCTGTCCGGTGATGTGCCGGGCCGCGGGCGTGGTCAGGAACAGTGCGAGGCGGGCGATCTCGGCTGCCACCGACGGCGGGGTGCTCGACAGCCCGTCATAGGACGGCTCGGCGCTGCGGCCGCACGCCACGGTGTTGACGGTGATGCCGCGGGTACCGAAGTAATCCGCTTGTCCCGCAGTCCAATTCGACAGCGCGGCCTTGACCGCGGCGTCGGCGCCGCCGTCGCGGGGATTGTCGGGCACCACGGTGACGATCGATCCGCCCGACCGCAGGTGATCACCGATGTTCTGCACCAGCAGCACCGCGGACAGGACGGTGGCATCCAGCGCGGTTCGCCAGGCCTTCGCGGTGTCGCTCAGGCTGAAGGTGCGGGGGTCGCCGCCGGCCCAGGCAGGTGCGGGCACGTGAACGATGGTGTCCAGGTGATGCGGGAACTCACTGCGCAGTCCACCCAACGTCTCCGCATCGGTGGCGTCGCACACGATCGCGTCGACGTCGAGTTCCTTGGCGGCCACCTCGAGATCATCGCGGCGTGCCCCGCTGATGACGACCTTGTGGCCGGCGTCGCGAAAACCTTCCGCAATCGCCCGACCCAGTTCGGTGTCACCTCCGGTGACCAGCACGTCCATCCCGTCAACCTCCTTGTTGGATTACAGCGAAATGTTACTGGACGGTAGCTAAAGAGGCCAATGCCGCGCCGACACGATCCGGACACGACATGGCGTTTCGCCCTAGGGTGTGTCGGGTGAAGCGCAGCCGGGCGCACCGGACGCAGCCGCCGCTGCCGCGGTGGGTCTATGTGCCCGCAGCGCTGGGCGCGGCCTTCGTGGTGCTGCCGCTGGCGGCGATGGCGGTCAAGGTCGACTGGACGAACTTCTGGTCCCTGATCAGCAGTCCTGCGTCCCGGGCCGCGCTGCTGCTGAGCCTGCGCACCGCGGCGGCCAGTACGGCGATGTGCGTGATCATGGGTGTTCCGATGGCGCTGGTGCTGGCTCGCAACGACGGCCGGATCGTGCGGGCGTTGCGACCGCTGATCCTGTTGCCGCTGGTGCTGCCGCCGGTGGTCGGCGGTATCGCGTTGCTGTATGCGTTCGGCAGGCTCGGTCTGTTGGGCAGCTATCTGGAGGCGGCGGGCATCCGGATCGCGTTCACCACCAGCGCGGTGGTGCTGGCGCAGACGTTCGTCTCGCTGCCCTTCCTGGTGATCGCGCTGGAGGGCGCGGCCCGCACCGCGGGCGCCGACTACGAGATCGTGGCGGCGACGCTGGGGGCACGGCCGGCGACCGTGTGGTGGCGGGTGACGCTGCCGCTGCTGATGCCCGGCCTGGTCTCCGGCGCCGTGCTGGCCTTTGCCCGCTCGCTCGGCGAGTTCGGGGCCACGCTGACCTTCGCGGGGTCGCGACAGGGCGTGACCAGGACCCTGCCGCTGGAGATCTATCTGCAACGGGAGAGCGACGCCGACGCGGCGGTCGCCCTGTCGCTGCTGCTGGTCGTCGTTGCCGCGGTGGTGGTGCTGGGCCTCGGGGCGCGCCGGCTGTCCGGCTGGACCGGCAGTGGCTGAGCTGCAGTTCGCGGCCGCGGTGGCCGAGCGCTCGTACGAGGTGGCATTCGAGGTCGCCGCCGGGGAGGTGCTGGCCATCCTCGGGCCGAACGGTGCGGGTAAGTCCACCACGCTGCACGTGATCGCCGGTCTGCTGCAGCCGGACTCGGGCCGGGTCTGCGTCGGCGGCCGCACGCTGACCGACACCGCGGCGGGGATCTCGGTGCCGACCCACGACCGTCGCGTCGGCCTGCTGCTGCAGGATCCGCTGTTGTTTCCGCACCTGGACGTGCAGGCCAACGTCGCGTTCGCGCCGCGCAGTCGCGGTGCGGGCCGCGCGGCGGCCCGGCACGCCGCCGCGCAGTGGCTGGCCGAGGTGGGGTTGGCCGACCTCGCCGACCGCAGGCCGGATCAGCTCTCCGGCGGGCAGGCGCAGCGGGTGGCGATCGCCCGTGCGCTGGCCGCCGAGCCCGATGTGTTGCTGCTCGACGAGCCGCTGGCCGGACTCGATGTCGCGGTCGCGGCGTCGGCGCGGGCGCTGCTGCGGCGGGTGTCATCGGACGGGCGCGCGACGGTGTTGATCACCCACGACCTGCTCGACGTGCTGACGCTGGCGGACCGCGTGATGGTGCTCGACGCCGGCGGCGTCGCCGAGATCGGCGCGGTCGGCGAGGTGCTGGCGGCGCCGCGCAGCAGCTTCGGCGCCCGTATCGCCGGCGTGAACGTCGTGCGGGGGATGGCCGCCGGTCCGGACGCCCTGCGTGCTGTCGATGGGACGTTGTGGCACGGCAGACACGCCGATGCGTCGTCCGGCGACGGTGCGCTGGTCGCGGTGTTCACCCCGGCGGCGGTCGCGGTCTACCGCGACCTGCCGCACGGTAGCCCGCGCAACAGCGTCGAGATCCGGGTCGCGGAACTCGACGCCGACGGCGCGCGGGTGCGGGTGCGCGGCCAGGAACAGGCCGACGGCGCGCCCGGCCTGGCGGCCGACATCACCGCAGAGTCGGCGGCGGCCTTGCGGCTGGCCGCAGGCGACTCGGTGTGGTTCACAGTCAAGGCACAGGAGGTCGCCTTGCACCCCGCAGCGCGCTGACGACGCGTCGGCGACCTGCGTGATCGGCCGATTTTGTAAGCTCGCAACAGCGTTACAGGGCGTCACATCGTGAGCAGGCCACACTTGCGTCACGGCCGTAACACGGTAGGTTCATCGCCATGACGCAGCCGGACTCGATTTCGCGACGGCCAGGCCTGTGGACGGCGTTCGCGGTCACCGCGGTGACCGCCGCCACCGCCGTCACGATCGCCCTGCCGTCGTCGACCGCCGTCGCGGATCCCTCGACGCCGACACCCACCACGGCGGCACCCGCCGTCCCGCCGGCGACGCCGCCGGCCACCGATCCCAATGCCCCGGTCGCACCGCCGCCTGCGGATCCCAACGCCCCGCCGCCGCCGCCCGCGGACCCCAATGCACCGCCGCCGCCTCCGGCCGATCCGAACGCCCCGCCGCCGCCGCCCGCGGACCCCAATGCACCGCCGCCGCCTCCGGCCGATCCGAACGCCCCGCCGCCGCCCGCGCCGCTCGAGCCGGGTCGGGTCCCGAACGCATCGGGTGGTTTCAGCTACCTGCTTCCCGCCGGCTGGGTGGTGTCGGACGCGTCGCGGCTCAACTACGGCCAGGCGCTGCTGAGCAAGACCACCGCACCGGCGGAGAACGGGCAGCCCGCACCGACCGCCAATGACACCAGCGTCATCCTCGGCAGGCTGGACCTGAAGCTGTTCGCCGGCGCCGAGCAGGACAACAGCAAGGCCGCGATCCGGCTCGCATCGGACATGGGCGAATTCTTCATGCCGTTCCCCGGCGTCCGGCTCAACCAGCAGAGCGGCGCGCTGCAGGCCGGTGATATGCCGGGCTACTTCTCGTCCTACGAGGTGAAGTTCACCGACACCACCAAGCCCAACGGCCAGATCTGGGCCGGTGTGGTCGGCACCTCCGTCCCGAACGCGCCGCGCGACCAGCGCAATCAGCGTTGGTTCGTGGTGTGGCTGGGCACCGCCAAGGATCCGATCGATCCGGCCGCCGCCAAGGCGCTCGCCGAGTCGATCCGCCCGTACACGGCGCCGCCTCCGCCGGCGGCAGATCCCAACGCGCCGGTGGCCGATCCGAACGCGCCGCCACCCGCCGCGGGTGGGCGCATCCCGCTCGGTGTTCCCGTCCCGGTGGAGACGCCGGTGCCCGGGATGACCCCCGGCCAGTAGGTGATCGTGGCCGTTTGATGCGGCCAATCGTTACCTGCCAGGCGTATACCAAGGGATAGCGGCCGGCATTCACGCTGGCCAGCGATCCGGAGGAGACCGTCATGGACATGGTTGCAGCGACTGAATTCCTCGCCCGTTCGACGACGCTGACCAGCGTCGGCTGGATCGGCTACATCATCATCGGCGCGCTGGCGGGCTGGATCGCCGGCAAGATCGTCAAAGGCGGCGGCTCGGGAATCCTGATGAACATCGTCATCGGGATCGTGGGCGCGCTCGTCGGCGGGTTCCTGCTGAGCTTCTTCCTGGACACCGCCGCGGGCGGATGGTGGTTCACCCTGTTCACCGCGGTCCTTGGCTCGGTCATCCTGCTGTGGATCGTCGGTATGGTCCGCAAGACCTGATGCGCGCCTGGCGGGTACGCCGGCCCGGGCCGATGCGCACTCATCCACTGGAACTGGACAGTGCCGCACCCGTCCCGCGGCCGGCGCCGGGCGACCTGTTGGTGGCCGTGCTGGCCTGCGGCGTCTGTCGCACCGACCTGCATGTCACCGAGGGTGACCTGGCTGTGCACCGCCCGCACGTGACACCCGGGCACGAGGTGGTCGGCGAGGTGGTCGCCGTCGGATCCGACGTGGGTGCGGAATTCGTCATCGGCGACCGGGTCGGCATCGCGTGGCTGCGCCACACCTGCGGGGTGTGCCAGTACTGCCGACGCGGCGCGGAGAACCTGTGCCCGAACTCGCGCTACACCGGGTGGGACGCCGACGGTGGCTATGCCGACTTCGCCACTGTGCCTGCTGATTTCGCCCACCGACTGCCGGCGGGCTACACCGACAGCGAGCTGGCCCCGCTGCTGTGCGCCGGGATCATCGGCTACCGGTCGCTGCTGCGGGCCGAACTCCCGCCCGGGGGACGGCTGGGGCTCTACGGATTCGGCGGCAGCGCCCACATCACCGCGCAGGTGGCGCTGGCGCAGGGCGCCGAGGTGCACGTCATGACGCGTGGCACCGAGGCGCAGGAGCTGGCGCTGAGCCTCGGGGCGGCGTCCGCCCAGGGTGCGGCCGACCCGCCGCCGGTCCCGCTGGACGCGGCGATCATGTTCGCCCCGGTCGGCGAGCTGGTGCTGCCTGCTCTCGAGGCGCTCGATCGCGGCGGGACGCTGGCGATCGCGGGCATTCACCTCAGCGACATCCCGGCGCTGAACTATCAGCGCCACCTGTTCCAGGAACGTCAGGTCCGGTCGGTCTCGTCGAACACCCGCGCAGACGCCCGCGAGTTCCTTGCCTTCGCGGGCCGCCATCGCATCGAGGTCACCACACCGGAATATCCGCTCGGACAAGCCGACCGGGCCCTGACCGATCTGGTCGAGGGTCGGATCGCGGGGGCCGCGGTCCTGCTGCCGTGACCTAGAGGGCGGCCAGCACTCCGCGCAGTCCGGCGGCCAGGCTGCCCCGCCCGCTGCGGTACAGCGGACCGGTTCCGTCGGACAGCAGGATCCGCAGCCTGGCCATGCCGCGCGCCCGCACGGGTTGCGGGGCGTGCAGCCGCAGGGTGATGTCGTCGACCACGTCGCGGCAGATCGCCAGCCGCTGCGGGTGCACCGGGATGTGCGAGGAGAATGCCGGCCGGTCGCGGTGCAGGTCGGCGAGGGCCTGGCGCAGACTGCGGGCGAGCGCTTCGCGTTCGGCGATCGAGGTCAGTCGCGCCATGTGGACCGCCAGCGGGCTGCCGGGCAATGCCGCGATGCCGTCATCGACGTCACGGTCGAGCCGGCCGGCGAACAATCGGGCCCGTAGCCGCGCGGTGACCGTCGCGTCCCGGTCCGACGCGGCCGGCGCGGGGGCGTCGAGGCCCCCGGTCAGCCGGGTGTTAATCTCGCCGAAGTTGTCGTGAAATTGGTTGAGCCCCATGGGCGTTTCCTGTTCCGAGCAGGCCTCGTTGCCTCACTCTAAATGACCACCCAAAACGTTACACCGGTCATTCGTGACCAGTCAAGTTGTTTTGATGGTCACCGGTATCTACACTCGACGGCATGGCCGACTGGCTGGCAGACCCCGAGAGCAAGCCGGCGCCGGAGCCGCTCGCCCGGGTCCAGGCGCTGGTCAACACCGCCGACCTGGAATCCGGCGCCGACCGGCTGGCCGCCGCCGGCGACGCGCAGCCCTGGTTGCGATCCCATGGCCTGCTCCCGGTAGATGGCACTGTCACGCCGCAGGAGCTGGACGAGATCCGTGAGGTGCGAGAGGCGCTGCGCGCACTGCTGGTGCACAACGCGGGCGGTCCCGCGCCGACCGCCGACGAACTGCGCCCGCTGAGCCGGATCACCGACAGCGCCACCGCGCGGGTGCATCTGGGTCCCGACGGCGCGCTCGATGTGGCCGCGGACGCCGATTCCCTTCCGGGGCGGCTGCTCTCGCTGCTGCTGATCGTCTCGGAGGCCCAGCGCGACGGGACCTGGGCGCAGCTGAAGGCGTGCGGCAACGCGAACTGCCGGTGGGCGTTCTATGACCGCTCCCGAAACCACGGCGGTACGTGGTGCGATATGGCCACCTGCGGCAACAAACTCAAGAACCGGGAGTTTCGCGCGCGGCGCAGCCGAACCTCAGGTTGACAGGTGCCACACCAGCGCGGCGGCCAGTGCGCCGAGGCCGTTGAGCGACCAGTGCAATGCGATCGGCGCGATCAGGCTGCCGCTGCGCCGCCGTAGCCAGGTGAAGACGAATCCGGCCGCGCCGGTGGCCAGGACCGCCATGACCACCCCGGCGAGCATGCCCAGGAACCCGCCCCCGAACAAACGCGTGAAACCGACGTTGCTGCTGGTCAAGCCCAGTGAACTCGCGACGTGCCACAACCCGAACAGCAACGACCCCGCTGCGGCCACGCCCCGGAAGCCCCAGGCCCGGTCCAGCGCGCCGTGCAGCACGCCACGGAAGGCGAGCTCCTCGGGGATGACGGTCTGCAGCGGAATGATGATCATCGAGGCGACCAGGGCGCCGGACAGCGTCGCGTAGTGATTGTTCAGGAACATCGGGCGGGTCCAGGGGAGCAGCGCGCCGACGGCGATCACGGTCAGCACCAGCAGCACCGCACCCAGCGCGTAGAGCGCGCCGGACCTCCAGTGTTCGCGACCCAATCCCAGTTCGGCCCAGCCCAATCCGCGGGAGCGCACCAGCACCAGCAAGCCGGCGGCAGCGGCGGGCACCACAGCGATGTTGGCCCACGGCGTGGTGAAGTGGGCGAGCAGGTTACTCATGGCGAGCACGACGACGACGACGCCGATATCGACGTAGACGCGGAAGTGATGCAGGGCGGCCAGCTGCAGCGCGTGCGGATGGGGAGGCGCGGCCACCGCGCTGTGCTCGGACATAACCCGCCCGAGTGTACCCGCGCTCAGCAGTGCTCCAGCAAAGTTCTACTCGTTGTCCCCGCCGGTCGCGGCGGTGGCGTCGACCGCCGCGGTGATCTGGCCGCCGCGCGCATCCGGCCATACCCAGTCGCGTACCTCGGGGATGTCGTCGCCGTGGGTGCGGGTGTATTCGCGGGCGGCGAGCCGCTTGTCGACCATCTGCTGGCGCAGAGTTGCGCAGCTCGACTGCAGGTGCGGCACTCGGTCGATGACGTCGATGACGAGGTGGTAGCGGTCCAGGTCGTTGAGCATCACCATGTCGAACGGCGTCGTGGTGGTGCCTTCTTCCTTGTACCCGCGAACGTGGATGCGGCTGTCGTTGCTACGGCGGTAGGTCAGCCGATGGATCAGCCAGGGGTAGCCGTGATAGGCGAAGATCACCGGCTTGTCCGCGGTGAAGACGCCGTCGAACGCCCGGCTCGACAGTCCGTGCGGATGCTCGGTGTCGTCCTGTAGCCGCATCAGGTCGACGACGTTGACGAACCGGACCCGCAGCTCCGGCAGGTGCTGGCGCAGCAGGTCGACGGCGGCCAGCGCCTCCAGCGTCGGGACGTCACCGGCGGCCGCGATCACCACGTCGGGATCTTCCCCGATCGTCTCGTTGCCGGCCCACTCCCAGATGCCCAGGCCGCGAGTGCAGTGCGCGATCGCCTCCTCCATGGTGAGGAAGTTGGGGTGCGGCTGCTTTCCTGCGACGACGACGTTGACGTACTGGCGCGAGCGCAGGCAGTGGTCGTAGGTGGACAGCAGGGTGTTGGCATCCGGCGGCAGGTACACCCGCACCACTTCGGCCCGCTTGTTGACGACGTGGTCGATGAAGCCCGGGTCCTGATGGCTGAAGCCGTTGTGGTCTTGGCGCCAAACATGGCTGGACAGAAGGTAATTGAGGCTGGCGATCGGCCGGCGCCACGGGATGTGGTTGGTCACCTTCAGCCATTTGGCGTGCTGATTGAACATCGAGTCGATGATGTGGATGAACGCCTCGTAGCAGTTGAACAGCCCGTGCCTGCCGGTCAGCAGGTAACCCTCCAGCCAGCCCTGGCATTGATGCTCCGACAGCATCTCCATCACGCGCCCCGCCCGGGCCAGATGTTCGTCGACCTCGGGTCCGAGCAGCTCGGCACTCCACTGCTTGTCGGTCACGTCGAAGACCGCCTGCAGCCGATTGGACGCGGTTTCGTCGGGCCCGAAGATCCGGAAGTTGTCCGGGTTGAGCCGGATCACCTCGGTCAGCCACTGGCCGAGCACCCGGGTGGCCTCGGCGACCGTGGCACCCGGTGCGGGCACATCCACCCCGAACGTCCGAAAGTCGGGCAGCCGAAGGTCTTTGAGCAACAATCCGCCGTTGGTGTGCGGGTTGTCGCTCATCCGCAGCTGACCTTCCGGCGCCAGCGCGGCGATGTTCGGGTCCAGCGTGCCGTCGGCGTCGAAGAGTTCCTCGGCACGGTAGGACGCCAGCCAATCGGCCAGCACCTGCAGGTGCTCAGGGGTGTCCCGGGCGCTGGCCAGCGGGACCTGGTGCGCACGCCACGATCCGGTGGTCTTCTTGCCGTCGATGTAGGCCGGGCCGGTCCATCCCTTGGGGGTGCGGAACACGATCATCGGCCACGCCGGCCGGTCGTCGGAGGGCGAGGCCTTGATCTCGGCGATCCGGTCCAGCACCTGGTCGAGCAGGGTGGCGAACCGGCGATGCGCGTCGGCGTGATCGGCCGCCGCGTCCTCGGTCACCTCGAAGAAGTAGGGCTCGTGGCCGAATCCGACCATGAGGCTGCGCAATTCGTCGTCCGGGATGCGTGCCAACACCGTGGGGTTGGCGATCTTGTATCCGTTGAGGTGCAGGATCGGCAGTACCACCCCGTCGCGGGCGGTGTTGACGAACTTGTTGGAATGCCAGCTGGTGGCCAGCGCACCGGTCTCGGCCTCGCCGTCGCCGACCACCGCGACCACCAGCAGGTCCGGATTGTCGAAGGCTGCCCCGTAGGCGTGCGACAGCGCGTAGCCGAGCTCGCCGCCCTCGTGGATCGACCCGGGGGTCTCCGGGGCGACGTGGGAGGGGATGCCACCGGGGAAGGAGAACTGGCGGAACAACCGCCGCAGGCCCTCGGCGTCCCGGGTGATGTCGGGGTAGGTCTCGGTGTAGGTGCCGTCCAGGTAGGCGTTGGCCACCAGGCCGGGGCCGCCGTGACCGGGTCCGCTGACGTACACCGTCGACTGCTCGCGCGCCTTGATGGTGCGGTTGAGGTGGGCGTAGAGGAAGTTCAACCCCGGCGTGGTGCCCCAGTGGCCGAGCAACCGGGGTTTGACGTCCTCGCGGCTGAGCGGAGTGCGCAGCAGCGGATTGTCCAACAGGTAGATCTGTCCGACCGAGAGATAATTGGCTGCCCGCCACCAGCCGTCGAGTTGGTCAATGGTCTCTTCGCTTATCGAGTCCATGAGTCCATCAAACCCTGATCGCGGCGACCGCGCTGCCGGGGCACCGATTGTTCACTACTACGCTGTCCGACGTGCTCGGCTTGGCGATGGACTCGTGACCGCTCCTGCGCTGCTCGCCGGCGTGCGAGTGCTGGACCTGTGCGACCAGACCGGCGACCCGGTCACCCGGTTGCTGGCCGACCTCGGCGCCGATGTCATCAAGGTCGAGGCGCCGGGCGGTAGCCCCGCCCGCCGGGCGCTGCCCACCCTCGACGGCGTCAGTATCCCGTTCGCATTGCACAACGCGAACAAACGCAGCCTGGTGCTCGATCCCGCCGCCGACGCCGACCGGCACCGGTTCGTCGAGCTGGCCGGCAAGGCCGACATCCTGGTCGACAGCGGCACTCCCGGATCGGTGGCGGCTTTCGGCACCTCCTGCGCCGAGCTTGCCGACCAGTTCCCGCAGCTGGTCGCGATGACGGTCACCGACTTCGGCACCGAGGGGCCACGGGCGTCGTGGCGGGCCAGTGACGCGGTGCTCTACGCGATGTCCACCGCGCTGTCCCGGTCGGGACCGATGACGGGTACGCCGGTGCTGCCCCCGGACGGTATCGCCTCGACCACCGCGGCCGTGCAGGCGGCGTGGGCGGTCCTGGTGGCGTACTTCAACCGGTTGCGCTGTGGGACAGGCGATTACATCGACTTCTCGCGGTTCGACGCGGTGGTGCTGACATTGGACCCGCCGTTCGGGACGCAGGGTCAGGCCGCGACGGCCCGCAATGCGGCCGAACGGTGGCGTGGCAGGCCGCGAAATCAGGATTCGTACCCGATCTTCGCGTGCCGCGACGGTTATGTGCGGATCTGTGTGCTGGCGCCCCGGCAGTGGCGCGGCATGCGGGCGTGGCTGGGGGAGCCGGAACAGTTCCAGGACCCGATCTTCGACTCGATTGCCGCCCGCACCAAAGCCTTCGGTGAGCTCGGTCAGTTGATGGCCGCGCTGTTCGCCGATAAAACGATGGCTCAGCTGGTTGCCGAGGGTCAGGCGCACGGCGTGCCGATCGCCGCGGTGCTGACTCCGTCGCAGGCGCTGGAGTCCGAGCATCTCACCGAGGTCGGCGCGCTGCTCGACGTCGAACTGGCGCCGGGCGTGACGGCTCGGGTGCCTGCCGGCTACTGGGTGGTCGACGGGAGCCACGCTGGGTACCGCGCACCGGCACCCGGCCTCGACGGCAGCGACACCCATTGGGCGTCAGCGCAATTCGCACCGGACGCCACCCAGCCGGTGGGGTGCCGGCCGCTGGCCGGGGTGCGCGTGCTGGATCTCGGTGTGATCGTCGCCGGCGGCGAACTCAGTCGGCTGTTCGGCGACCTCGGCGCCGAGGTGATCAAAATCGAGAGTGCCGGCTACCCCGATGGCTTGCGCCAGAAGCGTCCCGATCAGCAGATCAGCGAGTCGTTCGCCCGCGCCCATCGCAACCAGCTCGGTCTGGGTCTGGAACTACGCAGCCCCGCCGGTTCCGAGGTGTTCGGCAGGCTGGTGGCCGCCTCCGACGCGGTGTTCGCCAACTTCAAGCCGGGAACGCTGGCCGCCCTTGGCTTTTCCTCCGAGCGACTGCGGGAGCTCAATCCCGGCCTGATACTGGCGGAAAGCAGCGCGTTCGGTGACACCGGGCCGTGGAGCAAGCGTCTGGGGTACGGCCCGCTGGTGCGCGCGACGATCGGCGTGACGCGGCTCTGGACGTCGCAGGAGCCGCCGGCGCCTACTGCGCGGCATGCGTTCTACGACGCTACGACGATCTTCCCCGACCATGTGGTGGGGCGGATCAGCGCGATCGGGGCGCTGGCCGGCCTGATCCGCCGCGAGCGCGACGGCGTCGGTGCGCGGACACACGTGTCGCAGGCCGAAGCCGCGATCAACCAACTCGACACCCTTTACGTCACGCTGGCCGCCGCCGCGGCCGGAGCCGGGGACATCGAGCCGGACCCCACCGAACATCTGGTACTTGCGTGCGCCGGGGATGACGAATGGTGCGTGCTGTCCATTCGGTCCGATGCCGATCGCGAGGCGGTGGCCGCCGTCGTCGGTGACACGGAACTGGCCGAGTGGACCAGGGAACGCTCGCCGCTGCAGGTTGCCGAGGCGATGCAGGCCGCCGGGGTGCCCGCCGGCCCGATGAACCGGGTCGGCGACCTGGCCGACGACCCGCAGCTGAGCTTGCGAAAAGTGTTCAGCGACATGGTCCATCCGCTGCTCGAGCATCCGCTGCCGACCGAGGCCGGTCCGGCGCCCTACCGTCACATCCCGCCCGCGCCCCAGCGCCCCGCGCCGCTGCCCGGGGCAGACACCCGCCAGATCTGTCGCGACGTGCTGAACATGACGGCCGACGAGATCGACCAGCTGATCGCCGACGGCGTGTTGTTCGCCGCGGCCGCCGAAACCCAGGAGCGATGAGATGAGCACCGCCGCAGAGATTTTCGTCGACGGAAAGTTCCTCAAAGCCGGTCAGGTGCAGCCGGTGATCGAAGCGGCGACCGGTGAGCCGCTGGGCGACGGCGCCAGCGCCACCGAGGCTGAAATCGACGCCGCGGTGGCCGCCGCGCGGGCCGCGCTCGCGCAGTGGCAGTCCACCTCGCCCGATCACCGGGCCGACGTGCTCACTGCTTTCGCTGCGGCCCTGGAGAGCCGCGCCCGATCCACCGACGAACTGGTGAGCCGCGAGAACGGCATGCCGATGTCGCTGTCGCGCGGTGCCAACGGCCGGTTTCCGGCCGCTCTGGTGCGCTACTACGCGCAGCTGATCACCGAAACGCCGATCGAGGAGATCCGCCCGAGCATGATCGGGCACACCGTCGTGCGCCGGGAAGCCGTCGGCGTGGTGGCCGCGATCGTGCCATGGAACTATCCGCAGGCCCTGGCCGCGTTCAAGCTGGCGCCCGCGCTGGCGGCCGGCTGCACGGTGGTGCTCAAGGCCGCCCCCGAAACCGCGTTGGACGCCTTGGTGTTCGCCCAAGCCGCCGAAGAAGCCGGGCTGCCTGCGGGCGTACTCAACGTCGTTCCCGGCGGTGCGGCCGCCGGCGCCTACCTGGTGTCGCATCCGGGCGTGGACAAGGTCACGTTCACCGGGTCGACGGTCGCCGGCCGTGCGATCGGCGAGGTGTGCGGCCGGCTGCTGCGCCCGGTCACCCTGGAGCTGGGCGGAAAGTCGGCGGCGATCATCCTCGACGACGCCGACCTCGACGCCACCATGACGGGTCTGCGGAACGCGTCGTTCGTCAACAACGGCCAGACCTGCCACCTCAGCTCGCGGATCCTGGCCCCCCGATCGCGCTACGGCGAGGTGCTCGACGCCCTCGTCGGCATGGTCGGTGCGCTCACCGTCGGTGACCCACTGGACAAGTCGACCGATATCGGTCCGCTGGTCAGTGCCCGCCAACGCGAACGGGTGCTGGGCTACATCGAGTCCGGGAAAGCAAGTTCGGCGAAACTGGTTGCGGGCGGCTCGGTTCCGGCCGATCAGCCGCGCGGCTGGTTCGTCTCGCCGACGGTGTTCGCCGACGTCGACAACTCCGATCGGATCGCCCAGGAAGAGATCTTCGGTCCGGTGCTCGCGGTGATCCCGTACGACGGTGACGACGAGGCCGTCGCGCTGGCCAACGACAGCGAGTTCGGTCTGGCCGGCACGGTGTGGTCGACCGACGACGAGCGGGCCACCGAGATCGCCCGCGCGGTGCGCACCGGCACCGTCGGGATCAACGACTACCAGCTGGACTTCCGTGCGCCGTTCGGGGGAGTGAAGGCCAGCGGCATCGGCCGCGAGCTGGGCCCGGAGGGACTGGACGCGTTCTTCGACCTCAAGTCGATCTACCGGGTCGGACCCGCAGACGACTGAGTGGCCACCCGTGCCGCGGTACGCGTCACGAATGGCCACTCAAGCTAGGTGTGTGGTTAACCCGGTGCCAGCCCGAGCTATGCCGTGCTAGCCCGTGCTATCCCGTTCCCAGGCAGCCCACGCCGTTGACGCAGCCGCCGGCTCCGCCCGGTCCGGCACCGCCCTGGACGCCCGGAGCCGATCCGCTCACGCCGCCGGGTCCGGCGCCGCCCTCGACACCTGGAGCCGATCCGCTGACACCGCCCGGTCCGGCGCCGCCCTCCACGCCGGGCGCCGTGCCCGTCACGCCACCGGGGCCCGCGCCGCCGTTCACGCCGGGTGCCGTGCCCGTCACGCCACCGGGCGCTGTGCCCGTCGCGCCACCGGGTGCGGTGGTGTCACCGCCGGCCGGACTGGTCGTCACGACCACCGAGGAGGTGGGCGACGTCGTCGTGGTCGTCGTCGACGTGCTCGTCTTCGAGCTGTCATCGCCTCCGCCACAGCCGACGGCAAGCGTCAGCACCGCGGCACCGCCGACGAATGTCATAGCGGCCCTTGAAATCACTCCCGATCGCACAGCCATGCGGCCCTCACTTCCTTGTTAGGGGACGCTTAGGCTTACCCGCCGAGGCGGTAACCAAACCCTGACGCGGGCCGCGAATTCAGTCCAGTGAGTCCCAGAACCGGGTCAGCGCGGTGGCGCCGCGCACCGGATCCTGCAGCATCCACCAGTGGCCGAGACCGTCGAGCACCTCGGTGCGGGCCCCGGCCTGCTCGGCGGCCGCGCGGCGCTGCTCCTCGGTGCCGACGTAGGTGTCCTCGGTGGCCAACAGCGACAGTCCCGGCCGGGCGGTGGCGTTGACCAGATGCCGGCCCGCCTCGGATACCGCCGGCTGCGCGGCCGAGCGGTACAGCGCCAGGATGGCCCGGCCCATCTCGGGTCCCTGCGCCAGTGACAGCTCGGTGGCGACGGCGGCCGGGATGCCCATACCCGTCAGCAGAGCGACCCGATCGTCGTGCGAGCTGGCGGCCAGCGCCTCGATGGCTTCTTCTCCGGCACCGGGGGTCTGCCACACCTGCGCCATGTCATGCCAGACGTAATCCGGATGCAGGATCCCCAGCACGTCAGTGGCCCAGCTGTGGACCAGTTCGGGACGATTCATGACGACATTGAGCACATGCCCGCCGCCCCAGTCATGGCCGACGAGGTCGACGGGCTCATCGAAGCCGTCCAACTCGCCGATGAGCCAGTCCCGGTAGGCCACCATCGTGGCCGGGAAGTCGTCGGGCAGCGGGGCGCCGAACCCGGGCGGCGACAACCGCACCACGTCGGCGCGACCGAGTGCCTCGACCAGCGGGCCCCAGATCACGTCGGTTTCCGGATTGCCATGTACCAGAACGACCGTCATGGCGACATCCTGACATGGCCGTCGGCCGGGGAGAACCGCCCATCGGGCCGGCGGCGTACCGATGCTAGGTTTTGACAGGCGTCAAACGCCGTCACGACTACAGATAGGGGCCGTCGATGGATCCTCGGACGCCGGTGTTGGTCGCGGCGGGACAGATCAACCAGCGCGACGACGCGCAGATCGAACCCGTCGACCTGATGGCCGCGGCCGCGCGCGAGGCCGCCGATCCGACGGTCCTGCAGGCCGTCGACGCCATCCGGGTGGTCAACCTGCTGTCGTGGCGCTACCGCGATCCGGGTCTGCTGCTCGGCGAGCGGATCGGTGCCCGCAATCCCTCGACCTACTACACCGGGGTCGGTGGTAACACACCGCAGTCCCTGGTCAATCAGGCCTGCCTGGACATCCAGCAAGGCCGCGCCGAGGTCGTCCTGCTCGCCGGCGGCGAGACATGGCGCAACCGGAAGCGCATGCAGGCCAACGGAATCAAGCCTGCCTGGACCCGTCAGGGCGAGGACGTCGCGGTGCCGCCGGGCGCCGAGGACGAGGTGCCGATGTCCAGCCCCGCCGAAGAGCGCATCGGATTGCTGCTGCCGTCGCACGTCTACCCGCTCTTCGAGCAGGCGCTGCGGATCGCGCGCGGTGAGAGCGTGGCCGATCATCAGCGCCGGGTCGCGGAGTTGTGGTCGCGGTTCAGCGCGGTGGCCGCGGACAACCCGCAGGCATGGAGCCGCGACGCGCGCAGCGCCGAGGAGATCGGGCAGGCCGGACCGGACAATCGAATGATCAGCTGGCCGTATCCGAAGCTGATGAACTCCAACAACATGGTCAACCAGGCGGCCGTCGTCATCCTGTGCTCGGCCGAGAAGGCCACCGCGTTGCAGATCCCGCGCGATCAGTGGATCTTCCCGTACGCGGGCACCGACTCGCATGACACGTACTCGGTGGCCGAACGGCACGAGCTGCACCGGTCTCCCGCGATCCGGATCGCGGGGCGCCGCGCGCTCGAACTCGCCGGAGTCGGCGTCGACGACCTGGCGCACGTCGACGTCTACTCGTGCTTCCCGTCGGCGGTACAGGTGGCCGCCGGCGAACTGGGTCTGGCCACCGACGACCCGCAGCGGCCGTTGACCGTCACCGGCGGGCTGACCTTCGCCGGTGGCCCGTGGAACAACTACGTCATGCACTCCATCGCCACCATGGCCGGATTGCTGCGCGACGACCCCGCCGCGTACGGCCTGATCACCGCCAACGGCGGGTTCCTCACCAAGCACAGCTTCGGGGTGTACAGCGCGACCCCGCCGCCGGCGGCCTTCCGCTGGGAGGACGTCCAGTCCGAGGTCGACCGCGAACCCACCCGCACCGCGGTGGTCGAATGGGAGGGCGAGGGCACCGTCGAGTCCTGGACCACCCCGTTCGATCGCGACGGCCGCCCGGAAAAGGCGTTCCTCGCGGTGCGGACCCCGGACGACGCCCGCGCGATGGCCGTCATCGACGACGCCGACGCCGCGGCGGTCACCGTGGCCGAAGACATCGCCGGTGCCAAGGTCCGGGTGCACGCCGACGGCCGGGCGAGCCTGTCCTGATCGGCTTCTCCCGAGGCGAGAAAACGGCCATTTTTTGGCCGCGACCTGCTTAGAGTCGAAGTCTGACGGGGGAACTAGGGGCGTGGCAGCATGCGGATCTTGCTCACGGAAGTCACCGGAGAGCTGGGTCGCGCCCTCGCCCAGAGCCTGCTGGCGGCGGGCCACGATGTCTACGGCATGGCCGAGCGTCCGCACCGCGACCTCGATGCGGGCGTCGAGTTCGTCGCCGCAGCGCCCAGCCACCCGGTGCTCTACCGGATGGCCGAAGCGGCCGACGTGGTCGTCCCGTTGCCCGCCGACGGGCGCGATCTGACCCGCCCCGCCGATATCGCCCGCGTCTGTGACGCCGCCGCGCGCGGCGGTGCGCGGATCGTGTTCCCGTCGCTGTCCCTGTTGGGTTCGCGCGGCTCTGCGCAGCTGGAGGACCTGGTCAGCACCTGCTGGGCGCCGAACCTGGTGGTCCGCATCGCCGCGCCGATGGGCCGCCAGTGCGACGGCCTGGTCTGCCGGTCGGTCGCGGCGCTGCTGGACGCCGACGCCACCGGATCGCTTCACGTTCTGCACGTCGACGATCTGATCCGGTTCCTTGTCCTTGCCGCCGGTACCGAGCGCACCGGTGTCGTCGACCTGGCCGGGGTGGACACCACCAGCGTCGTCTCCGCGGCCCGGCTGCTCGGCGGGGTCGACCCGCGTCCCAGGGTTCGCGGTGTGCCCGGCTGGCCGCAGCTGGGCCCGCCGTTTGATCTGGCCGCCCTGCGAACCGAGTGGGAATTCGAATGCGGCTGGGGCGCAACCGATGCCGTCGTCGACACGGTGCGCGGACTGCAGGGCCGCAAGATCGGCAGGTCCGGCGCACTCGCCGTCCCCGGGCGGGTCCCGTTGCCGGTCACCACCGTTGCCCGGGCAGCAGGCGGCAGGGCCGCACCCGAGGGCGCCGACGGCGAGTTCGACGACCGGATCGATCCGCGCTTCCCGGTGTTCGTGGCAGGTCCGCTGAGTGAAGCGACGGCAGGCCCGCTCACACCGATGTCGCTGGATCTCCATCTGGGTGGGTTGCGGCTGGCCGGCCGGTCGCTGGCCGCGCTGCTGGATGTGCGCGGCGCGGTCGCCGGTGAATGGGAGAGCCGTCTGGTCGCGTCCTTCGGCCACCGGATCTATCTGGGCGCCTCGGCCCTCGCGGCCGCCGAGTCGCGACTCCCGGCCCGCGTTGCCGGTCTGTCGCGGCGGTTGCGTGCCGCCGCCGATGTCCCGACTGCGGGACCCGGTGCATTCGCCACGGTGACCGGTGCCATGTCGACGACCCGTCTGCAGGCCGGCGCTCGCATGTTCGGCCGCCACCTGCGGGCCTACCGCGACGCCGCCGACGCCGAACGGCGCGACACCGCCAAGCTCGGGCTGCTGCGCGATGCCCAGCTCGATGCTCGAATCCGGCTGCTGCGTACCAGAATTCATGAAGGTTGGACGTTGAGTGCGCTCGCGGTCGTGCTCGCCGAGGCGGCCCCGGCGCAGCTGAGCGGGGCGGATCAGCCGATGAGCATTCGTGCCGAGGTCGCGTCGCTGGCGCGGGTGCTGCGTGCGCATCCGTACGCGCGCGCCGCGTTGGAGGCCGGCGATATGGCGGCCACCCGCACCGGCGCGCCGATGTTGGCCAGTGCGTTCGCCTCGGCGCTGGCTCATCTCGGGCACCGCGGGCCGGGGGCCGCGGAGCTCGCGACGCCCGTCCTCGGTGATCGTCCTGACGCACTGCTGGCGGCGGCCGCTCGGCTGCACGGCTCAGGAGCCGACGACCACGCGACGGTGCCCGCCGCGCAGGCCTGCCGAGTGCTGGCCTATGACACCACCCTGCGGTACACCCACCAACTTCGGCTTGCGGTACGGGAATTGGGCCGCAGGCTGGTGGCGGCGGACAAGATCGCGGTGCTCGACGACGTCTTCGAGCTGACCGTCGACGAAGCACTGGCCTTACCCGCCGACACCCGGCTGCGTATCAAACGTCGCATCGCCGAGCGTGAGCGGTTGCAGGCTGTGCGACTGCCCACCGTCATCGACGGGTCCTGGACGCCGGTCCCCGCGACGAATCTCGCACAGGTCGGCGACGAGTTGCACGGAACCGGACTGTTCCCCGGCGCGGTGGAAGGCACGGTCCGGGTGGTCGATTCCGCCGCCGACTTCGGGTTGGGAGCCGCGGACATCGCCGTTGTCGCGGGCGCCGACATCGACGCGGTCGAGCTGCTGGGCACACCCGGCGCAGTGCTCACCGACGGCGGTGCCACGCTGGGTGATGTGAGCGTGTTCGCCGCTGAGTTCGGTGTGCCGTTCATCGCCGGGGTCGCGGCCGGGTTGGGTACCGGCATGCGGGTCCGGGTCGACGGATCCTCCGGGCTGGTCACCGTGCTGGCAGCTGCCTGCGACGTGGTGCGGGTGTGACGCGGTATACCGTGGCCCGGTGATGTGGCGGACCATAGCGACACTGTCGGCACTGTGGTGGGTGCTGATCGCCGCCCCGGCGCTGGTCGCCACCCGGATGCTCGACCACGCCGGCGCCACCTCGGCCAAAGGCTGGGTGCTCGGTGTCTGGCTCGGCGGTTACGTCGCGCAGTTCGTTGTGTTCCTGGCGATTTCACGCCGGTCGCCGCGTCCGGCGTTGCTCGGCTGGGTGATCGCCTCGACGGTGCCATGGGCTGCCGACTGGACGACCCCGCTCTCGGTGTGGTGGCTGGTGCTGTGGAGCGTGGTCGTCATCGGCTATGCGGCGTGGCTGGTTGTCGCGGTGTCTCGGGTCGATCAGCTGCGCAGCGCCGGGGTGGCCGCCGCCGGTGTCGTGCTGGAGGTCATCAGGCCGACGTTCAACGTGGTGGTCAACAAGGATGCCTGCCGCCGCGTGTTGCGGCTGCGCGTCGAACGCTTCGACGGCGCAACACCTTACGAGGCCCAAGTGGCGGCGACCTTCACCTTGGGTGAGTTGCCCGAGGCCGACGACCGGGTGGCGGTGCGGATCGATCCGGCCCGCCCGCAGCTCATCGAACTCATCGCGGACGAGCCAATCGTGCGGGCTGCGCCGCAACCGGACGACCTGCCGCCCGAACTGGCCGAGCGGCTGCAGACGTTGAAGACCATGCGCGACCGCGGCGACCTTACCGACACCGAATTCGCCACGGCGCGACAAAGACTGCTCGAATCACCCGCCGAGTAGTTCCCGCAGCCGCAGCGCGTTCCAGACGGCGTGACCCTGCCCGTCGTTGTTGAAATAGACCAGCACCCGCCGGTGCTGGTCCTGCCATTCCCGAATCCGGTCGGCCCACCAATTCAGGTCGGCCTCGGTGTAGTCCCCGGCATAGATGGGCGCGCTGTCGGGGCCGTGCATGCGCACGTAGACCAGATCGGTCGTGGCGCGCAGCACGCAAGGCATACCGGGTCCGCTGATCACCACGTAGGCGGCGTGGTGGCGCTCCAGGAGCTCGTAGACACGCGGGTCGTCCCACGACGGGTGACGCATCTCGAGGGCCACCCGAATCCAGTCGGGGATCAGCGACAGGAAGTGGGCCAGACGGGCGTCGTCGCGTTCGAGGTCGGGATGCAGTTGGACCAGCACCGCCTCCCGTGTGTCACCGAGCGCCCGCTGGCAGCGCTCCAGCCGGTCGATCCAGGGTTCGGGGTTGTTGAGTCGCCGGTAGTGACTCAGGCCGCGGTGCGTCTTGACCGTCATGGTGAATCCGTCGGGCAACCGGGTGTGCCAGCCTGCGAAGGTGGCGTCCTTGGGCCAGCGGTAGAAGCTGGCGTTGAGTTCGACGGTATCGAACACCTCGGCGTAGCGGGCGAGCCGCTTGGCCGCCGGAAGTCCCGGGCGGTACAGCACCGATTCCCAGTGGTCGTAGGACCACCCGGAGGTGCCGATCCGGACGGTCACGGGTCAGCCGGCGATGCGCTGCCGCACGTCGTCGTCGAGGGAGACCCGCACCAGCCCCGCGGCAAGCGGCGCGATCGCACGGCCGGTGAGGGCGGCCAGCTTGTCGGGGTCGCGGGGGAGACCGAGTTGCTCGGCGCTGTCCAGTGAGCGTTTGTCGAAGAAGGGCCGCACCCACGGCCAGACGTCCTGGACCTCCCGCAGGAAGATGTCCGATCCGGTGTCCCCGATTCCGGTGAACTGCTTGAGCGCCTGCTTGGCGTTCTTCACTTCGGGTTTGGTGATGCGGGCCAGCGTGCGCAGGTCGTTGCGGTAGTCGTCGTTGACCCTGGTCGCGAGTTCGGTCAACCGTGACGCGGAACTCTCGTCGTAGCGCACGTAGTTGGCCCGGGCGAACGCGTCGATCATGGTCTGCCGGTTGGCCGCCATCACCGCGCGCGGTGTGCGCAGTCCGGCCCGGAACAGCTCCCGCGCGGCCTGCATAGCGATCCCGGCATCAATCGGTTTACTGGCCAGCATGCACAGCACCAACAGCTGGAACAGCGGCATCGGCGTGTCCCGCAAGGTGATTCCCGCTTCCGCGGCATAGGTTCTGCCCGCGTGCTGACGCAGACGCTGAATGAGGCGCCTGGCCTCCGCATCATCCATCTGGCAGGCGATACCCGCGGAGTAAGCCGACGAAACGATGTGTCATTTCGGCGTCAGACATTCTCAGCGTATGCCGTCGCGCCAGTCGACCATCTTCTCGACCGTGCTCAGGTCGTATCTGCCGGCCGATGCGCGGACCTCGGTGTGGAACAACGTCGCACCGGCGGCCAGATAATCGTCCGCCGACCGCGGATCGGTCCAGAACGTCGAGCGCTCGATATCGCTGTCGGCGCGCCCGAAGCCGGCGGCCAGCTCGGCGACGCGGGCACTGGCCTCCCGGTACGAGTCCAGCGGCAGGAAGGTGTGCCAGATGTCGGCGTGGCGTGCGACGGCGGGCAGCGTGCGCTTGGGGCCGGATCCGCCGATCAGGATCGGGATCTTGCGCAGCGGCGCCGGCTGCAGCAGGCCGAACCGCCGCTCGATGCGCAGCAGACCCTCGTCGAAGGCGTCCGCCCGGGACTTGACGGTCCCGAAGTCGAAACCGTATGTGGTGTAGTCCTTCTCATACCAGCCGGCGCCGACGCCGAGGATGGCGCGCCCACCGCTGATGTGATCGACGGTGCGGGCCATGTCGGCGAGCAGGTCCGGATTGCGGTAGCCCATCCCGGACACCAGCAGCCCGAGCTCGGCCCGGGTGGTGATCTCACCCCAGGAGGCCAGTGCCGTCCAGCCCTCGAAGTTGTTGACATCCGGCTGCGTGGCCGCCAGCACCGGTTTCGCGTCGGCGATCGAGGAGATGAACGGTGCGTGGAAGTGGTCGTAGCCGAAGATGACGTCGACGCCGATGTCCTCGGCGTGCAGAACGGCACGCCGCCAGGTGGCGTAGTCAGGAGTGTCGGCGGGCTGAATCTGCACGGCGACGCGCACGGGATGGGTCATGCACGCGACAAGCCCGGCTCACCGGGATTTATTCCGGCGCTACTTCGGTGGCAGGGATTTCGCGTAGTCGACGCCGCGGGTGGCCCAGCTCTGCAGCTGACGTTTCGTTCGCACACCGTCGTCGCCGATCCTGATCCAGCCGCGAGTTTCGCGCCCCGCCATGATCATCGGTGCGGTGTGGTCTCGTTCCAGCAGGGCGGCGGTGTCCTCTGGCGGTACCCGCACCATCAAGCCGCCCTGACCGCTGGCGCACACGGCCATGTTGCCGTTGATCAGGAACGCCACCCCGCCGAACATCCGCTTCTCGTCGACGCCGTGTTCGGTCGCGAGCAGTTCGCGCAGCCGGTTGGCGAGATCCTCGTCGTAGGCCATAGCCAGAAGTTACTACGCCCAGCAGACACAAACTCGGGCCGATTCTGGCGAATCAGCCCGAGTTTGTGCCTGGTCGAGCGTCAGGCCGCAGCGGTGGCTGCCTCGGTGGCCGGCTCCAGCGCCTGCGCGACGATGTCGGCGACGTCCGTCATCGGCTTCACGGTCAGCGCCTCGAGCACCTCGGCCGGGACGTCGTCCAGGTCGGCCTCGTTGCGCTGCGGGATGAAAACCGTTGACAGACCGGCCCGTTGCGCGGCCAGCAGCTTCTGCTTGACGCCGCCGATGGGCAGCACCCGCCCGTTCAGGGTGACCTCGCCGGTCATCCCGACGTCGGAGCGGACCTGCCGTCCGGTGGCCATGGACACCAGCGCGGTGACCATCGTGACGCCGGCGGACGGACCGTCCTTGGGCACCGCGCCGGCCGGCACGTGCACGTGGATCTTGCGGTTCAGCGCCGCCGGATCCACACCCAGCTGCTCGGCGTGGCTACGGACGTAGGACAGCGCGATCTGCGCCGACTCCTTCATCACGTCACCCAGCTGACCGGTCAGCTGAACGCTCGGCTCACCGTCGGTCGAGCCGGCTTCGATGTAGAGCACATCGCCGCCCAGCCCCGTCACCGCCAGTCCGGTCGCCACGCCCGGCACGGCGGTGCGTTCCGCCGATTCCGGGGTGAAGCGCGGACGGCCAAGGTAGCCAACCAGATCCGGCTCATCGATCACGATTGGATCCGGGTTGGCATCTAGTTTGGTCGTCGCCTTACGCAACGCCTTGGCCAGCAGCCTCTCGAACTGGCGCACACCGGGCTCCCGGGTGTAGTCCGCGGCGATCTTGCGCAGCGCCGCGTCGGTGACCGTGACCTCCTCGGGGGTCAGCGCCGCGCGGTCGCGCTGCCGGGGCAGCAGGTATTCGCGCGCGATGGCCACCTTGTCGTCCTCGGTGTAGCCGTCGATCTGCACCAACTCCATGCGGTCCAGCAGGGCCGAAGGGATGTTCTCGATCACGTTGGCCGTCGCCAGGAACACCACGTCGGACAGGTCCAGGTCCAGGTCCAGGTAGTGGTCGCGGAACGTGTGGTTCTGTGCGGGGTCCAGGACCTCCAACAGCGCGGCCGATGGATCGCCCCGGTAGTCGGAGCCGACCTTGTCGATCTCGTCGAGCAGCACGACCGGGTTCATCGAACCGGCCTCGCCGATGGCCCGGACGATCCGGCCGGGCAGTGCGCCCACGTAGGTACGCCGGTGCCCGCGGATCTCGGCCTCGTCACGCACGCCGCCCAGGGCGACGCGAACGAACTTGCGGCCCAACGCCCGTGCCACCGATTCACCCAGTGACGTCTTGCCGACGCCGGGAGGGCCGGCCAGCACCATCACGGCACCGGAGCCGCGGCCGCCGACGACCTGCAGCCCGCGCTGGGCGCGACGGGAGCGCACGGCCAGGTACTCGACGATGCGGTCCTTGACGTCATCCAGCCCGTGGTGGTCGGCATCGAGGATGTCGCGGGCCGCCTTCAGGTCGGTCGAGTCCTCGGTACGGGTGTTCCACGGCAGGTCCAGGACGGTGTCGAGCCAGGTGCGGATCCAGCCGCCTTCCGGGCTCTGCTCGCTGGAGCGTTCCAGCTTGCCGACCTCGCGCAACGCGGCCTCCCGGACCTTGTCCGGCAGGTCGGCCGCCTCGACACGGGCCCGGTAATCGTCGGATCCGTCGGGCTCGCCCTCGCCGAGTTCCTTGCGGATGGCGTTGAGCTGTTGGCGCAGCAGGAACTCCTTCTGCGTCTTCTCCATGCCTTCCCGGACGTCCTGCGAGATCTTGTCGCTGACCTCGACCTCGGCCAGATGCTCGGAGGTCCAGTCGATCAGCACCTGCAGGCGGGCGGCCACGTCTTCGGTCTCCAGCAGCTGACGCTTCTGGACGTCGGACAGATAGGACGCGTAGCCGGCGGTGTCGGCGAGCGCCGACGGGTCGGTGATCTTGTTGACCACGTCGACGATCTGCCAGGCCTCGCGGCGTTGCAGCATCGCCAGCAGCAGTTTCTTGTACTCCGCGGCCAGCGCCGTGGTGTCCTCGGTGGGCTCGGCGGCGGTTATCTCGTCGACCTCGACCCATAGCGCCGCACCCGGCCCGGTGGTTCCGGAGCCGATGTGGGCGCGGCTCTCACCGCGCACGACGGCCGCGGCGCCGCCACCGGGAATGCGGCCCACCTGCACGATCGACGCGATGACGCCATAGGTGGGGTAGCGATCGTCCAGGCGCGGGGCGATCAAGAGCTTGCCGGTCGGGGTGGCCTGCGCCGCGTCCACCGCGGCACGCGCGGCGTCGTCGAGTTCGATCGGCACCACCATTCCCGGCAGCACGATCGGCTCGCTGACAAACAGGACCGGCACAGATTTGGCTTCAGCCATCAATCCTCCAAAGTTCAGTCTGACCGACTCAACCTTGACTGGTTCCAGTTTGTTCCCCGCGCGGACCGCCCAGACAAAGCAGCGAGCCTGCCGCCGGGGGGGTGGCGACAGGCTCGCTGTTGTCAGGGGTGGATCAGCCGGCGGAAGGAGTTGCTCCCAGAACCCGCTGCATGTCCGGGATCATCTGCTGCAGCTGCTGTCCCCAGTAGCCCCAGCTGTGCGTGCCGTTCGCGGGGAAGTTGAACACGCCGTTGCGTCCACCAGCCGCGAGGTAGTTGTCCATGAAGGTCTTGTTGGTGCGCAACGTGAAGCCTTCGAGGAACTGAGCGGCCATCAGGTTGCCGCCGCCACCGGAGGTGTCGAGATCCGACGGCGTACCGGTGCCGCAGTAGATCCAGATCCGGGTGTTGTTGGCGACCAGCTGGTTGATGTTGACCATCGGGTCGTTGCGGCGCCACGCCGGGTCAGACGACGGACCCCACATGCTCTGCGCGTTGAACCCGCCCGCGTCGTTCATCGCCAGACCGATCAGCATCGGCCACCAGCCCTCGGAGGGGTTCAGGAAGCCGGACAGCGATGCGGCGTAGGTGTACTTCTGCGGGTAGTAGATCGAGTAGGTCAGCGATGCGCTACCGGCCATCGACAGACCGACGACAGCATTGCCGTTCGGGTCGACCCCGTAGTTGGCGGCCAGGTACGCCGGCAGCTCCTGGGTCATGAACGTTTCCCACTTGTAGGTGTAGTTCTGCCCGTTGCCCTGCGACGGCTGGTACCAGTCGGTGTAGAAGCTGGACTGTCCGCCGACCGGCATGACGGTCGACAGGCCCGAGCCGTACAGCCACTCGAACGCCGGGGTGTTGATGTCCCAGCCGTTGTAGTCGTCCTGGGCGCGCAGGCCGTCGAGCAGGTACACCGCGTGCGGGCCACCGCCCTGGAATTGGATTCGGATATTGCGTCCCATCGCGGCGGACGGGACATCGAGGTAGAGAACCGGGAGTCCGGGCTTGGAGAAGGCGGCCGAGGTCGCCGACCCGCCGACGACACCGATCAGGCCGGGCAGAGCGAGTGCGGCCACGAAGGCTGCGGCCACGCGGCGCAACCAAGTGCCTCGCATCTTATCGACGATCTTCATGACGGAAACCATCACCTTTCGTACGTGTATCACAGTGGAGAAGTGCTGTGCTCTGGCAGCTAATCACGGTGCGTAGCGCCGACTCGGCACGCGCGGCGGTGTGGCATATCGCGGTTCGCTAACGATCAGGCGACGCGGGGGACTCGGGATATCCAGTCGGCCAACATCTTTGACCGCGCGTCAGTAACAGGAAGGTCACGCCGCGGCAACGATACAGTGGAGGCATGGACCCGTTCGAGCTGCGTCGCTTCGTCGACGCCCAGGACCGCGTGTACGACCAGGTGCTCGCCGAGCTGCGGGCCGGGGCTAAGCGCAGCCACTGGATCTGGTTCATCTTCCCTCAGCTCGGCGCACTCGGAAATAGTTCCACCGCAAAGCGTTTCGGCATCTCATCGCTCGCCGAGGCGCAGGCCTACCTGGCGCATCCAGTGCTCGGGTCACGGCTGCACGAGTGTGCGCGCCTGGTCCTGGCGATCGAGGGCAGCGCGATAGACGAGATCTTCGGCTGGCCCGACAATCTCAAGGTGTGCTCGTCGATGACGCTGTTCGAGCAGGCCACCGATGACAACGCCGACTTCGTGGCGGTGCTTGACAAGTTCTACGGCGGCGAGCGGGATACCCGCACGCTCGAGCTGCTATAGCGGGCGCAGCACCAGCCAGCCCTGCGGCGGGACCACCACCTCGTCGACGATCTCTTCGGGCGGTGCCGCCGTGCCGCCCACCAGCTGAGCCTGCCCGCCGATGAGCGAGGCGACCGGCAGCGTCATCGGCGCGTCGTCGATGTTGAGCGCGACGATCAGGGCATCGTCACCGTTGCGGGTCTCGTAGGCATAGCCGCGGTTGTCCACTTGCAGCGCTGTGGTTTTCGCGTCGTACAGCCAGGGATTGCGCCGGCGCAGGCCGATGAGGTACTGGTGCAGATTCCATGTCTCGCGACCCGCGGCGTCCAGCGGGACGGGTGGCGCCCCGAACTCGGGACGTACCGCGTCGTCGCCGCCGGCCCGTTCTTCCTTGACGCCGCGGTAGCCGAGTTCGTCACCGGCGTAGACGCTGGGGACACCGCCGGTGGTGAACAACAGCACCAGCGCGTGGGCCACCTGCTCGGGGCGGTCCAGCTTGCTGGCGATCCGGGTGACGTCGTGGTTGCCGACGAACGTCAGCGGCGCGAATCTGGCCAGGAAGTCGTTGTGGCGCTGCAGCGCCCAGTCCAACTCGTGGAAGTTGCCGTCGTTGAGGCTGCTCCAGATCGCCTTCCATAGTTCGTACTGGGTCACCGAGTCGACGCCGGAGCCGTCGACGAACGCGGCGTAGTCGCCGTGGATCACCTCGGCGACGAACCAGGCGTCGGGATGGGCTTCGCGGACCCGGGGGAGCACCTGGGCCCAGAACGACTCCGGTACCGCATACGCGGCATCGAGTCGCCAGCCGTCGGCGCCCCGGGCCAGCCAGTGGGTCATGACGTCGACGGTGTAATCGACGACGGCCGGGCTCTTGTGGTTGAGGGTGATGAGCTCGCCGTGTCCCTCGAAGGTGTGGAAGTGGCCGGGGCGGCCGCGAAACCACGACCGCGCTTCGGGGTCACTGCCATCGACGGCACGTAGGTAACGCTCGAATTCCGTTCCCACATGGTTGAACACACCGTCGAGCAGGACCCGCAGTCCGCGCTGATGTGCTTCGGAGACAAGGTGATCGAAGTCGTCGTCGTCACCGAGTCGCGGGTCGATGCGGAAGTGATCGGTGGTGTCGTACCCGTGGGTGCGGGAGGCGAAGACGGGACCCAGCGCGATTCCCGATGCGCCGAGTTCGACGGCATGATCGAGCCAGTCGACGAGGCGGCGGAGCCGGTGCTCGTGCGCGCCGGGCGGCTCGGCGGCGGGGAAGGCGCCGACGAAACCGAGCGGATAGACGTGCCACCAGATCGCGTGGCGCACCCAGTCGCTCATGGCGCGAACTTCGCGGCGTAGAGGGCCACCATCTCGTCGCGGTACTCAGGGGCTGGGCCGTCGACCGGCAGCCGCGGGGCGACCGCGGTGATCGGCAGGGTGGCCACCGGCGGCAGTGGCACCTGCCAGTCGGTGAGCCATTCGGCCAGCTGGGCACCTGCGACGGCAAACACGATGCGGCCCAAGCCAACCCAGGCGTGCGCGGCCGCGCACATCGGGCAGTGTTCGCCGGAGGTGTAGACGGTGGCGCGGGCCCGCTGGTCAGGGGAGAGGTTGGCGGCGGCCCACTGTGCGATCGCGAGTTCGGGGTGGGCGGTGGCGTCGCCGCCCGCGACGTGATTGTGGTCCTCGAACAGGACCGTGCCGTCGGCGTCGACCAGGATGGAGCCGAACGGCTCGTCTCCGGCGTTCAGCGCTGTGCGGGCAAGTTCGACGCAGCGGCCGAGCCGCCGGAGGTCCTGGTCGTCGAGCGCCACGTCCTCACCTTACGCAACCGGTGTCGGTGGATGGCGGAAGCGCCAAAGCTCCAGGAGCCGCATCGGATCCACCGGTGAGCCGGGACGGCCGCGGGCCAGCGGGTAGCAGGCGAATCCGACGAACAGCGCAACCAGGTGTCCGACCGGGGTGAATGTCGGCGTGATCGCCACCGCGCCCACGCAATAGGCGAGCACGATGAAGAGGTACAGCCAGCGCCACGGGCGTGCGATGTGATAGGTCAGCAGTCCGACGATGCCGACGGCGAAGTAGCTGACGCCGATGTCGCGGGCGTTGAGGTAGCGCGGTGAGATCAGCGCCTCCTGGATCTGCCAGTACAGATAGCCCTCACTGGCGTAGGTGGCGACGATGTGGGCGATCAGCCCGGCGATCACGAAGCGCAGGCGCCCCAGCCAGCGTTCGGCCGGGGCCAGGAAGAGACAGAACCCCACCAGGTACGGCCACCACGCCGCGCCGTCTAGCCACAGCAGGCTGGTGATGAGCACCCGGATCGGGTCGGACGCCAGGTGGTGGAGGTTCGTCGAGTCTTTGCGCAGCAGCTCCAGCAGGTGCCAGCGGGGGAGGAGATGCTGGGCGATCGTCGTCAGGAACAGCACGGCCAGCCAGCCGAATGTCACCGGTGCGGTGCCGATGAAGTGCACGACTCGGCCGGGCCAGCCGCGCCGGGTCGGCAGGACCGGCGAGGGGGGTTCGAGGCCGTCGTGCACCCACCGAGATTACTGCCTCAGTGGCAACAGTCCTTGCTGAGAACCTCCAGCCGGCACAGGCACGATGCCAGGATCGGGACGTCGGCGCGGGCTTTGGCCAGTTCGAGCTGCCGGCCGATGATCACCGCTTCGGCGTCACGGCCGAGCCGCTGGAGGCATTCGTGATAGCCGTGCAGGCTCCACACATTGCCCGGATGCTGACACGGCCGGCTCAGCGTCGGGTCAAGGCCGAGGTCGGCGGCGTACACCGCGGCGGCCTCCTCGACACGCCCCTGCTCGAGCAGCAATGCACCATAGGCGTGCCGGGTCGGCTGCATCCAGCCCCACGGTTCGTCGTAGGGAAGTTCGTCGTCGAGTGCGATCGCCCGTCGCAGATGCTCGAAGGCCGCGTCGAAATCGCCTTCCCGGTAGGCGATCTCACCGTCGAGCATCGCCGCCGCGACGGCCAGGATGTGGCGGCTGGTGTTGTTGAACAGATACCGCGACTCCGGGACGCCCGCGTAGGCTGCGGCGAACGCCTCCCGCTCGGCAACCGCCTGGGCCAGCTGACCCTTGGCCGCATGCGCGACCCCGCGCCCATAGTGAATGGTTGCCGTTGTCGTGCAATACAACTCGGTGTCGGCGGGCAGCGGCTCGGCGATCAGCTCGTCCCAGCGGCCGAACCGGATCAGCACGTGCACCCGCAGCGGCACGAACGCTTCCAGCCAGTCGGCCATCGGTGGCGACTCGATGGTCAGCAGTTCGGGGGTCAGCTGCCCGGACAGCTCGTCGGCGGCAGCCAGCGCGATCTGCGACTGGCCGGCGAACATCGCCGAATAGACGATGAAGTGCAGATCGTGGGCCCGGTAGAGCGAATAGAAGTTCAGCGGCCCGGCGTGCGCGACGAAGCGCCGATCCGCTGCCACCGCGGATTGGTTGGCCAGCACCGAATCTCGGTAGTTGCCGCACAGCACGTCGATGTGCGACGGCATGTGCTGCAGATGACCGGCGTCGGGCACCAGGCCGCGCAGCAGGTCGGCGGCCGGCAGCGCGTCCTCGGGATGGGCCGACATCTCCATCGCGTGGATATACAGGTGCAACACACCGGGATGGGCGCGCCCGGCGTCGGTGCGCAGCGCGGCGTCCAACAGCGCCGTGGCCTCCAGCACCCGCGATCCGGGGGCCGGATCCCCGGTTGCGGTGTCCCACAACGCCCATGCCGTGATGTTCACCAGCGCATCGGCGGCCAGGGCCAGGACGTCGACGTCATCGGGGTACGCCCGCGCCAGCTCGGCCATGGCCTCGGCGTAGGCGACGTGGCCGGCCGCCAGAGCGTCGGCGTCGTCGGGATCGTCGGTGGGAAACCGGGTTGCCAGCGCCGCGATCAGGGCGTGCTCGACGACGCTGCCGCGGCTCGTGGCGGCCAGCTTCAGTTCCATCCGGGCCCGGGCCAGGGAGGCGGTCAGATCGACGGGATCGAAGGCGTCCCAACCCTTGTTGTAGTTCGGGCCGATGGCGTACGCGATGCCCCACCGGGCGATCGCGAGATCGGCGTCGAGCGCCAGGGCTCGTTCGAAGCAGGTGATCGCCTCCTCGTGGTTGAAGGCGTAGGCCCACACCAGTCCGCGGTCGAACCACACCTGCGCCTGCGGCGAGGGAGTGTCGACGGGCCGGTGGTAGTCACCGAGGTCGTAGTACGGCTCGGTGTCGCCGAGTGGAACCGCCATGCTGCACACCCTAGGTCAGCGCGGCGACTGCCGATACCGTTGCAACCGACCAGAACGAAAGGGTGCCCAAGTGATTCGCTGCGTGCGTTTGTTCACCGGAGCCGACGAGCAGTCCCACGTCGAGATCGGCAGGCTCGGTGTGTCGCCGGGACGCAACGATGACCTGGTGTCGGCGGCGATGTCGTCGACGCGAGTGACGGCGGAGGAGACGGCCAGCGGCGGCACGCTGGCCTGGCACACCGCGCCGGTGCGCCAGCTCGTCGTCACGCTCGCGGGCACGCTGGCGTTCACCACCCGCGACGGCGAGGAGTTCACCCTTGCCCCCGGCGACGTGCTGCTGGCCGAGGACACCGTCGGCTCCGGCCACCAGTGGCGCCTGGTCGACGCCGACCCGTGGCGCCGGCTCTACATCGTGCTCGCCGAGGGCGCCGAGGTCCCGTTCGTCGCGGACTGACGCTGTCCTCAGAGACCGAGCGCCGCGAACACCGCCGAAAGCCACCGCGGCACCGGCGACCTCGTCGGGGCGTTCGGTGTGTCGGTCACTTCGTAGGAGCCGAAGTCGTCCTGTTTGATCGGGGTGTTGAACTGAACACCCGTCAGCGTGAACGTGCTGTCGTCGACGATCACCGTGAAGGTGCCCGTCACCTGCCAGACGGGCTGTCTGGTGGTGACGGTCGTGGTGTAGCCCGGGGGCGTGGTCACCTCGATGTCTTCTTCGAAGGTCTTGGTGAAAGTCCACGTGTGCCCGTAGGCAGTCTGGATCTCGGCGTTGATGGTCTTCGTCAAGTTGCTGAACGACGCCTTGGCGGTGATGTTGAGGCTATCGGTCTGGCTGCGCACATCGATGAGCTTGAGCGTCCTCTTGATGGGGTTCTGCCCCCTGTTGATGATTGGACTGGCCACGTTCTTGGGTGCGCTGAGCCCCTCGGACTCCGTCTCCGGCTTGAACTCGCACTTCCCTATGCCGCCGTCCTTGCACAACGCCTCGATGATTCTGGCCTGCGTTGCGGCCTGGTCCGGTCCGATGACGGTGTTTGCGCCGGGCGCCTGCACCAATACCACCGTCTTCCCGTCGGCCGAGCAGCGCTCGCTTCCGCCGACCGCACCGCATGTCGACGACGCGCCGTTGAAGGGCCCGACAGTCAGGTCGGCGGTGAATATCGTTCCGTCCGGCCCTACTCGCAACACCGGCTCGACCGTCGTCGTTCGGAGGAAGTTGTAGATCACCTCGGTACGGGCGGTACCCCCCACCGGGATCACGGTGCCGGGCTTGGGCAACCCGTTCTCGGGGAGTTCAGTTGTGCCGTAACCGATCACGGTGACCGGTTTGCCGGTGAGATTGTAGATGGTGTAGCCCTGCGTCGTGGTACCCAGCAGTCCCGCGACGACGCCGCGCAATTGATCACCGGGACGCGTCGGCGTGGCATCCACGGCGTTGAGCAAGGCCGCGAGATTCGGTGCCGAAGGATTGGTGAACCTGAGGTTTTTTCCGTCTGCTACGCATCGCTGGCCGCCACCGGCGCTCGCACAGGTGGATGAGGCCTCGTTGAACGGGCCCACGGTGAGGTTGGCGGTGAAGACCGTGTTGCCCTCGGCTGTCGTGAACAGTGCTTGGACTCGCGTCGTCTTCAGAAAGTTGTAGACAACTTCGAATCGGATCGTTTGGTTGGGCGCGACGACGGTGTCGGGCGCTGGTCCGCCGTTCTCTGGACGTTCGGTGGTTCCGTAGCCCACGAACGTCACCGAATCACTGCTCTCGTTCCTAAAGACGAATCCCTGGGTTGTGGTGCCCAGCGCCGAGATCTCCGTGCGACGAAACAGCGCCCAGCCCAACACTTCCAGTGGTCGCGGAATGGCGGGCGGATCTGGCAGCGAGGGACCGGTGGCCAGTGCCGAAAGACGTGATACCACGCCCATCACGGGTACCGCTGCCAAGGACGCTGCCGACGGCGTTTGGTTGTCGGATTCTGCCGCGGGTCCGCCGGTTTCGGCAGGAAGTTGGACACTCGTAGGCTCTGCGGTCACATCAAAGCCCGTCGGGAGACCAACCGCCGTCGCTGCGGGCTTTTCGATCCCAACGCGTCCCGACGAGGTGACGTGGCGGTTCGATTGTGGGGTGCTCGCGGGGCGCTTCGCGGACGTCGCCGAGGTGGATACGGACCCGTCGTCTTCACTGCGTGCGGCGGGCTTTGCGGGGCCCGCTTTGCGTGCGGAGTGTGCGGATGACGCTGAGCCCGACGTGTTGGTGTCGCCCGGGACGGCCGCTGCGTTCCAAGGGCAGGCCACGATCGCGAGGCCCAGTCCCGTCGCGAAGACGGCCGATGTCAGACGTGCTCTGGTCGATGGTGATTCCACGGCGCACCTTCTCGAGGAACTTTCCGGCTTATTGCCGATAGCGTAAGTAGATCTGGCAATTTCCTGTGCGCCAAGAACGAGGTCGTCGACGACCGTTCACCGAGCCGAAACCGCTTGGTAAGTATGCGGGCAGTCAGAGTGGGAGAGCGCCTTTCGGGCGCGCCGTTCATCTTCGCAGCGATCAACCGAATGTCGACATCGTCGACATTCGGTGTCTACAGCAATTCAAGGCGGTGTTGCTGTCTGTCCCCGCACCGGAAGCTGGTGACGAGCGGCCTACTCAGTGCCCGGCGACGATGTCGGACTCGTCGACGGTCACCGGCTCCTTGGCTGCGGGTAGCAGCGAATACAGCAGGCACACCACCGCGAAGAACAGATAGCCCAGCGCCACTTGAGGATTGGCGGCCCACGCGATCTCGGGCGCATGGATCAGGCCGACGAACGACAGTGCCGCGGCCACCACCGACGCCAGAGCGGCGTAGCGGAACTTCTTCTCCAGGATGAACGTCACCATGGTGCCCAGCAGCAGGCCGACCAGGATGGCGCCCTCGCCGAGCGTCTGCAGTCCGTCGTAGACCACGCCGGCGCCGCCGAGGGCGTCCATGCCGACCTTGGCCGCCGACGTTCCGGCGGCGTTCAGCGCGTTGTCGATCAGTCCGCTGGCCCATTGGGCGAGGTTGGGCAGCAACGCCGCGACGACTGCCACCGCGTGCAGGCGCGGCACGGCCTGGAAGGCCTGGGCGCCGATCAGCAGACCGATGTAGAGCAGGATCGGCACGATCGCAGGCACCGGCAGCAGTGCGGCCAGCACCCCGAACAATCCGAGGAAGCAGAGCACGCCGATGACCACGCCGCTGGCCAGCGAGTAGCCCGCCCGGCCGCCGGCGTCCTTCCAGCCGGGGTGGCCGATGTAGACCGCCGGCGGGAACGGCGAGCCGAACGCCGAACCGATCACCGCGCCGGCGCCGTCGGCCAGCAGCACGCTGCGAAGGTTGTAGTTGTCACCGGCGGCCGCGGCGCTCTCCACGTTGCTCATCGCCTCGGTGAAGTTGTAGACGCCCAACGGGATTGCGGTGCCCAGCAGCGGAGCCAGATGCGCCAGGCCCGAGCCCAACAGATCGAGCCGCAGGTCGGGGATGCCGATCGCGATGTCGGAGACGGCCTGGCTGACATCGGGTGCCGACATGAACCCGCCGATCCAGCCGATCGCAGTGCCGACGAGCAATGCCACCAGACCGACGGGGATGTTGCCGGGCAGCTTCACGTCGGTGAAGAAGCCGATCAGGATGATCGCCAGCACCGGCAGGCCGATCCAGGCGGCCTCCCACATCTGCGCGGCCGGGCGCATCGAGATGAACGTGATCGAGATGCCGGCCAGGGTGCCCAGCATGGCCGCGCGCGGGGTGAGCTTGCGGATGTAGGGGCCGACGAACCCGCCGATGATGACGATGACGCCGATCATGAACGCCCAGGCCAGCCCTGACTTCCAGGCCTCGATCGGATCCTTGGTGGCCAGGTACACCGGCAGCATCACGACGAAGACCACGATGAACATGTGCGGGACGCTGGGCCCGTACGGCAGGGCGGTGACGTCGGTGCGGTTCTCCCGCCGGGCCAGCCGCCGGGCCAGGAACGTGTAGTAGAGGTTGCCCAGCACGAGGGCAACGCCGAGCGCGGGCAGCACAGTGCCCAGCACGTCGTCGGCTGGGAGCTTGACGACCCCGATCATCAGCGTGGTCAGGGTGAGGACGTTGACCAGGATGTTGAATCCGAGCCCGAAGAAGGCGTTGAGATCGCCGCGGGTCCACCACGGGATCTTCAGCTCGCTCGACGGTGTCGCGGGCTCGGTGACGTCGGTGCTCATCGGCATGCCTTTCTGGCGCGTCGGGACATCGAGCGCTACCTGGTGATTCTCGACGCCAGCGTTCCAACCAGGGGTCAGTTGTGTGTCGTTTGTGTTAGTGCGCGGCGAGACCTTGGTTCGACAGCACACCGGCGCCATGTTCTAGTGCTGAGGTGCTGGAGTTCACCGTCGAGGACCTGTCTGCCGAGGACATCGAACGGCTGCGGGCGATCTACGAGCCGCTGGCCGTCTCGGTGCGTGCGCTGGTCGACGCGACGATCCGCACCGAGGTGGACGCCGAGACCGTCGCCGCGGTGAAGGCCGACATCGACGCGGCGACCGCCCGATTGCGGAGCAAGCAGATCGACGGCGCATTCGGGGTAAAAAGGACCCCGTCGGGGCGGAGCATCAGTTGGGGCAATGCCGTCATCGGTCTACGCAACCCGACCGCCCCGCCGCTGGTCATTCACCGCGATGAGGATGACCGGCGCTGGGCCGACTTCCACCTCGGTGCCGCCTACGAAGGCCCGCCCGGACATGTGCACGGGGGAGTGTCGGCGCTGATTCTGGATCATGTGCTCGGCGAGGCGGCCAGCCCCGACGCCAAACCCCGCTTCACCGGCAGCATCACCGTGCGGTACCTGCGCGCCTGCCCACTCGGGCCGCTGCACGCGGAAGCGCAGATCACCCGCGTCGACGGCGTGAAAACCTTTGTCTCCGGCCATATTTCCGACGCCGAGGGCATCACAGTGGAGGCCGAGGGCGTCTTCATCACTCCGCGCTGGCTGCGCGACTGACTGAGGTAGGTTCGCGCCATGGAGAAGGTGATAGTCACGCTGCGCACCAGTGCGGCCGACGACGAGTGGGCCGAACAACTGCGGGGTCCGGTCGCGGAGGAACTGCTCGCGCTCGGTCTGCCCGGCCTGACGATCAACGTCCGCGACCGCGACGTTCGCGATTCGATGATGACCCTGACGGTGTTGGACCCGCCGGTGCAGGCGCTGGTCAGTGTGTGGACTCAGCAGTACTACGGCGACCAGATGTTGATGGCGCTGGAGCTGCTCGGTCACTACGCCGAGGAGATCGCCGCCTACTTGGTGACGGAGTCCGCGCCGCTGCCGCCGCCGTCGACCCCGCCCGGAGAGCGGTCGCCGGGGCTGGCCAACATGGCGCTGCTGCGGCGTCCCGCCGACATGGACGAGCGCACGTGGTTGTCCCGCTGGCACGGCAACCACACGCCGGTGGCGATCGCGACCCAGTCGACGTTCACCTACGTGCAGAACTATGTGGTGCGCGCGATCACCGAGGACGCCCCGGTGATCAATGCGATCGTCGAGGAGCATTTCCCGATCGAGGCGGTCAGGAGCCTGCACGCGTTCTTCGGCGCCGCCGACGATGCCGACCTGCAGAGCCGCATGGAGCAGATGGTCGCCAGCACAGCGGCATTCGGCGCCAACGTGAACATCGACGCGGTGCCCACCAGCCGCTACAACTTTCGCAGCCCGTTCTCGGCATGACCACGCTGGACGAGGCGGTCACGCTGGCCCAGGCCGACCGGGGCCTCGCGGTGGTCGCGACACTGCGCGCCGACAACACCATTCAGGCGTCATTGGTGAACGCGGGGATCGTCGCGCACCCGGCCACCGGTGAACCAGTACTGGGCTTCGTGACCTATGGCCGGGTCAAGCTGGCGAACCTGCGGGCCCGGCCCGCGGTGACGTTGACGTTCCGCGACGGCTGGCAGTGGGCGTCGGTGGAGGGCCGGGCCGAACTCGCCGGTCCCGACGACCAGCCTGCATGGCTGGCGTCCGCGGACCAGCTGCGGCTGCTGCTGCGCGAGGTGTTCACCGCCTGCGGTGGCACGCACGACAATTGGGCCGAGTACGACCGGACGATGGTCGAGCAGGGCCGCGTCGTGGTGCTGGTGGCGCCGACCCGGGTGTACTCCAACGGCTGACCTGGGTTTATCCCCAGATCCGCGGTCATCCCCAGGTTCGCTGCCGGCAACCATTTTTGTCGGTGATTCGCACTAGTGTTCGAAGTGTGAGTGTGGTCGACGTTATGCGCGAGGCCCGGGATCGATATCTCGAGTCCTTGGCTGCGGTCGATTTCGATGAACTTTCCCCTGCTGATCGGTTTGTCGTGCTCGAGGAGTGCGAGAGCCTGCTCCGCCAGCAGGTCGCGGTCTCTCACGCATTGATCTCTCGGCTGGAACACGTCGAGGGCTGCCCGCCGGTACCGATCACCCTGGCCGATGTGCTGCGGATCAGCCCGCGGGAGGCCAAACGCCGGATCCGAGATGCCGAGCAACTCCGGCCGCGGCGGGCGTTGACCGGTGAGCCTCTGCCGCCGCTGCTGCCCGAGACCTCTAAGGCCTGGCATGACGGGAAATTGGATGGCGAGCATCTGCGGGTGATCCAGAAATTCTTCCGTGACTTGCCCGATCATGTCCCGACGGTGGAGGTCGAGAGGGCCGAACGCACACTGGCCGAGCACGCCCAGACGATGCGGCCCGATCAGTTGGACAAGATCGCCCACCGGCTCGCACTGCACCTCAACCCCGACGGGACGTTCTCCGATGACGACCGCGCCCGCAAACGCGGCTTCGTCTGGTGCGGTGGGCAACAAGTCGACGGGATGAGTGTGGGCCGGCTGATCGCCACGCCGGAGTTGCGGGCGCTGCTCGATGGGTGGTTCACCAAGTTCGCCGCACCCGGGGTGTGCAACCCCGCCGACCAGACCCCCACCCTCACACCATCCGAGGACGTGGCCGACCGCGACCTGCGCAGCCACGCCCAACGCCAGCATGATGCGTTGACCGCACTGGTGCGCGGGCAGCTCGGGGACCCGAAACTCGGTCAGCACAACGGGTTACCCGTCACGGTGATCGTCTCGGCCACCCTGCAGGACCTGCAGGCCAAGACCGGGCATGCGGTCACCGCCACCGGAACCCTGCTACCCATCCCCGACGTCATCCGGATGGCCAGCCACGCCTACCACTACCTCGCCCTGTTCGACGGGGTGCGCGGGCAGGCGTTATGGCTGGGCCGCACCAAACGCATCGCCACACCTGATCAGCGGATCATGTTGCACAGCAAGGAACGCGGTTGCACCCGCCCGGGATGTGACGCACCGGGCTATCTCACCGAGGTCCACCACGTCGACGAATGGGCCCAGGGCGGGCTGACCAACATCGACACCCTCACCCTGGCCTGCCGAGCCGATCACCGACTCCTCGACCACGGCTGGAAAACCCGAAAACTCGCCAACGGCAACACCGAATGGATCCCCCCACCACAGCTACCCATGCTGCGCGGCGGCGTCAACGACTGCCACCACCCAGAACGACTGCTGGGTAGCTAGGTCTCACCTGCCGGGCTGTGGCTACCCGCCTCGGTGTGCCCCACCGTTAGGGTGTGCCGCGTGACGCTGCTCATCGACGACGAGAACCGGGTCCGCACGATCACCCTCAATCGCCCGGACGCTCTCAATGCCTTCAACGAGGCCCTCTACGACGCCACCGCCGAGGCGCTACTCGCCGCCGCCGACGATCCCGAGGTTGCCGTCGTCATGATCACCGGAGCGGGCCGCGCCTTCAGCGCCGGCCAGGACCTTGGCGACATGCAGGAGCGCATCACCAATCCCGACTTCGTCCAGGGCACACACGGATTCCCCGGCCTGATCACCGCGCTGAGCCAATTCCCCAAGCCGCTGATCTGCGCGGTCAACGGAGTCGGCCTGGGTATCGGCACCACGATTCTGGGTTATGCCGACCTGGCGTTCATGTCGTCGACAGCGCGGCTGAAATGCCCCTTCACCAGTCTGGGGGTAGCTCCGGAGGCGGCGTCGTCATACCTGTTGCCGCAGTTGATCGGTCGGCAGAACGCGGCGTGGCTGCTGATGTCCTCGGAGTGGGTGGACGCCGCTGAAGCGCTGCGGATGGGTCTGGTCTGGCGGGTCAGTGAGCCCGACGATCTGATCGCCGACGCTCGAAAGCACGCCGAAGTGCTTGCCTCCCGGCCTATTTCGAGCCTGATGGCCGTGAAGCAGACCATGGTCGCGCCGTTCCGGCAGGGCATCGCCGACGCCACCGCGCGGGAGAACGCCCTGTTCGAGAAGTTGATGGGTGCTGCGGCCAACGCCGAGGCGCTGGCGGATTTCCACCGCGGAAAGTCCTGAGTCAGCTCGCTCGCGCCGTACTGGCGGCGAAGTGCTGTTCGATGATGGCCCGCACGGTGCGACGGCACCGGCCGCAGTCACCTCCCGCGCCGCACGCCGCGGCGACCTGCTTGGACGTGCACGCTCCGCGGGCAACAGCCTCGGTGACCGTGGCGCTGGTCGCTCCTGCGCAGAGGCACACGTACATCAGCGATTCACTCTCGTCACAGGGCGGCGTCGCACACCGGTCATATTAGCCGAGACTAACCTTAGTTAGGTACCCCTACAACATGCCGTCCCATTCAGCTGACCGAAACCGGCGATGTCGTTGCACTAGGGTGATCTCCGCAGCCAAATTGGGGAGACGTCATGCAAGGTGATCCGGAAGTTCTTCGCTTGCTCAATGAGCAGCTGACCAGCGAACTGACCGCCATCAACCAGTACTTCCTGCACTCCAAGATGCAGGACAACTGGGGCTTCACCGAGCTGGCCAAGCACACCCGCGACGAATCCTTCGACGAGATGCGCCACGCCGAGGCCATCACCGACCGCATTCTGCTGCTCGACGGCCTGCCCAACTATCAGCGGCTCGGCTCGCTGCGCGTCGGGCAGACCCTGCGCGAGCAGTTCGAGAGCGACCTGGCCATCGAGTACGAGGTGGTCGCGAGGCTCAAGCCGGCCATCATCGTGTGCCGCGAGAAGCTGGACTCCACCACGGCCAACCTCTTCGAGGAGATCGTGGCCGATGAGGAGCACCACATCGATTACCTCGAGACGCAGCTGGAGCTGATGGACAAGCTGGGCGTGGAGCTGTACTCGGCGCAGTGCGTGTCACGACCCCCGAAGTGACCTACGAGCGGTCTTCGGCCCGCCACCCGTAGACCATGCACACTTCGCTCTGTACGGCGCCGTAGCGCTCGCGCTCACTGGCAAACCAGTACGTCGTGAACCCGTGCGCTTCGAGCATCTCGACGATGACGTCTTTGGTGGCGAAGTACTCCACCTCCAACACCACCTGACGGACCATGTCCCAGTGGGTCGGCGTGATTCCTTGCAGCACTGCGATTTCGGCACCCTCGACATCGAGTTTCAGGATGTCGATGCGTGTCAGGCCGTACTCCTCGATGACCGACGACAGCGGGACCAGCGTGGCGGCCACCGTGGTGGTGCGGCCCATCCAGGCGACCACCGGCCGCACCGCGGCTCGGCGCACGGCCAGCGGAGCGACCGGGATGAAGCCGGCCACATCGGCCACGAACCGGTCCAGTCGCTGGCGTGCGAATTCCGCATCCCGCGTGCTCCACAGGGAGAAGTTCGGGTGGTGCGCGAATACCACCGTCTCGTCCGTCGCGGACAGGCCGCGGTTGATCGGGTGGATCATCAGGGACGCACCGGGCCGGGCACCCATCGCCGCGGCGTACTCACCGCGGTTGGCGGCCTCGGTGTTGACCGCCAGCACCGAGTAGGTGGTGGGAATCGGTTCGAACGCGAACACCTCGGCCTCGCCTCGGCAGCGCAGCGCCGCGAACAAGGTGAACATCCCGATGTTCGCGCCGGCGTCGACAATGACTGAGCCGGGCTGGAAGTCGATGTATCCGCCCCTGGCATACACCGAGTCCGCGCCGAAGATCTCCGGGTACAGAAAGTTGGTTTCGATCCGCTGCCACTGATGGATGCGCATCCCGTTGGGCAGGGTCACCGGTGTGCCGCCGCTCGGCGGGCCCATCACCAGTCGACGGAGCGGGAGACCGGGCACCGCCGTATTGTCCCTCAGCCGATCTCGCCAACAAACTAGAACACGTTCCAGATCGGCGTTTCCCGGCGTACCATCACGCCCATGAGCCGAATCGGAAACTTCCCTGACGACGACGTCGCGGGCTGGATCGTCAAGTCTCCCGACCTGGGTACGGCGATGGCGGCCTTCTCCCATGCGGTGTACAGCGACAAGAACCGGCTGCCGATGCGGGTGCGTGAACTCGCCCGCGCGGTGATCGCGCAGGACAACGAATGCGTCTTGTGCCAGAACACCCGGGACGCCGACGGGCCGGCGGCCGGTGTGGACGAGGAGCTCTACGACCACGTGCTGGAGTGGAAGACGTGGGAGGGCTACAGCGAGCAGGAGCGCATCGCCGCCGAGTTCGCCCACCGCTTCGGAACCGATTGGGCCAAGCTCAAATACGACGACGATTTCTGGGATCGGGCCCGCGAGCATTTCTCCGACGAGTTGATGGCCGACCTGACGTTGTCGTGCGCCATGTGGGTCGGCATGGGCCGGATGCTCAGCACGCTGGACATCGGACAGAGCTGCAAGCTGACTCTGCCGAGCCGCGCGTAGCGGCTATCCGTCGCATCCGGCCGGTGCGGTCGGCACAATGGCTGCCATGACCACACCGCCGGCCGGCGCAGCTATCGGGCAATTGGACGCCGACGGCGTCGGTACCGTCGTCGGGACCTTCGTCAATCCCGCCGGCCTGACCCACGCGAAGACCGTGCCGGTCCGCCGGATCAACGCGTTCGCCGATCCCGGGCTGGGTTTCAGCCCGGTCACCCATGGGTTCGCCATCGATCGCGCGGGGATCGCCTTCGCCCCGGGCATCAGCGTGGTCGGCGACCAGCGCGTGCGCATCGATCTGGACGCGTTGCGGGTCATCGGCGGTGGACTGGCGTGGGCGCCGGCCTCGTTCTACGACCAGGACGGCAACCCGGTTCCGGCCTGCGCGCGCGGGACTCTCGGACGCATCGAGGCCCGGTTGGCCGCCGCCGGCTATCAGGCATTGGTCGGTCACGAGATCGAGTTCCTGCTGGTCGATGCGGAGGGTAACCGGCTGCCCGGCAACCTGTGGGCCCAGTACGGGCTGGCCGGAGTGCTGGAATACGAAGGTTTCGTTCGGGACGTGACCGCGGCGGCCGCGGCCGCCGGTGTCGGCATCGAGCAGTTCCACCCCGAGTACGGCATCAACCAGTTCGAGATATCGCTGGCCCCGAAGTCGCCGGTGGCCGCCGCCGATCAGTTGATCCTGACCCGCATCATCATCAGCCGGGTGGCCCGCACATACGGACTTCGGGTGAGCCTGTCCCCAGTGCCGTTCGCCGGGAGCGTGGGTTCTGGTGCGCACCAACATTTCTCCCTGTCGCGAGCCAACAGCCCGGTGTTTGCCGGCGGGTCCGGCGCGCAGGGGATGACCCCCGAAGGGGAGAACGCCATCGGCGGCATCGTCGCCGGGCTGCCGCAGGCGCAGCTGATCTTCTGCGGGTCGATCGTGTCCGGTCTGCGGATGAAACCCGGCAACTGGGCCGGTGCCTACGCGTGCTGGGGAACCGAGAACCGGGAAGCGGCAGTGCGTTTCGTCCGCGGGGGACACGGCAACCCGGATGGGGCCAACGTGGAGGTGAAGGTCGTCGACCCGTCGGCCAATCCGTATTTCGCCACCGCCGCGATCCTCGGCCTCGCGGCCGACGGAATCGAGAACGGCACCGCACTGCCGCCGGAGACGACGGTCGACCCGGGCACCTTGTCCGACGACGACCGCGCGGCCGCCGGAACCGTCGCGCTGAGCACTGACCAGGCCCAGGAGATTGCGGCACTGGACGGCTCGGCCCGGCTGCGGGCGATCCTCGGCGACGCGGCCGTCGACGTCCTGGTTGCCGTCCGCCGCTACGAGCATGAAATGTATTCGCACCTGGACCCCGAGGCGCTGACCGAGAAGTTCCGGATGGCATGGAGCTTATGAGTGTCTCTGTCCGTTTCGGCGCTCGACGACCACATCGCCGGTATCCGTCTGGTGGACAACCACGTTCACGGCTACTGGCTCACCTCCGGTGACCGCAGGCGCTTCGAGAACGGGCTCAACGAAGCCAACATCGAACCGCTTGCCGACTTCGATTCCGGCTTCGACACCCAGCTCGGTTTCGCGATGCGCGCCCACTGCGCGCCGCTGCTCGGGCTCGCCGAACATAGCGACCCGCAGACCTATTGGGAACGTCGCAGTGAACTGACCGAAGAGCAGCTGGCGCGAGTGTTCCTGCCTGCCGCCGGCGTCAGCGACTGGTTGGTCGACACCGGCCTGCCCGGCGCCATCGCAGGGTTGCCCGAGATTGCCGCCGCGTCCGGGGGCGAGGTCGGTGAGATCGTGCGTCTCGAGGAGGTCGCCGAGCAGGCGGCCGCGTCCTCGGGCGACTACGCCGATGCGTTCCGCCGAATCCTGGACCAGCGCACCGAGTCTGCGGTCGCCACCAAGTCGGTGCTGGCCTATCGGGGTGGCTTCGAGGGTGATCTGTCGGAACCCGGCCCACGCGATGTCGCCGTCGCTGCAGCCCGGTGGCGCGACGCCGGCGGGGTGCGGCTGACCGACCGCACGCTGCTGAGGTTCGGTGTGCACGAAGCTCTTCGGCTGGGTAAGCCGCTGCAGTTCCACGTCGGTCTCGGCGACCGGGACTGCGATCTGCACCGGACCAACCCGATGTTCCTGCTGGACTTGCTGCGCCAGTCCGGCAGCACGCCGATCGTGCTATTGCACTGCTATCCCTACGAACGCGAAGCCGGCTATCTGGCACAGGCTTTCAACAACGTCTACCTCGATGTCGGCCTGAGCATCAACCATCTCGGAGCCCGCGCGGAAGCCTTCATCGCGCGCACGCTGGAGCTGGCCCCGTTTCGCAAGATCTTGTACTCCTCGGACGCTTTCGGCCCCGCCGAGCTGCACTATCTCGGTTCACGGCTCTGGCGGGCGGGGATGGCTGCGGTGCTCGCCGGGTTCGTGGCGAGCGGCCAGTGGAGCGAGGCCGATGCGATCCGGGTTGTCGATCTGATCGGGCGGGACAACGCCGTCCGCGTCTACCGTCTCTAGCAGTCAGGACGGCGGGAAGTGCTTCCAGTGCGCCCAGTCGGCCGGTCCGGTGCAGATCAGCGGAACCCCGTAGACCTTGGGTTCCCATTCGTCGCCGGCCACCCGCTGCTGCGCGGTGGTTCCAGGAGTGGTGCACGGCAGCGCGTTGGCCGCCTCACCGACCAAGGGTCCGGTCGCCACCCACACGCCGCTGGCCGCGCAGATCAGGGTGTTCTTCTGGCTGTCGAACCCGAAGACGAAGCCCGGACTCGGGGTGCAGGGTGTTCCACCGACGACGTTCTGCGCGACATTCGGCACGCAGCTCGGGGAGTGGCATGAGGTCGCCGACGCCGGTCCGGCGAGCGGTATCGCCACGCTCAGCAGTCCCGACGCGACAATCGACCCAATGAGGACCCTGCGCATCTATGCCTCCTGACGACGGTGCCGGTTCGGCCTGATCAGACTAGCGTCGCAGGCCCCGGCTGGTGCTCAGATCAGCCCGTTCGCCGCCAAGATCCTCGGGGTGCCGGCCGTCGGGTCGGGACTATCGGGGCCCTTGGACCCTCCCGATCCCGCTGCCACGGGGTGACGCTGGTTCCCATGCGCTCGCCTCGGATGCTCGTCGCCGGGATCACCACGATGGCGCTGGCCGCGTGTGGTCCGCCGGGCGGTCTGCCGACGAAGACCAGCGTGGTCACTGCTGCGCCGTCGACGCTCACCCAGACTCGGACCGTCGCACCGCCCACACCGCCGCTGCGGCAGTCGATGCGGGCGTGGTGGGACAACGTCCAGGACCACGTCAGGGCAATCCAGTCGGCAACGGATGCGGTGTCGGCGGCAGCGCAGGCCAACGACGTCGTGTCGCTGAGCGCGGCGTGCGCGAGATACCACCACGGAGTTGCTGGACTGCAGGGCCACATGCCACCGCCTGATCCCGCTTTCGGCGCCGAATTCCAGGCCGGCCTCTCGGATTACGACGTGGCGATGCACTTCTGCATGGCCGCAACCGATGACATCGACTCCAACGAATTGCGGCACTCGCTCGAGTTCCTGCGATCAGGCAACGCCGCGATGGGGCGAGCAGGAACGATTCTGGATCAGGATCTCGGCGAATCGGTCCGGCTGGGCTAGCCGGATCAGATCAGGCCGGTTGCGTCGAACATCCACGACATGTCGGCGCTCGCCAGGTCTTCGAGCCAGGTCGGCGGGGCGAAGCTGGTCAGCCCGTTCATGTCCCAGTAGTCCTTCCACAGCGTGATCTTGCCGTCGGCAACCTTGTGCACCGTGACAAAGCGCAGCACGCCCTGCTCGCCGGTCGGGAATGTCCACGTCTCGGAGTGCTCGTACATGGTGTCCACGCCGTTGCTCACCAGCACGCCGTCATGGTTCTCGTAGCCGGCCAGCGGCTCGAGCCCGATCTTGAGCCGCTTGACGATATCCTCGGGACCGCGCGCGGCCGCGATCGGACCGACCGGCATGTCGACGTAGATGCAGTCGTCGGACAGGAACGTCTTCAGCGTCTCCCAGTCGCGGTTCGACAGTGCCTTCCACATGCCCAACACGGTCGCAGCCACATCCGTGGGTACCGCCGAAGTGTCAATTGACATGCGCGAGCTCCGTTTCCGTGGTGGTCGTCGCCGTTGCGGGTGCCGCGGTCGCCCGGCCGACCCGCAGGAAGCTACCGGTCCGCTCGGACCCCAGTACGGGCGTCGGTTCGCCGTCCCGGACCACCGCGCGCCCGCCGATCAGGACCAGATCGACGGCGTCGTTGTTGCGGTTGACCATTCGGGGCAGGCCGGCGTACTGCTCGACAGGTTGCTCGGCGTAGTCGTCGAGGTGGCTGTCGAGACGCTTGGGATTGATCACCACCAGATCGGCCCGATCACCGACCCGAAGGTGGCCGGCGTCGATCTGGTACCAGTCGGCCAGCTCACCGGTCATCCGGTGCACGGCCTGCTCCACCGACATGAACGGTCGGCCCTTGCGGTCGGCGTCGCGCACATGACGCAACAGCCGCAGACCGTAGTTGTAGAACGCCATGTTGCGCAGGTGTGCACCGGCATCGGAGAAGCCCATCTGGACCCCGGGGTCGCGGGCGAGTTTCTTGAGCACCTCGGGCCGGTGGTTGGAGATCGTGGTGCGCCAGCGCAGCTTGGTGCCGTGCTCGAGGACCAGGTCGAGGAACGCGTCCACCGGATGCAGTCCGCCCCGGTCCACGCCGACCTGACCGAAGGACTTGCCGACCACCGTCTCGTCGGGGCAGCCGACGATCTCGGCGTCGAAGAAGTCGCGGTGCCACACCCGCACCCCGTACTTGGAGTCATAGTCCTTGCGGAACCGGCGCCGGTACTCCTCGTCGGCCAGCAGGGCGTTGCGCTCGACCTCGTCGCGCAGGTGCAGCGCGGCCGCACCCGAGCCGAACTCCTCGAACACCACCAGGTCGATCCCGTCGGCGTACACCTCGAACGGCACCGGCAGGTGCTGCCAGCGGAAGTCGCCGCCGAAGGTGTTCGCCGCTTTGGCCAGCGGGCCCATGATCCAGATCGCGAACGGATTGGCCTTGACATCGGCAGCCGAAAGCAGGCTCGTCTTCAGCTGGTTGCGCAACACCGGAATCGACTGTGCCACTTGGGAAATGAGGTTCAGCGGATTCTGGATGTCCGGTCCGGACTGCAGCACGCGGCCGCGCTTGCGCAACAGCGACTTGAGCCGGCGGAGCTCGCGGGGCTTGGCGTAGGTCGACGGGAGTGTGCGCGACCGGCAGGTCTCGCCGTCGATCTTGTCGAACAGCAACTGCTGGGACGACAACCCGACGAATCCGGCGTCCAGCGCTTCGGCGAGCATGCGTTCCATCTCGGCTTGCTGAGAGGCGCTGGGCCGCACATCGTCTCGGGTCGCACGGTCCAATCCCATGACCGCGGTCCGCATGTCGGAGTGACCGATGAACGCCGCGATGTTGGGCCCCAGGGGACGTGACTCGAGCGCCTGGACGTAGCCCTCGGCAGTGGTCCAGGTCTTGGCCTCGTCGATTGCTGCGACGACGTGCTCGCGCGGAATCGCCTCGACGCGGCCGAACAGGTCGCCGGCGTCGCTGCCGCCGACGTGAATCGTGGACAGCGAGCACGAACCGAGCAGCACGGTGGTGACACCGTGCCGCACCGACTCCGGCAGGCCCGGTCCGCCGAGCACCTCGACGTCGTAATGGGTGTGCACGTCGACCATCCCCGGCAACACCCACCTGCCGCCGGCTTCGACGACGTCGTCGCAGCCGGTGACGTCGAGGGGGCGCAGGCTGACCGCGGCGATGCGGCCGTCGCGAATGCCGATGTCCCGGATCCCGGACGGGGCACCCGTTCCGTCGAACCATCGGCCGTTGCGGATGATTGTGTCGTAGCTCACGAGCGTCAATAGAACCGTTTGCTTGCACGAGTGTCAACGATTTAGTGGACACTTTCTTCGATCTGTTTACTCCATGTGTGCCCACGCGTCCGGTTGCCGCCCGTCGACATCGACGAAGCCGTACGCGCGTGCCAGATCGCCCGCGGACACCGACCGCTGATGCCAGCGCGACCTGTCCTCGTCCGCGGCGATCGCCGCGATCGCGCGGCCGACATACCGGGGCGTTTCCGATTCCGCGAACCCGGGCGGTGCGGTCGGGCCGCCGTCGGCGCGGTCATCCTCCAGCGCCAGCCGCCAGTTCTCCTCGGCGACCCCGAAGTGCTCGAGCATGATTTCCGAGCGCATCCAGCCTGGTGTGACGGCGACGGCCGTCGCGCCGTACGGGGTCAACTCATGGCCCAGCGCGAACGCCATCCGGTTGACCGCAGACTTGACCGCATCGTAGAACACCGAAATGCGGTAGTTCGCCGCGTTGTATTCCGCTGTGCCATCGGTCATTTCGATCAGGAGGCCACCTGGTCGCCCGACCATCAGCGGCAGCAGGGCGTGCGAGGTGATCAGGTGGGTGTCGATGCCCAGACGGAGGATGCGCAGCCCGTCGGCGATGTCGAGTTCCCAGATCGGGCGGTTCCACTGCGGCGGCTCACCCTTGAGGATCTCGGCACCCCAGATGTCGTTGACCAGCACATCGATGTGGCCGAACTCCGACCGGATTCGGTCGGCCAAGCCACCGACCTGCTCGGGGTCCAGGTGATCGACCTGGATCGCCACACCGGTGCCGCCGAGGTCGTCGACCAGCGCGGCCGTGCCTTCGATGGTCTCCGGCCGGTCATAGTCGGACCCGCCGCGCCCGGTGACACTGCTGCGGCCGGTGCAGATGACAGTCGCGCCTGCCTCGCCGAGCGCGGCGGCTATTCCGCGCCCGGCGCCCCGGGTGGCGCCGGCCACCACCGCGATCCGGCCGGTCAATACGGCGTCTGATGTCATGGACCCCAGGCTAATCAGGCCTCGTGGCCGGGCTCCAGATCCTTGACGTCAGTGAACGTGACGAGGTTCCCGAGTTCCTCGGGCGCCGCCCCGGCCACCGGTTCGACCAGGTGCCCGACGTGATCGCCCAGATCGAAGCGCTCGAGAATCCGGCCGGCGAACCATGCCGAGGCGTCGGCGAGGACGGGCAGGCCTTCGGGCCCGTCGTGCCACCGGCAGCGGCTGAACTTGTCCACCCGGTCGCCGGTCTCACTGCCGAACAGCCGCGCCAGTTCGCGGTGTTCCTTGGCCAGCAGGTGCACGGCAAGGTGCGTCGCACCGTCGGCGGCGACCCGATAGGTGTGGTTCTTCTTGGACAGCCCGACCAAGAACCGGGACGGATGAATCGACACCTGGCTGCTGAAGCCGACCAGGCAACCCGCGCGGTGATCGCCGGCTCGGGTCGTCACGACGAACATCGGATAGTCCAACAACCCGACCACCTTCTCGAACGCCTCGGACCCAGCCAGTACATCAAGGTCTGTCATGCCTGCACCTCCGGTGAGGATCGTTTGCTTCAGGTCACGCTTACCCAGAAGGCGCATACTCGCCTAGGTGACTCCATTGCAGCGCTACATCGCCGAAGAGATTGCCACGGATCACGTCGACGGCCTGCTGAGCCGCCGCGAAGCGCTGCGGCGGCTGGCGCTGCTGGGGGTAAGCACCGCAGCTGCAAGCGCGCTGATCGCCGCGTGCTCCGGCGACAAACCCAAGGCCGCGACGTCGTCGCCGACACCGTCGGCCTCCGCGTCGACGTCCGCGTCACCCCCGCCCGGTATGGCCACGGCGCTGCCCACCGAACCCATCACCTGGACCGGCCCGCACGGGCAGCTACAGGGCGCCTGGGCGCAGGCGGCCAGCCCACGCGGAGGCGTGCTGGTCATCCACGAGAACAAGGGCCTCAACGACTGGGTGCGCACCGTCGCCGGCCGGCTGGCCGGGATCGGGTACTCCGCGCTGGCCATCGACCTGCTCTCCGAGGAGGGCGGCACCGCCACGTTCACCGACCCCGCTGCCGCGACCGCCGCACTGGGCACCGTTGCACCCGAGCGCTTCGTCGCCGACCTGCGGTCCGGACTCGATGAAGTGGCGCACCGGACACCCGGGGAGAAGCTCGCCGTCGTCGGCTTCTGCTTCGGTGGCGGCCTGGTGTGGCGGCTGCTGGCCGCCGGTGAGTCCCGGCTGGCCGCCGCCGTGCCGTTTTACGGTCCGCTGCCCGACAATCCGACTTTCACCGGCTCGAAGAATGCGGCAGTACTGGGCTTGTACGGTGCCCTCGACCAACGGGTCACGTCCTCGGAGCCCGCCGCCAAGGCGGCGCTCGATCAGGCCGGCCTCGTCAACGACCTGATCGTCGAGCCCGACGCCGACCACGCGTTCTTCAACGACAGCGGTCCGCGCTACAACCCGGTCGCGGCCGCCGACGCATGGACACGGGTGCAGGACTGGTTCACCCGCTATCTGGCTTAGTCGTCGAGCCGGACGGTGACGGTCACCCGGCCGCGCGCATCCCGGGTGGCCACGGCGTGACCGGCACGGTGCGCGCCGCCGAGCAGGATGGTCAGCGGGCCGCCCTCGCCGGTGAAGTTGCGCCACCACTTCTTGCCATCCGGCATCGCGACGCCGATGAGGATGTCCGAGCCGCGACGGCGGTAGCCGACCGGCAGCACCACGGTGCGGCCGGTGCGCCGGCCGGTGTAGCGGATCTCGGTCAGCCCCAGCCCGACGATGCGGCCCCACCTCGGCGACGTGATCAGTGCGGTGGCACCGCGATTGACCGCAGCGGACGCCGCGCGGAACACATCCGAAATCTGCACGTCACCAACGCTAGACCACACGGGGCTGTTCACCGCGTGTTCAAGACGCGGAGGGGCGGGGGTCGCCATCCGCACATCGCCACACGATCGGATACGGCCATGATGAGGGTCGCGCAGGTCGCGAACTTCTACGGCCCCCGGTCGGGCGGATTGCGTACGGCGGTCGACCGGCTGGGCGCGGAGTACTGCGCCGCCGGCCATGAGGTGTTCCTGATCGTGCCCGGACCGACGGCCACCCACACCACGCTGCCCAGTGGCGTCACCCGAATCTCGGTGCCCGCCAGAGCTATTCCGTTCACCGGCGGCTACCGCGCGGTGATGCCTGCGCCGGTGACCACACTGCTGGAGCAGTTGGCGCCAAATGCCATCGAGGTGTCGGACCGGTTCACCCTGCGCTCGCTGGGCCGGTGGGGTGCGCGACAGGGCGTCACCACCGTGATGATCTCGCATGAACGCCTGGATCGGCTGACCGGTCAGATCATGCCCAAGCGGCTGGCTCGCCGGATCGCCGACCTGGCGAACCGCCGCACCGCGGCGAACTACGACACGGTGCTGTGCACCACCAGTTTCGCCCGCGAAGAGTTCGACCGTATCGGCGCCACCAATGTGATGACGGTGCCGCTGGGTGTCGACCTGGACATGTTCCATCCCCGGCGGTTCTGCACGCGTACCCGCAATCGCTGGGCCGCCCCGGGGCAGGTGCTGCTGGTGCACTGCGGCCGGCTGTCGGTGGAGAAGCGCGCCGACCGGAGCATCGATGCGCTTGCCGCGCTACGTGATTCGGGTGTGGATGCCCGGCTGGTGATTGCCGGCGACGGGCCGATGCGGGCACGGCTGCAACGCCAGGCGGCGCGGCTGCCGGTGGATTTCACCGGCTTCATCGATTCGCGCAACGCCGTCGCCACCCTGTTGGCCTCCGCCGATGTGGCGCTCGCGCCCGGTCCGCACGAAACGTTCGGACTGGCCGCGCTGGAAGCACTTGCCTGCGGGACGCCGGCGGTCGTGTCGCGCACCTCCGCATTGTCCGAGATCCTCACTTCGGACAGCGGTGCCTGCGCCGACAATGATCCGCACGCGATCGCCGCGGCCGTCGCCGGGGTCATCGACCGCCCCGAGCAGCAGCGCCGGTATTGCGCCCGGCGGCGGGCCGAGACGTTCACCTGGCCGCGGTCGGCGGCGGGCATGCTGACGGCGCTGAGCGGTTTGGCCCATGGCCGCGACGGGAACGCCGTCAATTGACGGTGCCGAATCAGCGGCCCGCTCCACTGAAGGAGCCAGCATGGCCTCGAACAATGTCGTGTGGATAGTCATCGCGGTAGTCGTTGTGCTCGTCGTGATCGGTTTGCTTGTCTGGGTCGGTCGCAAGCGCCAGGTCACCCGCCGGGTCGCGCAGGCCGACGACATCCGCGAAGAAGTCCGTCAGGAGCAGCTCAAGCTGCAGCACCGTGAAGCGGTCGCCGACGAGACTGCTGCCAAAGCCCGTGCCGCACAGGCCGAGGCGGAAGCGAAGGCCGCCGAGGCGGCCCGTCTGGAGGCGAACGCCGCCAAGCATCGCGACGATGCGGCCGCGCACCGCGAGGAACTCGACGAGCGCGCCTCGCACGCCGATTCCCTGGACCCGAGGGTCAAGGAGCAGGAGCGTGCCGAGTCAGTCGCGCGAGGGGATCAGGCCGGGCGCGCCGAGGCTGACCGGTAGCTCGGCCCACCCGCGCAACACCCGGGTGTCGCGGCGGCTGCCGAGCCCGGCCAGCTGGGCCTCGGGGAAGTGCGTGAAGAAGCGTCGCAGCCCCACCTCGCCCTCGGCCCGCGCCAGCGCCGCACCGAGGCAGAAGTGCCGACCACCCGAAAAGGCAAGGTGTTTACCGGCATTCGGCCGGCTGACGTCGAAGCGGTGGGGATCCTCGAACACCGCCGGGTCGCGGTTGGCGGCGGCGAGGTAGATCGCCACCATCTCGCCCGCCCGAACCGTGGTGCCGGCCACCTCGGTGTCTCGCAGGGCAATCCGCGCCGACAGTTGCACCGGTGACTCCAGGCGCAGGATCTCTTCGACCGCGCCCGGCCACAGCGACGGATCCTCCTGCAGCCGCGCGAGTTGGTCTGGGGAGTTGAGGAGCAACCGAATCCCGTTGCCCAGCAGGTTGACTGTGGTTTCGAACCCGGCGGCGAGCACCAGTCCGGCGACGCCGGCCAGCTCGCTCTCATCGAGGTGCCGACCCTCGTCCGAGGCGGCGATCAGCTGGCTCATCAGGTCGTCGCCGGGATGCTCCCGCAGCGCCCGTAAGTGCGCGGACAGCCACAGGTTGAATCCGGCGAGGCCCTTCTGCACCCGCAGGTATTGCGACCAGGGCAACCCGACATCCAGGCTCGGCGCGGCGAGCTCGCCGAACTCGAGGATCCGCGGCCGGTCGGCTTCCGGGACCCCGAGGATGTCGCCGATCACCGAAACGGGCAACTGCGCGCAGTATCGCTCGACGATGTCGACGACACCGGGACCGTCGGTGAGCTGGTCGAGCAGATCGGCCGCGGTGTCCTCGACCCGGTCGCGCAGGGCGGTCACCGCGCGCGAGGTGAACACCGACGAGACCGTCTTGCGGTAGCGGGTGTGCTCGGGCGGCTCCACCGCCAGCAGGGACGGCGGCCGCAGCGGATGCAGTAGGTCGTCGCGGGTGTGCCGCTCCACCCAGCGCAGCGGCTTGGGCAGGTTGCCGCCGAGGATGATCACCCGGAAGTCGTCGGAGCGCAGCAGTTCGTGGGCCACCGCGTGGTCAAGGGTCAGATAACCCAGCCGAGTGGGAAGCATCGGACCCTGCGGACGCATCTCTTCGAAGAACGAGACCGGGTCGGTGCGCACCGCCGGGTCGAACGCCATCCGGGCCTGCGGGTCGCCGCGACGCGCCGCCACACCGGCCGCCGCTCGGATCACGCCGTGCATCACCAACCAGTGCACCCGCTGCTTCATGTCCATCACGCTACGAGGGCCGCACCGTCCGCGCCACAACCTCAGGCGGGCGCCCAGCTCACCGGCAGTCGCTTGATGCCATGGATGAACGCCGACAGCAGCATCGAGGGCTCCTCGGTGACCGCGATATCCGGCATGCGCCGGTGCAGCTCGTCGAACACGACCGCGATCTCACGGCGGGCCAGGTTGGCGCCCAGGCAGAAGTGCGCACCGCCGCCACCGAACCCGACATGATGGTTGGGGGTGCGGGTCACGTCGAAGAGGTACGGGTTGGCGAACTTGTCCTCGTCGCGGTTGGCCGAGGCGTACCACATGGTGACCTTGTCGCCCTCGGCCATCTTGACCCCGCTGAGCTCGATGTCGCGGGTGACGGTGCGGCGCATGTAGATCACCGGCGACGCCCAGCGGACCACCTCCTCGACCGCGGTGTCGGTGACGCCGGCGAAGTCGTCCCACCAGATCTTGCGCTGTTCGGGATAGCGGGTCAGCGCGAGCACGCCGTGGCTGATCGCATTGCGGGTGGTCTCGTTGCCCGCCACGGCAAGCAGGATGAAGAACGACGCGATCTCGGCCGACGTCAGCCGCTCCCCGTCGACCTCGGCCGCCACCAGCGATGTGGTCAGGTCCTCCCGCGGATTGACCCGCCGGTCCTCTGCCAGCGCGGTGGCGTAGGCGCCGATATCGAAGGCCACCTTGAGAAACTCGTCGAAGTCGGTGGTCAGGTCCGGGTCGCCGAAGCCGAGAATTATGTTGGTCCAGTGGAAGATCCGGTCGTGGTCGTCCTCGGGAATGCCCATCATGTCGCAGATGACCTGCAGCGGCAGCGGGCCGGAGAGCTCGGTGACCAGTTCGGCATTGCCGTCCGGATGATTGGCGATCATCGACGACACCAGTTGCTGCGCGCGGTCGCGCACCGAGGCCTCGGTGCGGGCCACCACCTTGGGGGTGAAGGCGCTGCGGACGATGTTGCGCAGGCGAGCGTGCCGCGGGTCGTCCAGCGCGATCATCGAGCCGAAATACTCGGCGACCTCCGGGATCTGATCACCGATCGTGATGTTCGGATAGGAGCTGAAGATGTCCGGGTGACGGCTGGCGTAGAAGACGTCGTCGAGCTTGGTCAGCGCCCAGTGGCCGGGACCTGCCTCGATACCCTCGAATTCGACCTCGTGGAAAAACTTGATCGGGGCCTCGCGGCGCAGGGTGGCGAACGCGCCGTCGCGCAGCGCGTCGTCCATGCCCCAGAACTCGAAGGTGCCCAGATTGATGTCCTCGAGCGCCATTTCGGGCGGCTGCTGGCCATTGACTCGTGTGGCGATGCCCATGGGAGACGACATTAGAGTCCGCGGCCCACGCTCGTGTTCATTTCCCGATTCAGGCAAGCTGGCTCCCACGATGACGCGCACCTCGACGACATTGCGTTTCGGCCTGCTGCTCACGCTGGCAAACGGCTTCCTGGACGCCTACACCTACCTCGCCCGCGGCGGGGTGTTCGCGAACGTGCAGACAGCCAACGTCATCCTGTTCGCGCTGGACACCAGTCAGGGCAAGGTCAGCGCGGCACTTGCGCATGTGTGGCCACTTCTGGCGTTCTTCGCCGGTGTGGCGCTGGCCTCGCATCTGAAGTCGGGCCGGGTCGAGAGATACCTGAAGCATCCGCTGCGCTGGACGATGCTGCTGCAGGCCATAGTGCTGTTCATCATCGGGTTCGTCCCGACCACGGTGGCGCACAGCTATGTGACGGTGCCGATCTCATTCGTTGCGGCCATGCAGATCGGGTTGTTCCGCAATGTCGGCGATTTCGTGTATCTGCCGGTGGCGACGACCGGCAACCTGATGCGTCTGGTGGAAAGCGGTTACACCGGTTTCGTGGACCGCGACGCGACGGCGCGGCAGGCGTTCACCACATATGCGGCGCTGACGGTGTTCTTCACCGGCGGCGCGGTGGCCGGCGCCTTCGCCACCCGCGCCTGGAACGCGCACGCGATCTGGATCCCGGCCGCCGTTTTGTCCGTCACGCTGATCTTGTTCGTCGTCGACGAACGCAAGGGAGTGGAGCCATGAATCTGCCGCCGTTGCAATGCCGCTCGTGCGGCCGGGAGTTCGACGTCGCCGAGCTGGTATGGCGATGCCCGTGTGGCGGGGTGTTCGACGTCATCGGGACGTGGCGGCCCGACGGTGACTCGGTGCTGCCGGTACCCGTCGGCGCTTCGATCACCCTGGGTGAGGGCAACACCCCGATGATCCGGTCGAAGACGTTGCCTTCCGTCCGCTTCAAGCTCGAATTCCTCAGTCCCACTCTGTCTTTCAAGGACCGTGGTGCGGTGGTCCTGGCGGCGCTCGCCGAACGGCTCGGAGTCGGGGAGGTCGTCGTCGACAGCAGCGGCAATGCCGGAACCGCGGCCGCGGCGTATTTCGCCAGGGCCGGCATCGACTGCCAGGTGCTGGTTCCGGCGTCGACCTCGCCGGAGAAGCTCGCCCAGATCCGGGCGCACGGCGCCGCGCTGACGCTGGTGCCGGGGGACCGCGCCGCCACCGCCGCGGCGGCCGCACGGGTTGCCCAGCGCCCCGGCATCTTCTACGCCAGTCACGTCTACCACCCGTATTTCATGCACGGCGTGAAGATCTATGGATACGAGATCTGGCAGCAGAACGGACGCCGCCTGCCGTCGGCGGTGCTGGTTCCGGTCGGCAATGGGACGCTGCTGCTCGGTTGTCACCTGGCCTTCACCGAGTTGGTCGCTGCCGGGCTGGCCGACCGGATACCGGCGCTGATCGCGGTCCAGGCGGCCGGGTGCGCACCGCTGACGGCGGTGTGGGACGGCGGGGACCCGGCGCTGGGGTCCACGGTGGCCGAGGGCATCGCGATCACCGCGCCGCCCCGGGCCGAGCAGATCCTGGCCGCGGTGAGCGACTCCGACGGCGTGATTGTCAGCGTCGACGACGACGCGATCGTGGCGGGGCGTCGTGCGCTGGGCGGCGAAGGCTTGTTCGTCGAGCCGACGGCGGCGGTCTGCTACGCCGCGGCCGCCGGCGCAGCCGGCCGATCAGGGCCGGACTGGCAGCGGATCAACGATCTGTTGGCAGCAGGCGACGTGGTGATTCCGTTGTGCGGCGCAGGTCTCAAGCATCCGGGCGATTGAACTGTGCCCCAGCGGGGAAGCATGAAGCATGGCAACCTACCGCGTGATCAACCCGCATGGCGACGTCGTCGACACCAAAGACATCGAGAGCGCCGAGGACGCGCACGCGTGGTTCGTCGACTCACGCGCCGACAACTCTGAACTGGGCTGGCGGATGGAGGTCGAGCACGACGGCGAGTGGAGCTTCTTCGACGACACCGAGGGCAGCTCGGACTGAGCGCCGGCCGACGGGACCTCAGGCCAGGTCCCACCCCATGTTGCGGGCGAAGGTGACCGCATCCTCGGAGATGGTTCCCAACTTCTTGGACGTCTCGATGTAGCCCTTGACCATCGGCATGAAGTTCATCGGGTTGTAGGCGTCTTCCTCGTAGCTCCACAGCCCGTCCCCGGCGTACTTGAGCACCGAGATGTTGGGTTCCTCGTGGATGCTGCCGTCGCCGGGATCGCGCATCCGGTTCTGGAATTCGCAGATCACCCAGCCCTTGTCCACATCGATGGAGTGCCAGGTCGACGGGAACCACGGCATCTCGGTACCGGGAAAAGTGTTCATGGTCTTGACGATCCAGCTGCGGATCGCTTCCCGACCACGGAATGTGCCGTACGAGTGCTCCACATAGGTGGCGTCCTCGGTGAACTGGTCGGCGAACCGCGACCAGTCCCAGCTGTCGGCGATACCGACGACGACCTGCTTGTGTTCCTCGAACGCGGACTCGATCTCTTCGTGTGACCACCGACCCATGCACCGGTTGTATCAAACCGACCGGCATCCGCGGCGAGGATTCAGTCGTTCTCGACGACCTTCTTGATCCGTTCCAGCGTGGTGCGCATGTCGCGTTCGTTTCGTCGGACCCGCAGAAATCCGCCGAACACCTCGAACACCCGGATGAGCGCCGATTTCGGCATCCAGAAGGATTCGGTCACGTCGGTGCCGTCACCGCGTGTGTCCAGCCGGTAATGCCAGTTGTTGAGTGCCTTGTCGCCGGCAAGGACAGCGAAGCCGAATTCACGTCCCGGCTCGCAGGCGGTGACGCGGCATGTTGTCCAGTAGACCGGGCCGATCTCGTTGCGCCGCACGTGCCCGCGGAATTTCGCGCCCAGCGCAGGTCCGGTGGCACCGTCGAGCCATTCGGACTCGAACACTTCGGGTGAGAACTCACCGGTCCTGGTGATGTCGGCGATCACATTCCAGATCTTGTCGGCCGGTGCGGCCATGTGCACTGTCACGGAGCCTTCCATGGGACCTGATCCTATGCAGCCGGCGACCACGGCCGACCCGCTATGCGGCGTAGCGTTGGCAGACATGGGGTTTGGAGTGCGAATTCGGCTGCCGATGGTGATCGTGGACCGCCACGTGGCCTCCCCGCCGGACGCGGTCTGGACCGTGCTGACCGATCTGGAGGCGTGGCCGCAGTGGGGCCCGTCGATCAGTGGCGCCGCCCTCGATTCCGGGGGCAGGTATCTGTCGGCGGGCTCGACCGGAACGGTGCGGGCCATCGGTGGTGTCACTGTGCCGTTCGCGGTCACGGAATTCGATGCGGGACGACGCTGGGCGTGGTCGGTCGTGGGCGTGCCGGCCACCGCTCACGGCGTCGATCCTGCGCCGGGTGGGTGCCGGGTCTGGTTCGAGGTGCCGTGGTGGGCCGCGCCGTACACCGCGGTGTGTGCGATTGCCTTGCGCCGCATCGATTCTCTGGCGGCTACGCGGATGTGACGTGCGGGATCTCCGGCTGCAGGAACACGTCGTTGAGGGTGACTGTGCGCAGATTGCGCGAGCGGATCACATCGATCAGTGCGGGGAAGACGTGCGTGACCGGCGGATGGTTGAGGTGGCCGATCACGATGTTCTGCTGAATGAAGTACTGATCGGCCATCTTCACGATGAAGTCCTCGGCGACCAGCGTGGAGTCGGCCAGCGAGCCCGCCCACAAGGTCGGAACCCGGTACCCCAGATCGGCGGCCACCGCGTCGACGTCGTCATTGTGATTTCCGTATGGCGGGCGGAAATACGGTGTGGCATCGGTTCCGAACGTATTGCGCAGGAACTGGTCGTTGCGCTGTAGCTGATCGGCGACCTGCTCCTTGGTCAGGGTGGTGAGGTCGGGGTGGGACCAGGTGTGGTTGCCCAGCTGGATCTGGCCGGAGTCCACCAGCGGCCGCAACAGGGCCGCGTTGTCGCGCCAGGAGTCGTAGACCCCGTTGACGAAGAACGTGAGGCGGATGCCGGTGTCGTTGGCCAACTGGGTGTAGAGCCGGACCACTTCGGAGTTCACCCCGTCGTCGACGGTGAGCGCCAGCAGGTCGCCTTTGCCGGGGATCCGGGTCAGTTCGCCGCCGCCGGGCAGCGCGATCCGCGCCGTGGTCGGCGGCGGCGGCAGGAGCGGTGCCGCGCCGATCGGTGGCGGGGGAGCCTTGGCCGCCAACGGCGGATTGGTCTGCGACATCGCGATCGCGCTGGACGCGCCGACCAGTCCGGCCGAGGCGAACAAGCCGATCACGAATTGGCGGCGGGTTACCTCGGGCACGTCACGATCCCACAACCCCGAGTCACATCCGTAACACCCGTCACACCGATAGGCTAAGCTGCGCGACCGCCGAAACCCGGTACATCCGCCGCTGTGTCGCCGTCCGGACCGGGTTACCGTGGCGAGGTGAGCGACGTGAAAATCCGCTTCGGGATCAGCTTCGGTAGCGGAGTCGAGGATCTACCCCGCGTCGTCGACCGGCTCGAGGCGGCCGGTATCGACTCACTGTGGTTTTCGGAGCTGGTGTACACCCCGGCCGTCGACCCGTTCGCCGGGATGGCGTACACGCTGGGCCGCACCACCCGCCTCAAAGTCGGCACCTCGGTGGCGGTGCTGCCCGGGCGCAACCCCGTCCTGGTCGCCAAACAACTGGTGTCACTGGCCGCCCTCGGCCCCAAGCGGGTGCTGCCGGCGTTCGGTCTGCGTCCGGCCTCGAAGGCGGAGTGGGACCTGTTTCCGGTGCCCGACGGTCAGCGCGCGGCGGTGTTCGACGAGGCACTGGAAGTGGTGCGCGCGTTGCTCAGCGGCGACGACGTCACCTTCGAGGGCAAGTACTTTCAGCTCGCCGGCGTTTCGCTGGGCATCCGTCCGCCGGTCCCGGTGGAGGTCTGGCTCGGCGGTTCGGCACCGGCCGCGTTCCGCCGGATCGGGCGGCTGGCCGACGGCTGGCTGGGCAGCTTCCTCACTGCCGACGAAGCGCGGGCGGCCCGGCAGAGCATTGAACGCGCCGCGGCCGAGGCGGGCCGTACGGTCGAACCGGACCACTACGGGCTGAGCCTGGCCGTCGCCGACGGACACCTGCCCGACGAGGTCGCCGCCGCCATCAGATCCCGACGCTCTGACGTGGATCCGGCCGAATTGATCGCCGGGGATTGGCCGCAACTGCACCGGCAGCTCGACGGGCTGATCGCCGCGGGTCTGAGCAAGTTCGTCATCCGACCGGTCGGCAACACCCCTGCCGACGAGTTCATCGAACGTTTCATCCACGAGCTGTTGCCCCGGCAGAACTGATCCGGCAAAGTCTCGTTGATGTCGAACCACTTCACCGGCTTGAGCCTTGGCCCGCCACTGGGCGATCAGCGACTGGATCTGTGCGATCTCTACGCATTTCAGTCGCCGGCCGACGCGAACCGTACGGTGCTCATCTTGAACGCCAACCCGAACGCCGACGCGCTGCATCCCGATGCCATCTACCGGCTGGCCGTCGACAACAACGGTGATCTGCGCAACGACATCGCGTTCAGCTTCGTGTTCTCCGAGCCCGAGGACGGGCGGCAGACCGTCGACGTCTTCAAGGCGGTCGGTGACGATGCGGAATCACCATATGCGGTGGGGGAGAAGATCTTCGAGAACGTCCAGGTGTCGTTCGGTGAAACCGCGAACGTCGTCGAGTACGACGGCTACACGTTCGCCGCGGGTGCGCGCAGCGACGCGTTCTTCTTCGACTTCGACGGCATCAAGAATCTGTTCGACATCACCGGCGGGCGCAACTTCACCGCGCCGCACCTCGGCGGTGAGTCACCGTGGACCGGGGTGGACTCCAACAAAACCGCCAACGTGTTCTCGATCGCCATCGAACTGCCGACCGCCGAATTGGGGCCCGACCCCGATCTGCGGATCTGGGGGCGTTGCAGCCTGAACCGTGACGGCGAACTGCTGCACGTCGACCGCGCCGGGCACCCGTCGGTGAGCAGTTTCTTCAACACCGATGACACCAAAGAGGAGTACAACGCCAGCGAGCCGATCCGCGACCGGGAGCGCTGGATCGGGCAGTTCATCCACTTGATGGGCCATACCGGCGGCTACACAGACGACGAGGCCATCGAGGCGATCGACACCGAGGGCACGCTGCCGGACATGTTGACCTTCGACCCCGCCAAGCCCGCGAAATACCCCAACGGTCGGACGTTCACCGACGACGTGATCGACTACCGGCTGGCGTTCCTGACCAAAGGTGATTGCCCGCCAAGCGGTCTCGCCCCCCACACCGATACCCTCGAGGTCTTTCCGTACCTGGGCAACCCGCACCCGACGAGCTAGGACCCGCAGTACGACCGGGTCGCCGAGTCCAGCGCGGTGCGGTAGAGATCATCGAACCGGCGCTGCCCGGCCACGTCGTTCTTGGCCGCGTCCAGTTCGGCCCGGCAGGCCGGCGAGCTCAAGACCGGCCACTGCGCGGCGATCTGCTCGACGATCTGGCGGTTCAGGCCGTCGATGACCGAACGGGAGGACGCCAGATCGGGGGCCGACGACGGCGCCCCGGCGGGGTCGAACTTCCACCCTGCGAACCGGGCGTATTCGACGGCCTCGGTTGCGTTGATCTGATTGGTGAACACCGTGGTTACGTAATCGGTTGGCACACCACGGGATTCGGCGTCCTTGGACACCGCATCCAGCACCACCTTGACCCGCGCGGGGTCGGTGATCGGTCCGCCGGTCAGCCACTTGTTGGCGGCCACCGCATCCGCGGTCTGCAGGCGCTGTGCCGCGGCATCGACCAGGTCGTACAACGGCTCGGGCGAATCGGCCCACGCCGGCGCGGCGGTCGCGACCGCCACCATCGTCATCATCGCCGCGGAGCCGCGCGCCAGGGCAGTGGTCAGATAAGTCGTCATATCAGGTCAGCCGACCGGGCCTGAACCGAGAACGATGGGCGCACTGCGCGGAGCGCCCTCGCGGTCAATCCAGCTCAGGATGATGGTGTCACCCGGGCGATGGCTGTCCATGAAGTTCGAGAGGTCCGTGGCCGTGTTGATCGCGATCCCGTCCGCGGCGGTGATGACGTCACCCGGCGCAAGCCCGGCTCCGCGGGCCGCGGTGTCCGGGAGTACCTGGCGCACAACGGCTCCGGGCGGTGCGCCGGGGCCGGGATCGGCTATCCCGACGCCGATGAACGCGGTGTCCCCGATATGAATGCCGGGGCCGCCCCCGGAGCGGATCGCCCCTGCGACGCCGAGCGCGCGGTCGATCGGGATGGCGAAGCCCTCACCGCCGCGCACGTTGCCCATCCGATAGGTGAGGGTGGCCGCGACGGTCACGCCGACCACCTGGCCGGCGGCGTTGACCAGCGGGCCACCCGAGTCGCCCGGCCGGACGTCGGCGGCGACCCGGATCAGATCGGTGAGTTCACGTGAGCCACCACCGGATTCGTCGGACGCGCGAACGGAGGCACCCAGCTGGGTGATGTTGCCCGGCGAGAAGCTCGGCGCACCGCCGGCGCCACCGGCATTGCCGATCGCGGCGATGGGGTCACCGACCGCCAGCCCCGACGAGGTGCCCAGCGAGGCGACCGGCAGATCACTGGCACCGCGCAGCCGCACCAGCGCGATGTCGTTGGCACGGTCATAGCCGATGACGTCGACGGGATAGGTGCGGCCGTTGGCCAGGCTGGTCGCGGTGATACCGGTGGCACCCTCGATGACGTGGTTGTTGGTCAGGACCTCGCCGCTGGGATCGAGGACGATGCCGGTTCCCGCGCCGACCGCGCTCTGGTAGTTCAGGGTCGTGTTGATGTCGACCAGACCCGGGGTGACCTGGCCCAGCACGGTGGACTGATCGAGTGGAGCCAGGGGAGCCGGCCCGACGTACACCGGGGCGGCGTGGGCCGGCGCGGTGAGCAGGCCGGGAACCAGTAGGAGGGCGGCCAGCACGGTCGACAGCCGGCGCCCACGACGAAATGGCTTTGCGTCCATGACTCAACTTTGCCCGAAAAGCCGCGTACATAACATTCGGGTGGCCTTTTGGCCGCTCGCGGCGTTGCTGAGCGCCCCGCTGCTGTTTGGTGCATCACATTTGTGGGCAGTCCGGTTCCAGCATCACGTCCCCCGGCATCGAACGCGAAGGAATCCGATCGTGAGCACTCCAGAACGCTCCGAAAGAACCGGCGAACAGCAGCCGGAAGGTGAAAAGCCGGTGCCGGACGACAACGCGAAGGCAAAAGCTAAAGAAATGATGACGGCTTACGAGGACCGGCCCACCGCAGTGTTGCCAGGATCGGAGAACACCGTGACCGGCACCGCCGTCAACGACTGGCTTGACGAGGAAGGACAGCCCATATACGGCAAAAACGAGGACGCGGACAAATCCTCGTAACAGCTGACACCCAGCTCCCTGCCAGTTTGCTCAAGTGGGGAGTTCCTGCGGGGTCGCGTAGGCTACCCGGGATACGTCACCAGGGGAGTGCGACTGGTCTCGCGGGGGTGGACCGGAGTGCAGACGCAAGAACAGGACATCGAGCTTTTGAATACACCCGCGAAAACGCCGCATATGGAGCCGCACTTCGACGATGTGCAGCACCACTACGACCTGTCCGACGACTTTTATCAGCTGTTCCTGGACCGGACGCAGACCTATAGCTGTGCCTACTTCGAACGCGATGACATGTCGCTCGAGGAGGCGCAGATCGCGAAGATCGATCTCTCGCTCGGCAAGCTCGGGCTGCAACCCGGCATGACCTTGCTCGACATCGGCTGCGGCTGGGGCGCGACGATGATGCGGGCACTGGAGAAGTACGACGTCAACGTCGTCGGCCTGACCCTGAGCAAGAACCAGGCTCTGCACGTCCAGCAGCTCTTCGACGAGTCCACCAGCACTCGGTCCAAGCGGGTTCTGCTGGAGGGCTGGGAGCAGTTCGACGAGCCAGTCGACCGCATCGTGTCCATCGGTGCCTTCGAACACTTCGGCTACGACCGCTACGACGCCTTCTTCACGATGGCGTACGACGCGCTGCCCGCCGACGGCGTGATGCTGTTGCACTCCATCGTCTTGCCGAGCGATGAAGATTTCGCGGCGCGCGGCATGCCGATCACCATGCGACACCTCAAGTTCTTCAAATTCATCATGGATGAGATCTTCCCCGGCGGCCGCCTGCCCAAGGTGACGGATGTCCAGGACCGCGCGACCCGCGCCGGATTTGTCGTCAACCGCATCCATCCACTGCGATTGCACTACGCGCGGACTCTGGAGATCTGGGCCGCGGCACTGGAAAAGAACGAGGAAGAAGCGGTAGCCCTGCAGTCCCGCGAGGTGTACGACCGGTACATGAAGTACCTGACCGGGTGCGCTGAACTGTTCCGCGAGGGGTACACCGACATCTGCCAGTTCACCCTGGCCAAGGGCTGACCCTGCGGTCAGCCCCGGCCTGTGGGTTCGACCATCGAGACGTATCCCCCGGCGTACGCCGCATCACGATGTCAACCGTGACGCTACGGGTGCCGACGGCCCATCGTCGCGGGCCGAAGGCCCACACCTCCTAGGGCCATTGGTCCTTTGCTCGGTGTCACTATCGTGATCACATGCCCGCCGTGACTGTCCTTCGCTCTCGGCCCGCGACGCTGCTCATCGCCGCAGCGCTGTTGGTCAGTCTGACACTGGGCCTGAGTTTCGTTGCGTTGCACCATTTTCGGGACCTGCGTGGCGCGGCGGTCGATCCGGTGGCGCAGCCGCTGAGCGACGACCAGGCCAGGGCGCAGGTTCTCGGGCCTGCGCGCCAGATCGCCGGCGCAGGCAAGCTAGCGAACGTCAGTGCCAGCTATCTGCTGATGTCGTGTACGAATGCCGACGCGCCGCCGTACCAAGGTGCGATCTACCTCAACTTCGATGTGCCAGGCGTTCTTCAGACGCCGAAGTACTTCGACTCGATCGCGACGGCCATGCGGAACGAAGGCTGGGCCGAGGCGATGCCGCCGAATCGCCACCCCGGCGGACGGACCTTCACCCGGGACGGGGTCACCGTCATCTACTTCCGCAACGACGACACCAGCAATCGGGCCACGATGCAGATCTACGGCGAATGCCGCAACACCACCGATCACCGCCGAGACGCCACCGGGTGGGTTGACGTCACCGCGGCGCTACGCCGCTGAGCTGGACGGACCCGTTCCCGTTCCGGTGGCCGGTTTCGCCGGAGTAGGGACTTTGGTCCCTGAATCCGGGGCCTTCAACCCGTACCTGGTACGCCGGGTCACACATAGAATCTGGTCATGACCTACGTGATCAGCAGTGCGTGTGTCGACGTCAAGCACAAGGCCTGCATGCAGGAATGCCCGGTCGACTGCATCTACGAGGGTGACCGGACCATGTACATCAACCCCGTCGAATGCGTGGAATGCGGCGCATGCCGGATTTTGTGCGAGGTCGACGCGATCTACTTCGAATCCGACCTGCCGGACGAGGAGAAGAAGTTCCTCGCCGACAACGCGGCCTTCTTCACCGAGGTCCTGCCGGGTCGCGACGCCCCGATCGGCAATCCGGGCGGAGCCTGCGAACTCGGCCCGGTCGGGGTGGACACCCCACTGGTCGCCGCGCTGCCGGTACATCAGTCCTGACCAACTCGGCACTCCTCGTCGACATCGTCGAGCCCACCGTTATCGCATCGTCGCCGTAGCGGGACCGAACAGCGCTCATTCGCCGGTATAGGCCGGGCGCGGGTAGGCTCCACGGAGATCGAAGACGACCACGCTGTCCCGGTTCGCTTCCTGCGCTTCCAGCGAAGTGCGCTCATCAGGCCATCGGTGCCTCTGCGCGTGCTGTGTGAGGCCGGCGAAGTCTGCACCGGAGAGGAGTGCTTCAAGTTGGAGACCGTCCTGGGACTGTCGATGACCCCAACCACTGTCGGCCTCGTCCTGGTTGAAGGCGACGGAGCCGAAAGCGCAACGAAGGGCCATGACGCCTTCGAGGTGCGTCGCGGCGGGTTCAGCCCCGTGACCACCTCGGAGTTTGTCGCCGAGGCGCTGTCGCGGACACAGGCCATCGCCGGCGGGCAGCGGCTGCAGTCCATCGGCGTGACATGGAGCGACGACGCCTCCGTGGAGGCCTCGCTGTTGCTCGACTCGCTGGCCGACTGCGGCTTCGCCAACGTGATCCCGATCCGCCTGCCCGAAGCCACCGAGGCGTTCGCGCGCGGAATCGGACAGGTCATCGGATCCGACGTCACCGCCGTATGTGTTGTCGAGCCCGAAGCCATCGTGGCGTTGATCGTCGATGCGCACGAGGGCACGGTGCAGACCGCCGTCAGCTACGCCCTGGAAACCGACGAGGACCTGATCGACTGGCTGTCTGAGATGCTGGGCGCCAGCGAATGGGAGCCCGACGGCCTGGTCCTGCTCGGCTCGGGCGACGGATTGGAGCCGATCGCCCGCAGCCTCGAGCAGATGCTGGGCATTCCGGTCTTCGCACCCGCCGAAGCCGAACTGGCGCTGGCTCGCGGTGCAGCCCTGGCCTCGGTCAACGGCATCGGCGTGTTCGACGATCACCTGCTCGACCTCCCGGTGCCGCCGCCGGCCCGCCGCCGCGAATCGGTGGCGCTGCGCGGCGCGACGGCCCTGCTGGCCGGCGGTGTGGTGGCGTTCGTGGTGTCGGCCTCGGTGGCTGTCGGCCTCGAACTGCTGCCCGACCACGCGGCGCGTCCCACCCATCGCGACGTGGTCAACACCGCCGAGACGCCCCCGCTCCGCCCGGTCACCGCGCCCGAGGCGCCCGAGGCGCCCAAGGCCGCGCCTGAGGCGCTCGCAGGCGCCGACGACGGGTCGCGCCCGGCTCAGGCGCCGCAACCCACCAGCGAGCCTGTCTTCGACAGCGCCCCGGTGGTCGCGATGACGATGAATGTGCCTGCACCGCCGCCCGAGGCGCCACCCGCCGGGGTCGACGCCGACCCCGAGGCACTCCCGCCGGTCGAACCGGCGGCCGCACCGCCGGTCGTGGCCACCGTGCCACCGGTGAACCAGCCGAAGCAGACGTTGCGGCAGCGCATCTGGGAGCGCGTGCACGGCGGATAGCCGCCCGGCTTTCGCTGTCGTGCGACCATTGCGCGCATTCCGTCGCCCATGGGCGCGGTTACGGCATGTCACCGCATGTTTGGCGGGCGCCGCCGAGCGGAACATCTACACTTTCACTTTGCTGTTCGCCCACGTGAGGACCCGAGCCATGGCCAAAGCAGTTCGACGCGCAATCGCCGTCGCAGGGATCGCGGTGCTGTCATTGGCGGCTTCGGTGCAGACCAGCACGGCGGCCGTCGCTCCGTCCATCGACGGCGCGACAGTCGCTTCCGTTGCGCCCACCAACGGGCAGGTCGTCGGAGTGGCCATGCCGATCACCGTGACGTTCACCAAGCCGATCACCGACCGGTGGGCGGCGCAGCAGACGATCAGCGTGACGACACCGGCCTCAGTGGCGGGCCGGTTCGACTGGCTCGACGACAAGACCGTGCAGTTCGTGCCCGACCAGTACTGGCCCGCACACTCTGAGATCACGATGATGGCCGGCGGAATTCCGCGGACGTTCGGCACCGGGGCGATCGTGCTCGGCGTCGCCGACATCTCGGCGCACACGTTCACGGTCAGCATCGACGGACAGGTGGCCCGTCAGATGCCGGCATCGATGGGCAAGCCCAAGCATCCGACCCCGGTGGGCAGCTTCAACGTTCTGGAGAAGCAATCCACGGTCGTGATGGATTCGCGCACGATCGGTATTCCGCTGAACGACCCGGAGGGCTACAAGCTCACCGTGAGCGACGCCGTCCGCGTCACCTGGGGCGGGGTGTACGTGCACTCCGCGCCGTGGTCGGTCGGTTCGCAGGGCTACGCCAACGTCAGCCACGGCTGCATCAACCTGAGCCCCGACAACGCGTCGTGGTACTTCAACCAGGTCCACATCGGCGACCCGGTCGTCATCAACGCTTAACTGCCGCAGGGCTTTCCGCATCGATCGCGTGTAGGTTCCTGGCCGTCGGCGAGGTCGGTACCGAAGCCGCATCGGGATAGGTGCGCAGCACCCGGTCCGCGGTGCCCGGTGTGGTCACCCCGAACCAGTAGTGCTCGTTCTTGAAGTGATGTAGCCGGTGATCGCGCCAGATCACCCGGTAGGCAGCGGTTTTCGGCTTGTAATCGGTGTGCACCAGGTAGTGGCACCATTCGTAGAGCAGCCCACAGGTCAGCATCACCACCAAGAACGTCAGCCCCATCCCGGTGCGGGGGAACAGCCACAGCCCGATCACCACCGCGGAGACCACCGCGCCGATGGCCGACTGCAGCGGGATGAACACCAGGTCCACGTCGCGGGGGGCCATGTGGTGCTCACGGTGCTTGCGGGCGAGCATCGGGTCGACGGTGAACCGGCCGACGCGGCGTGGCCGCCAGTGCAGGACGAAGACGTGAATCATCCACTCCAGGAACGGGAATGCCGCCGCGATCGCGAACGGCACCACCGCATCGCCGAGCCGCCAGTCGCCGACCGCGACGCGGGCGATCACCGCCCCGGTCAGCGCCACGAGGAACAGCCACGGGGTGGGATGCCGCCAGAATTCGCGGCCCGCGTCGGCCAGCGTGAGACTGCGGCGGGCGTTGGTCGATGCACTCACTGTTGGTCCTCCAGTGCGGTCAGGGCGGTCACCAATGCGGTGGTGGCCGGCTGCAGGAGCTCACGGGCAGCTGTCGCTGCCTCGTCCGGTGTGCCCGCCGCGATGGCGCGGGCGACGGTGCGGTAGGCCTGCGTCTGGCCGACCTCGGCGGCCATCAGGGTGGCCAACGCGGGCAGCGCCGGTTCGTAGGCGGCCCGTAATGTGTTGAACATCAACCGAAATGCGATGGAGTCGGCACCGTCGACAACGTGATCCCAGAACTCCAGCGCATGCCGCTGCTGATCGAGCGGGTCCTCGGCCGATTCGAGCGCGGCGATCGATCGTTCGAGCAGATCCGCCAGCCCGTCCGGATGGCGCAACGCGGCCAGTTCGGCCACCTTCGGCCCGTTGTGCAGGCGGGCTTCGAGGATGCTGCGGGCCACCGACACGTCGAGTTGCCCACCGCGCAGCAGCAATTGGGGGAGTAGATCGAGGCCGGCATGCCTGCGGAAGTCCCGGACGGTGGTGGCGTCACCTTGGCGTACTTCGACGAGGCCCGCGGCGGCGACCCGCTTGAGCGCTTCCCGGACAGCGGGCCGGGAGACCCCGAGCACCTCGGCCAGCCTGCGCTCGCTGGGAAGCGGTTCGCCCGGTTGCATCTCGCCGCTGAGGACGTCGGCGAGGATCTGCTCGAAGACGTCCTCGGGAACGGAACGCCGGCTCACGGGCTGCAATGCCATGCCGCCAGCATGCCCCCGTCCCGGCCACAGGTCAAGTGGTCAGACCAGTTCTCTCATCAGCCAAACCGACGAGTGGCAGAAGAAATGCGAGAAGAACCCCGCGCAACGTCGATCTCGGCGGTGGCGATCACCTCGGGTGGCGCGCGGTGAACCTCAGCGTCACCTCGTCGGCCACCTTCAGCGTCCCCACGAACAGCGAGTACGGCTTGACCCCGAATTCTGTCTGGACCACGGCCACCTCGGTGGACATCACCCACATCCCGTCATGCTCCTCGACGGCCAGATCAACCGACTGCGGGCGCGTCGTGCCGTGGATCGTGACAGAGCCCGCGAGGCGGTAGCCGCCCGTAGTCGGGCTGATGCTCTCGGTGTCGAAGCTGATCTGCGGAAATTTCTTGGCATCGAGAGACTTCAGTGCGTTCGAGCGGACCACACCCTTCTCGGGGCCGGTCAGCGGCGTCACGCCACCCTCACCCCTGACCACCTGCAACGAGTCGACGTCGACCACCAGTCGGGCCGCGACCGGCTCGTCCCCTCGCCACTGGACCTGCGCCTGCCAGGACGCAAAGGTGATGGTCAGGCGATGCCCCATCTTGGCGGCCGGCCCCCCGACTCCGGTGAAAATCTGCAGTTCACCCTCGGCGGCGGTCAGTGTCCAGGAGGTATCGGTCACGCCTGCACTGTATCGGCCTGTGCCACAAGCTACTTGCTTGCGCCGGCCCCGGTGTAGTCGACCTGCCAGTGTTTGATGCCGTTGAGCCAGCCGGACCGCAGCCGCTCGGGCTTGGACAGCGGGGTCAGATCCGGCATGTGGTCGGCGATCGCGTTGAACATCAGATCGATCGTCATCCTGGCCAGATTCGCGCCAAGGCAATAGTGCGCGCCGGTGCCGCCGAAGCCGACATGGGGATTCGGGTCCCGAAGAATGTTGAACGTGAACGGATCGTCGAACACCTCTTCGTCGAAATTGGCTGAGCGGTAGGACATCACCACCCGCTGACCCTTCTTGATCTGCACACCGGAGAGCTCGACGTCTTCCAGGGCGGTGCGCTGGAACGAGGTCACCGGCGTGGCCCACCGCACGATCTCGTCGACCGCGGTCACCGGGCGCTGGGCTTTGTAGAGCTCCCACTGGTCCGGGAAATCGGCGAACGCCGTCATGCCGTGGGTGATCGAGTTGCGCGTCGTCTCGTTGCCCGCCACTGCCAGCAGGATCACGAAGAAGCCGAACTCGTCGTCGGAGAGCTTGTGCCCGTCGACGTCGGCCTGCACCAGCTTGGTCACCAGATCGTCGCCGGGGTTGGCCGTGCGGTCGGCGGCCATCTGCATCCCGTACATGATCAGCTCACCGGCGGCACCCTGCGGGTCGTTGCGGTGGAACTCGGGATCCGCTTCGCCCACCATCTGGTTGGACCAGTCGAACAGCTTTTTGCGTTCGTCCTGCGGTACGCCCATCAGGTCGGCGATGGCCTGCAGGGGCAGCTCGCAGGAGACCTGTTCGACGAAGTCGCCGGACCCCTGCGCGGCCGCGGCCTTGGCGATGGCCTGAGCCCGCTCTCGCAGATTCTCGCGCAACGTCTCGACGGCCCGCGGCGTGAACGCGCGGGAGACGATCTGGCGCAGGTGGGTGTGCCGCGGTGCATCCATGTTCAGCAGGATGAACTGGCCGGTGTCCTTATGTGACACCGCCGCGTTGTCCGGATACCGGGGCAGGGCGGTGTTCTCCAGGCTGGAGAACACATCGCTGCGCCGGGAGATCTCCTTGACGTCCTTGTGTTTGCTGACGACCCAGTAGCCCTCGTCGTCGAATCCGCCGACGCCTCGCGGCTGCTCGTTCCACCAAATCGGCGCGACGCGGCGCAACTCGGCGAGTTCTTCGACGGGCAACCGCACGTTGTTCAGGTCGGGGTCGGTGAAGTCGAAGCCGGGGGGCAGGTTCGGACTGGGCATAAAAAGCGCACCTCCATACGACGTGATCTAGTGCCCGGTGAACCATGCCTACACCACGCACGGAGCCCTCGGGTGCGGGTTGAGGAAACTCGCAACTAGAACGTGTTCTATGGCCGGGTCGACGCCGATCGCAGTGCCTCGGCGGTGGCCGCGTCGGCGGGCAGGAAAGCCTCCAGGCTGAGCTCCGCGGCGGTCAGGTCGAGCGCGGTACCGAACGTCGTCACCATCGACAGGAACGTCAGGGGCACCCCGTCGAGCCGGTCGACCTCCAACGGGACCGCGACCCCGCCGAGATCGGTCGACGCGTCTTCGCCGCCGGGGTAGGACTCCAGCTCCGCCAGCAGGCCGGGGGCGGCGCCTTCCCGGCGCAACCGGCTGAGCAGGTGATGCCGCCACTGCGCCAGATTGCGGATGCGCGGCGCCAGGCCGTCGGGCGCCAGTGCGATTCGCAGGGCGTTCGGGGCTTTCAGGAGATGCGGCGCAACCCCGTCCAGCAGCACGGCGGTACCCGAATTGATCTGCAGCACATCCCAATTGCGGTTGACTGCCAGGCAGGGGTACGGATCGTAGGCGGCAAGCACCTGATCGACGCCGGCGCGCACGGCTGCCATCGCGGGGTCGTCGAAGCCTCGCTCGGCGTACGCCGGCGCCAGCCCCGCAGCCAGCAGCAGGTGGTTCTGCTCGCGCGCCGGAACGGCCAGGGCGTCGGCCAACCGGAGCACCATGGCGCGGCTCGGCGTGGAGCGTCCACTCTCGACGAAGCTGACGTGCCGAGCCGAGACGTCGGCTTCCAGTGCCAGGTCGAGTTGACTGAGTCGGCGCCGGTGCCGCCAGTCGCGCAACAGATCCCCGAACGATGAGCCGGCCATTCCGCCAGCATCTCGCAGGCGGCGGCGCTGCGCCATTACCCCGGAGGTAATTGCGGCGGCTACCTGGGCGGGGGAGCGTGGAGAGCATGACACGGCACAGTGATCCGCATCCGGTTCCGCGCTGGCTTGGTTTCGTGCTCAGGTCCGACCGCGCCGGCTCGGCATGGTTCGTGGGCGCCGGCTTCTTCTTCGCGCCGCTGCTGACCCTGGTGTCACCCTGGCCCGCGTTGACCGTCGCGGTCTGGGCGGTGGTCGGCCTGTTCGGGCTCTGGCTCGGCCTGCTCGGCGTGGCGATGGCCACCGGACTCGCGATGGTCATGCGCTCGAATGCCGAGATACCCGAGGACTATTGGCGCTCGATCGTGAACTACTGATCGAGGATGACGGCGTTCTCCGGGCAGGCGTCGGCCGCCTCCCGGGCGCGGTCTTCGAGCCCGGCGGGCACCTCGTCGACGATCGCCTCGGCGTATCCGTCGTCGGTCATCGCGAACACGTCCGGACAGACGGTGGTGCATACGCCGTGACCGCGGCAGCGTCCGTCATCGATGTGGGCTTTCATGCGAGATCAAACTCCAGGTGCAGTTCGGTGAGCCCACGCAGGATGTAGGTGGGCACATAGGTGTATCGCCGCGCACCGGCGGGTCCGTGGTGTTCTTCGCTGATGCGGATGTCGGTGGTGCGATCCAGCAGCCGCATCAGCGCCACCCGCGCCTCGGCGCGGGCCAGCGGGGCACCCGGGCAGGTGTGGATGCCGCGTCCGAATGCGATGTGCTGCCGGGCATTCGACCGCGACGGGTCGAAGGTGTTCGGGTCGGTGAAGCGGCGCGGGTCGCGGTTGGCAGCGGCTTGGACCACCATCAGTGTCGAACCCGACGGCACGTCCACACCGCCGATGGTGACCGGCTCCTTCGACAATCGGAAGTCGCCCTTGACCGGGCTCTCGAAGCGCAGCGCTTCTTCGATGAAGTTGCTGACCTTGGAACGGTCCGCCCGCAGCTGCGCCTGGAACTCCGGGTTGTCGCCCAGAATCTGCAGGGCGGCGCTGAGCAGCCGGACCGTGGTCTCCTGGCCTGCCGAGTACAGGTTGGCCGCCACCCGGGCCACGTCGCCGGGACCCGGCACCGAGCCGTCGGGGAACGTCGCCGCGGCCATCTCGGACAGCACGTCGCCGCGCGGGTCGGCGCGCCGGTCTTCGATATAGGCACTGAACTTGTCGTAGAGGTATTCCAGCGGGGACTTGGCCAGACTCTCGCCTTTCACGCTGCCGATGCCGCCGCCGTGGTGCGCGCCGCTGGCCATCTCCTTGACGAACTCGTCGCGATCGGCGTCGGGGACCCCCAGCAGGTCGGCGATGATCATCAGCGTGAACGGCTGGGCGAAGCCGGCAATCAGCTCGCCGCCGCTGCCCACGAGGTAGTCGTCGAGCGCACGGTCGACCATCGCCTCCATCGCCTCCTCGTTCTCCTTGAGGCGCTTGGGTGTGATCAGCCGCATCAGCAGCGCGCGGTGATCGGTGTGCACGGGCGGATCGAGCGCAGGCAACTGGTCGTAGAAGGGCAGCTCGTTGCGGTGTCGGTCGATCAGTTCGGGCACGTCGTCCCGACCCTCGACGGGAACCGGGAAGCCGGGGAAGGGGCCGGTCACCGCGATGCAGGACGAGAAGCGGTCGGCGTCGCCGGCGACCTCGGTGGCTTCTTCCCATCCGGTGACCATCCACACGCCGTGGTGCGGCTCCTTCGAGACCGGGCACCGGGCTTGCAACGCCTCCAGATACGGATAGGGATCAGCCACCAGACCGCGATCCGTGAAGAAGTTGACGGCGTCTACGTCGGTCACTGGGAATCCCTTCACGTCACGGAATCGCCTATACGATCGGCAAGGAGGATGCTAGCCGATCGTATGGTAGTTTACTAGCCGATCGTAAAGTTGGACTGCGAAGGGAGTCGACGATGAACGCCGTCGCTGCAGCCACTCCGGACTCCGCCGCCGCCCCCGATACCCGGCAGCGACTGATCGACGCAGCCATCGCGCTGTTCATCCGGCACAGCTTCGCCGGGACCTCGCTGCAGATGATCGCCGACGAGCTCGGCTTCACCAAAGCCGCCATCTATCACCACTTTCGGACCCGCGAGCAGTTGTTGACCGCGATCCTCGAGCCGATCATCGACAAGCTGTCCGCCGTGGTCGACGACGCGGAAAGGCAACGTGGCGTGCAGGCCCGGGCCGAACGCATGCTCAACGGCTACGCCCGGCTGGCCGTGCAGAACCCGATGCTGGTCTCGGTCCTGGCATCCGATCCGAGCGTGCACACCGTGCTCAAGTCCAACCGCGACTGGACGCAGATGATCTCGCGCCAGATGGCGCTGCTCGCCGATGTCCACCCGGGCCCGGGCGGGTATCTGCGGGCGCAGTTCGTCTTCGCCGGAATCGCAGGATCGGCCGACCCGAAACGTGAGGCCGACGACGAATGGCTGCACGGCCAGCTCGTCGATGTGGGCCGGCGTGCGCTCGGTTTGCGTGCACCACGCCGAACATCCTGATCTTCACCATCTTTCGTTTCATCAGGCGGTCAGCCCGCCGGAAAGGGGAAACCTGTGTCCACCTCGAAGACGGCGTTGGTGACCGGTGGCGGTTCGGGAATCGGTGCGGCAGTGGCGGACCGGTTGCGGGCCGATGGCCACACCGTGGCGATCATCGACCTCAACCCCTCCGAGGCCGAACACTCCTACGTCGCCGACGTCACCGACCGCGCTCAGATCGACGCCGCGCTCGCCGAGATCCACACCACCCTCGGGCCGGTCACGATCCTGGTGAACGCCGCGGGCAAGGACAGCTTCCGGCGCTTCCTCGACCTGTCCTTCGAGCAGTGGCAGAACATCATCGACATCAACCTGCACGGCGTCTTCCACACCATCCAGGCCGTCCTGCCGGACATGGTCGAGGCAGGCTGGGGCCGCATCGTCAACATCTCCTCATCGAGCACCCACTCCGGTGTGCCCTACATGTCGGCCTACGTGGCGGCGAAGTCCGGCGTCAACGGTCTGACGAAAAGCCTTGCGCTGGAATATGGTCCGGCCGGCATCACGGTCAACGCGGTGCCACCGGGCTTCATCGACACCCCGATGCTGCGCAAGGCCGAAGCGCGCGGCAACATGGGCGACATCCAGGCCACGATCGACGCCACCCCGGTGCGCCGGATGGGCAAACCGGAGGACATCGCCGCGGCATGCGCGTTCCTCATCTCCGAAGAGGCCGGTTACATTACCGGCCAGATCCTCGGCGTGAACGGCGGCCGCAACACCTAGCCGGCGGGCTTGGTCGTCGTCGGGGTCACCGATGTGGTCACCGTGACGGTGGTGGTGCTCACCGTCGTCGTCGCGCTTGCCGAACTGCTCGCGGTGCCCGACGTGCTGGCCGGCGAGAAGCTGGCCTCCTTGAACTCGATCCACGAATCCTTGTAGATGACATCGTCACCCGAGGACACCAGGATCTGGGTGGGCGAAACGGCGTACGTCACACCGTCGTTGACCGCGACCAGTGTCCCGTCGGAGCTACGCGTGATCGGCAGGTGCAGGGGAGCGTTGTCCGACAGGCGCACGCCGCGGTACTCCAGGCCGCCGTCGGCGTTCACGCAGATCACCACCAGCGATTTCGACGTGCGCCCGTAAGCCATCAGGGTCTGGTTCTCGTCGCACCGTGCGCCGGTGTCGACGTAGCCCCGGGAATCGGCCGTGAATGACGCAGGCGCGCTCGATGTCGACGTCGAGGCCGGGGACGTCGTCGTCGTGCTGGCCGTTGTGGACAGCGTCGTGGGTGCTGCCTGGGCGACGGGCAGCGTGTCAGACGAGCCGGACGCCACGGTCACCCCGACCGCCAGCCCGACCGCTGTCAGTGCTCCGCCGACTCCCAGCCATGGCAACCAGCGCGACGGCGGGTGGGTGGTGTGAGGTTCGTGAGCTGACATGGCCTAAGCGAACCACCTGGGGCGGGGTTTTCCGTGCTGCGCAGCGGCGTTTCTCCGGACTAATCGCAGGAGATGCCCGTCACGCCACTCAGCTGGCCGGTCCGCTCGGCTCGGCCGGGGTCGACTCGTGGGTCAGCACCGCCCACAACAAGCCGGCGGCCTGGCGGGCCTGGTCGGTGGGCACGATCGGCGACCCGGCCGCGGGCTGCTCGGCCGGTGCACCGCTGATGTGTTCCACCAGGGCCACCGCCAGTGAGCGGAGCTTGACGTTCGATTCATGGCTTGCGCGCCGAAGAGTGGCCCACGCGGTGTCGGCGTCACACATCAGCCGCCCCATGATCGCCCCCTTGGCCTGCTCGATGGCTCCGCGCGACTGCAGGACCGCGAGCATGTCGGCGGTGGCGGTCTCATCCTCGGCGCCGGCCGACACCATGGCCGCGGAGACCAGCTGCTCGTAACCGATCAGCGTGGTCACCGTGGTCGCCGTCGACGGCCGGTCCAGCGCGCACGACAACACGACCGTGCTGTCGGACTTCCACACCCCGGGCACCGACACCGCACCACGCACCTCACGCCAGGCCGCGCTGTGCTCGGGAACCCGGCTGTCCATGGCCTGCAGGCTCAGCTCCGGCCAGCGCTCGTCGGCCCACAGATCCAGGCTCAGCACCGGCATCTGGTGGACGAAGGCGTCGATCACCGGACCGCCGAGCCCGGCCAGCTGCGCCTCGACGATCTCGCCGCCGTAGCCGCGGGAGGCCAGCATCGTCACCTCGTCCTCGTCGAGCCGCCGGTCGTGCACGGTGATCGTCAGCCCGACCGCATGGGGCAGGTCGAGGTGGACGCGTTCGAGAATCCGGTCGAACAACTCCCGCTGGGACAGGTCGCGCCGGTGGAACTCGGGGACGGGCATGGTGTGCGACTCACTCCTTGGTGATGACGGTGGCTACCCGGTCGAGACCGGAGATGCCGAGCAGGGTCTTGATCGGCCCCTCGGCCGCGATGATCATCGTGAGCTCGGCCGTGGCGGCCACCGCAAACAGCGCACGCACCGCCGCGCTGTCGCAGTAGGTGACGTCTGACAGATCGACGGTCAACGCGGCAGAGCCGGTCGCGGCCTTGGCGACGACATCCTGGAACTGCCCGACATTGGCCAGGTCGATCTCACCGGAGGCAACCACTTGTGGCGACTCCAGATCGGAACCCGCCGCGACCCGGAACTGGGCCTCTGCCATCAGCGCAACTCCTTGAGCGTTTCGACGCCTGCTCCGACGCACAAACCGTAACTGCCGGTACCCGGCGATTGTTGCCGATGGTTCGAACAGCTGGTGCCGGAAACCGCAAGCCGCCGCCGGCCACCACCGTCGCGGGATCGGACCGTCAGCACGATTTTAGGCCCGAACTGGACATCTCGACCGGCGGCAGCAACCGACCCGGCGCCGCGCGCTTCACCCACTGGTACTCCCGTCGTCCTCGTCACCCCCGACGACGTAATCGCCGGGCAGCTTAGCAAGCTTCGGTGCGTGCCGAGCAGTCAGCGAGAGCAAAGTCTGCTGCCGGTGGCCTCCGACGGGGACTCGCACGCCTTTCCGAGTTCACCGCAGACACACCCGCAACAGCAGTTAGGCTCACGCGAGAGGGTTGCCGGGGGGCAAGGGGCCCTGCGGGAAGAGACCTAGAGGGTGGATAGATGCTCCGCGAATTCGTCATCTCAGCAGCCGTCGCCGGTACGGCGCTGGCTATGGCACCGGGCGCCGCAGCCGACGAACCCCACGGCCCGTTCCCGGGTGACCCGCCGGGCATGAGCTACGAGGCCTACCTGAGCGCACCGTGCTACCAGTGGGACCGATTCGCGTTCGGCCGCGGCCCCGGTGGCGAGCCGCTGCTCTGCCGCTGGATTCCCGGTCAGTCGCCGATCGGCATGGACCGCCCGCCCGAGGGCGTCGGCTTCTGGGTGCTCTCACCCAAGATCTACGGTGTGCAGGCCGTCGGTTCGCCGTGCCCGGGATCGCAGGCCGCGGCGCAGTCGCCCGACGGCCTGCCCATGCTCTGCCTGGGCGCTGCGGGCTGGCAGCCCGGATCGATGCATTCCGGCGACTGGGGCAACGGGAACGACTTCTACCCCGCAGGCTGAAAACGACGATGCCGCCAGGGGATCACCCTGGCGGCATTGTCGTGTGGTGTCTCAGACCGAGGCGTTGAGCTCCTCGAGGCGACTGGTGGACTCCAGATACTCCTGCACCCAGCGCTCGATCACCGCGGCGGTCTTCTCCACCTTGCTGAACTGACCGACAACCTGACCGACCGGGTTGAAGGCGACGTCGACGGTCTCGTTCGGGTACTTGCTCGTGGCTGCGACCGCCATACCGGAAACCATGTACTGCAACGGCATTCCGAGCGGCTCGGGGTTGCCCTCGGCCTGCCAGGCCTCCGTCCAGTCGTTCTTCAGCATCCGGCACGGCTTACCGGTGAACGAGCGGCTGCGCACGGTGTCACGGCTGCTGGCCTTGACGTAGGCGGCTTGCTGCACCGGCGTGTTCTCGGCCTCTTCGACCATCAGCCACTGAGAACCCGACCAGGCCCCCTGGCACCCGAGCGCGAGCGCGGCCGCGATCTGGTAGCCGCTGCCGATACCGCCGGCGGCCAGCACGGGGCGCGGTGCCACCGCCTTGACCACCTGGGGCCACAGCACGATCGAGCCGACCTCACCGCAGTGGCCGCCACCCTCGCCGCCCTGGGCGATGATGATGTCGACGTCGGCCTCGGCGTGCTTGAGGGCTTGCGCGGGGGAGCCGCACAGCGCGGCGACTTTGCGGCCTGAATCGTGGATGTGCTTGATCATGTCGGCAGGCGGGGTGCCCAGGGCATTGGCGATCAGCTTCACCTTGGGGTGCGTCAAAGCGATCTCGACCTGCGGGGTGGCAGTGGCTTCGGTCCAGCCCAGCAGCTGCAACGCGTTGTTGTCCGCGTCGTCGACCGGCACGCCGTGGTCGGCGAGCAGCTTCTTGGCGAAATCGAGGTGCTGCTGGGGAACCATCGACTGCAGCATCTTGGTGAGCTCGTCGGTGGACATGTTGGCGTCCATGCCCTCGTACTTGTTGGGGATCACGATGTCGACACCGTAGGGGTGGTCGCCGATGTTCTCGTCGATCCACTTCAGCTCGATCTCGAGCTGCTCCGGCGTGAAGCCGACCGCACCCAGCACGCCGAAGCCGCCGGCCTTGCTGACGGCAACGACGACGTCACGGCAATGGGTGAAAGCGAAGATGGGGAACTCGATACCGAGCTCGTCGCAAAGGGCTGTGTGCATGAACCGGCTCCTTCAAGCGTTCAAGCGAGGGCGTAGACATATTGGAACGTGTTCTAGTTTAGTACGCGCGGCACGCGCCAGTTGCAGGTATCCGCCATCGGTGCGCAAACGAATGCCTATCGGCGCAATCACCCCAGCAAGAGGCCCTGACGTCGGTTCTGGTCGGAGTACTGTTGGCCGTGTCGGTCATCGCCGGCGAGAGGGTGCAGCCATGGTTGTCTCGACACTTCGGATGCGGCGCGTCGCGTTGCTCGGCTTCGCGGCCGCCCTGATCGCGGCCCTGGTTCCGGCCATCCCCGCGGCCGCCGAGACCGGTCCCGATTGCACGAACGGCGTCGTGCCGCTCAATCCCTATGTGGTGAACTGCGGACTGCCGCCGCGGGGCAATCACGCCATCGGCGGGGCGCCCGACGCCGGTGCGATCATCGCCTGCCGGCACAGCCCGATCTGCCTGTCGTACTACGTGAATTACCCGGGCACGCTGATTGTTCCGGGTTACCGGCCCTAGGTTTTGCTGCCGCTGCCGCTGCGGCTAGCTCGCCGAGCCGACTCCTCGTCGGCTAGCTGGTCGAGCCGACTCCTCGTCGGCTGCTGACCAGCAGCGAGCCGCCCGCCACCAGCAGTCCGATCACGGCCACCGGAATCGACCAGGACCGCCGCTGCGACACCGACGACTGGCACTGCGCCACGAAGTCGGTGTGCGGGACGAGCTGGTTCAGGATCGGCACATTGGCGACGACGTTCTTGTCATTGGCCGCACGCGCTGAGGACAGGTCGGCCGAGACGGCGTTGCCGCAACCGATGCTGCCGCCGTTGCCGTCCGGGGTGGACACCGGCACCAGCATCGCAATGACGCCGACCACCAGCAGCACCGCACCGACCAGCAGAACCACCCGACGCACCGACATGAGGGTCTCCTTACGCATCCGTCGAATCGGTGCCGGGTTTACCCCGGCGGCCATTCGGTCAAACGCGGCGCGTACCTGTCAGGGCTTGGCGAACAACTCGACCTCGGAGACCAGCGGCAGGTTCAAAGTGGTGCGGATGCCGGGCGGGGCGGCGATCACCGCAGGGATGGCGTTGACGATGCGGCCGGCGGCGCCGGCGATCGCGGCCTGGTTGTGGTCGCCGTAACTGCTGCTCGGGACGATGTCCACCGCGTACGAAGGCTCACCGGTGATTTCGATGCGGTACGAGCCGCCGCCAGCTGCGGGCTGTGGCAAATCCGGACGCAGATCGGGGCGCAACCGGGTGATGTGCTCGATGACGATCGCGGGGTGGCCGTTGACCATTCCGCGGATCTCGAACTGCAGGACGGCCAGGGTGCCCTTGGCGACATGACCGACCGCGATGTCGAAATCCTCTGGCGCGGGTTCGCGTTGGTACGACTCGGTGATCTCGTCGACCTCGATGCCCAGGCCGGCGGCCAGCTGCCGGATCGCCGTGCCCCAGGCGATGCTGAGCACTCCGGGCTGCAGCAGCATCGGGATCTCGTCCATGGAGCGGGCAAAACCCATGTAGTGCATGACTTCTGCGCCGTCGTAGGACGCGTAATCGTGGATCTCCATGCATCGCACCTGCTCGATGCGCTGACAGGTGCTGGCCAGCGCGAGCGGGATCAGATCGTTGACGAAGCCCGGGTCGACACCGCTGATGAACAGACTCGAATTGCCTTGTCGGGCCGCGTCTTCCACTCTCTGGATGTACTTGTCGGGCATCACGCCCCAGGGGTACTGCAGCAACCCGGGCGATGATCCGACGACGTTGATACCGGCGGCCAGGATCTTGCGGACGTCCTCCATGGCCTCGGGCATCCGGGTGTCGCCCATCGCGCAATACACCGCACACTCGGGTTCGGTCGCCAGCACCGCGTCGAGGTCTTTGGTGGCCAGGATTCCGGTCTCCACATCGAGGCCGGCCAGCTCGCCCGCGTCCTTGCCCACCTTCTCGTCGGCCGACACGCACAGCCCGGTCAGCTCGAACCCCGGGTTCTCGATCAACTCGGATAGCGCTATCCGGCCGACGTTTCCGGTGCCGATGTGGGCAACGCGGATGGCCATAGATTCTCCTCAAGTTCGGGTCTGCGGTGCGTTCAGTATGCGCACTCGGCGCCGAAACTGGAACAGGTTCTACCTCGCGGCGAGAGCTACCGGTAGCCTGTCGGCTCATGGGACGCGTAGACGACAAGGTAGCCATCATCACTGGTGGCGCACAGGGGATGGGCGCCGCTGACGCGCGGATGCTGGTCGCCGAAGGCGCCAAGGTCGTGATCGGAGACATCCTCGACGACAAGGGCAAAGAGCTCGCCGACGAGCTCGGGGACGCCGCGCGCTACGTGCACCTCGACGTCACCGAGGCCGATCAGTGGAAAGCTGCCGTCGAGCTCGCGATTGCCGACTTCGGCAAGGTCAACGTGCTGGTGAACAACGCGGGCATCGTCCAGGTCGCGCCACTGAAGTCGCTCGATGTGGAGCGGTGGAAGAAGGTCCTCGACGTCAACCTGACCGGCGCGCTGCTGGGTATCCAAGCCGTCCTGCCGTCGATGAAGGAGTCCGGTGGCGGCTCGATCATCAACGTCTCATCCATAGAAGGGATGCGCGGCGCGTCCTGGGTGCACAGCTACGTCGCCTCCAAGTGGGGTCTGCGCGGGCTGACCAAGTCGGCGGCCCTGGAGCTGGCGTCGGACAACATCCGGGTCAACTCGGTGCACCCGGGCTTCATCCGCACCCCGATGACCAAGCACTTTCCCGACGACATGGTGAGCGCCCCGCTCGGCCGCCCCGGCAAGCCCGAAGAGGTCGCCACGTTCATCGTGTTCCTGGCCAGCGACGAGTCATCATTCTCGACCGGCTCGGAATACGTCGTCGACGGCGGTCTGATCACCGACGTGCCGCACCGCGCGCTGCCGTAGTCGAGTCGACCGATGCCGCCGAGGTACGAGGCGGAGAAGGAGCGAGACGATCGGGCCGTAGCAATCAGCCGCTGATCAGTCGCGCCGGCGGGTCCGCAGCGCCAGGGAGCCGAACGCCGCGCCGAGTGCTGCCCGTCCCAGCGCGGGGAAGTGGCCGATCGCATTCGCAGCGCCGCTGCGGCGACCGGGGATCGACAACCGGAGCACCGGCCAGTCACTCGCCGCGGCCTTCGCGGCCAGGCCCGGTCGCGGATTCACCGGGCGGGGATGCCCGACCAGCCGCATCAGGGCGGCGTCCTCGTCGCCGTCGGCATAGAAAAAGCTGCCGGCCAGGTCGATGTCGTTTGCTTCGCAAAACCGTTGCACCGCAGCGGCTTTCTGGCGTCCCCAGATGATCGGCCTGTCGATGTTGCCGGTCAGGCGACCGGCGTCGTCCAGCTCGAAGGTGTTGCAGATGACGTCGTCGATCCCCAGCGCACGCGCCACCGGCTCGGCGTGGATGGTCAACGCCGACGAACTGAGCACGACGGAATGCCCGCGATCCCGGTGCGCGGCGACGATCTCGCGCATCAGCGGGTACACCCGCGCCGCCACCTGCTCGGTGTAGAGCCGCTCACCGATCTGGTCGAGCTCGGCCAGCGACTCACCGCGCAGATATCCCGCGGCGCGGACCAACAGCCGCTCGAACTGCATGCGGCCCAGCTTGTAGCGCAGCGAGGCCTCGATCACCCCGAGCACCTCGCCGATCCGGGCCTGCCCGCGGCGGACCCGGTCGCTGGCGTGCGCGGTCGCGGTGAAACCGGCGACCAGGGTGCCGTCGAGGTCGAAGAACGCGCCGACCGCCGGACCCGGCGGGCTCCCGGCGATCTGCGCGAGCGGATCCGAGGACGGTGTCACCACACCATCATGCCGATGCGCGGGAATGCCCCGGTCCCCACGGTGTTGCACGCCACATGAAGCTCAACGACGCCGCACGCGCTCTGATCGGCTCCGGTGCCGACGCCACGCTGGTCACCCTCAATCCCGACGGCAGCCCTCAGGTGTCGCTGGTGTGGGTGACGGTGCAGTCCGGTGAGGACGGCGACGAGCTGGTGACCGCTCACCTGTCCGAGCACAAGAAGGTCCGCAACGTGCGCCGCGACGGACGGGTGGCACTCACCATCGTCTCGACCGAGCCGGGCGCCGTCATGCGGCCCTATCTGTCGGTCACCGGCACCGCCCGCATCGTGGAGGGCGGTGCGCCCGAAGTCCTGCGGGATCTCGCCGCTGTGATGGTCACCGACGAGAACGTGGTGTTCCCACCTCCGGACGCTCCGCCGGGATATCTGACCCGGATCCGGATCGACGCCGTCGGCGGCATCGGCCCCTGGGCGAGCTAACCGTCGCGGCGGGTCTTGGCCGCCGCTTCGAGCTCTTCTTCCCAGGCGCCCTCATCGCGGCCCAGCGCAATCGTGGCCGCAGCCATGGCGCCGACGGCCACAGCCAACACGACCGCGACCGGCTTGGTGACCGCGAGGTGCTCGCCGAGCACCACCTCACCGATCAGCACGGCGATCACCGGTTCGAGCACCAGCATCGCCGGGACCGAAGCCCGCAGCGATCCGGCGTGGAATGCCGACTGCTGCAGCAGAGTGGCCACCACGCCGACGACGATCACCACGTAGAGCACCGGCGAGGTGAACAACCGCCCCATGTCGCCTTCGCGTACGGCGTGCATGACGAGCTTCGTCAGGACCGCCACCACACCGAACAGCACACCGACACCGACCGCCAGCAGGATCGCCCGTCGCCAGTCCGAGAGCCGCACCGCCACCAGCAGGCAGCCGGCCACGAACAGCAGGCTCACCCCGGCCACCACCACCGCAGGCACCGTCGCGCCGTCATAGTCGCCGGGCTTGGTGCGGGCCAGCGACACGAACACCGCCAACGCGAGCGTGAGCAGCATCGCCCAGCCCCACTCGCCGCGAGACACCCGGCGGTGTGCCAGCCGCGCGCTCAGCGGCAGCGCGAACAGCAACGCGGACACCATGAGTGGGGCGACCAGCAGCAGCGAGCCGTAGGCCAGCGCGACCGCCTGGAACGCATATCCCGTCACCGCGGATGCGGTGCCTGCCCACCAGAGCCGGCGGCGCAGCAGCGTCGAGACCATCACTGTGCTGACACCTTGATCGCGGGGGACGTCCATGGTGGCCCGCTGACGGACCACGATCCCGATGGCCGCGAACACCGCACCGGCGAGGGCGGCCGCCACGACGAGCGCGTGCTGCAGCAATATCCGTCCCTTCACTGGTTGTCCCGCGGCGCATCACCGAATGTAGGGCACGCGCGGATCGGCCGACGTCAGCGACGTCGCGTGGGTCAGCGAACCTGCACGACCACCGGTGTGCTGTTGTACCCGGTGACCCTGACCCACGCCGGGGCGGGTCCCGACCCGGGGACCCGGCCCTTGATCTGGACGGTCTCGCCGGGGAACACCGTCACGTAGTTGTCGTCGTACTGGATGGGCAGGATCTCGTCGGCGAGCGGACCGGTGAGCAGTTCGGCGCGTTCGAAGAACGCGATCTGCGGTGTCGGGTTGTGCAGGCTGATCGTGACGTCGCGGCCGGCGTCGTCGCCGCCGGTGGCACTGACCTGCAGCGGCACCTTCGGCATCGAGTTCAGCGCGGTCATGTCGGCCCAGCTCACCTGGTTGGAGTTGAACGCCGCGTCCATGGCCGGCGGACCGACGTCATCGACCCGCCGGGACTGCCAGTACACGTTGTTGGCGACGACGGTGCCGTCCGCGTCGAGCAGTTCGCAGCGGACGAAGAACACCGGGGAGTCGGCCGGTCCGGGCGGCAGCGTCATTGCCTGCACCGCCCCGCCCGGGTCGACGGCGATGTCGTCGGCGGCCCGCTCGTCGCGCAGCGCGCCGTTGAGGCCGTAGATGCGGACCCGGACTCGCAGGTTTTCGTGGGTTTCCGGGGTCTGGTTGACGACGGTCACCTTGGCCTGACGATGGTTACCGGTGGCGTAGGAGTCGAACACGACCGACAGCGGCTGCAACCCCTTCTTGGCGCCGTAGTAGGCCCCACCGGGGCGCAGGTAGTAGTCGAAGATGTTGCCGAAGAACGACGGCCAGTGGCTGTTGAGCATCCAATAGATCGTCATCTTGTGCCCGTCCCAGCCGTTGGCCGCGAACGATTCGAACTGCGCGCGGGTGGCCTCGTAGTGGGCCAGCTGCGCCTTGTCGGCGAACATCCGGGCGTTGGTGGACGGGCCGTAGCGGCGGTCGATCACCCGCTGGACGTTGACCAGGCGCGAGTTCTGCGGATCCGAGCCGGCGTGGAAGAACCAGGTGTCATTGATCGGCCAGAGCTTGTCGGGCGGGATGAACTTCTGCAGGCTCGCAAACGGCGGGATGTGTTCGTTGTCGCCCTGTTCGGCCGACGAGCCGCGGGCCGCGCCGTATTGGCCGGCGAACCAGTACGACGGCGGCCGCCAGGTGTAAGGCCCGGCCATCTGGATGCCGTCCCACAGTTGCTTGCCGTCGGCGTCCCGGTTCAGCGACGACACCGTGTCGACGGTGGCGTTCTGCCAATGCAGGTCGGACAGGATCTGGTGGTATTCGGTCAGCACATCGGCCGGCGGTCGGCCGTCGCTGCCGTTGGCCCACACGAACACCGAGGCGTGCGAGCGCAGCATCTCGATCTGCGAGCGCATGCTGTCCTGCGAGACGCGACGATCCTCGTCGTCCCACTGCTGCCACTTCTCCCACTGGTTGCAGCACATCCAGCCGTACATCAGCGGAATGCCGAGCTCGTCGGCCTGCTCGACGAAGCGCTGCGACGAGATCTTCGACTCCAGTCGCAGCATGTTCAGCCCGAGGTCCTTGACGTAGCCCAGGATCGCGGCGTCGCGCTCCGGGTCGTACTTGTAGAGCAGGTCGGGTGTGTAGGTGGCGCCTCGGACCAGGAAGTTCTTGCCGTTGACCTGGAGGTAGAAGTTGCCGCCGGTGCCCAGCTCGGCGAACGAGTCGTCGGAGTCGCGGCCCTGGGTGATGGTGCGGATGCCGAACTTCTGCGTCGCCACCTCGGTCGCCTGGCCGTTCTGGACGAACTCCAGCTTGAGGTTGTACAGGTCTGGTCTGCCCATCGTGTACGGCCACCACAGGTCGGGGTGCTCGATGGTCAGCGCCGTGAACTTCTCGGGGCTCAGCGTGATCTCACGCTGCTCGCCGGGCATCAGCGTGACCGGCTCGTCGACGTGGACGGGCGCCTTGCCATCGCGGGTGATCGTGGCGCGCAGCAGGCCGCGCACCTTCTCGGTCGAGTAATTCTTCAGCGGCGCGTACACCGTCAGCCGCGCGCTGTCGGTGTCCGGTAGTGGTAGTTGCGTGTTGACCGTGGCGTCGCCGATCGACACCCGCCCGGATGTCTTGAGGTACACCGGTTTCCAGATGCCGGCGTTGCGGTCGGGCACGAAGGAGTTGCCATTGGCGGCGTTCTTGTCGGGGCCCTGATAGCCCAGGTAGCGCCAGTTGATCCAGTCGTACCAGCTGTCGGCGAGTTCGACGCCGTTGACGTCCTGGATGGCCCGTTCGGGGGTGACCTTGACGGCGAGGGTGTTCGGCTGGCCCTGCCTGATCCACCGCGTCACGTCGAGTTCGTGGTCGTTGTACATGCCGACGACTTGCCTGTTGTCAGCGACGCGGCGGCCGTTGAGCCACACCTCGGCGCGGTAGTTGATGCCGGGGAAGTCCAGCACGTAGGTGGGGTAATCGGCCGGCGCGTTGAACGTCGTGCGGTACCACCAGTCCTGCTCGTAGAGGTCTTGCGGGACGTTCTGGAGCAGGTTCTTGCCGTAGTAGAGGTTCGGGTAGACGCCGTCGTCCTGCAGGGTCTCCAGGACGGTGGCCGGCATCCGGCGCACCGGGTGCCAGGCGGCGGCGTCGTAGGTGGTGGACGAGATGGCCGCGCCATCGGCGCCAACGCCCTGCGCCGAGGTCAGGCTCCAGCCGTCGGACAGCTCGATGTCCTGGGCGGGCCGCGGTTGCGGGCCGCTGAACACGCGCAGGTCACCGGCGCACAGCAGCAGGAGCAGCAAGACGGAGAGTGTGCCGAGGGTTTTCGCCACCGTCCCCAAACTCCTCAACTCGAGATCCGCGACAGGACACCCCCGCGCAACCGTTCATCAGCCGCGCGTTCATCTTGGCAGAGCAGAGGCGCAAACGCCGTATCTGGTTCGTGTGCAACAGCGCACTCCTGACCCCCGGTCCAGGTTAGTGGCCGGAGTTCGGCGCAGCGCCGCCGAAGTGGGGCGGGCGGATCTACGCTGGGGCCATGACCGACCAAGACCGCGCTGCGGCCCGCCGCGAGATCGCCGATGCTCTGCTCACCGCGCTCGAGCGCCGCCACGAAGTGATCGACGCCATCGTCGCCTCCGACAACCGGGACTCGGCGATCACCGCCATCACCGAACTGCTCGGCACGTCGCGCCGCGGGACCGAGGCCGTGCTCGGGCTGTCCTTCGAACAGGTGACCAGAGATTCGCGGGACCGCATCACCGCCGAACTGCGAGATCTCAACAGCCAGCTCTCCTTCACCCTGGGTGAGCGGCCGGCCAGCACCGACGAGAGCCTGCAGCTGCGCCCGTTCGCCGACGAGTCCGATCGCGACATCTTCGCAACGCGCACCCAGGAGATCGGCGCTGCCGGTGACGGTTCCGGGGCGCCCGCCGGGCTGGTTGATGACGAAATTCGTTCGGCGCGAGACCGTTTGACGGCCGAGGAGGCGGCGTGGTTTGTCGCTCTCGACGGTGACGAGAAGGTCGGCCTGGTGTTCGGCGAGCTGGTCGGCGGCGAGGTCAACGTGCGGATCTGGATTCATCCCGATCACCGAAAGAAGGGGTACGGCACCGCCGCCCTGCGCAGATGCCGCTCGGAGATGGCGGCGGCGTTCCCCGCCGTTCCGTTGGTGGTCCGGGCCCCCGGCGCGGCCCCGCGCTGAGCCTGGGCGCCGCAGGTGAACGTCGCCGTGCAGGTCGTCCTGCTGGTGGTCGGCATCCTCGCGGTGCTCGGACTCATCGCAGGGGTGATCGTGCTGATCTACCGCGGCAGGTATCGCGCCGCCGCCGAGCAGCTCGGCACCGAGCTGGCGGTGGAGACCATCGTGCGCCCGCTGGAGAAGGGCAACTATCGGGGCTCGACCGCGCCCGGCTTCCCCACGGTGAAGAACAACGGGCGCATCGCGCTGACCCGGCGGCGGCTGGTGTTCCTCACGCTGACCGGCACCACGATCAGCATTCCGGTGGACTCCATCACCGGGTTGCGGCTGACGAAAGTGTTCAAGGGCAGTGTCGCCGGCGGGTGGACCCATCTGGTGGTGCGCACCGCGGCCGGCGAGATCGCGTTCTACGTCAACGACACCCAGGCCTGGCTGCACGCGTTGGGCGAGGCCACCGGGCACACGCCCGATCCCGTGGCCTGATCGGCCTCTGCGTAATCTCGCTCGGTATGAGCGTGCGCGCGGGAATCGTGGTCACCGGCACCGAAGTCCTCACCGGACGCGTCGCGGATCGCAACGGTCCGTGGGTGGCCGACCGGCTTCTGGAGTTGGGCGTCGAACTGGCCCACATCACGATCTGTGGTGACCGTCCCGCCGACATCGAGGCGCAGCTGCGGTTCCTCGCCGCCGAAGGTGTCGACCTGATCGTCACCTCCGGCGGGCTGGGCCCGACGGCCGACGACATGACAGTGGAGATGGTGGCGCGGTTCTGCGGTCGTGAGCTGACGCTCGACACCGAGCTGGAAGCCAAGATCGCGGCGATCCTGAAGCATCTGATGGCCCGCTTCACCGGCGTCGACTTCGACGCGGTGCTCGCGGCCAACCGCAAACAGGCGATGGTGCCGGTGGGCGCCCACGTCCTCGACCCCGTCGGGACGGCGCCCGGTGTGGTGGTCCCCGGCTCGCCGACGGTCCTGGTGCTGCCCGGCCCGCCGCGCGAACTTCAGGCGATGTGGCCGGCCGCTGTCGCGGACGACGCCTTCCAGCAGGCCATTGCCGGCCGGACCGTTTACCGCCAGGACACGGTCCGGATGTTCGGGCTGGCCGAGTCCGGACTTGCCGAGACGCTGCGAGACGCCGAGAGCCTGCCGGGTTTCGGTGACCTGGAGATCACCACGTGCCTGCGGCGCGGTGAGGTGGAGATGGTCACCCGCTACGAGCCGCAGAGCGAGCCGGCCTACGCGCGGCTGATGGAACTGGTGCGCAGCCGGCACGGGGACACGCTGTTCTCCGAAGACGGTTCGCTCGTCGACGATCAGGTCGCTCGGATCTTGGCGGGGCGGCGCATCGCGACGGCGGAGTCCTGCACCGGCGGATTGCTGGCGGCCCGCCTGACCGAACGGGCCGGCTCGTCGGCCTATGTCGCCGGCGCGGTGGTGGCCTATGCGAATGAGGCGAAGGCCGATGTGCTCGGCGTCGCACCCGGGCTCATCGAGCAGTGTGGCGCGGTGTCCCAGGAAGTGGCCGAAGCGATGGCGGCGGGCGCGGTGCGCCGCTTCGGGGCCGACACCGCGGTCGCGATCACCGGGATCGCCGGACCGGATGGTGGAACCGAGGACAAACCAGTGGGCACCGTCTGGTTCTGCGTGATGCTGGGCGACGGCACGACGGTCAGCCGGTCGGTTCGGCTGCCCGGGGAACGCGCCGACATCCGGGAGCGCTCCACCACCGTGGCGATGCACATGCTGCGGCGGGCGCTGCTCGGATTGTCCTAGGCCAGAGAGCCTTCGGCGTCGGCGGCGACGAGTTCGTCGGGGTTGCACAGCGCATGCATACGTGCGCCGAGGTCGGCCAGTTCGACGATGATCTCGGCCCGGCCCAACCCTGCATCGAGGGCTTCGCTGAGCAGCAGTTCGATATCCACGCGGCGATTCTCGACGGCATCGGCGTTGGCACCGTCGGCGTGCGATATCCGCGCGGCGCGAATCATGCGCCAGGCGTAATTGCGTTCTGCGAGGGCGTCATTCATCACTTCACCTTTCGACGGCGGCGCACTGACTTATCCGTCAATTCACCGGTGAGCCCCATTGCTTATGTGACAGCTTGGCCTGTCGTTGCGTTTACCGACAGAGACTTCTGGCCCATGCCGGCAGGGGCATTGGGCATAAGCCCGGGCCAGTTCGGCCACGAACACCATTGACGAACCCGCCGAAATGGCCGCGATTGACGTAATTGCTCACGTACCGTGAAACGGTCCAATTCAGCGTGACCCTAATGGGGGAGAGCTTCATGCGAAAATTCATCTTGGGTGTTGCGACGGCAGGAATGATCGCCGGTTCACTGGCCGGCGCGGTTACCGCCAATGCGGCATCGACGAACAATGCGACGCCGTCCGGCCCGGGGCATTCACCGATCATCACGGCGCTGGATTGCCAGGGCGGGACCGGAAATATGGGTTGTGGCGCAGGCTTTTTCTGGCGCGACGGCTGGCGCGGCTGGGGCTGCTACCCCTGCTGATCGACTGCATGTAATAGCCCGGTATTCATTCCCTTTCTGAACGGAAGTATTCGAATATGAACTCTCGTTGTATTGGCGGCCTGACCGCCGCGGTGTTATCGGCGGGTATGACGCTCGGCGCGGGTATGGCATCGGCCGACCCCGGCGATTACACCGTCCTGCTGATCGACCCCAATGTGGTGACCGATTCGCTGGCCTACACGGCGGCGCCGCCCACCCTGAATCCCGGCGGCCAGCCCGGCGCCATGACGGTGTACACCCACCGCGACGGACGCACGATCACCGACACCGTGTGGGTGCTGGCCGACCCGGCTGCGGCAGCCGGTGCGATCAGCTCTGCTCAGGCTGCCACCCCCGTCGCCAACCAGAAGTCGGTGGCCGCGCCCGTCGGGCAGGGCGGACAGCTGATCACCGGGACCTCACCGGACGGCACCCGATCGCTGAGTGTCCTGTACTTCACCGAGGGCAACGCCGCGTCGTCGATGGAGTTCTCCGGCCCCGTCGCCGACCCGGCACCCAACGATCTGGTGATCGACTTCGGTCAGAAGCAGGACGCGTTGATCAAGAGCCAACTCGGCGCGTGACGACGACGGCCCGCGTGGCGCCGATCAGCGCGGCGCGGGCTTTCGTTCACCGGGTGTGAGTGATCACGCCTTCTCGTCGCGGTCCCACAAGTCGAGCATGGTGCGCAGGATGTCCTCGGCTCGCCCCAGGCCGGCCAGGTGGCTCTCGCCGGAGAGCGTGTAGAGCTCGGCGTCGGGCAGCTTGGACACCACGTGCTGGCCGTGGGCGAACGGCACGATGTGGTCGCGGTCGCCGTGCCACCACCGCACGGGCACCTTGACCTCGTCGAGCCGGAAGCCCCAGTCGCGGGCGAACACCACGATGTCGGCGAGCGGCGCCGCCAGCTGCTTGCGGCTGCCATTGAGCAGGTCGTCGAGGAACATCGCCTTGAACTCCGGGCGGACGAGCATCTTGCGGTCACCCTCGGGGGAGATGCCGGCGTAGATGTACAGGGCCGGCTCGGCCACCGGGCGGATCAACCGGATCAAGCTGACCGCGGCCAGGCGCAGTGGAGCCCCGGCGACCTCGATGATCGGTGCCGCAAACGTGCCGACTTTCATCAATCCGCCGGCAATCGCCTCGGGCCCGACGGTGGGAGCCACCCCGCCGAGCACACCGGCGGCCACGATGCGGTCCGGCATTGCCGTCGCGCAGCCCAACGTATAGGGGCCGCCACCGGACAGGCCGACGACGGCCATCTTGTCGACACCGAGGGTGTCGGCGATGATCGCCAGGTCCTTCGAGAAGGCCAGCACGTTCTCGTACTGGTACGGCGTGGAGGAGCCGATCCCCGGCCGGTCGATACCGATCAGTCGAATGTCGTTCTGCTCGGCGAACACTCGCGCTTCCACCGGAATCTGACGGCGAGCCCCCGGGGTGCCGTGCAGCCAGAACACGGCACGGCCCTGGGCGCAGCCGAACTCGGCAAATCCGATCTGGCGGTCCTCGGAGACGGCGACGTTGCCTTCCAGTTTGGGACGCGCGATAGCGACAACCATGGGCACAGTGTCTCACGCGAGACCGCGGCCGCTGCACCGATCGACGCAATGGTGGACGGGCACAGCAAAGGCGCTCAGACCGCGGGCCCGCCCAGCCAGCCTGCCGGGCGCCGCTGCGCCCACGGGACCGCCTGCTCGAACTGGGCCGCCAGCTGCAGCAGCACGGTCTCTTCGCGAGCCATCAGCTGAACACCCACGGGTAGTCCGTCCTCGGTGGTCGCCAGCGGTAACGAGATCGCGGCCCACCCGGTCACATTGGCCATGGTGGTCCACCCGGTGTGCGCGAACTCGACGTCGAAGAAAGCCCGGGTGGTGCCGCGCGGCTGATCCAGGATGCCGTAGTGCGGCGGCGGTGCCAGCAACGTCGGTACCAGTAACACGTCGTGGGCGCCCATTCCCGCGACGAACCGGCGGGTCTGGGCGTGGATGGCCTCGATCGCGTCGGCGTAGTCGACGCCGGCGGTGGTGAATCCCTCGCGCATCATCACCCAGCTGCTGGGCTCGAACTCGTCCTCGCGGGGATCGCGGCTCAGATGGGCCTTCGCGAAGTTGTACAGCTGCACGTTGCTGACGTTGTGCAGCACGGCGATCGCGTCGGCGACCACATCGGGGTCGAACGACGGCGCCCCCGGTTCGATGTGGTGACCGGCCGATTCCAATGCGCGCCCGGCAGATTCGACGGCGGCGGCGACGAGCGGGTCGGTCGGCGGAGCCGGGAAAGGGGAGTGCGTGGCGATCAGGATGCGCTGGCGCGGCGGCGGCTCACCGATGGCGCGCAGATAGGCCTGGGCGGGCGGTGCGGCGTTGTACGGATCGCCGGGAGCGCCACCGGTGACCGCGTCGAGGAGAGCGGCGCTGTCGCGCACCGTGCGCGTCAGTGCGTGTTCGACGGCCAATCCCTCCAGCAGCTGCCCGGACGGCGCGAACGAGGTGCGGGCACGTCGCGGTTTGAGCCCGACCAGGCCGCAGCACGACGCAGGCACCCGGATCGACCCGGTGCCATCCCCGCCCGAGGCCGCCGGGACGACACCGGCGGCCACCGCCGAGGCAGACCCGCCACTGGAACCACCGGGGGTGATGTCCGGCGACCACGGATTGCCGGTGCGGCCGAACAGGGACGGCTCGGTGGTGCAGTGATTGCCCCACTCCGGGGTGTTGGTCTTGCCGAACACCACCAGTCCCGCGGCCAGATAACGCTCCACGATCCACGCGGTCTCCGGCGCGATGTGGTCGCGCAATGCCCGCGAACCCATCGCCTCGCGGGCGCCGGCCAGCGAGGCACCAAGATCCTTGAGCAGGAAGGGAACCCCGGCCACCGGCCCGGCGGTCCCGCCGCGTAGCGCACCGCTTCGGTCGAGGGCGACGGCCTGGTCGCGTCCCCGCTCGAACAGGTCGGTGATGACGGCGTTGAGCCCGCGGGCCGCGTCGAGTCGCAGGATCGCCGCGTCGAGCAGCTCGGCGGCGGACACGTCTCCGGAAGCGGCTAACGCGGCCTGCCCGATGGCATCGAGGTCGGCGAGCTCAGCGGCGAATGTGGGATCCATTGTCACGGATCCTCGCCGCCGGACCCGGCACCGGCAAGTTGGCGCGCGGAACTACCCGTTACCGCCGGGGGTGGCCAGCTCGCTCGATTGGCTCTGCTGGGCGGCGGCGTCCTTGGCCGCCTGCTCCTCTTCGGCCGCCTTTTCCGCCTGGCCCTCCGGGCTCGCCAGCGAGTTGCCGGGCTTGCCCGCGGTGGCAAGCTTGGCGTTGCAGTTCAAGTAGAGAAGCACGGTGTCGGTGACGGGGGAGAAGTTGTCGCCCTTGAGCCAGTCGGCCTTCTGTGACCGCGTCACCACACAGTCGCCCTGGTCGGTGGAATCGCCGACGGATGTCGCGATGACAGCCTTCTGCCCGGCATCGCCGATCGCCTTGGAGGCGTCGGAGTAGGACTGACCGGCGTAGTCGTCGGCCAGCGCCACCCCGGATCCGAGCGTGAGTGACATCGCACCGAGCGTGAGTGCCCCGAGTCCGAACCGAACAAGCTTGGTCATCTGTGTTCCTCCACGGCAGGTCCCCGAACAAGGCAGCGTCACAGGCGCCGGGACGCGGAAATTGAGAATAAGACGACTTACTGGCAACTAACTGGGTGACAGCTGGTGGCATGCTGGCAGCCGCCAGGGGTCGTGCCGCACCGTCTCTTTGCCTTCCGGAGCCCGGCCTGTCACGTCGCCGATATCGTCCGGTCGGCCCGGACTAGTTGACTGGCCGCATGTCTGAGACCACGACCGAGCCCGAAACAGCCGCCGTGCAGGCCGCCGCCGAGCAGCCACAGGAGCGGACCACCATCGTCGTCCGCCATGTCCTCGAGCGGCAGATCGCCGCGGGTCAGGCGCTGAGCAGCCAATTGCTCGATGTCGCAACAGATGTCACCACCGCGATCGCGCACGCCCCCGCTGCCTTCGCGGGTGCCATCCAAGACGGGGAGACCATCGCCGCGGCCTGGGAACGCACCGGCACCGGCGTGCAGGATGTGGTCGACGACGCTCGCGGCCGGTTGCGCGCCGCGGTCGTCAGTTACGTCGGTCATCAGGCCACCTTGCCGGTGGCCGTCCTGGGCTACGCCGGTGAGGTCGCCGGTTCGGTGGCCTCCGCGCAGGGCACCCTCGCTGGGTCCGCACTCGACGGTGCGTTCGCCGTCGCAGCCGCCGCAACCCAGGGCGATGACGTGCGGGCAGCACTCGGCCGCAACATCGAGGAACTGCGGGCCACCGCGACCGCGGCCCGGGGCGACGTCAACGAGTCGGTCAAGCGGGCCGGCCGCGAGGTTCGCGAGGCCGTCGGCGGCGATGTCGAACCGCTGGTTGCCGCGATCACCGGTGCCGGCGAGGATTCTTGACAGACAACGAACTTCAGGTGACAAGCCGCACACTGCGACGTGTGTCGCGGCGGCCGGCGCCGATCGGCTGGCACAGTGGTGGTGTGGCACAAACACGGCGGACACGATCGGGCTCCTGGCGGCATCCGTTGTCGCTGGGGTTCGAAGCGCACCGCGGCCTGCTGTTGCTGCGCCTGCGCTGGCACGAGCGGCGCGCGCCCACCTCACATACCGGTGCTGGTGACCCGTCGTCGGTATGACGACGGGGTTTCCCCGCAGAACTGGCTGAAGGCCCTGGTGAACGACCCGACGCTGTCGAAGCCCACCGCGGTGGCGGTTTGCTGCACGCTCTGGGCGGGGGCGGCCAACAAAGCCATTGCCCGCAGCATCCTGGCGTGCAAAAGGTAAGTGCGCCAAGGCATCTGCGCCTCGCTATGGAACTGCCTGCGTAGCGTTCGCTCCGACACGGCCACCGCGCGGCAGACGTCGGCGAGCGTCACCGACTGCAGGTGCTCCTTGGTGTAGGCCATCGCGGCGGCGACCACCGGATCGTGGGAGCTCGGAAGGCTCAGCGGCGCTTCGTGATCCAGCGCCTCGGCCACCAGATTGGCCAGTGTGCGGAAAAACCCGTCGGACGTGTCGTCGCCGGCGTCGCGGTAGATGGGCCAGCGCAGGGCGTAGAGCATCATCTCCCGGATCAGTGGGGAGACCGCCAAGATCCGGGCACGGTTACCGGCGCTCGGAATCAGTGCCGGGTCGAACATCACCGCCAGAGTCTTGACGGCGGGATTCATGGTGGCCTGATGCTCCAGCCCGGCCGGAATCCAGGCGGCCTGCTGGGGTGGCAGCAAATAGTGCGCCGACGCGGTCTCGACCTCGACCACCCCGCCGATCGCATATTCGATCTGATGCACGTCGTGGAAATGCCAGCCGGTGACCAGTAGCTCGCCCTCGTACAGATAGCTGCCGGCCAGAACGCGTCCACCACGGCGCAGCTCGACCTGGCCGATAGTGGCCGGTCGAGGCTCCGGTCTGGATTTGGCCGGTCCGGCGCTCAGTCCATTGTTGGCCGTTCCGGCCAAGTGTCTGGCCGAATGTGCGGAGACGGTCATGATTATCGAGGGTACAACTGAGGCCATGAATGTCGACGACCTCATCCTGGTGAGCATTGACGATCACGTCGTGGAGCCCCCCGACATGTTTCTCAATCATGTTCCGGCCAAGTACAAGCCCGAGGCCCCGATCGTCGTCACCGACGACAAAGGCGTGGACCAGTGGATGTACCAGGGCCGCCCGCAGGGTGTCAGCGGCCTGAACGCCGTCGTCTCGTGGCCGGCCGAGGAGTGGGGCCGCGACCCGGCGGGCTTCGCCGAGATGCGCCCCGGCGTCTACGACGTCCACGAGCGGGTGCGCGACATGAACCGCAACGGCATCCTCGCCTCGATGTGCTTCCCGACCTTCACCGGTTTCTCCGCCCGGCACCTCAACATGACTCGTGAAGACGTCACGTTGGTGATGGTGTCGGCTTATAACGACTGGCACATCGACGAGTGGGCCGGGACGTACCCGGACCGCTTCATCCCGATCGCGATCCTGCCGACGTGGACGCCGGAAGGGATGTGCAACGAGATTCGCCGCGTCGCGGCCAAGGGCTGCCGGGCCGTCACCATGCCCGAGCTGCCGCACCTGGAGGGCCTGCCCAGCTACCACGACGAGGACTACTGGGGTCCGGTCTTCCGGACGCTGTCCGAGGAGAACGTGGTGATGTGCCTGCACATCGGCACCGGATTCGGGGCGATCAGCATGGCGCCCAACGCTCCGATCGACAACATGATCATCCTGGCCACCCAGGTATCGGCGATGTGTGCCCAGGATCTGTTGTGGGGACCGGCGATGCGCAACTACCCGGATCTGAAGTTCGCGTTCTCCGAGGGTGGTATCGGCTGGATTCCGTTCTACCTGGATCGCAGCGACCGGCACTACACCAACCAGAAGTGGCTTCGCCGCGACTTCGGCTCTCAGCTGCCCAGTGAGGTGTTCCGGGACCACTCGCTGGCCTGCTACGTCACCGACAAGACGTCGCTGAAACTGCGGCACGAGATCGGCATCGACATCATCGCCTGGGAGTGCGACTACCCGCATTCGGATTGCTTCTGGCCGGACGCACCCGAGCAGGTGCTGGCCGAGCTGAATGCGGCGGGCGCGTCGGATTCCGACATCAACAAGATCACCTGGGAGAACTCCTGCCGGTTCTTCAGCTGGGATCCGTTCGCGCGCACCACAAGGGACGAGGCGACGGTGAAGAGCCTGCGCGCCAAGGGCGCTGACGTCGATGTGTCCATCCGGTCGCGAGCGGAGTGGGCCGCCCGCTTCGCCGAGAAGCAGCTCGCGCAGACCTAAGCCACGTCATCGAGATCGACGCCAGCGTGCGAAAGTGCGAGTAACCCTCACGCCACCGTCGATCTCGGTGACGTTCGACGCCGGATTGCCTCGCGCACCTGCCGGACGACATCCTCAGGGCGGTCCTCTGCGATCACCCGGATGACGATCCAACCCAGCTGTTCGAGTCTGCGTATCCGGCGTTGGTCCTTGACGTATTGGGCTCGGTTCGTCCGGTGATGATCGCCGTCGTACTCGACGGCCACTTTGATGTCGTCCCAACCCATATCGAGGACGGCCAGTATCCGCCAGCCATCCGTGACGGGTATCTGTGTGGTCGGCGGCGGAAAACCCGCATCGATCAACAGCATTCGTAGCCAGGTCTCCTTGGGGGACGCCGCTCCGCCATCGACGAGCGGAAGAATCGCTGTGAGCTGCCGCAGGCCGCGTGCGCCCGGGTGCGCGCGCGCCAGCTGCACGACGTCGTCGATCGAGAAGAAGGTGGCCCACTTGAGCGCGTCAAGGCGGGCAATCGCCGTCTCGGCGGGCAGGTGACGACCAAGATCGAATGCGGTTCGCACCGGGGTGGTCACCGGCAGACCTGAGACCTGCCCAACCTCGCCGGCTCTGAGTGTTTCGTTTCGGACGATCAGCCCGTCGTGCGGGCGGGAGTTGCGGCCGATCAATTCGATCGGCTCGTGGACGTCGACCCACTGCGAGCCGTGCAACGCGGCGGCCGCCACACCCGATATCACGGCCCGTCGCCTGGACCACAACCACGCCGCCCAGGTCCGATCGGCCAATGACGGGTCGACGGACGCCGCGACGTAAACATCGCGATAGATGGGCCGGTACCAGCGGCGTAACTCGTGCTCGGTCAGCTGCTCGGCGGCGAGCGCTTCACTACCGATGAACACGCGATTCATCCCCGCATGCTGGCGTATGCCACCGACAATCCATCGAGATCGACGCTGGCGCGCGAAAGTGCGGGAGGCGGGCACGCTGGCGTCGATCTCGGCGGGAGAAGTTTGGGATCGGTAGCCGCGAGCCCCAGTTGTACTTCCCTCGTGACGGCGCCACCGAGGCGCCGCGCGAACGAAGGGAACACAGGTGAAGCGAATCCTCGCGGTCGGTGTCGGCGTGCTCGGCTGCAGCATGCTGCTCATGGCTTGCTCCGACAACAACAGCAGCAGCAAGGGCTCCAGCTCGGCGACGGGCGCCGCGCCCACCAGTGTCTCGGTGGCCTCCAGCGGGAAGACGTCGGTGAAGGTCGAGGGGAATGACCTCCAGGGCCTGGACCTGAACTCCGTGACATGCGTGAAGCAGGGCGGCACGATCAACATCGCCAGCGGCGCGGTGGGCGGTCAGCAAGGGCTCGGTGTGGTCATGAAAGACGGCCAGCCGCCGACCGTGCAGTCTCTCGGGATGGTCGTCGACGGCAACGCGCTCGCGGTCAGCGACAACATGGGCATGAAGACCGGTTCTGCCGATGTGAAGGTGGACGGCAGCACCTACACCATCACCGGTGAGGCGGCCGGCGCCGACATGAAGAACCCGATGGCCGGCATGATCAGCAAGAAGTTCGAAATCTCCGTCACCTGCAAGTGACGTGACCAACCGTTCGGGCGACGGACGGCGGACGTGCCGAGCACGTCCGCCGTCTCGCCGTTATCCGTATCGGCGGCGGTGGCCGACTTATGATCCAGCCGTGTCCATCACCGGCGATCTGCAACGGGCTCGCCAGCTCGCCCTCGCCGCTCAGGAGGAGAAGGCCAAGGACCTCCTGCTGTCGCTGATGCCGCAGATCGAGAGCGAGGACCGCGACGACCTCGCACTTGAGGCCTTCGCCCAGCTCGGCGAAATCTATCTCACCCGAACGGCTTACGACGGCACGCGGGAATGCCTCAAGCGCATGACCGACTGCCTCGCCGCCTACCCCGCCCGCGGGGCAGGCACCGACCGGATGGTCGCGCGCTACACCCTGCGAGCACGTTTCCTGCGCACCGGTCTGGCGGCAGCAGCCGGGGAACACGAACACGCCGCGGCCGAGCTCACCGGACTGCGCGACGACGACAGCGGGCAGCGGTTCGCCGACCTCGATCCCGAGCAGCGCCATCTCGCGACGTTGGCCGGGGTGCTGTGCGCAACCGCGCTGTGCGACGACGACCTGCATGTGCCGGCAGCGCAGTTGTGGCAGGACATCATTCCGGTCATCGACGAGCTGGCCGACGGCACTGACGACGCCGACCAGCTGTTGGTCGCCGCCGGGCTGGCGTACGGCCGGTTCTGCGTGGAGACCGGCAGGGTCGACGAAGGGGAGCAGTGGTTGCGTCGGGCCGGTGCCCGTGCGCAGCGCCGCGAGTGGAAACTGTATTGGGCCAGAGCCGAACTGGAGACCGCCGCGGCCATGTGGATGCGCGGCGACCATGAATCCACCGAACGTCTCGTCGGGTCGGCCTACCCGGTGATCGCCGAGCATTCCCGCGCTCACGATGTCGCCCGCTGCTGGCTGTATTTCGGGCTGACCCGGCTCGGTGTCGGCTGGCTCAAAGAGGCCGACGAATCCTGGGGCCACGCCGAGACGCAGTGGCGCGAGTTGGGCCGTCCGCTGTTCGTCCACCGCATTCTGTTGCAGCGCAGCTGGATATCGGTGTTCCGCGGCCGGTTCGATGAGGCTGTCGAACAGGTGGCGGAGGCACGACGGTTCCTCGACGGCTGGCCGCGATCGAGTTGGCTGCAGTATGCGCGGCTCGACGACCACCTCGGTTCGATCTGGCGGGCCGACGCGTTGGCCGATCTGAACTTCGACGGGATCGGCGATCCCTCGGATAGCTGGCAGGCGCACAAGGAGCGCCAGGTCGCCTCCCACGGAGTCACGCGGTTCGACTCCGGGAGCGACCGCCACCGCAGTGCGCTGGCCAAGCTGGAGAAGGCCGCCGAACTCAAGATTCCGGCAGCGCTCGCGGTCGACTCGGTGCGCTACGCCATGACCGATGCGGACGCACGATGGCGGTGGGCCTCTCAGGTGTCGGCGCGCATGCTGGCCGGTGCCTTCTCGGTGGCCTGGGAATGGGAGAACGACGAACTGCTCAGTGAGCTCATCGAATACCACTGCGCACGTGGAACTTTCGCCAGTCAGCCGCGGGGCGAAGCCGGCGGCTGGGAAGCGTCGGCCACGGTGACGGTCCCCGTCGAGACGTTCGACGAGGAAGCCCTGGCCGCCGGCGGCTATTCGGTCGACGCCCTGACACAGACGACGCTCGGGGCGCTGCCGCCACTGCAGATGGATCCCGACGGCTCACCGATCCTGGCGCGCTATCGGCTTCTTGCGCAGAACCGCTACGGCCAAGCCGTGACCTCCGACGGCCCCGTCTGGTCGACGTGGCCATGACCACGACCCTGGTGCTGCGCTACGCCGACGTCGGCGTGGCGACCTATGCCAGCCTGCGCGTGGTCAGCCAACCGCAGCGCACGGTGACGTGGGTGGTGCACGAGCCGATCGTGCTGGCCGCGCTGGAGGAACTGCGCGCGGCACTGCCCGATCCCGACGGTGACGAGAGTTTGGCCGACGCGCTCGACCGGGCGTTGACCCGCGGCCCGTTCGCCACGCAGACCGGCGAGTTGACCCTCGCGTACATCCTCGGTGTGTTGCTGATCTCCGGGCCGGGGTGGCAGCTGATCGCCGATGCGACCCGGGACGCGGCATCTGCCGCCGGTCCGCGCCCGGTCCTGTTCGTCTCACCGAGCGCGCGCCTGGCCCGCATCCCGTGGGCGGCCATGGCTGTCCCGCTGACCGGGCCGAGTCCCGAGGAACTGGTCGCCGCCCGCAAGGAGGCGGTCACCTTCACCGGGACCACTGCGGCGCGAATTCCGTGGCAGCTCGCCGACATCGATGCCGTCACCGAGGGTGTGCGACTGATGGAGCTGGTCGACGTGGTCATGGCGGTACCGCCCAACATCGCGCATGCCCCGCGCACACCGGCGCGATGGAACGAAAGACGAGGTGCGCCAGCACTTCTCGTGGTCGATCCCCGCGTACCGGGCCAGCGGCCCGATTCCGCCCTGGGGTCGGTGCTGGGCCGGCCGTCGAGCGAGGGCGCTTTGTCCCGCCATTTCGGCGAGCTGTTCGCGCACCGCGCGGTGCTGCCCGACGTCAGCGCCCCCGTGGAGTTGTTCCGCCGAAGCGACGCCGACCGGAGCTGGCTGGCTGCACATCTGCAGCGGGCTCCGAGCCGGATGCTGTTCGTCGGTCATGCCAGTGCCGCCGACCGTGCGCACGGGTACGCCGACCGTGCTGCGCTGCACCTGGCATGCACGTCCGCGGCGGAGGGCGGGGCCGAGCCGGTCGGCGATCACCGCCCGCTGCTGGCCTCGGACCTGATGGCCGCGCATCTGCCGCTGCCTCCACGGGTGGCGCTGCTCGCATGCGGTTCCGGCGGTGACTATCAGTTCGACGAAGCGACCGGGCTGGTCGCCGCGATGGTTCTCTGCGGCAGTGAGCTGGTGACTGCCACGCTGTGGTCGCTGCCGACGACCGCCGGCTATCGCCGGTTCACCGGGCGTGCCGAGGATCCGATGGCCGAGGTGGTGATGGCCGTCGACGACGCCCACGAGACCGACGACGCGGTGGCGAGCGTGAATCGCTGGCAGCGGTCCCAGATGCGCCGGTGGCGCGACGGCGATGCCGGAGCGAGCCCGTTGTATTGGGCTGCGGTGGTCACCTTCGCGGTCGGGGGCGCCCGGTGAGCGGCGGCGGCCGCGACAGAGCGGAGGTGATCAGCTGCGGTGTCGATGAACGCGCCGAGCGCTTAGGCAGGGGGCACGCACACCGCGATCGCGGACTCGTCCTCCGGCAGGTAGTAGGTGTCGATGATGCTGCCGGGGGAGACCTTGGCGAGCGCGGTCTGCGGCACCAGGGTGATCTCCCGGGCCGGGAACTGGCCGCCGCCCCGTCGGGTGACGATCAGATCCAGTTCGACCTCACAGAGCTCCTCGCGCTGACGACCGGTGGCCCGCATGCCGGTCACCACACCGCAGGAGCGGGTGCCGAACCGGATCAGATCGAGCTGGTCATGGGTGAGCACGCCCTGGCGCAGCAGTGTGTGGTCGGCGGTGGCCCGGACTGCGACCGCGTCGTCGGCCAGCGAGAGCTGCTTGCGGCTGGCCGGGTCGAAGGACACCAGCACGATCACCCCGGGGCGCAGCGCAGAGAGCACCTCGTCGTCGGCGCCGTGGCACAGTCGACCGGTGAAGCGCTGGCCGGCAACACTTTCCACTTCGATCACGATCACGGGATCGTCGGATCCCGCCACCATCTGCACGGTGCCAACGCCGATCGAGCGCGGGCAGCGGGTGCTGCGTGGGCGCCGCCTGCGCGGCGGCTGTCCGGAGAGGCCGGCGGCGACGATGATCGAGGCGAGTGCGATGGCGGAGACGACGGCGATGGCGCCCAGGAGTGCATCAGACATGGTGTGCAGCGTGCCGACCGTCGGCGGCTACCGAACCCAACTTTGCGCTGGCCTTATTCTGTCCCGATGAGCGCCGGCTCGGACACGGTCGCAGGTGTCGGCACGTCGCAACCGCGACGGGCCGTGATCGACCGTGCGTGGCGGATGATCGGCCCCGGCGTGGAGGTTCTCAGCGGTGACGACGGTGGCCCGCTGCGCAGGACGGTGAAGCGGATCATCGATCCGCTGGTGCTGCGGCTGCGCAGCAATCCCGGCTACTCCGCACCGTTCGTCGACGCCGAGGTGGCGGCTGAGATGGCCGACGTGATCGGCGACCATGCGGACCGGCTGCGGTGGGCCGCGGCATGGTTCGAGTTGATGAAGCAGGAACGCCGCCGTCTTCGAATCACCACCGGAAACGCCCAAGACCTCTATTTCCCAGTGTGTTTCGAGCTCGCCGTCACCGACGGGGCGCCCGGCGGGGATGGGCCCGACGTGGCGTCGGCGGCGCTGCGTGCCGTTCACGACGACCGCGACCGTACCGCCGTCGAGGTGCTCAACGCGCACGTCGCCTCACCGCAGGTGATGGCTCGCCTGTCGGCCCAATTGCACCGCAGCTGGGCCGATGTTCGCGCCGACGACAGCATCAGCGGACCGTTCCTGGCCGGCCTGACAACGGTGCTGGGTCCAGCCGAGGGGCATCGTGGCGCCGTTGCGCGCCAACGGGTGTGGTCGGCGCTGATTGCCGACGCAACGCCGCACAACCTCGGCGCCCGCGCTCGCAGTCAACCGTCATCATTGCCGTGGTCGCTGGTCGACCTCGGTCTGACCGCGGCACTGCCGCTGGCGCCGCCGCCGTTGACCGGCGGGCCGGAGCGTGACCGCCCGCTGGACCGCAGCGTGGTGGACCGGGTGCGGGCCACGCTGCGCCGCGCGCTGGATCGTGACGAGTTGCCAGACGTGCCGCTGCTGTGCGCCGAGGAGGTCGACCGCGCCTGTGCCCCATGGGGTTTCCTGGGGGAGGACAAGCAGGCTGCGCTGGTGGCGGGTATCGAGGTGGCCGGCCAGCTGGCACCGCTGGACGAACGGGCCGCGACCACCTATCAGGTGGCGACGATCATCCAGGCCCGGCTGCGCAAGGAGGCGTACGTACTGCATGCACGCCGGGTACTGGCCGGGGCCGATCCGGTGCACCCGCGTCAGCTCCGGGTCATCGAGGACCTCGCATGCTTCGCCCAGCCCTACCTGAGCCGGCTGTGGGCGCGGCTGCATGGCCGCGACGTGTGGCAGGAACCTTGTGCCGATGTCGACGACCTGCGCGCCCTGCTCGAGGGGGTCGCCCGTTCGGTGAGCCTCGACCACCGGCAGCGGATCAAGGCGATGCTGGAAGTGCAGGTGCTCCAATGAGACTCGTAGCCGACTCGGGATTGTGGCGGATCGGGCCCGCGGTGGCTGCGGTGCCGCTGGTCGCGGTCCTCGAGGTCGACGGCGCGGTGCTGGCCTGGACCGTCGACGAGTCCGTGGATGCATCCGGTGCACAGATCACCCTGACCGACGCCGCCCGTGCGGACTGGCTGTGGCGGGTTCTCGGCGAAGACGGCCATCAGGCGCTGGCCGCCGCCACCGCGGTTGCGCCGGATCACGAAGCCGCAGTGGATCTTTCGGGCATCGAGCTGCGGCCCGGCGCGGTGGACGGGTTGCGCAGGCTGGCGGTTGGGCATTGGCTGCGCCGGTGGTGGCCTGCCAGTGTGCGCGACGGCATCCTCGGCCTCGATCCGGCGCTGCTGGATGCCGAGATCGCGCTGCTGACCTCCGATGCCGAGGACTTCGTCGGAGAGGACAGCCTGGACGCCGACATCGGTGCGCTGCTGGCCCCGCACGCCGGAGCCCTCGCGATGCATCTGCTCGTCGGTGACCCGCGGGTGGTCGAGCTGGTCCGCAAGTCCGTCCGGCTGGCCGAGGACATCGGTGTCGACGCACCGGGCTGGGCCGACCTGAGCGATGCCGTCGACAACCTCCAGCTGCAGCCGGCGGCGGTGCACCAGGACGACTATGCGCTGGCCGCCGGTCGCGACACCGGACCGGCTCCACCGGGACTCATCGCCCGCGGGGCGGCGTCGATCGCCTGGTCGGGGGTACCCGGTGGCGTGTTCGACGCCGCGGAGGACACCGTGGGCTGGGCGGTGGCCGCCGACGGCGACGCGGCGACCGCGACGCTACACACCGCGGTGATCGGACCCGGCTCACCCGCCGGTGTCCCGGTGGCGCTGCGCTGCGGGGACATCACCGGTGTGGGCGTACTCGACGCATCGGGCCGCGCGACGATCCCGCTGCTCGATCGGTCGAACGCTGCGCTGACCGCCGCCGGCGGGTGGGACCAGGACTGGTCGGCGACCGCCGTCACCGTGGGGGCGGAGGTGGCGGAGACCGCCGACGCGCGGGAACGGGTTCGGCGGTTCGCCCGGCGGCGACTCGCGTTACCGGGGCCCGACGCGTTCCTCGCCGAGACCCTGGCCGCGGAGTCCGACTACTAGGCCAGCGGCGACGGCGGCCCGGGCTTGGCGTTTGCCGCGTCGCGGCGGCGGGCCGCCATCCCGGCCAGCGCCTCGAACACCACCCGGTGGGCGGCATTGACGGTCAACTCGGCGTGGTCGTAGGCGGGGGCGACCTCCACCACGTCGACGCCGGCGACGTCGTGCTCGTAACAGAGTTGGCGGACCATGCGCAGCAGGTCGGCACTGGTGATCCCGCCCGGCTCAGGTGTGCCGGTTCCGGGTGCATGGGCGGGATCCAGAACGTCGATATCGACTGACACATAAAGCTTGTCGGCCTTGTCGAGGGCTTCGGAGACGGCGCGCCGCATCACTTCCTTGAAGCCGTGGTCCCAGATCTCCTGCATGGTGTGCCAGGTCATGCCCTGTTCCTGCATCCATTCGAAGGTGTCCTGGGGCGGCCAGTACCCGCGCAACCCGACCTGAACGAAATGCGTTCCGGGAACGGCCCCCGACTCGATCAGCCGTCGCATCGGGGTGCCGTGGCTGGCCAGGTTGCCGTCGATGATGTCAGCGGTGTCGGCGTGGGCATCGAAATGCACGATCCCGACATTGCCGTACCCGTGCACGTCGGCGACCGCGGTGGCCGACGGCCAGGTGATCGAGTGGTCGCCGCCCAGCACCACCGGCACGATGCCCCGCGATGCGACGGTGTGCACCCGCTCGCGGATGTTGGCATGCGACACCTCGGTCAGCCCATGCGGGCAATGGGCGTCACCGAAGTCGACGACCTCGAGCCAGTCGAAGATCTCCAGCCCGAGATCCATGTGATACGTGCCCGGTTCGTAAGCGGTGGCCCGGATGGCGCGCGGGCCGAACCGGGCACCCGGACGGTTGGTGGTGGCGATATCGAACGGGGCGCCGACGATCGCCACGTCCGGGCGCCAGCTGTCCAACTGCTCCGGCTCGGTCAGGAACGGGCGATGCCCGAACGAGGCCAGGCCCGCATAGGGCAGATCCAGTTGCCCGGCCATGCCGGGAGGCAGATCACGCGCGGGCTGGTGGTCATGACCGGAACTCATTGGCCAGACATTACCGCCGTCGAGCCGGCCGGGTTAGCCTCAACGGAAGAGCATCAGATGGGAGTTGGCCGTGGGTGAATCGACCCGAGCCGAGATTGCCCGCGCGTTCGCCCAGCACCGATTCGACGACGCGCTCGGGCACCTGGCCCGCGATGTCGTATGGACGATCGTCGGCTACTCGGTGCTCGAGGGCGCCGACGCCGTCGCCTCGACGTGCCGTGACACCGCGGGCGGTCTCGCCGCGACCGTGGCCACCTGGGACCGGTGCCTCACGGTGGAACAGGACGACACCGTCGTCGTCGAGGTGCTGGGCCGGTACCGGCGCCAGGATGGCGTCACGATCGTGTCGAGTTGCCACATCATCGAATTCGCCGACGCCGAGATCGCCTCGATCACCTCCTACGGCGTTGAAGTCGACCCGGACTCGGTGGGCGCGCCCAGCGGCGTCCGGCAGGCCAGCCGCTGAGGGTCAGAGCATCGGGGTGTCGTGCTCGTCGTTGTCGCCATCGGAGATGCTGAGGTTCGGGCTCACCACATAGCGGGCCTGATTGCCGCCGGCCCGCCGTGCCTCGTACATCGCGGTGGTGGCCAACGCCACGATTTCGTCGAGGATCTCGTGGGGCGGGTGCTCCACGAGTGGCTGAAGCGGGGTGCTCACCACACCGATACTGGCCGTCATCCCGGCCGGCGAGGAGGCCACCGCACCGCGGATCCGCTCGATCAGCGGTGACGAATCGGGCGTCGTGAAGCAGTCGGCGACAAGGAATTCCGCTTCGCTGACATGTCCGAGGATCGCGTCACGGCGTACCGTCTCACGCAGAGCCTGACCCGCGGCCACCCGTGCCCGGTTGGCGCCGCGGTTGCCTGCGACGGCGACCATCGCCGCGAAGCTGTCGATGTTGACGACCGCGATCACCAGATAGCGGTCGTCGCCGCGGTTGCGCGAGGCCAGAAGCGTGGCCGTCTGGAGATAGAACGCGTCGCGGTTGAGCAGTCCGGTGAGCGGCTCGACGGCGTCGGCGCCGTCCTCGGCGCCGGTCAGCCACACCACCATCCGGCAGGAGAACGCCGCGAAGACATACAGCAGCAGGATCAGCGCGACACCGGCCAGCGTCAGCGGCAGGTCGTCGCCGGCCATCTGTACCGCCAGGTAGAGCAGGGTGCCCAGAGCGATCGCCAGGACCGTCGCCAACAAACGCGGCCCGTGAAAGAGCGCCGTGTATCCGACGATCAACGCGAACGACGATGCACCCAGCAGTCCGTAGAGCGGCACCACCGGAATGATGGATCCGATCGCGATGGACACCGCCGCGACGGCGACCAGCAACGCCGACTCGTTACGAGTCGGCCACCGGTGCCGCAACCAGATGAACGTCGATGTGAAGCACAGAGCCGACACCACGATCAGCAGCGCTCGGCTGAACGGCCACTGCAGCGTCGCCGAGCTGCCGATGGTCGACAACGTGATCAGGCCCAGCGTGAAGACGCAGCCGGCGATCACCCGGGAGGTGTAGGTCTGTGCGCCACGGGCGGCCAGCAGGGCGGTCAAGGTGTAGTACTGATTTGCGGATCGAGGGGACAGCGCCAGACGCATTACCCCACCCTTCGTGATCGCACCGCTGCTGCACGACGTGTCAGCAACGAAATCGCGCGTGCGCTACCGATGCCGGGTTCCGAGCCTAGCGAACGCTTTCTGCACTGGCCACCCCCGGTTTTCTCAGTTTTTCCGCATACGACAATTCGACCGGTGTGGCGAATGGCCGGATTCGGTCACGCCGGGACGACGACGGTGAGCTCGTTGCCTGCCCGCTCGACATGCATCCCGGCGCGGCGGGCCACCGCGGCGACCGCGGCCGCGTCGCCGGGTTCGGACCGCGATGTCGCGAGGGCCCTGGCGAACCGGCCCTTGTGCGCCTTGTTGAAATGCGTGACGACGGTTCGGCGGCCATCCGGATGTTCGGCGAGAACGTCGACCCGTACCGCGTCGGGCAGCCGGCCCAGCGCGGCGTACGAGCCCGAGCGCAGGTCGACGATCAGCTCGGCGGCGGCCATCTCCGCCAGGACGGGCTCCAGGACCGGACGCCACCGGGCCGCGAGCGTCGCGCTGCCGGGAAGTTTGGAGCCGGCCGACAGCCGGTAGGCCGGAATCGGGTCGTCGGCACGCAGCACTCCGAACAAGGCGGATCCCACCGCCAGCCGAGCGTGCGCCCGCGCCTTCGCGGCGCCGCGCAGCGACTCCACATCCAGCGCGTCGTAGAGCACGCCGGTGTAGCGGACGATGGCGGGCAGCGTGGGGGAGCTCAGCAGCGCGGCATTGCGGTCGATCTCGGCGTCCTGCGCGGGGGAGATCCCCAGCGCCGCCCGGCACGCCTCGCGATCGGCGGCCAGCGTGACGAGTTCGTCGAGCAGGTCCCGGCGCAGCGGACCCAGTGCCGGATAGCTCAGACCGTCGAGTCGCAGCGGGGGCCCGTCCCCGCCACTGCATTTGGTTTCCGACGGCGGAAGCAGAACGATCACGGTCCAGAACGGTAGCGGGGACTCCGCGACGCCAGTACCTGGCCCCGGCGCGACGCTGATAAATTTGGCGGTCAGTGTTTTGACACAACAGGACACGACTCACCAGCAGCGCATCGAGGGGTATGGGTGGCGTCGGCCGAACAGCCGAACCCTGACGACGAACTCCGGCAACTGTGGCAACTCATCAACCATCTGCCGGGCATCGTCGGATATTGGGATCGCAATCTCCGCAACGTGATTGCCAATGATGCCTACCTGCAGTACTTCGCGATGGCGCCGGATCAGGTGCACGGCCGGCATATCCGCGAAGTGTTGGGCGAAGCCGTCTACACGCTGAACCTGCCCTACATCATGGGCGCCCTCGCCGGCCACGAGCAGCTGTTCGAGCGCGAGCTGGTGGGCCTGGGCGGCGCCACGCGGCGCACCCTGCTCTCCTACGTCCCCAACATCGTCGACGGCGAAGTGCACGGCTTCTACGTTCAGGGCACCGACCTCACCGAGGAGGCCCAAGCCGAGCGCACCCTCGATGACGCACGCCGGCTGTTCGAGGTCAGCATGGCCAACGCTCCGTACGGTAAAGCGGTCGCGATGAAGACCGGCGAGGTGTTGCTCGCCAACCCGGCGTTGTGCGAATTGATCGGCTACGGCGCACCCGAACTCGTCGGCCGCGACTACCGCGAGTTCGTCCACCCCGACGACGTTGCCGCCGGTGAGCAGGAGATGGCGGCGCTGCTGGCCGGGACGGTCACCCAGATCTCCTCTGAGCGCCGGTATATCCGCCGCGACGGCAGCGTGATCTGGATGCAGCGCAGCGCAGTACTGGTGCCGGGCCGATTGCCGGGAGCCGAGGACCTCGTCATCGCGCAGTTCCAGGACGTCACCGCGCGGCGGGTCGCCGAAGCCGAGCTGGCCCGGCTGGCCGTCACCGATCAACTCACCGGGCTCCACAACCGGCGTGCTCTGGTCAGTCGCGTCGCCCAACAGCAGAGCGCCCGGCCGGCGACTCCGGTCGGCATGATCTTCATCGACCTGGACGGCTTCAAACATGTCAACGACTCGCACGGGCACGCCACCGGTGACGTCGTTCTCGCCGAGGTGGCTCGACGACTGAGAAATGCTGTCGAAGAACCGAATTCGGCGTATCGCCTGGGCGGCGACGAGTTCGTCGTCTTGTTGCCGGAAGCCGCGCGGGACGAACAGGTGCGCGCCCTGTCGGTAGCCGTGCGCTCGGCGCTGACCGGCCGCTACACCGCCGACTCGAGCGAGTTCGACCTCACCGCATCGGTGGGGTGGACGTGGGGGCACGCCGACACCGCCGAGGAGCTCATTCGCCAAGCCGACATCGACATGTACCGGCACAAGGCACGGCTTCACCAATCCGCCGTCCGGAGCGACCGCGACGTCTGATGGATCGCCTCAGCCGTAGGCGAGCAGCAGCGGCACCCGCTGTTCGGCGCCCGTCAGCGAGCCGTGCTGGCCGATCAGCGATGACTCCATCGGTTCGGCGGTCCGTCGCACCAAGGCGGCGCGGTCGCGCGTGGCAGCCACCACGTCACCGATGCGGGTGCGCACCCGGTCGTCGACCGCGTCGCCGAACCAGCCAGCGGTGATCGCCTCCTCACGCGATACCACCCAGGCATGCTCGGCCAGCGTCTCGCGCCAGGTGGCCAGTACGTCGGCGCCGGCGCCGTCGCGCACGTAGACGTGACGGGCCCGCGCCTCGCCGCCGATCGCGGCCACACCGTCGAGCAGATCCGCGGCGGCGTCGAGGTCCACGGTGGCCGCGCCGTCGACGGTAACCATGCCGTGATCGGCGACCACCGCGAGCAGCCCGCCGGCCGGCAGGGCCTCCACGACGGACTCCACCAGCCGGTCCACCTGCCGCAGTTCCATCCGCCACGCCGGCGAGCCGGGTCCGTAGAGATGACCCATCAGGTCGAGGTCCGCGTGGTAGCCGTAGCAGAAACCACCGCCGGCGACCGTCGCGCGGACTTCGGCGGCCAGGTCGCCGAGCCCGATCACTCCGACGTAGCGGCCGCCGCGCAGCACCGCCCGGGTCAGCCCGGAGCCGGTGAATTCGGCACCGGAGATCACGCTGACCGCCAGGCCCGCTGATGCGGCACGCTCAAAGTTCGTTGGTAGTGGCTGAATCTCCTCCGGGACAGCCTGGTCGCGCGCGTCATCGCCCCACGGGTGCGGACGCCACCGCAGTGCGTTCATGATGCCCACCTCGGGCAGCCGGAAGGACAGGCCGACCATGCCGTGCCCGCCCGACGGCAGCCCGGTGCCCACCGCCGCCAGTCCCGCCGCGGTGGTCGACGGGAATCCCACATGCAGGGTGCGGCCGCGCAGCCCGGCCAGAACCGGGGCGTCCGCCGCGTAGGTGTCGAGCAGTTCGGCGCCCAGACCGTCGATCAGCAGCACGCAGGCTCCGGCGACGGGTCCGGCCAATCCGATGCGCGGTTCGAAGCCGGCCACGCCCATCGCGGCCAACACCGATGGCACCACGTCGGCCAGGTGCGGGGTGTCAGCATCGATGCGTGGCAGGTTCACGGCGTCGAGCCTGCCATGCCCTCAGGGTTTGCCGAAACCGGCTTTCGTCAGGATTTCCTGGCCGGCCGGACTGGTCACGAGATCCACGAATTTGCCTGCCAGAGTGGGATTACCGGCATGGGCGAGGGTGGCGATCGGGTAGGTGTTGACCGCGCCGGCCGCTTCGGGGAACGACACCGCGAGAACCTTGTCGGCGGCGCCCGCGGTATCGGTGACATAGACCAGCCCCGCGTCGGCCTGACCGCTGGTGATCTTGTTCAGCACGTCGGTGACCGAGGATTCCTCGCTCACCGGAGTCAGCGTCACCCCGGTCTTGTTCTCCACGTTCTGGGTGGCCGATCCGCACGGCACCTGTGGGGCGCACACCACGACATTGAGGCCCGGTTTGGCAAGGTCTTGAAACGTCTTGATGCCCTTCGGGTTTCCGGGAGCGACGGCGATTGTCAGGGTGTTGGAGGCGAAGTTGACCGGTGCCCCGGCAAGTAGACCGGCCTGGCGGGCTTTGTCCATGTTCTTGGTGTCGGCGGAGGCGAAGACATCGGCGGGCGCACCCTGGGTCAGCTGGGTGACCAGATCCGAGGAACCCGCAAACGAGAACTCCACGGAGGCACCGGGATTGTCCTTGTTGAACTGATCGCCGATTGCGGTGAAGGTCTTCTTCAGGGACGCGGCGGCGAACACGATGATCTTCTGGTCACCCGACGAGGTCGTCGACGACGTTTGCTGGGACGAGGAACTGCAGCCGGCGATGAGAAGCAGACCGGCGGTCAGTGCCGCAATCGGACGTGTGATCACTTCGCTCCTGAGGTTTCGACGATGACCGTGGTGGCCTTGACGACAGCCACTGCAACGCTTCCCGGTTCCAGGTTCAGGTCCCGCACGGACTCACTGCTCATCAGCGAGACCACGGTGAACGGCCCGCACTGCATCTCCACCTGAGCCATCACGGTGTCGGCGACCACCTTCGTGACGAGTCCGGCGAATCGATTCCGGGCGGAGCTGGCGACCGAGAGCGGGTCCTTGGGGCCCGCGGCGGCACTCTTGCGGGAGTGGGCGGCCAGCGCCGCGCCGTCGACGGTCTTGCGGCCGGACTGGTCGCTGCCGGTCGGTAGACCGCCGTCGTCGATCCAGCGCCGGATGGTGTCGTCACTGACGCCGAGCAGCTCGGCGGCCTCTCGAATTCGCAACATCGGCACGGCGGAACACTAGCCGATTTCATCCGCACTCGCGGATTCAACGACTTGTTTCAGCCGCAGTTGAGGAAACAGCGTGCGTCGGCCGGCTCGGTTACACCGGCGTCGTAGGGTGTGGCCGTGCGACTCATGCGCGGTGGCGCACCGCTGGCGGCGGCACTGGCGCTGGGACTGCTCGCTCCGCAGACCGCCAACGCCGATCCGAATGCGTTGTGGCGGATCGTCCACGACCAGTGCGTCGTCGACGTCCAACAGCATCGCGACCCGGCGCCGTGTTCGCGAGTCGACCTCAGCCGCGGCGAAGGCGGCGGCTACGCGGTGCTCAAGGACATCGTCGGCGACCGGCAGTACCTGCTGATACCGACCGCCCGCATCCCGGGTATCGAAAGCCCCGAGCTGCGAGAGCCCAACGCCACCAACTACTTCGGCGCGGCCTGGCAGGCGCGGTCATTCGTCGAACAGCGGGCCGGCGGCACCATCCCGCGAGATTGGATGAGCCTGGCGATCAATTCGGCGATCGCGCGGACGCAGAACCAGCTGCACATCCACATCGACTGTCTGCGCGCCGACGTCCACGACGCGCTGCGCGCGGCCGCCGGTGCGATTAGTACGACGTGGGCACCGGTCCCGGTTCCGCTGAGCGGCCACACCTATTGGGCGAGGGCGGTCGACGGCACCGATCTCGACGCGAACCCGTTCACGCTCCTTGCCGACGGCGTCGCCGGCGCCCGCGACGACATGGGGGAGTACACGCTGGTGGTCGTCGGCGCCACCGACTCCGCCGGCCGGTCGGGCTTCGTCGTCTTGGCCGACCGCGCCGACGACACCGGCAACGCCGGCGGTGAAGAGTTGCAGGATCACGACTCCTGCCCGCCGCCTGTTGCGGCGACGCCCGGTACCGCCAAATAACCTGGCCGGCTCAGTACGGCGGCATCTGTCCCTGGCCGGACGCCCCGGCCATCCCGTTGAGGGTGTCGAGCGCGTGGCGGAGCTGAAGTTGCGACAGCAGCGGTCCCGCGGGTGCCGGCGGCTGCTGATCGGTCAGCGTCCAGGGCTGGCAGCCGTCGGTCTTGAATGTGGTGTCGCCCGGATCGATCTGTACCACCGCGGGTTTCTTGGTCAGCGCGTTGTCGACGTTGGTCTGGCCGTCGGGTCCGCCGGTGCGCTTCCAGTAGCACGCCCCACCTTCCACAGGTCCTGCCGACGCATACGTGCCCGGCACGATGTCGACACCGACCTTGTAGGTGCCGTCGCTGTCGATGGTGGACTTCGGGGCGCCGGCCGGCGTCGCGCCGGGTGCCGGGGTTGCGCCGGGTGCCGGGGTTGCGCCGGGTGCCGGCGTTGCGTCCGGAGAGGGCGTCGGGGCTGACGCGTCGACCGGACCGGGTGCGGGCCCGGTCGGGGACGGCGTGGGCGCCGGGGTGGTGGTCGGGTCGGCGGCTGCGACACCCCCGCCGATGACGCCGGCTGCCACCGCCAGCGCACTGATCGCGATCACATGTGTTATTCGACCCACGTCAACTAGGGTAACCCGGCGCCGCACCCGGCCGATCCAGACTGAGTTAACGTCAGCTGATGTCCAGTTTCACCGATGTCGTCGCGAGCGGCATTCCGGTGCTCACCGACGGCGCGATCGAAACGCGCGTCATGTTCGAGACACCGATCGCGATGGATCCCGATGTCCAGGTCGCGGGACTGCTCGGCGACCCTCAAGGCGAGGCGGCACTCGCGGAGATCTATCGCAGTTATCTGGATGCGGCGGCCTCGACCGGTGTGCCGCTGGTGATCGGCACACCGACGTTTCGGGCGAGCCTGAACTACACCCGTCGCGCCGGACTCGGCGACACCGAGGCCGTGCGGCGGCTCAACAGCGCCGCGGTCGCGTTTCACCGGCAGCTGCTCGACGGCCACTCCGGGCCGCCGGTGTGGGTTGCCGGGGTGCTCGGCCCGGCCGGTGATGCCTACTTGCCCGCCGAGGCGCCCTCGGCGTCCGACGCCTTCGAGTACCACCGGCCGCAGGTCGACGCCCTCGCCGAGGCGGGAGTGGACTTTCTGTTCGCGGCCACGTTCCCGGCGGTCGGGGAGGCGGTCGGCGCCGCGCGCGCGATGGCCCAAACCGGATTGCCGTTCGTGGTGTCCTGGGTGCTCGGGGCGGACACCCGGCTGCTGGACGGAACCCCGCTGGCCGAGGCCATCCGGCAGGTCGATGACGCAGCAGCGCCGACGTACTTCTCGCTGTCGTGCATCCATCCCACCGTCGCCGCACGCGCCCTGGGGCACGGTGGCGACGCGGTCGACCGGATCAACGAGGTCAAGGCCAACGGTTCCACGCTGAGTCCCGCGGAATTGGTGGCATTGGATCACGCCGAAAGTGATCCGCCCGCCGAATTCGCCGCCGCCATGAACGTTCTGCGGCGCGATTACCGAATAGCCGTTGTCGGCGGATGCTGCGGCACCACCGACGAACACATGCGCGCCCTCGGAGCGCTGCTCGCCGAATAGCGAGCGTCGGTCAGGCGGTCTTGCTCAGCAGCGGAAGCAGCAGGCGACGACGGTTGAGAACCGCGTCGTCGAACTCATGCTCCGCCTCGGCGACCGAACCCACGATGGGGAACACGACATCGCTGTCCCGGCGCAGACGGCGGATCACCGCGTCGCTTCCGACCACGGCCCACTCCACGCCGGCGGCGGCGCACACATCGTCGATATCGCACAGCAACCGGATCGCCTGCGGAGCAAACGAGCTCACACCGGACAGGTCCAGAACGAACGGTTTCTCGGCGAGGACCAGCCGCTTGGCGCATTCGGTGACCCGGTCGACGTTCACCGAATCGATCCGTCCGCTGACCGCGACAACCGTTGCCATGTGCCGAGAATGAGCTCGAACGTGGGCACCCTCGAAGTCGACAGCCGGGTTGCCGTATCGCGACGTGAAGCTCGTCATGAGGTGCCTCGTTTCGGTCATGGTGCGTGTGTGACGGGTTATAGACCGCCTCAACTTGACCCAAACGTTATGCCGCAAATTTAAGGTCACCGGGAGCAGTGGCTAAATCCTTGTTAAGAACCCAACTTTCGGGTGCACCCCCGAAATCGGGCAACGTCAGCCACCGAAACGGCTATCGCAGAGCCGGTAGGACCTCGTCTGTAAGCAGAGTTACGGACTTCCACGCTTCCTCCACCGGCATGCCGCCAACCAGCGGATGCATCACGATCGGCCCGTAGTTTGCGGTTGCCCGCACCTCGTCGATCAGCTGGTCCGGGGTGAGGAACCGGTACCGGCCGGAGGCCCGCACCTCTTCCAGGGTCTGCACCCCCGGCAGGTGCATCGCCGACCGCGAAGGGTCATCGGACCACGCCCCGTAGGTGACCGCCTCCCACAGAATGTGGCTACCGAGTTCGGCCCAGGCCCGCTCGGGGTCGGAGTGCAGATAGATCATTCCCCGGTTGATCGCGGGCGGCATGAGGACGAATGGTTGCAGGCCGGCCTGCCGGCACAACTCGGTGTAGTACTCCGCCAGGTCGGGCCGGTGGTCGGGAAGGCTCAGCGGCAGGCCGAACCGCACCGCACGACGGACGGTGGCCCGGACGCCGCCGCCGACATAGAGCGGAGGGTGCGGTTTGGTCCAGGTGCCCGACACGACTCCGGAGTCACCCGTCCACGCGGCGAGCATGGTCTCCAGCAGCTGATCCATCAGCTCGCCGCGCTTGCCGAAGTCCACCCCGAGCGTCCGGTATTCCTCTTCTCGGTAACCCAGGCCGACCGTGGTGTGCAGCCGTCCGCCGCTCATGGCATCGACGAGCGCGATGTCCTCGGCCAGTCGGACCGGGTTCCACAGCGGCCCCAGTGCGCAGTCGATACTGGCGATCATGTTGGCCGTGCGGGCCAGGAACATCCCCGCGATCATCACGGGATTGCAGCTCCAGCCGTGGCCGGTGACGTGGTGTTCGTCGACGCTGATCGCCGCGATTCCGTGCCGGTCCCCGAACTGCGCCAACTCCATTGCAGCCGAAAGCAATTCACCCTGGACGCCGGGATCTCCGCCTGGGGAGGCGAAATTGAAGCGGAGAATTGCAAGCATCTGAGCACTGTATTGGGGTGATTGCGCCAAACTCGATGCGAACGGGTCACGATTTGGCGGCTGTACTCGGTCGCCGGGAGGGGCTGTCGGTGGCCGTCGCTACGGTGGCGGCGTGTACGAGGGCTCGGTCGCTTTGAGGACGGCAGTGCAGTGGCTGGGTCTGTGGGTGGTCGCCACCGCGCTGCTGGGGTTCGTCGGCATGCTCAACAGCCTGGGGTGGGTGCTGGCCGGGCTGAGCGCGGTGGCGGTCGTGGTGAGTGCGTGGCGGGCACTGCTGGCCTGGCTGGACCACCGCCGAAACCTCCGGCGCGATGCGCTCTACCGCGCCACCGGGCAGGCTGCCGTCGACGTGATGACCGGTGCCGAGTTCGAGCACTATGTGGCGGCAATCTTGCGCGGTCTCGGCTATATGGTCGAAATCACCAGGGCAACAGGTGATTTCGGCGTCGATCTGATCGCGACCCGCGACGACGTCCGGACCGCGGTTCAGTGCAAGCGGCAGAGTCGAGTGGTCAACGGCTCAGCGATCCAGCAGGTCGTCGCCGGTGCCGCCGTCCACGACTGCACGGCCACCATGGTGGTCTCCAATCACCGGTACACCAGGGCCGCCCAACAACTCGCCGAGGTACACGGGTGCGTGCTGGTCGACCGCACGCGGCTCGCGCGGCTGTCCCGCCTGCGGCGCTGACCGCTACGTGCCGGCGGTGGCCGCGTCGATGGCCGCGAACTCCTCCTCGGTCAGTTCGATCCCGGCGGCAGCGACGTTCGGTTCGAGGTGGTCGACGCGGGAGGTTCCGGGGATCGGCACGATTACCGGCGAGCGCTTGAGCAGCCACGCCAGCGCGAGCTGCGACGGGCTGGCGCCGTGATCGGCGGCCAACGAACTCAAGGGTCCGTCGGCGTCGGCGAGTGGCCCGGCTGCCAGCGGGAACCACGGAATGAACGCGATGCCCTGCGCCTGCGCCTCCTCGAGCAGCGGTTCGGCCGTGCGGGTGGTCAGGTTGTAGAGGTTCTGCACCGAGACGATGGGTGCAACTTTTTGGGCGGCCTTGAGCTGGTCGACGTCGACCTCGGAGAGTCCGATGTGCCGGATCTTGCCTTCTTGTTGCAACGCGGCGAGCTCGCCGACCTGGTCCTCGAGCGGAAAATTCGGGTCGACCCGGTGAAGCTGATGCAGATCGATTCGATCGACGCCGAGCCGGCGCAGGCTGAGTTCGACCTCCTGGCGGAGATAGCTGGGGTTGCCGAGCGGTATCCAGACGTCCGGTCCGGTGCGCAGCAGTCCGGCCTTGGTGGCGATCACGACGCCGTCGGCATACGGATGCAGTGCCTCGCGGATCAGATCTTCGGCGACGTAGGGACCGTACGAGTCGGCGGTATCGATGAAGTTGACGCCGAGTTCGACGGCGCGACGCAGAACCCGTATGGCTTCGTCATGATCCTGCGGCGGACCCCAGACACCTTTACCGGTAAGTCGCATCGATCCGAAGCCGAGTCGGTTCACGGTCAGCTCGCCGATGGTGATCGTGCCGGCTGCCGCTGCGTTCGTCTCGTCCGCCATGGTGCTCCGTTCGTCGGTGGTTGACTCTCTATCGAGAGTGGCACCGGTGCCCGGACCTGTCGAATAGCGGCGATGATGCTTGACTGGTTTTCTGATGCGGACATATCAGCCGGACATCCTGGCCCAGGGTCTGGACGTCGTTTTCTGCGGTATCAATCCGGCGCTGACGGCGCAGGCCGACGGATACAACTTCTCCAGCGCAACGAACCGCTTCTGGGCGGCGATCCACCGTGCCGGATTCACCGACCGGCAGTTGGCCCCGTCGGAGGAACGAAGCCTGCTGGACTACGGATGCGGGATCACCGCCGTCGTGACCCGGCCGACGTCGGCCGCGCATGAAGTGTCGACTCGCGAGATCCGGCAGTCACTCACGGCGTTCGAGACCACGATGCGGGCGGCCTCCCCGCACGTCCTGGCCTTCCTCGGTAAGCCGGCGATCTCGGTGGTGCTCGGAACCCGTGCGGTGAAGTGGGGGCTTCAGCGCGACCCGGTTGCGGGCATCGCGGCGTGGGTCCTTCCCAACCCCAGCGGCCGTAACCGGCGTTTCACCCTCGACGGCCTTGTGACGGCGTATGCCGAATTGCACGACTATGTCTCGATGAACCGTTCCCGGTATCCGCTGAGTCGCTCGGCGACCTCGCCGGCGTCGAGTCCCACATCGGCGAGGTCGTAGATCACCTCGCCGTAGCGGCCGCGGGGATGCTCGGCGATGAAGCCGGCCATCGCGGCGCGCACCTCGTCGTCGAACGGCTGATCGGCCACGCCGTAGATCGCCGCCAGGGTGCCCTGCTCGTCGGCCATGAACTCGGTGAACCGCACGTCGATCGACTGATCGGCCGGGAGTACGTCGCGGTCGCGCAGGCAGCCGCTGAACAGGTCGTCGGCCCGGTCCAGCCAGTACCGCGCGATCGTCACCGGATCGGGTGCGGCGCTGGCCATTCGGGAGGCGTAGGCGATCATCGTGACCATCGAGCGCGTCACCTCGACCGGATCTCGATGCGTAACAACGAAAGTCGCGTCCGGGAAGGTGGCATACAGGGTGGGGAACTGCTCGAGGTGCTGCGGTGACTTCAATACCCAGCGGGTGCCCCCGCGCAGCCACTGCATGGCTTGCAGCTGACGTTTGAGGTAGGCGTACGACGGCGCCTGGTCGTGGGACTTGTAGTGCGCGGCGAACGACGGCAGATAGTAGGTCGTTTCGAAGAGCATGCCGGAGATGTCGTTGGCCAGCAGCTGGATCTCTTCGTGCGCGTGGTCGACGGTCATATCGTGCATGCGCTTGAATTCCGGCATCGACGCATCGACCAGATCGAGCCCCGCCGTACATCGGTCGCGCCGTGCTTGGTCCTCTTCGCCTGGCGCGGGGAAGGGTTCCAGGCTCTCCCAGTAAGGCAGGTATCGCATGTTCGGGTCGGCGGCGATCAGGTTGTGCAGGTGAGTGGTGCCGGTGCGGGGCAGCCCGCAGATGATGATCGGACGCGCAATCTCGATGTCCTCGATCTCGGGGTGCTCGGCGATCAGCGCCTCCAGCCGCAGCCGGTTGACCAGGTTGCCGACCAGTTGTTCGAAGACCACGGCGGTGCCGACGTCGGAGAGCCCGGCCTCCTCGCGCAGGGACGCCGTCAGCACGTCCAGTCGTTCCCGGAAGCCGTCGTCACCCCAGCCGGTCAGCCCGGTGCGTTCGGTTGCGTTGGCCAGCAACGCTTCTGAGGTCAGCGCGAGGGTGGATCCGTAGCCGGCGAGCGCATCCCGCATCGGCTGGGCGGCCTCGGGGAACAACGGCTGCGCGAGATCAGTCAATCGGATCGGCTGGGGGCGCTGCACGTCGGCGGTCATGCCAGACCCCCGGCGACCTGAGCGACGTCGACGACCCGGCAGGTGGGCCGTTTCGGGGTCTCCTCGGGCAGGAACCAGCGCAGCCAGATCAGGCCCTTGGAGCGCCCGGCCGTCGACACCCAGTTGGGGTGGCCGGGATCGATGTCGCAGACCACGATTCGCCAGGACCCATCGGGTTCGTAGGTGACGTGTGCGCCGTTGATCGTGACCCGCTCGTAGGTGTAGTCGTAGGTGTGCAGGAACGGATTCCACAGGCACAGGTTCCAGAACACGCAGTTCGGCGATGTGCCGTCGATGATCAGTGCCTGGCCGGGCTGCAGTTCATAGGCGCCCATCGCGTACGCCGCGTCGCCGGCAGCCCATCCGTAGGTCTGCTGCGGAACCGGGTAGGGCTCGGCGATCTCATTGGGCGGCTCGACCGTGGTGGGGATGAACGAGTACTGCTCGGCGAGCCAGGTCCGCGCGGCGCGTAATCGGCGGATCAGGTCGGCGCGATCGTCGCGCTTGCGGGCCGGGGGATCGATGGCCTCGATCTTCCACTGCGCCCGGCGATCGGTTTCGGGGTTGTCCAGGTAGTCGCGGGTCAGGGCGACGACGGCGTCGTCCTCCAGTCTGAGCCAGGCGCCTGCCTGCGGGTCGGGGCTGATGGTGAAGTCGAAGTTGCCGTCGGCGTCGAAGTGCAGGGAGCGATCGTTCATCGTTCCGACGATGCGGTTGCTGTAGTGGCCGTCGTCGGGTCCGCCGTAGACGGTGATCGACAGGTACACCGAATCACCCCGGTTCCCGGTCACCCGGTAGGTGCGGGTGGGATCGATCGGCGCCAGTTGATAGAACGCGTCCGAGTTGTCACCGCCCCAACGCTGATACGGCCCGATCACGTCGACGAACCGCGGGTTGTCCTTGTCGCCCCAGACATAAGTGTCGACCGCGACGCGCAGCAGGCTGAACGTCAGTCGATAGCCGTCGAGGATGTCGGCTTCCGGCAGCGGCGGATCGCTGGCCAGGAACTTGCGTTCGATCCCGCCGAGTTCGTCGAGCAACTCGTGGAAAGCGGTCGACAATTCATCGCCTGCCATGTTCATTCCTTTTCTCGTGTCTGCGCGCCGTGCATGATCAGAGAGCAGAGGGTGTCGACCAGGTGGTCGGTGTCGGCGCGCCCGTCGACGAGGGCGCCGTAGAACGTGGTGCCGACGAGCACGTTGAACAATGTGTCGGTGTCGACGTCGGCGCGCACCACACCTTGGTCAGCGGCGGTCCGAACCAGTTCGGCGAGCTCGGCCCGAATCTTGTCGTCGAGCAATTGCTGTGTGCGGATGTGCAATTCGGAGTCGCGGCGCCGTTCGGCGAGGATGCCCAACGTCGCGGCCTCAACCACCGGCTCGCGCCAGAAAGCCACCGCGCCGCGAACGAATTCCCGCAGATCGGTTTCGAAGTCGCCCGACCGCGGCAGTTCGGCTGTGTCACCGTCGATTGCGAAAGCGGCTTCGAAGACGACATGGGCCTTGGACGACCAGCGGCGGTAGATGGTCGGGCGACTGACGCCGGCGGCCCGGGCGATCGACTCCATGGAGACCTGGTCGTAGCCGACGTCGGTGAGCAGCCGGCGGGTTGCCGCCATGATCGCGGAGTCGGTGCGCGGGTCCCGCGGCCGGCCTCGCACCGGTTCCAGTCCTGCCGTCGCATCGCGGTCGGGAGCGGCCATGGCGAATTATGTTCCGTTACGTCACGTAAAGTGTCAAGACTGTGACGTCCGGATTGAACCGGTTCACCCACGGGAATCGTGCTTACACAATTGAGTGCACCCCGACAGCCCTGGAGGTCATGGGATGAAAGTCATGCTTCGAATGCTGGCCATGGTGCTGTGTGCGCTGAGTATCGCGGTCGCAGCGCCGCCGACAGCCAGCGCCGACGACCAACTGGCGTTCACCGGCACCACACTGAGCGGCGCGCCGTTCAACGGCGAGAGCCTCAAAGGCAAGCCGGCGGTGCTGTGGTTCTGGACCCCGTGGTGCCCGTTCTGCAACGCCGAAGCCCCCAACGTCAGTCAGGTGGCTGCGGCCAATCCCACGGTCACGTTCGTCGGTGTCGCCGCACGCTCCGATGCCGGGCAGATGCAGGCCTTCGTGTCGAAGTACAACCTGAACTTCACCAACCTCAACGACGCCGACGGATCCATCTGGGCCCGGTTCAACGTGCCGTGGCAGCCGGCGTATGTGTTCCTGCGTCCCGACGGCACGTCGACGTTCGTCAACAACCCCACCTCGGCCATGTCGGAACAGGAACTCAGCGACCGAGTGCGCGCGCTGGTGTCCTGAGCCCCGACAGTGGATGCAAATCTGACCGGCCTGGCACTGGCCGCGGGGATGGTGGCTGCGCTCAACCCGTGCGGATTCGCGATGCTGCCGGCCTACCTCACGCTCGTAGTGCGCGGTGAGGACGCGGATCCCGGTCGGACCGCAGCGGTGGGGCGCGCCTTGGCGGCGACCGCGGCGATGGCGCTGGGCTTCCTGGCGGTGTTCGGACTGTTCGGGCTGCTGACGGTGCCGGTCGCCACCGCGGTCCAGCGCTACCTGCCCTACGCGACCATCGGTATCGGGATAGTCCTTGTCGCCCTTGGCATCTGGCTGGCCGCAGGCCGGGAATTGACCTGGCAGACAGCCGGACAGCGGTGGCGGTCGGCGCCGACGGCGCGGCTGGGATCGATGTTCGGCTACGGCGTGGGCTATGCGGTGGCGTCGCTGTCGTGCACGATCGGGCCGTTCCTCGCCGTCACCGGCGCCACGCTGCGCGCCGGTTCTCCCGTCGACGGTGTGCTCGTCTATGCCGCCTACGCCGCGGGGCTGGCCCTGGTGGTCGGTGTGCTCGCCGTCGGAATCGCCTTGACCAGTACAGCTTTGGTGGACCGGGTGCGCCGGCTGTTGCCCTACATCAATCGGATCAGCGGCGTCGTGCTGATCGCGGTGGGGGCCTACGTGAGTTATTACGGCCTCTACGAGATCCGGTTGTTCAGCGCACAGGGGGATCCGTCGGATCCCGTGATCGCCGCCGCCGGCCGACTACAGGGCGCGGTGGCCGGCTGGGTTTACCGCACCAGCGCCTGGACCTGGGTGGTGGCGCTGGCGGTGCTGGTCGCAGCGGCCGCGCTGGTGCGGGTTCGACGCAGCCGTCACCAGCGGCGCTGATCGCCCGAATCCGCGCCCCGCGCGTGGATATACTCCGCTGCACGTTCGATGCAGGGGAGAGGCAACGCGATGAAGCGACAGTCGATGCGAACCTGGGGGGCTGCCGGGGCGGCAGTCCTGGCGCTCACCGGGGTGCCCGCCGCGATCGTGACGATCCAGCCCAGCGGTCAGGCCCACGCCGACGTCTGCGCCAGCGCAGGCCGCCGGGTCACGGTCAGCGGATGCGCCAACCTGTCCGACGTGATGGCACCCTACGTGCCGCCGCCGTCGTACTACGCGCCGCTGCCGGAGGACTACCCGCCGCCACCGCCGCCGCCGCCCCCGCCGGTGACCGGCTGCGTGGGGTACAACGGCCGCTGGGTCAGCGCCGGCGGCTGCCGCTAGCCCACACCACACCCCACTACGACGAAACCCCGCGGGCAGTGCCCGCGGGGTTTCGCTTACTGCAACAGATCTAGGTCAGGTCGTACCGGTCGGCATTCATGACCTTGACCCATGCCGCGACGAAGTCCTCGACGAACTTGCCGGCGTTGTCGTCCTGGGCGTAGACCTCGACCAGGGCGCGCAGGATCGAGTTCGAACCGAACACCAGATCGTTGGCGGTCGCCGTCCACTTGAGCGCCCCGGTGGTGCGGTCGGTGCCCTCGTAGACGTTCTCGGAGTTCTCCGACGGCTTCCACTCCGTGCCCATGTCGAGCAGGTTGGTGAAGAAGTCGTTCGAGAGCACGCCGACCCGGTCGGTGAACACGCCGTGCTTGGTGCCGCCGTGGTTGGCGCCGAGCACCCGCAGACCGCCCAGCAACACCGTCATCTCCGGAGCGGTGACACCCACCAGGTAGGCCTTCTCGATCAGCAGCTCCTCCAACGCAGCCTTCTCGCCGGGCCGCACGTAGTTGCGGAACCCGTCGGCCCGCGGCTCGAGAACCGCGAACGACTCCACGTCGGTCTGCACCTGAGTGGCGTCCGTGCGGCCGGGTGCGAAGTGAACGTCGATCGCATAGCCGGCTTCCTTGGCCGCCTTCTCGATCGCGGCGTTGCCGCCGAGCACGATAACGTCGGCCAGCGACACGGTCTTGCCACCCGCGGCGTTGAACTCCTGCTGGATCTTCTCCAGCACCGGAAGCACCTTGGCCAGCTCGGCGGGCTCGTTGGCCTCCCAGCTGCGCTGCGGCTCCAGCCGCAGCCGGGCGCCGTTGGCGCCGCCGCGCTTGTCGGTGTTGCGGTAGCTCGATGCCGACGCCCATGCCGTCTTGACCAGCTGCTGAACCGTCAGGCCGGACTCCAGGATCCTGGCCTTCAGCGTCGCGGCATCGGAGTCGTCGATCAGCTCACCCTGCACCGGCGGCACCGGGTCCTGCCAGAGCTGCGGCTCGGCAACCCAGGGGCCCAGGTAGCGGGTGATCGGACCGAGGTCGCGGTGCAGCAGCTTGTACCAGGCCTTGGCGAACGCCTCGTTGAGCTCCTCGGGGTGGTCGAGCCAACGCCGCGTGATTGCCCCGAACTCCGGGTCGACCCGCATCGAGACGTCGGTCACCAGCATCGTGGGCTTGCGGTTCGGGCCGCCGAACGGATCGGGGATGATCGCCTCGGCGTCCTTGGCCTGGAACTGCCACGCGCCCGCCGGGCTCTTGACCAGCTCCCACTCGTAGCCGTAGAGGATCTCCAGGAACGAGTTGCTCCACTTGGTCGGGGTGGTTGTCCACACCACCTCCAGACCGCTGGTGATGGTGTCGCCGGCCTTGCCCGAACCGAACGGGCACTTCCAGCCCAGACCCTGCTGCTCGATCGGGGCGCCTTCGGGCTCAGGTCCCATGCCCTCGTCGGAGCCGGCACCGTGGGTCTTGCCCAGCGTGTGCCCGCCGACGATCAGCGCAGCGGTCTCCTCGACGTTCATCGCCATCCGGCCGAAGGTTTCCTTGATATCGATGGCCGCCTTCAGCGGATCCGGATTGCCCTCCGGCCCTTCGGGATTGACGTAGATCAGACCCATGGTGGTGGCGCCGTACGGCTCTGCCAGCGTGCGCTCATCGGAGTAACGCTTGTTGGTGCCCAGCCATTCGTCTTCCTCGCCGAACAGGATCTCTTCGGGCTCCCAGATGTCAGGGCGGCCGAAGCCGAAACCGAAGGTCTTGAAGCCGGCCGACTCCAGCGCGACGTTGCCCGCGAACACCAGCAGGTCGGCCCAGGAGATCTTGTTGCCGTACTTCTTCTTGACCGGCCACAGCAGCCGGCGCGCCTTATCCAGGTTGGCGTTGTCGGGCCAGCTGTTGAGCGGGGCGAAACGCTGCATGCCCTGACCGCCGCCGCCACGGCCGTCGAAGATGCGGTAGGTGCCGGCCGCATGCCAGCTCATCCGGATGAAGAGTCCGGCGTAGCTGCCGTAATCGGCGGGCCACCAGTCCTGCGAGGTGGTGATCACCGAAAGGAGGTCAGCCTTGAGCGCCTCGGGGTCGAGCTTGGCGAATTCGGTGGCGTAATCGAAGTCGTCGCCGAGCGGGTTGGAGTACGGCGAGTGCGGGTGCAGCTTGGTGACGTCGACCTGATTCGGCCACCAATCCTGATTGGTGCGGGGGCCGTGGGCTTTCGGCTCCGGCGCGTCGATGACCGGATTCTCGCTCTCGGACACTTTTTGCCTTTCCATTCCATATTTCATTGGGGTGATTGGGCTGTGATCACTTATGTGATCGCAGAAGGTTCATTCGGTGAGCAGTCGGGACACAGTCCCCAGTAGATGACTTCGGCTTCGTCGAGCACGAAACCGTTGTGCTCAGACGGCGTCAAACAGGGTGCCTCGCCGACAGCACAGTCGACGTCGCCGATGACACCGCACGACCGGCACACCACGTGGTGGTGGTTGTCGCCCACCCGCGCCTCGTATCGGGCCACCGAGCCCGACGGCTGGATGCGCCGCACCAGACCGGCCGCGGTCAACGCGTGCAACACGTCGTACACCGCCTGGCGGGACACGTCGGGCAGGCCCGTTCGGACCGCTCCGAAGATGGTGTCGGTGTCGGCATGCGGGTGCGTGTGCACCGCGTCCAGTACGGCGAGGCGAGGGCGGGTGACCCGCAGCTGCGCTGCCCGCAGCTGGTCGGAGAGATCCGAGACGGAGGTCACGTTTTGATAGTCGTCTCTTTTCTGGAACGAGTCAAGAGTTGTCCCGAAATGAAAACTGAGGTGCAGGTCAGGGGCTTTGTGCTGGATCGTTCTTCGGGTTGACGGTGGGGTTCAGCGGCGCGATCGGGGCCGGGCTGAAGCTGTTCGGCCCGGGCAGGGTGGCCTTGCTGGTGGGCTGCACCGAAGAACTCGACGGAGTGGGCGCCGGAGCACTGTCGGTGGATCCGCACGCCGGGAACACCATGGCGCCGGCGCCGGCCAGCGTGACCAGCCAGATCGCTCTCCTGGGACCCTGCATCGATAGAAAGCTACCGCGTTTGGCGGCGAAGTAAGGCCACGACCGCGCTTTCTGTATGGTGATCGGCGGATCGCGTCCGGCGGCCACCTCGGACCGCACCCGAAATCAGTCGTCTCGTCAGGAGCAGTTTCGTGCCCCTCAACACCGTTGCGCTCGAACTCGTGCCGCCCAACGTCGACCGCACGCCGGACGAAATGCTGGAGGAAGCGCGCAAGGTCGTGCAATTGTCCGCCGAGACCGGACTCGACGGCCGGATCCGGCACGTGATGATCCCGGGGATGATCGAAGAGGACAGCGGCCGGCCGGTCGAGATGAAGCCCAAGCTCGACGTGCTCGATTACTGGTCTCGCATTTCACCGGAGCTGCCCGGCGTGCGCGGGTTGTGCACTCAGGTCACCGCGTTCATGGATGAGCCGACGCTGGTGAGCCGGCTGACCGCCCTGCTCGACGCCGGCATGGAGGGTGTGGCCTTCGTCGGTGTTCCCCGGACCATGAACGACGGCGAGGGCGCCGGCGTGGCACCCACCGACGCGTTGACGATCTTCTCCGAGCTGGTCCCGAATCGGGGCGCGATCCTGATTCCGACCCGGGCCGAGGAAGCCGGCCGGTTCGGGTTCAAATGCGGCCGGGGCGCCACCTACGGGATGACGCAGCTGCTCTATTCCGACGCGATCGTCGGCTTCCTGACCGAGTTCGCCGCCACCACCGACTACCGCCCGGAGATCCTGTTGTCGTTCGGCTTCGTGCCGAAGGTCGAGTCCCGGGTCGGCCTGATCAACTGGCTGATCCAGGACCCGGGCAATGCTGCCGTCGCCGCCGAGCAGGACTTTGTCCGCACGCTCGCCGACAGCGAGCCGCCGGTCAAGCGGCAGCTGCTGGTGGACCTCTACAAGCGGGTCATCGACGGCGTCGCCGACCTCGGGTTCCCGCTGAGCATCCACTTCGAAGCCACCTACGGGATGTCCCGCCCGGCCTTCGACACCTTCGCCGAGATGCTGGCGTACTGGTCGCCGGCCCCATCCGCATCCTGACGGCCGCGGCCCATGAAGGAAATGATTGACTTCGACGGCGCACCGATTTTCGCGATCCCGGCGCGCGAGGACTATCCCGGCTTCGGTGGCTGCGAGGGCATGCTGCTCGAAGGCCCGCAGGGGTGGGGTGAGTTCTGCCCGCCCCGCACCGGCAGTGATCTGATGGCGGCCCGCTGGCTGACCTCGGCCATCGAAGGCGGGACCGTCGGCTGGCCGGACCCGATCCGCGGCCGGGTGCCGGTCGCGGTCGCGGTGCCCGCGGTCGGAGCCGAGGAGGCGGCCGCGATCGCCGTCGCCAGCGGGTGCCAGACCGCCGACGTGATGGTCACCGGTCTGTCCGACGATGCCGACCGGCTCGCGGCGGTGCGCTGCGCCCTCGGACCGGACGCGTCAATCCGCTGCCTGGTCGACGGGTGGTGGGACCTCGACACCGCCGCCGCGACGATGCCCAGGCTGGACACCGCGGCCGGCGGTCTGCAGTTCGTGCAACAGCCGTGCGCGAGCTCGACAGAGCTGGCCGCGCTGCGGCGCCGGATCGACGTGCGGGTGGCGGTCGACGTCTCCGACCTCAGCAGCGACGGGCTGACCCTGGCCGAAGTCGCCGACATCCTGGTGCTGGACGCCGCCCCGCTGGGCGGGGTGCGCCGGGCATTGCGGTTCGCCGAGAAGTGCGACCTTCCCGTTGTGGTCTCCGGCGCCGGTCAAACCAGCATGGGGCTGGCCAGCGGCTTGGCGCTGGCCGGTGTGCTGCCCGAGCTTTCCTTCGCCTGCGGACTCGGGACCGCCGCGGCCCTGGCCGGCGACATCGTGCCTGCAGGACGCGCACTGATCACCGCCGACGGTTATCTGCCGGTGGCGCCGTCGGCCCCGGCGCCCGACCTGCATCGCCTCGCGGAATTCACCGTCGACGACGCCGAGCGCATCGCGTGGTGGCGCGAGCGGCTGCGCACCGCCCGGGAACTTCTCTGACGCCGCGGTTCAGCGGCGCGGACGCCAGGCCGCGACGGCCAGCACGACGCCGACCAGCACGACGATCGGGCCCAGCACCGACCACGTCGTGGTGTTGCTCATCGGGCTGCCCTGAACCGCTCCGAAACCCTGCAGGGTGAACAACAGTCCGAACAGCGCGACCAGCACGCCGAGACCGCCGAGGACGTGACGCATGGTCATCCCTTCTTTCCGCTGGGCATGGCTGCCGACACCGCCCGCATGACGGCCCGCTTCACTGTCGCCGCGCCGCCACCGGCGGCGGCACTGCGCGCAGTCCGGTTGGGTGGATTCAACTGCAGCACATCACCTTCGGCGATTCGGCCGGCGCGCGTGACATTGCCGTAGACGCCGAGGCAACGGCGGGTGTGCGCGGCGATGGTCCGGGTGATCTCCTTGTCCCGCTTGAGTTCGGGCTGCTCGTGGGACGGCATCACGCAGCGGATGGTCGGGATCATCGGCGCAAGTTCGGCGTGTGGGGCGTGCAGTCGTCCGCCGCACCACTCCCATTCCGGGTGAGCCGCCGTGCTGGGGGAGTCCACCACGAGCGTCGGGCGGAACCGTCGCACGTCGAAATCGGAGTCCGGCGCCAATGACCCGAGGGTGGCCAGGCTCTGTTCGGTGATGATGTGCACGGGATAGGCGTCCACGTAGCTGCCGACCGGCGTCGCATAGCGGCTGATCTCCGCCAGCTTGCGCACCGGGAACATCGACAGATCGGGCAGCGGCTCGTCATCGTCGAGTCCGAAGATCGTGCGCAGGTCGGTTTTGGTGGCCATCGGTCCGCGATACTCACTGCGACGGTCGATCGGCGGTAACGGCCGAAGCTCCACCTCATGCTCGAGGTAGCGCGAGAGTGCCTGGTGCACAGTCGGATCCGAGCTGGATACTTCCGTACCGTCCGGGAAGCCGATCAGCACTTCCGGTGCGTGTCCGGGCCCGGCGTCAGGGCCGGGCGGCTGCGCGTAGCGCGCCGTCAACCACAACAGACCGGGCAGTCGCTTGGCGCTGGTGGTGGCGTCGGACTCGATGTCCCGCACCGCCCAGGTCCGGTCGGCGTGTACGCCGAGGTCGCCGACTTGGGCTTCGGCCACCTGCTCGCCTTGCATCGATTTCACCGGATAGCGCCAGATCGAGGTGATACGGCCGGCCTGAATCATCTGCTCAGCCTAGAACCTCACTCCGCCGGCGAACGGCGAAGCATCTTCGACGCCACGATCAGCGCGGCCAGGCTGACCACCAGCCACAGCCCGAGCACGATGAACGGCAGCGGCCGCTGGTTGTGCGGGAAGTAGGTCGCGGCGTGGATCGCCGACACCGTCGCGCCGCTGGGCAGCGCATGGTTGAAGAACGCGAACGGCTGCGGCAGCAGCGACGCCGACACCGCCCCGCCCGACGAGGTATTGCCCAGCAGGATGAACACCAGCCAGGTCGGAATGATCGCCCATCGGTGGATCAACACCAGCATGGTCGAGTTGAACGACGCCGCGACCGCGATCTGGACCGAGATCAGCAGCCACAGCTGAGGAAACGGTGTGCTCAGCGCGCCCAGCACCGGCCCGGTCACCACGGCCAACGCTGCGCCGCCGACGACGGCGAGCACCGCCATGCTGAGCAGCCAGCGTCGCAAGGTGAGAGTTTTGACGTTGGCTCGCAGCTGGAACATCGTGATGAAGCCCAGGATCGTGGCGGCGATGACGAGATAGAAGGTGGCCAGCCCGGCCGGGTCGGACGGCGGCAGCGGATGCAGGTCGACGATCGGCAGGATGAATTGTCCCGGCTGCGTCTGGTCGAGCTGGATCAGCGCGCGCGTCCCTGACGGATCGCTGGCGCTGGACAACAACAGCTGCGGCGGCTTCGAGGTCGCGTCGATGGCCGCGGTGATGCGTTGCTGGTTGATCGCGGCGACCGCCGCCTCCCGCGTCGCGTACTCGTGGACGTCGAACTCATTGGGGTTGGTGCGCAACGCTTTCTCGAACGGTGCGGTGTCAGCCGTCAATCCGATGACGCCGACGGGCAGGTTGCGCGGGGAGGGCCGGCCCAGCGCGACGGTGTAGGCCGCGGCGAAGCTCGACGCCAGCACGATGGCGATCGCAAGCACGGTGGCGACCTCGCGGATCTCCAGCGGGATGCGCCGAAATCCGCGCAGGGGAGCGCCCGGCGATTCCTCGGTCACTGCGGCCACAGCACTCCTCGTCCTGGCGATGGCAGATCAACCTACCTCGGTGTCGCGGCCGCTGACCGCGAGCGCGAGAAGTCTGACGTAAGAATGACCAACAATGTGTGCGGCCATCCGCAACGCACACGGCTCCGAACCACTCACGCCTGCTCAATTGCGCCCGGGCGCAGCTTCGGAGGATCGCTATGAAATCAGCCGCCACGCTCGCCGCATCCCAAGGCGATGCGATCGACTCCCGCTATCACCCATCGGCCGCGGTCCGGCGGCAGCTGAACAAGGTCTTTCCCACCCACTGGTCGTTCCTGCTGGGCGAGGTCGCGCTGTACAGCTTCATCGTTCTTCTGATCACGGGCGTCTATCTGACGTTGTTCTTCGACCCGTCGATGACGGAGGTCACCTACAACGGCGTGTACCAACCGCTGCGCGGCATCGAGATGTCGAAGGCGTACGCCTCCACCCTCGACATCACCTTCGAGGTGCGCGGCGGGCTGTTCGTCCGCCAGGTACACCATTGGGCGGCGCTGCTGTTCGCCGCGGCGATCATGGTGCACCTCGCGCGGATCTTCTTCACCGGCGCCTTCCGCCGGCCGCGCGAAGCCAACTGGGTGATCGGCTCACTGCTGTTGATCCTGGCCATGTTCGAAGGGTTCTTCGGCTACTCGCTGCCCGACGACCTGCTGTCGGGCACCGGAATCCGGGCCGCGCTGTCCTCCATCACGCTGGGGATTCCGGTGATCGGCACCTGGATGCACTGGGCGCTGTTCGGCGGCGACTTCCCCGGCGATGTCCTGATCCCGCGGCTCTACGCCATCCACATCCTGATCTTCCCCGGAATCATGTTGGCGCTCATCGGTCTTCACCTGGCGCTGGTGTGGTTCCAGAAGCACACCCAGTTCCCCGGGCCCGGCCGCACCGAGAAGAACGTCGTCGGCGTGCGGGTCATGCCGGTCTTCGCGGTCAAGTCCGGTGCGTTCTTCGCGATGACGGTCGGCATCCTCGGCTTGATGGGGGGCCTGCTGCAGATCAACCCGATCTGGCAGCTCGGCCCGTACAAGCCGGCCCAGGTGTCGGCGGGCAGCCAGCCCGACTTCTACCTGATGTGGACCGACGGGCTGATCCGGTTGTGGCCGGCGTGGGAGATCTACATCGGCAACCACACCATCCCGGCGGCGGTGGCGGTCGCCGTCCTGATGGGCGTGATCTTCCTGCTGCTCATCGCCTACCCGTTCCTGGAGAAGAAGTTCACCGGGGACACCGCGCACCACAATCTGCTGCAGCGGCCGCGCGACGCCCCGGTGCGAACGGGCATCGGCGCCATGGCGATTGCCTTCTACATCGTGCTGACCTACAGCGCGATGAACGACATCATCGCCTACAAGTTCCACATCTCGCTGAACGCGACGACCTGGATCGGGCGGATCGGGATGGTGGTGCTGCCGCCGCTGGTGTTCTTCATCACCTACCGCTGGGCCATCGCGTTGCAGCGCAGCGACCGGGAGGTGCTCGAGCACGGCGTCGAGACCGGCATTCTCAAGCGGCTGCCGCACGGCGCCTATGTCGAGCTGCATCAGCCGCTGGGGCCGCTCGACGCCGACGGCCACCCGATCGCGCTGGAGTACCAGGGCGCTCCGGTGCCCAAGCGGATGAATAAATTGGGTCTCGGCGGTGCACCCGGCCGGGGCAGCTTCCTGACCGCCGATCCTGCCGACGAGGACGCCGCGCTCACCGAGGCCGCCCACGCCGCCGAACAGCGGGCGCGCACCGCGCTCGAGGAGCGGCAGGCAATCGAATCGTCGACGGGGCGCTGACGGCGGGTCGTCGCCGGGTCGGGACAATCGAACGATGATGCGCGCCGTCCGCTCGATCCAGGGATCAGCCACCGTCGTCACCGTCGACGAGCCCGCCGGTGACTGGCCGATCCTCGACGTCGGATCGGCCAGCATCTGCGGAAGCGACCTCGGCATGCTGTCGTTCGGCTTGCCGGTCACGATTGGCCACGAGATCGCCGGCACGGTGGACGGCCGAACGTACTGTGTCGAACCGACGGTGGGCTGCGGGCAGTGCGATCAGTGCACGGGCGGGTCACCTCAGCGGTGCCGGGGGAGCGCGCCGCACGGGCTGCTCGGGGTGGCGTTCGACGGCGGCCTGGCCGACCGGGTCCGGGTGCCCGCCGAGTGCCTCGTGCCACTGCCCGACGCTCTGCCCGTTGCCGACGCCTGCCTGGTGGAGCCGCTCGCGGTCTCCTGGCATGCGTTGCGCAAGGTCGGCGCCGCCGCAGCCGATCGTGTCCTGGTCGTCGGTGGCGGAAGTGTCGGGTTGCTGGCCGTCGCCGCGGCCCGCGCCATGGGCCTCGACGTCGACCTGCACGCCCGCCACCCCCATCAGATCGAGGCAGGCGAGCGACTCGGCGCGGGCCGCCCGGAGGTCTCTGGGACACCACAGGGCGAGTACGACGTCGTGGTGGAGGCGGTGGGCACCGACGAGGCGGTGGCCGAGTGCGTGCGGCGGGCAGCGCCGGGCGGCCGGATCGCGATAGTCGGTGTGTCGCACGGCAACCGAGCGGTTCCCGGCATCCCGTGGATGCTCAAGGAACTCTCGCTGACCGCCTCGATGTGCTACGACCGCAAGCAAGACACCCGCGAATTCATCGACGCGGCAGCGGCTTTGGCCGGCGATCCGGAGATCGCGGCCACCGTCGTCACGCACCGCTTCCCGCTGGCCGACGCGGCGGAGGCGTTCCGGGTTGCCTCCGACCGGCGAAGCGGGGCCATCAAGGTCGTGCTGGAGCCCTAGAGCTGCACCGGCATCGCGCCGACATGCCAGATCTCGTCGGAATACTCGGCGATCGCGCGATCCGAGGAGAACTTGCCGCTGCGGGCCGCGTTGAGGATCGACATCCGCGACCACGTGTCGGAGTCCTGCCACGCGGCGCTGACCCGGGCCTGGCAGTCGACGTAGGAGCGGTAGTCGGCCAGCACCAGGAACGGGTCATGGTGCAGCAGGTTGTCCACCAGCGGACGCAGCACCTCGGTGTCACCGTGCGTGAAGGTGCCATCGACGATCAGCTCGAGCACCTCGGCCAGCTCCGGGTCGCGCTCGACGAAACTGGTCGGCCGGTAGCCCCCGGCCTTGAGCTCCTCCACCTCGTCGACGGTGAGACCGAACAGGAAGAAGTTCTCCGGTCCGGCCTCCTCGCGGATCTCGACATTCGCGCCATCGAGGGTCCCGATGGTCAGCGCCCCGTTGATCATGAACTTCATGTTGCCGGTGCCCGAGGCTTCCTTGCCCGCGGTGGAGATCTGCTCGGACAGGTTGGCCGCGGGGTAGATCAGGTGCGCGTTCTTGACATTGAAGTTCGGCAGGAACACCACCCGCATGAACCGGTTGACGTCGGGGTCGTTGTTGACGGTGGCGCCGACAGCGGTGATCAACCGGATCATCCGCTTGGCGATGAAATATCCGGGCGCGGCCTTGCCGCCGAAGATGAATGCTCGCGGCGCGATCGCGAATCCCGGGTTGCGCTTGAGCCGGTTGTACAGAGTGATGATGTGCAGCACGTTGAGGTGCTGACGTTTGTACTCGTGGATGCGCTTGACCTGGACGTCGAACATCCAGGTCGGGTCGAGCTCGATGCCAGTCGAGGCATGCACATATTCGGCGAGCCGGCTCTTGTTGGCGCGCTTCATATCCCGCCAGCGCTCGCGGAACGCCGGGTCGTCGGCGTAGGGCTCCAGCCGGCGCAGCTGGTCCAGGTCGGTCAGCCAGCCGTCGCCGACAGTCTCGTCGAGCAGCGTGCGAAGGCCCGGGTTGGACAGCGCCAGGAAGCGTCGCGGCGTGACTCCGTTGGTCACGTTGCCGAACCGCTCCGGCCACATCTCGTAAAAGTCCTTCAGCACACTGGCTTTCAGAAGCTCGGAGTGCAGCGCGGCCACCCCGTTGACCGCGTGGCTGCCGACGGTGGCCAGGTGCGCCATCCGCACGCTCTTGCCGCCGTCCTCACCGATCAGCGACATCCGCCGCTCCCGCTCGGGGTCGCCGGGGAACTTGTCGCGCACCTCCTCGAGGAACCGGTTGTTGATCTCATAGATGATCTCCAGGTGCCGGGGGAGTGACTCGCCGAAGATGCCCAGCGGCCAGGTCTCCAGTGCCTCGGGCAACAACGTGTGATTGGTGTAGGCGAAGGTCGCGACGGTGATGTCCCAGGCCTCGTCCCAGCCCATGTGGTGTTCGTCGATCAGCAGGCGCATCAGTTCGGCGACCGCGATCGACGGGTGGGTGTCGTTGAGCTGGATCGCCCACTTGTCGGGCAGCGCGCTCAACGGCAGCCGGGCCCGCTCGGTGTGGATGCGCAAGATGTCCTGCAGCGACGAGCTGACGAAGAAGTACTGCTGCTGCAGTCGAAGCCGCTTGCCCGCCTCGGGTTCGTCGTTGGGGTAGAGGACCTTGGAGATCTTCTCGGAAAGGACTTCGTCCTCGACCGCCTTGTAGAAATCGCCGGTGTTGAACGCGTCCAGTGCGAACGAGGACACCGATCGGGCGCTCCACAGGGTCAGCGTGTTGCAGGTGTTGACCCCGTAACCCTGGATCGGGGTGTCATAGGAGACGCCCTTGATCACCCGCCGCGGAATCCAGCGCACCCGGTGATTGCCCGCGACGTCCTCGTACTGCTCGGTGCGGCCGCCCCAGTTGACCAGATAGCTGGCGTCGGGTTTGTCGATCTCCCAGGGGTTTCCGGCCACCAGCCAGTTGTCGGTCTTCTCGACCTGCCAGCCGTCCTGGATCTCCTGATCGAAAATGCCGAACTCATAGCGGATTCCGTAGCCGATCGACGGCCGCTGCAGCGTGGCCATCGAGTCCAGATAGCAGGCGGCCAGCCGGCCGAGGCCGCCGTTGCCCAGCCCGGGCTCCTCCTCGCACTCCAGGATCGCGTCGAGATCCTGCCCGAGTGCGGCGAGTGCCTCGCGGGCCTGACGCTCGATGCGTAGGTTGAGCAGGTTGTTGCCGAGCTGGGGACCCATCAGGAATTCGGCGGACAAGTAGCAGGTCACCTTGGCAGGCCCGTGCAGCAGATCCTGGGTGGTGGCCATCCAGCGCTGCTGCATGCGGTCGCGCACCGCAAGCGCCAGCGCACGGTAGTAGTGCTCCGGGGTCAGCACGCTCGGCGGCCGGGCAATCGAGTACGCCAGGTGATCGGCGATCGCCCGGTGCAGCGCATCGGCCGACAATCCCGTCCGGCTGTGTTCGTGCGGTTGCGCGCGGCTCATGCCACCGTCACGGTCGGCGACGTCACCGGGTGCACTGCTCACCACATCGGTCATTGCGTTCTCCTGGTCCCAGACCACTTCTCGATCTCGTACGGGCCAGCAGTCTGGCACCGCCGTATTTCAGCGAGGCGAGGTCTGTGAGTCGGTCCCGTGAACTGTTGGCCCGCTCGTCCTACGATCGCTGGCATGACCACGTTGGCGCATCGGCCGAACACAGCCCTGCTCGTCATCGACGTGCAAAACGGTGTCGTGGCCCACGCCCACGACCGGGACGCCATCGTGGCCCGGATCGCCGGGCTCGTCGACCGCGCCCGCGATGCCGGCATCCCGGTTGTGTGGATTCAGCACGCCGACGCGGAATTACCCGCGCGCAGCGACCAGTGGCAGATCGTCGCCGAACTGACCCCGGCGGAGACCGAGCCGCTGATCGCCAAGAACTACGGCGACTCATTCGAGGACACCACGCTGGAGGCCACGCTCGCCGGCCTCGGCGCCGGACACCTGGTCGTGGCCGGCGCCCAGACCGACCAGTGCATCCGCTCGACGATCCACGGCGGCTTCGTGCGCGGCTACGACGTCACCCTGGTCGCCGATGCCCACACCACCGAGGACCTCTCGCAGTGGGGCGCCCCGCCGCCCGAGCAGGTGATCGCCCACACCAATCTGTATTGGTCGCACCAGAGCGCGCCGGGGCGAACAGCGCAGTCGGCACTCGCCGATGACATCGTCTGGTAATCGCTTCCGCCGAGCGCAGCCGCGCTATACATTCTTTGAAAAGTGTTCACTGCCGTGCTGAAGCCAGATCGGAAATGACGATGACGTCGACAATTGACTCGAAGACCCGGCCGCTCGGGTTGGCCCGCGGGATGCGCGAGCTGGTGGTGGCGCAGGCCGGAGAGTCCGAGCGGCTGCGCACCATCGCCCCGTCGATCGTGGACGAGATGTGGGCCAGCGGCCTGATGTCGTCGTTCAATCCCGTCGCGGCCGGCGGGGTGGAGCCGTCGTTCGCCGAGATGATCGAGACCTGGATCGAGATGGCCTGGCAGGACGGCTCGTTCGGCTGGATCGGGATCGCGAACCTGCCGTCGTCGTTCGCGGCCGCGGCCTATCTCTCCGACGACGGTTTCGCCGAGGTCTTCACCGCGAACGACAATCGCGTCACGATGGGTGGCCAGTTCTTCCCCAACGGACAGGGCGTTGTGGTCGACGGCGGCTACCGGGTGACCGGATCGTGGAGCTTCGGCTCGGGCACCGGCCATGCCGAGTACGTCTGCGCCGGCTTCTTCCCGATGGTGGACGGCCAGCCGGTGATGGGACCCGGCGGCCTGCCGGAGATGCATGTGGCCGTCATCCCGCGCGAGCAGATCGTGTTCAAGGACGGCTGGCATGTCCAGGGCCTCAAGGGAACCGGGTCCTACGACTACGGTGTCGAGGACGTGTTCGTGCCGGCGGCCCGGACCTTCCCGCTGTTCTCCAGCTCACCGCACCGGGGAAGCTCGCCGGCGACCCGGATGGGGTTGATGCCGGTCACCGCGGCAGGCCACGCCGCGTGGGCCCTCGGCGTCGCCAAGAGCATGCTCGACGACGTCGAGGAACTGGCGGCCACCAAGTTCCGGATGAGCGACATGGCCTCACTGGCCAGCCGGCCGACCTTCCAGAAGGGGCTGGCACACCACGTCGCGGCATGGCGGGCGGCGCGGCTGCTGGTGCTGGATGCGTTCGGCACCGCCGAGGCCGCGGTCGCTGCCGGCGAGGACCTGACCCCCGGCTTGCGCGCCGACATGCGGGTGGCCGCGGTGTACGCCACCGACGTGGCACGTGAAGCCGCCGAGTGGGCGCACCTGGCGGCGGGCACCACGTCGATCCGGGAGGGCAGCCGTCTCGAGCGGGCGTTCCGCGACATCTACACCGGCACCCAGCACGCGTTCATCAGCGAGAAGGTCGCCATCGACGTGGCCCAGATCTGGCTCGGCATCATCTCCGACCAGCCGGGGTTGTGACGCCCCGGCATTTCCCACGCGGCGCCGGTCCGGCCGCACTAATGTCCAACGGTTATGACCGACTGGTCCGATCCGCGGCTGCCGACGAACGCGAGTAGTCCCCGACAGCTCAAACGGTTGAGCCGGAATTTCGCCGGCGTCGGCGTCGGGATCCCGCCCGAGCGTCTGCAGCAGATCGCCATGGGGCAGGCGGCCACCGAGGACGAGTTCGTCGACGTGACGTTCGCGCTGACCGCAACGCAGCTTCGCAGCGAGCAGCGACGGTCCAAAGTCGGACGCGCACAACGTCGTTGCGTGCGGGGCGCCATCGTGTTCGTCGCGATCCTGATCGCAATCAACGTACTGATGTGTCTGGGCCTGTTCCTGTTCGTCCTGACCCAGCACACCACCCCGTTTTAGGGCCCTATTAGGCCGCCGGCCTAGCCCGTCACGTACCCGTCGGCGACATCGAGCGCCTTGTCCAGAATGGCCAGTCCCTCGGCCACCTCGGCGTCGCTGATGTTGCAGGCCGGCACCGCGTGGATCCGGTTGAAGTTCGCGAACGGCAGCAGCCCGCCGGACTTGCACGCGGCCAGCACCGCGTTCATGGCCGGGCTCGAGCCGCCGTAGGGCGCCAGCGGTTCGCGGGTCTGCTGGTTGGCCACCAGCTCGATCGCCCAGAACACGCCGAGTCCGCGGACCTCACCGACCGACGGGTGGCGGGCTGCCAGCTCGCGCAGCCCCGGGCCGAGCACCTGCTCACCGAGCCGGGCGGCGTTGGCCACCATGCCTTCGTCTTCCATCGCGTTGATCGTCGCGACCGCGGCACCGCAGGCCAGCGGATGCCCCGAATAGGTCAGCCCACCGGGGTAGGCACGGTCGGCGAACGTCGAGTAGATCGCGTCGTTGATGGCCACGCCACCCAGCGGCACATACCCCGATGTCACACCCTTGGCGAACGTCATGAGATCGGGCACCACGTCGAAGTTCTGGATTGCGAACCACTTTCCGGTCCGGCCGAAGCCCGCCATCACCTCGTCGGCGATGAACACGATGCCGTAGCGGTCGCAGATCTCGCGCACGCCGGCCATGTAGCCGGGCGGCGGCACCATGATGCCGGCGGTCCCCGGCACCGATTCCAGGATGATCGCGGCGATCGAGTCCGCGCCCTCGTGCTGGATCAGCCGCTCCAGGTAGTCCAGCGCACGCTCGGACTCCTGCTGCTCGGTCTCGGCGAAGAACGACGAGCGGTACAGGAACGGGCCGTTGAAGTGCACGACACCGGAACTGGCGTAGTCGTTGGGGTAGCGCCGCGGGTCGCCGGTGAGGTTGACCGCGGTGTCGGTGCCGCCGTGGTACGAGCGGTAGCGGGACAGCACCTTGTAGCGCCCGGTGTGCAGCCGCGCCATCCGGACGGCGTGCTCGACGGCGTCGGCACCGCCGTTGGTGAAGAACACCCGGTTGAGGTCACCGGGCGTGCGCTCGGCGATCAGCCGGGCCGCCTCGGAACGGGCGGCGTTGGCGTGCTGCGGCGCGATCGTGCACAGCTTCGCGGCCTGCTCGGCGATCGCGGCGACGACCTTGGGGTGCTGGTGTCCGATATTGGTGAACACCAGCTGCGAGGAGAAGTCGAGCAGCTTGTTGCCGTCGCCGTCCCAGACATAGGAGCCGTCCGACGCGACGATCGTCATCGGCTTGATCTGTGCCTGCGCCGACCACGAGTGGAAGACGTGCGCACGGTCCAGTTCGTAGGCCCGGCCAGCTTCGGCGCGGGCGGTGTCGAGGTCCTGACCGTTGGGCAGGAGGTGAGATTCGGTCGTCGTCATGCGTGCCTCTTTCGAGCTCAGTGGTGCTCAGTGGTTCTGGGGGAAGCCGAGGTTGATGCCGCCGTGGGAGGGATCGAGCCACCGCGTCGTCACCACTTTGCCACGGGTGAAGAATCCCACGCCCTCCGTGCCGTGGGCGTGGGTGTCGCCGAACAGGGAGCTCTTCCAGCCACCGAAGCTGTAGTAGGCGGTCGGAACCGGGATCGGCACGTTGATGCCGACCATGCCGACCTCGACCTCGTTCTGGAAACGCCGTGCGGCGCCACCGTCATTGGTGAAGATCGCGGTGCCGTTGCCGTACGGGTTGGAGTTGATGAGGTCCAGAGCTTCGTCGTAAGTGTCGACGCGGACCACCGACAGCACCGGGCCGAAGATCTCGTCGGTGTAGACGCTCATGTCGGGGGTGACGTTGTCGATCAGGGTGGGGCCCAACCAGAAGCCGTCTGCTTCCCCGTCCACCTGGGTGCCGCGTCCGTCGACGACGATGGTGGCACCGTCTGCTTCGCCCGCGTCGATGTAGGAGGCGACCTTGTCGCGGTGGGCCTTGGTCACCAGCGGGCCCATGTCGGTGTTGCGGGTGCCGTCGCCGATCTTCAGCGTCGTTGTGCGCTCGGCGATCTTGGCGACCAGTTCGTCGGCGATCGGGCCGACCGCGACGGCCGCCGAGATCGCCATGCAGCGCTCACCGGCCGAACCGAAACCGGCGTTGACCATCGCGTCGGCGGCCAGGTCGAGGTCGGCGTCGGGCAGGATCACCGCGTGGTTCTTGGCGCCGCCCAGCGCCTGCACCCGCTTGCCGTGCAGGGTCGCGGTCGAGTAGATGTACTGCGCGATCGGGGTGGAGCCGACGAACGACACGGCCTTGATCGACTTGTTGGTCAGCAGCTCATCGACGGCGACCTTGTCGCCCTGCAGCACGTTGAAGACACCGGCAGGAAGGCCGGCTTCGGCCCACAGGTTGGCAATCCACAGCGCGGCCGACGGGTCCTTCTCAGAAGGCTTGAGCACCACGGTGTTTCCTGCGGCGATGGCGATGGGGAAGAACCACATCGGCACCATTGCGGGGAAGTTGAACGGGCTGATGACGGCCACCGGGCCGAGCGGCTGGCGGATCGAGGCGACGTCGACGTTGGTCGAGGCGTTCTCGGTCATCCCGCCCTTGAGCAGATGCGATATGCCGCAGGCGAATTCGACGACTTCCTGGCCGCGGCTGACCTCACCGAGGGCGTCGGAGAGCACCTTGCCGTGTTCGGCGGTGATGATCGCCGCGAGCTCTTCCTTGCGGGCGTTGAGCAGCTCCCTGAATGCGAACAGGATCGTGGTGCGCTTGGCCAGCGAGGTGTCGCGCCAGGCCGGGAACGCAGCGGCCGCGGCGGCGATGACCGCCTGCGCGTCGGCGACGTCGGCCAGCGCGACCTGTCCGGTGACCTGGCCGGTGGCGGGGTTGGTCACCGGGGCTGTCCGGTCACTGCCGCCTGCGAAGTTCTTTCCGTCGGCCCAGTGGGCGATGGTCCGGACGCGGGTATTGGGCGCTGTGAGGGTCATACCTGCGATTCTGGTGCAGGATCGCCCAGGTCGCGGCCGACGACATGTCAATGAAGTGATGTCTTCTCTTACACTGTGTTAATGCAGTTGACCCTTGCCGAGATCCTCGAACTGCCGTCGGTGCGGCGCGGCGATCCGGAGGTGGTGTGCGCCGGACCGATGGACCAGCCGGTGCGCTGGGTGCACGTCAGCGATCTCGCCGACCTGTCCGGCCTGCTGACCGGCGGGGAGCTGGTGCTCACGACAGGCCAGGCATTGGCCGATCCGGCGCGCCGGGACGCGTATCTGCCCGGCCTCGCGAAGGCCGGCGCGGTGGGCGTGGTGATCGAACTCGGACTGCACATCGACCGGCTCCCGGAGTCCGTGCGCGCCATCGGCTCTGCGCTGTCCCTTCCGGTGATCGTGCTGCACCGGACGGTGCGCTTCATCGATGTCACCGAAGAGGTGCACCGCCGGATCGTGGCCGACCAGTACGCCGAGGTCGAGTACGCCCAACGAGTACACGAAGAGTTCACCGCATTGAGCATGCGGCGGGCGTCGATCGACCAGATCGTCACTGCGACAGCCCGGATGCTCGACACCCCGGTGGTGTTGGAGGACCTCAACCGACAGGTGCTGGCGTTCGACGGCCGGGATGTCTCGGCGGCAGCACTGCTGGTCGACTGGGAGCGGCGGTCTCGGTTGGCGGGCGGCGACGCGTGGACCGCGTGTCCGGTTGGCCCGCACCGCGAGGAATGGGGCCGGTTGATCGCGCCGCGGATGACCGCGGCCGACGGCCGTTCGGTGATGACGTTGGAGCGTGCGGCACAGGCCCTGGCCTTGAACCGGATGGTCGAGCAGAACCGCAGCTCGCTGGAGCTGCGCGCGCAGAGCGGACTTGTCGACGACCTGCGCCGCGGTCGCATCACCGACGAGGCCGAGGCCACCGCCCGCGCGCACGCGCTGGGGTTGCGGCCTGCGCTGACGTATGTGCCGATGGCGGTCCGGCTGCGGGAAAGTCCGGGGGCCGATCAGGTCGCGATCGCCCAACGGCGGGTCCGCACCCTGGACGCGATCATGCACACCGTGCGTGCGGCCGGCCATACCGGTTTGGCCGCCACCCGTGACGACGGGCAGATCGACGTGGTGTTGGCGCCGCAGCGCACCAGCCGGGCCCCCGGTTCCCTCGATACCGTGCTGGGCGAGGTGTGTTCGGCCACCCGGCGGGCGGTCGCCCACTTGGACGGGGTGAGCGGATGCGCCATCGGCGTGGGGCCCGAGAACAGCCGGCTGGTCGACGCGGTGGGCGGCCTGCGTGAAGCGGGGCACGTCGCCGAGGTGGCGATGTCGATGCCCTTGCAGGACAAGCCGTTTCATCGGGCTGCTGATGTCCGCTTGCGCGGTCTGCTGTCGCTGATCCGTAGTGATCCTCGCGTACAGGCGTTCGCCGAGACCGAGCTGGCCGGGCTGCTGGCGGATCGGGCCAAGCACGGTGACGAGGCGTTCGACCTGCTATGGCACTACCTGTCGGCCGGCGGCAACAAAGCCGAGCTCGCCAGGACGCTGCACATGTCGCGACCCACGCTGTACGCCCGGTTGGAGGCCCTGCAGCGGATCGTCGGACTCGACCTCGACGACGCCGAGTCCCGGACGTCCTTGCACGTGGCGATGTTGATCCTGAACGTCTAGTCCGTCGCGGGATCGTCGGCGTCGCGACGCTCGTCCTTGAGCCGCTCCTTGCTCCGCAGGAGTCGCAGCAGCGTCACCAGCACCAAGCCGCCGACGATGTTGCCGACCAGCGTGTACCAGAACCACCCCAGCCAATCGAGGTAGCCGAAGGGCGCCTCACCGGTCGACAGGGCACCAAAGATCAACAGCGAGTCCAGGATCGAGTGAAACAGCTGCAGTCCGGCCAGGACGAACGCACCGGCCACGGCGGCCGCGATCTTGCCGGGTACCGAGTCGGTGCCGTGCTGCATCCGGGTCATCAACGTGATCACCATGCCGCCCAGCACGGCCAGCGACATCGTCTGCACCGACAGCGGTTCGCCGACGAAATGCTCGGCGGAGGTGATGGTTTGGCTCCTGAGTTTGGGGAACGCCGCGATGATCAGCGCCATGATCACCCACCCGCCGACCAGGTTGGACACCAGCGTGCCGCTCCACAGCTTGGCCAGCTGACCCACGCTGGCACGCTTGGCGGCCACCGTCGTGACGGGAACCAGGAATCCTTCGGTGAACAGCTCGCTTCGGCCGAGCAGCAGTGCCAGGAACCCGATGGAGAACGCCACTCCGGCGAGCAGTTGGTTATGGGTCTCATGCAGCACGGACAGGTAGGCCAGCACCCCCACCGCGACCTCGGTGCCGCCGAAGAATCCGGTGACCAGGACTTCGCGCCAGCTGCGGTGCAGCCGCTGACCGCCCTCGTCGACCATGCGGTTGAAGGCGGCCTCGAGTTCATCCTCGATCGGGCTGTCTGAATCGCCCAGCTGGCGCTGGCTCGTTGAACTCACGATTCCGTATACCCATCGGCGGCCAACCCGACACCGGACGCCGCTGAGCAGTCGCTCAACGTCCGCCCATAGACTGGCCGCCGTGGGCATTCTCGTTGGCTTTGCGCCGTGGATCGTCTATTGGGTACTGGTGGGCAACGCGCCATTCACGACGGCCGTCCTGGTCGCCCTAATCGTCGCGATACTCGGGCTGGTGATGAGCCGCACCCGCAAGGCGGCCGGCCTGACCTTCGAAATCGGTTCTGTCGCAGCATTCTTCGTTCTGACAGTGCTGACCTTCGTGGCGAGCCAAGCGTTCTTGGAGCAGTGGATACTGCCGCTGAGCACTGCGGGCATCCTGCTCATCACACTGGTCGGGACGCTGGCCGGCACGCCCTTCGTGCGGGAATTCGCCGCGGCAGGCCGGTCTGAGGAGATCGTCACCAGCGAGCCGTTCAGGAAGATCACGTCGCTGCTGACCTGGATCTGGATCGCCGCTTTCGCGGGGATGACCGTGTCCTCGGCGATCCCACCCATCGCCGCGAGCGAGGCAACGATTCTCGACACCGCGAACGCGCTGTCCGTGTTGTGTTACTGGGTCATCCCGTTCGCGCTGCTGGGCCTGGCCGCGGTCGCCGCGCGCATCCTGCCCGACACCATGGTGCTCAGCGACGACGTGGTGCGCGAGACGTCCTTTGTCGCGTACAGCGAAGCCGCGATCGACGAGCTGTACTACCTGGCTCAGGAGCACGCCAACCGCGAGGTCGGCGCGGGAAAGGAAGCCTACGACGTCAAAGTCGGCGGGATGGGGATGACCCTGACCGGCGACGAGTCCCGCAAGTCGTGGCCGTCGACCTACCGGGTGCGCGACCGTCGCCGCTGAGCGGTCCCGGCGCCGTTGCTGACGGCGGCGGGACGATCGCAACCGATCGGGCAAGGATGCACACCGCTTTGGACACCTTTGCGTCACGGATCGGCTAAAAGCCCTGGTCAGGCCGTGAGCGTGGTAAGCGGCTGTCAGCTGATTGCGGTAGAAAGTGACAGAAGTGACCTCTGTGAAGAGGACGGAGCTTTGCTCAGAGGCGCCCGGAAGGTGGAAATCATGATGAAGAAGCGCGTGTATGCCCTGGCGATCAGCCTGGTGATGCTGTTCGCCATTCCCGGCCTGCTGGCCCCGACGGCGACCGCCGCTCCGGTGGGCCGGGATCAGTACGTCAACCTGGTGATCCAGCGCGGGCTCGCCCAGCGGGGCGTGCCCTACGCCTGGGCCGGCGGCGACATCAACGGACCCACCCTGGGCAAAGGGCCGAGCGCGGCCGTCGTCGGCTTCGACTCCTCGGGTCTGATCCAGTACATCTACGCCGGCGTGGGAGCCAAGCTGCCGCGTTCCTCGGGAGATATGTACAAGGTCGGCCAGCACGTCACCGCTGACCAGGCGTTGCCGGGCGATCTGATCTTCTACGGGCCGGACGGCACCCAGAGCGTCGCGATGTTTCTGGGCAACAACCAGATGCTGGAAGTCACCGACACGGTCGTCGCGGTATCAGCGGTGCGGGCCAAAGACATGGCGCCCTACCTGGTCCGCGTCATCGCCTGAGCGTCACGCCGGGGGCGTGCCGTTGACCCGCCGTGCAGATTCACGGCGCGACGACGGACACGCCCACCGTCGGGCGAGACCGGGCAGGCCTGCCGGCTAGGCGCAGTCGGTGCAGACCAGGCTGGTGGCGTCTGCCAGCCGGCTGCGGTGGTGCACCAGAAAGCAGCTGCTGCAGGTGAACTCGTCAGCCTGCTTGGGCACGACCCGCACCGTGAGCTCTTCGTCTGACAGGTCGGCACCGGGCAGCTCGAAGGAATCCGCCGCTTCCGCTTCATCGATATCTATTACGGCTGTAGCCGTGTCCTTGCGCCGTCCCGCCAAGTCTTCGAGAGACTCTTCCTCAGGCTCGGCCTGGGTGCGGCGGGGGGCGTCGTAATCAACCGTCATGATCCGTGCCTTTCGTTTCCGCATTCGACGTCGCGTCAACGCGGTCGAATGCGAGTTTGTTCCCGTAGCCGGTCTCTGCTAAACACCGTTGTTTCCGGCTGTGTCTGCGCTGGGTCCTGCCTGGCTGTGGCCTGCGGATTCGCCTGCCGTAGGCACGTAAAAAGCTGGGCTCAGGTTCGCCAGAGAGATTCCTGGGCGACGCTGGCGATCAGGGTACCGTCATCACGCTGAAATGAGCCGTGCGCCAACCCCCGCGCGTCGCTGTGACTCACCGCGGTGGCGTCGTAGAGGTGCCACCGGTGGGGGTCGGACGGCCGGTGCAGCCACAGCGCGTGGTCGAGGCTGGCGGCTCCGCCCGGACCGGGGAATTCCGGGCCCGGCGGACGTGCCGAGGACACCATGCCCAGGTCCGAGATGAAGGTCAGTGCGCAGGCTCGCAGCAGGGGATCGTCCTCGACCGGTTCGCGGGTGCGGAACCAGAACGGCTGGGTGGGCCACTCGACGCGGCTCTGCGGACCCGGTGCGAGCCGGATGTCGAAGTGATCGGCCCACTCGACCGGCAGTCGTGTGAGAATCGTCGCCTCCGTCAGCGGCACCCGCGGCTCCTGCGGTAGCTGCCAGTCGGTGGTCGTCTCGGGTTGATGAAACGACGCCAGCATTTCGAATATCGCGACACCGTCCTGCGTCGCGGTGACGCGGCGGGTGTTGAAAGAGCGGCCGTCCCGGGTGATCTCGACGGCGAAGTGGATGTCGACGCCGATCCGGCCGCCTTTGATGAAGTAGGCGTGCAACGACTGCGGCAGCCGGCCGGGATCTACGGTGGAGCCCGCGGCCGCCAGCGCCTGTGCGGCGATCAACCCGCCGAAGAGCCGGGGACCCGCACCATGGGCCGCCGATGCGCGAAAGGTGGGCCCGCTGCGGTCGAGTTGGACCAGCTCGGCGATCCAGCTCGACATGATCTCCTGTCGGGTCGTCGGTGAAAATCGCACTCACGATAGCGTCTTAGACTCCTGGCATGGACCGCGGCCACGTCGACGCACCAGAGGGCCTGCTTCGGATCGAAGACTGCTTGGACGCCGACGGAAACGTCGTCTTACCGGCGGGCGTGACGCTGATCTCGTTGATCGACCGCAACATCGCCAACGTCGGCGACACCATCGCCTACCGCTACCTCGACTACAGCCGCTCGGCCGAACCGGTGGTGTTCGAGCTGACCTGGACTCAGCTCGGCGTGCGCCTGCACGCGATCGCCGCGCACATACAGCGCAGCGCTGAACGCGGTGACCGGGTCGCGATATTGGCGCCGCAGGGGCTGGACTACATCGCCGGTTTCTTCGCCGCGATCAAGGCGGGCACCATCGCTGTGCCGTTGTTCGCTCCCGAATTGCCCGGCCACGCCGAACGTCTCGACACCGCTCTCGGTGATTCGCGGCCCACTCTGGTGCTCACCACCGCAGCCGCCGCCGACAGTGTGCGCGGGTTTTTGGCCAAGCTACCGCCGGCTCGGCAGCCGCAGCTGATGATCATCGACGAGATTCCCGATTCCTCGGCCGCCGACTTCGTCGAGACCGTTGTCGACGTCGACGACGTGTCGCATCTGCAGTACACCTCGGGCTCGACCCGACCCCCCGCCGGAGTGGAGATCACCCACCGGGCCGTCGGTACCAACCTGATCCAGATGATCCTGGCCATCGATCTGCTCGATCGAAATACCCACGGCGTCAGCTGGTTACCGCTCTACCACGATATGGGCTTGTCGATGATCGGCTTCCCGACCGTGTACGGCGGACATTCCACACTGCTGTCACCGACCGCCTTCATCCGTAGGCCGCAACGCTGGATCCGGGCGCTCTCCGATGCGTCCCGGTACGGCCATGTCATCACCGCCGCACCGAATTTCGCGTACGAGTGGACCGCTGCGCGCGGCCTGCCCGACGCCGGGGATGACATCGACCTGAGCAACGTGGTGATGATCATCGGGTCCGAACCGGTGAGCGCCGACGCGATCGCCACCTTCTCCGAGGCGTTCGCACCGCATGGTCTGCCGCCGACGGCCTTCAAGCCGTCCTACGGCATCGCCGAGGCCACCCTGTTCGTCGCGACGATCGCACCGACCGCGCAGCCCACAGTGATTCGGCTGGACCGTGAGCGGTTGGCCGAGGGAGTGGCGCAGGAGGCCGACGAGGACGCGGACGCGATCACCCAGGTTTCGTGCGGCCAGGTGGCCCGCAGTCTGTGGGCGGCGATCGTCGACCCGGCGACCGGCGAAGAGCTGCCCGACGGCAGGGTCGGTGAAATCTGGTTGCACGGTAACAATGTCGGCCGCGGCTACTGGGGCCAGCCGCAGGAGAGCAGGCGGGTCTTCGGGGCCAGGCTGGTCCGCCGGCGATCCGAGGACGGCCACGCCGGCAGCGTGCCCGCCGACGGCGCCTGGTTGCGCACCGGCGACCTCGGCTTCTATCTCGGCGGCGAGCTCTACGTCGCCGGCCGCCTCGCCGACATCGTGGTGCTCGACGGTCGGACACTGTATCCGCACGATATCGAGAAGACCGCCGCGGATTCCTCAGCACTCGTCCGGCACGGGTACGTGGCGGCGTTCACGCTTCCGAAGAACCACATGCCTGGTGCGACAACACATGACACCACAGAACAGCTGGTGATCATCGCCGAACGCGCGGCCGGCACCAGTCGCAGCGATCCGGCAGCCGCGATCGCGGCGATCCGGTCGGCGGTGTTCGATCGTCACGGTATCGAGGCCGCCGATGTGCGGCTGCTACCCGCCGGCGCCATCCCGCGCACCACCAGCGGCAAACTGGCCCGGCGAGCCTGCCGCGCCGAATACCTCTCCGATGCGCTGCGGGTGCGGTGATCGTATGCGGCCGTTGACCTTTGGCGCGCTTGCCATTGCCGCGGCGCTCACCGCGTACGTCGCGCCGCCGGTCGCCCGGGCAGGCGGCCCGGCCGTCCTGAAGGTCTGCACCACCGGCGACTACCGGCCCCTGACCTACCGCGACCCGGCGACGGGACAGTACAGCGGGGTCGACATCGACATGGCCGCCGATCTGGCCGCACATCTCGGGCGCACCGCGGTGTTCGTGCCCACCACCTGGTCGACGCTGGTCGCGGACCTCACCTCACACCAACGATGCGATATCGCGATGGGCGGCATCACCGACACCCCGGAGCGCCGCCGCGTCGTCGACGTGACCCGGGCCTACCTGGCCGGCGGCAAGACCGCGCTGGTCCCGGCGGCCGACGCCGAGCGGCTGGTGACCATCGAGCAGATCAACCAGCCGGGTGTGCGGGTCATCGAGAACAGCGGCGGCACCAACGAACGTTTCGCCCGCACGCACTTGCCCGACGCGGAGCTCACGATCTGGCCGGACAACACCACCATCTTCGATCAGCTCGCGGCCGGTGGCGCCGACGTCATGGTCACCGACGCCATCGAAGCGATCTACCAGTCGTCGCTGCACCCCGGGTTGGTGGCCCAGCACCCCGCGGACCCGTTCACCTCCGAGGTCAAGGCCTACCTGCTGCCCAAGGGCAGTCCCATCGCCGCCGCCACCGACGCCTGGCTGGCCGGCGCGCTGCACGACGGAACCTATGCCGACAGCTACCAACGGTGGCTGCACGCGCCGGCGCCCGAGCCGCCCGGCTAGGCGCCTCAGCGGCCCTTCCACTGCGGCCTGCGCTTCTCCCGCCATGCCTGCAGGCCTTCGCCGACATCCTCGGTGGCGCCGGCGACCTTGCGCATCACCTCGCCGAAACGCACCGACTCGATCCAGCCCATGTCGGCGGTCCGCCAGGCCACTTCTTTGGTGGCACGCTGCGCCAGCGGCGCGGCTTCGGTCAGGGTTCTGGCCCAGGCCTGGGCCTCGGCTTGCAGATCCGCGGGTTCGACGAGCTTCCACACCAGCCCGATCTCCTTGGCCCGCTCGGCGCTGATCGGTTTGCCGGTCAGCAGCAGCTCCATGGCGTTGGCCCAGCCGACACGGTGCGGCAACCGAATGGCGCCGACGATGGTCGGTAAGCCGAGGGTCACTTCGGGGAAGCTGAACGTGGCTTCGGTCGACGCGATCACAAAGTCGCAGAACAGGACTCCGGTGACGCCGTATCCGACGCAGGGACCGTGCACGGCGGCGATCGTGGGTTTGAACAGTTCCATGCCGGACTCGAACGAATTGATCGTCGGCTTCTCCCAGAACGTCCCGCCGAAGGTGCCCACCGAGCCCTCGCCGTCTTTGAGGTCACCGCCTGCGCAGAAGACGTCGCCGGTGGCGGTCAGAATCCCCACCCAGGCGTCCTCCTCGTCACGGAACCGATCCCATGCGGCGTTGATGCCCTGGCGGAGCGGGCCGTTGATGGCGTTGCGCGCTTCGGGCCGGTTGAGGGTGATCGTCGCGACGTGGTCTTCCAGTTGGTAGGTGACGAGGCTCATTGCTGCACTCTAGTTTCGGGCGAGGCTGCCCGACGCTCAGTCTCGCCGACGGCTGACGCCGCGGCCCGCGGGATTCGCCACCGCGGTGACCATGCTGGTGCCGAAGGCGCCCGCATCGTCGAACAGGGTGGCACTGCCCACCGACACCCCGTTCTCGGCGAAATGGGTGTCGGCTTGCACACCGATGAACACGCCGTGGGGCAGCCGCGACAATGCCACCGTCAGGTCCCCGTTGATGTAACCGACTTCGCCGTCGCCCAGATTGGTCACCAGGTTAGCGGCTGCCTCGGCGACCACTGCGGCACGGACGAAGGGCGTGGCCCGCAGACCGGCCACCGCGTCCAGGCCGCCGTAGTACGCGCGTTTGCGTCCGGCCGCGGCCTGTTCGCCCATCGGGCTCCAACCGGTTCCGTCGCCGTCGATGTAGAGGGCCTGGTTCTCGGTGTCGGGCGGTGCGCCGGCGGGCTGTGTCTGCGCCGCGACCGGGCTGTCCGGTGTGCGAGTCAGGCGGTATTGCAACAGAGTTGCGCGTGCCACGATCCAGTCGTCCTGGATGATGTCGCATTCGGCGGTGCGCATGCGGTTTCCGTGCCGGATCAGCCGCGTCTGAGTATGGGTGGGGACGGCACGGGCAGGTTTGAGCAGATCCAGCGTCAGCCGGGTGGGCAGGTAGCCGGCGCTGCCGTACTTGCGTTCCAGCGTCGATGCCGCGAGCCCGGCGATCGCCTGACCGCTGAGCAGACCCTCGCTCCAGGATGCCGCCGCAGAGGGGGTGGGGCGGAAGATGCCGTTTCCGTGCTGAACGAAATACGCAGGGCGGATACCGATTGCGCTCGACGCCGCTGCTGTGCGCTTGGGCAAGACCATGCCGCTGTTCATCGTTGCCATCCTCTGAGTCGGGGAGCCGCCGCTTGCTTGACGGCTCACCAGGCAACTATGACGCGCCGTGGCCACCCGAAATATCCGCCGATCGGCCGTAACGCCGGATGAATGCGGTGTCCACCGATCGGGGGACACACCCGCTGGTGTCAGGCCTCCAACCGGGCGCGGACAGCGGAAAGTCGTTGCTGCAGTTCATCTTCGGTGATGACACCTCGGGACAGCAGCGAGTGTGCCAGCGAGACCAGCTGGCTCTCGGGGTAGGGGAGGCCGGCGTACACGCTGGCCGACAGCTCGTCCTCCTCGTCGCGCCGTTCTGTGAAGGTCGGGACGTCGGCGTCACATGCCGCGTGATCGAGTGCGTCACACAGCCCGTCGAGGCTGGTCTTCCATGGCGGCACCGGGTTCTCCACCCCGTATTTGGCCGCCATGACCGGCCAGACCTGATTACGGTCGACAATCTGTTGTAACGGCTCGGGTTTCATTCGCCGACCGGATGCATGGCAGGGCGGGTGTCGGTGATGACATTGGTGGTCACCCCGGGTTTCGGCAGCGCGACGCCGATCAGGCAGTCGCGGGTGATGATCTCGGTCAGCTGGTCCTCGGTCCAGCCGTCGGTGCCCTCTGGTCGCATCGGCATGACCATGAAGCGGTGTTTTTGGTTGGAGTCCTGCACACGGACTTCGATGTCGTCGGACAGGTAGAGGCCGAACTCGGCGAGAACCTGCCGGGGCCAGCGCACCAGCCGCCGCCGGTAGTTCGGTGTGCGGTACCACTCGGGGGAGTTGCCGAGGATGGGCCGCGGGTAGCAGGAGCACAGCGCGCACACGATCACGTTGTGCACGGCCGGGGTGTCTTCGAGAATCTGGAACGCGGTGAAGTCGCTGGGGGTGCCGAACCCGGTCGGCTCGAGCCAGTCGACACCGACCTCCTTGCTGGCGGTCATCGGTTCGGCGAGGGCAAGAGCTTTGAAGGCGGGATCCAGCCAGGCGCGGGCCACCAGGCGAGCCGCCGGCATTGGGCCGATCTGCTCGGCGAACTCGGTGAAACGGCGGTGCTCCTCGGCAGTGAAAATGCCCTTCTCGATGCACAATTCGCGCAGCGCGATCTCGAGCACTTCGAAGTCGGTGATCTCGTCGACCATCGGCTTGACGGTGCGGTCGTGATCGTGATCGTGATCGTGATCGTGGTCGGTCATGTCGGTCCGTTCCTATGCGGGTGCAAGCCAGTGCTCGGGGATCTCGGTGCGCAAGCTGTCGCTGTCCGGGCCGTTGAAGTCGTCCCACAGCTCGGACATGCGGAATTTGACGACGTAGAACCATTCGGGCTTGGCGTCGGGGATGTCCCAGGTCTCGTCCTCGGCGGCCGGGCTTTCATAGGCCACCGCGTCGATGACACCCGTGGCACCGCGGACGTACTCCGGCGTGCGGGTGTAGAACAACACCGGCAATTCACGCACGACCACGGGGTCGCCGACCGTGAACCTCGGTTCGCCGGCCCTGCCCGCGTAGACCTGCGGGTCGCCCTTGCCCTGGGCATGCACAATGTGACTGTTGCGCTTGACCTGCGATCCGTCACCTTCGAACTTGGGCTTGGCCGCCAGGGTCTTGCCCGCCAGTCCGCCGGCATAGCGTTCCTTGACCTCGGCCATCCGCTCGGTCAGCTCGGTCAGACCGATGTGGTGCTTTTCGATCAACACTCGGGCCACCGACAGCAGCCAGCGGCCGTAGTAGGGGAAGCCGAGGTAGACGGCGCGTTGGACGTCGACGTTGCCGATCCGGCGCCGTTCCTCGGAGAGCCAGATTCCGCGCCACGCCAGCACCTCGCAGATGACGTAGGTCATGTGCTCCCAGTACTCGTAGTCCTTGTTCTCGTACTTCATCGGAGCGTCCGGCTCGCCGCCGACATCGTGCACCGGCTTCATGTAGGCGACGAACCTGGCGTGGTCGAGCAGATCCGGGGTGGGAGCATCCGGCAGTTCCGGATAGGCGGACTTGAGCCGGGCCACCAGAGCCAACTGATCGGCGCGTTCTGCGGCAGTGCTCATCGAAAGCCCCCTTGTGACCGTGCACAGGTCCAACGAGAGCCAACGTAACACCGACTATGCCCGAAAGTGGTTGCAATCCATGGACTCTTACCCGCCGGACAATTGCGGGAACTTCTCAGGCGTAGCCCAGCGCCGCGTTCTCGGCGCGGATCCGCACGGTGAGCACCAGGGCGTTGGCGATGCTGAACACGATCGCTGTCGTCCAGGCTGAGTGCACCAGTGGCAGCGCCGCCACTTCGGCGACCACCGCGGTGTAGTTGGGGTGGTGCATCCAGCGATAGGGGCCACGGTCGATCAAGGGCGCACCCTTGATCACGATCAGCCGCGGATTCCAGCGCTTACCCAGCGTGGACACACACCACCACCGCAGCCCGGTGCTGGCTGCCACCACCGCCACCATCGGCCAGCCGAGCCAGGGCAGGAACGGCCGGTGCAGGGTCGCCACTTCAACGATGCAGGACACCAGCAGCAAGGTGTGCATGCCGACCATCACCGGATAGTGCCCGCGGCCGAACTCCCGGCCGCCCTGGGCGAAGGACCATCGGGCATTGCGCCGCGACACCACCAGCTCGACAAGGCGTTCAGCGCCGATCGCGAGGATGAACCCGTAATAGAACATCGATGTGTAGATCATCGGGACCCCTTCACCAACTCAGAAGCAACAGTTCGAAGCTGAAGCCGGGCCCCATTGCCAGCATGATTCCCAGCGAGCCGGCCGCCGGCGCCTCCGCGAGAGTTCGGTTGAAGACGTCGAGCACCGACGCCGACGACATGTTTCCGTTGTCGCGCATCGATTCCCAGCTGTGCCGCAAGGCTTCGGCCGGCATGCCGACCGCGTTGGTGATCGATTCGAGCACCTTGGGTCCGCCCGGGTGACACACCCAGGTGGTGATGTCGGCGGTCGTCAGCTGATGCTCGGCGAGGAACCGGTCGACCTCCGCGCGGAGGTGGTCATCGGCCATCTTGGGAACGTCTCGTGACATCACGAGCTGGAATCCGCTGGAGCTCACATTCCAGCCCATCACCTCGACCGTGTCGGGCAACAGCGCACTGTGGGTCGCCAGGATCTGCGGTCCCTGCTGCAGGGGGAGTCCGGCGGGGACCCGATCGGCGCCCGTGCCGACCACCGCTGCAGCGCCGTCGCCGAACAGGCAGACGCCGATCAGCGCGGGGATCGAGGTGTCGTCGCGTTGCAGCGTCAGAGAGCACAGCTCGACGGAGAGCAACACGGCGACGTGGTCGGGAAAGCCGCGCAGGTAGTCGTGCATGCGCGCCATCCCGGCTGCGCCGGCCACACAGCCGAGCCCGAACAGCGGGATGCGCTTGACGTCGGACCGGAGCCCCAGCTTCGACGCGATGCGGGCATCGATGGTGGGCACGGCCACTCCGGTGCTCGACACAGTCAGGATGGCGTCGACCTCGTCAGGGCGTAGGTGGGCCTCGTCGAGGGCCCGGCGCACCGCCTGCTCGCCGAGTTCGACGGCGACCTCGAGATATGCCTCGTTGGCTTCGGTGAAACCGGCCAGTTTCGGGTAGCGCTCCACCGGCAGCGCGAGGTTGCGGTATTCGACGCCGCTGGTTCGGGCGAACCGGGCGAACCCGGGTTCGGCGAACTCGGTGAGCGCCCTGGCCACCTCGTCCTGGTCGTAGCGATGTGTCGTGAACGCGACCGCGGTACCGGTGACGCGGGGATCGCCGCAGCGGGGTGTGCCGATCGGGTTCAGCGAGTGGGAGAAAGCAATATCTGTCATGCGCGATGCAACACCGGCAATGCGCTAAAACCATTCCCGTTTAGCCCGGTCGTGAAATATCGCACACGAACCCGAAATATCCGTCGACCTTCTGTATAAGTCCCGATCGGTGCGGAATTTATGAAAAACTAAGAGGCACAACATAAATGAAGGCTGAGAATTCCCAGGAAAGCGGCCTCTTCTGACAATTAATTGTGCTGGGGCTGGGGGACTGCTGATAACCCGAAATATCGTTGAACTTTCTTTCCGGGTATTTCGTGCACGGATGTGATCATGAAAAGTATTGCCCCATTTGGCCAGCCTCCCCCGGAGGCTGAACCGAACGGAAGGGCAGTGCTATCGGCCGAAACCGGCGTCGCGCAGGGCTTGTGCCATCGCACCGGAAGACCGGTTGTTGGTGTCCCGCCGACCGCCGTCGCCGCCGCGAGCGGGCTGGCGTCGCTCGCCGCGGCCGGCAGTGGCGCCACTGCGCCCAGGGCTCGTGGACTGCTTGGCTTTCGGTTCGTCGCCCAGCCGCAGGGTGAGTCCGATCCGCTGGCGATCCACATCGACGTCGACGACTTTCACCCGCACCACCTGACCCGAGCGCACGACTTCATGCGGATCGGATACGAATCGATCCGACATCGCCGAGACGTGCACCAAACCGTCCTGATGGACACCGACGTCGACGAAGGCGCCGAACGCCGCGACGTTGGTCACGACACCTTCGAGCACCATTCCGGCCTTGAGATCGGCCACCTTCTCCACACCCGCGGCGAAGGTCGCGGTGGAGAAGGCCGGCCGCGGATCGCGGCCCGGCTTTTCCAGCTCGGCGAGGATGTCGGTCACCGTGGGCACGCCGAAGCGGTCGTCGGCGAAGTCGGCCGGGCGCAGTGTCCGCAACGCTCGTTCGTTGCCGATCAATTCGGCCATCGTGATGCCCGAACGGTCCAAAATGCGCCGCACCACCGGATAGGCCTCCGGGTGGACACCCGAGGCGTCGAGGGCGTCGTCACCGCCGCGGATCCGCAGGAAGCCGGCGCACTGTTCAAAGGCTTTGGGGCCCAGGCGTGGAACATCGAGCAAGGCGGTGCGGCTGCGGAACGGACCGGTCTTCTCGCGGTAGGCCACGATCGCTTCGGCCAACGACTCGGAGACTCCCGACACCCGCGACAGCAGCGGAACCGACGCGGTGTTCAGGTCGACCCCGACGGCGTTCACTGCGTCCTCCACCACCGCATCGAGGCTGCGGGCCAGGGTGCCGGGGGTGACGTCGTGCTGGTACTGGCCGACGCCGATCGACTTCGGTTCGATCTTCACCAGTTCGGCCAGCGGATCCTGCAGGCGGCGGGCGATCGACACCGCACCGCGGACCGTCACGTCCAGACTCGGCAGCTCGCGGGCGGCGTAGGCCGACGCCGAATACACCGACGCCCCGGCCTCGCTGACCATAGCCTTCGCCGGTGCGCTAGCACCCGCCGCGCGAATATCGGCGATCAGCTCGGTGGCCAGTGCATCGGTCTCCCGGGACGCGGTGCCGTTACCGATCGCAATCAGCTCGACGCCGTGCCGGGCAACCAGGGCGGCCAGCGTCGCCTTGGCCGAATCCCATTGGCGCTGAGGCTGATGTGGGTAGACCGCGCACGTCTCGAGCACCTTGCCGGTGTCGTCGACGACGGCGACCTTGACCCCGGTGCGGAACCCCGGATCGAGTCCGAGCGTGGTGCGGGTACCGGCAGGCGCCGCCAGCAGCAGATCCTTGAGGTTTTTGGCGAAGACGGCCACGGCGTCCTCTTCGGCGCGCTGACGCAACCGCATCCGGGCATCGACCGCACCGGAGATCATCAGCCGGGTGCGCCAGGCCAGCCGGACCGTGGTGGTCAGCCATGGGGTGGCCGCAGCTTTGGCGGTCAGATCGACGCCGAGGGCGTTGGCGACCATCACCTCGTAGGCGTCGTCGCTGCCGCCGTCGAAGCGCACGGCGAGGGCTTGTTCCTTCTCTCCGCGCATCACCGCCAGCACCCGGTGCGAGGGCATGTCCTCCAGCCGCTCGGTGAATTCGAAGTAGTCCCGAAACTTCTGTGCCGCTGGGCTCTTCGCGGCCTCGTCGGAGAACGGTGCGGTCCGCACCGCACCCTCGGCCCAGAACTTGGTCCGGATCGCACCCACCAGCTCGGCATCCTCGGCCGCCCGTTCGACGAGGATGTGCCGCGCGCCGTCGAGTGCCGCCGCGGCGTCGGCGACGTCGGCGGTGAGGAATTCGGCAGCGGCGGCTTCGGGGGCGACAGCGGGGTCGGCGAGCAGACGGTCGGCGAGCGGCTCGAGGCCTGCTTCCCTGGCGATCTGGGCTTTGGTACGCCGTTTCGGCTTGTACGGCAGGTAGATGTCCTCGATCCGAGACTTCGTGTCGGCGCTCAGCAGCGCGGACCTCAGCTCGTCGGTCAGCTTGCCCTGCTCGTCGATCGACGCGAGCACCGCGTCCCGTCGTTCGTCGAGCTCGCGCAGATAACGCAGCCGCTCCTCGAGGTCGCGCAGCTGACCGTCGTCCAGGCTGCCGGTGACTTCCTTGCGGTAGCGGGCGATGAACGGAACGGTCGCACCCTCGTCGAGCAGCCGGACCGCGGCGGCCACCCGGGCCTCTGCGACGGCGAGTTCTTCAGCAAGACGGGCATTTACAGATTTGACGGTTGGGCTCGAAGTCACGCGCAGACCCTACCGAACCGCGCCGACAATCCTGCGAACCCGTCGCGGGTGTTGCATAGAGTTCGAGGCTGCCTTCACCACACGACTGGGCGCCGCCGTCATCGACGGCTTCATCGGTGCCCCCGAGTACGCCGGCGTACCTCAGTACGAGGCGGCCGGGAGGAATAGCCACCAACATCGAAGGGTTTGGCGCTATATGCCCAGAGAAATGACCGAGTCCGAGCGGCAGGAATACCTTGCCGCCAAGCACGTGGCGGTCCTGTCCGTCGCCACCACCGACGGCCGGCCGCCGGCCAGCATCCCGATCTGGTACCAGTACGCCCCCGGCGGCAACATTCTGATCTCCACCGGCCCCTCGTCGCGCAAGGCCCGGCTGATCAGGCAGGCCGGTGCGGCGACGCTGGTAGTGCAGGACGAGGAGCCGCCGTATCGCTACGTCGTCGTCGAGGGAACTTTGGTGGACACCACCGAACCCACGCCGCCGGAAGTCTTGGAAGAAACCGCGGTGCGCTATCTCGGTGAGGAGGGTGCGCGCCAGTTCCTCCGCTCGATGGAGGGACACGCCAACGTGTTGTTCACCTTCCGGCCGGACCGATGGCTGACGGCCGACTTCTCCGACGAGTTGTAAACCTCAGCCGGGAACGTCAAGGCGTTGCGTCCCGACCACGTTCAGCAGGCGCAGGGCCTCCTCGGAGGGCGAGCCGGGCTCGGCGGTGTAGATGACCACACGCTGATCGCGGTCGGCCACATCGAGCGGATCGCAGTTGACCGTGATCGGTCCGACGACCGGGTGGTGGAAGGTCTTGCACAGCATGGGACGTGTCACGACGTCACGGGAGTTCCAGAGCTCGGCGAATTCCGCGCTGCCGCTGCATAGTTCGTCGATCAGTGCGGTCGTCTCGGGGTCGTCTGGGTAGCGCGCCGACGCGGCCCGGAGATGAAGGGCGCACGTGCGTGCGAATTCGTCGGAATCCGAGACCCCATACAAGCGCCGGCCCTGTGCCCCAGGACCCAGGAAAACCCGCCGGGCAAGATTGCGTTCGCGGGGCGACAGGGCCGAGAAGTCCTCCATCAACGCACACGCGAGGTCGTTCCACGCCAGCACCTCGTAGGTCGCCGACACCACGATCGCGGCGGCCTGTGGCAGCCGGGTGATCAGATCGGTGATGCTTGGGCGCACGACACGCGGCGGTCCCGGTGCGGCGGCCGGTTCCACACCGGCCAGCCGGTGCAGGTACGTCGTCTCCGCATCGGAGAGCCGCAGCGCGCGCGAAAGACCTTGCAAAACTTCGCGCGACGGGTGGGGTGCCCGGGCCTGTTCCAGCCGGGTGTAGTACTCGGTGGAGATGAAGGCCAATTGCGCCACCTCGTCGCGGCGTAGACCGGGGGTCCGCCGCCGTCTCCCGTGGGCCACACCGATGTCGGCCGGTGTGATCCGTTCGCGTCTGCTGCGCAGGAACGCACCGAATTCGCGCTTGTCCACAGCTCCATTGTGCGCACGTCGGCGACGCCAGCCAGGTACCGCCGGTACCTGGCTGTCACACGCGCCACCGGACACGCTCGAAGCATGGATCATCACCACAACGGACTCTTGGCCGGCAAGGTCGCCTTCGTCAGCGGAGCCGGGCGCGGCATCGGCGCTGCCGCCGCGCGGCTGTTCGCGCGGGAAGGCGCCGCCGTACTGCTGGCGGCCAGAACCGAGGCTCAGCTACGCGATGTCACCGAGGACATCACCCGCAGCGGCGGTTCGGCGGCGTACGCGGTATGCGATCTCGCCGACGGCGACAGTGTGCGGCGCGCGGTGGATTCGGCGGTGCAAACGTGGGGCCGCCTGGACGTCGCCTTCAACAACGGCGCGACGATCGCGCCCCCGGGGCCGCTCGATCAAGCGCTCGACGACGACTTCGACCGGGTCTACACCGTCAATCTCAAGGGTGTGTTCCTGGCCATGAAGGCCGAGATCGCGGCCATCCGGGCCACCGCCAAATGCGGTGCGATCGTGAACACGTCGAGTGTCGGCAGCTTGAAAGGTAATCCGGAGTTGCCGGCGTACGGCGCGATGAAGCGTGCGGTGAACAGCCTCACCGAATCCGCTGCGGTCACCTACGGCCCCGAGAACATCCGCGTGAATGCGATCACGCCGGGCACCACGCTGACCGAGATGATTCAGGAGTGGGAGGACGCGACCCCGGGGGTGATCGAGCGACTGGTGGCCGACAACCCGCTGCGGCGGGCCGCCGACCCCGCTGAGGTCGCCGAGGCCGCCGCGTGGCTGTTGAGCGACCGGGCCTCCTACGTCACCGGCGCGATACTGCGGGTCGACGGCGGGACGTGGGTCTGAGTTGGGATCGGTAGCCGTCCGGCAGTTCTTCACTTCTCGCATCGACGCCACCGAGGCGGCGGACAACGAGAGGAACAACCCCATGAAGATCGTGCCGACTCCCATCGCGCAGCACATCGACCGCGTCGAGCGCCAGCACAGTCTCTACATCGCCATCAGCACCGGCCTGCTGGCCTTCTGGTCGATCTACCGGGTGCTCTGGTCGATCTACCTGGCGGTCACCTACGACTTCATCTTCGGCTCGCTGGTGTTCCCGATCATCCTGTGGGCCGTCATCGGTGTGGTCGCGGCAGTCGCGTCGATCGGTTTTGCCACCCGCTACCTCAAGGGATCGGCGACCGGCAGCACCGAAACCAATCAGGTCTGACCCGGCCCCCACGTGTGCCCGCTTCCGGTGCCTGCGCCGCGGCGCGGGCACCGGGGCGTGCTGATACGCATCCTGAAACGGGATGCGTCGGCCGTGCGATAGGACGGAAAGCACACCGGTTCTGCCGTCGGCACGCCGACGGCCAATGTGTGCGACGATGCCTCTACGCCAAGGGGCAACCCTTCGCAGGGAGATCGAGAGGACCGCCGGATTCATGAGTGAACGGCACCGCACCGCGGCACTTGTCCACGCAGTCGCCATCGCGAGCGTCACCGTGGGCGCCGCCCTCGCCGGAGCCGCGACGGCCGCCGCCGACCCGATGACTCCGACGCCCATTCCGGTCCCGTCGGATCCTGCCGCCGTCCCGCCGGGTCAACCTGTGGCGATGCCGGTCGACCCGGCGGCTCCACCGGCACCCGCACCTCCGCCGCCCGGGGCACCGCCCTCGGTGCCGGAGATCGCCAACCCGACCTACGGTTCGCAGAACACCCCGGGTGTCCTCGGGTCACTCAAAGACATGTGGCACAACGTCCGCGACCCGTACTACGGGCCCGATGAGTCCGCGTCGGCCAGCGGCTCGGTCGCGCCGCCCCCGGGTGCCGGAGCGCCGCCGCCGCTGCCCCCCGGATACAAGTCGTATACCGCCCCTGGTTCGGAGGCGCCCCCGAGTGAGTACGGCCCGGGTAAGCCGCCGCCACCCGGAACGCCGGCGCTGCCGCCGGGCTATTACTCGCTGAGCGGTCCGCCGCCGCCGGGGTATGAGTTCAACGCCCCCGGTCAGCAGGCACCGATCACTGCGACGCCCGCGCCGACGCCCTAGCCCGCGATCAGCGAAGGTGCGGGGTAGGGGATTACCCGCGCCGTCTGCTGGTTATATTTGCTAAGTATTCGCACATCGTCTGAACGTTGGAGTCTGCACATGGCTGGGATCAAAACTGCGCTGAGCGTTGCGGCACTCGCGATCGGGCTGACGATGGGCGCCGCGCCGGCGATCGCGATCGCGGACCCGCCGCCGCCGGATCAGAACGTGGGGGAGCCGGTTCCGGACTGGGCGCCCCGCAAACCGGCTGAGGTATGGGCCGGCCATCCAGTGGTGTGGACGCACATGTGGGGCGGCCGCTGGGGTGTGTGGATCAACGACCAATTCATCACGTTGTCGTCCAACCCGGTGACCAACGGCGGCTGAGTCCGTTTCCGGCGGCGAGTCTCACTCGTCACATTCGCCGTCCAATCGCGGGCTGGGGTGGATACTGCGATGTGGACCGCTATATAGTTAGTCCGCTTAAGGTTTTAGGGATTGGGGCAGGAGAACGATGGCTGGTTTGATGAGTCGCGCGAAGCTGGCAAGTCTCGCGCTGAGTGCGATGGCCGCTGCAGGTGTCATCACCGCCGGCCCCGCCGCCGCCGATGCCAGTGACGACTTCCCGATCCCGCACCGCATCATCATCACCCAGTGCGACGTCGAGCAGTACATGGCTGCGGCCCGTGACACCAGTCCGGTGTACTTCGAGCGCTACATGATCGACCGCAGCAACCGGCCCGCCGATGTGCAGCAGATCGCGTTCGACCGCATTCACTGGTTCTTCTCGCTCGACCCCGTCGCGCGCCGGCAGTACTCCGAGGACACCGCGACCAACGTCTACTACGAGTTCGTCGCGACCCGCTGGGGCAACTGGGCCAAGCTGTTCTTCAACAACAAGGGCGTCGTCGCCAAGGCCACCGACGTCTGCATGAATTACCCGCCCGGCGACATGTCGGTCTGGGACTGGCCCGTCGCCAGGTAGCCTCGGCTAATTCCTGAACGGCGGTAACACCGCCGTCAATTCCAGCTATGTACAGGCATCAACGGTGATGCCCCAGTATGTAGGTGGACTATGAAGCAAACCCAACTTATTGCGGTCGTGGCGCTCGTTACCTGCACCTCGACCATCGCGTCGCCCCCGGTCGCCGCCGATCCCGCCCGGGTGCCCTGCAGGGTGCTCGACCAGGTCCGCGAGAGCCTCGACAACGACATCAACGCCGGTATCGGCGGAGTGCGGATCGTGATCAGCTCGCCCTATGCCAGCGGAGCCGCGCAACAGCGCGACACCAACGTCAAGCTCGCGATGATCAGCCACGGCGTGCACTACATGGAAGACGTCAACGGCCCAGGCATTGTGCCGGGCCTGGCTCCCGCCCTGGTCGACCTGCGCCGGGCCAGCGACGACGTGCGAGACGCCGTGGGCGCGCTGTTCGTGGTGTCCCCGGGGTACGGGTACGGGGATGGCTACGGAAACTACGGCCCGACGGTGTCCAACGCCTGGCCACAGCCCTCGACCTGGACCGCGATCGACTACGCCGACCAGAAGAAGGACGACATCTACGCCCTCGTGAACGGCCTACAGAGCACCTGTACGCCGTAGTGGACTACGAGGCGCTGAGGATCTTGATGGCGAAGACCAGCGTGTCGCCCGGCAGGATGCCGGCCCGCGGCTGGCCCTGCGGGTAGCCGTCGGCGCTCACCATCGCGACCGCGACGGTCGATCCGACCTTCTGGCCCGCGATCGCCTTCTGGAAGCCGGGAACCACGCCGTCGAGCGAGAATTCGGCCGGCTCGCCCCGTTGGTAGCTGCTGTCGAAGACGCTGCCGTCGCGGCCGTTGACACCCTCGTAGCAGACCGAGACGGTGGCCGTCGGTGCGACGACGGGTCCGGTACCTGCTTGCAGCGTGTGCACCTCGGTCGCGTTCACGCTGAAGGGAGCGGTCACCGTGACGACCGGGGCCGCGGTGTCCGTCGAGCCGGTGACAGCGACACTGCCGGTCGCGCCGGACAACGTCCACTCCGGAGTGCCCGCGCCTGCCGGGGGTGTAGTCGGGCATGTCGTATCCGGGCCTGCCGCCTGGGTGACGGTGGCCGAGACCGCAGGGGCGGTAGACGACTTGCTCGCCGACGGGGTGGTGTCCGAGCCGCAGGCCGCAAGGGTCACGGCAAACGCGGCAGTGCAGGCACCGAACGCAACAACAGAGGGCAGGCGGGAGAAGTTCACGCTCGTCACGCTACAGCGGATTGACTCGGCGAAAGTCTTGGCTCACACCGAACTCTTTCTCAGCAAAGCCTCAGATGGCGTAGGCAAACTGCTTTCAGGCGCCTTGAGGCGCAGATGGTTCTTGTCACGAGAAAGCGAAACGCAACGCAATGGACTACAGGTCACAACAGTCGCCCCAGGAAAGCCACTACCGGTGGCAGCCGAAAGATTCTGTGGAACATTCTAATTCAGGGCAGTGGCGCCCCGGTGGATATCAATATGGTTACGGCGACGCCGACACCACGCAGATGTATCCGCCACCGTACGTGGCCCGGCCCCGGGATGGGAGATCTGCATCACAGCAAAATCCCCGGCAACGGATGAGGTCGCGGGTGGGTGTGTTGGTCGGCGGTACGGCCGTGGTCGCGATGATTGCCGGCGCCGCCGGGGCGGTCGCCGTGGTCGACCATGCCGGGCGCCCGACGGCTACCGCACAGGGGCAACTCGTACCCGGGGCGCCGAAGAACCCCGCCGTCGCCGGCCAGCCGGCCAGCGCGGCACCCGTCGGGTCGGTCGAGCAGGTCTCGGACAAGGTGCTGCCCAGTGTCGTGAAGCTGCAGATCTCCACTGGTCAAGGCAGTGAGGAGGGGTCCGGAATCATCCTGAGCTCCGACGGGCTGATCTTGACCAACAATCACGTCGTGGCTGCCGCTGCCCAGGGCGCGGGTAGCGGGCCGATGGCAGTCGAGGACGGGCCGGACGGTCAGTTCCCCGGCGGACGCGGCGGCCGGCCGTTCGGCCAGAGCGGCGGAGGGATTGCGGCGACGGTCACGTTCTCCGACGGCCGGACCGTGCCGTTCACGGTCGTGGGCGCTGACCCCGCCGACGACATCGCGGTGGTTCGGGCTCAGAACGTTTCGGGCCTGACCCCGATCACGATCGGATCCTCGAAGGATCTGAAGGTCGGCCAGAACGTTGTCGCGATCGGCTCGCCGCTGGGTCTGCAGGGCACCGTGACGACGGGCATCATCAGCGCGCTGGACCGTCCCGTCGCCACCGGCGACGAGCAGTCCGGCCAGCATTCGGTCATGAGCGCCATCCAGACCGATGCGGCGATCAACCCCGGTAACTCCGGTGGCGCGCTGGTGAACATGAACGGCGAACTGATCGGCGTCAACTCTGCGATCGCTTCCCTTGGCAGCGGCCAGGATTCGCAGGCGGCGCAGAGCGGATCAATCGGGCTTGGCTTCGCGATTCCGGTTGACCAAGCGAAACGCATTGCTGACGAACTGATTTCGACCGGAACGGTGCAGCGAGCCTCGCTCGGTGTTCAGCTCAGCTCCGACGACAGCGCACGCGGTGCACTGGTCGCCGGTGTCGCCGACGGAAGCCCGGCCGCAGCGGCAGGCATGTCGAAGGGTGCGGTGATCACCAAGGTCGACAACAAGGTGATCGACGGCCCGGAGGCGCTCGTCGCGGCCATCCATTCCAAGGCGCCTGGCGACAACGTCACGCTGACCTACAACGACCCGTCGGGCGCGTCACGCACCGTGCAGGTCACCCTCGGACAGATTCAGTCCTAGCAGCACAACCCATCTCGAAATGGACGGTGGCTATTGTCTGATGGCCACCGTCCATTTTTGGCAGTCCATTTCGGCACTGGGGGAGACCGATGATGAACCACACCGCCCGTCGACTGGGCGTCGTCGCGCTGGTTGGGCTGACGATCATCGGTCTGTCCGGATGCTCGTCGTCGGGTTCGCCCGCACCGTCGGGCACCACGAGTACACGTACTGCCGCTGCGGCCGGTTGCGACAAGGCAGCGTTCGCCGACGCGGCCACCGCGGCCGTCCATGCCGTGAGCAAGGACAACATCTACCGGATCGACAACGTGGCATGCGCCGACGGTTGGGCGGTCACCAGCGGGCTCTGGTCCAGCACGGCCAATCCGGACATGGGTGCCCCGAGCACGCTGGTGTTCGCGCAGCACGGCGGCCAGTGGGTCAGCCAGGACAAGCAGAAGGTCTGCGGCACCAACGCCTCGACCACGCCCGCTCCCGCGGACGCGACGATCCCCGCTGCGCTGTACCAGCTCGGCTGCCTGACCGGATAGCTCGCCATTTATTTGCCCCATGCGCTAACTTGGCGGGGTGTCGAGGGGAGCACAGGTCGCTGTGCGCGCACTGCGGGTGCCACTCGTCCTGTTGGTCGCCGGTGCAGTGGTCGTCGCGGCGATCGCGTTCCGACCGCATTCGGACTCCGGGCTCCCGCAGCTGATTTCGGGCCCGTTCGCGTTGCTGCTCGCGGGGGCGACGAATCTGGGCGACTCGCAGGCGCGCAGCGTCGAGCTGACCGCGGAGCTGCCTGACGCGCAACGCCCCGACCGGCTCGACGCGTGGGCCACGGCCAACGGCCTGTCGGTCCGGTGGCAGCCCGGAGCGCGCTGGGCGGTGATCAGCGGCCCACCCGCTCGTGTCGCGGCCGCGTTCCACGTGGTCGTCCACGACTTCCGCGCGAAGGCCGGCCAGGTGTTCTACGCCTCGCCTCAGCAGCCCGCGGTCCCGGCATCGTTGCGTGACAAGGTGACTGGTCTCGGGCGGATCCTCAGCTACTCGCCCTACCACTCCAACAGCCCGTCGTTCCGGCCGCTGGACGTGCCCGACCACAGCCTGCCGCCCGACTCCCTGCGGACGACCTACAACGTGCGCCCGCTGACCGAGGCCGGCTACACCGGCAGGGGTGGCACCATCGCGGTCTTCGGATTCGACGGATTCGACCAGGCCGACCTGGACATGTTCACCGCCACCTACGGTTTGCCCCGGCTGGTTCCCGAGGTCGTCGGCGGCGTGCCCGAGCAACGCAGCGGCGAATCGACGATGGATCTGCAAGTCGCCCACGCGATCGCACCCGATGCACGCAAAGTGCTGGTGAACGCCAGGACGACGGTCGCCGGTGGTAGCACCTACGTCAAGATCGCCGAGCTGATGCAGTCGGTGGACCGGCAGTTCCCCGGGGCGGTGTGGAGTCTGTCCATCGGCTGGGGCTGCGACAGGCTGATCACCGCGGCCGACCTGGCCCCGATCCGTGGTGCGATCTCGACCGCACTTGCCCACGGCACCACGGTGTTCGACGCGAGCGGAGATCTGGCCGGCCTGGAATGCAAACGCGGCCATGACTGGTCGGCGCCACCCGGACCCGCCGACGTGGGGCTCGATGCCGTCGCGTCGCTACCCGAGGTGACCAGCGTAGGTGGGACCACGCTGTCCACCGACGAGAACTACCGGTGGCTGGGTGAACAAGCCTGGAGCGACGGTCCGTTGACGCAGGGGAGTGGTGGTGGGGTGTCCAACCTCTTCGACCGGCCGCCGTGGCAGGCCGCTGTGACCACGACGACCAACACCGTTCGCCGGCTGACACCCGATGTCTCGGCGGTGGCCGACAACTCGACCGGTGCGGTCATCGTGCAGAACCAGCAGCTGGTGGTCGGGGGTGGCACGTCGCAATCCGCACCGATCTGGGCCGGTATCGCCGCGGTGATGAATCAGTTCCTGGTCGCCAACGGCGGGCGGCCGGTCGGTGAGCTCAATCCGATGCTCTACCGGCTGAAAGCCGGCGCTGCCCGGCCGGCATTCCACGACATCACGTTGGGCACCAACGCTGTCGCGATTTCACAGCCGGGCTACGACATGGTCACCGGCCTGGGCAGTCCCGACGTCGACAACATGGTGCGCGACATCCTCGACGTGCAACGGTCCCCGCGATGACCGATCATCCAGACATCGCGACGATGCCGTGCCCGGGCTGCGCCCATGACGTCCCCGCGGGCCGGTTCTGTGTGCGTTGCGGCGCACACCTCTCGGTGGCTTCGGACAAGCGTCCCAGCCGGCTGCGGGTGAGCGACTTCGCCGCCGCGCCGGGCGAGAACGTGCTCCAGCCGGCGATCGTGAGCTCGATGTTCCCGCACCTGCCGAGTCGCTCCCGGGTCGCGTTCCGGTTCGCACTCGGGCTTCTGCTGGCCGTGCTCGTCGCGTTCTGCGTGCTGCAGTGGTACGTCCCGATGCTGGCGCTGGCCATTTTCGCGCCGCCCACGCTGATCGCGATCTATCTGATCGAGTCCCGGCTGTTGACCGACCTGCCTGCCTGGGTATGGGTTCTGACCGCCGTCCTGGGGGCTGCGGTTGGGGTGGCGTGGGCGACCTTGACCGGCGCCATCGTGGCCGAGTCCTACAGTCTCGGGCTGGGCGCGCAGGTCCCCACCGCACGTCTGCTGCGCGACGCGGTGATCATTCCCTTCGGCGGCTTGCTGGCGATGCAATTACCGGTGATCGTCGTCCGGTTGCTGCGGCCTCCGGTGCGAGAGTCGTTGCACGGCGCCGTAATCGGCCTGCTGGGCGGCGCGATGTTCCTGCTCGCCACCAACGTGATCAGAATGATCCCGCAGTTCGGGGACAGCGCGGTGACCGGCGATCTGCCCGTCGAGGACCTCCTGCTCCAAGCCGGGGTGCGAGGAATCGGGGAGCCGTTGACGGGCCTGTCGCTCAGCGCCCTCATCGGAGCATGGCTGTGGTACGTCAACCGCCGCAATCTGCGCACGGTGGCGGTCGGCGGTGTCGGGTTGATCATCGGCGCGGCGGCCTACGCCTGCGTCGGCCTGGCCCAGGCCTACCGGCTGCCGCCCTACCTGCAATTCTGCGTGCACATCGTGTTCGCGGTCGCAGCGGTGATCGCTTTGCGACTGGCGCTGCAGGTCACCATGTTGCGGGACGAGGACGTCGAGACCTATCCGGCGCTTCCGATTCTCTGTGTGTGGTGTCAGCACGTGGTACCCGACACCACGTTCTGCCCAGCCTGCGGCGTCGCCGCACAGGCGGCTTCGCAGACCTCCCGGGCGCAGCGTCGACAAGACCGCCCGCAGCGCCAGATTGCGACGGCAGAATCATGAGTGCGCCGACCGCGCCACAGACATCGGAACTCTATCCCGGTTACGCCGTGGAGCCGGGTGCGTATACCGCTGGGCCGCAACGGTTCACCCCGTTGCGACGGATGCTCGTGCCACTGGTCGTCACGCTGGGGGTACTGGTCGGGGCCTCGACGGCGGCCTGGGCGGTAGCCGGTGGCCCGTCTGTGCGTTACGCGTGTCCACCCGATTGCGGGCGGCCGCCGACGGGTGTGCCGGTTCAGGCGAGTCCGCGTTTCGTGTCTTCCGACGGCGAGTTCTCGGTGTCCTATCCGGCGGAGGGCACGGCGTACAAGGTCACGATGCAGGACGACGGCGTCTCGGCGACGTACACCGGCGGCGACGGCGGGGCGATGGAGCTGTTCGGGGTCCCGGCCCAGGGCCGTTCCGCCGAGGAGGTGATCGACGATCTCCTCAAGGACAAGCAGCCCGACGCAACGGTGGCCTATGTCCTGCCCAACTCGACGGTCGGTTACCAGCTCGGTTTCGGTGAAGTGCTCGACGTCTATCCGCAGGGCGGCGCAGCGGGGTCCCGCACGAGGATCGTCGTGATGGCGGCGGTGAAGAACGATCTCGCGCTGGTCGGTGCCGCCATCGGGCCCTACCGTAAGTTCGCACCGGGCAACGGGCCCGGCGTGCCGTCGGGCGCGAATCTGGAACTGGCGCAGGATCTCGGCAAGTACGTCAACAGCTTCTTGTGGAAGGGTGATCCGCCCCGATAAGGCGTCGTAAGCTCACCGGCGATGCTCGAGAAATCCGAGATTCGCTTCCTGCCGGTCGGCGAGCGGCGTCTGGCGTACGAGGTGCGCGGCGACGGTCCGCCGCTGGTGGCGCCCGCGTGGTGGGTGAGCCACCTCGAACTGGATTGGCAGAACCCCGGTGTCCGGCGGTTCTGGGAGGGCGTCGCGGACGGGTACACCCTGATTCGCTATGACCGGCTCGGGGTCGGAATGTCGGACCGCGCGGTGCGCCGGGCCGATCTCAGTCTCGACGGCGAGGTCACGGCGTTGCGTGCGTTGCTCGATGAGCTCGGGCTCGATCGGGTGTCGCTGATCGGCGGTTCGTCGGGCAGCTGTACCGCCACGGCCTTCGCCGCCGCGTTCCCGGATCGCGTGGAGCGGCTGGTGTTGTACGGGTCGTACCCGCACGGGGAAGAGCTGACGGCCCCGGGGGTTGGCGACGCGATCGTGGCGGCGGTGCGCGCCCACTGGGGGCTCGGGTCGCGGATGCTGAGCGACATCTTTCTCGGCAGTGCCGAGGCGGCCGAGCATGAGCGTTTCGCGCGGCTGCAACGTGAGTCGGCGTCCGCGGACACCGCCGCCGAACTGCTGAGCCTGGTCTACCGATTCGATATCCGCGAACACCTTCCGCTGGTGCGTCAGCCGACGACGGTGGTGCATCGGCGTGATGACCGCGCGGTCCCGTACCGGCTCGGACGAGAGGTCGCAGCCGCCATCCGTGGCGCGAAATTCATTCCGCTGCAAGGGCAATCGCACTTTCCCTGGCACGGTGACATCGAGTCCGTCATCCGCGCCTGCCGTCAGGGTCTGCTCTCCGACCAGACGGCGCAACCCGTTGCCGACCGCGAGTCTGTGCTGCTGTCCGAGCGGGAACGCGAGGTTCTCGGTTGTGTCGCACACGGTCTCGGGGATCGCGAGATCGCCGAGCAGCTCCAGCTGAGCCCGCATACCGTGCACCGGCACGTCGCGAACATTCGCCGCAAGCTGGGGGCGACGTCCCGGACGGCCGCGGTCGCGCAGGCAGCCCGCCTCGGGCTGGTCTAGCGTCACGGCGTTCGCAGCGGCCATTTCTGCAGCAGGCCCTCCACGCGGTCGGCGCCGCGACGCACCCCGCCGGTGGCCTCGAACCCGGCTGCCACCGCGGCCGCACCCTCAGCCATCGTCATCGCCTCTTCGACCGCGGCGCGCAGGCGCGCTCTGGTGAGCCGGCGGGCCGGTAAGCGCGTCCCGCATCGCGCGATTTCGACCCGGCGCGCCACTTCGAACTGGTCGCGCCCGAAAGGCACCACACAGACCGGGATTCCACGGGCCAACGCCTTTTGCGTGATGCCCATCCCGCCGTGGGTGATGACGCACACCGTGCGATCCAGGATCGCCGAGTGCGAGGTGAAGCGGGACAGGGTGGCTCCGGGACGTTGCCGCACATCGACGTTGCCCCCGCCGGGCAGTGTTGCCACCACGTGCACCGGCAGCCCTTCGAGTGCGTCGATGGCGGTGCCGACGAGTTCGTTGTCGGCTTGGGCCAACGACGACGTTGTCACCAGCACGATGGGGGCCTCGATCTCGTCGAGCCACGATTCGTCGCCGGTGCGTGGTGGGTCGAACGCGGCCGGACCCATGAGCTCCACGTTCGGGCCCCAGTCGGTGTGCCGGTACTCGAACGGCTTCCCGGTCGCAATCAGCAGCGCCGGGGCCCGTCGCAGGAGCTGGCCGGCGCTACGTACTTTCGGCAGCCCCAAACGCTTTCGCACCGGCGATATTTCGGACCTGAACGGCAGATCGAACACGACGCTGGTGACCAGCTGTATGCCCCAGTCGCGCACGAGGCCGATCGGGCCGGGGCGGGGAGCGACGCCGGCGCCGAACGGAGCGGAGCCGGGGGACCTCAGGTAAGGGATGAACGGACTGAGCACCACCCATGGTCCCGGCATCGTTTCGGCGGCTGACTGGGCTCCCCAGCTGTTGGCGTCGATCACGCAGATATCGGGCCCGACCTCGGTGACGGCATCTCGGAAGTCGTCGACTTCGTATTGTGCGCACTGGCCCAACACGCGCACGGTGTTGCCTGCCGAACGCAGCACGCCGCCGGCGGGCGGGCCCGCGCTCTGAAGCGCCTCGATGCGCGGATCGACGGCCTCGGCCGCGAAGCCCAACTCGCGGCACAGCTCCACTCCCGCGGCGAGGGTGCGCACGTGCACCCGGTGACCGCGCGACGCGAGCTCGGTCAGCAGCGCGCAGAACGGGAAGAGGTGGCCCAGCGCGGGTGCGGTGTAGGCCAGTACTACCGCCATCGCGGCTCGGGGCGGGTTGGGGCGAAACGGCAGCCCACTCAACGGCTCCTGTCTCGGATGCGGGCGGCCCAGGCCCGTCCGAGGCCGCCGGCGGCGACAACGACACGCTGTGGGGTGCCCACAGTGGCCCGCTGCGTGAAGATCTCGAAGTCCAGCGCTTCGATGCGGGACAGGATTTTGGCGTACAGGGTCAGCGCGGTTTCGACACAGGGACGCGAAATCGGTGCCAGCATTGCGATTCCCGGCTGGGCTTGCGCGTACACGGCGCGGGTGAGCGCATGTTGTTCCATCAGCGCCGAACGTACCCGCGCATCGGTTCGCCGGTGCGCTTGACACCACGACAGCAGGTCGCGGTCGACGCCATGCGCGGCCAGCTCGTCGGCGGGCAGATATACCCGGCCACGAGCAAGGTCCTCGTCGACATCACGCAGGAAGTTGGTCAGCTGAAAGGCTTTTCCCAGAGCCGCGGCGTAGGGCGCGGCCTCCTCGCGTGGCGCGACGGTTCCCAGGATCGGCAAGGTCTGGAAGCCGATGACCTCGGCTGAGCCGTACATGTAGCGCTCCAGCGCGCTGCGATCCGGATAGTCGGTGACGGTGAGGTCCATCCGCATGGAGGCCAAGAAGTCGTCGAACAACTCCCAGCCGATCTCGTATCGCCGTGCCGTGTCGACCACTGCCGCCAGGATCGGGTCGTCGTCGCACGGTTCGTGGTCGACCAGACCGGTGAACAGTTTGTTCGACAGCGCGGTGAGCTCCGAGGTGCGCTGGTCCGGACTCAGGCCGGTGTCGCGATCGTCGAGGATGTCGTCGGCGCGACGAGCGAAGGCGTACAGCGCGTGCACCGCAGGACGTTGGTAGGGGGCAAGCAGCCGGGTGGCCAGGAAAAAGGTCTTGCCGTGGCGGGCGTTGAGCACGCGGCACTGCCGATAGGCCTCCCGCAGTGCGGGCTGGTGCACACCGGCGGCGTCGAGTTCGGAGCCGATCATGGGCGTCTCACCGCGGCTTCGGTCGGTCGTCGCACATCAGGCCACCCGCACCGTGCACGCATGCGCCATGCCGGTCAGCGCGCTGCGCGGCTGCTCCGGAATCTGGACGCTGTCAAGCAGATTCAGCGCCCGGGTACGTAATTGGACAATCCGGTCCTCGACCCAGTGCACTGCACCGCTGGCACGCACCAAGGAACGCCAGCGCTCGACAGCGTCATCATCCAGTTCGGGGAGAGCTCGCAACTCGTCGAGCTGCGATCGCACCTGCGGGTCAGCCAGCTCGTGGGCCGCCACCAGCACACTGGTTGCCTTGTGCGACTCCATGTCGGTGCACGCCGATTTCCCGGTCACCGCGGGGGAGCCGAAGACACCCAGCACGTCGTCGCGCAGCTGGAAGGCCTCGCCGATGGTCGCGCCGTATCCCGACAGCGCATCGAGGACCGTGGCATCGCACCCGGCCATCTCCGCGCCGAGCTCCAGAGGTCGCCGCACGGTGTAGTTCCCCGATTTGCGGCACAGCATGTCGAGCACGGCATCCAACGTCGGCAGGCCCCCGGAACCACCCACCAGGTCTGCGAACTGCCCGACGGCCAGCTCAACCCGCATGTCGTCGTAGCGCGGCCAGACCCTGGCCAGGGCATCGGCATCGACCCCGCTGCGGCGCAGCATCTGCTCGGCCCACACCAGGCACAGGTCGGCCAGCAGTGTCGCCGCCGACTCGCCGAAACGGTCCGCGGGCCCGCCCAGGGAGCGGTCGCGATGCCATTGCCGCAATCGCACGTGGACCGACGGCTTGGCACGGCGCATCACCGAACCGTCCATCACGTCATCCTGGATGAGCGCGAATGCGTGGAGCAACTCCAGGCTGGCCGATGCGCGCAGTGCGGCCTCGCTGGCCCCGGCACCCGACAACCAGCCCAGATACATGAACGTCGAGCGCAGATACTTGCCGCCGTCCACGAAGTCGGCCAGCACCTCACCGGCGATATCGACCCCCGAGTGCGCCAAGCGGGGCACACACTCGGTCCGCACGAAGTCGCCCACGTAGGCGCGGGCCGAGGCGCGCACGTCGTCGAGCAGGCGGGTCGACTCGGCCGACAACGGGCTGCCCGGTGCCCGGTGCTCACCCGATTGCCCGGCGACGTGCGTCATGAGTGGCGTGCCGGCTCTGTCACCGCTGGTCAACGGCCCAATCCTTTCCTGGGGCAACGATGGCCTTTGCTGGGGCAACGATGGTCCTTCCTGGGACAAACGATGGCATCCATCATTCGGAGTCGACGCCGCCATGGATGGGTTCTTTTTTCACCGGGGCGGCCGGCGACGTCGGATGACCGGTCAGACGGGCATGCCAGCGGGCGATCGGGGCCGGTGCCCACCAGTTGTGCCGGCCCAGCAAGTGCATGAACGCGGGCAGAAGCATCATCCGTACGACCGTCGCATCGAGGACGATCGCCAAGGTCAGACCCACCCCGAACATGCGCATGAAGGACACCTTCGCCGCGAACAGCGCGCCGAACGAAATCGTCATGATCGCCGCGGCGGCAGTGACCACCCGGCCGGTGTGGGCTAGACCCTGTGCCACCGCCTCGTCGTTGGCGAGTCGAGTTCGATCGCTGGCCAGCCAGAATTCGCGGATGCGCGCGACGATGAAGACCTCGTAGTCCATCGACAGCCCGAACGCGATGCAGAACAGCAGGATCGGCATATTGGCGACCAGCGTTCCGGTGACCGTGGTGCCCAGCGCGCCGAGATGGCCTTCCTGGAACACCCAGACCAGCGCCCCGAACGACGCGGTCAGCGACAGCAGCGTCAGGATCAGTGACTTGACCGGCAGCACCACACTTCCGGTCAAGACGAACATCACCGCGAACATCACCACCGCGATGATGCCGAGCACCACCGGCAGCCTCGAGGTGATCGCGGCCACGCTGTCCAGTCCGACTTGCGTCGCGCCGGTCAGCCAGATGTCTCGGCCGCCGGGGCCCGGCAGCGCCTCGACGCCGCGGAGGGTGTCGACCGCGGCGGGGGAGAACGCAGGCTCGGTGGTGCTGACCGTCAGGAAGGCCGAGCCGTCACGTACTGCGGCCATGCCCGCCGGCGGACCCGCGCGCACTCCGGCAGCGAAGACACCCGTCGGCGTGCTCACCTCGGCGACACCGGGCACCTGCGATACGGCCATCGCGTAGGTGTCGATGTCCTGGCTCGACAACCCCGCGGCGTCGGGCACCACGACCTTGATCGCGCCTTCGGCGTTCTCGGTGAAATCGGTCCGCAGCATGTCGCCCACCCGATGAGCCGACGCCGAATTCGGCAGCACCCGTTCGTCGGGCAGACCCCACCGGACGTCCAGGAAGGGCAGGCACAGGGTCACCAAGGCGGCCGAGCCCAGCACTGCGACGATCCCGGCGCGCCGCGTCATCACCAGCGTTGTCCGATACCAGAATCGGTCGTCGGCCCGCCGGTGTCTGCCGCCGGCGTCCCGTGCGGTCAGCCGGCTGCCCAGCAGGACGATCGCCGCCGGCGTGATCACCATGGCGGCAAGGGAACACAGCGCCACGGTCGCCACACCGGCATAGGCGAACGACTTGAGGAAGTACAGCGGAAACACCGCCAGCGCGGCCATCGACATCGCCACGGTGAGCGCGGAGAACAGCACCGTTCGCCCGGCCGTCGCCATCGTGGCGAGCAGGGCGGCGTCCGGTTGCGCCCCGGCGCCGATCTCGTCGCGGTAGCGGCTGAGGATCAGCAGGGTGTAGTCCACTGCCAGGGCGAGCCCCAGCGCCGCGCTGAGACTCAGAGCGAAGACCGACACGTCGGTGATCGAGGCGATGACGCGGAGCAATGCCAGCGAGCCCACGATCGAGAACGTGCCGACCGAGATCGGTAACAGTGCGGCCCACACACCCCGGAAGACCCAGATCAGCACCACAAACGTCAGGGGTATGGCGATCGACTCCATGACCACCACGTCGCGCTGGGTCTGAGAGTTGATCTGCGCGAAGACCATCGCCGAGCCGCCCGCCATCACGTCGATCTGCGGGTACTTGCCGTCCAGGCTGGCCGCGACGGCGTCGGCCAGGCGCTGCGCGTGCCTTGGTGCGGCGTCCTCGCCGCCGCGAAGACCCACCACGACCAGCCCGGAGCGGCCGTCCGTGCTGATCAGCGATGCGGATACCGCCGACGGCGTCGTCCATGGCGAGGCCACCGCCGTCACGGAAGGGTCTTTGCCTGCACGATCGGCGATGGCTGTCCCGACGGCGCGAGCAGCCCCGCTCTGGGCGTCCTGCGGGTCGGTGACGGTGAAGACCAACTGCATGTCACCCTGACCGAACGTGTCGGTCAGAACGCGCGTGGCCTGAGCGGATTCGGCATCGGGATCCACGAAGCCACCCGCCTTGAGATTGCCTGCCGCCGAAGCTCCGAAGAGACCCGCCGCGATCATGACGAACACCGCGCACGCCACGATCCGACCTGGTGCTGCCAGAGCCAGCACGGTCATCCGGTGCAGCACAGCGGAGTACCTCGCTTCCCGACCGAAGGCGACCATGTACCGACCAGCTTGTGGAAGATCGACAACCCTGGGAACCGAACTGACGCGTTCGTCACTGAGATGTCACGGTTGGCCGAGCCTGCTCAGGCGTGCTTGATGTGGGCCGCCCCGGTGCAGCAGAGTGAGGTGCGGATCGGGTCGATCAGCGGGCCGGCACGATGACGGACAGTGACGTGAGAGGAGCGTGTTGGTGATGCAGATAAGCATGTTCTCCCAACTCAGCGGATCGGGCAGCGACTCACCGATCGATGCGACGATCGCCAACCTGGCACTGCTTCGCGACGAGGGCTTCAAGCGGGTCTGGATGAGTCAATTGCCTTACGAGCCAGATCTTTTCGAGGTTCTCGCGATCGCCCTGCATGAGGTCGACACCATCGAGGTCGCCAGCGGAGTGGTGCCGATCCAGAACCTGCATCCGATGCTGATGGCGCAACGCGCCCTCACCCTGAGTCTCGCCTCGGGCGGCCGGTTCACGCTGGGGTTGGGGATGACCCATCAGGCGGTCACCGAAGGGATGTGGGGAATCCCGTGGGACAGGCCGGTACGCCGGCTCAACGAATATCTCGACGGGCTGTTACCCCTGCTGGCCGGTGAACCCGCCGACGCGGCAGGGGAGACGGTGACCACCCGCGGGGCGCTGATGATCTCCGGCGCGCCCCGGCCCGAGGTCTACATCGCCGCCCTCGGTCCGCAGCTGTTGAAGATCGCCGGTCGGCGGACCTCGGGAACCTGCACGTGGATGACCGGACCGAAGACACTGGCCGAGCATGTCGGGCCGGCATTGCGTGAGGCCGCCGCGGGCGCCGGACGCACCGACGCGGTTCGCGTCGCCGCCTCGCTTCCGATCAGCGTCACCGACAACGTGGACGAGGCCCGCAAGCAGGCGGCCGAACAGTTCGCCGTCTACGGTCACCTGCCGTCGTACCGCGCGATGCTCGATCGGGAGGGCTACGCCGGTCCCCAGGACGCCGCCATCATCGGTGACGAGGACACGGTGCGCGGGCGCCTCGACGAACTGGCGGCCGCCGGTGTCGACGAGTACGTCGCAGCGACGTTCGATGCCTCACCGGAGGGCCGGGCGCGGACCCGCGCCCTGCTGCGCGCCTACGACGCGTAGGCGCCGCGCCGATTCCGCGGACGGCGGTGAGCCGCATAGCCAACGCCGAGCACGGCGCCGGCCATCCCGCCGTCCCGGTTTTGTCCCGGTGAGATAGATCACTTGACACCGGCGGAATCGCAGGTAGGGCATCCCCGCTTGTAGCAGGCAGAAGCCGCTCGAGGATGGGGACGAACCGATGAACACACCACTGGCCCGCATGAAGAACGCCACGAAGACAGGTGCTCTGGCGGCATTCGCGTCGTTGGCCGTCGTCGCCGGTCTGTTCGCCGGTCCCGCCGCCACCGCCAGCGCCGCCGAGGATTCGTGCGCCGCAGTCGAGGTCGTCTTCGCACGGGGTACGTTCGAGGCACCCGGCGTGGGTGCCACCGGCCAGGCGTTCGTCGACGCGCTCAGCGCGCGGCTGCCGGGTAAGACGGTCGAGGCGTACGGCGTGAACTATCCGGCGTCGCTGAACTTCGGGCAGGCTGTCGACGGTGTCGCCGACGCGGCCAACAAGATTCAGTCGATCGCGACCGAATGCCCGTCGACCAAGATCGTGCTGGGCGGCTACTCGCAGGGCGCGGCGGTCGCCGGCTACACGACGTCGAGTACGGTTCCGGCCGGAATCACGTTGCCCGCCAGCATCTCCGGACCGCTGCCTGCGTCCGTTGCATCCCATGTCGCCGCGGTGGCGTTGTTCGGCACACCCGACGACTGGTTCCTCGGCCTGGCCGACCGCAACGCGCCCCCGATCTCCATCGGCGGCGCCTACGCAGGCAAGACCGTCCAGCTGTGCGCCACCGGCGACCCGGTCTGCTACCCGGGCGGGCTGGACCGCAGCGCCCATAGCTCCTACAAGACCAACGGAATGGCCGATCAGGCCGCTGACTTCGTGGTGGGCAAGCTCGGCGGCCCCGCGCCTTCGGCCACGCTGGTGCAGACCGCAGCGCAGGTCGACGCGGCCAACTGACGCCCGTTATCCGACGGCCGGATGCCAGTCCGAGAGGACGGTGTCCGGCCGTCGGCTTGTCGCCACGCTCACCCGGCGCTCTGACCGTGACGGTCGGTCGGCGTCGCCTCTTCGCGGCCCTGGTGCACCGGCGACTGCCACGTATACGGCTCCTCGGGATGCCCGGATCCACCCAGGATGAAGGTGCGGTCGCTGCGGTTGGCCCGCGCGATGGACGCCATCCATGTTGCGACGGTGCTGAATCGGTTGCGGATGCCGGTGAGGAATGCGATGTGGATGAAGCCCCACCCGAGCCACCCCGCGATGCCGCTCAGCTTGATCGGCCCGGCCTGCAACAGGGCGTGGCCGCGACTGATGTAGGCGGCGGACCCGAGGTCGCGGTAGCGGAAGTTCCTGCGGCCACGTCCACCGAGGTCCCGCCTGATGCACGCGGCGACGTGCAGACCGCCCTGCATGGCGTTCTCCGCCACACCGGGCAGTCCGTCGCGGCCGGCGAGGTCCCCGATGACGAAGACCGTCGGATGCCTCGCCACCGACAGGTCGGCCTCGACCGAGATGCGGCCCGACCTGTCGGTGCCGGCGCCCAACACCTCCGCGGCGTGGCGCGCGAACGGCACCGCCTCGACGCCGGCCGTCCACAGCACGGTGCGCGCCGCGTAATCCTTGTCGGGCCCGCCGCCTTTCGAGCTGACAGTCACCCCGCCGCGGCGCACATCACTGACGTGGACACCGAAATGCATCTCGACGCCCAGCTTCTCGAGTTCGCGCATCGCGCGGTCGGTCAGCGCGGGAGCGAAGCTCTTGAGTACGCGATCCCCGCCGTCGAACAACAGCACCCGGGCTTCCTCCGGTTCGATGCTGTGAAATTCGTTGGCCAGTGCCCGGGTCGCGAGTTCCCTGATCTGCCCAGCCAATTCGACGCCGGTGGGACCGGCGCCGGCAACAGCGAAGGTGAGCCACTCGTCGCGTTCGGGGCCGGGCGGCAAGGTCTCGGCGATCTCGAATGCCGCGAAAACTCGGCGGCGGATGCTAAGCGCATCGTCGAGGGTCTTCATCCCTGGCGCCCACGCGGCGAATTCCTCCTTCCCGAAGTAGGACTGCCGCATGCCGGCCGCGATCACCAAGTAGTCGTAGCCGATGTCGAACGTCGTCTCGTCGGGACGGCGGGCCGTGACACGACGCGCGCCGGCGTCGAGCCGGATCGCTTCGCCCAGCAGTGTCGTGACGTTGCGGCGGTCCGCCAGTTCTTCCCGCAGCGACCGGCTGATCTGCCCGATGCTGAGTGTTCCCGTGGCGCATTGATACAACAGCGGCTGGAAGACATGGCAGGCGGCGCGGTCGAGCAACGTCACATCGACGTCGACGCGCCCCAGCCGACGGGCGCAGAACAGGCCACCGAAACCGCCTCCGATGATGAGCACCCTGGGGCGTCCACTACCCATGTCGAATCAACCTCATTGTCGTTGAAGTACCCGTTCGGGAAGTGATGAATACGGGCTGCCCGATCGATTTGCCGGTCGAACGCCGACCGTGGTCAGTTGCGCGATAACGGCCCCGGCCGTCGTGCCATTCTGCCACGATATGGGGGGTCGACGCCGCGGGCTGGAGGGGAGCGCGTTGTCGCTTTTGAGTCGCCGCCTGCGTTGCGGGCTGTCTGCTGCGGTGGTCGCCGCGGCAGCGTTCAACGCGCTCGGCCTGTGGGGCGTGGCGACGGCACTGCGGGTGCAATTCGCTCTCGAGGCCGTCGTGTGTGTCGCTGCATTGGTTGTCGGGCTGGCCGTCGTACCGCGAGTGACCGGGCTGTCGCGATGGTGGCGGACGACCCTCCTCACCGCGGTGGCCATCTTCCTGGGAGCCGAACTCCTCTGGAAGCTCACCGGCCACGCCGACCGGCATGCGACCGCGCCGTGGCCGACTGTGGTCGGCTATTTCGTCGCGGCCTTCTTCTTCGCCGTGGCGATGGTCCTGCTGATCCGTGCGGGCCGCGACCACGACGTGCCCGGGCAGACGCTGGCGCGGCCACGGGTCTTCACCACCCTGCTCGACGGACTGATCAGCGCACTGTCGTTCGCCCAGTTCATCTACCTCGCCCGGCCCGACGCTGTGGACAGCAGCGCATTGCCGCGATCGACCAACACTGCGGTCATCTTCAGCATCGCCATCGTGGAACTCGTCGTGGTCATGGTCGCTGTTCTCCTCGCGATGTGGTACCCGCCGTACCGCCTGGGGCGGGCCAACTACATGTTGCTCGCGGCGGCAGTGATCACCCTCGTCTCCTCCGATCGGCTGTTGGCTTACCTTCGCAGCGTCGACGTGACCAACCTGGATCTATGGATCGGCACCGGGTTCGTGTTCGCGCCGCTGCTGATCGCGTGGAGCCTGCTCGAACTGCCACCGCGGCCCCGGCCGCAGAACGAACTCCCGACCAACTGGGCGCAACTGACGCTGCCCTACGTCGGCTTCATGGGGAGTACGGCCCTGCTCGCATTCCAGGTACTCGTCGGCCGCGGCATCGACATGTTCTTCGCGTCCACCTATCTCGGCTTGGCATTGCTGGTCGCGACCCGCTATCTGATCGCGATGCGGATCCAGCGGGTGCTGACCGCGCAGCTCGTCGACGCCAAGCGCCGCCTGGCCCATCAGGCACACCACGACGCGTTGACGAAGCTGCCCAACCGGTTGCTGCTGGGGCAGCGGCTGGACGACGCGATCCGCGATGGACCGTTCGTGTTGATCTTCGTCGACATCGACGACTTCAAGGAGGTCAACGACCGGTTCGGGCATGCAGCCGGTGACGAGTTGCTGTGCGCGATCAGCGCCCGCCTCCGCAGCTGCCTTGGGCGCGACGACACACTGGCCCGCATCGGGGGAGACGAGTTCGCCATCCTGATCGCCGGTGAGGTCGGAGCACCGGAGATCGTCGCCGACCAGCTGCGCGTCGCTCTTCGGAGTCCGTTTTCGGTGCACGGGACCTCGGTCCGGGTGCGGGCGAGCATGGGCCTTGTCAGCCCGGGGCATCACGGTCTGCCGCCGACGTCGGACGATCTGCTCCGGCAGGCGGATATCTCGATGTACACCGGCAAGCGAATGGGCAAGGACACCGCGGTGGTCTACCGGCCGGCGTTCAGCGTCTCAGAGGATTTTCCGACGGCGCTTCGCCAGGCGAAAGGCAAAGTGCCGCAGGGGTTCCACCTGAAGTATCAGCCCATCGTCACGCTCCCGCACGGCGCGCCGGTGGCTGTTGAGGCGCTGGCGCGGTGGACGACGCCGAGCGGGATGCAGATCCCTCCGCAGACGTTCGTCTCGCTGGCCGAAGCCAACGGCCTGGGCGCGCAACTGGATGCGCTGGTGCTGGATCAGGCCTGCGCGGAGATCACGGCCGCTGACCTGGACTTGGATGTGCACGTCAACATCGGTGCCGCGCGCCTGGGCAGCGCGGAATTCGAAGGCATCATCAGCCGTACGCTCGCCCGGCACGGCCTGCCGGCAGCCCGCCTCGTTCTGGAGATCACCGAGACCGTTCCGATCGTCGACCTGGTTGAGGGGGCGGCGGCCATCACACGCTTGAACGACCTCGGCATCAGAGTCGCCCTGGACGATTTCGGCGCCGGTTACAACTCGCTGACCTATCTGCACGAATTGCCGGTGCAGATCGTGAAGTTGGACCGCGGGCTCGCTCTGGGCGTCGACCCGGGACGCAATCTCACCCTCTACCGGTCGGTCATCGGATTGTGTAAAGCGTTGAATCTCAACGTCATCGCCGAAGGTATCGAAAGTGCCGACCAGGCGGAGACCATATTCCTGGCCGGTTGCGGACTCGCCCAGGGTCACCTGTTCGGGCGGGCGATGGGGTTGTCCGACATCGGGGTGTCGCTGACCGCACCGTGAGAATGCCGGATCCTCCGAATTGGTTGCACACCAAGGTTATTCAGGCGGCGGACTTCTCCAGGATGTGGACACCGCACGCCGACCCGAGCCCGATCACGTGGGCCAGCCCAACCTTGGCGTTGGCGATCTGCCGATCGCCGGCCTCGCCCCGCAGGTGGTGGCAGATCTCCCAGATGTTGGCGATGCCGGTCGCCGCGATCGGATGGCCCTTGGACTGCAGACCACCGGACACATTGACCGGCGTCGAGCCGTCCCGCCAGGTGGCGCCGGAGTTGAAGAAGTCGGCGGCGCCGCCTTGCTCGCACAGCATCAGGTTGTCGTAGTGGACCAGCTCGGCGGTCGCGAAGCAGTCGTGCAATTCGACCAGGTCGAGGTCCTTGGGTCCGATGCCGGCCTGCTCGTAGGCGGTGGCGGCGGCATTGCGCGTCAGGGTGTTGACGTTCGGCAGCACCTGGCAGCCCTCTTCGTACGGGTCGGAGGTCAACACCGACGCCGACACCTTCACCGCGCGCCGACGTTGTTCGGCCGACAGCGTTTTGAGAGTCTCGCCGCTGCATACGATCGCCGCCGCGGCACCGTCACAGTTGGCCGAGCACATCGGGCGGGTGTTGGGGTAGGCGATCATGACGTCGTTCATGATCTGCTCGAGGGTGAAGCGCTTCTGGTAGGCCGCCAGCGGATTCAATGTCGAGTGCGCGTGGTTCTTTTCGCTGATCTTGGCGAACAGCTCGAAGCTGGTCCCGCCGTACTTGTGGCCGTATTCGGTGCCGATCTGGGCGAACACGCCGGGCATGGCCTCGGTGCCGATGCGGCCGTCGATCGGCGCGACGGCGCCGAAGCGCCCGGCCGGCTGCCAGACATCGGAGTCGTCCTTTTTGCGTCCACCCGCACCGAGAAGTCCTGCACCCGAGAGCTTTTCGACACCAACTGCCATGCCGTAGCGCACCTCGCCGGCCTTGACCGCCATGATCGCGGTGCGCAGCGCGGTGGCCCCGGTGGCGCACGCGTTGGCGACGTTGTACACCGGGATCCCGGTCTGGCCGATCTGCTTCTGCAGCTGCTGGCCGATGCCGGCGCTGGCGTTCATCAGGTTGCCCGCGGCCAGCACGCCGATGTCGGCCATGGTCACACCGGCGTCGGCGAGCGCGGCCATCGCGGCCTCAGCGGCCAGGTCAACGGTGTCTTTGTCGGCGTGCTTGCCGAATTTGGTCATCCGGATACCGAGGATGAAAATGTCGTCGCTGGCACTCATCGCATCTCCTTGGAACAGTTCGGCGGCGGGGGAGTTCAGGCCACGGGCTCGAAGCCGAAGCCGATGGCCTCGGTGCCCTGTGCGTCGGCGCCGAGCGAATAGGTGCTCAGACGCACCTTCATGCCGTCGTGGACGTGCTCGGGATCGGGCTCGACGTTGACGAGATTGGCACGCACCTGCGTGCCGTCGCAGTCGATCACCGACGCGACGAAGGGCACAGGCACGCCCGGTGCGGCGAAAGTGACGATCGTGAATGTGCGCACGGTGCCTTCGGTTGCGACGGGGACCGTGCGGAAATCGGTGGCGAAGCAGTTGGCGCAGGCGTTGCGCCGGTCGAAGAATCGGGCACCGCACGCCGTGCACTCATGGGCCACGAGATGGGGTTCACCGTCGTCGAGCACGAGGTAGTCGACCATCGGTATGCGCTCGGCCATGCGGACCTCCGTTCGTGGGTCCTTGTGACGCTAGCGAAGGGCCGGAGGCCTCAACAGGGCGGGTGTGCCGAGAGCTCAGCCGTAGGCCGAGTCGAGGAAGCGGCTGCGCACGTCGGCGGTCGGGATCGGGCAGGTGTCATGGCGGCCGCCGATGCGATAACGCACGGCGGCGAACCGCTCGTAGAGCCAGTCACGCGCGGCTGGTGGGATCGCGTAGGCCGTCAATGCCAGCCGCCACCAGCCGCCAAGATATGCCGCCACCTGCAGCAACGCCGTCGAGCGAAGGTATACGGTCTCGCCGGGTCGTCCGGCGTCGCGTACGAACACCGCGGTGTCCGCACCCGCCAGCTCGGGATGCCGAGCGATCGTCTCGCGGGCGAAGTCGCTGTCCAACGCGGCGAAGCGCAGAGTCCCGTGCTGGTCGTACCGAAGAATGGTGCGCACCGCGCTGTTGCAGACCCCGCACACACCGTCGTACAGCAGTACAGGCGCAGTAGCGGAGTTGGTTGATGGCGTCATCGCGACCTCCCTCGCCGGCGCGGTTATTCGGCCTCCATCATCCCAAATCGAGCCGGGCTCAGGTCCGGTCTGTTCCTGATGTCACAGGGGATCCCGTACTGATGGGATCCGCGGCCTCGGTGACCATCCGCAGCACGTCGTCGGCGGACAAGGGCACGCTGAAGTAGAAGCCCTGCACCACATCACAGCCGAACTCGACGAGACGCGCGGCGACGTCGGCGTCTTCGACTCCCTCCGCGACGACGATCAAGCCCAGTTCGTGGGCGAGCGTGATCACCGCGTTGACGACGGTCGACACCCGGGCATCGTCCACAATCTGCACGACGAGCCGCCGGTCCAGCTTGACTTCGTCGACTGGCAGCTCGCACAGATAGGACAGGGTGGAGTAGCCAGTCCCAAAGTCGTCGATCGCGATGCGAATTCCACTGCGGCGCAACTGGTTCAGTACGTCGCGGGTACCTTCGATGTTGCCGAGCACCAGGTCCTCGGTGATCTCGACGGTCAGCGCACTGGCGGGCAGGTTTCGGTCATCCAACGCACGGCGGATGCGGGTGGGCAGATGCGGGTCGGCAAGCAGCGGTGCCGACATGTTGACCGCGATCGGCAGATGCACGGCGGCCCGGTTCCATCCCTGCGCAGCGTCGAGCGCGGTATTGATCACCAGATCGGTGACCGGGCGCATCAGACCGTGATGGCGCACGAGCGGCAGGAATTCGTCGGGACTGAGCAGGCCCCGCCGGTGGTGCGGCCAGCGCACCAAGGCCTCGACGCCCACCATGCGGCCGGTGAGGAGGTTGAACTTGGGCTGGTAGGCCAGCGTCAGCTCGACGGAGTCGATCGCTTGACGCAGTTCGCCGAGCAGCTGGACCGCGGCCGCATCCTCGGTGGACGGCGCGCTGCGCAGCCGGTGGATCAGGCCGTCGTCGGGGGACTGGGCCTGCTGTAGATCGGGGGTGAACCGGTGCACGCCGACGGTGCGGGTCTTCTTGGCCGCATACATGGCGGTATCGGCGCGTTTGACCAGCTCTTCGGCCGATACGCCGGGTTCGTCGGCGCCCGCCACCGCCAGCCCGACACTGGGCCGGATGAACAATTCCTGGCCATCGATGGCGAACGGCTTGTCGAAGGATTCCGCCACACGCTGTGCGATCTGATCAGCGTGCTTGTGCATGGGGTCGTCGTCGACGAGTACCACGAACTCGTCGCCGCCCAGACGCGCGACGGTGTCGCTGTTGCGGACGCAGCCCAGGATTCGTTCACCGGCCCGGTTCAGCAGTTCATCACCGGCCGGGTGTCCCAGCGTGTCATTGACGAGCTTGAAGTCGTTGAGGTCCAGGATGATCAGCGCCACCGCGCCGCTGTCCCGCTCGCGGCGCTGCATCGCGTCTTCCAGCCGGTCGGAGAACATCGCGCGGTTGGCCAGGCCCGTCAGCGGATCGTGCAGCGCCTGCTCGGCCACAGTGGCGAGCAGGCGGCGGTTCTCCCGCACTGCCAGGTATTGGCGGCCCAGAACAGCCAGCATCAGTAGCGTCCCGATCGTCCCCACCAAGGGCGTTTGAAAGACCGTTGCAGGTTCGGCGGCGGCGACGATGCCGGCCAGGAGAAGCGGCGCGTAGGGGAACCAGACCGATGCCCATCCGGCCAGGTTGGCGTGTGTGCGTGGCCGGCGGACCTCGTCACGGCTGGCGGTGGCGGCCACCATGATGAGCATCAGGCCGGCGACCCATCCGATGTCGATCAGGTTTCCGCTGGAGTAGTCGTTCTTGGCCGACAGATAGGCAAAGCCGCTGTCGGAGAGGGCGATGAACACCATCGCGATCGTCAACAGAGTCGACACGCCCCGCTGATCGTCGGCGGCGCGCAGCCACGCCATCGCCGCGATCGTCAGCACCACCACATCCGACAGTGGGTACGCGAGCGAGATGATCACCGCGGGCGCTCCATCTGAGCCTGCCGAGTAGATCGGACTCAGGATCATCACCCAGCTCACCAGGAAGAGCGACCCGGCCACGATCACCCCGTCGAGCAACGTCCGCGTCCGGGACTGTCCACTGTCGGCGGGGAACAGCAGCAGGCCCACGCAGAAGCCGACCGGCATGATCAGATAGGCCGCGTCGGCCAGTGAGGGGAACGGGGGTTCCTCGAGCGCGAGCTCGTAATACGTCCACAGCACCTCGCCGAGCGCCCAGCCGATCATCCCGATCGTGATGGCAACCCACGCGGCCCGCAGCCTGCCGTGCAGCGCTCGCGCCGCCAGGGCCGTGAAGACCGCTGCAGGAATCGTCAGCAGCACGAACACGATGTCGTCGACGGCTTTGACGGCATCGCCGTGCGATCGCCCGCTGAGAACCCAGACCACGAAGGCCGCGAAGATCACCGAGAAACCGATCGCGACCCGGGCGGTCTTGGGCATCGCGGCCCCTTCCTGCACCGCCCGGTGGCACAACATTCCGGGACAACGTAAAGCCGCAGTCAGAATAGCGGACGTGCAAAGTGGAACAAAGGAGAACCACCGCACGAATGCTGGATTAAAAGCCCGCTAGTGCATCAGCAGCAACTTTTCAGTCGTCGGCGGTCAGGCTGCCTTCACGCACAACGTGCGGCAGGTGAGCTAGACATGTGGCCGTGGACATCGACGGAGCGGTGGCGGTGGTCACCGGAGCGGGCTCAGGCATCGGCAGGTCCGTCGCGGCGGCCCTGGCAGCGGGCGGCGCATCTGTGGTCGCCGGCGACATCGACGCGAAGTCGGCCGCCGACACCGCTGCGATGATCGGTGGCATCGGGGTGGCGGCGGACGCCTCGAGCCCGGACGGAATCGCCGCCCTGCTCGATGCGGCACGCGAGGCGTTCGGGCGAACCGACATCTATGTGGCCAACGCCGGGATCACCGGCGAACCCGGACTCGGTGACGACGAAGCCGCCTGGGACCGGATCATCGACATCAACCTGCGCGCCCACATCCGGGCCGCCAAGGCGGTGATGCCGGAGTGGGTTGCGCGGGGCAGTGGGCACTTCGTCGTCACCGCGTCGGCCGCCGGTCTGCTGACCCAGCTCGGCGCCGCCCCCTACAGCGTGACCAAGCACGCCGCCGTCGGATTCGCCGAGTGGTTGGCGATTCGCTACGGCGACAATGGGATTGGTGTGAGCTGCGTGTGCCCGATGGGTGTGGATACCCCGTTGTTGCGCGGCATGTCCGACTCACCGGAGGAAGAGATCCGGGTGGCCGGTTCCGCCGTCACCAGTGCGGGAGCGGTGATCGGCCCCGACACCGTTGCGGCCCTGGTGGTCCAGGCCATCGTCGACGGGACGTTCCTTGTGCTGCCGCACCCCGAGGTGCTGGCCATGTACCGACAGAAAGGCGCCGATTACGAGCGCTGGATCGCCGGTATGCGCCGCTACCAACGCACCCTGCGGTAGCGGGCCCGCGACGACGTTTCGCGCGTGACGGCGCGGGGTAACAGGTCGCCAACGTCGCAGACCGTCGGCGTCGCCCGCGAGACGAAGGAAACCTGATGATTCCGTTCATCTGCCCGGCTTGCGGGCAACTCGACATCGACAGCCCCGACTGCGCATCCTGCGCTAGCGCCACCAACGACGCCGCCTGAGGCCTTACCCGCGGGGACGCACCCGGAATCAGCGTGCCGCGAGCCACGGTTCGCGGGCGAAGACGTCGGAGACCATCGGCCGGAAGAACTCGAGCGGCCGGTGCTCGAACTGCGCGTCGAAACAATTCTGGTCGTAGCGCTCACAGAATTCCACCGCGTCGTCGAACCACAGGTGCCCCCGATACCGCTCCCGCGCGTCGCGGACGCCGCCCATATGGGGCGCGTAGTAGTACTGCTGAAATTCGGGGTGCACCCGAACAATCCAGGCCACCTGTTCCGAGACGTACGGCGCCAGCACGGCGGCCGCGAACGCACCGTGGGCATGCGGTGCATACGTGTCGCCGATGTCGTGCAGCAGGGCAGCCACGACGTATTCGGCCGGGCGGCCGTCATCGAATGCGCGTGTCGCCGATTGCAGGGAGTGGTCCAGCCGGCTGACCGGGTACGCCTGCTGCCCCTCGGCAAGGGCTTCGACCAATGCCAGCACCCGGTCGACCAACCCGGCATTGTTGGCCGCCTCCGCACGCTCGATCAGCGCATAGTCCTGCGCGGTGCCTTCGGCCATGGTGCGGTAAGTGGCTCGGGTTGGCGCGCTCATCGTCAGCTCCTCTAGCACGGCGTCCGAACAAACCTAACCGCGTCGTGTTTCGGCTACGTGACGCAGCGAGCGCGCGGGTGCCGTCAGGGATGGAGGTTCCACTGGCCGACATCGGAGGCCAGAACGTCGTTGACGTCGACTTCCAGCCCGCCCACCAGGGGTCCGGGGTTCGAGGCCGTGCTCACGATCCGCTGGTAGAGAACGGCAGCGGGGTGCACCCGATTGCCGGACCACGCCTTGGTCTGCCAGGCCCACACGCGGCCAGGCGTGCTCGATCGACCGATGACGCCGTCGGCCAACGCCCACTGGCACACGTCGATACCGCCGTAAACCCCGGTGCGCTGCACTCCGAGAACCGAGTTGATTCCCCGAAACCATTGCAGTGCAACACGATTCCACGTGTCGCGATTGATGTCCTCGTCGATGGTGAAGAAGACCGGCGCGCTCTGGCCGCCGCCCGCCGCGGTGTGCAGCTGCCAGGCGGTGCGTGCGTCGGCGACGCCACCGGCGTACCCGCGCAGGAAGTCCGACGGCGCTGTCCCGCCCGGCTTTCCGTACTGATAATTGCTGACGATCACCAGGCCCGCGGCGGTCAGCGACTGGGCGTAGGGCAGCGTGATCGGCTTGGCGCCGAACGACGAGCCCGGACGCGACGTCGAGACGTAGTTGACCACCCCGGAATGCCCGGCGGCGCGGATGTGCTGCGCGGGGATTTGTTTGGCGGCGAAGTCGATCAGCGTGGGGGCCGCGGCGGCGGCTTCGGGCGTGCCCCAACCCAGCGATGCGGCGCCCAGGCCCGCCACGGCACCCGCGAAGCGCAGCGCGTCACGCCGGGTGACCGGGCGGCCTGCGGCCGCGGGCAAATCGTGCATCGCGCGATGTTAACGATGTGACAGCCGTGAAGGGTGTTCCCACGCTGATCGTTGTGCGTTTCAGCTCAAGATGAGCTTCGATCGTTACCCTAGGGCCGCAGAATCGCGGCGGAGGAGACGGTTTCGACGAATTGGCCGGCCGCGACCGCGAGTTCCTCATCCACGGTGGCCAGCGCGTCTGCTTGCAGCTGAGTCAAGGCGATGTATTCGGATCGATAGGTGTCCGGCCAATTCAGCGTGGCGGCGATCCGCCACGCACGGTCCTGCAAGGCTCGATCGCCGAGCAGGCGGATGCGAAGTCCACGGATATCGTCGAGAAGCCGCCGGCCGGTTCGTTCGTCGTAGTCACCCCGACGCACCGAGCCGTACACGAGTGCGAGCGCCTGGGAGCGGAGCAACGTTGGGGCGGTGAGACTGTGTCCCGGCGGGATGGTCCGCCCACCGGTCGCGAGGTCGATGGCCACCTGTGCGTCGACGACGAAAACTGTCATCCGGACACGGTTCCACGCCAGTGCTCTCGGCGCAGGCAGAGCTCATCGGTTCATGGCCGGACAGCTGCCGTTGTTGGCCGGCCGCAGGCCGATCATGCTCGCCTGCAGCGTGCCGCTGGCATCCTTGGTGCCTCGCGCGGTGACGCACATGCCTTGCGCAATCGCCTGGACGTCGGCGGCGGCACGCTTGGTGTACGTGGTAGTTGCGGACAGGGTGACGTTGGTAGGTGTGGTGCCACCCGCGACCGTCACGACCAGCGTGCCGCCACTGACCGAAGCAACCGTGCCGCGTAAGTCACCGTGACCCGCGGGGCCGCCGGGCGGGGTAGACGCCGTGGAGCCGGCCTGTTGCCGAGCGCCCGCGAAGCAGTGGCCGTCTCTCGGTGCGCTGACCGATATCGCCGCTGCAGCAACCGATCCGTCCGGGGCAGGGCTGCTCCCGCGGGCCGGACGCACCGACACACAGCTGCCGACGGTGACGTCGGTGACAGCAGCCGGGGTCAGTTCGGAGACCTTCGTCGCCGAGGTGAAGCCGACGTTGGACGTGACGCTCTTGTCGCTGACGGCCAACGTGCCGCCGTTGACCGACGTGATCAGTCCCGACACGTGGTCTTTGCCTGCGCCTTTCGCCGGCGCCGTCGCAGTCGTCGACCCCGCAGCTTGTGTCGAGGAGGTCGCGGCGGTGGGAGAGGAGCCGCAGGCCGCCAGCGACAGGGCGATAAGGCCGATGAGGATCGGCACCGCGCGCCGACACCGCGTCGGTGATTCCGGAATGGTGAGAGTCATGCGTCCACAGTCGGCCGCCGAACTTGGACTGACCTTGACCGCCCGCGTGAGTGAGCTGTGCGCGGCGGCTACCGCGGATAGCCTCGCCGCACGGCCCGCTCGAGGATGCCGAGTGTCGCGCGCAATGCCGGCTCACCGACGATCGGGAAGATCTTGGCGTCGCGCCAGTGCTGATCGATGTCGGACCAGTCGTAGAACGAAGTGACCGCGGTACCGCCGTCCGCCGGCTCCAGGCGGTAGCCGTATACATGCCCGATGTCGGGCTTCAGCTGGCCGAAGATCGTCCAGGCGATCAGACTGTCCCGTTCGAATTGCGTGATCGACACGGTGACGTCGTACTTGCCCAACGGATAGTCGTTGAGCGATTCGCGGTCCATGTGCACAACGAAGCTGTCGCCCACCGCGCCGACGGACGACCCGTCGGCGTCCTGCAACATGCCGGTGGCGTCGATCGCGACGTGCCCCTGCGGATCGCAGAGGACCGCGAAGATGTCCGCGGCCGGCGCGGGGATGAATCGTTGAACCTCGATGCGTTCGCTCACCAATGGATCCTGTCACGTGCGGTACCCACCCAGTAGTGGCCTGGTGTAGCCCGACTGCCGAACGGGCACTTCATGGGCGTGGTGACGCCGGCCGATTGGTTCCTGACCCGTGACGAGCGAGGTAACCCCGCCGCCCGGATACCGGCATGGTCGGAGGGCAACCGCGCCGAACCGCTCGTTCACGGTGCCACCTATTTCGAACGGCTGGTCGCCGAAGTGGAGGCCCTACGTGCAGGCGACTACGTCTTCTTCACCGACTGGCGTGGCGACCCCGACGAACTCCTGCGCGACGGCGGCCCGACGATCCGGGACCTGTTCTGCCAGGCCGCGAAACGCGGCGTGGTGGTCAAGGGCCTGGTGTGGCGATCGCATCTGGACAAGTTTCAGTACAGCGAAGAGGAGAACCAGCATCTGGGTGAGGCCATCGAAGCGGCCGGCGGCGAGGTGCTGTTGGATCAGCGCGTGCGGGTGGGCGGATCGCATCACCAGAAACTGGTCGTGATTCGGCATCCCGAAGCGCCCCAACGCGATATCGCATTTGCCGGCGGCATCGACCTGTGCCATTCCCGCCGCGATGACGAATCGCACGAGGGTGACCCGCAGGCGGTGCAGATGGCCGAATGCTATGGGAGCACTCCGCCATGGCATGACGTGCAGCTGCAGATCCGCGGGCCGGCCGTCGGGGTACTCGACACCACCTTCCGGGAACGCTGGAAGGATCCGACGCCGCTCGACGCGTTGTCGCCCGTCGCCTGGGTGATGGACAAGTTGCGAGGCGCGGACCTCTCGGCGGACCGGCTACCGGAACAACCACCAGATCCGCCGGCGTGTGGACCTCACACCGTGCAGGTGTTGCGCACTTACCCGGATGCGCACTTCCGGTACGCCTTTGCGCCCCGGGGGGAGCGCAGCATCGCCCGCGCGTACAACAAAGTCGTACCCCGCGCCCGCCGACTGATCTACGTCGAGGACCAATATCTGTGGTCGGCACGGGTGGCCACCTTGTTCGCCCACGCACTGCGCACCAACCCCGATCTCCACCTGGTGGCGGTGATCCCGCGCCACCCCGACGTCGACGGTCGGTTGCAACTGCCGCCGAACCAGGTCGGCCGCTGGCAGGCGATTGCGACATGTCAGGCTGCGAGTCCGGAGCGTGTCCACATCTTCGACGTCGAGAATCACCGTGGCACACCGGTATACGTGCATGCGAAGGTCTGCGTGATCGACGACATCTGGGCCTGCGTCGGTAGCGACAACCTGAACCGGCGGTCCTGGACCCACGACAGCGAACTATCCTGTGCGGTACTCGATTCCGAGGGCATCTTCGCTCGCGACCTGAGACTGCGACTCCTGCGTGAGCACCTGGACCGGCCGGCTGATGGGAGCGCGGACGGAGATCTGGTCGACCCGGTCACCGCGGTACGCGAGATCGTCGCCGCGGCGGAGGCACTTGACGCGTGGTATCTGTCGGGATGTCAGGGGGAGAGGCCACCGGGTCGCTTGCGGCGGCACAAGCCAGAGCGTCTCGGCTGGCGGACCCGCGTGTGGGCGGAGCCCCTGTACCGCATGATCTACGACCCGGACGGGCGCTCGTATCGCGACCGAATCCGCGATCGGCTGTAGAGCACGTCAGGCGGTGGGCGGGATTTCGATCGGGTTTGCGCTCAACGGTTCGATGACGATCCCAGCACCCTTCAACACGTCGATGGACCGGATCAGGTCACTGACGCTTGTGACGTCGCCCTGGAGAACCGCGTAGGCGGCGCGGTTCGATTGTCTGTAGAACTCTTTCATCGAGTCCACGCTGAGAAAGACCGGCATGAACAAGACGCCCTCCCGCTGGAGGAAGAACAGCTTCTGATTCCCATCGTCGGTGTCGCCAAAGGGCGTCGAGTAGTAGACATGGGTTTCGGCTGGATCCGGATTACGGCGCTCGGTCTTTCTGAACAGGCCCATGACGTCTCCTTCGTGGCGGATGGTTCACCCTGCCAAATCGGCGGCGCCTCGCCCAGTCACCCTGGATCGTGCCCCGTTCACACCACACTGCTGACGATCGCGATCACCAGTCCGAGGAGGGTCAGCAACCCGACCATCACCGTCGCTGCGATTGCCCGGCCCCGCCGGTGTCGACGGAAGTCGTAGATCGCGACCGCAATGCCGGCGAAGATCAATGCCGCATAGGCAGCCAGTCCCACTGTCAGAGCCGCCGTTGACGCAGCACTGGCCAGGATCACGGTGTGCACGCCGTGAAGCCTACGGTGCGAGGGGACCATTGCAGCGTCTTCGACGGCGAGAATGATCGACGCACAATTGATTTGTGCCGTAATCGATTGCGAGGACGTCATCGCGACGCGGGGTACCGCAACGGTTCACGCCAATGTTTCGCCGAACCTCTGATGGGTTATTAACACCGCGAATTGCGGAAGCCGTCACATCACGGATCGCGACGGCTCTTCTTGGTTTGGCTGTGGTCGTGACGGGGGAGAGCGGACGGTGTCGGATATGGCGCAGAGCGCTAGTGACCGTGGATCGCTCCCGAGTAGCGGCCTTTCACCGGGGCTGCCGGGCCGCACCTCGCACACTGCACCTGGTCGTCTTGGGCCGACGAAAGGGACTGTGGGCCTGGCGATCACATTTGCCGCGGACCTGACTTCGGCGTCCGCCGCCTCCGCTATCGGTTTGAGCTTGGCGCACAACGCCGGACTGCCGATGCCGCCGCTCTGGATGATGGCGTGTTATGCGCCGTTGGTCGTTGTCATCTTGGCTGCCCGCGCGTCGTATCGACCCAAGTTGCACGACACCCTCATCGGCGAGTTCATGTCTGTTCAGGCAGCTGCGGCGCTGGCGGCCATGCTGCTGCTGGCGGGAATGGCGTTCGCCGACATCGCCGGCGACTTGGGCGACACTGTTGCACAGGTGTGGCTGACGACCGCAATGGGTCTGCCGATCGGGAGGTTGTTCGCGGTTGTCGTGCAGCGCGCACTGCGTCGCAACCAGGTCCTGCAGTCACCGACTTTGATCATGGGCAACGGCGAGATCGCCTGTCATCTCGCGAAACGCTTCCGTGACAACCCTCGATACGGCATCCGGCCGGTCGGCCTGGTCGACGCGGACGCGCCGTGGGCCGCGTCAGCGGGGGACTGCCCCATTCCTGCGGTTGGCACACCGGCCACCATCGCCGATGCGATCAGGGCCACGGGGGCAGAGGCCCTGGTGGTGGCCTTCTCCAGGACCAGGGACAAGGATCTGGTTTCGGCGATGAAGACTGCGCGCCTCGCTGGGCTGACGGTATGGATCGTTCCGCGGATGTTCGACACGATCGGGCAGCGATGCCGCATGGATTATGTCGGTGGTCTGCCCGTGATGACGTTGTCCAGCACCAATCCGCGGAGCTGGCAATTCACCACCAAGCACATCAGTGATCGCGTCATCGCGACCGCCGTCCTCACCGTCATCTCGCCACTGTTCCTGTTCCTGATGGCTGCTGTGCGACTGTCCTCACCGGGTCCGATCTTCTTCCGTCAGCCCCGAGTCGGCCGGGATGGAATTGTGTTCGACTGCCTGAAGTTCAGATCGATGCGCATGCCCCGGCCTCGTGACACGGCGTTCGTCGTCCACGACGGCAGGGCGCCGGGTGGGGTAGAGGGTGCCGACCGGCGCACCAGAATCGGCAAACTGATGCGCGTGAGCTCCCTTGACGAACTCCCACAACTCCTCAACGTGATCAGGGGAGACATGAGCCTTGTCGGGCCCCGCCCAGAACGCCCGGAGTACGTAGAGCGTTTCGACTCACAGATCCGGCGGTACGGCGAACGGCACCGCGTCAAGGCAGGGATGACCGGCTGGGCGCAAGTGCACGGACTGCGAGGCCAGACGTCCATTGATGATCGTGTCGAGTGGGACAACTTCTATATCGAGAACTGGTCGCTCGCGCTAGATCTGCAGATCCTGCTGATGACCATCCCCGCAGTGTTGCGCCCCAGCGAAAAGCTCTCGTACACAGGCCCGATCAGCAGATGTCAAGCACCGCAGGAGCCGAGGCCGTCCCGCGTCACTGTGCATCGTCGCCTCTACCGGACTCCCTCTGTGCAGAGCTCTCGCTCGCGCTCAGACGCGAGAGCCACTCCTTTCGCCGCCACCGGTTGAGTGGTTGCGCGTCCCTGAAGCGGCGCTCGGGCAACCAGGGCCTGCGGGATCAGGCCGGCGACCGGCCGATGGACTTCCAGTGCCTCACTGACGATCGAATGCTGCCAGAGTGAGTCGCACCGTCTCGGCGATGGCGTTGTTGAGGGGTGGCGCATCGGGCTCGTCGTCGCGCGAGCGGGTGAGGACGGCCATGATGATCCGTTGCCCGTTGGGCCCGCTGAGCAATCCGGCATCGTTGGTGGAGCCAAAACTTCCAGCGCCGGTCTTGTCGGCGCTGGTCCAGCCCGTGGGCAGACCTGCTCGGAAACGCTTCTCCGACGTGGCGTTCCGGCTCATCCAGCCCAGCATCTGCTCGCGGTGTCCGTCGTTTAACACTTTGCCGGTCAACACTTCTCGGTAGCCCGCTGAAAGGGCGCGCGGAGTCGTCGTGTCGCGCGGATCCCCGGGCACCGCAGCGTTCAGTTCGGTTTCCCAACGGTCCAGCCGGCTCCGGTCGTCACCGACACTGCGCGCGAAGGTGGTGATCTCTGGCGGCCCGCCGATGCATCGCAACAGAAGATTGCCGGCGGCGTTGTCGGAGTTGATCAATGCCGCCGAGCACAACTCGTCTAGGCGCATCGACCGACCGACATGGGCGCTGGTGACCGGTGAGTTCTCGACGATGTCGGACGCTGCGATCTGTTGTGTCATCGCCAGATCCCGTCGACCGAGTTCGGCCAATTGCAACACCCGGGCCACGGCATAGGTCTTGAAGGTCGAGCACATCGAAAATGGGGTGTCCGCACGGTGCTCGAGAGAGCCGCCCGTGTCGAGGTCGAGGGCATACATGCCCACGCGTGCCGAATAGCGATCCTCGATCGGGGTGAGGTCAAGCGAAGCGGTGTGTCGGGGGACAGGATCCGCGGCGGCCCTGCGGCACGCTGTCAGCGCTGCGATTGTGGCCAGTCCCGCCAGGGCCTGGCGCCGGGTCAGGTGTGCTGTCATGGCCGATACCGAAGCACGGCCGGCGGTGCCGTAGCCAAGTCTGCGGGCCGGCGACAGCCATAGCGATTGTGAATCAGTGCATCTAGGAGTGCCAATCTTGGCCGACGACAAGGTACCTCCGGCGATCTGGGCCCGGCGTCGTGGTCGTGTTGAATGGGTAAGCGTGGACCTCATTCGACACTTGCGGTACTTCGTGGCGGTTGCCGAGCACCGGCATTTCGGCCGGGCCGCCGCAAGCCTCGGCGTGACTCAGCCGCCTGTCTCGCAAGGTCTGCGACGCCTGGAACGGCATCTTGGATTGCAGTTGGTCGACCGGACGTCCAGCGGTGCGACGCTGACCGAGGCCGGGGCAGCGCTGCTGCCACGCGCGCGGCTGATCGTTGACGACTCCACGCGTCTGCTCGCTGATGCCGCTCAGCTGTTCGGCGCCGCCGCTGGGCTACGCTGGGGCGCGATCCCGGAACTCGACGACGAGATCCTGTCCCGCTGCACAGTAGCGTTGCGCGCTGCGATGACTCAGAGCGACGCTCCACTCACGACCGTCACCAAGGGCACCACGGCCCTGCTCGCCGATCTCCGCCGTGGGATCATCGACATCGCTGTGGTGGCGCACCCGGCAGTTCTCGCGGACCTGGACGCCGGCCCGATTATCGCGGTGAATCGCAATGTCGTTGTGCCGTCGGGGCATCGAGTCGCGAGCACCAGGAGTCCGCGCGCCCAGATGCTGAGCGATCTGACACTGGCGACCACTCCACGGGAGGACAACCCACCTGCCCACGACCTGCTGATGGACGGGCTGCGCCGGCACGGGCTTGACAGTTCTCTTCACCCGGCAACTACCCACCGCGACGTGAGCGCCATGGTCGCGACAGGGACGTGCTTCGGGCTAGCGACCCCAACCGCGACGGTCCACACCGGAACAAACCATCTGCGAATGCTCGTCGAGGAGGTCGCATTGCGCGTGCGGATAGTGACCGCACCCGGTCGCGAGCTGGGCGATCTCGTCCACGCGCTCGATCGAGAGCTGTTGCGGAACAGAACATGAGCAACGTAGTCCGAAATATCAACGATGTCTTTGTGGATGCCGGGTGCCAAGGCTGGCTGCGAGCGGAGGCCATCGGCCGGCCGGACAGCCTGGTGGATATCGGCGGCGACGAACCCGTAGTCGCCGCATCGGTGTACAAGCTGATCGTCCTTGTTGCGCTGGCGCGTGCCTTCGATTCTGGAATCCTCGACGCGCACGCCACGGTCCGCGTCGTGCCGGCAGATTGCACGCCCGGGCCTACCGGGTTGAGTCTGTTCAGCGATCCCGTCACGCTGTCGTGGCTGGACTTGGCCCGAATGATGATGGTGCTATCGGACAACGGCGCGGCGGACATCATCCTCGGCGCCCTCGGGCTGGATCCGATCGACGCCGTGATTGCCGACCTCGGGCTCGCATCGACGCGCGTGGTCGGCGGAACTGCAGCCCTACAGCAACAGATCATCCATGATGCCGGCGCGCTGACGCTTACCGAAGCGGTGGGACTGTTGGCCAGCAACAACAGTATTCACGACAGCGCTGCGTTCGATCCTGCGTACACGACCGCGACGAGCGCTGCCGACATCAACGCTGTGCTGAGCGCGATCTGGACCGACGACGCAGCCTCCCCGCGCAGCTGTCACGAGATGCGGACGATTCTGGCGCAACAGATTTGGCCCCACCGAATCCGGTCCGGCTTTCCGTTCGCCGATGTCATCGTGGCGGGTAAGACCGGAACCATCGGACCGATCCGCAACGAGGCAGCCGTTGTTGAGATCCCCGGGGAGGTGCCGATAGCGGTGTCGATTTTCACCCGCGCAGCACGCTCGGATCTGTCGTTGCCCATCGTCGATGCGGCGATCGGGCGGGCCGCGTTCCTCGCCGTCACGGAGCTGAGGACTTGGTGCCGCACTGAATGAGGGGACCGCGTGCCCGTGAAGCGTGGTGGTGAGCCTGCCGGTCCTGGCGGATGAAGCTGCAGCGGCCGGCACGATAGACCCGATGAAACAGGCCATCGCCCAACAGATCGCCGGCAGTACGGCAGAACCCATTGATGTCGGATCCAACGGATTCCTGTTCCAGGGCACCCGCGCCGATACGTCGAAGTTGGGCGCGTCGGAAATTTCGGAAGTGGTCTTCAATCAGGGCCGGGTGCTGGTCAACCTGGAGATCGACAGCGCGCCGGGCAATCCCACTCCTCGCGATGTCATCCTTGACCTGGCCCGCAAACAAGCTGACGTCATCAAAGCTGCTATGCCGAGTTGACCTTCCGCTGAAGGCACGTCTGTTCGAACGCAAGGGATACTGGTCAAGGGGGAGTCTGTCAGTACCCGTATCACCGCGAACTCCTTGACGTCCGCCCCACCGCCTAGCCTGGCGCTCGGGCTTCCTGCCGATCGGCTGATCAGTAGACCGCCCGACGACTGAGAAGGGTGACAAGTGGCCGACCGCCAATTTCATACGCATGCAGAACTTTTCGACCTGAGCGGGAAGCGCGCCCTGGTGACCGGGGGCACCAGGGGCATCGGCATGATGATCGCGCGGGGGCTTCTCCAAGCAGGCGCCCGCGTGGTGATCAGCTCACGCGACCCCGCTGCGTGCGCGCAAGCCCGGGACCAGCTGTCCGAATTCGGTGAGGTGATGGCGGTCCCTGCTGATCTGTCGCGGCACGAGGAGTGCGAGCGCCTCGCTGAGCTCGTCACGGCAGACTCGGAGAATCTCGACATCCTTGTCAACAATGCGGGCGCGATGTGGGACGAGCCATTGGAGACGTTCCCGGATGCCGCCTGGGACACGGTCCTCGACCTCAATCTGAAGTCGCCATTCTGGTTGGTGCAGGCGCTACTGCCGGCGCTGCACAGCGCTGGGACCGCCGACGATCCAGCGCGGATCATCAACATCGGCAGCATCGCCGCCATCCACATTCCGGCACGGCCCAATTACTCGTACTCCAGCAGCAAGGCCGCACTGCATCAACTCACCAGAGTGCTCGCCAAGGAACTGGGCCCGCAGCACATCACGGTGAACGCGGTGGCGCCGGGACCGTTCCCGTCGACGATGATGGCGGCAACTCTCGACGAGCTCGGCGAGGCGATCGCGGCGTCGGCCCCACTTCGCCGGATCGGCCGCGACGACGATATGGCAGGTGTCGCCGTATTCCTCTCCAGCCGGGCGGGCGGCTATCTGACGGGCGCGGTCGTACCCGTCGATGGAGGGATCGCCACGACCGCGTGAGCCCGCCTGCCCTTCGTCGTGCGGCCTACGGTGGACGCATGGACGTCACGCTAGATCTGCGCACCGAGATCCGGGAGTTCCTGCGATCTCGTCGCGCCCGTATCGCACCTGAGATGGCCGGTCTGCCCGCCTACGGGGGGAGACGCCGGGTCAAGGGTTTGCGTCGAGAGGAGGTGGCGCTCCTGGCCGGGGTCTCCGTCGAGTACTACGTACGCATTGAGCGCGGCAGCCTGGCAGGCACCTCGGATGGTGTGCTCGACGCGCTGGGCACCGCGCTACAACTCGACGATGCGGAGCGCGACCACCTGTTCCATCTCGCACGGCAATCCGCCGCACCCGACCGTCGACGGCACACCGTACCTCCCATGACAGTGCGTCCGGCACTGCACGAGGTGCTCGACGCCATTACCGGTGCGCCGGCATTGATTCGCAATGGGCGCCACGACGTGCTCGCCATGAATCGGCTCGGCCGCGCGCTGTATTCACCGGTGCTCGCCGACCCGCGGCGGCCGGCCAACACCATCCGGTTCCTGTATCTGCGTCCCGTCGAGGCGCGGAGCTTCTTCGTCGACTACGACCAGGCAACGCGAAATGCGGCCGCCGTGTTGCGCATGGAAGTTGGCCGCAGCCCCCACGACGAGGAACTCATCGCCTTGGTAGGCGAACTATCAACGTGCAGTGAGCTATTCCGGCAGCAATGGGCAGCTCAGGACGTGCGACTGCACGGGCATGGGAGCAAGAGTGTCAACCATCCGGTGGTAGGCCGGCTCGAGCTCAATTTCGAGTCCATGGAGCTTCCGACCGATCCGGGCATGCAATTGAACGTCTACACCGCAAAGGGAGGGCCGTCCGCGGACAGGCTGGCCAGGCTGGCGTCGTGGGCGAGCGCTCAGGGCGAGCCGGACCCGAGCACCGCGTCGGCGGCAATGTAGAGCGTCTCGGTTTCGGCCTGCAGGACCGATTCCCCGGACGGTAGCGCGCGCTGCACCGATAGGCCGTTAAGAACGGTCAGCAGGAACTGCACCTTCGGGGCGAAATCCTCTCGGGGAAGGGCTCCTTCGTCAGCCAGCACGCCCAGCCAGTACTCGACGCGATCCGCGGACACCCGTTCGTAGGCCCGATATGCCGTCCGGACTTTCGCGCTGGGTTCAGGTGCAATGAATTGTTGATACACAGCACTCCAAGCCGTTCGGGCTTCGTCGCCGACGCCGGCCGCGGCAAGCACCTGTCGCAGGCAGTCCACCAACCGATCCCGTGCCGGCCGAGACGAGTCGCGGATCGGATCGTCCGGGATGAAGTGCTGATAGATCCTGGTCAGCACTTCGTCGCGGAGAGCGCGCTGGGTGGGAAAGTGGAACCGCAGCGACCCGGTGCTCACGCCGGCGCGCGCCGCGACCGCCCGAACGCTGAGCGTGGTGGTCGCGTCTTCAGCGATCATCTCCGCGGCCGCTTTGAGAATTCGCTCTCTGGTGTGCATGGGGGAGCCCTTCTTCGGCGGAGATCCCGCGCTCAGACCACTGTACTAGCACACTGTGTTACCTTCGACTAACACAGCGTACTAGTCAGAGTGAAAGGACCGTATGACGATCCGACAGTGGCGCCCGTTCCGGATCATCGCCGACAACGCCTCGGCCTACATGGCGGCGAATGTGGCTGTCTACGGAGTGCTTCTCGTCGGCTTCGGGCTCGGGCTGGCCTTCCCGCAACTCAGTCAGGCGCAGCACAGGAGATTGCAGGAGGACGGGACAGCCGATCTGGTCCAGGGGCTGATTACCAATCCCTGGCTGTTCGCACTGACGATCCTCGCCGTGAACACACTGCGGATGGGTGTGCTGACCATCGTGGCGCCGTCGTTGGTCATCCCGTTCGGCGGCGTCGCGTTCTTTGCCTATTGGGATGTGACGACGGGGATGACGCTCGTTCCTGCGAGCGGCATCGGGTGGGTGGCATTGATACCGCACACCCTGACGGTGATCGTCGAGTTGCAGGCCTACCTGCTCCTGCTGTTGGGCGCGTTCCTGCTCGGCAGGGGATGGGTCGCCCCGCGGACCGTCGACGCCGATAACCGGCGCCAGGGCTATGTCCGAGGACTGCAAGAACTCGGCTGGCTGGCGCTGCCGGCGCTGGTGCTGCTAGTCGTCGGTGCGGTCTACGAGGCGTTCTCGCTGCGCTACGTCGTGCACCCGCTGGCTGATTGGTTGTTGTAGCCGTGACCGGCGAAACGGTCACACCCGTCAGAACTTCGGGCCGCCTACGCGCAGTGCAGCCCCGCGGGAATCACGGCGAAGCCGCGGACCCAATCGATGCTTGCCACCGTAGAGTGGTCAGAGACCGAGGTCGGACAGGCTCGGATGATCTGCCGGTCGTGGCGCGTTCTGGTCCCAGAAGAACTTTCGCTCACCTTCATCGATCGGCACATCGTTGATGCTGGCGTGGCGATGTGTCATCAGGCCGTGCTCATCGAATAGCCAGTTCTCGTTGCCGTAGGCGCGGAACCATTGACCCGAGTCGTCGCGGTACTCGTAGGCGAAGCGGGCCGCGATGCGGTCGTTGCTGTGCGCCCACAGCTCTTTGATGAGTCGGTATTCGTGTTCGCGGTCCCACTTACCGCTCAAGAATTCGACGATCTGTGCACGGCCTGTCACGAAGACGGAGCGGTTACGCCAGATGCTGTCGACCGAATATGCCTGCGAGACGACCTGCGGATCGCAGGTATTCCAGGCATTTTCAGCCAGCCGGACCTTCTGTGCAGCCGATTCATCAGTAAACGGTGGGACTGGAGGCTTGGACGTGATTGCAGAGGTCGTAGTCATGGTCGTCTTTCACTTTCGAAGGTTGATCGAGTGGGGATGCCTATGTAGACGAACCTGTCTACATAAACCGAACAATAACCCAGGTAGACAGGTTTGTCTACATGAACCGCGTGCATATGTGGACAGATCTGTCTACACTGGTGGGGTGAGCATCGCCGAGACTCTTGATCCGCAGATCGACGTGCCGACCCTCCCGGCCCGGGAGCGGATACTCGCCACCGCGTATCGACTGTTCTACCGCGAGGGAATTCGGGCTACCGGTATCGACAAGGTGATAGCGGAAGCCGGGGTCACCAAGGTGACGTTCTATCGGCACTTTCCAAGCAAAGACGCACTGATCTTGGCGTACTTGGAACTGCGACATCAGCGTTGGATGGACTGGTTCGTCGATGCGCTCGATCGCCACTCCGGCAATCGTCGCCGGTCCCCGGTGGTAGCTGCGGTGGAGGAGTGGCTGACGGCGGACTCGTTCCGTGGCTGCGCCTTCCTGAACAGCGTTAGCGAGATCGGCGCCGAACTGCCCGAGGTTCACGCCATCACGACTCGGCACAAGGCCGACATGGTCACGGCGATCAAGGCGACCCTTCCGCCGGGCGCGAACCGATCCCGGGCCGCACAAGCGCTGGGTGTGGCTGTTGATGGTGCCGTCGTGGCGGCGCAGTATCAGCACAACGCCACGTTGGCGGTGAAAGCACTGACGACGATCGCGTCAGCGCTGGGCCGCGCTCAGTAGGTGGCCAATCCTGAGGCTTAGGCATGATGATCGCCCGAGGACTTTGCCAAGGGGGGAGTGCCGCGTCGTGATCAGCTCACCCCTGGCCTAGAGGCTGTTGTAGCAGTGTCTCGCTGAACAGATCCAGCACCGCCCGCCATGCCCGGGCCGCATGGAGGGGGTGATGCTCCACGCCGGGCACGGTGGCCATGGCGTGGGTTGTGCCACCGGTCAATGAGCCGTCAGGTTGCCTCGGGGCGGCCCAGAAAGCGTGCTTGGCCCCGCCGTAAATGTTGACACGCCAGTCGATTCCGGCGTCCTGGAGCGCGCCGGTGAACGTCAACAGTTGGTCGGGGGTGCAGAGTGGGTCGTCAGAGCCTGTGCAGAACAAGAACGCTCCGCGCGCGTTCATCCAATCGTCGGTGCGGGCGGGCGGCAGGCCCGGATGGATGGCGGCGAGTGCCGTGAAAGGCACTCCAGAGCTGGCGAGTTCGAGGACGATTCGGCCGCCCGCACCGTAGCCCAGCGCTCCGAGCCGCTCGCGGTCCGCGCCAGGTACCGCGAGCAGGATGTCGAGCGCAGCGCGCCCAATGGCCCGCATACGGGCGGGATCGGCCATCAGAGGCATGACCCGTTCCAGCATCGCATCCGGCTCGCCGAAATACGTTCGGCCGGCATGGTAATCCATTGCAAGAGCGACGTACCCGTGCTTGGCGAGGTCGTCGGCGCGGCCGCGCTGATAGTCCTCAAGTCCGATGCCGTCGTGTCCGATGAGCACTGCCGGCCATGGACCCTGGCCGTCTGGCAGCGACAGGTGGGCGACCATCGTCAGCCCGTCGACGTCGTAGGTGACTTCGCGCGTGACGACCATGTGCTCACACTAGGCAACGCCTCCGACGCCGGGTCCGCGGACACCTCTTGACGACAGCCGGTCACGCGGCGGAAGGCGTGGTGAAACATCTGGCCACACGGTTACGAGGGGATGCGACCAACCAACGCACAACTTGACATAATGTGGCTTATCGGCAAAACCTGGACCTGGGCGGGACTCGGGATCTGATCCCTGGATCCCTGGATCCGACAATCCCGTCTCCCGCGCATGCAGCACCCTCGCCCCGCGGTACCCAGTACATGTCGGGAATCTGATATCGCCGGTGATACCGGGTTCCCGACAAACACACCCATCCGTCCGCCCATGCCTGACGTCCGTCCAAACGCTCTGAGGCGGGCCCGGTTCCGTGTGGCACCCGACTCAGCCCAACATTCGCAATTCGTCACCGTGACGTTTATGCGGCGGCGGGCACGGCACTGTCGGCCCCCGGCCGGACACGACGTCACCGCCGACACCGGTCGGCAGGCCGCCGCCAATCGCCCCGAGGCATCTCTCACGGCCGATGATCAAAGCGCTTTCCCGGTCACCCCCACTCCGCCCCTCCAGTGATTGAGAGTGATTCGTCACAGTGACGGAATGCCTCTACCCGACTCGACCCCAGTGATTCGCGAATCGCATTCCCCGGCAACATCTTCGAACCTATGAGCGGTCGATTCCGCGGTCGACCGCGCAGCCCTGGCTCGGGCACCCGTGCAAGCTCGATCGGAGTGCCGCACCGAAAGACTCACGCCCCCAAGGCAATTCGTCACTGTGACGATTATGCCCAACTGAAGCTAGAATCCGTCACTGTGAGATCTGCGCCTCGGGGGCCAGCGCTGATGCGAGACGCGTGGGGCCGATGCCTGACGGCAGTCGTTCTCACCGCCTCGGCGGCCGGTCTCGGGGCCCTCGCGACAACCGGCACGGCAGCGGCCGATTGCTTCCAACGCGGCGGTTACAACCCCGCCCCCTGCGCAACCACCGCTCCGAAAAGCGGCGGGGCGTCGAAAACGTCCTCGACCAGCAGCACACCCACTCCCGACGATCAGAATGCCGACCAGGACGGATCCGGCTCGCCGGACAAGGACCAGTCCGAAAGCAGCCCGACCGGGACCACGCCCGCAGATTCCGGGCTGACCGCCTGCCAGAACCAAGGCGCAATGACGACCTCGCTCGGACTGCCGACCGCCACCTGTCGTGCGAGCCAGGGCCCGAACTCTCCGCCTGACTCCGGGATGACGGCCTGCCAGAACCAGAGCGCGATGCCCGTTGCCGTCGGCCTACAAACCACCACCTGCCGGGCCAGCCAAGGCCCCAACACCCCACCTGACTCCGGCGTGACCGCCTGCCAGAACCAGAGCGCGATGCCCATCGCCATCGGACTGCAACCCACCACCTGCCGGGCCAGCCAAGGCCCCAACACCCCACCTGACTCCGGCGTGAATGCGTGTCAGAACCAAAACGCCATGGCGAATTCGCTGGGTCTTCAGCCTGCGGTCTGTCCGCCCAGTGCACGTGACTGACAGGCGAACCTAGGGCCGAAGACTACGCAGCGTGCTCTTTACGAACTTCTTCAGCACCACATCGCGGGCCGCCCCGGTTTCCCGGGCGCTGATGAGAACGGCATGGAGCCCGATGAGGAAGAACGCCGCCCCGTCGTAGGCTTCGACATCATCGTAGAGTTCACCGCGGATGCGGGCGCGCTCGATCTCCGCGGCGAGCAGTACGAATGTCGGGTGTCTGCTCCACTGCTCGTCCTGAGCCAGCGCCGGCGAGAAGTACAGACTGATGACATCGCGGAACAACGCAGCACCCCAACGGTTTTCGAGCTCGACGACAAGCCTGATGATCTCCTGGAGGACGGCTTCCAAGTCGTGTCGGGTCTCCAGGAACCGACTGAGTTCCTCGCCGAGGTAGTCCTCGTCGCGCCGGATCAGCTCGAGCAGAACGTGCTCTTTGGTCGGGAAATGAAAGTAGAACGTGCTTCGGGCGACTCCCGCAGCCTCGACAATGGCATTGATGTCGGCCGAGCTGGTACCGGCGCGCTGAAACTCGACGATGGCCGCGTCGAGTACGCGCGCACGCGTCCGACGGCGCTGGGCTTCGCGGCTCGTCGCGGTCTCTCGCACATGCCCATTGTGCCGCACAAGTCCCGTTCGCCGACAGATGTCACTCAAAGACCCACAAACAACGGCAGATCATCCCCAATCCGCTTCAGTTTCGTTGTCATGTGTCAGCGAACGTGCTACAAAAAGTTCGATGAAGACACGAGGTCAACGCATTCTGTTGTGGACCGCGCCGCCGGCGGCGGCTCTGCTCGCCCTGGCCTACGTACTGTTTCCGGTCTTCTCCCCGCCGCTGTCCCCGACGCTGTCCCCCGACGACGTCGCGGCGTTCTTCCGCGAGAACGCGACGGGCGTGCTCGGCGTCGCGATTCTGTGCAACTTGATCGCCGGCTCTCTCATCCCGCTCTTCGCGGTGACGGCTGTCCAAATTTCGCGGGTGGCAACCTCCAGCGTCGTGCTGACCTACGCGTACATCATCTGCGTCGGTGTCGGGACAACCGCGTTCATCCTGGCCGACTATTGCTGGGGCATGGCCGCTTTCAGGCCCGACCGCGATCCCGAACTCATCAGTCTTCTCAATGACATGGCCTGGTTCTTCTTCATCGCGCCGGTCGGCACCATCATCGTGCAGAATCTGTGCTTCGCGCTGAGTGTGTACCTCGACGAGCGACCCGATCCGATCTTCCCCCGCTGGGCGGCGCACTTCAACGTCGCCACCGTTGCACTGCTGGCTCCCAGCGCGTTTTCGATTCTGGTCAAGACCGGTCCCCTGGCCTGGAACGGCACGCTGTCGTTCACGTTGCGGCTGTTCACTTTTGCGGTCTACATCGTGGTGATGTTCCTCGTGCTCCTGCGTGCGGTGAATCGCCAGGGCAGTGAGCGGGAAGTCCTCGCGTGAGGCCGCGGCGCAGGAACCGCAAGCTCGACCAGTGGATCACGTTCTGGAGCGTGCCGTTCTTCTTCACCGTATTCGGTCTGGTGTTCGTGCCGCTGAGCTGGATGATGCCGCCGAGATCGCCGAGCGCCCCGACATCGCAGATCGTCGCGTTCATGCAGTCCCACAATCTGCTCGTCGCGTGTGTCCTACTGACGCTCACCTTCGGACTCGCCCCGGTGTCGAACGCGGTGTATCTCATGCAGATCAAGCGGATGTCGGTCAGCCCGGCGTTCCGCTACACGCTGATGATGGGGGCCATCACCGGCGCCATCGTCGGCATGCTGTTCCCGATGTTCTGCTTCGGCGTCGGCGCGTTTCGAACGGGCTACAGCCCGGCCGTAGTGTCTATGCTCTACGACTTCGGCTATCTGGCGTTCATCGGATCCCTCGGCTGCTTCTGTGTCATGTGGATGGCGTTCGGGCTGGCCATCCTCCTCGACAAGAACAACGTCCTGCCGAAGTGGTTGGGCTACTACACCGTGTGGCAGTACATGACCGAACTGATGGCCGCGCCGGTCTGGATCAACAAGTCGGGCCCGTTCGCGTGGAACGGGCTGATGACGTTCTGGTTCACCGTGGTGCTCTACGTCTCGTGGCAGATGGTCGTCTACACCTGTATCTACCGCTCCATCAAGAAACAACCTGACGCCGAACTCGACAACGCCGATCTGTCCACCGCCACAGGCGATCCCCGCACCGGGGCAAACGCATGACCGAGGTCGCCGAAGGACACCCCGACGACCTCAACGAGTCCCGTCCGGACCAGCACGCGCGGGCGCACATCCCCGGCGATCCGAGCATGTGGTTCTTCGTCATCGGCGATCTGCTGATCTTCGGCATCTACTTCGTCGGCTACGTGTACTACCGCGGCCAGAACCCGGATCTCTTCCTGCAGAGCCAGGCAAGGCTCAACGTGGACCTCGGTGCAATCAACACCGTTGTGCTGCTCACCAGTTCGTTGTTCGTGGTTCTCGGGACCATGGCGGCACGAGCCGGCAATTCCGCGGACGCGCTGCGCCGGTTCATCGTCGCGCTGGTGTTGGGTGCCGTCTTCCCGATCCTGAAGATGGTCGAGTGGATTCCGGAGATCACGGCCGGCATCACGCCCGGAACCAATCTGTTCTTCATGTTCTACTTCGTGATGACCGGACTGCATCTGTGTCATGTCCTGCTCGGTCTGATCATCCTGTGCTTCGTGATCCGCAATCTGAGAGTGTCGAGGCCGCCGAAGATCTCGTTCGTCGAGACCGGGGCCACCTACTGGCACATGGTCGACGTCCTGTGGCTGATCCTGTTCGCCGCGTTCTACTTGATGAGGTGACGATGACGTCGTTGATCCGCAACCCGCTCACCATCGTGTGGGCGCTGCTGACGGCCGTCACCGTCGTGTCGTGGTTGGTGTCCCGCGACGGCGGAGCCGCCCATCAGCTCAATGCGACGGTCACCACCGTCGTGCTCCTGATCGCAGCCGTCAAGGCGCAGCTGGTGATCTGGCATTTCATGGAGGTTCGTCGGGCGCCGTTGTGGCTCAAGGCCGTTACCGGCGGCTGGGTGATCGTGGTCGTCGCGGCAATGCTCGGCGTCTACTTCACCGGCGGATAGCGCCGAGGGGCCGTCACAACTCGGTCCACCACGGCTTGAGATCAAGATAGAACGAGATGTTTTTCGGCGCCCGGCTGGTGCCGCCGAACCAGCTGTTGATCCGGAACGCACACAACTGGTTCGGGTGCAGGCCCTCGGGAATCGGCTTGTATACCAGCGTGTCTCCGTATTGCACGGTGATGCCCCGGTAGTCGGCATCGAAGCTGAACTGCTGCCCGACGGGTACCGAGATGATCTCGGAGTCGGTCGGCATGATCCTGGCGGTGTCGACGTTGTAGTAGGGCCCGACTTCGAACATCTGGGTCGTCACGTTGTATCGCCAGGCCACCATGATCGCGTCGGTGTCCGGCCGCAGCAGCGTGAACGAGATGCCGGTCAGCTTATTCCAGTCGTACTGGTCCACGGTCTGCAAGTCGTAGACCGAGTTCTCGGTGAAGGTGGCAGTCCCGGCAACGCGTTTGGCGAAGAACACCATCTGCGGGGGTAGCGCCAGGTGCGTGTTCTTGAAGATGACGATCCGATGCCCTATCGGGTTTCGGGCCGAGGACGCGGCGGCCGCCGGTTGACGCGCTGTCGCGACAGGTCGTTTCGTCGTGCTGGGGGCCGCCCGTGGGGCCGCCGACCGGCGGACGGCGGTGGTCTTGTGATCGCGTGCGCTGGTCGCGGTGTGCGCGCTGGTGCTGTCGGAAGAACCGGCCGGCGCCGCCGACGCCGGTTGCGCGCTGGCGATCCCCATGGCCAGCCAGATCCCGAATCCAACCGCCAGGCCACCCAGAACCCCCGTCAACCGCACCCCCGGCATCAGCAGAGCGTATCGACGTGCAATGGGCGCAGGGCGTGGTTTGCTGAGATCGGCTGCCCGGCAATTCGGCCCGAAAAGTCGGCTACCCGCGTTTACCCGACCGCGGCTTCGAGGACATGTTCAGTTCAACCGCCGACTGAATGAGGGAAACCAACGCGCGTTCGTCGATCACGTCGCCTTCGTGGAAATCGATGGCCCGCCGGGTGTTCCCCTCGAGGCTCGAATTGAACAGGCCCGACGGATCCGGCAGTGCCGCACCTTTGGCGAATGTCATCTTGACCGAGGCCTTGTACGTCTCTCCCGTGCAGATCATTCCGGCGTGCGACCACACCGGGACGCCCCGCCACTTCCACTCCTCGACCACCTCGGGATCGGCCCGCTTGATCACGGCACGGATCTGGGCGAGCGTCTCGCCTCGCCAATCGTCTAATTCGGCAATTCGGGCGTCGATTCGCTGCGAAGCGGTGATGTCGGCGTCAGCCATATCCCCATCATGGCCGCACCGACCGCGATTTTGTATTCGCCGGTCACAGGGAGTATCTTTTCCCGCGGCCCAGAATCGTTTCGGAAAGCTTGAAGATGCGTACTCATTACAGAACTCGCGGCTTCTCCACTCGTCCGCAACGGGGTCTTCGCACCCACCAGGTACTTCGGCCGATGGCCGGTCAGTGCTTCGAGATCGATATTCGGTTCGAGAACAACCGGTGGCTGGTCCGGATCCCCGAAATCAACGACGCCACCGAGGCAACCGCCCGCGACAAGGTCGAACTGGCCGCCCGTGAGTGCATTGCCGCCCGCACCGGCATCCCCATCGGCTACATCTCGGTCTGGGTCCGCGACTGATCGCAATCCCGTTGCCTCGCAACGGTTGAGTGCAACCTGTCAGCGAGCGATCGGTCGGAACAACGGTATCCACACTCGGGTGTCCTCGCCGCCGGACAATGCGGTCCAATCTTCGAAGAACACCTCCACCTCGAGCCCGATGCGCATGTCCGCCGGCTCGATGTCCACGACATTGGTGATCAGCCGGACCCCGGGATCCTCAGCGATCTCGACGATCGCCACGATGTAGGGCGGTTCGAATCCCGGAATCCAGGGCTGCCGATCAACGCTGAACGCCGCAACGGTGGCTCGCCCGGAGACCTTTTCGGGCGCGACATCGATGCTGCGGCAACGCCAGCAGGCCGGCCCGGGCGGGTGAAAGAAATGGCCACATGTGTGGCAGCGGCTGATCATGAGGTTGCCGTCGCGGCCGCCGGTCCAGAATGCTTCCGACTCGGGTGTGGGGCTGGGCGCGAGGCGTAGATCCGGTCGTTGATAGCTCATCGGCTGCTCACCAACATCGACCCCGCGACGGGACCGCCGCCGACGCCGACCGCAACGACCTCAGGTGTGCGCGGAGCCTGACGTTCGCCACCCTCGCCCCAGAGCTGCACACAGGCCTCGTGTAGGAAGCCCATCCCGTGTAGCCGTCCACCCGACAGCTGCCCACCGCTGGTGTTCAGCGGCAGCTGCCCGTCGAGGGCGATTCGGTCACCGCCCTCGATGAACTCACCGACCCGGCCGCGCTCGCAGAATCCCAACGCCTCCAACCACATCACGGTGAGAAAGCTGAAGCCGTCGTACAACTGGGCCATGTCGACGTCACTCGGCCGCAGCTCGGTATGCTCCCACAAGGTGGCGGCCGAATCGTGGGCCGCCATCGTGGTGAGGTCGAAACGCTGCTCCCACGTTGGCCTTTCGAACATTCCCGGTCCGACCGACTCGACCGTCAACGGATGGCGGGGCAAGCCGCCGCAGGCGTCCCGGCGGGAGACGATGACCGCAGTTGCCCCGTCGCAGGGCACGTCGCAGTCGTAGAGGCACAAGGGTTCTGAGATCATCCGCGCGGACAGATAGTCCGCCATCGTCAACGGGTCGCGGTAGACGGCGTCGGGGTTGCGGCCGGCGTTGCGCCGGGCGTTGAGCGCGATGGCGCCGAGTTGTTCACGGGTGAGCCCGAACTCGTGCATGTACCGCTGCGCCGGCATCGCGAGCCAGTTGGCCGCCGACAGCGCCCCGAACGGCGCGGTCCACTCCATCTGCGGGGGCAGCTTGCCGCCTGCGCCGAGCAGCACCGAGGCGTGGCCACCGCCGGCCTGCTGGGCGGCGGTGGACTCCCACACCGACCGGAACACCACCACGTGTTTGGCCAGGCCGAGGGTAACGGCCATACAGGCTTCGATCACCGGGCCGATCTGTCCCGCGGTCTCCAACCCGGACATGTACCACCTGCTCCGCAGGCCCAGAGCGGTACGCACCTCGGTGACATTGGCACCGGAGAAGCCCGGGTTGGCGGCGACCGCACCCGGGTAGCTGGCGATGCCGTCGACATCGTCGACATCGAGCCCCGCGTCGGCGATCGCGCGCAGCACCGCTTCGATCGTCAGTTCCAGCCCGGTGCGGCCCAGTCGGCGCCCGACCTGCGACTTGCCTGCTCCGGTGATGACGGCCTTACCGTCGAACGGCCCGCGGCTCACCCGTTCCTTCCCTTGGACTGCGCGGCAACCAGATCCGCGAGGCGGGACACCTCGGCCTGCAGACTTTCGATATGCGCCACGGTGGCGGCCTGCTGGGCGCTGTCCTGCGCCGATACGCGCTGGACGATCCAGCTGGCAATGGTCGCGGTGATCGCTCCCACCATGCTGATTCCGCCGATCATGAGAAGTGCGGCCACGATCCTGCCCAGGACAGTGACCGGATACAGGTCGCCGTAGCCGACCGTGGTGATCGTGGCCACCGACCACCACACGGCGTCGCCGAAAGTCTTGATATTGGCTCCTGCTGCGGGACGCTCGACCTGCAGCACCGCCAGCGACGCGGCATAAACGAGCAGCACCGCACTGAACGCCGTATAGGCCACCACGCGGCCCCGGATCGCGTCACCGACGGCCCGCTGCAGGGCACCCACCAAGGCGACCAATCGCAGCAGCAGCAGCGGGCCCATCAAGGGCAGGACGACGATCACCAGATCGAGCAGGTGCCGCAAGAACCATCGCATCCGGTGCTCCGCCAGCGTCAATCGCGCGACGTAGTCGACGACGAACGGAAGGTAGAGCACGAACAGCAGTCCATGGACGATGTGTTTGTTCACGCCGTGCGGTTGCGCGAGCACCTTGACGGAGAACAACGCCAGGAACACCGCGGCGCACGCCGCCAGCGGCCACTCCGCGAGGTTCTCCCAACGTTGCAGCCGCGACTCGGGCTCCGTTGCCCCGTCCGGTGTTTCGTATTCGACGACGGTCACGATCTACGAGCCTCGTCCTGCGGGCGAGCGACCTGCTTGGCCCGCATGGTCTGGTCGGTCAGGCCGAGCGCGATCAGCACGTCGATCGCGGTGATCACCAATCCCCAGTAGTACATCCACCGGATGGTCGGGTCGGGTTGCGCGGCGAAGTACACGACCAGGAATATCGGGCCCACGATGCCGAACACCAGGCACATCGCCTGCACTTTCAGATAGACCAGGAAGGTCTCCATCGTCACTGCTCACCGCGGGCGACCGGCCGGTCCGGCTCCGAGCTCCATTGCGACCATGACCCCGGGAACAGCGCGGCGTCACGGCCCGCGGCGGTCAACGCGGCGACGGCGACCGCCGCGGTGATGCCCGATCCGCAGTAGACACCGATCTGTGCGTCGGCACCGATATCGCGCGCGGCCAGCAGGCCCTCGAGTGCGGTATCGCTGATGAAGCTCTCGTCCTGGGTGAGCAGTGCCGTACTCGGCAGGTTGCGCGCCCCCGGGATATGCCCGGCCACCGCATCCACCGGTTCGACGTCACCGCGGAAACGTTCCGGCGCGCGGGCGTCCAGCAATCGCCGGTTGCTGACCTCATCGGCGGTCAGGGTGGGCAGCGCCCCGGCGTACAGGTCCTCATGGGTCACCGTGACGTCACCCGCGGACGGTTCGACCGAACCGGTGTCAACGCGTCCACCTGCCGCTTTCCATGCCGCCCAGCCGCCGTCCAGAATGCGGACGTCCGGGATACCTGCCGCGGTCAGCACCCACCAGGCGCGTGCGGAGCCGGCCCGATTCCAGTCGTCGTAGACCACCACGGTCTGCCCCGCCCGGATTCCCCAGCGACGTGCGGCGGCTTGCACCGCCGTCCCGGACGGCAGTGGGTGCCGTCCGCGGCCGGAGACGTTGTGGTCGCTGAGGTCGTCGTCCAGCGATACGTACACCGCGCCGGGAACATGGCCCTGCAGGTAATACTCCCGCCCGTCCGGCTCGCTCAAGGTCCAGCGCACGTCGAGCACGGTCACCGGATCGCCGGCCGCCACGCGATCCACCAGCGCTTCAGCGGTGATCAGCACGTCAGCGCGCCCAGTCATCGAGTCCCCCGTTCGTCGTCGGTCGGCACCGATGATCATGCCCCCGCGCACTCGCGCACGCAGGCACCAGGTGGTCAACCTGAGAAGAAGCTGAAATCAAGTAGTCCACTACGCGTGCGCACGTCGATATCAGCCCGATAACTTTGCTACAGCATCAGACGACACACGGATTCCGACGGGGGCGCCGGGATCGCCTGATGGTTCGCACCGCGGCTATGGGGGGTGTGGTGCGAACGCCAGGCGGCGCTGGGGAAGGTCATCGAGCCTTCCCCGGCGTCCGTGGTTTTCTCGGGCATCCTCGCCCGGCAGCCGACGGTAGGGTCGGCCGGATGACGTCTCCAGCGGCATTCACCGCCGACGGCCGGCCTCGCGCGCGTGGACTCGGGATCCCGCTTGCCGGCGAGCCAGGCCCACTGGGCGCCATCACCGATGTGGCCGGTGTCGAGGTCGGCGTGACCACCTTGGTGGCCGGCGACGGCGAACTGATCGTGGGCAGCGGACCGGTGCGCACCGGCGTCACCGCGATCCTGCCCCGCGGCCGGGCCGGACTCGGCAAACCCTGCGCCGCGGGCTGGTTCTCCCTCAACGGCAACGGCGAGATGACCGGCACCACCTGGATCGAGGAGTCCGGTGCCTTCAATCTCCCTGTGCTGCTGTCGAATACACACGCGGTCGGCGCCTGCCACGCCGGTGTGATCTCCTGGGTGAACCGCTCCGATCCGGTGCTGGCCCGTCAGTGGCTGCTGCCGGTGTGCGCCGAGACGTGGGACGGTTACCTCAACGACATCAACGGCGGGCATGTGCGGCCCGAACACGCCGAAGCCGCCCTGGACCGGGCCACCGGAGGTCCGGTACCGGAGGGGTCGGTCGGCGGCGGCACCGGGATGAATTGCTATGAGTTCAAGGGCGGCAACGGAACTGCGTCTAGGCTGGTGCGGTACGGCAGCCACACCTTCACCGTCGGTGCCTTCGTCCAAGCGAATTTCGGTGCCCGCCACGAACTCACCGTGGCCGGGCGTCTCGTCGGCCCGCACCTGGACATCGAGAATCCGCTCGACGGCGACTGGTTCGAGCGCGACCTGAACCGGCCGCCACCGGGCGCAGGTTCGGTGATCGTCGTGATCGCGACCGATGCCCCACTGCTGCCCGGGCAGTGCAAGGCCCTGGCCCGGCGGGTGCCGCTCGGGCTGGCCCGCACCGGCACCACCGGCAGTCATTTCTCGGGAGACATCTTCCTGGCCTTCTCGACCGCCGACGCACCGGATCTGGCCAGCCGGTTCCCCATTGGCCCGGTCGGTGACGACGAATTCGGCCACCTGCGATTCCTGCCGTGGGGCCGGATGGACGACTTCTACGCCGCGGTCGTGCACAGCGTCGAGGAGGCCGTCCTCAACGCGTTGGTGGTCAACGCCGACATGGTGGGTCGCGACGGGCACCGCTCCCCCGCGCTGCCGCACGACCGACTGCGCGCGCTGCTGTGACTCAGACGTTCAGCGTCGGAATCGTGTCGGGCTTGCTGAAGTCGATCTGAGCCGCCGGGTTCGCGATCGCGGTGACCAGACCGGTCGCAAAAGGACCTGCGGCGTCGAACAGCGTTCCGGAGCCCACCGAGATGCCCTCCGATGTCCAGTGTGAATCTCCTTGCACACCAATGTGTTCCGACTGCGGCAGCCGGGACAGTGCGACGGTCAGGTCACCGTTGATATAGCCGATGCCCTTGGTGCCGAGGTTGCTCACCAGGCTGGTGGCCTCGGCCACGACGACGGTGCGAACAAACGGCGTGATGTCGTGACCGGCGACCACATCGATCGGGCAGTGGTAGACGCGTTTACGTGAGGTGTTCTGATGCGCGCCGCCGTCGGCGAGCCAGCCGACATCGTCGCTGCCGATGAAGTAGCCGTGCCGCTCGCCACCGGTCGGCGGGGTGAACTCGGCGTGGGCCCTCCACTCGTCGCCGGGCGGCGGTTCGGACAGCCGGTACTGCACCATCGTCGCCCGCGCGACGATCGCATCACCCTGAAGGACGTCGCATTCCGAGTTGCGAATCCGCCTGCCGTCACGAATCAGCCGGACACGGACCGTCGTTGGCACCCGACGTGCCGCCTTGAACAGGTCGACGGTGAGCCGAGCGGGCAGAAAGTCGGGCAGGCCGAACCGCTGCTCGAGGTTCAACGCGGCCAGGCTCACCACGGCGGGCCCGTTGAGCATGTCGTCGCCCCAGCGGCTTCGGGCATTCTCCGTCGGATGGAAGTTGCCGTCGGGATCAGAAATGAAATGCGCCGGTCGGGTGGCCATCCGGGCATCCTCGCACAGCCCCTCCGGCGTCGGGCACTCGGTGCTTAGACGACATAATCAACTACGTGTCCGACCTCCACGCCACCCACACCGGCGCCGGGTATCACCGGCCGGGGCTGCTCGTGGCCACGCTGAGCGTCGTCGCCCTGACCGTGGCAGTGCTGCAGACCGGTGTTGTGCCGGTCCTCGGTGTGATGGCCCGGCAGCTGCACGCGTCCCCGGTCGACGTCAGCTGGGCGGTCACGGCCAACCTTCTCGCGGCGGCGGCGACCACTCCCCTCATCGGCCGATTGGCCGATCTGTACAGCAAGAAAGGCGTGCTGCTGACGGTCCTGGCGATCGTCCTCGCCGGCTCGCTGCTCGCCGCGCTGACGTCCTCGCTGCCGCTGCTGATCACCGCACGGGTGCTGCAGGGTGCGTCGTACGCGCTGTACCCGATCGGGGTGTCCATCCTGCGCGAGGAGTTGCCCACCGACCGCCTCATGCGGGCGATGGCCGTGCTGTCCGGCTCGCTCGGATTCGGCGGCGGCATGGGTCTGGTCGTCACCGGGCTGTTGATGCGCGGTGACGCGGGCTATCACCGGGTGTTCTGGTTGACGACGGCGTTCACGGTGCTGGTGATCGTCGCGGTGCTGGTGGTCCTGCCAACCCGCCCGCGAAGTGCGGCGGGGACGGTCGACTGGGGCGGCGCGGCCGGGCTGGCGTTGGGTCTGTCCGCGGTGCTGCTGGCGATCACCCAGGGCCACGGCTGGGGCTGGGTGTCCCCACGCACGATCGGCTGCCTGGCCGCCGGGCTGGCGGTGTTGAGCGCCTGGTGGTGGTGGGAACGGCGCAGCCCGCACCCGTTGGTGTCGACGGCGATGCTCTCGCGCCGGCCGATCCTGTTGACCAATCTCGCGACGGTCCTGGTCGGAATGGGCCTGTATTTCGCGTTCCTCGGGCTCACCGACTTCGTCCAGGCGCCCGCCGGTAGCGGCTACGGCTTCGGCGCGACGGTGCTCGGGGCCAGCGTCGTGTTCCTGCTGCCCGGCGCGCTCGCCGGCTTCCTCACCGCGGTGGCCAGCGGCCGCTACATCGACCGCTTCGGCGCCCGGGTGGTGTTGATGGTCGGCGCCGCGGCCGGCGTCCTCGGGTTCGTACTGCTGGCAGTCCTGCACCACCAGCCGTGGCAGGTGATCATGGCCGGTGTGCTGGCCAACGCCTACATCAGCCTGGCCTATGGCGCGTTGCCTGCCTTGGTCGTGCGCGAGGTCGACGCGAGCGAAACCGGGGTCGCGACAAGCATGAACGCCATCGCGCGCACCGTCGGCAGTTCGATCGCCGCCGCTATCGTCGCGGTACTGCTTGGCCGATCGGACCACGGCCACATCCCGGAGAGCAGCTTCACCATGATCTTCGCCCTCGGCGCGATCACCGCTGCCGCTGCGATGCTGCTGATCGCGATCACCCGCCCGAAGCTGCGGGACGCCTCGACCGAGGACGTCACCGAGTCGCGCGCAATGAACCACGAGTGGGGCTGAGCTACCCAGGCTGAACGGCGGTCGGTGCGTCGCGCGCGCCGGCGCGGGCCGCCCCGATGCCGGCGGCCACGACGAAGCCGACGCCGAGGATCGCCCACGAGTTGGGCACCTGGTGCACGACCACGAACCCGATCAACAGTGCCAGCGCCGGCTCCAGGCTCATCAACGTCCCGAACGCCGCGGCGTTCAGGCGGCGCAGAGCCAGCAACTCCAGGACGAACGGCGCGATCGGCAGCAACAGGGCCAATCCGAGACCGATGAGAATCATGTCCGGCGTCATCCGGGGTAGCACCGCCCAGCCGACCGCCGCGGTGGTGGTCACCGCCGCCACCGGCATCGACACCCCGAGACTCTGCAGCCCGTTCACCCGGTCGCCGACGCGCTGAGTCAGCAGGATGTAGGCCGCCCAACAGACCGCGGCACCCAGGGCGAACCCCACCCCCACCAGGTCGATCGCACCGTGGCCCGGCTGCGTCAGCGCCGCGACGCCGACCGCGGCCAGCGCCGGCCACCCCCAGCGGCCTCGCCCTCGGCCGCTGACGACCGCGACGGCCAGCGGGCCGAGGAATTCCAGAGCGCTGGCCGTCCCCATCGGGATGCGCGCCAGCGCGGCCATGAACAACATGGTGGTCAGCGCGGTCACCAACCCGAGCAGCACGCAGATCCCGAACGTGGCCCTGGTGAACGCCGAGGGCCGCGGGCGCACGAGCACCAGAAGCAGCACCCCGGCCCAGGCCACCCGCAGCCACGCGGCGCCTTCGGCCCCGATCCGGCCGATCAGTCCGATCGCCACCGCAAGCCCGAGCTGTACGCACACCATCGCGCCCACCGCGAGAGCTGCACCCACGCGAGCCGGACGTGCGGTCATGGTTCGCATTCAACGACACCCCACGCACCGTGACAGCGCCGGGCTGGTATCAACGTCTCTGACACCCCATAAGGAACGGACGCTGCGGAACGGACGAGCTGTGACTTCTTCACCGAAGGACGAGTCTCTCGACTCGATCAGCCGAAGCCTGGCCCAGGTCGTGCGCCTGACCAGCAGCCGATCCCTGTTTGCCCGTCAGGCCGGCGCAGCGGGTGTGGGCCTGACCCAACCGTCGTACGCGCTGCTGCGGATCCTGATCGACAACGGCCCGCTGCCCATGGGTGCGCTGGCCCGGGGCGCCCACATGGACCTCGGGATGGCGACACGTCAGGTCACCTCCCTGGTCGACGCGGGACTCGTGACCCGCAACCCGGACCCGACCGACCTACGGGTCGCCCTGGTGGCGGTCACCGCACAGGGCCGGCGCGAAGCCGGAAAGCTGCTGGGCGTCCGAATCGGTCATCTGCGGCGGGCACTGTCGGGATGGACCGAAGCCGAACTCGACCAGTTCGACCGGTTCCTGACCCGGTTCGTCGCCGACTCCCTCGCCACCCCGATCGACGACTGACGCGGCCACCCCATGATTTGCTTGACTTTGTCAATCTTTCGCTTCTAGCCTTCGATAATGGCCGGGGCACGGTTCCATTTCGACGTGGGCAACTACGTCACGATGCTGCGGCTGGTGCACGCCGAGACCGACAAGTCCCGCCGCCGAAAGCTGCTCGCCGTGTTCGTGATCGGCGTTCCGGCGATGGCTGCCCTCCACGCCGTCTGCTTCGCGCTGGACCCGGTGCTGTTCCCCTCGTTGCGGCGCACCGAGGTCCGCGAGCCGGTCTTCTGCGTGGGTCATGCCCGCAGCGGAACGACCTACCTGCATCGACTGATGGCTCGTGACGATCAGTTCAGCGTGGTCATGATGTACGAGATGTTCTTTCCGTCGCTGTTGGAGAAACGGCTGCTCCGGCTGCTGTTCCGTGCTGACGAAGTGCTGTGGGCACAGCGGTTGCGACGCCGCATCGAGGCGATCGAGGAGCGTGCCTTCGCCGAGACCAATGACATGCACCGCACCGGCTTCTTCGCCGCAGAGGAAGACGACTTCCTGCTCACCTGGTCACTGGGATCGGGATTCTGGATCGTCCTCTTCCCGTACCTGGGTCAACTCGACTTCTACCACGTCGACCGGTGGAGCGAACCCAAGCGCAGGCGGCTCATGCTGTTCTACAAAGAGTGTGTGCGGCGCCAGCTGGCCCTCAACGGCGGCCGGACGCATCTGAGCAAGAACCCGACCTTCTGCGGACGGGTCGAAGCACTCATCGAGACCTTCCCTGACGCGAAATTCATTGTGCCGATGCGCAATCCCTACGAGACCATTCCGAGTCTGCTGAAGATGTTGCAGACCACGTGGCAGTTGCAGGGCCGCGACGAGCGCCTGATCCTGGAATCGATGCGGATCCTGGCCGATCAGTCTTTCGATGCCTACTGTCATCCGCTCGACGTGCTCGCCCGCCATCCCGAAATACGTTCGTGCGTCGTCGATTACCGCGATCTGGTCAGCGATCCCGCATCGACCATGCGGCACGTCTACGACGAGCTCGAGCTCGATCTGCCTGCAGACGTGGCCGCCGCCATCGGGGCGTCCCGCGGCCAAGGCCACGAAACCACCCACCGGTACAGCCTCGAGGAGTTCGGCCTGGACCCGGAAGCGATCCACGTCCGGCTCGCACCCCTCTTCGACCAGTACGGCTGGGCAGGCGACGGACACGAAGGAGAACACGCCGGTGCCAACTGACCACGGTGCAGCGGAGCTGCGCGCCGCCTGGGACGATCTGACCGCGGCCCTGAACCGGGCTCGCGACGCCGTCGACTCCGAAGCGCTGCACGCTCCCCCGCCGACCGAACGCGGACTGGCCGAGGGCTACCGCTATCTGCTCGGGTTCACGTTCGCCGCCATCGAACGTGCCTTTTTCGAAGACCCGAACTTTCCCTACTTCCGGCGGGCCATCCAGCCCGTCGACAAAGCCACCATCGACAATGCCGACGCGCTCTACCTCTCCGCGGCCATCGACGGCGAGCAGACCTACCGCATCCGGGGGCAGGTACTCGCGAAAGCGCCCCGGTACATCATCTTCGAAACCCACACCGCCTACGCCGGCGACTCGGGCAGTCTGATGGAACTGAGCCCGGTTCATCGCATGATCACCGGGTCGCTGGACAGTAGCGAATTGTGCATCGACGACGACGGCCGATTCGAGATCGTGGTCGGTCCCGAACCGCTCCCCGATACTGCGGGCAATTACCTTTCCAGCCGCCGGGTCACCGACAACGGTTCCGGGACAGCGCAATACCTCATCGTGCGGCTGCTCTTCCATGACTGGGCCAACGAGGTCTGCCCGGATCTGCACATCGAACAGATCGGTCAGGCGGGACGCCATCCCGCGCCGATCGACGCCCCGGGAGCTGCCAGCCGAATGCGCCGGGCCGGTGCGATCGTCGAAAACCAGATGAAGTTCTGGAACGAGTTCTACGACGTCATCCTGGAGGCGCACGGCGACCGCAACGGTGACGGCGCAACGTTCATGCCGCGCAACGGATTGAACGCACCGGCGCGGGCCAATCTGGCGACCGGTGGCGGCCAGAACACCAACGTCTACGCCGGCGGGGTTTTCGATCTCGAACCGGACCAGAGTCTGCTGATCGAGACCCGAGTGCCGGTCGAGCCCGCCTACAGCGGATTTCACCTCAGCAACCTATGGGGTGAGTCGCTGGATTACGCCAATCACCAATCCAGCCTCAACGGGTTTCAGGCCGAACCGGACGCTGACGGCGTGGTCCGTTACGTCGTGGCCGCCAGCGACCCCGGCGTGCCGAACTGGCTGGACACCACCGGCCTGCAGAAGGGCTTCCTCAGCTTCCGGTGGACCTACGCCGATGACCCCGAGCAGCTGCCTGAAATCTCGGTCAGCACTGTGCCATTGGCTCAGCTGGGCGAGCACCTGCCGGCAACGGGTCGAACGGTCTCGGCCGCTGAACGTGCCGAACAGATCGCCATCCGTCAGGCACACGTCCAGCGCCGGTACCGCCAGTACTGATCCGGCTCAGCCGGTGACGCGGTCCACCAATTCGCCGGCGAGCGCGAACGCCGACGTGGCGGCCGGCGACGGCGCATTGCGTACATGAGAGATGTGACCGTCCCGGGAGATCACGAAATCGTCGACGAGAGAGCCGTCCCGGCCGACGGCCTGGGCGCGCACCCCGGCGTGCGAGCTGCCGTCCAGATCGGCCAGGGTCAGGCCGGGCATGTATCGGGCCGCAGCAGTGACGAAGGCCCGTCGGCTGGCCGCCATGCGGATCTCGTCCAGCCCGACTCGCCAGTACCGGCGCGCCACCCGCCAGGTCCCGGGCCACGCCAGCGTCTCCCAGGAGTCACGAATCCTCAACCGGCGCAGCGAGTACGCATCACGGGCGCCGACCATCATGGCGGTCGGGCCCAGCGTCACATCGCCGGTGATGTGCTTGGTGATGTGCACCCCCAGAAACGGTAAATCGGGGTTGGGCACCGGATAGATCATCCCGTTCAGGCGGGGCGACTCCGTCGGCGTGAGTCCGAGGTAGGCGCCGCGGAACGGCACGATCTGCGGGTCGCGGGGCGCCCCGGCCCGACGGGCGAGGCGGTCGGCCCACAGTCCGGCGCAGGCGATGACGGTGTGGGCTCGCAACGGGCCGCCGGTGGTGTGGACGGTCGGGTTGTCCGCCCCTTCGATCCCGGTGACTTCGGTGCCGAACCGGATCGACACTCCCGCGGCCGTCAGCTCCGCGGCAAGGGTGCGGGCCACCGCGGGATAGTCGACGATCCCGGTATTGGGTGCGTGAAGTGCCTGCAGACCAACAGCATTGGGTTCGATCTCGGCGATCTCCCGGGCACCGACGCGACGCAGCCCCGGGACGGCATTGGCGATGCCCCGCTCCTGCAAGTCGTCCAGACGGCCCAACTCGTCGGCTGACACCGCGACGATCAGCTTGCCGCACCGCTCGTGACTGATGGCGTTGTGCTCGCAGTACTCGTACATCATCCGGGCGCCGTCGACGCAGAGCCGAGCCTTCAGCGATCCCGGCGGGTAGTAGATCCCGCCATGGACCACCCCGGAGTTGTGGCCGGTCTGGTGGCGAGCAGGCCCGTCCTCGCGCTCGACGACGGCCACCGAGTCCTGGGGACGCCGCGACATCCACTCCCTGGCCACCGCCAGGCCGACGATGCCCGCGCCGACGACAACGAGGTCATGCTCAGGACGCGTCATCACCCTCACTCGTCGCGACCGCTCGCAGCATGTAGTCACGGCGCTGCTCGATCGTGCGGCCGAATTCCTGCAAGAGCAAGGGATTGTCGTGAACGATCGTCTCAACCTGCTCGCGGGCCAGGTAGACCATGGTGACCTCGCCCACCGCGTACGACCAGCCGATCACGGGCTGACGGGTCAGCGTGCTCTGTCCCAGGAACGAACCGCGCTCGTGGCTGCCGACCACCACCTCGCTGCCGTCCTCCGCGATAGCGGTCAACCGAACCTCGCCGGAGACAATGAATTTGATGCCGGCGGGAACCTCACCGGAGCGCTGCACAAGCTCTCCGTCGCCGAACCGCTCCATCGTCGCGTGCGGGATCAAACGCTGCTGCTCTTCGCGGTCCAGTCGCAATGTCGGCGCGACGATGGAACGGATCGCCGCGGTGACTCGCTCGGGAGTGGAGAATTGGTCCTCCGCTTCGTCCAAGTGCAGACCTGCACGTCGTGCCGAGTACCAGACCCAGCGTAGAAACGTCGCTTTGGCCTTTCCGTCATCGGCCGGCGACTTCAACGGAATCTTGGTCTGGTACTCCTTGGCCCCCAAGGGAACTGCCGACGGGGGCAGATCAGGGTGGCACTGCGGCAGCTCCGAGGCCACCCGCACGAGCATGGCGCACACTTCGTCAGGAGCGTCATCGACCGCGAAGACGCTCGTGACCATGATCGTGTGCTTTCCCGGCGGCCGGCTCAGGTTCGTGAACGATGCCCCAGCCAGTACCGAGTTCGGTGTGATCTGCAGGCCGGTGCCGGTTTCGAGATGGACGGCTCGCCAGTTCACCTCCACGACCCGCCCTTTGGCGGCCGGAGTATCAAGCCAGTCACCGATTTTGAACGGCTGCTCGAACAGCATCAGCAACCCGGAGATGATCTGGCCGACCGAGTTCTGCAGTGTCAGGCCGACAACGATCGAGGTGATTCCGAGCGCGGTGAAGAGGCCCTTGACGTTGGCACCCCAGATGTAGGCGAAGATCATCGCCAGGCCCACGGCGATCAACAGGAAACGGGCGACGTCGAGGAAGATTCCCGGAATTCGTTTCCGCCAGCTTCCGTCCGGTGCGCTTTGGAACACTGCGGCGTTGATCCCCGAGAGCAGCAGGACCAGGACGACGAAAGCTACCAGGGTGCCCACCATCCGCACCGAGGTCGATCCCGCCGGCACCCGGCTGGCTTCGATCATCAAGAGCAACAGCGCGCCCAGCGGCAGAAGGTAGTTGCGCAGCAGAGTCACCGGCTTCAGCAGAAAGCTTTTCCTGCGGCGGAGCGCGTGCTGCCACTCGGTGAGCGTGATTAGCCCGACGGGCAGCCCGATGGCGATCCCTATTGCCCAGTAGAACCAGGCCGAGGTGAACACGTCACTCATCGCTGGTCCTCCGACACCTGCCAGATCGGTTGAGCCGTGTCACCGACCGTGACCGATCCCGCCTCGACGAACGTCATCGTGTCTCGCAGGGCTTCATAGACCTTGGCGGTGACAAAGATGCCTGGACGCGGTGAACCATCCTTGACCTGATGCGCCAGGTTCACCGCGTCGCCCCACATGTCATAGACGAGCGATGGGCTGCCCATGAGGCCGCTACCCACATCTCCACTGTCGATTCCGGCGCGCAGTTGCAAGGCGATGCCCGCATCAGAATTGAACCGTTCGACGATCCGCACGCATTCGACCGCGAAATCCACCGTACGTCGGACGTTGTCGAGTCGGGGCACTGTCAGCCCACAGCTGGCCAGATAACCGTTGCGTACGGTGTGGACGCTCTCGATACCCAAGTCGGTTGCGGCGGCTTCGATCTGGCGCATCAACTCATTGCCCAGCGCCAGGTAGTCGCCGGGGCTCATTTCGGCCTGCAGGCGGTCGATGCCGAGCAGGTCGGCGAAAATGACGGTGACATTGTGGTGCTCACTGGCGATCGTCTCTTCGCCTTGCCGGAACCGTTCGACCACGGCGTCCGGCATCAGGGACCGGAGCAATTCGTCGTTTTGCTGCCGCTGCTCTTTGAGGAGATCATCTTTGACGGTCAGACTTCGGCTCATATCGTTGAACGCCTGCGTCAGGTCACCGAGTTCGTCTCGCGTTTCCACGGGGATGGCAACCAGATAGTCACCCGCAGCGATGCGTTGCGCCCCGGCCTCCAGCCGGCGGATCGGACGCACGAACACCTGCGCGAGGTAGGCCGCCAGGACACAGACGATGAAGATCATCCCGACGGTGCTGAGGACCATCGTGCGGGTGAACGAGGATTCTTTGGCGAAAGCCTCGGCCACGTCCACCTTGGCGATGATCGACCACTGCAGTCCCGAATTGTGATCGGGCAGAGGGGCATAGGACTGGAGGGCTCGGTTGCCCAGGTAGTCGCTGGACACCAGCGTGCCGGTCTCGCCCCGCCGCGCGTTGGATGTGGCTTGGGATACGTCGGGCTGCACCAACGTGGTGCCACCGAGCAGAATCGCCTTGTCGGCGACTTCAGCGGGTGTACCCGCCGCAGTCACCTCGCGCTTGTACCGCTGCGGGTCCTCGACGAACACTCGCGAGTCCGACCGCATCAGTCCATCGGGTCCGACGAGAAATGTCTCTCCAGTGGCGCCGAGGCCGGCATCCTTCCACTGTCGGTCGAAGGTCATGAGCTGGTTGATCTTCGAGATGGGGAACTGCAAAGCGAGCACGCCTTCGGTTCTGCCGTTCGGCGCGATCGGGGCGACCATCCACGCGGTGGGTTGCATCTGAGCCGGCTGATAGAACTCGAAATCGGTAAGGCCGACATAGTCGACGGTGTTGGCCGACATCGCCTTGAGATAGGCGGCATGCAGTTTCGAGCCGGCGTAGGGCCCGGTGATGATGTTGGTGCCGAGGTCGACACCCTTATAAGCGCTGTAGACGACGTTGCCGCGCGCATCGAGGAGTAAGGCGTCCTGGAAACCGAACCGGGTGGCGATCTGCCGGAAGAAATCCTGGTACCGCGCGTTTGCGGCCGACCACTGGCTCCCGTCACCGGCGTCGCCCATGGCGATTGCCGCGTCGTCGGTGGGTAACCGCGCTGTGTAGTTGGCTTGCAGATATCGCTGGGCGGGGGCTGTGGGCAACAAGGCGGCCGCATCCAACTGGGTGCCGCTCTGCTGTTCGGTTTGCTTGATGAAGGTGTCGTAGTAGGCGAGCACTCCCTGCCACTGCGCCGGGCTGATCGCTACGTTGTCGAGCTGATTGAACCCGGCGGTGAACGCCGCAAGCGCGTCCGACGTGCTCGTGCCATGGCTGTAGATGACCAGCGAATTCTTGAGATCCCCGAACTGGCCCTCGAGGGCACGGGACTGCGCCTCCCGGATCTCGATCAACCGGCTGAACACAGCAGTGCGGAGCGACGTGCGGCCGACTTCGAAGGCGATCGCGCCGACGACGGCTGCGGCCAGCATCGTGCACAGCACGAGCATCAAGATCAGCTTGGACTGGATACTGACCCGCGCGAGCAGCCGATCGCGGCGGAACCGCTCCAGCAGCCCGCGCTTGCCAGGGGCGGGATCCGGCGTCGGCACGGGTTGCGACGCGCTCTGCTCAGTCACTTGCGACATCGGCACCCTTTCGCGGTCACCCCGCAGCTAACCGGTCCCGGTGCAGATTAGCAGGATGATGTGGCAAATGAGGCCTACGAGACTGCTGATATCAGCCCGAGCTACGGCCCGGCCAGCGGTACACCTGGTTGCCACACCCCCGGGCCCGATGGTCGGATAGCACCCGTGGACACGACTTACGAAGGCACCAAGCGCGAGATCGCCACCGAGAAGGGCGTTCTGCGCTACCACGAGGCCGGTGAGGGCCCCACCCTGTTGCTGCTGCACGGATCCGGGCCGGGAGTCACCGGCTGGCGCAACTTCCGCGGCAACCTGGCGTTCTTCGCCGAGCGCTACCGGTGCCTGGTGCTGGAGTTTCCCGGATTCGGGGTCAGCGACGACTTCGGCGGCCACCCCATGCTGGATGCGCAGGCGGCGGTGCCGGCGTTCGTCGACGCGCTCGGCCTCGACAAGGTCGACGTCATCGGGAACTCGATGGGCGGCGGCGTCGGCATCAACTTCGCGATCAATCATCGCGACCGGATCGGCAAGCTGGTCACCATCGGCGGCATCGGGACCAACATCTTCAGCTCGGGCCCGAGCGAGGGAATTCGGCTGCTCCAGGAGTTCACCGAGGATCCCACCCGCCAGCGGCTCATCGACTGGCTCAACTCCATGGTCTACGACCCGGCACTGGTCACCGAGCAACTCATCGAGGAGCGCTTCGCACTGGCCACCGATCCCGAGACCCTCGAGAGCGCGCGGCGGATGTACGGCAAGGCGGCGTTCGCGGCCATGACGAAGATGATGCGCAACGCCGACTTCCCGCTGCCGTGGGCCATCATGCACAAGGTCAAGGCGCCCACCCTGCTGACGTGGGGCCGCGACGATCGGGTCAGCCCGTTGGACATGGCACTCATCCCGATGCGCACCATCGCCAACGCCGAGCTGCACGTGTTCCCCAACTGCGGACACTGGGTGATGATCGAGGCCAAGCAGGCGTTCGAAACCACGGTGATGAGCTTCCTGCAGCGGGACGCCTGACGACGATGCAGAGCGAGGAACGAGCGATGAGGAGGAGTCGGGCAATCGGGACTAGCTCATCCTGATCAGGTCGAAGCCCCGGTATCCGTCAGCGGCGACCTCGGCGCAGATGTCGTTGTAGGTCCCGAAGCCGCCGATGAAGAGCATGAAAACCCGTGGCTTACCGGGCACATTGGCACCCAGATACCACGAGTTGGCTTTAGGGAACAGCGTGGTCGCGGCGCGCTGGTCGAGCTCGGCGAGCCAGTTCTCAACCGCGTCCGGGCGCGCCTCGATGCCGGCGTACCCATGCTCGTCGAGATAGCCGATGGCGGCGGCGATCCAATCCACGTGTGCCTCGGCGTGCAGGACCATATTCGCCAGCACGGCCGGCGCCCCCGGGCCGGTTACCACGAACAGGTTGGGGAAACCGTCGTCGCCCAGACCCAGGTAGCTGCGCGGGCCGTCGGCCCAGTCGTCGGCCAGGCGCTCTCCCCCGCGCCCGACGATATCGATCTTGCCCAAAGCCCCTGTCAGCGCGTCGAATCCGGTGGCGAACACGATCGCGTCCAGATCCACGTGCTCTGCGGAGGTGGCGATGCCGGTCCGGTCGACGGACACGATCGGGGTGCGGCGGACGCTGATCAACGTCACGTTCGGCCGGTTGAAGGTCTGAAAGTAGTTGGAATCGGTGCAGATTCGCTTGGTCCCGATCGGATGATCGTCGGGTATCAACAGTTCGGCGACCGCGGGATCATCGATGACCGCACGGATCTTCTCTTCCCAGAACCGCCGCGCCTCGTCGTTGGCGGCCTGGTCGGTGAGCTGATCGGGGAACGTCTTGGAGAACAGCACACCGCCGAGGCTCCAACGCTTCTCGAACGCGGCGCGGCGCTCCTCGGGCGACGCCGCCATGGTGGGTGTGGTCGTGCCCACATACGGCGAGCCGCCGCCGCTTCGCATCGAGATCCGCCGGCGCTCGGCGTAATTCGCCTTGACCTCGGCAACCTGCTCGGCGGTCAACGCGGAGTTGCCCGCCGGGATGCTGTAGTTGGGGGTGCGCTGGAAGACATACAGGTGCTGCGCCTGTTCGGCGAAGATCGGGATCGATTGGATCCCTGAGGAACCCGTGCCGATGACCGCGACCCGCTTGCCGGCGAAGTCCACACCCTCGTGTGGCCAGTGCGCGGTGTGATAGATCTCCCCGCCGAAGGTGTCCAGCCCGTCGAACGCCGGCGTGATGGCGGCCGACAACGCCCCGGTCGCCATCACCACGAACCGGGCAGTGGTCATCCGGCCGTCCTCGGTAGTCACCGACCAGCGCAGCGTGCCTTCGTCGAGGACCGCTGAGATCACCCGGGAGTCGAAGCTGATGTCGCGGCGCAGGTCGAGCTGGTCGGCGACCCAATTCAGGTAGGCCAGTATTTCCGCTTGGGTGGCGTACTTCTCGGTCCACGTCCATTCCTGCTGCAGTTCGTCGGAGAACGAGTAGCTGTAGTCAACGCTTTCGACGTCACATCGGGCTCCCGGGTAACGGTTGAAATACCAGGTGCCGCCCACCTCGGGGGCCGCCTCGAAAACACGGACCGACAGCCCCTGCCCGCGGAACTTGTGCAGCGCGTACAGCCCGGCGAATCCGGCGCCGACCACGACCACGTCGAGTTCCTCCGCTGCGCTCATGTCCAGCAGAGTAGGACCAAATTCTGACGTAGCCCCGCTCATCGAGACATTGCCCGGTACTGACGGCCTCGCGGGTTCAGGATGAGATCAACAGCCCAGACCTGGACTAAGGATGCATGATGACTGCTTCGGTGCTCGACAAGACCATGGAGATCGCTGACCAGCTTCGCGAGCAGGCCGTTGAGGCCGAGAAAATCGGCAAGCTCACCGATCAGACCGTCAAGGCGATGAAGGAAGCCGGCCATATCCGCCTTCTTCAGCCGGCCAAGTACGGAGGTCTGGAAGTGCACCCGCGGGAGTTCGCCGAGACCGTGATGGCGATTGCCGCACTCGACCCCGCCGCGGGCTGGATCAACGGCGTCGTCGGCGTGCATCCCTATCAGCTGGCCTATGCCGACCCACGGGTGGCCGAGGAGATCTGGGCCGACGACGTCGACACCTGGGTGGCCTCGCCCTACGCCCCGCAGGGCATCGCCCGGCCGGTCGACGGCGGCTACATCTTCAACGGCCGTTGGCAGTTCAGCTCCGGGACCGACCACTGCGACTGGATCTTCCTGGGCGCCATCAAAAGCGATGCCGACGGCAAGGTGCAGATGCCACCGCAGATGCTGCACATGATCTTGCCGCGCAAGGACTACGAAATCGTCGAGGACTCCTGGGATGTGGTGGGGTTGCGGGGCACCGGCTCCAAGGACGTCATCGTCAAGGACGCGTTCGTGCCCGAGTACCGCGTGATGGACGCGTTCAAGGTCATGGACGGCACCGCCCAGCGCGAGGCCGGCATGACCGACACCCTCTACCTGATGCCGTGGTCGACGATGTTCCCATTGGGCATCTCCTCGGCCACGATCGGCATCTGCGAAGGCGCGCTGGCCGCACACCTGGACTATCAGCGTGAGCGGGTCAGTGCGGCAGGCACAGCCATCAAGGACGACCCTTACGTGATGTACGCGATCGGCGAGGCCGCCGCCGACATTAACGCCGCCCGCCAGGAGATCCTGGCGAACGTGGACCGGATCTACGACATGGTGGATTCCGGCAAAGAGGTCTCGTTCGAGGACCGCGCCGCCGGGCGGCGCACCCAGGTACGTGCGGTGTGGCGTGCGGTCAGCGCCGTCGACGAGATCTTCGCCCGCTCCGGCGGCAATGCGATGCGGATGGACAAGCCGCTGCAGCGTTACTGGCGCGACGCCCACACCGGGATGGCCCACGCCATCCACGTGCCGGGCACGGTCTATCACGCGTCGGCTCTGAGCTCGTTCGGTGTCGATCCGCAGGGCCCACTGCGGGCGATGATCTGATCGGAGCGCACCCGTGAGCCTCCTGAAGAGCCTCGGCTACGTCACGATTCACACCGCTGACATCGATCGGTGGCGCCAATTCGCCTTCGGCGTACTGGGATTCGCCGAAGGCAAGGGACCCGATCCGTCCGCGCTGTACCTGCGTATGGACGAACGGGCGGCGCGGATCATCGTGGTGCCCGGCGACGGTGATCGGATCGCGACGGTCGGCTGGGAGGTCCGCGATCACGCCGCGCTGGCACAGGTGAAAGAGCTGCTCGAGCGCGCGGGGGTCGCCTACACACAGCTGTCGCAGTCCGAGGCGGACGACCGGCGAGTCGAGGAGGTCGTGGCGTTCGACGACCCGGCGGGCACCCACCTGGAGGTCTTCCACGGCGCGGTGCTGGATCACAGCCCGGTGGTGACCCCGTTCGGCGCCCGATTCGTCACCGGCGACCAAGGATTGGGCCACGTCGTGCTGCCGGCGCTCGACGCACCCGGCCTGTTCGACTTCTACACCCAGGTCCTGGGCTTCGTGTCCCGCGGTGCATACCGGGTGCCGTTGCCCAAGGAGTTCGGGCCGATCCGGATCCGCTTCCTCGGCATCAACGAACGCCATCACAGCTTGGCGATCGCCCCGGCGATGCACCGGCGCGATCCCGGCTTGATTCACATGATGGTGGAGGTCGACACCCTCGACGCGGTCGGAGAGGCGCTGGACCGCATCGCCGCGCAGGAGTTCCAGCTGTCGTCCACACTCGGTCGGCACACCAATGACAAGATGGTGTCGTTCTACGTCCGCGCTCCCGGCGACTGGGATATCGAATTCGGCACCGGCGGCGTGCGGATCGACGAAAACCATTACACCGCTGAGGAAATCACGGCGGACAGCTACTGGGGTCACAAGTGGGTCGGCGACCTGCCCGCCGCCATGCGGCCCTGACATGACCGGCGTCCGCCCGGTTCCGGCAGCCTCGGTGGCGACGTGGGACCACGAAGCCGACGTGGTTGTCGCCGGCTACGGTGTCGCCGGAGCGGCCGCGGCGGTCGAGGCTGCCGGTGCCGGTGCTGATGTCCTGGTGCTCGAACGAGCCGGCGCCTGGGGTGGGGCTGCCGCGCTGGCCGGCGGGTTCATCTACATGGGCGGCGGCACCGCACTTCAAAAGGCGTGTGGGTTCGATGATTCCGCCGAGAACATGGCGGCATTCCTGGATGCCGCCATGGGACCGGGTGCCGACCGGGAGCGCATCGCCGACTACTGCGAGGGCAGTGTCGCCCACTTCGAGTGGCTGGTGGCCTGCGGGGTGCCGTTCAAACCGGAGTTCTTCGGTGAGCCCGGGTGGGAACCGCTGGGCGACCAAGGGCTGATGTACAGCGGCGGCGAGGACGCCTACCCCTTCAACACCATCGCCGAGCCTGCGCCGCGCGGACATGTCCCGCAGATGCAGAACAAGAAGCAGGGTCAGGCCAGCGCCGGCTTCATGTTGATGAAGCCGTTGGTGCAGAGAGCGACGGACCTGGGTGTCCGCGCGCTCTACGACGTCCGCGTGCAGGCTCTCGTGGTCGAGTCCGACGGCCGCGTCAGCGGGATCACCGCACGCCAGTATGGCACCGAGGTCACCATCCGGGCCCGGCGCGGCGTGGTCCTGGGCACCGGCAGCTTCGCCTACAACGAGTCGATGATGGCCCGCTTCACGCCGCGGATCGCCGGGAGGCCGGTGTCCGCGGTGGAACAGCATGACGGGCAAGGCATCCGGATGGCACAGGCGCTCGGCGCGGACCTGGCCCATGTTGATGCGACCGAGGTCGCGTTCCTGGTCGATCCGCAGCAGTTGGTGCGCGGCATCCTGGTCAATGCGCGCGGGCAGCGCTACGTCGCCGAAGACACCTATCCCGGCCGTGCCGGTCAGCTCACGCTCTATCACCAAGACGACACGGCATATCTCATCCTCGACGGCGACGCTCACGACGAGGCTGTGGCATCGCAGACACCGAAACTGATTCTGCGCAAGCCCAAGTGGGTATGCGAGACCGTCGCGGAACTCGAGGCGGAGCTCGGCTTGCCGTTTGGCAGCCTGCAGGACACGGTGGCGCGCTACAACGCTGCCGCCGCTCACGGCGAGGATCCGCTATTGCACAAGAAGGCGCGCTGGCTGCGGCCGATTGGCAGCCCGGTCGGCGCCCTCGATCTGCGGCATGCGACCGGCGGGTTCCCGCTGGGTGGGTTGCGCACCAACCTCGACGCGCACGTGTTGCACGTCAGTGGCGAGCCGATCCCCGGTCTGTACGCGGCGGGACGCTGCACCGCCGGCCTCGCGGCGTGGGGGTATGCCAGCGGCATCTCGTTGGGAGACGGCAGTTTCTACGGCCGCCGGGCCGGACGCTCCGCTGCCCGCGGGTAGCCATCGGTCGCCGAACCATCGGCGATCACTAGTCCTTCGTCAGTTGGCTCACTCGTTGTGAGGAGACGTCGAGGAGCTCGGCGATATCGCGAACAGGCACCCCATTGGCGATGAGCCAGTGGGCGAACTCACGGGCACTGGCCACCGATTCCCGCTCGAGCCGGCGGGCTTGCTCGCGGAGGTCACGAATCTTCTCTGCCATCGCCCCGATCTCACGAAACTCGGGTCGCTTCATACGGATGCTGGTGATCTCGATGCTGATTTCATAGAGAGGCACATTCAGATGGAGCGCGACGTATTCACGGGCCATCGCCTCGGCTTCTTTGAGTCGATGCACCTGGGTGGCACCGTGGACTTCAGGAATGCGGATCATCCACCAGCGACCGTCACGAACGATCTCAATTTTATATACGCGCATCAGTCTTCAATCTGGTCGCCACCCTTGTGGAAAGAGCCCGACCGCTCCAGTAGAGACCGTCAAATGGTTTGTGGCAGAGAATATTTGAAGCTCGCCGGTAAACAGTCCACGTCGTGCGGACATCACGGACCTCCCCTGATGCCTCGGACTGAACGGTGTCCCGGTCATACACAGTGAACATCATTCGTATGATCTGTGCAATTCGGGTACGGTAGCGTTCCGGCGAACGGCGGTTTCGGCCGATTGATGCGTCAGGAGACGGTATGCGGACTCGCGGCTGGGGAGGCGACGTTCCGGCATCAGACGACGACGCGATCGCCCGCATCCTCACGGCCGCGCGCAGCGCGATTGAACAGTTCGGTGAGCGCACGACCATCGCGGACGTCGCCCGAGTCCTGGGAGTGACCCGCCAGACGATCTATCACTACTTCGCCAATATCGACCAGCTCATGGCGGCGGTCGGGGCGGAGGCGTCCACAAGCTTCATCGAGGGAATACAGGCGTCTCTGCGCGGTATCACCGATCCCGCCGATGCCGTGGTCGAAGGGATTGCGCTCGCCCTCGAGCGACTCCCGGGCGATCCTCTGGTAGGGCTGATGGTGCGAGCGCAACGCGCGACCGCGCTCGCTGAAATCGTGTTGCGCGAGAACTCGAACGCCCGAATCCAGGGCCGCGCGATGCTCATCGGGCTCGACATCGACTGGTCTGCCCTGCCACCAGGTGCCGTGGACAACGTTCTGCACATCTCTCTTCGGACCCTGCAGTCGTTGATCATCACGCCGCCGGCTGATTCCACAGAACTTCGCGAACTCCTCCGGCTGTGGATTGATCCGGCCATCCGCGCAATGCAGAGCGAAGCGTCCCCGACAGCTCCGAGTTAGTCTTTCTCGTCGTCTTTGGCCAGCAGGCGTTCCGGGTGGTGATAGTCGTTGGTGCCGCCGCGTAGGGGTACGTCCGGCGGCGGGTGCCACTCCGTCCGACCGTTCGGAAGTTGGCGGGTGCTCCAGCCGTCGTTTTCGACCAACAGGTTGTCGCATTTGCACGCCAGCGTCATGTCGTCGACGTCGGTGTTGCCGCCGTGCTTCCAGTCCTTGGCGGCATGGTGGACCTGGCTGTTGTAACCGTTGACGGTGCAGCCTGGCGCACTACAGCCACGATACTTGGCCAACAACATGATTCGCTGATCTGCCGACGCCAGCCTCTTGCTGCGCCCCAGCCAGAGCGACTTTCCGGTGACTCCATCGAACACCGCCAAGTAGTTGTACGACGGCGTTGCTGCTTTGATGAGGTCCGTGACGGGGATCAGCGTCCCGCCGGCGGTGACCGCGTGCCCGGCACGCCGTTGCAGGTCCTGCAAGGTCGTCGTCACTATCATGGTCACCGGAAGTCCGTTGTGCTGTCCCAGTTTCGGATCTCCGAGACAGCTACCGACCACGTCGGCCAATGCGTCGTGTTGCCGCTGGGCATGATTGCGCACATCGTCGGGTCCCGGGGCGGCGACTTTGGCGAACAGCGCATCCAGTTGTGCCCGCAGCACCGGATCGGCGACCAGCTTTCCAACGCTCATCCCGTCCGGCCGCTGGCCCCCGCACCATTGGAAGCCCCGCTTGCGCGCCCGGTCCTCCTCGGAGAACTTGCCGTCGGGGTTCAGGTGTACGGCCAACCGGTCCGCGACCTTCTCCAGCTGATCGGGGCGCATCGTCCGGGCGTGCTGTGCCAGGGCGCGTTCCGCGTCGTCCACCTCGACCGGGCCGACGTGATCGGGCAGATCGCGGAAGAACTTCTGGATGACCCGCAGATGCTCGCCGTCCAGCTCACCCGCCGCCCAGGCCCTGCCGGTTTCGGGCAGCAGTGCCGCCAGTGGGTCGCCGGTCAACGTGGTGCGCGGGGTCAGTTGTTCGGCGTCACGCAGTCGGCGCTTGGCCGCAGTTCGGCTGATCCGCAACACGTCAGCCAACACGTTTGCGATCGGCGGGCAGCCCTCGTACCGCACGAGATGGGTGATCTGCTCATGGGATACCGCGACCTGGCGACGCACCGCAGTCTCGAGTCGTTCCAGAGCCGTAAAGCGTTGCGGCACGGGCAACTCGTCGATGTCGGCTGCTCCCAGCATCTCGACCGCGGCGTCGAGTGCATCCAGCGCCGCGGTGATCGAACCCATGTTCGAATACTACGTCGGGTCACCGACAATTCTGAACGTTCCAGCCGCGGCTGTGGACGAACGCGTATCTGTGGAAAGCTCTGGGCTACGGACGTTTACGAGGTGCGGCCATCGTCTTGGCATCCAGCCCACCGAGCGAATCCTGGCCCACCTCCACATTGTGCGCATGCGCGAAGTGATGCAGCCCGAACACGGCATCCATACCGTTGCGCAGTCCCATCTGGTCTTCGCACTGGTTGACCGCCCGCTTGGTCAGCGCGAGACCAAATCTCGGCATTGTCGCGATGCGCTCCGCGAGCGCAAGCGTCGCGTCGCGGAGTTCAGCCTTCGGCACGACTCGACTGACCATCCCGATCTCGTAGGCGCGCTGCGCACCGAACTTGTCCCCGGTGAACAGCATCTCTTTGGCGAAGCGGGACCCCAGAATCCATGGGTGCGCGAAGTATTCGACCCCGGGAATGCCCATTCGCACCACAGGATCACAGAAGAAGGCGTCCTCGGAGGCGACGATCAGGTCGCACACCCAGGCCAGCATGAGTCCGCCGGCAATGCACGCCCCGTGCACCATCGCGATCGTGGGTTTCGGGATCTCGCGCCACCGCCGGCACATGCCCAGATACACCTCGACCTCGCGGGCGTAGCGCATGTCGCCGCCCTCTTTGTCGACGTGATCCCACCAGAGCGCGGCCTTGTTCTCGTAGGACACATGGTGGTCGCGGTCTGGTGTGCCGATGTCGTGGCCTGCGCTGAAATGATCTCCGTTGCCGGCCAAGACGATCACGCGCACATCGTCGTCGGAGACGGCCCGTTGGAACGCCGCATCGAGTGCGTAGGTCATGACGGAGTTCTGCGCATTGCGGTACCGCGGCCGATTCATCGTGACCACCGCCGTTCCGCCGACGACTTCGTAGGTCACCACATCGTCATCGTCTGCAGCCATGCCAACTCCTTCGCGTCACTGTGTGTACCTCCAATCTGCATCGCAGTGGTCGCCACAGTGCACGCGATGTGCCGGTGACTGGGAATCGACCGGATCACATCCGATCACCCGCGCCCATCGAGGGGCGCAGGGTCACCGGCCAAGCCGGCACCGAGAAGCGCGTGTGCAAGACGGTCACCGTCGAGGACGCGACTGACGCGAGTGGTGATCTGCCATCGCCCATCCACCCGATCCAGTGCGAAGTGGTTTGCAGTCGCCCGCCAGACACAGTACTGATCGGTGTGGTCCAAGTCCTCGTGACCTTGGCGGCGCACAAGCACCAGTGATTCGCACACAGCCACGGCCCGGTCTCCGTCGACCGTCACCACCGCCGGCCCCAAGAAGTGGCAGCACCCCTTCGCCACCAACTCCTGGTGAGAATCCGAGGCGACCATGTCGTAGACGCCCTGGCGGCCCGACATCTGCCACCCTTCCACGTCATAGCGGCCGTCATGCGTCCACAACCCCGCAGCGCTGTGCGCGTCGCCGGCATCGACCGCTGGGCCGTATGAGGCGATGAGAGTCGCAATGTCCTGCTGATCCTCGAGGCGTTGCAGTCGCGCCAGGATGTCGAGGTCGGCCATCACCGCCCCTTCAGGTCGTGAAGCACGGCGAGTTGGTCGCAGTAGTGCTGCGAGCTGTCGGCGCGCACGGTACAGGTGACTGCGGTGGCACCCGCGTCTCGCAGCATTTCCAGTTGTGCGGCAGTGGCCGCCGGATCGCGTTGCGGATCCAGATGGGCGGAAAGCACCATGTCGAAGTGAGCCGGTAAGTCGACCTCGGCGACCAGGTTTCGAATCTCCTTGACTGTCAATCCGAATGGCATCCAGCCGTCGGCCAGTGTCACCGCCCGATGAAGTGAGGCCCGACTACGTCCGCCGACCCATATCGGCACCCGGTCTTGTTGGGCATGTGGTAGCAGCCTGAGATCCTTGAACTCATAGTAGGGACCGTGATGGCGCGGAGTTGCTGTGGACAACGACGCCCGGAGCGCGCGAAGAGCATCGTCGGCCCGTTCGGCCCGCTGTTCCCAAGTGGCCCCAAGCAGCGCGAATTCCTCTGTCAGCGAGCCGATTCCCACTCCAAGCACGAGCCGTCCCCCACTGACCTGGTCGAGAGTGCCGTAGCGTTTGGCGATCGCCAGGGGATGGTGGTAACCGAGCACCAGCACCGAGGTTGCCAACCGGATGCGAGCGGTGAGCGCGGCGAGGTATCCCAAGGTCGCCAACGGGTCCCAATACATCGCACCGCGGCTGGCCGCATCGGCGGCGGGAATCGCCACGTGTTCAGAACACGTCAAGTAGTCGAAGCCCAAATCGTCTGCAGCACGGGCGATCAAGGCCAGATCGGAGATGTCGGCCCTACTCTCCCACTCGGCCGCTGACCCCGGGACCTGCGCGACGACCGGAGTTGACAACCCCAGCCGCACAGTCAGTGCGCCCCTGCGATCAGCGCCTTGATCGCCTCATGGGACTCCAGCACCACCGCTGCCCGGTCCGGCACGCTGTTCCTGATGGCCGTCTCCGCATTGCCCCCGGCAATCCACACCGGCCCATCACCCAGATGTGCGAGGCCTTCGGCGGCGACCTCGGCGGGTTCGTTGACCAGGATCCCCGGGGCGTCGAAGTTCAGTCCCACGCGTTCCATCGCCGGGGTCCGGGTCACACCCAGCACCAGTTCGACGACATCGACGTTGCGCTCCCGCAGTTCCAGCCACAGGCTTTCGGCGAAGACCCGGGAGAACGCTTTGGCACCGGCATAGACGGTGTGTCGCCAGGCTCCCATGTAGCCGGACAACGAGCCGACGACCATGATGCCGCCGCGCCCACGGTCCGCCATCTGGCGTCCGTAGTGCTGCACCATCTCGAGCATCCTGGTGACATTGAGGTCGATGACCCTCTGGAATTCGCTCAAATCGGTGTCGAGGAACAGCTCGTTGCACGTGCTGGCGCCCGCGTTGTAGATCAGCAGACCCACCTCGATGTCGGCGGTCTGATCCGCGATGTGCATGACCGCTCCGGGATCCAGAAGATCGGCAGCGACGGTTCTCACCTCGACACTGTGGGTGCGGCAGCGTTGCGCTGTTTCCTCCAGCGGTCCCGGTTTCCGCGCGATCAGCACCAGATTGAAACCGGTCTCGGCCAGCATGCGCGCGAATTCGGCACCCACGCCTTCCGAGCCGCCGGCGATGACAGCCCACGGCCCGTACTTGGTCACATCGAGCATGGTGTTTCCTTCGTTGTTCATCGTTGAGTCGCACCCGCATCCACCGGCAGGCTGACCGAGGTGATGTATCGCGCCTCGTCTGAGGCCAGGAAAAGACTGGCATTGGCCACGTCCACCGGGTCGACCCACGGCACCGGCAGCATGTTCATCCTGGTGGCGGCCTCGGCGAATTCTTGTCGGCTCGGAGGCCGGCCCAAGTCGGGTCTAAACGCACTGCTGACGACATCGTTCTGGATCATCGGCGTATCGACGTTCGTGGGGTGCACACAGTTGACCCGAATGCCGAACGGCGCCAGGTCAATCGCCAGACTTCGCATCAGGCCGACGACACCATGTTTGGCGGCCGTGTAGTGAGCGACGCCGACGAGGCCCCGCAGCCCGGCGATTGAACTCACCAACACGATGGAACCTGCCCCACGGGGGATCAGATGTGGCGTCGTGGCGGTGCAGGTGTTCCACACGCCGGTGAGATTGACGTCGAGCATAGTCCGCCACATGGACTCGGCCATGTCGACGGCGGGGGCGCGTGAGGTGATTCCCGCTGTGGCACAGACGATATCGAGACCACCGAAACGGTCGGCGCCCCGGCCGGCCGCCACTCGTAACGCGTCAACATCGCGTACGTCGACGGTCTCGGTCACGATACGGCCGCCAAGGTTCTCGACCAGCCGGGCCGTCTCGTCGAGATCGTCCCGCGTGCTCGCCGGCACCTGCACCGACTCGACAGGTCCGCACAGGTCGACGCCGACGATCGCCGCGCCCTCCTGGGCGAACCGCACCGCTTGTGCGCGGCCGATTCCGCGCGCCGCCCCGGTGATGAATGCGGTCTTACCCGCCAGCCGTCCCGTCATGTCGTCTTCTGGGTCAGGCCCGCGTCGACGACGAGCTGAGTGCCGGTGATGTAGCGGGCATGGTCCGAGGCGAGGAAGACGACGGCGTTGGCCACGTCGACGGGCTCGACCCACGGCACCGGAAGCAGGTTCCGCGCAGTGAGCACCTCGGCGGCGTCAGCCTCGGTGGGGTCGTCGAGATCCGGCCGTAACCGCCGGTACGTCGCCGGATTTCGCACCATCGGTGTGGCGACGGCGCCGGGGTGCACGGTATTGACCCGAATGTTTCGCGGACCCAGCTCATTGGCCAGTGTGCGGGCCAGGCCGACGACAGCATGCTTACTGGCGGTGTAGTGGGCGGTCCCGGCGGTGCCGCGTAAGCCGTTGGTGGAGCTGATGATCACGACGGAGCCGCCCTCGGACCCGACATGCGGCACACCCGCTCGGACGGTGTGCCATACCCCGGTGAGATTGACGTCGATAGTGCGCTGCCAGTCCTGAGCAGTGATCTGCCACGCCGGGGCGCCGGGACTGTGGATGCCGGCGTTGGCGACGATCACGTCGAGGCGGCCGAGGCGCTCGACCCCTGCATCGACCGCGGCGGTGACTGCGGCAAGGTCGGCGACGTCGGCCGTCCCGAGGACGGCGCGCCGGCCCCGCTGTTCCACCCGCAGTGCGGTCGCACGTAGATCATCGGCGGCGTCGCTGTGGTCGAGCATGATGACGTCGGCACCCTCGTCGGCGAACCGCTCACAGTGCACGCGACCCGTGCCGCGACCCGCCCCGGTGACCAGGACGACCTTCCCCGATAGGCCTGACATTCACGGCGCCTTGAGCAGATCGAAGCCCGTGTACCCGGCGCCGGCCACCTCGTTGCAGATGTCGAGGTAGGTGCCGAAGCCGCCGATGAACAACATGAATTGGCGTGGTTTGCCGGGCACGTTCGCGCCCAGGTACCAGGAGTTGGCCTTGGTGAACAGTGTCGCCTCGGCGCGTTGCGCGCATTCCGCGATCCAGGAGTCCACCGCGTCGGCGGTCGGTTCGATTCCGGCGTAACCGTTTTCGTCGAGGTATGAGATGGCATCGGAAATCCAGTTCACGTGGGCCTCGGCATGCAGCACCATGTTGGCCAGCACTGCCGGCGCCCCGGGGCCGGACACCAGAAACAGATTGGGGAACCCGTCGGTGCCCAATCCCAGATACGTGCGCGGCCCGTCGGCCCAGTCCTGCACCAGCCGTTGACCGGCGCGACCCACGATGTCGATCTTGGCCAGAGAGCCGGTCATGGCGTCGAACCCGGTAGCCAAAACCAGTGCATCGATGTCGAAGTGCGTTTCAGCGGTGGTGATTCCGGTTTCGTCGATCGACTCGATAGGAGTCTTCTTCACGCTGACCAGCGTCACGTTGGGCCGATTGAACGTCTGGAAGTAATTGGAGTCGGTGCAGATTCGCTTGGTGCCGATCGGATGGTCGTCGGGGATCAGCAAATCGGCCAGATCGGGATCGTCGATGACGGAGCGGATCTTCTCCTCGTAGAACTTGCGGGCTTCCTCGTTTGCGTCCAGGGACACCATCTGATCGGCGAAGGTCTTGGAGAACAAGACGCCCCCCAGTTCCCAGCGCGTTTCGAAAGCGGCCCGCCGTTCCTCGGGGGTGGCGTCCATGGTCAGCTTCGGATGCGCGACATGCGGTGACCCGCCGCCGCTGCGCCACGATACCCGTCGTCGCTCGGCGTAGTTGGCTTTGATGTCGGCGATTTCCTCGGCCGTCAACGGCCGGTTGCCTGCCGGGACGCTGTAGTTCGGTGTGCGCTGGAACACGTACAACTGCTGGGCTTGTTCGGCGATGATCGGGATGGATTGAACTCCCGAAGACCCAGTACCGATCACGGCGACGCGCTTGCCGGTGAAGTCGACGCCCTCATGGGGCCAATGCGCTGTGTGGTAGATCTCGCCTCGGAAGCTGTCCAGCCCTGGGAACTTCGGTGTGATGGAGGCTGACAGGGGGCCTGTTGCCATCACCACGAATCTCGCCACGACGCTCTCCCCTGCGTCGGTGCTCACCGTCCAGCGCACCGTCTGCTCGTCGAGCACCGCGCCCACCACGCGAGTGTTGAAGGTGATGTCCCGGCGCAGGTCCAGCTTGTCGGCCACCCAATTGATGTACGCCAGGATCTCGGACTGCGTGGCGTACTTCTCGGTCCACGTCCACTCCTGCTGCAACTCGTCGGAGAACGAATAGCAGTAGTCCACGCTTTCGACATCACAGCGAGCGCCTGGATAGCGGTTGAAGTACCAGGTGCCGCCGACATCAGGTGCGCCCTCGAACACCCGCACCGACAGCCCCTGCGAGCGGAACCTGTGCAAGGCATACAGGCCGGCGAACCCGGCCCCCACCACGACGACATCGACATCGGACTTCGATCCAGTGCTCACACGCCGAAACGGTAGGCGGTCCGCGCTCTCGCACCGGGGCGGTCTCCCGGTGACCGGACGCAGAGACGCCGCGTCCCGGCCATCGGGCCGCAGAATCGATGCCCATGTCAGACGTCGACAACCGCAGCGAATTGCCCGGTGACCTCCTTGGAGATGACACCAGCTCAGCGGCAACCACTTTCGGCAATGCCGACACCGCGACCGTCCGGGTCGATCTGGACGGAACCAGTCACCATCTGCGGTGGCCCCGGGACGCCACACTCGTCGACACCTTGATCTCAGCCGGAATCGCGGCCCCCCACTCCTGCCGTGAAGGCCACTGCGGGTCATGCGTGGCGACTGCCGTACGCGGTGAGGTGCACATGGCCAGCTGCGAGATTCTCGAGCCCGACGACCTCGCCGAGGGCCTGATCCTGGGTTGCCAGGCCAGGCCGGTGTCCGACGACCTGCACATCGAGTTCTGAGGGCACGGCCACAACAGCTTTCCGCTGACCGGGAAGCACCGCGGCGGGTGCACCACTTGCGGTCCACGATCAGTGTCAGCCAGCGACGATAGGACCACATGATGAGTGAGCGGGTAATCGACCGGGTGCACCAGGTTGCCGATCGACTGCGAGAGCAGGGAACCGAGGCCGAGAAGATCGGCATGCTTACCGACGAGACCGTCAAGCTGATGAAATCGGCAGGCAATATCCGCCTGCTCCAGCCGAAGACACACGGCGGGTTGGAGGTCCATCCTCGCGAGTTCGCCGAGACCGTGATGGCCACGGCCACGCTCGACCCGGCCGCCGGCTGGATCAACGGCGTGGTCGGTGTGCATCCCTATCAGCTGGCGTATGCCGATCCCAAGGTCGCCGCCGAGGTGTGGGCCGATGACATCGACACCTGGGTCGCGTCGCCCTACGCTCCTCAGGGCGTCGCAACGCCCGTCGACGGCGGTTACATCTTCACCGGCAGATGGCAATTCAGCTCTGGCACCGACCACTGCGACTGGATCTTCCTCGGCGCGATGCTCGGTGACGCCGAGGGCAAACCTCTGATGCCGCCGCAGATGCTGCACATGGTCCTGCCCCGCCGGGACTACGAGATCGTCGAGGATTCCTGGAATGTCGTCGGACTGCGCGGCACCGGCTCCAAGGATGTCATCGTCAAAGAGGCGTTCGTGCCGTCCTATCGCACGATGGATGCGACGAAGGTGATGGACGGCACCGCGCAGCGCGAAGCCGGAATGACCGACACGCTCTACCTGATGCCGTGGTCGACGATGTTCCCGCTGGGGATCAGCGCAGCGACCATCGGGATCGCCGAGGGCGCCCTGGCCGCCGCGCTGGACTACCAGCGTGAGCGCGTGAACGCCAGTGGCGTCGCAGTCAAGGACGACCCCTACGTCATGTACGCCATCGGCGAAGCTGCCGCCGACATCAACGCCGCCCGACAGGAATTGCTGGCCAACGCCGATCGCATCTACGACTTGGTCGACGCCGGCAAGGAGGTGTCCTTCGAGGACCGGGCGGCGGGCCGCCGTACCCAGGTCCGCGCTGTGTGGCGCGCGGTATCAGCGGTCGACGAGATCTTCGCGCGGTGCGGCGGCAATGCCGCGCGGATGGACAAACCGCTGCAACGGTATTGGCGGGATGTGCATGTCGGGCAGGCGCACGCGATCCATGTTCCCGGAACGGTCTACCACGCGTCGGCTCTGAGCTCGCTGGGCGTGGACCCGCAGGGTCCGCTGCGAGCGATGATCTGAGTCGGAGAAGCATGAGTCTCATCAAAGGCCTGGGCTACGTCACCGTTGCCGCCTCCGATATCGAACGCTGGCGCCACTTCGCATTCGGTGTCCTCGGCTTCGCCCAGGGCACGGGTTCCGATGCGTCAGCGCTGTACCTACGGATGGACGAACGAGCCGCACGCATCATCGTCGTGCCCGGTGATGTGGACAGAATCGTCACGGTCGGATGGGAGGTGCGCGACCACACCGACCTGGAGCAGGTCAAGGCCGCACTCGACACTGCCGGTATCTCCTTCAAACAACTGTTACCGGATGAAGCAGACAGCAGGCGTGTCGAGGAAGTGATCGCCTTCGACGATCCCGCCGGAACCTCGCTGGAGGTCTTCCACGGCGCGGTCCTCGACCACTCCCCTGTCGTGACCCCGTTCGGCGCGCGTTTCGTCACCGGCAATCAGGGACTGGGCCACATCGTGTTGCCCGCGCTCGACGTCGACGGAGCATTCGCCTTCTACACCGAGGTCCTGGGGTTCACGTCCCGTGGCGCATTCCGGGTCCCCGCGCCGCCCGAGTTCGGGCCGATCCGGGTGCGGTTCATGGGTGTCAACCAACGGCACCACAGTTTGGCGATCTGTCCCGCACAAACGGTTCGCGATCCGGGCCTGATCCACCTGATGGTCGAAGTCGACTCGCTCGACGCAGTGGGTCAGGCGCTAGATCGGGTCAACGCCGCGGGCTTTGCACTATCGTCGACCCTGGGTCGGCATACCAACGACAAGATGGTGTCGTTCTACGTGCGCGCGCCCGGCGATTGGGACATCGAATTCGGCACCGAAGGGATGCGCGTCGACGAAATGTACTACACCGCAGAGGAAATCACCGCAGACAGCTACTGGGGGCATCAGTGGGTATCCGACCTTCCGGCGGCCATGCGTCCATGACCGTCGAAGATGACGTCAGCCCGGTCCCTGCATCGTCGATCGACCACTGGGACCACGAGGCCGACGTGGTCATCGTCGGCTACGGCATCGCCGGTGCGGCGGCAGCGGTCGAATCGGCGCGTGCGGGTGCCGATGTGCTGGTGCTGGAGCGCACCGGATCCTGGGGCGGCGCCGCGGCGATGGCCGGCGGGTTCATCTACCTGGGCGGCGGCACACCGATCCAAAAGGCCTGCGGTTTCACCGATTCGCCGTCCAATATGGCGGCATTCCTCAATGTCGCCATGGGGCCCGGCGCCGATGAAACCCGCATCGCGGACTACTGCGACGGCAGCCTGGAGCACTTCGACTGGCTGACGGACTGCGGTGTGCCGTTCAAGCCGGAGTTCTGGGGCGAGCCCGGCTGGGAGCCGCCCGGCGACCAGGGCCTGATGTTCACCGGCGGGGAGAACGCCTACCCGTTCAACAGGATCGCCGAACCCGCTCCGCGTGGCCACATCCCGCAGATGACCGGAAAAGTCGCCGGCGAGAAGAGCGGCGGTTTCATGTTGATGAAGCCATTGGTCGAAACCGCTACAGCACTCGGCGTCCGAGCTGTCTACGACGTGCGGGTGCAGACGCTGGTCGTCGAATCCGATGGCCGGGTGGCGGGCGTGGTGGCGCGACAATACGGCGAGACGGTGCGAGTGCGCGCGCGGCGCGGAGTCATGCTGGCCGCGGGCAGCTTCGCCTACAGCGAGTCGATGGTCAAGCAGTTCGCCCCGGCCATCGCGGGACGGCCGGCCGCCTCCATCGAACAGCACGACGGCCGCGCGATCCGGATGGCGCAGGCACTCGGCGCTGACCTCGCACACATGGACGCCACCGAGGTGGCGTTCCTCATCGATCCGCAACAGACCGTGCGCGGTGTTCTCGTCAACGGGCTCGGCCAGCGGTATGTCCCCGAGGACATGTACTCCGGCCGGATCGGCCAGCTGACGCTGTATCGGCAGGAGGACACCGCCTACCTGATCATCGACGGCGACGCCCAAGAGGACGCGATGGCGGCAACATCGGCCACTCCGTTCCTCAAACGGCCCGCGACGTGGGTGTGTGACACGGTCGCCGAGCTCGAAGCGGAGATCGGTCTCCCGGTCGGCTCCCTGCAAGCGACGATCGGCGCCTATAACGAGGCGGCCGCACGCGGGGAGGATCCATTGCTGCACAAGAAGCCGGAGTGGATCAAGCCCGTCGGGACTCCGGTCGGCGCGATCGACTTGCGGGCCAGCTGCGGTGGTTTCACGCTCGGCGGACTGATGACCTCATTGGACGGCGCAGTACTTCACGTCAGCGGACACCCGATACCCGGGCTGTTCGCGGCGGGACGCTGCACCGCGGGGCTTGCGGCGTGGGGTTACGCCAGCGGTGTCTCACTCGGCGACGGCAGCTTCTACGGCCGCCGCGCCGGTCGTTCCGCCGCCACCGCCTGACGGCTCGACCACCCGGCTTGTGCCGCACTGCCGCTGACGGCCGCTATCGGCATGGCCGAATATGCGTCCCGTATGAATCGTTCTCACAAGGTGGCCCGGGCACCAGGGCGTGGGTACAACGGAGTTAGGACGAACTCGACGCGACAACCACTGTCGCACCGCCGATTACGTTCATCAATAGTTGACACACCTTGCGCCGCAACAGTTGTGGCATGTCGATACGGCGGCTTTCGATTCTCCCCGACAGAAGGGAATGCATGATGCACATCAAATCACTGGGACTCTCGGTAGCCATCGCAGCCGCCGGCCTGACCGCCGGGCTGATGGCCGGACCGGTAGCAAACGCAAGTGTGGATCCATGCAGCGAGGCGGTCTCGTCATCCCGCTGCCTGGGGCCTGCCGGCGTTGCCGGCTTCGCTGTGCCCGATTCCAGTGCAGGCGCCGGTCACCAGAACGGACCTTACGGTCCCTGGGGTTCCATGCCGCCGCTCGGCTGATGCGGCAGGGGCGCGAGCGTCGAGCACCGGCCGGATGAGGTCCGCGTGTTGGTGTGACAGCGCCCACACCACCGTGCTACAACTATATGACTAATAGTCATATGCCGGGTTGGCATGCAGTGGTAGCAAGGAGGCCCCCATGACCATGGCTGTCGAGAAGGCTGTCGAGAAGTCGAGTGAGACGCCGAGCGCCGTCATCGACCGGATCTCACTGGTCCTGGATTCATTCGACGGGCCGGGCCGGCTGACGCTGGCACAGATCGTGCGCCGCACCGGCCTGCCCCGATCGTCGGCGCACCGCATGCTCGAGCGTCTGGTCGCACTGCGGTGGCTGCGCCGCGACGGCCGCGACTACGAGCTCGGGATGCGGCTGGTCGAGCTGGGATCGTTGGCACTGCATCAAGACCGCATCCATCGGGCCGCCATCCCGCTACTGCGCGACCTGCACCGGGCAACCGGGCTGGTCGTGCACCTGGCGGTCCTGGACGGCTCCGACGTGGTCTACCTGGAGAAGATCGGCGAACAGATGGGAGCGGCGATCCCGACCCGGGTCGGCGGGCGTCAGCCGGCCCACTGCACGGCGATCGGTAAAGCCATCCTCGCCGACAAGGACATCACCGACGTCGACCTGTCCGGGCGCAAGACCCGGTTTTCGATCGCCACCGCTCCGCAGCTGGCCGCCGAGATGGCGAAGGTCCGTGCGCACGGAGTGGCCTTCGAACGCGAGGAGTCGCTGCCCGGCTTCGGCTGCGTGGCCGCACCCATCGGCCCGGACGGTCACGCGGTGGCAGCGGTCTCGGTGTGCGGACCGATGAATCGAATGGCCTTCGACAACCGACTGGTGGCACCGGTACGAATGACGGCCATGGCTATCTGGCGCAGCGCCGAAGGCGGACCGGACCGAGTCGCTCCGACGCTGCAGCCGCTTCGTCCACTGCGCGCCGGCCCCACGCCTCGCACCATCGGACGCCTGCAGCCCGCGTGACACTCGATCCGCAGATCGCCGGCCTGATCGACACCCTCGACTCCGGCTTCCCGCCGGTGCATACGATGACCGGTGCCGAGGCCCGAGCGGCGATCCGCTCCCGCTTCGTCCCGAACCCGAACCCCGAACCGGTTTTCCAGGTAGCCGAACACCGCGTCGACGTCGCCGACGGCAGCGTCGGAGTCCGGGTCTACCGGCCCGAGTCCGGCAGCCCGTTGCCGATACTCGTCTACGCCCACGGTGGCGGGTTTGTGTTCTGCGACCTCGACAGTCACGACGGCTTATGCCGCAACCTCGCGAATTCGATTTCCGCCGTGGTGGTTTCGGTCGGCTATCGGCTGGCCCCGGAACATCGGTGGCCCACCGCGGCCGAAGACGTCTTTGCGGTCACACACTGGGCGGCGGCGCACGCCGCCGAACTCGGCGGCGATGCCACCAGGCTTGCGGTCGGCGGGGACAGCGCGGGTGGCAACCTCGCCGCCGTCACCGCGGTGATGGCCCGCGACCGCGGCGGCCCGCCCATCGGCGCACAGTTGCTGCTGTATCCCGTGATCGCTGCCGATTTCGACACCGACTCCTACCGGCGGTACGGCCGCGGCTACTATAACCCGCGGCCGGCACTGCAGTGGTACTGGGATCAGTACGTGCCCGCGGTCGAGGACCGGCAGCATCCGTACGCCTCGCCACTGCAGGCGGATCTGACCGGTCTACCCCCTGCCGTCGTCGTGCTGGCCGGCCACGATCCGCTGCACGACGAAGGGATCGCCTACGCGGATGCCCTTGCCGCGGCGGGCACGCCGACCATGCGGTGCTCATTCGAGGGCGGCATCCACGGTTTCATGACGATGCCGATGCTCGACCTGGCCCAGCAGGCCCGGCGGGATGCGGCCCGATCGTTAGGTGAGCTGCTCGGACGCTGACGGCACTGCCGCACCGTAGCGCTGCACCGGGTCGAGCACGCAGTGCGTCCGGCCGAAGACCGTCACCATGCACTTGTTGTTGTGGTTACATCGGCTACGCGAATCAGGTTGCGACATCATGGAATTGACGCGGCCAGGTTCGCGCAGCAGCGCCCGGCCCATCGCGAAGAAGTCAAACCCCTCGGCCAGCCCGGTCTCCAGGTGCTCGCGCTCGGTGATGCCGCCCAGCAGGATCAGCTTGGTATTGCGCATGAGCGGCACGAATTGGCGCGCGGCATCCAGCATGTACAGGTCCTGGTACGGATACACACCCATCGTCCGCTTACCGAACAGCCGAACAGCCGGACGCAGCGCGGGCGGCATCACCCCGGCGAACTCCTTGACCGGCACATCTCCGCGGAACAGGTACATCGGCTTGTACACCGACGAGCCCTGGGTCAATTCCAATGCATCCAAGGTGGCGTCCGAGTCGAGAAGCTGTGCGGTCCGTAGTGCCTCGTCGATCCAGATGCTGCCGGGCAGACCGTCGTCCATGTCCAGCTTGGCGATCACCGCGATCTGATCGCCCGCCACCTGACGGACGTGCTGGGCGATCTCGCGGACCAGCCGCGAGCGGTTGTCGATGTTGCCGCCGTAGGGATCTTTTCGCCGATTGATGAGCGGGCTGAGAAAGGAGCTCGGCAGATAAAGATGACCGAAATGCAGTTCGACCGCGTCGAATCCGGCATCGATTGCCACCTGAGCGGCGAGACCGAACTGCTTGATGACGGTGCGGATTTCCTCGACGGTGATGGCGCGGCAATACGCCAACGATGTCGGATTGACGAATCGACTCGGAGCGAGCGCCGTGACACCGGTGAGCTTGCGCGGCGCCACCACTCCGGCATGCCCGAGTTGCGCCGATATCGCTGCCCCGGCTCCATGCACGGCGTCGGTCAGCGTGCGCAGACCCGCCACCGCCACCTTGCTCATCACGATCTGACCCGGCGCGCTGGCACCCTGGGGCGACACGCAGCAGTAGGCTACCGTCGTCATGCCGACACCGCCCTCGGCGAAGGCCAGGTGAAACGCGATCAAGTCATCGGTGACCGCACCGGATGGCGAGCGTCCCTCGGATGTCGCGGCCTTGATCACTCGGTTGCGCAAGGTTACCGGTCCAAGGCGCGCCGGGCTGAACACATCGCTCATCGCATCACGATCGCCCCGGCACCACGTGCGGTCAACGGTGGTTTCCCGTTGGCCGGGAGCCGCCGCGGACCACCGCGGCCGCGGACCGTAGCGTCGCGACCATGGCCGAGGTGTTCATCGTCGACCGCGTGGTCACCGCCCCGGGTTGCGGACAGACGTTCATCGACTCCTACCTGTCCGGCTACGCCCCCGGCGCCCGGGATCGCGGCATGGAGTTGCGCGATGTGTTGGTGAGTCCACCGATCCTGTTCGACGACCGCCCCAACGTCGTCACGATCACCTGGTCGTTGCCCAGCCCGCAGGCCTGGTGGCAGATGACCTGGCAGGGTCGCCCCGATCCGACGGTCGCCCGCTGGTGGGACGGCATTTCAGAGCTCGTGGTCGAGCGCAGCCGCAGCGTCGCGACGCGCAGCCAGGACATCGATCGCACCGAGAACTCAGCCCCGATGCCCGATCCCCGCGCGGGTAGTCCGGCGGTGGGTGTCACCCGACTGTTGGACGTTGTCGAGTCCGAGCGCCCACGGGTACTGAGTGCATTGCGGACGGCAGCCGATGCCGGCGGACCGATGCGGGCACTGCTCGAACCGACGGAAGCGGGATCACGCAACGGTGGCGACATCCTGGTGCACCTTCGGTTTCCGGACCTGAATGCCTGGGCCCGAAGCGATTTCGACGATGCGCTTCGCGATCCGGCGATCACCAACGTCAACGGCGTGACGTACCGGGGAACTCCTCTGCATCGGGGCGCCGGCACGGTGTACCGAGCGTTGCTACTGCGGGTGCCGCCGGAGGTCCCCGCGGACCGGGTCAGCGCATTCGAACACGAACTGGCGATGATGCCCACATACGTGTCGACAATCCGGGCATGGCAATTGAGCCGCGTCGACAACGCGATCGGGAACACGGGCTGGACTCACGTCTTCGAGCAGGAGTTCACCGATGTCGACGGGTTGATGGGGCCCTACCTGATGCACCCCGTCCACTGGGCCGTGGTGGATCGCTGGTTCGATCCGGAGACGACCGACATGATCATCCGAGACCGCGTGTGTCACAGCTTCTGCCGAACGGATGGGCCCGTTCTGAGCTGAAAGCGGCAGCCATTCAGAGCCCGGCGGGCAGGATATTCGGGTTCGCTATTGCCGGTGGCTCCAGCGGCGGCAACGTGGTGAGCCCGTCCAGCGAATGCACCGGAAGATCTTGCGACCACGGGTAGTGCAAGCTGAATGCCACCAGACCCGTGCGCTGCTCGGCAGGTAGGTGGCACATCGCCAAGACGGTCTCGGCCAGGTATTCGACCGGTTCGGTGGGGAAACTGTCCGGAATCAGCGACGCCGCACCGGGAGTGCGCACCGCCGTGGACGGGCCAACACAGTTCACCGCGATATTGGCGTCGAGCAACTCGGCCGCGACTCCTTGGGTGAACCGGTGCAACGCGGCCTTGCAGGACGCGTAGATCACGTCGCCCGCGGTCTTGTTGTAGTCGCGATACGGCCGAACCGGTGGCACCCCGGTTACCGATCCGATGTTGACGATCCAGCCCGCACCCTGCCGGCGCATATGGGGCACTGCGGCTTTCGTCAAGACGAACGGTGTTGTGAGGTAGTGCTCGACGGTGCGGTCGAACGTCTCCAGAGACATGCTCTCGACCACTGAGTAGTCGGCGAAACCCGCGTTGTTGACCACGATGTCGATCCGGCCGGTGTGGTTCACCACCGCATCAACCAGGCCGGCGCGCGCTGCCGCGTCTTCCAGGTCGGCGGCGAGACCGAAAGCCTTCCCGCCCGCCTGCACGATGAGTGCGATTGTCTCCTCGATGGTGCCGGGCAGAGCCTCGGTGTTGCCGGAACGCATCGAGGGCGACGGTGTGTAGGCGCGGGCGGTGACCGCGACGGTGGCGCCCTCGGCGGCAAGTCGCTGGGCGATCGCCCGCCCGATCCCGCGACTGCTTCCGGTCACCAATGCCGTCTTGCCCGCCAGGATTTGACTCATTGCAGGACGAAGTCCTCTTCGACGGGAGCCCGGTGCTGCTGCCACAAGTCGACCAGTCGATACGGGGTGGCGACGACCACGCGACCCGATTCCGACCGGTAGTACGTGTGGGCGTTCGGGGTGTGGCACCACACGGTGCGTTGCATCGCCTGGTCGATGCCGGCGACATACTCGGTGAACGCGCGCTCGGTCACTTCGATCGTCGTCGCGCCGCGTAAGGCCATGAGCTGCAGGCACTCCAGGATGAAGTGGGCGAGGACTTCCATGGAGAAGTTGGCGCCTGCTCCGTGCCCGGGACTGTAGTTGGGGGCCGAGGTGATGAACAGATTCGGGAATCCCGGAACGGTTCCGCCTCGGTAGGCACGGGGACTGTCCCCCCACTCCCCCGACAACGTCTTGCCGCCACGGCCGCGGATGTCGACGGTGGACAAGAAGTCGAGATGGTAGCCGGTGGCATAGACGATGACGTCGAGGTCGATCTGGCGGCCGTCCGCAGTCACGATTCCGTCGGAGTTCACCTCGGCGGGTTCACTCGCCTCGACATCGACATGCTCGCGAGTCAAGGCGGCGTAGTAGCCACCGGGGTCGCGAATGATGCGTTTGCCATAGGGTGCGAAGTCCGGGGTGACCTTGCGCGCCAATTCCGTTCCGGCCCCGAACATGCGGTCGATATAGTCCAAGCACATCCGCAGCAAGACGTCGTTGGCCGGGGAGATCGACAGGTGCGTCTGCGACCACTCGGGATCCTGCAGGATGATCGGATAGTTGTTGTCTGCTGTGCCCCAGTACGACTTGAGCCGGTGCCACATCGCGTAGAACGGCAGCACCCGGCCCAGATAGCGCCGATGCTCGGGCACCTCATCGGAGAGGCGCTTGCGGGGCGCCACCCAGTGCGGCTGCCGTTGAAACACGGTGAGGTGTTCGACGTCGTCGACACAGGCGTCGACGATCTGCACAGCAGTGCACCCCGCCCCGATGACGGCCACCCTCTTCCCGGTGAGATCGAGGGTGGGATCCCATAGCGCTGAGTGAATGCTGGTTCCGGCGAACGTGTCTCGACCCTTGAGGTCAGGAAACCGTGGGCGATTCAGATAGCCGGCGGCGGTGACGACAACGCTGGCGTAGTCAAAGCTGACCGTACCGTCGGCGGCGCGTGAGTGGATCTGCCACTGCTGGCGTTGCTCGTCCCACCACAGCGCTTCCACTTCGGTACCGAACCGGATGTGGCGGCGCAGTTCGTGTTTGTCGGCCAGGGCCACCAGGTATTCCTGGTATTCGGCACCTTCCGGGTAGTAGTTGGACCAGTCCGGGTTCACTTCCCGGGACAGCGAGTAGTACGCCGACGGCGTGTCCACGCCGATGCCCGGGTATGTCGTGGTCAGCCACGTGCCTCCGACCTCGTCGTTGCGGTCGTAGATCTGGAAGTGCACGCCCTCTTCGGCCGCGGCCAGTGCTACCGCGATACCGGCGATACCGGCACCGATGATCGCCATCGTGGTCGTCGAGGGAATCGGCGTGGTGCGGGGCAGCGTGGGTTGAGAGGGGCGGAAGCCGCCCTGCTCGAGCAGCAGATCCACCTGTTCGTCGTCGACGTCGGTGCCCAGCGCGATCGGCAACAGGACGGCGAACAGCTCACGATCGTCCGCGGCGATCGCGCCGGCCGGCCGGGGCCGACCGAGCGCGGCGATGATTTCGTCGGCCAGCGCATCCGCGGTGGCGGGATCGGTGGTTCCCGCTCGCTCCGGCGGGTCCGGGACGTGGTCGATCTTGCCGGCGTACCGGTCCACGACCGATGCATCACCGGTCATCTGGGCGAGCACCGCAACCAGAACGCCGGGGTCTGCCTTCATCAAGTGGTCTCGCAGCGTGCGTATGTCGAGATCGGTGCTCGAGGCGATCGCAGACTGTCCAGTGGTCATGGCAGCCGAGTATCGGAGAGCTACGCGGCGCCGGCGGTCCAGTTGTCTACTCAGCGGGAGACTCAGCGGTGACAGTGGCTCTCCCGCCTAGAGTTCTGGCTATGCAGCGCGTGCACTACGAAGACGACCACGTGGCCTTCGGCGAGCTGGCGGGTGATTTCGCCACCAAGCAGATCGCTCCCCACATCGAATGCTGGGAAGACGCCGGGATCGCCCCGCGCGACGTGTTCGCGGCGGCCGGCGCGATCGGTCTGCTCGGCTTCGCTGCGCCCGAACAGTTTGGCGGCTTGGGAATCAAGGACTTTCGCTACAACCAGATCCTGATCGAGCGGTGCATGGAGGCCCACGCGGGCAATGTCGGGCTCAGTTTCGCGGTCCACAACGATATCTGCCTGCCCTATCTCGCCGATATCGGCAACCCTGAACAGCGCGAGCGGTGGCTGCCCGGCTTTGTCCGGGGCGAGCTGATCGCTGCTATCGGGATGACGGAGCCGGGAGCCGGTTCCGATGTGGCCGGTATCCGTACCACTGGTGTCGACGCCGGTGATCACTTCGTCGTCAATGGAGCCAAGACCTTCATCACGAACGGGCAGAACGCCGACCTCGTGATCGCCGCGGTGCGCACCTCCCCTGATCGCCACACGGGTTTGACGCTGATGGTGATCGAGCGTGGGATGCCGGGCTTCGAACGTGGACGCAACCTCGACAAGCTCGGGCTGCATTGCCAAGACACCTCGGAGCTGTCGTTTATGGACGTGGTGGTGCCCAAAGCCAATGTTCTCGGTGAGGTGGGCCGAGGCTTCGAGTACCTCATGCGTAACCTGGCCCAGGAGCGTATGCAGATCGCAGTAGGCAGTCTGGGGCGGGCACGCGCGGCGGTGCAGTGGACCGTCGACTACGTGCGGGAGAGAACCGCGTTCGGCAAACCCATTGGGGCCCTTCAGAACACCCGGTTCACATTGGCCGACGCCGCAACAGAGATCACCGTTGCCGAGTCGTTCATCGACCGATGCGTCATGCAATTGAACGCGGGCCTGCTGACTGCCGCCGACGCGGCGAAGGCCAAATTGTGGGCGACCGAGATGGAGTTCCGCGTCCTCGACAGCTGTCAGCAGATGTTCGGCGGCTACGGCTACATGCGGGAATACCCCGTCGCGCGGGCTGCCATCGATGCCCGCGTCACCAGGGTGTACGGCGGAACGTCGGAGATCATGCGCGAGATCATCGGGCGCGACCTCGCCCTGGACCCGACCAAGGAATCGGCGTGAGCCTGGAGGATTCCATCCGCGCCGCACGCGGTCATGGCCTGGGCGACATTCCGCGGCGCTCCGCGCGCCGCTATCCGGACAAGGTCGCAATCATCGACGGCGACGTGACGTTGACGTTCTCGGAGTTCGACGATCTCGTCGACCGGGCTGCGGCGGCATTGAGCGACAACGGGTTCGGGCCGGGTGACCGAGTAGCGCTCCTGGCGCGCAATTGTTGGCAATACGCGGTCCTCGCCTTCGCCACGGCTCGTGCGGCCGTCGTGCTCGTGCCTGTGAACTTCATGCTCACCGCCGAAGAGATCGCCTACATTCTCAGGCATTGCCGCGCGACGGGTTTCATTGTCGAGGCTGATCTGATTACCGTCGCCGAGGACGCGATGAGCCCGGACACCTCCGTTGCGACGAAGATGGCCATCGCAGAAGCAGAATCGCCGGCTCCGTCGGGCTGGGTCGACTTCGAGCAGTGCCTGGCCACAACGTCGTCGCCACCGAACCCCGATGTCGACGACGACCAACTGCTCCGGGTCATGTACACCAGCGGAACCGAGTCTCGACCCAAAGGTGTCATGCACTCCAGTCGCACTCTGATGTGGCAGTACGTCAGTTCCATCACCGCGGGTTCTATGGCCGTAGACGACGTCGAGATCCATTCGCTGCCGTTGTACCACTGTGCCCAACTGGACAACTTCCTGGCGACCGATGTGTACCTCGGCGCAACCAGCATCATCCTCCCCCGCCCCGATCCCGAGGCTGTGCTGCGCACCATCGAGCGCTACGCGGTGACCAACTACTTCGCGCCCCCGACCGTCTGGATCAGTCTGCTCCGGAGCCCCGTTTTCGATCAGGTAGATCTGTCGAGCTTGCGTAAGGGTTACTACGGAGCGTCGGCGATGCCGACCGAGATCCTGCACGAGATCCGGCACCGCTTACCCAACCTGCAGCTCTGGAACTTCTACGGCCAGACCGAGATCGCTCCACTCGCCTCGGCGCTGGGTCCGGAAGAACAGGAGGCACACGCCGGCGCTGCGGGACGGCCGGTGCTCAATGTGGAAACCGCCATCCTCGACGAGTCCGACGAGCCGGTACCGGCGGGAACCATCGGCGAGATCGCGCATCGCAGTCCGCATCTCATGCTCGGATATCTCGACGACCCCGGCAAGACCGCAGAGGCCTTCCGTGCCGGCTGGTTCCACTCAGGCGATCTCGGCTTCTACGATGACGCCGGATTGCTCCACGTGGTGGACCGCAAGAAGGACATGATCAAAACGGGTGGCGAGAACGTGGCCAGTCGGGAGGTCGAAGAGGTGCTCTATCTGCACGCCGGCGTCGAGGAGGCCGCGGTGTTCGGGTTGGAGCATCCCGTCTGGGTGGAGGCGGTGGTCGCCGCGGTGGTTCTCCGCCAAGGTGCGGATCTGAGCGAAGACGAGGTGCTCGCCCACTGCCGGACGCACCTCGCCGGGTTCAAGACCCCCAAGCATGTGTTCTTCGTCAGCGAGCTACCGAAGAACCCCAGCGGCAAGCTGCTCAAACGCGATCTCCGGCAACGGTTCAGCCTGCCGTCGTGACCACCCCCATGAGGTGTTCCACTCAACGGTCATCAGCGGTGTAACTGGCGCCACATCCGGGGTTGACTTCTCGGCATGAGCAACGAGATCGCCTTGTCCGAGGTCCAGGAGTTCATCGCGGGGTTCTGGTATCACTACGACCAGGGCCATTTCACCGAGGTGGACGCCCGTATCGGCGACGAGATGCACTACCTGAGCCGTTCGGATTCCGGGAACTGCCCGTTCGAGCATCTCCTCGCGGCAGACCTTCACGGCGGTGCGCAGACCCGCGCGTGGCTCATGGAGCACCGCAACGAGAACCCCTACCCGTGCCGCCACCACGCGACCAACATCTTCCGCACCGGTGTCGACGGTGAGGTGACCTCGGTCCGGTTCTATCTTTTCGTCAACCAGGTCACCAACAACGTTCCGTTCGCCGTCTCGAGCGGTGTCGTCGACGCCGGCATCCGCCGCGCGAGCGCCGGCCTCGTATTCACCTCGATGACAGTGGTTCTCGATGCCGAGGATTCCGTGCCGCTCGCGCAGTACACCGCCACCACCTCCGCCAGCACCCTCGCGTGAGCGCACGCGAGACCTTCGGCGGCGGGGTCGCCGTCATCACCGGGGCCGGTGCGGGAATCGGTGCGGGCTTGGCTCGTCAGGCCAGCCGCCTGGGCATGACTGTGGTCCTGGCCGACGTCGATGCCGCAGCCGTGGCGGCGCTGCGCGAGGAACTCACCGCGGCAGGCGGATCAGCGGTCGAGGCGGTCTGCGACGTGCGCGACGCCAACGCGGTCGAAGAGTTGGCCGAGACCGTCTACCGCGATGTCGGCGATGTGCGCCTGCTGGTGAACAACGCCGGTGTCGAACAATTCGGCTACCTGTGGGACACCCCCGTGGCCAACTGGCAGCGCGTCGTCGACATCAATATCAGTGGGGTTTTCCACGGTATTCGGGCGTTCCTACCCCGGATGATGGCCACCGACACGCCCGCGTGGGTATGGAATCTGTCCTCGATCGGCGGCGTCGCAGTCGTTCCGCTGCAGGCGCCCTACATCATGAGTAAGCATGCCGTGCTGGCGCTGACCGAGTGCCTGCACCTCGAGGTCCAGTCCGCCGGGCACGATCACCATGTGCACGTGCAGGCAGTGCTGCCAGGTGCGGTGGTATCCAACATCTTTGAGTCCGCAGGCGGCGTGAACTCCGGTGACGCCGGTGCCGCCGAGGCCCAGCGAACCGCCATGCTGGACATCAAAGCCGAGGCCATGGATCCGATCGCGGCCGCCGAAGTGGTGTTCGAACAGGCCGCCGAAGGCCGGTTCTATCTGCTCACTCAGCCCGACTACGTCGGGTCGGCGATGGCCGAGCGGGCCCGCGTCCTGACCAACCAGGAGACACCCCGGCTACGTACCCAACGCCGATTCGACCCCGCGCAGAACTGACGTGCTCCCCCAACTCGATCCGGACGCCGCAGCGCGCGTCGCCTCTCTCGGTGAGCTGCCGCCGATGCGCATCCGCGGCCTGGCCGCGGTGCGGGCCGGCCTCGAATCCGCGCCGCTGCCCGATATGCCGCCGATGGCGGCCATCGACGATCTGACGGCTCCCGGCCCGGCGGGACCGATCCCGCTGCGAATCTACCGGCCCACCACCGAACAGTCCGCGCCTGTGCTTGTCTACCTGCACGGCGGTGGGCTGGTGATGGGAAGCAATCACTCGTTCGAACCCCTGGCGCGTGCGCTGGCCCACGCCAGCGACGCCGCGGTGGTATCGGTCGACTACCGACTGGCGCCGGAGGCGGCGCCACCGGCCCAGTTCGACGACGCCTACGCTGCTACTGAATGGGTTGCGACGCAGGCCGATTCGCTTGGTGTCGACGCGGGCCGGCTCGCGGTGGTCGGCGACAGCGCGGGCGGATCGCTGGCTGCCGCTGTCGCATTGGCGGCGCGGGATCACGGCGGACCCGACATCGCCGCTCAAGTGCTGCTCTACCCGGGCCTGGACAGAGACATGGGCACGACGTCGATCACCTCGATGCCGGATGCGCCGATGCTGCGCCACGACGACATCCTCTATATGCACGAGTTGGTCGATCAGGGGTCTGGGGTGGCGCGGGATCCCTATCAAATCCCGGCCTATGCACAGGATCTGCGCGATCTGCCGGCAGCCATCGTGGTCACCGGAGAGTGCGATCCGATCCGGGACTGGGGCGAACGGTACGCGTGCCGGCTGCGTGATGCCGGCGTGCAGACGACGCTCACGCGCTACCCGGGCATGTATCACGGCTTCCTGATGCGTTCTGATGCCACCGCGCGGGGCCGTCTGGCGATCGCGGAGATCGGGGCGCTGTTACACGCGAAATTCCGCCATCTCGGCACCGAAAGCGGATCTCCCGATCAACGGACGGTCGTCAGATCGTCCAACTCGACACCCACCACAATCGAACGCCTCACCTTGTGAAGGAGATCCTCATGCTGACTGATGAGCAGCGCCTGGAACTGTCCGACATCCTGCGTCCGGTGGCCCCTCCGCGGGAGCTCACCGATATCTACACCCCTGACCAACGGCGGCGACTGCTCGACGTCGTACACACCGAGGGGCCGTGGAAGCTCATCATTGCTCAGCATTTCGCGTCCGCCGACGAACTGATGGCCACCATGAGTGGCGCATTCCCCGAGGGATTCACACCCTCACTGGACCTGTTCCTCACCCCGACCTTCCGCGGCTATCTGGCCAACTACGGCACTGTGCTGTATCCGGAACTGCACGACTGCTTCTACAACGCCGAGTTCATCGAGCACGCCAAGAGCTACTGGAACGCGCAATACGCCAAGCCGGAGATGATGCTGTTCAACATCAACGGCCCCTGCGCCAACCGCGATCCCGGCCACCTCGACTCCCCCAGCTTCCGCGGCGTACGGCACGAGAACGCCCCCACCTGGCTGTGCAGCGTGATGGGCAAGTCCGGCCTGTTCACCGATTACCTGATCAAGATGGCCCAGGTGATCACGTGGTTCTCCCTCGACGAGGGGTCCGGGTTCACCTACTGGCCGGACGGCCCGCTGAAGGCCCCACAGCGGGTTCTGCCCCCGATCAACAACCGCGGAGTTGTCGTGCAGAACGAGATGATGGTGCACCGCGGTGAGGCCAATGGCCCACTGGATCAACAGGTTCCGGCCGGATTGGCCTTCGACACCGTCTTCGCCGGGGACCCCACCGACCGCGATCAATGGCTGCTGAAGAACGGTGAGGATGTCATCGCCCGCCACCACACCGATGAACTGAGGTTCCTCGTCCACTGGTCGGCCGAGGTGTTCTCCGACTTCGACGAGCTCAAGAAGAACATGGACGGCACCGACGACATCACGATCGAACGCGCGATCGGCATGATGGTCGACGACCTCAAGGACAAGGGCATCACGCTCGATGTGCCGAGCGAGCCGTTGCACGATCCGCAGTTCATCGCGGCCCTCAACTCCGCCTATGACCTCGGCGGACCAACGAGCTACCCAGAAGAAGCACCCATCAGCGCATTCCAATTCGCATAATCAGCGGATGGATTCAGCTTTTCTGGCACAGCTGCGCGACGAACGTGCCATCGAACGGGCATTGGTTCTCTTCGCGCGTGCAATGGACGAACGGGACTGGGCGGCGATGGAGCGCATCCTTTCCGCCGACGCCGAGGGCGATTTCGGCACCGGGCGGGTGACTGGGCGCTCCGCGGTCATCGGCCTCGTCCGCGGTTACCTGGACCACTGCGGACTCACCCAGCACCTGCTCGGCAATGTCGTGATCGATGTTTCGGGTGATGAGGCCACCAGCCGGGCCTACATCCGCGATGTTCACCTGGACTCGACCAACGATCCAGCGACGCGGATGTACACCCTCGGCGACTACCGCGACGCCTGGCGGCGTACGGCCGATGGATCATGGCAGCTGGTCGAACGGGTGAAGGTCAATCGCGGCTTCGTCGGCACCCTTGAGGTGTTCGACGAGAAACCGCGTTGAACTCCCCGTTCCGGTCAGCTCATTTCGACACCGTCACATCCATGAGCGGGATGCGCTGCATGGCAGTCGCGCGCGGATCCGGCGCTGCCGCCGCTGCGGCATGATTTTCTTCACCGCGGGTGTAGGTCCACACACAGAATGGCTCACCCTGCGCGAACGTGAAATCCTTGGGCGGCAGGTTGATCGCCAGTTTGCAGCCCGGGAAGAACGGTGCAGAGATGCGCTGCTCGAAGGTGCAGTTCATCCATGCCCGCGCCGGCGGGTAGAGGCCCTCGTCGGTGTACTTCTGCAGCACCTCACAGCGGCGCATGTTCAGCACCACGTGGTCCGGGTTGTAGACGATGTACTCGCCGCCGTATCCGAGGGTGCCGTCGATACTCAGGACCGCCAACTTGAGGAAGTCCACGACGTGGATGGGCTCGATCTTGAAGACCTTCGCCAGCTTCGGGTACTGGTAGTCGATGATCAGCTGGTACATGTCCGGCAGGCCCAACCAGACTTCTTCTTCGGGGATGATCTTGGTCCACTGGTCGATGAAGTAGTTGTGCCCCTTGAGGTACTGGTCCCAATACGTCTTGATCAGCCGGATCAAGGCCGGCTTGGTCAGGTCCTCGGTCTGCACGTCGAACGGAATAGCCTGGTACTGAGCGTCTTTCCAATCCCAACCCGGAGGGGCGATGAACCGGGCCATCGGCATGACCTGTCGCATCCCGGCTCTGGACACCTCGGCAGCGACGTCCATGGCCGCGTTGATACCGACCTTCTCCGAGTAGATCTTCACGTGCGCGTACGGCATGAAGTTCAAGACGTCTTCGAAGACACGGGCCAATCCGACGAGGAACTCGCGAGAGAAGTCGCCGATGTTGCCGACTTTGCCCATGAAGTCGTGGGTGTAGTCGTCGTAGTTCAGATCATCGGCGGTGGTGTCGGGTTCTGCGGTAGCCGTTGACACTGGATCCTCCTGGGAGCACTCGACTCTGGGTGGTAGTCAGATTCGGCCTCTGTGGCAGAATCTGACAAGGACGATAAAGCTCGGGTCACTCGCGTCACTGCGGGATTCCCGGTCAGCGGGAGACCTGCGGCGCGTGAAGCAAGCGGCCAAGACCGCGGCGATTACGATGAATCAGCTGGTCAGAGAAGGGGGTGACAGCATGGCGGTGACAGCTAAGCCGGCCACACTCACCGAGCGGCGCGCCGAGGAGTTGCGCCTCGAAGTCGCCGTGGCGGCCCGGGACATCTTCCTTGCCGACGGATCCTTTTCGGCGACCGTGGAGCGGATCTGTGAGGTCGTCGGCATCGCGCCTCGGACGTTTCACCGCCACTTCCCTGTCAAGGAAGACGTCATCCTGCCGCTCTTCGGCAAGTTCGGCAGCCTGAGCATTCACGTGCTGGCCGGCGCGGAATCAGGCAGCGACCCCGTCGACGTATTGGTTCGTGCCTTCGGCAGCGAAATCCCCAAGCGCGGTCAATTCGACGTCGACCGTGCGTTTATGGCCTTGGTGCTCAGCGACCAGCAGTATCGACTGCGTTGGCTGGATTGGGGCCAAGACCTCGCCATGCCGATCACCGAGTTCCTCGACAACCGGTTCGACCTCGGCACCGACTCCTTCTCGCGAGAGTTGCCTGCACAGTTGATAATTCAGGCATGCAGGCATGCTTACGTGCACTGGGTCGACGATGGTGATTTCGCCCGCCTGCAATCCGCGCTGCGAATCGCGATCCAGATGATCATTGGGTCGCTCGACGCGAAACAGCGTCAGCCTTAAACCGTGTCAGTCGTCGATCAGAGGGCGGTGTCGAGAACGGGAACCGTGCCCGCCTTCACCGCATCGACGATCGAACGATTGAGGGCCGAGCACGCCAGGAAGAGACCGCCCCTGCCGTTCTCCGCCAATTGCGATGCGCTGCAGCGCTCTTCGCAACGACTCAAAGCCGACGCGGTCCACTGCACACTGGTCTGATTCCAACTACTCTTTCGGACCTCAACACCGGCGGCGCAACGCTCACACGTCACCGGGACCATCGGCGAGTCAGCGAGCCGAATGTCTGGGCGGACCGTCATCATCCCCCCACTGACCCGGATGCCGCCTTTTGGGTGGCCAGGTTGGCCTCCACTTCCTTCATCCACGCCGCGGTGGGTTGAGTGGTGTCGAGCTCGAACTCGAAGCGGTCCACCATATCCGGCGTGACGTCGGCGACGTCGACATAGAACTGCTCGTACCACCGCCGCAGCTGGTACACCGGCCCGTCTTCTTCCACCAGCAAGGGGTTGTCGATCCGGGTCTTGTTACGCCAGATCTCGACATCTTGCTCGAAGCCCATCTTCACGAAGTCGCCGAGACCGATCGCCGTCTGCATGGCCAGGTCGTCGGGCAGCTCGGGCGACTTCTTGACGATGATCCCGTATTGCAGGACAAAGGAATTCGCGTCGATCGGATAGTGGCAGTTGATCAGAACCGTATGGTGGTCGACATCGGTGTAGTGATAGGTCAGATCGTCGATCATGAATGACGGCCCGTGGTAGGACGCGACCGATGTCGTTCCCAACATCTGGGTTTCACCGGGCTCGCCGATATCGGGCCGGCCGCCACTGTTCATGTACTGCGTTGCGACGTGGCCTTCGAAGATGTTCTTGAAATGGGTGGGCAGCGATCCGTGGATGTAGAAGAAGTGCGCCATGTCCACGACGTTGTCGATGATCTCCCGGCAGTTCGTGTTCACCACGGTGGTGTACCAATGCCAGTCGGTCCAGTCGTCGCTACCGGCGCCCTCGATGCGGGGAATCGTCACATCTGCCGGCGGCGCTTTGCGCTCCGGGTCATTCCAGACGAACAGCATGCCGTCCTGCTGCAAGGTGGGCCATGAGGCCGTGCGCGCCAGCCGGGGCGTGCGCTTGCTGTAGGGCACCGACTTGCACCGGCCGTCGCCTCCCCAGCGCCAGTCGTGGAAGGGGCAGGCGATCTCGTTGCCCTTCACCGTTCCCTGGGACAGATCACCACCCATGTGCCGGCAATAGCCGTCGAGCACGTTGATGGCGCCGTCCTGGCTGCAGAACACCACGAGCTTCTGGCCGAACGCGTTGATCTGGTGCGGCTTGCCATCGGCGAAATCCCGGATCAGACCCAGGCAGTGCCATCCCCGGGCAAAGCGGGTGGGGACCGATCCGGCCTCGATCACGCGAATTTCGTCGGCCTCGGCATGCGTCATCTTGCGTCCGTCCTTCATGGATCCGCGGGCTGATGTCACCATTCAACCTCGCAGAAACGCCGTGCGAAGGGGCGCGTTCCGCTCAAAGGGAGGCGGGATTCAGATTCTCCGGTCGCAGACCTATCGTCGACAATTGTGATCTCCACCAGCCACAACACCATTCCCGCCGGCCTGACCGTCGCCGATGCCGAAGTGGATCTCCTCGTCGTCGGTTCCGGTACCGGGCTCGCGGCCGCTTTGACCGCCCGGGAGCGGGGGTTGTCTGTTCTCGTCGTGGAGAAGTCGTCGCACGTCGGTGGCTCCACCGCGCGGTCCGGCGGTGCGTTGTGGCTGCCCGCCAGCCCAGTGATCGCGGAATGCGGCGGCGTGGACACCGCGGCCCGAGCACAGACCTATCTTGATTCCGTCGTCGCAGGCTCGGCACCCCGGGAGCGTTCAGCGGCGTATGTCGACCATCTCCCGGCGACGGTCGACATGTTGCGCCGCACGACTCCGATGAAGTTGTTCTGGGCCAAGGAATACTCCGACTATCACCCGGAGGCGCCCGGCGGATCCGCTGCCGGGCGGACCTGCGAATGCCGCCCGCTCGACACCGCGATCCTCGGCGAGTACCTCCCGGACCTTCGCCCCGGCATCATGGAGTCCGGCATTCCGATGCCGACCACCGGTGCGGATTACCGCTGGATGAATCTTGTGAGCCGAGTGCCCCGAAAAGGGTTGCCCACCATCGTCAAACGATTGGCCCAGGGGCTGGGCGGTCTGGCGCTCGGCAGGCGCTACGCCGCCGGGGGTCAGGCACTGGCCGCCGGGCTGTTTGCCGGCGCCATCCGTGCCGAGATCCCGATCTGGCTCAACACCACCCTTGCCGAACTCCTCGTCGACGGTGGCCGGGTCACCGGTGCGATCGTCGAGCACGCCGGCACGGCCGTCACTGTCACGGCGCGACGCGGTGTGGTGCTCGCCGCCGGCGGCTTCGACCATCGGATGGACATGCGGCGCAAGTTCCAGTCCGAGGCGCTGGGAAGCAATGCGAGCCTCGGCGCGGACACCAACACCGGTGATGCGATCCGCATCGGCCAAGACATCGGCGCAGACATCGCATTGATGGATCAAGCGTGGTGGTTCCCCGCGGTGGCGCCGTTGCCCGGCGGGGCGCCGGCGGTGATGCTGGCCGAGCGGTCGCTGCCCGGCTCGTTCATCGTCGACCAGAACGGCCGCCGGTTCGCCAACGAGTCAGCCGATTACATGAGCTTCGGCCAGCGCATCCTGCAGCTGGAATCCGCTGGAACGCCGGTGGAGAGCATGTGGATCGTCTTCGACCAGCAGTACCGCAACAGCTATGTCTTTGCCGCCGAGCTGTTTCCGCGGATGGCCATCCCCCGCGCCTGGTACGACGCCGGAATCGCCGTGCGAGCAGACGACTTCGCCGCGCTGGCGCACCAGATGGGCGTTCCCGCAGACAGCTTCGGCGCGACGGTTGACCGCTTCAACGAAGATGCGTTCGCCGGTGAGGACCCCGAGTTCGGTCGGGGCCGAAGCGCCTATGACCGGTATTACGGTGATCCGACGATCACGCCCAACCCCAACCTGCGGCCGTTGATCAAGGGACCGTTCTACGCGGTGAAGATGGTGCTCAGCGACCTGGGTACCTGCGGCGGGTTGCGTGCCGACGAGCGGGCCCGGGTGCTTCGCGAGGACGGCACCGTCATCGACGGGCTGTACGCGATCGGCAACACCGCGGCCAACGCATTCGGGGACACCTATCCCGGCGCCGGCGCGACCATCGCGCAGGGGCTGGTGTACGGCTACATCGCCGCACTCGACGCCGCGAAGAGGACCTAGGCGTCCTCGGCGTCGGCTTTCCGCTCGATCTCGTACCAGTAGGACGGATCGGGCCACGGAATCTTGCCGCCCTCACCGACTTTCGGAAAGTTCGCCTCTGCCTCGTCGAGATCCTTCATGAGTTGCATGGTGAGTTCCCGTTCGGATGCGTAGTACCGGTCGGCCCAGTCCAGTGCGATCTTGGCGTACGCCCAGGAGGGATCCGCGGCGGCCCATCGCGCTTCCTTGGCGGCGTCACGCTGCATCCTGTCGATGTAGGCGATGTGCTCCTGCAGCATCTGTTTGAGCGACGCCGGATCGCTCAGGTGCCCCAACGTCACCCTCAGGATCGCCGGATGCTTCAGTGTCGGCGGCTCGACCGGAGACTCCCTGGCCCAGCGGGTCACCGCGTCCATCCCGCGCGGGGTGATCCTGTAGAGACGACGGTTGCGGGTACCTGCGCCGTCCGCCCGCGAGGTGAGCAAGCCCATCTTCTCGAGCTTCTTGAGCTCCGAATAGATCTGGCTGAACGCCGGGCTGCCGTAGTAGTAGCGCATGCTCCAGTCGATCCATTTCCGGATGTCGTAACCCGACAGTTCCGTCTCGTACGACAGCATCCCGAGCAATGCCCAGCCGGTCGCGGACAGCGACGGCATGGCGCCAGACTCGGGTTCGGTCATCCGCTCAGGGTATCAACCCAGGTCACAGGTTTGCCCATCCCGACCGCTGGCCGGGATGCCGCATTGCGCAGCGCCCCCGCCGGCCGAAAGATGATCGGGATGTCCGCACCGCACGACGATGACGCGGTACAGGCGCTGTATGCGTCGCTGACGAACTCCGTGCGCCGGCTCGTCGATGTAACCATCCGCAGCCAAGCTGATCTCGACGGCATCGCGTCGGCGAAGGCCAAGATCGACGCCGCGGCGGACGAACTCGGCAGCAGCATGATTCCGGGATCGTTCGGCGTCCAACTGGACCCGTCCGGGAGCCCACGGGCGTGGGGCAACGCGGTCATCGGACTGCGCAACGCGTTGGCGCCGCCGCTCGTGGTACACCGGGAATCCGATGGCAGCGTGTGGGCAGAGGTGACGCTGGGGGCGGCCTACGAAGGACCACCCGGGCACGTGCACGGCGGCATCTGCGCCTTGCTGCTCGATCACGTGCTCGGGGCAACCGCGCACAAACCCGGCAGACCGGCCTTCACCGGAACACTCACGCTGCGCTACGAGTCGGGCACCCGGCTGGGACCTGTGCGCGCGGAGGCTCACGTCGACCGGATCGCGGGTGTGAAGACCTTTTCGGTCGGCCACCTGTCGACCTCCGACGGAGTCACGGTGCGTGCGGAAGGGGTGTTCATCCACCCGCGCACGACCTGACCGGTTCGGCAGCCGCTGCTGGACACCACGGCAGCACGCTGATAGGACAGGCAGATGCCGCTCGCTCGAACCGCCGATCTCATCGCCACCGCATACCGCGCGGGTACCGGAGTGCTCGCCTGCAACGTCATCACGCTCGAACACGCCGAGGCCATCGTCACCGGTGCCGAACATGTTGGCAGGCCGGTGATCCTGCAACTCAGTGAGAACGCCGTCAAGTTCCACCACGGCAGGCTTGCGCCGATCGCCGCCGCGGCCGCCGCCGTCGCGGACGCGGCCACCGTCGACGTTGCGGTTCATCTCGACCACGTCGAGGACGAGCGCCTTCTGCATGCCTGCGCCGGTACGGGTGCCTCGTCGGTGATGTTCGACGCATCGGCTCTGGAGTATTCCGCGAACGTCGCCGCCACGAAATCCGCTGCGCAGTGGGCACATCGAGAGAGCCTTTTCCTCGAAGCCGAGCTCGGCGAGGTCGGTGGAAAGGACGGTGCACACGCGCCGGGCGTGCGCACCGATCCCGGCGAAGCGGCCGAATTCGTCGCGGCCACCGGCGTCGATGCCTTGGCCGTCGCGGTGGGAAGCTCCCATGCGATGGCGCAGCGCAGCGCGGCCCTGGATTTCGAGCTCATCAGACGGATCCGAGCCGCAGTGCCGGTTCCCCTTGTGCTGCATGGATCTTCAGGCGTCGCCGACAGCGAACTCCGCAGGGCCGTCGAGGCGGGAATCACCAAGATCAATGTGGGCACGCTGCTCAACGTCCGGTTCACGGCCGCGGTGCGCGACTATCTGGCCGCCGACCCGAACGTCAACGATCCGCGCCGCTATCTCGCGCCCGCACGCGAGGCGATCGCCGTGGCGGTGGCCGCGCTGATCACGACCATCGACGGATAGCCGCACGGACTCAGGCGTCACCCACCTCGACCACATGGACGTGGACCCCTGAGGCACCGATTCGTTCCAGCTGCGCGGGATCGGCGGTCGAATCGGTCACGAGGTGATCGATCTCGTTGAGTGTCACCATCTTTGCGAGAGTGACCTTGCCGATCTTGGAGCCGTCGACGGCGACGATCACCTGTTGGGCGTTGGCGGCCATGGCCATCGCGGTGCGGGCTTCCGCCTCGTCGAAGGTAGTCGGCCCGACCTCCGCTGACATCCCGTCCGCCCCGAGGACCGCAGTGCCGACATTGATCACCTGAAACGCGTGCTCAGACATCGGCCCCACCGCCTCCAACGAGTTCGCCCGCACCAGACCGCCGGTGACGATCACCTTCATGTGCGCGTCGACGGCGCACTCGGCGGCGATGGTCAGGGAGTTCGTCACGATCGTCATCTGCGGACGCCCCTTGAGCGATCGCGCGACTTCACTTGTGGTGACGCCGCCGGTCAACGCCACCGCCTGAGGTCCGGCAGGCACCAGCGCGGCGGCGTGCTGGGCGATCCGCCGTTTGATCGCGATCATCCGGTGATCACGCAGCCGGACCGGAATCTCACTGCCGCTCGGGTCCAGAGCCCTTGCCCCGCCATGCGTTCGGACCAGCAGTCCCTGGTCCTCGAGCTCGCTGAGGTCGCGGCGCAGCGTCGCCGCCGATACCCGCAACTCGTCGCGAAGCGCCTGCGAGTCGACTTCGCCCCGGGCCCGCAGCAGCGAGAGCACCTCACGCATCCGATCGGTGCGTCTGGTCGACATGGCGGTGCCTCCTCCGCTGCGCAGGCCGGTCGAGTCAGCCAAACGATCAGTTTTACTGATCACTTGACGTGATTGCGTTGCGCACTCTGAGCGAGCTTCCCATGATCGAGCAATGTTGCAAATGTCCGGGGAGCGGATGAGCTGGCTCGCCGACACGATCCGCAGACACAAGTCCGGCCATGCGGTCGGCGTCTACTCGGTCTGCTCGGCGCACCCCACGGTGGTCGAGGCGGCGATCATGCAGGCCGCCGACGACGGCGTTCCGGTGCTCATCGAAGCCACCTCCAACCAGGTCGACCAGTTCGGCGGCTACACCGGAATGCGCCCGGCCGACTTCCGCGACCTCGTCCTCGGCATCGCCGACCGATGCGGATTCCCGCGCAGCCGGGTCGTGCTCGGCGGCGACCATCTTGGCCCGAACCGCTGGCAGGGCGAAACCGCCGACGCGGCAATGGAAAAGGCCGACGCCCTGATCGCCGCGTACGTCGAGGCCGGCTACGCCAAGATTCACCTCGACTGCTCGATGTCCTGTGCCGACGACCCGGCCGTCCTCGATGACGAGACCGTGGCGCAGCGCACCGCACGCCTACTGCACGTCGCCGAACAATCCGCGCAGCGCAGCGGCGCCGGCCTTCCGATGTACGTCATCGGCACCGAGGTGCCGGTTCCCGGCGGGGCCCACGAGACGCTCGGCGTCCTGACCCCCACACCCGCGGACCGCGCGCAGCGGACCATCGACGCACATCGCGCCGCATTCGCCCGGTCGGGGCTGGACCACGTGTGGCCTCGCGTCATGGCTCTGGTGGTCCAGCCCGGCGTGGAATTCGACCATCTTCAGGTCATCGACTACCGGCGCAACGCCACCGCGGAGCTACGGCGCGTTCTCGACGTAGAACCACACCTGGTGTTCGAGGCGCATTCCACCGACTATCAGCGACCCGCACAATTACGCGAGCTCGTCGAAGACCATTGGGCCGTGCTCAAAGTCGGCCCCGGACTGACCTTCGCGATGCGGGAGGCACTCTTCGGACTCGCCCACATCGAGAACCAACTGCTGCGGGATACCCGGTCCGACCTGATCGAGGTCGTCGAACGACGCATGCTCGCCAATCCCGGGTACTGGCAGGCCTATTACGACGGGGATCCCCAGACCCAGCAGACGGCCCGGCGGTACAGCTACAGCGACCGCTTGCGGTACTACTGGGCCGACGACGAGGTCGACGCCGCGCGCCGACACCTCCTGGACAACCTCGACCGGGTCGGCATCCCGCTGCCCCTCGTCAGCCAATTCCTCCCCCATCAGTACGACCGCGTCCGCGCCGGCGCACTGGACCTGAGCGCAAACGCCTTGGTGATCGACAGGGTTCGAGATGCCATGCGGCCCTATGCGCGTGCCTGCCTCACTGAGAACAACACCACCGGAGACCATCGATGACCAGTTCCACGCCCGCTCAAGAGGACGGCGGCGCAACGATTCTCGAGATCGGCCAGCAGCCCGGCGTGTGGCGCGAGGTTGCCCGTCGCAACGAGCCCGCGACCACTGAGTTTCTGCGCGCGATCATCGAGCGGCCCGACATCCGGGTCATCCTGACCGGCGCGGGCAGCTCCGCGTTCATCGGCGACATGGCAGCGGCCGCGCTGCGCCGGCACCTCGGACGCCGCGTCGAAGCGATCGCCACGACGAGCATCGTCAGCAACCCGCTCGATCACCTCGAGCGGCATGTCCCCACGCTGATGGTGTCGTTCGGCCGTTCCGGCAACAGCCCGGAGAGCCTGGCCACCACCGCGCTGGCCGACGAGCTGATCGATGATGTCTGGCATCTCGTCCTCACCTGCGACGCCGGCGGTGCGCTGGCGAAGGCGCACACCGGCCGGGCGAACTCCGCCGTGGTCTGCATGCCCGAGCGTGCCAATGACACCGGTTTTGCGATGACCTCGAGCCTGACCTCGATGCTGTTGACGTGTCTGCGGCTTCTCGGCCCGGCCACCGCCGAGCACGGTGAGGCGCTGGCCGCCGCAGCCGAACACGTCGCGGGTCTACAGAGCGACATCGCGACGCTGGCCAGGACCAAGAAGAGGCGGCTGGTCTACCTGGGCAGCGGAGCGCTCGAGGGGCTCGCGCAGGAGTCCGCGCTGAAGATGCTCGAGCTGACCGCCGGTGAGGTCGATACCTACTTCGACTCCCCGCTGGGTTTCCGGCACGGGCCGAAGTCCGTGCTCGACGGTGACACGCTCGTCGTCGTCTATGCCGCCACCGACCCATACACCCACCGCTACGACCTCGACATCATCGCCGAGATTCGCGCCCAACTCGGCGATGACGCGGTCGCGGTGATCAGCACTGTCCCGCTGCCCGAGGAGTACGGCGATGCTGTCGTGCTCCCAGGCCTCGACGGTCTGGACGACGCGCTGGTCGCACTGGCGTATGTGGTGTTCGCGCAGTACCTCGCACTGTTCACCGCGCTGGAGCACGGCAAGACACCGGACAACCCGTTTCCCTCCGGCGAGGTCAGCCGCGTCGTGCGGGGCGTCACGATCTATCCGATGACCAGGAACGGACGGTAGACGATGGCACGTTATCTGGGGGTCGACGGCGGCGGTTCGAAGACCGCGCTGGCGCTCGTCGACGACACCGGCCACATCATCGCCCGCGCAACGGCTCCCACGTCCTACTACTTCAACGACGGCTTCGACATCGTCGAAAAGTCGCTCGCGCAGGGCGTTACGGACATCTGTACCCAGGCCGGAATCACGCCCGCCGACATCGATGCCGCCTTCTTCGGACTGCCCGGGTACGGCGAGGCGAGCGGCGACATCGAAGCCCTGGACGCGGTACCCGCCGGCGTGCTGGGCCACGACCGCTACAGCTGCGACAACGACATGGTCTGCGGCTGGGCCGGCTCGCTGGCCGGCGAGGACGGGATCAACGTCATCAGCGGCACGGGCTCGATGACCTACGGCGAACGCCAGGGCGTCGGCCATCGCGTCGGTGGCTGGGGCGAACTCTTCGGCGACGAAGGGTCAGCGTATTGGATTGCCGCACAGGGACTCAACGCCTTCTCCCGGATGAGTGACGGCAGGCTGCCGAAAGACCGGCTGCACGCTCTGATGAAGAAGCGTCTGGAGGTCAGCGGCGATCTCGACGTCGTCAGCCTGGTCATCGACACGTGGAAGGGCAACCGCAGCAAGATCGCCGCCTTGGCGACGACGGTCTGCGAGGCCGCCGAAGCAGGAGACGAGCCGTGTGCCCGCATCCTGTCCGCGGCGGTCGGCGAGTTGGTCACCCTGATCGAGACGACCCGGACGCTGATCGGATTCACCGATGCCGACACCGTGCCGGTGTCCTATTCGGGCGGGATGTTCTCCAACAGCGGCTTCCTGAACCAGTTCGTCGACGCTTTACAGGCCTCCTCAGCCACGTATGACCTGCAGACTCCCCGGCTCGACCCGGCAGTGGGCGGTGCGCTCTACGCCGCCAAGCACAGCGGCCATCCGCTGAGTCCGGCTGCTGTGCAACACCTTTCCGACCACAACCCGACAAGGTGACCTCACCATGACCACGACCACCGCACCACGGACCCGCAGCTGGATCTTCTACGCCGCCCTGCTCATCCTGTTCTGGGGCGTGTGGGGTGCATTCTCGGCCCTGCCGTCGTCGAAATACGGCTACCCCGACGAGATGATCTACAGCATCTGGGCGCTGACGATGATCATTCCGGCAGCCGTCGCACTGCGCGGGCAGAAGTGGGATCGCCGCCCGGCCGCGACCATCTACGGCCTGCTGATCGGCCTCACCGGCGCAGGGGGCCAGCTGATCCTGTTCCAGGCGCTGACGATGGGCCCGGCCTATCTGATCTTCCCGATCGTGTCGATCTCACCGGCCATCACGGTGATCATGGCGATGGTGCTTCTGCGCGAACGCATCTCACCGCTGGCCGTCGTAGGTCTGGTCTTCGCGCTCGCGGCGATCGTGTTGTTCACCGTCACCGGCGGCGACAACGAAGGCTCGTCAGGCCCGTGGCTGTTGCTGTCCATCCTGATCTGCGTGGCGTGGGGCGTGCAGGCGTACTTCATGCGCAAGTCCGCAACGGTCGGGATCAACGAGGCCACCACATTCGGGTGGATGACGATCAGCGGCCTGGCTCTGATCCCGGTAGCGCTGATCTCGCTCGGCGGCATACCCACCGACTTCCCCTGGCAAGCGCCCGCGCTGGCGGCCGGCACCCAGATTTTGAACGCGATCGGCGCGCTCTTCCTCGTGATGGCGCTGGCCCGCGGCAAGGCGTCGATCGTGGCGCCGACGACGAACGCGCTCGCACCGGCGCTCACCGTGATCATCTCGCTCATCGCCTATCAGACCCTGCCGACGCCGTACGGTGCGATCGGCATTGTGCTGGCGCTCGTCGGCTCGACGCTGATGGTGTACGCCGACGAGAAGCGCGGCGAGTCCGTCACCGAGGCGGTGCGATGAAACCCACGGTCGTAATCATCGGCGCGGGCAGCGTCGAGTTCACCCGCGAACTCCTCGGCGACATCCTGTCATTCGCCGAGCTGGGCTCGACGCGGGTGGTGTTGCACGACATCGATGCGCAGCGGCTCGAGACGGCGCAGGCGATCGCTCGCGCGACCGCGCTGGCCGCCGGCGCCGAGCCCGAGATCGTGGCCACTTTGGACCGCCGCCGCGCGCTCGACGGCGCCGACTACGTCATCAACGTCATCGCCGTCGGGATGCACGAGGCCACGGTGCGGGACTTCGAAATCCCGGCGCGCTACGGGCTGAAGCAGACCATCGGGGACACGATCGGCGTCGGCGGCATCTTCCGCGGCCTGCGCACCTTCCCGGTGCTTGCCGAAATCGCACGCGACATGGCGCAGGTGTGCCCCGACGCCTGGTTGCTGAACTACACCAACCCGATGGCGATGAACGTCTCGTTCCTGCATGCTGTCGCGCCCAAGCTGAAAGTGCTTGGGCTGTGCCATTCCGTGTACTGGACGATGGTCGGACTGTGTGAGCTCATCGACGTGCCCTACGACGAGGTGGCGTACTGGTCGGCCGGAGTGAACCACCAGGCTTGGGTACTGCGGTGGGAACGCGGCGGCCAGAACCTCTATCCCTTGCTGGACGAACGCATCGCAGGCGACCCGGAGTTGCGCCGACGGGTCCGGGTCGACATGTACCGCCGACTGGGCTACTACCCCACCGAGACCAGTGAGCACAGCAGCGAGTACGTCGGCTGGTATCTGCACGATGACGCCGAGATCGAACGGTTGCGCATCAACGTCGGCGAGTACGTGTCGATCAGTGAGGCAAACCTCGCCGAATATGCCCGGGTACGAGCCGAATTGGCCGACTCCCCGACATTGCCCATCGACACCGGCTCCACGGAGTACGCACCGCAGGTGATCCATTCCCTGGAGACCGGCACGCCGCGGGTCATATCCGCCAACGTCATCAACGACGGGCTGATCACCAACCTGCCCGACGGGCTGGCGGTCGAGGTGCCGACACTGCTCGACTCCCTCGGGGCACATCCGATGAAGGTGGGCGACCTCCCGCCACAGTGCGCGGCGCTCAACCGGAGTTTCCTCGGGCCGGTCGATCTCACGGTGCGCGCGGCCGTCGACGGCGATCCGCGGCTGGTGCGGGCCGCGGCGATGGTCGACCCGAACACCGCAGCGACACTGACCGTCGATCAGATCTGGGCGCTGTGCGACGAACTGACCGACGCGCACGGCGACCTGCTACCCGCGCCGCTGCGTTCCCGATCCGCCCGAGATCTCGCCAACTAAGGAGTGTCACCGTGATTCGACGTAGGTTGTGCATTGCTCTGGCCGCCGTCCTCACCGTCGTTCTCGCCGGGTGCGGCGGCGGAGGCGGGTCGTCGGGCCCCACCGAGATCGCGGTGTGGCACGGCTATCAGGACACCGAGGGCGAGGTGTTCAAGAACCTGGTCGACCAGTACAACAAGGAGCATCCGGACGTCAAGGTGTCCGAGCTGTACTCCAAGAACGACCTTGTGCTGCAAAAGGTTCTGACCGCGGTTCGCGGCAACAGCGCACCGGATGTGGCGTACATGTTCGGCTCGTGGTCGCCCAACATCGCGAAGATTCCGTCGCTGGTCGACATGGCCGACGAAGTCAAGAAACCGGACTGGAAGTGGGACGACTTCTACGAGGCCGAGCGCAAGGCGGCGACCGTGGGCGACAAGGTCGTCGGCGTGCCCGCACTGGTGGACAACCTGGCGATCGTCTACAACAAGAAGCTGTTCGCCGACGCCGGCGTGGCACCGCCGACCCCGGAGTGGACCTGGGACGATTTCCGCGCGGCGGCGGCCAAGCTCACCGACCCCGCCAAGGGCCAGTTCGGTTGGCTGATCCCTGCCGACGGCAGCGAAGACACGGTGTGGCACTACATTCCGATGCTGTGGGAAGCCGGCGGGGACATCCTCAACGCCGACAACACCAAGGCCGTCTTCAACTCCGATGCCGGTGTACGGGCGCTGACGACGCTGCAGCAGATGGCGGTGACTGACAAGTCGCTGTACCTGGACACCACCAACGAGAACGGCCCCAAGCTGATGAACAGCGGCAAGATCGGGATGCTGGTCACCGGCCCGTGGGACCTGTCCTCGCTGTCGGACATCGACTATGGCGTCCAGGTGATGCCCAGCTATCCCGGATCGGCCGGCGGACACCAGACCATCGCCGGACCCGACAACTGGGTGGTGTTCAACAACGGCGACAAGCGCAAGCAGGCCGCCATCGACTTCGTGAAGTGGCTATCGGCACCCGAACAGGTCAAGAAGTTCTCGTTGGGCACCGGCGACCTGCCGATCCGCGCCTCGGTCGGTGACGACAAGTCCGTGCTCGCCGAACTCGACAAGAACGTCCCGGGCACCGCGGCGTTCGTCGAGAACCTGAAGAACGTGCACATGGTGCGGCCCCAGGTCGAGCAGTACCCGGCGGTGTCGGAAGCGCTCGGTCAGGCGGTCATGTCTGTCATGCTCGGCACAGAGCAGCCCAAGGCCGCACTGGACTCCGCCGCCCAGGCCGCCGACGCGAAGCTGGCCGAGAAGTAGGGAGCCTATGCCTGCACTGCTTCGGCGACTGAGCCGCACGGACACCGTGTCAGGGTGGGCGCTGGTCAGCCCGGCCGCGATCCTCATCGGGATCTTCGGGCTGCTCCCGGTGCTGATGTCGCTGCAGTTGTCGTTCCAGAAGTCCGATCTGCTCAGCGCCGAGACGCCCTGGGTGGGATTCGACAACTACAAGAAGCTGGCCGACGACCCCGTCTTCCTCGATGCGATCAAGCACACCATCATCTACACGGCGCTGTTCGTGCCCGGCACGATGCTGGTGGGGTTGTTCGTCGCCGCGGCGCTGAACCGCTCGGTGCGGTTCATCTCGGTGTACCGGACCGCGGCCTACATCACGATGGCGGTGTCGACGATCTCGCAGGGCATCATCTTCCTGTGGCTGACCGACCGTGACTACGGTCTGGTGAACGCTGCGCTGAACGCGGTGGGTGTCTCCTCACAACCGTTCCTGGCGTCCCCGTCGCAGGCGCTCTACGTGATCGTGGCGATGACGATCTGGGGCTGGACGGGTTTCTCGGTGATCGTGTATCTGGCTGCGCTGCAGGGTGTTCCAGCAGAGCTGCACGAGGCCGCCGCGATCGACGGCGCGTCGGCGTTCACCCGGTTCCGCACCATCACGGTGCCGTTGCTCGGTCCGGCGAACCTCTTTCTCCTCGTATGGCTGACGATCAACGCCCTGCAGCTCTTCGACGAGGTCTATGTGACGACTCGCGGCGGTCCGCTGCGGGCCACCACGGTGATCGTCTACTACTTGTGGGACCGGGCTTTCGTCCAGTTCGACGCCGGCTACGCCGCCGCGATGGCCTACGCGCTGTTCGTCGTCATCCTGATCGTCACAGCGGTTCAGTTCCGGCTGGCCCGAAGGTATGTGCACTCATGACCGGCCTTCTCACCCCCCGCAGTGTCGCCGAGGTCGACGCGGTCGAGCCCGACCGGACGTCGCGATGGCGGCTGCCGTTCAGCCCGTGGCATCTGGTCCTGATCCCGTTGACGTTCCTTCTGTTGGTGCCGTTGCTGTGGATGCTGGTCACGTCGCTGGAGACCGAAGGCGAGGCCAATCGCTTCCCGCCGGTGCTGTTTCCGGAGAGTCCACAGTTCTCGAACTACTCCGAGGCGTGGGCCGCGGCGCCGTTCGGGCACTTCTTGCTCAACAGCGCGGCGGTGACCGGTGTGGTGTTGGTGAGCAACCTCGTGGTGTGCAGCCTGGCGGGATACGCGTTCGCGCGCATCCGATTCCTCGGTCGCGGAGCGCTTTTCGTGACGCTGATGGCGACGCTGATGGTGCCGTTCCAGGTGACGATGATCCCGGTCTTCCTGATCGTCAAGTGGTTCGGCGACAACGTGTGGGCGGGTATGGGTATCGATCACATCGGTGCACTGATGCTGCCGAATCTGGCGACGGCGTTCGGCATCTTCTTCCTGCGTCAGTTCTTCATGACCGTTCCCGTCGAACTGGAGGAAGCCGCGCGGGTCGACGGGACCTCCCGAATCGGCGTGCTGGTGAAGATCATCCTCCCGCTGTCATTGCCCGCGCTGTCGACGTTGGCAGCGTTGACCGTGCTCACATCGTGGAACGACTTCCTGTGGCCGCTGATCGTCATCACATCGCAGGATCAGATGACGATCCCGCTGGGGCTGAGCTACTTCCAGGGCGCCCACCACGTCAAATGGCCGCTGCTGATGGCGGCCAATGTGATGAGCCTGTTGCCGATGCTGCTGGTATTCGTCGGAGCGCAACGCTATTTCGTGCAGTCGGTCGCGAGCCAGGGATTGAAGGGCTGAGCATGGCAGAAGTCGAGTTCCGGGACGTGACAAGGCGTTACGCCGGTGGCGTGGTCGCTCTGAAGGATTTCAACCTGACGGTTGCCGACGGGGAGTTCCTCATCCTGGTCGGGCCGTCGGGGTGCGGCAAGAGCACGGCGTTGAGACTGCTTGCCGGGCTTGACAAGCCGACATCCGGTGAGATCAGGATCGGCGACCGCACCGTTACCGGCCTGGCGCCCGGTGAGCGTGACATCGCGATGGTGTTCCAGAATTACGCGCTGTACCCGCATATGACGGTCTACCGCAATCTGGCCTACGGCCTTGCGCAGCGCAAGACACCACGCGCCGAGATCGAACGGCGAGTCCGGGAGACTGCCGCCCTGCTCGAGATCGACATGCTGTTGGACCGCAAGCCCGGTCAGCTCTCCGGCGGCCAGCGCCAGCGAGTCGCGATGGGTCGCGCACTGGTCCGTCAGCCGCAGGCGTTCCTGCTCGACGAACCGCTGTCGAATCTCGATGCCAAATTGCGCAATCAGGTCCGCGGGGATCTGAAGCGATTGCACCGCGAACTTCCGGTCACCTCGATCTACGTCACGCACGATCAGGTCGAGGCGATGACGCTCGGCGACCGGCTGTGTGTGATGTCCGGCGGCTCGATCCAGCAGATCGGCACACCCGACGAGATCTACAACCGCCCGGCCAACACCTTCGTCGCCGCGTTCATGGGCAGTCCCCCGATGAACCTCATTGCGGGCGAGGTCCGCTCGGGCGTGCTGCACCTCGCCGAGACCGCCGTGACAGCGGTCTCGACACCGGACGGTCCGGTGACGGTCGGGGTTCGTCCGGAACACCTGCAGCTTCACGCCGGCTACACCGAGGGGCTGCTGCCAGCGCGGGTCGACTTCGTCGAGCCGCTGGGCAGCCATGTGTTGGTGACCGCACTGGTCGATACCAGCGGCGCGGACAGCGCGCGGGTCATCGTCCACGCACCAGCCGGCACCGACCTGCCTGCCGGCACCCGCATCGGCCTTGAGATGCCGCCGGAGCGGACGTACTTCTTCGACGCCGACACGGGCTCCGCCCGCCGCAATCGCGAGCACATCGCGCTCTGAACGCGGCCACCCCGCTCACCGGGAGTGGTTCTTGCTTCCCGCACGGGCACCGATCACAGTGGGTGCCAGCGACAAAGGGAGGCCGATGACTGTGCAGGACACCCCGTTCGACGAGACCGTCGACGTCATCGTGGCCGGGTCCGGCGGCGGTGTCACCGGCGCCTACACCGCGGCCCGCGAGGGCTTGTCAGTGGCGCTGGTCGAGGCAACCGACAAGTTCGGCGGCACCACAGCGTATTCCGGCGGCGGCGGCATGTGGTTCCCGTGCAACCCGGTCCTGCAGCGCGCGGGAAGCGATGACACGATCGAGAAGGCGCTGAACTACTTCCACAGCGTGATCGGTGACCGCACCCCACGGGACCTGCAGGAGACCTACATCCGCCGCGGACCCGGTCTCATCGAATACCTGGAAGCCGACGAGAACTTCGTGTTCAGCGTGCTGCCCTGGCCGGACTACTACGGGTCGGTGCCCGACTCCCGCAGCGACGGCTTACGGCACATCGTGGCGGCTCCCATCCGCGGCGAGAAGCTCGGCCCCTACGCCGGTTCCGTGCGCGGGCCGCTCGACCACGACCGGCTCGGCGCGCCGGCTCCGGACAAACTCTTCGGCGGACGGGCGCTGATCGGCCGGTTCCTCGCGGCGCTGGCCGGCTATCCCGACGCGGCGCTCTATCGCAACACCCAGCTGACCGATCTCATCACCGACGAGGGTCGGGTGGTCGGGGCGGTGGTGCAGCGCGACGGCAGCCCGGTCCGGATTCGCGCCCGGCGCGGAGTCCTCTTGGCCGCAGGCGGATTCGAGCACAATCCCGAGTTACGACGGACCTTTCGCGTGCCCGGCGAGGCCCGCGACACCATGGGCGGCCCCGGCAGTACCGGTGCGGCATTGCAGGCCGCGATGCGGATCGGCGCGGCCACCGATCTGATGGACCAGGCGTGGTGGTCGCCGGGGCTGACCCATCCCGACGGCCGGTCGGCATTCGCGTTGTGGTTCACCGGCGGCATTTTCGTCAATCAAGCAGGGCAGCGGTTCGTCAACGAGTCCGCGGCCTACGACCGGATCGGCAGGCAGATCATCACCGAGATGCAGGCCGGCCGCCTGGACGTCCCGTTCTGGATGATTTACGACAACCGCGAGGGCGAGGTCCCGCCGGTGAAAGCGACCAACGTCTCGATGGTGGACACCGAGAGCTATCGGGATGCCGGATTATGGCGCAGCGCAGACACTCTGGCCGAACTGGCCGAGCTGATCGGGGTCCCCGCCGACGCGCTGGACAAGACGGTCACCCGGTACAACGCGATGGTCGCTGCGGGTGCCGACACCGACTTCGGACGCGGCGACGAGGCGTATGACCGGGCGTTCTCCGGGGGCGAATCACCCATGGTCGCGATCGACACACCTCCGTTCCACGCGGCGGCATTCGGACTGTCCGATCTCGGGACCAAGGGCGGGCTGCGTACCGATACCAGGGCCCGGGTGCTCGACGAGTCCGGCCGGCCGATCCCGGGGCTGTACGCGGCAGGCAACACCATGGCCGCGGTCAGCGGAACCACCTATCCCGGCGGCGGGAACCCGATCGGCGCGTCGATGTTGTTCAGCTATGTGGCCGCACTCGACATGGCCGGCGACGTCAGGTCAGCTTGATCAACTTGAACGGCATGTTGATGAACAGCGCGAGGCTGCGCCCGCAGGCACCCGGCTGACCCGTGGTCGAGTCCTGACCCACCAGCATGTTGGAGGTGGGGTCGGTCTGATCACCACCCGGGGTGGACCCGTGGAATCGGATCACCTGTAAGCCCGGCGCGCTGGTGCCGTCCTGGCATGGCATCCAGTCCTCGATGACCCGCTTGACCCGCCAGTCTCCGCCGGTCTGATAGATCGGAGCCGTCCACCCGGCGTCGCTGCTCACCGTGCCGGTGCATTCGGTGGGATAGCTGCATGTCGAGTTGATCGTCCAGATGCTGCGGATGCTGCGCTCATCGTGGAACACGTCATTGGTGGTCGCCCATTCACCGTTGGACGTCGCCTGGAATGTGCCGTTGAGCGCCCACTTTTCATTGGCGTTCGCGGCAGCCGGATTCAGGAGGCCGCCGAGCACCGCGGCGGTCAGCGCCGTGACGCCGATCAGCGTTCGTGACTTACGCATGTGGCCTCTCCCCTGATCTGTGGTCATGTCGTCGGCAGCAGATCCTTCCACGACATATCCCCGTTCACCTTCGCCAGATTGGTCTGCTGGCCCACGTGACCGTCGGGCGTGGCGTAATGCCCGGTGGCCGGGTCGTAGGTGGCGATGGCCACCGACGGGCCGCCGGCCGAACCCGGTGTGAAGGCGCTGGGCGCAACCGCCGGTCCGCCGCCCTGGTCGGTCGGCGCGATGTCCGGAACACCCTTGGGCGCCAACGTGTCCGGGACAGGAGGTATCGGCGTGCCGGCAGGTGCCGGAACCGGACCCGGCGGCATCGGAGTGCCCTGGAGCGGCCCATAAATGTTGTTCTGGAACGTCGTGCGGTCGTCAGGCGGGATTCCCTGCGCGATCAGGTTGGGATCGATCGGGTTGGGTCCGGTCGCATGCTGGCGCATGGCCAACGGCTCGAAAGGCTTGTCGCTGTCGCAGATCTCCACCGTCGGTGCCCGCTTACCGGGCTCGGCCTGGCACGGATAGTTGCGCGCGCCGCGGACCGCGATCGGCGAGTCCTGCGGCAGCTTGCAGTACAGGCCGTCCGGAGTGTCGATGGTGGAGGTGTCCTCCGGTGAACGCCATTGCGACGGCGGCAGGAAGCCCACCGTGCAGGCGGGCGGGTCGCTGATCGTCAGGGTGAAGTCACCCAGCGTCATGCCCGTCGGGTTGTTCAGCGGCGAGCCGACCGCCTGGATCGATCCGATGTACGGCGGCAACAGCACCAGAAGTTGTTCCAGGCTCTTGTTGTACGTCACGCCGACCTGTCCCACCGTCGACAGACTCGCCAGCAGGATCGGTAGCGTCGGCTTCACCTGGTTGAACAATGCGGAGGCCTCGTCGGCCGCTCCGGGCCCGTTGGCCAGAATGCTGCGCCACTGCGGATCGTTGGTGTTCAGCTGGCCGGTGATGCCGGCCAGGCTGTGCGCCCAGGTGCGGATCGCATCGGTGGAGGCAAGCTGGCCGTCGAGCAGCGGGCGGCTGTCCTCCACCAGGGCGCGGGTCTGATCGGCGGTCGCGTTGAAATCGGCAGCCAGCCGGGACGCGGAGTCGTTCAACGTGGTGAGGTCGTCACCGGCGCCGTTGAGCCCCTGGTACGCGCTGTCCAGCAGGTTGGCGATCCGGTTGGTGGGAATGCTTTTGAGCAATTCGTTCGTCTGATCGAGCACCGGGCCCACGGCCTGCGGGACGGTCGCGTTCTTGGCGGGAATCACCGAGCCGTCCTGGAGGAACGGTCCGGAGTCGGTGCGCGGCACCAGATCCACGTACTGCTCACCGACCGCAGACACACTGAGCACCCGGGCCTGGAGATCGGTCGGCACCTTCGGATTGCTGGCCAGCGACAGGGTGGCCACCGCCCCGGAGCGGGTCGGCACCACCTCGGTGACCTTGCCGAGCTGCACGCCGCGGTAGGTCACGTTCGAGAACTGGTACAGCCCACCGGTTCTCGGCAGCTCGAGCTTGACCGTGATGCGGCCGATGCCGAGCAAGGTGGGCGCCTGCATGTACACCATGACCATGACGGCGATCCCGACCACCGACGCGATGGTGAAGATGATCAGCTGATTGCGGACGAAACGCGTCAGCATCAGTTACCCCCGTCCTGTGGCACTGCTTCCGGAGCCGGGCCGGGTAAGGGACCGGTGGCCGGGCCTGGCAACGGACCGGTGGCCGGGCCTGGCAACGGACCGGTACCCGTCCCCGGGGCGGGTTGCGTGGCATTGGTCAGCTGAGCGGGTTGCCCGGGTACCGGCGCCGGACCGGGACCGAACTCCTGTGAGAGGTCGGCCACCTGGGTCGGGGGCGGCGCCGGGCTGAACGGCGCATTCAACGGATCGTAGGTATAGGTCGCGTACCACGGATCACCAGGCGCGGGAACGAGTTTGGCGTTCTCATCACCCCAGCGAGTACCGAGCATCAGGGTCTTCTTGAGCCGCGGAACGGTGAAGTCGAAGATGATGAACTGATTCAGATAGTCGCCGCGGATCGCGCGGTCGATGACCTGCTGCGTGTACGGGAACGTCGGCAGGTACGCCAGCGCCGTGTCCAGCTTCGGTCCGACATCGGCCAGTGACTTCAGCGTGGGCTCCAGGTTCTGCAGGTTACGCACGAGATCGGCCTTCGTGTCGTTGACCAGACCGGTGGCCAGGTTCGAGAAATCGCGGAACTTCTCCAGCGCCGTCGTGATGCGGGGACGTTCCTTGATCAGCACGTCCAGCGCCGGCGGGATCCGGTTCAGCGCGTCGGTGAGGACTCCCTGCTGCGCAGCGAACGTACCGGCCAGGCGGTTCAGCGAATTCACCGCCTCGTTGATGCTGTCGCGCTGGGTGGCCAGCAGGCCGACGAAATCGTTGAGCCTCGTGAGCAGGTCCCGGATCTGGTCGGTTCTGCCGTTCAGCGCGGCGCTGAACTCGTGGATGATGTCGCCGATCTGGCCCAGTCCACCACCGTTGACGACCACCGACAGCGCCGAAAGGGTCTGCTCGGTCGACGGGTACGTCGACGAACGATTGAGGCCCAGTGTGGCGCCGGGCTGCAGGACTCCGGTCGGCGCCTGACCCAGCGGGGGGTTCAGCGCCAGGTGCATGGAGCCCAACAGGCTGGTCTGTCCCACCGAGGCCACCGCGTTGGCCGGAATCACGACGCCGGGCTGGACCGATACCTCGACATCGGCATGCCAGTCGGTGACCGTCATGTCACCGACACTGCCGACCACGACATCACCGACCATGACCGGCGAATTCGATTCCAGCTGACCCACATTGGCAATTTCGATGTGGTAGGTGTTCGCACCCTTGCCGTGTCCGACGGTTCCCGGCAACGGCAGGGAGTTCAGACCACCGAAACTACAGCCGGTCACCGTGACCGCGATGCACGAGGCGGTGACCGCCAGGCGCTGCACCGAACCGCGACGGATCATGATGGCGGGTTCCCTTCAGCGGCAGCCGGAGCCGGAGCAGGCGGCGCCGCTTCGGCGGGCAACAGCATGCCCTGCAGGTTCGAGGGCGGTTGAGCCGCCGGTCCGACCGGCACTCCGGGCGGGATCGGTGCACCGGGGAACAGCGCAGGCGACGGATCAGCGGGCAGACCATTCGGCGCGTAGGCGCCTTGATGGGTGTTCGGCGGGCCGCCCCAGCCGGCGGGGCCGGGAACGTCACCGTTGTAGCCGGTGTAGGCCGAGACCGCAGGCGGAACCTCGTAACCCGGCGGGATCCCGCCGGTGCCGCCAGGTGCCAGCGCGGGGTCGCTGTAGATCAGCTTGTCCGGGCTGGTGGACTTACCGAGGTACGCGTTGAACGGGAACGGCAGGTAGTTGAAGTTGAGCAGCCGCAGCGCCGGGCCGAGGTACTGCGCGCACAACTTGCCGGTCTCCGGAGCGGTGGCATTCTGCACAGCTCCGATGGCCGAGCAGATGACCTGCAGGGGGTTGGAGAAGTTCGCCAGCGCGAATCCACCCATCGCACTTTGGGAGTCGGGGTTGTAGATGTTGTACGCGTTGCCGATCGCGTTCGGCGCCACATGTAACAGGTTCTCGACGACGAGCTTGTTGTCGGCGAGGTTCTTGGTCACGTTGCCCAGCCGCTGAATCTGCTCGGCGGTCTGATTGCGTGAACCCGCGATGAACCGCTGGACGTCGACGACCGCGCTGGACAGATTTGTCAGGGCGCCGTCCAGGTCGGACCGGCTGCCGTCCACCACGCTGGTCAGCGATGCCAACCGATCCTGGAACTGGACGATCTGAGTGTTGCTGTCGCGCAAGGCCGTCACGAAGATCTGCAGGTTCTTGATGGTGTCGACGATGTTGCCGCTGCCGTCGGCAAGCACCTTGCTGACACCGGACAGCTGCTTGATGGTGTCCCGCAGCTTTTCCCCATTACCGTCCAGGGCATTGGCGGCGCTGTCGATGAAGCGGCCGATGGATGTCGGCTGCCCGTCGCTCTTCGGGCCGAGATCGGTGGCCAGGCGCATCAACTCGGTCTTGATCTGATCCCACTCGACCGGAACCGCGGTGCGGTCCAGCCCGATCACCGCCCCGTCGGTCATCTTCGGGCCTTTGTCGTCGTAGGGCGGGGTGAGCTGGATGTAGCGAGCACCGACCAGGTTCTGCGAGACGATCACCGCCTCGGCGTTGGCCGGAATCGGCACGTCCCGGTCGACGGCCAACACGAATCTGGCCTTGGTCCCCTGGGCGTCGATCGACTCGATCTTGCCGACCTTGACCCCGGCGACCCGCACCTCGTCACCGGGGTAGATCGCGGTGGCGCTGGTGAAGTACGCGGTGATCGTATTGGGCTTGAAGAACGCCTGGCGGACCAGCAGCGCAATCCCGCCGACGATCAATACGGCGAGCACCGCGGATACGGCGATCGTCACTCCTCTGCGAGACTTCATGGCTGTCCCCATCGCTCATTGGGCTGCGGTATTCCGTTGTACGGGAACGGGATCTCCGCGCGCGGTCCAGCATTGTCGGCAGGCTGCCCCGCATCGGTGCCGCGCCGGAAGCCCAGCGCGTAGTCGAAGAAGGGCTGCAGGGTTTGCGCCGGGTTCAGGTTGGCGACGAAGGCGTTGTAGTAGAACCCGCCGTTGACCGCTTCGGCCTGCGTCAGCTGGAACTTGGCCAGGCCCTTCATCGCCGCCGTGATGTTGGCATTGTTCTTCTCCAACATGGCGGTCACGGAGTTGAGCTTCTCCAAAGCGGGTGCCAGATCCTTTTCGTTGTCGGCGACGAGTCCGCTGAGCTGCTTGGCCAGAGCGGAAGTACTGGCCAGCAGGTTCGCGATCGCGTAGCGGCGTTGCGAGAGCACGCCGATCAGGTCGTTGGCGTTGAGCAGCAGGGTGTTCACCTGCGCACTGCGCTGCGACAGGATCCCGGTCACATTGGCGGCGCTCTTGAGCAGGTTGCCCAGTGACTCGTTGCGCTCGTTGATCATTCGCGACAGCTTGCTGATGCCGTCGAAGGTCGGTCCCAACTGCGGGCTGATCCGATCGAGGGTGTCGGACAGCGTGTCCAACGACTGATTGACCGCCGCAGTGTCGGTATCGGCGGTGTTGCCCGCGAAATCCTCCAGCGACTGGCTCAGCGAGTACGGCGACCCGGTGCGCGACACGGGGATCACATCGGACGACCGCAGCGATCCTTTGCCATTGGACTCCAAGGTCAGGATCCGTTGTCCGAGCAGCGTTCCGGTACGGATATGGGCTTCGGTGTCGGCGCCGAGCCGAACCGAACCCTTGACCATGAACGTCACCAATGCCTTGCCGTGCTGCAAAGACACATCCGAAACCGTGCCGACCTTGACGCCGGACACCTTGACGTCGTTACCGGCCTGCAGGCCGCCGGCTTCGGTGAACAGCGCCTGATGCCGGATCGACGTGGCAAGCGACACCAACCGCTCGGGCTGTAGCCCGATGGTGATGACGAGCACGATCAGCGCCAGGCCGATGAAGCCGGCTCTGATCAGCGAGGATCCACGATATTTGAGCATTAGGGCTCCGCGCACCTTCCAGTGTGTTGGATGATCCAGGGGAAGTAGGCGGTGCGGCCCTGCAGGTCGCTGACACGCAGCGACAAGCCACACAGGTACTGGTTGATCCAGCTGCCGTACGACCCGAGCCGTACCACCTTCCGGTAGTTCGCCGGCGCCTTCTGGATCGAGATGTCGAGCAGTTCCTTGTCCTGGTCAAGCAGCGGAGCAAGACGGCCGAGCTGGTCGACGGTGCCGGCCAGCGGGGTCCGAGCCTGGTTGAGGAGATCGGTCAGTGATGCTGTGCCGTTGTCCAGAGCGGTGATCGACTCACCGATCGGGTCCTTGTCGTTGGCAAGCTGGGTCACCAGGTTCTGCAGCTTGTCGACAGCGCCGGAGAACTTGTCGCCGTCCTTGCTGATCGTGGTGATCACCGTGTTGAGGTTGTCGATCAGCTGCTGCACCGTCTGACCGTTGTCGGCCAGCGAACTGGTGAACGACTGCGTCTTGGAGAACAGCGAGTCGAGGTTGCCTTCCTGGCCCTGCAGGATCTGAATCAGCGCGTTGGTCAACGCATTGACATCGTTCGGGTTAAGCCCCTGGACAACGGGCTTGAGTCCACCGAGGAGCAGGTCGAGATCGAGCGCAGGTTCGGTACGGTCCAGCGGTATCCGGCTGCCGGGCGGCTGGATCTTCGCCGACCCCGGGCTGTCCACCAGCTCCAGGTAACGATCACCGACCAGGTTGAGATAGCGCACCGTCGCCTTGGTGGCGGAGGTCAGCACGATCTTGCGGTCGGCGTCGAAGTCGACAACCACCTTGTTGTCGGGTTGCAGCGCAACATCGGTGACGGTGCCGACGCGAACCCCGGCCACCCGCACCGAATCCCCGGACTTCAGGCTGGAGGCGTCGGCGAACAGCGCCGAGTAGGAGTTGTCCGACCCCGTCCGATACTGGCCGAAGATCGCGAACAGGGCGGCCGTCAGCAAGATCATCACGACGCCGAACACGCCGACCTTGACGATGGTCTTCCACAGCGCGGTCATCCCGGTTGTCCGATCTGTGCGGAGTTACGCGGCGGGCCGTCGAGCGGGCCGAACAGCGCCTGCTTGAGACCATCGGAGTTGAGCAGGATGCCCTGATTGCCGTACTGCGCCGGGTTCGCTCCGATGTCGGAGACCACGAACGGCGGGCTGGTCTCGAACGGCACCTTCGGCATGTCGGTACATTGCGGGCCACCGGTCGCGGCGACCTTCGGCAGGTTGGCCGGGTACCGGTAGCGCTCACGGCCGAGGAAGAACGACTGCAACAGAACCGCTCCCGGCAGGGGCAGGCCCGGTCCGGTGGCCAGCGGGATCAACCCACCGATACCGCACGTGAGTGCAGGGCTGTACTTGTTGAGCAGGTCGGTGGTGGGAACCAGCAGGTGAACCACATTGGTCAGTGCTTCCCGGTTTTCGCCGAGCACCTCGGTGCCGATGTCGGCAAGGCCGATGGCGCTGACCAGCAGAGCGTCCAGGTTCTGGTCCTGGTCGACGATCGTGTCGCTGATCTTCGCCGTGTTCTTGACGGTGTCGAGCAGGTCACCGGAGGCGTCGCCGTAGGCGTCGAACACCTGTGGTGCGACTGCCAATTCATGGTTGAGCGTGTCCAGGCTGGGGTTGATCTTGGCCAGCGCGGTGTCCAGGTCGGCCAGGGTCTGACCGAACTTGTCACCACGCCCGTCCAGCGACTTGGAGATCGCCCCCAGCGTCTGGTTGAGCTTGGTCGGCTCGATCTTGGACAGCACCGAAACCAGCTGCTGGAACACGGTGTTGATCTCGACGGTGACGTGCTTGCCGTCGATCACCTGCCCGGCCTGGATGGACTTCGCCGACGGGTCGGACGGCGGGTTCAGCTCGACGAACTTCGAGCCGAACACCGTCGAGGACGTGATGTCGGCGCTGACGTTGGCCGGGATGTCGTTGACCCGCGCGGGGTTGATCGCCAGGTGCAACGCCGCTTTGCCGTCAGGCAGTGAATCAATGGAGGCGACCTTGCCGACCTGCGCACCGTTGAGCTTGACCTTGGCGTCGGGATACATCACCAGGCCGGCACGGTCCGAGATCACGGTCACCGGAACAGTTTTGGTGAAGCTGTCCTGGAACAGCCCCACGGCCAACGCGATGATCGCGGCAATGACCACCACGGTCGCCAAACCGGCGATCGGGCGCGCGGCACCTGATTTCATCTCCGCTCCTCCCTATCCGGACAGGTTGAAGTTGCCGTTGGAGCCGTAGATGGCCAGGGATATGAGCAGGGTGACCGAGACGACGACGATCAGGGAGGTGCGTACCGCGTTGCCGACCGCGACGCCGACCCCGGAGGGTCCGCCGGTGGCGAAGTAGCCGAAGTAGGTGTGGATCAACAGGATCGTGATGGCCATCAGCACGGCTTGCAGGAAACTCCACAACAAGTCGATCGGGTTCAAGAACGTGTTGAAGTAGTGGTCATAGAGGCCGCCGGACTGACCGAACAACACCACGGTGGTGAACTGGGAGGCGACAAACGACAGGATCACCGCGATCGAGTACAGCGGGGTGATCGCCACCATGCCCGCCACAATCCGGGTGGACACCAAATATTCGACCGGGGGGATGCCCATCGATTCCAGGGCATCGATCTCCTCGTTGATCCGCATCGCCCCCAACTGGGCGGTCACCCCCGCCCCGAACGTCGCCGCCAGGCCGATCCCGGCCACCACCGGGGCGCTGATGCGCACGTTGATGAACGCGGCCAAAAAGCCGGTGAGTGCTTCGATACCGATATTGCCCAGCGAGGAATAGCCCTGCACCGCCAACGTCCCACCGGCGGCCAACGTCAAAAACCCGACGATCACCACGGTGCCACCGATCATCGCCAACGTGCCCGCACCCATCGAGATCTCGGCGATCAACCGGATGATCTCTTTACGGAAATGCAACGCCGCGTGCGGGGTGCCCGCGATCGCCCGACCATAGAAGATCGTGTGATCCCCGATCCGGCCGATCGTGCCCAACGGGCGGCGCACCTGCCGGGCGATCCGCGGATACAAAGCCTGTAACGACGCCATCTACCGGGCGCTCATCCGGATACCGATGGCCGTGACCACCACGTTCACCACGAACAACGCCATAAACGCGTACACCACCGTCTCATTGACCGCATTACCCACCGCCTTGGCGCCACCCCCGGTGATCGTCAACCCCCGATAACAGGCCACCAACCCCGCGATCAACCCGAACAACGCCGCCTTGACACACGAGATGATCACCTCCGGCACCCCGGTCAACAACGTGATCCCCGCCGCGAACGCCCCCGGATTCACATCCTGAACGAACACCGAGAACACATAACCACCCAAAATCCCGATGATCACCACCAACGAATTCAACAGAAGCGCAACCAAACCCGAAGCCAACATCCGCGGCGTCACCAACCGCTGCACCGGGTTGATCCCCAGCACCTCCATCGCGTCGATCTCCTCACGAATCGTGCGCGACCCCAAATCCGCACACATCGCCGTCGCCCCGGCACCCGCAACGATCAACACCGTCACCAACGGACCCACCTGAGTCACCGCACCAAAGGCCGCCCCCGCCCCCGACAGATCAGCAGCACCCAACTCCCGCAACAAAATATTCAGCGTGAAAGACACCAACACCGTGAACGGAATCGCCACCAACAACGTCGGCGCCAACGACACCCGCGCCACAAACCACGCCTGCTCCAAAAACTCCCGCCACTGAAACGGCTTCCGAAACACAAACCGCACAGCATCAGCCGACATCGCAAACAAGCCACCAATAGCCTGCATCGGACCCGACAGCCCATTCAGAGCGATGCCCGGCGACCAACGATTTGATGTGGGATTAGCCATGGGTGTCTTCAGAACCTCCAACGTCATCGTGTTCATCGCCCCAGCGTCATGGCACTAACCGGTCCAAAACTGGAACGTGTTTCAACGACGCCAACGCAGATTAGTGCACTTACCGCCCGGGCGGTAGCGAATCCCGGCAATCGAGATCTGTGACGGGTGGTGTAGCTGTTTCTCGCCAGCTATTCGAGACGACTCGGCGAGAAGTGTCTCGTTGAGCGTCCCGCGAGCCGTCGTCACGGTGGAAGAGTGAACCGCCAAGCGACCGGGATGGCGCGCGGTTCCCGGTCAGCGGGATCCGCCTCGCGCACCGATGATCACGGCCCACAATGTTGGGCGCGTTCATCGCATTCATCGCAGACCGAACAGGAGTGGATCCGTCATGGCGACCTTGCAGCGTTACACCGATCGTCGCGTGCTGGTCACTGGCGGCGGGTCCGGGATCGGACAGGCCTGTGTACTGCGCATTCTCGACGAAGGCGGCCGGGTGGTGGCGGCCGACATCAGCGAGTCCGGCCTCAAGGACACTGTCGCCAAAGCCGGCGACGCGAGCGATCGGCTGACCACGGTCGTCGTCGACGTCGGTTCCGAGGACTCGGTGAAAGCGGCTGTGAGTGAGGCGATCTCCGCGCTCGGCGGCCTTGACACACTCGTCAATGTGGCCGGCATCCTGCGGTCGGACCATTTCCTGGACACCACCCTTGCCTCATTCGAACAGGTGCTGCGGGTGAATTTGGTCGGCACCTTCTTGGTCACCCGCGAGGCGCTCCCGGCCCTGAAGGTCGGCACCGCCCCGGCCGTGGTGAACTTCAGCTCGACCTCGGCAACGTTCGCCCATCCGTATATGTCGGCCTACGCCGCGTCCAAGGGCGGCGTGCAGGCGATGACGCACGCGTTGGCCGCCGAGTTCGCCAAGGACGGCATCCGGTTCAACTCGGTCCAGCCGGGCTCGATCTCGTCAGGCATGACCGACGGCACCGGGGAATCCAAGCAGAGCGTCGGCCCCGGCCTGCCCGACGATGTCGACTACAGCTTGTTCGGCCGGGTCGCTCCGCTGGTCCCGCTGCCCAAGGGCGAGATCTTCGCCAAGCCCGACGCGGTCGCCAATGTCGTTGCGATGCTGGGCAGTCCGGACGCCTACTTCGTCTCCGGCACCGAGGTCCGGGTCGACGGCGGCGCCCATATGTGACTCACGCGTCGATTCCGGCTGTGAGGATGGCGGCCAGTTCCCGGTAGGCCGCAGCGTCGTCCAGTCCGGTGGTGGACCGCACGATCCCCTGCTGGATGCGGACCATCATGGCCGCGGCCAGGTCCGCCGCGAACGCCGCATGCACATCTCGAAACTCCTGCGCCGCTACACCTTCGGCAATGAGTTCGCTGACCCGGCGAGCGGCGATTGCGGTGTTCTGCTCGTAGACGGCCCGTGCGGGCGCGAACGCGTCCAGGTCGGCCATGAAGCGGTCCGACGCGACCTCCAGCGCGGCGCCGACCGCGGCGAGGTAGGCGGTGATTCGGGCTCGCGCATCGCCGGCCCGGGCGACTTCCTTCTCGACGTCGTCGGTGGCCCGCCGGAAGAAGTGGACGGCGACGGCGTGGACCAACTGCTCCTTGCTGCCGGCAAGCGTGTACAGCGTGCCCTTCGAACAGTGCAGCCGGGCGGCGATGTCGTCGAGGGTCAGGTGGGCAAAGCCCTCGGCAAGAAAAAGTGCGAGAAGCGAGTCGAACAGTTCGCCGCGGCGCCGGGTTCCGAAGCTCGGGCGGTTGGCCATACACCGAATAGTACTGATAGATGTAAGTCAGTACTATTTTGAGTATCAATCGAGAGGTCCCACCATGCCCGTCGACCGACTGCTGCCCAACCCGGACGCCGCGGATCTCATCGCGCTCACCCGCGACATCTGCTCTCGCGTGCTCAACCCGATCGTCGACGAACACGAGCGCACCGAGACCTATCCCGAGGGCGTCTTCGCCCAACTCGGCGCCGCGGGGCTGCTGAGCCTGCCGCAGCCGGAGGAATGGGGCGGCAGTGGGCAGCCATACGAGGTCTATCTGCAGGTCCTCGAGGAGATTGCCGCGCGGTGGGCCGCGATCGCGGTGGCAGTGAGCGTGCACAGCCTGTCGTGTCATCCGCTGCTGTCGTTCGGCACCGACGAACAGCGCGCGCGGTGGCTGCCGGGCATGCTGTCCGGCGAGCAGATCGGCGCATACAGCCTCTCGGAGCCCCAAGCCGGCTCGGATGCCGCCGCCCTGCAATGCAAAGCAGTGTTTTCCGCCGCCGAGCCGGCGCCTGGTTACGTCATCAACGGCTCGAAGGCATGGATCACCCACGGCGGACGCGCCGACTTCTACACCCTGTTCGCCCGGACGGGCGAGGGATCGCATGGCGGGCAGGAGCGCAGCGACTCGGGGAATCGGGGGGGCATCTCCTGCTTCCTTGTTCCGGGCGACCAGCCCGGACTCAGCTTCGGCAAGCCCGAAGAGAAGATGGGGTTGACGGCAGTTCCCACGACATCGGCGTTCTACGACAACGCGGTCATCGATGCCGAGCGCCGCATCGGCACCGAGGGCCAAGGTCTGCAGATCGCGTTCAGCGCACTGGATTCCGGCAGGCTGGGTATCGCCGCCGTCGCCGTCGGCATCGCCCAGGCGGCCCTCGAGGACGCCTGCGCCTACGCCAACGAGCGGACCACGTTCGGCCGAAAGATCATCGACCACCAAGGGCTGGGTTTCCTGCTCGCCGACATGGCCGCTGCGGTGGCCAGTGCCAGGGCCACCTACCTCGACGCCGCACGGCGCCGCGACGCCGGCCTGCCCTACTCCCAGCAAGCCAGCGTGGCAAAGCTGGTGGCGACCGACGCCGCGATGACAGTGACCACCGACGCCGTCCAGGTTCTCGGCGGTGTCGGATACACCCGCGACTACCGCGCCGAGCGCTACATGCGCGAAGCGAAGATCACCCAGATCTTCGAAGGAACCAATCAAATCCAGCGCCTGGTTATCGCACGGGGGCTCACGATGGCCTGACCCCATGGCCTGAACGGGGTTACGATCCGTCCCAGCGATGACCCTTAGCCACCTGGGCCCGCGTCGAAAGCCGTGCCCAAACCCGGGTCGTGACGAGCGAATCCATCGAAGAATTCATATTTCGTTGCGGAATCGGTTGCGAAGAGCACGCAAATCCGCAATCGTTTAGGGGCGGAGTCGACGGGTCATGTCTCGCCGGCCCGCGGGATGAAGGAGGACGGGCCCTGACCGACACCGGCGCCACCGCCACCCAGCAGACCCCCGGACACACCGGACCACGACGCGCCAGCGGCGCACCGGTCATCGAGATCGACCACGTCGTCAAACGTTTCGAGGACTACGTCGCCGTCGCCGACGCCGACTTCTCGATTGGCGCCGGCGAGTTCTTCTCCATGCTCGGCCCGTCGGGCTGCGGAAAGACCACCACACTGCGGATGATCGCCGGGTTCGAGCAACCCACCGAGGGCGCGATCCGGCTCGAAGGTGTCGACGTGTCCCGGGTGCCCCCGAACAAGCGCAACGTCAACACCGTCTTCCAGCACTACGCGCTGTTCCCCCACATGACGGTGTGGGACAACGTCGCCTACGGGCCGCGCAGCCAGAAGAAAGACAAAGCCACCGTCAAGAAGAGCGTCGACGAGATGCTCGAGGTGGTACGGCTGACCGACTTCGCCCAGCGCAAGCCCGCGCAACTCTCCGGCGGCCAGCAACAGCGCGTCGCGCTCGCCCGCGCACTGGTCAATTACCCCAGCGCCCTGCTGCTCGACGAGCCGCTCGGCGCTCTGGACCTCAAACTTCGTCACGTCATGCAGTTCGAACTCAAGCGGATCCAGCGCGAGGTCGGCATCACCTTCGTCTACGTGACCCATGACCAAGAAGAAGCGCTCACGATGAGCGACCGGATCGCGGTCATGAACCAGGGCAACGTCGAGCAGATCGGCACGCCGAACGACATCTACGACCGTCCCGCCACCGTGTTCGTGGCCGGCTTCATCGGCCAGGCCAACCTCTGGCACGGCCGACAGACCGGCCGGGTCAACCGCGACTTCGTCGAGGTCGAGGTGCTGGGCACCAAACTCAAAGCGAGACCCGGCGACACCACCATCGAATCCGGCGGTCAGGCCACCCTGATGGTCCGGCCCGAACGCGTTCGGGTGTCGATGGACCAGCCCACCGGCGATGTGGCCTCCGTCGGCGCCAAGGTCGTCGACTTGACCTTCCAGGGACCGGTGCTGCGGCTGTCGCTGGCGGCTGCCGACGGTGCCCCGATTCTGGCTCACGTCGGGACCGATCAGGATCTGCCCATGCTGCGTCCCGGTGACGACGTGTTCGTGGCCTGGGCCCCCGACGCATCCCTGGTCCTGCCCGCCGCCGACATCCCCACCACCGAAGACCTCGAAGAAATGCTCGACGACTCCTAGACAACGATCCGCTCTTCGTCCCTCGACCTTCCCCTTACGAAAGGCATTACGGCACATGGCCACAGAGAACGACCCCCGGATCTTTGCCTCGAACGCGTCACGGCGCCGGTTCATCGGCGGCGGTGCCGCGGCCGCAGCCGCGCTGGTCCTCGGACCCTCATTCCTCGCGGCGTGTAGCAAGTCCGACAACAAGAGCAGCTCGAGCGGCCCCGCCACCCCGTCCGATGACGGCTCGCCGGCCACCGGGAAGCTCCGCATCTCCAACTGGCCGCTCTACATGGCCGACGGTTTCGTCGCGGCGTTCCAGACCGCCACCGGAATCACGGTCGATTACAAAGAGGACTACAACGACAACGAGGAGTGGTTCGCCAAGAACAAGGAGCCGCTGTCGCGCAAGCAGGACATCGGCGCCGACCTGGTGGTGCCCACCCAGTTCATGGCGGCCCGGCTCAACGGGCTGGGCTGGCTCAACGGGATCAGCGAAAGCCGTTGGACCAACAAGAAGAACATGCGCGAAGACCTGCTCAACGCCAAGGCCGACCCGGGCCGCAAGTTCAGTGCGCCCTACATGTCCGGTATGACGGCGCTGGCCTACAACCGGGCCGCGACCGGTCGCGACATCACCAAGATCGATGATCTGTGGGATCCCGCGTTCAAGGGCAAGATCAGCCTGCTCGCCGACACCCAGGACGGACTCGGCATGATCATGTTGTCGCAGGGCAGCTCGGTGGAGAATCCGACCAGCGACGGCGTGAACAAGGCGGTCGAGCTGATCAAGCAGCAGAAGGACGCCGGCCAGATTCGCCGATTCACCGGCAACGACTACGCCGACGACCTGGCCTCCGGCAATGTCGTTATCGCCCAGGCATATTCGGGCGACGTGGTCCAGCTGCAGAAGGACAACCCGGACCTGAAGTTCGTGGTGCCCGAGACCGGTGGCACGACGTTCGTCGACACCATGGTGATCCCCTACACCACCCAGAACCAGAAGGCCGCCGAGGCGTGGATCAACTACGTCTACGACCGGGCCAACTACGCGAAGCTGATCGCACACACCCAGTACGTGCCGGTGTTGTCCGACATGACCGATGAGCTCAACAAGATCGATCCCGGCCTGGCCGCGAACCCGTTGATCAACCCGCCGAAGGCGACCCTCGACAAGCTGAAGACGTGGGCTGCGCTCACCGACCAGCAGACCGACGAGTTCAACAAGGCCTACTCCGCCGTCACCGGCGGGTAACGCGATGGCAGGAGTAGCCAGTAGCAATAGGCAACGGAGCAAGATCGCTCCGTACCTGATGATCCTGCCCGCCCTGGCGTATCTCGGGGTCTTCTACGTCATTCCGTTCGTCTCGCTGTTCCGGACGTCGCTGTCGACCATGGGTGGTTCCATCTACCTGCCCGAGCTGACCTTCGCGTGGGATTTCAGCAACTACGGCGATGCGCTGAGCGAATACCGGGAGCAGATCCTGCGCTCGTTCGGCTATGCGCTGGCCGCGACGGTGCTGTGCGTGCTGTTGGCCTTCCCGCTGGCGTACGTGATCGCCTTCAAGGCGGGGCGGTACAAGAACATGCTGCTCGGATTGGTGATCCTGCCGTTCTTCGTGACGTTCCTGATCCGGACCCTGGCCTGGAAGACGATTCTGGCCGACGACGGCTGGGTGGTCCATGCGTTGGGGACGATCGGCCTGCTGCCGTCCGAAGGCCGCCTGCTGTCGACCGGTTGGGCTGTCATCGGCGGCCTGACCTACAACTGGATCATCTTCATGATCCTGCCGCTCTACGTCAGCCTGGAGAAGATCGACGCCCGCCTCCTGGAGGCGTCCCGCGACTTGTACGGCACCAACCGCAGGATGTTCGGGAAAGTGATCGTGCCGTTGGCGATGCCGGGCATCCTGGCGGGCAGCATGCTGGTGTTCATCCCATCGGTCGGTGACTTCATCAACGCCGACTATCTGGGCAGCACCCAGACCAGGATGATCGGCAACGTCATCCAGAAGCAGTTCCTGGTGGTCAAGGACTACCCGGCCGCAGCCGCACTCAGCTTCGTGCTGATGGCGCTGATCCTGGTCGGCGTGCTGATCTACACCCGGGCGCTGGGTACGGAGGATCTGGTATGACAGCCCGGCGAGAAGCGAAGCGGGATCGCGCATGACTTCCCAGCGAGAAGCGAAGCGGGATCGCGCATGACCACCGAGGCCGGTGCGGCGATCGCCCAGACCATCGACCACGGCGGACTGGCCAAGCCGGGCCGCAACTTTCGCGGCACGTTCAAGCTCGGCGATATCGCCCTGCGGGTCATCGCCGGCTTGGTGCTCTGCTATCTGTTCCTGCCGATCCTGGTGATCGTCATCTTCTCGTTCAACAACCCGGCCGGGAAGTTCAACTACACCTGGCAGGGCTTCACGCTGGACAACTGGGCCAACCCGTTCAAGTACCCGGCCCTGACCGAAGCGCTGAAGCTGAGCCTGAACGTGGCTGCGGTGTCGACCCTGATCGCAGGTGTTCTCGGCACACTGGTCGCGATCGCCCTTGTGCGCCAACGCTTTCGCGGCAGCAAGGCGGTCGATACCTTCTTGGTCCTGCCGCTGACCTCCCCCGAGGTGGTCATGGGCGCATCGCTGCTCACCCTGTTTCTCGACCTGGGCTGGGCCACCGGTTACACCACGATCGTGATCGCCCACGTGGCTTTCGAGATCAGCTTCATCGCGATGACGGTGCGTGCCCGGATCCGTGGTTTCGACTGGACACTCGAGGATGCCTCGCTGGACCTGGGCGCCGGGCCAAGCCGGACGTTCTTCAAGGTGACGCTGCCGCTGATCGTGCCGGGCATCGTGGCGGCCGCAATGCTCTCGTTCGCCCTGTCGTTGGACGATTTCATCATCACCTACTTCGTCAGTGGCTCGACGGTGACGTATCCGCTGTACGTGAACGCCGCGGTGAAAGCCGCTGTGCCACCGCAGATCAACGTGCTCGCCACCGCGATCCTGGTGATCAGCCTGGTGCTGCTGGCCGCCGGAACGCTGTACCGGCGCAAGCGCGACACCTGAGTTCGACACGCGAACCGGCCGGTTCGCTCCGGTAATCGCAATCGGTACGGCATCCTTGGCGGGTGACGGTCGACGCGATACTGGAATCCATCCCACCGCTGGCGGTGTACCTGATCGTCGGCCTGATCATCGGGCTGGAGAGCCTGGGCATCCCCTTGCCTGGCGAAATCGCCTTGGTGAGCGCCGCACTGCTGGCCAGCAGGCACACCCTCGACATCAGTCCGGTGTGGGTGGGTGCCGCCGCCACGATCGGCGCCATCATCGGTGACTCGATCGGCTACACGATCGGCCGGCGGTTCGGCATGGGGTTGTTCGAGCGGCTGGGCACACGCTTCCCGAAACACTTCGGCCCGGGGCACGTGGCGCTGGCCAAGCAGCTGTTCTCCCGGTGGGGTGTGTGGGCGGTGTTCTTCGGCCGCTTCATCGCGCTGCTGCGAATCCTGGCAGGCCCGCTGGCGGGCGCCCTGCACATGCACTACGGCCGCTTCCTCGCCGCCAACGCGTCCGGCGCGGTCTGCTGGGCGGGGGGCACCACCGCGGTGGTCTACTACCTCGGCCTGGCCGCCGAGAAGTGGCTGGCGCGGTTCTCCTGGGTTGCGCTGGTCATCGCGATCATCGCAGGCATCGGGTTGACCCTGCTGTTGCGGGAGCGCACCCGCGCCCTGATCGCCCAACTCGAGTCCGAGCACGACTGGGAGACCCTGCGCAAGCGCGAGTGATGTGAGGCAGCTGCCCCATGCCGGGAGCCCCTGCAGGAGGCGAGCATTGGGCCATGACCACACCTCACAGCGCATTGCACGCCGTCGCAGATCATCCGAGCCTGCCTGCCGGCACCGATGACCGGGTCACCGGATTCGGCATCATGGGCCTGCCGTTCGCCACCGGGCACTATCTGGCATACCGGGACTTCGGCGCATCCTCGTTCTCCCCCGCCTACCGCTCGGTGTGGCATCGCGATCCCGACGGTCGATGGACCTTCTATGCCACCACGCCCGCCGAGCAGAGCTGCTCCCGCTATTTCAGTTCCGCCACAACGGTTCCCGCCGTGCAATGCGACATCACCATGTCCTGGACCGACCCCTGGTCCCTGGACATCGCCATCCCCGGGCTGCTGCGGTGGACCGTCGGCATGAGCAGCACGCCGATCACCCGCGCGGTCAGCCGGCTCGGACAGGCCATGCCCGAACGAGCATGGGGCAGCGTTGCCGTACTCGAAGCGATAAGCCGGATCGCGGGCCCGCTCCTGCGGACCGGCGGAATACGATTGGCCGGTTCCGCCCCGAACGGACAGCAGTTCCGGGTGGCGCCGCGCCAGATCTGGGCGGTGCGCCGCTCACGGGCGGTTCTCGACGGCGTCAGCCTGGGCGCCGTCGCCCCGCTGGCCACCCAGAGCAGGCTGGCCGATTTCCGGCTTCCGCAGCGCGGCCTCTGCGTGATCGGTAGCGCGCAGTTCGACAGTTTCGACCCGCGACGCCATGCCCCGGCGTGCCAGACCGCGCCAACCGAACCCCGCACCGTGGGTTAGGGAGCACAATCGAGCTCGTGGCAGCGCCGAAGACGCCCACCGGCCCGCCGTCGCGGGCGCCGAGCCGGGCCGAGATGCTGGCCGCCCTGTCGGTCGCGATCGACCTCGGCCTCGGCCAGCCCGCCGAGCACATGCTCCGGGCCGCGCTGATCGGAACCCGCATCGCCGACCGGCTCGGCCTCGATCGCGGGCAACGCGATTGCGTGTACTACAGCACGCTGGTGATGTGGATCGGCTGTCACGCCGACTCGCACGAGTTCGCAGGCTGGTTCGGCGACGACATCTCAGTGCGTCGCGACGCCTACCACGTCGACTGGGCCGGGCTGCCCTACTACCGGTTCCTGGCCGCCAATATCGGCCGGGGCGAACCGATCACGCAGCGTCTCACCTCGATCGCGACGCTGTTCCTCAACGCTCGCGGCAACATGTCGGCACTGATCCACTCGCACTGCACCTCGGCAGCACTGTTGGCCGACCGCATGGGCCTGGGCACCGGCGTCCAGCGCGCGCTGGAGTTCAGCTTCGAAAGGTTCGACGGCAGCGGCCTGCCCAGCGGCGCCGGCGGCGCGGACATCCCGATCGAGATGCGGGTGGCCCAGCTCGCCGACATGGCCGAGGTGCACCACCGCACAGGCGGAGTGAGCGCGGCCGTCGACATGGCCGTGCAACGCCGCGGAGGGCAGTTCGACCCCGATGTGGTGGACGTCTTCACCGCACACGCCGGCGACATTCTCGCCGGCCCACCCGCAGGCGAGGTCTGGGACGCCGCCCTGTCCTGCGCACCGGATCGCCACGAACCGCTGCACCAGCAGTCCCTCGACGAGCTCCTGATCGCACTCGGCGATTTCGTGGACCTGAAATGTCCTTTCACACTTGGCCATTCGCGTGCGGTCGCGCAGTTGGCGGGTGACGCCGCCGAAGCGGTCGGCTTGGGTGCGGACACCGTGACACTTGTCCGCCGCGCCGGTCACGTCCATGATCTGGGCCGCATCGGCGTCTCCAACCAGGTCTGGTCCAAGCCCGCCGCGCTCTCAGCAGCGGAGTTCGAGCGGATGCGATTGCACCCGTACCTCACCACCCGGATCCTGAGCCGGATCAACGGGCTCGAACCGGTCGCACAGATCGCCGGTAACCACCACGAGCACATCAACGGGTCCGGTTATCCGCGCAGCCTCCCGGGCTCGGCGCTCGGTATGCCCGACCGGGTGCTCGCCGCTGCCGTCGCCTATCAATCAGCCTTGGAGCCAAGGCCGTACCGCACCGCGCTAGATCCCGCGGCGGCCGCACGTCGGGTTAGGGACCGGATCCGCTCCGGTGAACTCGACGAGGTCGCCGCCGAGGCCGTCCTGCAGGCCGGCGGGCACCGGAGCCGACGTTGCTCGACCAGGCCCGACGGCCTCACTCCGCGGGAGATCGAGGTGCTGTGCCTGGTGGCTCGAGGTGCCTCCAACAAAGAGATCGCCGCCGCGCTGGTGATCAGCGAGAAGACGGCCCGCAACCACGTCGAACGGACCTACGCCAAGATCGGGGTGTCGAATCGGATCGGTGCGAGCATGTACGCGTTGCGCCACGGTCTGACGGAGCCGTTGAGCTGAGCGACAGTTGGGGCGAATGCCCCATGCTGGCGGCCGTCTTCTCCGACGAGCATCGGAGCTATGACACACAATCCACCGTCCGCGCAAGAGCGGACCAGCCGCATCCTCATTGCGGGTTACGGGGTGGCGAGCTACCTCGTCTTCCTCGTCGCCTTCTGCTACGCCGTCGTCTTCGTCGGCGGCATCGTCGTGCCACGCACGGTCGACCACGGCATCGACGGTGCCCCGTGGGGCCTTGCACTCGTGATCAACACGGCGCTGCTGGGGCTGTTCGCCGTCCAGCACAGCGTGATGGCCAGACCCGCCTTCAAAAGGTGGTGGACACGTTTCGTGCCGCACGCCATGGAACGCAGCACCTATGTTCTGCTGGCCAGTCTTGTTCTGCTGCTGCTGTATTGGCAGTGGCGGACCATGCCCGGGGTGATCTGGCAGGTAGACCAGCCGGCGGTCCGGGCACTGCTGTGGACGGTGTTCGCGGCTGGGTGGACCACCGTCTTGGCCGCGACGTTCATGATCGACCACTTCGAGCTGTTCGGGTTGCGCCAGGTGTTCGCGGCCTGGCGCGGTTCGCCGCACCGTCGGACGGGATTCCGGGCCACCTTGCTCTACCGGCTGGTTCGTCACCCCCTGATGCTGGGCTTCCTGATCGCCTTCTGGGCGACTCCGAAGATGACCGTGGGTCATCTGCTGTTCGCGGTCGGTACGACCGGCTACATCCTGGTGGCCCTGCAGCTCGAGGAGCGCGATCTGATCGCCGAGCTCGGCGACAGCTACCGGGACTACCGCACGCAGGTTCCGATGCTGGTGCCCGGTTTGCGCTCGCGGTCATGCCCGGTGACCGGCGCCACGCCGGACGGTTTTTCCCCTGCCCCGCGGGGGTAACCCGAACTTCGTGGCTGACAATGCGATGCACGGTGCTGCGCGAGCAGCCACTGGAAGCAGGCCCTTCGAGCTCGCGGCCCGGGCCGGGTACAGCATCAGCGGGGTGTTGCATCTGGTAATCGCCTACATCATCGTGCATCTGGCTTTTGGCGCGGCGGGAAACGCCGATCAGTCCGGCGCGATGGCGACGCTGGCCGCCCAGCCCGGCGGCGCGGTAGCCTTGTGGCTCGCCGCGGCCGGTCTGGTCGCACTTGCGCTGTGGCGTGTGGCCGAGGCGATCCTCGGTTCTCATCCCACCGAGCCGGGTCGCGAACATGACGGCGCCTCGGACGCATTCGACCGGATCAAGTCCGGCGCGCTGGCCGTTGTTTACGTCGGCATCGGCTTGGCCGCTGTGCGATTCGCCGGTGGTGGCGGCCAGTCGAGCAGAGAGCAGAACACCGGTCTCACCGCGCGACTGCTGCAAACCGGCTGGGGCACAGGCATTCTGCTGATCGCCGCGGTCGTGATCATCTGCATCGGCGGCTACCACGTCTACAAAGGCATCTCGACGAAGTTCGAGGAGGACCTCACCGTGACCGGGGGTGGTCCGCTGATCACTCCCCTCGGCATCGCCGGATACACCGCCAAGGGCGTCGCGCTGGGCGGCGCCGGGGTGTTGCTGGTGGTAGCCACCGTGACGGCCGATCCCGCCAAGGGCGCCGGGCTGGACGCCGCGGTCAAGAGTCTCGGCCAGGCGCCGTTCGGCAAGGTGCTGCTGATCGCGGCGGCGGTCGGCTTCGCCGCCTACGGTGCCTATTGCTTCGTCATGGCGCGCTTCGCGCGGATGTAGCGCCGCAGTCGCTCACTCGGCGAAATAGCGCAGCCGGGTGATGGCCCCACCGGCCGTGTCCAGTTCGGCGATCACCACGCCGGCGCGCGGCCCGTGCAGCGACGCCGTGACCGACGAGCCCGCAGCGATGATCTTCGTCCAGGAAGCCCCCGCCAGCTCGTCGACGAACGCGCCGAACTTCACCGGGTTCTGCTCACCGCGGGTGATCAACGCTCCCGAACCGAGGGCACGCCAGGCCCGCAACTGATCACCGGCGGTGACAGCGTCGAGAAAGCCACGCACCGTCCGTTTGCCCCGGAACCGGGGGCCCCTGAACCCGGAGGCGAATCCCAGCGTCCCGCGCCACCGTTGATTGCGGATGAGCGCGCGACCCAGTTCCACCGCCTGCGGAACCGCCGCCGGACCATTGCGCGCGAACTGCACCATCATCGGCGGCAGTTCCCAGTAGGCGCGCAACCGCTCGATGCGCCAGTCCTCGGCGACCGCACGCAGGTCGTAACGCAGCACCGCCGGGATGTGCATCGTCACAGCGGGACCCATCCCCACATCGAGCACCACATCTCGGATGACGGTGGTGCCCGACACGATGTCGCCCTCGTGACGGAACACGATCCGGCGCGGTGCGATGAAGGTGTCGTAGAACCGCCCGATCTGCAGCGGCCCGATGTGCGGGCGCGATCCGACGGGGTCCTCGACCCGGCCGTCAGCGGTGAACAACCCGACCCAGCCGGCCCGGTCGTGATCGGCCGCCATCAGCGGGGAGCGGTCGACCACGTCGATGAGTGTCGATCGGGGCGCGGCCATCAGGCGGTGTGGACCAGTTCGATCCCACGGCCGCGCATCTCGTCCAATGCGTCGGCGGTCGACCCGGGCGCGACGCCGGCCGTGAGGTCCACCAGCACCCGAGTGGTGAATCCGGCGCGGGCGGCATCGGCCGCGCTTTGGCGCACGCAATAGTCGGTGGCGATCCCGGCGATGTCGACTTCGTCCACGCCGCGGGTGCGCAGCCAGTCGGCCAGCGAGGTGTGGTCCACATGTCCTTCGAAGCCGCTGTACGCCGCCGTGTGGGCGCCTTTGTGGAAGACCGCCTCGATCGGGCTGGTGTCCAGTTCGGGATGGAAGTCGGCCCCGGAGGTCCCGGCAACGCAGTGCGCGGGCCACGAATCCCGGAAGTCGGGGTGCTCGGCGAAATGCGCGCCGGGATCCACGTGATAGTCCTTGGTGGCCACCACGTGGTCGTAACCGTGCTCGCCCGCCAGCAACGCGTTGATCCCGCGTACCACGTCGCCGGCCCCGGCGACCGCCAGCGATCCCCCCTCGCAGAAATCGTTCTGCACGTCGACGATGATCAACGCCCGCATCTGCCCACCGTATCGGCAGATCCGAGGCTGTCCACCCGCAGTACAGTTCGTAGCGATATGACACCGTTCGACTTCTTTCAGGCCGAGGAGCTGCCGGTGCCGGCGATCACCGCGGCGCAGGCCCATGACATCGCCACGACGCACTTCGGGATTGATGGCGAGGTGACCGCGCTGGGCAGCCAGCAGGACGCCAACTTCCTGCTGAGCCGTCCCGACGGCGAGCCGATCGGCGTTCTCAAGATCGCGAACCCGGCGTTCTCCCGCGTCGAGATCGAAGCCCAGGACGCGGCGGCCGAGTACCTGAGTAACGCCGGCTGTGACGTGCGCGCCGCGACGAACCTCGCGTTTGCCGGCGTGGACCCGATCGCCGAGGTGCGCGACGGCAACGACGCCGTGCTGTACGCCCGGATCATCGCGCACCTCGCCGGCGGCACCTTGAGCGGCGACCGTTACCTCACGCCGGCGCGGGCGGCCGCGCTGGGCGCGCTGGCCGGCCGGACCGTCCGAGCCCTGGCCGACTTCGACCATGCCGGCGTCGACCGGGTGCTGCAGTGGGACCTGCGCCACGCCCTGCGCACCGTCGAGGTGCTTGCCGGGCACATGTCCGACCCTGCCCGCCGGGAGACCCTCGAGGCGGCGACCGCCGCAGCGTGGCAGGTGGTCGCCGAGCTCGCCGACGATCTGCCGGTCCAGGTGATCCACGGCGACCTCACCGACGACAACGTCGTGTGCGGCCCACCGGAGGGCGGCCGGCTGCCCGACGGTGTGATCGACCTGGGCGACCTCACCCGGTCGTGGACCGTCGGCGAACTGGCCATCGCAGTCTCCTCGCTGCTGCGCCACGAGGGCGGCGAACCCGTCGCGACCCTGCCCGCCGTCGCGGCCTTCCACGCGGTGCGGCCGCTGAGCCCCGCCGAGATCGAAGCCCTGTGGCCGCTGGTCGTGCTGAGAGCGGCGGTGCTGGTGGTCAGCGGTATCCACCAGGCCTCGATCGACGCCGACAACGCCTACGCCGCAGGCGCCCTGGACTACGAATGGCGGATCTTCGAACGCGCCATCGAGGTGCCCACCGAGGTCATGACCGCCACCATCCGCGCGGCCCTCGGAGCGGCCCAGCCCCTCGAGACGCCACCGGTCACCAGTCCGATGGTCGGCGGGCTTGCGCCGGGCGCGGTGGTGCGACTGGACCTGTCGTCGGAGGCCGACGCGATGGATGCCGGCCGCTGGCTGGTCGCGGACTGCGAAGACGATCTGGCTGCCGAGGCGCTGGCCGGCGGTGCCGGTGCGGTCGTGACGACGTTCGGCCAGCCCCGGATGACCCGCTCGGCGCCGCTGAGTCCGGAATCGTCGCCCACCGTCGGCACCGGCCTGGACCTGTGGCCGGCCGTACCGTCGCCGATCACCGCGCCATGGGACTGCGTGATCGACGCAGCCGCCGACGACGGTCTCACCCTGACCGGAACCGCGGGGACGGTGCAGGTGAGCGGGCAATTGCGCGTCGGCGATCAGGTCCGGCCAGGTGACAGCGTCCCGGTGGGGACCGTGCTCGGCAGCGTCGAGGGTCGGGTTTGGATCCAGTGGCGCAGCAGGCCCGACGTGACGGTCCCCGGCTTCGTTCGCGCGGAATACGCCGCGGGCTGGCTGAGTCTGGTGGAGAACCCGAGCCCGCTGCTCGGCCTGCCTGCGGTGGCGGCCGAGGCCGACGACAGCGAGGCGTTGTGGCGCCGCCGGGCGGATTCGTTCGCCGCCGTCCAGGAGCACTACTACCTCAATCCGCCCCGCATCGAACGGGGCTGGCGCGAGCACATGGTGTCCACCGAGGCCCGCAGCTACCTCGACATGGTCAACAACGTCGCGGTACTCGGCCACGGCCATCCGGTGCTCGCCGACGCCGTCGCACGCCAGTGGCGTCGGCTCAACACGAATTCGCGATTCAACTACGCCGCGGTGGTGGCGCTCTCCGAGCGGCTGGCCGCCACCTTGCCCGATCCGCTGGACACGGTGTTCCTGGTGAACTCCGGCTCGGAGGCAGGCGATCTGGCGCTGCGACTGGCGATGGCCACGACCGGGCGCCATGACGTGGTCTCGATGGCCGAGGCGTATCACGGCTGGACGTATGCCACCGACGCCGTGTCGACGTCGGTGGCCGACAACCCGAACGCTCTGGCCACCAGGCCGAGTTGGGTCCACACCGTGCCCTCACCGAACGCCTACCGCGGTGAGTACCGCGGGCCGGACGCCGCGCGCTATGCCCCCGAGGCGGTCCAGATCATCGAACGCCTTGCCGCGCAAGGTAATCCGCCGGCAGCGTTCATCTGTGAGCCGTTCTACGGCAACGCCGGCGGGATGGCGCTGCCCGACGGTTACCTCTCCGCCGTCTACGCCGCGGTCCGCGCGGCGGGCGGGCTGGCGATCGCCGACGAGGTGCAGGTCGGCTACGGCCGCACCGGACGCTGGTTCTGGAGCTTCCAGCAGCAGGACGTGGTGCCCGACATCGTCACCGTCGCCAAGGCGATGGGCAACGGCCAGCCGCTCGGCGCCGTCATCACCACGCGTGAGATCGCCGAGCGGTACCGCACCCAGGGCTATTTCTTCTCCTCCGCGGGCGGCAGCCCGGTGTCCTGCGTGGTCGGTCTGACGGTGCTCGACCTGCTGGAGCACGAGGGTCTGCAGCACAACGCCCTGGTGGTCGGGGACCATCTCCGGGCCCGCATCGAGGAGCTGGCGACCCGCCACGAGCTGATCGGCACCGTGCACGGCAGCGGGCTGTACATGGGCGTCGAACTGGTCCGCGACCGCACGACGCTGGAACCCGCCGTCTCCGAGACCGCGGCGATCTGCGAACGGCTGCTCGAACTCGGTGTGATCGTGCAGCCGACGGGCGACCGGCAGAACGTGCTGAAGGTCAAGCCGCCGATGTGCATCACCCGGGAGTCGGCGGACTTCTTCGTCGACATGCTCGAACGGGTGCTGAACACCGGCTGGTGAGTCAGCCCGGCGAGGTTCGGGCCGCCAGCCAGTCACGCTGGGCGCGGACGAACGGCGCATCGACCACCGCGCCGTGCCCGGGCACGTACAGCGCGTCCTGGCCGCCGAGTTCGAGGAGCCGGTCCAGGGCACGCGGCCAGGCAGGCAGGTCCGAGCCGGTGTCGATCGCCGGGTCGGCGGACTCTTCGACCAGATCGCCACAGAAGACGACCGTCCGCCGGTCTGCTCCCACCGGCGGAACGACGACCACCAGATCGTGGTCGGTATGACCTGCTCCCGGCAGTTCGAGATGCACGCTGCGGCCGCCGAGGTCGAGATCGACGGCCGTCACCGTGTGATCGGGGGCGCGGACGCCGGCGATCGCCTGGTCCAGCAGGTCCGGGTCCACCCCGTACCGCAGGGCGTGAGCCCGAACGTGGCCGATTCCGGTGGTCAGCGCGCGGGCGACAGCGGCAGGCGAATGCAGGACGGCCGTACCGAAACCGGCCGAGCCCAGGATGTGGTCGAAATGGTGGTGGGTCATCACCACGTCGGTCACCGGCGAACCGGTGATGCCGACCACGTCGTCTGCGATCTGTGTCGCTTCGGAAAGCGTTGTACCGCAATCGATCAGCAAATTCCGGCGCGTTCCCCGAACCAACCCGACCGTGACGTCGAGAAAGGTCAGCCGGCAGCGGTATACACCATCGGTCAGCGTTTCCCAGAGGAGGTGCATCACCGCAAAGATAGACCCTGGCCTACGGTGGTCATGGGCACTTACGTTGCACTGTGTAGCTAAGCGAATTATAGTCCAGACACATGTCCAGACAGTTCGCTGACCGTGTCCGGTTACATACACGATGACATATGCGAGCTCGGCGGGTCGTTCGGCCGTATCAGTCACGGACGTTCCAGGAGCGTGAACATGCGGATTGCGTTGCTGTCCTACCGCAGCAAAACCCACTGTGGCGGGCAGGGCGTCTACGTCCGGCACTTGAGCCGCGGCTTGGTCGAACTCGGCCACGACGTCGAGGTGTTCTCCGGTCAGCCCTATCCCGAGATCCTCGATCCCCGCGTTCGGCTCACCAAGGTCCCCAGCCTGGATCTCTACCGGGAACCCGACCCGTTCCGCGTCCCGCACCCCAGCGAGATCCGCGACCGCTTCGACGCGCTGGAACTGGCCACCATGTGGACATCCGGCTTCCCCGAACCTCGTACCTTCAGCCTGCGCGCCGCGCGACTGCTGGCCGCTCGGCTGAATGAGTTCGATGTGGTGCACGACAACCAGTGCCTCGGCACCGGCCTGCTGCGCATCGCCGAGATGGGCCTGCCCGTTGTGGCCACCGTCCACCATCCGATCACCCGGGACCGCATTCTGGACCTTGCCGCAGCAAAATGGTGGCGAAAGCCGTTGGTGCACAGGTGGTATGGCTTTGCACAAATGCAGAAGAAGGTCGCCCGCCGCATTCCCGACCTGCTCACCGTGTCGTCGTCGTCGGCCACCGATATCGCCGACGATTTCGGCGTCAGTCCGCAGCAACTGCGCGTGGTGCCGCTCGGGGTGGACACCGAACTCTTCAAGCCCTCCGACCAGCCGCGGGTGCCAGGCCGCATCATCGCGATCTCCAGCGCGGATCGGCCGTTGAAGGGCATCGGGCATCTGCTGAACGCCGTCGCCAGGCTGCGCACCGAACACGACCTCGAATTGCAATTGGTGGCGAAACTGGAGCCCAACGGGCCGACCGAGAAATTGATCGCCGAATTGGGTATCAGCGATATCGTGCACACCTCCAGCGGATTGTCCGACGAGGAGCTTGCGGGCCTGTTCGCCTCGGCTGAAATCGCCTGCATCCCCTCCCTCTACGAAGGCTTCTCACTGCCCGCCGTGGAGGCCATGGCCAGCGGCACCCCCATCGTGGCGAGCCGGGCCGGCGCGTTGCCCGAAGTCTTGGGTCCCGACGGTGAATGCGCCGATCTGGTGACACCGGGCGACGTCAAGGAGCTGACCGCCGCACTCGGCCGGCTGCTGGAATCCCCTGCCCGCCGTCAGTGGCTGGGCACCGCGGGCCGGCGCCGCGCGCTCGACGTGTTCAGCTGGGAGTCGGTGGCCGCGCAGACCGTACGGGTCTACGAGCAGGCGATCGCCCGGACCGGGCGCGTGACCAACTCTGTCGAGGCGGTGGACGAATCATGCTGACCGTCGACTTCGACCGGCTCGACGTCGGGCCGGGGACCACGGTCATCGACGTGGGCTGTGGTGCAGGGCGGCACAGCTTCGAGGCCTACCGCCGTGGCGCCAACGTGATCGCCTTCGACCAGGACGCCGAAGAACTGGCTAACGTCGACACTCTGCTGCAGGCGATGGGCGAGGCCGGCGAGGCCCCCGCGTCGGCCAAGGCTCAAGTCGTGGTCGGTGACGCACTGGCGCTGCCGTATCCCGATGCGTCCTTCGATTGTGTGGTGGCCTCAGAGATCCTCGAGCACATCCCCAACGACGACGGCGCGATCGCCGAGTTGATTCGCGTGCTCAAGCCGGGCGGCAAGCTCGCGGTGACGGTGCCGCGCTGGCTTCCCGAGCAGATCTGCTGGCTGCTGTCCGACGAGTACCACGCCAACGAGGGCGGCCACATCCGGATCTACAAGGCCGACGAACTGCGCGACAAGCTTGTTCGCGGCGGCCTGGAGTTCACCCACTCCCACCACGCGCACGCACTGCACTCACCGTTCTGGTGGCTCAAATGCGCTGTCGGCGTCGAGAAACCGAATCACCCGGCCGTCAAGGCGTATCACCAGCTGCTGGTGTGGGACATGATGTCGCGGCCGGCACTGACCAGACTCGCCGAATCCGCGCTCAATCCGCTGGTCGGCAAGAGTGTGGCCCTCTACTTCGAGAAGCCGATCACGAATGCCGCGCCCCAGTGATCTTGAGGGTGTGCCGGGCGTAGCCGACATCCTCACGCCGCAGCAATGTCGTCAGACAGCGGAATCTATTGCCGCCGTTCAGGAATCGTCAGGTGAGATCCCGTGGTCGGAGATCGGGCACACCGACGTGTGGGATCACGTCGAGTGCGCGATGGCCCTGACCGCGGCGGGCCTTCTCGAGCCCGCCCGGGCGGCCTACGAATGGTGCCGCCGTGAGCAGCGCGCCGACGGATCCTGGCCGATCCAGTACCGGCGCGGTGTGATCGAGGACGCCAACAGCGACAGCAACTTCTGCGCCTACATCGCCGCAGGCATCTGGCACCACTTTCTGGTGACCGGCGACGTCCGGTTCGCCGAGCACATGTGGCCGACGGTCCGCGCGGGAATCGACTTCGTCCTCGGTTTGCAGGCCGGGACCGGCGAAATCTATTGGGCGCAAGGGCCATCCGGTGTCCTCGAGGAGGCGTTGCTGACCGGCTGCGCCAGCGTCTACCACAGCATCCGTTGCGCGCTGGCACTCGCCGACCGGCTGGACGATCCGCAGCCCGAATGGGAGGTGGCTCTGGGACGACTGGGCCACGCCATCGCCGAACACCCGGACGCCTTCACCGAGAAGCCGCACCACTCGATGGACTGGTACTACCCCATTCTCGGCGGTGCACTGCGCGGCGAGCAGGCAACCGCCCGGATCGCCCACCGCTGGGACGATTTCGTGGTCGACGGGCTGGGCATCCGCTGCGTCGACGACCGGCCGTGGGTCACCGGGGCCGAGACCTGCGAGTTGGTCATGGCGTTGGACGCCATGGGCGACCGGTCGCGGGCGCTGACGCAGTTCAAATCCATGCAGCACCTGCGCGAGAAGGACGGCTCCTACTGGACCGGACTCGTTTTCGCCGACGGGAAACGCTGGCCCGTCGAACGGACCACGTGGACCGCCGCGGCGGTCATCCTGGCCGCCGACGCATTGTCATCGACCACCGGCGGCAGCGCCATCTTCCGCGCCGCCGATCTGCCGCGCGGCCTCGAGGGCGAGTACGACTGTGAATGCGTCAGGCGCTGACCGCTTCCCCGGCGGCCCCGCCGACACGCTCGAGCACTCGCAGCGAGCCGGTGCAACCCACTTCGGTGAACTGGCCGGATTCGATTGCGCGGCAATAGATGTTGTAGGGCGGGCGGCCACCATCACGCGGGTCGGGGAAGACGTCGTGAATGATCAGCGTGCCGCCGAGGGCCACCCACTTGGCCCAGCCGTCGAAGTCCTGCTGGGCGGCGGTCTCACTGTGGCCGCCGTCGATGAACAACAGATCCAGGGGCGTGCGCCAGCCACGTGCGACGACCGGCGACTTGCCGACCACCGCGACGATCGTGTCGTCGAGGTCGGCAGCGTCCAGTGTGCGCCGGAATGTGGGCAAGGTGTCGAATCGTCCGCTGACCGGGTCGACCATCGTCGTGTCGTGGAACTCCCAGCCGGCTTGGTGCTCCTCGGATCCGTGATGGTGGTCCACGGTGTACAGCACGCTGCCGGTCGCGGCGGCGGCGGCGCCCAGCATGACCGTCGACTTGCCGCAGTAGGTGCCGATCTCGACGGCGATCCCGGCATCCAGGTAGCGCAGCGCCGCGTCGTACAGCGCCCGTCCCTCGTCGGCAGGCATGAAGCCCACGACTTTCTCCGCCAATTCGAAAAGTCGGGAAGTTTGCGCTGCGGAGGCAGTGTCGGTGCGGCTCATGATCCGAACCTAGCCCGTACGCATGGTCCATGGCCAGCGCGCACCTTGTCGGTGCAGGTCAGTTGTAGTAGCGTCCGGACATGTGTCTGATCCGGTAGCTCGGGAATCAACGCGACGCCGGTTAACCGCAAAGCAGGCCGCCACGGTGGACCGCTTGGGCCGCGCCGCGGTCGAGGTGCTGAGCCGGGAGGGATTCTCCGGGCTGACGATCCGGATGGTCGCCGCCGAGGCGGGAGTCGGCGCAGCCACGGCGTACACGTACTTCTCATCGAAAGAGCATCTGGTCGCCGAGGTGTTCTGGCGCCGCCTTGCCTCCACCCCGGCACCGCCGGACGACTCCCCCGACCCGGTCGACCGCGTGGTGGGTGTGCTCCGGCACATCGCGCTGCTGGTGGCCGACGAGCCGGAGCTGGCCGGCGCGGTCACCACCGCGCTGCTCGGCAAGGATCCCGATGTCGAGCACCTGCGTTTCCGGATCGGCCGCGAAATACACCAGCGATTGTGTACCGCCCTTGGGACACACTGTGATTCGGATGCCGACGTGATCGAGTCGCTCGAGCAGCTCTACGCGGGTGCACTGGTGCGAGCCGGGATGGGATACGCGTCCTACACCGAGATCGCCAGCCGCCTCGAAGCATCGGCGCGCTTGCTGCTGACCTGAGGTTTCGACCGGTGATCGCCCGGGCATGTCCACCAGATGGATGTCGACCATCCTGAGGCGGACCAGCGGTGGAACGCCGCGGCCCGATCCGAGACCGAAGCGGAGCGACTGGACCGGAACTGGTCCACCCTGCTCCAGGAGCTTCGTGTCACCCAGACCGGCGTCCAGTTGCTCACCGGCTTTCTTCTGACTCTGCCCTTCCAGAATCGGTTCACCACGTTGAGCACCGAGGTGCAGGTGGTCTACCTGGCGACCGTGATCTGCTCGCTGGCGGCGACGGTCCTGTTGGTCGCACCCGTCGGCATGCACCGGATGTTGTTCCGCAGGCACCGGCTGCGCCCCCTGGTCGCGATCGCGCATCGCTTCGCGTTCTGCGGGCTTCTGCTGCTGGGCACCGCGCTCACCGGGGTGGCCGTCGTGGTGTTCGGGGCAGTGCTCGGTGAAGAGGCCGGTGTGCTGGCCGGGATCGTGACCGCCGTGGTGATGGTGACGGCCTGGGTGGTGTTCCCGCTGTGGATGCGCCGCCTCGACGGGTGAGCCACCGGGTTTGATCGGCGAGCCGGTTGGGAACACCCGCGCCATGTTGATTCGCAGAGTTGCCCGGCCAATGTTGGCAGCGGTGTTCATCGGCCAAGGATTCGAAGCGCTGAAAAGCCCGAAACCGGCCGCCGAAGCGGCCCGCCCGGCGCTCGAAGGTTTGCAAAAGCTGCCCGAATCGGTCAGCGCGAATGTGCCCAACGATCCGGAGACACTGGCGAAGATCACCGCGGCCGTCCAGATCGGCGGCGGTCTGCTGCTCGCCTCGGGTCGCCTGCCCCGGGTGGCCTCGGCGGCGTTGGCTGCCACCGTGATTCCGGCCAACCTCGGCGCGCACATGTTCTGGGATGAGCCCGACCAACAGCTGAAGGCCGAGAAGCGCCGCGCGTTCCTGACCGATATGAGCCTGCTCGGCGGTCTGATCATCGCCTCGGCCGACACCGCCGGGAAGCCGTCGCTGGGCTGGCGTGGGCGACGCGCGGCCCGCAAGGTCAGCGAAGCCGTGTCCGGTAGCCTGCCCGGCTCGAATCACGGCCTGCTGGACAACGATCTGCTGGACCGGGTCGGCCCCAAAGTCGGCCACGGCCTGCACGTCGGCGCCGAGCGTGGGCGTGAGCTGGCGCTGACCGCCGGTGAGCGCGCCGTCCCGCTGTTGGAGACCGCACGCAAGCGCGGCGCCGAATTCGCCGAGATCGCCCGTGAGCGTGGCGCCGAGCTGGCCGACATCGCCAGTGAGCGCGGCGCCGAGCTGGCCGATGTCGCCCGCAAGCGCGGCGCGGATTTCGCCGATGTCGCCAGTGAGCGCGGCGCGGAGCTCGCTGATGTCGCCCGCAAGCGCGGCGCCGAATTCGTCGACGTCGCGCGGGATCAGAGTGGCGAACTCGTCGATACCACGCGCGCGCGTGCCCGCAAGGCCAACAAGAAGGCCAAGAAGGACGCCAAGAAACTGGCCAAGCGCTGAGGCGCCGCGGTCGCACCGCGGGCGGGAGCCCCTGCTGTGTCCGGCTCGGAGGGTAGATTGGGCCGGACTGATTTCAGCGGGAGGAGCGAGCAATGACCACCGGTGACAACGACCCGAACGCGTACGGTCCGCCCGGGGGCTATCCCCCGCCTCCGCCGACGGGTCAGCCGGGGAGTTATCCCCCTCCGCCGTCCGGGTATCCCCCGCCGCCGCCCGGCCAGCCGGGCGGGTACGCCCCGCCACCGCACAATCCCTATGGGCAAAATCCTTATGGGCAACCGAGTTACGGTGGCGGTTTTCCGCCGCCGATTCCTGCCGGTGGGCAACCCGGCGGGCTGGGTATTCGGTTCGCCGCACGTCTGATCGACGGCCTCATCGTCGGCATCGTGTCCTTCGTGCTGGCGTTGCTGTTCGATGCGACCAGCAACATCCTTGTGACCGGGCTGTTTTCGGGCGTACTGACGTTTGCGTACTTCGTCGTCTTCGAGGTGACCCAGGGCTGGACTCCGGCCAAGAACATCCTGGGCCTGAGCGTGCGCGGGCCCGGCGGTGCACCCAAGCCGGATGTTCAGCAGTCGGCCATCCGCAACTCGTTCACGTTGCTGTCGGTGATTCCCTACATCGGCGGTCTGCTGGCCGTCATCGCCTACATCGTGATCGCGGTGACGATCAACGGCAGTCCGACCAAGCAGGGCAAGCACGACGAACTCGCCGGCGGAACCCAGGTCGTCAAGGGCTGACCGCCGCGGTCAGATCACCAACCCGAGGAGCAGCACGACGATCAGGCCGGTCACCGACAGCACCGTCTCCATCAGTGACCAGGTCTTGATCGTCTGCCCGACACTGATCCGGAAGTACTGGTTGACCAACCAGAATCCGGCGTCGTTGACATGGGAGAAGAAGAGCGAGCCGGCGCCGACTGCCAACACCACCAGCGACACCTGACCGCTGCTGAGGCCCTCGACCAGCTGGAGGACCAGCGCGGACGCGGTGATGGTGGCCACCGTCGCCGAGCCGGTCGCCAGCCGGATCAGCACGGCAAGAACCCAGGCCAGCACGATGACCGAGATGTTGACATCCTTGGCCCAGTCCGCCAGCAGAGTGCCGATTCCGCTGTCGACCAGCACCTGCTTGAAACCGCCACCCGCGGCGACGATCAGGATGATGCCCGCCACCGGAGGCAGACCCGACTCGACGCACTTCATCACGTCGCTGCGAGACATCCCCGCGCCGCGGCCAAGGGTGAAGATGCCGACGATCACCGCAAGCAACAGCGCGACCAGCGGGGTGCCCAGAACGTCGAAAGTGATTCGGAACCATTGATTCTCGTCGTCGATGAAAATGTCGACGAGCGCCTTTCCGAGCATGAGGACGACGGGCAGGAGCACACTGAACAACGTCACACCGAATGACGGCCTGCGATCACCGCGGTTCTCGTCGGGCATCACCTCAGCCTCCGGGCCGGCCGCGCGCACCGCGGCGGCGCCCGAACCGAACGTGTCGGGTGCCTCGACGACCACCCAGCGGCCGGCGAGCTTGCCGAACAGCGGGCCCGCCACGATGATCGTCGGGATCGCCACCGCGACACCGAAAGCCAGGGTCAGGCCGAGATCGGCGTGGAGCAGGCTGATCGCGGTCAGCGGCCCCGGGTGCGGCGGTACGAATCCGTGCATGGCCGAAAGGCCGGCCAGTGCCGGGATTCCCACAGTGATCAGCGACAGCTGGGAGCGCCGCGAGACCAGATAGATGACCGGCATCAGCAGTACCAGGCCGATCTCGAAGAACATCGGCAGGCCGATGATCGCGCCCACCAAGGCCATCGCCCACGGCAGCGCGCGCGGTGAGGCACGACCGACGATGGTGTCGACGATCTCGTCCGCGCCTCCGGAATCGGCGAGAAGTTTGGCGAACATCGCGCCGAGGGCGATCAAGATACCGACACCGGCCGCGGTGGAGCCGAACCCGTCACTGAACGACTTGAGTACCTTCTCCAGATTCTCGCCCGCGACGATCCCCACAGTCAGGGCACCAAAGATCAACGACAGGAACGGGTGTAGGTGCAGCACGGTGATGAGGACGACGATCACCGCGATACCGGCGAGGAAGGCCAGGATGAGCTGCCATCCGGGCGCTACCGGGGTGGGCAGCTTGGGCGCTTCGGCCAGAAGGATGGCATGGGCGTTCGTCATCGGCGTCACTTTCCTGATGTGCGGGAGATGTAGCTGTCGACGATCGAATCGATGCTCTGATCGACGTCGATGCTGATGCCTTCTTCGTCGGCATCGAGGGGTTCGAGCGTGGCGAATTGCGAAGTCAGCAGGCTCGCCGGCATGAAATGGCCTGGCCTGCTTGCCTGCCGGCGGGCAATGACCTCCGCTGTTCCGTCCAAATGCAGGAACGTCACGTCGTGGCAATGCCGGCGAAGCTGATCGCGGTACTTACGTTTGAGCGCCGAGCAGCTCATCACGCCGCCGCCGGGGTGCTCGGCCAGCCACACCCCGATCGCCTCGAGCCACGGGAAACGGTCCTCGTCGTCGAGGGCGTGCCCCGCGGTCATCTTGGCGATGTTGGCAGGCGGGTGGAAATCGTCGGCGTCGGCGAAAGGCACGCGCAGCCGTTGCGCCAAGGCCGCGCCGACGGTTGATTTCCCCGAACCGGACACTCCCATGACGACGATGGGTGAGGTCATGCCTGCGTCTACCCGGCTGTTCGGCATGTCACACAGCATTCACCAATAGTCATACCTTTTCAAGACCAAATCGTGATGAATCTGTTTTTACCTGGCTATAAGACATGTATGACACCATGTATTGGTGAGTTCGGAGCCAATGGTCAGCGAGTTGCATAGCAGCGTGCTGACCGCTCTCGGCGAGGCGATTGTCTCCGGCCACTACCAGCCCGGGCACGTGCTGACCCTCGACGGCGTCAGCGCGGACCACGGGGTCTCTCGCTCGGTGGCGCGCGAGGCCATCCGGGTGCTCGAGTCCATGCGGATGGTCGCCCCACGCCGACGGGTCGGCATCACCATCCAGCCGGCGAGCAAATGGAACGTGTTCGACCCAAGGGTCATTCGCTGGCGATTGGATGTCGGTGACCGAACCGCGCAGCTGATGTCGCTGTCGGAGTTGCGTCGCGGTTTCGAGCCTGCGGCTGCGGCACTGGCTGCGCGCCGCGCAGACCCCCACCAGTGCCGCATCATGGCCGCCGCCGTGTCCGACATGGTGGTACACGGCCGATCCGGCGACCTGGAATCATATTTGCTGGCGGACAAGATCTTTCACCGCACGTTGTTGGAGGCAAGCGGCAACGAGATGTTCCGCGCGCTCAACGATGTCGTCGCCGAGGTTCTCGGCGGCCGCACTCATCACGGCATGATGCCCGATCGGCCCAACCCCGCCGCGATCGAACTGCACGATGAGGTGGCACGCGCGATCCGGATGCGCGACGAGGCTGCCGCCGAGCGCGCGATGCGGGCCATCATCGACGAGGCCGCGGCAGCGCTGGCCGGTGACCTTGCGGCGCCGGGCAATTAGGTTGCCGGACTATGCCGCCGGCTGCACATGGAAGTACATCATCAGCCCCTCCACCTTGGTCACCGTCACCGTGTGCGGCGTCGTTTCGCCCGCCGCCGTCACGTCGCAGTGCGCCTCCGCGCCCGGTTTCCCTTCCAGACCGCCATCGCAGTCGGCGGAATCGACCGCCGCCCCGGAGGATTGCGACACGGTCTTGGCCACGAGCTTGTCGAGCTGCTCCTTCGACGCGGCGGGGACCATGCTGTAGCTGATGTTCTCGCCGTCGATCTTCGTCGCGGTGACCACGAGGTCGAAGCTGTCGGCGCCGCTCAGCAGCACCTCGCAGCGGGTGGTCTTGCCGCCTTCGCCCCGCAGATTATCGGCACAGGTCACGGTTTGCGGTTTCTCGCCCGCCTTCTGCAGCCGCTGGGTGATGTCTTTCTCGAGGTCCGTTTTCGACACGGCAAGACCACCGGTGCTGACGTCTGAGGAACACCCACTCAGTGCCGCCGCGGCGAGGCTCACCGCGGCGAGCCCGGCGCCGAGGCGAGCGAGCACCGTCATGGCACGCAATGTGACCTCCCAGCCGGCTCGCGGCGCGGGCGGCCGCACGATGCCAGCAAGATACCAAGTGGTTCACTATTTCAATGAGCAGAACCCCGGCCCTGGCTCGCCGCTTCTTCGACCGTTACGAACCCGTGCACGGCATCACCTACTTCGCACCGGGGGTGCGAAGTGCCTTCGACGCCTTGGGATTCGTCGGATTCTGGCGCGGCTACTTCGCCGGTCGTTCCGCACCGCTCGGCCGGGTGCCGGTGGAGGTGGTGACCGCGACCTTCTACAACTTCTCCACCGAACGGGTGGCCAAGGCGATACCCGCGATCTGGGACGTCGCCGCACCCGAGGAGATGGTGCGCGTCCGGCAGGACACCGCCGTCCAGGCGCTGCAGGGCTACGGGCTCGGCGACGACTCCCCGGGAGTGGCGGAAGCCGCCGAACTGGCCGGACTTGCCGCGAGAAACGCTCCACTCGACGGTCGTCCGCTGTTCGCGGCCAACCGGGCGCTGCCCTGGCCGGACTCCCCGCTGGCCGCGCTCTGGCATGCCGCGACGCTGTTGCGTGAGCACCGCGGCGACGGCCACATCGCCGCGCTGGTGAGCGAAGGCATCAGCGGACGCGAATCCAACGTGTTCCACGTCGGCGCCGGGGCGGTGCCCGCCGACTTCATCAAACGCAGCCGCGACTACTCCGACGAGGAGTGGGACTCCTGCGTCCGCTCGCTTCATGAGCGCGGATTGCTCACTGGCACAGGTGCCCTCACCGATGCCGGCCGGGCCCTGAAGGAGCACGTCGAGACGCGCACCGACAGCCTGTCGCTGCGCGCGCTGGACGCTCTCGACGACGAGTCGGTGGAGCGCCTGTTCCGGGCTCTGACGCCGATCACCCGGACGGTCATCGCCGGTGGCGACCTGCCTGCCGCCACGCCGATGGCGCTGCGCCGCGACGAACTCGACGACGACAGCGCACACCTCTAGGACGGGTCTCCCGGCTTCAGCTCGACTTGCGATGCAGCGCTTCGGGCTTGTGCACGGCGTCGTTACCGCTCTTGTCGCTGCGAACCCGGTACTGGGGATCGTCGCTCGACGCCCGCACCGTGCGCTTGGCGGCAGTGGTGTCGGAGGTGATCTTCTCCTCCACCGTTCCCTCCGCGGTGCTGCCGTGGCTCTGCCAGGTGACTTTGTCGCCCTTGTGGAATTCGTCCTTGCCCATTCCTGCGCGTACCCGCGCAGTACCGGACTCAACCGGTCACAGGTTGCGGTTCCACTCCACCCAGCCTGACCCGGTCCGCCCATCGGCGGTCTCGACGGTGACCCAGGCCCGCGGGAAGAAACTGACCTGACCCTCCGGCGCCACCAGCCGCACAGGCGCGTGGCCGCGAACAGCGACGGTCGTCTGGACCGGACCGGGCAGGTACTCGATGGTCGTCGTCAGCGGTAACCCGTTGTCGGAGAACGTCGCTTCGGCACGCACAGTCGTCGTCTCGGTGACCGGTTCGCCGGAGCGCTGCAGGTAGCCGACGCTGATCGGGTCCATGCCTGGGATGCGCAGGTCGACACCGTGCAGGTGGGTGCCGTCGTCGAGGTGCAGGGCGCTCCAGACCCAGTCCATGCTCCACCAGTCACGCACGCCGTGGGAATGATCACGCTGCCCCGGAACCGCCTCGAACCGGTGCACCTTCCCGTCAATGGTGACGGTTCCGGTTACGGTGCAGGGGATTTCGTAGCGAGTGGTGATGCGATACGCGTACGGGGTCCCGACCGTCGTCCAGGTGAGGTCCATGGCCAATTCGACGGGCCTGCCGGGCTCATCGCGCAGCAGCGCCGACGGATCGTCGTATTCCAGCGCTGTTCCGCGGACCTCGACGCGGTAAGTCTGCAGCGGAGTGATGGCGCCATGACGCAGTTCGGCGCCATCGGCCTTGGCCACCGAGGGGTCGCTGGGCATCGGCGCCTCGAAGTTGACCAGCGCAACCGTGGGCATATCGGGGCCGCACACCAGGGCGTTGATCCACGCGACATTCTGGTTGGGTACCAGGCCGAGCCGCAGCCAGCCGCCGATCCCCTGAGCCGGGTCGGCGAAGTCCCAGTACCAGCTCTCGTTCCACAGTGGCTCGTCGCCGGGCTGATGGGCGCCTTCGTCAGCCGGGTCGGGCGTCAGGGCGGCAGCGGTGGACGGCGGCGGCAGGATGTCGAGCGCGCCGGTGTCGAGGACGTGGCTGGTATGCCGGTCCAGCATGGTCAGGAACATCTCGTCGCCCCGGTCGGTGCGCTCGACAAGCATCGACGAGACCACCGCCATCATCACCCCCGCGAAGCTCTGGCGCCGGACGCCCTCGCGCACCTGGTCGAGAGTGACACCCGAATCAGGGCCCAGCCCTTGGTGATACGCGCGAAGCAGCTCGTCGTAGTGGGCACGCCGATCGTCGATGGTGACAGCACATCCGATGAAGTACGCCACGTCTGTCATGGCCGGCCCCCAGGTGACGGTCTGCCAGTCCACGACGGTGAGGTCGCGCCGGGATCCGGGACGGCCGAACAACATGTTGTCGAGCCGGTAATCGCCGTGCACCAGACCCTTGATCCGCTCGGGCAGGGACTCGTCAGCCAGGTAGGCGTCGAAGCTGCCCACCAGCCGGTCACACACCTGCCGCTGCTCGGCGGTGATCGCATCGCCGTAGCGATCGGCGAAACCCGCCCAGAGCTGACCGATCAGCGCCTGGTCCAGCGGCGCCGCCCGGGTCAGCCATTCGGCGTCGGCCAGATGATCGTTACCGATCACCGGGGCGTGCAGCCGTCCCAGCTGCGTCAGCGCCAGAACGGCGTCTTCGATTGTGGCGCCGCGGATTTCATTACCGACCTCGGCGGGTGCCGCGTCGTCGAGAAGCAGCGTGAAGATCCCGGTCTCGGGGTCGTACGAACTGTGAAAGCACTCGGCCACCGGACCACCGAGGCGCGGCGCGATATCGGCGTAGAACCTGACCTCGCGCTCGTAGAGTCCCAGCGCCATCCCGGTCTGTCTGCTCGTCGGATCGGTCGCCGCGACCTTGAGGACCACCGAGGCGGGCCCGTCGACGCCGTCGTCATATGTCAGTCCGACCCGGTAGCACTCGCTCATCTGGCCGGTACCGATGCGGTCGACGGTGAATCCGGTGACCGGGAACCCGATGGCGGTGGTCAGCCACTCGGCGGTCAGGTCAGTCGGTCGCTCGATGACGATGTCGTTGGTCTGCACGCGACCAACCTAGGACACATCCCTGGCGGCCCGAAAGGTTTTCCCGCCATCTCTTGACGGGTGTCAAATCAGTCCTGGTCAGGCTAGCGGCCGGCCAGGGAAAACCCTGCCCACGCCTCGCGCCGATGCGGATGGGGATCGTAATCGACGCGGGTGTGCCGGTCGAACACCAGCACCGGCCGGTCCGCTTCGGTGTAGCGCGGCCAGCCGTCGCCCGGCACACCGGTGCGGCTGAAATGCCGCCACCTGTTCTGCAGATCCCGGCTGACCTTCAGCGCCGATCGCCGGTCCATGGCCGCGGTCAGCGCGGCACCGAACCGGGTCCGGTAGATGTCGAACACCGCCAGCAGCTCGGTGGCGTGGGTGGCACCCAGCCCCGACCAGTGCAGGGTGCGCGGCGCGTAGTCGTAGCGGTACACATACGTCGGCGCGTGCCGGCCATGCGCCTCGGCGATCTGCCAGGCAGCGGTCCCGAACGCGAAATCACCCCCGAGCTGGACGCAGGCCGCCGGCCGCGGGTAGCCGGGGTAGGCCGCGGTGATGCGCTGGCGCGCTTCGGGTTCCGCGCTCGCCAGCAATCGTTCGATGGCGGGTTCGGTGGTCGGGAGCAGCTTCATGAACCGGGTGAACAGCTTGCCTTCGTCGGCGTTGGTGCCGACGATCAGCGGCACCTTGTGGATCGACCCGCGCCGCATGGCCGCGATCGGATCGTCGGGCAGGACGTCGTCGCCGTAGGTGGGGCCGAGCGAGAAGGCGCCGTCCATGTCGGTCATGCTCTGCGCCAGCAGCGTGTCCAGGGCCGCGACCAGGTCCCGGGGCCGGGCCCGCATCACGGTTTCCGCGCCGTCGTCTCCGCCGGACCCGAGCAACCGGGCGAACTTGCCGGCAATCGTGGCGGCGGTCTCCGGACCGCTCACCAAACCGGACGCGGGACTCTCCGAAATCGCCTGTGCGAAAAGACCTTCGGCTTCCGGGACGGCCAGCAGCGTCGCGACGGCATGAGCACCGGCGCTCTCGCCGAAGATCGTCACATTGCCGGGGTCACCGCCGAACGCCCCGATGTTGTCGCGCACCCAGCGCAGCGCCATCACGAGGTCGCGCAGGAAGAGATTGCTGTCGATCGGAGTATCCGGCGTGGACAACGACGAGAGGTCCACGCACCCCAGAGCGCCGAGGCGATAGTTCACCGAGACGTACACGCAGCCCCGGCGAGCCAGTGCGGCACCGTCATAGATGGGCGTGGCCGAACTTCCCATCAGATAGCCGCCGCCGTGAATGAAGAACATCACCGGCAACGGTTCGTGGTCCGGTTCGCTGCCAGTCCATTGCGGTGTGACGACGTTGAGCGTCAGACAGTCCTCGCCCATCGGCTGGTACTTGCCCACCGCCAGCATCGTGTAGCGACGCTGCTGAGGGGCACAGTTGGCGAAGCCGTGGCAGTACCGGACGCCGCGCCACGGTTGCGGAGGCTGCGGCGCGCGGAAACGCAACGCACCCACCGGCGGGCGGGCGTAGGGAATCGAACGCCACCTGTTGACCCCGTTGCGGACGAACCCCTCGACGATGCCGCTGCGCGTGGTGGCGCGGACGGTGTGTTCGTGCATCACTCGACGGTAGCGAACATTGCGCTCCTCGACGCGCCTGACAACCCGATCTGCTGCGGCCCGCTAGCCTGTCGGGATGCGGATCGCCGTGCTGTTCACCGCGTCGCTGCTGGTCGCGGGATGTTCCGGCGCGACAGGCGGTCAGGCGGGCCAAACTCAGCTGACACCGATCACCCCGTCGCGCACGGCCACGTCGTCGTCTGCGCCGTCGCCGTCCACCTCGGCCACACCCACATCGACGGTCCCGGCGCCTGCGGCCGGGGTGCCGATCGCCGACGCGATCCGGTGGATCGAGGCAGCTCCACCGATCGACGCCGCGCAGTACCACATCGCCCTGCGCGGCGGTGTCACCGCCGACCTCGGCGACGACGTCGCCTTCACCACTCCCGGCGGCACCGGCTGCATGACGGACGCCAAACACGGCTCGCCCGCCCTGGCCTGCCTGGTCGAACTGACCAACCCACCGCCGCGGCCTCCCGACGTGTACGGCCAGTGGAAGGGCGGCTGGGTCGACTTCGACGGGTCGACGGTCCAAGTCGGTTCTGCGCACGGGGATCCGGGTCGCTTCGCGGCAGGGCAGGGCCGCGAATTGCCCTATGACACGTCATTGTCGTTCGGCAATTACCGCTGCCGGACCGATGCCAGCGCCCTGGTGTGCGTGAACTACGCCCAACAGTCGGCGGTACGGCTTGCCGCCGACGGCGTCGACGCGTTCGCGTGCGCCCGGCAGGTCACGCCGCCCGCGGGCATCGGGGTTCAGTACGTCTGCTAGTGGGTGTGCGCCGGATAGGCGTGGATCATCGCGGTGGCCAGTTTGGGTACGGCGTGGGTGAGGTCGTGTTCGGCTTCGTGGGCGACGTGATGTGCCTGCGCCAGAGTGAGATCGGGGTCGACGTCGAGTTCGGCGTCGGCATGCAGCCGATGGCCGATCCACCGCATCCGCACACTGCGCACCGCACGCACTCCCGGCCGGGCGGCGAGTGCGGCCTGCGCCGTTTCGACGAGTTCGGGGTCGACGCCATCCATCAAGCGGCGGAACACGTCCCGGACCGCGGTGCGTAACACCGCGAGGATGGCCACGGTGATCACCAGGCCGATGATCGGGTCCGCCAGCGGAAAGCCAAGGGCGACACCGCCTGCACCGATCACCACGGCCAGCGAGGTGAAGCCGTCGGTGCGGGCGTGCAATCCGTCGGCCACCAGAGCCGCGGAACCGATCCGGCGCCCGACACGGATCCGGTAGAGCGCGACCCACTCGTTGCCGACGAAGCCGAGCAGACCCGCAAGCGCGACCCACCCGAGGTGCTCGATGGGCCGCGGATTTATCAGCCGCCCGACGGCCTCGTACCCGGCGACGATCGCGGACAGCGCGATCATCGCGACGACGAACATCCCGGCGAGATCCTCGACGCGGCCGAATCCATAGGTGTAGCGCCGCGTTGCGGCCTTGGTGCTCAACGCGAATGCGATCCACAGCGGTACCGCGGTCAGCGCGTCGGAGAAATTGTGGATGGTGTCGGCGGCCAGTGCGATCGACCCGGACGCCATCACAACGGCGATCTGGGCAACTGCGGTGACACCCAGCACGACAAGGCTTATCTTGACCGCGCGGATACCCGCCGCGCTGGACTCGAGCGCGCTGTCGAGACTGTCGGCCGCGTCATGGGAGTGCGGCGCGAAGATGTCGGTGATCGCTGCACGCAGACCGGAATGATGGTCATGGTCATGGTGCGTTGCAGCCGTGCGCTTTTGGCTGTCGTCGTGGATGTGAGCCATTACGCGCTCCCCCTGGCCGGCAATTCGTGCACCCCGCGATGGTGGGCAGGCGTCCCGCCGGCGGCGTGCTCGGCGTTGTACACCGCGTCGGTGACGAGTTGACGTACGTGGTCGTTCTCCAGGCGGTAGAACACCTGGGTACCTTCTCGCCGGGTGCGGACCAGACGGGCCATCCGCAGTTTGGCCAGATGCTGGGAGACCGACGGCGCCGGTTTGTGGACGCACTCGGCGAGATCGTTGACACTGAGTTCGCCGTCGATCAACGACCACAGCAGTTGCACACGGGTGGCGTCGGCCAGCATGCGGAAGACCTCAACGACCAGCAGCGCATGGTCGTCGGCAAGCTGCCTATCTGCATTCATACGCAGATAATAGCGGAACAGTGGAACAAATCGACCCGGTCGCCAGTTTGGCGTGAGGTGAATGAACACACGCTCGTGGTGTACGCCAACCCCCGCGGGCCGGCGTCACGCGCCAATGCGGCGCTTCTGCGCGCGGTTACACACCGGCCGGATACCGAGACTCGGGACCTCATCGCCCTCTATCCGGACGGTCTCGTCGATGTCACCGCCGAGCAGGCGGCCCTGGAACGCGCGGATCAGGTGGTGCTGCAGTACCCGACCTACTGGTACTCGATGCCCGGGCCGATGAAGAACTGGCTCGACCAGGTGATGACACCCGGGTGGGCGTACGGCCCCGGCGCGCCGGGCGTGCTGGCGGGCAAGACATTGCGGATCGCGACGACCACCGGCGGTGTCACCGAGGACTACCAACCGGGCCGGCTGCACGGGTTCGAGTACGCCGACCTTCTGGCGCCGCTGCGGGCGACCGCGCGTCGACTCGGCATGCAGTTCGCCGAACCCCTTGTGCTCCATGGTGTTCGACATCTGAGCGATGACGAACTCGCCGCCGCGGCGGCCCGATACGAGGGTCTGCTCGCCGAGACCCCGGCCCCGGCTACGCGGCCAGAACTCCCTTGGCGCGCAAGATCGGAAGCACGCCCTCGGCGAACCAGTAGGCCTCTTCGAGGTGTGGGTAGCCCGACAGGATGAACTCGTCAAACCCGACCGTGTGGTACTCCCAGATCAGGTTGGCGACCTCTTCGTGGCTGCCGACCAGAGCGGTACCTGCGCCGCCGCGGACCAGCCCGACGCCGGCCCACAGGTTCGGGTAGATCTCCAGCTTGTCGGTGCGCCCACCGTGCAGCGCCGTCATCCGGCGTTGCCCCTCGGACTCCGAACTGGCGTGTAGCGCGGTGGCCTGCTCGATCTGGTCCGGCGTCAGCTCGTTGACGAGCTCCTCGGCGACGGCCCAGGCCGCGGCCGAGGTGTCACGGGTGATCGTGTGCAGCCGAATCCCGAAGCGCAGACTGCGACCACGCGCCGCGGCCAACTCGCGCACCGCGTCGATCTTGGCCTTCGCGGCCAGCGGCGGCTCACCCCAGGTGAGGTACACATCGACATGCTCGGCAGCGATGGGCAGCGCGGCCGCCGACGAGCCACCGAAGTAGAACTCCGGCAACGGGTTCGGCGGCGCGGAGACCTTGCCGTCGCGGATCTTGTAGAAATCGCCGTCGAAGTCATAGGAGTCCTGGCCCCAGACCGACTTGACGATCTGCAGGAATTCACCGGTGCGGGCGTAGCGCTCGTCGTGGTCGAGCCAATCGCCGAATCGCTGTTGCTCGAGGTCGTCCCCGCCGCTGACGACGTTGAGCAGCAGGCGGCCTTCGGAGAAGCGCTGAAGAGTCGCCGCCTGCTGGGCGGCCAGTGTGGGCGGCACCAGTCCGGGCCGGAACGCCACGAGAAACTTCAGCCGCTCGGTTTCGGCCAGCAGCGCCGATGCCGTCAACCACGCGTCCTCGCACCAGGTTCCGGTCGGCGTCAGCACCCCTTCGAATCCGAGCCGGTCGGCGGCCCTGGCCACTTCGGCCAGATAACGCCGGGTGGGTGGACGGTAGCCGTCCGGAATCGTGTGGTGTGACGACGCATGCGATGCCCCGACGATCGAACGGCTGTCACCATTGGTGGGCAGGAACCAGAAAAATTTCGCAGACAAGAAGAACCCTCCTAATTCGAACTGATGAGAACTGGCTCGAGCACGCCGGCGTAGCGGCGGTCGACCCACTTCGAGATGTCAGGCGCAGTCTGGATCTGCCCCGATTTGGCGAACAGATCGGCGATCTTCTGCTCCGAGGCGATCACCTCGTCGCTGAGAGCTGTCGGCAGACGCAGGCTGCGACTCTGCGACACCTCGGCGGCCCTGGGATCCAATCCCACTGCTGCGGCATACTTCTCGGCCCACTCCTGCGGGTGATCCTGAGCCCACTTGGCTGCCTTGGCGAACCTGACGAGCAGATCGGCCAGAGCGGAACTGCGCTTGGGATCGGCCAGGGCGGCGTCGGAGGCCACCCCGAACCAGTAGCCGTTGGTCACCCCTTTGGCCTGGGCGATCGACCGCACTTTGAGCTGCTGCTCGGCCTGTGCGGTGTAGGGGTCCCAGATCGCCCACGCATCGGCCTGGCCCGCCTTGAACGCCGACAGCGCATCGGCCGGCTGCAGGAACACCAGCGTCACATCGGCCGGTGTCAGCCCGGCCTTGTCCAGTTGACCCAGCAGGTGACCGTGCGCCGAGCTGCCCTTGCCGACGGCGATGCTCTTACCGCGCAGATCGCTCACGGACTGGATCGGTGAGTCCGCCTGGACGAGGATCTGGTCGCCGACGCCACCACCGTTGTAGGCCGAGACCACCTTCACCTTCGCGTTGGATGCGGCACCGAAGATCGGCGGGGTGTTGCCGGTGATGGCGAAGTCGATCTTGCCCGCGGTCGCGGCCTCGATCTGCGGCGGTCCGGACGTGAACGTCGAGAACGCGATCTGATAGGGCAGGTTGTCCAGCGCACCGGCGGCGCGCAGCAGTGACTCGGTTCCACCCTTTTGATCACCCACCTGCAGGGTGAGGCCCGAAAGTTCACTGAGCGGCACCGTCGCCGGGGCCTGGGATGCACCCGTGTTCTGCTGGCGCGACACGCAGCCCGTCAGCAGCAGCCCGACGACGGTCAGCGCGATGAACACGCGACGAAATGCTCTGAGAGACAAGCTAGCTCCTGTCAGATCTGGACACCGAGCTGCGAGAGCAACTCGGCGCGGTGATTGTCGTTGGCGGTCGACGAGCTGCCGGTCGGCAGCCGTGGGTCGGTGATGGCTGTCTGGAAAACCACCTCACCGTCGTCCAAGACCAGCACCTGATCCGCCAGTGCGACAGCCTCGTTGACGTCATGGGTGACCAATAGGACGCCGAACTGGTGACGGCGCCACAGCTGCAACAACAGTGAGTGCATGCTGAGCCGCGTGAGCGCGTCCAGGGCGCCGAACGGTTCGTCCAGCAGAAGCAACTGCGGCTCGGCAACCAGCGCCCTGGCCAGCGAAACCCGTTGCGCCTGACCGCCGGACAGTGTCAATGGCCACGCATCCGCCCGATCGGCCAGGCCGACATCGGCCAGCGCCTGATCGGCCCGAGCCGCCACCTCTGCGCGAGAAAGCCGAAATCGGGTCAGCCCGTATCCGACGTTGGTGCGCACCGTGCGCCACGGAAACAACCGCGGCTCCTGGAAGGCCAGCGCCGGAGCTCCGCTGACGATGCGCTCACCGGTGTGGTCCCGGGACAGGCCGGCCAGCACGCGCAGCACGGTGGATTTGCCGGATCCGCTGCGGCCCACCAGTGCGACGATCCGGCCCGCGCCGACTGCGACCGAAACATCCTTGAGCACATGATGTTCGCCGTACCACTTGTCGACGTGCAGGAGCGATCCGGCCACGCCGGTCTGGCGATCGTGGATCACGGTCATGACCGATACCTCAGGGCACGGCGCTCCAGTGAACGCACGATCGCATCAGTGGTGATACCCAGCAGCGCATAGACGATCAGACCGAAGATGATGATGTCGATGCGCAGGAAGTCGCGTGCGTTGTTGATCAAATAGCCGATGCCTTTGTCGGCGTTGATCTGTTCTGCGACGATCAACGTCAGCCACGCAATCGCCAGTGATTGCCGCAGACCGACGAGTACCTGTGGCGCCGCGCTGGGCGCAACGATGTTGGCGAACCGCTGGCGAAACGAAAAACCAAGCACCTCAGCGGTTTCGAGCAATTTGGGGTCGACCTGTCGGATCGCCGAGAACGTGTTGAGGTACAGCGGGAAACTGACGCCGAGCGCGACCAGGAGAACCTTGGGAAGTTCACCGATACCGAACCACAGGATGAACAGCGGGATCAGACCGAGGTGCGGCAGCGCGCGCAACATCTGCATGGGCGGGTCCACCGTCGCCTCGGTCCAGCGGGACAACCCGACGGCGCTCCCCAGCCCGATGCCGATGACCCCGCCAAGCAGCAGGCCCTGCGCGACGCGCGCGCCGGATACCCGCAACGCGTCGGCGAGCTGACCATTGCGGACGAGTTCGAGCCCGGCCTCGGCGATCAGCGACGGTGCGGGCAGTACCTCTTCAGAGATGATCCCCACCGCGCTGCCCACCTGCCACAACGCCAGCAGTATCACCGGCGACGCCCACCGGGCGATCGCCCACGTACGCTGCCGGCGGCGCGGCGCTGTGCGTGAACCGGCCGGCAGCACCGGCGCAGAAGCCTGCACGGCTGAAGTGGTCACGATTGGCTCCCCCGGCGACACGTGGGTGGCTGACAATGGGCACGCGACGACAGACGAACTCGACGCGTCCACCGACCCTAGAAATCCCCGCCCGATCGGTTAAGGGTTTGATTCGTGGTGACGCAAAGATCGGAGCTGTCAGCGCCAGCCGTCGGCGGCCTTGGCGGCCCGGACCAGCGCATCGCACAGCTCGCGCAACTCGGCTGTGGCCGCACCCTCGTCGACGGCGGTCGCGACGTCTTCAGCCGCACAACGCACCTGGAACACCCGATCTGACAATTCGGCGGCCTCGTCGGCCGAGAGCACCACCGCGTCCTCCGGGATGGCACTGCCCTTGACCAACGCCCGCTGCTCGTATGCGCGTTGCCGGCAGGACTGACGGCAGTACTGCCTGCGCCGGCCCATCCCGACGTCGGCCACCTCACGTCCACACCACCGACACGGCTGGGAGCGGGAACGACGCGTCACGTCATGTGACTGTAGACGGCATCGCGAAGTGATCCCGGTATCATGGGGGGTCGAGTCGGGAACCGCAGCGAGTTGTCTTGCGTTGACTACCTGGACTTCATAGGGGGCCCGGCCCTTACTAAGGCACCGAAGGAGAATTGACGATGGCTGATCGCGTCCTGAGAGGCAGCCGCCTCGGAGCCGTGAGCTACGAGACGGACCGCAACCACGACCTGGCGCCGCGTCAGATTGCGCGGTACCGCACCGAGAACGGCGAGGAATTCGAGGTTCCGTTCGCCGACGACGCCGAGATCCCCGGCACCTGGCCGTGCAAGAACGGCCTGGAGGGCACCCTGATCGACGGTGACCTGCCCGAGCCCAAGAAGGTCAAGCCGCCGCGCACCCACTGGGACATGCTGCTGGAGCGCCGCTCGATCGAAGAGCTCGAGGAGCTGCTCAAGGAGCGTCTCGACCTGATCAAGTCCAAGCGCCGCGGCAGCTGATCGCCGTAGCTACCTGACGACGCCCCGGGCGCGGTCCAACCGCCCGCCGAGGCCCCACTGGGCCACCTTGACCATCGCTTCGCGGATGTTCGAGCCGCTCATCTTCGACACCCCGAGTTCGCGCTCGCTGAACGTGATGGGTACTTCGGTGACGGTGAAACCGCTGTTGATCGTGCGCCAGGTCAGATCGATCTGGAAGCAGTAGCCCTTGGAATCGACCGCGGACAGGTCGATCTTCTCCAGCACCTCACGCCGGTAGGCGCGGTAGCCCGCGGTGATGTCGTGAATCCCGACCCCTAGCAGCACCCGGGAGTAGGTGTTGGCGGTCTTGGACAGCACCAGGCGCCGATAGGGCCAGTTGCGCACCGTCCCGCCCGGTACGTAGCGCGACCCGATCGCCAGGTCCGCGCCGTTGTCGATCGCGTCGAGCAGCCGGTAGAGCTGCTCAGGCGCGTGGCTACCGTCGGCGTCCATCTCCACCAGCACGTTGTACTGGCGGCTCAGGCCCCAGGCGAACCCAGCGAGGTACGCCGCGCCGAGGCCGTCCTTGGCATTGCGGTGCATCACGTGAACCCGGTCGGTGTCGGCCAGCGCGAGCTCGTCGGCGAGCTCGCCCGTGCCGTCGGGGCTGCCGTCGTCGACGATCAGCACGTGTACCTCAGGACAGGCCTTGTGCACCCGGCCCACGATCAGCGGCAGGTTCTCCAGCTCGTTGAACGTCGGAATGATCACCAGGGTGCGCTGGCTGGGCCGCACGGCGCCCGTGTTTCCCCGGTCGGTCATGACTCTCCTTTGTCGTGCTGTCCGGCCAGGGCGGCGGTTGAATCGCCCTGCTCCGGCGTGTTCTCGCCGTCGTCGTCGCCCCCGGACATGCTGCCTGCGTCCGGTTCCCGCCGCCTCCGGCGCAACGGACGCATGAACCAACCATTGTGCAGCATGGCCCCGATGACGACCGAAATGGCAGCTCCGACCAGCACCCATTGCACCAGCGGCCCCCATCGCGTGGCCGGGGTTTGGCTGGTCTTGAGCCGCATCGTCAGGTCCAGATACCCGGGAGTGAAGAACTCTGTGCGGGCGATCTCCGCGCCGTCCGGGGCGATCACCGCACTGATCCCGACCGTGCCGGCCACCACCACGTAGCGGTCGTGCTCCACGGCGCGGGCGCGGGCGAACGCCAGCAGCTGTTCGCTCATGTTCTGGTCGAACGTGGCGTTGTTGGTCGGGACGGCCAGCAGCTGCGCGCCGTTGCGCACCGACTCCCGCAGCGCACGGTCGAAGATGACCTCCCAGCAGGTGGCGACGCCGACCGGCACACCCGCGGCGTGCACGACACCTGAGCCGTTGCCGGGGACGAAGTAGCCGGCCCGGTCGGCGAAAGACGACAGATGCCGGAAGAAACCCCGCCACGGCAGATATTCGCCGAACGGCTGGATGATCTGTTTGTCGTGGCGCTCCCCCGGCCCGGTGACCGGATCCCAGACGACGACGGTGTTCGAGGCGTACGGGTTCTGCGGGGTCCAGTCCGGGCGCGCGACGACCGCACCGACCAGGATCGGCGCGCCGATCGCCTGCGCGGCAACGCTGATCTGCTGGGCTGCGTCGGCATTGGTCATCGGATCGATGTCCGAGGAGTTCTCCGGCCAGATCACGAACTGCGGCTGGGGTGCCCGGCCCGCGCGCACGTCGTCGGCCAGCTGCACGGTCTGCCGGACATGGTTGTCCAGCACCGCGCGGCGCTGACTGTTGAAGTCCAGCCCCAGCCGCGGCACGTTGCCCTGGACGGCGGCCACCGTGACCGTCGGCTCGTTGCCCGCACCACCGGCGGCGCGGCGCACCTGCGGGGCCGCCACCGCGGTGATGAGCAACACCGCGGTGATGCACAGCCCGGGCAGCAGCACCCCGGGCAGCGACACGTGCCCGGCCGTTTTGGCCGCGGCGCTCTGCTGCCACCAGCGTGCGATCTCGAGCACCAGCGCCGCCAGGGCCGTGCCCATCAGCACGATCCCGAACGACAACAACGGCACCCCGCCGAGCTGAACCAGCGCCAGGAACGGTCCGTTCGTCTGTCCGAAACCGACTACGCCCCAAGGGAACCCGCCGAACGGCACAGTTGACTTCAACCATTCCTGGGCTGACCACACCAGCGCGAACCACAACGGCCAGCCGGGAACGCGGCGTACCGCGACCGCCAGCCAGCCGAACAGCGCCGGGAAGAGCGCTTCCATGGCGGACAGCGCCAGCCACGGCACCGGGCCGACCAGCCCGCTGATCCACGGGATCAGCGGAATGTAGAACGCCAGCCCGAACAGGAACCCGTAGCCGAGGCCACCGGCGGGCGTCGTCCTGGGGTGGGTCAGCACCCAACTCAACAGTCCGAAGCTCAGCACCGCCGACCACCACCAGCTGATCGGCGGGAAGCTGATGCACAACAGCAGCCCGGCGGTCGCCGTAACGAGGAGCCGGAACATCCGCGGGGGCAGCGCGGTGCGGACCCAGTTCAGCAGACGGCTAGCCATGTAGCACGACACCCCGGTGCACGGTGTGGCGGCAGCGCGGCAGCGGATCGCCGGGCGCCAACCGCGGAAGCGCGGGTACCCGCGAGCGCGGGTCTGTGGACCAGCGCTGCACACCGTCGGCCGGAGCGGCCACGTCCAGGTCCCCGTCGCCGAGCTCCCACACCGCGTACGACGCAGGCGCGCCCGGGACCAGGGTTCCGCTGACCCCGTCACGCACCCCGCCGGCCCGCCACGCGCCGCGGGTCGCGGCGGCAAACGCCGCACGCACCGAGATCGAGCTGCCTTCGGTCTGGTGATGGCTGGCCGCGCGCACCGTCGACCAGGGATCGATGCTGGTCACCGGGGCATCTGAACCGAACGCCAGGGGCACGCCTGCCGATGCTAGTAGCGACAGCGGGTTCAGCGCGGCTGCTCTGCCCAGACCGAGACGACGGGCGTACATTCCGTCGGCACCACCCCACAGTGCGTCGAAATTGGGCTGCATGCTGGCCGTCACCCCGCACTGGCCCAGGGTGGCCGCCTGTTCGTCGTTCACCATCTCCAGGTGCTCGAGCCGGTGCCCACAGCGGGCAACGGCGGGCGCGCCGAACCGGTCGACGAGCCGGGTCAGCGCGTCGACGACCACGGTCACCGCCGCGTCGCCGATGACGTGGAATCCCGCCGTCACGCCCGCCTCGGTGCAGGCGAACAGATGATCGGCGATGGCCCCGGGTTCGAGGTAGCAGTTGCCGGTGCTGTCCGGGGCGTCGGCGTACGGGCGGCACAGCCAGGCGGTGTGCGAGCCCAGCGCGCCGTCGACGAACAGATCACCGGCCAGCCCCTGCGCGCCGGTCGTGTCGATGAGGGCGGTCGCCTGCGCGGCGCTGGATACCGCCTCACCCCAGTAGCCCACCACCTCGACACCGTGCTCGGTCGCGCGCAGCTCCTGCCAGTCGTCGGCTCCGCCGATCTGCGGTCCGGCGCACTCGTGGACGGCGACGATGCCCGCGGCGGCCACCGCGTCGAGCGCGGCACGCCGGGCATCGGCACGCTGACGGACGGTCAGCAGGCGGCGGGCCTCGGATCGGACCAGGTGATGAGCATCGGCCGACAGCGGCCGCTGTGGGTGATATCCGGCGACGGCGGGCAGTCCGGCCACCAGCTCGCGTAAACCGGTCGAGGCCACGGCCGAGTGCACGTCGACGCGGGCCAGGTAGGCCGGCACGGTGCCGACGACGGCGTCGAGCTCGTCGGTGCCGGGTGCCTCGTCCCGCGCCCAGGCGGTGTCGTCCCAGCCGTGCGCCCAGATGGGCTGGCCCGGATGGGCGGCGACATGGTCGGCGACCAGACGCAGGCAGTGCTGTTTGGACGTCGCGCCGGTCAGGTCCAGCCCCGTCATCAGCAGACCGGTCGACGTGACATGGATGTGGCTGTCGACGAAGGCGGGTGTCACGAACGCGCCGTCGAGGTCGATCGTCTGTGCGTCCGCGAACTGGGAGCGGCCGACCTCGTCGCTGCCCAGCCACGCGACGACACCGTCGCGCACCGCCATCGCGGTGGCATCCGGGTGCGTCGGGCTGTGGATGCGCCCGCCCAACAGCAGTGTGGTCACGGTCAGACAGTCTCCCCCGCAGCCGCGGGACAGACGCAACGGGTCAGTACCGGCGGACGATGTTGGCGTCGTGGACCGGTCCGGGAACCTGGTCCTCGACGATCTCGCCGTCGATGTACTCGCCGCGGCCGGAGTACCCGGGCACTGTCACGTTGATGACGCTGACCCGCCGGGCTATGCCGCGGGTGAGCACCATGCCGGCCAGCGGGCGCACCACGCTGCGGGTCGGCGGCAGCAGCATCAGCGCGCCGACGGCGGTGGACACGATGCCGGGAATGAACATCAGGACGGTGCCGAGTGCGACGAGCATGCTGTCGGCGACCGCGCCCTGCGGGTCGGTGCGGGTGCGCTGAAGTTTGAGGATCTGCTTCTTGACCTGCGAGCCGGCCAGCGCGACGCCGACCACCGAGGTCGCCAGCAGGATCAGTAGCGTCCAGCCGATGCCCACCGACCAGGTCAGCGCGGCCAGCACCGCCAGCTCGACCACGGCGTAGAGGAAGAACGTCCGCATCACCATGTACTGGCAACGACTCGCGCACCGGCCGGGTTCCGGTAGCCGCTGATAGCAGCCTGAGAGTTCGGTTACGCGGTGATCTCGAGCGCGACATGCACCTTGTCGATGCCGCCGCGAACCACGCTGTGCAGATAGAACCACCACGAGTGCTGCCAGTAACGGCGCAGCACCTTGTTGTAGACGTCGCGGGTTTCCGAATCCGGCAGCACCCGTGCGGTGGCCTCCACCGCCGGGCCCTTCGGCTTCCCGAGCACGTGGCATTCGGCGATGGTGACCCGCGGGGTGTTGCGGATCCGCTTCACCTTCCACGACACCCGATCGGTGATCACCACTAGACGGTCACCGTCGGGGACACCCCAGATGGCCGTCGGCTTGGGGGTGCCGTCCTTGGTGAACGTGGTCAGCAGCAGATATTTCGCCTGGGCAACGTCGTGAAAGGTGGGCGCCATGGGTCAGGCGGCCCGCAGTTCCAGGCCGACGTTGCGCTTGGTGCCGCCCCGCAGCTTCGAGAAGAAGTTGAACACCTTGCCGAGCAGCCCGTAGCGGTTGCCGATCGCGTCGTACACGCGCTCGATCTGCTGGGAGTCGTCGAGGATGCTCGCGACCGCTTCCACCGGTTCGCCCTTGACGTTGCCGCTGCGGTCGCAGACGGCCAGGGTCACCCGCGGGGTGTTCCGAATCCGCTTGACCTTCCAGGAGTCCTTGCCGGTGATCACCAGGGCACGGTCGCCGTCGGGCGCGATCCAGATCGGTGTCGGCTTGGGCCTGCCGTCCTTGGTGAAGGTGGTCAGCGAGACGTACTGGGACTTGATCACTTCGCCGAAGCTGGGAGCCATTCGACCAATCTAGCGCCCTCGTAGCGACCGGCTGGTTACCGTGCTTCCAAATCGCCTTCGGTCTCCAAGAGCACCTGGCGCAGCCCGTCGAGCGTCGCCGGATCCGGGTTCTCCCACATGCCGCGCCCGACCGCTTCGAGCAGCCGCTCCGACATCCCGTGCAGCGCCCAGGGATTGGACTCGTTCATGAACTTGCGGTTCTCCGGGTCCAGCACGTAGGACTCGGTGAGCTGCTCGTACATCCAGTCGGCCATCACACCCGCTGTCGCGTCATACCCGAACAGGTAGTCGACGGTCGCGGCCATCTCGAACGCGCCCTTGTAGCCATGCCTGCGCATCGCGGCCATCCAGCGCGGGTTGACCACCCGCGCCCGGAACACCCGGGTGGTCTCCTCCGAGAGCGTGCGGGTGCGCACCGCGTCCGGGCGGGTGTTGTCGCCGATGTAGGCGGCCGGGGCCGTACCGGTCAGTGCCCGCACCGTCGCCACCATGCCGCCGTGGTACTGGAAGTAGTCGTCGGAGTCGGCGATGTCGTGCTCGCGCGAGTCGGTGTTCTTGGCGGCCACCACGATTCGCCGGTACTGGGCGGACATGTCGTCGGCTGCCGGTCTGCCGTCGAGTTCACGGCCGTAGGCGAACCCGCCCCACGCGGTGTACACCTGCGCCAGGTCCGCGTCGTCGCGCCAGTTGCGGCTGTCGATGAGCTGCAGCAAACCGGCGCCATAGGTGCCCGGCTTGGAACCGAAAATGCGTGTGGTGGCCCGTCTTTCGTCACCGTGCTCGGCGAGGTCGACCTGGGCGTGCGCCCGGACGAAGTTCTGCTCGGCCGGTTCGTCGAGGCCGGCCACCAGCCGCACCGCATCGTCGAGCATCGTCACGACGTGCGGGAAGGCATCGCGGAAAAAGCCGGAGATCCGGACGGTCACGTCGATCCGCGGACGGCCCAGTTCGGGCAGCGAGATGGCCTCCAAGTCGACCACGCGCCGGGATGCGTCGTCCCACACCGGCCGGACGCCAAGCAGCGCAAGAACTTCGGCGATGTCGTCGCCCGAGGTTCGCATCGCCGAGGTGCCCCACACCGACAGACCGACCGACGCGGGCCACTCACCATGATCGGTGCGGTAGCGCTCGAGCAACGAATCCGCCATCGCGACACCGGTTTCCCATGCCAGCCTCGACGGGACGGCCTTGGGGTCGACCGAGTAGAAGTTGCGGCCGGTGGGCAGCACGTTGACCAGGCCGCGCAACGGCGACCCCGATGGGCCTGCCGGGATGAACCGGCCGTCCAGCGCCCGCAGCACCTGCGTGATCTCCTCGGCGGTCCCGGCAAGCCGCGGCACCACCTCGGTCGCCGCGAACCGCAGGATCGCCGCGACGCCCTCATCGTCGGTCAGCTCCGCGACGCGGCCGGCGTCCCAGCCGGTGGCCTGCAGACCGGCCAGCAGCGCGCGGGCCTGCTTCTCGGCCTCGTCGACCTCGGTCCGCTCGGCGCTGCCGTCTTCGGCCAGCCCGAGCGCCTGACGCAGGCCCGGGAGGTGCTGTTCACCGCCGAACAGTTGCCGGGCACGCAGGATGGCCAGCACCAGATCCAGCTGCGCCTCGTCGGCAGGCGCGGCGCCGAGGATGTGCAGCCCGTCGCGGATCTGGACGTCCTTGATCTCGCAGAGCCAGCCGTCGACATGCAGCAGCATGTCGTCGAAGGAATCGTCCTCGGGCCGTTCTGCCAGTCCCAGATCGTGATCCATCTTGGCCGCGCGCATCAGCGTCCAGATCTGCTGGCGGATGGCCGGCAGCTTGCCCGGGTCGAGAGCGGCGATGTTGGCGTGCTCGTCGAGCAGTTGTTCCAGGCGGGCGATGTCGCCGTAGCTTTCGGCCCGCGCCATCGGCGGGATCAAGTGGTCGACCAGGGTGGCATGCGCCCGGCGCTTGGCCTGAGTGCCCTCCCCCGGGTCGTTGACCAGGAACGGGTAGATCAGCGGCAGATCGCCGAGCGCCGCGTCCGGCCCGCAGGACGCCGACATGCCAACCGTCTTGCCCGGCAGCCATTCCAGGTTGCCGTGCTTACCGAGGTGCACGGCAGCGTGCGCACCGAAACCGTGCCGCACCCACTGATAGGTGGCCAGGTAATGGTGGCTGGGCGGCAGGTCGGGATCGTGATAGATCGCGACAGGGTTCTCCCCGAATCCGCGCGGCGGTTGCACCAGGATCAGGATGTTGCCGGATTGGATTGCCGCAACCACGATTTCGCCGTCCGGATCGCGGCTGCGGTCGACGAACAGCTCGCCGGGCGGCGGGCCCCAGTGCGCCACCATCGCGTCGGTCAGCTCGGCGGGCAAGGTGGCGAACCACGCCCGGTACTGCTCGGCCGGAATGCGAATCGGGTTGCCCGCCAGCTGACCGTCGGTCAGCCAGTCCGGGTCTTGGCCGCCGCGTTCGATCAGCGCGTGCATCAGCGCGTCGCCGTCGGATGCCTCGACGCCGGGGATGTCGCCGATCTGGTATCCCGCATCACGCAGGGCGTGCAGCAGCGCGACAGCGCTGGCCGGCGTGTCCAGACCGACGGCATTGCCGATCCGGGAATGCTTGGTCGGATACGCCGAGAACACCAGGGCCAGCCGCTTGTCGGCCGGCCCGACCCGGCGCAGGGTTGCGTAGTTGACGGCCAGGCCGGCCACCCGCGCGCACCGCTCCGGGTCCGGCACATATGAGATCAGGCCGTCTTCGTCGATCTCCTTGAACGAGAACGGGACTGTGATGATCCGGCCGTCGAATTCGGGCACCGCCACCTGGGTGGCGACATCCAGCGGGCTCAGCCCGTCGTCGTTGTTCGACCAGGTGGCTCGCGAACTGGTCAGGCACAACCCCTGCAGGATCGGGACATCAAGGGCAGCAAGATGTTTGACGTTCCAATTGTCGTCGTCGTGGCCGGCGCCCGCGGTGGCGGGACGGGCTCCCCCGGCGGCCAGCACCGTGACGACCATCGCGTCGGCAGTGCGGAGCAGATCCAGTAGTTCGGGTTCGGGCGTGCGCAGCGAGGTGCAGTACACGGGCAGCGGGCGACCACCCGCCTGCCTGATCGCCGTACACATCGCGCGGATGTAGTCGACGTTGCCCGCCAGTTGCTGGGCCCGGTAGTAGAGCACCGCGATCGTGGGACGGGTATCTGTCCCGCGATCGAGCCCACAGCCGTCGCAGCCTTCGCAGCGTGGCTCCAGGACACCCCAGGCCGGGGTGGCCGACGGCGGGTTGAAGCCGAAGCCGGTCATCAGCAGGGTGTCGGACAGGAAGGAATGTAGGTTCCGCAGGTTTTCCGTGCCGCCCTGGGCCAGGTACACATGGGTTTGCACCGCGATTCCGGCCGGCACCGTGGAGCGCTCCATCAGATCCGCGTCGGGGGCCTGTTCCCCGCTGACGACGACGGTCGGACGTCCACTGGCCACCACCGCGTCGATACCGTCCTGCCAGGCCCGGTAGCCGCCGAGAATCCGCACCACCACGACATCGGCGTCCGCGAGGAGTTCGGTGAGCTCGCCGTCGATCAGTCGCGCCGGGTTGCGCAGGAGGAAATCAGCCCCGCTGGCGCGGGCGGTGATCAGGTCGGTATCCGAGGTGGACAGCAACAACACGGTGCTAGACACCCCCCATTCGTACCGTACGGCGGCCGTCGCACCCTATTCGGATCGTGGCCAGCGCAATGGTGGACGTCGCGGCCACCCGCCGAGACCATCGAACTCATGCCCATCTCTCTTGACGTTTCGAAGCTCGGCGCCACGATCGGCGCGGTGGTTCACGGCGTTCGGCTCGGTCGCGACCTGCACCCCGGCATTGTCGACGCCATCGGATCGGCGCTGCTCGAACACAAGGTGATCTTCTTCCGCGAGCAGCACCATCTCGACGACGACGAACAGATCGCGGTGGCCCGGCTGCTCGGCGTGCCGACCATCGCCCACCCGACCGTCACCTCGCGCGGTGACACCGTGCTGGGAATCGATTCGCGCTTCGATCGTGCGAATTCCTGGCACTCCGACGTCACGTTCGTCGACCGCATCCCGAAGGCGTCGCTGCTACGCGCGGTGACGCTGCCCGCCTACGGCGGCAGCACCGTGTTCGCCAACACCGAGGCGGCTTATGACCAGCTGCCGCCCGCGCTGAAGGCGCTCGCCGAAAATCTCTGGGCCACCCACACCAATCTGTACGACTATGCGGGCGGACACCCCGAGTCCGGCGTCAGCGACCAAACCCGTTCCTACCGAGCTGAATTCGAGTCCTCCTACTACGAGACCGAGCATCCGGTGGTGCGGGTGCACCCGGAGACCGGCAAGCGGGTGCTGCTGCTCGGCCACTTCGTGAAGCGGTTCGTTGGGTTGGGCAGCAGCGAGTCCGCCAGCCTCTTCACGGTGCTGCAGAACCGGATCACCCGGCTGGAGAACACCGTCCGGTGGAGTTGGCAGCTCGGCGACATCGCCATGTGGGACAACCGTGCCACCCAGCACTACGGGGTCGCCGACTACGACGACCAGTTCCGCTTCCTGAGCCGGGTGACGCTGGCCGGTGACGTTCCGGTCGATGTGCACGGGCAGTCCAGCCGGGTGGTGGCCGGCGACGCGACGCACTACTCCGGCGTGGTATCCCCGGGTGTGGTTGCCGCAGGGCCGGTTCGGGCCGCCTGAGGGATATCGACGTACGGGCTCAGCACCACCGCGACAGCGACGACCGCGGCCACCGGGGCCAGCAGCGGCAGCCAGGGCAGGTCGACGGGCACCGTGGTGGCCAGGGCGCCGGCCGCGGCGAAGCCGGCGATCCCGGCCGCCGTCGCCCGGGTGAGGACGGCATACGTCAGCACCAGATACGCCGCCGCGCATACCCCCGACGTCGCGGCAAGCATCGGGTGCGGCTCGGTCAGCACGAGGGCGGCCATCGCCGCCAGGACGGCCGGTGTCGCCGCGGCGGGCACGTAGAGCCCGGCGAGGACGGCGATCAGCGCCACGGCGGCCGCGGCGAGCGTGCGGGTATCGGCACCGACCGACGCCGCCGCGATCATCGCCAGTCCGAACAGTGCGGCCACCAGCCGCCTGACCGTCATGACGACCGCCTGCTCCGGTCAGGCACCAGGCTCATCGCCTGGTCGAGGGTGACCTCAGCCGGCCACGGCACCACGTCGACGCCGATGACCCGCATATCGCGGTACATCGACGAACGCTGCAACGCCCACATCCGTTGCAGAAGCGGCTGGTCGTCGTCGGCGAAGGGCCAGCCTTCCAGCACGTCGACTGCCACCACCGGGTGTCCCCGTTTGCACAGGTCGATCAGCGCGAGCGCGAACTCGGTGTCGAGCAGCGTCGAGAACGCCACCACGACGGCACCCGGGGGGACCGCCGCCCGCGGCGCCAAAGTACCTGCGGTGTGCTGGTATTCGCTGCCCACGCCGAGTGCCGCGTCGAGCACCCGGTAGAACTGGCGGCGGCCGATATCGGCACCGAGCCACCGTGGGCGGCGGCCTCCGAGGCCGACGATGCCGGCCCGGTCGCCGTTGCGCAGCGCGGTCTGCACCACCTGCGTCGCGCCGCGCAACGCCCGTTCGGTGACGGCGGTGGCCGGGCCTGCGGGCTGCGCGCTCATGTCGACGACCACCACGACGTCGGCCGCCCGATCCGTCAGCCGTTCGGTGACATGCAGGCTGCCGCGACGCGCGCTGACCGCCCAGTTGACCGTGCGGAGCTGATCGCCCGGCAGGTAGGGCCGGATCTCGGCGAACTCGACGCCGGGCCCGATATGACGGGTCAGGTGGGTGCCAAGACGGTCGGGCAGCTCGGTGCGCGGAATGCCGGTCGGTTGCGGTGGCGCGACCGGAAATACGAACAGGTCGGCGGCGTCGACGGTGGCGGTGCCGGTGAGCAGTCCACCGGCCGCGTCGAGCCGGACCCGGGTGCGCAGTGGGTAACGGCCCCAGCGCCCCGCCGTGGCGGATACCGTTGCCCGCCTGCTGTCGGCGCTGACGGGCGCGATGTCCAGGCCGGTCACCGGCTGCAGCTCCAGTGTTGCGCCGGCCCTGTTCTCCGCCAGCTCGGCGCTGAGTTGTACCGGCTCGTTCTCGAAGCACCGGGTCAGCGCCGGGCGGCCGACGACCGACACCGACATCGGTCTGCGCTGCCAACCGATCGAGGCGAGCACCCCCAGCATCGGCGCCACGAAGGCGATCAGCTGCCAGCGCGACGCGATCAGCGCCACGGCCAGCCCCACCCCGAAACATGTCATCAGCGCCCGCGTCAACGGCGATGCGCGCCACTGCAATACAGCGTCGACCGTGCGGGGCCCGTCCATCATCGTCCGCTCGCCCGGGGAACCGGCAGGCGTCGCAGGAGTTGTTCGACGACGTCGGAGCCGTGCACGCTGCGGACCCACATCTCCGGTCGCAGGCTGATCCGGTGGGCGATCGCGGGGACCGCCAGCGCCTTGACGTCCTCGGGGATCACGTAGTCGCGGCCCGACACCAAGGCGCGGGCGCGGGCCAGTTGGACGAGGTCGAGTTCGGCGCGCGGACTGGCGCCGACCGCGACCTGGGGATGACTGCGGGTGGCCGTCGCCAGCGAGACCACATAGTGCAGAACGTCGTCGTGCACCGACACCTGTTCCACCAATTCCCGCATGGCCAAGAGGTTTTCGGCGTCCACCACCTGGCGCACGGTCACCTCGGCCGAGCCACGGTCCAGCCGGCGGCGCAGCATCGACGCCTCCTCGGACTCGGACAGGTACTTCAGCGCCACCTTGACCGCGAACCGGTCCAGTTGGGCCTCCGGTAGCGGGTAGGTGCCCTCGTACTCGATCGGGTTGTCGGTGGCCAGCACGATGAAAGGGGCCGGCAGCCGGTGGGTTTGGCCGTCGATGCTGACCTGTCGCTCGGCCATCGCCTCCAGCAGCGCCGCCTGCGTCTTGGGTGGTGTGCGGTTGATCTCGTCGGCCATCAGCAGATTGGTGAAGATCGGACCGGGGCGGAACTCGAAGCGGCCGGACTGCATGTCGTAGATCGTCGACCCGAGCAGGTCGGCGGGCAGCAGGTCCGGGGTGAACTGCACGCGGGTGAATCGCAGGCCGAGGGCCGCCGCGAACGACCGGGCGATCAGCGTTTTGCCCATGCCGGGCAGGTCCTCGATCAGCACGTGCCCACCGGCGAGCACGGTGGTGAGGATCAGGGTGAGGGCGGCGCGTTTTCCGACCACCGCCTGCTCGATCTCGTCGAGCACCGCTTCGCAGTACGCCGTCATCGCCGGGGCGGGCATGGTCATAGGTTTTCCATCCGTCGCAGGATCTCCTCGAGGGTGGCGTACCCGGGTCCGGGCTCACGGCTGCGCGTTCGCTCGATGTTGTTGGGATCAACCCAGGGCCACAGCTGGTCGCCGAACACGATGCGCCCGGTCGCCTGTAATGCCACCGGATCCCGCTGCCGGGTGGCGAGGACGAACTCACGGGCCAGCCTCGGCCGCAGATGCCGGTCCCAGTCTTCCCGGGTGGAATCCGCCCACTGAACCGTCGACTCGGTACGCGACCGCCAGCGCCACAGCGCCTCCGCGGGGTCGTCCGACGGCGGTTTGGGTACCGAACGGCGTTGTGCCGCATCGACAGTCAGTCGGGCCGCGATGAGGAACACTGCTACCGCGAGTCCCGCAACCGGCATGATCCACCGGCCGGCGCTCAGGACGATCGCCAGCACTTCCGCCGCCACGACCAGCAGGAGGCCACCTCCTACCAGCCGGATCACACCGAGCTCCGCAGCTCGCCGAGGACCAGGCGCAGCGCCCGCTCGGCGCTGTCACGGTGTCCCTCGTTCATCACGTGGGTGGAGAACCGGGCCTCGGCGAACAGGGTGACCAGTTCGGTGGCGCGGCCGGCGTGAATCGCGTGATGCTCGACGGCGCGGGCCAGCACCTCGGACGGGGTGTCCGACTCCTGCGGGGCTGCGCCGGGGGCATTGGCCAGTGCGTGTTCCATTGCCGCGTAACACGCGATGATGGCCTCTCGTGGTTCACGGCTGAGGTCGCCGACTTCGGCCAAACCGCGCTCGGCCGCCAGCGCGAGCGACCCGGGTCCGGGCGGCGCCGCGTCTCGGGATGTGTCGTCGGGTGGCGGTGGCACCGGCTCCCGCCGTCGGTCGCGGGCCCGGAGCACGATCGCGCCGATCAGCGTGACCAGCAGCAGGGCCGCGAAAGCGGCCAGGAGATACCAGAAGAGCGGGTCGACGGCGGCAGGTTCAGGAGGCGCCTGCGGAGGCGAGACGGCCTCGCCGGGCGGTGCGTTACCGGTGGGCGTGGCGACGGGCTGCGCGTGCGGCGGATCGCCACCCGGTTGCGGCAGGCGCAGCTGGGCGAGCAGTGCGGCCACCATCAGCCACGCCACTACCGCGGCGACGATCACCAGCACAAAGCGCCAGCTCCGCCGCACGCCCATCCCGCCACCGCCGCCCGGGACGTGCGTTCGCGCGGCTTGCTTGGCGCGCTGCGGGTCGCGCAGCTTCGCCACGAGAGCGACGATGATCACCAGCAGGCAGGCGAGTACCAGGGTCAACAATGCGAGCAGGCTGCCGGCGCCGCCGGCCGGTTGGGTCCGCGGCGACCGTGGTGCGTCCGGCAGATGCCCGCGCAACGCGAGGCCGAGCACCACAACCAGCGCGATCAGTGCGGCCACCCGGGGTGTGGCAGCCGTCGCCATGGCCCGAACATACGCCCGTACGGTGGACGGGTGAAGCGTTTGCGTGACGACGACGCCTGCCCCGGTGCCCTGCAGGTGCACCAGGCCGCGGACGGCGCGTTGGCCCGCCTTCGGCTGCCCGGGGGGATGATCGCCGCACGGCAGCTGGAAGCGCTGGCGCACACGGCCGTCGAGTTCGGCAACGGCACTCTGGAACTCACGGCGCGCGGCAATCTGCAGCTGCGCGGGATCCGGGATACGACGGCGGTCGCCGACGCGTCGGTCGCTGCCGGCCTGCTGCCCTCGCCGACCCATGAACGGGTGCGCAACATCGTCGCGTCGCCGTTGTCCGGTCGGGTGGGCGGCGTCGCCGATGTGCGGCCGTGGGTGACCGAACTGGATCTGGCAATTCAGGCCGATGCCGAGTTGGCGCACTTGCCGGGACGGTTCCTGTTCGGCCTCGATGACGGCCGCGGCGACATCTCCGGATTGGCCGCCGATGCCGGCGTCCATGTGCACGCCGACGGCGTCGCGGTGCTGCTGGCCGGTCGTGACACCGGGGTGCGGGTGGCCCCGGGTGACGCGGTGCCGGCATTGATCACGATTGCCCGGCGATTCGTCCAGATCCGCGGAACTGCCTGGCGGGTAGCCGAATTGGACGATCCGTCGCCTCTGCTGGCCGGCTTCTCGGCGACGGCGGTAGCCGGAGCGCAGTATCCGCCTGTGCTGCGCCCGCCGGTCGGCTGGATCGTGCAGGACGACGGCCTGGTGACGCTGGGCGCAGCGATCCCCCTCGGTGTTCTGCAGTCCCGCCTGGCCGAATTCGTGGCGGCGATCGACGCACCGGTCATCATCACGCCGTGGCGCTCGCTGCTGGTCTGCGACCTGGACGAAGGAGTGGCCGACACGGCGCTGCGGGTACTGGCGCCGATGGGGTTGGTGTTCGACGAGAATTCGCCGTGGCTGGATATCAGCGCCTGCGTGGGCAGCCCGGGGTGTGAGAAGTCGCGGGCCGACGTGCGCGCGGAGGCCACCCGGGTGGCGCTCGAAGAAGATGTTCACGGCCACGTTCACTATGTGGGATGCGAGCGGGCGTGCGGCAGTCCCCCGGCTGGTCAGGTGTTCGTGGCGACGACAGAGGGGTTCCGGCCCGCATCGCGGTAGGCCGTAGGGTGATCGCGTGCTCGACTACATTCGCGACGCCGCCGAGATCTATCGGCAGTCGTTCGCGACGATTCGCGCCGAGGCCGATCTGGCCGCGTTTCCCGAGGATGTCGCGCGGGTCGTCGTCCGGTTGATCCACACCTGCGGCCAGGTCGACGTGGCCGAGCATGTGGCGTTCACCCCCGGAGTGGTCAGCGCGACGCACGCCGCCTTGCTGGCCGGGGCGCCGATCCTGTGCGACTCGTCGATGGTCGCTGCGGGCATCACCGCAGCCCGTCTCCCCGCAGACAACGAGGTGGTGTCGCTGGTGGCCGATCCGCGGGCGCCCGAGCTGGCCCAGCGCACCGGGAACACCCGCTCGGCCGCCGGGGTCGAGCTGTGGGCGGACCGGATGGCCGGAGCCGTCGTCGCCATCGGAAATGCGCCGACGGCTTTGTTTCGGCTGCTGGAGCTCATCGACGACGGCGTGCCCGCCCCGGTGTCGGTGCTGGGCGGACCCGTGGGATTCGTCGGATCGGCGCAGTCCAAGCAGGAGCTGATCGACCGGCCGCGGGGCATGGAGTACCTGGTGGTGCAGGGCCGGCGCGGGGGCAGCGCGATGGCGGCCGCCGCGGTGAACGCGATCGCGAGTGAGCGCGAATGACGGGCGTGCTTTACGGCGTCGGCCTCGGCCCGGGTGACCCCGAGCTGGTCACGGTCAAGGCCGCCCGGATCATCGGTTCGGCCGACGTGGTGGCCTACCACAGTGCGCGGCACGGCCGGAGCATCGCGCGGCGCATCGCCGAGCCCTACCTGCGGGCCGGCCAGGTCGAGGAACACCTGGTCTACCCGGTGACCACCGAGACCACCGAGCATCCCGGCGGCTACGCCGGCGCGATGGAGGACTTCTACCGCGAGGCCGCCGAGCGGATCGCCGCCCATCTCGATGCCGGGCGCGATGTCGCGCTGCTCGCGGAGGGCGATCCGCTGTTCTACAGCTCTTACATGCACATGCACACCCGGCTGACCGAGCGGTTCAGCGCGGTGATCATTCCCGGCGTGACGTCGGTGAGCGCTGCCTCTGCGGCGATCGCGACTCCCCTGGTGACCGGCGACGAAGTGCTCTCGGTGCTGCCGGGCACCATGGGAGTGCGCGAGCTGGCCCGCCGCCTCGCCGACGCCGACGCTGCAGTGGTGATGAAGCTAGGCCGCACGTATCCGCAAGTGCGGGAGGCGCTTTCGATTGCAGGCCGCCTCGACGAGGCGTTCTACGTCGAGCGGGCCAGCACCGACTCGCAACGCGTGCTGCCAGCCGGGGAGGTCGAGGCCGAGTCGGTGCCGTACTTCTCGCTGGCAATCCTGCCGGGCGGTGGACGGGCCAAGCCCGTCACCGGCGGCGTCACAGTGGTCGGCCTCGGCCCCGGCGACATCGAGTGGATGACGCCGCAGAGCCGCCATGAGCTGGCGGCAGCCACCGATTTGATCGGCTACGGCCCCTACCTGGATCGCGTTCCGGCTCGCGCCGGGCAGCGCCGCCACCCCAGCGACAACACCGACGAACCCGAGCGGGCTCGCCTGGCGTGCGAGCTGGCCGAGCAGGGACGGGCCGTCGCGGTGGTGTCCTCGGGTGATCCCGGCGTCTTCGCGATGGCAACCGCGGTGCTCGAAGAGGCCAAGCAGTGGCCGAACGTCGCCGTGCGCGTGATCCCGGCGATGACGGCCGCGCAGGCTGTCGCCAGTCGGGTCGGTGCGCCGCTGGGCCATGACTATGCGGTGATCTCGCTGTCCGACCGGCTCAAGCCGTGGGACATCATCGCCGCCCGGCTCTCGGCGGCCGCCGAGGCGGACCTGGTGCTGGCGATCTACAACCCGGCCTCCAAGAGCCGCACCTGGCAGGTCGCGGCGATGCGAGATCTGCTGTTGGAACACCGCGAACCGGGAACGCCCGTGGTGATCGGCCGCGACGTGGCCGGACCGCGCGAGTCGGTGAAGGTGGTGCGGCTCGGCGATCTGGACCCCGCCGACGTCGACATGCGGTGCCTACTGATCGTGGGCTCTTCGCAGACCCAGTGGTATGGCGACACGGTGTTCACACCGCGCCGCTACCCTCAGTAATATCTTTGGCCTCATTGACCACAGCCGTCACAATCGGGCCGAATCTGTCAGGCAATCGAACTAATGTTCGAAGAATGATGGAGGTGCTGGACGATGTGCTGACCGCCTGGGAGAAGGCGGCGGCGCAACCGGCGGCCGGCGTACCAGCACCCGAACTGCTGGCGGTGCTCGAGCGTATCGAGCGGCTACGGCGGCTGCTGCCCGCAGTGGAGCACACTGTCCTGACGCAGCTCCAGTCCCAGACGTCACCTGTCGAGATGGGCGCCAAATCCTGGCGTGCAGTCCTGACCCACCGCCTCGGCATCAGCAGCGCCGACGCGACCCGCCGACTGAGCGACGCCGGCGAGCTCGGGCCGCGGCTATCCCTTACCGGAGAAGCACTGCCACCGAGTCTGCCCGCGACCGCGGCCGCCCAAGGTCGTGGAGAGATAGGCGCCGACCACGTGGCGGTGATCCGGTCGTTCATGGATCACCTACCCGCATCGGTCGACGGGGCAACCCGCGAGCACGCCGAAGCCCAACTGGGTGGGCTGGCCGGCGGGCTCACTCCTGAGGCACTGCGCAAACTTGCTCACCAGCTGATGGCCATGATCAACCAGGACGGCATCCTCGACGATGAGCGCGACCAGGCCCGCAAACGCGGGATCGTCATCGGTCCACAACAAGTCGACGGCATGAGCAAGATATCGGGCTGGGCGGATCCGGAATTGCGCGCGGCTCTGGACGCCATAAACGCGAAGCTCGCTGCGCCCGGACAGTGCAACCCCGACGACGCAGCGCCCTGCGTGGACGGTGCACCCAGCGAACAACAGATCACCGGTGACTCGCGCTCGTCAGCCCAACGCACCCATGACGCCCTCAAGACCGTCTGCATGGCCATGCTCTCCTCTGGAAAGCTCGGTCAGCACAACGGATTGCCCGTCACCATCGTCGTCACCACCAGCCTCGAGCAGCTGACCTCCGCCGCCGGACTGGCCCACACCGGCGGCGGCACTTACCTGCCCATGCCGACCGTCATCCGGTTGGCCGCCCAGGCCCATCCTTTCCTGACCCTGTTCGAATCACCAAGAGACATCAAGCTTTACTACGGGCGCAGCCGCCGAACCGCCAGTCCCGGCCAGCGCCTTGCGCTCTTCGCCTTCGACAAGGGATGCACCAAGCCCGATTGCACGGCACCGGCCTATCACAGCCAAGTCCACCACGCCGCCCGCGACTTCGCCCGCGGCGGCAACACCGACATCAACGAACTCACCCTGGCCTGTGGCTGTGACAACCGGATGGTCAATGACGGCCCCACCGGCTGGACTACCCGAAAACGCAGACGAGACAACAAGACCGAGTGGATCCCGCCCCCGCACCTCGACCGCGGGCAATCTCGGGTGAACTACTACCATCACCCCGAAGAGCTTCTCTACTAGAGGCTGGCGACCCAGGTCACTGCGTCATCCACGGTTCCCACCGCCGTCACCCCCGATGGCAGTGGCGGCCGGTCGATCATGACGACGGTGACGCCAAGGTCCTTGGCGGCGGCAAGTTTGGCCTCGGTCAGCGCTCCCCCGCTGTTCTTGGTGACCAACACATCTATTGCGTTGTCCCGCAACAGCATGCACTCCCCATCGTAGGTATACGGCCCGCGCGACAGCAGCACCTCATGGTTACGCGGTAGCACGTCGGCGTCGGGCGGTGTCACCACTCGGATCAGGAACCACGCATCGCTGCCGGTGAAGGGTCGCACTCCCGATCGGCCGGTGGTCAGAAACACCCGCGAAAAGCCTTGCTCTGCCACCAACTCAGCCGCCTCGATGTCGGAGGTCACCCGTAGCGCACCGGCCGGATCCCACGCCGGGCGGAACAGCACCAGGTGCGGCATGCCCAGTTCGGCGCAGGCCTGTGCGGCATGTGCGGTCATGGTGGCGGCGAACGGGTGCGTGGCGTCGACGACGGCACCGATGTCGTTGTCACGCAGCCACTGTTGCAGGCCGTCCACTCCACCGAATCCGCCGATACGGACCGGCCCGACCGGCAGCGCCGGATCCGGCACCCGGCCGGCCAGCGAGCTGACGATGTCGAAGTCGGGGTGCAGCCGCGCCGCCAGCGCCCGCGCCTCCCCTGTACCGCCGAGCAGCAGGATGCGCATCAGTGCCTGCTGCCGCGGGTCCGGCCAGCGGAATACAGGTAGCTGTCGGTAAAGCCCTCGGCGGCAAGCACATCGCCGATGATGATCACCGCGGTCTTGGTGATCTGTGCGTCGTGCATCTTCTCGGCGATGTCGGCGAGCGTGCCACGCAGCACGACCTCCTGTGGCCAGCTGGCGAACGCGACAACGGCGACGGGGGTATCCGGTCGGTAGCCACCCTCGAGCAGTTGCGGCACTATCGCGTCGATCCGGTGCGCGGCCAGGTGCAGCACCAGCGTCGCGCCGGGCTTGCTGAGGGTGACCAGGTCTTCACCCGCGGGCATCGCGGTCGACAACGTGGACACCCGGCTCAGCGTCACGGTCTGCGCCACCCCGGGCACGGTGAGCTCCCGGCCCAGCGCCGCGGCGGCGGCAGCGAATGCCGGTACGCCGGGGACGATCTCGTAGCCGATGCCGAGCGCGTCGAGGTGGCGACATTGCTCGGCGAGCGCGCTGTAGATCGCCGGGTCACCGGAGTGCAGCCGTGCCACGTCGAGCCCGGCCGCATCGGCGGCGGCCAGCTCGGCGATGATCTGCTCCAGGGTCAGCGGGCCGGTGTCCACCACCTTGGCGTCGGGTGGACACAGCGCCAGCAGGTCGTCGGGCATGATCGAGCCGGCGTACAGGCAGACCGGGCACTGTTGCAGCAACCGCTGCCCGCGCACCGTGATCAGGTCGGCCGCACCCGGTCCGGCGCCGATGAAGTAGACCGTCACTGCTTGGTCACCACCCACTGTGTGATCGGCCGCGCAGGGCGCCAGCTCGCGAACCCGCCCAGCGGCTCGGCTTCGTAGTGCTGGAATTTCCGTAACTCACCACCGAGCCGCGAATACCATTGGACCAGAATCGCTTCGGATTCAAGGGTGACGGCATTGGCGACGAGTCTCCCACCGGTAGGAAGGTTTTCCCAGCACGCTTCCAGCATTCCGGACGTCGTCAGGCCGCCCCCTATGAAGATGGCCGATGGGCTTGGCACGCCGTCGACGCCACCTTCGCCGATTCTGGCGTCGTAGAACGCCTTCGGCGCTGCGCCGCGCACGTCGATGTCGACGGCGTGTGCTGAGGCATTGACTCCAATGAACATTTGGCGTTGCTCGTCGCGCTCGAAGGCCACAGCGCTACACCCCGGCCACGTGCGGCACCACTCGACGGCGATGCTGCCAGAACCCGAGCCGACGTCCCAAAGTCGCTGCCCGGGCCGGGGCGCCAGGGCTGCGACGGTCGCCACCCGGATTGCCTGCTTGGTGATCTGGCCATCGTTCATGTACGCGGCCTCGTCGGCCGGCCATACCCTGCCTTCCGGCAGGTAGCGGACGGCGATCACGTGCAGGTCGTCGATGTCGGCCGGCGGGTCATCCGCCCAGTCCCGCGCGATCCCGTCGCGGCGACGTTCACGGTGGCCGCCGAGTTGCTCGAGAAGGGTGAGCTCGGAATCGCCACGGCCGTGGTTGAAGAGCTGGATCGCCAGCGCCCTCAGGTCGGGTCCACCCTTGGACAACACGATCGCCTGACCGCCGCGGCGTACCGCCTTTCGCACATCATCCAGCATCAGGCTGATCACCTCGGTGTCCTGGACCGACCAGCCGAGCCGGGCACACGCCAACGTCACGCTCGACACATGCGGCAACACCCGCACCCGGTCAGCCCCGCACACCCGGATCAGCGAGGCGCCGACCCCGTGCAGCATCGGATCACCACTGGCCACCACATGCACGTCACCGTCGAAGTCCCGAACCGCACACAACGCGTCCAGGAAGGGCTTGCCCCACTCCCGGCGGTCCGCAGTCACCGACTCGTCCAGCAGATCCAGCTGCCGCTTCGCCCCGTAAATAACGGTGGCCCTGCGCAATTCGGCGCTGGCCGCCGGAACCAGACCGGCCATACCGTCGGCGCCGATTCCGACCACAGTGATCATCGCGGCAGCCTCCGCCACACCGCGCGGGGCGTCATCCGAAACGCGAACGCCAGCAGACGAAGTGGCGCAGGCACCCACACCTCGCGACGCCCACTGCGCAGGGCCCGGGCCGTCGCATCGGCCACCTTTGCCGGCGTGGTCGACAGCGGTGCAGGGTCCATTCCCTCGGTCATCCGGCCGATCACGAATCCTGGCCGCACCAGCAGCAGAGCCACCCCGCTGCCGTGCAGCGCGTCGGCCAGCCCACAGGCGAAGGCATCCAGTCCGGCCTTGGCCGAGCCGTACACGTAGTTGGCGCGCCGCGCCCGCACCCCGGCGATCGACGAGAACACCACGATCGCTCCCCGGCCTGCCGTGCGCATCGCCGCGGCGAGCAGCGTCAGCAGGCTGACCTGAGCGACGTAGTCGGTGTGCACCACCGCCACCGCGTGTGCAGCGTCGGCTTCGGCGCGCGGCTGATCGCCCAGGATTCCGAACGCCAGGACGGCCGTGCCGATCGGTCCGTGCTCGGCCACCAGACGCCCGATCAGCGGACCGTGGGCCGCGACGTCGTCGGCATCGAACTCGACGGTGTGCACCGCCACGGCGCCGGCTGCACGCAGCATGCTGACCTGCTGCTTCAACTGATCGGCGCGCCGCGCTGCCAGCACCACGGTGGCGCCGGGCGCCAACCGCTGCGCGAGCTCGACGCCGATCTCGCTGCGGCCGCCGAAGATCACCACCGGACCGGCCCCCGTGTCACTCACACTCCGAGATTATTCACTGCGCTAGCGTGGACGTTGATGGCGAACTCAACGACCCGGCTGACCAGCGATGCGCTGGCATTCCTCACCGAACGCCACCTCGCGATGCTGACCACCTTGCGCGCCGACAACTCACCACACGTGGTGGCGGTCGGCTTCACCTTCGATCCCAAGACCCACATTGCCCGGGTCATCACCAGTGACGGCTCGCAGAAGGCGATCAACGCCGAGCGGTCCGGCGTCGGGGTGCTGTCCCAGGTCGACGGCGCCCGGTGGCTGTCCCTGGAAGGCCAGGCCAGCGTCAACCGGGATCCCGCCGCTGTTCGCGACGCCGAACTCCGCTACGCCCAGCGCTACCGCACGCCGCGAGTCAATCCGAAGCGCGTCGTCATCGAGGTGCACATCACCCGTGTGCTGGGTTCCTCGAGTCTGCTGGATCACACGAAGGCTTAGACCGGTACCACCGTCAGCCCGTGCGGGCCGGTGTTCACCGCCTCGGCACCGTCCTCTGTGACGATCACGATGTCTTCGATGCGCGCACCCCACTTGCCGGGGAAGTAGATACCCGGCTCGACAGAGAACGCCATCCCCTCCGCCAGCGGCAGGTCATTGCCCGCGACGATGTAGGGCTCCTCGTGGACCGACAGTCCGATGCCGTGCCCTGTGCGGTGCACGAAATAGTCCGCCAGCCCGGCTTGCGCGAGCACGTCGCGGGCGGCGGCGTCGACCTGCTCGGCCGTCACGCCGGGACGGACCGCCTCGACCGCGGCGGCCTGCGCGCTCTGCAGCACCGCGTACTGTTCGGCGATGTCGGCGCTGGGCTCACCGAGGCTGTAGGTGCGGGTGCAGTCGGAGTTGTAGCCGGGCGCGTACGGGCCGCCGATGTCGACGACGACGATGTCGCCGGCCTGCAGGACCCGGTCGGACTGTTCGTGGTGTGGGTCGGCACCGTGCGGACCGGACCCGACGATGATGAACGCCACCGCTGAATGCCCCTCTGCCACAATGGCTTCGGCGATGTCCGCGGCAACCTCGGCTTCGGTCCGGCCGGGCTTCAGGAACTCGGGCACCCGGGCGTGGACCCGGTCGATCGCCGCGCCCGCCTTGCGCAGGGCGTCGATCTCGGCCGGATCCTTGATCATTCGCAACGACCGCAACACCTCGGTGGCGAGCACCGGCACTGCGCCGAGCCGTTCGGCCAGCGGCAGCAGGTGCAGCGCGGGCATCGAGTCGGTCACCGCGATCCGGGCATGTCCCCCCAGCGCGGCCGCCACAAGCTCGTACGGGTCGTCGCCGTCGACCCAATCCTGAACGCTCAGGCCGAGTTCGAGGATCGCGGATTCCTTGAGCGACGCCAATTCCAGCCGCGGCACCACCACGGTCGGCGCACCGGTCGCCGGTACCACCAACGCGGTCAGCCGTTCGAACGTCTGCGCCGCCGAGCCGACGAGGTAGCGCAGGTCGTATCCCGGAGTGATGACGAGCCCCGCCACCCCGGCAGCGGAGGCTGCGGCTGCTGTGGCGGCGAGGCGGCGGGCATAGACGTCGCTACTGAAACGGTCGGTCATGCCAGCCAGGCTAGCCGCAGGTATCCGCTACGGGTAGCTGGCGACCTCGACCAGGTTTCCCTCGGGGTCGCGGCAGTAGTGGGACGTCATCGTGCCGAGTGCGCCGGTTTTGGTGACCGGCCCGTCGGTGATGGTCACCCCGGCCTCCCGCAGCTGCGCCTCCACCTCGTCAGGGGCAGCCGTGGTGATGAAGCACAGATCGAGCGACCCCGGTGAATCCGCCGCTCCCGTCGGCCAGTTCGGCGCACCGGTGGGACGCAGGTTCAATTTCTGATCGCCGAAGCGCAGCGCAATACGGTTTCCGGCGAACACCTCGCGGCGCATGCCGAGCACGCGGACGTACCAATTGGCGACGGCCTCCACGTCACGGCAGTTGAGCACGACGTGGTCGATCCGCTCGATGGCGAACGACATCCCCCGACGCTACTGGCAGGATGGCTCGCATGTCTGCACCGGTGTTGCTGCTCGACGGCGCGAGCATGTGGTTTCGTTCGTTCTTCGGGGTGCCCTCGTCGATCACCGCGCCTGACGGCCGGCAGGTCAACGCCGTGCGCGGCTTCCTGGACAGTGTGGCGACGCTGATCACCCGCGAACGCCCGAGCCGCCTGGTGGTGTGCCTCGATCTCGACTGGCGGCCGCAGTTCCGGGTCGATGCGATCCCGTCGTACAAAGCGCACCGGGTTGCTGAAGAAAAACCCAGCGGGGAAACGGATTTGGAAGAGGTCCCCGACGAGCTCAGCCATCAGGTCGAGATGATCATGGATCTGCTCGACGCGTTCGGGATCGCCACCGCGGGCGCGGAAGGCTATGAAGCCGACGACGTACTGGGCACGCTGGCCACCGCCGAGACGCGCGATCCCGTCGTGGTCGTCAGCGGCGACCGCGATCTGCTGCAGTTGGTGGGCGACGATCCGGTCGCCGTGCGGGTCCTCTACCTGGGCCGCGGGTTGTCGAACGCCACGATGTTCGGACCTGCCGAGGTTGCCGAGAAGTACGGGGTGCCGCCGCATCGCGCCGGCGCCGCCTATGCCGAACTGGCTCTGCTGCGCGGCGATCCGTCCGACGGCCTGCCCGGGGTGCCGGGCGTCGGGGAGAAGACGGCAGCCACGCTGCTGTCGCAGTACGGATCGCTGGAGGACATCCTGGCCGCCGCGCACGATCCGAAGTCGAAGCTGTCCAAGGCTTTTCGCAGCAAGATTCTGGCGGCGACCGACTACATCGAGGCAGCCGGACCGGTGGTGCAGGTGGCCCGTGACGCACCGGTGGCGTTCAGCACCGACGACCGGCTACCGCTGGCGGCCGCCGACCCGTCCCGCGTCGCGGAGCTGGCCCACGCCTACGGCGTCGGCTCGTCGATCGGCCGCCTGCAGAAAGCGCTGGACGCCCTCGACTAGCGGCTACTTCGGCACATGACGGCGCCGAGCGGCTACTTCGGCACATGACGCCGCCGAGCGGCTACTTCGGCCGGCCGACCTCGTAGGTGCCCTTGTCATCCTGGAAGGTGACCGTCACCTGGCGCTTCGTGCCGTCGATGCTCACCTCGCAGGTAAAGGTGTCACCCTTCTTGACCGTCGGGTTCTGGCCGTTGTTGCACTTGACGTCCTTGACGTTCTTGGCACCGTAGCCGTTTGTCTCGTCGGTGAGGATGTTCTGCACACCCTGCTGGGCCTTGCCGATATCGAGCTTTGTGGTCACGAAGAAGCCCGGCTTCCAGAAGCCCAACACCAGCACGACGGCGACGACGATCGCGGCCAGCACGCCGACGACGGTGAACAGCACTGCCGACGACTTCTTCGCACCCTCATCGCCGGGCTGCGGGTACGGCGCGTACTGCCCAGGCTGGTTGGGGTCGCCCGGCTGCTGCGGGTACTGACCCGGTTGCTGCGGGTACTGGCCGTACTGCGGTTGCCCGTACTGCGGTTGCCCGTACTGCGGATACTGCTGACCCGGCTGCGCGTAGGTGCCCGGGTTGTATTCGGTGGGCTGCTGGTACGGCTGCTGCGGGTACTGCTGACCGGGCTGCTGGCCGTACTGCGGGTATTGCTGCGGGGTGTAGGCGGGCGGCTGCCAGGCCGGCGGCTCACCGGACGGCTGCTGCCAGGCCGGGGTCTCGCTGCCGCTGGGCTGTTGCTCGGAGCCGGGGGCAGGCTGATCCTGACCTTGCCCGGGTTGAGCCTGCCAGGGATTAGGTTCTGATCCCTGCGGTCCGCTCATCGTCTCTCCTTGATCTGGTAGCGATTCGCCGCTCCCACCGTAGCGTTTGCATGAGCCTACCCGCCATCAACAGCGACGACGCCGCGCCGGATGTCGTCGATGGCACGGTTTGCGGTCTTACGCAGCCCGGCTTCGGGCCCGGCATTGCGGACCTGGTCGAGCAGATCCAGCACTTGTCGGCACCACCGCACGAAATCGCCAGCCGGCAGCGGGGTCCCGGCACCGGCGACGTCGGAGGCCGCCAGCGCGGCCGCCAGGTCGCCGGTCGTCGCCCATCGATAGATGGCGGCGACGAATCCTTCGTCGGGCTCGCGTGTCGGGCTGATCCGGTGCCGGTTCTCGTCGGCCCGCAGTTGCCCGGACATCCGCCGCATCTCCACCAGCGCGCGCCGCACGTTGGCTGTCGGCATCTCGATGGCGTGCGATGGGGTGGGGCCATCGCTGCCGCGGGTCTCGAATACCACCGCGGACAGCGCCGCAGCGAGCTCGGCGGGCGCCAGACCCTTCCAGATGCCCTTACGCAGGCATTCGGCGACCAGCAGATCGCTTTCGTTGTAGATCCGGGTCAGCAGCCTGCCGTCGGCGGTGACGCCGAAATCACCGTCGCGCTCTTCGATGAAGCCGCGCTCGGTCAGCAGCCCAAGGATCCGGTCGAACGTGCGGGCCAGCGAGTTCGTCGCCGCGCTGACCTTCTTGCGGATCTGCTCGTTGTCACGCTCGACCCGCAGATAACGCTCGCCGATACGAACCTTTGCCTCCCGGCCGGCCATGTCGTGAACGGAATGCTTGCGCATCGACTCCCGCAACGCGAGCAGTTCGGGATCGATGTCGGGTGCGTCCTCGGCGTCGCCGCGACGTTTCCTGGTCGACGGCACCCGCAGCCCGGCCGCCGCCGACCGCAGTGCCGACGCCAGGTCGCGGCGCACCCGCGGCTGCCGGTGCTCCACCCGTTTGGGTAGCGTCATCGATCCGATCGCCGCCGCGGCTCCGGTGAAGTCGGCCGAGGAAACCCTTCCGGCCCAATGATGTTCGGTCAATACCAGCGGCCGCGGATCGGTCGACTCGTTGGCCGGCTCCAGCACCACGGCCAAGCCACCGCGGCGGCCCTGGGTGATGTTGATGATGTCGCCGCGGCGCAGCGCCGCCAGCGTGTCCGTGGTCGCCTGCCTGCGTTGCAGCCGCGAGGCCCGCGATTGCGCCCGCTCCCGCTCGGTGATCCTCGCGCGCAGCCGCACGTAGTCGAGGATCGCCGGCTCCTTGTCCGGTTGTTTGCGGCGATCCCAGCCCAGCTCGGTGGCGATGTCGTCGAGCATCTTCTCGCCACGTTCGACTCCGCGGACCAGCCCCACCACCGACCGGTCGGCCTGGAACTGCGCGAACGACCGCTCCAGCAACTGATGCGCCTGCTCCGGACCCATCTGGTTCACCAGATTGATCGTCATGTTGTACGACGGCGCGAACGAGCTTCGCAGCGGGAAGGTCCGGGTGGACGCCAGCCCGGCCACCTCCGCCGGCTCGACTTCGGGAGTCCACAGCACGACGGCGTGGCCCTCGACATCGATCCCGCGGCGGCCCGCACGCCCGGTCAGCTGGGTGTACTCCCCCGGCGTCAGCGGCAGGTGCTGCTCGCCGTTGAACTTGACCAGCTTCTCCAGCACGACGGTGCGGGCCGGCATGTTGATGCCCAGCGCCAGTGTCTCAGTGGCGAACACGGCCTTGACCAGCCCGGCGGTGAACAGTTCTTCGACGGTGTGCCGGAACACCGGCAGCATGCCGGCGTGGTGGGCGGCCAGCCCGCGCAGCAGCCCTTCGCGCCACTCGTAGTAGTCGAGCACCGCCAGGTCCGCGTCGGCGAGATCGCCGCAGCGGCGGTCGATCACCTCCGCGATCCGCTTACGGTCCTCGTCGTCGGTCAGCCGCAGCGGGCTGCGCAGACATTGTTTGACCGCGGCGTCGCAGCCGGCGCGAGAGAAGATGAAGGTGATCGCCGGCAGCAGACCCTCACGGTCCAGCGAGGCGATCACATCGGGGCGCGACGGCGGGCGGTGCAGGCCCGATCTCCCACCGGGGCGCCCGGGCCCGCGGCGGCGCGGCTCCCAGTCCGTCAACCGCTCGGCCTCGCGCCGATGCGCGATGTGGCGGATGAGGTCCGGATCGACGAGGTGCTGCTTACCCTCGCGGTCGTAGTCGAACAGGTCGAACAGCCGCTTGCCCACCAATACGTGCTGCCACAACGGAACCGGCCGGTGCTCGTCGACGACGACGGTGGTGTCACCGCGCACGGTCTGGATCCAGCCGCCGAACTCCTCGGCATTGCTGACCGTCGCCGACAGGCTGACCAGCCGCACATCGTCGGGCAGATGCAGGATGACCTCTTCCCACACCGCACCGCGCATGCGGTCGGCAAGGAAGTGCACTTCGTCCATCACGACAAAGGACAGCGCACGCAACGTTTCGGATCCGGCGTAGAGCATGTTGCGCAGCACCTCGGTGGTCATCACCACCACCGGAGCGTCGCCGTTGACCGACTGGTCGCCGGTCAGCAAGCCGATGTTCTCCGCGCCGTACCGGCGCACCAGATCGTTGTGTTTCTGGTTGCTCAGCGCCTTGATCGGCGTGGTGTAGAAGCACTTTCGGCCCGCGGTGAGCGCCAGGTGTACCGCAAACTCGCCGACCACCGTCTTGCCCGCGCCCGTCGGTGCGCAGACCAGCACCCCGTGGCCGCGTTCGAGGGCCTCACATGCCTTGCGCTGGAACGGGTCGAGCCGGAATGTCAGCAGCTCGGTGAACTGCGCCAGGCTCCCGCCGGCCTCAGGTGATGTCGTCATGCTGTGCCGCATACGTCGTCGGGGCGGCCACCGGTTCCGGCGCCTCGATGGGTGCGGCCTGCTCGTCGGGAATCTCGGCCTGCGCCTCGCGCTTGGCCTTGCGACGGTCGTTGATCCGGGCGATCTGGATGGCGAATTCCAGGAGCAGCGTCAGTGCGAGCCCCAGCGCCAGCATCGAGAACGGGTCAGAGCCGGGCGTGGCGAATGCGGCGAAGACGAACACCCCGAAGATCAGGCCGCGCCGCCACGATTTCAGCCGCGCATACGTCAGCACGCCGATCAGATTCAGCATGATGATCAGCAACGGGAACTCGAAGCTCACACCGAAAATCAACAGCAGGTTGATCAGGAATCCGAAGTACTGGTCACCGGACAGGGCGGTCACCTGGACGTCGCTACCGACCGTCAACAGGAAGTGCAGGGCCTTCGACAGGACGAAGTAGGCCAGCACGGTGCCGGCCACGAACAGCAGCGCGGCGAAGAAGACGAACACCGAGGCGAAGCGGCGTTCGTTGCGGTACAGCCCCGGGGTGATGAACGCCCACAACTGGTAGAGCCACACCGGGCAGGCCATTACGATGCCCGCGGTCAGGCCGACCTTGAGCCGCAGCATGAACTGGTCGAACGGCGCCGTCGCCAGTAGGCGGCAGCCCCCGTCGGCACTGATGTCGGCGCGCGCCGATTGGGGCAGCGAGCAGTACGGCTCGCGCAACCATTCACCCAGGCTTTCCAGCCCGAGGAACCCGTGGCTGTACCAGAGGAATCCGATGATCGTGGTCAGCGCGACCGCACCCATCGCGATCAGCAGGCGGTACCGCAGTTCCCGGATGTGGTCGACGAGGGACATGGTCCCGTCCGGATTGACGCGGCTGCGCCGTTGTCGAGGGTCCAGCCGCGACAGAAGTTTAGGTGTGCGCACGGCAGCGGCAGACTACGGGCGCCGAGGCGCCCGGTCGTCGTCGGTTCAGGCCGGTTTGGCGTCGGTGTGGCTCTGAGCCGGCGGGGTCACCGGTGCCTCGACGCGCTCGGACTGCACCTGAGTGGGCGGCTGCGCGGGCGTGACGGGCGTGTCCGCCTTGTGCTCGTTCTGCAGCTCCTTGACCTCTGACTTGAAGATCCGCATCGACTTACCCAGTGAGCGGGCAGCATCAGGCAACCTCTTCGACCCGAAGAGCAGCACGACCACCGCGATGAGAATCAGCCAGTGCCACGGTTGTAGAGCACCCAATTTGGTCACCTCCAGAAGTTGTCTCGATGCTACCCCACCGGCCCCACGTCCAGCCGGTATGCAGGTCAGCCGCTCAGCTCGGAATACGCGGCCAGGGCCGCGGCGGCACTCTCGCGGACCCGGCTCACCAGCGACTCCGGCTCGAGGACTCGGACATCGGCGCCGAATCCCAGCAGCGCCCGGCACATCCACTCCTCGGATGCGTAGGTCATCGACGCCTTGTGATAACCGTCGGGCAACTCCTCGAGGATCCGCATCGGGTAGTACTCGAGCATCCAGGTCGCGGTCGGCGCGAGCAGCAAGGTCGCGGCCGGCAGCGCCGGATCGGCATCGAAGAGTGAGGTGTCCGGTGGTGCCTGCTTGGCCGGCTCGGGCGGGACGGCGGCCTGGTCGAGCACGGTGGCGGAGACGATGCGATCGAACCGGAACAGCCGCACCCCCTCCGCGTCGCGGGCCCAGGCCTGCAGATAACTGTGGTCGCCGACCAGCACCACCCGGATGGGGTCGACGACCCGGCTGGTCAATGTGTCCCGGGACGCCGAGTAGTACTCGATGTTCAGGGCGCGACCATCACGAACAGCGGCGCGCACCGCGGCGGCGGTGTCGCTTTCGATCGGCGCTCGCTCGTCCACCGCGGCGACGGCATGGGTGTGGTCGTGGCCGACGGTGCCGGCCGCCGATTCGATCTTGGCGATGGCGCTCAACGCGGCCTGCGGGTCGACGACACCGGGGATGTCGACCAGCGCCCGCAGCGCCACCAGCAGACCGGTCGCCTCCGGCGAGGTCAGCCGCAACGGCTCGTCCATGCCCGCCGAAAACGTCACTTTGATCGAGTCGCCGGAGAACTCGAAGTCGATCAGATCGCCGGGACCGTATCCCGGCAGGCCGCACATCCAGAGCTGATCGAGGTCCTGCTGGAGCTGCTTGCGGGTGACGCCGAGATCGGCGGCGGCCTCGTCGTAGGTGATGCTGGGGTTGGCCTTGAGGTACGGCACCATGTTGAGCAGCCGCACCAGACGCGTCGAGACGGGTGTCATGCGCGGTCCCCTGCTTGGGCGCGCAGCCGAGCCAGCACGTCGTCGCGCAGTGTGGCCGGCTCCAGGACCAGCGCGTCTGCCCCGTAGCCGGCGACCTCGCGGGCGAGCCGGTCGCGGGTGCCGATGTCGAGTTCGATCACCTCTCCCGAGCGGCCGCCGATGCTGCGCGTTCCGGTGGATTTGCCGTTGCGGCGCAACGACATCGCCTTCCCGTCGGCAACCCATACCGAAGCCTGCACCCCGCTGGGTGCTTCACCGATCGCCCGGTCGACGATCGCCCGCAGATCAACCCCGGCGGGTCTGGTGACAGATCCCGGCGGCCCGACCGTTGTGATGTCGGCGCCGATGCGGGACAGCCGAAATGTTCTGGTGGCATTGCGATCCCGGTCATGCCCGACGAGATACCAGCGGCCCCGGTCGGTGATGACCCCCCACGGTTCGACGGTGCGCACGGTGTAGGGGTCGGTCGGCAGCGAACGATGCCGGAACTGAACCGGTTGACCGGAGTCGATGGCCGACAACAGGTTTCCCAGCACGTCTTCGGATCCGCGCAACCCGGGCGGTCCCGAAGCGGTGGTGATCGCGACGGCGGCATCGGGGTCCACGTCGACGCCCGCCGCCCGCAGCTTCAGCAGGGCGCCCTGGGTCGCGGTGATCAGTTCCGGCGATTCCCAGAGCTTGGTGGCGATCGCGACGGCGCCCGCCTCCTCGTCGGTGAGTTCGATGTCGGGCAGCGCGTAGGCGTCGCGGTTGATCCGGTAGCCCTCGGTGGGGTCGAACGACGACACCCGCCCGGTTTCCAAGGGGATGCCCAGATCGCGCAACTCGTTCTTGTCGCGCTCGAACATCCGGGAGAACGCCTCGTCGCTGGGGCTCTCGGCGTAGCCGGCCACGCTGGCGCGAATGCGGTCCGCGGTGATGTAGCCGTGCGTGGACAGCAGCGCGATGACGAGGTTCATCAACCGCTCTACTTTGGATGTCGCCACTCGGAAAACCTTAGCGGGAAACGGTGCGCCGCCCCTGCGGCGCGCTCGTCACATGCTGGCGATGAGTCGCTTCACCCGCTCGTCGACCGAGCGGAACGGGTCCTTGCACAGCACCGTGCGCTGAGCCTGGTCGTTGAGCTTGAGATGCACCCAGTCGACGGTGAAATCGCGACCCGCCTCCTGGGCGGCACTGATGAACTCGCCGCGCAACTTGGCCCGCGTGGTCTGCGGCGGGGTGTCGACGGCAGCCTCGATCTCCTCGTCGGTGGTGATCCGAGTGGCCAGGCCCTTGCGCTGCAACAGGTCGAAGACGCCGCGGCCGCGCTTGATGTCGTGGTAGGCCAGGTCCAGCTGGCTGATCTTCGGGTCGGACAGCTCCATGCTGTATCGGTCCTGATACCGCTGGAACAGCTTGCGCTTGATCACCCAGTCGATCTCGGTGTCGACCTTGGCGAAGTCCTGGCTTTCGACGGCGTCGAGCTGGCGGCCCCACAGGTCGACGACCTGGTCGATCTGGGTGTTGGGCTCGCGGGTCTGCAGGTATTCCACCGCGCGGGCGTAGTACTCGCGCTGGATGTCCAGGGCGCTGGCCTGCCGTCCGCCGGCAAGGCGCACCGGGCGGCGTCCGGTGAGGTCGTGGCTGACCTCGCGGATCGCCCGGATCGGGTTGTCCAGTGAGAAATCGCGGAATGCAACCCCGGCCTCGATCATCTCCAGCACCAGCGAGGCGGTCCCGACCTTGAGCATGGTGGTGGACTCGCACATGTTCGAGTCCCCGACGATCACATGGAGCCTGCGGTACTTCTCGGCGTCGGCGTGCGGTTCGTCGCGGGTGTTGATGATCGGGCGCGACCGGGTGGTGGCGCTCGAGACGCCTTCCCAGATGTGCTCGGCGCGCTGGCTCAGGCAGAACGTGGCCGCCTTCGGCGTCTGCAACACCTTGCCCGCGCCGCAGATCAGCTGGCGGGTCACCAGGAACGGCAGCAGCACATCGGAGATCCTGGAGAACTCGCCGGCCCGCACGATCAGGTAGTTCTCGTGGCAGCCGTAGGAGTTTCCGGCCGAGTCGGTGTTGTTCTTGAACAGATAGATGTCCCCGCCGATGCCTTCGTCGGCCAGTCGCTGTTCGGCGTCGATGAGGAGGTCCTCCAACACCCGCTCCCCGGCGCGGTCATGCGTGACCAGCTGCGTCAGGTTGTCGCACTCGGCGGTGGCGTACTCGGGGTGGCTGCCCACGTCGAGGTACAGGCGCGCGCCGTTGCGCAGGAACACGTTCGAGCTGCGGCCCCACGACACCACCCGGCGGAACAGGTACCGGGCGACCTCGTCCGGACTGAGCCGGCGATGGCCGTGGAACGTGCAGGTGACACCGAATTCGGTTTCGATGCCCATGATTCTCCGCTGCACGACTTCGAGCGTACTGGTTGCTGTGGACTAGCGGTGGGCAAGCGGGGGCTAAGCGGGTTCAGAATCCCTGTGGATTACCGAAAAGCCGCCGCCGCGGGACATGCCAGCATGAGCCGTGCCCGAGCGCATCGTCGTCGATTCCGCCAGGTTGGGGGTCCTGGCGGACACGCTGACCCGCAGCGCAGGTGAGCTCGCGGGCGTTGCAATCCCCGGCGTCGCGGAGCTACCCGGTTCTGCGCTGGGCGGATTGGCCGCACCGGCGCGCGTCGCGGCTGAGGTGCACCGACTCGGCACGGCTCTGCAGGATTGGGTTTGCTCGGTGCGCCGGTCGGTGAACGAACTCGACGCCTCCGACGGCGCCACGGCACAGCGCCTCCAGCTGCGGTGAGCCCGCCGGCCGTGTCGCAGGTGGTGATCTGGCGACCGCAGGCGCTGATCGACCTGGCCGGCGCGTGGGACGACGCCGCAGGCCGGCTTCAGGCTCAGGCCGACGCGGTCGACGACGAGGTGGCCGGCAGCGCCGGCGTGTTCACCGGTTCGGCGGCGCGCGCGGCCCGCGAGGCCATCGGCCCAACCACCGCGGGGCTGCGCGGGGTGTGCCGGGCACTGATCCTGGCCGCCGCGCAGGCGCGGGACGCCGCCGAGGTCATCACCCGCTGTCGCGACCGGGTGCTCGAGGTGGTGACGGACGCGCGGGGCGACGGATGCGCGGTGAGCGAGGACGGGACGGTGGCTCCCCCGGCGGCGCCGTCGGCGCTTCTGGTGGCGTGCAGCGGCGGTTCCGAGGCGGTGGCGCGCACGATGCTGGACGTCCGGGCGACCGAGCTGACTCGGGCTCTGCAGGGGGCGCTGTCAGCGCTCGGCGCGGCCGATGCCGAGGCGGCCACCGCGATCGACGCGGCGTTCGACGCCACCCCGGCCGACCCCGCACCGGTGCGCCCGGCAGGGGCCGCAGGCAATCCGGTGGCCGACTGGCCGCACCTGAGCCAGGACGCGATCGCCGCGGCGGTCGCGGGGATGTCCGATACCGACCGGCGGCGGCTGGTCGAGTCCAGGCCCCACGAAGTGGGCAACACCGACGGCGTTCCGTGGGAGACCAGGATCGCCGCCAACCGGATCAACATCGCCGATGCGATCCTCGACCAACGCCGTCGCATCGAGGTGCCCGACGAGGTGAAGTTGCGTGCTGCCGTCGCGCCGACACTAGAAGCGGCTGATGCGGAACGCCTTTGGGCTGCGTTGAACGCAGATCCGAGCATGCGCGCTGCGGCGATCGCCGCCTACGACCACGACGCACGCAGCCGCATCGACTACTACGAGAGCCTGCTCGCCGACGTCGCGGACCCGGTGGACCGCGATCGCCGGGTGCCCAGACAGATCCTGGCCTTCGATCCGCAGCGTGAGAGCTTCATCGAGTTGTCCGGTGACCTGACGCGGGCGCGCGCTCTCGCGGTGTTGGTGCCCGGGCTCAACACCACCTTCGACGGCGCAGCTGACGATGTCGCGACGGCGCGGCGTTTTGTCGCCGGATCCACCGGCGACGTCGCGATGATCACGTATCTGGGTGGCCCGTTCCCAACCGGTCAGCTGGTCGCCGGGTTGGTCGACGCCACCGATCCGCGCTATGCACTGAAGATGGCGCCTCGGCTGGTGGCGTTCAGTGAAGACGTCGAACGACGCGCAGGGTCGATGCCGGTGACCTACGTGGGCCATTCGTACGGCGGGTCGATCCTCGGGACCGCGGAAAGCTTCGGGTTGACCGCCGACCGCGTGATCTACGTTGAGGCCGCGGGTGCCGGTGTGGGCGTTCATGATCCGTCGGACTGGCACAACCGCAACCCCGACGTGTTGCGGTTCTCCCTCACCGCGCCCGGCGATCCGATCGGACTTGTGCAGGGCATCCCGCTCGGGCCGCACGGGGCGGACCCGGACCGGCTGCCGGGTGTGATCCCACTGGCCGCCGGGCGCACCCTCACCGGCGGTCCGATGGGCGGACTTTCTTCGCACAGCGACGTTCTGAACGAGCCGTCCGATGCGTGGCGCAACATCCTCGCGGTCATCACCGGCGACCGCGAGCACATTCGGGTCGGTTGAGATCGGCTACGCCACGGGATAATCCGGGAGCGCCACTCGTTGTCCGGATCCCGTAGATGCGCGGGACATCAACGCAGTCACGGCCTTGGCGGCGGGACTCGCGGCGGCACGGGCGACACCGCGCAACGCCGCGATGCCAATCCGGGTGCGCGGGTTGGCAATCCGCAACACTGCCGGACGGACGACGGGGGCCGAGGCCGTGAACGGCTGCATGCGGTGCTGGTAGCTGACCAGCGCGGCCGCGTGGTCGGCTGTGGCGGCGAGTTCGCCGGCGAGGATATAGGCACCGATCAGCGCGAGGCTGGTGCCCGCACCGCCGAAGGTGGCGTTGCAGAATGCGCAGTCGCCGAGCAGGCCGATGCGGCCCTTGCTCCACGAGGGCACGTGCACCTGGCCGGCGACCGAGAAGTACATCGGTGCGCCTGCCTCGAGCTCGCGCAGAATCCGCGGAGCGGCACCGCCGACGTCGGCGAAAGTCTTGTGCAGGATCGCGACCTGGTCATCCTGGTCGAGATCTTCGATACCGCGGATATCGGAGATGAAGGTCAGGATGGCTCTGGTGCTGCCCAGATTGTCCGGTCGCAGGTGCACACCGCGGGATCGAGTCGCGTGCTGCCAGTTCCACCACTGGTCGTCACTATCGGACCGAGGGATGGTGGCGTAGGCGAAATACATTCCCAGATCGGTGACCTCGGTTGCGCTGACGAACCGGCGCGAACGGGAGCGCAGGCCTTCGGCGACGATCAGGACGTCGGAGTCGAGCACACTGCCGTCGTCGAGCACTGTCGTGACGTAGTCGCCGTGATCGGTGACGTCGGTGATCTGGGTGCCGAAGCGGTAGTCGGTCCGACCCCGGGTGCGTTCGATCAGAATCCGCGACAGTTCGCCGCGCAGGATCTCCAGTTCCGCGGTCGGACCGTCGGGGCCGCCCGGGGCGCCGACCGGAAAGGATGCCGCCGCTGTGCCTGCTGCGGTGACGAACCGGGTCCCGATCTCACCGGTGTTGGCCCGGCGTACCTCGTCTTCGATGCCCATCGTGCGCACGACTTCCCGTGCCGCACCACGGATGTCGACGTTCTGGCCTTCGTCGCGCCGCTGAGGGTAGCGCTCGATGACCGTGGTGCGCCAACCCCGCGCGGTCAGCTGGTCGGCCAGCGCCGGTCCGGCGATTCCCGCGCCGGAGATGACGGCGTGTGGGCTCAGGAGGTGGCCTCCGCGGTGCCCTTGTCGGCGGGCTCGTCACCCGCGCTGGGCAGCAGGGCCTCCAGCGCCGAACCGGTGATCCGCCGGAATGCCCGTCGCGGCCGCTTGGCGTCCAGGATCGCCACCTCCAGGGTGGACGGGCCGAGCACCCGCGGCTCGGCAGGCGGGGTGCTGCCACTACTTGTACTTGTGCCGTTGATACCGGCGCGCAACGCTTCGACGGCGATGCCGACCGCATCCTTGAGCGGCGCATTCTCAGAGTAGGACTCTTTGAGTGCGGTGATGATCGGCTCGGTGGTACCGCCCATGACGACGAAGTGTGGTTCGTCGGCGATCGACCCGTCGTAGGTGATCCGGTACAGCTCAGGGGCTTTCGTTTCACCGAAGTGAGCCACCTCTGCCACGCACAGCTCCACCTCGTAGGGCTTCGCCTGCTCGGTGAAGATCGTTCCGAGGGTCTGCGCGTAGACATTGGCGAGCTGGCGGCCGGTCACGTCGCGACGGTCGTAGGCGTACCCGCGGGTGTCGGCGAACTGGATGCCGCCGCGGCGCAGGTTGTCGAATTCGTTGAACCGGCCCACGGCGGCGAAGCCGACGCGGTCGTAGAGCTCACTGATCTTCTGCAGTGACCGCGACGGGTTCTCCGCAACGAACAGCACGCCGGAGTCATAGGCCAGCACGACCACGCTGCGGCCCCGGGAAATGCCTTTGCGCGCAAGCTCGGAACGCTCACGCATCGCCTGCTCAGGCGAGATGAAATATGGGAAGCTCACTTAGTCCACCCGCGGTGCTTCGTTGCTGGGTCCCGTGCCGGGCCCGAATGTGTTCGTCGTGGAACGCTTTTCGATCACCTCGCGAGCGAGCGCGGAGATCCGCTCCTCGGGGACGTCGGTGGCGCCCTCGGCCTCGATCGTGACAGCCGTCGGGTATATGCCGCGCACCAGGTCCGGACCGCCGGTTGCCGAGTCGTCGTCGGCGGCGTCGTAGAGCGCCTCAACAGCAGCCCGCAACGCCGAATCCGCATCGGTGACACCGGGATAGAGCTTTTTGATCGACGACTTGGCGAACAGTGAACCGGACCCCACCGACTGGTAGCCCTCCTGCTCGATGTTCCAGCCACCGGCGGCGTCGAACGACACGATCCGTCCGGCCGCTTCGGGATTCGGGTCATCGAGGTCGTAACCCACCAGCAGCGGCAGCGCGACGAAGCCCTGCAGTGCCGCGCCGAGGTTGCCGCGGACCATCGTCGACAGCCGATTCACCTTGCCCGGGAACGTCAGCGGGACGCCCTCGACCTTTTCGTAGTGCTCGAGTTCGACGGCGTACAACCGGGCGAACTCCACGGCGATCGCCGCGGTCCCTGCGATACCGGTGGCCGTGTAGTCGTCGGTGATGTACACCTTCTGCACGTCGCGGCTGGCGATCATGTTGCCCTGGGTGGCGCGGCGATCGCCGGCGATCAGCACACCGCCCGGATATCTCAGCGCGACGATCGTGGTGCCGTGCGGCAGCGCGTCACCGGGCAGCACACCGCTCGCGCCGGTGCTGGTCGGCAGCAGCTGGGGCGCTTCCCGCCGGAGATGATCGGAAAACGAGGACAGATCGGTCAGAGGTGAACTGGTGGCAAGGCGATCAGAGAACGGCCAGGTCACTGTCCGCCCTTTTGCACGTATGCACGCACGAAGTCCTCAGCGTTCTCTTCCAGGACGTCATCGATCTCGTCCAGCAGATCATCGGTCTCTTCAGCGAGCTTGTCGCGACGCTCTTGCCCGCCGGCACCGGCGCTGCCGAGGTCGTCATCCTCGCCGCCCCCGCCGCCACGCTTGGTCTGCTCTTGAGCCATCGCTGCCTCCTGCTCGGGATCGGCGACTGTGTCGTGCCATTCGGCACGGGCCGCCGGTTCTTCTACCCTACCGGTCGAGACCGGTATTGCTCCGTCTAACGAACGTCAGGTCGTGAGTTGTTCCACGAGTTGCACTGCGCTGTCGACCGAATCGAGAAGCGCACCCACGTGGGCCTTGCTACCGCGCAGTGGCTCCAGGGTCGGAATCCGCACCAGTGAATCACCGCCCAGGTCGAAGATCACCGAGTCCCAGCTCGCCGCCGCGATGTCGGCGCCGAAGCGGCGCAGGCACTCGCCACGGAAGTACGCCCGGGTGTCGGTCGGCGGGTTGTCCACAGCGTCGATCACCTCCTGCTCGGTGACCAGACGCTTCATCGAGCCGCGCGCCACCAACCGGTTGTACAGACCCTTGTCCAGCCGGACATCGGAGTACTGCAGATCCACCAGATGCAGCCGCGGGGCCGACCAGCCGAGGTTCTCGCGCTGCCGGAAGCCCTCCAGCAGCCGCAGCTTGGCCGGCCAGTCCAGCAGCTCGGCGCATTCCATCGGGTCCCGTTCCAGCAGGTCAAGGATGTGCGCCCAGGTTTCGACGACCTGCGTGGCCTGCGGATCGGGATCGCGCGCGTCGACCAGCTTGGCCACCCGGTCCAGGTAGATCCGCTGGATGGCCAGCGCGGTCAGTTCCCGGCCGTCGGCCAGTGCCACGGTGGCCCGCAGCGACGGGTCCCGGCTGACAACATGGACCGCGTGGACTGGCCGGGCCAGTGCCAGGTCCGACAGGTCCAGGCCGTATCGGGGCCCTTCCTCGATCAGATCGAGGACCAGCGAGGTGGTGCCCACCTTCAGATACGTCGAGGTCTCGGCCAGGTTCGCGTCGCCGATGATGACGTGCAGCCGGCGGTACTTGTCGGCGTCGGCGTGCGGCTCGTCGCGGGTGTTGATGATGCCGCGCTTGAGGGTCGTCTCCAGGCCGACCTCGACCTCGATGTAGTCGGCGCGCTGGGACAGCTGAAAGCCCGGTTCGTCACCGGACGGGCCGATCCCGACGCGGCCGGAACCGGTCACCACCTGCCGGGACACCATGAACGGCGTCAGGCCCGAAATCACCGCCGAGAACGGGGTGTGCCGGCTCATCAGGTAGTTCTCGTGCGACCCGTAGGACGCGCCCTTGCCGTCGACGTTGTTCTTGTACAGCTGGAGTTTGGCCGCACCGGGCACGCTGGCCACATGCCGGGCCGCGGCCTCCATCACCCGTTCCCCGGCCTTATCCCAGATCACGGCATCCATCGGGTCGGTGACCTCGGGGGCCGAGTACTCCGGATGGGCGTGATCGACGTAGAGCCGGGCGCCGTTGGTGAGGATCATGTTCGCCGCCCCCACCTCGTCGGCGTCGACAATCGGCGGCGGTCCCGACGAGCGGCTCAGGTCGAATCCGCGGGCGTCCCGCAGCGGCGACTCCACCTCGTAGTCCCACCGGGTGCGCTTGGCCCGCTGGATGCCGGCGGCCGCGGCGTACGCGAGCACCGCCTGGGTCGACGTCAGGATCGGGTTGGCGGTCGGATCGGAGGGCGAGGAGATGCCGTACTCCACCTCGGTTCCGATGATCCTTTGCATGGTCGCCAGCCTAGCGGCCGGTGTTGCGCGCCTGGCGCGTGGACGGTGCCACTTCCGGCTAGGGTGACCTGACCCGAAAGCCCACATCGGAGCCGCGCAACGATGACATCTCCGGACCGCTACGCCGAAGAACGCTGGTTTCTCGTTCGCGGCCTTCCGGCCGTGGTGCGGCGCAGCACCCTGGTGCGGCACGTGTGGAGCCGATCGGCCCCGGCCCTGGCCGGGTTGGCGGTGATCGCGGCGAACTCCATCTTGGTCGTCAAGCTGACCGGTAAGCACACCATCGACATCGACGGGCGACCCGACCTCAGCGAGGGTGTGGTGCTGGCGTCGATCGTCGTGGTCCTCCCCTCGGCGATGCTGGTGGGGTGGCTGGTCGCGCGAATCACCACACCCTTCCGGAGGGCGATTGCCGGATACGGGGCGCTGGGCATCATCGTCCTGGCGGCGATCTTCGGCGGTCCCAGCTACCGCATCTGGGTCAATTTCGTGATGGCGGCGTCTTCGGTCGGAATCATCCTGACATTGACAGCGACCGGGCTCGGCTCGATCGCCGGCTGGGCTGCCCGGGACACCATGTCGAACCTGGCGCTCGCCAGCGGAATGTTCGTCCGCGCGCTGCCGGTTGTGCTGCTGACGTTCCTGGTCTTCTTCAACACCTATGTGTGGCTGATGGCGGCGATCGTCAGCCGCGGACGGCTGTGGCTGGCCATCGGATTCTTGTTCGCGATCGCCGCCGCCTTCCTGGTGTCGAGCACCCTGGAGCGGGTCCGCCCGATCCTCGGCGAGACCGCGGCCGGCCCCGAGGACGCAGACCGGCTGGCCGGCACGCCATTTGAGGACATCGCCGACGAACCCGGTGTCGACCCGCTGTCCCGCTTCGAGCGGGCCAACGTGGTGTTCGTGGTGGCAGCCTCGCAGGTCGGCCAGGTGCTGACGGTTGCGCTGGCCACCGGCTCCATCTTCTTCGTACTCGGACTGATCGTGCTCAGCCCGCCGCTGCTGGCGTCGTGGACGCGTGACAGCGGGCGAACCGACGGCCAGATCCTGGGCATGACGCTGCCGGTCCCCGACCCGCTGATCCAGACGACCATGATGCTGACCGCGATCACGTTCATGTACCTGGCGGCCAAGGCCGTCACCGACAAGGAGTACCGCGCGCAATTCCTCGACCCGCTGCTGGCCGAGCTCCGGCTCACCCTGGTGGCGCGGGATCGCTACCGCTCCACGAGGCGGGGACACTGACGTGACGCCGGCCGCCGCGCGCGACGTTCACGAATGGTTCCTGGCCCGCGGTCTGCCTCTGGTCCTGACCCGACGGGTGCGCTCGCGACGGCTCATCGCCCGGTCGGCGCCGGTCGTCAGCGGTATCGGCGCGCTGATCGCGGTGACGACAGTGATCGCCGATGTCAGCGACGGTCACGCGGAGATCGGATCCGTCGTGCGGCTGGGAACCATGGCGGTCGTGCTGACGGCAGCGCCGTTCGTGCTGTACCTGCTGCACCGTGCAGGCACCACCCGCAGCGAGGCGGGCCGGCGCAGCGCCGCCCTGCTGGTGATGGCGTTGTTCGTGATCGGCTTCCCGCTGGTCGACCGGGGCTGGACCGGGCTCACCGCGGCCGAAGTGGCCGGCTTCGGGGTGATCGCGCTTCTCGCCATCTGGCTGACCTATCTCGGTATCGGGTCGATTGTCCTGTGGGCGTTCCGATTCGCGTGGGTGCAGTTCGGGGCGCTCGGTACGCTGATGAGCCGCGCGCTACCGCTTCTGATGCTGACCGTGGTGGTGTATTTCACCGGTGAACTGTGGCAGCTGTCGGCTCGCATGACGCGTGAACGGCTCTGGCAGACAATCGGATTCCTGGCCCTGGTGGCACTGGTGTTCATGGTCGTAACCATTCGCGACGAGGTGTCGGCGCTGCGCGAGGACCGCTCGGGACCTCGCGACACCGCAGCGCTGCTGGCCGGCACACCCCTGGCCACCCGGACCGACCCGGTGCGCACACCGTTGTCGACGGCCGAACAGGTCAATGTCGTCGCCGTCATGGTGGTGGCCCAGGCGATCCAGGTGGTGTTCTTCACCACCGGTTTGTTCGCGTTCTTCCTCGCGCTGGGCACCATCGCGATTCCCGACGACGTCACGGTCCTGTGGTCAGCTGAGCAGTCCTGCCCGGTGGGCCAACCTCCTTGTGCCGGAACGTGGTTCGGCATCCATGTGCCGATACCCCAGACCGTGGTGCACACTTCGTTATTCGTGGCGGTGTTGTCCGGGCTGTACTTCACCGTCAGCACGAGCGTTGACCCGCTGTACCGGCAGCGGTTCTTCGATCCGTTGGTCGCGGACGTCGCCGTCAGCCTGGCCGGCCGCGACGCGTATCTGGAAATGGAGGCAAGCGATGACCCAGCCCGATGACATATTCGACAAGCGGTACGGGGAGGTGCTGCTGGTAACGGCCGGCGCCGACGGGCCGGAAGCGGCCGTCTACAACAGCTTTCCACTCAACGACTGCCCGGCCGAGCTGTGGGACAAGCTCGACGCCGAGGCCATCGCCACAGAGCACGGCGCCATCGCCGCATTGTTGAACGGCCCGCGGCACTGGCTGATGAGCACCATCGACAAGGTGGCGCCGGACCACCAGGAGATCGAGACCTTCGGCGGGATCGACATGATCAAGCAAGCCACGGTGAAGCTGTCGTCGATGAACCCGGCGCCATACACCGTCAACCATGTCGACCGCCGAACCGTGTTCAACTTCGATGCCGGCCGACCGGTTTTCGAGCTCGTCGATCCGCAGGGGCAGCGCTGGGTCATGCAGACCTACAGCAAGGCGGTGGATCGCGACCTCAACCTGGCAGCGCTACCGACGTTGTCCACTCGGCTGGATCTGCCGGAGGGATGGCGGTACGAGACGCGCACTCTCACCGAGCGACTGAGCGTCGACACCACCACTCGCGACGCCCACGTGACACAGGACAATCTGGGAAACAGCTACAGCCTGGAGTTTTGAGCCCTGTAACAAACTGACGGTGGCGATGATAACGCTGCGGTAAGGCTCACCTTCGCCATACACTGCGGCCATCGTGTGCTGCCGATGTCGGCGAAGGTGCGCGCTATCGGGGCGAAAGGCAACATCATGAAGAAGCGTGTCATCACCGGCATCGCCGCTGTTGGACTCGGTTTGGCGCTCGCCTCACCGGCCTACGCGGATCAGGACTCCTTCATCACGACACTGGCCAATGACGGCTGGAATGGACCGGTCGACACCGCGGTGGCGCTGGGACAGCACATCTGCAGCGACATCGCCGCCGGCGTTCCGCAGGCGACCACGCTCCAGACCATCTCGGACAACACCACTGACGGCGTCGAGCCGAAGGACGCGGCCTTCTTCTACAGCGCCGCCGCCACCCAGCTCTGCGGACACTGACGACGCGACCCTGGGCCGGTCCTGCTACAGGTACTGGCCCAGGTTCGACTCGGTGTCGATGGCCCGGCTGGCACTGCTGCTCTTGCCGGTGACCAGCGTGCGGATGTAGACGATCCGCTCGCCCTTCTTGCCCGAGATCCGAGCCCAGTCATCGGGATTCGTGGTGTTGGGCAGGTCCTCGTTCTCGGCGAACTCGTCGACGATCGAGTCGAGCAGGTGCTGGATCCGCAGACCCTTCTGCCCGGTTTCCAGGACCGACTTGATCGCGTACTTCTTGGCCCGGTCGACGACGTTCTGGATCATCGCGCCGGAGTTGAAGTCCTTGAAGTACATGACCTCTTTGTCACCGTTGGCGTAGGTGACTTCGAGGAATCGGTTGTCGTCGATCTCTGCGTACATCCGGTCGACGACCTTTTCGATCATGGCCCGGATGCACAGCCCGCGATCGCCGCCGAACTCGGCGAGATCGTCGGCGTTCACCGGCAGGTCCTCGGTGAGGTACTTGCTGAAGATGTCCAGTGCCGCTTCGGCATCCGGCCGTTCGATCTTGATCTTGACGTCGAGGCGCCCCGGCCGCAGGATCGCCGGGTCGATCATGTCCTCGCGGTTGGAGGCGCCGATCACGATGACGTTCTCCAGACCCTCCACACCGTCGATCTCCGACAGCAGCTGGGGCACGACCGTCGTCTCGACATCGGAGCTCACACCGGTGCCGCGAGTACGGAAGATCGAGTCCATCTCGTCGAAGAAGACGATGACCGGCGTTCCCTCGGAGGCCTTTTCGCGCGCCCGCTGGAAGATCAGGCGGATATGCCGTTCGGTCTCGCCGACGAACTTGTTCAGCAGCTCGGGGCCTTTGATGTTGAGGAAGTACGACTTCGCCTCGCGGGCGTCGTCGCCGCGAACCTCGGCCATCTTCTTCGCCAACGAATTGGCCACCGCCTTGGCGATCAGCGTCTTACCGCACCCGGGCGGGCCGTAGAGCAGCACACCTTTCGGCGGTCGCAACGCGTACTCGCGGTAGAGCTCCTTGTGCAGGAACGGCAACTCGACGGCGTCGCGGATCTGCTCGATCTGGCGGGTCAGGCCGCCGATATCGCTGTAGGCGACGTCGGGCACCTCTTCGAGGACGAGATCCTCGACCTCAGCCTTGGGAATCCGTTCGAACGCGTACCCGGCCTTGGTGTCGACGAGCAACGAGTCGCCGGGACGAAGCTTGCGGGGACGCAGATCGTCGTCGTCGAGTTCCTCGGCGACGTCGGCGGGCAGGTCCTCGATGGCGACCAGCGGTTCGGCCAACCACACGATGCGTTCCTCGTCGGCATGCCCGACGACGAGCGCCCGGTGTCCGTCGGCAAGGATCTCGCGGAGGGTGGAGATCTCCCCCACGGATTCGAAGTTTCCGGCCTCCACGACCGTCAGCGCCTCGTTGAGGCGAACCGTCTGGCCTTGCTTGAGCGCCTTCACGTCGATGTTCGGTGAGCACGTCAGCCGCATCTTGCGACCGGAGGTGAACACGTCGACCGTGTCGTCCTCATGGGAACCCAGCAGCACGCCGTATCCGCTCGGCGGCTGACCGAGCCGGTCGACCTCTTCGCGCAGGGCGAGCAACTGCTGACGGGCCTCCTTGAGGGTGTCCATCAGCTTGGCGTTGCGTGACGCCAGGGAGTCGATACGCGCCTCGAGCTGATGCACATCACGAGCACTGCGGGCGCCGCCCTGTGTACTCATGGCGTTCTCCAGCTGATCGCGCAGCACTGACGCCTCGCGGCGCAGCTCTTCAAGTTCGGCGGCGTCTTCGCCGGACAGCTGGGGTTCTTGTGCCTCACTCATGTTGCGCTCCTTTCCCACACCGAGAGTTGGCGCGGTGGATACCTCAACGCTACCGGCCCAACCTCGATCATGTGCGTGCGGGGAATTTCGACACACTGGCAACACTGTTAATCTCTCTAATGAGTCGGGCAGATCGAGAGGACAGCCGTGACCCTGAAAGTCCTAGCCACGGGCGTTGCCGCCGCAGCGATCATCGGCGGCGTTGCCGCAGGTGTGACTTCGGTTGCATTCAGCTCGCCGGTGCCCGCACCGGCCGTGCAGCCCGTCGTCTTCGGCGCACCGATGCCGCAGACGCCGGCGCCGGAGCTCCAGAGCCAGCTCGTCGAGACCCTGAATGGCCTGCAGGGCGGTGGATCGTTCTCGGGCTCCAAGGCCTCCTACATCCAGTTCGGCCTTGGCCGCTTCGAGGGCATCGCCGCAGACCGCGCGTTCAACAACGCGTCGTCCAAGGGCCTGCTTCCGCTGAGCTTCAACGTCGCCGACATCGACCAGGAAGGCCCGACGGCGACAGCGAATGTCACCGCGACCGCGCCCAACGGTCAGACGGCCACCCAGAGCATCCAGTTCGTCGAAGGCCCCAGCCCCAGCGGCTGGCAGCTGACCAAGCAGTCGGCGCTATCGCTGATGCAAGGAGCCGGCTGAGTCAGCGCGGGATGCGATACCCGTTCTTCGTAGGTTTGAGCGCCGCCACAATCGTGGCGGCGCTCAGCCTCTCGGGGTGTTCTGACCACGTCGAGCCGAAATCGGCCCCGAGCCCGTTCGAGCAGTCGTCGACGCCGCTGGCGCCGGCTGATCACAACGCTGCTCCCCTGCCGGCGCCCGACGCGCTGACCGATGTGCTCTACCGGCTGGCCGATCCGGCGGTGAAAGGGGCAGACAAGCTTCAGCTGGTCGAGTCCACCACGCCGGCCGACGCCGCGACCATCGACAAGTTCGCCGCGGCACTGCGCGACGGCGGGTTCACACCGCTGACGTTCACCGCCTCCGAGATCCGGTGGTCGGATCGCCGCCCCGACGATGCGCTGGCATCGATCAACGTCACCACCTCGAACCCGGCCAACCCCGGGAACTTCACCTTTCCGATGGAGTTCCGGCAGGACCGCGGCGGCTGGCAGCTTTCTCGTGAGACCGCCGACATGCTGCTGGCCTTCGGCAATGCCCGTGGCGGTGCGAGCCCGGCCAGTCCGACCCCGACGCCCTGAATGTGGATCGGCTGGTTGGAATTCGACGTCCTGCTCGGTGACGTCCACTCGCTGAAGGAAAAGCGTGCCGTGGTGCGGCCGATCGTCGCCGAACTGCGCCGTCGATTCACGGTGTCGGCGGCTGAGACGGGTTCGACCGATCTGCACCGGCGGGCCGGCATCGGGGTGGCGGTGGTCGCCGGCGAGCGGGCCCACGTCGTCGAGGTGCTCGACGGTGCGGAACGGTTGGTCGCGGCGCGCCCCGAAATCGAATTGCTCTCAGTGCGACGCGGACTACACCGCAGCGACGACTAAGGCGCGAGCTTCTTGCGGCGCAGCGGGGTCGGCGTGATCGTGCCCGGGGCCAGTCGTCGCGCCGAGATCAGGAACGCCGTGTGGCCGCGCATGTTGTGCTGCGGACGCACCGCAAGGCCGACAACGTTCCAGCCGCGCTGCAACGATTCCCATGCCCTGGGCTCGGTCCAGCACTGCTGTTCGCGCAGCAGCTCGACGGTCTTGGACAGCTGGGTCACGGTCGCCACGTACACCATCAGCACCCCGCCGGGGATCAACAGCCGGGCCACGGTGTCCAGGACGTCCCACGGCGACAGCATGTCCAGGATGACGCGGTCGACCGACGCCTCGTCGAGGTCGGAGTCGACAAGGTCGCCGATGATCAGCCGCCAGTTCTCCGGGTCCTCGCCGAAGAACGTCGCCACGTTGCGCCGGGCGTGCACGGCGTGGTCGTCACGCACCTCATAGGAGATCACCTCGCCGTCGGGGCCGACGGCACGCAGCAGAGAGCACGTCAGCGCGCCGGACCCCGCTCCGGCCTCCAGGACCCGGGCGCCCGGAAAGATGTCGCCCTCATGCACGATCTGGGCGGCGTCCTTGGGGTAGATGACCTGGGCGCCGCGCGGCATCGAGAGCACGTAGTCGATGAGCAGCGGGCGTAGCACCAGGAAAGCGTCGCCGTTGGTCGACTTGACCACGCTGCCTTCCGGCAATCCGATCACCGCGTCGTGCTCGATGGCCCCGCGGTGGGTGTGGAACTCACTGCCCGGGTTGAGGATCATCGTGTAGTGACGGCCCTTGGCGTCGGTGAGCTGGACGCGGTCCCCGACGACGAAGGGGCCGGTGCGGCGCGGGGCGGGATCGTCGGTCACAGCCGTTCAGCCTGCCATAGCGGACTCGCCGCGCCGCATACCGTCACCTTGTCGGCACACCGTCCTAGGCTGCAGTTATGTCAGATCAGGTGCTGCAGGCGTCGCGTCCCGCGTTGTCGCCTTCGCGGGCCGCCGACTTCAAGCAGTGCCCGCTGCTGTACCGCTTCCGGGCCGTTGACCGGCTGCCCGAGCCGCCGTCGACCGCTCAGCTGCGGGGTTCGGTGGTGCACGCCGCCCTCGAGCAGCTGTACGGTTTGCCTGCCGCCGAGCGTGGCCCGGATACCGCATTGTCGTTGGTCGACCCGGCATGGGAGCGGGTGCTGTCCGAACACCCGGACTTCGCCGGCGATTTCACCGACGAGCAGCGCACCCAGCTCGTCGCGGAGGCACGCGCCCTGCTGACCGGCTACTACCGGCTCGAGGACCCGACCCGCTTCGATCCACAGAGCTGCGAGCAACGGATCGAGGTCGAACTGGCCGACGGAACGCTGCTGCGCGGTTTCGTCGACCGGATCGACGTCGCGGGCACCGGCGAGCTCCGGGTGGTGGACTACAAGACCGGGAAGGCGCCACCGGAGGCCAGGGCACTCGCGGAGTTCAAGGCGCTGTTTCAGATGAAGTTCTACGCCGTCGCATTGTTGCGTTCCCGTGAGGTGCTGGCCAGCCGATTGCGGCTGATCTATCTGGCGGACGGCCAGGTGCTCGACTACTCACCTGCGCTCGACGAGCTGCTTCGCTTCGAGAAGACTCTGATGGCGATCTGGCGCGCCATCCAATCGGCCGGTGCGACAGGCGATTTCCGGGCCAACCCCTCGCGCCTGTGTAACTGGTGCAGCCATCAGGCGCTCTGTCCGGCGTATGGCGGAACGCCGCCGCCCTATCCCGGCTGGCCCGAACAGATCGGCGGCGAGCCGGCCGCATGAGCTGTTACTACCGGCGGCTCGGAATCGACGGCGAGGCAGAGCTTTTCGCGTCGACCGACGACACCCGGAGCAACTGGAATTCCGACATCCAGCACGGGTCGCCGCCGCTGGCATTGTTGACCAAAGCGATCGAGGCGAAGCTGTCCGACGGTATGCGGATCGGCCGGTTGACTCTGGACATCCTGGGGGCGATACCGATCACCGAGATGCGGGTGCAGGCCCGGGTTGACCGGCCGGGCAGCCGCATTGCGCTGCTCTCGGCCGAGATGTCGGCGGAGCGTCCCGACGGTCCGCCGCGCGCCGTGGCTCGGGTGACGGCCTGGGCGTTGGCCACCTCCGATACCGCCGACGCCGCAACCGATCGCTATCCACCGCTGATCGAGGGCCCCACCGCACCGCTGGAGCTGCACTGGAAGGATGCGCACGGCTACGTCGAGTCGGTGGAATGGCGGCGGCAGTACGACGGATCCGACAGCGGCACGGTGTATTGGATGTCGCCCATTTCCAATCTGGTGGACGACGAGCCCACCACCGCGCTCGAGCGACTCGCCATGGTGGTCGACTCCGCGAATGGCATTGGCGCCGCGATAGATCCGCAGAAGTTCATCTACATGAACACCGACACGGCGGTGCATCTGCATCGCGCGCCGGTGGGCAGCGATTTCGGTGTGCGCGCTCGCGGATCTATCGGGCCGGACGGGATCGGGGTGACCACGGCCGAGTTGTTCGACCGCGACGGATTCATCGGAACCTCGGCGCAGACGCTGCTGGTGCAGCGCCGGTAGCCACCTTATATCTGCTTGCGTCTATATAGACGCAGTGCAATACTCGGAGATGTGGACGTCTTCGAGGCAGTCGCCGAGCCAAATCGCCGGGTGTTGCTGGATACCTTGGCCGCCGGTGATCGCACCGCCGGGGAACTCGTTGCGGCACTGCCGGATCTGACGCAACCCTCGGTGTCGCGGCATCTGCGCATCCTGCGGGAAGTCGGGCTGGTCGAGGTCCGCCCGGATGCGCAGCGCCGGATCTACGCGCTGCGCGCCGACGGACTTGTCGCGATCGACAGCTGGATCGAGCAGTACCGCCAGTTCTGGAGCGGCCACCTCGACGCCCTCGAACGCCACTTGAAGACGACCAAGGAGAGCTCATGACCACTCGCGAGGGCCGGCTCAGCATCGAAAATGACCGGGCAGTACTGACTTTCGAGCGCCGACTCCCCCACCCTGTCGAGCGGGTGTGGGACGCGATCACCAACCCCGAGGAACGCAGCAAATGGATGGGTGACACCACCATCGACGCCCGCGAGGGCGGGACGATCGACATGATCCCTGCCGCACCACCGATCCCGGCCGACCAGAAAAGGATGGCGGGCCGCATCCTGGTGTGGGACCCGCCGCATGTCTTCGAGCACGAATGGAACCAGCGGATCGTCGAACCCGGGGTTGTGCGTTACGAGTTGGTTCCCGACGGCGACGGAACGCTGCTGCGATTCAGTCACCGCGGGCTTGGTGTGCGCAACGCCAACGGTTTTCGGCCCGGGACGCATGCCTACCTGGACCGCCTCGAGGCCTATATGTCCGGGGGCGAGATACCCGACTGGCAGGAGCGCTACCGCGAGGTGGCCGAGAGTGCATACGGAGGACAAGCATGGTGACACCGCACGTGGTGGTGGCATATCACTCAGGCTTCGGCCACACCGCGACCTTGGCGCAGGCCGTGGCGCGGGGAGCGTCGGCGGCGGGGGCACAGGTCCGGCGGATAGCGGTCGACACCCTCGGCGACGACGATTGGCCGATACTCGATGCGGCCGACGCGATCATTTTCGGTTGCCCCACGTACATGGGAAACGTGTCGGCCGGTTTTCAGGCTTTCGCCGAACGCACCGGCCGGCGCTGCATGGAGGGCACCTGGCGCGACAAGGTGGGTGCGGGCTTCACCAACTCCGGATCGAAGGCCGGTGACAAGCTACAGACCCTCAGCGCGCTTGCGGTGTTCGCCGCCCAGCATCACATGCACTGGGTCAACCTCGGCCTGACTGCGGGATGGAACACCAGCGCCGCAAGCGAATTCGACCTGAATCGGCTGGGCTTCTGGCTGGGCGCCGGTGCCTCGACCGATGTCGACGCTGACCCGACTGCGGTCCATGACGCCGACTTGCGCACGTGCGAACACCTCGGGCATCGCGTCGCTACGGTGACGCGTCAGCTGCTCGCGGGGCGGGCTCTTGAATCCGTATGACACGCGCGCATCCACCCAGCGGTCGCAAGTCACTCAGCTCCCGAGGCGGTCCCGCCATTCGGCTTGCGCGCATTTGATGCGGTGATCACGTGCAGGGCGATGGTCGCGCAGGTGCGCAAATGGTTGCCGATCTGGTCTGCGGTCGCCCGGATCTGCTTCAATCCGGCGCGTTCTGGTCCGAGCAAAGCAGTGACGGCTTGACCGAGCACGACCAACGGATCGGCCACCCTGATCGGTTCTGGCGTCGGGGCGAGGATCGACATCGTGATTCCGCCGATCAGAGCGTTCAGCGCGAAAACCTGGTCATCGACATCCCAGTCGGTGCGCACGAGTCCGCTGTCACGCCAAATCGGAAGGATGACACGCAACATGGCGCCCGGCCCCAGCGCCTCGTGAAGGCCACGCGAGCGGGGATCATCTGTCAATATGCCGAGCAGGTCGTGATCGTTGCGCTGGAGCGCAGAGATCAGCGGTTGACTGGTCGCAAGGCCGACGATTGCCGGACAGAACCGCGATGGTCGGGCTAGGTCGTTGTCCTCCGCCAGGAGCTCGATCATCTTTTCAACCTGACTCAAGAATTCCCTGCCGATCAGTCCGAGCAGGAGGTCTTCCTTCGTCGGCCAATAGAGATAGACGGTGCCCTTTCCCACATGCGCGCGGGCAGCGACGTCGGCGACGGTGAATCCCCTCGCACCTCGACTGAGCAGTAGGTCGTTGGCTGCGGCGAGGAGCCGTGCAGCCCTTGCCGAGCTGTTTTCCGGCAGATCGAAGACCATCGAGCTCATCGCCACGATGATAACGGCCCTCCGGGAATCACCTACCCAAAACTAACTGACCGGATTGGTTTTTTGGTCAGTTTTGGCTACTATGCTGTGGCATAGGCGAATACGAGGCGCGACTGAGAAGAGGTAGCTCGATGAGCGATTCGCAGAATTCGACATCCGAGGGTTCAAGCGTGGTCTGCGATGGCAAGAATCCGATCGATCAATCGCCGCGGGTTGCCAACCTGGAGAAGGCGATCTTCTCAGTTGCCGATCGCCTGAACCCGTTCATCGATTTCGCCCGCCCGTATGTCGACGGGCTTGAGAACCTGCCGCGCGACGGCCGATTTCTACTGGTCGGAAACCACACTGTCGTGGGCTCGATGGCCGAGACCTTGATGATCCCCTACGTCGTACATCGGGAGCTCGGGGTCCGCGTCAGAGGCCTTGCAGACAAGGCCATGACGAAAATGCCCGGTCCGCTCGCCGACGTCTTCGAGGCTGCCGGCGCCGTCGTCGGCACTCCCGCCAACGGTGCCGCCCTGATGGCCGCCGGGGAGACCGTCCTGGTTTTCCCGGGCGGCGGTCGCGAGATGCCCAAATTCAAAGGTGAGAAGTACCAGTTGAACTGGGAGGGGCGCAGCGGCTTCGCCCGGCTGGCGATCGCACACGGCTATCCGATTGTCCCCGCCGCGTCCGTTGGTGGCGACGACATTTTTCACGGAACGATTGAGCGAGACGGCATGCTGGGCCGAGCGAGTCAGCTCGTCGGAAGGCAACTCTTCGGACGGTCTGATGTATCCATTCCCCTGATGCGCGGCTTGGGGCCCACCCTTATTCCAGACCCCAACCGCCTGTATCTGCGCTTCGGGCAGCCAATCAGCACAACTCCGACGGGCGGCTCAGCCAGTGCGTGGGAGGCCTGCGTCAAAGAGCAGACAAGGTGCGCTCTCGAAGACGAGCTCGCATCGCTACAGCGACTGCGCCGGACCGATCCGTACCGAAATCTCAATCCGGTGGCCTGGAATCGGGCCCTTCGATCTCCTCAACCGATGCGATGACACCAGCGGATGCGCGCGCGATACGCTGACCCGCTGAGTGATTCAGTAGTAGCGCTTGACCAGCCGACGCGCTGTCTCGGGCGCCAGGCGGGCGAGCGTCATCAGCGCACGGTACGAGCTGCCGGTGACGTAGAGCGGGCGACGGCTGCGCAACGCCTTGACCATGTGACCGGCCACCTCCACGGGAGTCAGCAGCTTCGGTGAACGTACCGAGAGCTTTTCGGTCAGCGGCGTTGCGGTCAGACCGGGAATGAAGACCTTCACCGCAACGCCACGGTCTTCGACCTCGCTGCGCAGCGCGGTGGAGAACGCGACGATGGCGGCCTTGGATGCGGAGTAGTTGGCCTGCGTCGGTCCGGGTACTTTGGCCAGTGTCGACGCAACATTGACGATCTGCCCCCTCCCCTGAGCCAGCATCAGCGGCAGGACGGCTTGCGTAACCCGAAACATGCCAAAGTAATTCACGTCGAATTCCCGCACTGCGACGTGCATATCCTGGGCCGCGGCGGGAGCCTGCGTTGCGACGCCGGCGTTGTTGATCACAATGTCAATCGTGCCCAGAAAGCGTTCAGCGGCATCAACAGCGTCGTGCACCGATGCCGGATCGAGCAAGTCCATCACGGCATAGCCGACGCGGGCGCCATCGTCGCTGACGGTCCGTGCCGCGGTGCGGACGTCAGCCTCCGGTGGCAGACCCGTGATAAACACCCTGGCTCCTTCACCGATCAATCGAGTAGCCACCTCGCGGCCTATTCCGCTGGAGGCGCCGGTGATCAGGATTCCGCTGCCTGCCAATGTCATGCGTCGACCTTCGCGGCCGCGAGATGTTCTCCGAACCAGTCGCGGGTGTGCGCTGCTGCCACGTTCGTGTCGCTGCGCTCCGAATACAGACTCATATGGCTCACGGCAGGCAGAACAGCCAGCTTCTTGAACGGCGAGGCAATCTGATTGAACGCGGCGATCTCCAGATCCCACGCGGTGATGTTGTCGCCCTCGGCAACGATCGTCATGACCTTGGTATCCAGGATCCTCGGCAGGAACGTCGAAACGCTGTAGTTGAGCAACAACTCAGCCGATTCGGTGGTGCTCCAATGCTCATGCAGCGGCGCTTCATCCGACTTGATCTGGTGGAACACCTCGTGGATTCGGGGGAACGGCCACACCGAAAGCTCCGTGGCCGGAGTCAACGTGGCGAAGGCAATTCGATCGTCTACACCCTGGGCGGCATGCCTGCGGGCATCCAAGATCTTGGCCTCGAAGTCGACGAAGCGCGCCTCGCCGTGCACTCGCTTCATGGTCGCGTGTCCGTCGACGACGGGTACGACGCTGACGACCGCCTTCACTCGCGGGTCAATGGCCGCGAGGATCAGGACGTGGCCACCGCTGTACGAGATGCCGAAGGCACCCAACCGGTCGGCGGCCACGTCGTCACGGGATTCCACATAGGTCAGCGCATTGCGATAGTCCGAGATCTGCTGCCACGGATCCAGGTGCTGACGGCGTACGCCGGAACTCTCACCGAAGCCCGCATAATCGAACGTCAGAACCTGAACCGGTGATTCGTTGACGATCCGCGCTACGTGTGGCAGCACAATCTCCTTGGTGTAGCACCATCCCCCGGCGGCCACCACTGTCGGCAGCGGTCCGGTCGCATCGTCAGGCCGAAAAAGGCGACCCGCCAATGTTTCACCGCCGCTGGCAAATTCAACGCGTTGTTCCATGTCTGTACTCCTTCAGATGATTGCCGGACAACAGCTTCGACGTGCGGCGTTTATAGACGATTGTGTGCTTGCGCAGCGGTCAAGCGAGATGGGAAAACCAGTCGGTGAACCAGACGACGAACTCGGAGGCGATGTTCATCCGGTGGACTTCTACCATGGTCGTTGGAAATGCGCGCGGGACTTCGTCGCATACCCGTAGACGAAACCCGTTGCCTTCGTTGCGCAATTGGTAGCGCACACCACCGATCGGTCTTCCGTCCTCGAGCCGGATCGTTCCGACGAGCTCGTGTTCATAGTCAGGGCTGCCGGGCAGCTTCAAACCGGACCTGTCGCCATGGTGCGCGTAGAAGTGCGAGGGGAACGGGGCGCCCCCAAAAGTCTCGACGATCTCCTGAACGCCGCCGCCGACGGGTTCGAGGACGAAGTGGTGGGGTGCCGCCCACAGACCTCTCCGCCGATTTTCGACCGTTGGTTCGGTGAACAGATTGTCGATGAGATCTCGTGCTTCCGTGGCAGTTCCGCGGTTACAGGCGATCTCCACTAGGCTCGCCCTAGGACGTCCGCGGCCGAGGTGGGCTCCCAGTCGGGCAACGAAGCGCGAAGCCGCCAGCTGCCGGCGCAGCCCCTGGACGATCCCCTGTGTGCCGACATCCAGCCGAGCTTCGGTCAAGCAGTCGCGGATGGCGACGAGATCGGTCTCCCCGGACTCGATCAGGTCCAGCGATCCGGTGTGGCCGAAGTTTCGTGCCATCAACCGCGCAGCCGAGACCGAGCGGGCATGTTCGGCGCGCGCCAGCTCGAAGGCTCTGACTTCTCGGCCCAGAAAGACTTTTGCGCTGAATGGATCATCGGGCATGCGCGGCCTCGGTCCAGTTAGAGAACTCCAAGGCAGTGTGCCACTGCTGCTGCTTGACCATGAAAGCCGGTGTGAGAGCGGGAAACTCCTCGATCAAGCGAGCAAAGAACCCAGTGCCGGTGTCGCGGAACTGCATCCGCGCCCCGCCCACCAGGGTGCCGTCGGCGAGCCGGGCGGAGGCGACGATCTGATGGGAGTACTGAGGTTCACGAGGGTTCGCCAAGCCTTCCTCGTTACCGTAGGAGAGGAAGAACTGGTTCGGCATCGGGCTGGCGCCCGTCGCCTGCATCACCTGCTGGCGTCCGTCGTCCGTGGACCGCAGCACGTAATGGTCTGGGCACGCGCGCAACATCGCGGCTTGGTTGTTGAGCTTGAGCTGCTCATCGAACCACTCGACCAGCTGACCGGCGGACCCGCCGGTGACGTGCAGATCGGCAGCGACAAACGCCCGGCGCGAGGTGAGCCGGCTCCCGAACTGAGCGCTCCAGTCGGCGAATCGCAGCTGTGCGGCGAAGCGCTTCAGGAGTCCATCCGCACCGATGGACAGTTTCGCCTGCACCAGCTCCTCGCGACGAATCGTGACGTCGGCCTCTGGTGCGACGCGGATTCCGAGGACCTTGGCCGAGGCGGTGATTCGGCGGTTCTCCCAGGCGAGTACCGCGGCACGGGGCACACGTTGTCCGTCGATGACAGCCTCGATGTCGAACGTCATCTCTCAGCCCTTGTCTGCCGCGATGGCGGCTTCGATCCAGTTGGAGAACTCACACGCCAGGTGCCAGCGATGGCCGCGGATCACCGTTCCGATCATGGGCAAAGGGAATTCGACGAGAAGACGCCCGTGGACGCCTGCCGGCGTGTCCCGGAACTGGTGACGAACACTGCCGATCGGCTTGCCGTTGGATCCGATGGCCACCCCGTCAAGCCGGTAGGGAAATGCCGGGTCCACGGGTGTGGTGATCGAGGAGATGTCGTCGTAGTCGATGTCGAAAAGTGCGGTCAAGGGGCTGCCCCCGTTGGTTTCCAGCACCTCCTGCTTGCCGCCGACGAACCGGAGCACGAAGTGATCAGGACACGCACGGACCATCTCGTACTCGTTCGAGGAGAAGGTGATGTCGTTGAACCATGCGGTGAATTGTTCGGCCGAGCCCCCTGGCACGAACAATTCGGTCATACACAGGCGCCGCCGGTCGGTGAGACTTGCCTGAGCTGTTGCCATCCGGTCCGCGATAGTGGCGCTCCGGGCCAGGCGACGGTGCAGTTCATCGTTGCCGAGTGCCTGTTTGATCTGTACGAACTCCTCACGGCGGGCAGCCACTTCACCCGGGGACGGCGGCACCACGCCAATCTTCTTCGCCGCGGCGTCGATTCGCTTGTCCTCCCATGCCAGCACGTCGGCACGCGGGAACTTCTTACCGTTGATACTCGCGACTATCGCCAGTTCGGCAACCGCCATCTCCACTCCTAACGCTATAGTGTCTAGCGTTAGGGACTCTAGGTCATGCCCCCACGCGCGTCAACGTCCTCAACCTCGGCGCAGACAGCCCAGAGCAGCCGCGAGTCAGAAAGGATGCAGGTGTGGACGAATCGAGAAATCCGCGGCGACGCCCAGGGGGTCGGTCTGCCCGCGTCCAGGATGCTGTCGCCCAAGCCGCCCTGGCCCAGTTGCTCGACGTCGGGTATCAGGGACTGACAATCCGCGGCGTCGCCCAGGCCGCCGGCGTAGCGGAGACCACGGTGTACCGGCGCTGGCCCACTACCAACCACCTCACCGCGGCCGCATTGCTCAAGCTCACGGAGACCGATAACCCGTTGCCCGACACGGGAACCCTCGACGGAGACCTTCGAGCGCTATTGACGCAGATCGTCGCACTACTGAAGAGGCCTGAAGTGCTGCGTGTGGTTCGAAGTGCGGCAGCTATCGATCACGATGAGGACGGCTCGGTGAGGGCCGGAAAGTCCGCATTCTTCGACGCCCGTTTCGCTGATGCCAAGCTGATCGTCGAACGGGCCATCGACCGCGGGGAGATCGCGAGCAACACCGACGCCCACCTGCTGATCGAGGCACTGGTCGCGCCGTCGTATATGCGCGCACTCCTGGAGAACCACCCGCTCGACGAGGAGCTCGTCGATTCGTCGGTCCGCATCGTGCTGGGCGCACTTCAGTCGGTGGGCATCCCCAAGCGGGCGGACTCATCGTAATTACTGCTGCACCGACGAAAACGCTCACCGTGCAGCACTCGGTAGGACAGATCCTCCTGTGGGTCGACCAAACCCGCGCCGCAGTGTTCGACGGTACGGCTTCGGTCCAGGTCGACGACCACTTCCCTACTGGCAAAACGCCATTCACCATCTTCTCGTCGGTAGCGGTCCAGATAGCGCACACCAACGAACGACTCGATCGGTGGGCCATCGGCGCTGGGCAGGATGTGATAGCCGAGCGCGTAGACCTCGCCGCTGGCCTCGTCACCGTCCAGTTCGATCAGATGGTTGCAGACATAGTGCGCTCCGATCTGGATGAACTGAAACGATGACTCCAGAAAATCGACGTAAGCATCGGCGCTGCCACGAAAGATGTTGGCGTGGTTGTCGATCCCGTCGCTGGTGTACAGCGACCGCAACAACGATGGATCCTTGCGATCGACACCGCGACAATACCTCAGGGCCAATTCCCGGATCTCGTCCTTGTCGATCAGGCGCTGGAGTCGCTTGTCCACATTCACCGAATGTCCTCGATCGCCGCCGCGCTATCGAGGTCGCGATATGCGGTCAGAAGCCGAATATGATTGGCCACGTTGATTTCCCAGCCGTAGTTCTCTACCGGACACGTCAACCACCCGATGTAGGTGTTCCAGGCCTGGGCGCGCCGATGCTCGTCGAATGCCTCGGCCAGCGTGGGAAGATCGTCGACACCGTGTTGGCAGAGCAGATCGCGGTGCAGTTCGATTAGGCGTCTTTCGTGCTCGCGCCGCAGCGTCACGTCGAGTCCGGTGGTGATCAAGTACGAGAGGTCATGCATGTAGTAGCCGCGCACGCTCAACTGCCAGTCGATGAACCCCATCGTTTGGTCGGGGAGCACAAAGGTGTTGCCCACGTGGCAATCTCCGTGCACGAGCGTCTGCTGCAGTCCGGACTGGTGCTGCTGGACCAGCCGAACCTTGTCGAACAGGGAATCCGCACTCTCGCCGACCGATTGCACCAACTCTCGCTTGTGACCGGTGTTGGCAACCTCGTCAGCGATCATCGCCGGCACCAGATCGGGATGGTTGAACAGGTCGTGCAACTCGCCCGCCACATGAGTTTGCGCCCATTCCAGTTCCGACGACGACCAATCGACACGGGTGCCCCAGTTCCGAGCGTGCAGTGCTGCCAGCTGCTCGATGGCGTTTTCGATGCTTGCCATCGACGGTGAGGCAGCGGCCGAAGCGAAGCGAGCCCCCGAGGTGGTCAGGTCGTCGAGCGCCAACCCGAAGCTTCCAGTGCGCTCGTCGAACCACGCGCCGAGGCATCGCGGAGTTCTGAGAAATCGCCAGGGCTGCAGCCGGCTGTATGCGGCAACTTCGTTGCGGTACAGCGGGAACGCGGGCAGCTCCGGGCGCGCCACCTTGAGCACGACGTTTGTCGGTAGCCCATTCTCAGCCCCACCGTAGGTCAGCTCCAGATCCACTCGTCCCGCGGTGGACACTGCGTCCCCCTCACCCCATTGCCACACGCGGCGCACGCTGACGTCGCGCACCGATACCCCGGGATTGAGCGTGTCGATCAACCGCTCCAGCAGATCGGGGGTGAGCTCCTTTGCATCAGCAGGTATCGCACCCAAGCCAGACATCGCACCTCCACGCGGACAGACGGAACAATCCCGTCAGAAGCTAATACATATGGGTTATTTTGACAATACGATTGTGATACTGTCTGCCAGTGGACGACGGCAGCCAGCGACCGGGACGGTCCGCGCTCATCGACGCGGCTGAACGGCTGATCGCCGAACAGGGACCCGCAGTGTCGTTGAGGCAGGTGGTCACCGAGGCAGGCCAGCGGAACAGTGCCGCCATCCGGTATCACTTCGGCACTCGCGACGAGTTGATCGCAGCGGTCATCGAAGCACGGCAGAAGATCTTCGAACCACGACGCCTGGAACGGCTCGCCGCGCTTGAGGCCACGGCGACCGCCACCGCGCGCGAACTTCTCGAGGCACTGCTGGGACCGGTCTTCGAATACCAGCGCGCCAAGCCGAACAGCTACCACGCTCGCTTCATGGAAAAGGTTCGCGACTACCCCGGCGTCGAACTCGTCGGGCGACCCGATTGGGCTGCGACGACACTGATCGTCGGTCGTATCACCGCCATCGCACCAGAATCCGGCGTGGATCGCGCAATTCGCATTCGCGGTTTGATCACCGTCGTGTTCGCCCTACTTGCCGATCTGGAACGCCAAGACCACCAGTCGCCAGAGGTACGCATTGCCGCCGAACAGGCAACCCTCGACATGATCCTCGGTGTGGTCAGTACGTTCTCAGCACCGCCCTAGCCCACTCCGACAGAACCGTCAGAGACGGCCGTTCGACGCCTTCGCGGACTCGTCGACGGCCTTGAAGAGCTTCAATGTCTGCGGCAGGCCAATCGCGTTCACCAGGTCGTTCCCAAGATCCTTGACCTCATCGGTGACATCGGCGCGGTCGCCCCGTACTGCCGCCGCAACCAGTTGAATGAGATCGATAGGTATCGTCACAGCGTCGAAAAGCGCTCCTGCGCCTGGAATTACGGATACCAGGTTGTGCGTGGCCTCGATCCACACCTCGAACGGACCGTTCTGCCCGTCCTCGTTCGGCACGAAGTAGTCCCGCACTTTGTCGCGCAGCCTGATCAGGAAGCCCGGCTTCTCGGCGTCTGAGTATGTGGTGACCTTCAGGGCATTGCTGTCCAGGCTCTCCTTGCCCCCGGCGTCGACGGAGCGCGCTGTGTAGGTGTAGGTCACATCCGCGTCCAGGTCCTCGTCGGTGAAGGTGAAGATCGTCGAGACGACTTTGTCGTTGACCTTCACCCCATCGCGATAGATGTTGTACCCGACCACCCGGGTGTCGTCGCTGCCGTCTTTGTCAGGCACGAGTTCGACGGAATGCGCGGTGATGTCGCGCGTCGTCAGTACAGGCGGGGTCAGCGGAACGCCATCGCCGGGGCCCGGACCGGGGTTGCCGGGATCGCCGGGGTCGCCTGGCTTGATGGGGACGATGTCGGGCACGCCGTCGAACTCTCCAATGGTGGTTCCCTTGACCACCGCGATGGCGACGAACTCGGTATAGGGATCGCGCCCTTGGTATTTCACGGTGAAGAGCCCCGGCGTCATTTTGTGGACGCCCACGATCGCGTAGCTTGTGGGATCGATCTTGACCAAGTACATATCGAGGTTCGTGCTGGGGACAGTGTCGAAGTTCTGGATCGACCAATTCCATACCGGCTTGGTGTACGGCTCTGCTGTGAACCGGAACGATTCGGTCAGCACAGTCTCTTTATCCGCCGAAAAGTTGTATGCCACATCGAGAATGCCGGTCGGGTCGACAAGATCGTCGCCATAGGGCGAGTTCATTCCCAAGTACGTGCCCAGGCCTTGTTGGGCGATCCGGTCGTAGTGATTGTTGATGATGTCGACCCACGTGCCCGTCGGCGTGGATGCAGCCGCCTGCGCCGCGGCCGGTGTGACCCTGAAGCGCTCACGGCCTGATTGGGCGACAGTCAGCAGAACTGGCTCGAGAGTCCCGGTCGGACCGGGCGCCGAAGGAGACGCCGCAGCCCGGGCTTTGGCAACGCGAGGCCCGGCGGCGAGTCTCGGAGCTGCCACGCGCGGCCTGACTGCTGCGGACCGCGGACCGGTCGCCTGCCGACTCGATCCAGCCTGGCTGTGCTGGCGCGACGAGCTCGCACCGGTGTCATCCGCGGACGCGACCGCACATGCGGTCCCGATTGCTGCACCGATCCCGAGGGCTACGGCGAGCCCGCCGACGCGACCGACATACCGGGAATAGCTCATGTGGGGCTCCTTCGGAGTTCCTGCCAGGATGCTGGGAACTCGAGCGAAGCCTAGGGGTCGCGACCACGGCTTGTCCCGCGTAGTCGACTACGTCAATTTGAGTGCTCGCGCTGGAAGCTACGTTGCCGAGCAGAATGCAAGCAACGTCAGTCGCGGTGGACTTCGACGCCCCAGAGCACGCGGCGGACGACCGTGCGGAATCCGCGGGGTTGCTGCGCAGGTGCGGGCACGAGTTCGGGCTCGGGCTTGGATTCCGGCTCGGGCTCAGCAGCCGGTTCTGCTTCAGCCTCGGGCTCGGGCTCGGGCTCCGGCTCGGGCTCGGCTTCCGGCTTAGCTTCCTGCTCCGGCTCGGGCTCAGCTTCAGCAGTCGGCTCGGCTTCAGCAGTCGGTTCGGCGTCAGCCTCAGGCGCGGCTTCCGGCTCGGGCTCAGCTTCAGCAGTGGGTTCGGCTTCGGCCTCAGACTCGGGCTCCGCCTCAGCTTCGGCAGTCGGCTCGGCTTCCGGCTCCGGCTCGGGTTCGGCCTCGGGCTCCGCCTCAGCTTCGGCGGTCGGTTCGGCGTCAGCCTCAGGCGCGGCTTCCGGCTCGGGCTCGGCTTCCGGTTCAGCCTCAGCCTCAGGCTCAGGCTCGGGCTCGGCTTGGGCCTCAGGCTCCGCCTCTGGCTCGGCCGCAGCTTCTGGCTCCGCCTCGGGCTCAGCCTCCTCCGTATCGCCAACAGCGGCGGCGTCTTCGGAGTCATGCTCGGCTGCCACGGTCGCGGCGGCGACAATACCTCCGCCCGTCGCGACCGCCACCAAATCCTCGGCCATCCGCTCGGCCGGCGACTCCTCGTCGGGCTCACCGGCCGCCGCGTGCTCACCGCCCAACGTGGTCGGATCCTCGCGGCCCTTGGGCGCCAACAGGATGTACACAATCGCACCGATGAACACGAACACCGACGTGAACGAGTTCACCCGGATACCCGCGATATGGGTGGCGGTGTCGTCGCGCAACAACTCGACCCAGAATCGGCCGATGCAGTACGCCGCCACATACGCCGCGAACAGCCGGCCGTGGCCGATCTTGAACCGCCGGTCGATCCAGATCAGGAAGAGGAACACCAGCACGTTCCACAGCAGCTCGTAGAGGAACGTCGGCTGCACCACCGCGGCGACCTGCCCGGTCGACACCCCGTCGAGGGAGTGCACGTCGACCATCCCGGAGGAGTCCCGCCGGTAGAAGATCTCCATCCCCCACGGCACGGTGGTCTCGCGGCCGTACAGCTCCTGGTTGAAGTAGTTCCCGAGCCGGCCGATCGCCTGCGCCAACACAATTCCCGGCGCGATCGCATCGCCGAACGCGGGCAACGGAATCCCTCTGCGCCGGCAGGCAATCCACGCACCCACACCGCCGAGGGCAACCGCACCCCAGATGCCGAGGCCGCCATCCCAGATCCGCAACGCCGCGCCGACGCCGGCGCCACCCTCGGCGAAATACGTTCGCCAGTCGGTCATCAGGTGATACAGACGCCCACCGATCAGACCGAACGGCACCGCCCACAGCGCGATGTCGTAGATGACGCCCCGCTCGCCACCACGGGCCACCCAGCGGCGATCACCGATCACCAGCGCGGCGATGATGCCGGCGATGATGCACAGCGCATACGCCCGGATCGGTACCGGGCCCAGATGCCACACGCCCTGAGACGGACTCGGGAAATAAGCCAAGACGGTCGTCGTCACGAAGCGGACACCTTCTGTCGCACACCCACGGCCAACTCCTCGGTCAGCGTCCGCACTGCCGCCAACCCATCGGTCAATGCCGACACCAGAGCCGAACCCACGATCACCCCGTCGGCGAAGGCCGCGATCTCGGCGGCCTGCTCACGGGAGCGCACACCAAGACCGACCCCCACCGGGATGTCGGAAACCTCTTTGACCCGCCGCACGAGTTCCGGTGCGGCGCTCGACACCGCGTCCCGGGCGCCGGTGACACCCATGGTCGAGGCCGCGTAGACGAAACCCCGCGAGGCCTGCACGGTTTTGGCCAGCCGCTCCGGGGTCGACGACGGCGCCACCAGGAAGATCCGGTCCAGATCGTGTGCCTCCGCGGCGGCCAGCCACTCGTCGGCCTCGTCCGGAATCAAGTCCGGGGTGATCATGCCCAGTCCCCCGGCGGCCGCCAGGTCACGAGACCACGCGTCAATTCCGTAGTGCAGCATGAGATTCCAGTACGTCATCACAACCGCATGACCGCCGGCGGCGCTGATGGCCTCCACCGCGCGCAGGGTGTCGCGAACCCGTACGCCGCCCTGCAACGCGACCTCGGTCGCGGTCGCGATGACCGGCCCGTCCATCCCCGGATCGGAGTACGGAACCCCGACTTCGACGATGTCACAACCAGATTCGACCAGAGCCACCAGCGCGTCGATCGACACGTCGACGGACGGATACCCGGTCGGCAGATACCCGATCAGGGCGGCACGGCCCTCGTCGTGGCACGCCGCGAACACCGAACCCAGCCGTCCCGCCTGGGCGTGTTGGACGGTCATGAGGCTCCCGGGCCGGACTGGTCGAACAGCCCGAACCACTTGGCCGCCGTCTCCACGTCCTTGTCGCCGCGGCCCGACAAGTTGACCAGGATGATCGAACCCGGGCCCAACTCGCCCGCCAGCTTCACCACGCCGGCCACGGCGTGCGCCGATTCGATGGCCGGGATGATGCCCTCCAGTCGACACAACAGCCGGAACGCGTCCATGGCCTCGGTGTCGGTGATCGGCTGGTACTCAGTACGCCCGATGTCCTTGAGGAACGCATGCTCAGGGCCGACGCCCGGATAGTCCAGACCCGCCGAGATCGAATGCGACTCGATGGTCTGGCCATCCTCGTTCTGCAGAAGATACGAGTAGGACCCTTGGAACGCTCCCGGTGTTCCACCGGCGAAAGTCGCTGCATGCCTTCCGGTTTCGACGCCATCACCGGCCGCCTCGTAACCGATCAGCCGCACATTCTCGTCATCGATGAACGGGTGGAAGATGCCGATCGCATTGGACCCGCCACCCACGCAGGCCGTCACCGCGTCGGGCAGCCGGCCGGCCTGCGCCAGCATCTGCGCCCGCGCCTCGAGGCCGATGATGCGCTGGAAGTCGCGCACCATCATCGGGAACGGGTGCGGCCCGGCGGCGGTCCCGAAGCAGTAGTACGTGCTGTCGGCGTTGGTGACCCAGTCGCGGAAGGCGTCGTTGATGGCGTCCTTGAGCGTCTTGGAGCCGGACTCCACCGACACCACCTCGGCGCCCAGCAGCCGCATCCGCGCGACGTTGAGCGCCTGGCGCGCGGTGTCCACCGCGCCCATGTAGATCACGCAGTCCAGACCCAGCAGCGCACACGCGGTCGCGGTCGCGACGCCGTGCTGGCCGGCGCCGGTCTCGGCGATCACCCGGGTCTTGCCCATCTGCTTGGCCAGCAGTGCCTGCCCGAGCACATTGTTGATCTTGTGCGAGCCGGTGTGGTTGAGGTCCTCGCGCTTGAGAAAGATCCGTGCCCCACCGAGGTGCTCGCTCAGCCGGACCGCTTCGTAGAGCGGCGACGGGCGGCCGGCGTAGTGGGTCTGCAGGTTGTCGAGGCGATCCAGGAATTCCTGGTCGGTGCGCGCCTTTTCGTAGGCGGCCGTCACCTCTTCGATCACGGCCATCAGCGCTTCGGCCACGTACCGCCCGCCGTAGGCGCCGAAGTGCCCGCGGGCATCGGGTTCGTGCAACGTCTGCTCGGCCACGGCCGCGCTCATGCGCGGCACGTTCGGAGTGGAGATATCAGCCACGACTCAGCGAGCGGGTTTCGGGCAGGAGGGATGCGCTCCCGCGGTCACCAGGTCTGCGACGGCGCTGCGCGGGTCACCGCTGGTGACCAGACCTTCGCCGACCAACACCGCATCGGCTCCGGCGCCGGCGTACGCCAGCAGGTCACCGGTGCCCCGGACACCGGATTCGGCGACCCGGATGATGTCGGACGGCAGCCCCGGTGCGATCCGCGCGAAGCAGTCCCGGTCCACCTCCAACGTCTTGAGGTCACGGGCGTTGACGCCGATGACCTTGGCGCCGGCCTGCAGCGCCCGGTCGGCTTCTTCCTCGGTATGCACCTCGACGAGCGCGGTCATGCCGAGGGACTCGGTGCGCTCCAGCAGCGACTCCAGGGCCGGCTGCTCGAGCGCGGCGACGATCAGCAGCAGCATGTCCGCGCCGTGCGCCCTGGCCTCGTGAATCTGATAAGGCCGAACGATGAAGTCTTTGCGCAGCACCGGGATTCGCACGGCGGCACGTACCGTGTCCAAGTCGGCCAGCGAGCCGTGGAAGCGGCGTTCCTCGGTGAGCACGCTGATCACCCGGGCGCCACCGCTCTCGTAGGCGCGCGCCAGCTCGGCGGGGTCGGCGATATTGGCCAGCTGGCCGCGGGAAGGACTGGCGCGCTTCACTTCGGCGATGACGGCGATGCCCGGCGCGCGCAGCGCGGCCAGCACGTTCAGCGGGGCCGGCGCGGCCTCCGCGGCGGCCTTGACCTCAGCCAGACTGATGATCGCCTCGCGGGCGGCAACGTCGGCGCGCACTCCCTCGATGATCGAGTCGAGCACGCTTGCCGAACTCATGGCTGCCGGATCCCTTCTCACGCCCTGGCGATCTCGCTTGCGTCGTCCAGTGAAGGGTAGTCGTATCGAGCCGCGCATCCGTCACCGACCCTCGGTGTCGGCACGACGATCCGTGGGATCGACACCTTCGTCCAGCGCGTCCCACATGCCTCGCTCCGATACGCCGGTATCCGTGTCCTCGCTCCGCGCCGCGCTGCGGCGAACTGCCGGTGCCGCGTATTTGGCGGTGGCCTGGCGTCCTGAAGCCGCCGAGCGCATCAGCAGTACGGCAGCGACCAGCGCACATGCCGCCGCGCCAATGGTCAGCCCGGCGCCGAGGTACTCCCGGCCGCTGGCGACGAGCGTGTGCACCGGGAGCTGCGCCAGTTCCGCGGCGCGCGGACCGACGTCCGGAGTGCGGAACAAGCTGACTCCGAGGTATCCGAGCAGCAGCGTCACCACCGCCACCAGCACCGCGACCGCACGCAGGACCCATCCCCGCACCGCCAGGCCCGCCACCGCCGCGGCCAGCAGCAGGACGGCCAACGGCAGCAGGGCGTTGGACCAGTTGGCGCCGGTCAATGTGACCGTCTTGGGCTGGCCGAGACCGTCGAACGACGTCACCGACACCCAGGTGAGGCGGGAGGCGACCCACAGCAGCACCGCCGAGACGACCAGCAACAGCTGTCCGATGCGGATCACGGCGCGCTCAGCGTTTCGGCGGCGGCGATCGCGTTCAGTACCGCCTTGGCCTTGTTGGCGGACTCGTTGTACTCGTAGGGACCGTTGGAGTCGGCCACCACGCCACCACCGGCCTGCACGTAGGCGGTGCCCTTGCTCATCAGGGCAGTACGGATGGCGATGGCGAAGTCGGCGTTGCCTGCGAAGTCCAGATAGCCGACGACCCCGCCGTAGAGGCCGCGACGGGTCTTCTCCACGCCTTCGATGAGCTCCATGGCCCGCACCTTCGGCGCACCGGTCAGCGTGCCTGCCGGGAAGCAGGCCGTCACCGCGTCCAGCGCCGTGCGGCCATCGGCGAGCAGCCCGGTGACCGTCGAGACGATGTGCATCACGTGGCTGTAGCGCTCGATGTGGCTGTAGTCCTCCACGCGCACCGTGCCCGGGACGCACACCCGGCCGAGGTCGTTGCGCCCGAGGTCGACCAGCATCAGATGCTCGGAGCGTTCCTTCTCGTCGGCCAGCAACTCCTTCTCGAGCAGCTGGTCCTCCTCCTCGGTCTGGCCGCGCCACCGCGTTCCGGCGATCGGATGCGTTGTGGCCCAGCCGTCCTTCACCGTCACCAGCGATTCCGGGCTGGAGCCGACGATCGAAAAAGCCGTTCCCCCAGTCTCATCCGGCACGTGCATGAGATACATGTAGGGGCTGGGATTGGTCACCCGCAGCAGCCGGTACACATCAATAGGATCAGCTCGGGTCTCCAGTTCGAAGCGCTGCGAGGGCACCACCTGGAAGGCCTCGCCGGCCTCGATCTCCTTGACCAGGCGCTCGACGATCTCGCTGTACTCCTCCATCGTGCGCTGGGAGCGGTGCCGGGGCTGCGGGCGGGAATAGGTCGCCACGGTCGACGACAGGGGCTGGCCGAGCGCCTGGGTCATCACGTCGAGGCGCGCGACGGCATCGTCGTAGGCCTCGTCCACCCGCTCGTCGGTGCCGTTCCAGTTCACCGCGTTGGCGATCAGGGTGATGGTGCCCTCGTGATGGTCGACGGCGGCCAGATCGGTGGCGAGCAGCAGGAGCATGTCGGGCAAGCCGAGGTCGTCGGTCGCCAACGCGGGCAGCCGCTCGAGGCGCCGGACGAAGTCGTAGGCGAAGAATCCGACCATCCCGCCCGACAGCGGCGGCACCCCGGGCCCCAGTGATGCCGGCGACTCGGTGGACAGCAGCGCCATCGTCTCGTGCAGGGCCCGCAACGGATCGCCACCGGTCGGGGCGTCCTGCGGGGTGGCGCCCAGCCAGACGGCCTCGCCGTCACGCACGGTCAGCGCGGAGGGTGCACCCGCCCCGATGAACGACCAGCGCGACCACGACCGGCCGTTCTCAGCGGACTCGAGCAGGAATGTTCCGGGCCGGTTGGCCGCCAGTTTCCGGTACGCCGACAGCGGTGTCTCACTGTCGGCGAGCACCTTGCGGATCACCGGCACCACGCGATGTTCGGCGGCCAGCGCCCGGAACTCCTCACGCGTGGTGGTGGCGGCGAGGTTGGATTGCACGGGTACATCCTCCCAGACCCGCTGCGCCGGATTGACCGGCGTAGCCTGCACCCATGAAACGTGGAGACCGGGTTGCGGACTTCGAACTGCCGGACCAGACCGGCACCGTGCGCTCACTGACCGAATTGCTGGCCGACGGGCCGATCGTGCTGTTCTTCTACCCCGCCGCGATGACGCCGGGGTGCACCAAGGAAGCGTGTCATTTCCGCGACCTCGGCTCGGAGTTCGCCGCCCTCGGCGCCAGCCGGGTCGGCATCAGCACCGACGCGGTGGACAAGCAGGCCCGGTTCGCCGACTCCCAGAATTTCGACTATCCACTGCTGTCCGACGCCGACGGCGCGATCGCCACCACGTTCGGCGTCAAACGCGGGCTGCTCGGCAAGCTGATCCCGGTGAAGCGCACGACGTTCGTCATCGACACCGATCGCACGGTGCTCGAGGTCATCTCCAGCGAGGTCAACATGGATGCCCATGCGGACAAGGCGCTGGAGGTGCTGCGTCAGCGTCAGAAGGCCTGACGCCGGGTGTCGATTCTGCGTCTGTCGGATGTGACGTTCCGCCGCAACGGCAAGCAGATCATCGACGGGATATCGCTTACGGTCGAGCGCGGCGAGCACTGGGCGCTGCTCGGCCCCAACGGTGCAGGCAAGAGCACCTTGCTCGGCTTCTGCGCCGCAGAGACGTTCCCCACCACGGGTACGGTCACGGTGCTCGGCCGCCAGATGGGCCGTACCGATCTGGCCGCGCTGCGCCGTTCGATCGGATACGTGAATCCCCGCCACCGCCTTCAGTATCCGTTGACCGTGCGCGATGTGGTGCTCACCGGCATCACCGCCACGATCGACCTGCCGATGCGCTGGACACCGAGCCCGGAGCAGGCCGAGCACGCCGACGCCATGATCGCCGCGGTGGGGATGAGCCGTAAGTCCGACGACGTGTGGCCGACGCTGTCACAGGGCGAGCGGGGCCGCGCTCTCATTGCGCGAGCACTGGTTTCGGAGCCCGAGCTGCTGCTGCTCGACGAGCCGACGACCGGGCTGGACGTCGCGGCCCGCGAACAGCTGCTGGAGACCATCGACAGCCTCGACCACACGCATCCTGACGTCGCGTCGATCTTGGTGACCCATCACCTCGAAGAGCTGCCGACCACCACCACCCACGCGCTGCTGATCGCCGATGGGCGCACCGTGGCGAGCGGTCCGGCGCGCGAGACGATTTCGACTGACAACGTCACCACCGCCTTCTCGCACCCGATCGCGGTCGGCTATCAACAGGGCCGCTGGACCGCGCGGGCCAAGGCCACGGCGATCGACGTCTAGTTCTCCGTTTGACGCCACTGGTCAGGTGGCCGGGGTTATCGTGCTGGAGTGACGAGGGCGTCGGGGGCCCGCGGGGCAACCGGTTTCGGTGTGGCCCCATCGTGGTGGTGCGGGAGCTGACGGCACCATGAGCGCCCTCACGCGTCGCGAACTGCTGACTGCGGTGGGCGTCGCGGCCGCAGGCGTTGCGGTGTCCTGTGCGGCGACCCGAACCGATTCCGCGACGGCGGCCAACGCCTGGGCGGATCTGCGGAACCGGTTGCGTGGCCAGCTGTTGCGGCCCGGACAGCCGGATTTCGCGCCGTTGACCACCCCGCGCAATCTTCGCTTCGCGGCCACGGTGCCGACGGCACTGGCCCTGTGCGCCGATGCCGAGGATGTCGCAACTGCTGTCCGCTGGGCACGGAACACCAACACCCCGTTCGCGATTCGCGGTGGCGGGCATAACTACGCTCGCGCATCCAGTACGGACGGGCTGCTCATTTCCACCCGGTCGATGAACGCAGCGACGGTGGACGGCAACTCTCTGCGTGTGGGCGCTGGAGTGCGCAACGCCGATCTCGCCGCACTGCTGCCGCGGACCGACGGGGGCCGACTTCTGTTGCCCGGCGGGAACTGTCCGGGTGTCGGTGTGGCAGGACTGACTCTCGGCGGCGGAATCGGGCCGAACGCGCCGTGGGCCGGACTGACCGCAGACCGCTTACGCAAAGTCACGCTCGTCACTGCTGCCGGTGACATCGTGACGGCGAGTGGAGCTGAGAACGCGGATGTGTTCTGGGCGCTTCGTGGTGGCGCCGGCGGCAATTTCGGCGTCGTGACCGACCTGGAGTTCGAACTCGTCGAAGTCCCGGTCACCCCGGTCACCACAGCCGAGATCGTCGTCGCCGGCCGCGATGCCGCGCTGGCGACAGCGCTGGCGTTTCAGGAACTTCGCCACCAGGCCGAACGCGTCGCCACCGGCAATCTCTATCTCGGCCACAGTCAAGACGGAGTCGAGGCGGTACTGACAGCGCAGATACTCACCGACGAGAGGAACGCCCGCGACCTGTTGACCCGGCTGCTGGCGACCCCCGGCGTCCGCGCCGACATCACCCAGCGGAGCTGGTGGGACGCTTACGGCTGGTACGTGACGCCACCGTCGTCGGCGTACTCCTTCTGGGATCGTTCACTCTATGCCGACGACTTCCTGTCCGGCGAGGTCCTGTCGGCGGCTCTCGACGTCGTCGAGCGATTTCCCGCAGGCGCCGAACGCTATGGCGCGATGGGACTTTACGGCTGGGTCGGCGGAGCGGTGCATGACGTCGACGCCGCTGCGACCGCATATGTTCACCGCCGTGCGCAGGTGTTGGTCGAGATGTCGGCCGGCTGGCCCACTCCGCCCACTCCGGGCACGCCGGTAACCGCCATCCCCGACGACATCCGAGGGTGGGAAGAGGAACTGTGGGAGACACTGCTGCCGCACACCACCGGTCGCTCCTACCAGAATTTCCCCGACCCTGAATTACCGGACTGGGCCACCGCCTATTACGGCGACAACCTTGGGCGCCTGCGCACGGTGAAGGCGACCTGGGATCCGGATGGCCTGTTCACCTACCCTCAGTCGGTTCCGCGGGCTCGCTGACCGACCCACCGGAGGATCGTTACTCAGGCGCCAGGATCTGGTCGGCGTCGAAGCAGCTGTGGTCACCGGTGTGACACGCCCCGCCGACTTGGTCGACCTGCAGCAGCACGGCATCGCCGTCGCAGTCCAGCCGCACCGAGTGCACGTGCTGGGTGTGCCCGGAGGTCGCGCCCTTGACCCAGTACTCGCCGCGGGAGCGCGAATAGTAGGTCGCCTCGCGGGTTTCCAGCGTGCGGGCCAGCGCCTCGTCGTCCATCCAGGCGACCATCAGCACGTCACCGCTGCCACGCTCCTGCGCGATCGCGGCGAACAGTCCGTTGGCGTCGCGCTTGAGCCGCTTGGCGATATCCGGGTCGAGGCTCATCGAACGGTAATTCCTGCCGCAGCCATCGCCGCCTTAACCTCACCGATCGTCAGCTCGCCGAAATGGAAGACGCTGGCCGCCAACACCGCATCGGCACCCGAGGCGACGGCGGGCGCGAAGTCGCCGACCGCGCCGGCGCCGCCGCTGGCGATCACCGGGACCGTGACCGCCTTGCGGACCGCGCGCAGCATCGCCAGGTCGAATCCGGCTTTGGTGCCGTCGGCGTCCATCGAGTTCAGCAGGATCTCGCCGACGCCCAATTCGGCTCCGCGTCTTGCCCATTCGACCGCGTCGATACCGGTCCCCTGCCGGCCGCCGTGCGTGGTGACCTCCCAGCCCGACGGCGTCGGCGCCGATCCGGCCGGCACCGTGCGGGCATCCACCGACAGGACAATGCACTGCGAGCCGAACTGCCGGGACAATTCGGCCAGCAGCTCGGGGCGGGCGATCGCGGCGGTGTTCACCGAGACCTTGTCGGCCCCGGCGCGCAACAGCATGTCGACGTCGGCCACCGAGCGCACACCACCGCCGACGGTGAGCGGGATGAACACCTGCTCGGCAGTGCGGCGCACCACATCGAGCATCGTCGCGCGGCCCGACGAGGACGCCGTGACGTCCAGGAAGGTCAGCTCGTCGGCACCCTCGGCGTCATAGACGGCGGCCAGTTCGACGGGATCGCCTGCATCCCGCAGATTTTCGAAATTCACACCCTTGACCACCCGGCCGGCGTCGACGTCCAGGCAGGGAATCACACGCACCGCGACGTCCATCAGAGGTAATTCTCCGGCGGACCGACTTTGTCGAGGATCTCCATGACGCGCTCGTGCACGCCGGGGGCGGCGGCCAGCGCGGCCCGCGACGACGGCGTCCACTGCTCACCGGACAGATCGGTGACGACTCCGCCGGCCGACCGCACCAGCGCGACTCCGGCGGCGTGATCCCAGATGTGATCACCGAAACTGATTGCCGCACCCATGATTCCGGACGATACATAGGCGAAGTCGACGCCGGTGGCGCCGTGCATGCGCAGCTTCGAGCACACCCGGCTCAGGTTCTCCAGCACGGCCAGCCGGTAGCGGCCGGGAAAACGCCCGCGCCAGTCGACGTTGAACGTTCCGATGCCGATCACGCACTGCCCGATCTCGCCGTGCCCGATCGGGGGCTGCGCTTTCCCGTTGTAGTACACCGGGCCGCCCACCACCGTGCTGTAGCGCTGGTCGGTGAACGGCAGCCAGGTCAGCCCGGCGACAGGCTCACCGTCCCGCAACAGACCCAGCAGGATCGCGGCCATCGGCGATCCGGCGGCGTAGTTGAACGTGCCGTCGATCGGGTCGAGCACCCAGACCAGCGGGGAGTCGATGGGGGCGCCGCCGAACTCTTCGCCGTGCACGCCGATGCCGGTGGCTTTCTCCAAGGCCTGGACCACCTGGCGTTCGATGGCCAGGTCCACTTCGGTGGCGAAGTCGTTGCCCTTCTTCTGCACGGCCGAGTCGGCCCGGTGCCCGGCGATGAACGGTGTGGACGCCTCATCCAGAATCACTGCCGCCTGGGCCACCAGGGTGTCGAGGTCCACTACTGGCTCACCGCGGCAAGCGCCTCCGGCAGCGTGAATCGGCCGGCGTAGAGCGCCTTTCCGACGATCGCGCCTTCGACCCCACTGCCGACCAGGGTCGCGATCGCGCGCAGGTCGTCCAGGCTGGACACGCCACCCGAGGCGATCACGGGCGCGTCGGTGCACTCGGCGACGCCTTCGAGTAGGTCGAGGTTGGGTCCGGTGAGCGTGCCGTCCTTGGTGACATCGGTGACCACGAACCGCGAGCACCCCTCGCTGTCCAGGCGTTCCAGCACATGCCACAGATCGCCGCCGTCGGTCTCCCAGCCGCGGCCACGCAACCGGTGCTCCCCTTCGACGATCTGCACGTCCAGCCCGACTGCGACGCGGTCGCCGTATTCGGCGATCGCGGCGGCGCACCACAGCGGGTTCTCCAGCGCCGCGGTGCCGATGTTGACCCGGGTGCAGCCGGTCGCCAGCGCCGCCTTGAGCGACTCGTCGTCGCGGATCCCGCCGGACAGTTCGACATTCACGTCGAGCTGGCCGACCACCTCGGCCAGCAGTTCACGGTTGGAGCCGCGACCGAATGCGGCGTCGAGGTCCACCAGGTGGATCCATTCGGCGCCGTCGCGCTGCCAGGTCAGTGCGGCGTCCAGCGCCGAGCCGTACTCGGTCTCACTGCCGGCCTTACCCTGCACCAGACGGACCGCCTTGCCCTCGACCACGTCGACGGCAGGCAACAAAATCAGTGGCACTCTTACAGCCCCTCAACCCAATTGGTCAGCAACGCCGCACCGGCGTCACCGCTTTTCTCCGGATGAAATTGTGTCGCCGACAGCGGACCGTCCTCGACCGCGGCCAGGAAGCGTACGTGATGGCTGGCCCAGGTCAGCTTCGCATCTGGTGCGCCCTCCCACTTCTGTGCCGCATAGGAGTGCACGAAGTAGAACCGGGTGTCGGGGTCGAACCCCTTGAACAGCACGCTGTCCGGTGCGGCGTCCACGACGTTCCAGCCCATGTGCGGGATCACCGGCGCATCGAGCCGGGTGACCGACCCCGGCCATTGCCCGCAGCCCTGCGACTCGACCCCGAACTCCACGCCGCGGGCGAACAGGATCTGCATGCCCACGCACACACCGAGCACCGGCCGGCCCGCGGCCACCCGCTCGGCGATGATGCGGTCGCCCCCGATGCCGCGCAGGCCGACCATGCACGCCTCGAACGCGCCGACGCCGGGCACCACGAGGCCGTCGGCGTTGAGCGCACGCTGCGCGTCGGCGGTCACCTCGACGTCGGCCCCGGTGCGTTCCAGCGCCCGTTGCGCCGAGCGCAGGTTGCCCGAGCCGTAGTCCAGGACGACGACGGATCTAACTGTCACAGTGAGCCTTTGGTGGACGGCACGCCCGAAACCCGGGGATCGGGCTCGACCGCCTGTCGCAGGGCGCGCGCCACCGCCTTGTATTCCGCCTCGGTGATGTGGTGCGGGTCGCGGCCGTACAGCGTGCGCACGTGCAGCGAGATGCGGGCGTTGAACGCCAGCGACTCGAACACGTGCCGGTTGACGACGGTGTGGTACGGCACGCTGGAGCCGGCGATGGTGAAGTCGACCATGTAGTCGGGTTCACCGGTGTGCACGAAGTACGGGCGGCCGGAGACGTCGACGGCGGCGTGGGCCAACGTCTCGTCCATCGGGATGAAGGCGTCGCCGAAGCGGCGGATGCCCTTCTTGTCGCCGAGCGCCTGACCCAGCGCGGTGCCGAGCACGATCGCGGTGTCCTCGATCGTGTGGTGGCCCTCGATGTCGACATCGCCGGTGGCCGAGATCGACAGGTCGAAACTCGCGTGGGTGCCCAGCGCGGTCAGCATGTGGTCGAAGAACGGCACACCGGTGTGCACGCTGACCTGCCCGGTGCCGTCGAGGTTCAGCTCGACGACGATGTCGGATTCGCGGGTCTTGCGTTCGACCTTTGCGATGCGGGTCATGGTGCTCCTAGGTGGGCCAGTTCGGAGGCGGCCAGCCGTGCACTGGCGGCCAGGAAGGCGTCGTTCTCCTCAGCCAACCCGATGGTGGTGCGCAGGAATCCGGCGATCCCGACGTCGCGGATCAGGACGCCGTCGTCGAGATAGTGCTGCCATGCCCGTGCGGCGTCGGCGAATTCGCCGAACAGCACGAAGTTGGCGTCGCTGGGAATGACGCGGAAACCGTACTCGGTCAGCGCGGCGCTGACCCGCTCCCGCTCGGCGATCAGCGTCGCGACGCTGCCCAGGGTGTCGTCGGCGTGGCGCAGGGCGGCGCGGGCGGCGGCCTGGGTGACCACCGAGAGGTGGTAGGGCAGCCGGACCAGAAGTACCGCGTCGACGATCGCCGGGGCGGCGATCAGGTACCCGAGCCGGCCGCCGGCGAACGCGAACGCCTTGCTCATGGTGCGGCTCACGATCAACCGCGAGGGGTACTCCTCGATCAGCGCGATCGCACTCGGCTGGCTGGAGAACTCACCGTAGGCCTCGTCGACGATCATGATGCCGTGGTGCATGGCGTCCAGCAGCCGTCGCAGGTCGTCGAGCGGAACGCTTTGGCCCGACGGGTTGTTGGGGCTCGCGACGAACACGACGTCGGGGTCGCGGGCGGCGATCACAGTCGCTGCCGTGTCGACGTCGAGGCTGAAATCGGCCGCGCGCACCGACTCGACCCACTCGGTCTGCGTTCCGTTCGAGATGATCGGGTGCATCGAGTACGACGGCACGAAACCGATCGCGCTGCGGCCCGGTCCACCGAACGCCTGCAGCAGTTGCTGCAGGATCTCGTTCGATCCGTTTGCCGCCCAGACGTTTTCCTCCGCGATCTCGACCCCGGTCTGGTCACGAAGATAGGCGGCCAGGTCGGCGCGCAGGGCGACGGCATCCCGGTCGGGATAGCGGTGTAGTTCGGCTGCGGCCGCCTGCACCGAACGCGTGACGTCCTCGACCAGTGCCGGACTCGGCGGGTGCGGGTTCTCGTTGGTGTTGAGCCGCACCGGGACGTCGAGTTGCGGCGCGCCATAGGGGGATTTGCCGCGCAGGTCGTCGCGCAGCGGCAGATCCGCCAGCGTCACGCCGGCACCGGGGATAGTTGTCACCGTTCGAACCTCCGGCGGACCGCCTCACCGTGAGCCGGTAGGTCCTCGGCCTTCGCCAGTGTGATCACATGCCCCGACACGTCTTTGAGCGCCGCCTCGGTGTAGTCGACGACGTGGATGCCACGCAGGAAGGTCTGCACCGACAGCCCGCTGGAGTGCCTGGCGCAACCCGCGGTGGGCAGCACGTGATTCGACCCGGCGCAGTAGTCGCCGAGGCTGACCGGCGACCACGGCCCCACGAAGATCGCACCGGCCGCGCGGATGCGGCCGGCCACCTCGTTGGCATTCACGGTCTGGATCTCCAAATGCTCTGCCGCATAAGCGTTGACAACCCGCACCCCGGTGTCGACGTCGTCGACCAGCACGATGCCGGACTGGCGCCCGCGCAGCGCCTCGGTCACCCGCTCCCGGTGCTTGGTGGTCTCGAGCTGTACGGCCAGCTCGGCTTCGGTGGCCTGCGCCAGCTCGGTGCTGTCGGTCACCAGCACACTGGCGGCCATCACGTCATGCTCGGCCTGGCTGATCAGATCGGCGGCGACATGCACCGGGTCGGCGGTGTGGTCGGCGAGGATCGCGATCTCGGTGGGCCCGGCCTCTGCGTCGATCCCGATCTGCGAGCGGCAGATTCGCTTGGCGGCGGTCACATAGATGTTGCCCGGTCCGGTCACCATGTCGACCGGTGCCAGCTCGGCGCCGTCGGTGTCGGTGCCGCCGTAGGCCATCAGTGCCACGGCCTGCGCGCCGCCGACCGCCCACACCTCTTCGACGCCGAGCAGCGCGGCCGCCGCCAGGATCGTCGGGTGCGGCAGACCACCATGGCCGGCCTGGGGCGGGCTGGCGATCACCAGTGAGTCGACACCGGCGGTCTGCGCGGGCACGACGTTCATCACCACGCTGGACGGGTAGACGGCGTTGCCGCCCGGCACGTAGAGACCCACTCGCTCCACCGGCACCCAGCGCTCGGTGACCGACGCGCCGGAGTCGAACAGCGTGGTGGTGTCGGTGCGCCGCTGATCGGCATGCACGGCGCGGGTGCGATCGATCGCCACCTCGAGCGCGGCGCGCACATCGGCGGGCAAGGCAGCCAGCGCTTCGCCGAGCGCGGCGACCGGCACCCGCACGGTTTGGGGACGCACCCCGTCGAACTTCTCGCCGTACTCCAGTGCCGCGACGGCACCGCGCTGTGCGACGTCGTCGACGATCGGCCGGACCTTGGGGACCACGGCGTCGACGTCCACGCCACCGCGCGGAAGCGCCGCACGCAGCGAGGCGGCGGTCAGCGCGCGGCCGCGCAGGTCGATCCGGTTCATGGCGAAGCTGGTCATCGGATCAATTGTCCCCGATCGGTGCACCCGAATAAAAATCGATTGGATGCGGCCGCCACCGGCCCGGATACTGCGACTATGCAATTCCAGCTGTGGCTGGCCTTCGTGGGCGCCGCGATAGCGATCAGTGTCTCTCCCGGGGCCGGGGCAATCCAGTCCATGGCGACCGGTCTGGCGCACGGTCTGCGCCGTGGTTACTGGAGCATCACGGGCCTGGAGATCGGCCTGATGCTGCAACTCGTCGCAGTGGCGGTCGGGCTCGGCGCGGCGGTGGCCCAGTCGATCGTCGCGTTCACGGTGATCAAGTGGATCGGCGTGGCGTATCTGATCTATCTGGCCGTCCGCCAATGGCGCAGCAGGCCCTTCGACCTGGGCGAACAACTCGACACCACCGCCAACGGCGGCCGGATGTCCCTGCTGGTGCGCGGCTGTCTGGTCAATGTCACCAACCCCAAGGGGCTGGTGTTCCTGCTGGCGGTGCTCCCCCAGTTCGTCGTGCCGACCGCACCGCTGCTGCCGCAGTACCTGGCCATCGGGGCGACGATGGTCGTCGTCGACCTGGTGGTGATGGGCGCCTACACCGGGCTGGCATCCCGGTTACTGCGGTGGCTGCGCACACCGCGCCAGCAGCGAGCCATGAACCGGACGTTCTCCGGCCTGTTCGCCGCGGCGGCGGTGGTGCTGTCCCTGGTGCGGCGGGGCGCAGCCGCCTAACGTGAGCGCCATGTCGACCAAGGATCACCCCAACAACGCCCCCGGTGTGCCGATGAAGTTCCCGGTCTGGTTCGAGAACTTCCAGATCAAGTACTTCAATCCGGCCGTTAAACCGCTGGCGAAGTTCATGCCGGGGATGTCGGTCATCTCCCATCGCGGCCGCACCTCGGGCAAGCAGTACGAGACCGTGGTCTCTGCCTTCCGTAAGGGTGACACCCTGGCCGTCATGCTCGGCCACGGCAAGACCAACTGGGTCAAGAACATCCTCGCCGCCGGCGAGGCCGATATCCGGCACGGCCGCAAGACCCTGCATCTGGTGAACCCTCGGGTGGTACCCGCGGGCACCGACGACCCGTCCCTGCCCGGGGTTGCCCGCCGCGGCGTGAAGCGCGGTGTCGGCGCGTTCGTCGCCGATATCGCCTAGAGGTCCAGACCCACGTCCAGGACCCGTACCGAGTGGGTCAACGCGCCCACGGCAAGGAAGTCGACCCCGGTCCCGGCGTAGTCGGCGGCGGACTCCAGGCTGAGGCCTCCCGAGGATTCCAGTAGGACGCCGGGGGCGTTGGCGTCTCGCCGCTGTACCGCGATCTGGGTCTGCCATACCGGGAAGTTGTCCAACAGGATCAGCTGCACATCTTCGGCGAGCACGTCGTCGAGTTGCTCGAGGGTGTCCACCTCGACCTCGCACGGCAGATCCGGCGCGGCCGCGCGCACGGCCCGCAGCGCGGCGACCACCGAGCCGGCGGCGGCGACGTGGTTGTCCTTGATCAGCGCGGCGTCGCCCAAGCCCATCCGGTGGTTGGCGCCGCCGCCCACCCGCACCGCGTACTTCTGCAGGGCCCGCAGCCCCGGCAGGGTCTTGCGGGTGTCGCGGATCTTGGCTTTGGTGCCGTCGACGGCGTCGACCCAGGCCGCGGTGGCGGTGGCGATCCCCGACAGGTGGCACACCAGGTTCAGCAGGGTCCGCTCGGCGGTCAGGAGCCCCCGCGTCGGCGCCTGCACCCGAAGCAGGGCCGCACCGGCCGCCAGCCGGGTGCCGTCCTCCACCCGGTCGACGACCTCATAACCGTCCTGACCGAGCACGTCGTCGAGAACCAGTAGCGCCACGTCGATCCCGGCGGCGACGCCGGCCTCCCGGGACACCAGCGCGGCGACCGTGCCGGCATCCTCGGGCACGGTGGCCAGGGTGGTGACGTCGGGTCCGTAGCGCAGGTCCTCGTCGAGGCCGCGCCGGATCGTGATCCGAGCTTCCGCACGCTCGTCGTCGGTGAGTTTCATCGCAGGCACGCCGCCGCGTGGTCGCCGTGCAGGGTGCGGCTGAACGCCTGTGCCGGATCGGTGTCCGGGTGATCGCCGCGGTGGTGGCAGCCGCGGGATTCGGTGCGCGCCAGCGCCGCCGTGGTCACCGCGCGGGCGGTGGCTGTGAGTGCGACGTCCTCGACTGCTGCGCGGGTGGTCATCCGGGTGGGCTCGGCGTCGCCGAGCAGGTCGGTGAGCCGCTGCAGGCCGGCGGCGTCGCGGACCACCGAGGCGAACTCGCTCATCGCCGTCTGTAGCACCGTTCGGTCGAGCGCATGATGTTGCCGCTCATCGACTTTCGCCACCGGCACGCCTGCGTCTCGGGCGTGCTCGACGGCGGCCTGCCCGGCGCGGCCACCGACCACCAGGCCTTCGAGCAGGCTGTTGGACGCCAGCCGGTTGGCGCCGTGCATGCCAGTTCGGGCCACCTCGCCTGCGGCGAACAAGCCGGGCAGTTCGGTCCGGCCGGACACGTCGGTGGCCACCCCGCCGCAGCTGTAATGCGCGCCCGGGACGACCGGAATCAGCTGGCGGGTGGGGTCGATGCCCGCGGCGCGGCAGGCCGCCGTGACCGTCGGGAAGCGTTGCGCGAACCGGTCGATGGAGCGTGCGTCGAGGAACACGCACTCGTCGCCGCTCGCCCGCAGCCGCGCCTCGATGGCCGCGGCCACCACGTCGCGCGGGGCGAGATCGCCCAGCGGATGCACCCCCGCCGTGACCGATTCGCCGCGGGCGTCGCGCAGCACCGCGCCTTCGCCGCGCAGCGCCTCGGTGATCAGCGGACGGCGTCCGGAGGCATTGCGGTCGAACAGCATGGTCGGGTGGAACTGGACGAATTCGATGTCGGTGACGCCGACGCCGGCCCACAGCGCCAGAGCGATGCCATCGCCGGTGGAGCCCTCCGGGTTGGTGGTCGCCCGATACAGGTGGCCCAGACCCCCGGTGGCCAGGATGACCGACGGAGTGTGCACGATACCGAGTCCGTCGGCGTTGCGGACCAGCACGCCGGTGACCGTCGCGCCATCGTTGAGGACTTGCAGCGCAACATGATTGCGCCGGATGTCCAGGGTGGCGGCGGCATGGTCGAGCGCCCGCTGCACTTCGGCTCCGGTGGCGTCACCGCCGGCGTGGATGATGCGCCGCCGCGAGTGGCCGCCCTCACGGGTCAGCGCCCACCGACCGGGCGAGCTCTCGTCGAACCGGGCGCCGTCGTCGACCAGGTCGGCAACCGCGCGATACCCGTCGGCGACGATCGACCGCACCGCATCGGGGTCACACAGGCCGGCACCCGCAGCCAGGGTGTCGCGGACGTGCGCGTCCACCGAGTCGTCGGTGTGCGGCAGCACCACCGCGATCCCGCCCTGGGCGTAGAACGTCGCGGTATCGGGTGCCTTGCTCAGAATGACTGTGCGACTGCCTTGTCGGTGCGCGGCCAGGGCGGCGGCCAGGCCGGCCACCCCGGTGCCGATCACCACGACATCGGCGCGCTGCTGCCAGTCCACACCCGCGGCGCCGGCTCCGCAGGCGAAGGAGCGCGTCATTCCCCGCCGCCGGGCTGGCCGATCTCGATCATCCGCTGCACGCTGGCGCGGGCCAGCCGGGCAGTCTCGGGATCGACGTCGACCTCGTCGGCACCCTCGACCAGGCAGCGCAGCAGTGCAGCCGGGGTGATCATCTTCATGTACTTGCACGACGCCCGGTCGTTCACGGCCTGGAAATCGATTTCCGGTGCGGCACGGCGTAATTGGTGCAACATGCCGACTTCGGTCGCGACCAGCACCTGCTTGGCGTGAGATGCCTTGGCGGCATCCAGCATGCCGCCGGTGGACAGGATCTTGACCCGGTCCGACGGGAAGGCGCCTTCACCGGCCAGATACAACGCCGATGTGGCGCAACCGCATTCGGGGTGGACGAACAACTCGGCGTCGGGGTGGCTGCGAGCCTGGTCGGCGAGTTCGTCGCCGTTGATGCCCGCGTGCACGTGGCACTCGCCGGCCCAGACGTGCAGGTTGGTCCGGCCGGTCATCCGGCGGACGTGCGCGCCGAGGAACTGGTCGGGGCAGAACAGCACCTCGCGGTCAGCCGGGATGGAGGCCACCACCTCGACGGCGTTGGACGAGGTGCAGCAGATGTCGGTGAGAGCCTTCACGGCCGCGGTGGTGTTGACGTAGGAGACGACGACCGCACCGGGGTGCTCGTCCTTCCAGGCCTGCAGTTCCTCGGCGGTGATCGAGTCGGCCAGTGAGCACCCGGCGCGCTGATCCGGGATCAGCACCGTTTTCTCGGGGCTCAGGATCTTGGCGGTCTCGGCCATGAAATGCACACCGCAGAACACGATCGTCTCTTCGGCGGCCTCGGCGGCGATCCGGGACAGTGCCAGCGAGTCACCGACATGATCGGCGACATCCTGAATGGCCGGCAGCTGGTAGTTGTGCGCCAGGATGGTCGCGTTTCGCAAGGTCGCCAGTCGGCGAATCTCGGCGGCCCATTCCTCGTCACCGTTCACCCCGGTGTAACCACCGGGTCCATCGGTGATGCGAGCGATAAGCCCGGCACCAGTGGCACCGTCGACGGCGTCTGCACGATCCAAGACGGTCATTTCCGCCTCCTGTCTTGCTCCCGAGGTTTTCGACTTATAATCGAAAACGTGCCTCATACTAGCACCGAACACGAAGTACTCGCCGTCGTATTCCAGGTTGGCGACGTCCACTCACGTACACCGGCCCTTAACGTGCTGTTATGGCAGCGCGGCCTGGAGCCCGAGCGGGGCAAGTGGTCGTTGCCCGGCGGCAGGCTGCGCGCCGACGAGGACCTGATCAGTTCCGCGCGACGCCAGCTCGCCGAGAAGGTCGACGTCCGCGAGATCGCGCACCTGGAACAGCTCGCGGTGTTCTCCGATCCGGGCCGCGTGCCCGGTGTTCGCACGATCGCCTCGACATTTCTCGGGCTGGTCCCCTCGGTCGCCACCCCTGAACTACCGCCGGACACCCGCTGGCATCCGGTCAACGCCCTGCCGGAGATGGCCTTCGACCACGCCCCGATGGTGGAATACGCCCGCACCAGGCTGGTCGCCAAGTTGTCCTACACCAATATCGGATTCGCCTTGACACCAAGGGAATTCGCGCTCTCGACGCTACGTGACATCTATGGCGCCGCCCTGGGCTATCAGGTCGACGCCACGAATCTGCAGCGGGTGCTCGCGCGCCGCGGCGTCATCACGCCGACCGGGACGACGGCCCATCCGGGCCGCAGCGGCGGGCGCCCGGCGGCGCTCTATCGCTTCACCGACTCGCATTTGAGGGTGACCGACGAGTTTGCCGCGTTTCGGCCACCCGGGTGAGTCGGCTGGCTTCTTAGACCATTCTTAAGGTAGAAAGGGTGGAATGCATCCGGTAAGCGCCGGGGCGCCGAGCCCCGAATGGATCGGCCGCGCCCCGCACGAGGAACTCGAGCGTGGTGCGCATCCGCAGCTTCCGGCCGATGACCCGTTCTACGAACCGCCCGCCGGCTTCGAACACGCCGAGCCGGGCACCGTGCTGCGCTCCCGTGACGTCCAGCTGGGCTTTCTCGGGCTGATCCCGCAGCGGGTGCGGGCCACCCAGCTGCTGTACCGCAGCACCGATCACAACGGTTTGCCGCAGGCCACCGTCACCACCGTGCTCATCCCGACCGGCCACACCCCTGACCAGGTCCGCAACGTCGTCTCATATCAGTGCGCCATCGACGCGGTGGCCTCGCGCTGCTTCCCCTCCTACGCCATGCGCAGGCACGCCAAAGCCGTCGGCTCGCTGCCGCAGCTCGAGTACCTGCTCGTCGCGGCGGCCCTCGCCGAGGGCTGGGTGGTGTCGGTCCCCGACCACGAGGGGCCGGCCGGTATCTGGGGTGCCCCCTACGAACCCGGTTACGCCGTCCTCGACGGGGTGCGGGCAGCGCTCGGGTTCGAGGCGTTCGGACTCGCCGCGGACAGCCAGGTCGGGTTGTGGGGTTACTCCGGCGGCGGGCTCGCCACCGCGTGGGCGGCCGAGGTGCACGAGGACTACGCACCCGAACTGAACATCGTCGGCGCCGTCCTGGGTTCGCCGGTCGGCGACCTCGGCCACACGTTCCGCCGGCTCAACGGCTCCTACCTGGCCGCTCTGCCCGCGCTCGTGGTGGCCGCGCTGGCCAAGACCTATCCCGATCTGAACCGGGTGATCGAGCAGAACGCCACCGAGGACGGGCTGGCCCTGCTGCGCCGCCTCGAGAACATGACCACCGCGGAGGCCGTCATCCGGTTGTTCCGCACCGACTTCGACGACCTGGTGCACCCACCGCTGGAAGAGATCCTGGCGACGCCGGAAGTCCAGCACGTCTTCGACAACATCAAGCTCGGCAAGGCGGTGCCCGACCTCCCGGTACTGATCGTGCAGGCGGTCCACGACTCGGTGATCGACGTCGACGACATCGACGACCTGGTGCACACCTACTCCGCGGGCGGGGCGCGGGTGACCTACCACCGCGACATGTTCAGCGAGCACATGCTGCTGCACCCGATGTCGGCGCCGATGACGCTGCGCTGGCTGACCGACCGGTTCGCCCAACGTCCGATCGACGAGCACATCGTGCGGACGAAGTGGCCGACGCTGCTCAATCCCATGACCTACGCGGGCATGTGGCGCCTCGGCGGGATCGTCGCGCGCGTGGTGTCCGGCGGCCGGGTTCCGTTCCGACCACTGTGAGGGCCCGGCTCTAGGGGCCCGGCTCTAAGCGGAGATCCGGTCCATCGGCGGCACGGCACCGAGATCGTCACGCGGGGTGGCCACCGCCATCAAGGCATACGTCAGCGCCGCGATCGCGGCCGGGAACAGTAGCGTCGTCGCGATTTGCAACGGCCCGTGCGCGAAGAACACCGGGGGCGCCTCGGAGTAGTAGAAGATCCGGTTGTCCGGGGTCACCGGAGCCGTGTCGAACGGCACCGGCCCGTAGTGCCAGCTCACCAGCAGCGCGCCGACGCCCGCAGCCGCGCCGGCGGCGGCTATCGAACCCACCCACAGCGCCGTCGCCAGCAGCGGCCCGCGATGCGCACGCCACTGCCACACCAGTACCGCCGCCACGATCGCCATCGACGTCAGCAACCCGATGAGCAATGCCGCCGCCACGAACAGGTGATCGGACTCGCTGCCGAGGTAGGTCTGCACCCGCTGACCCGAGCGGGTCAACGCCACCACGCCATGCGCCGACGGCGCCAGCACCGACCACACCGCGCCGATCACCGCACCGGCCAGGGTCAACCCGACGACCACCACGATTGCGGCGCGGCGACGTGAAATACGTTGCTGTGGTTCGAGATTCACCGCTGGTCCTCCAGATCGTGGGAGTCGACCCGGCCATGGCGCGAGCACTTGGCCCACCAGCCGTCCGGACGCACCTGGACCACCATCCGGCGCCCGCACTCCGCGCAGAAGCGAGGTGGCTCGAGTCCGAGCTGCGCGGCGGTGGGTACGACGCTGCCGGCGGGCTCCCCGGTGTAGACGTTGTAGACCCCGGCACTCACCGGTGCGGGCAGCTGTCCGACCATCGCCACTACAGGCTGGCGTTCAGAGCCTTGATCGGCATCTGCAGATCTTCGAGCAGCTCGAGATCGGCCTCAGCCGGGCGACCCAGCGTGGTCAGGTAATTTCCGACGATCACGGCGTTGATGCCACCGAGGATGCCCTGCTTGGCGCCGAGGTCGCCGAGCGTGATCTCCCGGCCACCGGCGAACCGGAGCATGGTGCGCGGCAGAGCCAGACGGAACGCGGCGACGGCCTTGAGCGCCTCGGACGCCGGCAGCACCTCCAGATCACCGAACGGGGTGCCCGGGCGCGGGTTCAGGAAGTTCAGCGGCACCTCGTGCGGATCGAGCTCGGCGAGGTTCGCGGCGAACTCGGCGCGCTGCTCGAGCGTCTCCCCCATGCCGAGGATGCCGCCGCAGCACACCTCCATGCCGGCCTCACGGACCATCTCCAGGGTTCCCCACCGCTCCTCCCACGAGTGGGTGGTGACGACGTTCGGGAAGTAGGACTGCGCGGTCTCCAGGTTGTGGTTGTAGCGGTGGACGCCCATCTCCTTGAGACGATCCACCTGCTCCTGGGTGAGCATCCCCAGCGAGCAGGCGATCTGGATGTCGACCTCGTTGCGGATCGCCTCGATGCCTGCGGCCACCTGGGCCAGCAATCGCTCGTCGGGTCCGCGGACGGCGGCCACGATGCAGAACTCGGTGGCGCCGGACTTGGCGGTCTGCTTGGCGGCCTCGACCAGGCTCGGGATGTCCAGCCAGGCGCTGCGCACCGGCGAGGCGAACAGACCGGACTGCGAACAGAAGTGGCAATCCTCCGGGCAGCCACCGGTTTTCAGGCTGATGATGCCCTCGACCTCGACCTCCGGCCCACACCACTTCATCCGGACCTCGTGGGCCAGGGCCAGAAGGTCTTCGAGGTGATCGTCGGACAGCTGCAAGACCTCGAGCACCTGATCGCGGGACAGACCCTCGCCGCGCTCGAGCACCTGCTCGCGCGCCAGTGCCAATACGTCCGTCGCTGCCTGCGTCACCGGCTTGTCCTCCTGCGTTCGCCAACTTGAACAGTGTTCAGGCTAGGCTACGCGTGTGCAGCTCCACAAACGCGACGTGGTCGATGCGGCGACGACACTGCTGGACAACTACGGCATGGCCGACCTGTCCATGCGGCGGCTGGCCCGCGAGCTCGCGGTCTCCCCCGGCGCGCTGTACTGGCACTTCGCCAACAAGCAGCAACTGCTCGGCGCGGTGGCTGACCGAATCCTGGGCAGTATCCACGACGTACCTGGGGACTGGCGTGTGCGCGTCGAGGCGATCTGCGATCAGTTGCGCGATGCCCTGCTCTCCCACACCGACGGCGCCGAGCTGGTGTCCGCCAGTTTCGCCGCGGGCCAGTCGGAGGCGATGACGCAGATCCTCGGCTGGCTGGCCGACGCGGCGATCGCCGCGGGCGTCGATACCGGGCACGCCGTGACCGCCGGCCGCACCGTCCTCTACTACGTACTGGGCTTCACCGCCGACGAGCAATCCCGTCTGCAGTGGGACGCCGCCGGCGCCGACCTCCCCGACGAACAATCCGTGCTCGGCGCCGACCCCAGCCGCCGGTTCGGCTTCGGAGTGCAGCTGCTGGTCGACGGCATCGCGGCGCGGCGCAGCCTGCCGGTGTGATCACCGTCGACCAGGTGCGCCCGATCGCACTTGCCCTTCCGAGAGCCTACGAAACCGTGGTCCGCGACCGGATCACATTCCGGGCCGGCAGGCTGGTCTTCCTGGCGTTCTCCCGCGACGAGACCGTGATGGGGGTCGGGTTCCCGAAGGAGGAACGCGAGGCGATGGTGGCGGCCGAGCCGGACAAGTTCGCACTGCCCCGGCCGTCGGACATGCGCTACAACTGGATCCACGTCCGCCTTGATGCGGTCGATCTCGACGAGGTACGCGAACTGGTGATCGACGGCTGGAAGATGTGTGTTCCCAAAAGCATTGCCGCGCAGGTCAACTGATCAGCACACGGTCAGTTCGCGCATCGCTGTCCCAACGCCGCAGTCCGACGATGCTCGCCCGGATGTCCACGGTGATCCCGTCGACCAATGCGAATGCGTCACCGGCTTGCGCCGGGGTGAACCGGCGCCCCAGCGTGACGTGCGGCGTCCACCGGCCCGGCGCACTGTGGGCGAAGACACTGGTCACCGACGGCAGACACACGTCGTAGACCTCGTCGTGCATCGCCAGCAGCGCCGCCGACGGAACCACCAGCCGGGCCAACGTCATCCGCCCGGTGCCGAAGACCAGCGGTGCGCCCATGACAGCCCGGAGCGGGAAGAGATCGGCCAGTTCCATCAGCCGCTCGTCGACGTCGGGCGAGATCCGTTCCGCGGCGATCAGCGTGATGTGTGGGCGGTTGGTGTCGGACGTGACCCGCAGCTGACTGGGCAGACCGGCGTCGGCCAGCGCCTGCCACGTGTGCCGCACCGCATCGTCGGCCCGCTGATCCAGGAGCAGCTCAATCGAGTGCGCCATCTCTAGATCAGGCCGGCGACCCAGTCGGGGTCGAACGCCCGAGCGCTGAACAACGCGAAGTCATTCGGGGACACCGCGGCCACTCCCGCCGGGAGCGCCGCGCGGACCGGAGCGAGCTTGGCCAGCGCTTCGCGGTTGGACTTCTCCGCCGCGCCGGGTTGCGCGGGCCAGGCGCCGATCACCAGACCTGTGCACGAAAGCCCTTTGGCACCAAGGCCTTCCAACGTCAATGCCGTGTGGTTCAGCGTGCCCAGACCCGGCTCGACGACGACGAGCACCGGCGCGGCGAGTTCGACCGCGAGGTCGCGCAGCGTCGCGCCGTCGGCTGTCAGTTCCACCAGCAGGCCGCCGGCCCCTTCGACCAGCGTCAGCCGGCCAGGCCGGTCGACATCGCGGATGACGCTCAGCAGCTCGCCGGTGGTGGGCAGCGGCAGGCCTGCGCTGTCGGCCGCGGCCGCAGGCGCCAGCGGATCCGGATAGCGCGCGACGCCGAACAGTTCGGTGACGCCGGAGAGCCTGCCGACCTCGGCGAGGTCGTCGTCGCCGTCGGCGGTGCCGGTCTGCACCGGCTTGCACACCGCGACGTCCCGTTCGGCCACCCGCGCGTGGCAGGCCAGCGCCGCGGTCACGACGGTTTTTCCCACTCCGGTCCCGGTGCCGGTGACGACCAGCACGCTCATCGGGGCTGCGCCCCCAACACCGCGGACAGAACCTCGCGCGCGGTGTCCATCTCCTCGTCGGTCAACGACGCCCGCGCGGTCAGCCGCAGCCGCGAGGTGCCCGCCGGAACCGTCGGCGGCCGGAAACACCCGACCCGCACCCCGGCCTCCAGACAGGCGCTCGCCGCGGCCACCGCGATCTCCGGGTCGCCGAGAATGACTGAGACGACGGCAGATTCGGGCTCCTCTGGCACGTCACACATCTCGGCCAGCTCCCGGGCCCGGTCGATCACAGCGGTGGCCCGCCCCGGTTCGGCAACCAGCACGGTGAGCGCAGCGAGTGCGGCGCCGACCGGCGCCGGGGCCAGTCCGGTGTCGAAGATCATCGTCCGCGCGGCGTCGATGAGGTGGTCGCGCACCGCGGCGGGGCCGAGCACCGCACCACCTTGGCTGCCCAGCGACTTCGACATGGTCGTCGTCATGATCACGTCGGGCGCACCGGCCAATCCGGCCTCGTGAATCAGGCCACGTCCGCCGGTGCCGCGGACCCCGAGGCCATGGGCCTCGTCGACCAGCAACAGCGCCCCGTGCCTGCGGCAGACCTCGTGGAGCCTGCGCAGCGGCGCCAGCGCGCCGTCGGTGCTGAACACCGATTCGGTGATGACCAGCGCCCGCTCTTCGTCGCGCCCGGCCAGCGCTGCCTCGACAGCCTCGACGTCGAGATGCGGCGCGACGACTACCCGCGCCCGCGACAGCCGACATGCGTCGACCAGCGAGGCGTGTGACAGCGCGTCGGACACGATCAGCGAGCCCGGGCCGGACAGCGCCACGGTGGCGCCGATGTTGGCGGTGTAGCCCGAGGAGAACACCAGCGCGGCCTCGGCGCCGACGAAATCAGCCAGGGCGCTTTCGAATTCCTCGTGCAGTTCGGTGTTTCCGGTAACCAGCCGCGAGCCGGTCGATCCCGCACCCCACGTGCGCAACGCACCCACCCCACCGTCGATGACCGCGGGATGCTGGGACAGGCCCAGATAGTCATTCGAGGCCAGGTCCAGCTCGGTGGCCACCGCGGGCCGGGTCCGTAGCGACCGGCGTAGGCCGGCGTCCCGGCGCTGCCGCTCGACGGTGTCGAGCCAGGCCAGTGGGGAAAGACCGACGCGGGTCACAGGCACTCCTCCGACGCTACTTGAACACCGTTCAGGTTAGCGTGACGACGAGCGCCGAGGCACGAGGGGTGAGGAGTCGCGCTATTCAGCCCAGTGCACACGCCACGGCGACCATCGCCGAGGTGATCTGATCCACCTCGTCCGGAGTGCAGATGAACGGCGGCATCGCGTAGATCAGGTTGCGGAAGGGCCTCAGCCAGACGCCGTTGTCCAGGGCGACCGGGGTGGCGACGGTGAGGTCGACCGGCTGCCGTGTCTCGATCACACCGATCGCACCGAGCACCCGGACGTCGGCCACCGACGACAGCGCGCGGGCCGGCTCGACCCCCTCAGCCAGCCCGGCACCGATCTCGGCGACCCGGGCGCGCCAGTCCTGGGCGAGCAACAGTTCGACTGAGGCCACCGACACCGCACACGCCAGCGCGTTGGCCATGAACGTCGGGCCGTGCATCAACGCACCCGCATCGCTGCCACTGATCGTCCGCGCGATATCCAGCGTGCACAGTGTCGCCGCCAGCGTGACGTAACCGCCGGTCAATGCCTTGCCGACGCACATGATGTCGGGACTGACGCCGGCGTGGTCGGCGGCGAACAGCTCGCCGGTGCGCCCGAAACCGGTGGCGATTTCGTCGAAGATGAGCAGCACTCCGGCGCGGTCGCAGAGCGCGCGCAGGTCGGTGAGGTAGCGCGGGTCGTGGAATCGCATTCCGCCGGCACCTTGGACCACCGGTTCGACGATCACGGCGGCGAGCTCGTCGGCATGCGCGAGCAGCTGGTCTCCGAACGCCGCGACGTAGGCCGGGTCGTAGTCACCCGGCACCGGGGGCGCGAACACCTGCGGGGACAACACGTCGCTCCACAGCGAGTGCATGCCGCCGTCGGGGTCGCAGACGCTCATCGGGGTGAAGGTGTCGCCGTGATATCCGCCACGCCACGTCATCAGTTTGGACTTGCCGAACCGGCCCGCGCTGCGCCAGTACTGCAGCGCCATCTTGACCGCGACCTCCACGGCCACCGAGCCGGAGTCGGAGAAGAACACGGTCTCCAGCCCGGCGGGCGTGATGTCCACCAGCAGCTGCGCCAGACGTGCCGCGGGCTCGTGGGTCAAGCCGCCGAACATGACGTGATTCATCGTCGACAACTGACGGCTCAGCGCCGCGTCCAACACCGGGTTGCCGTGCCCGTGCACCGCAGTCCACCAGGACGCCATCGCATCGAGCACCCTGATCTCGGTGTCGTCGCGAACCAGGGTCAGCCACGCGCCGTCGGCCCGAGTGGCCACCACCGGTGCCATGGCCTCGGCGCCGATCGTGCTGTACGGGTGCCAGATGTGCGCGGCGTCGATCTCGCTGATCTGGTGGGGGGTCAACGCCGACACGTTGTGTGAGCCTAGCCGAGGTGAGATCCGGCGCCGGAGAGCGTTTGCTCAACGGATTTCGTAGCCCCGACGCGCCATTCGCTGCGGATGAGAAGAATACCGGGTTTGGGTAGATTGACTCCCGATCATGTTCACCCTCAGCCCGCCCCGCCCGTCAGCAGTGACGCCGGCGGACTCCGCTCCCCGCACGGCGATGGGTTCGCGGCAATCGGGCTTCTACCGTCACGATCTCGACGGTCTGCGGGGGTTGGCCATCGCCCTCGTCGCGGTGTTCCACGTGTGGTTCGGGCGCGTCTCGGGCGGTGTGGACGTCTTCCTGGTGCTCTCCGGCTTCTTCTTCGGCGGCTCCCTACTGCGCACCGCACTGAATCCCGACTCTTCGCTGTCGCCCTGGCCAGAGATTCGACGACTTGTCCGCAGGCTGCTGCCCGCACTGGTCGTGGTGCTTGCCGCGGGTGCCGTTTTGACGGTTCTCATCCAGCCCCAGACCCGCTGGGAGACCTTTGCTGACCAGAGCCTGGCGAGCCTCGGCTACTACCAGAACTGGGAGCTTTCGGCGACCGAGTCCAACTATCTGCGGGCCGGTGAGGCGGTCAGCCCGCTGCAGCACATCTGGTCGATGTCTGTTCAGGGCCAGTTCTACATCTCGTTTCTTGTCCTTATTTTCGCGTTCGCATATTTGCTGAGGCGCCCGCTTGGCAAGCGACTGCGGCCAACGTTCGTGGCTTTGCTGGCCGGCCTCACCATCGCGTCATTCACCTTTGCCACCGTGCTCCACGTCAACGACCAGACAGCCGCGTACTACAACAGCTTCGCGCGCGCCTGGGAGCTTCTGCTCGGTGTTCTGGTGGGCGCGGCGGTTCCCTACATCCGCTGGCCGATGTGGCTGCGCACGGTGGCGGCCACGGTGGGGCTGGCCGCGATCGTGTCGTGCGGTGCGCTGATCGACGGGGTCCGCGAGTTCCCCGGTCCGTGGGCGCTGGTGCCGGTCGGTGCGACCGTGCTGATGATTCTGGCGGCGGCGAACCGCCAGGCACGGCCGTCGACCAGGGACCGGCTGCCGCTGCCCAACCGGCTGTTGTCGGCCGCCCCGCTGATGACCCTCGGCGCGATGGCCTACTCCCTGTACCTATGGCACTGGCCGCTGCTGATCTTCTGGCTCGCCTACACCGACGGCAGCCGGGCGGGTTTCGTCGACGGCGCCGTCATCCTCGCGATCTCCGGCGTGCTGGCCTACCTCACCATGCGATTCGTCGAGGAGCCGCTGCGATTCCGGCGCAATGCCGCGGCGCAGGTGACGCCGCAGCCCAGCATCCCGTGGCGCACCCGCCTGCGCAGGCCGACGATCGCGCTGGGCACCACGGTCGGGCTACTCGGGGTGGCGCTGACGGCGACGTCGTTCACGTGGCGCGAGCACGTCACCGTGCAGCGCTCGCACGGCAGGGAGCTGGTGACGCTCTCGACCGCCGGTTACCCGGGGGCGCGGGCGCTGACCGAGCACGCCCGGGTGCCGAAGCTGCCGATGCGGCCCACCGTGCTCGAAGCGAAGAACGACCTGCCCGAATCCACCAACGACGGCTGCATCAGCGATTTCGACACTGTCGGGGTCATCAACTGCACCTACGGCGACCTGTCGGCGACCCGAACGATCGCCCTGGCGGGCGGATCGCATGCCGAGCACTGGATCACCGCGTTGGACGCGCTGGCCAAGATGCACCACTTCAAGATCGTCACGTATCTGAAGATGGGCTGCCCGCTGACCACCGAGCAGGAACCGCTGGTGATGGGCGACAACCGGCCGTACCCGAACTGCCACGAGTGGAATGAACGGGTGATGGCCAAGCTGATCAGCGACCGCCCCAGCTTCGTGTTCACCACATCCACCCGGCCGTGGAACATCAAGCCCGGCGATGTGATGCCCGCGACGTACATCGGTATCTGGCAGACCTTGTCGGACAACAACATTCCGATCCTGGCGATGCGTGACACCCCGTGGCTGGTGCGCAACGGCGAACCGTTCTTCCCGACCGACTGCCTGGCCAAGGGCGGCGACGCGGAATCGTGCGGGATCAAGCGCTCCGACGTGCTCTCCGACCGCAATCAGACCCTGGACTTCCTGGCACAGTTCCCGCAGATGCGGATCCTCGACCTCAGCGATGCGGTGTGCCGTCCGGACGTGTGCCGCGCCGTGGAGGGAAATGTGCTGATCTACCACGATTCTCATCACATCTCCGCGACGTACATGCGCACGTTGATTCCTGAACTGGGCAAGCAGCTGGGGGCCGCCACCCGGTGGTGGTGACAACTTGCGCATCACGAGCGCCACGTCGATAAGGTCTAACGATGGCATCGAGCGAACCCGCGCAGGTCACCAGATGGCCGGGTACCCCGTACCCGCTCGGGGCCACCTATGACGGCGCCGGCACGAATTTTTCGGTGTTCTCCGAGGTCGCCGACTCCGTCGAACTCTGCCTGATCGCCAAAGACGGCACCGAGACGCGCATCAACCTCGACGAGGTCGACGGATTCGTCTGGCACACCTACCTGCCGACGATCACTCCGGGGCAGCGCTACGGCTTCCGGGTCCACGGCCCGTGGGACCCGGCGGCCGGCCATCGCTGCGATCCCAGCAAGCTCCTGCTCGACCCGTACGGCAAGTCGTTCCACGGCGACTTCGAGTTCGGCCAGGCGCTGTACTCCTACGACCTGGGCGCCGAGGACCTGGCGTCCGGCGGCACCCCACCGATGGTCGACTCGTTGGGTCACACCATGACCAGCGTGGTGATCAATCCGTTCTTCCAGTGGGGCTCCGACCATCCGCCGCGAACGCCGTACCACGAGACGATCATCTACGAGGCGCACGTCAAGGGGATGACCCAAACCCATCCCGGTATCCCCGACGAACTCCGCGGCACCTACGCCGGCCTGGGTCACCCGGCCGTCATCGACCACCTCAAGAGCCTCAACGTGACGGCCATCGAGTTGATGCCGGTACACCAGTTCATGCACGATCACCGTCTGCTGGATCTCGGACTGCGAAACTACTGGGGCTACAACACTTTCGGATTCTTCGCGCCGCACTACCAGTACTCGTCCACCCAGCATGCCGGCGGTGCGGTGGCCGAATTCAAGACGATGGTTCGCTCGTTCCACGACGCCGGCATCGAGGTGATCCTCGACGTGGTCTACAACCACACCGCCGAGGGCAACCACCTGGGTCCGACGATCAACTTCCGCGGTATCGACAATGCCGCCTACTACCGGCTGCTCGACGACGACAAACGGTTCTACAAGGATTTCACCGGCACCGGCAACAGCCTCAACGCCCGGCATCCGCACACCCTGCAGCTGATCATGGACTCGCTGCGGTACTGGGTGCTGGAGATGCATGTCGACGGATTCCGCTTCGATCTGGCCTCCACACTGGCCCGCGAGTTCTACGACGTCGACCGACTGAGCGCGTTCTTCGACCTGGTGCAACAGGATCCGGTGATCAGCCAGGTCAAGCTCATCGCCGAGCCGTGGGACGTCGGCGAGGGCGGCTACCAGGTCGGCAACTTCCCCGGTCTGTGGACCGAGTGGAACGGCAAGTACCGCGACACCGTCCGCGATTACTGGCGCGGCGAGCCCGCGACCCTCGGCGAGTTCGCCTCCCGGCTGACCGGCTCGTCGGACCTCTACGAGGCGACCGGCCGACGGCCCAGCGCGAGCATCAACTTCGTCACCTGCCACGACGGGTTCACCCTCGCCGACCTGGTGTCCTACAACGAGAAACACAACGAGGCCAACGGCGAGGACAACCGCGACGGCGAAAGCCACAACCGGTCGTGGAACTGCGGTGTGGAGGGCCCGACCGACGACCCGGCGATCATGGCACTGCGCCATCAGCAGATGCGCAACATCCTGGCCACCCTGATGCTCTCGCAGGGCACCCCGATGATCGCCCACGGCGACGAGATCGGCCGCACCCAGCAGGGCAACAACAACGTCTACTGCCAGGATTCACCGCTGTCCTGGATGGACTGGACGTGCAAGGAAACCCACGCCGAGTTGTTGGAGTTCACCAAGAGCGTGACCGCACTGCGCAAGGCGCACCCGGTCTTTCGGCGGCGCCGGTTCTTCGACGGCGAACCGCTGCGCACCGGCGACCAGGTGCGCGACATCGCCTGGCTCACCACTGCCGGTCAGGAGATGTCGCATGACGACTGGAATTCCGGCTTCAAGTTCGTGGGGGTGTTCCTCAACGGCGACGCGATCCCGGAGCCCAATGCACGCGGCGAGCGCGTTGTCGACGATTCGTTCCTGCTGTGTTTCAACGCCCACAAGAAGCCGATCGAGTTCACGGTTCCGGACGGCGAATACGCGCAAGAGTGGAGCGCGGTTCTGGACACCTCGGAGGCCACCGGGACCACCGACGTCGTGGTGAAAGCGGGCGAAACGATAAGTGTTCCATCTCGCTCGGTATTGGTGCTTCAAAAGACTGCCTAGCGGGAACAGGCTCAGCTATGGCTTACCCGGTGCTGTCCACCTACCGCCTGCAACTGCGCGGCGCTTCGGCGGGCGACGCGTTCACCTTCGCCGACGCCGAGGAACTCATCCCCTATCTCGACGATCTCGGCGTCTCCCACCTCTACCTCTCCCCCATCCTGACCGCGGCACCGGGCTCCACCCACGGCTACGACGTCACCGATCCGACCACGGTGTCCGAGGAACTGGGCGGCGCCGAAGGCCTGGCGCGGCTCGCCGAGGCCGCCAAGGCACGCGGCCTCGGTCTGGTCGTCGACATCGTCCCCAATCACGTCGGGGTCGACCAGCCTCAGCGCAACCCCTGGTGGTGGGACGTGCTGCAGCACGGCAGGCAGTCGCCGTACGCGACGTACTTCGACATCGACTGGTCGGTCGACCCGGAGGGCCGAATCCTGTTGCCGGTCCTGGGATCTGACGGCGATGTCGCAGACCTCACCGTAGACGGTGATGTGTTACGGCTCGGCGACCTCGCGTTCCCCATCGCACCCGGAACCGGCGAGGGCTCGGGCCCCGAGGTCCACGATCAGCAGCACTACAAGCTGATCGGATGGCGCAACGGGGTGTGCGGCTATCGTCGATTCTTCTCGATCACCTCACTGGCGGGTCTGCGCCAGGAAGACCGGGAGGTTTTCGACACATCGCATGCCGAAGTGGCCCGCTGGTTCACCGACGGCCTGGTCGACGGAGTGCGCATCGACCACCCTGACGGTCTGACCGATCCGACCGGATACCTGGGATGGCTGCGCGAGCTGACCGGCCCGCAGGCCTGGATCGTGATCGAGAAGATCCTCGGAGTGGATGAGGCGCTGGACCCGACGCTGCCGATCGACGGCACCACGGGCTATGACGTACTGCGCGAGGTGGGCGGCATCTTCGTCGACCCCACCGGCGCCGAGGCACTGACCGAACTGGTCGATGCGGAAGGCTTCGACTACGCCGGCGCCCCGGAACTGCTGCGGCAGTTGAAGATCAGCACCGCCACCACGACGCTGTCCAGCGAGCTCGCTCGGCTGTGCCGCTCGATTGTGGCGGCCGTCGGCGCCGATCATCCGCAGTTGCCCGATGCGGTGGCGGCGCTGCTGACCGAAGTCGGTGTCTACCGGTCGGATTACCTGAACTTGTCGGCGGTGCTGTCGACCGCCTTCGCGCACACGGTGGCCGCCCAGCCCGAGCTGGCGGTCCCGCTGCAGCTGGTGTCGGCCGCGCTGGCCGGTGATTCCAGCGAGCCGGGCGCACGGCTGCAGCAGCTGTGCGGCGCGATGACGGCGAAGTCGGTGGAGGATTGCTACTTCTACCGCGACGCCCGGTTGGTGTCGCTGAACGAGGTCGGTGGCGAGCCGCACCGATTCGGCGTCAGCGCCGCGGAATTCCATCGCAGCTCGGCGGTCCGGGGCCGCCTGTGGCCGAAGTCGATGACCACGTTGTCCACCCACGACACCAAACGCGGCGAGGATGTGCGGGCGCGCATCGGTGTGCTGTCGCAGGTCCCGTCGCTGTGGGCCGAGTTCGTGGGCAGCTGGCAGACCACCACACCCGCGCCGGACGCCGCGACCGGACTGTTCCTGTTGCAGAACATCTTCGGCGTATGGCCGGCCGACGGACAGGTCACCGACGAGCTGCGGACGCGCGTGCACGCCTACACCGAGAAGGCCATCAGGGAAGCCATGTGGCACACCTCGTGGAACGACCCGGACACCGGATTCGAGGACGCGGTGCACGCCTGGGTCGACGCGATCCTGGACGGCCCGGTCGCCACCGAACTCACCGGGGTCGTGGTGCAGCTCGAACCGCATGCCCACAGCGACGCACTCGGCCAGAAGCTGCTGGCGCTCACCGTCCCCGGCATCCCGGACGTCTATCAGGGCACCGAGTTGTGGGAGGACAGCCTCGTCGACCCGGACAACCGCAGGCCGGTCGACTACCCGGCGCGCACAGCGGAGCTGGAAGGGCTGTCGCACAGCAAGATTCGCGTGGTGCGAGCGGCGTTGCATGCCCGCCGCGACCATCCCGAGGCGTTCCTGTCCGGTGACTACCGGCCGGTGCTCGCCGAAGGCACTGCCGCACCGCACATCGTGGCCTTCCAGCGCGGCGTCGATGTGCTGGTCGCCGTCACCCGCTGGACCGTACGGTTGCATCACGACGGGTGGGGCGACACGACCCTGCCGTTGCCGGACGGCACGTGGACCGATCGCCTGACCGGTAACCGATGGACCGGCCCGACCCGGGCCGATGACTTGTTCGGCGAGCTGCCCGTCGTCCTCTTGGAGAGATCTGATGCCTGAATTCGCCGTGTGGGCACCGCTGCCCGAGCAGATGCGCCTCGACCTCGACGGGCAGCTCCATGACATGACGGTCGATGACGGCGGTTGGTGGCGCGCCGACGTCGACGCCGCCGCGGACGCCCGGTACGGCTTCGTCCTCGACGACGACCCGACGGTGCTGCCGGATCCGCGCTCCGCCCGCCAGCCCGATGGCGTGCACGAGCGATCCCAACTCTGGGATCCCTCCTCCGCGCAATGGTCGGATACGCACTGGGCGGGCCGCTCCATCGAGGGTGCGGTCATCTACGAGCTGCACACCGGAACGTTCACCCCGGAAGGGACATTCGACGCCGCCATCGCGAAGCTGGACTATCTGGTGGACCTCGGCGTCGACTTCGTCCAGCTGATGCCCGTCAACGCCTTCAGTGGCGAGCACGGGTGGGGCTACGACGGAGTGTTGTGGTACGCCGTGCACGAACCCTACGGCGGCCCAGACGGTTTGGTGCGCCTGATCGATGCCGCGCATGCCCGCGGGCTCGGGGTCCTGATCGACGCGGTCTTCAACCACCTGGGGCCGTCCGGCAACTATCTGCCCAAGTACGGCCCGTACCTGTCCTCGGTCAGCAACCCATGGGGTGAGGGCGTCAACCTCACCGGACCCGATGCCGACGAGGTGCGCCGCTACATCCTCGACTGCGCGCTGCGCTGGATGCGCGACTTCCACGCCGACGGCCTGCGGCTCGACGCGGTGCACGCGCTGGTCGACAACACCGCGATTCACATCCTCGAAGAGATGACCGCCGAAACCGACGCACTGTCAGCCACCGTGGGCCGACCGCTGTCGCTGATCGCCGAGAGCGACCTCAACGATCCGCGGCTGATCACTCCCCGCGATCGCGGCGGATATGGTCTGACCGCGCAGTGGGACGACGACATCCATCACGCCATCCACACCGCGGTGTCCGGCGAACGGCAGGGCTACTATGCCGATTTCGGGTCGATGTCGGCATTGGCCAGCACGCTGCGCAACGGCTACTTCCACGCCGGCACCTATTCGTCGTTCCGGCACCGCAGGCACGGCAGGCCGCTGGACAAGTCACTGATCCCGGCCACCCGGCTCACGGCCTACACCTGCACCCACGATCAGGTGGGCAACCGCGCGACCGGTGACCGGCCGTCGCAGAACCTGGACTACGGCCAGCTCGCCATCAAAGCGGCGCTCGCCCTCGGATCGCCCTACACGGCAATGCTTTTCATGGGCGAAGAATGGGCTGCGTCGACCCCGTTCCAGTTCTTCAGCTCGCACCCCGAACCCGAACTGGCGAAGGCGACCGCGGAGGGCCGCAAGGCGGAGTTCGCCGACCACGGCTGGGATGCCGACGACATCCCCGACCCGCAGGACCCGCAGACGTTCCTGCGCTCCAAGCTGAACTGGGACGAGATCGACGAGGGCAGGCATGCCGAACTGCGGGACTTCTACCGTGGTCTGATCGCATTGCGCCGGACCGAACCCGACATGGCCGACGCGTGGCTGCAGCATCTGATTGTCGATTTCGACGAGGACGAACGCTGGATCGTGATGCGGCGCGGCCACATTGCGATCGCCTGCAACCTCGGCAAGCAGTCGGTCGGCGTGCCGGTCACCGGCGAGGCGATCCTGGCGTGGGGCGAGCCCGAGGTGGGCGAGCACGGCACCGCGCTGCCCGGACACTCGGTGGTGGTGACCCGAGCCGGCTAGGTCAGGTACCGGTAGGCCGGCGAACCGGGCTCCAGCGGCTCGACGTGCAGACCGGAGGCGTCCATCCGGGCCCGCAGCCCGTCGAGCCCGGCGGCCGAGCCGAGTTCGATGCCGACCAGCGCCTCGCCGGTTTCGCGGTTGTTGCGCTTGACGTACTCGAACAGGGTGATGTCGTCGTTCGGCCCGAGGATCTCGTCGAGGAACCGGCGCAGTGCACCCGGCTCCTGCGGGAAGTCGACCAGGAAGTAGTGCTTGAGGCCCAGGTGCACCAGCGACCGCTCGAGCACCTCGCCGTAGCGGGAGACGTCGTTGTTGCCGCCGGAGATCAGGCACACCACCGTCGACCCGGGCTCCACTCCGGCCTCCAGCAACCCGGCAACCGACAGCGCCCCCGCAGGCTCGGCGATGATGCCCTCGTTCTGGTAGAGGTCGAGCATCGCCGTGCAGACCGCACCCTCGTCGACCGTCGTCACCGACACCATGTCGCCCGCCGCGGCCAGCGCCTGATACGGCAGCGCACCGATCTGCTTGACCGCCGCGCCGTCGACGAACTGGTCGACGTGATCCAGCTCGACCGGGCCGCCGGCGGCCAGCGCCGCGATCATCGAGGCCGCGCCTGCGGGCTCGACGCCGAGCACCGCGGTGTTGGATGTCCGCTCGGCCAGATAGGTGGTGATTCCCGCGATGCACCCGCCGCCGCCGACCGGGACGACCACCAGGTCCGGTTCGGTGTCGAGCTGGGCGAGGATCTCCACGGCGATCGTGCCCTGGCCGGCCATCGTGCGCAGATCGTCGAACGGCGGAACCAAGGTGGCGCCGGTGCGGGCGACGTCGTCGAGAGCCGCCTGCGCCGCCTGATCGTAGGTCGCCCCGCCGACGATCAGGTCGATGAACTCCCCACCGTGATAACGGATGCGGTCGCGCTTCTGCTTCGGGGTCTTGGCGGGCACGTAGACCCGTCCGTGCACACCCATCGAGCGGCAGGCCAGCGCGAAGCCCTGCGCATGATTACCGGCCGACGAGCACACCACCCCGGCCGCGATTTCGGCGGCGGAGAGCTGTTTGAGCAGGTTGTAGGCGCCGCGCACCTTGTAGGACCGCACGCTCTGCAGGTCCTCGCGCTTGAGGTAGACCTCGGCGCCGGTGGCCTGCGAAAGCCGGTCGCTGTACTGCAGCGGGCTCTGGCTGACCACGTCGGCAATTCGCTGACCGGCCTCATCGATGTCGGCCGCTGAGATAGGTGGGGTCAGCGGCGTCCTTCGAGAATCCTGGGTCAGTTCAGCGGACACCGATCAATGGTGCCACCACCAGGGCTGAATGCGGGAATTGGGGTGAGCGCGAACCGGCGGGCCAACAACGCCACGAGTTCGGGATGCGCGCCCAGCGGGTCGGTCACTCCGTGCGCACCGCAACCGGCCAGCCTGGTGTGGAAGACGCCCCCCGCGAGCAGGTAGGAGGCGATGAACACCCGGCGCCCGGCCGCTCGGATCCGGGCCACCAGGTCGGCGACCGTCGGTGCGCCGGTGGCGACGAAGCCGAGGTGCACCTCGCCCACCAGACCGCCCAGCAGGGCGGCGGCCCGGACCAGTTCGCGCCGGGCCGCCGGATCGGAGGACCCGGCGGCCGCCATCACGACCGCGTCACCCGGGGTCCAGCCCACCTCGAGCAGCCTGGTGCGCATGATCGCGGCCAGCACCGGATCGGGGCCAAGGGCGGCGGTGATGGTGACGCACGCGTGTCCGCTCTCCGCGACCCGCGCAGGCAGGTCGGTGTTGACGTGGTAGCCCGAGGCCAGGAACGCCGGCACCACGATCGCGGGGCTCGTCGACTCGGCCAGTAGCTCCCGGGGATTGGGGCCGAGGACGTCGACGAACGCGGTACGCACCGGGCCGACATGTTCGGCGACGGCCGCCGCGATCTCGGTGACGGTGGCCAGCCCCTGCGGGCTTCGGGTGCCGTGGGCGACCAGGATCAGCTCGGCTGTCATGTCGCCTCCACATCCACGGCGAGTCGGTAGCCGCGTTTGACGACGGTCTGCACCACCCGCGGGGCGGCCAGTGCCGACCGAAGCCGCGCCATCGCGGTCTCGACCGCGTGGGTGTCGTCGCCACCACCGGGCAGTTCGGCGAGCAGCTCCTCGCGGGACACCACCAGACCCGGTGCCACCAGCAGCCGCCGCAACAACGCCATCCCGGCCGGCGGAAGCACTTTGAGCTCGCCGTCCACCTCGACACTGGCACTGCGAACGCTGATGCGGTGCCCGCCGGCTCTGTATTGCTTTGCCAAGCATGGCAATTCGTCGGTGATGAGGCGGGCCAGCGCGCCGAGGCGATAGCGCTGCGGGGAGCGCGGCTCGATACCGAGCCGGGCCAGTGGGGTCGCCGTCACCGGGCCGACACAGAACACCGCGACGTTGTTGCGCAACGCGGTGATCAGACAGTCCAGTGCGCCAATGGCTTTCGCGCGTTCCAGCAGGGATGCGACGGCGGGCGCGCTGGTGAAGCTCACCGCGTCGACGTCGGAATTGACGATCATGCCGATCAGCTGGTCGATGCGCCGGGTGTCCTCGGGCTGTTCCCAGCGATACACCGGCACCTTCACCACCTGGGCGCCTGCCCGGGTCAGCGCATCGCAGATGTCGGTGTCGGGCTCCCATTCACTTGCCGCACCGTGCAACTGCACCGCAATCCGCAGCTGGTCCACCCCTTCGGAGAGCAACCGCTCCAGCACTTCGACCGACGACTCCGACTCCGGGCTCCACTCCTCACAGAGTCCGGCCTGCCGCACCGCGCCCCGCGCCTTGGGCCCGCGGGCCAGGATGCGCGTCGATCCCAGTGCGGCGAGCAGACCGTCGTGCACATCCCAGCCGTGGCCGGCCTCGACCCAGCCCCGGAAGCCGATCCCGGTGGTAACGACGACCAGATCGGGTGGCTCGGCGATGAGTTGTTCGGTGACCCGGTGCAGTTCGACGTCGTCGACCAGCGGCACGATCCGGATCGTCGGGGCGTGCACGACCGCGGCACCGCGCCGCTCCAGCAGCGTGATGAACTCTTCGGCACGGCGCGCGGCAGTCACCCCCACGGTGAAACCGGCCAGCGGGTCAGCGACTTCTGATCTCGACGAATCCATCGACCACCCTGACGTCGTAGACCGGCAGTGCGTGTGACTCGTCGTCGAGGCAGCGACCGTCGACCAGGGAGAACACCTGTTTGAGTAGCGGTGAGGCGACCGTGGGCTCACCGCGCCGGTCCCCGACCAGGCCGCGCGACATGACCGCGGCACGGCCGAACGGGTCGATGTTGCCGACCGCGGCCAGCGTTCCGTCGGCCAGCAAGAACAACGCCGCCTGCGCGCCGCCGGGCAGCAACACCGCGACCCCGCGTCCGGCCAGCAGCGCGCTGCGCGGGCACGCGGGCGTCCACACGTCGAGGTCGAGCCCCACGCGGGTATCTGCAAGAACTGTCATGGTTTCAGGCCTCCAAGACCTTGATAGAGGGGTCGTGTTTCGCCGCTGTTACGCGCGGCTTTCCGCCGCGTTGACGCTGCCGGGCATGCCGAGCAGCAGCGGCACCTTGCGCGGGCCGCTCTCATCGAACGCGACCGTCGGGTCCGACTCGTCGGGGGCGTTGACGAATGACACGAAGCGCGCCAGTTTCTCCTGATCGTTGAGCACGCCCGCCCACTCGTCGGAGTAGCCATCAACGTGGCGCGCCATCGCGTCGTCGAGATCCGCGGCGATCCCCAACGAGTCCGCGCACACCACGTCCCGGATGTGATCGAGCCCACCGTCGATGGTCTCCTGCCAGACGGCGGTGCGCTGCAAGCGGTCTGCGGTGCGGATGTAGAACATCAGGTATCGGTCGATGTAGCGGACCAGGGAATCGGAATCCAGGTCGCCGGCCAACAGCTGCGCGTGCTTGGGGTTGGCGCCGCCGTTACCGCCGACGTAGAGGTTCCAGCCCTTCTCGGTGGCGATCACCCCGACGTCCTTGCCGCGGGCCTCGGCACATTCGCGTTGGCAGCCCGACACCCCCATCTTGATCTTGTGCGGTGAACGCAAGCCCCGATACCGCAATTCGAGCGCGACGGCCATCGCGACCGAGTCCTGAACACCGTAGCGGCACCAGGACGACCCGACGCAGCTCTTCACCGTGCGCAGCGATTTGCCGTACGCGTGCCCGGATTCCATACCTGCGTCGACCAGCCTCTTCCAGATCTGCGGCAGTTGCTCGACGCGGGCACCGAACAGGTCGATCCGCTGACCGCCGGTGATCTTGGTGTACAGGCCGAAATCCTTTGCCACCTGGGCGATCACCATCAGCTGCTCGGGTGTGACCTCACCGCCGGGCAACCGCGGCACCACCGAATACGTGCCGTTGCGCTGAATGTTGGCCAGGAAATGGTCGTTGGTGTCCTGCAGTGCGGCGGTCTCGCCGTCGAGGATGTGGTCCGACGACGTGGATGCCAGGATCGACGCGACAACCGGCTTGCAGATGTCACAGCCGGTGCCGGTCCCGTACTCGGCGATCAGCGCCGAAAAGGTCCGGATACCGGTCGATGCGATGATCTGGAACAGCTCCGCGCGGGACTGCTGGAAGTGTTCGCACAGCGCCTTCGACATCACGACACCCTGCGACTCCAGGAGCCGCTTGAGCATCGGAATGCAACTGCCACAGGAGGTTCCGGCAGCGGTCGCACACTTGATCGCCGGTACGTCGTGGGCGCCGTCCGCGATCGCGCCGCAGATGCTGTGCTTGGATACCGCGTTGCACGAGCAGATCTGCGCGTCGTCGGGCAGCGCACCCACCCCGACCTCGGCCCCGGTCGGCGAGATCAGTGTCGCCGGGTCGGCCGGAAGCGGCCTGCCGACCAGCGGGCGCAGGGTCGAGTAGGCGCTCGCATCACCGACCAGGATGCCACCCAGCAGGGTCGACACATCGTCGGAGACAACCAGTTTGGCGTAGGTCTGGTTGACGGCGTCGTTGAGCACGACTTCCAGCGCGCCCGGCGTGCTGGCGTGGGCGTCGCCGAAGCTCGCGACGTCGACACCGAGCAGCTTGAGCTTGGTGGACAGATCGGCACCCGGAAATTCGGCGGTACCGCCGACCAGCCGGTCGGCCACCACCTCGGCCATCGTGTAACCGGGCGCGACCAGGCCGTAACAGCGGCCTTCGACCGCCGCCACCTCACCGATCGCGTACACCCGGGGATCGCCGGTGGCGCAACTGATGTCGGTCAGCACTCCGCCGCGCTCGGCGATCGGCAGACCACAGTCCCGGGCCAGCTCGTCACGTGGGCGCACGCCGGCGGAAAAGACCAGCACCGCGGCGTCGAGCTGGTCGCCGTTGGACAGTGCCACCGTGATGCCGTCACCGGTGTCGACGATCTCGGTGGACGCCACATCGGTGTGCACGACGATGCCGAGCTCGGTGATCAGCCGGTTCAGCAGTGCCCCACCGCCCTCGTCGACCTGGATGGGCATCAGCCGCGGGGACCGTTCCAGCACATGCGGAGTCAGCCCCAGCATGCGCAACGCGTTGGCGGCTTCCAGCCCCAGCAGACCGCCGCCGACGACGATGCCGGTCGCCCCTTGCCGGGTCGCCGACACGGCCGTGCGGATCGCGTCGAGGTCTTCCAGGGTCCGGTAGACAAAGCACCGGTCCAGATCGCTGCCGGGGATGGGCGGCACGAAGGGGTACGAGCCGGTGGCCAGCACCACCGCGTCGTAGCCGATGCGCTCCCCCGTCGAGGTGACCACCTCGCGGGCGTCCCGGTCGATCGCGGTGGCCGGTTGCCCGACCCGCAGATCGACCAATCGGTCTCCGGCGTAGTCATTTCCGGACAGCGCCAAGCTGGCGCGATCCCATCCGTCGATGTAGGAGGACAACCCGACCCGATCGTAGGCCGCGGTCGGTTCCTCGCAGAGCACCACCACCCGCCAGCTTCCGTCGCGGTCGCGATCGCGCAGTGCTTCGACGAACCGGTGGCCGACCATGCCGTGACCGATGACCACGACGGTCCGGCTGGGGGCGGTCATGCGGCGGCTGCGGCGCTGCCGACCGCGGGGCTGTCGGTAGTGATGACCTTGGCTCTCTTCGGCGTTCGGACGTAGGCCACCCAGGTGATCGCCGCGCACAGCATGTAGAAGCCGAGGAACACCCAGAAGGCCATGGTGGCGGATTTCGCCGGCGACAGGTAGGACGCCCGCAGTGCGATGTTGACGCCCACCCCGCCGAGACCTCCGATCGCACCTGCGATCCCGATCAGCGCGCCCGACATCCGCAGCGACCAGGCGCTGCGGTCCGCCGTGGTGGAGTCGATGCTCTTCGACTTGGCCTCGAAGATCGACGGGATCATCTTGTAGACCGAGCCGTTTCCCATCCCGGAGAGGATGAACAGCGCGATGAATCCGGCGATGAACGCGGCCATGGTGGCACCTGTCGCCGGTCCCGGGGTCGCGTCGTCGATCTCGCCGGCGGCGACCAGCCAGCCGGCGGCGGCGATCATCGCGAAGAACGTGTAGAGCGTGACCTTGCCACCGCCGAAGCGATCCGACAGCCAGCCACCCAGCGGACGCGACAGGGAGCCGAGCACCGGTCCGATGAAAGCGATCTGGGCCGCGTGCAGCGATGCCTGCGCGGTCATCGCCGGGGTGACGGGGCCGCCGTGCGACAGTCCGGCCAGGAAGTTGATCTGCAGCACCTGACCGAACGCGAAGCCGAAGCCGATGAACGACCCGAAGGTACCGATGTAGAGCAGTGAGATCAGCCACGAATCACGATGTGCCAGAACATCGATGAGCGAACGCGCGTCGCTGCGCTGGTTGGTGAGGTTATTCATGAACAACGATGCGCCGACTGCCGCCATGGCGATCAGGACCAGGTAGGCGGCACAGACCAGATGCGGCGAGCGGTTTCCGACGGTGGCGATGACCAGCAGTCCGACGAGCTGGATGACGGCGACACCGATGTTTCCGCCACCGGCGTTGAGGCCCAGCGCCCAGCCCTTGTATCGCTGCGGATAGAAGGCGTTGATGTTGGTCATCGACGAGGCGAAGTTTCCGCCGCCCAGTCCGGCGAAACCGGCCACGATCAGCAGCGTCGTGTAGGACGTGCCCGGGTGTGCCATGAAGTACAGCGTCAGCGCCGTCGGGACCAGGAGTGCCAGAGCCGAGAAGATCGTCCAGTTGCGACCGCCGAAGTGGGCGGTGGCGAACGTGTACGGGATGCGCAGGACCGCTCCGACCAGGGTGGGCACGGCTACCAGGAAGAACTTGCCTGCGGCATCGATGTGGTAGACGTTCTGCGGCATGAACAACACCATCACCGACCAGATGGACCACACCGAGAATCCGACGTGCTCGGCGAAGATCGACCAAATCAGGTTGCGGCGTGCGATTTTCGAGCCGCCGTCATTCCAGGCCGCGACGTCTTCGGCGTCCCAGTCGTCGATGTCGTGGCGGCTGCGGGTGGAGGAATTCTGCATGCGCTCACGGTAGGAATTCTTTGTTGCGCCTTCACACCTGCGCGGTGATCCCGATGTCACAACTCGCTCACTTTCGGCGCGGGGCCGCGGTGAGGTCAGTACACGTCGCGCAGATAGCGCTTGGTGGCGACTAGTTCGCGCTTGTAGTCGTGGGCGGCTTCGGCATCCAGGCGCCCGTGGGTGGCGATGATCGTGCTCAGCGCGGCGTCCACGCCGGTGGCCATCCCGTCGGCGTCGCCGCACACGTACACATGCGCACCGTCCTGCAGCCAGCCCCACAGCAGCGCCCCGTTGTCAATCATCTTGTTCTGGACATAGATTCGCTTGGGCTGGTCGCGCGAGAACGCGAGGTCGAGCCGGCTCAGCACGCCGTCGGAGACCATCTCGGTGAGGTCGTCGCGGTAGTAGAAGTTCTCGGTGCGGTGCTGATCGCCGAAGAACAACCAGTTGCGCCCGGTGTGCCCCAGTGCGCGGCGCTCCTGTAGAAACCCGCGAAACGGCGCGATGCCGGTGCCGGCACCGATCATCACGATCGGCGCGCACCGGTCCTGCGGCGGGCGGAAATGCGGTGAGCGCTGCAGAAAGATCGGAGTGGCCGCATCACCCGCCCGGTCGGCCAGGTAGGTCGAACACACGCCCCCGCGCCGAGCCCCGTCCGGTCCGGCGTAGCGCACCACCGACACGGTGAGTTGCACCTCGTGCGGGCTGATGAGCGGGCTCGACGAGATCGAGTAGAACCGCGGTGTCAACCGCACCAGCGCGTCCTGCCACTGCTGCGCATCAGCCCGTACGCCGAAGGCGCGGATAGCGTCGATTCCGTTGCGCCCCAACCGCCATGACTCCAGGTCGGCGAGTGCCGACCGCAGATGTTTGACCACGGCCTTGTCGGTGGCGGTGCCGGCGAGGAACGTCACCAGGTTCGGGGTCAGCCGACAGATGTCGTAGCTGGTGGTCAGCGCTTCCCGCAGTGAGCATTCCACACCGTCGACCTCGACGACGTCGTCACCGGACAGGCCGGTGACCGACAGCCATTCCGCCACGTCGTCGTCGTCGTTGATGGGCATCACTCCCAGCGAGTCGCCGACCGAGTAACCGACGTCGTGCTCGGAGATGTCGAAGCCGAACTCCCGCACCTCCTTGGCCGCCGAACGTGGCGTCAGCCGGAGGTTGCGGCTGAGCTTGGCGTGGATGGGATTGGCCCGGGTGAATCGCCTCGGCGTCGAGACCGTCGGGATGGACGGCACCGCAGCCGGATTGACGAGGGCGACGATTCGCCGGATCCAACCATCGACGGTGTCGTCGTCGTGGATCTCGGTGTCGTGGCGGTCGAGAAGCCGGCGGCCACCGAGTTCGGCCAGCCGGGTGTCCAGTGCCCGAGCGTGTCCGCAGAACTGGCCGTACGAGCGGTCGCCGATGCCCAGGACGGCGAATTCCAGCCCGTCCATGGTGGGGGCATCCGGTGCGCCGAGCCGGTCCCAGAAGGCGGCACCGTTGTCCGGTGGGCCGCCGTCACCGAAGGTGCTCGTCACGACGAACACGTTCCTGACGCCGGCCAGCCGGCTCGGGTCGACATCGGCCATTGCCGCCAGTTCGGCGTTGATGCCCTGTGCCGCAAACTCATCCACCAGCCGGGTGGCGAGGTCCTCGGCGTTGCCGGTCTGCGATGCCCACAGCACCACCGGTCCGGTGCCCGCCAGGTGCGTTCGGTCAAGGCGCGCCGGGACCGGGGGCGCACCGACCGGGTGCAGGCGCACCGCGCACACCTTCAGTTCCGGCTGCAACGAGTCCGGATCGACAGCATCGGTGGTCACCGCGTTGACCGTGACCTCGCGGCCGTGTACGTCGTTCCAGTGGAACGGCGCGAAGCAGTTTCCCGGCCGTACCCGGTCGGTGACGACGGCGGGCAGCACCGCGCGTCCGCGCCGCGACGACACCTGCACGGGTTGGCCGTCGAGAATGTCGAGAGCGGCGGCGTCGGCGGGGTGGATCTCGACGAAGGGGCCGTTGTCGAGTCGGGTGAGCGTGTCCACCCGACCGGTCTTGGTCATGGTGTGCCACTGGTGCGGCAGACGGCCGGTGTTGAGCAGCAACGGGAAAGCATCCTCGGGGCACTCGTGCGGTTCCATGTGCGGCCGGGCGTGGAAGACGGCACGGCCGGACGGAGTCGCGAAGGTCAGCACTCCGTCGGCGAGGTAGCGGATCGGGTGCCGGTCATCGGTGTCGCCCGGCGGGCACGGCCATTGCACCGGCGTTTCCCGCAGCCGTTGATAACTCACACCCCGGATGTCGTATCCGGTCCGGGGATTGGCGAAACCGCGGATCTCGTCGAAGATCTGTTCACTGGACTGATAGTCGAAGTGTGCACCGAATCCCATCGCAGCGGCGACCTGGCAGATCAGCTGCCAGTCGGGCCTGGCCTGGCCCACCGGCGAAACACATTGCCGGACAAGGGTGAGGTTGCGTTCGGAGTTGACCATCACGGCGTCGGACTCGGCCCACAACGCCGCGGGCAGAACCACGTCGGCGTAGCGGTTGGTCGCGGTGTCGGCGTAGGCATCCTGGGTGACCACGAGTTCGGCGGCCTGCAGTCCGGCGATCACCGACGCGCGGTTGGGAACGCTGGCCACCGGGTTCGTACAGATGATCCAGCAGGCCTTGATGTCGCCGGCGGCCATCCGCTCGAACATGTCGATGGTTCCGCGGTTCACCTCGGTACGGATCGTCGCGGGTTCGAGGCCCCACATCGCTTCGACGAACGACCGGTCCTCGGCGGAGGCCACTGAGCGCTGACCGGGCAACCCCGGCCCCATGTAGCCCATTTCGCGGCCACCCATCGCGTTGGGCTGACCGGTGAGTGACAGCGGACCGCTGCCGGGCCTGCAGATCGCGCCGGTGGCCAGGTGCAGGTTGCAGATCGCGTTGGTGTTCGAAGTGCCGTGGGTGCTCTGGTTGAGCCCCATGGTCCACAGCGACATCCACTCGCCGGCTTGAGCGATCATCGTTGCCGCACAGCGGATGTCGGACTCGGGCAGGCCGGTGAGCTCGGCCACCGTGGCCGGTGGATAGTCGGCGAGGAATTCGGGCATGCCCGCCCAACCCTCGGTGTGCGTTGCGATGAAATCGTGGTCGATGTCGCCGGATTCCACCAGCAGATGCAGCAGCCCGTTGAGCAGCGCCAGGTCGGTGCCCGGCCGGATCTGGAGGAAGAGGTCGGCCTTGTCGGCCGTGGCGGTGCGCCGTGGGTCGACGACGATCAACTTGGCCCCGGCCCGCAGCCGATCCGCCATTCGGAGAAACAGAATCGGATGGCAATCGGCCATATTCGCGCCGATGACGAAAAACAGCTCCGCACAGTCGATGTCGGTGTAGGAGCCGGGCGGACCGTCGGCTCCGAGCGATTGCTTGTAGCCGGTCGCGGCACTGGCCATGCACAGTCGCGAGTTGGACTCGATGTTGACCGTGCGGATGTAACCTTTGGCGAGTTTGGTGGCGAGGTACTGCGCCTCGAGCGACATCTGGCCGGAGACGTAGAGGGCGACCGAGTCCGGGCCGTGCCGCGCGACGATGTCCGCCAGGCGGGTGCCGACCGTCGCCACTGCCTCGTCGACCGGGGCGGCTTCGAGCTCCTCGCCGCGGGCGCGCCGGATCAGGGCAGTCATCGCGCGACCGTCGGCACTGCCCATCAGCTCGGCATGAGTGGCACCCTTTGTGCACAGGCGACCCGAGTTGGTGGGGTGAAGCCGGTCACCGACAACACTGGCGATGACCGGACCTCCAGGTCCGGGTGTGGTGCGCACCTCGATGCCACACCCGACGCCGCAATACGAGCAGGCGGTGCGGATGTGGTCGGCACACTCTCTCCCGGAATCCACGGCGCAACAGTGCCCGGCGGACATTACGGGAGGCGCCGAGGCGCGTTATCGCGACGATAAAGCGCGCTCACATCGTCGGCGACGCCGGTGTGAGAACTCGCCCGGCAATGTAAGACTTGTCAACATGGCGACCGCCTCCTACCACCACGGAAACCTGCGGCAGGCCCTTCTCGACCACGGCGTCGCGCTGGCCAGGGCGGGTGGGCCGGACGCGGTGGTGTTGCGCGACGTCCAGCGCCTGGCCGGGGTGAGCAACTCGGCTGCCTATCGGCACTACGCCGACCGGCGGGCGTTGCTGGCGGCGGTGAAAGCGACGGTGATGGCTCAGCTCGGTGCGGCGATGGTCGAGGCGATCGACCACGTCGCAGACGACGGTCCCGCCACCGACCGGGCGTTGGCCCGGTTGCGCGCCACCGGCCAGGCTTACGTCGACTTCGCCGTGGCCGAGCCGGGGCTGTTCCGCACCGCGTTCGCCCCGGACGGCACCGAACCCAGCGAAGAGACGGTGCCGCCTGGGTTACATCCGTTCCAGATCCTCCGCGGCTGCGTCGACGACCTGGTGGCCGTTGGCATGCTCGCGCCGACCCGACGCGACGGCTTCGACGAGGCAGCGTGGGCGGCGGTCCACGGTGCTGCGACGTTGTTTCTGGACGGCCCGCTCGGCATGGCGGGAACCGACCGACAGCACCTGATCACCCGACGCCTGCTCGACGCGTTCGGCGACAGCCTGCGGTAGGGCCTTTCGGCCAATGTTGACAGCGTCAACTTCGGCTGGCATGCTCCGAGATGTTATCGCCGTCAACATAAAGGGGCGCTGCCCATGTCCATCGACACTTCGCCCGCCCCGGCTCAGACCGGCGCCCCGCGGCCAGCCCGGCCGGTAGCGATCCTCGTGGTCGTGCTGGTCGCCGCCCTCGCGATCAACGTCGAGACAACGATCGTCAATGTCGCTCTGCCGACGCTGAATTCGGCCCTCGGCGCGTCGACCCGGGCGCTGCAGTGGATTGTCGACGCCTACAACCTCGCCTTCGCGGCACTGGTCCTGGCGGGCGGCACCATTGGCGACCGGTTCGGCAGGCGAGGCACGCTGATCGCGGGCCTGACGTTGTTCGCGGCGAGCAGCGTCGGCGCCGCCCTGTGCACGTCGACGGGACCGTTGATCGGCATGCGGCTGGTCATGGGCGTGGCCTCGGCACTGATCTACCCGACGACGCTGGCCATCATCACCGACACCTTCCGCGATCCCCGGCACCGCGCGGCGGCCATCGGAGTCTGGGGTGCGGTCACCGGGCTCGGCGTGGCCATCGGGCCCATCCTGGGTGGCGCTCTGCTCGAGGTGTTCTGGTGGGGCAGCCTGTTTCTCGCACTGGCGCCGATCGCGGTGGCCGCCGCGGTGGCCGCCCCGATCGTCATCCCGGCCTCGACGCCCGGTGGACAACATCGGCTGGATCGCGGCGGGCTGGTGCTGTCGGTCGTGATGCTCGGCGCGCTGGTCTACACGATCATCGAGGCACCCGACCGCGGGTGGACCAGCGTGCCCACGCTGGCAGGATTCGCCGTCACGCTCGTCGCCGCGGTGAGCTTCGCCTGGTGGGAACGCCGCCAATCCGACCCACTGATCGACGTCAGCCTGTTCACCAACCTGCGATTCAGCGCCGCCAGCGGCGCGGTGACCGTCGCCTTCTTCGCCCTGTTCGGGTTCATCTTCCTGATCACCCAGTTCATGCAGCTGCTGCAGGGCAACAGCCCGCTGGAGACGGGCGTCCGCATCCTGCCCGTCGCCCTGTCCATCGCCGTCGGCTCGATCCTCGGCACCCGGTTGGCGGTCACCAGGATCGGTACCAAAGTCGTTGTCTTCGTCGGGCTTCTACTACTGACCGCGTCGTTCGGGTGGATCGCCGCCAGCGACCTGGCGATTACCTACCCGACGATGGCCGCACAGATGGTGCTCCTCGGCGGCGGGCTGGGATTGACCACCGCGCCGGCCACCGACTCGATCATGGGCGTGGTGCGGCCCGAGCAGGCCGGGGCCGGGTCGGCGGTCAACGACGCCACCCGCCAGGTCGGCGGCACTCTCGGCGTGGCGGTCATCGGCAGCATCTTCTCCACGCTGTACATCCGGCACCTGGCCGACAGCCCGGCGGTGAACGCGGTGCCGCAGGCCGCGCAGGCGACCGCGCGCGAAGGGCTGGCCCAGGGCCTGGCGGTGGCGGGCCAGGCGCCGCCACCGGTCGGCGCCGCCCTGCGCGGGGCCGTGGACACCGCGTTCCTCGCCGGACTGCAGGCCGGGTGTCTGACCGCCGCGGGCGTCTGCCTGGCCGGGGCACTGTTCGTGCTGGCAGTGCTGCCGTCGCACCCGAAAGCCATAGTCTCCGAATCTTAGGTTTCGGGTCACCGAAAATACGGTATAGTCGAGCCATGACGAGCATGGATCTGGTGCAGATCGCGGGTGTTCCGTGGCCGCGCTACAAGCTCGTTGCGCTGGCGCTCGGCATGATCGTCTTCGCCGTGGTCGGCATCGTCACGATGAGCGCCGCCCCGGCCGTGCTGCTGGCCGCCGGCACCTCGACCGCGGTATGGCTGGCATTCGGACTGCGCCGCAGGCGCTAACGCTCCAGAACTCGTTTCAGGGTCGCCAGGTCGGCCGCCACCGCAACCCCGTCGGCCGCGTACTCCTCGTCCGACATCTCCGGCCTGCGCCGCAACGTGAACACCACCTCGCACCACTGCTCGCCGGCAGGCACCACGCGCAACGGATTGAACACCGGCTCACCCGACGGCAGATTCACCACGTGGTCGAGCACGCCGAGATCGTTGGCCGGGGTGAACTCGATCGTGATCTCCCCCATCGGTGACTGCGCGACCCAGGTGTCGCCGACCTTGGTCAGCTCGCTCGTCGCCAGGCCGGCCGCCCACTGCGGCAAATGAGCCGGATCGGATGCGTAGCGATACACCTCGAGCGCCGATCTGTTGATCCAGGCGCTGATGTGCCGGGACTCGTTCGGGATGGCATCGATCATGGTTTCTCCTCGGCGCAGTGAATCCCGCACGTACAGGTGTCGATCGACGGACAGGTGCAGGTCATCGCCCACTCGATGATCCCGCGAGCCCGGGCCAGCGTCGCCAGCTGCGCGTCGATATCGGCCAGCTTCGCCTCGGCCAGTGCGCGGCTGGCCGGCCGCCCAGGGACATCGTCGCGCAACAACACGGCGATCTCGTCGAGGGTGAACCCGGCCGCCTTGCACAACCCGATGACCTCAAGCCTGGTCAGCACGGCGCCGTCGTACCGGCGCTGCCCGCCGGCCCGCGACGGCACGGGCAGCAGCCCGATCTTCTCGTAGTAGCGCAGCGTGGTCGCCGCCACGTCGGAGCGACGGGCGACGTCGCCGATGGTGAGCGCAGTGGTCATGGCACCTTCCCGGACTGCTTGACTTGGAGCCAACTCTAAGTCCTTCACTGGACACCATGGATACTTTGCGCGCCAGCCGCTACGCCCAGCTGCGGACCTTCCGCCGGGACGGCAGCGCCGTCGATACCCCCATCTGGTTCCACCTCGACGGCTCCACCCTGGTGTTCCGCACCAAGGTGGGGCCCAAGACCACGCGGATCGTCAACGACCCCCGGGTGCAGCTGCGGGTGTGCGACTACAAAGGCCGCGTGCCCGGCTCCGCTCCCGCCTTCGACGGGCACGCCAGCCTGCTGTCGGGCGCCGAGGCCGAACGGGCCAACCGGCAGCTGCACGCGCGGTACGGCTGGCAGTACAACCTCATTCCGCTGCTACCGCTGCCCGGGATCACCAACGTCGACGCCGGCCTGCCGTGGCGGGAGAAGTGGCGGCGGGTCCGCACCCGGACCGTGTGGCCGGGCAGCGCGATCGTGCGGGTGGAGCTGCCCGGCCCGCCTCGCTGAGCGACAACGGTCGCGGGCCATTAGGGTGGGCTGATCAACGGCACACGGGTCCAGCGAAGGTGGTGCGCGTAAGTGCTCAAACGCGACGTGGGTGCCGAGCTCGAGGTAGCGGTCACTGCGCCAACGACTTTGGAGTTCCAGATCGCGGTTGTACCGCTTCCCGGCATACAGCTCACCGAGACGCTGGAATACCGATTCAATGGAAAACTGGTCAGCCCTGACGAGATCATCGGCGACCACGGCACCCGCATTCACCGCTTCGATGCCGGCGAGGGGACGGTGACCGCCTCGTACCGGGCCACCGTCGAGGGCCGCGCCGAACCGCCACCCGTGCGCGACATCGATCTCTCGACCTATCTACGGCCCAGCCGGTACGCCGAGGCCGACAAGTTCTTCGGCTATGCCGCCACCGAATTCGGCCAATACGCGAACTCTGCCGCGCTGCTGGAGAAGGTGTCGTCGTGGGTGGGCGCACGCCTGAGTTACGTTCCGGGGTCCAGTGATCCGATCGACGGCGCGGCGGACACCCTGCTCGCGGGTGCCGGTGTCTGCCGTGACTACGCGCATCTGGTGATCGCGGTACTGCGCGCGGTGAACGTCCCGGCGCGACTGGTCGCGGTGTACGCGCCGGGCTGCGACCCGATGGACTTCCACGCCGTCGCCGAGGCGTTCGTCGACGGCGCCTGGCAGGTCGTCGACGCGACATGCCTGGCACCACGTCAATCGATGGTGCGGATCTCCACCGGCCGCGACGCCGCCGACACCGCGTTTCTGGACAACCACAACGGCGCGATCACACTCAACAACATGGACGTCACCGCAGTCGTCGACGGCACGTTGCCGATCGACTCGGTGCACGAGTTGGTGGCGCTGAGCTGACCGGCCGGGCTAGCCGCCGAGGCAGCCGGGCCCGAGCAATGCCTTGAGGTCACCCATCAGCGCCGAGGACGGCGTGACCCGCAGCGACTGGTCGAGTTCCAGCGTCGTGATCCGGTCACCGCTGATCAGCCTCAGGTGCACCTGTGCGGTACCCGGATGGCGAGCCAGCACCTGCTTGAGGGCGCTCACCTTGTCCATCGTGCACTGCCGGGTCGGCAGGCTCACCGCAAGGGGCCGGTTCGCCTGTGCGCCCGAGAAGTCCGGTACCACAAGCTCGTTGGCGATCAGGGAGATTCGGTCGTCCTGGATGCGTACCTTGCCGCCGACGAGCACCACCGCGTCGTCGGCGATCTCGGCACCGAACAGCGAGTAGGTCTGCGGGAAGAACATCACCTCGATACCGCCGGTGAGATCCTCCAACTGTGCTGAGGCCCAGGGCATTCCGTTCTTGTTGACCCGACGGTTGACGCCGGCCAAGATGCCGCCGACCCGAACCTGGGTGTCGTTGGCGACATCACCGCCGAGGATCGCCGGGATCTGAGTATCGACCTGCGCGTTGAGCAGGTGTGCCACCCCGTTGAGCGGATGGCCGGATACGTACAGTCCCAGCATCTCCCGCTCGAGAGCCAGCTTGTGCTTGTCATCCCACTCTTCGTCGGGAACCCGGATGGTGAACGCCGAGTCCCCCATACCGCCGTCATCTGAGCCACCACCGAAGAGATCGAATTGCCCGATCGCCTCGGCTTTCTTGGTGCCCAGCACGGAGTCGACGGCATCGGTGTGGATGAGGAACAAACCCTTGCGGGGATGTTTGAGCGAGTCGAAAGCGCCTGCCTTGATCAGGGATTCGGTGACCTTCTTGTTGCAGGGCGCAATATCGATCTTGTTCAGATAGTCGGAGAAGTCGGTGAACTTCCCCTTCTCGGCGCGGGTGGCGATCAGCGAGCTGACCACGTTGGAGCCAACGTTGCGGATCGCGCCGAGCCCGAACCGGATGTCGTCGTCCACCGACGCGAAGTTCTGCACCGACTCGTTGACGTCGGGCGGCAGCACGGTGATGCCCAGCCGGCGGCAGTCGGCGAGGTAGACCGCAGCCTTGTCCTTGTCGTCACCGACCGAGGTGAGCAGCCCGGCCATGTACTCGGCCGGGTAGTTCGCCTTGAGGTAGGCCGTCCAGTAGGACACCAGCCCGTAGCCGGCGGCGTGCGACTTGTTGAACGCGTACCCGGCGAACGGCAGGATGGTGTCCCACAGCGCCTTGACGGCCTTCTCGGAGAAACCGTTGGCCGTCATCCCCTCCTTGAAGCCCTGATACTCGGCCTCGAGGACCTCGAGCTTCTTCTTGCCCATGGCTTTTCGCAGCGCATCGGCCTTACCCATCGAGTAGGAGGCGACCTTCTGTGCGATGAACATGATCTGCTCTTGGTAGACGATCAGACCGTACGTCTCGGACAGGATCTCCTTGAGCGGCTCCTCGAGCTCAGGGTGGATCGGCTTGATCGCCTGCCGGTTGTTCTTGCGATCGGCGTAGTCGTTGTGCGCGTTCATGCCCATCGGGCCGGGCCGATACAGGGCCAGCACGGCGACGATGTCGTTGAACTCGGTGGGCTGCATGCGCCGCAGCAGGTCCCGCATCGGGCCGCCGTCGAGCTGGAACACGCCCAGGGTGTCGCCCTTGCCCAGCAACTCGTAGGCCTTGGGGTCGTCGAACGGCAGCGAGTCCAGATCCAGGTCGATACCGCGGTTGGCTTTGATGTTCTCGATGCAGTCGCCGATGATCGTCAGGTTCCTCAGACCGAGGAAGTCCATCTTCAGCAGGCCGATGGCCTCGCACGACGGATAATCCCAGCCGGTGATGATCGCGCCGTCCTGCGGCCGCTTCCACAGCGGAATCGCGTCGATCAGCGGCTGCGAGCTCATGATCACCGCGCATGCGTGCACCCCGGCGTTGCGGACCAGGCCCTCCAGTCCGCGGGCGGTCTCGTAGATGGTGCGCACGTCGGGATCGGTGTCGATCAGCGCACGGACTTCGGCGGCCTCTTTGTACCGCTCGTGGGTCGGGTCGGTGATACCCGACACCGAGATGTCCTTGGCCATGATCGGCGGCGGCAGCGCCTTGGTGATCCGGTCGGCGATCGCAAAACCCGGCTGGCCGTAGTGGACGCGGGCCGAATCCTTCAGTGCGGCCTTGGTTTTGATGGTTCCGAAGGTGATGACCTGGGCGACCCGGTCACTGCCCCATTTCTCGGCGGCGTAGCGCACCATCTCACCGCGGCGGCGGTCGTCGAAGTCGATATCGATATCGGGTGCCGACGGGCGTTCCGGGTTGAGAAACCGCTCGAACAGCAGGCCGTGCGGGATCGGGTCGATATTGGTGATGCCCAGCGCGTAGGCAACCAGTGACCCGGCCGCCGAACCACGGCCCGGGCCGACCCGGATGTCGATCGACTTCGCGTAGTTGATCAGGTCGGCCACGATCAGGAAGTACGACGGGAAGCCCTTGCCGCAGATGACGTCGATCTCGTAGCTGGCCCGCTCGGTGTACTCCGGTGGCACCGCATCCGGGAAACGCCGCCGCAGACCGGCTTCGACCTCGTGACGCAGCCAGCTGCCCTGGTCGTGGCCGTCCGGGACCGGGAAGATCGGCATGCGGTCGGTGGGTGCCCACACGTCGGCGTAGGACTGGACCCGCTCGGCGATCAGCAGGGTCGAATCGCAGGCCTCGGGCACCTCGGCATCCCACAGCGCGCGCATCTCGGCGGCCGACTTCAGGAAGTAACCGTCACCGTCGAACTTGAAGCGGTTGGGGTCCGACAGCGTCTTACCGGTCTGGATGCACAACAGTGCTTCGTGGTTGTGCGACGCATCCCGGGTGACGTAGTGGCAGTCGTTGGTGGCCAGCGCGGGGATACCGAGCTTGCGGCCAACCTCCAGCAGACCGTCCCGAACACGCCGCTCGATCGACAGCCCGTGGTCCATCAGCTCCAGGAAATAGTTCTCCCGCCCGAAGATCTCCTGCCATTTGGCGGCCGCCGCCAGTGCCTCGTCCACATGCCCCAGCCGCAGCCGCGTCTGCACCTCACCGGACGGGCAGCCGGTGGTGGCGATGATGCCCTCGGCATGCTCGGCGATGATCTCGGCGTCCATCCGGGACCACTTGCCGAGCTGGCCCTCGAAGGAGGCCCGGGTGGACAGCTTGAACAGGTTGCGCAGGCCGGTGGCGTTCTCGGCGACCATCGTCATATGGGTGTAGGAGCCGCTACCCGAAACGTCGTCACTCTTCTGACCCGGGTCACCCCACAGAATGCGGTTCTTGTCGAACCGCGAGCCGGGGGCGATGTAGGCCTCGATACCGATGATCGGCTTGATGCCGACCTTGGTGGCCGCGTTGTAGAACTCGCTGGCCCCGAACATGTTTCCGTGGTCGGTCATGCCGATGGCGGGCATTTCGAGGCGCTGCGCCTCGGCGAGCATGGGCGAGATCTTCGCGGCACCGTCGAGCATCGAGTACTCGGTGTGGTTGTGCAGATGTACGAAGGAGTCGTTCTTACCCATAGGCCCGTCAGTCTAGGGCCGCCGACCGACAGGCTTCGGCGTGTCGCGTACGTGTCTAGGGTGATCTTCATGTTCGCGTCCAAGCCCCCGCTGCGCAGTGTGGGCAGCGACCCCGACTACCGGTTCACCTTGGCCAACGAGCGGACCTTTCTGGCCTGGTTACGGACCGGTCTGGCGCTGCTGGCCGGGGCGGTGGCGCTGGCCAGCCTGGTGCACGATTTCGGGCCGCGCCCGTTCCGGATCGTGATCACGGTGCTGCTGCTGGTGCTGTCGCTGGTGGTCACCACCGGCGCGTATGTCCGGTGGGATCGCGCCGAGCGGGCCATGCGGGAGAAGCGGCCGCTGCCGACCGACCCGCTGCCCCGGATCATCGTCTCCGGGGCGGCGATCATCATCGCGGCCGCCGCGGTGCTGATCTTCCTCGCTGAGTTCGGCCGGTGAGCGAGAACGCGGACGTCACTGCGGTGGCCGAGCGCACAGCTCTGGCGTGGCAGCGTACGACCATCGGAGTACTGGCGATCGGTGCCCTGTTGGTGCGGTGGAGTGTGGTCGAACGGTTTCCGCTATGGCCGGCCATCGTGCTCACCACGGCGGCCGCGCTGGCCAGCCTGGTTCTGGTCCGGCGGCGCTACCAACGGGTCCGCGCCACGGTGTCGGCCGGGCAGACGCCGCTCTCGCGCTACTTCGTCCCCGGGGCCACCGTGGTCATGCTGCTGCTCGTCGCCGGTGTGGGCGCGGCAATGCTCGTGGAGTACAGCCGCCTCTAGGCTTCGTCTTTGAGCATGCGGGCGATCTCGCGCGCCTGCTCCTCGGTCACGTCACCGGAGAGCTGCAGCACCTCGCCGTCGATCCGCTCGGTGATCTTCGGCGCCCACACCACCAGGTTGGACCGTACGAAAGCCACCTGCTGATCGATATGGGACGCGGTGAAATCGGCGAACGCCCGCGCCGACTCCGGAGTCATCGTGACCTGCACCATCTGCTTGGCGGTCAGCGGGTTCAGGAACGAGTCGACGTCGGTGAGCTGAACCGTCAGCGCCTGCGGCCCCAGCTCGTACACCGCGGACTTGACGATGTCGCAGATCCGCAGCGGCGCCTCGGGCGGCGTCGGAGGCGGTGGGTCGCAGTCCCCGGGCCGGATCACAAACGGCCCGCCGGTCACCGGCCGCAGTGACAGCGGCTTGATGGTCAGCGGAGGTGGAGTGGTGGTCGTGGTCGTCATCGACGCGGCGTCCTGCCGCTTGGTCAGGACGCCGGGGGTGAGCAACACCCCGAGGACCGGAACGACGATCGCGGCCGCGGCCAGCGCCGCCACCACGGCGATCATGATCCGCCGGTTGCGGGGGGACTTGTCGGTCATGCGCTCCTCGATCTGAATGTCATTGGTTCACATGGGAACCGGTGCGCCGAAGCCGGGGATGATCCCGATCGGGATCACCGCCAGCAGAACCGCGCCGACAGCGAACACGATCAGCGTGCGCCGAGTCGGTGGCTCATCGATTTCGGGCTGGTCGCGGGTGTACAGCAAAAAGACGACCCCGAGGTCGAAGGCGATGATCACCCACCACCGGACCCAGTCCACCCCGGTCGCGAACACCGGCAGGATCATCACGATCCCGACCAGCATGGCCAGCGGCCTACCCCGCAGGATCGCGGTGTACCGCCGGATCGGAACGCCCGCAACATGACTGATCGCCAGCATGCCGACGATCAGCGTGACCACTCCGTAGACGGTCGAACCCGCCAGTGCGACCACGCCGATGCTGCCGACGAATCGCAGGCCCTCGCTGAAGGTCATGTCGAACAACGGCAGGAAGGCCCGACAGAACCAGTCGTGGTAGTCGACGTAGTAGTGGAATCCGCTCAGCAGCTGGCCGATGGTCGGTTTGCCGGCCAGCGGATGGTTCATCGGCCCGTGCTGCACCAGCTGACACAGCTGCGGGGACACCTTCTGCCTGCCGAATGCGGCCAGCGCCAGCGCCACCAATATGGACGGCCCGAGCGCCGCCACCGCACTGGCCCAGAATGCCTTGGCGTGCAGATGCCGCGCCAGCACCGTGAGCGCCGACAGCACGCCTAGCCCGAACAGGAACGGCGTCGCCTCGTGGATCAGCGTCAACACCGCAAGCGTCAAACCGTAGACAGCACTGGCGATTACGGTCGCACGAGCGGTCGCGATCCTGGTCAGCGCGACCGCGAAGAAGGCCAGCGCCGCGCCACCCAGCAGATCGGTACGTGCGGAGAACAGCGCGAACGCCAACCCGAACGGCAGCACCGGGATCAGCAGGGCGATCAGCCGGCGTCGCTGTGACCGGCCGGACCTGACGGCGACAGCCCAGGCCACCGCCGCGAGGCCGGCGACGAAGGCCGCCGTCGGAATCCAGCGCAGCACAGCCAGACCACCGAAGTAGTGCGCGGGGCCGAACAGCCCCAGCAGCTCGCCGGCGAGACCGCGCCGGATGAAACCCACCGAGTAGTCGATCGCGAAGTAGGAATACCAATAGCCGTCGGGGACCACCGTGATCGCCAGCGTCAAAAGGACCGCGGCCCACAGCACCAGCAGCGCCGTGAACGTGATGAAGAAGCCGCGCCTGCTCCCGGTGTCGACCGCGGTGCTCGGCATCGGATGAGTATAGGGTCGATCCACGTGAGCCAAGACGCGACGGTCGCCTATCTGGGCTTCCACGACAAGGACAATCTCGGCGACGACGCGATCTACGACGCGGTGAAATCCCAGCTCCCCGGGGTCACATTCGCCGACATTCCGCGGTTGGCGCACGAATTCGTCTTTCCCCTCGGCGCGGCCCTGCACCGGGCGCGCACGCCCAGCACGCTGGTGATGGGCGGTGGAACGTTGGTCGGGGTCCGCTACTTCCGGCTGCTGGCCAGGGCGGGCCTCGCGGTGACCAAGAACAACGGCAAGTACGCGATCGGCGTCGGGGTGCAAGACCCTGGCTATGCCGGGCGGGGCAGCGGATCGGGCAACGACGAACTGACCAAGTGGAAACCGATCCTGGCCGGGTTCGACTCGGTGTCGGTGCGCGGGCCGCGCAGTGTCGAACTGCTCGCCGACATCGGGCTGACCGCCCAGGTGACCGGAGATCCGGCGCTGATCCTGCCGCGGCCCGCGGTGCCGGTCGAGGACGGCCTGATCGGGGTCAACCTCGGCTACGGCGACGACCTGTGGGGGCATGACCCGGCCGGCGTCGCCAACCACGTCGCGACCGCGGTACGCGAACTCGCGGGCCGCGGTCATCGATTCGTCGGCATCCTGATGAACCCGAGCGATCGCAAGTGGCTGGAGGTGGCCTTCGAGGGCCTCCAGGCCGACATCGTGCGGCCACCGGACGCCGCCGCGGCCGCACGGGAATTCGCCCGCTGTTCGGCCGCCATCGTCTGCCGCCTGCACGCCGGAATCCTCGCCGCGCTGTCCGACACCCCGGTGGTTTCCCTTGAGTACCAACCGAAGTGCCGCGACTTCGCGATGTCGATCGACGACGAGCGGTCACTGATCCGCACCGATCAGGTCACCGGCACCGCCGTCGTCGACCGGGTTCTGGAGTCGCTGGCCGACTCACGCGCCATCCGGGCCAACAAACGCGCCGCTGTCGACCGGCTACGTACCCAGCTGGACTCCGAGTATGGAGCGTTGCGCCGTCAGCTCGGCGTCGCGGGCGCCTGACGGGCCCGCCGCAGCGCGTCACCGCTGAACACCAGTAGCGCCAGCCAGATCAGCGCGAAACCGGCCCACCGGGCCGGCGGCATCGGCTCGTGCGCCACCAGCACGCCCCACGTCATCTGCATGGCCGGATTCAGGTACATCAGCAGCCCGAGGGTGACCAGCGGCAGGCGTTGGGCGGCGGCGGCGAAGAACAGCAGCGGGATCGCGGTGATCGGCCCGGACAGGACCATCAGCGCGAGGTGTCCCGGCCCGTTGCCGGCGAACTGGCCGTGGCCGCTGAGCTGCAGCACGACGATGTACGCGATGGCGAAGGGGGCCGCGATCGCGGCCTCCACGCCCACGCTGACCCGCGGATCGGTGGGGACCACCTTCTTGACCACACCGTAGAGACCGAAGGTCGAGGCCAGCCCGAGCGCGATGATCGGCGGGCCGCCGACCTCGATGCCGAGCAGGATCACCGCGGCCAGCGCGATCAGCACCGCGACCACCTGGGCCCGGTTGAGCCGTTCCCGGAAGATCAGCACCCCGAGCAGCACGCTGATCAGCGGATTGATGAAGTAACCGAGCGCGGCGTCGACGACATGGCCGTTGCTGACCGCGAAGATGAAGATGACCCAGTTGGCCGACACCAGCGCCGAGGCGCAGAGCAGCAGGAGCCAGGTGCGTCCGGTAATCGACCGCAGGTCGGACAACTTGCGCATGGCGACCACGACACCGGCCATCAGCACCAGCGTCCAGACCACGCGGTGCGCCAGAACCTCCAGTGCCCCAGCCGGTTTCAGCAGCGGAAAGAAAGCCGGGAACAGACCCCAGGACCCGTAGGCGCCGATGCCGTAGAGCAGACCGCTGGTCTTGGTGTCCGGTTTGGGGGCCGTCACGATTCGCCGCGCAGCACATCCAATGCGTGCTGCAGATCGGCCGGGTACGGGGCGGTGACCTCGAAGTGCCTGCCGTCGGCGGGATGGGCGAACGACAGGGACCGCGCGTGCAGCCACTGCCGTTCCAGGCCGAGCCGCTTGGCCAGGACCGGATCGGCGCCGTAGGTCAGATCGCCGGCGCAGGGGTGGTGCAGCGCGGCGAAGTGCACCCTGATCTGGTGCGTGCGACCTGTTTCCAGGTGGATGTCGAGAAGGCTTGCGGCCCGGAACATTTCGACGGTGTCGTAATGGGTGATGCTGTGCCGCCCGGTCTCGGTGACGGCGAACTTCCAGTCGTGGCCGCGGTGCCTGCCGATCGGCGCGTCGATGGTTCCGCTGGACGGGTCCGGATGTCCCTGCACCACAGCGTGATAGCGCTTGTCGACGGTGCGCTGCTTGAACGCCCGCTTGAGCAGCGTGTAGGCGCGCTCGGACAGCGCGACCACCATGACGCCCGAGGTGCCGACGTCGAGCCGGTGCACGATGCCCTGCCGCTCGTGGATGCCCGAGGTGCTGATCCGGAATCCGGCCGCGGCCAGACCGCCCAGCACGGTGGGTCCGTGCCAGCCGACGGTGGCGTGGGCGGCCACCCCCGGCGGCTTGTCGACGGCGACGATGTCGGCGTCGGAGTACAGGATCGTCATGCCCTCGATCTCTTCGGGCGTGTTCTCCGGCGGCGGCGCTTCCTCGGGGATCTGCACGTGCAGCCACGCGCCGGCCTCGAGACGGTCGGACTTGCCCGCGCGTGCGCCGTCGAGCTCGACGCCGCCGTCCTCGGCGATCGCGGCGGCGGCGGTCCGGGACAGCCCCAGCAGGCGCGCCAGGCCGGCGTCGACGCGCATGCCGGCCAGACCCTCGGGGACCGGCATCGACCGTTCGGTCATCAGGCCGTCTCGGCCTTGTCGTCGCTGGCGGCGGGCGGCTCGGCCGTGCGGCGGCCGGCCGTGTCGAAGTCGTAGCCGAACAGCGAGAGTCCGACCAGCAGGATCGCTCCGCCGACCACCGCCGGGTCGGCCACGTTGAACACCGGCCACCAGCCGATGGACAGGAAGTCGACGACGTGCCCGCGCAGCGGGCCGGGCGAGCGGAAGAACCGGTCGACGAGGTTGCCCAGCGCGCCGCCCAGGATCATTCCGAGGCCCAGCGCCCACCACGGCGACACCAGCCGCCGGCCCATCCAGAAGATCCCGATCACCACACCGGTGGCGACCAGCGTCAACACCCAGGTGTAGCCGGTCGCCATCGAGAAGGCGGCGCCGGAGTTGCGCACCAGCGTCCAGGTCACGGTGTCGCCGATGATCGACACCGGCTGGCCGGGGGTCAACCACCGCACGGCCAGCACCTTGGTGATCACGTCGAGGGCCAGCACCACGCCCGCCACCGACAGCAGCAGCCGCAGCCTGCGTGGTGGCTTGGCGCTGTCCGGAGATTCGTCGGTCACACCCCCATCATTCCCTAGTCTGTTGGGCATGCCTCGACTCGTCGTCGTTACCACCGGCGGGACGATCGCCACCAGCGCAGACGCCGACGGCGTGCTGCGGCCGGTGCACGGCGGCGCCGAGTTGGTCGCCGGGCACGATGCGCAGGTGATCGACCTGTTCACCCTGGACAGCTCGCAGCTCACGCCGGCCGAGTGGGTTCGGATCGCAGATACCGTCACCGAAGCCGCCACCGGTGCCGACGGCGTCGTCGTCACGCACGGCACCGATTCGATGGAAGAGACCGCCCTGTGGCTGGAGCTGACGTACGGCGGTGCGGCGCCGGTGGTCGTCACCGGCGCGGCCCGGTCGGCCGACGCCCCGGACGCCGACGGACCGGCCAACCTGCGCGATGCCCTCGCGGTGGCGGCCAGCCCGCAGGCCCGCGGCCGTGGCGTGCTGATCTGCTTCGCCGGGTGGGTGCGCCCGGCGCTGGGCACCACGAAGGTGGGCGGCCCCGACCTGTTCGGCGGCACCGCACCGGTGGGCCGGGTCGGCGAGGGATCAGTCGAGTGGACCGGCGGAACGGGGCGCGCCTACCTGGGTCCGATCGCCGAGGCGGTGCGCGTCGACATCGTGGCGGCCTATCCCGGCGCCGACGGCACCGCGGTCGACGCGTTCGTCGACGCCGGCGCGGCGGGCCTGGTGGTCGAGGCAATGGGCGCAGGCAACGCCGGGACCCCGGTCATCGAGGCGGTGCGCCGGGCCTGCGCCCGCGGGGTGGCCGTGGCGGTGACCACCCGGGTGCCCGGCGGCCCGACGGCGGCGGCCTACGGGCCGGGCCACGATCTGGTGCGCGCCGGGGCGGTGCTGGTGCCGCGGTTGCGCAGCAGCCAGGCCAGGGTGCTGATGACGGCGGCGTTGAGCGCGGGGCTATCCGTGGCTGACATCGTCGCCCGCCTGGGCTGATGCCCGGCTTTCCAGACTGCCGACGTACTCGGGCCAGTCCAGGCTGTCGACCGGGTTGGCTTTGACCAGGTCCGGCTGGTCGATGGGGAACGTCCGCATCACTCCGGGCCCGCTGCCGCGGGTTTCGAAGCGCACGCTGACCACGCCGTGCCCGGCGCCCTGCACCCAGCCGTGGCCGAGCTCGGGATGACGGACGTCGTCACCGATACGCCAGCCGCCGGCTTCGGGCACCGGCACCGGCATCGGCGCCCGGGTGTCCGGCGCCTCGGCGACCTCGGTCTCCAGCTGCTCGAGATCGGGGAACAGCGACTCCTGGCGGACATCGGACAGCCCGGAAAAGCCAACGCCCAGAAGGCGAATGGGGCCGACCTCGCGGGGATCGAGGAGCAGCCGGTATGCGGTGGCGGTCAGGGTGCCGAGGTTGCCGGTGGCGTACGGCAGTGTCGCCGAGCGGGTCAAGGTGCTCATGTCGGACCGCTTGAGCTTGACGGTGACCGTGCGGGCGGCGCGACCGTCGCGCTGCAGCCGCTGATGGGCGTGCTCGGCGATCGGGCCGATCGCATCACGCAACTGCTCCATGGTGGTGAGGTCGGCGGGGAACGTCGACTCGGCACTGATCTGCTTGGCCTCGGCGCGTTCGGCCACCGGGCGGTCGTCGATACCGCGGGCCAGGCGGTGCAATGCGGGACCGACGGTGGCACCGAGGATGCTGGCCGCCTCGGCGTCGGTCAGCGCGGCCAATTGGCCGATGGTGTCGATGCCGAGCCGATGCAGCTTGTCCTCGGCGACCGGTCCGATCCCCCACAGCCTGCGTACCGGCAAGCCGTCGAGCAGGGTGCGCTCCTCGTCGCGGCGGACCACCCGAAACCCGTCGGGCTTGGCCAGGTCCGAGGCGATCTTCGCGATCTGCTTGCCCGATCCGGCCCCGACGGAGGCCACCAGGCCGGTCTCTTCGCGGACCCGGCGGCGCAGCAGTGCGGCGAACTCCTCGACCTGCTCGGCACCGGCACCGGCCAGTTCGATCGGCTCACCGAACGCCTCGTCGAACGACAGCTGCTCGAGTACGGGCACCATCGCGCGCACCGTGTCGAGTACCCGCCGGCTGGCCACCCCGTAGACGAGTCCGCGGGGCGGCAGCACCACCGCGGCCGCGCCGACCATGCGCCGCGCCTGGTGCATCGGCATCGCCGAACGGGCGCCGAACACCCGCGCCTCGTAGCTGGCACCGGCCACCACACCGCGGCCGCCGAGCCCGCCGACCAGGACGGGGCGGCCGCGCAGGGTCGGGCGGGTCAGCTGTTCGACGGACGCGAAGAACGCGTCCATGTCGAAATGCAAGACCCAGCGCTCCACGCGTCGATGCTATTGGCTGGGTCCGTCAGGCCTTGGCGATCGCGACCCGCACCCCGTCACCGATCTCCACGCCCTCGTCCGGCTCGCCGAAGTCGAAGCTCGTCGCCAGGATCTCGCCGGCGATCAGATCGGTATGCGCTGCAGCCCAATCCGCCCGTTCGGCCGGCACCGACATGACCACTCGGATGCGGTCGCTGACGTCCAAGCCGCTGGACTTGCGCAGATCCTGCAGTTCGCGAATGCGGTCCTTGGCCCAGCCCTCGGCCTCCAGCTCGGGGGTGACGGCGCCGTCCAGCACCACCAGGCCGGCACCGTCGGGCAACGCCGCGGTCCACTCCGGATCGGCCGCCACCAGCTTGGCGGTGAACTCTTCGGGTAGCAGCACGGCCGGCCCCGCGGTGAGCGTGCCGTCGGCGTTGAGGACGTAATCACCGGCCTTGACGGCTTTGATCGCGGCCTGGACGTCCTTGCCGATACGCGGGCCTGCGGCGCGGGCGTTGACCGCGAGCTCGAAGCGTCCGTAGGCGGGCACGTCGTCGGTGAGCTCGACAGCCTTGACGTTCAGCTCGTCGGCGATCAGGTCCGCGAAAGGTTCGAGACTCTGCGGGTTATCCACTGCGACAGTCAGTTTCGGCAGCGGCAGGCGGACCCGCAGCTTCTTGGCCTTACGCAACGAGGATGCCGTCGAGCAGACGTCGCGCACCTGGTCCATGGCGGCCACCAAGGCCGGGTCGGCCGGAACCACGCCCGGCTGCGGCCAGTCGGTCAGGTGCACCGAGCGCTCACCGGTCAGACCGCGCCAGATCACCTCGGTGGCCATCGGCAGCAGCGGGGCCGCCAGGCGGGTGGTCACCTCGAGCACGGTGTGCAGGGTGTCGATGGCGTCGACATCTTCTTCCCAGAAGCGCGAACGCGACCGGCGCACATACCAGTTCGTCAACGCCTCGGTGAACTGGCGCAGCTGCTCGCACGCACCGGAGATGTCGCAGACGTCCATCGAGTCGGTCAGCTGGTCGCGCAGCTCGGCCAGCTTGGCCAGGATGTAGCGGTCCAGCACGTGGGTCGAATCCGTGCGCCAGGTACCGACTTTGGGCGCATACAGCGTCAGGAAGCTGTAGGCGTTCCACAGCGGGAGCAGCACCTGGCGGACGCCTTCGCGGATACCCTGCTCGGTGACGATCAGGTTGCCGCCCCGCAGGATCGGCGATGCCATCAGGAACCAGCGCATCGCGTCCGAGCCGTCGCGGTCGAACACCTCGTTGACGTCGGGATAGTTGCGCAGCGACTTACTCATCTTGGCGCCGTCGTTGCCGAGCACGATCCCATGGGACACACAGGTTTTGAAGGCCGGCCGGTCGAACAGTGCGGTAGCCAGCACGTGCAGGGTGTAGAACCAGCCGCGAGTCTGTCCGATGTACTCCACGATGAAGTCACCGGGGAAGTGGCTCGCGTACCAATCCTCGTTTTCGAACGGGTAGTGCACCTGCGCGTAGGGCATCGACCCGGAGTCGAACCACACGTCGAAGACGTCTTCGATTCGGCGCATCGTCGAGTTGCCGGACGGGTCGTCGGGATTGGGCCGCGTCAACTCGTCGATGTAGGGCCGGTGCAGATTGTCCGGACGCACACCGAAGTCGCGCTCGAGCTCGTCGAGGCTGCCGTAGACGTCGATCCGCGGGTACGCCGGGTCATCGGAGACCCACACCGGAATCGGCGTGCCCCAGTACCGGTTTCGCGAGATCGACCAGTCCCGCGCGCCAGAGAGCCACTTGCCGAACTGGCCATCCTTGACGTGATCGGGATACCAGGTGATCTGCTGGTTGAGTTCGACCATCCGGTCCCGGAACTCGGTGACCTTGACGAACCACGACGACACCGCGCGGTAGATCAGCGGGTTGCGGCAGCGCCAGCAGTGCGGATACGAGTGGTCATAGGTTTCCTGGCGGATCAGCACCGGGGCATTGACCGCGGCGGATCCCGCGCCGTTCTTCAGGTCCCGGATGATCTGCGGGTTGGCGTCGAACACGTGCTGGCCCTGATAGTCGGGCACGCTGGCGTCGAAGCGGCCCTTGGAGTCCACCGGCGTCACCGGCACGATGCCGACCGTGTCGGTGGTGGCCTTGTCGTCCTCGCCGTAGGCCGGGGCCATGTGCACCACGCCGGTGCCGTCCTCGGTGGTGACGAAGTCGCCGCGAAGCACCTGAAAAGCATTGGCGGAGTTCAGGAAATACGGGAACGGCGGCAGGTAGTGCAACCCGAGCAGCTGCTCACCGGTGACGGTGGCGAGCACCTCGGGCTCCTCCCCCAGCTCACGGGCATAGGCGGCCAGCCGGGCCTGCGCGAGTACCAGCCGCCTGCCGTCCACCTGCACCACCACGTAGGCCACCTCCGGGTTGACCGCGACGGCCTGGTTGGACGGCAGCGTCCAGGGGGTGGTGGTCCAGATCAGCAGGTAGGCGCCATCAAGGTCGGAACCGGCCTGGTTGATCCGGAACCCGACGGTGATCGCCGGGTCCTGTCTGCTCTGGTAAACGTCGTCGTCCATGCGCAGCTCGTGCGACGACAGCGGCGTCTCGTCGTTCCAGCAGTAGGGCAGCACGCGCACGCCCTCGTAGGCCAGGCCCTTGTCCCACAGCTGCTTGAACGCCCAGATGACCGACTCCATGAACGACAGGTCCAGGGTCTTGTAGTCGTTGTCGAAGTCGACCCAGCGGGCCTGACGGGTCACGTAGTCGCGCCACTCGTTGGTGTACTTCAGCACCGAGGCACGGCAGGCGTCGTTGAACTTCTCGATGCCCATCTCTTCGATCTGGGCTTTGTCGGTGATGCCGAGCTGACGCTGCACCTCGAGTTCGGCGGGCAGCCCGTGGGTGTCCCAGCCGAAGCGGCGCTCCACCTTGTAGCCGCGCATCGTGCGATAGCGCGGCACGATGTCTTTGACGTACCCGGTCAGCAGGTGGCCGTAGTGCGGCAGTCCGTTGGCGAACGGCGGACCGTCATAGAAGACGTATTCTTCGGCGCCGTCGCGCTGGGCGATGCTGGCCCGGAAGGTGTCGTCGGATGCCCAGTACTCGAGGACATCGAGTTCGAGGGCCGGGAAGCTGGGTGAACCACCAGCCGGCTTCGGGTAGCCATTCTCGGTCACGGGCGCGTTCGTCTCCTGTGCCAGGTGTCTGGACACGGGGACGACGACGCGCGGAGTGCGCGAGCGCCGCGGTACCACCCCGCTTACGCACGTAGACGTGCGTCGCTCTTGACAGGCTGTGACGGGCCCACCCGTTCGGTTCTACTCGGCCGTTTCCGCGTCGCGGCGCGGACCTTTCTTCCGAAGGCTCCCCGGTGATGGCCGGATCGGTGCCGTTGGAGGAATTCTAGCTGTCAGACGGTGTCGTATACCGGGGTGGCCTCGGACGTCACACTGATCAGCCCGAGACGGAACTGGTTGGCCAGCTCCTCGACCGTGCAGGCGTCCAGCCGGCGCGAGTCGTACCACCAGTCCATCTGCACCTCGCCGGCGCAGCGGTAGGCCAGCACGCCCAGCGCCGGACCGTCAGCGAGTTGCAGCGGCCCGAGCGACGGCTCCGGCGGCAGCCCAAGGAAGGAGAACGCGACATCGGCCGGCGCGGTGCTGAGCCGGGCTGGCGTCAGCGCGTCGCGGACCTCGGCCAACAGGTCGTCAGCTGCCATGCCTCGTTCATCGGCACAGCACAGCCGAATCGGCTGCACCGTGGTCAAGCCACTGACCGTCACGAAACCGACACCGATGGTCCGGGCGATCGCCCGGCCCAGAGCGGCCAGCAGAACTTCCTCGACACCGACCCGCGCAGCCTCGACGGCTCCGTCGAGTTCGGCGGTCAGTTCGTGGGACAGGGGCGCCGACAATCGAACCAAATCTTCTGGTCGAGGCCGGCCGGGAATCTCATCATCGACTACCCGCACATTGCTAGACGGGTAGGTCACAGGAGCAACCATGGGATCACCGTAGCGGTCGTGTCCCATAAATGGGAGACCTATCCCAGAAGTGTGACGACAGTGTCAATAAAGTTAACAATTTGTCGTATGTTGTCCGCGGTACCCAATACCGGGAGTTCGGGTTATTGTGAGGCGTGCCCAGGACGGATGAGAACGGACGCCAGCTCAAAACCCTCCTCGACTACCTCCTCGACGGGGATATCGAAGCCCGCGACATCTACGACGCGCTGGGCACCTCCAGCAGCACTTATTACCGGCGGGTGAAGGAGCACGACTACCCGAACGCCGAGGAGCTGCGACTGGTCGCCACTCGATTCGGACTGAGTTATCCCGATTTGCAAGTGCGATTCGGACTCATGAGTCGCGAAGAACTCGAGCAATATATAGAAGCTAATTCGTTTACGTTGGCGACAATTAATACTGTCACCGCGACGCGCAATCCCGTCAAATTCTCAGAATTGAAACCTCGACTCGACGCGCCTCCGCTGTAGTATTTGCTGAAGTTATTCGGGGGCGTAAGGCGACGAAGGCATGGGTCTTGGGGCACTAATCACGATCACGCTTGCGTGCCTGGCGTGGAGCCTGTGGATCAGGCGACTCACCTGGTCCTGCCGCTGGGAAGTCGCGGCCACCCTGAACATCGCGCTGCAGGGTGCGGCGGTGTTCCTGATGTCGCCGTTCGCCTCCGAAACCATCGGTCGGGCGCTGCACTCGCTGACCGGAGTGTGGAACCTCGAGGATTACATCGGCCACGACTGCTACGTGGTGGCCGCCTCCGCGATCGTCTACAACGCGCTGGGCCGACTGCAGGACGACAATGCGACGCAGGCGGCATTCAAGCAATATGTCGAGCGACCGGCGACGCTCTGCATTCCTTTGCTTTTGGCAACCTTTTCGATGGGCAACGGCTCGAAAATATATCGGTCGGACTTCTTCACGGTGCCCACCGACTTCTGGCTGTCGGCCTACTGGCTGCTGCTGTGCGGAATGCTGATCTATCTGCTCGGGTACAGCGCGCGGGCGCTGCTCGTCCTGCGCCAGGACCCGCGGTCGCGCCGCATCGCCAACATCTATCTGGTGTCCTCGGCCAGCGGCATCCTGGCCTGCACGATCCGCATCGTCACCGCCTACGTCCCCGCGCTCCAGGAGATCGAGGGCGGCACACTGGTCTGGTTCTTCGCCTGCTTCTGCGGCGCAGGCTTCGCCTTGACGGCGGCGCATTCGTGGCGGATCAAGACCCGGTGGTTCACCCACACACCCAGCTGATGGCCCGCCCCCACCCGGCGGGCCCGATAATGGTGATCGATGAAAATCGCGGTGACTATCCACGGCACCCGTGGTGATGTCGAACCCTGCGCGGCGGTAGGTCTGGAGCTCCAGCGCCGCGGCCACGACGTACACCTGGCGGTGCCCCCGAACCTCGTCACGTTCACCCGTTCCGCGGGCCTGCCTGCCACGGCCTACGGACCCGACTCCCAACAGCAGCTGCAGGGCGACGTCTTCGAGCGGCCCGATGCCCTGACCGCCGCCGGGCCTGCGGACTGGGTGCGGCTGGGTAACCCGCTCAACGCGCTGCGCAAGGCCAGGGCCGCGGCCACCCGCGGCTGGGACGAGATGGCGGACACTCTGCTCGCCATGACCGAGGGCGCCGATCTGATCGTCAGCGGGACGGCCTATCAGGAGATCGCCGCCAACGTCGCGGAGTTTCGCGGTCTTCCGCTGGCCGAGGTGCACTACTTCCCCGTTCGGGCCAATACGCAGGTCCTGCCCGTGCGGCTACCTGCGCCGATCACCCGGGCCGCGTACGCGGCAGGCGAATGGATGCACTGGCAGCTGCTGAGACCGGCCGAGACCAAGCAGCGCCGCACCCTGGGCCTGTCCGCGACCAGGACACGACCGGTCGGCCGCATCGTGGCCGCGGGCAGCCTGGAAATGCAGGCCTATGACCCGGTGTTCTTTCCCGGGCTGGCCGGCGAGTGGGGTGAGCGGCGACCGCTCATCGGATCCCTGACGCTGCAAATGCCCACCGAGGTCGACGACGAGGTCAGCTCCTGGATCGCCGCGGGCACGCCACCCGTGTACTTCGGCTTCGGCAGCATGCCGCTGGACTCCCCCGCCGACGCGGTACGGCTCATCAGCGACGTGTGCGGCGAACTCGGCGAGCGCGCGCTGATCTGCGCCGGGTTCTCCGACTTCGACACCAACGGCACGGCACCGCACGTCAAGATCGTGCCGTCGGTGAACCATGCCGCGGTGTTCCCGGCCTGCCGCGCCGTGGTGCATCACGGCGGCGCCGGCACCACGGCGGCCGGCATTCGCGCCGGAGTCCCCACCCTGGTGCTGTGGGTTGCGGCCGAACAACCGCTCTGGGGCAAACAGGTCGCACGGCTCGGCATCGGCGCGACCCGGCGGTTCGCCGCGACCACGCGCGGTTCGCTACTAACGGACCTGCGAGCCGTGCTGTCTCCGGAAATGGCACACCTTGCTCGTTTGCTCGCCACGCGAATGAGCACGCCGTCGGAGAGCGTCGCGACGGCAGCCGACCTTCTGGAGAAGGCCGCCCGCAACCGCCACGCGAGGTGACGTCCACTCTGCCCGCCGCTTCCCGGCAAGGTAGAATTCGGCGTTGTGTGGACAACCGTGGTGCTGCTCGGCCTCGCGGTGAGCATCGAGCCCGCACGCATCGCACTGATCGCACTGCTGCTGACCCGGCCCCGGCCCGCTCGGCACCTGGCGGTCTTCCTCTGCACCGGCCTGGCCATGAGCCTCAGCGTGGGCTTCACGGTGTTGTTCATCTTCCATCACAGCTTCCTGGGCAAGGCCGATCTCAATCCGGCGCTCATCCAGATCGGCATCGGCGTCGTTGCCGTGCTCCTCGGCGCCCTGCTCATGTCCAAGATTCCGTTGCGCCAGTTCTCCCGCAAGGAGATGGCCGAGGTGCCTGCCGGAGGCGCCAATGAGAGCGTCCTGGAGGTCGAGCAGGAACTTGCGCCGGGCCGGTTCAAGCGGCTGACCACCAAGGTGCGCGCCTTCATGCAGGGTGAATCGTCCTGGTTCTCCGGGTCCATCGGCGCCGCCCTGGCGATGCCGAGCGTCGACTACATGGCCTTGCTGGCGCTGATCATCGCGTCGAAGACGCCGCCGGCCGAACAGGCCGCTGCCCTGGTCACGTTCCTGTTGCTGGCCAGTTGGGCGGCCGTCATCCCGCTGCTCAGCTTCATGGTGGCACCGGCCAAGACCCGGGTGTGGGTGCAGCGCTTCAACGATTGGATCCGCACGCGCACCCGCAGACATGCGGGCATCTTCGTCGCGGTGGTCGGTGTGGTCCTGATCGGGGTCGGCCTGCACGGCCTGTGACCCCGCGGCTCACTCGATGACGGCGTTGAGCCCGAATTCGGTCAGCGTCTCATCCACCAGGCCCCGCAGTCGCCGCTTGGTGTTCTCGGCGCCGATCTCGTAGGCCTCGATCGAGATCACGACCTTGCCGTTGATCCGCGCGGATACCACGACAAGCTGGCCGTGCGACCGTTCGATCTCGCGCCGCGTCACGTTCTGGTCGAGGGCCCTCAGGACGACCTTCTCCGCCGTTGTGCCGTCGACCTGAGCGATCTGCGGAGGCAGATCCCCGAGGTTCGAGCAGGACACCGGCAGGTCCTCGGAATAGGAGAACAACAGCTCGGCCACTCCCTTGACGGCGACCTGAGGCAGCCATGGCATCAACGGGAAGAGCTGCATCGCCGGGTCGGTCTGTTCCTTGGCCATCTGCCGTGACTCCCGCACGACGGCGCGCGACTCGGTCAGGTCGACGGTCACCTTCTCCGGGTCGACGGTGGCGTTGGCGAAGGCCATGGCCAGTGCACGGTCGTCCTCGAGGCTCTCCCGCAGGTTGATCGCGATGACCAGCGTCACCGCGCCGTCGGACTTGCGGCGCCGGCCCAACCGCTCGGCGACCTTGGCGGTGACGCCGACGAGCAGCGAATAGCTATTGCCGCCAAGGCTTTCCGCACGGGCATCCCACTCGGCCATGTCGACGAAGGCGGCCACCGAGGGCACGTGGACGATCTCGTCCAGGCCGGATCGATCGACGCGCTTTTTGCGGGAACCGATCACGTCCCGTCGCTTGCTCCACAGCAGCTTCGCGCCGACGGCCAGCGCACGACGCGTCTCGGGCAGGTCTCGCAGTGCCTGGCGTGCGTCGGCGGCCAGCGCCTGGCGCCGCGGCCGCGAGCCAGGGCGGCCATATCCGCCGTCGCGGACATTGCCGGTGACCGCCTCGAAGATCGCCAGCCCCGCGGCGGTGCCGTCGCCGATCACATGCGACGGTTGGACCACCAGGTACCAGGTGGGGCCGTGTTCGGGGTCGATCGGGAGCGTCGCGAGCTCGTCGGCCCAGTCCATGAGTTCGTCACGCGGGCGCGGCGTCTCGTTGAACTTGATCTCCGACGGCGCCTCGCGGGGCTGGACCCACCGCGGCCTGCCGAACGGCAGCGGCGAGCGCTCGATGCGCCGGCCGCCGAGCGAGTCGGCGATATTGCGGTGGAAGCGTCGCAGCCCTTCGAGGTCGACCGGATGTTCGTACACCCACACGGCTTGCATGAGCTGCCCGCGACCGGTGGCACGCATCAGCTCGAAGGCCGTCTGATCGAAGAACTCGAGAAGATGTTCTTGCGACTCAGCACTCACTGCGTAACCTCACTCGACGATGCCGGACAGGTCGAACTCTGCCAGGGTCTGGGCGATCACCTCACGCAGGCGGTGACGTGAGTTGTCGGCGCCCGGTTGGTAACTCATCACGGGAACGATGACCATACCGCCGACGCGAGCCGACGCCACCGTCATCAGGCCGCGCCGCCGTTCGAGGACGTCGAGGGTGAGGTTGCGGTCGACGCCACCGAAGTAGAAGCGCTCGCTCGGTGTTCCGTCGAGCTGCAGCAGATCGTCGGGGACGTCACCCATGTTCGAACACGACACCGGCACGTCGGCGGAGAAGTTGAAGGCCATGTCGGCCATCCGACCCATCGCCCGCTTGGGCAGGAACGGAATCAGCGGGAGCAGCTCGACCATCTCGTCGGGCTTCTCGCGCGCGGTGATCAAACCCTTCTTGATCGCCGAACGAGCGCCGGAGAGATCCTTGGCGACCGGGCCCGGGTCGAACGTCACGTTGGCGATCGTCACGACGTTGCCGCCGGTGTCGCCGGGGCTGTCCCGCTCGCTGACCGGGATCATCAGCGTCGCAGCACCGTCGCTCGAACGGGTTCGGCCGAGGTTCTGCGCCAGCTTGCCGGCGAACCCGGCAACCAGCGAAAAATGGTTCCCGCCAAGGTCTTTCGCCCGCTGATCCCACAGTTCTTTGTCGATGACCGCCGTCGTGAACGCAATCATGACCGACTGACCGCCACCGTGGGTGGGCGCCGACACCGGCTCGCTGGGCCGCACCAGCTCGTCCTTGCGGCGGGTTGCGACCTTGACCGCCTTGACCAGCGTCCGCCCGATCTCCGGCAGATCCGACCCGAGCTGACGCAGATCCTGCAGCACCGCGCGTGAGCGGGTGCGGGAATTCCGGAGCGGATACCCGAGATCCTTGCCGGCGCCGTGCACCGCGGCGATGACCGACGCCACCACCCCGCCGCCGTCGACGACGGTGTGCGACACCACCAGGCTCACGGCGCTCGTCCCGTCGTCGAACGACTGGACGCCTATCCGCCAGGCCGGCGAGTACTCGGGGTCGAGCGGCAACTCCACCTGCTCATGCGCCCAGTCCCACAGTTCTTCCCGGGGCCGCGACCGCTCGGCGATCTCCAGCGGCACCTGCGGACCGGCGACCGACACCCAGCGATGCCGACCGAACGGCAGCGGTGAGGTCTCGACCAACCTGCCGACGAGTCCGTGGCCGAAGTTCTGATGGAATCGCCGAACGCCGTCGAGGTCTAAAGGGTGCTCGTAGATCCAGATGAGCTGCATGACGGCCTCTTGGCCGGCGCCACGCAGCGCCAACAACAACGCCTGATCGGCGTAGGGCACGACGTTGTCAGGTTTGGGCTTCCCCACCGCGTCAGACCGTCGCGATGGGCACGCGAGACGACGAGACCAGCTCGGAACGGCCGTCGGCCACCCGGAGATAGATGCACTTCATCAGCTCGACGAACTCGGCGACCGACTCGCGGGCGATCGGGTTGTCCGGGTAGGCAACGGTGATGATCGTGCCGGTAGCACGACGGTTGACCCACATGCCGACCTGGTTGGCCGCACCCAGATCGGTGTAGATGTGACCGCCCCGCGCATACCACTGGGACATGATCACCGGGTTCAGCGGCGGCAGACCCACGTCGAGGTAGGACAGCATCGGGACGCCGGGTCCGGCCGGCCGGATGCGGGGGGTCTCCTCGGTGTCGGCGAGCTCGTAGACCCGCTCGATCGGCACATTGGCCAGCGGCATGCCCGAGTCGAAGGACTCCTGTGCCGCGCGGGCGACCTCGGCGAAGTTACGGGCGGCGACCGGCACCGACAGCGGAACGACGCCGGTGAACCAGCCCGTGGTCATGAACTCCGCGGGCGTGCTGCGGGTGGTGGTCGGGGTGATGACGTAGTAGTCGTCGTCGCCGGTCAGCTGCCGGTGGGCAAGCGCGGCGGCGGCGAACACGCCGCCGATGAAGCGCACGCCGGCCGACGTGCAGGCAGACTCGAAGCGATCTGTCTCGTGCTCGTCCATCAGCTGCACGGTGAGCAGGTCACCGCTGCAGTGCACCGACGGATCCCCCAACGGCAGCGGGAACGTCGGCATGGTGCCGCCGTTGCTCTCCAGGAAGTCCAGCCAGCCGCGGACATCAGGCGAATCCATGGTCAGCTGCTCGGTGTAGTCATGCTGCCGCGCGCAGTAGTCCTGGTAGCTGCCTGCCTCGGGCAGGCGCAGCGGCGCGCCGCCGCCGGCCAGGGCCTCGTAGTTCATGTGCATCTCCACGAACAGCGCCATCATCAGCATCGCGTCGGCGTGCAGGTGATCGACGCTCACATAGAACGTGAAGTGATCGTCACGCTGGATCACCCCGAACCGGAAGCAGTCCCACTCCAGCGGGCTCGGGGTGTCGAGCACGTGCTTCTTCCACTGCGCGGAGTTCATCTCGCCGTGCTTGGTGGCCACGAACTGGATGTCGTTCGGGTTCTCCACCGTGTGGCGGACCAGCCGGTCGGAGCCGTTGTCGTCGGCGACGAACTCGAACCAGCTGTGGAAGGTGTCATGCCGGCGCAGGTAGGCGTTTATGACGAACGTCATCGCGCGCACGTCGCACTTGCCCGGCATGTTCCACGCCGGGATCAGCAGCCGCGCCATCTCCAGGCCGTTGGCCGTGTGATTGCGGTAGCTGCGAATGTGCTGACCCTGCTGGTAGCTCGCAGGCACATCGCTGACCGGTGCGTCCTGAACCTTCTTCAGGCACGCCGGTGACGGGCTCCACGACACGACCTTGCCTGGCGCGTCCACCCAGTCATGGATTGCGGTAAGTGCAACCACCCTAAATACCCCTTCGACCCAGTTAGCGGGATGCAGCTGACGTGATGACGCCGGCCAGTGTTTCGCACAGGCTCTCGGCCAGCGACCGGACAGTCGTTATGTCCATCGATCGGACGCGTATTCCCGTTTCAGTTTCGATACGCGTTCTCAGTTCTAGGTTGCCCAGTGAGTCCAGACCGTATTCGGAAATCGGCCGGTCCGGATCAATCGAGCGACGCAAAATCAGGCTGAGCTGCTCGGATACCAGACGACGCACCCGAGTCGGCCATTCCTCGACCGGCAGCTCGTGCAACTCCGCCCGGAACGTGCTGGTGTCGGCAGGACGGTCGCCGCTGGCCTTGAACGCCTCGGCGAACGGGCTGCGGGCAGCCAGATCGGTCAGCCACGGCGTCCCGATCATCGGCGCGTAGCCGCTGTAGGCGCGGTCGTGGCGCAGCAGCGCCTCGAAGGCGCGGGCACCCTCGTCCGGGCTGATCATCGTGGTGTCGCCGGAGGCGGCCAGATGCTTGCCCGCACCGATCTCGTCCCACGCCGCCCACGCGATCGCCGTGGCGGGCAGACCCTGTGAACGACGCCAGTGGGTGAAGCCGTCGAGCCAGCTGTTGGCCGCCGCGTAGGCGCCCTGTCCCGGCGAGCCCATCAGGGCGGCCGCCGAGGAGAACGAGCAGAACCAGTCCAGCGGCTGCGCGGTGGTGGCCCTGTGCAGGTGCCAGGCGCCGTAGACCTTCGGGGCCCAGTCCCGGTCGATCAGCTCGTCGCTGATGTTGGGCAGGATGGCGTCCTCGACGACGGCGGCCGCGTGCAGCACGCCACGCACGGCCATACCGGTCGCGGTGGCGACGGTCACCAGGCGATCGACCGTCTCCGAGAGCGCGATGTCGCCGCTGACGACCTCGACCTGCGTTCCGGCGGACCGCATGCGCTCGATCTCGACCAGCGCCTCCGGCTTCGGCTCCGACCGCGAGTTCAGCACGATCCGGCCGCAGCCGGCGTCAGCCATCTTGGAGGCGAGGAACAAGCCGAGCCCGCCGAGGCCGCCGGTGATGATGTACGAGCCGTCGCGGCGGAACACCTTGGCCTGCTCCGGTGGCACCACGACGCTGCTATGACCCACCTTGGGCACCGACAGCAGCAGCTTGCCGGTGTGCTCGGCGGCACCCATCACCCGGATGGCGGTGGCCGCGTCGGCCAGCGGGTAGTGCGTGGTCTCCGGCTGTGGCAGCACACCGTCGGCGGTCATCCGGTAGACGGTGTTCAGCAGCTCGCGGATCTGCGCGGGATGCGTGGTGGCCATCAGCGCCAGATCGACGCCGTAGAAGGACAGGTTCTTGCGGAACGGGAACAGCCCGAGGCGGGTGTCGCCGTAGATGTCCTTCTTGCCGATCTCGACGAACCGTCCACCGAAGGCCAGCAGGTCGACGCCGGCCCGCTGGGAGGCGCCGGTCAGCGAGTTCAGCACGATGTCCACGCCGTAGCCGTCGGTGTCCCGGCGGATCTCCTCGCCGAAGGCGGCGCTGCGCGAGTCGTACACGTGGCTGATGCCCATCCCGCGCAGGATGTCGCGGCGCTCCTCGGTGCCCGCGGTGGCGAAGATCTCCGCACCGAAGTGGCGGGCGATCGCGATCGCGGCCTGGCCCACACCGCCGGTCGCGGAGTGGATCAGCACCTTGTCCCCGGCCTTGATCTTGGCCAGGTCGACCAGGCTGTACCAGGCGGTCGCCGACGCGGTGGACACCGCTGCGGCCTGATCGTCGCGCAGACCCGCCGGCAGCGTGACGGCCACGTCGGCGTCGCAGGTCACGAACGTGCCCCAGCAGCCGTTGGGCGACATGCCGCCGACGTGGTCGCCGACCCGGTGCGAGGTGACGTCAGGACCGACCGCGGTGACCACACCGGCGAAGTCGATGCCAAGCTGCGGGTGCAGTCCCTCGAAGCTCGGGTAGCGGCCGAAGGCCAACAGCACGTCGGCGAAGTTCAGGCTGGATGCGGTGACCGCGACCTCGATCTGACCCGGCCCGGGCGGGATCCGGTCGAATGCCGCCAGCTCCAGGGTCTGCATGTCACCGGGGACGCGGATCTCCAGGCGCATGCCGTCACGGGAGTGGTCGACGACGGTGGTGTAGCGCTCGTCCGGCCGCAGCGGGCTCGGGAACAGGTGCGCGGTGTACCACTCGCCGGCGCGGAAGGCGGTCTCGTCCTCCTCCGAACCGGTCAGCAGTGCGCGGGCCACCAGCTTGGCGTCCACGTCGTCGTCGACGTCGATCTGGCTGGGCCGCAGCTGCGGGTACTCGGCGCCGATCACGCGCAGCAGACCCCGCAGGCCGGCCTGCTCGAGATTGGGGCGGTCGTCGGCCAGCACCGTCTGGGCGTTGCGGGTGACGACGTACAACCGCGGCGGCTCGCCTGCAGTGTCCGCGAGCTCGCGGGCGATCCGGACCAGGTGGCGAACCTGCTCTCCCCCGCGCAGCGGCATCTGCTCTTCCGGACAGCCGGCAATGCGTGCCGGCGACACCACGACGACGTTGTCGAACCCGCCCTCGGAGAAGTACGACGCCAGCCGCTCGGCGTTGCCGGCATGGTCGGTCTGCTGCGGCCAGGACATCGTGGTGACGTCGGCATCGTTGAGCTTGAGTGCATCGGTGAGCGCCGAGGCCAGCAGGTCGACGGTGTCAGAGGTGCTGACCAGCAGCCAGGTCGCGGAGTTGTTCTGGGTGACCTCGGCGAGCTGATGCTGGCGCCACTCGATGCCGAGCAGCCGCTCGTTGAGCACCCGGTCGCCTTCGTTGCTCTCGGACATGCCGCTGCCCATACGCAGACCCTCGACGGTGAACAGCACCGTGCCGTAGTCGTCGAGCAGGTCGATGTCGGCTTGGACCGTGGAGCCGTCCAGCGAGGTGACCCGGGTCAGGCAGTAGCGGGCGTTGCGCACCGGGCCGTGCACACGCAAGCGGTCGACGCCGAGCGGCAGCAGCAGTGCGCCGGTACCCGAGGCCTGCACACCCGGGTGGGCCGCGACCGACTGGAAGCAGGCGTCGAGCAGCGCGGGGTGAACGCCGTAGGAGGTCTGCTGGTTGCGGATCGACGTCGGCAGACCGATCTCGGCCAGCACGGTGTCGGCGTTCTCGTCGGCGGCGTTGACAGCCTGCAGCGCGGTGAAGGCCGGACCGAACTGGACACCGCGGCCGTCGAACCACTGCCGCACACCGTCGCCGTCGGCGCGGGTGGGATGAGCGGTCTGCAGCGCATCCATGTCGTAGGGCTGCGGCTGCTCACCGGCCTCACGCGCGGTCAGCACCGCACTGGCGCGCTGCTCACGTTCGCCGTCGATATCGGTCTCGACCATGAACTGCAGGACGCCGGGTGCTTCCGCCGAGGCGGTGGCGCTGACCGGGGTCAGATCCTTGAGCAGCAGCATCGCGTCGAACGTGACGTCGCGGACCTCGGCGTCGTCGCCGAAGATGGTGCGAGCGGCAGCCAGTGCCATCTCGCAGTAGGCCGCGCCGGGCAGCGCGGCGACGTTGTTGATCTGGTGATCGACCAGCCACGGGTGCGCACCGGTGCCGACCTCGGCCGCCCACGCGTGGCGCTCGGGCTCCTCAAGCAGCCGGACGTGCGACCCCAGCAGCGGGTGGGCTGCGACCAGGTGGGTGCCGCGGGTCTGGTTCTCCGCGCCGTCCGGGATCAGCACCAGGTTGCGGTGCGCCCAGGTGGGCAGCGGGGCATCGACCAGGCGGCCGACCGGGTACAGCACCGAGAAGTCGACCTTGGCGCCCGCGGAGTACAGGTCACCGAGGAATTCGCCCATACCGTGCGGCACGTCCTGGCCGCGGCGCATCCCGGCCAGCGCGGCGACGGAGATGTCCAGCGTGGCGGCAGTCTGGTCGATCGCGCGGATCAGCAGCGGATGCGGGGACAGCTCACCGAACACCCGGAAGCCGTCTTCCAGCGCGGTCTGCACGGCGGCCGAGAACCGGACCGTGTGGCGCAGGTTGTCGACCCAGTAGTCGGCGTCGCAGTACGGCTGTTCACGCGGGTCGAACGAGGTGGCCGAGTAGTAGGGCACCTCGGGGGCCATCGGGCTGATGTCGTCGAGCATCTCGGACAGCTCGTCGAGGATCGGGTCGACCTGCGGCGAGTGCGACGCCACATCGACGTTGACCTCGCGGGCCATGATCTCGCGTGCTTCCCAGCCCGCGACGATCCGGCGCACGATCTCGGTGTCGCCACCGATCACCGTCGACTTGGGCGACGCCACGACGGCGACCACCACGTCCTCGATGCCCTGCTGCTCGAGCTCTTCACGGACCTGCTGCGCGGGCATCTCGACCGACGCCATCGCTCCCCCGCCGGCCAGCCGCAGGCACAGCAGCGAACGACGGCAGATGACCTTGACGCCGTCCTCCAGGGACAGCGCACCGGAGACGACGGCGGCGGCGACCTCACCCAACGAGTGGCCGATGACCGCGCCGGGCTGAACTCCGTAGGAGCGCATCGTGGCGGCCATCGCAACCTGGACGGCGAAGATCGTGGGCTGGACGCGATGGATGCCCTCGACGGTTTCCGGAGCGGTCATCGCCTCGGTGACCGAGAAGTCGGACTCGGCGGCGATCAGCGGCTCGATCTCGGCGATCTTCGCGGCGAAGACCGGCTGGGTGGCCAGCAGACCGGTACCCATCGAAGCCCACTGCGAGCCCTGGCCGGAGAAGATCCACACCGGGCCGCGGTCGTCGTGACCCACGGCCGGCTGGAACGGGTCGTCGCCCTCGGCGACCTGGCGCAGGCCTGCGATCAGTTCGGCGCGGTCGTCGGCGATGACCGAGGTGCGCAGCGGACGGTGTCCGCGACGTCGGGACAGCGTGTAGCCCAGGTCCCGCAGCGACAGGTCCTCACCGGCGGTCTCGACCCAGTCGGCCAGGCGCGCGGCGGTGTTGCGCAGCTCCTCGACCGAGCTGGAGCACACCGGGAAAACCAGCAGCTCCTTCGCGCCGTCGGGCTTGGCGGACTCGACGACCACGGGGGCCTCGGGGGCTTGCTCGAGGATCGCGTGCACGTTGGTGCCCGACATGCCGTAGGACGAGACGCCGGCGCGGCGCGGTCCGTTGTCCTTGGGCCACGGGATGTTCTCGGTCGGGACGAACATGCCCGTCTCGACCTTGGCGTTCTTCTCGGACAGCTGGGTGAAGTGCACGTTGCGGGGCACAACGCCGTGATGCACGGCCAGGACGGCTTTCATCAGGCCGAGGACGCCCGCCGCGGACTCGGCATGGCCGAAGTTGCTCTTGACCGAGGTCAGCGCGCAGGGTCCGGCGGTGCCGTAGACGGTGGAGACGCTGTTGAACTCGATGGTGTCCCCGACCGGGGTGCCGGTGCCGTGCGCCTCGACCATGCCCACGGTGGTGGGGTCGACGCCGGCCGCGTCCAGCGCGGCCTGGAAGACGGAGACCTGGGCGTCGCGCGAGGGGGTCAGGATGTTCTCGGTGCGGCCATCCTGATTGGAGGCGGTGCTCTTGATGACGGCGAGCACCCGATCGCCGTCACGCTGCGCGTCGTCGAGACGCTTGAGGACGACGATGCCGCAGCCCTCGGAGCGGACGAAACCGTCGGCGGCGACGTCGAAGGAGTGGCAGCGTCCGGTCGGCGACAGCATGCCCTGCCCCGACGACGAGGCGTAGAGGCGCTGGTCCAGCATCAGCATGACGCCGCCGGCCAATGCCATGTCGCTCTCGCCCTCGTGCAGGCTGCGGCAGGCCTGATGCACCGCGACCAGACTCGATGAGCAGGCGGTGTCGGTGGTCAGCGCAGGGCCGTGCAGACCGAGCGCGTGTGAGATCCGGCCCGAGGCCATGCTGAACGGGTTGCCGGTGAAGGCATAGGCCTGGTCGAAGGCGCCGGCGTCGCTGGTGACCATGGCGTAGTCGTCGTGGGACATTCCGATGAAGACACCGGTCGACGTGCCCGACAGCGAGGACGGGGTGAATCCCGCCTGCTCGACGGCCTCCCAGCTGGTCTCCAGCAGCACCCGGTGCTGCGGGTCCATCGCGGTGGCCTCGCGCTCGTTGATGCCGAAGAAGTCGGGATCGAAACCGGTGACGTCATCGATGAAGGCGCCCCACTTCGACACCGAACGGCCGGGCACGCCGGGCTCCGGGTCATAGAGGTCGTCAGCATCCCACCGGTCGGCCGGAACTTCAGTGACCAGATCGGCACCGTCGAGCAACGCTTCCCACAGCTTGTGAGGAGAGTCGATACCACCGGGCAACCGGCACGCCATGCCGACTACGGCGATGGGGGTGACAGATGTCTGACGCACGTCCGCTCACACCTCTCTTGGCACTTGCCAAAGCAACCCAACCCGACCTTGTAGCTCCGCGCGCCACGTCAAAGTTGCCAATGTCCTCGGTAGCCTAGCTGTTTTTCGTTAAGTGCGCGACAAATGTTTCGAGTTTTTGATTAGGGTTTGGACAAAGTGACCTTTGGCCCTTAGGGGTTGGCTGGCCCGGCGCATATCTGATTGCTGCCGTTTACCGCACAGGGCCTGACAAGACCGCTGCAGCGCTTTATCGAGAGATTCTAAAAATCTTCTCTACCTGCAGTTTTGCAAACTTTCCGCCATCTGGGCAAACCGCTGAACACTGCCGACAACAGTGTTCTGGGGGGCAAGTGCGAAGTTGCAGGGTGTTTACTATCGCAATTCGGCCACAATTCGGCATCGGCGGCGTTATAGCAAATTTGGGATATCACGTCTGCGGAAAAGCTCCGATGGCGGTTCCGAATTGCTTGCCGGCCACCATTCGATAATGCCCCAAGTCGTACCGGACCGCGCGCCGCACCTGCGTGTTAGCGTGCCATCCCTGAGAGTTTCCGCTACCCCGCCTCAGCATCAGAAAACCCCCTGGCCTGCTGCTATCGTTCAGCCACACAGGAGATGGCTACTAACCTGAGAGTAGGCTGAGATTTCGATATCAGAAACCAGGGAAACGTGATTCAGGCCACATTTACTTGCGGGTAAAGCTATCGATTCCCGGTTCACTGATATTTCACAGCGTGAGGCAGCAAACGGTTCTGGATAAATGACCGGCTATTCGCAGATATTTGGCGAACTTTTCCCGGAAAGGGATTCATAGCGCGGTTCACGTGGCACCCCGTGACATTTATCACCCGTTTAAGGGCGTCTTGTGAAGTCCCTGTGAAAGTTAGCTGGCGCCCCGGCGAGGGACGTTTGGCGAGGCCGGCGCCGGCGTCGCGGAACGCTCCGACCAGGCAACTTCCCGAACATCGGGGTTCCCCAGCAAGGGCTCAGAACGGTGATGTGACGCGGACCTAACCCGCCACGACTCCCGATACGGGCCGCGGGAACCGGGCCCCGAACTCGGCGACCGGCGCGAAGCCGTGCTTGCGAGCCGAGGCGGCGCCGCGTCGGATCAGCGCCGCGGTGGTGACGAAGCCGGCCTGGTCTGCCAGCACGAACGGGGTCAGCAGCCGGTTGTGCACGAAGCTGAACGACAGCCCTGCCTCCGGAATCGCCCAGCCGAGCGACCCGCCGAGGCCGACATGGCCGAAGCCGGGCAGCACCCCCGGAATGGGTAGCGCGTGATAGCCGAGGTGGAATGCCAGCGGCAGGATCAAATTGCGGTCCGGGGTCAGATTGCGCCGACCGGTCAGGCCTGCCACCAATTCGGCGGACAGGTAGCGCTTGCCGTCGATCTCGCCGCCATTGGCGATGGCGCCGTACATGCGGGCCAGGCCGCGTGCCGTGGCGACGCCGTTGGCCGCGGGCAACTCGCTGTCCAGCAACGGCATGGCGCCCTGGACCGTCGATCGCATGCCGGGGAAGTACATGGAGCCGAAGATGGCCGACAGCTCGAAGGCCGCGATCCTGGGCGCGAGGCTGTTGAAGAACGGGTTCGGGATGTTCATCTGCGGCCCGATGATCGAGGCCGCTTTCGTCGGCGCGTCCGCCGGCGGCCGGCCCAGGTGAATCCCGTCGGTGTCGAGCGGCGCGGCCACCTCGGTGCGGATCAGCTCCCGCATCCCGATCCCGGTGACCGCACGTGCCAGCCCCGACAGCAGCCAGCCGTAGGTGAGCGCGTGGTATGCGGGTTTGCCGAAGTTGCGGCCGACCGGAGCCGCTGCGATGCGCTCCTCCATCACCACGTGGTCGAGCAGGTCGCGCCTGCGCACCCCCCGCAGATGTGCCAGACCGGCTCGGTGCTGCATCATGTCGCGCACGGTGATGGCGGCCTTGCCGTTGGCGCCGAACTCCGGCCAGTACTCGGACACCGGTGCGTCGTAGTCGATCAGGCCGCGGTCCACGAGCCGATGGATGACGGTCGAGGCCACGCCCTTGGTCGCCGAGAACACCATCGCGCCGGTATCGGCAGACCAGCGCTGCCGTCCGCGCCGATCCGACCAGCCGGTCCAGACGTCGACCACCGGCTGCCCGTCGAGGTAGACCGCCAGCGCGCCGCCCCCGAACCGGGGATGCGGGAACATCGCCGAGAAATTGCGCAACGCACAGGCGAAGTGCGGATCCGCGGCGCCCTGCAGCCCGTGGGGCAGCGCGTCGTATCCGAGAGTCGCCTGAGTCACAGCTGAGAATTTAATCGGTCTAAGCACACCTGTAACAAATTGTTGCCATTTCGTTAGCTTGACGCGCGGGGCGTCAGTTTGACTGATCCGCGGCGTCGAGGATTCGCTGCGCGGCCAGCGCGGCGGTCAGCTCACCGTCGCGCACCTGCCGTTCGATCTCGCCGCGTTGCGCCCGGACAGCCGGATGGTTCAGCACCCGGTCCAAGACCGCATCGCGCACCATCGACCACGTCCAGTCCACCTGCTGCGCGCGCCTGCGGGCGTCGAACTCGCCCGCCTTCGTCAACACGTCGCGGTGCCGGCACACCGTGTCCCACATCTCCCGCAGACCGGTACCCTCCACCGCGCTCATCGTCAAAACCGGTGGGCGCCAGAGTGTTTCACGAGGATAGATCAACCGTATCGCGGCGGTCAGCTCTCGTGCCGCCGCCTTGGCCTCGGTCGCGTGTTTCCCGTCGGCCTTGTTGACCACGACGATGTCGGCGAGTTCCAGCACACCTTTCTTGATGCCCTGCAGCTGATCGCCGGTGCGGGCCAGGGTGAGGAAGACAAAGGTGTCGACCATGTTGGCGACGGCCACCTCGGACTGCCCGACGCCGACCGTCTCCACCAGGATCACGTCGAACCCGGCGGCCTCGGCGAGCACCATCGTCTCCCGCGTCGCCTTTGCCACACCGCCCAACGTTCCCGAGGTCGGCGACGGCCGGATGTAAGCGTCGGGGTGCACGGCGAGCCTGGCCATGCGCGTCTTGTCGCCCAGAATCGAGCCGCCGGTGCGAGTGGACGACGGGTCGACGGCCAGCACCGCGACCCGGTGCCCCAGCTCGATGAGGTACATCCCCAGCGCCTCGATGGTGGTCGACTTGCCCACCCCGGGGACGCCGGTGATCCCGACGTGAAGAGCCTTTCCCGCGTCGGGCATCAGCTCGAGGAGCAGCTGCTGGGCCTGGTCGCGGTGATCGGCGCGGGTCGACTCGACCAGCGTGATGGCCCGAGACAGCGCCGCGCGATCGCCGCCGCGGATCGCCTCGGCCAGTCCGGGGATGTCGGGCATCAGGACAGGCTGTAGCCGAGCCGATCGGCGAGCTTGTGGAGTAGATCGACCGCGGCGTCGGCGATCACCGTGCCCGGCGGGAAGATCGCCGTGGCGCCAGCGGCATAGAGCTCGTCGAAGTCGCCGGGCGGGATGACACCACCGACGACCACCATGATGTCGGGTCGCCCCACCTCGGCCAGTGCATCGCGCAGCGCAGGCACCAACGTCAGGTGGCCGGCGGCCAGCGACGACACCCCGACCACGTGCACGTCGTTGTCGGCGGCCTGGCGCGCGACTTCCTCCGGGGTGGAGAACAGCGAGCCGACGTCGACATCGAAGCCGATGTCGGCGAACGCCGTGGCGATGACCTTCTGGCCGCGGTCGTGGCCGTCCTGGCCCATCTTGGCGACCAGGATGCGCGGCCGCCGGCCGTCGGCCTCGGCGAACTTCTCCACCAATTCGGTTGCGGTGCTCACGTTCTGGGCCTTCCCGACCTCGTCGCGGTACACCCCGGCGATGGTGCGGATCTCGGCCTGATGCCGGCCGTACACCTTCTCCAGGGCGTCGGAGATCTCGCCGAGGGTGGCCTTGGCGCGGGCGGCGTTGATCGCCAGGACCATCAGGTTGTTGCCCAAGCCGTCGTCACCGGCAGGTCCGGAGGCGGCCGCGGCGCGGGACAGGTCGTCCAGCGCGGATTGCGTCGCGTGCTCATCCCGCTCACTGCGCAACTGCGCCAGCTTGGCGATCTGCTCGGCGCGCACCCGGCTGTTCTCGACCTTGAGGACCTCGATGTCCTGGTCCTCGTCGACCTGGTACTTGTTCACCCCGATCAGCGGCTGGGCACCGGAGTCGATGCGCGCCTGGGTCCGCGCGGCGGCCTCCTCGATGCGCAACTTCGGGATGCCCTCGTTGATCGCCTGCGCCATGCCGCCGTGCTCGGCCACCTCGGCGATGTGCGCGCGGGCCTTCTCGGCCAGCTGGTGGGTCAACCACTCCACGTAGTAGGAGCCGGCCCACGGGTCGATGGGCCTGGTGGTGCCCGACTCCTGCTGCAGCAGCAGCTGGGTGTTGCGCGCGATCCGCGCCGAGAAGTCGGTGGGCAGCGCCAGCGCCTCGTCGAGGGCGTTGGTGTGCAGCGACTGGGTGTGACCCTGGGTCGCCGCCATCGCCTCGATGCAGGTCCGCGCAACGTTGTTGAACACGTCCTGGGCGGTCAGCGACCAACCAGAGGTCTGCGAATGCGTGCGCAGCGACAGCGATTTGGGGTTCTTGGCGCCGAACTCGGCGACCAGCTCACTCCACAGCAGCCGACCCGCCCGCAGCTTGGCGACCTCCATGAAGAAGTTCATCCCGATGCCCCAGAAAAACGACAGGCGCGGCGCGAACTTGTCGACGTCCAGCCCGGCGTCGCGGCCGGCCTTGAGGTACTCCACACCGTCGGCCAGGGTGTAGGCCAGCTCGAGATCGGCTGTGGCCCCGGCTTCTTGGATGTGATAGCCCGAGATCGAGATGGAGTTGAACTTCGGCATCTTGGCGCTGGTGTAGGCGAAGATGTCGGAGATGATCCGCATCGACGGCTTCGGCGGATAGATGTAGGTGTTGCGGACCATGAACTCTTTGAGGATGTCGTTCTGAATGGTCCCGGCCAGCTTCTCCGGCGACACCCCCTGTTCTTCGGCGGCCACCACATAGAGCGCCAGGATCGGCAGCACCGCGCCGTTCATGGTCATCGACACGCTCACCGCGGACAGGTCGATGCCGTCGAACAACTGGCGCATGTCGAGGATCGAGTCGATCGCCACCCCGGCCATCCCGACGTCACCGGCGACACGGGGATGGTCGGAGTCGTAGCCGCGGTGAGTGGCCAGGTCGAAGGCCACCGACAGACCTTTCTGACCGGCGGCCAGGTTGCGCCGGTAGAAGGCATTCGATTCTGCGGCAGTGGAGAATCCGGCGTACTGCCGGATGGTCCAGGGCTGGTTGACGTACATGGTCGGGTATGGCCCGCGGATGAACGGCGGTTCCCCGGGGAAGCTGTCCAACGGGTATCCCGCCGCGACGACGGCGTCGCGGTCGGCTCCGACGTAGACCGGCTTGACGGCGATGCCTTCCGGGGTCTGCCACTCCAGCTGCTCGGCGGTGTAGCCGTGCGCCGACGCGGCGGCGGCCACATGGTCGTCGACGGCGGCCTCGGTTGGCGCCGGTGCGGGCCGGTCACCGTGCAGCGGCACGTCGGCGAAGCTGGGTACTGTGCCCGTGGTTGACGTGGTCATATCAGGCCCCCAATCGGGTGAGCAGGGACGAAAGAGCTTCGACCGCATCGATTTTCGCGGTCAGATAGCCGTCGGGTTTGGACGCCGCATCCGCGACGGCCTTCTCCGGGCCGGCCAGGTAGATCTGAGTCAGGCCCGCGCCCCGCGCGGCCGCCACCACATCCGAGACGTCGGTTCCGTAGCGCGCGTCGGTGCCACAGAGCACCGCGACCGTGGCACCACTGTCGGCGACGGCAGCGGCAACGGTCGCGGCGTCGACGGTGCCGGGGTTGACGGTCTCGATCCCGCCGGAGGCCAGCAGGTTGGCGGCGAACGTCGCGCGGATGTTGTTCTCGGCCAGCGGGCCCAGCGGCAACAACAACACCTGCGGACGCGCGCCGGTGCGCTCGAGGAAGGCGTCGGAGCGGTCCCGCAACTCCTCGAACCCGGCGGCGTAGCGCCGCACGGTGTCTGACGAGTTGTAGTGCGGCAGCGGCGGTTCGGCGAGGTTCGGGAATTCGTTGACCCCGGTGACCGAGGTGCGGCGGTGGGCGATGTCGTCGGCTCGGCGTGCCCGCACCTGCTCGATCTGCTCGGCGACGTGATCGACGGCCGCGCCGAATCCGCCCCGGGACTCGATGTCCTGGAAGTGCGACCAGGCTTGGGCGGCAAGATTTTCGGTGAGGTCCTCGACGTACCAGGAACCGCCTGCCGGATCGAGCACCCGCCCGACATGCGACTCCTCCAGCAGCAGCAGCTGGGTGTTGCGGGCAATGCGGCGGGCGAAACCGGCGCTGATCCCGGGGAAACCGCTGGGGATCGCGACGTCGAACGGCAGCACCGTCACGGTGTCCGCTCCCCCGACCCCGGCGCCGAAGGCCGCCAGCGTGGTGCGGAGCATGTTCACCCACGGGTCGCGCTGAGTCATCATCGGCAGCGAGGTGACCGCATGGACGGTGGCGGCCCCACTGTCGGGGTGGCCGAGCACATCGGCGATCCGGGCCCAGAGTTGGCGGGCCGCACGGAATTTCGCGATCGTGAGGAACTGGTCGTCGTCGGCGACCAGCCGGAAGCTGATCTGGCGCAGCGCATCGGAGACCTCGACGCCGGCGTCGGCCAGGGCCCGCACGTACTCAACTGCGGCCCCCAGCGCGCCCGCGAGTTCCCATGCGGCGTTCGCGCCGCGGTTGTGGAACGCCGGTCCGTCGACGGTGATCGCGCGCACGCCCGTGCTACCTGCCAGGTTCGCGGCGACGCTGGTGACCTCATCGAGGCCCGGTCCGCTTGCACCGCTGAGCGTCGCGGTGAGCGGGTCGGCACCAAGGTCGATCGACATCGTGGCGCGCTGGGCGCCGTCAGCGCCGGCGATCAGGGTCAGCACCGCCTCGGCGGCGGCGGCGAACTGCGCCCCGGCGTCCAGGATCACCGGCGCCAGCTCGAGGAACACCCCCTCCAGGAGCCGGTCCAGGTCGGCGGGCGCGACGCCGGTGTCGCCGACGCGCAGCACCAGCGCACTGACCCCGTCACCGAGCGCACCCAGCACCGCGGCGTTGCCGTCGGCAACCTGGCCGGAGGCTCCAAATATCTCGGCGACTTTCCAGCCCGCGATGACGTCACGATGGGCGTCGCCGCCGCGGACGAACGGCCAGGTGCCGGGCAGCGGCGATTCGGGCAGCGCGTCGAGTGCGGTGTAGAGAGGCCGGATCGAGAAGCCCTCGTAAGTGGCTGAGTCCAGCAGCCTTTCGGGCTCGGCGGGCAGATCCGCCGGGTCTTTGCGGCTGCTCTTGGCCAGCACGCCGGCTACCCCGGTGCGCCAGCGGGCGCGGCCTTCCTCAACCTCTACTGACACCGGCAACTCCTGTTGTCGCAGCATGGGGCAGCCCGTCGCGGGACCAGCCATCAGACCATCAGGCTAAATGATCACTCGAGCCGTGACGTGGCCGACTATGGCTACCCGCCGGTAACCGGCGTCGCACCGCGGGGCGTTCGCGCGGAAGGGCCGTAACCTTGGTGAACGTGACATCGAAGGTCCGCAGCACGTGGCGCAGTGTGCGCTCAGCGATGATCTCCACGGCGCGCCAGATTTCCCGGACGCGCCTCATCGCCACTGCCGTCGCCGCTGTGATCCTCATCGCAGTCGTGTTGCTGGTGCCGTTGCCGACCGCCGTGCAGCTGCGGGACTGGGCAACGTCTCTCGGAATCTGGTTTCCGTTGGCTTTTTTCGCGGCCCACATCGTCGTGACCGTCTTCCCGTTCCCGCGCACCGCGTTCACGCTGGCCGCGGGCCTGCTGTTCGGTCCCGCGTTGGGGGTGGGGATCGCGGTGGTGGCCAGTGCGCTCAGCGCGCTGCTCGCACTGCTGCTGGTGCGCGCGCTGGGCTGGCAGTTCAGCAAGCTGGTCAGCCATCCGGCTCTCGCGACCGTCGACGCCCGGCTGCGCGCTCGCGGCTGGCAGGCGATCTTCTCTTTGCGGATGATCCCCGCCGTACCGTTCTCGGTGCTCAACTACGCCGCCGGCGCATCGGCCGTGCGGGTGATGCCGTACCTGTGGGCGACGCTGGCCGGTCTGATCCCCGGCACCACCGCCGTGGTCTTCCTCGGCGATGCCCTCACCGGAAACGTCAGCCCGCTGCTGGTATTGGTGTCGGTGTGCACCGCGGCCGTCGGTATCGCGGGCCTGGTCTACGAGGTCCGGACCCATCGGAGGGCGCACGTCGAATAGTGCGCGGTGACTGCTGCCGAGTGCTAGGTGTGCGCCACCGCAGTTGACCGACCGCGAAGTATTTGTTCGATTCGATCCAACAGTTCGTTCCGGTCAGCATTGGCGCCGTCGTGCCACGCCACGACAGCGCCGTACAGGTTGATCGGCTCGACGGTCAGTTGCAGGCCCAGCATCACCGTCTTGGGCGCATCGGTAGGCGAATCCTCGGGGCGGTAGGCGATCTCGACCTGCAAAGCCTTGGCTCCGCTGACCGAGTTCGCGATCCACTTGGGCGTGATGGCCTCGACCTGATCCCGCGTGAGCTCGCCGGGACGGATTTTGGGGTCGGCAACCCTGATGGTCAACGTCGACGGCGTAAAGCGGAGCGAGCATCTGTTCCACATGCGGAAAGTGGCGTACATCATGAGAAGCGTCGCGAGGAGAAGGAGTATGCCGGCGAACCGTAGCCAAACTGGGTTGCCAGGCACATACCCCGCATAGATGCCGGCGATTCCCATCAACGGAAGCGCGAAGTTCAACAGATAGGCGCTTGCCTCATACCAAGGAACGTACCGGCAGACGATGTCGTCGGGCGTTCGAGTGACACCCGCACGCATTATGCGGCGCTTGCCCACGACACCGAAACTCGCTCCGCAAAAGCACATGACAGCCCAGTACCAGGCCAACCCCTTCAGAAATGCCAGCACGGCCACGAGTACGAATGCGATGCCAAGGGAGAACCGAAGCACGCCTGGCCAGCGCCGATTCTTCTCACTACCGGCTGCCATGGTTTGCCTCCGCTTCCATTGCCTGCACATCGGTACGGACAGTCAACTGAATGGGTTCACGGACAACCGGCGAATCCCTTAGCACGCTCGTGGTGAGCTGCACGATCAACGTTTCCGGTTCCATCGCCGCGATTCGAGACCGGCAGATGCTGTCGAGGGGTCCGAATTGGTGAGCGAATTCCATCGCTAGTGTGCCTGCGACACCAGACCCCTCCTCCGCCGCCGTGAGCTGTCGGCTTCGTTCGCGACATCCCGGTACCGACTGCAATTGCTGGTCAGCCAACATCGCGAACACCTCGCCGCAATCAAGCACGGCCTCGACGCGATGCATGGTAAGCACTGCATTGGCGCAAAACTCATTGGCAAGCGGGTCGCTGCGACATACCCATAGAGCTACTCCTGGAGCAGAGTCATAGGGGTCCCAGCCCGGAGGCAGCGTCACTTGAACCTCGCAACCCGGAGATTGATCGACTGGGACCACCGAGATGGCTCGCTCAACAACGAACTCATCGAATCGCATTGTCGCCACCAGAAATCGCGCTCCATGAAGCGGCAAACACCCTGCTGATCACTCCCACAGCGCCTCGACCGCCTTGGACGCGCCCAGCGCGAAGAACCCGCCGACGACAGCGCCGGCCACCAGGCCCACCGCTGTCCCTGCTCCAGGGATGACCGACCCGATCGCCGCACCGGCAGCCGCGTCGGCGGCAAGAGTGCCGGCGGCCCCACCGAAGACAAGCGCGGCACCGGTGCCTGCCGCCTCGCGGGTGACCGCCTCGGGTACGGAGTTGCCGTCGTGGATATCCGACATCACGGCGGGTACCGCGGTGACCGCACCCACGACTCCCCCAACGCGCGAGATTCCCCGCAGTTCGACGCCACCGATCTTCATGTCCTCGAGCCACTTCAGCAGCCCTGGGTCGGCCTTGCCAGGACCGGTGCCGGGGGATTCGTTGATCAAGTTCAGCGCCGTCTGACGTACTCCGTCGGCCGTTCCGCCCGCGATGGCACCGGCGCCTCCGATCAGCAGGTCCGTCTTTGACGGGACCCAATGGTTGCCGTTCTCTCCAGCCGGCTCGGCACCCTGCGAGGAGGTAGGTAGCAACATGTCGCTGAGCGAGCGCGGCGGACTACTCAGGCTGGCCTCCGGGGAATTACTCGGGATCGCGGTCTTTCCTGCTGCCATGTTGATGGCATTCGCCAGCGCCATGTCGACCAGGTTGGCCTCGGCCACGATCTTGTCCAGGCGGGGTTGCAGCTGCGCCTCTTTCAGTTCAACCTCGACCGGGTTGCGAACCTTCGGACCCGGCAGCACCGTGTCGGAGATCGGGTCGATCTCCATGTCCAGAGACTCAGCATCGGCTTTCAGGCTCGCCAGCTCGGACTTGATGCGCTCGATGTTGTCCGCGGCGCTACGCGCCGCATCGGCCACCACCGACGCCTCGTTGCCATGGGCGTCAAGATCTTTGCGGGTTTCACCGATCGCGCCGCTCGCCGCCTCAGCGGCGTGGCCACCCCAAGTCTGAAACGCCGGCAAGCTCGCCAGACCGTGCGCGGCGTCGAAACTGGCCTGCGCCCGACTGCTCGCGGCGTGGAACACCTCACGCACGTCGTCGGCGTTCCAGCGCTCGATGTCGGCAACGGTCAGCGCCACCGGCGGCTAACCCCCGGCCTGCCGAGTGCGTGCGTTCGCGGCCTCCCCCGGTGCCGCCAACGTCTCGCTGTGTCGCTGTTCCATCTCCACAAATCCCTCAGCACTGGCGTGCAGCCCCTGAGCGTGATCGCTCAGCCTGTCGCACAGCGCCGCCGTAGTCGACAGCCATTGGTCGGAGAGGGCACTCATGGCGACTGCCGAAGCGCCGTGCCAGCCAGTCAACGCGGCATCAATACGGGCTGCAGCCGCCGCATGCTTGGTGGCGACGTCCTCGCCGTGTCCGACCACCGCGGCAGCCGAGGCCGCAACCTCACCGATGTTCACCTGAAGCGACATCACATCTCCCATCAGACGTGGGCACTTCTGAATATCAGCAAACGACGTTGGGGTGCCAGTCACCCAGGTGTGACCCGGCCAGAGTCACAGCAAACTGACAGCGGCGGGCTTCGAGCTACTGCGGTTCGGAGCCGTGCCGTGGCGCATACTGCGGGTCAGCCGGCGGCGCCTGCTGCTCGGACAGCGGCGGATACGACACCGGCGGTGCGCCGATCTGCGTCGGCGGCGGAATCGGCGCGGCGCCCACCGGGGGCACGGTCGCGCGAGCTTCGGCCTCGGCCTTCGCCACCGCCTGGGCGATCGCCGGGTCGGTCTGCGTGTCGAACCAGTCGGCGACCTCGGCTGCGTCCTCCTCGTCAGACTTGACCGGATGGTCGTCAACCGGCGACGGCGTGTACCGGAACACCCCGTCCTCTCCGGGTGCGCCGAGCATCTTGGTGAAACCCTGCAGCGCCGAGCCGAAGTCGCTGGGCACCAGCCACACCTTGTTGGCCTCGCCCTTGGCCATCTGCGGCAGCGTCTGCAGATATTGGTAGGCCAGCATCTCCGGGGTGGGGCGGCCTGCCTTGATCGCGGCGAACGTTTTCTCGATCGCCTTGGCCTGGCCCTGCGCCTGTAGGTACGACGCCGCCCGCTCACCCTGGGCCCGCAGGATCCGGGACTGCCGCTCAGCCTCGGCGGCCAGGATCGCGGCCTGCTTGGCGCCTTCGGCCGCCAGGATCTGAGCCTGCTTCTGACCCTCGGCCTGCTTGATCGACGCCTCCCGGCTGCCTTCCGCGGTGAGGATCATGGCGCGCTTCTCGCGATCGGCGCGCATCTGCTTCTCCATCGAGTCCTGGATGGACGGCGGCGGGTCGATGCTGCGCAGTTCGACCCGCGCCACCCGAAGGCCCCAGCGTCCGGTGGCTTCGTCGAGCACCCCGCGGAGCTGCCCGTTGATCTGGTCACGTGATGTCAGCGTCTGCTCGAGGGTCATGCCGCCGACGACGTTGCGCAGCGTCGTGGTGGTCAGCTGCTCGACGCCGACGATGTAGTTGCTGATCTGGTACACCGCCGCCTGCGGGTTGGTGACCTGGAAGTACACGACGGTGTCGATGTTGACGGTCAGGTTGTCCTCGGTGATCACCGGTTGCGGCGGGAAGGACACCACCCGCTCGCGCAGATCGACACGGGCGCGAACCTTGTCGATGAACGGGATCAGCAACGTGAGCTGCCCTGAGACCGTCTTGCTGTAGCGCCCCAGCCGCTCGATGACGGCCGCCTCGGCCTGCGGGATCAGGGCGACCGACTTGGCGACGACGATGATGGCGAACACCACCAGCACCGCGAGCAGAACCAGACCGGCTATGGCACCGTCCATGACGAGTTCTCCTTACTCGTTGCGCCAGACGACCGCGGTGGCACCGTCGATGTGCATGACAGTGACGTGGTCGCCCGGCTCGTAGACATCGTTGTCGTTGAACGGCCGCGCCGTCCAGATTTCGCCGTCGAGTTTCACCTGACCTTCATGGCGGGAAACCCGGTCGAGCACCAGCGCGCTCTTGCCTTCCAGCGCCTTGACCGGTTCGGGCAGGCCCTTCCCGGCAGTGAACTTTCGTCGTAGCGCCGGACGAACCAGGGCCAGAAGTACGACCGAGACCACCAGGAAAACCGCGCCGTCCGCCCAGACCGGCCAGTCGAGCAGCCAGCTGGAGCCGGCGGCGGCCAGTGCACCGCCGGAGAGCATCAGCAGGAACATGTCGCCGGTCAGTGCTTCGGCACCGGCAAGGCCCAGCGCGAACACGAGCCAGATCAGCGCCGCGGGCATAGTGCCAGGGTACGCGGATGCCGATCCCGCGGTTGCGGAAAGCCGGTTCGGTGCCGAACCACTACACTGCGAGCATCATGTGGTGCCCTAGTGTTTCGCTCTCCGTCTGGGCCAATGCCTGGCTCGCCGGCAAGGCCGCACCCGACGACGTCCTTGACGCGCTATCAGCCTGGGCGCCAACGCATTCGGTGATCGCCTACGATTCGGTGGCGGCCGGCCATACCGGCCTGCCGTGGCCTGATGTCGACGACGCGGGTGCGGTGTCGCTACTGCAGACGCTGCGCACGGTCGCCGGTCGCGCGCTCGACGCCGGGCCGCCCGCGATCAGCGTGGCACTGCCGGTGCCCGGCGATGTCCGCGGCCTGGCGGCGGGCACCCAGTTCCAGCGCGACGCCCTGTCCGCCGGCGAGGCGATCATCGTCACCAGTCCGTTCGGCGACACCATCGGCATGGTCCCCGATTTCGAGTACGACGACACCGAGGATGAACTGCCGGACTGCGATCGGCATCCCGAACTGTGCTCGCTGTCCTGGACGGTGTACTCACTGCCGTCGCGCCCCGTCGTGGATCACCTCGACCTCGGCGAGGCGGAATACGGTCTGCGGTCGGCGGTCCGGTCGGCCGCCGAGGCGCTCGGTGCGCTGGAACTCGGCGCCGCAGGCGGTATCGATGATCCGCGCGGTCTTGTCGAGCAGGTGCTGGAGACCGGTCGCCTCCACCGCGCCCCCGACCACGCTCCGACGCGGGCGCTGCGGGTGCTCGAGAACGCCGCGCACGTCGACGCGATCATCACGGTCAGTTCAGGACTCATGCCGATCGGCACGCAGAGCTCGTCGGAGGCTCAGATCGCCAACGACGCGCTGCGACCACTGTCGGCGCTCGTGCGGTCCGCGCGGATCGCCGCGGTCACCTCGATCCTGCACTCGGCCTGGCACTGACTTCACAGTCGGGCGTGCAGAACGCGCCGTTCACGCTGCAGCCGTAGCCTGGAACCGGTTGAGCTCCAGCCACTTTTGCGGGTTCGCCGCCGTCACGCACTTCGTCGACGAGGTCGAGTACCAGCTTCGCGAACCGGCGCTGAGCATTGGGCGTCGAGGCCCGCGCCAACGCGACGCCGAGGCCCTCGGCCTGCTCGCGCAGTTCGCTGTCGAGGTCCCACACCACCTCGATGTGGTCGGCGACGAAACCCACCGGGCAGACCACCACGGCCTTGGTCCCCGCTTCGGCCAGCACCGAGAGGTGATCTCCCACATCGGGTTCCAGCCACGGCACCTGAGGAGGGCCGGACCGGGATTGCCAGACCACGTCGAAGTCGTCGTAGCCCGCCGCGGCGGCCACCAGCGACGCGGCGTAGCGGACCTGGCGGGCATATAGATCCGGGCCGCACCGATCGGCGGCCCGCACCGGTATCGAATGTGCGGTGAATACCAGCCGGGCGCCGGCCCGCAGCGGCTCGGGCAGCGTCGCGGCGGCGTCGGCGATCGCGTCGGCGAACATCGCCACCAGCAGCGGATGGTCGAAGAACTGGCGCATTTTCACCAGCTCCGGCGCACCGTCGCCAACCGCCGCGCGGGCTCGGGCGATGTCTTCCTGATACTGCGTGCACCCCGAGTAGCCGCCCCACGCCGAGGTGGAGAACACCGCGGCTCGTCGCACACCGTCGGAAGCCATTGCGGCAACGGTGTCTTCGATCATGGGATGCCAATTTCGGTTGCCGAAGTACACCGGCAGCTGTTCACCGCGCTCGGCGAGTTCGGCGCGGATCTCCTCGATCAGGGCGCGATTGATCCCGTTGATCGGTGAGACGCCGCCGAAATGCAGGTAGTGCTCGGCCACAGCGGTCAGCCGCTCCGGCGGTATCCCCCGGCCGCGGGTGACGTTCTCCAGAAACGGCATCACCTGCTCCGGCCCCTCCGGGCCACCGAACGACAGGATCAGCAGCGCATCAAATGTGGTGGGCACGATGGCGTAGCTAGAGAAGCTGGGTGCTGGCGCCGCCGTCGGCGAAGATGATGGTTCCGGTGGTGGCGGGCAGCCAGTCGGACAGCAGCGCGCACACGGTCTTGGCGACCGGCGTCGGGTCCTTCATGTTCCAGCCGAGCGGGGCGCGCTGATCCCAGCCCTCCTCCAGCAGCTGCATCTGCGCCCCGGCCTCCTCGCCGAGAGCGCCGCCGACGATGGCGCTCATGGCCAGTGTGCGGATCGGGCCTGCCGCAACGAGATTGGATCGCACACCGACCTTGCCCGCCTCGCGGGCGACGAACCGGTTGACCGATTCCAGTGCGCTCTTGGCGACCGTCATCCAGTTGTAAGCCGGCATCGCGCGGGTGGGGTCGAAGTCCATGCCGACGATCCCGCCGCCCGGATTCATCACCGGCAGAACAGCTTTGGCCAACGATGCGTACGAATAGGCCGAGATGTGAATACCCTTGGCGACGTCCTCATACGGGGCGTCGAAGAACGGGTTGATACCCATGCCGGTCTGGGGCATGAACCCGATGGAGTGCACCACGCCGTCGATCTTGTTGCCCTCGCCGATCACCTCGGTGATCCGGCCGGCCAGCGAATCCAGGTGCTCCTGGTTCTGTACGTCGAGTTCGAGCAGCGGCGCCGGGTTCGGCAGCCGGTCGGCGATCCGCTGGATCAGCTTCATCCGGTCGAAGCCGGTGAGCACCAGTTCGGCGCCGGCTTCCTGCGCCACCTTGGCGATGTGGAATGCGATGGACGAGTCGGTGATGATCCCCGTGACGAGGATCCGCTTGCCTTCGAGAAGCTCTGCCATGTGAAAGTCCTTTTCTCTCTTAGTGGCCCATGCCCATGCCGCCGTCGACCGGGATCACCGCGCCTGCGATGTAGCCGGCGTCCTCCGACGCCAGGAAGCTGACTGCTCCGGCCACATCCTGGGCGGTGCCGACCCGCTTGGCCGGGATGAAGTCCAGCGCGCCTGCCTGGATGCGCTCGTCGAGCGCGCGGGTCATCTCGGTGTCGATGTAACCGGGCGCCACCACGTTGGCGGTCACGCCGGCCTTGGACAGTTCGCGGGAAATCGACCTGGCCATACCGATCAAGCCGGCCTTGGCGGCCGCATAGTTGGCCTGGTTGCCGATCCCCCACATGCCCGATACCGAACCGATGTAGATGATCCGGCCAAAACGCTTGCGCTGCATGCTGCGCGACGCCCGCTGCGTCACCCGGAACGCGCCGGTGAGGTTGGCGTTGATGACCTCTTGGAAGCGTTCTTCGGTCATCCGCATCAGGAACGCGTCCTTGGAGATGCCCGCGTTGGACACCAGCACCTCGACCGGTCCCTGGTGCTCCTCGACTTCGGTGAACGCCCGGTCGATGGCCGCGGTGTCGGTGACGTCACACTCGACGCCGAACAATCCCTCGGGCACCCCTGAGCCGCGGTGGGTGACGGCGACCTTGTGCCCGTCAGCGGCCAACCGCTGCGCGATCGCCAGGCCGATCCCCCGGTTTCCACCGGTGACCAGGACGGAACGTGAGACAAACGGCGGTTTGACGGCCGGTGCGGCGTCGGCCGATTCTGCGGCAGCGGTTTCGGACATGGGAGTCAACTTAATGCCTGCCGTCGGCCGGACCGAAATCCGCCAACGGCGATTTCACCGGAATCAGCCCGGCAGGCGTCGGTTGACCAGCAGTGCGGCCAGCGCCGCGAGGGCCAGGACCAACGCGCCGAGGCGCAACCATCCGGTGCTGGCGTCACCCTTGGTGGTCTCGTAGCCGATCTGATCCTGCAGTGAGGTGAAGACCTCCTTGAGCTGCTGCAGGCTCGATGCGGTGTAGGCGTTGCCGCCGGAGAGCTCGGCGATCTTCTTGAGCATGTCGTCGTCCACCGGGACCGGCTGGCGCTGATCGTTGATCTCCACGTAGCCGTACGGAGTGCCGAACGACACCGTGGAGATCGGCACGCCCTGATCCTTGGCCGTGCGGGCGGCGGTGAACGCACCCTTGGGGTTGTCCGGGTTGGACGGCACGGTTTCCTTGCCGTCGGACATCAGCACGATGCGCGCCGGCGGCGGGGTGTCGCCGCCGCCGATGACGGCGCCGACGGTGGCGATCGCCTGCAGCGAGGTGAAGATCGCCTCGCCGGTGGCGGTGCGGTCGGCCAGCTGCAGCTTGTCGATGGCGTTCTTGGTGGCTTCCCGGTTGGTGGTCGGTGACACCAACACGGTCGCGGTACCGGCATAGGCGATCAGGCCCAGGTTGATGCCCGGGGTCAGCTGGTCGGCGAACTGCTTGGCCGCCTCCTGCGCCGCGGCCAGCCGGCTCGGCTCGACGTCGGTGGCGCGCATCGACTGCGAGACGTCGATGGTCAACATCACCACCGCGCGGTTACGCGGAATCCGCACGTCGTGCGTCGGTCCGGCCATTGCGATCGTCAGCAGCACCAGCGAGGCGATCAGCAGGATCGCCGACAGGTGCCGCCACTTGTTGGGCCGTTTGGGCGCAACACTTTCCAGCAGCTCCATGTTGGCGAAGCGCAGGAATCGCTTCTGGCGCGCGAACTGCACGACGACGTAGAGCCCGACCAGTCCGGCGATGACGAGCAGGAACAAGAAGAACCACGGGTGTTCGAAGCCGCCAAGCGTCATCGGCCCGAGCAACGGCAGGGTCATTGGCTGCCCGCCAGTGCACCGCGCCGACGGGAGGCGACGAACCGCACGATGTCGGCGATCCAGTCACGGTCGGTGCGCAGGGTCATCAGCGGCGCGCCGCAGCGGCGAAGGGTGCGCGCCACTTCCTCGCGGTGCACCGCGGCGGCGCGGGCGAAGTCGGCGCGCAGCTGTTCGTCGATGGTGAATTCGCGGGTGACCCCGGACTCGGTGTCCTGCAGGATCACATCGCCGACCGGGGGCAGTTCGACGTCACGCGGGTCGAGCACCTCGATGCCGAGTACCTCGTGGCGCGCGGCGATCGCGCGCAGCGGCCGCATCCAGGTGATCGGGCCGAGGAAGTCGCTGATCACCACGGCCATCCCGCGCCGGCGTTCGGGCCTGCGCAGCGCATCGATGGCCGCGGCCAGATCGCCACGCACCCCGGCCGGGGCCTGCGGCATGGTGGCGATCGTCCGCAGCAGAGTCTGCTCGTGCATCCGGCCGGACAACGCGGGCACACGGGTGATCTTGTCGCCGTTGGCGATGATCGCGCCGATCCGGTTGCCGCCGCCGCTGTTGAGGTAGGTGATCGCCGCCGCGGCGGCCACCGCCAGGTCTCGCTTCTCGCAGCCGGTGGTGCCGAAGTCCAGGCTGGCCGACATGTCGACCACCAGCCAGGTCTCCAGCTCGCGGTCGGCGATCATCTGCCGCACGTGCGGGTGGGTGGTGCGGGCGGTGACCGACCAGTCCATCCGGCGCACATCGTCGCCGGGCTGGTACATCCGCGACTCGCCGGGCTCGGAGCCCGGGCCGGGGATCAAGCCGAGGTGGTCACCGTGCAGCACCCCGTCGAGCTTGCGCTTGACCGTGAGCTCGAGGGTGCGCAGCGCCGCCGAGAGCTTGGCGTCACCGATCTCACCGCGCTGAAAGGACGGCGGGTGGACGGTTTCGGATTCGCTCACCGACCGTTGGCACCCGCCCCGGCGGGAACCACCGGCGGCGCCGAATGCCCTTGCTGCGAAACAGCATTGACCTGAGGCAGGGCAACCGTTTGCAGGATGCGGTTGATCACCGTCTCGGCCTTGATGTCATCGGCAAGCGCGTCGTAGGTCAGCACCAGGCGGTGGCGCAGGACGTCGGGGATGACGTCGATGACGTCCTGCGGGATGACGTAGTCACGGCCGCGGACCAGCGCCAGTGCGCGGGCGGCGGCGATGATGCCCAGCGACGCACGCGGTGACGCGCCGAACGCGATCCAGGCCTTGACGTCGGGCAGACCGAACTGCTCGGGGCGCCGCGTCGCCGTGACGACCCGGACCACATAGTCGACCAGAGCATGGTGGACGAAGTTGTTGGCCGCGACGTTCTGCAGGCGCAGCAGGTCGCCGGTCTCGAGGATCTGCTTGGGCTCCGGCGGGGTGACACCCATCCGGTAGATGATCTCGCGCTCTTCTTCCGGCGACGGGTAGTCCACGTTGATCTTGAACAGGAAGCGGTCGCGCTGGGCTTCCGGCAGCGGGTAGACACCCTCGTTCTCGATCGGGTTCTGGGTCGCCATCACCAGGAACGGCTTGGGCAACTCGTAGGTTTTACCCCCGATGGAGATCTTGCGCTCGGCCATGACCTCCAGCAGCGCGGACTGCACCTTTGCCGGGGCGCGGTTGATCTCGTCGGCCAGCAGGAAGTTCACCACCACGGGGCCGAGTTCGATGTCGAATTCTTCCCGGCCCTGGCGGTAGATGCGGGTACCGATGATGTCGGTGGGCACCAGGTCGGGAGTGAACTGGATGCGGGCGAAGGTACCGCCGACCACCTTGGCGAACGTCTCGACCGCCAGGGTCTTGGCGACGCCCGGCACACCTTCGAGCAGCACATGGCCCTTGGCCAGCAGCCCGACCAGGATCCGCTCGACCAGTTGGTCCTGGCCGACGATGATGCGCTTGACCTCGTAGATCGCCCGTTCCAGGGTGTTCACCTCGCCGGCCAGACCGTTACCGCCCGACGGCGGGGCGGCCGGGGCTCCGCTCGGCCCGGCAAACGATCCGGGGCCTGCGGGCGACCCACCTGGTGACGTCATCGACTTCCTCCACGAGCTGTTGGTTTTGGCGGGCACGCCGTGCCCTGCCACAACTATTCCAGGCGTTCTGAGATCCGTCGACGTGCCCCATTCGCTGGCGCGTCGATTCCGGAGCCGGCCGGCGAGCGCGTCAGGTCTCGATGATGCGGGTCAGGTACGGCGTCATGCCCGCGGTGCGGACCGGGCTGACGGTCACATGACCGGCCGCCGACGACGCCTCGAGCATCTGGCCGTTGCCCAGGTAGATGGTGACGTGCTGGGTCCCGCCGGGTCCGTAGAAGATCAGATCGCCGCGCTTCGCCTGTGACGGCGGGATGTGCCGGCCGGCGTTGTACTGGTCACCCGAGTACTTGGGAATCTGCACCCCGACGCCGGCGAAGGCGTAACGGGTGAATCCCGAGCAGTCGTAGCCCACCTTGCCGGCGTCTTCCTCCACGCCGGCACTGGGCCCGTTGATCGCGCCGCCACCCCAGGAGTACGGCACGCCCTGCTGTGACGCGCCCCGCGCGATGACGTATTCGATCGCCTGCGGTCCGCGGACCCGCCCGCCGGCCAGCGCCGACGGGGAGCCGCCGAAGCCCAGACCGGACAGGAACTTGCGGCCCAGGTCCATGGTCGCCTGAGCGGCCTGCTGGGTCACCTGCAGCGACGCGTTGGCCATCGCGACCGGATCACCGGGTGCTCCCGCGCTCAGGATCTTGGGCAGCGTCGGATCCCACTCGCCCGGATCGGCATTGGCCGGGCTGGCGATGCCCAACCCGAGCGTGAGTGCCGCCAGGATCGTCCCGACGAAGAGCCGTCGAGAAGTGTTGCGAGACATGGGTGAAACCTTCGTCAGTATTCGATGTAGCGGATGACGAACGGTGTCATGCCGCTGGTGCGCACCGGTGAGATCTTGACGTTCGATCCGGTGTAGGGAGCCTCGAGCATCTGGCCCTGGCCCAGGTAGAGGGTCACGTGCTGGCTACCGCCGGGGCCGTAGAAGATCACGTCGCCGCGACGCATCTGCGACGACGGGATCTTGCGGCCCATGTTGTATTGCGACCCCGAGTAGTGCGGCAGCTTGATGCCGACACCGGCGAACGCATAGAGGATCAGCCCCGAGCAGTCGAACCCGACGGTTCCGGCGCCGCTGTCGATGCCGTTGCTGGGGCCGGTGGCGGTCCCGCCGCCCCACGAATACGGCACGCCCATCTGGGACATGGCGCGTTTGATCACGTATTCGGAGGCCTGCGCGCCGTACACGTACGGGATGGCGCCGTTGGTGATTCCGGTGTCGTCGGGCTTCAGGATGCCGAGCTTCTGCAGGAAGCTCTTGCCCATCTGCTTGGTTGCGTTCAGCGAGGACGACGAGATCTGCAGGACGGCGTTGATGATCTGGATCGGGTCGCCGGAGACGAACGCGCTGGGCACCATCGGCAGGGTGGTGTCCCATTCGGAGGCGCTGCCGTAGGGCGGGATCGTTCCCCCGCCCGGCGCTTTCGGCGAACCGGGGGCGGCCGGGTCCCAGCGATCCCCCGGGGTCGCCGGGCCGGTCGCCGCCGACTGTGGAACGGCCGCAGGCGAATTCGCGGGCGCCGACTGCTGAACCAGAGTGCGGGCGGCGTCGAGCTTGTCCTGGGCGGTCTTGCGCTCGGCGGCCAGCCGGTTGATCTCGGCCTGCTGGTCGGTGAACGTCTGCTTGGCCGCGGTCAGCGCGTCGACCGCGGACTGCTGGCTGGCCTCGGCGTCGGCGAGGGCCTTGTCGGCGCTCTCCTTGGCCAGCCGGGCGGCGGATTCGGAGTTGATCTGCTCGGTGCGGGCGCGCTGGAGGTCGGTCATCACCTGCTGCGAGCTGACCGCGAGGGTCTGCCCGGCCGATGCGGTGGACAGGATCTCCTCGGGGTTGGTCGCCATGACCAGCGACGCGGACGGACCGTTGATGTAGGTCGCGGCGGCGAACGTGTCGAATCGCTTCTGGGCGTCGGCAATTGCGGCGTTGGCGTCTTTCACGCCCTGCGCGCTGGCGTCGACCTTCTCCTGGGCCGCGGCAGCGGCGTCACGCGCGGTCTGGACGTCGACGAGTGCCTTGTTGACGCTTTCCTGCTCGGCCTGCACCTTGGCGCCGATGTCCTGCAGCCGCTGGTTGGCGTCGGCCACATCGGCAATGAGGCCGGCGATCGTATTCGGCGCGGCACCGGGCTCGGCCTGGGCCAGTCCGGGCATCGTGAACGTCATGGCGACGCTGAGCGCCAGCGGGCCCACCGGCTTGGCGATCCGAATGGCCGGCCGGACAAGAGAGCCGCGAAGGGAACGTCTCATTCGACCCTGGTCTCCTCTGCTTCACACGTGCAGTCACGCCAGCAACAGATGTCACATGAGTCACATCATTAACAATGGCGACAGTTGCACCGTACGTCACATTTGTCGCAGAGGAAACTTCCGGCAAGAATTACATGTTTGTCATTTACGGGATGTTGCCGAAAAGTAATCTTATTGATTTGCCAGGGATGGCTATTTTCCCTGATCAGACACCGTATCGCTAGGTTGCGAACGGCGGGCCCGAAGCTGCAGAACTCGGGTCAAAACAGCCGCTACAGCCACCCCGATCACAAGCGTGATCGTTAATCCCATCCAGGGAAAGTCGGGGGTTTGCAATTGGTCGACAAATGCCTGCGTACCGACAACCGGATTGGGGGCCGTCTTGGCCACGTCCTGACCCGCCTCGAGGATGACGCGGTCGTAGGTGGTGCTGTAGGTCCCTGCCCACCCGGGGCTGAGGACGAGCACCGTCGAGCCCGGACTGTCCTGCCCGATCTCGGTCGCGATGTCGCGCAACGGCGTGTCGATCGCCGGACTCTTGTCCATCACGACGACCTTCAGATCGATGCCGTGCTCCTTGGCCGAGGCCACCACCTTCTGGAGGGCGGCGACATCGGTGGCCGGCGCGGCGACACCGTCGGCAGCCACGTCCGCCTTGACCGCGGCCAGGCACTGGTCGATCGGAGTCGACGGGGCAAGCCCGGCACTGCTGCACACCTCCACCGGGATGTAGGTCGGCGCGTGCGGAATCGTCACGATCGGAAACGGTACCGCGCGCCCCACCCCAGGGGTGGCACCACGCGCCGGAGAAGACAAGACTGGAGCATGGCCTGCGGCCGTGGCGGATATCGATCCGCCCGCTTAGCAGGACAACCGTACTGTTAGTATGGAGACCGGTGTCGACACAGCCCGTCGGCATCGAGGACAACGCCGGGAGTTGATGTGAGCAGCGAAAATTCGTCGAATTCGTCCCTGAACACTTTCGAGGCGCGCGACACCTTGAAGGTCGGCGACAACAGCTACGAGATCTACCGCCTCGACGCGGTTCCCGGCACCGAGAAACTTCCCTACAGCCTCAAGGTGCTGGCCGAGAACCTGTTGCGCACCGAGGACGGCGCCAACATCACGAAGGACCACATCGAGTCCATCGCGAACTGGGATCCCTCCGCCGACCCGAGCGTCGAGATCCAGTTCACCCCTGCGCGGGTGATCATGCAGGACTTCACCGGCGTCCCCTGCATCGTCGACCTGGCCACCATGCGCGAGGCCGTCGGCGACCTCGGCGGTAACCCCGACCAGGTGAATCCGCTGGCCCCGGCCGAGCTGGTGATCGACCACTCGGTGATCATCGACGTGTTCGGCAGCGCGGACGCCTTCGAGCGCAACGTGGAGATCGAGTACTCCCGTAACGGCGAGCGCTACCAGTTCCTGCGCTGGGGTCAGGGTGCCTTCGACGACTTCAAGGTCGTCCCGCCGGGCACCGGCATCGTTCACCAGGTCAACATCGAGTACCTGGCGCGCGTCACCATGGTCCGCGACGGGGTGGCCTACCCGGACACCTGCGTCGGCACCGACAGCCACACCACGATGGTCAACGGCCTCGGCGTGCTGGGCTGGGGTGTCGGCGGCATTGAGGCCGAGGCCGCGATGCTGGGCCAGCCGGTCTCGATGCTCATCCCCCGGGTCGTCGGCTTCAAGCTGAGCGGCGAGATCCAGCCCGGCGTCACCGCGACCGACGTCGTCCTCACCGTCACCGAGATGCTGCGCAAGCACGGCGTTGTCGGCAAGTTCGTCGAGTTCTACGGCACCGGCGTCGCCGAGGTGCCGCTGGCCAACCGCGCCACCCTGGGCAACATGAGCCCCGAATTCGGTTCCACTGCAGCCATTTTCCCGATCGACGACGTCACCATCGACTACCTGCGCCTCACCGGGCGCAGCGATGACGAGCTGGCCCTGGTCGAGGCCTACGCCAAGGCGCAGGGCATGTGGCACGACCCCGACCACGAGGCCAAGTATTCCGAGTACCTCGAGCTCGACCTGTCCACCGTCGTGCCCTCGATCGCCGGGCCCAAGCGCCCGCAGGACCGCATCGAGCTGTCCGACGCGAAGTCGGCGTTCCGCAAGGACATCCACAACTACGTCGAAAACGGCAACCCCGCCCCGCAGACCAAGCTGGACGAGGCCGTCGAGGAGTCATTCCCGGCCAGCGACCCGGCGGTGCTGTCGTTCGCCGACAACGGTTCGGAGCCACTGCACTCTGCGGCCGCCGGCGCCGAGGGCCGGCCCACCAAGCCGGTGAAGGTCCGGGCCGAGGAGCGCGGTGAGTTCGTGCTCGACCACGGCGCGGTCGCGATCGCGTCGATCACCTCGTGCACCAACACCTCCAACCCGTCGGTCATGCTCGGCGCCGCGTTGCTGGCCAAGAACGCCGTCGACAAGGGCCTGACCGCCAAGCCGTGGGTCAAGACCTCGATGGCCCCCGGTTCCCAGGTCGTCAGCGACTACTACGACAAGGCCGGCCTCTGGCCGTACCTGGAGAAGTTGGGCTTCTATCTCGTTGGCTACGGCTGCACCACATGCATCGGTAACAGCGGTCCGCTGCTCGAGGAGATCTCGAAGGCCATCAACGACAACGACCTGACGGTCACCGCGGTGCTCTCGGGCAACCGCAACTTCGAGGGCCGCATCTCCCCCGACGTGAAGATGAACTACCTGGCCTCGCCGCCGCTGGTGATCGCCTACGCGCTGGCCGGCACGATGGACTTCGACTTCGAGACCGATCCGTTGGGCAAGGACACCGACGGCAACGACGTGTTCCTCAAGGACATCTGGCCGTCGTCGAAGGACATCTCCGACACCATCGCCTCGGCGATCAACCAGGAGATGTTCACCAAGAACTACGCCGACGTGTTCAAGGGCGACGAGCGCTGGCAGAACCTGCCAACGCCGTCGGGCAAGACATTCGAGTGGGACCCCAACTCGACCTACGTGCGCAAGCCTCCGTACTTCGACGGCATGCCCGCTGAACCGCAGCCGGTCAGCGATATAACCGGGGCCAGAGTTCTTGCCCTGCTGGGTGATTCGGTAACCACCGACCACATCAGCCCCGCAGGCAACATCAAGGCGGGCACCCCTGCCGCGCAGTACCTGGACAGCAACGGCGTGGGCAAGTTGGACTACAACTCCTACGGGTCTCGCCGCGGCAACCACGAGGTGATGATTCGCGGCACGTTCGCGAACATCCGGTTGCGCAACCAGTTGCTCGACGACGTGTCCGGTGGCTACACGCGGGACTTCACCCAGGATGGCGGACCGCAAGCCTTCATCTACGACGCCGCGCAAAACTATGCGGCACAGAACATTCCGCTGGTGGTGCTGGGCGGCAAGGAGTACGGCTCCGGCTCGTCGCGCGACTGGGCGGCCAAGGGCACCAGCCTGCTGGGTGTGCGTGCGGTGATCACCGAGTCCTTCGAGCGCATCCACCGGTCGAACCTGATCGGCATGGGCGTGATCCCGCTGCAGTTCCCGGCCGGGGAGTCGGCGGCGTCGCTGAAGCTGGACGGCACCGAGGTCTTCGACATCACCGGGATCGAGGAACTGAACAACGGCAAGACGCCGAAGACCGTTCACGTCACCGCCACCAAGGAGGACGGGTCGAAGGTCGAGTTCGACGCCGTGGTGCGCATCGACACCCCGGGCGAGGCCGACTACTACCGCAACGGCGGCATCCTGCAGTACGTGCTGCGCAACATGCTGCGGACCGGCTAGTCGCGGGTGCCCAAAGTCAGCGAGGATCATCTGGCGGCCCGCCGCCGCCAGATCCTCGACGGCGCACGGCGCTGCTTCGCCGAGTACGGCTATGAGCAGGCGACCGTGCGCCGGCTGGAGCAGACCATCGGTCTGTCACGCGGTGCGATATTCCATCATTACCGCGACAAGGACACCTTGTTCTTCGCGCTTGCCCGCGAGGATGCGGCCCGGATGGCCGAGGTGGCGGCGCGCGAGGGTCTCATCCAGGTGATGCGCGACATGCTGGCCGCGCCCGATCAATTCGATTGGCTGGCCACACGATTGGAGATCGCCCGCAAGCTGCGCAACGACCCGGTGTTTCACCGGGGCTGGGTGGAACGTTCGGCGGAATTGGCCTCGGCGACCTCGGAGCGGCTGCGCCAGCAGAAACAGGCTGGCCGGCTGCGCGACGACGTGCCGCCCGATGTGTTGCAGTGCTACCTGGACCTGGTGCTCGACGGACTGGTCGCGCGGCTGGCGACGGGCGAGGATCCCCAGCGGCTTTCAGCAGTGCTGGATCTGGTGGAGGATTCGGTGCGGGCCGACGATGCAGGCGGCCGGGCCTGACGGCACGCCCGCGACCGGGCTAGCCGATCTGCTCTCGCAGGGACGCGAAATCGGCGAGGTCCCATACGTGGGTGAACCTGTTGCCCTCGACGCGGTAGATGGTGAACTCGGAGATGGTCACGTCACGACCGGTCGGTTCGATCCCTTCGAAGACGCCGCGGTGGGTGCCGGTGACAGAGAAGTTCAGTGAGATGTGCGTCGCGTCGATGATCATGTTGCGCACCGTCCAACGCCAGTCCGGGAACGCCGCGACCAGTGGGGCGAACTGCGCGGTGACCGTCCGCGCGTCGGTGGGCGTGTCGTTGATGGAGATGATCGGGGCGTAGAACGTCGTCATGCGTTCGAAGTCATGATCGTTACAGGCGACGAGGTAGTCGAGATATAGGGACCGGAGCCGCTCGATGTCGCTGACCATCGTCTCATTTCTGTTCTGCGCTGTGCGCCAAACCTTTTCACAGACGGTGCCGACACTATCTCAACCGCCCCGGCAAAGCGGGACGCGCGCCAGTCGGGTCGAGCGCTACCGACGCGTGACGTGGTTGGGGCCACCGCGGCTGCGCATAGTGGTCCCGGACTCGCGTAACAGTGCGTGGATCGAGCCGTACGAACGGCCCGTCGACGCCACGAGGGTGCGAATGCTCGCGCCGCTCTCGTAGGCGTTTCGCAGAGAGTCCAGCAACTGGTCTCGAGCTTCGTTGGGCTTCCTCATGATCACCCTCCCCGGTGAATCCGCGCCGATAGCCATGAGAGTAGGAGCGTGGGTCGGCGCGTTGGGGGGAATGACCGAAATCGTTTATGCCAGTTGTCAGGCGAGCTCGATGAGGTCCCGATACTCGTCGGACCAGAAGTCCTCGGTGCCGTCCGGAAGCAGCACCACCCGTTGCGGGTCGAGCGCTTCGGCGGCGCCCGGATCGTGGGTCACCAGCACGACTGCACCCTGATAACTGCGCAGCGCGTCCAGAACCTGTTCGCGGGACGCGGGATCGAGGTTGTTGGTCGGCTCGTCGAGCAACAGCACGTTCGCCGTCGAGGCCACCAATCCCGCCAACGCCAGCCGGGTCTTCTCACCGCCGGACAGCGTGCCGGCCGGCTGCTCGAGTTGCGGACCGGTGAACATGAACGCGCCGAGCAGGCCGCGCAGGTCCTGCTCGCCGGTGTCCGGGGCGGCGTGGCGGATGTTCTCCCACACCGTCGCGTTGTTGTCGAGAGTGTCGTGTTCCTGCGCGAAATACCCGATCTTGAGGCCGTGACCGGGTTCCAGTCCGCCGGCGTCGGGAGTTTCGGTGCCGGCGATCAACCGGAGCAGGGTGGTCTTGCCCGCGCCGTTGAGGCCCAGCACCACCACGCGTGAGCCGCGGTCGATGGCCAGGTCGACGCCGGTGAACACCTCGAGGGAGCCGTAGTTCTTGGTCAGCCCTTTGACGACCAGCGGTGTCTTGCCGCACGGCGCCGGCGTCGGGAACTTGATCCGGGCCACCTTGTCGGCCACCCGCTCGGCGTCCAATTCGGCCATCATCCGCTCGGCGCGACGCAACATGTTCTGTGCGGCAACGGCTTTGGTGGCCTTGGCGCCCATCTTGGCGGCCTGGGTACGCAGCGCGCTGGCCTTCTTCTCGGCGTTGGCGCGTTCGCGGCGCCGGCGCTGCTCGTCGGTGGCGCGGGCGTCGAGGTACTTCTGCCAGCCCATGTTGTAGACGTCGGCTTCGCCGCGCACGGCGTCGAGGAACCACACCCGGTTGACCACATCGGCGAGCAGGTCGACGTCGTGGCTGATCACCACGAGCCCGCCGGTGTGGTTTTGCAGGAAGCCCCGCAGCCAGCCGATCGAGTCGGCATCGAGGTGGTTGGTGGGCTCGTCGAGCAACAGAGTGGTGGCCGAGCCGGATCCAGTGTCGCTGGCGGCGAACAGGATCCGGGACAGTTCGACGCGCCTGCGCTGACCGCCGGACAGGGTGCGTAGCGGCTGGGTGAGAACCCGATCGGGCAGACCGAGGCTGGCGCAGATGCGGCCCGCTTCGCTTTCGGCGGCGTATCCGCCGAGTGCGGCGAACCGTTCCTCGAGTTGGCCGTAGCGGCGTACCGCCTTGTCGCGGGCGGCCTCGTCGACCACCTCGGCCATCAATACCTGCTGCTTCTCCAGATCCGAGAGCAGCGTGTCCAGGCCGCGCGCCGAGAGCACCCGGTCGCGGGCCAGCACGTCGAGATCGCCCTCACGCGGATCCTGCGGCAGGTAGCCGATGTCTCCGGTGCGCACGACGGTTCCCGCGTAGGGCTCGCCCTCCCCCGCCAGGATCCGCAGGGTCGTCGTCTTGCCCGCGCCGTTGCGCCCGACCAGGCCGATGCGGTCGCCGGGCTGGATACGCAGCGCGGGTCCTTCGGCGAGGAGCAGTGTGCGCGCGCCGGCGCGGACCTCCAGGTCCGTTGCGGTAATCACGCGCGCACTACTCCTCTGTCGTAATCCCCGGGTCGGTTCGCTCGTGCCCCGAGGTGGTTACTTGTCGTCGGTGAAGACCGGGGCGCGGTTCTCGGCGCGCGCAGCGACCGCCTCTTCGAAGTTGGCGGTGAGCAGGCGCACATAAAGCTGCCCGAGGCCCTCGGCCTGCATATGTCCTTCCAGGCTACCGGCGTCCAGTCCACTCCACAGCGTCCGCTTGGTCAACTCGGTTCCGGGCCGGGAGAACGCCGCGATGCGGGCAGCGATCTCGAAGGCGACCGGCAGCAGGTCCTCGTCGGGCACCTGGCGGGACACCAAGCCGATCCGTTCGGCTTCCTGCGCATCGACGTCACGCCCGGTGAGCATGATCTCGAAGGCCCGCGATGAGCCGATCGCCCGTGGCAGCAGGTAGCTCAGGCCCAGTTCACTGGCGGTCAGCCCGTTGTTGATGCCGGCTGCGCGGAAGTAGGCGCCGGCGGCCGCGACCCGGATGTCGGCGGCCAGGGCCAGACATAACCCGCCGCCGATGGCCGCGCCGTTGACCGCGGCGATGATCGGCTGGTGCAGCTTGCGCATGGCGAGAATCACATCGTCGAGCACGTCCATCGAGCGCAGCCCGAACGACGGGCGGGTCAGCCCGGCGACGTGCGGGACCGAGCCTGCGGATTTGTGGTCGGCGCCCGACGAGAATCCCCGGCCGGCGCCGGTCAGCACGACCGCGCGCACGTCGTTGTCGTGCTTGAGTTCGGTGAGGACTTCCCGCAACGGCAGCATGACGTCGAACGCCATGGAGTTCATCCGCTCGGGCCGGTTCAGGGTGACCAGAGCGATGTTGGGCTGCGGTTTATCGACGAGGACGAAACCTGTGTCACGAATCACCCGTGCACGGTAACCCGCCTACTAGGTCAGGCGTCCTCGGACTGGGACGAGACCGCGGAGTCGACGTCGAACTCCTTGACCTGGCGGATGAGGTCCTCCAGCGCGGCGGGCGGAAGGGCACCGGCCTGGTTAAAGATCAGCTTGCCCTTCTTGAACGCCATCAGCGTCGGGATGGAGCGGATCTCGGCGGCGGCCGCCAGTTCCTGCTCGGCCTCGGTGTCGACCTTGCCGTAGACGACGTCCGGGTGCTGTTCCGACGACGCGGTGAAGGTCGGGGCGAAGGCCCGGCACGGTCCGCACCACGACGCCCAGAAGTCAACCAGCACGATGTCGTTGCCGGTGATGGTGTCGTTGAAGTTCTGTGCGGTCAGGTCTTGGGTAGCCACGTCAGTCCTAACGTCTGGTTGTCGCTGTGTGTTCCCTGTAACTGTCAGTACAAACGGGGTCGCTCTTTAATACAAACGGGCCAGCGCGCTGGCCGCATCGAAACCGGCGAACTCGTCGAGCGCGCCGTCGCGCAGGTGGTTGACCCACGCCGGGTCGGCGAGCAGGGCACGCCCGACCGCGACGATGTCGAATTCGCCGGCCTCGAACTGGTCGAGCAGCCGGTCGATGGGCGACGGCGGGATCGGGCCGCTGCCCGCACCGGGGTTGAACTCGGTCTCCAGGCCCACCGAGCCGACGGCGATGACGGGCAGGCCGGTCATCTTCTTGGTCCAGCCGGCCAGGCTCAGGTGCGGGTCCTCGCCGGGGAAGCCGGGCAGGTAGTGCCGTCGCGTCGACGGGTGCAATATGTCCACGCCGGCCTCGACCAGCGGGGCCAGCAGTTGCTCGAGTTCTGCTGCGCTGCCGGCCACCTGCGCGTCGTAGCGGTTCATCTTCCACTGCGAAAAGCGGTAGATGATCGGGAAGCCGGGACCCACGGCCGCCCGCACCGCAGCGACCACCTCGGCCGGGAACCGGGTGCGCGCCGCCAGCGAGCCGCCGTAGCCGTCGGTGCGGTGATTGGTGTGCTCCCAGAGGAATTGGTCGAGCAGGTAGCCGTGGGCGCCGTGGATCTCGACGGCGTCGAAGCCGGCCGCCCGGGCGTTGGCGGCCGCCAGGGCGTACGCCTGCGCGAGCGCCGGCAGCTCGTCGGCGTCCAGCGCGCGGCCGGTCGCGCCGCCGGCGATGTCGATGCCCGACGGGCTGACCGGCGTCTGCTCGGGACGGTCCCCGTCGTGGACACCGCGCGCGACGCCCTGATGCCAGAGCTGGGCGGCGATCGTCGCACCCTCGGCGTGCACGGCGTCGGTGACTGCGCGCCAGCCGGCCAGCACATCGTCACCGTCCAGGTTCGGGATGCGGTCCGGCCAGCCGGCGGCCGGATGCGGAATCCGAACGCCCTCAGTGATGATCAGTCCGGTTCCGCCTGCCGCGCGGCGGCCGTAATAGGCGGCCACGTCGGGTCCCGGGACACCGTCCGGCGAGGCGGCGCGGGTCATCGGTGCCATCGCAAACCGGTTGGGCACGGTCAGCGACCCGACGGTCACCGGGGTGAACAGCTCCTCCAGGCGTGCATCATCCATGAGTTGTTGCAACACCGCCGCCGACGGCATTGATTCCTCGCCGGAAGAAGTCGGCGATGTCGGTGGCCAGGGTGTCGACGTCGGCGGTGAGATCGAGTGCGCGCACGGCGCCGAAGGGCGCGTTCCACAGCGGTCCGGTGCGCGGCGCGGTGGCGAAGTCCCACGGGCCGACATAGGCGTAGGGCAGTTCATGGAAGTCGTCGCCCGCCGAAACCCCGTAGTTGACCTCCTCGAGGGTGGCGGCGACATCGAGGTGTTCGGGCCAGAGCACCGGATGCGCTTCTGGCAGAGCGGCTTTGATCGCGAACCCGCCGGCGTAAAGGCTGCGGTAGATGGTGTCCGCGGCGCCGGCGTCGATGTCGAGAACGGTGTCGGACTCCAATTCGGCGACCGCGCGATACACCGTGGCCGGCGGCGGACCGACATCGAGTCCGGTGGCGGCGGCCAGGTCACGCACCCGGCCCGCCAGCGGGATGCTGCCGTCCGGCCACACCAACGTGGTCCCGCGCACCGCGACCGCCAGCGTGGTGGCGGTGAAGCCGTCCGGACGAACGGCCAGCCGGATCGTCCCCGTCGCGCGGTACTGCGGCCCGGCAAGGAAACTCTCGGCGATGCCGTGCAATTGACGGCGGGTGGCCACCACTGTGGGTTCTGCTATCACTGAGCCGTTCCTCCGGTGCGCTCGATCAGCGCCACCGCACGTTCGCGGGCGCGATCGGCGTTGGTCAGCAATTGATCTCGGCGGCCGGGCCACCAGAACAGCTCGAAGCCCAGGAGCACCAGGTACACGCAGGATGCGATGAGGTCACGGGTCGAGCCGAATACCGCGTCCCACCCGGCAATTCCGATCGCGACCACGAGGATCAGGGGCAGCACCCACCGGAATGGCCGCCCGGTCTCGGCGGACTTGCGCAGGCCGTCGGCGTAGTCCACCACCGGCTGCGCCAGGGCGGGGTCGCCGATGCGGCCGCCCCAGCGGGTGACCCCGGCAACGCGCACGCGCTGTTCACCGGTCAATGCCGAGGCGCCGGGCCAGAACGTCACCATCCGCGTGCCCAGCCAGATCCCGTAGACCACCGCGACGATGGCGCCGGCCAGCAGGGCGGGGAACCACAGTCCGGAGTCCAGCCAGGCCAGCAGACCGATGACGACGCCGGCGCTCACGCCGACCAGGACGGACCGCGTCACCGCACCGCCGCGCCACACGAAGGCGGGGACGGTGAGCATCTGCTCAGATTAGACAGTGAACCCCAGCGCGCGGAGCTGTTCGCGGCCGTCCTCGGTGATCTTGTCCGGACCCCACGGCGGGTTCCACACCCAGTTGATCTTGGCCTCGTTGACCAGCCCGGCACCGACCAGTGCCGTGAGGGTCTGGTCTTCGATCACATCGGTCAGCGGGCAGGCCGCCGAGGTCAGTGTCATGTCGATGAGCGCCACCGTTCCGGCGTCGCCGTTCTCGACGTTCAGGTCGTAGACCAGGCCGAGGTCGACGACGTTGATCCCCAGCTCGGGATCCACCACGTCCCGCATGGCTTCCTCGATGTCGTCGAGCAGCGGATTGGGCAGCTGATCAGATTCAGTCATCGCTTGTCCTCCAAGTCTTTTCGATGCGATGCCTGGGCCACCGCGTCTTTGAACGCCAGCCAGCCCAGCAGCGCGCACTTCACCCGAGCCGGATACTTCGCCACACCGGCAAAGGCCACGCCGTCGCCGAGTACATCCTCGTCGCCCTCGACGGTGCCCCGCGACGACACCATCTCGGTGAACGCCGCCACGGTCTTGAGGGCGTCGCCGACGGTCAGCCCGATCACCTGGTCGGTGAGCACCGAGGTGGCCGCCTGGCTGATCGAGCAGCCCTGGCCGTCGTAGGAGATGTCGACGACCTGTTCGCCGTCCCCGGACAGCGCCACCCGCAGCGTCACCTCGTCGCCGCACGTCGGGTTGACGTGATGCACCTCGGCGCCGAACGGCTCACGCAGCCCGCGGTGGTGCGGGTGCTTGTAGTGGTCCAGGATCACTTCCTGGTACATCTGCTCGAGTTTCACTCAATCCCGCCCAAAGAAGTCGATGGCCCGCTTGACGCCCGCCACCAGGCGATCCACCTCGTCGACGGTGTTGTAGACGGCGAACGATGCGCGGGCGGTGGCGGCGATGCCGAACCGGCGGTGCAGCGGCCACGCGCAGTGGTGCCCGACGCGCACGGCCACGCCGTCGTCGTCGAGCACCTGACCGACGTCGTGGGCATGAACCCCGTCGACGACGAAACTCACCGGCGAGCCGCGGTGTTCCATGCTGGTCGGCCCGATAATGCGTACCTGCGGAATGGCTCCGAGGCCTTCCAGCGCGGCGGCGACCAGCTCGTTCTCGTGCGCCTCGACGGCGCCCATCCCGATCTTGTCCAAATACCGTGCGGCCGCACCCAATCCGACCACCTGCGAGGTCATCGGCGTGCCCGCCTCGAACCGCTGCGGTGCCGGCGCATAGGTGGCGCCCTCCATGGTGACGGTCTCGATCATCGAACCGCCGGTGAGGAACGGCGGCATCGCCTCGAGCAGCTCACGCCGGCCGTACAGCACGCCGATACCGGTGGGTCCGAGCATCTTGTGCCCGGAGAACGCGGCGTAGTCGACGTCGAGGCCGTGGAAGTCCACCGGCTGGTGCGGCACCGACTGGCAGGCGTCCAGCACGGTCAACGCACCGACGGACCGGGCCCGCCGGACAATCTCGGCGACGGGTGCCACCGCGCCGGTGACGTTCGAATGATGGCTGAAGGCAACGACTTTCACCCGCTCGTCGAGCTGCAACGAATCGAGATCGATGCGGCCGTCGTCGGTCACGCCGTACCAGCGCAGGGTCGCCCCGGTGCGGCGGGCGAGCTCCTGCCAGGGGATCAGGTTGGCGTGGTGTTCCAGCTCGGTGGTGACGATGACGTCGCCGGGGCCGACCGCCATCTCGAACCGCTTGTCCCCCAGCACGTACGACACCAGGTTGAGCGACTCGGTGGCGTTCTTGGTGAACACCAGCTCGTCGGTGTCGGCACCGACGAACGACGCGATATCGGCACGGCCCTGCTCGTAGGCGTCGGTCGACTCCTCCATCAGCTGGTGCGCACCGCGATGCACCGCCCCGTTGGACGTGGTCAGAAACTCGCGCTCGGCATCGAGAACCTGCAGCGGTTTCTGCGACGTCGCCCCGGAATCCAGGTAGGCCAGCTGGTGTCCGCCCCGCATCACCCGACTGAGGATCGGGAAATCCGCGCGGATACCCACGACGTCCAGGTCGACCGAGGCGGTCATGTCAGGCTCCTGCCGCCGCCTGGGTGAAGCGCACGTAGCCGTTCTCTTCCAGCTCGTCGGCCAGCTCGGCGCCGCCGGACTCGACGATCCGGCCGTCGACGAAGACGTGGACGAACTGCGGGTGGATGTAGCGCAGGATCCGGGTGTAGTGCGTGATCAGCAGGACACCGGCATGCTCGGCCTCGGCGTAGCGGTTGACGCCCTCGGACACCACCCGCAGGGCGTCGACGTCCAGGCCGGAGTCCGTCTCGTCGAGGATCGCGATCTTCGGCTTCAGCAGACCCAGCTGCAGGATCTCGTGGCGCTTCTTCTCGCCACCGGAAAAGCCTTCGTTCACACTGCGTTCGGCGAACTGCGGGTCGATCTCCAGATCGGTCATCGCCGCCTTGACTTCCTTGACCCAGTGCCGCAGCTTCGGGGCCTCGCCGCGGACCGCGGTCGCCGCGGTGCGCAGGAAGTTCGACATCGACACCCCGGGCACCTCGACCGGGTACTGCATGGCCAGGAACAGGCCGGCGCGGGCGCGTTCGTCGACGCTCATCGCCAGCACGTCCTCACCGTCGAGCGTGATCGACCCCGACGTGACGTGGTACTTGGGGTGGCCGGCGATCGAATACGACAGTGTGGACTTGCCGGAACCGTTGGGGCCCATGACCGCATGGGTCTCCCCCGAATTCACGGTCAGGTTGACGCCCTTGAGGATCTCTTTCTCGGTGCCGTCTTCGTTGGCGACGCTGACGTGAAGATCCTTGATTTCCAAAGTGCTCATGGCTGTGTGGCTTTCGACTCAGTGATGGCAAGTTCTCGTTCGATGGCATCGGTCAGGCGCTCGCGCACCTCGGGGACCGCGATTTTGGCGATGATCTCGTTGAAGAAACCGCGCACCACCAGCCGGCGGGCTTGCGCCTCCGGGATGCCGCGGGCGCGCAGGTAGAACAGCTGCTCGTCGTCGAAACGGCCGGTGGCACTGGCGTGCCCGGCGCCGACGATCTCGCCGGTCTCGATCTCCAGGTTGGGCACCGAGTCGGCACGCGCGCCGTCGGTGAGCACCAGGTTGCGATTCACCTCGAAGGTGTCGGTGCCGGTGGCCTCGGCCCGGATCAGCACGTCGCCCACCCAGACGGTGTGCGCATCGGGCTTCTTGGAATCCGGATCCCCTTGCAGCGCACCCTTGTACAGCACATCCGACTTGCAGTTGGGCTGCGCGTGGTCGACCAGCAACCGGGACTCGAAGAACTGCCCGGCGTCGGCGAAGTAAGTGCCGAGCATCTTGGCGTCCCCGCCGGGGCCGGCGAACCGCACCGTGGTCGAGGTCCGCACCACGTCGCCGCCGAGGGTGACGTTGACGTGGCCGAGCACCGAGTCCTTGCCGAGCTTGGCGTGGTGCGCGCTCACGTGCACCATGTCGTCGGCGAAGTCCGCGATCCAGATGACGCCCAGGCCGGCGGAGTCGCCGACGATGATCTCGACGTTGTCGGCATAGGTACCGCTGCCGCGCAGGTCGACGACGACGATCGCGCGGGACAATTCCTCGACCCGGATCTGCAGGTGACCGTAGGCCACCCCACCCTCACCGGGGCCGTCGACGGTGATCTCGATCGGCTCGGCGACTTCGGTGTCGCGCGCGACGGTCACCACCGTCGCCGTGTTGAACGACGAGAACGCCTGCGCAGCAACCCGATCGCTGGGCACCCCGCCCTGGCCGAGTCGTTCGTCACCGCGCCGGACGGTCTCGACCGTGACACCGGGACGCTCGGTCACCGTGATCGCGGCGGTGCCATTGGCGACGGCCGAACCGTCGTGCAGGCCACGAAGTCGCTTCAGCGGGGTGAACCGCCACAGCTCATCGCGACCGCCGGGCACCTCGAAGGCGTCGACGTCGAACGAGCTGAATTGCTCGCCCTTGTTGGCGGCAGTGAGGCGCGAACCCTCAACTGCCTTAGTCAGATTGCTCATATATTTTTCCCGTCGCTTCGCTCGCCCGAGCTAGCCGACAGCACCTTCCATTTGCAGCTCGATCAGCCGGTTCAACTCCAGGGCGTATTCCATGGGCAGTTCCTTGGCGATCGGCTCGACGAAGCCGCGCACGACCATCGCCATTGCCTCGTCCTCGGTCATGCCGCGGCTCATCAGGTAGAACAGCTGATCCTCGCTGACCTTCGACACGGTGGCCTCGTGGCCCATCGTGACGTCGTCCTCGCGGATGTCGACGTAGGGGTAGGTGTCGCTACGGCTGATGGAGTCGACCAGCAGCGCATCGCATTTCACGCTCGCGCGAGATCCGTGCGCGCCCTTGTTGACCTGGACCAGGCCGCGGTAGGACGCCCGGCCACCGCCACGGGCCACCGACTTGGACACGATGTTGCTCGACGTGTACGGGGCCAGGTGCAGCATCTTGGCGCCGGTGTCCTGATGCTGCCCCTCGCCGGCGAAGGCCACCGAGAGAACCTCGCCCTTGGCGTGCTCACCGGTCATCCACACCGCCGGGTACTTCATCGTGACCTTCGAACCGATGTTGCCGTCGACCCACTCCATGGTGGCGCCGGCCTCGGCGCGGGCACGCTTGGTGACCAGGTTGTAGACGTTGTTCGACCAGTTCTGGATGGTCGTGTAACGGCAACGGCCACCGGGCTTCACGATGATCTCGACGACCGCGGAGTGCAGCGAGTCGCTCTTGTAGATCGGCGCGGTACACCCCTCGACGTAGTGCACGTAGGCGTCTTCGTCGACGATGATCAGCGTCCGCTCGAACTGGCCCATGTTCTCGGTGTTGATCCGGAAGTAGGCCTGCAGCGGGATGTCGACGTGCACGCCCCTGGGGACGTAGATGAACGAACCACCCGACCACACCGCGGTGTTGAGCGCGGAGAACTTGTTGTCCCCGGCCGGGATCACGGTGCCGAAGTACTGCCGAAACAGCTCCGGGTGCTCACGCAGGCCCGAGTCGGTGTCCAGGAAGATCACACCCTGGGCCTCGAGGTCCTCGCGGATCGAGTGGTAGACCACCTCGGACTCGTACTGTGCGGCCACACCGGAGACCAGGCGCTGCTTCTCCGCCTCGGGGATACCGAGCCGGTCGTAGGTGTTCTTGATGTCGGCGGGCAGGTCATCCCAGGTGGCGGCCTGCTTCTCGCTGGAGCGCACGAAGTACTTGATGTTGTCGAAGTCGATGCCCTCGAGGTTGGATCCCCAGTTCGGCATCGGCTTCTTGTCGAACGTGCGCAGTGCCTTGAGTCGGATGTCGAGCATCCACTCCGGCTCGCTCTTCTTGCCGGAGATGTCGCGCACCACAGCCTCGGACAGCCCGCGCTGCGCGCTGGCACCCGCAACGTCGGAGTCCGACCAGCCGTAGCCGTACTTGCCCAGCGAAGCGATGGTTTCTTCCTGGGTCAGCGGCTCGGCCGGCTTGGCTTCCGGGGTGAGTGTCATGGTGACGCTCCTTCTGGTCTAGTGGTGTGCCGGCGTGAGCGGCACGTGGGTGGTGCAGGCGCAGTCGCCGTTGGCGATGGTTGCCAGTCGCTGAACGTGGGTGCCGAGGATCTCGGACATCGCCTCCTTCTCGGCTTCGCACAGTTCCGGAAACTCTTCGGCGACATGCGAGACCGGGCAGTGATGCTGGCAGATCTGGATGCCCTGCATGGGTCCGCCTACCCGCGTCGTCGTGGCCGCGTAACCAGCCTTGGTCATCGCGTCGGCGACCCGCTCGGCCGTGGACTCGACGTCCTCGGGGCCCTGCGCGACTCCCGCAAGGATGGCGTCGATACGGCGCCGGGCGAACGCCTGCACCGCCTGATCGCCGCCGATTTCGCGCAGTTGGCGGATCGCGGCGGAAGCCAGGTCGTCGTAGGTGTGTTCCAGCTTGGCCCGGCCGGCCGCGGTGAGCCGGTAGCGCTTGGCGGGCCGGCCCCGGCCTGCCTGCTGCCATGCCGCCGCGGCGTTGGCCTCGGCGTCGCCGGCCTCGATCAGCGCGTCGAGGTGCCTGCGCACACCGGCGGCGGAGATGCCCAGCCGCTGGCCGATCTCGGCGGCGGTGATCGATCCCGACTCGAGCAGGAGCTGCACAATCGCCCGGCGGGTCTGCCCGTCATGCACAGCGGTGCCCACCACGGGCACAGCGTCGGCATCGGACGGGAATTTCACAACACCAGTGTTACGCAATTGCCCGAACAGGTCTAGCAAGGGCACCCTTAGCAAGCTGAGGGCGAAAAAGCCGCCCGTTAGAGTGCTGTGGTGGCAGCCCGCCAGCTTTCGCTGAGTTCGTCAATCGCCCGTCTGCACGGCGATGAACGCACCGTTGGCGCGCCACTCAACGACGCCGAATTCCGCGCCATGCGCCGGACCCGGTTGTTCGGTGCCACCGGAACAGTACTGATGGCAATCGGTGCGCTCGGCGCCGGCGCCCGCCCCGTCGTGCAGGACCCCACCTTCGGGGTACGGCTGCTGAATCTGCCGTCGCGCATCCAGACCGTCTCACTGACCATGACCACCACCGGTGCGGTGATGATGGCGTTGGCCTGGCTGATGCTCGGCCGCTTCGCCCTGGGCAGCCGCCGGATGTCGCGCAGTCAGCTTGATCACACCCTGCTGCTCTGGATCATCCCGCTGCTGATCGCTCCGCCGATGTACAGCAAGGACGTCTACTCCTACCTGGCGCAGAGTCAGATCTCGGCCAACGGGCTCAATCCCTACAAGGTCGGGCCCGCCCCCGGACTGGGCCTGGACCATGTCTTCACCCTGTCGGTGCCCAGCCTGTGGCGCGAGACCCCTGCGCCCTACGGCCCGCTGTTCTTGTGGATCGGACGCGGGATTTCGGCCCTGACCGGGGAGAACATCGTCGCCGCTGTCCTGAGTCACCGCGTGGTGGTGCTGCTCGGCGTCGGGATGATCGTGTGGGCGGTGCCGCGACTGGCCCGCCGCTGCGGCGTCGCCGAGGTCAGTGCGCTGTGGCTCGGTGCGGCCAACCCGCTGCTGCTGATGCATCTGGTCGCCGGCATCCACAACGAGGCGCTGATGCTGGGCCTGATGCTCACCGGAACCGAATTCGCCCTGCGCGGCATCGACTCCGCCAAGCCACTGTGGCCACGGCCGATGCACTGGCCGCACGGGCGCGACCAGTGGGCGCAGTGGATGCCGCCCGCGATGCTGGTGCTGGGCTCGGTGCTGATCACGATGTCCTCGCAGGTGAAGTTGCCGGGCCTGTTGGCCCTGGGCTTTGTGGGGATGGCCCTGGCCTACCGCTGGGGGTCGACCGTCAGGGCGTTCCTGCTGGCCAGCGCGTTCATGGGGTCGCTGTCGCTGGTGGTGATGGCGATCATCGGCTGGGCCAGCGGCCTCGGCTTCGGCTGGGTGTTCACGCTCGGCACCGCCAACGTGGTGCGCAGCTGGATGTCTCCGCCGACTCTGCTGGCGCTGGGTACCGGCCAGGTCGGGATCCTGCTCGGGCTGGGTGACCACACCACTGCCGTGCTGTCGCTGACCCGCGCCATGGGTGTGCTGATCATCATGATCACCGTCACCTGGCTGCTGCTGGCCGTGATGCGAGGCCGGCTGCATCCGGTCGGCGGTCTGGGTGTGGCGCTGGGCGCGACCGTGTTGCTGTTTCCCGTCGTCCAGCCCTGGTACCTGCTGTGGGCCATCATCCCGCTGGCCGCCTGGGCCACCAGGCCGGGCTTCCGCATCGCAACCATCGCGGTGTCGCTCGTCGTCGGGATCTTCGGGCCAACAGCCAACGGCGACCGCTTCGCGCTGTTCCAGATCGTCGACGCCACCCTGGCCAGCACGGTGATCGTGCTGATGCTGATCGCGATGACGTTCCACCGGCTGCCCTGGCGCACGGTGCCCGGAACCAACGAAACGTTCAGCGGTCAGGAGCCCGACACATCGCCCACCCCGGAGTCCGGCACACCCTCGCCGGAGCCACCGACCGAACCACCGACGCCGCGCCCGGCGCCCGGCGCATACGCTGAGTCACCGTGAGTTCCGGCCGCGAAATCCCCGTGCGACTGCGCGGGGTGTCCAAGCACTACGGGTCGACGACGGCCGTGGCGAATCTCGATCTCGAGGTGCACGCCGCCGAAGTGCTGGCCCTGCTCGGCCCGAACGGCGCGGGCAAGACCACGACCGTCGAGATGTGCGAGGGATTCACCCGGCCCGACGGCGGCACCATCGAGGTGCTTGGCCTGGACCCGGTCGCCGACAACGCGCGAGTGCGCGAGCGGATCGGCGTCATGCTGCAGGGCGGCGGCGGTTACCCGGCCGCACGGGCCGGCGAGATGCTGAGCCTGGTGGCCTCCTACGCCGCAAACCCACTCGACCCGGCCTGGCTGCTGGACACGTTGGGACTGACGGACGCCGCCCGCACCACCTACCGCAGGCTTTCCGGCGGCCAGCAGCAGCGGCTGGCGCTGGCATGCGCCCTGGTCGGCCGGCCCGAGCTGGTCTTCCTCGACGAGCCCACCGCCGGCATGGACGCGCACGCGCGACTGGTGGTGTGGGAGCTCATCGACGCGCTGCGCCGCGACGGCGTCACGGTGGTGCTGACCACCCACCAGCTCAAGGAGGCCGAGGAGCTCGCCGACCGGATCGTGATCATCGACCACGGCGCGGCCGTCGCGTCGGGCACGCCCGCGGAGCTGATGAATTCCGGCGCCGAAGGCCAGTTGCGATTCTCGGCGCCCCGCCAGCTCGACCTGTCGCTGTTGATCGCGGCGTTACCGGAAGGCTATGCAGCCAAAGAGGTTTCGCCCGGTGAATACCTGGTGGAGGGCAAGATCGACCCGCAGGTGCTGGCGACCGTCACCGCGTGGTGCGCGCGGCTCGACGTGCTGGCCACCGATGTCCGGGTCGAGCAGCGCAGCCTCGAAGACGTGTTCCTGGAGTTGACCGGTAGGGAGTTGCGGTCATGACGAGTGAGCTCTTCCCGCCGGGCACCTTCGCGCCCGACCCGCGGCCCAGCACCGTGCCGCGGATGCTGGCCGCACAGTACGGCCTCGAGCTGAAACTGTTGCTGCGCAACGGCGAACAGCTGTTGTTGACGATGTTCATCCCGATCACTCTGCTGATCGGGCTCACGCTGTTGCCGTTCGGCTCGTTCGGCGCGCACCGGGTCGCGGTGTTCGTTCCGGCGATCATGGCGTTGGCGGTGATCTCGACGGCGTTCACCGGCCAGGCGATCGCCGTCGCGTTCGACCGCCGCTACGGGGCGCTGAAACGGTTGGGCGCCACCGCACTTCCGGTGTGGGGCATCATCGCCGGCAAATCGCTGGCCGTCGTGACGGTGGTGTTCCTGCAGGCATTGCTGCTCGGTGGCATCGGTTTGACGCTCGGCTGGCGTCCGCATCCGGTCGGCCTGCTACTCGGCGCGCTGGTGATCGCGCTGGGCACCGCGGGTTTCGCGGCGATGGGTCTGCTGCTGGGCGGAACGCTGCGCGCCGAGATCGTGCTGGCTGTCGCCAACCTGCTGTGGTTCGTGTTCGCCGGGCTGGGGGCACTCACCCTGGAGACCGGCGCGATTCCGCGCGGGGTGGCCTGGGTGGCGCGGCTTACGCCGTCCGGAGCACTCACCGAGGCACTGACCCGCGCGATGTCGCTGTCGGTCGACTGGTTCGGCATCGCGGTACTCGCGGTGTGGGGCGTGGTGTCGGCGCTGGCGGCGCTGCGCTGGTTCCGGTTCACCTAGGCGCGCAAGCCGGTCCCTACTACGCCGGTCCCTACTACGGGGCGTAGTTAGCCGTCCTCTACGATCAGGCCGTGCCCGTCGGACGGTTTTTTCTGCGGCTGGTGGACCTGCTGCCACTGCCGAGCCTGCGCGTCCAGCGCATCATCGCCGCCGCGGTCATCCTGACCCAGGGCGGGATCGCCGTCACCGGTGCCATCGTCCGGGTCACCGCATCCGGGCTGGGCTGCCCCACCTGGCCCCAGTGTTTCCCCGGCAGCTTCGTCCCGGTCCCGCACGCCGAGGTGCCGGGCATCCACCAAGCCGTCGAGTTCGGCAACCGAATGATCACCTTCCTCGTCGTGCTCACCGCGATCCTGGCGGTGTTGGCCGTGACCCGCGCCCGCCGCCGCCGGGAGGTGCTGATCTACGCCTGGCTGATGCCGGCGTCGACGGTGGTGCAGGCGGTGCTCGGCGGCATCACCGTGCTGACCGGGCTGGCGTGGTGGACGGTCGCGATCCACCTGCTGGCCTCGATGGCGATGGTCTGGCTGGCAACCCTGCTCTACGTCAAGATCGGCGAACCCGACGACGGCATCCCGACCGCGCTGGTGCCCAAACCGCTGCGGCATCTGACCGTGCTCGGTGCGCTGACGCTCGGCGCGACGCTGACCACCGGGACTCTGGTGACCGCCGCGGGCCCGCACGCCGGCGACAAGAGCCCACAGCGCACGGTGCCTCGGCTCGAGGTCGAGATCCTCACGCTGGTGCACATGCACTCCACGCTGCTGATCGCCTACCTGGCACTGCTGATCGGGCTGGCCGCCGGTCTGCAGGCGGTGTTCGCGCCGCGGTCCATATTGAAGCGGTTGGCGGTGCTCGTCGGTTTGGTGCTGGCCCAAGGACTGGTCGGCGCGGTGCAGTTCTTCACTGGCGTGCCTGCCGCACTGGTGGCCGTGCACGTCGCCGGCGCGGCGGCCTGCACCGCGGCCACCGCGGCGCTATGGGCGTCGATGCGACAGCGGGCCGAGCCCAAGACGCTCACACGCTGACTCGACCTCGAGCGCGAACGCCCGCTGCCGCAGGTCACGGGTCCGCTCGTCGAGCTGGCGCCAGCCGAGGCCGGGCTCGATCACCTCGAGCTCCAGCACCAGCGGGTCGTCGGCGCCACCGATGAGATCGACGCGGGCATAAAGCAATTCACTGGTCTCGATACCCAGATGGCGACCCGCGGCGGCCAGCGCCGCCACGCCGACGTCCCACATCGCGAAGTCCGGATCAGCCGGGGCCAGCGACTCCTCCACGTAAGTGCCGGACTCGTGCAGCGCGGCCGTCTGCCCTTCCGGCGGCAGCATCGGGCCTTTGGTGAACGCATGCGACTGCCGGCCGCCGAGGAACACCAGCGCGGTCTCCCCCTGCTCCACCCGGGCATCGTAGGGCTGCACCAGTGCCGTACGTCCGCTGTCCTGCAGCGCGGCGATGTGCGCGCGCGCCGCGCCCCGGTCGACGAACCGGCCGGTGTCGATCGAGCCGGCGCCGATCGCGGGTTTGACCACGATCTCGCCCTTCGGCAGTCGCACCGTGTCCCCGGGTCCGAAGAAGTACGACGCGACGGTCGGCACGCCCGCGTCGGCCAGGTCCTGCAGGTAGCGCTTATCGCTGTTCCACGCCACCACGTCGGGGGCGTTGAGCAGGTGGCGCACCCGCCGGGTCCAGGCCAGGAATTCCTCGCGGCGTTCGGCGTAATCCCAGGCGGCGCGCAGGATCACCAGGTCGGCGGTCTCGGTCTGCGGGTCGTCCCAGGACAGCCAGCGGGCGTGCAGCCCGCGCGTGCGCAGCGCGGCGACCAGGCCGTCGTCGTCGCCGTCGCCGCAGACGAGCTGCGGGCAGCCGGCCAGCACGATGCTCGGATGGAAGACGTCGGGACGTGCCAGATTCGGGCGAGGGCTCACAGCGGGGATGATAGTGACATGCACGCAATCGAAGTCGCCGAGACGGGCGGTCCCGAGGTCCTGAACTACGTCGAGAGGCCGCAGCCCACACCCGGCCCGGCCGAGGTGCTCATCGCCGCGGACGCGATCGGCGTCAATTACATCGACACCTACTTCCGGTCCGGCCTCTATCCGCGGGAGCTGCCGTTCGTGGTCGGCACCGAGGTGTGCGGCACGATCGTGGCGGTCGGTGACGACGTCGCCGCCATCAAGGCCGGGGATCGCGTGGTCACCGCGGTGGCATCCGGCGCCTATGCCGAGTTCTGCACCGCCCCGGCCGATTTCGTTGCCTACGTTCCCGATTCGGTGCCCTCGGACGCCATCGCCTCGGCGCTGCTCAAGGGTATGACGGCGCACTACCTGATCAAGTCGGTGTACGCGGTGCAGGCCCGCGATTTCGTGCTCGTGCACGCCGGGGCCGGCGGCGTCGGACTGATCCTCACCCAGTGGGCCACCAGCCTGGGCGCCCGGGTGATCACCACCGCCTCCAGCCCGCAGAAGGCGGAGCTGTCCCGGCAGGCAGGCGCGATCGAGGTGCTCGACTACCCCGAGGACCCCGCCGAGTTCGCCGCCACGATCCGCGACCTCACCAACGGACACGGTGTCGCCGCCGTCTACGACGGTGTGGGCAAGACCACCTTCGACGCCAGCCTCGCGAGCCTGGCGATCCGCGGCACGCTGGCCTTGTTCGGCGCGTCCAGCGGACCCGTCCCCCCGGTGGACCCGCAGCGGCTCAACGCCGCCGGGTCGGTCTTCCTCACCCGGCCCAACCTCGCCCACTTCACCCGCACGCCGGACGAATTCGCCTGGCGCGCCGGTGAACTACTGGATGCGATCGCATCCGGTGCGATCACGATCACGGTCGGCGGCCACTATCCGCTGGCCGAAGCCGCTCAGGCGCACCGGGATTTGCAGGGCCGCAAGACGACCGGCTCGATCGTGCTGCTGCCGCAGAACTAGCTGAACAGCGTCGGCAGCGCCAGCGCCGAGTCGACGGCGAGGGCGACGAACACCAGCGCCAGATAGTTGTTCGACTGCAGGAACAGTCGCAGCGGCTTGACCGGGTTGCCGCGGCGCACGCCGGCATGCAGCCGGTGCGCCATGATCAGGAACCAGGCGCCGGCCAGTGCGGCCACCGAGCCGTACAGCCAGCCCGCGGCAGGCGCGAGGGCCAGCGTGGCGATCACGGTCAGCCAGGTGTAGATCAGGATCTGCTTGGTGACCTGCAACTCGGTGGCGACCACGGGCAGCATGGGCACGCCCGCGGCGCGGTAGTCGTCCTTGTACTTCATGGCCAGCGCCCAGGTGTGCGGCGGCGTCCAGAAGAAGATGATCGCGAACATCACCAGCGCCTGCCAGCCGATCGTGTCGGTGACGGCGGACCAGCCGATCATCACCGGCATGCAGCCGGCCGCCCCGCCCCACACCACGTTCTGCGAGGTGCGGCGCTTGAGCAGCAGGGTGTAGACGAGCACGTAGAACGCGATGGTGGCCGCGGCCAGGTGCGCCGAGAGCAGGTTGGTGGTCCACCACAGCCAGAAGAACGAGCCGACCGAGAGCGTCAGCCCGAACACCAGGGCGTGGCTGCGGGGCACGGTGGCCCGGGCCAGCGGCCGCCGCTCGGTGCGCTTCATCACCTTGTCGATGTCGGCGTCGGCCACACAGTTGAGGGTGTTGGCGCCCGCTGCGGCCAGCAGGCCGCCGAACAAGGTGTTGAGGATGAGCGGCAGGTCGACGGTGCCGCGGCCGGCCAACAGCATGGCCGGAATCGTGGTGACGAGGAGCAGCTCGATGACCCGCGGCTTGGTCAGGGCGAGGTATCCCAGGAGCCTGTCGCGGAACCGAATGGGCGCCCCGTCAACGAGGTGCACTTCGCGAACTCTCACGCAACTGACTCCTGACCAGACGATCTACTACAGAGGATGGTAGTCGTCCCCGGACGGCGTTCGACACCGAAGGGTCGATTCACGGTGATTCCACCGTGATGACACAGTTCCAGGTGTAGATCTTCACCCGCGGGTAACGCTGGTAGCAGCACTATGCAGCCAAGCACCACGCGGCATTAGGGTGAAGAGGACCACCCCAGCTTGCCGCACGTTGACTAAGCCAGGAGCGAGTTTGTGACCACTGTCGAAGAGATCGCCACGCTGACCCAGCCCCACCACCCGGACGACTGGACGGAGCTTGACTCCAAGGCCGTCGATACGGTGCGGGTGCTGGCCGCCGACGCGGTGCAGAAGGTCGGCAACGGCCACCCGGGAACAGCCATGAGCCTGGCGCCGCTGGCCTACACGCTGTTCCAGCGGGTGATGCAGCACGATCCGAGCGACACCCACTGGCTGGGTCGCGACCGGTTCATCCTGTCCTGCGGGCACAGCAGCCTGACGCTGTACCTGCAGCTGTACTTGGGCGGGTTCGGCCTGGAGCTCTCGGATATCGAGTCGCTGCGCACCTGGGGTTCCAAGACTCCCGGCCACCCGGAGTTCCGGCACACCCTGGGCGTGGAGATCACCACCGGCCCGCTGGGTCAGGGCCTGGCCTCCGCGGTGGGCATGGCCATGGCCGCCCGCTACGAACGCGGGCTGTTCGACCCGGACGCCCCGGCCGGGACCAGCCCGTTTGACCACCACATCTACGTCATCGCCTCCGACGGTGACATCGAAGAGGGCATCACCAGCGAGGCGTCGTCACTGGCGGGCACCCAGCAGCTGGGCAACCTCATCGTGTTCTACGACCACAACAAGATCTCGATCGAGCACGACACCGACATCGCGCTGTCCGAGGACGTCCCGGCCCGCTACCGCGCCTATGGCTGGCACGTGCAGGAAGTCGAGGGCGGCGAGAACGTCGTCGGAATCGAGGCGGCCATCGCCGAGGCCAAGAAGGTGACCGACAAGCCGTCGTTCATCGCGGTCCGGACGATCATCGGCTATCCGGCTCCGACCAAGATGAACACCGGTGGTGTGCACGGCGCCGCGCTGGGTGACGACGAGGTGGCCGCCACGAAGAAGGTCCTCGGTTTCGATCCGGACAAGAAGTTCGAGGTGCACGACGAGGTCATCGCGCACACCCGCAAACTCGTCGACCGCGGTCGCGAGGCGCACGAGAAGTGGCAGGGCGACTTCGACGCCTGGGCGCAGCGCGAACCGGAGCGCAAGGCGCTGCTCGACCGGCTGCTGGCGCAGGAACTGCCTGACGGCTGGGACTCCGACATCACCTACTGGGAGCCCGGCTCCAAGGCGGTGGCCACTCGCGCCGCCTTCGGCCAGGTCCTCAACGACGTCGCGCCCAAGCTGCCCGAATTGTGGGGTGGCTCAGCCGATCTGGCGGGCAGCAACAACACCACGATCAAGGGTGTGAAGTCGTTCGGGCCGCCGTCGATCTCTACCGAGGACTTCACTGCCGACTGGTACGGCCGGGTGCTGCACTTCGGTATCCGTGAGCACGCGATGGGCGCGATCCTGTCCGGCATCGTGCTGCACGGGCCGACCCGCGCCTTCGGCGGGACGTTCCTGCAGTTCTCCGACTACATGCGGGCCTCGGTGCGACTGGCCTCGCTGATGGACATCGACACCATCTACATCTGGACGCACGACTCGATCGGCCTGGGCGAGGACGGCCCCACCCACCAGCCGATCGAGCACCTGGCGGCACTGCGGGCGATCCCGAAGCTGTCGGTGGTGCGTCCCGGCGATCCCAACGAGACCGCCTACGCCTGGCGCAGCATCGTCGCCCGCGGCAACGGCGCGGGCCCGGTCGGTTTCATCCTGACCCGCCAGGGCATTCCGGTGCTCGAAGGCACCAGCGCCGAGGGTGTCGAACGTGGCGGCTATGTGCTCGGCGGTGGTAATCCGGCCGACGACGCCGACGTGATCATCATCGCCACCGGTTCCGAGTTGCAGCTGGCGGTCGATGCGCAGAAGTTGTTGGCGGCCAAGGACATCAACGCCTATGTGGTGTCGATGCCGTGTGTCGAGTGGTTCAACTCGCAGCCGCAGGAGTACCGCGACAGCGTCCTTCCGCCCGACGTGTCGGCCCGGGTCGCGGTGGAGGCCGGTGTGGCGCAGAGCTGGTACCGGTTCGTCGGCGACACCGGCGAGATCATCTCCATCGAGCACTACGGCGAATCCGCCGACGACAAGACCTTGTTCCGCGAGTTCGGGTTCACCGCCGAAGCCGTCGCCGACGCCGCGGAACGCGTGATCGACAACTAACCCGTACGACCAATTGAAGGGAACGTCATGGCACAGAATCCGAACCTCGCCGCGCTGTCGGCGGCCGGTGTGTCCGTCTGGCTCGACGACCTGTCCCGGGACCGGCTGCGGTCGGGCAACCTGCAGGAGCTGATCGACACCCACGGCGTCGTCGGGGTCACCACCAACCCGTCGATCTTCCAGGCCGCCCTGTCCAACGGAAACGCTTACGACGCACAGGTTTCCGAGCTCGCCGAGCGCGGCGCCGACGTCGACGCGACGATCCGCACCGTCACCACCGACGATGTCCGGGAGGCGTGCGACGTACTGCGCCCGCAGTGGGAGGCCTCCGACGGCGTCGACGGCCGGGTCTCGATCGAGGTCGACCCGCGCCTGGCGCACGACACCGACAAGACCATCCTGCAGGCCATCGAGCTGTGGAAGATCGTCGACCGGCCCAACCTGCTGATCAAGATTCCGGCCACCGAAGCGGGCGTGCCCGCCATCGCGTCGGTGTTGGCCGAGGGTATCTCGGTCAATGTGACGCTGATCTTCTCCGTGGAGCGCTACCGGCTGGTGATGGACGCCTACCTGCAGGGCTTGGAGAAGGCCAAGGAAGCCGGCCACGACCTGTCCAAGATCCATTCCGTCGCGTCGTTCTTCGTGTCCCGGGTGGACACCGAGATCGACAAGCGGCTGGAGAAAATCGGATCGGATGACGCGCTGGCCCTGCGCGGCCAGGCCGGCGTTGCCAACGCGCGGCTGGCCTACGCCGCCTACGACGAGGTGTTCCTCGGCGGCGACCGCTTCCGCGCGCTGGCCGATGCCGGCGCCCGCGTGCAGCGTCCGTTGTGGGCGTCCACCGGCGTCAAGAATCCGGACTATTCCGACACCCTCTACGTCACCGAGCTGGTCGCCCCCAACACGGTCAACACCATGCCGGAGAAGACGATGGACGCAGTGGCCGACCACGGGGTCGTCACCGGCGACACCATCACCGGCACCGCGGGCGCGGCGCAGGAAGTGTTCGACAAGCTCGACGCCATCGGCGTCGACCTGCGTGACGTCTTCCTGCTGCTGGAGAACGAGGGCGTCGAGAAGTTCGAGAAGTCGTGGCAGGAACTGCTCGACGCGACTCAGGACCAGCTCGACGCCGCGGCCAAATGACGGACCGTCCCGTACCCGGGGTGGTAGCGCCCGCACCGACCAGCTGGCACAACCCGCTGCGCGACAAGCGGGACAAGCGGATGCCGATGATCGCCGGCCCGTGCGGTGTGGTGATCTTCGGTGTCACAGGCGATCTGGCCCGCAAGAAGCTGATGCCGGCGATCTACGACCTGGCCAACCGCGGCCTGCTGCCGCCGTCGTTCTCGCTGGTCGGTTTCGCCCGCCGGGACTGGGCCGACGAGGATTTCGGCGCCATCGTGCACGATGCGGTCTGCCAGCATGCCCGCACGCCGTTTCGCCAGGAGGTGTGGGACCGGCTGGCCGAGGGCTTCCGGTTCGTCCAGGGCTCCTTCGACGATGAGGCGTCGTTCGGCCGGCTGGCCGAGACGCTCGAGAAGCTCGATGTGGAACGCGGCACCGGTGGCAATCACGCCTTCTACCTGTCGATTCCGCCGAAAGCCTTCCCGGTGGTGTGCGAGCAGCTGAAGAAGTCCGGGCTGGCGCGCCAGCAGGAGGGCCGCTGGAGCCGGGTGGTCATCGAGAAACCGTTCGGCCACGACCTGCAGAGCGCGATCGAGCTCAACCAGGTGGTCAACAGCGTCTTCCCCGAGGAGTCGGTGTTCCGCATCGACCACTACCTCGGCAAGGAGACGGTGCAGAACATCCTGGCGCTGCGCTTCGCCAACGAACTGTTCGAGCCGATCTGGAACAACCATTACGTCGACAGCGTGCAGATCACGATGGCCGAGGACATCGGCCTCGGTGGTCGCGGCGGCTACTACGACGGAATCGGCGCGGCGCGCGACGTCATCCAGAACCATCTGCTGCAGCTGCTGGCGCTCACCGCGATGGAGGAGCCGGTCAGCTTCCACCCGGACGAGGTGAAAGCCGAGAAGATCAAGGTGCTGTCAGCGACGTCGCTCGCGCAGCCATTGGATCTGACCACAGCGCGCGGCCAGTACACCGCGGGGTGGCAGGGCGGCGAGAAGGTCGTCGGACTGCTCGACGAGGAGGGCTTCTCGAAGACGTCCACCACCGAGACGTTCGCAGCGATCACCCTCGACGTCGACACCCGGCGCTGGGCCGGTGTGCCGTTCTATCTGCGGACCGGAAAGCGGTTGGGCCGCAGGGTGACCGAAGTAGCGCTGGTGTTCCGCCGTGCTCCGCACCTGCCGTTCGACGCGACCATGACCGAGGAATTGGGCAAGAACGCGTTGGTGATCCGCGTCCAGCCGGACGAGGGCATCACGCTGCGCTTCGGGTCGAAGGTGCCCGGCAGTGCCATGGAGGTCCGCGACGTCAACATGGACTTCTCCTACGGGTCGGCGTTCGCCGAGGATTCACCCGAGGCCTACGAGCGGCTGATCCTCGACGTCCTGCTCGGCGAGCCGTCGTTGTTCCCGGGCAACGCCGAGGTCGAATTGTCTTGGGAGATCCTGGATCCCGTGCTCGATTACTGGGCTGCGCACGGCAAGCCTGATCCTTACGAGTCGGGCACCTGGGGGCCCGATTCGGCGTTCGAGGTGCTGCAGCGGTCCGGTCGCGAATGGAGGCGTCCATGATTGTCGACTTGCCCGATACGACGACCAACGCACTCAACAAGAAGATCACCGCGCTGCGCGAAGAGGGCGGCGCAATCACGCTGGGCCGGGTGCTGACCTTGGTGGTCGCGCCCGACACCGAGGCCCGGGTCGAGGATTCCATCGAGGCGGCGGTGGCGGCGAGCCGGGAACATCCCTGCCGCATCATCGTGGTGGTCCCCGCGGACCGGCTGGCGAACGAAGCGCGGCTGGACGGTCAGCTCCGCGTCGGCGCCGACGCCGGTGCGGGCGAGGTGGTGGTGCTTCGCATCTCCGGTCCGCTGTCGAACCACGCCAGCAGTGTGGTGCTGCCCTTCCTGCTGCCCGATACCCCGGTGGTGGCGTGGTGGCCGGGCGTCGCACCGGCCAAACCCGCCGAGGATCCGTTGGGCCGCCTGGCAATTCGCCGGATCACCGATGCCACCGGAACCGAAGACCCGCTGGCGGCGATCAAGAGCAGGCTGAAGGGCTACACCGACGGCGACACCGATCTGGCCTGGAGCCGGATCACCTACTGGCGCGCGCTGCTCGCGTCGGCGGTGGATCAGGCGCCGTACGAGCCGCTCACGTCGGCGTCGGTGTCCGGGCTGAAGGACGAGCCGGCCCTCGACATCCTGGCGGGCTGGCTGGCCAGCCGGATCGACGGCACCGTGACCCGCGCCGTCGGCGAGTTGAAGGTCGAATTGGTGCGGGCCTCCGAGACCGTGACACTGGCCCGCCCACAGGAAGGGGTCACCGCGACCCTGACCCGCACCGACCGCCCGGAGGCGCTGCTGCCGTTGCCGCGCCGGGAGACCCGCGAATGCCTTGCCGAGGATCTTCGCCGGCTCGACGCCGACGAGATTTACCACGAGGCGCTGGCGGGTATTGAAAAGGTGCAGTACGTCTAGTCGAGCCGCGTCGAATCGAAAGGTCGCGATGTGAACCAGATAGTCGAGACCTATCCCGACACCTCAGCGCTGGTGGCCGCCGTCGGCGACCGGCTGGTTGGGGCGATCACCGCTGCCATCGCCGCACGCGGACAGGCATTCATCGTGTTGACCGGTGGCGGAACGGGAATCAACCTGCTCAAGCATGTCGGCGCACACGATGAGGCGATCGACTGGTCGAAGGTGCACCTCTTCTGGGGCGACGAACGCTACGTCCCCGCTGACGACGACGAGCGCAACGACAAGCAGGCCCGCGAGGCGCTGCTCGACCACATCGACATCCCGGACAGCAACGTGCACCCGATGGCGGCCAGCGACGGCGAGTTCGGTGACGACCTGGACGCCGCGGCGCTGGCCTACGAGAGTGTGCTCGCCGCCAACGCCGGTCCGGGTGAGCGCACACCGGTGTTCGACGTGCACCTGCTGGGGATGGGGCCGGAGGGCCACATCAACTCGCTGTTCCCGCACACTCCGGCGGTCGCGGAGACCAAGCGGCTGGTCGTCGGTGTCGAGGACTCCCCCAAACCGCCGCCCCGCCGCATCACGCTGACCCTGCCCGCCGTGAACCGTTCGCGCGAGGTGTGGCTGGTGGTATCGGGTGCGGGCAAGGCCGAGGCGGTCGCCGAAGCCGTCGGGGGCGCCAAGCCCGCCGACTGGCCGGCGGCCGGCGCAAAAGGCCGCGACGCCACGGTTTGGCTTCTCGACACCGAGGCGGCCGGCAAGCTGCCAGACTGACTCCATGGTTGACAAGCCGCCCCCGCCACGGTCGGGCCGGGACCGGATCAAGACCCTGGCCCAGGCGGCGCTCAACGCCGACGTCACCGTCGACCAGCTCGACACCATCCTGTCCGGGATGAGCGAGGCGCTCACCGATCTGAACCAGACCATGAGCGGAATGAACGGGACCCTCGAGTACTTCGAGGAGACGCTGGTCGTCTTCAACTCCACGTTGAGCCGCATCGACGAGCTGGCGCCCCGGCTCGACGCGGTGGTCGCGCGCATGGAAGGGATCGTCGAGCGCGTGGAACGCATCGTGGGCGTCGGCGAGGCGGTCATTTCACCGCTGGCCGCCACCGAGTCGGCCATCCGCGGGGTGGTCAGCGCGATCCGCCGCCAGGGCCGCTAGCGCGCCACCATGGGCCTGCACGTCACAACCCGGGTGCACTGGTTGTTGGATTACGGACTTGCCCGTTCGGTGCTCACGCTGCTCGCTCGCCGCGGAGACCCGTTCGCCCGGCTCGTCATCGACAACGGTAGCCCCGAGAACACCTATCGCCTCATCGAGGAGATTCGCCAGCGGGGTCGACTGTCTCCCGGAATCGGAGGCGGTTGGGTCACCGCCGACGCACAGATCGTCCGAAACGTGCTGCGCGACGACCGATTCCGGACCGTCAAACCGCAGGATCGGTTTCCTGTTCGCGCGGTCCGGTGGGTGGCCGGCAAGACGGCCCCGGACATGATGAATCCCGTCGAGCCGCCTTCGCTCCTGGTGGTGGATCCACCGGTACACACTCGGTTGCGCCGGCTGGTATCGCGTGCTTTCACACCGCGCGCGATCGACGGACTGCGCAGCCGCATCCACGAGATCGCCAACAGGGTGCTCGACGATCTCGAGGGCCAGTCGCACTGCGATCTGATCGCCGCCTTCGCAGCCCGGATCCCCATCGAGGTCATCGCCGAGATGCTGGGAGTCCCCCGCGACGAGATACCGGCGCTCCACGCCTTCGCCGACCCTGCCGCCAAGCTACTGACCACAACCGTGCCCGCCTGGAACGACTTCTACACCGCCTCGGTAGCCCTGCGCGAATTCGAGAGCTACATCGCCGCTCATATCGAGCGACTTCGGCTCTGCGACGCGGACAACAGCATCTTGTCCGCCGTGCTCCACGACAGCGACCTGACCGAGGACGAGGTCAGGATGTTCGCCGGCCTGCTGCTCGGTGCCGGATTCATCACCACCACACACGCATTCGGCAACGCGGTGGTGGCGCTTCTGCGGCATCCGGACCAGCTGGCGCGTCTGCAAGCGCATCCCGAAGGCTGGCCCAACGCAGTCGAGGAGACGCTCCGCTACGACTCCGTCGCCCAAATCGGGTTGCGGGTGGCGACCAAGCCAGTGCAGATCGAGGGCTGCGCCATCGACGAAGGGCAGGCAGTGTTCGTGCTCATCGCCGGAGCCAACCGCGACCCGGCGATCTTCGAGCATCCGCACGACTTCGACACCACACGCGCCAAGGCCCGCGACCACCTCAGTTTCAGTTCCGGCATTCACGTCTGCATCGGCGCAGCACTCGCCCGCTTGGAACTCAGCATCGGCCTGGAAGCACTGTTTCGGCGCTTTCCAGCTCTCGCGCTGGACGGCGAACCGACGCTCAACGACAGCACGTTGCTGCGTGGGGTGAAGCGCCTACCCGTCAGCCTGGGAGCCGCACCGCGAGATGCCAGCGGCTAGGCGTTACCACCAGGGGTCGCCGGGATCGGTGCCTGACCACTCGCCCAAGACCTCTGCCGCGGTCTGCGGTAGCGGTCCGAGCAGTTCGGCGGTGTTCTCCAGGGAGCAGTCGGGTTGTGTCATACCGGTTTTGACGCTATCGAGCGGCTGTTGGTTCCGTCACGAGGTCAAGTGCGGCCGCAGCCGCTCGGGATCGATCTCGACGCCGCCCGTGAGATCGTCTGCGAGCGCGGTCCCGGTTGCGGTCAGACCGTTGATGTCGATGCCGTAGGGCGCGCCCGGAACGTCGGCCAGCAGTGCTGATGCCCGGCGCAGCAGGGCGGCGGCACCCGTGCGATTGCCGCGTTGGATGTGGGTGACACCGACCGCGAACTGGGCCAGACCCTGCCACAGCGGCCGCTCGTCATCGGGGCCGTTCTTCCAGGCCGCCTCGAAGACCTCGTGGGCGTGGAACGCCTGGCCGCGACTCAGCAGATCCTGCGCGTAGGCCACGGTCTCGGCCGGCGGGAGATTCAGGTCGTCGGGAATGCGGGGCTCGCCGGGTTCGCCCGGCGGCAGTGGTCGGCCCAGCGCGTCGCGGGCCCTGGCATTGCGGGGCCTGCCGGATTCGTCGCGGTCGCGATCCATCGGCTAGCCGCTGTTGCGCAGCGCCGACGCCAGCCCACTCATGGTGAGCAGGATGCCGCGCTGGACCAGCTCGTCGTCGTCTCCGGACCGGTAGCGGCGCAACAGCTCGACCTGTAAGTGGTTGAGCGGCTCCAGGTATGGAAAGCGGTTGAACACCGATCTGGCCAGTGCCGGGTTGTCGGCGAGCAGGTCGTCCTGCCCGGTGATCAGCTGATGGATCCGCAGCGTGCGGCCGTACTCGGCGACGATCTTGTCGAACACCCGGGAGCGGAGTTCCTCGTCGTCGACCAGCTCGGAATACCGGGCGGCCAAGCCCATGTCGGCCTTGGCCAGCACCTGCGCCATGTTGGAGAGCACGGTGGCGAAGAACGGCCAGTTCTTGTACAGCTCCTGTAGTACTTCGAGCCGGCCGTCGCCGTCGGCGATCCACTCCTCGACCGCGGTGCCCGTGCCATACCAGCCGGGCAACATCACCCGCGACTGGCTCCAGGCCAGCACCCACGGGATGGCCCGCAGATCGGAGATCGATGTGGTGGGTTTGCGCGAAGTCGGCCTGCTGCCGATATTGAGTGAGCCGATCTCGCTGACCGGTGTCGAGGCCTTGAAGTAGTCGACGAACCCCGGTGTCTCGTGGACCAATTCGGCGTAAGCCCGCTGGGCGCGAGCGGCGAGGTCGTCGAGCACCTCGTACGCCTGTTCGGCGAGGTCGCCGAGTCCCTCGGTGTCGAGCAGCGTCGACTCCAGCGTGGCGGCCAGCAGGGTCTCCAGGTTGCGGTGCGCGATCCGCGGCTCGGCGTACTTGGCGGCGATCACCTCGCCCTGTTCGGTCAGCCGCAGCGAGCCGTTCACCGCACCCGGGGGCTGGGCCAGGATCGCGTCGTAGCTCGGGCCGCCGCCGCGGCCGACGGTGCCGCCGCGACCATGGAAGAGCCGCAACCGGATACCGGTCTTGCGGGCCGATTCCACGAGATCCAGTTCGGCGCGGTAGAGCGCCCAGTTCGCGGCCAGGTACCCGCCGTCCTTGTTGGAGTCCGAATAGCCGAGCATCACCTCCTGACTTTCACCTCGGGCGTGCACCATCGCGCGGTAGAGCGGCAGGTCCAGCGCCGACTCGAGGATCGAGGCACCGCGCTGCAGGTCGTCGATCGTTTCGAACAGCGGAACGATGCCGACGGGCGCGTACACGTCCTCCCCTGAAACATCCAGCAGCCCAGCTTCTTTCAGCAGTATCGCGGCCTCCAGCATGTCCGAGACCGACTGACACATCGAGATGATGTAGTTGGGCACTGCTTCGGGGCCGAACACCCTGACCGCGCGGGCGGCGGCGAAGACGATGTCGAGCTCCTTGCGAGCCAGCTCGGAGAGCTCGGAATCGTCGCGCACCAGCGGGCGGCGGGTCGCGAGCTCGGCGGCCAGCACCTCGACTCGGTCCGGCTCGGACAGCGACGCATAGTCCGGATGCACCCCGGCCCAGGCCAGTAGTTCGGCGATGACCTCTTCATGCACCTCGGAGTTCTGCCGCATGTCCAGGCTGCTCAGGTGAAAACCGAAGACGTCCACGGCTTCCCGCAACCGGGCCAGCCGGTCGTCGGCCAGTAGCGCGCTGCCGTTGGCGCGCAGCGAGGCGTCGATGGTGTCCAGGTCGGCGAGCAGTTCGTCGGGTATCTCGTACGGCTCGAGGCCGAGATCGAGAGTGTGCGCCGGTTCGCGATCGAGAATGGCTTGACCGGTCGCGGTGAGCCGGGCGTGCACCACGCGCAGTGCCCGCCGGTAGGGCTCGTCCATCCGGGCCGGCTCATGGCAGGCGTCGGCCAGCGTGACGAGAGCGTCGGTGGTCTTCACCAGCCGCGCCGACATCGACAACTCCTGCTCGAGCTTGTTGAGCTCGGCGAGGTAGTGGCCCAGCGCGGTGTAGGCGGCGCTGCCGGTGGCCAGCCGGACCACGTCGGCGGTGACGTTGGGGTTTCCGTCGCGATCACCGCCGATCCACGAGCCCGGCCGCAGGATCGGCTCGGGCAGCAGATCGGCGTCGGGCCAGCGGGTCCGCAGCGCGTTGCGAACCTCGGCATTCACCTTCGGGATCACGTCAAAGAATGCCGCCGGGTAGTACCGCAGGCCGACTTCGATCTCGTCCTGAATCTTCAAGCGGGACAACCGGATCAGTGCGGTCTGCCACAGCGTGAGGATCTGCCTGCGCAGTTCGGTCTCGACCGGCCGGCCGTCCTCGGTTTCGTCCTGACCGTGCAGCCGTACCCGCATCAGCTGGGTGATGCGGTGCTGGGTGTCGAAGACGGTGCGCCTGCGGGTCTCGGTGGGGTGGGCGGTGATGACCGGTGCCACCAATGCCCCTGTGAGCGCTTTCTGTACCGTCGCCGCGTCCAGCTGCGCGGCATCGAGCTTGCCGTAGGTCGCGGCGAGGGTGCTGTTCTGCGCCGGTTCCCCGGCAGCGACGTGGATCGCGCGGCGCCGTTCACGGTGGATGTCCTCGGCGACGTTGGCCAGCAGGGCGAAGTGACTGAACGCCCGGATCACCGGGATGGCCCGGTGGACATCGATGCCGTCGAACAGCTGGGCCAGCTCGGACCGGTCGATCTCGGATCGGCGCACCCGGAACGATTCGACGCGGGCCTTTTCGACGAGGTCGAACACCTCGTCGCCGTTCTGCTCACGCACGGTGTCACCGAGGATCGCCCCGAGCAGCCGAATGTCCTCCCGCATCGGCTCGGTGGCCTCCCGCCCGACCTGGGTGCGCTGTACCGCGCCGATAGGTTCCAGCGACACGTCCGGAGCTTCAGCCATCCCCCAAGTATTCCGGTGTCCGCTGTGGGCTGCAGGGCGTGGGGTCGTGGCGTCATCCACAGACCCGGATTCATCCCCAGGTTGACGTTTCTGCACTGATATTCGACCGTTTGTTCGATAGCGTGGATTCATGACATGCGATCCGCTCACCGCTCAGGCGGTGCACGACGTGGTTCGCGCCGAACTCGATGCCGTCGATGCCGCCTACGGTCGGCTCCGGTCGATCTGTACTGATCTGGCGGGCAACGCCTTTCGAATCGAGGTGGCCACACGCCTCGAGGACCAGAACCGGGTGAACCGCGGGCTGTCCTACCGCATGTTCGGCGAGATCGCCGAACCGGTTGACGGCTCGTCGTTGGCTGCCGGAGCGAAGGTCCGCGACGTCCTGGCCAGTCGGTTGCGGGTGACCGCCGGCGAGGTCAAACGGCGGTTCGCGCTGGCGGCTCGGCTGCGGCCGCGTCGATCACTGACCGGGCCGACGCTTCCGCCGGAGTTGCCTGTGTTGGCGGCCGCGGTCGAGGCCGGTGAGGTCGGCGAGGATCACGTCGCGGCGGTGTGCCATGCACTCGACCGGCTGCCGTCTTTCGTCACCGCGGCCGACCGGGACGCAGCGGAACGCGCACTGGTTCGCCGCGCGCGAGAACAGGATTCGAAGTTCGTCGCGGCGATCGGGGTCGAGATCGCCGACTGCCTGAATCCCGACGGCACGTTCACCGACGAGGATTGGGCACGACGCCGCGGCCTGCGGCTGGGCCGGCAGGGTCCCGACGGGATGAGCCGGCTTTCCGGCTGGGTGGATCCGGAGAGCCGCGCCTACATCGAAGCGGTGACGGCCGCGGTCCGGCCCGGGCGGCATCTCCCCGGTGACGCCGAGGGACGCGACAACCGAAGCCCGGAGCAACGCTGCCACGACGGAATCACGCTCGGCCTCAAGGCGGCTGTGTCGTCGGGGGTCTTGGGGCAGCATCGAGGACTGCCGGTCACCGTGATCGTGACGACGACGCTGGGCGAGTTGGAGCAGGCGGCCGGCTGGGCCCGTACCGGCGGAACCGGTCGCCTCCCGATGCGGGATGTCATCCGGATGGCCGGCGAAGCGGTGCACTACCTGGCGGTGTTCGAGGATCACTCGGCACGCCCGCTCTACCTCGGCCGCGCGAAACGCCTTGCGACGGCCGATCATCGGATCATCTGCCACGCCCGCGACCGCGGGTGTACCAAGCCGGACTGTTTCGAGCCCGGATACCACTCAGAAGTGCATCACGCGCTGGAGTGGAGCGCCGGCGGCCCGACCGACGCCGACAATTTGTACTTCGGCTGCCCGTGCGACCACGCGATGGCGACCGAGGGCACGTACACGACGACTGTCACCGAGGACGGCCGGATCGCGTGGAGCGACGGAACCGGTCCCCCGCGGGTCAACGACGCACACCACCCGGAACGGTTGCTCAGCGAGGACGGCGGGGAGTCGCGGTGACCGGCGGGGCCGGGTCGAGCATTCCCGACAGCAGTACGGCCAACCGTTTCCGCTCGGCGGCGCTGAGCCGGCTGGTCATGGGCGCCAGCAGACCGGCGACCGTGCCGGCAAGTTCGTTGCCGAGTCGTTGCCCGGTGGCGGTCAGGGTGACATGCACCGAGCGCCCGTCCTCGCGGCTTGTCGTGCGCTTGGCCAGGCCCCGGCGCACGGCACGGTCGATCAGCCCACTGACCGACGATCGCTCCAGGCCGAGGTATTCGGCGAGCTGGGCCATGGTGGGTTCACGATCCCGCAGGATGGCCAGCGCGCGCAGCTGGGTCAGGGACAGGTCGTGGTCGGCGGCCACCCGGTTCAACACCGCGGTCACCGCGAATGAGGTGCGCACCAGGTCTTCGAGCAGCGCCTCTGATATCTCGCCAGGCATAGCCCTAGCGTACCTCATTAGTTCGTATTACCATCTAAATGTAGTTCGTAATACCATCTATTTTGGAGGATGCCGTGCATGCAGCGGTCGTTACAGATTTCACGAAACCGCCCGCCTATCAGGAATTTCCGCAGGCCGCCTCGACCGGCGACAACGAAATCGTCGTCGACGTCCTTGCCGCCGGCCTGCATCCGCTGGTGCGCTCCCGCGCCGGCGGCGCTCATTACACCAGCACCGGCGCGCTCCCCCTGGTGCCCGGGATCGACGGCGTCGGCCGCGCCTCCGACGGCACTGTGCGCTATTTCGTCGTGGCCACCGACCTCGGCGCAATGGCTGAACAGACCGTCATCGACGTGCGTCGCAGCGTCGTGCTGCCCGACGACGCCGATCCGGTTGCGATTGCCGCGGCCATGAACCCGGCCATGTCGTCCTGGGTGGCGCTGCGCCGCCGCACTCTGATGCAGCCTGGGCAGACCGTCGTGATTCTGGGCGCGACCGGCACCGCCGGGCGCCTGGCCGTCCAAGTCGCCAAGCATCTGGGTGCGGGAGCGGTGATCGGCGTCGGCCGGGACCCCCGGCAGCTGGCGACGCTGCCGAGCCTGCGCGCCGACGACGTGATCGCACTCGACGAGATCCCCGCCGGCTTCGACCGGATCACGGGGGCCGACATCGTGCTCGACTACGTCTGGGGCCGGCCCGCGGCCGACATCATGGCCGGCGTCGCCCGCGGCCGCCATGACATGGCGCAGCCGTTGACGTGGATACAGATCGGTTCGATGGCCGGCGCCAGCGCCGACATCCCGTCGGCCGCGCTGCGATCGATGCCACTGCAGATCGTCGGCAGCGGGATCGGCTCAGTGCCGGCCGCCGACATCGTGGCGGAATTACCGGAGCTGGCGCAGTTGATCTCCACGGGCACCGTGCGAACGCACACGCGCGCGGTCCCGCTGGCCGACGTGGAACAGGTGTGGCCGCAACCGGAGAACGGTCAGCGAGTGGTCTTCACGCCGTGAAATGGACTAGCTGTACTTGATCTGCAGCGCCATGCCGACGATGGAGACCACCCAGATACCGGTGACGAACAGCGTGAGGCGGTCGAGGTTCTTCTCGACCACGGTCGACCCGGACAGGCTGGACTGCACACCGCCGCCGAACAGGGTCGACAGGCCGCCACCCTTGGCGCGGTGCAGGAGCACCAAGAGCACCACCAGGACGCTGGTGGTGACCAGGATGATCTGCAGAGTCAAAACCATGGCGACCAGACTACCTGGTCGGGGCCGTGGTCACGGCATCGGTCACGGCATCGGTCACGGGAGTGGTCCGCCCGCAGCGATCGCCGACAGGGTGGCGAACTGCTCCCCATCCAGCGACGCCCCGCCGACCAGCGCGCCGTCGACGTCCTTCTGAGCGACGATCTCACCGACGTTCTTGGCATTCACCGAGCCGCCGTAGAGCACCCGCACGCCGTCGGCGATCTCCTGCGTCGCGATGTTGCCGAGCTCGGCCCGGATCGCGGCGCACACCTCCTGCGCGTCGGCGGCGAGGGCGACCCGGCCGGTGCCGATCGCCCATACCGGTTCGTAGGCGATGACGACATCGGCGAGCTGCTCCGTGGAGAGCCCGGCCAGCGAGCCGCGCAACGAGTTCACGCAGAACTCGACATGGCCGCCACCCTCGCGGACCTCGAGCTGCTCGCCGATGCAGACGATCGGCGTGAGGCCGTGCCGGAACGCCGCGGCCGCCTTCTCGGCGACCACCGCGTCGTCCTCGTGGTGATAGGTGCGCCGCTCGGAGTGCCCGACCACCACGAATGTGCACCCGAGCTTGGCCAGGAACGCACCGCTGATGTCGCCGGTGTAGGCGCCCGAGTCGTGCTGCGAAAGGTCCTGCGCGCCGTAGGTCAGCCGCAGCTTGTCGCCGTCGACCAGGGTCTGCACACTGCGCAGATCGGTGAACGGCGGGATCACCGTCACGTCGACCTTGTCGAAGTACTTGTCGGGCAACGAGAACGCGATCTTCTGGACCAATGCGATGGCCTCGAAGTGGTTGAGGTTCATCTTCCAGTTGCCCGCGATCAGCGGTTTACGGGACACAGGACTCCTAGTTCAAGACTTCGATGCCGGGCAGTGTTTTGCCCTCAAGGTATTCCAGCGATGCACCGCCGCCGGTCGAAATGTGCGAGAAACCGTCCTCCGGGAGACCGAGCTGGCGCACCGCGGCCGCCGAATCGCCACCGCCTACGACGCTGAACGCGCCCTTGCCGGTCGCGGCGACGATGGCCTCGGCCACGCCCTTGGTCCCCGCGGCGAACGCCGGGAACTCGAACACGCCCATCGGTCCGTTCCAGAAGATGGTGCGTGCGTTGGACAGCAGCTTGGTGAATCGCTTGACCGATTCCGGGCCGATGTCCAGGCCCATCTTGTCGGCCGGGATACTGTCCGCCCAGACGGTTTCCGCCGGCGAGTCGGCCGCGAACTTCTCCGCGACGACGATGTCCACCGGCAGGTGGATTACATCTCCGTAGGTCTCCAGCAGCTGGCGACAGGTCTCGATCATCTCCTCCTGCAGCAGCGAGGTACCCACCGAAACACCTTGCGCGGCAAGGAAGGTGAAGCACATACCGCCGCCGATGACGATGCTGTCCGCCTTGGTCGCCAGGTTCTCGATGACGGCGAGCTTGTCCGACACCTTCGACCCGCCGAGCACCACGGCGTAGGGCCGCTCACTCGAGCTGGTCAGCTGTTCGAGCACCTTGACCTCGGCGGCCACCAGCGTTCCCGCGTAGTGCGGCAGCAGCGTGGCCACGTCGTACACCGACGCCTGCTTGCGGTGCACCACACCGAACCCATCGGAGACGAAAGCGCCGTCCTCCCCGACCAATTCGACGAGTGCCTTGGCCAGCGCCAGCCGTTCGCTGTCGTCCTTGCTGGTCTCACGCGGGTCGAACCGGATGTTCTCCAGCAGCAGGACATCGCCGTCGGTGAGTCCCTCGGCGCGGGCGAGCGCGTCGGTGCCGACGACGTCACCGGCCAACTGGACGTGCCTGCCCAGCCGCTCCGACAGCGCGGTGGCCACCGGCGCCAGCGAGAACGCCGGGTCAACACCACCTTTGGGACGGCCCAGGTGCGCGGTCACGATGACCTTCGCCCCGGCGTCGGCCAGCGCCTTCAGCGTCGGGACCGACGCGATGATGCGACCCGGATCAGTGATCTTCCCACCGTCGAGCGGGACGTTCAGGTCGGAGCGCACGAGTACGCCCCGACCCGAAACACCCTCGGCCAGCAGGTCGTCGAGTGTCTGGACGGCCATTGCGCGTTACAGCGACTTGCCGACCAGGGCGACCAGGTCCACCAGGCGGTTGGAGTAGCCCCACTCGTTGTCGTACCACGACACGACCTTGGCCTGGTTGTCGATCACCTTGGTCAGACCCGAGTCGAAGATCGAGCTGTGCGGGTCGGTGACGATGTCGCTGGACACGATCGGCGCGTCGTAGTACTTCAGGATGCCCTTGAGCTTGCCGTCGGCGGCAGCCTTCATGGCGGCGTTGATGTCGGCGGCACTCGCCGACTTGCTCAGCTCGGCGGTCAGGTCGGTCACCGAGCCGGTGGGGATCGGCACCCGCAGCGCGTAGCCGTCCAGCTTGCCCTTGAGCTCCGGCAGCACCAGGCCGATCGCCTTGGCGGCACCGGTCGAGGTCGGCACGATGTTCAGCGCGGCCGCCCGGGCACGGCGCAGGTCGCTGTGCGGGCCGTCCTGCAGGTTCTGGTCCTGGGTGTAGGCGTGGATGGTCGTCATCAGGCCCTTGACGATGCCGAACTCATCGTTGAGGACCTTGGCCAGCGGGCCGAGGCAGTTCGTGGTGCACGACGCGTTGGAGATGATGTTCTGGCTACCGTCGTACTTGTCGTCGTTCACGCCCAGCACGATCGTGATGTCCTCGTCGGTGGCCGGCGCGGAGATGATGACCTTCTTGGCGCCCGCATCGAGGTGGCCCTGCGCCTTGTCGCGCTTGGTGAAGATGCCGGTGGACTCGACGACGATGTCGACGCCGAGGTCGCCCCACGGCAGTTCAGCCGGGCCGGCCTTGACCTCGAGCGCCTTGATCTTGGTGTCGCCGACGACGATGGTGTCCTCACCCTCGAGGCTCACGTCGTAGGGCAACCGGCCCAGGATCGAGTCGAATTTCAGCAGGTGCGCGAGCGCCGCGTTGTCGGTCAGATCGTTGACCGCGATGATCTCGATATCCGCGTTCTTGCCCTGCGCCTTTTGCGCGTCGAGAGCCCGGAAGAAGTTGCGTCCGATGCGGCCGAAGCCGTTAACGCCAACCCGGATGGTCACGTTGTCTCCTCTAGTAGCTTCTCAGTACCCGCCCAGCCTAGTGGCCTGCTCACCGGCGTGCGCGACCGCCTGGAATGTCACGCGGGGGTCCCCCGATTCGGGGCCCGCTCTGGTCGGCGCGCGGTGAGCCTGTCCACCGCTCCCGAATCCGCGGCAACGTCCCGTCCGCCTCGAGAGCGGCCTGCGCGACGTTGATCCGGCTCAGCAACGTGGTGTCGGTGGTGGGTACCGCGATCGCGATCTTCTCGGTGGTGATGCCGCGCTGAACGACGGTCACGCCCGGTGTCGCCTCGGCAAGCCGACTCAGTACCGGGTCGAGTTTCATGAACGCGTCACACCGCCCGGTGCACAGATCCCGCATCGCCGTGCGGATGCTGCCGTAGTCGTAGACCCGCACCCGGGCGACCTTGCCGTCGGCCAGCAGACGGTTGGCGATCGGCTGGCTGGTATTGCCCTGCTGTACGCCGAGGGTCAGTCCGTCGAGGTCGTCGATCGACGTGACATCGGGCAGCCGGGTGGCATCGACGGCGAGCGCCTGACCGGAGATCAGGTACGGGTCGCAGAACGCGGCCTTCAGCGCGCGGGATCCGGTGATCGTGGTGCCTGCGGCGACACAGTCGAACTCGCCGGAGTCCAGCGCGTCGAAGATGCCGTTGAAGTCGCGGCCCCGGTAACGGATGAACTCCACCGACGCGCCGAGCCGCTCGCCGATGGCGGCCATGAGGTCGACGTCCAGGCCGGACCCTGCCGGTCCGGCGTCGTTGAACGGTGGGTCGGGTAGTGCCGCCCCGACGCGCAGTACCTCGGCCATGACATGAACGCTAGCGCCTGGTCCGTCGCCCCCACCGGCGCTCTCCGCGCCGGACCGCCGCCCGGCCCGGCACCTCCTCGTAGCATCGCGAAACCATCATCGGCACAAGGCCTTTCGGGGGACGCATCGGTCGACCCGTCGTCGGCGATCGAGCCGGCGCGGGAGTCGGTCAATCAGTCACGGGTTCGATGTCAGACAACGGCGTTGTGTCCAAATCGGTTCGACCATCGCAACGCCGTTACCCTGTGGTGGTGGCAAGTGTGCTGTCGGTCAATCTGGCCCGAGTCCGCGCGAACCCCGACAAGCCGGCGAAGCGCACCGGCATCGACAAGACGGCGACGTCCGACGCGGTGACGGTCCGCGCACCGGGGCCGATGCGCGGCGGCCTGGGCAGCGGCCTGGTCGGCGACACGATCGGCAACCAGAAGCTGCACGGCGGCGACGACCAAGCCGTCTACGCCTATGCCCGCGAAGACCTCGACGACTGGGCCACCCGCCTCGATCGTCAGCTGACCGATGGGATGTTCGGCGAGAACCTCACCACCTCCGGCATCGACGTCACCGGAGCTCTCATCGGCGAACGCTGGCGGGTGGGCTCCGACGGTCTACTGCTCGAAGTCTCGGCGCCCCGAACCCCATGCCGCACGTTCTCGGCGTTCCTCGACATCGCCGGCTGGATCAAGACGTTCACCGACGCCGGCAAGCCCGGGGCATACCTGCGGGTGATCTCCCCCGGCACCGTACGAGCGGGAGACCAGATCGTCGTCGAGGACAAGCCCGATCACGATGTGACGATCGCCCTGGTGTTCCGCGCCCGGATGACCGACCCCAGCCTGCTCCCCAGGCTGCGAGCCGCCGATGCGTTGTCCGACGAACTCAAGGCCTATGCAGCTAAGAGAGCGGCCAAGTCGATTTAAGCGTCTTCCAGCAGATCCGGCGTGACGGCCGACTCGGTGTCCGGGATACCGTCCTGTTTGGCTTTGCGATCCGCCATCGACAACAGACGCCGAATACGCCCGGCCACAGCATCTTTGGTCATCGGCGGGTCGGCGAGCCGACCCAGTTCCTCCAGCGACGCCTGCCGGTGTTCGACCCGAAGCTTGCCCGCGGCCGCCAGGTGGTCCGGCACCGTGTCGGCCAGGATCTCCAACGCGCGCTCCACCCGGGCCGCGGCGGCGACAGCGGCGCGGGCCGAGCGGCGCAGATTCGCGTCGTCGAAGTTGGCCAGCCGGTTCGCGGTGGCGCGCACCTCGCGGCGCATCCGCCGTTCCTCCCACGTCAGCCGGGTGTCCTGGGCGCCCATCCGGGTCAGCAGCGCACCGATGGCCTCGCCGTCGCGCACCACGACCCGATCGGTGCCACGCACCTCGCGCGCCTTCGCACTGACCCCGAGACGCCGGGCGGCACCCACCAGCGCCAGCGCGGCTTCCGGTCCGGGACAACTGACTTCGAGCGCTGACGACCGCCCCGGCTCGGTCAGCGAGCCGTGCGCAAGGAACGCACCCCGCCACGCCGCCTCGGCGTCGCCGACGCTGCCGCCGACCACCTGCGCGGGCAGCCCGCGCACCGGCCGGCCGCGCATGTCCAGCAGGCCGGTCTGACGAGCCAGCGCCTCACCGTCCTTGGCGACCCGCACCAGATACCGCGTGCTCTTGCGGATACCGCTGGCCGACAGCACGTGCACCACCGCGTTGTAGCCGTACAGGTCGTAGATGTCCTTGCGCAGCCGCCGCGCGATGATGCCCAGGTCCACCTCGGCTTCGACCACGACTCGGCCCGACACGATGTGCAGGCCACCGGCGAATCGCAACAGCGAGGCCACCTCGGCCCGGCGTGCGCTCACGGAATTGACGGCCAGCCGGCTGAGTTCGTCCTTCACCTCGGCAGTCATCGCCACAGGTCGTCACCTCTCGGTCCGTTGCCAGTCGGGTCCTGCACCCCGTCCCCCTGTCGCCCTCCGCCGGCCTGCACGGATGCAGCAGGTGGAGGGGAAGGCGGCGCGGTCACCGAATTTCGGGTGCGCACACCGTCAAGCGCTGCAGCCAGCTTGGCCGGGTCATGTAAAGGTGTACCAGGTCTGGTCACGTCGGCAAACTGAACTGACGCTTCCAGCAGGCTTGCTGTACGCCGCAGTTGGTCACGCTCCCGGTCAGACGGGACGCGTGTGGCGTCGACCACGATCTCGTGCACCGAGAAGCCCGGCGCATGCTGCGCGAGAACGTGCAGATGCCGCTCGGCCGAGAAGCCGGCGGTCTCTCCCGGCTCGGCGGCCAGGTTGAGCACCAGGGCGCGACGGGCGGTCGTCGCCTTCAGTGCGGCGGCCAGTTCCGGAACCAGCACGTGCGGGATCACACTGGTGAACCAGGAGCCCGGTCCGAGCACCACGAGATCGGCGTTCATGATCGCGTCGACGGCCTGGCGGGTGGCCGGCGGGTCGCCCGGCAGCAGACGTACCCGGCGGACCTTGCCCGGCGTCGTCGCGACCGCCACCTGACCGCGGATCACCCGGCTCATCCGGGGATCACCTTCCAGGCCGGCGACGTCAGCTTCGATCTGCAGCGCGATCGGGCACATCGGCAGCACCCGGCCCTTGACGCCGAGGATGCGGCCCAACTCGTCGAGCGCGGCCACCGGATCGGCCAGCAACTCGTTGAGGCCGGCCAGCATCAGGTTGCCGATCGGATGTCCGGCCAGTGCGCCGCTGCCGCCGAACCGGTGCTGGATGATGGTGGCCCACAGTCGCCCGTGGGGGCTGTCAGATGCCAACGCCGCCAACGCCATTCGCAGATCACCTGGCGGGATGATGTCGAGCTCGCTGCGCAACCGTCCGGAGGAACCACCGTCGTCGGCGACAGTGACCACCGCGGTGACGTGAGGGGTGAGCCGGCGCGCGGCGGACAGCGTCGCGTACAGACCGTGGCCACCGCCGAGGGCGACGATGCGTGTCATTCGCGACCCAGATCGCGGTGCAGGACGCGAACAGACAGGTGCTCGTGGTTCTCCAGCAGTCCGGCGAGCGCCTCGGCCATCGCCACACTGCGGTGCTTGCCGCCGGTGCAGCCGATGGCCACGGTCATGTAGCGCTTCCCCTCCCGGCTGTAGCCATCGACGACCAGCTTCAGCAGCTGATGGTAGGTCTGCAGGAACTCTGCGGCACCGGGTTGGCCAAGGACGTAATCCCGGACCGCCGGGTGCTGGCCCGAGTGCGACCGCAACTCGTCCACCCAGTGCGGGTTGGGCAGGAAGCGGACGTCCATCACCATGTCGGAGTCCATCGGCAGGCCGTACTTGAACCCGAACGATTCGACCGTGACGCTGGTCTGCGCGATGGTCTGTCCCGCGAAGGCGCGTTCGATGCTCTCGCGCAGGCCGTGCACCGACAGCGTCGAGGTGTCGATGACCAGATCCGCCGACGCCCGCACCGGAGCCAGCATGGCCCGCTCGGCAGCAATGCCTTCGGCCAGCGTCTGGTTGCCCTGCAGCGGGTGACTGCGCCGGTTGTTCTCGTAACGGCGGACCAGGATGTCGTCGGAGGCCTCCATGAACAACACCCGCGGATGGATGCCGCGAGTCACCAGCTCGTTGCGTACCCAATCCAGATCGCCGGTGAACCCTCGGGACCGGACGTCCATCACCACCGCCAGCTGGGTTATTCGCGATCCGGCGGTCAGGCCGAAATCGACCATCCGGGCGATGAGTTCAGGGGGCAGATTGTCGGCGACGTACCAACCCAGGTCCTCGAGCACCTTGGCCGCCGTTCCCCGGCCTGCCCCCGACAGACCCGTCACCAACACCACGTCGATACCTGAATCCTCGCCGGTGTGGCCGGTGTGCATCTCTTCGCCTGTGCTGTGATCTGTCATCGGGTCGCCTGTTCAGCAGACTGATCTTTGCCGACCGGCTCTTCCGGTGCAGCCGATACCGGTGAATCCACCGTCACGCCTAGCGCTTCCAGCACCGCGGCGGCGGTCGCGGTGCCGATGCCCGGCACCGTGGTGATCTCCTCGACACTGGCCTGACGCAGTCGGGCCAGCGATCCGAAGTGGCTCACCAGCGCCTTGCGCCGGATCTCTCCGAGCCCGGGCACCGAGTCCAGCGCCGACGCCGTCATCCGCTTCGAGCGCTTGCTCCGGTGGTAGGCGATGGCGAAGCGGTGGGCTTCGTCGCGGACCCGCTGCAGCAGATAGAGACCTTCACTGTTCCTCGGCAGAATCAGCGGTTCCGCCTCGGCCGGCACCCACACCTCCTCGAGGCGTTTGGCCAGACCGATCACGGCGACGTCGGCGACGCCGAGGTCGTCGAGCACCGCCTGGGCGGCGTTGACCTGGGGAGCGCCGCCGTCGACGACGTACAGGTTCGGCGGGTAGGCGAACTTGCGCGATTTCCCCTCCGGGGACAGCTCGTCGAGGGGCTGCTGCTGTTCATGGACGTGGCGGGCGAACCGGCGCCGGGTCACCTCGGCGATCGAGGCGACGTCGTCGGAGCGGCCCTCGCCCGCGGCCTCCCGGATGGCGAAGTGCCGGTAGTCCGACTTGCGCGGCAGACCGTCCTCGAACACCACCATGGAGGCCACCACGTCGGTGCCCTGGACATGACTGATGTCGACGCACTCGATGCGCAGCGGCGCATCGGCCAGTCCGAGCGATTCCTGGATGTTCTGCAGCGCAGCCGATCTGGCGGTGAAGTCGCCGGCCCGCTTGAGCTTGTGCTGCTGCAACGCCTCTTTCGCGTTGCGCTGCACGGTGTCGGCCAGCGCCTTCTTGTCGCCACGGCGCGGAACTCGCAGCGCCACCCGCGACCCGCGCAGCCCGGACAGCCAGTCGGCCAGCTCGTCGGCGTTGGGGGGCAGGCACGGCACCAGCACTTCACGCGGTACGGGATTGGTGGATTCGTCTGCGGCGCCACCCAATTCGGCCTGGTCGCCGTAGAACTGGGTGAGGAACTGCTCGACCAGCCGCCCCTCGGCCGATTCGCCGGGGTCGGAAGGCTTTTCGACGACCCAGCCACGCTGTCCACGCACCCGCCCGCCACGGACGTGGAAGACCTGCACGGCGGCCTCCAGATCGTCGTCGGCGAACGCGACGACGTCGGCGTCGGTACCGTCCCCGAGCACCACGGCCTGCTTCTCCAGCGCCCGCTTGAGTGCGCCGATGTCGTCGCGCAGCCGGGCGGCCCGCTCGAAGTTCAGTTCGGCGGACGCCGCGTTCATCTCCAGCTCGAGTTCACGGGCGAAGCGGTCGGTCTTGCCGGACAGGAAGTCGCAGAAGTCCAGGACGATCTTGCGGTGCTCCTCGGCGCTGACCCGTCCGACGCACGGCGCCGAGCACTTGTCGATGTAGCCCAGCAGGCACGGACGCTCGATCTGGCTGTGCCGCTTGAACACTCCGGCCGAACAGGTGCGGGCGGGAAATACCCGGGTCAACAGGTCCAGGGTTTCGCGGATGGCCCAGGCATGCGAATACGGGCCGAAATAGCGCACACCCTTGCGGCGCGGACCGCGATACACCGACAGCCGCGGGAACTCCTCGTTGAGGGTGACGGCGAGCACCGGATAGGACTTGTCGTCGCGGTAGCGGACGTTGAACCGCGGATCGAATTCCTTGATCCAGTTGTATTCCAGCTGCAGAGCTTCGACCTCGGTGTTGACCACGGTCCACTCGACCTTGGCCGCGGTGGTCACCATCTGGCGGGTACGCGGATGCAGGGCGGAGATGTCCTGGAAGTAGGACGTCAGCCGCGGGCGCAGGCTTTTCGCCTTCCCCACGTAGATCACCCGGCCATGCGGATCTCGGAATCGGTAAACACCCGGTTCCACCGGAATGGACCCGGGCGCCGGGCGGTACGTCGACGGGTCGGGCACGTCCACAAGGTTAGTCCGAGCGCCGACAGGCACTACCGTCGTGGGCGTGCCAGCAGCGCGCATCACTCGTCTCACCGAGTCGGACTGGGAGCAGTTCGCCGAGCTGAGGCTGCGCGCGCTCACCGAGACGTTCGGGACGACCGACAAGCAGTACCTCGTCGAAGCCCGGTTCACCGCGACCGACTGGCGCCGGCGGCTGCGCGACCACGCTCAGTTCGCGGCGATGCTGGACGGCCGAGCCGTCGGGATGGTGGCCGCCTATCAGGAGAGCGCTCAGGCGGCGTACGTGTACTCCCTGTGGCTCGAACCGGCGGCACGCGGGCACGGCCTGGCCCGCAGGCTGGTGGCCGCCGCGGTGGACTGGGCCCGCCGGCGCGGGGTGCGCACCGCGACCCTGCGGATGGCGCCCGACAACGCAGCCGCGCGAACGGTCTACGAAAGCCTGGGATTCACCGAGGTGCCGAAGTGCGGCGCCACGGGCGAAGTGGTGATGAGACTCACGATCCCGTGAGATCGGGCCGGTACTTGGCGAGCTGCGTCCGGACTGTGTCCATCGCGTGCACCGCGCGTTCGCCGTCTATCGCCTGGATGGCCAGCACCGCGGTGTATTCATAGTCCTCCAGGTCGACCCGGGCCCACCTGGCGCCCTGCGGGAACGACACCCCCACCACGTCACTCCACGGGATCACCCGCTCGAGCAGAATGTTGCGCACGCCGAGTCCGGCCGGTCCGATCCGCAGGCGCGGCATGGCCAGCAGCAGGATCGCGGCAGCCAGAATCACCCCGAGCACAGCCATCGCCACCTGATCAGCGGTCTGCAGGATCGCCCCGGTGTAGCGGATCTTCAGCAGGACACCGACGACGATCCCAGAGGTCGCGACCACGAACGCGGCGGCGTACGCGACATACGGCGTCCGGCGAGGCCGCAGCACGACATCCCAGCGGCTGGTGGTGTCGGTCATGCCCCGCGGAGGTGACGCAACGTCAACGCGGTCGACAACGCGGCAGCGGCGGCTTGGGCGCCCTTGTCCTCGGCGGAATCAGGCAGACCGGCGCGGTCGAGCGCCTGCTCCTCGGTGTTGGTGGTGAGCACCCCGTTGGCCACCGGCGTCGACTCGTCCAGCGACACCCGGGTCAGGCCCTGGGTGACGGCATCGCAGACATAGTCGAAATGCGGTGTCTGCCCGCGGATGACGACGCCCAAGGCGACGACGGCATCGTGGGTGCGCGCGAGTTCCTGTGCGACGACCGGGATTTCGATGGCGCCCAGGACGCGGACGACGGTCGGATCGCAAACTCCGGAGTCGTCGGCCACTCGGCGCGCGCCGTCCAGCAGTGCGTTGCAGATCTTCGAATGCCAGGTGCTGGCCACGATCGCCAGCGACAACTCCGAGGCGTCCATCTCCGGAAGTTCCGGGACGCCGGCGCCTCCGCTCATTCACTCGCTCCGCAAGCGTCGCTCGTGGCGCTCACAGGGCGCCACCGAGATCGCCGGGCACGACCTGGTCGTAGTCGTCGAGGCCGGTCAGGTCGTGACCCATCCGGTCCCGCTTGGTCATCAGATAACGGATGTTCTCGGCGTTGGCCCGCACCGGCAGCGGCACCCGCTCGATGATGTGCAGCCCGTAGCCGTCCAGGCCGACCCGCTTGGCCGGGTTGTTGGTCAGCAGCCGCATCGAGCGCACGCCGAGATCCACCAGGATCTGCGCGCCGATCCCGTAGTCGCGTGCGTCGGCGGGCAGGCCGAGTTCGAGGTTGGCGTCGACGGTGTCGGCGCCGGCGTCCTGCAGCTGGTAGGCCTGCAACTTGTGCATCAGGCCGATGCCGCGGCCCTCGTGGCCGCGCATGTAGAGCACGATCCCGCGACCCTCGCGCGCGACCATCGCCAGCGCGGCGTCCAGCTGGGGGCCGCAGTCGCAGCGCCGCGAACCGAACACGTCACCGGTCAGGCATTCGGAGTGGACTCGCACCAGCACGTCGTGGCCGTCGTTCTCCGGACCGCTGATATCCCCCTTGACCAGGGCGACGTGCTCCACCTCTTCGTACATGCTGGAGTAGCCGACGGCGCGGAACTCACCATGACGGGTGGGGATACGGGCCTCGGCGATGCGCTCGATGTGCTTCTCGTGCTTGCGCCGCCACTCGATCAGGTCGGCGATGGAGATCAGGGCCAGGTCATGCTCGTCGGCGAAAACCCGCAGCTCGTCGGTCTGGGCCATCGAGCCGTCGTCCTTCTGGCTGACGATCTCGCAGATCGCACCCGCAGGCTGCAGACCGGCCAACCGGGCCAGGTCGACAGCGGCTTCGGTGTGGCCGGGGCGGCGCAGCACGCCGCCGTCCTTGGCGCGCAACGGAACCACGTGGCCGGGCTTGGTGAAGTCCTCCGACACGCTGCCCGGGTCGGCGAGCAACCGCATCGTCGTTGCCCGGTCGGCAGCCGAAATACCGGTTCCCACACCGTGTTTGGCGTCGACGGTGACGGTGTAGGCAGTGCCGTGCTTGTCCTGGTTGACCGCATACATCGGCAGCAGGCCCAGCTTGTCGCAGATCTCGCCGGACAGCGGCACACACAAGTAGCCCGAGGTGTAGCGGACCATGAACGCGACCAGCTCCGGCGTCGCCTTCTCGGCGGCGAAGATCAGGTCACCTTCGTTCTCGCGGTCCTCGTCATCGATGACGACGACGGCCTTGCCTGCCGCGATATCGGCAACCGCCCGTTCGACGGTGTCCAGCCTCGTCATCCTTGCCCGCTCACTTCCGCTGTTGTACTACCAGACAGTATGAACCACCTGTGGCAGGTGATTATTGCCCGTCCTGTTGAGCGGTCCGCTCACTCGGTGGGCGAGGGTCCGCGACACCGGTATGCGCAGGCCAGGGCGTGGTGTGACGTGGGCGACAGGACGGCCGCCGCCGGATCAGGCTGGTCGACCACGCGGCCTTCTGCAACGCGCTGCTGCGGTGGGCCTACCGCACGGCGGGGCGCAGATCAGACCTGCTTCTGACCCGGGGTGCTGGTCACCACACCGTTGGAGGTCCTCCAGTACCCGTCGTAGACGGTGATGGTGAAGGAGGAGAGCTTGGTGTAGGTGGCGGTGCCGCCGGCGAGGGTGCCGCTACTGAAGGATCCCCCGCCGGAAATGATGTACCCCGAGCCGGGGTTGGCGTCAGTGGGCGCGGAGCTGAGTTTCGTGGTCGAGATCGTCGGGCCATCGGGATCGGTCGCTTTGATGAACGTCCAGCTATTGCCGACCTTGTTGGCGCTCGTAACCGGGTCCTGGTTTTCGGCGTAGATCGGGACGACGACCTTGACGGTGCTGGTGCCGCCGTAGCCGTCGGTGACGGTGAGGTTGAACCAGTCCGTCTTTTGCGCAGCGCTGGCCCCCATCTTGGCCGCGGCGTTGAAGTAGGCCGCGGTCTGGCTGATCGAGTACGACATCGTGCCGTTGGAGTTGACCGTCACAGTGCCGCCGTTAGCGGTGGTGATGGTGCCGCCGCTGGCCAGGGCGAAGGTCGTGCCGGTGCCATCGAACTTGTTGTTGATCAGCAGTGCGTCGGAGTCGGGGTCGCTGGCGGCGAATGTCATGCCGGTGACCGTCTGGACCCCGGCCGCGTTGGGGTTGGTCTTGGATCCCGGACCGGCCAGCGTGACCGTACCGGAGCTACCGTTGACCGTCACCGTGGGCGCATTGTTGCTCTCCGACGGGGCCACGTTGATCGTCGCGATGATCACGGACTTGCCGGTGGCATCGGTGGCCTTGATCGTGAACGAATCGTCTGTTGTGGTGCTGTGACCCAGGCCCGCGGTCCGGGTGTAGGTGTAGGTGCCGTTGGCGTTGACCACCACGCTGCCCTTGGTCGGGCCGCTGCCCAGGCTGTAGGTCAACCCCAGTCCGGTATCGCCGGCCGGGACGTTCAGCGAACCGGTCGTGACGCCGGCCACCCCGTTGGTGTTGGTCTGCGGCGAGGGCGTGGTCAGGCCGTTGAGCGTGACCGTCGCCGTAGTGACACCACCGTGGTTGTCGCTCACCTGTACCTGGAACGTGTCCGACGTGACACCCGACTTCGGAATGTAGGTGAACGAGGTTCCGGACATCGTGATGATGCCGCCTCCTGTGCCGTACACCGAACCACCTGTCGCGCCGACCAGGGTGTAGGTCAGGCTGTCGCCGTCGCCGTCGGAGCCGCCGTTGATCGTGCCGCGCACCACGCCGAGGCCGCTTGTGTTCGAGCTGGCCACGCCTCCACTCAAAGTCGGTGCGGTGTTTTGCTTTTCGATCGGAATCCCGTAGGTCACCGCGGTGGTGCCACCAAAGGCGTCGCTCACATTGATCGTGAACGTGTCACCCGGATCGCCCGTGACGGCATGGTCGTGCCAGTAGCTGTCCGAGACGCCGAACCACGCGTACTTCTTGATCGTGTAACTGAACGTGCCGTTGGCGTTGACCGTGATGGTCCCGCCCTGCGCGGTGCTGTACGTGCCGGCCGCCCAGGTGACCGCATCACCGTCGGCGTCGGTCGCCTTCAGCGTGCCGGTCGTATCCTGCTGATCGTTCGGGCCGACGACGCGGGTCAGCGACGAACTGCCCACTGTCACACCGTTGCCCACAGGCGCGGTGTTCGCCACCGTCGGGGTGACATTGATGGTCGCGATCGTCACCGTCTTGCCGGTGCCGACCTCCGTCGCGACGATGGTGAACGAATCATTCGGCGTCGTCGTGTGACCCAGACCCGCCGTCCGGGTGTAGCTGTAGGTGCCGTCGGCGTTGACCGTCACGGCGCCCTTCGACGGTCCGGTGCCCAGACTGTATGTGTACAAGCCACTTTCGCTGGCCGGGACATTCAGCTGGCCGGTGACCTTGCCCGGGGTTCCGGTATTGACATTCGTCGTCGGCGACGGCGTCGTGAGCCCACCGAGGTTCACCGTCGCCGTTGTCACGCCGCCGTGGCCGTCGTTGACGAGCACCTGGAACGAATCCGACGTGACGCCGACCTTCGGGGTGTAGGTGAACGAACCGTCCGAATTGATCTTGACGATGCCGCCGCCGGCGCTGTACACCGAGCCGCCCGTCGCACCGATCATGGTGTACGTCAGGCCGTCGCCGTCGCCATCGGAGCCGGCGATGTTGCCGCGCACCACACCCAGGCCCGAGGTGGTCTTGTTGTTGATCGTTCCGCTGTCCACCGTCGGCGGCGCGTTGAGCTTCGCGATCGGGACCGAGTACGTCACCGCGGTGACGCCACCGAAGCCGTCGCTGACGTTGATGGTGAACGTGTCACCGGGATCACCGTCGACGGCGTGAGTGTGCCAGTAGGCGTTGTGAACTCCGAAGGGGGCGAACACATTCTTGTCGTACGTGAATCGCCCGTTCGCGTCGACCACGATGGACCCACCCTGGGTGGTCGTGTAGGTGCCGGCAGCGAACGTCACCGGATCGCCGTCGGCGTCCGTCGCGTTGAGCTGACCCGTCGTGTGCTGCTCGTCGCGCGGACCGCCCAACGCGTTGTAGGTCGGCGCACCGACGGGCGAGTCCGTCGTCAGACCGGCACCCACAGGCGCACTGTTGCCGGTGGTCGCATTGACGTTGACCACGGCGACGGTCACGGTCTTCCCGGAGCTGTCGGTGCCCAGGATCGTGAAAGAGTCCGTCGTGGGCTGCGATCCGGCCGTCGCCGACCTGGTGTAGACGAACGTGCCGTCGGCATTCACAACCACGCTGCCGCGCAACGCATTCGGGCCGGTTCCCAGGCTGTAGTTCATCAGCCCGGCGTCGGCGGCGTTGACGATCATGCCGCCGGTCACCTTGCCGGTCTTGGTGTTGAAGGTGGTCACCGGCGACGCGGAACTCACCGGCACCGTCACGCTGGTCGTGTAGGTATGGCCGAAGCTGTCGGTGCTTGTCAGCTGGAATGAATCCGTCGTCGCGCTCGATGAGCGGTTCGGGATGTAGGTGTACGCACCGGTCGTTGAGTTGAGTTTGACGATGCCGCCGTTGGCGGTGTACGCCGATCCCCCGCTGGCGCCGTTGAGCGAGTAGGTCGTCGGGTTGTCCGGGTTCGCCGGTGATGAGACCACACCGCGCACCACGCCCAGCCCGGAGGTGCTGTTGACCGTGTTGGTCATCGTCCCGATGGCCTGGTTGTAATAGACGGTCACGGTGACCGTTTTTTGGGTTTCGTTGCCGTTCGGCATGTACGGCTTCGAGACGCTGATCTGACCGTCGCCCTGCGCCAGGACGGTCAGGGTGAACGTCAGAGTCTTGGGGGTCGAGGGGCCCAGCGGATTCCAGTCCCACACAGTCCAATTCATCCGCCCGTTGGTGCCGTCGACAACGGTGACGGTGAAGCGGCTGTCGTTGGGTTCGGTGAATCCATACGAGGTGATCGGGTCGCCGTCGGCGTCGTAGAACTGCACATAGCCCGAGACGGTGGTTCCGCTGGCACCGGGGAGATGCTGGCTGGTCTGCTGCATGTCGGTGACGACAGGCTGGTGATCGGTCGCGACGTCCGCGAAGCGCCGGAAGATCGCGACCACGACGACATACATCGCCAGCGATACCGGGTTCGGGGCCTTCCCGAGTGTGATGTCCATGTCGAGAACGGTCTTCGGCGACAGGAAGGCCCCCCTCGCCGCCGCGACGACGCCATCCAAGTCGTTCGCAGTGAGCCCGTTGACCACCGGGTTCGCGGCGATATCCTGCAACGCCCCGGCAAGGCTGATCGCCTCGTCGATCCAATGCGGGATGTCGACCGTCTGCGAGGTGTTGAACAGCACGATCGCGCCTGCGAGGACGGCGGCCGTCACCGACGCCTCCGTGATGATCGAGGGAGCGCCGTCGACCATCTTGAATGGCGGCACGAACTGGTCGATCAGGGTGGCAAGGCCGTTGAGGCCGTAGGAGAACCGGGTGACCACGATCGAGGGCTTGAAGAACTGATTCAAGAAGGTGACCGGAAACTTCAGCCAGCCGTTGACAGGCGTGAGCGGTGCCGCCAGCAGCGCATCGAGTTGCGCCGCCCAGGCGTCGAGCGTGGTCTGGATGTCGTACTGCGCCGGCGTGGTGATCGGACCTGCGCCGTCCTGGACGGCGGTCAGGTCGCCGCTCATCGAATAGGCGGCAGCCGACGGGGCGACGGCGGCCCTCGCGGTGGTCGACTTGCGGACGAGGATCGGCGTCGGCGTTGCGGCGGCTGACGGGGTGTCCCCCGCCGGTGCTGCGGTCGCGGTATCGACGACGGCAGTGGTGGACGTCGCCGGTGTGGTGACGGTGGCAGTGGTGGACGTTGCCGGTGTGGTGACGGTATCGGTGGCAGTGGTTGTCGTGGTGGATGATTCGGGCTCGGCAGTCGTCGTGGTGGTCGCCAGGACGGTGCTGTCCGCCGATGGGGTTCGGCCGGTGGTCGACGACCGGACGGTCACCGAGGAACCCCCGTTGGAGTCCGACGACGTCGGCTGCTTGGCCGCCGAGCGGGTGCGTGCGGGACCGGCGTTCTTGGGTCCACGGGTCGAGTTCGACGAGTGACCGGAATTGCTGCCGGAGTTGCTGGCCGACGAGGATCCGGAATCCGAGCCGCCGTCGGTCGACGCCGCCGCCATACCGTTTCCGACGCTTACCGCCAGACCCAGGCCTACCGCAGCGGCCAGAATGCCGTTGCGTGCTGCACGCTTGCCGCTACCGCCGGCACGCTTCCGATGGCGCCCCGCCAGCTTCCGATGGCGAGCCGCGTGCTTCTTGGAACTCAAGAAATCTCCCGACGCGTGTCCTACGTGACGGTGCTCGCACATTGCTGCGTGGGAGACGTACGCCACTTTGACTGGCCCGCAACGTAACATTGCTTACAGGTTTTTGCCAAAGGTTGTCTCAGTCAAATTTGAGGGAAATTCCTCCACCTGGCGTTTTAGGTCCAAAATGGCCGGAAACGGTTCGCGTGTCGCGCTGAGCATGTGCCTAGCATTAGGAATCTAGCAAATTTGCACACGCGCAAGTCCTGATTGAGGTAATGGACCGGCGGTCAGGCGACCGTGTACGTCCTCGAGTTGCTCGACAAGACGCCGGTCACGACACCGCCCGATACCACGTAGTAGCCGTCGTAGACCGTGATCGTGACGACCGTGCCGCTACTGGCGCCGCTGGTGGACAGGGTCAACCAGAACGAGTCGTAGGTCGCGGTGCCCTGCGTGGAGGTGACGACGTACGTCAGGCTGTCGCTGTCGCCATCGCTCGCGTTGCCCACGCCGGTCCAGTAATTGCCCCACCGGGTCCCGCCCGAGGTGGTGCCCGGTGTGGTGTTGACCGCATAGATCGGCACGGTCGCCGTATAGGTCGTCGAGCCGCCGAAGGGATCGCTGACCGTCGCGGTGAACGTGTCACTGACCGCGTTGCCGGTGGCCCCGACCTTGGCTGCACCGTGGTAGTACGAATAGCCCTTGTCGATGCTGTAACTGAACGTTCCGTTGGCGTTGACGACCACCGTGCCGCCGTTGGCGGTCGTATACGTGCCGGCGGTGTAGGTGAGCGGGTCGCCCTCGGCGTCGCTGGCATGCAGTGTGCCGGTGGTCGTCTGCTTGAGATTGCCGATGCCCAGGATGCGGTTGTCCTGCAGGTTGGACGAGCCGATCGCCGTCGCGCCGGGCGTTGGGGCCGTGTTGACCACCGTCGGCTTGACGGCCAGCGACAGGGTGACGGCACGGCCGCTGGCGTCGGTGGCGATCACGGTGACGACATCGCCGTTGGCCGTCGTACGCCCGACATTCGAGGTGTAGGTGAATGCGCCCGTGGCCGGGTTGAAGGAGGTCACGGTGCCCTTCGTCGGGCTGGCACCAAGGGCATAGCTGGTGAAGATGCCGGCATCACCACTCGGGATAGGAACCGAACCGGTCACGACGTACGGCGTCGAGGTGTTGAGGTTGCCCGGCGTGATAGACGTGGTGTTGGCCACCGTGACCGTCGAGACGGTGGCGCCACCGTGTCCATCGGTGATCTGCACCTGGAAACTCTGCGTCGCACCGGCATTGGCCGACGAGACATAGGTGAAGGCGCCGGTGGTCGAGTTCAGGGTGACGATGCCGCCATTCCCGGCGCCGTTCTTGGTGTAGCCGGAGTTGTTGCTCAGACCGTTGACCGACGACCCGACCAGCGAGTACGTCAAGGTGTCGCCGTCGGAGTCACTGCCGCCGACGCTGCCGCGGACCACGCCCAGACCGTCGGCGGCACCCATCGTCGGAGACGACGTCGGAGGAGTGTTCGATCCGTCGATGATCTGGATCTTGAAGGTCAGGGTGTACTTGACGCCGTCCGCGGACGTCACCGGGATGTTCACGGTGTCGTATCGGTCGTCCGGGTTCTCCGACGTCGCCCGGTGAAAAAACGCCTTGCCGGGAAGCGTGTTCGTGTAGGTGAATCCACCGTCGCTGGTGTTGATGGTGACCAGCCCACCACCTGCTGAGGTGAACGTCCCGAGGAGCGACGTACCGAAGTCCACCGATCTGCCATCGGGATCCACCGCATGGAACGTGCCGGCCGCGTATTCGGAGCGCGAGCTGTCGCCGCCCAAACTCAGTGTGTAGAGCCAACTGTCGTACGTGGTGCTCGTCGTGAACGGCGTCAGGACGGCCATTTCCTGGAACCGCTTGTAAATGGCGACCAACGCGACGTACGCCACGACCGTGAACGGATTCACTTGGGCCGCAGTCCACGTCGGCAGCGTGATGTTCCAGGCCCGGGTGGGGTCGTAGTACGCGCCCCCGTCGCTGAGTCCGAAAGTGGCGATCGCTGCGGCCTGCGCCGCGGCGATCTTCGTTTCGAGACTGGTGGAGTTGGTGAGGTCAGCTCTGGTGACAGTGGCGCCGGTGGTCGTCTTGATGACGTCAATCTCCCACTGAGCCGGGTCGTAGACACCGTTGAGCATGTCCGTCAAGACCGTCGCCGTTCCGACCACGGCAGCGCCCATGATCTTGTACTGCGTGATGATGCCGAAGGTGCCCGCCCCCGGGCTGATGTTGAACGGCGGCACGATCCGATTGAGGAAGTCGCCCCACGCGTTGAGCGTGTCCGAGAACGTATAGCTGGGGATCGCGGGCTTGATGAAAAGACCCAGAATGCTGGACAGATCGGGGACCCACCGGGCCGGGCTGCCCGCGACCGCAGCGGCGACCAATGCGTCGAGCTGATTGTCGAGAGCGTCCAGGTTCTGGTCGGTGACGTAGTTGGTGACCGTGACGAAGTTGTGCGGCAAACCGGGCCAACCGGCGAGGCGGTCGACCGCCCGGGTCAGCACCCCCATGAAGTACCAGGCCGCCGACCCTGTTGCGGGGGTGTCAGCCGCGACGGCCGGCTTGACCGCGGCCGTTGCGGACTTCTCCACTCGCGCTGGGGCGGAAGCGGTTTCGACGGCCGCCTCCGGAGTTTTCACCTCAGCGGCGGTCGGGGTGGTCGAAGTGGACGAACTGTCGGTGGCCGTCTGATCGCCGGTCGCGGGGACGGCCGTAGCGGCTGTGGTCGTGGTGGCTGGGGTCGTCGTGGTGGCTGGGGTCGTCGTGGTGGCTGGGGTCATGGTGCCGGCTACCGCAGAAGACGGTTTGGGAGCTGTTGACGATCGCTTGACCGACGGACGCGTGCGCGCAGATCCGGCCGTAGTGGTTGCACGCGTCGATTTCGAGGAAGTGCCGGCGTCACTGGCTGTACTGGCCTTGGACCCGGAATCCGGCGAACCGCCATCGGTGGCGGCCGAGGCCACTCCTTGCCCCGTCGCGACCGCCAACCCCACCCCCACGGCCGCTGCGAGGATTCCATTGCGAGCCGCGCGCTGCCGATTGCGGGCCACCTGTTTCCGATGGCGGGCCGCCCGCTTCCGGTGGCGACCGACGCGCTTGTGAGAACTCACCGATCCTCCGACTCATCGAGGCGTGCCGACACTTGCGTGAGGCGGCTCACACACTTTGCTTGGGAGAGACGCAGCGATATTCGCTGTCCGCAACCTAACATCGCCCGGCATTTTCGCCAAGGACAATTTCAGAGCCGCAATTAGATGGCTTCTGATCAGCGAATTCGATAGATCAGAGGCGGTTTTTCCTCAGTTGTGTCTAATTGCGCAGCAAATGTCCGTACTGATCAATTGATCAGTCGGCCCGAGGCGTCAGCGCTCGCGGTCGGCGAGCAAACGTTCCACGTATTTCGCGATGACATCGACTTCGAGGTTCACCGGCGTGTCGACCGCCGCGCGACCGAGTGTGGTCAGCGCCAGCGTCGTGGGAATCAGCGAGACCTCGAACCAGTCGTCACCCAACCCGGACACCGTCAGGGAGATGCCGTCGACCGTGATCGAGCCCTTCTCCACCACGTACCGGGACAGCTCCGGTGGCAGCGCGATCCGCACGATCTCCCAGTGCTCGGACGGTGAGCGGGAGATGACGCGGCCGGTCCCGTCGACGTGACCCTGGACGATATGTCCGCCGAGCCGGCTGTTGACCGCCGCAGCGCGTTCCAGGTTCACCGCACTTCCGACGTCGACCGCTGCCAGGCTGGACCGGTTGAGCGTCTCGGCCATCACGTCGGCACTGAACTGTCCGCCGGGCAGCACCTCGACGACGGTCAGACAGACACCGTTGACGGCGATCGAGTCGCCGTGGCGAGCATCGGCGGTCACGACGGGTCCGCGGATCACGAACCGGGCCGAGTCGGCCAGCTCATCCTTGCCGACGATCTCACCCAGTTCTTCGACGATTCCGGTGAACACGCGCCCAATCTAGTCCGGCCGTGACGACACTCGCTTAGGTGCACTAAATCTGCAGTTCACGGCCCATAACGCAGACGGAGTGCAGCCTGGCGCCGCAGGTCCGGTCACCGCGACCCTCTACGATGCACCTATGCCGACGCGCCGCCGAATGTTCGCCGTCCTCACCGCCCTCCTCGCAACAGCAACCCTGTTCGTCGCGGGCTGCTCATCCTCATCCAAGCCCTCAGAGCCCCTACCGGAGGCCGCTGGACTGCTGCAGCAGTCCATTCAGGTCACCAAGGCTCTCAAGAGCGCCCACCTCGAGATCACGGTCGGCGGCAAGATCGAGGGTCTGCCGGTCAAGAAGCTGTCCGGCGATCTGACCAACGTGCCCGCCACCGCGGTGTCCGGGAACTCGACCATCTCGATGGGCGGCTCGGACGTCGACATCCAGCTGGTCGTGCTCGACGGCACCCTCTACGCCGCGCTGACCCCCAACAACTGGCTCGACATGGGCCCGGCCAAGGACATCTACGACCCGTCGGTGGTCCTCAACCCGGACAACGGGCTGGCCAACTGGCTCGCCAGCATCACCGACGCCAAGTCGGAGGCCAGCGAGACCATCAACGGTGTGGACACCATCCGCATCACCGGCAAGGTCAGCGCCGACGCCATGAACAAGCTGATTCCGCTCAAGGCGTCCAGCCCGCTGCCCGCCACCGTGTGGATCCAGAAGGCCGACCCGCATCAGCTGGTCCAGGCCAAGGCCGACACGGGTAACGGCAGCAGCATCCAGATCACGCTGTCGGAGTGGGACAAGCCGGTCACCGTCACCAAGCCCGCCGTCTGACGGGCCCGGTAATGGCTGAGTCTCTGGACACTGCCGCCCACCGGGCGGGGACCTCCGGCCGCAGCCGCCGGATCGTGATCAGCGCGGGTAGCCTCGCCGTTCTGCTCGGGGCGCTCGACACCTATGTCGTCGTCACGATCATGGTCGACATCATGTCGACGGTCGGTATCCCGGTGAACAAGCTGCAGCAGGTCACCCCGATCATCACCTGGTACATGCTGGGCTACATCGCGGCGATGCCGCTGCTGGGCCGGCTGTCCGACCGCTTCGGGCGCAAGCTGATGCTGCAGCTGTCGCTGGTCACGTTCGCGGCCGGCTCGGTGGTGACCGCGCTGTCCACCGACCTGACGATGCTGGTGATCGGTCGGCTTGTCCAGGGTGTCGCCGCAGGTGCCCTGCTGCCCGTGACACTCGCGCTGGCGGCCGACCTGTGGGCTGCCCGCAGCCGCGCCGCGGTGCTCGGCGGCATCGGCGCCGCCCAGGAGCTGGGCAGCGTGCTCGGCCCGCTCTACGGCATCGGCGTGGTGTTGCTGCTGGGCAAGTGGCAGGACGTGTTCTGGATCAACGTGCCGCTCACCGTGATCGCGATGGTGGCGATCCACTTCAGCCTGCCCTCCCATGACCGCAGCGAGAACCCTGAAAAGGTCGATCTGGTCGGCGGCATCCTGCTCGCGATCGCGTTGGGCCTGGCCGTGATCGGGTTGTACAACCCGAACCCCGACGGCAAGACGCTGCTTCCGCCGCACGGCCTGATCCTCGTGATCGGCGCGGTCATCGCAGCCATCGCATTCTTCGTCTGGGAGCGGTTCGCCCGCACCCGGTTGATCGAACCGGCCGGCGTCCGCTTCGTGCCGTTCCTGGCCTCGCTGGGCACCTCGCTGTGCGCGGGTGCGGCGCTGATGGTCACGCTGGTCAACGTCGAACTGTTCGGTCAGGGTGTGCTGGGTAAAGACCAGACGCAGGCCGCGTTCCTGCTGCTGCATTTCCTGATCGCGCTGCCGGTCGGAGCGCTCATCGGCGGCTGGGTCGCCACCCGGATCGGCGACCGGATCGTCGCCGTGGTCGGCATGCTGATCTCCTCGGGCGCATACCTGCTGGTGTCGCACTGGGGCACCAATGTGGCCGGCGCCCGCCACGATTTCGGGTTCGTGTCGCTGCCGGTGATCGACACCGACCTGGCGCTGGCCGGCTTCGGCCTGGGTCTGGTGATCGGCCCGCTGACCTCCGCTGCGCTACGGGTGGTGCCGCCGGCTCAGCACGGCATCGCCTCCTCGCTCGTCGTCGTGGCCCGCATGACCGGCATGCTGATCGGCGTCGCCGCGCTCAGTGCGTGGGGCCTGTACCGGTTCAACCAGATCCTGGCCACGCTGCCGAGTCCGGGCGGCAACAGCCTGGCCGCCAAGATCGCGGGCGAGGCCGAGCGGTACCGCACCGCCTTCGCGATGCAGTACGGCTCGATCTTCTTCGTCACCGTGATCGTGTGCCTGGTCGGCGCCGCGCTGGCGCTGTTCATCGGCGGCAGGCAAGCGCACGCCGAGGAGACGGTCGAGGAGACGGTGGCCGCGTAGCTAGACGTCGCGGGCCAACAGGTCGGCCCAGGTGTCGCGGCGCACCACGACCCGGGCGTCCCCGTTCGCGGCGAACACCACCGGGATGCGGCGCGCACCGTTGTACTGGTTGGACATCGTGTAGCAGTACGCCCCGGTCACCGGGACGGCCAGCAGATCGCCCACCACTGGATTGTCAAGCGGGACACCGTCGATCAGCTGGTCGCCGGATTCGCAGTGCCTGCCGACGACGGTGACGTCCGCGCCCCCGCCCACCCGGTCGACCAGCGTCGCCTCGAACCGTTGGCCGTACAGCGACACCTCCAGGTTGTCCCCCATTCCGCCGTCGACCGCGACATGGGTGACCACTCCGTGTTTGACGGTCGTCACGCGGTAGACCGTGCAGGCTGCGGCCGCGGTCATCGACCGGCCCGGCTCGACGATGATGCGGGCGTCGGCGGGAACCAGGCCGCGGGCCTTCTCGATCATGGCGTGGGCGTAGGCGTCCACCGTCGGCGGGTGATCGGCGTAGGTGTAGCGCACCCCGAGCCCGCCACCGAAGTCGTAGACGTCGAAGCTGCCGAGTTCGGCGACCGGGGCCACGGCTGCGGCGAGCTGGTCGGCGTCGAGTAGCTGCGAGCCGACGTGGGTGTGCACGCCGTCGCAGCGCAGCACCCGGCTGCGGCGGATCCTCTCGATCGCCACCCCGGCATCGGCAGGCAGCAGCCCGAATTTCGAGCCGGCATGCCCGGTCGCCACTGCGGAATGGGTATTCGCCTCGATACCCGGCACGACGCGCACCAGGCAGGGCTGCCTGCGGCCGGGTTCGACGATGCGCTCCAGCCGGTCGATGTCGTCGAAGTTGTCGACGACGATCAGGCCGACGCCGCTGCTGACGGCCATGCCGAGCTCCTCGTCGGTCTTGGCGTTGCCGTGCAACAACATCCGTGCCGGGTCGGCCCCGGCGGCCAATGCGGTGACGATCTCTCCCCCGCCGGCCACGTCGAGCAGCAATCCCTCCTCACTGGCCAGACGCTGAATTGCGGTGCAGGGGAATGCTTTCGACGCGAACGCCACATCCGTGCGGGCCCACCGGCTACGGAACGCCTCGAGGTAGTCCCTGGCCCGCTGCCGCAGGGCGTCTTCGGCGACCACCATCAGCGGGGTGCCGAATTCGGCAGCCAGCGCATCGAGCCGGCAGCCGCCGACGGTCAGGACGCCATCCGAGCGCTGCGAGCCGGGCGGAAACAGACCGAGTACATCGGGATCGTTCATCACGCCATCCTGCTCCATGCCGCGCGGTCCGCGATCACCGTGACATCGCTGTGCTGCTGCAACACCGATGCCGGTACAGACGCGTCGACGGGTCCGCGCAGTGCGGCCGCCAGCGCGTCGGCCTTTGCCCGACCGGCCGCCAGCAGCAGGATGCAGCGGGCCCGACCGATCGTCGCCAGTCCCTGGGTGATCGCCCTGCGCGGGACGTCGTCGACCCGGCCGCCGAAGAACCGGGCATTGTCGTGCCGGGTCTGGTCGGACAGGTCCACCACCCGCGTGGTCGAATCGAGCGGCGAGCCGGGCTCGTTGAACGCCAGGTGCCCATTGGAGCCGATCCCGGCGATCTGGACATCGACACCACCCGTCTCGGCAATCCGCTGCTCGAACGCCTGAGCCACAGCCGCCGGATCGGCGCCATTTCCCTGCGGCACATGAACATTGGCGACCGGGATACCGAGCGGATCGGCGACGCGCGAACGCACGTAGGCCGTGTAGCTGCGTGGGTCACGCTCGTCGAGACCGACGTACTCGTCGAGTGCGAGCACCGTGGCACCGGAGAGGTCGAGCTCGCCGTGACGGCTGCGCGATGCCAACTCGGCGTACACCCGCATCGGGGTACCGCCGGTGGCCACCCCGAGCGTGGGCGCGGCGGACGGCAGCCGCTCCAGCAGGGCGGCGGCCGCGGTGGTCGCGAACATGTCGTCGTCGACGACGGTCACGTTCATCGGTTCACCTTCGCGCTCGCCCGCAGCCGTGCGTCGTCATGGCGGGCCAGGCAGTCGGTCCACCAGCCATGCCGGTCTGGTCGGGGCGCGACGATCCGCGGGGCATCGTCGCGGATGATCGGATTCCCGGTCACGCCCGCGGCGAACAGCGCCGCGCCGATCGCCGAATGGTCGGTCACCGCCGGATCCACCCACACCTCTCGTCCCGTCGCATCCGCGATGTCCTGCCACATCAGCGGGCTCACCGCACTGCCGCCGCCGAGCCGGACCGGACCTGACTGACCCGTCGCCGCGGAAAGCACGTCGATGCACCGGCGCAGTTCGACCACGATGCCGGTCAGCAGTGCCCGGCCGATATGCCCGATGCCCATCCCAAGCCGGAGGCCCTGCAGGGTGCCGGTCAGGCTCGGGTCCCACAAGGCGCCCTGCTCCCCCGGCGATAGATACGGCAAGAACAACGGCGCGTCGGCGAGCGCCACCGTTGCTGCCGCCTCGAGGAGATCGGCCGGTCCATCCAGGCCGAACAGCGCGGCGATGGCGTCGAACGCCGAACCCATTGCCAGCAGATCCATTTCGAGGCCCCAGCCGGACCCGGCCAGCGGGGTGACCAGGTAGCGCATGTCGGGATCGCGGGTCGGCCGATCAGAGACACCCAGCACGACTGCACTGGTACCGGCGATCACCCCCACCTCTCCGTGCGCCCGCGCCCCCACTCCCAGCACACCGAGCACCGAGTCCGCCGCGCCCAGCACCACAGGCAGCTCGCCCGGCACTCCCCACCGCTGCCGCCATCGTTGCGTGAGGGGCAGTGCGGTGGCCGAATCGGCCACCTCGGGCAAGCCCGGCAGACCGGACGCGGCGACCAACTCCGCACTCCAACAACCACGTTCGAGATCGAAGACGGCGCTGCCCGCCGCGGTGCTGGGGTCGGTGAGCAACGCCCCGGTCAGCTGGTGGAACAACACGTCCTTGGCGCCGGCGACGGTCGTCCCTGCGCAGCCGAGCCCCTGAAGCCGGGCGTGCATCGGCGCCAGGTACCGCCCGTCGACCCGCTGTCCGGTGATCCGATAGAGCTCGGCGTCCCCGACCATGGCGCGCAACTGGTCGGCCTGCCGCTCAGCCCGGCCGTCCTCCCAGGTGATCGCCGCCCCCACCGGCTCGAGCATGGTGTCCAGCTCGACCAGTGTGGGCAGCATCGCGCTCAGCCCGATCGCACTCCACCGCCGCGGCGGCACCAAGCCCGCAACGACGTCGCCGGCCGCTCCCAGCGCCTCCCACCAATGGTGCGGATCTTGTTCGGCCGCTTCGTGTTCGGGCCGTCGGGTGGGGTACTCCGACCGCGCCGATGCGATGACCGCACCGTCGTGATCGACTGCGACGACCTTGACCGCCGAGGTGCCGAGGTCGACGCCGATGACTACCGGTGCGGTCACGACCGGGACGCGGCCGTCCGGGTGCGGGCAACGACGGTCAGCGCGTCAGCGGCGGCCTGGAGCGTCTCGTCGATGTCGCGGTCATCGTGAACCAGCGAGACGAACAGATTCTCGAACTGCAGCGGATGGAACAACACCCCGCGAATCACCATCTCCTCATACCACCGGGTGAACAGAGCCTCGTCGGCACGGCTCACCGCGTCGCGCCAGTTGTGGATAGGACCGTCGGCGAACCACAACTGGAACACCGTGCCGAGTCCTTCACAGTAGGCATCCAGGCCGCGCTCGGCGGCCAACTCGCCGAGACCCGCGGCCAGGCGGTGCCCCAGTGCCCGCTGACGCTCATACAACCCCGGTTCGGCCAGCAGGTCCATCGTCGCCGACACCGCGGCGCATTGCACGACGTTGGCGTTGTAGGTACCCGAGTGGGAGTAGATGCCGTCGGCGACCAGGTGCATGGCTTCCGTCGAGCCGCCGACCGCGGCGACCGGGAACCCGCCGCCGAGGCCTTTGGCCAGGGTGGTGAGATCCGGTGTGACGCCGAACCATTCCTGGGCCCCGCCGCGGGCGAACCGGAACCCGGTGATCACCTCGTCGAAGATCAACAGCGCGCCGTGTTTGCGTGTCTCGCTGCGCAGAAGTTCCAGATAACCCGGTTCGGGCAGGATGCACCCGGTGTTGAACACCGCGGGTTCGGTGAGCACCGCGGCGATCTCGTCGCCGCGCCGGTTCATCAGCTCCACGAAGCTGTCGGCGTCGTTCCACGTCAGCACCACGAGAGTGTCTTCCAGTTCGGCCGGGACCCCGGGTCCCATCGCAACCGGTCGTGGATGATCGGCCGGTCCGGCCAGCACCGGGTCGACGTGGTTGGACCAGTACACGGTGTCCTGCCAGCCGTGGTAGTGCCCCTCGAACCGGACCACGATTCGCCGTCCGGTGGTGGCCCTGGCCAGCCGCACCGCCGTGCCCACCGCCTCGGATCCGGAATTGGTGAAGCGGACCTGTTCGATACCCGGTACGGCGGCCACCACCTTTTCGGCGGCCTCGATCTCCAGCTCGTACGGCAACCCGAAGCACGTACCGAGATCGCGGACGGCCTCGGTGACAGCGCTGGTCACCACCGGATGGCGATGCCCGAGGATCATCGGCCCCAGCCCCAGCAGATAGTCGATGTAGGTGTTGCCGTCCACGTCGGTCAGGCGCGATCGGCTGCCGTGCGCCATCACGATCGGATAGGGCTTCCACCCGTTGCGCGGCAGCCGGGCCGTCGAGCCCGCACCGCCGGGAATCGTTCGCTTGGCCCGTTCGTACAGCGCCTTGGTGACCGGGGTCCGGGCCGCATAAGCATCGGTGAAGTGCATCAGGACATCTCTTTCATCGTTGAAGGTCGTGGTAAGTGCAGTGGCCGGCTCATGCCGGCGGGTCAGTGCGGATTTCGCGGCGCGGTGTAGAACGGCGCCTTTCCGACCGTGGCCGAGACGGCGGACAGCAATAGCCCGACCAGCGCGAGGCCGACGCCGAACCCGAGTTCGATTCCGTTCAGCGACCCCGAGGTGATCGAGTAGACGACGACGAACGCCATGAACGCCGCGCCCAGACCCGGCATCAGTCCACCGATCACGAAATCCTGTACCGAGGAGACGATCTGGCGCCGGTAGCACCAGATGGCGGTCACCGCGGTCAGCAGATAGAAGATCGCCGCCATCAAGCCGAGCGTGCTCACGATGTTGGCCAGCGCCTCGCCCACCGCGCCGATAAGCGTTGAGCCCCAGAGGAATGCGATGTTGAGCAGGCCGAACAGAATTGTCGCGTTCAACGGCGTGCCATACTTGCCGCTCACGTCTGCCAGCCAGGATGGCACGACGCGGTCTCGTCCCATGGCGAATCCGATCCTGGAGGCACTGACGATCGCCGCAAGCAACGACGCGAGGGTGCCACCGAGTACCGCGACGATCATCACGTTCGCCCAGAAGCCGCCACCGATCCGTTCACCAACGAACGCAAGGATGTTGGCTGCGTGATCTTGCATGTCCTGCATCGGCGCGATCCCCTGGAAAGCCAGCACCGACACCGAGTAGATGACGAACAGCAGGACAACGCTGGTCACGGCGGCTCGCCCGGCAGTGCGACCGGAAGCTTCCTCACCGACGTAGGCAGCGGTGTCCCAGCCTGAATAGAGGAAGATCGCCAGCAGCACGCCCGATATCAACGACTTGAAGCCGCCCGCCCCCTCGACGGTGAACCACGAGATGCCAGGCTTGACCACGTCGCCGTTGCCGCGCGCGATGAATATCACGGCCAGGACGGCGAACCCGATGAGCAGCGCGTATTCGAAGATCGCCCAACTCAATTGGAACCGGGCTGACAGGGCCACGCCCAATGCGGCCACTGCGGTGACGATCAGGTCGAACACGGTCCCCACGGCAGCCACCGCGACCGGGCTGTCGGCGGCGTGATCGGAGAAGAAGCTGAGCAGGTAGCTTCCGAGCGGGATGGTCAGGCTCGTCGTGCCGACCGTGTAGTACAGCAACATGATCCAGCCGGCGAAGAACCCGGCATGCGGGTTGAGCACCCGGCCCACCCAGGTATACGTCGCCCCCGCACTCGGTTGCCAGGCATGTAGGCGTTGGTAACCGAGTGCGATGCCCAGCATCGGGACGAAGCAGATGAGAATCGGCACGAAGCCGGCGTAGGCGACGGTCGCCAGGATCGCGGCCAGCGAGACGGCCACGCTCTGAATGGGTCCCGAACTGGCCAGCGCCATCACCACGACGTCCACTGCGCGCAGCGCTCCCGACCGCAGTCCCCCAGCCGGGGCAGCCGTGTCCTGGGCCATCAGGAGTCGCCGTCCGTGCGACCGATGAGCGTCACGAGAGTCTGGCGCAGGATCTCGGCGGTCGCGATCATGTCCGGAATGGACACCCACTCCTGGGCCGCGTGGTAGTTGCCGCCTTCCGGCCCGAACAGGACCGTGGGGATGCCGGCACCTTGGAACAACGCGGCGTCGGTCCACGCGTTGAGACCGGTCACCGGTGAGCGGACGCCGTTGACGGCTTCCGTTGCGTCGCCGAGTGCGTTCAGCAGCTCCTCGTTGCCCGCACCGGTGAAGGGGTCGCGGTCCAGGCGGACGACGACCTCGCCGCGAAAGCGCGGTTCGGATTCCGTGACCTCGGCGAAGATCGCCTCGATCTCGGCGACTCGGTCGGCCAGTGTCTCGCCCGGCTGGGTGCCGATCTCGATGCCCAGCACGGCCTGGTTGGGATAGGTGGCGTAGTCGGTGCCGCCGCGGATCGTTCCGGTGTGGAACACGGTGCGGCCGTTCTTGGGATCGGGGTTGGGTTTCCAGCGTGTCTCGTCGAGCCGGTGCAGGCGGGTCACCACCTCGGCCATGTGCACGATGGCGTCGACGCCCTTGTCGGGCGCCGAACCGTGCGCAGGCTCGCCGTGCACCACGATGTCGATCCAGCCGAACCCCTGATGTTCGCCGTAGATGGTGTGGGAACCGTCGGGTTCGAGGTTGATCGCCAGGTCGATCTCGGCGGCATGATGGGCGACCAGGTGCTCGGTGCCGATGCTGACACCCTCCTCGTCGATCACCAGGGCTACCAGCACGTTGCCTGCCAATTCTGTTCCGGAGCGCACCAATTCGCGTACCGCGAGCATCGCGGCGGCGCACCCGCCCTTGTCGTCGGCCACACCGAGTCCGATCATCCGGTCACCGTCGACGACGGGGTGCAGTGCGCTGTCGGCCCAGTTCGCGTAGCCGACGGTGTCGCTGTGTGCGGACAGGCAGATCGTCGGGCCCGGCGCGCTGCCCCGCAACCAGGCCAGCACGTTGGGGCGGCCGGGTTCCACCTCCTCCAGCGTCGCCTCCAGCCCGAGGTCGGCCAGCCAGTCGCGCATGAAGCGGGCGACGTCACCCTCGCCGGCCCCTCCCGGGATCAGCCAGGGCGTCACGGAGTCGATTCGAACCATCGCCTCGAGTAGCTCGATCGCTTCCTCACGAGTGACGGTCATGTGGTGTTCTCCTTCGGTGTTGGTGATTCTGTGACGTCTGAAAAATGGCACGCCACTTGGTGTTCCGGCGTGGCATCGGTGAGCAGCGGTTGCTCGGCACGGCAGCGTTCGGGTTCACCGAGCTGCCGGTAGAGCGGACAGCGCGGCGCGAACCGGCAACCCGGTGCGGTGGCGGTGGCGTTGGGCGGCTCACCGGTCAACAGCGCGCGGGCCGCCCGCCTGCCGCCACCTGCTTTGGGCATGACGTCCACCAGCGCACGGGTGTACGGATGCCGGGGTGTACCGATCACATCGGCGGCGCGACCCTGCTCGACCACCCGGCCCAGGTAGAGGACGGCAACCCGATCCGCGAAAACCCCGGCCAGTGCGAGATCGTGGGTGATGAAAAGGATTGCCACGTCGAGGCGTTCGCGCATATCCAGTAGCACCCGGATAACCCCGGCACGCAACGAGACATCGAGCATGGACACCGGCTCGTCGGCCACCAGCAGCCGGGGCTGCAGCGCGAGTGCGGCCGCGATCGCGACCCGCTGGCGCTGCCCACCGGACAGTTGGAAGATGCGGCGCTCCGCGATCGCCGCGGCCGGTGTCAGCCCACACATCTCCAGTGCCGCCAGCGCCACCCCGCGTCGCGCCGCGGCATCCAGGTCACGTCGATGGATCGCCAGCCCCTCGCTGACGAGGTCGACCGCGGTCGCGTTGACCGGCAGGCTTTCGAACGGGTCCTGGAAGATCATCTGGAACTCGCGGCGCTGTCGGCGCAGCGCGGCGCCGCGGGCGTGGGTGATGTCCACACCGCCGACCGACACCGTGCCCGAACTGGGGTCGACCAGCCGCATGAGGGTGCGCGCGACAGTGGTTTTCCCGCAGCCGGATTCACCGACCAGTGCCACGATCTCACCCTCGTGGACGGACAGGTCGACACCGTCGACGGCACGTGCGGTCAGCCGTCGCCGACCGTGCCGGACCGGAAAGTGCACATGCAGGTCGCGTACCTCGGCGACCACCGGCTTGGTCATGCGCGGGCCTCCACCATATGGCATGCCGCGAGGTGAGCGGCAGCGCCGGCAACCTGGTGCAGCGCGGGGTCGTCGGTCGCGCACCGTGCCAGCTTTTCGACACACCGGTCATTGAATCGGCAGCCCGCGGGCGGGTGTGCGAGATCGGGTGGACTGCCGGGTATTCCGCTGATCGACGCCTGCCCGGCGTCCAGGCGCGGATAGCAGTCCAGCAGTCGGCGGGTGTAGGGATGCGCAGGCCGCGAGTCCGAGCTCAAGATGTCCTCGGCACGACCACGTTCGACGATGCGCCCGGCGTACATCACCGCGACCCGGTCGCAGAGTTCGGACAGCACGGTCAGGTCGTGGGAGATGATCAGCATCGACAAACCCAGTTCGTCGGCCAGACCGCGGATCAACTCCAGGATCTGGGCCTGGGTCATGACGTCGAGCGCGGTCGTGGGTTCGTCGGCGATCACCAGGTCCGGGCGGCAGGCCAGCGCCATGGCGATCATCGCGCGCTGCTTCATGCCGCCGGAGAGCTGGTGGGGATAGTCGGCCGCCCGCCCGGAGGAGATCCCCACCTGCGTCAGCAACTCGGCAACACGGCGCCGCACCGCTTTGCGGTCGGCCTCCGGTTCGTGCGCCCGGATCGCCTCGCGCACCTGATCGCCGATCGTCATCACCGGGTTGAAGCCGTTCATCGCGCCCTGGAAGACCAGTGACAGCCTCCGCCAGCGCAGTGCCCGGAGTCCGGCCTCGTCGACGGTGCTCAGATCCGTGCCTGCGAAGGTCATCTCGTCGGCGGCCGCAACAGCGCCGGGCGGCAGAAGACGCGCCACGGCGAGCGCCAATGTGCTTTTCCCACAGCCGGACTCGCCGGCCAGCCCGACCACCTCACCGGCGGACACGTCCAGGTCGACACCGTCCACCGCGCGCACGCCACCGCGGTAGGTGACGCTCAGGTTGCGAACGCTCAACAGGCTCATTCGGCCACCGCCAGCCGAGGGTTGAGGATGCGTTCCAGACTCTGCCCGACGAGCGAGAACGCCAGCACCACCAGCACGATGCCGACGCCCGGTGGCAGGAAGTACCACCAGAAGCCGTTGCCCACAGCACCGGCGGCGAAAGCGTTGTGCAGGATCTGGCCCCACGAGGTTCGGGTCGGATCGCCGAGGCCGAGGAAGGACAGCGTGGCCTCGGCGAGGATCGACCCGGCGATGACAAGAACGGCGTTGGCGATCACCAACGCCAGCACCCCGGGCAGGATCAATCGCCACAGGATGCCCGCCGAGGACAGACCGACGGTCTTGGCGCGGGCCACCACTTCGCGTTCCCGCAGCGCCAGCGCCTGAGAGCGGACGATGCGCGCCGTACTCGGCCAACTGGTGATCGCGATGACCAGAACGATCATCGGCAGGCTCTGCCCGATGATCGCACCGAGCGCGATCATCAACGGCAGGTTGGGCAGCACCAGGAAGAAGTCGGTGATCCGCATCAGCACGGCGTCTATGAAGCCGGTGAACCAGCCCGCCAGTACCCCGACCAGGGTTCCGATGAGCACGGTGATGACGGTGGCGATCAGCCCGATCTCCAGTGACACCGATGTTCCGGCCAGTACCTGCCGCAACACGTCGCGACCGAGTTCGTCGGTGCCCAGCCAGTGGGCGGCACTGGGCCGCAACAGGATTCCCGCGCGGGTGTCGGCGACGTCGGTGCGGTCGTAGGGCGCCAGCAGCGGACCGAGGATCGCGACGACCATAACCGCGAGAACGGTCAGCAGTCCGGTGCGGCCCATCGGGTCGGCGAAGAGTTGGTGTAGCACTCCGCGCCAGCCGCCCGGCACGTGTGCCGCGGCGGGTTCCTCGGGTTCGAGGGTGGGGTCCATCAGCGGTCCGGTCATGTCAGCCGCACCCGTGGGTCGAGCATCCGGTAGACCAGGTCACTGGCGAAGTTGGCCAGCACGACCACTACCGCGAAGATCAGGAAGCAGGCTTCCATCACGGGGTAGTCGCGCCGGATCACCGACAGATAGATGAGCTGCCCCATACCGGGCCAGGAGAAGACCGTCTCCACCTGGATGGTGCCGCCGACGGTGGCGCTGGCGTACAGCGTCGTGGCGGTCACGACGGGCAGCAGCGCATTACGCACGCCGTGTCGCCAGAGCACCCGCCGCGGTGTCAGGCCCTTGGCCCGGGCAGTGGTCATGTAATCCTCGGACAGTGTCGCCAGCAGTGAGCTGCGGGTGATCAGGACGAACTGGGCGATGTCGACCAGAACCATGGCGACCGTCGGCAGGACGAGATGCCGTGCCAGGTCAGCCATTCGGGTGAACACCGTGGGGTACAGCGCGTCGGCGGTGTACATGCCTGCGATCGGAAACCAGCCGAGTGACACAGCGAAGACGAAGATCAGCAGCATGCCCACCCAGAACGTGGGCAGACTCCAGAACACCAGCGATCCGATGACCAGCCCGGAGTCGGTGCGTGAGTTGCGCCGGGAGGCGGCGAACACCCCGATCAGGACGCCGAGGAGGATCACCAGCAGCGTCGAGACGGTGACCAGGATCAGGGTGTTGGCAAGGGCTTTCACCACGATCGGGCCGACCGACGCCTGGTAGGTGTAGGAGAAGCCGAGGTCACCCTTGAGCAGGTTCTGCAGATAGGTCACGAACTGCGAGGCCATCGGCTGGTCCAGGCCGTAGTAGGTGCGCAGCCTGGCGATCGCCTCGGCGTCGAGGTGTTGACCACGCGCGATGTGGGTCACCGGGTCTCCCGGCATCAGGTGGAAGAGAACGAAATTCGCCGCAACCACCGCTACGAGCGTGAGCACCAGGTACGAGATCTTTTGGCTCAGATACCGAAGCATCGATGCTCAGGCCGGCTTCACGTCGAGGTAGTTCACCCGCGGGAAGTTGAGGATCATGCCGCCGTTCATCGGCTGCCAGCCCGTCCAGGTATTGGTCCGGGTGCCGGTCAGCTTCTTCTGGTACCACATCACGATGTACGGGCAGGCGGCATAGTGAATCGCCTGCATCTCCTGCACCAGTGCGACCCGGGCGCCGCGGTCGATGGTCGTCGATTGCTGGTGGTAGAGATCGTCGTAGCGCGGGTCGGTCCAGAACGTGTCGTTGTTGCCACCGATCTGGTCGGTGGTGGCGATGCCCAGAAGGTAGGACGGGTCGTAGAACGAGGAATCCCAGCCCCAGATCATGACGTCCCAGTCCGGCGTTTCGGCGTTGTAGACCGTCGCGGTCATGCTGTCGGCGTCGGTACTGGACAGCTTGAGGTCGACACCGACAGCCTTGGCGGCCGTGATGAACAGGTCGGCGGCTTTCATGTCGACGGTGGTATCGGCGATCACCAACAGCCGGAACTCAAGCGGCGCACCGTCTTTGGACTCTCGAATACCATCGCCGTTGCGGTCGGTGTAGCCGGCCTTGTCGAGCAGCTCTTTGGCCTTGCCCGGATTGTTGTCCAGTACCGCGTCGGGCGCTGGGACGAAGTGGAAGTCGCCGAAGGCAGGTGGCAGCAGATCGGTGCCGGGTTCTCCGTAGCCGGCCAGCGCGAGCTCCACGAACTGTTGCCGGTTGACGGCACAGGCCAGCGCCTGACGGACCACCTGGTCCTTCAGGATGGGATTGCCCTTCGATCCCGGCGCGGTCGAACAGTTGAAGCCGATCATGTGGAACGAGAACGATTCCATGGCAGTGGTTTTGACATCCGCGGCGTTCTGCAGTCCGGTATAGATCGTCGGCGGCACCTCGGGGACGATGTCGATATCTCCGGTGCGCAGCGCCTGCGTGACCACGTCGTCGGAGCCGAACTTGGTCCAGGTGACCTTCTGCGCCGCCGGTTTGGTGCCCCACCACGAGTCGTTTCGGATGACGGTGGCAACGCTGCCCTTGTCCCACGACACGAAACTGAACGGTCCGGTTCCGACCGGTTTGTCGTTGGCGTACTTGGGCAGGTCGTCTTTGGCGACGCCCTCCCACAGGTGCTTGGGCGCGATCGGCATGATGACGCCGGGCTGCAGTGTCTGCGGCTGCGAATACGTGAGCCGAACCTGGTTGTCGCCGACCTTGACCACGTCGGTGAGGTCCTTGAGATAGGCCCCATACGTGCCATAGTCGTTGTCGCGCACCATCAGGAAGGTGAAGACGACGTCGTCGGCACTGAAATCCTTGCCGTCGTGCCACTTCACCCCCGATCGCAGCGTGTAGGTGAAGGTTTTACCGCCGTCGGTCGTCTGCATGTCGGTGGCCAGCGACGGTTGGATGTTGAGCTGCGCGTCGTAACCCATCAACCGGTCGTAGACGAGTTGCAGAACGTCGTCGGACTGAGTGGAGTCGGCGGTGAACGGGTTCAGCGAGTCGATGTCGGTGGTGGAACCGACCCGCAGCACGGTGCTGCTGGCCGTCTGAGGCGCACACGACGCGAGCGCGGCCGCGCCGCCGAATGCGGCCGCCACCACCGCCGAGGTCCGCAGAAACTTCCGACGATCCATCGCTGAAGCCATGACAATCCCTTCCGATCCCACTCTGTATACAGAGTAGTATGAGTGAAGATGATTGCCGGATAATTGCGCAAATGTTTCGGAAACTTTTCCGATGGTCCGCAAGAAATTCCAGCTCTTCCAGCATGATTATGGAAGTACCGGGGTAACTGCATACTGAGTGCGTAAACCTCATGGTTTCAGGACGGGAGGACGTGAGGATGCCGACGGCGAAGCGAGCCGACACCGCGGGGGCGTCCACCGAACGCAAGCTCCGCTACCAGCACGTCTATGACCTGGTGCTCGGGATCATGGCCGAGCGTGGGTTGCAACCCGGTGATCGACTGCCGTCGACCACCGAGCTGGCCGAGATCGCCGGCGTCAGTGGGATCAGCGTGCGGCGTGCTCTCGACGAGCTCGAACGGGCCGGCAAGATCACCCGACGGCAAGGTCTGGGCACGTTCGTCGCCGAGCCGCGCATCGCCAGCGACCCGACACGTCCGGGAGAGCTGCTGCACACTCTGCTGGACAACGAACTCGGGTTACCCACGGTCAGAACGGCTCTGATCTCGATCGGTGTCGGTCTGCCCAGCATGACGATCGCGACCGCTCTGGGCGTCGACCCGGGCCAACCGGTCTGGGAGATCTGGCGCAAACGCGAGATCGGCGGCACGGACAAGATCCTCGAACGTGCCGTCCTGCCGCTGGACCGGGTACCGGCGATCGACCACGAGCTGCTGGCCGACGGCGGGTCGCTATATCGCTTCATCGAGGAGCGCTACCAACTCACCGACGAATACACCGAGCAGGCATTCGAAGTCGACACCCCCAGCAGCTGGGAGGCCGAACATCTCGAGATGCCGGACGGTGACCCGATCGTGCGAGTCCGTGGGGTCAGCTTCGACGCCGACGGGCGGGCCTTCGACTGCTTCGAACAGTGCTACCGCGCTACGAAGTTCACGTTCTACACCGCGGGGCAGACCCGCCACCGCATTCTGGGCCCGACGGAGCTGTCGAACTGGTCGGTGGCACCACTGACCAACCCGGGGTATTGACCGCGCGGTCGGCGGGTACCCGACTGACCATGAGCAACGAACTTTCCGGCAAGAAGATCGCATTCCTGGTCGCCCCCGAGGGCACCGAGCAGGTCGAATTGGCCAAGCCGTGGGAGGCCGTCAAGCAGGCTGGTGGCACCCCGGAACTGGTGTCGACCGAGGTCGGCAAGGTCCAGGCGTTCAACCACCTCACCCCGGCCGACACCTTCGAGGCGGACAAGGCGGCCGACTCCGTCTCGGCGTCCGACTACGACGGTCTGGTGCTGCCCGGCGGAGTGGCCAACCCTGATCTGCTGCGCACCAACTCATCGGCGGTCGACTTCGTCAAGGGCTTCTTCGGTGCGGGCAAGCCGGTGGGCGTGATCTGCCACGGGCCGTGGACCCTCATCGAGGCCGACGTGGTCGAGGGCCGTCAGATCACCTCCTGGCCGAGCGTGCAGACCGATCTGCGCAACGCCGGGGCCGAGTGGGTCGACCAGGAGGTCGTGGTGTGCACCAGCGGCCCGAACACGCTGGTCTCCAGTCGCAAGCCGGACGATCTGCCGGCGTTCTGCGCGACACTGGTCGACACGTTCGCCGGCTAGCCGGGCACCAGGCTCAGCAGCAGGTCCGGCCCGATCCGGTCGACGCCGTCGTAGCGCCAGCGCAGCGCGCGGGCGATGCTGGGCACGCCGACGTCGTCGACGGCGGTGACCGGACCGCCCAACAGGATCGGGCCGACATAGGCCAGGATCCGGTCGATGACCCCGGCCCGCAGGAAGGCGCCGGCCAGCGTCGGCCCGCCCTCGAGGAGCACATCCGTGCGGTCGGAAAGCGCCTGGATCACCTCATGCGGATCGTGGGTGCGGATCACCATCGTGTGCGAATCCTCGTTCAGCACATTGGCTTCCGGAGAGATCTCCCGCATACCGACCACCACACGCAGGGGCTGGCGCTCGGCGAGGCCGCCGCCCGGCAGCCGGGCGGTCAGCGTCGGGTCGTCGATGTCCACCGTGCCGGTGCCGACGACGATCGCATCGCATGCGGCGCGGCGCACGTGCAGGTCCGCGCGGGCGGCATCACTGGTGATCCACTGCGAGGATCCGTCCGCGGCAGCGCTGCGGCCATCCACGCTGGTGGCGAATTTCCAGGTGACGTGTGGGCGTCCGGCGCGCTGCTTGTGCAGCCACTCCCGCAATGGGCCGGCGGCCACCTCCTCGGCGCACACCCCGCCGACGACGTCGATTCCTGCGCCTCGCAGGCGATCAGCTCCTCCGGCGGCCATCGGGTTCGGATCGGCGACGGCGTACACCACGGTGGCCACCCGGGCCTCGATCAAGGCATCGACGCAGGGCGGGGTGCGCCCGTGGTGGTTGCACGGTTCCAGCGTCACGACGGCGGTGCCGCCGGCCGCCCGCTCCCCCGCTTCGCGCAGCGCGACCACCTCGGCGTGCGGGCCACCGGTCGGCGCTGTTCCTCCGGCGCCGACGACTTCACCCTCGGCACTCAGAATGACCGCTCCCACAGGCGGATTCGGATACGTCGAGCCTTTTACCCGCTGCGCCTGATCGATGGCCAGCCGCATCGCGGCGTCGACCTCCGCCGACGTGGGTGCGGTCATATGCGCAGATGCTGCGACGCGGTCGCGGCCCGCCTGCGCAATGCCTCGACCGCAGCGGCCGGGTCACCGGCGCCGTAGACCGCCGACCCGGCGACGAAGCAGTCGACGCCGGCCTCGGCGGCTTGCTCGATAGTGTCCGCGTTGATGCCGCCGTCGATCTCCACCAGGATCGTCAGCTCGCCCGAGTCGACCAGCCGGCGCGCGGTCGCGACCTTGGACAGCACCTCGGCGATGAAGCTCTGGCCGCCGAAGCCCGGCTCGACCGACATCACCAGCAGCGTGTCGAAGTCGCGCAGGATGTCCAGGTACGGCTCCAGCGGGGTGCCCGGCTTGACCGACAGGCCGGCCTTGGCTCCTGCGGCGCGAATGTCGCGGGCCACCGCGACCGGGTTGTCGGTCGCCTCGGCGTGGAACGTCACGTTGTACGCGCCGGCCTCGGCGTAGCCGGGCGCCCAGCGGTCCGGGTCGTCGATCATCAGATGGCAGTCCATCGGGATGTCGGTCGCCGCCAGCAGGCTCTCCACCACCGGCAGACCCAACGTGAGGTTGGGGACGAAGTGGCCGTCCATCACGTCGACGTGCAGCCAGTCGGCGCCCTCGACCGCGGCGGCCTCCTCGGCCAGGCGCGCGAAGTCGGCGGACAGGATCGACGGGGCGATCAGGGGTCGCATGGCAGCCATTAAACAGTCTTCTGCAGAGCGGCCGCGAACATGGCGTCGGTGCCGTGCCGGTGCGGCCACAGCTGCACGTGCGGACCGTCGCCGAGTTGGTCGGCCGGGGCGAACAGTGGCCGGGTGTCCAGCGCGGTGACCGGATGGCGGCGCAGCGCATCGGAGACCACCCCGACGGTCTCGGCCAAGTGCGGGGAACAGGTCGCATAGAGCACCACGCCGCCCGGGCGGACGAGGGCGATCGCGGCAGCCAGCAGCTCGCGCTGCAGCTTGGCCAGCACCGGTACGTCGGCCGGGGTGCGGCGCCAGCGGGCCTCCGGGCGGCGACGCAACGCTCCCAGCCCGGTGCAGGGCGCGTCGACCAGTACCCGGTCGAAACTGCCCGGCTGCAGCGACGACTCGCGGCCGTCGACGCGCAGCACCTCGACGGGCAGGCCGCGGGTGTTCTGCTCGACCAGGTCGGCCCGGCGCGAGGCCGGCTCGATCGCGGTGACGGTGCCGCCCTGCTGCGCGGCGATCGCCGCGATCAGCGCGGTCTTGCCACCCGGACCCGAGCACAGGTCCAGCCAGCGGCCACCGTCGTCGCCGACCAGCGGGGCCAGCGTCAGCGCCCGGGCCACCAGCTGACTGCCCTCGTCCTGCACCAGAGCCTTGTCCTCGCGCACCGCGGCCAGCCGGCCCGGGTCACCGCCGCCGAGGTATACCGCGTAGGGCGAGTAGCGGCCGACGGTGCCCTCGACCGCGGCGGCCAGCTCGTCGGCGGTCAGCACGCCGGGGCGGGCCGCCAGGTGCACACCGGGTCGGGTGTTGTCGGCGGCCAGGGCCGCGTCCAGCTCGCCGGCATGGGCGCCGAGCGCATCAGCGAACGACTGGGCGATCCAACGTGGGTGGGCGTTGACGAACGCCAGGTGACCGACCGGATCGGTGTCCTTGGGCGGGGCCAGTTCGGCCACCCAGCCGGCCTCGTCGCGGCCGGAGATCGTACGTAGCACACCGTTGACGAAACCTGCCCGGACACTGTCGAATTCGATACCTGCCTGCTCGACGGTGGTGGACACCGCGGCATGCCCGGCCACATTGGTGCGCAACAGCTGATAGCTGCCGAGGCGCAGCAGGTCCAGAAGTACCGGATCGATCTGATCGATGGGGCGTCCCGCGGCGGCCGCGATCACGGCGTCCAGCAGGCCCAGGGTGCGGCAACTGCCGTAGGCGAGTTCGGTGGCGAACGCCGCGTCGCGGCCGTGGATACCGCGTTCGGCCAGCATCGCGGGCAACACCAGGTTGGCGTAGGCATCGCGCTCCGACACCGCGCGCAACACGTCGAACGCCGCCTGACGGGCCGGGTCCAGCGGGGTGCGCCGCGGCCGGCGCGGTGGGCGCTGCTGGGCGCGATCCCGGCCAGGGGGTGCCCCGGTGCGGTCACGCTTCTGAAAACCCTTGCCGCCCTGCGGTTTACCGCGTCCTGCCCGCTCCGGTCGCTCAGTCATGACGCCCGCACCGTCTCGTCGAGCCGCGCACCGCGTGCCCAGTCCGCCGCGTTCATGAGCTTCTTGCCGGGCGGCTGCACCTGGCCGAGCAGCACCGGCTGCGACCCGGTACCCACCCGAACCCCGGACCGGTCCACCGTCATCTCCCCGGGCGGCAACGGGGCCGCCGCCTCGTCGACGCTGACCGGGCCGACCTTGACCCGCAGGTCGCCGATCATCGTCCACGCACCGGGGTTGGGGGTGACCGCCCGGATGCGGCGGTCGACGACATGAGCAGGGAGTTCCCAGGAGATTCGGGCCTGCTCGACGGTGATCTTCGGCGCGACGCTGACCCCGTCGGCGGGCTGCGGCACCGGGGTCAGGGTTCCGTCGCCGATGCCGTCCAGCGTCGCTTCCAACAGACCTGCGCCCGACACTGCCAGCCGGTCCAGCAGGTCACCGGAGGTGTCGGTGGGTCGCACCGTTTCGGTCACCACGCCGTACACCGGCCCGGAGTCCAGGCTCGGTTCGATCAGGAAAGTCGTTGCGCCGGTGACGGAGTCGCCGGCCGCGATAGCCGCTTGCACGGGCGCCGCGCCGCGCCAGGCGGGCAGCAGCGAGAAGTGCAGGTTGATCCAGCCGTGCGGGGGAACGGCGAGCAGCGCCTCGGACAGCAGCGCGCCGTAGGCCACCACCGCGCAGCACTCCGGCGCCAGCTCGGCCAGCTCGGCGATGAACTCCGGCGAGTTGGGCCGCGCCGGGCGCAGCACCGGGATGCCCGCCTGGTCGGCCAGCCTGGCCACCGGTGACGGCGCGGGTTTGCCGCGGCGTCCGGCGGCCGCGTCCGGACGGGTGAGCACGGCGATCACCTCATGGCGTGGTGAGTCGATCAGCCGCTGCAGCGACGGCAGGGCCGGTTCTGGTGTGCCGGCGAAAACGATTCGCATGCCTCTACTTTGGCACCTGGTAGAACTCGCGCTGCGACACCCCGGCCATCCCCGCCACGAACATCGTCGGAATCGTGGTGATCAGCCGGTTCGAGGTGGCCACCGCATCGTTGTAGTACTGCCGGGCGAACGCCAGCTTGTCCTCGGTGTCGGCGAGGTTCTGCTGCAGGTTGAGGAAGTTGCTCGAGGAGTTCAGTTGGGGGTAGGTCTGACCCAGCGCCAGCACCTGACCGACCGCACTGTCGAACTCCTTTTCAGCCGAACTCCGTTGCGCCACAGATTTTCCCGTGGTCGCAGCGGCCAGTGCGGTCTGGGCGTCGGCGACGTGATCCAGGATCGCCTTCTCATGGGCCGCGAAACTCTGAACGGTCTGCACCAGGCTGGGGATCAGCGACGCCCGCCGGGTGAGCTGAACGTCGATGCCGCCCAGCGCCTCGTCTACCCGGACGTCGGCGGCGCGAACCTTGTTGTAGCCCAGCACAAATCCGATCAGCACCAGCACCGCGAGCACCAGCACCACGATCAGCACGAAGCTCACCACGATCCGCCTCCTCCCCCGCCACCGCCGCCGCCTCCGCCACCGCCGCCCCCACCGCCGCCACTGCTGGACGACGACGAGGACTGCGAGGCGGTGTAGGCGCCGATCGACGACGACAACGCCGACTCGAAGCTGTCGAAACTAGCACCCCCGCCGCTCGCGGCATGCCAACCGGTGCCCGACGACGAGTGATACCAGTCCGGCTGCGGATCGACCTGGCCGGTCGCGGTCTGGTACTTGCGGGCCCACAGCGCGGCCACCCCGCCGGCCACGGCGAACGGGATGTAGGCGGTGTAGAGGTCCTTGCGGGCGGCGAAGTCGAAGCGCGACTCGGCCGAGTCGGTGGCCAGCATCCGGTGGAAGCCGCCCACCTGCGACCACAGTTCGCGCCCCGCGGCCGTGCGCCTGCTGCCCACGCCGTCGGTCCAGGATCTGGACGACTGCAGGAAGAACAGCGCGAACGGCAGGCCCCACAGGGTGAACGGTGCCCAGACGAAGGCGCAGACAGCCAGCACGAGGGCCAGGAAGTTGAAGAACCGCAGCCAGAGCTCCTTGGAACGTTTGACCATCAGCCCGTCGAACGCCCATTTCTTGACCGACGCGGCCATGTCCTCCTTGGCCTTGGCCAGCTTCTTGCCTGCCGTCACGGTGCCGTTGGCGTCGAAGCGGGCGTCCGGGCCGATGACCTTCAGCGCCCCGCCGACGTCGATGCTGACCGGGTCGACGTCGGCCCACGCCGCGGCCGGTGCACTGCCGGTGATGGTCCACTTCTTGTCGCTGACCTGGTGCAGTGTGATCAGCTTGCGTTCGGCCAGGTAGAACAGCGTCGCGGTCAGCCCGTTGGCCGGCACCTTCTCGGTGCGGATGTATTCGCATTGCACCGGCCCCAGGCCGGGCGGCGGCGCGTACTGCAGCGGGAACCCCGGTGGGGGCTCGACCGTCGTCCGCCACCACAGGAAGGCGCCGAGCGCGGCGGCCACCGACGTCCCAAGCAGCCACAGCACAAGCGGCAGGGAGCGGCCCAGGACCGGGTCCCACCGGTAGGACCACGGCAACTCGGCGCGCGGTGGGGTGGGCACGTCCACTCCGGCGCGCACGGTCACCGGCGTCCGCGGATCCAGGTTGCTGGCCGCCAGGCGGATCCGGTCACCACTGACGGTGAGGTCGTCGCACGCACGGCCGACGCCGTAGCCGACCGAGCACTGGGCGCCGCTGACGCCACCGGGCAGCGTGACCGAGATGTCGGCCCGCTCGATGACGTTGTTCCAGCCCGGGGCAACGACATTCCAGAAGAACGCCGACCGCGACGACGGGTCACCGGTCGACGACGCGAATTTCTTGCCTGCGCCGGTGTCACCGGGGTCGAGGACGCCGTCGATGCTGTACCGGATCCGGTAGACGTGGGTGCCGTAGTCGAGGTAACTGTTCGGATCGCCGATCTTGGCCACCCGGAACCGCTTTCCGTCCTCCCACGACAGTGCGTAGGGCACCGGGCGGTCGTCGAGGAGGATCTCGCTGACGTGAGGTGGCTGACGGACCCGCGGACTGTTGACGTTTGCCACGTCCCAGTACCGGAAGATGCCGTGCCGCCCGCTGGGGAACCGGCCGGTGATGATCTCGGTGGCGTCCAGCCTGCCGTTGGCGTCGACGACGAACTCGGCCTGGTAATCGGTGATGACCACCGGATCCGACGGCGGGCTGCCCTGCGAACCGCCGGTGAGCACCAGCGGCCACAACAACCCAATGACGATGAGCAGCAAAACGATCGAGAGCCGGATGATCCGGCCGGTCCATTTCATCTCGCCTCCCCCGTTTCGTCGGGTTCACGCCCCCTTGTTTCGCCGGGCTTCACCCTATGTGCAAAGGATCGATCTGTACCCGAACTGCCTCGTGGTCGTGCCGGGCGCTGGCGATCGCGATGGCGCTGCGCAGTGAGGCGGCCAGAGCCAGACCCTCATCCCGGCCGACCCGCACCAGCATGCGGATGACGGGTTCGCCGGGGGCGGTGGCGGGTGGGCGGCGGACTCCCGGCGGCAGATCGACGGGCCCGAGCTGGTCGGCGTCCTCGGGCAGTTCGGCATGGTCGAGCAGCGCGCCGACCGCGGCCGCCCCGCCGTCGATGGCGGCCATGTGGACGCACGGCGGCAGCCCGACCTCGGCGCGGGCCTCCACCTCGGCTTCGGCGTGACCGACCGGATCCCACTTGATCAGCGCCTGCACGGTCGGGATGGCTGATTCGGCGACCACGGCCACCACGCCGCCGTCGCCGCGGGGCCGGACCTGCGCGGCGGCGCCCATCCAGCGTCGAAGGGTGTCCTCGGCTGCCCGCAGATCCTGGCGGCCCAATAGTGCCCAGCTGTCCAGCAGCAGCGCGGCGCCGTAGCCGCCCTGCACCCGGGGTTCGGCGCCGGGGGTGGCCACGACGAGGGCCGGCCCCGGCTCGATCTCGGTGTGCACGGCGTCGCCCGCCGAGGTGATCACCGTGGTGCCCGGGAAGGCCCGGCCCATCTCCTCGGCGGTCCGGCGCGCGCCGACGATGACGGCCCGGATCGCGTCCGAGCCGCAGCGCCGGCAGCGCAGTGCGGTGTCCATCCGGCCACACCAGCGGCACACCGCCCCGGCGGCGTCTCGCTCGGACAGCGACAGCGGCCCCATGCAGTGCCGGCAGCGGGCGATCGTCCGGCATCGGGCGCAGGCCACCGACGGCACATATCCCCGCCGCGGCACCTGGATCAGGACCGGCGCCTCGCGTTCGAGGGCGCCCCGCGCAGCGCGCAGGGCCAGCGACGGCAGCCGGGCCGAGCGGGCGGCCGGATCGCGCTCCTCGGCGTAACCCTCGTCGTCGAGGGCCACCACCCGCGGCGCAGCCGCGCGGACCAGCGGGCGGGCCGCCACCAGATCGTGCGCCCAGCCGCTGCGGACCAGCGCCTGCGCCTCGGCGGTGCGGGCGTAGCCGCCGATCACCGCCGCGCAGCGCAACTGATGTGCGCGCAGCATCGCCACTTCGCGGGCGTGCGGGTACGGGGCACGGGGTTCGGCCAGGGTGTCGTCGCCGTCGTCCCAGACGATCACCAGACCGAGACGCTCGACCGGGGCGAACACCGCGCTGCGGGTGCCGATGACCAGGCGGGCATGGCCGCGCAACGCCGACAGCCAGCGCCGGTAGCGCGCCGACGGTCCGAGCCCGGCGGACAGCGCGACGACGGCGGCCGGGTCGATCCGCGCGGTGGCGGCCTGCCAGAGCGCGTCGATGTCGCGCTGGTCGGGAACCACCGCGAGCACCCCGTAGCCCCCGCTGACCGCCGCCGCGGCAGCTTCGGCGATCCGGTCGCACCACTGCTCACCGGGCAGTGCCTGCCAGACCGCGCGGGCGGCCCGGCCTTCGTTCAGGGCGGTCAGGAACTGGTCGCCGCGGCCGTAGCGGGCCCAGCCGGCCGGGTCCACCGGCTCGACCACCGGCAGCAGCGGCGCCTCGGCCTGCATCTTCTCGGCGCGGGCGTGGCGCGGCGGAATGGCCAGCCGCAGCACATCCGGGCGGGTGCCCGCGTAACGGGCGGCGACGGCGTCGACCAGCCTGCGGACTTCCGGGGTGAGCACCGGCTCGGCCGAGATCACCCGGTCCAGCCAGCCCAATTGGCCGACGTGGTCGGTATCGGACCGTCGCTCGAGTACGAAGGCGTCGACCAGCCGGCCGTGGAAGCGGACCCGCACCCGCACCCCGGGCTGCGCGTCGTCGGACTGTTCGGCCGACACCAGATAGTCGAACTCACGGTCCAGGTGCGGCACCGACAACATCGGCAGCACCCGGGCGATGGGTTCGTGCTCGGCGGCGCGCCGGATCGGCATCGTCGAAGACTATCGACGACTCCGACAAACGGTCAGTCGCCGGCCCCGCGACCGAAGAACAAGCCCGCAGTGATCAGCACCATCGATGTCGCATACGCCCACCAGATCGGCACTTCCAACGCGTTCGAGCGCAGCACGAACCGGCCGATTCCGATCATCCCGTCCGACACCGCGAAACACACCGCCCCCAGCGCCGTCCACGGCGTGGGCAGCTGGGCCAACAATGCCGAGCACACCATCGCGGCCAGCACGGCCATATAGACGAGGACAGGAATGGTCAGTCCGTCGGCCACCAGACTCGGCCAGAACCAGATCAGCAAACTCACGCAGGCGATGACCACAACCGCCGAGGCGGCCAGGCGCGGCCGGCTGGCACCGCGAAGCGGCAGCAGCGCGCCCAGAAAGCAGAGGTGAGCCACCAGGAACGAGCCGAGGCCCAGCACGAACGACGGCTGCCACCACGGCATCGCGAGGAAGAAGTCGCCGCCGGCCGAGAACAGCAGCGCCGCGACCAGCCAGCGCCGCTCCCGCACGGGCGGATGCCACAGCGCGGCCACTGCCAGCAGCACGGCCATCAGTGCTTTGACGGCGGGCTGGCCGGGGAATCGGCCGGTGAGTTCGGCGTTCTCGGGCAACCGCAGCGCCGCGACGGCCAGGAAGACGCCGTAGCCGACCGCGACCGCGGCACCGGCCGCCCACCAGGTTGTCAGCCTGCGTAAGTACGGTGATTTCATGCCCAGTTCGGACAGACCGCCGGTGGATGCCATCCTGCAGAAGGTACTGGAAGCCGTGCCATTCCAATTGACCGTTGACGGCGGAATCGAGGAGGCGCGCCGCCGCCTGCGCGACCTGCCGCGCGGCGCGGTGCACCCGGACCTGCGGGTGGAGAACCACCAGATCGACGGGCCCGCAGGCCCGATCCCGGTCCGGGTCTACTGGCCCGATGACGTCGAGCGCCCTCCGGTGACGATGTACTTCCACGGCGGCGGCTTCGCCGTCGGCGACCTGGACACCCATGACGGCACGGCCCGCGAACACGCCGTCGCCGCAGGCACGCTGGTGGTGTCGGTCGACTATCGGCTGGCCCCGGAACACCCCTACCCGGCCGCGGTCGACGACGTCTGGGCTGCCACCCGGTGGGTGGCCGACAACGCCGACCGCTTCGGCGCGGACGGCTCGCGGCTGGCGGTGGCCGGCGACTCCGCCGGCGGCACGCTGTCCGCGGTCGTGGCCCAGCTGGCCCGGGACAACGACGGCCCGCCGATCGCATTCCAGCTGCTCTGGTACCCGTCGACGATGTGGGACAACTCGCTGCCGTCGTTCGCCGAGAACGCTGACGCACCCGTGCTCGACAACGCTGCCATCGAGGCGTTCACCAGGTGGTATGCCGGCCATGTGGACCTGAGCGACCCGCCCGCCGGCCTGGCGCCGGGCCGGGCGGCCGACCTCTCCGGTCTGCCGCCGGCCTACATCGCCGTCGCCGGCCACGACCCGCTGCGCGACGACGGCGCCCGCTACGCCGAGCTGCTGGCGGCCGCGGGTGTAACAGTCGACCTGCATTTGGCCGACACATTGGTGCACGGCTACCTCGGTTACGCCGGGGTGGTGCCGGCCGCCACTGCGGCGGCCGACCGTGGATTAGCCGCTCTGCGCGCAGCGTTGCACGCCTGAGCGGACGAAAACGCACGGCTAGCAGCAAACCTTGTCGGGACCGTCCGGACAGGCCAGAATGGCACCAATCGCCACAATCGGGAGGATCTACCCCATGAACATTGCTGAAGCCGCCGGAGCCCGGCGCACGCTCGGCATCTGTCTCGGCGCTGTCGCGGTCGGTCTGGCATCGGCCGTTATCGCCGCTCCGGCCGCCATGGCGGCACCGGACTGCAGCAAGCCCGCCGTCGATGCCCAGGTTGCGCAGTCGCAGGGCGCGATCCAGGGCTACCTCAACACGCACCCGGACGGGCAGCGGATGCTGATGACCGCGGCGCTGCAGCCGCGCGCTCAGGCCTCCGCCACCCTGCAGGCCTATGCGCAGTCGAACCCGCAGGAATACCAGGAGTTCACCGCGCTCCTGGCTCCGCTGGGCACGCTGCAGAAGCAGTGCGGCGTCCAGGTCATCCCGCCGCAGTATCAGTGGGCGTTCGACCAGTTCGTCGGCTGATCAACTCCGCCTCACCAGTACAGCCCGGCCGTTATGACTCGACGGCCGGGCTGACTGTTTGATGCCCGCACCACGAACTCACCGAGTCCTGGAGTGGCTCACCCAGCAGAGCACCCAGTCCCCGGCCACACCGGAGTACGGCTCCTGGTTGCTGGGGCGAGTCTCGGAAAGCCAGCGCCGCCGGCGCATTCGAATCCAGGTCATCCTCACGGTCTTCGTGGTGGTCGCCAACCTCATCGGGGTCGCCGTTGCGATGTCGGTGATCACCGTCGCCATCCCGGTGCCCAACATCTTCGCCGGCCGCGCCCACCTGATCACGACCGTGGTGGCTCCGGCCTACGTGGTCGTCGCGGTGATCGTCGGCTGGGTGTGGGCCACCCGCCGCATCCTGGACGCCTTGCGGTGGTCGATCGAAGACCGCCCGCCGACCCCGCGCGATCAGCGCAACACCTTTCGCGCCCCGTGGCAGTTGACCGTTATCCCGTTGGTGCTCTGGGGTGTTGGCGCAGCGTTGCTGACCACTCTGTACGGCATGGTCGACACGGGTTACATCCCCAAGATGCTGTTCGGGATCACGTTCAGCGGGATCGTGGTGTCGGCGAGCTGTTACTTCTTCACCGAGTTCGCATTGCGTCCGGTCGCGGCGCAAGCCCTGGAGACCGGTACGCCCGACCACCGTGGCGGCCCGGGAGTGCTGGGCCGGACGATCATGGCCTGGGTGCTGGGCTCCTGTGTGCCCGTCATCGGGATCGCGCTGGCGGCGGGTTTCACCCTGACCCTGCGCAACATGACGGTGACCCAGCTTTCGGTGGCGGTGTTGCTCTTGGCCGCTGCTGCAGCGATTTTCGGCTTCATCCTCATCCTGATCGCCTCCTGGTTGATCGCCACACCGGTTCAGGTCGTGCGCGCCGCGATGCAGCGCGTCGAGGACGGTGATCTCGACACCCACGTGGTGGTGTTCGACGGCACCGAGCTCGGTGAACTGCAGCGCGGTTTCAACCGAATGGTCGAGGGTCTACGCGAACGCGACCGGGTCCGGGACCTGTTCGGACGACATGTCGGCCGCGATGTCGCGCTGGCCGCCGAAAAGCGCAACATCAACCTCGGCGGCGAAGAGTGTTCGGCCGCTGTGTTGTTCGTCGACATCGTCGGATCCACTCAGGTGGTGGGCAGCCGACCGCCCGTGGAGGTCGTCGAGCTGCTCAATGAATTCTTCGGCGTCGTGGTCGACGAGGTCGAGCGCTGCGGCGGTCTGATCAACAAGTTCGAAGGCGACGGCGCGCTGGCGGTGTTCGGCGCGCCGGTGGCTCAGGAACATCCCGAGACCAACGCCCTCGCGGCCGCGCGGGCGATCGCGGATCGCCTCCGCCGCGACGTGCCCGACATCTCGGTGGGCATCGGGGTGGCTTCCGGCATCGTGGTTGCCGGCAACATCGGGTCCCATCACCGGTTCGAGTACACCGTCATCGGCGATCCCGTGCACGAGGCGTCCCGGCTGTGCGAACTGGCCAAGAAGACCGGCGCCGGCGTGCTCGCGTCCGCTCCCACCCTGGAAGCGGCCGAGGCCGCCGAGCAACGGTTCTGGACACTGGGCGACGAGGTGGTGCTGCGCGGCCGCTCGTCGCCGACCCGGCTTGCCGCTCCCGCGGAATGATCTCGGCCGTCCGCTACTTGTTCTGGTTTGGCATTCCAATAGCTGGACAACGCAACGGAGGAACCCCATGACCACACCCCTGGCCGGCCGGCGCGCACTGGTCACCGGCGGCTCGCGCGGAATCGGCGCCGAGATCGTGCGCCGCCTGGTCGCCGACGGCGCCGCGGTGGCGTTCACCTACCAATCGTCGGCGCAGACGGCGCAAGAGCTGGCCGACGAGCTGGTCGCCGCGGGGGGCAAGGTCGTCGCGATCCAAGCCGACAGCGCCGACCCGGCCGCGGTCACCGCCGCGGTCGACGAGACCGTCGCGGCCCTGGGCGGGCTGGACATCCTGGTCAACAACGCCGGTATCGCGTCCGCCGGACTCATCGAGGACTTTCCACTCGAGGAGTTCGACCGGTTGCTCGCGGTCAATGTGCGCGGTGTTTACGCCGCGATCCAGCGCGCGGTCCCGCATCTGGGCGAGGGCGGGCGGATCATCACGATCGGCAGCGTCAACGCCGACCGGGTGCCGATGAACGGGCTGGCGGTGTACGCGTTGACGAAGGCGGCCGTCGCCGGCCTGACCCGCGGTCTGGTACGCGAGCTCGGGCCGCGCGGCATCACGATCAACACCATCCAGCCGGGGCCGGTGGCCACCGACATGAATCCCGAGGTCGGCGGATTCTCCGACGAGGTGCGGCCCTTCATCGCCGTCGGGCGCTACGGGCAGCCGCGCGATATCGCCAGTGCGGTCGCCTATCTGGCGTCACCGGAGGCCGGTTACGTCACCGGTGTCACCTGGAACGTCGACGGCGGTTTCGTCATCTAGGTCATCCAGCGCCGAAACCGACGTGTGGCAGGCATCGTCCGGGACGAGGCCTGCCACACGTCGATCTCGAGGAGAGTTAGACCGAGTTCTTCAGGTCGTCGACCTTGTCGAGGCGCTCCCACGGCAGGTCGACGTCGGTCCGTCCGAAGTGGCCGTAGGCGGCGGTCGGCGCGTAGATCGGGCGCAGCAGGTCCAGGTCGCGGACGATCGCGCCCGGGCGCAGGTCGAACACCGCGGTGATGGCCTTCTCGATGCGGGCCGGGTCGACGGTCTCGGAGCCGAAGGTCTCGACGAACAGGCCCACCGGGGCGGCCTTGCCGATGGCGTAGGCGACCTGCACCTCGACCCGCTCGGCCAGACCGGCGGCGACGACGTTCTTGGCCACCCAGCGCATCGCGTACGCCGCCGAGCGGTCCACCTTTGACGGGTCCTTGCCGGAGAACGCACCGCCGCCGTGACGGGCCCAGCCGCCGTAGGTGTCGACGATGATCTTGCGACCGGTCAGGCCGGCGTCACCCATCGGGCCGCCGAGCACGAACTTGCCGGTCGGGTTGACCAGCAGCCGGAAGTCCGAGGTGTCCATCGTGTCGTGGCCGAGCTCGGCCAGCACGGTGTTGACTACCTTTTCCCGGATGTCCGGGGCCAGGGTGTTCTCCAGGTCGATGCCGGCGGCGTGCTGCGTGGACAAGACGACGGTGTCCAGCCGAACCGGGGTGGTGCCCTCGTACTGCACGGTGACCTGGGTCTTGCCGTCGGGGCGCAGGTAGTCCAGCACGCCGCTCTTGCGTACCTCGGTCAACCGGCGGGCCAGCCGGTGCGCCAGGGCGATCGGCAGCGGCATGAGCTCCGGGGTGTCCTTGATGGCGTAGCCGAACATCAGCCCCTGGTCGCCGGCGCCCTGCAGGTCCAGCGGGTCGCCGGCACCCTCGACGCGGGTCTCGTGAGCGGTGTCCACACCCTGGGCGATGTCGGGCGACTGGCGACCGATACCGATGTTGACGCCGGCGGTCTCGCCGTCGAAGCCCTTTTCCGAGGAGTCGTAGCCGATGTCCAGGATGCGCTTGCGCACGGTGTCGTTGATGTCGGCGAACGCTTCCTTGGCCGACGTGGTCACCTCGCCGATGACGTGCACCTGGCCGGTGGTGACGGCGGTTTCCACCGCGACGCGGGACTTCGGGTCCGCGGCAAGCAGCGAGTCGAGGATCGAGTCGCTGATGGCGTCACAGATCTTGTCGGGGTGTCCTTCGGTGACCGACTCGCTGGTAAACAGCCGACCTGTGCTCACAGTGTTTTCCTTTCAAGAACTTAGTTCGGCGAATCATATATTCGCCCCTACAGACCAAACCGGCACGGTACGTCCCGCGCAAGGCTTATGCGCACATTTCTTCCTCTTGCGACGCTAGGCCTCGCGCCGCAGGAGCATCGCGATCGCGTCCACGATACGGCTTGCCATCAGCGTCTTCGACCCGTGCTCCAACGCGAACTCGGTGCCATCGGCGCTCAACAACCATCCGTCGTTGTTGTCCACCTCGAATGCCCGCCCCTCGCCGACCGCATTGACGACGAGCAGATCACAGCCTTTGCGAGCCAGTTTGGCCCTGGCGTGGAACAGCACGTCACCATTGGCGTCACCGGTTTCGGCGGCGAATCCGACGATCGCGCGCATATTCGGCAGCTGCCCGTCGGTACGCTGACGCACCGCCCCGGCCAGCACGTCGTCGGTTCGCACCAACTCGATAGCAGGCGCATCCACCACATCGGGCTTCTTCTTGATCTTGCTGGCCTCCACGCGGGCGGGCCGGAAGTCGGCGACGGCGGCGGCCATCACGAGAACGTGGGCGTCCGGCGCGTGCTTGGTGACGGCCTCGTGCAGCTGCTCGGCGGACGTGATGTGCAGGACGTGTACGCCGGCCGGGTCGGCGAGCCCGGCGGTGTTGCCGGCGATCAGCGTCACGTCGGCACCACGCTGGGCGGCGACCCTGGCCACCGCGTAACCCTGCTTGCCCGAACTGCGGTTGCCGATGAAGCGGACCGGGTCGATCGCTTCGCGGGTGCCGCCCGCGCTCACCAGCAGTTTGACACCGCTCAGGTCGAAAGGCATGGCGTCGGCACGGGCCAGCAGAAGTTCGGCGAACGTGGTGATCTCCTCCGGCTCGGGCAGCCGCCCGGGGCCGGTGTCGGCGCCGGTGAGTCGCCCGGAAGCCGGTTCAAGCACGACCGACCCGCGCCGGCGCAACGTCTCCACATTGGCAACGGTGGCCGGGTGCAACCACATCTCGGTGTGCATGGCCGGCGCGAACAGCACCGGGCAGCGGGCGGTGAGCAGCGTCGCGGTCAGTAGGTCGTCAGCGCGGCCGGCGACAGCGCGGGCCAGCAGGTCCGCGGTGGCCGGGGCGACGACGACGAGGTCGGCTTCCTGCCCGAGGCGGACGTGCGGGACTTCGTCGACGTCTTCGAAGACGCCGGTGTGGACCGGATGCCCGGACAGAGCCTCGAACGTCGCAGCGCCGACGAACCGCAATGCCGATTCGGTGGGGATGACGCGGACGTCGTGGCCGGCCTCGCTGAGCTGGCGGACGACCGAACACGCCTTGTATGCGGCGATGCCTCCGGCGACGCCGACGATGATCCGCTTGCGGTTCATCAACTGGCCCGGGCTGCTGGGCTACTCGCCTTCGGTGTGCTCGAGCAGGTCGCCGTGGATCTCGCGCATCGAGATCGACAGCGGCTTCTCCTGCAGGCCGGGCTCGACGAGCGGGCCGACGTATTCGAGGATGCCGTCGCCGAGCTGGTTGTAGTAGTCGTTGATCTGCCGGGCACGCTTGGCCGCATAGATCACCAGCGCGTACTTGCTCGACACCCGGTCCAGCAACTCGTCGATGGGCGGGTTGGTGATGCCCAACGGTGTGTCATAGGCGGTTGCGGCACCCGGGGCCGGATCGTAGTGATCCGTGCTGGCTTGCGTCACGTAGAACTTCTTCCTGGCGGATTGAGGGTCTGACTCGGTCTGGTGAGGCGGTGTCTCACGCCGGCTTCGGGGGCCCGACTGTCACGAATCTTCGCGGCCCACCAGCAAGGATACCAATTCGGCGCAGGCCGACTCCAATTGGCTGTTCACGACGACCACGTCGAACCTGCCCTGAGCTGCGAGCTCGGCCCGGGCGGTGGCCAGGCGACGCTCGACCTGCTCCTGAGTTTCGGTACCCCGACCGGCCAATCGCTGTTCGAGCGCTTCCCAGCTGGGTGGCGCCAGGAACACGGTCAAGGCCTCCGGCATCGCCCGTTTGACGGCGTCGGCGCCGGCCAGGTCAACCTCGATCAGAACCGGGTGACCGGTCTCGGCGGCCTCGGCCACCGGCGCGGCCAGTGTGCCGGAGCGCTGCAGACCGTTGTGGATCTCGGCCCATTCGAGCAGCTCACCATCATCGATCAACTGCTGGAAACGTGCGGGGGTGACGAAGTGGTAGTCGACCCCGTCCACCTCGCCCGGGCGCTGGGCCCGGGTGGTGGCCGACACACTGAAGTGCAGGTCGGGCACCTGCTCGCGCAGGCGGCGGACGATCGTCGACTTCCCCACCCCGGACGGCCCGGACAGCACCACCACTCGGCCATGGCCACGGTGGTCAGGCGTATCGCCCGTGCTGTCCGGCCCTCCGCCGGCATTCACCGACTGTCTAGTCAGCGGTGAAGTCGAACTTTTCCAGCAATGCCTTGCGCTGCCGATCGCCGAGTCCGCGCAGGCGGCGGGTCGGAGCGATCTCGAGCTCGGTCATGATTTCCTGCGCCTTGACCTTGCCCACCTTGGGCAGGGCTTCCAGCAGCGCGGAAACCTTCATCTTGCCGAGGACCTCGTCGGTCTCAGCGTCCTTGAGCACCTGCTTGAGGTTGGTGCCACCACGCTTGAGCCGATCCTTGAGCTCAGCTCGTGCGCGACGCGCGGCAGCAGCCTTCTCCAACGCGGCTGCACGCTGCTCGTCGGTCAACTGGGGAAGGGCCACGGGTTCCTCCGTCTCATCACCATCATTGTTTTGCCTGGGCCGGGTACTTCAGCCAGCGACGCCGACCGTACCCACGCTCTCTGACGAAATCTAACCCCACCCCCTGCTTACCGGTGCAAAGCCGCAGGATATGGCACAAGATCACCTTGTTCGGACAGGTGTCGGGACAGCCGTCCGCCTGCTCGGTGGCGGCCCGCAGATATTCGCGAGCGGGCCGGAAAATGCGGCGCCACCTGCAGGTTCTCCACTGCCGGGCGGTTCGCCACAGACCGGACACCCGTCTGACGGGGTGGGCCGGGGCCGAATTTCACCTCACAGGCAGGTCACGGCGTGTCGGGCGTGTCGAGACGACCCCGTCCGCGCGCTTATCGCATACACAGCTGCGCGACAGATTTTGCATAGCCCAGCTACCTAACGTGGTGGATGTCGGGGTGTTCAGCGAGAAATTCGACCCTCGAAGGGGCGTGCCATGTCCATCACACATTCCACCCGGGCTGCCGCACTGGCAGTCGGGATCACCATCGCGGGGCTGACGGTGGGAGCGGCGCCCGCGCTCGCCGATCCCGGTCCGGGCCCCGGACCGGGCCAGTGCGGTTTCCAAGGCTGCCAGGGACCCGGCCAGCGTGGCGTGGACGGACCCGGAGGCGATCGCCGCGGCCCCGGCCCGGCTGACTGGCGCGGCGGCCCTGGTGGCGGGCCTGGCGGCCCGCAATGGCGCGGCGGCGACGACCGCGGCTGGCGGCCCGGCCCGCCGCCGCCCGACCTCGGTTGGCGCGGAATCGACCAGGGCCGCTGGGATCATCAGCCGTTCAACTACAACGGCAACTGGGTCAACCCGGTCTTCGACCAGGGCTACCGAGCCTGGGGCTTCTGGCTCTTCGGGGTGTGGATCCCGCTGTAAGGCTCAGGCGAGGTACGTCACTGCATCGCGCAGCTGCTCGGCCGCCGCCCGGATCGCGGCAACGTCCGGACCGGCGCGCAGGACCTCCCGGCTCACCGCGGGCAGTACCTGCCCGGGTAGGGCGCCCCCGAGACCGCCGAGCGTCTCGGGGCGTCCGCCCTGGGCGCCGACGCCGGGCACCAAAACCGGCCCGCCGAGCTCGCTGAGGTCGGGCACCACGTCCAGCGTGGCGCCGACCACGACGCCGACCGACCCCAACCGCGGGCGGTCGGCGCGGTTGATCGCGGCCGCCTCATCGACTATCGACTGCGCGACGGTGCGCTGCCCGGCCATCGCGCACTGCACAGAGGCACCCTCGGGGTTGGACGTCGCCGCCAGTACGAACACGCCGCGGCCAGTGCTCGCGGCCAGCTCCAAAAGCGGTTGCAGAGAACCGAACCCGAGATAGGGCGATGCGGTGACGGCGTCGGCAGCCAGCGGACCGTCACCGGCCCACGCCTGGGCGTACGCCGCCATCGTCGACCCGATATCGCCGCGCTTGGCGTCGGCGAGCACCAGCACACCCGCCTCCCGCAATGCCGCGATCGTGGCCTCGAGGACGGCGAAACCCGCTGAGCCGTAAGCCTCGAAGAACGCCACCTGCGGTTTGACGATCGCGAATCCGGCGTAGGCCTGCACGCAGATCTCGCTGAACCGGGCCAGTCCGTCGGCACTGACCGGCAGGTCCCAGGCGCGCAGCAGCTCCGGGTGCGGGTCGATGCCCAGGCACAGCGGACCGCGCGCGGCGATCGCGTCGGCCAGCCGGGCGCCGAAGGCCTCTGATCGGCCCATCTCAGTCATGACCCAGCGCGGCGTGCAGTTCCTGCAGTGAGCGCACGTCGATGTCATCGCGGATGCCGGCCTCGATGCCCTGGACCGCCGCGGACGCGCCCTGCACCGTGGTGATGCACGGGACGTTCATCGACACCGCGGCCGACCGGATCTCGTATCCGTCGATGCGTGGCCCGGAGTTGCCGTACGGGGTGTTGATCACCATGTTGACATCGCCGGCCAGGATGGCGTCCACCGCCGACATGGCGGGGCGGCCGTCTCCCGGCTCCTCGAAATGCTTGCGCACGACGTCGCACGGAATCCCGTTGCGCCGCAACATCTCCGCGGTGCCTTCGGTGGCCAGCACGCGGAAGCCGAGGTCCGCGAGGCGCTTGACCGGGAAGACCAGCGAGCGCTTGTCCCGGTTGGCCACCGACACGAAGATCGTGCCGGTGCTGGGCAGCGATCCGTAGGCGGCGGTCTGGCTCTTGGCGAACGCGCTCCCGAAGTCGCGGTCGATCCCCATCACCTCGCCGGTCGACTTCATCTCCGGCCCGAGCAGCGAGTCGATACCCGTGCCGTCGGCCTTGCGGAACCGGTGGAACGGCAGGACCGCCTCCTTGACTGCGATCGGGGCGTTCGGCGCCGGGGTGGCGCCGTCGCCGGTCGCGGCCAGCACGCCTTCCGAGCGGAGCTGGGAAATGCTGGCGCCCAGCATGACTCGTGCGCAGGCCTTGGCCAGCGGTACCGCGGTGGCCTTGGAGACGAATGGCACCGTGCGGCTGGCCCGCGGGTTGGCCTCCAGGACGTAGAGGACATCGTCTTTCAGCGCGTACTGCACGTTGAGCAGGCCGACCACCCCCACACCGTGCGCGATCGCCTCGGTGGCCCGCCGTACCGCCTCGATGTCGCTGCGGCCCAGCGTCACCGGGGGCAGGGCGCACGCCGAGTCACCGGAATGGATGCCTGCCTCTTCGATGTGCTCCATCACGCCGCCGATGTAGACCTCGGTGCCGTCGCAGAGCGCGTCGACGTCGATCTCGATCGCGTCTTCGAGGAACCGGTCGACCAGGACCGGGTGTTCGGGTGAGAGCTGCGTGGCGCGGGTGATGTAGCCGTGCAACGTCTTCTCGTCGTACACGATCTCCATCCCGCGCCCGCCCAGCACGTAGGACGGCCGCACCAGCACCGGATAGCCGATCCTGGCCGCGATCTCGCGGGCCTGCTCGAAGCTGGTGGCGGTGCCGAACTTCGGTGCGGGCAGGCCGGCTTGGTGCAGCACCTGCCCGAATCTGCCGCGGTCCTCGGCCAGATCGATGGCCTCGGGCCGGGTCCCGACGATCGGCACCCCGGCGTCGGCCAGCCGCTGCGCCAGACCCAGCGGCGTCTGCCCTCCGAGCTGCACGATCACCCCGACCACACCCGGGCCGCCCTGCCCGGATTGCGACTCGGCGTGGTACACCTCGAGGACGTCCTCGAAGGTGAGCGGTTCGAAGTACAGCCGGTCGGCGGTGTCGTAGTCGGTGGACACCGTCTCGGGGTTGCAGTTGACCATCACGGTCTCGAAGCCGGCCTCGCTCAGCGTGGTCGCAGCGTGTACGCAGCTGTAGTCGAACTCGATGCCCTGTCCGATGCGGTTCGGCCCGGACCCGAGGATCAACACCTTCGGCCGCTCGGTCTGCGGGGCCACCTCGGTCTCGGCCGCGGGGTCCAGCTCGTAGCTGGAGTAGTGGTAAGGGGTCTTGGCCTCGAACTCGGCCGCACAGGTGTCGACGGTCTTGAACACCGGATGGATGCCGAGACGCTGCCGGAGCGCGCGGACCCCGGCCTCCCCGGCCAATTCGGTGCGCAGCGAGGAGATCTGGCGATCCGAGAGTCCGCTGTGCTTGGCCCGGCGCAGCAGGTCCTCGTCGAGGACCGGGGCGTCGAGCAACTCCTGGCGCAACGCCACCAGGCCGGCGATCTGATCAACGAACCACGGGTCTACGCCGGAGGCCGCCGCGGTCTCTTCCACACTGGCGCCGAGGCGCAGCGCCAGCTCGATGTCATAGAGCCTGCCCTCGGTCGGGGTGCGCAGCCGGTCCAGTACGTCGACCACCGAGCCGTCATCGTCGCGGCCGGTCCAGAACCCGGCACGGGTGGTTTCCAGTGACCGCATCACCTTGCCGAGCGCCTCGACGAAGTTGCGGCCCAACGACATCGCCTCGCCGACCGACTTCATCGTGGTGGTCAGCGTCGGGTCGGCGCCGGGGAACTTCTCGAACGCGAACCGCGGCGCCTTGACCACCACGTAGTCCAGCGTCGGCTCGAAACAGGCCGGGGTCTCCTTGGTGATGTCGTTGACGATCTCGTCGAGGGTGTAGCCGATCGCCAGCTTGGCGGCGATCTTGGCGATCGGGAAGCCGGTCGCCTTCGACGCCAGCGCGCTGGACCGCGACACCCGCGGGTTCATCTCGATGACGATGAGCCTGCCGTCTTTCGGGTCCACCGCGAACTGGATGTTGCAGCCACCGGTGTCGACGCCGACCTCACGCAGGATCGCGATTCCCAGATCCCGCATGACCTGGTACTCGCGGTCGGTGAGCGTCATCGCCGGAGCCACGGTCACCGAGTCGCCGGTGTGCACGCCCATCGGGTCGAAATTCTCGATCGAGCACACCACCACCACGTTGTCGTGGTGGTCGCGCATCAGCTCGAGCTCGAATTCCTTCCAGCCGTAGATGGATTCCTCGATCAGCACGTTCGCGGTGGGCGATGCGGCCAGGCCGTCGCCGGCCATCCGCTCGACGTCCTCGACCGAGTACGCCATACCCGAACCCAGGCCGCCCATCGTGAACGACGGCCGCACGACCACCGGCAGTCCGAGCTCCGCGACGGTCTCGCGGACCTCGGCCATCGTGTAGCAGACCCGTGACTTCGCGGACTCGCCACCGACTTTCGCAACGATGTCCTTGAACTTCTGCCGGTCCTCGCCGCGCTGGATGGCGTCGAAGTCGGCGCCGATCATCTCGACGTCGTAGCGCTCCAGCGCGCCGTTCTCGTACAGCGCGACCGCGGTGTTCAGCGCGGTCTGTCCGCCCAGCGTGGCCAGCACGGCGTCGATCTTGTTGCCGCGCGCCGCCTGCTGGGCGATCACCTTCTCGACGAACGCCGGGGTGATCGGTTCGACGTAGGTATGGTCGGCATACTCCGGGTCGGTCATGATCGTCGCCGGATTGGAGTTGATCAGGGTGACCTCGAGACCCTCGGCGCGCAGCACCCGGCAGGCCTGGGTGCCGGAGTAGTCGAACTCGGCTGCCTGCCCGATCAGGATCGGGCCGGAGCCGATGACCAGGATGTGCTTCAGGTCGTCGCGACGTGGCATCTACTTCTCCCCCGCCATCAGGTCGATGAATTGGTCGAACAGGTAGTTCGCGTCATGTGGCCCCGCCGCGGCCTCCGGGTGGTACTGCACCGAGAAGGCCCGTCCGTCAACGAGTTTGATGCCCTCGACGACGCCGTCGTTGGCACACGTGTGGCTGACGATGGCCGGCCCGAAGTCGGTGTCGAACCGTTCGCCGGCTTCGCCTTCCAGCGCGAAGCCGTGGTTCTGTGCGGTGATCGCGACGGTGCCGGTCTGGTGGTCGATCACCGGCACGTTGATGCCGCGGTGCCCGAACACCATCTTGTAGGTGGACCGGCCCAGCGCCCGGCCGAGGATCTGGTTGCCGAAGCAGATGCCGAACAGCGGGATGCCGGCGCCGAGCACCGCGCGGGTGACCTCCACGATGTGGTCGGCGGTCGCCGGGTCGCCGGGCCCGTTGGACAGGAAGACCCCGTCCGGCCGCAGGTCGGCGATCTGCTCGAATGTTGCCCCGGCGGGCAGCACGTGGGTGGCGATGCCGCGCTTGGCGAAGTTGCGCGGGGTGTTGGTCTTGATGCCGAGGTCGATGGCCGCGACCGTAAATCGTTGCTCCCCTTCAGATTCGACCGTGTACACCGCTTCGGTCGACACCTGGCCGGCCAGGTCGGCGCCCAGCATCGAGGGCTGATTGCGAACCCGGCTCAGCAGTTCCTCGGTGTCGGCGAGCGCGGGCCCGGAGAACACGCCGGCCTTCATCGAGCCGCGGGTGCGCAGGTGGCGCACCACCGCGCGGGTGTCGATGCCGGCGATTCCGACGATGCCCTGCCGGGCGAGTTCGTCGTCGAGTGTCCCGGTGGCGCGCCAGTTCGAGGCGCGTGGCGACGGGTCGCGCACGACGTAGCCGGCCACCCAGATCTTGTCGCCACGGCTTTCGGCGTCCTCGTGGTTCCAGCCGGTGTTGCCGATCTGCGGCGCGGTGGCTACGACGATCTGGCGGTGATAGCTGGGATCGGTGAGGGTCTCTTGATAGCCCGACATCCCGGTGGAGAACACCGCTTCGCCGAGAGTTTCTCCGACAGCACCGAATTCAGTACCGGTGTAGACCCGCCCGTCCTCCAGTACCAGATGGGCTTTACCCGTCACGCTGCTTCTCCTGTTGTCGTCCACCGGGCGTAGTCGCGGCGGTCGTCGCCGCGAAAGCCCGTATCGATCTCGGTGCCTGATGGCAGCCGCCACCGGATCGCCAGGATTCCTGCCGGCGATTCGGATTTGTTGCGGCCACCGGGGATGACCTTTCCCGCCAGTCCGCGCTCGGTGCGGATGGCGGTGATGGCGTCGTGCGGGATCCAGATCGGCGTCGCGCCGGAACGCTCGAGCAGGATGCCTTCCGGATAGCCGGTCAGCACCGCCTTGGACCGGTAGCCCAGGTCGCCGGCGGCGATGCGTTCGAGCCAGTTCGGTGCCAGCGTACTGCCGATATAGAGGCCGCGGGTAGGCGCGATGGTGGCCGAGCCGAGCAGGTCGGGAAGGGGCGGCAGCTCGCCGAGCAGATCCATCTGCCGCCGGGCCCGCCGCTTCCAGCCGCGCAACATCCGGCCGATCAGCACACCGATGATGACGACGATCACGAACGCGAAGACGAACGAACCGATCGCCGTGCCGGTATTCATGCTGGGCTCTTCCCATCCCGCGCCGTGACCACACCGCGCAGCAGGGTCGCGGTGACCGTCGCCGGCAACGTCATCGCGGCGAACGGGGTGTTGGCCGAGCGGCTGGCCAACTCGGCGCCCTCCACCACCCAGGTGGCGTCGGGGTCGACGACGACCAGGTTGGCCGGCTCGCCCACCTCCAGCGGGCGGCCCTGGTCGTCGAGCCCGACGATGCGGGCCGGGTTCTCGCTCATCACCCGTGCGACGCCGCGCCAGTCCAGCAGGCCGGTCGCCACCATGGTCTCGACGACCACCGACAGCGCGGTCTGCAGGCCGAGCATCCCGGGCCGGGCTCTGGAGAACTCGCAGCACTTCTCGTGCTCGGCGTGCGGGGCGTGATCGGTGGCCACACAGTCGAGCACACCGTCGGCCAGCGCCTGGCGCAGGGCTTGGGCGTCGGTGGCCTCACGCAGCGGCGGGTTGACCCGGTTCACGCCGTCGTAGTTGACCAGCCTGCTGTCGTCGAGCAGCAGGTGATGCGGGGTGACCTCGGCGGTGATCGAAATACCCTGCTGTTTGGCCCATTTGATGATCTCGACCGTCCCGGCGGTGGACGCGTGGCAGATGTGGACGCGGGCACCGGCGTCCCGGGCCAGCAGCGCGTCACGGGCGACGATCGATTCCTCGGCGGCCCGCGGCCAGCCGGCCAGGCCGAGTCGCGCGGCATTGGGGCCTTCGTGCGCGACGGCACCGACGGTGAGGCGGGGCTCCTCGGCGTGCTGGGCGATCAGCACGCCCAGGCCGGTGGCGTACTCCAGCGCCCGGCGCATCACCAGCGGATCGTCCACGCACACACCGTCGTCGGAGAACAACTTGACCTGGGCGAGCCCGCCGGCCATCAGGCCCATCTCGGTGAGTTGTTTGCCCTGCAGCCCCACCGTGACCGCTCCCACCGGGTGCACATCGACCAGGCCGACCTGCTGGCCGCGCCGCCACACGTGGTCGGTCACCACCGGGCTGTCGGCCACCGGGTCGGTATTGGCCATCGCGAACACCGCGGTGTACCCGCCCAGAGCCGCTGCAGCCGAACCGGTTTCGATGTCCTCGGCGTACTCGCGACCCGGCTCACGCAGGTGGGTGTGCAGGTCGACGAAGCCTGGCAGCAGCACCTGCCCGGTGGCGTCGATGACGTCGGCATCGTCGGGGACGGCGAGCTTCGGGCCGATGTCGGCGATCTGGCCGTCAGCGGCAAGGACGTCGACCTGATCGCCTTCGCCGTAGAGCTGCACACCTCGGATTAACACGCTCATACCGACACCGCCTCGTCCGTGCCGACCAGCAGATGGAACAACACCGCCATCCGGACATGCACACCATTGGAAACCTGTTGCAGCACCGCTGATTGCGACGAATCCGCCACGGCGTAGGAAATCTCCATACCGCGCAGCATCGGCCCGGGGTGCAGCACCACGGCATGGCCGGGCAGCACGGCCTGCCTGCGATCGGACAGCCCGTACCGGATGGAGTACTCCCGCTCGGAGGGGAAGAATCCGCCGTTCATCCGTTCGGCCTGCACCCGCAGCATCATCACCGCGTCGGCGGCGGGCAGCTCGGCGTCGAGGTCGTGCGACACCGTCACCGGCCAGTCGGAGACCCCCACCGGCAGCAGCGTGGGCGGTGACACCAGCACCACCTCGGCGCCCAACGTGGACAGCAGCGACACGTTCGACCGCGCCACCCGGCTGTGCAGGATGTCGCCGACGATCACCACCCGGCGGCCTTCGATGTCACCGAGGCGCTGGCGCAGCGTCAAGGCATCGAGCAAGGCCTGCGTCGGATGCTCGTGAGTACCGTCCCCGGCGTTGATGACCGACGGACCGGTGCCGTCGTCCTCGAGCGTCCATTCAGCCAGCTGCTGGGCGGCGCCGGAGGCCGGGTGGCGGATGATCAGCGCGTCGGCGCCCGCGGCGCGCAGCGTCAGCGCGGTGTCCCGCAACGATTCGCCCTTGGCCACCGAGGACCCCGAGGCACTGACGTTGATCACGTCGGCGCTCATCCACTTGCCCGCCACCTCGAACGACACCCGGGTGCGGGTGGAGTTCTCGTAGAACATCGTGATGATCGTGCGCCCACGCAGGGTCGGCAGCTTCTTGACCTCACGTCCGAGCAGCGCCTGCCGGAACCGGTCGGCGTTGTCCAGGATCGCGGTGGCCTCGTCGCGGGTCAGGTCGCCCGCCGACAACAGATGCCTGATCGTCATCTGGCCGGCCCTCCCTGCGGTGCGATCCAGATACCTTCCACGCCGTCGTCCTCGACCAGCCGCACCTTGACGTTCTCGCTGCGTGAGGTGGGCACGTTCTTGCCGACATAGTCGGCCCGCAGCGGCAGCTCGCGGTGCCCGCGGTCGACCAGGACCGCCAGCTGCACCACGGTGGGGCGGCCGATGTCGCGCAGGGCGTCCAGCGCCGAACGGATCGACCGCCCGGTGTAGAGCACGTCGTCGACGAGGATCACCAGAGCGCCGTCGATTCCGCCCGCCGGGATGGAGGTTTCCTCCAGGGCGCGGGGCGGCTTGAAGTCCAGGTCGTCGCGGTAGAGCGTGATGTCCAGGCCGCCGCGCTCCACGCTGACGCCGGAGAACTCATGGATCTTGGCAGCCAGCCGGTTGGCGAGGGTGACGCCCCGGGTCGGAATGCCGAGGAGGATGACGCGGGGCGCATCGGGGCCGTCGAGGGCGGTCTTCTCGATGATCTGGTGGGCGATGCGGGAAACGGTTCTACCGACGTCCGCATCGGACATCAATTCGCGGTCGGTGGAGCCCACGAGCTTTCCGGACCTCCTTCTCCGCCTCTCTGGACGGATCGTTAAAGGATGTCGAACTGTCGGGCAGCCTAACACCCCTTGCCGGCGGATCCCGAAACACGCCCGTCAGTAGAGTTCTTACGGTGAACCTCGGGGACAACCGCACCTCCGTCGTGCAGGCAGTCGATTCCGGACTTCTGGCCGGAGCCGTCACCCTGGCCTGGCAGCGGGGAAACATGCTGCAGGTCAACGAGATCGGGTATCGCGACGTCGAAGCCGGTCTGCCGATGCAGCGCGACACGATCTTCCGGGTCGCCTCGATGACCAAGCCGGTGACGGTCGCGGCCGCGATGGCACTCGTCGAAGAGGGCAAGCTCACACTGACCGATCCGGTCACTCGCTGGCTGCCCGAGCTGGCCGACATGCAGGTCCTCGCGGACCCGGCCGGTCCATTGGACCGCACCGTGCCCGCGCGCCGGGCGATCACGATCGACGACCTGATGACCCACCGCAGCGGGCTGGCCTACGTGTTCTCGGTGGCCGGACCGATCAGCCGCGCCTACGGCCGGGTGTCGCTGCGCCAGGACCAGGATCACTGGCTCGCCGAGATCGCCCGGCTGCCGCTGGTGCATCAGCCCGGTGAGCGGCTCACCTACAGCCAGGCCACCGACGTGCTCGGCATCGCGATCTCCCGCATCGAGGGCAAACCGCTGCACACGGTCCTCGCCGAGCGGATCTTCGAGCCCCTCGGCATGTCCGACACCGGCTTCTTCATCTCTCCCGACAAGCGCGCCCGGGCCGCCACGATGTATCGCCTCGATCCGGAAGCCGGCCTGCAGCACGACGCCATGGGGCCCATCCCGGTGACCGAGCCGCGGTTCTGTCAGGGCGGGGCCGGTCTGGTCACCACTGTCGACGACTATCTGCGGTTTGCCCGCATGCTGCTGGGCGGCGGTGACGTCGACGGGGTTCGGGTCCTGTCGGCGGAGTCGGTGCATTCGATGCGTACCGACCGGCTCACCGCGGAGCAGAAGCAGTTCCCCTTCCTGGGTCTTCCGTTCTGGGTGGGGCGCGGCTTCGGCTTGAACCTGTCGGTGGTGACCGATCCGGCGAAATCCGCACAGTTGTACGGCCCCGGTGGGCTGGGCACGTTCAGCTGGCCCGGCGCGTACGGAACCTGGTGGCAGGCCGACCCGGCCAATGACCTGATCCTGATCTACCTGATCCAGAACTATCCGAACATGAGCGCGCCGGCCGAGGCGGTGGCCGGTAACACCTCACTGGCCAAGCTGCAGTCGGTGCAGCCGAAGTTCGTCAAGCGGACCTACGGCGCGCTGGGTCTGTAGCCGGCCCGCCGCGGCCCGGCTGGTCAGCCTCTCTTGCCCTTCGCAGCCGATTTCGGGGCCTTCGCGGCCGAATCCGGGCCGTTGGCAGCCGATTTCGAGGCTTTGGCGGACGGCTTGGAGGCTTTGGCGGTCGTTCCGGTGATGTTCCCGTCGACGTCGTTGTCGGACGACCCGCTCGTCCCCGGTCTGCCGGTGCTGCCCAATGGGCCGCCCTTGCCCCCGGCACCGCCGGCGCCGCCGCTCGCTTCGCCCGTGCCCCAGGTCGCCGATCCGCCGCCATCACCGCCGTTACCACCGCTCGACAGGGCAGCGCCGCTGCCGCCGGCACCACCGTCGCCGCCGAAAGCTCCCCCGTCGTCGGAGTACGCGCCGCCGCCGTCGCCGCCGTGTCCACCGGCACCGATGCCGACCTTTCCGCCCGCGCCGCCGGGACCGCCGACGCCTTGAGCGACGTTGTACGCGTCTCCATAACCGCCGTCGCCACCGTTGCCCGACGCCCCATAAGCGGCGTCACCGCCCCGGCCGCCTTCGCCGCCGAATGCGACGTCGGCAACGTCGTCGCTGGTCGCCTCCGCGTCGCCGCCTTTGCCGCCCTTGCCGCCGGAACCGATCGTGCCGGCGCCACCGGCGCCGCCGTCGCCGGCAACGGCATTGCCGCTCTCGGTGATGGCCTTCCCGCCGGCACCGCCTCGGCCACCAGAGCCGAACACACCGCCCTTGCCGCCCACACCGCCGTCGGCGCCGAACGCGTCTCCGATCGCCCGGATGTCCGCACCGCCGGCGCCGCCCGAGCCGCCGTACCCGAACAAGGCCGCGCCCGCACCACCGGCGCCACCGTCTACCGCCGCCGACAGCTGGTTGCCATCGTCGTCGTACACGGCATCGGCACCGTCACCGCCGTCACCGCCGATCCCCATGAACAGACCGGCGTTACCGCCGCGGCCACCGTTGGCGCCATTGCCGCCGTTGCCGAACAGGATTCCGCCGTTGCCGCCGTTGCACGCCGCACCCGTGCAGTCCGCCGGTGCGTCGACGCCGTTGCCGATGAAATAACGGACCATATCGGCAACTTCGGCGAGCGGGCCGGGTACGGCGGCGGCGAGCGCCACAGTCTTGTGAGCCGAGGTGTCGACACGCACCGGGGCCGCTGTGGGGGTGGCGAAGACCCGGGCGGCGACCAGTGCCGTCGGGGTCGCCACGTCGGAAGCGCTGACGGTCGACACGGTCGCATGCGCGATGACGGCGGGCAGCTGCGAGGATTCCGCAACCCGCGACGGTACGACGACCGACGCCCCCGTGCTGGGAGTAAGGGGGACAGGCGCAACCGGAACAGACGGGTAGGCCATCGGGGCTGTGGCAGTGGAAGCGGTGGGCAGCTCGGCAGCAGGCGCGGCCGACTGCGTGACGGCCGGTATCACCACCGAGCCGGCGACCACCACGCCGGTGATCACGGGCGGGGCGAACGTCCCCATGCACCGGCCGACGGCCCCGCGGACGCCACGAGTTTGCGCCATTAGTATCTCCCCCTGAGTTCAGCTGTGCGGCAGTCGTATTCGATGAACGCGACGCTAGACTTTGATCGTTCTGGGAATCGCACGATTCTCGATGAAGAGTTCTGGAGTGCCGCCCGCAATGGGAACTTCCACCCGGACGTTGCTCAGGTAGATCGTCTGTACCGGCGTCTGCACAACCAGCGTTCCGGTCACGACGTCAACCGGAACCTTGGCCTCGACCCACCCCGTGGTGTGCGGCGGCAGCGGGACCTGCACCGTCTGAGTGGTGGTGAAGGTGTCGGTCCACGTGCTGGTGTATTCGGTGCTGACTTCAGCCTTGATCACGCCCAGTAGGTCGAACCCACCCTTGACGCCGCCCTTGAGGCTGGACGAGTACGCCTTCGAGACCGTAATGGCCACTGGCGAACTCGTGTCCTTGTCGGTGTTGTTGTGCACGACCGAACCGACCACCTGTGCCTGGCCGCTGCCACCGGTTATGACTTTCGAGTCCACCCATCGGCAGCTCACCCCAGATGCACTGCAGAGACCGACGAGCTTCTGTTGACGATCCACCGGCAGGTTGGTCGCGTCGAGCGCAGAGTTGCCGGCAGCGAGCACGAACACCGTCCGGCGGGCGTCCCCTTCGTCACCTTCCACCTTGCACCGGCTGGTATCGCAAATCGCCAGGCCGCCATTGCCGGTCACCGGCCGAGCCTGCCAATAGGTGTATTCCGCACGGACATCAATGATGGCGCCGTCGCTGTCCTTGAACGACAGGATCACATCGGTGTCCCGGAACGCCGTGGTCGTGAACAGTCCGAGGATCGAGGTGCGCTTCTGGGCGAGTTCGAGCGTGATCTTCTCGCCCGGAGCGACGATGGTGCCGACCGGAGGCGTCCTGACGATGGACCGGCCGGCGCCTTCGGGCGTGATGATCTTCACGTCGGTCAAGGTGAGCGACGTCGGCGCCATGTTGTAGATCGTGTAGAGCTGGAATCCCTTGGACGGGGTATCGGACGACCTGGTGTCGATAGTGGCGGCAGCAGTGCGCAGCGCGGCCAGACCCGCGGTCATGGAGCCGGCGGGGTTGGTGAACAAGTTCGTCACCGACTGCGAGAGCGCCGATTGCATGTGCTCCAGATCCCGGCGCACGCCCCCCAGCATCGCTTCGAGATCCGCTGGTGATGGAATCGCGGGTGCGCCACCACCTTTCAATGACGCCAACGGATTGGTCGCCGATCGGACGGTGGCGGCCTTGACCGATGCCGAGGTCTGCAAGGCCGGCCGGGTGGCTGCGCCGGCCCGCACTGAACCAGACTTCGACGTGTCCGACTTCGAGGCATCCGACTTCGATGTGGCCGGCTTCGACTTGGCGGCCGCGCGCTGCGGTCCCGCTGACTTGGACTCGGTACCGTGCGAGCCAGTGTCATTGGATGACGGTGCCGCGGCGGCGATTCCGTGCCCGGTGGCCAGCGCGGCCCCGAGTCCGGTCGCGACGGCCAAGCCACCGATCCGTGCGTAGCGCACTGCCGACTGGCGCGAAGAAGTTGCTCCCACGACCCAAACCCCCCGATAACGATGTGCGATGAGACGACGCCTCCGCGGTGCACAATGACAGCACCAGATGGCGAACCCGCGGAGTTACTGTAAACAGCAGTGGATGGTTTGGCAACCGAAGATGAACTGATCTAAGTAAGTGCACCACCACGCACCTAGCCAAAGACTTAGGCAGAGAGCCTGATTTCAGCCATCACCCTCGCCCCCACGATTTAACGCTCATCAATGCAGCAAATTACGCTGCGAGACGTCGCGAATTGTGCTAACGCAGTGGTCGGACCTCACGGCAGCTCGACGGCCACTGCCGACGCCCCCGGGACCGGCCGGCTGACCCGGAGCCCGGCTTCTTCGGCGATGACGGCCGCGGCGGCCCAATCATGCTCGGCGAGGTCGGTTTCGACGAACCCGTCGATGGCTCCCTCGGCGACGGCGCAGATCGCCAACGCCGCCGAACCGAAGATCCGGGCGTCGGTGTACTCGCGCATGTGCTGCGCGGTCAACGTGAACTGCTCGCGGCGGACATCGGCGGAGTACGAATAACCCATGCCCAGCAGTCGCGCCCCTCGGTCACCGTCAGGGCCGGTGAGCCGGCGTACCCCGGCCGCGTCGGCGAGCCAGGCGCCGCCGCCGCGCTGCGCGAAGTAGGTCTTGCCCAGCGCCGGGGCCACCACCGCCCCGGCGAGCCAGCGGTCTTCGGCGTCCACTGCGCCGACACACGTTGCGTAGTAAGGGATTCCCCTGGTGAAGTTGGTGGTCCCGTCGAGTGGATCGATCGACCATCTCACCGCAGCGCGCCGCCGCACGGCGGGGGGCAGTTCCTCCCCGGTGATCTCGTCGGCGGGCCGCCGCGCGTCGATCACCCCCCGCACCGCATGCTCGGCGGCGACGTCGACGTTGGTGACCAGATTGCCCCGCTCCCCCTTGGTCGTGATCTGGAGATCGCCTCGGGCGCCTGCCGCGAGCACGTCCGCCCCGCTGCGGGCGGCAGCCAGGGCAACGTCGAGCAACTCCGCGGTGTCCATCACGACTCGATGCGAGCGCCGGTGGTCTTGTCGAAGACGTGCAGTCCGCCGTCGCGGACCGACATCGCCACCCGGGCGCCTTCGGCGAGATCACCGAGCTGCGCGATGTCGAGAACGCTCACCAGCGTGCAGCCGGACGCCTCGACGGCGACGATCGCGCGCGGGCCGAGATGCTCGATCAGGGCCACCCGGCCGGTGGAGCCGAGTGGTCGGTCGCTGTCGCCGTCGGCCCGGCTCAGCACGAGATGCTCCGGACGGAAACCGACGGTCACCGGCTCGGAGTGCCGGGCGACGTCTCCGACCGGCAGCGCCAGGCCGTCGGTCGAGCGGAACAGCCCGCCGTCGATCACGCCGGGCACCAGATTCATCTTCGGACTGCCCACGAAGCCGGCGACGAAAGTGCTGGCCGGCTTGGTGTACACCTCCAGCGGGGCGCCCTGCTGGGCGATGCGGCCTTCGTTCATCACGACCATACGGTCGGACAGCGTCATCGCCTCTTCCTGATCGTGGGTCACATACAGCGATGTGATGCCCAGCCTGCGCTGGATGCGCAGCAGCTCGGTGCGGGTTTCGACGCGGAGCTTGGCATCCAGGTTGCTCAACGGCTCGTCGAACAGGAACACCGCAGGTTCCCGGATGATCGCCCGGCCGATCGCGACGCGCTGCTGCTGACCGCCGCTGAGGTCCTTCGGCTTGCGCGACAGTGCGCCGGTGAGGCCGAGTGTCTCGGCGACGACCGCGGCACGATCGCGGGCTTCCTTCTTCGCGATCTTTTTGGCACGCAGCGGAAACGCGATGTTCTGCTCGACGGTCAGGTGCGGATACAGCGCGTAGTTCTGGAACACCATGGCGATGTCGCGGTCCTTGGGTTCCAGCGCGGTGACGTCCCTGTCGCCGATCCTGATGGTCCCTGCGGTGACGGGTTCCAGGCCGGCCAGCATCCGAAGCGACGTCGACTTACCGCATCCCGACGGACCCACCAATACGGTGAACGAGCCGTCGGCCATCTCGAGATCGAGGTCGTGGACGATGCGAGCGTCACCGTAGGCCTTGTTCACACCACTGAAAGTGACTGTAGCCATGCTGTTTTCGTTCTCCTGCCGTGCTAGGTCTTGACCGCGCCGCCGCTGATGCCCTGGACCAGGCGGCGCTGAACAAAGAAGCTCGCGATGACAACCGGGACGACGGCGATCAGGATCGCCGCGCACATCGACCCGATCTGCACTCCGCGGAAGGTGTTGAACCCGGCGATCGCCACCGGCAGGATCTTCGCGTTGCCCGGCGCCAGGATCAGGCCGTAGAACATGTCGTTCCACGACAGCGTGAAGCCGAAGATCGCCGACGCCCCGATGCCCGGCAACACTTGAGGCAACACCACCAGCAGGAACGCCCGGAACCGGCCGAAACCGTCGACTCGGGCCTGCTCTTCGATGGACTTCGGCACCGCCTCGAAGAAGCCGATGAGAAACCACGTCACCACCGGCGCGACGAAGCTCAGGTGCGCGAAGATCACCGGGACCAGGCTGTCCTGCAAGCGCAGCGCATAGGCCATGGTGAGGAACGGGAAGACCAGCACTGCCGGCGGAATCATCTGCGCGGCAAGCAGTCCGAATCGGGTGACGGTGCCACCTGCCCGGTACGTGGTGATCGCGTAGGCGCCCATGCAGCCGACCACGAGGCTGATGGCCACGCTGATGGATGCGACGAAGAAGCTGCGTGCCGCCGCGTCGAGGATGCCCGAGGACAGCACCGACCGCCAGCTGTCCAGATTGGGGCTGAACAAGACGAGGGCCGGATCATTGAGCTGAACAGGAGATTTGAAGCTGGCCAGGACGATCCATGCGATCGGCATGACCACCACGACGACGCCGACCCACAGCACCACGATGCGGGCCAGGGTGTATCCCTTCACGCTGCTCATGCGTCGCGGTTCCTCTCCAGCAGCCGGAAGGTGATCACAACCGCGGTCAGTACCACGGCGAGCACCACGAACGCCATCGAGGCCGCGCTGCCGAGCCGGAAGAACTGCACGCCGGTCTGATACGTGTAGTACTGCAGCGTCTGGGTTTCGGTGCCGGGCCCGCCCTTGGTGGTGGCGTAGACGTATTCGAAGACCTTCATCGCGTCCAGCGCCCGCAGCAGCACCGCGACGGCCAGCACGGGCCGCAGCAGCGGCAGGATGACCCGCCAGAACACGTACCAGGGCGGGGCGCCGTCCACCCGGGCCGCCTCCAGCGGCTGTTTGGGAATCGATTCCAGGCCGGCCAGCAAGAGCAGCACCATGAACGGTGTCCACTGCCAGACGTCGATGAGGGCCAACGTGTACAGCGCGTGCCCCGAACCCAGGAAATCGATGTCCACACCGAACTTCTTCAGCACGAACGGGATAGCGCCGAGCTGGTCGTTGAGCAGGAAGCGGAACGTCAGACCGACGGCGACCGGCGTGATGAACATGGGCGCCAGCAGCATCGCGCGGGTGACGTCCCGGGCCCACTTCTGGCGCTGCAGCGCCATCGCCAGCACCAGGCCGATGACCAGTTCGAGTACCACCGCCACCAGGACGTAGGTGGCGGTGGTCCCGAATGCCTGCCAGAAGTCCGGGTTGGTGAGGGTGTTGAGGTAGTTCGTCAGCCCGACGAACCGGGGCGCGCGCCGATCGGTGAGCTTGTAGTCGGTGGCGCTGAGGTAGAGCGCGTAGAACAGTGGGAATCCGACGACCGCGACGAACAGCGCCAGCAGCGGACTCAACATCCCGTATTTGAATCTGGTCATGCCGGGTCCTCCCTACTCGTCACGGTCGCCGGATCCCACAGTGTCAGAATCGGGGTCAGCCCCGGGTCTTCTCGGCTGCGGCCTGAGCGTCGCGCAGCGCGTCGTCGATGCTCTTGGTGCCTGCCACGGCCTCGTTCAATTCCGTTCCGACGGCCTGGATCATCTCCTCGGCGTTGGTCTGGTTGCTCAGCGGCTTGGCCTTGGACAGGATGTCTTTGACCACCGAGTAATAGTCGGCACCGAATCCGTCGGCGAGCACCTTGGGATCCTGCGTGCTGCTGCTGCGAATGACCGCGCCGCCCTTGACGACCCGCTCGAGGTCGACCGGCTTGGACGTCAACCAGGAGGCGAATGCCCATGCGGCGTCGGCGTTCCCGGAGTTCTGCGGGATCGCCCAGCTCCACGAGCCCAGCACATCGACGCCACCGGGCATGGCCGTCAGCTTGAACGGGCCGACGCCGGACTTGGCCGCCGTCCCGTCCGGGGCGTTCAGTGACGGCAGGTTCCAGTTGTAACTCACCAGTGACGCCGACTGTCCGCTGGACACCGACCGGCCGGCCTCGTCGAAGCCCCAGTTGAGGCTGTTCTTCGGGGCGGCGGTGTTGTACAGGTCGACGTAGGCGGACAGCGCCTTCTTGGCCTCAGGGGTGTCGAGGGTGTACTTGCCCGAGTCGTCGTAGATCGAACCGCCCGCGGCGAACAGGAAGTTGGCCCATTCCTCGAAGACCTTGTAGCCGCGCTGCGGCTGCATGGCGATGCCGGCCCGGTCACCGGAGACCAGCTTCTTGGAGTTGGCCACCAGGTCGTCGAGGGTCTTGGGTTCGCTCAGGCCCGCCTTCTGGTAGTCGGGCACGCTGTAGATGTAGCCGAGCGCGTAGTTGTAGAACGGCACCGCGTACCGCTTACCGTCGACGGTATCGATGTCGGTGAGCGGCTTGAAGAAGTCTGCGTAGTCGTAGTCCGCTGTTGAGTCGATGCGAGAATCCAACGGCTGCAACCAGTTCGCGGCGACGAAGTCCTTCATCCAGACGTTGTCGACGACGACGAGGTCGTAGGTCGCCTTGGGCGCCTGGAAGGATGCGACCAGCTTGTCCCGGATCTGGTCGTAGGTCTGCGGCTCGATGCTCACCTTGATGTTCGGGTACTTCTTGTTGAACTCGGGGATCATCGACTTGACGATGTCAGTGTCGGGCACGTTCTCCATCAGGATGTTGACGGTGCCCGAGATATCGGTCGGGACCTGGCCCGACCCGGTCGCGGACGGGGCTTCCGGCCCGCCACTGCCCGCGCACCCTGAGAGTAGGAGCGCTGACGCGCCGATGGCGCCCAGACATGTTGCGGCGCGCCGCAACCCTGGAGTTGTGAACTTCATTGCTTCCCCTTTTCAGTGGTGAACATCAGGGCTAATCCATGTAGGCGCCGCCGTTGACGGCCAGCGCCTCGCCGGTGATGAACCGGGCGTCATCGGAGAGCAGGAAGGCGACGGTGTAGGCGACGTCCTCCGGCTGCTGTAAACGGCCGAGCGGTGTGTCATCGATCCACATCTGCTTGACCTTCTCGGGCGTGGTTCCGCGAAGCTGTGCCTCCCAGTCCAATTCGCGCGACTGCATCGGGGTGGCCACGAATCCGGGGCACACACAGTTGACGGTGATGCCGTGCTCGGCGAGTTCGTATGCCATCGCCTGGGTCAGGCCGACGACGCCGTGCTTGGAGGCGACGTAGTCGGACAGATACGGCACCCGGCCCTGCTTGCCCGCCATCGACGCCGTGTTGACGATCGTCCCGCGGCGCCCGGTGCGGACCATCGCGCGGGCGGCCGCCTGACCGCAGATGAAGACCCCCTTGAGGTTGATGTCCATCGTCAGGTCGTAGTTGTCCAATGACACGTCGAGGAACGGCACCATGAACGAGATACCGGCATTGCTCATCCACGCGTCCAGCCCGAGCCGGTCTGCGATGTCGTCGGCGACCATCGCGGCCTGCGCCGGGTCGGTGACATCGAGCTGGGTGGCTTCGTGGCCCAGGCCGGCCGGGTCGTCCAGCCCGGCTGCCACCGCGGTGGCGGCGTCGAGATCGATGTCGGTGACCACCACCCGCCAATCACGTTGGGCGGCAACGGTGGCGATCGCCTTGCCGATCCCCGATCCGGCTCCGGTGACGACCACGGTCTTGCTCATTGACGAGTCCTTTCAGCTAGCGTGTGCGAGATGGCGGTGGTGGCGGTGGCCAGGTCGCGCCATTCCTGGTATGCGGCGTCGTAGACCGCGACATTGGCGGGGTCGGGCACCACGGGTTCGCCGAGCCTGACGAACGGCCGGCACTGGTCCCATCCCGCCAGCGCCCCGACACCGACTGCGGCGATCAGCGCGGCCCCCAGCGAGGCGCCGGGATGGTCGACGATGGGATGCACCGGCACGCCGAGTACCTCGGCGTGGATCTGCTTCCACAGCGTGGACTTGCTGCCGCCGTTGGTGATCGACGCACGGCCGAGTTCGATGCCCAGTTCGCCGAACACCTCGACGTGGTGGCGGAAGCCGAAAGCGATGGCCTCCAGGGTCGAGCGGTACATGTCGGCCCGGGTGGTGCCCAGGTGCAGACCCGCGTAGACCCCGCGCAGATCCGGGTCATGCAGTGGGCTCTTCTCGCCGAGGAAGTACGGAAGGCAGAGGACTTCGGCAGGGCGACGGTGCTGCGCCTCCTCGTCCAGGTTCAGCAGATCCTCGCCGCCGATGAGGCTTTGGAACCAGCGGATCAGGCTGCCGCTGGTGGCCATGCAGCCATTGGGCAGCCACCGTCCGGGCACCGGATGGGCATCGAGGTAGAGGCGTCGGTCGACGACGGGATCATCACTGGCCACGAGGATGTCGCCGGCGCCCCCCAGCTTCACCAACCAGTCGCCGTGTTCTTCGACGCCCGCGGCGAAGGCCGACAGCACGTGGTCGGCACCGCCGACCACCAGAGGTGTGCCCGCGCGCAGTCCGCTGCGTTGGGCCATCTCGGCGCTGAGCCCGCCGGCAACGTCTCCGGGCGACCGGACGGGCGGCAGGAGCTCGGGATCGATACCGGCGGCTGACATCACCGCGCCGACCGGCTCTCCCCCGATGGTGAACAGGCCGGATTCCAGGGCCCAGTTCCTCTCGACATGGGCAGGCGCGCCCAGGGCGACCAACAGCCAGTCGTAGGAGCCGACGAAATGGGCTGTCCGCGCGGTGATGTCAGGTTCGTTGCGCTGCAGCCAGAGCACGGTGGGCGCGACCGACTGCTGGGTCAGTGCGGCACCCGTCAACGCGACGAGGTCGATATCGGCCAGGGCCGTTGCCAGGGTGCGGATCTCATCGGCGGCGCGGGCGTCGTTCTGCAGGATTGCCCGGCGCAGTGGTCGGCCCTCGGCATCGATGGCGATGACGGCAGGCACCATGCCCGTGGTGGCAATGGCTGTGACGTCGGCCGGTGCGATACCCGCCGTGGCGACGACCTCGGTGAGCGAGCCGACCACATTGGCCAGCCACTGGTCCGGGTCTGCCTCGGCCCAGCCGGGCCGGTCACTGAAAAGTGTTGATTCACGGCTGGTTTGGGCGACGATGCCACCGTCGGTGTCCAGCAGCACCGTCTTGGTGCCGGTGGTGCCGATGTCCACGCCGATGGTGAAGCCGCTCACAGGGCTTCGTCCAGAACGCCGTCGCCGGGCTTGTCGTCGCGATCCACGCAGAGCACCTCCACGCCGAGGTTGCGGGCAGCGACCAGGGTGGGGTGATCGGGCGGACTGTCGGTGACGATGTGGCCCGCCGCGCTCAGCGGGGCAACGGTCAACAGCTGCACCCGGCCGAGTTTGGACTCATCGGCGACGACGATGATCCGGTCCGCGGCGCCGGCGGCCGCACGCTTGGCGCTGCCCTCGAGCCGGTGATAGTCGGTCAGGCCGCGGACGGGATCGACACCGGCGACACCCATGATGTAGGTGTCGCAGTTGTACATCTGATAGACCGCTTCGGTTTCGAAGCCGATCAGGCTGAGCTCGCCGGGGCGAAGATGCCCCCCGGTGACGATGATCGTGGTGTCCGGTTCGTCCGCGAGCTCGATTGCGGCCAGCAGGCTCGGCGTCACGATGGTGAGCCCGAGCCCGCGGCCGCGGATGGCCCGGGCCACCGCCAGTACTGTGCTGCCGCTGTCGAGGATGACGGTCTCGCCCGGCTCGAGGAGTTCGACCGCCGCCTCGGCGATGTGCATCTTCTCGGTGGCCGATCTCGACGCCCGGCTCTCGAAGGATGGCTCTTCCGCCTTCTGATAAGCCTTGATCGCGCCGCCGGTGATGCGCCGGACCAGACCGGATGCCTCCAACGCGTCGACGTCTCGGCGGATCGTCATCTCGGAGACGCCGTATTCCTGTGCCAACGAGGCGTATTCGATCTCGCCCTCGTCAAGGACCCGCTGCTCTATCTGCGCACGCCGCGTCTTGGCTGACACCAGTTCGCCCGCTCCTTGTTGTGAGTGATTCACGAAGTGTGGGATTCAATGTAAAGTCTTCACGACTTGGCTGCAACAATTACCGGAGTTTCCGGAACAATCTGTAATTTTCTTGCAGAACGCGTCAGCCGTGCGTTAGAAACAGACAGTCTCAACCGAAAGGGGTTCACATGGCCGACTGGGTGCGCGAGGTCTTCTCCGTAGCGAAGCCTGTGATCGCGATGCTTCACCTCTCCGCGCTGCCCGGGGACCCCGGATTCGACACCCGCGCCGGGCTCACGGCCGTGGTGGACCGCGCCAAGGAGGAGCTCGACGCGCTCCAGCAGGGCGGCGTCGACGGGGTGATGATCTCGAACGAGTTCAGCCTGCCCTACCTCACGAAGACCGAACCGATCACCGCGATCACGATGGCCCGCATCATCGGTCAGTTGCTCGGCGACATCTCGATTCCCTACGGGGTCAACGTGTTGTGGGACGGTCGCGCCTCGATCGACCTCGCCGTGGCCACCGGCGCACAGTACGTCCGCGAGATCTTCACCGGCGTGTACGCCAGCGATTTCGGGTTGTGGGACACCAACGTCGGTGAAGTTGCCCGTCACCGCGCCCGCATCGGCGGTGCCGGGGTGAAACTGTTCTTCAACATCGTTCCCGAGTCCGCCACCTACCTCGCGCAGCGCGATCTCGCGTCGATCACCCGGACCACGGTGTTCGCCACGCTTCCCGACGCCATCTGTGTATCGGGGCTGACGGCCGGCGCCCCAACGGATCTCGAGGCACTGTCGGTGGTCAAGAAGAACGCGGGGACCGTCCCGGTGTTCGTCAACACCGGCGTCAGGGCCGAGAACGTCGCCGACCAGCTCGCCGTCGCCGACGGCGCCATCGTCGGCACGTACTTCAAGAAGGACGGCATCTTCGAGAACCCGGCTCAGCGCGAACGGGTGGCCGAGCTCATGGCCAATGCCAGGAGCGCCGGCTAGACCATCGCGATCGGCGAGACCGGCGCGCCGATCTCCAGCGCGCCGGCCAGCTCGCGGCTCACGTCGTAGTCGAACACCACGTGGCCGGAGATGACGTCGATGTCCCGTTTCGCGCGCTGGAGCGGGTTGTGCAGGAAATGCGCACTGGCACCGGAGGATTCGAGCAGATCGGCGACGACGGCACGAGACTCGTGGACGATGTGCGCGGCGGCTACCCGGGTCCGGGCGCGGACCGTGCGCGGGATCCGGGTGCCGTCGGTGACCAAGCCCTCGATCAGATCGACCGTGTCGTCCAGCAGGCCGTGCAGCGCGCGTAACCGCACCCGGGCATCGCCGAGGCGGATCTGAGCGGCCGGCTGTTGTTTCTGGGTCACCCCGGAGTAGGCCAGCACGCGCTCACCGAGCCGGGCTGCGAACCCGTCGGCGACCGCCTCCGCGGCACCGAGTGCCGGCATCGCCGCCAGCAGTGACAACGCAGGGACCATCGGCCACCGGTAGGCGCTCGCATCGTGCAGCGCCGCACCCGGCGCGGTGCCGCCATAGACGTCGACGACGCCGACCAGGCGGTGCTCAGGCACGAACACGTCGTTCACCAGCACATCGTGCGAGCCGGTCCCCCGCATCCCGTCGGTGTGCCAAACATCCTCTACGGCAACGTCGTCGAACGGCAACAGGACCAGCGCGGGATACCTGCCGTCGTCGGGTCCACACAGGGCGCCGACCATCACCCAGTCGGCGGCCATGATCCCGGTGGCCCAGGACCACCGCCCGGACAGCCGCACCCCGCCGTCGACGGGCACCGCGCGACCGGTCGGCGCCAGCGGCGCCGGGCACAACACCGGCCCGTCGGCGAACACCTCGTCCTGCGCCTGCTCGCCGAACAGCGCCAGCATCCAGTTGTGCAGGGTGTAGAACCCCAACGTCCAGGCACTCGATACACAGCCATGGGCCATTCGGCGCACCGGTTCCAGGATGTCCGGGAACGGCGCCTGGTCCCCGCCGTAGCGGGCGGGCAGCAGCAGTCGCGCCAGCCCGCTGGTCCGGTAGTCGGCAATGGTGGCGTCGGGCAGACGGCGCAGCTCTTCGGCCTCTACGGCGCGCCGCGCCAGGCGCGCCACGAAGTCGTCGCTGATCATCGGCCGAACGCTACCATACCTTTTGGTATGGCCTTAGTGGCGAAGCATGATGTCCAGGAAACGCTGTTGCTGCGCAGTGGCTTTCGCGCCGGGAGCGGTGACGGACAGGTGCAGAAATCCCACGCCCGCCGCGAATGTCGCGTCAGCGCGCACGTGGGCCTCCTCGGTGCTGAAGCCGTCATCGAGGTAGGCCTGCCGCACCGCACGGCGCACCCGCCGGTCGGAGGCGGACACCGCGGCCGCGACATCGGCGTCGGTGCGTGCCCACTCCCGCATCGCCCGCTCCAGCATCCAATGCCGTTGCCCCAGAAGAGTTCTCATCATCCGGCTGAGCCGCTCGCGCGGTGGAAGCTCGGCCAGTCCGATGAACTCGGCGCGGTCGGTGTCATTCACCTCGGCCCAGGTGTCGGCCAGCGCGCGCCGATACGCGCCGAGGTCGGTGAAATGCCAGTAGAAGCTGCCCTTGGTGGCACCCACCCGCTCGCAGAGCCGGCCGACGGTCAGTGCCTTGACGCCCTGCTCGGCGAGCAACGAGAACCCCGCTTCGACCCAGTCCGCGGAGCTCAACATGGCGGGGAGGTTACGCCTCGGGGCCGGGGCCCCGGACTGCGTCTGTGACTGCTTGCGAGGCCGCGCGGATCTGCGGGGTCACCAGCATGACCTGGCCGAGCACCCCGTTGACGAAGCCCGGTGAGTCGTCGGTGGACAGCTCCTTGGCCAGCTCGACCGCCTCGTCGACGGCCACCGGCTCCGGCACGTCCTCGGCGTGCAGCAGCTCCCACACCGCCACCCGCAGGATCGCGCGGTCCACGGCGGGCAGCCGCTCCAGAGTCCAGCCCTGCAGGTGCGAGGTGATCATCTCGTCGATGTGGGCCGTGTGCGCCGTGACGCCCTGCGCGACGGTCACCGTGTACGGGTTCAGCGCCGATACGTCCGCGTTCGCCTCGGCGAGCGCAGTGCGCCCCTCGGCCACCTCGGCCGGGGTCAGACCCCGGGCCTCGGCCTCGAACAGCAGGTCGACGGCGCGCTTGCGCGCCTGATGCCGACCCTTGTCGGCCTTGCGGTCGGCCATATCAGGAGTTCACACGCCCCAGGTAACTGCCGTCGCGGGAATCGACCTTGAGTTTGTCGCCGGTGTTGATGAACAGCGGAACCTGGATCTCGGCGCCGGTCTCCAGCGTCGCCGGCTTGGTGCCGGCGCTGGAACGGTCGCCCTGCAGGCCGGGCTCGGTGCTGGCGACCTCGAGCTCGACGGTCACCGGCAGCTCCAGATACAGCGGCGAGCCCTCGTTGAACGCGATCTGCACCGGCATGCCCTCCAGCAGGAAATCTGCCAGCCGGCCCACCAGCGCCTCCGGCAGCGGGTGCTGCTCGAAGTCCTCGGAGTCCATGAACACGAAATCCGAGCCGTCGCGGTAGAGGTAGGTGGCGTCGCGCCGGTCGACGGTCGCGGTCTCCACCTTCACCCCGGCGTTGTAGGTCTTGTCGACGACCTTGCCCGACAGCACGTTCTTGAGCTTGGTACGCACAAACGCCGGGCCCTTGCCCGGTTTGACGTGCTGGAACTCGGTGATCTGCCAGAGCTGGCCGTCGATGTTCAGCACAAGGCCATTCTTGAAATCGGCAGTGGATGCCACGGTAGGTCGTTCTCCTAAGTCAGGACGGTCAGTTCCTTGGGGAACCGGGTCAGTAGTTCGGGGCTTCGTTCGCCGACGACCAGGGTGTCCTCGATGCGGACACCGCCACGGTCGGGCAGGTAGACCCCGGGTTCCACGGTCACCACGGAGCCAGCAAGCAGTGTACCGGCGGCGGCGGAGTTGATTCCCGGCGCTTCGTGGATCTGCAGTCCGACCCCGTGCCCGAGGCCGTGCCCGAAGAACTCGCCGTAGCCGGCGTCGACGATCACCTGCCGGGCCGCGCCATCCACGTCACGAAGCTCCGCCCCCACCTCGAGAGCGTTGCGGCCGGCCCGCTGGGACGCCGCCACCAGCTCGTAGATCTCCAGCTGCCACTCGGCTGCGGCGCCGAGCACGAACGTGCGGGTCATGTCGGAGTGATAACCCCCGACCAGCGCGCCGAAGTCGATCTTGACGAAGTCGCCGCTGCCCAGCACCGCGTCGGTGGGCCGGTGGTGTGGGATCGCCGAGTTGGCGCCGGTGGCCACGATGGTTTCAAACGACGGTCCGTCGGCGCCGTGTTCGAGCATCAGCGCCTCGAGCTGGCGGCCGACTTCCCGCTCAGTGCGGCCCGGCCGCAGCCCGTCGCTGCTCACCAGCACCGCCAGGGCTGCGTCGGCGGCTTCGCAGGCCAGCCGCAGCAGTGCGATCTCACCGGCATCCTTGATCTCGCGCAGCGCCTCGACGGTCCCCGAGGCCCGCACCAGCTCGGCCGCCGGCTGCTCGTCGACTTCGCGGGCCAGGGTGTCGAACCCGTCGACGGTGACGACGTGGCTCTCGAACCCGATCCGGCGGGCTCCGTCGGCCACCGCCCGGCCCACGAGGTGACGTCCGCAGGCCCGCTCGATGACGGTTTCCAGGTCCGGCGCCTGCTGTGCGGCCTGCGTCCGGTACCGCGAATCGGTGGCCAACACGTCGGGCGTGTCGCCCGCGAACACCAGAAGCGCGGCGTTCGACCCGCTGAAACCGGAGAGATAACGCACGTTGACCAGGTCACTGATCAGCATTGCGTCCAGTCCGTCGGCGGCCAGCGTGGCTGCCAGCCGGTTCCGACGTTGGGAATGTGTCACGGTCGCTGACGGTACTCGCTACCCTGACTAACCATGACTACGTGGTTGTTGCGCGGACTGGCGTTCGCTGCCGGCATGGTGATCGTCCGGATCGTGCAGGGCACGCTGATCAACATCTACGAGACCAAGGCGGGACTGATCAGCGTCGTGCTGGTCGTGGTGTTCGGTATCGCGGCATTCCTGTGGGGTCTGATCGACGGCCGCGGCGACGCCAACGACAACCCTGACCCGGACCGCCGCCGCGATCTGGCGATGACCTGGCTGCTGGCCGGACTGGTCGCCGGCATCGTGAGCGGTCTGATCACCTGGGTCGTCTCGCTGTTCTACAAGAACGTGTACGCCGAGGGCCTGATCAGCGAGCTGACCACCTATGCGGCGTTCACCGCACTGATGGTGTTCGTGCCTGCCATCGCCGCCGTGGCAATCGGGCGTTTCCTGGTCGACCGCAAGCGCCCCGACGAACCCCGCCGCCGTTACGGCGAGGCGCACGACGTGTTCGACGCCGTCGAGACGGAGGACCGCACCGGTCCGATCGCCGGACTCACCCACGAGTCCGCGGCGACCGAGGCGCACACCTCGCCAGTGGCCACCGCCGAGCGCGACGAGCCGACCGAGCAGATCGACATGACGAGCAAGTCCGACAAGTCCGACAAGTCGTAGTCAGATCGCGTCCAGTGGCGCCCAGCCGCTGACGTCGAAACCGTCGTCGCTCGCGACGAGCACCGGTCCCCCATGTCCGGGGTAATGCGCGGGAAAGACCGTCGCACCTGCCTGCGCGGCCTCGGCGAACACCCGGCGTCGGGTGCGGCGGGCCGCGGTCGGGTCGACGTCGAAAGCGCACGCGTCGTCGGGCCTGCGGATCTGGATCGGGCAGTGCGTGAGGTCGCCGACGAACACGGCGGGGCTGCCCGCGTCGAGCCACAGCACCGAGGATCCGGGCGTGTGCCCGGCGGCCGGACGCAGGTGCAGCGACTCGCTGAGCTTCACCTCGTCCGACCACAGCTGGATCTGGTCGCTGACCGGAATCACGCTGTCGGCCAACACCGTTCGCATGCCGTCGTTCTCGCCGTCTCCCCCGGGACCGAAGAAACGGTAGTCGGCTTCGGGCATCACGTAACGGGCGTTGGGGAACGTCGGCACCCAGTGCCCGTCGACCAATTGGGTGTTCCAGCCGACATGATCGGTGTGCAGGTGGGTGTTGACCACGATGTCGACATCGGCCGGGTCGAAGCCGGCCGCGGTGAAGGCGGCGAGGAAGTCGGTGCAGAGATGGTCGAGAGGCGGCATGTGCGGCCGGTCGCGGTCGTTGCCCACCCCGGTGTCGACGACGACGATCAGACCATCGACTTCCACCACCCAGGACTGCATCGCGATCCGCCACTGCTGCGCGCCGCGATCCCAGAAGTGCGGCTCCAGCAGGTCGGCGTTGTCGTCCCAAGCCTGCGCCGGGGTGTCGGCGAACAGCGATGTCCGCATCTGGACCTGCGTTTCGACGACGCGTGTGACGCCGGCCCCGCCCAGCGCCAATCGGTTGTTCACGCCTGGTCGGGTGTGGCGTCCAGGGTGGCCAGGTAGCGAAGCGCCAGCAGGTAGCCCTGAACTCCCAGGCCGACGATCACCCCGGTCGCCACCCCGCTCAGATACGAGTGGTGCCGAAACTCTTCTCGCGCATGCACATTGGAGATGTGCACCTCGATCAGCGGAGCCTTCAGTTCGGCACACGCATCGCGCAGCGCGATCGAGGTGTGGGTCAGCGCGCCGGCATTGAGGATCACCGGGTCACCGGCGTCGGCGGCCGCATGCAACCAGTCCAGCAGCTGGCCTTCGCTGTTGCTCTGGCGCACCACCGCGCTGAGTCCCAATTCGGTTGCCTGCGTTTCGACCAGGGTGACGAGGTCGTCATAGGTTGTGCTGCCGTAGATCTCGGGTTCGCGCCGGCCGAGCCGGTCGAGGTTCGGGCCGTTGAGCACCAGCACTGTGGTCACTTCGCCACCTCCGCGTAGGCCGCCGCCAGCAGCGCCGGGTCCGGGCCTTCCAGCCGCCCCGGCTTGGCCAGCCCGTCGAGCACCACGAACCTCAGCACACCGGAGCGGGTCTTCTTGTCGCCGGCCATGCTCTCGACGAGGTCGGGCAGGGCGTCGGCGTCGTAGCTCACCGGCAGCCCGAGCGCTGTCAGGACCGTGCGGTGGCGCGCAGCGGTCTCGTCGTCGAGCCGGCCTGCCAGCCGGCCCAGCTCCGCGGCGTACACCAGGCCCACCGAAACAGCGGCGCCGTGGCGCCACTTGTAGCGCTCGCGGCGTTCGATGGCATGTCCCAACGTGTGCCCGTAGTTGAGGATTTCGCGCAACGCCGACTCTTTCTCGTCGGCGGCCACCACCTCGGCCTTGACCGCGATAGCCCGCCGGATCAGCTCCGGCAGAACAGAGCCGGCCGGGTCGACAGCAGCCTGCGGATCGGCCTCGATGAGGTCGAGGATCTTCGGGTCAGCAATGAAGCCGGCCTTGACGATCTCGGCCATCCCGGCGACGAGTTCGTTGCGCGGCAACGTCTCCAGCATCGCCAGGTCGACCAGCACGCCGGCCGGCTGGTGGAAAGCGCCGACCAGGTTCTTGCCGGCCTCGGTGTTGATTCCGGTCTTCCCGCCGACCGCGGCGTCGACCATCGCCAGCAGCGTGGTCGGCACGTGCACGATGTCCACACCGCGCAGCCAGGTGGCCGCGGCGAAGCCCGCCACATCCGTGGCCGCGCCGCCACCGAGGCTCACCAGCGCATCTTTACGGCCGATTCCGATGCGGCCCAGCACTTCCCAGATGAAACCGACAACCGGCAGGTCTTTGCCGGCCTCGGCGTCGGGAATCTCGATGCGATGGGCGTCGACCCCCAGCTCCGACAGGTGCGCCCGGATCGCCTCGGCGGTCTGGGTCAGCACCGGCTGGTGCAGGATGGCGACCTTGTGCCGGCCGCCGAGCAGCTCACCGAGCTCGCCGAGCAGGCCGGTGCCCACGATCACCGGGTAGGGCGGATCGACGGCGACCTCGATGGTCACCGGCGACGAGGACTCAGTCATTTGCGAACTCCGGCGCGGCGAGCGGCCAGCGCCGCCGGGGTGGCGGGCGTGACCGGGGTGGACTCCACCGGGTCATCCGGTGGCGTTGGGGTGGAACCTTTTTCGGACGTCGACGACGAACGCCGCCAGGGCGGCCTGCGCCGGCGCGGCGGCTGCGGATTTTCCAGTCGCGAAATGATATGGCGCACAACGGCACCGGGATTTCGGCGATTGGTGTTGATCCGGATCGTGGCGACCCGACGGTAGATCGGCACCCGCTCGTTCATCAGCGTGCGGTACTTCTCGGCGTGGTCGGGCCCGGCCAGCAGCGGGCGTACCGTGCTGCCGCTGGTCCGTCGCACACCTTCGGCCGCGCTGATCTCCAGGAACACCACGGTGTGCCCGGCCAGCGCGTCACGTACTCCGGGGGTGGTGACCGCGCCGCCGCCCAGCGACAGCACGCCGTCGTGGGTGGCCAGGGCGTCGCGAATGACCTCTTCTTCGATGCGGCGGAATTCCTGCTCGCCGTCGTTGGCAAAGATGTCGGCCACGGTGCGGCCGGTCTTCTCCTCGATGGCGACGTCGGTGTCCAGCATCGCCACCCCCATCGCCTTCGCCAAGCGCCGCCCGATGGTCGACTTCCCGGAGCCGGGCAATCCGATCAGCACGGCCTTCGGCGTCATCGTGCTATCCCGACGCCCGCACAGGCGAATCTTGCGTCTCGGCGGGCATCCGCTCAGCTACAGACTGCAGGTAGCCCTCGACGTTGCGGCGGGTCTCCCGCAGCGAGTCGCCGCCGAACTTCTCCAGTACCGCGCGCGCCAGCACGAGGGCGACCATGGTCTCGACGACCACGGCGGCGGCGGGCACCGCGCACACGTCGGAACGCTGGTGGATCGCCACGGCCTCGTCACCGGTGGCCATGTCGACAGTGGCCAGTGCCCGGGGCACGGTGGAGATCGGTTTCATCGCCGCCCGCACCCGCAGCGGAAGACCGTTGGTCATCCCGCCTTCCAGGCCGCCGGCCCGGTTCGTGGAACGCACCACGCCGTCCGGGCCGGGATACATCTCGTCGTGGGCCTGGCTGCCGCGGCGGCGCGCGGTCTCGAAACCGTCGCCGATCTCGACACCTTTGATGGCCTGGATCCCCATCACCGCGCCCGCGAGCTGGCTGTCCAGCCGGTTCTCACCGCTGGTGAACGAGCCGAGCCCGATCGGCAGGCCGTGGACGACGACCTCGACGACGCCACCGAGGGTGTCGCCGTCGCGTTTGGCGGCTTCGATCTGGGCGATCATGTCGGCTTCGGCGTCGGAGTCGAACGCACGGACCGGGCTCTCGTCGATGCGGTCCAGATCGCCGGCCGCCGGCGGCGGTCCGTCGTAAGGCGCCGACGCGCCGATCGAGATGACGTGGGAGAGCACTTCGACGCCGAGGGCTTGCCGCAGGAAGGACCGGGCCAGGGTGCCGGCCGCGACGCGGGCGGCGGTCTCGCGGGCGCTGGCCCGCTCAAGAACCGGACGGGCGTCGTCGAAGCCGTATTTGAGCATGCCGGCGAAATCGGCGTGACCGGGTCGGGGACGGGTCAGCGGCGCGTTGCGCGCAACGTCCAATTCCTCCTGGGCCACCGGGTCGGACGCCATCACGGTTTCCCACTTCGGCCACTCGGTGTTACCGATCTCGATGGCGATCGGGCCGCCCAGCGTCTCGCCGTGGCGCACCCCGGCCAGCACGGTGACCTGGTCCTGCTCGAACTTCATCCGGGCACCGCGGCCGTAGCCCAGGCGCCGGCGGGCCAACTGCCCGGCAATGTCGGCCGAGGTCACGCCGACACCGGCAACCATGCCTTCGACCACGGCTACCAGCGCGCGGCCGTGAGATTCACCGGCGGTCGTCCATCGCAACACGCGTCCCATCTTCCCACGTCGGTCACGGCAGACCCAATCTGCTTTCCCACCGCCGGGTGTTCGCGGCGCAACCAGCGGGTAACCCGCCATTCGGGAGGACATCATGCGCAACGCGGTCATCGTCGCCGCCGCAGGCTGCGTGATGTTCCTGGTGGCGTTGATCAGCGGCAGCGTCTGGGCGGCGGCCGGGGTGATCGTATTGGCGCTGGCCGGGTTGGGACTGGTCGCCGCCGACCTGCGCCGAGAGCAGAACAGCGAGGAGTCCCCTGATGTCGTGCCCACCCTCGTGCCGGAGAACTTCGCTCCCGACATCACCGACGACGACGCCGGCGACGTAACGAAGCCCGACCCGGAAGGGGATGAATACGGTGACTATGACTTCCCGTATGACTGCCCGTTCGACTTCCCGTTCGGCGGGCTGCTGCCGGCCCCGGCGGATGACGACACCCGAATCGCCTAGTCGGTGAAAGGACTTGATGACCACCGCTCGACTGCAGACTGATCCGTGCTCCCTCGACCAGGCCCGTCGCACGGTGGATGCGGTGTCTGCCGCCTTTTCCGCCACCGTCGTCGGGCAGGACAACCTGCGGGAATCGCTGCTCATCGGGCTGGCCGCGGGCGGCCACGTACTGATCGAGAGCGTGCCCGGGCTGGCCAAGACCACGGCCGCGCGGGTGGTCGCCGAATCCATCCACGGCGGTTTCCACCGCATCCAGTGCACCCCGGATCTGCTGCCCAGCGACATCATCGGAACCCAGGTGTACGAGGCCGCGACCAATCGGTTCGTCACCCAGCTGGGGCCGGTGCACACCAACATCGTGCTGCTCGACGAGATCAACAGGTCCAGCGCCAAGACCCAGAGCGCGATGCTGGAGGCGATGGAGGAACGCCAGACCACCATCGCGGGCACGGTCTACCCCATCGACGAGCCGTTCCTGGTGGTCGCCACCCAGAACCCCGTCGACCAGGAGGGCACCTATCCGCTGTCGGAGGCCCAGACCGACCGGTTCATGCTCAAGGACGTCGTGGCCTATCCGTCGGTGGCCGAAGAGGTCGAGATGATCCACCGGATGGACGCCGGCCTGTTCGACAAGGACCGTCGCCGCGGCGCGGTGGTCGGCCTCGACGACATCCGCGCTCTGCAGCGGGTGGTGCGCGGCGTGCAGATGGACCCGGCGCTGATGCGCTACGCCAGTGAACTGGTCGCTGTCAGCCGCAATCCGCAGGTGTATCTGGAGCCCAAGCTGGCCCGGCTGGTCGAGTACGGCGCCAGTCCGCGTGCCACGATCGCGTTCTGCCGGGCCGCCCGCGCGCTGGCGGTGCTCTCCGGCCGCGGCCACGTCATCCCCGACGACATCGCCACACTCGCGCACCGCATCCTGCGGCACCGGCTGATTCTCGGTTTCGAGGCGGCAGCCACCGGCGTCACCTCCGACACGGTGATCGACGCGATCCTGCACGCGGTGCGAGTGCCCTGAAGGCATGGGCCAACATCTCAACCGGGCCAAGCGGTTCTTCGGCACTGACACCCGCGGGCTCCTGGAAGGCGGCCGCTACGCGCTGCTGCACACCCGCAGCATGGAGTTCGACGACCTGCGCCCGTACGTGCCGGGCGATGACGTCCGCGACATCGACTGGAAGGCCACCGCGCGATCGGGCACGGTGCTGATCAAGCGCTTCGTGTCCGAGAAGCATCACAAGATCCTGCTGGTCGCCGACGCCGGCCGGAACATGACCGCACTCGCGGCCGGCGGTGAGACCAAACTCGATGTGGCCGAGGCGATCCTGGGCGCCATCGGGTTGATCACGCTGGGCCGCTCGGACGAGATCGGGATGGTGTACGGAGACACCAGGGGGTGTGTGAGCATCCGGCCCGGCCGCGGCGAAACGCATATCGAGAGCATGCTCGACCACGTCTACCGGCACACCACGACCAGCCCGGGACCGAGCCGCATAGAAGACCAATTGCGCTATGTGGCAACGCATTACCGCCGACCGATGTTGGTGATCGTGGTGTCCGACGAACCTGACGTGACCGCCGGCCTCGACGAGGTCACCGCCCGGCTGGCGGCCCGCCACGACATGCTGTGGGTTTTTGTGTCCGACATGCCCGCAGTCAGCGGTGACGGCGACGGCTATGACGTCACCACGGGCGCGGTGGTGCCGAGCCGGTCCCGGTTGGGCCGGCGGGTCGAGGTCGCCTACCGGCGCGCCGAGAAGCGCCGCCGGGCGCGGCTCGAGGCGTTTCTGACCACCCACGCGATCCCGTTCACCGCGATCGGACGCAGCGACGAGATCCGGTCGCGGCTCACCGCCATGGCGGAGGTGTTCGCCCGTGCCGGGTGACCTGTTGCGCTTCGTCGGCGGCCCCACACCGTACTCGTCCTGGTGGCTGTGGCTGGCGATCATCCTTCTCGCGGTCATAATAGTTTGGTACGCAGCGGTTTTCGTGGTCACTCTGCCCAACGACCGGCTTCGCAAACTGCCCGCGTTCGGCGATCTGCATGCCCGGTTGACGCGACGGCGCTTCGCCGGCGGCATCCGCAGGATCATCGAGCTGCGGCGCCGCGGTGAGCTGTCCGATGCGCAGGCCTACGACCAGATGAGCCACACCGTGCGCAGCTTCCTGCATCAGGCGACCGGGGTGCGGGCGCAGTATCTGCATGTCGACGAGATCGCGGCCGGGGCACTGGCACCGGCCGCCCCGCTGATCGCGGCGCTGCGCGACGCCCGATTCGACACCGGTACCGACGCCGACCCCGACCGGTTGGGCGCGCAGGCCGAGGAGTTGATCCGCTCGTGGATCTGAGATGGTGGCCGATCGCCCTGGCCGGGATGGCATGCCTGGCCGTCTGCGTGGTGCTGGCACTGACCCTGCCGACGGCGACGGCCGACCGGACGCTGCGGCCGCTGGCCCACGTCGACCGGTTGACCGCACTGCCCGAGTACGCCCGGATCCGGCGGCGCGAAATCGTCCTGGCGGCAACGACGATCGCGCTGCTGGTGGTCCTGTTCCTGACCGCCGCGCTGACCGCCGCGCGGCCGTCGGGGTCGGGGCGGGAGTTCGACGCGCTGCACCCCGAGGACGTGATGCTGTGTGTCGCAGCGCCGGTCACCGACGGCACCACCGCGCAATTCCTCGATCACTTCGCGGGAAAGGCTACGACCTTCGATGCCCAGCGAATCGGCCTGACCTCCCCGACGGTGCGGCTGCTTCCGCTGACCCGTGACTACCAGTACGCCGCCCAACGCCTCGGCGACTACGCCGCGCCGACTCCGCAGCAGGCCGCGCAGTTCGCCAAGTCGGTGACCTACACCGACTATGCGCCCAGCCTGCGGGACACCCTCGCGCTGTGCATGACCGGTTTCGGCACCGAACCCACCACTCGCCGCCGGTCACTGATCTATCTGGGGCCCAGCACATTCGGGCCCGGTGACGGACGCACCCTGTTCAGCGAACAGCAGGTGGCCGACATGGCGGACAAGGCCGGCATCCAGGTCAACGCCATCGCCCGGGTGGACGTCAGCGATGCCGCCCAGCGCGGTGACGCCGAACTCACCACTCTCACCGGACGCACCGGCGGCCGGTTCTTCCGCTATCACGCCGCCGGGCCCGGCGGGTCGGATCCCACCCTGCCCGATGATCTGCAGGCGATCGCCGCCAACCCCGCACCGGTGGTGCTGCCCGGCGGCGCGCGGATCAGCGGACAACTGCCCGACGAGCCCGGCCCGCTGCTCATCACCGGGCTGGCCGCCGCCGCCCTGCTGGGTGTGGCCCTCGTGGTGGCGCGCCGATGACCGTGCATCCCGTGCTGCCGATCGCCGTACTGCTGGTGCTCGCCGCCGTCATCGTCGGCGCCAGGGCCGTCACCCTGTCGGGGGTCCTGGCACACCCCGGTGAGCATCGACGCGCGGTTCTGCTGCGCTGGGGAGCAACAACAGTGGCCATGCTGCTGCTCGTCGTCGCAGCGGCGCGCCCGGGTATCGAGACGGCCGCCCCGGCCCAACCCGATCGCGATGCGGCCGCCGTCAGTCAGGGCGCGAACACCAACGTGTTCTTCCTCGTCGACCGCTCCGTGGACTCCCGCGTCGCCGACTACGGCGGGGCGACGCGGATGTCCGGCATCCGCACCGACATGGCCGCGATCGTCGACACCTATCCGAAGGCGCGGTTCGCGGTGATCGGGTTCGCCTCGGACCCCGCGATCGAATGGCCGCTGTCCGAGGACGTCTGGAGTCTGAAGGCGATGATCGCGGGCCTCTCCCCGTATGTCAGCGTGCCCCCGGACGCAGCCGCTGCGGTGAATGCCGGGGCGGCGGCCAATCTGCTTCGCTACCAACTCATCCAGGCGGCACAGCACTACCCCGGTGCGCGGAACCTGGTGTTCTACCTCGGTGAAGGTGCAGGCGGGTCGACGGCATCGCAGGGCAGTTTCGACCCCGGCGGCCGAGTGTCCGGCGGCGCGGTGTTCGGCTATGGCACCGCGGCAGGCGGGCCGATTCCAGGCGCCTACGTCGACGGCGCGGTGACCTATCTGTCCGACGCCCGCTCCGGCGGCCCGGCGATCTCCGGTCTCGACGAGCAGCGGTTACGCCGCGTCGCAGACGAACTCGATGTGCAGTACGTCCATCGAGACCCCGCTGCGCCGGTGACGCGCGCCCTGCCCACGCTGCGGCCGGACGGCGGCACCGAGGCCGCGTCGTTGTCGTCCACCCCGGTCCCCGATCGCGTGGAGCTCTACTGGTTGTTCGCGTTGCTGGCCGCTGTCCTGCTGCTGCCCGAGATCTATCTGACGGTGCGGGAGTTCTGGCGAAACCGCGCATCGCGGCGGGAGCCGCGATGACCGCGGGTCGGTTGCGGCTGCGTAGGCGGCTGCTGCTGTGGTCGGCACCGGTGGTGCTGCTCGCGGTGATGGCGGTGATCAAGATGATCTCCGTCATGCTGATCGGTGATTCGGCGGCAACGCATTTCAGCCGCGGCGACGGGGCTGCGCTGCAGAACGACGCATCGAAGCTGGAGGTCCTCAATGTGATCGAGCCTGCGAAGGCGCCGTTCGCCCGGGGGTCCGCCGCGGTGCTGGAGGGCCGCCTCGCCGACGCCGACACCGACTTCTCCCGCGCTCTGGCCGGCGGCCAGTCCTGCGCGGCGCGCGTCAACCTGGAGCTGGTGCGCGAGACGCAGGGCGACGTTGCGGCCGCGGCGGGCCGGACCGACGCAGCCGGCGAGCGGTATCGCAGCGCGCTGCGCGTCGTCGCCGAGGCGCCCGCCGGCTGCTTCGCCGGAAATGACGACCCGCAGCCCGACCGGCGGACGGTCCGCGCGGAGGCCGACGCCCGGCTCGCGGCGAAAATCGCTGCACTGCAATCTGTTCCGCCGCCGCCACCACCGGAACCGGATGCCGTACCACCGCCTCCGCCACCTCCGCCGCCACCCGCCGGTGCGGCACCGGCAGAATCCGATACACCGCCGCCGGCACTCGGGCCGTCGGGCCAGGGATTGTCCGACATCGCAGCCGACCGGCTGCCCAGTCCCGGAGCCCCGCCGTCGGCGCCACACCAACTTGGTGGCGGCGACCCGCTGGACCGGCTGCGTCAACTGCTCACCGACGCCGCGTCGTCAGGCAGCGACGCGGGCTGACGCGGCTGCTCAGGCGATACCGGACTCGGACTTCCTCGCGCGCAGCAGATATCCCGGGAACTGCAGCCGTCCGAGTTCATCTCGCTCGAAGGGCAGCACCAGATCTGGAAGTCCAGGCAGCGCTTCCACTGTCGCCAGAATGGGTGCGGGACGAATGAAGTCGACGTCAAAGTACCGTCCGACGGCAGCGTGAAGCTCGTAGGCGTCGACTTCGTTGGGCTTGGACTCCATCTCAGCCGGGTACGCGCCCTTGGCGAAGACCAGGATGTAGTAGTCGGCGCCCGCGGCAGCGGCGCGATGCACCGATCTCAGGTATGCCTCACGCTTGTCCACCGGTAGTGCATGGAACAACGTGCAGTCGACCACGCTGGAGAACCGTCCGTCATGACCTGAGAAGGCGGTGATATCGCCCTGTTCGAATGTTGCACGGGACAGGCCCCGTTGGGCCGCCGACCGCCGCGCCCATGCCACCGCCGTCTCGGAAAGCTCGACACCCAGCACCGTGCGGCCGGCCGCAGCCAACGCCAGGGACACCTCACCGTGTCCGCAGCCGGCGTCGAGGACATCGCTGGCGAACGCGCCGGACCGGATGAGGTCGGCGATCACGGGTTGTGGCTCACCGATGTTCCACGGCGGCGGCCCGTCGAAGAATCCCCCGTCCCGGTAGGCGCCGTCCCAGTCCATCGAATCGATCGTCATGCATTCCACGGTAATGCCGGATTTCCGCAGCTAGAGCAGGGTTTTTGTGTGGACCTTCTCACGTTGTCACGCGGGGCAGCACCTGCTCGGAGCCAATCGGGAGTCGGCATCAGAACACCACCAGCGCCGCGGCGGCCAGGCTCGCCAGACACATCGACGGACCGTGCGGCACACTCGCGGCTCGGTCTCGCACCGCCACCGCGATCGCCAACACCGCCGTCAGCACCGGCGCACCCAGCGCCGCCAACAGCCATACGTCGGATCCGAAAGCGCCCGTCAATCCCCCGACACCCAGCGCCAACTTCACATCACCGGCGCCCAGTCCACCCGGAACTGCAAGGTGCACAACAAGATAGAGCGCGGCCAACGCCAATGCGCCTGCCAGCGCGGGCAATCCGCGACCACACACCAGAGCACCAGCCACCACCACGGCCGCTCCGGGCAGTGTCAGGGAGTTGGGCAGCCGCCGGTGGCGCACGTCGAACACCGTCAACGCCGTCGCCCACAGCAGCACGATCCCGACCACCACAACGCGCATGGGCGGACGTTAGCCCAGTGCGGCCGCCATCTGCTCTCGCGGCGCAGGGCGGCCTGTGAATTGTTCGACCTGACTGAACGCCTGGTTCAGCAGCATCTGCACACCGCTGATGACCTCGCCGCCGCTGTCCTGCACGGCTGCGGCCAGCGGGGTGGGCCATGGATCGTAGATCGCGTCCAGCAACACCGGCACGCCGGCGAACACCCCGGCATAGGCGGCCGCCGCATCGGCGGGGATAGTGCTCACCAGAACATCAGCGGTGGCCACAACCGCCGGGAGGCCGGCCTCGGTCAGGTCGCAGAACTCCGCGGTGACCTCGACTGCCCGGCCCAGATCCAGCAGCCGGGCCGCCTTGTCACGATTGCGGGCGACGACGGTGACCTCGGTGACGCCGAGGTCGGCCAGCGCAACCACCGCCGCCGGCGCAGTGCCGCCCGAGCCCAGCACGATGGCCCGCCGCAGATGCCGGACATGGCCCAGCGCACCGGCGACCCCGTCGATGTCCGTGTTGTCGGCTCGCCAGCCGCGTCCGGTGTGCACCAGGGTGTTGGCCGAGCCGACCAGGTCCGCGCGTTCGGTTCGCTCGTCTGCGACCGCAAGCGCGGCGAACTTGCCCGGCATCGTCACCGACAGCCCGACCCATTCCGGACCGAATCCCCGCACCAGAGGCGGCAATTCGGCGGCCGTGCATTCGATGCGCTCGTAGGTCCAGTCGGTCAGGCCCAGCGCGCGGTAGGCGGCCAGGTGCAGCAGGGGCGACTTGGAATGCGCAACCGGCGAGCCGAGGACTGCGGCTTTCATCGGGCTCCAGCCCGATTTGTCCTCTTCACTTCGTTCATCGCGCGGAGTCGAGCACACCATTGCGTTTGGCCAGCTCGATGTTCGCCAGGTGCTGCTGGTAATCGCGGGTGAACAGGGTGGTGCCCTCGGTGTCCACCGTCACGAAGTACAGCCAGTCCCCGGGCTCCGGGCGCTCGGCCGCCGCCAGTGCGTCCTGGCCGGGCGAGCAGATCGGAGTGGCCGGCAGGCCTTCCATGGCGTAGGTGTTCCACGGAGTGAGCTGCGCGCGGTCGCCGTCGGTGGTAGCGACTTCCTGGCGATCCAGCGGATAGTTCACCGTCGAGTCGAACTCCAGCTTCTGCGGCACACCCAGCCGGTTGTAGATCACCCGGGCGACCTTGGCGAAATCATGGGGTTTGGCCTCTCGCTGCACCAGCGAGCCGACGATCAGGATCTGATACGGCGACAGGCGCATCGCCGCCGCGGTGTCCAGCAGCCCCACGGCGACGTAGTGGTCGGCGCTCTGCCCGACCAGCTTGGCCAGGATCTCCTGCGGGGATGCCGACGGGTCGACGTTCCAGGTGCCCGGGGCGATCAGCCCCTCCAGCCGGCGATGGTTCTTGCCCAGTGCGGTCACCGGCTGCGCGGCCCACTCCGGCACGTTCAGTTCCGCGGCAGGCACCTGCTCGGCCGCGCGGCGCAGGTCCTGGGCGGCAACGCACTTCTGCTGACCGTTCGCCGGAATGCAGGTGGACTTCGAGATCAGGGTGAAGATGCCGTCGGTGACCTTGCCCGAGCCGACCTCGGCGATGTCGTCGAGCTGCCGGCCCTCGGGGATCACCAGCTTGCCCACCCGATTCTTCGGGTCGGCCAGCCGATCCACCGCCGCCGACGCCGACATCTCGGTCCGCACCGTGTAGAAGCCGGGCTGAATCGCGGCGATCGAGGCGTTGTTCTTGGCCGCGTCGACGAATCCCTTGATGTTGGAGATGACGTTCTTGTCGCGCAGCGTCTGACCGATCTGGGTGGTCGAGTCACCGTCGTGCACCTGGATGACGACGTCGTCCTTGCCCTCGCCGGCGTAGCCGCTGTCACCGCTGAACAGCTTGGCGCCCAAGTAGACCGCCGCCACCACGACCACCACCAGCAGGGCGGCCGCTGCAGCGCCGATCATCCTGCGCCGGTTGCGGTTTCGCTTGGCACGCACGCGATCCAGGCGGCTCAGCTTGCGCCGGGGCCGACCGACCGCCACCGGACCGGACCGGTCGTCATAGCCGTCAGACATCGTCGCTCCCGGCGCTCGTCGTTTCCCGGGTCGCTTCGCCGTGCCCCTCCGGCGCGTTCCGGCGCTGGTCGAGCCAGCCCTGCAGGATCCCCACCGCGGCAGCCTGGTCGATGACACCGCGTTGAGCCTTGGCGCGCACGCCGGCTTCCCGCAGCGACCGCTGGGCCACCACCGTCGTCAATCGTTCGTCGGCGAGCCGGACCGGCACCGGCGCAATCCGCTCGGTCAGCGCGTCGGCCACCTCGACCGCGTCCTGCGCCGACGTCCCGGCCCGGTCTGCCAGCGTCCGCGGCAGACCGACCACCACCTCGACGACATCGTGTTCGGCGACCAGCGCGCTCAGCCGGCGCAGATGCTTGCCGGTCCGCTCGCGGCGCACCGTTTCGACCGGAGTGGCCAGGATGCCGTCGGGGTCGCTGACCGCCACCCCGATGCGCACCGTGCCCACGTCGATGCCGAGCCGTCGCCCTCGCCCGGGATCGTCTGCGCCGGGCCGGTCAGGCACGCGGTTCTGTGCGGAGAGCACTGAGGCTAGCTCCGCGCGATCTCTGCGCGAACCGCCCCCAGTGCCGCATCGATTCCGGCCGGGTACTTGCCGGATCCCTGCGCCAGATCAGCCTTGCCGCCGCCCCGTCCGCCGACAGCCGAAGAAATCTGCTTGATGAGTTCGTCCGCGCGCAGCCCGGCGTCCTGTGCGGCCGCATTGGTGGCCACCACGAAAGGAACCGCACCGTCGTCACCCTCGCTGATGAGCACCACGACCCCGGGCTCCGAGCCCATCTTGCCGCGGATGTCACCGACCAGGGAGCGCAGATCACCGGCGTTCATGCCGGCCGACATCCGCTGCGCCACGAGACGGACCTTACCCACCTGCTCGGCCCCCGCGGCGGCGTTCGCCGCGGCGGCGCGTGCGGTCGCCAGCCGAACCCGGTCGAGTTCCTTCTCGGCGGCCTTGAGCTTCTCGACGAGGGTGGCCACCCGGGCCGGCACCTCATCGGAGGGAACCTTGAGCGACGACGCCAGACCGGCCATCAGTGCGCGTTCCTTGGCGAGGTGGCGGAACGAGTCCAGTCCGACGTAGGCCTCGACGCGGCGAACCCCGGAGCCGACCGACGACTCGCCCAGAATGGTGACCGGACCGATCTGCGCCGAGTTGTGCACGTGCGTGCCGCCGCAGAGCTCCAGGGAGAACGGCCCGCCGATCTCGACCACCCGGACCTCGTCGGGGTAGGACTCGCCGAACATCGCCATGGCGCCCATCGCCTTGGCTTTCTCCAGCTTCTCGTTGAACGTATGCACCTCGAAGTCGGCCTGCACGGCCTCGTTGGTGACTTCCTCGACCTGAGCGCGTTGCTCGTCGCTCAACGCGCCCTGATAGTTGAAGTCGAACCTCAGGTAACCCGGGCGATTCAGCGAACCGGCCTGAACGGCATTGGGGCCCAACACCTGTCGCAATGCGGCGTGCACCATGTGCGTGCCGGAGTGGCCCTGGGTGGCACCGCGGCGCCACTCCGGGTCGACGGCCGCGGTCACGGTGTCGCCCTCGACGAACTCGCCGGACTCGACGTTGACCCGGTGCACCCACAGGGTTTTGGCGACCTTCTGCACATCGGTGACCGCGGCTTTCGCCGACCCGCTGCCACCGGTGCCGGAAATCGAACCGGCATCGGCGATCTGCCCGCCGGACTCGGCGTAGAGCGGGGTGCGGTCCAGCACGATCTCGACGCGCTCGGGAGCTTGCTCGCGACCGCCGTGGGCGACCACCGGCACTCGCTTGCCATCCACGAAAATGCCGAGAATCCTTGCCTCAGAAGTCAATTCGTCGAATCCGGTGAACTCCGTCGGCCCGGCGTCGACCAGCTCGCGAAACGCCGAGAGGTCGGCGTGGGCGTGCTTGCGGGCCGCGGCGTCGGCCTTGGCGCGGCGCCGCTGCTCGGCCATCAGCTCACGGAACCCGAGCTCGTCGACGCTCAGGTCCGCCTCGGCCGCCATTTCCAGGGTGAGCTCGATCGGGAAGCCGTAGGTGTCGTGCAGGGTGAACGCCTCCGAGCCGCCCAGCACGGTCTTGCCTGCCGACTTCGTCGCGGCGGCGGCCTCCTCGAACAGCCTCGACCCCGACGCCAACGTCCGGTTGAACGCGGTTTCCTCGGCCACCGCGATGCGCTGGATCCGGTCGAAATCGCTGACCAATTCCGGATAGGACGGGCCCATCGCGTCGCGCACGGTGACCATCAGGTCCGCCATGATCGGCTGCTCCACCCCGAGCAGCTTGGCCGAGCGGATGATGCGCCGCAGGAGGCGCCGCAGCACGTAGCCGCGGCCCTCGTTTCCTGGGGTGACCCCGTCACCGATGATGATCGCCGCCGTGCGGCTGTGGTCGGCGATCACCCGGTAGCGGACGTCGTCGGAGTGCGAGCCCTGGCCATACCCGCGCGGGGCCCAGCCGCTGACAATGTCGATCACCGGTCTCAGCAGGTCGGTTTCGTAGACATTGTCGACGTTCTGCAGCAGGCAGGCGATGCGCTCGACACCCATGCCGGTGTCGATGTTCTTGCGCGGCAGCGGCCCGAGGATCTCGAAGTCGTCCTTGGACGTACCTTCGCCGCGCTCGTTCTGCATGAACACGAGATTCCAGATCTCGATGTAGCGGTTCTCGTCGGCTTCCGGGCCACCTTCGACGCCGTACTCGGGACCGCGGTCGTAGTAGATCTCCGAGCAGGGACCGCACGGCCCGGGGATGCCCATCGACCAGTAGTTGTCGGCCATGCCACGGCGTTGAATACGTTCCGGCGGCAGCCCGGCGACCTCCTGCCACAGCTGCTCGGCTTCGTCGTCGTCGTAGAAGACCGTCGCCCACAGCCGCTCCGGGTCGAACCCGTAACCGCCCTGCTCGACGGGTTTGGTCAGCAAGGTCCACGCCAGCTCGATCGCGCGGCGCTTGAAGTAGTCGCCGAACGAGAAGTTGCCCGCCATCTGGAAGAAGGTGTTGTGGCGGGTGGTGATGCCCACCTCGTCGATGTCGGGAGTGCGGATGCACTTCTGAATGCTGGTGGCCGTCTCGTAGGGCGGGGTGCGCTGCCCGAGGAAGAACGGCACGAACTGCACCATGCCCGCGTTGACGAACAACAGGTTCGGGTCGTCGAGGATCACCGAGGCACTCGGTACCTCGGTGTGGCCCGCTTGCACGAAGTGATCCAGGAATCGCTTCCTGATCTCGTGTGTCTGCACTGAATTTCCTTGCGTTCGGGGTGCGGCTCGACGGACGCTTCGACCGCACCACATTACCGGGCGCCTTCTGCTCAGCCGCCGACGAAGCTCAGTCGGACCGATCGTCGCGGATTGTCCCGGTTCAGGTCGACCAGCACGATGCTCTGCCAGGTGCCCAGCAGCGGCGTGCCGTCGGCCACCGGAACGGTCACCGACGGCGCGACGATGGCCGGCAGCACATGATCGGCGCCGTGCCCCGGCGAACCGTGCGAGTGGCGGTAGCGCTCATCCCGCGGCAGCAGCCGATCCAGGGTGTCGAGCAGATCGTGATCGGAGCCGGCCCCGGTTTCGATGACGGCGACGCCGGCGGTGGCGTGCGGCACGAACACGTTGCACAGTCCGTCCCCGCGGCCGCGGCAGAACGACCGCACCTCGTCGGTCAGGTCGACGATCCGGCGCCGCGAGCTGTCGATGTCGAGCACGTCGGTGTCCACGGATTCCAGCCTAGGCGACCTGGCCGAAACCGTTGCCGGCTCATACCCGGCGGAGGAAGGTGAACAGTGCCGGTGGCGCCACCGGGGCGCTGCCCCGACTCGAAGGGGGTGGAGAAGTGCACGCACGCTCTACCACGTTTGCCGCGCGCCCGGAATCCATCGACGGCGGAATCGCGGTCTTCCGCGACGAGGTGATGCCGGCTCTGCAGGACATGGCCGGATGTATCGGCATGTCACTTCTGACCGACCGCGAATCGGGCCGGTGCATCGTCACCACCGCCTGGGCCGACGATGCGGCCATGCACTCCAGCGCCGACGAGGTCCGACTGTTTCGCGACCGGGCGGCCCGGGTGCTCGGGGCCTCTCCGACGGTGGACGAATGGGAGATCGCCGCCGTGCATCGCGACCACCGTTCCAGCGCGGGTGCCTGTGTGCGGGCCACCTGGCTGCAGGCCAGACCCGACCAGTTCGATCAGGCTGTCGCGTTCTACAAGACGACGGTGCTGCCGGAGATCGAGCAGCTCGACGGGTTCTGCAGTACGAGCATGATGTGCGACCGATCCACCGGCCGCGCCGTGGTGTCGACCACGTACGACAGCCAGGACGCGATGGAACGCAGCCGCGACGCGGCGCGGTCGCTGCGGACCGCATTGCTGCGCGATCTGGGCGCCGACCAACTCGACGTCGGCGAGTTCGAGTTGGCGATCGCCCGGCTGCGGGTCCCGGAACTGGCCTAGAGCCAGAGGACAACCCCGGGACTTAAGGCCCTGCCCCGGGCCTGCCGGACGGGGCAACGTTGCCGGCTATGAGCAAGCAGAGGCCGGTACTCGCCACGTGGATGGCGGCCGCCGGGATTGCCGCGGTCTACCGCTGGGTGCTCCGACCCACGATGTACGCCTGGGGCGCCACCGATGCGGAGGTCGCCGCCGAGCTTCCCGGCGACGACTTGGTGGAACCCGGCAGCGCCCGCACCACCCGGGCGATCACCATCGACGCGGCCGTCGAGGACGTCTGGCCGTGGCTGGTGCAGATCGGTGAGAACCGAGGCGGTTTCTACAGTTACGACGTTCTCGAGCGTTTGGTCGGGGCCCGGATTCACAACGCCGACGTCGTGCACCCGGAATGGCAGCAGCTCGAGGTCGGTGACACGGTGTGGCTGGCGCAACGCTACGGCCGGCGAGCCCGACAGCTGGTCGCGGCGATCGAGCCCAACTCGCATCTCGTGCTGATGTCGGCGGCCGACTACGACCGGGTGCAGCGGGGCGAGAAAGCGTTCGGGTCCTGGGCGTTCTGTTTGCGGCCGAACGACGGACGGACCCGGCTGCTGGTTCGCGGAAGCGGCGCCCCGGTCGGTCAATCGGCCTTCGACATCGTGCACTTCCTGATGGAACGCGGGATGCTGCGCGGCATCCGCCGGCGGGCGCAGCGGCCGGCTCGACCGGCGCCGCTGCCGCACTGACACCGCTTCAGCGCCTACGCCGGATGATCGCGCGCAGTTTGTCCAACCGACTGCCGATCTCACGCTCGGCACCGTGGTTCGTCGGCTTGTAGTAGTCGACTCCCACCACCTCATCCGGTGGATACTGTTGCGGCACAACACCATCGGGGTCGTCATGCGGATACCGGTACCCGACCGCGTTGCCGAGCTTGGCCGCGCCGGCGTAGTGCCCGTCGCGCAGATGAGCAGGCACCAAACCGGCTTTGCCGCTGCGGATGTCGTTCATCGCGGCACCGAGCGCGGTGGTCACCGCATTGGATTTCGGCGCGGTCGCCAGGTGCACGGTCGCGTGCGCGAGCGTCAGCTGCGCCTCGGGCATACCGATCAGCGCGACAGTCTGCGCGGCGGCGACCGCAGTCAGCAACGCTGTCGGGTCGGCCATCCCGATGTCCTCGCTGGCCAGGATCATCAGCCGGCGCGCCAGGAACCGGGGGTCCTCCCCCGCCACCAGCATCCGCGCCAGATAGTGCAGCGCGGCGTCGACGTCCGAGCCGCGGATCGACTTGATGAACGCGCTGATCACGTCGTAGTGCTGGTCACCGTCGCGGTCATAGCGCACAGCCGCCTTGTCCAGAGACTGCTCGATCACCTCGACGGTGACGTGCTCGCCGGATTCGGCGGCGACTTCCAGGGCGGTCAGCGCCCGTCGAGCGTCCCCCGCCGACAGCTGCACCACCAGGTCGACGGCGTCATCGTCGACGGTGACCGCGCCGTTCAACCCGCGTGGGTCGTCGATGGCGCGCAACACCACGGTGCGGATGCTGTCGGCGGTCAGCGGCTGCAACTGCAGGATCAGGGAGCGCGACAGCAGCGGAGCGACCACCGAGAACGACGGGTTCTCGGTGGTGGCGGCCACCAGCAGCACGATCCGGTTCTCCACCGCCGCCAGCAGGGCGTCCTGCTGGGTCTTGGAAAAGCGGTGCACCTCGTCGATGAACAGCACGGTCTGCTCACCGTAGGCCGCGGCGCGGCGTGCGTTGTCGATGACGGCGCGGACTTCCTTGACTCCGGCGCTCAGCGCGGACAGCGCCTCGAACCGCCGCCCGGTGGCCTGCGACACCAGCGACGCGAGCGTGGTCTTGCCGGTGCCGGGCGGTCCGTACAGGATCACCGACGCGGCGCCGGAGCCTTCGACCAGGCGGCGCAGCGGTGACCCCTGGCGCAGCAGGTTCTCCTGCCCGACGACCTCGTCCAGGCTGGCCGGACGCATCCGGACGGCCAGCGGGGCCGACGTCGGCGCCGCCGAGCTGATCCGGGCGTCGGCGTCGCCGGGCACGTCGAACAGGCTGTCGGACACGCCCCCAGACTTACCACGTTCGTAATGTGGTCGTCGTGACTGCGCGCGGCTGGGCCCTGTTCGCCGCGATGAGCGTCATCTGGGGCATCCCGTATCTGTTGATCAAGGTCGCCGTCGACGAGGTGTCGGTACCGGTGTTGGTGTTCACCCGGTCGGCGGTCGGTGCGGTGCTGCTGTTACCGCTGGCGGTGTCGCGGCAGACCCGCGCGCTGCTTCGCCGGCACTGGAAAGCGGTGGCGGCGTTCGCGTTCTTCGAGATGATCGCCGCGTGGCTGCTGTTGTCGGATGCCGAGCGGCACCTAACGAGCTCGCTCACCGGGCTGCTGATAGCGGCCGCACCCATCATCGCGGCGGTTCTGGACCGGCTGACCGGCGGTGAGCGGCTCGGGCCCGCCCGGTTGTTCGGGCTCGGCGTGGGGCTGGCGGGCGTGGCGGTGCTGGCCGGGCCGGGACTGTCCGCCGGCGGCGTCTGGCCGGTGATCGAGGTGCTGCTGACGGCGACGTGCTACGCGATCGCGCCACTGATCGCCGCGCGGTACCTGGCCGACGTACCGGGCCCGGCGTTGACGTCGGCCTGCCTGGGCCTGGCCGCGCTGGTGTATCTGGCCCCGGCGGCGCTGACCTGGCCGCGGCACGCGTTGACTCCGCACGCGTACGCGGCGATCGCGACGCTGGCCGGTATCTGCACGGCGCTGGCGTTCGTGGTGTTCTTCGCACTGATCAGGGAGGTGGGCGCCACCCGCGCGCTGCTGTTCACCTACGTCAATCCGGCGGTCGCGCTGATCGCCGGGGTGCTGCTGCTGCGCGAACCGCTGACCTGGTTCCACATCGCCGGGCTGGTGCTCATCCTGACCGGCTCCGTGTTCGCGAGCCGGACCATCCCCGCCGGGGTCGGCTCAGAAAACGTCGCCGACGAGTAGTCGGCAGGCCACGTCGACGTCTTCGAGGGCGTCCTCGGGGCGCAGCGCACCGCCGACCGTCCAGGTGAGGATCCCGAACGCGGCCTGCTGCACCAGCCGGGAGCGGCGCAGCTGTTCGGCCGTGGGGTTGTCGACACCGGCGATGTCGAGGATGAGCTCGCGCAGCGTGGGATCGTCGGGAGCGTCCTCCTGCGCGCGGACGATCTGCGTCGAGGTGATCATTGCGTGCGCAAGATGCTTGTGCCGCAACAGATTCCGACAGGCCGCCACCATCAGCGCGGCGATGTCTCCGGCCGGATCACCACTGGGCGGCGGCGGCCGGAACTTGGACACCTGGGCGAAGAGCACCGCGGCGAACACATGGTGTTTGGAGGGGTAATAGCGGTACAGGGTGCGCAGCGCCACACCGGCGTCGGCGGCGATCTCCTGAGCTCCGATGCGGTCGATCTCTTTGGTCGCGCCCAATCGGGCGGCCGCGGCGAGGATGGCGCCGCGCCGATTCTCCTGGTCATCGGTCGCCGGACGGGCCGGCGCCCTGGGCTCTCCGATCCGCGGCACGCCACTCAGTATCGGGCATCGGCTACGCGCCCGCGCACTGGTACCGATCAGCGAGACCCTCGTCACCAGTTTGGGCATGGCACGTCACGATCGGTAGGTGTCCTATGCGAAATATGGTCCATGGGCGGTGATCGCCGGCGGTTCTGAAGGCGTGGGCGCCGAATTCGCCCGCCTGTTGGCCGAGTCGGGCGTGAATCTCGTTCTGGTAGCGCGTAAACCGGAACCACTCGAGGTGACCGCTGCCAAATGTCGCGAGGTTGGTGTCGAAGTACGCACTGTGGCAACCGATCTCGTCTACCCGTCCGCGATCGCAGAGGTGACCGCGTCCACCGACGGGCTCGACGTGGGCTTGTTCATCTACAACGCGGGCGCGAACACCTGTAGTGCCGAGTTTCTCGACGCCGATCTCGCGGATTTTCACCGGGTCATCGATCTGAACATCACCACGATGATGGCGCTGACGCAGCACTACGGCCGGCAGATGAGGGAGCGTCGCCGCGGCGGCATCCTGCTGGTCGGCTCGATGTCGGGATATCTGGGCTCGGTGCGTCACACCGTGTACGGCGGGGTGAAGGCTTACGGCCGCATCTTCGCCGAGGGGTTGTGGCTGGAACTGCGTGACCACGGCGTCGACGTGCTGGAGCTGGTGCTCGGCGTCACCCGCACGCCGGCGATGGAGCGGGTCGGCCTGAACTTCGACGTGCCCGGCATGCGGGTGGCAGACCCGGCCGACGTCGCACGCGAAGGGTTGGAGCAGTTGCCGAACGGCCCGGTCTTCGTCGCGGGTGGGAATGCCGAAGATGTTGCGCGACGCAATGATCCGGACCGCACGAAGGTGGTCGCAGGAGCGCACCGGATGATGCAGAAGCTGATGGGGCTGACGTAGTTATCCCCAGATCCGCGTTGATGCCCAGTGTGACTTTCGGGACCGCTTTTTGTCGGTGACTCGCACTAATGTTCGAAGTGTGAGTGGGATCGATGTCATGCGGGAGGCGCGCGATCGATACCTGGAGTGCGTGTCCGCCGTCGATCTCGATGAGCTTTCCCCCGCTGACCGTTTCGTGGTGCTCGAGGAGTGGGAGTCCGCACTACGTCATCAGATCGCGCTCTCTCACGCACTGATTTCTCGGCTGGAACAGGTTGAAGGCTGCCCGCCGGTGCCGATCACCTTGGCCGATGTGCTGCGGATCAGTCCGCGAGAAGCCAAGCGCCGGATTCGGGATGCCCAACAATTGGCACCCCGCCGAGCGTTGACCGGCGAGCCGCTGCCGCCACTGCTGCCGGAAACCTCGAAGGCATGGCACGAGGGGCAGCTCGACGGCGAACACCTCCGGGTGATCCAGAAGTTTTTCCGCGACCTGCCCGATCACCTGGCTCCGGTCGAGGTCGAGAAGGCCGAGAAGTCACTGGCCGACAAGGCGGCGGTGTTGCGGCCCGATCAGCTCGAAAAAGTGGCCCATCGGTTGGCCCTGCATCTCAACCCTGACGGGACATTCTCCGACGAAGACCGGGCCCGCAAGCGCGGATTCGTCTGGTGCGGCGGCCAGCAGGTCGACGGCATGAGTGTGGGCCGATTGGTCGCCGACCCCGAACTGCGGTCGCTGGTCGACGCCTGGATGGCAAAGTTCGCCGCACCGGGAATGTGCAATCCGGCCGACGAGAGCCCGACCACCACCCCAACCGACGAAGTCGCCGAGCGGGATGCGCGCAGCTATGGCCAACGTCAGCACGATGCGCTCAAGACCCTGCTACGAGTGTCGTTGGGCGATCCGAAGTTCGGCCAGCACAACGGGTTACCGGTCACGGTGATCGTGTCGGCGACCCTGCAGGACATTCAGGCCAAGACCGGGCATGGGGTCACCGCGGCCGGCACGTTGCTGCCGATCTCGGAGGTCATCCGGCTCGGCGCCCACGCGTATCACTATCTGGCCCTGTTCGACCAAGTTGACGGCCGCGGGTTGTGGCTGGGCCGCACCAAACGCGTCGCCTCGGCCGATCAGCGAATCATGCTGCACAGCAAGGAACGTGGCTGCACGCGCCCCGGATGTGACGCACCGGGCTATCTCGCCGAGGTGCACCACGTCGACGAATGGGCCACTGGCGGCCTGACCAACATCGACAAGCTCACTTTCGCTTGCCGGCCCGACCACCGGCTACTCGACCAAGGCTGGAGAACTCGAAAGCTCGCCAATGGCGACACCGAGTGGATTCCCCCACCCGAACTGCCCATGCTGCATCGCGGCACCAACGACTATCACCACCCCGAGCAACTACTCGGCAACGACGGCGACCCGCCGCCCGAATACACCGGCGATCCGGCCGCCTAGTTGTTCGCGCCCGCCAGCGCGCGGGCGATCCGCGCCGCCGATGCGGCGACCAGTGGCTGACATCGCTGCGCGAGCACCCGGTCGGAGGTGACCAGTCCGATCGCGGCACGCGAACCGACCGTGGCGGCCACCGACACCATCGGGCCTGCGTAGTCACCGTGACGGACGACGACGCGGCGGCGGACCTTGTGCAGTTCGCCCCACCAGGTCGCGTCGGGCTCCCAGCCCTGGACATAACTCAGCTCGGCGACCACGTCCTCCGGCGACAACCCGGCCAGCGCGGCGACGCCCAGCGCCACCCGGTGGGCCGGGATCCGCACGCCGACCGACGTCGGCACCTGGCGCGCCGACGGCCCGCCCAGCTTGTCCAGGTGGACGACCTCACCCCGGTCGAGCAGACCAAGATGCACCACCGCACCAGTGCGCACCTGAAGCTCGTGCAGCACCGGCGCCGCCACCGACCGCAGCCGGACATCGGCACTGTCGCCGGTGCCCCACGCCGAGGTGCGCGCGCCGAGCCGGTACCCGCGACCCGAGTGCGTCAGCCATTGCAGCCGCACCAGCTGGTCGAGGATGCGGTGCGTGGTCGAGCGCGGCAGATGCGCCCGTGCGGCGATCTGGTCCAGCGTGAGGCCTGCCGACGTGTCGTCGAACGCGTCGATGATGGCCGTGAACCGGTCGAGCATCGAGGCCGGCGCGGTGTCGGTGAGAGCCGCGGTCATCAGCACTCCTGTCCGGTTGGGGAGAATTCGTTCTACCGCACCGTAGCGGTCTCGATCACCGGGACGCAAGCATTTGGCCTCCCGCGCGCCGGTTAGAACAGCACGGTGCGGATCGGACTGTCGACGCCGATGGTGATGCAGCTGCCCGGGGTGTCCTCCGCGTGGGAGATCACCGGCGGAGTCGACGACCTGGCCCGGATCGCCCACACCGCCGACGAGCTTGGCTTCGACCACCTCACCTGCGCCGAACACGTCGCAGTCCCCGTCGGCGACGGAGCGCAGCGCGGCCTGACCTACTGGGATCCGCTCTCGACATTCGGCTTCCTGGCCGCCCACACCACCCGGATCTCGCTGACGACATCGGTGGTGGTGCTGGGCTATCACCATCCGCTGGACATCGCCAAGCGGTTCGGGACGTTGGACCGGCTCAGCGGAGGCCGGCTGGTGCTCGGGGTGGGTGTCGGGTCGCTGGCCGAGGAATTCGCACTCCTGGGCGCAGCCTTCGACGAGCGCGGTGAACGCGCCGACGATGCGATCCGCGCACTGCGCGCGTCGCTGTCGACCACCCGACCGTCCTACCGCGGCAGCCACTACGAGTTCGACGGGTTCGCCGTCGAGCCCTGCGCCGTGCAGGAGCGGGTGCCGATTCTGGTGGGCGGGCGCACCCTGCGATCGTTGCGCCGCGCGGTCCGGTTGGCCGAGGGGTGGATTCCGTTCGGCCTCAACAGCACCGAGATCGAGTCGATGCTCGCCAAGGAGAGTGTGCCACCGGACTTCGAGGTGGTGCTCTCGACCGGCCACGCCGTCGACCCGACCGCCGACCGCGACCGAACGGCCAAGCGGCTCATCGCATTACGTGACGCAGGCGCCACTGCAATCACCTGCTCGGTGAGCGCCGACTCCCCCGAGCACTATTGCGACCAGCTCGCCGCGCTCCGGAACCTGGCCGACGAACTGTAGAGAGGAAGCCCGTGAGCGATACCCTGGAGAGCCTCGTCCGACGCGTGAAAACCCTGGAGGACGAACGCGATATCGCCCGTCTCATTGCCTCCTACGGCCCACTGGTCGACTCCGGTGACCCGGACGCGGTCGCCGCGCTGTGGGCCGTCGACGGCGGCTACGACACCGGCGACTGGCAGATGTCCAGCCGCGACGACGTCGCCGCCATGGTGCGCTCGGAGGAGCATCGGGGCTTGATCGCCCGCGGTTGCTGCCACTTCTTCGGCCCGCCCGCGGTCACCGTCGACGGCGACGAGGCCGTCGCGATCTGCCAGTCGATGCTGCTGGTGCGCCGGGAGTCCCGCGGCTTCGCCGTCGCCCGGGCCGGCGTGCACCTCATCCGCCTGCAGCGCGCCGACCACGGGTGGGAGATCGTCAGTCGCACCGCCCGCCAACTCGACGGCAGCGGTCAGGCCATGACCCTGATCGCGGAAGGACTCGCCCGATGAGCGGCGCACTGGAGGGCAGGGTCGCACTGGTCACCGGCGCCGGCGCGGGAATCGGTGCGGGCATCGCCAGGAGATTCGCCGACGAGGGCGCCCGCGTCGTGGTGGCCGAATTCGACTCCGCAGCAGGAACTTCGGTGGCCGACGAAATCAGTGGACTGTTCGTCGCGACGGACGTGTCGCAGCGCGACCAGGTGGAGAACGCCGTCGCCGCCGCGGTGTCCGAGTATGGGTCGATCGATATCCTGGTGAACAACGCCTGGGGCGGCGGTGGTATCGGCAGGGTGGAGAACAAGACCGACGACGAGCTGGCGCACGGTCTCGCCGTCGGCTACTACGGCCCGTTCTGGGCGATGCGAAAAGCGTTCGGCCACATGAAAGACCGCGGCTGGGGGCGGGTGATCAACATGTGCAGCCTCAACGGCGTCAACGCCCACGTCGGGTCCCTGGAATACAACGCCGCCAAAGAGGCACTGCGCACGCTCACCCGCACCGCCGCGCGGGAATGGGCGCCGACCGGGGTGACCGTCAACGCCATCTGCCCGGCGGCCAAGAGCCAGGCGTTCCTCGCGGTGGCCGCGCAGCATCCCGAGATCGCGGCGATCGCCGACGCCGCCAACCCGATGGGCCGGATGGGCGACCCCTACGACGACATCGCACCGGTCGCAGTGTTCTTGGCCAGCGAGGGCTCACGCTATCTCACCGGCAACACGCTGTTCGCCGACGGCGGCAGCCACATCAACGGTGTGGCCTGGGCGCCGGACCTGGGCGACTAGTTACCGCAGCGGTAGACCGGTCAGCGCCCGCGCGATCACCAGTCGCTGAATCTCGCTGGTGCCCTCGAAGATCGTGAAGATCTTGGCGTCGCGGTGCATCCGCTCCACCGGGTAGTCGCGGGTGTAGCCGTTGCCGCCGAGGATCTGGATCGCCTCGTCGGTGACGTACACCGCGGTCTCGCTGGCGAACAGCTTGGCCATCGACCCCTCGGCCGACGCGAACGGCTTGTTGTTGCGCATCATCCAGCCGGCCCGCCAGATCAACAGCCGGGAGGCGTCGATGCGGCTCTTCATGTCCGCCAGCTTGAAGCCGGTGCCCTGGAAGTCGCCGATCGGGCGGCCGAATTGCTCGCGCTGGCAGGAGTATTCGAGCGCGTACTCGTAGGCGGCCCGGGCCACGCCCAGCGCCATCGCGCCGACCGCGGGCCGGGTGCGCTCGAATGTCGCCATCGCGGCCTGGCCCGAGGTGCGCTTGCCTTCCCGGGCGCGGGCGATCCGCTGCTCGAACTTCTCCATCCCGCCCAGAATCAGGTTGCCGGGCACCCGGACGTTCTCGAGAACCACTTCGGCGGTGTGCGAGGCGCGGATGCCGTGCTTCTTGAACTTCTGCCCCTGCGAGAAGCCGGGGGTGTTCGGCGGAATGATGAACGTCGCCTGACCCCGGGTTCCGAGCTCGGGATACACCGAGGCCACCACGATGTGGACATTGGCGATACCGCCGTTGGTGGCCCAGGTCTTGGTGCCGTCCAGCACCCACTCGTCGGTGGCCTGCTCGTAGCGGGCGCGGGTGCGTACGGCGCCGACGTCGGAACCGGCACCGGGCTCCGAGGAGCAGAACGCCGCCAGGTGCGGATCGCCCGGGGTGCCGAACATCTCGGGCAGCCAGTGGCCCAACTGCTCGGGGGTGCCGTTGGCGGCCAGCGATGCGGCGGCCAGCCCGGTGCCCAGGATCGACAGCGCGATGCCGGCGTCGCCCCAGAACAATTCCTCGAACACGGTGATCATCCCGAGGCCGGACGGTTCGACGGACATCTCGGCGAAAAGCTCAGGGGTGTAGAGGCCGACCTTGGCGGCCTCCTGGATCAGCGGCCAGGGGGTTTCTTCGCGCTCGTCCCACTCGGCGGCCGCGGGTCGCACCACGTCGGCGGCGAACTGGTGCACCCAGTCGCGGACGGTGACGACTTCTTCTGGCAGTTCAAGGGAGAAAGTCATGGCTCTAGCAGGCTCCGGATCAAGTCGTACCGCGTCGGCCGCACCAAGTGACGACGACCAGACTGCAGTCGGCGGTGAATCTCGTACAGTGAACGACTGTACACCGAGTGGGAACCGATCGGACCTGCGACATTCGTCACATGTTCGGGTGAAATCAGGCGGGCTGGGTCACGAAGTCGATGAGTTCCTCCACCCGGCCGATCAGCTCGGGCTCCAGATCGGTCCAATCCCGCACCGACGACCGGATCCGCTGCCACGCCCGGGCGATGTCGGCCTGGTCGTTGTGCGGCCACCGCAGCGCGGCGCAGATCCCGTGCTTCCATTCGACGTCGCGTGGGATCGTCGGCCATGCCCTCAACCCGACGCGTTCGGGCTTGACGGCCTGCCAGATGTCCACATAGGGATGGCCCACCACCAGCGTGTGCTCACCGCCGGGACCACGCCGGACGGCGTCGGCGATGCGGGCCTCCTTGGAACCGGTCACCAGGTGATCGACCAGGACGCCGAGCCGGCGACCCGGACCTGGCCGGAAGTCGGCCACGATGCCGGCGAGATCGTCGACCCCGCCGAGATACTCGACGACGACGCCCTCGACCCGCAGGTCCTCGCCCCACACCTGCTCGACGAGTTCGGCGTCGTGTCGGCCCTCGACATAGATGCGGCTGGCCAGGGCGACCTTGGCGCGGGTGTCGGCCACCTTCACCGAGCCGGATTTCGTGCGTTGCGCGGCCGCCGGTGCCTGCCGACGCAGTCCGGTCAGGATCACCGGCTTGCCCTCGTACAGGAAGCCCGGCCCGAGCGGAAACACCCGCCGCTTGCCGTTGCGATCCTCGAGTTCGACCCGCGGTCCTTCGACGCCCACCACCGCGCCGACGAACCCTGACTGCGGGTCCTCGACGACCATTCCCAGCTCGACGGCCTGCTCGGTCGAGCGGGTTCGGTTCGAGGTGTGCGGGTTGTTGGACAGTACGTCAGCGCCATAGCGATCAGCCACCCGGCGATCGTAGGGGCCGCCGCGGCGAATGCGGCCCTGCCGCGCGGCGCGTCGGCATATCCTCTCGGCAACAAAAAGGGAGTCGCCGATGGTGCTCAAAGTTGCAGTATCCCCGGACATGATGGGCGGCGACGTCGACGAGGGCTACGGCAAGGTGGCCGACGCCTTCCGAGCGAATCTGGCGTCCGGCAAGGAGATCGGCGCCGCGGTCGCGGTGTATCGCGACGGCGTCAAGGTCGTCGACCTGTGGGGTGGTTACCGCGACGGAACGGCCAGGGCACCGTGGCAGGCCGACACGATGGTCAACATGTTCTCCACGACCAAGGGTGTCACCGCGATGGCCGTCGCGGTGGCGGTCTCGAAGGGGCTGTTGTCCTATGACGCCAGGGTCGCGGACTACTGGCCGGAATTCGCCCAGTCCGGCAAGGGTGAGGTGACCGTGCGCCAGCTGCTGGCCCATCAGGCCGGCTTGTGTGCGCTCACCCCGGCGCCGAGTCTTGCCGACGTCGCCGATCCGGACCGGTTGGCGCCGATCCTGGCCCGCCAGGCCCCGGCGTGGCGGCCGGGCACCCGGCACGGCTACCACGCGATCACGTTGGGCTGGTACCAATCCGAATTGATTCGCCGGACCGACCCGGCGGGCCGCACGGTGGGCCGGTTCCTGGCCGACGAGATCGCAACGCCGCTGGGGCTGGATCTGCATATCGGCCTGCCCGCCGAGGTCGACCGCAGCCGGGTCGCGCACCTGCATCAGTGGAAGCGGGCCGAATCGCTGCTGCACCTCAACGTGATGCCGGCCGGTTTTGCGCTGGCGGCGCTGAACCCGGTAGGACTGGCGGCCCGAGCCACCGGCGTGCCCAGTGACGTCAAACCGTGGGACGGCGACTACAACCGTGACGAGGTGCGTGCGGTGGAGATGCCGTCGAGCAACGGGATCGGCACGGCCCGCGCGGTGGCCCGGCTCTACGGCGCGGCTGCGGCCGGTGGTGCCGACCTAGGCCTGACCGGCGCAGTGCTGGACGACCTCACTGGGCACGCCCCGAGGCCCAGCGGTGGCATCCGCGACCGGGTGATGAACGTCAAAATCCTGTACTCGCTGGGTTTCTGCAAACCGGTGCCGATGGTGCAGTTCGGATCCTCCGACAAGGCTTTCGGCACACCGGGTTTCGGCGGATCGTTCGGTTTCGCCGACCCCGACACCGGTGTCGGCTTCAGCTACGTGATGAACCGCCTCGGGTTCCACCTGGCCAGCGATCCACGTGAACTGGCACTGCGCCAGGCGGTCTTTCGCGACGTGCTCGGAGCGCGGCCCCAGTCCTGAGAGGCCGCCAGATCGACGTTGGTCGATGACTCGCCCCGCAACGGCCCATGGGGACTGGAGGCAATCGTCCCCGCGTCGGGGGCAGTTCGGCTCTTACTCCCGCCGTCGGATGCCACCCACTATGGAGTGGTGACAACCGGCACGGACAACACGCTCATCGATCAGGCGATGCCGCGCTACGACGTGACAATCGCCGAAAAGATTGTGGTACAGGCGGACTCGGACACAACATATCGCGCCACTCGAAGTCTGGACCTGTTACGGGTACACACCCCGCTCCTCGACGCCGCCATGTGGGTGCGACAGTTGCCGATGAAGCTGACCGGGCGTGCGGCGCCACCCTCGTCACCGGTCGTGGTCGGCGACGGGCTCGGCATCCCGGGTTGGCTGGTGTTGGGCGAGCGCGCGGGACATGAAATCGTGTTGGGCGCAGTGGGACGGTTCTGGCGCCCTGTCATCGACTGGCGGACCGTCGACGCCGACGAGTTCGCTCATTTCACCGAACCCGGGTGGGGCAAGATTGCTGCCGGCTTCTCGATGCTGCCCCACGGATCAAGCGAAACTTTGCTCACGTATGAATGTCGCACGGCTACAACGGATCCGGATTCTCGCCGAAGCTTCGCCAGGTACTGGTGGCTGGTGCGCCCGTTCGTGGGGCACATCCTGCGAGCCACGCTGCACCAGATCAAGGATGACGCGGAGGGCGTGAGGTGAAGCACGTACTCGTTGCCTATGGCTCAACCCGGGGTGGCACCGCCAAACTGGCGGCCATGATCGGTGAGGCCCTCACCGGGGCAGGGCGGTGGTGATGCCGGCCCGGGATGTCATGGACCTGGCCGACGTCGATGCGGTGATCGTGGCAGGAGCGCTCTACGCGAACAGATGGCACCGTGACGCGAGGCGCTTCGTCCGCCGACACAGCTCACCGCTGCGCGACCTGCCCGTGTGGCTCGTGAGCAGCGGGCCGCTGGACGACTCGGCGGCGAGAGGCGTCATCGCGCCCACCCGCCAGGTGGCGAAACTCATCGAGCGGGTTGGAGCCCGCGGCCATCAAACGTTCGGTGGATCGTTGGCAAAAGATGCACGGGGCTTTCCCGCGAGCGCGATGGCGAGGACCAGGGCCGGAGACTGGCGCGATGTCGATCACGTACGTCGATGGGTCGCCACCATCGCACAACAGCTGGTGTCCGCGGACGCCGGCTGAGTAAAGCTGCAGAACAACCGCGCACGACGCCCGGCTGATCGCCCGCTTGCGTGATCAGCCGCACACTTGACTTGAAGCGCTTCAAGTTCGACATAGTGGCTCTATGCCAACCACACCGTTAACCAGGGACCTGACCATCCAGGAGGTCTCCCGTCAGAGCGGTCTGACCGAGTCGGCGCTGCGCTACTACGAGCGGATCGGGCTGATCGACCCGGTGCCGCGCGATGACAGCAGCGGTCATCGCCGCTATCCGCCTGCACTGGTGGACGCCATCGAATCGCTGAGCTGCCTGCGCAGCACCGGCATGAGCGTGCGGGACATGCGCACCTATGTCGACAACATCCGCCGCGGCGCAGCGGCCGCAGCCGATCAGCGGCAGCTCTTCGGCGACCACGCCAGACGCCTGGCCGACGACATCGCCCGGCTGCAGGTGCGCCAGAAGTATGCCGCCGCCAAAGCCCAGCTGTGGGCGGCGCGCGAACGGGGTGACACCGCCGCTGAAGAAGCGCTTGTGCCCGACATCATCGCGCTGGGAGCGCAACTGATATCCGAGGAGAAGGCTCATGTCTGAACCCGTTCGGGTACTGGTGACCGGTGGCTCCGGATTCATCGCCGGCCATCTGATCGTGCGACTGCTCGCCGACGGCTACCTGGTTCGGGCAACCGTCCGAAACGGTAACCGCGACAAGCAACTCCGCAAGACCCTGGCCGCCGCCGGCGCTGACCCGGACCGATTGGAGATCGTCGTGGCGGACCTAAGTTCCGACGACGGCTGGGCGGCGGCGGTGCGCGGCTGCCGGTTCGTCCAGCACGTGGCCTCACCGTTCCCGCCCCGCCAGCCGGCCAACGAGGACGAGATCATCGTCCCGGCGCGCGAGGGCACCCTGCGGGTGTTGCGTGCCGCCGCTGCCGAAGGAGTGCGGCGCGTGGTGATCACCTCGTCGTTCGCGGCGATCGGCTACAGCCCCAAACCGTCGGGGACGCCGTACGACGAGACCGACTGGACCAATCCCGATGACGCCGTCAGCCCGTACGTGAAGTCCAAGACGCTCGCCGAGCGCGCGGCATGGGATTTCGCGCAGCGCCCGGGCAGCCCTGAACTCGCAGTGGTCAACCCGGTCGGGGTGTTCGGGCCGCCGCTCGGCGAGAACCTGTCGACCTCGGTGCAGATCATCGACGCGCTGCTGCGCGGACAGCCACCGCTGCTACCCCGCGCATCGTTCGCGGTGGTCGACGTCCGTGATGTGGCCGACCTGTTGATCCGCGCGATGACCGCTCCCGAGGCCGCGGGCCAGCGTTACCTGGCCGCGGCGGGCCAACCGGTGACGCTGCCCGAGATCGCGGCGGTGCTGCGCGACCGCCTGGGCGCCGGCGCCGCCCGGGTGCCCAGCCGGGACGTCCCGGACTGGGCCGTGCGGTTCGGCGCACGATTCGTCCCACCGCTACGCGAATTGGCCGGCCTGCTGGGCACACCCAAGTCGGTGAACAACGCCAAGGCCGTCACACAGCTGGGCTGGCACCCCCGCTCGGCCGCCGACACCGTTACCGCGACCGCGGAAGGGCTGCTGGCGCTCAGTTCTGCTGCTGTTGCTGACCGTTGATGGCCGCGTCCAGCTTGGTCGGCGACGACGTCACATCGTCGATGACGGTGTGGATGAACCGCATCTTCTCCAGCACGGGCACCGGGAGTACGAACGGATACAAATCGTCTTTGCCCATCGACCGGTTCACCATGTTCAGCGACCACGCCAACGGCAGCCACATCTCGAGGATGTTGTCGAATCCGCTGGGGCCCAGGACTCGTCGCTCATAGGTGGCATTGGCCGGGGCGATCCCGAACGCCGCGGCGGTATCCAGGGTGTCGCGGATGTGCAGGTAGTGCGCGAACGTCTCGGCCCAGTCCTCGGCCGGGTGCATGGTGGCATAGGAGGAGACGTAGTTCTCCTCCCACCCGGGCGGCGCGCCTTCGCTGTAGTGCCGGTCCAGTGCGGCCTGGTAGTCGGCGTCCGGGTCACCGAACAGTTCGTTGAAGCGCTCCAGGTACGTCGGTGAGGTGCCGACCAGTCGATAGAAGTAGTAGTGGCCGACCTCATGCCGGAAATGTCCGAGCAGCGTGCGGTACGGCTCGTCCATCGAGGTGCGCAGCTGCTCGCGGTGCACGTCGTCGCCTTCGGCGAGATCCAGTGTGATCAGGCCGTTGTCGTGGCCGGTGAACACTTTCTCGTTGGCGCTGGACAGCAGGTCGAAGGCCAACCCGTACTCGGGGTCCTCGTCGCGGCCGACGATCGGCAGCTTGAGTTCGTGAAGTTCGGCGATGAGGCGGCGCTTGGCCCGCTCGGCCAGCGCGAAGGCGGCCAGCGCGGGGGTGTCGTTGTCGTTGGGCCGGGTCCGGGTGAGCCGGCAGGACGCGCACAACCGCCGGACCGGCTCCACATGAACCAGCCAATTGCATTCGGCGAGATGGAGATTCGCGCACAACTGGAATTCGGCGGCGTCGACGGCCCCGCCGTGCTCGCTGTCCTCACCGGAGGCGATCACCAGAAACGCCATGTCGTCCAACGAGAATCCGACCGAGCTCCCGCAGGACAGGCAGACCGAGTTCTCGAACGCCAGATGCTGCCCGCAGTTGGGGCAGATGAAGTCACGCATGAAGCAGATCCCCCTGGAACGGTGGGCATGGTGCCACGTCCACTGACACGTCGATCACGCTGTGCTCGGAATCGGTGTAGATGATGCCGCGCAGCGGCGGGATGTCGGCATAGTCGCGCCCCCACCCGACGGTGATGTAGCGCTCATCGACCAGCTGATCGTTGGTGGGATCGAGCCCGAGCCAATCGTTTTGCGGTGTCCACACCGCGGCCCAGGCATGGGTGGCGTCCACGCCGTACATCCGTTCCTTTCCGGGCGGCGGGTCGGTGGCCAGGTAGCCCGACACATAACTCGCCGCCAATCCGTTGGCGCGCAGGCAGGCGATGGCCAGCCGGGCGAAGTCCTGGCATACCCCTTCTCGCGCCAGCAAAACCTGACTCACCTGGGTGGACACCGTGGTCGATCCCGACTTGTAGGTGAAGTCAGAGAATATTCGTGAGTTCAGATCTCGCAGCACCTCGACGAGCGGACGGCCGGGCTCGAAACTCGGCGCGGCGTAATCCCGTACTTCGTCGGTGATCTCCGGGGGGCGCAGGTCCAGACTGAACTCCGATGCCAACGCACCATTGTGGCCGACCGGCCGGACGGCCTCCCACGGCGCCTGCGCCCAGCCGGCCTGATAACGGTCGACCGCGGGCGGGTCGACCTCGACGACGGAGCGACTGGTCACCGTCAGCGCCCGGTGATGTTCGGTGACGTGGAAGTAGGAGCTGATGTTGCCGTAGACGTCGAGACTGGTGGATCGGTCGGCGGGTATCGGATCGATGTCGAGTTCGTAGGCCAGACACCGCTGTCCGGTGGTGTCGCGGGGGGTGAGATGGCCGCGGCCGTAGGAACTGGTCACCACATCCGAATAGCCGTACGCGGTGCGATGCGTGATCCGGTACGTGCGCGCTGCGCCCTCGGCCGCGGTCACGGCATGACCCGCATTTGATCAGGCCCCCACAGCGGCTGCATCCCACCGGGCAGCGACAACTGGGTTCGGGTGATGACGTCGGACAGATCGCGCAGCGCGGTGTGCATTCCACTCAGCAGCCCGTCGAGCTCGCTTCGCCGGCCGTCGTCGTCGATGTGCTCGAGTTCGGCGGGATCCAGCCGGCGCAGTCGCGTGCTGATCTCGTCGACCAGTCGCTCGGGACGTGACGAGCCGGACGAGCCGGGCAGCAACCGCAGATTAGACCGCAGCCGCTCCAGTTGGTAGACAAGGGATCTGGGGTTCTCGGGGTCGAACAACACCAGGTCCGCGACGGCGGCCACGCTGACCCTGCCCAGGTTGCGTCTGCGGTAGATCACCGACGACTCACACACCACCAGTGCCGATTCGGTGATGGTCTGTTCGGCGTCCGGGCTGCGCACAGTGGTCAGCGTGGCCCGCAGCAACGCCGACAGCGCGAGCCCGCGTTCGATGCGCTTGCCGATGTCCATCAACGTCCATCCGGCGTCGCGCACCATCGACTCGGCGGCCACTCCGGACAGCGCCAGCATGCCGGCCAGCGTCTGCTGTTGGGCGAGCGCGAGTTGGGTGTCGTCGATCCGCGCCCCGCGCGGCGAACCGGCCTGTTCAGCCAGCGCCCGCTCGACGGCGCCGAGCACCATCCAGGTGTCGTTGGACATCTGGTCACGCACCGAGCGGGCCGCGAGTCCGAGACGTTCCACGGAGTGAGCCAACGACCCGGGGCGCTGCCGGTCGACGGTCAACGACCACAGCGTGCGTTGCGCGGCCGACACTGCCTCGGCGTAGGTGCCCGCGGCTTCGGTCTCGGTACCGGTGATCACGCCCAGGGCGTGCAACAGGACGGGCACACATTCGCTGCCGTCCATGTCCTGGCGGTAGCGATACTCGTGATATCGCTCGCGGGTGACGATCAGCAGCCGGGCCAGGTTTTCGGCACGCTCGCCGTAGCGGCCCATCCAGAACAGGTCCGACAGGACGCGCGGCGAGCTGATCGAGCGGGTACCGCTGGGCAGCTCCACCGGCGGCACGGTCAACGTATCGGCCTTGGCTCGCGTCGGCGGCCGGATCCAGACATCCTTGGCGGCAATGGTTTTCAGCACATAGGCGGAGTTGCCGGGGGCCAGCACGTAACCGAGGCCGCCGATCATGGGTGCATAGCCGCCGCGCTGGGACACCGTGAACAAGCGCATGCCGACACTGGCCGCCGACAACCCGCCCGGGTAACGATCGGTGGGCGCGGACGAGAACTGCGGCAACTCCTGGCCCACCCACTGCCAGGGGTGGGCCTCGATGCGGGCCGTGAGCTCACGGCGCTGCTCCGCCGAAAGCGCCGGCCCCACGATCGTCTCGCCGCCGACCGTCGACTTGATCAGCAGGGTGTTCAGCCGCGCGATCAGATGGGAGCGCTCCCGGTCGAATCCGCCCCAGTACAACTGCGGGGTGTCCAGCAACGGCTTCTCCCCCAGTAACCGGTCCGCCAGCTGCGGCAGGAAGCGCTGCAGCCCAGGGCTTTCCAGAATGCCGGCACCGAGGGTGTTCACCACCGTCACCGCGCCCCGCCGCTGCACCTCGACCAGGCCGACCACGCCGAGCCGGGAATCGGGTCGCAGATCCAGCGGGTCGGCGTAGTCGGCGTCGACCCGGCGCAGCACCACGTCCACCCGCTTGAGGGTGCCCAGCGAACGCATCAACAGCTTGCCGTCGCGGACCACGAGATCCGCGCTCTCGACCAATGGAAAGCCGAGCACCGACGCCAGGTAGGCCTGGTCGAAGGCGGTCTCGGAGTGGATGCCGGGGCTGAGCACCACCACCACCGGATCTTCGGCGGCCTCGGGCGCGGCCTCGATGAGCGCCAGCCGCAGCGCCTGGGCGAACGGCGAGGCCGGGCGCGGACCGATGCGTTCGTAGACGTCGGGCACGGCGTGGGCGACCACCCGGCGATCGGCCAGTGCGTACCCGGCCCCCGACGGCGCCTGCGCCCAGTCGGCGTTGACCACGAAGCGACCGTCGGCGGCCCGGCTGACGTCGCAGCCGAGCATGAACAGTTGATGGCGCCCGGGGTTCTCGATCCCCCGGGCGGCGCGGATGTACCCGGGATGCCCGAACAGCAACTGCGGGGGCAGGATTCCGGTGGTGATCGCCCGCCGCTCGCCGTAGAGATCGGTCAGGACGGCGTCGAGCAGCCGGGACCGTTGCAGCACACCGGCTTCCAGCGTCTCCCAATCGGCGGCGGACACCACCAGAGGTATCGCGTCGAGATGCCAGGTGCCCGGCGTCGCGATGCCCTCGCCCGGGACGGTTCCCGAGTCGTCGACCTCGATGTAGGTGATGCCGTCGTTGTCGACCAACCCGCGCACCACACCGCGTAGCCGCTCCAGCCCGGCCCGGCCGCGCTCGCCGATGAGATCACCGAGCTCCTGCCACGACGGGCGGATGGTCCCGGTGGCGTCGACGAACTCGTCGTACCCGGTGTCGCCGAAGGCACCCGCCCCACCGTCGTGCACGTCGAACAGGGCGTCCTGGGCGCGTGCGGCGCGGTACCCGGCGAGCAGACGGTCCGGGTCATGACTCGAGCGGCTCAATCCAGAACCGGCAGCGGACAGCGACAACGGCCCACCTCCTGATTCCAGACTCCTGCACGTTCATGGCCCGCCCCGAGCATATTCGGGTCGGTGGTCCCCATCAGTTCTGCAGCACTGTGCGGGCCCGTCGCAGGTCGAGGATCCCCGGCGCGCCGACGTCCGTGGTTTGCCGGGCGAGTTTCTCCCTGATATCGGCGACGTCGACCTTGCCGGGGGTGAACCCGGTGGCTTCGAAGCGCCGCCCGCGGCGCGATTCGGCCTCCACCGCGTTGACCGGCGGGGTGTCGTACGCCCGGCCGCCGGGGTGCGAGACGTGATAGGTGCAGCCACCGCGGGACGTCCCGGTGGCCGTGTCGACGAGTTCGAACCGCAGCGGCCCGTCGACGGTGATGGTCGGGTGCAGCGCGCTCGGCGGCTGCCAGGCCCGGTAGCGGACGCCGCCGACCAGGACGTCGGGGTTGTCGGTCGCCAGCATCGGGATCGGGTAACCGTTGCAGGTGAGGATGTGGCGCTGCCGGTCGGCGCCGATGGTGCGGACCTGGATGCGCTCCACCGAGGAGTCGACGTAGCGCGCGGTGCCGGTACCGGTGGATTCCTCGCCGAGGGTGTTCCACGGTTCGATGGCGCCGCGCAGCTCGATCTCGACGTGGTCGAACACCGCGGTGCCCACCCGCGGGAAGCGGAACTCGGTGAACGGGTCCAGCCAGCTGGTGTCGAAGTTGACGTCGTGTGCGCGCAGGTCGGCGCAGACATCGGCGATGTCGTGAATGATGAAGTGCGGCAACAGGTATCGTCCATGCAGGTTGAGGCCATGCCGGATCAGCGGTGCCCGCAGCGGCTGGTCCCAGAACCGGGCGACCAGCGCGCGCACCAGCAGCGACTGCACCATCGCCATCTGGAAGTGCGGGGGCATCTCGAACCCGCGCAGCTCCAGCAGGCCCAGCCGGCCGCGGGGACTGTCCGGGCTGTAGAGCTTGTCGATGCAGAACTCTGCGCGGTGGGTGTTGCCGGTGATGTCGGTGAGCAGGTGGCGCAACGCCCGGTCGGCGATCCACGGAGCGGCGCTTGCGGAGCGACCATGATCGGGAGCGGCGCTTGCCGAGCCACCGTCCTCGGGTCGGGAGGCGTCCTCCGCGGTCAGCCGGGCGATCTCGGCGAAGGCGATCTCGAGTTCGTAGAGCGCTTCGGAGCGGCCCTCGTCGACCCGGGGCGCCTGCGACGTGGTGCCGATGAACCGGCCGGCGAACAAGTACGACAGCGCCGGGTGGCGCTGCCAGTAGGTCAACAGCGACACCAGCAGATCGGGTCGGCGCAGCAACGGCGAGTCGGCCGGGGTGATGCCGCCCAGCGTGATGTGGTTACCGCCGCCGGTTCCGCCGTGCGTCCCGTCGACGTCGAACGACTCGGTCGACAGCCGGGCCAGGCGGGCCTCCTCGTACAGGGTGCGCAGCTGCTCACGCTGCTCGGCGAAGCTGGCGGCGGGCGTGACGTTGACCTCGATGACACCGGGATCCGGCGTGATGGACATGGATTGCAGGCGCGCGTCCGGCGGTGGCCCGTAACCCTCGACGACCACTGCGCAGGCGACCTTGGCGGCGGCCGCCTCCACCCGGGCGATCAGGTCGACGAAGTGTTCCAGCTCCTCGGTGGGTGGGATGAAGATGTAGAGCAGACCGTCGCGAACCTCGGCGACCATCGCGGTGGTGGGCGCAGTGGCCGAATCCTCCACGGCGGCGTCGTCGGTTCCGGGAGCGCCCGGAAGCGCGCGCACGCCGCTGGCAATCGGGTCGGCGGGCGCCGATGGGCGCGGCGGCTGCCAGCTGATCGAGTCCAGCGGGAGGCGAAGCCCGGCCGGCGAGTCGCCCTCGAGCAACACCACCCGGCCGCGCCGCAGCCGCCAGTCCGCACTGGCCCAGCCCGCGTCGTCCTCGCGCCGGTGCAGCGGCAGCACGTAGGCGGCCGGCTCGGTGACCGGCTCTTCCAGGCGGGCCAGCAGCGCCGCCCGCGCGGCCGCGGTGTCGGTCTCCAGGTCGTCGCCAGGGCCGACGGGGTCGCCGGCGGGCAGGCGCGCGGCCTGGGCCAACCGGCTCAGCGGGTCCTCGAAGGCCGCCCGCACCTGGGTGGCAGGCAGGCCGAGGCCGTCGGCGATCGCCGACAGGATCTGTTGCGCCGCTTGCACGTTGACGTGGTCGTGGGGGCCCCACGGGTCGGCCAGCAGCGCGCCGTCGGCCCACAGCGGCGCCCCGTCGCGGCGCCAGTGGATGCCGATCTGCCAGCGCGGCAACGGTTCTCCCGGATACCACTTGCCCTGGCTGCGCTGCACCAGACCACCGGGCGCCCATACCGCCTTGAGCCGCGCGGCCAGCACCGAGGCTCGCTCCCGCTTGTGCGGGCCGTCGGCGGCGGTGATCCACTCCTCGTCGAGCTGGTTGTCCACCGAGACGAAGGTGGGCTCGCCGCCCACGGTCAGCCGTACATCGGCATCGGCCAGTCGCTCGTCGATGCGGGCGCCTAGTTGGTTGATGGCGGCCCAGGCGGTGTCGGTGTAGGGCAGCGTGACACGCGGATCCTCGTGCACGCGGGTCACGATGTTCGCGAAATCGAGGGTCGCCTCGGCGATCCCGGTGGTACCGGTGATCGGGGCTGCCGACGACGGGTGCGGCGTGGCGGCCAGCGGGATGTGCCCCTCTCCGGCGAACAGACCGGAGGTGGGGTCCAGCCCGATCCAGCCGGCGCCCGGAACGTAGACCTCGGTCCAGGCGTGCAGGTCGGTGAAATCGGCCGCCGGCCCGGACGGACCGTCGAGCGCCTCGACATCGGAGGTCAGCTGCACCAGATAGCCCGATACGAACCGGGCCGCCAACCCCAGTCCCCGAAGGATCGACACCAGCAGCCACGCGGAGTCGCGGCAGGACCCGATCCCGGTGCGCAGGGTGTGATCCGGGGTCTGCACCCCGGCCTCCATCCGGACGCTGTAGCCGACGTCGCCGTTGACCGCGCGGTTCAGCGCCACGAGGAAGTCGATGGTCCGGGTCCCGGGTGCGACGACGAAGTCCCGCACCCACGACCCCACCAGGTCCCCCGGCCCCGATCCCTCGTCGCCTTCGTCGACCGGCCGCAGGTAGGGCTCCAGGTCGTCCTTGAGCGCCTTGGGGTAGACGAACGGGAAGGTCTCCGCGTAGTCCTCGATGAAGAAGTCGAACGGGTTGATGACCTTGAGGTCGGCGATCAGCCCGACCTTGATGGTGAGTTCCCGTGTCCGGGTGGGAAACACGAGCCGGGCCAAGAAGTTCCCGAAGGCGTCCTGCTGCCAGTTGATGAAGTGGTCGGCGGGCTCGACTTCCAGCGAATAGGCCTCAATGGGCGTGCGCGAGTGCGGCGCGGGACGCAGCCGGACGACATGCGGGTGCACCTCCACCAATCGGTCGAAGGTGTAGGTGGTGCGGTGCTCGAGCGCCACTTTGATGCCCATAGGCCGCTAATCCCATCACAAGACCCTCGAAAACGCATGGCGCGGTGCGGCGGCCCGCGCTTCTCAGCTACGCCGTCCGCCGTTGGGAAGCACGGTTGACGGCGCCCGGCTGGGCCGGATGGGGAACGCGGGCTGCTCGCTGGGAGTGGTGGATGTCTCCGTCGGGCTGGTCGTCGCCTCGGTCGCCGTCTGCGCCGGAGCCGCTGTCTGAGTCGGGGTCGGCGTGTAGGTCGGAGTCGGTGTGTACGTGGGGCTCGGAACAGGCGTCGGTGTGATCGCCGGAACGGGTTCCGGCACCGGCGGCGGAGCCGGTGGCGGCGCCGGCGCGGCCGCAGCAGAACTCGGGGTCTCGACGGCCGGTCCGGGAGCCCTCGCAGGCTCGATCCAGGGGGCGTTGGTACGACTCGGCTCGGGTGTGCCGGGGCCGACATCGGGAGGGGTCGGGACGTGGAGCAGCGTTGCGACTGCGAGACCTGCGACCACGGCGGCAAACACAGTCATCGCGATTCCGCGACGCGATACATGGTCCTTGAGACTTGCGATGTTGATCATCCACCCCACAGGCGCTAGACACTAGTCGGTCAACTGTCCCGCCGCGGTCAGCCCATACCGTGGCGGCGCGTCTCGTGACGGCGGCGCGTCGCCAGCACCAACACCCCGGCCAGGGTGATGCCCACCAGGTTGATCGCCAGTTGCGCCGCGGATTCGACCGCCACGTCCCACTCCCCGACCGACGCGGCGACGACCGCGAAACCCGCGGCCGGCACGGTGGTCACCGAGATGAACACCCCGACCAGGGCGGCGGATTTCGCCGACACCAACGACAGCATGCCTGCCGCACCGGCCAGCAGCGCGACGACGAACGACAGCGGGCCGACCTGAAAGATGAAGTCGACGTCGGTGAGCTGGCGGGTGCTGCCCAGCTTGATCCAGCCCAGCGCCTCGCCGCCGAGCACGAACGCGGCGGTGGCGGCCATGGCAACCGGGAACCCGACCAGCAGCGCCAGTGACGCCCGGCGGGCCAGGTCCAGCCTGCGGCGCACCAACGCCACCGCCAGGGCGGCCAGCGGGCCGAACTCCGGGCCGACGACCATGGCGCCGACCACCGTGACCGGAGAGTCGGTCACCACGCCCACCGCGGCGATCATGCACGCCAGGCACAGAAACAACAGGAAGGTGATGTTGAGCGTGGACTCCTCGCGGGTCCGGGCCGAGAGCTCCTCCCAGACGATCGCGTCGCCCGGGTCGCCGTCGGCCTGCTTCTCGGCGCGGTAGGCCGCAGTGGACACCACGGTGTCCACCAGATCGAGGGTGATGGCGCCGTTGTGGTGAAGATCCAGTGCCTTCAGGTCGTCGATGACGTCGTTGGCGCATTCCCGTGCGATGTCGGCGGAGATCTCGTCACCGGGCGGGTCCAGCGCAGCCCCCTGATGGACCACCAGGTGCGTCACCCCGACCTGCCGCTGCAGGACAGCCAACACGTCGTCACGAAGGTCGACCGGCGCGATCACCCGCAGATGCAGCACAACCGCGAGACTACTTCCCCAGTGGTGCAAGAATCTTCGTTGTGGATCGGCCCAAGCCGCAGTGGATACCCGCCCGTCTGTGGCCCTGGCTCAGCAACCGCTGGGTTCAGGCCGTGCTCGTGATCGCGCTGTTCGCCATCCTGGGCGTGGTCTTCATGGTGACCTCGGACCGCAAGGACAGCGACTACTGGGCCGGCTACGCCGACGGGCAGCGGTGGGTCGACGCCGGCGGCTACCAGGCCCATGAGGAGTCGATCGCGGCGTACTGCGCGGGCCAGGCCGCCCAGCACGCCGCAAGCTACCAGCGCGGCTGCGTGGACGGCGCCCACAACGCCATGCACTGACCCCGACCGCGCCGAAAGCGGTTGGCTACTGCTGGGATTGGGCCGGGATCGGCTCGGTGTTCGCCGCCCTGGCAGCCGGGGTCGGCCACGGGCTAGGCACCGGACGCGGACGCACCCGCTGCGGCCACCAGAACCATCTGCCCAACAGGGCGGCGATCGACGGCGTCATGAACGACCGGATCACCAGCGTGTCGACCAACAGGCCCATGCCGATGGTGGTGCCGACCTGTGCGATGACCGTCAGTTCGCTGAAGGCCATGGCCGCCATCGTCACCGCGAACACCAGGCCGGCGGAGGTGACCACCGAACCGCTGCCGCCCATCGCGCGGATGATGCCGGTCTTCAGCCCGGCCGGGATCTCCTCCTTGAGGCGCGCCACCAGCAGCAGGTTGTAGTCGGAACCGACCGCCAGCAGGATGACGATCGCCATCACCATCACCATCCAGTGCAACGGACGACCGATCAGGTCCTGCCAGATCAGCACCGACAAGCCGAATGAGGTGCCGAGCGACAACGCGACCGTGCCCACGATCACCGCGGAGGCCACCACGGCCCGGGTGATGATCAGCATGATGATGAAGATCAGACACAGGGCTGCCAACCCGGCGATCATCAAGTCGTAGTCGGCGCTGTCCTGCATGTCCTTGAAGCTGGCCGCGGTGCCGGCGAGATAGATCTTCGATCCCTCCAGCGGGGTGCCCTTGATCGCCTCGAACGCCGCATTCTTGATCGGGTCGATATGGCTGAGACCCTCCGGCGACATCGGATCTCCCTCGTGGGAGATGATGAACCGCACCGCTTTTCCGTCCGGCGACAAGAACATCTTCATGCCGCGCTTGAAGTCCGGATTGTCGAACGCCTCCGGCGGGAGGTAGAACGAGTCGTCGTTCTTGGCCTCGTCGAAGGCCTTGCCCATCGCGCTCTGGTTCTCCTGCATGGCCGCGATCTGGTCCTGCTGACCGGACTGGGTGCTCTGCAGGGTCAGCTGCATGGTCCGCATCGAGCGCATCGTGTCGATCATCGGCGGCATCAGCGTGCGCATCTGGGCCGTCAACAGGTCGAGCTTGTGCAGGTCAGGTACCAGGACCTGGAAGTCGTCGGTCATCGTGTCGATGCCGTCGAGGGTGTCGAACACCGACCGGATCGACCAGCACACCGGGATGTCGAAACAGTGCGGTTCCCAGTAGAAGTAGTTGCGGATCGGCCGGAAGAAGTCGTCGAAGTCGGCGATGTGGTTGCGCAGCGTCTGGATGTCGGCAAGCGTCAGGTCCATCTTGCCGACCATGCTGTGGGTGACCGCGTTGAGCTGTCCGAGCAGGTCGTACATCTGCGTCATCGTGGCGATGGAGACGTTCATGTCGTCGCCCATCTTCAGCATGTCCTTCATCCGGTCCTGCATGTAGGACTGATTCAGCGTCTGCGTGGTGCCCTGCATACCGAGCAGGAACGGGATGGAGCTGTGCTCGATCGGGGTGCCAAGCGGCCGGGTGATGGTCTGCACCCGCCCGATGCCCGGGGTGTGGAAGATGGCCTTGGCAACCCGGTCGATCACCAGGAAGTCGGCGGAATTGCGCAGGTCGTGATCGCTCTGCAGCATCAACAACTCGGGGCTCAGACGAGACTCCGGGAAGTGTCGCTCGGCGGCCGCGAACCCCTCGCTGGCCGGGATGTCGGCAGGCAGGTAGTGCCGGTCGTTGTAGTCGGTTCGGTAGCCGGGCAGCGCAAGCAGCCCGATCAGGCAGACGAAGGTCGTCGCCACCAGGATGGGACCCGGCCAGCGGACCACGGCCGTACCGATGCGTCGCCAGAAGCGTTCCCGGGACGCAGCTTTGGGCTCCAGCAGGCCGAAGCGGCTGGCCGCGGTGACGACGGCGGGACCGAGTGTCATCGCGGCGGAAACGACCACCACCATGCCGACGAAGAGCGGAACACCCATCGACTGGAACATCGGGCTTCGGGTGAAATGCAGACAAAACAGCGCGCCGGCAATTGTCATCCCGGACCCGACGATCACGTGCCCGGTGCCGTGATACATCTCGTAATAGGCCGATTCCTTGTCGGCGCCCTTGCTCCGGGCCTCCTGATAGCGGCCGAACAGGAAGATCACGTAGTCGGTGCCTGCCGCGATCGCGACCATCACCAGCAGGTTCACCGCGAACGTCGACAGCCCGATCAAGTGGTGATACCCCAGGAACGCCACGACGCCTCGGGCCGCCCCCAGTTCGAGGAACACCATCACCAGCGCGATCAGGACCGTGACGATCGAGCGGTAGACCACCAGCAGCATCACGGTGATCACGCCGAACGTCAGGCCGGTGATGATCTTGAGGCTGCGGTCACCGGCGATGTGGGTGTCGTTGATCAGCGCCGACGACCCGGCCACATAGGCCTTGATCCCCGCCGGCGCGGGCACGCTCTCGACGATCTTCTTGACGGCCTCAACCGACTCGTTGGCGATACCCTCACCCATGTTGCCGACCAGGTAGGCCTGCACGTAGGCGGATTTTCCGTCGGCGCTCTGCGAGCCGGCAGCGGTCAGCGGGTCACTCCAGAAGTCCTGGATGTGCTCGACGTGCGCCTTGTCGGCTTCGAGTTTCTTGACGATCTCGTTGTAGTACTGGTGTGCGGAGTCGCCGAGCGGCTGATCGCCTTCCAGCACGATCATCACCGAGGTGTTCGACTTGAACTCCTGGAACGTCGTGCCGATCGTGCTCATCGCGACCGACGACGGCGCATCCATCGCGGTCATCGGCACCGACTGCATCTGACCGACGACCTCGATCTGCGGCACCACGATGTTGGTGATGACAGTCAGCGCCAGCCAGCCCAGAATGATCGGAACCGACAACCAGCGGACCCACTGTGCGATGTGCGGCCGCTTACCGGGCGCCGCCTCGGGCTTTTCGTCCTTGTTGAGCAGGATCATGCGGACTTGACCAGGCAGAAGGTCTGCGCGTTCACCCCGGTGTTGGTTTTCTCGTCCTTGAGCTCGCCATTGACGGTGATCCGGCAACCGATGGTGTCACTGTCGCCCTGGGCGACGATGTTGGCCGAGGCTGCCGGCGCGGTGGTCGTCAGGGTCAGCGACCACGGGAGCGTGACGTCGCGCACGATCTGCGGCTGGGCGTCGAGGTCGAGGTAGTTGATGGTCGCAACGGCTCCCGGCGGGCCGTAGATCTCGTAGACCACGGTCTTCGGGTTGAACGGCTTGGTGTCGTTGGCCAAGCCGCTACCGGGCCTGGTCGTCTCGGTCTTGCCGAACACGCCGTGCAGGCGGAAAACACCGAAGGCGGCGACGGCGATCACCAGGAGGATGACGATCGGCAGCCATATCTTGCGCAGGAGCTGCAGCGGTCCGCGGCGCTTGGAGCGATGACCTGCGGGTTGAGCCTGCGGCTGCTCCGGGCCGGCCGGGGCTTCGTCTGACGGCGCGCCCGAGGCGGCGTAGGTCTGGCTTTCCAGCGTCACGACCGGACCCCCTTCTGGCCTCGCGGATCGGCCTGTCGAATCACTGCGGCCCCATTTAGCACCGCTACATAGTAGGACTAACGGATCTCGTCAGCATAACCCGTGTGATCAGCCTCATGGGCCGCCAGACTTTCTGACAGGTGTCACACGATCCGGTTACTCGATCGTGGCGTCGAGCCCGAATTCTCCGAGGACCGTGGCCACCGAGGTCTTCAGCAGGTCTTTGCTGTTCGGGCCGCCGGGGCGCCACGCCGAGACCGAGAGCGAAACCTCGCCGTTGACCTGACCCGACGCCAGGAACAGGGTGCCGCCGAGCCGGTCGAGAATGTCCGCGGTGATCCGCGACTCCAGCTGACGCACGACGATGTGGTCGGCGTCGGTGCCGTCTGGCCGGTTCACCGCCGGGTCCAGCTTGCCGAGGTTTGAGCAGCCGATCGGCGCGCCAGCCCCGAGCGCCATCCCCTCCAGCCGACGGGCCAGCCCGGGCGGGATCAGCGGCGCCAGTGCCACCGGACCTAGCAACTCGAAGCGGCTCTCCGACAGCGCGGCCAGGTTCTTCTTCAGTTCGGCACGCACATCTCGCAGCGTCTGCGTGACGTTGGCAGGATCGATGCTCACCGTCATCCCGGTCAGCGCGTTGGCCCGCGTGTCACCCTCGGTGCGTTCGCTGACCGGAAACTGCAGCCGGACCCGACCGGTGTCGTCGACCCGGCCCTGCTCCTGGCCCAGCTTGGCCGCGATTCCGGCGAACAACGAATTGCTTGTTCCACCAAGGCTTTCCATGCGCTGTTGCCAGTGAGCCTCGTCGATGTAGGCGACCAGCGCAGGGACGGTGACAAGTCGGCTTTCGTCGATCTTGGCCGGCGCCGGCGCTGAGCGTCCGGCCGACGAGCTCAGTTCATTGCGGTTGTTGCGGGCCAGTTTCACCGCGGCACCGATCGCCTTGGCGAAGTCGGGCACCGCACGCACCAGGCCCGCGGCGTCTTCGCGCAGGGCCTGCCCGCGGGTACGGGAGTGGGGTTTCGGATAGCCGAGGTCCCAGGTCTCCCCACTGGCGGCCTGCTTGATGGCCAGGGTGATCGCCAGCCCGTCGCAGATCGAATGCGAGGCGATCAGCGTGATGACCGCCCCGCCCTCGGTGAAGGGCTGGACGGCCAGCCGCCACGACGGGCCGCCTTCGGGATCGATCGGGACGCGAATCTGCTCGTCGAGCCAGTCCAGCGCCTCGGCGCGGGGGCGGGCGACCGCCGCGACGTCGATGTCAGCCGGGCCGGTCCACGCCACCCAGTGGTCGCGGCCGAACGGCAGCGGCGAGCGTTCGATCCGCCGCCCCAACAGGCCGCGGCCGAGGTTGTGGTGGAAGCGACGCAGCCCGTCGAAGTCGACCGGGTGCTCATAGATCCAGGCGTACTGGGCCAGCGGTCCGCGACCGAGCGCCCGCAACCCGAGGAAGGATCCTTGATCGATGTACGCCAGCGTGGAGTCCACACCGGCCATCGTAAGCGGGGGCGGTCTCACCGCGGCGCAGGCGCCGCACCTTTTCTCCTGAGCTCCACACCCAGCTCGTCAGGCGGGACGAGATGCCCCTGTGCGCAACGGATTTCGACGGTCGCCTCGGCGCCGCAGTCGAGGTGGGTCAGCCGCAGCCGGGTGTCCTGGGCGAGATGGCGCCGCCCCCACTCGAACATCGCCCACACCACCGGCATCAGTTCGGTGCCCGACTCGGTGAGCACGTACTCGTCGCGCACCCGCTGCCCCGGCTCGCGGTAGGGCCGCCTGGTCAGCAGTCCGGCGTCGACGAGTTCGGTGAGCCGTGCCGATGTGGCGGCCTTGGTGATGCCCACCCGCCGGGCGAAGTCGTCGAATCGGGTGGTGCCGTAATACGCCTCCCGGAGGATCAGCATCGCCGACTTGGTTCCGATGACCGCCATGGTCTTCTCGATCGGGCATTTGCCGACCGCCGACCAGCTGTCGCGATCGGCCAGGGTTCCCTGCAGCAGTGTCACGTAAGTCACTCCATTTCTGAGTTGTTTTCACTATACCTAGCTGTTATAGCTGGGTATAGAGCGCAGTACTCAGCGACCAGTTCAGGAGGACAACATGGCCGATTACTCAGGGCGCGACGCCGTCATCGTGGCGGCGGTCCGTACGCCGATCGGCAAGGGCAAGCCCGGCGGTGCGTTGCACGGCGTGCTTCCCGCCGATCTGCTGGCGCACAGCCTCTCCGAGCTGGTCGCACGCACCGGTGTCGACCCGGCCGAGATCGACGACGTGATCGCGGGCGCGGTGACCCAGGCCGGTGACCAGGCGGTCAACATCGCCCGAAACGCGCTGCTGGGCGCGGGCTTTCCGGAGTCGGTGCCCGGCACGACCGTCGACCGGCAGTGCGGCTCGAGCCAGCAGGCGATCTCGTTCGCCGCGCAGGGCGTCATCGCCGGCGCCTACGACGTGGTGATCGCCGGCGGCGTGGAGTCGATGAGCCGGGTACCGATGGGGTCGTCGGTGCTGCCGGGTAGCGATCCGTTCGGCACCCGGTTCGCCGAGCGCTATTCCGACGGCCTGGTGCCGCAGGGCATCAGCGCGGAGCTGATCGCCGCACGCTGGGGGCTCTCACGCACCGAGCTCGACGAGTTCTCCGCAGGCAGCCACGAGAAGGCGGCGCAGGCCACCAAGGACGGCTTGTTCGACAACGAACTGGCGCCGATCGCGGGCCTGCAGACCGACGAGATCATCCGTCCCGGAACGACGGTCGAGACGCTGGCCGGGTTGAAGCCGGCGTTCTACAACGAGGCCTATGCCGCGCGGTTTCCGCAGATCAACTGGGAGATCACACCCGGCAACTCCTCACCGCTGTCTGACGGCAGTGCCGCGGTGCTGATCACCACCTCGGAGGTAGCGCGTAAGCACGGCTGGAAGCCGCTGGCGCGCATCCACACCACCACTGTGGTGGGCTCGGATCCGCTGTACATGCTGACCGGCGTCATCCCCGCGACGGAGAAGGTGCTGACCAAGGCCGGACTGACCCTGGCCGATATCGACCTGTTCGAGGTGAACGAGGCGTTCGCCCCGGTGGTGTTGAGCTGGGCCCGCGACACCGGAGCCGACCTGACGAAGACCAACGTCAACGGCGGTGCGATCGCTATCGGCCACCCGCTGGGCGCCAGCGGCGCGCGGATCATGACCACTCTGGTCAATGCCCTGGAGCAGCGGGGTGGGCGCTACGGCCTGCAGACGATGTGCGAGGGCGGCGGGATGGCCAACGCCACGATCATCGAGCGGCTCTGACGTGGCGGCCGAGACCCGCTTCGATGGGGTCCGGGTGCGCTACGACAGCACCAAGAGCTACGACGACCTGGTCACCGCGCTGCTCGCCGACATCGGCGAGCAGCCGGTGCCGATCGGTGAGATCGGGGCGGCCGGCGGCGACTGGCAGTCGTATCAGGCTCGAGTCGAAAAGTACGTCGGGCCAAGCGGATTCATGTTGTTCGCGTTGCTCGACCACGGTGCCTGGATCGCCAAAGCCGGCATTGCGCGCAGGGTGTTGCGGGTCATCCTCGGCAACCCGCTGATCGCGATCACCATGCTTCGGCATGACGTGACCGCGGGCCTGTTCGCCCCGGTCGAGTTGCTGATCCTCGACGAGGGCGCCGGCAGCAGCCTGACCTATGTGAAGCCGTCGTCGCTGATGCTCGTGGAGCCGAACCCGGAGCTGCTCAGCGCCGCCGAGGCGCTCGACGCCAAACTGGCGGCACTGGCCGTCAAGGTGACCGAGTGAGGTCGCGCCGCGGCGTCACATCGCGTAGCGGCGGACAGTCTCCGGTTCGATGACGACTCGCAGCCATTGCTCGTCGCGCATCTGCGCCAGATCCTGAGCCCGGATCGGGTCGTCGAGGTCCCAGTATCGGGCAGCCAAGCGCTCGACGAGTGCCCAGGCTCCGTCGGCGACCAGAGTTGTCGGGCCGGCCACCGACACCCAGCGTTCACGCTCGCCGACCGGTGCAGCCACCACCAGAGATGCGCGCGAATCGCGACGCAGCTGACGCACCTTCGGGGTATCCGCCCCCGTGAAGAGTTGGAGTTGCCCGGTTGGGGTCACCTCGAACCACACTGGCCTAGGCTGTGGCGGCACTGGGCCGGCAGCGGTCGAGAAGAAGCCGTAGAGCGGTCGGGCGAGAAAGGACAGGTCCTGCGGGCCAAGCGTTTCGATGGTCATCGCGGCGCGGCTACGCCCGGGCGAGCTCGAACAGTGGGATGACCCGGCTGGTCTTGGACTGATACTCCCCGAACCCGGGCGCCTCGGCCACGACCTTCGGGTAAGCCTCGTCGCGCTCCTCGCGCGAGAACTCACGCGCGACCACGTCGTAAGCGTCGGTGCCGATCTCGATATGCGCCCGCGGGTTGGCCCGCAGGTTGTGCACCCAGTCCGGATTGGTGTCGGCGCCGGCCTTCGAGCCGATGATGATCAGCTTGCCGTCGACGTGGAAGTAGGCCAGCGGAGCCAGGCGAGGCTCGCCGGACTTCGCGCCGGTGGTGTGCAACAGCAGCAGCGGGCGGCCTTCGAACGGTCCGCCGACGACTCCGGCGTTGGCCCGGAATTCCTCGACGATGTTCTTGTTGAATTCGTTCAGCGACGCGAAGTCAGGCGTGTCTGTCATGGTTTATCCAGCTTCTCCGGCTTGAAATCTATTCCGGATTCCTTGCGCTGCGCAGCGGTGATCGGCGCAGGCGCATCGGTCAGTGGGTCGACTCCGCCGCCGGACTTCGGGAACGCGATCACCTCGCGGATCGAGTCGACCCCGGCCAGCAGCGCGACGATCCGGTCCCAGCCGAACGCGATGCCGCCGTGCGGCGGCGCGCCAAAGGTGAAGGCGTCCAACAGGAATCCGAACTTCTCCCGGGCCTCGTCGTGATCGATACCCATCATCGCGAACACCCGCTCCTGCACATCGCGGCGGTGGATACGAATCGACCCGCCGCCGATCTCGTTGCCATTGCAGACGATGTCGTAGGCGTTGGCCAGCGCCGACCCCGGATCGGTGTCGAATGTCGCCTCCGACTCCGGCATCGGCGAGGTGAACGCATGGTGCACCGCGGTCCAGTTGCCCGAGCCCACCGCGACGTCGCCGGCCGCGGTCGCATCGTCGGCCGGTTCGAACAGCGGCCACTTCACGATCCAGGTGAAGGCCCAGGCGTTCGGGTCGATGAGGTCCAGCCGCTTGGCGATCTCGATGCGCGTCGCCCCGAGCAGGGCACGCGCACCCTTGGGCGTCCCGGCCGCGAAGAACACGCAATCGCCCGGTGCGGCGCCGACGTGAGCGGCCAGCCCTTCGCGTTCGGTGTCGGACAGGTTCTTGGCGACCGGGCCGCTCAGCTCACCGTCCTCGCCGATCAGGACATACGCCAAGCCCTTGTGCCCGCGCTGCTTGGCGAATTCCTGCCAGCCGTCCAGGGTGCGGCGCGGCTGCGACGCACCGCCGGCCATGACCACGGCACCGACGTAGGGCGCCTGGAACACCCGGAACGGCGTGTCCTTGAAGTACTCGGTGCACTCGACGAGTTCGACGGCGAACCGCAGATCGGGCTTGTCGGTACCGAATCGGCCCATCGCCTCGTCGTAACACATCCGCGGGATCGGCGTCGGGAGGTCGTAGCCGATCGTGGACCACACGGCCCGCAGCACTTCTTCGGAGACCGCGATGACGTCGTCGGCGTCGACGAAGCTCATCTCCATGTCGAGCTGGGTGAATTCCGGCTGGCGATCGGCGCGGAAATCCTCGTCGCGGTAGCACCGTGCGATCTGGTAGTAGCGCTCCATACCCGCGACCATCAGCAGCTGCTTGAACAGCTGCGGGCTCTGCGGCAGCGCGTAGAACGAACCGGGCTGCAGCCGGGCCGGCACCAGGAAGTCGCGCGCCCCCTCCGGCGTCGACCGGGTCAGCGTCGGCGTCTCGATCTCGACGAAGTCGTGGGCGGCCAGCACCGAACGCGCCGCCGCATTGACCTTGGAGCGCAACCGGATTGCGTCACCGGGACCGCCCTGCCTGCGCATGTCGAGGTAACGGTATTTGAGTCGGGCTTCCTCGCCGGGCTGCTCGTCGAGCTGGAACGGCAACGGGGCGCTCTCCCCCAGCACCGTCAGCGCTGTCGCGTTGACTTCGATGTCACCGGTGGGGATCTCGGCGTTGGCGTTGCCCTCGGGGCGGATACCGACCACGCCCTCGACGGCGACGCAGAACTCGGCGCGCAGCCGGTGCGCCTGCGCGAGCACCTCAGCGTCGTGGAACACCACCTGCGAGACACCGGACGAATCGCGCAGATCGATGAAGATGACGCCGCCGTGATCGCGCCGGGTGGACACCCAGCCGGCCAGCGTGACCGTCTGTCCGGCGTCGGAGGCCCGCAACGAACCGGCGGCGTGACTGCGCAGCACTGAAACTCCTGAAATCGAGGAACGGATGTAAACGAAGACGAGGGTTCAGTCTATGAGGTGGGCCCGACCGGACATACGTCCCCTCGATGTATGGTCTCCCACGGAGGTAGCCCCGATGACCACGATGTATCCCTGTGAACGCGTCGATCTGACGTTCATTCGCGACGCGAAGTTCCGCTTCTCCAACAGCGTGGACCTCGCCATCACACCCGAGCAACTGTTCGAGGTTCTCTCCGACGCCGATTCCTGGCCGCAGTGGGCCAAAGTCATCACGGGGGTCACCTGGACCAGCCCCAAGCCGTACGGCATCGGCACCACCCGCACGGTGAACATGCTCGGCGGATTGGTGGGTGACGAGGAGTTCCTGGCCTGGGAGCCGTACACCTACCTGGCGTTTCGGTTCAACACCTGCTCGAACAAGGCGGTGGCCGCCTTCGCCGAGGAGTACCGCGTCGAGGAGACGCCCGGCGGCTGCCGACTGACGTGGACGGTGGCGCAGAAGGCGAACGGACCGGCCCGGTTCGGATTGATCGCCGGCGGGCCGCTGATGAATCTGTCGTTCCGCTGGTTCCTGGCCAATCTGCGCCGCTACACCGACAAGCGGTTCCGCTAGTACAACCCGGCCCAAGCCTGTCTGCGTAGCGCGTCGGGGTCGTCGACCGAGACGTCCCTGCTGGAGCGGATGACGCGGGTGGCCCGTCGCGTGGAGTCGTACCGGGGCCAGTCTTCCAATTCGCCGTGGGTGGCGAAGTTCAGCCACGTGCGCTGCATCCGGCGACCCACCGCGGGCTGCACGTGACGGCCGAGCGGGTGGATCTTGCGGCCCAGATATGACCCGTAGCTGTGCTGGATGTGCACGATCTCGCTGCCGTGGGTGGCGCCGAGTCCCAGCATCCGCAAGGTCCACGTGGTGTGGTCGAACCGGTATACGTGCGTGGTGGCGTGCGGACTGTACGCGTCGGCGAAGGCCCACGTCGGCGCACCGAACATGACGTCGGATCCCACCGCGATCTGCGCCCGCCGCCGCGGATAGTCCGGATAACCGGCCAGCACCCGGTTCCGGGCGTCCGGCGCGACCCGGTCGAAGTAGGCGTCGATTCCGTCGGCGGTGGTCGGCAGCATCGGCGGTTTGGACCACGCGAACATCGACGCCTCGTGGCTGTTGGTCCCGACGATCAGCGGCACCGGATTGACCTCGCCGGCCCGCGCCGCGTCGATCGGATGCCTGGGCAACAGGTCCACGCCATAGGTGAGGCCGTAGGCCAGCGTCGGGCTGGCCTCGGCGCTGCGGCGCTGCATCTCCCCCGCGGCCCGGCGCAGCACCCGCTGCGGCAACACCGGAAACGCGGCGGGGTCGGCGCCGACGAGGTCGACGAATTCGTGGGCACGCTTGGCCCGGGTCGCCCGGTCGGCGATGAGCGGCAGCGCCGGGCTCTGGGCGATCGCACGGGCGAACAATCCCTCGCCGGCCGGGCTGGCGAGCAGGGCCAGCACCGATGTCGCGCCGGCCGACTCGCCGAAGATCGTGACGCGCTGCGGGTCTCCGCCGAAGGCGGCGATGTTGTCCTGCACCCAGCGCAGCGCCGCGATCTGGTCGCGCAGGCACAGGTTGTCGGCAAATCCGGCCCCGAGGTCGCCGAGTTCGAAACCGCCGAATACGCCGAGCCGGTAGGTCACGTTGACCACCACCACGTCACCGTTGGCGGCCAGCCGGGACCCGTTGTAGAGCTGCAGTTGCCCCGCGCCGTAGACGAAGGCGCCGCCGGGGATCCAGACCATGACGGGCAATGGCTTGTCGGTGTCAGGCGCCCACACCGTCAGGGTCAGGCAGGCTTCGTCCCGGATCTTCGGGTCGTCGCGTCCACCGCCGACGAACGAGCGGCCCTGTGGCGGCACGGGTCCGTGCTCGACGGCGTCGCGTACCCCGGCCCACGGTTGCATGGGGGCGGGAGCGCGAAAACGTCGCTCTCCGATGGGTTGTTCGGCGTAGGGGATGCCGCGCCAGACCCGCACACCGCTTTCGGTGGTTCCGCGCAAAGCACCCAGGGTGGTGTAAGCCACGGTCGACGGATCCGCGACGACGGTCACGACGAAATCGTAGTGTGGCAAGGTGAACGCGGTGGGTAACCGCACCTCAAGTTCCGATCTCGGGGAGTGCTGATGACCTTTAACGAGGGAATGCAGATCGACACCAGCACCACCTCGACCGGTGGTGGCGGCGGTCGGGGCATCGCGATCGGCGGAGGTCTCGGCGGCCTGGTGGTGGTGCTGCTCGCGGTGTTCCTCGGTATCGATCCGAGCCAGGTGACCACTCCGCAGCAGACCCTGCCGCCCGGTGCCGAGCAGTCGGGCTACGACCTGAGTAAGTGCAAGACGGGCGCCGACGCCAACTCCTACGTCGAATGCCGCGTGGTGGCTACCGGCAACTCGGTCGACGGCGTGTGGAGCGACCTGCTCAAGGGCTACACCCGGCCCAGGATGATGTTGTTCAAGAATCAGGTGCAGACTGGATGCGGCCCGGCGACCAGTGATGTCGGGCCGTTCTACTGCCCGGTGGACAAGACCGCGTACTTCGACACCGATTTCTTCGATGTCCTCAAGACCCAATTCGGTTCCAGCGGTGGGCCGTTGGCGCAAGAGTACGTGGTGGCCCACGAGTACGGCCACCACGTGCAAAACCTGCTCGGCGTACTCGGTCGCGCCCAGCAGGGCGCGCAGGGCGCCACCGGCGGCAGTGTGCGCACCGAGCTGCAGGCCGACTGCTACGCCGGGGTATGGGCGCACTACGCGGCCATCACCAAGCAGCCCGGCACTGACGTGACCTATCTGGAACCGTTGACCGATAAGGACATTGCCGACGCGCTGTCGGCGGCGGCATCGGTCGGCGACGACCGGATCCAGAAGCAGGCCACCGGGCGGGTCAACCCCGAACAGTGGACTCACGGTTCGTCAGCCGAACGACAGAAGTGGTTCACCACCGGCTACCAGACCGGTGACCCCAAGCAGTGCGATACGTTCAAGGCCGCCGATCTGGGCTAGGAAGTTCGGCGCTGACTTCGGCGCGCTGCGGGTCGAAGCTGAAATAACCTGCGATCGGCTGGGTTTCGGGCAACGGCTCGTCGTAGCTCCACGCGACGTCGTCGACGTCACCGGCGGCCCAGTAGGTCGCATACCCCTTGTAGTTGCAGTAACTCGAGGTGTCCGTCCGCCGCAGCAGACCGGTGCGCACATGTTCCGGTGCGACGTAAAGCCTTGGCGCCAGCGCGGTTTCGAACACGATCACGGTCTCGTCGGTGTCCACCAGTACCTCGCCGGCGACCAGCACCCGTAGCCGGCGCCGCGCGGGGCGGCAATCCACCCGGTGGTACGGGTTGGGCGGATAGTGCACCAGGGTTCGGCCCTCTTCCACCCAGGTGTCGACGGCATCCCACCGAACCCGCACATAGCCGGGCGCCTCGGGTTCGGGTTCGGTTGGCAGATCGGTTGTTTCGCCGTCCGGAAAGGCGTAGCTCAGCGGCGCTCCGGGGCGGTGGACCAGCAGCGCGTTCTCGGTGTCGATTACGGTCAGCCCGTCGCGCACCGCCTGTACCCGACGCGGGTGCGGCTCGACGTAGACGATCGGATCTGCCACCGGCGCAGAGAACCAGCCGATCCGGTCCGGACCGAGCGGGCCGCTTCCGGCGACCAGACTCATCGCAGCGCTAGATCCGGGCTTCGGCGGCGATCGCGTTGTCGGAGGTCCGAAGCGGCCGGATCAACGCGTCCTGGGTGAAGGACGCGATCAGCTCACCGTCCTCGGTGTGCACCGCGCCGCGGATGTAGGACATGCCGGCCCCCACCTGGGTGCTTTCGTGGGTGTAGAGCAGCCAGCCGGTCCAGCTCACCGGCTCGTGGAAGCTGACCGTGACCGTCATCGGCGCGGTCGACACCGTGAAGTGCGACTGCGCGGTGCCGATGCCAACGTGTGCGCGCATGGTTGTCGAGATGCCGAGATGCCCGGTGAAGTAGGCGATCAGGGCCTTGGCCAGATCGTCGCGAGCCGGAATGGGGTCGTAGTGCAGCCACGCGTAGACCTCCGGCGGCCCGACCTCGTCGGGGCTGTTGATGTCGATGACGTCGACGAGCTTGACTTGCCTTCCGTCCATGGGCATTTCGCACACGTTGGACTCATCGGGCCCCGCCACCTGCGGACGCGGCAGCTGGTGGCGGATCACGTCCGGGGTGGGCACGTCGGCCAGCACCGTGAACGTCATGCAGCGCTTGTCGTTCTGCGACGCGGTGATGATCGCCGAGGCCGTCGAGCGGCCCTCGGAAACGACGTCGATGTCGAGGATGACCGGCGGTCCCACCAGGACCGCGCGGGCGAAGACACTGTGGACCGAGCGAATCGACTTGCCGCCGAACCGTTTTGCGGCCGCGACGATCACCTGGGCGAGCACCTGGGTACCCTCGACGACCTGTCGATCGTCGGCGTCGGCGATGCCGGTCGGGGCGATGTAGCGATCCTGGCTGTCGGCTTGTACGTCGAAGAGTTCGAGCAGCCGCGTCACCGTCCACGGGTTCTCAGCGGCTTCCCCGGAATTCGCAGTCATGTGTTCCTCACCTTGTCGCATTCCAAGACGGTAACGTCATTCTCGTCACTGTAACCCGACCGATAAGCTGACCCGATGGCCAAGGCCAACGAACGATCGCCCGAGGCGGTACGCGCCGATCCGGACTCCCGGGAGAGCCGCTTCATGCGCTCAGCGCTGTCGATCCTGGCCGAGACGGGCCGCACCGACTTCACCGTCCTCGAGGTCGTGGAGCGCTCAAAGACGTCGTTGCGTTCCTTCTACCAGCACTTTTCCACCAAGGATGAGTTGCTACTGGCATTGATCGACACGATCATGGCCGAGTCGACCAGGCACTGGCGCACCGAGACCGATGCATTGCCGGCCGCCGAGGCAATGCGCGTGCTGATCGACCGGATCTGCACGCCGGCCGAATCCACCAAGCAGGACAGCATCAACCGCGGTCTGACCTACTACAACGACCACCTCGCCGAGTCGCTGCCGCGGGAGTATGCCCGGGTGCTCTCGCCGCTACACGAGTTGATCGGTGAAATTCTCAACCGAGGGATCGACGAGGGCAGCTTCCGGCCCGGCCTGGAAGTCGAGACCACCGCGGCGTTGATCATGCAGGCGGTGCTCGGAGCGATGCGGCTGCGCAGCCTGGGGGCCGAACTCAACGGCGTGCCGATCGACGGCGAGCACATATACGAATTCTGTGTCCGCGGCCTGCTGCCCTGACACGTCTTCGCTGCTAGACCGCCCTTTTGCGACCAACCTGTCGGCCCGCGTACCGTCGTGGTAACGTCATTACCGTTATCGACCAATCAGACTCTCTGGAGGCGGACATGCCCTCGCGCGAGCTTCCCTATCCCGTGTTCGACGCCGACAATCACTTTTACGAGCCGAAGGAAGCGCTGACGCAATTCCTGCCGGACAACCGCAAGGGCGTCATCGACTACATCGACGTCCACGGCCGCACCAAGATCGTGGTGCGCAATACGATCAGCGACTACATCCCCAACCCGACCTTCGAGGTCGTCGCCCGCCCGGGCGCGCAGGAGGAGTACTTCAAGCACGGCAGCGGCGGAAAGAGTTTCCGCGAGATCATGGGCAAGCCGATGAAGGCCATCCCCGCGTTCCGCAATCCCGAGGCACGCCTCGAGGTGCTCGACGGGCTGGGCCTGGACTACACGATCATGTTCCCGACCCTGGCCAGCCTGGTCGAGGAACGCCTCAAGGACGACCCGGACCTGATCCTCGACATCATCCACGCGCTGAACCAGTGGATGTATGAGACGTGGCAGTTCAACTACGAGGGCCGGATCTTCTCCACCCCGGTCATCGACCTGGCCGTCGTCGACCGCGCGCTCGAAGAACTCGAATGGTGTCTGGAGCGTGGCGCCAAAACCGTGCTGGTGCGGCCCGCCCCGGTGCCCGGCTACCGCGGAACCCGCTCGCTCGGGCTGCCGGAGTTCGATCCGTTCTGGGACGCCTGCGTCAAGGCCGGCATCCCGGTCTGCATGCACGCCTCGGACAGTGGCTACGCCGCCTACCTCAACGACTGGGAGCCCGCCGACGAGTTCCTGCCGTTCAAGCCGACGGCATTCCGGATGGTGTCGATGGGCAAGCGGCCCATCGAGGACACCATGGCGGCGCTGGTGTGCCACGGTGCGCTGACCCGCAACCCGGACCTGCGCATCCTGTCGATCGAGAACGGTGCGTCGTGGGTGCCCTACCTGTTCTACCAATTCAAAGACGTGTATTCGAAGATGCCGCAAGAGTTTCCCGAAGACCCGATCGAGGCGTTCAAGCGGGCCGTCTACGTGGCCCCGTTCTGGGAGGACGACTTCAAGAAGATGTCGGAGCTGTGCGGTGTCGACCGCATCATCTTCGGCTCGGACTGGCCGCATCCCGAAGGCCTCGCCGATCCGATCAACCTGGTCGACGACCTGCAAGCGCAGGGCCTGACCGAGGAAGAGCAGCGAAAGGTGATGGGCGGCAACCTGGTCGACCTGTTCAACGTGCCCAACGTCTCGGTCCACAAGCCCGACGTCCCCGCGCTTGTCATCGCATGACAGGAATCGCCAATCCCGAACAGATGCTGTTCGCATCGACGACGCAGGCCTTCCTGGAGAAGGAGGCGTCGCTGACCCGGGTGCGTGAACTGCACGCCGCGGATACCTCGTTCGACGGCGCCTGGTGGCAGCGCGCAGCCGAGCTGGGCTGGGCCAGCCTGCTGGTCCCCGAAGATCTTGGCGGCGGCAGTGTTTCGGGCGACGGTGTGGCCGATCTGGCGTTGGTGGCCGAGCAGATCGGGCACAGCGTGGCACCCGGTCCGCTGCATCCGGTCAGCGTCGTACTCGCAGGTCTGGTCGAGGCCCCGGAAGGACACGGCGACACCATCGACGCGCTGGTGTCCGGTGAACTGGTGGCGTCGTGGGCGGTCTACGAACCAGGCCTGCCGCTGAGCCCGCTGCAGCCCGGTGTCACCGCGACGCGTACCGGATCCGGTTACCGCATCGACGGGGTGAAGGACCGTGTCGAGGCGGGCACCGACGCGGCCGTCTTCCTGGTGGTCGCCGACCTCGACGGCAGTCCTCGCCAGTTCCTCGTTCCCGCCGACCGCGCAGTAGTCACCGAGCAACGTTCGGTCGACATGGTGAAGCGTTACGCCCGAGTGCAATTCGACGGGGGCGAGGTCGACGAGTCCGCGGTGGTCGGCGATGCCGCGCAGACCCCGGCGATCATCGAGCGGCAGCGGCAGGTCGCGCTGGTGCTGCAGTGCGCAGAGATCGTCGGGATCCTGGAGACCGTGCTGGCGATGACGACGCAGTGGATGTTCGATCGCCACAGTTTCGGCAGACCGCTGGCCTCCTATCAGGCACTCAAGCATCGGCTCGCGGACATGAAGATGTGGTTCGAGGCGTGCCGGGCGACGACGGCGGGCGCGGTGGCCGCGGTGTCGCAGCGATCGGATGACGCCGCCCTCCTGGTCAGCGTGGCCAAAGCCTATGTGGCCGAACGCGCCCCGGTGATGCTGCAGGATTGCGTGCAGCTGCATGGCGGCATCGGCGTCACGTGGGAACACGACCTGCATTTGTTCCTGCGCCGTGCTGCGTTGTACCGCGCGCTGTATGGTTCGCCGGAGGAGCACCACCGTGCGGTGTATGCGTTGAGCGCGGGCCAAAAGGAGGTGTCGGCATGACCGAAACCACGATCTCCACTGCCACCGAATCCGTCGCCGATTTCGCCGCCAGGGCACGCGCCTGGCTGGCCGAGAACATGCCGACCATCGATCCCGATCATCCGCCATTCTCGGTGCGCGCCGAGCAAGCCTCCTGGGATCACGCCAAGGAACTCCAGAAGCGGTTGTACGAGGGCGGGTTCGCCGGTATCTGCTTCCCCCGTGAATACGGCGGGCTGGGTCTGGATCACGCGTATCAGAAGGCGTTCGACGCCGAGTGTCGCGGCTACGAGATGCCGCTGATCCTCAATGTGCCGACCTTCACGATCTGCGCTGCGACCATCTTGGACATGGGGACCGAAAACCAGAAACGCGAACGCATTTCGGCGGCCATCCGCGGTGACGAGATCCTCTGCCAGCTGCTGAGCGAACCGAGCGGAGGCTCCGATCTGGCCGGCGTGATCACGCGTGCCGATCGCCGTGGTGACACCTGGGTCGTCAACGGCGCCAAGACCTGGAGCACCAGCGCCTTCGCCGCCGACTACGGCCTGATGCTGGCCCGGACCGACTGGACTGTGCCCAAGCACGAGGGTCTGACCATGTTCCTGGTCCCGTTGAACTCCCCCGGCATCACGATGCGCCGGATCAAAGAGGTCAACGGCAACGAAGAGTTCTGTGAAGAGTTCTTCGACGGCCTGGAGCTGGGCGATGACGCCGTGGTCGGCGAGGTCAACAACGGCTGGGAAGTGGCGTCCCGCCAGCTGTTTCACGAACGTCGCGCCGTCGGCGGCGGATCGGAGTTCGCCAGCGGTATCGGCGCGGAGAACGCCAGCGAAATGCCGCCCGACCACATCGGACTGATCGAGCGCACCGGACAGGCCGACGATCCGGCCGCTCAGGAGCGCGCCGGGCGTGCGCTGGTCCGGCGCACCGTCAAGGAACAGCTGATCGACCATGTCGGGCGAGCGATCGGCAACGGCTCGCTACCGCCGAACGCCGGCACCTTGATTCGGCTGTTCCACGCCGAGACCACCGAACTCGAGGTCGACACCGCGCTGGCGCTCGCCGGCACCGCCGGTGTCGTCGACGAGGGCGGGGAGTCCTCCGACCTGGCCGATATCGGGGTGCGGTATCTGTCGCGGCAGACCGGCTCGCTCGGCGGCGGTAGCAGCGAGATGGCTCGCAACGTGATCGCCGAGCGCATCCTCGGGTTCCCCCGCGAACTGGCCGCCGACAAGGGTGTGCCGTTCAATCAGGTCAAGCGCGGCCGGACCTAGGCACCGAAGCTCACAGTCGGAGATTCGACGTCCCGAGGCCTGCGACGCCGGCGTGGGCAAAGGCGGACCATAAGCCGCGAACCCTCCGCGCCAGATTCGTGTCGATGTCGTGGGGAGCCGAGCCGAGCATCGGCGCATCGGTCCACGCCGGCGAAGCGAACAACAGCGGCAGCTCGATACAGTGACACGCGCCCAGTGGCGCGCCTGGCGGCGACCAGTCGACGCTGTACGTTGCGGAGTTGCCGCCGTTCGATTTCCAAGTGTCGGCTAGTCCGAGCGTGGGCGCACCGAAGATCCGCCGCGTCATAACGGCGCCGACGGGCCGGGTCAGGCCGAGCCGTTGGAGCTTTCGGGTACGCGGGTTCGTCGCCAGGAACGGGCGCGCGTCATCGTGCGTGTAGCCCACGAGTATCTCTATGCGCGGCGCTATTTCGGCGAGTCGGCGTGGCGCGTCCGCCGCGGCGGGCAGTGGCTCCAGGCCCGCGATCGGCGCGAACGGTAGTCCACCACACAACCCGAAGCTCTGTGCGGCTGCCACAGCAGCGGTTTGAGCGTCGAGCAGATTCTCGACGCCGGCGTCCTCGGCGGCGACACCGCCGAGCGCATCGGCCACGGCAACACGCATCGCCGCGGTCATCGACTCTCTCCCGTCACGCAGACCGAGGGGTGCGCTCTGGATGATGGCCCGAGCGAACAAGCCGGTCGTCTCCGAGCTGAGGATCAGGTTGAAAACCGAGTCGCCACCGGCTGACTGGCCGAAAATCGTTACCCGCGATGGATCCCCGCCGAAATCTGCGATGTGTTGCTGGACCCATTGCAGCGCGGCGATCTGGTCCCGCAGGCCCAGGTTCGCATCCGCGTCGGCACGGGGGTTGAGATAGCCGAAGATGCCGAGGCGGTAACTGACTCTGACGACGACAACGCGTCCCTCGGCGACCAGGAGATCGGGGTCGTACTTGGGCGCCTCGCCACTACCCGACATGTACGCCCCACCGTGAAACCACACCATCACCGGAAGGTGGTGGGCGTCGCTGGGCGCCGTGATGCTGAGTACCTGGCACGCCTCGCTCTGTGCCAGACCGTCGATGACGGGGCCGGTGACGAAATCCAGTCGGGAGGGCAGCTGGGGACATGCCGGACCGCGGCGAGTCGCATCGTGGGCGTCGCGGTGCGGCGGCGCCAGGACGGGTGCGGCGAACCGTTCGGCGGTTGCGTAGACGATCCCGTGCGCGGACACGCGCAGGCCGTCGTCCTCGACGAGCAATGGCCCACATCCGGCGGCAAGTACTCGGTGCGCCACGGAGTAACCGTACCTGCGTCAGAACAGCGTCGGCTGCGGCTCCGGCAGGGCCGACGGCTCCGGTGGAGTGGGCGGAGTGAACAACCGGCGATCACCGCCGAGCTTGTACTTGGCGACCAGCGGTGCGGCCCTCTGCCGCAACATCTCCCGGTAGTCGGCCGGAAGGTAGGCCCCGCGCCGGTACAACTCGCGATACGGCGCCACGAGTTCGGGATGCGACCGCGCGAGCCAGCTCATGAACACTCCCCTGGTCGAGCTGCGCAGGTGCAGACCGAACACCGTCGCGCCGGTGGCCCCGGCCTCGGCGATCGCACCCAGCAGGCCGTCGAGATGCTCGGCGGAGTCGGTCAGATACGGCAGCACGGGTGCGACCATCACGTGGCAGTCCAGCCCGGCGTCACGGACGGCGGCGATCAGGCCGAGTCGCGCCTGCGGGGACGGTGTTCCCGGCTCGACGCCGCGGTGCAGATCGGGGTCACCGACGGCCAGTGAGATCGCCACTGATACCGGAACTTGTTGCGCCGCATCCGCTATCAGGTCGAGATCGCGGCGCAGCAGAGTTCCCTTGGTCAGGATCGACATCGGCGTGCCCGAGTCCGCCAGCGCCCCGATGATGCCCGGCATGAGCGCGTAGCGACCCTCGGCCCGTTGATACGGATCGGTGTTGGTGCCCAATGCCACGGTCTCCCGGCGCCAGGACCGCCGGCCCAGCTCCCGCCGAAGCACCTCGACGAGGTTGGTCTTCACCACGATCTCGCTATCGAAATCGTCGCCGGGATCCAGTTCGAGGTACTCGTGGGTGGGCCGGGCGAAGCAGTATCGGCAGGCGTGCGCACAACCTCGGTAGCCGTTCACCGTGTACGTGAACGGCAACATCGAGGCGGCCGGAATCTTGTTCAGCGCAGACTTGCACAGCACCTCGTGGAACGTGATGCCCTCGAATTGCGGTGTCCGGACGCTGCGGACGAACCCGATGCGCTGCAAGCCGGGCAGCGCACCGTCGTCGACCGCTATCCCCTGGCCGCTCCACCGCATCGCTCTATTCGAACGCACGTTCGATGATCTGTCAATGGCGCGTCAGTCGTCGAGCTCCCCGGCGATTCCCCGTTCGAGGGCCGCGGTGGTCCGGTCCGGCAGCACGAGCAGACCGTCGAGCTCGCCGCGGGCCAGGTCGTAGGCGCGTTCACGCTCCTGCGGGGTGGCGCCGCGATCGGCCGCCACCCGCAGCAGGCTCTGTGCACGGGTCAGCCGCTGCTGATCCTGGCGGGAGAAGTCAGCGCGCCGGCGCCGTTTTGCCTCGTTCTCGGCAGCCTCGAACGCGGTCACGTACGCCTCCACGGCGTCGAGATACTGCCGCGCGGCCTCGACATCGTCGAGCAGGTCCTCAGCCTTGCCGGGGCGCACCAGTTCGGCGCGCAACTTGGCCCGGTGGAAGGCCACCGTCAGCGGATCCCGCATGTCGGTCATCGCCGGGAAGTCGAGAAGCTTGGCGGCATCGAGTTCGTACTCCAGCCAGCGAGCGTCGGTCCGGTTGTGTTCGTCGATCACCCGGGTGATCGTGCGCCACTGCACCGCTTGGCTTTTCGTGCTGTCCTGCACCGTGACAGGTGGCTCGGCCACCGGCTCGTTCTGCCGCCTGATCGCGGAGATGCCCTTGACCGCGGCGTAGATCGCACCGGCCAGCGGCACGATCACGAGCAGCAGCTCGACCAACCGGAAAATCAGGCCCACCTGGCCAGGATGCCACTTGGTCAGCCGGGCCCGTCGCTGGCGGCAGCCAGCAGCGGAACCAGCACGTCACCGACGGGCGTGTCCAACCCGTGCCCGGCGGCCTTGCGCACGATGACGTTGTTGCGGATGTCCCATTCCAGCCGGCGACGGGCTTCGGCGTCGGTGAGCATCGACGTCGTCAGATCCTCGGGTGCGGCGGCGAACATGTCGGTCACCTCGTCGATGACGGAATCGGGCAACCGGGCGCCTTCCGCACGAGCCACGGTCACGCACTCGGCCAGGTAGCGCCGCGCAAGAGCCGCGATGTCGGCGCGGCGGAACATCCCGGATCGCCGTCGGGCCAACACCATGAAGCCTGCGAGTGCGTTGAACAACAGCTTGCGCCACGCCGCGGTGGTGAAGTCGGGGTCGAGCTCGACGATCATCTCCGTCGAACGCAGCACCGCCGCAAGGGTTTCCGCATCGGCGCTGTCGGGCAGCACCAGACGCGCTTCGGTGCGCAGCCGCACCCAACCGTCCGGCTGCCGCTCCGCCGAAAACCACACGACGGCGGGCACGATATGCGCCGACGGGCAGAACGGGCCGACCCGCTCGACCTGTTCGACGCCGTTCTGCAGCACGCAGACAACCGTGTGGTCGTCGCACAGGCGCTCCAGCCAGCCGGCCGCCTGCTCGTTCTGGGAGTCCTTGACCGCCAGGAACACCAGGTCGACCGGACCGTCGATACCAGCGGGGTCGGTCAGCACCGGGCCGGGCACCACGATCGGCTGCTGGTCATCGGGCCGGACCTCGATCTGATCGCGCGGGGTGTGCCCGCATACCGTGACCGCATGCCCGGCGGCATGCAACACAGCGGCGACGGTCGAACCGATCGCGCCCGGACCGACAAGTGCTATCGAGGTGCCCACCGCTCCCAACATACTTACGGTGGTGCAGTGGCCGAACCGTCGCTGCGCCGGGCGATACCGTCCGATGTCGCGTCCATCGCTGAGCTCGCCGAACGGGCGTACGAGAAATACGTCGCGCGAATCGGCCGGCGGCCGGCGCCGATGGACACCGACTACGCCGCACTGATCGGCGCCGCCAACGTGTGGGTGCTGACCGACGACAACGGTCTGGTCGGCAGCCTGGTCACCTGCGTGATGGACGACCACCTGCTGCTCGACGCCATTGCCGTCGCACCGCACGCTCAGGGCCGCGGATACGGGGCGTTGCTGCTACGGCGCGCCGAGGACGACGCCCGCGAGGCCGACCGCACAGAGGTCAGGCTGTTGACCAACGCCGCGATGACCGAGAACATCGCGATGTATCCGCGGTTCGGCTATGTGGAGACGCACCGAGCGGGTCAGGACGGCTTTCGCCGGGTGTTCTTCAGCAAGCGCCTGTGATTTAGGACGTCCACTTGGCGAGGTAGCACTGCGGGCTGTAGGGCGCGTCCTGGGCGACGGCGACCTGGCCGTCGATGGACACCTCGCAGTGCGCGTTCGGGGCACCCTGTCCGCCGTGCGTGGTGCTCGCAACCTGCAGGAATGCCCACTGCGGGTCATCCAGGGTGGTCTGGAACACCCACGGTGCGTCCGGCGACACCGAGATGGTCTCGCGCTTCATGAACGGGTTCGAGTCCGCGTTGAAGGCGTCCTTGCTCGGCGGCTGCGCCGTCAGATAGGTGATCGTGAAGTCGTAGGTACCACCGGTCGCGAGCGTGTAGGTCACCTGATGCCCGGGCGCCGGCGCCGGTGTCGGCTCAGCACTCGACGTCGCGTGCGTGGCTGCAACACCGGCGGCCGCCAACACCAGCGCCGCCCCGACTCTTGCTGTCACATTTCGCATATCGGCCATATCGACCACGCTACCGACATCGTTACCCGTGTCGGCCTGCGCCGGCATCCAGCGAATGACTAGCAGGTTAACAAGTTCGTCACACACAGATATGTCACAGAAACTTATTGGTCCTAACGTCCGGGTCGACACCAACCGTGGGTTCGGGGGCCATCAGGTCTGTTGCGGCCCAATGCTTGTCTTTCCCAACATGAAAGGGCCTCTATGCATCTCCGGCGCTCCGCATTGAATCGATCATTCTTGGCGGCGACAGGCGTGGCGGTGACCGCGGGCCTGATCCTGTCCGGCTGCGGCAGCAAGGCCACCGAGACCGACACAGCAAAGTCGGATTCATGCGTTGACACGTCCGGGCCCACTATCAAGGTGGGGTCGCTGAACTCGTTGTCGGGCACGATGGCCATCTCCGAGGTCACGGTGCGTGACTCGATCAAACTCGCGGTCGACGAGATCAACGCCAAGGGCGGTGTACTGGGCAAGCAGGTCCAGATCGTCGGCGAGGACGGGGCTTCCGACCCCGCCGTGTTCGCGCAGAAGGCCGAGAAGCTGATCAAGAACGACTGCGTGGCCGCGGTGTTCGGCGGCTGGACGTCGTCGAGCCGCAAGGCCATGTTGCCGGTCTTCGAGAGCAACAACGCACTGCTGTACTACCCCGTGCAATACGAGGGGCTGGAGTCGAGCAAGAACATCTTCTACACCGGCGCCACCACCAACCAGCAGATCGTCCCGGCTCTGGACTTCCTCAAGGAGAAGGGCATCACGTCGCTGTACCTGGTGGGTAGCGACTATGTGTTCCCGCAGACCGCGAACCGCATCATCAAGGCCTACGCCGCGGCCAACGGCATCGAGATCAAGGGCGAGGACTACACCCCGCTCGGCTCGACGGACTTCTCCACGATCGTGAACAAGGTTCGTTCGTCGAATGCCGGCGCGGTGTTCAACACCCTCAACGGCGACTCCAATGTGGCGTTCTTCAAGGAGTACACCAACGCGGGACTCACGCCGCAGAAGATGCCGGTGGTCTCGGTGTCGATCGCCGAGGAAGAAGTCCAGGGCATCGGCGCGCAGAACATCGCCGGCCAGCTGACAGCGTGGAACTACTACCAGACACTGGACAATCCGGTGAACAAGGCGTTCGTCAAGGCCTTCAAGGACAAGTACGGGCAGAACCGGGTGACCTCGGATCCGATGGAAGCCGCCTACGTCTCGGTGTACTTGTGGAAGAACACCGTCGAAAAGGGGAAGTCGTTCGACGTCAAGGCCATTCAGGACAACTGCGCCGGCGTGACGTTCGACGCCCCGGAGGGCCTGGTCACCATCGACGGCGAGAACCATCACATCACCAAAACCGCGCGGATCGGCGAGATCCATCCCGACGGACTGATCTACACGATCTGGGAGTCCCCCGGCCCCATCACCCCGGATCCGTACCTGAAGTCCTACCCCTGGGCCAAGGGCCTGTCGGGCTAGTCCGGGCGACGGGAAACCAATAGCGCATGGAAGTCCTTGTCGGACAGCTGGCAACAGGATTGAGCCTCGGCTCGATCCTGTTGCTGGCCGCATTGGGGCTGTCCCTGACCTTCGGCCAGATGGGCGTCATCAACATGGCGCACGGCGAATTCATCATGGTCGGCTGTTACACAGCATTTGTGGTGCAGAAGGTCATCTCGAATGCCGGTGCATCGCTGCTGGTTTCGCTGATCGTGGGATTCGTGGTCGGCGGCCTGCTCGGGGTCCTGCTGGAAGTCACCCTGATCCAGCGAATGTACGATCGCCCGCTGGACACCTTGCTGGTGACGTTCGGTGTCGGGTTGATCCTGCAGCAAGCCGCACGCAGCATCTTCGGCGCGCCCGCGGTGAACGTCACCGCACCGGCGTGGCTGTCCGGCGGCGTCGAGATCCTCGGCGCGGTGGTGCCCAAAACCCGCATCTTCATCCTGGTGCTGGCCGTGGTCTGCGTCGCTGTGCTGGCCGCCGTGCTCAAGCTCAGCCCGATGGGCCGGCGGATCCGGGCTGTCGTACAGAACCGCGATCTGGCTGAGACGAGCGGTATTTCGAGCCGCCGAACCGATATCACGACGTTCTTCATCGGTTCCGGACTGGCCAGTGTGGCCGGCGTCGCCCTCACCCTGATCGGGTCGACGAGCTCCACCATCGGCCAGAGCTATCTGATCGACGCGTTCCTGGTGGTCGTCGTCGGCGGCCTCGGCCAGATCAAGGGCACGGTGATCGCCGCGTTCGCGCTCGGGTTGATGAACTCCTTCATCGAGTACAGCACGACCGCGTCGCTGGCCAAGGTCATCGTGTTCGTGGTCATCGTGATCTTCCTGCAGGCACGCCCGCAAGGCTTGTTCACGGTGCGGACAAGGAGTTTGGTATGAGGCCCTTTGTCGGCAGGTGGCAGACGTGGGTGGGCTTCGCGGTCGCGGCCGTCATACTGTTCGGCGTCGCGCCCGCGATGCTGACCAGCTTCCGGCTCGGCCTGCTGGGCCAGTATCTGTGTTATGCGATCGTGGCCGCCGGTATCGGATTGGCCTGGGGCCGAGGCGGAATGCTCACCCTGGGCCAGGGTGTGTTCTTCGGCCTCGGGGCGTACATGATGGGCATGCACCTCAAGATCGCCGACGCCGAGATCCGCAAACAACCGGTGCCGGACTTCATGCAGATCGCGGGAATCCCGGCGCTGCCATCATATTGGGAGCCCTTCTCCTCGGCGGCCTTCACCATGGCAGCGATCGTGGTGGTCCCGACCGGCATCGCCGCGCTGCTCGGACTGGGTGTGTTCAAGCGCCGCGTCAAGGGCGCCTACTTCGCGATCCTGTCCCAGGCGCTGGCCGCCGCACTGGCGATCCTGCTCGTCGGGCAGGCGACTCTGGGTGGCAGCAACGGGCTCAACGGATTTCGAACGTTCTTCGGATTCCGGCTCTCCGACCCGGTGAACCGGCAGATGTTGTACTTCATCGCCGCCGGCACGCTGCTGGTGGTGGTGGCCGTGGTGCGTCAGCTGATGCAGAGCCGCTACGGCGAACTCCTGGTCGCGGTGCGTGACGGCGAGGAACGCGTGCGCTTCCTGGGCTACGACCCGGCCACCATCAAGGTGGTCGCCTATACCGCGGCCGCGTTGTTCGCCAGCATCGCCGGTGCCCTGTTCGCGCCGATCATCGGTTTCATCACGCCGGCTCAGGTCGGCGTCGTGCCGTCCATCGCTTTCCTGATCGGTGTCGCGATCGGCGGGCGCACCACGCTGCTCGGACCGATTCTCGGCGCGATCGGTGTGGCGTGGGCGCAAACCGCGTTCTCCGAACGGTTCCCGTCCGGATGGACCTACGCACAGGGATTGTTGTTCATCGTCGTCGTCGGCTTCTTCCCCGCCGGACTGGCCGGAGTCGGGGCGCTGCTACGAAGGCGTCGCCGCGCCAAGGCCGACCCGCCCGCCGGCGATGTGCAGCACGCGGAAGCCGAGACCGTGGGAGCGGCACCATGACCGAACTCGCCGAACCGGTGGCCGGCGGCAATGTCGGCATGGGCACCGAATACCTCGAAGTCCGCGGTCTGACCGTCGATTTCGACGGGTTCAAAGCGGTCAACGACGTCAACCTCACCCTGTTCCAGGGCGACCTGCGATTCCTGATCGGCCCCAACGGGGCTGGCAAGACGACCGTCATCGACGCAATCACCGGCCTGGTACCGGCGACCGGGTCGATCAACAAGTCGGGTGTGGACCTGCTGGGCAAGAAGGTCCACCAGATCGCCCGGCTCGGCGTCGGGCGAACCTTCCAGACCGCCAGCGTGTTCGAGCAGCTGACCGTGCTGCAGAACCTCGACATCGCCGCGGGCGCGGGCCGGTCGTGGTGGACGCTGCTGCGCAGGCGGCACGGGGTGCTGCCTGCCATCGAGGAGGCGCTGGAGACCATCGGACTGTCGGATCTGGCCGACCGGCCGGCGGGCGTGCTCGCCCACGGCCAGAAGCAATGGTTGGAGATCGGCATGCTGCTGGTGCAGAACGCCGACGTGCTGCTGCTCGACGAACCCGTCGCCGGGATGAGCGGTGAGGAACGCGAGGAGACCGGAAACCTGTTGCGCCGCATCGGTTCCTCGCGCACCGTTGTGGTCGTCGAGCACGACATGGACTTCATGCGAGCGTTCGCGACGTCCGTGACCGTACTGGCGCGCGGCCAGGTGATCGCTGAAGGGTCGGTCGCCGAGGTGCAGGCCAATCCGAAGGTGCAGGAGGTCTACCTGGGTACCGCTGCGGCCGGAGACTTGGAGGCAGGCGAATAGTGTTGCAGCTCATCGATGTCCGTACCGGATACGGGCGCTCTCAGGTCATCCACTCGGTCAGCATCGAGGTGCCTTCCGACGGCGTGGCCGCGGTGATGGGCCACAACGGGGCAGGCAAGACGACCTTGCTTCGCGCGGCGGTCGGGTTGCTGAAATGCACCGCGGGCCAAGTGCTGCTGCACGGCGAGGACGTCACCAAACTGCGCCCCAACGCCCGAGTGGCCCGTGGGCTTGCCTACGTACCGCAAGGCCAGCAGTCCTTCGGTCAGCTGACCACCGCGGAGAACCTTCAGGTCGTCGCCGACGGCCGCAAACAAGGCAAGCAGCTGATCGACGAACAGCTCGACCTGTTCCCGGCGCTCAAGGAACTGCTGACCCGCCGTGCCGGTCTGCTCTCCGGCGGCCAGCGCCAGCAGTTGGCCATCGCTCGGGCATTGATCACCAGCCCGAAGATCCTGATCCTCGACGAACCCACCGAGGGCATCCAGCCGTCCGTGGTCGCCGAGATCGAAGCGGCGATCACCGCGCTCACCCGCCGCGGTGACCTCGGCGTGCTGCTGGTCGAACAGCACATCGGTTTCGCGCTGGAATCGGCCCAGCGGTACTACATCCTGGAAGCCGGGCGGGTGACGTCCAGCGGAACCGGCGGCTCGGCGTCGGAGGCCGACGTCCGCGCGGCGATGGCGATCTAGACTTCAGGTCGTGAGCTGTGTCACGGCGGTGAACCGATCCCTGCTACAGCGCGTCTGTGGTTAAGTGACCAACCGACCGCGCTGGGGCGTGAACACTGCCGTCAACCGCCGATCGGTTCTCGTGGGGCTCGGGGCCGTCGGAGCGTTCCTGGCCGTCGACCTCGGCGCCGTCGCCTTCGCCAACAAATGGATCGGGTCCGGCACCACCCGACAGACCTTCCTCGACGGGTTCCTCAGGGTCTACGGACGCCAGCTCGGCTTCCGAAAGAACCACGCCAAAGGCGTCGTCGTCACCGGGTATTTCGACAGCAACGGCAGTGGCCAACAGCTCAGCCGAGCCGCCGTGTTCCGACAGGGTCAGGTACCCGTCGTCGGCCGCTTTTCACTCGCCGGCGGTGACCCGCACGTCGCCGACACCCCAGGCGCGGCCCGGGGCCTTGGGCTGGCGTTCGGGTTCCCCGATAGCTGGCAATGGCGCACCGCAATGCTGAATCTGCCGGTGTTCCCGGACAATTCGGCGCGCGGGTTCTATGACAGGTTGTTGGCGTCCAAGCTCGTGCCCGGCACCAAAGCGCCCGACCCCGCCGCGATGAAAGCCTTTCTGACGGCCCACCCCGAAACCGCGGCCGCCATGGCGATCATCAAGAAGCATCCGCCGTCAGCAGGCTTCGGCGACAGCACCTTTCGCGGCCTCAACACCTTCTTTTTCGTCAACGACGCTGGCGTCCGGTCCGCCGTGCGGTGGTCGCTCGTACCGCAGCAGGGCGCACCGGCACCGCAATCCGGCGACGCCAACGGATTGTTCGACGCCGTGCTGCGCCAGCTGCGCGACGGGCCGCTGCGATGGCGTCTGCTGGTCACCGTCGCCGACCCGGGCGACCCGCTGACCGACCCCACCCTGCCGTGGCCCGAGGACCGGCGCAGCGTCGAGGTGGGCACACTGACCCTCACCTCCGCGGCGACCGAAGCGCCGGGCAATGCCCGCGACATCAACTTCGATCCGCTGGTGTTGCCCGACGGCATCGAACCGTCCGACGACCCCCTGCTGTCCGCCCGCAGCGACGTCTATGCGGCGTCCTACCGCCAGCGCACCGGCGAGCCGACGTCTCCGTCGGCGGTTCAGGTCAACGAGGTCGGCGCATGACACCGATCGAGCGCTACCCGGTCCGCACTCGAATCCTGCACTGGCTGACCGCCGCCCTGGTGTTCGGCGCGCTGTTCGTCGGATTCGTGATGGTCAATTCGCTGGGCGGCTACGGAACTCTGGTGGGTGTGCACGTGACGCTCGGGGCGCTGATCCTGATCGTCGTGGTGTTCCGGGCGGCCAACCGTTTCACGCACCGCACCCCGCCGCTGCCGTCCACCGTGGGGTCTGTCGAGCAGCTGCTGGTGGTCGGCTCCGAAATCGGGCTCTACGTGCTGCTTCTGGCTCAGCCGCTGGTGGGATGGGCGATGGTGTCGGCAAGTGGTCGGCCGGTGGTGCTGTTCGGTTTCGTTCCGCTGCCGCGGATCGCTCCGTTCGACGCAGAGCTGTTCTTCGTGCTGCGCCAGACCCACTCCGTACTCGCCTACCTGCTGGTGGCTGCGATCGCCGCGCACGTCTCGGCGGTGCTGTTGCACACGCTCACGTTGCGCGACCGGATGCTGAGCCGGATGACGTTCGGCGGCCGGCGGGACGCAGCGGAACCGGACTGAGCCGCCGCAACCACAGCGGGTGTCGACCTTCGAGTTCGCCGCTCAGCCGGCGTCGAGTAGATCCGTGTCGTCGGACGACAACGCCACCGCGGCGCCCAGCCGGCCGAACAAGTCGATCGCCGACTGGACGGCCCGGTCGACGAAGGGCCCGAACTCACCGTCAGTGGCACGATATCGCCGCTCGGCGACCACACCGATCAATCGTGGGTCCGAGGACGGAAACACCGTTGCGGTGACCTGGGTATCGGCGCCGTTCCATTGCTGCACCAACGTGGCGACTCCGGCCCGGTGATCGGCCGGGTAATAACGCTCCGCGGTTATGGTGATCTGAACCGCGGACCCGCTCGGCTGCAAATGCACATGCAGGCGACCGTGGTAGGCGTTCACGAGAAAGAAAACCTCGTCATCGTGATGGCCGCAAAAATGCCGCAATTGGCGACTGTTCACATAGCCCTCGATGACCTCGGCGCCGATCACGGTGTTCATGCCTGTTCAACGGACCGCGCAAACGACACGGTTCCCAAATCGGCCAAGGTTGTGCCAAGAATCCGGTGAGAATTGGTTAAATGGGGCGGTACCGCCGACAAGTTAAATTCATTTGTGTTCGCGCCGAGATACCGGCGTGATGGCTGGTGCCTAAAATATTTGGACTTTTCCTGCATGTCTGCTGGCAGCGTAGTAACTTCTGCCGCAGCAGTAACTCCAATGCACACAAGGGACAAGACAATGATCAAAGGTTTGTTGACGGCGGCTGCTGCCGCCGGGGCCATCGCGCTGGCCGGCGCGCCGTCTGCCTGGGCGATCACCAACGCCGAGGCCGACTACATCAAGGATCTGACCAGCGCCGGTATCGCCGGCGACCAGGCGGCGTTGATCGCTGATGGGCACACCATCTGCTCGGCGCTCGCCCAGGGTGCGGATCCGAACGAGCTGTCGCAGACCTACTTCAAGAACTCAGGTCAGATCAGCCATGCGCAGGCGGATGCGGCGATCAACTTCGCCAAGACCGATCTGTGCCCCGCGGGCTGACCACAAACGAACTGAGACCGCGGCTGGCCTGTTCTAGGCCAGCCGCGTAATCACTTCTGCGACAACCGAATCGACCGGGATATCGACCTGCGTGCCGGTGGCGAGATCTTTCACGCCCACGGTGCCCGCCTCGATGTCCCGGTCGCCTGCCACCACGGCGATCTGCGCGCCTGAGCGATCAGCCGCACGCATCGCCCCCTTGAGTCCGCGGTCGCCGTACGCGAGGTCGACACGAACACCCTCGGCGCGCAGAGCCGCCGCCAGCCGCGCCACCACCACCTTGGCCTGCTCCCCCAGCGGCACCCCGAAAACGTCGCAGCGGCTTGGGTTTCCGACCGTCTTACCTTCGGCCCGCAGCGCCAGAACAGTCCGGTCGACCCCGAGCCCGAAACCGATTCCCGACAGGTCCTGGCCACCGAGCTGACGCATCAACCCGTCGTACCGGCCGCCGCCACCGATCCCGGACTGCGCGCCGAGCCCGTCGTGCACGAACTCGAATGTGGTCTTGGTGTAGTAGTCCAGGCCACGGACCATCCGCGGATTGACCACGTACCGCACGCCGAGCGCGTCGAGATGCGCCAGCACGGTGTCGAAGTGCTGCTTGGCCACATCGGAGAGATGGTCGAGCATCACCGGTGCGTCGGCGGTCGCCTCGCGGATCGCCGGCCGCTTGTCGTCGAGCACCCGCAGCGGGTTGATCTCCGCTCGCCGCCGGGTGTCCTCGTCCAGGTCGAGCTTGAACAGGAACTCCTGCAGCAGCTCCCGGTACTGCGGCCGGCAGGTGTCGTCACCCAGCGAGGTGATCTCCAGGCGGAAGCCGTCCAGACCCAGCGAGCGGAAACCGGCGTCGGCGACGGCGATCACTTCAGCGTCCAGAGCCGGATCGTCGACGCCGATGGCCTCGACACCCACCTGCTGCAGCTGCCGGTACCGACCGGCCTGCGGACGTTCATAGCGGAAGAACGGGCCCGCATAACAGAGCTTGACCGGCAGGGCTCCGCGGTCCAGACCGTGCTCGATGACCGCGCGCATCACCCCCGCCGTGCCCTCGGGGCGCAGCGTCACCGACCGCTCGCCGCGGTCGGCGAAGGTGTACATCTCCTTGGACACCACGTCGGTGGATTCGCCCACTCCGCGGGCGAACAGCGCCGTGTCCTCGAAGATCGGCAGCTCGACGTCGCCGTAGCCGGCCAGCCGGGCGGCCCGCAAGAGACCGTCCCGGACCGCGACGAACTCGGCGGACTCGGGCGGCAGGTAGTCAGGGACACCCTTGGGCGCCTGGAATTCGCTCACGTCAAACCTTCGAGAAATGGGTTGGTACGGCGTTCGAGACCGATGGTGGTGGATTCACCGTGCCCCGGTAATACCAGGGTGTCGTCGTCGAGCACCAGCAATTTGTCGACGATCGAGCTCAGCAGATCCCTCCCGCTGCCGCCGGGCAGGTCCGTACGGCCGACGCTCTGTTTGAACAGGGTGTCACCGGTGAAGGCGATCGGGTCCTGAGAACCGGCACGGCCCACCCGGAAGACCACCGAGCCCTTGGTGTGACCGGGCGTGTGGTCGACGGTCACGGTGATGCCGCCGAGTTCGATCTTGTCCCCGTCGCGGTCCAGTTCGACGACCTGTCGGGGCTCACGGAACAGCGCTCCCAGCGCGATCTGGCCAAGGCGCGGCCCGAACCCGCGGATCGGGTCGGAGAGCATGAAGCGGTCCTGCGGATGGATGTAGACCGGGCAGCCGAACGTGTCACCCACCTTCTGCGCCGACCAGATGTGGTCGATGTGCCCATGGGTTAGCAGGACCGCGGCCGGGGTGAGCCGGTTCTCGTCGAGTACCCGGCGCAGGGTGCCGAAAGCGCGCTGTCCCGGGTCGACGACGATCGCGTCGGCCCCGGCGCGTGGGGCCAGCACGTAGCAATTGCATGCCAACATGCCCGCCGGGAACCCGGTGAGTAACACGTTGTCCAGTTTCCCATCCCCTGTTGGCGAGGGTCGTGCCCCCTGGCTTCAGCATCAACTGGCACACTCGGTGCCGACTCACCCGATCTCAACGGAGGATCATCACGGTGCCCACCAACGAACAGCGACGTGCGACGGCCAAGCGCAAGCTCGAGCGGCAGCTGGAGCGCCGCGCTCAACAGGAGAAGCGCCAGCGGTTGTTTGTCGTGATCGGCGGTGTGGTCGCAATCGCCGTGGCCGCGGCCCTGATCGTCACCTTCGTGCTGACCAACAAGGACAGCAAGGACACCAAGACCGCCTCGGGTGCCACCAGCACCGCCCCCGTCGAGGCCGGCGGTCCGTCGACGAGTCCCCCGGCCACCGGCGGTCTACCGCCGTTCAAGGCCGCCGCGAACCTGGGCGCCAACTGCCAGTACCCGGCCTCACCCGAGCCGGCTGCCAAGAAGGTCGACGCACCCCACAGCGGCAAGGTGCCCACCGACCCGCCGACCGTGACCGCCAGCATGAGCACCAACCAGGGCAACCTGGGCCTGGTGCTCGACAACGCGAAGACTCCGTGCACGGTCAACAGCTTCGCCAGCCTGGCGCAGAAGGGGTACTTCAACGACACCCCCTGCCACCGGCTGACCACCTCGCCGTCGCTGTCGGTGCTGCAGTGCGGCGACCCGACCGGCAGCGGCACCGGTGGCCCCGGCTACCAGTTCGCCAACGAATATCCCACCGACCAGTACCCCGCCAATGACCCTGCCCTGCAGCAGCCGGTGACCTATCCGCGCGGCACGCTGGCCATGGCCAATGCCGGCCCGGGCACCAACGGGAGCCAGTTCTTCCTGGTCTACAAGGATTCACAGTTGCCGCCCAACTACACCGCGTTCGGTACCGTCGACGCGACCGGCCTGGCGACGCTGGACAAGATCGCGGCGGCCGGGGTGGCCGGCGGCGGCCAGGACGGCAAGCCGGCAACCGACGTGCGAATCAAGTCGATCCTGCTGGACTAGCCGGCGATGAGCGACGCTCGCGGAGCGAATCGACCGCGGATATGCGGGACCCGAGCCTGCGAGAGGACCCCATGAGCCAACCTCCGCCGTACTACCCGCCATATCCGCCGCCGCATGGTTCGCCGTACGGGCCCGGTCCGTATCCCTATCCGGCGCCCCAGCCGACCAACGGGATGGCGATCGCATCGCTGATCTGCGCGTTCGTGTTCGCGCCGCTGGGCATCATCTTCGGGCACGTCTCGCTGTCGCAGATCAAGAAGTCCGGTGAAGACGGGCGGGGTCTGGCGATCGCCGGGTTGGTGATCAGCTACGTGGTGACCGTCTTGAGCATCGTCGTGATCGTCGCCGGCGTGGCGTTCTTCTCATGGATGGGCCGAGAGCTGGAAAAGACCGGCGGGGCTGGCATCCCGCGCACCCTCCCCGGCGGCAGCGGACAACTCCCGCCGTTCAATCCCCCGGCCACGCTCGGCGCGAACTGTCAGTACCCGGCCACCGCGACCCCGGCGGACAAGCCGGTCAAGCCGCCGGTCCCAGGCAAGGTGGCCACCACCCCGGCCACGGTGGACGCCACGGTGGTCACCAACGCCGGCCCGATCGTCGTCCACCTCGACAACGCCAAAGCGCCATGCACGGTGAACAGCTTTGAAAGCCTGGTGCGGCAGAACTACTTCGACAACACGCCGTGTCACCGGCTTACCGACATGCCGTCACTGTCGGTGCTGCAATGCGGCGACCCGACCGGCCAGGGCACGGGCGGACCCGGGTACCGGTTCGCCAACGAGTACCCGACGAACCAGTTCCGACCGTTCGATCAGGCGCTGCGGCAGGCGGTGAAGTATCCGCGCGGCACCCTGGCCATGGCCAACGCCGGGCCGGACACCAACGGCAGTCAGTTCTTCATCGTCTACCGCGACTCGATGCTGCCGCCCACGTACACGGCGTTCGGCCAGGTCGACAAGACCGGCTTCGGGGTCATCGAGGACATCGCCGCCACCGGCATCGCCGGCGGATCTGACGATGGCAAACCGGCCAGGCCGGTGACGATCAAGTCGATCCGGCTGAACTGAGGCCGGACCTCAGCCGGGCAGGCCCTGCTCTTCGGTCGGCAACGGCGCCGGCCCCTTGATCGCGGGGGTCGCGGCGGGAAGCTGACCCTTGGGCTGATCCGGTGACTGGGTGACCGTGACCCCGGTCGACATCTCCGAGCTGATGAACGAATCGGGGGTCTGCTGATTTCCCGCTACCGCGGCGAAGACGCCGAGGGAGACCAGCGCACCGGCTCCGATAGTGGTGGACAACACGTGAAAACGCTTCATAGTCAATCTCTTTCCAAGTAGGTCTTGGCACCTGAGAACACGTATGACTACAAGAACGTTGCGGCAGCTGAATATTCCGCTGCCCACGATGAAATAATCTGCGGCCCAGACACGTTGGACGCCGTGTTATGACCAATGGTTTGCACAGAGCTGTTCGTGTTGTCCTGGGCGCGCTGGCCGCGGCCGCCTTCCTACTCGCGCCCACCGCGCTGCTCGGCACCCCGTCGAGTCAGGCCACGCCCGTCGCGCAGGGCTGCTACGACGGCGTGATCCCGTGGAATCCCTACCTGAAGAGTTGCAGCCTGCCCTCGACTCAGCCGCACGTGCGCGGTGCCGCGCCGGATGCCACCGCGATCATCGCCTGCCACGACCATCCCGGCTGCCTGTCCTGGTACGTCAACGGCGGGCCGTAAGCGGCCGCTAGACCGATCAGGCCGCGCTCGTCACCCGGTACACGTCGTAGACACCCTCGATATTGCGGACCGCGTTGAGCACGTGACCGAGATGCTTGGGATCACCCATCTCGAACGTGAAGCGGCTCACCGCAACTCGATCGTTCGATGTGGTGACCGACGCCGACAGGATGTTGACGCGTTCGTCGGCCAGCACCCTCGTGACATCGGAGAGCAGCCGGTGCCGATCAAGGGCCTCGACCTGAATCGCGACCAGGAACACCGACGTCGGTGACGGCGCCCAAGTCACCTCGATGATGCGTTCCGACTGTTGTTGCAGGGATGCGGCATTGGTGCAGTCGGTGCGGTGCACGCTGACACCGCCACCCCGGGTGACGAAGCCCATGATGTTGTCGCCGGGAACCGGAGTGCAGCACTTGGCCAGCTTGGTCAGCACACCGGTCGCACCAGGCACGGCAACCCCGGTGTCGTCGCTGCTGCGCTGACGCACCGGCATGGTCGCGGGCGTGGAGCGCTCGGCCAGTTCGTCCTCGGCACTCTCGGCGCCGCCGAGTTGCGCCACCAGCCGCTGGACAACGTGCCGTGGTGAGACGTGCCCCTCCCCGACCGCCGTGTACAGGGCGGAGACGTCGGCATACCGCAACTCCTGGGCCAGGGCCGCCATCGCCTCACCGTTGACCAATTTCTGCAATGGCAGCCCGCCGCGGCGCACCTCGCGTGCGATCGAGTCCTTGCCGGCCTCCAGCGCCTCGTCGCGACGCTCCTTGGCGAACCATTGCCGGATCTTGGCCTTTGCCCGCGGTGACACCACGAAGCCCTGCCAGTCGCGCGAGGGGCCGGCGTTGGGCGCCTTGGAGGTGAAAACCTCCACCCGCTCCCCGTTTTCGAGCTTGCGTTCCAGCGCCACCAGGCGGCCGTCGACCCGAGCCCCGATGCAGCGGTGGCCGACTTCGGTGTGCACCGCGTAGGCGAAGTCCACCGGCGTCGATCCCGCCGGCAGGGTGACCACGTCGCCCTTCGGGGTGAACACGAAGATCTCCTGTACGGCGAGGTCGTACCGCAGGGACTCCAGGAACTCCCCGGGGTCCGCGGCTTCTCGCTGCCAGTCCAGAAGCTGGCGCATCCAGGCTGTCTCGTCGATCTCGGCGGCGCTGTGCGGATGCGGAACACCGTTGCGGCCCTTGGATTCCTTGTAGCGCCAGTGCGCCGCGATGCCGAACTCCGCGGTGTCGTGCATGTCGCGGGTGCGGATCTGCACCTCCAGCGGCTTGCCCTCCGGTCCGACGACCGTGGTGTGCAGCGACTGGTACACCCCGAATCGGGGCTGGGCGATGTAGTCCTTGAACCGGCCGGGCATCGGCTGCCACAGCGAATGCACAACGCCGACAGCGGCGTAACAGTCGCGGATCTCTTCACAGAGGATCCGCACACCGACCAGGTCGTGGATATCGTCGAAGTCGCGGCCCTTGACGATCATCTTCTGGTAGATCGACCAGTAGTGCTTGGGCCTGCCCTCCACGCTGGCGTTGATCTTCATCCCCGACAGCGCGCTGTTGATCTCGACGCGGACCTTGGCGAGGTAGGTGTCCCGCGACGGCGCGCGGTCGGCGACCAGCCGGACGATCTCCTCATAGCGCTTGGGGTGCAGGATCGCAAACGACAGATCCTCGAGCTCCCACTTGACGGTGGCCATCCCCAGCCGATGGGCAAGGGGGGCAATCACTTCCAGCGTCTCGCGAGCTTTGCGGGCCTGCTTCTCCGGCGGCAGGAACCGCATGGTGCGCATGTTGTGCAGCCGGTCGGCGACCTTGATGACCAACACCCGCGGATCGCGCGCCATCGCGATGATCATCTTGCGGATGGTCTCGCCCTCGGCGGCGGTGCCCAGCGCGACCTTGTCCAGCTTGGTCACCCCGTCCACCAGGTGGGCGACCTCTTCGCCGAAGTCGGCGGTCAGCGCCTCCATGGCGTAACCGGTGTCCTCCACGGTGTCGTGCAAAAGCGCGGCCACCAACGTGATGGTGTCCATGCCGAGCTCGGCGAGGATGTTCGCGACGGCAAGCGGGTGGGTGATGTAGGGGTCGCCGGAGCGCCGGAGCTGATCGGCGTGCTTGGCCTCGGCGACCTCGTAGGCGCGCTGCAGGATAGCCAGATCGGCCTTGGGGTAGAACTCGCGGTGGACGGCCACCAGTGGTTCGAGGACCGGGTTGACGGTGCTGCGCTGCGACGTCATCCGTCGTGCGAGCCGGGCGCGGACCCGCCGCGATGCGCTGCTGGTGGTTTTGGGGGTTTCGGTCCGCGGCTCGGCGGGCGCGGCGTCGGAGACCGGAGCCGGCGCGGCGGTCAGCGACGCGTTGTCGTCTGCCATGCCGCACCTCCTCGCCACCAGGACCGACTTCGAGGATATCTCCCCGACCGCAGCCAAGCGCCGAGCGTGCCCAGTGCGGGGAGGACGCCGCGCCCAGCTGCTCGGGACATCAACCGCCTCAGATGGTTTGCAGGCTGGTCACCTGCAGCGGTGCGACCTTCTCGCGCCCGCCGAGCCCTGGCAGTTCCAGCACCACCGCGGCAGCCGACACCTCCGCACCGCCGGCCGCGAGCAGTGAACGCGCCGCGGCCAGGGTTCCGCCGGTGGCGAGCACGTCGTCGATGATGACGACGCGGCGACCGGCAAGCTCGATCCCCTCGGCCGGGATCTCCAATGTGGCCGTGCCGTATTCGAGCGTGTAGGTCTGGCTGTGCACCGGCGGGGGCAACTTCCCGCCTTTGCGGACCGCCAGCACACCGATACCGAGCCGATGGGCGACCGCGCCGCCGAGCAGGAATCCGCGAGCGTCGATGCCGGCAACCAGATCCGCGCCCTCGGCGATCTCGGCCATCGCGGCGGTGATGACGGCCAGCCCGTGCCGGTCGGCCAGCACCGGGGTGAGGTCCTTGAATTGGATTCCTGGTTCCGGGAAGTCGGGCACCTCGCGGGTCAGCGCATTGAGGACGTCGGTGACCGAAGCCGTCATTTCTCGAACACCCACCTGTCCATGTTCCAGCCCGCGCCCCACTTGGTGGGATTGCCTTCGACGGCGTACATCTTCTTCGACACCAGCACCGTGCGCTGCTGACGGTACAGCGGCAGGGTCGGCATGTCGCCCCACAGAATGGGCGAGCTGTCGGTGAGCAACCTGGCCTGTTCCTTCGAATCGGAGGTGACGGCCAGCGCCGAGATGATGCCGTCGATCTGCGGATTGGAGTACCGCGGCAGGTTGTCGCCGTTGCCGGCGAACAGCGTGTAGGCGTCCAGCGCCGACGATCCGGTCGAGCCGCTGCCGGTCGCGCCGCCGGTGCTGGCCAGCAGGACGTCGAGCTGGCCGTCGCGCAGCGCCTGCGGGCCCGCCGACTCCGACGTCGCATCGACGACGGTGATGCCGGCGGCCGCGCACGACTTGGTGATCGCGCCGACGGTGGCTGCCAGCCGCGGGTTGGGCGCTTGGTAGCCGATCCGGACGGTCAGCGGCTGACCGCCGAGCGCATCGCGGGCGGCGTCGGGGTTGGCCGCACCGAACTGGGGACCGATCGCCGCCCCCTCGATACCGCTGAAGGCGTCGTCGTTGGCGGGGTTGAGGCGCGCATTCGACATCGGGGTCTCGGCGTTCAACGCGATCAGGTCACGCGGCGTGCACAGCGCCACCGCGCGGCGGGCCGGTGTGGCGGCCAGCGGTCCGTCCGGGGCGAAGATCAGCTGCTCGATGCCACCGGACGGCAGCTCGCGACGGTCGTAGCCGTCGGGGGTGGTCAGTGTGCCCGACGACCCGGTCGCCACGTCGACCACCTGGAACGTGCCGCTGTTGATGCGGTCTTGTACGTCGACGCCGCGCGGCCACACCGTGATCCGCTTGGTGATCGGCTTGGCACCCCACCAGCGGTCGTTGGCGGTGAGCACCACCGCGCCCTCCGGCAGCACCGCGTCGATCTTGTACGGCCCCGACGACGGGAAGCGTTTGAGGTCGTCGGCACTGAGGCCGGGCTTGAGGTCCCACACCGAATTCCACGCCTGGGCGACTCTGTCAATGGCGGCGGGGTCACCGCCCTGGATGGTCCGGGTGACGTCGACACCGAGGACGTCGCCGAGCACATGCGACGGCATCATCGAGGTGGCGGTGAACAGCTGCAGGTAGTCGGTGACAGCGCGGCCGGGAAAGTAGGTGACCCGGGCCTTCTTCTGGCCCGGCTGACAGTCGACGGTGTCGATGTCCAGATAGCCGGCGCGGCTGGCGGCGTCGAACGCCGGGAACCGCCCGGACTGCGCTGCCCACGCCAGGACCATGTCGTCGCAGGTGACCGGCTTGCCGTCGGAATACACAGCGTTGTCCGCGATCTGATAATCCAGCACCAGCGGATCGCGGCCCACCACCGACACCGAGCCGAAGTCGTGATCGGCCAGCACCTGGCCGTCGGGCCCGTGGAAGTTGAATCCGGTGAGCACCCGCGCGAAGGCCTGCGGACCCGCCGAGGCCGCCCCGCGCACCGTGTTGGTGTTGTAGGTGAGCAGCAAGCCGTCGACGGCGTAGTTGATCTGATCCGCGGGGCTACCCGAACACGACGTCAGCGCGCTCGGCGCGAGCACCCCCAGGACCGCGGCCACTGCGACAGCGGCGGCGCGCCGACGCCCGACTGCCATGGCGCGCTATCGTCCGCGGGGGCTACGTTTGCCCGTCGGCCGGCCCGGTCGGGCCGGACGGGCGCCCGGCGTGGGCTTGTTGCCGACCGCGGGCGTCCCCCCGATGGCCGCTTCGGCCGGGACCGCGTCGGCGGCCTCGGCCAGATCCGCGGCACCGCCGGTCACGACGTCGCTGGCCGTCGACGGCTTGCGGCGGTTGAGCACGCGGCGATTGTGGGTGCGTACCCGGTCGGTGCGTTCGCGCAGCGACACCAGCAGCGGGGTGGCGAAGAAGATCGACGAGTAGGTCCCGACGATCACACCGACCAGCTGGACCAGCGCCAGATCCATCAGCGTGCCGACGCCGAGCAACCACACCGCGACGACGATCAGCGCCAGGATCGGCAGCACCGAGATGAGGCTGGTGTTGATCGACCGCATGAAGGTCTGGTTGACCGCCAGGTTCGCTCTCTCGGCGAATGTTCGCTGCGCGGTGAGGTCGAAGCCTTCGGTGTTCTCCTCGACCTTGTCGAACACGATGACTGTGTCGTACAGCGAGAAACCCAGAATCGTGAGCAGGCCGATCACCGTCGCCGGCGTGACCTCGAAGCCCACGATCGAATACACGCCCGCGGTGACGACGAGGTCGAACACCAACGTCAGCAAGGCTGAGATCGCCATGTAGCGCTCGTAGCGGAAGGTGATGTAGATCGCCGCGAGCACCAGGAACACCGCGAGGGCAATCAGCGCCTTCTTGGTGATCTGGTCACCCCAGGTCTCCGAGACAGCCGAGTCGCTGATCGTCGACTTGTCGGGCTGACCATTGCCGGCCTTCGGCTTGAACGCCTCGAACAGCGCGTCGCGCAGCTGGTCGGTCTGCTGGTTGGTCAGCGCCTCCGAGCGGATCTGCACCGAGGCCGAGCTGCCGTTGCCGACCAGCACGACCGACTCCGGCGCCCGGCCCAGCGTCTTGGAGAAGACGTCTTCCACCTGCTGGACGGTCGCGGTGCCGTTCTGGCCGGCGACCGGCATGCCGACTTTGGTGCCGCCCTGGAAGTCGATGCCGAAGGTGAAGCCCTTCAGCACGATGCTCGCGACACAGGCAAGCACGATCAGCCCGCTGATCGCGTACCAGAGCTTGCGTTTGCCGATGACCTCGAAGGCACCGGTGCCGGTGTAGAGGCGGACGAAGAAGCCGTGCTTGGGCGCGCCGGCGCCGGCCGCTTCCAGATCGGGTGCTTCGACGGCGGTGGATTCGGTGACGTCCGCAGCGTCCTCGGTGGTTTTCTCAGCCATGGGAGTTACCTCCGTCCCGTCGCAGTGGCGGCGGCTCGCCGTTCTCGGGCGATCTGCTGCACCGCGCCGAGACCGTTGAACGCCGGTTTGGCCATCGTCGGCGACTTCGACGCCAGATACACCATCGGCCAGGTCACCAGGAACACCACGACGACGTCGAGGATCGTCGTCAGGCCGAGGGTGAACGCGAAGCCCTTCACCTGGCCGACGGCCAGGAAGTACAGCACCGCGGCGGCCAGGAAGGTGACCGCGTTGCCGGACAGGATCGTCTTACGGGCGCGAGCCCAACCGCGCGGCACCGCCGAGCGGAACGAACGCCCCTCCCGGATCTCGTCCTTGATGCGTTCGAAGAACACCACGAACGAGTCGGCGGTCGTGCCGATACCGATGATCAGACCCGCGATACCGGCCAGGTCGAGGGTGTAGTTGATGTATCTGCCGAGCAGCACCAGGATGCCGAACACCATGGCGCCGGAGGCGACCAGCGACAGTGCCGTCAACAGTCCCAGCACCCGGTAGTAGAGCAGCGAGTACAGCAGCACCAGACCCAAGCCGATCGCACCCGCGATCAGGCCCGCCCGCAGCGACGCCAATCCCAGTGTCGCCGAGACGGTTTCGGCCTCCGATGACTCGAAGGACAACGGCAGCGATCCGTACTTGAGGACGTTGGCCAATTGTTTGGCGGTGTCGGCGGTGAACGGCGGGTTGCCGCCGCTGATCTGGGTGCGTCCACCGGGGATCGCTTCGCGGATCTGCGGGGCGCTGACCACTTGGGAGTCGAGCGTGAACGCGGTCTGAGTGCCGATGTTGGCGGCGGTGAAGTCGGCCCACGTGGTGGCGGCCTGATCCTTGAACTCGACGTTGACGACGTAAGCGCCGCTCTGCTGATCGAAGCCCGACGATGCGTCCTTGATCTGGTCGCCGCTGATGATCGACTTGTCCAGCACGTAGATGTACTTGTGGTCCTGCGAGCACGCGACCAGCGGCAGGTTCGGGTCGTCGTTACCGGCGAGGATGTCCGGCTGGTCGCACTTGCCCGCCATGTACTGCACCGCGATCAGCAGCAGGTTCTGGTTGGTGCTCTGCCGCAGCTGCTTCTCGAAGTTGATGCGCGCCGCGAGGTCCTTGCGTGGATCCGGCGGGGCCGGCGCCGCGGGCGGGGCGGGCTGCCCTGGGGCGGGCGGAGCCGGGACCGCGGTCGGCGGCTGGCCCGGCGCGGGAGCGGGAGCCGGAGGTGCTGGGGTCGGTGACGGCGCCGGCTCTTCCGGGTAGGGGCGCGGCTGCGGCGCCGGCGCGGGTGCCGCCGGCGGCGGGGCGGCCGGCTCACCGGCTGCGGGGGCCGGCGCTGCGGGGGCCGGCGCTCCCGGCGGCGCTGCGCCGGGTGCCGGCGCGCCGGGCGCCGGCGCGGGCACCGGACCTCCGGGTCCGCCCGCACCGGGCACGCCCGCCGCTTGCATCTGCTGCTTGATGGCCTCGACCGGAATCGGCTGACCGATCACCGGACGGATGAACAGCCGGGCGGTCTGGCCCAGGTTGCGGGCCTCGTTCCCGTCATTACCGGGGACGGTGATGACGAGGTTGTCGCCGTCGATCACGACTTCGGAGCCCGACACGCCCAGGCCGTTGACGCGGGCGCCGATGATCTGCTGAGCCTGGTTCAACGCGTCGCGGGTGGGACGGGAGCCGTCCGGGGTGCGCGCGGTCAGGGTGACGCGGGTTCCGCCCTGCAGGTCGATGCCCAGCTTGGGGCTGGAGCGTTTGTCTCCGGTGAGGAAGACCAGCAGGTACACCCCGATGAGCAAGACCAGGAACAGCGCCAGCCATCGATAGGGATGCACCGGCGCCGAAGACGATGCCACGTTGTTGTCTCTCCTAGGTTTGTGCCGCGACCCGCTGGGTCCCGCTACAGGTCTCAGTGCCGCGTCCCGCGGATGCGGGCCTCTTCAACTCCCGCTAGAGGGTACGTGCCGAGCCTGGCGATCAGTCTTTGGTCAGGCGGTCCGCGTCGGACTCGGTGAGCTCGGTGGCCTCACTCGTCTCGTCGTCGGCGTCGTCGGCCTCATCGTCGATACGGTCGCGGATGGCCAGCTTCATCCAGGTGGTCACGACGCCGGGGGCGATCTCGAGGTCGACGGTGTCGTCGGTGATCCCGGTGATCGTGGCCTGGAGGCCGGAGGTGGTGTGCACCCGGTCGCCGACCGTCAAGGACTCGTGCAGGTCGATAGTGGCCTGCATGGCCTTGCGCTGGCGCCGGGAGGCGAAATACATGAATGCGCCCATGATGATGATCAGGGGCAGGAAGACGAGCAGGTCCATGGCGGAACAATTCTTTCGTATCGGGTGCCGGGTTCAGCGCGCGCGACCGTCAGGTCGCGGGGTTCATAGCTGACCAGTCTGCCATTGCACCGGTCCGCCGTGGACCGGCACCGCCGGTGGAAGATGGGCGAATGGACCTGATTGATGCCTTGCGCAGCACCGGGTCGGTGCGCGAGTTCACCGACGAGCCGGTCGACGACGCGGTGCTGGCACGCATCCTCGACACCGCGCGCTTCGCCCCCAGCGGCGCCAATGCGCAGGCCTGGCGACTGGTCGTGGTCAAGGATCCGCAGATCAGGGCCCGTCTGCGCGATCTGTATCGACAGCCGTGGGTCGAGTATCTGGCCCTCACCGCCGCCGGGCTGCGGCCGTGGTCACCGGTCAACGACCCCGCCGCCGAGACGTCCGCCCTGGCCGCCAGGACCGGGCAGGCCGAGCAGGCCGCGGCCAGCGGATTGGCTGCCCACCTCGATGAGGTTCCGGTGCTGCTCGCGCTGTTCGCCGACCTGTCGCAGCTGGCCGCCGTCGACCGGGACCTCGACCGCTACTCACTGGCCGGTGGCGCCTCGGTCTACCCCTTCGCCTGGAGCATCCTGCTCGCCGCCCGGGCAGAAGGGATCGGCGGCGTGCTGACCACGATGCTGATCAGGGAAGAAGACGAGGTCAAGCAGCTGCTCGGCGCCGAGGGACCCTTGGTGCTGGCCGCGGTGATCGCGCTGGGTCACCCGGTCCGCCAGGTCACCCGGCTGACCCGCCAGCCGGTGGCATCGTTCGCCACGATCGACCGCGTCGACGGCGCGCCCTTTCGCACCGTCAAGTCCGACTGATTACGTTGATTAAGCCCCTGTGAGCGACGTAATCCATTGTTCAATGGGCCCTGAGACTTAGTTTTCAGTTGCATCGCGCTGCTACGCGACTAGGCTCGATGTGCCCGCGTCGCGCCAGCCACTCGTCTAGGAGACCGAAAGTGACCACCCTCGAGCAGAGCCGCAAACTCGTCACCGAGATCCCCGGCCCCGGGTCCGTCGAACTGAGCAAGCGCCGGGTCGCCGCCGTCTCGCACGGCGTCGGCGTCACCATGCCGATCTTCGCGGCCCGCGCCGGCGGCGGGATCATCGAGGACGTCGACGGTAACCGCTTCATCGACCTCGGCTCGGGCATCGCGGTGACGACGATCGGCAACTCTTCGCCCCGGGTCGTCGACGCGGTCCGCGCACAGGTCGCCGACTTCACCCACACCTGCTTCATGGTCACCCCCTACGAGGAGTACGTGGCCGTCGCGGAGCACCTCAACCGGCTCACCCCGGGCTCGTACGAGAAGCGCTCCGCGCTGTTCAATTCGGGCGCCGAGGCCGTGGAGAACGCCATCAAGATCGCCCGTGCCTACACCCGCAAGACCGCGGTGGCAGCCTTCGATCACGCCTATCACGGCCGCACCAACCTGACGATGGCGCTGACCGCGAAGTCGATGCCCTACAAGAGCGGATTCGGCCCGTTCGCCCCGGAGATCTATCGCGCGCCGATGTCCTACCCCTACCGGGACGGCCTGATCGACAAGGAGTGGGCCACCGACGGCGAACTGGCCGCCGAGCGGGCGCTGACCGTCATCGACAAGCAGATCGGCGCCGCGAATCTCGCGGCCATCATCATCGAGCCCATCCAGGGTGAGGGCGGCTTCATCGTCCCGGCCCCCGGCTTCCTGCCCGCGCTGCGGGCGTGGTGCTCGGAGAACAACGTGGTGTTCATCGCCGACGAGGTGCAGTCCGGATTCGCCCGCACCGGTGCGATGTTCGCGTGCGAAGACGAGGGCATCGAGCCCGACCTGATCGTCACCGCGAAAGGTATCGCCGACGGGCTGCCCCTGGCCGCGGTGACCGGACGCGCCGAGATCATGGACGCCCCGCACGTTTCCGGCCTGGGCGGTACCTACGGCGGCAATCCCGTTGCGTGCGCGGCGGCGCTGGCCACCATCGAGACCATCGAACTCGACGGCCTGCTCGACCGGGCCAAGCACATCGAGAAGGTCATGAAGGACAAGCTCGGCCGCATGCAGGCCGATGACGACCGTATCGGTGACGTCCGCGGCCGCGGCGCGATGATCGCCGTCGAGCTGGTGAAGTCGGGCACCGGCGACCCGGATCCGGACCTCACCAAAGCGCTTGCCGCCAAGGCGCATTCACAAGGCGTGCTGGTGCTGACCTGCGGCACCTTCGGCAACATCCTGCGGTTCCTGCCACCGCTGACCATCAGCGACGAGCTGCTGACCGAGGGACTGGACGTGCTGGCTGAAATCCTCGCCGGCCTTCGATGACCCAGAACTTCATCGACGGCGAGCTCGTCGACTCGGTGAGCGGGGCGACGATGCCGATCGTCGATCCGTCCACCGGCGAAAAGTACGGCACTGCACCGATTTCCAACGCTCACGACATCGACACCGCGTACGCCGCCGCCAGCCGGGCGTTCACCGACTGGAAGCGCACCACGCCCTCGCAACGCCAGAAGGCGCTGCTCGATTTCGCCGACGACGTCGAGAAGCACGCGGGTGCCCTGGTGGCCGCCGAGGGGCGCAACACCGGCAAGCCCAATCACGTCACGATGGCCGAAGAGATCCCTCCGATGGTCGACCAGATTCGGTTCTTCGCCGGTGCGGCAAGAATTTTGGAGGGTAAGTCGGCGGGCGAATACCTGGCCGAGCACACCTCGTGGATCCGTCGTGAGCCGGTCGGGGTGATCGGGCAGGTCGCGCCGTGGAACTACCCGATGATGATGGCCATCTGGAAGTTCTGCCCCGCCATCGCCGCCGGCAATACCGTGGTCCTCAAACCCAGCGACACCACCCCCGTCACGACAGTGATGCTTGCCGAGATCGCCGCCAGGCACTTCGGTCCCGGCGTGCTCAATGTCGTGTGCGGCGACCGGGTGACCGGCGCCGGCGTCGTCGCGCATCCGACCCCGCAGATGGTGTCGATCACCGGGTCGGTGGCCGCGGGCCGCGCGGTCGCGGTCAGCGCCGGCGGCCACCTCAAACGCACGCACCTCGAGCTCGGCGGCAAAGCACCGGTGATCGTGTTCGACGATGCCGACATCGCCGCCGCCGCAGCGGGAATCGCGACAGCCGGCTATTTCAACGCCGGCCAGGACTGCACCGCCGCCACTCGGGTGCTGGCCCGCGCGGGCGTCGCCGAGGATCTCACCGCGGCACTGGCTGAACAGGCCAAGGCCGCGGCCACGACGTTCGGACGCGCCCCCGACGACGAGGATGCCTGGGTGCCGCCGGTCAACAACACCAATCAGCTCGACCGGGTGCTGGGGTTCCTGTCCGATGTTCCGGCTCACGCGACGGTCGCAGCGGGCGGAAAACGGCAGGGCGACAAAGGTTTCTACATCGAGCCAACCGTCATCGGCGGCTTGCGCCAAGACGACCGGCACGTCCAGGAGGAAATCTTCGGTCCGGTGATCACCGTGCAGTCGTTCACCGACGAAGACGAGGCTCTGCGATGGGCCAACGGCGTGGAGTACGGTCTGGCCTCATCGGTGTGGACCTCAGACGTGTCGAGGGCACTTCGGGTGTCCAATGCGCTGGATTTCGGCTGCGTCTGGATCAACACACATATTCCCCTGGTCGCCGAGATGCCACACGGCGGTTTCAAGTCGTCAGGGCACGGCAAAGATCTGTCGATGTACTCACTCGAGGACTACACCCGCATCAAGCACGTGATGGCCTACACCGGCTGAGCCGCGCTTCGGGTCTCGCCACCAGGTCGGCGACCCGGCGGCGGATCTCGTCGTCGGTCAGGCCGGACATGACGAGCAGGCCCAGTTCGTCGTCCGCCGGTCGCCGGCACCGATCGGCGATGAGAACGTCGACATAGCAATTCAATTCGTCGATTGCCCGACCGCCGGGCAATTCGTCGGCCCACCGCCAGAACAGCACCCGATCGTCGTCCGGCACGCCCAGCGCGTTGCAGATCTCGGCTATCCGGGCGAAGTCGGCGTCGGGAAGGAACGGTGCGGCCATGCCTACCACTGTGTCCGGAAAGCCGCTGGATACCAGCATCGTTGTGGCGGACATCGCACAGTGATGTCGGTTACGGGACACCGGTTATGCGCCACCCGCCGACCTGATGGGCGGCGAGTGGCGCTCAACCGAATTCCTAGTGCGCGACCGGCGTGCGGCGCGAGCCGCCGAACATGTCGCGCAAGCCGCGACGACGGCGCGGCTCCTCCTCGACGACGTCGCCGGCCCGGCGATGATGCCCCTCGACCACCGGCTCAGTCGTCGTGGCCGCGGCGACCGGCTCGGCATCAGCGGATTCGGCCACCACCGGTCGGGTCGCGTACCGCACGTCGCGCACGCTGTGCACCGACACCCGGCCCAGTGCCATCGCGCCGAAGAAGACGATCAGCGCGCCGAGGCCGCTCCAGAACGCGAGCTCCAGCGCGACCTGCCCGGCCGTGCTGCTGGCCACCGGTGCGCCGAAGTCGCCGAGACCCCAGGGGCTGGCGAAGAGCCGGCCCACCACGAACCAGGCGCCGGCGATGACGGCCAGCCAACCGCCGAGCAGCGCGGTGGCCCGGTTGCGCGACATAAACAACAGCAGTCCGCCCAGGACCGCGACTGCGCCGGGCAAAACCTCGAGCCAGCCGCGGGCGGCGGTCCAGGTCCACGGCGTGTCCGGGTCGTAGGCGAAGTCGAAGTACGGCCCGACGAACGGAATCAACGCTCCCCAGAGCCCCAGTAGTACGAGCAGAAATCCACTGGCCGCGCCGCGGCTGCGCGCGATCTCCATCCGGCCCGCACGCGGATCCAGGCGGGTGTCTACGTCTTTCATGACGCCTCCTTGCCTCAAGGGTGTGTCCCGAGATGAGGGTCGGGTACCCGTGTGCCGCGCGCCTCTAACGGCCTGGTGAGGCCGGACAGAGAGCAAGTTCACAGGACCGGCTCCTAGCATCGACCGCGACCGAGGAATAACGTTAGTTTTGCTAACGTAGTTTAATTTGGGCGCAACGAAGCGCCCGCCAATCTTTCTTTCACTAGTTCGTTGATGGAGTTTCGTCATGCCGACTGATACTCGCGAAGCCCGGTTTGAGCAGCGCGTTGCCGATCTGTACGCCACCGACCCGCAGTTCGCCGCGGCCGCACCCGACCCGCAGGTGACCGCCGCCGCCAGCCAACCCGGCCTGCCCCTGTCCGCCGTCATCACCACGGTGTTCAACGGCTACGCCGACCGCCCCGCAGTGGGCCAGCGGGCGGTGCGGTTTGTCGAGGATCCGCATACCCGACGCACTACCGCCGAACTGACGGAGGCGTTCGACACCATCACCTATCGCCAGCTGTGGGATCGGGTGCAGGCCGTCGTCGGCGCCTGGTCCGCTGACCCCGTCACCGTGGGCGACCGCGTGGCCATCCTTGGGTTCACCAGCGTTGACTACACGACCATCGACCTCGCGCTGACGCAGCTGGGCGCGGTATCCGTACCGCTGCAGACCAGCGCGGGCGCGGCCGCGCTGACGCCGATCATCGCCGAGACCGAACCCGTCGTGGTCGCATCGAGCATCGACAACCTGGATGACGCGGTCGAGCTCGTTCTCGCGGGACCGGCACCGAAACGGCTCGTGGTCTTCGATTTTCGGCCAGAGGTCGACGATCAGCGAGACGCGTTGGCTGCCGCACGGGAACGGCTGACCGGGACCGATGTTGCCGTCGCCACCATCGCCGACGAGATCGCCCGTGGCGCCGATGGATCCGCGGTCCCCGCCGGTGATGCCGGCGAAGACCCGCTGGCACTGCTGATCTACACCTCCGGAAGTACCGGAGCCCCTAAGGGTGCGATGTACCCGGCGTCCAAGGTCGCCGACATGTGGCTGGCCGCCGCGGCGCATTGGGACGACAAGCAGGGCGCGTACCCGTCGATCGTGCTGAGCTTCATGCCGATGAGCCACGTGATGGGCCGCGGCGCGCTGTACGGAGCGTTGAGCACCGGCGGCACAGTCTATTTCGCCGCCCGGCCCGACCTGTCGACGTTCCTCGACGACCTGGCTTTGACCCGCCCGACACAGCTGAACCTGGTTCCCCGGGTGTGGGACATGATCCATCAGGAAGTGCAAAGCGACATCGACCGCCGCGCGGGCGAGGCCACCGAGGCCGAGGTACTGGCGGACAACCGCGCGAGCCTGCTGGGTGACCGGTTCGTCTCCGCGCTCACCGGCTCGGCACCGATCGCGCCGGAACTCAAGGAGTGGGTCGAGAAGTTCCTCGACATGCACCTGGTGGAAGGCTACGGCTCCACCGAGGCCGGCGCGGTGTTCGTCGACGGTATGGTCCGGCGCCCGCCGGTGACCGACTACAAGCTCGTCGACGTGCCCGAACTGGGATACTTCGGGACCGATCTGCCGCATCCGCGCGGTGAGCTGTTGGTGAAGTCGACGCAGCTGTTCCCGGGCTATTACAAGCGCCCGGAGGTCACGGCCGCGATGTTCGACGAGGACGGCTTCTACCGCACCGGCGACATCGTCGCCGAGACCGCGCCCGACCATCTGCAATATGTGGACCGGCGCAACAACGTGCTCAAGCTGTCTCAGGGCGAGTTCGTCACGGTCTCCAAGTTGGAAGCCGCATTCGGGCGCAGCCCGCTGGTGCACCAGATCTACCTGTACGGCAACAGCGCCCGGCCCTACCTGCTGGCGGTGGTCGTGCCGACCGCCGAAGCCGCGGCCGGTCATGACGCGGCCGAACTCAAGGCGCTGATCGCGGACTCGCTGCAGGACGCGGCGCGCAGCGCACATCTGCAGTCCTACGAGATCCCGCGCGACTTCCTGGTCGAGACAACGCCTTTCACCGTAGAGAACGGTCTGCTGACGGGCATCCGCAAGCTGGCCTGGCCGCGGCTGAAGGAGCGCTACGGTTCTGCCCTCGAACAGCTCTATGTCGACCTGGCCGAAGGGCAGGCCGACGAGTTGCGGGCGCTGCGCCAGAGCGGTGCCGATGCCCCCGCGCTGGTGACCATCACCCGCGCCGCGGGCGCGCTGCTGGGGGCCGCCGCTGCGGACCTGCAGCCCGATGCCCACTTCACCGACCTCGGCGGAGACTCGCTGTCGGCGTTGACATTCGCCAACCTGCTCAACGAGATCTTCGGCATCGAGGTGCCGGTGGGCGTGATCGTCAGCCCGGCCAACGACCTGCAGGCCATCGCACGCTACATCGACAGTGAGCGCAACTCGGGCAGCAAGCGCCCGACGTTCGCCTCGGTCCACGGTGCCGGCGCCACCGAAGCGCATGCCCGTGATCTGACGCTGGACCGGTTCATCGACGCCGCCACCCTGGCCGCAGCACCGCAGCTGCCCGGCCCGGCGAAGGAGATCCGCACCGTACTGCTCACCGGCGCAACCGGATTCCTGGGTCGCTACCTGGCGCTGGAGTGGCTCGAGCGGATGGACCTGGTCGACGGCACGGTGATCTGCCTGGTCCGCGCCAAGGATGACGATTCCGCGCGCGCCCGCCTCGATGCCACGTTCGACAGCGGCGACCCCAAGCTTCTGGCGCATTACCGGACGCTGGCCGCCGAGCACCTCGAGGTCATCGCCGGCGACAAGGGCGAGGAGAACCTCGGCCTCGACGGCGCAACGTGGCAGCGACTGGCCGACACCGTCGACCTGATCGTCGACCCGGCCGCACTGGTCAACCACGTGCTGCCCTACCGGGAGTTGTTCGGGCCCAACGCTGTCGGTACCGCTGAGCTCATCCGGATCGCACTGACCACCAAGCTGAAGCCGTTCGTCTATGTGTCGACGATCGGTGTCGGTGCCGGGATCGCGCCGGGACGGTTCGTCGAGGACGGCGACATCCGCGAGATCAGCGCGACCCGGGCGGTCGACGACTCGTACGCCAACGGGTACGGCAACAGCAAGTGGGCCGGCGAGGTGCTGCTGCGCGAGGCCAACGACCTGTGCGGCCTTCCGGTCTCGGTGTTCCGCTGCGACATGATCCTCGCCGACACCACCTATGGCGGTCAGCTCAACCTGCCCGACATGTTCACCAGGATGATGCTGAGCCTGGTGGCAACCGGCATCGCCCCGGCGTCGTTCTACGAACTCGACGCCGACGGCAACCGGCAGCGCGCGCACTACGACGGCCTGCCGGTGGAGTTCATCGCCGAGGCGATCTCGACGCTGGGCGCTCATGTGACTCAGGGGTTCGAGACCTATCACGTCATGAATCCCTACGATGACGGCCTCGGGCTCGACGAGTTCGTCGACTGGCTGATCGACGCCGGCTACCCGATCCAGCGGATCGCGGAGTACGGCAGCTGGTTGCAGCGGTTCGAAACCGCGATGCGGGCACTGCCCGACCGGCAGCGTCAGTACTCGCTGCTGCCGCTGCTGCACAACTACCAGCACCCGGAGCGGCCGATCCGCGGATCGATCGCGCCGACCGAGCGGTTCCGCGCCGCGGTGCAGGAGGCGAAGATCGGTCCCGATAAGGACATTCCGCACGTCTCGGCGGAGGTCATCGTCAAGTACATCAGCGATTTGCAGCTGCTGGGCCTGCTGTAGGCCGAGCCGTATCGGCACCGGGGTCGCGATCGACGACGATCGGCGGCCCCGGTGTCGTTTCGGTCGCAAAGACCCTAACCCGGCGAACGCCCACGTCCGCGAGTACTATCCGCTCAGGCTTCCAGCCCTCGGGGGGCAGGCTGCGGCCAGGTCGGGAGCATATGTACAAAGACGTGGGTATGGCCGCGTGGGTCCGGAAATGGTGGCACCAACCGGGCCAGTACGACTGGTTGTCCGACTACCTCGCGGTGCGCCACCTGCAGCGCTTCAGCCGAATACTCATCGCATCGGTCGTCATCGTGCTTGGGACGATCCCCCTGGTGATGTTGTTCAGCCCGTCCGGTCCGCAGGGTGAAGCCCACCGGACTGCTGCGATCGTCATGTCGGCGCTGTCGTTCGGTGGCGCTTCGTCCTGGTTGGCCGGCTGGCCCAGCCGACGGCAATCCGCGCTGTTCGCCGTCGGCGCCAACGCCGGCGTGACGCTTGCGGTCGTGATCGCCGGAACGCCGGCGACGGGCTTGTTGGCGTGCGCCACCTTCGCCCCGATCGCGGGGTACGTGGGCTTGTATCACTCCGGCCGGCTGCTGGCGGCGACGCTGGCCAACGCCATCATCACCACCCTCCTGGCCGGGGCGCGGATCGCCGCGGCAGGCGATACCGCGATGGCTGTCGGGCATGTGCTGGGCGTGCTGATCGCCGTGCTCGCCGTCCCGTTCGGAAGCCAGTTGCTCCTACATCTGCTGAGCCTCGACGCAAGGATGTCCAGCACCGATCCGCTCACCGGACTGCGCAACCGCCGCGGCTACGACGAGTCGGCGCTGGCACTGATCGCCGCGGCGGACCGGCCGCAGTCACAGTGGCTGGCCGTGATCCTGATCGATCTCGACGGCTTCAAACAGATCAACGATGCCCACGGCCACGGCTACGGCGACACGGTCCTGGTCGCGGTGGCAGACAACCTGCGCCGGGCCAGCGCCATGAAGTCGGTGGTGGCCCGTCTGGGCGGCGAGGAGTTCCTGATCGCCGAACTGATCGAGCCCGACGATGCCGCGGGCACCGCCGAACGATTCCGCACCGCCGTCGCGGCCGCCGGCGAGGTGACCGCCAGCGTCGGTGTCGCATCGGTGGCGCTGACCGAGATTGGCAGCGCCGCGACGACGGCGCTCACCGAACTGGTGAACGCGGCCGATGCCGCTATGTATGACGCCAAGCGTGCGGGCGGAAACCAAACCCGTCACCGGGCCAAGAGCAGCACGTAGTCCCATTGGCCGTCCCATTGGCCGCGGTTGCCTCAGACGAGGGCGATCACCAACAGCACGACCGCGATCAGCGGGAACGCCCCCTGGCTCACCGCGGCCCGCGCCTTGTCCGGCGCGGACGCCAGCAGCACTGCCGCGGCGGCGAGCATCGAACCGACACCCGCGAACACCAGAGCAGCACCGATCCCCATGTGCCCCAACATGATTGCGACGACACCCACGATGGTGACGATCGCCAGGAACAGATTGTAGAAGCCCTGGTTGAGCGCCATCAGTTTGGTGGTCTCGGCTTCCTCGGCGGTGGTACCGAAGGTCTTGCGGGTACGCGGCGACGTCCACGTCAGCGACTCCATCGTGAAGATGTAGACGTGCAGCAGCGCGGCGAGGCCGGCGAAAATCACGGCGGCGATGACCATCGGCGCTCCCATCACTCGAACAGGCCGGACTGACCGAGCCCGCTGGCCCGCGGCGGTGCAACCATACCGAGGTGGGTCCAGGCCAGCGGCGTCGCCACCCGCCCACGGGGAGTCCGCGCGATCATCCCGGCCCGGACCAGGAACGGCTCGCATACCTCTTCGACCGTGGTGGCTTCCTCCCCCACCGCGACGGCCAGAGTGGACACCCCTACCGGTCCGCCGCCGAAGCTCCGGGTGAGCGCCGAGAGCACAGCTCGGTCCAGCCGATCCAGTCCGAGCTCATCGACGTCATAGACGGCCAGCGCGGCCTTGGCGATGTCGCGGGTGATCACCCCGTCGGCGCGCACCTCGGCGTAGTCGCGCACCCGCCGGAGCAGGCGGTTGGCGATCCGGGGTGTCCCCCGCGAGCGACGAGCGATCTCGGAACCGGCCTCGGAACCCAGTTCGATGCCGAGGATTCCGGCCGAGCGGGCCAATACCCGTTCCAGTTCCGCCGGTTCGTAGAAATCCATGTGAGCGGTGAAGCCGAAGCGATCTCGCAACGGTCCGGTCAGCGCACCGGAGCGGGTGGTCGCGCCGACCAGGGTGAACGGCGCAACCTCCAACGGAATCGACGTCGCCCCAGGGCCTTTCCCGACGACGACGTCGACCCGGAAGTCCTCCATCGCCAGGTACAGCATCTCCTCGGCGGGGCGGGCGATGCGATGAATCTCGTCGATGAACAGCACGTCGCCCTCGACCAGGTTGGACAGCATCGCGGCGAGGTCACCGGCGCGTTCCAGGGCCGGCCCGGACGTCACCCGCAACGCGGAGCCCAGTTCGGCGGCGATGATCATCGCCAGCGACGTCTTGCCCAGCCCTGGCGGCCCGGACAGCAGGATGTGGTCCGGGGTGCCGCCGCGGTTCTTGGCACCTTCGAGGACCAGCTGCAGCTGCTCGCGCACCCGCGGCTGACCGATGAACTCGCCCAGCGACCGGGGCCGCAGGCTGGCGTCGACATCTCCTTCGCCGACGGTCAGCGCCGGCGACACGTCGCGGTCGGCTGCCTCGTCGTCCTCGTCGTCGAACCTGCTCACTTGGTCTTCCCTAGTAGCGACAGCGCGGCCCGCAATGCCGTTGAGGTGTTGGCCTCGCTGTCGGCCGCGAGCACCTTGTCGGTGGCCTCCTCGGCCTGCTTGAGCGCAAAGCCAAGCCCGACAAGGGCTTCCACCACGGGAGTGCGCACCGCGTGACCGGTCGCCGTGGTAACGCCCGCACCACCGGCGACCGCGCCGATCTTGTCCCGCAATTCCAGCACCATACGTTCGGCACCACGTTTGCCGATACCGGGCACCCGGGTCAGGGCCGTCACGTCGCCGTCGGCCAGGGCCTGACGCAACGCGGTTGCGTCATAGACGGCCAGTGTCGCCAGCGCGATCTTGGGGCCGACACCGGAGACCCCGAGGAGGGTCGAGAACAGGTCGCGGGCATCGGAGTCGGCGAACCCGTACAGGGTTTGGGAGTCCTCACGGACGATCATCGCGGTGATCAGCCGGGCCTCGCTGCCGCGCCGCAGCGTCGCGAGCGTCGACGGCGTGGCCATCACCTTGTAGCCGACGCCGGCGGCCTCGATCACGACGTGATCGAGGGCGATGTCGAGGACTTCGCCGCGTACCGAGGCGATCACTTGGCGGCCTTGAGGGTGCGCGCCGACTTCAGCCGGGCCTGGTAGGCCCGCTTCTGCTCGGCCGCCATGGCCTCGGCCTGCGCCATGCGGGCGATCATCGGGGCGCGCCAGCAGTGGCAGATCGCCAGGGCCAGTGCGTCGGCGGCGTCCGCCGGGGTCGGTTTCTGCTGCAACTGCAGGATGCGGGTGACCATGGTGGTCACCTGCGCCTTATCGGCACGCCCGTTCCCGGTGACGGCTGCCTTGACCTCACTGGGGGTGTGGAAATGCACGTCGATGCCGCGGCGGGCGGCGGCCAGTGCGATCACACCGCCCGCCTGCGCGGTGCCCATCGCGGTGTTGGCGTTCTGGTTGGCGAACACTCGCTCGATCGCGATCACATCGGGCAGGTGGGTGTCCATCCAGTGGTCGACGGTATCGCTGATGGTCAGCAGCCGACGCTGCAAGGGCTCGTCGGACGGCGTGCGCACCACGTCGACGTCCAGCGCGATGACCTGGCGACCACCCCGACTCTCGATCATCGAGAGCCCGCAGCGCGTCAACCCAGGGTCGACTCCCATCACCCGCACGGATCGCCTTCCGACTACGAACAGCTGTTCGATCACAGTAGCGGGCCGGGCGGACAGCACCGGTCAGGACACGCGGTCCTTCGCGCGTGGTTATGGTCGGTCCATGGGCGGTTCCGACGCATTCCATCCCGACTTGTCCGGCACCGAACCGGTGCGCAATCGGGTGCGCCACATCCGGGCCGGCGACCTCGACGGCGGCACCGGTCAGACCGACGGCATGCAGCGCTTCGCCGCGATCAGCGGCGCGTCGGTCGGGTCGGACAAGCTGTGGATGGGTGAGACCCACGTCGGGCCCGGCGTGGCGTCGGCCAACCATCACCACGGGGAGTCGGAGACCGCGATCTTCGTGCGCAGCGGCCACCCGCAGTTCGTCTTCCACGACGGTGTGGGCGAAGTGCGGATCAGTACCGAGCCGGGCGACTACATCTTCGTGCCGCCGCATCTGCCGCACCGCGAGGAGAACCCCGACCCGGATGAGCCGGCCGTCGTCGTGATCTCGCGCAGCACGCAGGAGGCCATCGTGGTCAATCTGGAGCGGCTGTATCCACTGTGAGCCTCGACGATGTCACCGAAAACCCCGGACGGCCGAGGGCCGGACGGCCGCGCAGTGAGCAGTCCCGCTCGGCAGTCGTCCGCGCGACGTCGGAGTTGCTGCACGAGTTCGGTCTGCGGGCAATGACCACCGAACAGATAGCGGCCCGCAGCGGCGCCAGTAAGGCCACCATCTACAAGTGGTGGCCCAACAAGTACGGCGTGGCGATCGACGCGTTCCTCTCTGAGCTGCAGGCCGACTCCCCCGACCCCGACACCGGCTCGGCCCGAACGGATTTCACGGTCTGGCTGCGCGGACTGTGCCGGTTCTACTCCGGCCCCAGCGGGCGGGTGTTCGCGCAACTGTTCGGGGAAGCGCAATTCGACCCCGAGATCGCGACAGCGCTGCGTGACGGTCTGGTCCGCTCGCGCCGTGCCGCGCTCGAATCCATCTGGGAGCGCGGGGTGGCCCGCGGCGAACTACGCGGCGACATCGCTGCCGGGGTCGCGATCGACCTGATCATCGGACCCGCCCTGTACCGGTTGATGGCCGGCCACGGGGAACTGGATGACGACGCCGCCGACGCGATCGTCGACGCGGCGTTGCGCGGCCTGTCCCGGTGAGCCAGTTCACCGGCGCGGATGGGATTAATCGCCGCTACGCGAGCGCTACACATTTCGAAACTGTACGTTCAGTTTCGAAGGAGTTCTCATGACACTCACCATCCGTCTCGCCGCCGGCCTGGTGGCCACCGGCATCGCCGCGGTCCTCGCCGCTCCGGTCGCCGTCGCGGCCGACGATCCGCATATGGTCTGCACCGTCGTCAGCGATGGCAACAGCCAGTGCGAGACACCGGGCAACGCCCAGCTCACCGCCTCGCCCCAGGATGTGCCTTACCCGACGCTGTATCCGTTCCTGCTCGGCGGCGGACTGATCTTCCACGACGGACCCGGCCACGGAATGCGCTGATCAGACCTCGGCGCTGAACTCGGTCAAGACACGCTGTAGGGCATGCCATCGCGGAGCGTCTGGATGATCTCCTCCATCCGCGCGCGGGAGCGCGCCCAACCCTTCACTTGCTCGCGGCCGATTTCCTCGCCGTCTCGCGTCGTGATGATCGTCCACGGCACGCCGCACCATTTGGCCAGCAGCCAGAACGGCCACGCCAGCATGAACGGCAGCACGATCAAAAAGATCAGCGCGTCGAGGGTGGCGAAGCCGGTCTCCCAGGGGATCGTCTTCCACCACCAGCGACGCACCGACCAGCTGGACCCGTCAGGGTCGGTCACCGTCAGCTGAGACATCGTCACCTCCGATTCGTTGCCCGCAGCGTACGGTTTTGTTTCATGGCGACGGGCGGTTCCCGCACAGTACGAAGCTTTTGCCGGGTGTGCCCGTCGGTGTGCGGGATTCTCGTCGAGATCGACGACGAGCGGGTGGTAGCCGTCCACGGCGACCGGGACAATCCCTTCTCCGGCGGCTACACCTGCCCGAAGGGCCGCGCGCTGCCGCTGATCCACCACCACCCGGACCGGCTCGAGCGGCCGATGATGCACGACGGCGGGCAACTGACCGAAACAAGCTGGGAGGCTTGCCTCGACGACCTCGGCGCCCGGTTGCGCGACATCATCGCCGAGCACGGCCCGGCCGCGGTCGCCGTCAACTTCGGTACGGGTATCGGGATGGATGCCGCCGGTTACCGGGTCGCCGAGGCGCTGCACCGTGCGATCGGCACACCGGCCAAGTTCAGCCCGCTGACGATCGACGGCACCGCCAAGGTTCTGGTGGCGGAGTTGATGGGCGGCTCGGCCGCGCTGACCGGGCGGCCGGATTACGAGAACGCCGAACTCGTCATCCTGATCGGCAGCAATCCGGTTGTCTCCCATGGTCACACCGTATGCATGCCCAACCCGCGCGGGCTGTTTCGCGACGTCGCCGCGCGGGCTCAACTCTGGGTCGTGGACCCCCGCCGCACCGAGACCGCCCGCTTGGCCACCCGCCATCTCGCCCCGCGACCGGGCACCGACTACGCGGTATTGGCCTTCCTGGTGCGCGAAATCCTCCGCGACGGAGCCGATCCGAGCGTCGCTGTCCAAGACCTCGACGTGCTCGTCTCCGCCGTCGAGCCGTTCACCCGCGAGCACGCGGCCACCCTCGCCGACGTCGCGCCGGACGCCCTCGACGATCTACTCGCCGCCATCCGCACGGCCGGGCACATCGCGATCGACACCGGAACCGGCGTCACCATGTCAGCGAGCGGCAATGTCACACAATGGCTTTCGTGGGCGCTGCTGATCCTGACCGGATCGATGAACACTCCCGGCGGCGAATGGTTCCACCCCGGCTACGGCTATCAGCTGGAGATGTTCGAGCTCCCGATCGCACCACCGGAAGGCAAGTCACGACCCGGTCCGCCCAGCCGTCCGGACACCCGCGCGTTCATGCGTGAATGGCCCTGTGCCGCATTGCCCGACGAGATCGAGGCCGGCAACATCCGCGCACTGCTCAATCTCGGCGGCAGCCTGCTCACCGGATTCCCCGCCACCGACGCGTTGCGTGCGGCGTTGCCGAAGCTCGACGTTCTGGCCACCACCGAGATCTTGCCGACCGAGACGACCGCGCTGTCCACTCACGTGCTGCCGACCAAGGGGCAGCTCGAGCGGCCCGACGTCACGTTGTGGGACTTCATGAGTACGCGAATCTCCGCCCAGCACACCCCAGCGGTGATGGCCCCGGTCGGTGACCGCCGCTCGATGTGGTGGGTGCTCGCCGAACTCGGCGCAAGACTCGGTCACGACGTCGCGGATACCGCGATGACCGACGAGCGGATGGTGGCCAAGTTCAACGCCGGCGGCCGCACCAGTTACGACGACCTCGTCGCCACCGGCTGGGCACAGGCCGACCGGGAGTTGCCTGCCGCGTGGATCCAACGCCACGTCGAACGGCTCGGCGGCTGGCGGCTGGCGCCTCGGGTCCTGGTCGACCAGCTGAACGGCCTGAACCACACCGCCGGTCCGGTATTGATTCCGCGTCGCCAATTACGAAGAGTCAACGCACAATTGCAATATCTCGGTGAGCAACCCGAGGTGCTCGTGAACCCCGACGACGCCGCGGCCGCCGGCATCGCCGACGAGCAAAAGCTCGTGGTGCGCACCGAGCACGGCGAGATCACCGGCATCGCGAAACTGGACTCGGCGGTGCGTAGCGGGGTGGTGTCGGTGCCGCACGCGCACGTCGGCGCCAACGTCAACCTGCTGACGAGTAAGGACGATCTGGACCCGGCGACCGGGATGACCCGTTACTCAGGGGTGCCGGTCAGCCTGCATCCGGCCTGATTCAGTCGTCCTCGAGCTGGGCCAGAACCTCGTCGGGGATGTCGGCGTTGGTGTAGACGTCCTGCACGTCGTCGCTGTCCTCCAGCGCGTCGACGAGCTTCATGATCTTGCGGGCGCCGTCGGCGTCCAGCGGGACGGTCACCGACGCCTGGAATCCGGCGTCGGCGGAGTCGTAGTCGATGCCGGCGTCCTGCAGGGCGGTGCGCACTGCGACCAGATCGGTCGGCTCGGAGATCACCTCGAAGCTGTCGCCGAGATCGTTGACCTCTTCGGCGCCGGCATCCAGGACCGCAAGCAGCACGTCGTCCTCGGACAGCCCGTTCTTCTCCAGCGTGACCACGCCCTTGCGGGAGAACAGGTAGGACACCGAGCCGGGGTCGGCCATGTTGCCGCCGTTGCGGGTCATCGCGACCCGGACCTCGCCGGCGGCCCGGTTGCGGTTGTCGGTCAGGCATTCGATGAGAACGGCGACGCCATTGGGCCCGTAGCCCTCGTAGGTGATGTTCTGCCAGTCGGCGCCGCCGGCTTCCTCGCCGCCGCCACGCTTGCGGGCGCGCTCGATGTTGTCGTTGGGAACCGAGGACTTCTTCGCCTTCTGGATGGCGTCGTACAGGGTGGGGTTACCAGCCGGGTCGCCGCCGCCGACGCGCGCCGCGACCTCGATGTTCTTGATGAGCTTGGCGAACATCTTGCCGCGCTTGGCGTCGATGACGGCCTTCTTGTGCTTGGTGGTAGCCCACTTGGAATGGCCGCTCATCGGGTTCTTCTCCGTACTGTCCGTTCTGCCGTAACCCGACGAGTCTACTGGTCGGCGCGGATCACCCGTTCGTTCGTGGCGACATCACCGCGCCATGTCACGGGATCTTGGCCGCGATCTCGCCGGCGGCGGCCACCACCTGCCTGCCGGCGTGCTCGAGACCCTCCGGGGTCAGTCGGTGGGTGAGGAAGCTGACGCTGAGCGCATACTGCGACGGTTTGCCTGATGCCGTCGGGATCGCAGCCGCCACACAGGTGAGCTCGTCTTCGGCCTCCTCGCGATCGATTGCGAAGCCCCGCGCGCGAATGTCCTTGATCTCGGCAGCCATCTGCTTCATCGAGGTGATGGTGTGGGCGGTGAATGCCGTCAGACCCGCCGTGGACACCATGTCGCGCCACTCACTGTCCGGCATCGACGCAAGCAACGCCTTGCCCAGTGCCGAGGCATGCCAGGGGTCGACCTGCCCGACTTCGGTGACCTTCTTCAGAGCGCGCCGCCCTTCGACCGCCTCGATGACGACCACGGAGCGGTCCTTGCGCACAGCGAAGTTCACGGTCTCGTTGAACTCGGCCAGCAACCGCTCCATCGTCGGCAGGATCGCCTCGGAGGGCACTTGGCCCGAGTAGGCGCGGCGGCCCAGACGGAAGATCTGCCACCCCAACCGGTATTGCGTCGATTCGAACCGCTCGATGTACCCCAGTGCGGTGAGGGTGTTGAGGTAGCGAAGCACAGTCGCCTCATTAAGCCCTGTGCCCTTTGCGATTTCGGTGAGATTCGCCGATTCCGCGTCGGCCACCGCTTCGAGAATCCGGACCGTGCGTTCGACGCCGATCAGATTCGAGCCTTTGTCGGACGCCCCCTGAGATTTCACTCAGTGAATGTTACCAGTGCCCAGTGAAGTCGGGCTTCGACACCACGAATTTCGCGCCACCGGTTGACAGCGAACCAACCCCGGGATAATTTTTCATTTGTCGAAACCCAATATTCACTGAGTGAAATTTCGTCGCCTCCGGGCGGCTACCCGAAGGAGACATGATGTCCACCGCAGCAGCAGGCAACGGTTCGAAGGTCGACGGGGCCGCCATCCTGGCGGCGCAGGGACTCCTGCCGGCCGACGACTACGCCCTGACGCCGTCGCCCAAGAGGTTCGATGACGGCGGCAGCTACCGCCTCGAGGTGTCCGGTGTCGAGCGCCTCAGCACCCTGGAGGCGTTGCTCGACGAGTCGGAGAAGCACAACGTCTTCATCAACCGAATCGTCGCCTTCGGCGGTGGTTCCACTCTGCTCAGTACGGGTGAATTGCGCGATGTGGCAACGCTGTCCGCTGAGAACGGCATCGAATTGATCGCCGTTCCCGGTCCGCGCACCGGCTGGGATCTCGGACGTCAGGCCTTGAGCACCGAAGGCCAGGCCGGCGGCAGGCGGGTGCGCGGGCTGGACAATGTGCGTTACCTGCTCGACGACTACCTTCGGATGTTCGCCGCCGGAATCCGCGGCGTGCTGGTGTGGGACGAGGGCGTGCTCGACATCCTCAACAAGGCCCGGGACGCCGGCCACATTCCGGCCGACGTGAAATTCAAGATCTCCGTCTACGCCGGCCACGCGAACCCGGCGTCGATCCGCATCCTGCAGGATCTGGGCGCCGACAGTGTGAACCCGGTGGGCGATCTGACCCGCCCGATGCTCGCCGCGATCCGGGGCAACGTCGACATCCCGCTGGATGTATGGGCCGAGACTTTCGAGTCCTTCGGTGGGATGAACCGTCTGTGGGAAGCCGGCGCGATCGCGCAGGTGGCCGCGCCGGTTTACTTCAAGATCGAGCCCGGTGAGTCCGAGGCGGTGATGTACAACGGCTGGATCGAGCCCGAGTACCACGAGCGACTGGTCCGCCACAAGGTCAGGCACGCGGCGATCATCAACGAACTCGTCGCCACCACCACGCCCGACGTGACGGTGTCGCCACAGCCCGCACCCTCCCCCGTTCTGGCGAACTGAGCCGCCGACATGACGCGACGCAAGGCGGCGATCATCGGGTCCGGCAATATCGGCACCGACCTGATGATCAAATTGCAGCGGCGGTCCGGACTTCTCGATGTCGCAGCGATGGCCGGAATCGACTCGGGCAGTGATGGATTGGCGCGGGCGGCCGCATGTGGTGTCGCGGTGACCGCCGACGGTGTCGACGGATTGCTCGCCTTGGACGTGTTCGACGAGCTCGCGGTTGTCTTCGATGCCACGAGTGCGGCGGCCCACCTGGCCAACGACGCGAAACTGGAGTCGTCGGGTGTGCCGGTCGTCGACCTCACCCCCGCTGCCGTCGGTCCGTTCGTCGTGCCGGCGGTGAACCTCTCCGAGTTCGCCGGGCGGCGCAACGTGAACATGGTGACGTGCGGGGGGCAGGCCACCATTCCGATCGTCGCGGCGCTGTCCCGGGTCACCGAAGTCCACTACGCCGAGATCGTCGCGTCCATCGCGTCACGCTCAGCGGGCCCCGGCACGCGGGCCAACATCGACGAGTTCACCGTTACCACCGCGCGGGCCATCGAGACGGCCGGCGGCGCGGGGAGGGGCAAGGCGATCATCGTGCTCAATCCCGCCGAGCCGCCGATGATCATGCGCGACACCGTCGCCGCGCTGGTCAGCCCTGCCGATGCCGCGGTGATCGCCGACGCGGTGGCCGACATGGTCCATGCCGTGCGGCAGTACGTGCCCGGATACCGGTTGAAGCAGCAGGTCCGGGTGGCGCCGGTGCCGGCCGGGGACACCCGCAGACGATTGGTCGACGCCGCCGCCCGCGACGGCGACCTCCTGCACGTCACGGTTTTCCTGGAAGTCGAGGGCGCCGCGGACTACCTGCCTGCCTACGCAGGCAACCTCGACATCATGACCTCGGCCGCCGTCCGGGTCGGCGAACGGCTCGCGCTGCAGGCGTCGACTCTGCAGGAGTCGGGCCGATGACATCGCAGGTCTACATCCAGGACGTCACCCTGCGCGACGGCATGCACGCGTTGAGCCACGAACTCGGCCTGGCCGATGTCCGGCGGATCGCCCGCGCCCTTGATCGGGCCGGCGTCGGCGCCATCGAGGTCGCGCACGGCGACGGACTCGCCGGCGGCAGTCTGACCTACGGTGCGGGGTCGCACGCCGACGCCCAATGGATTTCCGCCGCAGCCGATGTCGTCACTTCCGCCCGATTGACCACCCTGCTGCTGCCGGGCATCGGAACGCTGGACGATCTGCGCGCTGCGGTCGACCTCGGAGTGACGTCGGTACGGATCGCCACGCATTGCACCGAGGCCGATATCGGCCTCCAGCACATCGCGACGGCCCGCGCTCTCGGCATCGACGTGGCCGGGTTCCTGATGATGTCGCACATGATCGGTGCGGACGACCTTGCGGCCCAGGCGAAAATCATGCAGGACGCCGGAGCGGCATGCGTCTACGTGACCGATTCGGGCGGCCGGCTGACCATGTCGGGTGTCGCGGAGCGGGTACGCGCCTACCGCGATGTGCTGAGCGAGTCCACCGAGATCGGTGTCCATGCCCATCACAATCTGGCTCTGGGCGTGGCGAATTCGCTGATCGCGGTCGAAGAGGGCGCCCGGCGGGTCGACGCGTCGCTCACCGGTTTGGGCGCCGGCGCGGGCAACTGTCCGCTGGAGGTGTTTGTCGCCGTCGCCGAATTGAACGGCTGGGACCACGGCTGTGACGTGTTCGCGTTGATGGACTCCGCCGACGACATCGTGCGGCCGCTGCACCGGCGACCGCTGCGAATCGACCGCGAAACCCTCACACTCGGTTACGCAGGCGTGTACTCGAGTTTCCTGTTGCACGCTGAGCGCATCGGTGCCGAACTCGGCGTGGAGCCACGCGCCCTCCTGGTGGAAGCCGGCCGCCGGGCGATGGTCGGCGGCCAAGAAGACCTGCTCATCGATCTTGCTCTGGACATGAGGAGGTAAGCAGGACAGCCGCGCACAACGGCTGCGAACACCGTTCCCGCAGAGCAGCTGAACGGAAGGTCACCACACCCGTACCATCAACCCACTTTGCACAAGGGATGAACGATCATGACCAACGTAACCCAATCACTGGAACCACCCGAAGGCCGCATCCCCAACCAGCGTCAGCCGGAAACGACCGCCCCGCCCGGCGGGCGGCGCAATCACGGCCTGAAGAAGGACACCCTCGGTGTCCCCAGCATCTTCTTCTACATCATCGCGGCTGCATCACCACTGACGGTCGTTATCGCTCTGTATCCCATCATCATTGGGTCCGGCAATGGGATCGGCATGCCCGGCGCATTCGTGATCGCCGCGGTGGTGCTGATGATTTTCGCCGTCGGGTATGTGGCGATGAGCAAGCACGTGACGAACGCCGGTGCGTTCTACGCCTATGTGACCCTCGGGCTGGGGCGCATACCCGGGTTGGGTTCGGCGTTCTTGGCGATCTTCGCTTACAACGCTATCCAGGCCGGGCTCTACGGCGGATTCGGTTACTACGCAGGCGAATTGTTCAACGCCAAGTTCGGCACGCATCTGCCGTGGTGGCTGTTCGCCGGGGTCGCCCTGGTGCTGTGCCTGGGCCTCGGCGTACAAGGAGTGCATTCCGGCGCCAGGGTTCTCGGCGTTTTCATGAGCCTGGAAATCACCATGATCACCGTGCTCAGCGTGTGCAGCCTGTTCGGCGGTACAGTGCCGGTGTCCCAGTTCTCCTTCGAACCGTTCAGTCCATCAGTGGTACTCGCCGGTTCGCTCGGCGTGGCACTGATGTTCGCGCATGCGTCGTTCATCGGGTTCGAGGGGTCGGCGATCTACGGCGAAGAGGCGCGGGAGCCGGCCCGCACGATTCCCCGCGCCACCTACCTGTCGATCGCGTTCATGGGCACGCTCTATGCGGTGTCCGGGTGGCTCATCATGAACGCACTCGGCCTCGACAACGTCGTGGGCATTGCCCAGAAATCCGGCGGCGACTTCATCTTCGTGGCCAGTGACACCATCATCGGACACAACATCTCGCTGATATTCCAGATCCTGATCATCACCGCGTTGTTCGCCGCGATCGTCACCTTCCACAACAATGTCGCGCGCTATACGTTCTCGCTGGGGCGTCAGGGGCTGATCTGGAAGCCGCTGGGCTGGACCCTGCCGAATCGGCAAACCCCCTGGGTCGCCTCGGTGGTGCAGACCCTGACCATCGGCATCGTGGTGGCGCTATTCGCTGCTTTCGACCAGGACCCGTTCGCCGGGTTGTTCACGTGGGCCACCGGTATCGGCACGATCGGCGTCATCCTGTCCCAACTCGTGGCGGCCATCGCGATCTTCGTGTTCTTTCGAAAGTCTGATGTCGACAAGCGCAAGTGGAACACCCTCGTCGCACCGATCCTGGCGATCATCGGGCTCGGCGGGTTCTTCGCGCTCACCCTGGACAGTCTCGACATCCTGCTCGGCGCGCAAGGCGGGATGGCGGTGCTGATGCTCTCACTGGTTTTCGTCGCCCTGGGCGGAGGCATGCTCTACGGCCTCTACCTGCGCCTTGCGGCTCCCGAGCGCTACGACCGGCTGGGCCATGCCCTCAACGAGCGCGAGCTTGCCGACCCCGCGCCCGAAGCGCTGTAGCCGACCACCATGCCGACTCGAACATCCCACGCTACATTTGTACCCGCAGATAAGTACAAATGTTCTTATAAGCGAGGCAGCATGGCTCAGGCTCCCCGGCGCACGCGCCGTCACGACCCCAACCGCCGACAGCGCATCATCGATGCCGCGCTGGAGGTGCTGGCAGCCGACGGTGTCGCGGGCATCACTCACCGTGCCATCGGCACCGCCGCCGACGTGCCACTCGGATCGATCACCTACCACTTCGCCAATCTCGCCGACATCGTTGACGCCGCCTTCGAGACTCATGTGGCAAGGCTGGCCGATCGGTTCGCGACACGGCTGGCGGCGTGCGACTCCCCCGACGACGTCATCGAATGCATCGTCGCGGCTGTCACCGACGACCTGGCAGGTCATCCCCACGAACTGGCGATCACCTACGAGCTCTACGGCGACGCGGTTCGCAGGTCCCAGACCAAGCAGGTCACCCAGCACTGGATGACTCTGGCAGAAGATGCACTGGCACAACACTTTCCGCGACCGACCGCCCGATTGCTCGACGTCGTGGTTGAGGGCCTGATGGTCCACATGTCCATTGCCCAACAACAGATCTCGAAAGGTGAAGTCCGCGCGCTGCTGACCATTGCCGCTCATGCGGGGCAAGCCGCCTACGAGTCCGGCACCGACCTCGGCGTCGAGGTGGACGCCGACCACCAATTCGTCAAACCCACACTTCAGGAGAAGACATGACGTTCCACCGCCAGATGTTCATCGACGGAACCTGGACCGACGCCTCGGACGGCGCCGTCGACACGGTACCCGCCCCGGCTACCGGTGAGACCTTCGCCGAAACCGCCCACGGCACAGTCGCCGACGTCGACCGTGCCGTCGCCGCCGCCGAAGCCGCTTTCCCCGGCTGGGCGCGAACCCCGGTGGGTGAGCGGGCCCGGGCGTTCCTGACGCTGGCCGACCGGGTCGAGGCCGATCTGTCCACGCTGGCCGAGATCGAGTCCCGCAATGTCGGCAAGCCGATCGGTCTCGCGCTGGAGGAAATGGGGATGATCGCCGATCACCTGCGATTCTTCGCGGGCGCCGCTCGATCCGTGGAGGGCCGGGCCGCCACCGAGTATGTCCGGGGTAAGACCAGCATCATCCGCCGCGATCCACTGGGCGTGGTCGGTTCGGTCGCGCCCTGGAACTATCCGCTGCTGATGGCGATCTGGAAGATCTCGCCAGCGCTGATGACCGGGAACACCCTGGTGCTCAAGCCTTCCGAGCACACCCCGTTCTCGGTCCTGCGGCTGGCCGAGTTGGCCCAAGACCTTTTCCCCGCCGGCGTGTTCAATATCGTGACCGGGCACGGCAGTGACGTCGGCGCCAGTCTCGTCGCCCATCCGCGGGTGCGGATGTCCTCGCTGACCGGATCGGTCGCGACCGGGCGCGCCCTGATGCACGCATCGGCCGACTCCAACCTCAAGCGTCTGCACCTCGAACTCGGTGGCAAGGCGCCCGTGCTCGTGTTCGCCGACGCCGATGTCGCGCTGGCAGTGGACAAGATCATGGAAGGCGCATTCTGCAACTCCGGGCAGGACTGCATGGCCGCTTCCCGCGTCTACGTCCACGAGTCCCTGCATGACGAACTCGTCGCCGGCCTCGAGAAGGCCGTCACGACACTGGATCTCGGCGACCTGGCCGACGAGAACACCGCCATGGGACCGGTCATCACCGCCGCGCACCGCGACCGCGTCGAGGGTTTCGTCGAGCGGGCCAAAGCCACCGGGCACACCGAACTCATCCAGGGCGCGAACCCCGGTGTCGGGTTCTACACCGCTCCGACCGTGGTGGTCGGGGCACGACAAGGGGACGAAATCATCACCAAGGAGGTATTCGGCCCCGTGACGTCGGTGACGACCTTCGGCGATGACGACGACGTCGTCGCGTGGGCCAATGACACCGAATATGGCTTGGCGGCATCGGTATTCACCAATGATCTCGGTCGGGCCATGGATGTCACCGGCGACCTCCAGTTCGGCACGGTCTGGGTCAACGACCACCTGCCGGTCACCCCGGAGATGCCACACGGTGGCTTCAAGCAGTCGGGCAACGGCAAGGACATGTCGATCTACGCGCTCGAGGAATACACCGAGATCAAGCATGTGATGATCAGCCGGGCGGGTGCCTGAGATGGGGACGGTCACCGCCATCAACATGTTCTCCCTCCGGCCGGGCGTTACCGCCGCGCAATTCGAGGATTTCTCCGCCGAACTCGACCAACCCACGTGCTTGTCCTGTGACGTCGTCGAGAGCTTCGAGGTGTACCTCGTCGAAGGCGACGGACAGCAGGTCGACGTCATCGAGATCATGACCGTGCGGTCATGGCCGGAATGGGAATCGTTGCGCGACAACGCACCCGAGTTCGTGCCCGTGCTTCGCAGATTTGCAGAACTGGTCGATCTGGACACCGTTTCGACGCTGTTCACCCGCCACGTAAACCCGACCAAGGAGAACTGACATGCCGACGTCACCCGACTATGACGCCATCGTGATCGGCGCCGGCCACAACGGTCTCGTCACCGCCAACTATCTCGCCAGAGCGGGCAAGCGCGTATTGGTGCTCGAAGCCCGCGAGGTGGTGGGCGGAGCGTGCGTCACCGAGGAACTCATACCCGGTTCCAAGTGGTCATCCTGCGCATTCATCGCAGGCTTGTTACGACCGGAGATCATCGCCGAACTCGAGCTCGCCCGCTTCGGCCTCGAGCTCTACCAGGGAGACGCGCTGTCGTTCAGTCTCTTTCGTGACGGTACGTCGATCACCATGTGGAAGGAGACCGACCGCACGCTGCGCGAGATCGAGAAGCTGAACAAGGGCGACGCGCAGGCGTTTCTCGACTTCGGCGTCCGCTTGCAGAAGTTCGCCGGCCTGGTCACACCCTGGCTGCTGAAGTCGCCGCCCGAACGCTCGGAGGTTCTGGCCGCCTTCGAGGCCGCCGGCGAACAGAAGCTGTTCGACGAGTTCACCTTGATTTCGGTGCGCGATCTCTTAGACCGCTACTTCGAAGACGAGCGGCTCAAGAGCATGCTCACCTTCTTCGGCATGGTCTCCATTTACGGTGGTCCGTCGTCACCAGGCACCGCATACACCTACGGGCACCATTCCTGGGGCGAATTCGACGGCAATTTCGGCCAATTCGGGATGGCCCGGGGCGGCATGGGGGCGATCAGCGAAGCGCTGGCTGCCGGGGCGCGCCACTACGGTGCGACGATCCGGACGTCTGCTCCGGTCGAGAGGGTGCTCGTCGAGCGGGGTGTGGCCACCGGCGTTCGGTTGCGGGACGGCTCGGTGATCACCGGCTCCCAGATCTTCTCCAACGCCGACCCCAAGCGCTCACTGCTGCGATTGCTCGAGCCCGGTGTTTTGTCGCAGAAGCTGGTGCACGAGGTGGAAAACATCGACACCCGCGGTTCGATGGCCCGTATTCACCTGTTGATCGACGAACTGCCGCAGTACCTTCCGTTCCCGGACGCCAGTGAAGGCCCACAGCACCACGGACATCAGTTGCTCGGTGCCAGCCGGGAGGCGTTCGAGGAGGCGTTCGAGGCGCAGCGCCGCGGCACCTTCCCGAGCACGTTCGTCATCGAGGCCGTCATCCAGTCGGTTACCGACGACTCGCTGGCGCCCAAGGGCCGACACACGATGACCCTCGGCATTCAGCAGCTCCCCTCGGAACTCACCGGCACCACCTGGGCGGTGGAAAAGGAGCGGTGGGCAGACCTGGTGCTGGAGGATCTGTTCAGCTACGCGCCAAATCTGCGTGGCCACATCCTGGATCGGGTCATCATCACCCCCGACGACCTGGACAACGAGTACCTGATCACCGACGGCAACATCTTCCACGGAAGCATGATGCTCGACCAGCTCTTCGGGGCTCGGCCGCTGCCGGAGTTGGCCGACTACCGCACACCGATACGCAACTACTACCTCTGCGGTGTCGGCACCCATCCGGGCGGCGGGGTGATGGGCGCCAGCGGACACAACGCCGCCAAGGTGGCTCTCGACGACGCCGACGGTGTGACGACTCCGTCTCGGCTTCGGACCAACGGGCACAAGACGCCCTGGCAGCAACGGCTGGTCGGCGGATTGATGTCCACCAAGTCCGGCCGCTGGCTCAGCTACCAGGCAGCCCGGCAACCGGCGATGCGCAAGATCACCGCCTATGCCGCGCGGGTCCGCTGAGGCTGACCGATGACCAGCTCACCGCACCGGCTCAAGAGCTCCAAATGGTTTGCCGGCCAGAATGTCCCGGGTTTCGTGCACCGGTCGGCGATGCGGGCATCGGGATTCTCCCGGATGGCGGTCGACGGCCGGCCGATCGTCGGCATCTGCAACTCCTGGTCTGAAGTCGTCAACTGCAACATGCACTTTCGCGGCATGGCCGACGCGGTCCGGCGTGGTGTGCTCGCGGCGGGCGGCTTTCCGCTCGAGTTCCCCACCATCTCACTCGGTGAGCAGTTGATGAAGCCGACGACGATGCTGTTCCGCAACCTGATGGCGATGGACGTCGAGGAGTCGATCCGCGCCTACCCTTTCGACGCGGTCGTCTTGCTGGGTGGTTGCGACAAAACGGTGCCCGCCCAACTGATGGGAGCCACCAGCGCCGACGTGCCGGCGATCGTGCTCACCGGCGGCCCGGCATCTCCCGCGGTGTTCAACGGCAAACAACTCGGAGTCGGCACCGATCTGTGGCACTACATCGACGAGGTGCGGGCCGGCCGGATGCCGATGGCGGAGTACGACCGGCTGGAATCTGCGGCGGGGCCATCGCAGGGCCACTGTCCGGAAATGGGTACCGCCTCGACGATGGCGACCTTGGTCGAAGGGCTCGGGATGACCCTGCCGGGGGCCGCGGCCGTGCCCGCGATGGACTCGCGGCGACTCCAGGTCGCCGAGATGGTCGGCGTTCGGGCGGTCGGTCTGGCCGCCGAGGGTCTGCGGCCGTCACAGGTGCTGACCGCAGAAGCGTTCGACAACGCGATCACGCTGATGCTGGCCGTCGGCGGATCCACGAACGCGGTCGTGCACCTGCTGGCCATCGCCGGACGGGCCGGCGTCGAGCTGCCGTTGGATCGATTTCACGAGTTGTCCTCTCGCACACCATTGGTGGTCAATGTGCGTCCGGCCGGCCAGCATCTCGTCGAGCAGGTCTTCCACGCCGGCGGGATTCCCGCCGTGATGAAGGCGATCGAGCCGTTGCTGCACACCGAGGCGTTGACGGTCACCGGCAAGACGGTCGCCGACACTCTGCCCGACCGGGCCGGAACCGATCCGACGGTGATCGCGAACCTGAACACACCGTTCCAGCCGCCCCAAGGACTTTCGGTCGTGCGGGGCAATCTCGCACCTAATGGGGCGGTGATCAAGTGCAGTGCCGCCACCGCGGACCTGCTGGTGCACCGCGGACCGGCGGTCGTCTTCGACAGCATGGCCGACATGATGCGTCGCTTCGACGATCCCGATCTCGAGGTGACTGCCGAGTCGGTTCTGGTGCTGCGCAGCGCCGGACCCCGCGGAGCGCCCGGGATGCCGGAATGGGGACAGCTGCCCATCCCCAGCAAGCTGCTCGCGCAAGGAGTCACCGACATGGTCCGGATCTCCGATGCCCGAATGAGCGGAACCGCTTACGGCACGTGCGTTTTGCATGTCAGCCCAGAATCAGCAGTGGGCGGGCCGCTGGCGCTGGTCCGCGACGGGGACGTGATCGCGCTCGACGCCCTCGCCGGCCGGCTCGATGTCCTGGTCACTGACGACGAACTGGCGAAGCGGCGCGCGGAACTCCCCGTTGCCCCTGCACCGCACCATCGCGGCTATACCGCGCTCTACGTCGAACGGGTGCTGCAGGCCGATCAGGGGTGTGACTTCGACTTCCTCGTGGGGCGGTCGTCAGCGCCGGAGAACGAGCCGGACGCGGTCTTCGACGGCTGGGTGGGCGGCTGGTGAAGGGCTCGCGCCGCGGAGGAGTCATGGATCTCGCGGTCGACTAAGCCTGTCATCAGGCAACGGCATTTCTTGATTGCGTAATCGGGCACGACACGAGCGGGTGTGGGCGATATTGGGCGCATGACTGTGCAGGCGGACCGGATACCGTTCACCGATCTGGACGACCCCCTGATGTTCACCGATCCCTTCCCGCGGTACGCCGAGTTACGTCGCAGTGCCCCGGTGTCGCGCGTGCGGGCGCCGCTGGCCACCGGGATGAGGGCCAAGGGATACATGCTGACCCGGTACGACGACGTCCTGGCCATGCATGCCGACCCCAGACTGTCCAGCGATGTGATGCGCAACGATCGGATCGGGCGGCTACGCTGGCTGATCCCCAAGCCGATCCGGTTGTTGACCGAGACGATGGCGACCAAGGACGATCCCGAGCATCAGCGGTTGCGCAGACTGGTGCACAAAGCATTCACCCCGAAACTCGTGGCCGGCCTGACCGACGACATCACCGGCATCGCCCGCGAGCTCATCGAGCAGTTGGCCCAAGCGGGCCAGGTCGATCTGGTCAGCGATTTCGCGGTGCCCTTCCCGCTGACGGTTATCGCACGGCTGCTCGGGGTCAAAGACCATGAGCTCGAGGAGTTTCACCACCTGTGCCTGACACTCACCGAAAGTTCGTCCAAGGGAACGCGGGGTCTGATCGGGATGATCAACGCCGCGGCACAGCTGACAGCTTTCTTCGAACGCCTCGCGGACGCACGTCGGGACGACCCCGACGACGGACTCATCTCCCAACTGGTTCGCACGACAGACGGCGGTGACAAGCTCAGCGACCGCGAAGCGATCGCGATGATGTTCCTGCTGTTGCTCGCCGGGCACGACACCACGTCCAATCTGATCGGCAACAGCATCGTGGCGTTGCTCGACCATCCCGATCAGCTCGCGAGGTTGCGGGCACAGCCCGACTTGATCGACCACGGTGTCGAGGAACTGTTGCGATTCACCGCGCCTGTCGCCGTGGGCGCACCACGGGTGGCACTGGAAGACCTGGAGTTTTCTGGAACGCGAATTCCCAAGGGCAGCAGAGTCTTCGGCATGCTCATCTCCGCCAACCGAGACGAGTCCGTTTTCCCCGACGCCGACCAACTGGACCTTTCTCGCTCGCCGAACAAGCATCTTGCCTTCGCATCCGGCAACCATTACTGCCTCGGCCATCACTTGGCGCGCTTGGAGGGCCGCATCGCGATCACCCAATTGCTGCAGCGGTTCGACCACCTCGAGCTCACGGTCCCCCGGAACAGCCTGCGCCTGCGCCCGATTGTTCAGCTGAGGGGTCTGGCATCATTGCCGATGCGGCTGCGCTGACCCGCGCTACGCCCCCAAGTCGCCGTCGACGTAGCGCTGCAGGTTCGGCGCGACGGCGGTGACGATCTCGTCATCGCTCATCGACGCCAGCGGTTCGATCCGCCACACGTAGCGCATCATCGCCAAGCCCATGATCTGCGACGAGATCAACCCGCTGCGCTTCAACCGGTCCCCCTCGTCGGCACCCAGCTGAGACACGCCCATCAGCTGACCCTCGACCACCCTGCGCAGCTTCTCGCGGGTACTCGGCTCGTGCGCAGCGGTCTGCAGTACCGCCCGTAACACCGGGCCGATCTCGTCGTCGGCCCACGCGCCCAGCATCAGCCGCAGCAGCGCGGTGCCAAGCCGTGGCACCGGTGTGGTCCAGGTGTGCGCCACGCTTTCCAGCCAGCGTTGCGGTGGATTGGTGGCCGCATCCAGCAGGCCTTCCTTGGACCCGAAGTAGTGATACACCAGCGCCGGGTCCACGTCGGCGGCCCTGGCCACGGCCCGGATCGTGGTGCCTGCCGAACCGTGTTGAGCGAACTCGTCGCGCGCGGCGCCGACGATCCGGCCGGCGAGCACGCCCTTCTCGTCGCGGGGTCCCGGTGTCGTGGCGTTCCTCGCCATCCGCATCACCTCAGGTTTCATATTGCGTTGAGACTAGTTTCATCGTAGCGTGAAACTAGTCTCAACAGGACGTGAAAAAGGATCGGGATGACAACCACCAGCGTTTCGGGCATCGAACCGGGTCAGCGCACACTCAACGGGCCCCAGACCACCGGCCGGGACTACCGCAACCTGAGCACTCCGGACCACCACATCACCACCGACATCAACATCGCGGTCCCGATGCGCGACGGTGTCACGCTGCTCGCCGACGTCCACCGCCCCGACGCTGACGGACGCTTCCCCGCGCTGATCGCCGCGTCGCCCTATCCGCGCCAGATCCAGGACCTCGGCGCCCCAGCCGGCTTCATCGAGGCCGGCGCCACCGACTTCTGGGTGCCGCGCGGCTACACCCACGTCATCGCCAACCTGCGCGGCACCGGCGGATCCGGCGGGACCTTCGGATTCTTCGACGCCCAGGAGCGCCGCGACCTGTACGACCTCGTGGAATGGGTAGCGGCGCAACCCTGGTGCGACGGGAACGTCGGCATGATCGGTATCAGCTATTTCGCGATGACCCAGCTGGAGGCCGCCGTCGAACGGCCGCCGCATCTCAAGGCGATCTTCCCGGTGGCCGTCACCGCAGACCTCTACGAGGCCGCGATGCACCACGGCATGTTCAGTGCGTCTTTCGTGACGCCGTTCCTGTCGATGCTCGGACTCACCGCGGCCCGCAGCGATACGTTCTGGCGGAGCCGTCCGCTGGGTGCGGCCCGTTGGGCGCTCAACACCCCGCGGCTGCACCACAAGTTCGCGACGATGAACGGCGAGGCTGCCGTGACGATGATGCGCGGGCTGCTCAAACTGCCGCACGACCCACACCCGTGGGACGAGCTGTGGCTCGACGCGGCGGTCAAGCACCCTACGCGCGACGCCTGGTGGGACGAGCGCAACCTGCTGCCATTGCTCGAAAAGGTCGATATCCCAGCTTATTTGGGTTGCGACTGGCAGAACGTACCGTTACACCTGCCCTCGACGTTCACCAGCTACGCCGGGCTGACCAACAGCCCGTGTGTGCGCGTCGGGATGCTCGGCGAGTACGGGCTGACCTGGCCGTGGGAAAGCCTGCACATCGAAGCGCTTGCCTGGTATGACCATTGGCTCAAGGGCCGCGACACCGGCATCCTCGACGGCCCGCCGGTGCGCTACGTCCTGCCCGGCACCGACGGGTGGCGCACGGCGGAATCCTGGCCGCCGGCATGCACATTCCGGGAACTCGCCCTGCGCGCCGACGGCACCCTCGACGATGACGAAGCCAGCCCTGGCGCGCGGGATTTCATGGCGCTCGGCAGTGGACTGGGCCGGGCCAAACCCAGCTCGATCGATCCCCCGTCGATGCTGACGTGGACCAGCCAGCCGCTGGTCGCGGCAATCGACGTCGTCGGCGACATCGAGTTGCGGTTGATCGCGGCCGCCACCGCCGCCGACACCGCGTGGATCGTCACGCTGTCCGACGTCTCCCCCGACGGCACCGCGGAGCCGGTGACGGCAGGCTGGCTGCGAGCCGGTCTGCGCGAGGTGGACGAGGCCGCCAGCCGGCCAGGCGCACCGGTGCTGCCGTGCCGTCACCCGCAGGCCATACCGATCGGCGACGACGTCGAGTACCGAATCCCCCTGGTACCCAACGCCCGCCGCTTCGGCGCGGGCCACTGCATCCAGATCACGATCACCAGTGACGACCAGGACCCGGACACCCCGGCGATCATGAACTTCCGGCATGCCGGCGTCGGCACCAGCAGTGTCAACACCGTGCGATCGTCGTCGCGGCTGGTGCTGCCCGTCCTCGCCTGATCCGGTGCGATCATGGACGCCATGGACCAGGCAACATACGACAAGGGACGACAGATCCGCGCCGCGGTGCTCGGCGAGGAGTACGTCGCCAACGCCGAGCGGCAGGCCGACGACTTCAGCAAACCGCTGCAGGATCTGCTGACCGAATACTGCTGGGGTGCGGTATGGGGCCGCGAGGAGCTGCCGCTCAAGACCCGCAGCATGCTGAACCTGGCGATGATCTCGGTGCTGAACCGCCCGCACGAGCTGAAAACCCATGTGCGCGGGGCTCTCACCAACGGCGTCACCCGCGAGGAGATTCGCGAGATCCTGTTGCAGGTGGCGATCTACGCCGGCGCGCCCGCAGCTGTCGACGGTTTCCGGGTCGCCCGGGAGGCTTTCGCCGAACTCGACGGACGGTCGGGCGGCTAGCTACAGCGCGCGCCACCAGCTGATCGGCCGCTCCGCTGCCGGGTTGCTCTGCCAGGCCGGACGCCACAGACCCGCCGTGGACTTCGCGCCGTGCTGTTCGAGTGCCTGATGAATCCGCCGAATCATCCAATTGCGTGACATCATCACGACCTCCTACCGCCGCGCCGCGCGCCGAGACATCGAGTATGGGCATAACTCCCGGCAGTGCGGGACTGCCCAGGTTGACGTCGGCTAAACGTCGCGCGACAAATTGGCGGGGTCAGCCACCGAAAAGCAGATACAACCCGGTGAAGGTGTAGGCCACCATCGTCAGCATCATCGTCAGTTGTCCGGTGATCTGGTGACCCGATGGCAGCAGCCGGATCGCCGCGTCATGCGCGGCGACCACCCCCGCGATATGCCCGGCCACCACGAAGCACACCTTGAGGCTGGCCAGCACGCCCGGGTGAGCGGACAGGACATAGCCGACCTCGACGTCGTGGAGCCCGAACAGCGCGATGACCGTCTGCTGCCCTTTCTCCACGAGGTACGAAAGATAGTGCGCGAACACATATCCGACGACGATCGGGATCAGCGAGTGCGCCATCAGCCCGGGCAGCTCGCGCCGGCGTGCGCGGTCGATCCCTCCGGTGGCCTGCGACGCGCCCCAGAAACTCAACCCCACGACGGACACGAACACCAGCAGCCCGATGCTGCGCGTCACCGCCGGGCTGACCCCGAGACCGTCGGCGAAGTTTCGCCAGTCCGGGCTCGCCGAAAAGCTGTCGAACGCGGTCGAACCCAGCAGAACCGCCAGTACAGCAAGCGTTCCCGGCCGAACCGGCAGTGTCCGCAGATGGTTGAACGGGTTGACCCAGGCCAACTCGCCGCTGTCGCGGTTACGGCTGAAGACCGCCAGCCGGGATGCCACCACGCTGTAGACGTCGAACGGGTCGGCGCGGGACAGCCAGCGCGGACCGCACAACAGTGCGCCGCCGAGCGCGATCACGGCGTAGCAGGCCAGCCAGATCTTGATCGCGGTCAGCGACCCCGGGTTCGGGCTGGCCAGCTCCAGCCAGACGAACGCGAGCAGGCCCAGCGCGCCCGGCCAGTACCCGAGCGCCTCCGGATAGCCGCGCAGCGCGCGCGACGGGATCAACCGGACAACGGTCCGGATCGGCGAGATCACCCGCCACACCGGTCCGATCAGCACCGACAACGCCGGAACGCCCACCCACAGCAACACATAGAACGCGCCAGGCAGCGCGTTGCGGCCGTCCTGCGGTCCGGCGACGCCGGCGATGACAACCCAGATCGCCAGCGCCAATGCGAGCCCGGCGACCACAGCCCGGCTGATCTGTGAATCGACCGCCCGCGTCAGCCAGTCCGGCAGCGGACGACCCGGCCGGTCAGGATCGAATCGCGGTGTCCGCCAAGCGAACGCCACCACCGCAAAGGTGAGCGTCAAAGCCCACGCCGCGCCGATCAGCGCGTACGAATACGGGATCGGAAGATCGGTGGAGCCACCGAGGCCGTGTGCGAGCACCGCCACGGACGGCTGGGTCACGGCTGGACTTGGATGGTCGCCACCGTTCGGTCGAGGTGGTGCAGTTCGACCGCGACGCTGCCCGGAACGCTGACGGTGAACGAGAATTCCTGGTCCGCTGCGGGTTTGACTTCGAACTCATGATCCGGGGTGGAGTGCACGTGCAGTTCGTCGTCGGCGTCGCTGGTGACCCGCAGGGTGATCGGCTGGTTCACCTTGGCGGACAGTGTCGCGTTGGTGGGTGTGACCGCACCTTTGGCGATGGTGATCTCGACGACCGGGCCGGCGGCTTGCGGCACCGGCGGCGTGGCCGAACTGCACCCCACCGCGGTCGCCAGCACGGCGCTGACCGTCATCAGCTTGGCCACCTTCACTTTTCGTCCCCTTCAGAGTCGACCCCAGCCTCACCGCGCCGGCGGTCGCGGATGGCGATGAACAACACCACGCCCACCAGGACCACAGCCGGGGTCAGTGCCGGCAGTGCCAGCACGAGTGCGTGGTGGGCGCCGTACGTGACGCTCACACCTGCGGCCCCACCGTCGGTCGCGGCTCCTCGAGGTGGGCCGGCTCCTCTTCGGTGCGGTTGATCCGGCCGCCGCCCCATGTCAGCGCGGCGATCAGAATCAGCGTGCAGATCAGCACCACCACACCACCGGCGGCGAACAGCCACGTCGGGTGGTCGAGGTTGCGCTCGCGCTGCAGGATCGTGATTTCCGGGACGAACGGGCGGGTGCTGTTGAGTTCCGCGGGCACGGCAGGCGCGTTGATGCCGGGGTCTTCCGGCAGATAGATCGGGACTCCGGCCATCAGCGTGCCGTCCTGCACGCGCAGCAGGGTTTTCCACTGACCCCAGATCGGAACCGGCTGGGTCGACCGGTAGTGGCCCGGGCCGACCCGGTCGAGCCGATCCACGACCAGCCCGCGGTCGTTGGCCAAGCCGCCCTGCCAGGACAGGATCGTCACCCACTCCGGGTCGTCGCCAACCAGGCCCGGCGGGTTGATCCGCACGTCGGCGTTGGCCATCCGCTGACCCTGCGGATTCGGCGCATCGGTCAATGTGATTGTGGCCGTGTCATTTTGCGGAACCTCGGTGCGCAGCCCGTTGAACACTGCGCCACCGATGGCCAGCACCGTCACCACCACGACGGTGACACCGATAGCGGGCCGGGGCAGTCGCTGCCCGTTGAGAACCATCGACAGCAGCGCCCCGCACAGGCCCATCATGATCGCGACGGGGACCGCCATCGCCAGCGCTTCGGGCCACATGCTCGTCGGCCACGGGTAGTGGTACACCGCCCCGACCCACAGCGACTCCAGCCACAGGCCGACGGTTCCCACACCCAGGCCGGCCACGGCGCCGAACAGGATGGGCCGCGCGACCAGTGGTGTGAGGGCGAGCAGTTCGACGACTACCGCACAGCCGATGTACAGCGGGAACCAGCTGTGCGGAGCACCAAGGATCGGGCCGACGACCAGTGCGACTCCCCCGCGCAGACCGATCGCCAAGAGTGCGGCGATGATGGCCGCCCCACGGCCGAGGGTCAGCCGTGCGGCCACAAGTGCCATCGCGGCTGCCGCGCCGATCATCATCGGCTGCAACACCAACCGGAACTGTTCGACGCCGAAGTCGTATTCGATCTGGAAGACCGAGAGACCGACCACCAAACCGCCGAACGACAGGTACTGCAGGAACTTCACGAACCGGCTGTCCGGGGGTGCGTCGGCGCCCATCGCGCGGCGCCCTTCGTATTCGAGGTAGAGCACGGCGACCAGAGACAGGCCTGCGCCGCCGATCAGCATCAGATGCGTGGGTCCCCAGAGCGTGACGTCCTGCCCGAAGATCCGGTGCCACACATCGTCGAGCGGGAAGCCGATCAACGCGTACAGCCCGCAGCCGGCCATCAGCAGACCGCCGACCGGGGCATACCAGTGCCGGGTGATCCGTACCGCGGCCGAGCCCGGCTTGTCGTACGGCAGGACGACCGCCAGCACTCCGGCGATGAACAGCAGGAACAATCCGAAGAGGATGAAGTAGTGCGCCGGGTTGGCCAGCGGTCCGGGATCACGACCCTTTCCGATGTGCAGGCTGACGTCCCAGATGAATCCGAACAGCGCACAGATCAGCGTCGCCGAGAACAACATGATGCTCAGCGCCACCCAAGGCGGCCGCTTGAACCTGTTGCCGCCGCGTTCGGCGATGTTCTTCAACCAGGTGATGCGCTGGGTGCGGTGCTGGTAGCCGATCCACAGCAGTACCGCTGTCACGATCGCCGCCACCACGGACAAGCCCACTACCTGGTCCAATGCGGCGCCACCCCCCTCGGAGGTCGCGGCCACAATCGTCGTACGTTCCCCACCGATCATCGTTGATCCACTCCGCAGTCGAAGTCATGCCGCTCTCGGCCTGAAACTGCCCGCCGGAATACCCGGTACCGGCGGTCTCTACACGGAGTTTTTCATGCCCTCAGGCGCGGTGGGCGACCACGTCCACAAACAGCTTGTGCACTCGCCTGTCACCAGTCATTTCGGGGTGAAAAGCGGTGGCGAGAACCCGGCCCTGCCGGACCGCCACGATGTGTCCGCCGGCGCGCGCCAGGACCTGGACGTCGGGACCGACCCGCTCCACCCAGGGCGCCCGGATGAACACCGCGTGGGCGGGACCGTCGAGGCCATCGAAGTCGATGTCGCCCTCGAAAGAATCGACCTGGCGACCGAAAGCGTTGCGCCGCACCGTCATATCGATACCGCCGAGAGGAACCGCCTCGCGCCCCTCGGTGCCGGCGTCGAGGATCTCGGAGGCCAGCAGGATCATGCCCGCGCACGAACCGTAGGCCGGCATACCCTCGGCCAGGCGCGTACGCAGCGGCTCCAGCAGCTCGAATTCACGCAGCAGGTGGCTCATCGTTGTCGACTCACCACCCGGAATGACCAAGGCGTCGACGGCGTCGAGCTCACTGGCGCGGCGCACGGTCGAGGCTTCGGCACCGGCCTCGCGCAGGGCCGCCAGATGTTCGCGGGTGTCCCCTTGCAGGGCCAGCACCCCGACGTGGACCGTCACGGCCCGACGTACCCGCGTTTGTAGCGGGTCAGCCCCTCCTGCATGACCGCCGCGACCATCTCGCCGTACTGGTTGAAGATCTTGCCCTGGGTCAGCGATCGGCCACCGCACGACGACGGCGAGGACTGGTCATACAGGAGCCACTCGTCGGCGCGGAACGGCCGCATGAACCACATCGCGTGGTCCAGCGACGCGACCATCAGGTGCTTGCGTTCCTCGACGTGGTTGACCTGCGCCGAGCCGAGCAGCGTGAGATCGCTCATGTAGGCCAGCGCGCAGATGTGCAACACCGAATCGTCGGGCAGCGGGTCCTTGTGTTTGAACCACACCTGCTGCTGAGATGCCTTGCCGGGCAGTCGGGTCACCTGGTCGCGCGGGACCATGCGGACGTCCCACTCCTCGAACTGCGCAAATCCCGCCTCGTCGAACACACCACCCTTGGAGATGAAGCCGGGCAGGTCGTCGGGCGGCGGCGCGGCGGGCATCTCGTCCTGGTGCTCGATGCCGCTCTGGTCGGTCTGGAACGACGCCGACATCGAGAAGATGGTCTCGCCGTGCTGGACCGCATTGACGCGCCGGGTGACGAACGAGCCGCCGTCGCGCAGCGCCTCGACGAGGTACACCGCCGGCGCGGTGGCGTCGCCGGGCCGCAGGAAGTATCCGTGCAGCGAGTGCACCTGGAACTTCGGGTCGACGGTCCGCACCGCCGACACCAGCGACTGACCGGCCACGTGCCCGCCGAACGTGCGCTGCAGGAAACCGGATTCGGGGCTGAACACCCGGCCGCGATAGATGTTGACCTCGAGCTGTTCCAGATCGAGGATCTCTTCGATTGCCACGGGGGTTACCAGCCGCGCTGAGCGAGTCGGTGCGGCTCCGCGATCTCCTCCACGTTGATTCCGACCATGGGCTCACCCAGCCCCCGCGACACCCGCGCCAGAACATCGGGGTCGTCGTAGAACGTGGTGGCCTTGACAATGGCGGCGGCCCGCACGGCGGGGTCGCCCGACTTGAAGATTCCCGAGCCGACGAACACACCCTCGGCGCCGAGCTGCATCATCATCGCGGCGTCGGCCGGGGTGGCGATTCCGCCCGCGGTGAACAACGTCACCGGCAGCTTGCCCGCCCGGGCCACCTCGACGACGAGGTCGTACGGCGCCTGCATGTCCTTGGCGGCGACGTAGAGTTCGTCCTCCGACAGCGACGACAGCCGACGGATCTCGGCGCCGATCGAGCGCATGTGGGTGGTGGCGTTGGAGACGTCGCCGGTGCCTGCCTCGCCCTTGGAGCGGATCATCGCCGCGCCTTCGGTGATGCGGCGCAGTGCCTCACCCAGGTTGGTCGCACCGCACACGAACGGCACGGTGAACTTCCACTTGTCGATGTGGTGGGTGTAGTCGGCCGGCGTCAGCACCTCGGACTCGTCGACGTAGTCCACTCCGAGGCTCTGCAGAATCTGCGCCTCGACGAAGTGCCCGATACGCGCCTTGGCCATCACCGGGATGGTGACCGCGGCGATGATGCCCTCGATCAGGTCGGGGTCGCTCATCCGGGCCACGCCGCCCTGGGCGCGGATGTCGGCCGGGACGCGTTCGAGCGCCATCACGGCCACTGCTCCGGCACCTTCGGCGATACGCGCCTGTTCGGGGGTGACGACATCCATGATGACGCCGCCCTTGAGCATCTCGGCCATGCCGCGCTTGACCCGAGCGGTACCCGTCTGCGCGCTGGCCGAGCCGTTGGATCCAGCCGCGGTAGCTCCGGTTTCCACTGTCAATCCCTTCGTTTGATACGGATCCAGTCTAAAGGGCGATTCCAAACTGAATTTTTCGCACCTCAACGGATCGGGTGCAACTCCCGGTGCGGCCCGCCCCGGCCGTCGGCCAGCGAGTTCGCCTCCTCGAGCAGTTCCCCGAGCTGCAGCGGATACACCCGCTGCCCGCTCGCGGCCAGCTCGACGATCGTGCTGGAGTCACACCATCTGTGGCCGTGAATGTACCGCAGTTCCAGCGGCGTCCGCCCGGCCGCGGTCGGTTCGAACCGGGCGGTGCGGTGCACGAAGTAGAACTCCTGGCTGGCGACGACGGCGCCGTTGAAATCGATGATCGACTCCCGGCGCCACACCGGCCCGACCATCTCGTCCGGGTCGACCCGCAGGCCGGTCTCTTCCTGGATCTCCCGGACGGCGGCATCGACCAGCCGTTCCCCGGGCAGCGCCTGCCCCCCGACGGTGAACCACCACCGCGGCGCCTCCCCGCCGGTGAAGGCCGGGTCGGATCCGCAGAACAGCAGCACCGCACCCTGGTCGTCGAGCAGCACAACCCGTGCCGACGTGCGGCGATCAACATGATCGGTACCAGGCGGGGTGGATTCGGGAACACGTTCGGCGATCTCGAAGTAGGTCGGCAGGGACGCGGTTCCGGCCAGCCGCAACCATCGGACCGGACGCCGTTCACGCAGGGCCAGGGTGTCGCGCACGGCGTCGTTGTGGAACCGGCGGGCCAGCAGCACCCGCGCCTCGGCGTCGGCGAGCTCGGCCACCAGCGACACCGGCATCGACGTCGGATCGACCATGGCCAGCGCGGCCGACAGCTCGTTCTCGGCGGCTTCGCGACCGCTTCGGGGCGCCCGCTCGGCGGCATCGGCCAGTGCCGCGAGCCGCTTGCCCTCGGGTCGCCCGCGATAGGTGTCGGCGGCCACCGCGCGGGCCACCACCGCTCGCCGGGCCAGTGCTCCGTCGAGCGCCTGCCAGGACAGGTCGTAGCGGATGTGCAGACGGTCCAGCCGACTGGCGGTCTGCAGAGCCAGCATCGCGCTGACCACCAGCACGACGATCAGGACCGCGGTCAGCGCCCAGTACAGCGGGGCAGGCATTACGAGGCCACCTGGACTTTGATGCCGGCCCCCGCGACGGTCTCGTAGACCCGCATGATCTGGTCGGCCACCACCGGCCAGTCGTAGCGGCGCACCGCGACGTCGGCGGCTTTCACGTACCGCCTGCGCAGACCTTCGTCGTCGAGCAGCTCGATCAGCGCGTCGGCCATCGCAGCGGAGTCGTCGACGGGAACCAGCCGGCCCGCCTTGCCGTCGAGCAGCACCCGCCGGAATGCGTCGAGGTCGCTGGCCACCACCGGGGTACCGGCGGCCATCGCCTCGACCAGCACGATGCCGAAGCTCTCACCGCCGGTGTGCGGCGCGCAGTAGACGTCGGCGCTGCGCAGTGCGGCCGCCTTCTCGGCATCGTCGACCTGACCGAGGAACCTCAGGTGGCCGGCCAGTTCGCCGCACTCCTCCCGCAGCTTGTCCTCGTCGCCTCGCCCGACGATGAGAATCTCGACGTCGGCGAACCGCTCGACCAACCGGGGCAGCGCGCCGACCAGCACCGCCATCCCCTTGCGCGGTTCGTCGAACCGGCCGAGGAACAGCACGGTCTTCCCGGGGCGCGGGTAGCCGTCGAGCCGGGGTGCCGAGGCCAGGGCGGACACGTCGACGCCGTTGGGTATCTCGACGGCGTCGGAACCCAGCGCCTCCATCTGCCAGCGCCGCGCCAGATCGGACACCGCGATCCGGCCGACGATCTTCTCGTGATACGGCCGCAGGATTCCCTGAAACACACTCAGCGTCAACGACTTTGTGGTCGAGGTGTGGAAGGTCGCGACGATCGGTCCCTCAGCCGCCTGCAGCGCCAGCATCGACAAGCTGGGTGCGTTCGGCTCGTGCAGGTGCAGCACATCGAAGTCACCACCGATGAGCCACTTCTTCACCTTGCGATGGGTGGCCGGGCCGAACCGCAGCCGGGCCACCGACCCGTTGTAGGGAATCGGGACCGCCTTGCCGCCGGAGACGACGTACTCGGGCAGCTGCACATGCGGCGACGACGGGGCGAGCACGCTGACCTCGTGGCCGCGCCCGCGCATCACCTCGGCCAGCTGCAGAATGTGCGACTGCACCCCACCGGGCACGTCGAACGAGTACGGGCAGACCATCCCGATCCTCATCAGGACTCCCTCAACCTGGCCTGTCGCTCGTCGGACAGGTCGGCCAGCCACTGCGGCTGCATCATGTGCCAATCCTCGGGATGCTCAGCGATGTTCGCGCCGAAGCGGTCGGCCAGAGCTTGGGTGATGACGCCGACATCACCGCTGGAGCAGTCCAACTCCGGGAAGAAGTCGACGGCCCAGCCGTCGTCTGTGAACCAGGAGTGCACCGGCAGCAGGGCCGCGCCGGTCTCCAGAGCGAGTTTGGCCGAGCCGGCGGGCATCCGGGTGGCCTCGCCCAACAGGTCGACCGGCACCCCTGAGCGGCTCAGGTCCCGTTCGGCCATCAGACAGACCACGCGGTTATCCCGCAATCGCTCGACGAGCACCTCGTAGGCGGGTCGTTCGCCGCCGGTCAGGGGAAGCACCTCGAAACCCAGACTCTCGCGGTAATCGAGGAAGCGCTTGTACAGCGACTCCGGCTTGAGCCGCTCGGCGACGGTGGTGAAGGTGCCGTTGGCCTGGACCAGCCAGACCCCCGCCATATCCCAGTTGCCGCTGTGCGGCAGCGCGAGAACCGCTCCGCGACCGGCAGCCAGTGCCGCCTCCAGGTAGTGCTTGCCCGTCACCGCCTTGTCGATCTGGGCGCCCAGCGCTTTGTGGTCCATCGTCGGCAACCGGAACGCCTCCCGCCAGTACCGGGCGTAGGAGGCCAGCGAAGCGCGAACGAGTGAATCCGGAACCTCGGCGGGGGTGGCGCCGATGACCCGGGCCAGATTCTTGCGCAGCTGCTCAGGACCGCCGCCCTGGGCGGCATACCAGGCACCGGCGTCGAAAGCATTGCGCGCCACGAATTCCGGCATCGCACGCACCATCCGCCATCCCGCGGCGTAACCGAGGTCGCTGAGCACATCGGTGCGCGGCAGCCGGTTGCGGCCGGCCGTCCAGAGTTGCCCCGGGGTGCTGATCACGGCTCGGTGCCTTCGGCGTCGTCACCGACCGGCTGCGGGGTGACCGGCGCGATCTTGTCCATGGCGCCCGAGCTGGAACGCACCGAGTGCACCCGCTGGCCGACCGTCACCAGGCTGGTCACCGCCAGCAGCCACATCGCGATCGGCAACACCACCGGCATCGGGAAGAACGGCAGGTCGGAGAATCCGGCACCGACCAGCACGATGATCAGCCGCTCGGGTCGCTCGATCAGGCCGCCGCCGCCCTCCAGACCGCTGGCCTCCGCGCGGGCTTTGACGTACGAGATCACCTGCGAGGTCACCAGGCAGATCATCGTGGCCACCGCCAGCGACGAGCTGTGCATGCTGAATGCCACCCACCAGAGCAGCCCGCAGAAGATCGCGCCGTCGCTGATCCGATCGCAGGTGGCATCGAGGACAGCACCGAACCGGGTGCCGCCGCCGCGCTGTCGCGCCATCGCGCCATCGAGCATGTCGGCCAGAACGAAGACGAACACGGCCACCGAGCCCCACCAGAGCTGACCGATCGGGAACATGATGAGCGCGGCCAGCACCGATCCCGCGGTGCCGATGATCGTCACCATGTCGGGGGTCAGCCCGATTTTGAGCGCAGCTTTCGCGACCGGGGTACTGAGCTTGGCGTACGCCGCCCGGGTCATCAGATAGAAGTCGCTCACGGCTGCGCCACCCATTCGTCGGCCAACAGCTTGCGGGTGTCGCGCAGCAGCTGCGGTATCACCTTTGTCTCACCGACAACGGTGATGAAGTTGGCGTCGCCGGCCCAGCGGGGCACCACGTGCATGTGCAAGTGCTCGGCCAGCGACCCTCCGGCGGACTTGCCGAGGTTGAGCCCCACGTTGAAGCCATCCGGGCTCGACACCGACTTGATGACGCGAATCGCCTTCTGGGTGAACGCCATCAGCTCAGCGCTCTCGCCGGTGGACAGATCCTCCAGTTCCGACACCCGCCGGTACGGAACGACCATCAGATGGCCCGGGTTGTACGGGTAGAGATTGAGCACGACGTAGACCTGCTCGCCGCGGGCCACCACCAAGCCGTCCTCGTCGGGCAGGGTAGGTATCAAGCTGAACGGCTCCGATGATCCAGCCGATCCGCTGTCGGCCTTGTTCGCGGGCACGTCGAGGATGTAATTCATCCGGTGCGGTGTCCACAGCCGCTGCAGGCGGTCGGGCTCACCCGCGCCTCGATCGATGAACGCCTCCGCGTTGTCAGCCACCGTCGACCTTCACCAGTTCGGCTGTGGGGGAAGCATTCTCGCGATCGGCGATCCACTTCACAATCGTCTCCACCGCCTGCCCGCGCGGCACCCCGTTGATCTGGGTGCGGTCCCCGAACCGGAAGCTCACCGCACCGGCCTCGACGTCGCGGTCCCCCGCGAGCAGCATGAACGGCACCTTCTGGTTGGTGTGGTTGACGATCTTCTTGGCCATCCGATCGTCACTGCTATCGACGCCGACCCGCACCCCGCGCGATTTGAGTTCGGCGGCAAGGTCTTCCAGATACGGCAGGTGCGCGTCGGCCACCGGTATGCCGACCGCCTGCACCGGCGCCAGCCAGGCCGGGAAGGCGCCGGCGTAATGCTCGGTGAGCACCCCGAAGAACCGCTCGATCGAACCGAACAGCGCGCGGTGGATCAGCACCGGCCGCTGCCGGGAGCCGTCGGCGGCGGTGTACTCCAACTCGAAGCGGTCCGGCATGTTGAAGTCCAGCTGGATGGTCGACATCTGCCAGCTGCGACCCAGCGCATCCTTGACCTGGACGGAGATCTTCGGCCCGTAGAACGCGGCGCCACCGGGATCGGGCACGAGCTGCAGACCGGATTCCTCGGCGACCTGACGCAGGGTCTCGGTGGCCTCGTCCCACATCTCGTCGGAGCCGACGGACTTTTCCGGGTTCCGGGTGGACAGCTCCAGATAAAAGTCGTCGAGGCCGTAGTCGGCGAGCAGGTCGAGCACGAACCGCAGCAGCGAGGCCAGTTCGTCGCGCATCTGCTCGCGGGTGGTGTAGATGTGTGCGTCGTCCTGGGTCATGCCGCGCACCCGGGTCAGCCCGTGCACCACGCCGGACTTCTCGTAGCGGTACACCGAGCCGAATTCGAAGAGCCGCAGCGGAAGTTCCCGATACGACCGCCCCCGCGACCGGTAGATCAGATGGTGCATCGGGCAGTTCATCGGCTTGAGGTAGTAATCCTGCCCCGGCTTGCGCAGCTTGCCGTCCTCGTCGAACTCGGCGTCGATGTGCATCGGCGGGAACATGCCGTCGGCGTACCACTCCAGGTGGCCGGACGTGATGTAGAGCTGCTCTTTGGTGATATGCGGAGTGTTGACGAACTCGTAGCCGGCCTGCTCGTGCTTGCGGCGCGAATAGTCCTCGAGCTCACGTCGGATGACGCCGCCCTTGGGGTGGAAAACCGGTAGGCCGGAACCCAATTCGTCCGGGAAGCTGAACAGGTCCAGCTCGACGCCGAGCTTGCGATGGTCGCGGCGCTGCGCCTCCTCGATCAGTTCGAGGTGGCGGTCCAGTGCCTCCTGGGATTCCCACGCGGTGCCGTAGATGCGCTGCAGGCTGGCATTGTTCTGGTCGCCGCGCCAGTACGCCGCCGAGCTGCGGGTGAGCTTGAAGGCTGGGATGTACTTGGTGGTCGGAATGTGCGGGCCGCGGCACAGGTCGCCCCAAACCCGTTCGCGGGTACGAGGATTGAGGTTGTCGTAGGCGGTGAGCTCGTCACCGCCGACCTCCATGATGTCGGCGTCACCCGACTTGTCGTCAACCAGCTCGAGCTTGTAAGGCTCGTTGGCCAGTTCGGAGCGGGCTTGGTCCTTGGACTCGTAGACCCGGCGCGAGAACAGCTGACCGTCCTTGACGATCTTCTGCATCCGCTTCTCGAGCTTCGCCAAGTCCTCGGGAGTGAACGCCTCGGGCACGTCGAAGTCGTAGTAGAAGCCGTCGGTGATCGGCGGTCCGATGCCGAGCTTGGCCTGCGGGAAGAGTTCCTGCACAGCCTGGGCCAGAACGTGGGCGGCCGAGTGCCGGATCACGCTGCGGCCGTCCTCGGTGTTCGCCGCCACCGGGATGACGTCGACGTCGACGTCCGGCGTCCAGCTCAGGTCACGCAGCTTGTCCTCGGCGTCGCGCACCACGACGATCGCGCCCGGTTCACCACGGCTCGGCAGTCCTGCGTCGCGCACCGCAGCGCCCGCGGTAGTCCCGGCAGGCACCCGGATCGGTGCTGCTGGGGCGGGGTGTGCGGGGGCGGTCATTGCTGGCCTCTTTCGGCGTAGTGGGGCTCCATCGCGATTCTCGCCGGGGGCGGCAGGAATCGCCGACCATGCTATCGGGGTGCTGGTCAGGCGCCGAGGCCGATGGGGCTGTCCAACACCGGATGGTCAAAGCCGAGCAGTCCCGCAGACCAGCCGACCGCGCCGAACAGCCACAGCGTGGCGACCACCACCGCGGCGGTGAACACCGCACCCAGCGCCTGCACCCACCTGCCCTGCCTGCGGAACCATGCCATGACGCTGTCGTAGCGGTCGCGGGTGAACGACAGGGTGCGGTGAGCCCAATAGAACTCGCTGGCCAGGATCGCGAGGCCGACGAACACGATCGCCCAGCCGGGTCCCGGGTAGGGAATGGCGACGATCCCGAGGGCAAGAACCGCGAGCCCGACGACGCCGACCACCGCGCGATAGACGAAGTCGGCTACCGGGCGGTGCCTCAGCCGCTCCCGCCGGTGCTTCCACTGGTGCAGGAACCGCTTCACGGTTGGCCCGGTTTCAGCAACACGAACAGCCCTTCACCGTCGGCCAGCAGGTCGTCGCCGTCGGACAGCCGGATGTCGACGTAGATCTTGCGGCCCTCGGTGCGCACGACACCGGCCTCGACCTGGAGTTCGGTTTCGATGGGCACGATCTTGCGGTAGTTGACGTGCAGGTAGGCGGTGCGTTGATACGGCCCGCCGGTCAGCACGAACGATGTCTTGCCGAGCACCGAGTCGAAGAGGTGGGCGATCAGGCCGCCGTGCACGGCCCCGTTGCGGCCCAGGTGGTAGCGACGGAACCGGGCCCAGCCGCGCAGCCGCCCGTCCTCGCCCACTTCCGTCTCGTTGGGAATGGACAGGATGTTGCCCCGCATCGGCAGGTCGGTACGCCGGCCCGATGGTGTGGTCCATTCGTCGGCGTCGTACGGCGCCAACAGCGCCGACGCCCGCTCGAGGAGGTCGGCGGCCTCGGTGATCACGTCGTCGGGCGCGTCGACGGCGCGGGCATGGTCTTGAAGATCCCGCACCGCATCGATGAACCGGCCGTAATCGGGGCCGCCCCGGCCCGTCGGCACCGGCGGGTTGAATCCGCCACCGGGATGCAGCGCCGCCGTCATGTCCTCTACCACCTGGTTACCGTATGCGCCCCGGATGCGGGTTGCTCACTCCGAGAGTACGTAACGGATGGCAGGCTGTAACGGTGAAGCTCAGCGACCTGGCCGGCCGCCCGTTGACCTACGCCGAGGTGGGCGCGACGGCGGCGGGTCTGCCTGCTGGTTACCACCATGTGCGGTTGTCGTCGTGCATCGGCAGCGGGCGGGAACGCTTCGAGCGTGCGGCGGAGTCGGTGATGCGCTACGGGATGCTGCGCGGCGCCGGTCTGCGGGTCGCCGCCACCACCGAGGTGGCCGAGGTCGGCACCGACGTGCTCGGCCGGCTCGGACCGTTCGCCGCACCCTGTCGGGTGGTGTACGTGGTCGACGAGAGCAACCGCCGTGGCTTCGCCTACGGCAGCCTGCCCGGCCACGCTGTCTCCGGCGAGGAGATGTTCGGCGTGCGCTTCGACCCCAGCGACGAGTCGGTACATGCCGAGGTGGTGGCCTTCTCCACGCCGGCCACCTGGTGGAGTCAGGTCGGGGCGCCGGTCGCGTCGCTGGTTCAGCGGGTGATCACTCGGCGCTATCTGTCGGTGGTGTAGGCGCCGTCCGCTGCGCCGCGACGTCGACTTGGTAGGACAGGATCGCCAGGCCGAAGAGGCCGATCGACAGGGTGATCAGGGCGGCGAATCCTTCGGTCGCGAAATGCACCAGCGCACTGAGGAAGGTGAACACCAGGGCGGCGGTGCGGAGCAGCCGCAGCGGCCACAGCTTTGCCGTCCGCGGTAGCGCGATCATCGCCGGCAGCGCCATCGCCAGGGTCAGCGCGGCGGCGATCATCAGGATGATCGTGGCCGGGGTCTTGCCGGCCAGGTGAATCGAGACGTGGCTGTCTCGATAGAAGTAGCCGCCCAACGCGATGCCCAGCGCGTGGAAGAGCAAGCCGAGCACCGCGCCGGCCACCAAGAGCCAGCCCACCCAGGACACCCACTTCGGGCTTCGAAATACGTTGGGAATCAACCGTTGTGCCCATCGCCGCACCCGATAGCCACGATCTGTGGCGCGTGCTGCCGAGAGCAAGAGCGCGCGCACGTGCTCGACGTCGTCGCTCGAGGCTCCCCTGGCTCGGGCGTATTCGACCAGTCGCAGACCGATCTCGCGGCGGTGGTCGGGTAGTCCGCGCGCCACGCCGTCGGCGGCGATCGCGGCCGACGACGCCAGGCATTCCCGCGCGCTGAGCGGTCGAATCGCCCGCACCACACGGGCACCGGCGAGGATCAGGCAGACCAGGATGTACATGATCTCGGCGGCCGGTCCGTAGAAGTAGTCGTTGTCCTTGGTGACGAATTTGCCTACCTCGTCGAGGAACAAGCCGAACCCGATCCCGCCCAACACCACGGCCAGGGACCGCGGGCCCGAGCCCAGAACCATCCAGCCGATCAGCAGGGCAAGCATCATCAGTGCGCCGCCCCACAGCGCGTGCGCGATGTGCAGGTCGCCGCCGCCGACCTGCGGGTAGCCGGTGAGTTGCAGATACAACCGGGTCAGCAGGATCGTCGCGATCGCGATGATGACAAAGGCTTCGGCCGACGTCAGACCAGTGGCGTTACGGGTGATCGGTCCGCGCCGCAGGCGGGTCTGCTCGGTCATCGAATCTCCTCTGCGCCGATGTTGCACCACCCATCGTGGCGGGTATGGCATCTGTCGTGGGACGCGGCCCGGCGCGAACACGAGTTTCAGGAGGCGTTGGCCAGCCGCGACATCATCGGGCAGGCCAAGGGCATGATCATGGAGCGCTACAGCAAGGACGCCAACCAGGCGTTCGAGATGCTGCGACAGCTGTCGCACGACACGAACGTGCCGTTGGCCGAAGTCGCGGCCAAGATCGTCGATGCGGCACAAGCACATCCGCGCTGACGGGATCTCATACCTCGAGTGTTCGCGGCAGTCCGAATCGCGGCATGACGTCGTTGTCGAACCGGGTCAGGCCGCAGATCCGTTGACCGGACAGATCGAGGACCAACAGACCGGCGGCGTGACGCACGGGGTCGGCGCCCGTCGTCAGATAGGCCCCGAATGCCGGCTGACCATTGGCGCGGGTAGCCACGAGGGTGTATCTCCGGCGCCGGAAGACCTGGGCATAGAAGCCTGCGACGGCGTCGAGACCGTGGTACTCCAGCGGGATCGGCGGCATGGAGACCCGGACGTCGGCGGTCAACAAACGCACCAAAGCCGCCACGTCACCGGCCTGATATGCGCGCACGAAATCCGCAACCAGCGCTTGCTCCGACGACGAATTCGGTTCTGGCGATTCACGATCCCGGTTCCGCGCGCCGACCGTCTCACGCGCCCTCTTCAGCGCGCTGTTCACCGAAGCGGCTGTGGCGCAAAACATCTCGGACACTTCGGCGGTGCGGTAGCCGAGCACATCTCGCAACAGAAGCACGGCGCGCTGGCGCGCGGGAAGCAACTGCAGCGCGGTGACGAACGCCAGTGAGATGGCTTCCCGCTGTTCGTATGCCGCCTCTGGCCCGAGGACAGACGTGTCCGCGAAATCCAGCAGATGGTCCGGTATGGGCTCCAGCCAGACGACGTCGCCGTAGTGCGTCGGCTCGGGCAGGTCATTCTCGGCGATGCTCACCTCCGTAGCCGGTCGCTTCCTTCTGGCGGAACGCAGCGCGCCCAGACACTGATTGGTGGCGATGCGGTACAGCCACGTCCGAATCGATGCCCGCTCCTCGAAGCCGTCCAGTGCCCGCCAAGCCGCCAGCAACGTGTTCTGAACCATGTCCTCGGCGTCCTGCAACGAGCCCAGCATCCGATAGCAGTGCACCTCGAGCTCGCGACGATGCGGTTCGGTCAGCGCGCGGAACGCTTCGCTGTCGCCGGCCCGCGCCTGTTCGATCAGATTGCCTGTCATGCCATATCACCGCTCGCCTCGCACCTGTCGGCCGCCCTGCGCGGCACCCATCTGTACTGACGTTCGGGAGACGTGAAAGTGATCGCGACATCACCGCTCACTTCGGACGAGACCGCGCATCTACCTCTTCGACAGGTTTCACGAAGACGCGAGAAGGGCCGACATGACTGAACTACCCGCAAGGAAGGTGCTCGTGGTCGGGGCCGGGCGTGGATTGGGGCGGGGCATTGCCTGCGCCTTCGCCGAATCGGGCGCCGACGTCGTTGCGCTTGCCCGCGACGGCGCAGCGCTGGCCGCCCTGGCGGACACCCATCCCGCCATCCGCACGCACGTCGCCGACGCGTCGGACGCCGCCACGGCGCGGCACGTGCTCGATGAGTACCAGCCGTACACGGTGATCGTGGTCGCCGGCGCGACCCCCGAGATGCGTGAACTGACGCAGCACTCCTGGGAGACGTTCTCCGTCAACTGGGACGCCGATGTGAAGATCGCCTTCACCTGGGCGCAGGCAGCGCTTCTGCAGCCGATGCCGCGCGGCAGCAGGGTCGTCATCGTCAGCAGTGGCGCCGCGCTGAACGGATCCCCGCTCAGCGGCGGCTACGCCGGATCCAAGGCCACTCAGCGGTTCATCGCCCAATACGCCCAGCGGGAGTCGGAGCGATCCGGTCTGGGCATCATCTTCACCACCGTCATGCCGAGGATGACGCCGGCCGGCGATGTGGGACGAGCTGGTATCCGGGCCTACGCATGCGAGGCCGGACTGACCGAGGACGCGTTCATCGAGCAGCTCGGACCGGTGATCACGCCGGAAATCGCGGGACAGGCCATGATCGACCTGGTGTCCCTCGGCCGCGGCGACTACGCGGCGGGGTATGTGCTGACCGGGGCAGGTCTGGCCCCGCCGACCTGACCCGCGCACGCCGGCGAAGTGTGAAAACACCGCAGACCGGCTACTGAATTGACGTGGCTGCTGCTGATTTCGACCGCGCGGTGATCGTCGTCCCCGCCCACAACGAGGCGCCGGCCTTGCCGGACTGCCTGACGGCGATTGCGGCTGCGGCCGAGCGGGCCGATATTCCGGTCACGGTGGTGGTGGTCCTGGACAGCTGCGACGACGGCAGCAACGCGCTGGCGGAACGTTTCGGCAGCGATGTGCATTTTCTCGAGATCGACGCACACAACGTGGGCAAGGCGCGAGCCGCCGGCTTCTCGTTTGCCCGCGAGCAGGGTCTCAGTGGTCCGAACATGTGGTACGCGACCACCGACGCGGACAGCCGGGTGGACCCCAACTGGTTGGTACGTCAACTCAGCGCACATGCCGACATGATTCTCGGCGTTGTGCGCATCACCAACTGGCGTCAGATCCCGGTCAAGGCGGTCCGGCGTTACCTTCGCGCGTACCACTCCAAGATCCAGCCGGGTCGGGTCACGCACGACCACGTTCACGGCGCGAACATGGGTTTCGCGGCCGACGCCTATTGGCACGTCGGTGGCTTCGATGCCCTGACCAGCGACGAGGACGTCGACTTGGTTCATCGGTTCGAAGTCGTCGGGTTCCGAATTCGCCGTGACACCCGACTCTCAGTGGCCACGTCTGCACGCCAGATCGGGCGCGCCCCAGCCGGATTCGCCGCCCACCTGCGTGGGATGCTGGGCGATCCGCAACGCGACTCGGCATGACCACCACGACTGTGCAGCGCTGGCTGGACGCCGGCGATCTGGACCTCCCCTTACCGGGCTCGGGTGGCACCCTGATCCGCTGGCAGAGACTTTCCGCGTTGTGCGAGCGCGATGTGGCGGCAGGCCGGCTGGCGGAGGCGCACACCGACGCGATCGCGATCCTCGCCGAGCTGCACGGGCCGCGGGCGCAGCCGGGCCGGTTGTGGGGCGTGTGGGCAGCCGAAGCGCCCGGCGCCACCGTCACCGCGCATCACGACGGCGATGACGTGACGTTGAGCGGTGTCAAAGCGTGGTGCTCCGGCGCCGGGATGTGCGCCGACGCGCTGGTGACGGCCCAGACGGCGACGGGGGCCCGCGGCCTCTACGCGGTCGACCTGCACAGCCCGGGCGTTCAGCCGCTGCCGAGCACGTGGCGTAACGCTGGGATGGCCGAGTCGGACACCCGCTCCGTGCAATTCAGCGCTGCGCCGGCCACCCCGGTTGGCGGCCCCGACGAGTACCTGACCCGGCCGGGCTTCTGGCACGGCGCGGCCGGCGTCGCGGCGTGCTGGCTGGGTGCGGCCCGCGCGGTGGCAACGCCGCTTTACCGCGCCGTAGCCGAGCGCAAGAGCGAGAACCCCTATGCTGCAGCACATCTCGGTGCCGTCGACACCGCCCTTGCCGCGGCGGGCGCCCTGATGGCCAGCACCGCTGACCAGGTCGATGCGGCCCCGCACAGCGCCGGACAGGTGGCGGCTCGGCGGCTACGGGCAGCCGTCGAAACCGCGGTCGACGAGGTGATCGCCCGAACCGCGCGGGCGCTGGGCCCCGCACCGTTGGCCATGGATGAGCTGCACGCCCAGCATGTCGCCGATCTGGCCATGTACGTCCGGCAGAGTCATGCCGAGAAGGATCTCGCCGCGCTGGGCCTGCTGGTGGCCCGATGAGCGCACCGACCGGTAACGCGGCCCGGTTTGCGGCGGTGCCCATCTCCGGTGGTGGAACACCTGCCGACGAATGGCTTCGGCGACAGCACCCGTTTCCGTCGTTGCCGCTGGATCAGTGCCCGGGCCTGGTCGTGGTGGCACCGCATCCTGACGACGAGACGCTCGGCTTCGGCGCGACGGCCTGCGCGGTCGCGGCCCGCGGCGTCGACGTGCACACGGTCATCGCCACCGACGGCGGTGCAGCGTGGCCTGGCCTGTCGGCGTTCGAGCAAGCCCGGCTCGAGGAGTCCAGGCGCGGCGAATCACAGACCGCGGCAGCGGTTCTCGGCCTTCCGGTGCCGGTTTTTCTCGGGCTCCCGGACGGCAGGCTCACCGAGAACGAATCCCGGCTCGCCGAGATTCTCACCGAGATTCTGGCCGGCCGCCCCGAGGGCACGTGGTGCGCGGCGACGTGGCGCGGCGATGGTCATCCCGATCACGAGGTGGTCGGTCGGGCCGCTGCCGTGGCCACGTCGCGTACCGGAGCCGTGCTCCTGGAGTATCCGATCTGGATGTGGCACTGGGCTCGTCCCGGTGATGACGCGGTGCCCTGGCAGAGCGCAGTACAGATGGTCGCGGATCCGGTTGCGGTGCACCGTAAACGCGAGGCGGTTGCCTCGTTCCGAAGCCAGCTGGAGAGCGACGCCGGGCGCGAGCCGATCTTGCCGCCGTACGTCCTGGAGCGACTGGATCGCGTGGGAGAGGTGGTGTTCCAATGACTTCCGGTCTGCCCCACGGCTACTTCGATGCCCTCTACGCCGAGTCAGCCGATCCGTGGGAGCTCGCCTCGCGGTGGTACGAACGGCGCAAGTACGCGATCACGCTGGCGCTACTCCCCCATGAGCGGTACCGGCACGCCTTCGAGCCGGGGTGCTCGATCGGAGTACTCACCGAACAGTTGAGCGCCCGCTGCGATCACGTGACGGCCGTCGACGTCGCCGATGCCGCGTTGGCGCACGCCGACGCCCGGCTGCGCGCCAGTGGCCGTCGCGACACGGTCACACTGGTGAACCGGTCTTTCGACACCGACTGGCCGGCAACCGATTTCGACCTGGTGGTGATCTCCGAGGTCGGCTACTACTTCGATGCCCCGACGCTGCGGGAAACGTTGAGCCGTGAAATTCCCCGGCTGCAGCCGAACGCCACCATCCTCAGCGCACACTGGCGACATCGGGTGTCCGACTATCCGCTGTCCGGTGACGCCGTCACCGCGATCATCGCCGCCACACCCGGATTACACCGGATCGGTGGATACCGGGACGACGACGTCGTCATCGAGGTGTTCGATACCGGTTCGGCGCAATCGGTCGCAGCGCGTACGAGCGTTCCCGGGGCCTGACGCCAGCGGCGTCAGGGCGCAACGTTGAGGTTCGGTGCCGGCGGCAGGCCGGGAATCCTTGGCGGCGGCGGCAATCCGGGAATCAATGGCCGGCGCGTCGAGGTGGTCGTGGTGTCCCAGTCGGTGGTGGTCGTCGGAACCGTTGTCGTCGTAGTCGGCGTCGTTGTCGTGGTGGTCGGCGTCGTCGTGGTGGTCGTAGTGGTAGTGGTGGTGGTGGTAGTGGTGGTGGTCGGCGGGGTCGTGGTGGTGGTCGTGGTCTCCACGGTCACCACGGTCGTCGGGGTCTGCGGCGCGGGCGCCTGTTCGGTGACGGTCTGGACGGGCGGGTTGGTCATCGTGACGGTCTCGGCGGGTGGCGGCGCTTGCGGTGCGCTCACGATCGACGAAACCGCGGTCGCCGGAAGCGGTTTTACCGATGGCGTGCTCGGCGCGCTTGTCCCGGTGAGGGTGTAGGCGAACCCGCCGACGGCGACCGCCGCGACGGCGGCCGCCCCGCCGAGCAGCAGCGGCACACTGCGGGTCAGGCTGGACCCGCGCTGCTGCGGCGGTTCCCCACCAAGGATCGACAGGTCGTCGTCCTCGGCATCGCTGTAACCGCGATAGTCGGCGTCGCTGTAGCCGTAGGACTGGTCGTAGCCGCCGGTATCGTCCGGGGCTTCGTCGTTGGACCAGGCCAGCGGTGCGGCCATCGTTGCCGACTGCGGACCGAGGTCGGCAATCAGCGGCGCCGGCGCCATGCCGGTCGGCGCGTCGGCGGCCAGCTGCCGTGCCGCGGCCAGGCCCGCTCCCAGCGCCGCATCCAGATGCGGGTGCGCCGACACCGTCACCGGCATCTGCAGGTGCTCGGAAAGTTGGTGGGTGGCGACAGGTGTCACCGATTCGCCGATGACGGCGGCTGCACTGACGTCGGCGCGGCCGATCCGGGCGCGTTCCAGAGTGGCGTCCAGTGCGCGCAGAAATTCGCTGTCGTCACCGGAGAGTTCCTCGAACCGGGTCGTCTCCCCGATCTGACGGTAGTCGGCAGCCGCGTCGGCCAGGGTGACAGAAGTGCCGCCGCCACCGAAGTCGCACACCAGGATCACCCCCTGGCGGGGTAACCCGGGGTCGCTCTGCAGTGAGCGCAACGCTGCGGTCGCGTCGGATACCAGCACCGGGGGTGCAGCAGCCGACGCCAACGCCGGCAGATTCCAGAGCGCATCACGCAGCGCATCACGCCGACCCGGTCCCCAGTGCGCGGGAACCGCGACACCCGACACCTCGGCCAGGCCCGAGCCCTCGGTGTCGGCCAGTCCGGACAGTGCCGCGGCCAGCAGCTGCTCGGCGCGATAGGCGAAGCCGTCGGCTCCCGTCACGGGGATCGGATCACCGACGCGGTCGACGAAATCGGTCCACAGCTGATCGCCGAGCGTGACCGCCGCAGGACAGATCACCGGCGCCGCCCCGGCCCGCGCGGCGACCAGACTGGCTGTGCCCACGGAGATACCCAGCGGTTCGGTCATCCGGCCATGATCACCAAGGCTCGGTGTCAAAGTCACTCAGGCGCGCCGATTCGGCACATCCCTATGACCTAACTGTGACTTTGCTTGCTGCTCATTGCCTTTGCCCATGGCAATCGAGGTAGGAACAGATCACGTCGACCAGCGCGGTCAGCTCCCGATTGCTGTGTTGAGGGCCGACCATGACCAACTGGGTGATCACCAGCCCGCGCATGGTCGCCCAGATCAGGTCACCGATGGCCGCCGCGTGTGGATTGTCCAGTCCTTGCGCGATGTCACGGCTCACATCGGAGATGGCCTTTTGCAATGCCAAGAGGTGCCGGGTCCCCCGTTTGTCGCGCATGGCCCGGGTGCCGATCAGTATTTCCAGCGAGGCACGTGATGTCGGGCTGGAGAACGCCGCCCACGCGGCGTGAACCACCAGCTCGACCCGCTTGCGGCGACTCTGCGATGGCGACGGCGGCGGCAGGCTGCGCAGCAGTTCCAGCAGTTCGGCGAAGCCGCGGTCGACGACGGCCATCAGCAGGCCGTCGCGATCACCGAAGTGGTATTGCACCACGCCCCACGTGACGCCGGCCCGTTCGGCGATGTGCTTGGCGCTGGCGGCGGCGAATCCCTCTTCGATCACACAGCGCACGGTCTCGTCGAGGACCGCCTCACGGGTGCGTTCGGCACGTTCCTGACTCCCGCCGGGCGGGCGCCGCGGCGCGATCTTGGGAGTCACCGTCACCACATCACGCGGTCGGCATGCGCGGCAGGTAAGTCCTTGACCGACAACAGGCCCGCAGGTGCGGCGCACACCGCGTCGATGGCGTTGACGGCGCGAGCGGCGGTCGAGATGACACCGCCGTCGTTGTGGTCGACGCCGTCCAGACCTAGGTGGGTGTTGATTTCCACACCGGGGTTGCCCCGCACCACCACGCGGTGCACACCGAGCCGGCCGTCCGGCGGATAGGGCCAGTCGGGGGCGGTGACCGGGGTGAGCCGGTTGACGTGTTCCATGGTGATCACCGGCTGCCCGTCTCGGTAACCCTGCACTGCGAACCGAACGGCGGCGACATGACCGGGTGCGACGCTCATCATCGTGCAGTCGATCGGTTCCGGCGTCACCCAGCTCTCGTGCCACTCCCGCACTTCGTCGAGCGTGACCCCCAGGACATCAGCCAACGACCGAACCTGTCCGCCCCACAGCGAGGACAGCACGCCGGGGGCGAACATGATCGGCGTGTGGTCCGGTGTGGTGCCGAAACCGAAACTGAGGCCGGTGAATTCGGCGTCGTCATAGCTGCCGTAGTCGCAGATCTCCGAGACCGTGATGCCGGTGGCCCGCCCGGCCAGCGTCAGCGCGGTGTAGACCAGACTGTCTCCGGAGTAGCCAGGGTCGACTCCGTTGATGTACAGCGAGGTGCCGCCCTCGGCGCAGGCCGCGGCCAGCGGTTCGCGGATCCATGCGTCGGCGTGCTGCGGTGCGACCAGCCACACCATCGACGTACCGACCACGTTGGTGCCGGCCCGCAGGAATCGGCAGATCTCCTCGATGGCCTGCTGTGGGCGCATCTCGGCCTGGGAGGTGTAGACGACGCAGTCGGCGCCGAGGGCCACCAACGCGTCGATGTCATTGGTGGCCACCACCCCGGTGGGTTCGGACCGGCCGCAGATGTCGGCGGCGTCGCGGCCGACCTTGTCGGGGCCGTGGGCGTGCAGCCCGATCAGCTCGAGGTCGGGCCGCTCGATGATGAGTGGCAGCGCATGCTTGCCGACGTTGCCGGTGGCGAACTGGATGACGCGCTTCACAGCAGGTCCGTGATCGTCTTGAGGCCGGCTTCGTAGAGCACGCCGGGCATCATGCCGCCGTCGATCTCGATGGTGGTTCCGTTGATGAAATCGGCTGTGCCACCGCATAGGAACACCACGGCGCGACCCACCTCCTGCGGCTCTCCGGCGCGATGCATGGGCACGGCGTGGAAGTACCTCTCTCCGGTCGGGTCGTCCTTGGGCAACACGAACGACTTGAAATTGTCGGTCATCGTCGGCCCCAGCGCCAAACAGTTCACCCGCACTTTCGGTCCCCATTCCTCGGCCAGCGACCGGGTTAGATGGTTGAGGCCGGATTTGGCCGCCCCGTATGACACCAGCGTCGGCGAGCCGGCGGGATGTCCTGCGCCGCTGGAGATGTTGACGATCGAGCCGACACCGTCCTGTTCGCGCATCTGTCGGAACACCCGGATGGCGAACCACATCGGGCTGATCAGGTTCATCTGAATGGCGAAGGCGTGGAACAACACTGTGCGTTCGTACTCGTCGTCCGACGCCGGCGCACCCTGGATCTGGGAAACCAGGCTCGGGATGCTCTCGACGTTGGGTGCCGGCACCGTACCGCCTGCGTTGTTGACCAGGATGTCGATGCGGCCGTGGTCGGCCACCACCTCGTCGACGAAGTCGTCGATGGCCCGGTAGTCACCCTGGTCGCACACCCGCTGCGAGGAACGGGCCAGCCACTCCGGATTGTCTTCAACCCCAGGCATGGCATCGAGGGGTCGGCGCGAGCAGCCGACGACAGTGGCTCCGGCGCGCAGTAATTCGTGCGCGATACCCAGTCCCACTCCGCGGCTGGTGCCGGTGACGACGGCGACCTTGCCGTCCAGGGGTGACGCCACTGTGAGCTACCTCTCGCCGGATCCGATTCTCATTAAGCGCTCAATATGATTACATGCTCAATGTTATTGGGCAATGACTTGGAGGACAGCGGCATGGGTCTGCGCGGAGAGGCCGCGATCGTCGGCTACACCGAACTCCCCTCCACGAAGCGACCGACCGGTCCGCTCGAGTTCACCCTGGAGCAGTGGGCACGGCTGGCGAAGGCCGCACTCGACGATGCCGGCTTGTCGGCCGCCGATGTGGATGGCATCTGTACCACGCATCTGCAGGAGTCCCAGATCTTCGTGCCGTCCACGGTCATCGAATATCTGGGCATCAAAGCCAATTTCGCCGAGATGGTCGACCTCGGCGGCGCCAGCGCGGTGGCGATGGTGTGGCGCGCGGCGGCAGCCATCGAGCTCGGCCTGTGCAACGCGGTGCTGTGCGTGATCCCCGCGACGCCGATGACGCCGGTCAGTGCGCACAAGCCGCTCGACATCAGTGAGTTGATGTATTTCGGGGCGTCCAGTAACCGGTACGGCTCGCCACAAGCCGAATTCGAGATCCCCTACGGCAATCTCGGCCAGAACGGACCCTACGGCCAGGTCGCCAACCTCTACGGCGCCACCTACGGCTACGACGAACGGGCGATGGCCAAGATCAGCGTCGACCAGCGGGTCAACGCGAATCACACGCCTGGGGCGATCTTTCGCGACTCCCCGATCACCGTCGATGACGTGCTCAACAGTCCGGTCATCGCCGCACCGCTGCACATGCTGGAGATCGTCATGCCGGTGATGGGCGGGGCCGCGGTGCTGGTGACCGGAGCCGATCTGGCCCGTCGCAGCGCCAACCGTCCGGTGTGGATCAAAGGATTCGGCGAACGGGTGCCGTACAAGACGCCGACCTACGCCCAGGAGTTGCTGCAGACTCCGATGATCAAAGCGGCCGCATCGGCATTCTCGATGGCCGGGCTGACGCCCGCCGACATGGACATGGTGTCGATCTATGACTGCTACACGATCACCGTGCTGCTCAGTTTGGAGGACGCCGGGTTCTGCCAGAAGGGCAAGGGCCTGCAGTTCGTCGCCGAGCACGACCTGACGTTCCGCGGCGATTTCCCGATGAACACCGCCGGCGGCCAGCTGGGTTACGGGCAGGCCGGGACTGCCGGCGGAATGCACCACGTCTGCGACGCCGCCCGCCAGATCATGGGCCGCTCAGGTACCACCCAGGTCAAAGACTGCAACCGTGCCTTTGTCTCCGGCAATGGCGGCATCTTGAGCGAACAGACCACTCTCGTCTTGGAAGGCGACTGATCATGGGCGACTTCGACAAGCCGATGCCGATCCCGACGCCGACCACCCAACCGTTCTGGGATGCCCTGGCCGAACACCGGATCCGGATCCAGTACTCGCCGTCGGCGCAGCGCTACGTGTTCTATCCCCGGGTGCTGGCGCCGGGCACGTTGGCCGACGATCTGGAATGGCGGGAGATTTCCGGGGCGGCCTCGCTCTATACCTACACGGTGGCGTACCGACCGGTCGCACCACATTTTGCCGACGAGGTGCCTCAGCTACTCGCGGTCGTGCAATGGGATGAGGGCCCGCGGTTCTCGACCGAGATCGTCAATGCCGAACCGGCGGAGCTGGAAATAGGGATGCGACTGAAGCCGGTGTTCTACGACTATGCCGACGCGGGCGTCACGATGCTGCGCTACGAGCCGGCCTGAGGGCTATCCGACTCGGGCGTCGTCGTCGGATTCCTGGACGGCGTGAACCTGCTCGAAGCGCAGGCACACGGTGGTGCCCAACGCCGAAGAATCAATGGTGACGTCATCGGCGAGCGCACGCATCAGCGGGATGCCCCGACCGCGCGTGCGGCTCTGCGTGGCGGGAGTGGACTCCCGCCATTGACCTTGATCGGCAATCGTGACCGTCAGGGTGTCGCCGTCGCGCACCGCCTCCAGGTCGATGGTGCCGACCCCGCCCTTGAGCAGGTAGGCAAACTCGGCCGTATTGGCCAGCGCTTCGTTGACCGCTAGCACGACGTCGCTGAACCGAACTCGATCGATATCTCCGCAGGCCCGCAGCCAGGTCGCGAACTCGTCGCGAACCATGGCTGCGTTGTGCGCATCAGCGACGACATCGTTGCGCGCGAAGCGGTCACCGTCGGCTGTGTGACTGGGGTAACTCGGTGTCGTCATGGCAAAGCTCTTATACCCAACTTCCGAGAATTACTCACCAAGTGCGGCGCGCGCCTCATCCAATGTTGCGTAGAGGCCGATGATGTCGGCGAGGCCGACCAATTTGAGCGGCCGGCTTGTGGCGGGCCCGCTGGCCACGACACCGAAGCCGATCTCCGCCGACGCCTTGTCGCGGGCGGCGACGAGAACGCCCATACCTGCCGAAGCCAGGAAGTCGACATCGGACAGGTCGACGATGATGGCGGCCGGGTTCTTGGTCAGCGAGGCGGTGATGCTGGCCTCGAGTTGAGGAGAGGTCAGCATGTCGACCACGCCGGCAGCAGATATGACGACCGTCCGCCCGAACCACTCCTCGTTGATCACGCAGCCTGTGTTGGCCGCAGTGGTCGTGCCGGTGGTGGCAGTGGCTTGTTCGTCCAAAAGTTCACCTCACTACGCGCGCCGGACGGCACGCTCGCAATCACAAACGCCTGCGAGGCTTCCGTCTGAACCTGGCAAGAACTTACTAGCTCTTTGCGTCGATCTGCTTACGACGCGTTGTCTTCGCCCAAAATCCTACCGGGCCGACCGTGCCAGGCTAACGCACCGCGCCATCGGATGCGTCAATGACGGTCAACGCCAGGAACGCCACGTCGTCGTCGGGCCGCAGTACAGCGACCAATTCCGCCAACTCGGCCACCAGCTGGGTCGCCGGCAGTGCGACCCGCTCAGCCAGAAAAAGCCGCAACGCCGATTCACCGAAGGTGGTGTGCCCGTCGGGCCGGGCCTCCACGATCCCGTCGGTATAGAGGAGCAGGGTTTGGCCCGGCCCCAGCAACGTCTCGCACGCGTCGAACGTCGCGTCTGCGACGGCACCGATCAACATTCCACCGGATGAGCGAACCGGACGGATCGATCCACTGTCGCGATCCAGCAGCAGGGCGGGCAGGTGTCCCCCGGTCGCCAGGGTGATCCGGAAGCCGTCGGCTTCGGGCCGTAGCTTGCCGGACAAGACTGTGCAAAATCGACGTTCTCCCGCATCGGCGATCAGCGCCGCATTGAGCTCGTCGAGGCCGTCGGTCGGGTCGTCGTAGTGCAGAGCCGCCGCACGCAGGGTGTGGCGGACCAGTGCGGTGACCGCCGCCGCGGGCGCGCCATGCCCCTCGACATCACCGAGAAAGAAGGCCCACTCGTCACGAGCCACGCCGAACACGTCGTAGAAGTCGCCGCCCACCCGGCCGGAGGCGGCCGGGTGATAGTGCGCGGCCATCGACAGACCGGGGATCGAAGGCAGCGCAGACGGCAGCAGTGCGCGTTGCAGCACCGAGGCGTACTCCTGGGCGGTGTCGCGCAGTTCGCGTTCGGCACGCACGGTCGTCAGCGCCGAGAGTCGCAGCTCGAGAGCCTTCATCACGATCGCGGCGAGGTCTTCCAGGGTGGCCAGCTGGTCGTCGGTGACGTCACCCGGCTCGGAGTCGAGAACACTGACCGTTCCCAGCTGATGCCCGTCGTCGGTCGTCACGGGCGCGGCAGCATAGAATCGGATCCCGAATTCGCCTGCGACGCTGGGGTTTCGGGATACGTACGGATCGGCGAGGGTATCGCGAACCACATAGGTCCGGTGGTCGCCGATCGCCAGGCTGGACAGCCCGGCATCGCGCGGGATCTCGGTAAGGCCCTCCACGCCGTACGCCGCTTTGAACCAGATCCTGTCCTCGTCGACGAAGGTGATTGACGCCATGGGCTTGTCCAACGAGCGGGCAGCCACGCGGGCGATGCGGTCGAACGCCGCGTCGGGTGCGGTGTCAAGAATCGCGTAACGACGCAGGGCCCGCAGTCGTTCGGCTTCCGCGTCTGCGCTGCTGCGTGAACTGAAATCAGTGGTCACCATGGGCTTTCGGCCGTCCGGCTAGTTGACGTACCAACCCTACGCGTGTCGGCCACGTCGCGCCGACCGCGGGTTTTCGCTATATCGGGGACTCGAGACAACTGTCTTCCTATACTGGACTCATGTCTAATAAGACGGCGTCGACGCTGCCGCCAGGTCCTGCGCTTCCACCCGTGGTCCAAGCCATGCTGATGTTGCGCTACTGGCCGCGATTCGTCTCGGCGTGCCGGCGCCGCTACGGCCACACGTTCACCCTGCGGATCGCCGGGATGGGCACTCTGGTGTACCTCGACGATCCGGCCGATATCAAGCAGGTGTTCGCCGGCGATCCCGCGATTTACCATGCGGGCGAGGCGAACTCGATGCTGTCTGGCCTGCTGGGGCCGGCCTCGGTACTCGTCGTCGACGACGAGGTACACCGCGACCGTCGGCGGCTGATGCTGGAACCGTTCCACCGCGACGCGGTGGCGCGCCAGACCAAGGTGATGGCCGAGATCGCGGCGGCCAACATCGCCGACTGGCCGGTGGGCACTGCGTTCCCGGTGGCCCCGAAGATGTCTCAGATAACGCTCGAAGTGATCATGCGGCTGGTGATCGGCGCCAGTGATCCGGCCCGGCTGGCCGCTCTGCGCGAGGTCCTCCCGCGATTGTTGAACCTGTCGGCGTTCGAGTTGCTGGCCATCGGGACGCCCAGCCTGCAGCAGCGGCTGCCGTGGCGTGGGGTGCGCCGCCGCATCGAGGAAGCCGACCGGCTGCTGTACGCCGAGATCGCGGACTGCCGTGCCGACCCCGACCTGGCCGTCCGAACCGACGCGCTGGCCATGCTGGTGCGCGCTGCCGATCAGGCAGGCCGGTCGATGACCGACGCGGAGTTGCGCGACCAGCTGATGACCTTGCTCGTCGCGGGGCACGACACCACTGCGACCGGGCTGGCCTGGGCCTTGGAGCGGTTGAGCCGCCATCCCGCGGCGCTGGCCAAAGCGGTGCGGGCCGCCGAGACGGGTGACGACGAGTACCTGGACGCGGTGGCCAAGGAGACGCTGCGTAGCCGACCGGTGGTCTTCGATGTCGGCCGGATCCTGACGCAGCCCGTAGAGATCGCCGGGCATCTGTTGCCCGCCGGTGTGATGGTTGCACCCGGAGTGGGACTGGTGCATTCCGACGACCGGATCTATCCGGACGCCGACCGCTTCGACCCCGATCGGATGATCGGGGCGACGCTGAGCCCGACGACATGGCTGCCGTTCGGTGGCGGGGCCCGCAGGTGCCTGGGTGCGACGTTCGCGATGGCCGAAATGCGGGTGGTCCTGCGTGAGGTGCTGCAGCGGGTGGAGCTGGCGACGACGTCGGAACGCGGTGAACGGCAGCGGGTCAAGCACGTCATTCTCACGCCCGAGCAGGGTGCCCGGATCACGGTGACCGGACGGCGAACACCCCACACTCGCGTCGGTCACGAAAACACGGCAGCAACAACGTAATTCGCCGATCAGTCGACCATCCTGCCCGGCGACATGCCCCGCGGATCGCTTTGCCATTCATCGAACGTATGTTCTACTGGTGGCACTTGCAAGCCGCTGCGAATGTTGTTCAGGAGGAACTCGACGTGACCACGACTCTAGACACCCAGGCAACCGAAGCACCGTCTGCCCACGCTGACATGCCCGAGGTGTTGCTTCGCCCGATCGACACGACGCCGGCCGAGACCTCGGTGGCGCCCGCGCCATCCGAGTCCACCGAGCCCGCAAAAGCGCCGGCCAAAAAAGCCGGGAAGAAGACCAAGACGCTCGAACTCACCCTCACGGTCACCGGTACGGCCGACGGCGAGTGGCGAGCCGAGCTCAAGCGCGGCACCACGTACGTGGCCCGCAATCTCGCCGTCGCGGCCGCCGCTGTGTCCCGGGCGGCCAAGGAACTGCATCAGGATCTGGCGACGCCGATCGACGAGGTCATCGAGGAGGCGCGCTCTGAGCAGGCCGCCAGGGTCGCCGCACTCGAGGCGGAACTGGAAGCCGCTCGCCAGGCGCTTGCCGATCTCGACTGACACCGCGACGGGCAGGTGAAGCCGGCGTCCGGGTTTCAAATCGGGCAAATCTGTGAATTATCTGCGTGCTGTTCCCAACGAGAGAGGTTCCCAGTGAAGCGAATCGTGTACCCCGTCCTTGCGGCATCGGCGGCGGCAGCCGTCCTGAGCGGCTGCTCGGCCTCGGAGGTGGTGAACACCGGCGGCGACACCAAGTGCAAGGACTTCCTCACTCAAGACGAGAAGAAGCAGAACGACGAAGTCAGCAAGATGCTCAAGGACAAGAGCGGGCAGGACCCGGCGAACCTGGAGATCACTGCCACCAAGACGTCGGTCACGGTGTACTGCCAGACGCTTGGCAAGGAAGACACCAAGATTTCTGAGGCGCCGCACGGCTAATCGAGTTTGCCGGCCTACGGGTCGACGCCACGGATGGGGTTCGCCAGATTGGCGGACCCCATTCTTGTGCTGCGCCCAGGTGGAGCCGGTACGCGCCGCGATGCCTGCGACACGGACATTTCAGCAAGACGCGTATGACGCTAGAACTCCGGTATGCACCTTCAACTGGCACTATGTGCGCCCACATTGACGTCCGGGAGCGGTGGTCATACGCTTTCGGTATATCTGTCCGAGCGTCCGGTGCGATGGGAAGTTGGAGCCTCGATGTCCGTGAACAGCACTGCCCCCAATGTGTTCGACGCTGGCCTGCCCACGTTCAGTTACGAGCTGGACGCCACGCCCGACGACATCTTCGATGATCTTCGGGCTGCACAATCCCGTGCGCCGATTGCCATCGGGCCCCTCGGCCCGGAAATCCTGTCTTACGAGCTGACCCGTGAAATACTGCGCGACAACCGATTCCGTCTACCTCCCGGCATTACACTCGCAGCGCAGGGCATCACGTCAGGTCCGTTGTTCGACAAGCTGGCGACCAGCCTCCTGGGGCTGAACGGCGCACCGCACGTGAGGTTGCGCAAACTGGTGTCCAAGGCGTTCACACCTCGCGCCACGTCACGTCTTACCGACACGATTCACGATGTGGTCAACGGTCTGATCGATCGGGTGATGGACGCCGGCCGCTGTGATGTCGTGACCGACATCGCACGGCCCTACCCCACTCCGATCATGTGCGCGCTGATAGGTGCGCCGTCAGAGGACTGGCAGCTGTTCTCGGATTGGACCGAGCAGATCTTCAAGGCCTTCAACTTCCAGCCAGATGCCAACTTCGACGAGTCTGAGATCATGCGCGCGTGGGGCGAACTCGACGCCTACGTCGACGACATGGTCGCTGCCCGCCGAACCAATCTGACCGACGACCTGCTCTCCGAGCTCATCCGCGCCGAAAGCGACGGCGATCGTCTGAATCTCGACGAGCTCCGCGGACTGGTGGCCGGCTTTCTGATGGCGGGGACCGACACGACGCGAAACCAATTGGCTGCGTCGGTGCAGGTGCTCTGCGAGCATCCCGATCAGTGGGCGAGACTGGGTGAACAACCTGAGCTTGCGATGCAGGCGGTCGAGGAGAGCATGCGCCACTCGCCTGCGGCCTGCATCGTGCCCCGGGCCGCCGTCGAGGATGCCGAATTCGGCGGCTATCTGTTCCCGGCGGGGACCTTCGTGTTCGCCAATACCTTTGTGGCCAATCGTGATCCGGCGATCTACGACGACGCCGACCGGTTCGACATCTCACGCAAGGATGTCCCGGCGATTCTGACCTTCGGCGGCGGGGCGCACTACTGCCTCGGGGCCAATCTGGCGCGCCGGGAGTTGGCCGAAGCACTCGTCGTCCTCACCCGCCGTCTGCCCGCACCCCACCGCGCCGGTCCGGCCCCGTGGAAATCCGTCCTCGGAATGACTGGCCCGACAACACTTCCCATCGAGTTCGACGTCGACATGTTGGCGACAACGAATGCGTAGCCGAGGTTGGGCAGGCGTGACGCCCGCCTCGGACGAGGAGGCGATCGCCCGGATACTGGACGCCGTGGACCAGGTGGTCGCCGAGAACGGTTCAGTGATACGCATTGCCGACGTGGCCCGCACGCTCGGGGTCACGCGTCAGACGGTGTACCGCTACTTCCCCAACGGCGATGCGCTACTCATGGCCAGTGCAATGCGTGCGGTCGACGGGTTCATCGACCAGGTGATCCAGCACGCCAGCGGGCTCAAAGACCCGGTGACTGCGATCGTCGAAAGCTTGTCGTTCGGCATCGAGAAGCTCGCCGGCGATCCACAGCTGGAGAACCTGCTAACGCAGCGCCATGACGGTGAAGCCGTCACGTCACTGACGTCGCAGACCGCAACCACATTCTGTCTGTCGGTGTTCCGCCGCCTCGATGTGGATTGGGCCCTGCACGGCTACGACAGCACCGCATTGGCCGAACTCGCCGAAATGACGCTTCGCACCGTGCAATCCATCCTGATCGATCCTGGCCAACGGCCGCTGCAAGGAATCGAACTGCGGCGCTTCATTACTCGATGGCTCGGTCCGGCGATTATCTATCCGCGGATGGCGGCACTGGTATCTACCGAAACAAGCCAGCCACCCCGGTAGGGCGGACCTCTTCATCTCGTAGCCGATGGCGCCAGTCGCTTCGCCAGAAACGGTGCCGTGCGGCTGTCTGGCGCACGCGCCACGTCCTCGGGCGGGCCCGCCGCGACGACCCGACCGCCGGAGCTGCCGGCTCCCGGTCCTAAGTCGATCACCCAGTCCGCCCCTGCGACCATCCGCATATCGTGTTCGGCCACCACAACGGTATTGCCGGCGTCGACCAGGCGGTGCAGTTGGCGGTCAAGCAGATCCACATCGGCGGGGTGCAGGCCGGTGGTCGGCTCATCGAGCACGTACAGAGTGTGCCCTCGCCGGGGTCGCTGCAGTTCGGAGGCGAGTTTGATCCGCTGCGCCTCGCCACCGGACAGCTCGGTCGCAGGCTGTCCGAGTCGGAGATACCCCAGGCCGACCTCTCGCAGGGTGGTCAGGCTCCGCGCGGCGCTCGCCACGTCGGCCAAGAACTCCGATGCCTCGTCGACGGTCATCGCGAGCACGTCGGCGATGGTCCGGTCGCGATAGCGCACGTCGAGTGTCTCATCGGAGTAGCGCGCGCCCTTGCATGCCGGGCAGGTGGCGTACGTGCCTGGCAGGAACAACAATTCAACGGATACGAATCCCTCCCCCTGGCAGGTGGAGCAGCGACCTTCAGCCACGTTGAACGAGAACCTGCCTGCCGTCCACCCGCGGCGACGGGCCTTCGGAGTCGCGGCGAACTCGCGGCGGACGGCATCGAACAAGCCGGTGTAGGTCGCCAGCGTCGAGCGCGGCGTGCGTCCGATCGGGCGCTGGTCGACCGATACCAGCCTGCTGATCTCTTCGACACCCACTGCTGTCACGCCGATGCTCGCATCATGATCGAGATCGACTATGCCACTATCAGTTTCGTCGTCGATGGGTTCTGCGGGCTCGGCGGCGTGTGCCGCGCCGAGGTGGCTGCGCACGACATCGCCGAGAACTTTGACGACGAGCGTCGACTTGCCCGATCCGGACACTCCGGTGACGGCGGAGTACACGCCGAGCGGCACATCGACGTCGAGGTCTTTCAGATTGTGGAACCGGATCCCGCGCAGCCGCAGCCACTCGGACGGCGTGCGCAGCGGTCGAGACTGCCGCGCGGCCCCTTCGAAGAGGTACCTACGGGTGACCGACTTCTCGACCTGGGCCAGGCCCGGCACCGGCCCGCTGTACAGCACGTCGCCGCCGCACTCCCCGGCCCCGGGCCCCACGTCGACGATCCAAGCGGCGCGGCTGACGACGTCCATGTCGTGTTCGACGACGAAGAGAGAATTGCCCGCGCGGCGAAGCCGATCGAGGACGTCGAGGAGCGGTTCGACGTCGGCGGGATGCAGGCCGGCCGAGGGTTCGTCAAGCACATAGAGCACGCCGAACAAGCCGGCACGCAACTGAGTGGCCAGCCGCAGTCGCTGCAGTTCGCCCGGCGACACCGTCGGGGTGCGGCGAGCAAGGGTGAGATAACCGAGGCCGAGATCAATGAGTACCTGCAGGCGTGCGACGAGGTCGGCGGCAATCATCGTCGCCACTTCGGTCAGTTCACCGGAGTTCGTCGACTCGTACGCGGCTGCGGCATCGGTCCGAGAAGCTGTCGGACGCAATGTTTCCGCGAGATCGGTCAACGGCATCGCCATGTAGTCGGCAATGGTGCGTCCGGCGAACGTCACCTGCAACGCCTCCGGTCGCAGCCCGGAACCGCCGCACAACGGGCACTCGATGCTGTCGACGAACTGCAATACGCGGCGGCGCATCATCGCGCTCTGCGAGTTGGCCAGCGTATGGCGGACGTGCCGTTCGGCGCTGGAAAAGGTGCCGTTGTAGTAGTAGTCGGCCTGCACGGGATGTTGGCTCGGATCGATCTCCACCGTGGGCTGTTCGTCGGTGAACAGAATCCAATGGCGTTGGCGCTTTGGAAGTTTCTTCCACGGCTTGTCGATGTCGTATCCCAGCGTGACGAGGATGTCGCGCAGGTTCTGCCCCTGCCAGGCGCCTGGCCATGCGGCGACCGCGCCTTCCCGGATGGTCAGTGACGGGTCGGGTACCAGCGTCTCTTCGGTGACCCGGTGGATTCGTCCCAACCCGTGGCAGTCCGGGCATGCTCCGACGGCTGTGTTCGGTGAGAACGCATCGGAGTCCAATCGTTCAGTCGCCCCGGGCGGGTAGGTTCCGGCTCGGGAGAACAACATTCGGAGCAGGTTCGACAAGGTGGTGACGGTGCCGACCGTCGACCGCGATGTCGCCGAGCCCCGGCGCTGCTGCAGTGCGACCGCAGGGGGTAGCCCGGTGATGTCATCGACTTTGGGTGCACCGGTGGGCAATAGCAGCCGGCGCGCGTAGGGCGCGACCGATTCGAAGTAGCGGCGCTGAGCTTCGGCATAGATGGTGCCGAAGGCCAGGGACGACTTGCCGGACCCGGAGATGCCCGTGAACGCGACCAGAGCGTCGCGCGGTGCTGCGACGTCGACACCCCGCAGGTTGTGGACCCGAGTCCCGTAGACCCGCACGCACGGGTCGATGCCGTCCGCGCTGGGAAAGGACGATTCAGTCATGGTGCCCTCACGAGTACCCCTGTTTGTGGTGGCGCAACGTGCCTTCGCGTCACCCGCGCAAACGCCTCAACTAGGCTATACAGCGCCGATGCCGTCGGGGGCGCTTTGCTGGCGTGGTGACGATGATCGTTGGTCGCGGCGTGCGCCGCGTGTGCCTGGAGGTTTTTCCCATGCGTTCTTTCAGCGCGGCAGTGGTTCTCTCAGTTGCCGCTGTGTCCTTTTCTTCCGGACTGGCGGCCGCCGCCCCGAAGGATTACTGCGCCGACCTCAAAGGCGGCAATACCGGCAGTACCTGCGAGATCCAGCTCTCCGACCCCTCGTACAGCGTCGACATCAGCATCCCGCTGGACTACCCGGACCAGAAGTCAGTCGCCGACTACATCTCCCAGACGCGCGACGCGTTCCTCAATACGGCCAAGTCCGGCGCGCCCAGCGGCACGCCCGCCACGTTGAGCATCAAGCCGACGGAGTACAACTCAGCGGTTCCCCCGCGCGGCACGCAGGCCGTGGTGTTCACCGTGACCCAGAACGTCGGCGGCGGGGCCTCCCAGACGACGTACAAGGCGTTCAACTGGGACCAGAGCTATCGCAAGGCGATCCTGTACACGGCCGCACCCGACGACAAGCAGAACACCCCGTTGTGGCGGGTGGACGATCCGCTGAAGACCGTCGCGCCCATCGTCGCGTCCGAACTGCAGCAGCAGCTCGCGCCACCGCCGCCGCCACCGGCAGCGCCGACCACGCAACCCGGGCAGCCGGTGACGACCACACCGACCAGCACGTCGTCCACCACCCCGCCACCCCCGCCGCCGCCGTTGGCGTTCGTGCCAGGAGCGCTCTACAACTCGGCCAACTATCAGAATTTCGCAGTGGTCAACGACGGCGTGATCTTCTTCTTCGATCAGGGATCGGTGTTGCCCGCCTCAGCCGGCGCCCTGCATGTTCTGGTGCCCCGGTCTGCGATCGACCCGATGATCGCCTAACTCACTGCGCTGGTGCCCCTTGGGCGCGAAGCTGTGTCGAGAGCCAGCCATCGTGTGAGGGAAGGACTTTCATGCGAGTACCGCGCGCTGTCGCTCACTTCAATCGCCACGTCACCAATCGAGTGGCTCAGTCGATCACCCCATGGCTCCCGGGGCTGGGAACCCTCGAGCATGTCGGACGCAAGTCCGGTACGCGATACCGAACGCCGCTGTTGGTTTTCCCGACCCGAGACGGCGTCGTCGTTCTCATCGGCTACGGGCTTGAATCGGACTGGTTGAAGAATGTCATGGCCGGCGGCCCGACAGCGCTGCGCAAGCGGAACAAAGCTGTGCCGTTGGCTGACCCGCGGATCTGCCGCAAGGCTGAGGCGGCGAACCTCGTCACACCGGGTTTCCGGCCGTTCTATCGGCTGTTCCCCTACAACGAGGCGGCATTGGTGTTGACGAGGAGTGCAAGCACGTCGCCCTGAAGGGCGCCGTGGCAGGCGATCGGTGTCCACCGGTGAAACCGGCTCTCAAGGCCGACGTCCAACCGCCGTGGACTGATGAAATGTTGTGAAGTGGTCCCGGCTGGTATCGAACCAGCGACCTTCCGCGTGTGAGGCGGACGCTCTCCCACTGAGCTACGAGACCCGGTGCGCGCACACCATGAAAATGGTGCCCGATTCGCCGAGGAGGAACATTATCACGGCACACCCGTCCGGCCGGAATGCGCTCGTCGAGGCGCTGCGGCGAGGGGATTTGTGCCGGTTCGCCTACGTCGACTAGTGTCTTCCTTCGCAGCGGGCGACGATCTCGTCCGAAGCGCGCGGATGTAGCGCAGTTGGTAGCGCATCACCTTGCCAAGGTGAGGGTCGCGGGTTCGAATCCCGTCATCCGCTCGAAGGTGCAAGTGCGGCATCAGACCCAACGGTGGAGTGGCCGAGTGGTGAGGCAACGGCCTGCAAAGCCGTGCACACGGGTTCGATTCCCGTCTCCACCTCCAAGAGTTTCGACCCGCGCGATTAGCTCAGCGGGAGAGCGCTTCCCTGACACGGAAGAGGTCACTGGTTCAATCCCAGTATCGCGCACCAGAGTTTATGCAGGTCAATGCCGGTAAAGCGAAAGCTTTCGACGTCAACCTACTGATCCGCGGGAGTGCTTCAGTCGACCGCGCATCCACACGCTTCAGCTGGTCATCGCAGCCGAAGTCATGTGGCCGGACGCCGGTCGCCGGTCGCCACCCTTTCGTCGCAACCACGCACCTAGACAGTGACGACCGTGGTGTCCTCGCCGCGGGAACACAGCCGACATGGGTGCGGGGAACCGCGCCGAGCACCCGGCAGATGCGGACGCACCCTGGCGAGCGCGCACCTCGACTACGTAGATGGTTCTCCGGCCTCCTCAGCAAAGTCGAGTAGCGCGCTACTCGATAGGTCGGGTACGGCTCGCCGTAGGTTCGCGTCAGGCCAGATCAGCGATCGTATGCGAGACCGAACTCGCTCGGACCATTGCTCGCCGACCTGGCCCCGAACTGCCAATCGACGGGGGTAAACCATGGCCAGTTTGCTTGTGAGCGAGGACTATTCCGGAAGGGTGGCGATGCCACCACCAGGCTTCGATGTCGATTCCATCGCCTCGCGCGTGGGACTCGATCCAGCTGAGACACACGATGACAACGTGCTCGAGATCGCCGCGTCAGCACCATCCGGTCATTCACCGATAGGTCTTCGGATGGTCGAGATCGCGACAGGGCAAATAGGCGTGTGCGAAACCGCCAATAACGGCGGCATTCCCCTCACCCGATATGTCCATCCGTTCGCACCGGGGTCTCCCGGCGTTCCGTGGTGCGCCTTCTTCGTCTCCTGGTGCTATCTCCAGACGACGGGCAGCCGGCCGCCGTGGAACAACCCCGGCTGGGTGCAGTCGATCTACGCGTGGGCGGCCAACAACCGACGCCTCGTCGGGACACCACTGCGTGGCGACATGTTCGGACTCGGCGGCAATCACATCGGACTCGTCGCTCGCTCTCTGCGCGATCGGATCATCACCGTGGAGGGCAACACCTCCACCGGCTGCGTGCGGTCTAATGAGCGCCCCTTGACGGGGTTGTGGTTCGGCCGACCTAAGTGACAACCCCCATAACCATCGCAGCATTGCCCCCGAAGGAGGCTCTCATGGTCAGTGCGCCGCAACTCGATCAGCGCCGAGCAAGGATCATCGTCCCCACGTCCGTCGACTTCGTGAAGCAAGTAACGCGCGACCGCCAGGGCAACTACCGAACGGCGACAACATGCAAGAAGCGTGAGCACCTCAAAGCCAAGGGTGTGCCGATGCCCGCGCAGGCCACAGACCGACAGGTCAACACCGCGATCGAGCGCATCATCGACGGTGATGATCTGAAGCCCATCTCCTGGCTGACCAAGGCCCGAACCGCAGCCGCGGCGGTGGGCCTGATCTCGATGGAAGTGGATGGAAAGGAGGCCAGCGCCACGGGCTTCATGATTTCACCGTGCCTGATGATGACCAATCATCACGTGCTGCACACAGCCGAGGAAGCAAGCGACCCGTCGGTGAACTTCACGTTCGGCCACGAAAAGAGCTCCGACAACAGACCTTTGGTCGGTGAAGAGACGATTTCGCTGGACGCTGCGGCGTTCTTTGTGTCGAGCGAGGAACTCGACTACACGATCGTCGGAGTGGGTCGCACCACCGACCGACAGCTACCCGGGGATAAGTATGGGCGACTCCCCCTGATCAAAGCGTCGAGCAAAGCTCTGCCGGGAAGCGCGCTGAACATCATTCAGCATCCCGGCGGTAACTACAAGCAGATCGCGTTCCGCAACAATCTGATGACCGACGCGGAAACTCCGAACCTATTGGTGTATCTCGCCGATACGACTCCCGGCTCGTCCGGCTCACCGGTGCTCGACGACGACTTCGACCTCGTCGCGCTGCACCACGGCAGCCGAGACTTCACTGATGATCATGGCAACAAGATCGATCTCAACGGCGACCCGGTAACGGCGGAAACTCCCGAGGCACTGCGCTATTGGGTAGCAAATGAGGGGATACGTATCTCTGCGATCGTCGCCGATCTCGCACGCCGGCAGATGTCGCCCCAACAACGCGCCTTGATCTCCGCCGCCATTCTCTGAACTCCCGCCCCCACCGCCCGACTAACGAGAGCAGGTTCCACCATGAGTACAAAACTCGTCATGATCCATGGCCGCAACCAGGCCAGTGATCAGCAGACAGCTGACGACCCCGCCAAATTGGCGGCCTACGTCGACAACAAAAAGCGCCAATTCCTGGCCGGTCTTGCGAAGGGATTGGTCCTCGCAAACCGCCCTCCCATAGTGGAGACCGAGGTGATCTTCCCCTTCTACGGCAATGTATTCCGTGACTCCATCGCCGATTACGAGCGCAGCGGCGGCATTCCGCCCCACCTGGAGGCAGCAGATCCTGCTACCGAACTCGAGGTGAATACCGGTGGCGACCAGGACCAGATTCGCGCGCTGTCTACTCTGCAGGCGAACCTGTTGCAGGACATGGCGGGTCATCTGGACTACGACGCCGTGCGCGAGCTCCGTTACCAAGGCGGCAGCGCGGACGAGCTGGCCGTGTCCGACGTACTTGGGGTCCCCTTCGTGACTGGGGCCTTGCAGTTCCTGAGCCGCAAGACGGGAGTCCCAGCCGCGATCATCCGCAACCACCTGGCAGACGTCGCCTACTACATCGGCATGGAATCAATGCGCAACAAGGTCCTTGATGTCGTCCGACGAGAAATCCTCTCGCACACCTCGGCCGACGACGACCTGGTAGTGATCGCACACAGTCTCGGTAGCGTCGTCGCCTACGACCTGCTCGCAGACCAGGACAACGCCTTGGGCGATCGTCGAGTGAAACTATTCGTCACTGTCGGCAGTCCGCTGGGGTTGAAGCTGGTAAAAGCCCGTCTTCACGGTAGACAACCAGCAGTGCCCGCCGGTGCACCACTCAAGGTCATCGAAAGCAATGCCCGCTGGCTCAACGGCTACGACGTGCTGGACATCGTTGCCTTGATTCATCCACTCGCCCCGGAGTTCAAGGGCACAGACCGACTTTCCGACGAGCGGACCTACAACCCAACGGGCCCCCACGCGATCATCGACTACCTAGCCGATCCAGACATCGCCGCGCCGATCAGCGACCATATGGCCATTCTCGAACAGGTCGGCTGAAGCCGAGCACCAAAGAGAATCTTCCGGCGCAGCGGCATGAAGGAAGAAGGCCAACGTGATACAAGGCATCAGCGGGGTTGCCACACGAGACCCGCATGAATTTTTGGCAGAACAGGCGCAGGCGGTGGCGGCCCGTTGGTCCAAACAATGTGACGACCTGCGTGCCAGTGCAACTGCCTGGGGCAAAGGTGTTCTCACAGTAGGAACTGTGATCATCGGCGGCTTCGGTTTATCGAGCGTGACCGGAATCTTTCCCATCGATGGCCACTTGGCCTGGCTCTACGCCTCACTCGCGCTGGCATCGATTCTTATGATGGCGGTCGCCGCTATTTGGCTGTCGCGCCGGCTATCCCGGGCTAGCCGGACGATCGTGATGTCGGCAGACCTAGAGGTGATGCGGGCACGGCGGGACAAGAACGACGAGTCCGCTCTTCCGCACGTGAAGCACCTCGACGACAACTCCTTCACCGAAGCTGAACTTGAGACGATAGCCGCGGTGTACGACGTTTTCGCCGAGCTCAACAGACCGAATTCCCTTCCTTTGGAACAGAAGTACACGCTGAAGGACTACCTGCAGATCGCGCTGGATATCGAGCGCAAAGCGGAAAGCGCGGACCCCGACATACAAGCTGTCGGCCAGCGGCGTCTTCCTCGCGCCGCTCAAATTCGTGCCGAGGTCTACGCGACTCAGGCAAAAGCCATGGCCCACGTCATCCGGATGCGTGTGAATGAGGCGACCAGCGGCGGCGGGACGATCGCCGCCATGCTCTTGTTCGTTGCGTCGCTGGTGACGGTGGTCATGTTCGCCAGCTTCGCCAGCGACACTCGCAGCACTCACAACAACTCAATCGAGCACGTGAGGCAGTGCGCCGAAGCGGCCAAGGCCTACCGCGAAGCGCAGGATCCGAGACTTCTGAATCTGCCCGAAAGCTGCTTGAAACCTACAAGACTTTTAGCTTTGCCGTAGAGGCCGTCGAGGCGGATCGGGCTAGAACCCCGTCCACATCGAGTACGAGCAGCGGATGTCTCGCCGACTACGCGCGCTCAGCCGTCATGTTCATCTCGACAGTGCCCTGGCACGCGCCGCTCGAGATGTCGGTGTGCATCGTGCCCGACAGCGATCCGTCGGCCTGAGGCGTGTACCGCACCTCGGCGTGCGCCGGGTTCCACTGGATCGTCTCGTCGGGCATCAGGCACTGCCACTGAAAGTCGCTGGCCTGCGCCCACGATGACCCATCCCAGGTGAACTGAACGGGCTGAGGGACCGTCGGGTTACTCGGCGGCGGACCACTGATGATCGTCGCGGTGCACTTTCCGTTCGCGCAGTTCGATTGGAAGCCATAGGTTTCGGTGTGCTGTTGTTCGGGCTGCCCGGCGGCCATGCTCGTTCCGGCCTTGGGGCCGACGATGAACGTGATCGCGTACTCACCGTTCCACGACGCCGAGTCGGCTGCAGCAATCGGGACGAGCCAGAACGCCATCGCGGCCGGCGCGACGCACAACCCGGCGAAGGCGCTCAAGCTGCGAAGATCGGTGTGAGCCATCGCTGAATACTAAAGCCGAGGCAAACAAGACCAGTAGTCTTAAAAAATCGTCCGCGCGCCGGCGGTCAGCCGTACGCTCCCTCCATGACCGCCGCCGCCCGGCTGCCATTTCGTCAGAGCCACCCGCTGCGCTCCCCCGACGATCTCCTCGCGCTGCAGGGCGCCGGACCGATCCACAAAGTTCTGACCGCCGTCGGTGACGAGGCATGGCTGGTCACCGGCTACTCACTCGTGCGCAGCCTCATGGACAACCCGCGGGCTTGTTGAACTACCGGTGACGTGGGGATAAAGCCCCGCGATCGATCCTGCGGGAACGCTTCCTCATCCCTGTGACACTGCTGTCCAGCGCACACTTATCGGTGCCGATCGGCTACGTTCCGCGCTATGCGGGGGTCGAATAAGGTCATCAGAAAATTGAAGCGGCGGACCAGCGTCGCCGGGGTGATCGTTGCGGGCGCGACGGTCGTCGTCGCGGCGATTGCGATCGCCGCGGTCTTCTTTTACAAGCCGGCTCCGCCCCCCGACTTTCACAGCGTCTCGTCCACCTCGCAGACGACCCCCGCCCCACCCGGGCCGGCCCTCATGCCGGTCACGGCCACTACCTCACCGAAGCACTGACGCCCGACCACACTCTTACTGAATCGTCAATATTTCTGTCGATCTCGGACGCCGACCACCGCCGGTGTCGTACATTTCTGACGAGGTTGAGAACACAGCCGACCGGTCGGGGCCCGGTAGCGCAATCACACCGCAGTCCGACCGTCACAAGCGGGTCTCCAGGGGTGGGCTACACGAAGTGGCCACCCCCTTGGGCCACCGGCCCCCCGCCCCTGGGGACCACTTGGCCCCTACAAGCGAACGTCGACGCCGTCCGAGGCCGCGCCGGCCGCCCCGATGGTGAGCACATCGCCCGGTGAGAGATCACTGCGGCCGAGCCCGGAGAACAGCAGCCCGACGTTATCGCCGGTCACCGCCTCGTTCACCGTCTTGCGAAAGCTCTCGATCGCGTCGACTCGAACCGTGCGAGCGTCGTTGATCCGTATCTCGTCACCAGCCGAGACCTGACCCAGCTCCACGCGGCCTGTGGCGACCAGTCCACGGCCCTTGATGGCGAACACGTCCTGCACCGTCAGCCGAAACATGGACCTACCTCAGCCCCGGCGGCAGATCCTCGGACCACAGACAATCACCGTTCATCGTGATGGTGAACAGCTTCGGTAACACCTCCAAGTGCAGAGGTTGGCCCGCCTCACCGGGCGAATGCACCACGGGCGCAAGTTCTCCCGGACCGATCACGGTCACCTGATCGGCGCTGCACACCGCGGAAGGGGCCAGCGGCGCCGCGGTCCACTGCCCCGAGCGCAGGTTGGGGTTACGGAATCCCTGACCGTGCAGGGTGATTCCGGCGCCGTAGCTCAGCCAGCGACTGGCCGGGTCGAATGGGCCGAGCACCGGGACCCACGTGCCCGACGCCTGGCAGACGAGAAAATCACCGACCTCCGGCAGCCGGGTCATCACGTCGGCCAGCTCAGCCGGACACAGCGCGCCGGCCTGCGGTGCCGGAGTGTCAGCCCGCGCGGGCGCCACGCCGACCGTCAACGCGGCCGTGGCGGCCAGCATCACGCCGCAGCGCCACACGGTCAGCCGTATAGCTCGTCGATGTTGTCGTGGAAGTTCTCCACGACCGCCTTGCGCTTGAGCTTCAGGCTGGGCGTCAAATCGCCTGCCTCGACCGTTAGTTCGCGATCAATAATGGCGAAGCGTTTGACCTGTTCCCACCGGTTCAGGTGCTTGTTGAGGGTTTCCACGTACCCCTCGACCATTTCCCTGGTCTTCTCGTCACGGGCGACTTCCTCGAAGGACTTGCCTTCCATGCCGTTGCGATCCGCCCACTCCCTGATGGCCTCCGCATCGAGACTCACCAGTGCGACGCAGTACGGCTTGCCCTCGCCGTAGATGATGATCTCGCTGGCGAATGGGCAGATACCCTTGAACGCCGCCGAAATCGCCGAGGGCGCAACATATTTGCCCTGCGACGTCTTGAACATGTCCTTCTTGCGGTCGGTGATCCGCAGATAACCCTCGGCGTCGAGCTCACCGATGTCGCCGGTATGGAACCAGCCGTCGGGGTCGATGGCCTCTGCGGTCGCCTCGGGCAGGTCGTGGTAGCCGCTCATCACACCCGGCCCCTTGAGCAGCACCTCACCGTCGGAGGCGATCTTCACATCGGTGTAGGGCAACGTCCAGCCCACCGTCCCAAACCGGTAGGCATGCAGACGATTCAGCGAGGACGCCGCGGACGTCTCGGTCAGCCCGTAGCCCTCCAGCACAATGGCCCCGACGGCGTCGAACCACTGCGCGATGTCGCGGTCCAGTGCCGCAGATCCGGAGATGAAGAACCGTAGGCGCCCACCGAAACGCTGCCGGATCGTGTTGAACACCAGCTTGTCGGCGAGTTTGTGTTGCAACGCCAGCAGCGGTCCGACCCGGTGCCCGGCCTGCCGGGCACGCGAAACCTGCAGACCCACATCGCTGGCCCAGTCGAAGAGCCGTTTCTTGACGCCACCCTCTTCGGCCATCGTCTCGGTGATCCGGCCGTGCACCTTCTCGAAGATCCGCGGTACCGCGCCCATGAACGTCGGCTTGATGATCGCCAGGTTCTCGACGATTTTGTCCACCCGGCCGTCAATGACGGTGGGGAAACCCATCACCAGCGGCATGGCCAGCATCACCTTGCCGAACGAGTGCGCCAGCGGAAGCCACAGATAGTTGAGGTCCTTGTCGGACAACACCTGCAGTGAATCGAGCGCAGCGGCGGTGTAGGTCCATGCCTCGTGGTGCAGGCGCACGCCTTTCGGCTTCCCGGTGGTTCCGGAGGTGTAGATCAGGGTGGCCAGCTGCTCGGGCGGGATCGCGTCGATCCGCTCGGTCACCGCGGTCGGATTGTCGGCCAGTAGTTGTTTGCCCAGCTGCTCGAGCTCGTCGAGGGTGATCACCCAGTCGTCGTCGCTCGTGCCGTCGATGATCACCACCTTCTCGACGGCGGGCAGATCCGCGCGGTTGGCGGTCAGCTTGTCGACCTGAGACTGGTTCTCCGCTACCACAACGCGGCTGCCGGAGTTGGCGACGATGAACGCGGTGTCCTCGGCGTTCGTACTCGGATAGACCGTCGTCGTGGCCGCGCCCGCGGACAGAATGCCGAAGTCGACGACCACCCACTCATAGCGGGTGCCGGCCGCCAGTGCCACCCGGTCCTCGGGATTGATGCCGAGGGCGATCAGCCCCGCGGCGATCAGCTCGACGCGTTCACCGACCTGCGCCCAGGTGACACTGGTCCACCCGTCGTTATCGGGATAACGGAACGCCTCAGCGTTGGGGGTGGCCGCGACGCGATCCAGAAACATCCGCGGCACCGACGGCGCCCGGTTGTCGATTTTGCTCACGTCGGGCCGCTCGTCGGACTTGCGCGGGCCTGCCATGGCGCGAGTTTATGTCGCGGCGCGCCGCCCGTGGCGAAATCGGGCAGCCCGGGGCTAGTTCTGGTCGAATTCGGCAGGCTCGCGATCCGCCGCGAGGTGCGCAAGCCGCCAGGTGGATTCGCGGTTGCGGGGCCAGAACCCGGCGAGCTGTAACCGGTCCGGCACGAATCTCATCGGCCCCTCGACTGCCACCTCTGCCATCTCAAGTCGGCAGCCGCCCTCGATATCGCTGAGCCGCAGTGTGATTCGCGCTGCCCCGGCAGGACCGAGCCGGGCCAGCAGTACCAGTTCCTCCTGTGGCGTGCAGCGCAGCACCACAGTCTCGTCGTCGATGACCGCAGGCCACACGCCGATCGAGTGCAGGATCCGGGTGCCCGGCGCCGGCCAGTCGGCGTCAACCGCCCGCATCCGGCTGTTACCGACCACCCATTGCGAGTAGGTCCACCCGTCGGCCAGTACTTCCCAGACTCGTTCCCGTGGCGCGTCGATGTCACGCGTAACGCTCGTTGGCATGCTGGGCGAGTACCCGCTCCACCGGAGGCAAACCGTCAACTCACGGTTGACGAAGGAGAATCGTCAACCTACGGTTGACGCATGGAAGAACCGCCTCGCATCGCCTACCCGATCCGGCTCGACGACCTCATCGACGGCATCAAGAAGGTCCACACCGACGCCCTTGATCAGCTTGCCGACGCGGTGCTGACCGCGGAGGCCCTCGGTGACCTGGCCGACCACCTGATCGGGCATTTCGTCGATCAGGCCCGCCGGTCGGGCGCCTCATGGACCGACATCGGCAAAAGCATGGGGGTCACCAAACAGGCGGCACAGAAGCGCTTCGTGCCCAAGATGACCAATCTCGACGCCGCCGATCTGGACCCCGCCCAGGGCTTCGCCCGGTTCACCCCGCGGGCCCGCGGTGCCGTCGTCGCCGCCCAGAACGCGGCGCACGGGTCCGGCAATGCCGAGATCACCCAGGACCACCTGCTGCTGGGCTTGCTCACCGATCCGGCCGCGCTGGCCACTCCCCTGTTGCGCGCCCAGCAGATCACCCCGGAAGCCGTGCGCGCGGCCGTCACGCTACCGCCGCAGGTGGCCGAGGTACCGGCATTGATCCCGTTCGACGCCGGTGCCCGCAAGGCCTTGGAACTGACCTTCCGCGAAGCACTTCGCCTGGGCCACAACTACATCGGCACCGAACACATGCTCCTCGCGCTGGCCGATGCCGAGGAGGACGGCGGCACACTGCACCGGCTCGGCTTCGACAGGGGCCGCGCCGAAGCCGACATCGCCGAGATGCTCGCCGCGATCGCGCCAACCAAAGAGTCCTGAGCGCCGCCTTCGATACACTGAAATCGATTGTCCTGCACAATAACTGGACGATCGATCATTCCGCGGTGAGCGGAGCTTTCCACACCAGCTTTGTGCCACCGGCATCCCCCTCGGACACGGTGAAAACCCCGCCTGCCGACTCCGCACGGCGGGCGAGGTTACGCAGGCCGCTGCTGCGCCGGTTGTCCGCGGGGATCCCGCAGCCGTTGTCGGTGACCACGATGGTCAGGTCGTCACCGACGGCGACGCTCACCGAGATCTCCTCCGCGCCGGAGTGCCGGACCGCGTTGCTCAGGGCTTCGGTGACCACCGCTTCGGCGTGGGCGGCGAGATCGGGGCTGACGATGCTCAGTGGGCCACTGAGGTTCAGCGTGGCGGCGACGTCGCGATTGTTCGTCAGCTGCTCGAAGACGTTGTGGATGTGGGCGGCCAGGCCTCCTGTCGAATCGACAGGATGCTGGAGATTGAAGATGGTCGAGCGGATCTCGGTGATGACCGCCTGCAGTTCGTCGACCGAGCGCGAGAGGCGTTGCGTCAACTCTGGGTCCCTGACCCGAGCGATGACGCCCTGGAGATCCAGCCCGACGGCGAATACCCGCTGAATCACCTGGTCGTGGAGGTCGTGCGCGATGCGCTCCCGGTCGGTCAGCAGGGCGAGCTCGGCTGTATACCGCCGCGCGCGAGCAATCGTCAGGGCGATAGCTGCGTGGCCGGCGAAATCCCGCACCAGGTCTAGATCTTTGGCGCCGAACCGTGGAGCGTTGACGTTGCGGGCGACCACGAGCACCCCGAGGCTGTGGCCGTCGGCCCACAACGGCACGACGATCGCCGGGCGCTCACCGATGTCGGTGAACGACTGGATCGGCTTGCGGAACGTCTCGGTGATCACCGGCTCGCCGGAGCGGAAGACCGAGCCGCTGGTCGATCCGTCGACCGCCACCCGCTGGCCGAGAACATCGTCTGCGTATCGACCGACCGCCGCTGAGACCACGAGCGTGTCCACCTCGTCGTCAGGCTGGTCCGCATCGTCGGGAAAGAGCACGATGGCCTGCTCGGCCTCGGTGAGTTCGCACGCCCGCGCAGCGATGAGCTGCAACGGCCGAAGGAAAGGCTGCCCATCGGACAGCACGGCAGCTGTGATCTCCCGACTTGCGCTCGTCCACAACGCCGCAATGCGGGTCGCGTCGAACAGCTGGGCGTTGTCGATGGCGACCGCAGCCACCGACGCCAGCGCACGCCCGGTGACCTCGTCCGACTCGCTGAACGTGCGCCCGGGGCGGTCGTCTGCGACGTACAGACTGCCGAACGCCTTGTCATCGCGAATTCGGATCGGAATCCCCAGGAAAGCGCGCATCGGGGGGTGCCCGTCCGGGAACCCCGCCGAGGCCGAGTGTTGGGTCAGATCATCGAGCCGTAACAGATCCGTTCGTTCCCGCAGCGCCCCGAGGAGTCCCTTGCCCACCGGGAGGTGGCCGATCCGATCAACGGTGCGCTCGTCCATCCCGTCGTGGACGAACGAGGTCAACAAGCCGTCGGGACCCCACACGCCGATGGCCCCGTAGCGGGCCCCGGTCAGGGTCAGCGCGGCACTGATGATTCGGTGCAGGGTCGGCTCCAGCTCGAGGTCAGAGCTGATCTCGATCGCCAGCTGCAGCAGCAGCCCCATCTGGTCGCGGTCGGCGGCCAGCTCGTCGAGCTGGTCGTGGATGCGGCGAACGTCCCCGGAGCGCTCCCGACCGAACTGCGCCCCGGGTCTACCTTCGCTGATCAAACCCGTTCCCTGCGCTTCCCGACTGCATCCCCCGCATTGTGACAGTCCGATCTTGCTCGTGAAAGGGTGACCGCCCACCACTTTCAGCAAAATGCCTGCACCGGCGTCGACGGCGGCCCAGGGCGTGATCGTTGCTGAAAGGGTCTGAGCAACGCCGAGCCGTCGGGGCCGATGCGATCGATCGCGATCGTCGATCGGCGATCCTGTTGCGCGACAGGCGATCTGATCATTCTCGAGCCTGGGCCGGCCCGGCACGAGAGCCTGAAGTCCCAGGTGGCCAGGCCGTTCGTCGATGCCCACACGACATATCGGGGTCCACCGGCCCTACCCCGCTGGGACTCCACGCCCCAGAGTTGAACCATGACAGCGATGGCTCGACTGGGCGCGACTGCCGCAATACTCCTCGCGGCCAGACAGTTCTTCCGAAACTGGGGCACCACGAAAGCCGAGTGCGCGATGCCGCTACCCGGCGACAGGCTGATCGGTCAACCCGCCGTGGTGACCACCGAAGGAATCACGATCAGCAGGCCGCCGGAGGCCGTGTGGCCGTGGCTTGTCCAGATCGGTCAGGATCGGGCAGGTCTGTACGCATACGAAAAACTGCACGCGTTGACCGGGCTGGACTACCACGACGCCGATCGGATCCACCCCGAATGGCAACACCTCGCCCAGGGAGACACCGTTCGTCTCGCGCCCCGAGGATGGCTCGGCTTCGACGACGGCATCGTGATGACGGTCGTCGAGATCGAGGAGGGTCGGTCGATCGTCTTGAGGACGGGAGGCGGCGACAGCTTCTGGGACGCCGTGTGGTCGCTGAACCTCGCGCGGCATGGCGACGACGGCACCCGGCTGCTCATCCGCACCCGGGTCCCGTTGCGACAGCCGGGAGCCGTGGTGGGCGCCGAACTCATCGCGCCGGCAAAAGCCTTCGTGACGCGGGCCATCCTGCGCGGGGTCAAACATCGCGCGGAGAGCCAGCCCGCCCCGCGCCAGGACGCACCGTGACACCCTGACGATCGGCCCGCAGCGTCCGTCAGTCGTCGGTGTCAGACTTGGTCAGTGCGCGATCTGCCGTGTTGAGCAGACTGCGGTGAAACTTGTACTGGGCAGAAACGAGGTCATCAGCCAAATCCAGTGCAGCTTGCACGATCTTGTCACGCAGGGGCGCAACGGATTCCGGAATCGCATCGTCCACTGCGTCACGGAACTTGCGCAGCGCCTGCCCAGCCGCGTGCTGACCCGCTTTGGCCGACTCGCGCAATTCGTCGGTGAGATCAGGTGCCTCAACGGTGGTCTGCTTGCCGGTTTCGGTCATGGTACGAACTCCTTGCCTAATGGGACTGCAAGACAACACTATTGCGATTGCCAGGAGCCCGTACCGGCCGAAAGTCACCTGCCACGGTGCGATAGTCCACAATCGTTCGCTCACTCCACCGTGACCTGGAGGAAGTCGGCGATGCCGAAGCGATGGAACGTCCGCCGGTGTCGGGCCGACAGCTTCGGTGCGGCCGATGCCGCGTCGATGACTTTCGGCGACCCGACGTCATAGGTCCGGCCGCCGGAGGTGATCGTCGCCCGGCCCGCTGCGAGCACGTTGCGCAGCCAGTCGACGCCGGTGCCGTAGGGCAGCGGAATGATGAATCCGCCCGCCACCGGATCGGCCACCACCGGGGTGACATAGCTCTTCCCCGTGATCCGGCCGGTATGTCGAATGGCACTGGCATACCAGTGTTTACGACCCGCCAGATGCACCATAGCCGGGTTCAGAACGTGCTTGTTGAAGATGCGCACGCCGTCTCGTAGTGAGTGTTGCGGTGTCATTGCGGCCTCCCTGCCCGGGTGCTAGCCGAGAGCTGTGGCCGCGCTGGACAACTGTGCAACCGCCTGCTCGATACCCCTCGCGAGCTCGTCGACGTCCGGAGCAGCATCGTAGTCGGCGATGATGCCGAACACGAGGCTGTCCGCATAGCTGAGAATTGCGATGCCGGTGCGCAATTGGAGCGCGATGGGCGGAATCGGGAGCACACTGAGGACTTCTCGACCCAAGATCTTCTGTCGCTGTCGGGGTCCAGGGACATTCGTGGCGACCGTCACGACTCCGCGTTGCGGCAATCGGGTCAGCGCACGGACCGCCCACGCGGTCACCGGGAAGGGCAGCGAACTGATCGTCGAGACGAAGGCACTGCCGGCCTGGCGCTGACCGCTGCCCTTGGCGCTCGTCAACCGGGCATGGACCTCCCGCAATTGCTCGAGCACATCGTCCTTGTCGACGGGAAGGCACGGAAGCATGAGCGACACCCTGTTGTCGATCACCTCCCGCGCGTCATTGGAGCGCACCGACACCGGCACCAGCGTCCGCAACGAATTCCGGCGTGGCAGTTCACCGCGGCGCACCAGCGCTGACCGGAAACTGTCGGTGATCGCGGTCAGCGCAACATCGTTGACGGTCACACCGAACTTGCGGCAGATCGCCGTCACGTCATCGAGGCTCACCCGCGCGGCGCTGTATCCGCGCATTGAGCGAAGGGGTCCGGCCAGCGAGGACGGGCTGGCCGGGCGTACCAGACCGCCGGTGATCTCGACGACACCCTGAACGGCCAACGTCGCCGCGTTGGTCACCGCGACTGCGGTCTGCCAGACGCTCGATGCCCAATCCAGCGGATTCAGACTGACTCCTGCAATGCGGAACCCGTGGTCTGTCGACTCTTTGGCGGCGCGGATCTCGGTCGCGAACGTCGCGCCTTCCCCGTCGTCACTGAGTCCGGCGAGCAGATGCATGGTCGCGATGCCGTCTGCGATGCAGTGATGAATTTTCATCAGCACCGCCCACCGGCCTTCGGTCAAGCCCTCGATGATCCAGCACTCCCAGAGCGGCCGGTCGCGATCCAGGCGGCGCTCCATCACGTCGGCGACGAACCGGTACAGAGTCTGGTCGTCCCCCGGATGCGGCAGCGCCGCGCGGTGAATGTGATGGGAGAGATCGAAATTGGGATCATCGACCCATTCTGGCGGCTCGAGGTCGAGGACGTGGGTGTGCACGATCTGCCGGAACCGAGGAACCCTGAGAATCCGTTCGGCGACACTGTCTGCCAGTGAAGCAAAGTCCGGCATCGGTCCTTTGATGACCGAGATACCGCCGACCGCCAAGCTCACATGCCGATCTGAATCCTCGGCCTCGAGGAATCCGGCATCCAAGGTGGTCAGTTGTTCCACCACAATCACAATCCGCCCACCACAGCGGACCGGCAAGGGCCCAAGGTCCCGGCCGTCGGTGCCCAATGATCCCTATCAGCTCTCTACAGCACCGGCTCACTATGAATCAATGACGCGCAAGCGGTGGCTGATGATGGAACCGTCGGAAGGCGGTGACGCAGCGCCGTTTCACACCCGGCTGGCAGCCGCAGGCAGACACCTGCCCACCACCCACCTCACGACCGACGAGTTGATGTCGACCACGCGCCATCAGACGCACATCGATCTTGAACGGCTGACCGGGATCCGTGAGCGCCGAGTGTCAGTGGGCGACGAGGACTCCTACACGCTTGCCGCCGCGGCAGCCCTGGATTGCCTGGCCAAGGCGCAGCGGCCGGCCGATTCGATCGACGCCGTCATCAGCTGCAGCATCACCAAGTTTCGCGACGGTCTCACCCAGTGGCTGGAGCCGACCATGAGCAGTGCTGTGGCGGCGCGGATCGGTGCCCCGGCGGCGATGACCTTCGACGTCTCCAATGCCTGCGCGGGAATGCTCACCGGAGTCACCATCGCGAACAACTGGATCAGGCAAGGCATCATCGAGCGGGCATTGGTGGTCAGCGGTGAGTACATCTCGCAGCTCGGCCAGAATGCGGCGCGTCATATCCGCTCCATCATGAGCAAGGAGTTGGCGTGCCTGACGCTCGGCGACGCCGGCGCGGCGCTTCTGCTGGAGCGCGCGCCGGCTGGTTCGGCCGGCATCAGCCTGGCCGGCTTCACCACCGTCGCCGATTACAGTCGACTATGTCTGGCGTATCCGAAGGGACCTGATCCTGGTGGTCGTATGTTCACCGATGCGCGGGGCATCCATCGGGCCGCGATGTCTGACACCCCTCTGTTGTTGCACGAGGTGCTCGACACGAGCGGCATCTCGATACACGACATCGATCACGTCATCACCCATCAGACATCGGCCCGCGCGATCCGTAAGGGGATGGCCAAGATCGCCGACGACTTCGGTGACACTCCTCGCCACGATGCGGTGATCACCGTCGACCGATACGGCAACACCGCATCGACCACCCACACCGTGGCCCTGGTGGAGGAACTCGAAGCGAATCACATTCGCCCCGGCGAGACCATTGCGCTGATCGCCCTGGCATCCGGACTGGAAATCGGCGTGGTCATGCTGACATTGGACGAAGAGATGGTGAATCACTATGGGCACCGTGGTTGAACAGGTCGCGGTGGGCAGGAGCCGGTGGCGTCACCGGCACAGCGCCCTGCACCTCGCGGTGAACACCGCGCAGGATTGCCTGCGGATGGCGGGACGAAAACCGCACGACGTCGACCTTCTGATCAACGCGGGAATCTACCGCGACCGAAATCTGGGCGAACCGGCACTCGCGGCGCTGATCCAGGAGGACGTCGGCGCCAATCCCGAGGATCCGCACACCGGCACGCACGGCACATTTTCCTTCGACGTCGCCAATGGTGCGTGCGGTGTCCTCACCGCCCTGCAGATCGTCGACGGTTTCCTCACCTCGAAGACCATCGACTGCGCCATGGTGGTGGCCAGCGACGCCGATCCCGGCCACGGCATGAGCGAACATTTCCCGTTCTCCCCCGCCGGCGCGGCACTACTGTGCACCCGAACCGACGACTCTGCCGGAATCGAACAGGTGCATTGGGCGAACATCCCCGACGGTGGCGACACCTCCAGCGCCACAGTGGGTCTCATCGACCACAGGAATGTTCTGCGCTTTCGGCACTCCACTTCGCGCGACGAACGCTTCGCCGCTGCTGCTGCGGACGCCGCCGCGCGCTGCCTGCACACGGCCGACTGCACAATCGCCGATGTCGACGCGATCGTCGCCGCACCGGCGTGGCCGGGATACCGCGGGGCGCTGGCCACCATGCTGGGAGTGCCTGCTGCGCAAATCACCGTCGCCGACGACGCGAACATGCACACCGCGTCGCTGGCCGCGGCCCTCGATCGCGCAACCGAAGGCCTCGAGGGCGGCAGTCTTGCCATCCTGATCGCCGCAGGCGCCGGAATCACCGCCGGCGCAGCCCTTTACCGCATCCCCTGGTGAGGGTGGCCCCGGATCACCCCTCGGTCTCCGGGACCGCCCGTGTTTCCACACCCAGGATGGCAGTGCCCTCTCGCGAGCCGCACGGGAATTCGGAGACATTGTGCGTGTTGTCGTCCGCCGATCACTTCTCCGTCACCGTGGTGTCACTCACCGCCGCTGATCGCCGGTAAGGACCTTTGACGCTCATCTGAGGACCCAAGACCATGCGCCCGGCCACCGTCCGGCGCGCACCATTACCCCATGACTAACGCGGTGATCGACGCCGCCGGGTTGACCGAACTCGTAGCCGCGTTGATCGACCGCGGCTACCGGGTGGTGGGCCCGACGGTGTCGGAGAACGCGATCGTGTTGGCCGAACTGGCATCGGCCGACGAGCTACCCGTTGGCTGGGGCGTCGACGTCGCACCCGGTCGTTATCGGCTGCACCGCCGGGACGACGATGCGGCTTTCGGCCATTCGGCCGGTCCGCAGTCATGGAAGCAGTTCCTGCATCCGCAGCGGCAGCAGGTGTGGTCGTCCGACGGCACCCCACCCGAGGATCCGCCACGGTATGCCTTCCTCGGCGTTCGGGCCTGCGATCTCGCGGCCATCGCGCTGCTCAACGGAGTCTTGGGCAAGGGCAGCCACCCGGACGAGGGATTCGTGGGACGGCTCGGACGGATCTTCGTGGTGGCCGTCAACTGCACCGAGCCCGGCGGCCTCTGCTTCTGCGCTTCCATGGGAACCGGGCCGGAGGTGGGGCCGGGCTACGACCTCGCGCTCACCGAACGTGTCGACGACGCAGGCCGCCGCTACCTCGTCGACGTCGGCAGTGACGACGGCGCGGAGGTCCTCGCGGCGCTTTCCCACCGAGACGCCACCCCCGGCGAGATCGATTCGGCCAGAGGCGAAGTCGCAGATGCGGCACACCGCATGGGCCGGCAGATGCCCGGTACAGATCTGCGTGAGCTCCTGATCGCATCTCGCGAGTCCCCACACTGGGACGAGGTCGCCAGCCGGTGTCTGACCTGTGGCAACTGCACGATGGCGTGTCCAACCTGTTTCTGCACCAGCGTCGCGGACACCACCGACCTCACCGGCGAGCATGCCGAACGCTGGATGAGCTGGGCGTCGTGCTTCGAGTTCGACTTCACGTTCGTCCACGAGGGCAGCGTGCGCACAACCGGGGCATCGCGATATCGGCACTGGATCTCGCACAAACTCGGTACCTGGCACGACCAGTTCGGCAGTAGCGGCTGTGTTGGTTGCGGACGTTGCATCGCCTGGTGTCCGACCGGAATCGACATCACCGAAGAGATGCACACCCTGGCCCAGGAGCGCGATGGCGACAACTGACACGGCGGCCTTCCCGGCATCGCCGTCCGCGATGAGCCCGGTTCCCTACCGCGTGCGCCGCCGGGTATCGGAGAACCGCGATTCCTCGACGGTGGAGCTGGAACCGGTCGGCCGCCCGGTGCCCGCGCCGCTGCCCGGTCAATTCATGATGATGTACGCGTTCGGCATCGGCGAGATCGCCATCTCTGTCAGCGGTCTCACCACCGGAACCGACGCCACCATCACCCACACGATCCGGTCGGTGGGCGCGGTGAGCCGCGCCCTGCACGATGTTCAGCCGGGCACGGTGATCGGGATTCGCGGACCGTTCGGCACGGATTGGGGACTGCGGGCCGCGACCGGGCGCGACGTGGTCATCGTCGCAGGCGGCGTCGGTCTGGCGCCCCTGCGCCCCGTCGTGCTCGGCATCCTCGCCGACCGCGACGCCTACGGCACGGTCACCCTGATCGCGGGCGCCCGCTCCCGCGACGACTTCTTGTTCGCCGACGAGCTGCGCAGCTGGGCGGACAACGCCGCCATCGATGTGCATCTGACCGTCGACGTGCCGGTGCAGGGGTGGTCCGGCGAGATCGGGTTCGTCACCCAACCGCTGCGCGGATTGCCGCTGCGAGCCCAGAACACGACCGCATTCCTCTGCGGCCCGGAAGTCATGATGCACAACTGCGCCACCGAGCTGATCCGGAAGGGACTGCCCGCCAGCGCTATCCGCGTCTCGCTCGAGCGCAACATGCAGTGCGGGATCGGCTGGTGCGGCCACTGTCAATTGGGCCCGCTGTTGTTGTGCCGGGACGGACCGGTCGTCGGATATGACGTCGCCGAGCCTCTACTCGCAGTCGAGGAGTTGTAATGAGCGGGCCCCCTTCGCTGGCGGTGTGGAAGTTCGCTTCCTGCGACGGCTGCCAGTTGACGTTGCTGGACTGCGAGGACGAGCTCCTCACCCTCGCCGGGCAGGTGCGCATCGCAACTTTCCTGGAAGCTTCCAGCGAGATCGTTCCAGGGCCCTACGACGTGTCACTCATCGAAGGGTCGATCACCACCGCCGCAGACGAACGACGTATCAGGGAGATTCGCGAGCAGTCGCGGATCCTGGTCACGATCGGCGCGTGCGCCACCGGGGGCGGTATCCAGGCATTGCGCAACTTCGCCGACATCGACGAGTTCGCGTCGGTCGTCTATGCGAAGCCCGAGTACGTCGACACCCTCGCGACTTCCACTCCGGCATCAGCGCACGTGCCGGTCGACTACCAATTGCAGGGCTGTCCGATCGACCGCAATCAGCTCCTCGACACGCTCGCAGCGCTGCTGGTGGGACGTAAACCGCGGTTGCCTGCCAAGACGGTGTGCACCGAATGCAAACTGCGGGGCGTCACCTGTGTCGCAGTGGCCGAGGGAATTCCGTGCCTCGGTCCGGTGACTCATGCCGGTTGCGGCGCATTGTGCCCTGCCCATCATCGCGGCTGCTACGGCTGTTTCGGGCCCGCCGCGACACCCAACACCGCGGCGCTGATCCCGCTGTTGAACCGAGACGGGATGTCGGAAGCAGGCGTGGAGCGTGTCTTTTCGACATTCAATGTCACCCGATTCACCGCCGAACGGAATGACGAATGACATCGCAGACACGCACTCTCTCAGTGGGCGCCTTGACCCGTGTCGAAGGCGAAGGCGCACTGCATGTCACGTTGGTCGACGGTGCCGTGGACACCGTCGAGCTCAACATCTACGAGGCGCCGCGCTTCTTCGAAGCCTTCCTGCGCGGCCGCGCATACACCGAGCCGCCGGACCTCACCGCTCGGGTGTGCGGTATCTGCCCGGTCGCGTATCAGGTGAGCGCGTGCAACGCAATCGAAAACGCCTGCGGAGTAACGATCGACCCCGAACTCGCTGCGCTGCGGCGGCTGATGTACTGCGGCGAATGGATACACAGCCATGCCCTGCACATCTTTCTGCTGCACGCCCCCGATTTCTTGGGCTATCCGGACGCCATCAGCATGGCGAAAGATCATCCCGACCTCGTCAATCGCGGTCTGGCGATCAAGAAGACCGGCAACCGGCTGATGGAACTGGTCGGCGGGCGAGCCATCCATCCCATCAACGTCCGGCTGGGCGGCTTCTATTCGGTGCCCCGCGCACGCGACTTCGAACCCCTGACGGAGATGTTGCGCCGCTCGCTCGACGACGCCCTGGAGACCCTGCAGGCGTTCGCCGGCCTCGAGTTTCCCGAGGTCGAGTTCGACCACGAATTTCTTTCGCTGTCCGACGGTGACCGGTATCCCATCGAGAACGGCGTCATCGCACGCAGTGACGGAACGGCATTCGACGTCGCCGACTTCAGTGCCCACGTCGTCGAGGCGCAGGTCGAGCATTCCACCGCCCTGCAGGCCACGTTGGACGGCAAGCGGTACCTGACCGGTCCGCTGGCGCGCTATTCGCTCAACTCGGGGACGCTTTCCGGTGTCGCCCGAGAAGCCGCAGCCGCCGCAGGGCTGGGTCCGGTGTGCCGAAACCCATTTCGCAGCATCGTGGTTCGCGCCGTCGAGGTGGTCTACGCGATCGAGGAGTCACTACGGATCATCAGCGAGTATGAGCGTCCGCCGAGGCCATTCGTCGACGTTCCGGCCCGCGCGGGTATCGGGCATGGGGTCAGTGAGGCACCGCGGGGGCTGCTCTACCACCGATACGAGATCGGCGGCGACGGACTCGTCCGCGCAGCGACCCTGGTGCCGCCCACCTCGCAGAACCAGGGTGCCATCGAGCACGAAATGGCCGCGTTGGTGGCCGCGAACCTAGCGCTCGACGACGCATCCTTGACGTCGTTGTGCGAGAAATCAATTCGCAACCATGATCCGTGCATCTCATGTTCGGCGCACTTCCTGACACTCGACATCGACCGGAGATGACCGGCAGCGCTCTCGTCATCGGGATCGGCAACGACTTTCGGACCGACGACGGGGTCGGCCTCGCGGTGGCAGCCGAAGTCGCCAGGCGAGGTATGCCGGACGTCGAGGTGATCTCGGCGCTGTCGGATCCCGGGCAGATCCTCGACTCCTGGACCGACGTGCCGCTGGTCGTTGTGGTGGACGCAGCCAGCGGCCCCGATGTCGTCGCCGGACGGATCCGGTACTGGATTCCCGGCGACGACCACCAACCCACCGCGGTGAGCTCGCATTCCCTTGGGCTGCCGGAGATCTACGCTCTGGGGCAGGCGCTCGGCCGAGTGCCTCGGCGGCTGGTGGTGCTGACCGTCGAGATCGAGGACAGCAGTCATGGTGTCGGGCTCTCACCGGCCGTCGCCGACGCTGTGCCGACCGCCGTCGAGGCCGTTCTCGCCGAGGTCGGTCGTCAACCCTGAGTCGCGTGGCGCAGCAAGGCGCCGACGCCGTCAGCCAGTCGCATACTCTCTGGAGCGCAGACGAGGTCGGCGCCGATGGCCATCGCCGCATAGGGCAGCGCCTCGTCGGCGCGCAGGGTCTGTGTCGGCGCGATGCCGAAGTCGGACAGTGTGTCGGGATCGGATCCCAGCAGGGTCAGATCATCGCCGGCGAGCACTGTTTCGTCATGCATCTGTCCGATGATCAAGGTGGCGACCGAACGCTCACGCAATGCCGCGGTCACCGCCGCGAGCCCGGCCACCGCACGACCCGATCCACGCCCGTCTTCGGCTGCGTACTGATCCACGATCCTGTCGCTGTGGATGCTGCGCCTGTTGTTCAATTCATGCGCGACGGCCACGCGAACGGCGGAGTCCACCCCGGTCGGGCGAGATCCGACTCCGGGTTGGACGACCCGTTCGGCAACCCGATGTGGCAGCTCGGACACCAGTTCGGCCCGAACGCGCTCCTGGCCGATGAGAACGATGAAGTCCAGCGGATGACCGTCCATCTCCCCGGTGAGCCGGTCGGCGACCGCGCGAAGGTTCTTACGCACCGCCTCCTCGACCCGATGTTGCGAATCTCCCCACGCGTTCAAGCCCGCCGACGCCGCCTTGTGGACCGGAAACCCCTCACCCACGACAGTCTCCGAAAAGCTCGACTTTCCTTGGTAGCGAGTGAGATCGGCGCCGGCCTGATCGACGGCCACGACCAGATACGGTCCTGAGACCGATCCGTTCTCGACGAGCGGAACGACGTAGGGAAGCTCCGAGGCCCGAATCACCGGCGTCACGGGCGGCACGATCAGATGCTCATCGACCGCCACCCCGTCCAGACTGACGATCAATGCCCGCCCACTCCGATGCTCAGTGGCCGGCCGCTGATTCATCGCTCGCGTGACCGACGCGATGAGCGGGTGCGGCGCACCCTGTTGCTCCAACTCACGCGCGACGTCCCGCTGGAGCACCGCGAGACGTTCTGCCGCGTCCTGGGTGTCATGGGAGTCGTCGTAGTACACCGAGGCAACGGGACCGTGGATGGCAAGAAGTGTATGTGCCAGCGGTGAATACGTGGCTGCGCTCGTCATCGGTGATCTCCTTCCGATCTGCGACCCACGATGCGCGCGCAGGCCCGGCACCAACAAGTGCCAAAAGTCCCCGTGCCGGGGGCCCTTACGGGGCGTGACGGCGGCGGCGGAGCTCTAACCGACGAAGGCTGAGCCGTCCAGCCTGCGCAGGGCATCGGCCAACGGCCGCCGCGGCGTCGCCGGCAACGGGTCGGCGTTCAGTGGTGACCACCCCGCTCGCAGCAATATCTGGGGGAACTGCTCGCCGCCGAATACGTCCGCGCGTAACTCCTCCCGGGTTTCTGACACCTCGAGTACCTCCGACACCGCGCATGAGGCCAGGCCCTGAACCGTCGCGGTGAGCATCACGACGCTGGCAGCTTCACCAGCGCGCAATTGACACGCGATGTCGTCGATCACGGTGCCCAGCGCAAGCAGGACCCCGTTGTCGTCGGCCGCCGAAACCTCATCGGGTTGGTCGAGTGCGGTACCGGAGAAGATTCGGCCCGGCACCGCGGCGGCACCGTCCAGTGGCGGAACATTATGCGCGGGAACGCCTTCCGCCGCAGCGTAGCGCCCACTCCAGGCCATCAACTCGGCCACGTAACCGGTGTCGTCGATATGCCGGCGTGCTGCCTGTTCCACCAATTCGACGAACCGATCGGTCGTCTCGACCCGCCTCATGGTGACGCCGAAGCGCGCCGCACGCGCACCCATCAACGCGATGTCTCCCATCGCCACCGGCCAGGAACTGTACGTGCGCCGATCGGTTCGCCGCCGGGGAATGGCTGCTGCCATGGCGATGTCGGACTCCCCCGGCGATCCGCGGTGCACCTGCACGGACGCCAGATGAGTGGCGTCGTCAGGATTCGGGACCCGATGGACGGACGCGCGCCAGCCGAGTGCCGCCAGTGCGACGGTCGCGTGATGCAGGGCAGCGCCGCAACTGACGATCAGGTCACGGCCGTCGGGGTCGGTATGTGGGAGACGCAATTCGCGGCGCGAATACAGATTGATACTGTGCGGTCCGACTCGCCACTCCCATGGCTGGGTGTTGTGGATCGACGGGGCGCGGCCGGCCAGGTCCAGGGCCGCCCGCACGGTGGCGTCGTCAGGGAAGTTCATCGTCATCACCGCCCACCGGCTTTTGTGCATGATGCTGGCTGAACCGACGATGCCGGTCGCCGGCGCGACGGATAAGAGCCGCAAGTCCCCAAAGTTGATGACGGGTGGTCTGCCGGTCCAACGCCTGCCGGGACTCCCCGATTCGCCGGTCTCTGTGCGGGTTCGCCCTACCTGAGCGCCAGCTCGACGGCGTGGCGACGAGGACTAGTGGCCTTCGGACAGGGACTTTCGCCCCCTGCATGCAGGCGATTTTTGACGATAGCGTCGAAGTGGTCCCGGCAAGTTGACAGGAACCGGCCAATGCCCGAACGAGAGCGTGTCGCGCCGTCCGTGGTCGTGGGCGTGGACGGTTCGCGGTGGGCCACCGAGGCCGCGTGCTGGGCCGTCGACGAGGCGGTCCGCCGTGCCATCCCGTTGCGCCTGGTCTATGCCGTCGACCCCGCAGAAGACGACGACGATGCCCCACGCATCGCCCGCCAGTTCGCCGCAGCCCAAACGGCGGTGCGCTGCACGGCAGCCGCCGTCGAGTCGACCGATCGACCGGTCAAGATCGAGGCGGAGATCGTGCAGCAGCAGCCCGTGGCAGCGTTGCTCGATGCGTCCACAGGCGCCGCCATGCTGTGCGTCGGCGCCATCGGGTTGAACCACTTCCGCGACCGGCACATCGGATCCACCGCCACCGCACTGGCCACGGCAGCGCACTGCCCGGTAGCCGTGGTCAGAGGGCACGACCCGGTGGCATCAGCGCAGCGATGTGTGGCCGTCGAACTCGACGGATCGACCGGAGACACCGCCTTGCGCCACGGCTTCGAGGAGGCTCGTTCGCGCGGTGCACCGTTGCGGGTCCTCACGACCTGGCGGTCGCGCTACCCCGACATCCACGACGGCCATGCGGTCGCCGCCGGAAACCGTGACGCCAAGGCGGCCCTGGAACGCCGCCTGAAATGCTGGCGCGCACGCTATCCCGACGTGGCCGTCACCACGGTGGCTCTGCACGGTAACTCGTTGAGTTACCTTATGACGCATGGGGATTCGATCCAGCTGTTGGTCGTAGCCCACGAACGCGGCCAGGGCGTCGCGGAACTGCTCGGCGCAGCCGGAAATGCGGTACTGGCGCAAGCCGATTGCTCGGTATTGGTCTGTGAGCCGCAAAACCTGTTGTAGGCCGCGAAACCTTTGATCCCCAACTCCTGGAGGCCCCCATGGTGAAAGTCTTTCTGGTAGATGACCATGAGGTGGTCCGCCGCGGTCTCATCGACCTGCTCAGCGCAGATCCGGATCTGGAAATCGTCGGTGAGGCCGGCTCCGTCGCCCAGGCGATGGCCCGGATTCCCGCGGCGAAGCCCGACGTCGCGGTGCTCGATGTGCAGCTGCCCGACGGCAACGGTATCGAGCTGTGCCGTGACCTGTTGTCCGTACTCTCCGACCTTCGGTGTCTGATGCTGACCTCGTTCACCTCCGACGAGGCCATGCTGGACGCGGTCCTGGCCGGCGCCAGCGGATACGTCGTCAAAGACATCAAGGGCATGCAGCTGGCCCAGGCCGTCAAGGACGTCGGCGCGGGCCGCTCGCTACTGGATAACCGGGCCGCCGCGGCGTTGATGGCCAAGTTGCGCGGTGCGACACAGCGATCCGATCCGCTCTCCGGCCTGACCGAACAGGAACGGTCGCTGCTGACTCTGCTGGGCGAGGGCCTCACCAACAAACAGATCGCCGACCGGATGTTTCTCACCGAGAAGACGATCAAGAACTATGTCTCCCGGCTCCTGGCCAAACTGGGCATGGAGCGGCGCACGCAGGCGGCGGTGTTCGTCGCCAAGCTGGATCACCACGAGCACGGCGGCTACTAGCCGACCGGCACGTCAGCCGGGCCGGGCCGCCGGCTCGTCGGTCGCCTGCCTCACCAGGAGCACCGAGCAATCCGGATAGCCCAGGATCGGATGGCAATTGGGCACAGCGAGCGAGGTGAGGGTGCCGGCATCCGACGTGCCGACCACCGCGAGACCGACCTGCCGCTCGTGCGGGTCCTCATCGTGGTGGCCCACCCACCCGGTGCCTGCCGAAACGACCTCGACGTGGACATCGGGATACCGCCGAATCCAGCTGTCCACGCGCCGATCGATCTGCCGGACGGTCGCGTCGCGCAACCGTCCTTCCTGCATGGCCAGGTGTACGACATCGTCGTTGTCAGGATCATCGGAGAGCACCACCGACACCACGCCCCCGACGCGGGCCCTGCCATCGTCGCCGGTGCGGATGATCGCAACCGGGCATCGAGCGTGGTCAGCGAGATGACTTGCCGTTCCGCCGAAAAGGCGTCCGCCTGCCGCATGCGGTGGGCGGGCACCGATGCACACCATGGCGGCGTCGGCAGACTCCCGCTCCAGCACGTCGCCGGGTGATCCGACCACCGATGCAGTCTCCACACATACGCCACGGCGCGTTTGGGTCGCCACATCCTGGGCTTCGACAAGCACTGCGTCCCAATCACAATCACCACCGGAGGGCGTCGAAAGTGCGGGCGGCACCGCGTGAACCAGCCGCAACGGCACGTCGCGGCTGACAGCCTCGGGCACCGCCCAGGTGAGCGCGCTCAACGACCATGGGGTGCCATCGACCCCGACGACGACGGCACCTGGCAGTTCAGCGGCGTGAACGCCCATGGCATCCGACGCTACCGATCGTCCACTGCCGCCACGAGGGCCTTTGGTCGGTCGAAGAGCAGGCTCATCGGCCCATCTGCGGCACCGGCGCAGGACTTTGGCCTCTAATCACCCCTACGGCCGGAACGTGATCACCAGGACCGCGGCGTCGGCGACCAACAGCCCCAGCCCCACGAGCGGGACCACGATGCCGTGCCTGCGGCTGGCGGTGACGACCGACACGGCGATCGTCAGCAGCGCCACCACCGGTGGCCCGTAGGCCAGGATCCCGAACCAGAATTCGCCTGGCCCCATGTGCGGGCAGGCCGTCGTATCGGTACACCGGGCGATGCCCAGCACAGCTCCGAAAGCGACGAACATCACCGCGGCCGCGACCGGGATGGTGAGCAATGCCAGGAACCAGTTGAGCCACGCCGGGATACCCTGGCGGGCAGCCGGTGTCGTGTCCTGCGCGGTCTCGATCATGGTGACCTCCTTGCTCTGCGCTGTGCGCCGGGTGGTGTCGTCAGAGCCCGAGGTCACTGCGCTCCAGCGATCACGGTCTCCGGAGCCGGAACCTGCTCGAGATAGCGGTCGACGTCGGCTCTGTCGAATGTCGAGGTGCCGGGTGTCTCAAGCTTCGCCGTCGCAGCGGCGATACCGTAGCGAACCGCGCTCTCCATCCCCCATTCGCGAGACAGCCCGACCACGATGCCTGCGACCATCGCGTCCCCGGCGCCCACACCGCTGACGGTGGGAACAGCGACCGGGGCAAAACGCCCGCACCGCTTCCCCGTGACGAGTAAGGCGCCGTCGGCGCCCAGGGAGACCACGATCACCTCGGCGACGCCACGATCGATCAGATCCCGGGCGGCGGCTATCTGCTCGCCCTCGGTGACAAGCGGCCTGCCGACGCATTCCCGTAGTTCGCGCACACTGGGTTTCAGCAGGAACACGCCCGACGTGATGTGCTCGAGGCCGCCGCCCGAGGTGTCGAGGACCAGCCGGACCTGCCGCCTGCGGCAGATGTCGGCGATCCGCTGATAGAAGTCGGCGGGAACGCCGGGCGGCAGGCTGCCGCTCGCGACCACGAACGCGGCGCCGTTTGCACTGGCGTCGATCACCTCGAGACAGCGCAGCTGCTCGTCGGCGGTCAGCACGGGTCCGGGTAGCACGAACCGGTACTGCCTGCCGGTCGAGCGTTCGTTGACCGTGAAGCTCTCCCGGGTGTCGCCGCGCAGTGCGACGAACGTGTTGGGCACGATGGCGTCGTCGAGGAGCTCCACCAGGCGCGCTCCTATCGGACCACCGGCGGTGAGCACGGCGGAGACGGGAGCGCCCAACGCCCGCGCGAACCGGGCGACATTGAGTCCGCCACCGCCGGCATCGTAAATATCTGCGCAACAACGGACTTTGTCGGTTGGTCCCACGCGTTCGGCGTCCACGGTGATGTCGAGGGCCGGATTCATCGTCACCGTGACGATCATGGGGGCGCTCACAGGCCGGTCGGGTAGGTCTCGGGTGTCTGCGCCGCGACCCAGACACTGTTGAGCTCAAGCGGTTCCAGGGCTGTCGTGCGGTCGATGTGAATGATCGCGTCGAACTGTTCGCCTGGCCGCACGTGGTAGTAGTGACTCTGCCGTTCGGTGGCGGGTTGATAGATCACCCCGATCGCCCGGCCGAGGCGCACGGTGTCCAGTGGGCCGGCAGCTTCCCGACTGAGAAGCGCAGAGACCAGAAATTCTGGTCGGTCGACCTCGTGCAGCAGTTCCTCGACACTGCCGTTGAGAGCAGGCCGAACCACCTTCCGCTCGGCCACCGCGCCCCATTCACTGGCGGCGGTGACGGTCCCCGAGTAGGTGGTGAATCCGATCAGCAACGCCTGCTCGCCGTACCCCTCCCGAACGAGCTGACCCAACGTCAGCTGCCCGTCGGCCCCCACCTCCGTTGCCCGCGCGTCACCGACGTGAGAGTTGTGGGCCCACACCACGATTCGGGCAGGCTCACCGTTGTGTTGATGCAGATGCGCGCGCAACGCTCTCAACGTCTGGAACATGTGCTGGTCGCGCAGATTCCATGACGACACCCGGCTGCCGAACATCGAACGGTAGTAGACCTCCGCGTTGCGGACCGTCTGTGCATTCTGTTGGGCATAGAACAGTTCGTCTTCGGCGAGAAGTCCGTCCCGGCGCGCATACTGCAGCCCTGCGCGTTGCAGTTCGACCAACTGCTCGACAACCTCTGCCTCGCAGGACATCCCGGCGCCGAAGGCCGCGGCGTACCCGTACGCCTGACCGTCGTCCCCGCCGGCGTGATCAAAACAGGCGTACCGCTCTCGCGCCCGTTGCGCCGCGACCGGGTCGACGTTGTCCAGGTAGTCGATCACCTCCTGCATCGAGCGATGCAGGCTGTAGAGATCCAGACCGTAGAACCCGGCCTCACGTCGTCCATCGGCACGACACCCGGCGTTGTGGGCGTGCAGCCAGGCGGTGAAATCACGGACGGTGGTGTTGCGCCACATCCACGCGGGGAATCGCTCGAACCCCTTCAACGCGCCGTCGGCGGAGTCGTCGTCACTGCGGCCACGGACATACCGGTTGACCCGGTAGGCGTCGGGCCAGTCGGCTTCGGCTGCCACCGCGCAGAAGCCCTTCTCCTGAATCAGCCATTTGGTGATTTCCGCACGCGCCTCGTAGAACTCGCGAGTGCCGTGTGAGCTTTCCCCGATCAGCACCACCCGCGCATCACCGACCAACTCCTCCAGCGCCTCCCGCGGCGGCACCCCCGAGGGGGCATCGACGGCGCAGCGGCCGATCACTTCCGCGGGCGTTTCCGCGATGCGCAGCCGCGCGGTGCCGATGCCGGTCGTCGGGGTGGCCAGCAGATTCCGTACCTCCGTGTCACTGACCTGCTCGAAGTTCCAGAACGACTCTCCGACCGCCAAGAACGGGGTGGGCATCGACGCGCACACGAGATCGTCCACCAAAGAGGCGAATTCGCGGCAGGTCGACTGCGGCGCTGCGGGGACGGCGACCACGATCTCGGCGGGCTCCATCTCGCGCAAAGCCTGCACGGCGGCGAGCATGCTCGCCCCGGTGGCCAGGCCGTCGTCGACGAGGATCACCGTCTTACCCGCCACGTCCAGCGGCGGACGTCCGCCACGGTAGGCGCTTTCCCGCCGAGCCAGTTCCCGGGCTTCCCGCTCGGTGGCGTCGCGCAACTCCTGCGGTGTCACCCGCAGGGCGCGGATGACGTCATCGTTGACCACCACCCGCCCACCCGACGCCAGCGCACCCATCGCGAACTCGGCGTGCCCCGGTGCGCCGAGCTTGCGCACGATGAACGCATCCAGCGGAGCGCCGAGTGCCGCCGCGACTTCCCAGGCAACCGGCACGCCGCCACGGGCCAACCCCAGCACCACAACACCACCGCGACCGCGGTAGCCGTCCAACAGGTGGGCCAGAACCCGGCCGGCTTCTCGCCGGTCACGGAAGACACGTCGCGGATGCTGCGGCGGTGTCGTAGGCGCGGTGGTCATGATGTGCTCCGTTCGTCGTGCGGCCGGTGCCGAGGGTTCATCCGCGAAATTCGAGTACGCCCGACAGCGGCCGGCGTGGCGTAGCAGGGGGTGTCTGCCCGATCGCCGGCGCCAGGCCGACGCGGATCAGCAATTGCGGGTCGTCCTGGTTGCCGGTCAGCGCCCGCACCACGTCGCGGCTGGCCGCCAACTCGGTCATGTGGGTCAGCGTGCAGGTGGCCAACCCGGCCAGGGTGGCTTCCAGCAGCACATCGGAGAGAACTTCTCCGCACTCCAGGGCATCGCGGCGCGAGTCGCCGAACGTCGAGAGCACCACGATCGTGGACCGATCCTGGTCGACCTCCGGCCGCCGGTCGGCGTGCTCGGTCCCCGGAAACACCCGGGCGACATCGACCCGGTCACGCTCGGCGACCGACACCAGGCTGCTGTGCGGTACACCGTCGGATACTTCGTACGGCGCTGTCCACCAAGCCAATTCCGCGTGATAGGAGGCGTCGTAGCGGCGCAGCGACTCGGTCAGCCGCGAGGCCTGGGCCAACTGCGGGCGCACCGAGTCGGGCAGCACCCGAATCGCCACGCGGTCGGTGTCGACGGTACTTCGCAGCACCGACTCGAACGACGTCCAGTCCGGTGGGGGCGCCAGCGGCAACCGGTCGGTGCGGCGCACCAGGATCGCGTCCGCGCGGCTGCGCACAGCATCGGTGACGAATTCCATCGCGCTGAAGTCGATCGTCGCCAGGTGCTCGGGTTCGTTCGGATTGGGAAACCGCGAGATGATCGCCTCCCACCCGGCGGCGGCGACGGCCACCCGCACATGGTCGAGCACGGCGCCACAACTGATCACGGCTTCCCGGCCGGACCGGTCCGTGGCGTGAGGCACCCGCCCGGCGTCCAGAAAGAGTTTCAGCGAAGGCCCTTCGGCGACCCACCGCCATGGTTGGCTGTTGTGCACCGACGGCGCCCGGCACGCCAATTCCACCGCATTCGCGATCACCTGGGGATCGAGCGTCGACATGACCATCGGCAACCACCGCCCTCTGTCTGCGCCAACCCTATGTCCGTGCGGCGCGCCTGCCAGGGGTCGGAAGTCATCTCGGTGGGGACCTACCTTGAAGGCCTTTGTACTCTGCGGGCAGGGACCTTGCACCCATCCGCAGTGGCCTGAGTACCGCTGTGATCGCCGGCGCCGGCAGGCGAGGATCGACGGTATGGGATGGCACCCGCGGATCGCTGAAACCCACACTGGAATGGTGTTCTTGATCGACGACCGGGCCTACAAGATCAAGAAACCGGTCGTCAACGATTTCCTCGACTTCTCCACCCTCGAACGGCGTGAGCACGCCTGCGCCAGCGAGGTGGCGCTCAACCGCCGTCTGGCACCCGACAGCTACCTCGGCGTCGCGCACTTCACCGCACCGGGCGGAGACCCCGAACCGGTCATCGTCATGCGCCGCCATCCCGACGATCGGCGACTGGCGACCATGGTGCGCCACGGAGAGCCGGTCGAGGATCAGCTCGCGGCGGTCGCGTTGGTGCTCTCGCGATTCCACGCCGCGGCTCCCCGCGGGCGGGACGTGGACGCCCAGGGCCGGGTCGATGCTATCGCCGCACGATGGCAGGAAAACGTGGACGAGCTGCAGCGCTACGCCCAGAACGGTGACGTCGGTATCGACTCGGATGTGGTTGCCGAAATCGCACGGCTGTCACATCAATTCATCGCCGGGCGGGCGGTGCTGTTCGCCCGCCGTCTCAGCGACCACAAGATCGTCGACGGTCACGCCGATCTGCGCGCCGACGACATCTTCTGCTTGCCGGACGGTCCGGCACTGCTGGACTGCCTGGAGTTCGACGACCACCTGCGCTACGTCGATGTCATCGACGACGCGGCGTTCCTGGCGATGGATCTGGAATTCCTGGGCCGGGTGGATCTGGCCACTCTGTTTCTCCGGCGCTACCGGGAGCTGTCCGGCGACGATGCACCGGATTCGCTGTGCCACTTCTACATTGCCTACCGGGCGGTCGTTCGGGCCAAGGTCGACTGCATTCGCCACACCCAGCAGGACGGAAATGCCGCCGCCGACGCGCGGCGCCATCTGGAGATCGCCCTGGACCACCTGCGTGCCGCGGCGGTCCGGCTGATCCTGGTGGGCGGCGGCCCCGGCACCGGCAAGACCACCTTGTCCCGGTCGTTGGCGAACGAGATCGGCGCTGAAGTGATCTCGACGGACGACGTGCGTGCCGACATGGTCCGGCGCGGCGAGATCACCGGCGCACCAGGGGTACTCGACGACGGGCTGTACAGCCGCGAGAACGTCGACGCTGTCTACGACAGTGTGCTCCGCCAGGCTCACCTCAAGCTGTGCGAGGGCCGCAGCGTGGTGCTCGACGGCACCTGGCTCGACCACCGCCACCGCGAGCTGGCCCGGCAGATAGCCGCCGACAGCGGCGCGGTGGAGATCGAGTTCGCCTGCACCGCACCGCTCGACGCCACGGTCACCCGAGTCAGCGAGCGCACCCAGACCACGTCGCAGGTGACGCCCGAGATCGCCGTCGCCCTCGCCGATCGCGGCGACGGCGCCTGGACCGACGCACATCGCGTGGACACCACCGGTCCGCAGGCCCACTCCGTGGCCCGGGCCAAGGAGATCTGCGTACTGGCCGTGTGACCAGTCCGGCAGCACAATTGGAGGGTTTCCACGATGCCGGACCATACGCCGAAGACATCAGTGACCTCGGCATGAGCGACGCCGAGAATGCCGTCGTCACTGTGCGGTCAGGCACCGTCCACCACACCGGCATTCGCCGAATATCCTGTGCGCATGGGGATCACCTCGATCTCGGTCCATCCCGATGCGCTCGGGCACGCCCGCCGCACGATCGCCGCGGCCGAGCGTCGGCTGCTCCTGGAATCGGCGCGAGCTGGTGACGGCAACCGTTCCCGATGAACTCGGTGGCGCCGTGACTCTGACGGCCGCGGCGATCGCCGCGGCGCCACTGGCTGCCGTCCTCGACGACCTGGACACCTCGGCCCAGGGTCTGTCCAGTTCCGAGGCTGCCGCCCGCCTGAGCCGATATGGCCCCAATTCGCTTCGGACACATCGGGTCAGCGCCTGGGCGGTACTGCGGCGGCAGCTCAACAATGCGGTTCTGGCGCTTCTGGCGGCAACCGCGGTGCTGTCGTTCTTCCTCGGTGACTCCACCCAGGCCCTGATCATCGGCGTCATACTGTTCGTCAGCATCGGGCTGGGTTTCCTCAACGAATACCGCGCCGAACGGGCCACCGCCGCACTGCACTCCAGAGTTCGGCATCACGCCGTGGTCCGCCGCGACGGCCAGTACGTCAAGCGCGATGTCAACGAGCTGGTACCCGGGGACGTCATTGCGCTGACTCTGGGCGAGTTGGTACCCGCCGACGTGCGGCTGATCACCGTCAACGGACTCGAATGCAACGAGAGCATCCTCACCGGCGAATCCACCGCCGCCGAGAAGTCCACCTCACCGGCGCCGCGCGACGCGTCCATGGCGGACTTCACCGATCTGGCGTTCATGGGCACAGTCGTGTCGGCCGGGGACGCGACCGCGGTGGTCTACGCGACCGGACTGAATGCACAATTCGGCAAGATCGCGGCAGGACTGGGCGAACGGCAGCCGGAAACCGACTTCCAGACCGGCCTGCGCCGGTTCTCGTATCTGCTTCTGCACGTGGCGATCACACTGACCGTGATGATCCTCGCCATCAACCTGCTCCTGCGCCGCCCGCTGATCGACTCGGTGCTCTTTGCCCTGGCGATCGCGGTCGGTATCACTCCCCAGCTGCTGCCCGCCGTCGTCAGCACCAGTCTGGCCACCGGGTCTCGACGGCTGGCCCAACTCAAGGTTCTGGTCAAGCGGCTGGTGTGCATCGAGGACCTCGGCGACATCGACATCCTCATCACCGACAAAACCGGCACACTGACCGAGGGACGCATCACCCTGGTCGAAGCGGTCGACCCCACTGGCGCGGTCTCGGATGTCCTGCTGCGCAAGGGCTTGTTGGCCACCGACGTCGACCCCGAATGCGGTGGGACGAGTGCCAACGAAATGGATGCCGCCCTGTGGGACTGCGAGGCGGGACGGCAGGTGGTCACCAGGGGCGCGCACCGGATCGCCGAACTTCCGTTCGACCACACCCGCCGCGCCACCTCGGCTCTCATCGACGACGCCGGCGCCCCGGTGCTGATCGTCAAGGGCGCCCCCGAACAAGTCCTCGCGCATTGCGCGGCGGTGCCCGCCACCGCGCAGCCGGTGCTGGATCGGCTGTTCCGCCAGGGGCGGCGCGTCGTCGCGGTCGCCAGCAGGCCCGCTCCCGAACTGTCCACGATCACCCCCGCCGACGAGACCCGGCTGACGCTGGACGGCTTCCTCGTCTTCGCCGACCCACCCAAGGCGGCGGCACGCGAGTCGCTGGCTCGGCTGGCCGAGTTGGGCATCGAGGTGAAGGTGGCTACCGGAGACAACGCGACGGTGGCCGAAAAGGTCTGTGCTGAGCTCGGTTTGGCATCCAAGGGCACAGTGTCGGGTGCCGAGTTGGCCGCCCTCGATGACGCCGGGTTCGAGGCTGCCGCCCGCACCGCGAACGTGTTCGCCCGAATCTCACCCGAGCAGAAGGCCCGCCTCATCACGGTGCTCCGGCGAACCGGCCGCTCGGTGGGATTCCTCGGTGACGGCGTCAATGACGCGTTGGCACTGCACTCCGCCGATGTCGGGATCTCGGTCGACACCGCCACCGACGTCGCCAAGGACGCGGCGGACGTCGTACTGCTGGAGAAGGACCTGGGGGTCCTGGCCACCGGGGTGGCCGAGGGTCGCCGAATCTTCGCCAACACCATCAAGTACGTCCTGATGGGGACGTCGAGCAACTTCGGCAACATGTTCTCGGCGGCCGCGGCATCGGCCGTTCTGACGTTCCTGCCCATGCTGCCCAGCCAGATCCTGCTGAACAACCTGCTCTACGACTCGTCTCAACTCGCCATCCCCAGCGACCGGGTCGACGAAGAGCAGCTACACGCACCGTCGCACTGGAACATCGCGTTCATTCGGCGATTCATGCTGACATTCGGCCCCATCAGTTCGCTGTTCGATTTCATGACGTTCGGGCTCATGCTCGGTGTACTGCACGCGGGTCCCACCGAATTCCGGACCGGATGGTTCGTGGAGTCGCTGGCCACCCAGACACTGATCATCTTCGCGATCCGCACCCGGCGGGTGCCGTTCCTGCGCAGCCGGCCGGGCGGGCTGCTGGCCGCGGCGACGTTCACCGCCATCACCATCGGTGTCGTGCTGACCATCTCCCCGGTGGCCCGCGCCCTCGGCTTCACACCGCTGCCGTGGCAGTTCTACGGTGCGCTGGCTCTACTCACCGTCGCCTACCTGGTTCTCGTGGAGATCACCAAGCGGGTGTTCTACGCCGAGCCGGTCCGCCCAGCCGGTCCGCCTCTTCGTGTCCGCGGCCGCGAACACCGAATCGGCCGCCGGGCAGCACGATTCAGCCATGGTGGACGGCTCGGACAGCCAGCCTGACAAGGGCACCCCGACACCGGCCTCAGCGCCGCTCCGCACCACGCAGGACCGCCAGCCGCTGGCGGTACTCCGCATCGTCGATCTCCCCGCGCGCGAACCGCGCAGCCAGAAGCTGTTCCGGCGATGCGGTGTACGCCGGGTACGACGGACCTGGGCCCGCCTGAGACGGCCCCGCGGTGAACCGCACCAGCGCAACGATTCCGGCGATGACGAGCGCCCAGAACACCACCATGCCGACCGCCATGCCCGCGTATCCCCACCCGCTCATGTCATGGTCAAACCAGAACATCATCGGACACCACCCTCTCGTCGCGGCTCCTCCGGTTACTCATTCCACGCTGCGCCGGACCGATGCGGCTTTTGGTGTTGGTTCGGTAAAGATTGGCTCAAGACCACAACCCGGCGCGGTGGCACGGCACGATGAAGGTCATGGATCCCGGATCACAGGCAACTCCGCACGACGCTGACCTGGGTTATCGCGCCCTGGTGGTGGACGACGAGAAGCCGCTGGCCGAGGTCGTCGCCAGCTATCTGGAACGCGAGCATTTCGAGGTGACGGTGTGCCTGTCCGGGCTCGAAGCGCTGGACGTGGCACGGCAGGTCGACCCGGACGTGGTGGTGCTCGACCTCGGCCTGCCGGGCATCGACGGCCTCGAAGTGTGCCGGCAGTTGCGGACGTTCTCCGACGCCTACGTGGTGATGCTGACCGCCCGCGACAGCGAAGTCGACACCATCGTCGGGCTGTCGGTCGGAGCCGACGACTACGTGACCAAACCGTTCAGCCCCCGGGAGCTGGTCGCCAGGATCCGGGCGATGCTACGCAGGCCGCGCTCGGTGGCCCCACCTGTCGCGCCCGCCGGCGCACCGCACAGCGAATCACCGCCGAGGGTGTTCGGCCCGCTCTCCATCGACGTTGCCAGTCGTCAGGTCTTCGTCGGCACAGAGCCGATCTCGTTGACCCGCACCGAGTTCGACATATTGGCCGCGCTGTCTTCCCGGCCCGGTGTGGTCTGGACCCGTCGCAACCTGATCGACGAGGTCTGGGGCGAACCGTGGGTGGGTAATGACCACCTTGTCGACGTCCACGTGGGGCACCTGCGGCGCAAACTCGGCGACAATCCCGCCGAACCGAAGTTCGTCTTGACCGTGCGGGGCGTGGGCTACCGGATGGGAACCGGGCAGTGAGCGCCCTCAGGCGTCCTCGACCAGAGTCAGCGCCAACCGCGGACATCGGGCAACAGCGCGACGCGCGTACTTCACCACAGGCGTGGGCACCGACGCTTCCCGGGAGTTGTCCCGGCTGCGCGGATATCCCCAATCGTCACGACCCAGCAGCTGTGGCAGCAGCTCGCTGCACAGCCCGCGTCCGTCGCAGCGCGTCCAATCGATATGCAGCCGCAGCGTTGTCTGCTGCGTCGCGCTCTTTGTCATCTCCGCCCACCTGAGTGTTCCGCCGGCCATCCGCCGAGTGTGTGCACGATCCCGTCGCTGTCCACCAGCCGGGCGGGCAGGCCCTGTGCCCGGATCCAGTCGAGCGCGCGCCAGCCGCGGATCACCGCCGCGGTGCTGACTGTGTTGGCTTTAAGACAGCTGGCAGCGACGACGCTGACGGTGCGCCACACCGGTTCCGCCGGCCAGCCCGACCGCGGGTCGACGATGTGGTGCAGCGCCCGCCTGCCACGTCGCCACCGGCGGCGCAAGGTGCTCGACGTGGCCATGGCCACGCCCGGCGACAATGCGACCGTCGTCGCCGGTTCATCGTCGCCGTCGCAGACCAGCACCTGCCAGCCCTCGCCGGGAGCATCCCCGGCCGTCGCGATGTCGCCGCCGAGGTTCACCAGCACGCCCGCGCCGGTGATCCGGTGCGCTCGTGCCGCGCAGCGATCCGCAGCGACCGCCTTGGCCGTCGACCCCAGGTCGACAACCACCCCGAGCGGCACCGCGGCCGTCCGCCCGTCCAGTCTGATCATCGACCAGTCGGCTGCCCGGCTGACCGACACCGCCAGCGGCACAGCCGAATTCACGGCGGCGATCTCGCGATCGTAGCCGAGATCGATCAGGCGGGCGCCGATCGTCGGGTCGACGTCACCGTCGGTCTGTTGTGCCGCAGCCAACGCGGCGCCGAGCAGTTCGGCGAGTAGCTCACTGACCTCGGTGGGCCGGCCAGAGCGGGTGAGGCCGTTGATCTCCGAATCAGGGTTGAATCGTGAGGCCGCAGCGTCGATGGCGTCGAGTTCGGCATCCACCGCACGCCGGGCAGCGGCAAGAGCGTCGGGGTCCGTGACGATGATCTGCATATCCATCGTCCAACGCTGCCAATGGCTTTCCGCGGTCGGGCAAGCCGGGCGCGCAGCCGGCATCTCGGCCACCGCCCCTGACGCGGCACCGGGTACCGCAGAACCGGGTGAGTCCATGACTGCATGCTCACAGCAGGTTTTTTGAAGCTTCGAAGAATTGGGCCTGCGCCCGCAAGCGGCGATGGCCCCACGTCCGGTGGTACTGGCAATAACCTGAGCGAAGAGCGTGAGTTGCCTGGCAAATGCAGTCCGAATTTGCTTGGGAAACTGCCTCTTTGGCGCCATTTCGCAGCTTCGAGCGTGGCGTCGGCAGTGTCGGCCCGATGTTCTTTGTCGACTCAAAGAATGCGACATGAATTTGTAACGCATGGTTTCGACCCGGTCACCTCTGGAGCTGATGGTCGTCGCGACGGCATGCGGTCTGCGCAACGTGGCGCGGCGGCTCGGTACTCCCAAGCAAACCGTTCCACGCGCAGAAAGGGTGCTCCGGGCCGCGCTCCTGATACCAGTATTCGCGGCGTTGTCGCTGCTGCTGCGCGGCTACGGCCGGCTGGGGCACGCCGTGCAGCTGCCGGGACGCACCGGCTTCGACGCCACGCTGATGTGCCGGCTGCCCGATCTGATCGCCACCTACATCTGGGTGTTCCACGAGTGGGAGCCGGACCTCACCCGATTCATCGCGAGCCGGCTCGACGCCGGCGACGTCTTCGTCGACGTCGGTGCCAACATCGGCTACTACTCACTCCTCGCGGCCGGCTCGGTGGGCACCCAGGGTGGCGTGGTGGCGGTAGAGGCATCGCCGGCGATGTTCGACGATCTGCACCAGAACGTGGATGTCAGCGGCCATCGCGATCGCATCCGTCGGGTGAACATGGCGGCTGCGGCGAAATCCGGGACGTTGACGGTGTACGCCGGGCCGCGCAACAACGCCGGAATGTCGACCACGCTGCCGTCGCGCGGTCTGCATGCCGAGTCGACGATCGAGGCCAGGCCGCTCGAGGAGATCCTCACGTTCCGCGAGATCACGTCGGCGCGGCTGATCAAGATCGACGTCGAAGGCGCCGAACCCGACGTCCTGGCCGGGATGCGCAACATCATCGGGACATTGCGGGACGACGCCGAGATCGTGGTCGAACTCTCGCCCCGATGGTGGCCGGACCGTGAGCTGCGGCCGGCCGACGTCCTGCGCCCGTTCATCGAGGCCGGTTTCAACGTGTACGAGATGACCAACAGCTACGCGGCGTGGCGATACCTGTGGCCCAACGACGTGCGCGATGCGGTCCGGCTGCGCGATCCTCTCACCGCCCGCGTCTCACGACTGGATTTGGTGTTGTCCCGCCACGACGGCGAACGGCTGGCGATCGACGTGCGCGCGCCCCGCTAGCCGACCGGGGCGGCCGGAAGAGTGAGCGTGAAGGTTGCGCCATGACCGGAGGTCGACTCGACGGTCACCTCACCGCCGTGGGCGTGGGCGATCTCACGCACCAGCGCCAACCCGATCCCGTACGACTGCCGGTCGGTCCGCGTGGTGTGCTCGGTTCCGCGCGCGAACCGGGTGAACAGCGTGGCCATCGCGTCGGGGTCGATGCCGACACCGTCATCGGCGACCTCCGCGATGATCATCGAGCCCTGCCGGCTCAGACGGATGTCGACCACGCCGCCGGGGTGCTCGTGGCTCAGGGCGTTGTCCACCAACGCGGTGAGCGCCCGGCGCAGCGCGGCGCTGGATCCCACGATCTCGAACAGATCGGTACCGCTTGGCTTTTCATAGCGAAGGTCGACGCCCAGCGCATCCGCGTACGGCGCCAGGCTGTGGTGGACGTCGGATGCCACCGAGGCCAGGTCAACCCGATCGCGTCGCGACTCGCCCGCCGTCATCGTCGCCGACGCCAGGAGATCATCGACGATGTCGCTCAGCGCGCGGGTGTCGGCCACCAGCGCGTCGGCGTCGGCGCGAACCACTTCAGCGTCCGCGGTACCGGCCCGCTGAGCCAGCATCTGGGCGCGGGTGTGCAACACCGTCAGCGGCGCCCGCAGTTCGTGCGACGCGTCCGCGACGAATCTGCGCTGCAACGCCAACGCCTGGGCCAGCGGACGCACCGACCGTCGGGTGAACAGCACCACCACCGCGACCGATGCCAGGATGCCGGCCAGTTCGGCGAAGCCCACCGACATCAGCAGACGGTTACGGCCCGCGTGGTAGGGCGCCAGATCCATCATCGCCACCACCCGCCCCTCAGGCCGATCCACAACGAACGTCCGGTAATGACGCCCGTCGGTGCGCAGGTCGCCGAAGCCCGCCGGTCCGGCCAGCAGCGCCACCCCGGGCTGCCCGCCATCACTGGTCGACACCTCACCGTCGTTCTCGCGCAACGCGAGTTCCATGTCGGGGGGCGGGTCGCCGGCGTCGTCGGCCGACATGGCCAGCGTCCGCAGCTCGGCGTCGATCTGACGGTTCTGGGCACGCACGTAGACCATGAACACCACCCCGCCCACGACCAGCAGCACCAGGGCAAGGGCAACCGACGCCTGAATCGCCGCGATGCGGCCGGCCCGCCGCACCACGGCGAGATCACTGGCCGGGGTCATTCGTACCCGAAGCGGTAGCCGGCGCCGTGCACGGTGCGGATCACCTGCTTACCGAGCTTGCGCCGCAAATAGTGGACGTAGAGATCCACCGCTCCGCCGGACTCGACGCCCTCGAACACCAAGTCGAGAAGCTGAGCGCGGCTGTACACCCGTTTGGGTGCGGACATCAGCGTCGCCAGCAGCGAGGCTTCCCGCTCGGACAACTCGACGTCGCCGTCTGTGCCCGGCCCCGACACCCGGCGGGTCACCCGGTCCAGCCGCAGGCCGCCTGCGCCGACGACGGTGGCGGAGTTGTCGATTCGCCGCAGCAGCGCACGCACCCGGGCAAGCAGCTCGGGAACTTCGAAGGGCTTGACCAGATAATCCTGCGCACCCGCGTCGAGGCCTTCCACCCGATCCTCCACCGCTCCGCGCGCCGTCAAGATCAGCGCAGGCGTCGCGACGCCTTTCGATCTGAGCAGCCCAATCAGATCCGCGCCGTCCATCACCGGCAACCCACGGTCCACGATCAAAGCGTCGTAATCCCCCGTCAACCCGCGGTGCAACCCTTGCTGTCCGTCGTATGCGGTGTCGACCCGGTAGCCCTCATCGGTGAGCAGCGCCGCCAGCATCGCACTGAGCGCGTGATCGTCCTCGACGACCAGAACCGCGGGGGCGACGCTCGGCATGGGCACTCAACGAGCGTGCCACGCAACACGACTCGACGCCGCCGAACACACGTTCTTTCAGCGCTCAAAGAAGGTGACCTTGTCCTCTTAACGCGGGGTCCGGATGTCACGATGATGACGGGACGAGGCCAGGAGGAGGGCGTGTGATCGCCAACTGCCGGGCCCGCTCGCGGACGGTCGGAGCCTGGCCGTGAGCGGTCCCGAGAGCACACACCGGCCATGGTGGCTGCGGATCCGGCCGCTGGTCGAGCCGGTTCTGTTGGCCGTCACCGTGACGGCTCTGTTCCTGGGCTGCCTCGCCTGGCTCGTCGGCAGGCACGAGATCGCCGACGGTATCTGGGTCGCGGGAACGCTGTCCGGTGTGGTGCCCGCGGTGGTCTGGGTGGTCCTCTCGCTGTACCGGGGCCGAGCCGGGGTTGATCTGCTGGCGGTGCTCTCCCTGGTCGGCACGCTGTGGGTGGGCGAGTATGTGGCCGGCGCCCTGATCGCGGTGATGCTGTCCACGGGCCGTTTCCTGGATGCCGCCGCACAGCGCCGCGCGTCGAAGGATCTGCGGGCCCTACTCGAGCATGCGCCGCGATTTGCGCGGCGCAAAGCCGGCGACGCAGTCACGGTCATCCCCCTGGCGGACGTCGCGATCGGTGATGTGCTGGTCGTCGGTCCTGGCGAGGTGGTTCCCGTGGATGGCCGGATTGAGGGCGCCGAGGCAATTCTCGACGAATCGGTCCTGACCGGTGAGCCCCTGCAAGTCGAACGTGCGATCGGTGAACCGGTCCGCAGCGGCGTGGTGAACGCCGCCACAGCCTTTGACATTCGCGCGACGGCCACCGCCGCGAACAGCACCTACGCCGGCATCGTGCGACTGGCCGAGCAGGCAGGCTCTGAAAGCGCGCCCATCGTTCGGCTGGCCGACCGCTATGCGGCAGCGTTTCTTCCGGTGGCGTTGGTGGTGGCCGCCGCCGCGGGACTGGCCAGCGGATCATGGGTCCGTGCGGTGGCGGTGCTGGTGGTGGCGACCCCGTGCCCACTGCTGCTGGCCGCGCCGGTGGCGATCGTGTCGGGGCTGTCGCGCGCATCACGTCACGGTGTCGTCGTCCGCAGCGGCGGCGCACTCGAAAACCTAGGGCATGCAAAGACATTGGTGATGGACAAGACCGGCACGCTCACCGCCGGACGCCCCGTCGTTGTCGATGTTCTCCCGGCACCCGGTTACGACCGCAGGGAGGTTCTGCGCCTCGCCGCGTCCGTCGATCAGATGTCTCCCCACGTGCTGGCCGAGGCGATCGTCACCGAAGCACTCGCGCAGGACATACCGCTGTCGTTGCCTGTCAACATGATCGAGCAACCGGGGCGGGGAGTTGCGGCCACGGTCGATGGCGCGCAGGTCTCCGTGGGCAAACTCTCCACCGGTGTCCCGGAAGCGGGGTGGGCGCGCGCAGCGGTCAATCGCGCGAGCCTGGACACCGCCGCGATCGCGTGGGTCGGTGTCGACGATGCTGTGATCGGCGCGGTGCTGCTGCGAGATCCCCTGCGCCGCACGGCACCCCGAACCATGCGCCGGCTCCGCGCGGCGGGCTTCACCCGGCTGGTCATGCTCACCGGTGACCGGTCCGCGCCCGCACGGGAAGTGGGCACTGTGCTCGGTTTGGACGAGGTGTACGCAGATCAGAGCCCGGCGGACAAGGTCGCCGCGGTACGCGCCGAACGGGAGAAGGCGGTGACCGTCATGGTGGGCGACGGCGTCAACGACGCCCCAGCCCTTGCGGCGGCCACTGTCGGTGTCGCGATCGGTGCCCGCGGCGCCACCGCGTCATCGGAGGCCGCCGATATCGTGTTGACCACGGATCGGCTGGACCGCCTGGCCGACGCGATGGATATCGCTCGGTGGTCGCGGCACATCGCGGTGCAGAGCGCGGTCGTCGGAATGGCCCTGTCGCTGCTGGCGATGGGTGTCGCCGCATTCGGCTGGCTGCCGCCCGCGGCGGGAGCGCTCCTGCAGGAGGCCATCGACGTCGCCGTGATCCTCAATGCGCTGCGCGCACTTCGTGGTAACCCCGCGGTGGGGATTGCGCTGCCGCACGAGACCGAAGCCCTGTTGCTCCGGTTCGCCGCAGAACACGACATCCTGCGAGACGCGCTCTCCCAGCTGCGTGACGCCGCGTCCCAACTCGACAGCCACCGCGACGAATCGGCGATCGACGCGCTCGACCGTGCCTACCGGTTTCTCACCGACCAATTGCTACCGCACGAGGATGCCGAACAACACGACCTCTACCCGGCGTTGGCCGCACCCCTGGGCAGCGCCGAAGCCACCGCCACAATGAGCAGGACCCATGCCGAGATTCATCGACTGACCGACCGGATCGGCAACCACCTCGAGCTGGCGCGCAACGCCGGAGCCGTCCAGCTCGATCAGCTCGACGACCTTCGCGCCTGTCTCTACGGCCTGCACGCATTGCTGCGACTGCACTTCCTTCAAGAGGAAGAGAACTACTTCACCCTCACCGACGCCGAGGACATCGAGGCGAAGCGAACAGCGGGCCAGATACCACCAACTCGATGACGTTGGACCCTCACGCCGTCACGGCAGCGGCAATAGCGTTGATGGAACGTGATAAGCGGGAGGTCCGACGGTGTTGACGATCCGATCCGAAGTGACGGTTCCGGGATTGACCGCGGCCGAGGTCACCGGCTTCCTGTCCGACTGGACCGACGCGGCGTACCAGCAGTGGTGGCCCGGCGTGCACCTGCGTCTGCACCCCGTCGCCGCGGGCAGATCCGGCCACGTAGGCGATGAGGTATTCATGGACGAGTTCATCGGTAAGCGTCGCCTCCGGATGACGGCGGTGGTCGTCGAGGCCGAACCCGGCCGAAAGATCGTGTGGCAGATGAAGAAGGGTGTTCGGCTGCCGGCGTGGCTGACGATCGAGGTCACCGATGTCACCGGCGGTGTACATGTTCGCCACACGATTACCGCCGGATGGACGGGACCGGGACGCCTGGTCGATCCGCTTCTGCGGATGTACTTCTCGCCGGACTTCGCCACGGCGATGGACCAGCACGTGCACACCGAATTCCCGTTGATACCTCAGCGACTGCACCCGGCCGCACAGGTGAGACCGCTCGACGATAGGAGCCAACCATGAATCGCGAAGCGTGCAAGTTCTTTTCGGGATCGTTCGCCGCCCTGGGCTACGCCCACGCCGCATACGCGGTGGCGACATCCCGCGGGATCATCAACGAGCCCGTGTTCCTCGGACGACGCTGGGGCGTGGGCTTCATGTGGTCAGAAGCGGCGATATACACCGCGCTGGCCGTGGCACTGGGGTATGCGGGGTGGGGCACGACAGGCCACGAGCACCAGCGCAGTATCCAGGGCAGTCAACCCACACCCGCAACCGAAGCAGCCGGCCCGGCACCCGGGCCGTGACGCCACGTTCACCCGCCGCTCGGTCAGCATGTCGGGCGGGCAACACCACTGGCCATAGGATTGCGCGGTGACTGTGACGCGGGGGGCATCGCGGTGAACGTGCAGCAACTGGAGCCGTTCCTGGTGGCTCTGGCCATCGGGATGTTGCTCGGCTTCGAGCGTGAACGTAGCCACAGCCGCCGACTGCCCGCCGGTTCCCGATCGTTCGCGTTGCTGTCACTGGCCGGCGCGGTCGCGGCCAGCTTCAACACATGGGCCGTCATCGCCGGGATGGTCTGCGTTGCAGCACTTTTCACCCTGGCCTATATGCGCACCAGTCAGGACGATCCGGGGACCACCACCGAGATAGCCGCTGTTGTGGCGTACCTGCTCGGCGCGCTGGCCTGCACCCGGCCGGCATTGGCCGTCGCACTCGCGGTGATCGTGACGGTGCTGCTGGTGTCGAAAACCCGGATCCATCGGTTCGCCCGTGAAATCGTCAGCGAGATCGAGCTCGAGGACGCGATCAAGTTCTTCGTGGTCGCCTTCGTGATCCTGCCCATGCTGCCAGATCGGCAGATCGGGCCCTATGGGGTTCTCAACCCGTCGAAGGTGTGGCTGCTGGTGGTGCTGCTGACCGGCATCGGGTGGCTCGGCTACATCGGTGTTCGCGCCCTGGGTCCCCAGCGCGGCCTTCTCGTCACCGGTTTGGCCGGTGGGTTCGTGTCGGCAAGCGCCACGACGGCATCCATGGGCCGGGCCAGCCGCACCGACGCCGGCGTACGCGCACCGCTGGCCGGCGCACTGCTGGCCAGCGGCGCCACCTTTGTGCAACTTCTGCTGGTGATCGGACTGGTCGACATCGACGTGCTGCGCAGGCTGTGGCTTCCCGTCGCCGCGGGGGCCGTCGTCCTGGTCGGCGTAGCGCTGGTGGTGTACCGAAGCGCCGCGCAGGCCCGCAGGCCCGATACCGAGCCCGCCGAGGACGCGGCGTCCACACCGGCCAGCCGGCCGTTCGCGCTGCGACCCGCTCTCATCCTCGCCGCGGTACTGACTCTCGCTCTGCTCGTCGGTCGTTGGGGCGCCGACGTATTGGGGCCCCAAGGCGCGGTGCTGGCCGCGTTCGCAGCCGGGCTCGCCGACGCACACGCCGGCTCGGTCGCGGCGGCAAGCCTGGCCGCCAAAGGCGACATCAGTGTCGACACCGCATTGATTGCGATCGCCGCCGCGCTCGGGTCCAACCTGCTGGTGAAAATTGTGTTGGCCTTCACCGCAGGGGGTCGCCGCTTCGGGCTCGGTTTCGTCGCCGGCATGGCCGGCCCGACGGTGGTGTTCGGTGCGGCGCTGACCGCCGCCCTCGTGTTCGGCTGAGCTCTCGACAACTGGATGCGATCACGTCCCACAGCGTGGAAGATCGCCAACCGGTGCACCCCGAGGCGGATCGGCGCGGTCACCCACAGACCGTGAGTCCGTGTCAGCCGAAGACGAAATAGCGCAGCCACACGTACGGCGCCGCCACGCCGATGGTCGACGCGGTCACGATCGCCCCCTTGCGGGTGAACTCCCAGAAACTGATGGGGTACCCCTCCCTGGCCGCGATGCCGAGCATGACGACATTCGCGCTCGCGCCGACGGCGGTGAGGTTACCGCCGAAATCCGCGCCGATCGCCAGCGACCACCACAGAGCTTGGCCGTGAACCGGATTGGCTACGGTCGCAGCCAGGTCGGCGACTACCGGGCTCATCGTCGCGACATACGGGATGTTGTCGATCACCCCCGACAGCAGCGCCGACACCAACAGGATCGCCATCGCAGCCAACAGCGGATTGCCGCCGGTGGCTGCACCGGCGAACTCGGCTACCCGGGCGATCACCCCGGTCTTCACCAGTGCCCCGACGAGGATGAACAGGCCGGCAAAGAACAACAGCGTCTCCCATTCGACGCTGCCCAGGTAGTGCGTCCGCTCGACACCGGAGACGACGATCAGGACACCAGCGCCTAGCAGTGCCACCACCGCCGGCTCGACGTGGATCACCGAGTGTCCGATGAACGCGGCGAAGACCGCACCCAACACCACCCCGCACTTGACGAGTAGGCGCACATCTCGAATCGCCTCTCTCTCATTGAGCGACATCACCTCGGCCACCCGGTCGGACTCGACGGTGAACGACCCGCGAAACAACCACGGCAGCAAGGCCAGGAACGCTGCCAGCGCGATCACCACCAGCGGGGTCACGTGGACCAGGAAATCGTTGAACGACAAGCCCGCCCGGCTACCGATGATGATGTTCGGTGGATCGCCGATCAGAGTCGCGGTGCCGCCGATGTTGGACGCGAACACTTCGGCGAGCAGGAACGGTACGGGGTTGATGGCCAACCGGTCACACACCAGAAGCGTCACCGGCGCGATCAGCAGGACAGTGGTGACGTTGTCGAGCAATGCCGACGCCGCGGCGGTGATCAAGGCCAGCAGGATCATCACTCGCAGCGGAGATCCCTTGGCCCGCTTGGCTGCCCAGATCGCGGTGTATTCGAACACACCGGTCTGCCGTAGCACGCCGACGATCACCATCATGCCCAGCAGCAAGAAGATGACATCCCAGTCGATGCCTGTCTCGCGCGAGTAGAAAATGTCATCGGAGCCGACAATGCCGATCGCCACCACCACGGCGGCACCGCCCAGCGCCGCTTTGACCTTGTTGATCCGTTCGGTGGCAATGAGCAGGTAGGCGACAACGAAGATGCCAAGCGCGACAACAGCCATGGACTACCTTGCGCTCGCCGAGTTCACTGAGCCTGCAACGCTACTTCCAGCAATCGGGAAGCGGTGATGACGCCGACGAGCCGCTTGCCGGTCACCACCGCCACCAGCGGTGAATGGTCGCGGGCCATGATGGCGGCGACCTCCACAATCGTGTCGTCGGCGTCGACCGTCGGCATGTGCGGAGCCGACTTGGGCAGCACCTGCTGAACCGATTTGCCACCCAGTTTGTCGGCGATCCGGTCGGCGGCTTGTTCGCCCAGTACACCAGCCAGCGAGGGATCGTCCTGGATGTAGGCCGGAACCAGCAACCGCACGACTTGTGACGCCGGCAAGATCGTCAACGGTCGGCCCTGCGGGTCGGTGACGACCAAACCCGGCAGTCGCTGTTCGGCCATCAGCCGCACCGCATCCAACGCACCGGAATCCGATGCCACGGCCGGGAACTGTTCGGCGATCTGGTGTGCGCGCACAAACGAACCGTACGTTGTTCGTCGCCGGCCGTTGGTCAGTCACGCGGACTCCGGCGCTCTGCGATCGGCAGCCGCGGGTTCACCGGGCTCAGGCCGGCCGGCCGGCAGATTGTCGGGCGGCTCGACGCGGAGCAACTTGGCCACCGGTACGTCGGTGGAGGAATGCAGCACGATCGACAGCGCGATTGTCACCGCGACGAGGTCGAAGACCAGCTGGTTGTCGGGTATGCCCGACTGCAGAGCGAGCAGCCCGTACACCACCGACGCGAACCCTTTGGGGCCGAACCAGGCCGCCGTGAGCCGTTCGCGCCGCGGCATCTTCGTGCGCAGCAGCGAAACCAGCAGTGACACCGGGCGAATCACCACAATTGCCACCACCGCCAGCAGCCAGCCCTGCCAACCCAGGTGCGACAGCCTGTCCGGCGTGATCAGCGCTCCGAATACCAAAAGCGCCGCGAACTTCGTGAGCTCGGCCAACAGATCGCCAAAGGGTTCAAAACGTTCGGCAGTCACCGGGTCCAGCGTCGCCAGAGTCGACCCTGCCGCGAAAGCGGCCAAATAGGGATTGGCGTGGGTCAAGTGGCAGCCGGCGTAGACGACGACCGCGATGGCGACCGGTCCCAGCGGCTGCAATCGCGGTTCGGCAGTGAGGATCTTGCTGCGCCAGGCCAGCGCCACCAGCGCGGCGATACCGAAGCCGAGCACCAGGCCCAGTGCGAGCTCCTCGAGAACCTCGGTCCAGTGCGAGCTCTCGTGTTTGGCAGTGGCGAGGAAGATCAGCACGAACGGCAGCGCCAGCCCGTCGTTGAGACCCGACTCCACGTTGAGCAACCGCCGCAATCGCAGCGGGATGTCCGACCGGCCGACCAATGCGGCGGCGAACACCGGATCGGTCGGCGACAGAATCGCGCCAAGCAGAAACGCGGTGGGCCAGTCCAGCCCGGCCAGAAAGTGTGCCGGAACCGCGATTCCCACCATCGTCAACGGCATCCCCAGCCCGAGAGCTCGCCCGGACAGCCGCCAATTCTCGCGCAGCGCACGCATATTGGCGCGCTGACCGTCGGTGAACAGGACGGTGAACAAGGCGATGTCCGCCAGTGCGGCAACCATGCCATGCCCGGGGCCCAGCTCGACGATGTCAAATCCGCCCGGGCCGATCAACGCTCCCGCCACCAGGAACATCAACGCGGTGGACAGCACGGTCCTGGCCGCCACACCGGACAGCGAGACACTGATCAGCAGCACCACACCGAATGCCAGGACAAGCGCCACGCCTGAGTCTCCGCATCTTCGCTCGAGTCGACCGCCCATTCGGGCGCGACTGCCGACCAGACTTCCCGGCACACCTTCGCGTAAAGATGCCGTAAAGGCGGGTGGCAGGCAACCTTGGGTGTACCACCGGCACCAACCGGCAAACCGCGTTCCCCGACAGCACCACTGCCCGTGTGCCACCATTCCTGGGGGTGAGGAGGAGTTTCGTGGGTTCTCTACTGTCTGTGGCGCCGGCTTCACCGCCCCTCCCGGCGGTGAGCAGCACCGCCCCGGCGTCGTCGGTGGACGCCCCGACCGGACACCTTGGCGCCACGCTGCGGCTTCAGGCCACCGGCATCGTCGCCGGCGTGACCGTGGCCGGCCGGGTGGTCCTGATCAACCCGCACACCGACGAGCGCCTCACGCAGTGGAACCCGTGAACCTGAACTCTCCCAACGGTTTTGCCGCGCCCGAGATAACCGACGCCGTCGAGGCCGACGCGGTCGAGCTCGCCGATCTGGCGGCGGCCACCTTCCCGCTCGCGTGCCCGCCCACCTCGCCACCCGATGACGTCACAGCCTTCATCGCCACCCACCTGTCGCGCGGGCGGTTCGTCGACTACCTGGCGGACCCGTCGCGCACCGTACTCGTCGCCCGCGACGGCGGCCGAATGGTCGGCTACGCCATGCTGATCGACGGGGTCGGCACCGACCCCGACGTCGCACGGGCCGTCATTGCGCGGCCGGCAGTCGAATTGTCCAAGCTCTATGTGCTGGCCGACAGCCACGGGTCGGGAGTAGCTGCAGCGCTCATGGGCGCCGCGGTGAATCGCGCGGGCGACGCCGGAGCCCGATGCCTCTGGCTGGGTGTGAACCAGAGAAACACCCGCGCGCAACGGTTCTATGCCAAGCGCGGGTTCGTCGTCGCGGGCACCAAGACATTCCCGATGGGGACGCACACCGAACAGGACTACGTGATGGTGCGCCCGTTGTAATCTCGCGCCACGGAGTGGCTTGTTCGACTATCCCGCTGGTTTAACAACGGGGACGTAAGGTGAACCCGTTGGCTGATCACACCAGGGGCGGATCTAGCCGAAAGGACGTTTGGTGGACGTTGGATCAGCTTCCGGCCCCGACGATCGTGTCGGTCATGATCTGGCAGCAGTCGACTGGGCGTCGACGCCACTAGGACCGTCTGCACATTGGCCACAGAGCCTGCGGACCGCCGTCAGCATCGTGTTGTCCTCCCGCTTCTCCATGTGGATGGCATGGGGCCCGGAACTGACGTTCTTCTGCAACGACGCCTACCGGCGCGACACCCTCGGCCGCAAGTACCCGTGGGCGCTCGGCCGGCCGGCCAGTGAGGTCTGGGCCGAAATCTGGGATGACGTCTGGCCACGCATCGATCGGGTGCTGACGACCGGCGAAGCCACCTGGGATGAGGCGCTTCGGCTCTTCCTCGAGCGGTCGGGCTATCCGGAAGAGACCTACCACACGTTCTCCTACAGCCCCCTGCGCGACGACGCGGGACAAGTCGTCGGGATGTTGTGCGTGGTCAGCGAGGACACCGACCGGGTGATCGGTGAACGGCGGATGGCCACGCTGCGTCACCTCGGATCGGACCCATCGGTGGTGCGCACCGAGTCGGAGATGCTGGCCTTCGCGGCCCGTCAGCTCGAACGCAATCCCCTCGATCTGCCGTTCACTGTGACTTATCTGTTCGACGAGGACGGGACCGCCCGGCTCGCCGGAGTCACCGGAATCGCCGCCGGACATCCGGCGGCGCCGGCGGCATTGCCCAAGGACGATTCGTCGATCTGGCCGGTCGACCAGACCGCCCGCGGCGAATCGGTGTTGGTCGAGCTGAACCGGCCCCCGTTCACCGACCTGCCCGCCGGTGAATGGCCCAAGCCCCCAGCCCATGCACTGGTGACTCCCCTGTTGACGCAGGGCGGTGCGCCGTCCGGCTTTCTGGTCGCAGCCCTGAACCGCTACCGGCCCCTTGACGACGAGTACCGCGGGTTCATCGATCTGGTGGCCGGGCACATCGCGACCGGTGTCTCCAGCGCCCGCAGCTACAGCGAGCAACAGCGGCGGGCCGATGAGCTGGCCGAGTTGGACCGCGCCAAGACGACGTTCTTCTCCAATATCAGCCACGAGTTCCGCACCCCGATCACCCTCATCCTGGGCCCCGTGAGTGAGTTGCGCGCCAACGCGGGCCTCGATGAACGTGCCCATCAGGAACTCGACGTGATCCAGCGCAACGGGTTGCGGCTGGCCAAGCTGGTCAACACACTGCTGGATTTCTCCCGCATCGAGGCCAACCGGGTGCAGGCCCACTACGAACCGGTCGATCTGGCCCAGGTCACCGCCGAGCTGGCCAGTGTGTTCCGTTCGGCCATCGATCGCGCCGACCTCCAGCTGATCGTCGACTGCCCGCCGCTCGGCGAGGCGGTGTATCTGGATCGCGACATGTGGGAAAAGGTCATCCTCAACCTGCTGTCCAATGCCTTGAAGTACACCTTCGCCGGATCGATCACGGTCCGGGTCACCCAGGACGGCGACGAAGCCGTGGTGACCGTGGCCGACACCGGCATCGGAGTATCTGCCGCCGAGATGCCGCGGCTGTTCGAGCGGTTCCACCGGATCGACAGCGCCCGCGCCCGCTCCACCGAGGGCAGCGGCATCGGCCTGGCCCTGGTGAAAGAACTCGTCGGCTTGCATGGCGGCACCATCACCGCCGACAGCGTCGAAGACGTGGGGACCACGTTCACCATCCGACTACCGATCGGAGCGGGCCACCTCCCCGCCGAGGCGCTCAGCCCGGCCGGCACCAGCCGGTCGTCGAACATCGCCGAACCGTACGTGCAGGAGGCGTTGCGCTGGCTGCCCGACAGCGGCAGCGGCGACCTGGCCGCCGTGCCGAACCCACCGTCTGCCGTCGGTTCTCCGAGCCGTGTTCTGGTAGCCGACGACAACGCCGACATGCGCGAGTACCTGGTCCGGCTGTTGCGCGGCGCGGGGTATGAGGTCGACGAGGTCGCCGACGGCCAGCAGGCCTTGAGCCGCATTCGAGCCGACCGCCCAGACCTTGTGGTCAGCGACGTGATGATGCCCCGCCTGGACGGGCTGGCCCTGGTTGCCGCCCTGCGCAACGATCCGCACACCGTGGCGGTGCCCGTTCTGCTGTTGTCGGCGCGGGCCGGCCAGGAGGCCTCGATCGAGGGCCTGCAGGCCGGGGCCGACGACTATCTGGTGAAGCCGTTCGTCGCCGCGGAGCTTTTGGCCCGGGTGCGGGCGAACATCGAGCTGGCCAGGCTTCGCAGCCACCACCTGCGATGGCGGACAGCGCTGGTCGAGTCGCTGCAGGAGGCATTCTTCGTCTGCGACGAAGTCGGCACCGTCATCGAGATGAACAAGGCGTTCGCCGACATCCTCGGCTACGGCCCGGAAGACCTGCCGTACGACCCGGTTCACCCCTGGTGGCCGGACGCCGAAACCCAGCCCGAGGCCAACGCGCAGATCGTCGACGCGTTCGCCACCCTCCCCGATCAACCGCACGGCAGCTACACCGTCCCGGTGAATCACCGTGACGGGCACCGCGTGTGGATCACCGCCAACATCGCGCATGCTCAAGACCCGGCGACGGGCCGCAGCGTCATGGTCGGTACATTCCGAGATGTCACTGCCGAGCATTACAGCGTCCAACGTCAGACCGCCCTTGCCACGCTGAATCAGCAACTCGCACAGGCTGATGCCGTCGACGATGCGCTGCACGGCGCACTGGAGCAGGTGCGTGGGCAGTGGTCGGCCCGCCGGGTCCTGGCGGCGATCTTCCCGGGTGGCGGCGCGACCGGACCGGGATCGGAGTATCCCGATTTCGCCGGCGACGCCGACGAGGCACAGTGGGCCGCTCTGTCGCCGGACGTGCGGGAGCACATCACCGAACTCGGCAGCAGCGGAAATCTGCTCACGCCGGACACCAGCATCGCCGGCTCGGTGGCCATCGCGCTGCAACATCCCCGTGGCACGCTCGTCATCTGGCTCGAGCTCCCGGCCGAACGGCCCTTCACCGCCGAAGACATGACGTTGCTGACCGTTCTCAGCGGCCGCCTCGGCCAGGGATTGCAGCGCGTCCATCAGCTCGATCAACAGCGGGAAACCGCACTGGCACTGCAACATTCGATCCTGGGTCCAGACGATCTGCCCGCCGGGTTCGCGGTGCGCTACCAGCCTGCATCCCATCCGTTGCAGGTGGGTGGCGACTGGTATGACGTGATCGCGCTCGACGACGGCCGGATCGCGCTGGTCGTCGGCGACTGCGTGGGACACGATCTGGCGGCGGCGACGGTCATGGGACAGCTTCGCAGTGCCTGTCGCGCGCTGCTGCTCGAAAAGTCAAGCCCCGCAGCGGCGCTGGCGGGGTTGGACCGCTTCGCCGCCCGGCTGCCCGGCGCGCAGTCCACCACCGCCTTCTGTGCGATCCTGAATCCCGCCACCGGCGAGTTGGTGTACTCCAGCGCCGGCCACCCGCCGCCGATCCTGGTATGCCCGGACGGCTCCACGATCCTGCTCGAGGGCGGTCACTCCATCGCCCTGGGTATCCGGCCGGACCGGGAGCGCCCCCAGACACAGACAATCGTGCCACCTCAAGCCACCCTGGTGCTGTACACCGACGGCCTCGTCGAGCGAAGACGCCGCTCACTCGACGACGGAATAGAGCAGGCCACCAACGTCATTCGTGGCGACAGCGCCCTCGACCTCGACCCCTTGGCCGACCAGATAATGACGAGCCTGGCACCACCAGGCGGATACCAGGATGACGTCGCCTTGCTGATCTACCGACACCCGAAACCACTGGAAGTGACGATCCCCGCCGACCCGCTGCACCTGGCGCCGGCCCGCGCTGCACTGCGCGACTGGTTGACCTCGGCCGGCATCGACCACGACCAGGCGCAGGATGTGCTCGTCGCCGCAGGCGAGGCTGTCACAAACGCCATCGAGCACGGATACCGCCACGGCGAAGGCGGCACTATCACCTTGCAGGCCACGTCCGAAGTCGATCTTCTGCGCCTGACCATCACCGACGCCGGCTCCTGGAAACCGAAGGAGACCGGATACACACACCGCGGCCGTGGCATCCAGATCATGGAAGCGTTGATGGAGGATGTCTCGATCCTCCCCGACGCCACCGGCACCGTCGTCCGCCTGTCGACGAGGATCCGCCGATGAGCACCCCGCTGACCGTTACAGTCGAACGGGCCGCCGACGGCCGGAACGTGCTGCGGGCGGCCGGCGAGATCGACGCCAGCAACGTGGCCGACTTCGCCGAGGCGCTCAATGCGGCGGTCAACGGCGGCAGCGCCCTCAACGTCGACCTGAGCGCGGTGGACTACCTGGACAGTGCCGCCATCAATGCCCTTGTCCCCCATGCCGAATCGCTGGAGATCGTCGCCAATCCGGTGCTGATGCGAGTGTTGACGGTGAGCGGACTCGGTGAACTCACCAAGATCCGGCCCGCAACCGAATCAGCCGACTGACGCCGGCTTACAGCCCGCCCGGGCTCGTCAGCGCCAGCAGTCGTGACGTCGCGCGCAAATACTTCTTGCGGTAACCGCCCGCCAGCATGTCCTCGGAGAAGATGGTGTCGAGTTTGGCGCCGGAGGCCACCACCGGAATGCCCGCGTCATAGAGCCGGTCGGTAAGGGCGACCAGCCGCAACGCCACATTCTGATCGTCGATCGGGTGTACGCCGGTGATGTACACGCACGCCACCCCCTCGATGAGGGTGAGATAGCGCGACGGATGCATGGTCGCCAGATGCGCGCACAGCGCATCGAAATCGTCCAGGGTGGCGCCGGGCTGCGCGGCCGCCCTGGCCGCCACCGCCTCGTCGGTGAGCGGTTCCGGCGCCGGCGGCAGGCCACGGTGCCGGTAGTCCGGGCCTTCGATCCGCACTGTGGTGAAAATGCTTGCCAGCGTATTGATTTCGCGCAGAAAGTCCTGGGCGGCGAAGCGCCCCTCGCCCAGTTGCTCGGGCAGCGTGTTCGACGTCGCGGCGATCGAGACGCCGCGCTCCACGAGCGCGGACAGCAGCCGCGAGATCAGCGTGGTGTTACCCGGGTCGTCGAGTTCGAACTCATCGATGCAGACCACCACGTAGTCGGCGAGCAGATCGATGCACTCGACGAACCCGAACACCCCGGCAAGTTGGGTCAACTCCCCGAAAGTGGCGAACGCCTTGGGATGTTCGGCCGAGTCGGGCAGCTGTCGGTAGGACGACGCCAGCAGGTGGGTCTTGCCCACGCCGAAGCCGCCGTCGAGATAGATACCGGTACCGGGCACGGTGTCCCGCTTACCGAACAGCTTCTTCTTCCCGGCCCGCCGACGGGCGGCCTCCTCGCAGAACGCCTGGCAGGCGCCGACAGCCGCGGCCTGGGTGGGCTCGTCGGGGTCGGGCCGATAGGTAGCGAAGCTGACGCCCGCGAACGTGGGCGGCGGGACGAGTTGGGCGACGAGCCGCTCCGGGGACACCGTCGGATGCCGGTCAGCGAGGCGGTCCATGACACGAACCCTAGCTACGTGCTGCAATCAACGGCATGGCCGACCCGAGCTCGAGCGACGCGGATGGGACGTACTTCACACTGCTGGGTGAGGGCAGCGCGGCAGACGTCGTCGACGATGACCGGCTCTACGAGCTCTACGCCTACCCTGCCGTCGCGGAACGCTGCGTGGTCCGGGGCAACATGATCGCGAGTCTCGACGGCGGCGCCTCCACCGACGGCACCTCGGGCGGGCTCGGCGGCTCCGGTGACCGGCAGCTGTTCCGGGTACTGCGCGAACTGGCCGACGTCATCGTCGTCGGTGCGGGCACCGCGCACGGGGAGGGCTACTCCGGTGCGCAGATGACCGTCGCGCAGCGCGGTACCCGGCAGCTCCGCGGGCAGGACGAAGTCCCACCGATCGCGCTGGTCACCCGCTCCGGCCGAGTCGACAGCGACTGGCCGGTGCTGACCCGCACCGAGGTGACACCGCTGGTGCTCACCTGTGCCGAGGCCGCGGCGGACACCGGTACCCGACTGGGCGGCGCGGCCGAGGTGATCGCCTGCTCGGGCGACGACCCGGCCGAGGTGGACCCGGCCGTCGCGCTTGCCGCGCTGGCCGAGCGCGGATTGCGACGGGTGCTCTGCGAAGGCGGGCCCACGCTGCTGGGGACGTTCATCGACCACGGCCTGCTGGACGAGCTGTGCCTGACCACCGCCCCGATGCTGGTCGGCGGCGAGGCACCGCGAATCGTGGGCGGCTCCGGTCAGGTGCTGACCTCGATGCACCGCACGCACCTGATGGCCGACGCCGAGGGCTATCTGTACGCGCGCTATACGCGCGTCGGCTGAGCTGTTCGCACCGGCGGTGTCGCTAGGGTGGTGGGCATGCGCGATCGTCGGGTCTGGGCCCCCCAGGCCATAGTCAGCCTCGGCACCGCGGCGCTGACAGTTCTGCTCACCGGATGTGCCCCGTGGCTGGCCGCCAACCCGCAGTTCGCAAGTGACAAGGCGCACAACCCGTCGGGCCCGACCACCACCAATCCGGCGGGCGGACCACCGGCGATCGCAGCGCCCAAGAACGAGCTCGGCTGGAAAGACTGCACATCGAAGGTCTTCGGTGACGCCGGGACACCGCCCGCGCCCGGCGTGATCCTCGAGTGCGCCAGCTATGACGCCGACCTCGACCCGATCGCCGGAGCCACCGGCACCGTGAGCATCGGCGTCGTACGCGCCCGATCGGTGCAAACGCCCCCCGACGCCGGACCGCTGGTGTTCACCACCGGCACCGACATCCCGTCGTCGATGCAGCTGCCGGTGTGGTTGTCCCGGTCGGGCGCCGACGTCCTCAAAAGCCACCCCATCGTCTCGGTGGACCGCCGCGGAATCGGCATGTCCAGCCCGGTGGACTGCCGCGACTCGTTCGATCGCCAAGAGATGCGGGACCAGGCCCAGTTCGAGTCGGGCGACGACCCGGTGGCCAACCTCGGCGCGATCACCATGACCGCGACGACGAGCTGCACCGACACCATCGCGCCCGGCGACTCCGCCTACGACAATGCCCGTGCCGCCGAAGATCTCGAACGGCTGCGCAGCACCTGGGACGTGCCGGCGCTGGCCCTCATCGGTGTCGGCAACGGCGCGCAGGTCGCGCTGGCCTACGCGGGTTCCCATCCCGACAAGGTGGCCCGGCTGGTGCTCGACTCCCCCGTGCCGCCCGGCGTCAACGCCGAAGCCGCGGCCGAGGAGCAGGTCAAAGGCCAGCAGGCCGCCCTCGATGCGTTCGCCCAGCAATGTGTTGCGGTCAACTGTGCGCTCGGGCCCGACCCGAAGGGCGCCGTCGACTCGTTGCTGGCGGCCGCCCGGGCCGGCCGCGGTCCCGGCGGGGTCTCGGTGGCGGTGCTGGCCAACGCGATCATCACCGCGCTGGGCTATCCCAGTGGCGACCGCATCGGCAGCACCGTGAGCCTGGCCAACGTTCTGGCCGCCGCCCGCGGCGGCGACGACAACCAGCTGAACAGCCTGATCAACCAGGCCGAGGCGATGCGCGACAGCGACGGCCAGTTCATCAACTCCTGCAGCGACGCCCTGAACCGTCCGACCCCCGACCGGGTGCGTGAACTGCTCGTCCAGTGGGGCAAGCTCTACCCGCAATTCGGTGCGGTCGGCGCGCTCAGCCTGGTGAAGTGTCTCAACTGGCCCAGCGGCGCCGCGCCCAAGGAACCCAAGGACCTGAAGGTCAACGTGCTGCTGCTGGGCGTGCAGAACGACCCGATCGCAGGCAACCAGGGTGTGCCCGCGTCGGCGGCCACGATCATCAACGCCGGCGCGGCCAGCAGGCGGGTGATGTGGCAGGGCATCGGGCACGGCGCCAGCATCTACACCGCCTGCGCGCTGCCGCCCATGATGAGCTATCTGGACAGCGGGAACATGCCGCCCACCGACACCTACTGCCCCGCCTGAGCATCTGACCCGCCCGGCCGGTGTACGGTGCGACCGTGGCGCTAGCTGACTCATCGCGATCCGGCCTGCTGGCCGCATTCCGCCCCCGGACCAGCCCACCCACCACAGCAGCGGTCCTGCGTTCGGTGCTGTGGCCGATCGCGATCATGTCGATCATTCACCGCAGTTATGTGCTGTCGTCCAACGGGTACATCACCGACGACTTCGGCCCGGTGTATCGGGCGGTGTCGAATTTCCGGCGCGGCTTCGACATCTACAACGAGCACTTCGACTACGTCGACCCGCACTACCTCTACCCGCCCGGCGGCACCCTGCTGATGGCTCCGTTCGGCTACCTGCCGGTCTTCGCCTCGCACAACTGGTTCGTCTTCTTCAACACCGCGGCGATGATCATCGCCGCATGCCTGCTGGTGCGGCTGTTCAGGTTCCCGCTCAGCTCGGTGGCGCTGCCTGCGCTGCTGCTGGCGATGTTCTGCACCGAGTCGGTGACCAACACGTTGGTGTTCACCAACATCAACGGCTGCATCCTGCTGTGCGAGGTGCTGTTCTTCCGCTGGCTTCTCGACGGCAAGGTCAGTCACCAGTGGTTGGCGGGTGTGGTGATCGGCCTGTCGCTGGTGGTCAAACCGGTGCTCGGAGTGTTGCTGCTGCTGCCGCTGCTGAACAAGCAGTGGCGCACGATCGCCGCCGCGATCATCGTGCCGGTGGTCTTCAACGTGGCGGCCTGGCCGCTGGTCGCCGACCCGATGAACTTCGTCCGGCGCACCCTGCCCTACATCTTCTCCACCCGGGATTACTTCAATTCCTCGGTGCTGGGCAACGGCGTGTACTACGGCCTGCCGATGTGGCTGATCGTGGCGCTGCGGGTGATCTTCCTGGCGCTGGCCGTGGCCAGCCTGTGGCTGCTGCACCGCTACTACAAACACCGCGACCCGCTGTTCTGGATGCTCACCTCGTCGGGGGTGCTGCTGATCGCCTCGTGGCTGGTGCTGTCGCTGGCCCAGGGCTACTACTCGATGATGCTGTTCCCGTTCCTGATGACCGTCGTGCTGCCTAATTCGGTGGTGCGCAACTGGCCGGCCTGGCTGGCCACCTACGGGTTCCTGACAATGGACCGCTGGCTGATGTGGCGCTGGCCGACCACCGGACGCTTCCTGGAGTACATGAAGATCACCTACGGCTGGTCGCTGATGCTGGTCGTGGTCTTCTGCGTGCTGTACTTCCGCTACGCCGACGCCAAAGCCTCCGACCGGCTGGCCGACGGGATCGATCCACCGTGGATGCGCGAACCCCGGCGCGACGTCGCGGTAACGTGAACCCATGAGTTCGATCCCAGCCCCCAAGCTCGAACTGACCGACGACGAATGGCGCAAGCGGCTCAACCCGGCCGAATACGCGGTCCTGCGTGAGGCCGGCACCGAGCGTCCGTTCACCGGCGAGTACACCGACACCAAGACTGAAGGCATCTACGCCTGCCGTGCGTGCGGCGCCGAATTGTTCCGCAGCACCGAGAAATTCGAGTCGCACTGCGGCTGGCCGTCGTTCTTCGACCCGTCGCACTCCGAAGCGGTCATCCTGCGTCCGGACGACACTCTCGGTATGCACCGGGTGGAAGTCCTGTGCGCGAACTGCCACAGCCATCTCGGTCACGTATTCACCGGTGAGGGCTACCCCACCCCGACCGACCAGCGCTACTGCATCAATTCGATTTCACTCACGCTGGTGCCCACGGAGGATTAGCGAGCATCGCGAGCAGCCGCTCGAAGGCCACCGGCGGACTGAAGTAGTAGCCCTGCCCTACGTCGCACCCGTAGTCGCGCAACTGCTCCAGCGTTTCGACGTCCTCGATCCCTTCGGCGACGGTGGCCAACCCCAGTTCGTGGGCGAGGTTGACCACCGCCCGAACGACCGCTGCCGCACGGGGATCCGACGTGATCGGCGCGACGAAGCGACGATCCAGTTTGACGTGATCGATGGGCAGATCGCGGAGATACGACAGAGCCGAGTAGCCACTCCCGAAGTCGTCCACGGCGATCTTGACCCCCTTGGATCGCAGATCGCGCAAGACGCGTGAGGCCTGCTCCAACCCTTCGAGCACCACGTCCTCGGTGATCTCCACGATCAGCGCCGACGCCGGAAGTCCACGCTCCCGCAAGGCATCTGACACGGTTGTGGCCAGCCGGCTGGTACCCAGCGACGGTGCGGACACGTTCACCGCGACCGAAATGGCAAATCCCGCGTCGTACCAGATCCGAGCGTCGTCAAGGGCTCGCCTCACCACATGATCGGTGACGGCCCCCATCAACCCGTGCCGACGCACCAGCGGCATGAACTCGTCAGGACTGAGCACCCCGCGCTCGGGATGTGGCCAGCGCACCAACGCCTCGGCCGCGACGATGTCACACGTACGGAGATCGAGCTTGGGCTGATAGACCAGAGTGAGCTGCCCCTGGTCGATCGCGCGCCGGAGCTCGCCGAGCAGCCGGACCGCCGACCCACGCCCGCCGGTGGCACCATTCTGCGGTGCAGACGCCACAACGCCGGTGGCGAAGAAGTCGGCTTCCATCTCAGCGGTGAAGGTGTGCACTCCCGCGACGCGAGATGTCTTGGCGGCGTCCAGCGCGATGTCCGAGCGCTTCAACAGTTCCTCGGCACTGACGTCGGGATCGTCGCTGTCGGCCACTGCCAGGCCGACGCTGGCCCGGACCATCAGCTCGTGGCCGTCCACCGCATACGGCACGTCGAACGATTCTGCGACCCGGTGGGCGATGACGTGCGAATGGTCGTCGCGGCCCTGGATGAGGACGGCGAACTCGTCGCCGCCGACGCGAGCCACCGTGTCGCCGGTCCGGACAACGGTGAGGATTCGCAAGCCCACCAGGTTGAGTAGTTCGTCGCCGGCGCGATGGCCGAACGTGTCATTGATCATCTTGAATTCGTCGATATCGAGAGCCATCACCGCGACCGACACCCCGTCGCGCTGGCGCAACTGCATCGCGAGCGAGACCCGGTCGTGGAACACCGCCCGGTTGGCCAGACCGGTCAGCGGATCCCGCAGCGCCTGCCGGGCGATCGCAGCGAATAGCCGCCGGTTCTCGCCCACCACGATCAGTTGTCTGGCCAGGAAGGCCGCGATCAGCAGGCCACCGGCGACCATCAGCGGGCCCCGCAGTACGGCGTTCGAGACCTCGGTGAACATCATCACGACCGCGGCCGCGGCCACCGGGACGAACGGCAGGAACACCGCGGCGCGCGCCGGTTGCCTGGCCTTCGCGGCGTGGCTGTAGGTACGCGCCCGCCCCGAAACAGCTGCAGCGATATACACCACCAAGGCGGCGAGCCAGCCGACCATAACCGCGGGAATGGGTGAACTCTTCTGCGCGGCAAAGAGATACACGATGACGTCATTGGTCACGGCCAGCACGAGGCTGGCCAGCGCAACCAAGCCCACCGTCGGGCGCTGATCGGGTTGGGCGGCGAGGTAGACCAACAAGGCGACCGTCATGGTCACCGCGTCCAGCATCGGATATGCCATCGTCGTGGTGATCGGCATGGACCCCGCGATGCGAGCGCGGTGGATATCGTCGAGTGCCCCCGCCCACACCATCAGGACGAGCGAACTGGCGACCACGACACCGTCGAGGAGAAACCGCAGACGCGACATCGTGCTCACACCGGTCGTCGGCAACAGCAGCAGAGCAGCACACGCTCCCACGGGGAGCACGACCCGCACCATGTCTGCTGCCGGGAAGAATCCGGTGTTGCGACCGGACAACGCCATCCAGGCTCGCATGCTCATTCCGAGGGCAAACGCGCCGAGACCGACCGCCAATGCCAGCCATGCCGCACGAACATGCCCGGCCGTCGTGGTCGCAGTTCGGACCGCCGCGGCAGTAGCCACCATGGCGGTGAACGCCAGCAGCAGCTTCAGGGCGCTGACGGCCGGAGCGCTCGGAAATTGCCAGAGCCCCAATGCGACGATGGCCACGGCGCCTGCGCCAAGGATCGGGACAAGGGGCGGCTTGACGATGCCCTGCACCCAGACCCCCAGACGTCGCGAAGAATCGGACGAATCCGGGCATCACCGTAGCAAATTTCTATGGCAAACTAACGACAGAATCGCGATTAACCGTCAGTGCGTCGGACCAATCGCACGCAACTTCCGCACGGCGGCCTCGAGTAACTCATCCGGTGCCACCGGAACACCGTAGAAGAAGCCTTGCCCGACATCGCATCCCAATTCTTGTACCAGCGCCGCCGTCTCGACGTCCTCGACCCCTTCCACCACGACGGTCAGGTCGAGCACGTGCGCGAGGTCGACCACGGCGCGCACCACGGCTGCGGCCCGGGCATCGACCAGAATCGGTGCGATGAAACTGCGATCCAACTTCACCTCGTCGATAGGCAGGTCTCGCAGATAGGACAGTGCCGAGTAGCCGCTGCCGAAGTCGTCGATCGCGATCCGAATTCCATTGCGCCGCAACTCCTGCAGCACCGCACGGGTGCGCTCGGTGCTGTCCAGGAAGAGTTCCTCGGTAATCTCGACCGTCAGCGCGGTCGGGGGCAGGCCACGCTCGGCCAGGGCCTCGGTGATGGTCGCAGGCAGAGCGATATTGGCCACTGAGGGAGCGAACAAGTTGACCGCGATCGGCAAATCGAGCCCGGCACGACGCCAAGCCAGTGCATCGTCGAGAGCCTTGCCGATGACCAGTTGGGTGAACTGCCCCATCAGACCGTGCCTGCGGACCAGCGGCAGGAATTCCTCCGGCGCCAGCACGGTCCCGTCCGGTTGCGGCCAACGTATCAACGCCTCGGCCCCGACGTTCTCAGCGGTGCGCAGGTCAACCTTCGCCTGGTAGACCAACGTGAGTTCAGATTTGTCGATGGCCTGTCGGAGTTTTCCCAATAGCTCGATCGCGGCCGCGCCGCCGGCATCGAAGCGGGGTTCGAACGCCCCGAACAGTCGTCTGTCAGCCGCCTCGTCCAGCGCGGCGATATCGGGGTGGTACACCTGCACCACGCGAGCCCGTGACCGCTTGGCGGAGTACATCGCGGCGTCGGCCCGTCGCATCAATTCCTCGGCCGTCAGGTGCGGCTCGTCCGGCTCGGCAAGGGCGAGCCCGACACTCGGGCGCATCAACAGCTCGTGGTCGCTGAGGACGAACGGCTCCTCGAAGGCCTCGACGACCCGGTTGCCGACCAGCTCGGCCACATCGTTACCCCCCTCGACGAGGATCGAGAACTCGTCACCTCCCAGCCGGGCCACCGTGTCACCCGGCCGGACGCAGCGACGCAGCCGCTGGGCGACACCCACCAGCAGGTCGTCACCCACCAGATGGCCGAGGTGGTCGTTGACGAGCTTGAACTCGTTGAGGTCCACCGCCAGGACGGCGAGCGACATACCTTCCCGCTCATGGAGGTGCATCGCGTGGCTGAGCCGGTCACTGAACAACGCGCGGTTGGCCAGCCCAGTGAGCGGGTCGTGCAGCGCCTGGTCGGCGACCGTGGCCACCAGCAGGCGATTCTCTTTCACCGCGAGGAACTGACGGCCCAGCACCGTCACCACCAGAATGCTTGCCACGATCAGCACCGGGCGAGACTTCAGATCCGGGACCGGCTGGGCGGCGGCCACGACCCCGGCCACCAGCAAGGGCGTGTACGGCAGCCACACCGATGCCCAGCCCGGCAGGGCGAACGAGTTGCGCCGCTTACGTTTACCATCGTGGGCTGCGGACGCTGCCACGGTGATGAACAACAGGCCTGCCGCCCAGCCGATGTCGATGACGCTGCCAGAACTGTAGGAACCCGTGGCCGACAGATACGCAAAAGCGCTGTCCGCCAAAGCGAAACAGGCCAGTCCCGCAGTCAGCAGGGTCAATGACAAGCGATGCTGGCCGCTCGATCGGACCAGCGCCACGCCGGCCACCGTGAGGATGATGATGTCGGACAACGGATATGCCAGCGAGATGACGAAGCCGAGCTGATCCGACGGGTAGGACTGATAGAGCGGGTGCAGGATCGTCACCCAACTCACCAGGAACAGCGAGCCGGCCATGATCACACCGTCGAGGAACAGCCGCGCCCGGGACTGGCTGGTGTGCTCGGCGGGAAGCAGCAGCAACGCGGCACAGGCACCCACTGGCATCACCAGGAACGCCACATCGGCGACCGACGGGAATGGCGGCCGATGCAGATGGACCTCGTAGAAGGTCCAGATCGCCTCGCCCACAGTCCATCCCAGCAAGCCGATGGTCATCGACAGCCACGCCAACCGCCGGCGCCCCCACAGTGACCGCGCCGCCAGGGCCGAGAACACGACGGCAGGTGTCGCGAGGGCGAGAAGCGCGAAATCGTCGACGACGGTCAATGTCGAACCGTGCAGCCGGCCGCTCAGGATGACGGAGATGAACACGGCGAAGACGACAACGGCCCCGACCGCGGCACGAGAAGTCCTGGGCATCGTGGCACCCTCCCCCGTCGGCCGCCGAAACAATATTGACGGCCGGCGCCAGCATACCTACCGCATCAGCTCGATGTGGGTCACATCGGACTCCGACCAGTGGCAAGAGCCGTAGCGCAGTGAGCAACCCGTGGCCCGGCAGGTGGAGTCACGATCGCATCTCTTCAGGATGTCGCGCAGCTTGTCCGCAGTCAGCGGCGGGCTGAAGTAGTAGCCCTGCCCGATGTGGCAGCCGTGCTCCCGCAGCCAGTCGGCGGTGGCCGCGGTCTCGATCCCCTCCGCGACGGTGGTCAGGCCGAGTTCGTTGGCCAGGTTGAGCACCGCCCGGACCACGGCGGAGGCCCGTTGGTCGGCTGGGATCGGCGCAATGAAGTGCCGGTCGAGCTTGACTTCGTCGACAGTGAGATCGCGCATGTACGACAGCGCCGAATAGCCACTGCCGAAATCGTCGATGGCTATCCGAATCCCGAACTCCTGCAACTGGTTCAACACCGTCTTGGTGCGCTCCATGTGGTCGAGGAAGAGGTCCTCGGTGATCTCGACGGTCAACTGCGACGGACTGAGGTTGCGCTCGGCCAGTGCCTTGGCGAACTTGCCCGGCAAGCGCAGATCGGCCATCGACGGCGCGAACATGTTCACCGCGATGGGAACCTCGAGGCGGTCCTTTCGCCAGCGCACCACGTCATCGAGGGCCTGGTTGATCACCAGGTCGGTGATCGACCCCATCAGCCCGTAGCGGCGAACCAACGGAAGAAACTCGTCGGGCGACAGCAGGCCGCGCTTGGGGTGCGGCCAGCGCACCAACGCCTCAACCCCCACGATCGAGGCGGTCTTCAGGTCGAACTTCGGCTGATAGACCAACGTCAGCTCGAACTGATCGATGGCCTGCCGCAACTCCCCCAACAGCCGCACCGTGCTCGCGCCGCTGCGGGATGCCGGCATGGGCCCGCTCGCGAACAGGTCATTGTCAGGCGTCTCACTCAGCAGCATCTCCGCGTTGAACAGGTGCACACCGCCGGCCCGGGAGCGCTTGGCCGAGTACATCGCGATGTCAGCCCGTTTGAGCAGGTCTTCGGCCAACAAGTCGGGGTCGCCCTGCTCGGCGACCGCCAGACCGATGCTCGGCCGGATCAGCAAATCCTGACCGTCGACGATGAAGGGCTCGTCGAACGCCTCGACCACCCGATGGGCGACCAGCTGCGAATGGTCCACCCGGCCCTCGATCAAGACCGCGAACTCATCGCCGCCGAGGCGCGCCACCGTGTCGCCGGCCCGGACGCTGCCCACGATCCGCTCGGCGACCAGGCTGAGCAATTCGTCGCCGACCGGGTGGCCCAAGGTGTCGTTCACAACCTTGAAATCGTCGAGGTCCATGACGAGAACGCCGACCGAGAGTCCGTCGCGTTGCCGCATCTGCATCGCGTGACTCAGCCGATCCCGGAACACGATGCGGTTGCCTACGCCGGTGAGCGGGTCACGCAGGGCCTGGTCGGCGACCGTCGCCAGCAAGCTCCGATTCTCGCTCATCACCAGAAGCTGGCGCGCACTGAATGCGAGCAAGAGCAGGAACCCGATCAGCGGTATCGGCCCGACCGCCAAATCCGCCGGCGACTGCGTGAAGACCGCCGCGCTGGCCAGCAACACCGGCACGAAGGGCAACCACAGCGAAGTCCACGAAACAGGTTGTGCGGCAATAACTTCCCGGTGAGTGAAACCGCGACCGGTCACGGCCGCCCCGATGAACAGCGCCAGTCCGATCAGCCAACCGGGATACAGCAGCGCGGTGTCGGTCGGCTGCCGGGTCGCGGTGAGGTAGACAAACACACCGTCGGACATCGCAATGGCCGCCATCGCCGCCGTCAGCAGCGCCAGGGTCCGGCGCTGAACACCGTGCGCACGCGCCACCACCAGAACACCGATGGTGAGCACGGCAGCGTCCAACACGGGGTAACCGGCCGAGACCGCCACTCTGAGGCGATCACCGGGAGCAGACTTCCAGATCTCGCTGAGCACGGCGATCCAGCCGACAATGGTGAACGACCAGGCGACGACAAGCGCGTCGAGCACCAACCTCGTCCGCGAGGTCCTACTGAACCCGGTGGACAGCACAATCAAGGCGATCCCGACGGCAATCGGCAACACGAGGTATGCGGCGTCGGCCACCGACGGGTACGGGTGCTCGAATTCGGTCAGCCGGTATACGAACCACAGAAGAGCGCCGACCGTGAACGAGCCCAGTCCTATTGCCATGACGGCCCAGGCGATTCGCACCCGACCGCTGCCGGTCCGTGCGGTGACGGCGGCGGCCACCGTCGCCACGGCGGCCATCGAGGTCATCAGGTTGTCGGCGAGCGAAACGAGCGACACTCCAGAGCCGCTCAGCCAGTCAGTGAGGGCCAGGGCAATGACACATGCCACGCCGCCGACGACCAAAGCGATCGTCTGCTTAGCCCTCAGCCCTGTCACCCGGGCCCCCGATCGTGTCGGCCGTGCAGAACTCACGGTCAGGCAATCGTAGCGAACTCCTGCCCCCTGAGCGGGCAGTACGCGGGCTGGTTTGCTAGGGCAGTTTGGCGACCAATTGCTCCACGCCGATCCGCGGACCGGTGAAGAACGGGACTTCCTCGCGCACGTGCCGACGGGCTTCGGTGGCGCGCAAGTCGCGCATCAGGTCGACAATCCGGTACAGCTCAGGCGCTTCGAACGCCAGAATCCACTCGTAGTCACCGAGCGCGAAAGCAGGGACGGTGTTGGCGCGCACGTCTTTGTAACTGCGGGCGGCCATGCCGTGGTCGGCGAGCATCTTGCGGCGGTCCTCGTCAGGCAGCAGATACCAGTCCAGCGAACGCACGAACGGGTAGACACAGACGTAATTGCCCGGCTCCTCGCCCGCCAGGAAGGCGGGGATGTGACTCTTGTTGAACTCCGCAGGCCGGTGCAGGGCGACGGCACTCCACACCGGGGTGACGGCCCGGCCCAGGGTGGTGGTGCGGCGGAAGTCGTTGTAGGTCGCCTGCAGGGACTCGATCCGCTCGGCGTGCGTCCAGAACATGAAGTCGGCGTCGGCGCGCAGACCCGCCACGTCGTAGATGCCGCGCACCACGACGCCGTTGTCCTCCTGCTGTTTGAGGAACGTCGCCGTCTCGTCGACGACGGCGGCGCGGGTCTCTTCGTCGAAGCCCAGCTCCCCCGGTTCTGCCGCGAAGGTCGAGAACATGACGTAACGGATCGTGGCGTTGAGCTCGTCGAAGTCCAGTTTGGCCATGGCACCCATCGTGCCACGCGGCGGTTCGCCTATCGGCGGATGGTGGCGGCCACCACAGCCTCGGCCGCACGGCCCGCCACGCCCACGCACGCAGGCACCCCGATGCCGTCGAGATAGTTACCCGCAAGCGCCAAGGTGGGCGGCAGCTCGGCGCGCAGCTCGGCGGCCAGCTCGCGATGGCCCGGCGAATACTGCGGCATCGCATCCAGCCAACGGTGCACCCGGACGTCAACCGGGTCGACCGCGATCCCGAACACCGTCAACACATCGGCCAGCGCCCAGTTCTGAAGTTCGGCGTCCGACGTCGCGCGCGCCAGGTCGTCACCAAAGCGCCCGAACGACAACCGCAACAACTCGGCATTGCCGCGCGATCCCCACTTGCGGGTGGACAACGTGATTGCCTTGGTATGCAAGCGTTCTCCGGTGGCGACCAGGACACCGGACTGGGCGGGCAGTGGTGTCCCGCCCGGAACGGCCAGCGCCAGCACCGCCGCGGAGGCAACCGGAATCCGGGCTGCCGCTGCGCCTGCGGTGGGGGCGATGTCGGCCATCAGCGGCGCGAGCCGGGCGGCGGGCACCGCGACGATCACCCCGTCGGCACCCCACTGCCTGCCGTCGTCGTCGCGCAGGCTCCAGCCCGTCCCGTCGCGTCCGATGTGCTGTATCGAGGTCTGCACCCACTGCAGCCGGCTGTGTGCCACCAGCGCATCGAGCAGCACCTGGTAACCGCCGTCGATGGCGCCGAACACCGGGCCCTGCGTGCTGCCCGGCAATGCGCGGCGGCCGGCGTCGGTGAGGCTGGTGGCGCCGGCGTCCAATGCGGCCGCCACCGTGGGAACCGCGGAACGGATGCCGATGGTGGCGGCCGAACCGGCGTAAACGCCGGACAACATGGGATCGACCGAGCGGGCGACGACCTGGGCGCCGAACCGGTCGGCGACGACGGCGCCGACCGCCGGGTCCGAGCCCGGCCGCCAGGGCATGGGCCGGCTGGGCTCGGCGGCCATCTGCGCGATCGTCGCATCGTCGACCAGACCGGTCACCGACGCGGCCGACGTCGGGATGCCGTTGACGGTGTCGGCGGGCAGCGGATGCAGGCGACCCTGGCTGTAAATGGTGGGACGCACCCCGGTGGTGCTGATCTGGCGACCGGCCAGGCCAAGCTCGGCCAGCAGGGCCGGTACCTCGGGGCGGCGCACCACGTACGCCTCGGCGCCGATATCCATGGGCTGGCCCGCGATCCGTTCGGTGCGCAGGATGCCACCGAGGCGGTCAGCCGGGTCGAACACTGTGATGTCGGCGTCGGCGCCGGCCAGCGTGCGTAGCCGATAAGCCGCGACCAAACCTGAAATGCCGCCCCCGACAACGCAATACCTCACAACGAGTGCACCAGTGCGACCAGATCTGTCAGAATTGCCGGATCGGTGGCGGGCAGTACGCCGTGCCCCAGATTGAAGATGTGCCCCGCCGCGCCCGCGTCGACCGCCAGCCTGCCGTCGTCGACCACCGCCCGCGCCGCCTGCTCGACGACCGGCCAGCCGGCGAGCAGCACGACCGGATCCAGATTGCCCTGCAGCGCCAGTTTCGGGCCCACCCGCAACGCGGCGTCAGCCAGCGAGGTACGCCAGTCGACGCCGACGACCGTCGCGCCGGCCTCACCCATGGCGCCCAGCAGTTCCGCGGTGCCCACGCCGAAGTGCGTCATCGGCACCCGGTAGTCGGCCAGAGCGGCGAACACCCGTGAACTGTGCGGCAACACATGGGTGCGGTAGTCGGCCAGCGATAGCGTGCCAGCCCACGAATCGAACACCTGGATGGCGTCGACGCCGGCGTCGAGCTGCACCTTCAGGAAGGCGATCGTCAGATCGGTCAACAACCCCATCAGCGCATGCCATGTCGAGGGGTCGGCGAACATCATCGCCTTGGTCCGTTCGTGCAGCTTGCTGGGCCCGCCCTCGACCAGATAGGACGCCAGCGTGAACGGGGCGCCCGCGAAACCGATCAGCGGCACCTCACCGAGCTCGCCGACCAGCAGACCGACCGCGTCCGAGACCGCGCTGACCCGCTGCAGCTCAAGACCTTTCAGCGCGGCGACATCGGCGGCGGTCCGCACCGGGTTGTCGATCACCGGGCCGACGTCGGGCACGATGTCCAGGCCGATGCCCGCGGCGCGCATCGGGACCACGATGTCGGAGAACAGGATCGCCGCGTCCACCCCGTGCCTACGCACCGGCTGCAGGGTGATCTCGCTGATCAGTGCCGGGTCGAAGCAGGCCTGCATCATCGTGTTCTTGGCCCGCAGTTCGCGGTACTCGGGCAGCGACCGGCCGGCCTGGCGCATGAACCACACCGGGGTCCGGCTGGGCTTGCGGCCAGTGGCGGCGGCCAGATAGGGCGCCTCGGGCAGCTGGCGACGGGTACTCATCGCGTCAATGCTGCCACGGGCCGGTCAGCCCGGCCCATGAGCCCTCAACCGCGGGAGCTCACCCCGGGTCGCTCCGCTCCTGCCCGCCGGAGTCCACCCCGGGTCGCTCCGCTCCTGCCCGCCGGAGTCGCACCAAATCGGCGCGCCTGCCCCCTCCACCTCGACGATAGGGCTAGCGTCAATCGACGTGACCACTGCGGAACCCGCGCTTTTCCGCGAGGCGGTGGCGGCGATGAACACCGCCCAGGTGCGGGCGGAGATCGAACTCGGTCCGATCCGTCCACCTCAACGTCTCGCGCCGTACAGCTATGCGCTGGGCGCCGAGGTCAAGCACCCCGACACCGAGATCGTCCCGGAAACCTCCGACGGCGATGCATTCGGCCGGCTGATCCTGCTGCACGATCCCGAAGGGTCGGAAGCATGGGACGGCACGATGCGCCTCGTCGCCTACATCCAGGCCGATCTGGACTCCAGCGAGGCTGTCGACCCGCTGCTGCCCGAGGTGGCGTGGAGTTGGCTCGTCGACGCCCTGGAAAGCCGCTCCGAACACGTCACCGCTCTCGGCGGCACCGTCACGGCCACCACCTCGGTGCGCTACGGCGACATCTCCGGTCCGCCCCGCGCCCACCAACTCGAGATGCGCGCATCGTGGACGGCCACCACGATGGCCCTCGACACACACGTCCAGGCATTCTGCGAGGTCCTCGAACACGCCGCCGGTCTGCCACCGGTCGGGGTGACGGACCTGGGTTCCCGCTCCCGCGCCTGACATGACACCAGACGATGACGCCGCGATCACGGCGCCCGATGCCGCAGCCGAGGACGCCCCCGAGGCGACTCCCCTGCTCCGCCCGTCCGAGGGCGTGCCACCCCTGTCGGTCAGCGCCGACGAGATCGCCCGGGCAGCCGACCAGCTGGCGAAGGGCAGCGGGCCGTTCGCCGTCGACGCCGAGCGCGCATCGGGCTTCCGGTATTCCAACCGCGCCTATCTGATCCAGATTCGCCGCACCGGCGCAGGCACCGTCCTGATCGACCCGGTCAACCATGGCAGCAGTCCGATCGACGTGCTGCGGCCGGTGGCCGAGGTCCTGGCCGACGACGAGTGGATCCTGCACGCCGCCGATCAGGACCTGCCCTGCCTTGCCGAGGTGGGCATGCACCCGCCCGCGCTCTACGACACCGAACTCGCCGGCCGGCTGGCCGGGTTCGAGCGGGTCAATCTGGCGGCGATGGTGCAACGCCTGCTCGGACTGGGGCTGGCCAAAGGGCACGGCGCGGCGGACTGGTCCAAACGTCCGCTGCCCGACGAATGGCTGAATTACGCCGCGCTGGACGTCGAAGTACTGATCGCCTTGCGCGACGCGATCGACGACGTGCTCACCGAGCAAGACAAATCCCATTGGGCCGCAGAAGAATTCGAGCACCTTCGCCGTTCTGAGGCCACCCCGACCCGACGTGACCGCTGGCGGCGCACCTCAGGACTGCACAAAGTCCGCAACCGCCAAGCCCTGGCCGCGGTGCGCGAATTGTGGACGGTGCGCGATCAGATCGCCCGCCGCCGCGACATCGCCCCGGGGCGGATCCTGCCGGACTCGGCGATCATCGCCGCGGCCGTCGCCGACCCCAAGACCGTCGAGGAGCTGACCAAGCTGCCCATCTTCGGCGGGCACAAACAGCGCCGCAGCGCCCACGTCTGGTTGGCCGCGCTGGAGTCTGCGCGCACCAACCCCGATCCGCCGGACAGCGCCGAACCGCAGAACGGGCCGCCGCCGGCGGTGCGCTGGGCCAAACGCAAACCGGAGGCCGCCGCCCGGCTCGACGCCGCCAGGGCGCGCCTGTCCGAGTTGTCCGAACGGGTGCGGGTTCCCACCGAGAATCTGGTGTCGCCGGAACTCGTCCGCAGGCTGTGCTGGGATTGGCAGGACACCGGCGACGTCAGCGGGGCGGTCGATACCGTCCTGCGCGAGGGCGGAGCCAGGCAGTGGCAGCGCTCGCTCGTGGTCCCGGTGCTCGCCGATGCCCTGAGCTCTGCTGCCGCCGAAAAGGCGTGAGTCAGTTCGTCTTTTCGGCGGAATCGCTGACCGTGTCGTCGAGCGTTCCGAGTGCTGCAACCCAGCCGGTGACCTGACGGGCGATGTTCTGCTCGGTCAGGCCGATCTCCTCGAGCACCTCACCGCGGCCGGCGTGGTCGATGAACTGTTGCGGCACACCGAGATCCCGGCACGGCACGTCGATGCCTGCGGCGCGCAGGGCAGCCGAGACGGTGGAGCCGACGCCACCGTGTACGCCGCTGTCCTCCATCGTCACCACCAGTTTGTGCGAGGTGGCAAGCGGCGCAATTCCGTCGGGCACCGGAAGGACCCAACGCGGGTCGACCACCGTCACACCGATCCCCTGATTGCGCAGTCGCTGTGCGACTTTCAGCGCCATCGGCGCGAACGAACCCACCGCCACGAGTAGGACGTCCTGACTCAGGCCGTCGGCCGGGCGGGCCAGCAGGTCCATGCCGGAAACCCGCTCGAGCGCCGGAATGTCTTCGCCCACTTCACCTTTGGGGAATCGGATGGCGGTTGGACCATCGTCGACCTCGAGTGCTTCGCCGAGTTCTTCCCGTAGGCGGGCTCCGTCGCGCGGCGCGGCCACCCGCATCCCCGGGACGATACCCAGGATCGACAGATCCCACATGCCGTTGTGGCTGGCGCCGTCGTTGCCGGTGATGCCGGCGCGGTCCAGCACGATCGTGACGGGCAGCTTGTGCAGCGCGACGTCCATCATCATCTGATCGAACGCGCGATTGAGGAACGTCGAATAGATCGCCACCACCGGATGCAGGCCGCCCATCGCCAGCCCGGCCGCCGACGTCATCGCGTGCTGCTCGGCGATGCCGACGTCGAACAGCCGGTCCGGGAAGCGCTCACCGAACGCCGACAGTCCGGTCGGGCCGGGCATCGCCGCGGTGATCGCCACGATGTCGCGCCGCTTGGCGGCATAGGTGATCAGCGCATCGGAGAAGACCGACGTCCAGCCGGGTGCGGCAGACTTGGTGGCCAGCCCGGTGTCGGGATCGATGACGCCGCACGAGTGCATCTGCTCGGCCTCGTCGTTCTCGGCAGGCGCGTAGCCCATGCCCTTGCGGGTGACCACGTGCACGATCACCGGAGCCTTGAACCCCCTGGCGTGCCGCAGCGCGGTCTCCACCGCATGCTCGTCGTGGCCGTCGATCGGGCCGACGTACTTCAGGCCGAGGTCGGTGAACAGCACCTGCGGTGACAGCGCGTCCTTGATGCCGGCCTTCACGCTGTGCATGGCCTGGTAACAGGCTTCACCGATGATGGGCATCCCGCGCACGGCGACCCGGCCGCGTTCCAGCACGCGCTCATAGCCCGGCTGCAGCCGCAGCCCGGCCAGATGGTCGGCCAGCCCGCCGATGGTCGGCGCGTAGGACCGCCCGTTGTCGTTGACGACGATGATCACCGGCCGCTTGGCCGCGGCAATGTTGTTCAGGGCTTCCCAGCACATGCCGCCGGTCAGCGCGCCGTCGCCCACCACCGCCACCACATGCCGGTTGCGATGTCCGGTCAGTTCGAAGGCTTTCGCCAAACCGTCGGCGTAGGACAGGGCGGCCGAGGCATGGCTGGATTCCACCCAGTCGTGCTCGCTTTCGGCCCGTGCGGGATAACCCGAGAGGCCATCCTTCTTGCGCAGCGTGTCGAAGTCGGCGGCCCGGCCGGTGAGCATCTTGTGCACGTAGGCCTGATGGCCGGTGTCGAAGAGGATCGGATCGTGCGGAGAGTCGAAGACCCGGTGCAGCGCGAGGGTCAACTCCACAACACCGAGATTGGGGCCGAGGTGGCCGCCCGTGGCAGCGACCTTGTGGATCAAGAACTGGCGAATTTCGGCAGCCAGTTCGGTCAGCTGCGCCTGGGACAGGTGTTGCAGATCTGCGGGGCCGCGAACCTGTTCAAGCATCTGGCCAGTCTACGCACCGTCGTAGAGATCAGTCCTGTCCAGACTCGTAGATGTCGGGGACACCATCGTGGTCGAGGTCGCGGTTCTCCAGCTCCCACACCAGCCGGTAATGCCGGTTGCGCAGCCGCAGCACCACCGACGCGAGAAGGGCGGCCAGCAAACTTCCTGCCAGCACAGCGACCTTGACGACATCCTGGCGTTCGGAACCCGGATCGTAGGCCAATTCGCCGATCAGCAGGGACACCGTGAACCCGATACCGGCCAGCATCGACATGCCGAAGACGTCGACCCAGCGCAAAGCCGAGTCGAGCCGGGCGCGGGTCACCGCGGCGAGTACCCAGGTGGTGCCGAACACCCCGATCGTCTTACCCACCACCAGCCCGGCGACGATGCCCATCGCGATCGGATCGGACAACGCCGTTATCAAACCGTCATAGCCGCCGAAGGTCACCCCGGCGGCGAAGAACGCGAAGACCGGGACCGCGAAACCCGCCGACACCGGCCGCAGCCGGTGCTCGAAGTGCTCGGCCAGCCCGGGGCCGGCCTCCGGACCGCCGGCCGCCGCGCTGCGCATGACCGGCACCGCGAAACCCAGCAGCACCCCCGCGACCGTCGCATGCACGCCGGACTCGTGAACGAAGGCCCAGGTCAGCGCGGCAAGCGGGACCAGCAGCCACCAGGACCGGATCCGGCGCTGCACCAGCACCGTGAACAGCGCCAGTGGGATCAGTGCGATCAGCAGCGCGGTCAGATTGATCTTGTCGGTGTAGAACGCCGCGATCACCGTGATCGCCAGCAGGTCGTCGACGACGGCCAGGGTGAGCAGGAATGTGCGCAGTGCGGCCGGCAGATGCGTGGAGAGGACGGCCAGCACAGCCACCGCGAACGCGATGTCGGTCGCCGTCGGGATGGCCCAGCCCCGCGCCGCACCGTCCCCTTGGCCGAAGGTGAAGGAGACGAAGATCACTGCCGGTACCACCATGCCGCCGACCGCGGCGGCGATCGGCAGCGCGGCGCGACCGGGGTCGCGCAGATCGCCTGCGACGAATTCGCGTTTGAGTTCGAGCCCGACGATGAAGAAGAAAACGGCCAACAACCCGTCGGCCGCCCAGCCGCCCAGCGTCAGATCCAGGTGCAGGCCCAGCCGGTCGGTCCCGACGTGGACCTGCCCGAGCCGGTGGTAAGCCTCCGACCAGGGTGAGTTCGCCCAGATCAGGGCGATCGCCGCAGCCACCAGCAGCAGCGCACCGCCGACGGTCTCCTTGCGCAGGATCGAGCTGATGCGCGAGGTCTCCGACCACGATCCCCGTGCGAACAGCGCGCGGGCGAGATACGGCTTGCGGTCGGCCACCAGTCTCCTAAAGACATCGACGGGCAAGGAAAAGCTAACGCCGACCAGACTTCCCGGCACACCTGTGCAGCACTCTAGCCGCCAGGCGTCAGCGGGTGAGAATCGCGACGCACTCCACGTGATGGGTGAGCGGGAACGAGTCGAACACCCGCAATTCCTCGACCGTGTAACCCTGCTTGCGATAGAGCCCGATGTCTCGGGCGAATGATGCTGCCTCACAACCGATATGGATCACGCGCGGGACTTCCGCGGTCGCCAGCTGGTCGATGACCTCCCGGCCGGCACCGGCCCTCGGCGGATCCAGCACCGCGACGTCGGCGCGGCGTGGCTGTGCGCTCAGCGCTCGCCGGACCGAATCGGTCACCACCGATACGCACGTGAGGTCGGCCAGCGCCGCGTGCGCCGCCCGCGACGATCCGCGCGAGGTGTCGACGGTGATCACCTGGCCGGTGTCGCCGACCCCGTCGGCGAGCGCCGCCGCGAAAACGCCCGAGCCGCCGTACAGATCCCACGCCGTCATCCCGGTGTCCAGCTGTGCCCACTGGCCGATCAGACCGCTGTACACCCGGGCGGCATCGCGGTGCGCCTGCCAGAACGCCGTCACCGGTATCCGCCAGATCCGATCGCCGACCCGTTGCACCGCTTCGTAATTGCCCTCGACGACCCGGGTCGAGACCTTGCGGCCCGACCGAGGCCCGGACTGCACGACGTGCCGGTCACCGTCGTCGTCGACGGCCACGTGCACATGCGCCCCTGGCGCCCACGCCGCATCCGCAAGCCCGTCGAGCATCCCGGGTGGCAGCTGCGCGCAGTCCAGATCGGTGACGAGTTCCGAACTGTGATAGCGGTGGAACCCCACCCGGCCCGCAGCGGTGGTGTCCAGTCGCACGCGGGTGCGCCAGCCACGGGCCGCGCCGTCGCCGAGCGGTTCGGCCACCCCGTCCCAGTGAAAATCACCGAGCCGGGCCAGCTGATTGGCCACCACCTGCCCCTTGAGCACCCGGGCCGCCTCCGGCGTCGCGAACGCCAGATCGCAGCAGCCCGCCCCGCCGACACCGGCGATCCGGCAGTGTGACTCCACCCGATCCGGTGACGGCTGGATGATCTCGATTGCCTCTGCGTGCCAATAGGATCCGCGGTCGCCGGTCACCCGGGCCCGTACCACTTCCCCGGGCAGCGCGTACCGGACGAACACCACCCGGCCGTCGTGGCGCGCCACGCAGCTACCCCCGTTGGCGGCCGCGCCGGTGGTCAGTTCCAGCTCGACCGTGTCCCCCTGGCTCACTATCGATTCACTCCAAAAAGCCCCGTCGTACGTCGCCCGGAGCGTTCTGCGACTGCAACTCGTGCACACGCTCCGACGAATTGAGTTGCCATGGAACAGAAGTCACCATCACGTTCGGCATGAACAGCAGCCTGCCCTTGAGCCGCAGTGCGCTTTGATTGTGCAGCACCTGCTCCCACCAGTGGCCGACCACATACTCCGGGATGAACACCGTCACCACCGTGCGCGGCGCTTCCTTGCTGATCCGCTTGACGTAGTCGAGTACCGGACGGGTGACCTCCCGGTACGGGGAGGCAACGACTTTCAGCGGGACGGTGATGTCGCTGTCTTCCCACTTGTGGACCAGCTGGCGGGTTTCGGAGTCGTCGACGTTGACGGTGATGGCCTCGAGCACATCGGGCCGGGTGGCCCGCGCATAGGACAGCGCACGCAATGTCGGCATGTGCAGTTTGGATACCAGCACGACGGCGTGGTTGCGGCTGGGCAGCACCACGTCACCCTGCTCGGCTTCCTGCTCGGCCAGCTCGCGGGCGACGGTGTCGTAATGCTTGTGGATCGCCTTCATCAGAATGAAAAGGCTTGACATGGCGAGGATTGCGATCCAGGCCCCAGCGACGAACTTGGTGACCAGCACCACGATCAGCACCGCGCCGGTGGCGAGGAAGCCGATCGTGTTGATGACCCGCGAGCGCATCATGTGCCGGCGGGCGCGCGGATCTGTCTCGGTGCGCAAGTGGCGCGTCCAGTGCCGGACCATACCGATCTGGCTGAGCGTGAACGACACGAAAACGCCGACGATGTAGAGCTGGATGAGCGCGGTCACCTCGGCCCGGAAGGCCACCACGAAGGCGATCGCGGCCAACGCCAGGAACACGATGCCGTTCGAGAACGCCAGCCGGTCACCGCGAGTGTGCAACTGCCGCGGCAGGTAGCGGTCCTGAGCCAGGATCGAACCCAGCACCGGGAAACCGTTGAAGGCGGTGTTGGCCGCCAAGACGAGGATCAGGGCGGTGACACCGGTGATCAGGAACAGGCCGATCGGGAAGTCGTGGAACACCGCGTCGGCCAGCTGCGCCACCAACGTCTTCTGCTGGTAGTTCTGCGGCGCACCCACCAGCTGGCTCGCGGGATCGTCGGCCACCTTCACCCCGGTCGCCTTGGCGAGCAGGATGATGCCCATGAACAGCGAGATGGCGATCAGGCCGAGCATCGCCAACGTTGTCGCCGCGTTGCGGGACTTGGGCTTCCGGAATGCGGGCACACCGTTGCTGATCGCCTCGACACCGGTCAGCGCCGCGCACCCGGACGAGAATGCCCGCGCAACCAGGAAGACCAGGGCGAAGCCGAGCACCTTGCCGTGCTCGTTGTGCACCTCGAAGCCGGCCGACTCGGCGCGCAGCGGGATGTCGAGTACGTAGATCTGGAACAGGCCCCAGCCGAGCATGATGTACATGCCGAACATGAACGCGTAGGTGGGAATCGCGAATGCGGTGCCCGATTCCCGAATCCCGCGCAGGTTGATCGACGCGAGCAGCACGATGGCCGCCACCGCGAACCACACCTTGTGGGTGTCGACGAACGGTATTGCCGAGCCGATGTTCGACATCGCCGAGGCCATCGACACCGCGACGGTCAGCACATAGTCGACCAGCAGGGCGCTGGCGACCGTCAGACCCGCGGTCGGCCCGAGGTTGGTGGTCACCACCTCGTAGTCGCCCCCGCCGGACGGGTAGGCGTGCACGTTCTGGCGGTAGGAGGCGACCACCACGAGCATCACGAGCGCGACAGCCAGCCCGATCCACGGCGCCATGGTGTAGGCCGACAGGCCCGCCACCGAGAGCACCAGGAAGATTTCCTCGGGAGCGTAGGCCACCGATGACATGGCGTCGGAGGCGAACACCGGTAGGGCGATGCGCTTGGGCAGCAGCGTGTGACTCAGCTTGTCGCTGCGGAACGGCTGCCCCAGGACCAGCCGACGTGCGGCGGTCGAAAGCTTAGACACGAGTGCCAAGAGTAAGCCTTCACCGATTTGGCTGTAGCGTTCCCCATACGGTCGGGTCGGCGCACGGCAAAGTCGAGAGGACACCAGGTGCGGGTAGTGGTGATGGGATGCGGCCGCGTCGGCGCGTCGCTGGCCGACGCGCTGTCCCGGATAGGCCACGAGGTGGCGATCATCGATCGGGACCCGACGGCCTTCCACCGGCTGTCCCCCGACTTCTCCGGCGAGCGGGTGCTGGGCATGGGCTTCGACCGAGAGGTCCTGCTGCGCTCGGGAATCCAGAACGCCGATGCATTCGCCGCGGTGTCCTCGGGCGACAACTCCAACATCATCTCCGCGCGCGTCGCCCGCGAGACGTTCGGCGTGCAGCGCGTGGTCGCGCGCATCTACGACGCCAAACGCGCCGCGGTCTACGAACGCCTCGGCATCCCGACGGTCGCCACCGTGCCGTGGACCACCGACCGGCTGCTGGGTGCGCTGGTGCGCGACACCGAGACCACCAAATGGCGCGATCCCACCGGCACGATGGCCGTCGCCGAAGTGGCGCTGCACGAGGGCTGGGTGGGTCACCGGCTGACCTCGCTGGAGGAGGCGACCGGCGCGCGCGTCGCGTTCGTGGTCCGGTTCGGCACCGGCATCCTGCCCGAGCCCAAGACCGTGCTGCAGGCCGGCGACCAGGTGTACATCGCGGCGGTGTCCGGGCGCGCCGCCGAAGCGCTGGCCATCGCCGCGCTGCCACCCGGCCCTGACGTCGGAGAGGGGCACTGATGGGCGACAAACGGCTCAAAGTGGCGATCGCCGGGGCAGGCGCCGTCGGCCGGTCGATCGCCCGCGAACTGCTCGAGAGCGAGCACGACGTGACGCTCATCGAGCGCAATGCCGAACATCTCGACGTCGACGCCATCCCGGCCGCACATTGGCGCCTCGGCGACGCCTGCGAGATCAGCCTGCTGGAGTCGGTGCACCTGCAGGAGTTCGACGTCGTCGTCGCCGCCACCGGTGACGACAAGGCGAACGTGGTGCTGTCCCTGCTGGCCAAGACGGAATTCGCGGTCTCCCGCGTGGTGGCCCGGGTCAACGATCCGCGCAACGAGTGGCTCTTCGACAACTCGTGGGGCGTCGACGTTGCGGTGTCCACTCCGCGGATGCTGGCCTCGCTGGTGGAGGAGGCCGTCGCGGTCGGCGACCTGGTGCGGCTCATGCAGTTCCGCCAGGGCCACGCCAACCTCGTCGAGATCACCCTGCCCGACGACACCCCGTGGGGCGGACGGCCGGTTCGCAAGCTGGTCCTGCCGCGGGACGCCACGCTGGTGACGATCCTGCGCGGACCACGGGTGATCGTGCCGGAGGCCGACGAGCCGCTGGAGGGCGGCGACGAGCTGCTGTTCGTGGCGGCCCCGGAAGTGGAAGACGAACTGCGCAACACCGTGCTGTCGGCCTCGACCGGCTAGTCCCGGTACACCGGCGCCGGGGGCGGCCCGTCCCGGTCGTGGCACGCCGCGGCGGCGGCCGACGACTCGGCGGACAGAGCAGGCACGTCGTCGCGGATACCCGCCGCCGAAACGATGCCCGCGATCACCAGTAGCACCGCGGCGGCCACCACGCCGTGGCGGAAACCGTCGAAAGTCATTGCGCCCCCGACGATGACCGCGGTGAATGCGATCGCGATCAATCCCGCCACCCGGGCGACAGCGTTGTTGATCGCCGAGCCGATGCCACTGTGCGCCGTCGGGACGGCGGCCAGGACCGCAGCGGTCAGCGGAGACACGGCAACCGAGAGCCCCACCCCGAACAACGCCATGCCCGGAAGCGTCTGCAGCCACACGTCGCCTGCGCCGAGCGCCATCCATCCGAATCCTGCCGCGGCGATCAGCGGTCCGGCCGCCATGAAGCGGCGCGGGCCATAGCGGCCCGCGAGCTCACCGAACCGAGCCGCCAACACGAACGACAGGACGGGCACCGGCAGTGTCGCCAGGCCGGCTTGCGCGGGCGAGAGTCCCCCGACCTCCTGCAAGAACAACGCCACCAGCAGCTGGCCCAGCGAGATACCGGCATAGAGGAACACGGTGGCCAGATTGCCGACCGTGAAGTTGCGGGCCGAGAAGACCGCGGGCGGCAGCATCGGGTGACGCGCGCGGCGTTCCCACCAGCCGAACGCGATCAGGCTCGTGGGCCCGACGATCAACGCGGTGACGATAGCCGGATCGTGCCAGCCCAGCCGCTGCTGCTCGATCATCGCGAAGACCGTCGCGCTCAAACCGACCGCAGTGAGGACCGCGCCGACAGCATCGATATGCGCAGCCGTCCGGGGTGCCTGATCGGTCAGCTTGCCCGCGAGGGTCAGCGTGACCGCGAGTGGGATCACGTTGACGGCGAACACCCACCGCCAGCCGAGGGTTTCGACGAGCACACCGCCCAGCAGCGGTCCGACGACGAACGCGGTGCCGGTCCAGGCCGTCCACACGCCGATCGCGCGGGACTGTTCGGCGCCGCTGAACCGGGCATTGATCATGGCCAGTGAGCTCGGGACCAGGAAGGCTGCACCCAGTCCCTGGACGCAACGGCCGATGACCAGCACCAGTCCGCTGGGTGCGGCCGCGCACAGCAGCGAGGCGACGCCGAACACCACCAGCCCGGCACGCAGCACCGTCAACCGCCCGAACGTGTCGGAGATCGCGCCGGCAAGCAGAATCAGCGCACCCAGCGTCAGCAGGTATCCGTCGACGACCCATTGCTGGATGACGAGTCCGCCGCCGAGTTCGGCGCTGATGGCGGGCAGGGCCAGGTTCACCACCGAACCGTCGAGAAACGCGACGAAGGACGCAAGTACCGCGACGGCGACGAGCAGACGGTCGTCGCGCGCAACCACAGTCAGTCTTCGGCGGGCGCGACGTCGCCGTCGTGGCTGCGTGCGTGGGCGGCGTGGATGGCGCGCTGCGCGGCACGGATCGCCAGGTAGGTCACCAACGCGGCCACCGCCGTCAGCGGCCAGCCCATCGCGATCCGGGCCACCCCGAGCCAGCCGGTCTGATCGGCGTCGTACAGGTGGCGCTGCACCGCGAACCGGGAGGCGAACACCAGGACCCAGGTCAGCGTCGCGACGTCGAAGGCGAACACCGCGCGCCGGTTTCCGCGCCACGCACGGTCCTTGTTGCTGATCCAGCTCCACGCGTATCCCACGATCGGCCTGCGAATGACGACCGAGAGCGCGAACACGGCCGCCCAGATCAGCGACGTCCAGATACCCAGCAGGAAGTAGCCCTTCGATGCGCCCACGAACCAGGCGATCAGCGCACTGATGCCGACACCGATGAACCCTGAGATGGCGGGCTGCACCGAATCGCGGCGGTAGAGCCGCCACACCAGGATCAGGGCGGCGACGCCGAGCGCGGCACTGATCGCCGGCACCAGGCCGAAGGCGGTGTTCACCGGGACCAGGACCACCACCGGCAGTGCTGAATAGACCAGGCCGCTGATGCCGCCCATCTGGGCCAGCAGAGCCTGCGCGGGGGTCTTCTCCTCGGGGGTCACCGCCGGGGTGTCGTCCGCCGCGTCCTGACTGCGATCGCTGTCTTCGACGGGACGGCTCAAGTCTGGATCTCGTAGTGCGGGTTGTAGATGGCCTTGGTGCCGTTCTCGAGGGTCCCCAGCCGGCCCCGCACCCGCAGGGCGCGGCCCGACTCGATACCGGCGATCCGGCGCTGTCCCAGCCAGACCAGCGTGACGGTGTCGGTGCCGTCGAAGAGTTCGGCGCGCACGCCGCCCGCGCAGCCCTTGGCGTTGGTCTCGACACTGCGCAAGGTGCCGACCATTGTCACTTCCTGGCCGCGCTGGCAATCAATTGCTCGCTGGGCGCCGGTGCCGACGGCTTCATCGGTGAGTTCTTCGACGTCGCGCTGCTCAGGGTCTTCCGTCAATCGACGAGTGAGACGTCGGACGAAACTTTCGGCCGTAGCCATGGCCTCTCCTGATACTCCAGCGGATCACAATGCCAACGCAACGGTAGACCTCTTGGTGCCGCGATGCCACGTGGCATACCCACGGCGGTCGTTGCTCATACGTCGCAGGGCACGATCATGAGATGACGATCACCTTTCGCGGTGTCACAGCGGTGCTGCTGCCCGGTACGGGAAGCGATGACGACTACGTCTACCGGGCGTTCGCCGGTCCCCTGCACGGTGTCGGTGCGGTGGTCGCCACGCCTGCTCCGCAGCCCGCCCGGCTGATCGCCGGCTACCTCGAGGCGCTCGACGACGCCGCCCGCAACGGCCCGATCATCGTCGGCGGGGTGTCCATCGGCGCGGCGGTGACGCTGGCCTGGGCCCTGACCAACCCGCAGCACGTGGTCGGGGTGCTGGCCGCGCTGCCCGCCTGGACCGGCGCGGCCCAGTCCGCTCCGGCCGCGCTGTCAGCCCGCTACACCGCGCATCAGCTGCGCACCGACGGTCTGGTCGCCACCACCACCCAGATGCGCGCCTCAAGCCCCGCCTGGCTGGCCGATGAGCTGGCCCGGAGCTGGCTGGCTCAGTGGCCGGACCTGCCCGACGCGATGGAGGACGCAGCGAGCTATGTCGCGCCGAGCATCACCGAGCTGGGACGACTGAGTGTGCCGATGGGCGTGGTGGGGGCGACCGACGACCCGATCCATCCGCTGGAGGTGGCGCTGGAGTGGGTGGCGGCGGCGCCGCGGGCGGCACTGCGGACGGTCAGCCTCGACGACTTCGGGCCGAAGCCGGACGTTCTGGGTTCGGCGTGCCTGGCAGCGTTGACCGACGCCGAGGGCTGATCAGCCGCCGGTGCTGGAGCTGCGCAGCTGCTGCATGGCAGAGCCGGATGCACTGCGCCGTTCGGTCGGCGGCTGCGCCTGGCCTTGCTGCTGCTGCTGAATCATCGCCTGCTGCGCGGCCGCCATCTGAGCCTGCTGGGCGGCGGCCTCACGCAGCTGCTCGAGCATCGGTTCGGGCAGCTGGACCTGCAGCGGGGTACGGACCGGAAGCGGGGTGTCACCGCGGCGAACTACCGTGTCGCTCAACGCTTCTCGCGCCTCGGCAACCAGGTTGGCCATGGCTTCGGGAGCGCCGTTGACCACACATCGGATCATCCAGCGGTAGCCGTCGACGCCGATGAAGCGCACCACGCCGGCGCCGGTGCCGACCACCTCACGGCCCCAGGGGCCGTCCTCGATGGAGACCTGTGCGTTGTCCTTGCGCAACGAGTCGGCCAGCTCACCGGCCACCTCACGCCACAGCCCGGGCGACTTCGGCGCCGCGTAGGCGGCGATCGTGAATCGCCCGTGCGGAGTGACCACCCAGACTGCGCTGGGCACGCCCGCCTCGTTCAGCTCGACCTGGATCTGGCCGGCGGGCGGCATCGGCACCAGCACCGAACCTAGGTCCAGGCGGGCTTCGGCGGCGTCGGCCGGGTTGTCGAAGTCCTCGATGTCGAACGGGCCACCGTCGTAACCCTCATCGGCGTCGTCGATGTCGTCGGCAGCGAGGTCCTGGACCGCCGGGGCCTCCTCCGCCGCCGCGTCCGCGCCGGTGTCTGCTTCGTTCTTTCGTCTGCCGAATGCCATCACAAACTCGCATGTCCGCCGGAGGATCCGTGGCCGCCTTCGCCACGGGTGGTGTCAGCCAGTCCGGCCTCGTCGAACGAGGCCACCTCGACCAGCTCTGGAAGTTCGACCCGCTGTACCAGCAATTGGGCGATGCGGTCGCCGCGCCGGATCTCGATCGGCGTGGCGGGGTCGAGGTTGATCAACGAAATCTTGACTTCGCCACGATAACCGGCGTCGATCGTGCCGGGGCTGTTGACGATCGAAAGGCCAACGCGCGCAGCCAAACCCGAGCGCGGGTGGACCAGTCCGACCATGCCGTGCGGAATCGCCACGGCGATACCGGTGGCGACCAGTGCACGCTCACCGGGAGCCAGGTCGATGTCTTGCGCGCTGAACAAATCCACACCCGCGTCGCCGTCGTGGGCGCGGCTGGGCATTGGGAGATCGCGGTCGAGGCGAACCACCGCGAGAGGAGTCGGCACGAAGGGAAAGACTACCCTTGGCCGCGTGTCTGGTTCGCGTGTGACCTCGCAAACCGTGCGGTACCGCGAGCGGCTCTGGGTGCCGTGGTGGTGGTGGCCGCTCGGTCTGGCGTTGGCGGCACTGATCGCCAAAGAAGTCACCATGGGTGTGCGCACGCTGCCGGTCTGGCTGCCCTATGTGGTGCTCGGTGCAGTCGCGGTAGGCGTGCTGCTGTGGATGAGCCGCACCGAGGTCCGGGTGGTGACCGGCGGCGATGACGTCGAATTGTGGGCAGGTCAGGCGCATCTGCCGACGTCGGTGGTGTCCCGGTCGGCCGAGATCCCCCGGACGGCGAAGTCGGCCGCGCTCGGCCGTCAGCTCGATCCGGCAGCGTTTGTGCTACATCGAGGCTGGGTCGGCCCCCTGGTTTTGGTGGTTCTCGACGATCCGGACGATCCGACGCCCTATTGGCTGGTCAGTGCCCGCCACCCGGACCGGGTGCTTTCAGCACTGCGTAGCTGATTGTCCCGCTCCTCCGCCTCGCCCCTCGGCAGCATCGTCGCGGGACGGCTGACTACGCCGCGCAGTCCGTGCAGATCATCACGCCGTTCTTGTCGCTGGCCAGCCGGCTGCGGTGATGCACCAGAAAGCAACTGGAGCAGGTGAACTCGTCTGCCTGCTTCGGAACCACGCGTACCGACAGCTCCTCACCCGACAGATCCGCCCCGGGCAGCTCGAAATTCTCCGCGGAATCCGTCTCGTCGACGTCTACTACGGCCGACTGCGCCTCGTTGCGGCGCGCCTTGAGTTCCTCCAGCGAATCCTCGGACACCTCGTCGGTCTCGGTGCGCCTCGGGGCGTCGTAGTCGGTAGCCATCTTTTGTCCCCTCGTAACCTCAGCATGGCTTTGTATCAGCGTGGAACGGATCCGCCAAACGATTCGTGCCCAGATCCGCCTTACGTCGTCTGTGATTTACGTCACATGTATTCATTATGATCGATGGGCGTGTTGGGCCGGGATCCACCCGGTGCCTCTAGAGTGCATCCGTGGTCGCTCAAATCACGGAGGGCACGGCCTTCGACAAGCACGGTCGCCCGTTCCGTCGACGCAACTACCTGCCCGGACTCATCGCCCTGGGCGTGATGTTCGTGATCACCGCGATCGTGTGGGGCTTCGTGCTGACCCGCCCCGTCGACGTGCGCGAGGCCGCGGCCTGCAACCCACCGCCTCCGGCCGCCGATCCGGGTGCCCCCACCCTCGGCCAGCAGGTGTCGCACTCATCGATGATCGACGTCGCACCGGCCAAGTTGGTCGACACCAAGATCCGGGTGCTCAACGCCAGCGGCCAGGGCGGGCAGGCCGGCGAGGTCGCCGGAGCGCTGCGCGATCTCGGCTTCGCCCAGCCCACCGCGGCCAACGACCCGATCTACACCACGACCCGATTGACCTGCCAGGGCCAGATCCGCTTCGGCACCGCCGGCCGGGCCGGCGCGGCCGCGGTCTGGCTGGTGGCACCCTGCGTCGAGCTGTTCCAGGACGATCGCAAGGACGATTCGGTGGACCTGGCCATCGGCACCGACTTCACCACGCTGGCGCACAGCGACGACATCGACGCCGTCCTGGCCGGCCTGCGTCCGGACGCGACCGAGCCGGCCGATTCGACGTTGCTGACCAAGATCCACAACGGCACCTGCTGATCAGGCCAGCGGCCGCAATCCCCCAAAACCCGCAAGGGTGTCGGTGAGCGCGGCCGCGATCCCCGGTGCCGCCGCCACCAGCAGCGCGCCGTCCTCGTCGAGCCGCGGCAACGCCACCACCGCACCCCCCTCGGCGGCGATCAGCGCGCCGGCCGCCCAATCCCACACGTGCAGGCCGTGCTCGTAATGGGCGTCGAGGCGGCCCGCGGCGACCATGCACAGATCCAGCGAGGCCGAACCGATCCGGCGGACGTCACGCACCCGCGGCAGCAACTGCGCCAACAACGCGGACTGCTCGGCGCGACGCTGCGGGGCATAGCCGAAACCGGTGCCCACCAACGCCATCGACAGTTCCGTCACGGCGCTGGCCCGCAGCTCCCGTCGTTGCCCGCCGCGGGACACGTGGGCACCGTGACCGACGGCCGCCGAGTACACCTCTCCACCGGCCACGTCGGCCACCGCGCCTGCCACCGACACGCCGTCGATCTGGGCGGCGATCGAGATCCCGTACGCCGGAATGCCGTACATGAAGTTCACGGTGCCGTCGATCGGGTCGAGCACCCAGCAGACCGCACCGTCCGGGGCGGCAGCCGGGCCGCCGCCCTCCTCACCGAGAATCACGTCGCCGGGACGCAGCGCGCCGAGCCGATCACGCAGTAGCAGTTCGGTTTCGGTGTCGACGACGGTCACCGGGTCGGTCGGTGTGCTTTTCGTCTGAACTGCATCGGTGCCGATCGAGCCGTGCTCGTCGTCGAAGACTTCCGCGCGCCTGCGGCGGACGAACGCGGCCGCCTCCGCGGCCAGCTGCTCGGCCAGTGCCCGTAGCTCTTGTCCCCCGTTGTCGCTCACCCGACCATCGCAGCACAGACCTCCCGACACCGAACACAAAGGGCCGCGCAGCCACTAGTGTGTGCATCGCGCAGACCGCCCGCGTCGCCGAGGAGCAGCCCATGCCCGAGACCGAATCCCCCACCACGCCCGGACAGAACCGCGGCTTCGGCGTCGACGTCGGTGGCAGCGGGGTCAAGGGTGGGATCGTCGATCTCGACACCGGCAAACTGATCGGCGACCGCTATAAGTTGCTCACCCCGCAGCCGTCCACCCCCGAGGCGGTGGCCGCGACCGTCGCCGAGGTGGTCCGGCACTTCGACTGGACCGGCCCGCTGGGTGTCACCTACCCGGGTGTCGTCGTCAACGGCGTCGTGCAGACCGCCGCCAACGTCGACAAGGGCTGGATCGGGACCAACGCCGCCGAGGTGATCGGCTCGGCCCTCGGCGGCCAGCACGTGGTCGTGCTCAACGACGCCGACGCCGCGGGCATCGCCGAGCAGCACCACGGCGCCGGACGCAATCGGGACGGTGTGGTGATCCTGCTGACCTTCGGGACCGGCATCGGATCCGCGGTGATTCACGGCGGTCAGCTGCTGCCCAACACTGAGTTCGGGCACCTCGAGGTCGACGGCAAGGAAGCCGAGCACCGTGCAGCGTCCTCGGTGAAGGAGCGCAAGGACTGGAGCTATGAGCGGTGGAGCCAGGAAGTCACGAAAGTGCTGGTCAGCATTGAGAATGCACTCTGGCCCGACCTGTTCATCGCCGGCGGTGGCATCAGCCGCAAGGCCGACAAATGGATCCCGCTGCTGAAGAACCGCACCCCGGTCGTCGCCGCGGAGTTGCAGAACGAGGCGGGCATCGTCGGGGCCGCGATGGCGGCTCAGGCCGACGTCACACGCTGATTTTTCGTCGCTCGGCGCGGTAGCAGCCCACACTGTCGTTACAATGGTCGATGGCGGCCGCCTACCGGATAGCGGCGAGAATCCACCACGAGATCCACGCCAATAGTCCTCATAGCCGACGCTTTCGGTGGCGCGCCCACGCCCGCCGAGAGCCAGCACGACCGAAAGGGTGTACGTGGCAGCGACGAAGGCAAGCCCGGCAACCGATGAGCCGGTGAAGCGCACCGCCACCAAGACTCCCGCGAAGAAACCGGCAGCCAGGGCCAACGGTTCCGCGCCGGCCAAGCGTGCCGCCAAGGCCGCTCCCCGCGCCGCCGGAGCCGAAGCCGGCGATTCCGAGATCGTCGACGGAGCGGTCACCCCGACCAAGGCGCGCGCCACCAAGGCCGCCGCGAAGAAGGCGCCCGCCACCCGAGGCCGGGCCAAGAAGGATGCCGCCCCGGCCGACACCGACGCCGAGGCCGGCGCCGATGACGAACTCGACGGCGACCTCGATGTCGATCCCGAACTCGACGTAGCCGAAGACGACATCGAACTCGAGGACCTCGAAGACGTCGCCGAGGATTCCGACGACGCGGCCGACGAGGAAGCCGCTCCGGCTGCGGGCGCACCGGCCGCCGAGAGCGAGTCCGGGGACGACGAAGACATCGCCGAGCCGTCGGAGAAGGACAAGGCCTCCGGCGACTTCGTGTGGGACGAAGAGGAGTCCGAGGCGCTGCGGCAGGCCCGCAAGGACGCCGAGCTGACCGCGTCGGCCGACTCGGTTCGCGCCTACCTCAAGCAGATCGGCAAGGTCGCGCTGCTCAACGCCGAGGAGGAGGTCGAGCTCGCCAAGCGGATCGAGGCCGGTCTTTACGCGACTCAGCTGATGGCGGAGAAGACCGACAAGGGCGAGAAGCTCCCGGTCCAGCAGCGCCGCGACATGCAGTGGATCTGCCGCGATGGTGACCGCGCGAAGAACCACCTGCTCGAGGCCAACCTGCGTCTGGTGGTGTCGCTGGCCAAGCGCTACACCGGTCGTGGCATGGCCTTCCTGGATCTCATCCAGGAAGGCAACCTGGGCCTGATCCGCGCGGTGGAGAAGTTCGACTACACCAAGGGTTACAAGTTCTCCACCTACGCGACGTGGTGGATCCGCCAGGCGATCACCCGCGCGATGGCCGACCAGGCCCGCACCATCCGTATCCCGGTACACATGGTCGAGGTCATCAACAAGCTCGGCCGTATCCAGCGCGAACTGCTTCAGGACCTGGGCCGCGAGCCCACGCCCGAGGAGCTGGCCAAGGAAATGGACATCACGCCGGAGAAGGTGCTGGAGATCCAGCAGTACGCGCGTGAACCGATCTCGCTGGACCAGACCATCGGCGACGAGGGCGACAGCCAGCTCGGCGACTTCATCGAGGACAGCGAAGCTGTGGTGGCCGTCGACGCCGTCTCCTTCACCCTCCTGCAGGATCAGCTGCAGTCGGTGCTCGAGACGCTGTCCGAGCGCGAAGCCGGCGTGGTGCGGCTGCGGTTCGGCCTCACCGACGGCCAGCCGCGCACCCTCGACGAGATCGGGCAGGTGTACGGGGTCACCCGTGAGCGGATCCGCCAGATCGAGTCGAAGACCATGAGCAAGCTGCGGCACCCGAGCCGTTCTCAGGTGCTGCGCGACTACCTCGACTAGGCCGAACCAATTCCCCTGCGCCGCGGCCGCTTTCAGTCGGCAGCTCGCGTTGCCGGGTGTGTGCTGCTGACACTGACGGCGTGCTCCCACGGTCCCGCGCCACACGCCACGCTGACCCGGGCGGCGGTTCCCACGTACGCACCCGCGACGCCGGTCGGGCCGCCGACACCCGACATTCCCGCGGTGTCGACGATCATGACCGAGGCCGTCGCGGCGAACCGCCTGCCCGGTGCTGTGGTCGTGGTCGGGCATGACGGCACGGTCGTCTTCCGCAGGGCCTACGGGGTGCGCAAGCTGGCCGGCGAACGGGGTCTTGACGGGACGCCAGCGCCCGCGGAACCAATGACCGAGGACACCATCTTCGACCTCGCGTCACTGACGAAACCGCTTGCCACCGCGACCGCCGTGATGCAGCTCTACGAACAGGGCCGGGTGGCATTCGACGACCCGATCCAGAAATACCTGCCCGCCTTCAACACCGGCAACGACCCCAAGCGCGCCGAAGTGACGGTGCGGATGCTGCTCACCCACACCTCGGGTGAAACCGGTGACGTCGAACTCAAGGACCCGTGGGGGCTGGACTCCCCAGACCGGGCCGAAGGCTTCCGTCGTGCGCTGACCACACCATTGGAATCGCTTCCCGGAGAAGGGTTTCGCTACTCCGACATCAACTTCATCCTGCTCGGCGCACTGATCGAGCGAATCACCGGTGAGCCCGAGGACGACTACGTTCAGCAGCACGTGTTCGCCCCGCTGGGCATGACCGACACCCGCTATCTGCCGCTGGCGAAAGTCTGCGGCCACCACACCATCACGGGTGCCGCAGTCCGGTGGTCACCCACCGAGTCAACTGAATGCAGTGCAGGCCAATGGAATACGAACCTGCTCCCCCGTATCGCACCGACAGCATGGGATGAGGACAACCCCGGCGAGCCGAACCGCAACCCGGATTTCGGCCACCTGTTGCGCGGCACCGTGCACGATACGACGGCGCGACGAATGGGCGGGGTGGCCGGACATGCCGGGGTGTTCTCCACCGCCGCCGATGTCAGCGTCTTCGCCCAGGCGCTTCTCGACCGGCTTGCCGGCAGGCCAAGCACTTTTCCGCTGAAGCAGTCGACTCTCGAGTTGATGACCTCCCCGCAGCAGCCGGGCCATACCGCGGGCCAACTCGACGCGGCCAACGCCGCGCGGGGTCAGAAGCCGGGCGGTCCCGCACGGTATCCGGCGATCCCGGGTGCGAACCTTCGCGGCCTCGGCTGGGACATCGACACCGGCCAGTCCAGCACCCGCGGCACGGTGTTCCCCGTCGGCAGCTTCGGCCACACCGGCTTCACCGGCACGTCCCTATGGCTGGACCCACAGTCCGACACCTACGTGGTGCTGTTGTCCAACGCGGTCCATACCCGCGGTAGCTCACCGATCACGTCACTGCGCGCTGACGTTGCCACCGCCGCCGCGCGATCGCTGCGCCTCTATGGCAGCGGCTGAGTAGGCCCCGACGCCCGGCCTCGATCGGACGCAACGCTTATTGACCTTGTCGTCACAAAATATCGACCCAGGCGGCGGCCGCCATGTCATGATCGGCCTGATCAGCTCGCCCGGAGCTCCCAGGCCGAAGGGTTGCCGTGTCTTCGTACAGTGCTCGCCGCCTTTTCTTGACAGGTCCCACGGCGACGCTGTCGCTCACCTTCGGGACGGCATTCGCCGGTGCGGGTCTGCTGGTGGCAACCGCAGGCTCGGCCTCAGCAGCACCCGCTGAGCCGCCCTCGCCCAGTGGCCTACAGTGCCTGATGACGAGCACCGAATGCGCCTCGGTCGGTATCGCGGAAGCCCGCGCGACGCCGGTGACCCCCACCGTCCTGGCCGCCGCCGTCAGCGACATAACGGTGCGGGACATCCCCATCGTCGGCATCTTCATCGGCAATGGCGCCGACGCCCAGCCCGGTTGCATCGGCAGCGCCTGCAACGGCGGCAACGCCGGACTGCTCTTCGGCAACGGCGGTAACGGACTCGACGGCGGCAGCGGCGGTGCCGGCGGGTTCTTCTTCGGCCGTGGCGGCAACGGTGGAGCCGGTGTCACCGGTACCGCGGGCACGCTTCCCGGCGACGACGGCGGGAACGGCGCGAACGGTGGCAGCGGCGGGGCCGGCGGGTTCTTCTTCGGTCGCGGCGGCGCCGGCGGGGTCGGCGGCGTCGGAGGGAATGGCGGAAACGGCGCCTCCGCCCCGACGCTGGGCGGCAACGGCGGCCAGGGTGGCAACGGCGGGGATGGCGGAGCCGGCGGACGAGGGGGTTTCTTCGGCCTCTTCGGTCTCAACGGTTCAACCGGCAACGGCGGCGCCGGCGGGACCGGCGGCGCCGGCGGCGGCTCGTTCACGACCCAATTCGCCGGCGTCGGCGGCCAGGGCGGCAACGGCGGAAATGGTGGCCAACTCGGCGGCCAGGGTGGTGCCGGCGGCGTCGGCGGCCTCGGTCAGACCGGCGGCGACGGCGGCAACGGTGGGCAGGGCGGAACCGGTGTCGCCGGCGGCAGCGGCGGCACCGGTGGCGCGGGCGGCCTGGCATCCGAAGGCAACGGCGGCCTGGGAGGTAACGGCGGCCAGGGCGGCACCGGCTCCCAGATCGGTGGCACCGGCGGCACCGGCGGCTACGGAGGAACCGGCGGTCCGGGCGGTAACGGCTTCGACGGCGGGGCCGGTGGCGCAGGCGGCACCGGCGGCCAGGGCGGCACCGGAGCGACCGGCGGAGCCGGTGGCAGCGGCGGCACCGGTGGCTTCGGCGGCGTCAACTTCGACTTCGGACAGACCAACAACGCCGGCGCCGGTGGGAGCGGCGGCGCAGGTGGTGCCGGCGGTCTGGGAACCGTGAAGTCGGGCGGCCGCGGGGGCACCGGCGGCACCGGCGGTTTCGGCGGCAACGCCGAGAACGGACAGACCAACACCGGCGGTGCCGGTGGATCGGGCGGCTCCGGAGGCAAGGGCGGCCCGGGCGCCAATGGAGCCAATCCAGGAAGCACCGGCGGTAGCGGGACTGCGGGCCAAGCTCAATCCGGTGGCGTCGGCGGCAAGGGCGGCTCCGGCGGCGGGGGCGGCACGGGCGGCGCAGGCTGAATCCCGTTCGGCCACCCGTAATTCAGCTGCGCGAGCAGGTCGCACCTGCTTACCCTGGCGCGGTGTTCAGCAGGGTCAATCTGTCCTCGGAGTCGGTCTACGAGTCCGAAGTCGGCTACTCCCGGGCGGGTCGTATCGGCCCGCACGTCGCGGTCTCCGGCACCACCGGCGCAGGTGACGACGTCGTCGCTCAGACTCGAAATGCGTTGCAGCGCATAGCAGCAGCCCTGGACGATCTCGGCGCCTCGTTGTCCGACGTGGTCCGCACCCGGATCTACGTCACCGACATCTCCAGCTGGCGTGCGGTCGGCGAGGTGCACGCGGAGTTCTTCGGCGCGATCCGCCCGGCCGCCACCATGGTCGAGGTTTCCGCGCTGATCGAACCCGGGCTACTGGTGGAGATCGAGGCCGACGCCTACGTCGGCGACTCGAGCGGCTGAAACCGGCCGTCCGGCCCCGGTTGATACGCCGTGACTTTCATCACGGCCGTGGTGGGCAATCGGCCGTACAGATGCGGGAACCGCATCGACTCGGGATCCGTTGGAACACCGTGTTCCCAACGCAGCGGCGCCAGCAGCTGTTGAGGGTCGATGTGGAGCAGTACCAAATCGGTTCGGCCGGAGTACAACCGGTTGGCCGGCAGGTGCACCTGTTCCGGCGTCGACAGGTGGATGAATCCGACTTCGCTCAGCGACGAGGGGCAAAGTTCGCCACCGGCCTGCGCGGTTTCCCAGTCTCGCTGTCCGCACAGGTGGAGTAAGAATTCCGGATTCGGGTACATACGACCACACTGCACCACCTGCAACACGAGAAGGCGTGAGACACGACACAGCGTTAAACCCCCGGGGAACAAGGCCGGAACACAAAACGTCTGAGACAGTAGAGATACGTGACGGTGGCGACCAGTCACCGAAGCGCTGAGCACCTTACGGAGGAGCCCATGAACGCGACCCTGACCAGTCCTGAATTGACCAAGGCTGATCGCTGCGACCGCTGTGGTGCAGCGGCTCGGGTGCGCGCCAAGCTTCCTTCCGGTGCCGAACTCCTGTTCTGCCAGCACCACGCCAACGAGCACCAGGCCAAGTTGGTCGAGCTGGCCGCGGTGATCGAAGTCAGTCCGTCGGAGGCGTAACCGCAACTCACGGCCGCGTCGCTGGGCAGGATCGCTGTCGTCAGGAATGCTGGACTGGTCATGACTGACCAATCGGCCAAGCCGTCTCGTCACCACGTATGGCGGATCTCGAAGCGCACGTTGTCCAAAAGCTGGGACGACTCGATTTTCGCGGAGTCCGCCCAGGCGGGTTTCTGGTCGGTGCTGTCACTGCCTCCGCTGCTGCTCGGCATGCTCGGGAGCCTGGCGTATATCGCGCCGATGTTCGGGCCGGACACCCTGCCGACCATCGAGAACCAGCTGATCAACTTTGCGAACAGCTTCTTCTCGAAAAATGTGGTCAACGAGATCATCCAGCCGACAGTCCGCGACATCGTGGCGGGCGCGCGCGGTGAAGTGGTGTCGTTCGGTTTCGTCATCAGCCTGTGGGCCGGCTCGTCAGCCATCTCGGCGTTCGTCGACTCCGTGGTGGAAGCCCACGACCAGACACCGCTGCGACATCCGGTTCGGCAACGGTTCTTCGCGCTCGGGCTCTACGTGGTGATGCTGGTGTTCGTCATCGCCAGCGCGCCATTCGTGGCACTCGGACCCCGAAAGATCTCGTCGTATCTTCCCGACAGCTGGGACAACGTTCTGCATTACGGCTACTACCCCGCGTTGGCGGTGACCCTGGTGCTGGCGGTGACGATCCTCTACCGGGTGTCGCTGCCCAAGCCGTTGCCCACCCACCGCCTGCTGTGGGGGGCGATCCTGGCGGCCGCGGTGTTCGTGGTCGCGGCGATGGGCCTGCGGTTCTATCTCACCTGGATCACCAGCACCGGCTACACATATGGCGCCCTGGCGACCCCGATCGCGTTCCTGCTGTTCGCGTTCTTCCTCGGCTTCGCCATCATGATCGGCGCCGAACTCAACGCCGCCATCGAAGAGGAGTTCCCCGCTCCCACACCCCACGCCGAGCAGATACGAACGTGGTTGCGGCGCAAGGCCAAGTCGATGGGCGACAACGGCGATATTGACGACGCCGCCGACGACGAAGACCCACAGCCTGCGCCCGGCCGCGCGGCCGAAGCCGCCCCGGTCAGCCCTTCTTGAGGTTCTCGTAGACCCGCTTGCAGTCCGGGCAGACCGGCGAGCCGGGCTTGGCCGCGCGGGTCACCGGGAACACCTCGCCGCAGAGCGCGACGACGTGAGTGCCCATCACAGCACTCTCGGCGATCTTGTCCTTCTTGACGTAATGGAAGACCTTGGGGGCATCGTCGTCGGTCCCGTCGTCGACGCGTTCGTCGGCGTCGGTGCGCTCGATCGTCTGGGTCTGCATAGGAGACATTGTGCCCGGTAAGACAGCCGTAAGAAACCGGCATGCATATCGATCACAAATTGTGGAACAGTAGAGCTATGAAGCGTGAGCTGGGATTCGACGACGAAGGTCGGCCCGTGCTCATCACCGCCGCGGCGACGCCGTACGAAGAGCAGCACCGTCAGCGCGTGCGGAAGTACCTGGCGATCATGTCTTTTCGGATTCCGGCGCTGATCCTGGCGGCCGCCGCATATGGGTTGTGGCACAACGGCCTGATCTCACTGGCGATCATCGCGGTGTCATTGCCGCTGCCGTGGATGGCCGTCCTGATCGCCAATGACCGCCCGCCCCGGCGCGCGGAGGAGCCCCGCCGCTTCAACGACAGCCCGCAGCGGACCCCGCTGTTCCCGCGGGCCGAGCATCGCGCACTCGATGCCGGCATCTCGGCTGCGCAACCGCATGCGGCCGGTGGTCGCGACCGCGGTTCCCACTGACCGCCGTCGCGGGCGTTTCTCAGGACATTCTCAGGGCTCCTCACTATTCCCGCACGTCAGAGGGTGTGAACCGACGCCCTTGCGGGAACTCTTTGCTCGGATCGCACGTTAAACGCTGTGACAGTTGCAGCCGATCAGGAGGCCACCATGGCAAATGCCACCACCAGCCGATTTGATAGCGATCTGGACGCCCAGAGTCCAGCCGCCGACCTGGTGCGCGTCTATCTGAACGGCATCGGCAAAACCGCCCTACTCACTGCTGAGGACGAGGTGGAGCTGGCCAAGCGGATCGAGGCGGGGCTGTTCGCCCAGCACCTGCTGGAGACCAAGAAGAGACTCAGCGAGAACCGTAAGCGTGATCTCGCCATCATCGTGCGCGACGGGCAGGCTGCCCGCAGCCACCTGCTCGAGGCCAATCTGCGCCTGGTGGTGTCGCTGGCCAAGCGCTACACCGGTCGCGGCATGCCGCTGCTGGACCTCATCCAGGAAGGCAACCTGGGTCTGATCCGCGCGATGGAGAAGTTCGACTACACCAAGGGTTTCAAGTTCTCGACGTATGCCACGTGGTGGATCCGTCAGGCAATCACCCGCGGCATGGCCGACCAGAGCCGCACCATCCGGCTGCCCGTCCACCTCGTGGAGCAGGTGAACAAGCTCGCCCGGATCAAGCGCGAAATGCACCAGAGCCTGGGCCGGGAAGCCAGCGACGAGGAGCTGGCCGAGGAGTCGGGTATCCCGGTCGAAAAGATCAACGATCTGCTCGAGCACAGCCGCGACCCGGTGAGCCTCGACATGCCGGTCGGCAGCGACGAAGAGGCCCCGCTCGGCGACTTCATCGAGGACTCCGAGGCCATGTCCGCCGAGAACGCGGTGATTGCCGAATTGCTGCACACCGACATCCGCCACGTGCTGGCCACCCTGGACGAGCGCGAACAGCAGGTTATCCGGCTGCGGTTCGGCCTCGACGACGGCCAGCCCCGCACCCTCGACCAGATCGGCAAGCTGTTCGGCCTGTCCCGCGAACGGGTCCGCCAGATCGAGCGTGAGGTCATGTCGAAGCTGCGCAACGGCGACCGGGCCGACCGCCTGCGGTCGTACGCCAGCTGATCAAGCAACCCCCTCCAGTGTGCCCGTCGGCGAAGCCGGCGGGCACACTGCTGTGGGCGAAGGTGTTGCACGTCCATTTACGCAGCTAGCCAAGTAGACTCGGGGCAGACGAAGGGTGTCCTTAATGAACGATCTGGTCGATACCACTGAGATGTATCTGCGTACGATCTACGACCTCGAAGAGGAGGGCGTGATCCCCCTGCGCGCACGCATTGCCGAGCGGCTCGAGCAGAGTGGCCCGACGGTCAGCCAGACCGTGGCCCGCATGGAACGTGACGGCCTGCTGCATGTGGCAGGCGACCGGCACCTTGAACTGACCGAGAAGGGACGTGAATTGGCCATCTCGGTGATGCGCAAGCACCGCCTCGCCGAGCGCCTCCTGGTGGACGTGATCGGGTTGCCGTGGGAAGAGGTGCACGCCGAGGCCTGCCGCTGGGAACACGTGATGAGCGAGGACGTCGAGCGCCGGCTGGTGCAAGTTCTCGATGACCCGACGGTGTCCCCGTTCGGCAATCCGATCCCCGGCCTGTCGCTGCTGGGCCTGGACATGAGCAAGTTCGAGGACGCCAACCTGGTGCGCCTGACCGAACTGCCGGCAGGCTCCCCCGTCGCCGTGGTGGTCCGCCAGCTCTCCGAGCATGTCCAGGGTGACGTCGAGCTGATCGGGCAGCTCAAGGGGGCCGGTGTCGTACCCAATGCCCGCGTGCAGGTGGAGAACGGCCCGCACGGCGGTGTGACGATCCTGATCGGTGGCCACGAGAACGTGCACCTGCCCCACGAGATGGCCCACGCGGTCAAGGTCGAGAAGGTCTGAGTCCGGCTCACACCGCACGGCGGCCGAACGTTCGCCGCGGCGGAAGCCGCACCCCCAGCCGTTTGGCCAGCCGGTACCCGGTGCCGGCCAGCTCGCGGATCTGCTCGGGCCGCATGCCGGACTGCAGCGCCCTGTCGAGCATGCTCGCCATCCGGTGCTCGGGATCGCTGCGCAGCGCCGCCTCCAGCGACAGCCCGGCCAGCGGCCCGTCGCCACGCGCGTAGGCCGAAAAGGACAGCAGCACAAGCGCTTCGGTTCGCCATGGATCCGGAAGAGTCCGCGCCAGCACCGTCCACAGTGCCTCCGCGTCGCCGGCCTCGGCGCCGACCGCCAGCGCGTACAGCGTGTCGCGGACCGCGACATCGGTGAGCGCGCACGCGAGCATCGCAAGCTCGGCGTCCTCGAGTTCCGTACCGTCACTCACCCTGGCGGCGATGGCCATGGCCGCCTCGACATCGCGACGACCGCACCCGTCCGGATCGGCGCGCCAGTCGGCCTCGCGCGCCTGCGCGTGAGCGGCGATCGCCGGCACCAGCGACGCAGCGCGGCCGGCATCGGCAACCGCCACCACCGCCTGCAGATCGGACCGGCGTGGATACAGCCGTCGCCCCTCGAGCACCGCGGCCGCTGCGAGCGGGGAGGCCATCGGATCCTCCACCGCGCCGAACGCGCCGCACCCGTCGACACAGTGCCACCGCCCGCCGGCCTCGATCCGGTCGACGACGTGCGTGGCGTAGACGGTCATGTCGTGGGCGGATAGCGCCGCGTTCAGCTCGTCACACATATCGCGGTAGTCCTGGTTGCACATCGGGCACGCGGCGCCGTCGGCGTCGACGATCACGGCCACCACGGTGTCCGCGCCTGATGCGGCCGCGACATCTGCCAGGTGAGTCAAGTCTCCGTCCATCGCCTTGGACAGGTCGACGCGCATGACGGCTCCCATTTCCCGGTCCTCCAGGGACACCAGCACCAGTGACTTCTCCGGGACGAAGCCGAGAACAGCGGGCAGCGCGGCGATCAGCGCGCCGGGACGGGTGAAGCGATAGTCAGGTTCGTGTGTGGTCATGGCCCGACAGTCGCAACCTGCGCCGACCAAACCAGCCCGCCGGACGGCGACGAGCACGCGGCTGGGGATGAAGTCGGAACTGGGGATGGACGCCGAGAAGCCGAGCCACGATTGTTCATGTCGTATTGACACGGTCGGCATGCGAGATTCGGTAAACCGGCGTACACCTTGTCCTCATGAGTGTGGAATACGACCTCGTCGTCATCGGCTCGGGGCCCGGCGGTCAGAAAGCGGCCATCGCGGCAGCCAAGCTGGGCAAGTCGGTGGCCGTCATCGAACGCGGCCAGATGCTCGGCGGTGTCTGCGTTCAGACCGGCACGATCCCGTCGAAGACGCTGCGCGAGGCCGTGCTCTACCTGACCGGTATGAGCCAGCGCGAACTGTATGGCGCCAGCTACCGGGTCAAGGACAAGATCACCCCCGCCGACCTGCTGGCCCGCACCGAACACGTGATCCGCAAAGAGGTCGACGTGGTGCGAAACCAGTTGATGCGCAACGGCATCGAGCTGTACGTGGGGCATGGCCGGTTCATCGACGAGCACACCGTCGAGGTCGAGGACCCCACCCGCGCCGAGCACATCACCGTCAGCGGCCGATACATCATCATCGCCACGGGCACCAAGCCGGCACGGCCTGCCGGCGTCGAGTTCGACGAGAACCGGGTGCTGGACTCCGACGGCATCCTCGACTTGAAGACCATCCCGGGCTCGATGGTGGTGGTGGGCGCCGGCGTGATCGGCATCGAGTACGCCTCGATGTTCGCCGCACTGGGCACCAAGGTCACCGTCGTCGAGAAACGCGACACGATGCTCGACTTCTGCGACCCCGAGATCGTCGAAGCCCTGCGTTTCCACCTGCGCGACCTGGCGGTGACGTTCCGGTTCGGCGAGGAGGTGACCGCCGTCGACGTCGGCTCGGCAGGCACCGTCACGACGTTGGCCAGCGGCAAGCAGATCCCCGCCGAAACCGTCATGTACTCGGCCGGACGGCAGGGCCAGACCGACCACCTGGACCTGGCCAACGCCGGCCTGGAAGCCGACAACCGCGGCCGGATCTTCGTCGACGAGAAGACATTTCAGTCCAAGGTCGATCACATCTACGCCGTCGGCGATGTGATCGGCTTCCCCGCCCTGGCAGCCACCTCCATGGAACAGGGCCGGCTGGCGGCCTACCACGCGTTCGGCGAGCCCACCGCGGGCATGACCGTGCTGCAGCCGATCGGCATCTACTCGATCCCCGAGGTGTCCTACGTCGGCGCCACCGAAGTGGACCTCACCAAGGCGGCGGTCCCGTACGAGGTCGGGGTGTCCCGCTACCGCGAACTGGCCCGCGGCCAGATCGCCGGCGACTCCTACGGCATGCTCAAACTGCTGGTGTCGACCGAAGACCTGAGGGTTCTCGGCGTCCACATCTTCGGCACCGCGGCAACAGAATTGGTGCACATCGGCCAGGCCGTCATGGGCTGCGGCGGCACCATCGAGTACCTGGTCGACGCCGTCTTCAACTATCCGACGTTCTCAGAGGCCTACAAGGTGGCCGCGCTCGACGTGATGAACAAGCTGCGCGCGCTGAACCAGTTCCGCCGCTAGGCGCTCAGCACTCGCTGTCGAAGGACGCCGGCGCGTCGTCGCCCGGTCCCCCCGCTTCGGCGCGCGCCAGCAGCGCTGCCGTCGCGCCGTCGAACGGCGCCGAGTACGAGATGTCGTCCTGGCAGCCGCCGCCGTTGCGACCGCCGATCACGCCGACCACCGTCGCGCCGGCGATCCACGGGCCGCCGCTGGTGCCGTCGACCAGGCCGTTGCAGCGCAACGCGGGATAGCCGTCCTCGATGCGGGCGACCGTGTCGCAGCCCAGCGGGGGTCCGCCGTCGCCCATCGGGTACCCGATCACCGTCACCGGAGCGGACTGCGCGGGTGCCGCACCGAGGGTCAGCGCCCGACCCGCAACGGATTCGACGGTGCCGCCGGCAGCGCGGCTGACCCGCGCGAACGCATAGTCCGCTTTCGGGTCCTGGATGCTCAGCCAGCGGGGATCGAGGTAGACGGTGTCAACGGTCCAGATGTCACCGGGAGCGGCGCTCTCGTTGAATCCGGGAACGAATGTGGCGGGCAGGCCCGCCGCCAGGCAGTGCGCGGCGGTCAGGATCAGATCCTGGCCTGCCGAATGAACCACCGAGGCGGTGCAGGTGTGGGTGTCCGTGGCGCCGAGGAACAGCGCTCCCACGGCGGGCCGGGCCGCCACCGGCTGGGCATTGGCGGTTGGTACCGCCGCTGGAATGGGCTCCTCGGCGGCCTTGGCCCGCGGCTCCGCGGTGGAATGGCACCCGGACACCAGAACAGTGGCCACCACCACGTTCAGGGCCGACGCGACCATCCGCATGGCTCGATCATGCCCGATCTGCACGCTTTCGACCCGGCTGAACGGCCGGCCCTGGGAACGACGGGCACATCACCGGCGTTGTCCAACACAGGCGCTATGGTCAGCGCTCACCCGATTCTGAGAGACACTGGTTGTCACGGTACAAGGGGACGACGACGTGCCCGGGCACCGCGAGGAGGCGGAGACGATGACTGACGAGCAGGGACAGGCCTACCAACCCGAGCAGACCGGGATGTACGAACTGGAGTTTCCGGCGCCGCAACTGTCCGCACCCGACGGGCGTGGCCCGGTGATGATCCACGCCCTCGAAGGCTTCTCCGACGCCGGCCGCGCCATCCGTCTGGCTGCCGACCACCTCAGAGCCAAGCTGGACACGGAGCTGGTGGCCTCGTTCGCGATCGACGAACTGCTGGATTACCGCTCCCGCCGCCCGCTGATGACGTTCAAGACCGACCACTTCACCGACTACGAAGATCCTGCGCTGAATCTGTACGCCCTGCGCGACAGCCTCGGCACACCGTTCCTGCTGCTCGCCGGGCTGGAGCCCGACCTGAAGTGGGAACGGTTCGTCACCGCTGTGCGGCTGCTGGCCGAGCAGCTCGGGGTGCGCCAGATCATCGGGCTGGGCACCATCCCGATGGCCGTGCCGCACACCCGTCCGGTGACGATGACCGCGCACTCGAACAACCGCGAGCTGATCACCGAGTTCACCCCGTGGGTCGGCGAGGTGCAGGTCCCCGGCAGCGTGTCCAACCTGTTGGAGTACCGGATGGCCCAGCACGGCCACGAGGTCATCGGCTTCACCGTGCATGTGCCCCATTACCTGGCCCAGACGGATTTTCCGCCCGCCGCCGAGGCGCTGCTCGAGCAGGTCGCCAAGCTGACTTCGCTGCAGGTGCCGTTGCGGGGGCTCACCGATGCCGGCGCGGCCATCCGCACCAAGATCGACGAGCAGGTCGAAGCCTCGCCGGAGGTCGCTCAAGTGGTGACCGCGCTGGAGCGACAGTACGATGCTTTCGTTGCCGCTCAAGAGAACCGGTCGCTGCTGGCACGCGACGAAGAACTCCCCAGCGGCGACGAATTGGGCGCGGAGTTCGAGAAATTCCTCGCCCAGCACGCCGAGGACTTCAAAGACGGTTTCAACGACAACGGCGAGACCTAGCGAGTCCACCGCACCGATGACAGGGTTGGCCAGTGACTCAGCAGAAAACACAGCAGAAGTCTCAGCGGAAGCCCAATCTGCAGCCGGTGCGAGATGTGACGCCCACTCTGCACTTCCGGACCATTCACGGCTACCGGCGGGCCTTCCGGGTGGCCGGATCGGGTCCGGCGCTTCTGCTGATCCATGGGATCGGTGACAACTCCACGACGTGGCATCCGGTGCACAGCAAGCTCGCCCAGCGGTTCACCGTCATCGCCCCGGACCTGCTGGGGCATGGACAGTCCGACAAACCACGAGCCGACTATTCGGTGGCGGCCTACGCCAACGGCATGCGCGATCTGCTGAGCGTGCTCGACCTCGACAAGGTGACCGTGGTGGGGCATTCGCTCGGCGGCGGCGTGGCGATGCAATTCGCTTACCAATTCCCGCAATTGGTGGAGCGGCTGATCCTGGTCAGCGCAGGCGGGGTGACCAAAGAGGTCAACATCGCGCTGCGGGCTGCCTCGCTGCCGCTGGGCGGGGAGGCGCTCGCGCTGCTGCGCCTGCCGATGGTGCTGCCTGCGTTGCAGCTCGCCGGCCGTGCGCTGGGCAGCGTCTTCGGCTCCACCGGTTTGGGTCGCGACCTCCCGGACGCGCTGCGCATCCTGGCCGATCTGCCCGAGCCCACAGCGTCGTCGGCGTTCACCCGCACGCTGCGCTCGGTGGTGGACTGGCGCGGCCAGGTGGTCACCATGCTGGATCGATGTTATCTGACCGAATCCGTTCCGGTGCAACTCATTTGGGGTGACTTGGACGCGGTCATCCCGGTCAGCCACGCCCGGATGGCGCACTCTGCCATGCCAGGCTCCCAGCTGGAGATCTTCGGCCGTTCCGGCCACTTCCCGTTCCATGACGATCCCGATCGTTTCGTGGAGGTCGTCGAGAAGTTCATCGACGGGACCGCCCCTGCCGAATACGACCAGGACGCTCTACGCGAACTCCTCCGCACCGGCCTCTCCGAACGTTTGGTCACCGGGTCACTGGACACCCGGGTGGCAGTGCTCGACGCTCTCGGCGCCGACGAGCGCAGTGCCACCTGACTTCAGCGTCGTAGAGTCGAGTGATGACCGTCGACGTAACTGTGTTGCGGGTATTCACCGATGAAGGTGGCAACTTCGGCAATCCGCTGGGCGTGGTGGACGCGGCGACCGTACCCGCCGGTGATCGCCAGCGCATTGCGACCGAGTTAGGTTACAGCGAAACAATATTCATAGATCTGCCGAGCGACGGGGCAACCACCGCACACGCCCGTATCTTCACTCCGGCCACCGAATTGCCGTTCGCCGGGCATCCCACCGTGGGCGCGGCCTGGTGGCTGCGGGATCGCGGTACGCCGATTCACACCCTGCAGGTTCCCGCCGGCATCGTCGGGGTCAGCTACGACGACGACCGCACGGTGATCCGGGTCCGGGCGGAGTGGTCGCCGGAGTTCGCCATCCACGATCTGGACTCGCCGGACGAGCTGCTGGCCGCCGATCCGGACGACTACTCCGACGACGCGGAGCACTACCTATGGGCGTGGACGGATCGCGACGGCGGGCATGTCCGGTCGCGGATGTTCGTTGAAGACCTCGGCGTGCCGGAAGACGAGGCCACCGGATCGGCGGCGGCGCGGCTGACCGACTACCTGAGCCGCGACCTGACCATCACCCAGGGCAAGGGATCGCAGATCTTCACGACGTGGGACGCGCAGGGGTGGGTGCTGATCGCCGGCCGAGTGGTCAGCGACGGTGTGCGACAGCTGGATTGACCTGCCTCAGCCGGACGTGCCGACGGAGCGGTGGGCGCGCAGCGCCTCGATCTCGCGCTCGAAGTCCTCAGCCGAGCTGAACGAGCGGTACACCGACGCGAATCGCAAATAGGCGACCTCGTCGAGTTCACGAAGCGGTCCAAGAATGGCGAGTCCGACCTCGTGGCTGGGGATCTCGGGCGAGCCGGCGGCACGCACCGTGTCCTCCACTTGCTGGGCGAGCAGATTCAGTGCGTCGTCATCGACGTCGCGGCCCTGGCAGGCGCGGCGAACACCGCTGACGACCTTTTCCCGGCTGAACGGCTCGGTGACGCCGCTGCGCTTCACGACCGCCAGCACCGCGGTCTCCACAGTGGTGAACCTCCGGCCGCACTCCGGACAGGAGCGGCGACGCCGGATTGCCTGGCCCTCATCGGTCTCGCGGGAATCGACAACGCGGGAGTCCGGGTTGCGGCAGAACGGACAGTGCATGACCGCTCCTTCGCTCAGTGGCCCGATACGCCGAACCACTGAGAGCCTACCCGCGCCGTCCGCGGGAGCGGCTGCGGCCAGCACGGTCGTCAGCCGATCGGCGCGATCAGCGTCTGCCCGGCGTCCAGCGACGCCGACTCGAGCTTGTTCAAATCGCGGATGCGCTGCACCACCTGTCCGGCGGGTGCATCCGGCGCGACCCGTCCGGCCAGTTGCTGCAGCGTCTCCCCGGCCTGGACCTGGACGACGGCGAGCTGGTCCGGCATCTGCTCGGTGGCAGCCGGGGTGGCGCTGAAGTGGCCGACCATGCCGAGCCACAGCGTGATCAGCGCGGCCACCCCGGCCAGCGCGATCGTGACCGCGGTGCTGACCGGCCGGCGTGCGTGCTGCGCCCGGGAGAACGCAATACCCGTGCCGCGATACTGCATCGGCGTGATCGCCGGCCGTGCCGGGTGCGGCCCGCGGGCGCGAGCGCCGGCCGGGCGGCGCCGAGCAGGGGCAACCGGCGCCCCGGCCGCCCGCCGGTACACCGGTGCCGAGATGTAAACCTGTCGATCATCGATGACTGTCACGTCCGTGTCCTTCCTTCAGGGCCGCCCCGGTTCGCTCTTGTGTTCGAAATATACTCGATCATGCGTTCGAAAACCGAACATGTGAGCGAGCGTGTTCGAAGAATAAATCCGACCACCGACAAGTTCTGCCCCGCCGACTGCCGACCCGGCGGAATCGCGACACGGTCGAACAAATGTTTGAATTTTGCCGCCGGCCCGGCTAGATTCGGCCTCATGAGCGAGCGCAGTGAGACATCCGGGCTGACCGAGCGGCAGCGAACCATCCTCGACGTGATCCGCGCCTCAGTCACCAGCCGCGGCTATCCCCCCAGCATCCGTGAGATCGGCGACGCAGTCGGGCTCACATCGACCTCTTCGGTCGCCCACCAGCTACGCACACTGGAGCGCAAGGGCTATCTGCGCCGCGATGCCAACCGGCCGCGTGCAGTGGACGTGCGGGGAGCCGACGATTCCGTGAGCCCGGTGCGCACCGAGGTCGCCGGTTCGGACGCGCTGCCCGAGCCGACTTTCGTGCCGGTGCTCGGACGCATCGCCGCTGGCGGCCCGATCCTCGCCGAGGAAGCTGTCGAGGACGTGTTCCCGCTCCCCCGCGAGCTGGTCGGCGACGGGTCGCTGTTCCTGCTCAAGGTCGTCGGTGAATCCATGATCGACGCGGCGATCTGCGACGGCGACTGGGTCGTGGTCCGTCAGCAGAACGTGGCCGACAACGGCGACATCGTCGCTGCGATGATCGACGGCGAGGCCACGGTCAAGACGTTCAAGCGCACCAGCGGCCAGGTCTGGCTGATGCCGCACAACCCGGCGTTCGACCCCATTCCCGGTAACGACGCCGCGATCCTCGGCAAGGTCGTGACCGTTCTCCGCAAGGTCTAGCGGACGGGGGCGAAAGCCTCACTCCGCCTTGTGGAATCCGTTCGCCTGCGCGAGTTCCTCACTGGCGAACCACACTTCGGGCACGGTGTGGTCGTAGAGCGCCGAATCCGGGGTGTAGTACAGCCCTGAATGCGTATTGGCCTTGACCACATAGCCTTCGGGCGCCTGATAGGGGTCCGAGAGCGGAAGGTGGATCGCCGGGCGATTGGCTGCGGCCTCGGAATGCACATCGGACTGCAGGACTTCCGCCGGCTGCGTGGAGTCTTCTTCCTCGATGTCGACGACGTCGGACTCGAGGATTTCGTCCGGCACCGGCTCGGGCTCCGGCGCCGCCTCGGGTTCGGCGGCGCGGCGGCGTCGCGGCGTACCGATCTCCCCCATGTCGAGTCGCCACATCGATTGCGACTCGCCGAGATTCACCGCCGCATGGCGGCCCGAATCGCTCGATTCGTCGTGGTCGATCTCCTCGACTTCGGCGTACTCGAGCTCCGCGGGTACCTCGTCGGCGTCCTCGGCCTCATACCCGCCGGTTTCGGCAGCCTCCGCTGGAATGCGGGTCGGTGTGGTGTCGATGGAGTCCTGATCGCCGTCGAACACGTCCTCAGGCCCGGGCTGCGACTTGTCGTCTTCCTCGGGCGCCCAGCCGAAGCCCGGCGCAGCGGCCACCACCGGCACAGCGCCGTCGGGATAGGTCGAGAAGCGCGAGGCGGCCGCGGCGTCGGCCTCGCCGGCGACCTCACTGGGCCAGTGATCGTCGTCGTCGTAGTCCGAGTCCTCGAAGTCGTCGTCGATCTCGTCGGCGCCGCTGCGGCGGCGCTGCAGCCAGAGCACACCCAGACCGATCACGGCGAGCAGCAACAGGACCGGGACGATGATCAGCAGCCACCACCAGTGGAAGGTGAAACCGCTGCCGGACTTTGTTCCCGCCGGGCCGGCTTGCGGCCCGGCGGCCGGAACCTGAACACCGGACAGTGAACCGGCGAGCTCCGGCGGTTTGGTCGTGAACGTGTTGCTGGCCTTGTTCCAGGAGATCTCGCCGCCGCTGAACTTCTGCGTCACGGTGTCGCCGTTGACGCTCTGCTCACCGGTCGGCACACCCAGCTTGCCGGTGGCCCCGCCCAGCTTGGTCCAGGCGGCGTTGATCGCGCCGCGCACCACGATCGCACCGTTGTCGGGCGTCCAGAAAATCACCGGTTTGTCGGCCGCGCTGAAGGCGCTGACCCGGCTGTTGGGCGCGCCGCCGTCGGCTTCGGTTCCGGTCGGCAGGCCCAGGTCGCCGGTCGGGCCGCCCTGGGCCTCGTACTTGGCCAGGATCGCGCCCGTCACCGCGTGCGCGCCGGTGGCCGGCGAGTAGAAGATCTTGCCGCCCGCGTAGTCCTGAGCGGCGCCGTCAGTGCCGATGACCTGCTGGTCCCCTTGGCGGGCCCCGAGCGGTCCCGCAAGGCCCCCGGCCGCACGCCAGGCCTGGTTGATCGCCGTCGTCGGGTCGCTGGGCACCTCGACACCGGCCAGGTTGCCTGCGAGCTCGGGCGGGACGGTGGTGAACGTCTTCGCGGCCGTGTCGTAGGAGATCTCGCCGCCGGTGAACTTCTGGCTGATCACCGTGCCGTTGAAGGTCTCGTCCTCGGTGGGGACGCCCATCGTGCCGGCCGAGCCGCCGAGCTTGTCCCACGCCGCGTTGATCGCGCCGCGTACCACCCATGCGCCGGTGGCGGGGGTCCAGAAGATCGCCGGCTTGTCGCTAGCGCTGAACGTGCTGACCTGGCTGTCCGGCCCCACCAGACCCGCGACCGCGTCGATGGTGGGGAATCCGAGATCGCTGTCGGCCGCCCCGCCGAGCGCCTGGTACTTGTCCAGGACCGCCCCGAAGAGCAGGTGGGCCCCGGTGGCCGGGGTGAAGAAGATCTTGCCGCCGCTGAAGTTCTGGGCGAATCCGTCGCCGACGGCATAGACATCGCCGTCCTTGGTGCCCACCGGAGAACCATCGCCGCCTGCGGTCTCCCACGCCTGATTGATGGCGTCGCTCGCGTCCGTTTCGGGGCTAGCGATCGCCCCGGGCGCCCACAGCAGCGCGGCCGCAGCCGTCGCCAAGACGACGAGCGCCATCCGCCCGACGCCTCTACTGAGACGACTTCCAAGCCTGGTCATGCACTCTCCCCGCAGTGTCGGTCAAGATGCTTCCCCTCATCCTCCGCGTCAACTGTGCTTCAGCACCTCACGACACGCGGCGTTTCTACGAGATAACCGACGCGTTGACGGGGGAAAACACCCGAAATCCCCAGGACAAGCCGGGGCGCATGACAAGCGCCCGCCGCTTCGGCAGCCGAGTGACGGGGTACCAAACCCGCAGTTCAGCCCCGCTTGCGGGGTCAGACGCCCAGGCTGCGGCCGATGATCTCTTTCATGATCTCGGTGGTACCGCCGTAGATCGTCTGCACACGCGCATCCAGGTAGGCCTTGGCCACCGGATATTCGCGCATGTAGCCGTAACCACCGTGCAACTGCAGGCAGCGGTCGACGAGATGAACCTGCTTCTCGGCCGCGTACCACTTGGCCATCGAGGCCTGCTCGGCGCTCAGCTTGCCGTCGAGGTGCAGCCGGATGAACTCGTCGACCATGATGCGGATGGCGGTCGCTTCGGTGGCCAACTCGGCCAGCAGGAAGCGGCTGTTCTGCTGGCTACCGATCGGCTTGCCGAACGCCTTGCGCTCCTTGGTGTACTGCAGGGTCTGCTCGAGGACGCTTTCCATGGCAGCAGCGGCCATCACCGCGATGTTCAGGCGCTCCTGCGGCAGGTTCTGCATCAAGTAGATGAAGCCCTGGCCCTCTTCACCGAGCAGGTTCTCGACCGGGACCTTGACGTCGGTGAAGGACAGTTCGGCCGTGTCCTGCGCGTCCAGGCCGATCTTGTCCAGGTGGCGGCCACGCTCGAAGCCCTCCATCCCGCGCTCGACGACCAGCAGCGAGAAGCCCAGGGCGCCCTTCTCGGGGTCGGTCTGGGCGACCACGATCACCAGATCGGAGTTGATGCCGTTGGTGATGAACGTCTTCGAGCCGTTGAGCACGTAGTGATCACCTTGCTTGACCGCGCGGGTCTTGATGCCCTGCAGGTCGCTACCGGTGCCGGGCTCGGTCATCGCGATCGCGGTGATGTACTCGCCGCTGCAGAACTTGGGCAGCCAGCGCTGCTTCTGCTCCTCGGTGGTCAACTCCAGCAGATACGGGGCGACGACATCGTTGTGCAGGCCGAACCCGAGCCCGCTGTAGCGGGCCGCCGCGGTCTCTTCGGTCAGGATGACGTTGTAGCGGAAGTCCGCGTTGCCGCCGCCGCCGAACTCCTCCGGCACTGCCATTCCGAGGAAGCCCTGCTTGCCGGCCTCCAGCCAGACGCCGCGATCGACGATCTTGTCCTTCTCCCACTGGTCGTGGAACGGCGCGACATGCCGCTCGAGGAACGACCGGTAGGCCTCGCGGAACAGTTCGTGCTCGGGCTCGAACAAGGTCCGCTCGTACTTGACGGTTGCGTTCTTCTCGACAGCCATGACTTCCCTCCGGACGTTGCTGTGGGTTTGCAGACGAGGATAACCAACCGGATGGTTGGTCATCACGGTGGGCCTGCGCGGCATCCGCCGGATTCGCCAAAGTCACTGGTGGAAGCGCCGCGGCCTAGACTCGCGGGGTGCCCGACGCCCGCAGCAGCCTCGCCCACTGGGGAGCGTTTCGCGCCGAGGTCGCCGACGGCGACATCATCTCGGTCACTCCATTTCCCGGCGACGCCGACCCGTCGCCCCTGCTCGGCAACCTGCCCGGATCGCTACGACATTCCTCGCGCATCGCCACACCCGCGATCCGCCGCGGCTGGCTGCGCGACGGGCCCGGGCCCAGCAGCGCCCGCGGCGCCGACGAGTTCGTCGCCGTGGACTGGGATGAACTGACCGAGCTTCTCGCCGGCGAACTGCGCCGGGTGGTCGACACCTACGGCAACCAGGCCATCTACGGCGGGTCGTACGGTTGGGCCAGCGCGGGCCGGTTCCACCACGCCCAGAGCCAGGTGCACCGATTCCTGAAACTACTTGGCGGATATACGTTTTCGCGGCACTCCTACAGCCTGGGCGCCACCGGCGTGATCATGCCGCGGGTGGTCGGTACTCACGACGACCTGTTCAAGCGGTCCACCGAATGGAACGTCATCGTCGAGCACACGGAGCTGATGGTCTGCTTCGGCGGGGTGAATCTGAAGAACACCGGGATCAACCACGGCGGCACGACGGACCACCCGGCCCGCGATGCGCTGCACCGGTTCCGGGCCAACGGCGGCCAGATCGTCTCGATCAGCCCGCTGCGCAGCGACGTCGACGGCGAGTGCGAGTGGCTGCCCGCCGTCCCCGGTACCGACGTGGCGATCATGCTGGCCCTTGCCTACGTGCTGGCCACCGCGAACCTCGCCGACCGGCACTTCCTCGACACCTACTGCACCGGCTACGACCGGTTCGAGCGGTATCTTCTCGGCGCCGACGACGGTGTGCCGAAATCGCCGCAGTGGGCGGCCCAGATCTGCGGCATCGACGCCGCGGTGCTCACCGAGCTGGCCACCCGGATGGCCAGCCGACGCACGATCGTCACCGTCAGTTGGTCGCTGCAACGCGTCCGGCACGGCGAGCAGGCGCCGTGGATGGGGCTGACGCTGGCGGCAATGCTCGGCCAGATCGGCCTTCCCGGAGGCGGATTCGGCCACGGGTACGGCTCGATGAACGAACCCGGTTTGCCGCCGCTGCGGCACCGACTGCCGTCGCTGCCACAGGGGCTCAACCCGGTCCGCACGTTCATCCCGGTCGCGGCGGTCAGCGACATGCTGCTGCACCCCGGTGAGACGTTCACCTACAACGGCCGCACCCTGACCTACCCCGACATCAGATGCGTGTACTGGGCCGGCGGCAATCCGTTTCACCATCACCAGAACCTGCCCCGGCTGCGTCGCGCGCTGGGTCGCGTCGACACCGTGGTGGTGCACGAGCCGTACTGGACGCCGATGGCCCGGCACGCCGATATCGTCGTGCCGTCCACCACCGCGTTCGAACGTGACGACTACTCCGGGTCGCGAAACGACCCCCTGCTGGTGGCGATGCCCGCGCTGGCGCCGCCCTACGCCCAGTCCCGCGACGACTACACCACCTTCGCCGCGCTCGCCGAGCGGCTGGGCTTCGGCGAGCAGTTCACTTCGGGCCGCACCGCCCGCCAGTGGTTGCAGCACCTGTACGAAAAGTGGTCGGCCGAAATCGATTTCGCGGTCCCCGACTTCGATCAGTTCTGGGCCGACGGGGTGCTGCGGCTCCCGGTGGAGACCGGACTGACTCTGCTGGCCGATTTCCGCGCCGATCCGCAGGGGCACGCATTGGCCACCCCGAGCGGCAAGATCGAGATCTTCTCCGACGATATCGCGGGCTTCGAGTATCCGGACTGCGCCGGTCACCCCCGCTGGTATGAACCCGTCGAATGGCTGGGTGGCGAACGCGCCCAACGCTTTCCGCTTCACCTGATCGCCAACCAGCCGGCGACCCGGCTGCACGGCCAGCTCGACGGCGGTGCGGTCAGCCAGAATGCGAAAGTCCAGGGCCGCGAACCCATCCGGATGCATCCCTTCGACGCCGCGCAGCGCGGCCTGTCCGGTGGCGAGGTGGTGCGGGTGTTCAACGACCGCGGAGCGTGCCTGGCCGGGGTGGTCATCGACGAGGCGCTGCGGCCGCAGGTGGTGCAGCTGTCGACCGGAGCGTGGTACGACCCGCTCGATCCCTCGGACCCGGATTCGCTGTGCGTTCACGGCAACCCCAACGTGCTGACCGACGACGTGGGCACCTCGTCGCTGGCCCGCGGCTGCACCGGCGCCGCGGTGCTGGTGCAGGTCGAAAAGTTCGCCGGTCCGCTTCCGCCGGTACAGGCGCACCGACCGCCGGTGATCCGATAGCCGGTTTTCTCAGCTTTTTCTCACATTCCACTCCCGGCGTAAGTCCGCTCATGTCATGATCGCAGCAATCTCGATATCGCTAAAGAAAGTTTGCTGATGCGTAAAAACCTCCGCGCCGCCGCGCGCTCGGCGATGGTGGCCGTCCTGGCCACGCTCGCCGCCATCGTTCTCGCGATCACCAGCACGATCACCGCAGCGATCAGCCTGGCGGCGGTGGCGCTGATTGTTCCCGGTACCGGCACGCCCAACCCCTCGGTGCCGCCGCCTGGCACTAACTACATGCAGAACGCAGTGAACTACTACATCCAGCCGCTTGCCCCTGCCTGCGCGACAGTCTGCACGCCCGAGCCGGTCCCCTACATCGCACAGTTCTGGCCTTTCCCATTCGCGGGCTGGGGCGGTCTCAACGGCGCGAAGTGGAACGTCTCGGTGGCCAGCGGTGTGCAGAGCCTCAACGACCAGATCGACGCCGCCAACACCGCCGATCCGGGCGGTGACGTCGTGATCTTCGGCTACTCCCAGGGCGCGACGGTCTCCAACCTCGTCAAGCGTCAGCTGGCCGACGCCAACGGCGGTGTCATTCCGCAGCAGTATTCCTTCGTCTTCATCGGTGACCCGCAACGTCCGAACGGCGGCCTGTTCGAGCGCCTGGCGTGGCTGGGCACGGTGCCGGTCCTGGACGCCACGTTCGGTCAGCCCGCGCCCACCGACACCACGGTGCTGCCGGCGGTGAACACCACAGACATCGCCTTCCAGTACGACGGCGTCGCCGACTTCCCGGCCAATCCGCTCAACCTGCTGGCCGACCTGAACGCGCTTGCCGGATTCTGGTACGTGCATGGAACGTACCTGGCGCCCAAAGGAACCGACCCGTCGACGGCGTTGCCCTACGGGTACACCATCCCTGAGCTCGAGACCGCGATGAACTGCTCACAGAGCCCGAAGAACTGCCAGACCTACAACGACACGCTCTACATCACGATTCCGGCCAAGACACTGCCGATCATGCAGCCGCTGCTGGACATCGGCGCCGCGACCGGCACCACCGCGATCATCAAGCCGTTCGTCGACCTGATCTCACCGGTCACCCGCGTGCTGATCGAAACCGGTTACGACCGAAGCAATTACGGGCAGCCGACACCCTTCACCATCTTCACGCCGATCAACCCGGTCACGCTGAGCGTGGACCTCGCCAAGGCTGCCGTCCAGGGTATCCACGATGCACTCGGTGACCTCGGCGTGGCGGTCCCCGCGGCACCGTCCGTACCGGCGTCGACCCCGGTGAGCACACTGGCAGCTGCAACCACCACCGCGCCCGCCACCGAGAAGGCAGCCGCCGAAACCGTGTCCAAGCCGGTGCAACGCAAGGCATCGTCGAAGCCCAGCCGCACGGCCAAGTCCGACCAGCCCACGACCGGTAACGAGGTCAAGAGCTCCGGCAAGCCGGCGAAACCGGGCATCGGTAAAAGCGGAAAGCCAGCGGCGGCAAGAGCTTCCGGGCAGGGCAGCTCGGCGAAAGACGCCGCCTAACTGCTGAACTCGCGCAGGCCTGCGGCCAGCGCGGCGGGCACCCGGGCTTTGAGGCGGGTGCCCGCTTCGGTGTGCTCGACCGCATCGACGTGCCCGTCGCTGTGCAACCGCGCGACCAGATCGCCCCGGTCATACGGGATCGTCACGTCGACGGTGATCTCCCGCGGCTCGACGAGCTCACCGAGGCGGGCGCGCAGCCGCGGCACTCCCTCACCGGTGTGCGCCGAGACGAAGACCGCGCCGGGCAGCGCGCGACGCAGCTGTGCCAGCATCAGGTCGTCCGCCGCGTCGATCTTGTTGACCACCAACAACTCCGGGGCGGGCGGCGCGTGGTGGTCGTTCTGCACTTCGCGGATGACCTGACGTACTGCCTCGATCTGCGCCAGCGGATTGCTGTCGGATCCGTCGACGACATGCACCAGCAGATCGGCGTCGAGCACTTCTTCCAGGGTGGAGCGGAACGCCTCGACCAGCTGGGTCGGCAGGTGCCGGACGAAGCCGACGGTGTCGGTCAGCACGAACGGCCGCCCGTCGTCGAATTCGCCTCGGCGAGTGGTGGGTTCGAGGGTGGCGAACAACGCGTTCTGCACCAGGACACCGGCACCGGTCAGCGCGTTGAGAAGACTGGACTTGCCGGCGTTGGTGTAGCCGACGATCGCGATCGACGCGGTGTCGCTGTGCAGGCGGCGGCTGCGCTGCGTGTCGCGGATCTGCTTCATGTCCTTGATCTCGCGGCGCAGCTTGGACATCCGTTCGCGGATGCGGCGCCGGTCGGTCTCGATCTTGGTCTCACCCGGGCCGCGGGTACCCACGCCGCCGCCGCTGCCGCCGGCGCCGCCGCCCTGGCGGGACATCGATTCACCCCAGCCACGTAGCCGCGGCAGCATGTACTCCATCTGCGCGTAGGCCACCTGCGCCTTGCCTTCCCGGCTGGTGGCGTGTTGGGCGAAGATGTCGAGGATCAGTGCGGTCCGGTCGATGACCTTGACCTTGACCACTTTCTCCAGTGCGTTGAGCTGGGCGGGACTGAGCTCGCCGTCGCAGATCACGGTGTCGGCGCCGGTCGCGATCACGACCTCGCGCAGCTCCTGAGCCTTGCCGGACCCGATGTAGGTGGACGGGTCGGGCTTGTCGCGGCGCTGGATCAGCCCTTCGAGCACCTCGGAACCCGCGGTTTCGGCCAGCGCGGCCAGTTCGGCGAGGCTGGCTTCGGAGTCGGCGGCGGTGCCCTCGGTCCACACCCCCACCAGGACGACCCGTTCCAGCCGCAGCTGGCGGTACTCGACCTCGGTGATGTCGGTGAGTTCGGTGGACAGCCCGGCGACGCGCTTGAGTGCGGCGCGGTCTTCGAGCGCGAGCTCGCCGAGGCTGGGATCGGGAGCGTCAGCTTTTGTCATAGGCGTTTCTGTCATAAGCGGTAATCGATGGTGCCACGGGAGTCCAACGTCGTGCACCTGAATAACGTGCCGTCAGAGTTGGGCCGCCCACCAGTCGTCGGCGAGTTCGCCGTGCGCGACGAGGACCGACGGGCCCCGCAACGAGCTCGACGTGTGACTGACCTCGACGGTGACCTCGCCGCCCGGGATGCGGACGCGCAGCGTGCCGGTCGACAGATTGAGGTGGGCCAGGGCCGCGACCGCAGCGGCGACCGTTCCGGTTCCGCAGGAGCGCGTTTCGCCGACACCCCGTTCGTGTACCCGCATGCTGACCGCTCCATCGCGGGCGATCGTCAGCACCTCGACGTTCACACCGTCCGGGAACTGACCGCGGTCGAACAGCACCGGCGCGGCAACGTCCAGGTCGGCCAGGGCTTTTTCGGTGAGGTCGGGATCCAGGCAGGCCAGGTGCGGATTCCCGACGTCGACGCCGACGCCGGTGAAGTGCCTGCCGCCGACGGTGGCGGTCCCGGTGCCGAGCAGGTTGACCTTGCCCATGTCGACGGTGACCTCAGCCGCCAGAGCATCGGCGCGGTGCACCACCACCGGGCGCGGCCCGGCCAGCGTGCCGACCACGAACTCGTCGCTCTGCTCCAGGCCGCTGGCCCTCAGGTAGTGCGCGAACACCCGGACCCCGTTACCGCACATCTGGGCGATGGAACCGTCGGCGTTGCGGTAGTCCATGTACCAGTCACCGCTGTCCACACCTTCGGGCAGCCGGTCCAACACGCCGGCATCGACGACGGCCCCGGCGGTGGTGACCCGCAGCACCCCGTCGGCGCCAAGCCCCCGGCGCCGGTCGCACAGCGCAGCCACGGCGGCGGGCGCCAGCTCCAGCTGCGCGGGCAGGTCGGGCAGCAGCACGAAGTCGTTCTCGGTGCCGTGCCCCTTCGAGAAGATCATGCGGAGATCACCTGATCAGGATACGTCCCGCCACCGGGCGATCACCTGTTCGGCGAGGTCGGGGGCGGCACCGTCGAGCCAATGGATGCGATGGTCGCGGCGAAACCACGACCGCTGCCGGCGCACATAACGCCGGGTGCCGATGAAGGTCAGCTCGCGTGCCTGGGCCAGATCCTCATCCGCTGCGCCGGCATCCAGCGCGTCGAGCACCTGGGCGTATCCGAGTGCCCGGGCGGCGGTCACGCCCTGCCGCAGGCCGGCGTCGAGCAGCACGCGCACCTCATCAACCAGGCCGGTCTCGAACATGAGGTCGGTGCGCCGCGCCAGTCGATCGTCGAGAATGCTTGTGTCCCAGTCCAATCCAATGATCACCGTATCCCAGCGCGGTGCGCCGATCTTCGGCGCCGACGCCGCGAACGGCTGGCCGGTCAGTTCGACCACCTCCAGCGCACGCACGATCCGGCGGCCGTCGGTGGCCAGGATCGACTCGGCGGCGGCCGGATCGCGGCGGCCCAGCTCGGCGTGCAGTGCGGCCACCCCGATCTCGGCGAGCTGGTGTTCCCAGCGGGCCCGCACCTCGGGGTCGGTGGCCGGGAATGCCCAATCGTCGAGCAGCGACTGGATGTAGAGCATCGAGCCGCCCACGATGACGGGCAGCACTCCGCGCGACGCCACGGCCTCGACGTCGGCGGCGGCGGCTTCCTGGTAGCGCGCAACCGTCGCGGTCTGCCTCACGTCGAGGACGTCGAGCTGGTGGTGTGCGATGCCGCGCCGTTCGGCGACGGTGAGCTTGGCGGTGCCGATGTCCATGCCGCGGTACTGCTGCATGGCATCGGCGTTGACGATCTCGCCACCGAGCCGTTCGGCCACGTCCAGCGCCAGTGCCGACTTCCCGGTGCCCGTCGGCCCGATGACCGCGATCGGTCTCGTCATGGACGCCACGTACCGACGAAGTACCCCACCCCGTACGGTGCGCCACGCACCAGCTCGGTGGCCTCCCGCGGCCCGGCCCCCACCAGCCCGGCCAGCACCTGGTAGGCGACCCGACCGACGATGCCGCCGGGGAGCCCCGAGAGCGCAGCACTGTCACCCGCGGCCAGCGCGTCGTCGAGCGTGGCTTGCACGGCTGCCGCGTCGGGGTCGTAGCCGCCGGGCGCGGGCGGGGTCAGCGTGTTGGCGCCGTCGGCGACCACCAGGACACCAACCGGTTCGTCGGTGGCGTCGATCTCGGCGCGCAGCAGCCGGCCGAACTCCAGGGCCCGGTCGGCGTCGTGATCGGTGTCGTACACCCGGACCTGTGCTCGGGCCGCGGGGTTGGCCTGCCCCCGCAGCCACCCGGTGAACAGCGCGCACAGCGGCAACTCACTGACCCCGGCGGGCGCATCCGGGGACAGCGCGACGGGAACGTCCACCCCGTAGCCGGCGAAGGTGCCGCGAGTGTCGGGGGCGATAGTCTGATCGGCCGCGCCGGCGCCGATGGCGACCCAGCGATCGGGCAGCGCGGCGGCCGCCGCCAGCGCGGCGTCACGGAACTCGGCGACCTCGGCGGCGGCCGCACCGGCCAGTTCGGGCACCAGGACGGGCGCCGAGGGTGTCAGGACAACGGCGGACAGCACGCCTCCCACGCTAGTGGCCGTCAGCTTGGCACCGGCCCGGCGGGATCGGGCACCGGCGCGGCCTCCGTGCGGGCCAGCTCGACGGTGGCCGCGATCATCACCACGACGGCGATCACCAGAAACGCCCACCCGGACCGGCCGGGCCGCAACATCTCCCCGAGGATGGCGACGCCGAGAACGGAGGCGACCATTGGCTCGCTGACCGTGACCGCCGGAAGCGACGCGGCCATCGACCCGGCCCGGAACGATGCCTGCTGAATCGCCGTCGCCGCGATCGCCACCACCGCCCACACGTACAACTCGGGAAGCTTCAGCACCGCAACGATCCCGTCATCGAGTTCGTCGACGACTCCCTTCATCAGTACCGCGAACAACCCCCACAACGATCCCGCCACCACACCCAGCAACACCGCCGCCACCGGTTTGCCGCGAAACACCCTCGAGCCCAACAAACACAGCAGCAGCAGCGGACCGAGCGTGGCGGCCACCCAGCTCCACATGTCGACCCCGGCCCGCGCCTGCCCCTTCGACGGGTCGCCGACCGTGACGATCACGGCAACGGCCGCGGCCAGCAGCACCGCCCAGATCCACTGGTAGCGGGTGATCCGTCGTCCGGCGAAGCGCGCACTGAGCGGCAACGCGAACAGCAGGGACGTCACGATCAGCGCCTGCACCAGAAGGACCGAGCCGAACCCCAGTGCGGCGGCCTGCAGCCCGAATCCGCCGGCGGCCACCAGGCTGCCCAGCCACCAGGTCTTGTCCCTGAGCAAGTGCAGGAACAGCGCGATGGGACCGACCTGCTCGTCGGTGACGTCGTGGGCAGAACGTTGCTGGATGACGTCCCCGATGGCGATCAACAGCGCGGCACCGAGGGCGAACAGGGTGGCGATGTCCGACCTGTGCATCACTGATCTCCTCGTGCTCGGGCAGTCAGCGTGCCCGCCGATTGCCGTGGTCCGCAACCTCAGACCGACCAACCCGGACGCACAGGTGTCATCGACCTGGTTCAATACGAACCAGGACGGCGGCCGCGACGACGGTCGTCGCCGTGTAGCAGTGGCGCCGCGTCGCGCGGCAGATGCGCGGGAACACCGCGCGGAGGGTAGGTGAGGCGAGTCCATGACGATCGACCAACCCAGCGCCGGCGGCGCCCCGAAGCCGGCTCCCCGACCGGGACCGCCGCGACCCGTCCCCAAACCCCATCCGCCCACTGCCCCGGTCGTGCTGCCGCCATCGAGCGACCCGCACCGGTTCGGCCGCGTCGATGACGACGGCACGGTCTGGCTGATCACCTCGGACGGCGAACGCACCATCGGCTCGTGGCAGGCCGGCGACACCGAGGCGGCCTTCGCCCACTTCGGCAGGCGCTTCGAAGATCTCGCCACCGAAGTCACGCTGATGGAGACCCGGCTGGCCTCCGGCACCGGCGATGCCCGCAAGATCAAGGCGGCGGCTGCTGCTCTGGCTGAAACCCTGTCCACCGCAAGCGTTCTCGGTGACCTCGACGCACTGGCCGCACGACTGGCCGCGATCCGGGACCATGCCGAGGAAACCGCCGCGGCCGATCGGGCCCGGCGCGACCAACACCGGGCCGAGCAGACCGCGCGCAAGGAGGCGCTGGCCGCCGAAGCCGAGGAACTGGCGACGAGCTCCACCCAGTGGAAGGCGGCCGGCGACCGGCTGCGCGCGATCCTCGACGAGTGGCGCACCATCACCGGCCTGGACCGCAAGACCGACGATGCACTGTGGAAGCGCTACTCGGCGGCTCGCGAAACGTTCAACCGGCGCCGCGGCTCGCACTTCGCCGACCTGGACCGGGAACGCGCCGGCGCCAGGCAGGCCAAGGAACAGTTGTGTGTGCGCGCCGAGGAGCTGTCCGGCTCAACCGACTGGTCGGCGACGGCGGCGGCGTTCCGCGATCTGCTCGCCGAGTGGAAGGCGGCCGGCCGGGCAGCCAAGGACGTCGACGACACCCTGTGGCATCGGTTCAAGGCGGCCCAGGACACCTTCTTCGCCGCGCGCAACGCGGTGAATGCCGAGCGCGACACCGAATTCCAGGCCAACGCCACCGCCAAGGAGGCCTTGCTGGCCGAGGCGGAGAAACTCGACACCTCCAATCCGGACGCGGCCCGCTCCGCGTTGCGGACGATCACCGACAAGTGGGATGCGATCGGCAAGGTGCCGCGGGAGCGGTCGGCCGATCTGGAACGCCGGTTGCGTGCGGTCGAGAAGAAGGTGCGCGACGCCGCCGAGTCGGGGCGCACCGATCCGCAGGCGCAAGCCCGCGCCGAGCAGTTCCGCGCCCGGGTCGAGCAGTACGAGCGCCAGGCCGAGAAGGCCGAAGCCGCGGGCCGCACCAAAGATGCCGAAGCGGCCAGGGCCAGCGCCGAGCAGTGGCGGCAGTGGGCCGACGCGGCAGTCGAGTCGCTCAGTAAGAAGCGCTAGCCCGCGGCGGGCGGCTGTTTGCGCTCACGACGGTCGACGTCGTCGAGCAGGCTGCGGGACTGGCCTTCCCGCGCGGCGGCGCGGCGCTGTTCCTCGGCCGCCAACTGCACCGCGGTGCGGGTCCAGACCACCCGTGCCCAGTGGAAGGTCAGCAGGATGACCGCCACCCAGCCCAGCAGCAGCCCGATGCCCGGGCCGGGATGGCCGTGCACGGCGGTCTGACGGGACCAGACCGCCAGCAGCCCGAGTGCGCAGGACAGCGCCGACCCGGCGAGGGCGATCCAGGCCAGGACCCAGCGTCGCGTGGTCAGCGCCAGCATCGAGAAGCCGACACCAAAGACCAGCGCGAACCAGGTGAACAGCCGCGACGGTAGGGCGATGCCCACACTGAGCGCCTTGTCGTCGCCCATCAGGACGTCGACGCCGCGGGCTGCGCCGGTGTGCGGCAGGATCAGCGACACCAGCAGGACGAACACCAAAATCGCCACCACCATGGCGCGGGCGCCCGGCTGGATCTCGCCGGCGACCTTGCGTTCGGCCTTCTCCATGTCAGAGCGGTAGGCCTCGCTCGGGTCTTCGTCGTGGCGACTCATTGCTGGCATCCCGTCGTTTCCTCGATCTGCGGTCTGCCCACCGGCGGCAGCCCCAGACCGACGGTACGGGGCCGTTGCCCGGCGGCGTGGGCGTCGCCGGCGCGAGTGCGACGGTGCGCAAGCAGCGGAGCATCGGCGATCAGGTGGTGCGGAGCCGCGCCGGTGACCGTGGTGGTCACGATGTCGCCGGGGCGCGGGGTGGCATCGCCCGGGGTGAAATGCACCAGCCGGCCGTCGCGGGCGCGTCCGCTCATCCGGGCGGTGCTGGCATCTTTGCGGCCCTCGCCGGTGGCGACCAGCAATTCGACCTCACGCCCGATCTGGGCGGTGTTCTCCTCGAAGGAGATCTGTTCCTGCAGCTCGATGAGCCGGTCATAGCGTTCCTGCACAACGGCTTTGGGTAGCTGGTTGTCGAGTTCGGCCGCCGGGGTGCCGGGCCGCTTGGAGTACTGGAAGGTGAACGCGGTGCTGAACCGGGCATGGCGCACCACCTCCAGGGTGGCGGCGAAGTCGTCCTCGGTCTCACCGGGGAAGCCGACGATGATGTCGGTGGTGATGGCCGCATGCGGCATTGCCGCGCGCACCCGCTCGATGATGCCGAGATACTTCTCGGCACGGTACGAGCGCCGCATCGCGCGCAGTACGCGGTCCGACCCGGACTGCAGCGGCATGTGAAGGGCGGGGCAGACATTCGGGGTCTGGGCCATCGCCTCGATGACGTCGTCGGTGAACTCGGCCGGGTGCGGTGAGGTGAACCGGACCCGTTCCAGCCCGTCGATGCGACCGCAGTCGCGCAGCAGTGCGGCGAACGCACCGCGATCGCGCGGGGTCCCCGGGTCGGCGAACGAGACTCCGTAGGCGTTGACGTTCTGGCCCAGCAAGGTGATCTCGAGCACGCCCTGGTCGACCAGCGACTGCACCTCGGCCAGGATCTCGTCGGGCCTGCGGTCCACCTCCTTGCCCCGCAGGGCGGGCACGATGCAGAACGTGCAGGTGTTGTTGCAGCCGACGGAGATGGAAACCCATGCGGCGTAAGCGGATTCGCGGGCAGCAGGCAATGTGGAGGGGAATTCCCGCAGCGACTCCGCTATTTCGACCTGAGCCTGCCGGTTGTGCCGGGCCCGTTCGAGCAGGGTGGGCAGTGAGCCGATGTTGTGGGTGCCGAAGACGACGTCCACCCACGGCGCTTTCTGCAGCAGGCCTTCGCGGTCCTTCTGGGCCAGGCAGCCGCCGACCGCGATCTGCATGTCGGGGTCGGCTTGCTTGCGCGGCGCCAGGTGGCTGATGTTGCCGTACAGCTTGTTGTCAGCATTTTCCCGGACCGCGCAGGTGTTGAAGACCACCACGTCGGCATCGGTGCCCTCGGGCGCGCGGTGATATCCGGCGGCTTCGAGCAACCCGGCGAGCCGCTCGGAATCGTGGACGTTCATCTGACAGCCGTAGGTGCGGACCTGGTAGGTGCGACCTTCGCCCGAGCCGGGCAGTTCGCCCGCCGGATTGTCGTTGGTCAGCACCGATGTCACGTGCTCATCGTACGGAGCACCACGAGGCGGTGAGAAATCGCGGATCGGTCAACGCTCGGCAAACTGGGGGTTACCTGGGTAGGGTCTGAATGCATGGGGCGCGACGGCGAGCAGCCGATGATCTCGATTCAGGGCGTCAACAAGCATTTCGGCGACCTGCACGTTCTGAAAGACATCAACCTCGAGGTCGACCGCGGCCAGGTGGTGGTGGTGCTGGGGCCGTCGGGGTCGGGCAAGTCGACCTTGTGCCGCACGATCAATCGCCTGGAAACTGTCGACGAGGGCACGATCGCCATCGACGGCGTGGAATTGCCTTCGGAGGGGCGCAAACTCGCGCAGTTGCGTGCCGACGTGGGCATGGTTTTCCAGTCGTTCAACCTCTTCGCGCACAAGACGATCCTGGAGAACGTCGCCATGGCGCCGGTGAAGGTGCGCAAGGTCGCCAAGGACAAGGCCCGCGAGAACGCGCTGTCGTTGCTGGAGCGGGTCGGGATCGCCAACCAGGCCGACAAATACCCAGCCCAGCTATCCGGCGGCCAGCAGCAGCGCGTGGCTATCGCGCGTTCGCTGGCGATGAAGCCGAAGGTGATGTTGTTCGACGAGCCGACCAGTGCGCTGGACCCGGAGATGATCAACGAGGTGCTGGATGTCATGACCTCGCTGGCGTCCGAGGGCATGACGATGGTGGTGGTCACCCACGAGATGGGCTTCGCCCGTCGGGCTGCCAACCGGGTGGTGTTCATGGCCGACGGGGCGATCGTGGAGGACGCCCCGCCGGTCGAGTTCTTCGACAACCCGCGCTCGGAGCGCGCCAAAGACTTCCTCGGCAAGATCCTCAACCACTAGGGCGAAAGGAACACTCGCTATGCCTTCACTCCCCCGTCTTTCCTGGCGGCTCGTCGGCGCCGCCGTGCTGGCCGTCGCATTGCCGTTCACCGCGACCGGGTGTGGTGGCGGTGGCAGCGGTGACAAGCTGGTCATCGGCACCAAGTTCGACCAGCCCGGGCTGGGGTTGAAGAACCCGGACGGCACGATGAGCGGCTTCGACGTCGATGTCGCCAAGTACGTGGCCAAGGAGCTCGGCTACCCCGAGGACAAGATCGAGTGGAAGGAGTCGCCTTCCGGCCAGCGCGAGAACCTGATCCAGAACGGTCAGGTGAAGTACATCGTCGCGACCTACTCGATCACCGACTCGCGTAAGCAGAAAGTCGATTTCGCCGGCCCGTATCTGGTGACCGGCCAGTCGCTGCTGGTGCGCGCCGACAATACCGACATCACCGGCGCGGAGTCGCTGCAGAACAACAAGAAGCTGTGCTCGGTGAGCGGGTCGACCCCCGCGCAGCGGATCAAGGACAAGTACCCCGGTGTCCAGCTTCAGCAGTACGACACGTACTCGGCATGCGTTGAGGCGCTGAAGAACGGCGCGATCGACGCGGTGACCACCGACGAGGTGATCCTGGCCGGTTATGCCGCGCAGTCGCCCGGCGCGTTCAAGATCGTCGGCCAGCCGTTCTCCGAGGAGCGCTACGGCATCGGGCTCAAGAAGGACGACAAGGAACTGTGCACCAAGATCACTGACGCGGTGAAGAAGATGGAGGCCGACGGCTCCTGGAAGGCCGCGTTCGACAAGAACCTCGGCCCGGCGGGCATCACCGCTCCGGCGCCGCCGGCACTCGACGGCTGCTGAGGTCGCCTCGACGTGGAGGTGTTCAGCGAGTATCGCGGCCAGATCTTCGAAGCGTTCTGGACGACGATTCAGCTCACGGTGTTCTCCGCGATCGGAGCGCTGATCATCGGGACGATGCTGGCCGCGATGCGGATGGCGCCGGTACCGATGCTCAACTGGCTGGGCACCACCTATGTCAACGTGGTGCGCAATACCCCGCTGACGCTGATAATCCTGTTCTGCTCGTTCGGGTTGGCGCAGACGCTGGGCATCACACTGGTGGACTCGACATCGGCGACCTCGATCGAGGACAGCAACTTTCGGCTCGCGGTACTGGGGTTGACCGTCTACACGGCGTCTTTCGTCTGCGAGACCGTGCGCTCGGGCGTGAACACGGTGCCCCTGGGCCAGGCGGAAGCGGCGCGTTCGCTGGGCTTCACATTCGGTCAGAACCTGCGGATGATCCTGTTGCCGCAGGCTTTTCGCTCCGTCATCATTCCGCTCGGTTCGGTGCTGATCGCGTTGACCAAGAACACCACGATCGCCTCAGCGATCGGGGTGGCTGAGGCGGCGCTGCTGATGAAGGGGATGATCGAGAACACCGCGGCGCTGGTGACGGTGGGCACGATCTTCGCCCTGGGCTTCGTGATCCTGACCCTGCCGATGGGCCTGCTGTTCGGATGGCTGGGTAAGCGTCTGGCGGTATCGAGGTGAGTACGGCCTCTGTCCTCTTCGACGCGCCGGGCCCCCGGGCGCGGGTCCGCAACCGGATCGTCACGGCGGTGACGATTGCCATTGCGGCATTGGCGGTTTGGGCGGTGATTGCCCGGCTCGGCAGCAAGGGCCAGCTGACCGCGGCCAAATGGCAGCCATTCTTGACCAGCAACCTGTGGAAGACCTATGTCTTGCCGGGCATCGAGGGCACCCTGAAAGCGGCGGTGCTGTCGATCGCTTTTGCCCTGGTGCTGGGTCTACTGCTGGGGATGGGCCGTCTGTCGCGTGTCGGTTGGATCCGGTGGCCGGCCGCAGTGATCGTGGAGTTCTTCCGCGCCGTGCCGGTGCTGATCATGATGATCTTCGCCTACTTCCTGTTCGCGCTGTACGACGTGTTCCCGGCCACGTATCTGGCGCTGGCCGGCGTGGTGACCGGCCTGACGCTTTACAACGGCGCGGTGATCGCCGAGATCGTGCGTGCCGGCGTCAACTCGCTGCCCAGCGGGCAGGGCGAGGCCGCGGCTGCCCTGGGACTGCGGTGGGGCCAGACAATGCGGTCAATCCTGTTGCCGCAGGCCATCACCTCGATGCTGCCGGTGTTGGTGTCGCAGCTGGTGGTGGTCCTGAAAGACACCGCGATCGGCTACCAGATCACCTTCGTCGAGATGGTCCGCCAGGGCACGGTGGTCGGATCGAGCTACGGCAACTACGTTCCGGCGCTCATGGTGATCGCGGCGTTGATGATCAGTGCGAACTTCGCGTTGTCGGTGGTGGCCACCCGCCTGGAGCGTCGATTGCGGCGTTCCAAGCGTGGCGGTGTCCCCGCGCAGACGCAGGCCGCGCTGGAACCGGGCGACTAGTCCCATGAGCACGTTGTCATCCGATCTGCGCACGCTGAGCTACGAGGCGTACATCTACTTCTATCCGTTGGTGACAATGGATGTTTCGCGGCTGCAGACACTCAACCGCTCGGGAATCGGCGCCGGGCCGCCCAACGAGTTTCACCACATCCGTCAGTACCCGGACGCAGCGTTTCGTGCGGTGGTGCGACCGAACTTCGACACGCTGTATTCGTCGGCGTGGCTCGACCTGACCGGCGGTCCGGTGATCTTGGACGTGCCCGACACCGATGACCGATACTTCATGCTGCCGCTGCTGGACATGTGGACCGATGTCTTCGCCAATCCCGGAAAGCGAACGTCCGGAACCGGGCCGCAGCGCTATGTGATCGTCGGCCCCGGCCACAGCGGTGATCTGCCGCAGGGCATTCCGGTGATCCACGCACCGACGCCGTATGTGTGGATCATCGGCCGAACTCAAACCAATGGGCCTGCCGATTACCCGGCGGTGCATGCCGTTCAGGATGGCTACACCCTGACCCCGCTGGCAACATCGACGTTCGTCCGGGACGAGGCCTACGACGTCACCACCGAACCGTTGCGCACGGTCAACGGCATGGCGGCACTGGACTATCTGAGCTACGCCGCGGACTTACTGCGCGTCAATCCCCCGCACTCGACTGACTTTTCGATCCTGGCCCGGTTGTCGGGCCTGGGCATCGAGGCGGGTACGCCGTTCGATGCGCAGCGGTTCTCCCCCGAGCAGCGGACCGAAATCGAGGCAGGGGCACAGGATGCACTTGCCGCCATCACCTCGTCCGCCCCGACCCTGGGCAATATCGTCGACGGGTGGATGACCCTGAGCGAAGGCATGGGGGTCTACGGCAACGCGTATCTGCGGCGTGCCGTCGTCACGCTGGTAGGGCTGGGAGCCAACCCGCCCGAGGATGCGGTGTATCCCATGCTGGTGACCGACGCCGATGGCCAACCGCTGACCGGCGAGAACGATTACGTCATCCACTTCGATGCCGGCAAGCTGCCGCCGGTGGACGCGTTCTGGTCGGTGACGATGTACGACGCCGAGGGCTACCAGGTCGCCAACGAGATCGATCGCTTTGCCATCGGCGATCGAGATGCGTTGCAGTACAACGCAGACGGTTCACTGGATCTCTACCTTCAGCACAGCAACCCGGGCCCCGAGAAGGCGGCCAACTGGCTGCCAGCGCCACTGGGAACATTGGGCGTCACGATGCGGCTCTATGCCCCGCGTCGCGAGGCCATCAGCGGTGCGTGGCATCCGCCCGCGGTGCGCAAGGTGTGATGTTCGGCTAATCCGCCCTACGTTCGGTAGTTACCTGATCCCGTCGTCTCAATCAAGCTCTGGCAACAGACCGGACTGTCGGTCCCGAGCCAATCTCGCTGTCGCGCAGAAGATGTCTTCATATCCGGTCGGCAGGCTGAAGCCGATTGCGTCGCGGTCGTTTACGAGCACTCGTCGCGTAGGCAGACCGCACCACTGAGACCGGACAGTCTCTGCCCGGTCTCAGTCGATGACGTCACCGGTGAATCAGAATGGACCGCCCACTTGGATGCCTTGGTTGACTTCGTCGATGGCTTGTTGGGTCAAATTGAGCGCGACGACTCGGTGACCACCCTTATTGTCTTCGGCCGCTTGCAACTCTTCGACCGCCATCTGCAGCCAAGCGTCAGCGTTGTTCATCGCGGGCCCGACCGGCGGTGGTGGCGGCGCGAAATAGCCGTCGGGAGGTCCGCCCGCAAATTGGATACCTAGATTGACTTGATCAATAGCCTGCTGCGCCAAATCTATGGCCGCCACCCGATGCCCTCCCTTGTCATCAAGCGCGGCGTGCAGGGCATCTACCGCCTGCTGCAGATCGTTTCTGGCGCTGTACATGCGGGGCTGATCGGCGTGGGCGGTACCCACACTCAGCGTGGCAAGAGCCAGCGCGGCCAGGCTCGCGGCGAAGGTGGATCGAAGCGTTGCACCGGGCATGCCTACGGCGTCCTCTCTCAGCGGGTGATATCGCGCTCATTGTCACATGGGCAAACGCGGCGCACCCGCGAAACGGCTTTGTCCTACTGTTTTCACGACAACCCGCAATTATCTCGGCTGCAGTTCCGCGCACCGCTCCAGCAGTTCATCCGACGGCGGCTGGTAGAAGCTCAAGACCGCGTGCTCGCAGCCCAATTCGGCGTACTGCGGCAGCTGATCCAGTTGCGCGGCAACCTGTTCAGGGTCGCGCGGGTGCAGGAAGAGCTGGACTGAGCGCCGGACGCGGCCCGGGTCGCGGCCGACCTCGGCGCAGGCCTCGGTGAGCCGCTCGTTGACCTCGCCCCACTGCTGCGGACCCTCGTGGCTGGGCATGTTCCACTCGTCGGCATGCCGGGCGATCACCCGCAGCATCTTGGGCTGGGAGCCGCCCACCACGATCGGCGGATAGGGCCGCTGCAGCGGCTTGGGTTCGCAGATGGCCTCGTTCAGCGCGTAGAACCGGCCCTCGAATGTCACGGTCTCTTCCGTCCAGAGCCGGCGGATCACGGTGAGCGCCTCGTCGAGCATCGCTACTCGCGTTCCCGCGCTGGGGAATTCGATGCCGAACCCGCGATGCTCGGACTCGTGCCAGCCCGCCCCGATACCGAAATTCAGACGTCCGCCGCTGATGTGGTCGACGGTGACGGCCATCTTGGCCAGGACTGCCGGATTGCGGTACGTCACGCCGGTGACCATGCACCCGATCCGCGCCTGGCGGACCACCACGGCCATTGCCGCCAGTGTCGTCCACCCTTCGTGGGTGGGCTTGCGGTCCTCGGTCAGTCCGTAGAAGTGGTCGTAATTCCAGACCGCTTCGAAGCCCAGCGCATCCGCCGTGCGCCAGAACTGTTCGAGCTCCGGATAGTCGAAGGTGGGAGCGAGCTTGGCCGAGATCTGCATGGTTGCAGCCTAGAAGAATCTGGACCAACCGATCGAAAGGTATCGTCAGCGGGTGCCCAGCCCGCTGGACGTCCTTCCCGTCGCCGGTGGTGTGGGGCTGCCCTGGGACATCGCAGTTGACGACGCGGTCGCGGCGATCGCCGGGGCCCGCGAACGTCACGGCGACACGTTCGTCGTGGACAGTGGCGGCGGCCACTACCTCTTCACCTTCTCGCCAACCGGCGTCGAATCGTTCTATTCACTCGCCGAAGAGACAGCAAGCAAAGGTGTCGCGGATTTCCTCATGCTGCGGCGCAAGCTGCCCGAGGAGGTATTTGCCGGCAGACGACTACTGCCGAGCTCGCTGTTTCGAAGAGACGACGTAACGTCCTACCTCGCGAACCTCGACCGTGCTCTCGACGCGACGGAGATCGAGCTCGGCGAGGGCGGCACGGTCGACCTGTTCGCGCTCACCCGACGGCTCGGCCATCGAATGGGCTTGGCGTCGTGGGCCGGGCCGGGCTGCGCCGACGGGGAGGCGTTTGAGCGGCTGGTTCGCGCGTTCGACGTGCTGGATGGCTCGGATGCCTTCGTTCACCCCGACGCGATGGCGGCGGTGGCCGCCTCGGGTATGCGGGCCGAGCGAGCTGCCTTGGAAGAAATCGCCGAGGTGATTGAAGACTCTCTCCGGCAACATGATTCGACGCTCGGGACCGGCGATCGGTTGTTCAGCCGAATCGTCAGTGCGTGGGCATCGGAAGCGCCGGACGTCCGCACCCGCGGTATCGCGATGGACGTCGCGCTCATCCACATCGCCTCGATGTCCAACCTCATGGCAGCCCTCGGCTGGGCTCTCGTCGATCTGATCGTCCATCCCGACCAGCTCGACATCGTCGTGGCCGGTGATCGCGAGTTGGCTACCCGCTGCGCTCTGGAAAGCACCAGGCTGGCGCAGCGCTCGATCATGGCCCGCGCCGTACTCGAATCAGTCGTATTCGACACCGGCGCAGGCCTAGTCGAGGTACCAAAGGGCTGGATCATCGCCACGCTCCTGCCGCTGCTGAACACATCGGTGGCAGCCGGCTTGGAGGAATGGGATCCCAGGCGGTGGCACCGGCACCGCCTGGCCGACACACATGCGTTGCCATCACCGATGCTGGTGACGGCGTTCGGACACGGCAGACATTCCTGCCCGGCACAGCCGTTTTCGTTGGCCGCGATGACGATGGCGATGACCCGTCTGCTGGGTCGCTACGACATGACGCCCGCATGGAACGGCTACCCTCGCCCGGTGCCCGCGCAGATCGGTGGGGTGGCGCGCGCGGCCGATCCCTGCCCGGTCGGCTACACCGTGCGCTGAGCCACGCAGGGTCTGATCAGACAACTTCCAGGTTGCGTCGTGCCGTCACGTGGGTATCCGCAGCAGCGGAAGGAGAACGACATGTGCAGGCAATTCGTCAAGACCGGTGCAGGAGCCCTACTGGCATTCGGCGTCCTCGCCGGATGTTCCCTGCAGCAGGCGGCGACCCCGCAAGCGGGTCCCAGCCAGCCGGCGGGATACGAAGAGCACAACGACGCCGACGTTGCCTTCGCCCAGCAGATGATCCCCGTCGAGCAGCGAGCGGTCGCGTTGAGTGACGCACTGCTGGCCAAACAGGCCGCCGACCGTGACGTGACCGACATCGCCAACGCCATCGAGCAGAACGACCGGCCCGAGATCGCCCAGATGCAGGGATGGCTCAAGGAGTGGGGTGCCCCGGCCGCCGACGATGCACAGCGCAACGCGGCAGAGTTGGCGGCGAGCCCGGATGTCGCCTCCCTCAAGGCGGCCGACCCCGGCCAGGCCGCCCAGCTCTACCTCCGACTGATGATCGCCAATCGTGAGCAGGCCCTGGCGCTGAGCAAGACGGAGAACGACGACGGGACGTACCGGGCGACGGTCGCAGCCGCAGGCGGCAACCAGGCCACCCTGGAGCGGCAGATCACCACCATGAAGACACTGCTGGGATCACCGTGATCAGACCCGGCGGCGCTCCCGCTCCCCCGCCAGCTCGTCCCTGACCACGGCCACGGCCATGCTCTGGTTGTAGCCGCGCCGGGCCAGCATGCCGACCAGCCTGCGCATCACCTTGGCGTCGTCACCGTCGTCAAGCTTCTCGCGGCGCAGTTTCTGCTGAACCAGTTCCTCGGCCCGTTGCCGTTCCGCACCCGCGTCGATGTCGTCGAGTGCCGCGGCAATCACCTCGTCGTCGACACCTTTGGTTCGCAGCTCGGCGGCCAAGGCGCGCTTACCTTTTCCCGCTCGGGCCCGCCGTGAACGCACCCACTGCTCGGCGAAATCCGCGTCGTCGATCAGGCCGACAGCGGCCAGCCGATCGAGTTCGTTCGAGATGACGTCGTCGGGGTACCCCCGCTTGGCCATCTGACCGGAGAGCTCGGATCGGGTTCGCGGACGCACGGTGAGCAGGCGCAGGCACAACGCGTGCGCCTGCTCTTCGCGCGTCTCAGAAGTCGACTGGGGCGGGGAGGACGTCATCGATGGGTCCATCGGTCACGACCGCACCGATACCGAGCTTCTCCTTGATCTTCTTCTCGATCTCGTTGCCCACATCGGGGTTCTCCAGCAGGAACTTTCGGGCGTTCTCCTTGCCCTGACCGAGTTGCTCGCCTTCGTAGGTGAACCACGAACCGGACTTGCGGATGAAGCCCTGCTCCACGCCCATATCGATGAGCGACCCCTCGCGGCTGATGCCGTGGCCGTACAGGATGTCGAATTCGGCCTGCTTGAACGGCGGCGACACCTTGTTCTTGACGACCTTGACGCGGGTGCGGTTGCCTACCGCGTCCGTGCCGTCCTTGAGTGTCTCGATCCGCCGCACATCGAGGCGCACTGAGGCGTAGAACTTCAATGCCTTACCGCCCGTGGTGGTTTCGGGTGAGCCGAACATCACGCCGATCTTCTCGCGCAGCTGGTTGATGAAGATCGCGGTGGTGCCCGAGTTGTTCAGCGCACCGGTCATCTTGCGCAGCGCCTGGCTCATCAGCCGGGCCTGCAGACCGACGTGGCTGTCACCCATCTCGCCCTCGATCTCGGCGCGGGGCACCAGCGCGGCCACCGAGTCGATGACGATGAGGTCGATGGCGCCCGATCGCACCAGCATGTCGGCGATCTCGAGCGCCTGCTCACCGGTATCGGGCTGGCTGACCAGCAGTGCGTCGGTGTCCACCCCGAGCTTCTGGGCGTAATCCGGGTCCAGCGCGTGCTCGGCGTCGATGAACGCCGCGATGCCGCCGGCGGCTTGAGCATTGGCCACCGCGTGCAGTGCGACGGTGGTCTTACCCGACGATTCCGGGCCGTAGATCTCGACCACGCGACCGCGCGGCAGTCCGCCGATGCCGAGTGCGACGTCGAGGGCGATCGATCCGGTCGGGATGACCGAGATGGGCTGGCGCACCTCGTCGCCCAGTCGCATCACCGAGCCCTTGCCGAAGTTCTTGTCGATCTGCGCGAGCGCCAGCTCGAGGGCCTTTTCGCGATCAGGTGCCTGCGGAGCCATGGGGATACCTCTTCCGGTAGTCGTTGTTGACCGGTTCTCGGTCGGTTGGCCGTGACGTTAGGACAGGGCTCCGACAAAACGGTCGAACGTTGACCACCATAACGAACATGTGTTCGATGGCAAGGAGGCGCGCCGCGCGTGTCAGACGAGCCGATGCAGGGCGTCGGCCAGAACTGCCGGGCGGGAGTAGAACGGCGAATGACCCCCCGGCAGCTCCACCACCTCCGCCCCGAGCCGCTCCGTCGCCACCCGTCGCGACCAGCCTGGATCGACCATCCGGTCCTCCGCGCACACGATGTAGGTGGCCGGAATCGACGGGAGCCGATCGAACGTGCAGCGCTGCGACATCGGCTCGCGCGCCTGAACTCGCAGCCGTGGGATCGCCGAGGTGACGATCTCTTCATCGCAATCCGGATAGAAGATCGATCGCGCCAGGTCGAGGTCGATCCATCGGGTGCCGCCGTCGACCTTGGCGAGTCCGGCCGAATGACCCGGATTGAGTATGTGTTGCTCCCGATTCAGCTCAGCGATGGTGCGGCCGGGCTCCGCGACCAAGCCGCACAAATACACCTGGTGACGAAGCAGGCAGCGGTCGGCGATCCACGGCAACGCATAGCTGCCCAGCGAGTGGCCGACAGCGACGACGTCGTGGTCGTTCTCGTCTATGGCTGCCGCAAATGTGGCGGCATGGTCGGTGAACGTTGCCGTCGGATCATCGAACCGGACGTCCACCGCGATCGCCCGGTGCCCGCGCCGCTCCAATTCGGGAATCAACCGCTCCCAGCACCACGGCCCGTGCCAGGCGCCGTGGATCAACGCGAAGGTGCTCATGCGCTCACCACTGATCACGCGGCACGTCGAAGTCCGCGCATAGCGCCCGCCACACGTCGCGGGGCTCCACACCGTCCTCGATGGCCTGCGCGGCGGTCCGTCCGCCCAACTGGGTGAGCACGTGATCCACCAGCAGCGAGCCGCCTCGAACCCGCCCGAATTGCCCCTCGACGAGTTCGGTGAATTCCGTCAGCCGCACGCCACCAACTTACCCAGCCACCGATTCGTGGCACACCCGTACCGGATCGGCGACGTCCGCGATGCTCTCGCCGGCCCGCCGTGCCGCCTCCCGATAGCCGGGCGAAGACAGCACTTCGCCCACCTCGGCCACCAGCGCCTCGACGGCAAGCGGCCTGATCAGGCGCGCACTACCTTGTCGCACAACACGATTCGCCAACTCCCACTGGTCACCCCCGCCCGGAATGACCACCATCGGCACACCCGCGAGCAGCGTCTTGGACAGCATTCCGTGCCCGCCGCCACAGATCACCAGATCAGCGTGGGTCAGCAGCTCGTCCTGGCGGCCCAGTCCCACCGTCGCCCACGGCGGCACATCCAGCTCCTCGCCGCCGAGCCGGGAGATCACCACCCGCGACCCGGCAGGCAGCGTGTGGCCGGGCACCAGGTGCTCCAGCACCAGCTCGGTCACGCCCTGTGCTCCGATCGCGGCGGTTGACGGCGCCACCACGATCACCGGGCCGTCCCCCGGCGGAACCGGCAACACCGCGTCGGTCGGCTCGAAGTGCAACGGCCCCACGACGACGGCCTCGGCCGGCCAGTCCGGGCGCGGCACCTCCAAGGCAGGCAGGGTCGCGATCAGCCGGCGCACCGGCCCCGGATCACGGGCGGGCAGGCCGATCTGCACCCGTGCCGCCGACCGCTGTCGCTCCCCTTCCTTCCACGACCGCGCGGTCAGGGCGCGCAGAATCGCATCCCGCAGCCGGCCGCGGACCCCGGTGCCAGGCGCCAACCCGCTACCCAAAGGCGGCAGTCCCCGCGACGGCCGGTAGAGCGGCTGAGGGTTCAGCTCGACCCATGGGGTGCCGATCAGCTCGGCGGCCATCCCGCCGCAGACGGTGATGACGTCGGAGACGATCAGGTCGGGTGCTAGTTCATGCAAGACCGGGACGTTGAGCACAGCCATCCGCGCGGCGCGTTGGTGGATCTTGGCGCCGGCGTCGGTGTCGTCATCGTCGCCGGTGACGTCGAGACCCACGAGTTCGACCGCCTCGATGCCGGCGGCGCGCGCCGTGTCCAGCCATTCGGTGCCGGTGAGCAGGATGGGGCGATCCCCCGCTGCCGCCAGACGCAGGCACAGCGCGATCGCGGGAAATGCATGGCCGGGATCTGGTCCTGCCACCACCGCGACGCGCACGGGCCTACCCTGCCACAGCGCATCCGGCCTAGGCTCGAGAGCATGACCGAGCAGATCACCAACGTGAGCTCCGATATCGACAACGCCCATACGGTCGAGGTTTTCCTCAACGCACTGCAGGACCAGGACCTGGCCACCGCCGATCTTCAGTTGGACGACAATCTCGTCTACCAGAACGTCGGCTTCCCCACCGTCCGTGGCCGCAAGCGGACCATGAAGCTGTTCAAAGGCCTGCAGCGTCCAAGCTTCGGCTTCGAGGTCAAGATCCACCGCATCGCGGTCAACGGCCCGGTGGTGCTCACCGAGCGCACCGACGTGCTGCGGGTGGGCCCGGTGCGGTTGCAGTTCTGGGTGTGCGGCGTCTTCGAGGTCAAGGACGGCCGAATCACCTTGTGGCGGGACTACTTCGACATGTTCGACATGACCAAAGCCACTGTTCGCGGCCTCATCGGCGCGGTGGTGCCGGGTCTGCGACCGACGCTCTAAGCGCGGCGGAGCTGGCCCAGTTCGTCGAAGGCCTGCGCCCAGCCCATCAGGCGGTCGGTCGCTCCTGCGAGCTCGTTGCGGTAGCGCTGCTGCGACATCGGCGAGCTCGACATCCCGCCGGTGTTGGCCGCGGACACCAGTTGCGCTGCGGCGGTGACCATTTCGTTGTACTGCCGCACTCCGGTGTTGAGCTGCGCGGTGAACGCGTTGATGGTCGGCGCCAGGTAGGACTGCGAATGCGGTGTCTCGATCGCGGCGCGCTCCATCGACACCACCTCGTCTGCCGTGGCCGCCATCGTCGCTGCGGTGCGATCCGCTGCTGCGATGAGTTCGCGAATCTCTTCCGGCGGCAACATGTTCCCGCGCTGCATCACACCCAGTAGCGAGTGAAAGCCGCGCTCAGAGGCGCCGAGAGCCGACATCGACGGCCGGGCTACGGATCCGTGCGGCGGCAGTCGGCGGCCGCTGACCTGACGGGTGGGCGGCAGCGGCTCGCCCCGCAGCCAGCGGTAGCGCAGCAAGAACAGGGTGGCGGGCACGGCGGCGCCGGCGGCGATGACCCCGGTGATGATCAGCCCCCATACCGGTGTGCTCCAGGTGGCGAGCAGCCCGGTGACGGCCACCCAGAACACCGTCGCGAATGAGAAGAACAACCCAAGCCGCAACGCCCAGCGTCGCTTACGCAGCAGCCGGGCCCGCGGATCGGAGACGGCACTGAGCTTCTGGGCCGCCACATCGGCGTACTCGCTGACGGTGTCGATACCGCGCTGCATGACCGAACGCCATTGACGCGATAAAAAGGGAGTCACCGCCATCGAATACTCGCCTCCTACTGGCCTAGTGGCTTCTCGGGCTCGGGGGTGACCGCCGGTGCGGCGGGGTTGGCCGGAGCGGCCGCAGTGCCACCGGCGGGCAGGGCGTCCCCACGCATCGACGCGCGGATCTGCTCGAGCCGGGAATGTCCGGCCATCTGCACACTGGCCTGCTGCACCTCGAGCATGCGGCCCTGCACCGAGTTCTGCGCCAGCTCGGCCTCGCCCATCGCGGTGGCGTAGCGACGTTCGATCTTGTCGCGCACCTCGTCGAGGCTGGGGGTATTGCCGGGTGCGGCCAGCTCGCTCATCGACCGCAGCGACGCGCTGACCTGCTCCTGCATCTTGGCCTGCTCGAGCTGGGACAGCAGCTTGGTCCGCTCGGCGATCTTCTGCTGCAGCATCATCGCGTTCTGCTCGACGGCCTTCTTGGCCTGGCCGGCGGCCTGCAGCGCCTGATCGTGCAGAGCCTTGAGGTCTTCCACGCTCTGCTCGGCGGTGACCAGCTGCGCGGCGAACGCCTCGGCGGCGTTGTTGTACTCGGTGGCCTTGGCGGCATCCCCGGACGCCACCGCCTGGTCGGCCAGCGTCAGCGCTTGACGGACGTTGACCTGAAGCTTCTCGATATCGGCGAGCTGACGGTTCAGGCGCATCTCCAGCTGGCGCTGGTTGCCGATGACCTGGGCGGCCTGCTGGGTCAGGCCCTGGTGCTGGCGCTGGGCATCCTCGATAGCCTGCTGAATCTGCACCTTGGGGTCGGCATATTCGTCGATCTTCGAGTTGAAGAGCGCTGTGAAGTACTTCCACGCCTTGACGAACGGGTTGGCCATCAGTTGCTCCGTCTGTGTATCGGGTGCCGCAGTTCGGTGGTCGTGCCCAATTTATCGGTTAACCACGCCCGGCCACACCCTTGTCGGCATGTGACCCGGTCGCGGCCGGCTCGGGGCTCAGGCCACCGCCATCGTGACGGGGTGCGGGATGACCACCTTGGTGGTGACGTCGATCGTGCCGTCCTGGGCCGGCACAGCGGTCAGCCGGGCGAGTCGCTCGCGGTCGGCCATCTTGGCGCCGGCATCGGTCAGCACCCGCGACAGCGGGACGTCCAATGCGGTGCAGATCGCGCTGAGCAACTCACTGGAGGCTTCCTTGCGGCCGCGCTCGACTTCGGACAGGTAGCCCAGGCTCACTCGAGCCGAATCGGACACCTCACGAAGGGTGCGTCCCTGCGACGTGCGAGCGTCACGCAGCACGTCGCCGATCACCTCACGCAGCAGAATCGCCATCGGGTGTCCTCCTCCAAGAGTTGCAACGATCCGTTCAACGCCGCGGACACCCGATTTGGTTCCCAGGAACCTCAGGATCGCTCGACGAGCTCGTGCAGCCGCCCGATCGCCTGGTGTACGGCCGCCAGCCGGATGTCCCAGCGTGTACCGGCCAGCCGCAGTTCGGCGACCTCGGTAGGGCCGGGACCGGCCAGCCCCAGGAATACGGTGCCGACCGGATGTCCGCCGTGCGGTTCCGGCCCGGCCACCCCGGTCAGGCCCACGCCCCAGGTCGCCTGACAGCGATCGCGTGCCCCCTCGGCCAGCGCTGCGGCCGTCGGCGCCGCGACGGGTCCGACGTCGTCGAGCAGCTGCCGGGGCACGCCTGCCAGCGCGATCTTGGTTTCTACGGTGTAGGTCACCAGCCCGCCGCTCAGCACCGCGCTGGCCCCTGGCACCCCGGCCAGCGTCGCCGCCAGAAGACCGGCGGTCAGCGACTCGGCCGTCGCCACGGTCTGTCCGCGCGTGGTCAGCAGGGCGACCAGCGAGCGAGCCCCGTCATCGGCCAGCGGTTCGCTCACGGGAGTCCTTGATCGCCGAGACCACATAGTCGGCCCCGGTGAGCACGGTCAGGACGATCGCCGCCCACATGATCACCCAGGCCACGGTGTGCCAGGCCGGCGGCCAGTTGTGGAGCGGCAGCACGAACAGTCCGATCGCGACGGCCTGCACCAACGTCTTGAGCTTGCCCCCGCGGCTGGCTGGGATCACCCCGCGCCGCAGCACCGCGAAGCGCAGCACGGTGATGCCGAGCTCGCGAATCAGGATCACCACGGTCACCCACCACGGCAGGTCGCCGAGCATCGACAGCCCGATCAGAGCTGCGCCGATCAGCATCTTGTCCGCGATCGGGTCGGCCAGCTTGCCGAACTCGGTGACCATCCCGTAGGTACGGGCCAGCGAACCGTCCAGCCGATCGGTGATGACCGCCACCGTGAAGATGATGAAAGCCGTTAGGCGGCTGGCTGTTTCGTGGCCGTCACCGGCGAACAGGAACAGCAGGAAGATCGGGACCAGGACCAGACGGATACCGGTCAGGAAGTTGGCCAAGTTGGCGACCCGCACGCGCGGGACCGCCGGAGGTGTTTGCGGTTGTCCCGACACGGCAAACAGAATATCGGTTGGCAGCCGGGCTCCTCACGCCCGATACTCTGCACCCGTGAGCTCCGATGTCGTCGTCCGCCGCGCCCGCACCTCGGATGTCGCGGATATCAAGCGTCTGGTCGACATCTACGCGGGCCGCATCCTGCTCGAGAAGAACCTGGTCACCCTCTACGAGGCGGTCCAGGAATTCTGGGTGGCCGAGGTCGACGGCGAGGTCGTGGGCTGCGGGGCGTTGCACGTCCTGTGGGCTGACCTCGGCGAGGTCCGCACGGTGGCCGTCGACCCGAAAGTCAAGGGCCGCGGCATCGGTCACACGATCGTCGACCAGCTGCTCACGGTGGCCCGCGAGCTGCAACTGCAGCGGCTGTTCGTGCTGACCTTCGAGACGGAGTTCTTCGGCCGCCACGGCTTCACCGAGATCGAGGGCACCCCGGTCACCTCCGAGGTGTACGAGGAGATGTGCCGGTCCTACGACATCGGTGTCGCCGAGTTCCTCGACCTGTCGTACGTCAAGCCGAACATCCTCGGCAACACCCGGATGCTGCTCAAGCTCTGAGCCGCGTTGGGTGAGCGCTCACGCCTCATTCCCGGGCGGAATATGACACGTCGGCACTCAATCAAACGGCGCTGTGGATAGCTGAGAGCCCGCTGGCAGCTCGACTGGCACCGTAGGGCGCCGTGACGCGGGTATTCATCGGCTCCGAAGCCCTCGCGGCCGGCCGGGTGAACCGCTACCAACTCGCCAACACCTATCAGCGCCTATTCCCCGATGTGTACGCCCCGCGCGGAGAACTGACACTGCTGGACCGAACCACCGCGGCCTGGCTGTGGTCGGGGCGGCATGCAGTTGTGACCGGCAGCGCGGCGGCAGCTCTGCATGGTGCGCGCTGGATTGATCCTAATATTCCGATCGAGCTCAACTTTTCCAACAATCGCAGTCCACGCGGGATCGTCACCCGCCGCGAGACCCTTCTGGCGTCCGAACTCACCAGCCATGGTGGTCTACCCGTCACAACCGTCGGCCGGACCGCGTTCGATCTGGCGCGGCGCGGTCCCTCGAGGCGCGGGATCGCCGAGCTGGACGCCTTGGCCAACGCAACCCATTTCTCAGCCGTTGACGTCGTGGCGATCGCTGATGCTCATCCGCGTCTGCGAGGGGTCGGGCGAGTTTCGTCCATGCTGGACGCCCTCGACGCTGGTGCGCAATCACCCCAGGAGACGTACCTGCGACTGGATCTCATCAATGCCGGCTTTCCGCGCCCGCACACGCAGATCCCGATAACACGACCGTGTGGGCGGTGGTACTACCTGGACATGGGCTGGCCCGACCTTCGGGTGGCGGTCGAGTACGACGGTGAGCACCATCGCACCAGTCGCACCGCGTACACCGTCGACGTGGATCGGCAGGACTATCTGGGATCAGTCGGATGGGTCGTGGTGCGTGTGCTGGCTGACCACCGTCGTAGCGATGTCATCAGCCGAGTGCGACGGGCGTGGGACATCCAATCACAGCGCGTCGCAAGTTGATTGAGCGCTCACGCCTCACTTCCTGGCGGAACATGAGACGTGAGCGCTCACTCGGCGACTAGAAGTCCTCGTCCTCGTCGTCGTCCTCGGCGGCGCGGGCACCGCGGATGAGCATCAGCGTCCCGGCGAGTTCATCAGGCTTGACCAGCACCTCGCGAGCCTTGGAGCCTTCGGACGGCCCGACGATGTTGCGGGTCTCCATCAGGTCCATGAGCCGGCCGGCCTTGGCGAAGCCGACCCGCAACTTGCGCTGCAGCATCGACGTCGAGCCGAACTGCGAGGACACCACGAGTTCGACGGCCTGCAGGAAGACGTCCATGTCGTCGCCGATATCGGGGTCGACGTCGGTGCGCTCGCCGCTCGGCTTGGCCGCGGTCACACCCTCGGTGTATTCGGGCTCGGCCTGGTCCTTGCAGGCCTGCACGACGGCGTGGATCTCCTCGTCGCTGACGTAGGCACCCTGCAACCGCTCCGGCTTGGAGGCGCCCATCGGCAGGAACAGACCATCGCCCATGCCGATCAGCTTCTCGGCGCCCGGCTGGTCGAGGATGACCCGGCTGTCGGTCAGTGACGACGTCGCGAAGGACAGCCGCGACGGCACGTTGGTCTTGATCAGACCGGTGACGACGTCGACCGATGGCCGCTGGGTGGCCAGCACCAGGTGGATGCCTGCTGCGCGGGCCTTCTGGGTGATCCGCACGATCGCCTCTTCGACGTCACGCGGCGCGGTCATCATCAGGTCGGCGAGCTCGTCGACGACCGCAAGAATCAACGGGTAGGGCTTGTACACCCGCTGGCTGCCCAGCGGCGCGGTGATCTCCCCGGACCGCACCTTGGCGTTGAAGTCCTTGATGTGGCGCACGCGGGAGGCCTGCATGTCCTGGTAGCGCTGCTCCATCTCTTCGACCAGCCACGCCAACGCCGCCGCCGCCTTCTTGGGCTGAGTGATGATCGGCGTGATGAGGTGCGGAATACCTTCGTACGGCGTGAGTTCCACCATCTTCGGGTCGATGAGGATCATCCGCACTTCCTCAGGGGTGGCACGAGCCAGCAGCGACACCAGCATCGAGTTGACGAAGCTGGACTTACCCGAGCCGGTGGAGCCGGCCACCAGCAGGTGCGGCATATCGGCCAGGTTCGCCGAGACGAAGTGACCCTCGATGTCCTTGCCCAATCCGATCACCAGCGGGCGATGGTCACCGCGGGTGGACGGCGCAGTGAGAACGTCTGCGAGCCGGACCGTTTCACGGTCGGTGTTGGGCACTTCGATGCCCACAGCGGACTTGCCCGGGATCGGCGCGAGGATACGGACACTCTCGGTGGCCACCGCGTAGGCGATATTGCGTTGCAGCGCAGTGATTTTCTCGACCTTGACGCCGGGGCCGAGTTCAACCTCGTAGCGCGTCACCGTCGGGCCCCTGGTGCAGCCGGTCACTGCGGCGTCGACCTTGAACTGCTGCAGGACCGATGAAATCCGCTCCACCATCTGGTCATTGGCCGCGCTGCGCCGCTTCGGCGGGTCGCCGGCAACCAGCAGGTCCAGCGACGGCAACGTGTACGGGCCCTCGACAACACGATCCAGCACCTTGGTGTCCTGGGTGGCGGTCTCCGCCACGGGCTCCGGCTTCGGGGTGGCCTTCTTACGCCGCGCCTTCACCGGCTCGGGCACCGTCGGCGAGTCCTCGTCGAGCGGGTAGTTGTCCAGCGGTGTGCCGACCGGTCCCTCGGCGCCCGGCCAGGCCGGCGCCTCATCGGTGTACGAGCGCGGATCGTCGTAGTAGCCGTCGGAGAAGTCCTCCGGCTCCGCGGGAGCGACGTCCTCCGGCTCCTCGTCGTCGTAGTACTCGTCGTCGTCGTCGTAGTGGCCACGGGTGCTGAACATCGCGTAGAGCGTGTCCGGGACCTCCCGAATCGTGGTGCCGGTCAGCAGCAGCAGCCCGAACAACGCAGCGATGATCAGCAGCGGGGTGGCGATCCACGGGGTCAGCCCGTCGGACAGCGGACCACCGATGGCGAAGCCGATGAAGCCCGCTGCGCGTTGCCGATCGGCGGGGTCCTGTGGCGCACCCGACCACAGATGCCACAGGCCCACAACCGGCAGGGCGACCATCGCGCACCCCAGGATCAGGCGGGGCCGCGCCTCGGGATTGGGTTCGGTGCGCATCAGAAGGACAGCGATCGCGCAGATGATGATGGGCAGCAGCACGACGGCTCCGCCGACCAGCGTCCGCAGCACAGAGTCGATCCAGGCGCCGACCGGCCGGGCAGCGTCGAACCACGAACTGGCCGCGATCACGACCGCGACTGCCAGCAGCCCCAGCGCGATGCCGTCCCGGCGATGCCCGGGCTCGATGTCGCGGGCTCGACCGACCGATCGGGCGGTCGAGCCCGCCCCCTTGGCCAACATCAGCCAGGTCGCCCGCGCTGCGCGTCCCCCGGTCGCGGCCGCGGTGGCGACCGGCGAGGAGGTGCGCTTCTTGGCAGGCTTGCGCCGCGGGGCCGGCTTGGCCGACCGCGTCGCACCCTTTGACCTGGTCGTTCGCGCGCTTGAGCGAGCGGCCGTCTTGTTCGCCATGCGGGCAAGCCTAGTCGCATGTGCCCCATCTGCACCATCCGCAACACCCGTTCCACGGCGCGTCGTTGCCAGACTGCGACCAACGCCGGCTGAGGTCGATTTCGGGCACCCCGCGCCGCTGACCGGGACCCGTTCTCGTGGCATTACGAAGCAGGGCTAACGTAAGCGCCGTCACACCTACGAGAGCTGAGGAGCTCCGCGCATGCCCGTCGTCGTCGTTGCCAGCTTCACCGTCAAGCCCGAATCCGTCGACGCTGTGCGCGAGGCCTGCAAGAAGGCCGTCGCGGCGGTCCACGACGAGCCCGGCTGCGACCTCTACGCCGTCCACGAGGGCGACAAGACGTTCGTGTTCGTCGAGCAGTGGGCCGACGAGGACGCACTCAAGACCCACAGCACCGCGCCCGGCGTGACCACGCTGTTCGGCGAGATCGGTGAGCACCTCGACGGCGCCCCCGACATCAAGATGCTCACCCCCATCCCGGCCGGCGATCCGGCCAAGGGCCAGGTCCGCCCCTAAGCCATGGGTGAACTCGACGGCAAGGTCGCACTGATCACCGGTGCGGCCCGCGGCCAGGGCCGCGCGCACGCGGTGAAGCTGGCATCGCAGGGTGCCGGCATCATCGCGGTGGACCTCTGCGACCAGATCGCCAGCGTCCCCTATCCGATGGCCACGCCCGAGGACATGGCGGCCACCGTGAAGCTCGTCGAGGACACCGGCGCGCGAATCGTCGCCCGTGAGGCCGACGTCCGCGACCGGACGGCGCTCAAGAACGCCATGTACCAGGGCATCGAGGAACTCGGCCGGCTCGACATCGTCATCGCGAACGCCGGGATCGCCCCGATGGCCGACGACGGCGCCTGGCAGGACGTGATCGACGTCAACCTCACCGGGGTTTATCACACGGTCGACGTGGCGATGAAGCCGCTGATCAAGCAGGGCGACGGCGGCGCGATCGTGCTGACCAGCTCGGTGGCCGGCCTGGTCGGCATCGGCGCCCCGATCGCCGGATCGCTGGGCTACACCGTCGCCAAGCACGGCGTCGTCGGCCTGATGCGGGCGTACGCGAATTTCCTTGCCGCATTTAATATTCGGGTCAACTCGGTGCATCCGGCAGGGGTGAACACCCCGATGATCGACAACGAGTTCACCCGTTCCTGGCTCGAAGGCATCGCCCAACAGAACTTCGGCGGCCCGGACATGACCAACGCGCTGCCGGTCCAGACGCTGGAACCTGAGGACATCGCCAATGCGGTGTACTACCTGGTGTCGGATGCCGGCCGCTATGTGACCGGCGTCGCGTTGCCCGTCGACGCCGGGTTCACGAACAAGCGTTAGCACTTACGATCGGGTGACGATGACACCTGATCTGGAGCTCACCAGCGTCCCGGCCTGGGCCGTCGAACCGACCTGTCCGACGGCCGATCTCACCGGCCGGCGCTGGACGGTGCTCGCCGTCGGGACCGACGCGGCCGCCATCGCCGCACGGTGGGTCGACGAGATCCGCGCGGCCCATCCCGACGCCCGGCCCCGGGTGCATCAGGTAGCCGACGCCGAAGCGGCGTGCGCCGCGCTGGAGGCCGACCTCCACGACGCGCAAGTCGGCTGGCGGCTTCTGCTGGCGGGTCCCGCGCACGCGTGTCTTCGCGTCCGCGCTCGCGCCTTCGAACTCGGCGCGGCCGACGACGAAATCACTGTCGCCAGTACCGAAGTCACCACCCGCGAGATCTACTGCGCACACTGCCGGATCACGACCACGGCGGCGACGGGATTGTCCGAGGAGATCACCTGCACCGGCTGCGCGCGCCGATTGTTCGTGTACTACCACGTCTCTCGACGGATCGGAGCCCACCTCGGATTCGCGACGACCGCAGACGCGACGCCATGACCAGGCTTATTGTGCACGTCGCCGCGATCGACGACACGGTGCCCGGAATCAGGACTCTGACGCTGGCCCGTGCCGACGGTGCGGCGCTGCCGTCGTTCACGCCCGGTAGCCACGTGGTGGTCGAACACCCCGGCGGGGCCAACGCCTATTCGCTGACCGGCGAGAGCAATGCGCCGAGCGAATATGTGGTGTCGGTACTGGAATGCCCCGCGGGCCGCGGTGGCTCGCGGTGGATTCACCGCGAACTGAGACTGGGTGACACTGTCGTCGTACACCCGCCGCGCAGCGCCTTCGCCCCGGTGTTGCGCGCCCGGCGACACCTGTTGATCGCAGCCGGCATCGGGATCACCCCGATGGTGTCGCATCTGCGCAGCGCGCGCCGCTGGGGCCGAGATGTGCGGCTGCTGTACATCTTTCGTGAGGGACGCGGCGCGTATGTCGACGAGATCCGCTCGCTGACCGAGAACGCGTCGTTCTTCACCGACAGAGCGGCCTTCCTCGCCGAGTTGACGGCGACGCTGGCCGCCCAGCCGTTCGGCACGCACGCCTACCTCTGCGGTCCAAGCCAATTCATCGACGACGTGGTCGCCGTCGCCACCGGGCTCGGCTGGCCCCCGAGCCGCATCCATATCGAACACTTCGGCGGCGAGCTCGCACCGGGCGACCCGTTCGAGGTCGAACTGTCCTCCGATGGAAGCACATTCACCGTCGAGTCAGGGGTCTCGCTGCTGGAGTCGTTGACCGCCCACGGATATGTCATCCGCAATCTGTGCCGGCAGGGTGTCTGTGGCGAATGCCGCATTCCGGTACGCGGCGGAGTGGTGCTGCACCGCGACCTCTTCCTCACCGACGATGAGCGCCGCGACTCGATGATGGCCTGCGTCTCCCGCGGTTCGGGCCGGGTGGAGTTGGACCTGTGAGCGGCCTGGTGTCGGCAGCGGATCTGGTTGCGTCCTTTCCGTTCCCGTATTCGGCCGACTCCTACCGGTACAGCACCAACATCGCGCCCGCACGCGAGGTGGTGACCACTGCGACCGGGCAGTGGGGCGAGCCGGTGGTGGACATCGACAGCGAGTACACCCGCGAGCTCGCCGAGCGCCGCCGCATCCTGGCCGCCGATCCGTCCCGGCATGCGGTGTTGCCGCACATGCGAATCGCGTGCTGGGACACCATGCTGACGTTGATGACCGAGCTCGCCGCCTCGTATCCGGCAACGATGTCCCTGAGCCGCGACGGCGACACCTGGTGTTGGCGCAACGAATTGCTCGGCATCACCCAAGAATTTGTGATCGGCGACGAGTCAAGCCTGCCGTGCGATCCGCTGGCCTATATCGCCGGTCAGGTGCAGGAGGACATCGTGCTGCTCGACCAGCGTGACGGCGACCTGTTCGCCGACGCCGGGGTGGTCACGTTCGCCGCGGGCTGGTCGTTCGGCTTCGACGTCGGGATGACATTCCTGGAGATTCACGGACCGGTCCCCCGGTTACGGGAGACCGGGGTGATCACCCGGGCCCGGGAATTCTTGATGCGGCTGCAGGCGGGCGGCATCTACCGCCGGACCAACTGGTCGATGACCGTCGGCAGGCGGCTCGACGTGTCCACCGAAGCGTTGCCGCAGTCGCTGCCCGATCGCGCGTACCTGGACGCCGTCGACGACGACACGTTCGGCCGGCTCATCCATCTGCGGGTGGAGGTCCAGCACCTGATCCGGCTGCCCGAGTCAGGTGCGATCTGCTTTCTGATCCGCAGCTACATGCTGCCGCTGGCCGATATCGCGACTGTCGACCAGTGGCGGGCGCGCACCGCCGCGGTGTTGGCCGAATTGCCCGACGACATGGTCGAATACAAGGGACTGGCCGCCTATCGGGACCGCGCGGTCTCCTGGCTGCTCTCCCGCTGAGTCCGCGGAACCAGCGCCGCGGAGAACGCGGCGGCGACGGTGAGCGCCAGCATCGTGACGAGCGGCCAGACCGCAGGCGCCCCTTCGGCGATGATGCCCAGGCTGAATCCGGCAACGATCATTCCCAGGCTGATGACGATGTGGGTGCAGCTGATCAGCACGGCCGCATCGGCATTGTCGGCGTGGTCGAAGATCCAGTCGTAGGCGGCGGGCAGCAGCGCCTGGTTGGCGACCGCCGAGAGCAGCATCGCAGGGCCGAACGCCCACAGCGCCGGCACGATATGCCACTGCTGCGAAGCGATGCACAGGGCCGCTGCAGCCATGCTGATCAACGCGCTGCACAGATAGACACCGCGGGCTCCGTGACTGCGGCGAACCACCCGCCACAGCGGAATTCCGGCGAGCAGGCCGACACCGACGAACACCAGGAACTGGTCGACATTGATGCTGGCGCCGAGGAATTCGGCAGCGTAGATGGCATAGAAGGTGGGCGTCAGGATCACTGGGATGAACACCAGATTCGTTGTCAGGAAACGCCGCAGCCACCGATTGGTCCGCAGCTGCGAGCGTCCCTGCCGCAGGGTGTCGACCATGCGGGTCGGTCCCTTCGCCAGCTGCACGCCCGGCGTTCGCAGTGTCGCGCAGCACAAAGCACCCAACACCATGGCCGCCACCGAGATCCACAGCAGATCGGCGTCGTGCCATCGAGGGGAATTGGGCAGCAGGCGTCCCGCGGTGAAGGCAGTGATCAGAACCACCAGCGCGCCACTGTATCCGGCCTGCTTGAGCATGACGTCGCCACGTTGCTGGGCCGACAGCAGCGCCGACATGGCCATCGGCGAGACCACCTGCGAGCTGCCGGTGACGGTGCCGATGAGCAGGCAGGCCAGCAGCAGCGGATACGCGAACAGCCAGGGAGGCGCCAGCGCGATGTCGAGTGCGACCAGTGCGGTGAGCGCGGCCTGCGTCAGCGCAACTCCGACCAGCAACCCGGTGACCGAGTCGGTGAGGCGTAACACCTTGGGCCCGAGGACACTTCCCAGCAGCGTTCCGACGGTGAACGCCGGCATCAGCAGCGCCACCACGACGCCGGGACTGCCGAGCTGGTCGGCGATGTACGGGATGACGGCCGAGATGCTGCTGACTTGGACGCCCACCTTGAAGAACGTCCCCTGCGTGAGCAGTGCCCGATAGTTTCCGCCCCGCGCGGAGCCCGTCATAAGCAGGAGAGCTTATCCGGGTATGGGGCGGGCCCGTCAGATTTCGATGACCGTCGGCACGATCATCGGCTGGCGGCGGTAGGTCTCCCCCACCCACTTTCCGATCGTGCGCCGCACCGTCTGCGCGATACGCACCGGGTCGGTGACATTCTCGGCGGCAAGCTTTTCCAGCTCGGCTTCGACCTTGCGCGCAGCGGGTTCCAATGCCTTGGGGTCCTCGGAGAAGCCGCGCGAATGCAGCTGCGGCGGGGCTGCCGGGCGCCCGGTCTCGCGGTTCAGCACCACCGTGGCGGCGATGAATCCCGAACTCAGGATGAGCCGCTCGCCCAGGGTGGCCTCGCCGACGTCGCCCATGATCAGGCCGTCGACGAACATCTTGCCGACCGGAACCGCGCCGGCGATCGAGACCCGGCCGCCGACCAGATCGACACTGACGCCGCTCTCGGCCACCACGATGTTCTCCTCCGGCACGCCGCTGCGGGCGGCCAGCTTGGCGTTGGCCCGCAGCATCCGCCAGGTGCCGTGGACCGGCATCACGTTGCGCGGCCGCACCCCGTTGTAGAGGAACAGCAGCTCCCCGGCGTAGGCATGGCCCGAGACATGCACTCGCACTTGTTGATTGGTGACCACCCTGGCGCCGATCTTGGCCAGGTCGTCGATCACTCCGTAGACGGCCTCCTCGTTGCCGGGGATCAGCGACGAGGACAGGATGATCAGGTCGTCGGACGTGACCGTGATACTGCGGTGCTCGCCGCGCGACATCCGCGACAGCGCCGCCATCGGCTCGCCCTGCGTACCGGTGGTGATCAACACCACCTGCCCGGGCGTCATCTCCTCGGCCATCGCGATGTCGACGACGTCGCGGTCCTCGACATGCAGGAAGCCCAACTCGCGGGCGATCGCCATATTGCGCAGCATCGAGCGGCCGACGAACGACACCCGCCGGCCCAATGCTATTGCGGCGTCGACGATCTGCTGCACACGATCAACATTGGAGGCGAAGCAGGCCACGATGATCCGCTGCCCCTCGGCATTGCGCATCAGCCGGTGCAGGTTGGGCCCGACCTCGCTTTCCGAGGGTCCCACGCCGGGGATTTCGGAGTTGGTCGAGTCGCACAGGAACAGGTCCACCCCGGCGTCGCCGAGGCGGGACATGCCGGGCAGGTCGGTGGGGCGGCCGTCGGGCGGCAACTGGTCGAGTTTGATGTCACCGGTGTGCAGGACGGTGCCGGCTCCGGTGTGGATGGCGACCGCGAGTGCGTCGGGGATGGAGTGGTTGACCGCGAAGTACTGACATTCGAACACCCCGTGGCTGCTGCGCTGACCCTCGGCGACCTCGACGAACACCGGGTTGACCCGGTGCTCGCGACACTTGGCGGCCACCAGCGCCAGGGTGAACTTGGAGCCCACCACCGGAATGTCGCCCCGCATTTTGAGCAGGTACGGGATCGCGCCGATGTGGTCTTCATGGGCATGGGTCAGGACCAGTGCCTCGATGTCGTCGAGGCGGTCGGAGATGTGTCGCAGGTCCGGCAGGATCAGGTCGACGCCGGGTTCGTCGTGGTTGGGGAACAGCACCCCGCAGTCGACGATCAGCAGCCGGCCGAGATGCTCGAAAACGGTCATGTTCCGGCCGATTTCGTTGATGCCGCCCAGTGCGGTCACACGCAGACCTCCCGGCGCCAGCGGCCCGGGAGGTGACAGCTCCTCGTTCATCGCCGGAGCCGCCGGGCCGGCGACAGACTCATCGGAGTACGCCCGCTGCGCGCAGGTCGGCGGCCAGGTCGTCGAGCTGCTCGGCGGTGGCCGGCACCTGCGGCAACCGCGGGTCACCCACGTCGATACCCAACAGGTGCAGCCCGGCCTTGGCGAACGTGACCCCGCCCAGACGAGTCTGAGCGGCGTTCAGCGGCGCCAGCGTCACGGCGGTCTTGCGAGCGGTGGCGATGTCACCGGAGTTGAAGGCGCTCAGCATGTCTCGCAACTGACTTGCCGCCACATGTCCCCACACACTGACGAAGCCGACCGCACCCATCGCCAGCCACGGCAGGTTCAGCGCATCGTCGCCGGAGTAGTAGGCCAGCCCGGTCTCGGCCATGATCTGAGCGCCACCGTGCAGATCGGCCTTCGCATCCTTGACCGCCACGATGTTGGGGTGCGCCGCCAGCGTGCGCATGCTGTCCCACTCGATCGGGACGACCGAGCGCGGCGGGATGTCGTAGAGCATCACCGGCAGGTCGGTGGCATCGGCGACGGTGGTGAAGTGCGCGATCAGGCCGGCCTGCGGCGGACGCGAGTAGTACGGCGTGACGACGAGCAGACCGTGCGCCCCCTCGGCGGCCGCGGTCTTGGCCAGATGCACGCTGTGCGCGGTGTCGTAGGTGCCGGCACCGGCGACGATGCGGGCCCGGTCACCGACCGCCTCGAGCACCGCGGCAAGCAACGCTCGCTTCTCGTCGTCAGTGGTGGTCGGCGACTCGCCGGTGGTGCCGGACAGCACGAGTCCGTCGCACCCGGAGTCGACGAGGTGGGCGGCCACCCGCGCCGCGGCGACCGTGTCCACGGTGCCGTCGGGCTTGAACGGAGTCACCATCGCGGTCAGTACGGTGCCCAACTGGGCGCTGACATCGATTCCGCTGGTGCTCACGGGCATCTAGATTACCCGCTCCGCTCAGACCTCTGTCGCCAGCGGGGACGTCGCGACCTCCGTGCCGTCGGCCAGTTCGGTGATCTCGAAATCGGCGAAGACGGCGGGCGCGGCGTCGCTGAGTTCCCGCAGGCAGGCGATCGCCAGGCGGCGAATCTCGACGTCGGCGTGCTCGCTGGCCCGCATCGCGATGAAATGCCGCCAGGCCCGATAGTTGCCGGTCACCACGATGCGGGTCTCGGTGTCGTTGGGCAGTACCGCGCGGGCGGCCTGCCTGGCTTGTTTGCGGCGCAGGACCGCGTTCGGCTGGTCAGCGAATTTGGCTTCCAGCCGGGTGAGCAGCTCCAGGTAGGCCGCCCTGCTGGCGTCGGCCGCCGTCAGGAGGATCTGCTGGAGTTCCGGGTCGTCCTCAAGGCCGGGTGGTATGACGACCTGGGCGTCGTTCTCGGGCACATACCGCTGAGACAGCTGGGAGTACGAGAAATGCCGGTGCCGGATCAGTTCATGCGTGCAGGACCGGGAGATGCCGGTTATGTAGAAGGTCACCGATGCGTGCTCGAGCACCGAGAAATGGCCGACGTCGATGATGTGTTTGAGGTACGACGCGTTGGTCGCCGTCCGGGGGTTCGGCTTGGACCAGCTCTGGTAGCAGGCGCGGCCGGCGAACTCGACGAGCGCCTGACCGCCGTCGGCGTCGGTGTCCCACGGCACGTCGGCGGGCGCCAGGAACTCGGTCTTGGCGATCAGCTGCACGCGCAGCGGCGCGGTCTCGGCCACGGGCTCACCTTAGTGCGCCTGCCACCCATCGCCCGTCAGGTCCCCGGCATAGCGAATCTGATTCCCACCGCTGCGTTTGGCCTCGTACATGGCGGCATCGGCGCGCGCGATCAGCCATTCGATGAGTTCGAGCGGTTTCAGCGCGGGCGCGCGGATCACCGTCGACGCCATCCCCAGGCTGGCCGTCACGCCCCACGGCGCGGCGGCGATGGCCGTGCGCAATTCTTCGGCGTTCTCTCGGGCTTGCTCCGGCGTGGACAGCTGCGCGAAGAGGAATTCCTCGCCGCCGACTCGTGCGACCGCGGTGTTGGTTCCACTGACCGCTCTGAGGCTGTCGGCGACGGCGACCAGAGCCCGGTCCCCGGTCGGGTGGCCCAAGGTGTCGTTGAGCCTCTTGAAGCCGTCCAGATCGATCATCGCGATCGTGAAGTATGGCCGAGATCGGTAGTCGGCGTGCCGCAACAGGGTCTGCGCCGACCGGAAGAAGCCACGTCGGTTCGGCAGGGCGGTGAGCGTGTCGGTCGAGGACTTCAGCGAATCGACCGACAACCAGTGGACGATCACCTGACCGCAGAAGGGGACGGCCAGTATCCCGCCGCACAGGATCAGCAGTTTGGCCACCGCCATCGCCGAGTCGCCCGCCATGGCGATCCGTGCGGCGCTGACGGCGGCGGTCGCCACGCCCGTCCCGAGGGTCAGAACCAGAAACGGTGCGGTGTGGAAGAAGGCGACGTATCCGGCCAGCCCGACGAATGCGACCGCACCGACCATCGCGGTGCGTGGGTCGGCCTCGGCGAGCACGCCCACCGCGATGCACGCATTACCTGCGATCGAAAACACCTGCGACTGATAGCGAGTGGGCCATCGGCAGACGTACGACACGGCAATCGCGGCCAGCACCCCGCTGGCCACGCAGGTGGCAATCCGCTGCGCCGGAGTCTGCGGGCCCGAGGGGCTGGCCAGCGCCAGCGCGATGGCGGCGGCGATGGTCGACAAGACGGCGAACATCAGCCAGCGCATGAACGTCAGGAGCCGGCGCGCCTTGAGGTAGGAGGTCAGCCAGTCGTAGTGGTCGGGTTGTCGCCACCACAGGCCGATGCCGTGCACTAGTCCGCGCGCCCCCAAGCTGTGATCGTGATTGCTCCTGATGGTAGTGATGTCGCAGGGATGCGTTAGCCAAAAGGAGTCAGATGCCAGACGCGCACTGGGGAAGCGACATCGACGCTGATGGTTATGCCGGTCATCGGGGCCTGCAGTACTCCCCTCGACCGACGACCTTCGCGCAGGTGTTCGCCGACGCGCAGCGCTGGGCTCAGCGCACCTTCCTGGTGCAGGGCGAGCACCGCATGACATACGCCGCGTTCACCGAAGCCGTGAACGCGGGAACCGCCGCTCTGCGTGACGACGGCGTCCAGCCCGGCGACCGAATCATGCTGTACGCCTACAACAGTCCGGCCTGGGTTGTCGCCCTGTGGTCGGCGTGGCGCAGTGGCGCTGTTCCGGTGCTCGCCAATCGCTGGTGGAAACAGACCGAAGTGGAACACGCCATCGGTCTGCTCGATCCGCATCTCGTCATCGCCGACACGACGCCGGCGGGCGTAGCCAAGGCGAGAACACGACACGTCGGTGCATTCACCGACGGCAGTCTCACCTCACCCGCGGTCGACGCCTCTGAGATCGAGGATCCCGACGCGACCTCGGTGATCCTGTTCACCTCGGGCAGCTCTGGACTCCCCAAGGCGGTCGAGCTGTCCAGGCGCGCTGTCATCGCCAACCAGCACAACGTCCTGGCGGTGACCAAACGTCTGCCGCACCAGCTCAATCCTGATGCGCCGCAGGCAGTCTCGTTGGCTAGCACCCCGATGTTCCATGTCGGCGGACTCTCCAATCTGTTGAGCAACTACCTCACCGGCGGTCGGGTGGTCATTCCCGAGGGGCGGTTCGACGCCGGCCAGGTACTCGGGTTGATCGAACGCGAAGGCGTACACAGTTGGGGCGGGGTCCCGACCATGGCGATCCGGGTGCTCGAGCACCCGGATTTCGACTCGTTCGATCTGTCGACTCTGCGGTCATTCCCGCTCGGCGGGGCGGCCGTACCCACCGCGCTGTTGGACCGGATGCGGGTGCGGCTGCCTCAGCTCGCCGGCCGGGGACTCGGAAATACCTGGGGCATGACCGAAGCCGGTGGCTTTCTGACGTCGGCGACAGGTCGCGACCTTGAGAAATATCCCGGCACCGTAGGACGGCCCTATCCAGTGGTGGAGCTGGCCATCGACCGGCCGGATGCCGACGGAGTCGGAGAGGTCCTGGCCCGCTCACCAACAGTGATGAACGGCTATGTCGGTATCGACGACGGAACCGTCGACGACGAGGGCTGGCTGCACACCGGCGATCTCGGCCATCTCGTGGATGGCTATCTGTTCATCGACGGCCGCGCCAAGGACATCGTCATCCGGGGTGGCGAGAACATCGGCTGCGGCCAGGTGGAAGCCGCTCTGTCCACGCATCCGGCGGTGGTCGAGGTGGCCGCCATCGGACTGCCACACCCCGACCTCGGCGAAGAGCTCGCAGCCGTAGTCGTCCACCGGGGTGCCGATGCGGCACCGACCGCGGATGAACTCCGCGCCCACGTGTCGGATGTGCTGGCGCACTTCGCGATTCCGACCCGCTGGCACATCAGTACCACTGCCCTGCCGACGCTTCCTGGCGAAAAGATCGACAAGAAGAGCCTGGCGGATCGCTTCAGCTGACGAGGATCAACCGCAGCGACATCGACACCATGGCTGCTGATCGCCGAAAATCACGACCATGGCGGCGATCTGGGCGCCTACAGCGCCTTACCCAGCGCCGCGACCAGGTTGCCGCGCGCGCCGACCGTGACGGTGCCCAACCCGAGCCAGGCCGCCATGCTCTGGAGTTCGACCGCCAGCCTGGGCGCGACCACCGCCGGGTTCTGGCCCGGCTCGGTGAATGCTCCGACCACGTTGAGCCCATCGTTGGCGCGGTCGGCCTTGAGGTCGACACGTCCGACCAGGTGGCCGTCGAGCAGGAACGGCCACACGTAGTAGCCGTACTGCCGCTTCGGTTCGGGCGTGTAAATCTCTATGCGGTAATGGAAACCGAAGATCCGCTCGAGCCGCGGGCGAAAGAAGATCAGCGGGTCGAACGGGCACAACAGCGCCGTGCCGCGATCCGCCCGGGGCACCGTCACACCCGGCGTCAAGTACGCCGGTGCCGACCAGCCATCGACCTCGACCTCCTCGAGCGCACCGTCGGCAACGAGAGACGCGACCGCGGGCTTGCTCTGCTTGGGACTCAGCCGGAAATAGTCACGCAGGTCGGGTTCGGTGGCCACCCCCAACGCACCCGCGGCGCGCTGCACCAATTCCCGCACTGCCTCGTCATCGTCGACCTCGCGGGCCAGCACGTGCGGGGGCAACACCTTCTCGGTGAGGTCGTAGTGCCGGGCGAACCCGATCCGCGTCGCCGTCGTCAGAGCTCCCGACGACCACAGCGCCTCGGCTACCCACTTGGTGTCGCTGCGGTCCCACCAGGGACCCTTGCGCCGCGCGCGCTCCCCTTCCAGGTGCGCTTCGATCTGGCCGGCCGTACTCGGCCCGAGTTCGTCGACGGCAGCCAGGACGTTGTCGGCCAGTCGCGGGTTCTTCTTGACGATCTCCTGGCCCCAGCGGCCGTGGGCGTATTCACGCATCCGCCAACGCATCAGTGGCCAGTCCTCGACTGCCATCAGCGCAGCCTCGTGGGCCCAGTACTCGACCAGCAGCCGTGGCGCCCGGGCGCTGTGGCTCCACGCGGCAGAGTCGAGGACGCTGCGATCGTAGGGGCCGAGCCTGCTGAACACCGGCGCGTAGTGCGCCCGCACGGCCACCGACACCGAGTCGAGCTGCAACACCTGGATGCGTGAGATGAGCCGGCGCAGGTGCGCGCGGCTGACGGCCCCGCGAGGCTTCGGTGCGGCGAAGCCCTGAGCTGAGATGGCGACGCGGCGGGCCTGATCGGCAGAAAGCCGGGTCATGCCCGAACGAAGGTGTGGAACCGGTAGCGCAGTCCCGAACTGCTGTCCTGCCAGTCCCCCGACGTGCCGACCCAGGATTCGTCGAGACTCGGAGCCAACGCGTCCTCGTCGTCGGGGCGCAGATCGATCTGCACCTCGGTCACCTCGCAGTGCGTGGCCGCCGGGAGTGCGAGGTGGTAGACCTCTGCACCTCCGATCACCCACATGTCGTCATCGGGCACGTCGTCCAACGCGCTCACCACCGTCGCTCCCTCAGCCATGTAGTCAGCTTGCCGGGTGAGTACGACATTTTTCCGGCCCGGCAGCGGCCGCACGGACTTGGGCAGCGACTCCCAGGTGCGGCGGCCCATCACAACGGTGTGTCCCATCGTGAGTTCCTTGAAGCGGGCCAGATCCTCCGGCAGACGCCACGGAATTCCGCCGTCCCGCCCGATGACACCAGAGGTCGACTGCGCCCAGATCAACCCCAAGCCCGTCATACGGCGACGGGCGCTTTGATCGCCGGGTGCGGATCGTAATTGCGGATCTCGACGTCTTCGAACTGATAGTCGAAGATCGAATCACGCTGAGCAAGAACCAATTCGGGGTATGGGCGGGGATCGCGGCTCAGCTGTTCGGTGACCTGCTCGACGTGGTTGTCGTAGATGTGGCAGTCGCCGCCGGTCCAGACGAAGTCGCCGACGCCGAGCCCGGCCTGGGCTGCCATCATGTGGGTGAGCAGCGCGTAGCTGGCGATGTTGAACGGGACCCCCAGGAACAGGTCGGCGCTGCGCTGGTAGAGCTGGCAGCTCAGCCGACCGTCGGCGACGTAGAACTGGAACAGCGCATGACAGGGGGCCAGCGCCATCTGCGGGATCTCGCCGACGTTCCACGCCGACACGATGATCCGGCGACTGTCGGGGTCGGTGCGCAACAGGTCCAGCGCCGCGCTGATCTGGTCGACATGCTCACCTGAGGGGGTCGGCCATGACCGCCACTGAACCCCGTATACCGGACCGAGATCGCCTGTGGCAGAGGCCCATTCGTCCCAGATAGTGACGCCGTGCTGCTGCAGCCATTCGACGTTGGATTCGCCGCGCAGGAACCACAGCAGCTCGTAGACCACCGACTTCAGGTGCACCTTCTTGGTGGTGATCAGCGGGAAGCCGGCCGACAGGTCGTAGCGCAACTGGTGGCCGAACAGACTGCGGGTGCCGGTCCCGGTGCGATCGGATTTCGGTGTGCCCTGCTCGAGCACAAGTCGCAGCAGATCCTCATACGGCGTGGCGATCGGCACGCCGCTCAGCTTACGTGCGCAGGCAGAGAGTACAAACGAAGCCATGCCGACCATCTCTGACACCGTCACCACTGCCGATGGAACCTGTCCGGTCATCCTCGCCGTTCCCGACGGGCAGGGACCGTGGCCCGGCGTGATCCTGTATCCCGATGCCGGTGGTACCCGCGCGACGTTTGTCGACATGGCGGCCCGGCTGGCCGACCTGGGATACGCGGTGTTGGTGCCGGACGTGTACTACCGCAGCGGCGATTGGGCGCCGTTCGACATGGAGACCGTGTTCAGCGACAAGGACGAGCGGCAGCGGCTGTTCTCGATGATCGGCAGCGTCACGCCTGAGGCGATGGCCGCCGATGCGCGGGCGTTCTTCGACTACCTGGCCGGTCGTCCCGAGGTGACCGGCGAGGCGTTCGGCACGACCGGCTACTGCATGGGTGGCCGCACGTCACTGACGGTCGCGGCGCGGGTACCCGAGCGCGTCGCCGCGGCAATGTCGTTTCACGGCGGCGGACTGGCCTCCGACGACCCGGGCAGCCCGCATCTGCTGGCCGACCGCATCACCGCGGCGGTCTACGTCGGCGGAGCGCAGGACGACGCGTCGTTCACCAAGGCCCAGGCCGACACCCTGGACGAGGCGTTGACGAAAGCCGGGGTCGACCACACCATCGAGTGGTATCCCGCCGCGCACGGCTTCGCGGTCCCCGACAACGCGCCCTATGACGAGGCCGCCGCCACGCGGCACTGGGATGCGATGAGGGACTTCTTCGGGATGCACCTATCCCGCTGAGTCGCCCTTGTGGCGGGTGCGGCGCAGGCTGGCCAGCGCGCGGATGACGCCGCGCGAGGCGTACACCGCGACAACGCCCGACAGCAGGATCAGGAAGACGAACATCACCAGCCAGTTGGTTCGGCTGTGCGGCACGTTCCACCACACGATGGTGAACAGCACCGCGCAGATGAAGACCACGATGTCGCGCCAGTTGCCCTTGTACGACGAGGCGATCTCGCGCAGCTCGCGGCTTTTCTCGGTGGCGTCGATGAGGTCGACGATCCGCATGTTGATGCTCTCGCGCAACCTGGCGCGCAGCTCGACGTTCTCCTCGGGCAGCTGGTCGAGCAACTCGAGGTCGGCCCTGATGGCGCCGCGCACGTCGGGGCCCCGGAGATTGCCGGCGGCCACACCCAGTAACGCCCCGCCGGCGATCGGCGCGGCCCCCAGAGCGATCTCAGCGATTCCCGGCATGCACAAGACCGTAGGGCCGACCGGCCTGCCGGTCCAGAAAAGCCGACAGATCGTGCGGTTCTCGGAGTCGGCCCGGTCGCGATAGGCAAGGTCGCATGGCCGATGACGTACTTTGACTAAGCGAGACGATCCAGTGAAGGGCGAGACCGATCCCAGTCACACGCCAGCAGAGCGACAACGCCAGGCGCCGCATCGAACGTCGCGCAGCAGATCGCCGGGCGTCCAACGAGCGCTGGCACAGCATCCTTGTCGGTGCCACCGAGGTTTTCCGGCGTGAGGGATTCGCCCGTGCCCGGCTCGAGGACGTGGCCGCCGAAGTCGGCATCAATCGGGCGTCGCTCTACTACTACGTGGGGACCAAGGAAGAGTTGCTACTCGCCCTCATCGAAGAGCCTGCCCGCGACATGACGCGGCACTGCCGTGCCGCGCTGGAGTCCGACGAGCCGGCCGACGTCAAACTGCGTGCCGCACTGCACTCCTACGTCGACGACCTGCAGAACCATCCCGAGCTGTTCTTGCTGTTCAGCGAGAGCCAGCACATCGCCGCGATCCCCGATGCCCACGGCATCAGCACCAACGCCGAGGATTACGCCCAGACTCTGCTCGCAATCGTCAAGGAGGGCGTTGGCACAGGGGTTTTCCGCGCCGACCTGGAGCCCCGGTTGATGACGCACGGAATCCTCGGCATGCACAACTGGATCCATCGGTGGTACGCGCCCAACGGCCGGTGCTCACTGACCGAGATCGGCGAGGTCTTCGCCGAGATGATCCTTTCCGGTCTGCGCCCCTGACCAGGCCACGGATAGCTCACACAACCGTCGATTCGTCACTAGTATTCATGGACACTGCCCTCGGGGGGTCTGGCCATGTATGTCGACGTGAACCTGCGGTTTCCTCGGCGTGCCGTCCGACGGACGGCCCCGCATGAGGTTCCGTTCCGGCCGTGACGACTCCGGTTCTGGACTTTGGCGGCCGTGTCGTCGACCGCCGAAACGAACTCGACGACCTCCGAGCCGCGGTGGACGCGGCCGGACGCACCGGCGGGGCGTGCCTGCTGCTGAGCGGCGCGCCGGGTGTCGGCAAGTCGACGCTGATCCACGCTTTCGGCATCGAGGCATCCCGCGCTGGGTGTGTATTCGGCTATGGGAGATGCCGACCTGACGCACCGGCCCCGTATGCGGGCTTGTCCGTCGCTCTGGGCTCGATCGTTCACACCATGCAGGCCACCGGTCCCGCCGAACGCACCCGGTGGCAAGCCGAACTCGTCGCCGAAATGTCCGGGTCTGCAGGCATTCTCGCCGAACTGGTACCCGAATTGGCTTCGCTACTAGGCGAATTCGTCAATCCTGCCGACCTCGACGCCGCCGACTCTCGCCACCAGTTACACCGCGCCATCATCCGGCTGCTCGCTGCCACGGCGTCGTATCGGCCGGTGGTGCTGGCGATCGACGACCTCCAGTGGGCCGACCGGGACACGCTGTTGCTGCTGGCCGAGCTGCTGACGGTGTCGCTGCGCAACGTCCTGGTTCTCGGCGCGCACCGGGAGGGCGAGTTCGATCCGGCCGGGATCGCGCTGAAATCGGATGGCCTGCAGGCTATCCAGCTCGAACCGCTGGCCCTCGCCGACGTCGAAGAACTGCTGGCCGATGTGTGTGGTCGCAGTGTGGAGATGAGCGACGTGGCCGCCGAATTCCACCATCGCACGGGCGGCAACCCGCTGCACGTTCGGCAACTGTTCTACCGGGCCCAACGCGAAGGCGCGCTGGTGCCGGTCGGCCCGGGTGGCCAGCCACGGTGGGATCTGCGCGTGCTCACCTCGATCGAGGTGTCCGCCACCACCGCAGAGTTCCTTGGCCGCTACCTCGACCAGCTTCGTCCTTCGGATCGTGAGGTATTGAGTGCCCTTGCGTGCATCGGTGGCGAGTTCGACCTCGAGGATGCCACCGCGGCGGCCGCGAAGTCGCCCGATGTCGTGGCCCGCGCTTTATGGGAGTGCCTGGAACTCCGGCTGGTCGAGGCACTCGACTCACGCGGGCAACGGATCACCAACGCGATAAGCCGCGATGCCCGCTACCGGTTCAGCCATGACCGGGTGGCCGAAGCCGCCCGCGCGAGGCTGTCGGACGACGACAGGCGCACCATCCATTTGCGCATAAGTCGGCGGTTGATCACGCTCGGCGACGACCGGATCTTCGACGCGGCGCGCCATATCGGCATCGCCGGCGGCGCCGCCACCGATGTGCCAGAACGCAGCAGCTTCGTCGAGGTCGTACGGCGGGCAGCTCGAAAGGCCCGGGCGCAGGCGTCATTTCCGCTGGCACTCGACTATTGCCGCAGTGCGCTGGACCTGCTCGGCGACCGGCGCTGGAGCACAGACTTCGCACTGACGCGCGAGCTTCAACTCGACGCGGCGGACGCCGCGCTGCTCGTCGGTGACGTGATGGCACTCAACGCGTTACTCGACGAAGCCGAGCAGTTCCTGAACGAGCCACCGGACCGCGCGCGTCTCGCGTATCTCCGCCTCAAAGGCTGCGTCACCGAGAATCGTCTGCAGGATGCGCTCGAGATCGGCCTTCAGGCTCTTCGGCAGCTCGGCGAACCCGTCGCGAACGACGCCGGCAAACCCCGGATGGGCAACGCGATCATCCAGATGAAACTCGCGATGCGGCGCTGGAGCAACGAACAACTGCTGACGCTGCCGCGCTGCGATGACGAGCGGGTCATCGCCCTTCACCCGATTCTTGCCGAGCTGTGCAACATGGCGGTCCTGATCCGGCCCAACATCTTGCCCCTATTGGTCCGAAAACAACTCGATCTCACCTTGGCCCACGGCCACACGCCCTCCTCACCAGTGGTCATCACCGGCTACGGCATCGTGCTCGTTCTGCTCGGCGACCACGGGGGTGCCCAGCGCTTTGGTGAGGTGGGCAGAGAACTCGCGGCACGGCCGGAATTCCGGGAGGCCCGCCCGCAGACCGTGTTCATGTATCTGGACTACATCCATCATTGGCGCCACCCCATCCGTGACGGGGTGGCTGAGCTTCGCAGTGCGGTGGATGCGGCACTCGACCAAGGCGACCAGGAGAATGCCGGCTTTTTGGTCGCGGTCCTGCTCTCCCAGTCGTTCTGGCTCGGTCGTCCGTTGGCCGAGATCGACGCACTCGCCAGATCCCTGATCCCGCAGATCCGTTCGCAACCAGTGCCCAGTGCCCTCTGCCAGGCCGTGCAGCAACTGTGCCTCAATCTGATGGGGCGCAGCGCCGACCCGCTGCTGCTCGCCGGCGAGAGCGGTTACGACGAGCGAGACGTTCTTCCGGCGGCGCGCAGCGAGGGCGATGCCGTGACCCTCGCCGCGGCCGCGGCGATGAAGCAGGGGTTGCATTTCTGGTGCGGCGACTACGCCGGAGCGGCCGCCGCCACACATGAGGCCATCGAGCACATCGACGGCTTGGCCGGGGTGCCCGCCTCACAGCTCGTGTACCTGCTTGGTGCACTGAGCATGATCCACAGCGCACCAAAGGATTCCGCGACCGTCCGCTTTGTCCGTCGGGCGCTGGCGTTGCACCGCAAGTGGGCGACGGGCGCACCGGAGAACTATGCCGCTCCCTACGCGCTCATTCAGGGTGCGTGGGCGCGAGCGCGTGGTCAGAACACCAAGGCCGATCGCTTCCTACACCAGGCGATCGGTCTCGCCGATGAGAATCAGCTTCCAATCGTAAGCGCCTACACCCACGAGGAGGTCGCCGCGCTCTACGCCGACACCGGGCGCGCGACGCTCAGTGAGCACATGCTGCGCAGGGCGTACCAGCGATGGCAGAACCTGGGTTTCGTGGTGCGTGCCGACAGGCTGGCGCGCGAGCACCCCTGGCTACTGCGGCGCGATCTGTCCGGGTCGGGCGGCATCGACCCGGTCGGCGCGCACCAGTTGCTGCACTCCCTGTCGGCCGCGCGGACCGCGGACGTGCTGGCCAACATCGTTCTGGGCTCGGTGGCGGACACCACCGGCGCGGATCGGGTCCTGTTCCTCACCGGCGAGCCCGAACACCTGGCAGTTCGCGCCATCAATGACCATGGCGCCATCACGATCGTCGACGGCCCGTGGACCGAAGTCTCCTACGATCGGGCGATCGTGCGTCGAGTGATCGACGACGGATCACCTGCGATCGTTGCCGGTGACCACACAGCAACCACATCATCGGTACTTGCATCACCGATACGATTGCACGACAACATAATCGGTGTGGTCTACGCCGAGAAGGGCGAATCCTCAGGAGTTTTCAGTACCGACCACGAGCAGGCGGTCGTATTCTTGTGCGCGCAAGCAGCTGCTCCCCTGTGGAACTTCCAACTCGAGGCACGACTTCGGGCCGCCGACGAGTACCGGCAGTCGCTGATGGACGTTCAATCGCGATTCGTGCCGAACGAACTCCTGCGCATCCTCGACATCGACGATCTCCGCCGCGTCCGCAGCGGCTATCGGGTCGAACGCGAGATGACGGTGCTCATCAGCGACATCCGTAGTTACACCACGATGATCGAGGATATGAACCTGGCTGAGGCGGGCAACCTGGCGACGGACTTCCTGCGAGCCATGGAGCTGCCGATCATCAGCTACAACGGCATGATCCAAGACATGCGCGGCGACGAGATCGTCGCCGTCTTCGAGTCCGAGGCCGACGCTGTGCGCGCGGGGTTGGGCATGCTGCGCTCCTTGCACGATCACAACCAGGAGCGCAAAGCACTCGGTTCCCAAGAGCTGCGGGCCGGCATCGGCATCACCACCGGCACGGTGGGGGTCGGACTGGTTGGTGGAGTCAACCGGATGGTTCTCACCATCATCGGCGACGCAGTCAACCTCGCTGCGCGCATTGAGAGCACCAACAAGCGTTACGGCTCGGCGTTGCTGATCTCCGATCAGACCCATGCGCGGATTGCCCACCACGCGCAGTTCGACGTCCGCCGCATGGAACGGGTCCGGGTGGTCAACCGCCGCCAGCAGGTGACGATTTATGAGGTGTACGAATCGGATTCGGCTGCACTGCGAGAGGCGAAGCGTGCGGCACAGCCCGCCTTCGACGAAGCCTTCGCCCTGTTCGACGCAGGCGATGTCGAGAAAGCCCGCACCGCCTTCGAACGCTGCCGGACGTTGCTGCCTGACGATCCGGTCGCACCGTTGCATCTGGCGCACTGCGATGCGATTACCCGAGGCGAAATGGACCCCGGCCAGGAAATCGTTCTCCTGAGTAAGTAGTGCACTACTGCATTTTGGAAATTCCGTGAATTAATTGCGCGCTCGTCGATTTCCTCTGCCATGATCAGGCGAAACATCTACGACTTGTCGGGGGTCCGTAGCCATGTACATGAGCGCAGAGCGATTTGCCCTGGCCAACCAGGCGGTTCGCGACACTTTCGCGCAATGCAGCATTGTCTGGCAGGCCATCCCACACTGGGACGTCGGTGATCCCGGTCAGATCAAAGTCGCTGACGGCAATACAGTCCCCCGGGCTTTCTCAATCTGACATTGGCACAACAACCGTTTCAAGTAACTCTCGCCCAGGCGAATGGGCCGACCCCGGACGCATTACTCACCGAAGTCATGGCCAGGACGAAGGTACTCGCCAAGAACGTCGATGACGCCATCCTCCCGCAGCTCTACGCGAGTGCGACCTTGAGCGTGTCAACAACCAATAGCGATGTTGATCTGCTGAAAAAACTGATCGCCGCCCGTGCGCATGTCGAGGATGGCGGGTATCGGGCGCCATCGTGCCTGATCGCCAACACAGAGGGGCTGACCAATCTCAGCCAGCTTGTCAGCGGGTCTTCAATCCTGGACGGGCTGCTCACCGCGGCGAACGTCAACGCACTGCACCGGACCACGCATCTCGAAGGAGCGGACACTGACACGCGCATCGTGGTGCTTGGTCGTAGAAGGCGGATCCCCCAGGGCTCAGCGCCTGACGCATCGCCGGGTGAGGAGCCGGTCGACGTCGCCGTCAGCCTTCCGCCGAGCCTGGAGATCGACGGCGAGACCGGCGGTGGCCAAATACAGCTCACCGCACGGATCCGGTACGCCTTGAGGATCACGGATGACCTCGGCCTCGCCGGCATCTACCACTGAGTCATGTGCACGCGGCCCGAAGCCGTCGGCCGCCCGCCCGCTCGACGATTACCTCGCGCTGTGCAAAGAAGCGTGTGACGGTGAGATCGCGCGGCTGTACGGGCCAGGTGAACGTGACCAGGGCGGCCTCTACGATCTGATCCTCGACTATCCGCTGCGCGGCGGGAAGGCGCTGCGGCCTGCGTTGAGCATCGCGACATGCCTCGGGCTAGGCGGCCATCTCGAGGCGGTGCTCCCTACGGCGGCCACCCTGGAGCTCTACCACAACGCATTTCTGATCCACGATGACATCGAGGACGAATCCTGGTGGCGGCGAGGCAAACCCACCTTGCACATCGACCACGGTGTCCCGATTGCGATCAATGTCGGCGACGCCATGCTCTCGCTGTCACTGCAACCACTGCTCGACAACGTCGAGCGGGTGGGACTCGGACCCGCACTGCGTATTCTGCGGGCGGTCGCCAAGATGACCCGCCTGACCGTCGACGGCCAGGCGCTGGAACTCGACTGGGTGCGCGCCAACAGTTGGCGGCTCGACGACGCCGACTACCTGAAGATGGTGGAACTGAAGACCAGTTGGTACACCTTCATCACCCCGTTGCAGGCCGGAGCCATCGCTGCGGGGGCACGCCCCGAGCGGATGGCGCCGTTGGAGTCCTTCGGACGGCATCTCGGCGCCGCCTTCCAGATCACCGACGACCTGCTCAATCTTCGGGGCGACCCGCAGGAGTACGGCAAGGAGATCGGCGGGGATCTGTGGGAAGGCAAACGAACCCTGATGCTGCTGTACACCCTGCGGCATGCCGAACCGAAGGATCAGTCTCGCGCCCTGGCGATTTTGGCCAAACGCCGCCCGAGTCCTGACGGTGAGGGGCTGACCGACTTGCTCGATCGGCTGGCGGCACAAGGCGAATTGTCCCAGTCGGGGCGCGACGAGCTCGAGGCTCGCCTGCAGAGCCACCATCCCTCGGAGTGCAAGAGCATCAGCGACATTCGCTGGCTGTTCGACTTGATGCACGACGTCGGGTCGCTGCGGCATGCACGCGATGTCGCCGCGACACATGCGCATCGGGCAGCCGCGGAGCTGGCAACGCTCGATTGGTTCCCACACAGCCGGCACCGCGACGTGCTGGCCGATCTCGTGGACTACGTGCATGGGCGGACGAGATGACGCCCGAACAGATGGCCGGCATGCTGGCAGAACTGGAGCGAGTCCGGGAACTCACCCTCGACGTCATCGAGCGAGAAACACCACACTTGCATCCGCCGGCTCCAGACGAAGCCGACGGGACGCACCGGTCGATCTTCGACCTTCTGATCGGCGTGCGTCGCGCGGTTCTCGGCAATCCGGCGGCCGCTCGCAGGCTGCACGACCTGCTCGTCGCCGAGGGACGCCGCTACGCCGACACCCCACGCGGAGCGCGGCTGCGCGACGGACTGGCTGGGTCCGAATCGGTGGAAAACCTGCGCAGGGTATGGGAGATGGTGAGCCTCAATGCTCTCGGCGGCCCCACCGCGCCCAGCGGAACCCCGGACGCGTGGGCTGATCTGCTGGTCGACACCCTCGTCGGACTCGGCCTCGACGACACCACCCTGGCACGGCTGCGGCCCGAGGGGTTTACATGACACTCACCGATCCGCGTGACGCACTTGCCGATAAGAGCGATTTCATCGGCTATCTGGTCGGTCTTGCCGCCCTCACCGAGATGGTTCGCGCTCTGGCCTCCGACACCGATCCCGGCGCCGCACCGGTACACGACTGCGACGACTTCGGGTACGCCCTGCTGGGGCTCGCCAGCATAGGCTCGGCCGTCGAGCGAATGGCGGCATGCTCTGCCCACCAACTCCATACGAGCCCCACCGGGGAATCGGCAGCCCCGGCAACACGGTTCCTGCGATGAGCGCCGCACTCGCACGTTGCGACTTCCTGCGAACGCCGATCTTGGCTGCCGCCCGGCCCGCGGGTTTCAAGGAGTGGCATCACTTTGTGATCCACGGTCACGGCGTGCGAGTGCTGATCAACTTCAGCCTCAACAACGAAGTCTTCGGAACCGACGGCGTACGGCCGGCACCCCGCGTCATCGTGATCGCGCACGACGAGAACTGGACCGGTGCCATCGACCGGTTCGACGGGCATGCGATCGAATTCTCGCCGGATCTGGGTGACCTGACGATCGGGAACTGCCGGATGACCGTTCAGGCCGACGGCTACCGTGTGTCAATAGATCTGCCTGAGAACGCTATTCAAGGTGAAGTGCATTTCGCCGCGACCAGCGAGCCGTTCGTGGTTCGCAACGAACCGGCGGGTGACGGCCGGATCAGCTGGCTGTTCGTGCCACGACTGCGCGCTACCGGCTGGCTGCACATCGGCGGCAGACAGCACCGATTCGCCGACGATCTTGCCTATCACGACCACAATTGGGGCCGGTTCCGGTGGGGCGACGATTTCGGCTGGACGTGGGGCACCATCTTGCCCACTGCCCCCGAAGACCCGTGGTCGATGGTGTTCGTCGAGATAACCGACCGCAACTGGCTGCGGTCGGTATCGCGATCGCTCTACGTCTGGCGCCACGACGAACCCGTCGCGATATTTCGGCACGCGGCCGTCCAGACCCACTCGATTGGCAGACTCAGCCGCCCGGCGGATTGCACCCTTCCCCCGCCGATGCGGCTGCTGCTCGACGGAGAGATTCCGGGCGTGCCGGAGCGTGTGGTTGTCACCGCGGCACGTGCGGGCGATTCCGTGCACGCCGAGTTCCATTCGCGTTCCTATGCTCGCTTGGCGCAGCCGAGCGAAGCGCGCCCAGACCGGTCGACCGTGCTGTGTGAGACCGACGGGATGGTCCGGGTGAGCGGCACGATCAAGGGCGAGGACTTCACCTTTGTCGGAACCGGTGTATTCGAGTTCCTCTATGGCTGAACAGGTGTCGTCGCTCCTCCGGCGGTCAGTGGACCATCTCGCTGTCGATGTCCCCGCCAGTTACCGGTTGCTGGTTGCCGAACTCGGTCCACTGATCGTTGAACTCGACGTCGGTGACGACATCTTCTCTGTACACGCCGGCGGTGAACGATTCGAGGTGTCGGACGGCCGCGCGCAGTCAGCCGGCGTCCGGGTCCGAACGTCACGAACCGCCATTCTCGATTTGATCGACGCCAAAGTCGGACTCGACGACGCCGTGGAGGCCGGCGTGGTGTCCGTACACGGCTGTCTCGATGACGTCGAGCGCGCCCACGACACATTGCGGGCATACATACACGGTGCCGTCCGGGCGGCCTCGGTACCCGGGCTGCTGTCGGAACTGCGGGCAGGCGCGCCATGACCGACCCAGGCATTACGACCCCGGCGTCCTGCAAGCGCCGTCCAACCGTAGCGGTGATCGGCGCCGGCATCGCGGGGCTCACCGCCGCTCAGGAACTCGCCGAGCGCGGTTTCGTCGTCACGGTGTATGAAGCAGAGCATGACGAGCGAAATGGGCTGGGCGCCAAGTTCGCCGGGGCATACCCGCCTGTCAAGCTCGGCGGTCTCGCCGCCTCTCAATATTCGACGGTCGGCACACACAACGGCAGCCACGCCGAGCTGCGCCCCTTCCCCGGCCGTCGGGGCCATCCGCCGGCGCCCGGACGGGCGGTGCCTGGCGAGCATGGCTTTCGCTTCTTTCCCGCTTATTACCTGCATATCTGGGACATGTTCCAGCGCATACCCGTCTACCAGAACACCCGTCGATCCGACGGCACCTCACACTGGACGCCGACCTCGCGCACCGTCTACGACAACGTGCGCCGAGTAGTCACCCAGGGAGCCACCGCAGACGGTGAGCCGTCACTTGTATTTCCTCGCGAACTTCCGCGCAGCCCGGCCGAATTCCTCAGTGTGCTGTCGCAACTCACGACTTTTGGGTTCGCCCCAACCGACATAGCGACCTACCAGAGCAGACTGCTTCGCTACCTTGTCACCAGCCCTTTACGTCGCAGGTTCGAACTGCAGAACGTCTCGGCATACGACTTCTTCGTTGGACATGACCCCCAGACCGGAACGGACAAATACTCCTACACCGCGCAATGCGACAAGCTATTGCGCCAAATGCCACGGGTTTTGGTCGCCCTCGACTCACGGTGGGGTGACGCGCGCACGAACCTCAGCACGAATCTCCAGCTTTACCTGAGCATGGACCGTCGCGACAACAAGGCCGACGGAGTGCTCAACGGCCCCACCACCGAATCGTGGTTCGACCACTGGTACCACCACCTCATCGCACTCGGCGTCCGCTTCGTCCACACGGCGGCGACCCGGCTTGACCCACCGACATTGGACCTCACACAGCCACCGCATCTGCGCCCACGCGCCCAGATCACGTTCGCCAACGGCACCCGGGTGACCGCGGACTACACAGTCGTCGCCGTCGACGCACCCGCTGCCGAGTACCTCGCCACCGCATTGCACGCGGCAGGCACCGGCGGTACTGCGGCCAAGCTGGAAGGCTTCACCACCACGGCTCCGCCACCTGATGGCCCGCTGCAACCCTCTTCCACCCGACCCAAACAGTGGCGGGATCCCTACTCGATGGACGAACTGGGTCGAGTGCCATGGGATCGTTTTCAGACTTTGTGCGGGATCCAGTACTACTTCGACACAGAATTCCAGCTCGTCCGAGGTCACATGCTGTATGTCGGCAGCCCATGGGCCCTGTCGTCGGTCAACCAAACAGGATTATGGGAAAAGCGCCCGATTCTGGATCGCGACGGACACGTCTCGGTGCTGTCGGTCGACATCGGCGATTTCAATACCCCCTCTCCGCACGTGCTCGACGAATCCGGCCGCGCGAAAGCAGCACGCGATTGCACGCCAGATGAGATCGCTTGCGAAGTATGGCGCCAGATCATCACCGCGCTGGCAGGCGACTCGGGATCAGCCGGACAAGGGGTGGTGCCGAGCCCGATGTGGTACGCACTCGACCGCGGTCTCGTCATGGCAGGTGGACCCGGTCAGGGCCAGGGCCGGGTGGTCCGCAACAAGACTCCGTATCTGGTCCCCATCGTGGGAGATTGGGGCAACCGGCCTGGTACCGAGCCGTGGAATCCGCACGGGACGTCATGGAGTTTCATCCCGCCGGAGGACGTGTGGCTCGAGAATCTCGAACAGGCCAACGTCTGGCAAGCGCGTCACGGCGGCTACCAAGTGCACAACAATTCGGTGGTCTTCGCCGGCACATGGAACAAGACGTTCACTCGGTTGACGTCGATGGAGGCCGCGTGCGAGTCGGGCCGCCACGCAGTCAATGCCATTCTCGACCACTACATCTGGGTTGAATCGGGCGGCGTCGACCGCCGGGAGAAGAGTCCGCCGCTGAAGTGGGTGTTCCCGTACGGCTTCCTCGATCAAAGTCTGTCCAGTCCGATCCGGATGCCGACACCGGCCGGCGATTACTGCTATGTGTTCGACATCGAGAACCGAGAGCCGGCCGACACCCGCCCCCTCCGCAATATCGATTCAGACTTTTGCGAGCGGTCACTGCCACACCCCTTGGACATCGTGGCGCCATACCCGCTCGGCGCCTCAGCGCTTCCGACCGCACCAGCAGGAGGTTAAACAATGTTCACACCGTCACCGTCGCCCGATTATCTTCAGCAGCTGTTCGCCTATCTCCAAGCCGGACAACAGCTTCTGCAGCAATGGGCCACCATGTCCGGAGCGCCTCAACTTCCCACGAATGCCTTCATGCCGCCCCCTTCGACGGCGGCTGCATATCCCATACCCACCATGCCGTTGCCGGCACAGCCCGCACCGGACTACGCACAACAGTTGTTCGGCTACCTCCAGGCCTGGCGGCAGCATCTCGAGCAGATGGCACCCACACCACCGGCGCCCGCCCAGTCCCCTGCCGCGGCACCGCTCTTCGGCGCTCCGCTTCAGGCCACTCCCCACCCTGCTCATGGTGGCGGGCCAGACATCCCCACCAAGCCCGACGACAACGGGAGCAAGAGCAATGTGTTGAAGACCCAGAATTCGGGGCCGACGCCGCCACCGGAGGTGGTGTCGGTCGGACCCGCCGTTCGAAACTCAACGCAGGTACCCGATTCGAAGCGGCTGGAGATCCTGATCCCGCCCTACCTGGATACCGGAAACCAGATCGACCGCCTCGGCCAAGCCATCGTCGCGGAGAGCCCGGACACGTCATCCGCGCAGGCGACGGCCGTCCGCCACTCGTCGAACATAGCCAGCCCGCGAGCCGCGTCGGCATTCACCAGTGCGATGAGTCGGGTGAACCCGGCATCCGTGCAGCCGATCAACGCCAAATCGCTTTTCTCTCAAGCCGGCTTCGACACCCCGTCCGGCTAAGCGGTATTCACTCCATCAACCCGGCCGCGACCGTCGCGCCGAGATTCCAGCACGCCTCGAGATCATCCTTGGTCGGCTTGCCGGACACGATGACCGTCTCGGCGGCTCGCACCCAGCCCAGCCCGGCGGCGATGCCGTCGACGGCACGCTGCGCCCCCTCGGTGCCCTCGTTACCGTGCAGATAGACGCCGAACGGACGACCTCGGGTGGAATCCAGGATCTGGTAGTAGGACTGGTCGAAAGCGTGTTTGAGCGCACCGCTGATGTAGCCGAGATTGGCGGGGCTACCCAGCAAGTAAGCGTCCGCATGGAGCATGTCGGCGGCCGAGCACGTCAGTGCCGGCCTGCGGATCACCTCGACTCCGTCGATCTCCGGGTCGGTCGCACCGGCGAGCACGGCCTCGAACATCTCCTGGCAGTGCGGCGACGGCGTGTGATGCACGAGCAGTAGACGCTTCATTTCCGACACCATGGATTCCCCCGCGCTCACGTCGCCGTCGGAGTCAGGACGATGACCGGGATCTGACGCGTCGTGCGTGTCTCGTAGTCGGCGAAGTACGGATACATCTGCACCAGTCGTCGCCAGAGCTCGTCGCGCTCATCGGCGTCGGCTTCGGTGGCATTGACCGGCACTGTCGTCTCCCTGACCTGAACCTGCGCAGAGGGATTGGCTTTCACGTTCAGCCACCACACTGGGTCGGTGTCGCTGCCCGAGTAGGCCGCCGCGATGACGAACCGGTCGCCGTCCTCGATGTAGATCAGCGGCACGGTCCGCGACTTGCCGGTCTTTCGTCCGGTCACGGTCAGCAGCATCGTCGGATACTTCGGGTTCTGGGCCTTGCCGCCGCTCACCCGGTACGCCGCGGAGTGCAGTCCGCTGACCGCCCGGGTCACCGGTCGCATGGCCGGGCGCCGCAGCACGTTACTCACGGCGTTGAAGAGACGCGCCCCCGGGGAATCAGTCGTCACCGCGTCACCTCCGCGTGCATGGCAACGGCTTTGCGCATCGTCTCACGGGCTCGGCTGCGATCTCCCGCATAGTCGTAGGCCCGCGCCAACCGGTACCACCGCTGCCAGTTGTCCGGATCGGCTTCCAGCTCGGCCCGCACCGTGTCGAACAGCGCGTCCGCAGCGTCGCGCTCGATACGTCCCGACGGCGTCCGCGGCAGCTGGCTCACATCAAGTTCCATCCCGGCCTCGACGGCCAGCCGCGCCAGCCGCTGATGGGCGAATCCGGCGCGCAATGTGGCCACCATCGCCCACACCCCGACGATCGGAAGGATCAGCACCCCGATGCCGAGCGCGACCGCGACCGGAGTTCCGGTGCCGATCAAGGTGATTCCGGTGCGGCCCAGCAGCAGGAAGTAGACCACCAGGGCCGCACACATCAGGCCGATCAGGAGCTGGATACGCAGGGCGGGGTTCACAGGTCCAGCAGCGGTTCGATTCCGATGGTGAGGCCGGGCCGGGTGGCGACCTGGCGGACTGCGAGCAGGACACCGGGCACGAACGACGTGCGGTCCAGGCTGTCGTGCCGGATGGTCAGCGTCTCCCCGAGCGTGCCGAACAGCACCTCTTGATGTGCGACCAGACCGGTCAGCCGAATGGAGTGCACCGGCACCCCGTCGACGTCGGCGCCGCGAGCTCCATCCAAGCCGGTACTGGTGGCATCAGGGTTGGGCGGCAAGCCTTTTCGCGCCTCGGCGATCAACCGGGCGGTACGGGTCGCAGTGCCCGAAGGAGCGTCGGCCTTGTGCGGGTGGTGCAACTCGATGACTTCGACGGATTCGAAATAGGGCGCGGCCTTCTGCGCGAAATGCATCGACAACACGGCGCCGATCGCAAAGTTGGGGGCGATCAGAACCGCTGACTCGGGGTGGTCGGCCAACCACGACCGGACGGTGTCCAGGCGCTCGTCGGTGAAGCCGGTGGTGCCGACGACGGCGTGGATCCCGTTGTCGATGAGGAACTTCAGGTTGTCCATCACCACATCGGGATGGGTGAAGTCGATGACCACCTCGGTGTCATTGTCGGTCAACAGCGACAGCGCATCACCGGCGTCGACCTCGGCGCTCAGCGTCAGGTCGTCGGCCGCGCGGACGGCGTCGCACATCGTGGTTCCGACTTTGCCTCTGGCTCCCAGGACCGCAACTCGCATACCTGCAGCCTAACGAGGCACCCCCGCCGTCATCTCAATGCACCAATCACCGTCCGCCACGGGTTGCTAGCACTTACCATCGGTCTGGGGAGGTCGGGGATGTTCAAGAAATCTGGATTGGCCGTAGCAATCAGCGCCGCGTTGATCGCGGCAGCGCCGGTGGGCAATGCCGCCACGGTGCTGACGATCGAGGGCGGTTTCGTGGGGATGCAGCACTTGGTGCACTTCGTGCCCACCCAGCTGCACGGCGACCTGTGTAAGAGCCCGAATCATTGTCAGCCCGTCGACTACTTCGCGTTTCCCACCAACGCTTTCACCGCTCAGGGAGCGACGAACGTGCAGCAGGCAATCGCGCGCCTGCCTGCTGACGAGCAAATCGTTCTCTTCGGCCACAGCCAAGGCGGACAGGTCGTGTACGCCGACCTGCGCAGGTTTGCCGCGGACCCGGCCACTGCACCCGATCCGTCCCGGCTGACCTGGGTCTCGATCGGCAACCCGGAGAATCCGTACGGGGGTCGGCGACCCAAGACCGAGAGCTCGACCACCCCCTGGCTGCCGGTGGACACCGCCTACACGGGCACCGAGGTCATCCGCCAGTACGACGGGTGGGCTGACTGGCCGGACGACACCCGCAACCTGCTCGCAGTCGCCAATGCGTTGGCCGGAATGTTCTCCATCCACACCAACTACCGCAACGTCGACCTCAACGACCCGAACAACGTGAGGTACACACCGGACGTGGCCGGGCAGCCGGGCAATGTCACGTATGTCTGGGTGCCGACGAAGACACTGCCGCTGGTCGCCTGGGCCGGACCACTGGCCCCGGCGCTGGACAAGAAACTGCGCCCGATCATCGAGAAGGCCTACCACCGGCCGGTCGACATACCCGATCCGCATGCGCCGGCCAGCGCGTCCAAGCGCACTGCCACCAAGGTCGCAAAACCGGACAGTAAGCCGAAACCGAAGTCGTCGACGGCGTCTTCGGCGCGCCGAAAGTAACGCCACGGCGATGGTCGGCGCGGTTTCCCGCCGTGGCGTTACGTTGGGCGCCAGGGGCATTGGCACGCTAGAGCGGAGCGGCACCGCGCAGGTGCTCGAAGATCAGCGACGTCTGGGTTCCCGCCACGTCGGCGTCGGAGTTGAGGTTCTCGACGACGAACGAGCGCAGGTCGTCGGTGTCACGGGCGGCCACGTGGATGATGAAATCGTCGGCGCCGGCCAGAAAGTACACGTCCATCACCTGTGGTTTGCGCCGGATGTGCTCGATGAAGCTGAGGATTTTTCCGCGGGCGTTGGATTGCAGGCTCACCGAGATCATCGCCTGCAACGACAGCCCGATCGCAGCGGGATCGATATCGGTGTAGAAGCCGCGGATCACGCCGATGTCCTGCAGCCTGCGCACCCGCCCGTGGCAGGTCGACGGTGCAATACCGACAGCGTCCGCCAGTGCGCTGTTGGAGATGCGCGCGTCCGCGTGCAGGGTGGCCAGAATCCGTCGGTCGACGTCGTCCAGCTCAGCCCGAACATCCTTCGGCGACATCGCCGGACGAGCATCGGATCTCGACGATTCTTCACTCATGCGTGCAATCTATCGAATCTTCACCAATTCGATTGCATTCCACTCGAATTTTCTTCACACTCTTGCTAAGCCAATTTCCAATCGAGGAGCGATCATGCGCGTCGGTGTCCCGACCGAGATCAAGAACAACGAATACCGCGTCGCCATCACCCCGGCCGGCGTGTCCGAACTGGTCCGACGCGGTCACGAGGTCATCGTCCAGGCCGGCGCCGGTGAGGGTTCCGCCATCCACGACGACGACTTCAAGGCCGCCGGTGCGCAGATCATCGCCGGCGCCGACCAGGTGTGGGCCGAGGCCGATCTGCTGCTGAAGGTCAAGGAGCCCATCGAGGCCGAATACGGCCGGATGCGCAAGGACCAGACCCTGTTCACCTATCTGCACCTGGCCGCCTCCCGCCCGTGCACCGATGCCCTGCTGGCATCCGGCACCACGTCGATCGCCTACGAGACGGTGCAGACTGCCGACGGAGCGCTTCCTCTGCTGGCCCCGATGAGCGAGGTCGCAGGCCGGCTCGCCGCGCAGGTTGGCGCCTACCACCTGATGCGCACCCAAGGCGGTCGCGGCGTGCTGATGGGCGGCGTTCCCGGCGTGGCCCCGGCCAAGGTCGTCGTCATCGGCGGCGGAATGGCCGGCGACAACGCCGCCGCCGTCGCGTGGGGTATGGGCGCACACGTCACCGTGTTCGACCTCAACATCAACATCCTGCGCAAGATCGATGCCGAGTACGGCGGAGCGATCGAAACCCGCTACTCCTCGCGACTCGATCTCGAGGACGCTGTCAAGCAGGCCGATCTGGTCATCGGCGCCGTGCTGGTCCCGGGCGCCAAGGCCCCGAAGCTCGTCACGAATGCGACTGTGGCACAGATGAAACCGGGTGCGGTGCTGGTGGACATCGCCATCGACCAGGGAGGCTGCTTCGAGGACTCCAAGCCCACCACGCACGACGACCCGACCTTCCGCGTGCATGACGCAGTGTTCTACTGCGTGGCGAACATGCCCGGCGCTGTCCCGCGCACCTCGACGTACGCACTGACCAACGCGACCATGCCGTACGTCATCAAGCTCGCCGACAAGGGCTGGCAGGCCGCATGCGGATCCGATCCGGCTCTCGCCAAGGGCTTGTCCACCCATCACGGACAGCTGCTCAACCACGAGGTCGCCAATGACCTCGATCTGCCCTATACCGATCCGGCCGGCCTGATGGCCTGAAAACCTCAGTGAGCCACCAGCTCACTACTGCACAGCGAACCGGGACTGCTCACCGCAGCGTCCCGGTTCGTTGGTCTTACATCCCAGCCGGCGGATGGCCGAGGCAGATAAGCGCGCCCAAGGGATCTTTGATCGCTGCCAAGGTTCCGTACGGCGTCTCCTCGACGGGCATCAGCAGCTGCGCACCGAGTGACTCGGCCTGCTTCGCCGTCGCCGCCACATCGTCGACGGTGATGTACACCTGCCAGAACGACGGCACCTCAGCGGGCATCAGCTTGGCTGCGTCCATGATTCCGGAATATGCACTCTCCCCGGCGAATACCTGGCCGTACCGTTCCGGGCCGATGGCGTCCGGGGCGCCACCGGTACCGATTTCCTCGATCCGGGCGCCCAGCACGGCGCGGTAGAACGCCAGTGATGCGTCGTAGTCCTTGCTCTGGCATTCGAACCAGTACGGCGTTCCGTGCTCACCCCACTCGGTGAACCCGGGATGTGTTCCGGGCTGCCAGAATCCGATCACCGCGCCGGCCGGATCGGTCACCACCATCATCGAGCCCAGATCACCGACCGCCATCGGGGGCACCATCACCGTCGCGCCCGCGGCCTCCGCCGCCGCGACGGTGGCGCTCCCGTCGGTGGTGTGCAGGTACACCGACCAGATGTTCGCCGGTCCCTCGCCCATCGGCGGGATCAGCCCGGCCACCCGCTTACCGTTGCGGGTGAAGTTCTGATAACCCCCGAACTCCGGGTGCGCCGGTCCCTCGAGCTCCCAACCGAAGATCTCCCGATAGAACTCCGCTGCTCGCTCGGGATCGCTGCTCATCAGGTCGAACCAGATGGGCGCCCCGACCGGGGCGGCGTACTCACTCACGATGGATCCTTTCGGCTGATGTCGTCGGTCTTCAGTACTGACATCCGGCGGGACGGAAACTCATCGCGGGCGCGTCACCTCCGGCAACGCCAGCGTCGCCACCTCGGCGATGAGCTGACGCAACGGCGCGGCCTGCGCATCGTCGGATTGTGTGCGGGTCATGATCGCCAGCAGAACGCGTTCGCCGCCCGGCCCGAACGCGATCCCGACGTCATTGGTGCTGGCGAAGTCACCGGAACCGGTCTTGTCAGCGGTCGTCCAGCCCGCAGGCAACCCAGCCCGCATGCTCGAGGTGGTATTGGCACGCATCCAGTCCTCGAGCTGCTTGCGGTGCGATCCGTCGAGAACGTCTCCGGTCAACACCCGGGCCAACCCACCGCCGAGCGCCCGCGGCGTGCTGGTGTCGCGCGGATCGCCGGGAAGGGCCGTATTCAGCTCGGTCTCCCAGCGGTCCAGCCGGCTGCGATCATCCCCGATCGACCGGGCGAAGGCGGTGATGGCCGGCGGTCCGCCGATGGCCCGCAGCAACATGTTGGCCGCGGTGTTGTCGCTGACTTGCAGCGCCGCCGCGCACAGATCTGAAATAGCCATGGGCTGACCGGCATTGGGCTCGGTGCGCGGGGAGTTGGGTTTCAGTTCCGCCGGGTCGACCAGCACCGTGTCCGTCAGCAGCAACTCCCCCGCCTGCGCCTTCTGCAGCACCCGAGCCGAAAGGTAGGCCTTGAACGTCGAGCACATCGCGAACGGGTCGCCGTCTCGGTGAGCCAGATCCAGCTTGGAATCCAGGTTCTGGGCGTAGAGCCCGACGAATGCGTTGTGCCGCTTCTCCAGATCGGCGATGCGCTGCCCGACGGGCGGCAACGGCTCGGCCGGGTCACTCAGAGTCGGATGGGCCGGTGAGGACTTGACGCCACAGGCCGCGAGAACGGTCGCCGCAGTGCCAGTGATCAGAAGGCGTCGCCGAGACAGGCTCATCGGGCGTCGCCAGCCAATGCCGCCACGATGTCGGTTGCGCTGCCCCCGCTGATCTCCCGCCACGCGGTGCCCGCCCACAGATTGGTTCCGTGCGGATCGCCCGCGGCGACGGCGGCGCGGCGCAGCGGCCCGGTCATCTGGTTGACCTCCGGATAGCCCAGCGGTGCCACATCGTCATAGCGGGCGGTGAAGTCATTGGCCAGGCCGCGCGCATACCGCCCGGAAAAGGCCCGTGTCACCACCGTTTCGGTGAAGTTCTCATCGGTCAGCGCTGCGCGGTGGGCTGCGTTGGTGCCGGCCTCCTCGGCCAGCAGGAACGCGGTGCCAGCCTGCGCCGCGGCCGCTCCCCCGTCCAGCACCCGCCGGACATCCGCCGCACCGGACAGACCACCCGCTGCGATCACCGGCAGGTCGTAGGCCGCGACGATCGCCGACAGCAACGAGTCCAACGGCTCATCGCCCGGCCGGACGACGGGATCGAACGTCCCGCGATGGCCGCCCGCTTCCGGGCCCTGCACCACCAGAGCCTCGGCGCCCGCGCCGGCAGCGACCCCCGCCTCGTCGAGGCTGGTGACCGTCACCGCAACCAGTACGCCCCGATCACGCAGACGGGCAATGATTTCCGGTGCCGGGCAGCCGAAGGTGAACGAGGCCACCTCCGGTGCGGTATCGGCGACCACGTCGAGTTTGGCCTGCCACCCGTCGTCGTCGGGATGGGGCCGCGGGATCTCGGCACCGTAGTGTTCGGCAAGTGGGGCGAGCAGGTCGCGGTAGCGCTCCAGCTCATCGGCATGTGCCGCCGACGGCTGCGGCACAAAGAGGTTCACGCCGATTGGTGCCGACGTCAACGCGCGGGCGCCGGCAATCACCTCGGCGAATCTGTCCGCTGGCAGGTAACCGGCTGCTACGAAACCCAGACCGCCGGCGTCGGACACCGCGGCCGCCAGAGCGGGCGTGCTCGGACCGCCTGCCATTGGTGCACCGAGAATCGGTAACGCCAAATCCTGCAGGCTGAAAGGCACGGCTAGCTCCTGATCGTCCGAAGTTGCTGCGGCAGAGATCGTTTGGATTTGTGTGGCCCCAGGACGGCTGCACCGAACGGCTTGTTCAGCACCTGGCGGGCGACCGCATTGACCTGATCCAGGGTGACTTCATCGATGCGCTCCAGAGTGCTCGCGACGCTGCGGTACTCACCGTAGTTCAGCTCGCTGCGACCGAGACGGTGCATGCGTGACGCCGAGTCCTCCAGGCCGAGCACCAGTCCGCCGCGGATCGAACCCTTGGCGATGCGGCATTCCGCCTCGGTGATGCCGTCACGCGCGACACCCTCGAGAACCTCGGTGGTCAACCGCACCACCTCGTCGAAGCGCTCCGGAAGGCAGGCCGCATACACCGACAATGCCCCGGCATCCGAGAAGCTGTCAACCGAGGAGTACACCGAATAAGCCAGCCCGCGGTTCTCCCGAATCTGTTGGAAGAGTCGGGAACTCAATCCACCGCCGAGGGCGGTGTTGAGCACCGATAAAGCCCAGCGATGTGGCCAGTGCCGCCCCGGTACCCGAACACCCAGCGACAGATGGGTCTGCTCGGCGTCACGACTGATCAGCTCCAGCCTGGGCGCGCCGGCCGGCCGGCCGGTGCCCTTGCGCGGAGCCTGCGGTGTTCGGCCCTTGACCAGATGTGCGCCGAAGTGCTTGCGCACCAACCGGACTACCTCGTCATGATCGATGTTGCCCGCGACCGCCACGACCATCCGCTCCGGGGTGTAGCGGCGCACATGGAATGAATGGAGCTGCGATCGGGTCATTCCCGACACCGAATCGACGCTGCCGATCACCGGCCGTCCGACCGGGTGGTCACCGAACATCGCCGACAGGAACACGTCGCCCAGGGCGTCTTCAGGATCGTCGTCTCGCATCGCGATCTCTTCGAGCACCACGTCGCGTTCCAGTTCGACGTCGTGCGGTGCGCACACACCGTTGAGGACCACGTCGGCCACCAGATCGACGGCCAACTCCAGATCGTCGTCCAGAACGTGGGCGTAGTAGCAGGTGTGTTCCTTGGCGGTGAATGCGTTGAGCTCACCGCCGACAGCGTCGACGGACTGCGCGATCTCCACAGCGGTGCGACGCGGTGTCGCCTTGAACAGCAGGTGCTCCAGGAAGTGCGCAGCACCGGCGACTGTCGGACCTTCGTCGCGGGAACCGACGTTCACCCAGACGCCCACCGAGGCCGAGCGCACCGAAGGCACATACTCGGTGACGACCCGCAGACCACCGGGAAGAACGGTGCGCCGCACCGCAACCGGCGCCTCGCTGGAGAGGCGCCGGCCGCGGCGAAGTGCGGGGCCGCTAGCTGCTGGCGGTCGCGGCATCGGCATCAGCGGGTGCCGGTGCAGCGTCCTCGGGAGCGTCTGCCCCGTCTTCGGACACCAGGATCAGCGAGATCTTGCCGCGGTTGTCGATGTCGGCGATCTCCACACGGAGCTTGTCACCGAGCTTGACGACATCCTCGACCTTGGCGATCCGCTTGCCCCTGCCCAGCTTCGAGATGTGCACAAGGCCATCGCGACCCGGGAGCAGCGAAACGAACGCACCGAAATCGGTGGTCTTGACCACCGTTCCGAGGAACCGCTCGCCGACCTTGGGCAGCTGCGGGTTGGCGATCGCGTTGATCATGTCGATCGCCGCCTGCGCCGACGGGCCGTCGGTGGCGCCGACGAACACGGTGCCGTCGTCCTCGATGGAGATCGACGCGCCGGTCTGCTCGGTGATCGAGTTGATCATCTTGCCCTTGGGGCCGATGACCTCGCCGATCTTGTCCACCGGCACCTTGATGGCGGTGACGCGGGGCGCATACGGGCTCATCTCGTCGGGCTCGTCGATGGCCTCGGCCATCACCTCGAGGATCGTCAGGCGAGCGTCCTTGGCCTGAGCCAGAGCGCCGGCCAGCACCTGCGAGGGAATGCCGTCCAGCTTGGTGTCCAACTGCAGAGCGGTGACGAAGTCCTTGGTGCCCGCGCACTTGAAGTCCATGTCGCCGAAGGCATCCTCGGCACCGAGGATGTCGGTCAGCGTGACGAACCGACGCTCTCCGTCGACGTCGTCGGACACCAGGCCCATGGCGATTCCGGCAACCGGGGCCTTCAGCGGCACACCGGCGTTCAGCAGCGACAGCGTCGAAGCACACACCGAGCCCATCGAGGTGGAACCGTTGGAGCCCAACGCTTCCGACACCTGGCGAATCGCGTACGGGAACTCTTCGACACTGGGCAGCACCGGCATCAGAGCGCGCTCGGCAAGCGCGCCGTGGCCGATTTCCCGACGCTTCGGGGAGCCGACGCGACCGGTCTCACCGGTCGAATACGGCGGGAAGTTGTAGTGATGCATGTAGCGCTTGGAGGTCTCCGGCCCGAGCGAGTCGATCTGCTGAGCCATCTTGACCATGTCGAGAGTGGTGACACCCATGATCTGGGTCTCGCCGCGCTCGAACAACGCGCTGCCGTGCGCCCGCGGGATGATCGCGACCTCGGCGGACAGGGCGCGGATGTCGGTGACGCCGCGGCCGTCGATACGGAAGTGGTCGGTCAGGATGCGCTGGCGCACAAGCTTCTTGGTCAGCGAGCGGTAGGCCGCGCCGATCTCCTTCTCGCGCCCGGCGAATGTCTCGCTGAGCTCTCCGAGGACCTCGTTCTTGATCTCGTCGGTGCGCTCGTCGCGCTCCTGCTTGCCGGCGATGGTCAGCGCCTCCGCCAGCGGGCCGGCGGCCACGTGCGAAACGGCGGCATACACGTCGTCCTGGTAGTCCGGGAACAGCGGGTAATCGGCGACCGGCTTGGCGGCCTTGTCGGCCAGCGCCTGCTGCGCGTCGCAGAGCGCGGCGATGAACGGCTTGGCGGCTTCGAGGCCTTCGGCCACCACGGCCTCGGTCGGTGCGCCCGCGCCACCGGCAATGAGCTCGATGACGTTGTCGGTGGCCTCGGCCTCGACCATCATGATCGCGACGTCATCGCCCGCCTTGCGGCCCGCGACGACCATGTCGAACACCGCTCCCTCGAGCTGCTCGACGGTCGGGAACGCCACCCACTGGCCGTTGATGAGGGCGACGCGGACGCCGCCGACCGGACCGGAGAACGGCAGGCCGGAAATCTGGGTGGACGCCGACGCGGCGTTGATCGCCAGCACGTCGTACAGATCCTTGGGATCCAGGCTCAGGATCGTGACCACGACCTGAATTTCGTTGCGCAGGCCCGAGACGAACGTCGGGCGCAGCGGGCGGTCGATGAGCCGACAGGTCAGGATCGCATCGGTGGAGGGACGGCCTTCGCGGCGGAAGAACGAGCCGGGGATGCGCCCTGCGGCGTACATCCGCTCCTCGACGTCGATCGTCAGCGGGAAGAAGTCGAAATGATCTTTGGGGGTCTTGCTGGCGGTGGTCGCGCTCAGCAGCATGGTCTCGTCGTCGAGGTAAGCGACGACGGAACCCGCGGCCTGCTGCGCCAGCCGACCGGTCTCGAAACGTACGGTGCGGGTGCCGAAGCTCCCGTTGTCGATGACGGCGGTCGCTTCGAATACGCCTTCGTCGATTTCAGCTACAGACATGGATGCCCGTTCAGCCTTTCTGAATTCACTGTTCAGCTGTTTCGCGTCATCACAGGTGAGTCCAGTCGGCTACGGCCGTCGATCGAAGCGGCCGGGCGCTCCCCAATCGTTTGGGGCCCGGCAGCCACTACCGAAGACCGCCCGATCAGGGAAGCTTCGCGTGTGACACGCAGGAACGGGACACGCGGATATGCATGCACCGCACCCGTTGTTCGAGCCGAAACCCGGCTCGCAACGCCCCTATGTTACACGGCGGGTCGTGCGCCTCAGCGGCGCAGACCGAGCCGCTCGATCAGTGAGCGGTAGCGCGCGACGTCCAGGTCGGCGACGTACTTGAGCAGCCGGCGACGGCGGCCGACCAGCAACAGCAGACCGCGCCGCGAGTGGTGGTCGTGCTTGTGCTGCTTGAGGTGCTCGGTGAGATCGGCGATGCGCTTGGTCAGCAGCGCCACCTGGGCTTCCGGCGAACCGGTGTCGGTCTCGTGCAGACCGTACTGGCCCAGGATTTCCTTCTTCTGTTCGACGGTAAGCGCCACGAAAACATCTCCATCACATCGGTGCCGCGCGGGAAACAAGTCGAGAAGTACGTGGGCCGCCGCGGACTGCAGCACCGCCGTATCGATCGCCGACTCTAGCAGCGTGAGCACCACGAACCGAAATCGCCGAGGGCCGCCCCTTGACAACATACAACCATTTGGTTGTATGTTGGACCGGTGACCGTAGCTGCCGAAGACCGTGCGGACGCCCTGTTCCACGCTCTCGCCGACCGGACCCGTCGCGACATCATGCGCCGGGCACTGGCCGGTGAGCATTCGGTGTCCGCGCTCGCGCTGAAGTACGACATGAGCTTCGCCGCGGTGCAAAAACACGTCGCCGTCCTGGAGAAGGCCGGCCTGCTCACCAAACGGCGCCACGGCCGCGAGCAGTTGGCCAGCGGTGACGTCACCGCCGTGCGATCCGTGGCGGCAATGCTCACCGAACTGGAAGAGGTCTGGCGCGGCCGCATCGGCCGCATCGACGACCTGATCGCATCCGAGAAGAAGGAGGACTAGCTGATGCCTGTTACCGACGTGAAGCACGATCTGGAGAACCTGACGCTGACCATCACCGCCGATTTCGCGGCACCGGTACAGCGGGTCTGGCAGATCTACGCCGACCCTCGTCAGCTGGAGAAGGTGTGGGGACCGCCCTCGCATCCGGCGACCTTCGTCGACCACAGCCTCACCCCCGGCAGCCGGGTCACCTACTACATGACCGGCCCGGACGGCGAGAAATACGCTGGGTACTGGGACATCACCAGCGTCGACGAGCCCAGGAGCTTCGCGTTCCGGGACGGGTTCGCCGACGCCGATCTGAACCCGAACCCCGATATGCCGGTTTCGGAGAACACCTACACCTTCACCGAACTGGGCGGCGGCACGCGCGCGGTCTACGTCAGTACGTTCGCCTCCGCCGAAGGCCTGCAGCAGGTACTCGACATGGGCGTGGTCGAGGGTTCCACGTCGGCGATCAACCAGATCGACGACCTGCTGGCGTCCTGAGGGCGATCAGTCCTGCGCGGACAGGATCGCGCGAGCTTTCTCGGTGTCCTTGCCCATCGCCTGGATGAGGTCGTCCACCGAATCGAACTTGAGCTGGCCACGCAGCCGGGCGACGAAGTCGACCGCAACATGCTGGCCGTACAGGTCGGCGGCGGTGTCGAGGACAAACGCCTCCACGGTGCGGGTACGCCCGGAGAACGTCGGGTTGGTGCCTACCGACACCGCGGCCTGATACCGCTCCCCCGGAATCACCGAGCCGGTCACCGGGCCGTGGCCCAGCACGGTGAACCACGCCGCGTACACCCCGTCGGCCGGAATCGCGGAGTACATGGGCGGCGCCACGTTGGCCGTCGGGAAGCCCAGCACCCGGCCACGGCCGTCGCCGCGCACCACCACGCCTTCGACGCGGTGCGGGCGGCCCAGTGCCTCGGCGGCCGTCACCACGTCGCCGGCGTCGACACAGGAACGGATGTACGTCGACGAGAACGTGACGGTTTCGCTCTGGTGGTGTTCGGCGACCAGGGAGAGGCTCTCGACAGCGAAGCCGAAGCGCTCGCCCGCCTTGCGCAGGGTGCCGACGTTGCCGGCCGCCTTCTTGCCGAAGGTGAAGTTCTCGCCGACGATCACCTCGACGACGTGCAGCCGCTCCACCAGCAGCTCATGGATGTAGCGCTCAGGGGTGAGCTTCATGAAATCGGTGGTGAAGGGCACTACCAGGAAAACGTCGATGCCCAATTCCTCGGCCAGTTCGGCACGCCGGGTCAACGTGGTCAGCTGTGCCGGATGGCTTCCTGGGAAGACCACTTCCATGGGGTGCGGGTCGAACGTCATCAGCACCGTCGGGACCCCACGCGACCGGCCGGCCTTGACTGCTCGGCCGATCAGTTCCGCGTGTCCGCGGTGCACACCGTCGAAGACGCCGATGGTCACCACGCATCGGCCCCAGTCCGAGGGGATCTCGTCCTGTCCGCGCCACCGTTCCACGAGGCCAAGCCTACGGCGCGCCGAGTCGCCCGGACACGCCAGATCCCCAGATCAGGTGATGATTGCCTAAACTTTTGGATGTGAGTCCTGACGAGCGCCCCAACCCCGGGGTACACGACCTGACAACGGTCGCGCAGGACTACCTCAAGACGATCTGGTCGGCACAGGAGTGGTCGCACGACAAGGTCAGCACCAAGCTCCTCGCCGAGCGCATCGGGGTGTCGGCCAGCACCGCCTCGGAGTCGATCCGCCGGCTGGCCGACCAGGGGCTGGTGGATCACGAGAAGTACGGCGCGGTGACGCTGACCGAACGCGGACGGCTCGCCGCGCTGGCGGTGGTCCGCCGGCACCGGCTGTTGGAGACGTTCCTGATGCGCGAGCTCGGCTACAGCTGGGACGAGGTGCACGACGAGGCGGAGATTCTCGAGCACGCCGTCAGCGACATGATGCTCGACCGGATCGACGCCAAGCTGGGTCATCCCGTTCGCGACCCGCACGGTGACCCCATCCCCTCGTCCGACGGCCGGGTCCCCACACCACCCGCCCGGCAGCTGTCGGCATGCGTCGACGGCGAACTCGGCACCGTGGCACGGATTTCCGATGCCGACCCCGAAATGCTGCGCTATTTCGACACGGTGGGCATCAGCCTGGACTCGCGGCTTCGGGTCCTCGCGCGGCGCGACTTCGCCGGCGTCATCTCGGTGTCGGTCGAAGCGCCCGACGGCGCAGCAAACACCGTCGATCTGGGAAGCCCTGCAGCACAAGCGATTTGGGTCGTCGGCTGAAAGAGTCCACGACTACAGCGTGGCCGGCCGGATCACCACGACCGATCTGGTGCGGGCACCCTTGTCCTCCAGCAGTGCGATGACGCGGCGATCGGGATCCGTTGCGGCATAGATCCCGTCGATTTTCGCAGCGCTCAGCGGCCGCCCGTGACTGGCGTCCTCGGCTTCGGCAGCGGTGATGTCGCGGCGCGGGAAAGCCAACAGGCAGGCGTCGTCAAGGGAGTAGCTCAGTTGCGGATGTTCGGCGAGTTCGTCCAGCGACCTGGCGTGGTCGAGCCCGTAGCCACCAACGCGGGTGCGGCGCAACGCCGTCAGATGCCCTCCGACACCGAGTGCGTCGCCGAGGTCACGGGCCAGTGCCCGGATGTAGGTGCCCGACGAGCAGTCGACCGCAACATCGAGGTCCACAAACGCGCCGTCGCGCCGGATCTCGCACACGTCGAACCGGTCGATCCGCACGGTGCGCTCGGCAAGCTCCACCTGCTGGCCTTCGCGCACCAGTTGATAGGCACGCTTGCCATCGATCTTGACCGCACTGACTGCGGACGGCCGCTGCGAGATCTCACCGCGGAGGTTTGCGATACCGGCAACGATCTGTGCGTCGGTGACCTCGGCCGCGGAAACGTCCTGCAGCACTTCGCCTTCGGCATCATCGGTGCTGGTCGACCGACCCAGCCGAACCGTCGCGGTATAGGACTTCGACGTGGCTGTCACCAGTCCGAGGATCTTGGTGGCTCGTTCGATCCCGATCACCAGAACGCCGGTGGCCATCGGGTCCAGAGTGCCGGCGTGACCGACCTTGCGGGTCCCGAAGATGCGCCTGCAGCGGCCCACCACATCGTGGCTGGTCATTCCGCCGGGCTTGTCGACAACGACGATCCCGGGCTCGGGCGCCCCGGACGTCACAACACGATCGCCGTCAGCACCAGGCCGCCGCCCACCGACCACCGGCCGGCCAGCTCGCGCAGCGGTGGGCCGGAGCGCGCGGCCGGGTCGATCAGGATTCGGGACACGAACGTCCCGGTGACGCCGGAGGGATCGACACCGAAGGTGATGTGGGCATCCTCGAATCCCAGCCAGCGCTCGGTCAGCGGGAACCACACCTTGTAAGTTGCTTCTTTGGCGCAGAACAAGATCCGATCCCAGTGCAGTCCGCCCGGGAGGGCACCCATCTCATACCGCTCGGCGGGCAGGCTGACCGCGTTGAGAACCCCGTCCGGCAGCACGCCGTGCGGTTCGGCGTCGATGCCGACCGAACGGATTGCCGTCGTGCGCCCCACCACCGCGCCGCGGTAGCCCTGGGTGTGAGTCAGGCTGCCCACTACGCCGTCCGGCCAGCACGGCTGGCCTTTCTCCCCCTTGAGGATCGGCGCCGGCGGGATACCGAGTTGCCCCAACGCCACCCGCGCACAATGGCGGACGGTGATGAACTCGTTGCGCCGCTTGGCCACCGACTTGGCGATCAGTGGCTCCTCCTCGGGCAGCGGAGCCAGATCCGGTGGATCGTCGTAGGTCTCGGCGAACACCAGGCCGTCGAGGTCGGGCAGCACCGCCCGCATGAGCTCGCTCATTCGCGCCGACTGCGCAGACGCTCGCGCAGCTTCGTCGACTGCTCTTTCATCTCCTCGGTGATGACGAAGTGGCCGCCGAAATCGTTGAGGTAGCCCGGTGCGTACTGCGGGTCGGGCAGAATCTGGCGCAACCAGCGATAAGGCTTGCGGCGCCGCCACTCTCGGGGGTAGCCGACGGACACCTCCTCGAAACGCACGTCGTCGTACCAGGTCGTCCGCGGGATGTGCAGGTGGCCATAGACCGAGCAGACCGCGTTGTAGCGGGTGTGCCAGTCAGCGGTCTCGGTCGTCCCGCACCACAACGAGAACTCCGGGAAGAACAGCACATCGCACGGTTCACGCCGGAGCGGGAAGTGGTTCACCAACACCGTGGGCGTCATCCAGTCGAGTTCGTCAAGCCGAGCCTTGGTGTGGCGCAGCCGATCCCGGCACCACGCGTCGCGGGTGGCGTACGGCTCACTGGACAGCAGGAACTCGTCGGTGGCCACCACATTGCGTTCCCGGGCGATTGCCAGGCCCTCGGCCTTGGTCGTCGCACCCGGGGGCAGAAACGTGTAGTCGTAGAGCAGGAACATCGGCACGATGGTCGCCGGGCCGCCCTGCTCGGTCCACACCGGAAACGGATGTTCGGGGGTGATGATGCCCATCTCGTCGCACATGTTGACCAGGTAGTCGTAGCGGGCCCGGCCGAACACCTGGACCGGGTCCTTACCGGTGGTCCACAGTTCGTGGTTGCCCGGCACCCAGATCACCTTGGCGAAGCGCCGGCGCAGCAGATCCAGCGACCAGCGGATGTCGTCGGTGCGCTCGGCGACGTCACCGGCGACGATCAGCCAGTCGTCGGGGGTCGAGGGATATAGCGATTCGGTGACCGGCTTGTTGCCGGTGTGACCCGTATGCAGGTCGCTGATCGCCCAAAGCGTGGGTGCCACAACATGCCAGCCTACGTGCGCACGTCACGCCGCCCCAGTTCTGGGTGATGAACCCCACCGGTGAACACGCCGGTTCGCGCTACATATTCTGAGAGGCGTGCACAGCAGCCGGGTTCGAAAGATCGTCGACCGATCGCTTTTCCGCGCTCTTCGCATTTCGCCGCCGACCACGGACTATGCCGTGCATCGCGGCGTCGGGGTGCCGATGCGCGACGGCGCGATCCTGCGGGCCACCCACTATGCGCCCGAGGGCACACCGCTGGGCACCATCCTGGTCCGCTGCCCGTACGGCCGGGCCTTTCCGTTCTCCCTGGTCTACGCACAGCTCTACGCCGCCCGCGGCTACCACGTCCTGCTGCAGAGTGTGCGCGGCACATTCGGGTCCGGCGGCGACTTCGTGCCGATGGTCCACGAAGCCGACGATGCCACCGACACCGTGGCCTGGCTACGCCAGCAGCCGTGGTTCACCGGCACGTTCGCCACCATCGGGCTGTCCTATCTGGGCTTCACCCAGTGGGCGCTGCTGTCCGATCCGCCACCCGAGCTGGTCGCCGCGGTGATCACCGTCGGCCCGCACGACTTCCACGCCTCGTCGTGGGGCACCGGATCGTTCTCGTTGAACGACTTCCTGGGCTGGTCGGACATGGTCGGCCACCAGGAGCAGGCCAGCCTGCGCCGCCTGGCCTTCCAGACCCGTGCGGCGCGACGGCTCGAACAGGCCACGTCGGGGTTGCCGCTGGGGGCAGCCGGCCGCGCGCTGCTGGGCGCCGCGTCACCGTGGTACGAGTCGTGGATCGACCACCCCGAGGCCGACGACCCGTTCTGGGACACCATGCGGATGACCGCCGCGCTCGACCGCTGCGAGATACCGGTGCTGTTGCTCAGCGGCTGGCAGGACCTGTTCCTGGAGCAGACCCTCGCGCAGTATCGCCACCTGCGCGGGCGTGGGGTCGACGTCGCGATGACGGTCGGGCCGTGGACCCATACCGACATGATCATGAAGGCGGGCGGCATCGCCGCCACCGAGACTCTGGACTGGCTCGGTACGCATCTGGCCGCTGCCCCGACCAACGCCCGGCGCAGCCCCGTGCGGGTGCACGTCGCCCATCACGGCTGGATCGACCTGCCGGACTGGCCGCCGCCCACCGGTACGGGTGTCATGTACCTGCAGCCAGGCGGACGGCTCGCCGCCACCGCGCCACCGGCCGATGCGGCACCATCGACGTTCCGCTACGACCCCGCCGACCCGACCCCGACGATCGGCGGCCGGCTGCTGTCGCAGCTGAGCGGCTACCGCGATGATGCACGGCTCGCCGAGCGGGCCGACGTGCTGAGCTTCACCAGCGGTCCGCTGGACGCCGATCTGTATGTGTTCGGCGAGCCGGTGATCGAGCTGGCCCACCACGCCGACATCGCGCACGCCGACGTGTTCGTGCGCATCAGCGAGGTCGATGCCCGCGGGCGCTCCCGAAACGTCAGCGACGGGTACCGACGGCTCGATTCCGCGCCACCGGGGCCGGTTCGACTCGAGCTCGACGCCATCGCACATCGCTTCACCGCCGGAACCCGGATCCGGGTGCTCGTCGCCGGCGGCTCACACCCGCGGTACGCACGCAATCTCGGAACCGGCGAACCGGTGCTCACCGGTCAGCGGATGGTGCCCTCCCTGCACACCGTGCACCACGGGGCCGGTGGGGTGTCCGCGCTGCACCTGCCCGCATCAGCGGACCTGCCCTCAGGCGACGGCAGCGCGAACCCGAGCGGCCACTCCGGCCAGGGCCGCGGCGTCGTAGACCGGGGCGCCGACGGCGGCAGTCGCGGGTAGCTGCACCCAACTGGTGCAACCGCCATAGCTCGGGACCCGGTCCAACCGGATCGGCGCGGCGAGCGGGAAAGCCTGCACCACCAGCACCGTCAATTCGTGACGGGGCCGGAAGTCCAGCCGGTCGGCCTGCACCGATCCGGCCGTCCAGATGTGCAGGTCCTCGATGTCGGATAGCCCCTGCGGATCCGAAACCGCGACAGCAGCAACCACTTTGGCGGCAGCTCTGATGACGACATGGTCATCGGTGCTGTCCGGTTCCGCGCCCGCCAGGAGGTCCCGATGTTCCGGGCGCACCCGTTCGGCATGGCTGTGCGCCACGGTGGGGAACAACAAGAATTGCTCGGCTGCCACGGCGAACCGCTTCTCGTGGATGCCGCCCTTGCGCAGCAGCACGGTCTGCCGGCCCTGCAGCAGCGCGTGCACCGCCGCACTCCACTCCTTGAGCGCAGTGGTCATGTTGCGAGCCGCGCCCGCACTTCGGGGCGGCGCAGCGGCGGAATGGATTTCGGTGGCTGGCGGCGGGTGGGCAACTGCTCCAGCAGCCTTGCCGTGGTGGCCGCGACCTCGGCGACCGCGATCTCGAACGCTTCGGCGACGGCATCAGACGGCCGGGTGATCCCACTGACCTTGCGCACATACTGGCGGGCCGCCGCAGCGATCTCTTCGTCGGTGGCGGGCGGCTCAAGGCCACGCAACTCGGTGATGTTTCGGCACATAGCCCCCAGCATGCCCGCCTTCACCCCGGACTTCACGGGCGAAGTGCTGATCGGATTGATATCCGGCACCCATCTGACTCACACGTTCACGACCTAGCCTGGCCGCCAAGTGTGTCGAATTCGTGTGACGAGAAGGGTGCACCATGACCGCGGGACTGGCGTCACCTCGAGCTCGAGTGATCAAACGGACAGTCGGCCGGCCGCGCGGCTCGAACACCGATGCGCGACGCGAGATGATCATCACCGCCGCGATCCGCGTCTTCGCCTATCGCGGATATGACGCCGCCACCGTGCAAGAGGTCGCCGATCTCGTCGGCATCACCCGACCGGCGATCCATCACTATTTTCCAGGCAAGGCACCGCTGTATCGCGGCGCGCTGGACCGGGCCTACGACATCGCCATGACACCGGCCGGGATCGGATCGGAACGCTTCACCGATCCCGAACTCAACGGATTACGCATGGCCTGCGCACTTTTGGGCACGTCGCTTGCGCACTCGCACCGGATAGCGGACGTCGCACCACGGATCACCGGTGTCTCGGCCGACCTGCGCCGGATGTGCGCCCAGGCCGTCGGCCGGCACGATGGTGCGGCTCAGGTGGACGCCCTGGTCACCACGATCGTCGGCCGATGGGTTCTGACCGCGTGCGACCTCACGTGGATCGATCTGGAGGTGGACGTAGACGTGTTGTGAGCAACCTCCCGGCCGCTGGTCCGGCACGTCTGCAGCCCAAGGATGCTGCGCGGGAGTAGATTTGCCCCTGGTCTGCGCTGAGCGCGTCACACAAGCTCGCAGTCCATGTGACGAAGGGTTGGAGGTCCGTTGCGAATGCGACGAGTGGGCCGAACCCTTTCAGCTCTCGCTCTGCTCGCCGGTGCCGCTGTCGTTCCTGGTTGCGGCGCTCCCGGCAACCTCACCGAGATCGCCAACAGCCTCCAGTCCGCGCTGATCTCGATGCCGGGAGTGACCGACGCGTGGGTGTATCACGACCAGAGCTACGCCGACGGCATCGTCTTCACCGTCGCGGTCGACGTCCCCGACGCGACGCCGCCCCAGCTGGTCGCGGTGGCGAACCGAATCGCCGAGACCCGGATCAGCCTGGTCTCGAACTACATCGAAGACGTCGAATTCTGGGTGACGCCGGACAAACCCGTGACGGTCCGACGGCAGTCGCACCTCGATTCCGCGCAGATCGCCGACGACGCGGAACGACTCCGCGTGATCGCCGCCCACACCGACGGCAGGATCGACTGGTTCCGGGACGACGACGATGCCAACCAACTGGCGATCACCGACAGCCACACCCCGGGGTCCGACCTCCTCGACATCGTGCGGCGAACCGCAGGCGACACCGGCCTGACGATGACGGTGTCGCCCGCGTCGCCCTCGCCCAGCACACCGCGGATGCGAGTGACGTTCCCGATGAGCGCCGGAGACCGACACTCGGTCGAGCAGTTCCTCGACGTCGTCCCCGTCGATGTCTTCGGGGTGCGGATCGACGACGGCGGCGTCCGTGTGCTGCAGGCCATGGTGCCCGCCGACCCGGCCGTCGCCGAGCAGAAACTGTCCACGGTCATCCAGGAGAGCAGGGCTGCCGCAGCGGGCCCGATGTGGTTGGCGTGGTACGTCCCCAGTGCACTCGGCGGCGTACCGATGTTCGGCGGCGTCGTCGAAGTTCACGATTGCTCGGTGGCGGCAGCGGCGATTCATCAGGCGTCCCTGCGCTCGGAGCATCAGCCGGATCACTCACTGCAGGACCGTCTGCAGTCCTTGATCGACACCTGCACGCCGCCGGAGCACATCAGCACCGACGTGACCGCACCATCGATCCCGCAGCCGGTATTTCCTTCTTCCCCAACTCCCCCAACAACATCGGTTGATCGTCAGGCACCCGACCGGTTACGGGTCGTCGATGCCGTCGCCATCGCCGTCGCAGTCGAGCCGGCACCGAGCGGCACCACACCCGGACACACCTCGCCTGCGGCAGTTGTGCGCCCGCCGCTGCCCGCGCGAACCGCCGCGGCCGCGCCGCACCCGGCGGCGGCCGTCAATCCAGGGGCGCCGCAGCCCCATAGCGGTCCAGCCGTCACCGCCGGCGGTTCACCGCGTCCCGCGACGGCACCTCACCGCTCGGCGAGCCGGAGCGCACGCCCGGGACGTTAGGGGTGCCGATACGGTGTCCCTATGACCGGCGACGACATCCTGCTCATTGACACCACCGACCGCGTCCGCACGGTGACGCTGAATCGGCCCAACTCGCGTAACGCGCTGTCGAGCGCACTGCGAAGCCGTTTTTTCAGCGCGCTTCGCGAGGCGGAGACCGACGAGGGCGTCGACGTCATCATCGTCACCGGCGCCGACCCGGTGTTCTGCGCGGGGCTGGACCTCAAGGAACTCGGCGACACCACCGAGCTGCCCGACATCTCCCCCAAGTGGCCGCCCATGACCAAGCCCGTCATCGGTGCGATCAACGGCGCTGCCGTGACCGGCGGACTCGAACTCGCGCTGTACTGCGACATCCTGATCGCCTCTGAGAACGCCCGCTTCGCCGACACCCACGCCCGGGTCGGGCTGCTGCCGACATGGGGCCTGAGCGTGCGGCTGCCGCAGAAGGTGGGCGTCGGAATGGCCCGGCGGATGAGCCTCACCGGGGACTACCTGTCCGCCGACGACGCGCTGCGGGCCGGGTTGGTGACCCAGGTCGTCGCCCACGACGAGCTTCTTCCCACCGCGCGGGCGGTGGCCGCCTCGATCGTCGGCAACAACCAGAAGGCCGTCCGCGCGCTGCTGACGTCATATCACCGCATCGACGAGGACCAGACCGGCTCGGGACTGTGGATCGAGGCGATGTCGGCCAGGAAGTGGATGGCAGCGACATCCGGTGACGACATCGCCGCCAGCCGCGCCTCGGTGATCGAACGTGGTCGCAGCCAGGTGAAATAGCTTCTCGCTACACCGCTTTCGCGGCGGCGATGAGGCTCTGCCACTTGGCCAGCGTGCCGGCGTCCTTCGCGATGATGTTGCCGGCCTGCAGCTGACTCAGCGTCACGCCCTGGAGCGTGTACGTGTGATTGTTGCCGACCACGGAGATCACCACGGAACCGGCCTTCTCGGTGACGTCGAACTCGCTGGGCTGCATCCAGACGAAGTCCAGGGTGTCCTTCGCCGGGTTGAAGCTGAGCACCGGGTTACTGCCCCAGCCCCACGTGATCGTCGTCGTCGTGCCGCCGGTCACCGGGGTGCCGCCGCCGGTGCCGCCGGTTCCCCCGGTGCCACCGGTTCCCCCGGTGCTGCTGTAGTCGACGACGTTGATCGTGCCGTAATCGTTGAACACCTTGCTGAATGCGCCCTGCGGATCACTCAATCCGGAAGCCCCGGTGCTCGCCTGCCCCAGGGTTCCCGGGGTGTCGCGGAGCACCTGCCACATCGAGAGCATGCCGATGCCGTTGGCGCGGGCGAAGTCTTCCAGCGCCTGCGCGTCGGCCACGGTGAACACCTCGGTGAGGACGTCGTTGACGCCAAGCATCGGAGTCACACCGATCTGGCTGTAGCCGAAGCTCTGCCCGTACTTGCCGTACAGCGACTTCAGCTGCGTGTACGTCGACTGGGCTGATTGAATCGCATACGCGCCCATGGTTTTTGCGCCCGCACCGCTTGTCGGCGCTGCGGACTCGCCATAGTCCATCGCCATCACGTTCACGCCGTCGAGTTTGACCCCGGCCTTGACAGCGGAGTCCACGACGTTGAGTCCGTCGGCGGTCAGCCCGGTCGGCAAGACCGGCAGCGTGTACCAGATGTGCAGCTCCGGCTTCTGCTTCTGCAGCAGCGCGAGGGCTTGGCTGTTGAGCGCGACCGACGCCGGGTCGGCGACGGCAGCACCCTCGATGTCGAAGTCGATATGGGTGACGCCGTAGGTGTCGATCACCGCGGCGTAGGCGTTGGCCAGCTCCTGGGCGCTGCGGCCCTTGGCCGCATACGCCTGGGCGAGGCTGGTGCCCGACGCGCCGCCGAACGAGATCATCACGTCGCCGCCGGCCGCCTTGAACGTGGCGATCGACGTGTTGATGGCAACCGCCTGTTCGTTGGTCGAACTCGGTTCCAGCGCAGCCAATCCCGCCCAGGCGAGGTTGCCGTTCTGGTCGGCCTGCATGAAGCCGAGCGTCACCAGCGAGGTGCCGTAGGTCTTCGACAGCGCGAGCAGATTCGGCACCGGGTAGGCGCCCATGTCGATGTACGGCGCGAAGAAGCTCGTGCCCCACTGCGCGGTTCCGCCCGGTGTCGTCGCGGTGTCGTCGTTGGTGATCGTGCCGACCGCCGAGCCGTCGGCGATGGTGGCGCCGGACGCATTCGACAGCGTGACCGTGAACGTCTCGGTCGGCTCGACCGTGGTATCCCCCAGCACGCCGACGTTGATCACCTGCGAGGTGACCCCGGGCGCGAACGTGACCGTGCCGGAACCGGCTGTGTAGTCCTGGCCGGCGGTGGCTGTGCCGTTGGCCGTCGTGTAGTTCAGGGTGACCGTGGTGGTCGACGCTGTGGACAGCGTCACCGTGAACCCCATCGAAGCGCTGCCGCTGTTGCCCTCAGCCGCGGTGGCGTCCGCAATAGAAATCCTCGGCAGCACGGGTGCGGCGTCGTCGTTGGTGATGGTGCCCGTCGCGGTGGCCCGACCGAGGGTGGCACCCGACGGATTCGACAGCGTGACAGTGAACGTCTCAGTCGGTTCGACGGTCGCATCGCCGAGCACGTTGACGTTCACCACCTGCGACACCTGCCCCGCGGCGAACGTCACGGTACCGGAGCCGGCCGTGTAGTCCTGGCCGGCGGTGGCCGAGCCGTTGGCGGTCGTGTAGTTCACCGTCACCGGTTTGGTGCTGGCCTTCGACAGGGTGATCGTGAACGCGGCCTTCGTCGTGCCGCTGTTGCCTTCGGTGACCGTCGTGTCGGCGACCGAGACGCTGGGAAGCGCGGTCTGCGCGCCGCTGATCAGCGACTGCCACTTGGCCACGGTGCCCGCGTCCTTGGCGACGATGTTGGTCGTCGACAGCTGCCCCAGGCTGACTCCCTGCAGCGTGTAGGAGTGGTTGTTGTCGACGACCCCGATCACCACGGATCCGGATCTCTCGACGACGGTGAACTGGCCCGGCTGCATCCAGCCGAAATCGAGTTTGTCGGTGGCCGGGTTGAACGCCAGCACCGGGTTCGACCCCCACGCCCAGGTGACCGTGGTGGTCGTGCCGGTGGCGGCGGCGGACAGGCTGCGGGTGGCCGGAGCGGCCGTCCACGCCGTCACCTGGTTGACCACCGACTCGATGTCGCGCCTGATCAGTGCCAGCGCACCGGTCAGCAGCTGGATCGGGGCCGGCGGCAGGCCGGTGCCCGGCCTCAGTCCGAACAGTGACAGAAATCCCGACACGATGTTCGGTGGGCGAACCGCGACAGCCGCGGCGTGCCGCGCCGGGGCAACGAGGGCCGCAGGCACCGGCACGGTGGTGATAGCTGGCAAATTCTGTTCGGTTGCAGGCGTTACGGCGGCGGCCGTGTTCGGCGCGCCGAGATCCGCCCGCTCGCCGGCCTGCGTCGTCACCGGGGGTGTGGCGTCTGCGGAGGTGGTCACCGGCGCGTCTGACCGAGCAGCGGTGCTGGGTCGCGTTGCCGACGACCGGGTGTTCGACTTCTTCTGCGGGTCGGCGGCGACGCGGGGCTGCTGCGCCGCACGCCGGGACGAGCCGACAGTGCGCGGCCCTGATCGGTTCGAATCAGCGGAGTCTGACGAGTCGGTCGATTTCGAGGATGTCGAGGAATGCGCGGTAGAACCCGAGTCCGGGCCTTCAGCTAGGGCGACTCCGGGGTTGCTGGCAACTGCCACACCCAGGCCCATGGCGAACGCTGCGGAACCGATGCGAAATCCAAAGTTGGTCGAACTCATGGAGCCCCCGTCACGAATCGATGTACCAGCAACGTCATTAATAGCCCACCAGCGAGGCGCTGGGAAGTAACTCAGCAAAAATCGATACATAGGCACACAACATATTTGACGGGCTACTCATTTACGCTTGACCGCATGAACGAGGCGCACGAGGTCTGCGGCAGTGACGAATGGCGCACGATCATGCGGGAGCAGATCCTGCCGTGGGTCCTCGGTGACACCGACTTGGGCGATGACGTCCTGGAAGTGGGGCCGGGCTTCGGCGCGGCCACCGACGTGCTGAGCCGGACTGTGCCACAGGTGACGTGCGTCGAGATCGATGAACGGCTCGCGACGATGCTCGGCGAGCGGTTCGCCGGGGAGCCGTCGGTCCGGATCGTGCGCGGCGACGCGACCGCACTGGAGTTCCCCGACGCGCGGTTCTCGGGTGCGGCGTGTTTCACGATGCTGCACCACGTTCCGACCGCCGAGCTGCAGGACCGACTGTTCGCCGAGGTGGCCCGGGTATTGCGGCCGGGCGCCACGCTGGTGGCCAGCGACGGCATCGGTGACGACGACATGGCTGCCGCACATGTGGGCGACACCTACAATCCGATCGATCCGGCCGACCTGGCGGACCGATTGACCGCGGCCGGATTCGAGCGAATCGATGTGCGCACCAACGACTTCGGCTGGGCGGCAATCGCCCGCCGCTAATTCGTGCCTGGCACCAGCCAGCGCCCGGACAACGCCCGCCACCCGACGAACACCAGTCGCAGCACCATGAACGCGCTCAGGCCCGACCAGATGCCGAGCAGCCCCCAGCCGAACACCAACGACAGCCAGATCAGCGGCAGGAAACCGACCAGCGCGCTGACCAATGTCGCGGTACGCATGAACGCCGCGTCGCCGGCGCCCAGCAGCACCCCGTCGAGAGCGAACACGATTCCGGCGATGGGCAATTGGGCCACCATGAACCACCACGGCACCCCGATCTCCGCCAGCACCGACCGGTCGTCGGTGAACAGCGCCGGCAGCACCGATGCGCCTGCTGCGAACACGAACGCGAGCACGGCGGCGGCGATCGCGGAGAACACCGTCACCCGCCATGCGACCGACTTCGCGTGCTCCGCGCGGCCCGCGCCGAGCGCGGCGCCGACCAGCGACTGCGCGGCGATCGCAAGTGAATCCAGCACCAGCGCAAGGAAATTCCACAGCTGCAACACGACCTGATGCGCGGCGACCGCCGCCGCCCCGAACCGGGCGGCCACCGCGGCGGCCGACACGAAACAGGCCTGGAAGGCCAGGGTCCGCAACACCAGATCACGGCCCATCACCACCTGCGCGCGCAGCACCGAGGTGTCCAGCCGCAGCGACACCTTCTCGGCGAGCAGTGCCCAGCAGAACAGGGTCGCGGCCAGCCACTGCCCAACCAGATTGGCGATCGCCGAACCGGCCAGTTCCAGCCGTGGCAGGCCCAGCCAGCCGTAGACGAGCAACGGGCACAGCACCGCCGAGACGGCGAAACCCACCAGCACGTAGCGCAGCGGGCGCATGGTGTCCTGCACACCGCGCATCCAGCCGTTGCCTGCCGCGGAGATGAGGATGGCCGGCACACCGAAGATCGCGATCCGCACCCAGGGCAACGCGGCCCCGGCGATGTCGCCACCGCCGGACTTCGTGCCCGCGATCGCCGACACAATCGGAACCGCGGCCACGTGCACGGCAGCCACGATCGCGACGCCCATCCCGAGCGCCAGCCAGGTGGCCTGTACCCCTTCGCCGACGGCCGCGGCCCGGTTACCCGCGCCGTAGAAGCGCGCGGAGCGAGCCGTCGTCCCGTAGGACAGGAAGGTGAGCTGGGCGCTGACCACCGACAGGATCAGGCCGCCGATCGCCAGGCCGGCCAGGCTCAGCGCACCGAGCCGGCCGACAATCGCGATGTCGAACAGCAGATAGATCGGTTCGGCGGCAAGGACACCCAGCGCGGGAAGCGCCAGCGCCGCGATCCGCAGGCTGGTTACCGAACCCTTGCCCTGCTCGCTCCACTCCTGCCCACCGGAGTCATCGTGAGACGAGTCAGCCAAGCCAAACCACCGTCTTCGTCGTAGTGGGATCGAGTTTCACCTTGTGCACGCGAACTACGAGTAGATCGCTACCAAAGGTGAAATTCGATGACGCGACAGCGGTGCGGGCCAAGACCCGACTCAGCCAAGGGCGGCGGTCAGCTGCGCCACCACGTCGTCGATCGGTCCGGCTGCGGAGTACCCGGCGGCCAACGTGTGCCCACCGCCGCCGAAACCGCTGGCGACCGCCGCCAGGTCATAGCTCTTGGCCCGCATCGACACCGACCAGTGCCCGGGCTCGATCTCCTTGAAGACCGCGGCGACCTCGGCTTCGTGCGTGGTGCGGACGATGTCCACGATGCTCTCGACCTCTTCGGAGCGGTTCTCCATCCACTCCTCGTGAGCGACCACCGCGAAGACCAGCCCGCGCCCGCCTGCCGCCTCGGGCACCAACTGTGCGCGGGACAGTACCCGCGACAGCAAGGGCAGCCACACGAACGGATGCGTGTCGAACAACTCCCGGCTGATCGCGGCATTGTCCACCCCGAGCTCGACCAGGCGCGCGGCCAGCCGCAAGGCACCCGGCGATGCCCACCGGAACGAGCCGGTGTCGGTGGTCAGCCCGGCGTATAGGCATGACGCCACGTCCCGGTCGATCTCCTTGCCCCACGCGTCGAGCAGCTCGGCGACCACCATGGTGGTCGAATCCGCTTTCGGATCAACAAGATTCACGCTGCCGAACAGGGTGTTCGACTTGTGGTGATCGATGACGAGCACCGCGCAGCCGAGCTGAGTGAACTCCGACAGCGCGCCGAGGCGGTTCACGCTCGGGGCGTCGACAGTCACCACCAGATCGACGTCGCGGCGCATGTCACCGGGGGCCACCAGCAGGTGTCCCCCGGGCAGCATCCGCAGGGATTCCGGCAGTGTCGACGGCGTCGCGAAACTCACTTCGACGTCGACACCGTCACGCTCGAGAATCAACGCCAACGCCAGCCCGGCTCCCACACTGTCGGCGTCGGGGTGGACGTGGCAGATGACGCTGACCGCGCCGGCGCCACGCAGGACCTCGACGGCGCCGTGCGCGTCCACCCGCCGCGATGGGCGGGTGATCTCAGTCGTCGAGTCGATCGCGGTCACCGGCGTCCTGGTCGTCCTGCGAAGAAGAACTGTTCACATTTCCCGGGTCGCTGCGCTCCTGCCCAACGTCCCCCTCTTCTCCTACCACACGGTACGGCTGCGCGTCTCCCGCAGGAGTGGCCCCGGCCCGAATCCGGGCCACATCGGCGTCAGCAGCCCGCGCCTTGGCGAGCAGCTCCTCCATCTTCTGCGCGGTGTCGGGCACCTTGTCCAGAACGAAGGACAGGGTCGGAGTGAACCGCACACCGGTGCCCGCACCGACCTTGGTACGCAGGGTGCCTTTGGCACGTTCGAGCGCCGCGGCCGCACCGGCATAGTCCGGCTCGTCGTCGAGGGTCTTGCCGCGCACCGTGTAATACACGGTGGCGTCGTGAAGGTCACCAGTCACCTTGGTGTCGGTGACCGTCACGAACGCCAGCGGCGGATCCTTGATCTCGAACTCGATCGCCGAGGCGACGATGGTGGCGATGCGCTTGGAGAGCCTGCGGGCCCTGCCAACATCAACCACTAGACGCGCTCCTTCTCGACCAGCTCGTAGGTCTCGATGACGTCGCCTTCCTTGATGTCGGAGTACGTCAGCGTGAGACCGCATTCGTAACCCTCGCGCACCTCGGTGGCGTCGTCCTTTTCCCGCTTGAGCGAGGAGACCGTGAGGTTCTCGGCGATGACGACGTTGTCACGCAGCAACCGCGCCTTGGCGTTGCGCCGCATGATGCCGGACTGCACGAGGCAGCCGGCGATGTTGCCGACCTTCGACGACCGGAAGATCGCGCGGATCTCGGCGCGGCCGAGCTCCTTCTCCTCGTAGATCGGCTTGAGCATGCCCTTGAGCGCGCTCTGGATCTCGTCGATCGCCTGGTAGATCACCGAGTAGTACCGGATCTCCACACCCTCGCGGTTGGCCAGTTCGGTGGCCTTGCCCTCGGCGCGCACGTTGAACCCGATGATGATCGCGTCCGATGCCGACGCCAGGTTGACGTTGGTCTCGGTGACGCCACCGACACCGCGGTCGATGACGCGCAACTCCACCTCGTCGTCCACCTCGATGCCCAGCAAGGCTTCCTCGAGCGCCTCGACGGTGCCCGAGTTGTCGCCCTTGAGGATCAGGTTCAGCTGGCTGGTTTCCTTCAGCGCCGAATCCAGGTCTTCCAGGCTGATCCGCTTGCGGGTACGCGCGGCCAGTGCATTGCGCTTACGCGCGCTGCGCCGGTCGGCGATCTGGCGGGCGATGCGGTCTTCGTCGACAACCAGGAAGTTGTCGCCGGCACCTGGCACCGACGTGAAACCGATGACCTGCACCGGTCGCGACGGCAATGCCTCGGTGACGTCCTCGCCGTGCTCGTCGACCATCCGGCGAACCCGGCCGTAGGCGTCGCCGGCGACAACGGAGTCGCCGACCCGCAGCGTGCCGCGCTGGATGAGCACCGTGGCCACCGGGCCGCGGCCGCGGTCCAGGTGCGCCTCGATGGCCACGCCCTGGGCTTCCATATCGGGGTTGGCCCGCAGGTCCAGTGCCGCGTCGGCGGTCAGCAGGACCGCTTCCTCCAGCGCCTCGATGTTGGTGCCGTTCTTGGCCGAGATGTCGACGAACATGGTGTCGCCACCGAAGTCCTCGGCAACCAGGTTGTATTCGGTGAGCTGGGCCCGGATCTTGGCCGGGTCGGCGCCCTCCTTGTCGATCTTGTTGACCGCGACCACGATCGGCACATCAGCGGCCTGCGCGTGGTTGATGGCCTCCACCGTCTGCGGCATGACGCCGTCGTCGGCGGCGACCACCAGGATCGCGATGTCGGTGGCCTTCGCACCGCGGGCACGCATGGCGGTGAACGCCTCGTGACCCGGGGTGTCGATGAAGGTGATCGGGCGGACGACACCGTCGTGCTCGACGGTCACCTGGTAAGCGCCGATGTGCTGGGTGATGCCGCCAGCCTCGCCCTCGCGGACGCTGGCCTTGCGGATGGTGTCCAGCAGTCGGGTCTTGCCGTGGTCGACGTGACCCATGACGGTGACCACCGGCGGGCGGACCTCCAGGTCGCCCTCGTCGCCTTCGTCCTCGCCGTAGGTGAGGTCGAACGACTCCAGCAGCTCGCGGTCCTCGTCTTCCGGCGAGACGACCTGCACGACGTAGTTCATCTCGCTGCCGAGCAGTTCGAGCGTCTCGTCACCGACGGACTGGGTGGCGGTCACCATCTCACCGAGGTTGAACAGCGCCTGGACCAATGCGGCCGGGTTGGCGTCGATCTTCTCGGCGAAGTCGCTCAGCGATGCGCCACGGGCCAGCCGGATGGTCTCGCCGTTGCCGTGCGGCAACCGCACGCCACCGACGACCGGGGCCTGCATGCTCTCGTACTCGGCGCGTTTTGCCCGCTTCGACTTGCGGCCGCGACGCGGCGCACCGCCGGGACGGCCGAACGCACCGGCCGCGCCACCGCGCTGACCGGGACGACCACCGCCACCACCGGGACCACCGCCGCCGGGACGGCCTCTGAAGCCGCCGGCAGCAGCTCCGCCGCCACCGCCGCCACCGGGACCGCCGGTGCGGTAGTTACCGCCACCGCCGCCACCGGGACGACCGCCACCACCGGGACCACCGCCGGGGCGGGGACCGCCACCCGGACGCGGGGCGCCGGGGCGACCGGGCGCACCGGGGCGGGCGCCGGGCGGCCGAGGAGGCATGTTGCCGGGTGTGGCTCCACCCGGACGCGGCGCGCCGGGACGCGGACCACCGGCACCGGGCCCGGGACGCGGGCCCTGGGGGCGGGGCGCGGGACGCTCGACGGGCTGAGCCGAAGAGAACGGGTTGTTGCCGACGCGCGGCGGCCGGGGCATGCCCGGCTTCGGCGCGGCCGGTCCCGGACGGGGACCGGGCGTCGGCCCCGGGGTGCCGGCCGGCGCGGGTGCCGCGGGTGCGGCAGGGGCCGCCGAGGCCGCGGGGGCGGGTGCGGCCGGAGCTGCAGGCGCGGGCGGTGCCGGAGTCGGCGCAGCCGGGGCGGGAGCCGGGGCCGGGGCGGACGGCTTGGGTCCCGGCGTCGCGCGCGGCGCCGTCGCCACAGTGCCATCGGCGACGGGCGCGGGCTTGGGTGCCGGCGCTCCGTTTCCGGCCGCGCCGGCCGGGGCGGCTTTCGCCGGGGCTTTGTCGGGCTTACCGCCGCCGAACGACTCCCTCAGGCGGCGTGCGACGGGGGCTTCCACCGTCGACGACGCGGATTTGACGAATTCGCCCTGATCGCTCAGTCGGGCGAGAACTTCCTTGCTGGTGACACCGAGTTCCTTGGCCAACTCGTGTACGCGGGCCTTACCTGCCACTACATCTCCTACTCAAGAGGCGACAGCGGTGGTAGGCCGCGCCTCGGGTTTAGCTACGACGCATGGTCATCGTCGGGACTTCACGGTGTGCTCATGTTCTTCGCTGCCTGTTCTCTTGCCGGGCTGGTCTGGTCCGTCGATCTCTCGACGTACTCGACCACCGCGGATGTATCCGGTGAACCGGTGATGCGCAACGCTCGCCCGAAAGCTCGCCGTCGGAACGCTGCCTGCAGGCACCGGTCATCGGGGTGCAGCCACGCACCCCGCCCCGGGAGGTTACCTGCCTGATCAACGGTTAGGGCGCAATGGCCGTTCCCGTTCGACACAGCCACCACTCGGAGGAGATCGACGGCCAACTCTCGCTTCCGGCACCCGACACATGTCCGCACCGGACCTTCGGTACGTCGATGCGGTCTCTCGGAAGCCGGAGTCTCGCGCTGGATCACGGCATAGTCTACCGTCATCGCGGCGCCGCCCAGAACCACCCTTGGCTGGGCGACGCGGGTCCCGTCCTCAGCCCGCTTTCTCCTGATACCGCGAATATTCGTCCCGCCCGACCACGCCCGCGAGGTCGGCGGGCAGTGCGCCCACCCGCGTTCCCAGCTCCCTGGCCTGGTCGAGGTTGATGTAGATCCCGGCGCCCTGACGTCCCGTGGCGATGATCCCGGCGCCGAACCGCCGAAGTGCCGTGTCGAGCTCGTCGAACAGGTGCGCGGCGGCGTCGAAGTTGGAATAGGCGTCGGCGGTCATCTCGGATCCCAGGAACTCGAAGGAACCCCCGTTGAGCAGGATGGACATGTCCTTCGAAGCAGTGGATGCAACGTCGAACGCCTCACCGGACGGCACGGCGTACTCCAGGCCGATGACGCCGGACGGACAATTCAGTGTCTTCCACTCGCCGTAGTTGTTGAACCGGTGCGCCCGCACGCCGGCGTCGTGGGTGTACAGCCACTGGTAGCCATGCCAGGTCGGCGGCGCGTCGGGCAGTCGCACCACGCCGACGACGAGGTCGCGCCGTCCGGAGGCCCGCGCGATGGCGGCGGACAGCTCGGTCAGCCCCAGGCTCGTGGCAAGGTCATCGGGTCGCCCGGTCCAGATGATCCGCCCGCAGGACACGACGTGCTCTCCGCCGTGGCCCGACATGGTGACGGTGAATCGTCCGCCACTGGACCTCGTGATAGCGGCCACGGTGGAGTCGAACAGCCAGTCGACTTTTCGTCCCAACGATGCGGCCAGGCGCGACCACAGGACCCCCGCCCCGCCGTGCGGGTAGATGAACCTGTCGGTCGGCTCGTCGGGACGCGTCGATTCCCGCAGCCGCGGCAACGCGGTGGCCAGTACCGAGGCAAGTCGCGGCGAGAGGATCCGCTGCGACGCCCACGCCGCCGGAATGTTCTTCGGGTCGATACCGAACACCTTCCGCGCGTGCGGGGCCATGAACTTCTCCGACAGGTACGGCCCGTACCGGTTTTTGACCCAGTCATCGAGGGTGTCGTCGGTGCGGCCGGTCGGCGCCGTCAGCTTCCAGGCGATGAGCGAAGCTGCGCCGCGGGCACGGACTGACAGCGGCGCCGAATGGCGAAACTGCCGCCAGTCGAACGGATAGCTGACCACGTAACCTTCCCGCAGAATTCCGCTGTGCCGGTCGATGTCCGACATCGGGATACCGCCGAGCCGGTCGGCGAAGTCCAGCCACACCCGGCGCTGCTCCGGCGTCGCGGACAGCAGCCGGTGACCGCCGAGGTCGACGTCATGGCCGGCCACCGTTGCCGGACGCGCCAACCCGCCCACAAAGCCGGTGCGCTCCACGACGGCCACCGAAGACCCGGCGGCGACACACGCATCGGCCGCCGTCAGCCCGGTCGGACCCGCTCCGACCACGAGCACGTCGACGGACTGCGCAGCCCCGAGTTCTGCCAACGGATTCCCCCTTTGACGATGGTGCACCCATCTAATTGACGATGGTGTACCCACCGAAGGCCGATGCGGCTACATCAGCAGCTCAGCGCCCGGTTTCGTCACTGCTCCACGTCATGCGACGCGCCACGGTGCGGGTCGGCTTCCGGCGCTGCGGCGTCGCTGCGGATATCGATGCGCCACCCGGTCAGGCGGGCGGCCAGTCGGGCGTTCTGCCCTTCCTTGCCGATCGCCAGCGACAGCTGGAAGTCGGGCACCACCACCCGCGCCGCGCGGGTGTTCGCATCGATGACGGAGACGGAGACGACCTTGGCCGGCGACAGCGCGTTGGCGACGAACCGCGCCGGGTCCTCGTCGAAGTCGATGATGTCGATCTTCTCGCCGGACAGTTCGCTCATCACGTTTCGCACCCGCTGACCCATCGGGCCGATACAGGCGCCCTTCGCGTTGAGCCCCGGAATCTTCGAGTTGACCGCGATCTTGGACCGATGTCCGGCCTCTCGAGCCACCGCGACGATCTCGACCGAGTTGTCGGCGATCTCGGGCACCTCCAGCGAGAACAGCTTGCGAACCAGGTTCGGGTGGGTGCGCGACAGCGTGATCAGCGGTTCGCGCGCACCGCGGCTGACTCCGACGACGTAGCAGCGCAACCGGTCGCCGTGCTCGTAGGTTTCTCCGGGCACCTGCTCGGCGGCCGGGATGACACCTTCGGCGCCCTTGGTTTCACTGCCCAGCCGCACGACGACCAGGCCGCGCGCATTGGCGCGGGCGTCGCGCTGGATGACACCGGCGACGATGTCGCCTTCCCGGGCGGAGAACTCCCCGTAGCTGCGCTCGTTCTCGGCGTCACGGAATCGCTGCAGCATGACCTGACGGGCCGTCGTCGCCGCCACCCTGCCGAATCCCTCTGGCGTGTCGTCCCATTCGCTGATCAGGTTGCCGTCTTCGTCGGTCTCGCGCGCAATCACCTGCACCGCACCGCTTTTGCGGTCGATCTCGATGCGCGCGTCGGGCTGATGCCCCTCGGTGTGCCGGTAGGCGGTCAGCAACGCCGTCTTGATGGTGTCGAGCAGCTCGTCGACCGAGATACCGCGATCGATCTCGATCGCATGCAGGGCGGTCATGTCGATGTTCATGCTTCGGCCTCCGTTCCGGCTGCTCCCGCAAGTTCGAGCTCGCGTGGCTTTGGTGGTGAAAACTCAACCTGGACAACAGCTTTGACAATGTCGGCCAGCGGAATTCGGCGCACCGTCCAATCGTTGCGCTCGCGCACCACCAAGTCGACGGCGTCGTCGGACACCATGCCCAACCGGGCGGTGACAGTGGTTCCGTCGACCAGTTCGGCGTCGACCAAGCGGGTGTGCGCACGACGAAAATGCTTTTCCGCGGTCAACGGCCGGTCCACACCGGGCGAGGTGACTTCGAGGACGTAGGCGTCCTCGCCGCTGATCAGGTCGTCCAGCAGTGCCGAGGCCGAGCGGGACAGCGCGGCGACGGTGTCCAAGTCCAGCGGCTTGTCGCCGTCGGCGATGACGGTGATGCGCGGCGGCTGCGGGCGGGTGTCGATTACGACGTCTTCGATTTCGTATCCGGCGCGCACGAACTCACCATCGAGTAGCTCGATCACCTGCTTCTGGGTTGGTAGCCCCGTAGAACGGCCAGCCACGGCGAGCTCCTCATCTTGAGTTGTCCTGATCAGCTGCGTCGGATGCAGGGCTCTCGAGAGAGCCAGCCCTCCACGATACGCCAGCACCGGGCGCCGCAATGGCAGGATGTTGGCGTGCTGAGCCGAGATCCCCGCCCGTTCGGCGGGATATCCCGACGACGAGTTCTCATCGACGGCGGCCGCGGGTTGGCGCTGCTCGCCGTGGTGGGCGCGGCGGGTACCGCCTGCGGAAACCCTGCGCCACCCGAGCCCGACCCGTTGGAGCAACAGGCCGAGTTGGCCCGCCATGACAGCGAACTGGCGGCTGCCGCGGCCAAGACCGCTCCCCCTGCGCTGGCGCCGGCATTGACCGAGCTGGCGGCCGAGCGCGGGAGGCACGCCACGGTGCTGGCTGCCGAGGTCGCGCGGCTCTCCGGCAAACCGGCATCGACGACGAGTTCGACCGCTCCGACCGCCACGTCGGCGGCCGCCACCCCAGCACCGACGGTGGCCGATGTGATCGCCGCGCTGCGCAGCTCGGCCGACAGCGCCACGTCACTGGCACCGACCCTGTCCGGGTACCGGGCCGGGCTGATCGGCTCGATCGCGGCGTCCTGCGTCGCCGGATACACGGTGGCGCTCGCCGCCGGGAAGGCCGGGCAATGACCTCACCGACATCTCCGACTCCGTCGACCACGGCAAATCCCGACCGGCCGTCTGATGCGGCTGCGGCGGCGCTGTTCGACGCGGTGGCTACCGAGCACGCGGCGATCTACGGGTACGGCATCGTCTCGGCCCACAGCTCTCCGGACGAGAACGACCTGGTTTCCGAAGCGATGGCCCAGCACCGCGAGCGACGCGAAGCGGCCATCGCGATGCTGACCGGCCGGTCGGCCAAGGCACCGGTGCCCGCCGCCGGATATCAGCTGCCGATGGCGGTGAACACCCCGACCGACGCGGGCAACCTCGCGATCCGCATGGAGGATGACTGCGCGACGGCCTGGCGTGCGGTGATCGAACAGGCGGCGACCGACCAGGACCGCGCCTTCGGGGTCAGCGCGCTGACCGAGACGGCGGTCCTGACGGCACGCTGGAAGCAGGTGCTGGGGATCCGGCCGCTGACCGAGCCGTTCCCCGGCGGCACCGAGTCCTAGGGGGTGAGTGCGGCCGCGATGTCGGCGACGGCACCGTCGGCCGCGATCTCGCGCTTCTCCCCGGTGAACCGGTTACGCAGCTCGACCACCCCGTCGGCCCAGCCACGCCCGACCACGACGATCCACGGCACACCGAGCAACTCGGCGTCCTTGAACTTCACCCCCGGCGAGGCCGTACGGTCGTCGAGCAGAACCTCCAGGCCGAGCCGGTCCAGGTCGCGGGCCAGCTCCTGCGCCCCGGCGCGGGCCTGCGCGTCCTTGTTGGCGATCACCACGTGCACGTCGAACGGTGACACCGACGCCGGCCAGCGCAGTCCGAGCTCGTCGTGCTGTTGCTCGGCGATCACCGCGACCAGCCGGGACACCCCGACTCCGTAGGAACCCATCGTGAGCCGCACCGGCTTGCCGTCCTCGCCGAGGACGTCCGCGGCGAAGGCGTCGGTGTACTTGCGGCCCAACTGGAAGATGTGACCGATCTCGATGCCGCGCGCCGACACCAATGGTCCGGCGCCGTCGGGCGACAGGTCGCCGTCGCGCACCTCGGCGGCCTCGATGGTGCCGTCGGCGACGAAATCCCGGCCCGCGACCAAGCCGACGACGTGCTTTCCGGTTTCGTCTGCGCCGGTGATCCAGGCCGTCCCGTCCACCACCCGCGGATCCACCAGATAGCGAACCCCGTTGGCCAGCAAGCCTTTCGGGCCGATATATCCCTTCTTCAGGAACGGGTACCTGGCGAAGTCGGCGTCGTCGAGCAGCGCATACTCGGCGGGCTCCAAGGCGGCACCGAGGCGTTTGTCGTCGACCTCCCGGTCACCGGGCACCCCGATGGCCAGCAGTTCCCACTCCCCGCCGGGCACGCGCGTCTTGAGCAGCACGTTCTTCAAAGTGTCAGCGGCAGTGATCTCCCGGCCCAGGCCGGCGGAGTTCGCCCATTCCACCAGGGTGGCGATGGTCGGGGTGTCGCCGGTGTCATGCACGGTGGCAGGCGGAAGCCCGGCCACCTCCTCAGCCGGCCTTGCCTCCGGCACCGCGGTGACCACTGCCTCGACGTTGGCCGCGTACCCGGATTCCACGCACCGCACGAAGGTGTCCTCGCCGATCTCGCTTTCGGCCAGGAATTCCTCCGAGGCCGAACCGCCCATCGCGCCGGACACCGCCGAGACGATCACATAGCGAATTGCCATGCGCTTGAACATGTTCTGGTAAGCCTCGCGGTGCGCGTGGTACGCGGTCTTGAGGCCGGCGTCGTCGACGTCGAACGAGTAGGAGTCCTTCATGATGAACTCGCGCCCGCGCAGGATCCCGGCCCGCGGCCGGGCCTCGTCGCGGTACTTGGTCTGGATCTGGAACATCAGCAGCGGGAAGTCCTTGTAGGAGCTGTACTCCCCCTTCACCGTCAGAGTGAAGAACTCCTCGTGGGTGGGTCCCAGCATGTAGTCGTTGCCGCGGCGGTCCTTGAGCCGAAACACCCCGTCGCCGTACTCGGTCCAGCGGTTGGTGGTCTCGTAGGGCGCCTTCGGCAGCAGCGCCGGGAACAGGATCTCCTGGCCGCCGATCGCGACCATTTCCTCGCGCACGATCTTCTCGATCTTGCGCAGCACCCGCAGGCCCAGCGGCAGCCAGGTGTAGAGCCCCGGCGCCACCGGCCGGACGTACCCGGCGCGGATCAACAGTTTGTGGCTGGGCACTTCGGCGTCGGCTGGATCGTCGCGCAGAGTGCGCAAGAACAGCTCGGACATGCGGGTGATCACAGTGGGCAAGCCTAGCGATGCCCTCAGTCGCGTCCCTGCCAGGTGCAGATGCAGGCTTCGTTGCCCTCCGGATCGGCCAGCACCCAGAACGCGGGCGCGCGGCGATCGGACAGCAGCGTCCCGCCAGCGGCGAGCGCCGCGGCGACGCGCGACGATGCCACGTCGTGCGGCACGTCGATGTCGAGGTGGATGCGGTTGCGCTGTGGCCGCGGCGCATCCATCTGCTGAAACCAGATCGCCGGACCGCGCCCGGCCGGGTCGACCAGACCGTCGGTCAGATCCGATGGCCCGACCTCGTCGACGTAACCGGTGACCGCCTGCCAGAACGGCCGGACCGCGCTGATGTCCAGCGCATCGATGGCGATCTCGAATGCCTGCACGAAGCCCGGCGAAAGGTGCAGGCTTCGCTCCGATAGTGCCGATGAAATTGCTTCTGCCAGAGCGATATCCGCATTCGTGACCGTCCCGGAGACCGCAGACTGCAGCCGAATCACCACTCGATCGGCCCGAATGTCGATGCTCACGTGACCCTGGCCGTCCGCGCCGACGGCGGCCAGCACCAGAGCGGCCACCTCACCGGCGTCGGCCAGCGACGACACCGCCACCTCGGCGTAGATCGCACCGAGCACCAGCCGCCAGCCCAGGCCGGTGACCGCGTCAGCGATGTCCTGGCGGCTCGGCCGGTCCGGCGCACTCACGGAGGTCAGCCTAGCGATCTCGCCCGGTCGCGCCCTGGGCGTGCATAATTTTCCGCGCGCGGCACCGCCGCGGCGTGTTCTGATGTGCTGGCACGCACGACGCGGGAGGTGCGCAGTGTTACCGGAATTGCCCGACAGCCCCAGTGACGACTCCGGTCCACCCGCTGTCATCGCCCGAGGAATCAAGGTGCGCGGCCCGTGGGGTCCGGTCTATGGTCCTGTCGACCTCGAGGTGCCGGCCGGCGGCGTCAACGTCCTGGTGTGTCCGGCCGGCTCGGGACGCACGGCGCTGCTGATGACGATCGCCGGACGGATGGCACCCCAGTCCGGCGAGCTGACCGTCTTCGGCGCCGACGACGCCCGCAGCATCTTCGCCAAGTCGGCCCTGGCGGGTATCGACGAGATCGACACCGTTCCCGAGTCGGTCACCGTCCGCGATCTGATCACTGAACAAATGCGTTGGGACGCACCGTGGTTCCGCCTCGTGCGCAGGGCCGACCCGGCGGAGCTGACGACCGTCTGCGCGCCGGTGTTCGGCCCGCTTCCACTGCCTCCCCTCGACGAATACTTCGAAGAGCTCTCCGAGCTCGACCGCCTGCTGCTTCGTATTGCGCTGGCCAACACCAAGCGCCCCCCGCTGCTGGTCGTCGGCAACCTCGATTTCGTCACCAGCGACCTCAACCGGGACCTGCTCATCGAGCGGCTGATCGATCTGGGCCGCGAACAGACGATCGTCACCGCGACGGTCAACGGGGTCGCCGGCCACGACGTGCGGTCACAGATCCCGGTCGCCAACGCCGACCGCGCCGAATTGTCGGAATCCCAGAAAGGGACGGGTTGACCATGCTCGCCGGAATGTCACTGGGCACCGACCTCAAGCGATACTCCCGGGGCGTCCTACCCCGCATCGCCCTGATCACCATCATCCTGATGCCACTGCTGTACGGCGCGATGTACCTGTGGGCGTTCTGGAATCCGTTCGCCGCGGTCAACAAGGTTCCCGCCGCCCTGGTCAACGAGGATCGTGGCGCGCAGGCTCAGGGCAAGCCCCTGCGGGCCGGGGATCAAGTTGCCAAGGCGCTCAAAGAATCCGGCCAGCTGCAGCTGCACGAGACGTCGGCGGCCGACGCCGCCCGCGGGCTCGCCGACGGCACCTACTACTTCACGATCACGATCCCGACCGATTTCAGCGCGGACATCGCCTCACCCTCGGGCAATGAGCCCACCCCGGCCAGCCTGAAGTTCACCTTCAACGACGCCAACAACTACCTCGGCTCCATCATCGGCCAGAACGCCGCGCGGGAGGTCATCAATCAGGTCAATTCCAGTGTCGGCGAGCAGACCGTCGGCACCGTGCTGACCGGGCTCACCGACGCCGGCGCCGGCCTCAAGGCCGCAGCCGACGGCGCCGACCGACTGGCGTCCGGGCTGGACACCGCCGACGCGGGAGCCCATCAACTCGCCGCAGGCTCGACCACCCTGGCCACCAGCATGGCCACCGCCCGTGACGGTGCAGCCCAACTGGCCACCGGCACAAAGCAATTGAACGCAGCGGTCACCACCGCAACTGATCCGTTGGTGCACGTGCTGGAGCGGGTCGACGGGTTGGGGCTGGATCCGGCCGAGGTCGGTGCGGTCGCCGAGCACCTCAGCGGGGCGGTGCGATCGACCTCCGACCGGATAGCGGCACTGAACATCGACCAGAGGCAGGCCGCAGCACTGGTCGACCAGGCGGTGGCCACGCTGTCGAACAACCCGGACCCCACGGTGCGCGACGTCGGCACAGTCCTCGCCGGCGCCCAGCGACTGCTGCGGGCCCAGGGCATCGATCCCGCGACCGACGACGGGCTCGCCCGGCTGCGCGACAGCGCAGCCCAGCTCGAAAACGAGTTGGGCGACCCCACCAGCAAGTTGCGGACCTTCCTCACCGCGGCGGTCGACGGAAGCCTGCGCGCCGATGTGCTGAAGCTGCGCGGCGGTGTCCAACAGCTCGATTCCGGCACGCAGCGGCTCAGCGCGGGGCTGGTGGCGCTGACCGACGGCAGCCGTCAACTGGCGGCGGGCGCCCAGCGGCTGGCCGACGGCACCGGGCAGTTGCGCGCCGGCAGCCAGGAGCTGGCCGGAAAGCTACGCGAAGGCTCGACGCAGGTTCCGTCGTGGACGCCGCAACAGCGCCAGGTGGTCGCCAAAACCGTTGCCGCACCGGTGAATCTGGACATGGAGACACACAACCCGGCGGCCACCTTCGGCACCGGGTTCGCCCCGTTCTTCCTGCCGCTTGCGCTGTTCATCGGGGCGCTCATCATCTGGATGCTTCTGACACCGTTGCAGTCCCGGCCGATCATCAACGGGCTCGGCGCGCTGCGCGTGGTCCTGGCGTCGTACTGGCCTGCCCTTCTCGTCGCGGTGAGCCAGGTGTTGGTCATGTACGTCGTGGTGCACTACGGCGTCGGGCTCAAGGCCCGCTATCCGCTGGCGACGGTGGCGTTCCTGATCCTGGTCATCGCCGCGTTCCTCGGCATCATCCAGGCGTTCAACGCGGTGTTCGGCGTGGCGGTCGGGCGCGTGGTCACGCTGGCGTTCCTGATGCTGCAGCTGGTGTCGGCCGGTGGGATCTATCCGGTGGAGACCACCGCCAAACCCTTCCAGGTGATTCACCCGGCAGACCCGATGACCTACGCCGTCAACGGTTTACGCCAACTCATCAACGGTGGGATAGACCACCGATTGTGGATCGCGGTGGCGGTACTGTCCGGCGTCCTCGCCGCATCACTGACGGCCACCTCGTGGGCTGCCCGGCGAAACCGCCAATACACGATGGAGCGGCTGCACCCACCCATCGAGGTGTGAGCCCGCGGCTCTAGGGTGGGTGAGTGACAACCGAATCGTCGCCCGCAGGTTCTGCCGGGTCCTCGCTGGCCGCCCAGACCTACGCCGGCCGGATGCCGTCGCACGTCGGCGACATGGCAGTCGAAACCCACGGGATCGCCCCGATCCCGCCGGGCAACCGGTACGGCGGCGCGCGCCGGCTGTTCACCGTCTGGTTCGCCCCCCAGGTGAACATGACAGTGGTGTTCACCGGCACGCTGGCCGTGGTGCTCGGGCTGGGCTTCTGGCTGGGCCTGCTGGCGATGGTGATCGGCACGGTGATCGGTTCGCTGGCCGTGGCTTATCTGTCCACCTGGGGACCACGCACCGGTACCGCGCAACTTCCCAACGCGCGCATGGCATTTGGCGGCACCGTGGGCGTGGTGGCGGTGATCCAGTGGCTGTCGTCGATCGCCTGGGACGGCCTGGTCGGATTGTTCGGCGGCGAGGCACTGGCCGAACTGCTGGGCATGCCGTTCTGGCTGGCGGTGGTGATCGTGCTGGCGGCCCAGGGTGCGGTCGGCGTCTTCGGCTACGAGGTCATCCACCGGGTGCAGGCGGTGATGACGGTCGTGCTGATCGTCACGTTCGCGGTGTTCGCGTGGAAACTGATCAGCGGTCATCAGGTGATCTCACTGCCGACTCTGGGCGGCGCCGACCTGGCCGGGGCGTTCGCGCTGGAGGTCACGATCGCGCTGAGCCTGGCGATCTCGTGGGCCAGCTACGCCTCGGACTACAGCCGGTATCTGCCCGTCACCACCTCCCGCACGGCGGTGTTCGGCTACACCTTCGGCGGACTGGCGGTGGCCTACATCGCCGTGCAGGCGATCGGGGTGGCCGCGGCAGGCACGCTCACCGATCAGACTGCGCAGGGCGTGCGCGACATCATGGGCGGCGGTGTGCTGGGCGCGGTGGCGCTGCTGGTGATCGCGCTGGGGTCGGTGGCCTCCAATGCGATGAACGACTACAGCGGTTCACTGGCGCTACAGACCGTCGGGGTGCGGGTGCGGCGGCCGGTGTCGGCGGTCGTGGTGGTGTTGATCGCGTTCGCGCTCATCATGTGGCTGCACTCCGGCGACCTGGCATCGCGCTTTCAGGGTGTGCTGCTGTTCGTCAGCTACTGGATTCCGGCATTCGTGGCGATCGTGGCGATCGACTGGCGGTTCCGCAGCGCGGGCCGTGATGCGGTGAACCCGGCCGACGAGGTCACGCCCCGCCGCGACGCCGTCGTGGCGCTGGCGGCGTTCTTCGTGGCGTTCGCCGCGGCGATCCCGTTCATGCACACGAACCTGATCGTCGGCCCGGTGGCGACCGCCCTGCACGGCGCTGATCTGGCGTACTTCGTGAATTTCCTTGTCGCAGGGGCGGTTTACGGCGGCTATCGGCTGATTTGGGGGCGAGCGAAGCGACGGGGAGTGATGGCGTCGCGCAGCTCCTAGAGCTCGCCGGCCTCGACGGCCTCACGGGTGTGCTGGGCGGCGGCGATGTCGCGGCTCGAGAACCCGATGCCGAGGGCGGCCACCCCCACCAGCACGGCGATGCCGGCCACCCACAGCAGCGAATAGGTGTACCCCTGGCCCAGCGCGTCGAGCTGGGCCGGCGTCATGTACTTGACCGGCCCCGTCGTCCCACCCAGGTACAGCGTGCGCGACGTCTGTACCGCCTGGACGATTACCAGGACCAGCGGTCCGCCGAGGTTGAACACCATCAGCGTGACCGACGAGACCGGGCCGATCTCGCGTGGCCCGACTCCGGCCAACGTGCACAGCGGCAGGATCACCGAGATGATGCCGATGCCCAGACCGCCGACGACGATCGGGACGAACAGGTCGGGGAAGTACGGGATCGACCGATTCAGCGTCGACCCGTAGAGCATGGCGGCCAGCACGAGCAGACCACCGCCCAGGATCACCCACCGCGGCGCGACCCGCAGCGCGAGTTTGGTGGCCGCGACGTTGCCCACCACGAACGCCGCCGCGAACGGCATGAAGCAGATCCCGGCGCGCAACGGCGAGTACCCGAGCACATCCTGGACCAGCAGACCGATCATCACGCTCAGCGTCAGCATCACGCCGCCGGCCATGAAGTACGCCGCGAAAGACGCGACGCGGCTGCGATTGTCGAAGATCGAGAAGGGCACCAGCGGGTTGTCGGCACCGCGCTCGACGATCAGGAACGAGATGAAGAACACCGCCGCAGCCACACCGGCGCCGATCACCCACGGATCGATCCAGCCGCGCGGCGGGCCCTGGGTGAAGACCAGCACGGCCGAGGTGCACGCCAGGGTGGCCAGCAGCGCGCCGGTGATGTCGAGCTTGAGCCTCTCGTGCCGGGTTTCCTCGAGCCGGGTCAGACCCACGACAATGATGAAGATTCCGATCGGCACATTGACCAGGAAGGCCAGCCGCCAGGACAGGCCGGTCACCGCTCCGCCCGCGACGAGGCCGAGAACCGATCCCAGGCCCTGCATCGCGGCCGAGACGGCCAGTGCCTGATTGCGGGCATGTCCGACGGCGTATGTGGTGGCGATCAACGCCAGGCCGGTCGGGGCGGCCACCGCGGCGCCCATCCCCTGCACGGCGCGGGCCACGATCAGCGTCCACTGGTCGTTGGCCAGGCCGCAGGCCAGCGACGCGATCGTGAACACGCCGACGCCGGACATGAACGCGCGTTTGTGACCGACGGCGTCGCCGACGCGGCCACCGAGCAGCAGCAGGCCGCCGAAGGCAAGCACGTAGGCGGTGATCACCCAGCTCTTGGAGGCATCGGACAGGCCGAGCTCGGCCTGCATCCGCGGCAGCGCGACGATCACGATCGTGCCGTCCAGCGTGGACATCAGCTGCATACCGGTGATCGCGACGATCGCCAGCCCCAGCACCCTGGAGGAAAGCGGTCTGGCGGTCGGCTGACGACCACTCACACCAGACATGGGTCACAACCCTACTGGCCGCCGGGGCGGTCGTCGGTAAGCCCTCGCGGAGTTACAGCTCTCCCGCGTCGATCGCTTCCTTGACTTCCTGGGCGTGCGCGACCTGCGCAGCGGTGTACCCGATGAACAGCGCGACCACGCCCACGATCACCGCGACGGCGGCGACCCACAGCAGGCCGTAGGTGTAGCCCTGGTCCAGGGCGTGCAGTTGCGCGGGGCTCATCTTCTTCACCGGGCCGGTGGTGCCGCCCAAGTACAGGGTGCGTGAGGTGATCACGGCCTGGATGATGGCGAGCACGACGGGTCCGCCGAGGTTCTGCAGCATCAGCGCGATCGCCGACACCGGGCCGATCTGGTCGAAGCCGACACCCGCGATGGCCGACACGGTCAGCGGCACGACGATCATGCCAATGCCGAAGCCGCCGACGGTGATCGGCAGGACCAGGTTGGGGAAGTACGGGATACCGCCGTTGAGCGTGGAGCCGTACACCATCGCGCCGAGCACCAGCACACCACCGGCGATCACCAACAGCCGCGGCGGGAAGTACGACACCAACTGCGACGATGCGCCGAGGCCGATGCCGAGGGCGATCACGAACGGGATGAAGCCGATCCCGGCCTTCAGCGCGCTGTAGCCCATGATGTCCTGCACGTACAGGCCGATCAGCACCGTCAGCGTGAACATCACGCCACCGGCGAGGAAGACCGCCGCGAACGTCGCGAGCCGGTTGCGGTCGCGGAACAGGGTGAACGGCACCACCGGGTTGACCGCGCGACGCTCGACGAATGCGAACGCCACGAAGGCCAGCACGGCCGTGACGCCAGAGGCCAGCGTGATGGGCGACTGCCACCCGTTCTCCGGAGCCTGGGCGAAGCCGAACACCGCCGCGGTGCAGCCGAGGGTGGCCAGCAGTGCGCCCGCGGCATCCATCTTCATGCGCTCGCGATGGGTCTCGCGCAGGGTCCTGCGAGCCAAATAGATCATCAGCAGGCCGATCGGCACGTTCACCAGGAACGCCAGCCGCCAGGACGCCTCGACCAGCGCGCCGCCGACCACCAGGCCCATCACCGAGCCGATGCCCGTCATCGCGGCGAACACCGCGGTCGCGGCGTTGCGCGCCGGACCCTTCGGGAAGGTGGTGGCCACCAGGGCCAGGCCGGTCGGCGAGGCGATCGCGGCACCGACACCTTGGAGCAGCCGTGCGATCACCAGCGTCGCCTCGTCCCACGCGACGCCACAGAGGACCGAGGCGATGGTGAACAGCGCGACGCCGACGATGAACGTGCGCTTGCGGCCGATGGTGTCGCCCAACCGCCCGCCGAGCAGCATCAGCCCGCCGAAGGTCAGCACGTAGGCGGTGATGACCCAGCTACGGCCGGCATCGGACAGCGCCAACTCGTCCTGGATCTTGGGCAGCGCGACGATCGCGACCGTGCTGTCCATGGTGGCCAGCAACTGCATGCCACCGATGGCGGTCACCGCGGCGAAGAACCGCCGAGACGGTAACCAGCTCGGGATGTACTTGTTGGTCTTCGCAAGTGCTGCCGGCTCGAGGCGCATCGGGACCGCGCGCTCAGAACTGTTGGCGGTCGCCCGCGCAGCGTCGTTGAGGGCCGTCATACCGAGCTACCCTACAGTAATCTTAAGGATTCTTTAAAGGCCGAAAGCCTCGGGAAGGCCCGCAACGGGGCCGATGACGATGATTGCCGGGGGCCTAATACCGTCGGTTCGAATCCGATCAGGCGCATCGCGCAGTGTGGTCCGGAGTGTGCGTTCGGCGGCCGTGGTGCCGTGCTGCACCACCAGGACTGGTGTTTCCGCAGGTCGGCCGCCTGACATCAATGCCTGGGCAAACAATTCGATACGTTCGACCGCCATCAACAAAACCAGCGTTCCCGACAATTGCGCCAGCGCATTCCAATTCACTAACGATTCCGGATGGTCGGGTGCCAAATGGCCGCTGACCACCACGAATTCGTGATTGACGGCGCGGTGGGTGACGGGCACCCCGGCCATGGCGGGCACCGATATGGCACTGGTCACACCAGGGACGACTGTGACCGGGATCCCGGCCTCCGCGCAGGCGAGAACTTCCTCATATCCGCGGGCGAACACGAACGGGTCGCCGCCCTTGAAGCGCACGACGAACCGCCCCTCTCGGGCGCGGTCTATAAGGATTTTGTTTATGGCTTCCTGAGCCATCGCCCGGCCGTACGGGATCTTTGCGGCGTCGATGACTTCCACGTGCGGTCCGAGCTCGGCGAGCAGTTCCGGCGGAGCCAACCGGTCGGCGACGACGACGTCGGCGCGGGCCAGCAGCCGGCGGCCGCGCACGGTGATCAGCTCGGGGTCGCCGGGACCGCCGCCGACCAGGGCGACGCTGCCGGGCGTGACGTCGTCGGGGGCTCCGGCAGTGATCAGTCCCTGCTGGAAGGCTTCCCGGATGGCCGTGCGGATCGCGGCCGACCGGCGGTGCTCCCCACCGGCCAGCACACCCACGAGGAGCCCGTCGTGGTCGAACGAGGCCGGGGTGACGGCGCTGCCCTCGCGGGCGATGTCGGCGCGAACACAGAAAATCTGCCTGCGATCCGCCTCGGCGACGATGGCGGCGTTCACGGCCGGGTCGTCGGTGGCGGCGATCGCGTACCAGGCGCCCTCGAGGTCACCGTCGCGGTAGTCCCGCAACTCCAGCGTGATGCCGGGGCTGGTGGTGGTCAGTACTTCGACGGCCGGCGTCGCGGCCCGCGCGATCACGTGCACATCGGCCTCGCGGGCCATCAGCAGCGGAATCCGGCGCTGGGCGACTGTCCCGCCGCCGATCACGACGACCTTCTTGCCGCTCAGGCGTAAGCCGACGAGGTAGGCGTTCTCGGTCACCGGGGCAGCCTAGTCAAGGTTGCGTGCGCGACAAATCGAGCGACCGAGTGCGGTTGGGCGACCGGGTGGGTGTGCAGATACGACGCGTGCACCCCGGCGCGGACCGCACCCTCCTGCACAGGCTGTCCGTCGTGCCGCCGGAACGCCCAGGCGGGTTCGGGAGATTCAATGAATTCTGCTGTGGTGCGGTGGAATTCGTGTCCGACGACGCGCTGACCCGCGGGGTGCAGGGAGGAATCACCCACCGCGACGGCCTCCCGGTAGCCCAGTGTCAGCCTCGGGGTGAACCGGGCAGAGCCGGTCAGCACCCCGCACATCGGGTGGCCGTCCAGATCGTCCATCAGATACGCGAGCCCGCCGCATTCGGCCTGCACGGGTGCATGCCGGGCGAGTTCGCGGATCTGGGCGCGCAATTCGGTGTTGGCCGACAAATCGGCCAGATGCTGCTCGGGAAAACCGCCCGGCAGGATCAGTGCCGCGGCCCGCGCGGGCAGGGTATCGGTGAGCGGGTCGAACTCGACGACGTCGGCACCGGCGGCCCGCAACAGTTCGCGGTGTTCGGCGTAGCCGAAGCTGAAGGCCTTGCCCGCGGCCATCGCGACCACCGGACGCCCGATGTTCGGTTCGCCGACCACGTCCTCGGGTGCCCACGCCTGCGCCGACACTCGCGAGGCACCGAGTGCGACGACGGCGGCCAGATCGACGTGGCGGGCGACGAGTTCGGTCATCGCGGCGACCGCGGCGCGGGCCTGTTCACCGTGCTCGACGGCGGTGATCAGCCCCAGATGCCGTGACGGCACCGCCAACTCGTCGTGGCGCGGGATTGCCCCCAGCACCGGCACCCCGACCGCCTCGCATGCTTGACGCAACACCTGTTCGTGGCGGTTCGTGCCGACCCGGTTGAGAATCACCCCACCGATGTGCACACCGGCGTGAAACGTCGAAAAACCCTGCAGCACGGCCGCGATGCTCTGCGACTGGCCGCGAACGTCCACCACCAGGACGACGGGAGCCCCGAGCAGTTGGGCGACATGGGCGGTGGAGCCGCGCGCGGGTGTGACCGGGTGCTCGTCGATGCGACCGTCGAAAAGACCCATCACACCCTCGATCACGGCGATGTCGGCGTCGCGGCTGCCGTGCCGGTAGAGCGGACCGATCAGCTCCTCGGGCACCAGAACCGGATCGAGGTTGCGGCCCGGCCGGCCTGCGGCCACGGCGTGATAGCCGGGGTCGATGAAGTCCGGACCGACTTTGAACGGGGCGACCCGCCGACCGGCAGCCTGCAGTGCACCGATCAAACCTGTTGCGATGGTGGTCTTTCCGCTGCCCGACGCGGGAGCGGCGATCACGACGGCAGGAATGGACACCACGCCTACCATTCAATACCGCGCTGGCCCTTGCGGCCGGCGTCCATCGGGTGTTTGAGCTTGGCCATCTCGGTGACCAGGTCGGCTGCGTCGACAAGGCGTTGCGGCGCATCACGACCGGTGATCACGACGTGTTGGCCGCCGGGCCTGTTCAGCAGCGTCTCGACCACATCGTCGACGTCGACCCAGCCCCACTTGAGCGGGTAGGTGAACTCGTCGAGGACGTAGAAGTCGTGTCGCTGTTCAGCGAGGCGCCCGGCGATCTCGGTCCACCCTTCGGCGGCAGCGCCGGCGTGATCGTCAGCGGAGCCGGCTTTCCGAGTCCAGGACCAGCCCGAGCCCATCTTGTGCCATTCCACCGCTCCGCCGAGGCCCTGCTCGTCGTGCAGCCGGCCCAGAGCGGTGAACGCCGACTCCTCGCCGACCTTCCATTTGGCACTCTTGACGAATTGGAAGACCGCCACGCTCATCCCGGCGTTCCACGCGCGCAACGCCATTCCGAACGCCGCGGTGGATTTCCCTTTGCCGGGCCCGGTGTGCACGGCCAGCACCGGGGTGTTGCGGCGGGCCCGGGTGGTCAGCCCGTCGTTCGGCACGGTGAGCGGCTGACCCTGCGGCATGGACGTGAACCTTTCCGAACGCTGACGCGGGTTTTACGCGGCCCCGCGCACGGCCTGTGCGAGATAGTCTGCGCGCAGCTGCTCCAGTTGCAGCAGGGGGGCTTCCAGATGCTCGGCCAGATCGGCGGCCAAGCCCAGCCGGACATAGGACGTCTCGCAGTCCACCACCACTGCCGCCGCACCCTCGGCGACCAGCCGGCGGGCCGCGGAACGGCTGCGCCCCAACGGATCCGGACCGCCGGTGGCCCGGCCATCGGTCAGGACAACCACCAGCGGGCGCCGGGTGCGGTCCCGCACTCGTTCACGGACCACGACGTCACGCGCTGCCAGCAGTCCTTGTGCCAGCGGCGTGGTGCCGCCGGTGTCGAACCGGGTCAGCCGCCGCGAGGCGATGTGCGCCGACGTCGTCGGCGGCAATAGTTCCCGTGCGCCGTCCTGCCGGAAGGTGATGACGGCGACCTTGTCTCGGCGTTGGTAGGCGTCCCGCAGCAGCGACAGCGCCGCACCCGACACTGCCGACATCCGGTCCCGCGCCGCCATCGACCCGGAGGCGTCGACGACGAAGATCACCAGGTTGCCTTCCCGGCCGACCCGGATCGCGCGGCGGATGTCCTCGGGTTGCGGACGCAGCCGGCGGTTGCCCGCGGCGGTCAGCACGGTGGCGAACAGGTGCAGGCCGTGCCCCTGCTCGGGAGCATCGGTAGCGGTGACGACGGCTCCGGAGCGGTTACGGGCCCGCGAGCGCCTACCCGGGTTGCCCTCCCCCACACCGGGCACGGTCAGCGCCCGGGTCCGAAACGTCGCAGCGGGCGGTGCAGCCGGGCGGGGAGCCGACGAGGAATTACCTTGCGGTGCAGACGATTGCGACGATCCATCGACGGATTGCCCGCCACCGGGCGGATCCGGTTCGGACTCCGGCTCGGGACTGGGGTCGGTGGCGGCCAACGCTTCGTCGAGCTGGGCCGGATCCAGGCCCGGGTCGTCGAACGGGTCTCGGCGACGGCGGTGCGGCAACGCCAGCTCGGCGGCCACCCGAATGTCCTCACTCGTCACCGCCTGAGCACCGCGCCACGCCGCGTGCGCCACCGCGGTGCGTGCCACCACCAGGTCGGCGCGCATGCCGTCGACGTCGAAGGCGGCGCACAGCGCCGCGATCCGGTTCAGTTCGGCATCGGGCAACACCACCGCGGACACCCGTGCTCGCGCGGCCGCGATCCGGGCGGCCAACTCGCTGTCCGCGCCCGCGTGCAGGGTGGCGAATCCGGCGGGATCGGCCTCGTAGGCCAGCCGCTGGCGGATCACCTCGCTGCGCACCGCGACATCGCGGGAGGCGTGCACGTCGACGGTCAACCCGAACCGGTCCAGGAGTTGCGGACGCAGTTCGCCCTCTTCGGGATTCATGGTTCCGATGAGCACGAAACGCGACTCGTGAGAATGGGAGATGCCGTCACGTTCGATGTGCACGCGGCCCATCGCTGCGGCGTCGAGCATGATGTCGACGAGGTGGTCGTGCAGCAGGTTGACCTCGTCGACGTAGAGGACGCCGCCGTGGGCGCGGGCCAGGAGGCCCGGCGAGAAGGCATGCTCGCCGTCGCGAAGCACCTTCTGCAGGTCCAGCGACCCGACCACCCGGTCCTCGGTCGCCCCGATCGGCAACTCGACGAGCCGGGCACCGGTATCCACCTCGGCCAGGATCGCGGCCAGCGCGCGCACCGCCGTGGACTTGGCGGTGCCCTTCTCGCCGCGGATCAGTACCCCGCCGATCTCGGGGCGGACCGAACACAGGATCAGCGCCAGGCGCAGCTGGTCGTGCCCGACGATCGCACTGAACGGAAAAGCGGGCGCGCTCACGGCTTCTCGGTCAAAATCGGTGCGGCCGGGCGCAACATCGGAACGTGCGGGATGCCGTCTTCGACGAATTCGGCACCGTCGACCACGAACCCGTGGTTGCCGTACATGTCGACCAGGTAGGTCTGGGCGTTGATCCGGCAGGCGTGATCGCCGACATCAGCCAGCGCGGCCTGCATCAGCCGGGTGGTGTGGCCCTGACCGCGGGCCACCCGCTGTGTGCACACCCGGCCGATGCGGAATGCCTTCTCTCCCCCGGCGTGCTCTTCCATCAAGCGCAGCGTCGCGATCACCGTGCCGTCGGGTTGCTCCAGCCAGAAATGCCGGGTCTCGGCAAGCAGGTCGCGGCCGTCGAGTTCCGGGTAGGGACAAGCCTGTTCGACGACGAACACCTCGACCCTGAGCTTCAACAGCTCATAGAGGGTCGCCGCGTCGAGGTCCTTGGCCCAGGAGCGACGCAAGGCGACCGTCACACCACTCCCGCAGGTTCCGGGTCACCGGAATCCGACGCGACCGGCGTGCTGTCGGGGCCGGCGGCCCGCGCGGCGTGGCCGGCGTGGGTTCCGCTCTCCAACCCGAGCACCTTGGTGCCGTGCGCCCACACCTCGCCGAACAGGTCCGGATTCTCCGACAGCTTGACGCCCAGCGACGGGACCATCTCCTTGAGCTTGGGCAGCCAGCCCTGGTAGTGGTCGGCGAAGCACCGTTCGAGAACCTCGATCATCGCCGGGACCGCGGTGGAGGCGCCCGGCGAGGCACCGAGCAGGCCGGCAATCGAGCCGTCGGCCGCGGCCAGCACCGTGGTGCCGAACTCGAGGACACCGAGCTTCTTCGAGTCGCGGCGGATGACCTGAACCCGCTGGCCGGCGATATCCAGCTCCCAGTCGGAATCCCTTGCGGTGGGCGCGAATTCGCGGAGATTGTCCACCCGGTCGGCCTCGCTGAGGGCCAGCTGGCCGATCAGGTACTTCAGCAGGCCCATCTCGGTGAGCCCGACGCCGATCATCGAGGCGAGGTTGTTGGGCTTCACCGACAGCGGCAGGTCGGTGACCTTGCCTTCCTTGAGGAACTTCGGCGACCACCCGGCGAACGGGCCGAACAGCAGCCACGAACGCCCGTTGATCACGCGGGTGTCCAAGTGCGGCACCGACATCGGCGGCGCACCCAGCGGGGGCAGTCCGTAGACCTTGGCCTGGTGCGCGGCGGCCAGTTCCGGGTCGCCGGTGCGCAGCCACTGGCCGCTGACCGGGAAGCCACCGAAGCCCTTGGCCTCGGGGATGCCGGCCTTCTGCAGCAGCGGCAGCGCGCCTCCGCCGGCTCCGACGAACACGAACTTCGCCGACAGCTTGCGCTTCTGCCCGGTCCGCCGGTTGTGGATCTTGACCGTCCAGCCGCCGCCGGACTCCTTGTGCAGATCGAGGACGTCGTGGCCGAACAGTGTGCTCATCCCACGCTCGGTGCCGAAGGAGAGCAGCTGACGGGTCAGCGAACCGAAGTCCACGTCGGTGCCGTCCTGCGTCCAGTTGAGGCCGACCGGCTCGGAGAAATCGCGGCCCTTGGCCATCAACGGCAGCCGGCGGGCGAACTCGTCACGGTCGTCGATGAACTCCATCGTGGCGAACAACGGGTTGCGCACCAGGGTCTCGCGGCGACGCCGGAGGTAGTCGACGTGCTCGGCCCCCTGCACGAAGCTGACGTGCGGGATGGGGTTCAAGAAGCTACGGACGTCGGGCAGGATGCCGTTCTCGTGGGCGTAGCTCCAGAACTGGCGAGTGACCTGGAACTGCTCGTTGACGGTGATGGCCTTGGCGATGTCGATGGTGCCGTCGGCCTTTTCCGGCGTGTAGTTCAGTTCGCACAGCGCGGAGTGCCCGGTGCCCGCGTTGTTCCACGGATCGGAGCTCTCGGCGGCCGCGGCGTCGAGGCGTTCGACCAGCGTGATCGACCAGTCCGGCTGGACGAGCCGCAGCAGGGCGCCCAGCGTCGCGCTCATGATTCCCGCACCGACCAGTACGACATCGGTCTTGGTGGTATCTGACACCGGATCGTCGTCCTTTACTTGTGACAGCTGTATAGACAGTCAGGTTATCCCGCCCGACACCGACTTATTCGCGAGAGTCGCCAGCACCACACCCCGCATTGCTCACAGCTAGGGTAGGGGCTGTGACGCCACGGCAGGCCGAATGGGTTGACGACGTCCTTTCCGGCTACCAACAGGCCACGATGGCGCTGGGCCCGGACCCCGACGGTGAGGGCGATCTGTTCGCCACTCTGGTGCGCCGGGCGGACGCCAAAGCCGCCCCCCACACCGTGCTGGCGGTGCACGGATTCACCGACTATTTCTTCAACACCGACCTGGCCGACCACTTCACCGGCGCCGGGTTCCGGTTCTACGCCCTCGACCAACACAAGTGCGGGCGGTCCTGGCGTGACGGTCAGACCCCGCACTTCACCACCGACCTGGCCCGTTACGACCGTGAGTTGGAGCGGGCGGTGGCGGTGATCGCGACCGAGAATCCCGGCACGACGATCCTGGTCTACGGCCACTCGGCCGGCGGCCTGATCGTGTCGTTGTGGCTCAACCGGGTGCGGCGGCGTTCCGCGACCGCGGCGCTGTCCGTCGGCGGCCTCGTGCTCAACAGCCCGTGGCTGGACCTGCACGGGCCCGCGATCCTGCGCACGCGGCTGACCTCGACGGCGATCGGTGCGATGTCGCGGGTTCGCAAGACGCGGGTGGTGCGCGGCACCAGCAAGGGCGGCTACGGGCTGACGCTGCACCGCGACTACCACGGTGAGTTCGACTACAACCTTCAGTGGAAGCCGCTGGGCGGCTTCCCGGTGACGTTCGGCTGGATCCACGCGATCCGCCGCGGGCACGCCACGCTGCACCGCGGTCTGGACGTCGGCGTGCCGAACCTGATCTTGCGTTCTGATCACAGCGTCACCGAGAGCGCGGACGCGGCAGCTATGCAGCGGGGCGACGCGGTGCTCGACGTCAGGCAGATCGCGCGCTGGGCGGGCTGTATCGGGAACCGTACGACAGTGGTGCCGATCCGCGACGCCAAGCACGACGTGTTCTTGTCGTTGGCCGAGCCCCGCGCCGAAGCCTACGACGAGCTGTCGGGCTGGCTGGATTTCTATCTCGCACACCACACCGCCGCGTCGGCCGCAGGTCAGGGATAAGGGGAAGTTGTTGGAGCACTTCGATATTGCGATCATCGGGACAGGTTCGGGCAATACGATCCTCGACGAGCGGTTCAGCGGCAAGAAGATCGCAATCTGCGAGCAGGGCGTCTTCGGCGGCACCTGCCTGAACGTGGGGTGCATCCCGACCAAGATGTTCGTCTACGCCGCCGAGGTGGCCCAGACCGTGCGCGACGCCGCCCGATTCGGCGTCGACGCCCACATCGACGGCGTGCGCTGGACCGACATCGTCTCGCGCGTGTTCGGCCGGATCGACCCGCTGGCGGCCGGTGGGGAGAACTATCGGCGTTCCTCGCCGGACGTGACGGTCTACGACAGTCACACCCGGTTCACCGGCCGCGACGGCGACGACTACCGGCTGCGGACCGATGCCGGTGACGAGTTCACCGCCTCGCAGGTGGTGATCGCCGCGGGTGCGCGGGCGATGGTGCCCGACGCGATCGCCGGTTGCGGCGTCGATGTCCACACCAGCGACACGATCATGCGTATCCCCGAGCTACCCGACCATCTGGTGATCATCGGCGGCGGGTTCGTCGCGGCCGAATTCGCGCACGTCTTCTCGGCATTGGGCAGCCGGGTGACCATCGTCATCCGCGGTGCCGCGATGCTGTCGCACTGCGACGACACGATCTGCGAGCGCTACACCGACATCGCCGGCAAGAAGTGGGAGATCCGCAGTCACCGCAACATGACCGGGGCGCATGTGGACGGGTCCCAGACCGTCGTCGAACTCGACGACGGATCGCAGGTGCACGCCGACGCGGTACTGGTGGCCACCGGCCGCACGCCGAATGGCGACCTGATGGACCTGCACCTGGCCGGCGTCGAGCTCGACGAGAACGGTCTGGTCAAGGTCGACGACTACCAACGCACAACGGCGCGAGGCATTTTCGCCCTCGGCGATGTGTCGTCGCACTATCAGCTCAAGCACGTCGCCAACCACGAGGCCCGGGTGGTGCGGCACAACCTGCTGCAGGACTGGGACGACACCGACGCGCTGATGTACTCCGATCACCGCTTCGTGCCGTCGGCGGTCTTCACCGATCCTCAGATCGCCTCGGTCGGGCTGACCGAAAACGAAGCCCGTGCAGCCGGATACAAGATCAACGTCAAGGTGCAGGACTACTCCGACGTGGCCTACGGCTGGGCGATGGAGGACAACACCGGGTTCGCCAAGATCATCGTCGAGCAGGACAGCGGCAAGATCCTGGGCGCCCACATCATGGGGCACCAGGCCTCCTCGTTGATCCAGCCGCTGATCCAGGCGATGAGCTTCGGGCTGCCCGGCCAGGAGATGGGCCGTGGCCAGTACTGGATCCACCCGGCTCTGCCCGAAGTGATCGAGAACGCCCTGCTGGCATTGTGCGGCGAGCCGCCCTGGCCGCCGTCGCGCCGGCACTGACGCCCCCCGTTTCCCTGACTGTGCGGTCTCATCCGCTGACCACGGCGCGTCGCGAATAGAACCGCACAGTCGTCACAGCGGCTCGCTGCGTCGTGCGCTCGGCTTGACGTGATGCACACAACACTCCACACTTGCAGTCATGCGCGGTCAAAAATCCACAAAATCGGTCAGTTGAGATGCTGCCCGTCGCGCGCCAAGAAGCAATCGTGGAGGCCGTCACCAGCTCCGGCCACGCCGTCAGCACAGATGACCTGGTCCGCCGGCTGGGCGTCTCGGCGGAGACCGTACGCCGCGATCTCGCGCTGTTGGAGGAGCGTGGCGTGATCCGCCGGGTGCATGGCGGTGCCGCCGCCGTCGACCAGCGCCGAGCGATGGAACCGTCGTTCACGGAACGGTCGGTCATCCGGCATCAGGCGAAGGCTCAAATCGCGAAAGTCGCTGTGGGACTGATGGAGAACGGTCAGACCGTGGTCCTGGACATCGGCACGACGGCGGTCGCCGTCGCCCGGGCGATCCCGCGCGGATTCACCGGCACGATCGTCACCCCGTCACTGCCGGTGGCCGTCGAGTTGGCCGACCGTCCCGGCATCCAGGTGCTGCTGGCCGGCGGCCGAGTCCGCCCCGGCGACCTGGCCTGCTCGAACGCCCACACCAAAGCCTTTTTCGCCGACATCTATCCCGACATCGCCATGATCGGCTCCGGCGGGGTCGACGCCCGCTCGGGTCTCACCGATTTCCATCTCGACGAGATCGACGTCCGGCGCACCATCATCGCCAACAGCGCGCGGAGTTACATCCTGGCCGACTCGTCCAAGCTCGGCCAGGTCGCACCGCACCGCGTGTGTGACCTCAGCGCGGTCGACGGCCTGATCACCGACCAGAGCACCGACGCGGCTGTCGCGGCAGCCTTCGACGAGACGGGAGGTGTGGTCTTGTCAGCGCGGCCACCGGCCGCAGCCACTGCCTGAATCGGTCCCCCCACATGGGTGCGGGCGGCGTTGCAGCGCCGCCCGCGGGACCGAGCCTCATATCCGAAACACTCAGAGTCAGAAAGACCGATCCAGTGACGCATTCTTCCACACCGCCACCCGGGCGAATCGTTTCCCAGGGCATCTCGCAGGTCATTCCCGAGGGCACCTATACCGACACCCTCGAGCGCTCCACCGGGCGATTCGCCTCCTTTGCAGTGGCATTCGCCTTCGTCTCGATTGCCACCGGCATCTTCACCACCTACGGCAGCGTGCTGAAAAGTTCCGGCCCACTGGGCATCTGGACCTGGCCCATCGTGATCGTCGGCCAGCTGGCGGTCGCCCTGCTGCTCGGTGCGCTGGCCGCCCGGATTCCGGTGACCGGTTACGCCTACCAATGGGTGTCGCGGCTGGCCAACCCCATCCTGGGGTGGATCACCGGCTGGATCTCGTTCACCTTCCTGGCCATCGTGGCCGTCGCGGTCGACTACACCGTCGCCGCGACCGTGGTTCCGGCGTTGTTCGACTTCACCGGCACGGCGTTGACGTCGTTCTTGATCACCGCCGCCGTCCTGCTGTTGCAGGGTCTCCTGGTCGCGGTCTCGACCAAGTGGACCGAACGGGTGAACAACTTCGCGGTCAGTGCTGAACTGATCGGCATGGTGGCGCTGGTCGTCCTGCTGTTCATCGTGGGTGTCATCACCCACAAACTGTCGGCGGGCAACTTGTTCTCCCGCGGCGACATCCCGGCCGAGGGTTACTGGAACTTCGGCACCGCGACCGCCGCCGGCCCCTGGATGCTGGGCTTCCTTCTCGGCGCGTTCACCATTGTCGGCTTCGAATCAGCCGCCAACCTGGCCGAGGAGACCAAACGGCCGGAAGTTGTTGTGCCACGGGCGATGTGGCAGGCCGTGTTGGCCTCCGGCGTGCTGGGCTTCCTGTTCCTGCTGGTGGTGACCGCCGCCGTCAACGATCCGACGACTCTGGCCGAGTCGGGAACTCCGATCGCCGACGTCATCCGCGACATCCTCGGCTCATTCGTCGGCACCGCCCTGCTGATCCTGGTCGCGATCGCGATCTTCGCCTGCGGGCTGGTGATCGTGATGAGCGGTGTGCGCCTGACCTGGGCGATGTCGCGTGATCAGCGCTTCCCGGGATGGCAGGCCCTGCACAAGGTGTCTCCCCGCACCAAGACCCCGTTGAACGCCACCATCGCGATGACCACCATCTCGGCGGTGATCCTCGGCATCTTCTCCACCAGTACCGACGCGCTGTTCATCCTGTTCTCCGCGGCGACCCTACTGCCGGCGGTCATCTACACCATCACCGTGGCGCTCTATATCGCCAAGCGGCGTCAGCTGCCGCAGAGCGATGCCTTCAGCCTCGGCCGGTGGGAGATCCCGATCATCGTCGTGGCGGTCGCGTGGCTGGTGTTCGCGCTGTCGTTGTTCCGCGACGCCTCGTTCCGGCAGCCGTGGCTCTATGTCCTGGTGATGGTGGCGATCGGTGCGGTCTACCTGGGTTACCTGTTGAGCACCCGCGGTCGCGACGGACTGAAGATGCCCGAATTGCGTTCCATCGATGCCGAACTCGACAGCGCGGCCGGCGCACGGGAAGTCGCCGAGGACGTGCCACGATGACCGTGCTGGCCATCGACCAGGGCACGTCGGGCACCAAGGCCATCGTCGTCGACGCGGTCGAGGGTGTGGTGGGCCTGGCCGAGGTCGCGGTGCATCCGCGCTATCTGGACGGCGGTGGCGTCGAACAGGACCCGGACGAATTGCTGGAGTCGGTCCTGTCCGCCGGGCGCGGGGCGCTGGCCCAGGCGAACCGCCCGATCGACGCGGTCTCGTTGGCCAATCAGGGCGAGACGGTGTTGGCGTGGGATCCCGACACCGGCCGTGCCTTGACCCCCGCGATCGTGTGGCAGGACCGCCGCGCCGAACCGCTGTGCGCGGCCCTGGGCGAGTGGAGCGAGATGGTCGCCGCCCGAACGGGACTGGTACTCGATCCGTACTTCTCCGCACCGAAGATGGCGTGGCTGCGTCGCAACGTCGAGACCGCCGGCGTGGTGACCACCTCGGACACCTGGCTGCTGCACCAGTTGACCGGAGAGTTCGTCACCGACGCCACCACCGCCAGCCGGTCACTGGCGGTCGATCTGGGCGCCAAGGACTGGAGTCACGAGTTGCTGGCGCTGTTCGGGCTCGACGGCGAGCGCCTGCCCGACATTGTCGGCAACGACGAAACCATCGGCACGACAACAGTATTCGGCGGCGATATTCCGGTCGGCGGGATTGTCGTCGATCAGCAGGCAGCACTGCTGGCCGAGGCTTGCTTCGAGCCGGGTATGGCCAAGTGCACCTTCGGCACCGGTGCGTTCCTGTTGGCCAACACCGGGACCACCGGCGTGCGCTCCACGACCGGGTTGACCTCCTCGGTGGCCTGGCGGCTCGGGGGCCGCGACACGTTCTGCGTCGACGGCCAGGTGTACACCGCGGCGTCAGCCGTCCGCTGGCTCAGCTCGCTCGGCATCGTCGGCGGCGCCGAGGAGATGGACGGTATCGCGGCCCCGGATAGCAACGGGGTGCTGTGTGTGCCCGCACTGGCCGGGCTGGCCGCACCGTGGTGGAAATCTCAAGCGAAGGCGTCGATTTCGGGGATGACGTTGTCGACCGACCGCGGACATCTGGTGCTGGCCGTCCTGCAGGGCATCGCCGCTCAGATAGCCGAGTTGGTCACCGCCATCAATGCCGACACCACGACTCCGCTGACCACGCTGCGCGCCGACGGTGGACTGACTCAGTCCACGGTCCTGATGCAGGCGTGCGCCGACATCCTGCAGGTGCCTGTCGAGGTCTATCCGTCCGCCCATGCCACCGCACTCGGTGCGGCGGCGCTGGCCCGGCTGAGCCAGTCTCCGAAGCAGTCTCTGCCCGAGGTCGTTGCGGACTGGGCGCCTTCGGCGACCTACCAACCGAATTGGACGGGACACCGGGCCGACGAATTTCGTGATCGGTGGCGTGAACTCGCCGCCACCACCTACCCCTCCCAGGAGATGTGATGACCACCCCCACCGCCTACGACGTCGTCGTCATAGGCGCGGGCATCGTCGGATCGGCGATCGCCCGTGAACTGTCCGGCCACCAACTCTCGGTCGCGCTCATAGAAGCCCGCAGCGACGTCGGCGACGGCACCAGTAAAGCCAACACCGCGATCCTGCACACCGGCTTCGACGCCAAACCCGGCACGCTCGAGTCGACGATGGTGCACCGCGGCTACCACCTGCTCTCCGACTACGCCACGCATACGGGCATCCCGATCGAACGCACCGGTGCCATCCTGGTGGCCTGGGACCAGGAGCAACTCGACGCCCTGCCCGGCTTGCGGAAGAAGGCCGAAGACAACGGTTACCACGGCTGCGAGATCATCGACGCCGCGGCGGTTTACGCCGATATCCCGAACCTCGGACCGGGCGCGCTCGGTGGCTTGACCGTCCCCGACGAATCCATCATCTGCACGTGGACGGTGAACCTCGCCCTGGCCACCGATGCCGTCAACCGCGGGACCGTGCTGCTGACCGACCACCGGGTCGACGGTGTCGACGTCGGAGCGCAGGCCACCACCGTTCACACCGGCGGCGGAGAGGTCACCGCGCGGTGGATCGTCAACGCAGCGGGACTCGGCGCTGATCGCGTCGACGCCCTGTTCGGCCATCACCGGTTCACGGTCACCCCGCGCCGCGGTGAACTCATCGTCTACGACAAGCTCGCCCGCGCGTTGGTGGACAAGATCGTGTTGCCGGTGCCGACCGCACGCGGCAAGGGCGTGCTCGTCAGTCCGACCATCTACGGCAACGTCATGCTGGGACCCACGTCCGAAGATCTGCAGGACCGCACCGCCACCGGCACCTCCGAAGCCGGCTTCGAATTCCTGCTGGGCAAGGGCAAGGCGCTGATGCCACGCCTTCTCGAGGAGGAAGTCACCGCCACCTACTCCGGCCTCCGTGCGGCCATCGACCACGGCGACTATCTGATCGAGGCCGACCCGACTCAGCGCTACCTGCTCGTCGGCGGCATCCGCTCCACCGGTCTGACCGCCGGTATGGCCGTGGCCGAATATGTGCGTGACCAACTCGCCGACGCCGGCCTGTCGTTGGTGCCGAAGACGGACCTGCCGCCTCCCCCGCGGATGCCGAATCTGGGCGAGGCATTCCCCCGCCCCTTCCAGCAGCCCGAGGCGATCGACGCCGACCCGGCCTACGGGCGCATCGTGTGCTTCTGCGAACGCGTCACCGAAGGTGAGATTCGCGACGCCTGCCATTCGGTGATCCCACCCACCTCCGTGGACGGACTGCGGCGACGCACCCGCGTGATGAACGGTCGCTGCCAGGCGTTCTTCTGTGGCGCCGAAGTTCAGTCGTTGTTCGACCGTGAGACCTACCAGGGGACGCACTGATGACCGCCACCGAAACGGTCGACGTCGCGATCGTCGGCGCCGGCCCCGCCGGTCTGACCGCCGCCGCCGACCTGGCGCGCAACAGCACACTGAACATCGTTGTCCTGGAACGTGAATCAGAAGCCGGCGGGATCCCGCGACACAGCGATCACCCGGGCTACGGAATGCGTGACCGGAAGACGTTCATCAGCGGGCCCGCCTACGCTGCGCGCCTCACCCGGGATGCCCGCGCCGCCGGCGCGGCGATACGCACCAACGCGATGGTGACCGGCTGGGCCGACGATCAGACACTCGAGATCACCTCTCCGCAGGGGCGTTACGACCTCACCGCCAGGGCCATCGTGCTGGCCACCGGCGCCCGTGAACGTCCGCGCCCGGCCCGGCTGATTCCCGGCGACCGCGGGGCGGGCGTCTACACCACCGGCCTGTTGCAGAACGCGGTGCATCTCAAGCACCGCAGCGTCGGCCGGCGAGCTGTTGTGGTCGGCGCCGAGCTGGTCAGTTACTCGGCGGTGCTCACCCTCAAACACGTCGGCTGCCACACCGCCCTGATGACAACCGAATACCCCTCACCGGAGTCCTACGGCGTGTTCAACCTCGCCGGCCGGTCACCGCTGCTGGGACTGCAGATCGCCACACGCACCCGGGTGGTGCGGATCATCGGCAAGCCGACAGTCACCGGTGTGGAGGTCGAGAACCTCGACACCGGGCATCGGCGCATCGTCGACTGCGACACCGTCGTCCTGACCGGCGACTGGATCCCCGATCACGAGCTCGCCCGCAGCACCGGCCTCGACATCGATCCCGGAACCCTCGGCCCCGTCGTGGACACGGCGCTGCGTACCAGCCGGCCCGGGGTCTTCGCGATCGGCAACCTGCTGCACCCCGTCGACACCGCCGACATCGCCGCACTCGACGGTCGCCACGTCGCCGACCGGGTCCGCGCCCACCTCGCCGGTAACCGGCCCGCCGATGCAGGAGTTCCGATCCACGCCGAGGCGCCGTTGCGCTGGGTGGCCCCCAACCTGCTGCGTCCCGGCGATCCGGCGCCCGCCCGGCACCGGCTTCTGTTGTGGACTGATCGGCTGGTCCGCATCCCGAAAGTCGTTGCCCGGCAGGATGGCAGGATCGTCGGGCGCAAGACCCTCCCCTGGCCTGCATCGCCAGGACGGGTGTTCCGCGTCCCGTCGAGCATCCTCGACGGCGTCGACGAACACGGCGGTCCGGTGACGTTGTCGCTGGCCAACTGAGAACTCTCAGCGCGTGGGAGCCACGAAACCCCAGGGCAATTCGAGCCGGTGGGCGGCCAGCAATTCGGCGTCGGACAGCACCGCGGTGACGGTGTCGTCGGCGACCACCACGCCGCCGTCGAGCACGATCGCCCGGTCGCACAGCTGAGCGGCATACGGGAGGTCGTGGGTGACGATCACCATCGTCGCCGCCAGCGTCGGCAGGGTCTCGGCCAGTTCCCGGCGCGCGACCGGATCGAGATTCGCCGAGGGCTCGTCGAGCACCAGTATCTCGGGCTCGCAGGCCAGGACGGTGGCCAATGCGGCGCGGCGGCGCTGCCCGCCGGACAGGTGCGCGGGACTGCGGTCGGCGTGCTCGGTCATCGATACGACCTCCAACGCGGCGGCCACCCGGGCGGCCAGCGCATCGCCGGTGAGCCCGAAGTTTGCGGGGCCGAACGCGACGTCCTGGGCGACCGTGGGCATGAACAGCTGATCGTCGGGATCCTGGAACACCAGCCCGACGCGGCGCCGGATGTCACGAAGGCTCTTGCGAGTCAACGTGATTCCACTGATCTCGACGGTCCCCGACGTGGCGGTGAGGACGCCGTTGAGATGCAGCATGAGCGTGGTCTTGCCTGCCCCGTTGGGGCCGAGGATGGCTACCCGCTCGCCGGGCGCGATGCGCAGATCGACACCGTCGAGGGCCACCCGGCCGTCGGGATAGCGGTAGTGCAGACCCTGGACCCGGATCGCCGGCGTGCTCATCGAAGCACCCAAGCGGTCGCCGCCACCGCAGCCGCGGCCACCGCCGGCGTCAGCGCGAACACCCACTGCGCCCCCGAGGCCCGCGGACCGGCCCCGACGATCGCCAACTCGGGCACCTTGCCGTCGAAACCACGTGACGTCATCGCCAGGTACACGCGCTCGCCCCGCTCATAGGACCGAAGAAACAACGCCCCAACGCCTTTCGCGATCGCACCGATCTGATGGATGGCTCGCGGAGAGTCGCCGCGGGAGATCCGCGCCATTCGCATCCGGCTGACTTCCGCCGACAGCAGGTCGATGTAGCGGATCATCAACACGAGCATCGAGGTCACCAGCCCCGGCACACCGAGCCGGCTCAACGCCAGCGGCAGCTCACGCGCCGACGTGGTGGCGGCGACGGTGAGCGAGGCGGCCACACCGAGCGTGCCCTTGACCACGATCCCCCACGCCGCCCACAACCCGGCCACCGACAACTGCAGACCGCCGACCGAGACGCGTTCGCCGCCTTCGGCGAACGGCAGCAACACGGCAAGCACGATGAACGGCGCCTCGATCAGCATCCGCGGCAGGATCCATCGCAGCGGGATCGTGGCCACCCGCCAGACCATCAACACGATCACGGCGTAGACAGCGAACGGCCAGATCATCTCCCGCGGGGTGGCCACCACCGCGAGGACGAACAACACGAGTCCGGCGATCTTGACTTCGGCGGGCGCGCGGTGCACCACCGAATCGCCGTCCCGGTAGAGCGGGTGGGAGTGCCCGGCTCCCATCTCAGTCCTTCGCGCGGCGGCTGCGCGCGATCAGCCAGAATCCGCCGAAGGCGATGCCCAGCACGACGACGGCGCCGATGACGCCGGCGAGTCCACTCGTGGCCGGGTGACCGAAGATCGTGTAGTCGGCCAGCGGCGAGGCGGCCATGGTGTGTTCGGTCGCGTGCTGGGCGATGCAGGTGCCGGTCAGTTGTTCACCGTGGTCGGTGTGGACGACCTGACACCCCTGCAATGTTGCCGAGTCCAGTCCGTCCGGGCTCGAACTGGCGAAGTAGGACACCACACCGGCGATCAGCAGGATCGCCACCCCGAATCCCACCCAGAACCGCCAATTCCGGGCCACGGCCTGGGCGCTCACGCGGCCACCGCCTCACGGTCGCGATGACGGCGCAGCAGATAGACGAGGTCCGGGCGGGACCGGGCGACGGCCATCACGGTCACCGCCGTGATCAGCCCTTCGCCGATACCGATCAGGACATGGGTACCGAGCATGTAGGCGCCGACCGTGTCCAGCGAGGTCGGCGCGGAACCGCCGATCGCGTATTCGGCCACGAATCCCATTGCCGCGCAGACTGTTCCGAACAGCGCTGAGAGGAAACCAACGACCCCGAGCGCCGGTACCGAACCGGGACGGCGCCGTCGCACCAGCGCGTAGAGAATCCGAGCGGCGGCGTATCCCGCGGCAACGCCGATCAGGGCCATGTTGGTGATGTTCATCCCCAGTGCGGTCACCCCGCCGTCGGCGAACAACAGGGACTGCACCACCAGCACGATCGTGATGCACAGCACCCCGGTATACGGGCCGACCAGGATCGCGGCGAGTGCGCCACCGAGGAGATGCCCACTCACGCCGGGCAGGATCGGAAAGTTGATCATCTGGACCGCGAAGATGAAGGCGGCGACCAGCCCGGCCAAGGGGACGGTGCGCTCATCGAGTTCGGTACGCGCCCGCCAGCCGCACAACGCCACCGCGGCGATCGCCAGCACCCCGAACATCACCGAGGTGGGCGCGTTGACCAGGCCGTCGCTCATGTGCATGGCCGTGACCTGGACGCTCAACGTGTCTCCTCGCGATCGGCTCGGCCCCCAACGGTCAACCCTAATCGGCCGGCCAGATATCTGTCTACCTGTACAGATAATGAAGTGAACAGTTCACTCACTCCGAGTGAGCGGCGCCGATCCAGTGCAACAGATCGTGCACGGTGTGGTCTTCCAGCCGGTAGCTGACCTGACGCCCCACTCGCGTCGAGGTAACCCAGCCTTGCTGACGTAGCACCCGAAGTGCTTGCGAGACAGCGTTTTCCGAGCGTCCGACGGCGGCGGCAAGGTCGCCGACGCAGATGCCGGGCGCTCGGTGCAGCCCGAGCAGGATCTCCAGCCGGTGCGGGTCGGACAACAGATCGAAGCGTTGCGTCCAACCGTGGATGTCGACATCGGCCAGCGCGGACGAGGCAAGCTCGACCTTCGCCGTGTCGCCTGGGGCATCCATGCCTAGGAATCTAGCCCAGCAGTCGGGCTGGACCCGGGACGCTGGAACAATCCGGCCTCCGTAGGCGACTATTGATCCGTGGACTGCGATGTCGCCAGGGAGGCGTTGTCAGCCCGGATCGACGGCGAACGTGAACCCGTTCCCGCGGCCCGGGTCGACGAGCATCTCACCACCTGTGACCAGTGCGGGGCGTGGTACGCCCGGGCCGTCGAGCAGACCCAGCAGCTGCGCCGACTGGCCGGCCGGTCCCAGGTGGCGGCCGTCGCTGCGGCCAGCCCGCCGTCTCAGGCGGCCCATCGTCGGCTGCCATCGACCGACACCATGCTGCGCGCGACGTTGGGCGCCGTCGGGCTCATGCAGGTCGGCCTGGCCGCAGCCCAGGCATTCGGCGTCAACGTCGGGACATCGGCGGCCACCCAGCACGCGATGATGGGCGGCCATCTGCTCAACGAGTCGACGGCATGGTCGGCGGCACTGGGCGTGGTGATGATCATCGCGGCGGCGCGGCCGACGGCAGCCGCCGGCCTGGCCGGAGTGCTGTCGGTGTTCACCGCGATCCTCACCGGCTACGTCGTCACCGACGCGCTCGCGGGCGCGGTGACGCTCGACCGGGTGCTGTCGCACCTGCCCGTGCTGGCGGGCACTGTCCTGGCGCTGCTGGTGTGGCGAGACAGCCGCGCGTCCGAGCCGGAGCCCCGAGGTGACGCCGCACCCGTCACAGCCGATGTGGTGTTGCCCGACAACGCCTCCCGGGGGCGCCGCCGGGGGCACCTCTACCCCACCGACGGCGCTGCGTGACCTGACGGCCCGGAACTTTTCACGGCGTCTCGCGACCAATTGTCTGTGCATTTCCTGAATACCTGCTGTGAGAGATCTAGCTCCACGGCGATGGTTTCGGGGCTCGCACCCAGCTGACGAAAAGCAGGGTCAGCAGGCCCACCCCGGGCACCGCTATGCCCTCGATTACTACAGCCCGTAGTAGATCGGGGTCCACAACAACGGGAGAGATGAATGAAGGTCAGAAAACACCGTCGGATGCCGCGACTCCTGGGCGCCTTCCTAGCCGCCGGAACGCTCACATTCAGCGCCGCTCTGGCGGGACATGCGGCCGCGCATCCCGGCCACGACCACGGCTCCGATTCAGGCAGCGGCGGCAACACCGATAGCAACGCTGAGCGCGGCGGCGCCAACACCCGCGGCGGGGCCGGTGCCGGCACTGCCACCGGCGGCAGCAGCGGGTCCAAGGCGATGTGCACCGACACCGGCCTGCCTACCAGGGCGGCCTGAACGACCAGGACCGTTGAGAAACAACACCATTGACTGAAGGGCAGGCTCACATGACCACGCAGCATCTCAATCCCCGCCGCCGCATTCGCGCAGGCGCCGCCCTGAGCGGGACCGCGCTTGCCGCGGTACTGATGGTGGCGGCTCCCGGAGCTGCTATCGCGCACGCCCACGGCTACAGCACCCCGTCAGGCGACGCAGTCGGCAGGCCGGGCTTCGGGACTGAAAGCACTCCGGGCAATCCGGCACCGGGCGTACGCGCCGTCCAAGCACTCGGTGACCGAGTGTTCAACCAGAACACCGCATTCAACAAGTCCCTGGACGATTCGCCACTCGGGACCAACTACCACAACGCTTTTGGAACGCCGAACTATGAGCACCCGACACACGGATCGAACGGCACGGTAACCGGCCTGTTGAACGGTGGCCTGATCAAGACGACCTACGACTCCCTGCAAGCCAGGGGTGCGGCGCTTCCCGACGAGGCAGACCTCTCCGCAGCAGTAATCCGCCAACTCAGCGGCCACCACGTCACGATCACCCCGCATCGTTCGCCGTCTGCGGCCGTGAAGTCGTGCACAGCACAGGTCGCCAAGACGTCGCTGCGGGCCCAGGGCTCCTGTTAGACCGACACCACGATGCTGTGGCCTGGTCCGAGGTCGGGCCACAGCTCGTCGGCGCCTCAGAGCATGACGCCGAACATGATCGCCATCCCCGCGGCCATCATCGATTGACACAGAATGCCCAGCGGGCGCGCCGCCACGACCGGCTCGCGATTCATCCGCACCGCGAGGTAGCGATACAGCCAGAACGCCGCGGCCACCGCGAACCCAATCGTGCAGACCCAGTTCAGCGCGTCGATGTAGGGCGGATACCCGCCGCCGGAACTGTCTGCCGCGTCCGTGGTGCCGGACATGTCCATGCCGGGCATGTTCATCCCCGCGTGACCGGCATGGCCCGACGACCCGGCGGACGTCGACGCCGTGTCCCCCGCGTAGGACGCCTGACCGGGCAGCAACCGACCGTTCATCACCGCATACATCCAGGCCATCGCCAGCATCATCAGTGCGTGATACCCGCCCGCGATCCGGTGGCCGGCACATATCGGGCTCGCCGTGACGGCCACGAACCACAGGGTCGCGAGCAGGAAGAAGACCATCGGTGCAACCGTCGGCAATGCTGCGCCCCAGGGCCAGGCCATCACCGCCATCGCCACCGCCATCACGACGTGCAGCAGTTGGCTGACGACGGCCGCCGGACGCCGCTCTGCGCCGACGATGGTCGAGAGGCACTCCGCGGCGGCGAGCACGAACAACAGCGTGACGACCCAGCGCAGCGTGAGGTCAGCGATCACCGGTCACTCCTTGTCCGATCCGCACGTCAGCAATGGTCGATTCATCGCACCAGAAAGTTCCCACCACGGCGACTCGACTACGACGACCAGTCGTAGACTCGCGACGATGGACGCTACCCACACAGCCACCCGGTCGCCGGGGCGATGGCTGCTGGGCGGCTACCTCGTCCTGCTCGTGGCGATCGCCGTATACGCAGTGGCATCCGGCGACCGGCGCTTCACCGCCACCGGCGATTCCTACCCCGGCACGGCAACCAGTGTCGCCGGTCTGATCGGTTACTTCACCGCGACACTGGCCGCCGCGATCTGCCTTGGCGCGCTGGTGTTCATCGTGATCACCGCCGAACCCGACGACCGCGGCGTGCTCGACCCCCTGTCGTTCCGCGTGCACCTGCTTGCCGAACGCCTCGCACCGGTCTGGCTGGTGACGGCGCTGGCGATGATCCCGATCCAGGCTGCGACGGCATCCGGGGTGCCGGTCACCCGGCTGATCACCGAGGGCGGCCTCGGCACCGCGCTCGGCGCCTCGGAAATGGGCCGCGGCTGGATCGCGGCCGCCGTCGCCGCGGCCGTGGTGACCGCGAGTCTGCGCGCCACCGTGCGCTGGTCGTGGCACGCCGTGCTGCTGATTCCCACATTCATCGGCGTGATCGCACTGCCGGTCAGCGGCAACGCCGGCCAGGGGCCCGACCACGACTACGCGACCAGCGCCGTGATCGTCTTCGCCGCCGCGCTGGCAGTCCTGACCGGAGTGAAGGTCGGCGCCGCGCTCGCCCCGCCGAAAGCCGAACTGCGCAGACGAGTTCTGCTCACTGAGCTCGCAGCGGGCACGGTCGCGCTGGTGTATGGCGCGCTGCTGTGGTTCCTGCTGGCGATGCCTTCCGGGTTGACGTCGGACTATGGACGATTCGGCGTGCTGGCCGCGGCCGCGCTCCTCGCCAGCCTGCTCATCAAGCACAGGCCGGCAGGCGCGGTGGCCGCCATCCTGGCGGTCGCGGCCGTGTCGACGATGGCGATGCAGACCGCGCCACGGCTACTTGCACACGAATTCACCGCGTGGGACGTCTTTCTCGGCTATCAGCTCACCGAGCCACCCACCGCGCTTCGGCTGCTGACGGCCTGGCGGTTCGACGTGCTGCTCGGCGTCGCCGCGGTGGTCTTGGCCTTGGGGTACGTGATCGGGTACGTCCGGCTGCGGCGGCGCGGCGACGCCTGGCCGCCCGGCCGGATGGTCGCGTGGCTGCTGGGTTGTGCCGCACTGCTTCTCGCCACCAGTTCAGGGGTGCGCGCCTACGGGTCGGCCATGTTCAGCGTGCACATGGGCGAGCACATGGCATTGAACATGTTCATCCCGGTGTTCCTGGTGCTGGGCGCACCGATTACGTTGGCGCTCCGCGCGCTTCCGGTCGCAGGCGCCGGCCGCCCACCCGGTCCCCGGGAATGGCTGCTGTGGCTGGTGCATTCGCCGGTGTCCCGGTTCCTGTCTCATCCCGCAACGGCATTTGTGCTGTTCGTCGGCTCGCTGTACGCGGTGTATTTCACGCCAATTTTCGACACCCTGGTCCGCTACCACTGGGGCCATGAGTTCATGACCCTGCACTTCCTGATCACCGGGTACCTGTTCTTCTGGGGAATCATCGGCATTGACCCGGGGCCGAAACGCTTGCCGTTCATCGGACGCCTGGGCCTGCTGTTCGCGGTGATGCCGTTCCACGCGTTCTTCGGGATCGCGACCATGACCATGACTTCGGTGCTCGGCGGCACGTTCTACCGCTACCTGCACCTACCGTGGCTGGCGAGCCTGAACGACGACCAGCATCTCGGTGGGGCGATCGCCTGGGGCTCCAGCGAGCTTCCGGTGATCGTCGTCGTCATCGCGCTCGTGGTGCAGTGGGCACGCCAAGACCGGCGGACCGCCACCCGCACCGACCGGCACGCCGATGCCCACTACGACGACGACCTCGACGCCTACAACGCGATGCTGCGGGAATTGGCCAAGAACCGGCGCTGAATCACGCAGTCAGGCAAGACCGCCCTGTGGCTTGCCGATTGCCGAGGTGAACCGGTCCCCAACGTCGGCCCAGTTCACGACATTCCAGAACGCCGTCACGTAGTCGGCCTTGACGTTTTTGTACTGCAGGTAATAGGCGTGCTCCCACATGTCGACCTGCAGCAGCGGCACGATCCCCGCGGGCACGTTGGCCTGCTGGTCGTAGAGCTGGAACGTCAGCAGCTTGCCGCCGAGCGGCTCGTAACCCAGTACTGCCCAGCCGGAACCCTGTAAACCGTTGGCAGCGGCGCTGAACTGAGCGCGGAACGCATCGAATGACCCGAACGCCTCATCGACGGCGGCTGCCAGCTCTCCGACTGGCTTGTCACCTCCGTTGGGCGACAGGTTCTTCCACCAGATCGAGTGGTTGAGGTGACCGCCGAGATGGAAGGCCAGGTTCTTCTCGTTGAGGAAGATCGCAGCGTGGTCGGCGGTGGCGCGAGCTTCCTCCAGTTTGGCCAACGCGTCGTTGACGCCTTTGACGTAAGCCGCGTGGTGCTTGCTGTGGTGAATCTCGTTGATCTCGCCGGAAATATGGGGCTCGAGTGCGCTGTAGTCGTAATCCAAGTCAGGCAAGCGGTAATCAGTCATGTCATCAACTTATCTGTTCAGGTGTTCAGATGATAGGGTGACGGTGTGGCAGGTCGGTCGCGGGCGACGAGTCGATGCAGCACATCGCCAAGCCTCACGTCGAGGTGGTGACTCGCGACCGGCACTGCCCACCACCGTGCGCGACAAGGGTTCTCGCTAGGACGATGCGCTGCTCTCGCGAATCACGCAGGCAAAGCGCTGCCCCATCCGGTCGTGGGCCTGCGGGCCGGGGTGCAACCGGTCGGGAAGCGGGAACTCGGCGAAGTCTGCCGGACCGTACAGGTCCAGGCCGTCGACGTAGCGCAGGTGCGGGTCGGTCAGTGCTCTTTCGCCGACGATGTGGGCGAGCTCGTCGCGAATGACGCGCAGCGTGAGCTTGCCTGCCGCCACCTCCGTCGGGTTGCCGGTCGCGGCGAATGCCAGTGTTCCCCCGCTGAAATCGGGGGCCAGCGGTCCCGGCGTGTCCTCATGGATGGGGCAGTACACGGCGGAGATCACGATGATCGGCGTCACCGGATGCCCGTCGCGGATGGTGTCGAGGAAGCCGTGCACGGCCGGACCGAAGGCGCGCAGGCGCATCAGGTCGGCGTTGACGATGTTGATGCCGATCTTGACACTGATCAGGTCGGCCGGGATATCGCGCATCGTGCGGGCGGTGAACGGATCCAGCATCGCCGCACCGCCCATCCCGAGGTTGATCAGTTCGACACCGGCACCGGCTGCCGCCACCGCGGGCCAGGTGCCGGTGGGGTGCAGCGCATTGGACCCGTGGCTGATGGAACTGCCGTGATGCAGCCACACCGGCCGGGTGATCGGGCAAGGTTGCAACGGATGGTCACTCCGTAGCGCTATCAGTTCGGTGATCTCGTTGTGCGGCAACCAGATTTCGACCATCTTCGGCCGGTCCGGCAGGTTGGTGAAGCGAATCACACCCGGCGCGCCGGCAATGAGTTCCTCGGTACCGGCGGCAGCGTCCTTCATCAGCACGTTGCCACCGGACAGGCTGGCTTGCGCGGTCAACTCCCCGTCGACGACCAGATCGTAGACGCCATCGGGCCGCATGGGCATGCCCTTATAGGCGGGCCGGGTTCGCAGCGCTTCCAGTTCGATTTCAGTGCAACGCGTTTCGAAAACCAGTCGGCATCCGGCCGGTTGAGCTTCGGCCATGGCGAGTTGGGGGTCGTCACATTGCGCGCGGGCCCAGCGAGGTAGCCGATGCGGCAACAGACCCTGGTTGGTGATGTCGAGTTCCTGCGCCCCACGCACCAGGTTCATCGTGATCGGAACCTCGAACAGTTCGGGCATGTGCTCGTTCTCGCTTCTCTATCCCGGGTGACCCGCTTGGCAGATGGCAAGGTTATCGGAGTCCGGCAGGCCGAGGACATCGCATGTGGGGGCGGCGTAGGTTGGGTACTGCGTTGCCCACCGGGCACGGCAAGGAGCCGAAAGATGGCCGAGACCTCGATCGCGGATTCGACGACTGGTCGCGATGGCGCCATCTTGGCCGGGCTACCCGCGGTCCGGCAGTGGCAAGAAGATTTCTACCGCGACCTGCACCGGCATCCCGAACTTTCCCACCAGGAACACCGGACCGCGGGCCTGGTCGCCGAGAAACTACGCGAGTCGGGAATCGAGGTCCGCGAGGGAATCGGCGGCACCGGCGTCATCGGCATCATCCGGGCCGGTGAAGGCCCGGTGGTGCTGCTGCGCGCGGATATGGATGCGCTGCCTGTGCAGGAAGCAACCGGTCTGGCCTACGCCAGCACGGAGCGCGCCATCGACGCCTCCGGCAATGAGGTTCCGGTCATGCACGCCTGCGGGCACGACGTCCACGTCACCTGCTTGCTTGGTGCGTCCGAATTGTTGGCCAGGCACGCCGAGCAGTGGAACGGGACCGTCATCGCTTTGTTCCAACCGGCTGAAGAGGTCGGTGATGGTGCACGGGGAATGGTGAATGACGGCCTGCGCGAAGCCATTCCGGATGTCGACGTCGCCATGGCGCAACACGTGCTTCCCCTACCCGCCGGCGTGGTCGGAACGCATCGCGGTCCGTTCCTGGCAGCAGCCGACAGCATGCGGATCACGGTGTTCGGCCGCGGTGCGCACGGCTCGATGCCTCAGGCGGCGGTGGACTCGGTGGTCCTGGCGGCGATGATCGTGATCCGCCTGCAGACCATCGTTTCTCGAGAGGTCGCTGCGGCCGACACCGTCGTCCTGACCGTCGGCAGCATTCGAGCAGGGACGAAAAGCAACGTGATCGGCGATCGTGCCGTCCTGGAACTCAACCTGCGCACGTTCGACGAGTCGACGCGCACCTCGGTACTCAACGCGATCCGGCGCATCGTGATCGCCGAATGCCAGGCCTCCGATTCACCCGAAGAGCCGGAATTCGAACTCTACGATTCGTTTCCGCTCACCGTGAACGACGATGAGGTCACCGGCCGAGTACACGACGCCTTCGCGCGACACTTCGGCGCACGCCTGCACGCTATGCCGCAGGGAGCGGCGAGTGAGGACTTCAGTGACATCCCCACCGCGCTCGGGGTGCCGTTCACCTATTGGGGTATCGGTGGAATCGACGAGCAGCACTATCGCAGGGCAGTCCAGAACGGACGGGTCAGCCAGGACATTCCGGTCAACCACTCGCCGGGGTTCGCTCCGGTCATCCAACCCACCCTGGACACCGGCACCGAGGCGCTGGTCGTCGCGGCGCTCGCCTGGCTGGCCCCCTGAACCTCAGCGGTCGGTGCCGAGTGGGCCGGGTGCGTTGAGGCCGAACCGAACCCCGAGCATCCGGATGACGAAACACACCGCCGCGGCGGCCAGGGCGGCCGCCAACCCGTAGCAGTCCAGCCGAATGGCGCCGACCGTGATCGCCGCCGCCATCAGGGCCGGGATCGCATACAGTTCGCTGCGCAGCACGGTGGGGATCTGCCCGATCAGGACGTCGCGAATAGTGCCGCCGCCCACCGCGGTGACCACGCCCAGCAGCAACGTCGGGGCGACACCCAACCCGAATGCCGCCGCCTTGGCAGTCCCGATCACCGCGAACACGCTCAGGCCCATTGCATCGAACACCGTGATCGCGGCCTCCAACCGGTGCAACAGCTTGCTGAGTGCGAAGGCGAGCAGCCCGCCGGCGACGGCGAGCGCGAAGTATCGCCAGTCACGAAACGTCGCAGGCGGGATGTCGCCGATGATCACATCCCGGATGACGCCACCGCCCAGGGCGGTCATCATGCCGAGTGTGACCACCCCGACGATGTCGAGACGAGCGGCGCGCACTGCGGTCAATGCGCCGTTGAGCGCGAACACAAACGTCCCGATCAGGTCCAGCGCAAGCCACAGCATGGCTTCGGGAGTCACCGAGTTATCCTGGGGCGCTTGAGATCTCAGCCTACGACGGTGTAATCCTCGTCTGCCAGCGCCTCGCGCACCTGGTCGACGGTGACCTCGCCGTCGACCCGCACGATCGACGCGCCCTCGGGGTCGAGGTCGATGTCGACGACACTGACGGTTGGCAGCGCCGCAAGAGCACCGGTGACCACCCGCACGCAGCTCTGGCAGTGCAGACCGGTGATCGTGAACGTGTTCGACACGAGATATGCCTTTCGTTAGCGGGCGTCGAAGTTGCGCAGCCGCAGGCTGTTCGAGACGACGAAGAACGACGAGAACGCCATCGCCGCACCGGCGATGAGCGGATTGAGGAATCCGGCCGCGGCGATCGGGATGGCTGCCACGTTGTAACCGAATGCCCAGTACAGGTTGGTCCGGATCGTGCGCATGGTGGCCTTGGCCAGGTCGAGTGCCTGCGGGACGATGTCGAGATCGTCGCGCACCAGGATGATGTCGGCGGCGCCGATCGCCACGTCGGTGCCGCGTCCGATGGCCAGGCCCAAGTCCGCCGACGCCAGCGCGGGACCATCGTTGATGCCGTCGCCGACCATGGCGACCACTCGGCCCTGGTCGCGCAGCTGCTCGATGACGTCGACCTTGCCTTCGGGCAGCACCTCGGCGATGACTTCGTCGATACCGACCTCCGCGGCGACCGCTCCTGCGGCGGCGGCGTTGTCGCCGGTGAGCAGCACGGTACGCAGCCCGCGGCGGTGCAAGGCGGCCACCGCGCCCGCGGCCGATTCCTTGACCGCGTCGGCCACCGCCACGGCACCACACACCTGCCCGTCGACGGCGACGAATACCACCGTCTCCCCGCGTGATTCGCCGCTTCGTCGAGCCGCCTGAACCGACTCGGGCAGGTCGGTCTGCCCGGCGACCCAGGACGGGCGCCCGACCGTCACCCGCCGCCCCGATACCGTGCCGGTGACCCCGCGACCCGGATGGGCGCGGAAGTCCTCCACCGGCCGGCGCTCGTCGGTGGCGGTCGTGATGGCCACTGCGACAGCATGTTCGGAGGCGGCCTCGACAGCCGCGGCGAGCGCCAGGATCTCGTCGGGCCGCGCGCCGTCGGCAACGGTCACCTCGGTGACCGCGAGATGCCCGGTGGTCAGCGTGCCGGTCTTGTCGAACACCACGGTGTCCACCGCGCGGATGGCTTCGAGCGCCCGGTAGCCCTTCAGGAAGATGCCGAGCTGTGCGCCGCGTCCGGAGGCCACCATCATCGCCGTCGGGGTCGCCAGCCCCAGCGCGCAGGGGCAGGCGATCACCAGCACCGCCAGCGCGGCCGAGAACACCCGGTCGGCGTCGGCTCCGGCCAACAGCCAGCCCATCGCCGTCAGTGCCGCGATTCCGAACACGACCGGCACGAAGACACCGGCGATCCGGTCGGCCAGTCGCTGAGCGTCAGCTTTCTGCGCTTGCGCTTCTTCGACCAGCCGCACCATCCCGGCGAACTGGGTGTCGGAACCCACGGCAGCGGCCTCGACGATCAACCGGCCGTCGAGCACCACTGTTCCGCCGACCACCGGTGCACCCGGGTGCGCACGCGACGGCTTGGCTTCGCCGGTCATCGCGCTCATGTCGATCGCGGCGTCACCCTCGATCACCAACCCGTCGGCGGCGATGGTCTCGCCGGGGCGCACCACGAATTTCTGCTGCTCTTTGAGTTCGTCTGCCGGCAGCACCATTTCACTGCCGTCGGCCAGCAGCACCGTCACGTTCTTTGCGCTGAGAGCGGCCAGCGCGCGCAACGCGCTGCCGGCCCGCGACTTCGCCCGCGCCTCGAAGTAGCGCCCGGCCAGGATGAAGACGGTGACGCCGGCGGCCACCTCCAGGTAGATCGAATCGCTGCTCAGCAGCGCCTGCCAGATGCCGTCACTGCGTCGTTCGCGATGCCCGATGAAGATCGTGTACAGCGACCACAGTGTGGCCGCGGTGACGCCGACCGAGATCAGCGTCTCCATGGACGCGGTGCCATGGCGGGCGTTGCGCAGGGCAACCCGGTGGAACGGCCAGGCGGCCCAGGTGACGATCGGCGCCGCCAGCGCGGTGAGCAGCCAGCCCCAGCCGGTGAACCGGGTACTGGGAACCACCGCGAACATCACCGACAGGTCGGCCAGCGGCACGAACAGCACGGCGGCGATCGCCAGCCGCCGCAGCAGGCTGCGGGCCAGCGTGTCGTCGGGGTCCGCTGTCTCGGCGGCCGCGGCGGAGCGCGGAGCGGCGTCGTAACCGGCCTTGCGGATGACCTCGCACAAATCCTCGGTGGCCACCGATTCGGGGGCATCGATGCTGGCCACCCGGGTGGCGTAGTTGACCGAGGCGCGCACTCCGTCGACCTTGTTGAGCTTGGTCTCGACCCGAGCCGCACACGCCGCGCAGGACATCCCCGAGACGTCGAGTTCGACACGCTGCGAGGCGTCGGACTCGTTCGTAGCGGCTGAACCGCCCACGACCGACACCGTCATCGCACTCCTTGCCTGTCAGGGACCCGGGTAGTAGTCGGCCACGACGGCCGCGCGGTTCCCGACCACCCAAAATACGCTCCCGCAACAGGCCGGGAATGTGCCGGTCACGGTGATCCCCTAGTCTCACTGAGCGTGGCCGAACACGACGACGACCCCGTCACCGCGCTGGCCCTGGCTGCCGGCCGGGGCGACGCGGCCGCTCTCGAGGCGTTTATCAAGGCCACCGAGCGCGACGTCTGGCGTGCGGTTGCCTTCCTCGGTGATCCAGGTCACGCCGACGACCTGACGCAGGAGACATTCCTGCGGGCGTTGGGCGCACTCCCCCGATTCTCCGGTCGGTCCTCGGCCAAGACCTGGCTGCTGTCGATCGCCCGCCGCGTCGTCGTCGACCAGATCCGGCGCAATCAGGCACGACCGCGCACGACCTCCGCAATCGATCTGGAGCAGGTGCTCGACGCCCGACACAGCGCCGGCCGGTTCGAGGACATCACCGAGATCAGGATGCTGCTCGACGGATTGGACACCGACCGCCGCAACGCGTTGATGCTGACCCAGGTGCTGGGGTTGTCCTATGCCGAGGCCGCCGAGGTCTGTGGCTGCCCGGTGGGCACCATCCGCTCCCGGGTGGCGCGAGGGCGCGAGGATCTCCTCGCCGCCGCCGGCCGCGACGATCAGGTCGGCTGAGCGGCTCACCCCCGCGGCGAATGTTTGTCGCCGAACAACTGTTGACTGTGGTTAACATTTCGCTGGGCGGGAACATATCGCCATGACGTCTTTGCCTTCGCCGGCACTGGTGGCAATCTTCGTGGCGTGCGCCGGCGTGATCTGGTTCGCGGGTATCAAGTTGTCCCAGACGACCGACGTGCTCTCGCAACGGTGGCATCTGGGCGCGGCGCTCGGCGGGGTCATCCTGCTCGCGATTGCCACCAACCTGCCGGAGATCGCCATCACCGCCAGCGCCGCGCTGTCCCATCATGTCGACGTCGCGGTCGGCAACATCCTCGGTGGCATCGCGATCCAAACGATCGTGCTGGCGGCCCTCGACGCCGCCGGCACCCGACCGCGTAAGCCGTTGACCTACCTGGCGGCATCGCTGACCCTGGTGCTGGAAGCCGGTCTCGTGGTGGCGCTGTTAGTCATCGTGGTGATGTCCACCCAGTTGCCCAATTCGCTGATCGCGTGGCGGCTGACTCCCGGTGCGGTCCTGATCGTCGTCGTCTGGGCGATCGGTTTGTACCTGATCCGCCGGGCCGGCAAGGGACTACCGTGGCAACAGGCCGGTCATGCGCCGGACAGCCAGGACAAGCCGCCCGGCCACTCCACCGCGACGAACGAGAAGACCGCTACGCAACGCGGCGTCAGCACCGGCCGCGCGGTCACCGTGTTCGCCGTTGCCGCCGTCGCCACGCTGGTCGCCGGTGTTCTGATCGAACGCAGCGGCGAGGAGGTGTTCGGCCGCTGGGGAATGTCGGGGGTGTTGTTCGGCGCCACCGTTCTGGCAGCCGCCACCTCCCTGCCCGAACTCTCGACCGGCCTGGCCTCGACCCGGATGGGCGATTACAAGCTCGCGATGAGCGACATCTTCGGCGGCAATGCCTTCTTGCCGGTGTTGTTCCTCCTCGCGACGCTGCTGTCCGGCGACGCGGTGCTGCCGACCGCCCACCGCACCGACATCTACCTCACCGCCCTGGCCGCCCTGCTCACCGTCGTATACATGGCGGGATTGATCTTTCGCCCGCAGCGCCAGTGGCTCCGGATGGGGCTGGACTCGATCGCCGTGAGCGTGCTCTACATCGTCGGCATTGTCGGGTTGGCCTTCATCAGCCGATAGCAGCTTGTTTCCCAGCAACCATTGCGGTACGGCAATGGATGAGGGCCGCACCGGATGGGTACGCCGATAGCATGCGTGCGTTGACAGTGCAGCCCGGCCGAGCCCACACCCTTGCCGTCGAGGACGTCGCCGAGCCCTCCGCCGGGCCCGGTGAACTGCGTGTGGCAGGCCTGGCGATCGGAGTGTGCGGGACCGACAAGGAGATCGCCGCAGGCGAATACGGCTGGGCCCCGCCTGGGCGTGATCGGCTGATACTGGGTCACGAATCGCTGGGCCGGGTGCTGACGGCCCCGCCGGACAGCGAGTTCGGCGAAGGCGATCTGGTGGTCGGCGTGGTTCGGCGGCCCGATCCGGTGCCCTGTGGCGCCTGCGCCCACGGCGAATTCGACATGTGTCGCAACGGCCGGTACACCGAACGCGGCATCAAGGAGATCGACGGGTACGGCAGTGAGATCTGGTGTGTGGAGACCGATTACGCGATCAAGCTCGATGACGGACTCGGCGACGCCGGCGTGTTGATCGAGCCCACCACGGTCGTGGCCAAAGCCTGGGAGCAGGTGTACCGCATCGGGCAGCGGGCCTGGTTCGAACCACGCACCGCGCTGGTCACCGGCGCAGGCCCGGTCGGTCTGTTGGCCGCTCTGCTGGGCGTGCAGCACGGCCTCGAAGTCCATGTGCTCGACCGGGTGACCGACGGACCCAAACCCGAGATCGTGGACGCCCTGAACGCCACCTACCACCACACCAGCGTTGAGAAGGCGGTCGGCAAGATCCAGCCGGACATCGTCATCGAGGCCACCGGCGTGGGCGCGCTGGTCTTCGACGCCATGACCGTCACCGGCTCGTACGGCATTGTCGCGTTGACCGGCGTCTCCCCGAAGGGCCGGGCCCTCACTGTTGACGCCGGGGGCCTCAATCGCGAGATCGTGCTGGAGAACGACGCGGTCGTGGGTTCGGTCAACGCCAACCTTCGGCACTACCGGCAAGCCGCCGCAGCGCTGACCAAAGCCGATCCGAAGTGGTTGGCCAGTCTGATAACCCGTCGGGTCCCGCTGCACGACGCGGCGAACGCGTTCACCCCCGAATCTGACGATGTCAAAGTTGTTGTCACCCTGGATGGATCGCACTAGCGACACCCCGTCGCGAGGACTACCCGCTGCTGGGAGTCCTGCGCTCCGCGGCATTGGTGTCGCGCAGCGGCGATATCGGGTGGACGCGAGAGGCCACCGAACTTTTTCGACCGGCTGATCAGCCTGCGCAACGATGTCGGTCTGCTCGGCGCGGAATACGACGCCGCACCGCGTCGTGACGGCCGGCCGGGGAAGTCAGTCCAGGAAGCCGTGCAGCAGGGCCGCCGACCCGGCGACGTGGGCCTGCATCGCCGCTCCTGCGGCATCCGGATCGCCGGCCAGGATGGCGATGACGATGCTCTCGTGCTGTTCGTCGGAGTGCGCAATGTTGCGCCGCAGCAACGGAATCTGATCCAACAGGGCGTTCAGTCGCATTCGGTTCTCGGCCACCAGCGGCACCAGTGATGCCGATCCGGCAGCCTCCGCGATGGCCAGATGCAACCGGGAGTCCAGCCGCCGGTAGTCCTCGGCACACGAGCAGCGCACATCGGTCAGCCGGGACCACAAACCTTCCCGCTCGGCGGCGGTCAGCGTTCGGGTCGCGGCCATCCTGGCGGCGCCGACTTCGAGGATCTCGCGCAGCCGCAGCGCGTCGTCGATGTCGGCGCGGCTGAAGCGCACCACCCCCTCGGTGGGGGCGGGTAGCGGTTCGGCCAGGAAGGTACCGCCATAGCGGCCGCGCCGCGACACCAGGTAACCGGCGTCGGCCAGCGACTTGATCGCCTCCCGGACGGTGTCGCGGCTGACGCCGAGCCGGGTGGCGAGCTCCCGTTCCGGGGGCAGCGAGTCACCGGGGGTGAGCACACCGAGCTTGATGGTCTGCAGCAGCCGGGCCACAGTGTCCTCGAACGCGTTGCCCAGGCGCACCGGACGCAGCAGTGCCTCGTGGGCCTGCTGCGGTTCCGGTACGGCTGTCATGGTTTACAGCGGGGTGACGTAGTGGCCGGTGATGCCGCCGTCGACCAGGAAGCTCGACCCGGTGATGAACGACGAGTCGTCGCTGGCCAGGAATGCCACCGCGGCGGCCAGTTCCTCCGGCTCGGCGAACCGGCCCATCGGCACGTGCACCAGGCGGCGTGCAGCGCGCTCGGGATCCTTGGCGAACAGCTCCCGCAACAGCGGGGTGTTCACCGGGCCGGGGCATAGCGCGTTGACCCGAATTCCCTGGCGCGCGTACTGGATTCCGAGCTCGCGCGACATGGCCAGCACGCCGCCCTTGGACGCGGTGTAGGAGATCTGGGAGGTGGCCGAACCATTGACCGCGACGAACGAGGCGGTGTTGATGATGGAGCCGCGTTGCGCGGGCACCATGTGCCGCAGCGCGGCCTTGCAGCAGAAGAAGACCGACTTCAAGTTGACGTCCTGCACCCGGTCCCAGGCGTCGATGCCGGTGTTCTCGATGAGGTCGTCGTCGGGCGGGCTGATCCCGGCGTTGTTGAACGCGATGTCGACGCCACCGTGTAGCTCGAAAGCGGTGTCGAACAACTGATCCACCGCGACCTGATCGGCAACGTCGACCTGGACGAACGTCACGTTCAAGTCGTTGGCCACAGTCTTGCCGGTGGTCTCGTCGAGATCCCCGATGACGACGATCGCGCCTTCGTCCCGCATCCGTTTGACGGCCGCGAGCCCGATGCCGCTCGCGCCACCGGTGACGACGGCGACCTTGTCCTTCAGTCGCTGGGACAGATCCATCTAGCTCTCCTCTACAGCAAAAAAGACGTTCTTGGTTTCGGTGAAGTGCAGGGGTGCGTCCGGACCGAGTTCGCGGCCGAGCCCGGATTGTTTGAAGCCGCCGAACGGGGTGTTGTACCGGACCGACGAATGCGAATTGACGCTCAGGTTGCCTGCCTCGACCGCGCGTGACACCCGCACTGCCCGAGAAAGGTTGTCAGTCCAGATCGACCCGGACAGGCCGTATTCGGTGTCATTGGCCAGCGCGATGGCGTCGGCCTCGTCGTCGAACGGCAGCACCGCGACGACCGGTCCGAAGATCTCCTCGGTGACGGTGCGGTCGGTGCGTTGCGGGGTGATGACGGTCGGCGGGAACCAGAAACCGGGCCCACTCGGCGCTGAGCCGCGGAAGGCGACGTTGGTGTCATCGGGTACGTAGGCGGCCACCGATTCGAAGTGCTTGCGCGACACCAGCGGTCCCATCTCGGTGTCCCGGGCCGCGGGGTCACCGACGACCAGGCCCTTGACGGCCGGCTCGAGTAGCTCCATGAATTTGTCGAACACACTGCGCTGCACGAGGATCCGGCTGCGCGCACAGCAGTCCTGCCCGGCATTGTCGAACACACCGTAGGGCGCGGTGGCCGCCGCCTTCTCCAGATCGCAGTCGGCGAAGACGATGTTGGCGCTCTTGCCGCCGAGTTCCAGGGTGACCCGCTTGACCTGGTTGGCCGCCCCGGCCATCACCTTGGTGCCGACCTCGGTGGAGCCGGTGAACACGATCTTGCGGACATCAGGGTGGCTGATGAACCGCTCACCGACCACCGAGCCGCGGCCGGGCAGCACTTGGAACAGGTCCTCGGGGAGGCCGGATTCCACCGCGATCTCACCGAGCCGCATCGAGGTCAGTGGCGTCCACTCGGCCGGCTTGAGCACCACCGCGTTTCCTGCGGCCAGCGCGGGCGCGAAACCCCACACCGCGATCGGCATCGGGAAGTTCCACGGCGTGATCACCCCGATCACGCCCATCGGCTCGTTGAACGTCACATCCAGTCCGCCGGCCACTGGAATCTGCTTACCGGACAAGCGCTCCGGGGTGGCCGAATAGAACTGGAGCACGTCGCGCACGTGGCCGGCTTCCCACTCGGCCGCGCCGATCGGGTGACCGGAGTTGGCGACCTCCAGGGCGGCCAGCTCGCCGACATGCGCGTCCACTGCAGCGGCGAACGCCCGCAATGCGGCCGCCCGCTCGGCGGGCGCCTGTGCGGCCCAGACCTTTTGGGCGACCTTGGCGCGCGCAACGGCGTCGTCGACGCCGGCGACGTCGGTCAGCTCGACCATGCGCAGCGACTCTTCCGTGGCCGGATTGACCAGTTCGGTTGTACTCAATTCACTCTTTCTGTTGTGTAGGCCCGGGCTGCCTCGACCAGGCCGGCGAACACGCGAAGGTCGTCCAGGGTTTCCTCGGGATGCCATTGCACGGCCAGCACGAAATCGTGACCCGGCAACTCGACGGCCTCGACCACACCCTCCCCGTCGAACGCGCTGATCATCAGTCCGTCACCGAGCCGGTCGATGGCCTGATGGTGATAGCACTGCGCATTCGTGCTCTCCCCGATCAGGCCGGCAAGCCGGCTACCCGCCACGGTGTGGATCGTCGAGGTCGTGAACACCGCGTTGCCCTGCTGATGACGGGTGTGCCCCACGACGTCCGGGAGGTGCTGGTGCAGTGTGCCGCCCAGTGCCACGTTGAGCACCTGCGCGCCGCGGCAGATGCCGAGCACCGGCAGGTGCCGGCGTATCGCCGCGGCAACCAGCGCGAGCTCCCACGCGTCGCGAACGCGGTCCGGCACGTCGGTGGCGGGGTGCGAATCGTGGCCGTACGCGGACGGATCGACATCCCGGCCGCCGGTGACGATCAGACCGTCGATGCCGTCGAGGATCCGCTCGACGATGCCGGCGTCCACCGGTTGCGGCGGGAGCAGCGTGGCGATCCCCCCGGCCAGCGTGACGCCTTCGATGTAGATGCCGGGCAGGAAACTGGCGTGCACATCCCAGATGCCGGTCTGTGCCTGCTGGAGATACGTCGTGAGACCCACGACGGGACGCAGCCCCGCCTCCCTCTCAGAGCCGCTCAAAGCCGCGCACCCTCTCCCAGTCGGTGACCGCGGAGTTGAACGCCGCCAGCTCGACGCGGGCGTTGTTCAGGTAGTGCTCGACGACGTCGTCGCCGAATACCTCGCGCGCCACCGTCGAACCCTCGAACAGCGCGGCCGCCTCGGCCAGCGTGGTCGGCAGCCGATCGGCCCCACTGGTGTAGGCGTTGCCGTCGACCGCGTCGGGCAGCTCCAGCCCGTTGTCGATGCCGTACAGCCCGCCGGCGATCAGCGCCGCCACCGCGAGGTACTGGTTGACGTCACCACCGGGCGCGCGACACTCCATCCGCATCCCGGATCCGTGGCCGACCACCCGCAACGCGCAGGTGCGGTTGTCCATGCCCCACGCGATCGCGGTCGGAGCGAAGCTGCCGTCGACAAACCGCTTGTAGGAGTTGATGTTCGGTGCATAGAACAGCGTCAGCTCACGCAGTGTGGCGAGTTGACCGGCGATGAAGCTGCGAAACATCGGCGACATGCCGAGCTCGTCGGAGTCATCAGCGAAAACTGCGGAGCCATCGGTGCCGCGGAAGGAGATGTGAATGTGGCAGCTGTTTCCTTCCCGCTCATCGTATTTCGCCATGAACGTCAGGCTCTTGCCGTGTTGATCGGCGATCTCTTTCGCGCCGTTCTTGTAGATCGTGTGGTTGTCGCAGGTGACCAGCGCGTCGGCGTAGCGGAACCCGATCTCCTGCTGGCCGAGGTTGCATTCGCCCTTCACGCCCTCGCAGTACATTCCGGCACCGGCCATCCCGTTACGGATGTCGCGGAGCAGCGGCTCCATCCGGGTCGAGGCCAGCATCGCGTAGTCGATGTTGTAGTCGGTGGCAGGAGTGATGTTGCGGTAACCGGACTTCCAGGCGTCGCGGTAGCTGGTGTCGAAGGCCATGAACTCCAGTTCGGTCGCGGCGACCGCACACATGTCGCGTTCGGCGAGCCGGTCGAGTTGCTTGCGCAGGATGCCGCGCGGAGCCTGGTTGACCGGGCGGCCATCGGTCCAGGACAGGTCGGCCATCACCAGCGCGGTGGCGGGCAGCCATGGTATGCGGCGCAGCGTGCTGAAATCCGGGGTCATCACCATGTCGCCGTAGCCGGTCTCCCAGCTCGAGATCTCGTAACCGTCGACCGTGTTGTTGTCGACGTCCACCGCCAGCAGGTAGTTACAGCACTCGGCGCCGTGGGCGGCGACATCGTCGACGAACAGTTCGGCCGAGATCCGTTTGCCGGTCAGCCGGCCCTGCATGTCGGCAAAGGCCACGATGACCGTGTCGATCTCACCGGCGGCCACCATGTCGTCCAACTCGGCCTGCAGCAACAGACCTGGCCGGCGTCGGCCTGCACCATCAGGCGTCACGCGTGCCCCTCTCGATAGCCCGGGATCGGGTTGATTCGACGGAAAGTCAACCATTGGATGTCGCCAGCGTGGCGGCGTCGTGGTCCAGGTTTACATAAACGTCACTCCAAAGGTAGGACACCAGACCAATAGCACTCTATTGTCCCTACTCAGGAGAGCGCCGGTGGGCGCCTCTTCGTCATCACGCCCAGAAGGAGAAACCGTGCCAGAGGGTCACGAACTACTCGACGACGACGAAAAGCACCTCGCCAGCCTCGGGTACACCCAGGAGCTGCACCGGTCCTGGTCCGGCTTCAGCAATTTCGCCATCTCGTTCTCGATCATCTCGATCCTGGCCGGCTGCTTCACCTCGTTCGGCCTCGGCTGGAACAACGGCGGCCCGGCGGCGATCGCCTGGGGCTGGCCGATCCTGTCGGTCTTTATCCTGCTCATCGGGCTGTGCATGTCCGAGCTGGTGTCGGCCTTCCCGACTTCGGGTGGAATCTATTGGTGGGCAGCCAAACTCGGCGGCCCGAAGGCCGGGTACTACACCGGCTGGCTGAACCTGATCGGCCTGATCGCGATCCTGGCGTCGGTGGCCTACGGGTCGGCGACGTTCCTGGACCTGACGCTGGGCACCTTCAGCGAGAGCTGGCTCGCCGGCTACAGCCTGACCCGGACGTTCATCATGTTCCTGGTCATCCTGGTGATCGTCGCGACCATCAACATCTTCTCCAGCCACCTGCTGGCCGTGATCAACAACATCTCGGTGTGGTGGCACGTCATCGGCGCCGCCGCAGTGATCGTGATCCTGTGGCTGATCCCCGCCCAGCACGCCAGCTTCTCCACGGTGTTCGCCACCACGGTCAACAACACCGGCTTTTTCGGCGGATCCACCTCCGGATTCGGCTTCCTGCTGTTCGTGCTGCCGATGTCGGCGATCCTCACGCAGTACACGATCACCGGCTACGACGCGTCGGCCCACTTGTCCGAGGAGACCAAGAGTGCGGCCGATGGCGCGGCGAAAGGAATCTGGCGGTCGATCTTCTATTCCACGATCGGTGGCTGGATCCTGCTGCTGAGCTTCCTGTTCGCGGTTCAGGACGTCGATGGCGTGACGACAGGCGGTGGCGCGGTCGCCACTATCTTCAGCCAGGCGATGGACTCCAAGTGGGTGGCAATCGTGCTGCTGATCTCCACCGCCGGGCAGCTGTTCTGCACCACGGCGTGCCAGACCAGCGCCTCGCGGATGCTGTTCGCGTTCAGCCGCGACCGGGCGGTGCCCGGCCATCAGCTGTGGTCCAAGCTCAGCACCAAGAAGGTGCCCGCCAACGCCGTCATGGTCACCGCGGCCATCGCTGCTATCTTGACGCTGCCCGCGCTGGTCCAGGTGGACATCAATGGCGCCCCGGTGCCGATCGCGTTCTTCGCGGTGGTCTCGATCGGGGTGGTCGGCCTCTATCTGTGCTTCGCGGTGCCGATCTACTACCGCTGGAAAGCCGGTGACTCGTTCCCGCTGGGCAAATGGAATCTCCGGGGACACCACAAGTGGATGGCACCTCTGGCATTGGCCGAGATCATCATCACCTCGATCATCGCGATGTTCCCGACGTCGATCGGCGGTGCGCCGTGGGACGCGAGCTTCGAGTGGAAGTACGTGAACTACACCCCACTGGTGGTCGGCGGCGTGCTGATCCTGCTCTACATCTACTGGCACGCGTCGGTGAAGAACTGGTTCACCGGGCCGGTGCGGCAAATCGACATCACCGGAGAAGAACTGGAGGGGGTTTCCTGAAACAGGAGGAGACCACACCCCAGGCCCGCCGCGAGGCGGGCCCCGCGCCCCTCGTGCCCCACGGCCGAGGGGCGCGGTTTGTGTGAAGCCCCGTCTTGTGTGAGCACCGTCTCGGTCCGGGTTAAGACTCGTTCGTCGCGGGTAAATAGGAAAGCCGAAGGTAGCGAAACAGACGGGATTGGTCGGGAACGATGTGTGGAGCGGCGGGTGAAGTCCGTCTCGACAATCAGGCCCCCGATGTGGCCGCGGTGGCTGCGATGGCGGAGACAATGGAGCCTCGCGGGCCGGATGGGTCAGGGGTGTGGTCGCAGGGCCGGGTGGCGCTCGGCCACCGCAGGCTGAAGATTATCGATCTGACCCCAGCGGGCGCCCAGCCGATGGTCGATGCCGAGCTCGGACTGACCATCGCCTGGAACGGCTGCATCTACAACTACGAAGCCCTGCGCGACGAGCTCGCCGGACACGGTTACCGGTTCTTCTCCCACAGCGACACCGAGGTGTTGCTCAAGGCCTACCACCACTGGGGTGACCGGTTCGTCGACCGGCTCTACGGGATGTTCGCCTTCGCGATCACCGAGCGTGACAGCGGACGAGTCCTGCTCGGTCGCGACCGGTTGGGCATCAAACCGCTGTACATCAGCGAGGATTCCCACCGCATCCGGTTCGCGTCGTCACTGCCCGCCCTGCTGGCCGGCGGTGGTGTCGACACCCGCATCGACCCGATCGCGCTGCACCACTACTTGACGTTCCATTCGGTGGTCCCGGCCCCACGCACCATCCTGTGCGGTGTCCGCAAGCTCTCCCCCGGCACCCTGCTGGCCATCGAGCCTGACGGCAAGCGACGTGAGATCACCTACTGGGCGCCGGATTTCAGCCGTCGCGCGGACCGGTCCGACTGGAGCGAACGCGACTGGGAGGACGCGGTTCTCGACTCGCTGCGTGCCGCCGTCAAGCGCCGCCTGGTCGCCGACGTGCCGGTCGGCTGCCTGCTCTCGGGCGGGGTGGACTCCAGCTTGATAGTCGGCCTGCTCGCCGAGGCCGGCCAGCAGGGACTGTCGACCTTCTCCATCGGCTTCGAATCGGTCGGCGGCGTCAAGGGTGACGAATTCGTCTACTCCGACATCGTGGCCGAGCGGTTCGGCACCGACCACCACCAGATCCGCATCGACACCGCCCGGATGCTGCCCGCGCTGCAGGGCGCGATCGGCGCGATGAGCGAGCCGATGGTCTCCCACGACTGCGTGGCGTTCTACCTGCTGAGCCAGGAGGTCGCCAAGCACGTCAAGGTCGTCCAGTCCGGCCAGGGCGCGGACGAGGTGTTCGCCGGCTACCACTGGTATCCCCCGATGGCCGAGCCGGACGCGGCCAGCGTCGACGGTTCCGTCGCGCGCTACCGCGGTGCGTTCTTCGACCGAGACCATGACGGCGTCGCAGCACTACTCGCTGACGACCGGCTCAGCGGCCGTGAGGATCCCAGCCTGTCATTCGTCGCCGAGCACTTCGCCCAACCCGGCGCTCAGACGGGCGTGGATCGGGCATTGCGGCTCGACACCACCGTGATGCTGGTCGACGATCCGGTCAAGCGTGTCGACAACATGACGATGGCATGGGGGCTGGAGGGACGGGTGCCCTTCCTCGACCACGATCTGGTAGAGCTGGCGGCGACCTGCCCGCCCGAGCTCAAGACCGCCCACGGCGGTAAGGGTGTCTTGAAAGAGGCTGCCCGGCAAGTGATTCCGGCAGAGGTGATCGACAGGCCGAAGGGTTACTTCCCGGTGCCCGCGCTGACCCACCTGGAAGGTCCGTACCTGGAAATGGTCCGTGACGCGTTGTACGCGCCGGCGGCCAAGGAACGCGGCCTGTTCCGGCCAGAGGCGGTCGAACGGTTGCTGGCCGATCCCAACGGCCGCCTGACCCCGCTGCGCGGCAACGAACTCTGGCAGATCGGACTCCTTGAGCTATGGCTGCAGCAGCACGGCATCACGGGGCCGGCGGCATGAGCTCCTCGTCGCACACCGAGGCCATCACGATGAGCCTGCACGAGGCCTCGCCCGAAGAACTGGTCCGCGAGATGTCGGACGATGTGGTGCTCGAATTAGGTTGGGGCCGATTGATTTTCGGGCAGACCTTCGAAAGCCCCGACAAGCTGGCCGCGGTGCTGCAGCAGGAGGAGCAGGGCCGGCGCGACATCTGCATCTACGCCCGCGAATCGCATGTGCTGGTGGCCAAGTCGCCGGCCGAGCTGTTCATCGACCCCAGCCACACCTACCGCTGGCGGCTGCACCCCGACGACCCCGACGTGCCAACGCCGGCCGGGTTCACCGTGCGCCCGCTGCGCGATCAGGCCGAAGCCGACGAGATGAACCGGGTGTACGTGCGCTGCGGCATGGTCCCGGCGCCCACCGAACTGATCTGGAACAACCACCTGCACTGCGACGCCGTGGAGTATCTGGTCGCGGTGCGCGATGACGACGGGTCGGTGGTCGGCACGGTCACCGGCGTCGACCACAAGCGGCTGTTCAACGATCCCGAGGACGGGTCCAGCCTGTGGTCACTGGCCGTCGACCCGACCGCCAGCCTGCCCGGTATCGGCGCATCGCTGACCCGCACACTGGCCGCGGTCTTCCGCGACCGCGGCCGCGCCTACCTGGACCTCTCGGTGGCCTACGACAACGCCGCGGCGATCGCGCTGTACGAGAAGCTCGGTTTCCAGCGCGTCCCGGTGCTGGCCGTCAAGCGCAAGAACGCGATCAACGAGCCGCTGTTCACCCCGGCGTCTGAAACTGTCGACGATCTGAACCCCTACGCGCGCATCATCGCCGACGAGGCCATGCGGCGCGGAATCCGCATCGAGGTCCTCGACGCCGAGACCGGTGAGATGAGGTTGTCCTTCGGCGGGCGCAGCGTGGTGACGCGAGAGTCGTTGAGTGAATACACCTCCGCTGTCGCGATGAGCCGCTGCGATGACAAACGACTGACCCGTCGCATCGTGTCCGAAGCCGGCATCGTCGTGCCGCGGGGCCGCCTGGCCACCTTCGACGGCGACGACCACGCCTTCCTGGCCGAGGTCGGCGACGTCGTCGTCAAACCGACCCGCGGCGAGCAGGGCAAGGGCATCACCGTTGGCATCGACAGCCCCGAGGCGCTGGACGCCGCCCTGGCCCGCGCCCGTGAACAGCACCCCGAAGTGCTGATCGAACAGCGCGCCGGCGGTGACGATCTTCGCCTGGTGGTCATCGACGGCAAGGTCGTCGCGGCCGCACTGCGCAAACCGGCCGAGATCGTCGGCACCGGCAAACACACCGTCCGCGAGCTCATCGAGACCCAGAGCCGACGCCGCGCCGCGGCCACCGGTGGCGAATCCCGCATCCCGCTCGACGAGGTCACCGAAGCGACTGTCGCCGAAGCCGGTTGGTCGTTCGACGACGTCCTTCCCGAAACCGAGCGACTGCGCGTGCGCAAAACCGCAAACCTGCACCAGGGCGGCACCATTCACGACGTGACGGCCATCGTGCATCCCGAGTTGTGCCGGGTCGCGGTGGTGGCGGCCGATGCCATCGGTATCCCGGTCACCGGCATCGATCTCCTGGTGCCCGACGTGACCCGCGACGAGTATGTGTTCATCGAAGCCAATGAACGGCCCGGACTGGCCAATCACCAGCCACAGCCCACCGCACAGGCTTTCGTCGACTTCTTGTTCCCCGGACAACCGGGCCTACCGCAGGCGTGGACTCCCAGCGAGGCGACGGACGCACCGCTTCGCTAGATTCACCAGGTGCTGGTGCGCAAGACGATCTCCGCGGCCAACTGCGCGGTGGACTCGGCGGCATTGCGCCTGCCGGTGAACTCCACCACCCGGTAGTCGCTGTACACGTAGCGCTGACTGGCCCTGGCCAGGGCCCGGGCGGCGGGGGTGCTGACCAGCGCGGTGGTATTTATCTCCACCGGCGGGCAATCCTCGTCGCGGACCACGCCGTTCTGGTCGGGGACGCGCGGGTGTCCCCGATCGATCACGACGAGGCCGGTGAACCGGTCCAGCCGGGTGGCCGCCAGTTCCCACGCGAGTTCGGCGCCCGCGCGGTCCCCCACCAGGATTCCCCACCGGACGTCGAGAGCGTCGAGGATGCCGATGACCGCTTTGGGATGTAGCCGAGGGTCGGCGCCGATGACGACCGTGCGAACCGACGCCGTGTGCAAGCGTTGGCAGACCCCGTCATAGGCGGCCGGAGCATGCTGGGCCGCGCCCAGCAGGACGACATAGGGGCCCTTCTCCGGTCCGGTCACGCTGACCGGGACGGGGAACCCGTCGACAGTCACCATCGTCGAAGGCATTTCGCCACGTTACTGCGAAAGTGGCGTACCCGAGGCAGTTTCCGCAGGGTTCCTCATCTCCTCAGATCGCGTTACGGATCTTCACAGCTTGTTTGGCAAACACGTCCAGGAATGTCTGCGGCAGAGACGCTTTGGCATCGATACTGGGATCAGGTGTGGGAAAAGCGATTCCGAAAACTCCATACCGGCCCACATTCTGGAACGCCATGTAAACACTACTGGCCGAACCCATCAGCTGCATCGTTTGCTGATACGCCAGTGCATCATCACTCAAGCCGGGAAGTTCGGTCGTGGTGATCGGGATGCCCTTGCTCCTGGCGTCGAAGTAGGCTTCGAACTGGGCGCAGCGGCCCGCCGCCGCCTCGAGCTTGTCCAGATCCAGGGGCCACGACAACACCGTCATCACGATGCGCGCGCCGTCGTAGGTGGCCGCGTATTTGGCCGCGCTTCCCGGCCCGCGCTCAGCCGAATCGGCGATCACATTGGTCAGGGCGTTCGCGCAACCGTCCGGTCGCGAGCGCATCGACGGCGGACTACCGGTGTTGTCAGGTTGACCGAGCTGCTCGACGATGCGGTCGTACTGCACGCCGGGCGGGAAATCGGCGGGCGCAAGCGTGGCCTTTTCCAGCGTGGCGCCTGGCCACGTCGCGGTGCCCGACACCGTCGATCCGCAACCGGCGACGACCGCGACCGCGACCGCCGACGCGGTGACCAGAACTGCCCGACCCGACATGAGTTTCAGGGTAGGCGATGCAATTGGGTGCTCACCGTTGGACGCACCGGCGCACCGCCGCTGATCAGCGACAACAGCGTATCGATGTCGAGGTGGGCGACCAGCAGATCGGCCATCAGATCGAGCTGGGCATCGCGGCGCGCCGGCACGCTGACATCGGTCGCGACCTCGAAACCGGTCCGGCCCGCGGCCGCCGCTGCGGCGGTGAGCCAGCCGCGCCGGAACTCGTCGTTGTCCAGCAAGCCGTGCCAGTGGGTGCCGAACACCGCGCCTCGCACGTAACCCTGGACATCGCCGTCGGCGTCGAACCAGCTGTCCTCGCCGCAGCGGGATACCCGGCCGTGGTGGATTTCGTAGCCACTCAACGGACTCTGCCAGTGCCGCAGCACCTTCGCGGGCGCGAAGTCGATCTCGGCATCCAGCAGGCCCAACCCGTCGACATCACCGGTGCGGGTTTCGACGGTGTCACCGATGCGCCGCGCCAGCATCTGAAACCCGCCGCAGATGCCCAGCACCGGGCGACCGGTCTGCGCGTGCGCGGTGACCGCATCGGCCAGGCCCCGCTCCCGCAACCAGCCGAGGTCAGCGACCGTGGCCTTGCTGCCGGGGATGATGACGACGTCGGCGTCGGCCAGCTCGGCCGGCTCGCCGACCCAGCGGACCACAACACCCGGTTCGCAGGCCAGCGCTTCGACATCGGTGGAATTGGAGATGCGCGGTAGCCGGATTGCCGCGACGCGTAGCCGCTGCTCGCCGCGCGGCGGAGCCGGAACACCGACCACATGGCCCGCCACCACCGACACCGAATCCTCGGCGTCGAGCCACAGCTCGTCGCTGTAGGGCACGATGCCGTAGGTGGGCCGGCCGGTGAGCTCGGCGAGCTGGTCGAGGCCGGGGGCCAGCAGTGCCGGATCCCCGCGGAACTTGTTGACGATGAAGCCCGCGATCAACGCCTGATCCTCCGGTGACAGCACCGCGACGGTGCCGAAAAGGTGAGCCAGCAGACCACCGCGGTCGATGTCGCCGACGATAACGACCGGCAGATCGGCCGCCCGGGCCAACCCCATGTTGGCCAGATCGGTTGCCCGCAGGTTGATTTCGGCCGGGGATCCCGCACCTTCGCACAACACGACATCGAATTCCGCGCGCAGCGACGCCAGTTCGTCGGCGACCACCCCGGCGAGCCGGTCGCGATGATGGATGTAGTCGGCCGCGCCGACCGTGCCGACCGGGTGGCCCCTGACCACCAACTGCGAGGTGCGGTCGCTGCCGGGTTTGAGCAACACCGGGTTGAACCGGGTACTCGGCGCCAGCCCTGCCGCCCGCGCCTGCATACCCTGGGCCCGGCCGATCTCGCCGCCATCGACGGTGACCACCGAATTGTTGCTCATATTCTGCGCCTTGAACGGCGCCACACGAATTCCCTTGCGCACCAACAGTCGGCACAGTCCCGCGACGACCATCGACTTGCCGGCGTCCGACGTGGTGCCGGCGATCAGCAGCGCGCCCCCGCTCACTTTTTCCCCGCGAGCGTGCGGTTTCGTACGCAACACGCCGCGGACCGCGTACGAGGACGCACACTCGCCACGACTAAGGCGCCAGCGTCAGAATTTCCGCGCCGTCTTCGGTGACGACCAGCGTGTGCTCGAACTGTGCGGTCCACTTGCGGTCCTTGGTGGCGACCGTCCAGCCGTCGTCCCAGATCTCGTAGTCCAGCGCCCCGAGGTTGATCATCGGTTCGATGGTGAACGTCATCCCCGGTTCCAGCACGGTCTCCACCTCAGGCTGGTCATAGTGCAACACCACCAGTCCGTTGTGGAAGGTCGTGCCGATTCCGTGACCGGTGAAGTCGCGAACGACGTTGTAGCCGAACCGATTTGCGTACGCCTCGATGACCCGGCCGACCACCGACAGGGCCCGCCCGGGCTTGACGGCCTTGATCGCGCGCATCGTCGCCTCGTGCGTGCGTTCGACCAGCAGACGGTGCTCCTCGCTGACCTCGCCGGCCAAGAAGGTGGCGTTGGTGTCACCGTGGACGCCGTTGATGTAGGCCGTCACGTCGATGTTGACGATGTCGCCGTCCTCGACGACGGTCGAGTCGGGGATGCCGTGGCAGATGATCTCGTTCAGCGAGGTGCAGCACGACTTCGGAAATCCCTTGTAGTGCAACGTCGAGGGGTAGGCGCCGTGATCGATCATGTACTCGTGGGCGATGCGGTCGAGCTGATCGGTGGTAACCCCCGGTGCGACGGCCTTACCCGCCTCGGCCAGTGCACCCGCGGCGATCCGGCCGGCGATGCGCATCTTCTCGATCACCTCGGGCGTCTGGACCCACGGCTCGCTGCCTTCGGCGACCGTCGATTTACCTACGTATTCCGGTCGCTCGATCGCCTTCGGGACAGGCAGTTCCGGTGCAACGGTTCCGGGCCGGAGTGCGGTACGTACGGGCATGTTGTCAGCCTAGTGGCGACGCAGCAGCGGACGCTTGGGGCCGCGAACGTTGACCGACCCCATGACCACCCGCCCGGTGAGCACGACGTGCGGGGTGCCTTCGGCCGGAGCGTCCTTGCGACGGTCGCGGGCGCTGCCGGCATAGACGGTGACGTCGTCGATGGACGCGCTGGCGCCCTCGGGCAGCCGCAAATCCAACGACCCGCGCACCATGTCGAGCTCGATCACCACGACCGGCCCGGCGAACCGGGCATTGGTCAGGTCTAGGTCGACCGAACCCAGGCGGCGCACCAGCGCCAGCCGGGTAGGCACCGTCCACTCACCCTGCCGCCTCAGCGACCCCATCCAGCCTCGCAGCTCGACCCGGTCGGCCGCGGAGGTGACGATCGCACCGGGCCCCGGCAGGTCGTCGACCAGAACCTCGAGATCGGAATGCATCCGCGCCGCCGACACCTGCGCGGAGCGCTCCTCGAACTCGCCGATGTCGATCAGCCCGAGCGCGACGGCGTTGTGCAGCCGCCGCAGCGTTCCGTTGCGGTCGGCGTCGGAAACCCGCAGCCCAGGGGTGTGTTCGATTCCGGTCATGGCCTATCCACGGTACCTGCTCGACCTCGACTAGCCTGGGCCGATGAGTGCGTCCATCTCTGGGCTGCCGCGCCGAACAGTCCTGATCGGGGCCGCCGTCGCTCCGATCGCCGCGTGCAATTCCAATACCGGTGAGCTGGTATCCCCGCCGACGACCAGCGCGCCGGGTCAGGTGCTGGCGGCGACCACCGACATCCCGGTGGGGTCGGGCAAGGTGATCGGCGACACCGTCGTCACCCAGCCCACCGCCGGCGTCTTCGAGGGATTCGTGGCCCGGTGCACGCACGCCGGCTGCAAGCTGTCCACGGTGACCGACGGAACGCTCGATTGTCCGTGCCACGGCAGCAGGTTCGGCCTGGACGGCGCCGTGCTCCGCGGCCCCGCCGTGACTCCGCTGGCCCAGGTCCCGGTGAAGGTGGCCGGCGGCAACGTCGTCGCCGGCTGAATCAGAGCCGGGCGGCGGCCCCGGCGAGGATGCCCTGCGCGCCCAGCCAGGTGTCGCGGACGATGTCAGCGACCGGCAGCACGTCGCCGATGCGCGACGAGACCTGACCGGTGTTGGCCACGCTGGCCTCCATGTCGCCCTCGAAGTAGAGCTCGGTGACACCCCTGATCAGCGGCGCTGAGGCACCCTCGGTCGACACCCGGCGGGCCAGACCGACGTGCAGCACCCGCATCGTGGGATTCCCGGGAAGGTCGAGCAGGATCGTCCCCGAGTCGTCGGCGGCCACGATGGCGTCTTTGAAGTTGGCGTGCACCGCGGCCTCGCGGCTGGCCAGCATGCGGGTGCCCATCTGGACACCCTCGGCCCCCAGTACCACCGCCGCGGCGGCCGAGCGGGCGTCGCAGATCCCGCCCGCCGCGATCAGGGGCAGGTCGACCCGGTCGGCGATCAGCGGCAACAGCACCAAGGTGGACGCGCCGAGCGCCGATTTGAATCCCCCGCCCTCGACGCCCTCGACCACCAGCGCGTCCACGCCGGCATCCACGGCTTTGAGCGCAGCCCGCAGCGATCCCACCACGTGCACCACCGTCATGCCTGCGTCGTGCAGCCGCGCGGTGAACAGCGCCGGGTCGCCCGCCGAGGTGAACACGTGGCGGATGTTCGCGTCGGCCAGCACGTCGACGATCGACGGGTCCCGTTTCCAGCCCTGGATCATCAGGTTGGCGGCCACCGGCCGGTCGGTCAGATCACGCACCCGAAGCAGGTCGGCGCGACCTTCCGGGGTGAGCGTTTCGATCACGCCGAGTCCCCCGGCCTCGGACACCGCCGCGGCCAACGGCGCCCGCGCGATGTAGGTCATCGGAGCCTGCACGACGGGGTAGGCAATGCCCAGCAGACTCTGAATCCGGTTCGCCACGCCTCATCTAAACACCGGGCTTCCGGTCGCCGTGACCAGGCATCGACTCGCTGCGACTCATTACGGTCCCGTGCAGATTTGGCAAACTGAGGTAGAATCGCCGAAACACTTCCTAGCTGCGTATTGCGAGGTGATCTGATGCGCTATCAAATAATTGCCCGGCGGATGTCGCCCCCCGATAGCCGCGATTATCGCCATCTTGTGGCGGTTCAGTATCAAGTCGGAAACGATGTCGACAGCTGTCGCCGCGAGCACATGGTCCGCCGGCTCGAGCGCGGCGACACCGCCTACGTCGCGAGCGACCGGCATCACTCCGAAGTCGGCGTCTTCGACCTGAACACCGAGCGGGCGTTGCGGAGGTCCAAGTATCTGCGCAGCTACGGTGACGACGACTTCTGGAACGAGAGCCTGTCGTACCTGCCGACGTTCTGAGGCCTGGAGTTACGCCAGGTAGTCGGCAGGGAGCTCCTGCAGCATCATCTTGACCATCCGAACCGCGTACTCCGAACTTCCGCCGCCCACGATCAGCGCGGCGAACGCCATGTCGCCGCGGTAGCCGGCGAACCAGGCGTGCGATCCGCCCGCGAACTCGGCCTCACCGGTCTTGCCGCGCACGTCGCCGGCGTCATTGATGTCCTTCGCGGTGCCGTTGGTGACCACCAGGCGCATCATCGGGCGCAGCCCGTCGAGCATCGCCGGAGTGATCGGCGGATGATCACCGGTCTCGGACGTCTGGCTTCCCACGATCAGGTGTGGGGTCGGCGTCTTGCCCGCAGCCACGGTCGCGGCGACCAGCGCCATCCCGAACGGCGTGACCAGGACCTTGCCCTGGCCGAATCCGTCCTCGGTGCGCTCGGCCAGATTCACCGTCGGCGGCACCGTGCCGGTCACCGTGGTCAGCCCGTCGATGGTGTAGTCCGGACCGATGCCGTACTGCGAGGCCGCCACGGTCAGCGCGGTCGGGGGCATCCGGCTGGCCAGTTCGGCGAACGTGGTGTTGCACGAATTGGCGAATGCCTTGGACATCGGGACCGTGCCGAGGTCGAACTTGTTGTAGTTCGGCACGGTTCGGTGGCCGATGTCGATCTCACCTGGGCAACCGAGCAACGTGTTGGGGGTGGCCATGTTGCGGTCGATGGCCGCGCCGGCCGTGATGATCTTGAACGTCGAGCCGGGCGGATACAGGCCGGTGGTGGCCGCCGGCCCGTCGGCGTCGGCCGCTGCATTCTGCGCGACGCCGAGGATCTCGCCGGTCGACGGTCTGATCACCACGAGCATCGCCTTGCGGCCCTGGGTGTCGACGGCGTGTTGGGCGGCGTTCTGCACGGACCGGTCCAGGGTGATCGAAATCGACGGCGCCGGAGTGGGCGCCACCTCGTGCAACACGTCGATGTCGGCGCCGTTCTGGTTCACGCTGACGACTCTCCAGCCGGCCTCGCCGTCGAGTTCGTCGATCACCGCCTTCTTCACCTGGCCCATCACGGCCGGGGCGAAGCGGTCGTCGGTGGGCAACAGGTCGGCCTGCGGGGTGACGACGACGCCGGGCAGCATGTCCAGCGCCTGAGCGACCTTGTCATGGTCCACCGGCTTGAGGGTGACCAGATCCAGAGGGGCGCTGGACGAGCTGGCCTGCTCGGCGAGGCGCTGCGGATCCAGGGTGTTGTCGAACTGGCGCAGCTGGTCGGCGACCACCCGCGAGGTGGACATCAGCGCGGCACCCGCCTTGGCGGCGTCGAGCTGGTAGCGGTACAGGTTGGCCGGGGCGAGCACGTCGGTGCCGCCGAGTTCGTTGACCGAGGCCCGCCGCGGCGGATCAGAGCGCAGCGAGAAGTGCTGGTGTTCACCAAGTTTCGGATGCAGTCCGGCTGGGGTCCAACGGACATGCCAATTGCCCTCGTCGCGGATCATCTGCAGCACGCCGTCGTAGGTCCAGGTCCGTTTCTTGGGCAGCTGCCAGGTGAAGCGGTAGTTCACGCTGCCGGTGTCCTCGGTGTAGCGCGAGCCGAGGATCTGGGCGTCGAGGTGGGTGGCCTGCAGGCCGGCCCATGCCTCGTTCAGCGCGGCCTGGGCGTCGGCCGGGCGGTCGGAGAGCTGGGCCGCCGACGCGGTGTCCCCCTTGGTGAGGTCGGCGAAGAACTTCTCCGCCGCCGGTCCCGGCCCATCGGGGCGCGGGGTGCATGCCGACAGCGTCGCCGACGCCGCCACCACCGCCAAAACCGAGATGACGCCTGTTACTCGTGTTACTAGTGAGGTGCAAGTAGCCATTGGGGCAAATGTTATGAGCCCGTGACCGGAAAGTGCCGCAAACACACCGCGGCGAACTCGATCGGAACCTCAGCGATGCCCGGCGAGAGTCACCGGATCGATGCGAGCGAATACTCCGCTATCAGGGGCTGATCGGGCTTCTGGCTCCAGGATGGGGCGTCCGGTTGAAGAGTCTGACCCGGATCCGGCGGGCGAGCGAGTCGAGGAAGCCTCGCGGACTAGCCTCTGCGGGAACACTTTTGACGGCCTTCGCCACCGGTTTCTTCGCCCGCGGTGCGCGCGGCCGGCTCACGACGGCGCCTCGTCGGCGGACACGACACCGCGCACCGGCCACCCATCCCGAGCATGGCCAGCCATCAACAGAACCCCGCATGTCGACCCCCCGATTCGACACCGCGAACTGAGCGCAAACCGTGAGTTGCCTGCGATCTCCCGGCAATGGCGCGACTTGCGCCGCGCCTCAACCACATCAGGCGGGATCGAGACAATCGGGTTGTCCGATCGAGCAAACGAAATATGACGACATTCAGTCGAGCAGGACGGTCGCGAACATCCCGACCTCGGCGAAACCCACGCGCGCATACGCCGCACGGGCGACCGCGTTGAAGCTGTTGACATAGAGGCTTGCGATGCGGCCGCTGTTGACCACCGCGGCGGCGACCGCCGCGGTGCCCGAGGTGCCGAGCCCGTGGCCGCGCCACTCCGGATGCACCCACACGCCCTGGATCTGGCCGACCACCGGAGACTGCGAACCCACCTCCGCCTTGAACACCACCTGCCCGTGCTCGAAACGGGCGTAGGCCCGGCCGGCCGCGATCAGGCTGGCGACCCGGCGGCGATAACCCCGCCCGCCGTCGCCGATCCGTGGATCGATACCGACCTCGCCGATGAACATGTCGATCGCGGCGACCAGGTAGGCATCGAGTTCATCGACCCGCACGCGTCGCACGGCCGGATCGATCCGCGAGGACGGCGCCACACCCAGGGCCATGAGGGGCTGGTGGTCGCGCACGTCGCGCGCCGGCCCCCAGGTGTGCTGCAGGCGGTCCCAGAGCGGCAGCACAAGCTCGGCCCGGCCGACCAACGAGGAGCAGCGCCGGGCGGTGCTCATCGCCTTGTCGGCGAACGCATACAGGTCGGGCTGCGCACCGCGCAGGGGAATCAGATTCGCCCCGGCGTAGCAGAGCGATTCCTCGGCACGCCTGCGCGTCCACAACTCGCCACCGATCGCCTGCGGCTCGACGCCGTGGTCGGCGACGCGGGCGGCGACCATGCAGGAGCCGACCGGATCGTCGGCCAGTACCCGGTTCACCGCCGCGGCGTCGCGCACCACCGACACCCGTCGCTCGTCGACCAGACGGAACAATGGCGGAGCCGACATGGGCCTTACTTTCTGCGGACTGAAACCCCGGCGGGTGACGCCATCAGCTTACGGTCACGACAGGCGAACCGCTGGCAGATGTGCCGCTGTCACGCTGGGCGTCGCCGATCTCGGAGGCAAGTCTCATCGCCTCTTCAATCAGCGTCTCCACGATCAGCGCCTCGGGCACGGTCTTGATCACCTCGCCCTTGACGAAAATCTGTCCCTTGCCGTTGCCCGACGCCACGCCGAGATCAGCCTCGCGCGCCTCCCCCGGACCGTTGACGACGCACCCCATGACGGCCACCCGCAGCGGCACGTCGAGGCCGTCCAGACCCGCCGACACGGCGTTGGCCAGTGTGTAGACGTCGACCTGGGCCCGCCCGCACGACGGGCAGGACACGATCTCGAGGCCGCGGGGCCGCAGGTTCAGCGACTCCAGGATCTGGATCCCGACCTTGACCTCTTCCACCGGAGGCGCGGACAGCGAGACGCGGATGGTGTCGCCGATTCCCCGGGACAGCAGCGCGCCGAACGCGACCGCGGACTTGATGGTGCCCTGGAACGCCGGCCCCGCCTCGGTGACGCCGAGATGTAGTGGGTAGTCACACTTTTCGGCCAGCTGCTCGTAGGCGGCCACCATCACGACCGGGTCGTTGTGCTTGACGCTGATCTTGATGTTGCCGAAGCCGTGCTCCTCGAACAGCGAGGCTTCCCACAGCGCCGACTCGACGAGCGCTTCCGGGGTGGCCTTGCCGTACTTCTCCATGAATCGCTTGTCCAGCGAGCCGGCATTGACCCCGATGCGGATCGGAATGCCTGCGGCGCCCGCAGCCTTGGCGACTTCGCCGACCCGGCCGTCGAACTCCTTGATGTTGCCGGGGTTGACGCGCACGGCCGCGCAACCGGCGTCGATCGCGGCGAAGATGTACTTCGGCTGGAAGTGGATGTCGGCGATCACCGGGATGTTGCTGTGCTTGGCGATCTCGGACAGCGCGTCGGCGTCCTCCTGACGCGGACACGCCACCCGAACGATGTCGCAGCCCGCGGCGGTCAGCTCGGCGATCTGCTGCAACGTCGTGTTGACATCGTGAGTCTTGGTGGTGCACATCGACTGCACCGAGATCGGGTAGTCGCTGCCGACACCGACGTCACGCACCATCAGTTGCCGGGTTTTACGGCGCGGCGCCAGCACTGGCGGAGGAGCGGGCGGCATTCCCAGGCCTATCGAAGTCACTTTGTCATCTCCAAAATTCGGGCCGACTACTGGAACAGTCGAATCGGGTTGACCAGGTCGGCGGTGACGGTCAACAACATGTAGCCGACCACCACGACCAGGATCACGTAGGTCGCGGGCATCAGCTTCAGGTAATTGACCGGAGCTGCGGCGACTTTGCCGCGCGCCGATCGGACAAGGTTGCGGATCTTCTCGAACACCGCGATCGCGATGTGACCGCCGTCGAACGGCAAGAGCGGCACCAGGTTGATCGCACCGAGCACAAAGTTGAGCTGGGCCAGGAAGAACCAGAACGCGACCCACAGTCCATGGTCGACGGTGTCGCCGCCGATGATGCTGGCGCCGACGACACTGATGGGGGTCTCGGGATCACGCTCGCCACCGCCGATGGAATGCACCAGCGCCCCGACCTTGGTCGGGATCTTGGCCAGTGACTTGCCCAGCTCGACGGCGAGGTCACCGGTGAACGCGAACGTGGCGGGGACCGCCGACAGCGGGTTGTACTGCGTGGGCCCGAATACCTCGGGCGCGACGCCGATCGCGCCGACCGTGGTGGGCGCGGTCGCGTCCTTCGACGTCCACCGCTGGGTCGCGGTGACGTCGACGGTGGTGGTGAATTCGCGAGACTGCCCGTTCTCGACACGGTCGACGGTGAACACGGTGGGACCGTTCACCTTGCGCACCGCGGCGACGAGTTCGTCGAAGGTTCCGACGCGCGCATCACCGACTTTGGTGATGACGTCGCCCTTCTTGATGCCGGCCAGTGCGGCCGGGCCGGGCCCGGTGCAGTCCCCCGCCTTGTCTTTGCTGACTTGTGGTGCCACACAAGCGGTTTCACCGACCATCGCAGTGGTCGGTTGATGCAGGTTGGGCAGACCCCACACAACGGCGATCCCGTAGATCAGCACCAGCCCGATGATGAAGTTCATCGCAGGCCCGGCGAACAGTACCGCCGCCCGCTTCCAGGTGTCCTGCTTGAACATCGCGTAGGGGCGATCTTCGGGCGCGAGTTCCTCCACCGACGTCATGCCGGCGATATCGCAGAAGCCACCGAGCGGGACCGCCTTGACGCCGTACTCGGTGGAGCCGAGCTTGTTGGGCCGATGCGTCGACCACAGGGTCGGCCCGAAGCCCACGAAGTAGCGGCGGACCTTCATTCCGGTGGCGCGGGCCACCCACATGTGACCGCACTCGTGCAGCGCCACGGAGATGAGGATGCAGAGTGCGAACAGCACAATGCCGATAACGAACATCATCGGATTGAAGCGACCTCCTGTGTGACGGCCTCGCGGGCCCGTTGCCGTGCCCAGCGCTGCGCGTCAAGTACTTCTTCCACGGTAGCGGGTTCGGCGGCCCACTGGTCGGCGGCGTGCAGCACGTCGGCGATTGTTCGCACGATGGCCGGGAACCGGATCTTTCCGGCCAGGAAGGCCTCAGCGGCCTCTTCATTGGCGGCGTTGTAGACCGCGGTCAGGCACCCGCCGGTCTGCCCGGCCTCGCGGGCCAGGTCGACGGCGGGAAACACCGAGGCGTCCAGCGGTTCGAACTCCCAGGTGGAGGCCGTGGTGAAGTCGCAGGCCGCGGCCGCGCCCGGCACCCGGCCGGGCCAGCCCAGTGCGAGTGAGATCGGCAGTTTCATGTCCGGGGGGCTGGCCTGGGCGATCGTGGAGCCGTCGGTGAACGTCACCATCGAGTGCACGATCGACTGCGGGTGGACAACGACCTCGATGCGCTCGTAGGGAACACCGAACAGCAGGTGCGTCTCGATCAGCTCCAGCCCCTTGTTGACCAGCGACGCCGAGTTCAACGTGTTCATCGGGCCCATGTTCCAGGTGGGATGGGCGCCGGCCTGCTCGGGCGTGACGGGCTCCAGCTGGGCTGCCGACCAGCCGCGGAACGGACCGCCGGAAGCGGTGAGCACCAGTTTGGCGACTTCGTCGGGGGTGCCCGAGCGTAGGCACTGGGCCAGCGCCGAGTGTTCGGAGTCGACGGGCACGATCTGTCCGGGACTCGCCGCCTTGACCACCAGCGGTCCGCCTGCGACCAGCGATTCCTTGTTGGCCAGGGCCAGACGGGCACCGGAGGCCAACGCGGCCAGGGTCGGTTCCAACCCCAAGGCCCCGACCAGCGCGTTGAGCACGACGTCGACGCCGGCGTTCTCGCAGGTGTCGGTCACCAGACGAGTGACCGCGTCGGGACCGGTGTAGGTGACATCGCCGACCTTGTCCGCCGCGGCCGGGTCGGCGACGGCGACGCTGGTGACGCCGGTCTCCGCACGCTGCCGGGCCAGCAGGTCGGGGTTCCCGCCGCCGGCGGCCAAGCCGACGACTTCGAACCGGTCCGGATTCTCGGCGATGACCTCCAGCGCCTGGGTTCCGATGGAACCGGTGCTGCCCAAGATCAGGACCCGGAGACGGTTGGCGGCGCTCACCACTCAATTGTGCCGCGCGCGGCCCACAATCCCGGCATCGCTGCCGATTCGCACCCGCCGAGACTGTGACGTGTTTGTGACCCCACCGGGGGTGCACCCGTCCGGACCGGGGTGCGTGCCGAATTGCCTGTGCATTGCCGATCAAGACCGGTCGGACCGACTGGGACCGATTCACACGACAAGGGAGTCACCTATGGCATTTCATCGCACCGTTCTCAGCGCTGTCGGACTGACGGCGGCCGCCATGCTTTTCGCGGGCTGTTCCTCGACCAGTACGACGGCGGAGTCGTCGTCGAGCAGCTCGCCCGCGGCGACCACCACGACCACGACCACCACCTCGGCGGCGGCCGCACCGGCCGGCACGCTGGTCGGTCCCGGTTGCGCGAGCTACGCCGAGCAGGTGCCCACCGGACCCGGTTCGGTCGCGGGCATGTCGAAGGACCCGGTGACGGTGGCAGCCAGCAACAACCCGCTGCTGAAGACTCTGACATCGGCGCTGACGGGCAAGCTGAACCCGAACGTGAACCTGGTCCAGACTCTCGACAGCGGGCAGTTCACCGTGTTCGCCCCGACCGACGACGCGTTCGCCAAGCTCGATCCCGCCACGGTCGAGAAGCTCAAGACCGACTCGAACCTGTTGACCTCGATCCTGACCTACCACGTGGTTCCGGCGCAGGCCAGCCCCGCTCAGGTCGTCGGCCAGCACAAGACCGTCCAGGGCGCAGAGGTCACAGTGACCGGCTCGGGTGACGCACTGAAGGTCAACGACGCCAACGTCGTCTGCGGCGGTGTCCAGACGGCCAACGCCACGGTCTACCTGATCGACACGGTGCTGATGCCGCCCGCCCAGTGACTCGGCGAGCTCCCCACCCATCAGGACAACCCGCAACACATCGCAACGGTGCGCAGATCTCTTCTGGCGCAACGTCTTACGAAAGGAATGATCGAATGTCGATGAAAGTATCCACGAAGGTCGCTTCGATGGCCGGGCTCACCATGGCCGCGGTTTTCTCGGTGGGCCTGGCTCCCGTCGCCGCCGCTGACAATCACTCAGGTCCGGTTGGCCCCGGCTGCGCGGCGTATGCCGAGCAGGTGCCCACCGGGCCGGGTTCGGTGAGCGGCATGTCGATGGCCCCGGTCGCCACGGCAGCGTCCAACAATCCGATGCTGACCACCTTGACGGCTGCGTTGTCCGGCAAGCTGAACCCTGAGGTCAATCTGGTCGACACCCTCAACGGCGGCCAGTTCACCGTCTTCGCTCCGACGGACGACGCTTTCGCGAAGATCGACCCGGCCACAATCGATCAGCTCAAGACCAACAAGGATCTGCTGACCTCGATCCTGACCTATCACGTGGTTCCCGGTCAGGCCGCACCCGACAAGGTGGTGGGGACTCACAAGACCGTCCAGGGCGCGGACCTGACGGTCACCGGCTCGGGCGATCACCTGCAGGTCAACGGGGCCAACGTGGTGTGCGGCGGCGTGCGCACCGCCAACGCCACGGTGTACCTCATCGACACGGTCCTGATGCCGCCGGCGCAGTAGACCAGCGGGACCCGCACGCCGGCCGACTCGGTAATCGAGAGCCCGGGCGGCGTGCGGGTCAACCCGCGGGTGAGGACCTGCGTCGCGCATACCTTCGGCACGGAAAGGGCAGCATAGGAACATGCCCACACTGCTGTGGTTCCGTCGCGACCTGCGCCTGAGCGATCTGCCCCCGCTGCTGGAGGCGGCCGCCGACGGTAGCGACGTACTCGCCTGCTTCGTGCTGGACCCGCGCCTGGAGAAGTCATCAGGCGCGCGCCGACTGCAATTCCTCGGGGATTCGTTGCGTACCCTCGCCGACTCCCTGGACGGCCGACTGCTGATCACCCGCGGACGGCCCGAGGAACGAATCCCGTTGCTGTGCAAGCAGATCAACGCCACCGAGGTGCATGTCTCGGCAGACTTCACTCCGTTCGGGGTGCGGCGCGACGCGGCGGTCAAGGCTGCACTGGCCGATTCCGGGGCGACACTGCAGGCCACCGGATCGCCGTATCTGGTCACGCCGGGTCGTGTCACCAAGGACGACGGCACCCCGTACAAGGTCTTCACCCCGTTCCTGGCCCGCTGGCGCGAAGTCGGGTGGCGCGGGCCCGCCGCCTCGGCAACGGCGAAGGTGACGTGGATCGACCCGGCGGACCTGCCCGCGAAGCTGCGGGCCGAGGCCCCCGACCCGGGCGCCGACTTGGATCTCGAGGCCGGCGAGACGGCAGCGCTGGCCGGGTGGAAAGAGTTTGTCCGCACTCAGCTGGCCGACTACGACGAGGACCGCAACCGGCCGGACAAGGCGGCCACCAGCCGTATGTCGGCGCATCTGAAGTTCGGCACGATCCACCCCAGGACGATGGCCGCCGACCTCGACTTCCGCGCCAAGGGCCCGGCCTCGTATCTGCGCGAGCTGGCGTTCCGGGACTTCTACGCCGCGGTGCTTGACCACTGGCCGGACAGCGCGTGGTGGAACTGGAACCGCAACTTCGACGCCATCGAGGTCGACACCGGCTCGGAGTCGACGAAGGCGTTCGAAGCCTGGAAGGAAGGCCGCACCGGTTTTCCGATCGTCGACGCCGGGATGCGCCAGCTACGTGATTCGGGATTCATGCATAACCGGGTGCGGATGATCGTGGCGTCCTTCCTGGTCAAGGACCTGCATCTGCCGTGGCAGTGGGGTGCGCAGTGGTTCCTCAAGCAGCTCGTCGACGGCGACATGGCCAACAATGCGCACGGCTGGCAGTGGTGTGCCGGTTCGGGGACCGACGCGGCTCCGTACTTCCGGGTGTTCAACCCCACCACTCAGGGCCAGAAGTTCGACCCTGACGGCGAGTACATCCGCCGCTGGGTGCCCGAGTTGGCCGATGTAGACGACGTCCACAAGCTCAAGGGCGGCCCGCCGCCCGGTTATCCGGAGCCGATCGTCGACCACGCGGCCGAGCGGGTCGAGGCATTGCGGCGCTACGGCCAGATCGGCTGAGCTCGCGTCGAAGCGGTGTGCCAGAATTACCGCAATTGCCGAGTGACAGGAGCCGCAATGGTCAGCACCGAGGTGGAGCGCTATTCAGAGGTCGATCCGGCCGACGTACCCTCAGCTGCCTGGGGCTGGAGCAAGATCAACCCGCGCACCTGGCACGCTCTTGGCATCTTCGTCACGGTCTTCCTGCTGGCGATGCTGAAGGGCAACCACGTCGGTCACGTCGAGGATTACGTGCTGATCGTGTTCGCGGTGCTGGTGTTCGGCGCGACCGTCCGCGACTGGTGGGGTCGTCGCCGCGGCTGGATCCGCTAGCTAACCGCCGGCGGCGAGCTGACCACACGCCGCCGCGATCTCCCGCCCACGGGTGTCCCGCACAGTGCACGACACTCCCTGAGCCCGCACCCGGCGGACGAATTCGCGTTCCACCGGCTTGGGGCTGGCGTCCCACTCACTGCCGGGCGTCGGGTTCAGCGGAATCAGGTTCACGTGCGCCAACGGGCCGAGCACCTGATGAAGCTTCTTGCCCAGTAGGTCGGCCCGCCACGGCTGGTCGTTGACGTCACGGATCAGCGCGTACTCGATCGACACCCGCCGGCCGGTCTGATCGGCGTAGTAGCGGGCGGCGTCAAGCACTTCGCTGACCGGCCAGCGGTTGTTCACCGGCACCAGGGTGTCGCGCAGCTCGTCGTCCGGGGTGTGCAGGGACAGCGCCAGCGTCACACCGAGGTGTTCGTCGGCGAGCTTGCGGATCGCCGGTGCCAGCCCGACCGTCGACACCGTGACCGACCGCGCGGAGATCCCGAAGCCCTCCGGCGGGGCCGCGGTGATGCGCTGCACGGTGGCAAGCACTCGCGAATAGTTGGCCAGTGGCTCGCCCATCCCCATGAACACCACATTCGACAGGCGCTCGCCGAACTCGTCGCGCGAGGTCACCGCCGCCGCCCGGACCTGCTCCAGGATCTCGGCGGTGCTCAGGTTGCGGGTCAGGCCGCCCTGTCCGGTCGCGCAGAACGGGCACGCCATGCCGCAGCCGGCCTGCGACGAGATGCACACCGTGGTGCGGTTCGGGTAGCGCATCAGCACGGATTCGAATGTGGTGCCATCGTGGGCGCGCCACAACGTCTTTCGGGTCTCTCCCGCGTCGCACTCGATCTCTTTGGCCACCGAGAGCAGCGTCGGGAACAACGCATCGGCGACGGCGTCACGGACTGCTGCGGGCAGATCGGTCATCTGCTGCGGGTCGGCGAGCAACCGCCCGTAATACTGCTGCGCGAGCTGCTTGGCCCGAAATGCCGGCAGCCCGAGTTCGGCCACCGCGGTCGCGCGGGCGTCGGCGTCCAAGTCGGCGAGATGCCGCGGCGGTAACCCACGCCGTGGCGCCTCGAAGACAAGCTCTTGTTTCATTGGCTCCAGTATGGCGGTCAGGCCAGCAGAGTCAGGACTATCCAGCCGGCGACGGCCGACGGCAGCATCGCGTCGATGCGGTCCATGATCCCGCCGTGGCCGGGCAGCAGCGTGCCCATGTCCTTGATGCCGAGGTCACGCTTGACCTGGGACTCGACCAGGTCGCCGAGCACGCCGGTGATCACCAGCATCAGCCCGAGCGGCAGACCGACCCAGGCCGGTTTGTGCAGCAGGAACGTGACCGAAAGCACGGCAGCGGTGACACCGAACAGCAGTGAGCCGCCGAGCCCTTCCCAGGATTTCTTGGGGCTGATCGCCGGGGCCAGCAGGTGCTTGCCGAACAGCACGCCGGCCGTGTAACCGCCGATATCGGCGAACACGACAGTGGCGATCACGGTGAACACCCGGGCGCCGCCGTTGTCCTGGAAGATCAGCAGTGCGGTGAAACTCGCGAACAACGGCACCCAGGTGGCCAGCAGCACCGAGGCGGCGATGTCGCGAAGGTAGTTGACGGGCTGCTCGCGCAGCCCCTGGCCGAGCAGGCGCCACACCATCGCGACCACGATCGTGCCGCCGTAGGCGCCCAGCGTTCCCGCCACGCCCCACGGCCAGGCCAGCCAGATCATCGCCTGCCCGCCGACCAGCAGCGGCACGACGGGCATCACATACCCGTGCTCGCGAAGCCGGCGAACCACCTCGTGCGTGGCGATCGCCATCGCGATGGCCAGTAGCGGCATCCACCACTTCGGGGCGAACAGCAGGCTGCCGATCGCCATCGCGCCCAGCACGACGCCGACGGCGATGGCGGCGGGCAGATCACGCCCTGCGCGCGAGCTCTTGGGCGCTGGCTGCGCGGCCGCGCCGCCGGTATCGGTTTCCGCCACTTCGATGCGTTGCTGAAAGGTGGCTACACCTCCAGCAATTCGCCTTCCTTGTGCTTGACCAATTCGTCGATCTGGCCGACGTAGGTGGACGTGGCCTTGTCCAGATCCTTCTCGGCGCGCCCGACCTCGTCCTCGCCGGCCTCGCCGTCCTTGCGGATGCGGTGCAGTTCCTCCATGGCGCGACGGCGCACGTTGCGCACCGACACCTTGGCGTCCTCGCCCTTGGACTTGGCCTGCTTGACCAGATCGCGGCGGCGTTCCTCGGTCAGCTGCGGGATCGACACCCGGATGATGTTGCCGTCGTTGGTGGGATTCACCCCGAGATCGGAGTTGCGGATCGCGTCTTCGATCGCCCGAAGCTGCGACGCCTCGTAGGGCTTGATGACGACCATCCGCGCCTCGGGCACGTTGACGCTGCACAACTGCGTGATCGGCGTCGGCGACCCGTAGTAGTCGACGACGACGCGCGAGAACATTCCCGGGTTGGCCCGTCCGGTCCGGATGGACGCCAAGTCGTCGCGGGCGACCGCGACGGCTTTCTCCATCTTCTCTTCGGCATCGAAGAGCGCCTCTTCAATCACTTGGTCCTCCTCAACCGCTGACCAGAGTTCCGATCTTCTCACCCGCGACCGCCCGGGCGATATTCCCGTCGGTGAGCAGGTTGAAGACCAGGATCGGCATTCCGTTGTCCATGCACAAACTGAACGCCGTGGCGTCGGCGACCTGAAGCCCGCGGTCGAGCACTTCGCGGTGGCTGATTTCGGTGAGCATCTCGGCGTTCGGGTTCTCCCGCGGGTCGGCGGTGAAGACACCGTCGACCGCCTTGGCCATCAGCACGATGTCCGCGCGAATCTCCAGGGCACGCTGCGCGGCGGTGGTGTCGGTGGAGAAATACGGCAGACCCATGCCGGCGCCGAAGATCACGACGCGCCCCTTCTCCAGGTGCCGCACCGCACGCAGCGGGATGTAGGGCTCCGCGACCTGCCCCATGGTGATGGCGGTCTGGACCCGGGTGACGATGCCTTCCTTCTCCAGGAAGTCTTGCAGCGCAAGACTGTTCATCACCGTGCCCAGCATGCCCATGTAATCGGAGCGAGTCCGTTCCATCCCGCGCTGCTGCAATTGCGCGCCACGGAAGAAGTTTCCGCCGCCGATGACGACGGCAACCTGGACGCCACTGCGGACCACCTCGGCGATCTGGCGGGCCACCTGGGCGACGACGTCAGGATCGAGCCCGACTGATCCGCCGCCGAACATCTCCCCGCCGAGCTTGAGCACCACCCTGTTGAAATGCGGGCGCAATTCCCCCGTGCCGGCACCGTTGCTGTTGGCCGTCTCCCCCATCAGACTCCTCGGACTAGTCGGGCTCCTGGCATGAGAGTGCCATCCCGGCGACTTTCGGGACGGCACTTCCATCCTGCCTCATCGCCGACGGTGCCGATTTCCCGGGTTCTTCCTGGTGCGCACGTCACCACAGCACAGCGATACCCGCTGCCGTCAGCGATAAGACCCCCACCGAGAGGAAGACCGGACGCGGGACCGGCTCGCCGGTACGCCGCTGCCGGGCGTTGCCCATACCGAGCAGGCCACCGATTACCACCAGGATGGCCAGCTTGACCCCGATCTTGGGATAGTTCAAGACAATTCCGGCGGGCCACGGCGCGGCCAGCGCCAGACCGGTGAGCAGTGAGACCAGCAGGCCGTAGTCCATCAACCGGGTGGTGCGAAACCTTCGGGCAGCCCCCTCGGCCGCCCACGCGCCGAACGTCACCGCGAACCCGACGATATGCACCAGTACAACTACATGACGTAGTAGTTCCATGCGGCAGAGCCTACGACACGCAGCGCCCCGTCGCGGACGGATTCACCCGAGGTGCGCCGAGAGCAGCCAGGCCGCCATCGACTTGCGGCCCTTGGCCTCCTCGCGCAGGTCACCACCGGCGAACTCCACCATGTGTGCCATCTGCTCCGGCACGTTCGCGTGAATACGGGCCGGCCGGATCTCGTCGATCACCCAGTACGGCTCGACCGCAGCGCGCAACTCGTCAGCGGTCACGGGATGCGCGGGCCCGTTGGCTGGCATCGTTGCGGCATCGAAGACCAGGACGAAGTAGGACGCCCCCGGTGCGGCCGCACGCACGATCGAGCGCTGATACCCGTCGCGCAACTCCACCGGCATCGAGTGGAACAGCGTCGAGTCGACGATGGTGCCAAATCTGCCGTCGTAGCCGCCGAAGTCGCTGATGTCGGCGACCTCGAAACTCGCGTTGTGTAGGCCGCGCTTGGCCGCCTCCGCCCGGGCCAGCTCGATGGCCGCGGGCGACAGGTCCAGGCCGACAGTGGTGAACCCGCGCTCGGCGAGGTGGATCGAGACGGCCGCCTCCCCGCAGCCGGCGTCGAGGACATCGCCGTGGAACTTGCCCTGGTCGATGAGTGCCGCGATTTCGGGCTGCGGCTCGTCGATGCTCCATGGCGGACGAAAGCCCGCGAACTCCGGAGCCGACTGACGGTAGGCCGAATCAAAAAGATCCTCTGTGCTCATACCTCCACGACTATCAATCAAGTTGATATATGTCAATATCATTGACATGGGTGGAGGCCACGATGAGCCGCTGGGCTATCTGATGCACCGGGTGGCCTCGGCGCTGCGCGCCGAAGTGAGCGCCACCGCGCTGGAACCTGCCAGCCTGTCGTTCCCCCAGTACATCTGCATGCGAATTCTGTCGCGCTTCCCCGACCGCTCGAACGCCGAACTGGCCCGCGACACCGGCGTCTCGCCACAGGCGATGAACATGGTGCTGCGTAGCCTCGAAGAACGCGGGCTGGTCACCCGCCCCGACACCGTGACCTCGGGCCGGTCGCTGCCGGCGAAGCTGACCCGCGCCGGTGCGGAGCTGTTGAGCAGCACCGAGACGGGTGTGCGAGCCGCCGAGCAGCGGCTGATGGCGGGCCTGTCCGCCGAGCAGCGGCGAGAATTCCGTAACATTCTCGCCGCCCTCGGTGCCCCGGACTAAAAGCTGCTCCCGAATTACGTTGCGGTGCAGCGTCGGTGGTTGTCAGTGATTGGCGTGACAGCCTTTCGGTGGTGACGGCGGCAGGTCGAGCGCGGGATTGCCGTCGAAGAAGCCGATCGGCTTGAGGTGGAATCCGGTGTACGCGCAGGGCATCACCGGCCAGTCCTCGGGCCGGACGATGTGATGTGCCCCCACCGTGTACCAGAGCACCACGTCGGTGTTGTCCAACGGTGCGTCGTCGGCGATGTACTCGGGCAGACCCTGCGCCTCCGCACACTGATACATGTAGTCCCCGGCGGCGAACTTCTCGGCCGGGTCGTACTTCGTCACCCACAAGTTGTGCTGCACGAAGCGGGCCCGGTCATAGATGTAGGAGCCCTCCTGCACCATCACCGGTACCGGATCACGTGGCACCAGCTTGTAGCCCACCTCGGCGCCGAGTTCGTTGATCTTCGACGGGTTGGTGACCTTCCAGTACCGCCCGGTCTGCCAGTTCCAGTCCCGCGCACCCTCGGCCTCCGACGCCACCAGGGTGTCTCTGGTGATCCAGGCGTTGTGGTGCGGATTGAGCGCCGGATCGGGCTCGGCGATCGAATCCACCTCGTAGACACTGTTGTTCGCTCCGTCAATGGCCATGTCGAGCCGGAAGCTGAAGAAGTGCTGGTGATTCGGGCCGTAGATACCGGGCGCCACGAGCTTGCCCCACCGCGGCTTCTCCCCCTCGGGAATCGACCCTGTCGTGAGCACCCCGGAGAGTTTGACCTCCATCTCGATCGATGCGTCGTTGTACAGGTACCAGAAGAATCCGTACTCATAGTTGCCGACGGTGCAGATCATCGAGATCACCAGCCGGCGCGACCGGCGCACCTCGACCTCGCCCGTGCGAAAATCGGTGTGCTTCCAGGAGATTCCGTAGTCTTCTTCGTGCATGCAGATCGCATTCGGGATGGTGACCGCGTTGCCGTCGGAATCGTGCACCATGCCGTCGAAGTAGAAGATCTCGCCCAGACAGTCGCAACCCAGGGTCAGCGGGTTCGCCGAGAAGCCCATGCCGACCTCGCCCATGTCGAAGACGTTCTTGTTCCAGTGCGTCGGCGAGGTGTCCCCGTACGGCACCACCATTTCCGAGAGCGCGGCCCGGTACATGATCGGCCGGACGGTACCCCGGTCGTTGTAGGTGATCTCGTGCAACGTCAGACCCTCGCGGGGGTTGAATCCCACCCGCAGAGACCACTTCTGCCACTGAACCTTCCAGCCGTCGACGGTGAAGCTCGGTCCGTCCGGCTGGGTGATCTCGATGGTTTTGACGTCGTCCCGGAACTCGGTGAAGGCCGGCCGGTTGTCGGCGTCGAACATGAACTGCGCCGAGTAGTTGCCCGCTTTGGGCGGCAACGGCACCACGCCGTGGTCTTCGACATCGAGCACCGTCATGGAGTCGAGGTCGAAGGTCACGATGACCCCTTCCACCGGACGCGCGTATCCGTGCTCCGACGGCGCCGCCCGCATGAACGTCAGCGGGCGGCAGATCAGCGGTGAGTTCTCGTAATGATCCTGCGCGCCGTAGTAGCCGGCCGGCCACGGATCGATCATCGCCAGGTCGAAATCGGTGATGCCGCGCTTGCGCATCGCCTCCTGCCAGCGCGGGTCCGCCCGGACCACCTCCTCGACGCCGGTCATGTGCTCGACCAGATACGACGGGAAGCGGCCCGGGATCGCGGTCCAGGACTCCACCACCCGGGCGCCGATGTCGACGACCGATTCGTAGACCAGCTTGGCTGCCGCGTCGTACATCGTGCAGAAGGCACGACGCGGGACATCGGTCGCCGACTCGAACGTCAGCTGCGCGTTCTTGTCCGGCTCGGCGAGCTGGATCATCACGAATTTCAGTGTCGGCGTTGCATAGTCGGACTCTTTGACGATCGCGGCCGCCATCTCGATCTCGGCACCGCTGAGCGGGTCGAGCGGGTAAGCGGCGCGGTCATCGGTCGTTCCCGTGCTCAGCACGGTGCTGTCCATGGTCATTGTCGGTCAAACCGCCTCAGGGCTAGGTGATTCGGACTTCTTGAGATCGAGCACAGCCAGATGGGCCAGTGCGTCTCCTTCGGTCATCTTGCGTGCCGAGCGCCGGCCGAAGATGTAGACGATGACGCCGAGGGCGAACATGCCGACCGCGATGCTGCCGGTCCACATCATCCAGGTGCTGTCGGGGACGTCCTTGATCCACGACTTGGCGAACGAGTAGTAGATGCCGCCCAGGGTGCCCAGCGTGCCGATGGTCACGGTGATCCAGACGCCCACCGTGCCACCGGGAATCCGCCAGAACTTCTCGGCGGCATAGCGATCCGCGTACTTCTTGCGCGCCAGGATGACCGGGAACAGGAAGAAGAACCCGGAGATCAGCCAGGCGATGGACAGGCCACCCTGCAGGAACACCGTGACGTTGGCCATGCTGCTCTGCGAGTACAACCCGACGATCAGCAACGACGACAGCACGCCCTGGATCAGCACGGCGGTGACGGGGTTGCGCGTACGCGGGTTGAGGTGGGTGAAGATTCGCGGCAGGTGACGCTCCAGGCCGGAGACGAAGATCAGCCGCGAATAGGTCACCTGGTAGCTCATCAGCGCGACGAACACGATGCAGGCCAACACCACGGCCGCGACTTCCATCACGCCCTTGGGAGCGGCGGTCCCCAGCATGCCGATGACGCCGGTGACCGGGTCGACCTGGTCGGCAGGCAACACCATCACGGTGCCCAAGGTGGTCAACAGATAGATCAGGATCAGCGCGATCGATCCGTAGACCACCATCTTCGGGCCACTCTTGCGCACCGAGAGGAACTCGGCGCCCATGTTGTACGGCGTCTCGACACCCACCAGGTACAGCAGCACCGTGCCGTACAGGAAACCCGCTCCGGCGAAATCGGGCACCAGCGCGGCGTGCGCGGTGAACGGCTGCGCCGACCCGTTACGGAAGGCGTAGACGACGCCGGCGATGAAGATGACGGCGGTCAGGGCCCAGTAGATGACGAAGACGGTGTTCATGATGCGTTGGTTGGCAGCGAGTTTGGCCAGCGCCAGCCCGATGACGGCCCACAGCAACGCCACCTGGATGATGATGGTGAGCGTCAGGCCCAGCTCGGCGTGGAAGGCCAGCAGCAGGAACTGCAGGATGATCGCCGGCGACGACGCGGAGTTGAGCACCACCGGAATCCACGACAGGTAGCCGCCGATGAATCCCCATGTCTCCCCCATGGTTCGGGTCGCCCAGATATAGACACCACCTTCACCGGGCCACAGGTTGCCCAGTTCGGCGACCGCCATGCCCGCCGGAATCAGGAAGGTGAGAATGCCGAGAATCCACATCGGGATCGCGGTCCACCCGCCGGCGGCCATGATCGACGAGCCGGTGATCCAGCAGATGATGAAGACGTAGGTGGCGGTCAGGCCGAAGGTGGTCATCACCTTCGGCAGTACCTGCTCGGGAACGAGCTCTGTGGTCAGCAGCTTGTCACGTCCGGCCGAGGCCGGCGCGTCTATTTGTTGCGTCATACGTAACTCCCCATCGGAGTTGGATCAATTGATGATTTGTCCGTCTCTCATCCGGACGACACGGCTCGCTTCATCGGCCACCGTGGGATCGTGGGTGCTGGCAACGACCGTCACGCCCAGCGTTGAGCACAGGTCGCGCAGCATGCGCACCACCGTTTCCCCCGTGCGGTGGTCCAGATTCGCCGTCGGCTCGTCGGCCAGCACCAGCGTCGGGTTACTGATCAGCGACCGCGCGATCGCGGTGCGCTGCTGCTCGCCGCCCGACATCTTGGTCGGCTGGTGGTGCACGCGGTGGCTCAGCCCGACCAGGTCGAGCAGGTCGAGTGCGCGCTGCCGCAACGCCTTACGGTCGTACGGCTCGAACATCAGCGGCAGCTCGACGTTCTCCACCGCGGACAGGAACGGGATCAGGTTGTAGCTCTGGAAGATGAACCCGATGGTGTCGTGGCGCAGCGCGGCGAACTGGCTTTCGGTCAGCCTGGCGGTGTCCCGGCCTGCGATCAGCACCGACCCTTTGGTCGGCCGGTCCAAGCCGCCGATGATGTTCAACAGCGTCGACTTGCCGCTACCGCTCGGACCCATCAGGCAGACGAATTCGCCTGGCATCACGGTCAACTCGGCGGAGATCAGGGCTTTGACGACTTCGTCGCCGAGCTTGTGCAGCTTCCACACGTCGCTGATCTCGATCACCGGCGACGGCTCGGGCGCCGATGCGACGTCGGAGACGGCGTCTTCGACTGCGGTCATGTCTAACCTCCGGTCGACAGGGAGTGGACAGGGGGACGCGACGCCGCGTTCCAGGTGGGTATGACGCTGGTCGCCAGAGCGGCGGCGATGCTGACGACGATCGCGATCGCCGCGCCGAATCCAAGACCGACCGCCGACACCCCGGTGGGCACCAGGCCGAGCATTCCCAGTGCAACAGCGGCGATCATCGCCAGTACCACACCGACAATCGCTCCGAGCGTGGCCGCGACGGCCGGCTCCACGAGCAGTGCGGCGATGACGGGACGGCGCGGCACTCCGGTGGCGCCGAGCACCCCGAGTTCGCGGGTGCGGTGGGCGATCGTGCGGGTGGTCGCCACCGCCACTTCCACGACACCCACCAGCAGCACGGTGATCGCGATCAGGATGACGGCCCGGCCGATCTCGTTGGCATGGCCCAGCGACGCCGACTGTTCCTGGATGCCGGCCGACATTCCGAAGACGATGACGACGAGGAAGGCGCCCGTTGCGGTGGTGACGATCGGTAGCACCATCTCGCGGACCCGGCGTCGTGCCGCCAGCCAGCCGTAGGAGAGTCCGAATTTCATCATCAGCGCGCTCCGAGCAGGTCGACCGGACGGTTCTGCAGCAGGCGATGCACCGGTATCAGCGCGCCGACGATCGACATCGCGGGCAGGAAGCCCGCCACCATGCCCGCCGCCTGCAGCCAGGCAACCGGGGTGGCGATGCCCGGAATCACCAGCCACACAGCGACTCCCGCGGTCAGCACGCCCACCACGTAGGCCGCCACGAACACCACGGCGGACTCCACCAGGAAGAAATAGAGCACCTCGTCGGCCAGGCCGATGCTGGACATGATGCCGAACTCACGGCGGCGTTCCTGCACAGCCGCCAGGAAAGACGACACCGCGATGATGAAGCCCAGCACCAGCCCGATGATCGAGATGATGCCCAGCGTCGAGCTGGTGACCTTGCCGGAGAACAGCGCCGAGAACTTCTGGTCGAATGTCAGCGGACCGGTTCCGCCCACCGTGTCGTAGATCAGTCCCGGGCCACCGGGATCGGGCTTGACGGACGGATCGGAGGTCGACCGCAGTCCTACCGCGTCACCGAAGGCGCTGCCGAGGGTTCGGCTCTTCTCCTGCCCGGTCGGCGCGAACACGGTCCACCACCCGTTGTCGCCCACCACGGTGCGCGCCAGTGGGGTCGACACCGTGACCGATTCTCCCGCGCCGCGCACCACCACAGCGAGGCTCTGCGAGCCGACGCTGACCCGGTCACCGTCGTGCACACCCAGACGCTGCGCGACACCGGAGCCCAAAACCGCTTGACCGTCCGGGATTTCGTCGCCGCCACGCAGTGAGACCGGCGTACCGCCGATGTCGGTGGTGCCCGAGAGCGTCTTGATCGCACGCCACCCCCCGGGGGCGTCGATCGCCGGGACCGGACCGTCGGCGACGAGCGCCTGCACCGAGCTGTCGTAGTGGACGCCCGCGGCGGGCACCGCCCACAGTTGAGCACCACCGAGCACGTCGGTCACCGAATCGGCGCCGGTGATGGCGAAGCTCGATGAAATCGTGCGCACCACCGTCACGCAGGTGATCGCCAGTGCGATACCGAGAACCGACAGCACAAACCGTTCGGGCCGCCGGCGGATGTTCGCCCAAGCAAACCGGAGCAGACGCACGAACGTCTTGTTTCCGGATGTTGTGGCGATCACCGATGGCCGCGAAATCGTTGTGGAGGCAGAGGTTTCCACACCGAAAATATTCGGCGTGGACTGTTTCGGCCACCGAATCCGCTGATGTCCCTCGAGTTACGCGAACACCCCGGCTGTTAAATCAAGGTGTCCGCGCCAACTACTGCGACAGCGGCTGTTGGTGCGCGGTGTCGATGCGCGGCCACGGCTGCGCGGCCTCGAGTTCGTAGGCGAGTTCCAGGAGTCGGCGTTCGTGGCCGAGCGGTCCGGCCAGCATCATGCCCACCGGCATCCCGGACGCGGATTGGGCCAGTGGCAGGGAGATTGCCGGCTCGCCGGTCGCGTTCTGCAACGGGGTGAACGCCACCCAGTCGATCAGTCGGTCCATGATCTGCTCGAAGTCCGCGGTGGGGTCCAGATGACCGATCCGGGGCGTCTCATCGGCGAGCGTGGGCATCAGGATCACGTCGTAGGTTTGATAGAGCCGGGCGGTGACCCGCCGCAGCCTGCGCAGCCGCGTAATGGCGATCGGCAACTTGTGCAGGTTGCGACTGGCGTGCCGGTCGAGGCCCAGGGTGAGGTTGTCGAGCTTCGTCTTGTCGAAACTCTGCCCGAATGTCCGCTGCCCGGTGCGCACCAGTGTCATCGCCAAAAATGCCCAGTACAACAGGAAGTCGTCCAGGAAGTAGCGCGGCACCGGCGGCTGGTCAAGGTACTCGACGTTATGGCCAAGGCCGGCAAGCAATTCGGCGGTCTTCAGAGTGTGGTCACGGATGCTGGGCGCGGCCTGGCGGACGACCGACTGGGTCACGACGGCGATGCGCAGCCGGGCAGCGCTCGGCCCGGTGACGGCACCGATCGGTGGCAGTTTGCGGTCACGCCAGACTCGCTCGGCTTCCCGGTAGAACGCGGCGGTGTCGCGCACACTGCGGGTCAGCACCCCGTCGTTGACGATGCGCACCGGCATCTGTCGGGTCATCTTGTCCAGCGGCAGCCGGCCCCGCGAAGGCTTGAGGCCCACCAGACCGTTGCAGGCGGCGGGGATGCGGATGGAGCCGCCGCCGTCATTGGCGTGAGCGATGGGCACCACGCCTGCCGCGACGAACGCACCGGAGCCCGACGACGACGCGCCGGCGGTGAAATCGGTGTCCCAGGGATTGCGCACAGCGCCCAGCCGCGGATGCTCCGCGGACGCGCTGAACCCGAATTCCGAGAGCTGCGTCTTGCCCAGCGGCACCAGGCCGGTGGCCAGGAAGAGACTGGCGAACTCACCGTGCGCGGGCTTCAGACGCGGCTCCCAGGCGTCGGTGCCCTGCATCGTCGGCATGCCTTCGACGTCGACGTTGTCCTTGATGAACGTCGGCACCCCGTCGAAGTATCCGCGGCCGCCGGCGTGGCTGCGGGCCAGTGCCCGCTCGAACGTCTGATGGGCCAAACCGTTGAGCATGGGGTTGACCGCCTCGGTGCGCGCGATGGCGGCCTCGACGAGCTCAGGGCGGGACACTTTGCCGGTGCGGAGGGCGTCGACCAGGGCGACGGCGTCCATCGTGCCGAGCGCGTCGTCGCGGTAGGCGTTCACATGTTGCATTCCGCCGACGCTAGCAGGCACGTGTTCAATAACGGCGATCCCCAGACATGGCAAAACCCCGCGCCTCCGGGATCGCCGGATGTGGCACGGGGTTTTCCAGTGGACGGTTGGTGTTCCGTCCAAGCTTGGTGTCGGGCTAGGCCTGGCCGACCTCGAACCGGACGAACCGTGTCACGGTCACGCCGGCCTCGTCGAGCAGTGCCTTGACCGTCTTCTTGCTGTCGGACACCGACGGCTGGTCGAGCAGCACGACGTCCTTGTAGAAGCCGGTGACCCTGCCCTCGATGATCTTGGGCAGTGCCTGCTCGGGCTTGCCTTCGGCCTTGGCGGTCTCCTCCGCGATGTGGCGCTCGTTGGCCACGATGTCGGCGGGGACGTCGTCACGGGTCAGGTACTTGGCCTTCAGCGCGGCGATCTGCAGTGCCACCGAGTGCGCGGCCTCTTTGTCCGAACCGGTGTACTCGACCAGCACGCCCACGGCGGGCGGCAGGTCGGCAGCACGCTTGTGCAGGTAGGCCTCGACGTTGCCGTCGAAGTACGTGGCACGGCGCAGTTCGAGCTTCTCGCCAATCTTGGCCGACAGCTCCGCGACGGCCTGCTCGACCGTCTTGTCACCGATTTTGGCGGCCTTGAGGGCCTCCACGTCGGCGGCCTTGGACTCTGCCGCGGCCGCGACCACGTCGGAGGCCAGCTGCTGGAACTCGGCGTTCTTGGCGACGAAGTCGGTCTCGGAGTTGAGCTCGATCATCGCCCCGCCCTTGGCGGCGACCAGGCCTTCGGCGGTGGCGCGCTCAGCGCGCTTGCCGACGTCCTTGGCGCCCTTGATGCGCAGCGCCTCGACAGCCTTGTCGAAGTCGCCGTCGCTCTCGGCCAGGGCGTTCTTGCAGTCGAGCATGCCCGCACCGGTGAGCTCCCGAAGCCGCTTGACGTCGGCAGCGGTGTAGTTAGCCATGTGGCCCTTCCCTAAGAACTAAGAACCTTCAGTGGTGGTTTCGGTGGCGACCGGCCCAGCGTCGTTGGGGGCCGACGCGGTTGCGCTGGCGAGCAGCTCCTGCTCCCACTCGGCGAGCGGCTCGGCAGCGGCTCCGGAACCGGAGTCGGCCTTGTCGCCCGCATTGACGCCGGAGCGTGCCTGCAGACCCTCGGCCACCGCGGAGGCGATCACCTTGGTCAGCAGCGCCGCGGAGCGGATCGCGTCGTCGTTGCCCGGGATCGGGTAGTTGACCTGATCGGGGTCGCAGTTGGTGTCCAGGATCGCGATGACCGGGATGCCGAGCTTGATGGCCTCGCTGATCGCGAGGTGCTCCTTGTTGGTGTCGACGACCCACACCGCGGACGGCACCTTGGCCATGTCGCGGATACCGCCGAGGCTGCGCTCGAGCTTGGTCTTCTCGCGGGTCAGCATCAAGATTTCCTTCTTGGTGCGACCCTCGAAGCCACCGGTCTGCTCCATGGCCTCGAGCTCCTTCATCCGCTGAAGGCGCTTGTGCACGGTCTGGAAGTTGGTGAGCATGCCGCCCAGCCAGCGCTGGTTCACATACGGCATGCCGACGCGCGTCGCCTCTTCGGCGATGGATTCCTGGGCCTGCTTCTTGGTGCCGACGAACAGGATCGTGCCGCCATGGGCGACGGTCTCCTTGACGAACTCGTAAGCCTGATCGATGTAGGTCAGCGTCTGCTGCAGATCGATGATGTAGATGCCGTTGCGGTCGGTGAAGATGAACCGCTTCATCTTGGGGTTCCAGCGTCGGGTCTGGTGCCCGAAGTGCGTGCCGCTGTCAAGCAGCTGCTTCATGGTTACAACAGCCATGGGTCGGCCATTCCTTATGTGTTGTCGGTTGTCGCCCGGCTTCGGGTGAAGCCAAGCCCTGGCGCCTGAGGCGTGCCGACCCGTCGTTGTGAAACCTCGGACGAGACCAACCGGCATGCGTGGTGCAAGTGTCGACGTGGCGAACTTGCGGAACAGGCGCGCGAAGTCAACCCGCTCGCGCGAGTTGCAGGCAAAAGTTTACACCGCCCGAAGGGGTGCTTTGTCCACAGCGCCGCGGCCGTCCCCAATGTGGCTCCTGGCGGCTTTCGCCTCCCCGTATAACACGCTGAACTGGAGCGATGCGGGTCCTTGCGGTGGTGGTGGCGGCGTTGCTGGTGTGCGCGGGTACCGGACGTGCCGACGCCGGGCGGTTGCTGTGGCCGCTGCGGCCTGCGCCATCGGTGACCAGGACCTTCGATGCACCGTCACCGGACTGGCAGCGCGGCCACCGCGGCGTTGACCTGGCCGGGCTGCCTGACCAGCCGGTTTACGCCGCCGGCTCGGCGACGGTGGTGTTCGCCGGGAGGCTGGCCGGACGCCCGGTGGTGTCGCTGGCGCATGCCGGCGGATTGCGCACCAGCTACGAACCGGTCGACGCCGCGGTGCGGGTCGGTCAGTTGGTCGATGGGTCGACGCCGCTGGGCCGGCTGCTGCCCGGGCACGCGGGTTGCCCGGCACCGGCGTGCCTGCACTGGGGTGCGATGTGGGGTCCATCGTCGCGAGCCGACTACGTCGATCCGCTGGGCCTGTTGGCAAGCACACCGGTCCGGCTCAAGCCGCTGACCGGGTGAGCATCCCTACCGCGAGCAGCAATTCTCCGTAGGCTGGTCGTCAATGAGCATCGCGCCCGACACGACCGTCGTCCTCGGCCACCGATTCGCCGCCGAGCTGCCCGAGATCGCGCTGCGCTGGCAGGCCGAAGTTGCACCCGATCCACGGCTGCTCGTGCTCAACGAGCCGCTGGCCGCGGAGTTGGGAATGGATCCCGGGTGGCTGCGCAGCTCCGACGGCGTCGGTCTGCTGGTCGGGACCCGGCTGCCCGCGGACGCCGAGCCCGTCGCGCAGGGATATGCCGGACACCAGTTCGGCGGTTGGGTGCCGCGGCTCGGCGACGGTCGCGCATTGCTGCTCGGCGAGCTGGTCGATGCCGGCGGGCAGACCCGGGATCTTCATCTGAAGGGGTCGGGACGCACTCCGTTCGCCCGCGGCGGCGACGGCTTGGCGGCAATCGGTCCGATGCTGCGCGAATACCTGATCAGCGAGGCGATGCACGCACTGGGCATTCCGACCACCCGTTCGCTGTCGGTTGTGGCCACCGGGCGCGTCGTCCAGCGGGACACCCCACTGGAGGGTGCCGTGCTGGCCCGTGTCGCGTCGAGCCATCTGCGCGTCGGCACCTTCCAATATGTCGGTGCCGCAGGCCAACTCGAGGTGCTGCGGCGACTCGCCGACCATGCGATCAGCAGGCACTACCCGGGCGCCGCCGAAGCAGACAATCCGTATCTGGCGCTGCTCGACTCGGTGATCGCAGCTCAAGCCGACCTCGTCGCGCAGTGGATGCTGGTCGGGTTCGTCCACGGCGTGATGAACACCGACAACATGACGATCTCGGGTGAGACGATCGACTACGGGCCATGCGCGTTCATGGACGCCTTCGACCCCAAAACGGTGTTCAGTTCGATCGACTCGTGGGGCCGGTACGCCTATGGCAACCAGCCTTCGGTGGCCACCTGGAATCTGGCTCGCTTCGCCGAAGCGTTGCTCGGGCTGATCGCTGAGGATCAGGACCGCGCTGTCGAGCTGGCCACCGAGTCGCTTCAGCAGTTCGCGCCGCAGTACTCGGCAGCGTGGTTGGCGGGCATGCGCCGAAAGCTCGGACTGGGTCACGACGTTGAGGACGGAACCGCCGTGCAACTCACCGAGGATTTGGTGGAGCTACTCGACAGCGAGCGCGTCGACTACACCTCGTTCTTCCGCCGACTCGCCGACGGTGTCATCGCGCCGCCGTTCGAGGCGTGGGCGTCCCGGTGGCGCGGCCTGAGCCCGGACATCGATGCGATGCGCCGGGTCAATCCGGTGTACATCCCCCGCAACCACCTCGTCGAGGAGGCGCTGGCCGCCGCCACGGCGGGCGACCTGGAGCCGTTCACCCGGCTGCTGGTCGCGCTCAACTCGCCGTACGACGAGCGGGCAGGATTCGAGCGCTACGCCGAGCCCGCCCCGGAAGATTTCGGCCGCTGCTTCCAAACATTCTGCGGCACTTAGATTTTCAGGCGCGCGGATGCGCTTGGTCGTGCACGGCACGTAGGCGCGCCACCGTCACATGGGTGTAGAGCTGCGTGGTGGCCAACGTCGAGTGGCCCAAGATCTCCTGGACGATGCGCAAGTCGGCGCCGCCTTCGAGGAGATGGGTGGCCGCACTGTGCCGCAGGCCGTGCGGTCCGATGTCAGGCGCTCCGTCGACCGCCGACATCGTTTGGTGCACGACCGTGCGGGCCTGGCGGGGGTCGAGTCGCTTGCCGCGCGTCCCGAGTAACAACGCGGAACCGGAGTCGGTGGTGGCCAATTCGGGTCGGCCGTCGGTGAGCCAGGCGGTGAGCGCGGCCAGCGCCGGCGCCCCGAACGGGACCGTGCGTTGTTTGTTGCCCTTGCCCAGGACCCGCAGCACCCGCCGGCCGGTGTCGACGTCGTCGATGTCCAGACCGCACAACTCGCTGACGCGGATGCCGGTGGCGTAGAGCAGCTCGACGATCAGCCGGTCCCGGAGCGCAAGCGGGTCACCCTGCTCGGCGCCGAGGTCAGCGGCGGCCATGGCGGCCAACGCCTGATCCTGACGTAGTACCGCGGGCAGGGTGCGACGGGCCTTGGGCAGCTGGAGCCGAACCGCGGGGTCGTCCGCGAGCAGACCGCGCCGGGCGGCCCACGCGGTGAACGTCTTGACTGCCGAGGTGCGCCTGGCAAGGGTCGTTCGGGCCGCCCCGGCGGCGGATTGCGCGGCCAGCCAGGACCGCAGGACCGGTAGGCTCAGTCCGCCCAGCCCGGCGCCGGGGGCGCGCTCGTCGAGGAACGAGAACAGCGATTTCAGGTCGGTGAGGTAGGCCCGCTGGGTGTGCTCGGAGCGGGAACGCTCCAGCGCGAGGTACTCGGCGTAGTCGTCAAGGATCGCCGCGTAGTCACTCGGGTCCACTCCCCTACGTTCGCACCCCCGCACACCCGGGCGCGCGCGGACGCGCGGCGTGTCCCGCCGTCGTGACTATTCCGTTGCGTCAGGACCGCTTGAACGGGTTCCAGCGCGACCGCGGCGCTTCGCTCTCGGCGTGACCCGAGCACCACTGCCCGGCAGGCACGCCGCGACGTACTTCATCGACGTGCATGCCACAGCCCGACCACGTCGTCTTCCCGCACACCCGACAATTCACAGCTCGGCACATCGTGATCTCCTTTCCGGAAGAGCCGGCGTCAGGCCAGGCTCAAGAACAATTTCTCCAACTCGTCGATCGTCAACTTCTGGGCGCCTTCGCGCCCCGCGACGGCTGGGTCGATGCATTCACGCAGGCCGGTCGCGATGATCGTGAAACCCGCACGGTCCAAGGCCTTTGACACCGCTGCGAGCTGCGTGACGACATCCTTGCACCCGCGACCCTCTTCGATCATCCCGATCACACCGCCGAGTTGGCCGTGCACGCGGCGCAGCCGCGTCAGGGTTGCGGCGACGGCCGCATCACACTGCGGCTGCTGGTCATTCTCGACGTCGACGACATCGACTTTCTCGGTTCCCACCATTTCTGTATACCATACCCCCTATGGTATTACTAGATCGTCGTCGTCCACGGGCTGCGGCCTGAGTCGCGTCACACGAGAGGGAGATGCCGCCGATGGTTGGCTTGCTGAAACGGTTTTGGGTGGTGGCGATAGTGGCCGTCGCCCTGCTCGCCGCGGTCGGTGTGGTAGGCCGGCTCCGGACGTTCTTCGACTCCGACAAGCCCTATGTGGCTGCCGCGATGCCGGCAGACGCCATCAAGCCGATCAACACCAAGCGGGTGACCTATCAGATCGTCGGCCCCGCAGAGGCATCCGGGCGAATCAGCTACCTCGACGTCAACGGCAGAACGATAGAGGCGTCCTTCACCGAGTTGCCCTGGTCGGTGACGGTGAGCACCACCGACCCTGGCGTGCTGGCCAATGTGGTCGCCCAGGGTGACACCGATGCGCTGGGCTGCCGCATCCTGGTCGACGACAAACTCGTCGCCGAGAACTTCGCCAACGGCCGTGATGCGCAGGCTTTCTGTCTGGACAAAGCCGCATGAGCGCGCACGTCAAGAACAACCGCACCCGCATCCCTCGCACCATCCGGGCACTGGCCGTCCCCATCATCCTCGTCTGGGTGGCCGTCACCGCAGCCGTGAATCTGCTTGTCCCCCAGGTCGAGAAGGTCGGCATGGCCAACGCTGTGTCGATGTCACCGCAGGACGCGCCCGCGGTGATCGCCGCCAAGCGGATGGGGCAGAAATTCCAGGAGTCCAGTTCCGACAGCATCGCCATGGTGGTGCTCGTCGGCGACCAACCCCTGGGCGACGCGGCGCGCCGCTACTACGAGACCCTCGTCGAGAAGTTCAAGGCCGACTCCAAGCACGTCGAGCATGTTCAGGACTTCTGGGGCGACATGATCACCGCCGCGGGCGTCCAGAGCAGTGACGGCAAGGCCGCGTACGTCCAGCTGAACTTGGCCGGCGACCAGGGCAGCACCGAAGGCAACCACTCGGTGGACGCCGTGCGCACGATCATCGACCAAACCCCGCCTCCGGCAGGGCTACACGCCTATGTCACCGGGCCTGCGCCGTTGACCACGGATTCACTCGAGGCCAGTGACCGCGGCATGATCAAGATGACCGTGGTCACGATGATCGTCATCACGATCATGCTGGCCCTGGTGTACCGATCGGTGAGCACCGTGCTGCTCATACTGGCCATCGTCGGCATCGAGATGGGTGCCGCCCGCGGCGCGGTCGCGGTGATCGGCCACCTCGGAATCATGGACTTCTCGACGTTCTCGGTTCCACTGATGACAGCATTGTCGATCGCAGCGGGCACCGACTACGCCATCTTCCTGATCGGTCGATACCACGAAGCCCGACAGAACGGCGAGGATCCGGAATCGGCCTACTACAGCGCATTCCACGGCGTCGGCCACGTCATCCTCGGCTCCGGACTGACCATCGCGGGCGCGATGCTGACGTTGCGGCTGACCCGGCTGTCCTACTTCAATTCGCTGGCCTACCCGTCGGCCATGGCCCTGATCATCGTCGTCGCCGCCGCGCTGACCGTCGCCCCGGCCATCCTGGTCGTCGCCAGCCGATTCGGTCTGCTCGATCCCAAACGGATGATGAAGACCAGAGGGTGGCGCAAGGTCGGCACCGCAACAGTGCGCTGGCCCAAACCCATTCTCGCCGCGGCGACCAGCGTCGTACTGCTCGGCCTGCTGGCCATGATCGGCTACAAGACGAGCTATGACGACCGTCGCTACATTCCCTCAGACGTGCCGGCCAACGTCGGGTACGCAGCGGCCGAAAAACACTTCAGCACAGCGCGGCTCAACCCCGACATCATGACCATCGAGTCGGACCACGACATGCGCAACCCCACCGACATGATCGTGCTCGACCGAATTGCGAAGGCACTGTTCAGGATCAAAGGCATCGCGATGGTGCAGAGCATCACCCGGCCACTGGGCTCCCCCATCGCCCACAGCTCCATCCCGTACCAGATCAGCATGTCCTCCGTACCGATCACCCAGAACCTGCAGTTCTTGAAGCAGCGCGTCGGTGACATCAGCAAGATGAGTGACGACATGGGCGCAATGATCGGTTCGATGACACAGCTGCAGGCGCTGATGGTGAAGTTCTCCGACGCCATGCACACCACCGTCGGCTCGGGCAACGGCATGGTCGAGTCAGCGCACCGCAGCATCGCCGACATGGACACCATGAAGGCCACGCTGGACCAGATGCGGGACAACATCGCCAATTTCGACGACGAGGTGCGGCCGTTCCGCAACTACTTCTACTGGGAGCCAAACTGTTTCAACATCCCAGCCTGCTTTGCGGTGCGCTCGGCGTTCGACGCCATGGACGGCGTCAACACGTTCAGCGACAATATGGCTTCGCTGCAGACCGACATGACCGCGATGGTCGACGGCATGGACAAGATGGTCAACGGCATGGACAGCATCGACGCACTGGTGCCACAGATGGTGGCGCAGTTCGGCCCGATCATCGCGACCGCCACGACTATGCAGCACACCCTGCAGACCATCCACAGCAGTTTCGACGGGCTCATCCAGCAGATGCAGCAGATGACCGACACGGCCACCGCTATGGGTGAGGCGTTCGACGCATCCAAGAGTGACGACTACTTCTACCTGCCGCCGGAGGTGTTCGCCAACCCCGACTTCCAGAAGGGGCTCAAGCTGTTCCTCTCACCGGACGGCAAAGCGGCCCGGCTGATCGTGACCCACGACGTGAATCCCGCCTCGGAAGCCGGCATCTCGGTGGTCGACGATCAGCTGACGGCAGCACACGAGGCGATCAAGGGCACCGCGCTGGCCAACGCGGACGTCTACCTGACCGGCACCGCCGCCACCTACCGCGACGTGCAGGCCGGTGCCAAATACGACACGATGATCGCCGCGTTCGCCGCTCTGACACTGATCTTCATCGTGATGCTGATCATCACGCGTGCATTGGTGGCGTCGATGGTGATCGTCGGGACGGTGGTGATCTCGCTGGGTGCCGCGTTCGGCTTGTCGGTGTTCATCTTCGAACGGATCGTGGGCATCGAATTGAACTGGATCGTGCTGGCATTCGCGGTGATCATCCTGATGGCCGTCGGCAGCGACTACAACCTGCTGTTGGTGTCGCGGTTCAAGGAGGAGATCGGCGCGGGTATCAACACTGGCATCATCCGGTCGATGGGCAGTACCGGCACGGTGGTGACCGCCGCCGGACTCGTGTTCGCGTTCACCATGGGTTCGATGATCTCCGGCGACCTGCTCAACGTCGGTCAGGGCGGGATGACGATCGGGATCGGCCTGCTGCTCGACACGTTGATCGTGAGGTCCCTGATGACACCGTCGATCGCCGCCATCCTCGGGCCCTGGTTCTGGTGGCCGCTGCGGGTGCGCCAACGGCCGGCCTACAGCGAGCGGATGCGCGCCGTCCCGGCCGAGCGGGCTGTCACGTCCGGAACCGGAGATGACACCGAGGTGCTTGCCCCGGCTTAGCCCTCCCCGGCTTCGGCCTCGGCGAGTTCGCGCTTCCACTGCTTGAACGTCTCTTCGGTGCGGCCGCGCCGCCAATAGCCGGAGATGGAGGCCCACTTGGCGTCGACGCCGCGCTCCTTGCGGATGTAGGGCCGCAGGTTGTGCATGACGGCTTGGGCTTCACCGTGGATGAAGACCTGGACCTGGCCCGGAAGCCACAGGGTGGTGGTGACGGCCTCGATCAGCGGTGCGTTGTCGCCGGCCCGCTCATCGCCGACGAGATCGGCGCGACCGCCGCGGTAGATCCAGTTGATGGCCACGGATTCCGGCGCAATGAGCTCGACTTCATCTTCAGGTCCGGCAACCTCGATGAAGGCCTTGCCAACAGCGTTGGGCGGCAACGCTTCCAGGGCCGCGCTGATGGCGGGAAGCCCTGCCTCGTCGCCGGCGAACAGATGCCAGTCGGCGGCCGGGTCCGGCGCGTACGCCCCGCCGGGCCCCATCAGATAGATGGTGTCGCCGGGCTTGGCGGCCGCCGCCCATGGTCCGGCGACGCCGTGCTCACCGTGGACCACGAAGTCGACAGTGATCTGACGAGCCTGCGGGTCGACGCGGCGCACCGTGTAGGTGCGCACGGTGGGCTGCTGTTCGGGCGGGAAGTCCGTGAAGCTGTCCAGCGTCAGTGGATGCGGCAGCGAGGAGACGTCGATGTCGTCACGGACGAAGACGAACTTGACGTAGGAGTCGGTGAACTCGCCGGGTGTGAACGTGTCGAACCCGGTGCCACCGAGGACGACGCGCACCATGTGCGGCGCCAGCTGCTCGGTACTGACAACCTGAAATGTGTGTAGTGGTCGACCCGCCACATCGCCTCCCGACGAAAATCGATAGCCAACCGGCTCGACTATACGTTTCGAGCGTGTGTTCCGGCCGTCTACATCGTCAGGCCGGCCTGCGTGCGAGCCGCCAGCAGCCGTCCTCACGGCGGACAAGTCCGGCGATCTCCAGCATCGCCAGCGGACCGAGCACCGCGGTCGGCGCCAGGCCGGACGCCACCGCGATCTCGTCGGCGCTGCGCACACCGCGGGCCGGCAGCGCCTCGTACACCTGCTTCTCAGGGTCACTCAGGCCGTCGAGCGGGCCAACCGGTCGCGGCTCCTCGTCGGCGAATTCACCGGCCCGACCGACCAATTCGACAATCTCTTCGGCTCGTGTCACCAGCTCGGCGCCACCCCGCAGCAACGTGTGGCAGCCCATCGACGACGCCGAGGTCACCGGCCCGGGCACCGCACACACCACCCGGCCGAGTGCCCGTGCCCACGCGGCGGTGTTCGCCGCCCCGCTGCGGACACCGGCCTCCACCACGACGGTGGCCGTAGCCAGCGCCGCCACCAGCCGATTACGGGTGAGGAAGCGGTGCCGCGCGGGCCGCACGCCCGGCGGGTACTCCGTGAGTAGCAGGCCGGAATTGCCGATCCGGTGCAGCAGCGACGAATGGCCGGCCGGATACAGCACGTCGATGCCACCGGCCAGCACCGCCACCGTCTGGCCCTCACCCGCCAGCACGGCTCGGTGCGCCACGCCGTCGATGCCGTACGCGCCGCCGGATACCACCGCGACGTCCTGCTCGGCCAATCCCGCGGCCAGGTCGGCGGCGACGTGTTCGCCGTACCCCGACGCCGCCCGCGTACCCACGATGGCCGCAGCCCGCTCCGCGACCTCGTCGAGCCGGGCCGGGCCGATCGCCCACAGCGCGATCGGTGCTCGACCGTGCGGCCTTTCCCGCACCGCAGATCCACCGAAGGCCGCGAACGCCAGGGTCGGCCATTCGTCGTCGTCGGGCGTGATCAGGCGGCCTCCGCGCCGCCGCAGCAGAGCCAGGTCTGCCTCAGCTGCATTGATGTCACGCCGAGCGGCCGTCCGCTTCCGCAACGCATCGCTCACCTCGCCCGCGGCGACCCGGTGGGCGGTGTCCACCGGGCCGACATCGCCCACCAACGTGGCGATCTCGTCGCAGGGCGGTTCGGCGACCCTGGACAGATATGCCCATGCCAGCGTTCTGGCCGCGTCCGTCACGGCTTTGCCCCTCCCTGGCGGAAGCTCAATGCCACCGCCACGTCATCGATGTTCGGTGCAGTGCGTCCGGCCAGATCCGCCAAGGTCCACGCGACCCGCAGTGAGCGGTCCACGCCCCGGATACTCAGCACCCCGCGTTCGAGGGCGGTCTTCAGCGGCGCCATGGCGGTGGCGTCGAGCCGGAACTTGCGGCGCAGCACCGACCCGGTGACCTCGGCGTTGGTGGTGAACCCGTACCGCCGCCACCGCTGCGCGGCCGCCGCGCGCGCCTGTGCCACCCGATCACGCACGGCGACAGTGGGTTCCGCGGCATCGGGGGCGAAGGCACCGGCACGCACCATGTGCATCTCGACCCGCAGGTCCACTCGATCCATCAACGGCCCGGACAGCTTGCCGAGATAGCGGCGTTTCTCCACTGACGTGCAGATACAGTCTTTCGGGTCGGTTTGCGCGCAGGCGCACGGGTTGGCCGCCATCACGAGCTGAAACCGCGCGGGGTAGCACGCCACCCCATCACGGCGCGCAAGCCGAATTTCACCGTCTTCCAACGGTGTTCGCAAAGACTCGAGCACGCTGACCCGAATCTCGGCACATTCGTCGAGGAAGAGCACTCCACGATGTGCGCGACTGACCGCACCGGGCCGCGCGATGCCCGAGCCGCCGCCGACCAGGGCGGCCACACTCGACGAGTGATGCGGGGCGATGAACGGCGGCCGGGTGATCAGCGGGGTGGTCTCGGACAGCATTCCGACCACCGAATGGATCGCCGTCACCTCCAGCGCCTCACGTTCGGTGAGTTCGGGTAGCAACCCGGGAAGGCGTTGGGCCAGCATGGTTTTCCCCACGCCGGGCGGTCCGGTGAGCATCAGGTGGTGCGCACCGGCGGCAGCCACCTCGACGGCGAACCTGGCGTGCGCCTGGCCCACCACATCAGCCAGGTCGGCAACCGAATCAGTGTGCGGCGCCGGTGTGGCCACGCGATCGGCGAGGGCGGCCTTTCCCGTCAACCAGCCTTGCAGCTGCCGCAACGTCTGGGCGCCAAGCACTTCGATACCGTCGACCAGGCTCGCTTCAGCGAGATTGGCGACCGGCACCACCACAGTGGGCCAGCCTTGTCGCTTGGCCGCCAAGACGGCCGGGAGGACGCCGCGCACCGACCGGATCCGGCCGTCGAGCGCCAGTTCGCCCAGCAGCACCGTCTTCTCCAGCCGATCCCACGGCTTCTTATGGCTTGCCGACAGCACCGCGGCGGCGATCGCGATGTCGTACAGCGACCCGGCTTTGGCCAACGTCGCCGGCGAGAGCGCCAACGTCAGTCGCGACATCGGCCACTCGTTGCCGCAGTTGGTGATTGCCGCGCGCACCCGATCTCGGGACTCGCGCAGCGCAGCGTCGGGCAGCCCCACCAGGTACACCCCGGGGAGCCCAGCGGTGATGTCGGCCTCGATCTCGACGATCTCGCCGTCGAGGCCCCGTACCGCGACCGAGTAGGCGCGCCCCAGCGCCATCAGCCGACTCCACGCAGGTGGGTGATCTCCGGTGTGCGCTGCCGACCGATGCGCACCCCGATGACGTCGATGCGGACCGCGGACCAACTCAGGTCTTGGCTGGCCAGCCAGATCCCCACGAGTCGTCGGATCCGCCGCACCTTGGCCGGGGTGACCGCGTACTCGACCCCGCCGAACCCGTCACCGGTGCGGGTTTTCACCTCCACGAACACGACCGTGCCGTCAGACGCGGCCGCGATCACGTCGAGTTCGCCGTAGCGGCAGCGCCAATTGCGAACCATGATTCGCCAACCCAGCGACTCCAGATGCTCGACCGCCAGCTGCTCCCCCAGCGCACCGAGCTGGTTGCGGCTCATCGTCGTCATGGGTGCAGCGTCGGTGATTCGACCGACAGGCGCAGACCGCCGAGATCCGAATCACCGCGAAACGGACCGACCTATCCCCAGATCCGCGCTCATCCACAGGCTGTCCCGTCGCTGCGTTCGAGCGTGTGCGGGCTCGAGGGCGCGGTTGGTCTGGAACCGGAGTTGCATCAGTAGCCCGATGCCACGGTTGCTTTCGGGAGGCCTGTCGGCGGGCAGCCTCGGGTAAGCGCGTTCGCGACCGCTCACCGCTGTCCGTAGACTCCGGCGCATGGTGCGCATCGTGTCGGCCTTGCTTGCGGGTGTCGCACCTCTGGTGCTCATATCGTGCAGTCATCCCGAAGCCGCAGAGCCGGCACCGAGCCCGATGGCCGCCTCGAGCTCAGCCGCGGCGCCGCCTCCCGTCGGGCCGGCCTTTGGGCAGTCCTGTCACCTCGCGCCCGTGCGCGACCTGCTGGAGTGGCACCGCTCGGTTCACCCACCCGGACCGGACGGCTCCACGGGACAGCCGCCGTCGGCCGTGAAGTTCGGTGACGTCAACCTGGTGGGTTGCAAGAGTTCGCTCGACGGATGGGTTGAACGGCACTCGGACAGCGCGGCCGACACCGCTGCCGGGTTCCGGGACTGCAGCGAAATCGCCTGGGCTGACGACAATCCCGGTTACGACGTCCATGCATTGCCGGCGCCGCGCCTCAAACACGTTCTCTTGCAAGCGGGCAACGACTGCTGATCAGACCGCCACGGGACACCGCAGCCGGCGGCTCAGATCAGCTCGATCGCCTCGGCGATCGAGGGCAACACCCGCGCCGGGCGGAACGGGTAGCGCTCGATGTCCTCGACCGTCGTCGAACCCGTGAGCACCAGAATCGTTTCCAGCCCCGCTTCGATTCCGGCCACCACGTCGGTGTCCATCCGGTCGCCGACCATCACCGTGCTCTCCGAATGCGCCTCGATCCGGTTCAGCGCGCTGCGGAACATCATCGGGTTGGGCTTGCCCACGAAGTAGGGTTCGCGCCCGGTGGCCTTGGTGATCATCGCGGCCACCGACCCCGTGGCCGGCATCGGTCCTTCGGCCGACGGCCCGGTCACGTCGGGGTTGGTGGCGATGAAGCGGGCACCCTGGCCGATCAGCCGGACTGCCTTGGTGATCGCCTCGAAGGAGTAAGTGCGCGTCTCGCCGAGCACCACGAAGTCCGGATCGGTATCGGTCAGTGTGTAGCCCGCCTCGTGCAGAGCGGTGGTCAGTCCTGCCTCGCCGATGACGTACGCCGATCCGCCGGGCAGTTGATCGTTCAGGAAAGCCGCGGTGGCCATGGCCGAGGTCCAGATGGCCTCTTCCGGCACATCCAGTCCCGAACGCGCCAGCCGCGCCGCCAGGTCACGCGGTGTGTAGATCGAGTTGTTGGTCAGCACCAGGAATCGCCGCCGCTTGTCGATCAGGCACGCCAAGAACTCGGCGGCCCCGGGCAACGCATGCTCCTCGCGCACCAGCACACCGTCCATATCGGTAAGCCAGCATTCCGGTGTCGTTCGCACGGTCCTCCCTTCGGGGACGTCCTCCACATCAGTGTTACCCGATAAGGCGTCGCCAACCCCACGTTCGAGCAAGGCGGTCATGACGCGATATCCGCAGCAGCCCGACGCTGCACCACCCGGCCGACGCTGGTGCACGCCTGCGTGAACGTCGCCACCGGTGTCGCCCGAAGGTGCTCGTCATCCATAGCGGGCGGAACACCATGGCTACCAGAGGATTCCGAGCCGTAGAGCACGCTCCACCCCACTGAGCCGTTGTCATCGGAATGAGCGACCACCAGGGCGTCTCGCGTCGACATCTGGTCCAGCAGTGTTTCGAGCACATAGTCGGGTTCGGCCAGCACGACGACGGGCTCGGCGCCCAGCGCGGCCAGTCGCGCCACTTCCTCGTGCAGTCCGGTCTGCTCCGTCAGCAGGATCTGCAGCAGCATCCGATCACTTGACGTATCCCGATGCACTGCACCGACTCTGGTCCGCACCCACATGCCGCCGACCAGTCCCTCGATGTGCTCGACGATCGGGGGCAGCTCGCGGCGGTCCACGTGCAGCCGCTCGCACAGGCACATCCGGTAGGACGCACGGGCCTCGGCCAGCGTGTTGGCTCCGCCGGCGCAGCCGCTGGGCACACCGCGGAAGGCCAGCTGAGGCTGGTGGTCGGGGTCGTGGCGAAATATCACATGCTCAGCCATCAGCGTGCCTCCCGGCGGTGGCCCGCTGCCCTACGACGATCGTCACCCGTTGCCGCGCAGGCAGATACAGGTCTACGCACATCGGTGCCCGCCGTCTCAGGAGGAATGCCAGCATCGCGCGGATCACGAGGACACCGCCGCAGATCGACGCTGCAGAGCGACCGAGACGCTCAACACCACCAGGCCGACGACCGCCAGCGCCGCACCCGCGGCAGCCGGTGCGGTGTAGCCATACCCCGCTGCGATCACCAGCCCGCCGATCCACGCCCCCGACGCGTTGGCGATGTTCAAGGCCGAATGATTCAGCGCGGCGGCCAGCGTCTGCGCCTCGGCGGCGACATCCATCAGCCGGGTTTGCAGCGCGGGCGCGATCGCCGCTCCGCTGGCACCGATGCCGAACAGCAGCAGCATTGCCGTGAACGGGTTGTGCGCGCCGGCCACGAAAGCCGCGAGCACCACCGCAAGCGCCGTCATCGACACATACAGTCCGCGGATCACCGAGCGGTCGGCCATCCGGCCGCCGGCCAGGTTGCCGACCACCATGCCGGCCCCGAAAACCATCAACCCCAACGGAACCCACGAGCGGGAGACTCCGGTGACGTCGGTCAGCGTTGTTGCGATGTAGGTGTAGACGGCGAACATGCCGCCGAAGCCGACCATGCCGATCGCCAGCGCCAACCAGACCTGCGGGCGTCGCAGCGCGCCCAGCTCGGCCCGGGGGCTGGTGCTGCTGGTCGCAGCCAAGTCCGGGAGCCACATCCAGATCGCAGCCAACGTCACCAGCCCGATGCCGACGACGAGCGCGAAAGCACTTCGCCAGCCGAGCAACTGGCCGAGCCAGGACGCCAGCGGCACTCCGATCACGGTCGCCACGGTCAGGCCGGTCATCACCTGCGCGACCGCCTTGGCCCGGCGCTCCGGCCCGAGCAATTGCGCAGCCACCAGTGCCGAGACACCGAAGAATGCGCCATGCGGAAGGCCCGCGAGGAAGCGGGCGGCGATCAGGACTCCATAGCTGGGCGCCAGCACGGTCAGCACGTTGCCGAGGGCGAACAATGCCATCAGGGTCATCAGCACGACCTTGCGATTGAATTTCGCGGTCAGCGCGGCGATCACGGGCGCACCGACCACGACGCCGAGCGCGTAAGCGGAGATGATGTGGCCCGCGGTCGGTTCAGAGATCCGCAGGCCGCCGGCGATCTCGGGCAGCAGGCCCATCGCGACGAATTCGTTGGTGCCGATGCCGAAGGCGCCGAGCGCCAGGGCAAGAATGCCCAGCCCGGTCCTGGTCGGGCAGAGCGCGGGAGACGCCGCCGGTGCGGCGGGTCGGAGCGTGAGGGTCACGGGTGCTATCGACTTTCTGTGCGGTGGCGGATGCTGCCGCGGTGCAGCGCTCGGTCCCTGTCCCCCGACCCTACCGCCACTTAAACCACACAACCAACCGACTTTTGTCTAAATCTGGCCAAAGTGACGGGTGTCTCCATTGCTTTGCCTGACCGATTGATCTTGGTTCAATGGAAAGATGCCGGTAACCACGCGTTCCGCTGCCCCTGCCACAACGGGGGATGTTTTCGCGCTGATACGCACCGGCACGGCCACCACTCGAACCGACGTCCGGGAGTTGACCGGGCTGTCCAGGACGGCTGTCGGCAGTCGCATCGCGGCTCTGTCCCGCCGCGGGCTGGTCTCCGAGGGCGAGGAGGGACCGTCGACCGGTGGTCGCCCTCCGGCGCTGGTGCGGTTCAACGCCGAAGCCGGTGTGGTCCTGTCGGCGGCCGTCGGCCGCAGCCGCACCCGGCTCGCGGTGTGCAACCTGGCCGGCGACATTCACGCCCTGGCCGATATGGACTCCGAGATCCGCATCGGCCCCGACGATCTGATGCCCGACTTGGTCAAGCGCCTCGAAGTACTGCTCGACGAGAGCGGTAGACCCGCTGCCGACGTGCTCGGCGTCGGGGTGTCGCTACCCGGCACGGTCGACCAGCAGCGCGGCTGCAGCCTGGCGTCCCCGGTGATGAGCGGTTGGGACGGCGTTCCGCTGGAGCCGTACTTTCGGAAGCTGACGGCGGCGCCGATCTCGCTCGACAACGACACCAACGTCCAAGCCCTCTCGGAGCTCCGCGGGCCCCTGAGAAGTCACGACGATCTGCTGCTGATCAAGGCGTCCACCGGGCTCGGCGCGGGGATCGTGTGCGGCGGTGTGCTCCAGCGCGGCGCTGTGGGCGCGGCCGGCGAGTTCGGCCACAACAAGACCGTCGCGGCGGCGGGCATACCGTGCCGTTGCGGCGACACCGGCTGCTTGGAGGCGATCGCCGGTGGCTGGGCATTGGTGCGCACACTGCAGGAGCAGGGCAGGCCGGTCCACCACATCCGCGACGTCGTCGAACTGGCCAACCACGGCGACGGCGAGGCGCGCCGGCTACTGCGCGAAAGTGGCCGTCACGTCGGGGAGGTGATCGCCGCCGCGGTGAACCTGCTCAACCCCGAGGTTCTCGTCGTCGGCGGCGACATGTCGGGCGCGTACGACGTCTTCGTCGCCGGGTTACGAGAAACGTTGTACGGCAACGCAACTGCACTGGCCACCCGACACCTTCAGGTCGTCCCGTCGACGTATGGCGACCGGGCAGGCAATATCGGCAGCGCGATGCTGGTCTTGGAGAAGATCCTGTCCCCCAGCGCCATCGACGCATCGCTGCGCTGACGAGAGTCCGTGCAGTCCGTGCAGCGCCGACCCCGACCTACTCGGGCAGTCGCAGCTCGGGCTTCTCGACCTCTTCGATGTTGACGTCCTTGAACGTGATCACCCGAACCTGCTTGACGAACCGTGCCGGGCGGTACATGTCCCACACCCACGCGTCGGAAAGTCGCAGCTCGAAGTAGACCTCACCATCGGTGTTGCGCGGCACCAGTTCCACGCTGTTGGCCAGGTAGAAGCGGCGCTCGGTCTCCACGACGTAGCTGAACTGCCCCACGATGTCCTTGTATTCGCGGTACAGCGAGAGCTCCATCTCGGTCTCGTATTTTTCGAGATCTTCGGCACTCATCGGTTCAGCTGTCCTCTTTGTCTTGTCGTGGTGCTATCCATCTTGACTCACACCTGATCGTCGCGCTGCGGTGGTGGGCACTCCATCACCATCTCGGTACCCCCGGCGCGTGCCACCCGCCGGACATTGATGTAGGAAAACCGGTGCTGTCGGCAGGGACCGAGATCGGTCAGCGCCGCACTGTGCGCCGGCGTGCTGTACCCCTTGTGGTCGGCGAAACCGTAGCCCGGGTGTTCATTGTCCATCGCCACCATCAGCCGATCTCGGCTGACCTTCGCCAGCACACTGGCCGCGGCGATACAGGCCGCCGCGGCGTCCCCGCCGATCACCGGGAGCGACGGCATCGGCAGCCCCGGCACCCGGAACCCGTCGGACAGCACATAGCCCGGCCGTACCGACAGCCCCGCCACCGCGCGCCGCATCCCTTCGATGTTGGCCACGTGCACGCCTCGACGGTCGACCTCGGGAGCCGGGATGAACACCACGTGATACGCCAGCGCGTACCGCTTGATGATCGGGAAGAGCCGCTCCCGTTCGGCGTGATTGAGCTTCTTGGAGTCATCGAGCGCCGAGAGGCTCTCCATCCGATTGGGCCCCAGCACACAGGCCGCCACCACGAGCGGACCCGCACACGCGCCGCGGCCGACTTCGTCCACTCCCGCCACCGGGCCCAGACCGCTTCTATACAAAGCGGATTCGAGGGTCCGCAGTCCTGACGATTTGCGGATCACCGTCCTCGGCGGCCACGTCATCGCCGGCACGGATCAGCCCTGCTGCGGGTCGAACGAGGACACACCACCCCAGCGCGACGGCGGCCACGCGATGAACCGCGCCTTGCCGATGACGTTGCTCACCGGAACGGTGCCGGCCATCGGATCACCCGTGCACAGAATGCCCTTCTGGGCGTCGGCGGGTGTGCTGGTGCAGTGGGCGCGCGAATCCGCCGAATGCGTGCGGTTGTCGCCCATCACCCACAACCGGCCCTCGGGCACCTTGACCGGGCCGAACTCATTGCCCAGGCATGGGTAGACGGCCGGGTCGGCCATCATGGTCTGCGCATTGAGGTAGGGCTCGGTGAGGGGTTTGCCGTCAACGGTCAATCCGCTGTCGGCGCGGCATTCGACCGTCTGGCCTCCGGTGGCGATGACGCGCTTGACCAAGTCGTTCTCGTCGGGTGGCACGAATCCGACCACCGACAAGGCGTTCTCGATGTAGCGGACGGCGGTGTTGGTGGACCGGATGGATTTGTAGCCGACGTTCCAGTTGGGCGGGCCCTTGAAGACGATGACGTCACCGGGGCGGGGATCGCCGAACCGATACGTGACCTTGTCGACCATGATCCGGTCGCCCACGCAGCCCGCGCAGCCGTGCAGCGTGGGTTCCATCGATTCCGACGGAATCAGGTACGGACGCGCGATGAACGTCAGCATCACGTAGTACAGGACTATGGCGATGGCAACGAGGATCGCGCCTTCGCGCAACGCCGATTTCTTCTTTTCCCCGGTCTCGGGGGCAGCGTCGGCGGGGTTGTAGTCCGCCCCGTCCGTCGCGGTGAGGTTGTCCGGAGTGGAGTCGTTCGAGCCCGTGTTGTCGGTCACGTCGTCAGCGTAGTCAGACCGGCTGACCGGTCAGTGCCTCGAACACGTCGAAGCTCAGCGCTTTTCCTTGATCTTGGCCTTCTTGCCCCGCAGCTCGCGCAGGTAGTACAGCTTGGCGCGACGCACGTCACCGCGGGTCAGCACCTCGATGTGGTCGATGTTGGGCGAATGCACCGGGAAGGTGCGCTCGACACCCACTCCGTAGCTTTCCTTGCGCACGGTGAAGGTCTCGCGGATGCCACCGCCCGAACGACGGAGTACGACGCCCTTGAAGACCTGAACGCGCTGCTTGTTGCCCTCGATGACCTTCACGTGGACATTGATGGTGTCCCCGGGGCTGAAGGTCGGGATGTCGTCGCGCAGCGACGCCTGGTCGACGAAGTCCAGCGTGTTCATCGGTGACACTTCCTTGCGGTTCGCGGCGCAGCCACCTGCCTGCGCGGAAAGCGCTGGCGATCGCCGGGCCGATGGATTCGGGCACGTGATGTTTGGCGCAGCAGGCGGAAAAGTCCCAGCCCGCGCGGCAACTGCTCAATTGTGCCAGATGCACCGCGAGCAATGAAATCGCGCGACCCGCCGAGGCACCGCTGATCTGTCGACCAACTAACTGCGCGGTGTAGAAAAGGTACCGTTAACCTGGACTAAGGTCGGGCGGCAACGCGGCACCCCGGATCTCAGCGTTGCACCGGCCCCCCGAGGAGATGGACATGCGACGGCATCTGTCGATGCTGGTCACCGGCACCGCGGCGGCAGTGATCGGCGTTTTGGTAGCCGCTTCGTCCGCTCAGGTAAATGCCGGCCCGAGCGACGGAGCGGCCCGCCCGGTGAACCTGCTGTCCACTGATCCGAATGTCGTCGCCCAGGCTCCCGCCCTCGGTCCGCTGCCCGACGCCCCGCCGGACGCCTCGACCAATCTGGATGTGCGCGCCAAGGAAGCGGCCTCGGAGGCCGCGCAGGACGGCGCCGACATCAGTTTCACCCTGCTCGACCGCACCACCGGACGGATCCTCAGAGGCGGTGATGACGCGCCGTTCCCGGTCGCGTCGGTGAGCAAGCTGTTCATCGCCGACGACCTGCTGCTGCAGGTCGCCAAGGGCCAGCGCCAGCTCACCCCGGCAGAGCAGCAGTCCTTCGACGTCATGCTGCGGTCGTCCGACGACAGCGCCGCCGAAGTGTTCTGGGGCGAGGGCGGCGGCAGCGCGATCATCAGCAGGGTCACCGCGCGATACGGACTCACCTCAACCAGCGCGCCCTACGACGGCAACTGGTGGAACACCATGAGCACCACCGCCGATCTGGTGCGCTACTACGACATGCTGCTCGACGGTGCGGGCGGACTGCCTGCCTCGCAGGCCTCGGTCATCCTCGGCGACCTGTCGGCGTCGACCCCCACCGGTGCCGACGGCTACCCGCAGCGCTTCGGCATCCCCGACGGGCTGTTCGCCGAACCCGTTGCGGTCAAACAAGGTTGGATGTGCTGCTGGAACGGCGGCAATTGGCTGCACATGTCCACCGGAGTGATCGGACCGGACCGGCGTTTCGTGCTGGCCATGGCCTCATTGCAGCCGGTCGACGACGCGACCGCACGGAACACGATGACCCAAGCGGTCAAGACGATGTTCCCCGACGGACGGATCTGATCCCCCACCGCTGTCAGCGACGCGGCGGTCCCGGCGGCGGCTGCGGGGGCTGACGGAATTCGGCGCGAGCCCGGAAGGGCCGGGTCGGCTCATTGCCCACGGTCGCGTTGCCCACGGTCGCGGCCACGGCGGCGTTGTTCGCCATCGGGCTGGCGAGCCGCGTCGTCGGCGCCGTCGGGCTGGCGGCGCGTCGGGGACCGAGCACCAGCGGACGGGTGGCCTGAGCGCTCTCGTCGTCGTTCTGTTCCAGCACTCTGCGGGCGATCCGCTCGATCGCGCCCTGCACCTGCATGCGGTCGGGCCGGCCTTCGAAGGCGGGCGACCGGGTGAGGGTGTCGGTGATCCAGCCCGCGAGCATGTTGCGAGCATGGTTCACCTCCGCGGCGCCGGCCGGGGTGAGCCACAGCTGATCGCCGCTGCGCTGGGCGTAGCCGTTGGCCACCAGCCGGTCGAACGTCGGCTCCAGGATCTCGACCGGGACCCGGTGGTGGGCGGCGACGGCGCTCAGATCCGCCGTGCCTGCCACCTGCGCGTGCCGGTAGATCCGCAACGCGGCCCACATCAGCGGAACGTCGAGACGAGTGCCGCCCGCGCGTGCCAGGGCAGGCAGGTGCTGGCCGCGGCTCTCGCGCAGCAATCGGCTGACAGCCACTTCCAGCACCTTCTCGGCTGGTTCGGTGGTCGGCATACCGAAGCCCTCGCCGAGGTCGGTGCTGCCGGTGGCGGCCGCGTCGCGCAGCGGCACCTGTTTGAGGAACAACGCCAGAACGAACCCGACGATCGCCACCGGCGCCGCGAACAGGAACACCTTGCTCAGCGAGTCGGCGTAAGCGTCGACGATCGGGGCAGCCGCTGCGGGCGAGAGCTTGTGCAGCGCCTGCGGTGACTGCGCGACCTCGGGCGAGGCACCGCTGGTGGCCAAGGCCGCCGGCAGCCGGTCGGCCAGGAAGTTACTGAACAGCGAGCCGAAGATCGCGGCGCCGAACGAACTGCCGATGGTGCGGAAGAAGGTGACTCCCGAGGTGGCCACACCCAGGTCGGTGAAGTCGACGGTGTTCTGCACGGTCAGGATCAGCACCTGCATGCTCAGCCCGATCCCGGCGCCGAGGACCAGCAGGTCCAGCGATTGCACGAGCGTCGAGGTGTGCGCATCCATCAGCGACAGCAGGATGAACCCGACCGCCATGGTCGCGGTGCCCACAATCGGGAAGATCTTGTAGCGCCCGGTGCGTCCGACGATCACACCAGAGGTCAGCGACGTGGCCAGCAGACCGGCAACCATCGGCAGGGTGTGCAGGCCGGACACGGTGGCAGACACCCCGTCGACGAACTGCATGTAGGTCGGCAGGAACGTCAGCGCCCCGAGCATCGCGAATCCCACGACGAACGACAGCACGCAGCACACCGTGAACACCGGGTCGGCGAACAGCCGGATCGGCAGAATCGGTTCGGCCGCCCGCATTTCGACGAACACGAAGGCAACCAGGATCGCCACCGAGCCGACGAACAGTCCGATGATCGTCGGCGAACCCCACGGATACGTGGTGCCACCCCAGCTGGTGGCCAGGGTCAGACCGGCCGCGCCGAGACCCACCAGCACGATGCCGGGATAGTCGATGACCGGTCGGGAGGTCCGGCCCAGCGCCGGAATCGCCACCGCCGCCACCGCGAGCACCACCACCGCGACCGGCACGTTGACCCAGAACGCCCACCGCCACCCGAGGTGGTCGGTGAACAGGCCGCCCAACAGCGGGCCCACAACGGTGGTGACGCCGAACACCGCGCCCAGCGCGCCCTGGTAGCGGCCGCGTTCGCGTAGCGGGATCACTTCGCCGATGACCGCGACCGCGGTCACGGTGATCGCGCCGCCGCCGATGCCCTGCAGCGCGCGAGAGGCGACCAGCATCGACATCGACCCGGCCAGGCCGCACAGCACCGAGCCGGCCAGGAAGAACAGCACGGCGGCCTGGAAAACCGGTTTGCGGCCGAAGGTGTCGCCGAGCTTGCCGACGACCGCGGTCACGATCGTCGACGCCAGCAGGTAACTGGTGACGACCCACGACTGGTGGCCGGCTCCGCCGAGGTCGGCGACGACGGTGGGCAGTGCGGTCGCGACGATGGTCTGGTCGAGCGCGGCCAGCAGCATGCCGAGCACCACAGCGAGGAAGACGAAGTTGCGCTGCCGGCCCGTCACCTGCGCGGCCGCCGGTGCTGGCGGAGCGCCGCTGGATGGACGTGTCACGCTGTCCTCAATACCCCTCCGCGACCGTGGCTAAGCTGCGCCGCGCCGTGCTCTCAGTCACCGATCCCCGAGCCACCGAGCAGGTCCGGCCTGCGCTCGCGCGTCCGCTGCAGTGCCTGCTCGCGACGCCATGCCGCCACTTTGGCGTGGTCTCCGGAAAGCAGTACGTCCGGGACGGGCAGCCCGCGCCAGGTGGGCGGACGCGTGTAGCTCGGACCTTCGAGCAGTCCGTCCTTTTCCGGCGAGTGCGAATCATCCTGGTGCGAGCGCGGATTGCCCATCACGTTGGGTAGCAACCGGACCACCGCCTCGATCATCACCAGCGCCGCGACCTCACCACCGGCCAGCACGTAGTCCCCGATCGAGACCTCCTCGACCCGCATCCGCCGCCGTGCGTCCTCGGCGACCCGCTGGTCGATGCCTTCATAACGGCCGCAGGCGAAAACCAGATGCCGCTGTGCCGTCCAGGCTTGGGCGTCGTTCTGGGTGAACAGCCGTCCTGCCGGCGTCGGGATCACGAGAACGGTGTCCTCGGTACAGATCTCGTCGAGCGCCTCACCCCAGACCGGGGCTTTCATCACCATGCCGGGGCCGCCGCCGTACGGGGCGTCGTCCACCGAGTGGTGGACATCGTGGGTCCAGCGACGCAGATCGTGCACGGCGAAGTCCACGATGCCGGACTCGATGGCCTTGCCGGGCAACGACTGTCGTACCGGGTCGAGATACTCGGGGAAGATCGAGATGACGTCAACCTTCATTGCTGCGCATCTCAGTCCAAGCCGTCCAGATCCAAAAGCCCTTCGGGAGGATCGATTTCGACGATCCCGTCGGCCAGCGACACCGACACCACGATCGCTCCGACGAACGGCACCAGGACTTCGGTACCGTCGGCTCCGCGCACCGCCAGCAGTTCCGCGCCTGCGGTGTGCAGCACCTCGGCGATCGAGCCGACGACGCGGCCGTCCACGGTCCGTACCGTCAGCCCTTCGAGCTGATGGTCGTAGAACTCGTCGGGATCATCGATGGGAGGCAGTTCCGCGGAGTCGACGACGAACAGGTGGCCGCGCAATGCGTCGGCGGCAGTGCGGTCGGAGACCCCGCGCAGCCGTACCAGCAGACGCCCGCCGTGCGGCCGGGCCGACTCGACGACGACGTCTTGGCCGCCGTCACCGCGAGATGGCCGCAGCCGCAACCGGTTTCCGACCGCGAACCGCTCTTCGGGGTCATCGGTGCGGACGTCGACCACCAGTTCCCCGGTGATGCCGTGAGCCTTGGCCACCCGCCCGGCGACGAGTTCCATGGTCGCTACTGGTCGGTGTCCACCACGTCGACGCGGATCCCTCGGCCACCGATACCGGCGACCAGGGTGCGCAACGCAGTCGCGGTGCGACCGCCGCGGCCGATCACCTTGCCGAGGTCCTCGGGGTGGACGTGAACCTCAACCGTGCGTCCCCGCCGGTTGGTGACCATGTCGACGCGGACGTCGTCGGGATTGTCGACGATCCCGCGGACCAGATGCTCCACGGCGTCGACGACGACCGAACTCATTCTGCGGCGGTCTCAGTGGACTCGGCAGCCTCGGCGGCCGGCTCAGCGGCGGGCTCGGCCTCGGCGGCGTCAGCCTTCTTGGCCGGGGCCTTCTTCTTCTTGGCCTGGGTGGCCTCGCCACCCGGCGCGCCGTCGGCCTCGGCCAGGGCGGCGTTGAACAGGTCCAGCTTGCTGGGCTTGGGCTCCTTGACCTTCAGCGTGCCCTCGGCACCGGGCAGGCCCTTGAACTTCTGCCAGTCGCCGGTGATCTTCAGCAGGTTGAGAACCGGCTCGGTGGGCTGGGCGCCGACCGACAGCCAGTACTGAGCGCGCTCGGAGTCGATCTCGATCAGGCTCGGCTCTTCCTTGGGGTGGTAGCGGCCGATGACCTCGATCGAGCGGCCGTCGCGGCGGGTGCGCGCGTCGGCGACAGCGATGCGGTACTGGGGGTTGCGGATCTTGCCAAGCCGGGTGAGCTTGATCTTGACAGCCATGAACTAACTCCTGTGGGTATCACGCTGCAATTCAGCGATGCCGGCGGATTGCCGGATCCGGTTTTGCCTCGCGTGCGTGACCAGCCGGCGGCCCATCCATAACGGAAGCCGCGGTCGGACAGCCACCGATTGTGCCAGACGGCCCTGGTCAGGTGTTAATCGCGCGACCTGACGCAGGCCGGATCAGACGACCTTCTGGATGCACTTCTGCTCGACGCGCCGCGTCATCCGCCAGCCGTCGGGGGTACGCACGAACGCGTCGTCATACCAGAGCCCGCAGAACATGATCTGGCCGTCGTCGCCGAGCGCCATCGGGTTGAACAGGATGGTCCGCGAGGTCGCGGTGTCGCCGTCGAGGCGGATGTCGAAGTTCCCGAGCATGTGGAAGTAGGCCGGGAAATTCGGCAACACCTCGGCCAGCCACGCCTTGACCTCGGGGAAGGCGCCCGCGATCCCGCCCAGTTCGGTGTAGTCGATGTGGGCGTCCGGGGTGAATACGCGATCGAGGTCGTCGAAGCGGCGGCTGTCGATCGCCGTCGAGTAGTCGACCAGCAGCTGCTGGATCTCCATCCGATCCGACATCTCTTCAAGGCTCAGCATGCGCGTGATTCAACACCTGATCGGCGGGCGCGGCGGACGTGGTCCACACCTGCGGGACACTTTCTACTAAGGTTTGCCTAACCAAATCAGATCGGAGCAGGTGTGCTGGAGCGACCCGGTTTCTCGCTGATCATCGGCTACGCCAGCGACATGGGCACCGCCGAGTACATCGCCATGCAGCTGGCCGACGCGATGAAAGAAGCCGGGATCGACGCCACCGAAACCGAGCTGAACGACGTCGCCCTCGACGAGGTCCGGGCCGCGACCCACATCGTCGTGGTGGCGTCGACGTTCGGCGAGGGCGAGGTCCCCGACAACGGCACCGTGTTCTGGGAGGAGCTGGCGGCTTCCGACACCCGGCTCGACGGCCTCGGCTATGCGGTCCTGGCGCTGGGCGACAGCTCCTACGACCTGTTCTGCAACGCCGGCCGGATCATCGATGCCCGCCTCGCCGAACTGGGCGCTCATGCGCTGTCCGAGCGTGCCGAATACGACTGCTACCGGGAGGGCGACGCTCGCGAGTGGATCGCCGACATCGCCAAGATCCTCATCGAGGCGGCCGCCGCGGCACCCGCCTCCGGAGAACCCCCTGCCCCCAAGGCGGCGCCGCACCGCCGTCATGAAGCCACCCCGTGGACCGACGCCAATCCCTTCACCTCGACCGCCCTGGTGAACCGGCTGCTGACGGCGCCGGAGTCCGACAAGGAAGTCCGCCATATCGAGCTGGATCTCGCGGACTCCGGCATCACGTATCAGGCCGGCGATTCGGTGGCCGTGCATCCGGTCAACAATCCCGTGCTCGTCGAGGCCGTGCTGGCCAAGCTCGGCGTCGACGGCACCTACGTCGCCGCGGGCAGCGATCGGCCCCTGGGCGAACTGCTCGCCACCGACCTCGACATCTGCTCGCCCTCACGGGCATTGCAGGCGCTGGTCGCCGCTCGCACCGGCGACACCGAGGCCGCCGCGGCGTTGCGCTCCCCCGATCCCGCGGTGGTGTCGTCGTGGCTGTACGGCCGCGACGTGCTCGACCTGCTCGACCTTGCCGATCTGGAGCCAGACGAGGTACTGGAAACGTTGCGGCCCTTACAGTTTCGCGACTATTCGATCGCCTCGAGTCCGTTGGCCCATCCGGACCGGCTGCACCTGACGGTGGCGACCGTGCGCTACCACTGCCGAGATCGCGCCCGCGGCGGCGTGGCTTCCACATTTCTGGCCGACAAGGTCTCCAGTGGGCAGTCGGTGCGAATTCACCTGCGGCCCAACCACAATTTCCGGCTGCCGGCCCCGGATGTACCGATCATCATGGTCGGGCCGGGAACCGGCATCGCGCCGTTCCGCGCGTTCCTGCATGAACGCCAGGCGACCGCTGCGCCGGGCAGATCCTGGCTGTTCTTCGGCGACCGGCGGCGCCACACCGACTTCCTGTACGGCGACGAGCTGACGCGATTCCACGAGTCCGGCACACTGACCCGACTGGACCTGGCCTTCTCGCGGGAAAGCGCCGGGCCGAAAACCTACGTCCAGCACCGCATGAAAGACAACGCGCGAGAGTTGTTCGCGTGGCTCGACGGCGGCGCGCATCTATATGTCTGCGGTGACGCCGAGCGAATGGCCAAGGACGTCGACGCAGCCCTGCACGAGATCGTCGCCGAGGCCGGTGACATGGACGCCGCCGCCGCGCACTCCTACGTCAACGAGCTGATCAAAGCCCATCGGTACGTGCGCGACGTCTACTGACCGAGCGGGTTAGGCTCAGGGCCCATGCGCAGACTTCTCGCGGGCCTGACGACGGCGCTCACGGTATTGACGGCGACGGCAGGAATTGCCAACGCGGACACCGTCGATCAGCCACCGGGCTCGGTGCCGATCCCCGATGGACCCGCGCCCGCGTGGATCGTGGCCGACATGGACACCGGCCAGGTACTGGCCGGTCGTGACATGTACACCGCGCATCCGCCGGCCAGCACGATCAAGACACTGCTGGCCCTGACGGCTCTGGACGAGCTGCCCGATCTGAACGCGACGGTCGTCGCCAGCAACTCCGACACCCTGGTCGAATGCAATTGCGCCGGTGTGCGACCCGGTCGCGTCTACACCGCGCGTCAGCTGCTCGACGGGCTGCTGCTGGTGTCGGGCAATGACGCCGCGAACACCTTGGCCGACATGCTCGGCGGCTACCAGGAAGCGGTCGACAAGATGAACGCCAAGGCCCTCGCGATCGGAGCGACCAACACCCACGCCACCACACCGTCCGGCCTGGACGGGGCGGGTGGCCCGGGCTGGACCACGCCGCATGACCTCGCCGCGATCTTCCGCGCCGCGATGGCCAACCCGGTCTTCGCGCAGATCACCGCCCAGCCGGTGGCGATGTTTCCCGGCGACGCCGGCGATAAGGCACTGGTGAATCAGGACGAACTGCTGGCCCGATATCCCGGCGCGATCGGCGGCAAGACCGGCTTCACCGACGCCGCACGCAAGACGTTCGTCGGTGCCGCCGACCGTGGCGGCCGCCGTCTGGTGATCGCGATGATGTACGGGCTGATCCACGAAGGTGGCCCGACGTACTGGGATCAGGCGGCGGCGCTGCTGGATTGGGGCTTCGCCCAGAACCCGTCCGAGAGCGTCGCCGCCCTGTAGTCCGCCCGGTTAGCGCCGTCCGCCGCCCCCGTTGAACCCGGGCTGCGCGGCCTCACCTTCGGTGATCTGATACGGCGAGGTGGCCAGGTCGTTGGGGGTTGCCACGATCGCCGAGTTGTCTCCCGACGGCGGAGCACCGGCCGGGGCCTGGTTGTCCGGCGCGACCTGGAAATTCTCATCGGAATCCGGGACGACGACCGGCGCCGCGGTGCTTCCCGGATCACCCGGCACCCAGGCCAGAAGGTCGCGGGTGCCGTCGTTGAAGACAACGCTATTGGGGATGTCTCCCACGACATCGAAGTAGAGTTTTGCGCCGTTCGACGCCCCCCAGATGGACGGGTAGAAATCGCCGGACTCAGCCCGGGCACCGAAGCGCTCGATGAACGGCGGGTAGCTGCCGCCCATCCCGTCGATCGTCAGCTTGGCCGAATACAACGTGCCGTTGTGTGGCACTGGATCCGAACTCGGCTTGAGCTTGCCCACGACGTAGCCGATGTACGGCAGGCCGTTGGGCCCGTTCAAGGTTTCCTGCTCGCCGAACACCCGCACGCTGTCAGTCGCCCACGCCGGCGCGGCGCAGACGCCGGCCATGCCCAATGTGACGACGGTGGCGGCCACCCCGGCCATTTTCGCGATCTTCACAGTCTCTCCCCAGCTGTTCAGTGCCACATCACGCATGTGTGTGGCGAAAACTTTACTGTGACCTACCTCTCAGCGTCCCCTTTAAAACAGCATCTCCTGAATTGATCACCATGCTCGTCGCCACGCGTTAAACGCATCGCCCGTCATCGCAATGCATTCGAGACTCGCCCGCGTCGTTGCCGAGGCGCAGTCTGGTTAGCGTCGGCACTCATGCCGGCCCGCCCATTCGTCGCGATGTTGGGCATCGCCATGTCCCTGGTGGTGGTGGCGCCGGCCGCGGCCGCGCCAACCCCGCAGCCGGCCGGAGCGGTGACTGCTCCGCCCGACGGTCCGGCGCGGGCCTGGCTGGTCGCCGACCTCGACACCGGCCAGATTCTGGGTAGCCGCGAACCCTATAGCGCGCACGCACCGGCGAGCACCATCAAGCCGCTGCTGGCGATGGTCGTGCTCGACACGTTGGCGCCCAACGCCGCGATCCGGGCGACGGCGGCCAACACCGGCGTCGAATGCTCCTGCGTCGGGCTGGTGCCCGGCCAGATCTACACCGCGCGCCAGCTGCTCGACGGACTGCTGCTGGTGTCGGGAAACGACGCCGCCAATCTGCTTGCCGACATGCTCGGCGGACAGCGTGCTGCAGTGCAGAAGATGAATGCGAAGGCCTACCAACTGGGCGCCCGCAGCACCCGAGCCGGATCGCCGTCAGGGCTGGACGGGCCGGGCTGGGAGTCGGTCACCACGCCACACGATTTGGCGTTGATCTACCGGGAGGCGTTGCGCTATCCCCTGTTCGTGCAGATCGTCCATCAGACCTCGGCGCAGTTCCCCGACCGGTCGGGGTACCGGGAGATCAAGAACCAGGATCGCCTGCTGCGCAGCTACCCCGGCTTCATCGGCGGCAAGAGCGGCTACACCGACCTGGCCCGCGAAACCTACGTCGGCATGGCGCAACGGGGCGGGCACCGGCTGATCGTGGTGGAGATGTACGGCGACGACGATCTGTGGAATCAGGCCGCTCAACTGCTCGACTGGGGCTTCAGCCACTACCCCGCATGAACCACCGCAAACGCGGCGCTATCCACTTGATATCGGAAAGATCAACGATTCACTGATATTGCCGAATTGACGACCTTGCGAGCTAATTAGCTCTACTCTCAGGACGGCCGATATCGGCCGTTCTTATCAACGTTGGTTTCGGGACGGGGATCGTTGATGGATTTCAACACGGGTCAGACGCGCAGGCGCAGGGCCGCACACAAATTCGCCGCGTGGCTCGCCGCAGCCACGATGGCCGCGGGCCTCGGCGCGGCGGTGGTCAGTGGCACCGCAGTGGCCTACGCCGACACCGGGTCGTCCGGCTCAGCGTCGCACGCCAGCTCGGGCGCATCGAACTCCCCTGCGACAAAGCATGATTCGACGGGATCGTCGCGTAGAACGGCTGCCAACCTCGCACCGAAGACCGGCCCCACCAGCGCTGCCGCAAGCACGCCGACATCTCGGGCGTCCCTGTCGCTGGTTCCGGACACCGTCGCGCCCAAGACCAAAGCCTCCGCGGCACCGCAGCTGCCGACACCGGAGGCGGTGCTCCGATACACGTTCTTCAACAGAGCGCCATCGGCCCATCCCACCCAAAACGCGCAAACCGGTGACAACAAAGAGATCACGGGTGCCATCAACGGCGCCAGCAACAACGGGCTCGGCCTGACCTACAAGGTCACCCAGCAACCCAAGTACGGCGAACTGAGTTTCGACCCGAACACCGGTAATTACAGCTACGTCGCCCGCAACGACCTCATCACGCCGGGCATCACCGATCAGTTCACGGTCGCGGTCAGCAACGGGGGCGCCGCCAAGCTGCCCGGCGTGCTGGGCCAGCTCCAACTCGCGCTGCACTCGATGGCGGTCGCCCTCGGGGCGGCCAAACCGGACACCGTCGAAAAGACGATCACGATCGCGGTCACCGGCACCGGCCAGTACGGGACTCCCGACGCGAACGCGAAGTGGTACCAGGACCAGCAGGTCGACAACAGCTGTGTCCTGGTCGCAGACGCGGGGATCATCGGCCAGCTGACCGGGAACTTGCTGACCGAGCAGTACATGATCACGCTGGCGAAGAACACGACCAGTGTGTCGAACCCGCCGCGAAAGATGTACCTGGGCACCCAGGCAGAAACCAAGTTCGCTGGGCTGACGATCACTGATGGCGTAGCCCTGTTGAAGCAGTTCGGTATCGACGGGACCTATACGACGTACAAGACCGCGCCGCGGGGCGGCCAATCGCGGAAAGAGGCGGCAGAGGTCAAGGCAGCGGACGGAAACCGGGCACTGACTGCCCTCTCGGCTGCCCTCGCCGAGGGCAAGGCGGCCATGGTCGATGTCGATGCGGATTCCATCGTCAAGGCAGCCAATGGGCAAGTCAGCGACACCATCGCAACCGAAACCAATCACATGGTCGTGGTGACCGGCGTCGACATCAAGGCCGGACTCGTCTACCTCAACGACGGCAATCTGAGCAAGGGCAGTGTCGGCATCCCCATCAAGGCATTCATGGATTCGTGGGGCGCAGATAACTTCGGGCTCGTCACCGCTCAGAAGGCCGTGTCCGACGCGTCGTTGCCCGCCGCGACCGTGACCCTGTCCATCGCCGCCTGATCTAGTACACCCGGCCGCGCAGGATCACCCGGTCGGGGTTGGACAAGACGTCGGCGCCGCCGCGCGGATCCTCGGTGTAGCACACCAGATCCGCCGGCGCGCCGTCGTCGAGAACGGGCCTGCCCAACCACCGGCGCGCATCCCAGCACGCCGCGCCGAGCGCGTCGGTCGGGTTCATCCCGATGCGCTTCAGTGCTTCGACCTCGTCGGCGATCCGGCCGTGGACGATCGTGCTGCCCGCGTCGCTGCCCGCGTAGATCGGCACACCTGCTTCCCTGGCCGCGGCCACCCGCGGGTAGCAGCTCGCATAGAGCTCGCGCATGTGGGTGGCGTACGTCGGGTATTTGCTTGCAGCGTCGGCAAATCCGGGGAAGTTTTCGATATTGATCAACGTGGGCACCAGCGCGGTGCCGTGCTCGACCATCATCGCGATGGTGTCGTCGGTCAGCCCGGTGCCGTGCTCGATGCAGTCGATGCCCGCACCGATCAATCCGGGTAATGCGTCCTCGCTGAATACATGCGCGGTGACCCGCGCGCCCTCGTCGTGGACGGCGGCGATCGCCGCGCGCAGCACGTCGTCGGACCACAGCGGCGCCAGGTCCCCCACCGAGCGGTCGATCCAGTCGCCGACCAGCTTGACCCATCCATCGCCGGCGCGAGCCTGGGCGGCCAGTGCCTCGGGCAGCTGCCACTCGTCCTCGAGTTCGATGGCGAAGCCGCGCGAATAGCGTTTGGGGCGGGCCAGATGCCGTCCGGCCCGGACGATCCGCGGCAGGTCGTGGTGATCGTCGAGGCTGCGGGTGTCGGTCGGCGATCCGCAGTCGCGCAGCAGCAGCGCGCCGACCTCACGTTCGCGCTCGGCTTGGGCGATCGCCTCGTCCAGCGGGATCTCGCCATCGTCGCCGAGCCCGACGTGGCAGTGGGCGTCGACCAGACCGGGCAGGATCCAGCCGCCGTCAAAGATGGTCTCGGCGTCGACGACCGGCTCGGCGGACAGAACGCCGTCGACGATCCACCACTCCACGATCTGACCGTCGGGCAGGCCGCGGCCCCGAACGTGGAGCCGCACGCTAGCTCTTGCCCGGGAACTTCAGCTTGGACAGATCGAAGTCAGCAAGGCCGGGCGGCAATTCGTTGAGGCCGTCGGGCATTCCGGACAGGTCCGGGAAGCCACCGGGCATGGCGCCGGCGAGCAACGGATTTGCCTTCGGCGGCGTCGGCCCACGCCCGCCCTTCTTCTTGCCTGCCTGCTTGTTCTTGCCCTTGGCCGCCTTCTTCGATGAACGGCGCCCGAACGGCATGCCCATCGCACCGGCCATCTGCGACATCATCTTTCGCGCCTCGAAGAAGCGATCGACGAGCTGGTTGACCTCGGACACCGTGACACCGGAGCCGTTGGCGATGCGCAGTCGGCGCGAGGCGTTGATGATCTTCGGGTCGGCTCGCTCCTGCGGCGTCATGCCGCGGATGATCGCCTGCAGCCGGTCGAGCTGTTTGTCGTCGACGGTGGCCAGCGCGTCCTTCATCTGGCCCGCACCGGGCAGCATGCCCAGCAGGTTGCCGATCGGGCCCATCTTGCGGATCATCAGCATCTGCTCGAGGAAGTCCTCCAGCGTCAGCTCTCCGGAGCCGATCTTGGCGGCGGCTTCCTCGGCCTTCTGCTGATCGAAGACCTGCTCGGCCTGTTCGATCAGGCTCAGCACGTCGCCCATGCCGAGAATCCGGCTGGCCATCCGGTCGGGATGGAAGACATCGAAGTCTTCTAGCTTCTCACCGGTCGACGCGAACAGGATCGGCACGCCGGTCACCTCGCGGACCGACAGGGCCGCACCACCGCGGGCGTCGCCGTCGAGCTTGGTCAGCACGACGCCGGTGAATCCGACACCGGAACCGAAGGCTTCGGCGGTGGCCACCGCGTCCTGACCGATCATCGCGTCGAGGACGAACAGCGTCTCGTCGGGGTGCACGGCGTCGCGGATCGCGGAGGCCTGCTCCATGAGCACCTCGTCGATGCCCAGCCGGCCGGCGGTGTCGACGATAACGACGTCGAAATGCTTGCTCTGCGCCTCGGCCAGGCCGGCGGCGGCGACCGCGACCGGATCACCGGGTCCGGCACCCTCGGTATCGGCGGCGTCGGGTGCGGTGCCCGGATGCGGAGCGAAGACATTGACGCCGGCGCGCTCGCCGACGATCTTGAGCTGGTTGACCGCGCCGGGCCGCTGCAGATCGCAAGCCACCAGCAGCGGGGTGTGGCCCTGGCCCTTGAGCCACTTGGCCAGCTTGCCGGCCAGGGTCGTCTTACCGGCGCCCTGCAGGCCGGCCAGCATGATGACCGTCGGCGGGTTCTTGGCGAAGGCCAGCTGCCGGGTCTCCCCGCCGAGGATGCCGATGAGCTCCTCGTTGACGATCTTGACGACCTGCTGGGCGGGGTTGAGCGCTCCGGAGACCTCGGCGCCGCGGGCACGCTCCTTGATGCGGTTGACGAAGGCGCGCACGACCGGCAGCGAGACGTCGGCCTCGAGCAGTGCCAGCCGGATCTCACGTGTGGTGGCGTCGATGTCGGCGTCGGTCAGCCGACCTTTGCCGCGCAGGCCCGTAAGTGCACCGGTCAACCGATCGGACAGGGATTCAAACACGCAGTAAGCCTAGCGGGCGGAGTCGGGCGCCGAGATCGACGCCATGGTCGCGCCCGCTTGTCCAACCACAACCATGGTGTCGGTTTCGCGTGGGACTAACCGGCTGCTTCGACCGGCTTGGCGGGTGGCGGCGTCGGCAGCACCGCATAGAGGTCGTTCTCCAGTCGCCTGCGCGCCTCGTCGACCGATACCGACGCCGGGACCGAGATGCCGAACGCGTCGACCACCGACGATCCCAGGGTGGTGATCTTGGCCCAGGCGATGTCCGCGCCGGTCCGCTCCAGCACGCCGGTGAGCGTCGCGAGCAGCCCGGCGCGATCGGTGGTGCGGATTTCGACGATCAGCCTGCCCTCCTCGCTGCCGTCGTGCCACAGAATGCGCGGTGGGGCGGGCACGGCGTTGATCGGCACGGCGGGCTTGTGCTCCCCCACCCGGCCGGTGCCGTACTGGGCGGCGTCGGCGTCGCGCTTCTCCAGAGCCGACATCACGTCGAGTTCGCCGCTGAGCGCAAGGATGAACTGCTGCCGGAGAAGTTCCGCCGCGGGCGGGGCACCGAAGCGCGGTGACACCACGAAGGTGTTGATCGCCGCACCACCGGTGCTGTTGACCGACGCTGAATGCACGCGCAGCGAGTTGAGCGCCAGCACCCCGGCCGCCTTCGACAACAAGCCGCGCCGGTCCGGCGCGATCATCGTGACGTTGAAGGTGTGCACGCTGTCCCCCGGCGTCATCTCGACGTGCACGCCGCCGTCAGCGGCCAGTGAAATATGTTGCGGATCAATCGGATCCGCGTGCGGTTGCGGCTCGCCGGCCAGCATCAGCCGGCAGCGTCGGACCAGATCGCCGATCAGCGAGGCCTTCCAGTCTCCCCACACCCCGGGCCCGGTCGCCAGCGAATCCGCCTCGGCGAGGGCATCGAGCAGCTCGAGCAGCACCGGGTCGCCCCCGAGTGCGTCGATGACACCGGAGATCGTCTTGGGATCCTGCAGGTCCCGGCGCGTCGCGACGTCCGGCAGCAGCAGGTGGTAACGCACGATCGCCGACAGCACGTCGATATCGGACGGCCACAAACCCAACCGGGTGCCGACCTGCACGGCCAGCTCGGCACCGATGACACTGTGGTCCCCGCCGCGACCCTTGCCGATGTCGTGCAGCAGAGCGCCCAGCACCAACAGGTCGGGGCGAGACACCCGCGTGGTGAATGTGCTTGCCCGCGAGACCGTCTCGACGAGATGGCGGTCGACGGTCCAGATGTGAACGACGTCGCGGGGCGGCAGGTCGCGAACAGCTCCCCACTCCGGGAACAACCGTCCCCACAACCCGGTGCGGTCGAGCGCCTCGATGGTGGCCACCGTCGTCGGGCCCGCGGCCAGCAGCACCAGCAGGTCCTTGAGCGCATCGCGCGGCCACGGCGTGCGCAGCTCGGGGGCGGACGCGGCCAGTCTGTTCAGCGTCGACGCCGACATCGGCAGTCCGGTGGTCGCCGAAGCCGCCGCGACCCGCAGGATCAGGCCGGGATCGCGTTCCGGCCGGGCGTCCCGGGCCAGGATCACCTCCCCGGCGAATTCCACCACCCCTTCGTCCAGCGGGCGACGGGTCGGCCGCCGCAGCACCGAAAGACCGCGCTTGGGAAGGGCATTGGCCGCGGTCCGGAGCCCGGCATCCACATAGTAGCTGATGGTGCGCGCCGCATCGGAGAGCACCCGGGCAAGATCGAAGCGATCACCGATGCGCAGGGCCGCGCCGATCTCGTCGGCGAACTGGGCCAGCAGTTGGTCACGGCCGCGTTTGGACGACCGGTGCAGTTCGGTGCGCACGTTGAGCAGCGCCAGGTGCGCGCCGCCGAGTGAGCCGGTCGGCGACACCAGCGAGTGACTCGGGTACACATCCGCCAGTTGCGCGATCGCCAGAGCGTTGAGCAGCTGAACGTCGCGCAGCCCGCCCCGGCCGCATTTGAGGTCGGGTTCCGCGCGGTGCGCGATCTGCCCGCTGCGCTGCCAGCGCGACTGCGTGAGGTCGACGAGCTCGTCGAACCGGGAGGCGATCCCGGTGCGCCATTGCCGTCGCGCGCCGCCGATCAACAGCTGGGACAGCTCGGCGTCCCCGGCGATGTGCCGCGCTTCGAGCATCGCGAGCCCGGCCGAGATGTCCTCATTGGCCACCGCGAGCGCTTCGGGCACCGTGCGGACACTGTGGTCCAGTCGAATGTTGGCGTCCCACAAGGGGTACCAGAGCAGTTCGGCCACTTGGGTCACGATGTCGACCGGCATGTTGTCGTGCAGCAGCATCAGGTCGAGGTCGGAATACGGTACGAACTCGCGGCGGCCGAGGCCGCCGGTGGCGACGATGGCGAACCCACTGGTGGCCGTGATACCGATCTCGGTGGCCTTGGTGGTGAGCCAGAATTCATGCAGATCCAGCAGCGCGTCGCGCAAGGCCGCCGAATCCAGGTGGCGCTGACCGCCTTCCAGCAGTTGCTTGTTGGCCGCGGCCAGGTCTTTCGCGGGTTTCGACGAACCCGCCGCCGGTGCCTCCCATCGGGAGGCGCCGGCGGCGGAATCTCTTGATTGCTTTGTCATCTCAGTCCTCCAACGGCCGACGCTCGACTAACGCTTATTCGGTGCGGCCGCGAAGGAACCTCACAACGTCTGCGTCAGAGAGCGTCGGACCCCCGCTCACCGGTGCGGACCCGAACGACGGTCTCCACCGGGCTGACCCACACTTTGCCGTCGCCGATTTTGCCGGTTCGTGCGGCCTGCACGATGACGTCCACGACCTTGTCGACCGCGGAGTCATCGACAATGACCTCCACGCGCACCTTGGGCACGAAGTCCACGGAGTACTCCGCGCCTCGGTACACCTCGGTGTGACCCTTCTGACGTCCGTATCCCTGGACCTCGCTGACGGTCATCCCGAGGATGCCCGTCTGCTCCAGACCGGTCTTGACGTCTTCCAGCGTGAACGGCTTGACGATCGCAGTAATCAGCTTCATTTCCCTCATTCCTCCGCGCCGTGACGACCGAGAACAGAGCCCGTGCCGGCGGTCGCGAAGTCGTACGCGGTTTCCGCGTGCTCGGCTTCGTCGATACCGGATGCCTCTTCCTCGCGATCAAGCCGCAGTCCGATGGTGTACTTGACGATCAAGGCCAAGATAGCTGTCCCGACAGCGGAGTACCCCAGAACCGCGAACGCACCGATGGCCTGCTTGATCAACTGATCGAAGCCACCGCCGTAGAACAGGCCGGAAACCGCCGCCGGTGCCTCTGCGGTGGCCACCAGGCCCACCATCAGGGTGCCGAACAGACCGCCGACGAGGTGCACACCGACTACGTCGAGCGAGTCGTCGAAGCCCAGCTTGTACTTCAGGCCCACCGCGAGGGCACAGACGATACCCGCACCCGCGCCGATCGCCAGCGCGCCAAGCACATTCACCGACGAGCAGGACGGGGTGATTGCGACCAGGCCGGCCACGATGCCCGATGCCGCACCGAGGGTGGTGGCGTGGCCGTCGCGAATCCGCTCGGTGAGCAGCCAGCCCAGCATGGCGGCACCCGTCGCGACCGTGGTCGTGATGAAGGTGACGCCGGCAATTCCGTTGGAGCCCACCGCGGAACCCGCGTTGAAGCCGTACCAGCCGAACCACAGCAGACCCGCACCGAGCATCACGAACGGCAGGTTGTGCGGCCGCATCGGGGTGCCGGGCCAGCCGAGGCGCTTACCCAGGATGATCGCCAGGACCAGACCGGCGGTACCGGAGTTGATGTGCACCGCGGTTCCACCGGCGAAGTCGATTGCCTTGAGCTTGTTGGCAATCCAGCCGCCCGTCTCACCGGTGACACCGTCGAAGGCGAACACCCAGTGGGCGACCGGGAAGTACACGAACGTGGCCCACAGGCCGGCGAACACCAGCCAGCCGCCGAACTTGAGGCGATCGGCGACCGCACCGGAGATCAGGGCCACCGTGATGATCGCGAACATGAGCTGGAAGGCCACGAAGACGACCTGCGGAATGGTTCCGGCCAGCGGGATGGAGACGGCCGCATCCTCCGGCTTGAGTTGCAGGTAGGTGCCGCCGATCAGCCCCTTGAGGCCGAAGTACTGGCTGGGGTCACCGAACAGGTTGAACTTGTCGTTGCCGAATGCCAGTGAGTAGCCGTACAGCACCCACAGCACCGTGACCACGCCCATGGCACTGACGCTCATCATGATCATGTTGAGCACGCCCTTGGCACGCACCATGCCGCCGTAGAAAAAGGCCAGGCCCGGCGTCATCAGCAACACGAGCGCGGAGCTCGCAAGCATCCATGCTGTGTCGCCGGTGTCCGGCACACCCATTACGGGAAATCCATCCACTCGCAGTTTCTCCTTCACCCATGCCACGGTTAGGCACCGTTGACCTAGGCCAAGACAATGCGCAGTGGTTGTTTCAGCTAAGACGCCTAGGTGTTTCGCATATGTGAACGGATCGGCAGTATTCGTTTCGCGGGTGTTACATCCCGCAATTCGTGCCGCTCAGAACGATTTCCGGGACTAGCCGAGCAGCGCGTCGACGAATGCGGCCGGCTCGAACGGTGCGAGATCGTCGGGGCCTTCGCCCAATCCGACGAGCTTAACCGGCACCCCGAGCTCCTGCTGAACCCTAAATACGATGCCGCCCTTGGCAGTCCCGTCGAGTTTGGTGAGCACCAGTCCAGTGATGTCGACGACCTCGGCGAAGACCCGGGCCTGCGCCAGACCGTTCTGGCCGATCGTCGCGTCGAGCACCAGCAAGACCTCGTCGACCGCCGCACGTTTGCTCACCACTCGCTTGACCTTGCCGAGCTCGTCCATCAGGCCGGTCTTGGTGTGCAGGCGCCCGGCGGTGTCGATGACGACGACGTCGGCGCCGGCCTCGATTCCTTTGTCCACCGCGTCGAATGCCACCGACGCCGGGTCGGCGCCCTCGGGGCCGCGGACGACGTCGGCCCCGACCCGCGACGCCCAGCTCTGCAACTGGTCGGCGGCGGCCGCGCGGAACGTATCGGCCGCGCCGAGGACCACCCGGCGCCCGTCGGCGACCAGCACGCGGGCCAGCTTGCCCACCGTCGTCGTCTTGCCCGTTCCGTTCACGCCGACGACCAACAGAACCGACGGCTTGTCGGCGTGCGGCAGCGCCTTGATGGAGCGGTCGAGCCCCGGGTCGAGTTCGGAGATCAGCACGTCCCGCAGGACCGCGCGGGCGTCGGCCTCGGTGCGCACAGTGGCTGCGGCCAGCCTGCTGCGCAGCTGCTCGATCACCGAGCTGGTCACCACCGGGCCCAGGTCGGCGATCAGCAGGGTGTCCTCGACCTCTTCCCAGGACTCCTCGTCGAGGTCGCCGCCGCCGAGCAGACCGAGCATGCTGCGGCCCAGGGCGTTCTGCGACTTGGCGAGCCGGCCGCGGAGGCGCTCGAGGCGGCCTTCGGTCGGCGCGATCCCGCTGAGGTCGGGCGCGGTCGGCGTGACCTCGGCGGGCGCGGGGGTCGGCTCGACAGCAGGCTCGTCGACGACGGTCTCGGCGGCAGCGGGCGGTTCGGCCACCGGCGGTTCGGGCAGCCGCACATCTTCGATGGGGCGCTTGACGGAGTCGCGCGGCAGTGCGGCATCGTCGCCGACCCCGGGCAGGCCCGTGGTGTCGATCGTGGGCGGCGCCGCAGGCGCTGGGGGCGGCGCGGTCGTTACTGACGATTGTGTGAACGAAATGCCGCTCGACGCGCTGTAGCCGCCGGATCGGTCAATTGGTGTGGGACTCTCTGAGCTGCGGCGCAGACTGATTTGGCGCCGCCGATAGCGGACCAGACCGATGATGAGTGCAGCAACGACCAGGACGGCGATGACCGCGATAGCGATCCAGAGACCCTCTGACACCGTGCCATTGTTTCAGGGCGCGGGGATGGTCCGCGCCACCCCTGGGGTACGGGGTATCTCGTGACGACGGACGACGCGGGAATCGGGCAGGAGCGAAGCGACCTGGGAATCGGTATGGCGAGCCGCAAGCTGCGCCACATCGACGCCTGCCTTCACGGGCCGGTGCAATACGAGACCGTGACGACCGGCTTCGAGCGCTACCGACTTGCGTACAACGCCCTGACCCAGACCAACCTCGGCACGGTCGACCTCGGGACCAGCTTCCTCGGCGCGCAGCTGCGCGCGCCGGTTCTGGTCGGGGCGATGACCGGCGGGGCCGAGCTGTCCCGCACGATCAATCGCAATCTCGCCGAGGCCGCGCAGAAGCTCGGGATCGGCATGATGCTGGGTTCGCAGCGCATCATGCTCGACGACCCCGACGGCACTGTGGCGGCATCCTTCGACGTGCGCGACCTCGCCCCCGATGTCCTGTTGGTCGGCAACATCGGGCTGGCTCAGCTCTCCGATGCCGCGGTGCCCAAGATCGCGGCGGCGCTGGACCGGATCGGCGCCAACGCACTTGCCGTTCACACCAATCCCCTCCAGGAGGCGATGCAGGCCAACGGCGACACCGACTTCAGCGGCTCGCTGGAGCGATTGCGCACGCTGGCCGAAGCGCTGCCCTACCCGATCCTGGTCAAGGAGGTCGGCCACGGGATCGGGGCTGCTGCTGCCGAGCGGCTGCGGGACCTGCCGATCGCGGCGGTCGACGTCGCCGGAGCCGGTGGGACGTCGTGGGCCCGGGTCGAACAGCTGGTGCGCTACGGCGAGGTGCGCTACCCGGCGGTCGCCGAGTGGGGGGTCCCGACCGCGCAGGCCCTCACCGAAGTTCGGGCCACCCTGCCGGGCATGCCCCTGATGGCCTCCGGCGGCATCCGCACCGGGGTCGATGCCGCAAAGGCACTGGCGTTGGGTGCCGATGTGGTCGCTTTGGCCCGACCGCTGCTGGCCCCGGCCATCGAGTCACCGGCCGCCGCGCTGGAAGCGTTGCATGGCTTCGTCGAAGAGCTGCGTGTCTGCCTGCACGGCTGCGGCGCCGATGACGTGGCCGCGTTGAAACGTGTGGACCTCACGCACCTCGGCTGAGCCGGTCGACCGCGGTCTGCAGGGACGCAACGACGTCGAACACCTCGGTCAATCCGATCAGCTTCAGCGGCCTGCTGGTGCCGGGCCCGTCGGCGACCACCGCGAATCCGATGTTCGGGGACGTCGCCTCGTACGCGTCGACAAGCACTTGCATGCCGGCCGAACCGAGGAAACTCACATCGGTCAGGTCGATGATCAGGGCGTCCGGGCGTTGCTCGAGGGTGCTGGTGACGAGTTTCTCCAGACGCGGCGACGTCAGTAGATCGAGTGCCCCGGAAGCACTGACGACGGCGGTTCTTCCCAGCCAATACTGGCGGGAATCGTAAGCGTCCAAAGCCACCCTTCGATGATCGGTGCCCGGCCGGCGGGCGACAACTATCGGAAGGCTGCTGCTTGAACCTCGGCGAACAGACTAGCTCACGCCGTTGGCTTGCTCTAACGGCCAGGCCTGGCCTTGCGGTGACGATTCCCGCTAGCGTGGAGACAATGGCAAACCAGTTCGCGCCCGATGTCGCGCACCGCGAGGTCGAGATCGCGATGAACGGATCGCTGAATTTGCGGCGGACCGTCTTGAATCTGCTCAGCGCTGTCCAGCCTGGGCTGGCGGACTGGGCGGTACTGGCCATGCCGGATCACCGGACCGGTGGGCTGACCGTCTACGGCGGCGCCAACGTCGGGTTCTCCGACGTCATCGCGCGGTCGTCGCCGTCCGAGCGCGGGCTGGATCAGGTGCTGCGTACCGGCCAGCGACTCCATGGCCACGTCGGTCACGACATGTCCCTTGCCGATATCGGCACCCGCCTGCGGCACCGCGCCCTCGCCGAGGAACTCGCCGCCTTGCGTCCGGCGGATGTGCTGACCCTGGCACTCACCGCCCGGGGCACGACGCTGGGCGCATTCGTTCTGGTCCGCACGGCGGGGCGGCTGTTCGACGCGGACACCATCGCCGAGGCCGAGCGGGTCGGCGCGACGGCGGCTGTCGCACTGGATTCGGCGCGGCTCTACGAGGAGCGCGGACAACTGGCCGCGGCACTGCAGCGCAGCCTCCGGCCACCGAAACTCCCTGCGGCCATCGGGTTTTCGGTCGCAGCGCGGTATCGGCCCGCAGTCGAGCATCTTGAGGTCGGCGGCGATTTCTATGATGTCGTCGGTAGCAGCGATGACGTGGTGCTCACCCTGGGCGACGTGTGTGGCAAAGGAGTCGATTCCGCCGCGCTCACCCTGCAGGCCCGCCAAACCATCCGTACCGCGGCGCATTTCGACCGCAGCCCCGATCGGGTTCTCGACACGCTGAACACGGTGTTGTGCGACCAGGCGGTGGGGCGCTTCGTCACCACGCTGTGCGCGCGGGTGCGCGGCAGGCCGGACGGCCAATGGGCCGAAGCGCACGTCGCCACGGCCGGACACCCCGGCCCGATCGTGATTCGAGCCTCCGGCGATGTCGAACAGATCGAGGTGTCCGGGATCGCCGCCGGGGTGAAGCTCGGGGTGCACTATCGGCCTGCCGCAGTGCGATTGGAGCGCGGCGACACCATGCTGATGTTCACCGATGGCGTCGAGGAGGCCCGCCGCGACGACCGTCTCTATGGAGTGCGCCGGCTGCTCGAACTGCTGCCTTCCTACGCCGGAGCCGGCGGGGAGGCGATCTGCGAAGCGGTCGAACGTGATGTCCTGGAGTATTTGGACGGTGATCCGCACGACGACATGGCACTGCTGGCGGTCACGTGCGGGAGCTGACACCGCTGGCCGACTACCAGCATGCGTTGGCGAGCAGGAACCGAGCACAGGCGACCGGTGTCGTCACCCAATTGCTCACTGAGGGTGTGGATCCCGTGACGGTGCTCACCGACGTGATAGCCACATCGCAGCGCGAGGTCGGTATGCGTTGGCAGCGCGCCGAATGGACCGTCGCCGACGAGCACGCCGCGACCGCGATCTCGGTGGCCGCCACCGCCGCCGTCGCAGACTATGTGAGTGCAATTCCCGTGCGGGATAGGTCGGTTCTGGTCGCCTGTGCCGAACGGGAGTTCCATGAACTGCCTGCCATGATTATCGCCTGCGCATTGCGTGCGCATGGCTGGGACACCACCGTGTTGGGCGCGGCGACCTCTCCGATGCGGCTGAGTCAGCATCTTGTGGACGACGGACACGACGCGGTGGCCATCAGCTGCTCGGTGTTGGGCGCCTTGCCGACCACCCGCCGCTTCATCGAGGCGGCCACCGCGGCGGGGGTGCCGACCCTGGTCGGTGGTCCGGCATTCGGCTACGACGACGTGCGCGCCCGGGCGCTGGGCGCCACCGCGTGGGCATCCAGCGCACACGCCGCGGTCACAGCGATGGAGGGGCTGCCGACGGTTTCCGGTGTGCTACCGGAGATTTCACCGGCGGCGAGCGCCGAGCAGGCGCAGCTGGATCTCCACCACCGGCGGATCGTCGAGTCGCTGCGCGAACGGTGGTCGTTGACCCGTCAGCCGCAGAACACCGTGTTCGCGAACCTGACCCGCGACACATTGAATCAGGCCCTGCACGCACTGTCGGCGGCGCTGCTCACTGGTGACCCGCGGCCGATCGCCGAGACTGCGTGGTGGATCAGCGACGTGCTGCAGGCCCGCGATGCCGACCCAGCCTCGGTGGCCGAGCTGGCGGGCCTGCTCGCCGACACCCTCGACGACTATCCGTTGGCACGCGATCTCGTTCGAGAGCACTTCACCATCGAATCCAGTTGAGCAGCAGACGGTTACGGCGCCGCGCTGGCGACCAGCTCTTGGCCGCGCATCCGCTGCGAGATCACCGTGGTGATGCCGTCACCCTGCATCGTCACGCCGTACAGGGCGTCGGCGATCTCCATGGTCGGCTTCTGGTGGGTGATGACGATCAGCTGTGACTGTGACCGCAACTGCTCGAACAGCCCGATGAGCCTGCGCAGATTGACGTCATCGAGGGCGGCCTCGACCTCGTCCATGACGTAGAACGGCGACGGCCGGGCCCGGAAGATCGCCACCAGCATGGCGACCGCGGTCAGCGACTTCTCGCCGCCGGAGAGCAGCGAGAGCCGCTTGACCTTCTTACCGGGCGGGCGGGCCTCCACCTCCACGCCGGTGGTCAGCAGGTCGCTCGGGTCGGTCAGCAACAGCCGGCCTTCACCGCCGGGGAACAGCGTTGCGAACACCTGCTCGAACTCGCGCTCGACGTCGGCGTACGCCTCGGCGAACACCTGCAGGATGCGCGCATCGACGTCGGCGATCACGTCGAGCAGATCCTTGCGGGCGGCCTTGACGTCTTCGAGCTGCGTGGACAGGAAGTTGTAGCGCTCCTCGAGCGCGGCAAACTCTTCCAGCGCAAGCGGATTCACTCGGCCCAGTTCGGACAGCTCGCGTTCGGCCCGCTTGGCCCGGCGTTCCTGAGTCGGACGGTCGAACCGCATCGGCGCCGGCGCCATGACCTGCTCGCCGCGCTCCTTGGCCTGTTCGTATTCGGCCATCTCCAGCTCGGACGGCGGCAGCGTCACATCCGGGCCGTATTCGGCGATCAGATCGTCGGCGGACATACCGAACTGCTCCAGCACCATCTGCTCGAGCTGTTCGATGCGCAGCGACGCCTGTGCCTTGGCCACCTCGTCGCGGTGCAGCGAGTCGGTCAGCGCGGCGATCCGGCTGTTCAGCGTGGTGACTTCCTCACGCGCAGCGGTCATCGCGGTAGCGCGTTCCTGCCGTTCGGCGGCCAGCGCATCACGGCGCCGGGACGCCGCCGCCACCACACCGGACAGGTGCCCGGCCACACGGCGTCCGGCCTCGGCTACCGCGGCCGCGACCGCGGCGGCGTGCTCGCGCGCGGCGCGTGCGCGCTGAGCGCGAACGCGCGCCTCCCGCTCGGCCGCGGCGGCTCGTCGCAACGAATCCGCCCGTCCACGAACGGCATTCGCACGTTCCTCGGCGGTGCGCACGGCCAGCCGCACCTCGACCTCGACGGCACGGGCTTCCTCGGCGGCGGACTGCATGTACTGGCGGTCCTCGGGCGCGTCTTCGACCTCGGTCGCCCCGTCCTGGGCGGCGGCCAGCCGGTTCTCGAGCTCGGTGAGCTCCTCCACCGTGCGCAGCCGACCGGCCTCGAGCTCGTCGCGCTGAGCCTGCTGGCGGCGCCACTCCCCCTCGGCGGCGCGGGCTTCCTGCCCGAGCCTGCCGAGCTGTTCGTAGATCGCGGCGATCGCGGCGTCGGATTCGTTGAGCGCCGCCAGCGCTTGTTCGGCGGCGTCCTGGCGCTCACCCTGCTCGGTGAGCGCGCCGGCCAGCGCGGCCGACAACTCGGCGACCTGGGTCTCGGCTGCCGCGAGTTCGCGGGTGGCCTTGTCGATTTCGCCGGCGATCTCCAGTGTGCTCGGCTTGCGGTCGGAGCCACCGCTGACCCACCCCGCGCCAACCAGGTCACCGTCGAGGGTGACCGCGCGCAGCGCCGGCTGTGCCGCGACCAGATCCAGCGCGGCACCAAGATCCTCGACGACGGCGACGTCGGCGAGCATCGCCGTCATGGCGCCCTGAAGTCGGCCCGGCGCCTCGATCAGATCCAGCGCCCACAACGCGCGCTGGGGCAGTGAACCGGATTGGCGCGGCGCGATCGGCCAGTCCCCCAGCACGATCGCAGCCCGGCCACCGTCGGCGTCCTTGAGCGCTCGCACCGCCGAACTGGCGGCGTCGAAGTTCTCGGCGGCCACCGCGTCGGCCGCGGCGCCCAGCACCGCCGCCAACGCCCCCTCGTAGCCCGAACGCACTTTGACCAAGTTGGCAATCGTGCCGAAAAGTCCTGCACCGCCGCGGTTTTCCGTCAGCCAGGCCGAGCCGTCCTTGCGCTCCATCCCGACTGCCAACGCATCGATGCGAGCACGCAGCGAGGCGACCTGGCGTTCGGCGCTGCGCTCGGCGGCCTGCAACTCGGCCACCCGCTCGTCGGCCAGCCGCAGCGCGGTGATCGTGCGGTCGTGCTGCTCGTCGAGGCCGACCTCGCCCTGGTCCAGTTCACCCACCCGGCCCTGCACGGTCTCGAACTCGGCCCTGGCGTGCTGGGTGCGGGCGGCCGCCTCTTCGATCGCGGTGGTCAGCCGGGCGACGCCCTCGTCGATGGACTCGACCCGGGCGCGTACGGTCTCAACCTGCCCGGCCAGCCGGGCGAGCCCTTCGCGGCGGTCGGCCTCGGCGCGCACGGCGGCCATATGGGCACGTTCGGCTTCGGCGGCCGCGCGTTCACGCTCGGAGAGCTCGGCGCGGGCGAACTCCAGCCTTGATTGCGCCTCGGCCAGCTCTGCCAGCAGCTCCTGCTCCCGTGCGGCGACCTCGTCGGCCTCGGCTTCCAGCTCGTCGGGGTCCGGGCCCGTGCTCGCGGTGGGCTCGGTCTCGAGGTATTGCGCTCGCTCAGAAGCGATCCGGACGGTGGCGCTGACCCGTTCGGCCAGCGCCGACAGCCGGAACCAGGCCTGCTGGGCGGCATCGGTGCGTTCGGACAGCGTGGCCACCGCGGCCTCGTGAGCGGCCAGCGCCGCGCCGGCGACGTCCAGCCGCTTCGCGGCCTCGTCGTGCTCGCGGCGCAACGTGGTCTCGGTGTCGTCGGCACCGGCGAACTCGGCCCGCCGGGTGACCAGGTCGTCGGCGGCCAGGCGCAGCCGCGCGTCGCGCAGGTCCGCCTGAATCGTCTGAGCTCGCCGCGCCATCTCGGCCTGGCGGCCCAGCGGCTTGAGCTGACGGCGCAGCTCGGTGGTCAGGTCGGTGAGCCGGGCCAGGTTGGCGGCCATCGAGTCGAGCTTGCGGACCGCCTTTTCCTTGCGTTTGCGGTGCTTGAGCACGCCGGCGGCCTCTTCGATGAAGGCCCGCCGGTCTTCTGGGCGCGACTCGAGGATCTGTGAGAGCCGGCCCTGACCGACGATGACGTGCATTTCGCGGCCGATGCCGGAGTCGCTGAGCAGCTCCTGGACGTCCATCAACCGGCAGCTGGTGCCGTTGATCTCGTACTCCCCGGCGCCGTCGCGGAACATCCGCCGGGTGATCGACACCTCGGAGTACTCGATCGGCAGTGCGTGGTCGGAATTGTCGATGGTCAGCGTCACCTCGGCGCGGCCCAGCGGGGCCCGCGAGGAGGTGCCGGCGAAAATGACGTCTTCCATCTTGCCGCCGCGCAGCGTCTTCGCCCCCTGCTCGCCCATCACCCAGGCCAGCGCGTCGACGACATTGGACTTACCGGAGCCGTTCGGTCCGACCACGCAGGTGATGCCGGGCTCGAGGCGCAGAGTCGTCGCCGCGGCGAAGGACTTGAAGCCCTTCAGGGTCAGACTCTTGAGGTACACGGCGTGCCAGACTACCGCTCGCCAAAGCCTCTGATGGCTTCGCCGCGCGGTGACCAGTCGACAACAACCTTGTCGACGTGCCCAGGTGTTTTCCCACTATTGAGCAGCTGTAACAGCTGTTCACATGCGTCACGGGGACCCTGCGCGACGACCAGCACCCGGCCGTCGGGCTGATTGGACGCGTACCCGGTCAGACCCAGCTCCAACGCACGGGATCGAGTCCACCAGCGGAAACCCACGCCCTGGACGTGGCCGTGCACCCAGGCGGTCAGGCGGACGTCAGGATCGGCCAACGTCATCCACCTCGAACCGGACCTCGGTGCCGGATTTCAGGGTGCGACCCACGGTGCACACCTGGTCGATCGCCCGGTTGACCACCACCACCAGCCGCTCGATCTCCTCCGGGGACAGCCCGGACAGGTCGATTTCCAGCTTCTCCGCCAGCAGCGGGTAGCGCTCCTGCTCCCGGTCGGCCGGCCCGGATACCCGGATCGTCGCCGGATAATCGTCGCCGAGGCGGCGGCGCAGCGGTTGATCGCTGCTCAGCCCGCTGCACCCGGCCAGCGCGATCTTGAGCAGCTCGCCGGGGGTGAAGACACCCTCGTCGGTCTCCGAGCCGATCAGCACTTCGGCGCCGCGGCTGCTGCGCCCGGTGTAGCGGCGGATGCCGGTGCGTTCCACCCACAGCTCAGTCATATGTTCATGTCTCCTTGGTCTCGACGTGCGGGCCTCAACGCCGTGGGCGCGGCTGACCCGGTCTTCGTTGACAGCGTGGGCAGTAGAACGACGAGCGATTCATGAACTTCTCGCGGCGGATCGCGGTGCCGCAGCGCGGGCACGGCCGGTCCTCCTGGCCGTAGACGTTCAGCGACCGGTCGAAGTACCCGGACTGCCCGTTGACGTTGACATACAGCGAGTCGAACGAGGTGCCGCCCTGGCCGAGCGCTTCACGCATCACCTCTCCTGCCGCGTCGAGCAGTTCGCCGAGTTGGCGGGGGGTCAGGTTCTCGGCCAGCCGCGCGCCGTTGATCTTGGCCCGCCACAACGACTCGTCGGCGTAGATGTTGCCGATACCCGACACCACGGTCTGATCGAGCAGCTGCCGCTTGATCTCGGAGTGCTTGCGGCGCAACACCGTAACGACAGCGTCGCGATCGAACCGGGGATCCAGCGGATCGCGGGCGATGTGCGCCACCGGCTCGGGCACTCGGCTGCCGTCGACGTCGACCAGGTCGGCCAGCTGCCACCCGCCGAACGTGCGCTGATCGACGAAGCTCAGGGCGGTGCCGTCGTCGAGCAGCGCCGCGATGCGCAGATGGTTGGTGTTGGGTACCGGGCCCAACAGCATCTGGCCGCTCATACCCAGGTGCACCACCAGTGCGGCTTCGTCATTCAGGGTCAGCCACAAGTACTTTCCGCGCCGGTCGGTGCCGGTGATCTGCGCGTCGAGCAGCCGGGCGGTCAGATCGGCCGCACCGGCAACGTGGCGGCGCACGGCCCGGGGATGGTGCACCCGTACCGCGGAGATCGACCTGCCTGCGACGTGAGCCTGCAGACCGCGCCGCACCACCTCGACCTCAGGCAGCTCAGGCATCGCAGTAACACCGAATGCGACTGTGGCTCAAGCGTTGTCCAGCGCGTTCCACGCCGCGGCGGCGGCCTTTTGTTCGGCTTCCTTCTTTGACCTGCCGACGCCGTTTCCGTACTCGGTGTCCATCACCAGGACGACGGCGGTGAATTCCTTGTCGTGGTCGGGCCCGGTGGAGGTGACGACATACGACGGCGGTCCCAGACTGCGCGCGGCGGTGAGCTCCTGCAGGCTGGTCTTCCAGTCCAGGCCCGCCCCCAGCGTCGGCGCGGTGTCCAGCAGATTGCCGAACAGCCGCAGGATCACGTCGCGCGCCACGTCGATACCGTGCTGCAGATACACCGCGCCCAGCAGCGATTCCATGCCGTCGGCCAGAATGCTGGACTTGTCGGCTCCGCCGGTGTTGACCTCGCCTCGGCCCAGCAGCAGGTGCGCGCCGAGGCCCTCGTCGGTCAGAGCTCGTCCCACGTCGGCCAGCGCCTGGGTGTTGACGATGCTGGCGCGCAGTTTGGCCAGGTCACCTTCGGTGCGTTCGGGATGGCGATGGAACAGCTCGTCGGTGATCGTCAGGCCGAGCACCGCATCGCCGAGGAACTCCAGACGTTCATTGGTGGGCAGGCCGCCGTGCTCGTAGGCATAGCTGCGGTGGGTCAACGCCAGCGTCAGCAAGTCTTCCGGCATGTCGACGCCGAGTGCGGCAAGCAGATTTTCGCGTGGCGGGCTCACGACGCGCCGGCCCCGGGTTCGGGGGTGTCGGCGTCTGCTGCAGGGAACATGCCCGCCAGCTTGGCGAACCGCGGGTCGATCACGTCGTGCTGGTGGCCGGGTTCTCCTGCCAGCACGACACCACACTGCGGGCATAGCCCCGCACAGTCCTCGGTGCACAACGGGGCGAACGGCAGCGCCAGGCCGACGGCGTCGACGATCGGCTGTTCCAAGTCGATGGTCTGGTCGACGACGTGGCCGACCTCGTCTTCCTCGGTGGTGGATTCCGTCGCGCTGTCGGGGTAGGCGAACAGTTCGGTGAGCGAGATCTCGACATCACCGGTGATCTCGGTCAGGCAGCGGGAGCACTCGCCGCGGGTCGGTGCGTACACGGTGCCGGTGACCAGGACACCCTCGGACACCGACTCCAGGCGCAGATCCAGCGTGAGGTCCGCACCGCGTTCGATGGCGACCAGGTCCAGCCCGATCCGCGATGGGCTGGGGACGGTTTGGTGCAGCTCGAGCATCGAGCCGGGGCGGCGCCCCAAGCGGGAGATGTCGAGAACGAGCGGCGACCGTGGTTTGCGCTTCGTCTGAGCACTGCGTGAAGTCGCCATGTTCCGATCTTAAAACCCGGCGCCGGGCGATTGTGCCAGTAGGCGCGGGCCGGGACGCTCAGCGCTGCGCGTAGTCGTGGGTGCCCGCGGCGGTGCGCAGTTGGTGACGCCCGCGGCTCACCGAACGCAATGTGCCGTTGAGGTAGTCCTCGAACTGGGCGAGTTTGTTGTCGACGTAGATGTCGCACTCGCCGCGCAGCCGGTCGGCTTCGGCGTGGGCGGTGTCGATCAGCCGGGTCGACTCGGCGTTGGCCGCCTGGACGACCTCGGTCTGGGAGACCAGCCGCTGCTGCTCCTTGATGCCTTCCTGCACGGCCTTCTCGTAGGAGATGTTTCCGCTCTCCACGAGCCGGTCGGCCTCGGCCTTGGCCCGGCTGGTGGCCGCTTCGTACTCGCGCTTGGCGGTCGCCGCCAGGCGGCTCGACTCGTCGCGAGCCTCGGCGACCATACGTTCGCTGTGCTGACGCGCCTCGGCGACCATCCGGTCGGCCTGCGATTTGGCGTCGGCCAGCAGCCGGTCGGCCTCGGCGCGGGCATGGCTCAGCAGGGAGTCGGCCTCGGCGGTCGCGTTCGACACCATCGAGTCGGAGTGCTCTTTGGCCTCCCGCAGCAACGAATCGCGGGCGTCCAACACATCCTGGGCGTCGTCGAGTTCACCGGGGATGGCGTCCTTGATGTCGTCGAGGAGCTCCAGCACGTCACCGCGCGGCACCACGCAACCAGCCGTCATCGGAACGCCGCGGGCCTCTTCGACAATCGCGCTCAATTCATCGAGCGCTTCAAAAACTCGGTACACGGCGCCACCCTCCTGGGCTTGTTGGTAGTGACCAGTGTGCCTGCTGTTACGCCTGTGACTGCGGTGGCGGCCCGGTGTGTCGGGCAGACATTTCTGGCAACCGCACCGGTCAGGGGCGTCTCGACGACGATTATGTCGGCTCGGCACCCCCGAGGAGGCGGATCCGGCGCTACTTGATGGCGGCCGAGATCGCGTCGCGGGCGCGGTCGAGCATCGATGCGAACGGACCGACGGCGAAATTCAGGACGGCCGACTCCACTCCGGCGTGCGGGCGGGTCGGGGCGATCGCCTCGGCGGCGCGCACGGCTCCGGCCATCCGCTCGAGCGCCTCATCGTCCAGCTCGGCCTGCAGCTGGCTGAACTCCTCGTTCTCCTCGCGTTCGGCGTGCTCGACCACCGCATCGCGAAATTTCATGAGCTCGTCGAGGAACTCCTGGGAGTCGACGTCCATCTTTTCCAGAGCCGACAGCTGTTCCTTGGCCTCGTGCTCCTCGGCGATCCGGGCATCGACGATGTTGTCACCGTCGGTCAGCTCGTGCCGCGCACGCGGATGGACCACCATCTCCTCCGCGGTTTCGTGCACGGCGAGGAGCTGCCGCAGATCGACGAACGCCTTCTCCCGGGCCTTGGACTCCGAGGCGGACAGCACGTCGTCGAACATGTCCTTGATCAGGTTGTGCTGGTGCTTGAGAAAGTCGACGACGTCCGTCGTGGACTGCACAAATGTTTCGACCACAGCAATGCCTCCGCTGTTTGGTGGGTTGTCGGCGCAGGGCTGTGCGCCACCTAGGCGGTACCCGGCGGACCCGACACCAAACCCAATGGTCAGCGCGCGCGCTGTGCCAGCTTGGCCTGCAGTCGGCGGTTCACCGACTCCGGCAGCAGCGCCGAGACGTCACCGCCGAATGTCGCAACCTCTTTGGCCAGCGACGAGGAGACGAACGAGTACTGCGGTGTGGTGGCCACGAAGAAGGTGTCCACGCCGGCGATGTGCTTGTTCATCTGGGCCATCTGCAGCTCGTACTCGAAATCGGTTCCGGTGCGCAGACCCTTGACGATCGCGGTCATTCCGCGCTGCTTGACGAAGTCGACGACCAGTCCCTGCCCGGACTCGGCGTGCAGGTTCGGCAGATGGGCGGTCGCTTCGGAGATCATCGCGATCCGCTCGTCGATGTCGAACATCCCGGACTTGTTGGGATTGATCAGCACGGCGACGATCACCTCGTCGAATTGCGCTGCGGCGCGCTCGAAGATGTCGACATGACCCCGCGTCACCGGATCGAACGATCCCGGGCATACCGCGCCACTCATAGCGGATGACGCTAGCAGGCCGCGATCTCGATCCGGGTATCTCCGTACCGGCGGTTGTCCCAGGCCGTCCAGCCCGCCGGCCAGGACAGTTCCGGCGACGACGTGGCGCGCTCGACCACCACCACGCTGCCCGGCGCGACCCAGCCGTGTCGGCCCAAACTTGCCAGCACGGCCTCGATGTCGGCGCTCGACACCTCGTACGGCGGATCGGCCAGCACCAGGTCCACAGGTCCATCGGCGCCGGCGGCGAGCACCGCGGCGACCGCCCCGCGGCGTACCGTCGCTCCCGGCAGGCCCAACGTCGCGACGTTCCGTTTGATGACAGCGGCTGCGCGCGAATCACTTTCGACGAACAACGCCGAGGCCGCACCGCGCGAGAGCGCTTCCAGCCCGAGCGCCCCCGAACCGGCGTAGAGGTCCAGCACCCGCAGACCATCGAAATCCCGCCGCGCGGCAAGGACATTGAACAATGCTTCACGGACCCGGTCCGTGGTCGGTCGGGTGCCACGGGGCGGCACATCGAGGCGCCGGCCGCCCGCACTGCCCCCGACGATGCGGGTCAGGCCGATCCCCCGGTCAATCCCTCCGAACCGATCACCACCAGCAGGTCACCGCCTTCGACCTGCGCGGTGCTGCTGACGGCGACGCGAGTGACGGTGCCGCTCTTGGGTGCGGTGATGGCGGCCTCCATCTTCATCGCCTCGATGGTGGCGATGGTCTGGCCCGCTTTGACCTTCTCGTCGACGGCGACCCCGACGGTGACCACCCCGGCGAACGGAGCGGCGACGTGATCGGGGTTGGTCCGGTCTGCCTTCTCGGCGGCCGGCACGGTTTCGGCGATGTTGGTGTCGCGCACCAACACCGGGCGCAGCTGGCCGTTGATGATGCACATCACCGTGCGCATTCCGCGTTCGTCGGGTTCGGAGATGGCCTCCAGCCCGACGATCAGCTCGACACCGCGCTCAAGCTCGATGCGATGTTCGTCGCCGTGCCGCAGACCGGACCAGAACTGGTTGGCCGAAAGTCCCGAGGTGTCGCCGTACTCTTCGCGGTGCGCCTCGAATTCCCTGGTGGGCCCGGGGAACAGCAGCCGGTTCAGTGCCGCCTGGCGGGCCGGGCCCGGTTCACCCAGCACCTTCTCGTCTTCGACCGACAGCGACTTTTCGGGCTTGGCGGCCCCACGCCCTTCCAAAGCCTTGGTGCGCAACGGTTCTGGCCAGCCGCCGGGCGGATCGCCAAGCTCGCCGCGCAGGAACCCGATGACCGAGTCCGGGATGTCGTGGCGGGCCGGGTCTTCGGCGAACTCCTCGGCGGTGATCCCCGCACCGACCAGGGCCAGCGCCAGGTCGCCGACCACCTTGCTCGACGGCGTGACCTTCACCAGCCGGCCCAGGATCCGATCGGCTCCCGCGTAGGCGTTCTCGACGTCCTCGAACCGCTCGCCCAGCCCCAGCGCGATGGCTTGGGTACGTAGGTTGCTCAGCTGGCCGCCGGGGATTTCGTGGTGGTACACCCGGCCGGTCGGTGCGGGCAGGCCGGCTTCGAACGGGGCGTACACCCGGCGCAGCAGCTCCCAGTACGGCTCCAGGTCGCATACCGCGTCGAGGTTGATGCCGGTGTCGTACGGCGTGTGCGCCGCGGCGGCGACGATCGCCGACAGCGGAGGCTGGCTGGTGGTGCCCGACAGCGGAGCCGCCGCCCCGTCCACCGCGCTGGCGCCGGCATGCCAGGCCGCGGTATAGGTGGCGAGCTGACCGCCCGGGGTGTCGTGGGTATGCACGTGCACCGGCAGGTCGAAGCGGCTCCGTAGCGCGGAGACCAGCGTGTGCGCCGCCGGTGGGCGCAGCAGCCCGGCCATGTCCTTGATCGCCAGCACGTGGGCGCCGGCGTCGACGATCTGCTCGGCCAACCGCAGCCAGTAGTCGAGCGTGTACAACGTCTCGGCCGGGTTGGACAGGTCGCCGGTATAGGACATCGCGACTTCGGCGACCGCCGAGCCGGTCGCGCGCACCGCGTCGATGGCCGGCCGCATCGACTCGACGTTGTTGAGCGCGTCGAAGATTCGGAAGATGTCGACACCGGTGCGAGCGGCCTCGTCGACGAACGCGTGCGTCACCGTTTCCGGGTAGGGCGTGTAGCCGACGGTGTTGCGGCCGCGCAGCAGCATCTGCAGGCAGATGTTGGGGATCGCCTCACGTAGCGAGGCCAGCCGCTCCCACGGGTCTTCCTTCAAAAACCGGAGCGCGACATCATAAGTCGCTCCACCCCAGCATTCGATGGACAGCAGTTCCGGCGTCATCCGAGCGATGTACGGGGCGACTTTGAGCAGTCCCGAGGACCGCACGCGGGTCGCCAGCAGTGACTGATGGGCGTCGCGGAACGTCGTATCTGTCACGCCGATCGCGGGAGTTTCCTTGAGCCACTTGGCGAATCCCTCAGGACCCAGTTCATCGAGGCGCTGCTTGCTGCCGGGCGGCGGGGCGCTCGTCGCGATGTCGATGTCGGGCAACTTGTCCTGCGGGTAGTACCGGGGCCGGTCGCGGTACGGCGAGTTGACCGTCACCTCGGCCAGGAACTTCAGCATCTTGGTTCCGCGGTCCGCGGAGGTCCGCGACGTCAGCAGTTCGGGACGCTCGTCGATGAACGACGTGGTGATCCGCCCGGCCTGGAAATCCGGATCGTCCAGAACCGCTTGCAGGAACGGGATATTCGTCGAGACGCCACGGATCCGGAACTCGGCTACCGCCCGCTTGGCACGGGCCACCGCGGTGGGGAAATCGCGGCCACGACAGGTGAGCTTGACCAGCATCGAATCGAAATGCGCGGCGATGTCAGCGCCAAGATGGGTCCCGCCGTCGAGCCGAATACCCGCGCCGCCCGGCGAGCGGTAGGTGGTGATCCGTCCGGTGTCGGGGCGGAATCCGTTGGCCGGGTCCTCGGTGGTGATGCGGCATTGCAGGGCCGCACCGTGCGGCGCGATGGCGTCCTGGCTCAGACCCAGATCGGCCAGCGTCTCCCCCGATGCGATCCTCAACTGCGCCGACACCAGGTCGACATCGGTGATCTCCTCGGTCACGGTGTGCTCCACCTGGATCCGGGGATTCATCTCGATGAACACATGCCGGCCGCGCTCGTCGAGCAGGAACTCGACGGTGCCCGCGCAGGTGTAGCCGATGTGGCGGGCGAAGGCGACGGCGTCAGCGCAGATCTGGTCGCGCAGAGCCGGATCCAGGTTGGGCGCCGGGGCCAGTTCGATGACCTTCTGATGGCGGCGCTGCACACTGCAGTCGCGCTCGTAGAGGTGGATGACGTTGCCGTAGGTGTCGGCGAGGATCTGTACTTCGATGTGACGCGGGTTCACCACGGCCTGTTCGAGGAACACCGTGGGATCACCGAAGGCGGACTCGGCCTCGCGGCTGGCAGCCTCGATCGACTCCGGCAATGCCGACGGCTCGGTCACCCGGCGCATTCCGCGGCCGCCGCCGCCGGCGACGGCCTTGACGAACAGTGGGAACTCCATGTCCTCGGCGGCAGCGACCAATTCCTCCACCGAGGCCGACGGCGCCGACGACGTCAGCACCGGCAGGCCCGCCTCGCGGGCCGCGGCGATCGCTCGAGCCTTGTTGCCGGTGAGTTCGAGGATCGAGGAGTCGGGGCCGACGAACGTGATCCCCGACGCCGCGCAGGCTGCCGCCAATTCGGGATTCTCCGACAGGAAGCCGTAACCGGGATAGATCGCGTCCGCGCCGGCCGCCTGCGCGGTGGCGACGATCTCGTCGACAGACAGGTACGCCCGTACCGGATGCCCGACATCGCCGATTTGATACGCCTCGTCGGCCTTGAGGCGGTGCAACGAATTGCGGTCCTCGTACGGGAAGATCGCCACCGTGCCGATGCCCATTTCGTAGGCGGCGCGGAAAGCTCGGATCGCAATCTCACCGCGATTGGCCACGAGGACTTTGGAAATCACTCAGATACCCTACCCGCGTGACCGCGCCTGTGATGGGCGACTAGATGAGCGTGGACCAGTAGTTCCAGAAGCGGACGAGGATCATCAAGAGCAACGCGGTGAACCACAGCGTCACGATCGACCATCGCCAGGTGTAGAGCACTCGGGCGACCACGTTGCCCGCCAGCGGGCGAAGCGAGATCGAGGACACCACGACCAACAGCGGGACGGTGACCGCCCACACCACCATGCAGTACGGGCACAGTGCGCCGATGCGGTACAGCGTCTGGAAGATCAGCCAGTGGATGAACACCGTGGCCAACGCGGTGCCCACCGTGAGTCCGAGCCAGTACCACCGCGGCAGCCGCACCTTGGCCACGGCGAGTACGCCGGTGGCCACGACGACGGCGAACGAGGCGATTCCGATCAGCGGGTTCGGGAAGCCGAAGGCCGACGCCTGCGGTGTGATCATCACCGATCCGCAGGACAGCACCGGGTTGATGCTGCAACTCGGCACGTAGGCCGGGTTGACCAGGATCTCGATCTTCTCGATCGTCAGGGTGGCCGAGGCGACCAGACCGATGACGCCGGCGATCAGCACCCACCAGGCGCTGGCCGGCCGCACCGCGACCCCGCCCGACGGGTCTTTCGACTCGACGGGTTCGGTCGGTTCGACCGGAGCCGGGGTCGCCACGCTCATGACGTCGGGGCCGGCGTGGGCTGGGTCGGGCTCGGCGGCGCGGGGGCGTTGTCCAGGCCGGGCACGTTGCCGACGATGGCCTTGACCTTGGTGATCAGGTCCTCGGGCGAAGCCGGGCTGATGTCCTGGCCGTTGAGCCGAATGGTCGGCGTCGCCGTGATCTTCGATGCCGCGGCCAGACCCTCGACCATGTCGCTGTGCTTGCCGGAGTTGATGCACGACGAGACCTTGTCGGTCGGCACCCCGGCCTGCCGGGCGGTCTCGATCAGGCGGGCGTTGTCAGGGGCACCGCCCGCACCTTCCTCGGGCTGCATGGCGAACAGCGCGGAGTGGTAGCGCGGGAACGCTTCCTTGTCGGCGTCGCCGACGCAATAGGCCGCGTTGGCCGCGCGAGTGGAGTAGTTGTCGTTGAGCCGCGAGTTGAGGATGGCGACCGAGTAGTAGTCGGCGGCTATGGCACCGGCTTCGACCAACTTGGAGATGGTCGGGCCGAAAGCCTTCTCGAAATCACGGCAGTGCGGGCATTGGAAGTCCTCGTAGAGCGACAGAACCGCCTTGGGCTCGTCGGTGCCGTCCTTCTTGATCAGCTGGCTCGAGGTGATCCGCACCGCCTGCGCGTCGCCTGCCGCGGCGGTCTTCTTGTCGTGACTCATCACGATGTAGAGCACCAGTGCGACGGCGAAGATGACGACGATGCCGGTCAGCCCCAGCTGGATGGCCAGGTTGCGCTTACGGTCCTGGGCTTTCAGGTCGTAGCGGGGGGTGGACTTCTTGTTGGTGGCCACGGCTCGGCTGATCCTCGCTGTCAAGACTGGAGTGTTGGCGCCTCTAGAGTACCGGCGCTCCTGCCCGCCGAATCTCAGGCGCGGGCGAGGTGGGCGCGCAGCGCCGAGATCATCTCGGCGTTGCACCGGCTGACCTGGCCGCCCAGCGCATTCAGGTTGAGGAATGCGTGGGTCATCGGACCCATCTGCCGCAGATCGGTCAGCACGCCCGCTGCCTGCAGTTTTGCCGCGTATTGCTCGCCTTCGTCGCGCAGCGGATCGAACCCCGCGGTGATGACCAGCGCCGGTGCGAGCCCGCTGAAATCGTCGGCCAGCAACGGCGACACCCGGGGATCGGTGATGTCGACACCGGAGCCCTCGACGTAGGCGTCGGCGAACCAGTCCATGTTGTTCTTGGACAGCAGGAATCCGTCGGCGAACAGCGTTCGCGACCGGGTTCCGCCGCGCAGGTCGGTGGCCGGGTAGATCAGCCACTGCAGGCTGGGCTGGCGGCCGCCGCCATCGCGGGCCAGCTGTGCCACCACCGCGGCCAGGCAACCGCCGGCACTGTCACCGCCCACCGCGATGCGGTCCGGATCGGCGCCCAACTCCGCGGCGTTCAACACGGCCCACAGGTACGCGGCGTAGGCGTCGTCGACCGCGGCGGGTGCCTTGTGCTCGGGCGCGAGCCGGTAGTCGATGGACAGCACGTGCACACCGGCGTCACGGCAGATCAGCCGGCAGGCCGAATCGTGCGTCTCGAGATCGCCGAAGACGAATCCACCGCCGTGATAGAAGACCAGCAGCGGCGCGCCGTCGCCGTCTGCGGGGCGATAGTGCCGGGCCGGGATGATTCCGGCCGGACCGGGAATCTCCAGCGGGGAGATCTGCGCGACGTGGATGTCGGCCTCGTCGAGGCTGTCGGTGGCTTCCCGGTTCTGACGGCGGGTGGCGATCGGATCCCCGGTGACCGCGAGGCTGCTCATGCCGACCGCGCGCTGGGCGGCCAGCATCATCTGGATCGACGGATCGAGGGTGTTGCCGTCGATCGTGATGGCGCGGCCACCCGACAGCAGTCTCTTGACGGCGCTCGGCAGGTGCGGGATGGCCTTGACGCCGGCGCGGTTGGCCACCGGCAGCGCCCTCTTCAGGAACCGGCTTCGTGCGGTGCCGGACACGGTCTCTGTCATTGATGTTCCTCGGTTCTGGTGCGCAGTACCGGTATCGCCGCAGCGTACGGGACCGCAACTGTCGGCAGCCCGTCAGCCCCGCCCGGGGTCGGCGGTTGACGAATCCGACAATTCGACCATTTCTCGGCGGCGGCGCGCCGGGCCTGCTCAAACGACATATCGCCCTGGGTACTATCGTCACCCGAAGTCGGTTGACCCCGGAGCCGATTGCGACGGGTCCTGTCCCCGACTCATTCGACTCCACAGACAGGTGACACGATGCCGGCGGCCGCGATCCCCACCGTCACGCTCAACGACGACAACACCCTCCCCGTGCTGGGCCTCGGCGCCGCCGAGCTGTCCGCCGAGGAGACCGAGAGCGCGGTGGCCGGCGCCCTGGAGGCGGGTTATCGGCTGATTCAAACCGCGAAAAGCAACGAGGCGGCCGTCGGGCGCGCCATCGCCGCGTCGGGCCTCCCCCGGGCCGAACTGTTCATCGCCACCAAGCTCGCAACCGAGGACCAGGGTTTTCAGTCCTCCCAGGACGCCATCCGGGCCAGCCTCGAACGCCTGGGCCTGGAGTACGTGGACCTGTACCTGATGGACTGGCCCGCCGAGCAGAACGGCAAGTACATCGACGCCTGGGGCGGGATCATGCGGTCCCGCCAGGACGGTCTGATCAAGTCGATCGGTGTCGCGAACTTCACCCCGGAGAACCTCTCGGACATCATCGACCTGAGCTATTTCCCGCCCGTGGTCAATCAGATCGAACTGCACCCCCTGCTCAACCAGGCCGAGTTGCGCGCGGTGCACAGCGAGCGCTCGATCCTCACCGGGGCCTACATCCCGACCGACGAGAGCAAGCTTGCCGGCAATCCCGCAATCGCCGAAGTTGCTGCGGCGCACGGGAAGTCACCGGCACAGGTGCTGATCCGCTGGAGCCTGCAGCAGGGCGATATCGTCATTCCGCGCTCCGCCCCGGCACAGATCGCCGAGAACGCCGATGTGTTCGACTTCGAACTCACCGCCACGGAGATCGAGACCCTCAACGGTCTCGACGACGGGACCCGGTTCCTGCCGAATCCGGCAGCCTAAGGCCCTTCAATCCGGGCGCCCGCCGACGAGCCCGCAGCGGCTCAGGCGTCCAGCAGCCAGTCGTTCGGGCTGAACAGCTCGCAGTGCACCCGATCCGCGGGGATGCCGCGGGCGGTCAGCTGGGCGCGCACCGCCTGCACGAAACCGTCGTTCCCGCAGAGGTAGATCTCTGCGCCGTCGGCGATCTCGACGTCGTCGAGGTTCATCAGCCCATCGTGGATCCGGGGGTCGTCACCGTCGACGCCCTCGGCGTACCAGAGATCCAGACTGGCATCGGGCAGGATGTCGACGAGTTCACGGTGTCGCTTACGCAGCGGGTGCGTCGCCACGCTTCGGTCGGCGTGCAGGACCTGCACCGGAACCGCATGCGACTGCCCGACAAGGTATTCCAGAATTCCCACCATCGGTGTGATGCCGATGCCCGCAGAGATCAGCACCACCGGTGCACCACTGCGCGGCTCGGGCAGATCGCCGAACGGCACCGTGACGTCGAGCAGGTCACCGACCCGGACACAGTCGCGGATCCAGTTCGACACTTCGCCCGCCGGGCTCTGCCCGACAGCGTCGACCGGCTTGACCGCGAAGGTCAACTCAGAGGCCCCGGGAGCGTTCACCAAGCTGTACTGCCGCAGCTGACGTGCGCCGTCGGGCAGTGTCACGCCAACCGAAACATATTGCGCCGCAGCAGCTCCGGCCATACCGTCGGATCCCACCGTCACCAGCACGGCGCCGGAGGGGTCGTCTTCGCGGGCGGTGACCCGCAGCCGGCGGAAGACATCGCCGGCGTCGACCCCGGCGCCTGCGTAGAGATCGAGCTCCAGCGCGATCAGGGTGTCGGCCATGATCCAGTACACCCGGTCCCAGGCCGCGGCGACGTCGGCGGTCACCGTGTCGGCGCCCAGCACCTCGACGATCGCGGCGAACAGGTGCTCGTGCACGATCGGGTACTGGTCGGCGGTGACGCCCAGCGACGCGTGCTTGTGGCCGATGCGCGACAGCAGTTCGCTCGGGTGCGGCAGGTCCGGATTGACCAGGTGCGTAGCGAAAGTCGCGATCGAGGCGGCCAGGGCCCGCTGCTGCGATCCCTGTGCCTGATTGCCGCGGTTGAACAGGTTGCGCAGGAGTTCCGGGTGACGACCGAACATCCGCCGATAGAACACCGACGTGATCTCGTCGACGTGCGCACCGACGAGCGGCAGTGTCGCCGTGATGATCTCGGCGTGCGCCGGCTCCAGTTCCTGAACCCCGGCCGCGTCGACTGCGCTGGTGGTCATGTCAGATTCCCTTCGGTTGTGAGTGGTGCGGTTGTGAGTTGTAAGACGACGGGCAGCATCTGGCTGCCGACGAGATCGGCGATCGTGTGGCGATCGAGTTCGGCGTAGAAGGCCTCTTTGGCATCGGCGAGCACCCGACGCAGGCGGCAGCCCGCGATCAGCGGACAGGCCACCTGGCCGGTGCAGTCGACGACTTCGCGGTCACCTTCCAGGCGGCGCACCAACCAGCCCAGTGACGCCTGGCGGCCGGCTTCGGTGAGTTCAAGGCCGCCGGCGCGGCCCCGGCGGGAGTGGACCAGCCCCAGTTCGGTCAGCCGCGACACCGCCTTGGCGACGTGGTTCTCCGACGCGCCTGCCGCGGCGGCGACCGTCCTGGTGGTGACCCGCTGCTCGCGAGCCTGACCGGTGGCGAGCAGCATCATGGCCCGCAGACCTAGGTCGGTAAACCGTGTGAGCTGCATAAACCCGACGCTAGATTATTCCGCATCGCGGATGCGCATTTTCTGGGTGTGGGCTTGAATACTACGAATCGTGCGGTTTTTTGACCTGCGGTGACGGCCCCGCGAGCCCGATTTCGGGGGAATCCGGCCCCGCCGGCTAACGGCTGGGGCAGGTGCCCGCGGCCGAACGCAGCTCGTCGGCAGACGCCTGGTCCACCGGTAGTGCGTAACCTCGCAGCACCGCGATGAACTGCATCGCGTACTGGCACCAGAACGCGTGATTGGGCGGCATCCAGCTGCCGGGCGGCTGGTCGCCCTTGTCCTGATTCACCTGGCCGTCGACGGCCAGCAGGTTGGCCGGATCGTTGGCGAATCGAATCCGCATGTCGTCCGGCCAGTTTCGGGCGCCCATGTCCCACGCATACGCCAGCGGCACCAGGTGATCAATCTGCACCGCGGCCCCGACCTGCGCGCCGCGGGTGAACGGGATCGTCGCGCTGGTGTACGGGTCGTGCAGGACGCCGGTGGCGACCGCCTGCGGGCAGCGTTTGGTGAACACGAAGGTCTTGTCGACGAGATCGCGGTCAAGCACGTCGTCACGGGTGTCGCAGCCGTTGTGCCCGCCAGGCGCGGAGTTGTTGTCGTCCCACGCATCACCGAATGCCGCGCGCCGGTAGTCGTTGCCGCGCAGCCGCTGCGGGATCACCACGATGCCGTCGAGCACGTCGGTTCCCGGTGCCACCGTCGGTACGTCGGCGCGGGCGATCATCGCATCGGGATGGCTGGTCGAGGACGTCACCTGTACGGAGACGATCACGGCCAGCGCCGCGATCACCGCCAGCCAGATCAGCGACCGCTGTCTCACGACTTGTCCAGGTAGTCGATCCGGTCGCCGCCGGTGAACTGGCCGGCCAGGACCGCCATGCCGGGGTTGGCCGGATCACGGGCATAGATCGACTGAGCCACCTCTCGGGCGTCGACGATGACCTCGAGGTGCTCGGCCAGAGACAGAAAGCGCAGCGTGATAGGACGGCCGGACTGGTTGAGCCCCAACACATCTCCCTCGCGGCGCTCCTGCAGGTCCAGATCCGCCAACTCGAAGCCGTCCAAGGTGCTGGCCACCGCGGTCAACCGGTCGCCGGCTTTGGATCCCTCGGGGAGCTTGGTGGCCAGCAGGCACAGGCTGGCATGCGAGCCGCGCCCGATCCGCCCGCGCAACTGGTGTAGCTGGCTGATGCCGAACCGGTCGGCGTCCATCACCACCATCACCGTCGCATTCGGCACATCCACACCCACCTCGATGACCGTGGTGCACACCAGGACGTCGATGTCGCCTGCCCGGAACGCGGCCATCACCGCGTCCTTCTCGTCGGCGGGCAGCCTGCCGTGCATCAGGCCCAACCGCAGCCCCGCCAGCGGCCCGTGCCCCAGGTGGTTGAACAGGTTGACGACGGTCTCGGCGGGCGGGCCCGCTTCCTGCTCGCCCGACTTGTCGTTCTCGTCGATCCGGGACGCCACGACGTAGGCCTGCCGGCCTTCGCCGACCTCCTCGGTGATCCGCTGCCAGGCCCGCGCCAGCCATTGCGGCTTGTCCTTGATGAAGATCGTGTTGGTGGTGATCGGCTGGCGCCCGCGCGGAAGTTCGCGCAGGGTCGAGGTTTCCAGGTCGCCGTACACCGTCAATGCGACCGTGCGCGGGATCGGTGTGGCCGTCATGACCAGTAGATGCGGAGTCAGTCCCGCAGGCGCCTTGGCGCGCAACCGGTCTCGCTGCTCCACGCCGAACCGGTGTTGTTCGTCGACGACGACGAAGCCCAGCTTGTGGAACTCGACCGCGTCCTGCAACAGCGCGTGGGTACCGACGACGATGCCCGCCTCCCCGGACGCCACCTCATCGCGGACCTGACGTTTCTGGGCCGCCGACATCGACCCGGTCAGCAGTGCGACGCGAGTCGCCCCGTCCTCGCCACCGAGTTGGCCGGCCATCGCCAGCGGCCCGAGGACGCCGCGGATCGACTGGGCATGTTGGGCGGCAAGGACTTCGGTCGGCGCGAGCAATGCGCACTGGTAACCCGCATCGACCATCTGCAGCATGGCCACCACCGACACGATCGTTTTGCCGGAGCCGACCTCACCCTGCAGCAGCCGGTTCATCGGCTTGCTCGCGGCCAGTTCGCAGGAGACGACGTCGAGCACCTCACGTTGACCCGCCGTCAACGCGAAGGGCAGTCGCTCGATCAGCGCAGCGGCCAAGCCGTCGTCACGGCGCGGCGCGACGGGGCCGGATTCGGAGAGCTCGCCGTGGCGGCGCTGCGCGAGCGCCCACTGCATCCCCACGGCCTCGTCGAACCGCAGCCGCTCCCGGGCCGCCTCCCGCTCGGGCTCCCGCTCGGCGACGTGAATGGCGCGCAGCGCCTCATCTTCGGAGATCAGACCTCGTTGGCGCACAACGCTTTCGGGCAGCGGATCGGGTATGGGGTCCAGTACCGCGAGTACCTGCTGCACGCAGGCGTAGATGTCCCAACTCTGCAGCTTGGAGCTGGCCGGGTAGATCGGGAAGAAGTCGCGCTCGAACGCCGCCATCGACAGTTCGCCGGCCTCCGAGGTCGACGTGTCTGCGATCGTCTTGAGCGACTTGCTTCCGAACACCCTCCCCCGCGGGGAGTTCAGTGCCAGGAAGTCCGGGTGCGTGAGCTGCATGTTGCCCTTGAAGAACCCGACCTCGCCGGACAGCATCAGCCGGACGCCCTCGATCAATTCCTTCTTCAGCCACTTGGCGTTGAAGAACGTCGCGGTGACCTTGCGCCGGCCCTTGCCCAGGGTGATCACCAGATACTCGCGCTTGGGTTGGCGATTGGTCCAGCGGACCTCGGCCTTCTCGATCTCGCCGACCAGCGTGATGTGCTCGCCCTCCTCCGGCGGCGCCTCGTCCTCGCCCCACACCGACATTCCGTGGATGTACTTGCGCGGGTAGTGCCGCAGCAGGTCGTCGACGGTGCGGATGCCGAACACGTCGTCGAGCAGGCCGGCGGCCTTGCCGCCGGCGATCCCGTCGAGACGGTCGGTGAGACTGACCATGACTACTCCACCCCGATCAACAGCTCGTCGCCGCGGTGACCGGTGGCGTAGGTGGCGAATTCGATTCCGGGATGGCGCCGGTGGATGTGCGCGGCCAGCGCCTCGGCGATAGCCGGATCGGTGCCGGCACCGGTCAACACGGTCACCAGCTCACCACCGGCCACCAGCAGCAGATCGATCAGTCCGGCGGCCGCACCGGTCACATCGTCGGCGACCACCAGGACTTCGTCACCGGCGATGCCCAGCCCGTCACCCGGTTCGCAGCTCCCCGCCCACGTGAGCGCCTGTTCGGTGGCGGTGCGCACCGAACCGTGCCGGGCCGCGGCCGCCGCCCTGGCCATCGAATACCCGTCGTCGACGGCCTGCCGGCTTGGGTCGTGGACCGCGAGCGCAGCCAGCCCCTGCACCATCGAACCGGTCGGCAACGCGACAACGTCTATGCCCCAACCGATTCCGGCCGTGCACCCGGCGACCAGCTCCTCTGCCGCCACATAGCCGTTGGGCAACACCATCACCTGAGCGGCCCCGGCATCGACCAGCGCGCGTAACAGTTCGCGGGCACTCACGCCGTTGACCGGATCAGCCAGCTCGGCGTCCGGCCGCAGCACACAGGCGCCTTCCTGACTGAAAAGCTCTGCGGCACCGTCTCCGTCGACGACGGCAAGCACCGCGCGCTCCCGACTCCAGCTGCCCGGAGAAACCCGGGCGGGCCCGGTGCTCAACACCGAGATCTGAATCCTGCTGACCGCACCGGCCGCCAACCCGGCCTCCACCGCGGCGCCGGCGTCGTCGGTGTGCACGTGTACCGAATAGCGTTCGGCCGACGCGGCGATCGCGACCGATTCGCCGAGCTGCTCCAGCCGGGTGCGTAGCGGTTCGAGGGTGGCCGGCTCGCAGCCGGCGAGCAGATACATCACTTCGAATTGCGGCGGAGCCGGTTCCGCGGTGGCGGTCTCGATCAGCGGCGGGCCCGGTTCGTAGACGTGCCGGTGCGGCGCATGTCCGGTGACGGTGGCGATCAGCGCGTCGATGAGAACGAGGAAGCCGCGCCCGCCTGCGTCGACCACCCCTGCCTCGGCCAGCGCGTCGAGCTGTTCGGGCGTGCGATCCAGCGCGGTGACCGCGGCCTCGCCGCCTGCGGTGAGCGATTCGGCAAGACTGGCGCCATCGGCGGCCCACTGTTGCACGGTGTCGGCGACGGCCTGCAGCACCGAGACGATCGTGCCGGCCACCAGCTGGCCGCCCATCGACGACACCACCAGCCCGACCGCGTGCCGAAGGCCCGCGCCCAGCAGTACTGCGTCGATGTCGGCGAGATAACCGCCGGTGTCGGCGGCCGCCGCGGCGGTGACGTCGGCCAGACCGCGCAGGATCTGCGACAGGATCACCCCGGAGTTGCCCCGGGCCCCGTGCAATGCGCCCTCCGCGAGCGCGGCGGTCAGCTCGTCGACGCCACCCGAGCCGGTCACCGAGTCCGCCTCGGTCAGCGCCGCCCGCATGGTGAACAGGAGGTTGGTCCCGGTATCGGAGTCGGCCACCGGGAACACATTGAGCCGGTTGATCTCGTCGGTGTGGGTGATCAGGTCGCCGACCGCGGTAGAGGCCCAGTCGCGTAGCGCAGATGCGTCCAGCCGCCGGTCCGGCATCGGCACCTCCTCGCGATCCCTGGCCATCACACGGCGTCGTCGCGCCAGCCTATCCAGTCCACCCGACACCGCGATGCCGCCGCGGCGCAGGGCGGTGGGATGGCCGGGTCGCCGCAGGTCAGGTGGCCGCAGGCGGTGTCGTCCAGGCGTTGCAATGGCGCATTTTGGCGTTCGGTTCGCCGGACGGCTATCCTAGTCAGGTTGTCGGGTCACCCGTTTCGGTCGTTGGCCCCCAGGAACACGTTCGATAGAGGAGTTCTACATGGCTGCCGTGTGCGACGTCTGCGGAAAGGGCCCCGGCTTCGGCAAGTCGGTGTCGCATTCCCATCGCCGGACCAGCCGTCGCTGGAACCCGAACATCCAGACCGTGCGCGCCGTGAGCCGCCCCGGTGGCAACAAGCACCGCGTGAACGTCTGCACCTCCTGCCTCAAGGCAGGCAAGGTCAGCCGCGGCTAATTCCGCTCTTCCGCCCAAACCGACGTACGGGCGGAAAAGTTCGAGACGTTCCCTGCGAAACGTCGATCTCGGCGCGCGTTAAGGCAGTCGCCAGTCGATCGGCTCGGCACCCATCCCGGTCAGCAGTTCGTTGGCCCGGCTGAACGGCCGCGAGCCGAAGAACCCCCGGGACGCCGACAGCGGTGAGGGATGCGGCGACTCGATCGCGACGCATCGGCTAATCCCCGGGTCGCTTCGCTCCTGCCCGCCGGAGCCCCCCAGCATGGGCTTGAGCGTCGACGCGTCCCGCCCCCACAGGATCGCCACCAAGGGTTGATCGCGCGCCACCAGCGCGCGGATCGCGCATTCGGTGACGGCCTCCCAGCCTTTCCCCCGATGCGATGCCGGGGTTCCCGGCCGCACGGTCAGCACCCTGTTCAGCAGCATGACACCGCGCTGCGACCACGGCGTGAGGTCACCGGTCGACGGCTGTGGGTGGCCGAGGTCCGCGGTGTATTCGGTGAAGATGTTGGCCAGGCTGCGCGGTACCGGTCGTACGTCGGGGGCGACCGAGAAGCTCAGACCCACCGCGTGCCCCGGCGTGGGGTACGGATCCTGACCCACGATCAGTACCCGCACCTCGTTGAACGGAAAGGTGAAGGCCCGCAGCACGTTCTGGCCGGCGGGCAGATAGTGCCTGCCTGCGGCGATCTCATCGCGCAGGAACGTGCCCATTTGGGTGATCTGGTCACTGACCGGGGCGAGCGCCTGCGCCCAGCCCTTGTCGACGAGTTCGGCCAGCGGCCGGGCGGTGGTCGTCACCGACGTAACCTAACGCGCGCCGTCAGTCGAAGGATTGCCAACCCGCCGCGCCATCCCACCCGAGGCCGTCGACGAGCACGCCGGGCCCGCCGTCTCGCACGGTGCCGATCACCCGCCACCCGGGCGGAACCGCGGCGGGAAAGCAGGCGACGAGGGCGTGATCTTCGCCACCGGAGAGCACCAGCGCGCGGGGATCGGCATCGGCCGCAGCGGCCGCGGCAGTGACGGCGTCGACATCAGGTCGCAGCGCGTCCGTGGCGAGGTCGATGAGAACCCTGGAGTCGCGGGCGATGTGGCCGAGATCGGCCAGCAGGCCGTCGGAGACGTCGGTCATCGCCTGAGCCCCGGCCGCCGCCGCCACTATGCCCTGCCCGTAGGGCGGACGCGGGACCAGGTGTCGCTGCCGCAGCTCGGTGAAATCATCGATGCCCTTGTGCCACAACAGATATCCGGCAGCAGAGCGGCCCAGCTCACCACTGACGGCGACCACCGACCCCGGCCGCGCTCCACTGCGCAGCACCGGCGGCCGGCCGGACAGGTCGCCGAATGCGGTCACCGATATCACCCACTGGGGGCTGGCGACCAGATCCCCTCCGACGATTCCGGCGCCCAGCGGACCGGCCTCCAGCCACATTCCGTCGGCCAACTCCTGCGCTCGGGCCGCCGGGGTGTCGGGCGGGGCGCCGAACGCGACGACGAACGCGCTGACCCGCGCGCCCATCGACTCGATGTCGGCGGCGTTCTGCGCGATGGCTTTTCGGCCGACCTCCAGCGGAGAGGACCAATCCAGCCGGAAGTGACGCCCTTCGACGAGCATGTCGGTGCTCACGACGACCCGGCCGTCCGGCATCGCCACCACCGCGGCGTCGTCTCCCGGCCCGACCGTGACGGCCGCGGGTTGACGACGTCCGGCCACCAGCCGGTCGATCACGGGGAACTCGCCGAGCTGGCGCAATGTGGGTTCGCCGCCGTCGGCCACGAGGTGTGCCCTCCTCCCGTCGCCCAGGCTGATCGGCACGGCAACCTGCGGTACGTTGGGGCCTTGCCGGCACCCGGACATGCCAGTCTAGGGCGGCGCCGCATGCGAGCGGCCATCGAGAGGAGGCGACGGTGGTGGAGGCGTACATGCTGATCCAGACCGAGGTCGGCCGCGCCGAGGTCGTCGCCAAGCAGGTGGCCGCGCTGCCGGGCATAGTGTCCGCCGAGTACGTGACCGGTCCCTATGACGTGGTGGTCCGAGTCGCCGCGACCACCAAAGATGACCTGACCGCCGCCGTGGTGCCCAGCGTTCAGCAGATCGCCGGGATCACCCGAACCCTCACCTGCCCCATCGCCGATGCCGACTGAGCCCCTTCCCGTCGCCGGCGAGGACAGCACAAGGGACGGACCGCCCCGCGCCTTCCTGATCGCCGCGGTCGTCGTGGCCGTGGTGGCGATCGGCGCGGTGCTTGCGATCGCGGCTACCCGCAAAGCTCCGGTCCAGCCGGTGGTCATCGCCGCCGCCCCAGCGCCGCAAGCGGATTCACCGAGCTGCCGCACTCTGATCGGCGCGTTGCCGGAAAACCTCGGCGAATTCCATCGGGTCGCGGCGGCCGAGCCGGTGCCACCCGGCGCGGCAGCCTGGCGTGGGGAGGCCGACAATTACCCGGTCATCCTCCGCTGTGGCATCGACCGGCCCGCGGAGTTCATGGTGGGCTCCCCCATCCAACTGGTCAACGCGGTCCAATGGTTTCAGCTCGACGATCCCCAGACCGATCGCAGCACCTGGGTCACCGTGGACCGCCCGGTGTACCTGGCACTCACCCTGCCGAAAGAGTCTGGCCCCACGCCCATTCAGGCGTTATCGGACCTGATCGCGCGAACATTGCCTGCGGTTCCGATCGACCCGAACCCGCCTCGCTGAGTCAGCGCAGACCGGTCCCGCGCGCCAACGCCGTCTCCACCATGGTGCCGACCAGCGTCGGGTAGTCGATGCCGCTGGCAGCCCACATCCGCGGATACATCGAGATCGTGGTGAACCCGGGCATGGTGTTGATCTCGTTGACCACCGGACCGTCCTCGGTGAGGAAGAAGTCCACCCGCGCCAAACCCTGGCAGTCCAGAGCCTTGAAAGTACGAATTGCCAAGTGCCGCAATTCCTCTGCAACGTCTTCATCGACTTTCGCGGGGACGTCGAGTTCGGCGCCGTCGTCCAGATATTTGGTGGCGAAGTCGTAGAAGCCGTCTTCGCGGCCTGCGATGCCGGCGACCCGGATCTCGCCGATCGCGCTGGCTTGCACTGACCCGTCCGGGAATTCGAGGACGCCGCACTCGAGCTCGCGGCCTTCGATCGCGGCTTCGATGATGACCTTGGGATCGTGTGAGCGGGCATCGGCGATCGCCGCGGGTAGCTCGTCGGGGCTCGTGACCCGGTTCACCCCGATCGAGGACCCACCACGCGCAGGTTTGACGAACATCGGAAAGCCAAGGCGCATGATGTCGTCGAGCGTCGGCGCCTTCTCCTGCGGCCGCAGCACCACATGATCGCCGATCGGGAGACCGTCGGCGGCCAACAGCTTCTTGGTGAACTCCTTGTCCATGCCTGCCGCGCTGGCCAGCACGCCGGCGCCGACGTACGGCACGCCCGCCAATTCGAGCAGACCCTGGATAGTGCCGTCTTCGCCATAGGGCCCGTGCAGGATCGGGAAGACGACGTCGACCGCCGTCAGTACCTCGCCGGCTGCCTGACCCAACGACACCAGCTGGCCGTGGCGCTGCGGATCGGCAGGCAACGCCAGCGCCGTGCCGGAGTCACCCGTGACCTCTGGCAGCCGCCGGTCGGTGATGGCCAGGGTTTCCGGCTTGCCGTCGGTCAGCACCCAGGAGCCCTCCGGGGTGATGCCCACGGCGACAACCTCGAACCGTTCCGGGTCGAGGTTGCGCAGGATGCTTCCGGCCGACACGCAGGAAATGGCGTGCTCGGAGCTGCGGCCCCCGTAGACGACGGCAACGCGGATACGAGAAGTCACAAGCTAGAGAGGCTACGCCCCCGGGCGCTATCAGCACGATCTGACGCTGTGAGCAGGCACTATCCTGCGTCCAGGGCCGCGAGGACGTCAGCGACCAGATCGTCGGTGTCCTCGATGCCTGCCGAAATCCGGGCGAATCCACCGGCCACCGGGTCACCCCAGCGGGCCCGACGGTCGACGCAGGTGTGAAGGCCGCCGAAGCTGGTCGCCGCCACCAGCAGGTCGCTGCGCTGCACCAAGGCGTGGACGGCGTCGGCGTCGGGGAGTTCGATCGACACCAATCCCCCGAAGCGGCGCATCTGCACGGCGGCCAGCGCGTGGGCCGGGTCGTCGGGCAGCCCCGGGTAGCGCACTGAGCGGACGCCCGGGTGGCCGCGCAGCGCGGTGGCCAGCGCGAGGGCGTTTCGGCATTGCCGGTCGAAGCGCAGGCCGAAGCTGCCGAGGCTGCGCAGCACCAGCCACGCTTCGAACGGCCCCAGGATCGCCCCGGACAGCAGCCGCTCCCGCTCCACTGCGGCCATCAGCTCGTGATCGGCGCCTGCGATGTACCCGGCCAGCAGATCGCTGTGACCCGACAGGGCTTTGGTGGCGCTGGCCACCACCAGATCAGCGCCCAGCGCGAGCGGTTGCTGACCCAGCGGAGTTGCGGTGGTGTTGTCCACCAGCAGCCGCGCGCCCCGGTGCCGGCAGATCTCGGCGAGCCTGCGCACGTCCACGACTTCCAGCCCCGGATTGGTCGGGGTTTCCGCCAGCACGACGTCGGCGCCGCCGGCGGCCCGGTAGATCTGCTCCGCGTCGGCCTCGTGAACCGTAATACCTTGCGGGGCAAGATATTCCGCGGCATAGCGGCGGACCTGGTAGTAGCCGTCGGCGGGGACCACCAGTACCGAGCCGGGTGTGGCCGTCACGCGCAGCGCGGCGGTGATCGCAGCCATCCCGGAACCGAAAGCCAGGGCGGCGGCGGCTCCTTCGAGCTCAGCCAGTGCCGACTCGAGCTGCCGCCAGGTGGGGTTGGTGGCGCGCCCGTAGGTGTTCTGCTCGCTGCCCTCGTCGTCGGACAGGTGGTACGCCGACGCCGGAACCGGACCCGGCTGAACCGGCGCTCCCGGAATCGGCAGGGAACTCACAGCTTTGACGGCGCGCGTCGAGTCGCCGTAGCGGTCGGTCATTCCGGTTTGGTGCTGCGGCCCAACAACAGCGCCACCGCCTGGTCGACGGACAATCCTTTGTGGCACACCCGGTGGACCGCATCGGTCAGCGGCATCTCGACGTCATAGCTCGACGCCAGTGCCAGGATCGATTCACACGAGGTGACGCCTTCGGCAACGTGCCCGCCGGCGGCCAGTTGGGCGGCCTCCATGGTGCCGCCGCGGCCGAGTCGCTCACCGAAACTCCGGTTCCGCGAATGCGGCGACGTGCAGGTGGCGACCAGGTCGCCCACGCCGGCAAGACCGGCCAGCGTCGCGGTCTTGGCGCCCACGGCGATGCCCAGCCGCATGATCTCGGCCAGGCCGCGGGTGATGATCGCCGCAGCGGTGTTCTCCCCGAGTCCCACTCCGGCGGCCATGCCGCAGGCCAGCGCGATGACGTTCTTGCACGCCCCGCCGATCTCGGTGCCGATGACGTCGGCGTTCGTGTAGGGGCGGAAGTAACCCGTGCTCAGTGCGCGCTGCAGGGTGATCGCGCGCCCGGAGTCGGTGCAGGCCACCACCGTCGCGGCCGGCTGCCCCTGGGCGATCTCATCGGCCAGGTTCGGGCCGGAGACGACGGCGACCTGGCTGGGATCGACGCCGGTCACCGCAACGATGACCTGGCTCATTCGCATCAGGCTGCCCAACTCGATGCCCTTGGCCAGGCTCACCAGAGTTGCGCCGTCGGCGATCACGCCGCGCCACTGTTCGAGGTTGGTGCGCAAGGTCTGCGCGGGCACGGCGAGCAGCACGGTGGTCAGCCCGTCGAGAGCCTCCGCGGCATCGGTGGTGGCGCGGATCGTGTCCGGCAGCGCGATGCCGGGGAGGTATCCGGGGTTGGCGTGTGTGATGTTGACCGCCTCGGCGACTTCCGCGCGACGCGACCACAACCGGACCTCGGAGCCGGCGTCGGCGAGAACTTTGGCCAGTGCGGTTCCCCAGGCGCCGGCGCCCATCACCGCGGCGGTGCCCACCGTGCTGGTCATGGTCATTAACGTAGCCCACGCCGCCGGGACCGCTCGCCGGCCAGGAATGCAGGCGACCCGAACGACGCTGGAAGGATGGTGAACATGAGCGCGGACCTCGGCGTGATCATTGCGGTGAAACGCCTCGCGGCCGCCAAGACCAGACTCAGTCCGGTGTTCTCGGCGAGCACCCGCGAGCAGGTGGTGCTCGCGATGTTGATCGACACCATCACGGCGGCCCGCGCGGTCAGCGCCGTCGCGTCGATCACCGTGGTCACCCCCGACGACACGGCGGCCGCCGCCGCCCGTGAGCTCGGCGCGGAGGTGCTCTTCGACGCCACGCCGCCGACCGAGCCCGACCCGTTGAACACCGCCGTCCGATTCGCCTGGGCTGCCGTCAGCATGAACACGGCCAATACTGTTGTGCTGCAAGGGGATTTGCCCGCACTGCAGACTCACGAACTCACCGACGCCGTGGCGCATGCGCGGGCGTACCGGCGCAGTTTCGTGCCCGACCGTCCCGGCACCGGTACCGCGGCGCTGTTCGCGTTCGGGGTCCCATTGGACCCACTACTCGGCCGGGATTCGGCCCGCCTGCACCGCGACTCGGGTGCCGTCGAACTGACCGGCGTATGGCCGGGGCTGCGCTGCGACATCGACACCATCGAGGACCTGGAGGCAGCGCGACTGCTGGGTGTCGGGGCGGCGACGACCAGGGCAATCAGCCACCACTGACGGTTAACAACGCCTGAACGGCCAGCAACTTCTGCCTGCCTCGGTCCGCGCGCTCCGCGGATGGGGGATGATCGGAAGCGTGACGGACACCGATACCGATGCGCGATCGACGGACGACGGCTGGCAGCCCGGCGACGCAGCGCCGGAGGCCCCGCCGGCGGCCACGGCTGCCGCCGTCGAGAATGCACTGCCCGAGGACCGGTACCTCAACCGAGAGCTGAGCTGGCTGGACTTCAACGCCCGCGTGCTGGCGCTGGCGGCCGACACCTCACTGGCTCTGCTGGAGCGGGCGAAGTTCCTGGCGATCTTCGCGTCCAATCTCGACGAGTTCTACATGGTCCGGGTGGCCGGGCTGAAGCGCCGCGACGAGATGGGGTTGTCCGTGCGTTCCGCCGACGGGCTGTCGCCGCGCGAACAATTGCGCCGGATCGGCGAACGCACCCGCCAGATCTCGTTGCGACAGGCCGAGGTCTTCATCCAGTCGGTGCGGCCGGCCTTGGCCGACGAGGGAATTCACATCGTCACGTGGGCGGACCTCACCGACGCCGAACGCAGTGAGTTGTCGACGTACTTCCACGAGCAGGTCTTCCCGGTTCTCACACCGCTCGCCGTCGACCCCGCCCATCCGTTCCCCTTCGTCAGCGGGCTGAGCCTCAACCTGGCGATCACCGTGAAGTCGCCCGACGACGGTGGCGAACACTTCGCCCGCATCAAGGTTCCCGACAACGTCGACCGGTTCGTTGTGCTCAAGGGCACCAACGGAGATAGCGACGTCGTCCGGTTCCTGCCCACCGAGGAACTCATCGCGGCCTTCCTGCCGGTGCTGTTTCCCGGCATGGAGATCGTCGAGCATCACGTCTTCCGCATCACCCGCAACGCCGATATGCAGGTCGAAGAAGACCGTGACGAAGACCTGCTTCAAGCGCTCGAACGTGAACTGGCGCGACGGCGATTCGGGTCTCCGGTGCGCCTCGAGGTCGCCGACGACATGACCGAGCACATGCTCGAACTGCTGCTCCGCGAGCTCGACGTCCACCCGGGCGACGTGGTGCAGGTGCCGGGGCTGCTGGATCTTTCGTCGCTGTGGCAGGTGTACGGCATCGACCGACCTGCCCTCAAGGACCGCCCGTTCGTGCCGGCCACCCATCCGGCGTTCGCCGAACGGGAGACGCCCAAGAGCATCTTCTCCACGCTGCGCGACGGTGACGTGCTGGTACATCATCCATACGACTCGTTCTCGACGAGCGTGCAGCGCTTCATCGAACAGGCCGCCGCGGACCCGAATGTGTTGGCCATCAAGCAGACGCTGTACCGGACCTCCGGTGACTCCCCGATCGTCAACGCGCTCATCGACGCGGCGCAGGCGGGCAAGCAGGTGGTCGCCCTGGTGGAACTGAAGGCCCGTTTCGACGAGCAGGCCAACATCAAGTGGGCCCGCACGCTGGAAGATGCGGGCGTGCATGTCGTTTACGGGCTGATCGGGTTGAAGACCCACTGCAAGACCTGCCTGGTGGTGCGCCGCGAGGGCTCGACGATCCGTCGCTACTGCCATATCGGCACCGGGAACTACAACCCGAAAACCGCGCGACTGTATGAGGACGTGGGCTTGATCACCGCCGCGCCCGACATCGGTGCGGACCTGACGGATCTGTTCAATTCCCTTACCGGCTACTCCCGCAAGGTCAGCTACCGCAACCTGCTGGTCGCCCCACACGGAGTGCGCAAGGGAATCATCGAGCGCATCGAACGCGAGATCGACGCGCACCGCCGAGGCGAGAACGGCCGGATTCGGCTGAAGGCCAACGCCCTTGTCGACGAACAGGTCATCGACGCGCTGTACCGCGCATCGCAGGCCGGTGTCCGCGTCGAGGTGGTCGTCCGCGGCATCTGCGCCCTCAAGCCGGGTGCCGAGGGTTTCTCCGAGAACATCGTCGTACGTTCGATTCTCGGCCGGTTTCTGGAGCATTCACGGATCTTCCATTTCAACGCGATCAACGAGTTCTTCATCGGCAGCGCCGACATGATGCACCGCAATCTCGATCGGCGCGTCGAGGTGATGGCACAGGTGAAAGATCCCCGGCTCACTGCGCATCTCGACGACATCTTCGAATCGGCCATGGATCCCTCGACGCGATGCTGGGAGCTGGGACCCGAGGGCCACTGGACCGCGGCGCCGCAAGATGGCAGGCAAGTCCGGGACCATCAGGTGTGGCTGATGGAACGTCATCGGCAGCGCTGAGTGCTTTCCCCGTTGCGACCCACCAGATCCGGTCCCGCACAGGGCCCCGAAATGATTTGCGGGAGTTGACGTGGCCAAGAGAGCGTCACGTGACAGCTCGAGGACCAAATCGACGAACAAGGCAGCGGCAAAGAACGGCAAGACGCTCAAGCGTCGGGTGATTGCCGCCGGTGCGGCGCTGTGGCGACACGATCCCGACACGGGCGAGTTGCACGTCGCCGTGATTCATCGCCCGCGCTACGACGATTGGTCGCTACCCAAAGGCAAAGTGGATCCGGGCGAAAACGAGCCTATCGCCGCGGTGCGCGAGATCTGGGAGGAAACCGGCCAGCGGTCTGTTCTGGGCCGTCGCCTGATCCAGACGCACTACCCGATCCCGCAGGGAACCAAGATCGTTCACTACTGGACGGCACGGGCACTGGGCGGCGAATTCACGCCCAACGCCGAAGTCGACGTGATGGAGTGGCTGCCGGTCGCCGACGCGGCGCAGCGTCTCACCTACCCGCACGACCGGGAAGTGCTGAAGGCGTTCGCCAAGCAACCGGCCGACACCACGACGGTCTTGATCGTCCGGCACGGAACCGCGGGCATCAAGTCCCGCTACAAGGGCGACGACCGAAGCCGGCCGCTGGACAAGAACGGTCGCGCGCAAGCGGAATCGTTGGCCGGCCAGCTGATGGCATTCGGGGCCACCGACGTCTACGCGGCCGACCGGGTTCGCTGCTCTCAGACAGTCGAACCGCTGGCGCAAGAACTCGGCGTGACGATCTCCGCCGAGACCAGCCTCACCGAAGAGGCGTACGCCGCCGACCCGGACGCCGCGCACAACCGCATCATCAAGATCGCCGCGCAGGGCGGGACACCGGTCATCTGCACGCAGGGCAAGGTGATTCCCTACCTGCTGGCCTGGTGGCGTGGCACCGACAAGCCGGACAAGTCACGTAACCGCAAGGGCAGCACCTGGGTGCTGTCGCTGTCCGGCGACCGGGTCGTGGCCGCCGACTACATCGACAGTCCACTGGCAACACGACCCTGACACGCGAATACGCCGCGGGCGCACGGCCCGCGGCGTATTCAACTTCAGCTATTTAGCGACGGCCCTTTTTGGCCGGAGCCTTCTTGGCCGGAGCCTTCTTGGCCGGTGCAGCCTTCTTGGCGGGCGCGGCCTTCTTGGCCGGAGCCTTCTTGGCCGGAGCCGCCTTCTTGGCGGGCGCGGCCTTCTTGGCCGGAGCCTTCTTGGCCGGAGCCGCCTTCTTGGCGGGCGCGGCCTTCTTGGCCGGAGCCGCCTTCTTGGCCGGTGCAGCCTTCTTGGCCGGTGCAGCCTTCTTAGCCGGTGCAGCCTTCTTGGCAGGAGCCTTGGTAGCAGCCTTCTTCACGACCGCCTTGCGAACGGCCTTCTTGGCCGCTGCCTTCTTGACGGGTCCGCCGACAGCACCGCGCTTGACGGCGGGGCCCTCCGAAGGAAGCTTCTGTGAACCAGAGACGACGGCCTTGAACTGAGCGCCGGGACGGAAAGCGGGAACGGAAGTCGGCTTCACTTTGACGGTTTCGCCGGTGCGCGGGTTACGCGCCACACGAGCGGCACGACGCCGCTGCTCGAAAACGCCGAAGCCCGTGATGGTCACGCTGTCGCCCTTGTGCACCGCGCGCACAATGGTGTCGACGACGTTCTCCACCGCCAGGGTTGCCTGCCGACGATCTGAGCCCAATTTCTCCGTGAGTACGTCGATGAGCTCTGCTTTGTTCATTCAATTCCTCCGAAGCCAGTGGTCCACTTTGGACCGACTGCAGAACACGGTAAACCCAAGAGCTGCAGATTTCCAAGAGCCACGCCCAATTTCAGGCATTACTTAGGAGGATTTCAGCAATCCGCTTGCCGCCCTAGGGCGGTGATTTCAGGGCGTCCGAACCCCGGTTTTGGCGCGGGATTTCGGCGTCCCGCGTCGTTCAGGAGGGCGTCGTAATGCGCGGCTTCCAACTCGGACGAGCCTCCTCGAAGGCCGCGATTTCATCGCGTTTCCGCAGCGTAAGGCCGATATCGTCGAGGCCTTCCAGCAGTCGCCACGCCGTGTAATCGTCAATCGTGAACGGCACCACGGCTGTTCCCGCGGTGATATTTCGATCTTGAAGATTCACAGTCAGTTCCAGCCCTGGATTCTGCTCGATGAGCTTCCACAAAAGTTCAACATCATCTTGAGCGACTTCGGCCGCCAGCAGCCCGGCCTTGCCGGCGTTGCCGCGAAAGATGTCGGCGAAACGGGATGAGATGACGACCCGGAATCCGAAGTCCATGAGCGCCCAGACCGCATGCTCGCGCGACGAGCCGGTGCCGAAGTCCGGTCCTGCCACCAGAACCGAACCACGGTCGAAGGGGCTCAGATTCAGAACGAAAGAAGGATCGTTGCGCCACGCGGCGAACAATCCATCCTCGAAACCCGTTCTGGTAACCCGCTTCAAATACACCGCCGGAATGATCTGATCGGTGTCGACATTGGACCGCCGCAACGGAACACCGATGCCGGTGTGGGTGTGAAATGCATCCATCGTGTTCTCCTTAGCAGGTCTATTTTTCGAGATCGGCAGGCGAGGACAGCGTTCCGCGCACCGCGGTCGCCGCGGCGACCGCAGGCGAAACGAGATGTGTCCGCCCGCCCTTGCCCTGCCGGCCTTCGAAATTCCGGTTGGACGTCGACGCACAGCGCTCCCCCGGCGCCAGCTGATCGGGGTTCATGCCGAGACACATCGAGCAGCCCGCTTGGCGCCAATCAGCACCGGCGGCGGTGAAGATCTCGCCCAGCCCTTCACTTTCGGCCTGTGCGCGCACCCGCATCGAGCCCGGAACGATCAGCATGCGGACCCCGTCGGCGACCTTGCGGCCACGCAGTACGTCGGCCACCACCCGCAGATCCTCGATACGCCCGTTCGTGCACGACCCGACGAAGACGGCGTCGACGGCGACTTCACGCATCGGCATCCCCGCCCGAAGGTCCATGTATGCCAACGCCTTCTCGGCGGCCTGCCGCTCGGCATCGCTGGTCATCAACTCGGGGTCGGGCACCGAGTCGGCCAGCGGAACACCCTGTCCGGGGTTCGTGCCCCACGTGACGAAGGGGCTCAGCGTCGTCGCGTCGATGTAGACCTCGGTGTCGAATTCGGCACCCTCGTCGGTCTTCAGCGCCTCCCACGCGGCCACAGCCGTATCCCAATCCGCACCGGTGGGCGCGTAGGGACGGCCCCGCAGGAACTCATAGGTCGTCTCATCCGGCGCCACCAAACCGGCGCGGGCGCCGGCCTCGATGCTCATATTGCAGATGGTCATCCGGCTCTCCATCGACAGTGATTCGATGGTGCTGCCGCGATATTCGATGACGTAACCCTGACCGCCGCCGGTACCGATCTTGGCGATCACGGCCAGGATGATGTCCTTGGCGCTGACTCCGGCAGGCAGCGCGCCGTCGACATTGACCGCCATCGTCTTGAACGGACGCAGCGGAAGTGTCTGGGTGGCAAGCACATGCTCGACTTCGGAGGTGCCGATCCCCATCGCGATCGCCCCGAACGCCCCATGGGTGGAGGTGTGGCTGTCGCCGCACACGATCGTCATTCCGGGCTGGGTCAGTCCCAGCTGGGGCCCCATCACGTGAACGATGCCCTGTTCGGCATCGCCCATCGGATGCAGCCGAACCCCGAATTCGGCGCAGTTGTGGCGCAGGGTCTCGACCTGGGTCCGGGAGATCGGATCGGCGATCGGCTTGTCGATGTCGACCGTCGGGACGTTGTGGTCCTCGGTGGCGATCGTGAGATCCGGTCGGTGCACCGGACGGCCGGCGAGCCGCAGCCCGTCGAAGGCCTGCGGGCTCGTCACCTCATGGATGAGATGGAGATCGATGTAGATCAGGTCGGGTTCACGTGATGAGCCGGTGCCGGTTCCGGCGACCACGACGTGGTCGTCCCACACCTTCTCGGGCAGTGTCCTGGGCTTGTCGGACTGAGCCATGGGTTCTCACTTCACTTCTCGATTCCCGGACGGCGAGAGTGGCTATCTCACATTTCGGGACGCTAGTATCTCTCTATGAGACAGGATAGCGGCATCGGCGTGCTGGACAAAGCCGTGGGCGTACTGCACTCAATCGCCGAGTCCCCCTGCGGGTTGGCCGAACTCTGTGAGCGAACCGGCCTGCCCCGCGCGACCGCCCACCGGCTGGCCGCCGGCCTGGAGGTCCACCGCCTACTGGCCCGCGACAGCGCCGGCCGGTGGCGACTCGGACCGGCCATCTCCGAATTGTCCGCCCACGTCAACGATCCGCTGCTCGCCGCGGGCGCCACGGTATTGCCCCGGCTGCGGGAGATCACCGGCGAGAGCGTGCAGCTCTACCGCCGCGAGGGCACTACGCGGATCTGCGTCGCTGCGCTGGAACCCCCTGCCGGGCTTCGCGATACCGTGCCTGTCGGAGCTCGCCTGCCGATGACGGCAGGGTCGGGCGCGAAGGTCCTGCTGGCCTTCAGCGACACCGCAACCCAGCAGGCCGTGCTCCCGACGGCGAAATTCACCGAACGCACCCTCGCCGAGGTCCGCCGCCGAGGCTGGGCGCAAAGCGCGGCCGAACGCGAGCCGGGGGTGGCCAGTGTCTCGGCCCCGGTGCGGGATCGCACCGGCACGGTGGTGGCGGCGGTGTCGGTATCGGGTCCGATCGACCGGATGGGCCGCAGGCCCGGCGCGCGTTGGGCCGCCGATCTATTGGCCGCCGCCGACGCACTGACGCGCCGACTGTGATCCCCGCGACAGCCGCGCCGCAGGGCCTGACAAACTGACGCCATGGGAACCAATCAGCGCAACCAGATCGTCATGTCCGACGACGAAGTCGCCGACTTCGTCGCACGCAGCCGCACCGGCACCATGGCGACCATCGGACCCGACGGCCAGCCGCATCTCGTGGCCATGTGGTACGGCGTCCTCGACGACGAGATCTGGGTCGAGACGAAAGCCAAGTCGCAGAAGGCCGTGAACCTGCGTCGCGACCCGCGGGTGAGCTTCCTCATCGAGGACGGCGACACCTACGACACCCTGCGCGGCGTCTCCTTCGAAGGTGTCGCCGAGATCGTCGAAGATCCCGACACCATCTTCAAGGTCGGTGTCAGTGTGTGGGAGCGCTACAACGGCCCCTACACCGACGACCTCAAGCCGGCCGTCGACATGATGATGAACAAGCGTGTGGCGGTGCGCATTGTGGCCAAGCGCACCCGATCCTGGGATCACGGCAAGCTCGGTCTGCCCCCGATGCCGCTGGCCGGCTCCACCGCGCCCGCCGACTAAGTCGGCCGAGAAACGACGAATCGCCCGGTCGATGACCGGGCGATTTGATTTGGTAGCCCCGATGGGATTCGAACCCACGCTACCGCCGTGAGAGGGCGGCGTCCTAGGCCGCTAGACGACGGGGCCAGAACCAAATCCGTGGCGCGCCGTGTGGCGCACCGGGTTGCCAGCATAGCCCAGAGGGCGTTGCCGACATAATTGCTGGGGTACCAGGACTCGAACCTAGAATGAGGGAATCAGAATCCCTAGTGTTGCCAATTACACCATACCCCATTACCGGCCTATAACCGCTGGTCAAGCAGCCTTTTCCTGGTTTCCCAGGGGGTGAAGGCCGCTCCGCCAAGGTTCGCGGGCCGACGAGCAGACTATCAAAGATTTTACCCGTCTTTTTCCGGCCCCCCGGCTCGCTCGTGTGCATCCCGCAGTCGCTGCAGGCTGCGGTCGCGACCGAGCAGCTCCAGGGACTCGAACAACGGTGGGCTGATCGTGGATCCGGTCACCGCCACCCGGATCGGGCCGAAGGCCTTGCGCGGCTTGAGTTCGAGACCCTCGAGCAGCGCCGCCTTCAGCGCCTCCTCGATGGCCGGCGTCGTCCACTCGGGCACCGCGTCGAGTGCGGTGATCGCCGCGGCCAGCACCGGCGCCGCGTCGGGACCGAGCTCCTTGGCGGCCGCCTTGGGGTCCAGCTCGTAGGCGTCGTCGTCGAAGAACTTCAGCAGTGACCAGCCGTCGGAGAGCACCACGATGCGGGTCTGGACCAGCTGCGCGGCGGTCGCGAAACCCGCGTCGTCGAGCCCGGTGTCGTGGCCGTGCGCGTCGAAGTAGGCGCGCAACCGTGCGGCGAACTCTGCCTCGTCGAGACGCCGAATGTGCTCGGCGTTGATCGCGTCGGCCTTCTTCTGGTCGAAGCGTGCCGGGTTGGAGTTGACGTCCACAACGTCGAAGGCGGCGACCATCTCGTCGAGGGTGAAGATGTCCCGGTCCTGGGCGATCCCCCAGCCCAGCAGCGCGAGATAGTTCAGCAGACCCTCGGGGAGGAAGCCCCGATCGCGATGCAGGAACAGGTTGGACTCCGGGTCGCGCTTGGACAGCTTCTTCGTACCCTCCCCCAACACCGGTGGCAGGTGCGCGAATTCGGGCACCCGGTCGGCCACCCCGATGCGTATGAGCGCCTGGTACAGCGCGACCTGGCGCGGCGTAGAGGGCAGCAGGTCCTCACCGCGCAGCACGTGGGTGATCTTCATCAGTGCGTCGTCGACCGGATTGACCAAGGTGTACAACGGTTCTCCCGTGGCCCGGGTCAGAGCAAAATCGGGAACTGTGCCTGCGGCGAACGTCGTGGTGCCGCGGACCAGGTCGTGCCAGCTGATGTCCTCGTCGGGCATCCGCAGCCGCATCACCGCATTGCGCCCCTCGGCGGCGAAAGCGGCGCGCTGCTCGTCGGTCAGGTCGCGGTCGTAATTGTCATAGCCCAGTTTCGGATTGCGGCCCGCCGCCACATGCCGGGCCTCGACTTCCTCCGGCGTGGAGTACGCCAGGTAGGCCTCGCCGGAGTCGAGCAGACGTGCCAGCACGTCACGGTAGAGCTCGGTACGCTGCGACTGCCGGTACGGCTCGTGAGGGCCGCCCACCTCCGGGCCCTCGTCCCAATCCAGACCCAGCCACCGCAAGGCTTCAAGCAATGCGGCATAGCTTTCCTCGGAATCGCGCGCGGCGTCGGTGTCCTCGATGCGGAACACGAATGTGCCGCCGGTATGCCGGGCGTAGGCCCAGTTGAACAGCGCGGTGCGCACCATCCCGACGTGCGGAATTCCGGTTGGCGACGGGCAAAACCGTACGCGCACCGTGTCGTTGGTGGCCGCGGTCATCAATTGGCCTTTCGGATCACGGGATTGGACAACGTTCCGATGCCCTCAACGCTGATGCTGACGGTGTCGCCGTTCTCGATCGGACCGACGCCTTCGGGCGTGCCGGTGAGAATGAGATCACCGGGCAGCAACGTCATCACAGCCGAGATCCACTCGATGATCGCGCCGATGTCGTGGATCATCATCGAAGTCCGGCTCAGTTGGCGCACCTCGCCGTTGACCTCGGTGCGGATCTCCAGATCGGAGGGATCGAGGTCGGTGACGATCCACGGGCCGACGGGGCAGAACGTGTCGTGACCCTTCGCACGCATCCACTGACCGTCCGCTTTCTGCTGATCGCGGGCGGACACGTCGTTGGCGATGGTGTAGCCGAGGATGTTCTCGGCGGCACGGGCGGCAGGGACGTCCTTACACGGCCGGCCGATCACGACGGCGAGTTCGCCCTCATGGTGTACCGGTGAAGCATTGACAGGCAACTGAATTGGCACACCGGGGCCGATGATTGCGGTGTTGGGCTTGAGGAAGATCACCGGATCTTCCGGTGCCTCGCCGCCCATCTCCGCGATGTGCGCCGCGTAATTCTTGCCCATGCACACCACCTTGCTGGCCAGGATCGGCGCCAGCAGGCGCACATCGGCCAGCGGCCAGGTCCGGCCGGTGAACGTCGGCGTGCCGAACGGATGTTCGGCGATCTCACGAACGATTTCGCTCCCACGGTCACCTTCGATACTGACGAAGGCGACCCCATCGGGGCTGGCGATTCGACCCAGGCGCATGGCAACAGCCTAGTGCTCGGGCCGCCGGCTCCCGCTATCACCCAGATGTCTCATATTTCGAGAAATGGATTCAGCATTGTGGGACGCGAATGGGATCATGAACGCATGGCCGTCGACACGATCAGCACTGTGCGCCGATGGATGATGCTCGTGATCGCGCTGTTCGCAACCCTGTCCGCCAACGTCTTCATCAACGGGGCGGCGTTCCTCATTCCGACCCTGCACACCACGATGGGCCTCGACCTGGCCAAAGCCGGCCTGGTGTCGGCGATGCCGAGCTTCGGCATGGTCGTCACGCTGATCGCCTGGGGCTATGTGGTGGACCGGGTCGGTGAGCGTTTCGTGTTGTCGGTCGGCTCGGCGCTGACCGCCGCCGCGGCGCTCGCAGCGGCCGCCGCGCATTCACTGTTCGTGGTGGGCGTCTTCCTGTTCCTGGGCGGAATGGCGGCCGCGAGCAGCAATTCGGCCAGTGGGCGGCTGGTGGTCGGGTGGTTTCCGCCACATCAGCGCGGGCTGGTGATGGGCATCCGACAGACTGCCCAGCCGCTGGGAGTGGCATTCGGTGCGTTGGTGATTCCCCGGCTGGCCCAATCCCACGGCGTTGGCGTCGCGCTGCTGTTCCCGGCGATCGTGTGCGGTGTGGCGGCGGTGGTGTGCGCCGTCGCCGTAGCCGATCCGCCGCGGCCTCCGCGAGCCGAGGCGCCGGCGGAGCACCTGGCCAACCCCTATCGCGGCTCGGCGCTGCTGTGGCGCATCCACGCCGTGTCGGTGCTGCTGGTGGTGCCGCAATGCGTGGTGTGGACATTCACCCTGGTGTGGCTGATCACCGACCGTGGCTGGACGGCGCAGGCCGCCGGACTGATGGTGATGTTCGCGCAGATCCTGGGAGCGCTGGGGCGCATCGCCGCCGGGCGCTGGTCGGACCGGCTGGGTCTGCGGCTGCGGCCGATTCGCACGATCGCGTTGGCGGCGTCGGCGGCGATGTTCCTGCTGGCACTGACCGACGCGCTGCATTCACCGCTGAGCATCGCGGTGATGGTCGCGGCGTCGGTGATCACGGTGAGCGACAACGGATTGGCGTTCACCGCGATCGCCGAGATCACCGGGCCGTTCTGGAGCGGCCGGGCGTTGGGCGCGCAGAACACCAGCCAACTGCTGACCACCGGTATCGTGCCGCCACTGTTCGGCGCGCTGATCGGTGTCCTGGGTTACCCCGTGGCCTTCGCCGTGTGCGCGCTGTTCCCGCTCGTCGCGCTCCCGCTGGTCCCGACGGACCCGCCGCGTCAGGACTAGAGCGCTGCGCGGATGCGGTCGCCGACCTCGCCGGTCGACAACGTCGCATCGCCACGCGTGGCCAGGTGATGGGCGACAGCCTTGTCGACCCGGGCCGCCGCGGCGTCCTCGCCGACGTGACCGAGCAGCAGCGCCACCGACATCACCGCGGCCGTCGGGTCTGCGATGCCCTGACCCGCGATGTCGGGCGCGCTGCCGTGGACCGGTTCGAACATCGACGGATTGGTGCGCGTGGCATCGATATTGCCGCTCGCAGCCAGGCCGATCCCGCCGCAGACGGCGGCCGACAGATCAGTGATGATGTCGCCGAAGAGGTTGTCGGTGACGATGACGTCGAACCGCCCCGGGTCGGTGACCATGTGGATGGTGGCGGCATCAATGTGCTGATACGCGACTTCCACATCGGGGAATTCGGTGCCGACCTCGGCCACCACCCGTGACCACAGGCTGCCCGCGAACGTCAGCACATTCGTCTTGTGCACCAGCGTCAGATGCTTGCGGCGGGACTGCGCACGGGCGAACGCATCGCGCACCACGCGCTCGACGCCGAACGCGGTGTTCACGCTGACCTCGGTGGCCACCTCGTGCGGCGTCCCGACGCGCAGCGCGCCGCCGTTTCCGGTGTAGGGGCCCTCGGTGCCTTCGCGCACCACGACGAAATCGATGCCGGTCACCCCGGACAGCGGACTGTCCACACCCGGATACAACCGACCCGGTCGCAGGTTGACGTGATGGTCCAGGGCGAACCGGAGTTTGAGCAGCAGCCCGCGCTCGAGAACTCCGCTGGGCACCGACGGGTCGCCGATCGCACCGAGCAGGATGGCGTCGTAGCCGCGCAGTTCCTCGATGGTCTCCTCGGTGAGCAGCTCACCGCTGGCGTGATAGCGACGCGCACCGAGGTCGTACTCGGTCTTGTCCACGCCGGGCAGCACCACGTCGAGCACCTGCAGCGCTTCGCCGATCACTTCCGGGCCGATGCCGTCGCCCGCGATCACCGCCAATTTCATGACAGGTCCACCACTTCCAGGGTCGTCGCGCCGACGGCCGTGCGGATCGCCGACCGGACATCGTCGGACACATCGCGGTCCAGCCGCAGCATCAGGGTCGCGGCCTCGCCGCTGGTGTCCTGGCTCAGCTGGGCCGCCAGGATGTTCACGTCGGCGTTGCCGAGCACCGTGCCGATCTTGCCCAGCGCGCCGGGCTGATCCGAGTAGTGCAGCACCAGGTTCACGCCCTCGGCGCGCAGATCGAAGTTGCGCCCGTTGATCTGGACGACCTTCTCGACCTGTTGCGGGCCGGACAACGTGCCGGACACGTTGGTGGCCGTGCCGTCGGGACCGACCACCCGGACATCGACCAGGCTGCGGTGGTTGGGGCTTTCACTGGCCGTTGTCAGTTCGCTCTGCAACCCGCGCTCGGCCGCCAGGTTCGGCGCGTTGACGAATGTCACCTGCTGATCGGTCACCGTCGAGAAGAACCCGCGCAGAGCCGAAAGTTTCAGTACCTCAACATCTTCGGAGGCGATCTCACCGGAGACCCGGACCGACAGGTTCGACGCGGCACCGGTCGACAGCACCCCGACGAGAAGGCCGAGCTTGCGAGCCAGGTCCAGCCAGGGCGCCACCTCTTCGCTGACCGCGCCGCCGCCGACGTTCACCGCATCCGGCACGAACTCGCCGGCCAGCGCCAGCTTGACGCTCGCCGCCACGTCGGTGCCTGCCCGGTCCTGAGCCTCGGCGGTGGAGGCGCCCAGGTGCGGGGTGACGACCACCTGCGGCAGTTCGAACAGCGGGCTGTCGGTGCATGGTTCGGTGCTGAAGACGTCGAGGCCGGCCGCGAACACATGCCCGCTGGTGATCGCATCAGCAAGGGCTTGCTCGTCGATCAGACCACCACGGGCCGCGTTGACGATGACCACGCCCTTCTTGGTCTTCGCCAGGGCCTCCTTGCCGAGCAGACCGGCGGTCTCCGGGGTCTTGGGCAGGTGCACGGAGATGAAGTCGGCGCGGGCCAGCAGGTCGTCGAGCGACATCAGCTCGATGCCGAGCTGAGCGGCGCGGGCGGCCGGCACGTACGGGTCGTAGGCGATGACGTGGGTGCCGAAGGCGGCCAGTCGCTGCGCCACCAGCTGTCCGATGCGGCCCAGACCCACCACGCCGACGGTCTTGCCGAAGATCTCGGTGCCGGAGAACGACGACCGCTTCCAGGTGTGCTCGCGCAGCGTCGCGTCGGCGGCGGGGATCTGTCGCGCGGCCGAGAGCATCAGGGCCAGCGCATGCTCGGCGGCGCTGTGGATATTCGACGTCGGCGCGTTGACGACCAGCACCCCGGCGGCGGTGGCGGCGTCGACGTCGACGTTGTCCAGTCCGACCCCGGCACGGGCGACGATCTTCAGCTTCGGAGCGGCGGCGATGACCTCGGCGTCCACCGTGGTGGCCGAGCGCACCAGCAGTGCGTCGGCGTCGGCGACGGCGGCCAGCAGTTTGGGCCGGTCCGGGCCGTCGACCCAACGCACCTCGACCTGGTCACCCAGGGCCGCGACGGTCGACTCGGCGAGCTTGTCTGCGATCAGTACAACGGGCAGATTCACGCCGGTCAGCCTAGTGGTTGTCGCCCGGTGGACGATCATCGGCCGTGGTGCGGTCTACTTAGGCGGTGGACGTGACCGTCGTCGGTAGTGGTCCCAATGGGTTGGCGGCCGCCGTCATCTGCGCGCGCGCCGGGTTGTCCGTGCGCGTCATCGAAGGCCAGCCGACGGTCGGCGGCGGTGCCCGCACCGCGGCCGACCCGGAATATCCCGACATCCGGCATGACGTCTGCTCGGCCGTGCACCCGCTGGCACTGGCCTCGCCGTTCTTCGCCGAGTTCGACCTCCCGGCGCGCGGGGTTCAACTGGTGGTCCCGGAGATCTCGTACGCGAACCCACTGCCGAACCGGCCCGCCGCGATCGCGTATCACTCGCTGCAGCGCACCTGCGCCGAACTCGACGACGGCAACTCATGGCGCCGGCTGTTCGGCCCACTGGCCTCTCACCCCGACGGCGTGCTCGGATTCTTCCTCGGCGACAAACGCTCGCTACCGCCGGATCTCCTCACCACCGTGCGATCGGGGCTGCGGGTACTCGCCCAGGGCAGTCCGGCGTGGGGCGTGCTGCGCGGCGAGGATGCCCGCGCGTTGTTCACCGGCGTTGGCACTCATGCCATTTCGACGATGCCGTCGCCGGTGAACAGTGGCGCCGGGATCATGCTCGGCACGGTGGCGCACACCGCGGGCTGGCCGGTGCCGGTCGGCGGCAGCCAGGTGATCGTCGACGCGATGCTGGCCGATCTGCAGGCCCACGGCGGCGAACTGGTTGTCGGTGAGCCGGTGACCTCACCACCGCCGGGTGTGGTGATCTACGACACCGCGCCGACCGCACTGCTGGACATCTATGGCTCGGCGGTGCCGGGTGCTTACGCAAAGTCCTTGCGGCGCTACAAGTTCGGACCGGGTGTCTGCAAGGTGGACTTCGTACTCTCCGGTGACATCCCCTGGCGTGACGAGCGGATGGCGAACTCCCCCACCATCCACATGGGTGGGACCCGCGCGCAGATGGCCTACGGCGAGAAGGAGATCGCCTCGGGACGGCACGCCGAGTGGCCGATGACATTGGCGGCGCTGCCGCACCTGTCCGACCCGTCGCGGGTCGACTCCGCGGGACGCCGACCGCTGTGGACCTACGCCCATGTTCCGTCTGGCTCCACCGAGGACGTCACCGAGACGGTCATCCGGCTGTTCGAGAACGCCGCGCCCGGCTTCCGGGATCTGGTGCTGGCGTCGCGATGTGTGACCGCGGCGCAGATGCCTGAGCACAACGCGAACTACGTCGGCGGCGACATCATCGTGGGCGGTGCGACGCTGTTCGCAGCGATGGTCGGCCCGACCCTGCGCTGGAATCCGTGGACCACCCCGATCCCCAAGGCGTACCTGAGTTCGTCGGCGACTCCGCCGGGCACCGGCGTACATGGGATGTGCGGCTACTACGCCGCGCGCACGGTGCTCAAGCGCGAATTCGGCCTGCCGCTGCCCTCGCTCGCACCGTAATCGGGCGCGATTTCCGGTGCTGTACCCCGGAAATCGCGCCCGATTCGTAGCTACGCGGTTTCGGTGATCGGCCGGTCGACCCAGCTCATCAGGTCGCGCAGCTTCTTGCCGGTGACCTCGATCGGGTGCTCGGCGTTCTTCTTGCGCAGCGCCTCGAGCTCCTTGTTGCCGCCCTCGACGTTGGCGACCAGGCGCTTGACGAAGCTGCCGTCCTGGATGTCTTTGAGGATGCCGCGCATCCGCTCCTTGGTGTCGGCGTCGATGACGCGCGGGCCGGAGATGTAGCCACCGAACTCTGCGGTGTCGGACACCGAGTAGTTCATCCGGGCAATGCCGCCCTCGTACATCAGGTCGACGATCAGCTTGAGCTCGTGCAGCACCTCGAAGTAGGCCATCTCGGGGGCGTAACCCGCCTCGACCATGACCTCGAAGCCGGCCTTGACGAGTTCCTCGGTGCCACCGCACAACACGGCCTGCTCACCGAAGAGGTCGGTCTCGGTCTCTTCCTTGAAGTCGGTCTTGATGACGCCCGCGCGGGTGCCGCCGATGCCCTTGGCGTAGGACAACGCCAGCGCCTGGCCCTCACCCTTGGGGTCCTGATCGACGGCGATCAGGCAGGGCACACCCTTGCCGTCGACGAACTGCCGGCGCACCAGGTGGCCGGGACCCTTGGGGGCGACCATGCCGATGGTCACGTTGGCCGGCGGCTTGATCAGACCGAAGTGGATGTTCAGGCCGTGGCCGAAGAACAGCGCGTTGCCATCCTCGAGGTTCGGCTCGATGTCATTGGTGAAGATCTCGGCCTGCGCGGTGTCGGGGGCCAGCAACATGATGACGTCGGCCCACTTGGCGACCTCGGCGGGGGTGTCGACCTCGAGGCCCTGCTCGGTGACCTTCTCGCGAGACTTGGAGCCCTCCTTGAGGCCGACCTTGACCTGCACACCCGAGTCGCGCAGGCTCAGCGAGTGCGCGTGGCCCTGGCTGCCGTAACCGATCACACCGACCTTGCGGCCCTGAATGATCGACAGGTCGGCGTCATCGTCGTAGAACATCTCAACTGACACGATTGAACTATCCTTTTCGTTGTTTTCTTCGGTGGGGTCGTTATTTGGCATTCGTCATGCCGCGCGGTCCTCGCGACAGTGACACCACGCCGGACTGCACGATCTCGCGCACGCCATAGGGTTCGAGCACCCGCAGGAACGCCTCGATCTTCTCCTGGGTGCCGGTCGCCTCGATGGTCAGCGACTCGGTGGACACGTCGATCACCTTGGCGCGGAACAGGTTCACCGCCTCGATGACCTGGCCGCGGGTGCCGGCGTCGGCGCGGACCTTGATCAGCGCGAGTTCGCGGTGCACCGAGTTCTCGACGTCCTGCTCGACGATCTTGATCACGTTGATCAGCTTGTTGAGCTGCTTGGTGATCTGCTCGAGCGGCGTCTCCTCCGCGGTGACCACGATCGTCATCCGCGACATGTTCTTCTGCTCGGTGGCTCCGACCGCCAGCGACTCGATGTTGAAGCCACGCCGGGAGAACAGGGCGGCCACGCGGGCCAGCACACCGGGCTTGTCTTCGACCAACACCGAAAGGGTGTGGGTGACAGTGTTTCCCGCCATCAGGCCCGTCCCTCCTCATTGTCGTCGAACAGCGGGCGGATATTGCGCGCCGCCATGATCTCGTCGTTGCCGCAGCCGGCGGCGACCATCGGCCACACCTGGGCGTCGGCCCCGACGATGAAGTCGATCACCACCGGGCGGTCGTTGATGGCCCGGGCCTGGTTGATCACATCGGCGACGTCTTCTTCACGCTCGCACCGCAACCCGACGCACCCGTAGGCCTCGGCCAGCTTGACGAAGTCCGGGATGCGATGGCTGTGGGTGGCCAGATCGGTTTGGCTGTAGCGCTCTTCGTAGAACAGGGTCTGCCACTGACGCACCATGCCCAGGTTGCCGTTGTTGATCAGCGCGACCTTGATCGGCACCCCTTCGACCGCGCAGGTGGCCAGCTCCTGATTGGTCATCTGGAAGCAGCCGTCACCGTCGATCGCCCACACCTCGGCTTCGGGGCGGGCCATCTTGGCGCCCATGGCCGCCGGAACGGCGTAGCCCATGGTGCCCAGACCGCCGGAGTTCAGCCAGGTGCGCGGGTTTTCGTAGGAGATGAACTGCGCGGCCCACATCTGGTGCTGGCCGACGCCCGCGACGTAGATGGCGTCCGGCCCGGCGATCTTGCCCAGCTGGGAGATCACGTATTCCGGGCTGAGGCTGCCGTCGTGCTGCGGGTCGTAGCTCAGCGGGTAGGTCGCCTGGATCCCGTTCAGATACTCCCACCAGTCACCCTGGTTAGCCCGTGGATCCGCGCCGATCTTGCGCAGCGCCTCGATCAGCTCGCTGATCGCCAGCTTGACGTCGCCCACGATCGGCACGTCGGCGTTGCGGTTCTTACCGATCTCGGCCGGGTCGATGTCGACGTGGATCACCTTCGCCTCGGGGGCAAAGGAATCCAGCTTGCCGGTCACCCGGTCGTCGAACCGCGCGCCCAGTGCGATCAGCAGGTCGCTCTTCTGTAGACCGGCCACCGCGGCGACGGTGCCGTGCATGCCCGGCATGCCCAGGTTCTGCTCGTGGCTGTCCGGGAACGCACCGCGCGCCATCAGCGTGGTCACCACCGGGATACCGGTCAGCTCGGCCAGCGTCCGCAGCTCGGCCGTGGCGTCGCCGCGGATCACGCCGCCGCCGACATAGAGCACCGGCTTGCGCGCCGCCGCGATCAGCTTGGCGGCCTCACGGATCTGCCTGCTGTGCGGCTTGGTGTTCGGCTTGTAGCCGGGCAGGTCGATCTGCGGCGGCCAGGAGAACGTGCACTGCCCCTGCAGGATGTCCTTCGGGATGTCAACGAGAACAGCGCCCGGCCGTCCGCTTGACGCGATGTGGAATGCCTCGGCGATCACCCGCGGGATGTCGTCGCCGTTGCGCACCAGGAAATTGTGCTTGGTGATCGGCATCGTGATGCCGGAAATGTCCGCTTCCTGGAAGGCGTCGGTGCCGATCAGCGTCCGTCCGACCTGGCCGGTGATGGCGACCACGGGGATCGAGTCCATCTGTGCGTCGGCCAGTGGGGTGACCAGGTTGGTGGCACCCGGGCCCGAGGTGGCCATCATGACCCCGACCTTGCCGGTGGCGTGGGCATAACCGCTGGCGGCGTGCCCGGCGCCCTGTTCGTGGCGAACCAGCACATGGCGCAGTTTCTGGGAGTCGTAGAGCGGGTCGTAGACCGGCAGCACCGCGCCGCCCGGGATGCCGAAGATCGTCTCGACACCGATCTCCTCCAACGAGCGGACTACCGCCTGGGCGCCCGTGAGCTGCTCCGGGGCGACGCGCTTGGCGGCGGTCGTGCCGTTCTTACCGGCGGAATGTGCTGCGCCTGGGCTGTCGGCGGTGGCCGACGGCTCGGGTGGTCGCGTGGGTGCGCTCACGATGTCGTCCTTTTCGATGCTGTTCATTTCTTCGGGCAAGAAAAAACCCCCGTCAGCTTCGGCGGCTGTACGAGGGTTGCGCGCTGGTGCGTGTGGCTATGCCCGTGTCGGGGCAAGCGCGGCACCAACGCGCTGGCCAATTACTACGAGCATTCCGCCGGTCTTCATAACCTGCGACGGTAGCCTCCGCACTGGTCAGGCGTCAAATCCCGACGCGGGCCCCACGTCGCGCCGCCGGTTGGTGGGATGATGGCGGCCATGGCCTCCCGTCGTGCACCCGATGAATCGACGACCAAACCTGTGGTGATCCGGATGTCGCCGATGGCGCATTTCGCCTCGGGCTTCCTGGCATTGGGCCTGCTGGTGATGATCACCGTGTTCCCCACCTGGGGCGCGGTGTTCATGGTGCTGCCCGTCCTGGCGTCGGTGGCGATCGTGCGGCTGCGCACCGTGGCTGACCGCAACACCCTGACGGCACGCACGTTGTTCGCCAGCCGCACAGTCGGCTGGGATGAGGTGGACGGGCTCGGGTTCGAGCGCACATCGTGGGCACGGGCGCACTTGCGGGACGGTTCGCAGCTGCTGTTGCCCGCGGTGACGTTCACGACGCTGCCGCTGCTGGCGCAGGCCAGCGGCGGGCGGGTGCCCAATCCGTACGAGTGATCAGGCCAGTGGGTTGTTGCCGTGCAGGAACACCCACGCCGCGATGCCGCCACCGATGCCGAGCAGCAACGCGATGAACGATCCGACGAACGGGCGCCTGGCCCAGCCGCGGCCGCCGTCGAATCCGTAGCGACCGGGTCCGACCAGGATCACTGCCGACGTCGCGACGATCAGCACCAGCAGGTACTCGATGCCGTCCGGTCCCAACACGGCGAGGTAGCCGTCCTGGCGCTGTGCCGAGATGATCGTGAGCAAGCTGTTCACCAGGTAGGCGACCCCGCCGGCAGCGGCGATCGGGGTGAAAAGCCCGAGCACCAGCAGCACACCTACCAGGATCTGGGCGCCGGCACCGGCATAGGTGAGCACACTGGCGTGCTGATAGCCGGCATCAGCGAGCGCGGTCTTGAAGCCGTCCAACCCCTGGCCACCCCACCAGCCGAAGGCCTTCTGCAGTCCGTGCCCGATGAACGCCGCACCGATGACGACGCGCAACAGCAACATGCCAAGGTCCTGGGTACCTCGGCGGCCGGCGGCCTTCGCGCGTTCTTCGGCGTCGATGGGCTCGATCTCCATCGGCGTGGCCTGCGAGGGCGTCGGGTCAAGATGCGGCTGCACGTAGGGCAACGGCTCGGGGTCGTGCAACAGGCCGTAGCCGGTTGACGGCGCCGAACCCGGCAGTCCGGACGTGTAGTGCGGAATCGTCGTGGTCTCGAAGTCGCCACCGTAAGTGGCTGAGGGGAGATCGTCCTCCGGGTCGACCAGCTTGGCCGACATCGGCCGGGCCGAGGAATCGTCGGGGCGCTGCCAGTGCGGATCGGGGCCTTGACTCGTCACGGGAGTCAGAGTAAGGCCACCCGGGGTGCAAACCTGGGATTTGTGCGGCGCTTCTAGCGGCCAATATTGCCTGGATTTGGCGTCGTTGCCGGGCCGTCGTGGCGAACATCGGCGCGATATCCGTAACCTGGCGGGCATGCAGGTACGCCGGTCGGTTCGCGGAGTGCTGGCCGGGCTCTGTGCCGTGACGGTCGTTGCCGGGTCGTCGGCGGGCTGCGCGAAGTTCAACAACGACATTTCGCAGCCTTTCACGACTGCTCCGCAGCTGGCCCCGGGCCAATCGTCGACCCCGCCGCCCCCACCGCCGCTGCCGCCCAAGCCCTTCCCCAAGGTCTGCCCCGCGCCCGGCGTCATGCAGGGCTGCCTGGAGAGCACCAGCGGATTGATCATGGGCCCGGACAGCAAGACGGCCCTGGTGGCCGAACGCACCACCGGTGCCGTCAAAGACGTGTCGGTGAGCGCCGAGCCGAAGGTCCGCACCGTCATCCCGGTCGATCCCAGCGGTGACGGCGGGTTGATGGACATCGTGCTGTCCCCCACCTACTCGCAGGACCGGCTGATGTACGCCTACATCAGCACGCCCACCGACAATCGGGTGATCCGGGTTGCCGACGGCGACATCCCGAAGGACATTCTGACCGGGATTCCCAAGGGCGCCACCGGCAATAGCGGATCGTTGATCTTCACCAGCCCGACGACGCTCGTCGTGCAGACCGGCGACGCCGGCAACCCGGCCCTGGCCGCGGATCCGAAGTCGTTGGCCGGCAAGGTCATCCGGCTGGAGCAGCCGACCACCGTCCAACCCGCCCCGCCCACCACCGCGCTGTCCGGCATGGGTCCGGCCGGTGGCATGTGCATCGATCCCACCGACAAGTCGCTCTACATCACTGACCGCTCCGCCGCCGGTGACCGCCTGCAGCGCATCACCCCGGATGCCAAGACCTCCACGGTGTGGACGTGGCCGGACCGTCCCGGCGTCGCGGGCTGCGCCGCATTGGACGGCACGATCCTGGTGAACCTGGTCAACGCCAAGCAGACTGTGGCAGTGCGACTGGCGAAGGGCACCGGGTCGGTGACGGGTGAGCCCGAGGTGGTGCGCCAGGACACGCACGGCCACGCGTGGGCGTTGCAGGTCGCGCCGGACGGAAACATCTGGGGCGCAACGGTCAACCGCACCGCCGGTGACGCCGAAAAGCTCGACGACGTGGTCTTCCCGCTCTTCCCGCAGGGCGGCGGATTCCCGCGCAGCAACGCCGACAACACCTGACGCCGAAACCAAACGCGTCTCTCGGAGCTGGTCGTTTTCGATGCACATCCGCAGGTGGTGGGCCTTTCAGCCAGCCCAGCTCTGGTAGCGTCTACCAAATATTGGGTTCCAGCCGCTGGAGGGGTCATGGGTCGCTCGCGCATGACACCGAACACCGGCACGAGTCACGCCTACGACGACGGCACGCGCCGCACCGAGATCTTGCAGACCGCCGCGTCCATCATCGCAACCTCCGGCCTGCGCACGTCCTTGCAGGATATCGCTGAGGCGGCAGGCATTCTTCCCGGCAGCCTGTACCACCATTTCGATTCCAAAGAAGCGATCCTTGTCGAGTTGCTGCGCCGCTATCACGAGGACCTGGACCGGATCGCCGACGAGGCGCAGGCCCGTCTCAACGATCCCGATTTCCACCCGGCTTTCGACCAGATTGCTGGCCTGTGCAAGGCGATCGCGCGGTGCTCGGTCGCCCACCGCGCGGCGCTGCAGATGTCTTTTTTCGAAGGCCCGAGTTCGAATCACGAGCTGACCGCTCTGGCCGCGCGCAGGCCCACCGCGCTGCTGCAGTCGATGCTGGAAACCCTTCGGGCGGCCCGCTGGAGCGGCTATCTGAGGTCCGATGTGGATCTGGCGATGCTTGCCGGGCGGGCCGTGCAGACGATGCTGCAGATCGGGCTCGACGTGATGCGCGGCAACGCCAGCTCGGACAAGTCCGCAGCGCTACTGTGCCGAATCCTCTTCGAGGGCCTGGCCGCCGGCGCGCCGACCGACGAACAACTGGACGGATCCGCGGCGTTCCAGGCCGCGGACGCGGTCGTCCGATCCTGGACCGACGACGCTGACGCCGACGACAAGGCTGCCCACATACGCGCCGTCGCCAGAACCGAATTCGGCAAGAAGGGCTACGAGGTCACAACCGTCCGGGACATCGCGTCGGCGGCCGGGATGGGCACCGGGACGGTCTATCGATTGATCGGATCCAAGGAGCAGCTGCTCGCGGCGATCATGCAATCGTTCGGCGAGAAGGTCGCGCTGGGGTGGTCGGAGGTGTTGGCGTCGGACTCCTCGAGTGTCGAGAAGTTGGACGCCCTGAGCTGGATCAACACCAACGCGCTGGATCGATTCGCCGACGAGTTCCGGATTCAGCTGGCGTGGATGCGGCAGTCTCCCCCGGACACGCCCAACCCGGGATGGCTGTTCACCAAACGCGTGCGCCAGATGAAAGCCATACTCTCCCAAGGCATCACGTCCGGCGAGATCAGCATCGACAGCCCATCCAACGATCTGCTGGCGCGCTCGGTGATCGGCGTCGGCTGGATTCCCGAGAGCATCCTGCGCGAGGTCGGCACCCGCGCCTCGCTGTTGTGCGTGCGCGACACCTCACTTCGCGGCGTCGTCGTCACGCGGTCGTAGGTTCGTACCCGCGGATCGCCTCGACTTTCTCGGCGGACGCCGACGCCGGATCGAACTCGTAGCTCAGCCATTCCGCGGCCAGGCGACGGGCCAGTTCGACCCCCACCACCCGCTGCCCGAAGCAGAGAACCTGCGCGTCGTTGCTGAGGATCGCGCGTTCCACCGAGAAACTGTCGTGGGCGGTGACGGCACGGACGCCGGGGACCTTGTTGGCGGCGATCGCGACCCCGAGACCGGTTCCGCAGATCAGCAGCGCCCGATCGGCCGCGCCCTCGGCCACCATTCGGGCCGCCATCACCGCGACGTGCGGGTAGGCGGTGTGCTCGTCGGGGCCGACCCCGACGTCGATGACGGACTCCACCCGCGGATGCGATTCGAGGTCGCGGCGCAGGATGTCCTTGTATTGCAGTCCGGCGTCGTCACAACCCACGACGATCCGCAGCGGTCGGCTGTTCATCGCTTCTCCTCGATCAGTTCAGCCACCGTGGTGACACACAGGGCCAGGGATACCGCGCCGGCGTCGGGGGTCCCGAGGCTGCGCTCGGCGAGCGGGCGGGCCCGGCCCACCATGGGTCTGAGTTCGGCGGTCTCTGCAGCAGCCTTCTGCGCCACCTCGGCAGATTGCGACCATGCGGACCGCCAATCTGCTCCTGCTTCGACACTTTCGGCGAACGCGTCGACGAAGGGCCCAAGGGCATCGAGCATGGTCTTGTCTCCGCGAGCGGCCTTGCCCAATGCACCCAGCGCGTCGTACCCGGCCCGCAGCGCCGCAGCGACAGCGGTATCGCCGGGCAGCCCGTGATCTCCGAGGACGCCCGCGGCGGCGTTGAGCGCCGCGCCCCACAACACCCCGGATGTCCCGCCGGCCTTGGCAGCCCAGGCGTCGCCCGCGGCACGAAGCACCGATGCGATTCCCCCCGCCTGGGCTGCCATTGCCCGCGCTGCCTCAGCGGCAGCGGTGGATCCCTTGACCATGCCACGACCATGGTCACCGTCGCCGGCGACGGCATCGATCTTGCCCAACTCGTCCTCGGCATCGACCATCTGCTGAGCTATCGCCGAAAAGCTCTCCGCCACAACGTGACCACCGGCTTGCGATGCCGCGTCCGCGTCGGCAACCGCGACTCGCACCGCGGTCTGCGTGACTTGCGAGCGCCGCTTCCCGGTCTGGGCCGAGACACCGCCTTTGCGGTAGGCGGGGGTATCGGCCGGCGACGTCCACAGCCGTTCGAGTTCCTCGTCGAGCCACATCACGGTCAGCGAGCACCCCGCCATGTCCAGGCTGGTGACCAGTTCGCCGACCTCGGGATGCACGACGGCGTGCCCGGATTCGGCCAACAGCGAGGCCACCGACTTCCACACCACGAACAGCTCCTCATATTTCGTGCGTCCCAGACCGTTGAGGATCACGGCCACCCGCCCCGATGCACCTGCCGGCTTCTCGGCGAGCACGCCGGACACCAGCAGTCGGGCCAATTCGGCGGCCGTCGGCATCTCATGGCTGGCGATGCCCGGCTCACCGTGGATGCCCAAGCCCAGGCCCATGGTGCCGGCCGGGACGGTGAACAGCGGCCGATCCGCTCCCGGCAAAGTGCACCCGTCGAATGCGACGCCGAGGGTGCGGGTTGCGGAGTTGGCCTTGATCGCCACCCGCTCGACCTCATCGAGGTCGGCACCTTCTTCGGAACGCGCTCCAGCGCAACGGAATACCGTGAAGTCGCCGGCGATCCCGCGCCGCTTGGCGAGATCAACGGGGGCCGCGCTGGCGATATCGTCGGTCACGGTGAGAAACCGGGCGTCGATCCCGTCGGCGCGCAGTTGCTCGACGGCGAGTCCGAAGTTCATCACGTCGCCGGCGTAGTTGCCGGTGAGCAGCAGGACACCCGCGTCGCCGTGGGCGGCTCGTGCCACCGACGCCGCCTCCTGTGCCGACGGCGAGGTGAAGATGTTGCCCACCACCGCCCCGTCGGCGAACCCCGGTCCGACCACACCGCAGAACGCCGGGTAGTGACCGGAGCCGCCGCCGACCACCACCGCCACCTTGCCTGGCGGTGTCTCGGTCGCCCGCACGACGCCGCCGGGTACTCCGACCACGTACGACGCATGGATGTCGAGAAAGCCGCCGAGCATGTCCTCGGTGAAGGTGGCCGGGTCGTTGAAGAGGCGTGTCATGTCATCACCTAGTGAATGTGGCTGCCGCCGTTGATATCAACGGTGGTTCCGGTGAGGTAGCTGGCGTCCGCGCTGGACAGGAAGGTGAAGACGGCGGCCACCTCATCGGTGGTCGCGGTGCGGCCGACCGGAATGGCGGCAGCCAACGCCGCCTCCTGCTCATCGGTCGAACCGACCCGGATGTTGGTGTCGACGGCGCCCGGCGTCACGGCATTGACGGTGACGCCCTTGTCGGCGACTTCGCGGGCGAGCGCCTTGGTGAAGCCCAGGATCGCGGCCTTGGCCGAGGAGTAGGGCACCTTGCCGAAGACGCCGCCGCCGCGCTGGGCCGACACCGACGACATGTTCACGATGCGGCCCCAGCCCTGCGCGATCATGTCCGGCAGGAACGCCTTGGTGACCAGGTAGGTGCCGGTCGCATTGACGGCGAACACCTTGTTCCACAGCTCGAGGGTGGTTTCCAGGAACGGCACCGGGGAGGTGATGCCCGCGATGTTGGCCAGCGCGCCGACGGACGGCAGATTGCCCGATGCCACCTCTGCGGCCACCGCGGCGTGCGCGGCCGTCACCGATTCCTCCGAGGTGACGTCCACGGCGTGGCCGAAAGCGGGAACTGCAAACTGGTTTCCGATCTCGGCAGCGACCTTGGCTGACCTCTCGCCGTCCAGGTCGAGGATGACGACGGCCCAGCCTTCACTGGCGTAGCGCTGGGCGACAGTCACTCCGATTCCCTTTTCCGAGGTGGCGCCGGTGATCACTGCGGTCTTCTGGTCCATGAATTCTCCTGGTGTGCTTCTCAGATGAGTTCGGAAATGACTTGGCCCGCAAGGACTGCCGCCGCGGGGCGCTCGTCGTCGCTGACGTCGCGGGTTTCCAGTTCAAGGGCGAAGTGGCCGCTGTAGCCGCTGTCGGCCAGCGCCTTGAGACCGCGGCCGAAATCGACCGCGCCATTGCCCACGGATAGATTGATGTTGCCCGGCAACGCATCTCGGATGTGGACATGGCTGATACGCGCACCGAATCGGTTGGTGAAGTCGACCGGGTCGCCGCCGGACGCGACGATGTGACTGAAATCCATCACGATCCCGACGTCATCACCGAGCCGGTCGTACAGCTTCTGCGCACGGTCGATGTCGAAGCACAGCCGATGAAAGTGCAGGGACTCGGTCCACAACTCGACTCCGCAATCGCGCGCCGTTTCCGCTGCGGCGCGCAACTCGTCGGCAACTCGGCCGAGATCCGCATCGAGACTTGCCCTCGGTTGGTGGCTCAACGCTCCGCACGGCAGCACCAGAGCGCGCGCTCCGGTCACCGCCGCCAGTGCGATGAGCATCTCGAGATGGCGGGACCGTGCCGAGCGTTGCGCGCCATCCACGGCGACGTTCAGATCACCCACGTCGCAGTTGATGGACCGAATCGTCAGGCCGGACCGATTGACAGTCGCGGCAACCTCCTCGACGGCCCCGTCGTCGAGCACGTACGGCACGTGGTCGCACACACCGGGCAGCGCACCGAGGTCGATCTCGGTGAATCCGAGATCAGCGATCGTCGCCAACGCCCGCGGCAGCGCCTGGTGCCGAAAAGTGATGGTGGAACAGCCGAGGCGGCCGTGGAAAGCGGTGCTCATGTCACCTCCAATGCGTGTGATGACGACCACAGTAGCGGTGATGACTGTTAACAGTCAACCACCAACATCTAACAGCTGTTGACTGTTGACAGCGCGGTGTGGGCGTGGTCACACTGGTGATCTGACGCACTGTTGACAGTCAGCAGTGATCTGGAGGGCTGTTCAAGACCAGCTGGAACGAGAGTTTGAAAGGATGACCAGCATGAGCGACGACGCTCTGACAATGCGGGGCCCGGTGAACGGCACACCGGACGCCAAGCGGGTTGCGATCGGCTCCGGAGTGGGAGCCGTCATCGAGACCTATGACTTCATCGGGTTCGGGACGGCCGCCGCGCTGTACTTCGGCCACGCGTTCTTTCCCAACTCCAGCCCGGTGGCCGGCACGCTGGCAGCGTTCGCCACCCTCGGAGTCGGCTTCGCCGCCCGCCCACTCGGCGGGATCATCGGCGGCCACCTCGGCGACCGGCTCGGGCGCAAGCCGGTGCTGGTCGCCTCTCTCATCGTCATGGGGCTGGCCACCTTCGCGATCGGCCTGCTGCCGACCTACGCGGCCGTCGGCGTGCTCGCCCCGGCTCTGCTGGTGGCGGTGCGCATCATCCAGGGTCTGGCATTCGGCGCCGAATGGGGCGGCGCCATCTTGATGAGCTACGAGCACGCACCGTGGAAGCAGAAGGGTCGCTACACCGGCATCGTGCAGGCCGGCTTCCCGGTGGGACTACTGCTGGCCAACCTCGTCTTCCTGGTCAGCGTTCACATCGGCGGCGACTGGGCCTGGCGGGTCCCCTTCCTGGCCAGCATCGTGCTCGTCATAGTGGGGCTCATCATCCGCGCCCGGGTGCCCGAGTCCCCGGTCTTCACCGATGTCAAGGACGAGGGCAAGATCGTCAAGTCCCCGATCACCCAGGTCATCAAGACCGATTGGCGAAACATTCTGCGCGGCATCGGGCTTCGCATCGCCGAGACCGCCGGATACGCAGTGTCGATCACCTACATGATCAGCTACCTGAAGAACGCCCAACTGGCCGACAAGACCGAAACCCTTGTGGCTCTGTGCATCGCTTCCTTCGTCGGCATCTTCGCCACCATGGCATGGGCCCGGCTCACCGACAAAGTCGGACGACGCCCCGTCTACATCTGGGTCTGCGCGTTCGGCATCCCGTTCGGCGTCCTAATGTTCCTGCTGGTCAACACCGGCTTCCTTCTGGTCATCATCGCCACCTTCGTCATCGCATACGGCGTGTGTCAGAACGCGTTGGCCGGCGCTCAGGGTGCCTGGTTCCCCGAGCTGTTCACCGCGAACACACGCGCCTCCGGAGCCTCACTCGCCTACCAGATTTCGGCCATGGTCTCCGGGTTCACCCCTTTCATCACGACGCTGCTCTATGAAGGCTTCGGCTGGATCGGTCCCGCTCTACTGTTCTCCGCCTACGCCGCGATCGGCTTGGTGGCTGCCATCGCCACCCGCGAAACCTGGGGGGCGGCCGAGCGCAGTGCAGCTGAGGCGGCCACCGCCGATGCGTCGGCTCGGCACTCCCTGGCCGCGTGATGACCACCGCTACCCGGGTCGCGCGCGTCAGCGAGGCCGCCTACCGAATACGTCATCACGCCCTCAACATGGGTGAGGCACAAGGCCAGGGTTACGTCGGGCAGGCACTCGGTGCCGCCGACATGCTGGCCGCCGTGTACGCCGACCAACTGAATTACCGGCCGCAAGATCCGCACTGGGATGGCCGGGACCGGTTCTTGTTGTCCACCGGCCACTACGCCATCGGCCTCTACGCCGCACTGGCCGAGGCGGGCATCCTGGACGTCGGCGAACTGGCCACCTACGGCTCGGACGACTCCCGTCTTCCGATGTCCGGAATGGCCAGCTACACACCGGGAATGGAGATCTCGGGAGGGTCGCTCGGACACGGATTGACCGTTGCCGTGGGAATGGCACTGGGCCTGCGCCATCAGGGCAACACCGCCAGGGTGATCAACTTGCTGTCCGACGGCGAGCTCGACGAGGGTTCGACGTGGGAGGCGGCGATGGGCGCTTCTCATCACGGGTTGTCGAATCTAATTGCCACGGTGGACATCAACGCCTTGCAGGCCGACGGTCCCACCGCCGGCGTTCTACGCACCGAACCGGTTGCCGACAAATGGGCCGCCTGCGGCTGGCACGTTCAGCGCGTCGACGGCAACGACGTCGCAGCGCTGTTGACGGCGTTCGATCAGGTCAGCGCCGACACACCATCAGTCATTCTGTGCGACACCAGAATCGGACGGGGCGTTGCGCTCCTCGAGACTCGGGAGAAGGCGCACTTCATGCGGATCGACGCTGACGAATGGCAGATCTGCCGCGATCAGCTGACCGCAGGTTACGAAGGAGTTCCGGCATGACCACCGCGGCACCGCAGAAGTTGAAGACCTCGGCGATGATCGCGTCGTTCGCCGATCCCGGCCAGAAGACGGCGCCGGCACCGTTCGGCCACGCGCTGGTCAAGGCGGCGCAGGCGAATGACCGGATCGTCGGCCTGACTGCCGATCTCGGCAAGTACACCGACATGCACATCTTCGCCAACGAGTTTCCCGACCGCTTCTTCCAGATGGGAATGGCCGAACAGCTGCTGTTCGGCGCGGCGGCGGGGATGGCCGAGACGGGACTGATTCCCTTCGCCTCGACCTACTCGGTGTTCGCCGCGCGCCGGGCCTACGACTTCATCTGCCTCGACATCGCCGAGCCCAATCTCAACGTCAACGTCATCGGCGGTTTGCCAGGACTCACCACCGGATACGGCCCGTCACACCAGGCCACAGAGGACATCGCCATCTTCCGGGGCATGCCGAATCTGACGATCGTCGACCCGTGTGACTCCGTCGACATCGAACAGGCAGTCCCCCAGCTCGCCGAGCATCCCGGCCCTACCTATCTACGGTTGCTGCGCGGCAACGTGCCCACGGTGCTCGACGAATACGACTACCGATTCGAACTCGGCAAGGCCAAGGTGCTCCGGGACGGCGCCGACGTGGTCCTCATCGCCAGTGGCCTGATGACCATGCGGGCGTTGCAGGCCGCCGACCGGCTCGGCGCACACAAGGTCGACGTCGCGGTCGTGCACACCCCGACCATCAAACCTTTCGACGCCGAAACGGTTCTGGCCCAGGTTGATACCGACCGGCTGGTCCTCACCTGCGAGAACCACACCGTCGTCGGCGGCCTGTTCGAAACGGTGGCCTCGGCGGCGGTGCGGCGCGGGTTGAGCAAGCAGATCACTCCGATTGGACTGCCGGACGAGTTCTTGGCGGCCGGCGCGCTCCCCACCCTGCACGATCGGTACGGCCTGTCGACGGACAAGATCGTCGCCACCGTGCTCGACCGGCTGTAGCATTCACTGTTGACAGATATATGTTGACAGCTGGGAGGCGCCTGATGTCCGTCGAACCGACGTCACTGCTGCGCCTGGAGAAGACCAGCTTGCGCGAACAGGCGCTGACTGCATTGCGCCGCGCCATCACCACCGGCCAGCTGACACCGGGTACCCACCTGGTCGAGACGGAACTGTCTGAGGCACTGCAGATCAGCCGCGGAACGCTGCGGGAGGCCATGCGGCAGCTTCAGCAGGAAGGCCTGATCTCCTCCGGCGCGCGCGGCCGGTTGTCGGTGCGCCACCTCGACGCAAAGGAGATTCGCGACATCTTCGGAGTCCGGGCGGCGCTGGAAGCACTGGCCGCCCGCGAGTTGGCCGCGCTACCCGATCGCGACACAGCAGTGGCAGCCCTGCGACATGCGGTCAGCGAGATGGACAAGTGGGCCGCCGCCAATCTGGAAGACCGGATCGAAGCCGATCTGCGCTTCCACCGGACGATGTGTCAGCTGACCGGCAACGAGACGCTGCTGCATCAATGGTCGTCTCTGGAGGGCAGCATCCGGATGTCGATCATGTTCGCCGGCGTCGATCGCGCCATCAAGAACATGAATGCCAAGCGTCACAATGACATTGTCGACGCCATCGAATCGGGCGACGGACAGCGTGCAGCCGATGCGGTCCACGAGCACATGACCGGGGCCGCATCGGTTCTCGTCGCCTAACGGCGATCGAAGAACACCGGTAACGACGTCGGCGACCGGAAGTCTGTCCGCGAATATGCGGATCGTCCCCGTCCGGATCCATCCGCAGATTGGGCAGCCCCGGTGCTGCTAGGCGCGCCGGTGCCCGCCGCTGTGGGCTGACACGCCGTAAGGCATACCCGTGCGCAGTCGAGGATCCCACTCAGCAGATTCTTGGAAGTTGTTCGCCCAGTTCACGTTCGATCACCCGGGTGGTGCCGAAGGGGGTGCGACCCACGACCATGCCCGGGTGATCCTCGACAGCGCGGCCGATAACGACCGCCCCCGCTCCCTCGGGCCGGGATCGCATGGCCGCCAACACGGCATCGCTGTGCGCGGGGTCGACGAAGGCCACCAACTTACCCTCGTTGGCAACCTGTAGCGGATCGAGCCCCAGGAAACTGCATGCCGAGGCAACCGAGTCCGGCACCGGGATGCGCTGCTCGTCGAGTTCGACACCGACACCGGCGGCGCGGGCGATCTCCACGGTCGAGGCGACCAGCCCCCCGCGGGTCGGATCACGCAGGGCGTGTACGACGTTCGGGTCGGGCACCGTCGCCAGCATCGCCGCCACCAACCGGTGCAACGGCGCGCTGTCGGTGACCACCGTCGTCCCGAAGTCGATACCTTCGCGCACACTCATGATCGCCACGCCATGCTCGCCAAGATTGCCGGACACGATCACGTGGTCACCGGGACGGGCTTGCTCAGGCCCAATGCGGACGCCGTCTGGTATCACGCCGACACCGGCGGTATTGATGAAAAGGCCATCCGCACTGCCTCTTCCGACGACCTTGGTATCGCCGGTGACGATGCCCACCCCCGCGCCGGCGGCCGCCTTGCCCATCGTCTGGGCGACGGACCCGAGCACCTCGAGCTCCAAACCCTCCTCGATGATGAACCCGGCGGTCAACCCCAGCGGCTGAGCACCGCTGCACGCGAGATCGTTGATCGTTCCATTGACAGCCAAGTCCCCGATGTTGCCGCCCGGAAAGAACAGCGGGTTGACCACATAGGAATCTGTGGTCAGGGCAATGCGCCCACCGGCAACGGCCAGCACCGCGGAGTCGCGGGACGGGCCACCCGCCGAGCCGAAGGCCGGCAGGAACAGATTCTCGATCAGCTCCTCGGACAGAATGCCGCCGCCGCCATGGCCGAGCACTATCCGCTTGGTCTCCCGTAATGGCAACGGACACAACCAATCCGACGGATCGATCGCCACCGGAACCACCCCCCGGGTCGCTTCGCTCCTGCCCGCCGGAACCACCCCCCGGGTCGCTTCGCTCCTGCCCACCGGAACCACGCCCCGGGTCGCTTCGCTCCTGCCCGCCGGAACCACCCCCCGGGTCGCTTCGCTCCTGCCCGCCGAGTCAGACATTCGCGGCGCTCTCCAGCCGCCGGAACTGGTAGTACGCAGCACAGGCTCCCTCGCTGGACACCATGGTGGCGCCCAGCGGGGTACGGGGCGTGCACGTCGTGCCGAATGCCGGGCACTGATTGGGCTTGAGCAGGCCCTGCAACACCTCGCCGCTGTGGCATTCGGCCGACTCCTGCACCTGCAGGTGACCGACGCCGAACTTCAATTCGGCATCGAACTCGGCGTAGCGCGGCGAGAGCGCCCACCCCGACTTCGGAATCATTCCGATCCCGCGCCACTGACGATCGACCACCGTGAACACATCGGCAAGCGTCTGTTGCGCCACCGTGTTGCCCGCGTCGCTGACCGCCCGCGGATAGGCGTTGCGCAATTCGGCCGTGCCCGATTCGAGCTGATCGACCACCTGCCGCACACCTTCGAGCAGGTCCAGCGGCTCGAATCCCGTTACCACGATGGGCACTCCGAACTCCTCGACGAGCGGCCCGTACTCCGCGGTGCCCATCACGCTGCACACGTGGCCGGCGGCCAAGAAGCCCTGCACCCGCCTGGTGGGTGAGCGCAGGATGGCCGTCATCGCGGGGGGTACCAGAACATGAGAGATGAGCACCGAGAAATTGGTCAGCCCAAGCCGGTGGGCATGAAGCACCGCCATGGCATTGGCGGGGGCGGTGGTCTCGAACCCGACGCCGAAGAACACCACCTGCTTGTCAGGGTTGTCGGCGGCGATCCGGGTTGCGTCCAGGGGTGAGTAGACGATGCGGACATCACCACCGCGGGCGCGCACGCTGAACAGGTCGTGGCGGCTACCGGGCACCCTGAGCATGTCGCCGAACGAACAGAAGATGACGTCGTCACGGGCAGCGACCTCCAATGCCCGATCGATCATCTCCAGCGGGGTGACGCACACCGGGCAGCCCGGACCATGGATGAACTCGACCGCGCCGTCGAGTAGTTGATCGATGCCGTTGCGGATGATCGAATGTGTCTGCCCGCCACACACTTCCATGATCGTCCAGGAACGGCTGGCCCGGCGCCGGATCGCATCGACCAGGGTCCTCGCGGCCGCCGGATCGCGGAACTCATCGAGATACTTCATGCCGGCTCCCTCCTGCCCTGCCCCTCGGTGCCGCCGAGTTCCTCGTCGAGCACCCCGAGTTCCCGGAACATCCGCAGCGTTTCGTTGGCCGAGGCCTCGTCGAGCCGGGTGATCGCGAATCCCGCATGGACGATGGTGTATTCGCCGATCTCCATGTCGGGCAGATATGCCAGGCACACGGTCTTGGTGGTGCCGCCGAAGTCGACAGTAGACATCTTGGTGCCGGCCTCCTCCCAGATTTCGATCACCTTGCCGGGGATTCCGAGGCACATATGCCGTTCCTTTCCGATACAGCCGAGGCGCGCCCGTCGGCGAGCGTGGCGGCGGCGATGGTGGCCTGGCCCAGCGCCAGCCCACCGTCGTTACAGGGCACCACCCGGTGACTGAGCACCTCGAAGCCGTCCCCGGCGAGCACCTGCCGCAGGCCCTGCAGCACGAGGCGATTGGCAAACACGCCGCCCGTCAGTCCGATCACCGAGATCCCGGCCGCCCGAGCGCATTCGGTGGCTGCCGTAGCTGTCGCGCGGATCACCGCGTCGTGGAAGCCGGCAGCCAGATCGGCCGCCGGTGTACCGCGGCGCAGCCCCTCGACGATCCCCGCGATCACCGGTGCGGGGTCCAGCACGCCGTCGGCGACACGGAAGTCCAACGGGCTCGGGTCTCCTCGTCGAGCCAGATGCTCCAGCTCCACGGCCGCCTGGCCTTCGTAGCTGACCTCCTGGCAGACGCCGAGCAGGCTGGCCACCGCGTCGAAGAGCCGCCCCATGCTGGTCGTGGGGACACAGCCGAGGCCGCGCGGGACCTGCTGGCGCAGGATGTGCAGTGAGGTCTCGTCGAGCGCGGCCACCGGCGGCAGGTCGACGGCCCACTCGATGCCGGCCCGGTGCAGCAGGTCCAAGGCGATCCGGGCGGGATTGCGCACGGCGCCGTCACCGCCGGGCAACGCGAATTCGCGTACATGCCCTACCCGGGTGAAGCGCGCGGCATCGGTGATCGCCAGCAGTTCGCCGCCCCAGATGGTGCCGTCGGTGCCGTACCCCGTGCCGTCGTAAGCGACCGCGATGACCGGCGTACCCAGCCGTCGGTGTTCGGCGAGCAGCGAGACGGCGTGGGCGTGATGGTGCTGCACGGCGACGACGGGCCGGCCCTCGGCGTAGCGCCGCGCCCACGCGGTGGTGGCGTACCCGGGGTGTAGATCGCAGGCGATCACGTCCGGCGTGCGATCGGTCATGAACGCCAGGTGTTCCAGTGCCGCTTCGAAGCAGACCTGGGTCCGCGGGTCGGCCATGTCGCCGAGATGGGACGACATGTGGGCATGGCCGTCCGCGCCCACCAGACAGAAGGTGGTTTTCAGGTCACCGCCGGTGGCCAGGATGACCCGGTCCGGCAGCGGTCCGGGCACCGACACCGGCAGCGGGGCGTATCCCCGCGAACGTCGCAACGGCACCTGCGCGCCGCGGTCGTCGATCATCACCACCGAGTCCTCGCACGGCACATGGATGGGCCGGTCATGGGTGAGCACGGCATCGGCGAGCCCGTCGATCCAGCCGAGATCGTCATCGCGGAACACGATGGGCGACCCGCCCTGGTTCGCCGACGTCATCACCAGCGGGACCCGACCGATCCGATCGAACAACTGGTGGTGCACCGGAGAGTAGGCGAGCATCACGCCCACGTCGGCCAGGCCCGGTGCGACGTCGTCGGCCACCGTCCCCGGCCGGCCGGCAACCAACACGATGGGCGCCGACGGCGCAGCCAAGGCGGTGGCCGTCGCGTCGTCGAGCAGTGCGATCGCGCCGGCGCCGGCCAGATCGGCGACCATCACCGCGAACGGTTTGGCCGGCCGGTTCTTACGGCGCCGCAGTTCGGCGACAACGGCGGCATCGTCGGCGCGGCAGGCCAGATGGAAGCCGCCGATTCCCTTGACCGCGACGATCAGCCCGGCTTGCAGCGCGGCCACCGCCGCGCCGATCGGGTCGTCGGATGTCGACGAGCCGCCGGCGGGCTGCCACCTCAGCCGCGGCCCGCACTTCGGGCAGGCGATGGTCTGGGCGTGATAGCGGCGGTCCACCGGGTCGTGGTACTCGGCGTCGCACGCCGGGCACATCGGGAAACCGGCCATCGTGGTCGCGGGCCGGTCATACGGCAGATCGGTGATCACCGTGTAGCGCGGACCGCAGTTGGTACAGGTGATGAACGGGTGCCGGTAGCGACGGTCGGCCGTGTCACGCATCTCGCGCAGACAGTCCGCGCACACCGCGACGTCGGGTGGAACGAGGGTGCGAGACGCGTCGCCGCTTCGGCTGCCGATGATCTCAAAACCGTTGTCGCCGTGCGGTTCCAGGTGCCGACGGGACAGTTCGTCGATGCGCGCCATCGGCGGGCTTCGGTGCCGGATCGCCTGGACCGCCGCCTCGACGTCGACTGCCGGGCCTTCCAGCTCGCAGTGCACCGACCCCGCATCGTTGTATACGAAGCCGCCCAGCCGGTATTCGGCCGCGATCCGTGCCACCGCCGGGCGGAAGCCGACGCCCTGCACCACCCCGGCGATGTCCAGACGCACCCGCACGGTCATCGGATCGCCGTCATCCCGGGCCCCGGACGACGCCGGCGGAAGTCGATGCTCATGAACCTCCTGAGCAGATGAAGGCCACTCGCGTCGATGGGCTGTGCGCGCGGGTAGATCACCACCACGCTAATCCCGCGATGCTGGGTCCACAATCACAATCTCGCAGCGAAAGTCTGCGTTTTTCCGTCCAAAAGGCCCTCGGCTGCGGCAGCAGGGCGCTGTAGGGTGCAGGCCTGCCCGACTCGGAAAACGGAAAGATCGACGTGCACGAATTGTCGCTGTGCCATGCGATTGCCGGGGTGGTGCGGCCGTACGCGGCCGGCCGCCGTGTCGATGTGGTGCGGGTGCAGATCGGCGCGCTGCGGCAGGTGGTCCCCGACTCATTGGCGTTCTGCTGGACGCTGGTCCGCGATCACGAAAGCATGCCCGAGGCGGAGTTGGAGCTCGAGTTCGTCGCCGCGGAGGTGGCCTGCCGCAGCTGTGGGCAGCATTCGGAGATCGACTCCCGCTGGACGGTGTCCTGCCCGCAGTGTGAGAGCACAGACACCGAGATCGTTCGGGGCAACGAGTTCCTGGTCACCTCACTGGATGTGACGTGATCTGCGGAGCGAAAGGTGGTCAGCATGGGTAGGTTTCATCGTCACGACGACGGCACCGTGCACAGCCACGAGCACGGCGACCACGAGCCTCATTCCCACGACCACGGTGACCACAGCGGTTACGTCACCGGCTCACAGCGGATCGAGGTGCTCGAAGACATCTTCGCCGAGAACGACACCCGGGCCGCCATCAACCGGACCACCTTCGAGATCAACGGAATCCGGGCACTCAACTTGATGAGCTCGCCGGGTTCGGGGAAGACGACGGTGCTGGCGGCCACTCTCGACGAGCTTGCGGATGATCTCGCTGTCGGCGTGATCGAGGGCGATATCGCGACCGACCTCGACGCCGCCAAGCTCGGCGGCCGCGGCGCGCAGATCTCCCTGCTCAACACCAACAACGGTTTCGGCGGCGAGTGCCACCTAGATGCCCCGATGGTCAACCGCGCGCTACAGGGCCTGGAGCTGCCGCTGCTGGATCTGGTCATCATCGAGAACGTCGGCAATCTGGTGTGCCCCGCGGAGTTCGACGTCGGCGAGCACGCCAAGGCGATGGTGTACTCGGTGACCGAGGGCGAGGACAAACCGCTGAAATACCCGGTGATGTTCCGCTCCGTCGACATCGTGCTGCTGAACAAGATAGACCTGGTGCCCCACCTGGATGCCGATGTCGACACCTACGTCTCGCGGGTCCGCGAGGTCAACCCGACGGCGACGATCCTGCCGGTGAGTGCACGCACCGGCGAGGGCATGGCGGCCTGGTTCGAGTGGATTCGGCGCTTCGCGTCCGGGGCGGCCACCGCGCTCTGAACCGGCAGGCGCCTGTGCCCTCAGCGCACGGCGAGTTCCAGAGACGAATGCCGACGTGCCAGCACACTGGGCAACCACGGGCCGACGTCGACGGTCTCGATCCACGTCGTGCGCTCGAGCATCAGGCGCAGGACGGTGGTGGCTTCCAGCCGCGCCAGCGGTGCCCCGAGACAGAAGTGGACGCCTCGGCCAAACGACAGATGCCCCTTGCTGTTCGGTCGGTCGAGCCGGAATTCGTCAGGTGCCTCGAAATGCTGCGGATCGCGGTTGGCCGCACCCCACAGCAACAAGACCCGGGAGTCGGCAGGCAGTCGAACGCCGCAGAGATCGGTGTCCCGCAACACGTGGCGGTAGTGGGCGCGAAACGGCGGCTCCAGCCGCAATGTCTCTTCGATGAAGGCACCCAACAGTTCGGGGCTGTTGCGGAGCTGCTCTTGGAGCTGCGGACTGCCGGCCATCGTCGACACCGCTGTCCCGAGCAACGACGCGGTGGATTCGCCACCGGCACTGAACAATGACACCAGGATGAGCTGGGCGGTGAACTCACTCAGTTGGCCGCCGCGACAGGCCCTGGCCAACTCACCGATCAGGTCGTCGTGCGGATCCTCGATGGCCCGCGCGAGGTGCTCGACGATATAGCCGGACAGTTCGGTGATCGCGGTCATCGACGCGGCGAGCTCCTCCGCCGACATCAGCCCGTCGAGCAGCTGAGTCGTCGCGCATCCCCAGTGCGCCAGGCGATCGGTATCGACATCGGGCACCCCGATGAGGCGAGCCACGATCATCATGGGCAATCGGTTGGCCACCGTGTCCATCCACTCGATGCGACCGTCGACAACGCCTGCCGCCCACTGTTGTTCAAAGACGTCATGGATCAACGGTCCCAGGGCGGCAACACCTTTGGCGGTGAACTGGGACAGCACCAGCTTGCGGTGGGCGGCATGTACCGGGTCGTCCGCGGTGACCAGGATGTGCGTGGCTCCCCCGACACCGTCCATGGGAAACGGCACCACCCCGCCGTCGGCGGTGTAGGTCATCGTCGCGGTGAGGTTCGACGAGAAATCCTGCGGGCGCGCAGCCACCTCGGTGATCGCGGGCCAGGAGCAGGCAAGATAAAAGCCCGAGTCACCGACCTGATGGACCGGTCCCGCGGAGCGCAACCTCTCGTACAGCGGATAGGGATCCTGGATGGCTTCCGCGCTGAAGAACTCTGCGGGGTCCACCGGACACGCGATCACGCGATCGGCCCCAACAGGCCGGGATCGAAGGTCGCCCGGGCGGAAACCGACACCGCCGCAGCCGAAACCACCAAAGCGGCGTCGTCCTCGTATCCCTTGGGGAAGACGATCTCAGCGCTGTCCGGGCCGTCGCGGTGCGCCATCAGCCAATCGTAGAGCAGCCAGTCCACCGCACAGCTCACCGTCAAGGGATCCGCATCCGGTGAACGTGCCGCCGTGACCACCGCCAGTAACGCGTCGCGGTGCTCCTTGCGCGCAGCCTCCTTGTTGACCCCGGAGCTGTCGAAGAACAGCATCGCCAGCGTGAGCGGAAACCGTTGGCCCGCTTCGGTACGCACCACCCAGCGGCCGCCCTTCCACGGCGTATCCGGATCGACCTGGTGAAATTCGCCGAAGCCACCGATAACCCCGACGGACGGATCGTCGAGTTCACCGTCGAAAGGTGCGGGCCCGAGCAGGTCCAGCGGAAGGCGTGCCCGGATCGAGAACAAAGCGGCCGTGCCGACGATCTTTCCGGCCCGCAGGTCCACGCCGAAGCCGGTCAGCTCCTGCGCCCTCGCGAACTCAAGGCACAACCGGTCGAGAGTTCGGTACAACTCGACGAGGCCGTCACGTTCGTCGGTATCGGCGGGTGGCCGCCCACCGCCCAATATCTCGCCGAATCGGGCCGCGGCGATGATCAGCGCATCGTCGAGCGCTTCGAGATGGGTGGCCATCAATCGGTCGGGTTCGTCGTCGGCAGTGACCAGGGCCTGCAGCGAGGTCGGACTGCCGGTCGGTGTCGACCAGTAGAACCCGATCTGGTCGTCTCCCTGAATGATTCGCGGTCTCAAGGCCGCCGCCAGATCATCACCCGGTTGTTCCCGGAGTCGGCGACTGCCAGCATGTCCCCGTTCAGCGACAAGCCGTACGGCCAGCAGAGCGTGTCGCGTTGCACCGAGGTCCACCGATTCTCGCCGTTGGAGCCGAAGTCCGGTTGAGCCAGCACGTGATCGGCTCCGCGTCCGTGGTCAGGCATGCCGTCCCACAACAGAATCCGGTTGTTGGCGGTATCAGCCACGGCCAGCCGCTCGTCGTCTAGGCACGCCGCATAGGGGAAGCGCAACCGATCCGAGGTGTGCGGTCCATAGGGCCATTCAAGCGCGCTGGCGAAATCCGGCTGGCCGAGTACGGAATCGGCGTCCCGGTCGGCCTCCGGCGGGGGCGACCATCCCAGCAGTCGGTGATCACCGGCGTCGGCGACCACCAGCAGGTCCTCGCGACCGGTGATGTCGTGGGGCCAGCGGAACGTGGCCGGGCCGACCGCACCGCCACGGTTCTCCTCCCGGGTGGCCGCGTCAGGCTGACCTAGCACGACATCGGCGGGCTGATCAGGTTCGGGTATCCCGTTGCGCCAGCCGAGGACCCGGCGATTGCCGGTGTCGGCGACCCAGAACGCGGAGCCGACCATGCCGATGCCGAATGGCCAGTACAGGGTCGACGCCGAGCATTCACCGCCGCGGTTCTCCGCCACCGAGGAGGCGTCGGGCTGGCCCAGCACGAGGTCGGGCGCCACGTCAGGTGTCTGCGGCACGGTGTTCCATACCAGGATCCGGTGATGCCAGGCATCGGCGACGACGAGCCGGCCGTCGTGCACCAGAACCCCGGTCGGCAAGTTCATTCCACGTTCCGGACCGCGGCCGCCGGCCGCGCGGCCCTCCGACTCACCGTCCGGTTGTCCGAGCACGACATCGGCGGGCTGCTCGTCGCCTTCGGGTATTCCGTGCCAGATCAGCACGCGATGGTTTCCCGAGTCGGCAACCACCAGGTGCCGGTCGCCGAGGAACACGCCGCGTGGCGAATACATCCAGGACAGGGACGGTTTCGCCGGCGGAAGTGCCAGCCCGCCCGGTGCCGGTGCGCCCAGCCACAGCATGGGTGACCAGCCATCCGTGCGATCGACGTCGGGTATCACGTCGACGCGGGTGCCCAGTCCGCTCACGTTGTGCCGGACGGTGTAGCGGCTCATCCGCCGACGCGAACCCAGACGACACCGTCGTCGACACGCAACGGGAGCTGTTCCAGCTGCGCGCCGGGAGCGCTGAGACACTCCCCCGACGTCGCGTCATAGCAGAAGCCGTGCCATGGACAGGTCAGTGTGTTGGTGCCCAGGTCGAGTATCGCGTTGTCCAGCGGAAGTGCTTCGTGCGCACATTCGTTGCGATAGGCCGACAGTCGCCGGCCCGCATTGACCACGATCACGTCGGCGCGCTCACCGTCGGGCGTGGTCACGCTCAGCGGTGACAGATCGTCGACGGCCAGATCTGCGGCCGGGCCCACCTCGACCCAGCCGTCACCGGCCGGGTCACGCCCGATCCGGAGCGCCTCGACCGGAATCAGTGTCGGTGTCGGCTCGTTCGGCATGACCTCCACCGCCGAGATCGCCGGAACACCCTGCACCAGAGCCTCTTCCACCAGGTTGCGCAACGTCACCGCTGACATGGAACAGCCGTTGCACGCTCCCTCCAGGCGGACGTACGCCGTGCCGTCGTCCACCCGCACCAAAGCCACATCCCCGCCATGGCTGTGCAGTTGCGGACGCACCGAGGCCAGTACCTGGTTGGCGTGGGTGACCGGATCGGGGCGCACGATCCCGTGCAACGACAGCAACAGATGCACGGTCGGATCGTCCACCAACTCGAACAACACATCCCGCGCGAGGTCGTCGGACCGCATCCGGCGCACCATGGTCACCAGCCCGGCACGGTGGATCTGCTCGATCGCCGCCTTGAGCTCCTCGGCAACCGCGCGTGCCGAGGGATCCAGAGCGCCCAGCGCGGCGACCGCGTCATCGACCCGCTTGGCGAGCTGTTCGAACGTCGGCTCGGCGACCGGCCGTTCAGTGGTCGTCGACATCGCTACCGGCCGTCCTGCCCAGTGTGACCTGCCGGGCGATCTCGTCGAGTACGCCGCGCACCGCTCGCACCGAGTCGCCGTCGCCGAGTTCCTCGAACAGGAACCGGGCTTCGTACAGTTTGGCTTTGGCCTGGTCGAAGGAACCGAGATGCGCCAACACGTTGCCCTGATTGGCCAGGACCCTGGCCCGGCCCATCGGATCGCTGTCGCGGCTGCGCGCGTCGAGGACCGCCTCGTACAGTTCGACGGCCTCGACCAGGTTGTCGGCCTGGTGCTTGGACGGGGTGTACACCAACGAATTCGCCAGGTTCAGCTGCACGCTGGCCCACTGTTCGGGGTAGTCCTCGCGGGTGTACACCTTGAGCGCCGAGCGCAGCGACTGCGCCGCGATCCCCAATCGCAGCTGGCCGGAGGCCTCGGTCATCGGCATGGTGAGGTAGGCGGTCGCCAGGTTGGCGTGCGCCGACGCCCACAGCAGCGGTGCCTCCTCACGCAGCACCAGCTGCAGTGCCGAATGGTAATGCGGCACAACAGCTGCCAGCAGCTCCGGCCGCTCCGGCGCCTGCTCGTGTAACAGCCCCGCCAGGTTCAGGTGCAGTTCGGCCCGAGCGATGCGCAGACCGTCAGCGCCCTCCAGACCTTCGAGCGCAGTCTCGAAACGCCGGACGGCATCAGGATGGCCGCCGTGAGCGGCGATCGACGCTGCCGCACCGAGCAGCACCCCGTACAACGGCTTGGACACCGGGGCCGCCTCGTCGGCCGCCTGGTCGAGCAATGCGGTGGCCCGGGCCGCGTCGCCGTCGTTGAACGCACTGCTGGCCTGGGTCGACAACACCAGGGCCGCGAGCTCGGCGCCGGCCGAACCCAGCTCTGGCGCGACGTCCGAGCGGCCGACGGCGAACAGCACGACATCGACGAGAACTCCGAAATCGCCCAGCAGCGAGCGTAATTCCGCGGGATCCTCGCCATCCGGGTCCATCACGAACCGGTTGTAACGGCTGACCGGATCATGGCCGGTCAGCAGCTTGAGGGCGCCGTCACGGTCACCGGCCAATGCCAGCTCGTGTGCTCGCAGCGCCTCAGGCCACTGCGGCACGTTGCCTGCGAGCAGCGCGGCGCGGGCGTCCTCGGTGTCGGCGGATGCCGGAATCAGCATGTATCCCAGCGGGAGTGGGAAAGCGCCGAGCGGTTGCGGTCGCACCGCAAGGATATCGGTGTCAACCGGTTCGGTGTTGGCAAGGGCGGTCACTGCTCGTCTCCCGTCATCCGTGGATGGGACCGCGGATATCGCGCTCGGCGGCGCGTTTGATCAGTCGGGCCGACAGTTCGGCGCGGGCCTTGGTGTGGTGGGTGTCGATGCGCTTGCGCACCACCCCGTCGGCGAAGACCACGACGATGTCGACCGCCCACCGGCCCCGTTCCTCCACGACGACGGTCTGCACATCCACGGCCTCGTCCGACGAGCTGTCCTTGCGGACGGTGGTCTTGGGCCGGGGCTCGTCACACATCACGATCACCGCGCCGACTCCAGCGGAATCCGCAACGCCTGTTGGGCATCGTCCCAGAATGCCCGATGAACGCCGGTGACGAGGCGATCCGCCAGCACTTCCCGGATCAGCAGCGACCGGTCGCCCGCGGGGTTGCGCTGTTTGAGCAGCAGCCCCCCGCTGCGAGGGCCGCGCAGCGGGAACAACCACAAATCGTCACCGCGCACCATCGCCGCGACGGCATCCGAGGGGAATCGGCTGGCCGCCAACGACGCATCGAGGCGCAGATATCCGTCGTCGGTGAACTGTACCGAGATGTCGTCGCCCCCCGGAGGTCGCAACGGCCCCAGAAAATCTCGCTCGAGAACGTCGATCACCTGCTCCATCGCGGCCAGCACGGGCTCGGAGAGGTCAGCGCCCAGCTCAACGCCGCCCGCCTCGATCAAGAACACCGTGATATCGCTGGGGCAGGCATCGGCCAACGCCCAGTGCGCGAAGGCGATGGCGTGGTCCCACCGGAACGAGTGGGTGTGCAAGCCTTGCAGGGGTGGCAGGTCGGCCAGCTCCTCGCCGGGGACGCGGTAGATGGTCCCCGGGGTCGCGCCGGTCGCCGAGGCGTCGATGATGACGACCCGCTCGGCGCCCCGCATCTGGAACGCGACATCCATGCCCGCGGTGCCGCCATCGACCAGACGAGCGCCCGCGGGCACACCACGCTCCCACAGGTGCCGGACCAGAACCGGTCCGACACCGTCGTCGCCGCGCAGCAGATTGCCGCAGCCCACCACCAAAACCGCACACCCAGGCGGCCCGATATCGAGCGAGGGGTTGCTGATATCGGAACCGCCTGGGTTGCTGTGGGAGTCGTGTGCCCCAGGCTCGACCGCCGGGATCACACCATTCCGTTTATGACGAACTTCGAGAGCTCCTTGCCTGTCTTGCCGTCGTAGGCGTGCACGGTGCACACCAGGCAGGAGTCGAAGCTGCGTGCCACATGTCCGAGCTCGACCGGGTCGTCGGGATCGACGATCGGTGAGCCCACCAGCGCCTTCTCGATCGGACCCAGGACCTCGTTGCCGTCCCGTGGCCCGATGTTCCACGCTGTCGGGGTGACGACCTGGTAGTTCTTGATCTTGTTGTCTTCCAGCACGATCCAGTCGCTGAGCGAGCCGCGGGCCGCCTCGGTGGAGCCGAACCCCTTGCCCTCGGCATATTCGACAGGCTTGGTGTAGAAGCTTTCCTTCAGGTCCAGCTGGTCGAGCCAGGACTTCACCCACTTGTAGTACTTGGGCGCCTCATGCATTCGGGCGAGCTGGCGCACCAACACGCTGGGGCCGATCTTGCTGTAGATGTCACCGAAGAGCGGATCGTTGTCCTGATGCGCTCCGGCGTTCGGGCCGGCTGCGGCCATCCGCCGGGCCAGCGGACCCGCCTCCAGCGGAATCGTGCCCAGGTCTCCGACGGCATAGCGCGGTGATTTGGCCCAGCTGTACTTGCCCTGCTTCCTGCCCTCTTCGGGGTCGACCGGGATGGTCTCCCCGTCGAACGGGTGCAGCGGGGTGCTGCCTTCGTAGAACGAGTGGGCGACGTCCTCGCGAACGTTGGCCTGATCGAACTCGTACCACTGGCCTTTGGCGTAGATCCCGCCCCGGCCGATCAGCGCCGCGTTGCGGCCGTCGATGGTGGGGTTCTCGTACAGCGTCGGGTCGAAGTAGGTACCGGTGGCGATGTAGTTGCCGACACCCTGGCCGTACTTGTCCAGGCCGATGTCGAGGGCGTAGCGGATGAAAAAGCCGCAGTCACTGTTGTACTGGGACTCGTTCTCGTCGACCCAGGCCAGAACGTCGTCCCAGGTCTTGTTCTCCAGCCAGCGGTCGATGCTGCAGCCCAGCCACTGGCCTTCGAGCCAGTTGTCCTTCCAGTGCTCCAGGATCGCGATCGAGCGCGTCACGTCCGACAGGGTGGGCGCACACATGACGCCACCGGGCACCATGAAGCTCGAATGCGGCCACTGCCCGCCGAAGATCGCATAGACCTCGACCGGCTTGTTCGAAAGCACCACTCCCGGTTGGTAACTGGTACCGACGTACGGTGCGAACCGGCGAACCGCCTCGTCGTAGAGCTTCGACTTCGCGTAGTTCTTGTTGGTCAGGTCGATGGCGAACAGCGCATAGAAGTAGCGGGGAATCGACTGCAGCGTTTCGCATGCCTGGGCGATGTTGCGGATCAGCGTCGCATTCGCCGGCATGTGGGTGCGCCACGCGGTGTCCAGAGCGTAGGCGGACTTGTACAGATGGCTGCCGCCGCAGATCCCGCAGATGCGGGGACACACGACGAGACCGGACTGCGGGTCCTTGCCCCGCAGGATGATCTCGAAGCCGCGGAACATCGCGGCCTCCGTCCACGCCGACGTCACGACGCCGTCGTCAATGGTGACCCGGACGTCGAGGTCACCCTCGACACGTCCCAGTGGGCTGACGTAAAGGTCGAGCGCGGTCATGAGATTGTCCTCCAAGAGGTGAGAGCTGAACCAGGGCTGGCGATTTGGCTGGTCCTAGACGACGAACATGTCTTCTTTGGACCACTGCGGCGCGGCGATACGGGCGGCCGCCGCGTGCGCCATGTATGTCAGGTGATCGGATCCCTCCGGCACTTCCTTGGGGATCACCCCGCCGACCTTCTGGGTCTTGAACAGCGTTCCGGGCGCCAGATCGAAATGCGGAAACTCCGGCTCCGTGCAGCCCAGGCACGGCATTCCGGCACGGGTCTTGGACGACTGCCGGTTCCAGAGGATGCGATTGCACGGCGAGTGCGTCATCGGTCCGCGGCAGCCGAACTCGTAGAACAGGCAGCCTGTCCGGGTGCCTTCACCGAAGGACATCGTCGACTGTTTGTATTCGAAGAATTGCACGCGGGTGCAGCCGGTTTGAGTGAACGTCTTGAAGAACGTCTCGGGCCGGTGCAGTTCGTCGAGTGCGATGTCACCGGCACGCCCGGTGGCAAGCGCCACGATGATCTGGGTGATCCAGTCTGGGTGCGCGGGGCAACCCGGAATGTTGATGACGGGAAGTCCCATCTTGGAGCGGAAGTCGGGCCCGAGGAAACCGCCCTTGTCCCGCTTGTGGAACTGCAGACCGGTCGAGGCCGACGGATTGGGCTCCATCGCGGGGATGCCGCCCCAACAGGCGCAGTCTCCGATCGCCACGACGATCTGAGCGGCGCCGGCCAGGTCGGTGACCCAGTCCTTCATCGGCCGATCAGCGAACATGTCCATCCGCCCGGTGCCGTTGGGCGCTTCGATGACCGTGCCCTCGAAGACGAAGATGTCCAGGGGGCGTTCACCTTTGGCGCAGTCCCAGAACACCTTCTGGGCGTTCTTGCCGAGTTCCAGACCGAGCGACGGATGCCAGATCAGATCCAGGCCGAAGTCGACGATCAGGTCGACGACGTTGGGTTCCTCCGCATTGAGGAAAGACATCGTGTTGCCACTACACGCACCTCCCTGGAACCACAGAACAGAAGCCATTCGAACTCCTCTCAGAGAGCGACCCGGGGCCAGGCCGGTAGTGATGACCGACGGTCAAGCGCACGAGCGAGATACGGGCGGGCACTACCGGTTCACCCGGCGGCCAAAAGATGTGGCGACGGCGATGAGGAAGCCGAGACCGCGGGCGAAGTCGGGGTCTTTGGTGGCCTTCCACAGCCCGTAGACGCCCTTGGGCGGATTCGCCGCACCTGCCTTGCCGTCGCCGAGGGCGTCGCCGATGGAGGCGAGCACCGCCGCGGTCTCCGGATCGGTGAGCCCCGAGGACAGCACGGTGTTCAGTGCGGGTGCGGCGGTCACGACCGAGCCGGACAACGACGCCAGGCTGGTGGCGAGGCTCTGCAGGTCGACACTCTTGAGCGCATCGGCACCGGGTACCACCGCCGCCGACGAGACGCCTCGCAACTCGGCGACCGCGGCCGACACCGAGTCGGTGATGGTGTCGCCACGACTGAGGAAGCCGTCGAGACCGCTGAGCAGGACGGCCAGCACATCGGCATGGTCGAGCAGGGTGTTGAGCGCGGCCGCGACATGGGGGTCGTCGAGTCGATCGCGGAGGGTGTCCGCTGGGGTGACTGACACCGCCTGCCCGTTAGCTGTCATGCGCACCTCCCGGCAGTTTGGCCTGAACCGAAGGTAGCCGTCCGGAGCTTGGCTGCCTATCGCTTTCGCGCAATGACTGTCAGAATTACGAACAGTTACCCGCGTTCAAGCGCGACCGATGTTTGAGAGGCTGGCGGATCGATTGCGACGGACACTAGCGGCGGCTCATCTGCCGCAGCGCGTTCACCCCGGTAGGCCCTGATGTCGCGGCTCACCCGACTGGGCTACATCGATGTCCGGCGCACCAGCAATCCGGTCCGGCGCAAGGTCCGCTCCCGCGGAGTTCCCCCGGCGCTGGCCGGCAACGAGATCTTCTACACCGAAGACGTCAAGACCGCCTCGAGGCTGATCGCCAAAACCCTGGGCCCGCTTCGCCTCACCGTCGCAGGCGACGACGCGACCGGATTCGCGGCGACCATGCACGGCGTCCGGCTGCGCAACGTCAGCCTGCTCTACCTCGACCTGCACGTCGCTGCGGCTGTGGAGATCCCGATGGTGGGCCCGCACTACGCGGTGCACATGCCGATGAACGGCCGGGCGATGGTCGAGCACCGCGCCCACTCCTTCGAAGCCAACACCATCCGCTCCGTGGTGAGCAGCCCCGGTGCGTCGCTGCGGATGGCGTTCGACCACGACTCGCCTCAGTTGATCATCCGGATCGAGGAGCGGGCCCTGGACGCGCATCTGACCCGGTTGCTCGGTCGCGCGCTGGATCGCCCGCTGGTGTTCGACCCGGAGTTCGACATGTCCACCGAAGCCGCCATGCGATGGCACGCCGCTGTCCAGCTGATTCACACCGAGGTGTTCCACGAGGGTTCACTGATCCAGCGCGGGCAGGGCATCGGCGCGGTGGAGGATTTCGTGATCAGCAGCCTGTTGCATCTGCAACCGTCGAACTATCACGCGGAGTTCTTGGCGCCGGCCCAACCCGACCAGCGCCGTGCGGTCGTGCAGAACGCCATGAGCTACATCGAGGACCACCTCGCCGAGCGGATCACCATGGAGTCGGTGGCCAGGGCCGTGCACATGAGCGTCCGGTCGATCCAGCAGGGGTTCCGTGAGGAGCTGGGCATGACACCGATGACCTACGTGCGGGAGCGCCGCCTGGAACGGGTGCACGAGGAACTGACCGATGCCATCCCCGCCGACGGCGTGACGGTGACGCAGGTGGCGGAGCGATGGGGCTTCAACCACCTCGGGAGCTTCGCCGTCGAATACCGAAAGCGTTGGGGCGAAGCCCCTTCGGGCACGCTGCGCCGCTGAGTTCAGCCCTCGACGGGGATGCTCACCGTGACGGTGGTCCCCGCCCCGGGGCGCGACCTGACGGTCAGGGTGCCGCCGACCAGCTCGGCACGCTCGGCCATCGAGAGCATGCCGTAACCACTCGACGACGAGACCGGTCCGGTCTCGAATCCCACTCCGTTGTCGACCACCTCGAGCCTGGCCACCCCGTCCCCGACCGTGAACGTCACGGTGGCGACCAACGCACGAGAATGCTTCACGACGTTCTGAAAGCACTCCTGCGCAATGCGATACAGCGCAACCTCGATGTGCTCGGGCAGCCGCTCGTCGGCCAGGTGCAGTTCCAGGTCGACCTCGGGGATCGACGTGGCGAGGCTGGCCAGGCCGCCCAACAGACCGAGGTCGTCGAGGACCGGCGGCCGCAGCCCGCCGATCGCCGACCGGGCCTCGGCCAACGTGAGATCGACCAGATCCCTGGCCTTTTCCAGCTGCTCGGCGGCCGCCGGTTGATCCAGGTCGTCAACGGCGCGGGCCGCCGCATCCAGTCGGTAGGTCAGTCCGACCAGGCGCTGCGAGATGCCGTCGTGAATATCACCGGCCAGCCGGCGGCGTTCGCTTTCCTGAGCGGCGATCACCTGCTCCGCGAAATTCTCGTGCGCGCGTTCACGTGCCGACAGCTGTCGGTGCAGCCGGGCCTGGTGCAGGGCACCCGCGATCAGCCGCCCGATGACGAGGAGCAACTCGATGTCGCGCGGGGTGAAATCACGCCGCTCGATGGTGTGCACGTTGAGCACCCCCACCAGACCGCCGGGCTCGGTTTCCATCGGCACCGACGCCATCGAGGCAAAGTCCTTGCCGCGCAACGCCGCAATCGGGACGTAACGCGGATCGGCCTCCTTATCGCTGACGATCACCACGGGTTCGCGATGACTGGCAACCCACCCGGAGACTCCCGAACCCAGCGGCATCCGGATGCGGCCGACCTGCTCGTCGAACGGCGGGGTGGCACCGGCCAGGGTCAGCGACTGGTCGGTGTCGTCGAGGACGTGCACGAAGCAGACATCGGATGCCGTTGTCGCGGTGATCATTCGAGCCACCGCCGCGGCCATCGGTTCCACCTCGGGCCCGCTCGACGTCGCGGCGATGATGTCCAGCAGCAGAGCGACTTCCCGGTCGGCGTCGACCAGTCCGTGCACGGCGTGCGGACTCACACCGCCCGAACGACTGCTCATCGAAAGATGCCTTCCCGCAGCGCTGTTGCGGCGGCGCTGGTGCGGTCACTGACCCCCAGCTTGCGATAGATGGAACTGAGGTGGGTTTTGACCGTCTCCTCGCCGATCACCAGCTTGCCGGCGATTCCCCGATTCGACAGCCCGGTCACCACCAGCGACAGGATCTCGCTCTCGCGCTGGGTGAGGCCGTGCCGGGCGCCGGGCCAGAACTGGTCACTCTGCAGCCGCGCCGCGGTCTCCGCAGCCCGCGCGGCCAGCCCGGCATCGATCGCCGTCGAGCCCGCGTGCACTCCTTCCAACTGGCGCACCAGCTCATCGCTGCTGATGCCCTTGAGCAGATAGCCCGATGCGCCGACCCGCATGGCTTGGAAAAGGTACTGCTCGTCGTCGTAGACCGAGAGCAGGATGACTTTGCGCTGGGGATCGCGCTTGCGGATCTCCCGGCACAGGTCCAGACCGCTGGCACCCTGCATCCGCACGTCGCACAACACGATGTCGGGTTGGAGGTCGAAGATCACGGCCATGGCCTTCTCGGCCCCGACCGCCTCCCCCACCACCTCGACACGGTCACCGAACGGCGCGAGCATCGCCTTGAGGCCCTCGATGACCATTTCGTGGTCGTCGACCAGCACCACCCGCACCGTCATGGACAACACCGTAGTGCCGCGACCGCGCCCACCGGACCGCATTGCCACTCGACACCTGTCAACTCACTAAGAAGTCCACTGCCGCAGGTGATTTGGCCAGAAATTCACCGAGCCGTTCAGTGGTGTCACCAGGGCGCGGGGGATGACGGGTTCACCCGCCTCTCCCCTGAACGGGGGATGCTGCGCACCACGCGGCGCGCGATACTTCCCCCGTGGCCACGATGCTTTTGGACACGATCAGCCGGAATCGATCCTTCTGGTGGGATCGGGCGCGATGCGCGCATGACGACGCGCCGGCACTCGAAGCGGTCATCTTCGACTTCGACGCGCCGCTGGCGGCCACCGAACGCGATGCGCACATGTTCCGCGAGCTGATCTGGAGCCTGCACTGCGCCGACATCCGAGTCGGCGTCACTGCGGCTGGCCCCCGCGAGTGGGTCGAACCATTGGTCCGCGAGCTCATCGGCGATGGCGTGGTCGAGGTGCTGATCACCGGCGACGACGTCAGCAGGCCCAAGCCCGACCCGGAGGTGTATCACCGAGCGCTGTGCGAACTCGGGGTCGGCCCTGAGTCCGCGATGGCCGTCGAGCACTCCCCGGCCGGGTTCCACACCGCGCGTTCGGCGGGACTGGCGACCATCGTCGTCACCACCCTGGGCATCCGCAACCGGGACTTCGCCGGGGCGGCCGCCGTCCTGGACCGCTACGACGGCGACGAGCCGCTGTCAGCCGGCCGATGTCGGCGGTTGCACGAACAGTGGTGGATCAACCGCAGCCGGCTGACCGCCTAACTAGCTAGCTCTGGCCGCAAGCGGCCATGACGAGCTCCCGCACGCGCGCCGCGTCGGCCTGCCCCTTGGTCGCCTTCATCACCGCGCCGACGATCGCACCCGCTGCCTGCACCTTGCCGCCGCGGATCTTCTCGGCGATATCGGGGTTGGCGGCCAGCGCTTCGTCGACAGCGGTCTGAATCAGCGAGTCGTCGCGGACCAGCGCCAGGCCACGGTCGGCCATCACCTGCTCGGGCTCGCCCTCGCCGGCGAGCACACCTTCGACAACCTGGCGCGCCAGCTTGTTCGACAGCTTGCCCTCGTCGACCAGGGCGACAACCTTGGCCACCTGAGCCGGAGTGATCGGCAGTGCCGCAAGCTCGACGCCGGATTCGTTGGCCTTCTGCACCAGAAAGTTTCCCCACCAGGCCCGGGCCTGCTCACTGCTGGCGCCCGCCTCGACTGTCGCGGCGACCAGCTCGATCGCGCCCGCGTTCACCAGATCGCGCATCACCTCGTCGGAAATACCCCAGTCGTCCTGAATTCGCTTGCGCGACAACCACGGAAGCTCCGGGATCGTGGCACGCAACCGGGCCACCAGCTCCTCGCTCGGGGCCACCGGCTCCAAATCAGGCTCCGGGAAGTACCGGTAATCCTCGGCGGTCTCCTTGTCACGGCCGGGCGAGGTGAAACCAGCCTCGTCGAAGTGCCGGGTCTCCTGATGGATCTTGCCGCCCTCGACGAGAATCGCTGCCTGGCGGCGCATTTCGTAGCGCACCGCCACCTCGACGCTCTTGAGTGAGTTGACGTTCTTGGTCTCGGTTCGGGTACCGAACTCCTGCTGGCCGATCGGGCGCAGCGACACGTTGGCGTCGCACCGCAGCGAACCCTGGTCCATCCGCACGTCGGAGACACCCAGGGCGCGCAGCAGATCCCGCAGCGCCGTGACATAGGCGCGCGCGACCTCGGGTGCCCGCTCACCGGTGCCCTCGATCGGCTTGGTGACGATCTCGATCAGCGGAACCCCGGCGCGGTTGACATCCAGCAGCGAGGTGGTCGCACCGTGAATGCGGCCGGTGTCGCCGCCGACATGCGTGAGCTTGCCGGTGTCCTCCTCCATGTGCGCACGCTCGATGGCGACGCGGAAAGTGCTGCCATCGTCGAGCGGTACATCGAGGTAACCGTCGAAAGCGATCGGCTCGTCGTACTGCGAGATCTGGTAGTTCTTCGGCTGGTCGGGATAGAAGTAGTTCTTCCGGGCGAAGCGCGACCACGGCGCAATGTCGCAGTTCAGCGCGAGACCGATCCGGATGGCCGACTCGACGGCCGCCTCGTTGAGTACCGGTAACGCACCGGGCATGCCGAGGCAGACCGGGCACACCTGGGTATTGGGCTCAGCACCGAACGTCGTCGCGCAGGGGCAGAACATCTTGGTGGCCGTGGACAGCTCGACGTGCACCTCGAGCCCGAGCACCGGGTCGAAGCGGGCGATGACGTCGTCGTAGTCGAGCAGGTCAGCCTGCGCAGCAGCAGTCATGCGGTCAATCCTAGTGGGGCCGGTTTTCCCATCCGGACCGGTGGAATCTCAGCCGAAGAAGGCGGCGGCGTCGTCGTAGCGGCTCTGCGGCACCAGCTTGAGCTGGCGCACCGCATCCGCCAGCGGCACCCGGCCGATGTCCTGCCCGCGCAGCGACACCATCATCCCGTACTCGCCGGCGTGCGCGGCGTCGGCGGCGTTGACGCCGAACCGGGTGGCCAGCACCCGGTCATACGCCGTCGGCGTGCCGCCGCGCTGGACGTGCCCGAGCACAGTGACCCGGACTTCCTTCTTGATCCGCTTCTCCACCTCCATGGCCAGCTGCTGGGCCACCCCGGTGAAACGTTCGTGCCCGAATTCGTCGGTGCCGCCCTGGCGCAGTTGCATTGACCCCTCGGCCGGCTTGGCACCTTCGGCGACCACGATGATGAAGCTGGACTCGCCGCGCTGGAAGCGCTTCTTGACCAGCCGGCACACCTCTTCGACATCGAAGGGCTGCTCGGGGATCAGGGTCATGTGCGCACCCGAGGACAGCCCGGCGTTCAGCGCGATCCAGCCCGCATGCCGGCCCATCACCTCGACCAGCATCACCCGCTGATGCGACTCCGCGGTGCTGTGCAACCGGTCGATCGCCTCGGTGGCGATCTGCAGCGCGGTGTCGTGGCCGAATGTGACGTCGGTGCAGTCGATGTCGTTGTCGATGGTCTTGGGCACGCCGACGACGGGTACACCCTCCTCGGACAGCCAGTGCGCGGCGGTCAGCGTGCCTTCGCCGCCGATCGGGATCAGCACGTCGATCCCGTTGTCCTCCAACGTCTGCTTGATGTCGTCCAGACCGGCGCGCAGCTTGTCGGGATTGGTGCGGGCCGTACCCAGCATGGTGCCGCCTTTGGCGAGCAACCGGTTGTTGCGGTCGTCGTTGTGCAGCTGGATCCGGCGGTCCTCCAGCAGGCCCCGCCAGCCGTCCAGGAACCCGACCACCGAAGACCCATAGCGGGCGTCACAGGTCCGCACCACAGCCCGGATCACCGCATTCAGACCCGGACAGTCACCCCCACCGGTCAGCACTCCGATACGCATGGGACCTATCCTGCCCCGTCAGATCGCTGTTGGCAGCGAACCGCGGGCAGACTCATAGGCCGCACCTACCCGGTAGAGCCGGTCGTCGGCCAGCGCAGGCGCCATGATCTGCAGGCCGACCGGCAGATTGTCGTCGGCAGAGAGCCCCGACGGCACCGACATTCCGCAATGCCCGGCCAGGTTCAACGGCAGCGTGCACAGGTCGAACAGGTACATCGCCAGTGGATCGTCGACCTTCTCCCCCAGGCGGAATGCGGTGGTCGGGGTAGCCGGTGAGACCAGCACATCCACCTTTTCGTAGGCGGCGTCGAGGTCACCGGCGATCAGGGTCCGCACCTTCTGCGCCTGGTTGTAGTACGCGTCGTAATAACCCGCCGACAGCGCATACGTGCCAATCATGATGCGGCGCTTGACTTCTGGGCCGAATCCGGCCGCCCGCGTCAGCGCCATCACCTCTTCGGCGCTGTGGCTGCCATCGTCGCCGACACGTAGCCCGTAGCGCATGGCGTCGAAGCGGGCCAGGTTGCTCGACACCTCCGATGGCAGGATCAGGTAGTAGGCGGACAGCGAGTAGTCCAGGTGCGGGCAGTCCACCTCGCTGACCTCGGCACCCAGCGCCTCGAGCTGCTCGACGGCGGCGTTGAACGAATCCAGCACGCCGGGCTGATACCCCTCACCGCTGCGCAGCTGCTTGACCACACCGATCCGCACGCCCGACAAGTCACCGCTGGCGCCGGCCTTCGCGGCCGCGACCACATCGGGCACCTGCGCGTCAACGGAGGTGGAGTCGCGCGGGTCGTGTCCGGCGATCACCGAATGCAGCAGCGCGGTGTCGAGCACGGTACGCGCGCACGGCCCGCCCTGATCGAGCGACGACGCGCACGCCACCAGCCCGTAGCGCGACACCGTGCCGTAGGTGGGTTTGACCCCGACGGTCGCGGTCAGCGCCGCCGGCTGGCGGATCGATCCGCCGGTGTCGGAGCCGATCGCCAGCGGGGCCTGGAAGGCGGCCAATGCGGCTGCGCTGCCACCGCCCGAGCCGCCCGGTGTCCGGTCGACGTCCCACGGATTGCGGGTCGGGCCGTAGGCCGAGTTCTCGGTGGAGCTGCCCATCGCGAACTCGTCCATGTTCGTCTTGCCGAGGATCGGGGTGCCCGCCGCGCGCAGCCGGGCAGTCAAAGTCGCGTCGTACGGCGACGTCCAGCCCTCGAGGATCTTCGAGCCGCACGTCGTCGGCATGTCGACGGTGGTGAAAACGTCCTTGAGCGCCAGCGGCACGCCGGCCAGCGGCGATGGCAGCGTCTCCCCGGCGGCGACGGCGGCGTCGACGCGGGCGGCACTGGCGAGCGCTTCGTCGGCGGCGACGTGCAAGAAGGCGTGGTAGCGCTCGTCGGTGGCGGCGATCTGGTCCAGGCAGGCCTGGGTCACCTCGACCGAGGAGACCTCCTTGGCCGCGATCTTCTCGCCAAGAGTGGCGGCGTCGAGCCGGATCAAGTCGCTCACTGGGGCTCCCCCAAAATCTGCGGGACCGCGAAGCGGCCCTCCTCTGCGGCCGGCGCCTCGGCGAGCGCTTCAGCCTGGGTCAGGCACTGCTGAACCACGTCGGGCCTGGTGACGTTGGTGTCTTTCAGGGGATTGTCGGTCGGCTTCACGTCTGCGGTGTCGACGGCCTGAATCTGGCTGACGTGCTCCAGGATGGCGTCGAGCTGGCCGGCGAAGCTCTCGAGTTCGTTGTCGGTCAGGGCCAGCCGGGCCAGCTTGGCGAGCCGGGCGACATCGTCGCGGGAGATCTGGGACACGGTGGTCAAGCCTAGGTGAAACCCCCGCCTCGCCGAGACTGCAGGTGCTGCGCACGAACCTCGAGAGCAGTCGCCGACAACTGCACTCTGGGGGTGAGCGTGGCCGACCCTGCCGGAATGCTGAGTCCAGGCGGCTGTGAAACAGTGTCCGCGTGCCTTCGTATCTGCTGCGGGTCCAGCTGGCCGACCGGCCCGGTAGCCTCGGCTCGCTCGCCGTGGCGCTGGGCACCGTCGGCGCAGACATCCTGTCGCTCGACGTGGTCGAGCGGGGCCCCGGCTGGGCGATCGACGATCTGGTCGTCGAGCTCCCGCTGGGCGCCATGCCCGACATGCTGATCACAGCCGCCGAACACATCAAGGGCGTGCGGGTCGACACCATCCGGCCGCACACCGGGCTGTTGGAAGCCCATCGCGAGCTGGAGCTCATCGACCACATTGCCGCGGCCGGCAACCGCGCCGACAAGCTGCAGGTGCTTGCCGACGAGGCGCCACGGGTGCTGCGGGTGGGCTTCTGCACGGTGGCGCGGATGTCGGAGTCAGGCCTGGAACGCGTGGTCGGCAGTTCCGGCGCGCCGGAGACTGCGGCGACCTCCGCGCCGTGGCTGCCGCTCGCACACGCGGAGGCCCTCGACGGCACCGCTGACTGGGTGCCGCAGGCCTGGCGTGACATGGACACCACACTGGCCGCCGCGCCACTGGGTGACCCCAACACCGCGGTGCTACTGGGCCGCCCGGGCGGGCCGCTGTTCCGTCCCTCCGAGGTGGCCCGGCTGGGCTACCTGGCCGGGATCGTCGCGACGATTCTGCGCTGAGCCGGCGCTACTCCCGGTTGTCGCCGGTGGCGTTGGAGTTGTCCAGCAGATCCCGAAGCTTGTCCAGCGGGTCGCCGGGGCCGAGCCGATGAGCCGGTGCCGCGGCCCCGTCGCCCGCTGTAGGCAGCCGATCTGGAGAGACCGGGTCTAGCGCGCCTGGGCCGTCCCCGCCGTCGTCGGGCCCGACGACGGGCACCTGGCCGCCGCCGTTCTGCGGAAGCTGCGGCATATTGGGCCCTGGCCCAGGCGCCGGGCTCGGACCGGGTCCAGGACCCGGCGACGGGCCGGGGCCCTGCTCGGGAGGCGGGCCCAGCCCCGGCAGCGGCGGCACCGACGTCGGGGTCAACGAGGTCGGCGGCGACTGCGGACCGATCTGGGCGGGCGGCGGCAACGGCGTGGCGGGTGGTGCCTGCAAATTGGCCAGTTTGCGTTCGAGCCGCGGAATCGAGTCGGCGCGGGTGGCACGGCGGTCCTGGTTCGGATCGTCATTGCCGGCGAAGCAGCCGCCAGGCGCTTGCTGGACGACCGTCAGTGCGTCGGTGTAGCTCTGCTGCGCACGCTCTCGGTTGCCCGCGCGCGTCGCCAGATCCCCCATCGTCTCGCGCACCAATTCCACGTTGATGCGCACCGGGCATGACTCGCCGTCCGAAATCCGGTTCAGCGCATCGGCGAACTGCCGTTCGGCCCGATCCAGTTCGCCTTCCAGCACCGCCAAGTCCCCGGCCGCAAAGGTGGACTTGCCCGGCTCGATCACGTCGAACACCTGGAGTCGCGCGACGTCCTCGTGCAGCGCGTCGATGTCGTGCGCGGCGAAGTCGGCGATCGTGCTGTTGCCCACCATGACGACGCCAATCAGCTTGGCCGCCAACAAGAGTAGTAGCACGATGACCGGCGCGGAGAACGCCAAGAGTCGACGGCGGAGTCGGATTCTGCGCGACGCTGCACGAGACGGCCGGAGTCGCTGGAACACCTCCCTGAACCGCGTGGTCCGCCTCCTGTCCAACATCACCAGGCGTCCCTGCGCGACATCCGATTGCGGCGATATTCCCGGATGGTCGCCACGATCTCGGCCAGCACCAGTAGCACTGCCAACAGGGCGAAAATCCAGTAGAGCTCCCACCGGTCGATCAGTTTCAATGTCGTCGCGACGTCGTTGTGCTGGTCCTTCGCCTCGATCACCGGCACGACGCCGCTGACGGGCTGGGCACTTTCCCGATGGAAGTACGGCACACCAAGCTGGGATGCGACCTCTTTGAGCCGACCTTCATCGATCGACGAGTTGAGCGCGGCACCGCCACCTGGATCACCCGCGTACACCTTGTTGCCGTTCGACCAACCCAGCGGGATCGGACCGCCGGCGACGCTGCCGTAGCCGAGGACCGCGCCGCCGGCGACCGCGCCGGCGGGCAGGTCGAACGAGGTGTTGGGAACCCGGGATCCGGGGGCACCCTCGCCAAGGTAGAACACCACGTTGGTGGAGCCGGGGAACAGTCTGGTCGCTTCTTCTACCTTGCTGCGCAGGACATCTCGAGCGGCAAACGCATCGGCTTGGTACATCGCGTCGGGCGTGACGAGGGTGTAGGGCGACAGCCCCTTGACCATCGAATGAAGGCTCCATGCGTCGTCGGATAGCGGCCAGTCCGTTCCCGCCTTACTCGCGAACGAAATCAGACCGAACCGCGCGTGCGAGTACTCGTCGATGAGGGCGCCGATGTCGGCGCGTATTCCCGACATCCGCGATTTGCCGTCGCCATAGTCTTCGACGCGGGAATTGACCGATCGGTCCACGACGAAGAAGACGTTGACATTCTGGTCACTCTTGGCGCCGTTCAATTGGATCGACTGGCTGGCTTGGTCGTTGTCGAACCCGGGTCGCAAGGCCGCCATGACGATGAACAGGATCGCAAGCGTCAGGCCGCTCCATCTGGCCACCACCCGCCGGTATCGCCCCGGTCCGGTGCGGACCAGAATCCGATAGAGGGCGACCATCCGGATGACAAGCAGCACTACCGCCCCGATGATCAAGGGCAGCAACGGAATTACTGGAACGAATGTCATCGCCGCAGCACCGCCAGCGAAACACTGAGGATGCCGGCCGCGACGAGCGCCACGACGAGTACCGGTCCCGGTGAATCCATCGATCGACTGGTGATCACCTGTCCCCCGGGCAGTTCCGCCGACGGCGGGTTGCTGCCGATCTGGTCCAGCTGCCGACTCAGCGCCGGATCGGTGCCTGCATCCGACAGCGCCGCACCGGCGGGGTTGTAGAGGCTGAACCGACCCCCGGTCGATTCGACGAGCGAGCGCACCGCGTCGTTGCCCTGAGTGGATTCAGCGACGACGTCCGAGCGGGCCAGGACGTTGAGCTGAATGCCGCCCGCCGACGCCATCTGCTGCAGCGCCTGTGCCGAAAACAGCGACCGGCGTTGCTCGTCAGCGCCGCGCAGGTCGGTGTAGCCGAGGTAGACCAGCTGCCGCCGATGCGTGCCCTTGCTCTCGAACGACGGAAAACCCGTCATGCACAGCGCCAGGATGTCCTCGATGCTTTGGGCGTAGTCGACGTAGCCCACCGGATGTGAGAACGCCTCCACCCCAGTGGCGAGCTTGTCGCGGTCCACCGCGGAGACCTGCGCCCCGGTGTCCAGGTCCTGTTGCAGACGGGCGAGCTGGGTCAGGCCGGTCAAACGCTGCGCAATGTACTCGGCGTCACGGGTGAGCGGAATGATGCGCAGCGTCGGAGATGTCAGACCGAGTCGCTGGGTGCCGAACGATTTGGACTGCCGCGCATAGTAGTCCAGAAATCCCGCGGTGGTCGGGTCGGTGACCGGCTGCCCGACGCACAGCATGATGTCCTCGGGGTGGGCAGCGTCGAACGTCTCCGTCGACGAGGACAACCCGACCGGGCGGGCGGCGGCGACCAGGGTCGCACCGAACGTGACAACCAGCAGCACCGCGGTCACCACTACCGACAGCAGGTAGACCCGGTAAATCCGCAGGTACTCGGGCAACCGGGTGAGGCGGTCGACGTGCGCCAAGGGTCGTAATGACCGTTGCACCCGGGCCATCGGCGAAAACCAGGCGACCACGATCGCGACGAGCAGCAACATCGCCCCGGCCACCGCCAGTGGCCACCACCTCAGGTCCACGTCGAGATCAACTCCTCGGCTGACCGACCCAGCGCGGCAATATCATTCGATGGGTTGGTACTGAATTGGACATCGTTGAGGCGCGTCAACAGCGGCGCCGCCGCGGCGAGCGGACCGTCGGCCATGTCGCTGATGTGAAGGTACTGCGCCCGCACACCGGTGGACACGAACAGAAAACTGCGCACGCTCCGGCTGATTGCCGCACCCGCCTGCGGACCACTGATGACGCCGGCGCGGTATTGATCGAAGGCGCCTCGCACCGCGCGGATGAATCGGCGCCGCGTCAGCCCGGCATGGATCCGGTTGATCACCGGCAGTGCCCGCAGCCGTCCCGGCGACAGTGTCCACACGAAAACACCGGCACACCATGCGATCACGGTTGCGACCAGCAGAATACCGAGCAGCAACCACCAGCCGGAGTACGGCAGTGGGCCGCCGATGAACCGCAGTAGGTCGTCAGATGGCATCGCCCTAGCTCTCACTCACCGCAACAAGACCCCTGCGGATGTCGGCGCTGCCGTCGATCCGGCTGAAACGCACGCCGTTGACGGAGAGGAACTCGTCGAGCTGGGCAACCCGGTGCTGCTCGGCGGCGCGATAAGCGTTCAGGACTCGCGGCCCCAGCGCGTATCCGTTGGGCACGAACCCTCCGGTGGCCACGTCATAGCCGTCCTGTTCGCCGTCGACTCCGCCGACGGCAGGCATATCGGTGATCATCAGCCAGATCAGATCGTGACGCCCTTGCAATTGCTTGAGCACTTCCTCCAGGTCGCTGCTGACGTCCGGTTCGTCGGACACGATGATCAGAAGCAGCCGCCGGCGATGCGCGCGCACGACGTAATTGAGCTGGCCGACGATCTCACTGGTTCCGACGTCCTCAGCGCTGCGGGAATGGAAGCGTTCCAGCATGCTCTCGATGTGGGTCTCACTGCGCCGGTTCCTGATCGTCGCCGATCCGGTGCTGTCGCCGTACACCATGCCGACCTCGTCGCTGCGGCCCAGCGCGATGAGGCCGACCGCGCCCATCACGTTGGCGGCCACCACGCGCTTCACCTCGCCGCTGGGTGCCAGCGCCGTCATGTTCCTGCCGGTGTCGGCGACCAGCAGAATCTTGTGGTGCTTCTCGGAGACGAATCGTTTGGTCAGCACGGATCCCGAACGCGCGGAAGCCCTCCAGTCGATATCCCGGACATCGTCACCGGCCACATACGGCCGCAAATCGTCGAGCTCCAGGCTTCGCGAATGCAGCAACGCATACCGACCGCCTTCGAGAATTCCACGCGTGTCGGTGCCGAAATAGGACTTGGCGAGATTGAGATGCCTACCCATGAGGATCGGTCACGGCACCCGGACCGACTGCAGCACAGCGTCGATCACCATTTCGGGAGTGACATTGATGTTGACTGCCTCGAATCCCAGGATCAGGCGATGCCGTAGCACCCGTTGGGCGAGGTTGCGAATATCGTCGGGGATCACATGGTTGCGGCCCGCCAGGATCGCCGCCGCCCGTGCCGCTTTGCAGAAGGCGATCGACGCCCGGGGGCTCGCGCCATATTCGACAAGGCGAGCAAGCTGCGGCGACAGGAATTGCGCGGGGTTGCGAGTCACGTGCACCAGCTGCGTTGTGTAGTGCACCAGAACAGGATCCATGTGCACACCGGCGACGATGCGCTGTAGTTGCCGGATCTCGTCGAGACTGGCCACCGGTTGCGGGGTTGCCGACCGGTCGTAGACGCCGGCATCGATCCGGAAGACGACTTCGGCCTCCTCCTGCGGAGAGGGATAGCGCAGAACTTCTTTGAGCATGAACCGGTCGGTCTGCGCCTCCGAGAGCGGGTAAGTGCCTTCCTGGTCGACCGGGTTCTGGGTGGCGATCACCAGGAATGGCTCCGGGATCGGATACATCTTTCCGGCCAACGTCGTCTGGCGTTCTTCCATCGCTTCCAGCATGGCGCTCTGCGTCTTGGCGCTGGAGCGGTTGATCTCGTCCAGCAGAACGACATTGGCGTGGACGGGGCCCAGCTGAGTGTGGAACGAGTTGGTCGTCGAATCGAAGATCTGGGTGCCGACGATATCGCTGGGCAGCAGGTCGGGTGTGCATTGAATCCGGTTGAAGCCGCCGGAGATCGCATCGGCCACCACCCGCGCCGCGGTCGTCTTGGCTAGGCCCGGAACACCTTCGAGCAGGATGTGCCCACCGGTCAGTAAACCGAGAAGCAATGTCTCCCTGAGGTAGTCCTGGCCGACGACCTTGGCGGAGAACACCGACGATATCGCCGCCACGACTCGATATGCGTGGTCCATATCCTGCTGGTTGGGTTGGGCACGGGCGGTAGCGGTCATGCTCACTCTCCAGGGGTAGTAGTCGCACTCCGCTAACGAAGCGGCCCGACGGCGGGCGGATCCTTGGCCAGGCTCACCGAGGTTGAGACCAGCAGTTCGGACGTGAAGCTCGCCTGCTCGCCGCTGGTTGTCTGCGCGGTGAAGTGGTAGCGGGCCGGCCCGGTCGTCATCACGCTCATGGACATCGGAACCAGGGTCTGGGTGACTCCGCTGAGGTCGATCGGCCCGTCCACCTTGGCGGTTGCCCGGTTGATCGGTGTGTCGAAATTGTGCTTCGGGCACTTGTATTGGGTTTCCGGTGCCGAGAGGCACCCGCTGATCCAGGTTTCGAGTGCGGTGTTGACGGCCTTGTGCCCGGCGTCGTTGACGGTGTAGTCGAACGTAAGCGTGCTGGCGATGTCACCGGCGAGCATGCTCTCCAGCAGCAGCGGCTTGGCGCTGACATCGATATAGGGCACAGTCGATTTCATGTCCAGGTAGCCAGGGAAGACGTAAAGGTGCGTGTCCTGCCCGAGCGGCTTGCCCAGGATGCTGAGGGATGTCGCGGGCCCTGAGCCCAGAATGCCGCTCATCGTGTCGACGTTGATGGTCGCGCTCTCGAGCTTCCATCCGTCGTTGGTCTTCTTCACCGGAAGCTGGCCCTCGGAATGGTGGTCGCCGAAGTTCGCGGACACCTTCACCAACGCCATGTTGCCCGGCTCGGTCTTCGACGTATCCTCGGTGATCTCGATGTTTGTGATGGGCCACTTCGAAATCTGAAGCTTCAGAGCATCGTTGGTGAGGAACTTCTTGGACGCCGGTTGGGCGACTCCGAGAGCGAGAGCGCCGTCGGCGTCCCCCTTGGCGAGTGCCTCCAGATAGGCCTTGACCGCTTCGCCGGCGCTACCGGCCCCCGCCGTCTTGGCACCTCCCCCGGTGTTCAGTGCTATCACCAGGACAATACCCACGATCACCAGCAGCGCAGCCGAGGCGAGCAGCGTGATCACCAGCGGTTTGCGGCGTCGCCCATTGTTGTTCGGCGGGTACGGCGGTGGCGGCCACTGACCGCCGGGGCCGTAGCCCGGCTGGGCCGGTGGATAGCCATACCAGCCTTGTTGCGGCTGAGGTGGTGGCGCTTGACCGCCTGGGGCGCCGCCCCAGGCGGGCGGCTGATTCGGATAGGGATTCCCCGGATAGTCCTGTGTCACAGCCCTATTGCTTTCTCATTGACGTCGACGCCTCAGCCTCTGACCGACACAGTCGGCGGATTTGTCGTCAAGTCAACTGTCGCGGTGATGTAGGAGTAGACGGTTCCGGATTTCGTTCCACCAGAAGTGGATTGGGCGGTGAGCTGGAAATCGAGCGGGCCGTGGACCCGTTCGGTCATCTTCTCGGGGTCGAAGTAACTGGCCTTGAGCTCGCTCAGATCGGCAGGTGCGGTCCACACCGCGGTGCCATCGACCAGCGACGAATCACGCACTCCCTGTGGGCAATTCGGTGGCTGCAATTGCTTGGAACTCGCGCAGTTCGCGATGGCAGACTTCACGAGGTCCATCGACACCGCTATTCCCTTGTCGCTGATGTCGAACTGCGGCATCAGCGAGGTCGTAAGTCCGCCATAGCCCAACTCACCCAGCAGTAATGGCCGTTTCAGCGGCTCCTGGGTGATGTATTCGTTGCTGTTGCCGAGGTCGATCCAGCCCGGGAAGACGTAGGTCTCCTTCTTCGGGTCGATCGACTTGCCGAACAGGGTGACCGTGCTCAACGCCTTCTGGTCCTGGGAGCTGATGAACTTGAGCTTGAGGGCTGCGTGGTCGAGTTTCCATTCACCCCCGGACTTCTTGACGTGAATGTTCTCGTCCGATGTCTGGTCACCGAAGTTGGCGGCGACGTGCACGCTGCCCATCTCGATGGAGGAATCGGCATCGTCGTTGAGGATGCGGATATTGGTGATCGGCCACTTCGCGATCTGCTGCTTGAGGATGTCATCGGTGAGGAAGTCCTTGGACGCCGGCTCGTCGTTCGTATACGACAGCGCCTCGTTGGCGTCGCCGCGGGCCAGCGCCTCCAGGTAGGCCTTCACCACGTCGCCGGCGGTCTTGGGGTTACCGGGACCACCCGACCCGAACACGATCACCGCAACGATCGCCGCGACGACCAGCACCGCGACGCCCGAAAGGAGACCGATGATCATCCGCTTGCTGGGTCTGCGGCGAGGCGGCGGCCCGTACCCCGGCGGTGGCCCGTAGCCCGGCGCTCCTGGCGGACCGTAGGCGGGCGGCGCCGGCGGCCATTGCCCCGGCGGAGGTTGCGACGGAGGGGGTTGCTGCGGCTGTCCGTACGAGGGCGCGGGGTGCTGCGGTGCCGGTCCGGGAGGCGCCGGCCAGGATCCCTGGGATCCGCCGATCGGATTCGGACCACCGATCGGATTCGGGCCGCCGAAGCCACCGCCGCCAGGCGGAGTAGACGTCACAGCAACCGTCCGCACTGGACGCGAATCAGCATCAGCAAACCCCCATCTGCCCTGAACAACCCGTGAAAGCCGGTCTCGCCACCCCGCCAATGCGCGCAACGGTTTTCATTCAACCATATAGGTGACGTGCCCTCACTTCACTCGATCAGGGCCAGCCCACCTCCTCTGACAGAGGCTCCATAAGTTGAGCTATGTCGCCGAACAATCCTCAGCAACCTTGCGCGCAGGCCTGGTCGAGCCTTCCTTTTTCCGGATCTCAGCAGCGATCCCGTCACGCAGGACTGTCGTCAGGGTCCTCGGGCTCAGCCGCTGGCGGTCCCTCGTCCAGCAGGGCGCGGAACCCGTCCTCGTCGAGGATCGGGATACCCAGTTCGACGGCCTTGTCGTACTTCGATCCGGGCGAATCGCCCGCGACCACATACGAGGTCTTCTTCGACACCGAGCCGACCGCCTTGCCGCCACGGCTGATGATGGCCTCCTTGGCCTCGTCGCGGGAGAAGTTCGGCAACGACCCGGTGACCACGATCGAAAGTCCTTGCAGCGTAGGGCTGATCGACTCATCGCGGACGTCTTCCATCCGCACGCCGGCCGCCCGCCACTTGTCGATGATCGCGCGGTGCCAGTCGACGGCGAACCATTCGACCAGCGCTGCGGCGATCGTCGGTCCGACCCCTTCGACGTCGGCGAGCTGCTCCTCGCTGGCGGCCATGATCGCGTCGAGGCTGCCGAACGCCACGGCCAGCGCCCGCGCCGCGGTCGGCCCGACGTGGCGGATAGACAACGCGACCAGGATCCGCCACAACGGCCGGTCCTTGGCCTGCTGCAGGTTGATCAAGAACCGGGCGCCGTTGGCGGACAGCGTGCCGTCCTTGGTGGTGAAGAAGTCCGACGTCAGCAGGTCGGCGCTGGTGAGGCTGAACAGGTCGCCCTCATCGGTGATGACCTTGGCGGCCAGCAGCGCGGTCGCCGCCTCGTAGCCCAGCCCCTCGATGTCCAGCCCACCGCGACCGGCCAGGTGAAAGACCCGCTCACGCAGTTGAGCGGGGCAGGATCGGGAGTTCGGGCACCGGATGTCGACGTCGCCCTCCTTGGCCGGCGCCAGCGGGGTGCCGCACTCCGGGCAATGGGTGGGCATCACGAATTCGCGCTCGGTGCCGTCGCGGAGGTCGACGACGGGCCCCAGGACCTCGGGGATGACGTCGCCGGCTTTGCGGATCATCACGGTGTCACCGATCAGCACGCCCTTGCGCTTGACCTCCGAGCCGTTGTGCAGGGTGGCCATGCCGACCGTCGACCCGGCGATCTTCACCGGCGTCATCATCGCGAACGGGGTGACCCGGCCGGTGCGACCGACATTGACCTGGATGTCGAGCAGCTTGGTCTGGGCTTCTTCCGGCGGGTACTTGTAGGCGCATGCCCAGCGCGGCGCGCGGGAGGTGGCGCCGAGCCGGCGCTGCTGAGCGAAGTCGTCGACTTTGACCACCACGCCGTCGATTTCGTGCTCGATCTCGTGGCGGCGTTCGCCCCAGTAGACGATCTTCTCCTCGACGGCGGCCAGCCCCGCCACCCGAGTGGTGTGATCGGAGACGGGCAGGCCCCAGGCCTTCAGCGCGAAGTAGGTGTCGTGCAGGGAGGAAGGGGCATAGCCTGCGGAAAACTCCGCGCGGCCCAGGCCGTGGCAGATCATCCGCAGCCGACGGCGGGCGGTTACCGCCGGATTCTTCTGCCGCAGCGAGCCGGCCGCGCTGTTACGCGGGTTGGCGAACGGCGCCTTGCCCTCCTCGACCAGGCTGGCGTTCAGGTTCTCGAAATCCGCCAGCATGAAGAACACCTCGCCGCGCACCTCGAGTAGCGCCGGAACCGGGTAATCCTCTGACGCAGTGAGAGTTTCGGGAATGTCGTCGATGGTGCGGGCATTGTTGGTCACGTCCTCGCCGACCCGGCCGTCACCGCGGGTGGCGGCCCGCTCCAATCGGCCGTCGCGGTACACCAAAGCGATCGCGACGCCGTCGATCTTCAGCTCGCACAGGTATTGCGGATCCCGGCCGATCTCGGCTTCGACCCGGCTGGACCAGGCTGCCAGTTCCTCGGTGTTGAACACGTCGTCGAGGCTCAGCATGCGGTCCAGGTGGGCGGCCTCGGCGAAGTCGGTGGCGAAGCCCGCGCCGCCGACCAGCTGGGTCGGCGAGTCGGCCACCCGAAGCTCGGGAAAACGATCCTCGAGCGCGAGGAGCTCGTTGAAGAGCCTGTCGAACTCCGCGTCGGAGACGATCGGCGCGTCCTTGATGTAGTAGCGGAACTGATGCTCGCGCACCTCTTCGGCAAGTTCCTGCCAACGCCGCCGCACATCCGGATCGATGGGATCAACCTCGGGATCGGACGTCTCTGCTGCCACCCACGCAGGCTATCGGAGGGATCCGACAGGCTTCGATCGTGGCAAGGTGGGGCCATGCCGCACCCGACCATGTTCGACGACTCCGACCCGATCCTGGCTCGGGTGCGCACGATCGCGCTGGCGTTGCCGGAGGCGACCGAGAAGATCTCGCACGGCAGACCGACGTTCTCGGCGCCGAAGATGTTCGCCGTCTACGGCGGCAGCCAGAAGAACCCGGCCGGCCCGATGATTCGGTACGCCCACGCGCTGCTGATCAAGGTCGACGACAGCGAGCGCGAGGCGCTGCAGCAGGATGCCCGGTTCTTCGTCCCCGCCTACCTCGGTCCGTACGGCTGGCTGGGCCTGGACTTCGACGCCGCCGAGATCGATTGGACGGAAGTCGCCGAACTTATCGACGCGTCGTTCCGGCTGCAGGCCCCGGCGAGGCTGATCAAGCAGCTGGACAGCTAGCCGGCCAACGCGGGCTCGGATACCGGAGTCGGCTGCAGCCGTAGGAGATTGGCTCGCACCACCCGTGCCAGGATCGACGGCCGCATCAACCGGGTGGGCGAATCGAGCATGCCGATCACCCGGAAAAACTGACTGTTGACCACCGGATCGGTCTCGACGGCGGTGAGAACCATGTCGGAGAACTTGTTGTTGACGCGCATTGCCAACGTTCGTTCGCCTGCGACTTCGGGCAACGACAGATCGGCGCTGACCGCGTTGCGCCACGCCACCCGGACGACCTTGGCGGCGGCTCGGGAGAACCGCTGCGGCAAATCCGTGTCACCCTTTCGAAGAGAACGTTGCAACGCCAGCGCTTCCAAGGCCGCCACCGACATGCCCTGCCCGTAGATCGGGTTGAAGCTGCACACGGCGTCGCCGATGGCGATGAACCCATCGGGTCGCCGGGGCATCTCGTCGTAGCGACGCCACCGACTCGACGGCGTGCGGTAATGAGCTACCTGGCCGACCGGTTCGGCGGTCTCGAGTACCTCGAGAATGTGCCCGGGAGCTCGCCGCCGCGCCATCGCCACCATGTCCGTGTAGTCGCGGGCCTGCTCCGCGCCGGCCATCACGCCGACGGTCATCAGCCAGGTGTCGTTCTCGTGGTTGAGCAGGGCCACCGTGGTGGCCTCACCGGGTTTGGGGAACAGCGCCACCATGTGCTGGCGGATCGCGCCCGGCGGGATCCGCAGCCACTGGCTGGTGTAGGCCAGGTTGATCATCAGCTCGTCCTCGCGGGGCCGGCCGTAGCCGAGGTCCTCCAGGAAGACCGGTGCGCGCGATCCCCTACCGCTGGCGTCGATGACCAGATCGGCGCCCAGCACCGCAGCCTCGTCGCGACGCGCAACCAACACTCCGGTCACCCGGGTGCGATCCTCGGACGATGTCACGTCTACCACGTCGTGGCCGCCGAGTACCGTGACGTTCGGAATCGCCGAAAGTCGTTTCATCACATGCCAATCCAGAAACGGCCGGCTCGGCATGTAGGAGGTCACCGGATTGGGCAGGTGCCCCGACGGCAGAAATCGATGCCCGCCGTACTCGAGAATCACCCGGGAGAGGTCGCCGTCGCCCCAGGTCGGTGTCCCCTCGGCGACCATCTCGTCGAGGATGCCGGGAAACAGCTCGTCGACCACGGCCACCCCGCCGGCTTGTAAGACGTGACCGTGACTCGCCTGCGGGACGCCGCGGCGGCGGGACGGGTGTCCGGGAGGCATGTCTCGATCGACCACTATGACGGTCCGATAATGCTCGGCGGCCACCCGCGCCGCCAGCATTCCCGCCATGCTCGCCCCCAGGACCACAGCCCGTTCACCAAGTAGCGCCATTTCGAACCCCCAGTCTCGACCCGCCGCGGCGTTTCCGCTGGTTGGAACGCTAGGGGCAGCAGCGGCCAGTGCTATGAGTAGTCCGATACGCAAATTTTGGATCGGCTGCTATGTGGCTCGATCGCTTCGGGGTCCTCGGCGATGGCATCGCCCGCGACGCGAGGATGTCAACTGTCGAGTGCTCGGCAGTTGAAGATTACACCGCGCTTTCCCTAGGGTCGACGGTCGATTCGACAACTGCTGCTCTGATTCAACGACTATCTAACCCGACTCGGCGCGTAACTTGCCGAGGCAACTCGACCGAGAATCACCTTCGCGGAGTGCGCTTCGCAGCCGCTGGAGGCTTCTTTGCAGGCGACTTTTTCGCCGGCGCGTACTTCTTGGCTTCAGCCTTCTTAACTGCAGCCTTCTTGGCTGGAGCCTTTTTGGCTGGAGCCTTCTTGAATGCATAGGTGCGCTCGATGTCCGCCGACTCTCTAGGCGCCGAACCACCGCGGGAGTCGGTTTGTATCTCCATTACGGGAGCCATCTTCTCGATCGCCATGAGTACGCCGCCGAAAGCTGCTTCACCCCGCTTCGTCAGGTCGTCGAAAGTTTCGAGCGCTGATAAGCGATAGGACTCCGAAAGCTTCCGAAGCTGGCCGATACCTACCAAGTTCCCGGCGTCAGTCGTCCGTAGCGTGGCGATGATTTCGTTCACTCGCTCAAGAGCGAGGTCCGCTGCGCCGACTGCGGCGAGCAACGGTGAGAGAGCTGAAAGATCGACTGACTTGATGCTTAAGCCACGTTCGAAGAGAGTCGCGAAGTCTTCGCCAGAGAAGTTCTTAAGGTTTCCGCCTGCGAGTTGCGTTTTGCGACTGTCGCTCTCACCTTCGACTTGGTACTCAAGGGCGAAGTCTGTTGAGTGATCAGGGTTGGCGAGCAGGTAGAGGCTCACGAACTGATCCTTCTCACCTTCTCGCCGGTGGACGGTGTACTCAAGGGCGTCGTGCGCGTCGACGCCCCAGGAAATGACATCCCAGCCTTTCGACTCGGCTTCCTTCTGAACTGTCTCGAGCGCGCCTGGGTCGAGGCGCTCGATCAAATCGGATGCGTACATATCGTTACCTCACCTCCACGGGCCAGCCTGGAGGAAGAATCGCGTCGGCTGGAAACCCATTAAGTAAGAGATACTCGACCGCGCCGCCTCCCCCTCGCACTCGCCGTGGGCCGTGCGCTTCCAACTTCTCTGGGTCGAGGATTAGCGCGTACCGAGGTGTAGCCAGGTTGGTCGGAAGGTTCAGCGCGCTCACGACCGTCTCTGTGCAAAGAACAGTGGGCGTCAAGTAGTGCTTACCGGGATAATGAGAGATCCCGGTAAGCGAGGAATATCGCTTGTGATCGCCAGAACGGAGGTACTTGATCAGGAAGCGTCCCTTGATTTGCTCGGCCAGATCCGTGCACGCGGGAAGGGCAGCGTCCGGCGTCGCTGGGTGGCTCACGGTCACACCGTTCCGGGTCAACATCTCCTCATCCAAAGTCACCGATAGACGAACCGCGTGGGGCATTTCGCGAGCGTATCCTCCAGATCCCGGGGACAGCAGGATTCTCCGATTACCCCGATGAGACCAGCGTAATCACAGCCAGCATCCGCTGCAGCGAACTCAACAGCCTGGAACCGAGTTGTAACGAGTTCTGGCTAACGGTTATCGACCATAGCGAGAGGGCTCCTCAGCTCCGCCAGGTAGCTCGCAGCACACTTCCTGCGGGCGCGAGGTAGTCGATTCCATCGCATGATGCCGGACGCCCCCATGCTGACCTAAGCAGCTAGTGACGCTGGTCTCAACATCATCGACGGGAGATGAGGTAGTCGACGTGAGCTGTCTGACGGCTCCCGGTGTAGATCATCGCGTCACCTTCAATCGAGTAGCGCTTGCCTCGCCATTCGACTTGCGCCTGAGCCCCGAGGATGCCTCCTCCGGTCGGCCATCCGCCCGCCAGCCGCAACCGATAGCGGGTGTCCGCATGGAATCCACCGTCGGCGTTCTCAGTCGAGCTGATCGGTTGCAGGGACGCCTTGACGACGACCCCAACCGAACCGGCTCGGGTGAACTTGTTTCCGTCCGAGTCGGTGACTGTCTCTTCCGGGTAGACCGTGACTATCTCTGTCCCACGGCGCAGGAGGCTCACGCCGAGCCTCCCAGACGCGGAGCAATCGAGAACATCTTGCTCGGTCGGATGCCGAGCGTCTGCCACTCCTCGGCCGTGACGCGGAGGCTGTTGTCGGCAGCCTCACGCGACAGTTGATAGCCGTAGGAACCATCCTGCTCGCTGTAAAGCCCCTTGGGATTCCTCATCACCCGATAGGCGGCCTCGGCCTCTGCGTCGATCACGTCGGCCTCGTCCAGGTGCTCGGCGGCGATCTGGTCGGCTAGATCTGGTATGCGGCGCGAGATCATTCGCTCGACTTGTTCGAGCCGGCGGTTCACAAGAGCCGTCTCTTCGGTGGTCAGTTCCCGCGCCAGGAGCGCGGCTACGTCAGCAGCGGTTGCGTAGCTCATCGTTCGGGCTTTCCGTTCTGTTGTCGTGCGATCGCCTCGGCGAGGCGGGCTCACAGTGTGGTTGCGTCGTCGGCCGATGCCTGCCTGCGACCGGCAGCCGAGGCTGTAAGTCGGTCCTGCATTAACCGCACGGACAGAGCGCCAGCATCCACAGCGGGCGTCTTGGGTCCGCGCTTGATGCGCCGTGTCGGTGGCATTGCCACGTCAGTCCTCCTCGGGCGGTGCGAAGTTGAGTCGCGTCAGCAGCTGAGCGAGTAGGGTTCTGGCCGATTGGGCCTGAGCGATCAGGGGATGAATCACCAGTTGGCCCATCGAGCCCCTAGCGGTCAGCTCTTGTCCGTTCATCGCTTCGTCTAGCCGATCGATGAGATCGGCGGTCTTGCAGGCGTCGAACAAGATTCGACGATTGTGCGGTTCCTCGATCACGTTGAACGTGTTGACAACTTCTCTCCACAGCTTCTTGCCCTCGGTGCCGAGACCGGTGGGCATCTTCGGGCGTCTTTCAGCCACGTTGAGCCTCGTTTCTGGCCTCTGAGGGCCGGTTTGGGGTCGCTTGCGACCTGCGGATTGCCGAACACCGCTGGTCAGGGCGTTGAAAGATCAGGTTTCGAGCCTCACCCGATGGCTCGGCCGCATAACCGACCGGTCGAGGACCGGGGTAGAGGGGTCCCCCCCTGGGGGATGCAACCATTGGGGGCATGAACTCGGCTTGGGCTATCGCCACCGGATTGGGTGGTGTGTTCGTGGGTTGGTTGGCGACTTATTTCAATGAGCGCGTGAAGTGGCGACGTGAGCGGGTCGCTCGATGGGACGAGCGTCGTCAGGAGCAGTTCATTGCCTTTGCGAAAGCTGTGAAGCTACAAGCGCACCTATGCAACCGCATGGCGGCGTCGATCAACCTCGGCCGTATGGATGAGCCTGCACTCGACCTGGCTGAGGGGATGCCGCTCCTGAATCAAGCCGAAAAACAACGAGCACAAGCTTTCGAGGGGGTGCAGCTACTGGCCGATAGGCGGACGATCGTTGCCGCTCGTGATTGGCAGGACGCCGTGCTGGAACTACGCAAGGTTGTCTCCGGAATGGAGACAACCGATCCGGCTACGTACGAGTCGCTCTTCAAGAAAGCAGGACGAGCGCGCGATGAGTTCCACCTAGCGGCGCGAGACAGTTTGTCGGTGGGCGGCGAATTTGTTCGGAGCGTTCAGTTTGAGCGCCGCGTTTAGAAGCCCGTCCTAGCTACTGCCTGATCGAGAACCGGAGGCGGACAGGGTCCCTCCGGGGACCATCAGCTTGCTGAGCCAACCCCTTTGGATCGCGGCGTGATCGCTGCTACCAGTGCGGCGACGAGGAGATGCACGGGTAATGACCGATGCGCCAAGCCGGAGTTGCATGCCGTGCACATGGCTGCCAGGTTGGCGTCATCCCTGAGTTGGTCGTCACTGAGCCCACGCGCCTTGCCGTCACGGACGGACACGAGATGCCCGATGTCCAAGTCCACGTCGTGGCGGTGGCACAAGATGCAAGTGGCGTTATCCCGAATCAGGATCCGAGCACGCTGCGACGGGCTGATAGTCGGTCGAGTGCGTAGCGAGCGAGTCTCACGGCCCGTCTCGCTGCGAGGAGCGTTGTAGCAATACCGGTCGCAAGCTGAGCACCGAACAGTGTCTTGGCCGCCTCGTGTTCGGATGTATCCGTCTCGGCATCCGCAGCCCGGACAGGGCGCGCGCATTGTGCACCTCTCCTGCCCGTTCCCGGATACCTGACTCATAAGGACGGACGTTAGAACTTCCAACCGACCTCGGAAACTGAGGCTGTTAGCCGATCTGTGGATGGTCTGTGGATAGCCCGGGCCATTTGTGTATAACTGCGCGGGACAACCTGTGGATAACCGGCCAACTTGATTTTCTCAGCAATAGCTATCTGCAGCTCAGGGCACGTGTGAGCTGGGTGCCTTCCCGGATGTGGGTAGTGGAGCAAAAGTCTTGCGGCGTGTCGCGGCGTTTTGGGCTCTCGGGCGTGTCATCCACATTTCGGGCCTGCTCGGACTTAACCCGTGGTTAGGGGCGACATGGAGCATTCGTGTTTATGTCCGTCACGAATTGGTCGGATCTCGTGGTTACCGTGAAGTCGGTCATCGGAACAGTGATCGGAAAGAGGTCTCCTTGCCTGATTGGGTGGCTATTGCCGGTATCAGTGGCACTGCGTTCGTTGCGATTACGTCGCAAGCGGTCAACGCTCTAATGAAGCGCGGAGACCGAAAACACGAGTCGCAGTTGGACTTCGAGAAACGTGTCTGGGAGGCCAAGAGTGCCGCGCTAGTTGAAATCGTGACCAAATGCCAGCGTCTCAAGGATGCGGCCGACGTGGATCCGCCTGGTGGCCCATCGCCATCCGACACTCGTCGTGATGGTCGACGGCGGGTCCAAGTCCTGATGGAGTTCGGCGCGATCGGTAGAGACCTCTACGGAGGAGCGGGCGCGAGCCTGCTGGCCTACGCAGACCAATCCGTAACCAAGCCGGTTGCAGCGCTGAGCAAGCTGCTAAGCCACGAGCACACCAAAGTCATTAGCCAGGCGGGGTACCTCGAATACCTCCAGGAGGAGCTGGAATCCATGATCGACAGTGGCGGTGGGTCGGCAAAGCGTTTTGATGAGTTGCAAGAGGAGATTGATGACGCGGAGGTTCGCATCGGTAGTGAATCGACCCTAAATGTCGACGAAGTCGAAAAGCTCTGCAGTGAAATCCTCGGCGCAGCGAGAAGAAACCTCCGTGGGGAGTAGGCCGAGCGTTAGTGTTGCGCTCTCTCAGACGGTGTAAACCGAGCCTTTCGAGTACGCGATCGGCACCATCGCGGCCGCGGCGTTCGGCGCCGTCCTGGACAGCGCGGTCACCCGCGAGGCGACTACCCGGCTAAATCGCGTCGGGATCGTCGGTGACGACGTCCGCCGCCCGCTGGCACAGCCCGATCGCGACCCGGGCCCACGCGGCGTCGGCCCCGGCAAGGCCGCACGCCGGGCTGATGCCGACGCGGTCGCGAACCGAACTGCGGGAGAACCCGATTCGGTCGGTGATCGCCACTGCCGCGGCAGCAACTTCCTCGGCCGACGGTCGCTTCGCGGGTGCGCTCGTCGGCACCAGACCGAACACCACGCACCGCCCCGAGTCGAGGAACTCGCCCAACCCGTCGAAGTCGGCATCACCAAGGGTGCTCACGTCCACCGAGACCGCATGGATGGCGCTGCGCTGCAAGACATTCCATGGCATATCCGCGCAGCTGTGCAACATCACCTCGGTGTCTGCGGCGGCCACGCACTCGTCGAGCAGACCGATTGCCACCACCTCGTCGACCGGATGCACCGGGCTCATGGCGGTCACCCCGGTCAACCGGCCGGCCAGCGCGGCGAACAGCAGCGGCTCGTCGTACTGCACGACGACCGTCGTCGAGAGCCGGCGAGCCACCTCGGCACGATGCCTGGCCACTCCCTCGGCCAGCGACGACGCCAGGTCGCGCACCGCACCCGCATCGGTGAGCGCCCGGTGTCCGTTGGGAAGCTCGAGCTGGGCGGCCAGTGTCACCGGACCGGGTGCCTGTACCTTGACGGGCCGTCCGGAGCCGGGGCCGCCGGCTTTCTCCCAGGCCTCCTCGATCGCGTCGATGTCCTCGTCGAGCAGACTCTTCGCCCGCCGGGTGACAGCACCCGGCCGGGCGGCGATGCGGTAGCCGCGCGGCACGGTGTCGATGGCGATGTCGACCAGAAGCGCACCGGCTCGGCCGATCATGTCGGCGCCCACCCCGCGGGCCGGCAGTTCGACCAGGTGCGGCAGTCGGTGCAACTCCCCGACCATGATCTCGGCGGCCTCCCGCGGGGCGGAACCCGGCCACGAGCCGATGCCGGTGGCTGCCGCGAAATCACTCACCGGGCAACCGTATTGGACGCACCCCGAACACCGCACGCCCGGGGGGCCTACCGTGATGACATGAGGGTGCGCGCTCCGGTCGTCTGTTGCGCTGCCGCGATGCTGCTGACGGGCTGCACCCAGTGGGTCGACGGGGCGCCGCTGCGCGCCCTCGGCGAGCCGTCGTCCTCCCCGCCGGGGGTCGTCGACGTCGACCGAATCATGCTCAGCCAGCAGCAAATTCAGGCCATCACCGGCGGCGGCCAGGACGTGACGATCATCCCCAGCATGGACGGCAAGGCCATGGTGGACGTCGATCCGCTGGCCGACTTGGTCCCCCGCGACTGCCGCTTTCTGTTCCTCGAAACCGATACCTTCGGCACCGACGTCGAGGACTTCCACAAGACCAGCTTCCAGTACCCGCCGCGGCGCGCACTGATCTCTGAAGCCGCGGCGTCCTACCGCGACGAGTCCACCGCCCGGCAGACGTTCAACACCCTCTCGACCGCCGTGCACCGCTGCGCCGACGGACCGATGGGTGCGGGCCTGGTCGGCGATGTCGACGGTGACGCAGACTCGCTGAGCACCCGACTTCCCCGGTGCGGCCGCGATTACCGGCTCAAGGCGTCGGTGCTGGTGGAAGTGACGTTCTGCACGTTCCCCGAGTCGGTGCCCGAGATCGTGATGACGAATATTCTCAACAAGATTCCGGGCGGCTGATCGTCGCGCTGCCGACAACCTCGTCACCGGCCGGGTCGGGCCGATAGAGCACCAGCGTCTGCCCCGGCGCGACACCGCGCAACGGTACCCGCAGCGAAACGCGCAGCTCGTCGCCGACGGCTTCGGCGACGGCGGGGACCACGCCACCGTGGGCGCGGACCTGCACCTCGCATTCCACCGGGCCGGCCGGCGCGACGCCGGAGGTGAACACCGGGCGGATGCCGGTCAGCGACTGAACTTCGAGGTCTTCTTTCGCCCCCACCCGCACCGTCTGCGACTCGGCGTCGATGGCGGTGACGTACCGCGGCAGGCCGTCCGGTCCGGGGCCGGCGATGCCGAGGCCCTTGCGCTGGCCGATGGTGAAACCGTGCACGCCATCATGCTCGGCGAGCACCGCACCGGTGGCGTCGTCGACGACGGCTCCGCGCCGCACACCGATCCGGGCGCCGAGGAAAGCCTGGGTGTCTCCGGAGGGGATAAAGCAGATGTCGTGGCTGTCGGGCTTGTCGGCGACGGACAGCCCACGCTGCGCGGCCTCGTCGCGGATCGCCGGCTTGGGGGTGTCGCCGATCGGGAACGCCGCATGGCGCAGCTGTTGGGCGGTCAGCACGCCGAGCACGTAGGACTGGTCCTTGTCGACGTCGACCGCGCGGCGCAGCCGGCCCTCGGACAGCCGGGCGTAGTGCCCGGTGGCCACCGCATCGAAGCCCAACGCCAGGGCCTTGGCCGCCAATGCGGAGAACTTGATCTTCTCGTTGCAGCGCACGCACGGGTTGGGGGTCTCGCCGCGCTCATAGGAGGAGACGAAGTCGTCGATCACGTCTTCGGCGAACTTGTCGGCGAAATCCCAGACATAGAACGGGATTCCGAGGACGTCGGCAACCCGGCGGGCGTCGCCGGCATCTTCTTTGGAGCAGCAGCCGCGCGAACCTGTCCGCAGGGTGCCCGGTTGTCGCGACAACGCCAGGTGCACGCCGACGACCTCGTGGCCGGCGTCGACCATCCGTGCGGCGGCCACTGACGAATCGACGCCGCCGCTCATCGCGGCCAGCACCCTCATCGCAGCGCTCCCATCGACGAACTGGCCAGCGCGGCCTGGCGGGCGCGCTCGACCGCGGCGGGCAGCACCCGCAACGCCGCATCGACGTCGGCTTCAGTGCTGGTGTGACCCAAGGACAATCGCAACGATCCACGGGCGGCGTCGGCGTCGGCACCCATGGCCAACAGGACATGCGAGGGTTGCGCCACTCCGGCGGTGCACGCGGATCCCGTCGAGCACTCGATTCCGTTGGCGTCCAATAACATCAACAGCGAGTCGCCCTCACAGCCGCGGAAGGTGAAGTGGGTGTTGCCCGGGAGCCGGCGATCACCCAGGGCGCCGTTGACTCCGGTGTCGGTGATCGAATCCAGCACCCCTTTGACGAGACGCTCCCGCAGGTAGCGCAGCCGCGCGCCGGTGGCGTCCAGAGATTCGACGGCGACATCGACAGCCGCCGCCATCGCGACCACACCCGCGACATCCGGTGTGCCCGAGCGGACATCGCGTTCTTGGCCGCCGCCGTGCAGCAGCGGGACGCACGCGGTCGCCCGGCGCAGCAGCAGCGCGCCCACACCGGTCGGACCGCCGAACTTGTGCGCGGCCAGGCTGATGGCCGAGAGGTTGGAGCCGGCGAAGTCCACCGGGATGTGGCCGACCGCCTGGACGGCGTCGCTGTGGATCGGCACGTCGAACTCGGCGGCCACGGCGGCCAGTTCGGCGATCGGCATGATGGTGCCGACCTCGTTGTTGGCCCACATCACCGTGATCAGCGCCACGTCATCGTGTTGGGTCAGCGCCTCGCGCAGCGCCCCGGCCGTCACCGAGCCGTCCGGTTCGGTGGGCAGGAACGTCACCTCGGCGCCCTCATGCTCGGCAAGCCAGGTGACGGCGTCGAGCACGGCGTGGTGCTCGACCGCGGTGGTCACGATGCGGCGGCGGGCCGGGTCGGCGTCGCGCCGCGCCCAGTAGATGCCCTTGACCGCCAGATTGTCGCTTTCGGTGCCGCCTGCGGTGAAGATCACCTCCGACGGCCGGGCACCGAGGCGCGCCGCAATGGTCTCCCTGGCCTCTTCCATCCGCCGCCGGGCGTCGCGGCCTGCGGTGTGCAGCGAGGAGGCGTTGCCGACGGTGGCCAGCGCAGCCGTCATCGCCTCGATGGCAGCGGGATGCATCGGGGTGGTGGCAGCGTGGTCGAGATACACCGGACCGTCGGTCGGGCTCATAGCCCGTCCAGGATACCGGCAGGCGCGCAGGCTCCTTGCCACGGCGAACGTCACGCCTGCGTGACGCTGGGCGCCGAACGTGACTCTGGAGTGACGTTCGGCGCCGATATCAGCCCGCCAGGGCGTGACTGTGCTGGAAGCGCGGGGCGATCTGGCCACGCACCGCGACCTCGCAACGGGCCGCCAGCTCCCGCCGATCGGTACCCGGCAACTCCAGGGACGCCACCTCGACGTCGACGACGGTGACGCGGGTCCGCACCGTGCGGCTCAGCGACTGCCACAGCGAGTCGTCGCCGACGAACGCCGTCACGGTCGACGGTCGCCCGTCGCGGTGGTGGTAGGTCAGCCGCAAGGGCTGCACCGGCCGGCCGGAGTCGACGGCGGCCTGGAACATCGCCGGACGGAACTGGCCGTAGGCCAGGCCGCACCAGGTGGTCCCCTCCGGGAAGGCGACGACGGTCTGCCCGTTGCGCAGCCGCTCGGCCACCGTCGCGACCACCTGAGGCAGCCGGCGCAGGCTGGCGCGATCGATCGGGATGACCTTCATGATCCGCGCCGCAAGGCCGACGGCAGGCCAGTCGATGAGATCTGCACGTGCGACGAACGCCCCGGGCAGTACCGATCCGATGACGAAGGTGTCCACCCAGGAGACGTGGCCGCTGACCACAAGTACGCCGCGCAGGTTACGAATCGGCCCGCCCGACACGGTGATTCGCACACCGAGGCAGCGCAGGAAGGTTCGGCAATACAGCCGCTGGACACGGCCCCGCCCCGGCAGCGGCACCGCGAGCAACGGCACCACCATCAGCAGCGTCAGTGCCGCCGCGATGCGGTAGGTCGCCCGCACCGCCGCGACCAGCCGCCGCGACGGCGGGGCACCGCCGGCGCGCACACAACTGCTGTCACACAACGCGCGCGGCAGCCACGCGTGCTCGGTCACCGTCATGCCGTCCCCCCGACTCCGTCGGCCATCTCGCTGGCCGCCGACACCGACCTCAGCCTGGTCAGATAACGCGTATCGGCCTGCCTTTTGTCCAGCAGTGCCGGGAAGTCGCCGACGCCGAACTCGGGGTCGTGTGCGGGTTCCCCGCAGACCCGGGCGCCCAGGCGCAGGTAGCCGCGCATCAGCGGCGGGATCGTCGGCCGGGCCGGCGGTGCGATCTCGTCGAGACCCTTACCGTCCAGCACGACCGGCCGATACGGGTACACCGTGTGCTCAGCGGCGGCGGCATGACGGCGCAGCACGAAATCGCGCACCCCGCGAATCTGCGAGCCAGGAGGTGCACCCGCCGGGTCTTCTGAGTGCGTCGGCACCGAGACACATCCGGTGACGTAGTCGTAGCCGCAGCGGTCCAGATAAGCCAGAATGCCGGCCCACATGAGCAGCACCACGGCGCCGTTGCGGTGGTCGGTGCGCACCACCGCGCGACCCATCTCCACCAGCGACGGGCGCAGAGAGTCGAGGGCGCTGACGTCGAACTCGGTTGCGGTGTAGAGGCTTCCGGCGGCGATCGCGCCTGGCGGCGGCAGCATCCGGTAGCAGCCGACAATCTCTCCGGAGGTGTCCTCGCGCACCAGCAGGTGATCGCAGAATTCGTCGAACCGGTCGGCGTCACGGCCGTCGCCGTCGGCGGCCAATGTGTACCCGGGTTCGGTGGTGAAGACCTGATACCGCAGCCGCTGGGCCGCGTCGATCAGGCTGGGGTCGGTGGACAGCAGTAGTGAGTAGCGCGGGCCGCGCAAGGCGGCGGATTCGTTCCGGTCGGGGGCTATGAGTACGGAGGCAGTGCTCATACCTGAACGGTTGCTGAGGCGTTCAGCGGGATGTCAACGCCAGCGTGACGTGTTCGTGCACGCTCGATGACCAATAAAAGCGAAAGGCCCCCGAGCACCGGAAAATCGGTGCCGGGGGCCTTCCTGACGTGATTAACCCTTGCGGGACTTGACCGCGTCGGTCAGCTGCGGCGTGACGTTGAACAGGTCACCAACGATGCCGTAATCGGCGATCTCGAAGATCGGTGCTTCCTCGTCCTTGTTCACCGCGATGATCGTCTTGGACGTCTGCATGCCCGCGCGGTGCTGGATCGCACCGGAGATTCCCAGCGCGATGTACAGCTGCGGCGAGACGGTCTTGCCGGTCTGGCCCACCTGGAACTGGCCCGGGTAGTAGCCGGAGTCGACGGCGGCGCGCGATGCACCGACGGCGCCACCCAGCGAGTCGGCCAGCTCCTCGACCACCGAGAACTTGTCCGCACTGCCGACACCACGGCCACCGGAGACCACAACGCTGGCCTCGGTGAGCTCGGGGCGGTCGCCGGCAACGGCGGGCTCGCGCTTGGTGATCTTGGTGGCGGTCTCGGCCTGTGCGGGCACCTCGACGGTCACCTGCTCGCCGGCACCGGCTTCGGGCGCTGCGTCGACGGCACCCGGACGCAGGGTGATCACCGGGGTCTCACCGTTGGCCTGGGCCTCGACGGTGAAGGCGCCACCGAAGATCGAGTGGATGGCCTTGCCGCCTTCCTTGACCTCGACGACGTCGGACAGCACACCGGCGCCGGTCCGGGCGGCGAGCCGGCCCGCGATCTCCTTGCCATCGGCGTTGGCGGCCAGCAGCACGGCGGCCGGAGTGGCCGACTCCACCAGCGACGCCAGAACGTCGACGAACGGGGTGATCAGGTAGCCCGCGGCGTCGTCCGATTCGGCGACGTAGATCTTGGCCGCACCGGCGGCCTTGAGGTCGTCGACGAGCGGCGCGGCAGTGCCGGGGGCACCGATCACGACAGCCGACGGCTCGCCCAGGGCACGGGCGGCGGTGATGAGCTCGGCGGTGACTTTCTTCACCGCACCTTCGGCGTGCTCGACGAGCACAAGTACTTCAGCCATAGCTGTTCAGCCTCTTTGTCTTTCGAATGGTCCGGGGAGGAGTTAGATGATCTTTTGGGCGACCAGGTACTGGGCGATCTTGCTGCCGCCGTCGCCTTCGTCGGTGATCTTCTCGCCAGCGGTCTTCGGCGGCTTCGGCGTGGACGACAGCACCGAAGTGCCGGCGTTGGCCAGGCCGACCTCGTCGCCCTCGACGCCGATCTCGGCCAGCGTCAGGGTGGTCACTTCCTTCTTCTTCGCGGCCATGATGCCCTTGAAGGACGGGAAGCGCGGCTCGTTGATCTTCTCGTTGACGCTGATGACCGCGGGAAGTGAGGCCTCGAGGGTGAAGACACCGTCGTCGGTCTCGCGCTCGCCGGTGATCTTGCCGCCCTCGACGGTCACCTTGCGCAGGTGCGTCAGCTGGGGCAGGCCGAGGTACTCGGCGATGATGGCCGGGACCGCACCGCCGGTGCCGTCGGTGGCCTCGTTGCCGGCGATGACCAGCTCGGTACCTTCGATGGCGCCCAGCGCGCGGGCCAGGGCCCAGCCGGTCTGCACCATGTCGGAGCCGTGCAGGCCGTCATCCAGCAGGTGTACGGCCTTGTCGGCACCCATCGACAGCGCCTTGCGGATCGCCTCGGTGGCGCGCTCGGGGCCGGCGGTCAGCACGGTGACGGTGCCCGCGGCGTCGCCTTCGCGCTCCTTGATCAGCAGCGCCTCTTCAACGGCACGCTCGTTGATCTCGTCCAGCACGGCATCGGCAGCGTCGCGATCGAGCGTGTAGTCACCGTCGGACAACTTGCGCTCGGACCACGTGTCTGGGACCTGTTTGATCAGGACCACGATGTTCGTCATGAGTCTTCTACGTCCTCCTGGCAGGCGTCCTGCGGCCAGAAAAGGTCGCAAGACTTTTGGTCATTCCGCAACACACATCATGTTACCGATGGGTAACTTAGAGTGGTTCGCACGATCACCATAGCTGGTCGAAGTTTGTGTATTAGCAGCCCATCGGTACCGAGCAGTTCGCGAACCGCCAACTTCGGGTTAGCCTGCCTTGCAATGAGCGCATTCGTGACTGACGCAGGTGACAGCGGTTTGCCGCTGACCGGCGAGCGGACCATCCCCGGGCTGGCGGAAGAGAACTACTGGTTTCGCCGCCACGAGGTGGTCTACCGCCGTCTGCTGGATCTTTGCGCAGGTCGTGACGTGCTGGAAGCGGGCTGTGGCGAGGGGTACGGCGCCGACCTGATCGCATCGGTGGCAAACCGGGTGGTGGCCGTGGACTACGACGCGGCGACGGTGGCCCACGTGGCGGCCCGCTACCCCCGGGTCGACGTCGTCGAAGGCAATCTGGCGGCCTTGCCGCTGCCGGACGCTTCAGTTGACGTTGTGGTGAACTTCCAGGTCATCGAGCACTTGTGGGATCAGCCACAATTCGTAGCCGAATGCGCCCGAGTGCTGCGGCCCGGCGGCCTGCTGCTGATGTCGACGCCCAATCGCATCACCTTCTCTCCCGGCCTGGACACCCCGGTCAACCCGTTCCACACCCGCGAACTCAACGCGGCCGAACTTGCCGAGCTGCTGACCGACGGCGGCTTCTTCACCTTGCAGTCGATGAGCGGCGTGTTTCACGGGCCGGCCCTGACCGCGATGGATGAACGCCACGGCGGCTCGATCATCAATGCCCAGATCGAGCGGGCAGTGGCCGACGCCCCCTGGTCCGGCGAGCTGCTGGCCGATGTGGCCGCCGTGCGCTGTGCGGACTTCGATGTACTCGACGAGGCCGAGCGCAATATCGACGACAGCCTGGATCTGGTGGCAATCGCGGTGCGCGCATGAGCGACGCTCGCGGAGCGAATCAACGGACGAGCCTGGAGTCAATACCCGGCCAGTTCACCCTGGTCCTGCACACCCACCTGCCGTGGCTGGCTCACCACGGCCGCTGGCCGGTCGGCGAGGAATGGCTCTACCAATCGTGGGCGGCGGCCTACCTGCCACTGATGCGGGTGCTGCGGACGCTGGCCGCCGAAGGCCGCCGCGGCGTGCTCACCCTGGGCATGACACCGGTGGTCACCGCGCAGCTCGATGACCCCTACTGCCTGGACGGCATGCACCGGTGGCTGGCCAACTGGCAACTACGGGCTCTCGAGGCAGCCACCCTGCGTACCCCGACCGGTGCCGGCGCCGGTACCGCGACGACCCCGGAAGCGTTGCGCGAGTTCGGCATTCGTGAATACGACGAGGCCGGGCGCGCCCTCGATGACTTCAGCACGCTGTGGCGGCACGGCGCCAGCCCGCTGCTGCGCCAACTGATCGACGCCGGCACCGTCGAACTACTGGGCGGCCCGCTGGCTCACCCGTTCCAGCCGTTGCTCAATCCGCGGCTGCGCGAATTCGCGCTCCGCGAGGGCCTGGCCGACGCCGGTCAGCGCTTCGCGCACACGCCACAAGGCATCTGGGCACCCGAATGTGCTTACGCCCCAGGCATGGAACACGACTACGCCGCCGCCGGAGTCGGGCATTTCATGGTCGACGGTCCGTCGTTGCACGGTGACACCACACTGGGCCGGCCGGTCGGAACGACCGACGTGGTGGCGTTCGGCCGCGACCTCCAGGTCAGTTACCGGGTGTGGTCGCCGAAGTCGGGCTACCCCGGCCATGCCGCGTACCGGGACTTCCACACCTACGACCATCTGACCGGGCTCAAACCCGCCCGGGTCACCGGCCGCAACGTGGACTCGGGGGCCAAAGCCCCCTACGACCCGCAGCGCGCCGACAACGCCATCGACGCCCATGTTGCCGACTTCGTCGGGGTCGTCCGGCAGCGGTTGATCTCGGAGTCGCAGCGCATCGGCCGTCCCGCGCACGTGGTGGCCGCCTTCGACACCGAACTGTTCGGGCACTGGTGGTACGAGGGTCCGATCTGGCTCGAGCGGCTGCTGGGCGCCCTGCCCGAAGCCGGCGTCCGGGTCGGCACGCTCAGCGATGCACTGTCCGCGGGATTCGTCGGCACGCCCGTCGAATTGCCGCCCAGCTCATGGGGATCCGGCAAGGACTGGCAGGTCTGGGCCGGCGAGCAGGTGGCCGACATCGTCGCGCTGAACACCGAGGTCGTCGACACCGCCCTGACCACCGTCGACAAAGCACTCGCACACCGCGGGACCGCGCCCAGCCGGGATGTCGTCGCCGACCAGATCCTGCGCGAGACGCTGCTGACGGTGTCCAGCGACTGGCCGTTCATGGTCAGCAAGGACTCCGCGGCCGACTACGCGCGCTACCGCGCACATCTGCATGCCCATGCCACCCGGGAGATCTCGGACGCGCTGGCGTCGGGACGCCGCGACGCCGCCGAGCGGCTGGCCGCGGGCTGGAACCGGGCCGACGGGCTGTTCGGCGCACTCGACGCCCGGCGGCTGCCCCGATGAAGATCCTGATGGTGTCGTGGGAGTACCCGCCGGTGATCATCGGCGGGCTGGGGCGTCACGTCTACCAGCTGGCAACCGCGCTGGCCGCCGACGGTCACGACGTCGTGGTGCTCTCCCGGCGTCCGTCGGGCACCGATCCCAGCACCCACCCCACCACCGACGAGGTGCACGAGGGCGTGCGGGTGATCGCCGCAGCGCAGGACCCGCACGAGTTCGACTTCGGCCGCGACATGATGGCGTGGACGATGGCCATGGGCCATGCCATGATTCGGGCCGGGCTGACCCTGCAAGCTAAGGGCTGGCAGCCCGATATCGTGCACGCTCACGACTGGCTGGTCGCGCATCCGGCGATCGCGCTGGCCGAATTCTTTGACGTCCCCATGGTTTCCACCGTGCACGCCACCGAAGCGGGGCGGCATTCCGGCTGGGTGTCCGGCCAGATCAGCCGCCAGGTGCACGCGGTCGAATCCTGGTTCGTCCGGGAGTCGGATTCGCTGATCGCCTGCTCGGCGTCCATGGCCGACGAGATCGCCGAGCTGTTCGGCCCGGACCTGGCCGAAATCGTCGTGATCCGCAACGGAATCGATTCCAGCCGTTGGCCCTTCGCGTCCCGACAAGCCTCACCGGGCCCGCCGGAGCTGTTGTTCATCGGCCGGCTCGAATACGAGAAGGGCGTGCACGACGCGATCGCGGCGCTGCCGCGTATCCGGCGTACCCATCCGGGCACGACATTGACGATCGCCGGCGACGGCACTCAGCAGGACTGGCTGGTGGAAGTGGCCCGAAAGCACAAGGTGCTCAAGTGCGTTCACTTCGCCGGCCGCGTCGACCACGACGAGTTGCTGCGCCTGCTGCACCGCGCCGACGCCGCGGTGCTACCCAGCCACTACGAGCCGTTCGGCATCGCCGCGCTCGAAGCGGCCGCGGCGGGCATCCCGCTGGTCACCTCCACTGCCGGCGGTCTCGGCGAAGCCGTCATCGACGGCGAGACCGGGGTGTCCTTCCCGCCGCGCGACGTCACCGCGCTGGCAGCGGCCGTGCGTCGCGTCCTCGACGATCCGGTCGCCGCGCAGCAACGGGCCATCGCCGCGCGAGAGCGGTTGAACTCCGACTTCGACTGGCACACCGTTGCAGCCGAGACCGCTCAGGTGTATCTGGCCGCCAAGCGCCACGAACGCGATCCCCTACCGCGCCGGCCGATCGTCGAGCACGCCCTGCCGGGGCGCTGAGGGCTTACGGCGTCCAGATCAGCAGGTCCTCCATGCCGTTGTTCATCGTGACCGTGGTCGGAGCGGGCCCGGTGACGTCGAAATGGATCTTGCCCGTCGCCGTCGCGCCCTGCGGAATCGTGGCACCGCTGATGTTCGATGGCGCCGCCACCATCCACAGCACCCGGTACGCCGCCTGATTCGGAGCGACCGCGTTGAACTGCGAGATGGCCGGCGTGACCGGGCCGCTGATCGCGGTGACGGTCGCGGTCGCCTCCCACAGCTGGCCGGCCACCGGGTAACCGGGCATCACGTCGCTGCTGGGTTTGAGGTCACTGACCTTCCAGCTCAACGAGACCTGGCCGACGCTGTCGGTCATCGTCAGCGCGCTGCCCAACTTGCCGACGATGGGATAGTCGGCCGCTGCCGAGAACGGCGCGGCCGCCAGCGCGATGAGTGCGCTCAACGCGATGGCCAGTACAGCCTTGATGGAATTGGAGATCTTCACAGTGCCCTCCCCGATGAAGACATTGAATGGACGTCTTTGGCATAACCCCGGACGAACGCCCGAAGATAGTGCCCAAAGACCCGGGGAGAGATGACTTACGCCTCTAGACGGGACGCTTTCTTGCGTTCGATGTCGGCCAGCGCCGCCGCCAGTTCGGCGCGCTGCGCGGCTGAGGTATCCCAGGCGAGCTTACGGTTCTTCACGACCTTGGCCGGCGAGCCGACCGCGATCGAGAAGTCCGGGATGTCGCCCTTCACCACGGCGTGGGCGCCCAGGACGCAGCCCCGGCCGACGGTCGTGCCGCGCAGCACCGTCACCTTCGCCGCAATCCAGGTGTCCGGCCCGATCCGCACCGGACTCTTGACGATGCCCTGGTCTTTGATCGGCATCTCGATGTTGTCCATCTTGTGGTCGAAGTCGCAGACATAGCACCAGTCGGCCATCAGCGCCGAGTCGCCCAGCTCGATGTCCAGGTAGCAGTTGATGACGTTGTCGCGGCCCAGCACCACCTTGTCGCCGAACCGCAGCGAGCCCTCGTGGGCGCGGATGGTGTTCTTGTCACCGATGTGCACCCAGCGCCCGATCTCCAGCTGCGCCAGTTCGGGGGTGGCGTGGATCTCGACGTCCTTGCCGAGGAACACCATCCCGCGGGTGATGATGTGCGGATTGGTCAGCTTGAACTTCAGCAGCCGCCAGTAACGCACCAGGTACCAGGGCGTGTACGCCCGGTTCGCGATGACCCAGCGCAGCGAGTCCCTGGTCAGGAAGCGAGCCTGCCGCGGATCCCGCAGGCGCGAGCCCATCCACCGCTTGTGGAGCGGCGATCCCCACATCGTCGTCATGGCCTGAGAGCCTAGTAGAGGTTCGGCGCGGGTTACCCTCGCCTGTACTGACACAAGGGCGCGATGGCGTGATGGGAAGGTGACACGAGTGCTGCGGCGATTGCTCGCGTTGGCGTCGGCCGCGCTGGTCGTGATCGGCTTGGCCGGTTGCGGCAATACGGACTCGTGGGTTCAGTCCACCGCGGCGCACGGCTGGTCGGCCCAGTACGCCGACGCCGCCAACAGCAGCTACACCAGCACCGGCGGCGCCTCGGCGCTCCGGCTGAAGTGGAGCCGCTCGGTGAAGGGCGAACTCGGTGCGGGCGCCGCGCTGGGTGACGGCAGTTACCTCGCGGCGAACGGGCAGACCGCCGGTGGCTGTTCGCTGATGGTGTGGGAGAACGACAACAACGGCAGGCAACGGTGGTGCACCCGCATGGTGCTCGGTGGCGGATTCGCCAGCCCGCTGTTCGACCAGTTCGACAATCTGTTCATCGGGCAGCCCGGCATGATGCAGTCCTACCCGCCGACGCAGTGGATCCGCTGGCGCCAGAACGTGATCGGAATGCCCACGACCGCAAGGTTTCTCGGTGCCGGCCAGCTGCTTGTGGTCACCCACCTCGGGCAGGTGCTGGTGTTCGATTCCCACGGCGGTGACGTGAGCGGCGCCCCGCTGGATCTCGTCGAGGGCCTCGACCCGACCGATTCGGCCCGCGGGCTGACCGATTGCGCCCAGGGGATGCCGCAGTGCCCGGTGGCCGCACCCCCTGCCTACGCCACCGCGACCCGGATGATCGTCGTGAGCCTGTGGCTGCCCGGCGCCAAGGCGTCGACGCTCGTGGGCCTGCAGTACCACCCCGGCCAGACCCCGCTGCTCACTCGCGAGTGGACTTCCGACGCCATCGCGGCCGGTGTGCTGGCCGCACCGGTGGCGTCCGCCGACGGGACCACCGTGTACATCACCGGCCGGGACCGCAAACTGTGGGCATTGAAGACCTCCGATGGCAAGCCGAAATGGTCTGTGCCGCTGGATTTTCTGCCGCAGACTCCGCCATCGGTGTCACCCGACGGGCTGATCGTCGTCGGCGGCGGCCCCAATACCCATCTGGTGGCGCTCAAGGACGCCGGCAATCAGGCCCAGGTGGCGTGGCGCCGCGACGATGTCACACCGCTTAGCACGTCGAGCCAGGCCGGTGGCGTGGCCTACACGGTAGCCGCGAACGCGCCGACGGGACTGTCGTTGCTGGCATTCGACCCCGCTGACGGTCACACCCTCAACAGCTATCCACTGCCGCAGGCCGATGGCTTCCCGGTGGGGGTGTCGGTCGGTCTGGATCGGCGGGTCGTGGTCGCCACCAGCGCCGGCCAGTTGTACAGCTTCGACCCGGCCTAGGTGAGCTGCAGCGGCGGCAGTGCCGTCCGCGGCACCGCGGCCGAGGTGGCTCCGGCGTCCGACGGCAGCAACTCGCCCTGACCGAAGTAGAAGATCACCGCATCGTCGGTGATGGCGAAGTTCTGGTAGTGCGACGGGTCCAGTCCGTCGCCGGTGGCGATGACGCCGGTGAGCCCGGTCTGACGCTCGAGATCGGTTTGTACGATCGGGAATATCGTGTTGAGAACCTTGGCGTCCGGCGGGAAGAGCGTCTCGAACGTCACCGGCTTGCGGTGTGCCACATCGTAGGTGAACGCTTTGTACCAGGTTGTCGGGTGGGCACCGCCGACGTCTTGGAAGAGTTTCAGCACCACGCTCTGGGTAACGCCCGGCGGCGGTCCCGAGGTGAATGATTCTGCGGTGACGTCCATTTCGTAGGGCATATTGCGACCGGACGGCATCTGCGCGACGTTGGTGAATCCCTCGCGGTTCTGCGTCAGGTAGTCCAGGACGGCCTGCTCGTCGGCGTAGTCGGTGGGGAATCGCAGATCCATCGTGTACCCGGAGGCGGCGGCGTGGACATGGCAGACGTTACCGGCCTCCATGGTTCCGCCCATGGCCACGCAGTCGGTTGCCGCGCCGGCCACCGCGATGGAGTGTTGGCTGGTGAGCACGCCGAAGACCAGCATCGTGGCCAGATGGGAAATGCGCATTCGTCGACAGTCCTCGCGCTCGAAGACGGCACCGGCGCCGCTGGCCGCCAGCGTACCCGCGCTAGGTATGTGCGGCGGATGCTCGACAGAGGAAGACCACTGAGCGCTCCCCCGCGCCGGTGCCGATCCGGGTGATGACCAGTGACAGCGGAGTGCGCCCCGCCGGTCGCAGCCGGCGTCGCAGCGCGTCGGGATCGACTCCGACACCGCGCACCAGGATTTCAAGCTGTCCGCAATCACGCTGTGAGAGAGCTTGGCGCAGAATCTTTTCCCGCAACGGCAGCTCGTCGAGCACTTCGAAGCCGCGGACGCCGGCGGGCACGTGATCGCCGCTGAGGTACGCGATCTCCGGGTCCAGCTGCCACAGCCCGTGCCTTGCCGCGTACTGGCGGACGAGACCGGCGCGGACGATCGCCCCGTCCGGGTCGACGATCCAGCGGCCGGCGGGGCGGGTCGGGCAGTCGTCGGCGTCGGCGTCGCTGACCACCTCGCCGCGGTCCAGCACGCAGGCCCGGCGGCGCACTCCCGGCGTGGCCAGCGCGGGCGACCACAGACAGGCCTCCCGCACCGAACCGCCGGCCGAAGTCACCTCGATCTCGCCCTCGAAACCCAACTCCGCGACCGCATCGAAATCGATTCCGGGCGCACACTTCACGACGGTGGCTCGGCCGCGATAGGCGTCGAACAGCGCGTCCAGCGGTGGCACATAGTCGCGGGGATCGAAGCGGCGACGCCCGCCCGAGCGGCGCGCCGGATCGAGCAACACCACGGCGTCTCGGCTCACCGGGCGCAGTGCATCGGCACGGCACAGCGCCACGTCCGGCACATTGTGGTGGGCCATCGCCAGGCGCACCTCGTCGACATCACTGCCGACGAGCACGTCCGCCGTGGACCGCAACGCGGCCAGCTCGGTGCCGATCGAACAGGTCGCGTCGTGCACCACCGCACCGGCCAGCCGGGCGGCCCGGTGCCGGGCCACCGGCTCGGCCGTGGCCTGCTGCAGCGCGTCGTCGGTGAACAACCACCGCGACACGTCGCCCAGGTCGCCGAGTTTGGCGACGGCCTTGCGGCGCAACAATGTGGTTTCGACCAGCGCCATACTGCGCTCGGCGAACCGGTCGCGGATTGCGGCGGTGTCGGCGAGCCGGGTGGCGTCGGTCAGCCGATAGCAGGCGACCTCCGCCAGCGCCGCCACACCGGCGTCACTGGTGAGGTAGGTGACGTCGTCGCGCCCGAAGGTCAGGACGGTTTGACCCCGGTGATCATGACGTTGTAGTACCAGCCCTTGGGCACGACGCGGCGCCAGAGGTTGTCGTCCACCCAGCTCAGCCCGATCCAGCTGTTGAAGGCGAACTTGGCGTAGCCCCAGCCCAGTTTGCCGGGCGGTACGGCGGCCTCGAACGTGCGCAGCGGCCAGCCGAGCATCGCGGCGGTGAACTCCGTCGTCGAGGTCGACACGTCGACGGCGCCGGCGCTGCGGGCCATTCGCTCGAGGTCGTCGGGGTCGAAGGTGTGCAGGTCCACGACCGCCTCCAGCGCCGCGGCGCGAGACGATTCGTCGAGTTCGGCCTGCGGCCGCCGCCAGCCTTCCAGACCGGGCAGCTTGGTGGCGTTGGTGGCGACCCGCCAGGTCAGCGTCGACAGCGACCGCGCGTAGGTGTTGCCCACACTGGTGGGCTCGCCGGCGAACACGAACCGGCCGCCCGGCTTGAGCACCCGCACGACCTCGCGCAGCGACTTCTCGACGTCGGGGATGTGGTGCAGCACGGCATGCCCGACGACGAGGTCGAACGTGTTGTCCTCGTAGGGGACGCCTTCGGCGTCGGCGACCCGGCCGTCGATGTCCAGACCCAGGTTCTCCCCATTGCGGGTGGCGACCTTGACCATGCCCGGCGACAGGTCGGTCACCGAGCCGCGCCGGGCCACGCCGGCCTGGATCAGGTTGAGCAGGAAGAAACCGCTGCCACAGCCCAGCTCCAGGGCGCGATCGTAGGGCAGCTCACGCAGCTCTTCGGGCGGCACGGTCGCGTCGAAGAGGTTGCGGGCGTAGTCCACGCAGCGTTTGTCATACGAGATCGACCATTTGTCGTCGTAGCTCTCGGCTTCCCAGTCGTGGTACAGGACCTGGGCCAGTTTGCTGTCTTTCAGCGCGGCCTCGACTTGTTCCGCGGTGGCGTGCGGTTGGGGGGCCGGGTCGATCGTCGTCATCAGGGCAGCCTAACTGCCGTCACCCGCTGCGAAGACCTGGCCGTAGCGTTGCGCCTGCTCACCGGCGTCGAGCCGGCCGTCGATGAGGGCTTTGGCGCCGGCCAGTGCACTCGGCTCGGCGTCGACGAACCGGCCCGCCCAGGCCGCGGCGGCGTCGAAGACGTGATCGGGGGCCACCATCTCGTCGATGAGTCCGAGCGCCAGCGACTCCTTGGCGTCGACGAACCGGCCGCTGAACGCCAGTTCCTTGGCCCGCGCCGCCCCGATCGCGCGCGCCAGCCGCTCGGCTCCACCACCGCCGGGGACCAGCCCGGCCAGGATTTCGGTGGCGCCGAGTTTGACGTTGTCACCGCTGACCCGCCAGTCGGCTGCCAGCGCGAGGCTCAGCCCCGCGCCCAGCGCGTAGCCGGTGATCGCGGCGACCGTCGGCTTGGGAATCGCCGCCACCGCATCGAGCGCATCGCGGCGCAGCCGGTCGGCGGCCTCAGCCTCGGCGCGGTTCAGCGTGCGCAGTTCGGGGACATCGTCGCCGGCGGAGAAGATCTCGTGTCCGCCGAACAGGATCACCGTTGCGATGTCGGCGCGGTCGCCTACCTCGGTGGCCGCGTCGATGAGCTCGCGGTAGGTCTGTCTGGTCAGTGCGTTGGTCGGTGGGCGTGACACCAGCAGCACCCCAACTTTGGGGTGCTGCTCGCCGACGTGCACATGGGCGAACTCGCGCACCTCAGTCGCCGTAACCCTGCGGGGCCCGCCGGTTGCGCGCCTCGTTGTAGCGATCGCTGTTGAAGAACTCGATCTCCCAATTACCTTCGTGCACAGCAAGATTGGGCTGAACAACCACGATCTGACGTTCCAGCGTCAGCACCTCGTCGACGGAGCGCCCGGCCAGCGAGTCGAGCTGCGTCCAGGTCGGCGGCAGCAGGAACGAGCGGGCCTCGGCGAAGTCCTCGATGGCGGCCTCCGGACTGGTCCAGGCCGCCTGATCGGATTCGGTGTTGTGGCCGTCGGCCCGCTGGCCCTCCGGCAGGGCGCCGACGAAGAAGTAGGTGTCGTAGCGGCGGGTGCGCTCTTCCTCGGGGGTGACCCAGTTGGCCCACGGCCGCAGCAGGTCGGCGCGCAGCACCAGGTTCTCCCGGCGCAGGAAGTCCGAGAACGACAGGCTGCGGTCGACCAGGGCCCCGCGCGCCTCCCGATAGATCGACGCGTCGGCGACGATGCCGTCCGGATCGTCGGCCGGTCCGGCGAACAGCACCCCGGACTCCTCGAACGTCTCGCGGGCCGCGGCGCATACCAGTGCTTCGGCGAGGTCTTCGTCGATGCCGAACCGGGTGGCCCACCAGTCCGGCCCGGGTCCGTACCAGGCGATGTCGGAGTTGCGGTCGCGGTCGTCGACGCCTCCGCCGGGGAACACCATGACCCCGCCGGCGAACTCCATCGCGCTGTGGCGGCGCATCAGAAAAACCTCGAGACCTTCAGCTGCAGTGTCCCGGATCAGCATGACCGTCGCCGCCGGCCGGACCGGCAATGGTTCGGGCTTGTCGCTCATCAGCGCCTCCTGTGGGCCGCGCGACTCCGCACGCGTCGGGCGAAGTAGCGGCCGTCGATGACATCCAGCGCAATCGATTGCCCGAACGCGGTGGACAGATTCTCCGCCGTCAGGGTGTCACGCAGCAGTCCACCGGCCACCACCTGGCCCTCGGACAGGATCAGGCAGTGGCTGAAGCCGGGCGGGATCTCCTCGACGTGGTGGGTGACCAGGACCAGGGCGGGCGCATCGGGGTCGGCGGCCAGATCGGCCAGCCGGGCCACCAGTTCCTCGCGGCCGCCGAGGTCCAGCCCGGCCGCGGGCTCGTCGAGCAGGAGCAGCTCGGGGTCGGTCATCAACGAGCGGGCGATGAGGACGCGCTTGCGTTCGCCCTCCGACAGGGTGCCGTAGGTGCGGTCGGCCAGGTGTTCGGCGCCCACGCTCTCCAGCGTGTCCACGGCGCGGGCGTAGTCGATCTCGTCGTAGTTCTCCCGCCACCGGCCCAACACGGCGTACCCGGCCGAGACGACCAGATCGCGGACCAGTTCGTCGTCGGGCACCCGCTGCGCGAGTGCCGCGCTGCTCAGCCCCACCCGCTGGCGTAGCTCGGCCATGTCGGTGCGGCCCAGCCGCTCTGCGAGCACGTGGGCGATGCCCGACGACGGGTGTTCCATCGCGGCCGCCATCCGCAGCAGCGAGGTCTTGCCTGCGCCGTTGGGGCCGATCACCACCCAGCGTTCGTCGAGTTCGACCTGCCAGGTGATGGGCCCGACCAGGACCCGGCCCCCGCGGCGCAGCGATACTTTCCGGAAGTCGATCAGCAGGTCGGGGTCGACCTCGTCGGCGGTATCGGGCACTGCACCATCGTGCCGTATTCACCCGCATCGGCACGCCTGGGGTCGCTGCGTTTTCGACTCTTCTCGAGGATGTTCGCCCACCCGCTCGCGGCCAGGACGGGTTTCGGGGTGAGATGAAGGACCAGCTGAACGATCGGCCCGATGCCGAAGGCGTAGATGACGGTTCCGACTCCCACGCTGCCGCCCAGCAGCCAGCCCACCGAGAGCACGGTGGCTTCGATCGCGGTGCGCACCACACGTACCGAAACGCCGGTCCGCGCAACCACTCCCGTCATCAGCCCGTCACGGGGGCCGGGCCCCAGACCGGCGCCCACGTAGAGAACCGTCGAGATCGCGTTGAGTAGCACGGCTCCCAGCATCAGGGCGACCCGGGCCGGTAGCGATTCGGGTGCGGTCAGCACGGCCAGTCCGGCGTCGACGGTCACCGCGATGACGACGACGTTGGCAACCGTGCCGATGCCGGGCTTGTTGCGCAACGGGATCCAGGCCAGTAGTACGACGACTCCGACCACCGCCGAGGCCACCCCGATGGTCATCGGCGTGTGCCGGGTCAGCCCCTGGTGGAACACATCCCACGGATCGAGGCCGAGCCCGGCGCGCACCATCATCGCCATCGACAGGCCGTAGCCGGTGAGGCCGGTCAGCAGGGCGAACCCGCGCAGCGCTGCGCTCACCGGTGGTCGGAGAACCGCACGCGCAGGGCGTCGAGATCCGCTCGCATCCGGCGCGCGTCGGCGTCGACGTCATCCCATCCGGTCGAGGACGGATTCCAGGGGCCGTGGCCGGGGTCGAGCAGGGTCGCGAGGCGGGAGGCCACTCGGGAGAACCAGGTACTCATGCGGACCATGATTCCGACTGACTGGCTTGCCCTTCAATAGCCAGTTGACTCATACTGGCTTGCAAATGGCGACGACTATGACGGCCAGAACCCTCGATCCGGACCTTCTGGTCCGGGAACTGGGCAACTGGCGGACCTCCAGCAAAAGTGGCCCCACCTACCAGGCCTTGGCCGACGGGCTGCGGATGCTGATCGTCGACGGCCGGCTGCCGGTCGGTTCGCGGCTGCCCAGCGAACGCGTGCTCGCCGAAGCGCTGCGAGTGTCCCGAACCACCGTCACCGCCGCGTATGCAGAACTGGGCGACAGCGGCTATCTGCACGCCCGGCGCGGCGCCCGCAGCACGGTTGCGCTCCCCCACACCCCGGTCAGCGTGCCGAGTCCGACACCAGCCGCCATCAACCTGGCGGCGGCCGCTCTGGCCGCCCCGGCCAGCGCGGTGCAGGAGGCGTTCGCCGAGGCCGCCCGCGAATCCGCCGGCTATCTGCAGCTGACCGGTCACGACATGCGCGGGATCTTGCCCTTCCGTCGCGCGATCGCCGAACGTTATTGCGCCAGAGGGCTTCCCACCGAACCCGACCAGATCATGGTCACCAGCGGCGCGCAGCACGCGATCGCTTTGATCCTGACGACCTACGTTCAGCCCGGTGATCGCGTACTCGTGGAGCAGCCCACCTATCACGGTGTGCTCAGCGCGATCGCGACCGCGGGCGCGCGGCCGGTGCCGGTGGCGATGACAAGGGAGGGTTGGGAACTCGACGCCGTACACGCCGCCGTGCGACAACTCGCCCCGACTCTGGCCTATCTGGTACCCGACAATCACAATCCGACAGGGTTCTCGATGCCACCCGCTGACCGCAAGCGAATTTGCGACATCGTCGCCGAGACCCGCACCCGCACAGTGATCGACGAGACCCTCACCGACGTCTGGATCGACGAGCCGATGCCGCCGCCGGTTGCCGCATCGATGAGGACGCGCACCGACCTGATGATCACGATCGGCTCGATGTCGAAGTCATTCTGGGGCGGGATGCGCATCGGCTGGATCCGCGCCGAACCGAGCGTGCTCGCCACCATCCGCGCGGTCCGCCCGTCGATCGATCTGGGTACCTCGGTGATCGAACAGCTTGCTGCGGCAAGACTTCTCACGCATCGGGCCGACGAGGTGCTGCCCGAGCGCCGCGAGATCCTGCGGGGGCGACGGGCGCTGCTCCTCGACCTTCTGGAGCAACACCTGCCGGAATGGCGCCCGCTGCCCGGCACCGGCGGCATGTCGCTGTGGGTGCAGCTGCCCGCGCCGGTGAGTTCGGCGATGTGCGCCTCGGCCTCCCGGCTCGGCGTCGAGTTGCCTCCCGGCCCCCGCTTCGGGGTCGACGGCACGTTGGAGCGCTTTGTCCGGATTCCGTTCGCTCTGCCCGAGGATGAGCTGACCGAGGCCATCGAACTGCTCGGCCGGGCGTGGCGCAGCATCACCGGATCGGCCACGGTCGAGTCGACGGCCGTGGTGATCTAGCACTACTCCGGCGGGATCTCCACCCGGCGCAGCACGCCGTCGACGGCGTCGGCCGCCTCGATTTCGGCGCGGGTGATACCGAGGATGAACAGCACGGTGTCCAGGTAAGGATGGCTCAGCGACGTGTCGGCCACCGCCCGCAGCGCGGGCTTGGCGTTGAAGGCCACCCCGAGCCCGGCGGCGGCCAGCATGTCGATGTCGTTGGCCCCGTCGCCGACGGCCACGGTCTGCTCCATCGGGACACCGACCTGGCGCGCAAAGTCGCGCAGCGCCTTGGCTTTTCCGGCGCGATCGACGACCTCGCCGACGACGCGTCCGGTCAGCTTGCCGTCGACGATCTCCAGTTCGTTGGCCGCCACGAAGTCGAGCATCAGGTCGTGGGCCAACGGGTCGATCACCTGGCGGAAGCCGCCGGAGACCACCCCGCAGTGAAAGCCCAACCGCCGCAGGGTCCGAATCGTGGTGCGCGCGCCGGGGGTCAGTTCGATCTGATCGGCGACCTCGTCGAGCACCTCGGCGGGCAGCCCGGCCAAGGTCTCGACCCGGCGGTGCAGTGACTCGGCGAAGTCCAGTTCGCCCCGCATGGCCGCCTCGGTGACGGCGGCGACCGCTTCCTCGGCGCCGGCATGGGCGGCCAGCATCTCGATGACCTCACCCTGGATGAGCGTGGAGTCCACGTCGAACACGATGAGCCGCTTGGCCCGTCGTTCCAGGCTGTAGTTCTCGACGGCGATGTCCAAGCCCTGCTCGGCCGCCACCCGCGCCAGTAGCGTGCGCAGATCGCCACCGACACCGACGGGAACCGACACCCGCAGCTCCAGACCGGTCACCGGGTAGTCGGAGACGCCGCGGATGAAGTCGATGTTGACCCCGAGCGCCGCGGCCTCGCGAGCAACCACACCGAAGGCCGCCGCCGTGATCGGCCGCCCGAGAACGACGATGGTGTGGGTGGACGGCTCGCGGATGATCGGCGAGTCGTCACTGCGTTCGATCGTGACGTCCAGCCCGACCCGATGAATCGCGGTGGTGACGTCATCGCGCAGCTGTGCACCGTCGGCCACATTGGCCTCACCGGAAACCAGCACACCGAGCGTCAACCGCCCGCGGATCACCACCTGCTCGACGTTGAGCAGATCCACCGCGTGGCGGGCCAACACTTCGAACAATGCAGAGGTGACGCCAGGCTGGTCGACACCGGTGACGGTGATCAGCACCGACACCTTGGACATGGTCATACCCGGAGGGTTGCGAATCCCGAGTTAGGTGCGGACGTGCTCGCCGTCGAGGCGCGTCACGTCGCCGTCGTCGGGGCCGTGTGCTCGCCCGACGTGCGCCTCGGCACGCATCCGTTCGATCATGTGCGGGTAGTGCAGCTCGAATGCCGGACGCTCCGAACGGATCCGGGGCAGCTCGCTGAAGTTGTGCCGCGGCGGCGGGCACGACGTGGCCCACTCCAAGGAGTTGCCGTAGCCCCACGGATCGTCGACGGTGACGACCTCGCCGTAGCGCCAGCTCTTGAAGATGTTCCACACGAACGGCAGCACCGACACACCGAGGATGAACGCGCCGATGGTCGACACGATGTTCAGCGTCTCGAATCCGTCCGAGGGCAGGTAGTCGGCGTAACGGCGGGGCATGCCCTCGTCACCGAGCCAGTGCTGCACCAGGAACGTGGTGTGGAAGCCGATGAAGGTCAGCCAGAAGTGCACCTTGCCGAGGCGCTCGTCGAGCAGGCGACCGGTCATCTTCGGGAACCAGAAGTAGATCCCGGCGTAGGTCGCGAACACGATGGTGCCGAACAGCACGTAGTGGAAGTGCGCGATCACGAAGTAGCTGTCGCTGACGTGGAAGTCCAGCGGCGGGCTGGCCAGCAGCACACCGGACAGGCCACCGAGCAGGAACGTCACCAGGAAGCCGATGGAGAACAGCATCGGCGTCTCGAACGTGAGCCGGCCCTTCCACATCGTGCCGATCCAGTTGAAGAACTTGATGCCGGTGGGCACCGCGATCAGGAACGTCATGAACGAGAAGAACGGCAGCAGGACCGCTCCGGTGACGTACATGTGGTGCGCCCACACCGCCACCGACAGCGCCGCGATGCTGATCGTCGCGTAGATCAGGGTGGTGTAACCGAAGATCGGCTTGCGGGAGAAGACCGGGAAGATCTCCGAGACGATGCCGAAGAACGGCAGCGCGATGATGTACACCTCGGGGTGACCGAAGAACCAGAACAGGTGCTGGAACAGCATCGTTCCGCCGTTGGCGGGGTCATAGATGTGCGCACCCAGATGGCGGTCGGCGGCCAGGCCGAACAGCGCGGCGGTCAGCAGCGGGAACGCCACCAGCACCAGGATCGACGTGACGAAGATGTTCCAGGTGAAGATCGGCATCCGGAACATGGTCATGCCGGGGGCACGCATGCAGACCACGGTCGTGATCATGTTGACCGCGCCGAGGATGGTGCCCAGACCACCGACGGCCAGGCCGAGAATCCACAGGTCACCGCCGGCGCCCGGGCTGTGCATGGCGTCCGAGAGCGGGGTGTAGGCGGTCCAGCCGAAGTCGGCGGCACCACCGGGGGTGATGAAGCCGGCCAGCGCGATCATCGCGCCGAAGACGAACAGCCAGAACGACAGCGCGTTCAAACGCGGGAACGCCACGTCGGGAGCGCCGATCTGCAGCGGCAACACCAGGTTGGCGAACCCGAACACGATCGGAGTCGCGTAGAACAGCAGCATCGCCGTGCCATGCATGGTGAACAGCTGGTTGTACTGCTCATTCGACAGGAACTGCAGCCCCGGCACAGCCAGCTCGGCGCGAATGAACAGCGCCATCAAGCCACCCATGAAGAAGAAGATGAAGCAGGCGACGCAGTACATGATGCCGATCAACTTGTGATCGGTCGTCGTGACCAGCTTGTAGATCAGGTTGCCCTTGGGACCCATCCGTGCAGGTGCGGGTCGAGTCGCCTCGAGTTCCCCCCGCGAAGGCACAACGGCAGTCAACTGTCCTCCAAAAATCGTTAGCGCGCCGAGAACGTGTAGTTGATCCTAGCCGCCCGCCGCCGCCAATGGGCTGTGGGTCCTACATTCTGTCGTATTTGTCACCGATACACCTTCAACCGCAGCTCAGCGACCCTACAACAGGCGGATGTTACGGTCGGCGTCGTGCTGATCGGTGGTGGGCGTGCGGGTGTCGTGATGGCCGCCGGGGCGGCGCTGGCCGCGGTCGCCATGACCGTCGCAAGCGGTTGCTCCACAACTCCGCCGAAGACCGCGCCCCCGGGCGCGACATCCCTGGTCACCAGCACCACGAAAATCGCGAGCGCGGGCGTGCTCGGCAATCAGCGCCGGCCCGACGAATCGTGTGCACCCGAGCCGGCCCGCCTCGACCCCGCCGCGCCCGACCCGCAACGCATCGTGGTGCTCTCCGGTGACGAGCTCGACGCACTGTGCGCGCTGGGGCTGCAGACGCGGATCGTGGCAGCCGCCCTACCCGACGGGTCCACCAGCCAGCCGTCGTATCTGGGCACCGTCATCCACAACCTGCCCGCAGCCGGCACCCGCAGCGCACCGGACCTCACCGCGATCGCGGCCGCCAAACCGGACCTGATCCTCGGCTCCCAGGAGTTGGCGCCGCAATCCATGCCGGAGCTGACCGCGATCGCCCCGACGGTGTTCGCCGACGCCCCCGGCGCCCGGTGGCAGGACAACGTGCGCACCGTCGGCGCGGCGACCGGACGAGCCCAGGCCGCGGCCGATCTGATCGGCGGGTTCATCGAGCAGGCCAAGCAGAAGGGCATGGCCAACGACGCCCCGCACTTCCAGGCCTCCATCGTCCAGTTCACCGACGCCACGATCCGGGTGTACGGCGCGGCGAATTTCCCGGCGTCGGTGTTGGCGGATGTGGGAGTGGATCGTCCTGCAGCGCAACGGTTTACCGACAAGCCATACATCGAGATCGGCATTTCGGACGCCGATCTGAACCGTTCCCCGGACCTCTCCGCTGCCGACGGCGACATCGTCTACCTGTCCTTCTCTTCGCCGGCCGCCAAGGATCGGGCGCCGGCCGTCCTCGACAGCGCGCCGTGGCGAAAGCTGTCAGCCAACCGAGACAACCGCGTCTTCGTCGTCAACAACGAGGTCTGGCAGACCGGCCAGGGCCTGGTCGCCGCACGCGGCATCCTCGACGACCTGCGCTGGCTCAACGCACCGATCAACTAGCCGTAGGCGGTAAGTTCACACCCGTGTTCCACGTGCTGACGATCACCTATGAGAAGCCGCTCGACGTTGTCGACCAGACCCGGCCGGCCCATCTGGCGTTCCTGAACGACGAAATCGAGGCCGGGCGTCTGCTGCTCGCCGGGCGACTGGACACAGGTACCGGTGGCGTCCTGATCACCGCGGATATCAGCACCGAGGATGCCCAGAGCATCATCGACCGCGACCCGTACACGCTGGCGGGCGTGGTCAGCTATCAGCGGTTATCTTTTAACGGCGGGGTTCGCGCACCCGGGCTGTAAACCTCGTCACGTCGGGATTAGGCACCCGCCCTGCCGGGTTATGTCTGTTGGTCGCAACGTTGCGACCCAACTTGCACTCAAAACGCTGAATCACTCAGTGCTGCCCGAAACGCGATCAAAGAGGACACGATGAGCACAGTTACCGCGTATGCCGCCACGTCGGCAACCGAGCCCCTGACCAAGACGACCGTCACCCGCCGCGAGGTCGGCCCGAATGACGTCAAATTCGACATCCACTTCGCCGGGATCTGTCACTCCGACATCCACACGGTGCGCGGTGAATGGGGCGGCGTCCGTTACCCGCTGGTACCCGGACACGAAATCGCCGGTGTCGTAACCGAAGTCGGCTCGGATGTGACCAAGTACAAGGTCGGTGACCGGGTCGGCGTCGGCTGCTTCGTCGACTCCTGCCGCGAATGCGACAGCTGTAAGGCCGGCCTGCAGCAGTACTGCACCGGTTCAGGCATGGTCGGCACCTACGGCTCGGTGGGCCGCGACGGCCAGCCCACCGCCGGTGGCTACAGCGGCAACATCGTGGTCGACGAGAACTACGTGCTGCGCATCCCCGATTCGCTGTCGCTGGAGGCCGCCGCGCCGCTGATGTGCGCCGGCATCACCACCTTCTCCCCGCTGCGGCACTGGAATGCCGGTCCGGGCAAGCGAATTGCGGTCGTCGGCCTCGGTGGCCTCGGACACATGGGCGTCAAGCTCGGTGTCGCGATGGGTGCCGAGGTGACGGTGTTGTCGCAGTCGCTGAAGAAGATGGAAGACGGCCTGCGCCTGGGAGCCGGTGAGTACTACGCGACCAGCGATCCCGAGACGTTCAAAAAGCTGCGCAACTCTTTCGACCTGATCCTGAACACCGTGTCGGCCAACCTCGATCTGAGCGCCTACCTGAGCACCCTGCGGGTCGATGGCACGCTGGTCGAGCTGGGCATGCCCGAGCAGCCGATGGTGGTCCCGGCGCAGCCGCTGGTCAGCATGCGGCGCCACCTGTCGGGTTCGATGATCGGCGGCATCCCGGAGACCCAGGAGATGCTGGACTTCTGCGCCGAGAAGGGCATCGAGCCCGAAATCGAGCTGATCCAGCCGGATTACATCAACGAGGCCTACGAGCGCGTGCTCGTCAGCGACGTGCGGTACCGCTTCGTGATCGACACCGAATCGCTGCGGACCGCATAGCGATCACTCGCTGGCGGGGTCCTCGGACACACCGGCCAGCGGCCAACCGGCCGCGGCCAGTGTGGCCGCGACCCGCTTGACGTTGTCCGGCCCGGCATCGTGGTGACTGACGTCCTTGATAAATGCCGCGATCTCGTCCTCGTCGATGCCGCCCTCGAGAGCGGCCGAGTCCTTGGCGGTGATGTTGGCGACGACCTCTTTGATCTGCTCTTCGGTCAGCGGGGTCGAGCGCAACAAGGCCAGTAGCGGGACCCGGTCAGGACCAGGCACCCCGTTGGGGTAACCGGCCCGCAGCCAGTTCAGGATCGAGTTCAACAGCGACGTAGCGGTCACAGCGCTCAGTCTCTCGGTTAGCCCCGACCGGCGCCAGCACCGATGGGACAGTTCTCCCCCGGTTCACACCACGTTCACCGGTCGACGGCGTATTTCCCCAGGAATTGGACGACCGCATCGGCGAACAGGTCGTTGCGATCGCCGGCCACCATGTGGCCGGCGCCGGCGACGTCGACGAACTCGATCTGCGGGAAACGCGCGAGGAATTCGTCGGCGCGTTCCTGCGTGACGAGATCGCTCATCTGGCCGCGCACCAGCAGCATCGGGGTGCCGGCCGCCAGGATCGTTGCGACCGCGGCGTTGATGCGATCGACGTCGGTCACCTCGATGGGCGGGCGCGACGCGCTGCCGTCGATGAATTTCGGATCCCAGTGCCAGTACCAGCGGCCGTCGCGGTGACGCAGATTCGCGCGAAGGCCGTCGAGGTCGTCCGGGCGGCGGCGGTGCGGGTTGTACTCCTGAATCATGTCGGCCACCTCGTCGAGCGATGCGAAACCGGATTCCATGCGGTCGTACATGAATTGGTGGATCCGCGAAGCGCCCGACGGGTCCATGTTCGGGACGATGTCGACGAGAACGAGGGCGCGCAACGCCTCGGGGGCAATCTCACCGGCGAGCAGCATGCCGGTGAACCCACCCAGAGATGCGCCGACGAGCACCGGGCGCGGCGGCAGCCGCCGCAGGAGTTCCAGCACATCCCCGGCGAAGCTGACCACCCGGTAGTCACCGTCGGGCGACCAGTCGGACTCGCCGTGGCCACGCAGGTCGACAGTGACCGCCTGCCAGCCGCGGGCGGCCACCGCTGCGGCTGCCCGGCCCCAGGATCGACGGGTCTGGCCACCACCGTGCAGAAAAACGACCGCAGGCGCATCCGGCTCGCCGATGCGGTCGGCCGCAATGCGGATCCCGTCGACACCATCCGCGCTGAAGGGTTCGGGTGTGCTCACCCAACCAGCATCCGCGATGAAATCGCCAGCTCAAAGCACCAGTCCCAGCCGAATGAAGCCTTTGGACGTCGATAACCGGGACGAACGGCCCTACGGTCACGCCGCTACCGCGCGGACGTTGGACAGGTGATGCGGAACGTATATGACCCATAGGGCCGTCTTTCCCCGGCTGACCCGCGCGTTGGAGCGCCCGTGGTTCATCCTCGGCCGGATCGGCGATCAGGCGCTGTTCTACGCCAAAGCGATCGCGGGCATTCCGACCGCAGTGCGCTCGTACCGCATCGAGATCGTTCGCCTGATCGCCGAAATCAGCATGGGCGCGGGCGTCCTGGCGATGATCGGCGGCACCTTGGTGGTCGTCGGTTTTCTCACCGTCGCCACCGGCGGCACGCTGGCGGTCCAGGGATACAGCTCGCTGGGCAACATCGGCATCGAAGCGCTCACCGGTTTCCTGGCGGCATTCATCAACGTACGCATCTCGGCACCCGTCGTGGCGGGGATCGGTTTGGCCGCCACCTTCGGCGCGGGCGTCACCGCCCAACTGGGGGCGATGCGCGTCAACCAGGAGATCGATGCCCTTGAAGCGATGGCGATTCCGTCGCTGGTGTTCCTGGTCAGTACCAGGATCGTCGCGGGAATGGTGTCGATCGCGCCACTGTATGCGGTCGCGGTGATCCTGTCGTTCCTCGCCAGCCAATTCACCACCGTCGCACTGCTGGGACAGTCGGCGGGCCTCTACCAGCACTACTTCTCGACGTTCCTGAGCCCGATAGACCTGATGTGGTCGTTCGCCCAAGCCATCCTGATGGCGATGGCAATCCTGTTGATCCACACCTACTTTGGCTACTACGCATCCGGCGGACCCTCGGGCGTCGGCGTCGCGACGGGCGATGCGGTCCGGACCTCACTGGTGGTTCTGGTGTCCGTGACGTTGCTGATCTCGCTGGCGATCTACGGCAGCCAGGGCCGATTCAACCTGGCGGGCTGAGGTTCTCAGTCCAGCTGCGGGATCGACGCGTCGGTGGCGAGTTCGGCGTACCGCCGCATCAGCCGAAACGCTGTGGCGCGGTTGATCTCTGGATCCCGCGCGACGATGCGGTAACCGAAGTAGTCCTCCATGGACATCAGCGTCATCGCGATGTCGCGGGCCGAGTCGCTGAGGCGGAACGCCCCCGACCGGGCGCCCGCATCCAGCAGATCGGCGTAGAGACCGACCTGGCGGTGGTAGATCCCCTGCACGTCGCGACGGGTGTCGAGATCGAATCCGGCCGCCAGTACGGCCCGCCAGATGGCGCGCCACTCGGCATCTTCTGGACCGGCGGGCAGCCCCGCGGCGATCGTCTGGGCGAGCTGACGACAGGGATCGTCACTCTCGGTGCGCAACCGCAGCCGGTCATCGTAGAACCGGACGTCGGAGCGCAAGGCCAGCTCCGACAGCAGTTGCGTCATGTCCTTGAAGTAATACCGCACCGCGTTGGTGGTCAGGCCAAGCTCTGCGGCGACGTCGGAGAGCTTCAGGGTGGCCAGGTCATGGCGTTCGATCAGCGCGATGGCGGCATCCATGATGTCGCCGCGCCGTTCGACCTGCCGGTTCGGCCGTGCCATACCTGCGCCACTCCTGTCGTCGGGCTGGATGGATCCACCCCATTTTGCACTTCCTCTTGCGTGCTGCGTCACACCGGCGCATAGTTCTTTTCCAATCAGGAAAAAAACTATCGGTGAAGTGAGCGTGACCAATGCGGGCCAGAGACCTCGGCGTAGCCATCGGGGAACATCCCACCGGGCCGCACAACGCGATCACCGACGTCGCGGGCGTCCAGGTGGGGCACACCACGATCACCTCCGATGATCCGCACACCGTGCGCACCGGCGTCACAGTTGTCATCCCCCACGAACGCATTTGGACCGAGCCGGTGTTCGCGGGCGCGCACCGACTCAACGGCAGCGGCGAACTGACCGGCCTGGAATGGATCCGGGAGTCCGGCGAGCTCACCACCGCCATCGGCCTGACCAACACGCACAGCGTCGGCGTGGTTCGCGACGAACTCGTGGCAGCGCAGGTGCGCGCCCGCGGCGAGGGCGCGTACTGGTCGTTGCCCGTGGTAGGCGAGACCTACGACGGACTACTCAACGACATCAACGGCTTTCACGTACGTCCCGATCACGTGCGGTCCGCGCTGGACAGTGCCAGCGGTGAGCCACCCGCCGAAGGCAACGTCGGCGGCGGCACCGGCATGATCTGCCACGGCTTCAAAGGCGGCATCGGTACCGCCTCGAGGGTCACCGACACCGTGGCCGGGCGCTACACCGTCGGAGTCCTCGTGCAGGCGAATCATGGTCGACGCGAACGACTTCGGATCAACGGTGCGCCGGTCGGCGAGCGGATCGGCGCCACGGAGGTGCCGCTTCCCGAACTTCCCTCCCGCTACGAGCCCGGATCGGGCTCGATCATCGTCATCGTCGCCACCGACGCCCCATTGCTCCCCCACCAGTGCACCCGGGTGGCCCAGCGTTCCGCGCTGGCCGTCAGTCGACTCGGCGGCAGCGGCGAGCAGTACAGCGGGGACCTGATGCTGGCGTTCTCGACCGGCAACCGCGGCATCCCGCCCTACGCGTGGGACGAGGATACGGCGACCTCACGCCCGGAGATCCCGCTGCGGATGGTGGCGCCCCAGCTGATGACCCGCCTGTTCGACATGACCATCGAGGCGACGGAAGAGGCCATCGTCAACGCCATGGTCGCCGCCACCACCATGACCGGCCGCAACGGTTTCACCGTCCACGCCCTGGACCACGACCTACTTCGCCATGCGCTGTCCCCCACTGCCCCAACACTTCAGGAGATCTCGTGACCACACCCACCAAGGCCGAAGGGAGCCGCCTCAACGGGCGCCTCGGACCGATCGGCATCGTGTTCATGGTCGTCGCGGCGGCCGCACCACTGACCGTGATCGGCGGCAACATGCCGTTGGCGATGGGACTGGGCAACGGCGCGGGTGCGCCGATGGGATTCGTGATCGCCGCGCTGGTGCTCTTGGTTTTCAGCGTCGGGTTCGTCACCATGACGCCGTATGTACCCGAGGCCGGGGCGTTCTTCTCTTATGTGACAGTCGGACTCGGTGAACGGATGGGCAAGGGCATCGCGGTGGTCGCGTTGATCGCCTACACCGCGATCCAGGTAGGCATCTACGGCTACATCGGCTGGGCCATCAACGACACAGTCACGCACTACAACGGGCCGGTGATCCCGTGGCCGGTGTACTCGTTCGTCGTCCTGGCGATCGTCGCGGTACTCGGCTACCGGCACATCGAGTTGAGCGCCAAGGTGCTCGGTGTGGCACTGGCACTCGAAATCGGCATCGTCGTCATCCTGGACATCGTGATGGTCGCCAACCCCAGCCCGGCCGGTATCACGTTGAGCTCGTTCGATCCCGCCGTGTTCACCCACGGCACGCTGGGCATCGCCGTCCTGTTCGCGCTCACCGGATTCATCGGTTTCGAAGCCACCGCGGTGTTCCGCGACGAGGCCCGAGACCCCGAGCGCACCATCCCGCTCGCCACCTACGCCGCGGTCATCATCATCGGCGCGTTCTACGCCATCACCGTGTGGGCGTTCGTCGTCGCCCTCGGGCCCGACCAGGTGACGGCCACCGCGGAGAAAACCCTTGCCGGAGAGGGCAATATGCTGCTGGACACCGCCGGTGACATGCTGGGGACAATCGGGCGCGACATCGTCAACGTGCTGTTGTTGACCAGTCTGTTCGCCTGCGTGCTGTCCTTCCACAACGTGATCGCGCGCTACCAGTTCGTGCTGGCCGGAAAGGGTTTGCTCCCGGCCAGACTCGCCGACGTACACGACAACCACGAGTCACCGGCATTCTCGTCGGTGGTGCAGACCGTCACTGCCGCCATCATCGTCGGGGTGCTGGCGATCCTCGGAATCGATCCGCTGGTCGGGGTTTTCGGCTCGATGGCGGGCGTCGCGACAGTCGGCATGGTCGTACTGATGCTCACCACGTCGATCGCGGTATTGGCGTTCTTCCTGCGCGGGCGCGCCACCGGCCCACTGTGGACCACCCGTCTGGCGCCGGCACTCGCGGTGCTCGGATTGCTGGGAAGTCTGTGGCTGGTGCTGTCGAACTTCACGTTGGTCACCGGCGGTAGTGCCACCCTGAGCACCATCTTGGCCGCGATCCCCTTCGTCGGCCTGGTAGTCGGTGCGCTCGCGTGGCGGCCGTCGAAGTCGTTGGCACCGTCGAGGAACTGATCGGCGCGCAGCGACGAGTTCTATGTTGGACCGTATGTTCACAACCCCCGCGATCGACCCTTCTGAGTTCTCCGGCAAGCGCGCGATCGTCACGGGAGGTTCGCGCGGTATCGGCGCGGCCATCGTGCAACGGCTGCTCGACGGTGGCGCGACCGTTGTCACCACGGCGCGCAACCCCACCGACGAGACGCCGAAAGCCGCCACCTTCGTCCAGGGCGATATCAGCACGCTCGAGGGTGTGCACGCGTTCGCCGCGGCAGCGCTCGATGCATTGGGCGGCGTCGACATCGTGGTCAACAACGCGGCGGCGGCACGCGCTCACGTCGGTGGCATCTCAACGATCCCCGATGAGGAGTGGCTCGACGCCCTGGACCTCAACTATCTGTCCGCCGTCCGGGTCAACAATGCGCTGCTGCCCGCGCTGCGCGAGGCGGGGGCGGGCAGCGTGATCGTCAACATCTCATCGGGAGCAGCCCTGACTCCCGCACCGCCGTTGGCGCATTACGGCGCCGCCAAGGCCGCGCTCAACGCCTACGGCAAAGCACTGGCCACCGAGCTCGCGCCGATCGGAATCCGGGTGACCACGATCGTGCCCGGAAACGTGCTCACCCCGGGCGCCGACACGATTCGCCAGGACTTCGCCGACGCGATGGGCGTCTCGCTGAGCGACACCACCGCAGGCATCCCGCTGGGTCGCCCCGGGGACCCGCGAGACATCGCCGAGGCCGTCGCCTACCTCGCCTCGGATAGGGCGCAGTGGATCACCGGAACCAGCCTGACCGTCGACGGCGGCGAACTTCCGGGCATCTAGTCTCGCTGGGCTGCAGCGGTCTTGGGCGCTGACGCGCTTGGCATAACGATGATCGATCGGATCTCAGCCGAATCCGGGTATGGCTGAAAGCGTGGTCACGATCATCGTGGTCGACACCGCCATCGATACGACATTGCCGATGAACGGGTGAAAATCCGGAGGCAGCCGTCGAGCTACCGCCGCAGCGAATGGCGGCCCTATGACCGCACCAAGAACAGCCCCCACCACGATCGCCTGCACAGATCCGTGCGACGCGAGAACCGTTGCCGGAGCGATCGACACGACCGGAACGAACGTGGGATACCAGCCGTAGGTCGCCCACTGGCGATGCCACAGAGCGACGGCAACTGCGGCGGTTAGAGCCTGCGACGTCAACAATTCGGGCAGTAGAACCCCGACATTGCTTGCCATCGCGGGGTTAAGGAGATAACTGATCACGGTACCGGCGAGCAAACCGGCACTGGCCCATTCGTTACCGATGAACTGCGCATCGGTGAAATCGGCCAGGACCCGCCGCGAAAGCCAAAGCGGCCCCTGCCTAGTGGTGTCGACGAAGTGGTGCGGGGATCCCGCGCTGCAGCGCGGCACAACGACCGTGGGTACCCGCATCCACGGCAAGTGTCGGCAGAGCGCGAACGTCATCAGAGCGCTGATCGCCATGCCGGTGGTGGCTCCGACCACGGGAGGAAGACCGAGCGGGCGGCATCCAAAGTTCACCGCGAGCAGGGCGATAGGGGTGCTCAGCGCGGCGCCGAGGACCGCGCCGGTCAGCGCTACGGAGCGTCTACCCCCGTAGACCAGAACGACGGCCGGGGGCACCGACGCAAAGGGAACGAACGTGGGCTGCCACATGCCCGACACGGCGATCGTCCACCCCCACGCCGCGTTACTCAGGATCAGTCCCAAGGCACCGCTGCCCACAGCCCAGCCGAAGAGTCCGGTGCCGGAAGCGACCGGGAAACCCATCCAGCGCTTCCTCAACTTGAAGGCCTGCTGGGCGAGGTATCCGCCGAGCAGCATCATTGCACCGGCCAGGGCGGAGTGGGCGTAGCCAGGTTCGGTGGTGTCACCCAGGACCCAGGCAAACCATGTTGCGACGTCCGAGTAGCTGCCGTGCCATCCGGTGTAGCTGGGCATCATCACTGGTAGCGACGGCTGAATCCTGGCCAGGACGACTAGCACTATCGCCGCGGTGCCGGCTATCAGCGCCGCCGTCATCCACAGCGTGAACCCCGAAGCACGTTCCCGCGCTACGGGATCGGGCTGGACGGGACGGGCCGGCGGGCTGGCCACGTCTCTGTTGTGGCTGGGCGGAGGCAAACTACTCATCGCGGATCATCGGGCTAGAAACGCCAGCAATTCGTGGTTCACGTCCTCGGCGTAGGTCCACAACAGACCGTGGGGTGCTCCGAGAATCTCGACGTATTCAGCGCGGGGAAGAAGCGCGCGCAACGGACGCGCGGTGGCGTCGATCGGCAGGATCCGGTCGTGGGTCCCGTGGACGATCAACACGCCGATGTCGTATCCGGCGATCTTCGCGACGTCGGCCCGAAAGTCGGTAGTCCAGGTGATCACCGCGGCGACCGATGCATACGCTGACCCCGAACATGCTGCCTGCCAAGAGCTTTTGATGACATCGTCGCTGATGCGGATTCCGAGAGTCTCGTCGGTGTTGTAGACGTCGGCATAGAACCGATGAAGGAACTCGTGGCGGTCTTTGACCGCGGCGGCCAAGGCGGAGGCGAAGACCGCGCCGTCGAGACCGGCCGGGTTGGTGTCAGTTCGCAGCAGGTAAGGCTCCAAAGCGGCGATGAAGACCGCCTTGTCGATCCTGGCCGGCCCATAGGTGCCCAGGTAGCGGCCGATTTCCCCGGTGCCCATGGAGAACCCGGCCAGGACGACATCGGTGACGTCGAGGACCTCCAGCAATGTGTTGAGGTCAGCGGCGAACGTGTCGTAGTCATAGCCGACGGTGGCGCGCCCGGAGCGGCCGAATCCGCGCCGGTCGTAGGTGATCACGCGGTATCCGGCGGCCAACAATGCAGGAACCTGCTTCTCCCAGGCATGCCCGTCGAGTGGGTAGCCGTCGATCAAGACGACGGGCTGACCGTTGCCGTGGTCCTCGTAGTAGAGGTCGATGTCGGTAGTGTTCTCGACGTCAACAGAGATGAAGGGCATGGCGATCGCCTTTCAGCACGATGAGGGGTCCCGGGCCGCCGGCCGCGCGCAGAGCACGGCGTTCGGTCAGCACAGCACAGCGCCGCCATTGACGAATCCTGGGAGAACCCCAGTCGGTCACTCCGGTTACTGCGACGTGATGCCGCCGGGATCCCCATCCGGGCCCTCGGCAAGGGCCGACGCGAGTTGGCGGCGCGACGTCACGCCGAGTTTTCGAAACACCTTGCTGAGGTGGTATTCCACGGTGGACGTCGTGATGAACAGTCGACTGGCGATCTCGGCGTTGGTCGCACCGGCGCCGGCTTGGCGTGCCACTTGTGCCTCTTGCGGTGTCAGGCCGAACGGGTTGTCTGCGCGCAGCGCATCAGCCGTCGCCTGGCCGGCGGCGCGCCGCTCAGCACCCGTGCGGCCGGCGAACGCGGTGGCTCCCATCGCGGTGAACATGTCATAGGCCGTACGCAGCTGCGTCTGTGCGTCGCGGCGACGCTTCCTACGGCGCAGCCACTCACCGTAAAGCAGATGCGCACGGGCGAGTTCGGTGCGCACCGCGGTCCTGGCCAAATGGTCGATGGCCTCCAGGTAGTACATCTCGGCATCAGCGTCTGCGGCCATCAATGCCCGGGACCTCGCCAACAGACCTAGTGCCCACGGGGTGCCCGCGGCGGTCGCGCGTTCGGTCAGCCGCGTCAGCGCCACCTCAGCGGCGCCGCGGTCTCCGCCACGTACGCCGGCCTCGACGACCTCGGGCAGCACCCGGTTCCCGAAGCCTGGCGGATCATCGTGGAATATCTGCAAGCCCCATCTGAGAGCTTCCGGATACCGGGCCAGTCCGAGTTCCAGGACGGTCAGACCCATCAGCGCGAAGATCTCGAGAATCGAGGCGCCCTTCTGACGACCCCAGTCCGCGGTCGAAGATGCCACCGCGCGGCTCTCGCTTTCGCGCCCCTGCCAGGCGCGCACTTCCAACAACACCCCCGTCGTCGCCGGCGGCGGCACCCCGATCAGCGCCGAGATCTCGGCGGCCTCGCCGTAGCTGTTCTCGGCATCGTTCATTTCCCCTGCCCAAGCCTGGCTTGTCGAGAGCCCGGCCAGGGTAATCCGCATCGCCCCGAGGGCTCCTTGGCGGCGCTCGATGGCTTCGGCGCGTTCGAACATCGCGCGACGTCCCTGCTCATCCCACACGTCGTCGGCAGCGAACCAACCCAGAATCGTCGACGGGATATCGACGCGGGTGGCGGTCTCGTCGGTGAACATCATCGCCACCGCACCTCGCAGCAACGGGACCGCATCGGCATACCCGCTAGCGATTCGAGTGGCGAAACCATCCAGCAGCAGATCGTTGCCGCTGGCCGGGCGACGCGGGTCGCGGGCGACACCCAGCACCGCATGCGCCACCGCTTCGAGGGTCGTGCCGGCCGTGTATTGGCGGGCGACGATCGCGGCCTGCATGGCATCAAACAGAATCTGCCGAACCAGCGAGATGTCGGCTGGTTCGACCCTCGTCGCCGCATCCAACAGAATGGCGGGGGCGTCTTTGTGCCGAGAGAAGAACACCGAGATCGCTGCACGTAGTCGTTGCACCGCGACATGCATGCCGGCGTTGTCGAGTCCCGGCGTTGCCAAATCCAGTAAAGCCTCGGCCAATAGGCCGTCACCGGCCGCCAGATAGGCATGCGCGGCAGCGAGATACCGCAGCGCACGGTCTTGGGAATCGGGTGATAATTCAGCCGCGCGCGTCAAGAACGCGGCCTGCATGGTGTAGCCACCCCGCCGCTGCGCACGCGCCGCCGAAGCCTGCAGGTCAGCGGCGATCGTCTCCTCGGGCGTCGTCACGGCGGCCGCCCGGTGCCAGGCAGCCCGGTCGTCTTCGCCGTCACGGTTTGCCACCGTGGCCAGCGCGTCATGCACCCGTTGGCGCTCCTCGGACGTCGCGCCGTCGTACACCGCCGAGCGGATTAGGGGGTGTCGGAATGCGATGCGCGGCTCCAACGACACGATCCCTTGCTGCACAGCGTGATTGGCGGCCGACGCGGCGACGCCCAGCAACGCACTAGCTCGCCACACTGTCGATGGCTCATCGTCGACGCAAGCCGCGGCGACGAGCAGAACGGTGCGTGCCTCCGACGACAGGGTGGCTACCTGTGCCAGAAAGTGGACGTCGACCCGACGTCCGACCGGCAGACGCCGCGGCAATGGAAACCGCCCGGCCAACTGTTCGGCGCTGAGTTCCCCCACCAGCTCCAGCATCGCCAGTGGGTTGCCGCCGGTCTCGTCGATCACCCGCGCTGACACTCGCGGATCCAGTGGCCCCGACACGGCTTCGTCGAGCAGGGTGTGGGCCGACGCCGGATCCAGCGCAGCGATCCGCCGTATCGGCATCCCGTCCAACGCTGTCAGGTCTCCGGCGTGCTCTCTGGCGCTGAACACCATGCCGATGGGGTCGGCGTACAGCCGGCGCGCGATGAAACCCAGCACCGCCAACGATTCCTGGTCCAGCCACTGGGCATCGTCGATCAGCAAGAGGACGGGACGGTCCGCAGCGACGTCGGACAGCAGCGCCATTGCGGCCAGGCTCACCATAAGACGGCTCGGCGGCGGCCCCGCAGTGAGCCCGAAAGTCACCTCAAGCGCATTGCGGTGCGGGCCGGCCAGGTTGTCCAAACGATTGAGATGGGGCAGGACGAGCCGGTGCAGTGCGGCGAAGCCCAGCCGCAACTCCGATTGCGCTCCGGCAATCCAGCCGATCGTCGCATCGGTCGCCGAGCCCGCCATGTACTGCAACAAGCGGGTCTTGCCGACGCCGGGTTCACCGGTGAACACCAGCGAACCGCTGAAGCCGGCGCGGACATCGGTCACGAGCTTGTCGAGTATCGCGCACTCCGCGGCCCGCCCGAGGAGGGCATGGTTCACGCCGGCAGCGTTCGTCCGATAACCGGTCAAGCGCCCCTCCATGTATCGCCAGTGCGCACAAATGACACAGCCCACGCCGACACTGTCATGTAGTGAGTACAGACAATAGATCTGACCAGCGCATTCTGACAGCAATGCGCCGACTTCGTGTTCTCGAAATCCGTCATCTCGGGGGCACCGATTTCGTGCCGGACGCGAATCAGTCAAAACCCCATTCGCCGCGGACTCCGATCGCCGAATCACTGGGGTTCATCCCGGATTCGCGAAGGCCTGCTTCCGTGGTCGGCTACTGCGGGTCGGCGGCGCCGACACGCACACCCCGCCCACTGCCCTGTCGACCCCGAGCCCGGAACGACAGCTTCCGAATAGGTGACGTCCATGAGTGCTTTTGCCACCCGGTACAACACGGCGACGATCGAAGGACTCGAGGTGTTCTACCGCGAGGCCGGCGACCCGCACAACCCCACATTGCTGCTACTGCACGGCTTTCCGTCCAGTTCCCACATGTTCCGCAACCTGATCAATTCCCTGGCCGACGAGTACCACCTCGTCGCCCCGGATCACATCGGCTTCGGGCGCTCAGCCATGCCCACCACTACACAATTCACGTACAGCTTCGACCGTCTCACCGAAATCACCGAAGGCCTGATCGAACACCTCGGCCTCGACCGGTTCGCCCTCTACATTCACGACTACGGCGCCCCCATCGGCCTTCGCATCGCCAGCCGCCGCCCCGAACGGATCACCGCCCTGATCACCCAGAGCGGCAACGCCTACCTCGAAGGCTTCACCCCGTTCTGGGACATCCTGTTCGCCCACGCCAAGGATCGCGCCGCCAACGAGGAAGGCGTGCGCGAAAAGTTCACGCCCGAAACCACATACTGGCAGTACACCAACGGCGTACCTGCAGATCGGCTCAACAGGATCGCCCCCGAGACCTGGCAGCTCGATCAACTCGGCCTGGATCGTAAAGACAACGACGCCATCCAGTTGCAGCTTTTCTGGGACTATCAGTTCAACCTCGACGGCTATCCCGCGTTCCAGGAGTACTTCCGCACCCACCAGCCGCCCCTGCTCGTCACCTGGGGCAAGAACGACGAGATCTTCGGAGCCGCCGGCGCAGAAGCGTTCCGCCGAGACTTCCCCAACGGCGAGTTTCACCTACTCGACACCGGACACTTCGCGCTGGAGACCCATGGTGAGGAGATCAGCGAGTACATCCGCGACTTCATGCCGCGCGCATTGGCCACCAAGCCGTCGAACTGAACCGACCGCGCCACCGGCCCATCGTCATGCCGATGCGCCGGCTCGACCGGCCCGACGAAATCGCCTCCGCGGTAGCACTTCTCGCCTCCGGGTCAAGCAGGGCCATACCCGCGATAGCTCGAGAAGAGAGCATGGCAGCGATCAACACCACCGCAGACAACGATCCGGAAGTCTGTAGATGACAAAGCCGGTGGAGTTTGCGCATCGTGCAGATCCTCACCGAAATCCCGTTCGGAGTCGAATCCGGCTGGCACACGGACCCTGGCGAAGAAGTCGGCTACATCCTGGCGGGACCGTCAGCATGAAATTCCGCGACCAAGCTACGCTGACCGACATCGGGAAGGTGCTCTCGACCTACATCGTCGATCCCAGCCAACCTCTTGCGACATTCACCGAATAGCTCTGTCGCGCAGGCAAAAGGAGACTCTCGTTGGAGTACAACAGCGATGACACTGCAGTTGTCATCATCGATCCGCAGAACGACGTCCTGAGTCCGACCGGAAAAAACTGGGATGCAGTCGGGGCCAGCGTGACCGAGAACAACACGGTCCAGCACCTGATTGACATCCTTGCTGCCGCCAAGGCCGCGGGTTTCGGCGTGTTCATCTCGCCGCACTACTTCTGCCCCACCGACAGCACATGGCTATTCAACGGCCCACTCGAATCAGATGAGTTCCGCACCCACACCTTCGCCCGCACCGGCGCGCTCACGCTGGAAGCATTCATCGGGTCCGGCGCCGACTGGCTCGACGAATTCAAAACGTACATCGAAGACGGCGAAACGATTGTCGCGAGCCCGCACAAGGTGTGGAGTCCGCAATCGAATGACCTGATCCTGCAACTGCGTAAGCGCGGTATCGCCAAGGTCATCCTGTGCGGCATGTTGGCGAACATGTGCGTTGAGTCGCACCTGCGGGACCTGTTGGAGAACGGCTTCGAGGTGACTGTCGTCCGCGACGCCACGGCCGGTCCCCGGCACCCCATCCGCGGAGACGGCTACCAAGCGGCACTGATCAACTACGCGTTTCTCGCCCACGCCGTTGCCACCACTGCCGACGTCGTGACCATCATGACGAAATCGGCCGAGAAGGCAGACATATGACAACCACCCCCGAGCCAACCGATTTGGACGCCTTCGTCTACTCACGGCAGCCGGGCTATGACGAAACGGCAACGCGCGCCGCGTTCGCCGGCGCAGTCCCGTTGAGGACCATCGTCATCTTTTGCTATGACCCCCGTGCGGCCGCCATCCCCACCCAGCTTGCTGAGCTGTGGCCAGACGAGATCTACCCGGGGGACCTCATCCTCGACGACCACGGCAATAAAGTCGGCAGCACCGCGACCATCTTTCCCATCGTCGTCGCCGGGGGCCGTGCAACCGACGCCTTGCGCTCGATCACCATTGGCCACCACCTCTTCGGACTACAAAGAGTGGTCGTCGTGCATCACACGAACTGTGGGACGAGCAGCTTCACGCCGCGAGGCCTACTCGAGGCGTACCGCACCGAAGAAGGTATAGACCTCTCCAACATGTACAGCTCAGACAGCCTCGCGATTGGCCACCTCGAGACCTCCCTTAGCTACGACGTCAACTTGCTCCGAAGATCACCGGGCATTCCCGCATCGGTGGAGATCATCGGCATGGTGTTCGACATCGACCGCAACGAATTCACGGTGCTGACTCCCCCGGGAGGCTGAAAGCTAGAAGTTCCAGTCCTCGTCTTCGGTGACGACGGCCTTGCCGATCACGTAGCTCGACCCCGACCCGGAGAAGAAGTCGTGGTTCTCGTCGGCGTTCGGCGACAGCGCCGACAGGATGGCCGGGTTCACCTCGGTCTCGTCGCGCGGGAACAGCGCCTCGAAGCCCATGTTCATCAACGCCTTGTTGGCGTTGTAGCGCAGGTACTTCTTGACGTCCTCGGTCAGCCCGACCGAGTCGTAAAGGTCTTGCGTGTACTCAATCTCGTTCTCGTACAACGCGAAGAGCAGTTCGTAGGCGTAGTCCTTCAGGTCCTGCTTGCGCTCGTCGGTCTGGACCGCGTAGCCCTTCTGGAACTTGTAGCCGATGTAGTACGCGTGCACGGCCTCGTCGCGGATGATCAGCCGGATCAGGTCGGCGGTGTTGGTGAGCTTGGCCCGGCTCGACCAGTACATCGGCAGGTAAAAGCCGGAGTAGAACAGGAACGCTTCGAGGAAGACCGAGGCGATCTTGCGCTTGAGCGGATCGTCACCGCGGTAGTAGTCGAGGATGATCTGCGCTTTGCGCTGGAGGTTGACGTTCTCCTCCGACCAGCGGAAGGCCTCGTCGATCTCGGTGGTCGAGCACAGCGTGGAGAAGATCGAGCTGTAGCTCTTGGCGTGCACCGACTCCATGAACGTGATGTTGGTCAGCACCGCTTCTTCATGCGGGGTCAGCGCATCCGGGATCATGCTGACCGAGCCGACCGTGCTCTGGATGGTGTCCAGCAGCGTCAGGCCGGTGAAGACGCGCATGGTGAGCTGCTTCTCATCGGCGGTCAACGTGCCCCACGACGGGATGTCGTTGGACACCGGCACCTTCTCGGGCAACCAGAAGTTACCGGTCAAGCGATCCCAGACTTCCGCGTCCTTCTCGTCAATGACACGGTTCCAGTTGATCGCCGTCGCCCGGTCGATCAGCTTCGTTCCATCGCTCACCGAAACCCCACTTCACCACGCTGTTTGCCCCGTTTCCGGCTGACGACCAAACACTACCCCTGGGGTGTGACAACGCGCCGCAACACAACAACTTGTGTTGCGACGGGACCGAACCCACAGGTCCGACGCGCGCCGCGACGAGGCTCGGCGTGTCGGGCGATCAGCGCGCTGCGGCCCGCTGGGACGGCCGCGCCGAGGCCACCCCGGAGAACCGGTATTCCGAGCGCTTCAGCGACCGGGTGGACAGCCAGTACTGCCACGTCATGCCACTCCACAGCGTGCGGTTCTTGCCGTGCTCGTCGAGATACCAGCTGCTGCAGCCGCCGGTGCTCCACACCGCGCCCTGCAGGTCGTCCTGCAGTTCGGCGTTGAAGCTGTCCTGGGCCGAGCGGGTCGGCGCCAGCGCCTGCGCGCCGGCCTTGTCGACGGCACCGATCGCCTGGCCGACGTAGCGGATCTGCGACTCGATCATGAAGACCACCGAGTTGTGGCCCAGTCCGGTGTTCGGCCCGAGCAGGAAGAACAGGTTGGGCATGTCGGCGACGGCGATCCCGCGATGCGCCTGCACGCCCTCGCGGTTCCAGCGGTCGACCAGGTCCTCACCACCGGGGCCCTTGATGCCGACGTAGGTGTAGGAGTCGGTGACATGGAAGCCGGTGGCGAACACGATGACGTCGACGTCGCGTTCCTTACCGTCGGCGGTGACGATGCCGCGCGGGGTGATCCGGGAGATCCGATCGGTCACCAGCTCCGAGTGAGGCTTGGCGATGGCACGGAAGTAGTTGTTGGAGAACAGGACTCGCTTGCAGCCGACTTGGTACGACGGGGTCAGCCGACGCCGCAGCTCGCGATCACGGACCTGGTGGCGGATGTTCCACTTCCCGGCCTTCTCGCCGAGCACCAGCAGCTCGGGGCGCTTGGTCATCGCGAAGCCGAGGGCTTCCTGGAACCAGTAGATGCCGGTGCGCAATGCCGCGCGGGTGCCGGGCACCGAGCCGAATGCATCCCGCATCCAGCCGGGGATCGGGTTGTTGGACCGTGGCAGCACCCATGCCGGGGTGCGTTGATAGAGCTGGAGTTCGCCGACCTTGTCGACGATCTCCGGAACCAACTGGATGGCACTGGCGCCGGTACCGATCACCGCGACCTTCTTGCCGGTGAGGTCGACGCCGTGGTCCCACTGCGCCGAATGGAACGCCTCCCCTTCGAAGTCGGCCAAGCCCTCGAAATCGGGGATCGACGGGATGTGCAGCGCGCCGGCACCGGAGATCAGGAACTGGGCGACGTACTCGCGGCCGTCCTCGGTGAAGACGTGCCAGCGATACTCGGCGTCGTCCCAGTGGGCGCGTTCGACGCGGGCGCCGAAATGGATGTAGCGGCGCAGGCCATACTTCTCGGTCACACCCCTGAGGTAGTCGAGGATCTCCGGCTGCAGCGACCACATGTAGGTCCAGTCCGGCTTGGGTTCGAAGGAGAACGAATAGAGGTGCGCCGGGATGTCGCAGGCGCAGCCCGGGTAGCTGTTGTCCCGCCAGGTGCCCCCGACGTCGTCGGCCTTCTCCAGGATCAGGAAGTCGACGCCGCGGCGCTGCAGCTCGATCCCCATCCCCAGCCCGGAGAAGCCGGTGCCGATGACCAGCGCCCGGGTGTGGACGGGTCCGGTGGTGGTGTCGGCGACAGTGGGCTCAACAACAGTCATGCCACCAAAATACCCACTACCGGCGGTATCGGTTTACCTGTTCAGCCTGCGGCGGCGCGGCGCTGCATGGCGTCGTGAATCGGGCGGTCGGGATCGAGGTTGACGCCCAGTACGTCAGCGGTGCCGTTGACCGTGCCAAGCATGATCGTGGTCAGGTGATTGATGAACTCGTCCGTCGGCATCCGGCGCTGGCTGTCCGGGTCGGGGCCCAGCCACCAGTCGGTGGCCGCCGAGCACGCGCCGAACGCAGCCGCCGCAGCCAGTTGCAGTGCGGCGGGATCGAGCTGCATGCCGCGCAGTTCGTTGTTGAACGTGTCAGCGAACGCCATCGTGATCTCGCGGCCCTCGTTGAGCGCCCGCTGCGTGGACTCCGCCTGTTCGGGAAATCGCCCCTGCAGCATGAACCGCAGCACGTTGGGGTGCTGCTCGACCAGGTTGACGTATTCGGCGACCCCGCGGCGGACGACCTCTCGGGTCGGGTCGGTGGCGGCGTCGATGTTCGAGAAAATCGCAGCCCAGAGCATGTCGCGCAGCCGCTTGCCGATCGCCTGGAACAGGTCGGACTTATCGGTGAAGTGCCGGTAGATCTTCGGCTTGGCGGTGCCGGCCTCTTCGGCGATCTCACGCAGGCTGACGTCGGGGCCATGCTTGTCGATCGACCGGAACGCGGCGTCGACGATCTCGGCGCGCACTTTCTTGCGGTGCTCCCGCCAGCGCTCACTGCGCGCGTCGACCTTGCCGGGCTCGGACCCCGACCGCGACCTGGAGACTTTACGCACGTCAAGAACTGTACCTGCAGCGATGGCTGACCAGGGCCTACCTTGCGTGACGACTATTACATCGGTCTGACGCAGGCCGTCGCCGAGCAGAGCGGCAGGGCGTTCTCCGATAGCATCGTCGCATCCGATTATCGAACCGAGACGAGACGTAGTGACCGAGCGATTCGACCTGGTGGTAGCAGGCGGGGGGCCATCAGGATCCGCGGCCGCGTGGCAGGCCGCGCAAACCGGCGCCAAAGTAGTGGTCCTCGACAAAGCCCAGTTCCCGCGCGCCAAGCCCTGCGGTGACGGCCTGACCGCCCGCGCCGTCAGCTACCTGCAGAAGATGGGTCTGGCCCACGAGGTCAACACGTTCCATCGGGTCAACCGCGTGACGGTCTTCAGCCCGTCGCAGTGGGAGCTGTCGTTCCCCAAGCGTCCCGGCATGCCCGACCACGGCCACACCGTCAGTCGCGAGCACCTCGACACATTGCTGCTCAAGCACGCCGAGTCGGCAGGCGCGACAGTACGCCAGGGCGCGGAGGTCGCCGGCCCGGAACTCGACGCCAACGGCCGAGTGGTCGGTGTGGTGCTCAAGAGCGGTGAGAAGGTGCTCGGCGACGCGGTGATCGCCGCGGACGGCGCCTACTCCCCGATCAAGCGGGCGCTGAAGATCGATTCGGAATACAACGGCTACTCGGCGATCGCGATCCGCTCCGAGATGCCGGCCAACCGTCCCGACTCGGACAGCCTCGACATTTATTTGAAGCTCGCGTTTCGGGGCGACCAGCTGCCCGGGTACGGCTGGGTCTTCCCGATGGGCAACGGTGTGTTCAACATCGGCCTCGGCTACGTCAACAGCTACAAGAACTGGCAGTCGATCAACGCCACCCAATTCCTCGGCGATTTCCTGCGCACCCTCCCGCCCGAGTGGGAACTGCCGCCGATCGAGGAGCTCAAGAAGAACAAGAGCGTGCGGGCTTGGCGACTGCCGATGGGCTTCACGGCCTGGCCGCCATGGCGTCCGGGTGTTCTGTTCACCGGCGACTCGCTGGGCGCGGGAAAGCCCGCCTCCGGTGCAGGCATCTCCAAGGCCTTGGAGTCCGGCCTCGCCGCAGGCGAGTGCGCGATTGCGGCGCTGCAGAACGGCGGGCCCGACGACTTCACCAACTACGGGCAGCGCATGGAAGCCGCGTGGGGTCGGGAGTACAAGCGGGGACGCTACTTCCACAAGCTGCTGGGATACCCGCAGGTGGCCAACGCCGGGATCAAGCTGATCGACAACGCCACCTTCCGGGACACGATGCTCAAGGCGCTGTACAAGAAAGCCCAAGGGCCGCAGCACAAGTACTGATCCCATGGTGACGATGGCGGCCGGCCTGCGCGACGAGGAGCTGGCACGGATCGAGGGTGGGTTCGGTTTCGAGTTCGCCGACGACCATCGAGCATTCCTGTCTTCCGGCTTGCCCGTTGGGGATTCGTGGCCAGATTGGCGCTCGGCGCCACGCCGTAGCCTGCACCAGCGATTGCGGCTGCCCACCGAGGGCATCCTGTTCGCCGTCGAATGGCGGGACTTCTGGGGTGGCGACTGGGGTGTGCGCCCGGCCCGGATGAAGGACGCCTTGCGCAGTGCGAACTACCACCTGGCGCGGATGCCGCAGCTGGTGCCGCTGCACGCGAACCACTACCTTCCCGCGGGGCGCGGCACATCCGGGCACCCGGTGCTGTCGATTTATCAGACCGACGTGAGTTGTTGCGCCGCTGACGTGTTCGACTACGTCAATCCTGATCCGTCGCGGACGTCGGCGTCGACGGTGCCGTTCTGGACAGACCTGATCGGCTAGGCACCCAAGGGATCGAGTTGGCCCGGGGTGGCGTCATCCGCCGCCGTCGAGACACTCAGGCCCTCATACCGTTCGTCGGCGGCGAGCAGGTCGCGTCCGGCGGCGGTGGCGTAACGATACGCATCGGGGCCGACGAGCAATCGAGCTGGCGGCGTGTCCATCTCGATGATCTCAAGAAGCAGCGCAGCGACCTTGACCGGGTCGCTCGCCCCGAGGTTTGCCGGTCGGCTCAGCTGTGCTGCTACTCCCACAGTGGCCGCATACTCGTCGCGGATCGGGTCGACCCGCATCGACGAACCCGCCCAATCCGTACGCATACCACCGGGTTCCAGCACCGTCACCTTGATGCCGAGTGGAGCAACCTCCTGGGCGACGACACCGGAGTATCCGGTGACGGCCCACTTGGACGACTGATAGGCAGCCAACCCAGGTCGCGTCAATCGACCACCGACGGAGGAGATTTGGATGATATGGCCGGCGCGCTGAGCGCGCATGACCGGCAGCGCTGCTTGAGTGAGTCGGACGACGCCGAAGAAGTTCGTCTCGACCTGAGCGCGGAAGTCGTCGAAAGCAACGTCTTCGGCCGCGCCCATGTTGGCGTAACCGGCGTTGTTGACCAGAACGTCGAGCCGCCCCCACCGCTGGACTGCGGTGTCCACGGCGGCGTGGACCTGGTCATCGTTGGTGACGTCGAGCGCGACGACGGCCAGGCGCTCGGGGTCTCGAGCGGCAAGGTCGTCGAGCGCCGACGGGGAGCGAACGCCCGCGACGACATAGTGTCCGGCGTCTAGCGCCGCCTCGGTGATGGCCCGCCCGAGACCGCGGGATGCTCCGGAGACGAGGATTACATGCGACATGATGAGTGACCTCTCTTGATGATTGTTGGTTGCTCAGGTGACGTTGCGGACCGTGCCGCCATCGACGCGTAGATCTGCGCCAGTGATGTAGTCGGCGTGCACACTTGCGAGGAAACACACTGCGGCCGCGATCTCCTCGGGTCTGCCGAGTCGGCCTACGTCGTTGGGAAACCAGGTTGCGGCCGCCGCACTTTCGACGTCGGCCCAGGAAGGTCCCCAGCCGTGAACGGCAGCGGCCTGCAACACCATCCCCCGTGTGCTGTCGGTGAGAATGGCGCCCGGGGCGACGATGTTGGCCGTGACGCCGGTGCCGGACAACTCCCGCGCGAGCGACACGGTCAGGTTGTGCCGCGCCGCCAAGGTGGCACTGTAATGCGGCTGCTCGGCGACCGGTTGCACGGCGAGACCACCGCCGATCTGGATGATCCGGCCCCAGCCGCGCTGACGCATGCCCGGTACCAACTGCCCGATCATCCGCACGACCGAGACGACGTTGATTTGATGGATCCGGGTCCAGTCGCCCGAAGACAAGTCCGTCCACAACGATCCGTCGTAGTACCCGGCATTGTTGACCAAGATGTCGACGTCCCCGGCGGCGTGTGCGACCGCAGCGGCGCCCTCGTCGGTGGCGAGGTCGCCGAGGACGGCCATCGCATCACCGCCGTTCGCACGGATTGCGGCGGCCACCGCATGGGTACGGTCGCTGTCGCGCCCGTGCACCACCACCGAAGTTCCCTCGGCCGCGAGCATCTCCGCAATCGCCCGGCCGAGTCCGGCGCTCGATCCGGTGACCAACGCCCGCTTATGAGCCAAACCGAGATCCACCCCGAGCCTCCTTATCTACATCTGTATACCGGCGTTGTATACGAACGTAGACTTGTGCATGTTCATTCCCCGCACGGCGGGATCAGGCAGCGGTGGTCAGGCCTGCGGATCGTCGATGAGGGCGGCGACCATCGGCTCGAGCACTCTCGCGATGTCGGCCGCCTTGCCCTTGCGAAGAGCTCGCGTCCCGACCACACCGCGCATCATGAGCATTCCGCTGATCACCGCAAGGAGTATCTCGCTACGCAGTTCTCGATCGGACGAGTCGAGTTGGCGAGTCAAACGTGCGCCGACATGGCGCTCGATGGCCTTGCGCACGATCGTCGTGGCGACAGGATTCGATGCCGACCTCAGCATGATCAAGAACGGCTGCGGCGCGTCGGCGCGAGACCCGCTTCCGGCCACCAGTGCCTCCACGATGTCGGCGACCAGACTGTCCGACTGCTCGCTGACGAAAACCGGTGTCGCGAAAGCCGTTTCGACGGCCTCGGCAAACAGTCCTTCCTTCGAGCCGAAGTACCTGTTCACCAGCATGGCGGTGACGCCGGCGTCATGAGCGATCTGTCGCACTCCCACCCCGTCGTATCCCGCCTTCGCGAAGTTCTCGATCGCCGACTTGAGGATCGCCTCGCGCGTTGCCGCGGCGTTACGCGGCTGCGGATGGGACGCCGCCATGAAGAGCCTCCGTCTATGAGGGCCTGATTCTCGACTGCTACCGCAGCGGAGAACTCGCGATGGGTTCAAGCGTCTGTATGCGTGTCGCGATGATCAGGGAAGCGTCAAACTCTCGATGATCGTCGACGAAGTCGTCACTCGTGCCGTAACTTTCGGCCAGGCTGCGTGGATCGCTGCCTGAGTAGCCAACGAGTGCGACGACGCGAGTTTCCTCCGCCGCGGGTTCGGTCCACACGCCGTGCACGGTGATGCCGTACTTGCGCAAGGTTCGAATGTGGCGTGGCCAGAACTCCGAGACATAGCTATGCAAAGCGTCCGCGTCGGCCAACGTATAGGTCCGCAACTCCACCCCGCGAGTCTACAGCCGTAGATTCACGCGCTGGCGGCGTTAGATGTTGGTCTCGTCGACCGGCACACCGCGGGCCGGTGCCGCCGCGCCGCCGTCATCCGACGGGGCCTCGACGTCGAGGCCGAGGGTGTACGACGTCATCGACAGCGAGCCGTAGGCGCAGCCATCGGTGAGCACGCCGACCTTGTCAGTGTGCTCGGCTGCAAGTCCCGCGAAGTACAGCAGCGGCAGAAAGTGATCGGGCGTCGGCACCGCGGCCGGATAGTCCGCGTGATCGCGCAGCCGGACCGCATCGGCCGGATCGGTCAGAACCTGCGTTCGCGCCTGATCGTCGAAGCGCTGAGCCCAGTCAAAAGCCCTGTCCTCCAGCGACGGATCCATCCCGGCCAGGTTGTGCACGACGTTACCGCTACCCAGGATCAGCACACCTCGCTCGCGTAGCTCGGCCAGCTTGGCGCCGAGCGCGAGGTGATACTCCAGCGGCTTGTAGGCGTTGATCGCCAATTGCACGACGGGTACCGATGCGTCCGGGAAGGCGTGTACGAGCACCGACCAGGTGCCGTGGTCGATCCCCCAGCTGTCGACATCGGCGCCCACCCACGTCGGCTCCACCACGTCGGCGATCTCGTCGGCAAGCTCCGGCAGACCCGGCGCCGGGTACTGCACCTCGAAGAGTTCGGCGGGAAAGCCGTAGAAATCGTGGATCGTCCGCGGCACCGCCATCGCGGTGACGGCGGTGGCGTTGATGTACCAGTGCGCGCTGACGACGAGGATCGCCCGCGGCCGCCCGGCTGATTCGTGCACCGACCGGCCGAACGCCCGCCACGCCGAGGTGTAGCGGTTGAGCTCCAGGGCGTTCATCGGGCTGCCGTGCCCGATGAATGCGGCCGGCATGAGTGCGGACATGGTTCTAGTTAACCGCAGGGCGCAGCGTCACTCACTGTGGGTGAGCTGGTCGGTGAATGCCGCCCCCGCACTGCCGGTCAGCTTGGCCGCGTCGAACGCGTAGGCGACCCGGTCACCGCGAATCGCGCGCAAGGGATCCTCGAAGTCGCGGAAGTACCCCATGGCCCATGCGCCTTCTTGATAGCCGATCAGCTTGAGCAGGTCGTCGTCGAGCTCGCGCGCGACTTCCATTGGCACCGAGAGGAATTGGTTCTCTTCCTGACGGACCCACCCGACACAGTAGTTCACGTTGATGGCGCGCCGGACCTGGTTGCTGCGGTTGGCGGCCCCGCTGTGCACGATCTTGCCGGAGTAGAGCAGCACCGAACCCCGCGACATCTCGGCCTGCACGCACTCGTCGTCGGTGTAGTCGGTCGGTTTCTTGTCGCCCACCTGGCTGCCCGGCACCACCCTGGTCGCGCCCATCTCCGCGGTGTAGTCGGTCATGGCCCACAGCGTGTTGCACTGCACGTGGTAGTCGTCGGGGAACGGGTAGAAGTCGAAGGCGTTCTGGTCGCGGTGCAGCGATTGATCGGTTTCGCCCGGCTCGATCGAGATCACCTGGGTGAGCATCAGCTGAAATGCGCTGGCATGGCCGAGAAAGTCGGCGCACACGCCGAGAATGGACGGGTTCTGGATCAGGGTGCGGCAGGCCGGGGAGCGGGCGATCAGCGCACCGGTGCGCCGGGTCTTGCGCCCGATCATCGCGTTGTAGCCCATCGGCGTCGCGTCGAGGTAGGGCGACAGTTCGTCGCCGATGGTGTCCATCAGGGAGTCCGGAACCAGGTTGTCGACGATCACGTAGCCGTCGCGGCGCAGATGGTCGGCAAGGTCGGCTGGGGACGTGTCGGCCGGAACATGCGTCAGCACGGTCATGGTTCGAGTATCGCGGAGCGTATGTGTTGACCAGGTAAAACGGCGTCACACGACGGTTAAGGCCGCCGCCGCTTGGTGGCGCCCGGCTTACGGGCGACCTTTCCGGCGGCGGCGCGGGCGGCTTGCTTGGCCAGCGTCTTCTCCCGCGCTGTACGTTTCGGAGTCGGCTGCGCCTGCCCACGTGAGGAACTCGGTTTGCGCCCCCGCACGATCCCGGTGAACTCTTCGACCAATGCCGACGGTTGCCCGGCCGGAAAGGCAAGGGCCACTGGACACGTCGGCGCGTCGGCGATAGGGCGATACGTCAGGTCGCGGCGGTGATACAGCCGGGCCAGCGACTGCGGGACGATCAGCACGCCCAAGCCTGCGGCTGCGAGTTCCATTGCGGCCTCGGTGGTTTCGGGGCGGTGATCGATCGGAGTTCCCGGAGCATCGGCCCACGCGACCACGTCGTCGAGTGGCAGCAGGACTGGCTCGTCGGCGAGGTCGGCCGCGGTGATCTCGTCGGCGGCGCTCAGAAGGTGATCGGTCGGTACCACCGCCACCGTCGTCTCCTCGTAGAGCGGGATGACGGACAGTCCCGACGTGTCGGCCGACGGGCGCAGCAACGCCACATCGACGGTCCCGTCCAGCACCTCGGCGGCCGCCTCCGCCGCGGTGACAGCGCGCAGTGTCAGCCGAACGTCCGGGTGACGCTGCGCCCAGGTCCGCGCCCACTTCGCCGGCGTCGCTCCGGGGACGTACCCGACGGTGAGCGAGGACTGGGTCACCGACCCAGGCTACCGATAGGCTCGTGTCATGAGCAGGCCGAACGCGCAGTCGATGAAACCCGCCACCGCGGCGAAGAAGTTGGACGTGTACCTGCCGGCGACGCCTGAGGAGTTTCAGGCGAACGCGATCACCCGCGACGAACTCGCTGCTCTGCAGTCGGACCCGCCGCAGTGGCTCAAGGACCTCCGCAAGAACGGCCCGCACCCGAAGAACCTGGTGGCGGCCAAGCTGGGCGTGTCGATCGCGGGGCTTGCGCGCGGCGGGGTGGTGGACGCGCTGACCACCGAGCAGATCGATGCGCTGCTCGCCGAGAAGCCGGACTGGCTGATCGCCGAACGCGAGAGCTACCAGAACGTGCTCGCCGAGCAGCGGCGGGTGAAGGCGCTGCGCGCAGACAAGGCGCGGTGAGACCGCCTCCGATTGTGCGGTTTCATACGCGACTCGCCACGAGCCCCGGATAGGGCGGCACACTCACGCGTCAGAGGGCGTCGATCCAGCGATGCCCGGGGTGCACCAGCTCCAACCATCGACGTAAGCGCCGTCTGCGGGTTGGCCCTAGGACCGGCACAGCGCGAACGAAATCGGCATCGTCCTTTTCGCGTAGATGCTTCGCCTTGAACAGCAACGCAACCTCCGGGATCACGTACGGAATGCCGTCGGTTGTCCGAAGTACCAAGTCGGCGTAAGGCAGCATGATCGAAACGTCTCGGCGGCACAGCCAAAGGTCGTCCACATGCGGTTCGCGGAAGACGTCCAGACGATATGTCCCGGTGTCCGGTTCACGCAGCCACGTCTGAAAGTGATCGGCGAAGCGTTGTGGGTAGGGCCAAACCCGGCCCTCGCCGACGACATCCCATTGGTGGTCTGGCACCGCTGCGAAGACCTCATCGAACCGCCCTGCGGGAATAGCGATCTCAAGATCGTCGTGCTTGCGAGTGACTTCGCCGACGAATAGGTCTATCGCCCACCCAGCGGTTACACACCATGGCGCAGTGACTGCCGAAAGCCGTTGCGCTACTTCAATTGGCGTCCACGGGTCCCAGCGTTCCTCAATCACGCTCGCCGAGAGCAGTTCTCCCCCGAGTTCGGTCACGCCCTCCATGCTATCCGCTTCCGAGATCGAGCCGCCTACCACCGAGGAACGGAAGAATCGCCAACACCTCCCGGCGGACACGATACGCTGCCGCACATGACTTCTCCGCTCAGATGGGTGCGCAGGAGTCCGATCGCGGCGGCGACCGTCGCCTATGTCGGCTACTCCCTGGCGATGCTTCGGCTGGACCGTCAGATGCAGGCCACCGGCGGTCCAGGAATCATCCCGTTCGAACTGGCGGGCACGGCCACCAAAGCCGAGGCGATCATGGCCCAATGGGGCGAAGACGGCCAGCGCGCCGCTCGCCGGTCCATGTGGCTCGACTTCGGCTACATGACCAGCTACGGAATTCTGCTGGGCCTGCTCGTCGACCGTCGACGTCGACGCCGCGGTCACCCCGGATGGTTACCGGCGCTGGCTGCGGGCGCAGTCGCAGGCGATGCAGTCGAGGGGGTCGCACTCCTACGGGTGCTCGACCGACGCGATGTCGCAGTGAACGCTCGCCTCGCCAAGATCGCAGCCTCGGTTAAGTTCGCCATCCTCGCGATAGCTCTGGGGTATTCGTTCTACCCCGGCGAATTATCGTCCATCCAGAAGATTTGCCAGGAATGGCCGTCGAGGTCGTTGTAGCTGCGGCCGTACATGGACCCGTGGTCTTCGGCGTCACCCTCGGTGCCGCCGGCGGCCAGGGCTCGGTTCACCAACGCGTCCACCGCGTCACGACTATCGACGGTGAGGCAGACGACGCATTCTTTGACCTTGGTGGCGTCGGCGGTCTCAAGCGGGTGGAACGAGTCGAACAACTCGCGCTCTACCAGCATCGCGAACTGATTCTCCCCCAACGCCAAAGTCACTGATTTCTCACCGCTGAATCTGTCGTCGAACGCGTATCCGAGATCGGCGAAGAATTGGCGTGAGCGCTCGACGTCGGCGACGGGCAGGTTCACGAGCATCATGGCGTGCACGGGTGTCTCCAAAGGTGTTGCGGGATGGGCGTCGCAGAGTTAGACCAGGGCTGGACAGAGAACTCATCGCATCGCGTTGATCGAGATAGAACTGAGGGCGAAGATTCCGCGGAATCTTCGCCCTCAGTTCTATCTCGACGCTGTTGGTGCATGCCCTAACGCCCGTGGTCGCCGCTTGAGCTTGTCCCAATAGTCAGCGATCGACTTCGACGCGTCTGAACCGACGCGAGCTAACTAGCCCGTCGTTCGATAGGGGTTTGGAGCGCACTGACTTGGTGAGATGCCCGCACGCGCCGCAGCTCCGCGTGTCAGCACTCCAGTCGAGGCGTCGCCGTTGGGCAATAGATTCCACCCGCGGTCGAGCTTTCCACTCCTGTAGGCATTCACTAGGTCCATCACATCGATGGTGAGGTGGTGGTGGTTGCAGAGCGCGCCGGTATTAATGAACACCTCGTGCACGTCGTTCTGCCTGCATCGGATGTATGCACACAGCGAGTCACCGTGTTCCAGCGGGCCAAGCGCACTCAGTGCGCGGACGCTTCCGCGAAATCCCGCGAGCTTTAACCGCTCCCGCAATTCAGCGACTCCGAGCACGAACCGTATGTCTTCACCTGGATTACTTGTCATGTGTGTTCTCGATTCTTTCCAACTACTCTTCCGCGCTCAGCTCACAGCATGCAGCTGACGCAACCCTCCACCTCAGTGCCCTCCAGCGCCATCTGGCGAAGCCGGATGTAGTACAGCGTCTTGATTCCCTTGCGCCAGGCGTAGATCTGCGCCTTGTTGACCTCGCGGGTGTCGGCGGTGTCCTTGAAGAACAAGGTCAGCGAAAGCCCTTGGTCCACATGCTGAGTGGCCGCGGCATACGTGTCGATGATCTTCTCGTAACCGATCTCGTACGCGTCCTGGTAGTACTCCAGGTTGTCGTTGGTCATGTAGGGCGCCGGGTAGTAGACGCGGCCGATCTTGCCTTCCTTGCGGATCTCGACCTTGCTCGCCACCGGGTGGATCGACGATGTCGAGTGGTTGATGTAGGAGATCGACCCCGTCGGCGGCACCGCCTGCAGGTTCTGGTTGTAGATGCCGTTCTTCTGCACCGACTCCTTGAGCCGCACCCAATCCTCTTGGGTGGGAATGCGAATGCCCGCCTTCGAGAACAACTCGCGCACCCGCTCGGTGGCCGGCTCCCACACCTGGTCGGTGTACTTGTCGAAGAACTCGCCGCTGGCGTACTTCGATTTCTCGAAACCCTTGAACGCAGTTCCCCGCTCGACGGCGATCTTGTTCGACGCGCGCAGCGCGTGGTAGAGCACCGTGTAGAAGTACATGTTGGTGAAGTCGATGCCCTCTTCGGATCCGTAGAAGATCCGTTCGCGCGCAAGGTATCCGTGCAGGTTCATCTGGCCGAGGCCGATGGCATGCGAGTCGTTGTTGCCCTGTTCGATCGACGGAACCGACCAGATGTGCGTCTGGTCGCTCACGGCGGTCAACCCGCGAATGGCCACCTCGATGGTCTGCGCGAAGTCCGGCGAGTCCATCGCCTTGGCGATGTTCAGCGAGCCCAGGTTGCACGAAATGTCCTTGCCCACCTTGGCATACGACAGGTCCTCGTTGAACAGCGAGGGCGTCGACACCTGCAGGATTTCCGAGCACAGGTTGGAGTGCGTGATCTTGCCGTCGATCGGGTTGGCCCGGTTCACGGTGTCCTCGAACATGATGTACGGGTAGCCCGACTCGAACTGAAGCTCGGCCAGCGTCTGGAAGAACTCGCGGGCCTTGATCTTCGTCTTGCGGATCCGCGCGTCGTCGACCATCTCGTGGTACTTCTCGGTGACCGAGATGTCGGCGAACGGCACGCCGTACACGCGCTCGACGTCATACGGCGAGAACAGGTACATGTCCTCGTTCTTCTTCGCCAGCTCGAACGTGATGTCGGGAATCACCACACCCAGCGACAGGGTCTTGATGCGGATCTTCTCGTCGGCGTTCTCCCGCTTGGTGTCCAGGAAGCGGTAGATGTCGGGGTGATGTGCGTGCAGATAGACCGCGCCGGCACCCTGGCGCGCACCGAGCTGATTGGCGTAGGAGAACGAGTCCTCCAGCAGCTTCATGATCGGGATGACGCCCGAGCTCTGGTTCTCGATATTCTTGATCGGTGCGCCATGCTCGCGAATGTTCGTCAGCAGCAACGCAACTCCGCCACCGCGCTTGGACAGCTGCAGTGCGGAGTTGATCGAACGGCCGATCGACTCCATGTTGTCCTCGATGCGCAGCAGGAAGCAGCTCACCGGCTCGCCACGCTGCGCCTTGCCCGAATTCAGGAATGTCGGGGTGGCCGGCTGGAACCGTCCGTCGATGATCTCGTCGACCAGCTTCTCGGCCAGCGTGGTGTCACCGGCGGCCAGCGTCAGCGCCACCATCACCACGCGGTCCTCGAATCGCTCGAGGTAGCGCTTCCCGTCGAACGTCTTCAGCGTGTAGGAGGTGTAGTACTTGAACGCACCGAGGAAGGTCGGGAACCGGAACTTCTTGGCGTAGGCGCGATCGGTCAGCGTCTTGACGAAGTTGCGCGAGTACTGGTCGAGAACCTCACGCTCGTAATAGTTCTCGCGAATCAGGTAGTCGAGCTTCTCGTCCTGATTGTGAAAGAACACAGTGTTCTGGTTCACGTGCTCGAGGAAGTACTGACGCGCGGCCAGACGATCCATGTCGAACTGGATCTTGCCGTCTGCGTCGTACAGATTCAGCATCGCGTTGAGCGCGTGGTAGTCGGTCTCCCCCGGCAACGCGTGCCCTGACGTCGTTACAGGCTCAGCAGCTGTGACTGTAGGTGGCACGTGTCCTCGTCCTTCCAGAATTTCGTTAACTCCGCACGAACGGCTTCGACGTCCTCTGCGGTGCCCATCATTTCGAAGCGATAAAGATTCGGCACCCTGCACTTGTGCGCGACCAGCGTGGCCGCGAAGCAGTATTCGGCACCGAATTGAGTGTTGCCTGCCCCGATCACGCCGCGGATCAAGGACCGATTGTGCGGATTGTTCAAGAACTTGATGACCTGCTTGGGGACATACCCCTTCGCCTCGAGGTGCGGGCTGTCCCCCCGGCCCCTGCCGTACGTCGGCAGCAGCAGGACGTACGGCCGGTGCACCTCAATGCGGTCGTGAAGGGGAATCCGGATAGCCGGCTCACCCAGCTTCTGGACGAAGCGGTGGGTGTTCTCCGAAACACTGGAGAAGTACACCAACCGTTCCGCGCCCGCCAGGGTGGGGCTGCCATCCGGATTCATCACATCTCTTTCCGTGGCGCCCAGGCCGCTACGCGCTCAGTGCGGCACCGGTGAGGGCCTTGATCCGGTCGGGTCGGAACCCTGACCAGTGATCGCCGCCGGCAACGACGACCGGCGCCTGCAGGTAGCCCATCGCCATCACATAATCGCGGGCTTCCGCATCCTCGGTGATGTCGACGACGTCGTAGGTCAGACCCGACTTGTCCAGGGCCTTGTAGGTCATGTTGCACTGCACGCAGGCGGGCTTGGTGTAGACGGTGATGGTCATCTGCGGTATGGCTCCTCAGCGAAACATAGAGATGTACTCAGGCGAACTGACTGTGCGCAGGCACTCAGGTACTTTCAGCGAGCTGTCGGACCGTGAAATTCCTGACCGGCGGAGCCGCTCGGACCGACATCTCAGCTTCGGTTCCGGCGTTCCGGCGGACCTGTGACTTTCTGGTCTGTCGGCCTGTCGAACACTACACCTAGTGTCCGACAGCACGAAGAGATACAACATGTTCTGAATAACAATTTTGAAATTCCCTGGTCGTAAGCCCTTCACCCCTTTCCCGCCCGGCGTGTCGCATGTCACAACACGCCGCACGGCACCGGCTAGCCCTAGATGTACCACCGGGGGCCGACATGGCAGCCGGGCGCAGACCTGACGGGCAACCGAATAGCAAAAGGCCGCCGGCGCACTGCACCGGCGGCCTTCTGCGAGCGGGATGGAGTCTCAGCCCACCTCGGCGGCGAGCTTGCCGACCACGTCGCGCACGGCGGCGGACACCTCGGAGTTCTCCCGCGGATGCTTGCCGTCGAAGGTCGTGGACGGCACCGACAGCTTCAGCGACTCCACCACCCGGGGGCCGGCTATACCGAACGACTTGCGGGTCTCGTCGTGCGCCCAGACCCCGCCGTACTGACCGAGGGCCGACCCGATGACCGCCAGCGGCTTGTCCTTCAGCGCGCCGTTGCCGTAGGGCCGCGACAACCAGTCGATCGCGTTTTTGAGCACACCGGGGATGCTCCCGTTGTATTCCGGAGTCACCACCAGAGCCGCATCGGCCTGCGCTGCCGCGGTACGCAATGCCACCACCGGGGCTGGTGCGTCCTCGGTGTCGAGGTCCTCGTTGTAGTGCGGCAGGTCACCGAGCCCGTCGTACACGGTGACGGTGACGCCGTCGGGCGCCGACTCCGCCGCGAGCTGCGCCAGCTGGCGATTGACCGAGGCCGCCCGCAAGCTGCCTACCAGTGCCAGCACATTGATATCCGCCATGTCGCAATCCCTTCAGTCGTTCGCGATCCTCCCACGGCAGAACCGGACCATGGTCCGTTTTATTTCCCGCTGAGCTAAAGTGTGGGAGTGAGTGCGATCTACGGGGCCAATGAGCTGCCGGTTTCCGCGCCGCACGAACGAGGCGACGCCGCCCGAAACCGGCTACTGCTGCTCGACGCCGCCCGCACCCTGATCGCCGAACGAGGCGCTGACGCGGTCTCGATGGACGATATCGCCGCTGCCGCGGGCGTGGGCAAGGGCACGTTGTTCCGGCGCTTCGGCAGCCGCGCCGGGCTGATGATGGTCCTGCTCGACGAGGACGAGCGCGCCATCCAGCAGGCCTTCCTGTTCGGCCCGCCGCCCCTGGGCCCCGATGCACCTCCCCTGCAACGACTTCTGGCCTTCGGCCGTGAGCGGCTGCGCTTCGTGCAGACCCACCGCGACCTGCTTCTCGACGCCAACCGCGATCCGGATTCCCGCTATAGCGCGCCGTTCGCCGTTATGCACACCCACGTCCGGGTGCTGCTGCAGGCCGCGGGCAGCACCGGCGATCTCGATGCCCAGGCCGATGCGTTGATCGCCCTCCTGGATGCCGACTACGTCACTCATCAGCTCGACGATCGCGGCCGCTCGCTGGACAGCCTGGGCGATGCGTGGGACAGCGTCGCGCGCAAGTTGTGCGGGACGTGAGCAGCCCCCCACTCCTGCCGTGGGTGCTGCACGTCGACCTCGATCAGTTCTTGGCCTCGGTCGAACTGCGCCGCCACCCCGAACTCGTCGGCCTGCCGGTGATCGTCGGCGGCAGTGGCGATCCCGCCGAGCCGCGCAAGGTCGTGACATGCGCGTCGTACGAGGCCCGCGGCTTCGGCGTGCACGCCGGGATGCCGCTGCGTAGCGCCGCGCGCAAGTGTCCGGATGCGACGTTCCTGCCGTCGGACCCGCCTGCCTACGACGAGGCCTCCGATCAGGTGATGGGTCTGCTCCGCGATCTCGGCCATCCGGTCGAGGTGTGGGGCTGGGACGAGGCCTACGTCGGCGCCCGGGTCGCCGACCCGGTGGAACTGGCCGAGCGGATCCGCACCGTGATCGCCGCCGAGACCGGGTTGGTCTGTTCGGTGGGCATCAGCGACAACAAGCAGCGGGCCAAAGTCGCGACCGGGTTCGGCAAACCGGACGGCGTCTACACCCTCACCGACGCCAACTGGATGGAGCAGATGGGCGCGCGCCCGGTGGACGCGCTCTGGGGTGTGGGGCCGAAGACCACGAAAAAGCTTGCCAGTGTGGGCATTACGACCGTGCGAGAGCTCGCGTCGGCCGATGCCGAATTGCTCACCGCGACCTTCGGACCCCGCACCGGCCTGTGGCTGCTCCTGCTGGCCAAGGGCGGCGGCGACACGACAGTCAGCGCCGAGCCGTGGATTCCCCGGTCTCGCAGTCACGTCATCACATTCCCGCGGGACCTGACCGAACGCGCCGAGATGGACGCGGCCATCGTCGATCTGGCGCGCCACGCGCTCGCCGACGTCGTCGCCCAGTCGCGCATCGTCACCCGGGTGGCGGTCACGGTGCGCACCAACACGTTCTACACCCGCACCAAGATCCGCAAACTCGACGAGCCGAGCGTTGCCGGCGAGGTGATCACGGCCGCGGCGTTGCGAGTTCTCGACCTTTTCGAACTCGACCGTCCGGTACGACTGCTCGGGGTGCGCCTGGAATTGGCCCCGCCCGCGTAGCCAAACCTCGGCGAGCCGTTCGCTTTGCCGTCAATCGGCGTTCACCCGAACCCCGTTGAATGCCCAGGCAACGCACAGCGAACGAGGAGCATCGAGTGACGGTCGACAAGTACCTGAAAGTGGCAGCGATCGTCGGCGTCGTGGTGGTCCTGCCGCTGGCGGCGTGCAGCAGCACCGAGCAGAAGAGTTCGGTCGGCGAGACCGACAGTCGTGCCGCCCACGGCGACATCGCGGCCCCCGGCGGGGCCCGCAGATTGTCCGGTGACCAGTCGAAAGCTTTGAGCGCGAACATTTCTGACGCCAAGGCGAAGAACATCATCCTGCTCATCGGCGACGGCATGGGCGATTCGGAGATCACCATCGCTCGCAATTATGCGAAGGGCGCCGCAGGTGCTTTCGACGGTATCGACGCACTCCCACTGACGGGCCAGTACACCACCTACGCGTTACGCAAAGACGGCAAGCCCAACTACGTCACCGACTCGGCGGCCAGCGCCACGGGCTGGTCCACCGGCGTCAAGACCTACAACGGGGCGCTCGGCATCGACATCAAGGGCGCCAAACACGCCACCATCCTGGAGTTGGCCAAGGCCCAGGGCTTCGCCACCGGCGACGTCAGCACCGCCGCCATCCAGGATGCCACCCCTGCGGCGCTCTTCTCCCACATCAGCGAACGGGACTGCTACGGCCCCGAGGAGACGGCGAAGGACTGTAAGACCGAGACGCTGGAAAGCGGTGGCCCGGGATCGGTGACCGAGCAGATGCTGGTGGCGCGGCCCGACATCACCCTCGGCGGTGGTTTCACGACATTCACCCAGACCGCGACCGGAGGCGACTTCAAGGGCAAGACGCTCGAGGTCCAGGCAAAGGAGCGCGGTTACGAGATCGTCCGCACCGCAACGGAATTGGCCGCCGTCACCAAGGCAGACAAGGATGCGCCGGTGCTCGGCCTGTTCTCCGATGGCAACATGCCGGTGAGCTGGACGGGCGACCCTGCCGTGCGGCAGGGCTACCTGCAGCCCGCATCGAAGTGCGCCGATAATCCCAAGCACACTGCGGACATCCCGAAACTTGCCGATATGACGCAGAAGGCCATCGACGTCTTGTCGACGAACCAGGCCGGTAAGGACAAGGGCTTCTTCTTGCAAGTGGAAGGGGCGTCGATCGACAAGCGTGATCACGCCGCCGACCCGTGCGGCCAAATCGGTGAGACGGTCGACCTGGACGCCGCGGTCCAAAAGGCACTCGACTTCGCGCGCAAGGACGGCAACACGCTCGTCATCTTGACCGCCGACCACGCTCACACCAGCCAGATCGTCGAGGAATACACCGAAGAAGACCTCCAAGGTCTGGCCGAGGATTCCAAGCAGCCCATCGAGCGGGTCCGCGACGTCATGTATCCGGGCTTGACCAGGGTGCTGACCACAGCCGACGACGCCCCGATGATCGTCAGCTACGGAACGTCCGCCGATGTCGGCGTCGAGGACGAAACCCACACGGGCACCCAGGTGCGACTGGCCGCCTACGGTCCGCGCGCGGCCAATGTCGCGGGGCTGACGGATCAGACCGACCTGTTCGTCACGATGACCGACGCACTGGGAATCGACCCCAACGGCAAATAGCTCAGCCCGGCGGGGTGGAGGTGGCGCTGCGCGGACGCAACACGCGCGTGAAGAACACGTTGACCCGCCGCATCGCGACGCTGTACGGCCACCACGCCAGCCGTTTGAACGCGTAGAAGGCCCGGATGTCGACCGAGGTGTAGATCAGGAAACGGTTCTTGGTGACACCGGTCAGGATCTTGTCGGCCACTCTCTCCGGCGATACGGCGTGCCCGCTGAAACGCTTGACCCACTTCTGCACCTTCGGATGGTCGCGATCCACCCCGGCGATCTGGACCGTCTGCACCAAAGGGGTGTCGACCGCGCCCGGCACCACGAGCGAGACCCCGATATCGTGGCGGGCCAGATCGAAGCGCAGCACCTCCGAAAGTCCGCGCAGGCCATACTTACTCGCGCTGTAGGCGGCATGCCACGGCAGCGCGACCAGGCCTGCCGCGGAGGACACGTTCACCAGTTGACCACCGCGGCCGGCAGCCACCATCGGCGGCAGGAATGTCTCGATGACGTGGATCGGGCCCATCAGGTTGACGTCGATCATCGACCGCCAGTGGTGATGGGTGAGCTGGTCGACGGTCCCCCACGCCGAGATGCCGGCGATGTTCATCACGATGTCCATCGCCGGTCTGCGGGTGTGGATGTGGGCGGCGAACTTGGCGACCGCGTCGTAGTCGGAGATGTCCAGCGCGCGATGCTCGGGAACCTCGGCGCCGAGTGCGCGGGCGTCGGCGACGGTCTGCTCCAGTCCGGCCGCGTTGACGTCGGTCAGATACAACTCGGCGCCGTCGCGAGCCAGCCGCAGAGCTGTGGCGCGACCGATACCGCTGGCGGCGCCCGTGATGAAGACTCTCTTGCCCGCGAACCCGTCAGCCATCGATCAGTCGCCGACCCGTCCGCCCCACAACGCGTGCAGCCACAGCTTCTCCAGGATGCGCACCGCTTTGTCGAGGTCGCGGTCCGGGCCGACGAATGCCGTCTCCACGGAGAGCGTCATCGCCGTCGTCGCCGTGAGAATCCGGACGAGCCCGTGGATGTCGTCGCTGATCGGGTCGGCGGTGCCGTTGCGGATCTCGGCTTCGACGATCGGCACGATCTGATCGATCACCGTGTCGTTGTACCGGTCCAGGATCTCGCGGATCTCGGCGTCGGTGTGGCGGGCGGCGTTGCACGCCGACATCACCGGATCGTTGTGTGCGTAGACCACCGCAGCGCTGCGCACCATGCGTTCGGCGAACGCCGTCGGCGTCTCGCCGGGCCCGCGCGGGGCGAACGAGTGGGTAAGTTCCTCGAGCTCGTGAGCGGCCTCGCCGACGATGTGGGCCAGTACCGCGTACTTGGAGTCGAAGTAGAAGTAGAAGCCGGATCGCGCGACCCCGGCCCGATCGCTGATCGTGCTGACCGAGAGCTCGGCGAACGGCTTCTCTTCGAGCAGCTCGCGAACGGCCTGAACGATGGCGTGCCGCTGCTTGTCGCCACGGCGACGCGGCGCCTCGATGGGGTCTTGGGCAGCGGTCACCCGTTCACCTTGCACCACGCCGGGGGCGAAGTGAAACTTGACATGCGTCAAGAAAATTGGCCAGGATGGAGGAAACCTGTGGTGCTGGCCACACCCGGCCGCACGAATGCCTGTTCTCTGTTTCCCGAGGAGCGTCGATGGCGACCATCAGTACCCCCCACTACCTGCTGGATCAGGCACGTCGCCGGTTCACGCCAACCCTGAACACGATCCCTGGCATGGGAGCGGTTGAGAAGCGGCTCCGTGAGCGTGATTGGCCGCAGTTCGAGCTGGCCCAGCCACCCGCGGGCAGCGGCCTCAAGACGGTGATGGGCGATTCAGGCCTGCCCCTGCTCGGCCATATGGTCGAGACGTTCCGCGGCGGCCCCGAATACCTGCTGCAGGTCTACCGCAAGTACGGGCCGATCCACTACGCCTACTCCCCGGCCCTGCCCGCGGTGACCGCGCTGGGACCCGACGCCACTCAGGCGGTGTTCTCCAACAAGAACAAGGACTTCTCGCAGAAGGGCTGGCATCCGGTCATCGGGCCGTTCTTCAACCGCGGCCTGATGATGCTCGACTTCGACGAGCACATGTACCACCGGCGCATCATGCAGGAGGCGTTCACCCGCACCCGGCTGTCCGGCTACGTCGAGCACATCGACCGGGTCGCCTCGCAGGTCATCGCCGACGACTGGGTGGCCAACGACCCGCGCTTCCTGTTCCACCCTGCAGTCAAGGAACTCACCCTGGACATCGCCTCGGTGGTGTTCATGGGGCACGAGCCCGGATCCGACCACGACCTGGTCACCAAGGTGAACGCGGCGTTCACTACGACCACCCGCGCCGGCGGGGCGATCATCCGTACCTCCGTTCCGCCGTTCAAGTGGTGGCGCGGCCTGCAGGCCCGCAAGGTGCTGGAGGACTACTTCAGCGAGCGGCTGAAGGAGCGCCGCAACGCCGAGGGCACCGACATGTTGACGGTGTTGTGCCACACCGCCGACGACGAAGGCAACAAGTTCACCGACGACGACATCGTCAACCACATGATCTTCCTGATGATGGCCGCGCACGACACCTCGACGTCGACGCTCACCACGATGGCCAACCAGCTGGCCGCGAACCCGGAGTGGCAGGAACGTTGCCGCGACGAGTCCGACCGGCTCGGCGACGGGCCGCTGGACATCGAGGCGCTCGAGAAGCTGGAGACCCTCGACCTGGTGATCAACGAGTCGCTGCGGATGGTCACGCCGTTGCCGTTCAACGTCCGCCAGGCGGTGCGCGACACCGAGCTGCTCGGCTTCTTCATCCCGGCCGGCACCAACGTCAACGTCTGGCCCGGACTGAACCACCGCCTGCCGGAGCTGTGGACCGATCCGGAGAAGTTCGACCCGGATCGCTTCGCGGAGCCGCGTAACGAGCACAAGCGGCATCGCTACGCCTTCGCGCCGTTCGGCGGCGGCGCACACAAGTGCATCGGGATGGTCTTCGGGCAGCTGGAGATCAAGACCGTCATGCATCGGTTGCTGCGCAAGTACCGGCTCGAGCTCCCGCATCCGGGCTACCAGCCCCACTACGACTACGCGGGCATGCCCGTGCCGATGGACGGCATGCCGATCGTGCTGCGCCCGCTGCACTGACGGGCGGTCAGCCGATCAGCCGGTTCGCGCAGGCGATGACGGCGCGCAGCGCCGATTGGGTGGGATCTTCGGCCCAGCCCATCGCCCATTCTCGGCGTCGCCCGTCGCTGCCCTGCACGAAGGTCGCGGTGTGCGGTCCGGATGCCAGTTGGTGGAAACGGGTCATCTCGACGCCGATCCCGCGCTCGTAGAGCATCGCGGTCAGCGCGGCGACCGGCCCGCTGGCATGCGCGGTCGCGGGCTCGATGCGGTCACCGATCGCGAGCGTCGCGCAGAACCGGCGCGGCTGCGGGCCGAGCCGAGCCAGCCGGTCATCGCATTCCCACGCCCACAACTGCACGGGCCCGTCAATGGCGCTGAACGTGGCGGTGAAGTCGCTCCAGGGCATGGCTTCGGCATGTTCACGCAGCTCAAAGGGCAGCGGAGCGCAGAACCGCGGTAAAGGTTGGGAAATGGTGCTGGTCATGTGAATCGGTCTTCTCATCCGAACGGAGGCTGACCGACGTCGTAGCATTCGACCCACAGCGGGGGGTCGGTCTGGATCAGACCCCGCTGCGGGTAGCTACTACGACAAGCACACGGTGCATGGCCGCAAGGCTAGTCCTCGGCGGCCCAGCGATGCAACCGAGATAGTCTGCCGACCAGAAGGAGTTGATATGTGTTACCCCGTTGAATGCCCTAAGTGCCACAAGACCACCTGGGCGGGTTGTGGCGAGCACGTCGACCAGGTGATGCGCGACGTGCCACCCGCCCAGCAGTGCACCTGCGGCGGCAGCAGCCAGCCCGGCCGCTAGACGAACGGGTTGTCGCCGGTCGCGACCTGCACGCCCAGACCGATCAGGCGGCTCGCCGAATCATGCAGCCGCTCACCGGCTTCGCGATGCGCCTGGCCTGCCAGATACCGCGAGTACGTGCCCTCGATGACGATCGCCAGCTTGAAGCACGCCATCGCGATGTACCAGTTCAGGTTCTCGGTGGGCCGCCCACCGGCGTCGGTGTAGGCGGCGATCAATTCGGTGCGCGACGGCAGCCCACCGAGAGCGGCCAGCTCTCGGCCGGCATTGATCGGGTCGGGATCGTCTGGCCAGCACACCAGGATCCAGCCCAGATCGAGCAACGGATCGCCGATCGTGCACATCTCCCAGTCCACGAACGCCGCGACCTCCGGGGCGTCGCGGCGCAGCAGCACGTTGTTGAGGTGCGCGTCGCCGTGCATGATGCCCGGCTCACCGTCAGGCGGCCGGTGCTCTCCGAGCCAGTCCGCGAGCCGGCCGACGTCAAGCATCTCCGGCCGATAGCCCTCGTGGCGGTAGCTGTCGAGCAGCCCGAGGAAGTTCGGAACCTGACGCGCCAGAAAGGATCCCGGGCGGTGCAGCTGCTGCAACGGGCGGCCGTGCCACGGTGCCGCGCTCAGCCGGGCCAGGTCTGCCGCGTAGTTCAGGCCCACCTGATGCCGCAGCCGAGGGTCGGCGACGTACGCGGGGGCCACCTCGGTGGCCGGGTTGAAGCCGTCGACGTCCTCCATCAGGTAGAAGACGACTCCCAGCACGCCGATGTCGTCACAGCCGGCCACGAATCGGGGATGGGGCACCGAGCTTCCGGTCAGCGTCTGCAGCACCGCGATCTCGCGCTGCATGGTGCGGTTGCTGTTGGGGCGCGGGTGGGGTGGCGGCCTGCGCAGCACCAGGCGGCGGTCGTCGACACGCAATCGCACCACCACATTCTGAGTTCCGCCGGCCAGCGGTTCGACATCGCTGACCGCCGAACCGATTCCGTTGTCGCGCAGCCAGGTGGTCAGCGCGCCGACGGCGGCCGAGTCAAGTGTTCCGGGAACCTCGGCCGGCCCGGTCCTCGATATTGCTCAATGGTCAGTGGATTCATGAAAGTCGTTGCCGCGCATGCCGGGTCCGAAGCGCACGGCGATGGCGCAGACATCGTCGTTGCGAGGCGGCGGAGCGAGGGTCTGGGTCAGTTCCCGGCATGCCGACGGCAACGCCTCGTCGCCCCGCCAGTCGGCGACGATGTGTTCGACGCGCACCATCCCTGACTCGATGTCCTGGCCGCGTCGCTCGATGAGCCCGTCGGTGTACATGACGAGAATGTCGCCCTCCCCCACCTCGACGTTGCCCTCGCTGTAGGACGCCCGCTCGAGGGGGCCCAATACGGGGCCGTGCGCACCCGCCAACCGGATGATCGTCCCGGTCGACGCGCGTCGCAGCAACAGCGGCGGGTGCCCTGCCGAGGCGTAGCACAGGGTCCCCGAGGCCGAATCCAAGAGCGCCACACCCATTGTCGCGAACTTTCCGTTGCTGGCATGACGCGTGAACGCGTTGAGCGCCGTGAGCAACTGAGCGGGGGCCAGCCCCTGTAGGGCCAGCGCTCGCCCGGCACTGCGCAGTTGAGCCATGTCCTCGACGGCGGGCAGCCCGTGGCCCACCACATCGCCGACCGCCAGATAGGTTCGGCCGGGCCACAATTCGAGCGCGTCGTACCAGTCGCCGCCAAGGCCCTGCACCAGGTCGGCGGGTTCGTAACTCACTCCGATGTCAACCCCGTCGATCGGAATCGGGCTGGTCGGCAGAACAGCGGCCTGCAGCACCGCCGCGCGGGCGTGTTCGTCGGCGTACATTCGTGCCCGTACCAGCGCCTGCCCGATCATCGTCGCGACCGCCGAGGTGTAGGCCAGCTGTGCGGTGTCCAGCGGTTGGGTGTCGGCCCACGCCAACACCAGCGCTCCAATTGCCTTGCCGCCCACTGTCAACGGCCAGCTCACAACCGCCGCACCGCCGCTTGCGACCATCCACTTGGCGTTGTCGGGGTATCGCCGGCGGTACTCGGCGACCGTTCGGATCACCACCGGCTGACCGGTGCGGACCGCGTCGGTGGCTGCGGTGGACTCACTGACCGCCACACCTTCATGGAACTGGTTGACCACGAATTCGGGATAGCCACCCATCGCCACCCACTCGAGGGTGGCGCCCTCATCATTGACCAGCCCGACCGCGACCGCCTGCGCGCCAGCGTCATTGATCACCTGACTGATGACCGCGTCGCCGATCTGCTTCTGGGTGAAGGCCCCCGACAGCAGCCGACCGAGGTTGGCGAGCGTCTCCAGACGGGCCCGCTCGCGCTGTTCTGCCTGGTGTTGCCTGACCGCCGTGACGCGCCCGGCGGCTTCCTGCGCGGTCAGCATCGCGACCAGCACCACCACCGCGATGAACGCCTGGGCGATCGCCAGCTGTCCCGGCCGCCGCAATTCGAGATTCTCGAAGGTCGAGTATCCGGCGTTGGCCATGCCGTTGGCGGTGAACGCCAGCGCGGCGCCACACAGTGCCGCGCCGATCATGTCCAGACGCAAGGCCGCCCACGCCATCACCGGCAAGAGGAACAGCGCAGGCGGAAGCGAGAGGCGGAATGACACCACAGTCAGCACCGCCATGCCGGTCAGGACCAGTATCGTCTCCAGCATCCGCGATCGCAGGATGTGGGATTGCACTGGCCACAACAAGATTGGTGCACCGATCATCAGGACGCCGACCCCGTCGCCGGCCCACCAGTGCAATACGGTCATCGCCCAATCGGCCTGATCGCCCAGAGATTTGGTGAGCCCGCCGATCACGCCGCCGGCCAGCGGCCCCAGCACCATGGCTCCGGCCACGAACCGGGCGAGGTCCTCGCGCTTGCGGAGATCAGGCGGCCCTTTGCACCAGGCCAGCACAAGTGAGGCTCCGACCAGCGGCTCGACCGAGTTGGCCGCCGCGAATCCCACCGCCGCCGGCCAGCTCACTCCGTAGCGCAGGTCGACGGCCAGCTCGGCCACCACGATCGCGGCGACGATCACCGGCCACATCGTCCGGCGGGTCAGCAGCATGGCCGCCACCGTCACCCCGGCCGGCGGGAAGAACGCGGGTCCGATACCGGCACCGAAGGTCTGCCACGACAACACCGATCCGGCCAGGTAGGGCAACGCGACCCAGCCGAACAAGCCGGCCGCGAATCCGATCCGATCGCGAGTACGCGGGACGCTCACGCAGCCCCGCTTCGTGATCCGTGGATCAGCCGGGCCGCAAACACGTCACGAGCGTAGTCACCCGTCGGCAAACCCGAGGGATTCTTCAGTGAGCCCGCTCGCGTCGTCGCCGATCGAAGAACTCCACGGCTTCCCGGATCGACTCGTGCACGTCGCGCGGGTGCCAGCCCAGTTCGCGGGTTGCCTTGCCGTGATCCATCGGTGCCATGATCCCCATCAGCCGCACGGTGGTCGGATTCAGCGGCACGTCGCGACGCGTCAGCGCGGCGGCGACACCGCCGAGGGCCCCGATTGCCGTCATCACCGGTTTCGGGATGCCCACCCGGGGCGCCGGCCGGCCCGCGGCGCGGGCCGCCGTCCCGTAGAGCTCGCGGTAGGGCAGATAGCGCTCGGAGATGATGTAGCGCTCCCCGACCCGGCCGTGGTCGGCGGCCAGCACCAGCGCGCGGGCGGCGTCGGTGATCCCGACGACCTCCGTCGCCATTCCGTCCATATAGAAGGGCAGCTTGCCGGCCGCGGCGGCGGCCACCAGCGACCCGTGCGGAGTGGGCTGCCAATCCCCTGCGCCGTACGTGTTGGACACGCACAGCGCCACCGCGGGCAACGCCTTGTCGCGGCTGTAGTCCAGCACCAGCTTTTCGGCCGCGATCCGCGAGCCGATGTAGCCGCCGCCCTTACCGCCCCAGTCGACCGGGGTGTCCTCGTTCACGACGCCACCGGTGCCCAATCCGATCGTCCCGATGGTGCTGGTGAAGACGAACTTGCGCAGATCGGCGTTCACCGCGGCGTCGAGGACGTGACGGAGGCCGTCGACGTTGGTGCGGTACAGCGGTGCCGGATCGCGTAGGTGTGCCCGGGTGTCGACGACGCAGTAGTAGACGACGTCGCAGCCGTCCATCGCCTCCTCGAGCGCGGCGTCGTCGAAGATGTCGCCGTAGAAGCGCTGCACGGGCAGGTCGTCGATGCCGCGGGTGGAGCTCGAGGTGCGGAGCATGACCCGGACGGTGTCGCCACGCTCGACCAACTGCCGCGTCACATGCGAGCCGAGGAAACCGCTCGCGCCCAGAACCAGGGAGTCGGTGCCTGCCACACCCCGGAGCATGCCCGACACCACTCACCGGGGACAAGATTGCCGATCTGTTCACCGGGACATCGCGGGCGGCTCAGTCCTTCAGGCAGGCACCCGCTCCGTCGAGCACGCCGGTGCGGAAGTGCCGGATTCGTTCGTAACCGGCGCCCTGGCGGTCGACGTCACCGTCGCCGCGGAACACCAGCAGTGCGGTGATGGCCTCATCGAGATCGCCGGGTGAGATGCCGAAGCTGCTGGTCTCCTTGCGGTTCTGCAGCAGGACGCTGGCCGTGTAAGACCCGGCGAAGCAGTCGCCGCGCAGCGACTGGGTTTTGTCGTCGGACTTGTCGTTGGCGCGGGTCATCGCGGCGAGCCCGAACTGCGTGGCGATCAACGTCGCGACCGCGTAGTCACCACCCTGGTTGTAGACGGTGCGCATCGCGTCGTTCTCCCAGCCGATGTAATCGTCTGGGACGCAATAGAACAGCGCATAACCGTCGGCTCGGGTGTTACCGCACATCGGCGGGTTGGACGGGTCGAACGGCTCAAGGCCCTTGACCGGCACCCAGGCCTCGCCGTTGGTCAGCTCCGGGTAGACATGCGCCCAGTAGTCCTCGATGTCATAGGGCACGTCGTTGACCATCGCGTCGTAGGGCATGTCCCCACCGGCGGCCTCGTCTTCGGCGTTCTGGAACGGCAACTCGACGACGACCGGGTTGTCGTCGCGGTAGGCCTTGCAGGCGGTGGGCCCGTTGTCGTAGCCGTCCTGAAACGCGCCGACCCGGTCGAAGCCGCTACCGTGCGCCGACGGGTCGATCTTGCTGGTTCCCGGCGAATCCCGAAGCTCGAGGATGCCCGCCAGGGCGTTGTCCATATCGGCGGCGTTGACCTTGTAGAGCCCCGAGTCCTTGGCATGCTTGGCCCAGCCACCGGCGAAGCAGTCGGCCTGCAGCTCCTTGGTCACCGTGCGCGCGGTGAAGTTGGACCGGGCCTGTATGGCATGGCCCCACTCGTGGGCGAGCACGATCGGAATGACGAAATCACCGAATTTCGATTGCAGTTCGGGGAGAAGCGTTTCGGAGTCCCATGCCACCACATCCTTGCTGGCGCAGTAGAAGGCGTTGCCCGCGATGTCGCTGGCGGCCTCGGCGCAGGGCGGTAGTTCCCCGGACGAGGGGATCACCGAGAAGAAGCCACCTTCCACCGGCGTGTATTCGCTGCCATAGAGCTTGGGGTATTCGACGGACCAGTACTTCTGCAGGTCGGCGATCGCCTGCACGGCGATCTTGTTGGGCCCGGTGGACGCATCACCGGTGATCTTGATGGCCTCGGGGGCCGTATTGGCAACCTGTGTGTTCTGCGCGAGGGACTGGGGTTTGTCGGGCTTCGGCCCCCCGCAGGCAGCCAGGACAATGGCCAGCGCAGCCAGTATCAGAGCTTTGGATCGCATGCACGAACATTAGCCATTACCACAGCTTCCTGCGGTGAATACCACAGAAACGGTTTGCCAACGGCGCAGCGCCGCGTCAATTACTTGATCAGCGGGTCACGCGGCATGCCGAGGATGCGCTCCGCGATCTGGTTGCGGGTGATCTCCGACGTGCCGCCGGCGATGGACAGTGCGCGCGACCCCAGGGCCGCCCGCCCTGCCATCTCGCCCTCGCCACCCTCGAGTGCCGCGTCCGGTCCGACCAAGGCCGCGGCGATGGTGCCCTGCTCCTGGAACTGTTCGGCCAGAATGAGTTTGGTGATGTTGCCTTCCGGGCCGGGCCCGGCGCCCTCCAGCGCGCGCACCACGCGGCGCAGGTTCAGCAGACGCAGCGCCTGGTCTCTGGCCAGGAACCGGCCGACCCACTGAACCGCGCCGGCGACCCGGTCGCCGTGCGCCTTGGTCAGCGACACCAGCCACGCCGCTGCCGGCGCGATCGTGCCTGCGCCGCCACCGATGCTCACCCGCTCGTTGCCCAGCGTGGCGCGCGCGACGGTCCACCCGGCATTCGGCTCCCCGACGACATCCTCGTCGGGGACGAACACGTCGTTGAAGAACACCTCGTTGAAGTCCGCGCCGCCGGTGATCTGGCGCAGAGGCCGAACCTCCACGCCCGGCGCCTCCATGTCCAGGATCACCGTCGTGATGCCGGCGTGCTTGGGCACGTCGAAGTCGGTGCGCACGGTGGCCAGGCCGCGCTTGCAGTAGTGCGCCCCGCTGGTCCACACCTTCTGGCCGGAAATCTTCCATCCACCGTCCACGCGAGTGGCCCGGGTCTTGACCGCCGCGGCGTCCGAACCCGCCGACGGTTCGGAGAACAGCTGGCACCAGATCTCGTCTTTGCGCAGTGCCTTCTCGACGAATCGCTCGATCTGAGAGGGGGTTCCGTGCTGAATCAGAGTCAGGATCACCCATCCGGTGATGCCGTAGTCCGGCCGCTTGACACCGGCGGCGGCGAACTCTTCTTCGATCAGCAGCTGCTCGACGGCACCGGCAGCCCGGCCCCACGGCTTGGGCCAGTGCGGCATGACATACCCGGTCGCGATCAGCTCGTCGAGTTGCGCCTTTTCGTCCAGCTTGGCGAGTTCAGCTGCATCAGAGCGGATTTGAGTACGCAGCTCGTCGGCCTCGGGTGGCAGGTCCAGGCTGTTGGCGCGGCCGTGGCCGGCGTCGGTAAGGGTGAACACGTCAGTGGCCGGCCCGTCCCCGCCGAGGACCGCCTGCACGGTCAGCGCCCGCCGCAGATGCAGATGCGCGTCGTGCTCCCAGGTGAAGCCGATCCCGCCGTGCACCTGAATGTTCAACTCCGCGTTGCGAACATAAGCCGGGAACGCCAACGCTGCCGCGGCCGCTGCGACCAGTTCGAACTGCTTCGGATCGTCGGTGGAAGCACGGGCGGCATCCCACACGACGGCGATCGCCGACTCGGAGCCGACGATCATGTCGGCGCAGTGATGTTTGATCGCCTGAAATGTCGCGATGGTGCGGCCGAACTGCTCACGCACCTTGGCGTATTCGACAGCGGTGTCCACACAGTCCGAGGCTCCGCCCGCGGCCTCTGCCGCGAACAGTGTGCGCGCCAGGGCCAGCGCCGCGCTGCGCGCCCCGGTCAGCACGTTGCCGGCCACCGAGACGTCGCGCAGCGTCACCCGCCCGGATCGCCGCGCCCGGTCGAGGCTGCCCGGCAGTTCGACCGAGACCCCGTCGGCGCTTCGCTGCACCAGCAGCACGTCGTCACCGGCGACGAGCATCAGCAGGTCGGCGAGCCCGGCACCGAGGACCACGCCCGCGTCGCCGTCGGCGGTGTCACCGGAAACGGTGAGGCCGCCGCCGAATCCCACTGCGGCAGTGACGGATCCGTCGACCAGACCGGGCAGCAGCCGCGCCTTCTGCTCGTCGCTGCCCACCGCCGACACCACCGCGGATGCGACCACGGTCGGCACGAACGGACCGGGCGCGACCGCGCGTCCGAGCTCGTCGATGACGACCACCAGTTCGGGCAACCCGAAACCCGATCCGCCGTACTGTTCGTCGACGTGCAGCCCGAGCCAACCCAGCCCGGCCAGCTCGGCCCAGAACGGCGGTGCCGTCTCCTCGGCGTCGTCGGCGAGCAGTGCGCGCGCCGCCGCCCTCGCCTTCTGCGTGCTCAGAAATGAGCGCGCCACCTCGCTGAGTTCACGGTGGTCGTCGGTCAGTGCGATACCCATCGGATCCTCCTCGAGGCGGCGGTGCCCATTCCCCTAATGCCTTACCACAGCAGAGGCAAACCGCAGTACGGCGCCCGGATCACTTGGGGGCGAAGCGCTGCCCGGCGTCGAGACGGATGCACTGGCCGTTGAGCATCGGGTTGTCGACGATCGCGGCGACCAGCTTGGCGAATTCCTCGGGACGGCCGAGCCGCTTCGGGAAGGCGGCGTCCTTGGTCAGCGCCTTGGCGAACTCGTCGGGAATGCCCTTGGTCAGGCCGGTGGCGAACAGGCTCGGCGCGATTGCGAGCGCGCGAATGCCGACCGGGCCGAGGTCGCGGGCCATGGTCAGGCACATGCCGGCGATGCCGGCCTTGGCAGCGGTGTAGGCGACCTGGCCGATCTGACCTTCGAACGCGGCGATCGAGGCGGTGTTGATGATGACGCCGCGCTCTTCGTCTTCGGGCTCGTTGTTGGCCATGTGCGCGGCCGCCAGGCGACTGATGTTGAAGCTGGCGATCAGGTTGAGATTGATCGTGCTCTGGAAGGTCTCCAGGGCGTGCGGTCCGTTCTTGCCGAACGTCTTCTCCGCGACACCGCCACCCGCGGTGGTGAGCACGACGTGCAGGCCACCGAGCGCCTCGACGGCGTCGGCCAGCACCTTCTCGGTGCCCGCGAAGTCGGTGACGTCGATCGGGAAGAACGGGCCGCCCACGGAGGACGCGACCTCGGGGCCGTCGGTGCCTTCGCGGTCGAGGATCGCCACCTTGGCGCCGTGCGAGGCCAGCAGCTCAGCGCTGGCCCGTCCGAAGCCCGATGCGCCGCCTACGACGACCACCTTCTTGCCCGAGATCTCCATCCGACACTCCTGTCCGTTGACGCGGTACGGCTCCCCGTGCCGCTTACAGTTCGCAGTTCAATTCGCGGGGACACCCCGGTGGCGCCCAAGCCGGTACGCACGTTACCGCTCGTCATCAAACGGTCACGGACAGGGTGTCTACCCAGCGGTAGGTTGGCCGTATGGCCCAAACCTCGACCGGTCTGCGAATGGGCGCCGGCGTGGCGGCTGCCGCCGTCGCTCTCGGCGTGGTCCAGCTGAGCGCGGCTTTCTTCTCGCCGGCCGCCGATGCGCGTACCGCCGTCGGCACCGCGGTCATCAACGCGACGCCGGGGCCGGTGAAGGAATGGGCCATCCTGACCTTCGGGACGGCCGACAAACTCTTCCTCTCCGTGGCGGTGATCGCGGTGATCGGGGTGCTGGCCGCAGTCGCCGCCATCTGGGAACGGTCCCGCGTCCCGGTCGGTTCGGTGGCGTTCCTGCTCGCGGCCGCGGCCGGAAGCGCGGCGGTGCTGGCCCGGCCGGGCGCTCGGCCGGTCGACATCATTCCGACCCTGCTCGGGGCGGTCTGCGGGATCGCGGTCTTGCGGCTGCTCACCTCGGGCCGCATCGCCGATGACCGAGCCGCCGATACCCCCGACGAAGCCAGGATGGATCCCGGACGCCGGCTGTCGCTCGCGACGCTCGGGTTCGCCGGACTCGGGTTGCTCGGCGGTGTCGCAGGTGTGGTGATCACCCGACGACTGCACTCGGTGTCCGGCGACCGGGATACCTTCGCTCTGCCCTCGGCCGCACCGCCGTCGCCGGTTCCCGCCGACGTCACACCGAACGGCGTCCAACTGCCCAGCTTCATCACCAGCAACGCCGACTTCTATCGCATCGACACCGCCCTGAGCGTCCCGCAGCTGTCCCGGGCCGACTTCCGGCTGCGCATCCACGGGATGGTCGACCGCGAAATCACCTACACCTTCGACGACTTGAAGAAATTCGAGCCGATCGAGAAGGTCGTGACGTTGACGTGTGTGTCCAACCCGGTCGGCGGCGATCTCATCTCGAACGCCACCTGGACGGGTTACCGGGTCAGGGACCTGTTGCGGGACAGCGGAATCCATACCGATGCCGATATGGTGCTGTCGACGTCGGTGGACGGGTTCACCGCGGGCACCCCGGTGGAGGCGCTCACCGACGGCCGCGACGCGATCCTGGCGATCGGGATGAACGGTGTTCCCCTGCCGGTCGAGCACGGCTATCCCGCCCGCTTGGTGGTGCCTGGTCTGTACGGCTACGTCTCGGCCACCAAGTGGGTGGTGGACCTGGAGCTGACCCGCTTCGACCGGGTGCAGGCCTACTGGACCAAGCTCGGCTGGTCCGAGCGCGGCCCGATCAAAACCGAGTCGCGGATCGACGTGCCGCGCGACAGCCAGAAGGTGGCCAAGGGGCCGGTGACCTTCGGCGGGGTGGCGTGGGCGCAGAACCGCGGCGTGAAGGCCGTCGAGGTCCGAATCGACGACGGGCCGTGGCAGCCTGCGCAGCTCGGTGCGGCCTACTCGAACGACACCTGGCGGCTCTGGAGCTTCCCGTGGACGGCTTCCCAGAGCGGGGTCCACACGATCACGGTCCGCGCCACCGACAACACCGGTGCGGTGCAGACGCAGGCCCAGGCGCTACCGGCGCCCGACGGTGCGACGGGCTGGCACTCGGTGTCCTTCGAAGTCGCCTGACACCGTGATTGTCCCGGGCTGGCTGTCATAGTGCCGTGCCAACCTGGAGCCATGTTGCTCGTCGATGTCGTGGCCGCCTCCGCCGACGTCTCGGCGACGTCATCGCGGCTGGCGAAGGTGGCTCGGATCGCCGAGCTGTTGTCGGGCGTCGGCGATCCGCGGCTGGTCCAGGTCGTGGTGTCATGGCTGTCCGGCGATCTGCCGCAGCGCCAGATCGGGGTGGGCTGGGCGGCGCTGCGGTCGCTGCCTGCACCGGCTGAGGAGTCCACGCTGACGGTGGCCGCCGTCGATGCCACGTTCACCGAGATCGGTGCGGTCGCGGGCAAGGGCTCTCAGTCCCGGCGAGCCGAGTTGCTCGGCGGACTGTTCGGCGCGGCCACCGACGCCGAGCAGGTGTTCCTGCGTCGGTTGCTGGGCGGCGAGTTGCGCCAAGGCGCGCAGGCCGGGGTGATGGCCGACGCGGTGGCGAAGGCAGCCGGCCTGCCCGCCGCGGCCGTTCGCCGGGCGGCCATGCTCGGCGGCGATCTGCCTGCGGTGGCGGCCTCGGCGCTGACCGGCGGGGCCGACGCGCTCGATGACTTCACGCTGACGGTGGGCAGGCCGGTCGGCCCGATGCTCGCTCAGACCGCGACCGGTGTCGCCGACGCGCTCGAACGCCTCAGCGGCGCCGCGATTTTCGAGGCCAAGCTCGATGGCGCTCGGGTGCAGATCCACCGCTCGGGCGACGACGTGACCGTCTACACCCGCAGCCTCGACGACGTCACGGCGCGGTTGCCCGAGGTGGTGGACGCCGCGCTGGCGCTGCCGGTGACGTCCCTGATCGCCGACGGCGAGGCGATCGCGCTACGCCCCGACAACCGCCCGCACCGATTTCAGGTCACCGCGTCCCGGTTCGGGAAGAGCACCGATGTGGCCGCAGCCCGCGCAGCACAACCACTCTCGGTGTTCTTCTTCGACATCCTGCACCTCGACGGCGTCGACCTGCTCGACGAGTCGACGCATGCCCGGCTCGCCGCGCTGGACGCGATCGTGCCCGCCGATCAGCGCGTCGATCGGCTTGCGACCACGGATGCCGCTGCGGCACAGCGGTTTCTCGATGTGACCCTGGCCGCCGGACACGAAGGCGTGATGGCCAAGTCGCCTGCCTCCCCCTACGAGGCGGGCCGCCGTGGTGCGGGCTGGCTGAAGGTCAAGCCGGTGCACACCCTTGATCTGGTGGTCCTGGCGGTGGAATGGGGGTCGGGCCGGCGGACCGGCAAGCTGTCGAATATCCATCTGGGCGCCCGTGATCCGGCCGGCGGCGACTTCGTGATGTTGGGCAAGACGTTCAAGGGCATGACCGACGCGATGCTGGAGTGGCAGACCGCGCGGTTCAGCGAGCTGGCGACCGGTCCGCTCGACAAGTACGTGGTGCCGGTGCGGCCCGAGCAGGTCGTCGAGATCGCCTTCGACGGAGTGCAGGGCTCCAGCCGGTATCCCGCCGGAATGGCGCTGCGCTTCGCGCGGGTGCTGCGGTACCGCAACGACAAGAGCCCGGCCGAGGCCGACACCGTCGACACGGTGCGCGCGTTCTACGAGCGCGACTGACTCAGTGAGCCGTGTTCTGCGAAAAGGCCAGTAGCCAGCCGTCGCCGGTACGCACCGCGACACTGGTGTTGCGACGGGTCCGCCGCCGGATTGGTCCGGTGATCGCGGTGCGGGCTTGGATCAACGCCACGTCGGGCGTGAGATAACGCAGTCGGGTGATGTGGGTTGACGCCCGGCGGCGATGGGCCTGACGGTCGACAAGCGCACGGATGGCCTGTTCGTCGGTTCCGGTCACCGACGAGTGCGACGTTGCGGGCTGGTCATACAGCGTCGCGCGTGGGTGGCGAAGGTTGGCGAGCAGGACTCGCGCGAGAAACTTTCGGCCCCGCAGCCTCGCGGGCGGATCGATGAGGCCGCGGACCCGCAGAATCTGCTCAGCCACAGCGATATCCGTTCCGGCAGCGCGCAGCACGGCACGCTGCATCCACGTCTGTGCGCGGGGTACCGAAGCGGCTTGCGGCTGGTCGTTGGCCCGGTTGACCGCCCACACCGGTGCGATGTGCCCGGCCGCGGCTCGATAGAAACGCCGGGGCAGGTCGGCGGCGCCGGTCTGCAGGCAGTCGCGTAATGAAAGGGCCTGCAGGGCAGCCATGGTCATGCCTTGCCCATAGAGCGGATTGAGGCTGCACAGAGCGTCGCCGAGGACGACCAGACCCGTTGGTAGATCGGGCATTTTCTCGTAGCGCCGCCACACCGCGCCGGTGTTGCGTGAGATCGAGATCTCCCCCACACATGTCGCGTCGCGCAGTCCGGCCACCATCTCGGCGGGCAGCATCCGCTCGGCCGTTCGCATCATCTCCGCGTAACTGCTTGGAACCGGGCCGCATTCATCCGAACACGAAACCGCCAACATCCAGGTGTCGTGCTCGTACGCGACGAGCATCGCTGCCGGCGCCGCTCGGCCCTGATTGACGAATACCATCCGCTGCCGGATGCGCCCCGGTGGAATATGCAACAGCTGACTGGAATATCCCCCGGTCGACGGGATCCGTTTCTCTGGCACCACAGCGACATCCTGGTTCGCCAGCTGGCGCGCTGAGCATGCAGCGCGTCCCGTGGCGTCGACGACGAGGTCGCTCTTCAGGATCGACGCGCTGCCGGTCTCACGATCGATGACCCGCACACCGACCACCGAACCCCCCATGAGCACCGGTCCCACGATGTTCCGCTGCCCGACGACCGTGACGTTCGGCAGCGCGTTCACGCGTCGGCGCACATGGAACTCCAGGAACGGCCGACTGGACTGGTATGCCGCAACGGCTTTCGGATCGGCAAGCCGACCGACAGGATTGAGCTCATGACGCCCGATCCGGACGTAAATCCGCGACAAGTCGTCACCGTCATCGACGACGGCCCCGTCCGCACCCATCTCGGCCAGAATGCCGGGGAACAGCTCACCGATCGCCTGCGTACCGCGGCTCAGGAGGCTGTGCAGATGACGCCCCTGCGGCACCCCGGTCCGCTGCACCGCGCAATCGGGCAGCGCGTCACGTTCCACGACCGTTACCGACGCATAGAACTCCGACAGAACCCGCGCCGCGAGAAGTCCCGCCATGCCGGCACCCAGAACCACCGCGTGCGAACCCAATTCGGCCATGTGGTCGCCTCCATCCCGCTGCGCCGCACGGTGGCATCCGCAGCTCCGAGCAGTGACCCTACACCAAGATTAAGAAAAATAAGGGAAACTTATGGAAATTCTAAGGAAGGCACAGATAGGCGCGACTGACGTCGCTCCCACTCACCGCACGACGACTACACGCGAGCGAAATCGGTTTTGCCGCGCTCGAATTCGGCCAGCATGTCGGCGGTCAGGGTCGGCCTGACCTCGCCTATCGCGGAAAGGTAGTCCTCGGTGGTGGCCGGCTGGCCGAGCCCGTGGCGCATCTCGCGTTCGAAGGCGGCCTGCGAACCCTTGCGCGCCGCGAACTCGATGTCGGCCGGGGTGAAAAACTCCGAGGCGCCGACCAGACGATCGACGTCGACATGGACCAGCGCCTTGCCGAGATAGCGCTGCCACACCGCCCTGCGTGCCGGCTGATCCGGCGGACCGACGGGGATCACATAGTCGAAACGACCGGGCCGCAGAAACGCCGAATCCAGGGAATGGACGGCGTTGGTGGCGCACACCAGCAGCCGGTTGTCCTTCTGCCGGAACGCCGGAATCAGCTTCAGGAGTTCGTTGGTGACACCCAGCTCCGCGGTGGTCGCGCCGGACCGTGCGGTCGCGATCTCCTCCACCTCGTCGATGAACAACACCAGCTCGTCGAGTTCGGCCAGTTCGGCGAACGCCTCCCGCAACGAGGCTGCCAGGCCACCGTTGCCGGTGGCAGCCAGCCGGGACGGGAAGAGCTCCACGAACGGCCATCCGAGCCGCGACGAGATAGCTTTCGCGAAGCTCGTCTTGCCGGTTCCGGGCGGCCCGAACAGGATCACCGCTTTGGGCGGCTGGACCCCGTAGCGCTCAGCGACGTCCGGATGCGCCAGCGGGTCGACGATGCGGCGCTCGATGATCTGCTTCTCCTGCTCCATTCCGGCCATCTCGTCGAACAGGCCGGGCGGCAGGAACTGACCGCCGAGTTCGTCGAGCAGGTTCGCCTGGTCGAGGCCGAGATGCTCGACCATCTCGAAATAGACCAGACCCTCCCGGCGGGTGTAGCCGGAGTTCTCCATCGCCGCCGCGCCGGTTGCCCCGTCGGGCAGCACCGCACAGATCCGTCGCACCCCCTGCGCGCGCAGCCGCCGCTCCAGATCGCCGAGCAGAGCGCTGCCGATGCCGCGGTAGCGCCACCGCGAGCCGAGCGCGACCAGCAGAATCCAGGCCCGTTCGCCCTGCGTCTGCGCCACCGCCATGGCGACCACCTCGTCGCCCACTTCGGCGACCACGGCAGGCTGCCCGGAGCGCGCGGCCGCCATCACCTCGGCAACGGTGAACACTGGCTCACCCGACCCGGGCGCACGGCTCTGATCCCACACCTGGATCGCTTGGTCGATGTCGTCATCGCGGTAGTCGCGCAAGCGCCATGGCGGCATGGCCCACCTCCTCGGTTGCGTTAGAGGGTGACGGCAGACGCGGCGGGGGGCATCCCCCAAGCGGGTGGTCTTCGGGATGGGACGGACTGGTCGCAGACCCGCCGAAATCCGCCCCAATTGGAGACCCGCCGAACCTGTGAATGAAAGGATCACCGCACGGCCCGACACTGCACATCTGGCGCAAGGGAGAAACACTGTGGCTGCACCGACCGGCGCGCCGTCGGAATACATGGAAGAGACCAGGGGCGACGTCACCTACATCCGCACCGACCCTGAGCTGCCGCCGGTGGCCATCGTCGACCGGTCACCGATCACGCTCCGGCACAAGCTGATCTTCGGAGCGGTCGCGGTCCTGGGTGCGATCGCGTGGGCGATCATCGCGTTCTTTCGCGGCGAGACCGTCAACGCGGTGTGGTTCGTCATCGCGGCGATCTGCACCTACGTGATCGGATATCGGTTCTACGCCCGGCTCATCGAGATGAAGATCGTCCGCCCGCGCGACGACCACGCCACTCCGGCCGAGATCTTGGAGAACGGCACCGATTACATGCCCACCGACCGGCGGGTGCTGTTCGGTCACCACTTCGCCGCCATCGCCGGTGCGGGCCCGCTCGTCGGCCCGGTGCTGGCTATGCAGATGGGCTACCTGCCCGGCACGATCTGGATCATCGTCGGCGCGGTGTTCGCCGGCTGCGTCCAGGACTATCTGGTGCTGGCGATCTCCACCCGCCGCCGGGGACGGTCCCTCGGCCAGATGGCCCGCGACGAACTCGGTGCCTTCGGCGGGGCGGCAGCGATCATCGCGGTGCTGGCCATCATGGTGATCCTGCTGGCGGTGCTCGCGCTGGTCGTGGTGGGCGCGCTCGCCGAAAGCCCGTGGGGGGTGTTCTCCATTGCGATGACGATTCCGATCGCCATCTTCATGGGTCTCTATCTGCGTTTCCTGCGCCCGGGACGAGTCTCCGAAGTCTCGTTGATCGGCGTCGCCCTCCTGCTGCTTGCCGTGGTCAGTGGCGGATGGGTGGCCGGAACCGATTGGGGCACAGACTGGTTCACGCTGTCCAAGGTCACGCTGTCGTGGTGCATCATCGTCTACGGCCTTGCCGCCTCGGTGCTGCCGGTGTGGTTCCTGTTGGCGCCGCGCGATTACCTGTCGACGTTCATGAAGGTCGGCACCATCGCGCTGCTGGCGGTCGGCATCCTGCTGGCCCGGCCGATCATGGAAGCCCCGGCGGTGTCGAAGTTCGCCGAGAGCGGCTCGGGCCCGGTGTTCGCCGGTTCGCTGTTCCCGTTCCTGTTCATCACCATCGCCTGCGGCGCGCTGTCGGGTTTCCACTCGCTGATCTCGTCGGGCACCACGCCCAAGCTGCTGGAGAAGGAAAGCCAGATGCGCTTGATCGGCTACGGCGGCATGCTCACCGAGTCGTTCGTGGCGATCATGGCGCTCATCACCGCCGCGATCCTCAACCAGCATCTGTATTTCGCGATCAACGCGCCGTCGGCCCAGACTGGCGCCACGGCCGAGACGGCAGCCAAGTACGTCAATGGCCTTGGTCTGTCCGGCACCCCGATCACCCCGGCCGAGATCAACGGCGCCGCCGCGAGTGTCGGTGAGCACTCGATCATCTCGCGCACCGGTGGGGCACCGACGCTGGCGTTCGGCATGTCCGAGGTGTTGCACCAGGTGTTCGGCGGACCGGGCCTGAGGGCGTTCTGGTACCACTTCGCGATCATGTTCGAGGCGCTGTTCATCCTGACCACCGTCGACGCCGGCACCCGGGTCGCCAGGTTCATGCTCTCCGACGGACTGGCCAACCTCGGGGGTCCGTTCACGCGGCTGCGCAATCCGAGCTGGCGGGTGGGGGCGTGGACCTGCAGTGTCCTGGTGGTCGCCGGCTGGGGGTCGATCCTGCTGATGGGCGTCACCGATCCCCTCGGCGGAATCAACACGCTGTTCCCGCTGTTCGGCATCGCCAACCAGCTGCTGGCCGCGATCGCGCTGACCGTCGTGACGGTTGTGGTGATCAAGCGGGGCCTGCTGAAATGGGCGTGGATTCCCGCGATCCCACTGCTGTGGGACTTGACGGTCACACTCACCGCGTCGTGGCAGAAGATCTTCTCCGGCGATCCCAAGGTGGGCTACTGGACGCAGCACTTCCAGTACCGCGCCGCCGCCGAGGCGGGCAAGACAGCGTTCGGATCGGCCAAGAACGCCGACCAGTTGCACGCCGTCATCCGCAACACGTTCATCCAGGGCACGCTGTCGATCGTGTTCGCCGCCGCGGTGGTCATCGTGTTCGCCGTCGGCGTGATCGTGGCGATGCGGGCCATCCGGGGCGGCGGTCCGCCGCTGAGCGACGACACCCCGGTGCAGTCGAAAATCTTCGGGCCGTCGGGCCTGATCTCGACCTCCGCGGAGAAGGAGGTGCAGAAGGAATGGGACGCGCTACCCGCGCAGCACGCCAAATCCGTTGGTACGTCGGCGCATTGATGGGCGATAGCCACTACCGTCGCTACGTCGAGCATCGCGCCCGCACCCATCCGGGTGAGCCCATGCTGACCGAGGCACAGTATTGGCGCAAGCGGCACAGCGACGCTGACGCCAACCCGAGCGCCCGCTGCTGTTAGCAGCCGTCGACGACGAGATCGCACCGCGGCCGTGCGGTCGCGATCAGCCGGGCGTTCGGTTCGTCGACGGAGTCGACCCAGGCCGCCGCGGCCTGCGGGGTACGACCGCCCTCGACGTGCCGCCGGACCAACCGCACCCGCCGCTGCGACGCCGGGCAGTCGACGTAGTACAGCCGGTTCAGCAGCGGCCGCACCTGCGCCCACGCCCCGTCGGGCAAACCCAGATAGTTGCCTTCGGTGACCACCAGCCGGCTGGTCGCGGCCACCACATGGCCCGCGGCCACCGGTTCGTCGAGGCGACGCTCGAAGGCAGGCACGTAGACATCTCCGCGGCCGTACTCCTCGGCAGTGCGACGCAGGACGGCGAGGTAGCCGGCCGCGTCGAACGTGTCGACCGCGCCTTTGCGGTCACGGCGGCCCGACGCCTCGAGGACGGCGTTCGACAGATGGAAACCGTCCATCGGGACATAGGACGCCCCGTCGAAAAGCTCCAAGAGCGCTTGCGCCACCGTCGACTTCCCCGCGCCCGGCGGCCCGGTGATCCCCACCAGCACTCGGCCCGGCGCCGTGTCGAGCAGACCGGCGACGTCGGCGGCGAGTATTTCAACAGCGGACACGATGGAGTTGAACCTACCGTGAACAGACGAAAGGCCCGGTCCCTTGTGCAGGGACCGAGCCTCTCAGTGTCACGTGTGGGGGGACCGCCCGGTGGCGTCCTCCCGACCTGTTCCCCGGGGTGTGGCACCTCAAACCCGAGAGCGCAGAATGAGTGACACCCAGCGCACGCCCGCCACAGATGACGGGCTACGGTTACTTCTGAGAACGGCCGTGCGCAGATGGAGGAACAGCTGATGGACCTGTCGTGGTCGGCGAAAGATCTCGAGTTCCAAGACGAGGTGCGCGCGTTCCTCGACGAGAAGCTCACCCCCGATCTGCGGCAGGCCGGCCGGCTGATGACCAGCGTCTATGCCGACCACGAGGCCAGCATGGCCTGGCAGGCGATCCTCCATGAGCGGGGCTGGGCCGCACCGGCGTGGCCGGTCGAGTACGGCGGCTGCGACTGGACCCTGACTCAGCACTACATCTTCAGCCGCGAGTCGACCCTCGCCGGGGCGCCAGCGCTGTCGCCGATGGGGATCTCGATGGTCGCGCACGCGATCATCGCCTACGGCACGCCCGAGCAGAAGGACTACTTCCTGCCCCGCATCCTCACCGGCGAGGTCTTCTTCTGCCAGGGCTATTCCGAGCCCGAGGCCGGTTCGGACCTGGCCTCGCTGTCGATGTCGGCGGTGCGGGACGGCGACGACCTCGTCTGCACGGGCAGCAAGATCTGGACCACCCATGCCGGCGAGGCCAATTGGATCTTCGCCCTGGTTCGTACCTCGCGTACGGGCCGCAAGCAGCAGGGCATCACCTTCGTGCTGATCGACATGAGCACGCCGGGCATCGAGATCCGGCCGCTGGTGATGACCTCCGGCGAGCAGGTGCAGAACCAGCTCTTCTTCGACGGGGTGCGGGTGCCCACGTCGAATGTGATCGGACAGATCGACGACGGCTGGACGGTGGCCAAGTATCTGCTGGAGTTCGAACGCGGCGGCGGCGCGACGGCACCTGGGCTGCAGGCGATGGCCCGGGCCATCGCCACGGCGGCCACCGAGCAGCCCGGGCCCGACGGGGGCCGGCTGATAGACAACCCGGCGTTCGCCGCCAAGCTCGCCGATGTCGGGATCCGCGCGGAGGTCCTCGAGATCCTCGAATTCCGGGTGCTGACAACGGTTGCCGAGGGCGGCCACCCGGGTGCGGCGTCGTCGATGCTGAAGATCCTGTCGACCGAACTCTCTCAGGCGATCACCGAGCTGGCGATGGAGGCGGCAGGCCCACACGGCCGGGCATACCAGCCACACGCCACCAGGCCGGGCGGTCCGGTGGCCGACTTCGAGCCGCCGGCAGACGGGTACGTCAGCGGCCAGCCGTGGCAGGCGGTGGCGCCGCTGCGGTACTTCAACGACCGGGCCGGCTCAATCTACGCGGGCAGCAACGAAATTCAACGCAATATTCTGGCCAAAGCGACCCTGGGGCTGTAATGGACTTCAACCTGAACAAAGAACAAGAGCTCCTGCGCGACGGCCTTGGCAAGTTCCTGGCCACCCGCTACGACCTCGAGAAGAGCCGGACCGCAGCGAAGATCGGGCCGGGCTGGCAGCCCGAGATCTGGCGTGGCCTGGCCGACGACCTCGGCATCCTCGGCGCCGCGTTCCCGGAGTCGGTCGGCGGGATCGGTGGCGGACCGGTCGAGATCATGGTGATCGCCGAGGAACTCGGCCGCGCACTGGTGATCGAGCCCTTCATCGACACCGTCGTGGTGGCCGGTGGCCTGCTGCAGCGCTCCGACCATCCCGCCGCCGCAGCATTGTTGGAGCGCATCACCGACGGCAGCGCGATCGTCGTCCTGGCCGGCACCGAAGCCGACAACGGTGATCGCGCGGTGTCCACCACCGCGGTTCGCGCCGGCGACGAGTGGGTGATCACCGGCGGCAAGATCGTCGTCACCGCAGCCCCCGTGGCCACGCATCTGCTGATCACCGCACGAATCTCGGGGGAAACGGCGGACCCCCATGGGGTCTCACTGTTTCTCACCGAATTCGACCCTGCCAGCCCGCCGCCCGGGGTCGAGTTTCACGGGTACCGCACCATCGATGACCGGCGCGGGGCTGACCTCACATTCGACGGCCTGCGCCTGCCCGCTGACGCGCTGCTCACCGAGGACGCGGCCGGTTCGCTGGCCAGGGCTCGCGACGAAGGTGCGGCAGCCGTCTGCGCGGAGGCAGTCGGCAGCATGCGAAAGGTGTTGTCCGACACGGTCGAATACTGCAAACAACGCCAGCAGTTCGGTCAGCCGATCGGCACCTTCCAGGTTCTGCAGCACCGCATGGTCGACATGTACATGGAGCTCGAGCAGTCCGTCGCGGCGGTCTACCTCGCGGTGCTGAACCTCGAGGCCGAGCCGCAGGTTCGGGCCCGGGCGGTCTCGGCGGCCAAGGCGACCATCGGACGCGCCGCGCGGTTCATCGGGCAGAACGCTGTTCAGCTCCACGGCGGCATGGGGATGACCGAGGAATTGGCGATCGGCCACTACTTCAAGCGACTCACCGCGCTGCAGTACGAGTTCGGCTCCACCGATGAGCACCGAGCTCGGTACGCGAAACTGACTCGCCCTTAGGCGTTTTGGGCGGCCACTCGGGCTCGTTCGCGCATCGAGGCGATCACGCCGCCGTCGTTGAGGATGTCGGTTCCGGTCAGATAGGTGGCCCGGTCGCTCGCGCAGAAGGCGAACAGCTCGGCCATCTCCTCGGCCTTTCCCCAGCGGGGCACCGCGGCGTTGGCGACCATTGCCCCCGCGCCGGCATCGGCTTCCAGCAGACCCATCTCGGTGTCCACAGATCCCGGCGATACCGAGACGATGCGCAGGCCGCGGCCGTTGAATCGCTCGGCCTGTGCGCAGCTGTACCACCTGACGAACGTCTTGCTCACGCTGTAGGCCAGCCCGGAGCGCATCTCCTCCCCCGCGATGTCGCACGCCGCCAGCATCTCGGTCAGGAACCGTCGCTCATCGGTGAAGGCCAGGTCGAAATGTTGAGCCGGGACGAGTTCGTCGGGCAGCATGTGCGAGGCCATCGATGCCACGTTGACGATCGCCGATCCGTCGGCAGCCGAGGCGAAGAACGCCTCGTTGACCCGCAGAGTGCCGATGGCGTTGGTGGTCATGACGTAGTCGGCGTCACCCATACTCGGGCTGACACCCGCGGTGTGGATCACCGACGCGATCGGCCCGATGCCGGCCGCGGTCGCGAACAGCCGCGCGACGGCATCCCGGTCGGTGACATCGCAGTGAACCGGTGTCGCCGAGATCCCCAGGCTCTCCAGCTCCGCCACCGCGCCGTCGAGACGGTCCTTGCGCACATCGCAGAGCACCACCGTGTGATCCCGGCCGACGATCTTGGCGGTGGCCCGACCCATGCCGCCCGCGCCCCCGGTGATTACCGAAACCCGTGTCATGCCCGGACGATATCCGGCCGGCCTGCGCGGGTGGGCGGCAGGGCAGAAAGTGCGTCAGAAACCCGTAATCGACTTTCACCTGCCGGGAGGGTATGCCTGCAAGAGAACAAGGAGGCGCTCGTGTTGAAGACTGTTGCGGGAGCGGTGGTGCAGGTCGCCGAGGGCGTGGGCAACATCGTGGGAATTCGAGTCGGCACCGAGGAGCCGGCCTTTACCGTCGAGCGCGTGGTCGACGGTGTGGAAATTCGCCGGTACGGACCCCGCGTCGCGGCCGAGACTGCGATCGATGCCGATGAGGAGTCGGCCCGCAATCAGGGTTTCCGGTTGCTGGCGCGCTACATCTTCGGCGGCAATTCCGGCAGCGCCAAGATCGCGATGACCGCGCCGGTCGCCCAGCAGCCCAGCGAGAAGATAGCGATGACCGCGCCCGTCGCGACCCAGCGCAACGCCTCGGGTGAATGGGTGATCCGCTTCTTCATGCCGTCGAAGTACACCCTCGAGACCTTGCCCAGCCCGAACGACGACCGGGTGCGGCTCGTGGTGGTTCCCCCCGAGACCGTCGCGGTGCTGCGGTTCAACGGCAGCATCAGTCCCGACGCCGTCTCCGAGCGCACCAACGAGCTCATGAAAGCCTTGCACCGCAACGACATCGAGACCACGGGTGAGCCCCTGTCCTGGTTCTACGATCCGCCGTGGACACTGCCGTGCCGTCGGCGCAACGAGGTGGTGGTCGGCGTCGCCGAGAGTGCGTGATCGGCTGACCTGCTTCATAACGCACACCGGACGCGTCCAGGTGCCACAATTCCGGGCGTGCCCACCACCGCACCGCCCACCTGGCTGGCACCGGCCATCCGGCCCTATCGTGCGCACTGGCTGAAGGCCGACTTGCTGGCCGGGCTGAGCACCGGCGCGGTGGTCATCCCGCTGGCGATGGCGTACGCGACGGTGGCCAACATGCCCGTCCAGATCGGGCTGTACACCTGCATGGTCCCGGTGGTGGTGTACGCCTTCATGGGAGGCTCCCGGGTCGCCAGTGTCACCACGTCGTCGACGGTGTCGACCCTGACCGCGTCGACGATGCTGGCCGGCGGGGTTTTGATCGGCAGCGACGACCAGCGCGGCGACCTGGTGACCCTGACTCTGCTGGTGGGGCTTTTCCTATTGCTGGCCAGTGTTTTTCGACTGGGGATGCTGGTCGACAACATCAGCGACATGACCTTGGTCGGTATCAAGGTCGCCGTCGGACTCACCGTCATGGCGGCGCAGCTGCCCAAGCTTCTCGGTGTGCCTCCCCATCCGCACACCACGGGATTCTTCAAGGTGGCCTGGTCGGCGCTGTCCGATGTTCCGCGGGCCAGCCCGCTGACGGCGGCGATCTCGGTCGTCTGCCTCGCCGCGCTGCTCCTGCTGGCGAAGGTCGCCCCACGCGTTCCCGGCCCACTTGTGCTGATCGCCACCGGCATCGCGGTGAGCGCCGCGGTGGCACTGCCCGCGTACGGTGTCGCTCTGGTTCCGACGGTCCCGTCCGGGTTCCCGATGCCGGACCTACCCCGCCTCGATCGCCACATCGTGCCCCTGGTCCCGGGCGCCTTGGCGATCGCCGTGATGGCCTTCCTCGAGACGATCGCGGTGGCACGAACCTCGCGGCGCGCCGAGGAGAACCCGACCGAACCGGACCGTGAACTGCTCGCGCTGGGCGCGGCCGCGGTCGCGGGCTCGTTCTTTCATTCACTACCTCCGGCCGGTGGTTTCGCCCAGACGTCGGTCAACCTGCGCTCCGGTGCGCGTAGTCAGATCAGCGGGCTGGTGTTGGCGGCGCTGGCCGTAGTCGTCGCGCTGGTGATCGCACCGGTCCTGAGCCTGCTCCCTCAGGCAGTGCTCGGGGCGGTCGTCGTCGTGGCGGTCACCCGGCTGATCGATGTCGCGGCGCTGCGCCGGCTCTACCGCCTCAACCCCCGGGAATGCTTCGGCGCCGTCGGGGTAGCCCTGATCGGCCTGGCGTTCGGGCTCATTCCCGCGGTGGCCGTCGCGGTCGCGGTCACTCTGCTGTTGGTGCTGCACATCGTCAACGCGCCCCACGTGGTCCAGGTGATCCGTCACGACAACTGCGCCTGGGTCGAGCAGCCCGAGAACGCGACGTTGATCCCAGCCGATCCATTGGTGCTGCGCTGCCTGGTTCCGCTGTACGCCGCCAACGTGCGTCCCAACGTCGCCGCGATCCGAGACGCGGCGCTGGGGGTGCAGCCGCGCGCGAGCACGGTGGTAGTGGACTTGGTTCGCCAAACGGTGCTCGAGTCGACGGTGCTGCACATCCTCGTCGAACTCGACCTCGAACTCTGCGGGGCAGGCATCCGGCTGATGATCACTGCACTTCCCGACCGGACCCTGCAGATGCTGCAGCGCACCGAATGGTGGCATGAAGTCGAGGCCGACGGACGCTACCAACCCGACCTCGACGCGGCCGTCGAGGCGGTCGGTCGCTAGCTCGTCGGCGCCGCCGCGTCAGCCGCGGGCGGTGCGGCCGACGTTCCGACGGGTCCGGTTGGAGTCGACGACATGCCGGGCGGCGGCGCCGTGTTGGCGTCGAGCGGACGTTGGGTGAGCAACAGCAGTGCGTCGCTGCCCGACACCTCCTGGGTGCGCATCGCATGCAGCAGGTCCCGCAAGTAGCTCAACCGGCCTTGCGGCCCGGTGTCGGTGCCGGTGGTGGTCGTGCCCGGTGGCGGGTTGTCCGGGCTGGACAGATGCTGGACCGGTACCGGTACCGGTACCGGTACCGGCGCGGGGACCGGTGCATCGGCTGACGGAGCGCTCGTGTCGCCGGCCACGATCGTCGGTACGACCGGATCAGCAGGATCGGCCGGGTCGGCGCCTGCCGCGGGAGCCGACAGAACGGCAGCGGACACGCCCAGCGCGCCGAGTCCCAGGCAGGCGCTACGGATCCACCCATGTGAGTTCGTCGTCAGCTTCACCGTCGTATCCTCCGCGGCTCGCAGGGCGGCGTCCCCGTGCCGTGAACGCCCTGTACCGGTGTTGTCGGAGTCGAACGCGTTTTGTTACATCCGTCACTCGTGTCACCAGAGCCTCAGGAACCCGTCGTAGACCGTGCTCACCAGGAGGCCGCTTGAAAGCGGACCGGCGGACGGTGTAGAAAAAAATGCCCGCAGAACCTGGGATGGCGATGGGTTCTGCCTACATGGCACTCGTCGGCGTCCTGGCTCCTGCGGAAAATCTTGGAGGGCGACAGCTGAGCGGCTGTCGGGCGAGGGGTGTCAATGGTTGCGGATCAGGATCCGGCAACGGAGAGCGACGACGGCTACGGTATGGCGGCCGACGGTCCGCAGCAGGCCGGTCAGTTCCGGTTCTACTTCGCCGATGAGCGCTGGGAATGGTCGGATGAGGTCCAGATCATGCACGGCTACGAGCCGGGCACGGTTTCGCCCACCACCGAGCTCGTGCTGTCGCACAAGCACCCGGACGATTACCAACAGGTGGCGACCACCCTGGATGACGTCCGACAGCACCACCAGGCCTTCAGTACCCGGCATCGGATCGTCGATACCGCCGGCAACATTCACCACGTGATCGTGGTGGCGGACAAGCTGCTGGACGACACCGGTGAGGTCGTCGGCACCGAGGGCTTCTACGTCGACGTCACGCCCACTGAAGATCGCAACAAGAAGCAGTTCAGCGAGGCCATCGCTGAGATCGCCGAGAACCGGGCGACCATCGAGCAGGCCAAGGGCATGCTGATGGTTGTGTATGGCATCGAGTCCGACGCGGCGTTCGACCTGCTGCGCTGGCGATCCCAGGAGGCCAACATCAAACTGCGGCTGTTGGCCGAGCAGGTGGTCGCCGATTTCGTCGCCCTCTCCCAGTCGGACAGTTCACCGTCTCGGGCCGCCTACGACAACCTGTTGCTGACCGCCGACCGGCGGCTGGAGAATCCGCAACAGACTCAGTCACCCTGATATGACATCAATTCGGACGCTGCCGACCCTCGCGGCCGTCGCGGTGGTCGGCATCGGAGCGGCGGCGCCGGCCGGGGCCGCACCAGGCGCGGACGTTCCGCCGGTGAGCCCCCAGGCCGCGGCGGCCGGCTTCGTCGATGTGCGCACCGTGGTGCCCGACGCGGTCATCGATCTGCGCTACGCGACGCCGAACAACTTCGTCGGTATGCCGCTCTACCCGGCGGACGCGCGGTGCCTGGTGCACAACTCGATGGCGCCGGGGCTGGCGAAGGCCGCCGATGATCTTCGGGCTCACGGGGATGTGCTGGTGTTCTGGGATTGCTACCGCCCGCACGACGTCCAGGTCCGGATGTTCGACGCGGTGCCCAATCCGGCGTGGGTGGCCAAACCTGGTCCGTATGCGCGCAGCCATGAGGCGGGACGTTCCGTCGACGTGACGATCGCCGAGCGCGGCCGGCTCGTCGACATGGGCACCGACTTCGACGACTTCTCCCCTCGCGCACAGGCATACGCCACCGACGGGGTCGGCGCGGCAGCACAGGCCAACCGCGAGCGGCTGCGTGCCGCGATGGGCGCCGGAGGGTTGACGGTCTATTCCGGTGAGTGGTGGCATTTCGACGGCCCCGGCGCCGGGGTTCAGCGGCCCATCCTCGACGTCCCGGTCAACTAGCGCCGAGGCTCAGGCCGCCACGAGTCGCAATGGAAGCCGCTCATAGCAGCGGATGATGTTGTTGACCGCCCACGTGGGCCGGCCGGCAAGTTCGATGCGGCTGACTCCGTCGCACAACGCACGAAGCATCGCCTGCATCTCCAGCCGCGCAAGCGCCTGCCCCGCGCAGGCGTGAGTTCCGTGGCCGAACCCGAGATGTCGGCCCGCATTGCGGCGGATGTCGAAGGTGTCGGGTTGCTCCCATTCGTGCTCGTCGCGATTGGCCGAGGCATAGAGCACCAACACCCGCGAGCCCGCGGGCAATTCGACGCCGGACACCTCGGTCTTGCGGCGAACTTTGCGACTGAACGCGCGCAGCGGCGATTCGTAGCGCAGCACTTCGTTGACGGCGCCGGGCACCAGTGCGGGGTCGGCGCGAAGCAGATCCCACTGTTCGGGGTGCAGCGCAAACAACGCCAGTGCGTTGGCGATTCCGCTGATGGTGGTGTCCAGGGAGGGCACCAGGTAGTCCACCATGAGCGCGGAGCATTCCCGCGCGCTCATCGCACCGCCCTGCGCCGCCTCGAGGATTTCGTGACCCATGCTGCCGGGCAGCACGGTGCGGTCCCGGACCACGGCACGGGCGAACCGCAACATCTGGAGGCTGGCCGGCACCGACCGGGCGGCCTGCCGATTCAGCGGACCCAGCACATCGAAAGTTGCTCCGCCCCAACGCAACAGGTGCTGCCGCCGGTCCCTGGGCCAACCGACGAGGTCGGGTACCACCGAAACCGGAAGCGCCGTGGCGAGGTCGGCGACGCCGTCGACGCTACGGCGGCGAACCGCGCTCGCGACGAGATCCCTGGCCTGGCTGTCGACGATCTCGTCGAGCTCGCGCAGGGCTCTGGGGAGCATCCGGTGGGCCAGCAGCTTGCGCCGCCGGTCGTGTTCCGCACCGTCGCTGTTGAGCGTGGTGCCCCGGGACAGCCTGTTGAACACAGCGGACAGGCCGACACCGTCACCGGAGATGAACCCGTCGTCGTCACGCAAGACCGTTTTGCATTCGGCGTAGCGCGCCAGCGCGTACACACGCTGTTTGGGCAACCAGACCACCGGGCCCAGTTGGCGCAACCGGGTGTAGTGCGGGTATGGATCGAGGATGGCTTGCGGCGAATACAGGTCCCGCTCGTAGGTGGGGACGGCGACGGCCGGCCTAGACACGGGCGGCCTGGGCGTGCGGCGCGAAAGCCGGAACTGCATCAAGCACATTCGCCACATTCCGGCCGGCCATCATCACGGTCCGGTCGGGGCGGACCGCCGCCACCGCGGCCCGCCCGGCGCGTAGCCATGACGCCAATTCTGTACCGGGGTGCGCCGCAATCACGGTGGCACCACAGCGATCCATGTGGTCGCGTTGCACTGTGCTGAGCGGCACCGCGGTCACCACCGCGAATCTGCGGCCCACGATCTCGTCGAATCGCTTGCCGTCAGCGACAATCGGATTCGGGCAGAGGCCGCCGGCAAGCTGTCGCCGTCCCGATGACTTCACCACCAGGTCGCTGGCGCGCAGTCCCGGAGTCGCACTGTCCACGGCCTTGTCTCGTACGCCGGGGATCAGGTGCATGCCGGGCACGACGATCCTGCGCAGCGCATCCCCGACGCGACCCCCAGCGGTCATAGCCGCACCGACCCCCAGCGCGAACCGGATGAGATTGCGGGCATGGGGCTTTCGCTCATCCTCGTAACTGTCAAGCACGGCCCCGGGCAGCCAGCCGTTGATCACACCGGCCAGCTTCCACGACAGGTTCATCGCGTCGCGCAGTCCCGCACCCAATCCCTGCCCGATGAACGGCGGGGTCAGGTGGGCGGCGTCACCGAGGATGAACATGTTCGCCCGCCGCCACCGCGTGGCGATCTGAGCCCGGAACGTGTACTCGGCGACCCGCACGAGGTCCAGTTCTTCGGGGTCGACCCCGTCCACCCAGGGGCGGATCAACGGATACAACGCCGCAAGCGTGGCGTAGTCGTCGGCGGTTTCGTCGTCGAGCAACCGGAACTCCCAACGATAGCGGGCAGTTCCGATACGCATGTAGGTGGCGGCGCGCCCCGGATCGCAGACTTGGTGCACACCGTCCCACTGGGCCAGGTCGGCGTCGGTCATCACATCGGCGACGAGCCACCGTTGCTGAAACTTCAGGTCATCCATCTGCGCACCGATTGCCCTGCGCACCAAACTGTTCGCACCGTCGCAACCGAGCACATAGCCCGTCTCGACACAGTGCTGCTCGCCGCTGGACCGGTCGGTGAAGGTCACGCGCGCACGCTCGGCACTGATCTGCACCACCTCGACAACCTCGGCGTCACCTCTTAATACCGCGTTCGGGTACTTCTCGAGATTGTCGCGCAGCAGTCTTTCCAGCTCCGGCTGGTCGAACATGTTGGCCTGCGGATAGCCGTTGGCGCTGAGCGTGTTTTCGCGGCGGAACTCGGCCAGTACGCGCATGCCCGGATCGCGAAGCTGCAGCCCACGAGCCGGGCGGGAGATCTCTGCGAACTGCTCGCCGACCCCCAATCCCGCCAAAAGCCGGAACACTTCGTCGTCGAGGTGGACCGCGCGCGGCTGCGGATAGACCTCGGTCCAGCGCTCGAGCACCAGGCAATCGATGCCGTATTGGGCGAGTGCGGTCGCCGCCGAGACGCCGGTGGGGCCGGCGCCGACGATCACCACCGGCACGAAGGCGGGAATCGCGGTCATGCGAATCTGACTGGGTTGCGCTGAGTTCCGAGATCGATCTTGCCGTCGTCGGTCCCGACGGTGGCCTCGACGACGTCGCCGTCATGCAGATACCTGGTGTTCTTGGCCTGACCCTTGAAGAACAGGTTCCACTTCAGCTCGTCAGGCAGCAGGGCGGAGAGCTTCTGCACCGCCTTGGGGGGTGCAGACAGTGCCGTACCGACCGGGGTGCCGGTCAGTATCAGGTCACCGGCGGACAGCGTCTGGAAGCGGGTCAGCGCCGTCAGGGCCTGGACCGGCTTGTAGATCATGTCGGCCTTCACCGAGCTGTCCTGCCGGAGTTGCCCGTTGACCTTGAGCCGCAGCCGCAGGTCGTCAAAGCGGGCCAGTTCGTCGCGGTCCACCAGCACCAGTGCCGGCCCCACCGGTGTGAAGCCCGGGTACGACTTGCCCTCGTAGAACTGAGTTTTGGTCAATTGGACATCACGCGCGCTGACGTCGTTGGTCACCACAAGTCCGCAGATGTAGTCGGCGAGGTTGTCGGCGGTGACAGTGGTGCCGACAGGCACGTCGGTGCCGATGACGAGTCCGATCTCCACTTCGTAGTCCAGCAGCCGGACGTGGGCGGGCTTGACGATGTCGTCGACGGGCCCGCTGATGGATGCCGATGCCTTCCGGAAGAAGGTCAGCGGCACCGACTTCGGGTCGCCTCCGGTGTCGATGACATGCGACGCGAAGTTCGTCATCTGCGCCACGACGCGACACGGGGCGGTGACCGGCGACAGCAGCTCGAGTGTCGCCGGCGCCACCGTCTCGGTATTGGCGACAGCGGCATCGATGGCCGACCGGTCGGCCAGCAAGGCAGCGGTGGTGGTTGCCGTGGTGGCGATCCGGGCGACCGAGTCGGGTGTGCCGGCCCACCATCCGTCAGCGGTGCGATGAACCGAAATTGTCATGAGCGTGTCACTTTCAGTAGTCCGCGCAGGCGGGTGAGGTCGAATTCGTTGTCATCGCGGACAGCGCTCAGCATCGAGCGCAACTCGCGTAGTGATTCCTTGCCGGGGGCGATGCCGAGGAAGTCCTTGGTCACCGGCGGCCCCCACTGGGCGAGCCCGGAGGCCGTCATCGGCGCCCAGCCTGGTTCCAGAGTGTTGTCGAACAGGTCGCCGTCGCTGAAGTGTTCGACCAGGAAGCCGTCCGGATCGCGCCAGTAGTCGAAGATCTGACTTCCCTGAATATGTCGACCGATACCCCATGACCGCTGGAAACCGCGCTCTCGCAGGTACTCTCCGCCGGCTGCGATCGCGTCGAGATCGCTTACCTGGTAAGCGGAGTGGACATAACGGTCCGACGGCCCGAGCACCATCGCCATGGTGTGATGGTCGGTGGGTGTCGCCCCTTGGTCACACCGGATGAAGCTCATGGTCGGGCCCCGCTCCCGCTGGCCGGGGTAGTAGAGAAAATCGCTGACGATCAGACCGAAATGCTCCAGATACCAGTCCAGCGACCGTCGGTACGTGGTGCTCTGCAGCACCACATGCCCCAGGCGCTGAATCCGCGCCGGCTCGCGCGACGGCCGCTGAGTCGCGTTCGTACGCAACACCTCTCGGCCGAAGTTGAACGTATGGACTGGTTGGGTCGGCTGCTCCGGAAGGTCACGCATACCGGCCACGACGCGCACCGGCATTCCAGCCGGGTCCACGAGCTCGACGGTCACGCCACCGATGCTGTCCGGCGACGCATGCGTCAGTGTCCCGGTCGCCGCCGCCAGCCGCTCGACGTCAGCGACGTCGTGGGCGGCGAACGCGGGACCGACGAACCGTGAGTGCGGCCCGCGGCGGATGATCACGCACACCGTGCCGCTGTCCGCGCCGCGCAGGTGCACCTCCCGATCGGTGCGCAGCTCGGTGGTGAACCCGAATGCATGCGCGAACGTCTCGGCGCGGGCCAGGTCCGGCTTCTCGAACTCCAACCACGCGAGATCGCGCACTTTGATGATCGGATTCTTCGCCCGGCCCGGATGTTCACCGCGTAACGCGCCCTGGTCGCTGTGCAAATCCCGGTGGGTGTCGAGGTGCTGCGTCACAGCGCCCCCTTTCCTTGACCGTTGAAGACTGACGAAATCATCACTTACGAGGACATCATCAGTCAAGCCTTCTGACGAAATCCTCAGAAATGACATCTGCTGCTAATATCTGTTGATGGCAAGTGATGCCGGGGCGGGAAACCGCCTGGAACGACGCAAGATGCAAACCCGGGCTGCGCTCGTTCGCGCAGCTCAGGGATTTATCGCCGCCGGAAAGCTGAATGCGCCGGTGCTGGAGATCACCCAGGCCGCCGACGTCGGGATGGGCTCCTTCTACAACCACTTCGACAGCAAGGAACAGCTGTTCGAGGCCGCGGTCAACGACATCCTGGATGCGCTGGGCGCACTGCTGGACAAGCTCGCGGTAGACGGCGAGGACCCGGCATTGACCTTCGCCCGCAGCTTCCGGATCGTCGGGCGCTTGTTTCGCCAGCGACCCGAGACCTCGCGCGTGCTGCTCAACGCGGGCCTGACGCTGATGTTCGCCGACCGGGGGCTGGGCCCACGGGCCCTGCGCGACATCACCGTCGCGGCCGAAGCGGGGCGGTTCACGGTGACCGATCCCGAGCTGGCCCTGTCCGTGGCCGCGGGCGCACTGATGGGCCTCGGCCAGCTACTGCAGAATCAGCGCGAGCGCGACGACGCGCAGGCCGCCGACAGCGCCACTCGCGGCGTCCTGGTGATGCTCGGTGTCAGCCCGGGCGAAGCCGAGGACATCTGCCGCCTGCCGCTACCGGATCTCGACGAACTGATGGGATCGGACTCAGCGGCGTGATCACACACCGCATCATCGGGCATTCTCGTCAACCATCCGCATCGCGGTCGCGTACAGCGCATGCCCGTGCAGGGTGAACAAGGACACCAGATCAACTGCGTCTCCCCCGATCTCCTTGGCGATGAACAGCCCGTCAGCACCGGCGATCGCGTAGGTCGCGAGCTCGCGGATCTGCGCCCCGGTCAGTCCGATCCCCAGACGATCGAGACTGCCACTCAAGGCGTCGAAAGCTTCTTCGCGGACCTTGACGAACATCGCCCGCGCCCGCGGCTCGACCGGCCGGCGCTCGAGCGCCAGCATGAGGCCCAGGCGCAGGAAATCCGGTGACTCCATCAGCGCTTTGGCGGTCCCCGTTGCGACATCCATCAGACGGTCGACCGCAACCAGATCCTCCGGCAGCTGCCATACCGCCATCCACTTGTTGAAACTGCGTTCGATCACCGCTGCGATTAGGTCGTCTTTGTCGGTGAAGTGCCAGTAGATCGAGCTGGCCGGCAGACCGCACTTCGCGCTCACCGCACCGATACTCGTTCCCTCGTAACCACGTTCGGCGGCGATCTCGGTGGCCGCATCGAGGATTCTGGTGCGCGAGAGCTCGCCATCCACCCGCTTGGCGCGCCTCTTCGGCTTGTCCGCTGTGGCCATGTTCGCCCCATCTCTTGACGCTGTAGCGATCACTACATTACCGTAGCGATCACTACGGAACAAGTGTTCACCACCGCGGACGCGGCAGCCGGATCGGAGACAGCCATGAACAGCGCCTCGACCTACGACGTAGCGATCGTCGGCTATGGCCCGGTGGGTGCGACCGCCGCCAACCTGCTCGGCCAACTGGGCCTGAGAGTTGTGGTGGTGGAACGCGACCCCGATGTCTACTTCCGGGCCAGGGCCATCTCCACCGACGAGGAGGTACTGCGGATCTGGCAACAGGTCGGGCTGGCTGACCAGCTCAACGCCGACATGCTGCCCGGTGCCGGCGCCGACTTCGTCGACGCCCGCGGCGTCAGCATCGTCAAACTGCTGCCCGCGGACCGCGGCAACGGCCACCCGCCGCAGCAGTTCATCTACCAGCCGGCGGTGGAAGGCGTCCTCCGAACGGGCGTGGCTCGATTCCCCAACGTCTCGCTCCTTCTCGAACACGAGTGCCTGCGTCTGACCCAGCGCTCCGACTCGGTCGAGTTGATGCTGGCCGACCTCACTCACGACCAGTTCAAACGCATCAGGGCCAGCTATGTGATCGCCGCAGATGGCGGCTCGAGCGCCATTCGCGGACAGCTGGGCGTCGGTTTCACCGGCCGAACGTATTCCGAGCGCTGGATCGTCATCGACACCAAAGTGGTCGAAAGCTGGCCGGGCCACGACCAACTCCGCTTCCACTGCAATCCCGAACGTCCGACGGTCGATTGCCCGACTCCACTGGGCCACCACCGGTGGGAATTCCCGGTGCGCGAACGCGAAGACGAGGACGACCTCCTCACCGAGGACGCGATCTGGAAAGTACTGCGCCACCAGGGAATAACTCCTGCCAATGTCGAGATCATCGGATTTGCCTGCTACAACCACCACGTCCGGTTCGCCGACCGGTGGCGGGTGGGCCGGGTCTTCCTCGCCGGCGATGCCGCGCATGCGATGCCGCCGTGGATCGGCCAGGGCATGTGCGCAGGTATCCGCGATGTCGCGAACCTGTGCTGGAAGCTGCACGCCGTGGTGACCGACTGTCTTCCCGATTCGGTGCTCGACACCTATCAGGAGGAAAGGCTGCCGCACGTCAAGGAAGTCACCAGTCGCGCAGTGAAGGTCGGCAACATCATCATCGAGCGGAGCCCCCTTCGTGCGGCGGCGCGGAGTCGATTCTTCCGATTCGCCGGAAAGTTGCCCGGCTTCACGACGTGGTTGCGCAATCACCGGTGGCTGCCCGATGCGCGCTACCTGAGCGGCCTGCTTGACCACAACGGCAATGCGGCCACCGGTTGGCTGCTGCCGCAGCCGTGGGTCTGCGACGAAAGCGGTGGCCTGGTTCGCCTTGACGACATCATCGGAGGCCGATGGACGGTAGTCCATACCGGTCCCGAACAGGCTTGGTTGCCATGGCGATTGGCCGGCGTACCCGTCATGACGATCGCTGCGCCGGGTAGTGCTGCAGGCGCCGAACGCATCATCGACCGCGACGGCAGGCTCATCGACTGGATGGCCAAGAAGAAAGCAACGGCTCTGGTGGTGCGGCCCGATGGGTTCGTCTACGCAGCCGGCGATGACGTCAACCCTCTGCCCCCTCCCCCGACCGGCCTGACCGTACGAGCCATCCGAGTGAAGGACCACGCATGACGACTGTGCAATCGGAGTACCACGTCCGCGCCAATGGCGTCGACGTCTTCGTGACGGACACCGGCGGTGACGACCCGCCGGTCGTGCTGCTGCACGGCGGCGGGCCCGGCGCGTCGGGGCTGTCGAATTACTCCCGCAACATCGACGCGCTGGCCCGCCGCCATCGTGTCGTGGTCCCCGACATGCCCGGCTACGGGCGGTCGAGCAAGCACGTCGATCATCGTGACCCGTTCGGCTACCTGGCGGACACGCTGCGCGGCCTGCTCGACGAACTGGGTTTGGCCACAGCGTATCTGGTGGGGAACTCCTACGGTGGCGCGGCCGCGCTGCGCATGGCGCTGGACACCCCGCACCGAGTCGGCAAGCTGGTCCTCATGGGCCCGGGCGGAATCGGCACCACCCGCGGCATGCCCACCGCCGGGTTGAAGAGCCTGCTGTCGTACTACACAGGTGAAGGAGGACCCAGCCGCGACAAGCTGGCCACGTTCATCCGCAACTATCTGGTGTACGACGGCGCGGCGGTCCCCGACGACCTGATCGATCTGCGGTATCGGGCGTCCATCGATCCTGAGGTGGTCGCCAACCCGCCGCTGCGCAGGCCGTCCGGGATACGCACCCTGTGGCGAATGGATCTGACCCGCGACAAACGGCTGCGCCGGCTCGGCACCCCCACACTGGTGTTGTGGGGCCGCGACGACAAGGTCAACCGGCCCGCGGGCGGGCCGATGCTGCTCAATCTGATGCCCAACGCCGAACTCGTCATCACCTCGCACACCGGGCACTGGATGCAGTGGGAACGAGCGGATCTGTTCAACGATCTGGTGGCCGAGTTCCTCTCCCCCGCATCGAAACTGGCCCTCGCATGATCACCGACGTATTCGGCCGAGTCCACCTGGGCTACCTCGTCGTCGAATCCGAGAAGTTCCCGGACTGGGCCAGATTCGGCCGCGACGCCATCGGCATGCACCTCGATGACGCGCTGCCCGACGTGCTGCGGTTCCGCCTCGACGGCAACGCCTGCCGGTTCCTGGTGCAGCGCGGGCCCGCCGAAGACACCACCGCCCTGGGCTGGGAGGTCGACGACGACCACTGCTTCGAGACCATCGACGCGCGCGTGCGCGGCCACGGAGTGCTGGTGACCCAGGGCTCGTCGGAAGAATGCGCATTGCGCGGTGTCGAGCGTTTCATCCGCTTTCCGGGTCCCAACGGGCTGACCCAGGAGGTCTACGTCAAATCCCGGTCCGCGCAGCCGCCGCTGCAGCTGCGCGCCAACGGATTCGTCACCGGCACAGGCGGACTGGGCCACGTCGCGATTGCCACCAGCAAGCCACACCAGATGCGCGGCTATTACAGCACGGTGTTCGATGCGCGTCTGTCCGACTACATCGACGAGACGATCAGCGGGCTGAAGTTCAAGATCCGGTTCCTGCGGGTCAACGAACGTCATCACAGCGTCGCCATCGCGTCGGTGAACCGGCTGCCGGTCAACCCCATTCGCACCCGGATCCAGCACTGCAATGTCCAGGTCGCCGAACTCGACGACATGACACTTGCCTACCAGAGAGTGAAGGAACTCGGATTCGACATGGCACTGTCCATCGGACAGCACACCAACGACAAGGAGCTGTCGTTCTATGCGGTCAGCCCGTCGGGTTTCGAATGGGAGGTCGGCTGGAACCCGATTGTCGTCGACGAGAACACCTGGGAACCAAGCACTCACACGGGTATCAGTATCTGGGGCCATACCCCGGAGGGCAATACGGTCGTCCAGCTGATGGAGCGATTCAAGTCGGGTGCTCACTCCGTGCTGCACCGCGAAGCCACCATGCCCGCTCTGGCCGGGGCCGGTATCGCCGATGACTGACAGGAAGCCCGCCATGAGCGATGAGCTCAGCTCGTCCACCACCGGCCCGTCCCGGCGCCGATTCCTCGCCCTCGCAGCGGGCGGCGCAGCAGCGGTGCCATTGCTGACCTCGTGCGGATCCGCCACTTCGCCCGCCCCCGTCGCCTCCAGCCCCTCTGTGACCAGACCATCTGCCCCGCAACGTGGTTCGCACCCGAACATCATGTTCGTGTTCACCGACCAGGAGCGCTACTTTCCTTCCTGGCCTGCCGGAATGTCGCTGCCGGCCCGCGAGCGGCTGGCGGAGGAGGGCGTGACGTTCCACAACCACTACAGCTCGGCGGTGATGTGTACCAGCTCGCGTGCGGTCCTGCTGACCGGACTGCAGACCCCAGACAACGGGATGTTCGAGAATGCTGATCTGCCCTATGTGAAGGCCATGAGCACCGGGGTGCCCACTATCGGGCATCTGCTGCGCAAGGCCGGCTATTACACCGCCTACCAAGGCAAGTGGCATCTGGATGCCGCCTTCGACCGCGAGCCGGTCCAGCAAGTGCTCACCGAACGCATGGACGCGTACGGATTCTCGGACTTCGGACTCCCGGTCGACTCGCTGGCCCATGACCTCGGCGGCTACACCACCGACTCGGTGATCGCCGCCGGCGCCCAGTCCTGGTTGCGCAACACGGGACGACCGATGGCCGACGACGGCAAGCCGTGGGCCTTGTTCGTGAGTCTGATCAATCCGCACGACATCATGTACTTCAACACCGACAAACCGGGTGAGCACGTTCAAGACACCGGCACGCTCCTGATGCACGCCGCGCGAGCCCCCGAACACGCCATCTATCAGCAGCATTGGGACAGTGCCCTACCCGCCAATCTCAGGCAGTCGATGCAGGAGCCGGGCCGTCCCGCCGCCCATGGCGAGTTCGACAAGGCCTGGGGTTACACCCTGGGTACCATTCCACCCGAACCGGACCGCTGGCAGCGCTTCGCCGACTTCTACCTCAACAGCATCCGTTCGGTCGACCAGCAGATGTCCCTGCTGCTCGAGGAACTCGACAATCTGGCGTTGCGCAACAGCACCATCGTGGTCTTCACCTCTGACCACGGCGAGATGGCCGGCGCGCACGGGCTGCGCGGCAAGGGGCCGTTCGCCTACCAGGAGGCTATCCATCTGCCCATGCACGTCGTGCATCCCGAAGTCACCGGCGGACAGGACCTGAACGCACTTACCAGCCACATCGATCTGGTACCGAGTCTGATGGCGATGGCCGGTGTGGCCGCGGGCGATCTCGATGAGCTCGCCGGGCGAGCGCTGCCGGGCAAGGACTTCAGCGCGGCGCTTTCCAACCCGGGCAGTGCTGACGTCCATGCGGTTCGGGACAGTGTGCTGTTCACCTACAGCGGGCTGGCGACCAACGACAGCGAGGCGGTGAAGCTGTTCGCACAGGCCAAGGCGGCCGGCCAGGATCCCCGACAACTGATGCAGACCAGTGGATTCCGGCCCGATCTCACCAAGCGCGGCAGCGTCCGCACGATGTTCGACGGGCGCTACAAATTCAGCCGCTATTTTGCCCCCGCCCAGCGCAACGTGCCGACGACTCTCGACGACCTGTACCGGTTCAACGACGTCGAGCTGTATGACCTGCAGTCCGATCCTGCAGAGATGACAAACCTGGCGGGGACCAAGGGTGAGAACGCCGACCTGGTGATGTCGGCGAGTACGAAGCTCGAGGCGGTGATCAAGTCCGAGATCGGAGTCGACGACGGACGCGAAATGCCTCAGTTCGGCGACATCGACTGGCAGATCGACCGGATGGATCTCTGAGCGGCCGCAGCTGATCAGCCGGTGGCGCGCTCCAGGAAAGGCAACAGCAAGTCGGCGAACCGTGTGGGGCATTCGAGCTGCGGCATGTGCCCGACCCGGTTCAGCAGGTGGACCTCGGCATGGGGATATACCCGCATCGCCGTACGGATGTGATGTGCGGGCAGGATGCGATCCCGGGTGCCCCAGACGATCAGTGTGGGACGGGGCGTCCGGGCCACGCGGGCGGCGAGGTCACGACGCCACTCCGGGCGCACCCCGCGTGGCGTGCCGAGCGCGAGTGCGGTCTCACGCATCACCTCACCGGCGCCGGGCACAGACCCGACAGCGAACGCGTGGTCGATGCGCTCTTTGGTCGCGATTGCCTTGTCGCCGTGGATCAGCCGTTCCATCAGCGCGGCACTCGCACGGGTCGGTCGTCGGACACTCATCGGGCCGAGCACCGGCATCGTGAGCATCCGCAGCAACATGGTGACCTCGCTGCCGAACCCGGCACTGTTGACCAGAGCCAGGCTCGCGATCCGCTGCGGCTGATCGACGAGCAACTGCTGGGCGATGGCGCCGCCGAGCGAGTTGCCCACCGCATGGACCGGTCTGTTCTCGCCCAACGCGTCGAGTGCGGCGGTGACCCCCTCTGCCAGCACGGGCAAGGTGATGGTTTGTCGCGGGCGCTCGGAGAAGCCGAAGCCGGGCACGTCGAGCGAGATCGTCCGGTAGGACCGGGCCAGCCGTTCGTGTTGCGGCGCCCAATCTTCCAGGCTGCGACCGATGCCGTGGATGAGCAGGACCGGCGGATTTCCGGGGTCACCGTCCACTCGGATCCGGGTGCGACGGCCATCCACCTCGACGAAGGCGGTCCGGCTCACGCTGTAACCGCGCCCGTCGCCAATTCCGAAACCGCCTCTGCACCAACGGCTGTGCTGAACCGCAATGCCGGGTCCTCGACAGAGCCCTTACGCAGCCGGTCATGGTCCGCCCAGTAGTCCATCTCGACCGTCCAGGGACCGGACGATCCCTGCTGGGGGAACAGGTCCACCGACCGCTGCACGTAACCGGCCGAGAAGTCGAGCATCGGGCGCTTGTCCATGTGCGGGTCATCGACGATGGGGACCACAGTGGTGTAGCCGTGCCGATCCATGTACGCCAGTAGGCGGCACAGGTGCTCGCACACTAGTCCGACCTTCAACGTCCAGGACGAGTTCGTGTAGCCGAACGCGAATGCTAGATTGGGGATGTCGGAGATCATGAAGCTCTTGTACAGCAGTGAGTCGTGCGGGTTCTTCACCTCACCGTCGACGGACACCTGGATTCCGCCGAGTGGAAGCAGCTTCAAACCGGTTGCGGTGACGATGATGTCGGCATCGAGCGTCTTCCCGGACTCCAGCAGGATCCCGGTCTTGGTGAACCGCGCGATGCGGTCGGTGACCACCGACGCCTTACCCTTGGCGATCGTGCGGAACAGGTCCGCGTCGGGGACCGCGCACAGACGCTGGTCCCAGGGGTTGTACGTGGGGTTGAAATGGGTGTCCACTTCGAAACCCTCCGGCAGCGCCTTCATATTGATCGACCGGATGATCCGCCGGGCGAGCTTGGGGTGGCGCTGGCACAGGTTGTAGATGAAACGGCCCTTACCGATGTTGAACCGGCGGGTCGCGGCGTAAGCGGCCTTGGCCGGCAACACTTTCCGCAACGAGTTGGCGATGGGGTCCTTGCGCGGCAGTGGCATCACGTACGACGGCGAGCGCTGCAGCATGGTGATGTGTTCGACGTCGCCGGCCATCGCGGGGATCAACGTCACCGCGGTTGCGCCACTGCCGATGACGACAACCTTCTTACCGGTGTAGTCGAGGTCTTCCGGCCAGGACTGGGGATGCACGATGCGCCCCTCGAAATCCTCTTCGCCCTCGAAGTGCGGTCGGTGTCCCCCGGCGTAGTCGTAGTAGCCGGTGGCCCCGAACAGCCAGTCACAGGTCACCTCGAACTGCTCGCCGTCGCGCTCGAGCGTGACCGTCCACTGCGCGGTGGCCGAGTCGAAGTTGGCCCGTAACACCTTGTGATGGAAATGGATTCGACGGCCCAGGTCGTCCTCGTCGACCACCTCGTGCAGATAGTCGAGGATTTCATGGGCGTCGGCGATCGCGTTGTCGGACGTCCACGGCTTGAACTCGTAGCCGAAGGTGTGCAGGTCGGAATCCGACCGGATGCCGGGATAACGGAACAGGTCCCAGGTGCCGCCGATCGCATCGCGACTGTCGACAATCGCGAAGCTCTTTCCCGGCTGCATGGTGTGCAGATAGTGGCCCATTCCCAGGCCGGAGATTCCGGCACCGACGATCAGTACATCGACGTGGCCCCGCAAGGGCTGAGTCGGTCGGACCTGTTCGAGCGAGTTCGCGGTCATTCGGGCACCCTCTGGCGTAGAAACTGTAACGTGAATAGTGTTATAGTTTCGCGGATCAGTGTCAAGGGTTCGAGGGAGTTGCGATGACCACGGTGTCGGTTCCGCGGCGGGCGCCGGTTCAGGCCCGCAGCCGCCAGACCGTCGCCCGAATTCTCGACGCGGCCGCCGCCATCGCCGATGAGCAGGGCATCGACGCCGCGACCACCCGCACGATCGCCGACCGTGCCGGGGTGTCCTATCCCTCGCTATACCGATTCTTCGCCGACCGCGACGCGATTTTCGACGAGCTGATGGAGCGGCACTGCAGCGAAATCGACGCCCGCTGCGTCGCGGCCGAGCAGACGTGGACGATCACCTCGATCGCCGATCTGCTCAACAACGAGATCAACTTGCACGTCGACTATTACCGCAGGCATCCGAGCGCGGCCGGGATGTGGCTGGGCGGGCGGACCTCCCCCACCGTGACCAAGCACGTGCACGCCCGGATGCGCACCCTCGCCGACCGACTGCACAGCATCCTCGTCGATGTCGGCCTGATACCCGCCGACACCGACCCGAGGGCGATGCTGGTGGCCGTGGAGATGGCCGATCGCATGCTGGAGCTCTCCTACCGGGACAACAGCGAGTTCGACGAAGCGATTCTCGACATCGGCAGGGCTGCGTTGCTCGCCTTCGGCGAATCGCTGGCGGCTCGCCTGCGCGCCTGACGGTTACAAACCCAGCTCAGCGGCGTTCGAAATGCTGGTAGTCGACTGGGTTGCGCCAATCGCCGCCCCAGACCCACCCCCGATCGGCGAAAGCGCGCACCGCCGCGTCGCCGGCGTGCAGCATGCCCGGAGCGGTGCGGTGACGGTCGAGATAGCTTCCCGCGGTTGCCGGTTCGAGATCACCGGATCGGTCGAGGTACGGATTGAACAGTGGGTTGAGGTCGATCGCGCGCCCGTAGGCATGCAGCGACCAGGCGGTGCTGCCGGGCAGTGGACGGCAGTTGAAGGCCGAGGTGTTGTTGTCCTCCATCGACAGTTCGTCGGTGGCCCCCGGGTAGTGATCGGGTGTTTGCATCCTCGCGATGGGATAGCGCTGCCGGTGTAGGTCGGCGAAGATCGCGATCACCTCGTCCACCACATCTCGGTGCACGACGAGCATGCCGCGATGGTCCAGCCCGTCCAGGCCGACGTAGTCGAGCTCCACCCGACGCAACTCGTCGGGCGCCACCGGACAACCGGGACGCCAGGTGGCTCCGAGGTCCGCAGCGGTGACCGGCCGCACCACCGGCTCCGAGGTGGTGACCGTCGTGGTCACTGACGTCGGCGCGGCGGGATGCGGCGCGGGCGCCGGACTGCATTGCACGAGGACAGCGGCGGCGAGCGCCACCGACAACGCTGCCCGCGGGTCTACGGAGCGACCTCCGGCGCCGGCGTGCGACGTCGGGTAGCACCCCAGAGCCCGACGCCGATGCCCACCACCGCGCCGCCGAGTCCGATGATCTGCTGTCCGCGGGTCAGCTCGCTGTGCACGCTGCTGCCCCCGAGAAGGTCGGCGGCGTCCGCTCCGCCCGAAGCCAGGAACCATCCCCGGGTATTGCGCCCGCGCAACCCCGCCGACAACAGAAGTCCGCCGATCAGCGCGTCGCGGTAGCCCATGGACCGCAGCAGCAACCGAGCCGACGGGCCCGGGTCGTTCGGCTCACCCCACAGCTTGTTGGCGCCCATCGGGTCGACGAGAAAATGCACTCCCGAAGCCAGCCGGATACTGCCCGCGACGACCGCGGCCTTGTCGATCGACATGTGGTTCCTACAGGGTCGCGGTGAACGGGCCGAGGAGCTGGCAGTCCGGCGCGACGTTCTGCCCCATCCACACGGGACATCCCCGGCCGGTCGCGATATAGGTGAAGCCCGGCTGGTACGGCACGGAGATCACCGCAGGATCCGAACCGTGCGCCTGCGTGCAGTGCGTGACTCCGTCGGTGCCCAGTAGACACGCGACCGCCAGATAGGGCCCTCCGCCCGGCCCGCATCCTGCGAGATCCGCGGTGGCGGTGACCCCGCCGGGACCGACCACGGGCGGCGTGAGGGTGTACGTGCACGGCGGCAGCGGCCCGGCGCTCGCGACGGGTGCGGTCACGGCGACACCTCCGAGGGCCACCGCGAACGCTGTCAAGACCACGTACGTCGGCCGAATCATGGCCGAATCCTAGATCACCTAGGTGATTCACCGGCGTGGATTGCCCGGATCGTGAGCAGTTCCCGACCTGCGGCGATCAACTTTGGGACACACTATGCCCATGCATATCGCCGTACCCCGCCTGCTGATCGCGGGCAGCCTGGCCGCGTTGGGCGCCGTCGGCGTTCTGACCGGCGCGCACCCCGCCCACGCCGACAACATCGGTTACCTCGTCAACGTCACCGTGCGGCCCGGGTACAACTTCCCCAACGCCGACGCCGCGCTGTCCTACGGCTACGGGGTGTGCGATCAAATCAATTCCGGGGTCAGCTACGGCCGGCTGGTCAACACCATCAAGACCGACTTCTCCACGACCGACGAGTTCCAGGCGTCCTATCTGATCAGCCAGTCCGCGCAGGAACTCTGCCCCGCCGCCATCTGGCAGCTGCGCCAATCCGCTGCCGGCTACGTGCCGTCCACCTAGGAAGGAACGAGCCTTGCACCATCGGATGATCCACACCGCCACCGCGGTCGGCGCCGCCACCGTGCTGGCCACCGCCGTCGCACCGGCCGCGCACGCCGACAACACCCGCCTCAACAACGGCGTCGTGGCCAACGTCTACACCGTTCAGCACCAAGCCGGATGCTCCACCGATATCACAAAGAACCCGGCACTGACTCAGGCCGCCGAGTGGCACGCGAACGACGTGCTCAACAACCGCACACTCGACGGCGACCTGGGATCGGATGGCTCCACACCGCAAAGCCGTGCTGCTGCAGCGGGTTTCACCGGAACGGTCACCCAGACGGTGGCGATCAACCCCGCGCTGGCGATCAACAACCTCGACGTCATCAACCAGTGGTACAACGACCCGGCTGCTTTCGCGATCATGTCGAACTGCGCCAACACCGCGATCGGTGTCTGGTCGGTCAACAGCCTGGACCGCTCGGTTCTCGTGGCGGTGTACGGCCAGCCGGCCTGATTCACGGCAGAATCCGCAACCCCCACTGGGCCAGCAAGGGCTGCACGAGGGTGAAGTAGGTCGTGTAGTCGTCGCCGTCGGGCGAGGACATCAAGATGCCGACCGCACTGACGGTGCCGTCCGGATTCTTGACGAAGCCCGGGCTGCCGCTGTCCCCCTCGAGACTGTAGACACTGGCTTCGACGACATCGCCCTCGACGCCTTTGACCTCACCGCAGGTCTCCCCGGTGACGGCGCCAACCTTGCAGAACGGCATCCCGGCGCGAATCTGGCTGGCGCCCAGCACGTCCCGCACGGAATACCGGCCGCCGACGTCGCCATTGGGTGCGCCCACGTCGGGGTCGAGGCGAATGATGGCCGCGTCCCGCTTGTCGCCGTTCACCTCGCTCGCACTGATGGTCCCCAGCCGAGTGTCGTCCTCACCGTACGTCCACGGCGAGCCGTCGTGCGCATCGCAGTGTCCGCTGGTCAGCAAGTAGTAGTTGCCGACATTGTCCTGAGCGGCGAAACCTGCTGTGCAGCGGCCGCTTTCGTCGTCGACCTCGATACCCGGCGTGGGCGGCGGGGCCGCCACCGCGGGGCTCGCCAGCCCGAGCGCAACGCTCAGAGCCACACTCGCCAAGCGCGCGATCCGCCACCCAACACGCATTTCGGCCTCCCTGGAAGTGAATCGAGGCGATCGTACGGCAGGACCGTGGAAGACTTCGCTGCATGACGGCGACCGTCGCGGTGATCGGTGCCGGCCCGGCCGGGCTGGTGGTGTCGCGATGGCTGCTGTCGCAGGGTTTCGAACCGTCGATCTTCGAGCAGGGTTCCGCCCTCGGCGGACAGTGGACCGCGCAGCCCGGCAGAAGCGGTGTGTGGCCGGGTATGCACACCAATACCAGCCGGATCCTGACCGCGTTCAGCGATCTTCCGCTCGACGGCGATCTCGTATTTCCCTCCGGCGCCGACATTCTCGACTACCTGCATCGCTACGCCCGCCTGTTCGACCTGAACTCCCGGATCAGATTCGGGGCACGGGTCGATGCCCTGGCCCGGGCCGGACAACATTGGGTCGTCAGCCACGACGGCATCGACGAACGCTTCGACAAAGTCGTCGTCGCCACCGGGCGGTTTCACACCGCGTTCGTCCCGCCAGTGCCCGGCCTGGAAACCTTCGCCGGATCGGCCGGCGCGATCACGTCGTATGAGTACCGCGGTCCGTCGGCCTATCGCGACAAGCGCGTGCTGGTCGCGGGATGCGCGGTCAGCGCCCTGGAGGTCGCCGCCGACCTCGCCGGGGGCGGCGCGCACCACGTGGTCGTCACTCAGCGACGCCAGCGGTACGTGCTGCCGAAGTACGTGGCGGGCGTGCCGTCGGATCACCGGATGTTCACCCGCTACGGGGCGCTGGCCGACGAGGCTCTGCCGCCCGCCGAGATCGACCGCCAGCTCAAGGAGATCGTCGTCGAATCCGCCGGCAGTCCCGAGCAGTACGGGGCCCCGCGTCCCGCCGAGTCACTCTTCGCTGCCGGCGTGACGCTCAACCAGAACTACCTACCCGCCGTCGCCGAAGGGGCGATCACGATACGACCCTGGCTGCACTCGGTCGACGGCACCGCGGTGAAGTTCGGTGACGGGCACACCGAAGAGTTCGACGGCATCGTGTTCGGAACGGGTTTCATGCTGAGCCTGCCGTTCCTGGCTGACGATGTTCGGGCCACCCTCAACGTCGATGCCGGGAAGTTCGACACCGACCGGCACACCTTCCACCCCGACCTACCGGGGCTGGCCTTCATGGGTATGTGGGATCAGTCCGGCGGATACTTCGTCCCGCTGGAACTGCAGGCCCGGTGGATCGCCTACACCTGGGGCGGTGTCATCCCGGCGACAGAGGATGCCCACCAGCGCGAGGCGGTCGCCGCGTGCCGCTCGCTCGGGTTGAGAAAGACTCGAATGAACCTGGCCGCCATCACCTTTGCCCGCGCCGCGGGTGTGGAGCCGCGGCTGGAGAGGTGGCCGGACCTGCGGCGCGCGCTCCTGTTCGGCCCGCTTGCGCCGAGTTGCTTCCGCCTGGACGGCCTCGACGCGCTGCCGGACGCCGCGGCCCGGTTTGCTCGCGAGGCGGCGGCCTTCGGCGCGATCACCGACAACGAACTGACTCAGCGGGAACACAGCTACTGGTCGAGCGTCGAGCGGGCCCGTACACGGACACCGCGAGATTTCCGGGAAGTAACGGTCGAGCAGCGTTTCCGCTAACAGCGCCCTCTCACGCTCCCACGCCGAACCGCAGGCCAGACCGAAAATAATGGCGCTCTGGCAAATTTTCTTAGCGACGTATTACCGCTACGCGCTTGCCACCTTAATTTTGGCCCATACGTTGAACCTCATGTTGATCGACGTTCGCTGGCTTCAGTTCCTGCTGAAGCGCCCCGCGCACAAGTAACCCCGCCACCGGCGGCGATGGCGGACGTGCCTGAAGGGTATGGTCGGCCGCCTTCGCACCGCCGGCGCTCAGCCGGGGAATCGGACGATTTTTCCCGGCGTGAGCGCCACGACGCGACCGTGGCATTCCACGTCGACTCGGCCGGTGTCGCGCGGATCCACGCTGATGATCACACCCTTGCCGCTGACCCGAAGGTGCAGATGCAGGCCACGATAATGAATCGGGACTGCCAGCACGCCCAGTGATTCCGGCCAGTGCGGCGACAGGATGATGCGGCCGGAACGAGTCTCCAGCCCGGTGAAGCACCGCTGCATCAGGTCGACGCTGCCGGCCATCGCCGCGAGGTGAATGCCCTCTGACGTCGTGCCACCCTGGATGTCGGAAACGTCGGACGTCAGAACCTGTTGGAAGAACTCCATGGCGCGATCACGGTTCCCCCGGGCCAGCACCCAGCCGTGGACCACACCACTGAGCGTCGACCCGTGCGATGTGCGGGCGATGTAGTAGTCGACCGTCTTCGGTATCTGCTCGCGCGTGAAGCGGTAGCCGAGCCGGTCGAGTATCTCCCGCAACTCGTCCGACGACATGAGATACAGCAGCATCAGCGCATCGGCCTGCTTGGACGCCTGGTAGCGATTGACGTCGTCGTTCTCGGCCTCCAAGATCCGGTCGAGGCGCTGGATGTTGCCGTACTTCTGGCGGTAGGCGTCCCAATCAAGCTCCTTGAGATCGCCGTAGCCTTCGAACTGACTGATGACATCCCCACCGGGCTCGGACCCGGTGCTCGGGACAGAGTGGAACGGGACGAACATCCGGCGGCTTACCTGCTCCCACTTCGCCAGTTCGGCACTGTGCAGACCGAGGGTCTCCCGCAGGTCGAGGCGGTTCGGCAGGGGCAGCAGATTCAGAGCGTCGAAGGCCCGCATGATCACCCACACCGCCATCACGTTGGTGTACGCGTTGTTGTCGATGCCGTCGTACGGCGCGTTCGGATAGCCGGAGTGGAATTCGTCCGGCCCGATCACGCCCCGGATGCTGTAGCGGTCCCGCTCCTCGTCGTAGCTCGCTCTGCTGACGAAGAAGCGTGCGATCTCCGCCAGCATCTCCGCGCCGTAGTCGATCAGATACGCGAGATCGCCGGTGGCCTGGTAGAACTTCCACGCGTTGTAGGCAACGGCGATTCCGATGTGGTGCGCGCGGGCGCTCGAGTCGGGGTTCCACCGGCCGCTGCGCGGATTCAGGTGCAGCAGTGGGCTTTCCTCGCGCCCGTCGCTGCCGGACTGCCACGGAAACATCGCGCCGGCATAGCCGGCGGCCGCCGCGGCGTGCCGGGCCTCCGGCAGTCGCCGGTAGCGGTATCGCAACAGGGAACGGGTGATCATCGGCAGCCGCAGATTGAGCACGGGGAAGATGAACAGCTCGTCCCAGAAGATGTGGCCGCGATACGCCTCGCCGTGCAATCCGCGCGCCGGCACCCCGACGTCGAGATCGGCACTGTTGGGCGACACCGTCTGGAGCAGATGCAGCAGATGCAGTCGCAGGATGCGCAATTCGTCGGAGAAGTCATCGAACTCGATGGACAGTCGCTCCCATAGATGCACCCACTCGGTCAGGTGCCCGTCGAGGAGGTCCGCGAACCGGCCCAGCTGGCTCAGCCGGCGCTGGGCGTCGACGCTGGGTTCGGATATCGCGACGTCGCGCCCTGTGTAGAGAGTCACCACCTTCTCCACCGTCACCGCCTCACCGACAGACAGCCGCACGGAGATGTCGTGGCCGATTTCTGCGTCCGCGTCGAATGGCTGATACGCAGCCGGCACGGGCTCGCCGTCGCGCCAGACGGTGCTACGCGCCGCCATCGCGATGGGAATACGCGACTGGTTCGTCTGGACCGCCAAAAGCACCGAATTGCTTGAGATTTCGCGCTTCTCCAGCATCTCGAGATGGGTGTCGGCCAAGTCGCGGTAACGCTCGACCAAGGAGTTGCGGACATTGCCGTCGAGCGTCGAGCGAACCTCGATCACCCCTGACCAATTCTCGGCGACGATCGTCGTCGCGAGCGCACCGACGTGCGGCATGTGCATGGCGATAAACCGTTGTTGGGTCAGTGAACTCGTGCGGCCTGCGTCATCGGTGAAGCGGACCTCGCGGGTCAGCACTGCGCCCCGAAGATCCAGGGTCTGCCGGTAGGACAGCACTGTGACCGCGTCGATGTCGAACCAACTGCCGTCGTCGATCCGGAAGGTCAATGCCAGCCAGTTGGGCAGGTTCACCAGACTCTCGTTGTCGATCGTCTCGCCCGATATGTCGTCGACGAGACGGTTGTACACCCCGGCGGCATAGGTGCCCGGGTAGTGCACCTGGCCGGCTTTCGACTCGGGCGCAGCGCCCCGGGTGGCGAAATAGCCATTCCCTACCGTGCACAACGCCTCCCGGAGCTTTTCGCTCTGGGGGTCATATCCCTCGAAGGTGAAGTCCCAGGCCTCGCCCGACGCGTGAAGCTTGTAGGCCAGCCATCGAGACCCCCGCTCGATGAACGCTCGCACCTGATCGGGACCGGCCAGGGTGAAATGCGCGGCGGTCTTGCGGTCGCCGTCCTCGTCGTGCCGCACGACGATCCCGATGCCGTCGAATTGCACTGCGTCGAAAGCATCTTCGTCGGTCAGATCGTCGCCGATGTAGATCGGCAGCAGCGAATCGGACCCGTCGATTCGGTCGAGGATCCAGGCCAGCGTGGTTCCTTTGTCCCAGTCGATGTCCGGCCGCAGCTCGACGAGCATGCGCCCGCTGGTCACCCGTAGATCATCGTGCTGTCCGAACCGGTGCGTAGCGGCGACGATCTCGCCGACGTGTTCGGGCGCGACCTCGCGGTAGTGCACCGCCACGGCGAAGCGCTTGTGCTCCACTCGTACGCCCGGAATGTGCGCCAGGGTTCCGCGTAGCTCATCGGCTGCGTCCTGCAGGGCGGCCACGGCCGCAGCAGCCGCGTCGTTCTGGTGATATGTGCCGTCGGGCGCGATCAACTCGAACCCGTGGCTGCCGGCATACCAGATGCCAGGTATGCCCACCCGGTCCCGGATATCGGCGAGATCCCGGCCGCTCAAGACCGCCACGGGGCATACCGCGGAGACGAGTTTCAGCGCCTCGGCTCCCCCGTCGACGAGCTCGGCCGCGGCGGGGTCGGACACGATCGGGGCCAATGTTCCGTCGTAGTCGAGGAACAACACCGACTGTCGGGCACTGGTGACACCGATGAGCTGACCATAGGCTTCCAGCGCGTCCGGGAGGTCGGAGATGCGCTTGTCCCCTGCCCGAACCGCGACGTCGGCCAAGTCGTCCAGCACGACATCGGCTCCACGCCGCACCAGTGTGTCGGCGTCCCCGGTTCCGTCGAGGCCGATGACGAGAGCGAATCCGCCATCGTGAGCCGCACTGACCCCGGCGTCGGTGTCCTCGACGACAGCTGCCCGTTGCGGACTGACCCCGAGTCGGCGCGTGGCGCCCTCCAGGCTGTCGATGCAGACATCGAACAGATCGTCTACCCCGGCGGCTTTCAACACATCCTGAAAGCGCGGGTTGGACCCGTGGGCCGCCGTTGCGACGCCGCCGCGGCGTAGCTTGCGCGCCAGTTCGACCATCGACCCGAACAGTCGCGGGTCATCGATCAGCGCACCGTCGAGGTCGAAGATCACCGCGTCGTGGTAGCGGGGGTCGACAGTGACCGGCAACTTCACCGCACAGCTCCTCGGCAACGAATTGGCAATGGGACGCAGAGGAATTCGGCGTCGATCATGACGAGTGCGCAAGCTGTTGCTCGAGCTGCAGCAACTGGCCGGTGGTCCTCACCACCGTGTCAGGATTGAGGCTGATCGAATCGATACCGAGGCGGACCAGGAACTCGGCCATGTCGGGATAGTCCGACGGTGCCTGGCCACACAGACCCGAGTGGATCCCGTTGCGGCGGCAGCCCTCCACAGCCAGGCGGATCATCTCCTTGACTCCTTCGTCGCGCTCGTCGTAGTCGAACGCCACGATCTCGCTGTCCCGGTCGACACCGAGAGTGAGCTGAGTCAGATCGTTGGAACCGATGGAGAATCCGTCGAAGCGTTTGGCGAACTCGTCGATCAGGATCACGTTGTTGGGGATCTCGCACATCGCGTACACCTTGAGCCCGTTCTCGCCGCGGCGCAGACCGAGCTCGGCCATCGTCGCCAGGACCAGGTCCGCCTCGGCGACCCTGCGGACGAACGGCAGCATGAGCACGACGTTGGTCAGGCCCATCTCCTCACGAACCCGCCGCATCGCGCGGCATTCCAGCGCGAAGCCCTCGGCATACGCGGGGTGGGCGTAACGCGAGGCGCCGCGGAAACCCAGCATCGGATTGCTTTCGGAGGGTTCGAAGCCCGCGCCGCCGACCAGGCTGGCGTACTCGTTGGTCTTGAAGTCCGACATCCGTACCACGACAGGCTTCGGCCAGAAGGCGGCCGCAATGGTGCCGATCCCTTCGGAGAGGCGCTCGGCAAAGAATGCGGCCCCGTCAGGATAACCCTGGGTGAGCCGGTCGATGGTGCGACGAGCCTCGGCGTCGTCGACCTTCTCCGGGTGCAGCAGGGCCATCGGGTGGACCCTGATGTATTCGCTGATGATGAATTCCATCCGAGCCAGTCCCACACCGTCGTTGGGCAGGAAGGACGTCTTGAAGGCGAGGTCGGGGTTCCCCAGGTTGATCATGATCTCGGTGCGTGGCCGCGGCATGTCCCCCACTTCGGTGCTGTCCACACGGAAGGCCAGCGCACCGCGGTACACCCGTCCCGAGTCACCCTCGGCGCACGACACCGTCACAACGGTGCCGTCGGGGACCGACGTGGTCGCGTCGCCTGCGCCCACCACGGCCGGGATGCCGAGTTCCCGGGCGATGATCGAGGCGTGGCAGGTGCGCCCGCCCCGGTTGGTGACGATGGCGGCGGCGGTCTTCATCACCGGCTCCCAGTCGGGAGTGGTGGTGTCGGCGATCAGGACCTCGCCCGGCTGGAACTGCGCCAGATGGGTGATGTTCTCGATCCGCCTGGCGGTGCCGGAGGCGATCCTCTCCCCGACGGAGCGGCCCTCGGCGAGGATCTCGCCCCGGCCCTCAAGCACGTAGCTCTCCAGCGCCGTCATGCTGCGCTGGGAGGCGACCGTCTCCGGGCGGGCCTGCACGATGTAGAGCTTTCCGTCCAGGCCGTCCTTGGCCCACTCCATGTCCATGGGGTGCCCGTAGTGTTCCTCGATGGTGCATGCGTAGCCGGCCAGCTCCAGGACGTCGTCATCGGAGAGGCAGAAGTGGGCGCGGTCGGCTTTGGGCGTGGGAATGTTGCGCGTCGTGTACTTCGTCTGCCCCTCGACGAAGATCATCTTCACCGCCTTGTCGCCGAGCAGGCGACGCAACACCGCGCGATGCCCGGACAGGTAGGTCGGCTTGTGGACGTAGAACTCGTCGGGGTCGACCGCGCCCTGAACCACGTTCTCGCCGAGACCGTATGCGCCAGTCACGAACACCACGTCGCGAAAGCCCGATTCGGTGTCCAGGGAGAACATCACCCCCGACGAGGCAAGGTCGGAGCGCACCATCTTCATCACGCCGATCGACAGCGAGACCTTGAACTGGTCGAAACCCTGATCGAGGCGGTAGTGAATGGCGCGATCGGTGAACAGGCTCGCGAAACACCGGCGGCACGCATCGAGGAGGCTCTCTGCGCCCTTGACGTTGAGATAGGTGTCCTGCTGGCCGGCGAAGCTCGCGGTCGGCAGGTCCTCGGCGGTCGCCGAGGACCGCACGGCCAGGCTGACCTCTTCGCCGTACTCGTCTTGGAGCCTGCGGTAGGCATCGACGATCTCGGCGGCCAGATCATCGGGCAGTCCGGCGCCGTAGACGATTTCCCGGGCACGTTTGGCCTTGCGGGCCAGCGCGGTGACGTCGGCCGGGTCGAGCTCATCGAGTTCGGCATGCAGCGATCCCCAGGCGCCGGCGGCATCCAGCATGTAGCGATACGCCTCGGCGGTGATGGCAAAACCGTTCGGGATGCGCACGCCCTGCCCGGCCAGCTTTTGGTACATCTCGCCCAGCGAGGCGTTCTTGCCGCCCACCAACGGCACATCGGCGATGCCGAACTCCTCGAAGAAGCGGACGTATTTGGGCATGCTCATGACCTATCCCTTCGCGACGCGCACATGCGGTCGGATCGCCGCTCCCGCATACGGTGGGGCCCAGACCGTCGAGTGCCGTTGCCCGACAACACCTTTTCCACACCTGTCAACTTCGCACGGGGGGACACCCGCAGACAGGGCCGAAGGTCACCACATCGACAACACGGCCGCAGGTCCCGGCGGCATTTGGCACGACGCGTGTGCCGGTTCGCGTGGCGGCGGACGTGCGCAGCGGGACCTGCGATTGATCGCTCCTTATACTGTTGTGCCACATACGCTTTCAGTGGCGCTGTTGATGGCGGGCCACTCGGTCTCGAAGTGCTTCCCGGACGAGGTCGAGGGCCTCGGGCGTGACGACGTCTGCCGGTTGCGCCGTCTTCCCGGCCCACGACTCGGTGACCTTGGACCCTTATCCACGCGAATTCCTCACGTTCGAGGTGATGGCCCGTCCGCGCATTACCGGCCACATGACGTCCGATCCTGCTTGTACGATGCACATCAGTTACCAAGCGCGATAGAGAACCGGTCCGTGTCAGAACCAACGATTCAATTCCGCCGCCTCGCCGAGCAGGTCGCTGATCAACTGCGGCGGCGAATTCTGTTGGGCGAGCTGGCCGACGGCAGCATCCTTCCCAAAGAGGACGAACTGCTGCGCGAGTTCCCGGTGAGCAAGCCGTCGCTGCGCGAGGCGATGCGCATCCTGGAAGCCGAAGGACTGCTGCGGGTGCGGCGCGGCAAGCTCGGCGGCGCGGTGGTGCGCCGCCCCAACGCCGCGAACGTCGCCTACACGATCGGACTGGTGCTCGGCTCGCAGGACGTGAGCCTGTCGGATGTGGGCGGGGCGTTGCGGCAGATGGAGCCGGCGTGCGCCGCGTTGTGCGCCGAACGGGCCGACCGCGATCACACCGTCGTTCCGGCACTGCGTGAACTGCACACCGAAGCGGTCGAGGCCGCCGACGATTTTCAGCGTGCGATTTCGGCGAGCCGTCGCTTCCACGAAGCGCTGGTCGCCCTGTGCGGGAACCAGACCATGATCATGCTGGCCGGAGCGCTCGAGACGCTGTGGTCGGCGCACGAGCAAGGCTGGTCGACCCGGGTGAGCGACGACGGCATCGTCCCCGTCGACGAGCGGCTGGCGGTCCTCGAGGAGCACCGGCAGGTGATCGACGCGATCGAGGCCGGCGACGCTCGCCGTGCTCATGACCTCGCCGCCGCGCATCTGATCACGGCCCAGCACTACCCCGGTTCGGCGGGAATGGTCGACCCCGCGATGGTGCGGCACTGGGATCATTGACGCCGGTCCTTATTTTCATATGATTTGGTAATGGCTGACGACCCCGCCGCCGCGACCAGCGCCGAAGCGGCGCAGTACCGGGCCGCCGGCTGGTGGACGGACACGACGCTGTCCGAGTGCGTACGCCGCAACGCCGCGCGCTCCCCCGTGAAGACGGCGTACATCGACTTCACCCTCGACCGCCCGGACCGGGCGCTGACCTGGTCGGAATTCGACAACGCCGCGACCAACCTGGCCGTGCGGCTCCAGCGTCTGGGCATAGCGCCCGGTGACCGGGTGGCGGTCTGGCACGGCGACAGCATCGCCATCCACGTCCTGCTGGTGGCGATCGAGCGCTGCGGCGCGGTGAGCGTCGGTCTTGGGGCGCGCGCCGGCGTCCGCGAGGCCGCGCAGATCATGCGGACCGCGCAGCCGTCGCTTCTGGTCAGCGACGAGGGGCGTGCGGCTCATGCCGCGCAGGCCGCTGCCGACGTGTCGGTGCCGATCGTGGTAATCGGGGCCGGCGAGCTCACCATCGACACCGCTCCGGGTTCCATGGCCGAGCTCTCACCAGTAGGCCCTGATGACGCCTTCCTGATCAATTCCACCTCGGGCACCACCGGACTGCCGAAATGCGTAGTCCACAACCAGAATCGATGGCACTACTTCCACCAGAAAGCGGTCGCCAATGGTGAACTGACCGCCGACGACATCTTTCTCCCCGTCATCCCGACACCGTTCGGCTTCGGGATCTGGACCTCCCACACGACACCCATCTACCTCGGGGCGACCACCGTGCGCATCGAGCGGTTCGACGCCGCGGCGACGTGCGCCGCCATCGAACGCCACCGAGCGACCGTGTTGTGCTGTGTGAGTACGCAATTGATGATGATCCTGGCCAACGACGCCTCGCGCGAGCATGACCTGTCCAGCCTGCGGGTGGTGTTCACCGGCGGTGAGCCTCTGCCGTACACCCAGGCTGCGCAGTTCGAGGAACTGACCGGTGTCACGATCCTGCAGTTCTACGGTTCCAACGAGACCGGCATGCTCAGCGCCACCACTGTCGACGACTCACTACACCATCGGCTGCGGACCGCCGGACGCATCGTGCCCGAGATGCAGGTCCGGCTCTTCGACGGCGATGACGACGTCACGAAATCCGGTCGGGGACAGCCTGCTTGCCGCGGACCTGCGCTCAGCCTCGGCTACCTGGGCGGCACCGATCACGACAAGCTGTACACCAAGGACGGCTGGATGCGGATGGGCGACATCTGCGAGCTGGACGACGACGGCTACCTGGTACTGGCGGGACGAACCTCGGACTTCATCCTGCGCGGCGGCAAAAACATCAGCGCGGTCGCGGTGGAAGAGGTCGTGGCCAGCCACCCTGCCATCGCGGTGGCCGCCGCCGTGGCCATGCCCGATCCCCTGTTCGGGGAGCGGGTGTGCGTGTTCGCCGAACTCAAGAATCCCGGTGACACGCTCGTGCTCACCGACCTCGTCGAACACCTGCTGCGTCAGGGAGTCTCCAAAGAGCTGCTGCCTGAACGGCTCGAGGTACTCGACGAGTTGCCGCGGTCGTCCGGCGGCAAAATCGCCAAAGGCCAACTCCGCGAGAATATTCGATCGATACTGGAGCAATCATGAGCACACCGGAAGTGCGCCGGGGCGGCCTGGGAGTATGGGCGCCCTCGACAGTGCCGCCCATCGGTGTCGACCTCACCGACGAGCAGAAGATGGCGATCGCGTTTCGCCACCTCGCCGACATCGGCTTCGCGGAGAACATGGCCGGCCACATCACCTGGCAACCTGACGGGCCTCGCTCCGAGATGTACGTCAACCCGTGGGGGCTGTGGTGGCAGGAGCTCACCGCATCCGACATCTGCGTCGTCGACGAGGACGGGCACGTGGTCCGCGGCCGCTGGGATGTCACCCCGGCCATCCACCTGCACACCGAGATCCACCGGCAGCGACCCGACGCACGGGTGGTGATTCACAACCACCCGTACTACGTCAGCCTGATCGCCGCGCTGGGAATGCTGCCCGAACTCGTCCACCAGACCGGGGCGCTGTTCCTCGACGACATGTATCTGGTGGAGAAGTACGACGGTGAGATCGACGCTCCCTGGCGCGCAGCCGAACTCGCCGGCCAGATCGGGTCGGCCAACCTGGTGATCCTGGCCAACCACGGCGTGATCGCCACCGGGCACGATCTGGCCGCGGCGGTCTACCGGGCGGTGTCCATCGAACGGGTGTGCCGACTGGCCTACGACGTGCTGGTCAGCGGGCGCGAGCCGTCGAAGATGAATCACGGCGACCTGGTCGGCATGCAGGCGTCGCTGATCGAACGTGCCGCCGACGTGTACTGGGCCGGCGCGGCGCGCATGACCATCAAGGCCGACCGCGGCGTGTTGGACTGAAAGGGACTCTGCCATGGCTTCCATCGAGGATCTGCAGTCGAATCTGAGCTTCACCACCGCCAAGACCGGCGCCGACCGGACCGTGACATTTCTGCCGGAACCTGAACGCGCCGAACGGTTCTACACGGTCATCTCGGTCGACGATCACATCGTCGAACCACCGGACACCTTCGAGGGCCGGGTGCCGCGCAAGTTCGCCGACCAGGCGCCGCGGGTGGTCGACACCGAGGACGGCGGCCAGACCTGGATGTACGACGGGAAGTCGCTACCCAACGTCGGATTCAATGCGGTGGTCGGCCGGCCGGTGTCGGAGTACGGCTTCGAGCCCGCCAGGTTCGACGAAATGCGCCGCGGCGCTTGGGACATCCATGCCCGGGTCAAGGACATGGACGTCAACGGCGTGTACGCGTCGCTGAACTTCCCGTCCTTCCTGCCGGGCTTCGCCGGCCAACGGCTGCAGCAGGTGACCACCGATCGGGACCTGGCGATGGCGTCGGTGCGGGCTTGGAACGACTGGCACATCGAAGCGTGGGCCGGGGCCTACCCGGACCGGATCATCCCCTGCCAGTTGCCCTGGCTACTCGACCCCGACGTCGGCGCACAGATGATCTACGAGAACGCCGAACGCGGGTTCCACGCCGTGACATTCAGCGAGAATCCGGCGCTGCTCGGGCTGCCGACCATCCACTCGGGCTACTGGGAGCCGATGATGGCCGCCTGCGCGGAGACGGGCACTGTGGTGAACCTGCACATCGGCTCGTCGGGAACCTCGCCGTCGACCACCGATGACGCCCCGCCCGACGTGCCGGGTGTGCTGTTCTTCGCCTACGCGATCAGCGCGGCCGTCGACTGGCTGTACTCGGGAGTCTGCACGCGGTATCCAGACCTTCGAATCTGCCTGTCGGAGGGCGGGATCGGCTGGGTGGCGGGACTGCTGGACCGCCTCGACCACATGCTGAGCTACCACGAGATGTACGGGACCTGGAAGCGCCTCGGTGAGACGCTGACGCCGGCGGAGGTGTTCACCCGCAACTTCCGGTTCTGCGCGGTCGAGGACCAGTCGTCGTTCGTGCAGTACGACCGGATCGGAGCGGACAACATCATGCTCGAAGCGGACTACCCACATTGCGACTCGACGTGGCCGCACACCCAGCGCACCATCCGCGAACAGATCAGCGGGCTGCCCGACGACATCATCCGCAAGGTGACATGGGAGAACGCGTCGCGGCTCTACCAGCACCCGGTGCCGCCGGCCGTTCAGCAGGATCCGAACGCCTACTGATTGCGGTCGAGCCACTCCCCGATGGCGGCGACGGCATCGCGAAAGAAGATGCGGTACGGGCGGTCGGCGACGTAGCCGATGTGCGGGGTGGCGATGACGTTGTCCAGGGTGCGCAGCGGATGCCCGTCCGGAAGCGGCTCGGTGTCGAAGACGTCGAGCGCGGCCGTGATGGTGGTGGATCCCAGCGCGTGGACCAGCGCCGCCTCGTCCACGATCGGGCCCCGAGAAGTGTTGACCAGCAATGCCGTTGGCTTCATCTGCGCCAACTCGGCCGCACCGACCAGGCCGGTGGAACGCTCGCTGAGCTTCATGTGGATCGTCAGCACATCCGATCGGCTGAACAGCTCGTCCTTGCCGACATAGGTCGCCCCGGCCTCGGCGGCCGCCTCCGGGGTGAGGTTCTCACTCCAGGCGATGACGTCCATGCCGAACGCCTCGCCGATGCGGGCGACGCGGGCACCGATGCGGCCCAACCCGAGGACGCCCAGAACCCGTCCGGACAGCTCACGGCCCACCCCGGTCTGCCAGCCTCCGTCGCGCACCGACCGCGCCTCGGTGACCAGATTCCGGGCGCCGGCCAGAATGAGAGCCCAGGTCAGTTCGACCGTGGAGGCAACGGTGCCGCCGGTGGTCCCGACGTGGATGCCGTGGTCGTCGACGGCCGCCATGTCGATGGAGGCGTTGAACGGGCCCGTGGAGGCGATCATCTTCAGATTCGGCAGGCGTTCGATGATGCTGCGCGGCAGGGGGGTTCGCTCCCTCATCACGAATATGACGTCGAACGGTGCCAGCCGCGCCACGAGTTCGTCGGGATCGGAGACGTGGTCATTGAAGACAGTGATGTCGGCGCGCCCGGAGACTGCAGACCAATCGGTCATCGTCAACGCCACGTTCTGGTAGTCGTCGAGGACTGCCACTTGCACGCGCGCGGTATCAACGGTCATGCCCGCAGGCTAATCCGATCGGGACTAGAGTCAACGATCAGTGACCCTGTTCAGCTACTCGGCCTCTACTGCGCTGCTTGCCGACGGCAGGCCATTTTTGCTTATCGGCGAGCTGATGTTCACGCTGCTGATTCCCGCGGTCGGAGTGCTGCTGCTGGTCCTCGGTCTGCGTGATCGGTCCAAGGCCCGCCGCACGCAGCCGCCCTACCCTGCCGGCTACCCACCGCCGGGCTACCCGCCTCCGGGTTACCCGCCACCTGGCTACGCCCCACCGAGCTATCCCCCACCGGGCTACCCGCCACCGGGTTATCCACCGATGCCGCCGCAGCGGCAGACCGCGGGCCGCGGCTTGATCATCGCGGGAAGCATCCTCATCGCCGTCAGCCTTGCAGGCGCAGTCGCGCGGGTGGCCGACTCGGCCGGCGAGCGAACCGCAGCCGAAAAGTTTGCTCCCCCAGTCAAGATCGGGCAGTGCATCACCGGCGAGGCCTTGGGCTCGGGAGCAATCGGCACCAAGGACATCATCAGTTGCAGCGACCCGCGGGGCGTCTTCGAAGTCGTCAGCGCCGGCGTGCAGGATGCGAAATGCCCGGATGGAAAGCGGGCCGACACCAACTTCGCGCGCTGGACCAACGACGCGTACGCCGTCTGCTTCCTGCCCAACCTCCAGACCGGCCAGTGCTACGCGGCAATCCAAGGCACCCCATCAGCAGGCCACCCCAACCGCGGCAACACCCTCGAGCCCGTCGACTGCACCGACACCTCCGCCGACTTCACAGTGGTCAAGCGCACGGACGCGGCCGACTTCGATCTGTGCCCACCTGGCACGAAACAACTCATCTGGACCATGCCGCCACGGACCTATTGCACCGGCCCGCCGTCGTGATCCGGCGCGATTTCCGGCGCACAGCGCCGGTTATCGCGCCCAAGATGAGGGAATAGTCCACCTACGAGAGGAGTTGAGCGGTCCATGACTGAGAACGCGGAGTTGAGCCCCACTGATTGGGTGCGGGAGCAGACCGAACAGATTCTGAAGCAAGGCACCACCGAGGGCGTCCACATCATGGATCGCCCGGTCGTGCTGTTCACCACCACCGGAGCCAAGTCCGGCAAGAAGCGCTACGTACCGCTGATGCGCGTCGAGGAGAACGGCAAGTACGCGATGGTCGCCTCCAAGGGCGGCGACCCGGCGCATCCGTCGTGGTACTTCAACGTGAAGGCCAATCCCACGGTGACCGCCCAGGACGGCGAAACCACCGTGACGCTGACCGCCCGCGAGGTCTCCGGCGAGGAGCGCGAGCACTGGTGGAAGCTGGCCGTCGAGGCCTACCCCCCGTACGCCGAATACCAGACCAAGACCGATCGTCTGATCCCGGTTTTCGTACTGGAGTAGCACTAGCATTGCGCCTGTGTCGGCGCAGATGTCCCGCCAGGAGTTCGTCCGGCGGGCAGTGGGCGGGCTGGCGGGCGCGGCCCTCCTGGGCGCGTGCCGCACCGTCACACCCCGCGCGGTGTCGAGTCCTGGCCCGCCGGACTGGGCAGGTCTGCGCGGCCGACTCGACGGCTCGCTGTTCTTGCCCTCCGACCCGCAGTATGCGGCGGCGAAGAGCACCTTCAATTCCCGCTTCGACGGCTCCGCACCGGCGGCTGTTCTGGCGGCTGCCTCCGTCGCGGATGTGCAGAAGGCGGCGGCGTTCGCATCGAGTAACCACATCGGGGTGAGCGTGCGCAGCGGCGGGCACTCCTACATCGGTGCGTCGTCGCTCCCTGCCTCGTTGGTCATCGATCTGCGCCAACTACCCGGTGGCGTCGACGCGGGCAGCGACACGATGACGGTGTCTCCCGCGACAGACCTGGATTCCGTGCAGACCGCACTCGCGTCTCGCGGCCGGTCGATTCCCTCCGGCAGCTGCCCGACGGTTGCCGTCGCGGGACTGGCGCTGGGCGGCGGTCTGGGCTCGGACGCCCGGCTGCACGGACTGACCTGCGACACGCTGGTCTCGGCGGCACTGGTACTTCCCAGCGGCGAGATGCTGTCGGCCTCCGCCGACGACCATCCCGATGTGTTCTGGGCGCTGCGCGGTGGCGGGGGCGGCAATCTCGGCGTAGTGACGTCGATGACGTTTCGCACCTTCCCCGTCACCGATCGCGACGTTGTCACTGTCGCGTTCCCGATGGACGCCGCCGCCGCAGTGATCGTCGGCTGGCAGCGGTGGCAGCAGGCGGCCGATCGCGACATCTGGGGCATGGTCAACATCACCGTCGGGGACGGCCCCGGCCGCTGCACGGTCATCCTGGCAACGCCGCCGGGCCGCGGGCCCGCGGTCGCCGGGGACATGGTTGCCGCAGCCGGGTCATCGGCATCGTCGATCCGAACCCGCACGCTGGCACGGATGGACTTCGTGCACTACTTCGAAGGTGGCGACGCCGCCCGAGTGCCGCGCGCGTTTGTCGCGGGCTCCGACATCATCGGCGAAATGACCTCGGCGGCAGCGGAATCCATCGTCACCGCGATGGCGGCATGGCCGGCCGGCGCGGGTTCGGCAACGGCTGTGGTGGAGTCGCTGTCCGGGGCGGTCGGCGACGTCGATCCGGCGGCAAGCGCCTTCCCATGGCGGCGGCAGGCGGCCTCCGTTCAGTGGTACACCGAGGCCCGCTCCGATGCGGCAGCCGACTGGCTCACCGCAGCACACCAGGCGCTGGGATCGGCATCAGTAGGGGGCTACATCAACTACCCCGAAAGCGGCGACCCGCTCGAGCGGTACCTCGGGCCGAACCTGCAGCGGTTCAACGCCATTCGCCACACCTACGATCCCACCGGGGTGATGCTGTCGGGTATCGGCGGGTGACGCGCGCCTCTTACGGGGCGGGGCTCACCACGACGTTGACCGTGGTCGCACCGGAATCGGAAGCGACGACGAGTTGGGCGGCGTTGTCCGCCGAGACGACGTGGCCGCCGGTCACAGTCACCTGGTAGCCGTTCGGGAACTCCACTGCCGGCACCGAGATCGTGGTCAGGGCACCTTCGGCGAACGTTCCGGAACCGTCGACCTTGGCGGTGGAATAGCCAAACGTGAAGGTGCCGTTGGTGAACGACCAGGACTTGGGCGTGCCCGACACCAGCTGCGGGTAGGGCGACGCCAAGGTCAGCAGATTGCCGGTGTTCACATTGTCGCCGACCGGCGGTTTGGTCGGGTCGTACACCAACCCCTCGACATCCGGCGACCCGGTGATGTCACCGGCTCCGGTGTACGCCCATTCGGCCCAGCTCATGAAGTAGCGATCGCCGGAGCGCATCTCCTTGGTCAGCGTGGCGATGTCGCTGGTGGCGCCGAACTCGTTCATCATCGCCGGGACGTTGTGGTGTTTGGAATAGTTCTCGGCTTGCACCGCAAGCGTATTGGCGATCTTGGTGCACAGCGCGCCACCGATCGGGCCGCAGTAGTTGTGGAACGCCAGGACGTAGTTCGGATCAGCAACGCGGCCGAGCAGTGCGACCGGGATGCCGAGCAGGGTCGGGACTTCGGTGACCGCGGGATTGGGGGGCTCGAGGTAGAGCGGTGTCGTGCCGTCCACCGAACGGATGGCGGCAGTGACCTGGTTGTACATCGGGGTCAGTTGTTGGGCGACGAAGAACGAGCCGCCGAGCAGCGCAACGGGATAGTTCGAGCCGGGGAACGGTTCGTTCATGATGTCGTAGCCGATGACCGCGGAATTGCCTGCGAAATAGCTGGCTACGTGCTGCCAGCTCAGCGCGTAATTGTCCAGCAGCCCAATATTGTTCGGCGCATCGGCGTTGCCCCAGAACGCATCCCAGGCATGTCCGAGAGCACCGTTGACGTAGTAGTTGCCGGGGAACCCGGAATTCTTGTTGGGCCGTCCCCCGCCGTCGGATGCCCACTCCGGGGCACCCTCGCCATAGAACGTGCCGCTGTAGAGGTCTTGGTGCATGTCGATGACGGTGTAGATGCCGTGGTCGGCCAGCATCTGGACGGTGGCTTTGATCGAGTCGAGGTACGCGGTGTTGATCACTCCCGGCTGCGGCTCCACACCGGCCCAGATGACGCCCAGCCGGACCACATTGAATCCGTTGTCGGCCAGGAACTGTGCGTCCTGCTCGTCGAAGCCGCTGGCGGACGGTTCGTATGGCGCCAGCTTGTACACCTCGTTGACGCCGTGCAGGAGGACGGCCTGCCCGGCACCGTTGGTGAGCCAGGTACCGATCTGCGACAGCGGCGGTACCGAGCCGGTGGCGGGCGCGGCTGCGGCTTGCGCACCCGAGTTGCCGACAGCGCCATGGTTTCCGAGCCAGCCCGCGGAGCCGCCGGCGCCGCCGAGCGCCGGTAAACCCACAGAGGCTCCGCCCACGCCGCTCTTGCCCGCATTGCCACCGTCGCCGCCGCTGCCGAGGAACGTCGCGCCGTTGCCGCCGTTACCGCCCCGTCCGCCGTCGGTCCCGTCACCGCCGACGCCACCGTGTCCACCGACGCCGAAGATCAGGCCCGTTGCATCGCCGCCGGCACCCCCGCGTCCACCGACGGCGCCGACCACAGCGGCGCCGGCGTTACCGCCTGCGCCGCCGACTCCCATGAGCTGCCCGCCGGCACCGCCCGCGCCGCCGTCAGCCCCTGCACCGCCGGTTCCACCGGCTCCGCCATTACCCAGTGCGCCGGCTCGACCACCTGCGCCTCCTGCTACGCCGGCCTCGGTGCTGTTCCATCCGGCGCCGCCGTCGCCGAGAAGCCACCCGCCGGCTCCCCCGTTGTGGTTGGCATCGGTGCCATCGGCGCCGTTGCCGATCACGTAGGACCCGGCAGCGGAGTTGATGAAGTCGTCGACCTGGCGGCCGATCTCACTGGCGATCCAGGCCTGCACGATGACGTGCAGCGGGGTGTAGACCAGCTGCTGAAAAACCGCGGTCAAATTCGTCGGTGCCGAAATATGCGCCACCGCCGAGGCATTCGTTGTGGTTACGGCTGCGACCGGTTCCGCGGCTGCGGCGCGGGCGGACCTGCTTTGCGGAGCTGAGGTTTCCAGCGCGCCGACCACGGTGGCCAGGGCAAGTTCCGCGGACTTCACCGGCTCTTTGGGATCAGCGGCGGCAGCCCGGGCAGTCGACTTCGCCACCGCCGACGTCACCTTTTGCGTCGTAGTGGATCGTTTGGGCACCGACTTGGGGGCTGGCTTGGTTGCTCGCGGCGCACTCGGACCAGCCGCGTGGCCACGCGCGGAGGAGGCTGCCGGGCGCGTGCCACCGGAGTCGTCAGAGTCTGCCCATGCGACAGCCGTCGACGAGGCCAGTGCCGCACCGATACCCAGCGCGATCGCCAGACCACCGACTCGACCGATATGAGCAGACGCTTTCATGCATCTGTGTATACGGGACCTGGCGCAGCAGCGGAGTCAATTTGCCGCCACCGTCTCATTCCGCGGCGTTCAGCAACCACTGCGCGAAGTCGGCGGGCTGGACGAACGCAGACATGTGGGCCCACGCGTCGACGATCTGAAGGCGGGCATCGGGCAGGTCAGCCGCCAGTGTCGACATCACCTCGGGCGTGCATCCACGATCCAGTCGACCGCAGAGCAGGGCGGCCGGCGACTGAATCCGGCCCACCTCCGCCCTGCGGTCGTAGGTTGCCAGCGCCTCCAGTGCGGTCGCATAGGCCGACGGTGACACCGCTGTCAGGCGGCGGCGGACACCCTGGACCACCGGGCCCCCGTCCGCGATCTCGGCTGTGGTGAACCAGCGCGCGATCGTGGCCTCGACATCGAGCGCCGCTCCTGCGCGCAATGCCCGTGCCGCAGCATGAAACTCGGGCACTGGGATATCGCGCGTGCACACCAGGATCAATCGGCGAATGCGGTGCGGCGCAAGCAGAGCCATCTCCATGGCCACCTGACCGCCCAGGGAGTGCCCGACCACGATCAGCGGCGCGTCATCAGGCTCGTCGTTCAACACCGCGGCGGCGACATGCTGCTGGAGCAGACCGCCGGCTTGCGGTCGGTTGAGGTCGGGGGCAATCGAATCGGCAGGCAGCTGGGCACGGACCGCATCCCAGATGCTGGGGTCGAGCGGTGTGCCGTGCAGAAGCATCCATCGCGCTGCGGGTTTCGACATAGTTCCTCGACGACATTGTCTACGAACACCGAGGATGTTGTTACCGGCTGCGACGGCGCCGAAAGTCTGGTGGGCGGCTCGCACCACGACACGGCCTGCTCCACGTCATCAATTCGGTGTCCCGTCGTCTCTTCGTTCGGTGACTTTCGTCCCTGGTCGGTCGCGGTATCGGAGCGCAAGGCTCAGGCGTGGGCGGCATCGACTGCCGAGGTGACGCCTGCACGCGATTGGAGACCCTTCGTGATCGACTGCGACATCGACGTAGCCGCCACCGCCCGGATGTGGAGCCGGCCATGACCGCTGAAGCACCTGCGCTGAAAAAGCTCGAGGCCAGCCGGCCGTTCGCGGCCCGCACAGGCCCGAAGGGCAACCTGGTCTACAAGCTGATCACGACCACCGATCACAAGATGATCGGCATCATGTACTGCGTCGCCTGCTTCAGCTTCTTTTTCATCGGCGGGCTGATGGCGCTGTTCATCCGTGCCGAGCTGGCGGTGCCAGGCCTGCAGTTCTTGTCGAATGAGCAGTACAACCAGCTGTTCACCATGCACGGCACGGCGATGTTGCTGTTCTATGCGACGCCGATCGTGTTCGGGTTCGCCAACCTGGTGTTGCCGCTGCAGATCGGCGCCCCCGATGTCGCATTCCCCCGCCTGAACGCATTGTCGTTCTGGCTCTTCGTCTTCGGGGCTCTGATCGCCCTTGGCGGATTCATCACCCCGGGCGGCGCGGCCGACTTCGGCTGGACTGCCTACGTCCCGCTGTCGGACGCAGTGCACAGCCCGGGAGCGGGCGCCGACCTGTGGATTCTGGGCCTGGCCGTCGGTGGTCTGGGCACCATCCTGGGTGGGGTCAACATGATCACGACGGTGGTCTGCATGCGCGCCCCGGGTATGACGATGTTCCGGATGCCGATCTTCACCTGGAACATCTTCGTCACCTCGATCCTGGTGCTGATCATCTTTCCGCTGCTGACCGCAGCGTTGTTCGGCCTGGCCGCCGACCGGCGCCTGGGTGCGCACATCTACGACCCCGCCAACGGCGGGATGATCCTGTTCCAGCATCTGTTCTGGTTCTTCGGCCACCCCGAGGTGTACGTGCTGGCGCTGCCGTTCTTCGGCATCGTGTCGGAGATATTGCCGGTGTTCTCCCGTAAGCCGATCTTCGGCTATACCACCCTTGTGTACGCGACGATCAGCATCGCGGCGCTGTCGGTGGCGGTGTGGGCGCACCACTTGTATGTCACCGGAGCCGTTCTGCTGCCGTTCTTTTCGTTCATGACGTTTTTGATCGCGGTGCCCACCGGCATCAAGTTCTTCAACTGGATCGGCACGATGTGGAAGGGCCGGCTGACGTTCGAGACGCCGATGCTGTTCTCCATCGGCTTCCTGGTGACGTTCCTGCTCGGTGGCCTGTCCGGCGTGCTGCTGGCCAGCCCGCCGCTGGACTTCCACGTCAGCGATACGTATTTCGTTGTCGCGCACTTCCATTACGTGTTGTTCGGCGTGATCGTGTTCGCGACGTTCGCCGGGATCTACTTCTGGTTCCCGAAGATGACCGGACGGCTGCTCGACGAGCGACTGGGCAAGCTGCACTTCTGGTTGACGTTCATCGGCTTCCACACCACGTTCCTGGTGCAGCACTGGCTGGGCAATGCGGGCATGCCGCGTCGTTATGCCGACTACCTGCCGACCGACGGGTTCACCACGCTGAACATCATCTCCACGATCGGCGCCTTCACCCTTGGCATCTCGATGCTGCCGTTCGTGTGGAATGTGTTTCGCAGCTGGCGCTACGGTGAGGTCGTCACCGTCGACGATCCATGGGGTTACGGCAACTCCTTGGAGTGGGCCACGTCATGCCCGCCGCCGCGGCACAACTTCAGCGAGCTGCCCCGGATCCGTTCGGAGCGTCCGGCATTCGAACTGCACTACCCGCACATGATCGAGCGGATGCGGGCCGAGTCCCACGTCGGACGCGCGCACGTTCCGGCGGATGCGGACGTGAATTAGCGCTGACCTGTTGGCAGCCGCGCCGATGGCCGAGCGGCGCTATTCCGCTGGGCGGTAATACGGCTCGACGGTGCCGTTGAGCTTGACGACCATCGGATTTCCACGGCGGTCCTTGGCGGTCGGGACTTCAACTCGCACCCAACCCTCTTCGACGTTGTATTCGTGCACGTTGGTCTTCTCGGCACCGTTGAAGCGAATACCCACGTCGCGTAGCAGCACCTCTTCGTTATAGAAGGGGCTGCGCGGATCGATCGAGAGCTGATTGGGTGGAACGTCGGTGTTCTGGTCCTCGGACATGATGGCTTCCGTCGTAGGGCTGCGTCAGGTTCTTGACTTCGATTCTCTAGAACCTACGCGACCCGGCAGCAGCGGGTTCCGCGTGGTCTTCGGCGGGCCTTGCGGACAGCTACGGCGCGCGGACATCAGCTGGCGGGCTGGGAAAGTCTGCGCTGCGAGACAGGGTTTCGTTCGCCTTGATGTCGGCCACGGCACCCTCCAACGTGTCGATCACGGCGTCGTATCCGCCGTTGCCCAGGACCAGCCGTCGGGGAGGCGGGTCTAGGGCCATCGCCGTGATCACCGCCCGCGCACCGCGGCGCGGATCGCCGGGTTGCACCCCATCCATCTCGACGAATGTGGCGCGAACCTGCTGCAACATGTCGTGGTACTCCCGAATCGGCTCCGCGACAGGCTCATCGACGAAGCCGGCGTAGGCGTTTGTGCGAAACGCCCCTGGTTCGACTGCCAGCACAGAGATGCCCTGTGGAGCGACTTCGTCGCGGAGGGTCTCGGTAACGGCTTCCACGGCGAACTTCGTCGCGCTGTAATAGCCGAATCCTGGCGCCGCCACGATCCCGGCCACCGAGGACACGTTCACGATCCATCCGTCGCCGCGGGCGCGCATCCCCGGAAGCACCGCTCGCGTCACAGACAGCACCGCGAAGAAGTTCAGCTCGAACATCGCCCGCACCGAGGACTCGTCCATCCCCTCTATCGATCCGAACCACCCGCGGCCGGCGTTGTTGACCAGCACATCGATGCCACCGAACTGCTCCTCGGCCGCCGCCACCGCCCGCGACACCTGCTCGGGGTCGGTGACGTCGAGCGGTACGACGAGAACCCGGTCGCCGTACTGGTCGGCCCACGACGCCAGCTCCTCCGGACGTCGAGACGTGAGCACCACGCGGTCCCCGGTCTCGAGCGCCGCTTCGGCGAACGCCATCCCGAAGTTGCCGGGCGTCCCCCCGGTGATGAACCACCGTCGCGTCATGGCTCGATCACCAGCCGGCTGATCACCGCGCCATCCAGGGTGAATCGATAGTGCAGGTCGGCGACCCCGCCGGGGAAGTTGCCTTCCAGGTGCTGCGTGAGGTCGACGCCTGCGTCCGTCGTGGTCGCGCCGGTGAACTCGGCGGTGTATGTATATTCGCTGCTCGCGGTGGCCAACCAGGTCCCGATCTCATCGGTCCCGGTGTAGTCGTGCCCTTCATCGGTCACCACGGCATCGCTGGTGAGGGTGGCGAGCGCCCGCTCGACTTCCTGGGAGTCGAGCGCAGTCATGAAGATTCTTACGGTTTCTGGGAGTGTTTCCCATTCTGACGTGGTCATGGCCCCACGATGGAGGTTTCCGTAAGGGGAAGGTCAAGCCGGGATCGCGCTCATGCCGCGACGTTGACCTTGCCCTAGGGGCAGGCTTCAGGATGACCGTGTTCGATAGGGCGACGGAACGCAGAGGGGACGCCATGGGTGCGAAGGTATCGATCGGTGACTTCGCCGTGATGACGAGCCTGAGCAGGAAGGCGCTACGGCACTACCACGACATCGGCATCCTCGAACCGGCCCACGTCGACCCCTACACCGGCTACCGCTTCTACGACACCAGCCAGGTCGATCATGCGCACATCATCCGCCGGTTCCGATCGCTCGGCATGTCCATTCCCGACATCAAGGCGCTGCTGAGTACGGATGACGCCGCGGCCCGCGCCGAGATCATCACCACGCATCTCGAGCAGATGGAGGTGCAGTTGCAGCAGACCCGTGACACCGTAGGCGCGCTGCGCGAGTTGCTCTCGCCTGTACGCGCCGCTGCGCACGTGGACATACGCCGGGAACCGCCGCTCGCGGTGTGGTCCGTCAGCGCCACCATCGAGACTGCCGAGATCGACACCTGGTTCGGGGTAGCACTGGGAAGACTGCGCGACGTGGTCGCCGCGGCGGCAGGCGTGGACTGCGCGATTGTGCCGGGTGGGCTCTACAATCGAGCGCTGTTCCTCGAAAATCGTGGCGATGCAACGCTATTCGTCGCAGCGCCGCAATCCGCGGATCCGCCGGAGGGCGTCCGCGCCGAAGTCCTGCCTGCGGCCGAGTACGCAGTTCTCACCCATCCCGGCGCACACAACGAAGGCATCGACCGCAGTTACGGGGCCCTGGGGACCTACGTCAACGAGCGCCTGATCAGCCACCCGGGGCCGATCCGCGAGCACTACCTCGGCGGCACGTCCTCAGCACCAGCGACTTTTACCGCTACAGAAATTTGTTGGCCGATTCTGCGGACGACGGCACCGCCCGTGTAAAAGCAGAAACCGCCCAGACCTTTGGTCTCGGCGGGTTCCCTGCTGGAGCTAAGGGGATTCGAACCCCTGACCCCCACACTGCCAGGACCGGGCAGAGCCCGTGACCAGGCAGGATAGATCCGATTCTGGCGCGCAGCGGGCGTAGTTCGAGCAGCAACTGTCGTCAGCGTTGTCATCAGATCTGTCGTCAGTGCTCGGCGGCCATTGTCGGCTCGTGTGCAGCGCCGAGACTCGGCCGCGTTGCGCGTCTCGGCGCCCGCGTCACGTGACCTTGGTGATTTTCAGGGGCATGTTGAGTACGAGTGATTGGTTTCGTCCGCAGTTTCCGCTGGCGCCGGTGGTTTGGTCTTCTCCGAGCCACAGGTCAGAAATTGGCTGTGATGTGCCGTCTTGTTTGGCTGGATAGAACCTGTAGACCTGGATTCCGGGGGCGGTGCTGCCGTCGGGGCACGGTATCCAGTCGGGCACCGGGTGTCGAACGAACCAGAAGTAGCCGCCTTCGGTGTAGACGTCTTCGGTCCACCCCAGCGAGCTGGTGACTTTGCCTGCGCAGGTAATGCCAGTGCTGCACGTCGAGGTCACCGTCCAGGTGCTTCGCACTGTCGGCTGGTCTTGATAGCGGCCGTTCATTTGCGCCCATTCACCGTTTGAGACGACGGTGAATGTTCCGTTCATGGCGTATTGGTCATAGTCGGCGGCAGATGGCGGCGCCGCTGTCAGAACGGCACCGCCCGCGAGGAGGTATGTGGCGCAGGCATTCGTGAGCCGAGTTATGTTCCGCATCAAGCTATCCCGTCGTCATGACGAGGTCGGTCCACGATTTTTGTGTTGCCGTGGCGACGAGATTGGATTGGGCGTACAGGTGCCCGTCGGGTGCCATGTAGGAACCGGTTTGGGGGTTGTATCGGGCAACTGCGACGGGTGCCTGCTGTGCAGGCCGGTTGGTGTACGCGCTTGGCGCCACGGGTTGGGCTCCAGACGCGGGCGCAGGCTCTGCGGGTGGCGGAGACGTGTCACCTGGTCCAGCCGGCGCGGCCGCAGGCGGCATTGGGGTTCCGTCGAGGGGGCCGAAGATCTTGTCGTCGTTGGTGACTCGGCTGTCGGGGGGAATTCCTTGTGCGATGAGGTTCGGATCGAGTGGGGCCGGCCCTAATGCGTGTTGACGGAGGGCCAGTGGCTCGAAGGGTTTGTCGCTGTCGCAGTCCTGCACGGTGGCGGCACGTTTTCCGGGGTGCTCGATGCAGGGATAGTTGCGAGCGCCGCGAACGGCGATCGGTGAGTCTTGCGGCAGTTTGCAGTAGAGCCCATCGGGTGTGTCGACTTCGGTGGTGTCCGACGGGGCGCGCCAGGCCGAGCGGGGTAGGAATCCGACGGTGCAGGCGGGTGGGTCGGCGATGGTGATGGAGAAGTCGCCCAGTGCATCTCCTGTCGGATTGTTGACTGGTGTCGACGACTGGATTGCGCCGATGTAGGGCGGAAGTAAGACCAGGAGCTGCTCGACAGACTTGTTGTAGGTGACGAGAACTTGGCCGACTGTGGTGAGGTTGGCGAGCAGAACCGGCAGTGTGGGTTTGACTTGATTGAGCAGCGCCGAGACTTCGTCGGCGAACCCGGGGCCGGTGTGCAGCAGTGTCCGCACTTGCGGATCGCTCTGTCTGATCTGGCCGGTGATGCCGGCCAGGTTGTGCGCCCAGGTCTTCAACGAGTCGGTGGTCGCCGCTTGCCCATCGAGGAGGGGGCCGCTGTCGTCGATGAGAGCGCGGGTGTGGTCGGCGACGCCGTTGAGGTCGCCGGCGATCCGGGATGAGGAGTCCAGCAGCGAACCGACGTCGTAGCCGGCGCCGTTGAACGCGGTGAACGATTCGTCGAGCAGCGAGGTCAGTTTGTCTTTCGGGATGGTCCCAACCAGCGCACTGAGCTGATCCAGCATCGGGCCGACTCGTTGCGGGATTCTGCTCTGCCCCATGCCAATTACCGAGCCGTCATGCAGATATGGCGGGGATTGGTCGACCGGTTGCAGGTCGACGTATTGTTCGCCGACGGCCGACACACTGCGCACTTGGGCGATGAGATTCGCGGGAATCTTCTGGTTGGAGTCCAATGACAGCGTCGCTTGGGCGTATCTAGCGTCGACGGCTTTGACGTCGGTGACCTTGCCGATCTGAACGCCACGGTAGGTGACATTGCTCAACGGGTACAGTCCGCCGGCGGCGGGGAGGTCCAGGGTCACGGTGATGCGGCCGATACCCAGAAACACCGGCGCTTGCAGGTAGTTGAACACCATCAGCCCCAGTCCGACCACCGAGGCGATCGTGAAGATGACGAGTTGCGTTTTGATGAAACGGGTGAGCATCAGCGGTCTCCGGGTGCGGGGGTCGCGTCGGCGGGGCCGTAAGGTCCGGCGAAGACCGGTGGTGTGCCTGGTTGCGCGGGTTCGGCGGAGGCAACAGGCGGTGGTGGGCTGACCGGGAGTACAACGCCGGGTGGCAGTGCATTCAGCCCGGGTGTCGGCGGGTTTCCCGGTACCGGGCCGAGCGGCCCACCCGGGGGCGGCGGCGCGATCGGTAGGCCCAGTGGGTCGTAGGTGTACTTCTGCCAATACGGTTCCCCGGGGGCAGGTACGAGCTGGGCTTTCTGATCTTCCCACCGGGTGCCCAGCAGTAGTGAGCGTTTGAGCCGGGGCACGGTCAGGTCGATTTGGCCGAAGAAGTTCATGTAGTCACCCCGGACACCGCGCTTGATGAGGTCTTGTCCGAAGGGGAACACCGAGCCGAATACCAGGGCGTTGTCGAGGTCTGGCCCCACATCGGCGAGCGCTTGCAAGGTGGGTTGCAGGTTGTGCAGGTTTTTGACCAGGTTCGCCTGGGTGTCGTTGACCAATCCGGTTGCGGTGGTGCTGAAGGTGCGCAGTTTGTCCAGTGCCGTGGTGAGGCGGGGACGTTCGCGGATCAGCACGTCCAGTGCCGGCGGGATCTTGTTCAGCGCGGTGGTGATGAGGTCGCGTTGTTCGGCAAAGGTCCCCGCCAGTCGGTTGAGAGCTTGGATGGAGGCAATGATGTTGTCGCGCTGGCGATCCAGTGTGTCGACGAACGTGTTCAGGCGGGTCAGCAGATCCCGGATGTCGCCTTCGTGGCCGGATAGGGCGGCGGCGAAGTTGTGGATGACGTCGCCGATTTGGCCCAGTCCCCCGCCGTTGACGACGGCGGCTAGCGACGCCAGGGTCTGTTCGGTCGACGGGTAGGTCGAGGTTTTGTCGAGTTGAACGGTCGCTCCGGGATTGAGCCTTCCGGTGGGCGGTTGGCCGAGCGGGGGGTCGAGCGCGATGTGCATCGAGCCGAGCAGGCTGGTTTGGCCGACGCTGGCTTCGGCGTTGGCCGGAACGACAACGTCCGGCTTCACCGACACTTCGACGTCGATGTGCCAGTTGGAGAAGGTCATCTGTCGGACGCTGCCGACGACGACGTCATCGATCATTACCGGCGAATTCGGTTCCAGGGTACCGACATTGGCGAATTGAATGTGGTAGACGTTGGCGTCGGGGCTTCGTCCGACGGCACCGGGCAATGGTAGGGAATTGAGGCCGTTGAATCCGCAGCCGGACAGCGTCGCTACTGCACAGCTGGCGATGACCGCTAGCGTGCGGCTGCGTCGGCGAGTGGTCATGAGGGCGGTACCTCCGCTGCCGATGCCGGTGCAGGGGTCGCCTCAGCGGGCAGCAGTAGGTCGTTGAGGCTTCGCGACTGCGGGACCGGGGCTCCCGGGTAGAGGGCCGGAGAGGGGTCGGCGGGCAGGTGATCCGGCGCCGAGGGGCCGGGGGCGACTGCTGGTGGCGCGCCGTATCCGGGTGGGGGCGCTTGGTCGCCGTTCAGGCCGGTATAGGCGGAGATCGCTGGCGGCACATCGGGGGCGGCAGGTCTCGGCCCGGTCCCGCCGGGGGCGAGGTTGGGCTCGGAGTAGATGAGGTTTTCTGGGCTCGGTGATTTCATCAGGTAGGAGCTGAACGGAAACGGCAGATAGTTGAACCCGACCGTGTTGAGGGCCGGACCGAGGTATTGGCTGCACAGTTTTGCGGTCTCGCCCGCGGTGACGTCGGCGACGGCTTCGATCGCCTGACACAGGAAGGCTCCCGGGTTGGAGAAGTTGTTCAACACGAAGGAGCCGATATTGCTGTGGGTGTCCGGGTTGTAGATGTTGTAGCCGTTGGCGATGGCATTGGGCGTGACGTGCAAGATGTTCTCGAGATCGCGTTTGTGGTCGACCAGCGTCTGGGTGACGTTGGTCAGCCTTTGCAGCTGTTCCACTGTCTGATCGCGGCTGCCTCTGACGAATCGTTGCACGTCACTGACCGCGGCGTTCAGATCTTTCAGGGTGGAGTCGAGGTCAGTGCGGTCGTTGACCACGCTGGTCAGTGTCGCGAAATGTCCTTGGAATTCGACGATCTGCTGGTTGCTGTCACGCAGCGCGGTGACAAACGTCTGGAGGTTTTTCAGGATATCGACGATGTTGCCACTGCCGTCGGCCAGAATCCGCCCCAGACCGGACAGTTCGGCCAGCGTTTGGCGCAGTTTGGCACCGTTGCCGTCCATCGCGTTGGCCGCGGTGTCGATGAAGCGGGACACCGATGTTTCCGAGACGCCGCTGTGCGGGCCTAAATCTGTTGCCAGGCGGGTTAGTTGGGTTTTGACTTCGTCCCATTCCACGGGCACTGCGGTCCGCTCGACCGGGATCACCGCTCCGTCGGCCATCGTAGGACCGGCCTTGGCGTAGGCCGGGGCGAGTTGCACGTAACGAGCCGAAATCAGACTTTGCGCGACGATGATGGCCTTGGCGTCGACAGGAACTTTTATCCGGCGCTCGATGTCAAGGGTCATTTTGGCGTTGGCGCCGGCCGGTTCGATCGCAGCGATGGTCCCCACTTTGACCCCGGAGATGCGGACTTCGTCGCCCGGGTAAATGCCGGTGGCACTGGCGAAGTAGGCGGTGATCACTTTCGGCGCGAAGTAGGTGTTGCGGATGAGCACGGCAGCACCGGCCAGCAGCAAGGCGACCAACACCACCACGGCCGCCAGCCGTAACCTCCTGGCGTTCATCGGGAACCACCCGGGATGCCGTTGTAGGGCAGCGGGAGTTCCGCCCGGGGCCCGGCGTTGTCGGGTGGCTGCCCGTTGTTGACACCGCGCCTGAATCCGAGCGCATAGTCGAGGAACGGCTGAATTACCTGCGCCGGTATGAGATTGGGGACGTAGGACTGGTAGAAGTATCCGCTGGCCACGGCCTCACCCTGGGTCATTTCGTATTTGGCCAGACCGGGAAGGGCTTTGGCGATGTTGTCGCGATTCTTCTCCAGCATCGCGGTCACGGAGTTCAGTTTCTGCAATGTGGGTGCCAGCTCTTTCTCGTTGTCGGCAACCAGGCCTGACAGTTCGCGCGCCAACGCCGAGGTGCTTGCGAGCAGGCTGACGATCGCTTCGCGCCGCTCGTTGAGCACGGCGACCAGGTCATTGGCGTCCAGGATGAGGGTGTTGAGCTGTTGGCTGCGCTCGGACAGGGTGCCGGTGACCGACGCCGCGCTCTTGAGTAGCTCACGCAGACTGTCGTTGCGGGCGTTCAAGGACCGCGAGACCTTCGTCAACCCCTCGAAGGTCGGACCCAGCTGGGGCGTGATCTGCTCAATGGTGTCCGACAACGCATCTAACGACGCGTTGATGTTGTGGGTGTCGGTGCCCGCGGTGTTGGTGGTGAGGTCGGTGACTGCTTCGGTCAGCGAATACGGCGAGGAGGTGCGCGATAGCGGTATGACCGCGCCGCGACGTAGCAGGCCGTTGCCTGCGGATTCCAGCGTGAGGATGCGCTGCCCCAGCAGGGTGCCGGTCCTGATGTGCGCGGACGTGTCGTTGCCGAGTGTGATCGCACTGTCGACGCTGAAGGTGATCAGTGCCTTACCTTCGTCGTCGAGTGAAACATCGTCCACCTGACCGACTTTCATTCCCGCCAGCCGGACGTCGTTGCCGGTGGTCAGTCCCCCGGCTTCGGCGAAGACTGCCTGGAATCGCAAAGAGGTGGCCCACGCGGTGAGCCGTTCGGGTTGCAGGCCGACGGTGATGACGAGAATGATCAGGACAGCGCCGATGAATCCCGTTCGCACGAGGCGTGATTGGCGGTATTTCAGCATTACTCGGCGCACCTGCCGTTGTCTTGTTTGATAAACGGGAAGACGGCGGTCCGGTTTTGCAGATCGGTGACGCGGACGGTGAGTTCGCAGATGTAGTAGTTGATCCAACTTCCGTAGGCGCCGAGCCGGACGAGTTTGCGGTAGTTGTCCGGGGCTGATTGCAGAGCCCCGTCGAGCAGGCCTTTCTGGTCGTCGAGTAGGGGCGCCAAGCGGCTCAGCTGATCGATGGTGCCGGCTAGCGGCGGGCGAGCCTGTCCAAGCAGATCGGCGATCGATGTTGTGCCGCTGTCGAGGGCGTCGATGGCCTCGCCGATGGGGTCGCGGTGGGCGGCCAATTCGGAGACCAACCGCTGGAAGCGGTCGATGGCATCGGCGAACTGACTTCCGCTGGTGGCGAGTGTGCCGATCACGGCGTTGAGGTTGTCGATCAGCGCTTCGATGATCTGGTTGTTGTCGGCCAGCCCGTTGGAAAACGATGCCGTCTTGGTCAGCAACGAGTCCACAGTGCCGCCCTGGCCCTGGAAGATCTGCAGCAGAGCGTTGGTCAATGCGTTGACATCTTGAGGATTCAGCCCCTGGATGACCGGTTTGAGACCGCCCAATAGCTGATCGAGGTCCAGCGCCGGTGCAGTTCGATCGGCGGGGATCTGTGAGCCGGGTTGCATCACTCTGGCTGAGCCTGGTCCGTCGATGAGTTCCAGGAATCGGTCGCCCACCAGGTTGAGATAGCGCACCGCGGCGCGGGTGCCGCTGCTCAGCACGACGGTGCGGTCAGCGTCGAACGCGACCGTCACGGTGTGATCTGGCCGCATCGAGATATCGGCGACGGTGCCGACACGTAGACCGCCTGCTCGCACTGAATCACCTGTTTTCAGTCCCGATACGTCGACGAACACTGCGGAGTAGGCGTTGGTCGAACCGGTGCGGTACTGCCCGAAGATCATGAATAGAAACGCAGTCAGCACGACCATGACGACGCCGAAGGCACCGAATTTCAGGATGTGTCCCCGTGTGCCGCTCACCCTGGTTCTCCGATCTGGGCGGTGTTGCGGGCAGGTCCGGGCAGGGGCCCGAAGAGCAATTGCTTGAGCCCATCGGAGTTGAGCAAGATGCCCTGATTGCCGTACTGGGCCTGGTTGGTTCCCACATCGGTGACGACGAACGGTGGCCCGGTGTCGAATGGCACTCTCGGTAGCGAGGTGCACTGCGGGCCGCCGGTGGCGGCGACCTTTGGCAGGTTCATCGGATAGCGGTACCGTTCGCGGCCCAGCAGGAATCCGATGGAGTCGGTGATGCCCGGCTTCTCCAACGGTGGACCCGAGGCGATCACGGCCAGCGCGCTGATCCCGCAGTTCAGGCCTTGGTGATACCGGTTGGTCAAATCGGTGGTGGGCACCAACACTCGGAACACGTCGCTGATGCCCGCGCGGTTCGATCCGAGGACGTCGTTGCCGACGTCGGCTAGCCCAATCGTGCTGACCAGGAACGCATCCAGACTGTTCTGTTCCTCGGTGATGGTCTGGCTGATGTGGGTCGCGTCATCGAGCGTGGTGACGAGATCGCGGCTGGCATCGGCGTAGGCGTTGAGCACCTCCGGTGCCGTGTCGCTGTCGTGGGCGAGATTGGGCAGGCTGGGTTCGAGTTTGGCCAGCAGTGCGTCGAAATCGCTCAGGGTGCGCCCGAGTTGCGGGCCGCGGCCGTTGAACGCCGAGGAGATCGCCCCTAGGGTCTCGTTGAGCTTCTCCGGCTGGATCGCCGATAGCACCGAGGACAGCTGCTGAAAAATGGTGTTGAATTCGACCGTCACATGCTCTGCGGTCAGCACCTGCCCTGGCCGCAGCTTCTGCGTCGATGGATTCGCCGGCGCAACAAGGTCAATCGATTTGGCGCCGAAGACCGTCGACGAGGAGATGTCGACTTTGACGTTGTCCGGAATCTGCGCCAGTTGAGCCGGATCCATGGCCAGCAGGATCGCGGCCTGACCGTTAGGACGCTCTTGGATCGACACGACGTTCCCCACCGGAACACCAACCAGTTTGACCTTCGCGTCCGGATTCATCACCAGACCCGCCCGCTGCGACAGCACCGTCAGGGGGACCGTGTCGGCGAAACTGCCGCGGAACATCCCCGCCGCCACGATCACAATCCCGACTATGGCCACAACCATCGCCAGACCAGCCAACGGGCGCGCATACGACCTCATCGACTACCTGAAACCAAGACGCTCGAAGTCTTTGCTCCACCGACTAGTTTTGCGCTACAGGGCATTTCACTGGATCGCTTCCCACTGAGACACGACGAATCCAACGGTTCAGAAAGCAACAGCGAAGTCTTGGCGCGTCAGTCTGCGTACGCCCCAGAAATAGGTGACCAGCGGCATGGTGCACCACAACAGGTTCAGGACTACGAACTTGATCCACATCTCGACCGGGCTGGTCATGCTCTGCATGTTGTTCGCGATCTCCACACCGAAGTAGACCGCAGGCAGCGTGACCTCCACGATCATGCCGCCCATGATGAAGGACAACTGAGTACTGGTGAAGCGCTTGCCATTCCGGAAGAACTGCACCATCGCATAGGCCTCGAACAAACCGATGAAGAACGCGATCCACTCCAGCACCACGATCAGCGGGTCACCGTTCAAATAGCGTGCGTCACCGCCCAGGAGGATCGGCGACCACATATATGTCCAGAGCGCGCCATTCTCGACGCCCGTTCGGATCTCGTTGAAGAACAAGAGCCACGGCAGTTCCCAGATAAACCGTGGTATCAGGGCGATGAACACCCACACGATCACCATCGCACTCAGTCGCTGCGCCCGCGTCCAATCCCGCTGCCCCGGAAGGGGTAGCCACGGAAGGACCAGTGCCGTCACGAAGCAGCCGACGACAAAGACCACCAACGTTGTTGAGGCGACGACATGCGATACCCCAACACGGTATTCGAGGTACCAGAAGAAGATGTGGATGACGAAGAAGAACGCCAAAATGCCGAAAAGAGACTTCTGCAGTACGGACAGTCCCCGCCTCGTCGACGAATCGTGTTTGCCATCGTGAGGAATCGTCTCTGTCACCGTCGTGCCTCCATGCCCGCGCCGGACTTGCCTGCCAGCGACGAGCTCGACGAAGCCCCACTGGCAGCAGTCACATTCAGTAGCAAGTGCCGACGGACCCGCTGCTTTAGCTTGACGATTGATGTTCGACCAAGCAGGCACCCGCCTCTTCGCTAGCATGGCACATGCCATGTTTGAAAGGCAAGCGTCGACGACACACCAGCAGCACGCCTACGCGATCAGTCGACGAACACCGGTGTCCTAATGTGCTACGGATGAGGCGACACGCTTGGCAGGGACGGCAATGAGTGCACGCAGGAGCCCCGACCGTCCCACCACCGGCCGCCGCGAACGCGGTGACCGCACTCGTGAACGCCTCATCGACGAGACGGTCCGCTGCATCCGCGAAGAAGGATTTTCAGCGGCGAGCGCACGTCACATCATCGAACGCGCCGGTGTGACATGGGGCGTCATTCAGCATCACTTCGGCGACCGCGACGGCTTGCTGATCGCAGTCATCGACGACGCCGTCGATCGCCTGGTCGCCTCTCTCGAGGCGTTGTCCGACCCCGACCAGCCGATCGACACCAGCGACTTGGTGCGCGGCGCCTGGGAAGCATTCGCCAACCCCAAAGCAATGGCCGGTCTCGAGATCCTCATATCCACCAAAGAACTGCGTTCCGGCCTCGATAGCCGACACATGGAGCGACTGGGTGCGGCTCTCGCGAATGTGACGCAACGGCTGGAAACCAGTCATGGCGGCCAGAACGCCGCGGCACTGGGCATGCTGCTGTGGACGACGCCGGTCGCGATGATGATCGCCGAAATGTTCGCCACACTGCCCCTCGAAGTCGGTGAAGCCCAACGGGCGATCATCGACCTGATCGACCGGCAACCCTGACGTACCAAATCGGCCGGGTTGCCGTCGGTCTGTGCGAGTCCGCTGGGCGATATTGGTCACCCGGGCAGTGTGACCACAACACATTGAGACCGAAGGCGCCGACTGCTAATGGCCGCCTTGCCGGCTAGATGTGCCGCGTATGCGTCAGATCGGCCGACAACGAATTGTGGTCAAACAACCTGCCGAGCACCCAAACGAGTACTGCCGTGCCTGGTGGAGCTAAGGGGATTCGAACCCCTGACCCCCACACTGCCAGTGTGGTGCGCTACCAACTGCGCCATAGCCCCAGGTGTGCCCACCGAAATTACACCACCGGCACCCGCGCCTCAAAATCGCTGTTCAGAGCAGCCAACAACCGGCGATATCCGCCGCGACCGCGGCGAGAGTGGACTCACGCAGACGCCTACTCGCACTTTTCCTACGTCAGTGCAGTCTCACGCATGGCATCGCCCCTAGGGCAGCTCACCGGCGGCCTCCGGACCCAGCGGCCGGGGCGGGGTCTGCTCCAACGGGGGCTTGTCCCGCGTCTCCGGCGCCAGCAGCCACCCGATAGACGCCAACACCAGGATGGCCCCGCTGATCGCGAACGCCCACTCGAAGGAGAGATGCTGGGCGATCTCGCCCACCCCCAGCGACCCGGCGATCGACCCCAGATCCGACATCATCTGGAAAGTCGCCACGGCCGTCCCACCGCGGGCCTTGCCGATGATGTCGGCCACCGCGGCTTGCTGCGGCGCGGTGAACACACCGGTGGCCGCCCCCGCGATGAACGCACCCACCAGGAACACCGGCAGCACTGTCGCGGCGCCGACCACGGCCGTCGTCAGCCCCGACAGTCCCAGCCCGATGATCAGCAACGGCCGCCGCCCGGTCCGGTCGGACAACCGGCCCGACGGGATCACCGCCGCCACATTGCCGGCCGCGAACGTGGCCAGTGCCGCGCCGGCGACCCCGGGCCCGCGGTGCAGCGCCTCGGTGATGAACAGCGGCACCAGCGCCACCCGCAGCCCGAACGCCGACCAGCCCGTCGCGAAATTGGACAGCAGCGCCGCCCGATAGGCGGGGTGGCGCAGCGCCACGCCCAGGGTCACCGTCAGCTCGTCAGCCGGCGCCGGGGCGGCCAGATGCGAGTGCCGCAAGTTGATGAACACCACCGCCGCGGCGATGAGCAATGCCGCGCCGTAAATGAGGAACGGCGCCGCCAGGCCAAGACCCGCGGTGAGGCTGCCGAGCAGCGGGCCGGCCACCGAGCCGACCAGGAACGCCGACGAGAACATGCCGGCGACCCGGCCGCGGGCGTTGTGCGGGCTGATCCGGATCATCAGCCCCAACGCGGAGACGAAGAACATCGTCGAGCCGATACCGCCGAGCGCCCGGAACACCAGAAGCTGCCAGTAGGTGTGGGCGAACGCGCACGCCCCGGTCGACAGCGCCACGATCAGCAGGCCGCTGACATAGATCCGGCGCTCCCCCAACCGCTGCACCAACATGCCCGACACCGGGGCGAAGCACAGCCGCATCAGCGCGAAGGCGGTGATCACGAACGTCGCGGCGCTGATACTCACGCCGAAGTTGCGGGCGAACTGCGGCAGCACCGGCGCCACCACGCCATAGCCCAAGGCGATCACCGCATTGGCGGCGATCAGAACCCAGACCTCCCGCGGAAGCTTGGCCTCGGCTTCCGACGGACAGTCACCTTCGGCGACAGAACTCACGAGATGACTGTATTCACCACTTCACGCGCCGCTTCCTGCACCTCCGCCAGGTGTTCGGGTCCCTTGAACGACTCGGCGTAGATCTTGTAGACGTCCTCGGTGCCCGACGGCCGCGCGGCGAACCAGCCGTCGGCGGTGGTCACCTTCAGCCCGCCCAGCGGCGCGCCATTACCGGGCGCGGTGGTCAGCTTGGCGGTGATCGGCTCACCGGCCAGCTCGGTGGCGCTGACCTGCTCGGGCGACAGCTTGGCCAGCCGCGCCTTCTGCTCCCGATTGGCCGGGGCATCGACGCGGGCATAGACCGGCGCCCCGTACTTCGCGGCCAGCTCGTCATAGCGCTGCGACGGCGACGACCCGGTGACAGCCTGGATCTCCGACGCCAGCAGGGCCAGGATGATGCCGTCCTTGTCGGTGGTCCACACCGAGCCATCACGGCGCAAGAACGACGCCCCCGCCGACTCCTCGCCACCGAAACCGATTGTGCCGCCGATCAATCCGTCGACAAACCATTTGAAGCCCACCGGCACCTCGATGAGCTTGCGGCCCAGGCCGGCCACCACCCGGTCGATGATCGACGAGCTGACGGCAGTTTTGCCGACGGCCACACTCGCCGGCCAGTCCGGCCGGTGCGAGAACAGATAGTCGATCGCCACCGCCAGATAATGGTTGGGGTTCATCAGCCCGGCGTCGGGGGTCACGATGCCGTGCCGGTCGGAGTCGGCGTCGTTACCGGTGGCGATCTGGTAGGAGTCCCGGTTGGCGATGAGCGAGGCCATGGCGTTCGGTGAGCTGCAGTCCATCCGGATCTTGCCGTCGGTGTCCAGCGTCATGAACCGCCACGTCGCATCGACCAACGGGTTGACCACAGTGAGGTCGAGGTTGTGCCGCTCGGCGATGGCCGCCCAGTAATCCACGCTGGCTCCGCCCAGCGGGTCGGCTCCGATGCGAATCTTCTCCGAACGGATCGCGTGAATGTCGACGACATTGGGCAGATCGGTGACATAGGCGTCCAGATAGTCGTGGCGCTGGGCGCTCTGCAGAGCGCGGGCCAGCGGCACTCGCTTCACTCCCCTGAGCCCGTCGCGCAGAATCTCGTTGGCCCGCTTGGCAATCACGCCGGTGGCATCGGTGTCGGCCGGCCCGCCATTGGGCGGGTTGTATTTGAACCCGCCGTCTCGCGGCGGATTGTGCGACGGCGTGACGACGATTCCGTCCGCCAGACCCGCGCTCAGTCCGCGGTTATAAGTCAGGATGGCGTGGCTGACCGCAGGAGTCGGGGTGTACCGATCGGCCGAATCGATCATCGCCACAACATCATTGGCGGCCAGCACTTCCAGCGCCGATACCCACGCCGGCTCGGAGAGGCCATGGGTGTCGCGGCCGATGAACAGCGGTCCGGTGGTGCCCTGCGCGGCGCGGTACTCCACGATCGCCTGGGTGGTGGCCAGGATGTGCGCCTCGTTGAACGCACCGTCCAGGCTGGAGCCGCGATGTCCCGACGTGCCGAAGGCCACCTGCTGGTCGATGTTCTCGGGGTCGGGGTTCACCGTGTAGTACGCGGTCACCAGGTGGGGCAGATCGACGAGGTCTTCAGGAAGCGCCGGCTTACCGGCGCGGGGGTTAGCCGCCATGACGCCAATTCTGCCTTCCCTAGGGTGATACTTGCTCGCGGATTCATCGACGGTTAAGGGGGTTGCCCATGTTCGGTCATGACAACCGGGAACTGGCGGCCGTATTCGCCGGCGGCGCGGTGGGCACCCTGGCCCGCGCGATCCTCGCCACGGTCTTCGCCGACGATCCGGCGCACTGGCCGTGGGCGACCTTCGGCGTCAACATCGTGGGCGCGTTCCTGCTCGGCTACTTCACCACCCGCCTGCTCGAACGACTCCCGCTGTCGAGTTACCGCCGACCGTTGCTCGGCACCGGCCTCTGTGGCGGACTGACGACATTCTCGACCATGCAGGTCGAAACTCTGAAGATGATCGAGCACCACCACTACGGCCTCGCGGCCGCCTATAGCGTGGTCAGCATCGCTGCCGGACTGCTGGCCGTCTACGTCGCGACGGCCCTGGTCCGCCGGGTCAGGATCCGCGCGTGACCGTCGCGATCTGGGCCGGGGTGATGCTGATCGGCGGGCTGGGTTCGGTGGCCCGGTTCATGGTCGACCGTGCGGTGGCCCGCCGCGCGGCACGGTCGTTCCCGTTCGGCACGCTGGCGGTCAACATCAGCGGCGCGGTGCTGCTCGGCTTCATCAGCGGGCTCACCCTCAGCCATAACGTCGCGCTGCTCGCCGGCACCGCCTTCGTCGGGGCGTACACCACGTTCTCCACCTGGATGCTGGAGACGCAGCGGCTCACCGAGGAACGCCAGATCTGGCCTGCGATAGCCAATCTCGTCGTCAGCGTCGTCCTGGGTGTCGCCGCGGCGATGCTCGGCCAGTGGATTGCGGGGCTGCTGTGACCGATACCTATCTCAAGCTGACCGCGTTCTTCGGCGAGCGCCAGCGCGCCGGCTCCCGCTTCCTGGCAGAGGCGCTGCTCGACCTGTATGCAGAACGCCAGGTGGCCGAGAGCGTGATGCTGCGCGGTATTGCCAGCTTCGGCCCGAGGCACGTGATCCGCAGCGACGAATCGCTGACCCTGTCCGAGGATCCGCCGATCGCGGTGGCCGCCGTCGACACCCCGGACACGATCGGTGGGCTGATCGACGACGTCATCGCCATCACCAAGCGCGGATTGCTCACCCTCGAGCGGGCCCGGCTCTACAGCGGCGAGCTGCCCGAGGGAGGCGACGAGGTCAAGCTGACCATCTACGTCGGCCGTCGGCGGCGGATCAACGGCGCGGCCGCGTTTTACGCGGTGTGCGATCTGTTGCACCGCCATCACTTCGCCGGGGCGACCGTGTTCCTCGGCGTGGACGGCACGGCCGACGGCCGACGGCGCCGGGCCCGCTTCTTCAGCGGCAACACCGACGTGCCGATCATGATCATCGCGATCGGTACCGCCGCCCAGGCGCAGCGTGTTCTGCCCGAACTCGAAGGACTGATGGACCAGCCGCTGGTGACGGTGGAACGCGTACAGATACTCAAACGCGACGGCCAACTGCTCGCCCGTCCGCCGGCCCTGCCCGCGGTCGACGCACACGGCCGCGAACTACGTCAGAAGCTGACGATTCACACCGACGCATCAACCCACCACGACGGCGTGCCGGTCCACCGGGCACTGGTGCGCCGACTGTGGGAATCCAACACCGTCGGCGGCGCCACCGTCCTGCGCGGCATATGGGGCTTCCACGGAGACCATAAACCCCACGGCGACAAGCTGATTCAGTACGGCCGCCGGGTGCCGGTGACCACCATCGTCGTCGACACCCCGGCGGTCATCGGCCAGTGCTTCGACCTCATCGACGACGTGACCGGCCGACACGGGCTGGTCACCTCCGAGATGGTGCCGGCCCTACTGATGCTTGACGGCGATATTCGTCAGGGCGCTACCGATCTGGCCGACTACCGCTACTGAGCAGTCAGCTGTCGGCGAGCACCGTCAACATGACCACCGAGTCGTCGATGGCCTGCAGGCCGTGCCGATCGCGCGGGACCACCAGCAGGTCGCCCGTCTTGCCTTCCCACGCATCGTCGGCGGTGGCCAGCCGGACGTGGCCGCGGAGCACCTGCAGCGTCGTCTCGCCCGGCGTGTGGTGCTCGCTGAGTTCATGTCCCTTGGCCAGGGCGATCACCGTCTGCCGCAGCGGGTGATCGTGGCCGCCGTGCACGGTGTGTGCGGCCCGGCCACTGTTCGACGAGCGGGCCGCGGCCAACTGTTCGTCGGCGAGCTGGGTCAGCGAGATCGAATCCATACTTTCCTCCTCAAATGTTAAGCAGCAGAACGCCACTGGAGAGCAGCGCCACCACCTTGACGACTTCCAACACGACGTAGACGTAGTGCGCGTGCGAGCGTCCGCTCTCGGCCTGTGTGGGATCGGCCAACACCGCGTCCGAGCGCCGCGTCAACGCGGGACGCACGCCGAGGACTTGGATCACCAGCGCTGCGGCGGCCACCAGGACCGCCGCGAGGACACCCGGACCGGCGGTGCCGAGTGCCAGCGCGACGGCGATGATCACCGCCAGCACCGCTTCGCAGATGTTGAGAGCCCGAAACACAAGCCGGCCGATACCGAGTCCGAGCGCAATCGTGACGCCGGGGGCCCGGAATTTCAGCGGGGCCTCCAGGAACGAAATAGCGAGCACCATCCCCAGCCAGACGAACACTGCCGCACCCGCAACTGCAGTCCAGTGGTTCACTGCGCTCCCTCACCGCCAGCACCGCTTGTGGAACCCAACTCTGCCAGACGACGGATCGCCGGCGAGCCATGATGGTGGTCATGGGCGACGACCCCGTGGCGGCACTACTTAGGTGGGAAGACGCCGGCGCGCACTGGGCGGTGATCGACCGTCACGCCGAGTCGGTCACTGTCGGGTTGTACCGCTGCGACGGCGGCGAAGAAGTCGACCGGTTCACCTCAGACGACCCCGCACTACTGGAATTCGTGCGGGGTCGCGAGAGCAGCTTCTGATATGCGGGCTACAGCTGAATGAAGCCGCCGTTCCACCACACGCCCCACGCAGGCAGGTCCGCATTCCACACCACCGGCAGCCACGGCGCCCACGGAGGCGGAGGCGGAGCGGGTGGCGCCCAGACGGGCACGACATCGTCATAGTCGGCGCGATGCCCCGGCGGAGGCAGGTAGCCCTGTCCCGGCGGCAGCGGATTGCCCGGCGCCCCGGCGTTCACTCCCGGGCCGTTCGGCACCCATGGCGCGGGTACGGGCGGGCCCGGCGGCCCGGGCGGGCCCGGGGGCCCTGGCGGGGCGGCCGCGGCAGAACCCGCGCCCGCGCTGAGCGCTACGGCGACCGCGGCGGTCACCAGCGCCGTCTTGGTGGTCAGCTTGGAGATAGTCATGATGAAAAGGCCCATACCCGCAGGCCGCGCTGCGGTAAACAGAGGATGATGCGCAGCGCGGGGTGGGCCTTGTCGATCGGTGTCGCGATCACCGCGGCCGCAGGCTGCGGCGGGAGCGTGGACACCACCCCGGCCCTGACCGCCACATCGCCGCCGAGCTCGACAAACACCGGCACGGTGGTCGCACCGGCGGCACAGCCCCGCTCGGTGAAGTGGGTTGATCTCCAAGCCGGTGACTGCCTGGCCGCCCCGCCGCCCACCGACCCCGCGGTCGTCGAGGTCAGCGTCGTCGGCTGCGGGGGTCCCCACGCCGCCGAGACCTATCTCCGTGCGCCGATCCCGGTGAATACCGCCCTCGACGACGTCGCCACCCGCGACTGCGCCGCAGGCCTTCAGCGTTACATCGGCGGCGCTGCCGCGGCAGGCACGTACTCCACGAGCTACCTGATCGACTCCGACCAGGACCGGACGGCGGACAATCCCTACCCCAGCACGGTAATTTGCCTGCTGCAGGGCGTTGACGGTCGAGCGCTGACCGGCACGGCACGCCGCTGACCTGCGTCGCGACCGAGTCAGGTTGGGTGTGACGGGGGGTAGCCGGTAGGGTCGAAGAGCTGTTCGAAGAATACCTAGGTCAAAGCGCGGCCGATCTGAACTTAAGGATCTGATCTTTCATGCGCGCACCTTACGACCCACAGGTGCTGAATCCTGCCGGTTTTGCCGGTGCCACGAAGCGACCAATCTCGTTGCTGCTGATCGAGGACGATCAGGGCGACGCCATTCTGGTCGAGGAGTTGATCTCCGAGGCCGGCGCCGATATCAGCGTGGAGTGGGCCGCATCGATGGCGATCGCCCAGGAGAAGCTCGTCGCCCACCGGCCCGACTGCGTGCTGCTCGATCTCAATCTCCCCGACGCCAACGGCGTTGCCGCCGTGGACCGAGTGGCCAAGATGGACGCAGGCCTGCCGATCGTCGTCCTCACCGGCCTCAACGATCAACACTTCGGCATGTCGGCGATGGCCTCCGGCGCCCAGGATTACCTCGTCAAGGGCCACGTCGAGCCCGAGACGCTGCACCGTTCGGTGCTGTACGCCATCGAACGCAAACGCACCGAGCTCACCGCCGTCGATCTGCACACCAGTCAGATGCGGGCCGAGGAGAACGCCCGTCTAGAGCGAGCCCTGCTGCCGCTACCGCTACTGCACGAAGACCCCGGTGTCGAAATCGTCACGCAGTACCGACCCAGCCGGGAGAACGCCCTGCTGGGCGGCGACTTCTACGACATGGTGCAAACCCCGGACGGCACCGTGCACGTCATGGTCGGCGATGTGGCCGGCCACGGCCCCGACGAGGCCGCGCTGGGGGCGGCACTGCGCATCGGCTGGCGGGCGCTGACGTTCGCGGGCCTGCGCGGCAATGACCGGATGCGCCGCCTCGAGCAGGTCCTGCGCGCCGAGCGCGCAGGTAGCGGCATCTTCGCGACCGTGCTCAGCATCGCTATGTGGCCCGACTCGCGAGGCTTCACCGCCGTCCGCGCCGGGCACCCCGGAATGCTGCTCCACGGACCGGGCACCGTCGAATGGATCGAGCCGCCAGCTGGGCCGGCTTTGGGTCTGGGTGCGCAGCAGTGGCCGCAGAACGAGTTGGAGCTGCCCGATGGCCATGGACTGGTGTTACTGACCGACGGCCTGTTCGAGGGGCACTCTGGTATCGGCGAGAAGCGACTCGGTGAAGAAGGTCTGCTCGACCTCGCCCGCTCGATCGCCGATCTTCCCGGCCCCGAGTTCGTGGAGGGCCTCATCAAGGGCGCAGAATCGCTGGCCGCCTCCCACGGTGGCATTACCGACGACATCGCGGTGCTGCGCGTCGAGCGGACCCGCCGATGAAAGAGGTTGCGGGCACCCGGCTGTCCGGTATGACGGTGCGGGGCTGGCTCAGCGTCGTGCTGTTGATGCTCGGTGTGGTGGTGTTCGGCGGCGCACTGGTGGCGGCGGTGCTACTCAACCGAACCGACGAGACCAGCCGGCAGCTGATCGACAACATTCAGCCCGCGCGTGTCGCCGCCTACCAGCTGCAGGCCGCGTTGCGTGATCAGGAGACCGCGGTTCGCGGCTATGTCATCGCCGCCGACGAACAGTTCTTATCGCCCTACTACGAGGGCCAGCGCACCGAACAGACTGCAGCGCAGGCTATTCGACATCAGCTCGCCGGACGCCCCGAGTTACTCGCCGACCTTGACGCGATAGAGAACTCGGCGGCGACCTGGCGGGGCCAATACGCGGGTCCGCTGATCGCCAGCGTCACACCTGGCTCACCGAGCGTGTTGACGAAGGCCACCGCGGAAGCCGGGAAGTCGAAATTCGATTCCCTGCGAGGGCTTTTCGACGCGCAGAATCAGCACCTCGCCGCCGCCCGCACCGACGCGGTGCAACAGCTCGACACCGCCCAGGCGTGGCGCGACCGCGCCTCGGCCGTGGTGATCGCCGCCTTCCTGATCACCGGCTTCGCGATCACGATCCTGGTTCGCAATGCGGTCACCCGACCCATGGAGGCCTTGGCATCCGCGTGCCGGCGGATCACCAAGGGAAACTTCGACGAGCAGATCATTCCCGAGGGCCCCAAGGATATTCGCGCGATCGCCGCCGACGTCGAAGGCATGCGACGCCGTATCGTCGACGAACTCGAGGCGTCCAGCGAAGCCCGCGCACAACTGGACGAACAGGCCGCCGAGCTTCGTCGCTCCAACGCCGAGCTCGAGCAATTCGCCTACGTCGCGTCGCACGACCTGCAGGAGCCACTGCGCAAGGTCGCGTCGTTCTGTCAGCTGCTGGAGAAGCGCTACGGCGACCAGCTGGACGAACGTGGCCACCAGTACATCGATTTCGCTGTCGACGGCGCCAAGCGGATGCAGGTTTTGATCAACGACCTGTTGACGTTCTCCAGGGTCGGCCGGTTGCACGCCACCCAGGTCGACGTGAAGCTCGATACCGTGCTGGACGCCGCAATCGCCAATGTGGCCACCGCGATCGAGGAGACCGGTGCCGAGATCACCCGCTCGGGCCCGTTGCCCACGGTGACCGGCGACCCGACCCTGCTGACGATGTTGTGGCAGAACCTGGTCAGCAACGCGGTGAAGTTCCGCCGCGACGACGTTGCCCCGCGCATCGCCATCACCTCCGAAACCGGTACCGGTGATGACGAAGGGCAGTGGGTGTTCACGTTCTCCGACAACGGAATCGGAATCGCCGACGAATTCGTCGACAAGGTGTTCGTGATCTTCCAGCGGCTACACGGCCGGGATGCCTATGCAGGCACCGGAATCGGCCTGGCGCTGGTGAAGAAGATCGTCGAGCACCACGGCGGCACCATCTCGATCGACACCGCCTACGACGGCGGTACCCGATTCCGCTTCACCCTGCCCGCCCATATCGCACCCGATACCCGAGCTTTGCAACTGGAAGGAACCGCTTCATGAGCGACAGCAGTCGCGCCATCGACGTCCTGCTCATCGAGGACGACCCCGGAGACGAGCTCATCACCCGGGAGGCGTTCGAGCACAACAAGCTCAAGAACACCCTGCATGTGGTGCACGACGGGCAGGAAGGCCTGGACTATCTGTACCGGCGCGGCCCATTCGCCGATGCTCCTCGCCCGGACCTCATCCTGCTGGACCTGAACCTGCCCAAATACGACGGGCGGCAGCTGCTGGAGAAGATCAAATCCGACGACGACCTCAGCACCATCCCGGTGGTGGTGCTCACCACGTCGTCGGCCGAAGAGGACATCCTGCGCAGCTACAAGCTGCACGCCAACGCCTACGTCACCAAACCGGTCGACCTCGACCAGTTCATGAGCGCGGTCCGGCAGATCGACGAGTTCTTCGTCCAGGTGGTTCGGCTGCCGGGGGGCTCACAGAACCGGTGACCGCCGGGACGCAGCAAAGGCTGAGCAGGGCCTGCCGGCCGTTTGCGGTGGGCCGAACCGCACAGCCTGATTCGCCCGTACGAGGGCGTCGAACCTACTGCTAACCCTTTGGGGGTAGGAATTAGCCCCCATTGAGGAGCAGCAACTTCAGCAACGCTCACGATAGCGTTCCGCCATGCCGCCGGTCGTCATGGTCGAACCCGGGCCGACGAACCGGTCGGCACCGGGTGGGAACCCGTGACCGCGACGTATCCACTGATCAAGCCGGTACGGGCATTCGGCGGGTTCATCGCCATGTCGCTGGACACCATGGTTGTGATGTTCCAGCCCCCCTTCGCCTGGCGTGAATACCTGCTGCAGACCTGGTTCGTCGCGCGCGTTTCAGTGCTCCCGGCACTCATGCTCACTCTGCCGTACTCAGTGCTGCTGGTGTTCACCTTCAATATCCTGCTCGGCGAATTCGGTGCCACCGATTTCTCCGGGACGGGCGCCGCGATCGGCACCGTCAACCAAATCGGGCCCATTGTCACCGTTTTGGTTGTCTCGGGTGCCGGTGCCACCGCCATGTGCGCCGATCTGGGAGCTCGCACCATCCGGGAAGAACTCGACGCCCTACGGGTGATGGGCATCAATCCGATTCAGGCACTGGTGGTTCCACGGGTGCTCGCGGCCACCACTGTTGCGCTGGCATTGTCGGCGACCGTGATCCTGGCAGGGTTGACCGGCGCCTACATCTTCTGCGTCTACATCCAGCACGTCTCCCCCGGCGCATTCGCCGCGGGTATGACCCTATTGACCGGTATGGGTGACGTTCTCGTCTCGCTCACAAAGGCAACGCTTTTCGGCCTCTCCGCCGGACTGATCGCCTGCTACAAGGGCATCTCTGTGGGCGGCGGCCCGGCCGGTGTCGGTAACGCGGTCAATGAGACCGTCGTGTTCACCTTCATGGTGCTGTTCGCGATCAACGTGATCGTGACCGCCGTGGGCATCCAGTTCACGGTGGGATGAGGATGGCCCGGTGAGTGTCAGCACGCCCAGTAGATTGCACCCGAAGCTGCTCAGCGGTGTGCAGGGCGCCACCACGGGCTGGAAGCGGATCGGAGCCCAAACCCGGTTCTATGTCACGACTTTGGTTGCCATACCGGAGGCGGTCACCCGCTATCACAAAGAGCTGTTGCGCCTCATCGCCCAGATGGGCCTCGGCGCAGGCGCTCTGGCAGTCGTGGGTGGCACCGTCGCGATCGTCGGATTCCTGACCATGACCACCGGCGCTCTGGTCGCCGTACAGGGCTACAACCAATTGTCCTCGGTCGGCTTCGAGGCGTTGACCGGTTTCGCGTCGGCCTTCTTCAACGTCCGCCTCATCGTGCCAGGAACCGTGTCGGTGGCGTTGTCCGCGACGATCGGCGCCGGAGCCACCGCGCAGCTCGGCGCGATGAGGATCAACGAGGAGATCGACGCACTCGAGGTGATCGGCATCCGCTCGGTCACCTACCTGGCCTCGACTCGCGTATTGGCCGGCGTGATCGTCGTGATCCCGTTGTACTGCATCGCCGTCATGATGGCGTTTCTGGCGGCGCGTACCGGAACCGTCGCCATCTACGGGCAGGGTTCAGGCGTCTACGACCACTACTTCAACACCTTCCTCAACCCCACCGACGTGATCTGGTCGTTCGTGCAGTCCGTGGCGATGACCGTCGTAATCATGCTGGTGCACACCTATTACGGCTTCACCGCGAGGGGCGGCCCCGCCGGTGTCGGTGAGGCGGTCGGGCGCGCGGTGCGCACGTCGATGGTGGTGGCAGCGGTCGAGATCGTGATGATCTCCCTGGCTGTCTACGGACAGTCGGGCAACTTCAACCTGGCCGGGTGAGATGGACGCCCGCCCCGGTGAGAACCGTCTTCCCGACGGCTGGTGGACCGTCATACTCGTGGCGGCGATCGGCGTCTTCTTCTTCGTGACCGGAACCGCGTTCGCCGGCACGTTCCGCTCCTACGTGCCGGTCACCATAACCTCGGACCGCTCCGGACTTGTCATGGAGACCGGCGCCAAAGTGAAGATGCGCGGAGTGCAGGTCGGACGCGTCGCCGCCATCGGCGGTGGACACGGTCCGGCCAGTCTGCGACTCGAGATCGATCCCGACCAGATCCGTTACATCCCGGCGAATGTCGGCGCACAGATCAGGTCCACCACTGTCTTCGGCGCCAAGTTCGTCGACCTCGTTTACCCCGACGACCCGAGCCCGAAGCGCTTGGCCGCCGGCGCGGTACTGCGTTCGGCCAATGTCACCACCGAGGTCAACACCGTCTTCGAGAATGTCGTCAACCTGCTCGACATGGTCGACCCCGCCAAACTGAACGCCGTGCTGACGGCGGTCGCCGACGGAGTTCGCGGGCAAGGCCCCCGGATGGGCCAGGCGACCACCGACCTCAACCAGGTCCTCACGGCGCTCAACGAGCGCAGTGACACGATCCGCGCGGATTGGCGATCCTTCAAGAACTTCAACGACACCTACGCCGCGGCCGCACCCGACATCGTGGCCATCCTCAACTCCGCCAGCACCGTCAGCACCACCGTCGCCGACCGATCACAGGCATTGGACACGTTGCTGCTCAACACAATCGGGTTCGCCCAGTCCGGCCACGACCTGCTGGAAAGCAGTGGCGGCAACCTGGTACGCGCGGCGAACATCCTGGAGCCCACGACGGCATTGCTGCTCAAGTACAACCCCGTCTACACATGCTGGCTGCAAGGCGCGACCTGGACGCTGAACAATGGCGGCTACGAGGCCTGGGGCGGCAAGGACGGCAAGTCCGCGGTGTTCGACATCGCGCTACTGCTGGGCAACGACCCCTATCAGTATCCGGACAACCTGCCTATCGTCGGCGCCAAAGGCGGCCCCGGTGGAAAGCCCGGCTGCGGGTCGCTACCGGACGTCACCAAGAACTTCCCGGTGCGCCAACTCGTCACGAACACCGGCTGGGGCACGGGCCTGGACATCCGGCCCAATCCCGGTCTGGGGCATCCCTGTTGGGCGGACTGGTTCCCGGTGACTCGTGGCAATCCGCGGCCGCCCAGCATCCGGCAGTGCCTGCCCGGACCCGCTCCGGGACCCGACCCGGGTCCGGGCATGCCGCCCTACGGCGCGGCCTGGTACGGCCCCGGTGGCGTGCCGCTGTGGCCGGGCGTCCCGCCCGCACCGGAACCCCCGCCAGCACAACCGCAACCGACGGAGGGCCAGCCGTGAAGGACAATCTCGCGGGCGCGGTGTGGCGTCTCGGCATCTTTCTGACGGTGTGCTTCCTCGGCGCATTCGCGCTGCTGGCCATCTTCGCCCAGTTCCGCTTCACCACCGGCACGGTCTACAACGCGGTGTTCACCAATGTCACCGGCCTGAAGAAAGGCGACTTCGTCCGCGTCGCCGGTGTCGAGGTGGGCAAGGTCGAAGACATCCGAATCAACCGCGACGCGACCGTGCGAGTCGAATTCTCGGCAGCCGACACGCTGGTGCTCACCGAGGGAACTCGGGCGATCATCCGCTACGACAATGTCATCGGCGGCCGGTTCCTGGCGCTCGACGACGGTACGGGCGGAGTCAAACGCCTCTCGGCGGGCCAGACCATTCCCGTCGAACGTACCGCCCCGGCGTTGGATCTCGACTCGGTGATCGGCGGCTTCAAGCCGCTGTTCCGCGCCCTGAGCCCAGAGCAGGTGAACGCGCTGAGCGCACAGCTCAACCAGGCCTTGCAGGGACAGGGAGCGACGATCGGCTCATTCCTCAATCAGGCTGCGATACTGACCAATACCCTGGCCGACCGCGATCAGTTGATCAGTGAGGTCATCACCAACCTCGACGCGGTCCTGGGTGCGCTGGGCAGTCAGAGCGCCCAACTCGACAAAGCCGTCACCAATCTGACGGGTTTGGTGCAGGCCCTAGACGCCCGCCGGAACGACGTCGCCGCCGCGTTCACCTCCACCAGTGCGGCGGCGGGAAGCGTCGCCGATCTGCTCGCAGGCGCCCGTGCGCCGTTCCAGAAGGTGGTCCACGAAACCGACCGGGTCTCGTCGATCGCGGTGGCCGATCACGAATACCTGGAGAAGCTGATCGACACACTCCCAGACAAATACCGCGCCCTGCAGCGGCAGGGAATGTACGGCGACTTCTTCAGCTTCTACCTCTGCGACCTGATACTGAAGTTGAACGGCAAAGGCGGACAACCGGTTTTCGTCAAGGTGGCCGGACAGGACACCGGGCGGTGCACGCCGAAGTGAAGTCCTTTTCCGAACGCAACCCGGTCATCCTGGGGGCAGTCGGCGCCGTCGTCATCGCCGGGATCGTGATGGGTGCGCTGAATTGGCAGAAGCTGCCGTTCCTCAATCCCGGCCGCAACTACTCCGCGTACTTCGCCGAGGCGGGCGGCCTGTTCACCGGGGCCACCGTAGAGGTGTCGGGCTTGCCCGTCGGCAAAGTATCCAGCATCGAACTCGACGGCCCGCAGGTCTTGGTGACCTTCCGGATCGACGGCGACGTCCATCTCGGTGAGCGCACTCTGGCCGCCATCAAGACGAAGGGACTGCTGGGCACGAAGATGCTCGACGTCACTCCGCGCGGCGACGGTGCGCTGACCGGCCCCATCCCGCGGGACCGAACCACCTCGCCCTATCAACTCCCCGACGCCCTCGGCGACCTGACCACCACCATCAGCGGGCTTGACACCCAACAGCTTTCGCAGTCGCTGTCGACGATGGCCGAGACCTTCGCCCACACGCCGCCCGACCTGCATCAGGCGGTCGTCGGAGTGTCCCGGTTCGCCGACACCCTCAACAAGCAGGATGCCCAGTTGCGCAACCTGTTGACCAACGCGGCGAAGACCACTCAGGTCCTCGCCGAACGCACCGACCAGATCGTCGAACTCGTGCGTCAGACCAACTCCCTGCTGATCGCTCTCAACGCCCAAAGCGCGGGCCTCGACCAGCTGTGGCAGAAGCTCTCCGACGTCTCGCGGCAACTCAAGGGTTTCATCGCCGAGAACCGCACCCAGCTGAAACCGGCGCTGGAGAAGCTCAACGGCGTTCTGACGATCGTCGATGACCGCAAGGGGCGCGTGCAAGAAGCGATCAAGCGGCTCAACAGCTATGCGATGTCCTTGGGCGAGTCGGTGTCGTCCGGGCCGTTCTTCAAGGCCTACCTGGCCAACCTGTTTCCCGGACAGTTCGTGCAGCCGTTCGTCGACGCCGCATTCTCCGATCTCGGTGTCGACCCGGCTACCCTGCTGCCGTCCTTGCGGACCGACCCACAAGTCGGCCAACCGGGCACACCGGCGCTGCCGGTGCCCTACCCGCGGACCGGCCAAGGCGGTGAACCGCACCTGAATCTGCCCGACGCCATCACCGGTAAGCCAGGCGACCCCCGCTACCCCTACCGTGAGCCGCTGCCCGCACCGCCACCCGGTGGGCCGCCCCCGGGGCCGCCCGCCGCAGCACCGCCCGGCATCGCCTCCACCCCGGACCCGACGCCGGCGCCGGTGTACGTGCCTGCCCCCGGCGAGCCAGGAGCCGCCCAATGACCAAGCTACGCAACGCCCGCACCGCACTCGCGATCGTCTTGGTGCTGATCCTGGCCGGCGGCGTTCTGTTACGCGGCGTCGGACACGGTAACCGCATCGACGTCGTCGGCTACTTCGACAACAGCACGGCGCTGTTCCCCGGGGACGACGTCCGCATTCTCGGCGTGCCAGTGGGCAAGGTGACTGCGGTCGAGCCGCATCCCGACGGGGTGAAGATCGCGTTCTGGTTCGACCGCAAATACAAGGTGCCCGCCGACGCGCTGGCGGCGATCCTCTCGCCGATGCTGGTCACCGGCCGCGCCATCGCGTTGACGCCGGTCTATACCGGCGGACCGACGATGCGCGACGGCGCTGTCATCCCCCGCAGCCGCACCGCGGTTCCGGTGGAGTGGGATGAGGTGCGGGTGCAGCTGAAGCGCCTCACCGAACTGCTCAAACCGACTGCTCCGGGCGGTGTCAGCACACTGGGCTCCTTCATCGACACCGCCGCGGACAACCTGCGCGGGCAGGGCGGCACCATCCGCGAGACGATCGTCAAACTGTCCCAGGCGATGTCGGTTCTGGGCGACCACAGCGGTGACATCTTCGCGACGTTCAAGAACTTGTCCATCCTCATCAGCGCCTTGCGCGGCAGCAGCGACGTACTGGGACAGCTCAATGAGAACCTCGCCGCGGTGACCGGGCTACTGGCCGACGACCCGAGGAAGATCGGTGCCGCATTCACCGACATGAACTCGGTCATCGGCGATGTCAGGGATTTCGTCGAGGACACCGGTGACACCATCGGCACCACCACCGAGAAGCTGGCGTCGATCAGTACCGCGCTCAACGACAGCCTCGACGACATCAAGCAGACCCTGCACATCGCGCCGACCACGGTCGCCAATTTCACCAACATCTACGAGGCGTCCAACGGCGCCTTCACCGGTGCGCTCGCGGTCAACAACTTCGCCAATCCGATCTCGTTCCTGTGCGGGGCAATTCAAGCAGCGTCGCGACTCGGCGCCGAGCAGTCCGCGAAGCTGTGTGTGCAGTACCTGGCGCCCATCATCAAAAACCGCCAGTACAACTTCCCGCCGATCGGCGAGAACTTCCTGGTCGGCCCGCAAGCCCGGCCCAACGAGGTGACCTACAGCGAGGACTGGATGCGTCCCGACTACGTGCCGCCCGCGGCGCCCGCGGCGCCCGCGGCCCCGCTGCCCGCCGAGGAACCGGTGGTGGCCACCGACCCGGCAGCGGGACTGACCGGGATGATGACCCCGAGCGGAGGCGGATCATGATCGTCCGTCGCGCGGCCAGTCTCGCGATGCTGCTCGTGGTGGTGGCCGCGTCGTCCGGCTGCGGCATCGATACCTGGCAGGGACTCAACTCGCTGCCCCTGCCCGGCACTCAGGGCGGCGGGCCAGGATCATTCGTGATCCAGGCAGAGATGCCCGACGTCAACAATATTCAGCCCAATTCCAGGGTGCGGGTCGGCGACGCCACGGTGGGACACATCACCAAGATCGAATTGGAGGGCTGGCATGCGTTGGTCACCATGCGACTCGACGGTGATGTCGACCTGCCCGACAACGCCATTGCCACGATCGGTCTCACCAGCATCCTGGGTTCACAGCACATCGAATTGAGCGCACCCGCCGACACCCCCCCGCAAGGCCGGCTGCACGCCGGCTCACGCATTCCGCTGTCCCATGCGGGGGCCTACCCGACCGTCGAACAAACCCTGGCCGCAGTCTCCACCGTCCTCAACGGCGGCGGCCTGGCACAGGTTCAGGACATCACCGAGGCATTCAGTACGGCATTCCGCGGCCGAGAAGAGGACCTGCGCAGCCTCATCGGTCAACTGGACACCTTCGCCGGCAACGTCAACGACCAGACCGACGACATCATCGCCGCCACCGACAGTCTCAACCGGCTGACCGGGGTGCTCGCCGCGAACCGGCCCGTGCTGGATCAGGCGCTCAAGACGGTGCCCGAGGCACTCGCGGTGCTCAACAACGAACGTGACAATCTCGTCCAAGCCGCCGATCAGCTCGGCAAGTTCAGCAACCTGGTCGTCAGCTCGGTCGGTCAGAGTAAAGCCAACCTGATCAAGGAGCTCAAAGACATTGGACCGGTGCTGGAGTCGCTGGCCAACGCCGGGCCCAGCATGACCCGTGCACTGAGCCTTATCCCCACCTTCCCGTTCCCGAACGAGACCATCGAGAACTGGCAGCGCGGCGACTACGCCAACATGACCGCCGTCGTCGACCTCACGCTGAGCCGTATCGACCAGGGTCTGTTCACCGGAACCCGGTGGGAAGGCAATCTGACCGAGCTCGAGATGCAGTGGGGGCGAACGATCGGGCAGTTCCCCAGCCCGTACACCAAGAGCAACCCGCTGGTCGCGCCGTACAACTTCGATCAAGGCCCCTGATATGCATCTGACCCGCAGGATGCTGATCCAGCTCGCAGTCTTCGCGGTCATCGCGCTCACCGCGATCGCCGTGATGGGTTTGCACTTTCTCAAGCTGCCCGCCAAGTGGTTCGGAGTAGGCCGCTACAGCGTGACCATGCAGTTGCCGGAGACCGGCGGTCTGTACAACACCGGCAACGTCACCTACCGGGGTGTCGAGGTCGGCCGGGTTCAGTCAGTTCGATTGAGCGACAGCGGAGTTGACGCCGTCTTGTCATTGAAGTCGGGCATCGACATCCCGTCTGACCTGCGCGGCGAAGTGCACAGCCAATCCGCCATCGGTGAACAGTACGTCGATCTGATCCCCCGCGACGGCACCGCACGGCCGCTGCGGGACGGCGATGTCATCCCCCGCGACCACACCTCCGTGCCACCGGACATCAACGCGCTCCTCGACGCCGCCAACTCCGGGTTGCAGGCGATCCCACGGGAGAACCTCAAGACCGCGATCGACGAGGCCTACACGGCCGTCGGCGGCCTGGGCCCGCAGTTGTCCGACATCGTCAAGGGTTCAACCACTTTGGCGATCGACGCCCGTGCGAACCTCGATCCGCTGATCAATCTCATCGACAACGCCAAGCCGGTGCTCGACTCCCAGGTGCAGACATCTGCCGCGATTCGAGCCTGGGCCTCGCACATCGCGACCGTGACCGGCGAACTGAAAGCCAACAACGATGCCGTGGCCGGCGTGATCGACCAGGGCGGCCTCGTCGCGACAAATGAGCAGGCGCGCAACCTGATCGAGCGGCTCAAGCCGACGCTGCCGGTGATCGTCGCCAACCTTTCCAGCATCGGCCAGGTTGCCGTGACATATCAGAATGACATCGAACAATTGCTCGTCCTGCTGCCGCACGCGGTGTCGGAAGGACAGGCCACCTTCATGGCCAACGCCAACACCAATCAGGCCTACCGCGGCGAGTACCTGTCATTCAACCTCAACATCAACCTTCCACCGGCCTGCACCACCGGCTTCCTGCCCGCCCAGCAGCAGCGCATCCCGAACCTGGTCGACTATCCCGAGCGTCCACCCGGTGACCTGTACTGCCGCACCCCTCAGGACTCGCCGTTCAATGTCCGTGGCGCGCGCAATATTCCGTGCGAGACGGTGCCGGGTAAGCGAGCGCCCACGGTCAAGCTCTGCCAGAGCGAGCAGAACTATGTGCCCCTCAACGAGGGCTACAACTGGAAAGGCGACCCGAACGCGACACTGTCCGGGCAACCGGTGCCCGACGTTCCGCCAGAGGGTCCCCCGACCGACGTCCCCCCGCCTGCGCTGGTGGCCGTCAGCGGGTACGACCCCGCGACAGGTACCTACGTCGGACCCAACGGGCGCGAATACACCCAATCCGAACTGGCCGAGCCTGCCAAGCAGAACAGCACGTGGCAGTCGATGCTGCTGCCCGGGCAGCCGTGATCAGCCCTGGCTCAGGTGCCGTGCGCGGCAAAGAACTCCGCGCTGGCCCGTGACGCGTCGAAGGCCGCCGCGGGACTCACCGGCCAGGTGTGGCCCCATCCGTTGATGGTGATGAATGCAACCTCGGTGCCGTCCGCGCAACCGAAGGCGAGCAAGCGTTTTCCGCCATCGATCGTCGTGGTTGTTGCCGGCGGACAGCGGTCGAACGCCAACCACCGATCCACCATCGTCGGCGCGGACACGACGGTGCTGGCTCCCCCGCGCCCGATCATGCGACCGCCCTTGTAAGGCACCACCTTGTCAGCGGTGCCGTGAATCGCAAGCACCGCAACAGGTTTGGACGGATTGCAGCGGACGTTCACTCCCAGCGTGCTCGACACCGGGGCTATTGCGGCCACCAGATCGGGTCGCTCGCACGCCAGCCGGTTGGCCATGAACCCGCCTGCCGACATTCCGGTGACGAAGACCCGTCCAGCCGGGATGTTGTAGTCATGGGTGAGCCGGCCGATCAGTGCCGCCAGAAACCCGACATCATCGACCCCCTGCCGGTCCGGTGCCGCCGCGCCGCGCCCGTCGGCCCAACTGAAGTCGATGCCGTTGGGATAGGCGACAACCCAGCCGTACTGGTCGGCGATGGCGTTGTAATTGGTCTCCGCGGATTGCTTGCGGCCGGTCTGACTCCCGCCGTGCAAGTTGATCACCAGGCCGTTCGGGTGGGCCAGCCCATCGGGCACATGTAACACGTACGTCCGCTGCACGCCACCGAAAGTCAGGGCACCGGGCGGATCTCCGGTGGCCGAGGCGTGTTCTGCGGGAACTGCGAAGAGAAGAAAAAGAGCAGCGAGGAGTGCTGTCCGACGGCGACTCACGGGATGTCTTTCTACTGGGGCGTGAATTCGGCCTAGCGGTCGCCGCGGCTGCAATTGGGGTTCGCGGGCTTGGTCGGCCACGCACAGACGTCGAGGTAGGTGTTGGTGCTGTAGCCGCCACCGTCGAACACGCCATAGGCGCCGCCATTGGTTCCGGTATAGGTGGCACCGCCCCCGCCCTGGCCGCCCGAGGTGACCATGGTGGTCACCGTCCAGCCCTTCTCTTCCAGGGCTGCCTTGTAGGCCGTCATCACATCGGCGGGTGACCCGTTGACCTGAAAGTAGAGATGGATTCCGCCGTCAGCGATGTTGTCCGGCCCCTTGGTCGTTTGGCTGTTCGCCGGCGTCGGCACCAGTGAGGGCAGCTTGTCAGCGGCCACCGGGGCGGCACTCGCAGATGTGCTCGAAGACGAGGTCGCACTCGCAGTCGTCGCCGCCGAACTCGCGGATGACGCAACCGTGCTGCCGGAGTCGGAGTTGCCACAGGCGGTACCGGTCAGTGCGACCGCTACGGCAACGGCTGCCGCAGCAGAGAATCCACGTCTCATCAGTGCCTCCTGTGTCGGGCGAATCATGCGCACAGTAACCCACCGAGCACCCCCTTGGTTGCGACACGGTCACGGATGCATACCTATCGCTGCAGCGCCGGTCGCAAACAACCCAGGGGTCCCTATCGTCACAGAGGTCAACAGACGTCACAGCGACGTCCCGCCTCCGAAAGGTGTGTCGTGTCGCCGCGCCCCCGTATCCCCTCGCTGTCGCTGGCCTCGACGCTGGTCGTCGGCCTCTGCGCAGCCACCGGTGTCGCGCCGCCTGCGGCCGCCGACCCGTGCGAGGGCGCTTCGGCGGCAGCGCAACCCGCCGCCAACCAGGCGTTTCAGATTCCGCAACCCTCGGCCATCGCGCCGTTCGACCGCCCGATCGGGCACAAGCCGGTCGGCGCCAACGACCAGGCGCCGCTGCCCACGCTGGGCAAGATGCTCATCAACGCGCTCATCCCCAATTCCGGACAGGTGCAGAAGCAGGCAGCGGTCGCGCCCTCACCGAAACCCGCTCCCGCCCAACCTCAACCGGCTCCCGCCGCCGCGCAGCCCGCGCCGTCGACCGCACCCGCGGGCACCTCGGTGGTCGGCTGGGTGACCGGGCCGGACAGCCCGAACCAAACCATCCAGAAATTCGCCATCACCGGCACCGACCTCGGAATCATGTGGGACAACGGCGATCCCGGTCACCGGCAGGTCCTGCTGGCGTTCGGCGACACCAACGGCTTCTGCATGATCCCCGGCAAGCAGTGGCGCTACAACACACTGATGCGCAGCACCGACGGATCGCTGGCCAACACCGTCGCGGTGCCCGACGGGGCCGTCGGCAACAAATACTCGGGGGCACCGGTGTGGCGGCCCGGCATCGCCAAGCAGGTCATCAACAGCATCAACGGTGCGCCGCAGGAGACGGGCATCATCCCGACCTCCGGCGTGGCCGTCGGGCCCAACCAGTTCCTCAACTTCATGTCGATCCGGAGCTGGGACAACTACGGCTCGTGGACCACGAACTATTCGGCGATCGCGACATCGACCGACAATGGCGAGACCTGGGGCGTCTACCCCGGCACCGTCCGTCAGCCGTCCAACGGCAACGAGAAATTCCAGATGGGCGCGTTCCTCAAACCCGGTCCCGGCGATCCGTACATCTATTCGTTCGGCACACCCAACGGGCGGGGCGGGTCGGCCTACGTGTCGCGGGTGTCCCCCGGGTTGATCCCCGACCTGACGAAGTACGAGTACTGGAACGCCGACAGCAACAGCTGGGTTGCGGGCAGCCCGGCGGCGGCCACCCCGGTGATCCCCGGCCCGGTCGGCGAGATGTCGGCCCAATTCAACAACTACCTCAAGCAGTATCTGGTGCTGTACTGCAACGGCAACAACGACGTGGTGATGCGGACCGCGCCGGCGCCTCAGGGGCCGTGGGGGCCGGAGCAGATGCTGGTGTCGTCGATGCAGATCCCCGGTGGCATCTACGCGCCGTTCCTGCATCCCTGGTCGACGGGCCGGGAGCTGTACTACAACCTCTCGCTGTGGTCGGCCTACAACGTGATGCTGATGCACACCGTGCTGCCCTAGATAGCCCTTACAGCAACCAGAAGTCCCGAAGGTGGGACACTCACCCCATGGAGCACAGCGACCCGCGCGTCGAGGACTCCATCCCGGCCGAGCCGCTGGATGGAACCGACGCTGAGCAGGCTGCCGAGATTGTCATCGAGGCCGCCACCCGCAACGCCATGTCGGCGGCCCAGCTGGGCCGCCTGCTGGTCGACGCCGGTCGCAGCGTCAATGACGAAGACGAGCTACTCACACTGCTTCAGCGCGTGGCCGCGATCGCCCAGGAGGCCATCCAGGGCGCTGATTACACGGGCATCACGATCGACCTCGGCGGGCTGACCTACACCGCCGTGCACACCGACGAGCGCACCCTGCGGATCGACAGTGAGCAGTACGACGCCGGTGAAGGCCCCTGCCTACACGCTTCACGAACCCGCAGCATCGTCCAGCTGGACTCCGAAGAGGCGATGGCCGCCTGGCGGGGCTTCGCGTCCGCCGCGCGTGACGAAGGCGTCAACAGCTTCCTGGCGGCGCCGCTGTTCACCGAGGATCAGACGCTGGGCTCGTTCAACCTGTACGGGCGGTCATTTCACGCCTTCGACGGCCTCGACGCCGAGATCCTCGAACTGCTGACAAAAGCGGTCTCCCGGGCGATCGGCGACTTCGCCCGCTACAAGTCGGCCCGTGACACCGCGGAGTCGATTCAGCGGGTGCTGCAGAGCCGGGCACCGATCGAGCAGGCCAAGGGCGTGCTGATGGCCATGCACGGTATCGACGCCGACGCGGCTTTCGATGTATTGCGCAAGCAGAGCCAGCAGACGAACGTGCCTGTCCGGGTGTTGGCCGTGCAGTTCCTCGAGCAGGTCGCCGGCAGCAACGGCAACGGCCGGCAGGAGAACTAGAAGGTATTGACCAGGGTCCGGCGGTCGGACATCTCCCGCGACATCGTGTAGTGGTGGTAGTGCGTCGCACACTTGACCACGCTGACGAACAAGACCCCGGGATCCGGCCGGCTGCGGGCCATCTTCCACATCCGGCGCCGGTAGACCTGGCGTAGTTGCGCGTCGGGGACGTTCTTCATCAGCAGCAGGAACAGGCCGAATGCCCGTGCGGCGTCGAATAACTGGGCTTGTCTGCGCCGCCAGGGATGATGACGCAGGTATTCGTTGCGTGCTCTCCCGAAATCGAATTGTCTTGTCAAATACAAATTTTCGAGGCGGTCGAAGTAGAAGTCGGGATCGTAGAGCTCACTCATCAGGCCGATGTAGCCGTCTCGCAACTCGTCTCGGCTCATGTTGAGCGGTATGACGTTGGTGCCGAAGGTCTGCTCGTCGTCGAGGTCGAGGCGGCCCTCATTCTTCAGCCGCGCGTGCAGCGGTGTCTTGGGGATCGCGGCGAGCATGCCGACCATGGCGTGCATGATGTCGGTCTGACCGATGAAGTCGGCCTGCTCCTTGAAGATTCGGGTGTCGTCGTTGTCGAAGCCGACGATCATGCCGCACCACACTTCCAGCCCGGCGTCCTGCACCTTGCGAACCCGATCGACGATCGTGCCGCCCTTCTTCACGTTCTGGTACTTCTTCGCCTCTTTCAGCGAATCCTCGTTGGGACTCTCGATCCCGATGAACACCACCGTCACGTTGGCGGCGACCATCAACTCCATCAGCTCGTCGTCTTCGGCCAGGTTCAGCGACGCCTCGGTGAAGAACTGCAAGGGATATCCTTCACGCTCCTGCCACGCGTGGACATCGGCCAGCAGCACCTTCACGGCGGCCTTGTTGCCGATCAGGTTGTCGTCGACGATGAAGCCGATCGACAGGCCCGCCGTGCGCATCGCTTCCAGTTCGGCGATCACCTGTGCGCTGGTCTTGAGCCTCGGTTTACGACCGAAGGTGACGATGATGTCGCAGAACTCGCATTGGAACGGACAGCCGCGGCTGAACTGCACACTGCCGAACACGTAGTTCTTGGTCTTCAACAGGTCGTAGCGCGGCACCGGCACGGTGGTCATGTCGGTGCGCTCGGCTTGCTCATAGCGGTACTGCTGGCGGCCGTGCTTCCAGTCCTCGAGGAATTGCGGCCAGGTGGTCTCGGCTTCGCCGACGAAGATCGCGTCGGCCAGACCGTCGAAGTAGTCCTCCTGCACGCTGACCCACGGACCGCCGACGACAACGAAGACGCCTCGGGCCTTCAGTTCGTTGATGATCTCGCGCATCCGCCCGCGCTGCACGATCATGCCGGTGAGCCCGACGATGTCGGCCTTCGCCAGCTTGTCGAAGTCGATGTCCTCGACGTTCTCGTCGACGAGCGTGACGTGATGCTCGGGCGGCGTCAGGGCGGCCAACAGCGGCAGGCAGGCGGTCGGGACGTTGCACTTCTTGCCCAGCAGCGGCAGCGCGTGCTCCAAACCCCAGTACGACACCTCGAACCGCGGGTTGACGAGGACAATGTTGGCCATGGTCGTCTGCTCCGAATCGGACTCGTAGACGGTGTCGGCGCTGCTTGCCAAGCCGGAGCCTAGCCAAGTCGACTTGGCCGAACGAGTCATTCGCACATAGTCGCCGACGGGACTCGGATGCGAGTTCCCAACTAATTGACGGTAACGCTAGGTATTCGGTTCGGTCACGACCTTGGGTCACCCCTGCTGATGTGGCGGAGACGATGGTGTGATCGTTTCCGTGGACGCGGTTGGGCTGATGATCGTGGTGGTCTTGACGACTGCCGCGCTCGCCGCGGTCTGCGGTTACGTCGCCGCCCTGCGGCGGGACGCCAGCCGGCGCAGCCGGGGGTATTTCGTGCTCGGCGTCCTCACCGGGTTCCTGGGCCGCTCAGTGGTCCGGCGTCGGCTCCGGCGGCAGCCGCTGTTCGAGAACCCGCTGACGATCGCGGCGTTGCACTTTCGGCGGAGACTGAGCCGTACCGGCATCGCCCGCTAGCGGGTAGACGTCACCAGCCGCTGGGCGAGTAGTCCTTCAGGAAGCAGCCGTAGAGATCTTCGCCCGCTTCGCCCCGAACGATCGGGTCGTACACCCGCGCGGCGCCGTCGACGAGGTCGAGCGGCGCGTGGAATCCCTCGTCGGCCAGCCGCAGCTTGGTCGGATGCGGACGCTCGTCGGTGATCCAGCCGGTATCGACAGCGGTCATGAGAATGCCGTCCTGCTCCAGCATTTCACCGGCGCTGGTGCGGGTCAGCATGTTGAGGGCAGCCTTCGCCATGTTGGTGTGCGGATGCCCGGGGCCTTTGTACGCGCGGCCGAACTGCCCCTCCATGGCCGACACGTTCACGACGTATTTCCGGCGTGCCGATGACGACGCCAGCGCCGAGCGCAACCGACTCACCAGAATGAACGGCGCAGTCTGATTGCACAACTGAACCTCGAGCAGTTCCATCGCGTCGACTTCGTGCACGCGCTGCGTCCAGCTGTTGATCGCCGCGGTGTCGGGCAGCAGGCCACCCGCGTCGATGGCGACGCCGGCCGCAATCCGCTCGGGTGATGCGCTGCGCGCGGTGAGGGCCAATTCTGTTAGTGCGTGCGGGCTCTGATGGTCGGCGAGGCTGCCCGCGAGTGCCGCGGGATGGGCGTCGCTCACCCGGTCGAAGGTGACCACGTCGACGAGTTCAGGAGCCGGGGACCGCTCCGCCTCGACGAGTGCCGCATAGGAACCGGGGGCTCGGCGCACGGTCTGGGCGGCGTTGTTGATCAGGATGTCCAGCGGACCCTGCGCGGCCACGCTGTCCGCGAGCGCCACGACCTGAGCCGGGTCACGCAGGTCGATGCCGACGATGCGCAGCCGGTCGAGCCAGTCGGCGCTGTCGGGCATCGCGGCGAACCGGCGCACGGCGTCATTCGGAAACCGGGTGGTGATGGTGGTGTGGGCGCCGTCGCGGAGCAGCCGCAACGCGATGTACATGCCGATCTTGGCCCGCCCGCCGGTGAGCAGTGCGCGCCGGCCGCGCAGGTCGGTGCGGGCGTCCCGCTTGGCGCGGTTGAGCGCCGCGCACTCCGGGCAGAGCTGGTGATAGAAGGCGTCGACGACGGTGTGGTGGGTCTTGCAGATGTAGCAGGCCCGAGACCGGAGCAACGTGCCCGCCGAGGCCCCCGCCGCCGTCGACACCAACGGCAAGCCGGCCGTCTCGTCGTCGATCCGGCCTGGCGCCCCGGTCGCCGTGGCGGCGATGACGGCCCGGTCGGCGGCCGCGACTTCATCGCGCTTGGCTTTGCGGCGGGCCTTCCTGACCGATTTGAAGATTCCCGCGGTTGCCCGGCGTACGGCTACGGCATCGGGGTGCTCGGGCGGCAACGACTCGACGTCGGCCAACACCTGAAGGCAGGTATTGAGCTTGTCCGGGTCAATCGCGTTCACGGTGGAAGAGTACGGCGCTATTCGCGCACGTCGTGAATCGAGGAGTTACACCAGTCCCGTGCCAGGCGACGGGGAGCTGGGTGCGACCGTCGTCGGGCTGGTTGTAGGTAGCTGCGACGGATAGCTCGGCACCTCCGCGGGATAGCCGGGCTGCGGCCCCGGCAGCGCGGTGGCGGACCCGGATCCGGGTAGCGGCGCATACATCGAGTCCGGGCCGTAAGGCGTTGTCGGGCCGTAGCCCGGGGCGTTGCCGTAGCCCGGGGCGTTGCCGTAGCCCGGCATGTGCTGACTTATCCCGGCGAGCAATTTCGCCGCGACGAACGACGCCGCCTGGTTGGTGTAGCCGGGGACGTAGCCCTCGGTGTGGCCGCTCCACTCGTTGCCCGGGCCCGCGTGGCAGATCGGGTCAGCCGGATTGCACAGGTCGATGGCTTTGGCGCCGAGCAGAGCGCTCGTGGTCGGCAGCGCTTGGTTGGTGCGGGTGGCCACATTGCCGAAAGTCGCGACGGCGACGACGTTTTTGACGTACTCCGGTGGCAGCGAGCTTCCCCAGGGGATGCCGCCCACCGGCACGCCGGCAACGATGTCGATCACGCTGGCGCCTTGCGAGTACCCGCCGAGGACGATCTTGGTATCCGGGCAGGACGACACCGTCGATTTGATGTGTGAGATCACGTCGTTGGCGCCGTCTCCGCCGTGCAGCTGCAGCTTGGTGGCCTTGTAGTTGACCGCGTAGGTGTCGATGTTCAGGCTGGGCGCTTGCTTGCGCAGCGCATCGACGAGAGCATCGCCGACCCGGCCCATCCCGGCAGGTTCGTCGGTGCCGCGGGCGAAGACGACCTCGGCGTCAGGACAGTCGGCAGCCGACGCCGGCGCGACAGGACCGACGAGCAGAGCGCTCGTGACGAACAATGGCGAAGCAACCAGCCCGACCCAGCGACCGGCTGACCGGTCGCTCCCCACCGGGTGCCCACGCGTGCAGCGAATAGGCATGCTTCAATCTAACCCCTTCGCCAGCCTGATGAGCTGCGAGGGTGTGGCCGTCTTGCTCGGACAACATATTGACAGCAAAGAAAAATTGACTGGTATCGCGCGCTGACCTGCGCACCGTCGTCAGGCGGACAGTCCTTCGACGACCGCCAGCGCGGTCAGGTAGCGGACCTCCTCGGTGGCCGCGCGATCGCCGAGGAACTGGCCGGAGGCGCCGGCCTGAGCGGCCATCAGCGCTCGGGTGAACGCCTCCGGTGTCACGGTCATCGTGCGGCCGGTCTTGGCCATCAGTGCGACGAAGATGCCTTGCAGTCCCTCGCGGAAGCGTTCGACTTGCGCGTCCAGCGCGCGGGCGATTTCAGGCTGATGGGCGGCACGGGCCACCAGTGCGGCATGCAGGGCGATGCGCGGTTGATCGGCGACGCCCGCCTTCAGCAATTGGCGCACCACGCGGTCGGTTTCGAGAACTCCCTCGGTTCGCAGGAGAGGCGCTGCCGTACTCCGCAGCCGCTCCACGAGGGCGTCGTTCTGATGCTCGTAGACCTCGAAGAGCAGACCCTCCATGTCGTCGTAACTGGAGTAGAAGGCCCCACGGGTGTAGCCGGCCGCCCGGCACACCTCCTCGACCGTGAACCAGGTCCGTCCGCTGTCCCGGATGAGTTCGTCGGTGGCCTCGATCAGACGGGCGCGGGTGTTCGTGCGCCGCCGGGTTGTCCGCGCCTCTGTGACCTTCACCGCAAATCGCCCTTCAGACTCGATACATTCCGTATTGGATGCATATCGTATTGAATCATGCAACACTTCCAGGAGGCAACCATGAGTCGACCCGCCGCGGTCCCTCCTCAGCTGCTTCTTCCCGAGGACGAGGCGATCATCGTGTCGCGCGGATTGACCGTCGAGGGTGAACACAGTCCGCTGTTCAGCGATGTCGACATGGACCTTGGGCCCGGCCTGCACGCGGTGCACATGCCGGGCGGCCACAGCCAGAAGGCACTGCTGCTCACCCTGGCCGGCCGGCTCAAGCCGAGTGCCGGCAGCGTGGCCGTGTTCGGCGATACCACCCCGCGGGCGATCCGCAAGCACTGCGCGATCGCGGCCTTCGGCGACATCGACGATCTCGACGAGGCGGTGACGGTGGGCACGGTCGTCACAGAGCAGCGCCGCTGGCTCGCTCCCCTGTTCCGGCGGCCTCGTGACGGTTCCAGCCGGGACGTACTGGCTTTGGCGTTCGGGGACATCGACCGCCCGGCGCCGACCGACTACATCGGGGACCTGGGCGATTTGGAGACGTTCCTGCTGCAGGTCGCCCTGGCCCTGTGCTCGGACCGACCGGTGCTGGTGGTCGGTGACCTCGAACAGGTCCGCGACAACGAACGACGAGCGCAGGCGGTGCAACGCCTCGGCGTGATCGCCGCCGATCGGATGGTCGTTGTGGGCGTGACGAATTCGCTCGGCGACCAAGCACCCGAGCATGAAGTGCACATCCCGAACATCGCGGGAAAGGACTAGGAGATGGTGGGCGGACTTGCCCTCGGGTCGGAGATCAAACGCTTCGCCCGCAATCGGATGACACGAATCGCCGTCGTCGTCCTGATGCTGATGCCGCTGACCTACGGCGCGCTCTATCTGTGGGCGTACTCGGACCCGTTTGGTCATGTGAACAAAATGCCTGTGGCCCTGGTCAATTCGGACCGCGGAACCACGGTGTCCGGTGAGCCGATGAACGTCGGTTCTCAGATCGCCGACAGCCTCACCAGTGACGCAAGCCTGGACTGGCACCTGGTTGGTGACGCCGAGGCACGCGAGGGCGTCGCACACGGCAAGTACTACTTCATGCTGGAATTGCCCCCGGACTTCAGCGAGGCGATCGCCTCGCCCACCACCGGCAATCCCCGCAAGGCGCAGCTGATCGCCGAATACAACGACGCCAACAACTACATCTCGTCGAGTATCGGCCGCACGGCTTTGGAGCAAGTGCTCAACGCCGTGTCCACCAGGATCTCCGGGCAGGCGGTCAACCAGGTGCTGTCAGTGATCACCACTTCCGGGACCGGGATCAAGCAGGCGGCCGACGGAGCGCGGCAGCTCTCCGACGGGGCGGCCCAAATCGACACTGGCGCAGGGAAGTTGGCCTCCGGCCTCGATTCCGCCCGCAACGGATCGGCCGAGCTGACTGCCGGCTCCCGAAAGCTGTCCGACGGTATCAACACCGCCACCGATCCCCTGCTGAAGATCACCAACCTGTTGGCGCAGATCGGCACTCAGAGCGATCAGGTCAACGGCCAGGTTCAGGACAGCTCGTCCGCACTGACGGATGCGTCCAACGAACTCGACACCATCGCCGGGGCGCAAGACACTGCCGCCCAGTCGTTGACATCGATCATCGACAGCCTGTCGGCCAACCAGGACCCGGTGTCGGTGATCGCCACCGGCAAGCTGCGTGACACCCGCGACCAACTGCTGGCCCACCAACGCACCGCGGCAATCCAGGCCAAGCTCGACAAGGCACGTGCGGCTGCCAACTCGGGCGGTCCCGTCGGTTCCGCGCTGACCGACATCTCGGCCAAGGGCAAGGAACTCTCCGACAAGCTCACTCAGTTGCGTGATGGCGCCCAGCAGGTGGCGTCGGGCAATGCACAGCTCGACGCCGGCATCGTCAAACTCGACGACGGCGCCCGGCAGCTGAAATCCGGTACAGCGCAGCTGAGTTCCGGGGCGAACGAGCTGGCGACCAAGCTATCCGAGGGCGCGCAGAAGGTTCCCGACTGGAGCCCCCAGCAGAAGGACGCGATCGCCGACACGATCGGCGGTCCGGTTCAGCTGACGAGTTCACACGAGAATTCGGCGCCGAACTTCGCCACCGGCATGGCGCCGTTCTTCCTCACGCTCGCGCTGTTCTTCGGCGCCATGCTGTTGTGGATGGCGTTCCGCCCGTTGCAGAACCGCGCCATCGCCGCGGAGATCAGTCCGCTTCGGGTGACGCTGGCCAGCTACCTGCCGGCCGTCCTGATCGGCATTCCCCAGGCGGTGATCCTGTACTGCGTCGTGCATTTCGCGCTGCACGTCCACGCCGAGCATCCGGTGGCGATGCTGGGCTTCATGATGCTGGCGTCGTGCGCGTTCATCGCGGTGGCGCAGGCGATCAGCGCCCTTCTCGGCCCGGTATTGGGCAAGGTGTTGCTGATGACCCTGCTGATGCTGCAACTGGTCAGCGCCGGCGGACTGTATCCGGTCGAGACCACCACCAAGCCGTTCCAGGCTTTCCACCGGCTCGACCCGATGACGTACGGCGTCAATGGACTACGCCAGTTGATCCTCGGCGGCATCGACGGTCGGCTATGGCAGGCACTGATCTTCATGGTCGCGCTGTGGTTGGGCTCAATGCTGCTGACGTCGCTGGCGGCTCGGCGCAACCAGTTGTGGAACCTCACCAGGCTGGTGCCGAGTTTCAAGATGTAGTGGCAACAAAGAAGGCCAGGCCTTTCGGCCTGGCCTTCTTCTGTTGTGGAGCTGCCGGGAATTGAACCCTTGGACGTCGGCCCAAAAACGGCTGGTAGACGGGCGATTCGGGTCGGAATGCGGATCTGACGTGACCCTCTCCGGCCTGGACTTATCGGTCGCGCTGTTGAAAATTTCAACACGATCAGTGCGCGGCCACCCAGATGCCCGTCTGTTAGCCCAACTCACCTGCTCCAATCGGCGTAATCTGCTGCCCACAGGAAACTGGCAGTGTCCGGGGGGTTCCGTTTGTGACGCCAGCTAAGGGATCGATCGTGTGTCCCGCATGCGGAGCGCGGTTGACGATGTCCGCCGAGTCGACGACGCCGCGAATCCGGTGCGCGAAATGTGACACCTCATTCCCGGCCGCCATGGCTGTGCCGCCGACGGCCGCCGCGGCCGCGGGCTGGTACCCCGACCCGGCTGGCGGCAATGGCCAGCGTTACTGGGACGGCAGCACCTGGGGGCCGGTCGCGCCGGGCAGTCCCGCACCGATCCCCACACCAATTCGGCCATCAAAGCCGATGCCTAACGCCGGCAAGGCCATCCTGATCGTCGGGACTCTTGTGCTGGCTGGGGGCTGTGTCGCCTATCTCGCGACAGGCCCCCACTCCAGTAGTCCCGGGATGGACAACGACGGCACTTACTACCACATCGACGGCAGCGCAGCTGGCACCTACATGACCGAGGGGTCGCGCCGAGCAAATGGCCGGCCGTGCAACTGGACTCGCACCCGAACACCCACCATCGAGATCGCCAATATGATCGCGGGTGGTCAGGTGGCGGTCGGCGAGCATGGCGTCGTCACTGTCAACGCTGGCGAGTACTTCGTCAGCTACGGCTGCAAACCCTGGCGGAAGCAATGACCGAACCCAGCGACCCGACCGAGCTAGCCGGCCTCGCGGCGATGCATACGGAAGCAGCTCAGGCATGGTCGTCGGCGGGGGACTACCCGGAAACCGGCTCGTGGGCTGATCCCGAGCGGCGATTGACCCCGCGCCTGATCACTACCCTCGCCGTCGCAGCCAGCCTGGCGCTAGTGGCTGCCGCCGGTACCGCGGTGTGGGTCCTTCGGAATGATCGAGCGCAGACCTCCAACGTCGATGCACCGGCGCCTCCCGTATCGAACGTCGCAGGCCCTGCCCCCGCTGCCATACCAGCGCCTCCGAGTGCCCTGCCGCCGCCACCGACGCCTGCCGTTGTCATGCTGTCGACCCGAGGCGGCGATGTTTGGGTGGGCACTCAGTCGAAGAAAACTGTCTGCCAGATCACTGCGGGTCGCGTCGGATGTCTGGTCAAGTTCGTGATCGACACGCCCATGATGTATGGGGCGCCAGCGAACGGCGTAAATGTCACCACGACAGGCGATTTCGAATGGGGTATCGGGGACATCGGCCAGCAGCCGTTCAAGACTCTGAGCTACGGGACGATCTACAAGGCATTCGGATGGACGATCACGCCGACGAGTGACGGCACGACGTTCCTCAACGACGCGACAAGCCACGGCATGACGGTGAGCATCGAAGGGGTTCAACCGTTCTGAGCACCTATGTCACCAGCGTGACGCTGACAACTGAGCTCAACGACGGGCGACCCATGTGGCGTCTCAGCTGGACGGAATGCACCAACGACCACAAATGGAAGAAGACCCATCACAACGAGAACGCCGCCCGCCGGCACGTAATAGGTCTGGTGGCCAAGCGTCGACCGGGAGCCACGATGGGTGATGTCTTCACTGACGCCCGGTGAGGCAGAGCGGTACCACTACAGGTGTTCCGGAACCGTCCCAAAGAGCTGCACTCGCAGTGGAATTCGGGCGATCACTTCACCATTCACGTCGACGACCACCTGGTAGGGGTCGGCACCTAGATCCAAGAACACCGGCCGCAACTCAATCCAAAATAGGAGCGGCAGCTGACCGTATGGCGCATATTCGGGCAGCATCGTCTCGATGGTGATCGGCTGAATAGCTGTCAGGTTCATCTCCGCCTTGTTGCGGCGTACGGGCTTCGCGCCGGCGGGCTGATGGACCGTCGCAGTCATCGTTCCGTGAAGCGGTGCGCGCCACCATCGCCCGACGACGAAGAACCTGGTGTTTGCAATGGGGAACACCTTGGCCGGTTCCTCCGCCCTGACCACCAGGCGATGCATGCCGGCACCCATCGCGGTCAGGGTTCCTGGTCCAAGAACCTTTGCCTGGAAAGCGTCAATCTCCTCGGTACCGCGCACGTCGCCGGCCAGGTACACGTACTCCAACTCCGGGTGAGTCGAGTGGCCCACCCGTTGGTTGCGCCATTTCGCCTCGAACCATTCGGCCGATCGACCGAGTGTTAAGTCCGGGTCCTCGTCAGTTTTGAACACCTCCTGCGCCACCGCCCGAATAAATATCTCCGCTTCGATGGTGGGCACTTCGGGAAAGACGATGCCGTTGAGCCGCAGAAACGTCACCGCCGCATACCAGGCGGTGCGCTTGTTGGCCTCAAGGAACGGGTGGTTTCTGGCTAGACCGTGGGCATAAGCCGCGGCTTTTTCCCAGACGGTGAGAAACCCGCCATCCACCAGCTCGGTCTTGGGGCGATCCACACTGCGGTCGAGGGCATCGCCGTCGCGGACAGTGCCACCGTTTTCCTGATCAGCGTTTATTTCAGCTATCTGACCAGAAGTGAGGTACACAAACTCGCGACCCGGCGCAGTCACTTCAGCCGCTCGGCGAGCTCCGTCCAACGCGATCTCTCGGCAGCGTATGCGCCGATAAATTCCTCGTCGCTAGCGTCACGTCCCCGCTGCTCAGCTTCGCGTGCGTCAGTTCCTTCGGCGCGCGTCGAAGTGGCACGGGTGGACGGCATGTCTCCAAGCATAGGCGCAGGTAACGGATGCAGGTACCAGTGAACGACGAAAATCACCCCGCCTGGCCGTGAGTTCAGCGGGGTGATTCCCGGAGAGAGTGTCAGGCTACGGCGAGCCTGGTGGCGTTGAGCTAATCCACCCTGAGCGCGGACCCATACCGAGTGCCCCAGTTGGGCGCGCGGGGGAAGAACGCATCGTCGATGAACTCGCTGCGCGACGCTCATCACCATCCGCGCACTGGTCGACGGACTTCGATGGACAAGGCAGTCAGCCGAACTGGCAGACCATCTGTGGGTCGATCTCCCTACGCTCCGCGCTCGCACGGACACCCTCGACCCAGTTGGAGTCGCCGAGCTTGAGCACAAGTTGGACGGAGACTGACTGTGGATCCCCTAACGCACCAACAGCAAGCATCCTCGACCTAGATGTTGAAAAGGTCTTTTGAAAAAGGCAGGCCGCCCCGGACGGGGCGGCCTGGCCTTCTTCTGTTGTGGAGCTGCCGGGAATTGAACTCGGCGCGGAAATGACACTGAACTGGCCTAACAGCACAAATCAGGCTGTCGATGCACGCCAAACGACGCGGCGCGAGCTGCGGATACATCTAGGGATGTTGATGCGATCAACGCACTCAACGGCGATCGGCGAACCTGAAAGAGGGCAATCGCGGTTCGAGTCGACAGGTTCCTCTGCCCCTGCGCTTACGCTGACCCACCATGCAGAGCAAGAAGCCGTGGCGCCCGACGCCCAAGCTTGAAGAGATCGCCGCCGTGGTGGCCCGCGTCGAGCTGATCCCTGCCGATCGTCCACTCACCGCGGGGGAGATCCGGATGCTCGACAGCTTGGCGGCCCGACTGCGGCGCCGGTCCCTGAATGACCGGTCCGACGGGCTCCTCGACCTTCTGCGCCGCGTGTCCGCGGTCCGTACTAGCAACCGTGAAGCCGGCGTTTCGGTACCCGCCGCGAAGAACTCTGCGAACAATGGTCGAGAAGGGCTCGGTCACATCCACCGCGAACTGTCCGAGTTGGCGGCCAAGCATCCGCTCGGACCCGAGGGCCTCGGGCGACTCCAGGCGATCGTCAACGACACGGCGCGCCTCGCCGAGAAGGGTCCCTCGTACCAGCGTCTCTACGAGCGGGCACTGCAGATCCAGAAAAACGCCCTGCGACCGGCGCAGCAAAAAGGACCGCGTGGCAAGGCCCGCGGGCTCGTCCAGAACCCGGAGCTGTTGTATGGCGGCCGCGAGGTCCTCGGCGGGGCACCTTCGACGGGGCGCAGGCGCTGACGGTGTCCGACACCAACCCGCCGACTCCGGCAGGGTCTCAACCTGCCACGCCGCGGGATGACACCTCCGTCGCTAAGTTCCGCGCCCGCCGCGCCGCGGCCGCTCGGCCGTACCAGCCTGACCAGGTCGGGCTCCTGCTGGTGGCGCAAGCGCCGCCCGATGCCGATGACCGCTACTTCTACTTCCCGGACGTGGCGCGGCACGACTGGTTGTTCCGGGCGGTCGCGCGGGCGATCCTGCCAGCCGCCGATCTCAACCGGGACAACAAACCGTCGCTGTTAGCGCAGCTGCGGGAGCGGGGGTCTTCCTGGTCGACCTGAGCCCGATCCGGTCGACGGTTCCGACTTGTCGCCATACGTTCCGGCGCTGCTTGATCGGATTGTCGAGCTGGACCCCGAACGCATCATCTTGATCAAGGCCGACGTGTACGACGTGGCGTATCCCGCGTTGGCTGGAGCAGGCCTGCCGGTAAGCAAGATCCGTGTTCCCTTCCCGTCCTCGGGGCAGCAGGAGAAGTTCAGGGTTGCGTTCGGCCGGGCGCTTGCGGAGTGACGCCTCGGTGTAGGCGTCGGTGTCGGACGCCCGGCCTACGCTGACGCGATCGAGCCGAGGAGGAACAGCGGATGAACAAGGCGGAGCGTCTGTGGCGTCTGCGAGACGGCGTGCTTGCGTGGCTCTACGACCTGCGGGTCAATGGGACAACCATCTCGCAGGCACTGCCCGAGTCCTTCATGGCGGCGACGTTGTGGTCTGACACCGAGGTCACCCGCGACGAGCTCACCGCCGCGGTCAAGTGGCTCGTGGACGAGGGCTACGCAGATGGCCGCACCACCTACGGGGGCACCATCCTCGGGCCGCACCTGACTCCGTACGGTGAGAGGTATGCCGCGTCCGGCAAGTCGGTGCGTGACCTCCCGGGCGTCGCCGACGTGAACAGCCCCTACCTGCATATCGAGGGAAGCAGCGGCGTCGCCGTTGCGTTCCACAGCCCTGGCGCGACGCAGACCGTGAACGTTCAGCAGAAGATCGAGCAGGCGCAGGCCCTCGTAGAGGCGATCGAGCATGCGTTGCCCGCCGTGACCGACGATCTTGCGCGGGCGGACGCTGAGCAGTTGGCTTCTGAGATCCGCGCCGAGTCGAAGTCTGAGCAACCGCAGCCGGGCCGGCTGAAGACATTGGCCACCGTCGCAATGACCTCCATCGCGACCGCCGCCGGAACCGAAGCGGGCAAGGCGATCATCGACGCGGCGCTCCCGCTGTTGTCTTAGCCCCGCGTGTCTGTACCGCCTGGCAAGATACGCGCGTGCAGACGTATCGGCTCGAAGCTGGCGACGATCACGTCCAGAAGCTCGCCCACGAGAACGATCCGGTCAGGGCCGTGATCGAACTCGTCTGGAACAGCCTCGACGCCGACGCCCACCACGTCGATGTAGTGCTGCATCGGAACGAGACCGACGTCGTGGTGGGAGCCGAGGTCACCGACGACGGCCACGGCATGGCGCCGGAAGACATCGCCACTGAGTTCAAATGGGTCGGCAACTCATGGAAGAGGACTGCTCTGCGCAGCAAGGGCGAGCGGCGACCTTTGCACGGACGCTTCGGCCAAGGCCGGCTCCGCGCCTTCGCGCTGGGGACGCAGGTCACCTGGGAGACCGTCGGCGATCGCATCGACGGGAAGCGGGTGCAGACCCGGATCCGAGCCCGAGCAACCAGCCGCACAGATGTTGAGGTCTCGGACGCGATCGAGACTGGAGCCGAGACGGGGACGCGGTTCATCGCCGAGGGCAAAGAGTCGCTGGATCCGCTCGACCGCGACACCGCCAGTGAGCGGATTGGTACGACCCTCGCGCCCTACCTCATCACCCATACCGGGGTCGCGGTCACCTACGACGGTCAGCGCATCCAGCCCGCAGACAACATCGCTCGCGACACCGTGCTTCCGGTCGAATGGGAACACGACGGCACCCTCCACCACGCGAAGTTGCGCGTCATCGAGTGGACCAAAGCCAAGGAACGGACCATCCATCTCTGCGATGGCGACGCTGTCGTCATCGACACGCTTGACACCGCGCCGGGGCCCGACTTCACCTACTCGGCCTACCTGCTCTGGGACGCGATGCCCGAGCACCACGACCAGTGGCTCCTCGCCCGGATGGAGACGACGCCAACCGTTCTGGGCGGGCTTCTAAACGAACTGGACCAGGTGCTTGACGACTACCTCGATGCTCGACGCGCCGAGCGGCGCCGCGAGCTTGTAGAGGAGTGGAAGTCCGGCAACGTCTACCCCTATGAAGGCGAGCCTGCCTCGGAGGAGGAGAAGGTCGAGCGAGCCACGTTCGATGTAGTCGCCACGTCGATCCGGCGGCACATTCCCAAGGAAAAGAGCAAGAAGCGCCTGACGTTGGGGTTGCTCAAGGACTCGATCCAGCAGCGCCCGGGAGACGTCGGTGCCCTGCTCGACGAGTACGTCGGCCTACCCGCGGAAGAGCGCGAGCAGCTGGACCGGCTCTTGCGAAACACCGGACTCTCGCGAGTCATTCAGGCCTCGACGGACGTCACCAACCGCTTGGAGTTTCTGCGCGCCCTCGACCTAATTGTGTTCGATCCCGAGGCCCACAAAATGGTTGGAGAGCGCGAGCACTTGCACCGCATCTTGGAGCGCGAGCTGTGGGTGTTCGGCGAGCAGTACAACTTCATGGTCAGCGAACGGGGCCTCAGTGCGGCGCTGGACCGACACCTCGAACTCCTCGGGGAAGACCGCGCCGACAAGACCCCGGTCAAACGCCTCGATGGCACGGTAGGTCGCCTCGATCTCCTGTTATCGGCCGCGGCCACCGAGCATGACCGCAACAGGCACCTCGTGGTGGAGCTGAAGGCTCCCAAGGTGGTGGCGAGTCTGACCGAACTGAACCAGATCAAGTCGTACGCGAAGGCGGTCGCAAAGGACCCGCGATTCGCCAGCAGCACGACGCAGTGGGATTTCTGGCTCGTCACCAGCGAGATTGACGATGACGTGCGACAGGAAGGCCAATCAGCACGGCCGCGAGCAGGGCCTGGTTTTCGAACCAGACCTGCCCGAAGCCCCAGGCGCCCGAGTCAGGGTTTGGGTTCGAGACTGGGGCCAGATCATCGACGAGGCCAAGCACAGGCTCGACTACTTCCAGAAGAGCTTGCAACATGACCCTTCACTCGACGACGCACGCGACTACCTCCGACGCAACCACGGCGACGTCATCCCCGAAGGTCTCCTGTCAGAAGGCGCTTTGGGCACTTAGCTCTGTCACAGTTCCGTCGCGCACTAGCGGGGTTACCGCCCACCACCGAAGGCGGTGATGCACCATTAGGACGATGGGCACCTCTGACACAACCGCCGTTACCGGGACCCTGATCAGCATCGGCTACGAGGGGAAGACCGTCGACTACCTCGTCGCGCAGCTCTTGCAGCAGGATGTGCGGGTACTTATCGATGTGCGACTTACCCCGCTGAGTCGCAAGCCCGGACTGTCGAAAGTCAAGCTGTCCGAGGCACTCGCGGCGGTTGGTATCGGTTACGTGCACCACCGCGCCTTGGGCAATCCGAAGGACAACCGCGCCGGGTTCCGTGCCGGTGAGCCGCAGTCCCGCGCCCGGTATCGCGACGTCCTCGAAAGCACTGCCGCGACCGATGCACTGGCCCACGTGTGCGAGCTAATGGACGGCGGTGTGGTGGCGCTCCTGTGCTTCGAGCTGGATCACGCCGAGTGCCACCGCGACATCGTGGTGCGCCGGCTGATGAAGGAGCGGCCGGGCGCCGCCGTGGTGCACGTCTAAAAAAGGGTGTTCTCGAACTTGGGGTACCAGGTGCCGAGGACGGAGAAGGTGCGTCGGTACTTGTTCTGGTTGCCGACGTAGAAGTGGATGTCGTGGTCCGGCGACGTCATGTCGTCGCGCCACCGCTTCAGCATCGCCTCGCGGGCGCCGGTGTCGCCGTAGTCGATCTTCCATCGACGGCCTGCTTGTCCGACTTCCCAGTCGAGGTTCTTCTGGTTGTGCCCAGGGCATTTCGCGGCAGCACATCGGTACTTGTACCGGATCGCGTACGGGGCAGGTTCCAGCGGAACCATCGACGATCCGAAGAGGTCCGGCTCGGATGCGTGGTTGACCTTCGCCTGTTCCGCAGGACTCCAGGGGTCGCCGTCGACCACTGAGGTCTCGATGTCGACGGGCTTGATCAGTCCCAGCGACGGCGACGGATTTCCCATGTTGCCCTTCGGATTCTGCGCGATCAGCTCACACATCGAAGTCTCGCCGATCAGCGAACCAAGCTTGTTGCGTCGGAGTAGCCAGTTCTTCTTGGTTTCGAGGTGCTCGACGTGGACCATATCGTCCTGACGGGGTCGGAACGACTCCGGTCGGTTGTCACCGACCTGGTGGTACGTGCCATTCACCCGGATGATCTCGTACTTCCTGAACTGATTGTCGAAGTCGGCGTTGCGGAACTTCACTGGGTAGAGGCGGATCCACTCGGGCCCGCCGCGATCGAGCCGGACGCCCGCCACGCAGACGGTCTCGCCGTAGGTCTCGCTCGGGTTCGGGTAGGTCTTGACGGTGATTATGACCTCCGCGGACTCCTCGCCCCGGCGCGGTGGCTTCAACGCCGCTGCGCCGGCAGCACCGCGCTGGTCACTGTCTCCCATCGAGGCAGATTAACGTCTGCGTCAGCCACCGACGCGGAGGTTGCCGCCTAACCTTTGCTACGTGGCGATGTCAGCGGCGCTGCATAAAGTCACGGTATGACCCTGGAGTTCGTCGATCACCGCGCCGAGGCAGCCGTGAAGCACTCGTGGACCCCGTTCCCGTCGTCGGAGGGTTTCGAGCACCCGGGCTGGTGGCAGAACGCCGGTGGGGCGGTAGGCGACCCCTGGTTCGTTCAAGTGCTCGAACACGGCGTGGAGGTCGCCAGGGTGCAGCTCGACGAGCGCGGCGGTATCAATCCGAGCTACCCGGTCGTGCCCGCCGCAATCTGGGGTGAGCTCCTGGAGATCCAGTACGTAGAGGTGGCCTCCGCCGCTCGTCGACGCATGGTCGCGACTCGTACCGTGCACTGCCTCTCGGCGCGGCACACCGACCGGCAGCTGATGGCTTATTGCGAGGACGCGGACGACTTCTGAGACTCACTCGCCGGATGGGATCGGTTCAACGACCCAGACGGCCGATCGCGCCCGCTGTTCCTTCAGCGGCCTCGGTAGCGGTCACCTCGCCGGTCCCGCGCAGCAGCCGGTGCCAGGGCCGTTCGCCGGCCAAGACTCCTCGACGACGGGGCAGGCAGACTCGGCCCATCCAAATCCTCTGCGTACTCGTCCATGACGGACTAGACGCACGTCGCAGGCCAACGGTTCCCTGCACCCCTCCCGCGTAGCGTCCGCCCCATGACAGGAAACACAACGAACCGCACGCTAGGCGCTCCTCTGGAGCCGTACTCGAAGCTCGCCGATACCATCGCGGGATTCGCCGACGCGGTGGAAGCCCTCATCAAGAACGAGCTCGCCTACCCCTTCTCGATGATTCCCAGCACCGCGTTGAGCGACCGCGCCACGGACGGCGAGCACGTCGGCACCCGCACCAAAAAGATCTTTGCCCGTCTTGCGGCGGATCAGGTCTATGACATCGCGGTGCAGCTCGACCTTCACCGCGGGATGGCAGCGGTTCTGCCGGCGATGGGGGTTTACTTCGCGCCGTACCCGTTGGCGCGGACCTGTGTAGCTACCGCTGCCAAGGCGTGGTTCATCCTCGACGGCGCCACTCGCGAGGAGCGACTGCAGCGGTACCTGAACGAAGAACTCGCTGCCCTCCATGGTGCCCCGTGGGACTTCGGCGACCCGGCTGCACATATCGACATCGCCGCGTTGGCCGACGATCTCGTGACGGTCGGCGCGACGGCCGGACTGCGAGACTTGCGCACGGCGAAGGCAAAGGCCAGGGCGAAGGACTGGCAGGCGCCGCATCTGGGTCCTTCCACCCAGCGCGAAGGGGAACAGCCGCCATCAGAGACCGACATCGTGCGGAAAATGTTCTCGGCGTCTGGCCTGGAGGCCGATCAGGTGGGCCAGCCGTACGCGCTGCTGTCAGCGGCGGTACATGGGCGCTTCAAGCAGTCGGGGGTCTCCGAGTCCTTCTACAGCGGCCGATCCGAACTCGGTGTACCGACAAAGGCGATGTACTCCTCCCCCGAGACGACGGCGAAGGTGACGGCGCTTGCCGCCATCGCGACGCGGACGCATCTGCTATCTCTGGCGCTTTACGCCAACGCGCCGGAGGCAGACGTGCTTGACCGCCTGCGCGATCCGCTCGCGCAGTGGTGCGAAATGGGTGGAGTCCCGCTCCCGGAGTGAGCGGCTTTGATGACTGAACCGGCCAACGAGCGACTCGCGGCAGCAATTAGGTGAGGCGGAGCATCTCCGGCGAGCCCACCACGAGAGGAACCATGTCACAGCTGGATTTGGATGCCGGTCAGCGAGTCCTACCCTGAGGCAGACGGCGCGCTGACGCCCGACCTGGTGGCCGAGCGCGGCGCAACTGCACGGATCGGTGACGGCGAGGTTTTCATGGAGGTGTTGGCCGTCGGAGTCGCCTGAGCACATCGACGACGCTTTCAATTTCACGCCGACCGTGGACGGGGCGTTCCGGCCCCTTCGTGTCGTCCGAGGCCGCCCACGACGCCGCGCAACGGTATGTGTCGATGGTCGCGACGGTGAGCTTCCCGACCGTCGCTGAGCCGCCCGGCTTCCCTCGCGGTCAACAACCGATACGGGAACTGACGTCGCCTAAGTTCAGCGGTCGGTTATCGCTCCGTCCGGCAGCTCTTCGAGAGCCCAACGCACGCCGGCGACGAAGGCGAAAAGGCGGGCGCGTCGTAGTCGTTGCGATCTAGTGGTCCGTCTCAGTTTTGATTGACTTGGTCCGTCTCAGTTTTGATTGACTTGGTCCGTCTCAGTTTTGATTGACTACTTGTTCGAGTTTGGTGCGTGCTCTCGGACTTTGGTCAGGATGGATTCGGCTGCGGTGGTCCAGGCACCGGGCTTTGGTTCGGCATCGTGGGTGTTGAGGTAGGACTCGCATTGCTGGCGAACAGCAGGGGCACGCTTGCGACGATGCCACGACGCAGGTTCGCATCGAGGGTCGGTTCGGCCGCGCCGGTCGGCCCATGGCTGCGCCCGGTCGCCGGTCGGCGTCGCCGTAGCGCGGGGTCAATGGGGCCGATGAACTTCCGCCGCCCGAGCACGAGCGTGCGCTTATATTTTCTGAATGGCAAAAAAGAGTTCCGACCAGGACCTCGCCTACGTGATTCTCGCGGTTATCGCATTCTTCGCGGTCGCTTGGCCCTACTTGCTGGGCACCTGGCTGGCCGTGCGAGCTGGCGCGGAGAATCCGTCAACCGAGCGAAGCGTGACGGGCTGGGTTTTCGAGGCGATCTGGCTGATCATCCTGGCGTCCATCGTCATAGTGCCAAGGGTCCAATCGGCGCGCGAGCAGGCGGAAAAAGCGCGCGCGGAGGAGGAAGCTCGGCGCCTTGCGGCCCTCAAGGAGCAGCGAAAGGTGGACTTCGGACTGGCGGGTGCGCAACGATATGAGGAGGCCGCAGTGTCGGTGGCAAGAATCGCCAGATCCGAGGCTGCGCGCACCGGCTGGCTGGGCGACGATCCCGCCGCCTACGACTTCCGCGCAGACCTGAAGGCGATCGCAGATAACCTGCGCAAGGCGGAGAAGATTCGATCAGTGACCGCGGACGCCTCTTCGATCCGCACATTCACCGAGTCGGACAAGCAAATGCTTCGCGACGCCAAGGCCGCAGTGGCCAAACTGGAGGGCTCCGTCGAACGCAGCATCCTGCTTATCTTCGAATGCGCCAAAGAGGCCGCCAGTATCGACCTTGCACTACGCGAGGGTCGCGAGAACGTGGAGATGGCGGCACGACGCGACGACCTGCGCAATCGCCTCGGGTCAATCCTCTACGGCGCCGAGGGCGTGCCGACAGAGGCCACCTCTGAGGCCGCTGACGTGGTGACCTCACGGGTCGCAGCCTTTCACGACCTCAAGGCGGCCCTCATAGACCAGCGGCACGCGTCATAGCGACCCGAATCGTAGCCGCGGACCAAACTCGAACAAGTAGTCCAACAAATCTGAGACGGACCACTAGATAGTGGTCGGGAAGCGGACCGTCGGGGTTCAGTTCGAGTACTCGCGGACGTAGGCATGAGCATTGTCTTGAGCCGCGCCACTGTGTTCGGTGTAGCTCACCGTGATTTGGACCGTCACCATTAACCTGGTGTCGTCGAGACCGCTGCTGCCTCATGAATGGCGGCCCTGAGCTCGACGTATTTGCACTCGCGCGGACGAAGGGCTTTCAGCGGTCCGAGCCCAATCGACTTCTGCTCCGGGAGTTTGCTGGCAGGCAGCACATAGAAGGTCCATTGTGCGACAGCGAGCGGGTTGATGGCATCGCGGTGCTCGCCGTTGAGCAGACAGAAGACGTACACGTGGGCGCTTCGCTGCGCGCTGGCCTCATAGGTGTTGGTGGGCTCATCCCAGCCCTTTGTGGCGCAGATGTTGAACGTGATCTTTGAAGGACCGGTTTGCGTCCACGATTGCACGAAGGCAGACGACTTCACCTCGACCCAGATACCGCCGATGTCGAGGTCGTACTTGTGCCATTCGACGCGCGGCTTACCGTCAACGCCACATGCTTTGGCCACTATGTACTCAGCCAGCACTCCGCGCGTCGTGTTCGTGAGCAGGTTGGAGTACGCCCAGTTTAGAAAATCGTCTTTATCCAAGTCAGTCATCGCCGAGCCTTCATCGCTTGAGCAGTTCCCTTGCCCAGTACGGTTGTCACTTTGTGCCGGTCGATGTCGTCGAGGGCCAGCACCGCTTCGGGTCGGGTGATCCGCTTTATGTCCTCGGCTTGCGACTGCGGCACCAGAAGCGCCAGTTCGCGTGCCTCATAAACGTCGATGTTCGTGTGTATCCACTGGTTCTGTTCGGTGAGTTCGTGGTCGACGCTCACGAACCAGTTCGCCATGAATACCTGCAGGTACGGGATCAACGTCCACACCTTGCGCCGGGCCAGTGCCGACCGCGCATCTGGCCGGGTGAATGCGAGCCAGGCGAGTGCTCCGCTGTCGGCGTCGGTGAGCTTCCAGAACACCCGACCGTTGTACGTCAGGACATTCGGTGGCCGGGTGGCGGCCATGTCCTGTCCGATTTCGCGAGCCAGCCTTCTGTAGTCGGGAAGAGTGTCGAGGTAGTTGGGAACACTGTCGAGGTAGTCGTGTGGCCGCCGCTCGCCACGAACGTCGTCCATCAGTCGCCTCCCTTCACTCCGGCGGAACCACTGCGCCAGCCTCCTTACTCAGCCTGCCCGATCCACAGCCTCGAGGCGATGAGCCGAAGTCTGACACACTGCATCCAGAGCTCGGAGCTGATCACACCGAGTCTTCGTCGAGGTACCGGTACAACGTCGCTCGGCTGACTCCTAAGTACTTCGCGATGCTCTTGGCGGTGTGACCGTCAGCCTTCATCCGCCTGGCGGTGGCGATGTGCTCGGCGTCGTTGACCTTGCGGGGGCGTCCGAACTTCGTTCCGTTGGTCCGCGACGCAGCACGCTTAAGCGCTGTCCGTTCCTTGATCAGCTCGCGCTCGTATTCGGCCAGAGAGCCCAGGACGCCGATCATCATCCGGCCCGCAGGGGTTGATGAGTCGATTCCATCCGATGTCGACACCAGGGTGACGCCGCGTGCGGTCAGCTCCCGGACGGTCTGCAGGATGTGCACCATGTTGCGGCCCAGTCGGTCGAGCTTCCACACCACCACGGTGTCGCCCTCGCGAACGTAGGCCATCAAATCGGCCAGGCCGGGACGGTCGTCGCGAGCGCCGGACATCACGTCCGAGAAGACCTTCGCAACTCCGGCGGCGGCAAGTGCTTCGTTCTGTTGATTGAGGGTCTGAGAGACGGTTGAGACGCGTGTGTAGCCGATGCGGGTGCCGGTGGTCGTGGTAAAGGCGGTCACTCACCAAGTGTCTCATAAATGCTCTAGTCGCTACTATTGAAACACTTGATTTCGAGACGAACTTTCGAGACACGTCGACCTGGCGGATCTACTCGCCGACGAGATCGTCGCGAGGCGTCTCAGATGTGATCACTTACGAGACGTCGTGACCGACCGCCTTCCCGCGTGTACGAGATCGCTAATACCTCCGGATCATCCTCCGGGATGTGGCCATGCGGGAGGGTCAAGATCGCTCGTCCGTATCCTTTCCGAAGTCAGCCGAGAGCTTCCGCAGCACGGACGCGAGGCTGTCGAGCACCGCTTGGATTGAAGCGATGTGCTCCGCCGGGATGTGACGCTCCAGTGCCTGACTTGACACGGCAGTATCGACCGCAATAATCGCGGCACCAACTCCGAGACGAAATCCATCTTCAAAGTATTGGTTCACTGCGCCCGCGTCAGACCCAGCCTCGCCCGACGACTTCTCCTCAGTGCCTTTCCGGAAGCCTTCATCGACGCCCAGGCGGTAGCCCCTGTCAAAGGCATTACCCACAGCGGTCTCGCTTGCTTCCGAGATATCGTCGACGGTCTTCCTCCACATCGAGTCCCCGTACTCCACGCCGTCTCGATACCCGGTGTGGTAGCCAAGGTCGAAGACTGGGTCCTCCCGGTCGGGGTCCGCCATATACGTCCTCTCGGCCTACGCAGCAGTTTCCAGGTAGCAGCGCGATTATCCACGACATCCACTCGGACCAGCGAGCGTGCTGAAGTGACATTCTCGACGGTGTGTGCAACGACCCATTGTCCGTGCGCCTTGTGGAGTGGAACGTGGCGATGTCCCTCCACAGCAAGACCCACCTGTTGGCTTCGCAAAATCCCACGGTCGCGGTCCTGCCCGAATCGGCTCACCCCGACCGAACCAAGGCTTCGTTGGACGCCATCGGGGCATCGTCCGTCGAGTGGATCGGCGGCAACCCGAACAAAGGCCTATCGGTGGTTGCGTTCAACGGTTGGCAACTCCATATCGACGACAGTTACGACCCCGGCTACCAATGGGTCATGCCGGTACACGTCACCGGGCCAGCGCACATCCGACTCCTCGCCGTCTGGGACATGAACCACAGAGGCAGCGGGCATCAATCCGCACGACAGATGGGAGCCTGCCGCGCATCGATCCCGCACTACGAGGAGTTCCTGTCCGGAGACGCCGACCTGGTCGTCATCAGCGGTGACTTCAACAACTCGATCTACTGGGACAAGCCCACCAAGCGGGCGAAGTTCGGCGACTTCATGGATGAGCTGGAAGCCCGTGGTTTCGCCAGTGCCTACCACTCACACCACGCCTGCGAGCGAGGAGCAGAAACGCATCCCACGCTCTGGTGGATGAAGAATGCCGACACGACTTACCACATCGACTACACCTTCGTCTCGCCACGCGATGCCATCGAAGGTGTCGCGATGGGAAGCCACGCAGACTGGATCGCTCACAGTGACCACAGCCCTATGACTATCGACTTGCGCGCCGACCCGCGCCGTCCAGCCGCCGTTACGAAAACAGGCTTGGGTAGACCTCAAGCGACGTAATCGCTCCCGTTCCACCGCAGGGTCTCGTGAGTCCACGTTCCTTCGGCACATGAGGGTGTGCAGTCGTTCATGGAGTGCCGGAGCTGGTACTTGCCGTCCGCTCCGGGACCGACAAGTTCGACGTCGATCAAATCTCGACCCAATTGGTCGAATCCGGAAGCAGTGGGAACAAGCACCAACACTTGTGGTGGCGCATGGGCTGACATCGAGCGAAATTCAATGAATAAGTTGCCCGTGGCGTCGGTAGGTGGCGCAGCGAATCCCAGCCCAAGACCAGCATCGAGTGAGATCGGAGAAAGCGCGTCTCCCGACGGCAAAACAACTGAAACACACCCCGAGTCCATCCTGACCCGGTTCTCCCCCAGGAGCAGGAAGATCCGCATCGGACCAAGTTGCGGGTGCTGGAAATCGTAGTGCGCCGTTACTGAGCCGGTGCATCCGGAGTTCGCTGGCGGGTGCACCGGAAGCACCGCTTCTGTGACCGTTGGAGCCCTTGTCGTTGTGGTTGCCACAGGCGGTGGTGGTGGCGGTGTGGTCGTGCCCGTGGTCGTCGTCGAGTCAGTGCGCGAAGCAATTACGGCGGTGTTCGATTGAGCGGGCTGCGATGGTCGCCATAGCACCGCGATAACCCCGATCACGACGATGATTACGCCGACGGCGCTCAGGACAACCCGCGACCTATGGGCGGGTTTGGTGGTTAGTTCGCCGCCGATCGCGGAGGCGGGGGATCGTGGTTGCCCTGCCGCTTGAGTTGTTGCGTTGGCAGACGCACCTGCCTGTCCAGGCGATGCGGCGGTCAAAGCCTGCGTGAACGCCGAGCAGGACGCGAAACGGTCAGCCGGAAACTTGGCCAGTGCTTTCTGGAGTGCGTCGTCTAGGCGTGCGCAGTCTGGACGACAGTCGCCCAGTGCGGGCGGTGTCGAGTTGAGATGTCTGCTGATGACGACGGCGGGGTTGGAGTACGGAAACAGTTGTGTACCGGTCAGCAGGTTGTATGTCGTTGCGGCGAGGGCGTATTCGTCAGCTTGCCCGTCCATCGGCTCGCCCATGAGTTGCTCGGGTGCCGCGTAGGCAACGGTTCCAACTGTCATGTTGGTTGTGGTGAGTCCGTTGGTGTCATCGAGTGGGCGGGCGATGCCGAAGTCGGTGAGGTAGATATTCGGGTCGTCTGTGTCGAGGTCAGCGACCAAGATGTTGGCCGGTTTGACGTCGCGATGGAGCAGCCCCTTTTTGTGGGCGTAGTCAAGGGCGCTAGCCACTGCATTCGCAATCAGCAAGACGAGTTCGACGGGCATACCAGCCGGGTACCGCTGCTCCAAGAGCTGGCCGAGATCGGTGCCGTCGATGTAGTCCATCGAAATCCAGAGCTGTCCCTCATGCTCGCCTCGGTCGTGGACGCCGACTATGTGAGGGTGGCGTAGGCCTGCGGCGAGGTCCGCTTCCCGGATGAACCGGTCCCGGAAGGAGGCGTCACTGGATATGTCTGCTCGAAGGACCTTCAGCGCCTCTTGCCGAGGCAAGCGAGGGTGCTGCACCAAATAAACCTCACCCATTCCGCCGGACCCGAGCAGACGCAGCACCCGGTATCCGGCGAAGGTCTCACCGATCCTCAGAGGCATTGGCGCATGCTACGGAGTGACCATGTCCGTGTTGATGATCATGAGGTCGCTTGACGCTTTGCCTCATCCATGGCGCGTTGATGGCGAGGGCATGTGGTGTTGACCGCCATAGCTACAGCCGTGCCCGCAGCGCGACCTCCGTAGCCGTATGGCGCGGCATACAGCACGTGATAGATGTCTTCGACACTCGCCACAGAAACACCGTTCACGTCAAGATCATTGCAAATCAGCGCGTATACGTCGGCCACGGTCACTGCGTACACGTCCTTAGGGTTGGTTATGGTGGGCGGTCCACTCGAACGGCCCGCAGCCGATCCAGCCGACTCGTCTTGCCAATTACCTCCAAGGCACCCGAGAAACCCGTTCGATGAATACGGGTCGCAATTTCCCGTCGGGCGGCTAGGGCACGCCGGACCTGTCGGAGAATACGGGTCGCAACTCGTTGGTGCGGCCTGTGCAGTTGACCCAAGAACAGCAGGCAGCAACGCGCTGAAGCTGATAGCAGCGAGGCATCCCTGCCTCAAGATGTTTCGCAACATTCCCCCTCTGTGTACCGGTTTATCCTCGCGTCTGGCACCAGTGCTGGTGCCTGTGCCTCGCTACTTGGCGACGGCCAAGATCACCCGCAAAGAGACTAGGGACGTCCCTGGCAGGTCAGCAATTAAGGATATTGCTTCATATAGTCGACGAATACGGGAAAGTAGCTTGGGCACGACGCCTTTATCGCGTATCCGATTGCCTTTTGCGTCTGTTTATAATTCAGGTTCGTCTGCGACATGACGATCGAGACAATTGCCCAAATTTGGTGGGCAATCGGCGTCTCCGCGACGGTGTTGCAGATCTTCTTGTCATGAGCCATCGCGTACGCCTCAGGGCTCGGCCAGTAGTAATCATCGGCCCGAGCAGTAGTGGCGAACGCCGTAGTCAGCGCCATGACTGATGAAAGGAGCAAGGTTGCGACTGCGACGACAGACCCTACTGGGAATCCTCCTGCCGAACCATCGCTCCTCTGGCGCAGACGCCTACTCCTCATCTGCAATCCCCGCCAACGGGCGACGGCGAGATTCAGCGCCATCGTTGGTTTCGGTCATGTCCCCCCTCGTCAGCCTCACTGGGCAGCTACTTTCCCGCCAAGGCGGTTCGTATGTCGTCAGGCCGTTCAACGACGTTACATAGGCTGCGTCAAGATCGACAGCAAATGTTCTTGACACAGCGCCCCGGAATGAACGCTTCCAGATGGTTACTCGACGAAGTTGACGAGCCATAGCCCAGATCGCTCCGGGGTCCGCCTGCTCTGCGGACCCGCGCACTATGCGTAGTCGTCCACATCATCATCGAGGTAGATCCGATTGATGATTCCCACTTGCTCGGCTTCGATCATGTAATCGGCCAGATTCCACTCGCCCGATCTCCAGGTCTCCGGCGGCAGCGTAGCGGCCTCCGCCTCGATCGCGGCGGCTAGCTCGTCGCGTGTGTAGACGATGCCGCTCATCACGTACATCACGTCAGCCTCCACGCGCATCACCGAACCCATAACGCTGATCCCCAAAGCCTCTCGGGTATCAGGCAACTTCGCGTTGCGACTTCGAGCCGAGGATGTCAGGTTGCAGTAAACACATGGCATATTGCGCTCTAAAGCAGCGGTTCCCAACATGGTTGCATACATTTTACCAGTTCAGGCGGTTCTGGGCGCTCCACCAAATCACGGCTGGTCTGGCCATTCTAGTAGCTATAACTTGGTATCCATTTTCATCCCGCTTTACGCCCACTACAGGGTAAGCAGAGCTGTTGCAGCTCAGGGCTTTCAGAGCTGCGTGCGCGCAACGCAGCTCCATAGGCCTTCGAGGCGTCGCGAGATCCGAGCGCCCTATCAGTTCCAGTAAGACGTTGCTTGTGCATCCGGTCAACGTCACGTCGGTGCTGAACTTCCGCTACCGCATTGTCGGCGTCTCCCGCGATTCGATCCGCCGGCGAAACGTCCAACTCTCCTGATACTAGCGGGCGTGGGCCGCTTTCGTTGCTAGCACTCGCGCGGCCTGTCCGCAGCATTCCCGCCGTTGCGGTGCCTACGTAGCCGCTCCGCGAGGCTCTCGTTGCGCGTCTCGTCATTGCCTGGCGTCTGCGTGTCGAACTTGTTGTCGGGGTGCAGGATGCAGGTGACCGTTCCCCGAGGATGGTCGGCTACGGCGCCATCGCCGAGGGTGAACCGGTCGTACTCGCGGCCCCAGGCAGTCGGCTCGGGCTCGACACGAATCTGGTGAACTACCTGACGGCCGTCGCTGTAGGTGTTGTCTGCTTGGTCCCACGTGCTGTCGTCCGTGTCCTCGTCGCGCACCGCGCACAAGGTTCCGTGATACAGCGAGTCCCAAACACCAACGAGCTGTCCCTGCAGGCTTGTAGCCTCTTCGGGGTCCAGTAGCCCTTTACCGGCCAGTTCACCCAGGCGGTACTGAATCGCTGCTAGCTTCTGCGTTCCCTTGGCGTACGCATGCTTCGCTTGATCGGCGACGGCATGGATGTTGCGATTCACCGCCGGCCTCTGCGGGATGACCGTACGGTCCCCCAGTGGCGTGCTTCCGCCGAGCCACTCCACAAACCACGGCTCCTCACCACAGTGAAACTGAGCGGGATCACCGATCATGAGCATCACGGGCCATGAGCGGAAGAGGTCCTCGACGATCCAGACATACTCCGCGCTCGCAGGTCCGAAAAGAGTCGTTCCTGGACCGACATGCGGCTGGCCGATATTCAGTCCGAGGAGTTCGTCGTCGCCGTCGAGACTCACTCCCCGCGAGGCGATGAACTCGTTCATCTCGGTGAACGTGATCCACCCAGTTCGTGAGATGTACTCGGCCAGTGCGTCGACAGCAGCGCGTTGATCGTCCTTCATGCTGACACCTCGACCTCGCTCGATGCGCCTGTGAACCCTGTCAGGAGCACTGAGGCGTCTCCTCCGTCGAATTGCGTGACGATCTCATCCCCGAGCGGGGTCAGGTTGCTTCTCACGTTGGTGACTCTTCCTTCTCTTAGATGTGAACTTGCATCGAAAACTTGTGGGTGGACAGGGGCGTCCGGAAGTGTCCGGGCCGTCCAAAATGCTGCTGACCTGGTCAAACATCCGGACAGCGCGATCCCACTGGACACCCTGAGTCGTCCCGTGAGATGGCGCCGTCCTTTCATCGCACCTGCTCAGTGCCGGTTTGGGACGGGCCGGACGGTTCTGGACGCAGGTACCGGTCGAATGCATCGTGGAACCATTCGAGCCGGTATCCGCGCACTTTCTTATCGATGCTGTGACCCGGGTTCACCCCGAACGGAGCGAGGCGATGCGCCAACTTGCTCGCGGTGTAATCGAAGTCCCGCCAGGGTGATTCGGTGACAGCCTTTAGCGCGTCCACCAGATCGTTAGACGCCAGGAACGGCACAGCCTTATCGGTGAAGACCTGGCGGATGTCGTAGAGCAGCCTGATGTCGAGCGAACGGTTCTCCTCGACGTCATCGGCCCCTGCGACCATGGCCACACATGCTCTACGTGCCAGGGCGGGCCATTGACCACCAGCAGCGTCAGCGACTGCCACCAACGGTTCCCAGGTGTCGGCGGCGCGGTCCTCGACCGGCAGTTCAGGTGTCGCGACGGCTAGTTCGCCGATGTGGGCTTGTGCCCAGACAGCCAGGCGGTCGCGCAACCGGTGCAGCACCGGTTCATCGCGGCGACAGCGGAACTGCGCTACCCGCTCGCTGCCCGTTCGGCGGCGCATCGTGATATTGATCGCCCGGTCGGTGATCGTGTCCGGCATCGCGCCGATGCCGGCCAACGCCACCATGGCGAACGTGGGGAACTCGGTCGGAACCAAATGCGAACCAACGCAACGCAGTGCGGGCCGGTTGCGCTGATGCCCAGCGTTAAGCAGGCCCGTAGATCCTCGTTGTTCTCGGCGCTCCGCTTGCTGCCGAAGATCGTGTCCGCTTCGTCGATGATCAGCGTCGGCGGCCGGTCGCCGTAGAGCGAGCGGAAGACCGCCGACACCGAAGCGTTCACCGTGACGAGCGGCTGATGGCACATACCGCTGATGACGTCGAGTGCGCGAGATTTACCGCATCGCTTCTGCGGGCTGTTCAGCACCAGTCGAGGAGCGGCATTCCACGCATCGATTGCATGGGTAGCGGCAACCCACAACGCCACGGCCACCGCGCAGTTGTCATCGGGAAAGCAGACATAGCGACGCAGGGTGTCGAGCAACTCGCTCAGCAGCTCGCTACCGTCGACCAGCGGCGTGTCGGCTGCTGGAATTGACGACTGAGGGACGACGCGGTCGCGGCAACCACCTGACGTGTCCGGTGCCATTCCCGGTCTCGCCGCGTCACCGAGCAGCGCCAAAGCTCCCGTGACGAGTCGCGCGAACTCCGCTTCTGCCTCGGCTTTCCCCCCTTGACGGTCGCCCTCGACAGCAGCGACGAACGCCTCGAACAGCTACTCGAGTGCGTACGCAGTGCCCTCATGGCCTCGAGAACCGAACTGGAGCAGAACCAGGACGTGGTCGCGGGTGGTGTCGTGACGGCTGTGGCCCTTTTCAACGTCGTACAGCGCCAGCGCCAATCTCTCCGCCACCTTGGAAGTCGGGCGCCCCCCGGTCGCAGCGTCGTTAATCTCGTACGGGACATCGCTTTTGACCGCATCCGGCGACCGTTCCTCGCGTCGCAGGCCATCGAGCCACGCAGTAGGCAGCGCCGGCAGGTCCGCCAGCACAGGAACATGATCGGAGACAGACCCGTCTGCATCACGCCACACGTACAGCGTTTTGGTATCCGGGTGCACCGATGGCCAGCAGACGACGTAACGGTGATGCTGTTGCAGGATCTCGACGTCGCCGATGCCGAGTGGTCCGCCGACGTCCTTGAAGCCGATCCGGTCGCGGAGGATGGTGCCGCGGGGTACGCGGAATAGCCGGATGCCCGACACCCCGTCATCCCGACTACCGGAAATCACCGTAGGTGGCAACGTCCCCCAACGCTTCTCCGCCTCGTCGAGGGTCTCCGCACCAGTCTTGCGGCCATAGGCATCGACGTCGATGCCAACCGTCTCGTCGTCCAACCGCAGGCAGATGTTGGCGTCACGGGGAAACATCCGCGCCCACGTGTCGAATTGCTCCGCCGACGGCCACTGGCCCTCTCGACCCGTATATCCGGTCGGCGGCGCGACTTTGGATCGAGGCGGCAGCGGCAGCACCCCCAGCCAACCAGCATCCCGATATAGGAGGTGTGCGCTCGGGTACCCCACAGGCGTAACCTGACTGCCAGCTCCGTTGGTCGCGTGAGTCTTTAGGGCCGGTTCGATGTTTCCCGCATCGGACCGGTTCTCTTTTTCGATCACGATGCGAGGACCTCCTCGACATGTTCGGCGTGGGGCCCTCCACCGGCGCGGTAGTGGTAGTGGGAGTCGCCGAGGTTGTCCTCAAGCAGATCCCGATCAGCTTGCGAGCTACAGGGCATGCAGTGCGACATCGACCGTGGCGTATTGACGGTGGTCACAGGCCCATCACCCGCTTGCGTGACGTGGATGTCAGACCTGAACGCGGAGGCACTACCGCTGCCCGAACCTGGTGTCCTTCATTTGAGCAGGCGGTGAGGGCGTCAGCGATGTCCTCTTCGGTCATCCGCCAGTGTCGTCCGACTTTTCGCCCGGGAAAGACAGCCGCTCGGAGCTTCTCGATCAGCCACCGTTCGGATGGAGCGCCCATCCGATTAGCAGCCTCGGTGATGGAATACGTGAGATTAGTCGTAGACACGGAGAACCCTTCTGATCGAAATGATCAGACCCTTGGGGTCTCCTCGGTACGTCCTGCAGAACAGGTGTCGAAAAAACGTTAGCACACACGAGAGCTCTTGGGAGAACGCAGAAGCCGAGCCCTGCAGCGTGAAATATCTTGTGGCACAACCAATTTTCTAGCTCGCTAGAACTAATTATGCGCCGAGAGCAGCGCTGATGGCATCGGCGGCGGCCACCATCGACCGCCTGTCGATGTGGCCGTATAGCGAGACCGTGGTGTTGATTGACTCGTGCCCGAGGTGCGCCTGGATCACTGGCAATGCCACTGAGGGCTCGGCCAAGATCATCCAGGAGGCACAGGTGTGCCTAAGGTCGTGGATTCTCGGCTTGAGGATCGGCGCTTCCGTGGTGCCCTTGAGCGGGTTTCCATCGGCGTCCTTGGTCGGCCATGTCTTCTCCACCGCCACAGACCACACTCGGTCGTGGAAGCCATTGCCCTTGACGAAGGTGCCCGCCCGGTTGGTGAAGACCCACTCCCCCGTGAGGTCGAGTTTGGCCACCACGCCGGCGGGGACGTTGACGGTCCGCACCGACTTTTTCGTCTTCGGTGGCCCGATCTCGTATCCGCCTCGGTCATAGGTGCGTTTCCATGCCTTGGTGATGCGCACCGTGTTGTTGGTCAGGTTTATGTCTGACGGCTTGAGCGCGGTAGCTTCGCTCCACCGGCAGCCCGACGCCACGAGGAACTCGACGAGCGGCTTCCAGTGATCGGTTACGTTCTCCAACAATCGGGCGAAGTCCTCGTGGCTGAGGCAGATCATGTCTGGCCGTTCGGACGTTGGCAGGCGTTGACCAAGTGCCGGGTTGGCCGTGAGGCGCCCAGCGCGGACAGCAGCGTTGAGCGCGGATGACAGGAAACCGTGCTTATTAGCGATGGTCTTGCCCGAGGCCCCCTCCGTGGCCATCGCCTGCGTCCACTTAGCAACGTGCTCGTGAGTGAGTCCGGTTAGCGGAAGGTCACCGAGGGCAGGTCCGATGTCATTACGGAGATAGCTCTGATAATCCCAGAGCGTCGACTTCCGCAACCCTGTCAGATGGTCGATGTGTCGCTCGATCCACTCGCGCACAGTCATGGTGGTCATGTCCGGATCGGTGCCCAGAGTCGCGAGCGCCTGCTCGGGTCCGAACTTGTCGACGAGGTCCTTGAACTTCATCGCGGTAGCCAAGTCGTGGAACGAGGTCGACGTCTGCTTGCCGTTCATCCGGTACAGGACCTGCACGTACCGACTGCCGTCCTTGCGAGGTTTGCCGTGACGCAGTGATGCCACGGAGGCCAGCTTAACCACATTTGTTGATTGAATGTTGATGGAAAAAAGATGCAGGTCAGGGTTTTATCCCTGACCTGCATCTTCTTGGTGGAGCTGCCGGGAATTGAACCCGGGTCCTACGGCATTCCCTCAAGGCTTCTCCGTGCGCAGTTCGCTATGCCTCTACTTGGATCTCCTGATCTCGCGAACAAGTCAGGATGACGATCCCAGTCGCTGTTTGATGTCCCCACAGGTCCCGCGACCGAACCCGTGGGTGGGTCCCTCTAGATGACGCCAGGGTCCGGGTCGAGGGCAGTCCCGGTCTGACGGATTAGCTTCGCTTAGGCAGCGAGAGCGTAATCGCGCTGATTGGAATCGGCGCTTAATTGGTTGCAACGACGCTTACGGTGGTCTCTTGCCTGCACCGGCACGCTTCCCTTGATTCGATGCGCGAAGTCGAAACCGATCAGCCCCTCGCACCCCGGCCGAGGTACGGCCGGACAAACCATGTTACGCGAGGTGTAACCGCAAACAGAAGTGCATTAATCCCAGCGCCGCACCGCGCCGACCGTCACCCCAGAGCCACGCTGGGCGCCGAACGTGACTCTGGAGTGACGCTCGGCGAACGCACTGCCCGATTTCGCCGCCCAGAAAATGAGACTTTGTCTACAGTGAGACGATGTCTGAAAGTCTGCGGGTCCGCAAACGGCAGCGCACCCGCGAGCGCATCGCCACCGCGGCCGCCCAGCTGGTCATGCAGAACGGGCTCAGCGCGACGACCGTCGAGCAGATCGCCGAAGCCGCCGATGTGGCCCGGGCGACGTTCTTCCGGTACTTCGAGTCCAAGGAGTACGCCGTCGCCGAGGGCTTCACCTCGACCTGGATCGCCGCGATCACCGACGCGTTGCGCCGCCAGCCCGCCGAGCTGTCGGTCAACGATGCACTCAGCGCCGCATTCGCCGAACTCACTCCCGGCTTCAGCGCCGTCGAGAGCAGCATCGCCGAAATCGAACGACAGACCCGCGACTCGCTGACCCTGCGAGCCTGGACACTGCTGTGCTATCTGACCTTCGAGGTGGCCATCGCCGAGGCGATCGCGCCCCGGCTGCCCGATCTGACCGTCGACGACCCGCGCCCACGCCTCATCGGAGCCCTGGCGATGGCGTCGGTCCGGATCTCGATCGACGACTGGCTACGCGACGGCGGATCGCTGTCCGACCGAATCTCCCGCGCGGTCAACTCCATGACCCCGTGCCCGATCACGAATTGAGGACCGAATGAGTGGCGAAAAGTCGCTGGAGGCATGGGGATTCGTCCGTAAGGTGCTCGACGATCTCACCGGACAGATCACCGAGGACGCCCGCGACGAGCGCGAACTGCTCGAGGGACTGCGCGTGCTCAACCGGGTGATCGCGCTGTGCACCGAGCTGTCGGTGGACATCGACCCTGACCACCCGCACTTCGTGGACATGTGCACACCGTCGCGCTTCGTCGGCGGACCCAACCCGCACGGCGCCTATCCGCTGGCGATGATCAGCGGTGACCGCGCGTACCGCGTCACCGGCACCAGGGGCACGTCGACCTATCTCGGCATCCAGGTCCTGGCCGGCACCGGGATGAATCCACGCCGGATGAGCAACTACCTCTCCGACCGCGATCTGGTCCTCGACCAGAGTGGCCGGTTCGACATCGTCTTCGCCGCCACCCGCCCCGACGACAACGAGCTGACCGGCGCGCAGTGGATCGAGATCCCCGCTGACGCCACGTCGATCGTGGTACGCGACTACATCGCCGATCCAGGCACTGAAATTCCTGTGCAGCTGGACATCTCACTGCTCGGCGAGGCACCGCCACCGGCACCGCTGTCCGACGAGGTGCTGGCCGCGCAGCTCACGGCGATGGGCTGGACGATCGTCAAGCTCACCACCCTGCACCGCACGGTGCGCCCCGACCTCCTCGATACCCCCAATATCCTGATCACGTCCGGCGCGGAGAACCTGGGCGGCGAGAACACCACACCCGACAACCTCTACATGCTCGGCATGTTCGAGCTGGAACCACATCAGAACCTGCAGCTGACCTTCCTCCCGCCCGAAACCCGTTATTGGTCAGTGACTTTGGAAAGTATTTGGCACGAATGCCTGGAGCCGCTGTTACGCTCCAGCTCGGTGACCAACAAGGGCGTCTCCCCCGATCCCGACGGATACGTCCGGCTCACGATCGGAGCCCAAGACTCCGGCGAAGGTCATTGGCTGGACACCGGTGGACGTCGACGCGGTTTCATCGTCGTCCGCTGGCTGGACAACCCGAATGCCCCGGATGTGACAGTTCGTCTGCTGGACAAGGAGGTTCAGAAATGACGAGTGCGGTGCAAGCCCGCCTTGATCCCGCCAAGCTGATCGAGCAGGCCTGCGAACTGGCCGGCAGCGACGACTTCGGGGCCGACGACGGGTGGCGGGAGAACCTCTCGCGAATGGTCGACGACCTGGTCGCCGAAGCCGACCTCTCGCCGCTCGGCGTGGAGATCGCGGCCGCCGATGTGATTGTGCCACTGCGCAACCGCCTGCAGATCACCGCGTGGCGCAACGACAATCCGGAGATCGCCGAGGAGCGGATCACCCAGCCGATCTTCATCCTCGGGCAGCCCCGCACCGGCACGACGATCCTCTACGACCTGCTCAGCCAGGACCCTGACCTGCGGGCGCCCCTGACATGGGAGGTCGATCACCCCTTCCCGGTTCCCCAGCCGGAGACCTACCTGACCGACCCGCGCATCGACGAGACCCAAGCCCAGCTGGACATGACCGAGCAGCTGATGCCCGGCTTCATGAAGTTCCATCCCATGAGTGCACGCGGCGGCCAGGAATGCGTCCGGATCACCGCAGGCACGTTCTGCAGCATGATCTTCCCCACGCAGTACCGTCTACCGAACTACCAGCACTGGCTGATGTACGAGGCCGACCATGCGGCGGCCTACCGCTACCACCGCCAGTATCTGCAGCACCTGCAGTCCGGTGTCCCCGGCCAGTGGCTGCTGAAAAGCCCGGCCCACCTGTGGACCCTGGACACGCTGCTGGCCGAGTATCCCGACGCGATCCTGGTCCAGACCCACCGCGACCCGCTTGTGGTGATCTCCTCGATCAGCGCCCTGATCGCTCATCTGCAGAAACTGGCCAGCGACAACGCGACCGTCCAGCGCGCGGCCGCCCAATGTGCGGCGGAGAACATCCTGGGACTCGACCGCCTGATGAAGTGGGTGGACGACGGCGAGATCAGCCAGGATCGCGTCGTCAATGTGCGGTTCGCCGATTTCATGCAGGACCCGTTCGCCACGATCGGCGCGGTCTACGAGCGCCTCGGCCGTGAGCTGACCCCGATTGCCGAACAGCGCATGCGCGAGCATCTCTCGGCGAACCCCGGCGACGGGGGCGGTAACCGCTACACCTGGGCGGATACCGGTCTCGATGCGGCCGAGTTGCGGGAGCGGGTGCGGGCCTACCAGGAGCGCTACGACGTACCCAGCGAGACGCTGCGTTAACGGACCGAGATCATCCCGACGGCAACCAACGCCATCACCATGCCCAGCACCTGCCAGCGGGTGACCCGCTCACGCAAGACGACGATCGCCAGTAGCACGGTGGCGGCCGGATAGAGCGCCATCAGCACGCTGGCCAAGGACAGCATCGTGGCCTGCAGGGCCAGCAGCGTCGCGACGTTGGAGACGGTATCCAGCAGCGCAGCGACCACCGCCATCTTCAGCGGAAAGCCCCGTGGCGCATGCAAATTGCCACTCAAAGCCGCGGCCAGCACCACGATTGCCGTCGCCGAGACGCGGGCGAAGAACAGTGGCCACAGCCGGGCATCAGCCGGAGCTTGATGCAGCAGAACGAAATTCAGGCCGAACGCCAGACCCGAGCCGATCGTCAACCACGCCACCGTCGCGGTGAACTTGTGTGGACGCACGTCCTCGTCGGTGGCCTGCCTGCTGACCAGCACCACGGCGATCAACGCCAGTACAGTGCCGACCCCGGCGATCGCCCCGGGTCGCTCCCCCATCGCCAGTCCCACACTCACCGGCACCGCGGCCACCAGCACAGCCGTCACGGGTGAGACCACCGAAATCGGCCCCGAGCCCAGTGCGGCATAGAACCACCACACCCCAAACGCCTGACTCACGCCGCACAGCAGGCCCCAGACGACCGCCGGAGTCGATACCGTGCCGCCGACAACCACTGCCAGGATCCCGAGCAACACCATCGCCAGCGGGTAGGACACCAACACGACCCGCAACGCGGCCACTCGTCGCGACGCGATACCGCCGACGAAATCGCTGACGCCGTAGCCGATTGCCGATGCCAGCGCGAGCAGGATCCCGATCAGAGCTTGCCCTTGGCCCGGCGGCCCAGCTCCCGGATCACCTCTCGCTCCGCGTCACGCTTGGCCAGATCCTGCCGCTTGTCGTGCGCCTGCTTACCGCGGGCCAGCGCCAGTTCGACCTTGACCTTACCGTCGGAGAAGTACAACGACAGCGGCACCAGAGTCAGGTTGCCGTCGCGGATCTTGCCCACCAGGTTGTCGATCTGGCTGCGGTGCAGCAGCAGCTTGCGGTTGCGTCGCGGCGCATGGTTGGTCCACGTGCCGTGGTGATACTCCGGGATGTGCAGGTTGCGCAACCAGATCTCGCCGTCGTCGACGGTGGCGAACGCGTCGGCCAGCGAGGCGTGACCCTCGCGCAGGCTCTTGACCTCGGTGCCCTGCAGGACGACGCCGGCCTCGTAGGTGTCGAGAATCGAATAGTTGTGCCGTGCCTTGCGATTGGTGGCGACGACCTTGTGGTCGGGCTTCTTGTCCGGATTCTTGGCCACTGCTACCGCCGCACGTACAGGCGCAGCGTGACGTAGCCGGTGAGTCCGGCCATCAGCACGCCGACGCCGAACATGATCGGTGATATGTAGAGAATGTCGGCGTAGTCGATCCGGGCGATCAGATTGGCTTGGTAGAACTGGTTGAGCGCGTTCTCCAGGAACGCCGCCCGCACCACGATCAGCCCGACGATCGCGATCACCACACCGATCGTCGCCGCGAGCACCGCCTCCAACAGGAACGGCAGCTGGGTATACCACCGCGTGGCACCCACCATCCGCATGATGCCGATCTCGGTACGTCTGGTGTACGCGGCCACTTGAACCATGTTGGCGATCAACAGGATCGCACCGATCGCTTGGACCATCGCTATCGCGAACGCCGCCGCGGACAGCCCGTCGAGCACCGCGAAGAGGCGGTCGATCAGCTCCTTCTGGTTCAACACGTTGAGCACGCCGGGCTGACCCAGCATGGCGGTGTCGAAGTCCTTGTGCTGCTCGGGATTGTCCAGCTTCACGACGAACGACGCCGGGAACGAATCCTTGCTGGCCACGTCCTTGTACTGCGGGAACTTGCGGATCGCGTCGTTGTAGGCGTCATTACGATTCAAAAACCGGACCGACCGGACATCGTCGCGCGCTTCGATCCTGGCGCGCAACGCCTTACACGGGTCGGCATCACAGGTGGGGTCGTTGGCCGACACATCGTTGGTCAAGAACACCTGGGTCTCGACGCGGTCGAGGTAGATATTGCGCGAGTGGTCCGCCAACCGGACCACCAGCAAGCCGCCACCGAACAAACCGATCGAGATGGCCGTGGTCAAAATCATGGCCACCGTCATGGTGACGTTGCGGCGAAGTCCGGTGAAGACCTCGTTGACGAGAAAGCCGAAGCGCACTTAACGATCCATTCCGTAGACGCCACGCTGCTCATCGCGAACGAGCCTGCCCAGAGACAGCTCCACCACACGCTGACGCATGGAGTCGACGATGTGGTGGTCATGGGTGGCCATCAGCACGGTGGTTCCCGTGCGGTTGATCCGCTCGAGCAGATCCATGATGTCCTTACTGGTCTCAGGGTCCAGGTTGCCGGTGGGCTCGTCGGCCAGCAGCACCAGCGGCCGGTTGACGAACGCGCGCGCGATCGCCACGCGCTGCTGCTCGCCACCGGACAGCTCGGCTGGCAACCGGTTGGCCTTGCCGGACAGGCCCACCATCTCCAGGACTTCGGGCACCACGCGATTGATGGTGTCGGGCTTCTTGCCGATCACCTCCAACGCGAAGGCGACGTTTTCGAACACCGTCTTCTGCTGCAGCAGCCGGAAGTCCTGGAACACGCAGCCGATCACCTGGCGCAGCTTGGGGACCTGACGGCCCGAGAGCTTGTTGACGTGGAACTTCGACACCTGCAGATCGCCGGACGTCGGGGTGTCCTCGGCCAGCAGCAGCCGCATGAACGTGGACTTACCCGAGCCGGACGGGCCGATGAGGAAGACGAACTCACCCTTGTCGATCTTGACGCTGACATTGTCGAGGGCTGGCCGTGCCGACGACTTGTACTGCTTACTGACATGGTCGAGGGTGATCATCACGGCACGCCAGTGTAGCCGTCCGACGGCCAGGGGCCGGCTACTGCGTCGGAGCCGCGGGCGTGACCATCGGACCCTGACCCGGTGCCGGCGTTGGAACCGGCGCAGGTGACGGGGTCGGGGTGGGCAGCCCGGGGATCTGGAACGGCAGCGGGCCGGGCGGCGTAGATGATGTCGTCGGGCTGGTCGTCTCCGTCGGTGTCGTCGTCTCCGTCGGCGTGGTTGTCGTGGTCGTGGTCGTGGTCGTCGTCGTGGTGGTCGGCGCTGTCGTCGTGCTGCGCCGCACGTCGGTACGCGGCACCCAGGTGTACGACGGGTCCGGCACGAAGCCGGGGGGCACAACCTGGTTCGCGGGCGCCGGCTGCGGCGAAGGAGGCTCGTAGTTCTGATACACCCAGAAAAGGGCGACGAATGTCACCATCAGACCCGCGGTGGAGGTCCGGATGCGACCACCCGGGAGATACGTCGGCCAGCCGCGATCATCGCGCTTGGACTTGCTCGATTGATTCGTCACTGCCCTTTATCCTGACTGCGGGCTACATCGTCGCTCGTTCCCGACGGCGTCATCGCGCCCAGGGTGGGGGTTTTCTCCGCCGGCGTGGTGATACCCGCCTGCGCCAGGGCCGCGATCACCATCACCCGCAGCCGGCGGCCGACGTCGAACTGTTTACCGGGCAGTGTGCGGGCCACCATCCGCAGATTGACCGAGTCGACTTCGAGACTCTCCACGCCCATCAGTGCCGGCTTGTCCAGAAGTAGCTTTCGCAGATCCTCATCGAGCATGGCGTCGTTACATACGGTGTGCAGCACGTCGTTGACGCGATTGAGGTCGGCGGAGGTGGGCACCGGGACGTCGACGACCGCTCGTGCCCAGTCCTTCGACAGGTTCAGCGATCTGACGATGTTCCCGTTGGGCACGGTGTACATCTCGCCTTCGGGTGTGCGGAGCTTGGTCACGCGCAGGGTGACCTCCTCGACCGTGCCGAGCGAGTCTTTCGGGGCGCCGACCATACTCAGCTGAACCAGGTCCCCGAAGCCGTACTGCCGCTCGGTGATGATGAAGAAGCCGGCCAACATGTCCTTGACCAGGTTCTGCGCACCGAAGCCCAGGGCGGCGCCCAGCACCGCTGCCGGTGCGGCGAGCGAACTGACCGGGATCGACAGGACGTCACCGATCTCGACGACGACCATCACGAACAGCAGGGCGATCGACACCCACGACACCACCGAGGCCACGGCCTGCTGATGCTTGGCGCTCTCGGTGCGCACAATCTGGTCGGTCTGCTGGTACTGGGCGTCGATACGCCGGGTGATCCTGCGCGCGAGCCAGTTGATGAACCGCGCGCCCAGCAGTCCGCCGATCAGCAGCAGCGCGATGCGGACGCCTCTGGTCACGATCCACACGCCGTACTGACCTTGCCAGAAGTCGCTCCACTGCCCGGCCAGGCCCAATGCGAGGTAGGTGCTAGTCGTCGTCATCTCGCCGATTGCGCCACCGGATCCCCGCTTCCAGGAATCCGTCGATGTCCCCATCCAGTACCGCCGCAGGATTGCCGACCTCGTACTCGGTGCGCAGATCCTTGACCATTTGGTAGGGGTGCAGAACGTAAGAGCGCATCTGGTTGCCCCAGGAACTTCCGCCGTCGCCCTTGAGCGCGTCCATCTCGGCGCGTTCTTCCTGACGCTTGCGTTCCAGGAGTTTGGCCTGCAGCACGCGCATCGCCGACACCTTGTTCTGCAGCTGGGACTTCTCGTTCTGGCAGGTGACGACGATCCCGGTCGGGATGTGGGTCAGCCGGACCGCCGAGTCGGTGGTGTTGACCGACTGGCCGCCGGGTCCGCTGGAGCGGTAGACGTCGACGCGCACGTCCTGCTCGGGAATGTCGATGTGGTCGGTGGTCTCGGTCACCGGCAGCACCTCGACGTCGGCGAACGACGTCTGGCGCCGGTTCTGGTTGTCGAACGGGCTGATCCGCACCAGCCGGTGGGTGCCCTGCTCGACCGACAGGGTGCCGTAGGCGTACGGAGCGTGTACCGCGAACGTCGCGCTCTTGATTCCGGCCTCTTCGGCGTAGGAGGTGTCGAACACCTCGACGCCGTAGTCGTGCTGTTCGGCCCAGCGGATGTACATCCGCATCAGCATCTCGGCCCAGTCGGCGGCGTCCACGCCACCGGCGCCCGACCGGATGGTCACCAGCGCCTCGCGCTCGTCGTATTCGCCCGACAGCAGGGTCCGGACTTCCAGCTGTTCGATGTCGGCCTGCAGCGACTTCAGTTCGGCATCGGCTTCGGCCAGGGCATCGGCGGCGCCTGCGCCCTCTTCTTCGGCGGCCATCTCGTAGAGCACCGGCAGGTCGGCCAGACGGCTGCGCAAGCCTTCGACGCGCCGCAACTCACCCTGAGCGTGGGAGAGCTCGCTGGTGACGCGCTGAGCGTGACTCTGGTCGTTCCACAGATTCGGGTCGGCCGCTTCGTGTTCGAGCTTCTCGATCTTGGCGCGCAGACCGTCGACGTCGAGCACTCGCTCCACCGTGGTGAGGGTGGTGTCGAGTGCGGCGATATCTGACTGACGATCGAGGTCCACGGGTCCTCAGGGTACCGGCGTCGCGACACGTTGTGATCCGCGGCGACTCCTGGGACTTCTGGGGCTGCCCCGGCGGTTGCGCGTCTAACATCACTTTCGTAACCAGGATGTGGCGTCGCACAGCCCAAAGTGACGCTGCTCGACTGCGACGCGACAGCCCCTTGCGCGCAGCCGGGTCCGGACAGAAAGCGCGAGGATGCGTCCTTACTATGTCGCGATCGTTGGTGCAGGCCCCTCCGGATACTTCGCGGCGGCGTCGCTGCTGAAGTTCGGCGACAGTTCGGTCACCGCCGGCGGTCCGGATGTCCGCGTCGACATGCTCGAAATGTTGCCCACGCCCTGGGGTTTGGTGCGCTCCGGGGTGGCACCGGATCATCCGAAGATCAAAACCATCAGCGCCCAGTTCGAAAAGACGTCGCTCGACGAGCGGTTCCGCTTCTTCGGCAACATCCGAGTCGGTGAGCACGTCCAAGCCGACGAGCTCGCACAGCGCTACGACGCCGTCGTCTACGCCACCGGGGCGCAATCGGACCGTCCGCTCGGGATCCCCGGCGAGGAACTCGAGGGCAGTGTCGCCGCCGTCGACTTCGTCGGTTGGTACAACGCGCACCCGCATTTCGAGGAGATGACACCGGACCTTTCGACCGGGCGAGCCATCGTGGTCGGCAACGGCAACGTGGCACTCGACGTCGCGCGGATCCTCGTCAGCGATCCCGCCGAGCTCGCCAAGTCCGACATCGCCGACCACGCGCTGGACATGCTGCACGCCCGCGGTGTCGACGAGGTGGTGGTCATCGGCCGCCGCGGCCCCCTGCAGGCCACCTTCACCACGATGGAGCTGCGCGAGCTGGGCGATCTGGAGGCCATGGCCGATGTCGACGTCATCGTCGACCCGGCGGACTTCGACTCCATCACCGACGAACAGCTCGAGGCGGCGGGAAAGACCGCGAAGCTCAACATCAAGGTGCTGCGCGGGTACGCCGAGACCCCGCCGCGAGGAGCCAAGCGCCGCATCGTGTTCCGGTTCCGCACCTCACCGATCGAGATCAAGGGTGACGGCCGTGTCGAGTCGGTGGTGCTGGGCCGAAACGAGCTCGTCGACGAGGGCGGCCGCATCGTCGCCAAAGACACCGGCGTGCGCGAGGAGCTGCCCGCCCAGCTGGTGGTGCGCGCGGTCGGCTATCGCGGCCTCCCGACGCCGGGCCTGCCGTTCGACGAGCGCTCAGGCACCATCCCGCACGCCGATGGCCGTGTCGAAGGCAGCGACAACGAGTACGTCGTCGGCTGGATCAAGCGTGGCCCCTCGGGCGTCATCGGAAGCAACAAGAAAGACTCGGCGGACACGGTTGCGACGTTGGTGGCCGACCTCGCAGGCCGCGAGCTCGGCGCGTTCGCCGGGGACCACAGCGAGACGCTCGTCGAGTGGCTGCTGTCGCGTCAGCCGATATTGGTCACCGACGACCACTGGAAGCTGATCGACGCGCACGAGCGCGGCGCCGGCGAACCGCACGGCCGCCCGCGCGTGAAGCTCACCAGTGTTGCCGAACTGCTGCGCATCGGGCACGGCTAAAGGCCGCAAGTTTCCGGCTCACGCTCGCGGGACAGCCCGCCGACCGGACCTGCGGTGCGCGCGATCAGCGGTGTGATGGCCGCGGCCATCGCCATAGCGGCCGACACCATGATCACCGCGAACGGGCTGTAGCCGTCCACCACGACGCCGCCGATCGCGGTGCCGATGGCTCCGCCGACGAGGGCGCCGCTGTTGAGCCACCCGAATGCTTCCGCGGTCGAGTGCGCGGCGATCTGGTTCGACACCATGACGTAGAGCGCGGCGAGAGACGGCGCGAAGCCCACTCCCGAGGCGAACAACGCGGCGAGCTGCAGCACGTAGCCGTCGGCCAGCCCGAACAGCACGGTGCCTGCGGCGACAGTCGCCATCGACAGGGACAGGCCGCGCACGCCGAGGTGGCGGTGACCGAACAGCACGCCGCCGAGCAGTGATCCGACACCGGTCGCCGCGAGCGCGATACCCGCATCGAGGTTGTGGTTGCCGTAGAGCGCGAGGACGCCCACTTCCAGGGCCGTGAACGACGCGACCAGCGCGAGGCTGGCGACCATGGCCAGGATGACCGCATGGTTGGCCAGCACCTTTCCGAACGCGACCGTGCTGCTGACGATCGTCGGCCGGAATTGGCGGGCGCTGAGCAGGAACCACACCGTCCCGACGATCGTGACCGCGGCGGAGAACAACAGCGGAATCGCCGTCGAGATCGCCGACGCCAAAAACGTCGCAGCGACCGGACCGATCACCCAGATCAGCTCCTGGGCGGTGGTGTCGAGCGCGAACAACGCCCGCAGGCCCTGGCCGGGGACCATCTGCGGGTACAGCGCGCGCACCGCGGGCAGCAGCGGCGGTACCGAGGCGCCGATGAGGAACCCCAACACCATGAGGAATGTCGCCGGGACGTGGACAAAGGCCAGGGCCAACATGCTCACGCCGTTGATCAGGGCAGCCGAGACCAGCGTCGGCATCATCCCGATCCGGCCGAGCAGGCGCGCCGTCATGGGCATGGCCACCGCTTCACCGATGCTCGTGCACGCCACGACGGCGCCCGCCACCGCGTACGACCCGGTACGGGCCTGTACGTGCAGCAGGATCGCCAGCGACAGCATGCCCAGCGGCAGCCGCGCGAAAAGCTGTGAGGCGGTCACATTGACCACGCCTGGAACTCGGATGAGCTCTACATAGGCGCGCACGGTTATCTCTCCATCGAATGAGGTCTACTACTCCAAAGCCCCTCAACTGTACCGTCCGGACGGTACAGTCCGAAAGTCGATAAACTCGGCCGATGACGACCTCGCGCGAGCGCATCCTCGATGCCTACGCCGACGCGCTGGCCGTCGACGGCGAGCGCCTCGCGACCCTCGACGCGGTGGCCGCCAGGGCCGGAGTGTCCAAGGGCGGACTGCTCTACCACTTCCCGTCCAAAGACCAACTCGCCGAAGCGCTGTGTGAGCGGCTGATCGCGCTGGCTGCCGACGACGTCGACAAGATGCGCAACGCCGCGGACGGGCCGGCGCGGCACTACATCCGCACGTCGCACTACGCCAACACCCCGCTGGACCGCACCCTGGTCGCGGTGGCCCGGCTTCAGCAGGCCGGTGACCCGCGCGCGCGGGCAGCCATCGAGATGATCTCGGATCAGTGGCTGAGCGTGCTGACCGAGGCGCTCGGCGACCGTGACGTCGCGCGCACCGTCAAGCTCATCGGCGATGGTCTCTATCACCACGCACTGTTCAGCGTGCTCGGCGGACCGCCGCGCACGGAACTCGACGAGGGACTGCTGGCGGTCATCGATCGACTCATCGACCAGAGTTCGGACGCGCCGCGGGCCTGAGTGCCGGGACCCACACAGGCACGGTCGGCACAATGTGACCCGATGGCGATCAACGATCGGCGACCTTCGACACGATCGCTGCGCGCGCTCGATGGGTTGAACTTCTTCCTCGCCGACGTGCGCGACGGCCTCGGCCCGTATCTGGCCATCTACCTGCTCGCCACCCGTGGTCCCGCACACGGCTGGGACGAGGCGACGGTCGGCAGCGTGATCACCATCTCCGGCCTGGTCGGCCTCGTCGCCCAAACGCCCGCGGGTGCGTTGATCGACCGAATCCCACACCGCCGAATGGTTCTCATCGTCGCGGCCGTCGTGGTGACGGCCAGTTGCCTGTGCCTGCCCGCAGTGCACGGATATATCGCGGTGACGGCGACCCAATCGGCCGCAGCCGCTGCCGCGACCGTCTTCGGACCGGGCATCGCGGCGATCAGCCTCGGGCTCGTCGGCGCCCGGCTGCTGACCCGGCGTATCGCACGCAACGAGGCGTTCAATCACGCGGGCAATGCCATATCCGCGGGCATCGCGGCCTTGCTGGCCATCCAGTTCGGTCCGGTCGTGGTGTTCTGGCTGATGGCGGTGCTCGCTTTGCTCAGCGTCGCCTCGGCCGCCCGGATCAAAGACGACGAGATCGACGAAAGCCTGGCGCGCGGGCTGTCCGCCGACCACACAGTCGACAGCCATGCCAGCGGCTGGTCGGTGTTGCTCACGAGCCGAAGCCTGCTGGCCTTCGCCGCCGTGGTGTTCGTGTTCCACCTGTCGAACGCGGCGATGCTGACCTCGGTCAGCCAGCTATTGGTTCGCGTCGCGGGCAAGGACAGCGCGACCTCGCTGACGGCACTGTGTGTCCTCGCCGCGCAGCTCGTGATGGTTCCGGTCGCGGTCATCGTCGGGCGCACCGCCGACTCGTGGGGCCGAAAGCCGATCTTCGTGGCGGGCTTCGCCGTCCTGGCCGTGCGCGGTGTGCTCTACACCGTCTCGGACAACCCGGTGTGGCTGGTCGCGGTGCAGACGCTGGACGGTGTGGGTGCCGGCATCTTCGGGGCCCTGTTCCCGGTCGTGATCGCCGATCTGACCGCGGGCACTGGTCACTTCAACGTCACCCAGGGCGCTCTCGCCACGGTTCAGGGCGCCGGGGCCGCGATCAGCGCCGGGCTGGCCGGGGCCCTGATCGTCGCCGCCGGCTACCACACGACGTTCATCACGCTGTCCGCCGTCGCGGTGGCCGGGCTGATTCTCTACCTCGCCGCGGTCCCGGAGACGAGGCCGCCGATTCGCGAGTCCACTGCTCAATGCTGAGACGGCGCCCAGCCACCGTCAGTCGCGGGCCGGCGTGGTGATCGACTCGGCGGCGATGGTGACGATGACGCGCGTCTCGTCAGGATTCCCACTGAAGTTCGGATATGGGATGCCGAGGTACTTCTGCGAGATCTCGTCGATGCTTTGGCGGCCACCCTCGGTCGTCGTCGACAGCACCCGACCGCGGACCGCGTAGTAGCGGTTGACGTCATCGGGATCGACGACATTGACCGCGACGCGCGGGTCGCGGGCCAGGTTGCGGGCTTTCTGCATGCCTTCGACGATGTTGATGACCACGTGCTCGCCGTCGGTGGTCACCCACGTCTCGGTCAGCTGCGGTGAACCGTCGGGCATGAGAGTGGCCACAAAGCAGGGGCTGGGACGATGCAACAGCGCGAGGAGTCCGTCGGGAAGGGGTTCGGACATCGGGTTCCTAACTGTGGGGCTGCGGGGGCGCCGGCTGGTCCGGCGGCGCGAAGGACCAGTTGTCCGGGTTCTTCGGCGAGTACACCACCGGGATGAGTTGGCCCATGGTCGGCCAGCTGTCCACATCGACCGCCATCCGCTGGTACACCACATGCTCGTTGACCGTGGGTCCGTTGATGACACCACTGATCGTGACGAACTGGTCGCCGGTGGCGTCCGGGCGCGGACTGACCCCGGTGACCAGCAGGGTGCCGTGCACCACCTCGCCGCGCGGGCCGCGGCGCATCAAGCGCGGCGCCAGAACCAGGACCAGGGCACCGACGATCAGCAGTATCACCGCGAATTCCCACATGCGGCCATGGTAGGACTGCTGCCATGAGCGACGCTTACGGTGCGAATCAACGGCGGATGAGCGGCGAGGATGTGCAGGCAGACCTGTCGGTGGCGTTGCAGCTCGCCGACCGCGCCGATGCGATCACCCTCGATCGATTCGGGGCGCTCGATCTGCGCATCGACACCAAACCGGACCTCACCCCCGTCACCGACGCCGACGAGGCGGTCGAGGCCGACGTGCGCGCGGCGTTGTCCCGCGAGCGCCCGGACGACGCCGTGCTCGGCGAGGAGTACGGCGGCACCGCCGAATTCCAGGGCAGGCAGTGGGTGATCGACCCGATCGACGGGACCAAGAACTTCGTCCGCGGCGTGCCGATCTGGGCGACCCTGATCGCGCTCCTCTCCGACGGCGTGCCGGTCGTCGGAGTGGTCAGCGCCCCGGCCCTGAACCGCCGGTGGTGGGCCGGCCGGGGACTGGGCGCCTTCGCGCGCGCCGGAGACGAGCAGGCCCGGCCATTGTCGGTCTCCGGGGTTGCCGAGCTGGGATCGGCCAGCTTGTCGTTCTCCAGCCTGTCCGGTTGGGCCGATCTCGGATTGCGTGACCAGTTCATCGGGTTGACCGACGACGTGTGGCGGGTGCGCGGCTACGGCGATTTCTTCTCCTATTGCCTGGTCGCCGAGGGCGCTGTCGATATCGCCGCCGAGCCCGAGGTCAAGCTGTGGGATCTGGCGCCGCTGGACATTCTGGTCCGCGAGGCCGGCGGCCGGTTCACCAACCTCGACGGAGCGCCCGGCCCGCACGGCGGGAATGCGGTGGCCACCAATGGCCTGCTGCACGACGCGACCCTGGCGAGCCTGGCCCGGCGGTAGCCGCGCGGCCGCTCCGGTGTGACCGACCCAACAGAATTCGCGCTGAGGAGCGCTTCCGGCATCTACCTTACTTTGGAGTAAGATAGGCTCCAGCGAGATCCGACCAGCACGCCCACCATCGACGAGGCTGCCACCATGACCAACACTCTTCCCCCCAAGTCCGCCAGTGCACGAGCCCGCGACAGCGCGGTCGGGCAGTACAAGCACAAGCGCTCCCTCACCGACATCGGCCTGGCCCTTGTCACCCCGCTGATGGGACAGGACTTCCTGGACCGCTACCACCTGCGCGACCCGCTTAACCGGGGCCTCAAGTACGGCGTCAAGCAGGCGTTCTCCACCGCGGGCGCAGCGACCCGGCAGTTCAAGAAGGTTCAGGGCATCGGCAAGGCGCCGGCCCGGCTGCGGCCCAGCGGCGCAGACTATTTCGACCTGACCCCCGATGACGACCAGAAGATGATCGTTGCGACGGTCGACGAGTTCGCCGAGGAGATTCTGCGTCCGGCCGCTCATGACGCCGACGACGCCGCGACCTATCCCGCCGATCTGATCGCCAAGGCCGCCGAGCTCGGCATCACGGCCATCAACATCCCCGAAGACTTCGACGGCATCGCCGAGCAGCGCACCACCGTCACCAATGCCTTGGTGGCCGAGGCACTCGCCTACGGCGACATGGGCCTTGCGCTGCCGATCCTGGCGCCCGGCGGTGTCGCCTCGGCGCTGACTCACTGGGGCAGCGCCGACCAGCAGGCCACATATCTGGCCGAGTTCGCCGGCGAGAACGTGCCGCAGGCGTGCGTGGCGATCGCCGAACCGCATGCGCTGTTCGACCCGACCGCGCTGAGGACGACCGCGGTGCGCACCCCGAGCGGCTACCGTCTCGACGGCGTGAAATCGCTGGTTCCCGCCGCTGCCGATGCCGAATTGTTCATCGTGGCAGCACAACTCGACGGCAAGCCGGCGTTGTTCATCGTCGAGGCCTCCACCCCGGGCTTGACGGTCACCGCCGACCCCAGCATGGGGATCCGGGCCGCGGCATTGGGCCGGGTGGCACTGGAGAAGGTGTCGGTGCCGCTGTCGGCCCGCCTCGGTGAGGACGGCGCGACCGATGCGGACTACTCCGAAGCAATTGCGTTGTCCCGCTTGGGCTGGGCCGCGCTGGCGGTCGGCACCTCGCACGCGGTGCTCGACTACGTGATCCCCTACGTCAAAGAGCGCGAGGCATTCGGCGAGCCGATCGCCCGCCGTCAGGCCGTCGCGTTCATGTGCGCCAACATCGCCATCGAGCTCGATGGCCTGCGGTTGATCACCTGGCGCGGCGCCGCCCGCGCAGAGCGTGGCCTGCCGTTCACCCGCGAGGCCGCACTGGCCAAGAAGCTGGGCACAGACAAGGGCATGCAGATCGGCCTCGACGGGGTGCAGCTACTCGGCGGCCACGGCTTCACCAAGGAACACCCGGTTGAGCGCTGGTACCGCGATCTGCGGGCCATCGGCGTCGCCGAGGGTGTTGTCGTCCTGTAACCGCCGACCGGCTAACGAACGGAAAACACTGACATGGCAATCAATCTCGAACTGCCGCGCAAGCTGGAAGCCGTGATCGAGAAGGCACACCAGGGCGCCGCGGAGATGTTGCGGCCGATCTCACGCAAGTATGACGTCGCCGAACACGCCTACCCCGTCGAATTGGACACCCTGGCAACGTTGTTCGAGGGAATCTCGGAGGCCAACACGATCTCGTTCGCCGGCACGGAGGCATTCCGCGACAGCGACGACGGCCCGAAGGGAAACATCAACGGCGGCAACATGTCCGCGTTGCTCAATGCCCTGGAGATCTCCTGGGGTGACATCGCGCTGCTGCTGTCTGTGCCCCGCCAGGGTCTGGGCAACGCCGCGATCTCCGGAGTGGCCACCGACGAGCAGTTGGCGCGACTGGGCAAGAACGTGTGGGCCGCCATGGCGATCACCGAGCCGTCGTTCGGTTCGGACTCGGCGGCGGTGTCGACGACGGCGGTGCTCGACGGCGACGAATACGTGATCAACGGCGAGAAGATCTACGTCACCGCCGGTTCCCGGGCCACCCACATCGTGGTGTGGGCGACGCTGGACAAGTCCAAGGGCCGCGCGGCGATCAAGTCGTTCATCGTGCCGCGCGAGCACCCCGGGGTGACCGTCGAGCGTCTCGAGCACAAGCTCGGCATCAAGGCCTCCGATACCGCTGCCATCCGGTTCGACAACGCCCGCATCCCCAAAGAGAACCTGCTGGGAAGCCCGGAGATCGAGGTGGAGAAGGGCTTTGCCGGGGTCATGGAGACCTTCGACAACACCCGGCCGATCGTGGCCGCGATGGCGGTCGGAGTGGCCCGTGCCGCCCTGGAGGAACTGCGCACGATCCTCACCGAGGCCGGCGTGGAGATCTCCTACGACAAGCCCGCCCACGCCCAGAGTGCGGCCGCCGCGGAATTCCTTCGCATGGAAGCCGACTGGGAGGCCGGCTATCTGTTGACCATCCGCTCGGCGTGGCAGGCCGACAATGCGATCCCGAACTCCAAAGAAGCGTCGATGGGTAAGGCCAAGGCTGCCCGGGTCGCCAGCGACATCACTCTCAAGGCTGTCGAATTGGCCGGAACGGCAGGCTATTCCGAGCAGACCCTGCTGGAGAAGTGGGCCCGCGACTCGAAGATCCTGGACATCTTCGAGGGCACGCAGCAGATTCAGCAGCTGGTGGTCGCCCGCCGCCTGCTCGGGCTGTCCTCGACCGAACTCAAGTAGTCACGCGACCGCGGTCAGCTCGCGCTGGGTCTGCTCGTCGAGTTCGATACCGGCGACGGCGAGGTTCTCCTCCAAGTGATCCAGCGAGGACGTGCCGGGGATGAGCAGCACGTTGTCGGCGACACCCAGGGTCCATGCCAGCGCGATCTGAGCGGGCGTGTGACCCAATCGTTCTGCCGCGCCGGTGATGAGGGGATGCGACAGCACCGGATTCACCTCGTGGAAGGCCGATCCGAGCGGAAAGAACGGGACGAACGCGATGCCGCGGGCGACGCATTCGTCGAGCACGGGTTGCGAGGACCGGTCCACCAGATTGAACGGATTCTGGACGCACACGATGTCGGTGAGTTCCAGCGCGTGCAAAAGCTGCTCGTGCGTGACGTTGCTCAGTCCGACTCCGGCGATCAGGCCTTCGTCGCGCGCGGTGATCATCGCACCGAGCTGATCGGTGAACAGCGCATCGGCTTCGTTCTCCATCACCCGCAGGTTGACCGCGGCCAACCGGTCGACACCGAGGGTGGTCAGGTTCTCCTCGATCCCTGCGCGTAGCTCATGCGGCTGGTTGTAGGGCAGCCAATCCCCCTGGTCGTCCCGGCGTGCACCGACCTTGCTGACCAGGGCCAGGTTCCCGGGGTAGGGGTGCAACGCCTCCCGGATCAGTTCGTTCGCGACATTCGGGCCGTAGAACTGCGAGGTGTCGATGTGGTCGACGCCGGCATCGACGGCATGGCGCAGGACAGCCAGCGCCTGGTCATGGTCGCGCGGTGGCCCGAACACCCCGGGACCGGGAAGCTGCATGGCGCCGAATCCGACGCGGTGGACGTCGTAGCCGGCCAATGGGAAGCGTGTCATGGGGTCCTCCACTCGCAGGGAGATAGATTGAGATCGAATTGTTTGACGTCAAACTATCTTGCGGGCGCGTTACGCTTCCTGTCAACCCAGGGAGGTGAAGTCACATTCCACGCTCAGCGCACGACGCCGAATCCCGTCAGCGCGCCGCAGCCCTCGCCGACGCCTTCGGCCGCGCCGGCAAGACATTGGTCCGTGCCCTCGACGAGCGGCTCGGTGATCACGGTGTGTCCACCCCCCGATCCAAGGTCCTGTTCGAGGTGGATCGCTGCGGCCCAGTCCGGCTCACCGACCTGGCGCGCACCGTCGGCATCACCCAGGGCACCGCCTCCACCCTGGCCGACGCACTCGTCCGGGAGGGCTTGATCGAACGCTGCGCCGACGACTCCGACCGCCGGGTGACCCTGCTGCAGACCACACCCGCCGGAAGGCGGCAGGCGCAGAGCTGGGCCGGCGCGTATACCGCCGCGGCCGAGGAACTGTTCGGAATCCTCTCCGGCGAGGAGCAGCTGGCGCTCACCGAACTGCTGCAGCGTCTGGCCGACTCGATCGACGGCTGAGCCTCAAACCGTTGCCCGCACCTGACACGGCACCCCGTTGACCACCTGAGTGTTGCTGGGGACGTCGAGCAGATCAGGCGGGTTGAGCAGGTTGGAGTTCACGCCGGGATGTTCGTTGGCGATGCCGAGCCGGCTGCCCGGCAGCCCGTGTCCCCAGCCGTGCGGCAGTGACACCACCCCGGGCATCATGTCGTCGCTGACCTCAACGGGCACAGCCACTTTCCCTTCCGATGTGCTGACCTCGGCCAGCTCGCCGTCGCCGACCCCGACGCGGCGGGCATCGTCCGGGTGCATCATCAGCGTGCATCGGTCTCGCCCTCGCATCAGCGCAGGCACGTTGTGCAGCCACGAGTTGTTCGACCGCAGATGCCGCCGACTGGTCAGCAGCAGCGAATCGTCGGCGCGGTCCATGCGCGCCCGCAACCGGGGAACGTCGTCGACGAACAGGTCGTGCAGCAACTCGATGGTCCCGGACGGCGTGGTGACGGCCGAATCGAGCCGGCCGCCCTCCAGTTCGCCGAGTCGCAGGCCGTCGGGGTGCATGCGCACCTCATCGAGGGTCAGGCCGTCGGGGTTGGCGCCAAGACCGTCGCCCCAGGGACCGAGTCGGATGTAGAGATCGTATATACGTTCGGGCCCTTGGCCTTTCAGCATGCCCATCACCTCGACAGGGTCGCGTCCGCTCAGCGGAGTGCCCGGCTGGGTGCACATGGTGGCGACCAGTCCCCCGGTGTAGAGGTCGTCCATCGCCGGGACGTCGACGTCGGTCATCGGGGTGCCCAGCAGTGCGGCCGAAAGACGCAGCAGCACTTCCCATTCCAGTGGCCGAGAAGGATCCGGCGCAAACAGCGGCTCCGACCACTTCAGGCAGGAGGCGACGGCGTAGATCCAGTACAGATCGTCGGCGTGCGGGCGCTCCAGCGGCGAGAGTCCAGGAAAGATGACGTGGGCATGCCTGGTGGTCTCGTTGAGCCAGTTGTCGACGCAGACAAGGGCATCCAGGGACGCCAGCGCCTCGTCGAGCCGCCCGGCTGCCGGCGCCGAGATCGCCGGGTTGCCCGCGACCGAGATCATGGCGCGGATACGGCCGTCGCCCGGGGTGAGGATCTCCTCGGCCAGGCAGCTCACCGGGAATTGGCCGAGCACCTCCCCGACCCCGCGCACACGCGAGGCGAAGCGGCCGAATTCCCAGCGTGGGCCGGGCTGATCGGGCGGCTTCATGAACATCGGCGAGTACACCGCCGGGGTGGGGAACACCGCTCCCCCGCGCCGGTCGACCGCACCGAGTGCGGTGTTCAGCACGAACACCAGCCAGGTGGCCAAGGTGCCGAACTCCTGGGTGCACGCCCCGATCCGGCTGTACAGCACGGGATTCGACGCCGATGCCAGATCGTGTGCGAGCGCACGGATCGTGTCGGCCGGGATTCCGCTCGGCCCTTCAACGGCTTCCGGGGTGAACGGGTCGGCCATGGCGATCACCTCGTCGAGGCCCTGCACCCGGCCGTCGAGATGCGGATGGGCGCGCAGCAATCCGTCGGTGGCCAGCGTCCGCAGCACCGCGAAGAGCACCAGCGCGTCGGTGCCAGGACGGATCGGCACCCAGTCGGTGGCGCGCTGCGCGGTCTCGGTGCGGCGAGGGTCGATGACCACCACCCGACCACCGCGCTTACGGATAGCGCTCAGATGACCGACGACGTCCGGCGCCGAGAGCATCGATCCCTGCGAGGCCGCGGGATTGGCACCGATGACGACGAGGTGGTCGGTGCGGGCCAGGTCCGGGATCGGCGCGTTCCACATCCCGCCGAAGAGCAGGGTGCCGACGACGTTCAGCGGCCACTGGTCGACCGTGCCCGGCGAGTAGTACGCGCCCATCCCGGCCGCTGCGCCCATCCCGACGAGGGCGCCGATGTAGGAGCTCAAACCCAGGTTGTGCGCCACCGGGTTGCCGACGTACACGGTGACCGCCCGCGCACCGTCGCTGTCCAGCACCGGTCGCAGCACCCGCTCCGTTTCGGCGAACGCCTCCTCCCAGGAGACGGCGACGTGGGTTCCGTCCGGCCGCCTGACCATCGGCGAGCGCAGCCGGTCCGGGTCCTCGTGCAGCTGCCCGAGAACCGTGCCTTTGGGGCAGATGTGCCCGGCCGACCACACGTCGTCGGGGTTGCCGCGGATATCGGTGACCCGGTCGCCGTCGACGGTGACCCGCAGGCCGCACATGGCTTCGCACAGCGGACACGTCACGCGGCGGACTACGCCGTCAGCCTGATCCGACTTCTGTCTGGACACCTGTCCATGTTAGGGCCGGTCGCGAACCCGGCACAACGGTCAGAGGTCAGCCCGGCGAGCCCGCCAGTCGCCGATCACCGCCAGCCGCCGCCGCTGCTGGGCGGCAGCACCGGCGTCCAGACCGCGGTCGCGGTCCTCGAGCCGGCCGATCACCCGCTCTCGATGCTCGACGGGGTTGCCGTCGTCGTACTTGAACTTGGCCTCCACGCGCTCGATCGCGAGTCGCACGCCGCGGATGCCGGGCAGCATCCGGCCGTACGGGTCCTGCGCTTCGGCCACCTCGGCATGGCGGCCTTCGGGCTGAAAGTCGGCCAGCTGAGACCGGAGGATCTCGACCTTGCCGTGCGGATCATCGATGATCGTTGGGCGACAGATGAATTGGACCGAGGCGTAATAGCTGGTCGGCACCCCGTCCTCGTCGGGACCGCCGGCCTTCGCACGCCAGTAGGTCGGGATGTAGGCGTAGTCGCCGATCACCGCGACTCGCACCTCGGCGGCTGCTTCCAGATGCGGCCAGACCGGATTGGGGCGCGCCAGGTGGATCAGCAGCTCCGCACCGGCCACCGTGAAATGGGTGGGCACCAGCACGGGGGCCTGCGCGGGGTCGACGTTGTTGACCGCGAGGACTCCGAATCGGTCGGTCGATGCCAACCAGTCCCGCCATTCGGCGTCGTCCAGCGCGGCATCCCAGGGATGGATCAGCATGCTCACCATTGCACCAGGGGTGGCAACAGATTTACAGCTGCGCGTATACGGTCTTGGTCTGCAGGTAGCTCTCAATGCCCGCGCGACCCCACTCGTAGCCCCAGCCAGATTGCTTGTAGCCGCCGAACGGCATCGAGTGGTCAAACACCATCTGGCAGTTCAGCGTGACGGTGCCGGACTGGATTCGCTTGGCCAGCGAGTGTGCCCGCGAGATGTCCTTGGTCCATACGGTGGCCGCGAGACCGTACTCGGAGTTGTTGGCCTGCGCGACGACCTCGTCATCGTCGTCGAACGGCAGGACCGCGACGACCGGCCCGAAGATCTCCTGCTGATACAACCGCATGCCGGGGTCGACGTCGGTGAGCACCGTGGGATGTACGAAGTAGCCGCGTCGGTCGAGGCGGTGCCCCCCGGTCACCACCTCGACTCCGTCACGCTTCCCTTCGTCGATATAGCCCATCACGCGACTCAGCTGCTTCTCGCTGATCAGCGGTCCGATCAGGGCGTTCTCATCCGTCGGACCGCCGACCTGCACCGTGTTGGCCATGGCGGCCACCGAATCGACGACCTGGTCGTAGACCTTGTGGTGAGCGAAAATCCTTGAGCCGCAGATACATCCCTGCCCAGAGTGGATGAAGATGCCCATCGACGCCATCATGGTGGCCATGCCCAGATCGGCATCGTCGTAGATCAGCACCGGCGATTTCCCGCCGAGCTCAAGGGTCACCCGCTTGAGGTTGCCGGCCGAGGCTTGCACGATCCGCTTGCCGATTTTCGTCGATCCCGTGAACGCGATCTTGTCGACGCCGGGATGTTCGGCCAGGGCCGCACCGGCCGTGTGCCCGTACCCGGTAACGAGGTTGACCACCCCGTCAGGGACGCCGGCCTGCTGCAGGATCCGGACCAGAAGCAGTGCCGAAAGAGGTGTCTCTTCAGCGGGTTTCACCACACTGCTGCAGCCGGCGGCCAGCGACGGGGCGAGCTTGGCGCAGAAATTGAAGATCGGTCCGTTCCACGGGAAGATCAGCCCCACCACACCATAGGGCTCTTTGAGCGTGTAGGCGTGCATGTTCGAGAACGCACCGGTGATGCCACCGGTCTGCTGCACGTCGTGGGCGATCCCGTTTAGCTTGGTACACCAACCGGCGTAGTAGCGGAACATCTCGGCACACGTCGAGGTGATCATGTTCGCCTGCATGTACGGCATGCCGGTGTTGAACGAGTCGATCTCGGCCAGGTCGGCGGTGTGCTCGTCGATCAGGTCGGCAACCCGCCACAGCACTTTCGCGCGCTCATTGCCGGGCAGCTGAGACCACACGCCGGAGTCGAAGCTGGCCCTGGCACGGTCGACCGCCTCGTGGACCGCTTCGGCACCGCCGTCGGTGAACTCGGCGATCGGTTCCTCGGTGACCGGATTGATGATCTGGATCAGATCGCCGGAGCCGGGGCGCTGCCCGATCTCGTCGAGTACGGACTGCAAGGTCATGGGACTCCCTGGTCTCAGGCGACGGGCGTGAAGGTCAGATGCAGTTCGCTCAGGCCGCGCAGCAAGAACGTCGGCTCATAGCTGTAGCGACGGGCGCCGGCAGGCCCGTGCTGCGTCTCGTCGATGGCGATGTCGGTCATGCGATCCAGGAGCCGGTTGAGCGTCACCTTCGCCTCGACGCGGGCCAGCGGCGCCCCGGCACAGGTGTGGATGCCCCGGCCGAACGTGATGTGCTCGCGGACATTCTTGCGGTCAAGGTGGAACTCGTCGGGGTGCTCGAACTTTCGCGGGTCGCGGTTGGCCGCACCCAGGCAGAGCATCAGCACGGTCCCGGCCTTGATGTCCACGCCGCCCAGGGTGGTGGTCTTGCGGGCCAGCCGGAAGTCAACCTTGGTGGGGCTCTCGATACGCAGCGATTCCTCGATGAAGTTGCCGATCAGGCTGCGGTCGGCGCGCAGCTTGTCCTGGAGGTCGGGGCGCTCGGCCAGCACTCGGGTCGACGCGCTGAGCAGCTTGACGACGGTCTCCTGTCCGGCGGCGAACAGGAATGTCGCCGCGCGCACCACGTCGACGACGTCGGGCGTCGTGCCGTCCGGGTAGGTCGCTGCGGCAAGCGAATTCAGCACGTCTTCGCGCGGATGCTGACGGCGCTCGTTGATGTAGCCGGTGAACTTTCCGTCCAGCCACTCCAGCGGGTTCAACGCGACGGGCGTGTGATCCAGTGCGCCGACCGCACTTCCGGGCTCCTTGCCCGCGCCGAGACTCGCCCGGAATTCCGCGCGGTCATCGTCCGGGACACCCAGCAGATCCGCGATCACCAGTGTGGCGAAAGGCTTGCTGTACTCGGCCAATAGCTCACACGTCCCGTTGCCGATGAACTCGTCGAGCTGGCGATCGGCCAGTTCCCACATGAAGTCTTCGTTCTCCTTCAGCCGCGCCGGGGTCAGCAGGCGACTGAGCAGCGAGCGGGCCCGGGTGTGCTCCGGCGGATCCATCACGACCATCATCTCGTTGATGGGGAACAGGTGCCGGTGGGCATCGATCTGCTCGGAGATGTCGTCGCCCTCGGGAACGAACGGCAGCGGCGGGAACGGACCGCCGATGGCGTTCACCGCCGAGAACGTCTCGTAGTCCTTGAATGCCGCGACTGCCTCGTCGTATCCGGTGACGGCCACGACCCCGTAATTGGGCTCGCGGAACACCGGATTCTGCGCACGGATGTAGTCCAGGTACTCGTAGGGATCCTGGGCGATGGCCTGGTCGGAGAAGTAGTCGGCAGCTGCCAAATCGGTCATTCCTGGGTGCCTTTCACGATGCTGATGGCTTGGCGCGGGCACGCGGCCACGGCGGCCTCGACCTGCTCGCGCATCTCGTCTGCGGGCGACTCCAGGCAGCTGGCCAGATCGCTGGAATCGACGTCGAAGACGGCGGGGGCGAGTTCGACGCATAACGCATGCCCTTCGCACAGGTTCCGGTCTACCTGCACGCGCCAACGAGCCGCGGTCATCAACCCTCCACATCCAATCTGATTTGATCGATCGATCAAATTATCCACGACATGGATACCATGGCTGGAAATAGCGGGTCAAGAGACGCCCAATTGGCCATCTAGCCAAGCGCGGTGCCCTCCTGGGAGAATGGCCGTCATGGCGTCGACACCGAAGAGCAAGGACAAAGATGCCGGTGCGCGTGAACGTTTGATGGAGGCGACCGCTCAAATCATGCGAGAGGAGGGCTACGCCGCCGCCACGTCGCGGCGGGTGGCCGCGCGTGCCGGCGTGAGATCCGCCCTGGTGTACTACTACTTCCCGACCATGGACGACCTGTTCGTCGCCGTGCTGCAAGCGGGTTCGGAAGCCTCGCTGGCCAGGATGCGCCAGGCGATCACCGCCGACGAACCGCTGCGAACATTGTGGGAAATCAACACCGACCCGCGCTGGACAAGTCTGTACACCGAGTTCGTTGCGCTGGCCAATCACCGCAAGGTGATCAGCGCGGAACTGAAGTCTTACGCCGAACGGGTGCGCGATATCGAAACTGCCGCGGCGACAGTCGCTCTGCGGGCGCATCGTGTCAACCTGACCGAGTTTCCCCCCGTCGCGATCTCGATGCTCGTTGCCCAGACTGCACGCAGCCTGGGCAACGAGAGCGCGATCGGGATGACGCAGGGCCACAAGGAGCTACGCGAACTGGTGGAACGCTTCCTCGACAAGGTCGCCTCTACCGAGCAGGCGCAAGCTACTTGAGCATGCTTCCGCCGTCGACGGTCATCGGCAGGCCGGTCACGAAGCGGGATTCGTCAGAAGCCAAAAACAGCACCGCATTACTGATGTCGACCGGCTCGACCCAGCCGATCGGCAACACGTGCATCATCTGAGCCACCACCGCCATGTCGTCGGGGCCTGGGTTCTCCAGGTCCGGACGGAACAACTTCATGGTGCCCTCGTTCATGAACAATGGGGTGTTCACGTTGGTCGGATGCACCGAGTTCACCCGGATGGAGTGGTGACCCAACTCGACGGCGAACGTGCGCATCAGGCCCACCACGCCGTGCTTGGCCGCGATGTAGTGGCCTGTGTGCGGGTAAGCCTTCAGACCGCCGACTGAGCTGGTCAGGATGATGGAGCCACCGCGGCCAGCCGAGATCAGATGCGGCACAGCCGCTTTCACGCTCTTCCACACACCGGAGAGGTTGACGTCGATCATGTCGTTCCAGTCGGCCTCGCTGGTGAGGTCCAGCGTCTGGCCACCGTTACCGATACCGGCGTTGGCCACGATGATGTCGAGGCGGCCCAGCTGCTCGACACCACCGTCGACGGCCGCCTTCACGGCGGCGTAGTCGCGAACGTCGACCTCTGCGGTCACGACTCTGCGGTTGAGGTTCTTCACCAGATCGGCGGTCTCGGCCAGGTCTTCCGGCGTCGGCGCCGGGATGTCCTCATTGCTGCTGATGCGCTTGCACACATCGATCGCGATGATGTCGGCACCCTCCTCCGCCAACCGGACCGCATGACTGCGGCCTTGACCGCGGGCCGCTCCGGTGATGAAAGCGACCTTGTCCTCAACTCTTCCAGCCATGAAAACCCCTCGTCTCGTAGAACACTCGCGCTCGCACCGCGCAGGCGATCAGAAAAATTGATCGATCGATCAATACTGTCGCAGTCGCGCGGTCGGTGTCAAGGTCAACGCGTCCCGATCCGAATCTCCTCGCGCCTCCGCTGACGGTGTTGAACCACATCGACCTCGAACCCGGTGAGTCATCGCAGTCTCTAGGCGCTCTGCTGCGCGTCGGTCGCCTTGGCCGGATCCGGCAGGCCCTCGATGTCACCGTCGACGTTGGACACGATGTAGCCTGTCAGCGTCTGCTGGAAGGCGTTGATCGTCGCATCGGCATGCAGGTAGCCGGTGTGCGCGCCGGTCACTGTGATGTCGGCCAGGTAGTGAACGGACGACTGGTTCGGTAGGTAGTCGGCTGACTCGGTGCCGTTGAGGATCATCCCGTCCTCGTTCACGTAATTCGTATATGTGACCGTGCGGATCGTCTTGTCCGCGTTGTTCGGATCCGGGGCTTCGGTGACCACCGCGGTGCCGCCGTTCTTGCCGGCGTAGGTTCCGACCGGATCCAGCGGAGTGGTGCTGGGATGGTAGGTGCCCAGTGCCGGCGCCCACGATGACGAATCCGGGGTGGTCACGTCGGCCGCCCGTTGTCCAACGCTGGTGGTGTACTTCAAGTTTGCGATCACCAGCCGCGACTGCGTCGGGTCGGAGACGCTCGACTCCCAGAACGTGACCGCCGTTCCATCGGTGTTCCAACTGGGCATGCTGCGGGCGGCCCATCCGTCACCGGTGTCGAACAGCGGAATTCCGTTCTCCCGGTTAAGTTCATCGCCGACCTGGACTGCCCACTCCTGGTTCGAGACGTTGACCGGGGTCGCGTAGTAGCCGTACACCGGCGCCGCCACATACACCGGCAGCAGGCTCTGCCGAACGATTCTGGTCATCGGCGTCAACGCGTTCAGGCCGCGCGTGCTGCCGATGGCGATCCACTGCTGGCTAGGCGAATAGTCCAGGTCCTCGTCGTAGTCGAGGCTGGCGGTCACCCGGGTGATGTTGCCGGTAGCCAGGTCGACGACGATGTCGTCGGCGTTGCCCTGTTCGTAGGCGCCGCCGAGGATGACCACACCGTTGCCATCGGGCGTCCACTGTTTGCCCTCGCCGGTCGGGAACACCACCCGCGCATCGGTGACGGCGTAGGTGTTGGTGGTGGCGTTGTAGTTCAGGCCGCCGACGACCGGAACGATCTGCAGCACACCCGTTGCGCCGTTGAGCATGATCCGGCTGAACAGCACGTGCTGCCCGTCCGGTGAAATCCGCAACTCCCGTTGGGCATTGATGGAGATGACACCGGGCGCTCCCGGCGGAGTGACGATCGGGATCAACTCGGTCCCATTGTCACCCTGTTGCAGAACGGAATACGTCGGCCCCGACTGCGCACCGCTGTCGACGAGGACTACAACGCGGCCGGAGCCATCGGTGAACGGCACCGGCTTGCCCAGGTTCGCGGTCACACTTGGGGAAACGCCACAGGTGAGGCAGGTCGCGTTCGTACCGTCGATGTTGATCTGGTAGATCTCCTGACGGGTCGCCCCGGCCGGGACAGCTGCGAAGAAGATGGACTGGCCGTCTTCGGAGTAGCGCGGGTTGACGGGTTTGGTCACGCCGGCGGGCATGGCCAGAATGGCCCGCTGGACGGTGGGATTGAGCACCGTGACGCCCTCGGCGGCCTGGGCGCTATGCGAGCTGAGCGGGGTCAGGATGTTGAACTTGCCGTCGGACACCGTCACCGTGAACGAATCTGTTTGCGCGGCATTGTAATTGATGTCGTCCGGCCTGTAAGTGTAGTTGCCGGTGGCCTGGTCGATCATCAGGGTGCCATACTTCGGCCCTTGAGTGACGGTGTACTTGAGGGCGTCACCTTCGACGTCGGTGGCGTTGATATTTCCGGTCACGGTCTGCCCGGTCTGCACGGTCGTGGTCGGGTCGCCGATCGTCGGCGCCTGATTGAAAAGGTCGCGCCGTACCGCGCCCAGCACTGCCCACACCAGCGGCACCACCGGTCCCGGGGTTTGCGGCGGCGGGTTCAGGAACGGGTTGAGCAGTGAGGTGATGACGTGGTTGAGGAAGCCGATCGGCCCCGCGGGGGCCGCTGCGCTCGGTGTCGCGTTGGTAGCGACGGCGGTCGGGTGGACCACAAGCGCCGGGTGAGCGGTGCCGGTCACTGCCTGCGCGGCGCTGGCCGAGCTGGTGTCGGTGACTGACCCGGTCGGCTGGGCCACGGTCTTCGGTTCGGTGACCGCGGCGAGAATCGCCGACGGCGTTTTCGCGGCGACGGTACGCGTCGGCGTTGAGGTGATGGCTGCCGCCGGCGCCTCGGGTGTCGCGGCGGACGTGCTGAACCTTGACCCACCGCTGCTGGTCACCTGACCAGCCGGCGACTTTCCGCGTGACATACGCGGCTTCGCGCTGCCGGTCGACTTGCGCCCGGTGTGCGCCGATGTCGACTCACCGCCGCCCGACGAATCGGAAGTGGATGCGGACGCGGACGATGTTCCGCTGGCAGAGTCAGGCCCGGTATCTGCGGATGCGACTCCATAGCCTGCGGCCAAGGCACCAAACAGCCAGACCGCCACAGCCATGCTGCCGTACCCGCCGAACTTCACGGCCGCGCGTGCGGCACTGCGGTGTTGTGTGAATTCGCGGCGCTCCCCAGAAGGGACCGAGACGAACAGCGGGTTGTGGCGGCTAATTGCGTCGGACATGGCGTGCCTCCGAGACCGGGTGAGTGTTGATCGATCGATCAAATTCTGATGTGATGAACTTCATAACAGGACGCGCGCAGCCGTGTCAAGAACTTCGATGCGAATCGAGTATCGGGGCACTCAACTATTCGGGCCTCAGACGGCCGGGATCACAATGCGTTGCAGTACAACGCTTTACATGAGACACCGAGCAAGATTTCGGCCCCTATAGGGCCGATCGGGGTAGCGCACGCACAGTTGTCACCCGATGCGATGCTCGGATCGGAGTGTCGCGAGCACGATCTGTCGATCGATCAGTGAGGACCTCGGGACAACAATGCGAACTGAACTTCCATGAAGTTCTCCAACTCGTCGTGTCCTCGCGTCAGGCCAACGGCGGTCTCGTTGCCGACGCTGCGCGCAATCTGCGCCACCAACATCGATATCACCACTGGCGGATACGCTTCGAGGTCGACGCCGTAGGACCGCAACGACATAGTCACCGCCGCCGTCTCGATGTCGCGCACCCGTTCGGCGAAATCACGCAGCTCGGCACCAATCACCTTGCGGTGGTTGGCAAGTGCCATCAGTTCAGTACTCATCACGGTTTGACGGGGATCACTGTTGATCCGCCACAGAGCGCGCAGCGGATCTTCCTCCATCAGCACCTTGCGTAGCTGCTCCAACGCGGCCTCTGCGCCCGATCGCAGCACGGCCAGGAAGAGGTCGTCCATCGTCGGAAAGTAGTAATAGACCAGCGCCTGCTTAACGCCGGCCTTCGCGGCGACCCGCCGTGACGTGGCTGCGGCATAACCCTCGTCGTGCATGATCTCGGCCGTTGCCGCGACAAGACGCTCCCGGGTCCCACCGTCCTCAACCTTCGGCGTCACCGCGGCACGTCTGGGGGCCGGCTTACCTGACGGACCCGTTCGCGCCGCGGTGGTCACGGGAGCACTTTAACATTGAGATCATCGGCCCAATAGCTTTTGATCGCTCGATCAACGCTGTTACAGCATGACTGTGCCCTGTCAACGTCAGCGCATCCCGATCCGGATGTTTTTCACTTGAAGGAATTCGTGCAAGCCCTCTACGCCGCCGGTGCGGCCGAACCCGCTCTGCTTGTAACCGCCGTAGGGCCCCTGTGGTGACATGTCGCTGAAGGTGTTGACCCACACCGATCCCGACTCCAGTCGCCGGGCCACGCTGTGAGCGCGGACAAGGTCTCGGGTGTGCATGAATGCGTTGAGGCCATAAACACTGTCGTTGGCGATCGAGACCGCCTCGTCGTCGTCGCGAAATCTGATGACCGACACCACTGGACCGAACGTCTCGGTCTGAGCCAGCTCCGAGGCGTTGTCGACGTCACCGAACACAGTCGGCTCGAGGTAATAGCCTGCGGCGAGCTCACCACCGATGCGCCTGCCCCCGGTGAGCAATTGCCCACTCCCCCGGCCGACCGCATCACCGATCGCGGTGAGGATCCGATCAAGGGCGGCCTGTCCGATCACCGGGCCGAACGTGACGGCGCGGTCCAGCGGATCACCGATCGTGGCCTCCGCGATGCGGGCGAGGAAGGCGTCCACGAAGTCCTCGTAGACGGCGTCATGCACCAGAATCCGGCTGGCGCAGGCACAACTCTGCCCGGACTGCATCAACGGGCCCTGATGCGCCGCCAGCGCCGCGGCGCTTTGGAGGTCGGCGTCCGGGAAGACGATATTGGCAGACTTCCCGCCCAGCTCGGCGACCACCGGAGTGAGGTTCGTCGCGGCCGCCGCGATCACTTTACGGGCCGTCGCCCCACCACCGGTGAAGTGCACCTTGCCGACACCGGGGTGGCGGGCCAGCGCGTCGCCGCCCTCGGCTGCGGCGGGGACCACATTGACCAGACCAGGCGGCAACCCGGCCAGCAGACACAATTCGCCAAAACGCAGGGCCGCCAGCGGCGCCAGCTCAGAGGGTTTGAACACGACCGCATTTCCCGCGGCCAGCGCCGGTGCGACGCAGGAGGCAGCGACGGCCAGCGCTCCGTTCCACGGTGCGATGACCGCCACGACGCCGTACGGCTCTCGCTCGATCAGGTTGACGTCAAACGACCCGTTGACCGGCGCGATGGCGCCGTGCGGCTTGTCGACGTAGCCGGCATAGTGGCGTAAGAACCGCTCGAGGAGGAGCGCCGTTCCGGCATACGAGATCGGCACCGCGTAGTCGTGGACATTGAGCTCGGCCAGCTCGTCCAGATGCTCGTGCACCAGGTCGGCCAGGTCGATCAATAGGTCGCGGCGCCGGTCCACCGTCAACGACATCCAGGCACGCTGCGCCTGTCGACCCGCGGCGACCGCCCGGTCGATCTCCTCCCGCCCGGCCAGTGAGACAACGACATTGGGCCGTCCGGTGGCCGGATAGATGTGTTGATGGGTGCCCGCCGAGGTGTGGGCGACGCGTTCGCCGCCGATCAACAACCCCGCCGGTGTGATCACATCGCTCACGACGAACTGGCTTCGCTGCGCCACTCGTCGAGCACACGTTTCTGTTGGTCACCGATGGCCTGGTTGAGGTGGGACGCCTTGGGCCAGCCGTAGTACGCCGCGAAGTGCAGGGCCAGTTCGTCCATCTCGGCGAACGAGAGATCGCGGCTCTTCAGCGCGGCGTACACGTGGCTGATGATCGGTACCACCGCGTCCTGGAACGCCACGCACGCCACCGTGATCAGTCGGCGTTCCTTCATGCCGAGACCGGGGCGCAGCCACATCTCACCGAAAACGAAGTTCAGGATTCCTGCACCGGAGAACGGGTTGTCGCGAGTAGGTGCGAACGGAATGCAGTTGATCTCCTTGAAGGACTGCTCTCCGACCACCAACCGGATCTCGGGATCGCTCGGAGTGATCAACGGCAGCAGTGGGTCCGGTGGCGGCGGGGCCTGGCCGCGGTCTCGATGGATCCGCTCCCATTGCTCGTCGACCACCATGTTGAACCACGATGCTTTCGGCCAGCCGGCGTACACGGCGAAATGCAGCACCGCTTCCCGCATTTCGGTGATCGATACATCGCCGCTGTTGAGCGCCGCGTATACGTGCTCACGCAACGGCGCCTCGGCGTCGGCAGCCGCCACACACGCCAACGTGACGAACCGCCGGTCACGCCGGCTCAATGCCGGACGCGACCACACCTCGCCGTAGACGAAGTCGATCAGCCCGGTCGCGGCAGGCGAGTCGTCCTGCGGTGCAGCGAAGGTCATCACGTCGGCGAATGCCCGTCGGCCACGCTCACGCCGGTCACCGTTGATCATCGGATCGTCACCCCGGCGTCGACTTTGAGCTCGGTGCCGGTCACATAGCGGGATTCGTCCGAGACCAGATAGAGCACCGCATTGCTGATGTCGATCGCTTCGGCCATGACGATGGGCAGGGCATTCTGGAAGATCGGAGCAAGGTCGGGCCGACCCTCTCGAAGCAGACCATGCAGAGACGCGGGTTGCATGCCGGTCTCCACACCGGTCGGGTGCACCGTATTGACTCGAACACTAACCGCGGCAAGCTCGTTGGCCAGCGCTCGGCTCAGCCCGACGACACCATGTTTGGCTGCTGTGTAGGGAAGGTGCAGCGGCGAGCCCTTGATCCCGGCCGCCGAGCTGATATTGACCAGGCTCCCACCGTGATCGACCAGGTGCGGCAGCGCCGCGGCGCAGGTATTCCATGTTCCGATGAGGTTGACGTCCACGACCGTTCGCCATTGTTCCGGCGTGGTGGTGTCCCAGGTCCCCGCCGTGAGCACACCCGCGTTGGACACGGCCGCGTCCAGCCCGCCGAGCTGCTCGACACCGCAGTTGACCGCCTCGGCCAGCGCCGCCGCATCCCGGATGTCGACGACGTACCTCTCCGCGCGTCGGCCGAATTTCTCGACCAACTGGACAGTCTCATCCAGCTCTTCCGGGGTCGATAGCGGATATTCCAACTCCGGCAACGACTCACAGATGTCCACGAGGATCAGGTCGGCACCCTCTTCGGCCAGCCGCACAGCATGGCTGCGGCCCATCCCGCGGGCGGCCCCGGTGACCAGGACCCGTTTACCGGCGACCCGTCCAGTCTGTGTCACAGAAGTTCCTAGAGTTTGTTGGTGAATCCGGCGTCGACGGGGAAGGTCACCCCGGTGACGTATTTGGCCTCATCGCTGACCAGGTAGGCGATCGCCGCGCTGATGTCCTCCGGTTCGAGGAGGTCCACCGGCATGGGGTTCTGCAGGTGCGGTCCGCCGTCGGGGTAGTTCTCCAGAAAGGCGGTCATCGCAGGATTGACTGCCATCATGGTTCGTACCGCGGTGGGATGCACGGTATTGACCCGAATGCTCTGCGGTGCAAGCGCATTGGACAATGTGCGCATCAATCCGACGAGTCCGTGTTTGGAGGCCGCGTATCCCAGTCCGCCACCTTGCACTCCACCGAATCCCCGCAGTCCGGCCGTCGAGCTGGTGAACACGATCGACCCGCCCCGTTGCCCGGCGAGCAGGTGCGGAATCGCGGCCTTGGCGGTGTGAAACGCACCTACCAGGTTCACGTTGAGCACATCGGTCCACTGCTCGAGCTCTTCGTCGATCGTCAACTCACGGAAAGACATGGTGGCAATGCCGGCGTTGGCGCACACGATGTCGAGGCGGCCGAACTGCTCGACACCGGCATCCAGCGCGGCTTTGACCGCGTGAAAGTCGCGGACGTCGGCGACCGCGGCAATCATCTTGCCCCCCTTGGCTTCCACGAGTTCGACGGTTTCGTCGAGCTCGGCGCGGTCGGCCATCGGGTAGCCGTTGGAGGGGATGTCGGCACAGATGTCGATGCCGATGATCCGGGCCCCCTGCTCGGCCAGGCGGATGGCATGACTGCGGCCCTGGCCACGAGCAACACCAGTGATGAACGCGACCTTGCCATCGAGAGATCCCACTTGATCCGCCTCCACTCAGTAACCTGGTTACTGCGGTACAGTAACCGGGTTACTCACCGACGGCAAGGGCATCCGTGGACAAGGCAGAGAAGACGACCGGGACCGCTGTCGACAGTCGCGACCGGATCATCGACATCGTCGTCGACATCCTGGAGACCGAGGGATACGACGCGGTGCAGCTGCGCGAGGTCGCTCGGCGGTCCCGCACGTCGCTCACCACGATCTACAAGCGCTATCCCACCCGCGACCACCTGATCCTTGCCGCGCTCGAGTCGTGGATGGATGAGCACCGCTACGCGGGCCTGAGCCAGCAGCACCACGATCCCGCCGAGTCCGTCTACGACGGGATGATGCGCGTGCTCGGCACGATCTTCGAGCCATGGGAGCGGCACCCCGAGATGCTGAAGGCCTACTACCGTTCGCGCACGGCCACCGGGCGCGAACTTCTGCTGCACCGCGGGCTCGACAACGTCGTCCCCGCGGCGATGGAGGTACTCGATGGCGTCGACGAGGATTTCGTCGCCGATCTCGACACCGTCTTGGCCACTGTGATTTTCGGCCTGTCCGGACGCTTTGCCGCCGGTGAGATCGCCATCACCGACATCCTGCCCACCATCGAACGAACAGTCCGGTGGTTCACCACCGGCTACGAGGCGAGCCGTCGGTAGCCCGTCTGTGACCCGTCGGTGGGCGCTACCGTCTTGGCATGGATTCTTTTCAGGCACTGCTGGCCCGTCAGGACGGCGATCAGATCACCGCATCGATCGAGACACTCGACGCCTCCGAACTCCCACCCGGCGACGTGACGATCCGGGTCGCCTATTCCAGCGTCAACTACAAAGACGCGCTCGCGCTGACCCCGCGCGGCGGAGTCGTCCGGGACTACCCGATCGTGCCCGGCATCGACCTCACCGGTGAGGTCGTGGAGTCCGGCTCCGCCGACTTCGCCGTCGGCGATCAGGTCCTGGCACACGGCTACGCGATCGGCACCGGCCACCACGGCGGCTACGCCGAGTACGTGCGGCTGCCCGCCGATCAGGTGGTCGCGCTGGGCTCGCTCACACCACGGGAGGGCGCTGCGATCGGAACCGCAGGCTTCACCGCCGCGCTGAGCGTCGAGGCCCTGATCGCCCATGGCATCACCCCCCAGGACGGCCCGATCGTCGTCACCGGCGCCACCGGGGGTGTCGGATCGGTCAGTGTGGATCTCCTCGCGGCCGCCGGATTTCAGGTGGTGGCCTCCACCGGTAAGGCCGAGGCGGCCGACCATCTCAGGGCCCTCGGCGCGGCGGAGGTCATCGCACGCCTGCCCGAGGACCCCGACGCCAAGCCGCGCCCACTGGGCAAGGCTCGCTGGGCGGGTGCCGTCGACTGCGTCGGCGGGGCCACCCTGGCCGATGTGATCAGCACTCTGGAATACGGCGGCGCCGTGGCGGCCAGCGGGCTGACCGGTGGCCCGGGGCTCAATACGACGGTGTTGCCGTTCATCCTGCGCGGGGTGTCACTGCTGGGCATCGACTCGGTGCTGCTGCCCATCGGTCCACGTCGCGCGCTGTGGGAGCGCCTGGGCGGTGAGCGCAAGCCGCGTCACCTCGACGACGTCACGCACGAGGTCGACGTCAAGGACGTCGTCGAGGTGATCGACCAGGTGCGCGCCGGCAAGTACTCGGGTCGTGCGGTCGTGCGGGTCGCCGGCGGCTTCTGAGGCGAACAACAAAGCGGGCCACCGGTTTTCGCCGGTGGCCCGCTTTGTTGATTGCTACGTCAGGACTGCGGAGTAGCTCCCAGGTGGCTGATCAGGTCGGGCTTCATCGCCTGAAGCTCGCGACCCCAGTAGGCCCAGTTGTGGGTGCCGTTGTCCGGGAAGTTGAACACACCGTTCTTGCCGCCCGCGGCGAGGTAGTTGTCGCGGAAGGTGATGTTGGTGCGAATCGTCAGACCCTCGAGGAAGGTGGCGGGCAGATCGCCGCCGCCCAGCTCGTTGGGCTGGCCGTTACCGCAGTAGATCCAGATCCGGGTGCCGTTGGCGACGATCTTGGGGATCTGGACCATCGGGTCGTTGCGCTTCCAGCCGCTGTTCGGATCCTGCGTCGGACCCCACATGTCGTTGGCCTTGAAGCCGCCGGCATCGCCCATCGAGATGTTGATCAGGAACGGCCACGAACCCTCAGACGGGTTCAGGAAGCCCGACATCGAGCCCGCGTAGATGAACTGCTCCGGGTGATACACCGACAGGATCAGCGAGGCCGAACCGGCCATCGACAGACCGATGGCGGCGCTACCGGTGGGCTTGACGTCCCGATTGGCCTGGAGCCACTGCGGCAGCTCCTGGGTCAGGAAGGTCTCCCACTTGTAGGTCTGGCAACCGGTCTTGCTGCAGGCCGGCGAGTACCAGTCGGCGTAGAAGCTGGACTGGCCGCCGACCGGCATGACGATCGACAGACCGGACTGGTAGTACCACTCGAACGCCTGAGTGTTGATGTCCCAGCCGTTGAAGTCGTCCTGCGCACGCAGACCGTCGAGCAGGTAAACGGCCGGCGAGTTGGGGCCACCGCTCTGGAACTGAATCTTGATGTCGTGGCCCATGGAGGGCGACGGGACCATCAAGTACTCCACCGGGAGCCCCGGACGGGAGAACGCGCTCGCCGTTGCCGATTCTCCGACCAGGCCGATCAGGCCCGGAAGAGCCGCCGCCGCGACAGCAGCGACTGCCAATCGACGCGGCCAGCCGCGCACCTTGTCAAACAAGGACTTCACCAATCCACCCCAGCTTTCTATGACCCCGGTTCTCGGATTCAGAGTCGAGTAAAACACGTCGTCTCGAACCTGTGAAAGTCCGCCACGTTATCCAACTCGTTGGTTGGGGGTTGTCACGGGGTGGAACGAAAACTAATGTCACTTTTAGTTTTTGCCTGCCCGTACCTCGACGCCGATCTCGGGAGATTCCATGGAATCGTTCACTCACCTGCGTAAAGGCACCACTCCGCGGCGGATCCACGCCGATCTCGACGGCCTCAAAGACGACGAACTGGGCCGGGGTGGATTCACCGGCCGCACCGCCAACATCTACCGCCGTAACGATCCCACGACATTTCGTGCCAGCGGCCCGCTGCGTCCGCTCGATCTGCTGTCCAGTGAGCTCAAACCGAGCGACGCGACCGACCCCGCGGGTGCTCCCCTGCTGCTCTTCTCCAATGACGACTGCCGCATCTCACTGAGCCGGCGTGAGGCAGCCATGCCGTTCTATGTCCGCTACGTCGACGGCGACCTGCTGTCCTTCGTCCATGAGGGCAGCGGTCGACTGGAGACCGAGTTCGGCCCGTTGGACTACCGCACCGGTGACTGGATCTACATCCCGAAGGCGTGCACGTGGCGGCAGATACCGTTCTCCGACAGCACCTGGCTGATGATCGAGGCCACCGACGAGTTCCGGGTGCCGCCGGCAGGCCCGCTGGGGCGGCACTGGCCCTTCGACCCGTCCCAGGCCGTCGTGCCGGACCCGGCGCCCATCGACGACGGCGACGGTCCCCACACCGACGGCGAGTACGAGGTGCGGCTGTATCACCGCCCGATCGACGGCGTGCAGACCACCACGCTGCGCTATCCGCACAACCCGATCGACGTCGAAGGCTGGCGCGGCGACAACTACGCCTTCACCTTCAACATCGACGACTACAACGTGATCACCTCCGACAGCGTGCACCTGCCGCCGATGGTCCACCTGTTCATGGAGGCGACGGGTGTCTACGTGTGCAACTTCCTGCCGAAGCCGGCCGAATCCGTGCCCGGCACCGAACGCACGCCCTGGTATCACCGCAACGTCGACTTCGACGAGATCGCCTTCTTCCACGGCGGCTCGCTCTACGGCATCCCGATGCCGCCCGGACTGATCAGCCACGCCCCGCAGGGCGTGCACCACGGCGCACCGGAGAAGGCCCGCGAACGAGCCCGGCGGAAGTTCGACGATTTCACCCGCGTGGACTGGAAGGTCATCGCGATCGACACCCGGAGGCGACTGGTGCCCTCACCCGAAGTTCTGGCCAACGATCTGGGGCAACACTGATGGTCACGCCGGTCAAGCGCGCCTACGAGCGCATCCCGTATCTGATTGCCTACCAGAACACTTCAGCTGTCCGGGACGTCTACGGCGGGGTTGCGGAGCTGGTCGTGCTGGAGAGCTACCTGCTCAAGCCGACCACCCCGTCGGATACCGTGCTGGTCTTCATGCACCCGATCGGCGGCGGCGCCTACCTGCCGATGATCAACGCGCTGGCGCGGGCCGGCCATCACGTCATCTACTGCAACAGCCGTTTCCGGGGCACCGACTCGGGGCTGCTGATGGAGAAGGTGGTCGAGGATCTCGGCGAATGCATCAAGGATGCCAAGAATCGGCTGGGCTACTCCAAAGTGGTCCTGGCCGGGTGGAGCGGCGGCGGCTCGCTCTCGGTGTTCTATCAGCAGCAGGCACAACACCCGACGATCACCGCCAGCCCGTCCGGTGACGGTCCGGATCTGACCAAGCTGGGTCTGCTGCCCGCCGACGGAATCATGCTGCTGGCCGCGCACATCAGCAGGCACGGCACGATGACCGAGTGGATGGACGCCTCCATTCTCGACGAGAGCGACCCCACCAAGCGGGATCCCGAACTCGACCTGTACAACCCGGACAACCCCAACCAGCCGCCGTACACCCCAGAATTCCTGGAGCGCTACCACCAGGCGCAGATCGCCCGCAACCGGCGAATCACCAAGTGGGTCAAGGAAAAACTGGCCGCGCTCAAGGCGGACGGACGGCCGGACGACGAATTCTGCTTCGTCGTGCACGGCACGATGGCCGACCCGCGCTGGCTCGACCCGACCGTCGACCCCAACGAGCGCGCACCCGGCACCTGCTATCTGGGCGACCCGCAGGTGGTCAACATGAGCCCCGTCGGACTGGCACGGTTCTGCACCCTGCGCAGCTGGCTGTCACAGTGGAGCTATGACGACGCCAACGGTGACGCCGTGAAAGCCGGCCCGGACATCGCGGTGCCCACACTGGTCATCGGCAATCTCGCCGACGACGCCTGCACGCCCAGCCACACCCGCCGGCTGTTCGAGGCGATCGGACATCCCGACAAGGAGATGCACGAGATCCCCGGCGCCAACCATTACTACTCCGGGCCGGACCAGAAGGAGACGCTGCGTCAGGCCGTCGGGATCGTCACGGACTGGCTGGTTCGGCACGACTTCGCGAAGGCGGACTAGATGGGTGACCACGTCACCGGTCCGCTCGACGGCATCCGGGTCATCGAGGTCGGCACGCTGATCTCCGGGCCGTTCGCGGGGCGGCTGCTCGGCGACATGGGTGCGGAGGTGATCAAGGTGGAACCACCGGGCGCGCCCGACCCGTTGCGCACCTGGGGTCAGGCCGAATTGGACGGCCACCACTTCTTCTGGACCGTGCACGCCCGCAACAAGAAGGCCGTCACCCTCAACCTGCGGGAAGCCCGCGGCCGCGAGCTGTTCCTCGATCTGGTCGAGTGCTCCGACATCATCGTCGAGAACTTCCGGCCCGGCACGCTGGAGAAGTGGGGTCTCGGTTACGACGTTCTGCGCGAACGCAATCGGGGCATCATCCTGGTCCGGGTGTCCGGCTATGGGCAGACCGGACCGGAGTCGACGAAGGCAGGTTACGCCTCGGTCGCCGAAGCGGCCAGCGGGTTGCGGCACATGAACGGCTTCCCCGGCGGACCGCCGCCGCGCCTGGCCCTGTCACTTGGCGACAGCTTGGCCGGGATGTTCGCCGCGCAGGGCGCGCTGGCGGCGCTGTACCGGCGGACCGTCACCGGCGAGGGACAGATCGTCGACGCGGCGCTGACCGAATCGTGCTTGGCGGTGCAGGAATCGACGATCCCGGACTACGACGTCGGCGGCGTGGTCCGCGGACCGTCGGGCACCCGACTGGAGGGCATCGCCCCGTCGAACATCTACCGCAGCGCCGACGGCAGCTGGGTGGTGATCGCCGCCAATCAGGACACCGTCTTCCGGCGACTGTGCGCAGCGATGGGTCAGCCCGAGCTGGCCCAGGACGAACGATTCGTCAATCATGTTGCGCGCGGGCGCAATCAAGACGAACTGGACAAGATCATCGGCGACTGGGCCGCTGCCCGCGAGCCGGCCGACATCATCGAGACGCTCAGTGAAGCCGGCGTCATCAGCGGACCGATCAACACCGTCGCCGAAGTCGTCACCGACCCGCAGCTGCTGTCCCGGGGCATGATCGCCGACCACTGGGATGAGCGCATCGGACGCAATGTGAAGGGCCCCGGCGTGGTTCCGGTGCTCTCGGAGTCCCCCGGCACCATCCGATCTGCGGGCTCGTCGCGGCCGGGACAGCACAACGGCGAGGTGTACGGTGAGCTTCTGGGCCTGCGGTCCGAGGAGATAGCGGAGTTGGAGTCCCAGGGAGTGCTATGAGCGAGCTGCCCGGCCACGTCACGATCCGCGAGGTTGCCCTGCGCGACGGCCTGCAGATCGAAGATCCGATTCCGTTGTCCGCCAAGCTCGAACTGCTCGCGGCGATCGCCGCCACCGGAGTCCGGGAAGTGGAGGCGACGGCCTTTGTCTCCCCGTCGAAGGTGCCCGCCCTGGCCGACGCGCCGGAGCTGGCCGCCCATCTCGGTGACTATCCCGACATCGACTTCTCCGCCCTGGTGGCCAGCCCGAACGGCGCCAAGCGGGCCATCGCCGCCGGGCTGCGTTCGGTTGAATACGTGGTCTCGGCGGCCGACGCCCACAGTCGGGCCAACGTCGGCCGCAGCAGCGCGGACGCCACCGCGCAGATCGCCGACATCGTCGCCATCGCCCACGACTCGGGAGCCAGCGTCGAGGTCATCATCGCCACCGCGTGGGACTGCCCGTTCGACGGCCCGACCCCGCCGCAGCGCGTCCTCGACATCGTCGACGCCGCGTGCGAATTCGGTGCGGACCGGCTGGCCATCGCCGACACCATCGGCACCACCACGCCCGGGCGCGTCACCGCCCTGATGAATCAGGTGAGACCCCGCATCGGTGATCTGCCGCTGGGCGCCCACTTCCACAACACCCGCGGCGCCGGATTGGCCAGCGCGTATGCGGCGGTCGCCGCCGGCGTCACGCGGCTGGACTCGTCGGTGGGCGGTCTGGGCGGCTGCCCGTTCGCGCCGGGGGCGAGCGGCAACATCGCCACCGAGGACCTCGTATACCTGTTGCGCGACAGCGGAATCGGCGTCGACATCGACCTGCCCGCGGCGATCAGCGCGGCAGCCGTCGCGAAGTCGGTGGTCGGCCACGATCTGCCCAGCGCGCTGCTGCGCGCCGGCGACCGGATACTGAGCTGAGCTGACACCGAGCCTCATGGAATCGACTCGGGTGGATCGGTGGCTGTGGGCGGTCAGGCTGACGAAGACCCGCCCGGACGCCGCCGCCGCGTGCCGAGGCGGGCACGTCCGCGTGAACGACCGGTTGGCCAAGCCTTCGACGACGGTCTCACCCGGCGACGAGGTGCGTGCACGCGTCGGCGACACGACGAGAATCGTCGAGGTCGTCCGGGTGATCGCCAAACGGGTCGGGGCCGCCGACGCCGTCACCTGCTACCTGGACCGCACACCCAAGCCGCCCACCGTTCCCGTCGTGCCGGTGGCGGCCCGCGATCGCGGAGCCGGCCGGCCGACCAAACGGGACCGCCGAGCGCTCGACAAGTGGCGTGCGAGCCAGGGCTGAGCTGACCGGTCGCGCTACTTGCTCAGGGTGAACTGGCAGACGTCGGTGTAGCGGTTGCGGAACAGGTCCGCGCACCCGGTCAGGTACTTCATGTAGCGGTCGTAGACCTCTTCGGACTGGATCGCGATCGCCTCATCCCGACGCGCCTCGAGTGCGGCCGCCCACAGGTCGAGGGTCTTCGCGTAGTGCTGTTCCAGCGACTGGACGAGATCGGTTGTGAAGCCGGCCTTTCCGGCCAGGTCCTTGACGATCTCGCGGGTCGGCAGGTGCCCGCCGGGGAAGATCTCCACCGAGATGAACTTGAAGAACCGCAGCAGGCTCATCGTGATGGGCAGTCCGCGTGCCTCCATCTCGGCCCGCGGTATCTGCATGATGGAGTGCAGCATCATCACGCCGTCGTCGGGCAGGACGTCATAGGCGAAGTCGAAGAACGCGTTGTAGCGGTCCGCCCCGAAGTGCTCGAAGGCGCCGATCGACACGATCCGGTCCACCGGCTCGTCGAACTGCTCCCAGCCGCACAGCAAAACGCGGCGGCTGCGCGTCGTATCCATCTCGGCGAACGCCCGTTCGGCGTGAGCCTGCTGATTGCGGCTCAGGGTCAGCCCGACGACATTGACGTCATACTTCTCGATCGCACGGCGCATCGTGGCGCCCCAGCCGCAGCCGACGTCCAGAAGTGTCATCCCGGGCTCCAGACCCAGCTTGCCCAGCGACAGATCGATCTTGGCGAGCTGCGCCTCCTGCAGCGTCAGATCGTCGCGCTCGAAGTAGGCGCAGCTGTAGGTCTGCGTCGGATCGAGGAAGAGCCGGAAGAAGTCGTCGGACAGGTCGTAGTGCGACTGAACGTCCTCGAAGTGCGGCTTCAGGTGTGATGTGGTGCTTGCTGGGTGTGACAAGGAAGGGCCTTTGACTTTTCGGCTGACATTCGCGCAGCTCCAATTGCTCAAGAGCCTCCCCGACCTCTCGTAAGAGTACGCAACGATGTCAAGCTGTCGTTGCCAGGAACGGTGTCCCAGCAGGTCAGCTCCGGAATTCACGGTCGCGAGAGATCTTGCCAACCGTTGAAACGAAAAGTAACGTCAGCTTTAGTTCCGCACAGAGAGCACGGGGGCCAGCCATGGAACCGTCCAGCCGTTCGCGTAAGGCGGACGGGGCCGCCGACGGCCCGCGCGAACTGAGCTCCAAGGGTCGCCAAACCCGCAAGGCCATCGAGGACGCCGCCCGAAAGCTTTTTGCCGAACGGGGTTTCCACGGCACCACGCTGGTCGACATCACGTCGGCGGCGGGCAGGTCCCCCGCGGTGTTCTACCGCTACTACGACGACAAAGAGGACCTGTTGGCCGCACTGGCCGGTTCGTTTCTGCACGACGTCGTACTCCCGTCCGGCCTGCGACTGCACCTGCCCGAATCCCCGGACGACACCCGCTTTTTCGTCACGGTCGTCAGCGCCTACTGGGACATGTTCAAACAGAGCATCGGCGTGATGGTCGCGGTCGACCAGCTGGCCGCCACCGAACCGCGGTTCGCCGCGCTGCAAAACCAGTTCCGTCAGTTCGGCATCGACATCGTCGCTGCGTCGGTGCTGCGCGCCCAGGAACACGGGTACGCCGCCGGCCTGCAACCCGAGCACACCGCGCTGGCGATCGCGCTGCTGTTCGAACAGTTCACCACCGTGTGCCTGCGCCCCGACAGCGCAGGACTGGGTCTGCGCCTGTCGGACGACGACGCCGTCACGACCCTGTCCGCCATTTGGAAGAAAACGCTCTACGGCTATTGATTGATAGGAGATCAGCGTGGATTTCGCTCTGCCCGAACACCTTACGACCCTGCTGGCCGAGATGGACGCGTTCATCGAAGCCGAGATCAAGCCGCTGGAGCGGGAACACATCCAGTATTTCGATCAGCGCCGCGAGTTCGCCCGCACCGACGTCGAGAACGGCGGTATCCCCCGCCGGGAGTGGGAGGATCTGCTCGACGAGATGCGCCGGCGAGCCGACAAGGCGGGGTGGTTGCGGTACGGGCTGCCGTCGAAGTTCGGTGGTCGGGATGGCACCAATCTCGACATGGCCGTGATACGGGAACACCTGGCACACAAGGGACTTGGCCTGCACAACGATCTGCAGGACGAATCCTCGATCGTCGGGAACTTCCCGCAGGTCATCATGATGGACCGGTTCGGCACCGACGATCAGAAGAGCGAATGGATCGAGGCGATGCTGACCGGCACGCGGTCCATGGCATTCGGACTCACCGAACCGGACCACGGGTCGGACGCCACCTGGCTGGAGACCCGCGCCGTCCGAGACGGTGACGACTGGGTGATCAACGGCAACAAGCGCTGGAACACCGGTGTACACCGGGCCACCCACGACCTGGTGTTCGCCCGCACCTCCGGCGAGGCCGGCCAGGCGCGCGGCATCACCGCGTTCCTGGTTCCGTGCGACGCCGAAGGGTTCGAGGTGCCGTACTACTGGTGGACGTTCAACATGCCGACCGACCACGCCGAGGTCGTCCTGCGTGACGTGCGGATCCCCGCCGACGCCGTCCTCGGCGAGGTGGACCACGGCCTGGAAGTCGCCCAGACCTTCCTGCACGAGAACAGGATTCGGCAGGCGGCAAGCAGCCTCGGCGCCGCCCAGTACTGCATCGACCGCGCCGTCGACTACGCGGGCAAGCGGGTGACGTTCGGCAAGCCGCTGGCGGTCAACCAGGCCGTGCAGTGGCCGCTGGTCGAGTTGCAGACCGAGGCGCAGATGGTGCGGCTGCTGGTCCGCTATGCGGCCACCGAGCTCGACCGCAACCATCACCTCGAGGTCTCCGACAAGGTGTCGATGGCCAATTACCGCGCCAACCGGCTGGTGTGCGAGGCCGCCGACCGCGCCATGCAGGTGCACGGCGGAGTCGGCTACAGCCGCCATGAACCGTTCGAGCACATCTACCGGCACCACCGCCGGTATCGCATCACCGAGGGCGCCGAGGAGATCCAGATGCGTCGTGTAGCCCAGCGGATGTTCAAGTTCGGCAAGCCGGCTCGCTGACGTGGCCGCCGACACGCTGGCCGCGGATCTGGCCGATGTGCTGCGTCCACTGCTCGGCCCTGAGACAGATGTGGACAACCTACGCGCGCTGACCGGTGGGGCCAGCCGCACCACCTGGGCATTCGACGCGGTGACCGGGTCAGAGCGCCGCGCACTGATTCTGCGCACCGGTCCGCCGGATGACGTCCACGCCGGAATGGAACTGGAGGCGGCCGTCCAGGTGGCGGCCGCGGAGGCAGGCGCGCCGGTGCCTGATGTCCTTGTTGCCTCCGATTCGGTTGAGGCACTGGGTAATCCGTTTCTGATCTGCGGTGAGATCGCCGGCGAGACCATCGTGCGACGCATCCAACGCCAGCTCGACGATGACGGCCGGGCGAGGTTGCTGCGTCAGTGCGCACAGGCGCTGGCGGCGATTCATCGCGCCGCGGCCGACGCTCCCGGGCTGGCCGAGCAGGACCAGATGACGGAGTGGCATCAGCGTCTCGACGAAATGGGCGACACCACAGCGACATTCGAGTGGGCGTTTCGATGGCTGGAGGCCCACCGGCCGCCGCCGTCGCCGCTGCGCCTCGTGCACGGCGATTTCCGGATGGGCAACCTGATCGTCGACGGGTCGGACCTGGCCGCCGTACTGGACTGGGAACTGGTCCACATCGGCGAGATCTACGAAGACCTGGCGTGGTTCTGCATTCGAGCATGGCGGTTCGGCGCCCCGTCGAACATGGCAGCCGGCGGCCTGGGCAGCATCGACGATTTCGTCGCGGCCTACGAGCAGGCCGGCGGCGCGACCGTCGACCGCGCGACGTTGCGGTGGTGGCTGGTGCTGGCCACCCTGCGCTGGGGAGTGATCTGCCGTTTTCAGGCCGAACGACACCTCAGCGGCCAGACCCGATCGGTCGAGCTGGCCGCGATCGGCCGGCGGGTATGCGAGACCGAATGGGATGTGCTCGACCTACTGGAGGGCGCCTTGTGAGCGGACTCAACGGACGGCCCACAGCCGCCGAACTCGTCGCCGCCGTTGCCGAATTCCTCGAGGGCGACGTCCGGTCCAACACCACCGGATCGGTGAACTTCCACGCCCTCGTCGCCGTCAACGTACTGCGCACCGTGGAACGCGAGTTGCTCGACGAGACCGCCGCCGAACCGCAGGCCGCGCTCGAAAGGCTCGGCTACCCGGACGAAAGCGCACTGGCCGCGGCCATCCGCGCCGGGGAACTCGACGGTCGCAGCGACGACGTCATGGGCTGCCTTCGCACTGTGGTCCAGCACCGGCTGGCCATTGCCCACCCTGGATACGACTCACCCGAGGGAGGTTCGCCGTCATGACCACCGAGAGCCAGATCCTGCAGGCCGCCGACCGGCTGTTCGCCGCGATCACCCAAGGCGATGTAGCCGCGGTGGCAGCGCTGTGGGCCGACGATGTCACCGTCTGGCACACCGGCGACGAGCGCGACAGCGACAAGACCCGCGCTCTCAAGGTGATCCGATGGTACGTCGGCGCCACCACCTACCGGCATTACGACGTGCTCGACCGGCAGGTGTTCGACGGCGGCTTCGTCCAGCAGCACATTCTGCGGTGCACCAGTACCCGTGGTGAAGACGTGGCCTTGCGGGTATGCCTGATCGTGAAAGTCGGAGACGACGGCCTCATCCGCCGAATCGACGAGTACCTCGATCCCGCCGATCTGGCACCGCTGCTGTCCTGAGAGAAGGCAGATCACATGTCCGCACTGCAGGCGTTACTCAACGATCCCGGGGCCGCCGGGGTGTGGCGATTGGTTCCCGCGCGCTCCTCGGTGCGGTTCAAGAACAAGACGTTCTGGGGGTTGGCCACCGTCACGGGCAAATTCGGCGATGTGAGCGGCACCGGGCAGGTCGGCGCGAACGGCGCGGTGTCGGGCCGGCTGGAGATCGGCGCGTCGTCGCTGAAGACCGGTATCGGAAAACGTGACGAACATCTGCGATCACCCGACTTCTTCGACGTCGAGAACCATCCAGCGATCCGCGTCGAGGTGACCGGGCTGGAACCCACCGGCGCGGACACTGCCGATCTCACCGCGACTCTCACCGTCCGAGGGGTGAGCACGCCGCTGCCGCTGTCGGTCACGATCACCCCGCTCGGCGACGGCTCTGTGCAGCTGACCACCACAACAACGGTCGATCGCACCGCACTGGGTGTCAGCGGCAACATGATCGGGATGATGCCCGCGACCACCACGCTGCTGGCCGACGTCGTCTTCGCGAAAGAGTGACCGGGGCGCGCATTCGTTCGTCCAGCGAACGTTTCCGCGCCGAAATCGCAGATGCGGCAGTAGCATCGGCTGCGTGTCTCGCCCGGGCGCGCAGCCCCTTCACGTGCTGGTCTACAGCAGCAATGCCCGCACCCGTGATGAGGTGCGCCTGGCTCTGGGGAAGCGGGTCCACCCCGAACTCCCGGATCTCACCTACACCGACGTGGCGACCGGACCGATGGTGATCCAGCTGATGGATGCCGGCGGATTCGATCTGGTGATCCTCGACGGCGAGGCGGCTCCCGTCGGCGGGATGGGCATTGCCAAACAACTCAAAGACGAGATAGACGACTGCCCGCCGGTGCTGGTGCTGACGGGCCGATCCGACGATGCGTGGCTGGCCAACTGGTCGCGCGCCGAGGCCGCGGTGCCTCACCCGATCGACCCGGTGCGACTCGGCGAGGCGGTCGTAGATTTGCTGCGCACATCCGTGCAGTGACCTAAACGCCAAATACACTGTCGCCCTTGCCCTCTCGATAAGAGATGGACCGCGCTCAGCTATTCAAGCCATCCTAACGAAATCGCGACAGCGAGTCTCAAGATCGCTAGGCTGTGTCGTAGCTCACATCTCCAGCCCAGCGAGGAGTGACACAGCTCTATGAATTTGTATCTGCCCATCCTGGTGTTGGGTGTCATCGCGGCCGCGTTCGCGATCGTGTCGGTGGTGATCGCATTGGTGATCGGTCCGCGGCGGTTCAACCGGGCCAAGCTCGAAGCCTACGAGTGCGGGATCGAACCGGTGGCCGGCGAGTCGGCTGGTCAGCGCTTCCCGATCAAGTACTACCTGACCGCGATGTTGTTCATCGTCTTCGACATCGAGATCGTGTTCCTGTATCCATGGGCCGTCTCCTTCGATTCGTTGGGGACGTTCGCGCTGGTAGAGATGCTGATCTTCATGGCGACGGTGTTCGTCGCGTACGGGTACGTGTGGCGCCGGGGCGGTCTGGAATGGGATTAGAAGAGCAGCTGCCGGGCGGCATTCTGCTGTCGACGGTGGAGAAGGTCGCCGGGTTCGTGCGCAAGGGGTCGTTGTGGCCGGCGACGTTCGGGTTGGCGTGTTGCGCCATCGAGATGATGGCGACGGCGGGCCCGCGGTTCGATATCGCCCGGTTTGGCATGGAGCGGTTTTCGGCCACGCCCCGGCAGGCCGATCTGATGATCGTGGCAGGCCGGGTGTCGCAGAAGATGGCGCCGGTACTGCGGCAGGTCTATGACCAGATGGCCGAACCCAAGTGGGTGCTGGCCATGGGGGTGTGCGCATCCAGCGGCGGCATGTTCAACAACTACGCCGTGGTCCAAGGTGTGGATCACGTGGTGCCGGTGGACATCTATCTCCCCGGGTGCCCGCCGCGTCCGGAGATGTTGTTGAACGCGATTCTGGCCCTGCACGCCAAGATCGCCGAGATGCCGTTGGGGGTGCACCGCGCCGAAGCCGTCGCCGCAGCCGAAAAGGCCGCGCTGGCCGCACCGACCACCTTGGAGCTCAAAGGTCTGCTGCGGTGAGCGAGGACGGTGAGGTCATCGGCGTGCGCCGGGGGATGTTCGGCATCAACGGCAGTGGTGACACGTCCGGCTACGGCCGCCTGGTTCGCGAAGTCGCGCTTCCCGGCAGCACACCGCGGCCCTACGGCGGCTATTTCGACGACATCGTCGACCGGTTGGCCGAGGTGCTGGGCGACGACGCGTTCGGTGCGGCCGTCGAACGCATCGTCGTCTTCCGCAACCAGCTCACCCTCGAAATCCGCCGCGAACACCTTCTGCCCGTGGCCCGGGCGTTACGCGACGACGAGCGGTTGCGCTTCGAATTGTGTTGTGGGGTTTCAGGAGTGCATTACCTGCAGGATGCAGGCCGGGAGCTGCACGCGTTCTATCCGCTGCTGTCGATCACACACAATCGCCGGGTGCAGGTGGAGGTGGCCTGCCCCGACGCCGATCCGCATGTGCCGTCGCTGTTTTCGGTGTATCCGACGGTCGACTGGCATGAGCGTGAGACGTATGACTTCTTCGGCATCGTGTTCGACGATCATCCCGGTCTGACCCGGATCGAGATGCCCGATGACTGGGTGGGGCATCCGCAGCGCAAGGACTACCCGCTGGGCGGCGTGCCGGTCGAATATCACGGCGCCCAGATCCCGCCGCCCGACGAACGCAGGTCGTATCACTGATGACCACCGATGAGAATGTGATCGTCCTGGGCGGCCAGGACTGGGAGGAAATCGTCGCCGCCGCCCGCCAGGGTGAAGCCGGCGAACGCATCGTGGTGAACATGGGTCCGCAACACCCCTCCACCCACGGGGTGTTGCGGCTCATCCTGGAAATCGAGGGTGAGACGGTCACCCAGGCGCGCTGCGGGATCGGCTATCTGCACACCGGGATCGAGAAGAACCTGGAATACCGCACCTGGACCCAGGGTGTCACCTTCGTGACCCGAATGGACTACCTGTCACCGTTTTTCAACGAGACCGCCTACTGCCTGGGTGTGGAACAGCTGCTGGACATCACCGATCAGATCCCGGAACGCGCGAGCGTGGTTCGGGTGATGATGATGGAACTCAACCGCATCTCAAGTCATTTGGTGGCGCTGGCCACCGGCGGCATGGAGTTGGGCGCGATGACGCCGATGTTCTTCGGCTTCCGCGAGCGCGAGCTGATCCTGTCGGTGTTCGAGGCGATCACCGGGTTGCGGATGAACAACGCCTACATCCGTCCCGGCGGGCTGGCCACCGACCTGCCCGACGACGGACCCCAACGTGTGCGGGATCTGCTCACGATCCTGCCGGGCCGGTTGCGTGAGCTCGAAGACCTACTGACCCAGAACTACATCTGGAAGGCCCGCACCCAGGGCATCGGCTATCTGGATCTGACCGGCTGCATGGCGCTGGGCATGACCGGACCGGTGTTGCGCTCCACCGGACTGCCGCACGATCTGCGCAAGACCCAACCCTATTGCGGCTATGAGAATTACGACTTCGACGTCATCACCGATACCGGCGCGGACTGTTACGGCCGCTATCTGATCCGGGTCGGCGAGATGCACGAATCGCTGAAGATCGTCGCCCAATGTCTGGAGCGTCTGGAGCCGGGTCCGGTGATGATCAGCGACAAGAAGCTGGCCTGGCCCGCGGATCTGCAACTCGGCCCCGACGGTCTGGGGAACTCGCCCGCCCACATCGCCAAGATCATGGGCACCTCCATGGAGGGGCTGATCCACCACTTCAAACTGGTCACGGAAGGAATCCGGGTGCCAGCCGGCCAGGTGTACATCGCGGTGGAATCCCCTCGCGGCGAGCTGGGGGTGCACATGGTGTCCGACGGTGGCACCCGCCCCTACCGGGTGCATTACCGCGACCCGTCGTTCACCAATCTGCAAGCGGTGGCAGCGATGTGCGAAGGCGGCATGGTCGCCGACGTCATCGCCGCCGTCGCGTCCATCGACCCGGTCATGGGAGGTGTAGACAGGTGAGGGCCCGATGACGATTGATTTGGTGTTGGGTCCGCGCCCCGATGAGCCCGGCCCACCGATCGGCGGCCACAGCGCCTACCCCGCCGCGGTAACCGAGCGGCTGAGCGCCGATGCGGCGGCGATCATCGCCCGCTACCCGCAGGCCCGTTCCGCGCTGTTGCCACTTCTGCATCTGGTCCAGTCCGAGGACGGTTACCTCACCGGAGCCGGAATCACCTTCTGCGCCGGACAACTGGGGCTCACCGAAGCCGAAGTGGCCGCCGTGGCCACGTTCTACTCGATGTACCGCCGCACCCCCACCGGGGACTACCTGGTCGGGGTGTGCACCAACACCCTGTGCGCCATCATGGGCGGCGACGCCATTCTGGACACCCTGGAGACCGAGCTCGGCATCCACGCCGGGGACACCACCGCCGACGGACGTATCACCCTCGAGCACATCGAATGCAATGCCGCCTGCGATTACGCCCCCGTGATCATGGTGAACTGGGAGTTCTTCGACAACCAAACCCCCTCCAGCGCACGACGACTCGTCGACGACATCCGAACCGGCGAGCAGCCCCAGGCCACTCGCGGATCGCGGGTGTGTTCGTTCCGGGACACCGCGCGCACACTTGCCGGGCTGTCCGGCGAGGTCAGCTCCGGTGGAGGCGCCCCGGGTGACGCGACGCTGGCCGGCCTTCGGGTGGCCCGCGAGTTGGGCATGACGGCACCGCCAGTTCCAGAGAGCGAGGGGTAATGACGCCCGCCACGCCGCTGACGCCGGTCCTCAGCCGATTCTGGGACGAACCCGAACCGTGGACGCTGGACACCTATCGGCGCCATGACGGTTATCAGGCCCTGCGAACGGCGCTGCGCATGACGCCCGACGAGGTGATCGCTACGGTCAAGGAATCCGGGTTGCGCGGCCGCGGCGGCGCGGGGTTCCCCACCGGCACCAAATGGTCGTTCATTCCGCAGGATGACACCGGAGCGGGGGCCAAGCCGAAATACCTGGTGGTCAACGCCGACGAGTCGGAACCCGGTACGTGTAAAGACATTCCGCTGATGCTGACCACTCCGCATCTCCTGGTCGAGGGTGTGATCATCGCCGCCTACGCCATCCGCGCCCGGCATGCGTTCATCTATGTGCGCGGGGAGGTCGTGCCGGTTCTGCGCCGGCTGCAGGCCGCGGTGGCCGAGGCCTATGCGGCCGGGTACCTCGGCACCGACATCGCGGGTTCTGGATTCGATCTGGATCTGATCGTGCATGCCGGGGCGGGTGCCTACATCTGCGGTGAGGAAACCGCCCTGCTGGACTCGCTGGAGGGCCGTCGTGGTCAACCCCGCCTGCGCCCGCCGTTCCCCGCGGTCGCGGGCTTGTACGCCTGCCCGACGGTGGTCAACAACGTCGAATCCATCGCCAGCGTGCCGCCGATCCTGCTGAACGGCGTCGACTGGTTCAAGGAGATGGGCTCGGAGAAGTCGCCTGGCTTCACGCTGTATTCGTTGTCCGGCCACGTCACCACACCCGGTCAGTACGAGGCCCCGCTGGGGATCACCCTGCGCGAGTTGCTCGAGTACGCCGGCGGTGTCCGCGCCGGCCACGAGTTGAAGTTCTGGACTCCTGGCGGATCGTCGACCCCGCTGCTGACAGCCGAACATCTCGACGTACCACTGGATTACGAAGGCATGGCCTCGGTCGGCTCGATGCTGGGCACCAAGGCGCTGCAGATCTTCGATGAGACCACCTGTGTGGTGCGGGCGGTGCGGCGCTGGACTCAGTTCTACGCCCACGAATCCTGCGGCAAGTGCACGCCGTGCCGGGAGGGCACCTACTGGCTCAGTCAGATCTATGAGCGGCTCGAGACCGGCCGCGGCACCGAGGACGACATCGGCAAGCTCCTCGACATCTCCGACACCATCTTCGGAAAGTCGTTCTGCGCGTTGGGTGATGGTGCCGCATCACCGATCATCTCCTCGATCAAACACTTCCGCGCCGAGTACGAGGCACATCTCGGCGGCAGCTGCCCGTTCGACCCGTACGCCTCGATGCTCGCCGCACCGGAAGGGGTGGGTGCCTGATGACGCAGATATCGGAGACCGGCACCCACGAGGCGCCACCCGTGGAGATGGTCACCCTGGTCATCGACGACGTCGAGGTGGCGGTGCCCAAGGGCACGTTGGTGATTCGGGCCGCCGAATTGATGGGCGTGCAGATCCCCCGGTTCTGTGATCATCCGTTGCTGGATCCGGTCGGGGCATGCCGGCAGTGCCTGGTGGAGGTGGAGGGGCAGCGCAAGCCGATGGCCAGCTGCACCACCACCGTGTCCGATGGCATGGTGGTGCGCACGCAGTACACCTCCGAGGCCGCGGACAAGGCGCAGCACGGGGTGATGGAGCTGCTGTTGATCAACCATCCGCTGGACTGCCCGGTCTGCGACAAGGGCGGGGAATGCCCGCTGCAGAACCAGGCCATGTCCAACGGCCGGGTCGAAACCCGATTCGACGACATCAAGCGCACGTTCCCCAAACCGATCAACCTCTCCAGTCAGGTGCTGCTGGACCGGGAACGGTGTGTGCTGTGCGCTCGTTGCACACGGTTCTCCGAGCAGATCGCCGGGGATCCGTTCATCTCCCTGCTGGAACGCGGTGCGCTGCAACAGGTCGGGATCGGTCCGGGTGAACCGTTCGATTCCTACTTCAGCGGCAACACCGTGCAGATCTGCCCGGTCGGTGCGCTGACCGGAACCGCCTACCGGTTCCGGGCCCGCCCATTCGATCTGGTGTCCAGCCCCAGTGTCTGTGAACACTGCGCCTCCGGGTGTGCCCAGCGCACCGATCACCGCCGCGGAGTGGTGTTGCGCCGGCTGGCCGGCGACGACCCGGAAGTCAACGAGGAGTGGAACTGCGACAAGGGTCGCTGGGCCTTCACCTATACCCGGGTCGGTGACCGCATCACCACCCCGCTGGTCCGCGACGAGAACGGTGCGCTGCGCCCGGCCTCCTGGTCGGAGGCCATCGCGGTGGCCGCCGCAGGCCTGCGGTCGGGACGCGCGGGGGTGCTGGTGGGTGGCCGGGCGACCGTCGAAGACGCCTACGCCTACGCCAAGTTCGCTCGGATTGCGCTGAACACCAATGACATCGACTTCCGCGCACGCCCACATTCGGTGGAAGAGCAGGAATTCCTGGCCGCACACGTGGCCGGTCGCCACGACGTCAGCTATGCGGATCTGGAAGCCGCAGCCACGGTGGTACTCGCCGGGTTCGAGCCCGAGGACGAATCCCCGATCGTGTTCCTGCGCCTGCGCAAGGCGGTTCGCAAACGTGGCCTGCGGGTTGTGAGCATCGCGCCGATGGTGTCCCGCGGCTCGGAGAAGCTCGCGGCGCGGGTGGTGCTCGCCACCCCCGGCCACGAAGCGCCCGCCCTCGATGCGCTGGCCGACGAGCTGCCGTCGGGAGCGATCATCCTCGTCGGGGAACGGCTTGCCACCAGTGCCGGTGCGCTGTCGGCGGCGGCCCGCCTGGCCGAACGCACCGGAGCCCGGCTGGCCTGGGTCCCCCGGCGTGCCGGTGACCGCGGAGCAGTCGAGGCCGGCTGCCTGCCCAACCTGCTGCCCGGAGCCCGGTCGGCCACGAATGACGGTGCGCGCCGGCAGCTGTCGGGTGCATGGCATGTCGACGAGCTCCCGGCCGAAGAGGGTCGCGATGCATCAGACATCCTCACCGCCGCGGCCGGCGGTGAACTCGATGCACTGCTCATCGGCGGTGTCGACGCCATCGACCTGCCGGACCCGCCGGCCGCATTGGCGGCGATCGAGTCGGCCGGCTTCGTCGTCAGTCTGGAGTTGCGGGAGTCGGCGATCACCGCGCTGGCAGACGTGGTCTTCCCGATATCACCTGTTGCCGAGAAGGCCGGTTCATTCCTGAACTGGGAGGGCCGAATTCGTCCGTTCGAGCCGGCGCTGGCCTCCAACGCCTTTCCCGATCTGAGGGTGTTGCAGATTCTGGCCGACGAGCTCGGCGTGGACCTCGGGTTCCGCACCGTCGAGGAGGCCCGCGCCGAGCTGATCGCACTCGGGCAGTGGGATGGTGAACGGCCGGCCCTGTCGTCGGTGGTGCCGAAAGAGCCGCCGCCGTTGGATTCTGGCGAGGCGGTCTTGGCCGGCTGGCGGTTGCTGCTCGACGACGGCCGTTTGCAGGATGGTGAGCCGTTCTTGGCGGGGACCGCACGCCCGTCCGTGGTGCGGTTGTCGGTGGCCACGGCCGCCGGGATCGGCGCGGTCGACGGCGAGGTGGTCAGTGTGTCGACGGGTCGTGGCGATATCGCCCTGCCACTGGCCATCACCGAGATGGCCGACGGCGTGGTGTGGCTGCCGCTCAACTCGCGCGGCAGCGCGGTGTATGAGCGGCTCGGTGTAACCCCGGGCTCCGTGGTACGCATCGAGGTGGTACGCATCGAGCGGGAGGCCGACGCATGATCGCACCCGATCTGAGTGTGTTCGGTCATGATCCGTGGTGGCTGGTGCTGATCAAGGCGGTTGCGGTCTTCGCGTTCCTGCTGCTGACCGTTCTGGTGGCGATCCTGCTGGAGCGCAAGATCCTGGGCCGCATGCAGATGCGCTACGGCCCCAACCGGGTCGGGCCGTTCGGCATCCTGCAGTCCCTGGCCGACGGAATCAAGCTGGCCCTCAAAGAGGGGCTCACCCCGGCCGGGGTGGACAAGCCGATTTACCTGATGGCGCCGGTCATTTCGGTGATCCCCGCGATCATGGCGTTCGCGGTGATCCCGCTGGGTCCGGTGGTGTCGGTGTTCGGTCACCGCACGCCGCTGCAGCTGACGGATCTGCCGGTGGCGGTGCTCTACATCCTGGCGGTCACCTCGATCGGGGTGTACGGCATCGTGCTGGCGGGTTGGGCCTCGGGTTCCACCTACCCGCTTCTGGGTGGTCTGCGGTCCAGCGCACAGGTCATCTCCTATGAGATCGCGATGGCGTTGTCGTTCGCCGCGGTGTTCCTCTACGCAGGCACCATGTCCACCTCGGGGATCGTCGCCGCCCAAGAGCACACCTGGTATGTCTTCCTGCTGCTGCCCAGCTTCGCGGTGTACGTGACGTCGATGGTCGGCGAGACCAACCGGGCCCCGTTCGACCTGCCCGAGGCTGAAGGCGAACTGGTGGGCGGCTTTCACACCGAGTACTCCTCACTGAAGTTCGCGATGTTCATGCTCGCCGAATACGTCAACATGACCACCGTCTCGGCGCTGGCCACCACCCTGTTCCTGGGCGGCTGGCATGCGCCGTGGCCGATCAGCCTGATCGACGGCGTCAACACCGGCTGGTGGCCGCTGATCTGGTTCGTGGCCAAGGTGTGGACGTTCCTGTTCGTCTTCATGTGGCTGCGGGCCACCCTGCCGCGGCTGCGTTACGACCAGTTCATGGCACTGGGCTGGAAACTGCTCATCCCGGTCTCGCTGGTGTGGATCATGATCGTCGCGGTCCTGCACAGCATCGGCCACACCGGAATCGTTCCCAACCTCATCGCCGCCGCGGCACTGCTGCTGGCGGTGCTGGGCGCGAACTCGCTGCGCAACAAGCTGATCCAGCGCAATGCCGCGCCCACTGCCCCTGCGGTCGACGGATCGTTCCCCATACCTCCGATACCCGGTTCGCCGGCACCGAGCAAGGAGAAAGCAGATGCCTAAGTTCCTCGATGCGGTCAAGGGTTTCGGCGTGACGTTCGGGACCATGTTCAAACGCCCGATCACCGAGGAGTATCCGGAGAAGCCGGGCCCGGTGGCGCCGCGCTATCACGGCCGCCACCAACTCAACCGTTACCCCGACGGGCTGGAGAAGTGCATCGGCTGCGAGCTGTGCGCCTGGGCGTGCCCCGCCGACGCCATCTATGTCGAAGGCGCCGATAACACCGAGGAGCAACGCTTTTCGCCCGGCGAACGCTACGGCCGGGTCTACCAGATCAACTATCTGCGCTGCATCGGCTGCGGACTGTGCATCGAAGCCTGTCCCACCCGCGCGCTGACGATGACCAACGTCTACGAGATGGCCGACGACAACCGCTCCGACCTGATCTACGGCAAGGACAAACTGCTGGCCCCACTGCAGCCCGGCATGGCGCCGCCGCCGCACGCGATGGCGCCGGGGACGACCGACGACGACTACTACCTGGGCCGAATAAGCGGAAATCAGGAGGTTCGGTGACGATCACGCTGCTGGCCGCCGAAACCCTGACTCGCACCTCCACTCCCGAGACCATCGCATTCTGGATCCTCGCCGTCATCGCGGTGACCGGCGCGATCGGAGTGGTCGCCGCGCCCAAAGCCGTCTATTCGGCGATCTTCCTCGCGACCACGATGATCGCGCTGGCCATGATCTACGTCGCGCAGGACGCCTTGTTCCTGGGGGTGGTGCAGGTGGTGGTCTACACCGGCGCGGTGATGATGTTGTTCTTGTTCGTGCTCATGCTGGTCGGCGTCGACTCCTCGGAGTCGTTGGTGGAAACCATTCGGGGACAGCGGGTCGCCGCGATCGTCGCGGGTCTCGGATTCGGCGTCCTGCTGATCGCCGGGATCGGCAACATCGCCACCACCGGATTTGTCGGGCTGACGCAGGCAAATGCGGGCGGCAACGTACAGGGTTTGGCGACGCTGATCTTCACCCGCGATCTGTGGGCGTTCGAGTTGACCAGCGCACTGCTGATCACCGCAGCCCTGGGGGCCATGGTCTTGGCCCACCGGGAGCGCTTCGAGCGGCGAAAGACGCAGCGTGAGATGGTCGTCGAACGCTTCCAAACCGGGGCGCGGGCAACGCCGCTGCCCAACCCCGGCGTCTTCGCCCGCCATAACGCCGTCAACACCTTCTCTCGGCTCCCCGACGGCACCGACGAGGAATCGTCGGTCAGCACGATCCTTCGCACCGACGGCAACGGAGGCGGTCCGCGATGAACCCGGCCAACTACCTGTATCTGTCGGCGTTGCTGTTCACGATCGGTGCCGCGGGAGTGCTGTTGCGCCGCAACGCGATCATCATGTTCATGTGCGTCGAGTTGATGCTCAACGCCGCGAACCTCGCGTTCGTGACCTTCTCACGTATGCATGGCCATCTCGACGGACAGGTGGTGGCGTTCTTCACCATGGTGGTCGCGGCCTGCGAAGTGGTGGTCGGCCTGGCCATCATCATGACCATCTTCCGGACCCGGCGCAGCGCCAACGTCGACGACGCCCACCTGTTGCGGCACTGACATGCAGACACTGGTGTGGTTGACCATCGCGCTGCCCTTGGCCGGCGCGGTGATCCTGCTGCTGGGTGGCAAGGCCACCGATGCGTGGGGGCATCTGCTGGGCTGCGCCGCGGTGATCGGCGCGTTCGCTTGCGGCGCGGTGCTGTTCACCCACCTACACGGCCTGCCCGGAGAAGACCGGACCGTGCACGAGGTGCTCTTCTCCTGGGTGCCGGTCGGAGTCCTGCGGGTGGACTTCGGCCTGCAGCTCGACGCGTTGTCGATGTGCTTCGTGCTGTTGATCACCGGCGTCGGCGCTCTGATCCACATCTACTCGATCGGCTACATGAAAACCGACCCCGGCCGCCGGCGGTTTTTCGCCTACCTCAACCTGTTCGTCGCCGCGATGCTCCTGCTGGTGCTTGCCGACAACTACCTCGGCCTCTACATGGGTTGGGAGGGTGTGGGTCTGGCGTCGTATCTGCTGATCGGGTTCTGGTCGCACAAGCCGAGCGCGGCCACCGCGGCGAAGAAGGCGTTCGTGGTCAACCGGGTCGGCGACATGGGTTTGGCGATCGCGCTGATGGTGCTGTTCGCCACGCTGGGCTCGGTCACCTTCAGCACGGTGTTCAGCGCGGTGCCCCAGATGACATCAGGTGCGCTGACCGCCGTCGGTCTGCTCCTCCTTCTCGGCGCATGCGGCAAGAGCGCGCAGGTACCGCTGCAGTCCTGGCTCGGTGACGCCATGGAGGGCCCCACCCCGGTCTCGGCTTTGATCCACGCCGCCACCATGGTCACTGCCGGCGTCTATCTGATCGTCCGCTCCGGCCCGATCTTCACCGCCGCGCCCGCCGCGCAGACCGCCGTCGTCACCGTGGGTGCGGTCACCCTGCTGTTCGGCGCGATCATCGGCTGCGCCAAAGACGACATCAAAAAGGCCCTCGCCGCCTCCACCATGAGCCAGATCGGCTACATGGTGCTCGCCGCCGGCCTCGGCCCCGCCGGCTATGCGGTGGCCATCATGCATCTGCTCACCCACGGCTTCTTCAAAGCCGGCTTGTTCCTCGGCGCCGGCTCGGTCATGCATGCCATGGACGACGAAACCGACATGCGCCGCTTCGGCGGCTTGCGGACGCTGCTGCCCGTCACCTTCGTCACCTTCGGGCTGGGCTACCTCGCCATCATCGGCGTCCCACCGTTCGCCGGGTACTTCTCCAAAGACGCGATCATCGAAACCGCCCTCAACAGCGGCGGACTCAAAGGGTTGCTCCTCGGCGGCGCCGCTCTGCTCGGCGCCGGCATCACCGCGTTCTACATGACCCGGGTGATGCTGCTGACGTTCTTCGGGCAGCGGCGCTGGAAGCCCAATACCCACCCGCACGAGTCCCCCGCCTCGATGACGGCACCGATGATCGTCCTCGCGGTCGGCTCGGTCGGCGCCGGGGCGCTGCTCGCCATCGGCAACACCCTGGAGCACTGGCTCGAACCCGTCGTCGGCCATCACGAGGCAGCACATGTCTATCCGGCCTGGATCATCACCGTCACCGCATTGGGCGTCGTCGCGATCGGCATCGCGGTGGCGTACCGCCAGTACGCGAACCACAACGTCCCCGAGTCCGCCCCGCTGGATGTTTCCGCATTCACCGTCGCGGCGCGCAACGACCTCTACGGTGACGCGTTCAACGAGGCGGCGTTCATGCGGACCGGCCAAGAACTCACCAAAGGCCTTGTCGCCGTCGATGAGAAGGGCGTCGACGGGGTGACGCAGGGCCTTGCATTTGCGGTCGGCCGGTTCTCGGACCGCCTGCGCCAGGTGCAGACCGGCTACGCCCGCTCCTACGCGCTGTCCATGTTGGCCGGTACGGCGCTGGTGGTCGCCGCAGTCCTCGTCACGGCGTGGAGGTGAGTGGCATGTTTCCCTGGCTGACCATCCTGTGGGCCATCCCGGTCGTCGGCGCCGCGCTGATCATCGTGCTGCCTGCCTCGCTGCGACAGTTCGCGAAGTACGCCGGCGTGGTGGTGTCCCTCGCGGTTCTGGCGCTGTCACTGATGCTCGCCGTGCGGTTCGATCCGGCCGGCCAACAATTCCAATTCGTCGAAAACCATCCGTGGATACCGTCGTTCGGCACCGGATACATTCTCGGCCTCGACGGGATCGCCCTGGCTCTGGTGGTGCTCACCGCCGTGCTGGTGCCGATCCTGCTGATCGCCGGCTGGAACGACGCCGACGACCGGCCCGGGCTGTCCGGCCGGGCATCGCACAGCTATATCGCGCTGACGCTCGCCGTCGAGGGCATGGTGATGATGTCGCTGGTCGCCCTGGACATCCTGCTCTTCTACGTGTTCTTCGAGGCCATGCTGATCCCGATGTACTTCCTCATCGGTGGGTTCGGCGCCGAGAACCGGTCCAAGGCAGCGGTGAAGTTCTTGCTGTACAACCTGTTCGGCGGGTTGATCATGCTGGCCGCGGTGATCGGTCTCTACGTCGTGACCTCCGCCAGCAAGGCGTTCGAGGCAGGAACGTTCGACTTCCGCGCCATCACCGACGCCGTGGCCACCGGGAAGTTCACCATGAGCCCCGGCATCGCCAACGCGCTGTTCCTCGGGTTCATGTTCGCGTTCGCGGTCAAAGCTCCGCTGTGGCCGTTCCACCGGTGGCTGCCCGACGCCGCCGTCCAGGCCACGCCCGCATCAGCGGTGTTGATGATGGCCGTGATGGACAAGGTCGGCACATTCGGGATGCTGCGCTACTGCCTGCCGTTGTTCCCCGACTCCGCAACATATTTCCGCCCGGTCATCATCGCGCTGGCCGTGATCGGCATCGTCTACGGCGCCGTCCTGGCGATCGGCCAGACCGATGTCATGCGGCTGATCGCCTACACCTCGATCAGCCACTTCGGCTTCATCATCCTCGGTATCTTCGTGATGACCAGCCAGGGCCAGGCCGGCTCAACCCTGTACATGGTCAACCACGGGATCTCCACCGCCGCACTGTTCTTGATCGCCGGGTTCCTGGTCAGCCGCCGGGGCAGCCGCCTCATCGCCGACTACGGCGGAGTCCAGAAAGTCGCACCCGTGCTGGCAGGCACCTTCCTGGTGGCAGGCCTGGCGACGCTGTCGCTGCCGGGACTGGCGCCGTTCATCAGTGAATTCCTGGTCCTCATCGGCACTTTCACCCGTTACCCGGCCTTCGCCGTCATCGCGTCGGTGGCGCTGGTGCTCTCGGCGGTCTACATCCTGTGGCTCTATCAGCGGATGATGACCGGGCCCGTCACTGACGGAACCGACCGGGTGCGGGATCTGCGGCCACGAGAACTGCTCGTGGTGGTACCGCTGATCGCGCTGTTGATCGGCCTCGGGGTGTACCCGAAGATCGCCCTGGATGTCATCAACCCCGCGGTGGCCGCAACACTGACATCGATTCATCAACCCGACCCGGCGCCGACGGTCGCAGAGGGGACCCGCCCGTGAACGCGCCCAGCATCGAATACAGCCAAGTCTCACCGATGTTGATCGTCCTCGGCGTGGCCGTCGCCGGAGTGCTGGTAGAGGCGTTCGCGCCCCGTAAGAGCCGCTACCCCACTCAAGTCGCCCTGAGCCTGGCCGGCCTGGTGGCCGCGTTCGTCGCCGTGGTTCTGCTGGCTCGGGATATGGACGGGGTCGGCCAGTCCGCGGTGGTCGGCGCGGTCGCGGTCGACGCTCCCGCGCTGTTCCTGCAGGGCACCATTGTGTTGATCGGTGTGCTCGGCGTGTTGTTGATCGCCGAACGCCGCACACCGGCCGAATTCGAGGTCAGCTCGGCCACGTTGGATGCCTTCACCCCCGATGCGTCAACGGTGCCGGGCAGCGTCGCGGAAAAGATCGCCACCAGAGCGGCGTTGGTGCAGACCGAAGTGTTCCCGCTGACCATGTTCGCGGTGGCCGGGATGATGCTGTTCCCGGCCGCCAACGACCTGTTGACGATGTTCGTGGCGCTGGAGGTGTTCTCGCTGCCGCTGTACCTGACGTGCGGGCTGGCGCGCCGCCGTCGGCTGCTGTCCCAGGAATCGGCGCTGAAATACTTTCTGCTGGGCGCATTCTCGTCGGCATTCTTCCTCTACGGTATCGCCCTGCTGTACGGCTACTCGGGCACCCTGAGCCTGCCCGGCATCGCGCGCGCCATCGATGCCGGCACCGACAACTCCACCCTGGCGCTGATCGGCGCGGCGCTGGTCGCCGTCGGTGTGCTGTTCAAGGTCGGTGCGGTGCCGTTCCACTCCTGGATCCCCGACGTCTACCAGGGCGCGCCCACCCCGATCACCGCGTTCATGGCGGCCGCCACCAAAGTCGCCGCCTTCGGCGCCATGCTGCGCATTTTCTACGTCGCACTACCCGGCCTCAACCATGAACTGCGCCCCGTCCTGTGGGCGGTGGCGATCCTCACCATGGTCGTCGGCACCATCACCGCGGTGACCCAGACTGACGTCAAGCGCATGCTCGCGTATTCGGCTGTGGCGCACGCCGGTTTCATCCTCACCGGAGTTATCGCCGCCAACCCGCCGGGGCTGTCGGCCACCCTGTTCTACCTCTTCGCCTACGGGTTCTCCACCCTCGGCGCCTTCGCCGTGGTGAGCGTGGTCCGCGACGCGACCGGGGCCGAGGAGACCGACATGTCTCGCTGGGCTGGGCTGGGACGCCGCTATCCCCTTGTCGGCGTGGTGTTTTCACTGTTCCTACTCGCCTTCGCGGGCATACCGCTGACCAGCGGCTTCGTCAGCAAGTTCGCGGTGTTCAAGGCGGCCGGGCAGGGCGGTGCGATCCCCCTGGTGGTGGTGGGCGTCATCGCCTCGGCGATCGCCGCGTACTTCTACGTGCGGGTGATCGTGCTGATGTTCTTCACCGATCCGCCGCAGGACGCCCCGGAGGTCGTCACGCCCGGCTCATTGAGCGTCGCGACCATCACCGTGACCGCGGCCATCACGTTCGCGCTCGGTGCGCTGCCGCAGCCGCTGCTCGATCTCGTCGACCATGCGGCTAGATTCCTGGATTGATGATTCTTCTCAGCGATGACCACGGCGCCGTCCGGGTTTTGACGATGAACCGCCCCGAGGTGCGCAATGCGTTGAGCACTGAGCTGTTCGAGGCGCTCTATGCCGCCCTCGGTGCGGCCGACGCCGACGAGTCGGTGCGCGCCGTGGTGCTCACCGGCACCGATCCGGCGTTCTGCGCCGGCGTCGACCTCAAACAGGCGCAGAGCCTGGGCATGGACTACTTCGGCCGGTTCGACAAGATGAACTGTATGAACGCCATCGTCGAGCTGAGCAAGCCCGTCGTCGGGGCGATCAACGGTGCGACGTTCACCGGCGGTTTGGAGATCGCGCTGGCGTGCGACTTCCTGATCGCCTCGGAGCGAGCGGTTTTCGCCGACACCCACGCCCGGGTCGGGATCCTGCCCGGCGGCGGGATGACGGCGCGGCTACCCCGAGTGGTCGGATCCGCAATGGCGCGACGGCTGTCGATGACCGGCGAGGTGGTCGACGCCCAGCGCGCCGAGAAGATCGGACTGGTCACCGAAGTCGTTGCCCACGAGCACCTTATGCCCCGCGCGCTCGACCTCGCCGGCCAGATCGCGGAGGTGCCCTCCCCCACCATGATTGGCCTCAAGGAGATCTACCGCACCGGGACCGCAGCGGTCACCGGGCCCGCACTGAAGGCCGAACGCGCGGTGGCCGCCGACTCCCATGTCAGCATCGAGGAGTTGGCCGCGCGCCAGCGCGAGGTCGCCGAGCGCAATAAGCGCCAGATGTAAGTAAAAACGTCGATCTCGGCGTGCGAATGATTGAATATTGTCTCGTGACAAACTGCGCTCGCGTCGGTGCGGCATTCCTCGGCTTGGTGGTAGTCCTCAGCGCGTGCGGCAACACGGGATCGCATCCCGATCAGCTTCGCGAGTCCACGGTCAGTCCCTCGACGGCGCAGGCAAGCCCGGCGCGGTCGGACCAGCCGGCCGAGCCATCCGGGGCAGGCAAGGACGATTCGTCGGGCTCGATGATTCCGAGGTACGACGAGGCCACCTCGCCGGAGGCCAAGACGGGCCGCGATATCCAAGAGCAGGCTGATCTGCTGAACCATCTCTCGAGCAGCGTCAACAACACACTGAAACTGCCGCACGACATCCAGTTGGTCGGTAAGCAGTGCGATACGGCCAACGCGTGGTGGGATCCGAACGATAACTCGGTGACGCTGTGCTACGAAGAAGCGACGGAGGGTCTGGAAATCTACACCAAAGCCGGTGACGCCGATCCGAGGGCGTCCACGGTCAACGGTGAGATCGCCACCTTCTACCACGAGCTCGGTCACATGGTGATCAGCCTGTATGACCTGCCCATCACCGGCCGCGAAGAGGATGTCGCCGACCAGCTTTCGGCTTACATCCTGTTGACGCCGGGGCCGGACGGCAAGGTGGACCCGGCCAATGTACAGGCCATCAAAGACTCGGCACGCGAATTCCAGGGCTATGCCGAGGCTGCCGGTGAACTCGATGACACCGACCTCGCCGGCGGCCATTCACCGAACAAGGTCAGGGCCTTCAACATGGAATGCTGGCTCTACGGTTCGAACCCGGCGGCCAACGGCGACCTGGTCGGCGACGGACATCTTCCGCAGAGCCGGGCCGAGCTGTGCGACGACGAGTGGGACAAGTTGAGCCACGCGTGGAGTCAGTTGCTGGGCCCGCACTTGAAGTAGCAGCGTCGTTCAGCGCTAGCCGAGTGCGGACTCCGTGTTGGTGAACGGCGCAAAGCTGCCGTCCAGCGCCTCGAGGTGACCGATGGTGCGGCCCGTGACGACGTTCGGGTCGACGAGTGTCAATTCGACTGCGGCACGGGCGAACTCGTCCTCGGGTGACACGCTCGCGAATTCGTTGCGGTAGTAGGACAGTCCCGGTGTCGGGATCGGCCGCGACGGCGCCAGCGCGTTGACCGCGATGTTGTGCCGCTGCAGATCGTAGGCCGCACACCAGGTCAGGTGCTCCAGCGCGGCCTTGGATCCGCCGTACCCGGGCAGCACCCCGCCGGCGAAGTTCTGATACGGGCCGTCACCGGGCACCCGGGAAGCCACCGACGTGACGTTGATGATCGAGCCGAAGCCGGCGGCGAACATGTCGGGGCACACCAGCTGCATCAGCTCGTAGGAGGCGAACACACCGATCTCGAAATGCCTGCGATAGGCACTCGGTGGGATCGTCACGAAACCGGGCCACTCGGCGTTGGTGGCCGCCGGCGCAGTCCTGGGCTTCGCCACCTTCGGCGCGGCATCCGGCTTGGGCGGACGTCCCGGCGCGGTGAACGCGGCGTTGTTCACCAGAATCGTGATGGGCCCCAACGCCGCCCGGGCCTCGTCGACCAGCCGGGGCAGGTCGTCGCGCTCGAGGAGGTCGGCGGCGATCGCCACAGCCTGCCCACCGGCGGCTTCGATGGACGCGACGGTGTCGCCGATGGTGCCCGGCAGCCGGTCGTCCCACTGCTGTTGGGTTCGGGCCACCACCGCCACCGCGGCGCCCTCGGCGGCCAGCGCCAGGGCGGTCGCGCGGCCAAGTCCACGGCTCGCGCCGGTGACAATGGCGCTACGACCGGCAAGTCGTCCAGTCATCGCACTCCTCGATTCATAGCGCCACCCCGTGGACGAGAATCGCCGCGGTCTGGTCGACCCAGCTCGCGTCGAGAACGTCATCGGGGCGCAGAAGCAACCGCATCATCGTCGCACCACCGATCAGTTCGATGAGGCGTTCGGGATCGACGTCGGCGTGCACTTCGCGGCAGTGCACCGCTTCGACCAGGCGATCCCGCACCGCAGCGAACACCTCGGTGAATCGGGACATCACCCGGGCGTTCAGCTCCGCGTCGGCGCTCATGTCCGCGATCAGCCCGGGCAGCGCGGCGCGCACCACCGGGCTGGTGAACACATCGCGGGTGGCCGACAGCATCGCGCGGACATCGGCCGCGATGTCGCCGGCCGGGGTCGTCAGTGCCGTCGGCGCGGTCGGGAACGCCGCCTCGTGGACCAGCTCGGCCTTGCTCGACCAGCGGCGGTACAGCGCGGTCTTCGTCGTTCCCGCCCGCTCGGCGACAGCCGCCAAAGTCAGATTCGGATAACCGATTTCGACAAGCAGCTCCGCCGTCGCACGCAGTATGGCAGCGTCGATACGCGGATCGCGGGGCCTCCCCGGGACCGCGGTCTTGTCAAGCGAAGACGCGTCTGATTTCATAACGCTACCCACCGTATCGTAATAGGGTTGGAGAGGACAAAGGTGACCAACCAACCGTCTGTAGAAACCGACGTCGAGCGGTTACAACGTTCCGGTCGTGACGTCAGCACCGTTCCCGCGCTGCTGTCGGAATGGCTGTCGACGGTGATGCCTGGTGGCGTGAAGCCGGAGGTGACCGTCGAAAGCGGCATCGACTCCAACGGCATGTCGTCAGAGACGATCATCCTGACCGGCCGCTGGGTGCAGGACGGCAAACAGGTCGAGCAGAAGTGGGTGGCCCGGGTGGCGCCCACTTCCGAAGACGTCCCGGTCTTCATCACCTACCGGATGGACCATCAGTTCGACGTCATCCGGCTGGTCGACGAACTGACCGATGTGCCGGTGCCGAAGGTGCGCTGGATCGACCCGACGGGCACCGTGCTGGGCGCCCCGTTCTTCCTGATGAACCACGTCGAGGGCACCGTCCCGCCCGACGTGATGCCGTATACGTTCGGCGACAACTGGTTTGCCGACGCACCGGCCGAGCAGCAGCGCGCCCTGCAGGACGCAACGGTCGAGGTGCTGGCCAAGCTGCACTCGATTCCCAACGCCGCAGACACATTTGGCTTCCTCGCCGAGGCCGTGCCCGAGGGTGACACCCCGCTGCGTCGCCAATTGAACTGGCTCAAGGGGTGGTACGAGTTCGCCGTACCAGACATCGGCCGCTCGCCACTGGTCGAGACCGCGCTGGGCTGGCTGGAAGATCACTTCCCCACCGACGTCGCCGCCGGAGAAACCGTGCTGGCATGGGGCGACTCGCGGGTCGGCAACGTGCTCTACGAAGACTTCCGGCCGGTCGCGGTGCTGGACTGGGAGATGGCGACGCTGGGTCCCCGCGAGCTGGACGTGGCGTGGATCATCTTTGCGCACATGGTGTTTCAGGAACTCGCCGGGCTCGCCGGCATGCCAGGCCTGCCGGACGTGATGCGCGAAGAGGACGTTCGCGCCACCTACCAGAAGCTGACCGGCGTCGAACTCGGCGACCTGCGCTGGTTCTACGTCTACTCCGGAGTGATCTGGTGCTGCGTGTTCATGCGCACCGGGGCCCGGCGCGTCCACTTCGGCGAGATCGAAAAGCCAGAGGACGTCGAGTCGACGTTCTACCACGCCGGGTTGCTGCGCCGGCTCATTGAGGAGGCATAGCCGAATGCTCGGACCGCTCGACGAATATCCCGTCCACCAGGCGCCGCTGCCGATCGCCTGGCCGAACTCCTCGGACCGGAACTTCTACGACCGCAGCTATTTCAACTGCCACGACCGCACCGGGGACATCTTCTTGATCACCGGCATCGGCTACTACCCCAACCTCGGGGTGAAGGATGCGTACGTACTCGTCAGGCGGGGCGACACGCAGACCGCGGTGCACGTGTCCGACGTGATCGACCAGGACCGGCTCAACCAGAACTGCAACGGCTACCGCGTCGAGGTGATCGATCCGCTACAGAAGGTGCGGATCGTGATGGACGAGACCGAGGGTATGGCGGTCGACCTCACCTGGGAGGGGTTGTTCCCGGTCGTTCAGGAGCAACCGCACATCATGCGTCAGGGCAACCGGGTGACGCTGGACGCGCAACGGTTCGCCCAATTGGGTTCCTGGGCAGGGCATATCGTCATCGACGGCGAGGAGATCACCGTCGAGCCGTCGGTGTGGATCGGCAGCCGCGACCGGTCGTGGGGTATCCGCCCGATCGGCGAGGCCGAGCCCGCCGGCCGCCCGGCCGACCCGCCTTTCGAAGGCATGTGGTGGCTGTATGTCCCGATGGCCTTCGAGGACTACGCGATCGTCATCATCATCCAGGAAGCACCCGACGGCTTCCGCTCGCTGAACGACTGCACGCGGATCTGGCGCGACGGACGGGTCGAGCAGCTGGGCTGGCCGCGGGTCAAGATCCACTACCGCTCCGGCACTCGCATTCCGACCGGCGCGACCATCGAGGCCACTGACGCCAACGGCGCGACGCTCCGTTTTGATGTGGAGTCGAAATTGCCGGTCCCGATCCACGTCGGCGGCGGCTACGGCGGCGACTCGGATTGGATCCACGGCGTGTGGAAGGGCGAGAAGTTCGCCGAGCGGCTCACCTACGACATGAACGATCCGGCCATCATCGGTCGCTCCGCGTTCGGCGTGATCGACCACGTCGGCCGTGCGGTGTGCCACGACGGCGGCACGTCCGCCGAGGGCTGGGGCCTGTTCGAGCACGGCGCGCTGGGCCGCCACGACCCGTCGGGCTTCGCCGACTGGCTGACGGTCGCGCCGTAACCACGTCGTGAAAGTTCTGACGGCCCTCTTCGGGCCCACCGATGCGGTCGATCGTGCCCGGGCCCTGCGCGACGCCGGCGCCAGCGGAGTCTTCACATTCGAAGGCCCGCACGACGTCTTCGCACCGCTGACGCTGGCCGCCGGCGTCGGCGGCCTGGACCTGATGACCAACGTGGCAATCGCGTTCCCGCGCAACCCGATCCAATTGGCCCACCAGGCCTACGACCACCAGTTGCTTGCCCAAGGCCGGTTCATCCTCGGACTGGGCACCCAGGTGCGGGCCCAGATCGAGAAGCACTACGGCGCGGCGTTCGACAAGCCGGTCGCGCGGATGCACGAGCTGGTCCGCGCGCTGCGGGCCATCTTTGCCACCTGGGAGACCGGCGAGCGACTGGACTTTCGTGGCGAGTACTACCGGCACACTCTGATGACGCCGATGTTCAATCCCGGCCCGAATCCCTTTGGCCCGCCGCCGATCTACGTCGGCGCGCTCGGTCCTCGGCTCACCAGAGCCACCGCGGAGGTGGCGGACGGCCTGCTGGTGATGCCGTTCGGCTCGGCGAAGTTCCTGCGCGAGTCGACGATGCCCGCGGTGCGCGACGGACTGGCCGCGGCCGGACGATCGGAGTCGTCGTTCGCGATCGTGCCCGAGATCATCCTGTCCGCGGGTGAGGATCACGACGCGACGCGGCGGCTGCTGGCGTTCTACGGGTCCACCCCGGCCTACCGCCCGGTGCTCGACATCCACGGCTGGGGCGATCTGCAGCCCGAACTGAATTCGATGTCCAAGCAAGGCAAATGGCAGGAGATGGCCGGCCTCATCAGTGACGAGGTGCTGCACACCATCGCAGCGTGCGGCACCCCCAAGCAGATCGCCGCGCACATCCGGGAGCGGGTGGACGGCGTCGGTGACACCGTCTGCCTGTATCAGCCAGGCCCGATCGCCACCGAGACGCTGGCCGAGATCGTCGACGAGCTGGCCCGCTAGCGCCGAAGTCGACGTTCTGCGGCTCACCACTCGGCCTTTCGCGGCCAAACGTTGGTTTGGGCGAATGGGACAGGCAACACTGGTGGTGTGGTGGGTTACGACGTAGTGGTGATCGGCGCGGGCTTCGCAGGCCTGGCAGCCGCACGTGAACTGGTCAAACACGGGCACGAGGTGCTGGTGCTGGAGGGCCGCGACCGCGTCGGCGGACGCTCGAGCACCGCGTCGCTGGCCGGTGTGCCGGTCGACCTCGGCGGCACGTTCGTCGGCCCCACCCAGGACGCGGTGCTCGCGCTGGCCACCGAACTCGGCTGCCCCACCGAACCGACCTACAGCGAGGGCGCCAACCTCATCCGGTGGCGCGGCAAAGTGCGGTCCTACCGTGGCACCATCCCACGGCTGGGGCTACTTCGGCTGGTCGACATCGCCCGGATCCAATGGCAGGTCGAACGGCTCGGCCGCAACGTCGACATCACCAAGCCATGGGCGTCGCCCAGCGCCAAGAAGCTCGATGGCACGACACTGGGCGGCTGGTTGCACTCCGTCGGCGCCGGCGCGTCGTCGCGGGACCTGCTCGCCGTGATGTCGCGGGTGACCTGGGGTGCCGAGCCCGACCAGGTGTCGATGCTGCATGCGGTGCGCTACGTCAAGGCCGCCGGGGGTTTGGACCGCATGCTCGACGTGGTGGGGGGCGCTCAGCAGGACCACTTCCCCGGCGGCACCCAGCAGATCGCCGAGGCGATGGCCGCCGAACTGGGTGATCGCGTCCGGCTCAATGCGATAGCGACGCGAATCGAATGGTCCGATGACGCGGTCGCGGTCACGTCGTCGGCCGGCGTCGTCGAGGCGCGACGCGTCATCGTGGCGATCCCGCCGGCACACCGGCTGAACATCGACGTCGCCCCGCCACCGCCGATCGGCTACCAGCAGCTGGCCCAGAGCTGGCCGCAGGGGGCACTGAGCAAGGCGTACGCCGCGTATCCACGGCCGTTCTGGCGCGACAAGGGCCTGTCCGGGCAGGCGCTGTCCGACGTGGGGCCGGTGTTCATCACCTTCGACGTCAGTCCCGGTGACGACGGCCCGGGAATTCTGCTCGGGTTCGCCGACTCCCGCGGATTTGACGCGCTCGATGCCGAGGAGCGCCGCAAGCGGGCACTCGCCTGCTTTTCGGCGTTGTTCGGCCCGGACGCCGAGAACCCCATCGATTACCTCGACCACTGCTGGGGCGCAGAGACTTTCGCACCCGGCGGCCCGACCGCGGCGGTTCCGCCCGGCGCCTGGACGGAATTCGGCCACCTGCTGCGCGAACCGGTCGGACCGCTGCATTGGGCGGGCACCGAGACCGCCGACGAATGGACCGGCTTCCTGGACGGCGCGGTGCGGTCCGGCCGACGCGCGGCAGCGGAAGTCGTTGCGGCGCTCAGGAACTGATGCGCTGGGCGGTCACCGCTGAGACCAGTGTCCGAAGATGCCCATTGACGACGTCGGGATGCTCCAGGATCGCGCAGTGCCCGCCCGGTGTCTCGACCAGGTCGACCAGATTGGGAACAGCGTCAGCGATCTTGCGGGACTGGCACATCGGCAACAGCCGGTCGTTGGTACTGCCAATCACCAGCGTGGGCACCGTCAGGCCGGTGAGGTCGATGTGTCGGGCGTTCATCTCGTCGACGAGCACCCGCGCCCACGCGCCGCGGCCACCGGCCGGGGTCTCGGCGAACAGGTCGTGCACCAGCTTGCCGATCGCGGGATCGGCGCCCGCACCGACGGCCATCATCGTGACGAACCAGCGGCTGCCGGGCTGGGCGCCCCATACCAGTGGCGCCCCGCCGAATGTCCTGATGAGGTGGCGTGCGGCGAGGGATCGGCCGGCGGCCAGCAGCGCGGGCACCCGCAGCAGGTTGATCTCTTTGAGCAGGTCGCCGGTGGTGGTGTTGATCAGCGCGACGGCATCGGCACGCTGGGCAACGCGGTGCCGGTAGCGGTCGGCCCACGAACTGATCGCGATGCCGCCCATCGAGTGCCCGGCGATCACCGCTCGTTCGCCCGGGCGCAGGGTCGCCGTCAGGACCGAGTCGAGGTCCCCGGCCAGGTGGCCGAGGCTGTAGCCGGACCGGCGCGGGACCCCGCTGCGACCGTGCCCGCGATGGTCGTAGGCGATTACCCGGAAGTCGCGGGACAGATCGTTGATCTGCTGATGCCAGACCCGCAGCGCGCAGGTGATGCCGTGCGCCAGCACGATCGGATAGCCATCGTCGGGGCCGAAGACCTCGGTGTGGAGGCGGGTGCCGTCGGCGGCCCTCACCTCAATGGTCCGGCTGGACGGCAGGTCGATACCGTTCTTGACGGCAGTACGGGACGCGGACATGGCCCCCTCCTCGCTCGGGACGGCGCCACTGCCGTTCCGGGATCCCTAGAGTAACCACCTCGGGCCCGGTCGAACCGTCGCACCGCGCCGGTCGTTATCGCACCGTGCCTCTCTAGGATGATCCGGTGACCGAGCACGCGTTCACCGACGCCGAACGCCTCGCCGTCTATCGCGTCATTCACCAGCGCCGGGATATGCGCAGGTTCAGCTCCGGAGCTTCGGTACCCGATGCGGTCCTGGCCCGGTTGCTGGCGGCCGCGCACGCCGCTCCCAGCGTCGGGCTGATGCAGCCCTGGCGGTTCCTGCGCATCACCGACACCGGGTTGCGGCACAAGATCCATGCTCTGGTCGACGAAGAGCGCAGGAACACCGCCGACGCCCTGGGTGCCCGGGCAGAAGAATTCCTGGCGCTCAAGGTCGAAGGCATCCTGGACTGCGCTGAATTGCTGGTGGTGGCACTCGGCGACGGCCGGGAGAGCCACGTCTTCGGGCGCCGCACGATGCCTCACATGGACCTGGCTTCGGTGTCCTGCGCGATCCAGAACCTGTGGTTGGCAGCGCGAGCCGAGGGCCTCGGGATGGGTTGGGTGTCCATTTTCGACCCGCAGCGCCTCGGCGAGCTACTGGAGATTCCGGCCGGCGGTGAGCCGGTGGCCGTCCTGTGCCTCGGCCCGGTGCCCGACTTCCCCGACCGCCCGGCGCTCGAACTCGACGAGTGGACTCATCCGCGCCCACTCGCCGAGTTCGTCAGCGAAAACCGTTGGAGCTAGCCAGGTTCGGCTAGCCGACGGAGGCGCAACCGACGTACGGGATGCATCCGGTGGCCCCGCCGGGTCCGGCCGAGCCGCTCGGACCGTTCGGGATGCCGCCGCTGGCGCCGCCGCGGTCCGCGGTGCCCCCGGGACCGTACGGAATCGAGCCGCTGGCGCCGTCGGGACCGGCCGTACCGACCGGACCATTCGGAATCGCACCGGACGCGCCACCCGGGCCTGCCACACCGCCCGGGCCACCGGGAATGACGCCGGACGCGCCGTCCGGGCCTGCGGTGGCCACCGGGCAGGGGCTGCCGTCAGGGTTGACGCAGCCCGGCGCGGGATCGGCGGCAGCCAACGGAGCGACCGCGATCGCGGCAGCTGCCGCACCGGAGAACAGAACTGATGCCAGAGAGAGTGATTTCAGTGCCATGCGAGTGGCTTACCCGAATCGACGACAAAAAATTCGGCGGTGTGGCCGACACCGCACCAGCACAGAGCGGAGACGAGATCGCGCCGCGCACAATAAAATGCGGGGGGTGAACCAGCCCAATCCGGACACTGATATGTCTGCGCGCGATGAAGTGCTGGTGCGTGGGTTGATCGATTGGGTTCCCTTGCAGCGCCTGCACTACCACACGGTCAGGGCGCACCCGGGTGAGCCGATCAAGACGACACAGCAGCGGGTCATGACGTTAATCCACGATCTAGTCCAGGACGATCTCGCGGAAATCGGAGACCTCAACGGTCCCGATGACCGGTTTGCGAAGTGGTCGACGTCCTTGAACGAATCACTCGATCGCGTCCGCCAGATCTACATCGACCAATTCGACGAGGACACCATCTGGCCGTGGTATGCATGGTTGAACCTGACCCCGACGGGCGCTGCTGTTGCGGAAGAGATCGAGCCAAACTTCGCGAGTGAGTAGGAGAAGAACCGCGATCACAAACTGGTTGTAGCGGCGACGAATGCGTTCATCGACTGGTGGTCGAACTCGTCGATCGTCGCCTCGAACCGCGGACGCGCCTTCGCCTCGACGAACCAACACCGCTCGACGAGTCGACCTTCGCCCGGTGTGGCGGAAGGAACGGCGAAGTGGTTCTGCTTCGTCCTGATCAATAATCCGCCGGCTGTCATATAGCCCGAGCACCGCACCGCCGAGGCCCCTGTCCGCTGGTCCGACATCACTACGCTTGATTGGATTTCGAAAGTTCCCTGTGTTGCCAGAGCCTTGTCTGCCCGGCGCTGCAATACCGACGTCGGGATCGTCCCGCTGAAGCCGTACACAGTGACCGTCTCACAGGCGTCCCATCCGCCGTCCTGTTGGGCACCGCACACGGAAATGCGCCACGGACGTCGCGTGTTGAATCCCGAGTATCTTCCCAAGAGCCGGGCGACAGGTTGGCCAATCTCTTTTGCCCACTGCGGAATTTCAGAGTTGTCAGTGATGTAGCGAAGCCCATCAACACCATCTGCTTCATCGGCGGCGGTGGGCGAGGCGCTGAGCGGCTTCCCCGGTTGATCGCGATAGTTCTGCTAGCTGGTCGTCGGCTCGCGATACTGAAGTCGTCGGTGGAAAGTTAGCTCATGCCGGCATAGCTATTCGCCCACGTACCGCCAGTCACCTGCGCCACCGTCGAAACCGAGGTCCAGCAGGTCCGCTGGGATGCAAGGTCGCGGGAAGACTGCGCCGTCGGTGCAGCTGACTCGGGCCAGGCCAATGCGGCCGAAACCAGCATCACCGCGCTCTCCGGCGAGCAAAAACAGACCGATGAAGACACTCTTCGCCGTCGCGGTGATGGTTGCGGCACTGGTGGTGGCACCTTCGCCCGCGCGGGCGGACGATTGCGGCGCCGCGGCCGCCGCGCAGGACGCGACGGGGTGCGTCGTATTCGGCCCCGATGTCATGGTCGGTCCTGGCATCGAGCTGAGTCCCGGTGTGGTACCGCCGGTCGCCTCGCCCGAAGATGCGGCGGCCCAGGCCGCAGCCGGCCGCCCGCCGTGTCTGACCGGCAATGGCGTGGCGTATTACACCCCCGCCGATATGCCCTGCTGACGGTTTTCCTGACGATGCGGCCCTGGTGGCGACCGGCGCTGCCGTCAACCCTGGGCGCTTGATCGCCTGTCGACCGTCCCCAAGAGTAGGTATTCGCCAAGCTGGGCCGCTGGGCGCCTGTGGGTGTAGTGTCGAAGCAGGTTGAATTTCCAGCCACGGTATTCGTCGCAGGCGAGCGGTGCATGTTGCACCCGCAATGCGAGCCTCTCGGGCGCGTCCCACCCACACTTGTTACGTCCTTCTAGTGCTCATTGGAGCCATTCGATGCATTTGATCAGTTCGAATTCGACCGTTGACCCACCCACCGACCGGCTGCAACTCTCCGCGGAATGGTCCAACACCACTGACGTTCGCGTCACCGCAGTCGGCGATGTCGACATGTCAACCGCCCGCCGATTCACCGAGTTCGTCTTCCGGCGCGCAGGCAATTGCCGGCGCCTCACTTTGGACATGACGCAGGTGACGTTCTTTGACTGCGCTGGGATTTCAGCGCTCGAGAGCGTTAAAGAACGCTGTGGAGAAGCCAACGTTGCACTCGAAATCGCACCAGCACAATGTGTTTCGCGAGTCATGATGCTCTGCGAGCAACTGTGCGCGTAACCGCGCATCGCTAGCCTGCGGGGCTAGCCCCGCTTCTTGTCGCCCTTTCCGTGCCCGCGGCCTGCTGGTCCACCCGGCGCAGGTGGCTCGGGACTGGGTTGCTGGACGACAGGGCTCGGGGGCGGAGCGACGTTCGGTGACGGGGTAACAGGGTTGCTGGTGCTGACCGGTTCCGGCGCCCGCGCCGGCGTCGACGATGCCGGATCCAACGCCAAAGCGAACGCCGACACGGCGAGAACACCCAGCACGCCGGCGGCAACGCCGTACTTGCGCATCCGCCGCCGAGGCGCCCGCAGGACGTAAGGGGTGGACGGAATCGGTTGCTCTTCGAGCACTTTGGTTGCCGGTCGCGGGCCGACGGAGACGACACCTCCGCGTAGCGCCCGCTGATCACCGGCCAACGCGGCCCGCATGTGCTCGGCACTCGTGAAGCGCTGCAAAGGATTCCGCGCGATGGCACGGTCGATGACCGCGGCGAGCACTGGATCCACATCGTCACGCACCGCCGCGACCGGTGGAGGCGTGCTATCCATGATCGCGTGCGCCAACGCGGCGGGATTGTCTTGCGGGAACGCTCTTCTGCCCACGAGCGCTTCATAGCCCATCAGGCCGACGGCGTAGAGGTCGTCACCGATGGACGCAGGGGCCCCGGCTACACGCTCAGGACTCATGTAACTCATCGTCCCGACAATCTGCCCGGTCATCGTGTGCGCGACCCCACCGGTCTTGGCGATGCCGAAGTCAGCCACCTTCATCGAGTCACCGGGCGCCGACACCAGAATGTTGCCGGGCTTGATATCCCGATGCAGCACCCCTGCGGCGTGGGCCACGCCGAGACCCGCAAGGACGTCGTCGAGCATCGAGCGCACGTGCGACGCCGGCATCGGCCCGGCGGCGATGATGTCGGCGAGCGTCTGCCCGGGCAACCGTTCCAGCACGATGAACGGGGTGCCCTGGTGATTACCGAAGTCGTAGACCGTAACGATGTTCTGATGGCAGAGCCGGGCCGCTGAACGGGCTTCGTCCTCGAACCGGCGACGAATTCCAGGGTCGGCAGTAAGCGTGGGGTGCAGCAGCTTGATCGCCACCGGCCGATTGAGCCTGGTGTCCCATCCTTCGCGAACCTCAGCCATGCCTCCGCGGCCAAGCACCCCGGCGACTGCATAGCGGTCCACGAGCATCTCGTGGCCGGTCATAACTTCTCCATAGCCGCGATGACGGCGACGCAAACCACGGTCGACTTATCTGCCTTCTCTTCGGCGCTATCTCTCAAGTGACTCATGGTGCGCATGAGCCTAACCGCATCAAAGACTCTGCTGGTAAACAATCGGCTCTCCCATGCGAGGTGCTGGGGCAATTGAAAGTTCAAGCAGCACAAAGCAATGGTACGGATCGGGCCGGTAACGCAGCGCTGCGTCATGGCGATATGAATAGCAATAACAGGCTCGATAGTCCTGCAGATCGCCGGTTCAGAGGTACAACCGTGCCGGTGTCTCGCCAAGCAGCGACACGCACGTCCTACGACGGTAGGGGCCGGTGTTGCCAGACCTTAGGCCGAATTCATGCCACGCATTTCTCGCGGTGGCCTCCTAGTGGGTGCCGTGGTGTTCTCGTCCGCCGCCGTATTGCTCTTCGCTGGACACCGGTTCTGGACCGAGAACCGTTCTCCGACGCCGCCTTCGGCCTCCGCAGTCGACGCATCGCTCGCGGCGCCTACCGCCCCCGCCCATGCCGCTCCACTGCCCACATCAGCGAAAGTCCGGCCCACGCCGTTGACGGCTCAACGGGCCAGCGAGCAGGCCGTTCCGGCGGCTGTGGTCTTGATCATCGCGGTCGTCTCCGTGGCCGTGCTCTTGAAGCGCGGACGAATGTAGTGGCGCGCGCCGCCGATCCCGACCAGCGACTACGCCATTTTCGCTGGTAAGGCTAACCAATGTCGGCGCTCGCGGGTTCACCTGATCGCTCGGTCAGTCGGCACATGGGCGCTACGCTTTTGACGCTTCGGTTAATACACCGCCCGCGATCCGGGATGACCCCGCGAAGGAACCGTATGAAGTTCGCGCAGTCGAGCAGGTTGTCCAACCTCTCGCACGAAGCGCCGGGGCCCATCGCTGAGCAGGTGTCACGACTCGAAGCAGCCGGACACCGGGTCATTCGGCTCGATACAGGCGACCCGTTTCCGTTCGGCTTCGAGGCGCCCGGTGAGCTGGTTCGCCAGATCGCCGAGGCCCTACCGACCGCGGCCGGCTACAGCCCCACCAAGGGCTTGCTGGCGGCCCGAAACGCGGTCGTGCAGTACTACTCCGTCCGCGATGTCCCTGGCATCGACGTCGAGCATGTATTTCTCGGCAACGGCGCGTCCGAGCTGATCGTGATGGCCATGACGGCCTTGCTCGACGAGCGCGACGAGGTCTTGGTACCCGCTCCCGACTTCCCGGTGTGGACCGCCGCGGTGAACGTCAACGGCGGACGCGCCGTCCACTATCGGTGCGACGAGTCGTCGGACTGGTATCCCGATGTCGCCGACATCGCAGCGAAGGTCACCGCGCGCACCAGGGCGATCGTCATCATCAACCCGAACAATCCGACCGGCGCGGTGTACCCGCCCGAGGTGTTGACCGGCATTCTCGACATCGCACGCGAGCACAACCTCATCGTCTGTTCCGACGAGATCTACGACAAGATCCTCTACGACGACGCCGTCCACACCACGACGGCCTCGTTGGCACCGGATCTGCTGTGTCTGACCTTCAACGGACTGTCAAAGGCCTACCGCTGTGCAGGATTCCGGGCAGGGTGGCTCGCGGTGTCCGGACCGACGGATCACGCCGTGAGTTACCTCGACGGTCTGACCACCGTCGCCGGACTGCGCCGATGCGCGAATGTTCCCGGCCAGCAAGCGATTCAGATCGCGCTGGAAGCCGATGGGTCCGGGCACGACCTCACACTGCCCGCCGGTGCGCTGCGCGAGCAACGTGACCGAGCCTGGAAGGCACTGAATTCCATTCCCGGCGTCTCGTGCGTCAAACCCCGAGGAGCGCTGTACGCGTTCCCGAAGATCGACCTGAGCGTGTATCCGATCCGCGACGACGAACAATTCGCCCTGGACCTGCTGCTGCAGGAGAAGATTCACATCATTCCCGGCACGGGCCTCAGCTGGCCCGACCCCGACCACGTCCGGATCGTGATGCTGCCGCGGGCCGATGAGCTGCAAGCCACCATCGGCACGATCGGGCAGTTCCTGGCCACCTATCGCCAATGATGATCCAGCGCAGCAGCTTTCGGTGCGATCAGGTGCCGATACGGTCTGCGTTCGCGTGGATCGCATCGCGGCAATAGGCCGCGAGACCCGGTAGTCCGAACGACTCGTCGTAGGTGGCGACGTATCGGGGATCGCTCACGTACATGTCGCCGAGGTTGCGATGGAAATCCGGCGGGCAGTCGTAGAACCAGCGATTGACGTGGAGCCGATGTTTCTCCGCCGCATCCATCGCCTCGTCGGAGTCAGCGGGCAACCCCGCGCGGAAAGCGTCGGCCAACGCCTTCTCGACCTCCTCCCCTTCGGACTTGATCTGCACCCACTGCTTCTTGCCGTAGGCCTTGGCCCGCCGCTGCGATTCCTTCCACTCGGCGGTCTCACCCCACTTCTGCTCAGCCTCCGCCTGGTAGTCGTCGAAGCCGTCACCGAAGAGTTCGCGCATGTCGTCGTCGGTCATAGGTGTGTTCGTCATTGCCTTGTCCAATGCGTGATCAATTGCCTCGACGAGGTTCTTCATCTCGTCGAGCCGGGACATGACGCGTTCGCGCTGGCGGACCAGGTGGCTGATCGCATCCCCTTCGTCGAGCAGGCTCGCGATCTCGTCGAGAGGTAGCTCGAGGCGGCGGTAGACGATGATCTGGGACAAGCGCGTCAGGTCCGCCACGGTATAGAGCCGATAGCCCGACGCGGCACGCCTGCTGGCGCGCAACAACCCGATCTCGTCGTAGTGATGAAGCGTTCGCACCGTGATGCCAAATCGCTTCGCGACCTCGCCCACGGTGAGCTCGTCCACCCGCATCTCCTGCGTCACATCGTTCATGTTCACGCCTCACGCTGCGTGAGGGTCAACCTAACGCCGGGCGATCACTTCCAACGCGATTTCGCGGCTGGGCTTGGTAGCGATCCCGCGCGGCACCGCACGCGGCGGCCGCCCACGCTGCACAGGCACCAGGTCGAGCCGCTTCATCATCGTGCCGATCGCGACCGACAGCTCGCCGAGCGCGAAGGCCGCGCCGATGCACCGGCGGTAACCGCCGCCGAACGGCGCGTACTGGAACGGCGATGGTCTGGCGTTCAGAAAGCGTTCGGGGTCAAAGGTATTCGGGTCGGTCCACAGGTCCGGATTGACATGCAGTGCCGGCAGCGCGATTCCCACCACATCACCGGTCGCGCAGGCGACGCCGGCGACGGTGAGTGGGCCGGTGAGCCTGCGCAGGACGATCGGCACTGTCGGGTGTAGGCGCAGGGTCTCTTGGATCACCGCGGCGAGGTACGGCAGCGCGGCCATCTCCGCCGGTGTATCGACGGTGGCGAGTTCGTCGAGCACACGAGTGCGGACACGGTCGTCGCGGTGGATGTGATGCAACGCCCACGCCAGCGACGTGGAGCTGGTTTCGTGGCCGGCAGCCAGCATCGTCCTCAGCTGGTCGCGCAGCATCTCGTCGGTGAGGCCGTTGCCCTCGTCATCGGTGGCATCGAGAATCAGCGCCAGCACATCGCCGCCGCGGTACCCACTGTGCCGTCGTTCCTCGATCTGCTCGGACAACAAGTCGTCGAGCTGGGTTCGGAAGGCAACGAGGCGGGCCCATGGCCCCCGCCCCGCGATGTCGCGCCGCAGCCAGGGAACCAGCATCAGCGCCGCGCCGCCGGATCGGAGCAACTGCGTTGTCACTGAGGAGAACTCGCGACGCCGGGCGTCGTCGGTGACGCCGAACACCACCCGGATCACCACGTCCAGGGTGATCGATTGAGCGGTGCGCCCCACCAGCAGGTGATCGCCCGGCCGCACCGCCGCGATCTCTCGCTCGGTGGACTCGGCGATCAGATCGACGTAGTCCCGCATGAGCTCGCCGCGAAACGGCGGTGCCAGGACGCTTCGGGCCCGGCGATGCGCTTCACCGGAGAGCAGGATGAGCGAGTTCTTGCCGACGACCGGCTCGATGGGGTTGGGCAACGGCGCCCGGCACAGTGCGCTGGGCGCGGTGAGAATGTCGCGCGCCCCGTCCATGGTGGTGAAGAACAACACCTCACCCAGCCCGGGAAACAGCACCGTGAACGGTGCGCGGTCGGCGGCGTGGCGGCGGAACAAACCCTCCGGGTCCATGCCGGCCCACGCCGCGCGCCCGAGTGCGGCCGCTGTCGCCAGGAGGCTCACGACAGCCTCGGGCGGCGGGCCAGCACAACGTGGTTGCGACCCAGGCGGCTGAACTCGACGGTGATGGCCGGATCGGCGTAGGCGGCCAACGCGCGGAATGCCGAAGGGCTGTAAGCACGCAACGAACTGATCAGACCGTCGTGGGCGAACGGCAGCAGCACGAACGGCAGCATCGACGCCAACCGCAGCAGATGCACGGGCGCCGACGGCCGATACAGATCGCAGATCAGCAACGTGTCCGCGACGCGGGTTCCCTCCGCCAACACGCGCGCGGCCGCAACCGGCGGCAGATGATGAAACGACAGGGCGAACAACGCGAGATCGTAGGACTGATCGGTGGCGTCGATATCGGTGGCGTCGACGCGGCGGACGACCGCCCTCGGATCGCTGCCGAGATCGCCGGCGGCGATGGTGGCCACCGATACCGGGTCGATGTCGGTCACCGTGACGCGCGCGTCGGGACGCAGTGCCAGCACCGCCCTCGACAGCGCCCCATGACCCGCCCCCAACTCCAGAATTCTCGGCTCGTCGATGTTCGCGACGAGCGGAAGCGCCCTGGCCGCGAGGTGCTCGTGGTCCCGCAGGATGCGGCCCATCCAGTCGAGAGACCAGATCACCTGCCGCTTGACGCGGTCGTCGACATCATCGCGGTCCAGGTATTCCAGCCGTCGGGTCTGCAGACGCCGGTCCAGCCAGGAGGCGTCGAATCCGGCACGAGGCATGGTCGCGATATCCACCTGAGCCTCCTCGGCTACCCAGGAAGGGCTTCGTCGACGACGGCCTCCACCACGCAGAGCGGTGACGCAGTCGGCACCACCCGCGTCATCCGGAAGCCGGCGTTCGCCAACAATGCTCGGTACTCCTCGGCGGTCCGTTCGCGGGATCCGAGGTTCAGCAGCATCTCCAGATCCACCCAGTTCTCTGGCCCGTCGCGCCCGTTGTCGCGGACGACCATCTCGACCAGCAGCACAGTGGCACCTGCGGCGGCCGCGCGGACATTGCGCAGGATCTGCACCGCCTTGTCGTCCGCCCAGTCGTGAATGATGTTCTTCAGCAGGTAGGCATCGCCACCGCCGGGAACATCGTCGAAGAATGAACCCTCGACGACCTGGACACGATCGGCAACACCGTTGGCGCGCAACAACTCCGGCGCACCTGCGACGACTCGCGGGACGTCGTAGAGAACGCCTCGGGACCGAGGTGCCTTCGCCAGGATGGCGGCCAGCATCGCGCCCTGTCCCCCACCGACGTCGACGATCGTGCGGTGTGCGGCGAAGTCGTAGCCGGCCACGACGACGGCCAGCGTCATCTGGGCGAGGCTGGTCATGGTCTGATCGAAAAGCTTGGCGTGCTCGGGTATTTCGATGAGGTAGTCGAAACCCTCCATACCCCTCAGGGCGGGGACGATCGACTCACCCGTTCGGACCGAGTCCGTCAGCAGCGTCCAGCGTTCCCGCTGCTCCTGTGAGCCCTGGAACAGGGCAGCACCCCTCAGCGAGATCGCCGCATCCGAGCGAAGAGTGTCGGCAAGGGAATTCAGCGCGTATCGGCCGTCGCGGCGCAGCCGGAAGATGCCCCGACCGATCAGTGCCCGCATCAGCCGCCGCAACGCGTCGGGGTCGGCGTCCACCCGCGCGGCAAGCTCGTCGATCGGCAGCGGTCCGTCGGCCAGTGCGTCGGCGATGCCCAGCTGCGCGGCGGTGGTGATCGCCTGCGCGGGCCACCCCGACACCACCAGCTCCATCATCGCCATCGGCGCGGGCAGCATCCGCTGATGGAGCAGCAGCAGGTGATGGCGCAACCACTCGACGGCGCGCGCCAGTCCGGCCGGCGGCACCATGGCGTTCCTAGGCATGCGAGGCCTCCCGAATCCCGACCCGATCGTGCAGGCGCGCCAGCGGCTTTGGCGCCCACCAGTTGAAGCGACCCATCAAGTGCATGAAAGCCGGCACCAGCAGGACCCGCACCAGCGTGGCATCGGCGAGGACCGCCAGCGTCAGACCGACACCGAGCATCCGCAGGAAGGACACCTGGGCACCGGAAAGCGCCGCGAACGTGATGGCCATGATCAGTGCCGCGGCCGTGATCACCCGCGCGGTGTGGGCAAGTCCCAGCGCGACGCTCCTGTCGTTGTCGGCGGATGTCTTGGCGCTCGCCAGCCAGAACTCGCGGATCCGCGACACCAGGAACACCTCGTAGTCCATCGAGAGCCCGAAGGCAATGCAGAACAGCAACACCGGAATGCTGATCGCCAGGGTGCCCGTCGAGGTCGTGCCCAGCGCATCGAGGTTGCCGTCCTGGAAGATCCACACCAGCGCACCGAACGCCGCGGTCAACGACAACACGTTGAGGATCAACGCCTTCAGCGGTACCACGATGCTGCCGGTCATCAGGAACAGCAGCACGAACGTGATTCCGGCGATGATCGTCAACACCATCCCGAGCCGGGAGGCGATGGCGCTTGCGGTGTCCCGGTTGACCTGAGGGGTCCCGCCGATCAACACCCGGTGACCGGCCGGGGTGGGGACGGCTTGCAGCTGATCGAGCAGCGTCTCGGATGCCTGGGAGTACAGCGGTGCGGTGCTGGTAACGGTCAGGAACGCGCTGTCGTTCGTGCTCGCGGTCGCCGCCGTCGGCGGACCCACGGAGCTGCCGTTGACGAACGTCACGCCGGGCGAGGAGACCGAGGACACGCCTGACACCCGGGACAGCTGAGCGGCATAGCCGTCCAGCTGTGCCGGGCTGACGCCACTGAGATCCGGTATGACGACGGTCAGATTCTTGGCCAGGTCCGCGGCGAACTGTGTGCGCAGTTGGTCGCCGACCACATGCGCCGAACTCGACGTCGGCAGGACCCGGTCGTCGGGCACTCCCCACTTGACACCGAGGAACGGCGCCCCGAGCAGGATCAGCAGCGCCACGATGGCCACCCCGACCGGCACCGCCCGCCGCATCGAGAACATCGCCACCCGATACCAGGCGCCCTCCTCGACCGGGCGCACGGCCGCGACCGGACGTCGAAGCCACCGGCGAAGGTTCAGCGAATCGAGCCGGTCCCCGAGCACTACGATGGCCGCCGGCGTCACGAAAACCGCGGCAAGAGAGGCGAACGCGACGACGGCGACACCTGCGTACCCGAAAGACTTGAGGGTGTAGATCGGGAACAACACCATCGCCGACATCGACAGCGCGACGGTCATCGCAGAGAACAACACCGTCCGCCCGGCGGACGTCATGGTGCGGATCAGGGCCCGGTCGCGGTCGGCACCCGCAGCCAGTTCGTCGCGGAAGCGGCTCAACAGCAGCAATGTGTAGTCGATCGCCAACGCCAGCCCCAGGGCCACAGCCAGATTGAGCGCAAAGATCGATACGTCGGTGACGAAGGTGATCGCATGCAGCACCGCCATCGCGCCGAAGATCGCAACGGCCCCGACGGCGAGGGGCAGCGAGGCCGCGACCAGACCGCCGAACACCCACACCAGCACCAGGAAGCTCAGTGGAATCGCCACGCCCTCCATGAGTTTCAGATCGTTCTCGCTCTGCTGGTTGATCTCGAGCATCATGGCCGACTCGCCGCCGGCCCGCACAGTCACGCCGTCGCGGTCGTGCACCACCTTGCTGATCAGTGCGCCGGCATTCTTCGGTGCGCCGTTGTCGCCGCCGGTGATGCCGGCCACGATGACGCCGATCGTGCCGTCCCTGCTGACCAGCGATGTGGCTGCCGACGGTGGAGCGGTCCACGGTGAGGTCACCGTCGCAACAGTCGGCGACTGGGTGAGCGTCCGCACGATATCGGTGCCCGCGGTGCGCGCTGCAGTGGAATTGACCCCCTCCGGCGAGCTGACGGTGATCAGCAGCGGCATGTCGCCCTGGCCGAAAGTGCTGGCCAACAAGGCTTTCACCTGTGACGACTGGGCACCGGGGTCGGTGAGACCGCCCGCGGAAAGCCGGCCCGCCACCGGAATCCCGAAAGCCGCCGCTCCGGCGACGACGATCAGCGCGAGCGCGATCATCCGTCCCGGAGCGCGCATCGCAAGCCGCGCGATACCGGCTAACACGGCGACAAAGTCCCCGCCAGCCATTGGGTGCGCGCTTCGAGGCGGCGCATCTTCCCGCTCGACGTCCGTGGCAGGGTGCCCGGTGCCAGCAGCTCGACGTGGCCGACGGCGATACCGGTGCGCTGCAGCACCCGGGCCGCGACATCGCTCGCCAGATCCTCGGGGGCGTCCGCGGTGGTTTCGACCAGCATCGCCAGTGCCTCGTCCTGCGCGTCGGGGGGAACGTACCCCACCGCAACCGCACATCCGGCGCGGACACCCGGAAGTCCGTCAAGGGCGGCCTCGAAATCCTGCGGAGCGTGGTTCGCACCGCGGATGATCACGGTCTCCTTGGTGCGGCCACACACGAAAAGCTCACCGTCGTGGACGAATCCGACGTCGCCGCAATCCAGCCAGCCGGCGGACAACACCTGTGCGGTGAGGTCGGCACGGCCGAAGTACCCGGCCATCACGCTGGGTCCACGAACGAAGATGTGCCCCACCTCGCCGTCGGGTAGCGCCCGGGAATCGTCGTCACGGATCTGCACTTCGACGCCGGCCAGCGGGCGGCCAGTGCTCACCAGTTCCCGGTCGCCGAGCCAATGCACGCCGAACATCGTGCCCGGCGGCTTGAACGTGACCGCCAGCGACGCCTCGGCCAGGCCGTAGACCGGTGTGAACGCCCGCGCGTCGAACCCCCAACGCCCGAACCGCTCACCGAATCGGCGCTGCACCTCGGCGCTGGTCAACTCGGCGCCGTTCAGGCACAGACGCCACGAGCTCAAGTCGACACCGTCGAGTTCGTCGTCGCGGATCCGCTTGATGCACAACCCGAACGCGAAGTTCGGTGCGGCGGTGACAGTTCCGCGATGCCGTGAGATCGCACGTAACCACGCCGCAGGGACGGCCAGGAACAACTCTGGTGGCAACAGCACCAATGGCCGCGGAAGATAGAACGCGCTCAGCAGATTCCCGATCAGTCCCATGTCGTGATAGAGCGGCAGCCAGGTGACACCGACCTGATCGGGCATGTTCGCCGCCGCGAAATAGTCCGCGATCGCGGCGAGATTGGACAACAGGTTGCGGTGGCTGAGTGCAACCGGTTTCGGGTCATGGGTGGTGCCGGAGGAGAACTGGATCAGCGCGATGTCGTCGGCGGACACATCGATGTCACGCCGACCCGGGCGTGCGAGTTCCGCGGCCGTTCGGCACTTCGCACCGACGGCCTCGAGCAGCGGACGAATGCGATCCTCGGTGACCACCACGACCGCACCGACCGCCCGCAGCATCGCTGCGGTGCGATGCCGATACTCGTCGAGCTTGCCAAGACGGACCGGCGGGTACAGCGATACGGGAATCGCGCCGGCGCACAGGGCACCGAAGAAGCAGGCGACGAATTCCGGGCCGGTGGGCAGTACCAGGGCGACCCGGTCGCCGGGCCGGATCCCGTTGTCGTGCAGTCCCGCCGCGACCGAACGCGCCCGCCGAGCCACCTCCGCCATCGGAACCTCGGTGTCCACCTCGTTCCGGTCGACGAAGATCAGGCGGTGGCTGCTCTGGGCTGCCGCGTCGAGCATCTCGGTGAGCGTCTCGAACTTGGGCCGGATCGCGGGGGTGCCGATCATGACCGTTCCTGGATGCGACGCAGCACCAGCCGGGCCAAGTCACCGACGGTGCGCAAGTCGTCGCTATCCTCGGCGTCCAGCTCGACGTCGTAGCGGGCTTCGATCCGGAATACCAGCGACAGGACCCGGGCCGAGTCCATGCCCGCATCCTGGAGTCCCGACTCAGCGGTCAAGGATGTGGCGCCGTCGGTCTCGGCCTGGATCAGGCCGATGATGTCGTCGACGACTGCCTCCAGGGTGGCGCGTGTCATGTCCGGGTCCCGCTCCACTGGATGGCGGCGGCGCCCGCGAAATCCCCGGCATGCGCGAACCCGGCCATCATCACGATGTCACCGGCACCGATCTGGCCGTCGAGGATCGCCGCCTCCAGGTTTACCGGGATGGCAACAGCGAACAGGTTGCCACATTCCTGGAATGTGTCGCGATGCCGATCCGGCGAAATACCCAGTGCCTCATTCCAATTCCGCAACAGCAGTCGATTCGGCTGATTGGTGACCAGCAGGTCGAGGTCGCCCGGCTTCACGCCGATCCGGTCGCACACCGCGCGCACCACCTGGGGTACCTGCCGGTTGCCCCGGGCGAGGACCTTGATGATCTTGCCTTCGTTGAACCCGACGTAGCCCTGGCCGGGTCCCGCTTCCCACCACCGTCGCGCGGGATCGGCGGCCAACGTCATGTCGGAGGCGTTCTCGCCGAAGTAGCGGCATTCGATGTCCAGCACCGGTGAGCTGTCCGACACGGTGACCAGTCCGACTGCCGCGCCGTCGCCGGGCACCGACGCCTGGGCGAGCTTTCGCACCTGCTGCTGCTCGAAGATCTTGCCAGCGGCGTTCTGCGCGACCGCGATCAGTGCGGTCCGCCCGGCGCCACTGGCCAGCAGCTGGCGAGCGAGCTTGAGCATCAACACAAATGCGGCGCAGCCACCGTTGTGGACATCGATGATCCATTCGGGGCTGATGCCCAGCCGCTTGGCGACTTCGCCGCCGGCGCCGAGGATCGGCAGGTCCGGCAGCTGTGAATGAGTCAGCAGCACATCGACATCGTCGAGCACCGCGGGCCCGTGCCGATCGATCAGTGCGCCCACGGCACGCTGGATCATGTCGACGTTGGACTCGTCGTCGGCCGCATGGTGACGAAACTCCGGCGGCCGGAACATAGGGTTGTCCCGCAGGTCGTCGTCACCGCTGAATTGCGTGTACCACTCTGCGGGGACCCGGTTTTCAGGCAGATAGGTGGCGACGTCGATCAGACTGACGTTGGGGCGGCTCATGATTCACGCATCCAGTCCGGGGTGATCGGCAACCCGTTACGGTGGCGGTATTCGGCGATCGCCTTGAGATTCTTCAACTCCAGGAGGTGTCCGGCGCCGAACATGTCCCAGAAGTCCCCCACCCAGACCGGCCGCTGCGGCGGCGCGGCGTCCGGGTACGGGTTTTCGTCGTAGAACGGGTGGTGGCAGTTCGTCCACAACACCACCGACCCCGGCTTGTTGAACACCACCTGCGCGTCGACCACCCGCATCAGGTAGATCATCCACAGGTGCTTGCCCTGATCCCAGGCGCAGTGGTAGTCCACGGTGCGGGCATCCCGGTTGGCCACCGTGCGGGTGTAGATCTCGGTCTCGGTGCCCAGCCGGTCGTAGGCCAGCCACAGGCCGTCCTCCTCGGTGCGGGTGAATCCCCGCAGGCTGTAGGTCCATTCCTCCAGGGACCGGGTGTCCGACAGATAGTCGAACAATTCGTCGGGCGGGCAGTCGATGTAGTCGTTGACGGTGCAGAACTCGCCGAAGACCTCGTCGTGCGGATACACCGCGTGGATCATCTCCATCAGGACCGGGGTGGCTTTCTCCCGGGGCGAGGTCTCGATGCGCATCAGCCCCGGAATCGGGTCGGTACCGCCGTGGTGTGCGGCGATGTCCTCGAGCGCAGGCAGTGTCATCAGCTTCTCCTCGAATTCAGCTGTGTTGTTGCATTCAGGAATGCTGTGAAGGGCGGGATTTCGTCGGCGGAGCATTCCACCGACACCACGGACGGGCCGTCGGCGTCGAGCGCTGCCGTGACGGCCACGCCGAGCTCGCCGATGTCGGTGACATCCACCGCCGGCAGGGCCGGGAACATGGCCGACAGGCCCGCGCCCAACCGGCTGGGGCCGAACCGGTTGTAGCTGTAGCGGTCGCCGTAGAACAGCTGCTCGCGGGTGACGCACATGGCGTGTGCGTGGTTGTCGAACAACAGGAACGTCACCGGAAGCCGGTAGTGCAGCGCGGTGTGAATCTCCATGCCGTGCATGAAGAACGATCCGTCGCCGGCGATGACGACGGTGCGGCGATTCCGGGCGAAGGCCATGCCGATGCCGGCGCCGAAGCTGTAGCCCATGCCGCCCATTCCGAGGGCGACCAGGAAGCGGCCGTCGCGTCGGGCCGGGAGCCAGTGGATCGCCGCCGCACCGATGTTGCCTGCGTCCACGACGATGTCGGCATCCTGGGGCAGCAGCCCGTCCACCACCCGCATCGCGTCGCGGTACCGCACTGCCGCGCCGACGTGCTCGGGCGGGGTGAGCTCGCCGGGCGCGGGGCGCGCCGCCGGCGTCCGGTCCGGCCCACGGGTCAGCGCCGTCGCCAGCTGAGACAGGGCGGCGCGGAGGTCGTGGCTCTGCACATGTGTGCACGGCAGATAAGGGGCCTCCGCCCCGAGCGACGCGATCGGCAGCGAACCCAATACCGCATCCAGACCGCCGCGGGCCATCAGCGGAAGCCGGGTGCCGATCGCCAGGCACAGTGCGCTGCCGGCCAGTGCCGCAACCACTGTCGGATGACCCATCACCCCGACGACGCCCAACGCCTCGGCCGCGGCGTCCTTCGCGTCGGGCACAGTGGCCACGGTCGCCTGCAGGACCGCACGAAGCGTCTCCAGTTCGGCCCGGGCGTCGTCGCGGGCAACCTGGTCACCGGCGATGATCGTCACCGGCCCCTCGGTGCTGCCCAGCAGTCGAACCAATGCCGCGAGGTCCCCGGCCTCGGGTTGCGCGTCGCCGGCAGGATCGGGCGTGGGCTCCACCACCGCCTGCTGAATGTCCTTGGGCAACAGCAGGACCGCAGGCCCACCGATACTCGTCGCGGCCGACAACGCCCGGGGCAGCGCGGTCATGATGTCGTTTGCGGTCACGACCCGTTCGCAGAACACCGACACCGCCGCGAACAGCGCTTCGCCGGGCAGCGCTCCGTTGACCCCGCTGGTGTCCTGGAATGAGCCGAGCCCGTCCGACACCGTCGGCGGCTGGCCGATCAATGCCAGCACCGGCACCCGGCTGGCGAACGACTCCCCCAGTCCCGGGACGGTGTTCAGCGCTCCCCCGCCGGACGTCGCGCAGACGACGCCGATAGCGCCGCCGGACCGGCTGTAGGCATCGGCCATGGCAACCGCGGAGAACTCGTGCTTGGCCACCACCGCGGTCAGATCCGGACAAAAGTGCGCGGCGTCGTAGAAATCCTCGATGTTGGCGCCGTCGACGCCGAACACATGGCGAACGCCGCGGCGAACGAGGCGCTCGGCGATGTAATCGACTACTCGCGTGCGCCCATCCCCCGCGCCGTTGCGCTCAGAGCCGACCGGCATGTCGTTCGAGCGCGACCGCCCCCGGCACGTGTCCAGAAACAGCGCTCGCCATGACCCCCACCTAGTGTGTCTAACTTGCACGAACCCTAGTGCAGGGCCGCTGCTCTTCGCCGGGGTTTGGGGATCTCACCGACAGCCATACCGGCATTTGCCCGGACCGCCCTTCGGCGACGCCTGCGCGAAATGTGAACACGGCGGTGCGCGGTAGCGCAAGCGATCGACCGGCCGGAGTCGGGTGGTCAGCGGCGTGGTCGCCACGCGGCCACCCGAGTAACCGCGCAGCAATTTGACCCGCTGGCAAATTCCTGTGCATTTCCCGGGTGTTCAGGCCAACCGCGCGACGGCCCGCACCGATCGGCGACGGGGTGAAACCCTCGCCCGTGCTGCGGACTTGCCGCCGTCGGCGCTCGATCAGCGCATCCGCGCACGTTATTGACCCTTCCGAAGGAAATTGGCGGCCACCGCCGTGGCGCGGCGGCGGAAACCGACCTTGACGCTTGAATGTGGCGTACATCACACTGATCTTCTTTCCGCGAACACACGCACGCCGCCGCTGGTACAACGCACGTACTCGTACCGCTGGTAAACGCGCAACAACCAAGCTCGAACTTTGCTGGGGGAACTGGCCACACCAGCGATTAAGGAGGTGCCTGCCGTTGACCGCAGGTGTCGATGACGCGACTGCGGCCCAAGCAGCGACCGAGACAGAAGCCAGCGAACTTGCGTGCGTCGATATCGACGCATTCGTGGCAGCCGCCACCCCCGAGCCAACCGTCGATCCCCCGGCCTCAGCGGAACCAGCGTTGGGCCGCCAGGTCGCCGACATCCTGAGCAGGCCCTTCCGACGCTTCCTGTCCCGAACCGATTCGTCGCTGCAGACATTGGGCCGGTTCTTCGGCCTCGGCGCACAAGCCCTCGGCTTCCTCGTCACCGACCTCATCCGGTTGCGCCACCCATGGCGAGACACCCTCAACCAGGCGTGGTTCATCATCAGTGTCACGGCGATCCCGGCGCTGCTGGTGTCCATACCGTTCGGCGTGATCGTGGCCGTCCAGGTAGGCAACTTCATTCAGCAGGTCGGGGCCTCCTCGGTATCGGGCGCCGCCGGCGGTCTGGGCGTGATCCGGCAGGGCGCACCGATGGTGGCGGCCTTGCTGCTCGGCGGGGCGGCCGGCTCGGCAGTGGCCACCGATCTCGGCGCCCGCACCATCCGCGAAGAGGTCGACGCGTTGCGGGTGATGGGAGTCGACCCGGTGCAGCGCCTGGTCACCCCCCGCCTCGCCGCGATCGTGTTCGTCGCACCGGTGCTGTGTGCCTTCATCATCTTCATGGGGCTGGCAGCCGGTTACGCGATCAACGTCGGTTTCCAGTCCGGCACACCCGGAAGCTACATCGCGTCCTTCGCCTCGTTCGCCAGTGTCAACGACGTCATCGTGGCGATGGTGAAGACCTGGCTGTTCGGTGTGGTCGTGATCCTGGTGGCCTGCCAACGCGGCTTGGAGGCCACCGGCGGCGCGCGCGGCGTGGCCGACGCCGTCAACGCGTCGGTGGTCATCGGTGTGGTGGCCGTGTTCGTCCTCAACCTGATCATCACCCAAGGCGTTTCGATGTCGATGCCGCTGAGGATGGGCTGATGGCTCGGGTCTCCACGCCGTCGCGCCACATTCCCCATGCCCTACGGGCGCCGTTGTGGATCGCCGACCAAGGCGACTCACTGATCCAGCGCCTCGGGCACCAGGTCAACTTCCTGGCCCAGGTACTCGGCGCGATCCCGCACACGCTGCGGCACTACCGGCATCAGACCGGGGTGCTGCTGGTCGACGTGATGTGGGGCAACGGCTCACTGATCGTCGGCGGTGGCACCATCGGTGTGCTGATCTTCATGGGCACCGCCGTCGGCGGGTCGGTGGGGATCGAAGGCTACAGCGCCCTCGACATGGTCGGAATGGGCCCGCTGACCGGTTTCGTCTCGGCGTACGCCAACACCCGGGAGATGGCGCCGATGATCGCCGGGATCGGCTTTGCCGCACAGGCCGGCTGCCGAATGACCGCCGAGATCGGCGCCATGCGGATCTCCGAGGAGATCGACGCCCTGGAAGCGCTTGGTATCCGGTCGATCCCGTTCGTCGTCACCACCCGGGTGATCGCCGGCATGCTCACCATCATCCCGCTCTACGTGGTGACGCTGGCGCTGAGCTATGTGTCCTGTGCGCTGGTGGTCAACGTGATGCACGGTCAGTCGTCGGGCACCTACTACCACTATTTCGACTCCTTCATCCAACCCTCCGACGTGGTGTTCTCCGTACTCAAAGCCGTGATCTTCGTGACGCTGATCATCGCCATCCACGGCTACCAGGGCTATTACGCCGTCGGCGGTCCCGAAGGTGTCGGCCGCGCCTCCGGACGGGCCATCCGGGCCAGCATCGTCACGGTGGTCGCCGCGGATATGGTTCTGACACTGCTGTTCTGGGGCAACAGCCCCGGGATTCGGATCTCGGGATAGGGCATGTTCGCATCTGCCGACCAGGGCGGGCGCAGGCCCACCTCGCGCGCGTTGCGCATCCGCGGCCTCCTCGCCGCGATCGTGTTGCTCGTCGCGGGAACTGTCCTCTATCAGCTCGGAACCGGCGGCTACGCCGACACATTCAAGCTGACGGTGATGGCGGACAAGCTCGGCGAGGGCCTGACCCCCGGTGCGGAAGTGAAGTTCCGGGGGCTGACCATCGGTTCGGTGAAGACGCTGCAGTCGGCCGGCTTCAACAAGCAGAAGATCACCCTCGAACTCGAACCGCGCCAGGCGGCAGCCTTGGCGGCCGACACCACCGCGAACTTCACCTCGTCCAACACCTTCGGCTTGGCCGCCGTCGAATTGGTCAGCAGCGGAACCGGCCCGCGGCTGGGGACGAACCAGACGCTGACGGTCGACACCAATGTGCGTTCGGCGTCCATCACCGGGCTGCTGCGCCAAGGCCAGAAGTTCGGCCGGATCATGGATTCGCCCGATATCGACCACATCATCGCGATCGTGCGTAAGCACGCCGACCTCACCGAGCCGGTCACCCGGTCCTACTTCGATCTGATCAAAATGGTCACCGACTCGCAGAAAGTTCCGGTCTCACAGTCGCTTTCAGTACTCGCGTCACTGGTCAACGGGGTCAGCGACGCGGTTCCGCTGGTCAGCCTGGCCTATGACCTTCTCAACGGGATGGAGTTCCTGGCGCACCCGGACGGCGTGGACCGGATGAACCTGATCATGGACCAGCTGGCGAAGCTGCTGTTCACCACCGACGGGATCTTCGCCAAGCACATCTCGTGGCTCGTCCCGTTGTTCGGCGGCATCATGAGCGTGTTTGTGCCGTACGCGTACATGTACGGAAGCATGTCGCCGGCCTATGACCGAATCTCCGGTCTGCTGGACCGCACCAGCACGGCGTTTCCGATCATCAACGGCAAGGTCCGGTTGAATCTCGAACTGACCCTGGACACCATGCCCGGGCTGGCCGCGGCCTTGCCCGCCGAGGCTCCCGCCCCGGCACCCTCACAAGGTGGTGGCCGGTGAGAAGCGTTACCAAGTCGGTGTTCTGGCTGACAGCGTTCACGGCGGTCGCGGTGGTGTGCACGCTCATCGTGCTGACGGCCCTGCGCAGTCCGGTCACCGGAGCGCTGTCCGGGTACACCGCCACATTCTCGGATGTGTCGGGCCTCTACGTCGGTGACGACGTCCGCATATCCGGGGTGCAGGTCGGCAAGGTGCAAACCATCCGGCTCGACGGGCGGGTGGCGAAGGTCGATTTCACCGCCCAGGCCGACCATCCGGTCTACACCAACACCGTCGCCGCGGTGCGCTATCAGACCCTGATCGGGCAGCGCTACGTGGAACTGGTCCAGCCGGCCAAGCCTGACAACCGGCTGCCGGACGGGGGCACCATTCCCATCGGGCAGACCATCCCGTCGTTCGACGTGGCCAAGCTGTTCAACGGATTTCAGCCCATCTTTCAGACCCTCGACCCCGCGCAGTTCAACTTGCTGGGCGAGAACCTGCTGCGGCTCATTCAGGGAGACGAATCGGGGATCGGCCCGTTCCTTCACGACCTCGACGAAATCTCCACGCTCGCGGTGGACCGCCAGCTTGTCATCACCACCATGATCCGCAATCTCAGCGCGATCTCCCAAGATCTGGGCGGCAAGTCCGGCGAGCTGTTCCAGCTGATCTCCCAGCTCAATGTGGTGCTCGCTCAATTCGGCTCCAAGGCAGAGGAATTCCGTCAGTCGCTGGACAGCGGGCTGCCTGTCCTGCGGAACACCACGCATGTCATGCAGTACTTCGAGCGCACCTTCGACGGCACGACGGGCCCGCTCTATGACCTGAGCAGCCGGATGTGGCCGCAAACCCCGACCATCATCGCGGGCCTCTCCCTCGCGCCATCGTTGATCCAGGGCATGCGGGACTGGCTGGTCGACGAACAGCCGGCCACCCCGACGTTCTCCTGCTCGCGCGGCGAGGTCACGCTCCCGGGGATCGGCGAGGTCTCCTTCGCACAGCAGAACCTGGTGGTGTGCAGGTAATGCAACTCGACAGGCACCTCACCACGTTGCGCGCCACAATCGGTGGGCGCCAAGGCGCGCGGGACGAGCGCGCCACCGCCAACCGCAACCGGCGAAACGGGATCATCGGCGTCCTGGTCATCATCGCCGCGCTCGCCGGCACCGCGATGGCCTACCTGAATCCGGGCGACGAGGCGGGCTACACCGCGCACATGCCCAACTCGGCGGGGCTGCGCGCCGGCGACCAGGTGCGGGTGGCCGGTATCGCGGTTGGAAAGGTCACCAGCGTCCGCCTGGACGGCGCCTTGGTCGAGATGAGGTTCGACGTCGAGAACTCGGTGAAGGTCGGCTCGGACTCCACCCTCGACATCAAGCTACTGACCCCGCTCGGCGGCCACTACGTCGCGCTGGACCCCAAGGGGACGGCTCCGTTGGGCCGCAACGGCATTCCGCCGCAGCGCGTCACCCTGCCGTTCGAGGTCAACGACATCATCCAGGCGGCCACGCCGGTGGTGAAAGAAGTCGACGGCCACGTCATCCACGACACCTTCGCCGAAGTCGCCAACGCGGCCAACCGCTACCCCGACGCGGTGCGCAACCTGCTGCAGTCCGCCGACCGGCTGACCGAATCGATGAGCAGATCCACCGCCGACTTTCATCGCGGCCTGGACTTCGTCAACGACGGGCTGCGAGCCATGACGGCCGGACGCGCACAGCTCATCACCCTGTTCGAGCAGTTCGACATCCTGGGCAAGATGTACACCTCCAAGGCCGTCGACATCGTCGAATTCTTCGCTCTGATCAAGGAATTGACCCGTGTCCTCGACCGGCTGACGATGTGGTACGGCAAAGATGTCATGCCCATCGCCGAGGGAATCGAGGACATCAGCGACACGCTGGCAGCCCACCCGGAACGCTGGGGCATGGCTCTGGACGGTCTCGGGCAGACGCTCAACATCATCGGGCCGATGCTCAGCGGCAACGGTGTCACCTTCGACCAGCACAACCGGTTGGTCCCCGGTCAGGACCTCTGTCTCCCCAACATCATGAAGACCTGTTGACATGGCTCCTGCAGACCTGACGACGGCATCGCGCATCGGCGCGCGGCTGCGGTCGCGGCGTGGAGTCGCCATAGCGGTGGTGATCCTCACCGTACTGGCGGTCGCGGTGGCGGTCAGCGTCACAGTGCTGGCCCCGAAGATCAATCCCACCCGGGCGATGTGCGCCGAATTCACCGACGCGGTGGGTCTCTATCCCGGCAACAAGGTCGCGCTGCTGGGTATCGAGGTCGGCTCGACGACAGCGATCGTCAACAAGCCCGACCATGTCGAGGTGGACTTCACCGTGCCCGCGGACCTGGTCCTGCCTGCCGATGTCGGCGCGGTCACCTACTCGCAATCCATCGTCACCGATCGCCACGTCGAGCTGACCAAGCCCTACACCGGCGGTCCCAAGTTCACCGGTCCGGGCTGCATCAAACTCAAGTCCACCAAGACGCCGATCAGCGTCAGCGAAACGTTCTCCGCCATCGGCAGTCTCACCGATGCGATCCTGGGATCCCAACCGGGCCAGGATCCGTCCAATGCCCCCGGCGTGCAGGCGATCAACGACAGTCTCAGCGCGGCAAGTAATTCACTGCAGGGCACCGGGCCCGGGATCAACAAGACAATGCGCAACCTGCGCACCATGCTCGCCGACCCGTACAAGGCCGATGCCGACTACCGTCAGCTATTCGAGAACGGCGAGATTCTCAGCTCCGACTTCCTCAAGAACTGGGACAGCTTCGCCTCGGTGATCCAAACGCTGCCGGTCACCGCCCAATTGATGGAAGGCCTTTCGGACAATTTCGGTGCCGCGATGGCCAATGTGTCCCACCTGCTGCCGACGCTGATCGAGGCGCTCAACCGGTTCGGCCCGCGGTTCTACGACAAGTTCGACAAGCGGTTCGGTGGGCTGCGCGATCTGTTGAACCGGCACATCCCGGCGATCACCGCGATGATCAACTCCTGGCCGCAGTTCAGCAATTGGCTCGCCGACATCTACGAGCCGGCGTGGGGCACCCACAACGTCACCTACATCCCGCCGCAGGTGTCGATCGCCCCGACGCAGGCCGGCGCCATCTGCCAAGGCCTCACGGAGCGCAACATTCCCGGCGCCGCGGCGGCGTGCGCGTCGGGCACCCCGACCGACCCGGTGACGCTCGGCCTCACCAATCTCGTTCTGGGGGCGGCGCTGCCATGACCCGACCCTCGCTGCGCGCGTTCTGCGCATTGATGTTCACCCTCGCCGTCGGTCTCACTGCGGCCTGTTCGCTGGATCCGACCCGGCTGCCGGTGCCGGGCGCCTACAGTCCGCGGCACTCCTACGACGTCAACATCGAGTTCGCCAGCGTGCTCAATCTGCCGGCACGGGCCAAAGTGGACTCCGGCGGCGTGCAGGTCGGCGTGCTCGACAGCGTCCGGCTCGAGGGGACCACGGCGGTCACCACCGTCGAAATAGCCGGTGACACCAGGCTTCCCGTCGCGACCCGCGCTGAGCTTCGTCAGGCCACCCCGCTCGGCGACATCTACATCGCCCTGTTGCCGCCGGAAGACAAGTCCGGGCCGGTCCTGCGTGACGGCGACACCATTCCGCTGCGCAACACCTCACCGGCCGACAACGTCGAGGACCTCCTGCGGTCGATGTCGAACCTCGTAGCCGGTGGCGCGATCGGCACACTGCAGACCACCGTGGTCAACGTCAACAAAGCGTTCCCGCAAGATCCGCACGAGCTCACCCGCATGCAGCACACGGTCGCCGGGGTGCTCAACGACCTCGCCACCAATCAGGACACCATCGACTCGATGCTCGACGGCATGGAGAACATCACCTCCGGCTTCGCCGCCAACACCCAGGTGTTCAACCGGCTGGTCACCGAAGGCCCGGCGAAACTCCAAGGGCTCTCGGCGGTCACGATGGCCATCCTCAATGTCGTCGGCGCATCGAAGGACGTCGGCAAGCTCGGCGGCGATCTGATCAATCCCATCGCCGGTGATCTCATGCAGATCCTGTCCTACATCACGCCGATGATCCACACGATGGCCACGGTGGACACCACGATCCCGGTGATCGCCGACAAGTTCGTGGCACTGTTGCGCTACAAGCTGCTCGGGTGGTTCCGCGATGGCGGCCCGAAGTACACCATCACCGAACTGCACGCGCCCACCGGGCGCGAAGGGGTGGATCCCGCCGACAAGGCCAACCAGGCCGTCGAGGCGATGCAGACGATGGGGCTGGTGCCATGAAGTTCAGTGCGCGCACCACGCTGGTGATCCTGGTGGTGATGACTCTGGCCGGCGCGGCCTACATGTCGTTCGGCGTGCTCGACATGGGCCCGACCAAACAGGTCACGCGACTCACGTTGCTGCTCAACTCTTCCGGTGGCTTGATGCCCACCTCGGAAGTGACGATGCGCGGTATCAAGGTCGGCCGGGTAACCGCTATTCAGACCACCGCAACCGGACTTGCTGTCTCGATGGACGTCGACCGCAAATACCAGGTCCCTGCCGACAGCGCCATCAGCGTGGAGAACCTGTCGGCGGCCGGTGAACAGTACATCGACTTCCGCCCCACAGTGATCGCGCCGCCCTACTTCGCCGACGGCGCGGTGATCCCGCCAGACCGGGTCGCCCCGATCGTGACCGCCAGCGACCTGCTCACCAGGGCCAATGTTCTTTTCACGGCACTGAACCTCGACCAGATCCACAGCATCATCAACGACATGTCCGCGGCGTTCAAGGGCAACGACGAGACCATCGACTCGCTGGCCGTCACTGCCGGGTTGACCGCGAAGGTCATCCGTGACGACAAGGAACTGTTGAACACGTTGTTCAGCAATGTGTCGACGTTCACCACCAACCTCGGCGATATTCATGCCGGCGAAATCATCAGCGAGACAGGCAAACTACTGCCGAAATCGGTGCCTGCCTTCTTGCAGCTGGTCCACCAGATCGAGATCCTGTCACACACCGGCATCGGTGTGATCGGCCCGCAGGACCCGGCTGGGATCCTGGTCGCCAAGTTCGGCGAATGGCTCGACATGCTCGCCGGCCCGCTGGGTACTTTCGCCACCATCCTGCAGCCCGCGATGGCACCATTACACGACATCAAGATTGACGCCGGGCACTGGCTGGACTTCTGGGAATCGACGTTCAACGACACCGGCGGCGTTCGGGTGCAGCTCAACGTACCCGAGTGGCACCAATGACCAACAGCGAGGACAGCTCTGACATGACCGATACACCTGTCGGCGAGGACGACAAGGTCGACGACGCCGTGAGCGAGCCTCCCGAGGCGGAGGAGTCCTCGGCCGGGCCGCGGAAGGGGTCGCGGGGCCGCAGCTTCTGGGTGGCGATCGTGTTGGCGGTGCTGCTTGTCGGGGGCGGCGCGTTCGGTTTCGTCAAGTACCGCGAGGTGAACGGCGAACTCGCCCAGGCACGTCAGGCGCAGGCCGATCGTGAGGCCGCCGCGCAGCTGGCCCGCGACTACGCGATGAAGTCGCTCACCTACAGCTTCGAAGACCCGGACGCGTTCTTCCGCTCGGTCGAAGACGGTGTGTCACAGCAACTCAAGGACAAGTACGTCAACGCCACAGACCTGCTCAAAGCGGTCATGCTGCAGGCACAGGTCAGCTCCACCGGCGAAGTGCTGGCCACCGACCCGGTTCTCACCCCGGACGGATCGTACGAGGTGGTGGTGTCGGCCCATCAGACGACCCGCAATCTGCAGAACCCGACCCCCAAGGTGTCGATCATCCTGTTGCGGGTCACCGTCACCAAGGTCGGAAACGGCTGGCAGGTCACCGATATCGGACCGAAAACCGGAACCAAGGCACCTGAGGAGCAACAGCTTCCGGGTGCTGCGCCCCCTCCCCCCGCGCCACCGGCCGGCCCTGCACCGGCCGCTCCGGCCCCGGCGAAACCGGCCCCGGCACCGCGTCCGTGAAACGACTGTCGCTCCTGGCCGCCGTCGTGACGGTGGCGGCCGCGAGCGTCGTGTCTCCGCACGCAGCCGCGGACACGTCATTGCCGCCGTGTCCGCAGTCGAACCCGGTGATCACGCCGTCGGGCACGTCTCCGCAAGTCGATTGTGCCTTGCACTCAGGCGATCTCGATTTCGCCGTGAACTACTGGCGGGTGCCGGAGCTGCCGAAGCCCGGGGCGGTCAAAGTCACCGTCACCGACCCGTCGGGCGCAGTCGTGCAGACGATCGACGAACTCCTGGAGCCGTCCACCCCGGGCGGTGTCGGGCTGCAGGACATCGACGGCGACGGGCGTGCGGAACTGATCATCCCGATCTCGCGGAATCTGCTCAACGGCGGCAATCCGAACACCCGGTTCGCGGTGTGGCGCGCCCACGACGACAGCCGGCATTACGAGCGCACCCAGATGGTCGGGCAGGCTGTGTATCCCAGCGGGAACGGCTATCTGGTCAGCAATGGCGGCGGTCCGGCCAGTCGGGACCTGACCTTCTACCTGCCGACCGGCGCCGGTTACACGCTCGTGGTGGTGTTGACCATCGAAGTGCTGGAAGCCGAGCCGGCCACCAATCGGGTGTTGACGGTCAACTGCCGCGCCCACCAGGAGGACGGCCTGCACGCGGTCGATATGAGCATCCGCCAGGCTGAGGACTACTTCTGCAATTCACCTGCCGCCAAAGCGATTTGGCCGGACGCCGAGCGCGTCCAGATCAAGCGCTGGGGTGTGTTCGGTAACTGAGCGCTATCGATTGGTCCACACGGTGATATCGCGGGCCGCTCGACGGTCGGTCGGAGGCAGCGGCTCGGCATCGTCCAACGGGAGTCCGACACGGATCAGGGCTTGCGGATACGTCGCACCGTCGAACACCTCGCATGCCAGCGCAAGTCGGCTTTTGGTGTCGTTCAACGGCTCGGTCAGCGGGCAGCTCGCGAAACCCATCGCGGTGGCCGTCAGCGTCACGAGGCTGAGCGCTTCCCCGGCTCGCAAGCGCATGTCGTCATCATCGCGGCGAGTGCCCAGGACCAGGAGCACTGCGCCATCGGGTGTTTCTCCGGACTGCTCGGCGGCCGTTGGGTACCGAAGCTCGACGGTGCCGTCGCCGATCCGAGTCCACCGCGACGTCGGGACAACCCGCACATCCACATCCAGCCGCCTGGCCCGGATGTACAGCAACTCCAGCGTGCCGGGCGCTATCGGCCGAGAGCCGTATGGGCGGCGGTCGGCGCGGCGCCGCGGTATGGCCGAGGCCAGCTCGCGCCACCCACCCTGAGGCGGCTGCTCGACCACTTCCAGGATCGCCAGATGGCTGGTGTCTGCACGGTCGGGGAACCGCCGGACACTCGGGTGCCAGCCCGCGGCGGCCATCGCGACGACGCAGTGGTCGAGAACCGCCCCGCAGCCGAGGAGGACGTCGCGCCGGTCCGCCGGGGCGTCACCGGCCCGCCGACTCCAGTCCGCGTACAGGTGGACGGCCTCGCTGTCGACCTGCCAGCGCCACGGCTGCAGGTTGCGCAGGGACGGGGCGCGGGCAGCGACGTCCAGCACTGTTTCCAGCGTCGCCGCGTCGGGCAAGGAGCTCACCTGCCGTGTCACCTCCGTCCATCGCGTCGTTCCCGATTATCCTCGGGGCCAAGGCTAGGGCGCGCACCAGTGGCGGACTGCGACCAGTAGGTCCCGGGCCTTGGCCAGATCGCTCGCGAGCCGCTCCGGGGTGGCCGGCCGGTACGGGTCGCCGTTGTCGACCTGCGACGCCACCATGTTGGACCGGATCCGCAGATCGATACCCGGCGGACTGGTCAGGTTGTGCAGCGGGCTCAGCGGCGCGCGAACCTGGGCTGCGACCCACGGCGGCGTCCCCGTCGGTGCGATCTCGTTGAATACCGCTTCCAGCTGGTCTGCCGCGGGCAGCAACAGGGCGCAGTCGTTGTCGCCGGCCGCCGCCGTTGGCGCACCGATCAGGCCGATCAGCACCGTTGTGGCCAGGAGCGGCACACCGAACATTCCTGCACGCATCGGCTCCACCTTCGCATCACGGCTGCGCTCCCGGGATGACTTTACGAATCGCCGTGCGTTCTCCGCAGTCGAAGGGTAATTCCCGAACCGATCAGGAGAGCAAACATGAGTGTGGACAACATTTCCCGAGCCGGCGAGCTGGTTCCGTCGCGCTACGCGGTGCCGGTCGGTGATATCGAGGTGCTGGTGATCAGCGACGGGGTGCTGCCGATTACCGCGTCGACGCTGGCGACCACGACGCCCCCGGCCGAACTGGCGGGTTGGCTGGACGACCAGTTCCTACCCCGCGACGTCGTCGACTGGCCGCTCAACGTCGTAGTGGTGCGTACCGGTGACCGAACGATTCTCGTCGACGCCGGTCTCGGGGTGGAGTTCCCAGACTTTCCGCGGGCCGGGCAGACGGTTGCGCGCCTCGAGGCCGCCGGCATCGACCCCGGCGCAGTGACCGACGTCGTGCTCACCCACCTGCACATGGACCACATCGGCGGACTGCTCACCGAAGGTCTCAAGGCGCGGCTTCGCTCGGACCTGCAGGTGCACGTGGCCAGCCGGGAGGCAGAGTTCTGGGAGAAGCCCGACTTCACCCACACCGTCATGCCGCAACCGATCCCGGATGTGCTGCGCAGGACCGCAACCCGGTTCCTGAACGACTACCGCGGGCAACTGCGGCCGTTCGAGACGGAATACGAAGTGGCGCCGGGCGTGCTCGTCACTCGCACCGGCGGTCACACTCCCGGGCACAGCGTCGTTCGGTTGGAGTCCCGCGGTGAACGGCTGACATTCGCCGGCGACGCGGTGTTCGCACCCGGCTTCGACAATCCGGAGTGGCAGAACGGCTTTGAGCACGATCCGGAGGAAGCCGCCCGCGTCCGGGTGAATCTGCTGCGTGAGGTCGCCGCGACCGGTGAGGCGCTGGTGGCCACTCACCTGCCATTCCCGTCGGTCTGCCATGTGGCGACCGCCGGCGATGTGTTCCGCTGTGTGCCTGCCGTCTGGGACTACTGACGCGTCGCTTACCCGTCCCGCAGCATCAGGGCCGCAAGCGATCCCGCGATGCCGGCCAGCACCAGGATGGTGACCGCGACCGCCGTCCACCCGTACTCATCAAAGGCCACACCGCCCAGCCAGCCGACGGCGCTGGAGCCGCCGTAGTAGAACAGGTTGTAGAGCGACGACGCCTGGGCTTTGCCGACGGGTGCGGCCTGCCCGGTCCACCCCGCGGCGGTGGAATGCGCACCAAAGAACCCGGCCGTGGCCACCACCAACCCGATCAGGATCGCGATCACGTTGGCACTCAACGTGATCGCGACTCCTGTCATCATGATCGCGACCGAGACGAGCAGCACCCGCCTGCGCCCGAAGCGGGCTGCCTCGGCACCGGCGCGCGACGACGCCCACGTTCCGGCCAGGTACGCCAGGAATACCAGGCTCACCACCGACGCAGGCAGTCCGAACGGCGCGGCCGTCAACCGGTAGCCGAGGAAGTTGTAGAGGGCCACGAACCCGCCCATCAACAGAAAGCCCTGTGCGAACAGCACGAGCTGACGCGGTGTGCGCAGGTTCACGGCGAGCCGGTGCGCGAGACTGCCCTCAGGATTGGTGCCGCGGTGCGACGCCGGAGTGAAACCCCGCGGCTCGGGGGCCAATTTGACGAACCCCATCGCCGCCATCCCGCAGATGACCGCGACGGTGAAGACCCCCATGCGCCAACCGGCGAACTCGGCCACCGGGCTCGACACCAAACGTCCGAGCAGACCGCCGATCGTCGTTCCGGCCACGAACGTGCCGGCGGCGCGGGCGGCATGCGCACGGTCGACTTCTTCGGTCAGGTAGGCCACCGCGATTGCCGGCACCCCGCCGACCAACAGTCCCTCGAGGAACCGCCCTGCCATCAGCAGCCCGAACGTCGGGGCGAAGGGCACCAGCATCCCGACCAGCGTGGCACCGGAAACGGACACCGTGATGGCCTTGACCCTGCCGATCCGGTCGGCCAGCGCCGACCAGGGGATCACGCCGATCGCCAAACCGACGGTGGACGCCGAAATGAGAAGTGCGGCATGGGCAGCACCGACGCCGAGGTCCGCGGAGATCAGGGGCAGGACGGCCTGCGGCGAGTACAGCTGCGCGAATGTGGCCACGCCCGCGCAGAACAGCGCCGCCAGCAGTCGCGTGTAGGCGGTCGAGCCTCGGGTGTGCCCCGTCCAGGCGCGTTCCAGGGATTGGTCAATGGTCACTGAGTGCACGGTAGGAACACGCTACTGATGTGTCCAATGCATGATCTGTTCATTACTCATGCTCCAGGCGCATGACGCCAGGTGGGCGACCCCTATGGGCTCAGCCGTCGGCGAGGAAATCTACAAAGCGCTCGCTGGGCGGCGCGAGCGGACGGCTTCGCGCCCAGGCCAATCCGACCTCGCGTTTGGCCCGGCTGTTCGACAAGGGCACATGGACCACCCTCGCCTCGGTACCGTCCCGCGGCACCGGCACCACCGCCACTCCGAACCCCGCCGCGACCAAGCCCTCCATCGTTGGGATCTCGGAGGCCTCGAACACGATCTGTGGATCGATGCCGGCCTCGACCCACAGCTCATCGGTCAACTGCCGCAACCCGAACGGTTTCTCGAGCGCGACGAACGGTTCGTCGGCCGCCACCGACAGGCTGACCCGGCTGCGCATCGCGAGCCGGTGCCCCACAGGAACGGCCAAACACAGTCGCTCGACATAGAGACGGCGCCAGGAGAAGTCCGCCGGGTCCGGCCGGGGTGAGGTGATGGCGATGTCGGACCCGCCGTCGAGAATGCTGCGGGCAATCTCGTGCGCGGCACCCTGAAAAAGGTCGAATTGGACCTTCGGCGCGGTCTCTCGGAAGCGCCGAAGCTGTTCGGGCACATACCAGTTGGCCAGTGAATGCAGGAACGCCAGACGCACCCGGCCGGTGTCGGGATCCCGCAGGGCCGCAATGCGATCCAGAGCCGCCTGCACTTCGGCCAGACTGCGGCGGGCATGCTCGAGCATGATTCGCCCATACTCGTTGAGGTGCAGTCGACGACCGACCCGGTCGAACAGCGGGACACCCGCGTCCTGCTCGAGTCTGCTCAGCGCGCGCGACAGCGTAGGTTGACTGACCCCCAGTTCGGCCGCGGCCTCGGTGACATGTTCGGTCTCGGCCAGCACCACGAACCACTGCAGTTCCTCGAGATGCACGTGAACGACCCTAGGCCGAGCCGACACCGCTCAACAGGGCATCCACCAGAGCCCCGTACCGGCCCGCCGCGTCGTCGCTGCGCACCGGGCTGCTCATGACCTGCAGAAGCAGGGTGCCCATCAGTGCGTTGGCGATGGCGTCGGGGTCGACGTCGGGGCGCACGGCACCGCTGTCCACCGCGCGGCGCACCCTGTCCACGAGCCCGCTGCGCTGCGGAACGCTGAGTTGTTCGTACAGCGCTTCGGTATCACCGGAATTCGCGGCGGCCGCAGCGACGAGCGCACGGATCAGCTTGGCGTTGGCGGGTTCTGCGATGAACTCGCCGTGCTCGATCAGCCAACACTGGAGGTCCGCGCCGAGATCACCGGTGTCGGGCACGTCGAACGAACCGCCACGGCCGTAGGCGTCCAGTACCGCCTCGGCGACCAGCGGCGCCTTCGACGCCCACCGCCGGTAAAGCGTCTTCTTGCCGACCTGCGCGCGCGCCGCGACGCCGTCCATCGAGAGATCGGCGTAGCTGGACTCCATCAGCACCTCGCGCACGGCACCGAGGATCGCCGCGTGCAGCGATGCGTCTCGAGGCCGGCCGGGCGGTTGCGACATGTCGCGAGCTTAACTTCGCCGATTTCCGACAGTCGTGCACCACGGTGCGGTACCTTTCCGACTATTACGACACGTTTCGTGTCGTAATAGTGCAGACCAGTCGCACCCGAGGAGTGCCCGCCGACATGAGCTCACCCGCATTGTCAGTGCCCGCCGATTTCGCCGAGGTGTCGCCGAGCTGGATGACGGACGCCCTGGCCGCCCACTACCCCGGTGCCACGGTCAGCGACGTCGCGATAGACCTTCGCGACGACGGCACCAATCGTCGTGCGCGCCTTCGGTTGTGCTACTCCGAGGGCACGGGACCGACAACCGTCTTCGTCAAGGCCGCCGACCCGGACCACAAGGAGCTCATCCGGATGACCAGCGGCATGTTCCATGAGCCGCGGCTGTTCAGCTCGGGCGTCGCACTCCCGCTGGAGCATCCCGTCGTCTACGCCGCACTCATCGACGAAGATGCCTACGACTTCTGCCTCGTCATGGAGGACCTCACCGCGCGGGGTGCCGATCCCCGGGATTCCCTGCGGCCGCTGACGTTCGAGGAGGCCCGCTCCGGGATGCGCGGGCTCGGGCGCCTGCACGGACGGTACTGGGGAGACCGCGTGCTGCAGGAACCGGCCCTGGGCTGGCTGGAGCCCTTCGAGCCGTTCGACGGGTTGCAGTACGCGCCGCTGCCGAGCGCGCTGGAACAGCTCGACGACAGCACTCCACCCGAGGTGCTGTCGCTGTCGATCGACCAGCTGGTCGAAGGGGTGTGGAAGCCCTACATCCGGACGTTGACCACCTCGCCGCAGACGCTGCTGCACGGCGATCCGCACATCGGCAACACCTACGTCACGCCCGACGGTGAGGTCGGGTTCCTGGACTGGCAGGTCGCCCGTCGCGGCAACTGGTCACTGGATGTCGGGTACTTCCTGCAGGGCGCGCTGACCGTCGAGGACCGGCGCGAGCACGAGCGGGCGCTGCTGGAGGAATACCGCGACGCGCTCGGCCTGCCCGCCGACGAACTGCCCACCTCGGCCGAGGTGTGGCTGCGCTACCGAGCGTCGGTCGCACATGGACTGGCGCTGTGGCTGGCGACAGCCAGCAGCGGCGGCGGGCTCTGGCAGCGCCTCGAAGTTGCCGTCGCCCTGGCCCAGCGCTACGCCAATGCCTATGGCGATCTGGATACTCCGTCGGCGATCGCGGAGATCGCCTCGTAACGTAGTGCGCCACTCAGGACAACGTGACGCGCTCCACCCGGCCCTTGGTGTCCTTGGTCGTGGTGGTGTCGCGGCACTCGCCGAACAGTTCGATGTCGCGGTTAGGGTTGCTGACATTCTGCGGCCCGAAGACGGCCACGACGTTGCCCTTGCTCAACGCGGTGCCGTGGGTGTGGAACTCGGGATCGGACGTCCACCCGGTGTTGCGGAGTTGCTGGACCATCTGGGCGATCTCGGTGTCGGACGCCGCGAATGACGCGGCGGGTGGATAGGCGATGCGCATCTGCCCGCGAAAAGGCGGGTCGCCCTGGTCATTACACGACGCGTGCCAAAACGCCGCCTCGACGACATTGATGTTCAATGTCGTGACGATGTCGTGCGCGGCATCCATGACCTGAGCTTTGGACTGCTCGGGGGTCAGCGGGTTGGAGACTCGGTCAGCATCGGATTGCATGATTCCACATCCTGATAGTGCGGCGGCGACCATCACAGTCACTGCGAGCGGGATTCTCTTGCGCGGCAAGATCACTGGGTTCCGTCCTAGTGGTAGTGGCCTGATGTCGGGGCACGAAACAGTTCGGGATCCGACGGCAGCACACCGATGTCGGTGAGGATGTTGTCGCTGCGATGCGGTGCGGTCATACCGTCGAGGGCAAGGGCGTCGCCGTGGCCGGACACGATGTCGGCCATGCTGAACAAGGACTCGGTGCCACGCTGGAAGTAGTGGCTGTGGTCGTTGATGGTCCAGCCGGGCACTTCGGCTTTGAAGCGCGTCGAGCCGAACCCGTCCACAGCGGGGTCGGTGCCCAGCGCCAGATTCACTCCGGTACCCGGGATGTGCACCTGAGGAAGACCGCCGAGCTGGGTCACCGGGTCGGTCGAGGCGGCGCCGACGAAAACATGCCCACCCGGGGCGAGGTGAAAGTCGGCGGCACTCTTGGCCATATCGGTACCCGGTGAACCGATGAGGATGGCGTCGTTGGTGTGCATTCCGTAGCCCGCTGCGGCGTCGGCCACCGTCGTCGAGCCGTAGGAGTGCCCCATGACGGTCATGTGCGACGGGCCTGGACCGTGAGTGACGTTCAGGCCGTTGACATCCGCGGCGAGCAGCGCGCCGCCCTGGTGCGCCAGCGAGGTCTGTGCGACTTGCGGATCGGTCAGGCTGTTCGGCGCGTCGTAACCCATCCAGGCGACCACGGACGCCGATCGGCTGGGGTCGGCTTTCACGGCTTCGTTGTACAGGTTGGTGGCATCGCTGGCGCTGAGCCAGCCCTCGGTGACGCTGTGACTGGTGCCCGGCACCACCACCGTGGTGTTGGCGGCCTTGTCGGGGTTGCCGATCGCGATCGCCGCGCGGCCCTGACCATCGAACTTCGTCGGCTGATACACCTGAAGGAATGTCTGGGCGCCGGTTGCCAGCTGATCGTCTTCGAGTGCCTGTTCGACTTTGACCGCGTTGGTGTAGCGCGTGACGTCGTCCGGGGTGCAGCCGTAGCGGAATGGGTCGTTGATCACGTCTTGGGCAGAGACCCCGTGCCGGCTGGCGGCTTCCTCGATGTTCTCGATGTCAGTCCGCATGGCAGTCTGGTTCGCCACGTCACGGGCCTCGACGGGAATCCCGTTGAGGTTGCCCATATACGGTGGGTTGTCCCGCAATTCGGCCTGCTGCTGTTCGGGCGTCAGCGAGTCCCACCACTTCTTGACGTCCTCGGGTGGGGTCGACTCCGGCGGTGGCGGCGGGGTGGGCTGCGCGTCCGGGATCGGCAGCGTGCCGTCCGCCATGTTGATCGCCGCGGCCAGTTCGGCGTCAACACCGTTGGCTTCGGCCAGGATTGCGTTCAGCCGGCTCTGGCAGTCAGCGATCTTCGACGCCAGATCCGCGGCCGTGCCCTTGAAGCCCGGACCCTTCACCACCGAGTTGGTGGCAGGGTCGACGTCGAGCCCTTCGCCTCTTGCATCGTCCTTGAGCTCGCGCAGTTCGATCTTCACCTTCTCGATGTCCTGTGCGGCCTTCTGCGCGGCTTGGGCCACCGCAAGCGCTTCGCGGGCATGGGCATCCAGGTCTACCCGCGTCTTGTGTATCGCATCGCGGGCGGCGTCCGCGGACACCCCGCCCCAGGACTCAAACGCCGGCAGCTGTTCGGAGGCGCGCGCCGCGTCGGTCGAGGCTCCGCTGCGCGCGGACGCTGCGTGAAAAACTTCCCGGACGGCTTCGGGATCCCATCGCTCGATGTCTGCGACGCTAAGCGTCACGCGCCTGACCGTTCGGCCGATAGACGTCGGCGAGTTCCTCGGCGTCGCGCTGATCCATCGCAGCGAACGTCATACCACTGACCCGCAGGCCTTCGGCATGCTCGTACAAGCGCGTAGTCAGGGTCGTCGTCACCGTGGACCAGGTGGCAGCTTTCGCCGCCAGGGCGGACTGCGATTGCCCCACCCAGCTGAACAGTGACGACTCGATGGTCTGATCCGCCTGGGTGTGGGTGGCGAACACGTTCTGCGAATGCTGATCCAACACTCCGCCCGAAGTGACCAGCGACTCCGGATCGACCTTCAGCGGCTCGGCCATGGCCCGCCTCCTCGCCCCGTGCAGCAAACTGTCCGAACGGCCAACTTACCACCAAGCAAGCATCGAGCGTGTTCACCCGGCTATATCGCGCAGGCCCTCCGGGGGATCCGTAGCAGCACCGAATGAGCGCAAAAAATGACCAAAGCACGACGACGTCCGGACGATGCGAAAACTGCGCGCCATCTGCGATCACGGCAATTATCATCAAGGGGGTCAGTAACAAGTTCTAGGTCGAGTTTGACATTTATTTCATCAGGGGCAGTGCACATGTCGGGGCGGCACGATGATCGACGGGATGAGTCCCGCCGCCGGAGCGACGCGCGTCCGCCCCAAGCCGGCGACCTGTCCCGGATCGGATGGGTGAGATACTTTTTCGCCGACGACCGCTGGGAGTGGTCCGACGAGGTGGCCCGCATGCATGGCTACGAGCCCGGCACCGTCACCCCGACCACCGAATTGGTGCTCTCCCACAAGCATCCGGACGACCGCGACGAACTGAGCGAGCTGCTGCAGCGCATACGCCGCACCCGTGAGCCGTTCAGCACCCGACACCGTATCCGCGACAAGCACGGACGAATCCACCACGTCGTCGTGGTGGGCAACCAGCTGCGCGACGACGCCGGCGAGATCATCGGCAGTGACGGCTTCTACATCGACATGTCCGGCGACCTCCGCAGCGCTCAGGAGCAGGTGAGCAACGAGGTCGAGGACATCGCCGCCCGTCGCTCGCCCATCGATCAGGCCAAAGGGATGCTGATGATGGTCTACAGCATCAGTGCCGATGCGGCCTTCGACCTACTGCGCTGGCGCTCGCAAGAGACCAATGTGAAGCTGCGCGACCTCGCTCAACAGGTCACTACCGATTTTCAGAGCGTGCCTCACGACGGCGCCATGCCTGCCAGGTCGGTGTACGACGAACTGCTGATGACCGCGCATCTGCGCGTCGGCGGCATCGACTAGCGCAGGCTGTCAGACCGGCAGCAGGTCGTAGGGCGGCGCGCCGACACCGCTGACCATCAGTTGACCGGACGGGACTCGCTCGACGAGTTTCACTGCGACGCTTCGGCTTCCGATGACCAGCTGGGCGGGAGCGCCCGCTGTCACGGCGTCGGGAGCGCCGTATGCGAGACCCTGCCAGTGGTAGCGCCCGTCGATCGGGTTGAGGTGCCCGGCGAGGCGCACCCGGACGGGACAGCGCACGCCGTCCACCTCCAGTTCGGCCTCGCCGTCGAAAATACCGCTGTCGTCGGCCGTCACAGGAAGTTGCTCCGCGTCCACATGCGCCGGCTGATCCGGTTCATCAGCCCGATCTCCTCCAGAAACGCCGCCAGCGGCGCGAATCCGGTTCGCGTGGTGTCGTGGAAATACGGATTGGCGCGGGCCTGCCGTCGGCCTTCATGCCCGTCGAGCCCGACACGGCGGTACACGGCGCGGTTGGTGAACAGGTAGCGGTAGAACGGGCCGCCGGCGCCGTGGATCGTGGCGAGCAGGAAGCGGTTTCGCCGCTTCATGGTCGGGACGTCTCGGCGGGCGCCGTCGCGGGCGAACTGAATGTGGCGCGCTTCCTCGGTGACGTGAATTCGCATGACCCGGCGGACAATTGGCTGGATGTCCGGATCGTCGAGGATCTCCCGCTGCAGTGCGTCGAAGATCTCCTCCCCTACCAGCGCGGCGATCCACAGCACGGTCTTCTGGAACACCAGCGGCAGCAGGTTGATGGTCATCCGCTGGATCCGGCTGGGCTGGAACGGTTTACCGTGGACGGCCGCGATGGCCCGGCCGAACATGACCATGTGGCGGGTCTCGTCGCCGAGTTCGGTGAGCGAGTAGTGGGTGGACGCTGCGGTGACATCGGCGTGCATGAGGCCGCGCAGCAGCGCCTGGTTGAGGATGTTCTCGAACCACACGCCGGCCGAGAGCAGGTTGATGAACTCCTGCCGGGACAGCTCGATCTGCTGTTCGCGGCTCATCTCCTGCCACATCTGGGTGCCGTAGAGCGACACCATGCGGGGCGGGAGAAAGAACGTGTCGGGCACGACGGGGCTGTCCCAGTCGATGTCGACGACGGGGGCGTAGGACTTGCGGGCCGAGCCGTTGAGCAGCCGGGCGGAGAACTCCTCTCGACTCGGTGGCGGTGCCGTCCTGGTCGAAGCAGCCATGTCGAGCCTCCTACATCGCGGTTGAGCCGGTGAGACCGAAGATACATTCTTGGTTTGTTTGTATCAATAGCGTGTGAGCAGGCCTTACACTGCAGCAATGAAGTACAGCGGCCTGCTCGCCAAAGCGGTGCAGCGTTTCGGGTCGCCGACGGTGGAAGGCAACGCCGAAAAGATCCTGGACGCGGCTTTGCGGCAGTTCGAACTGTTCGGAATTCGGCGGTCCACGGTGGAAGACATCACCAAGCGTTCCGGGCTGGCGCGGGTGACGCTGTACCGGACGTTCGCGAACAAGGACGCGATCGTCGAGGCGGTGCTGCTGCGGGAACTCGAGCGGTTCCTGTCCGAGTTGGCGGCCGAGGCCGGCGGTTACGACGAGGCCGAAGACAAGCTGGTCGAGGGATTCGTCTTCACGCTGAACACCATGCGGGGGCACGCACTACTGCAGCGCCTGCTCGCCACCGAGCCGGAGACGGTGTTGCCGTTCCTGACCACCGAGGGCGACAGCGTCGTGCGGACGGCATCGTCATTCCTGGCTCATCAGCTCGCCGTCGCGCTACCTGACGACACACGCACGCAACTCGAGCTCCTCGAAGTCGCCGAGGTGACCGTTCGGGTCATCGTGTCGTTCGTGCTGACGCCGTCGCAGAACGTCGCCCTCGGTGACGACGACGCTCTGCGCTCGTTCGCGCGGCGGTATCTGGTACCGCCGCTGCTCGGGTTGGCGGGTGAGCGGTAGCCAGCGCCCGTCGCCGGGTTACCGTACCGGCGCGACTGCCGAGGCCATCACGTCGACGGCGCGTTCCCACACCCGATGCAGACCGACCGCCTCGCCCAGTGCGGTCGTGAAGGACCTGTCGACCGAATCGGCGGTCAGTACGCCGGCAGAACCGAGATCGATTCCGGCCGCAGTCAGGGCGTCGGCGCCGTCACCCCAGGCCGCCACCGCCTTGCAGTGCCGAAATGCCTCCTGCAGCAACAGAACCAGCTTGATGTCGTGGGCGGGCTTCGTTCCGGCGGCGACGACGACAGCATCGAACTCGATCGACCTCGCGGTCAGCAAGGTTCGTTCGACCACCACGCTGCGACGCCCGGACTTGAGCACACCGCCCAGCGGCGCGGTCACCAGCGGGGTCGCGCCCAGACGTTGAATCGCTGCCGCCAGCTTGGCGACACCGGCCAAGTCGGAGTCGGCTCCGGCGATGATGGCGATCTTGCGGCCGTCGATCGGACCCGGCGTGTCGATCACCTGCGATAGCGCCGGTGATTCGACAACATCTTGCGGCGGTGTGCCTTTCGGCGCGGGCAGACCGAGGCCGATCGCCACCTGCTTGCACAGGTCGGTGTCGACGTTGGCCAGCACCTCGAGCTGCCGCTCTTTGATCGCCTGCTCGTAGCACTTGCCGAGTTCGAAGGTGAACGCCTCGATGATGTGCAGCTGCTCGATGTAGGTCAAGCTGCGGTAGAACATCGCCGCCTGACTGAAGTGGTCGTCGAACGACGCCGGCGCAGCGCGCACCGTCGGACCATCGACCTGCCGGGGCGTCTGCACGTATCCGCCTTCGGCGTCGGCGACCAGAGGCTCTCCGCCGTCGATGCTGTTGGGGCGGTACGGCGCCTGTCCGGTGTGAATTGCCGTCTGGTGCATGCCATCACGGAGCATGTCGTTCACCGGACAATGCGGCCGGTTGATCGGCAGCTGCGAGAAATTGGGTCCACCTAGACGGGTCAGTTGGGTGTCGAGGTAGGAGAACAGACGCGCCTGCATCAGCGGGTCGTTGGTCGGCTCGATACCGGGCACGAGGTTGCCGGTGTGGAAAGCCACCTGTTCGGTCTCGGCGAAGTAGTTCGTCGGATTCCGGTTGAGGGTCATCTTGCCGATGAGTTGCACCGGCACCATCTCCTCGGGCACGAGCTTGGTCGGGTCGAGCAGGTCGATGCCCGCAAAGCTGTCGGTGCCGTCATCGGGCATGACCTGGATACCGAGCTCGTACTCCAGGTAGGCGCCGGCCTCGATGCCGTCGGCCATGTCGCGGCGGTGGAAGTCGGGGTCGAATCCGGCTGCGAGTTGCGCCTCTTCCCACACCAGTGAGTGCACCCCGGCCACGGGCTTCCAGTGGAACTTCACCAGGCTGGTCCCGCCTTTGCGATTGACCAGGCGGAAGGTGTGGACGCCGAACCCCTCCATGGTCCGGAATGAGCGCGGGATGCCGCGATCGCTCATGTTCCAGAAGACGTGGTGGGTGGCCTCGGTGTGCAGCGACGCGAAGTCCCAGAACGTGTCGTGAGCCGACTGCGCCTGGGGAATCTCGCGGTCCGGGTGGGGTTTTGCCGCGTGAATGATGTCGGGGAACTTGATGCCGTCCTGGATGAAGAACACCGGCATGTTGTTGCCGACGAGGTCGAAATTGCCCTCGTCGGTGTAGAACTTGACCGCGAAGCCGCGGGTGTCACGCACCGTGTCGGCCGATCCACGCGAACCCAACACGGTCGAGAAGCGACAGAACACGTCGGTCTTCTTGCCCTTGCTCCCGAGGAAGCCGGCCTTGGTGACCGATCGGGCGACGCCATAGGACTCGAAGACGCCGTGGGCTGCGGCGCCGCGAGCGTGCACGACGCGCTCGGGAATGCGCTCATGATCGAAATGGGTGATCTTCTCCCGCAAGTGGAAGTCTTCGAGCAGCGACGGACCCCGGGGGCCGGCCTTGAGCGAGTGGTCGGTGTCGGGCAGTCGCAGGCCTTGCGCAGTGGTCAGGTATTTCCCCGACTGGGCCCGCGCGTCGAGATCACCCGCTTCACCGGTGGTGTTGCCGGTCGGGCTCGTCGGCTTGGGGGCGGTTTGATCAGGCTTGCGGCGGGGCGGCATGGGTTCTCCTGGGTGGTGACGAGGGCTGGACTGGCCGTGATAGGCGAGTAGTACCCGGGCTGCGGCGACATACACGGTCAACCGGCACCGGGTTTGATCGGCGACCAAATCGATTGGCCCCGCCACCGCACACGGCGATGACGGGGACAATCGTCAAACGGGAAACCTGTTGGGATTAGCCGTCGTTGTGGTGGCGGCTACCGGACTTGGCCAGGCCGCGGCTCACCATGTAGCCGATGCTCAGCAGCACGACCAGGAACCATGCCCGATCGGCGCGGAATCGTGCGATTGGCCACGCGGATGCCCAGCGGAGACGCGATGATCGCTCTCGCAGAGTTGCTTGGCTTGGATGATGTCCGGTATGGAGCGAAGGCTCACGGCATATCGGGGAAGACCGCTCCGGACGTACGTTGATGCCAAACTGCTTCAGTACCAACGGCGCTAACAGTACTTGCGAATAGGGCGATCGCCTAATCGCGCTGAATTACTCACCATAATCTGTTGTTCTACAGCGATTTTCGATCTCTCGGGCCACTTAGAGGCCTGTTTCATAACGGCCGCTCTTTACTACAGACATTGATTCACGGAGCGATTCGATCAAGGTGGACTAGCTCGGAGACTCGGTGGCGGCATTCTCGTCGGCCTGCTCAGTGCCGGCGGGGTGATCGGTATCGCGGGGATCGACGATGTCCGATCGGTTGTCCCGGTCCGGACCCAGGTCGGATTCACTAATATCTCTGGATTTGGTCGTCATATCGGCCCTTTCCTGCTCGATTGCAGCAGCCGTACCCGGCTATGACATAGACAAACGTCTTTGTAAGAAGCAAAGTTTCGCTGATGACCCGGTCACAGTGGCGGTACTCAGGAGCTGCAGGGGGTAGTCGGTAATTGCGGCGCGTATCGCGCCAACACAATGACGTCAACGCCGAAAGGGCGAATTTCTATGGCTTTCAACGACACCACCACACTGGTGGCCCAACTGCGCACTGTGCTTGATCTGACGAACACCGAAATCCAGGTCGCGGAGACCCGGGTGGCGCAGTCCCGTACTGAAGCTGTGCGCACCGAGCTGACGCAGAATGCGGAAAACGGCCGCGACCGGGCCGAAGCCATCGAGGCTGCGATCCGCGAACTCGGTGGGCTGCCGGATGTCGTCGGCCCGTTGCTGGGGCGTGCTGCCGCCGCGGTCAAGGCGCTGACCGAGCAGGCGCAGCCGTTCGGCGAGGCGCTGTTGGGCGATCTCGCGCTGGAGCACCAACTGCTCGACCGGTCGCGCTACATCAAGGCACTCGCGGTCGCGTTGGGCAAGTCCGACATCGAGAAGCTGGCCGATCGCCTCATGACGGCGCATTCGGCAACTGTCGAGTGGTTGACCACGGTGCTGGCTGAAGATGCGCTCGGCGGGCCGGCCGCGCTGCGCCGCACACCGGTGCAGGTCGCCACTGGCGTGGCAGTAAAGATGGTGAGTGCGCCGATGCAGTGGTCAGCGCGCGGAGTCGATCGCGCGGTGGACACTGTGCGTGCGGCTCCCCCGGCGCTCGGCGAGCTGTTGAGCCGCGGTGCCCATGCAGGCGACGTCGCCGCCAAGGCACTGTCCGCATCACGCGATGCAGCGCTGGCCACAGCGGAGCGAGTGACCCGCCGTGAGGGTGCGGGCCAGGCCGCCGATGCTTTGCATTCGATGCGAACCGCCGCCGGTGTGCTCGAGGTTGCCGAGCTGCCGATCGCCGACTACGACACGCTGAACGTCTCTGACGCGGTGGCGGAGATCAAGGAGCTCACCACTCCGTCCGACGTCCGCGCGATCCTGGCCTACGAGGAGGCGCACAAGGACCGTCACGGTGTCGTGTCCGCCGCTCAGACCCGAGTAGCCGCGATCGCCCAAGAGGTCGTCGGCATCAACTGAGCGACCCCCGAATCCAATGTCCCCGCGGTAAGCAGCACCGCGGGGACATTTTTGTCGCCCCCTGGGGGGCTCAATGTCGTATTGACCACCGCGGGTGAGGAATTGGTCGGTAATGTCGAGGACGTACTCGTGGCCAGCGGCTTCGGCCAGCGCGATGGTTTGGACACACGCACAGCCGGGAAGGATCAGAGCATGAATCCACTACGTCGTCGCGCGACGGTCGCCGCCGTCGCCAGTGTTTGCATCGCCGCAGCAGCGCCGCTGAGTGTGGGCATCAGTGCTGCCGAACCGTTGAACTGTGTGAACGGGCAGTTTTGGGACCCGATCACGAATACCTGCCAGACGCCCCGCCAAGCGGAGAACTGCGCGCCGGGTCAGTACTGGAATGCCCTGTCCAACGTCTGCCGTCCGCTCGGTCAGCTATAGCCTCTGCCCGGCTCAGCCGGGAAGCTGAGTCAGCCAGTCTGAATCCTCGTCGACCGGCTGGCCGTTGATGACAACGAGCGGAACTCCTGGCTCAGGAAATTGGTGTAGGACATCAAGATTGTTGTTCGCGATCACGTGCGGGTCGAAACCGATGGGCAAACCGACTCGAATGAGGTCTTGGGCAAGTTGAGGCGCGCCGACCTGGTTGGCGATATCAGCCAGCTGGTCGTTGCTCAGGTCGGTGTCCCCACCTTCTTTCGGCTGGGTGCCCTTGGCGTAGATCGCTTCAATGAAGCGCCACGCAACGTCGCTCGATCGTGATTGATCGGCCACCACGTACGCGGCGTAGATCGCGCGGATATCGTAGGTGCCGCTGGCCGAGTACTTGTCGAGGAAGCTCACGAACCGCACGTTGACGCGCAGCGCGCCACTGTCGATGCGCTTGCTGATCTGCTCGCCATGAGTCCGCACGAACTTGCCGCTGAACGGGCACAGCGGATCGACATAAAGGTCGATCTGACCTAGTGCGTCCGGGTCGCCGATCGACAGCGCATCGCCTGCCGGTGCCGCCTCCGCCGCCTGCGCGACTCCGGTCGGTGCGGCGACGAGCAGCGACACCAGCAGGGCCAGGACCGCGCCGAGGGCTCGGAGCGGCCGGTTTCCAGGTCGTGCGTCCATGTGACCATCATGCCGTCACGCGCGCCACCTCGGCCTCGCTATTATCTCGCCGGCACCAATTGTCGTCGCGTCGAACGGATTCACCATGACTGAACGTGTAGAGCAGCTGGAGTTCCAGGCCGAGGCCCGCCAGTTGCTGGATCTGATGATCCACTCCGTGTACTCCAACAAGGACTCATTCCTGCGGGAGTTGATCTCGAACGCCTCCGACGCACTGGACAAGCTGCGCCTGGAGGCGTTCCGGAACAAGGACCTCGACGTCGACACCTCCGATTTGCACATCGAGATCGACATCGACAAGGCCGCGCGGACGCTGACGATCCGCGACAACGGGATCGGGATGACCCGAGACGAGGTGGTGGGCCTGATCGGCACCCTGGCCAAGTCCGGCACCGCAGAACTGCGCCAGCAACTCAAGGACGCCCAGAATGCTGCCGCCTCGGAGGAGCTGATCGGCCAGTTCGGGATCGGCTTCTACTCGTCGTTCATGGTGGCGGACACCGTCACCCTGCTCACCCGCAAGGCGGGCGAGAGCTCGGCGACCCGTTGGGAGTCCAGCGGCGAGGGAACGTACACCGTGGCCGACGTCGACGATGCGCCGCAGGGCACCGCGGTCACCTTGCACCTCAAGCCCGAAGACACCGAGGACGAGCTGCACGACTACACCTCGGAATGGAAGATCCGGTCACTGGTCAAGCAGTACTCGGACTTCATCTCCTGGCCCATCCGGATGCAGGTCGAGCGCCGCAGCCCGGCCACCGAGGAGGGCGGCGAGGAGCAGGTCACCATCGAGACCGAGACAGTCAACTCGATGAAAGCGTTGTGGACTCGCCCGAAAGACGAAGTCTCCCAGGAGGAATACACCGAGTTCTACAAGCACATTGCGCACGCCTGGGACGACCCGCTGGAGGTCATCCCGATGAAGGCGGAAGGCACCTTCGAGTACCAGGCGTTGTTGTTCATCCCGTCGCATGCGCCGTTCGATCTGTTCCAGCAGGACGCGCGGGTGGGTGTGCAGCTGTACGTGCGGCGGGTGTTCATCATGGCCGACTGCGAGGAGCTGCTGCCGCCGTACTTGCGCTTCGTCAAGGGTGTCGTCGACGCGGCGGACATGTCGCTCAATGTTTCTCGCGAGATTCTCCAGCAGGATCGACAGATCAAGGCGATCCGCCGACGGCTCACCAAGCGGGTGCTGTCGACGATTGCCGAAATGCAGAAAGAGCGGCCGGCGGAGTACCGCACGTTCTGGGTGCAGTTCGGCAGAGTCCTCAAGGAAGGCTTGCTGTCCGACGCCGACAATAAGGACACGCTGCTGGCGGTGTCGTCGTTCGCCTCGACGCACAGCGACGAGGAACCCACCACGCTGGCCGAGTATGTCGAACGCATGAAGGACGGTCAGGAACAGATCTTCTACGCCACCGGCGAATCCCGTCAGCAGCTGCTGAATTCACCGCACCTCGAGGCGTTCAAAGCCAAGGGTTATGAGGTGCTGCTGCTCACCGACCCGGTCGACGAAGTCTGGGTGGACATGGTGCCCGAATTCGACGGCAAGCCACTGCAGTCGGTCGCCAAGGGCGAGGTGGACCTGTCCGCCGAGGAGGAGACCAGTGAGGCCGAGCGTTCGCAGCTGGAGCAGGAGTTCGCCGGTCTGCTCGAGTGGCTGAAAGACACCCTCTCTGACCACGTGAAAGAGGTGCGGCTGTCGAGCCGGCTCACTGAGTCGCCGGCGTGTCTGATCACCGACAGTTTCGGTATCACGCCTGCGCTCGCGCGCATGTTGCAGGCCTCTGGGCAGGCAGTTCCCACCGAAAAACGCATCCTGGAGCTCAACCCGAGCCATCGACTGGTGGTGGGTTTACGCGATGCGTTCGCCGGCCGTGGCGGCGGTTCCGAGCTGACCGAGACGGCTGAACTGCTCTACGGCACAGCGCTTCTGGCTGAAGGCGGCACGCTCGACGATCCGGCGAAGTTTGCCGGGCTGCTGGCGGAGCGGTTGGCGCGGACCATCTGAGGGTGTTGCGCGACGGTCACCGCCGTGCAGTCCGGAGGGCCAGCGCAGCTACCGTGCGACGTAGACCGTGTTGGTGGAGTATCCGCCCGTCACCGGGTTGGGGAATCGGATGACGGATGCCTCGGACTGGCTGAACACTTCGGCGAGAACAGCCTCGAACTGCGCGTCGGGTGGATCATCGGACCACAGCGCGAAGACCCCGCCGGGATGCAGGTGCCCGACCAGCTTCTGCAACCCCGCGGGCGTGTAGAACGCGGAGTGGCTCGGGTGCAGGACGTGTCGCGGAGTGTGGTCGATATCGAGGAGCACGGCGTGAAATCGCCGGCCCGGTGCCTGCGGATCGAAACCGGCTTCGCTGTCGGCCATGGCGAAGAAGTCGCCCCGCTGCAGGCACACCCGCGGATCCGATACCAGCTCGGCCGTGTTCGGAAGCAAGCCGCGCTGATGCCATCCGATGACCTCTTCGAGTGCCTCCACCACGACGAGCGAACGAATGCGGGGATCCTCCATCGCCGTCTGTGCGGTGTAGCCAAGGCCCAATCCCCCGACGACGACATCGAGGTCGCCCTCCACCGCCTCGGCCAGGCCGAGGCGCGCGAGCGCTACCTCCGCTGCAGTGAACAGGCTCGACATCAGAAACTCGTCGCCGAGTTTGACCTCGTACACACCGACATTCAGGGACGGCTCGATCCGTCTGCGCAGGCTGACTACCCCCATGGGGGTCTCGGACCAGTCGAGTTCCTCGAAACGTGCACTCATGACGCACCACCGGCCCGCCCGCAATATCGCTCACCGAGAGCATCTCGGCGAACTCAGCCTACAGACAACCAGCGGATCGGCAGCAGCCGCAGTCCCGCTACTGCTGCGGAGCCTGCTGAATGATGGCCGACTTAGAGACGTTGCTGCTCTTCAACTTTCCGGAGGAACACGGCAAGGACCCCACCAGCGACTGCGCGAAAAAAAGCTCTCCCCCGCAGGGCTTTCTCGATTGAGTCGAGACGGTTCTCTTCTCGCAGCTTCCCCTCTGCCGGGTGCCATCGGCCGATCCGTTCGGCCGCCACGACATCGGATGGCGTAAGCGGTCACTGCGCACTAACGACCATCGGAAACCGAAGATCATCGCGCGCTAGAGTGCCCGGAAAGCATGGGGAGATCGCCGTCAGAGTCGGCGGATAGCTTGGCGGGTTGGACATTTCGATCTGCAGCCGGTAGCCATCAGGGCCGTAGCCGAACTGGTTTGGCTTGTTGAAGCCGTCGCGCTCGAACACGTACCAACCCCAGCTTCGCCACGTGTCACCGACTTTGGTGATCAAGGTCTTCGGGTCCATGTCGCCGGGCACCTTGATGTCCCCAATCACCAGCAAGTGCACGGGAACATTTTTCGGATCCTTGGGTTCGTCCTCACACCATGCGGTGTGCCCTGAGCCCGGTTGGCCCTTGGTATCGAGAACGGTTCCCGCCGGCAGGACCGCCAGTGTTCGCTTGAGATAGCCGAGGACGGCGTCCTGAGCTTCCTGTTGACTCTGTGGCACAACCTCTTTCAGTGACCACCCCGGCGGGGGTGGTGGCGCTGATGTCATCGGCGGACCTCCTATATCGATTGCGCCAGTCGGTACGGGCGGGCCAAGCGATTTGCCACACCCTGCGACGAGAACGCTTGCAACGCAGAGCGCTGCGACAACTTGCCACACGGGAATCAATCGCGACGTCATCGGCTGCACAGGTTTCCTATCCATTCGGCACAATCTGCGGTGGCGGCTGACCGGCGATGATCGCTCCCATGTTGCGGAGCGCCACGTTCCCAGGATCCCAATAACTGCTGTGGGCCTCGACCGAGGGCAGGTTGAGGATTTCTGGGCCGGTGGCAGGACCTGGAGCAGCTGCAATCTCGACCGCCCCGAAGCCATCCCATGTCGGGTTTGGCCCCAATGCTGCACCTGCGACGAGGTGGATGATGTCGTGCTGGGCGCGTGCCGCATACACGTTGCCGCCCGGATCAAGACTGAGGTCGTGGGCGTTCCCCACCAGCATGCCCGGACTGCCAACGGCAATGACGTTCTCGGCCGCGAGGTGATGCCCATCAGCACCGGCCGCCCCCACAAGCGTTGAGCCGTAACTGTGGCCGACGACGGTATCGAGTGACGCCGGGCCAACATGAGAAGCCTGGTTGCCGGCCATAAAGCTGTCGAGCGCTGCGGCGCCATTACGTGCGTACGCATCGTCCGCCGCCTGGCCAAGGTCCATCGGCCGGTCGTAGCCCATCCACGTCATGACCGCTAGGTTGCCCTCGAGTGACTTGTCCGCCGCGAGTGCCGCTCGGTACATCGCTTCAGATTTGTTGGTGGCTCCCTGGAATGCGGTGAGATCCTGCCCGGTGCCAGGGACCAGTGTCGCGGTGTTCGAGGCATGGTCGGGATCACCCATCGCGACGACAGCATGGCCTTGATCGTCGATCACGCCGAGGAGACGCGGGATTCCGTCGTCGCGCGAGAGTGTGGAGCCAACGGACTTGAAGCCATCGAGCGCATGATTTGCGTTATTCCACTTCTCTTTCCAGTCTTGCCACTGGCGATAGATACGCATGTCACCTTTGGGATTGGGCACTTGGCCCGCCGCCCAACTCGGGTGGTCGCGGGCCAGCTGATCGATCTGGGCTTGCGCATTCTGCTGCAGCTCCGGAAGGTGCAGCTGGTTGTAGTGGTTCTTTCCACCACCATTCGCGTCATCCGCCCACGGCATCCCAGGGTGGTTGCCGATGTTGTGGTCTCGGCTGTACAACCAGTCCCTTTCCTCTGCGGTCAGCTTCGACCACAGATCGTGGAACTCTTTCGGGTCCTCCGGCAAGGGCTTGTTGAGCGCGTCTTGAATTTCCGGCCGATTGTCGTGGGGTGTCGCCGGGATAGGTGTCTTGCCGCCAGCCATGTTGATGGCGTTAGCCAGTGCTATATCGACCGTATTCGCTTCGGCCACAATCTTGTCCAGCCGCGGTTGCAGCTGCATCTGCTTGAGCTCCGCTTCCATCGGGTTGCGGATCTTCGGGCCGGGCAGCACCGTGCCCGACATCGGATCGATCTCCATGCCAAGCGATTCGGCGTCGGCTTTCAGCGTTGCAAGCTCTGATTTGATGCGCTCGATTTCGTCCGCCGCGCTGCGGGCCGCGTTGGCGACTGCCAACGCTTCGTTTCCGGCAGCGTCCAAGTCCTTGCGCGTTTGACCGATCGCTTCCTTGGCTGCTTCGGCAGCTTGACCACCCCAGGTCTCGAACGCCGGGAGCGTTGCCAACCCGTCCGCGGCATCCTGCGCCGCCTGCGCACGACTACTCGCGGCATGGAACACCTCCCGCACATCGCCGGCATTCCATCGCTCGATGTCCTGGACGGTGAGAGTCACGGCAACTCAGAGGTCCGTCTGGCTGGCAATCACGTTCGCGGCCTGCGCTGGCTGTTCCAACTTCTGGCTATGGCGCTGCTCCATCTCGCCGAACCCCAGAGCACTGGTGTGGAGTGCTTGGGCATGGTCGCTCAGACGGGTCAGCAGCGCACTGGTCGAGGCCAGCCACTGTTCGGAGAGTGCGCTCATGGCCAGCGCGGAGGCACCCTGCCAGCCAGCCCGGGCAGAGTCGATCCGGCTGGCTGCTGCCGCATGCTTCGCGGCCACGTCCTCGCCGTGGCCGGCGATCTGCGTGCCCGAGGTCGCTAACGATTCGATATTGACCCGAAGCGACATCTCATCTCCCTCCAGACCTGCTGACTTATGGATACCAGCAAAGCCGGGAAGGGCGCCAGTGACCCTTCGACTGATGATTGGGGATCGGGACCCAGCCTCTCGCAGTCATCGCACGATATGTCATCGATCGTCCGCGAGGTCGGAGGCGCGGGAGCGCTTCTGGCCGTTCAGCTCGGAGGTGCCGTTGACCGCGCCCGGCGAAGCCGACGACATCTTCGAGCCGTCGTCAGACACCGACAGTGTGCGTGCGAGTGCCGCCCAAGGAAGGCAGCAATGTCTGCGGCGCAGCGGCGCTATCGAGCCCGCTGCAAGAGGCGATAACGCCGATGCGCCAACTGGCCACTGAACAGCGGGAGCTCGGCTTCTCGCCTCTGATGATCGAGGCGGGACCCTGGACCCCACCTGGGACTACCAACCCACCGGAGCGCCCAAAGGCCCCAAACGGAAAAGCCCTGAACCCAAAACAGGCTCAGAGCTATTCCGATGTCTTGCAACATCACATTGGTAGCGGGCACAGGATTCGAACGTGCGACCTCTGGGTTATGAGCTGTCGTCTCAATAGTTTGCTAGGTCCGTTAAGTCTCATTTATGCAGGTAAATGGCTATTGACATTTCGAGCCGTTCCAGGGCGGCTCATTCATTTCGGCCCGTTTCGGAGGGTTTTGTTCCCAAATTTGTTCCCAAATCGGACGTCTTTGCGTTTGCGTGTTAGCTGGCGAGCCCTGGCAAGGTGGTGCGGCGACGGCAAACGCGCCCCATTCTTCGCTGCCGGGCGCGGCTGTCCCAGTACGGCGCTCCCCGGCTGCCCGTGGTGACAGAACTTTGTCATCGTATCGGCTCGCGTCCCGCAACTACGGCGCCACGACCACCGCCTGATTCCTGACAGAAACAGATCTACTTGGGGTGATCCCTAATTGAGGAATGCATACATCTGCCCGCGATCGAGAGTGTTTAGAACACGGATGCGAAACGCCGAACGAGTGTTCGCGGAGGGGCTCCTATGCTGCTCTAAGCAATGTGACGAGCGCGCGATTGTCGGAATCATGAGCAGACCCGCGGCGTCAGACTTGTATGCGAGCAATCGATGAGATCGACCGAATCTGGCATTACTCATCGCGGTGTGCTGGTCGGTCAGGCGGCACAACTACGTTGATTGACCAGTTGCACGGTGAGCGGCTTTCGGAGTCAACAGCAAACGAGTCATTGAGTGCGCAGTTCGCCCAACTACAGATTGGGTGGCCATGGATACCTGTTTTTTTCACAGACCGACTGGAGACGAAGGTAGTCTGGGCGATCTTCCCAATCCTCCGGGAGGGGGACTGGGACCAAAGCCAATGCGTCGATGAGTCGCGTAGGGGTGGTTTTATCGAGGCCGAGCTGACGGACAATGAGGCCCTGATAAATAGTCATTAGGCTGCGCCACACCGGCTTTGCCTTCTCCGCCTCATCGGCAGCATCCCGATAGATCCGCATTCCCTGATCGATGTCGCCATTAGCCAAGTGCGCCAGCCCAAGGGTTGCGTTCAGTACGAAGTCACGTTCGGCTTGTTCCGGAGCAGCTTCAATAATCTCAATCGCTTCCCTGGCACGCCCACCCATCGCTAGCACATAGGCCGAGTGATTAATGATTGAGTGCTGGCCCGGGAAATGCTCAAGCGCGTACTCCGCTATGGCAATTGCCTTGGGCCAATCCCCCTGGAAAATTCCAATTGCGGTCATCGCAGCAGAGGCTGCCATGGGATTGTCGGATTCCAGGTTAAACCATTCCTCGGCGGCAATAGCGGCGGCACCGTTGTCGCCCTCTAACGCCGCAATCTGGTGCCGAAGGTAAGCGAGCCGAGCTGGCGAGGTGCTGTCTTCAATCTCAGACAAAGTTCTACGAAGCACGGAGGCGTCACGGCGCCGTCCGGCAACTTCAGCGAAGTTCACTGCCACGATGTCGTTGCCTGGGAATCGCAAAACCAAGGCCTCTAACTGCTCCGCAGCCTGTGCGTGGTTCAGGCGGCCGTGCATGTGTTTAATGCGAACTAGATTAGACCGCACTCGACCTTCGGTGGCCTCATCGCCTTCGCGTTCAGCCTCATCGCCGGCTGACGCCAACTTGGTGATCGCTTTGGTCCACTCGCCCCTAAGAAGCAACGCCCGCCCTTGGATTTCCAGGAATCTCGCATCTGGAACTACTTTCCGATCTTCAAGCAGTGAAATCTCATGCTTGAGACGATCAACGTCACTCGAATCGAGAAGAAGATCAAGATAGAACAGGGAGGCATCTTTCCTGCCAGGCGCAGAGCGTGTTGCCCGCAGAGCGATGCGGCACGCCTTCTTCGTCGCACCAACACCCCACAAGGAAATAGCCAAATTGAGCAGAGAGTCGGTGTCATTAGGTTCGTCACGAAGTGCTCGCCGCAGTTCACCTATAGCCTTGGGAAACTCTCCAGACGAGGCGTATACATAGCCGCGAAACGCTCTCACCGCCCAGTTGTCATAGGGGGCGAGCGTACTCAGTGCCTCCTCAGGCTTATCTAGTGCGGCCGCGACAGAAGCGAAAGTTAGGCAGAGAGAGGGCGGTACGGGAGCACGTCGCAGTGCCTCATATGCCGACTCAGCGTGGCCGTACCGAGTGAGGATCTCGGTGGCGATACGGACGGATGATGGGTCCACCCAAGCAGCAGCGCAGCCTTCCTCCGTCCTGAAACCCAACTCGAGTGCTTCACGTGCAGCGCTCAGGGCCTCCTCATCGTTGCCAAGCGCTGCGTGAGACTGCGCTAAAGCTGCAAGCGTGTTCGAGCTACGCACCAGATCAACGCGTCGCAGCGCGCGTTCATGGGCACGTGTGGCATCGGCAAGCAGTTTCGCTGCCAGGCTCTTTCGCGTCGTCGTTGGCTGACGTTTGTCGGCTACAGCGGCCAAATCGGGAACGGACACGTCGCCGGGGCGCACAGGATTGGCCTTCCCTGTGACTGCCTCATCCTTGGGACGCACCGCTTCACCAGCTCCGAGAACAGTCATGATGCGTTCATATTCCTTGCCTTACGTGAGTACTTCCATCTACGTCTGTCAACCGTGAGATTGCCGATCAAAATGTCGGCCCTTCTCAGTAACCAATGCAGACCGTCGTCCGGATCTTTCGGAGGTTTACCCATAATCTTGGGCAAGCGTTCCGAGGGAACCGGATCACAAAGTTGTCTAATCAGCTGCACCGCTTCCCGCCGGATCTGCGTTGGAATTTGCAGTGCCACGTGCTCGATGGCGCGGTGGTATTTAGGCCTGAGTGCCGAAAGGTCGCGACGGAAATTGATCCGGTGATCCTGCACGCCCTGCATCTGCGCGGCCTGCCACGAACCAATAGCGATGGCTGTCATCCCATGGCCGGTCGCCAGCTCAACAAGAAGCGAGCCGACGCCGTACAGATCCGCGCATCGGAAGTCCTGTTCGGTGAAACCTCCTTGGCACCAGAGGTACTCAGGGGGTGCGAACTGATTGTCTCCACGCCCAAAGTAGTAATCACCTGGGGGCAGTGATGGCGGCAGGCTGAAGTCTTTGGATCGACCTAGATCGGCGATCCTCACTTCCGTTTTGCCTCCTTTGCCAAGCATCAACAGGCAGTTGCTTAACTTGAGATCTCGGTGTGCAACCTTGCTGAGGTGCATCTGGTGAACACCCATGATTGCGCCTCGCCAGTGATGCAGCCGATCCACCCAGGGCAGGGCGGCGAAGGTGACCGGATTGGCGATCAGTTCATCCACCGAGCCAGACGCTAGAGCCATCACGTGATATTTCAGGGCTAACGGCACTTTTATGCCACGGAGGTCGACCTCGACGTTTTCGCTGCCGGAGTCCAACAGGTTTATCACATGTGAGCGCCTTGCCAGTTTCGCTAGAAGGTCGCCCTCTCCGTCGAACTCGGCGGCATCTTGCGCGTTATGGTTCGGGTCAAGGACTTTGATGGCACAAGGGGCACTCGTTGCCAGATTTGTTGCTTCGAATACCATTCCGAAACCGCCCTTGCTTAGGTACGGCCCGATTTGATATCCGCCGAGCTCTAGACCGACGAGCGCGGGCGCCCAGTTACTCACCGCTGGCTGACGACGCGGGTCCATAGCGTCGACGAAGTTCAGTGATGGCCTCAGGGTTACTCAAGATGATCTCCACAACGTCGGCTGGAACTTCGCCGCGCGCAATGCTTATGACGTCTGCGGGTACGCCGTAGTAGCTCGCGAGCTTGTCCGAGATCTCAGGACCCATCCCTCGCTGCCCTCGTTCCAGCCGAGACAGCTGCGACGGTGCAACTCCAATATCGGCCGCCGCACTTCGCAACGAACGCCCTTCGCGACGACGAAGGTCGCGCAGAAGATTCGCGGTGCTGGGTGTGGACGGCATATAGCGAGCTTACGTACTGTTGCCAGATCTGGCAACAAATTTCCTAAGGTGTTGCCACATCTGGCAACACCTTACACACTCCTCGACCTGGGTAATTGGGGCGTTCGCGGGATGTTCAGCCGCTGGCGCGGCCGATCACGACTCGATGCGCGGCGGTGCTCATGTCGCGGCCTGGGCTTATTCAAATCCGCCCGATTACCAAGCGGGGACTACTCGCAATCCTCCGCAGCATAGACGCATCTTGGGCGATCGTGAGGCTGAATGTGCGCTGGCTGACGCCTACAGATAGCGCGTCTCTTGACCGATGGACCTCGGCTTAAGCCCCTTAATCCTCAGGAAGTGGCGGCGGCCCATTTTGCAGTCCGTGGCGGAATGCCCAAGCGCAGACGTGATGTGCGACGTTCACTCGCGCGCTCGTCGTTCGGGATCGTGCAGGGGGCGTGTGTTCCACTGCCCACTTGCCGCTCAGCGTGCCATCGCGTTGATCAACCCCGAATCACGGGGCATCACCTACCGTTCAGTGTCGGACGTTGTTGGGGCACAGAAGGTGTCGATCTGCGGATCCGACGCACCTTCCATCCCGCTCCTTCGACACGCACGCCAATTGCACGTGTTACGCGCTGAGCTTGCCGCCGGCGGTCGACATCAGGGTTCGTTCGGCTCCAGACAAATCGATTGGCGCCGCGGGGTGAAATGGCCACCATCGGCGGCGTGTCAAGCCGCGAGAGGATCGGAGGAGGTACGCACATCTACTAGAGCAGAAGCGCCGCGCCACGATCGACGCGGTCGGTAGAGACGAAGTCGCGGATCAGCGGGAGTGAAGGCAACATCGACGTTTGTTCACGAGCGACGGCAACACTCTGTTGTTCTGGTCGAAGTTGCACCCAGGTCGTAGCCGGCGATCCTTCCGGCAGACCATTCCCAATGCACTGCGCGAGCTGAATCGTCTCAAGTTTGGCTCTTCAGCTTGCAGCGTCTTCCTCGGCGATGAAACTGATGTCCGATGAAAGCTAGCGCTTTGCTTGCCTGACCAACCTTCTGTAGCAAACCCTCGGCACTTCTCTCCACGTCCTGAACTCCGGAACGCTCGGATGCCAGATCTGCTGACAGCAATACCCTCATCAGCTCCGGCGTACTCCGGATGACATCGTGAGCCTCGATCTTCAGCGCGATTTCCGACTCCACCAAGTCAGCTTCGGCTTCTCTCTTGCGAGCCTCGGCTGCCTGGATGCGAGCCTCAGCCTCGGCTATCCGGCTCTGAAATACCTGGGATCGTGCTGCTTCAACTGCGCTACTGAGTTCGACGACGGCCTTATCTGCCTCCGTGTGTCGCAGTCGAGCACCCGAGATCCGCTGCCACAAGCTGATCATTCGATTCACTACCAGAATCGCGCTACCGGTCCCTCCGAAGGCGGCGAACGCAAGACCAATCGGGTCCTCGGCGAACCCGAGGATTATCTCAACGGGTGAGCGATACGTCACGCGCGCTACGCGAATTTGCCGGGATAGACGCAGCGCCTCGGCCACGGCTTGCGCGGCGAGTGGTGGAGAGTGACCGCCGAATAGTCCAGCGAGTTCCAAGGTCAGCTCGCCTGCGCGCGGTGTTTCCTCAGACGCGCCTCGAGATCCTGCTGGTAGAGCCTTTTGACGGTCGATGACCTCGAGCACGGCACTCACAAACAGCAGGCTGTCGAGGTTGTGGAACTGAGCACCAAAAGTTCCAGGCGTAGGACGTGTCTGGAAGTCCCGCATCGTCACCTGTACCCGGCCAAAGCCGGTGTTTACAGCGGCGGACGTGGTTGTCATTCATTGACCCTTTACGTACCTGTGAATGTTCCGGGCAGTAAATCAGACTTAAGCGCGCCGATCAGTGATCTCGACGATGGGCACGCTAGCGCCTGCCGACGGGCACCACCAACTGCGCAGAACGCGTTGCGCGCCGTGACTCATATATCCAATACCAATTTGTCGCATGCGGCGAATGGCCTGCATGCCATCGAGGCAACACGTTTGACGCGGTCCCGCCGCCAGCTTGCACGGAAACACCGTGCACGGTAACTCCCATGGTTGGTTGGACTGCCTGCTCGACGCGACGCATGTGAAGGCGTGGACGAAATTCATACCAACCGGCGCAGGGATATCCGCGTGAAGCTCGTCGGGCAGCAGGGGATGCCCGCTCTTACGGGGCAATGCTGCATGGCCTTCGGTCCAACCGTGCACTATGAGCGAATGACAACGACGGAGCCCGACTTGGACCCTCGTCCGCTCATCGGGGCGCTCACACACTCCCCGGTGCAAGTCGGGTCACCGGAACGCTGGACGATGTATGTATCGCATTACGACGGACATGTGCGAAGGCTTGTGGTGTTCATCCACGGGTTCATCGGGCAAACAGTGAAAACCTGGCTCGATTTTCCTAGCATCGATCCGACGCGCCCCGAGAATGTCTGGTGGCTTGAATCCGACCTGCTCTTCGCTGGATACGAGTCCACGAAAGACACAATTACGGGTGTGGCTCACCGGGTTAGAGAACATCTCGAAGAGTTCTATCCCAATCCTGCTCGCCAGCTGCTTGTAGTCAACGGACACCAAGCGAGGGCGGACGTCGCCTCCCGCTACGACGATCTAGTTCTGGTAGGCCATTCCCTTGGTGGTGTCATCCTCCGCCGGGCGCTTAGCGATGCTGCGCAAGTCTGGGTGGACGAAGGCCGGCCGCCTTCGCGCCCCATCTTGCTCGACGCCCGAAACTGCATGTTCAGCCCAGCCAGTGCAGGATTTCGCGCAGGCGGATTTCTCGGATTGTTGCGGGCAGTGCCGTTGTGGAGTGGCATTGAGATGGTCCTCAGGCGGTCGTCCGCGTACACCGATCTGCAACCTGGTTCGGTGGTACTAGATGAGATCAAGCGTCGCACAATAAGTTTCGCCCCTAATCAGGACCCGGACTTCGCGGCCCTCAGGGCCAATATCGCGTGGGCCAGCCCCGACAACGTGGTCTACTCAGAACGGTACGAGACGGACTTTGTCGACCAGTCATGGGATAACACCGATCACCAATCGGTCTGCAAGCCACGCGCAGTGCTGTACAACCGTCCGTGGGCCTTCGTGCGAACAGGAGGCGACGGTTAAATGGACGTCTCTGACATACTCCGTTTTCGGTTGGCTACGTTTCAGCGCAACTTCGTTGACGATCTGATTCCGCTTGATCTCCTCCGCTCGCAGACTGCAAACGGCGCGATCGGTGAAGCTATCAACGGCGTGGCCGCAACGATGACGGCTGTATACGACTGGTCGCGAATGGGCCTCGAAGCCCCTGCACGGCGGCAGCCGTACGAGTTCCTTGGTTGGCGCCTTCAACACAGACTCCTACGCTTCGCCGACGACGTTCGTCTCTTGCGTCTTGGGATGGTGCAGGGTTACTACCCTCCAAATTCCGGGGAGGTAGTCGCAGAAACCATCCTTCGAAGCAGCTTTGGCTTGTTCGATCTCGAACCGTTGGTCTCGCAGATCTTCACTTTCGCGATGCGCTGGGACGAAGACACCGATCTTAGGTCAGTCCCCGGCGCCGTCCGATCTACACTGCCGGAAGTCTTCGTCGACGTCCTCGCCGCAGCGTGGCAGGATTCGGCCCACAAGGCGTTTTCCGATTGTGTGGAGCTACTGCTATTCGCCGGATCGAAACGCTGGGACGAACGAAGCGGGCGGCTTGCCGACCTGTCACGTAGGTTGGCCGACAACCCCTCGCTGTCGCTGACGCCCAACGAAGCTGACGATCTGGAGTGGGGTCTCTCCGGAGCCGAACCGATATTCGATGACTCAGGCGAAGACATCCAGTGGTCGATCACGTGTCAAGCTGCTCGTGCATCGGTCGCTGCGGAGAGCGGCAGCAGGGCTGAGAATCTAGCCCAGATCCGGGGCGACATCGCCCACGCAGCGAGACTTATCACCACCGATGAACGGGTTGCGGCAGACCGTCGACTGGAACAAGCGCTAGGTAGCACCCTGCGGTTCCGTCGTCAATGAATCGGTGTCGTGGCCCTTTTGAGTGCCCTCATAGGTGTTCGGATTCCCTGCTGCCTCCGAGGGTAAGTGTCGCAGGTGATGTCGGCGGATCGGCTCGACGCAAGGCCCCCCCCCGCAGCCGATGTACTACTACATCGAATTGCCGTGGCGATCTGCCGATGCCGTAGCGAACCGTGCGAGATGGTGCGAGATCGTGCTCATTGCCGCGAATTAGATTCGCAGTTAGTCGGTCTGGTCAAGGTGCGGCGGTGCCATGCCGCGCTTGCGGAGAAACTCGTCGAACATCTCTGTACTGATGTGTGCACGCTTGTCGACAGTCGAGGGTGCGTGTGGATCAGGAGGGCCGCCTTCGACGTTGGCACATTCGACGATCCGGGTTATCTCGGAGCTGAAGAGCTCCAACCAATTCTGATTGCGGCTCGGATCGTGCCATGGATGGTATACGGCGGGTAGCGCTGGTACGAGTTCACTGAGCACGCGAGTGTCTCCCGGCCTGATCGTCGTCCATTTTGATACGTCGGCCCATCGCTCATCTGTAAGACTCGTTTCGCCTGGGTAAATCAACTCCCAAGCGAACGGCGGAAAATAGACCGAAGCAACCGCGTTGATTCCAACGGGCGCGCCAGAGGCATCGCGACGTAGCTGAGGGCCGACAATTGGGAATCCGGCGATAGGACCCGCTACCCGCGCGGTTACGCCCCGTGCCAGGGCGAGAAAGAGCCGCACCCCTGGTGGCATCTCCACTGGGGTTGCGCCAAATAGCTGGCGTGGCCAGTCTGGCCAATTACGGTGGACGACCGGTCCAGTTGCGCACATACCCAACAGGATTGATCGCACTACAGCGCCCGGGTCGAAGGTTATCGAAGGCATCGAGATCATCGGTGGGACGTACATTTGCCGTGATTTGATCCATAACGGCTGCAGCTGTCTGGCGAAATCGCCGTATGAATTATCGAACTGGCCAGCTTGGCTGTTGCAGTCTCCGCATAGGCCATAAAGGTGGATGCCGCCGGGGTCTTGGCGACCCGAGTCGACCTCGTTACCGTTCACGACGAGCCTGTAACGCTTAACAAGCATCTCGTTGCCGGCGCAACGGGGAGGGATATGCGATTGGGTCATACGCTTCTTGATCCCACAGATTCCGCACGGTTTTTTGGTGCGGCGACGGTCGACCAAGCCCAGAACTTGGGGGCCTTTACCCCCTCGTTTTGACTTGGATGACATCTGGGTTTCCGGGTTCACACACACCAAGGACGATATGTCGTTAGTCCGACAGCGCGATTTTTTTGGCCGTAGCGACAAGCCCGAGGCTCCGTGTGACCGTTGCCGGGCCGAGCTGCACACGTCGGCTGGGGGCTTGCGCATTGTGTTGCCGAAGTGGATTTGTCGAACCTGCCGGAGGGTCCCTGGCGCGGAGACGCGGACCCACTTGGCGACGCCCTAGAACTAACTTGATACCGGTTAAGAAAGCTCTCCCAGCGACCCCGAGAAGCCATCGTCGGGTTTGGCGGGAATATCGGCGAAGTCATCGCATAGGCGCCGGGAGCGGCAGCGGACGGACGCCGTGTCGTCATCGGCTGGGGAGCCTTTGGTGCCCCGCCCTGACCGAATGCCGGGTCTAGAGCTCGACCCCGTCGTCGAGTGTCGTTTGCCCACTCTGGCTCTTCCCGCGTTGGACCTCGCTTGTGTCTCCCGAGCGCCTGCGTTGCCAGTCCTGTAGCGCAAACCTGCGGTCAGAGGTCTGCCGAAGCCGTCGAGACTGCAGCGCAGAAACGTGGCCGAGACCCACCGAGTCGCCAGGCGCCTCCGCTGCTATGTCATGCGCAGTGCGGGCTTGATCTCTGTCGTTGGCAACGATTCGGCGAACGAGTTGAGCGGCATGTCGACTCGGGTCACGGGACGCATTGTCGGGCACCGGTTGCGAGTAGGGACCTGCCTTCTGGTCAGTGCCGAGCTGCTCGGTGAAATATGCAGTGTTCGCGTCGCGTCCTCGACTTATCGCGACGTAAAACACTGCGCGGGTGATGTTTTCACTTAGCACGGCGTGGGTGGTGTCGGCAGTGGCGCCTTGTGCAGAGTGGACAGTGACGGCATACCCGTGGGTGATGTGCTCGCGTAAGTAGTCGCCAGTGAAGACAGTGCAAGCGCCGTCGCTGACGCGGCGGGCGGCGATTCGCTGACCGTCAGGGTCGATCGCGTAGACGCGCCAACGGTTTCCGTTACGCACTGGGTCGGCATGCTTCGTCGTGTCCGTGGCATCGAAGACGCCGATTGTTGGGTCGTTGCGGCGGCTGATGACCAGGTCGTCAACCGCGATCTGATGCCCCCGTGCAGCGGCCACGGCTAGTGCGTTCGGGTCAATGGTCTCGATGTGGATGCGTTGGTTCACGGCGTCGGCCATCTCCTTGGTATCGCAGATCAAGAGGCTGTCTTTGCCCGCCGCGATGTCGCATCGGTATGCAGTCAAAGCAGCACTGGCCATAGCGACTTCATCTCCGGCATGGAGACGATGGTTCTTGCGATACCACTCGATCGCGCGGCGCAGTGGGTCCGGGCCGCCGTCGCGCAGTGCGAGTGAGGCGCTCCGTTCCTCGGGGTCGCGCATCCGCCACACTTCGGACAATTTCTGCGTCCACGGCAGGTCGGTGCACAGTTGGGCGAACATGCCGCCGCGGGCCTTGACTGGAGCGAGCTGATGCTGGTCACCGACCAGGACCGTCTTGACTCCGGTGGTCGTGGTGGCGATAAGCAGGCGGCGTAGATCGTCGGTGCCGACCATGCCTGCTTCATCGACGATAACGAGATCCCTCGGGCTCAGAATTAGGCGTTGACTGTCGATGTCGCGAACAGCTTTGGCGATGGTGTAGCCCGTGTCTCCGGCGCCTTCGCGGACCGCGACATCGACTGCGTTGCCTGTCGGCGCCAACACCAGGACCCGGCTACCGCGGCCGCGATGCGCCATCGCGACCAGAGCCCGCATAGACGTGGTCTTCCCGGCTCCGGCAGGCGCGCTCAGTGGTTGCACCAACCACGGTGAAACCGCGATATTCACCACCGCACGTTGCTGATCCGGCGATAACCCGTCAATGTCGTCAGGCAGACCCGACAGAATTGACCGCGGATCGTGTGCGTCGACGAGATCGAGCACCGCGGCTTCCTCGGCCAAAATCAGATCTAGAGTGAACCGCTCATGGCCCTCCCTTTGATGCGCTTCGCGTGGGGCAGTCAGTCGCACTGCAATCTCATCGACGGCTTCCTCGACCAGCTCGCGTGGCGAGCGTGCGGTATCGACAGGAAGTTGGGCGCCGATAACCTCGACAAGGTCGGCGCGGGTGAACGCGGCCTTCTCGATCGTGGCAGCAGCATCGGCGATCCGGTGCCGATCGAACCGCGGTCCGCTCGCTGCCATGCGGTTGCGGCGGGCCCGACGGTGCGCCGCGCCATCGATGCCAAGGCCGCGCTCGTCGGTGCGCCAGCCGGCCCGCAATTCCGTCCAACCGAGTTGTTCAGGCTTCGTTGGACGAGTGGCCTTTTGAGCCGCCGCAAGCTGCGATGAGGTCGGCTCGCGGCTCTCGTTCACCGCAAGATTTCCGGCTGCCCACTCACGCAATTGCGATGAGCGTTGCGACCATGCGGTGATGCTGCTCGGGTCGATGCCGGCGACTTCGGCCATGCCCGTTGACGGGTCGACGGGCAGCCATTCGTAGCCCATTGATCGGTGTAGTTCGCGGCGCAGCGTGGCCTGATAGATGACACCGGCGGCCTTGGCTTCGTGATACAGCGACGTGCCATCGATCGACACCAATCGACCGTCGCCGCGGGCTTGGCGGTTGGGCACGATGACGTGAGTGTGCAGGTGCGGATCACCCGCCCGGGAGGTCTCGTGCTGGTAGGCGATCGCCACCAAGCCGGGGAGTCGAACGAGGTCTTTCTCCCCCGTCGCCGGGTTGTGCACGCGGGTGTATCCGGCATGAGTCGCAAGATATTCCATGGCCTCGGAGATGGCGGTCGCGTGGGCGTCAGCGATCGCTTTATCCGTCACGTCGTCGGCGCGGATTGCGCGGATCAATGACACCGACTTCGGTGCACAGAACGTCAGATCGAAGCCGTGCACGCTCCCGTTGCGGAACCCGCGACCGGATGCGCCGTTGGGCGCTTTACCGCCGACGAGCCAGTTCTTGACGACGTCGGGATCGGCCTCGCCGCCTACCCGTTCCAGATCCGATAAGCCGACGAGTTCGGCCGCGCGGCGAGCGTCGCCGGCGCACAACCAGACTGGGGTGCGGGTGTCGTGTTCGGTGTAGTACTCCCCCAGCCCACCGCTGGCCTTCTGGGCGTCGACGGCCGCGCGGGCGGTGTCGTTGTAGTAGTTGATCGACCAGGCCGACAGCTTGGCAATCGCCAACATGTTGATCACCGCCTGGCCCGAGATCGCCCGGCGCGCAGTGCCGCCGGGCGTCGAACGCAACGTTCGCTACCGCCAATCTCGCACACGCTTGTGCAAATGTGCCATAGGAAGATCAAGTGAGTTTCTTTGACTTGCTCTGTCAGACAACCTGTTTGGAGGCACAGCGGTAACAGGCGGACTGTGCTGAGATCGTTGAGACTATACGGATGTGGTGGTGTTGTTGACGATGGCAGTCGTGGGGGTGCGTGAGGTGGTTCCGCGGCGTCGAACGTCAGCGCACCCGGATGGCGCTAGTCGCGTCGAGCGATTGCAGGGAATTGGCCGAAACCGGTACGAGACCATCGCGTCGAGCTAAGCCTTCGACCGAGCGAGGGCCCACGTGGCGCGCGGAGTGTGCGCGTTACGTTGGAGGCGGCGACCGGCGACGCATCACTGTGCGGTGCGAAGTACGGCCCGACGCCCGCGCGTACGGGAACCGACGAGCGGCCAGGCGGCGGTCGGCGACGTCGCCATCGTCACCGACAGCCCGGCGGCGCCGTAGCACTCCAGCAGAACTCGACGCACCCACAGGATGCGTCGATAGAGGGCCCCTCAACCATCGTCCATCTCCGTTGCAATTGGTGATTGAGCAGATCCGTTATCGGTTTCGCAATGGGTGCCTCGAAGCCGACCGAAAAGGAGCCGGCGCGAGTTCACGCGAGTCGCTTCAAAACCTGTTGCACAGAGTTCCATTGCGTCTCAGGCGAAATTGCACCATGTCGTGAAATGCAAATCGGTTTCATTTGACCGTCGCATAGCGGTGCCGAGCACATTTAGCTGTCAGTTATGCCGGTGACTGCTAGGTCCACTTCACCCCACGGCACGTGGCGCTCCTCAACTCGGCAGGACCAGCCCCGCGACCGTCGACCGCGGCCCGTCACCAACTCGCGCGACATCCACAGTTGCCAGGGTTATTGGTCAATCGATCGACATGGCGAGAGGTGGTGAATTACATTGGAAGATAACGTGTTCAACGATCTACCCCTGCTGCTCGCGGTACCGCACGCGGCGAAGCTTCTGGGGATCAGTCGAGCTGCGGCCTATCGGCTCGTCGCTTCCGGCGAGCTGCCGGTTCGTCGGCTCGGCGGGCGCATCTACTTGGTGACGGCGGGTCTACGGGACGTGGTGGCTTGATGAAGGGTTCGGTGTATCGGCGGGGCGCGAAGTGGTACTACAAGTTTCGGCTGCCACAGCGAGATCCCTCGACCGGCCAGTTCCCGTGGGTGACCAAGGGTGGCTACGACACCGAGCGTGACGCGTGGGAGGCCTGCCGCGAGGCAATGCGCGATGCCGACCGCAATCGGATCGTGCGGCCGTCGCAACAGACAGTCGGCGACTTCGTCACCGACTGGCTGACGGCGGTGCAACCGGCGCTTGACGCCTCCACGTGGCGCAGCTGGAGCGACTATGCCCGGTGGTACGTCATCCCCCACATCGGCGGTGAACGACTTCAGTCGCTCAATGAGCCGGTGCTGCTGCAGTTTTACGCGATGCTGCTGGCCAAGGGCCGGGTGAAACCGAACAACGACGCGGTGATGTACACCCATTGGGCGAAACTGATCGCCAGCGGCAAGCCGCCACCGACGCCCCGCGAGCTGTCCACGGCGTGCGGCACTTCGATCCACGCCGCGCGTGACGCCGTCCGACGCTACAAGGCGGGCCTGACTCCCCGGACCCTCACGCAAGGCCTCGCCCCCAAGACGGTCCGCAACATTCATTCGTTCCTGCACCGGGCACTCGCCGATGCCGTCGCCTGGAAATACATCTCCGAGAACCCGGCGAGCAACGTCAAGCCGCCCCGCAACCCACGAACCCGCCGGCACGTGTGGAAACCCTAGGAGATTCGGACCTTCCTGGCCTCGGTGCGGGAGGACCGCTTCGCTGCAATGTTCCTCTTGGAATTGACCACCGGGATCCGGCGGGGGCAGATCTGCGGACTCAAATGGTCGGCGGTCGATCTGGATGCCGGAAAGGTGACCGTGCACGACAACCGGGTGGTTGTCGGTGGCCAGGTCGTCGAGAAGGCAGGGGGCAAGACCCGCAACGCCGACCAGACCATCTCCATCGACAAGACGACGGTGGGTGCCCTGCGGCAGTGGCGCGCCCAACAGGACACCGAGCGGGAGTTCTTCGGCGCCGCCTACCACCCGGGTGACTTCGTGTTCACCTACCCCGACGGCCGTCCTCCACATCCGGATTCGATCCGCCAGCGCTTCGAACGTTTGACGGCCAGGGCTGGGTTGTCCCGCATCACGTTTCACGGTTTGCGCCACACCTACGCCACCGGCGCGCTGCGGGCCGGGGTAAGTCCGAAGATCGTCAGCGGGCGCATCGGTCACGCGAACATCGGCTTCTTCCTGGAGACCTACGCCCACGTGCTCGACAACGACGACAGCGAAGCGGCTGAGCAAGCCGCCGCCTTCCTGCTCGGTGACAGCTGGACCGGCAGCGACGATGCGCCGGCGAATCTCCCTCCGCACGATATAACGTAGAGGTTATACTGGTGTCGAAGCGTTGGGACGTGATCCTGCTCGACGAGGTCGAACAGTGGTTCTTCTCGCTCGACAGGGAGACGATGGCGGCGGTCACCGGTGCCATCGACCTGTTGGAGCTGGAGGGGCCGACACTGGGTCGGCCGGTCGTCGACAAGGTGAACGGCTCGAAGTTTCACAGCATGAAGGAGCTGCGCCCCGCCGGCACCAGCATCCGCGTCCTGTTCATCTTCGACCCGGCCCGGCAGGCGATCCTGCTCCTGGACGGCGACAAGGCAGGCGACTGGAAGCGCTGGTACGACAGGAACATTCCGATCGCGGATGCACGTTTCGAGAGCTGGCTGGCGACCGAGCACGGAGGGCAATGACCATGGCGCGCAACTGGCGGGACATCCGCGCGGACGCGATCGCGCAGGGTGCCTTGGATGCCGAGCGGGCCGGTGCGGCGCGTGAGGAGATGCGTGAGGCCGTCCAGGCGCACCGCCTGGCCGAGATCCGCAAGGCGCTGGGTCACACCCGCCAGGCAGACGTTGCAGCTCTCATGGGCGTCTCTCAGGCCCGCGTCTCCAAGCTGGAGAGCGGCGACCTGTCGCACACCGAGTTGGGCACGCTTCAGGCGTACGTCGCCGCGCTCGGTGGACAGCTTCGGATCGTGGCCGAATTCGGTGACGACACCGTCGAACTCACCGCCTGACTCAGGGAGCGGCTGGGATAAATCGATCTGGCTACGCCGGGTATTGCGGGATATTGACTGCGTTCAGCCGGACTCTGACGATCCGCATCCATGTCGAATCGTAGGCAGAAGCATTCAGCGTATTTCGCGATAATTGTTATCTCGGGGGGTCGAGTGGCAACCTCGCGTTCTCACGATGCCCGCACTACTTCCGGGCACCCATTTCGCCTTTCCTGTGGTCGTTGCGCACGAGACGACCGATTGATGCTGGCAGGCAGACGTCTCTACGCGCGCAGGCTCGGGCACCGAAACACGTTCGCGCGCGAAATCCCTGCTCGCTGAGGGCTGCTCACGTCTTTGGCTTGCGGAGCAGACCTGAGACCCCAGCGAGGAAAAGCGCGGCCAGTGCCCACAATGCGAGCTTGACGGCGGTCAATTCGATAACCAGCCAGGGTGCGTTGGGAGCAATCTTCCAGTCGGTGTTCTTGCCAGCGGCCGGCGGAAGCACTGTGTTGATTGCGAACGTTAGGGGCTGTAAGCACGGGTAGTCTGAGTGCTCGTCGCAGGCTGTCTGCGCCGTGACCGGCTTCGGCGGCGATGTGCTGGGGTGCGCAATTTGTCTTGCTGCTGCGGCCCGGTCGGTTTCGACGATGTGGGCCTCGCCCATCCACACCATGCCGGTGGCGGCGCCGACAAGAATGACCATGCTAACAATGGCCAACAACGGGTAGTAGCCGTAGCCGGCAACACAGCAGTAGAGCGCTCGCACCATCCGCGTCAACAGCGGAGATTGTCCCGTCACCTTGTTTTCGGCGGCAATTCGCAGTCTGCGCGCGCCAGCGGGGTCGCCGTTGCGCTCGTAGACATCGGCCAACGTGTACCACGGCTGGACGGCGATCGACGGGTTCCTGCGGCGCAGCCATGAAGTCCATCGGACCAACCGACAGGGATGCTTGACGGTCGGATCAAGCCAGCCGCGGGCAGTTTTCCAGTTGCCGCGGAGCGGCCCTCGGAGGTCGTCGATCTCCCAGCCGGTCGCTGTCAACGGAGATGGAGGCGGCCGGTATGCGCCGCCGACGTCGCAGTCGGCTTCAAGGTCGTCAATCCTGGCTCGGTTCAGGCACACTCCTCCGTCGAAAATCGCGGGGGTGAGTACCAAATGCGCAATGGTGGCTGACTCTAGGTCCAACGTCCACTCTTGGTCGTTGTCCAACATGCGCCCTTGGTCGCTGTCCATCGTCTGCTCGCGACCGCTACCTAGAGCAGCACCGCTGAGATCTAGTCGAATACCAACAACCAGGTTGTTCGCGCGGAAAGTACCTGTAATTTCGCACGGCAGAGATTTTTTCGCATACCCCTCGCCACCCAGCACGCTGCCAACCACATGCATACTGTCGAAGTCGATTGCGTATGGTTGCGGGTCCGCCTCGGCGCCATCATTCTTAAGAACCGCACCCTCGAGGTTCAAATCTCCGCCAATACGAGCGCCGCGGGCACGGACCGCACCGATAACTCTGAAACGGGATAGCGGCTCTTCAGCGTCTTCGCGCCTGCAAGCAAAAAAGTCGCCGCCGACCTGCGCGTCATCTAGTTGAAGGGCGCATTGCGTAGGGTTTTCATCTGTGGGCGGGCAAACGAGCGTCGCGCCGGACATGTCCAGGTCCCGCCCGATCGTGATGCCGCGGGCCGAGACCTCGCCGTGGACGGTAAACGGCTTCCTCTCGGCGTTTGCCTGATCGGTTGGCGTCTGATTGGCAGCCGTCGCATCGTGCTCTGTCGTGTTCTCCTCGAATCCAGCGAGCAGATTGCCGGCGATGCTGGCGCCGTCGAGCCAGAGAGCTCGACCGTAGTCGCCTTCCTTGTCACCAAGCTTGGTGAGCTGGGCGCTGCAGAGGTAGATGTCCCGGCCAACGCTGATACCCAAAGCGCGTACCGTGCCCTCTGCGGTGAAATTCCCCTCTGCGAATATGTGCCGGCCGATCTGTGCGTTGTCGAGCGTCAACGCGTCGCCAAGCGCGTTCTTCAACTCGGCCCCGTGAAGATTGAGATCGCCGCCGATCGATACCCGAAGCGCACGAACCTCGCCCACGGCGTCCAAGGGTTTCAGGTCGACACCATCGGAATCCTTATCGACGCTGGCGCATAAGTCGCCGCCGATCTTCGCGCCATCAAGGATCAAAACGCCTAGTTCAACTGGATCCCGGAGGACTGCCCCACCGAGGCTAAGTTGGTCGCCGATCGAGACACCGGTCGCCGAGACGGCGCCGCTCGTCTTGATGCCGGCGAAGACGCTTAGGGCGATCCGAGCATCGTTAAGAACTAGGGCGTATTGGTCGAAGTCGCTGAGACTAGGCGGGAGTGTCACCTTTGCGCCAGTGAGCTTGAGGTAGCCACCGACACTCGATCCCACCGCGCTGACTGTGCCGGTGGCTTCAAATCCCTTTTCAGCGAACAAATCGGTGCCGATACGCGCGTAGTCGAGGGTGAGGGCTGCACAACGGGTAGCGGTCTCAGTTGGGGTGTTGAAGACGTCACCACAGCCCGGTTCGCACTCGCTGGGCGGGTTGACAACTACGACACAGCTGGATTCGCACTCGCTGATAGATTCGCACTCACTGAGCAAGTTTGCCACCTGGCCGTGACGCCGGCTTGGCCTGAATTGGGGCTTGATCTGGGCGCCAGTCATATTGAGTTGACCACCGACAGTTGCACCAACGCCGCGGACTTCACCATATGCGCGGAAGCCTCGCCCGGCAATTACATCGCCGTCGATCTCCGCTCCATCGAAAATCATTGCACACAGACCGGATTCAACCGCGCGGAAATTCTTGAGGTCGGCAGGGGCTGCCAGTACCGCAGTGGTCATTGTGAGATGGCCGCCGATCTTCGCGCCGTCAAGCCGGATGGTTCCGGACGACGAGAAACAGCGAGTGACTTTTCCATCCGCGCCAACACTGCCTTTGACGAGAGCGCTTCCGGTGATTTTTGAGTTATGGAGGTCGAGGGCAACCTTGTCGGGGTGATAGAGGTGTGCCCCAGACAAATCGAGTCGCCCTTTGATAACGACCCCTGGGGCGTGAATCCCCCCGTTGACGTTTACCTTGGTGAGAGTCAGTTCACGGAGTTCGGCGTAGCGCGCGGTGAAACCGCCCTCCAGCACGCACTCAGAAAAGTGCAGGCGGTGGTCAAATCTCAAATAGTCGAGGTCGAGGGGTTCCGCGAACATCGCGGCCCGGATTTCGATGCCGCGGCGCGGAAAGCGAATGTCTGGATCCGTCATCACCGCGCGCACTGCCGCTGCGGGCATCACCCCCCCATCCGGCCACTTGTCAGGCTCACCGAGGTTGGAGTGCTTTCCGGGCGCAAGGTCAAGCGGCGCTCCAGCGGTGACGCAGTTCTTCAGCTTGTCAGTCCACCCGTCGACGTCATCAGGAAGTGTCACAACGACGACCAATCTTGCCCAATAGCGGCCACGCCAAACCCACAACGAGCGGGACGGATCCGCTCATCGCCAGGCCCTCGCAGGTGCGCGCCCTCGACCCATACTTACGCTTCTTGCCGTCGCCGTTCGAACCGGCCCATTCGTCGCTTTGGACCCGCGCCGCGTCCCAGACGCCCGCCGACGTTGCACAGTCACCATTTCGTTCCCCGGAGCCTGAGATTCAAATTGACTTGCTCGACAAATTAGACAGCGGATGCGCCGCCAACGAACGCGTCTTCACAGGAATTATCAGGACACTCACAGTAATCCCGATTACTCAGGAAAATGGCTCTACAACCATGGTCGTGATTTGCTCAAGCTTGCAATGAGTTTCACCGCCGAGCGCGCCCATGGACGGCACGGTTCGATTTGGACCTCGGCCATGTTGCCCTCTGGGATCATTGCTCGTTGGCCGGTCGGTTGTCGCCGTCCGGTCCACCGCGCAAAGGGATTCGCGCGATGACCTTCTGGATATAAAGCGCATCTGCCCCGGCGCACGGTCACGTCCCCGCACTGGCAACCGCCAGCAGTCGAAAGCCGCGCATCGTCGCCGAATCGGTGACGACGCCGTCGCACTGACCGCCTGAGCAAACACCCGACCCGCAGCCCCAGGCCCGAGTTCAACGCGTGCTGACCGCCCTTTTGGACGCTCCGAGCCCGTAGTTAGACAGCCTTATGTTCCCAAATATGTTCCCAAATGGCATGAAAATGGCCCCCGGAGAATCTCCGGGGGCCATTTCCGCTGGTAGCGGGGACAGGATTCGAACCTGCGACCTCTGGGTTATGAGCCCAGCGAGCTACCGAGCTGCTCCACCCCGCGTCGGTGAACGCAACGTTACCCAACGTCGACCAGTGCTTCCAAATCGAGTGCTCAGAGGCATATTCGTTGCCCTGGGAACGATGTCGGGCGCGGCCGCGGCAGCCGTCTCACGAACCCCCAGCACGTCGTCACGAGTTCGTCACACGCCCCCGGTATTCACTTGCGTCCCAGACCAGAAATCGACAGGCTCGACAGAGATGAAACGAAAACACGCCACCCGCTTCGCCGCGGCCACGATGATCACCGCGGCCACCCTCGGGCTCACCAGCTGCGACAACGAATCCGGCCTGGACACAAGCAAACCCGCCGCATCGATTCCCGCACTGCCCGGCGTGAGCGCCACCACCACGACCACGAAGACCAAGCCCGCCTCCGCGCCCGTCGACTACACCCGCCTGCTGCTGCAGGCCCGCGACATCTCCGCCACCGGCGACGCCTACGTCGACCAGCCGCCGACCGCCAACCCCGACAGCCGGCCCGGCGCCGAGGTGCTGTTCGTCAATGAGGAGCAGACCAAGGCCGTCAGCATCCTGCTCGTCGCTCTCGACAACCCCGCCGACGGCCCGTCTGCCCTCGCCGAGGCGCAGGCCGGCCTCAAGAAGGCCGTCACCCCGGGCCCGCCGCAGTCCTCCATCGTCGGCACGGGCGGCACCGTCGTCGCGGGCAACTCCCCCGACGGCACGAAGTCAGTGAGCGTCCTGCTGTTCACCGAAGGCTCCACCCTGGCCCGCATCGAGTTCGATGGCCTGCCCGGCCAGCCCGCCGGGGCCGACTTCGTCACCAACGTCGGCCAGAAGCAGGCCATCGCCCTGCGCGTCGGCCTGCCCACGCCCTAGCGGCGCGCAGGCACCGGCACCCGCATCAGATCCTCGGCCACCACTAGCTCGCCGGAGAACACCCCAGCGGCCTCCTCGGCATACCGCGCAGCGGCGTCTACGTAGCGCTGTGAGAAGTGCGTCAGCACCAGTGTGCGCACCCCGCACTCCGACGCCACTGCGGCCGCCTGGCGCGCCGTCAGGTGCCCGTACCAGTGCGCCAGATCCTCGTCCTCGGTCAGGAACGTCGCTTCGATCACCAACATGTCGGCGCCGTCGGCGAGCGCGTACACCCCGTCGCAGAGCCGGGTGTCCATCACGAACGCGAACCGCTGTCCGGGCCGCGGCTCGCTGACGTCGGCCACAGCTACCACCCGGTCGCCCACCCGCAGCGTTCCGGCGCGTTCCAGTTCACTCACGGCCGGTCCGCTGATCCCGAAGTGGGACAACAACTCCGGGATGAAGCGCCGACCGTCCGGTTCAACCAGCCGGTATCCGAACACGTCGGTCGAGTGCTCCAACGCAGCAGCTTCGAGTACACCGAACGGGCCGGTCGCAACCACACCCGCAACCGAAACCGGCTCCTCCCGCACCTCCACGCGGTCGTAGAACACCGAGGCGTGCCGCAACCGCTCGAAGTACTCGCCACCCGAGGCCGGGAAGTGCGCAACCAGAGGGTGATTCACCTGATCGAGTGACGCCCGCTGGATGATGCCGGGCACCCCGAGACAGTGATCGCCGTGAAAATGCGTGAGGCACAACCGGTTCACCGCACTAACCGACACCCCGGCCAGCATCATCTGCCGCTGGGTGCCCTCGCCGGGATCGAAGAGGATGCCCTCGTCGTCCCAGCGCAGTAGGTAGCCGTTGTGGTTGCGGTAGCGGGTCGGCACCTGACTGGCGGTGCCGAGCACAACCAACTCACGCATACCGCGCCGTCGCTATTTAGCCGACTCGTACTTCTTCATCGCGTCGTCGAGGCGTTGCAGCGCATCACCGTAATCGGCGAAGTTGCCGTTCTTCTGGGCCTCCTGCACCGCGCCCAGCGCCGTCTCGACGTCGGTCAGCGCGGCAGACTTGGCCGGGGACAACGTCGTCGGGACACCCGGCGTGGCCGGCACCCCCGCCACCGGCGTCGGCACCTCAGGCGCACTGCCCGGCACCGGAGCGGGTGCCGCAGGCGGGCGAGAGCCCGGTGGCTGACCACCCGGCGGCGGGGTCGCCGGCGCGGGACCAGTGGCCGTCGCGCCCGCGCCGGCACCGAAGATGCCGTCGAGCGCGGTACTGACCGTCGGGCCGTAGCCGACCTTGTCGTTGTACATCATCGCCACGCGGATCAACCGTGGATAGGACGACGCGGCATCACTGGAGCCCGGCGAGGCGTACACCGGTGACACATAGATCAAGCCGCCCTGCCCGACCGGCAGGGTCAGCAGATTGCCCCACCGTATTCGGTTCTGGTTGTCGCGGCCGATCACACCGAGGTCTTGGCTGACCGCGGTGTCGGTGCTGATGGCGTTGAACGCCAGCTTCGGACCGTTGACCTGACCTGGGATGGTCAACACCGTGATCCGGCCGTAGGTGTCCGGATCGGAGCTGGCACTGATGTAGGCGGCCAGGAAGTCGCGCCGGAACCGGTTCATCGCACTGGTCAGCTGGAACGACGACGAATCGGTATTGCGGGCAAGATCTTTGGCCACGATGTAATACGGCGGCTGGTAGCTGCTGGCCGTCGGGTTGGGATCCAGCGGCACGTCCCAGAAATCCGAGGTGGAGAAGAACGTCACCGGATCGTCGACGTGATACTTGGCCAGCAACATGCGCTGAACCTTGAACAGATCCTCCGGATAGCGAAGGTGCGCAGCCAGATCCGGCGTGATGTCACTCTTCGGCTTGACCGTGCCCGGGAACACCGCCATCCACGCCTTCAGGACCGGATCGCTCTCGTCCTGGGCGTAGAGGGTCACGGTGCCGTCGTAGGCGTCGACGGTGGCCTTGACCGAGTTACGGATGTAGGACACCTGCTTGTCCGGAGCCAACCGGTTGACCGCCACCTCATTGGAGTCCGCGGTGGCCGACGACAGCGACGTCAACTCCGAGTACGGATAGTTGTCCAGGGTGGTGTAGCCGTCGATGACCCACACCATCCGCTTGTTGACGATGGCGGGATACACCGTGCTGTCGGTGGTCAGCCACGGCGCCACCGCCTCCACCCGCTGAGCGGGGTCGCGGTTGAACAGGATCTTGCTGTTGCTGCCGATCACGTTGGAGAACAAGAAGTTCCGCTCGGCGAACTTGGCGGCGAACACGCTGCGCGCCAGCCAGTTGCCGATCGGTACGCCACCGGCGCCGGTGTAGGTGTAGTTCTTGGTGTCGGTGTTGGTCTCGTAGTCGTACTCGCGGTCGGCGCCGTTCTTACCCACGATCGCGTAGTCGGCCGCGGTGTTGGAGATGACCGGACCGAAGTAGACGCGCGGCTGATCCAGCGGTGCCGGGCCGGGCGAGACGACATTGCCGTTGGCGCCGACGACGCTGGCCAGGAACTCCGGATAGCCGCCATTCTGGTTGGGGTCGTTGGCGATTCCGCGCACCGTGTTGGCGGGCGAGGCGATGAAGCCGTTGCCGTGGGTGTAGACGGTGTGGCGGTTGATCCAGTCCCGCTGGTTGTCCTGCAGCCGGTCCGGGTTCAGTTCGCGGGCGGCGACCACGTAGTCACGCAGCTCCCCGTCCGGGCTCTTGTAGCGGTCGATCGACAGCTGGTCGGGGAAGTAGTAGAAGTTCTTGCCCTGCTGGAACTGGGTGAACGCCGGGCTGATGATTGTGGGGTCCAGCACCCGGATGTTCGAGGTGGTCGCCCGGTCGGAAGCCACCTGCTGCGCAGTCGTCGGTGCGGTGCCGCTGTAATCGCGGTAGGTGACATGGTCACCGGTCAGGCCGTACGCCTGCCTTGTCGCGGCGATACTGCGACTGATGTATTCGCTTTCCTTCTGCGCGGCATTGGGTTTGACGCTGATCTGCTCCACGACCAGCGGCCAGCCCGCGCCGACGATCAGCGAGCTCAGCAGCAACAGCACCAAACCGATCGCGGGGATTCGCAGATCGCGCAGCACAAGTGCGGAGAACACCGCGGCCGCGCAGATCAGGGCGATCGCCAGCAGGATGAGCTTGGCCGGCAGCACGGCGTTGATGTCGGTGTAGCCGGCACCGGTGAACGGCTTACCGCCGCGGGTGTGGCTGAGCAGTTCATAGCGGTCGAACCAGTAGGCGACGGCCTTGAGCAACACCAGCGTCCCGATCAGGGCCACAAGTTGAATGCGGGCCGGGCGGCTCAGCACGCCGCTGCGGCCGGCCAACCGGATACCGCCGAAGATGTAGTGACCGATCAGGTTCGCCAGGAACGCCAGGAACAGCGCGACGAACAGGTACGACAGCACCAGCCGGTAGAACGGCAGATCGAAGGCGTAGAACCCGAGGTCCTTGCCGAACTGCGGGTCGGTGATGCCGAAGTCACCACCGTGCAGGAACAGCTGCACCCGTGCCCAATAGCTCTGGGCCACCGCCCCGGACAGCACACCGATGACCGTGGGCACCCCGATGCCGAACAGCCGGAGCCGGGCCATCACCGCGGTCCGGTAGCGCGCCACCGGATCATTCGGTCCGACCGTTGGCACGAACACCGGCCGGGTGCGGTAGGCCAACGCCAGTCCGGCGAAGACGATCGCACCGACCGCCAGGGCGGCCACCAGGAACACCACCAGGCGGGTGACCAGCACGGTGGAGAACACCGAGCGGTAGCCCAGCTCGCCGAACCACAGCCAGTCCACGTAGGTGTCGACCAATCGTGGCCCCACCAACAACAGCGCGACGACCGTGAGCGCAATACCGATCAGAATCCGGCTGCGCCGAGTCAGCTTCGGCATCCTGGCGCCGGGCCGCATACTCACCTGTCAGGCTCCTGAGTTTTGTCGGGCGGCCGCGCCGCGCCGAGGCAGCAGTACGGCCACAACTCTACGCATCCGGGCAGCGGTGCGGTCCTGCAGCAATGCGCTAACAGCTGGGCGGACGCCCGCCGGAGGTCAGCGTGTGCAGCGAATCGACGGCGGTGCTCAACGTGTCGACCTTCACCAACTCCATGTTGTCGTCGCGCATGGACTTGGCCTCGTCGCAGTTTTCGGCAGGCACCAGGAACACACTCGCCCCGGCCTCCTGAGCGGCCAGCATCTTGTGGGTGATGCCGCCGATCGGGCCCACCTTGCCGTCCGCGCTGATCGTTCCGGTGCCGGCGATGAACTTCGATCCGTTCAGATCGCCGGTGGTCAGCTTGTCGATGACGGCGAGGCTGAACATCAAGCCGGCCGACGGGCCGCCGATGTTGGCCAGGTTGAAGTCGATCTTGAACGGTGCCCACGGCGCGTCGAGCACCGCCACCCCGAGATAGCCGTAGTCGCGATCTTGGTTGTTTCCCAAAGTGATTCGCGCGACGCCCGGCGGACCGTTCTTGCGGCGGTAGTCGATGGCGATTTCCTGGCCCGGCTTGGTGGCCTTCAACAGCGTGGTGAACTCCGCGAGATTCGCTACCGGCTTACCGTCGACGGCGTCGATCGCGTCGCCGTCCTGCAGCTTGCCCGCCGACGGCCCCGGATCGTTGACCTTCTCCACCCGCACCGCCGAGGGGTATTTCAGGTACCCCAGCGCCGCGTACTCCGCGCTGTCCTCGGACCGCTTGAAGTCGGCGTCCTGATCCTTCTCGACGTCTTCGCGCGACTTGTCCGGTGGGAACACCAGATCGCGCGGAACCAGCTGTTCGCGACCCGACACCCACAAGGTCAGGGCCTGCCCCAGCGTCAGCCCGTCGCGCTGGGCGACGGTGGTCATGTTGAGGTGACCCGACGTGGGATGCGTTTCGGTGCCGTCGATGGCCACCACCGGCTTGCCGTCGACCTCGCCGAGCGTGTCGAACGTCGGGCCCGGGCCCAGCGACACATAGGGCACCGTCACGACCGCCAGCAGCACGCCGAAGACGACGATCGGCACGAGCGCCGTCAGCAGCGTCAGAATCCGCCTGTTCACGCCGCCAAGACTAGATGCGGCGGGCAGGAGCGAAGCGACCCGGGGAAATAGCCGAAGCCCCCGGCCGCCCCGGTTCACTGACAGCGGATCGCCTCCTTCCGCACCCTCGGCCCAGCATGAGTACGGTTGAGGCATGCCTGACCAGCCCTTCGGCTTCTCCGCGGGAGACGACCCCGACCGCGACAAGCCGAAAAAGGACCCGAACCCCGGCCCCGGTGACCCGTTCGGCTTCGCCGGCGGCGACTTCAACATGGCCGACCTCGGTCAGATCTTCACCAAGCTCGGCCAGATGTTCAGCGGCGCCGGCAACCCGATGGCCGGCGGTTCGGGACCGGTCAACTACGACGTGGCCCGCCAGCTGGCGTCGAGCTCGATCGGCTTCGTCGCTCCCATCCCGTCCGCCACCAGCACCGCCGTCGCCGACGCCGTGCACCTGGCCGACACCTGGCTCGACGGGGCGACCGCGCTGCCCGCCGGGGCGACCAAGGCCGTCGCCTGGACCCCCAACGAGTGGGTCGACGGCACGCTGGACCGCTGGAAGCGTTTGTGCGACCCGATGGCCGAACAGATCTCGTCGGTGTGGGCGCAGTCGCTGCCCGAGGAAGCCAAGGCCATGGCCGGTCCCCTGATGGCGATGATGACCCAGATGGGCGGCATGGCGTTCGGCTCGCAGCTGGGCCAGGCGCTCGGGAAGTTGTCGCGCGAGGTGTTGACGTCGACCGACATCGGCCTGCCGCTGGGACCGACCGGCGTGGCCGCCCTGATGCCGGAGGCCATCGAGACGCTGTCCGAGGGCCTCGAGCAGCCGCGCAGCGAGATCATGACGTTCCTGGCCGCCCGCGAGGCGGCTCATCACCGGCTGTTCAGCCATGTGCCGTGGCTCTCCAGCCAGCTGCTCAACGCCGTCGAGGCCTACGCCAAGGGCATGAAGATCGACATGAGCGGCCTCGAGGAGCTCGCGCAGGGCATCAACCCGGCCGCGCTGACCGACCCGGCCGCCATGGAACAGCTGCTCAGCCAGGGCATGTTCGAACCGAAGGCGACCCCGGAGCAGACCGCGGCGCTCGAGCGGCTCGAGACCCTGCTGGCGCTGATCGAGGGCTGGGTGCAGACCGTGGTGACCGCCGCACTCGGCGAACGCATTCCCGGCACTGCGGCGCTCTCGGAGATGCTGCGACGCCGCCGGGCCACCGCCGGGCCGGCGGAACAGACCTTCGCGACCCTGGTCGGGCTGGAACTGCGGCCCCGCAAGATGCGGGAGGCCGCCGCACTGTGGGAGCGGCTCACCGACGCCGTCGGCATCGACGCGCGCGACGCCGTGTGGCAGCACCCGGATCTGCTGCCCAGCTCGGCCGACCTCGACGAGCCGGCCGGTTTCATCGACCGGATCATCGGCGGCGACACCAGCGGCCTGGACATCGACGCCGCGATCGAGGAATTCCAGAAGGCCACGGAGTCCGGGGAGGACGACAAAAAGCCGGAGTCCGGGGAGGACGACAAAAAGCCGGAGTCCGAGAAGGACGACAAAGACGGGCCTGTGGATAGCTGAGCCGCGCTGCACCCTCCTGGTGCCACAGTCGGCAGGTGCTCTACGCGCTCGACCCGGCGATGCCGGTGCTGTTGCGTCCCGACGATGCGGTGCAGGTCGGCTGGGATCCCCGCCGCGCCGTGCTGGTTCGCCCGCCTGAGGGAGTGACGCCGGCCGCGCTGGCCAGTCTGCTGCGCGGCATGCAGGTTCCACTCGGCAAGACCGAACTGCGGCGACTGGCCGCCACCCACGGGCTGGCCGAGAGCCTCGACCAACTGTTGGATGCACTCGAAACCAGCGGCGTCGTCCGCGGCCGGGCCCGCCCCACCGCCGCGCGCGCGTTGTCGATCCGGGTGCACGGCAGCGGCCCGCTGGCTGAGCTTCTCGTCGAAGCGCTGCGCTGCTCCGGGGCGCGGATCGCCCAGACCAGCCACACCGGCGCCGCGCTGTCGACGGCCCGCGCCGACATGGTCGTACTGACCGACTACCTGGTGGCCGATCCCCGGCTGGTGCGCGACCTACACACCATCGGCGTCCCGCACCTGCCGGTACGGGTGCGCGACGGCGCCGGGCTGGTCGGCCCGCTGGTGATTCCGGGGGTGACGAGCTGCCTGGGCTGTGCCGACCTGCACCGGACCGACCGGGACGGCGCCTGGCCCGCAGTGGCCGCACAGCTACGGGACGTGATCGGGACAGCCGACCGTCCGACCGTTCTAGCAACCGCCGCCGTCGCGCTCGGGCAGTTGCAGCGCATCATCACCGCGGTGCGCGGACAGGAAGCGGCCGGCGCTCCCCCGACGACCCTGAACACCACCCTGCAGGTCGATGTGAGTAACAACACGATCACGGCTCGCCGCTGGTCACGGCATCCACGCTGTGAATGCTGACATCCATGGTTGCCAGGAGACCGCCGTCAGGGATGATGGTCTGGTGGCAGACATCAAGCGAGGCCGCGCGGCCCGCAACGTCAAGCTGGCGACCATCCCGGTCGGCTTCGCCGGCAGGGCGGCGCTGGGCTTGGGCAAACGATTGACCGGCAAGTCGAAAGACGAGGTCCAGGCCGAGCTGTTGGAAAAGGCTGCCAACCAGTTGTTCACCGTGCTCGGTGAGCTCAAGGGCGGAGCCATGAAGGTCGGCCAGGCGCTGTCGGTGATGGAAGCCGCCATCCCCCCGGAGTTCGGCGAGCCGTACCGCGAGGCGCTGACCAAGCTGCAGAAGGATGCTCCGCCGCTACCCGCGGCGAAGGTGCATCGCGTGCTCGACGGCCAGCTCGGCACCAAGTGGCGGGAGCGCTTCCAGTCATTCGATGACACCCCGGTCGCGTCGGCCAGCATCGGCCAGGTGCACAAGGGGGTGTGGTCGGACGGTCGCGAAGTGGCGGTCAAGATCCAGTACCCCGGTGCCGACGAAGCACTGCGCGCCGACCTGAAGACCATGCAACGACTGGTCAGTGTGTTCAAGCAGCTCGCTCCGGGCGCCGACGTCGAGGGCGTGGTCGACGAACTCATCGAACGCACCGAGATGGAGCTGGACTACCGGCTCGAGGCCGACAACCAGCGCGCCTTCGCGAAGGCCTATCAGGGCCATCCGCATTTCGTTGTGCCGCACGTGGTCGCCAGCTCGCCGAAGGTGATGATCTCCGAGTGGATCGACGGCATCCCGATGGCGCAGATCATCAGGGATGGCACACCCGACGAGCGAGACCTGTGTGGCACAAGGCTTATCGAGCTGACCTTCGACGCACCGGCACGGCTCGGCATGATCCACGGCGACGCGCATCCCGGAAACTTCATGATGCTGCCGGACGGCCGGATGGGCGTCATCGACTTCGGCGCGGTCGGCCCGCTGCCGGATGGACTGCCCGTCGAGATCGGTCAGATCATCTGTCTGGCCCGCGACAAGAAGTACGACGAACTGCTGCCCGCGATGGAACGCGTCGGCTTCATCCAGAAGGGCGAGCAGGTCTCGGTCCGCGAGATCGACGACATGCTGCGTCAGTACGTCGAGCCCATCGAGGTCGACGTCTTTCACTACACCCGCCGGTGGCTGCAGAAGATGGCAGCGGCGAACATGAACGTCTCGGCCGAGCAGATCAGGACCGCCCGGGCAATGGATCTGCCTGCCAAACTGGCAATTCCACTACGGGTGATCGCGTCGACCGTCGCGATCTCGTGTCAGCTCGACGCCCACGTGCCGACTCGCGAGCTGGCGGCGAAGTTCGTGCCAGGATTCGTCGAGCCCGAGCCGGCGCACTAGCCGGCTCGGGCCCGACCTCGCTAGGCCGCGATCACGTCCTTGCGCGGACGCCCCCGTGGCCGCTTGCGCTCCACGATGCTGCCGCGTTCGATGATCTCGCCGCCCCAAACTCCCCACGGCTCACCGCGGTCCAGTGCGGCGGCAAGGCACTGCCGCCGGATCGGACAGTCCCCGCAGAGCACCTTCGCGCGCTCCAGTTCCATGGGACTCTCGGCGAACCACAGGTCGGGATTCCCGTCGTGGCACGGCAACACCGGCAGCTTCTCCTGGCGGACTGTCGATGCCGACATGTCTCGCTCACCTGCTTCCTGGTCGAATGGCTGTATCTCTTTCAGGGGATCCGGGCCAGGAATCGGGTGAAAACCAGAAAGGCCACGGATCCTTTGACTTCGGGTCCGTGGCCAGTGGCTGTGTCTGGGAGCTTTCCTAGATGAAGCTCCTGTCCACGGACGCGATCGTCGGGGCGGCGTTGACGCGACGCTTACGCTGCGCCGAAATAGCGGCGGCCGCGCCGGCGGCGTGGGCAGCGAAAGCATGATGCGCGGGCATCGCCATGACGGCACGGAAGGACCACGCACGACGCGCAACTGCGGCTACGCCATAATTCGTAGTGCTGCTGATCATCGTCGGTCCCTCCTTCCTCACGCCGCCCTGTAGCCATCGATCGGCACAGGATTCGTTTTAGAGGCTAATCCCTAACACCGTTTCGCTACAAGCGATTTTCTGACCTGCGGTTTTAGCCCTGTTGACCTTCCCGGCCGGGCAACCGCCGAAGCCGTCGGGCTGACCCGCTCAGCAGCCGCAACGCCGGTGCTGAGAAACTAATTCCCATGGCACAGATAACCCTGCGTGGAAACCCGATCAACACCGTTGGAGACCTGCCCGCCGTCGGCGATCAGGCCCCTGCCTTCACCTTGACCGGCACGGACCTCGGCGACCTGGACAGCAGCCAGTTCGACGGAAAAGCGTTGGTCCTCAACATCTTCCCTTCGGTCGACACCCCGGTGTGCGCCACCAGCGTGCGGACCTTCAACGAACGCGCGGCAGCTACCGGCGCGCCGGTGGTCAACATCTCCAAGGATCTGCCGTTCGCGCTGAAGCGATTCTGTGGCGCCGAGGGCATCGAGAACGCTGTGGCCGCATCCGCATTCCGCAGCAGCTTCGGTGAGGACTTCGGCATCACGATCACCGACGGACCGATGGCGGGCCTGCTGGGCCGCGCGGTCGTGGTCGTCGGCGCCGACGGCAAGGTGGCCTACACCGAGCTCGTCCCCGAAATCGGTCAGGAACCCGACTACGACGCGGCGGTCGCTGCGCTGGGCTGATTCAGCACCCCCCTCTTTCCCTCGTAATCCGCGATACCGCTGACTGCATGCGGTATCGCGGATTACGTGCTTTTGCACCTGCTCCGTAAATCTCACGAAGGGAGTCCTTAGCGGCGTAGCCTCGGGCACTTAGCACATCAATGCGGCTTAAAACCGAACGAAAAGGTGCCCGAAGATGAACAAAAAGCGAACTATTCTGGCTCACGTGGTGGTCTGCGCCGCGATGGCGTCTGTGAGCGGCCTGCCGATCGCCTCTGCCTCGCCCGACTGGACGCCCGCCGACGGCGAATCAGGGGCAGTGACCGGCGCCGGCGGCAGACCGTCACTCGGCGTCGGAGGCACATCGAGTTACACCGGCGGATCGACGTCGAACAGCTTCTGCGGCGACCCGTCGACCTATACCGGTCAACCCACCACCCCCATCTGCACCGGCGCATCGGTCGGGGTCGGAGGCCCATCGAGCTACACCGGCGGATCCACCGCCAACAACCCGCAAAATACGGCCAGCCTGGGAGTTGGCGACGTCAACAGCTACACCGGTCAAGGCACCTCCGGCAACACCCTCAACGGCACCAACACGACTACGCGGACGATCAATTACGGTCCGGGATAACGCAACACGCGCGACGGCCACCGTCGCGCATACATATGTCTTCACTATGAGTCCCGTGACCTGGGCGAACTCCGCAGCCATCCTGGAGACATGGAACTCCTAGCCCGAAATGACCTCAACCACAGTCCGATTCGGCGCCGGCGAAACATTCTGGCCGCCGGCTCCCTGATGCTGTTCGCAGCGATCGCAGTGACCGGGACCCCCGTGGCAGCCGCCGACGCACATGCCGGGGGCGAATCGGGCGCTGTAACCGGCGCAGGGTTCGGACCCAGCGCCGGTGTCGGCGGCCCGTCGAGCTACACCGGCGGTTCGACGTCGAACAACCTGTGCCACCAGCACTGCACCGGAGCCAGCGTCGGAGTGGGCGGCCCGTCCAGCTACACCGGCGGCAGCACCGCCAACAATTATCCGGGCGGCACCGCATCCCAGGGCGTCGGTGACGTCAGCAGCTACACCGGCCAGGGCACCTCCGGCGCACCGCAGAACGGCACCAACGCCACCACCAGGACCGGTAACTACGGCCCCGGCCACTGACCTACTGGCGGGCGCGCACCAGCTCGAGCACGTCGGGTCCGAACTGCTCGAGCTTGCGCGCCCCGATGCCGGGGATCGCCACCAGCGCCGCATCATCGGCGGGCAGCGACTCGGCGATCGCGATCAGCGTGTTGTCGGTGAAGACAACGTAGGCGGGCACTTTCAGCTCCTTGGCGACCCGCAGCCGCCAGTCTTTGAGCTGGCCCAGGAGTTCGTCGTCGATGTCGACCGAGCAGGTTTCGCACCGCCGCAGCATGATTGACGGCGCCGAACTCAGTACCGCGTTGCAGACCCGGCAGCGCGGTGTCGCGCCCTTCTGCTTGCGCGGCCGGGTCGGCGTCGGTTCCGCCTGGGTCTGCGGAGCGATGCCGTTGAGGAACCGGGACGGACGCCGGCCCTGCCTGCCACCGGGGGTCCGGGCGAGCGCCCAGCTGAGCTCCAAATGCATTCGGGCGCGGGTGATTCCGACGTAGAGCAGGCGACGCTCCTCCTCGACAGCCTCACTGTCGGGTCCGTGCGCCAGCGCATGTGAGATCGGCAGCGTGCCGTCGGCAAGTCCGACCAGGAATACCGCGTCCCACTCCAAACCCTTGGCGGCGTGCAGCGAGGCCAGCGTCACGCCCTGCACCACCGGTGGATGCCGGGCGTCGGCGCGCACCCTGAGCTCGGCCACCAGCGCAGGCAGGTCCAACTGCGGGCGGGCGGCGACCTCGTCGTCGACCAGGTCGGCCAGCGCGGTCAGTGCCTCCCAGCGCTCCCTGGCCTTGGTGCCGGCCGGCGGTTCGTCCGTCAGGCCGAGAGGTTCGAGGATGTGGCGCACCACTTCCGGCAGCGGGCCCTCCTCGCCGACGGAGCGTTCGGCCGCGCGCTGCAGCGCCAGCAGTGACTGCCTGATCTCCTGGCGGCTGAAGAAGCCCTCACCGCCGCGCACCTGGAACGGGATACCCGCCTCGGTGAGCGCCTCCTCATACGCCTCGGATTGCGCGTTGATGCGATACAGCACCGCGATTTCGGCTGCGGGCGTTCCGGATTCGACCAGACGCTTGATCGACCGCGCGACAGACGCGGCCTCGGCGACCTCGTCGGGATGCTCGTGGAACGTCGGCGACGGGCCGGGCTCGCGCTGACCGATCAGGTGCAGCTTGCTGCCCGCCACCCGCCCGCGCGCCGCCGCGATCACCCGGTTGGCCAGCGACACCACCTGTGGCGTGGAGCGGTAGTCGCGTTCGAGGCGCACCACCGTCGCGTCGGGGAACTGGCGGGAGAAATCGAGCAGATAGCGCGGCGAGGCACCGGTGAACGAGTAGATGGTCTGGTTCGCGTCGCCAACGACGGTCAGGTCGTCGCGATTGCCCAGCCATGCGTCGAGCACCCGCTGCTGCAGCGGCGTGACGTCCTGGTACTCGTCGACGACGAAGCAGCGGTAGCGGTCCCGGAACTCAGCGGCCACCGCGGCGTCGTTCTCGATCGCGCCTGCGGTGTGCAGCAGCAGGTCGTCGAAATCCAGCAGCGCGATGCCGTCGCGGTTGGCTTTGAGCTTCTCGTAGCCGGCGTAGACGGTCGCGACCTTCGCGGCGTCCAGCGGGATGTCACGCTGGATCTTGGCCACCGCGGCGGCATATCCCTCGGGGCTGATCAATGAGGCCTTGGCCCATTCGATTTCGCCGGCCAGGTCACGGACATCGTCGGTACTGACCTGCAAGCGGGCCCGGCTGGCGGCTTGGGCGACGACGGAGAACTTGGTGTCCAGCAGCTGCCAGCCGGTGTCACCGACCACCCGCGGCCAGAAGTACCGCAGCTGACGCAGCGCGGCGGCATGGAACGTCAGCGCCTGCACCGATCCGACCGGGGCGCCCATGTTCTGCGCGTCCATGGCGCGCAATCGGGAGCGCATCTCCCCCGCGGCGCGCGAGGTGAACGTCACCGCCAGTACCTGGCCGGCGGCGACGTGACCGTTGGCGACCAGGTGCGCGATGCGGTGGGTGATCGTGCGGGTCTTACCGGTACCGGCACCGGCCAGCACACACAACGGCCCCCGGGCGGCCAGCACGGCCTCGCGCTGTTCGTCGTCGAGGCCGGTCAGATGGTCGACGGTCACCGGCATGCGCTCCATCTTGGCAGGGGGTGGGGACATTGCACGTTTTGCGCTGACGATAGGTTCGAGCCCATGAGTGGCAACGATCCCCAGCTCACCATGTACTCCACCGTGTGGTGCGGCTACTGCAAGCGCCTGAAGACCGCGCTGAAATCGGCGGGCATCGCGTTCACCGAAGTCGACATCGAGCACGACCCGGACGCCGCCAAGTTCGTGATGTCGGTCAACAACGGCAACCAGACCGTCCCGACGCTGAAGTTCGCCGACGGTTCAGCACTGACCAACCCCAGCCTCAAAGACGTTCAGGCCAAGCTGGCGTCGTAGTCCTATTCCTGGGCCGCCCAGGATTCGATGATCTCGCGGGCGATCGAAATCGAGCCGGGCAGCAGCAGTTTCGACGACGAGTCGCTGCTCCAGTCGCCGTGCTCGAGCGCCTCGCGGACCTCGGCGCGAGTGAACCAGGCAGCCTCGGCGATCTCGCCGTCGTGGAAGACGAACTCCTGCTCGGGATCGCCGATGGCGTGGAACCCCACCATCAGTGACCGCGGGAACGGCCACGGCTGACTGCCCAGGTACTCGACGTCGCGCACCGACAGGCCGATCTCCTCGTTGACCTCGCGCACCACGCAGCTCTCGAACGACTCCCCCGCCTCGACGAATCCGGCGAGCAGCGAGAACAGCCGCTGCGGCCACACTGTCTGGCGGGCCAGCACCGCCCGGTCATGACCGTCGTGAATCAACACGATGATCGCCGGGTCGATGCGGGGGAACTCTTCGTGGCCGGTGAGCGGATTCAGCCGCGACCAGCCCGCCTTGACCAGTTTGGTCGGCGACCCGTCCACCGCGCTGTATCGGGCGTGCTCGTGCCAGTTCAGCAGGGCCAGCGCGGACGCCAGGAGCTGCGCGCTGACGTCGTCGATCTGCTGACCGCCACGGCGCAGATCCGACACTTCACCCTCGCCGTGCTCGGGGGCCTCCAGCGCGGCGCGCACCGCCCACACGTGCCGGCCGTCTTCGAGGCGGCCCAGAAACACCGCATCCGCCGGCGGTGTGTCGGCATGCTTGGCCGCCGCCGTCAGTGACACCCGGCCGTCGGCGACCATCACCTGGTTGCGGTGGTCGACGCGCAGCAGAGCGGCATCGGCCCAGCCGGCGATGGCGGCGTCGACATCGGTACGCAGATGGTCGGCACGGTCGGCGCCCACCCGGGAGAGCAGCGGAACGTTACGCAGTCGGAAAGCCACGTGGTCAGTCTTCTCCGGTGGCGCGGACGTAGAGCAACCGGTCGGTGGTTTCCAGGGCGTCGACATTCGGATCGTCGACGCGCAGCAGCTTCCCGTCGCGCACCACACCGAGCACGATGTCGGGCAGGTGGCGCGGTGAGCCGCCGACCTCCTTGTGCTCGACCTCGCGCTCGGCGATCGCGAAGCCGGCGTCCGGGGTCAGCAGGTCCTCGATCATCTCGACGACGCTGGGCGTGGTGGTGGCGATGCCGAGCAACCGGCCTGCGGTCTCCGAGGACACCACCACCGAATCGGCGCCGGACTGGCGCAGCAGATGCTGGTTCTCGGCTTCCCGCACCGCGGCGATGATCTTGGCTTTCGGGGCCAATTCGCGCGCGGTCAGCGTGACCAGCACCGCGGTCGGATCGCTGTTGGTGGCCACGATGATCGAATTGGCGTGCTGGGCGCCGGCCAGCCGAAGCACGTCGGACTTGTTGGCGTCGCCGCGCACGGTGACCAGTCCGGCGGCGTTGGCCCGGTCCAGCGACGTCTGGTCGGTGTCGACGACGACGATGTCGGCGGGGGCGACACCGTCACCGATCATCGCGGCCACCGCCGTTCTGCCCTTCGTCCCGTAGCCGATGACGACGGTGTGGTTGCGCACGCTGTTCCTCCAACGCTGGATCTTGAGAGCCTGCCGCGACGCCGTGGTCAGGGTTTCGACGGTGGTACCGACCAAGACGATCAGGAATGCCACCCGAAGCGGGGTGATGACCAAGACGTTCACCAGGCGCGCGGTCTCGGTGTACGGGGTGATGTCGCCGTAGCCGGTGGTCGACAGCGACACCGTGGCGTAGTACAGGCAGTCCAGGAAGGTCAGCGGCCCGTCGCGGACGTCGCGGTAGCCGTCCCGGTCGAGGTAGACGATGAAGACCGCCAGGAACAGCGCGGTCAGGGCGTAGATCAACCGGCGGGCGATGCGGCGACCCGGACTGACGAACTTCTCCGGGATGTGCAGGTAGTCGACGAGTGCGCTGTCGGGCTTGGCTGCCAGGTTCTCGTCGATCGCCTCGAGCCTGCGCCGCAACCTACCCTTGGCCACGCGACTCCGTCATCGTCTGCAACGTCGTCGTCTGCAACCCAGCCGCCTTGGTTGCCAACCCTCTCGTCTTGAGCGCCACCACTCCAGCATTATGTACCTATGCCGACGACGACTACTGAACTCGAACCTTCACGCAGCCCCAGCCAGCTGCCCGCCTACCGCGCCGCGCTGATGCTGATCGGCATCGGCGTCGGGCATTTCGTGGCCCCCAAGCCCTTCGATGAGATCGTGCCCGCGGAGCTGCCGGGTGACGCCCGGTTCTACACCTACGCCTCCGGGGTGGCCGAGGTCGGCATCGGGACCATGCTGCTGGTGCCGCGGACTCGTCGCGCTGCCGCACTGTTCGCGATCGCCTTGTACCTCGCGGTGTTCCCGGCCAACGTCAACATGTGCCGGCTGTGGAAGGACAAGCCATTGCCGATGAAGCTGGTGGCGCTGGCCCGGTTGCCGCTGCAGATTCCGATGATCACCCAGGCGCTGGCCATCAGGCGCAACGCTCCCCGCTACTAACTCCGGCAAGCAGAGCCACCAATTCCTCTGGGCCGGAAAGGTTTTCCGGCGCCACGGTGACCCCTGCACGCACGTAGTGGAACGCTGCCCGGACGTGCGCCTCCGGGCAGTTTCTGATCGCCGCCCACGCCAGGCGGTAGACCGCGAGCTGGACGGCCGCGTGCCTCTTGGCGTCCTCGTCGCCCGGCGGTTCACCGGTCTTCCAGTCCACGACCGTCATTCCGCCATCGGGATCGGCGAACACCGCGTCGATGCGTCCGCGCACCACGGTGTCGCCGATCGCCATTTCGAACGGCACCTCCACGTCGACCGGAGTGCGCGCCGCCCATTGCGACTTCGTGAATGCGTCCTGCAGAACGGCCAGCTCCGCGGTCTCGGTGGCCGCGCCGTCGACGGCGCCGGGCAGGTCGTCGAGGTCGAAGAGTCGCTCGGCGCCGTAGAAGCGCTGCACCCATTCGTGGAATGCGGTGCCCAGGATCGCGTGCGGGTCCGGCCGCGACGGCAGCCTGCGGGTCAGCCTGCGCAGCGCCGCCGGATCACGGTCGAGTTCCACCAGTGCGCTGACCGACAGCTGCCCGGGCAGCTGCACCGGCGGCGGCGCGGCGATCCGCGCCCGTTCGGCCAGCAGCGCGTCGACGTCGGCGGCCCAGTTCTCCGGGTCCTCGACGCTGTCCGGGATCGCACCGGCCAGCGCCGACCGGACCAGCGCGGCGCCCTCTTCGATGTCGGCTCGGGTGCGGCCCAGTGGGTCGGCGGGCCAGACCGCTTCACGGACGCTGTCGCGCAACGGGTTTCGTTCGCCGTCGGCGGGATCCGGGGCCCACTGTTCGACCACGCCGCACGGTTGGCCCGCCACATCGGCGGCGTCGATGATGTCCTTGATCTCACGCAGGAAATCCGACGGCCCGCGCGGCGTGCTCTCCGTGGAACCCCAGTGGTGCCCGGACAGCAGCAGGGTGTCCTCGGCTCGCGTGATCGCGACGTAGAGCAGTCGGCGTTCCTCATCGAGGCGGCGCTGCTCGAGCTGCTTCTTGTGCGCCATGATGCTGTCGGACAATGCTTTTCGATCGGTGACGCGTTCGGTGTCCAGCACCGGCACACCGTGCAGACCGGCGGCGGCCCGATCACCGCGCAGCAGCGGCGGCAGGTCAGCCGGGTCGGACAGCCAGGTGCGCTTGGATGCGGTGGACGGAAACACCCGCGCGGACAGGTGCGGGACCGCCACCACCTGCCATTCGAGTCCCTTGGCGGCGTGCACGGTCAGCACCTGGACGCGCCCGGTGGCCACGCTGACCTCAGCGGGCGCCAGACCGTTCTCCACGACCGCGGCCGCATCGAGGTAGGTCAGCAACCCGTTGATGCATGCGCCGGGCCGGGCCGCGTAATCGGCGACCACGTCGGCGAACCGGTCGAGGTGCTCGGCACCGGCCCAGCCCGCCGCGACAGGCCTGGCGGCCCGCACCTCAACGTCGACACCGAGGACGCGCCGCACCTCCCCGACGAGTTCGGTGACCGGGTGGCCCAATAGTGTTCGCAGTCGGGCTAATTCACCGGCGAGCTCGGTGATGCGACGGTGCCCCTCCGGCGAGTACCCCGCAGCCGGGCCCGGGTCGGCCAGCGCGTCGGCCAGGCTGGCGGTGTCGGCATCGGGGGCGGCGGAGGCGATGATCTCCTCGGCGGTGACGGCCGCCTGCCGAGACCCGTCGATGGCCATGGCGCGCCGCCACAGTGCGGCGAGGTCGGCGGCGCCGAGCTGCCAGCGCGGACCTGTCAGCACCCGCATCGCCGCCCCGCCGGCAGCCGGATCGGCGACCAGCCGCACCATCGCCGCCACATCGGCGACCTCCGGGATCGACAGCAGCCCGGCCAGACCGACGACTTCGACGGGCACACCGCGGGCGCTGAGCGCCCCGGCGATCGGTCCGGCGTCGGCGTTGCGCCGTACCAGCACCGCGGCGGTCGGCGGCTCACTGTTGTCCGCCGCCGCGTCGGCGTAACGCGCCGCGATGTGGTCGGCGACCCACTCTCGCTCGCTGGCCACGTCGGTGAGCAGCGCGCAGCGCACCGTGCCCGCCTCGGCGCCGGGGCGGGCCCGCAGTGCTTGGACCGCGACCGAGCGGCGGCGGGCTTCGGCGGAGATCTCGTTGGCGATGTGCAGCGTGGTCGGTGGGTTGCGCCAGCTGGTCCGCAGTTCGAGTGTGGGCGCCGGCGAGCCGTCGGCCTGCGGGAAATCGGTGGTGAACCGCGGCAGGTTGGTCGCCGAGGCGCCGCGCCACCCGTAGATCGACTGGATGGGATCGCCGACGGCGGTCAAGGCCAAACCTTCGTCGGCACCGGCCCCGAACAGCGACGACAGCGCGATGCGCTGAGCATGGCCGGTGTCCTGGTATTCGTCGAGCAGCACTACGCGGTAGCGGCCGCGAAGCTGCTCCCCCACCTGCGGGCAGGTCGAAGCCAGCCGCGCTGCAGCCGACATCTGCGAGCCGAAGTCCATCACCTTGTCGGCGCGCATCCGCGCGTGCAGCGCGTCGATCAGCGGCACCAGTGCGGTGCGTTCGGTTTGGGTGGCCAGCATGCTCAGCAGGAACTGGCTCGGGCCGCGATCGCGTTGGTACCGCCCGGCAGGCAGGTGATGCACCAGCCGGTCGAGTTCGAGGTGAGTGTCCATCAGCTGCTCGGTGTCGACCAGATGCTCGGCCAGTTCACCGGACAGCTTGAGGACCATCGCGGTGACACCGGCCGGGTCTTTCGCGGTGTCCAACGGCCCCGGATAGCCGCTGACCACCTCGAAAGCCAGCTGCCACAACTCGGTTTCGCTCAGCAGCCGGGCGTCGGGTTCCACCGGAAGCAGGGGCCCGTACTCGCGCAGCAGCGCACCGGCGAAGGCATGGTAGGTGCTCACCGTCGGCGCTCCCTGTGACGCGGCGCCACCGAGGTGACCCGCCAGGCGGGCCAGCCGGGACCGCACCCGGCGCAGCAGCTGCCCGGCCGCCTTGCGGGTGAAGGTCAGGCCGAGCACCTGACCGGGGTCGGCGAATCCGTTGGCCACCAGCCACACCACCCGCGCGGCCATGGTCTCGGTCTTGCCCGCACCGGCACCGGCGATGACGACGAGCGGACCCGGCGGCGCCGCGATGACTGCGGCCTGTTCGTCGGTCGGCGTCGGAAGACCAAGGGCCTGAGCGAGTTCGACGGGGCTGTAGGTCATTGCTGCTCCGTTCGAGGTGCGGTGTGCGCGGGGCAGGACGGGCGCATCGGACAGTGTGCGCAGCCGTCGTTGACCCGGGCGACGAACTGCGGTCCGGCCGTGGCGGCCGCGGCCTGTCGTACGGTCTGGCGCCACTGCGCTGTGCTGTCTGCGGTGAGCGCGGACTGTTCGCGTTCGGTGGCCCCCGATGCACTCGGTTTGGCGACGTAGACCAGCCTGCCGCCGCCGGGAGAGTCGCCGTCGGCCAGCGCACCCTCGGCGATGGCCAGCTGGTACAGCCCGAGTTGGGCGTGCCGCTGCGCGTCGTCCTTCGTGACCGGGCTCTTCCCGGTCTTGACGTCGACGATCACCAGCCGGCCCTCCGCATCGCGCTCGAGCCGGTCCACCCGCCCGCGCACCCGCACCCCCGGTTGACCTTCGCCGGGCTCGGCGATCACACCGTCGACGGCGACCTCGGTGCCGATCTCGGTCAGCTCGTGGCGGGTCGCCGAACGCCACGCCACGAATGCCTCGAGCATGGCCCGGTGCCGATCCAGCTCGTTGTCGGCGTACCACGTCGAGTCGAAGGGGATTGTTTTCCAGAGCTTTTCCAGCTCCACCACGAGCTGCTCCGCGCTGGTCGCCGAGTCGGCGATCAAGGCGTGCACCACCGACCCCAAGGTCGAACGCAGGTCACGGCGTTCGACGCCGCCGTGCCGTTCGGCCAGCCAGCGCAGCGGGCAGTCGGTCAGCGTCTGCACGATCGAGGGGCTCAGGGCGACGGTGTGCTGATCACCGCTCCACAGCGGTTCCACAGTGCTGACCGGCGTCATGCCGTACCACTGCGCCGGGTCCGCACCGGCGACACCGTCTGCGGCCAGCCGTGCCAATTGCTGTGCGGCGGTGGCACGTTCACCGTCGGTGACCGTGCCCGCGGGCGCGCACACCACCGCCCGCAGCCGGCCGACGACGGCTGCCGGCGCCAGCACCGGCGGGGCGACGACCGGTTGGGCGGGCCGAACGTCATCGGCGGATACGTAGGCTTCAAGCTCGGCGACGAACGGCGAGGGTAGCGCCGCATCGTCACCGGCATCACTGTCGACGGCGGTGATCAGCAGCCCCCGCCGGGCGCGGCCCATCGCGGCGATGAGCAGCCTGCGCTCCTCGGCCAGCAGTGGGGCCCGCGCCGACACGTCGTCTCCGAGGCCGTCGAGGACATCCAGGAGCCGCTGCGTGCCCAGTACGCCTCCGCGGGGTGTGGTGTTGGGCCACAGGCCGTCCTGCACTCCGGCGATCACCACGAGGTCCCAGTCACGATCCAGCGCCGCATGCGGACTCAACACCGCGACCGTCTCCGAACCCGTACGCCCGTCGACGCTGACCGGCGGAAGCTGCAGGCCCGCAACATGATCCACGAGCCCACGCAGCGACGCCCCGGTGGTGCGGGTGACGTAGTCGTCGGCGATGTCGAACAATGCGGTGATCGCATGCAGGTTGCGCTCGGCAAGCGCACCGTCGGTTCCGCCGCGCTCGGCCGCTGACAGCCAGCGGCGCTGCAACCCGCTGCGCTCCCACGCCTGCCACAGGGTGTAGCGCGGGTCGCGGTGACCGCGATGTCCGCGGGCCGCCGCCGCCAGCACCGCACGCACCCGGTTCACCGGGCGGGCCAGCGTTGCCGGCAGATCTACCGGGCCGCTGGTGAGTGCCGCGACCAGTTGCTCGCCGAAGTCGCCGTCGCCGCCGCGGCGCAGCGCCCGGCGCAACTGGCGCAGAGTCACCGGGTCCACCCGGCCGATCGGGCCGGTCAGCAGTGCCACCGCCTGCTCGCCGGTCAGACCGTCCGCGGTCGCCGCCAGCACACCCAGCAGTGCTTGTGCCGCAGGCTGTTCGGCGACGGGTCCGGCCAGCTGCGCCGCATCGACCGGAACACCGGCACCGGCCAGCGCACGCGGCAGCGCCGCGGCCGCCGACGGCGACCGGACGATGACGGCGAGCTGCGACCACGGCACCCCGTCGACCAGATGCGCGTGGCGGAGCGTATCGGCGATCAGTGCCGCCTCGGCGTGCGCCGAACCGGCGATGCGCACGCTCACCGATCCGTCGTCACCGGCCTGGCTGGCGTTGCCGTCCAGCACGCGCCACGCACTGTTGCCCGGCAGCCCGGCGGCGATCCCGCTGATCGCGCGGGCCACCGCGGGCGAGCACCGGTGCGAACGGCCGAGTTCGACCACCGGGGTGTCGGCCGCCGTCAGCACGGCCGGATCGGCACCTCTGAAGCCGAAGACCGCCTGATTCGGGTCCCCGGCAAGCAGAGTCAGCTCCGCGCCTGCCGCCAACACCCGAACCAGCCGCGCGGCCTGCGGGTCGAGGTGCTGGGCATCGTCGATGAGCAGCAAGCGAATTCGGGACCGCTCGGCCGCCAGGAGTTCCGGATCGGATGCCAACGCCTCCAAGGCCGCCCCGACCAGTTCCGCCGCGCCGAGCGCAGGCACCGTGGCCTGCGGTGCGGCTGTGCCCACAGCCGCACGCAGCAGCATCACCTGTTCGTACTGCTGGGCGAAGCGACCCGCCGCCGCCCACTCTGGCCGCCCGGACAATCGGCCGAGTCGCTGCAAGTGCTGCGGATCCACACCGCGCTCGGCGCAGCGGGCCAACAGATCCCGAAGCTCGTTGGCAAATCCGCCGGTGGTCAGCGCGGGGCGAAGGACCTGCGGCCACCGCGACGCCGACACGTCGCCATCCTCGAGATCACCGGCCAGCAATTCGCGGATGATGCCGTCCTGCTCAGCCCCGGTGACCAGCCGCGGAGGCGGGTCACCGGCGCGGGCAGCGGCCTGCCGCAGGACCGCGAAGGCGTAACTGTGCACCGACCGGACCAGTGGCTCCCGCACCACCGCGCGGCACGGCTCGGCGGACCGGGCCGCGAGCAGGCGGGCGGTCAGCGCGCTGCGGGTAGCGGCCGCCAATCGGCCCGAACCCGTCAGCAGCAGAACAGATTCCGGCTCGGTGCCGGCCGTGATGTGTGCCGCGGCCGCTGCCACCAGCAGGCTGGTCTTACCGGTGCCCGGACCGCCGACGATACGAACCGTGCCACGCAAATCCGGGCGCAGCACATCGGCAGGTTCGGTCGCCCGGGCCAGCAGTGCGGTGGTCATGCGGAGAATGTCACCACGCACCACCGACAAGTTTTGCCAAGTGGCAGCATGAGGTGCGTGACCCACGATCTTCACGTGCACCGCTTCGGACCGCCCGGCCCGATCCGGATCCTGGCCATCCACGGTCTGACCGGCCACGGCCGGCGCTGGCGAGCGCTCTCGGAGAACCACCTTCCGGAATACGCCATGGCCGCACCCGATCTGATCGGGCATGGCCGGTCGTCGTGGTCGGCCCCGTGGACCATCGACGCCAATGTCGCGGCGCTGGCGAACCTGGTGCACAACGACGCCGACGGCCCGGTGCTGGTGGTCGGCCACTCCTTCGGCGGTGCGATCGCGTTGAATCTCGCGGCGGCATACCCGGACCTGGTGTCCGGGTTGGTGCTGCTGGATCCCGCGATCGGCCTGGACGGCCAGTGGATGCGCGAGATCGCCGACTCGATGTTGTCGTCCCCGGACTACCCCGACCGCGACGAGGCCCGCACCGAGAAGTTCAGCGGCTCATGGGCCGACGTGGACCCGGCCGAACTCGACGAGGACCTCGACGAGCACCTCGTCGCACTGCCGAATGGCCGCGTCGGCTGGCGAATCTGTGTGCCCGCGATGATGTCGTATTGGAGTGAGCTCGCCCGCGATATCGCGCTGCCGCGCACCGGGACTCCGACGACGCTGGTCCGCGCGCAGTGGACGGATCCGCCCTACGTCAGCGCCGAATTGCTCGACGCACTGTCCGACCGGCTCGGCGACGATTTCACCCTCGTCGACTTCGATTGCCAGCACATGGTGCCGCACGCCAAACCTGAGGAGACCGCGAAGGTCATCCGGGATCTGCTGGAGCCGTAGCGATGGCCCCGATCACCGATGCTCACGTCGAGCGGGTGCGTGAGCTGGTCGCGTCCATCCCGGCCGGCCGGGTCGCCACCTACGGTGACATCGCCTCGGCGGCACAGCTTTCCAGCCCGCGCATCGTCGGCTGGATCATGCGTACCGACTCCTCGGACCTGCCGTGGCATCGGGTGATCACCGCGTCCGGTCGCCCGGCCGCACATTTGGTGACCCGCCAACTCGAGCTGCTGCGGGCCGAGGGTGTGCTGGCCGACGACGGCCGGGTGAATCTGGCCCACGCCCGCCACGAGTTCTAGAGCACCAGACCCTCTGGGGTTACACCTGGCTCGTCCGGAGTTCGATATCACCGGTGATATCACGTTGCGGAACAGAGCTATGTCTGCGCGGACCGGCCGGCGCTGATAGAGACGTCAGACTCACTTAGAGCACCAACCGGATCAACGCGGCCGTACGGGCCAACCCGGGGAACGCGGCCGCCGTCGAGCGTGGATGCAGTGCATGCACGGCGAGCCGGAACATCAACGCGCGCAACAACATCTGCGGCCACTCCGGCAACGCGTCCCACCGCTCGATCAGACCGTCGTCGGCCTCACCCCAGGCCAGTGCGTCGACCACGACCACTCCGGCCGCCCACGACGCCGGCCGCCAGTACGGGGTGATGTCGGTGATGCCCGGTGCCGCCGTTCCGGCGAACAACACGGTGCCGTACAGGTCACCGTGCACCAATTGGTTGGGACTCTTGGTGGGCTTACGCAACACGGCCAGCTGATTGATCAACTCCACCGACCGCTCGCCGTCCGCGGACCCGGGCGCCACCAGCGCGCCGGGCGGCAGCGAATGCAGCGGGCGTTCCTCCCACGCAGCCCGGTCGGCTGCGATGAACACGTCGACGTCACTCCACGGAGCCACCGGCGCCTGGGTCAGGAATCTCGGCCGTTCGAGTTTGGCGGTGGCCTCGTGCAGCCGCACCCCGGCCGAGACGACCTCGTCGTGGCGGGGCTCGGGGCTACCGGCGACGAATGTGTCCGCCCGCCAACCCGAGACCACGTAGCGTCCGTCGGTCGACCGCACCGGCCGCGCCAGCCGGACCCCGTCGACGAACAGCGTCTCGCGTGCTTTCGCCGACCAGGCGGCCCTGGCATGGTCGGCGATCACCGACAACACCACCTCGCCGCACTTGAAGCCGCCTTCCCAGCCCGCGCCCAGCGGTTCGGGATCGTGGCCCTTGAGACCGAACGCGGCCAGTACATGCTCAGGCGGGCGCTCGTCACTCACCCCGTCAGCCACCCCGACAGCCTAAATTGTCGCAACGCAAAGTAGTCGTCAGTAGAGCACCATGTCGGGATCGATTTGCTTCGCCCATGCCACGATGCCGCCCTGCAGGTGCATCGCATCGGCGAAACCGGCTTTCTTCACCACCGCCAGCACCTCTGCGGAGCGAACCCCGGTCTTGCAGTACAGCACCGGTGTGCGGTCGTGTGGCAACCTCGACAGGCCCTCGCCGGACTCGATCGCCGACTTCGGGATGAGCTCGGCGCCGGTGATGTGATTGATCTCCCACTCGACCGGCTCGCGGACGTCGATCAACGCCAGGTTCTTTCCGGAATCGAGCAACTCACGGAGTTCGAGGGGGGTGACGGCGGAACCCTGCGCGGCATCGACCGCGGCGTCGGACACCACGCCGCAGAACGATTCGTAGTCGATCAGTTCGGTGATCTTCGGAGTCTCCGGATCCTTGCGGATGGCGATCGTGCGATACGTCATGGCCAGCGCGTCGTACATCATCAGCCGGCCCAGCAGGGTCTCCCCGATGCCGGTGATGAGCTTGATGGCCTCGGTGCCCATGATCGAGGCGATCGACGCGCACAGGATGCCCAGGACGCCGCCCTCGGCGCACGACGGCACCAGGCCCGGCGGTGGCGGCTCGGGATAGAGGTCGCGGTAGTTCAGGCCGCGCTCGTTGCCGGCCTCGTCGGACGGGGCGTCCTCCCAGAACACCGAGACCTGGCCCTCGAAGCGGTAGATCGAACCCCACACGTACGGCTTGTGCGCCAGCACCGAGGCGTCGTTCACCAGATAGCGGGTGGCGAAGTTGTCGGTGCCGTCGAGGATCAGGTCGTACTGCTCGAACAGCTGCACCGCGTTGTCGGGGGCCAGCCGCTGTTCGTGCAGGCGGACGGTCACCAGCGGGTTGACCTCGAGGATGGACTCGCGCGCGCTCTCGGCTTTGGAGCGGCCGATATCGGACTGGCCGTGGATGATCTGGCGCTGCAAGTTGGACTCATCGACCACGTCGAACTCGACGATGCCGATCGTGCCGACACCGGCGGCCGCCAGATATAGCAGCGTCGGCGATCCCAGCCCGCCCGCGCCGATCACCAGCACCTTGGCGTTCTTCAAGCGCTTCTGACCGTCGACACCGAGATCGGGGATGATCAGGTGTCGGCTGTACCGCGCGACCTCGTCGCGAGTGAGCTCGGCGGCTGGCTCGACCAGCGGCGGCAACGAGGACACCGGCACTCCTAGGATCGGCTCGGTTTGGCTTACGCCCGACCGACGTTCACCATCCATCTCAACAGCTGGCCAGAGCAACGGCAAACAGCGGTGGAGGCTTCCCGACTATGCGATCGGATACGGCCAGGGGTTGAACCGGCAGGTCTTGCCGTCGGCCTTGACGTACTCCGGGTCGAAGCGCGACGCGTCGTCGTCGGAGGTCGAGAAGGTCTGCTGCATCATCACCGGCGCCAGGCCCCCACTGTCGGAGCAGGGCTCGTGGTGTTGGTAGCCGATCGCGTGGCCGACCTCATGGTTGATCAGGTATTGCCGGTAGGAGCCGATGTCGCCCTGGAACGGCACCGCGCCGCGCACCCACCGCGACTCGTTGATGAAGACCCGGGGCTGCGCGTCAGGCCCGTAAGCCGGGTTGTAGCAGGACGACTCCAGCGGGATTTCGTAGCCGCAGCCTTCCCGCACCGTCATCGGCGACGTCAGCGACACCCGGAAGTCGGGCTTGACGTCGGGGGCGTCGACGCGCTGAAAAGCGAACTGCGGATTGTGAATCCAGCTCTTGGGATTGCCGAGGGTCTCGGTGACCATCCGGGCGAATCCTTCGTCACCGCCGAACGACGCGGTGTCGACGCCGTCTTCGACCTCCACGGTGTAGGTGAATGTCTTGGCGGTTCCGTCACCGACCTTCGGCGTTGTGCCCGGGACAATGTGCCAGGTCTTGGCACCGGCCTCGGTGAATGCCCCACCCTCCGGCAGGATCCCGGTCGGCAGGTTGGCGTCGAACTCGGTGAGCCCGCGCGGTGGCGCGCCGATGATCGCCGTTCCGCTCGACCCGATCGTCGGCGGGCCTTGCACCGGCCCCTGGGCGGTGGTGTGCACCGCGGGCGCCGCGGTGCCGGTGATCGTTTGATAGAGCACGACTCCGGTGACCACCACCAGAACCGGCAGTGCATACGCGCGCCAGCCGTAGGCGGAGATGAACCGGCCCAACCAGCTCTGCTTACGCCATTGGCGGTGCTGATCCCGGTTGGATCTGGCCCGGCCCGATTCCCCCGCCAACGGGTCGCGCAACGCGCGCAGCGGCTCCCGCCACTCGTCGCGCAGCACCGGCACACGACCGCCGCCGCGGTGCCCCGGGTCGTAGGTCACCGACCCAGGATGGCACAACAGCCGAACACGGGAGTTCCGGCGCGCCCGTGCCCGCCGGACGCAGCTACGGGCGAGTAACCCCAGCCGGGTAGTAATGTCGACCCGACGGGCCGGCAGCGCGGGGGCATGGCGACCGGCCACAGAACCAGATTGAGGACTCGATGAGCGAACTCGCCGACACGGCCGAGCGGAAGTCCGCTCGAACAGCCAGTGGCGACCGTCCCGCCGCCAGCGCCCCGCGGCGCGGAAGCCGCCTGCCGCGCGACGAGCGGCGTGGCCAGCTACTGATCGCCGCCAGCGAGGTCTTCGTCGACCGCGGCTACCACGCCGCCGGAATGGACGAGATCGCCGACCGCGCAGGTGTCAGCAAACCCGTTCTGTACCAACATTTTTCGAGCAAACTCGAGCTCTATCTGGCCGTCCTGAACCGGCACGTCGAGAACCTGGTGTCCGGGGTCCGGCAGGCCCTGCGGACCACCACCGACAACCGCCAGCGACTGCGCGCCGCGGTACAGGCCTTCTTCGATTTCATCGAGCACGACGGCCAGGGCTACCGGCTGATCTTCGAGAACGACTACGTCACCGAGCCGCAGGTCGCCTCGCAGGTCAAGGTGGCCACCGAAGCCTGCACCGACGCGGTGTTCGACTTGATCAGCCGCGACTCCGGGCTGGATCCGCATCGCGCCCGGATGATCGCGGTGGGCCTGGTGGCGATCAGCGTCGACTGCGCCCGGTACTGGCTGGATGCCGACCGCCCGGTCTCCAAGGAGACCGCGGTCGACGGGACGGTGCAGTTCGCCTGGGGCGGACTGTCACACGTCCCGCTGACGCGTTCCTAGCGGCTACGCGCCGGCTGCACCGCCGGCACCGATCCCGAATCCGACCCGCCGTACGTCGGCGACACCGATCTCGACATAGCTGATCTTGGCGGTCTGCACCAGGAAGCGGCGGCCCTTGTCGTCGCTCAGGCTCAGAACATCCGGGCCGTCCTTGGCGAACGCCGAGGTCACCAGCTCTTCGACCTCAGCGGGCGTCTGGGAGCTGGCGAACACGAGCTCACGCGGACTGTCCGTGACACCGATCTTGACCTCCACGCTGGCCCCTTCTCTCTCGTCTGCGTCGTGTGCGCATCTACCCCAGGAAGGCTAGTGGACGCCCCGAAACAAAGACGTTCCGCGGTCGCGGCCAGCCGTTCGCGGTTAGCGAATAGGGCGTCAAGCTGCGATAACAGCATGGCAACGGACAGGCGCGCCGCGCCGTGGCGACGCGCGTGCGTCCATAACCTTTTCCCGTGAGCGACAACAAGCGCCGGCAGCGGCTGGTTCAGTGGCCCCGCGTGGCGCTGACCGTCGGCGGCGTCCTGGTCGCCGCCACCGCGACGACGTTCGTGGTGCGGACCGGGGACGCCGCCAGCACGATCGCGGATTCGAGCACCACCCCCACCCGCACCGTGGTGGCCATTCCCGGTCCCCGGACCTCGACGCCGGCACCGGCGCCGGTCACCGTCACCGTTCCCGGCTTGCCGGTGGAGACGCCCGTCATGGTCACGCCGCCCAGCCCGGCCGCCGCGCCGATGGCCCAGGCGATGGTCGATCCCGCCGAGATCGTCTACACCGTGGCGGGCAATCAGCGGCCCGACGATCCGGTGACGATCACCTACGCCGACGAGGTGGGCGCCCTGCGGACCGTGGAGAACGTCTCACTCCCCTGGCGGCTGACCGTCGTCCCGACCGTGCCCGTCAACTACGTGACCGCCAGCAGCAACGGAAGTCAGCTGAACTGCTGGATCACCGACGCGCGCGGGGCGACCGTGGCCGCCGCGACCGACAACACCATCTCGGCGACCTGTAACCGTTAGGTCAGGCCGAGCTCGCCCATCCGCTCGGCATGCGTGCGCTGCAGCCGGTCGAAGAAATCGGCGACCTGCCCGAGACCACCCGGACCGGCCAGCACCAGGTCGACCAGTTCGTCGCGCTCGGCCAGCACATACTGCGCCTGGGTGATTGCTTCCCCGAGCAGTCGGCGCGACCACAACGCCAACCGGCTGCGCTGGCGTCCGCTGCTGGTCACGGCCTTGCGGACTTCGGCAACCACGAACTGCGAGTGCCCGGTCTCGGAGAGAACCCCGCGCACCACCGCGGCCACCTCGTCGGGCAGCACGTCGGCGATCTCGAGGTAGAAATCCGCTGCCATCGCGTCACCGACATACGTCTTGACCAGCGCCTCGAGCCAGGTGCTCGGCGTCGTCAGCCGGTGGTAGTTCTCCAGCGCCGAGGCATACCGCGTCATTGCCGGGACGACGTCGACACCGCGCGCCTCCAGCGCCTCGCGCAGCATCTCGTAGTGGGCCATCTCGGCGGCGGCCATGCTCGCCATGTTGATTCGGCCGCGCAGGTCCGGAGCCATCCGGGCCTCCTCGGTGAGCCGATAGAAGGCGGCGACCTCGCCGTAAGCCAGCAGCGCGAACAACTCGTTGACGCCGGGGTGGTCGGCGGTGATCCGCGCCGGTGATTCCGAGGCGGGCTGGGGGGCCGTCATGGCCGTCACTGTAGTCCCGGCCGCAGCGTCGATCAGTGCCGGAGAGCGCGACCAGCTATGATGGGGTCTGACGAACGCCGTGAGGCGTGGTCAAGGAAATGTGCGTGCATGCAGTGGGCCCGCTCCCTCAGTGCAGGGCCCGGCGAATCGGGGCATCGAATCGATGGCACCGACTCCATTGTCGAAGTCAGAACTCGTGCGCGCGTGACATCGCATTCGAGGACCGACTACGGAAGGCGCTACGCCACCACATGACCCCACTGACAATTCATCCCCAAATCTCATTCGCCCAGCTCGGAGTCCGTGACGAGATCGTCCGGGCACTGTCCGAAGAAGGCAAGGAATTCGCCTTCGCCATCCAGGAGCAGACCCTGCCGATGGCCTTGGCGGGCGACGATCTGATCGGCCAGGCCCGCACCGGCATGGGCAAGACCCTCGCCTTCGGCGTGCCGCTGCTGCACCGCATCACCACCGACACCACCCGGCCGCTGACCGGTACCCCGCGCGCGCTGGTCGTGGTGCCGACCCGGGAGCTGTGTCTGCAGGTCCACGGCGACCTCGTCGCCGCATCGAAGTACCTGAAGGCGGATGAGTCGCGGAAGCTGACCGTCACCGCCATCTACGGCGGCCGCCCGTACGAACCGCAGATCGAGGCGCTCCAGAAGGGCGTCGACGTCGTCGTCGGCACCCCGGGCCGGTTGCTCGACCTCGCCCAGCAGGGCCACCTGCAGCTCGGCGGTCTGTCGGTCCTGGTCCTCGACGAGGCCGACGAAATGCTGGACCTGGGCTTCCTGCCGGACATCGAGCGGATCCTCAAGCAGATCCCGACCGAGCGGCAGGCCATGCTGTTCTCGGCGACCATGCCGGACCCGATCATCACGCTGGCTCGCACGTTCATGAACCAGCCCACCCACATCCGCGCCGAGGGTGTGCAGGGTGCCGCGACTCACGACACCACCGAACAGTTCGTCTACCGCGCCCACGCGCTGGACAAGGTCGAGATGGTCAGCCGCATCCTGCAGGCGCAGGGCCGCGGCGCGACGATGATCTTCACCCGCACCAAGCGGACCGCACAGAAGGTGTCCGACGAGCTGGCCGAGCGCGGGTTCAAGGTCGGCGCCGTACACGGCGACCTGGGCCAGATCGCCCGCGAGAAGGCGCTCAAGTCGTTCCGCAGCGGCGACATCGACGTGCTGGTCGCTACCGATGTCGCAGCGCGCGGCATCGATATCGACGACATCACGCACGTGATCAACTACCAGATTCCCGAGGACGAGCAGGCCTACGTGCACCGCATCGGGCGCACCGGCCGGGCCGGCAAGACCGGCATCGCCATCACCCTGGTGGACTGGGATGAGCTGGAGCGCTGGTCGATGATCGACAAGGCCCTCAAGCTGGACTGCCCGGACCCCTCGGAGACCTATTCCAACTCTCCGCATCTCTACGAAGAACTGAACATCCCCACCGATGCCGGCGGCACGGTCGGCGCTGCGCGTAAGTCGCAGGGCGCCAAGTCGCAGGGCGCGAAAGCGCAGGACGGTACCCGGATCAGTTCCGCCGACTCCGACCGGCAACGGCCCAGCCGCAACCGCTCTCGCCGGCGCACCCGCGGCGGCGAGGGAGCCACTGGACACGCGGCCACGCAGGCCGACGCCCCCGCAGACGGCGACAAGCCGGCCGAGGGCGGCGACGACAGCCCGGCCCGCAAGCGCCGTCGCCGGCGTCGTCCGCGCAACGCCGCCGAGGCCCCCGCAACCGCAGGCTGACGACCGCTATCGTCGCCTAGATGGTCAGACCCGAGCGCCGCACCAAGGGCGATCTCGTCGCCGCGGCGACGATCGCGCTTGTCGTGGCCGTCATCGCCACGCTGTTTTGGTGGAACAGCTCTGCGCGGGCCACGGTCAGCCGGCCCGCCAGCTCACCGGCGCCCAACCCGGTCCCGGCGCGGGTCGTTCCCGACACGCTGCAGCAGTTGTGGACCGCGAGCAGCCCACGCACGCTGAGCCCGATCGTCGTCGGCGGCACCGTGGTGACCGGCGACGGGCGGACCGTCGACGGGCATGACCCGCAGAGCGGTCAGATCCGGTGGACGTTCGCCCGTGATACGAACCTGTGCGGGGTGTCCTACGTCTACGACCTCGCCGTCGCGGTGTATCCGGATGCGCGTGGCTGCGGACAGGTCAGCAGCATCAACGGTGGCACGGGCCGCCGCGGGCCGACCCGCACCGCCTACGCCGACAAGCAGGTGGTGCTGAGCTCCAACGGCAGCGCCGTGCTGTCCGCCGGTGCCACCCGGCTGGAACTGTGGCGCTCGGATCTGGTGCGCATGCTGTCCTACGGCGAGATCGATGCCCGGGTCAAACCGGTCAACCAGGGCATCGGTGCCGGCTGCACCCTGATGTCGGCGGCGGCCAGTGACGAGGCCGTGTCGGTGATGGAAGCCTGCCGCGACCAGAAGGACCTGCGCCTGACACTGCTCAAGCCGGCGAAGGAAGAAGACGAGCCCGACACCAAGAACGTGCCGCTGCCCGGCGTCGGCGCCGATTCCGAGGCCCGCGTGCTTGCGGTGTCGGGCACCACCACCGCGGTGTACCTGCCGTCCCCGCAACCCCAGATCGCCGTGTACGACGACACCGGCACCAAGATCGCCAGCACGTTGTTGAAAAAGGCTCCGGTGCTTGCCAATCCGGCCCAGGCCGTCACCCGCGCCGGCGATTTGTACACCTGGTGGACCGGCGACAGCGTGGAAGTGTTCGACGCGCGGCTGTCCTATCGCTACACCATCGAGGCATCGGCTGCGGTGGCCCCGCTGGGCCCGGGGACGATGATGGCGGGCCGGCTGCTCATCCCGCTGACCAACGGCATCGGGGTGTACGACCCGGGCAGCGGCGCCAGCGAGCGGATCATCGCCGTCACCCACCCGGCCGGCACGGGACCGGTGGTGCCCGCCGTCACCGGCTCGTCGGTGATCGAGCAGCGCGGTGGCGTGCTGGCCGTGTTCGGGCCGAAGCCCTAAACCTCAGGAGTGAAGGTCGGCAGCGCTTTGCCGGACTTCCAATACTTCAGCAGCGCGGCCGCCAGATCACGATATGCCATGCCGCCCTTGCTCTTTCGGCCCGCCAGCACCGATGAACCGGACGCGCTTGCCTCGGCGAAGCGGACCGTGCGCGGGATCGGCGGCGCCAGCACCGGCAGGTCGTAGCGGTCGGCGACATCGAGCAGCACGTCGCGACTGTGCGTGGTGCGCGAGTCGTACAGCGTGGGCAACGCACCCAACATCTTCAGGTTCGGATTGGTGATCTGCTGTACATCGTCGACGGTCCGCAGGAACTGCCCCACCCCGCGATGTGCCAGCGTCTCGCACTGCAGCGGCACGATCACCTCGTCGGCCGCGGTCAGCCCGTTGAGGGTGAGCACACCCAGCGACGGTGGACAGTCGATGATCACCACGTCGAATTGGTCGAGCTTGTCCAGCGCGCGCTTGAGGGCGTACTCACGTCCGGCGCGCATCAGCAGCATGGCTTCCGCACCGGCAAGGTCGATGTTGGCCGGCAGCAGCGTCATGCCTTCGGCCGTCTCCACCAGCGCCGCGTTGGGCTCGACATCGCCGAGCAGCACCTCGTGCACCGACACCGGCAACTTGTCCGGATCGGTGCCCAGCGAAAACGTCAGGCACCCCTGCGGGTCCAGGTCGACGAGCAAGACACGCTTGCCCGCATCGGTGAAAGCCGCCCCAAGAGACGCGACCGTGGTTGTCTTGGCCACCCCACCCTTCTGGTTGGCCACCGCCAATACTCGGGTCACACCGACCATCCTTGCAGGTTCGCCGCCGTTACGTCCCGGCTGCCACGGCGCGCCTGGTCATCGGGCAGAATCAATGATCGTGAGTGTCGGTACGCATCGGTTGGTCCTGCTGAGGCACGGCGAGACCGAATGGTCCAAGAGCGGCCAGCACACCAGCACCACCGACCTCGATCTCACCGAGCACGGGCGCGAGCAGGCCAAACTGGCCGCGCACACGATCGAGCACCTCGGCCTGGACAACCCGCTGGTGGTCAGCAGCCCTCGCCAGCGCGCCCTGGCGACCGCCGAGCTGGCCGGGCTGACGGTGGACGACGTGTCGCCGCTGCTGTCGGAGTGGAATTACGGCGACTACGAGGGCCTGACGACCCACCAGATCCGCACCGACACCCCGGGCTGGCTGCTGTGGACCTACGGCTGCCCCGGTGGTGAGAGCGTCGACCAGGTCAGCATGCGTGCCGACCAAGCGGTGTCCTACGCGCTGGAGCGGATGGTCGACCGCGACGTGGTGTTCGTCGGACACGGGCACTTCTCCCGCTCGGTGGTGACGCGTTGGGTGGAGCAGCCGCTGCGTGAGGGTGCGCGCTACGGGTTCGGTGCGGCCTCTGTTGCGGTGTGCGGATTCGAGTACGGCCTGCGACAGCTCTCGGCGCTGGGCTTGACCAGCCACCGCGAGCCGGTCACCGGGACGTGATGACCCTTCCGTCCTTTGTGCTGAGCGGCCCCGCCGGGACAGTCGTCGCCGAGGGGATCCGGACGGGGTACGACGACGTCGCGGCAGCGGCGGCCGCGCTGGCCGACGGGTCGGCAGACGTGGTGGTCGGCGCGCTGCCGTTCGACATCCGGAGCAGGGCGGCGCTGATGACGCCGATGACGGTGACGTTCGGCGACGCCCTTCCGTCCTGGTCCACAGCACCACTACCCGCGGTGCGGATCGAGGCGATGGTGCCGGCGCCGGCGGAGCATCGCGCCCGAATCCGCGCCGCGCTGGATCGCCTGAGCGCGCCCGAAAGTGCTTTGCAGAAGGTCGTTTTGGCGCGGGCACTGCGCCTCGTCGCCGACGGTCCACTCGACGCACGAGCGATCCTGGACCGGCTGGTGGCCGCCGACCCCGAAGCATGCGCCTACCTGGCCGACCTGTCCGTGGCGGGTGGTGACCACACCGGTACGGCGCTGGTGGGGGCCAGCCCCGAACTGCTGGTCGCCCGCTCCGGTGAGGTGGTGACCTGCCAGCCGTTCGCCGGGTCCGCTCCGCGATCGCCCGATCCGCAGGCCGACGCGGCCAACGGTGCCGCACTGTCCGAGTCCGGCAAGAACCGCCACGAACACCAGCTGGTCGTCGACACGATGCGCGCCGCGCTCGAACCGCTGTGCGTCGACCTGGAGATCGCGCCGCAACCGCAACTGAGCCGCACCGCCGCGCTGTGGCATCTGTCCACCCCGATCCGCGGCCGGTTGCGTGATACCGCAACCACCGCAATCGATTTGGCGCTGGCACTACATCCCACCCCGGCGGTGGGCGGGGTGCCCACTGCAGCGGCGGTCGATCTGATCGCGCAGCTCGAAGGTGACCGCGGCTTCTACGCAGGGGCGGTGGGCTGGTGCGACGCTCGCGGTGACGGCCGGTGGGTGGTGGCGATCCGCGGCGCGCAACTGTCCGCCGACCGGTGGGGGGCGCTCGCCCAGGCCGGCGGCGGCATCGTCGCCGAATCCGACGCCGATGACGAAGTCGCAGAGACCACAACGAAATTCAGAACCATACTGTCAGCCCTGGGAGTTCAGAAATGACCGAAGTCCGGATGGCCCGTCCCGGCGACGAGCCGGAGATCGTCGCGATGATCCGTGAACTCGCCGAGTTCGAGCACGCTCTGGATCAGTGCACGGTGACCGAAAGTCAGATCACCGCAGCGCTTTTCGGCGACAAACCGGTCGGATCGTGTCACCTGGTCGAGATCGACGGCGAGGCCGCCGCGGTAGCCCTGTGGTTCCGGACGTTCTCCACCTGGGACGGCGTCGCCGGCATCTACCTGGAAGACCTGTTCGTGCGCGACAAATTTCGCCGCCGTGGCTTGGCCCGCACGCTGCTCGCGACGCTGGCCAAGGAGTGTGTCGACAACGGGTACACCCGCCTGGCGTGGGAAGTGCTGGACTGGAACGTCAACGCGATCGCGCTCTACGACGCCGTCGGCGGCAAGCAGATGTCGGAGTGGATCAACTACCGGGTCAGCGGCCCTGAGCTCGACGCGCTGGCCGCTGAGGCCTAGTCCGTCGACTGGGAGGCCCAACGCAGCGCCGGCGGGCTGAACAGCAGCGCCAGCACCGCGATAGCCACCCCACCCATCGCGACCGCGTAGATCGGCTGGTGCGCGGCCACGATGTACCAGGCCACCGGCAGCAGCAGCAGGTTGGCGAACACCGCGATGCCCCGGCCCCAACGCCGTCCGGTGACCAGCCCCCAGCCGGCAGCCGCGACCGCCCCGCCCATCACCGCAAACCAGCCTGCCGTGCCGTACCCGTTGACGATGTGCTGGTCAGCGCCCGCCAAGGCGCGCACCACCAGCACCACGGCCACGACGACCGCCACCACACCTTCGGCGGCCGCCACGAAGCCGGCGTAGCGGACCACGGGCGGGACAACGGATTCGGTCACCCTCGTAAGGTAGCCGGTCACACCGCGCCCACTTGGGCCGTGCGGCCTATGACGATTCCGGGCGCGCGGCGCGAGACCAGCCCAGCGGGCTGAGCCTGCGGTAGGGGTCGGTCTCCCGAAGGCTGAGAAGGTCGTCCAGGATCTGCTCCAGCGCGGTCTTGGTACGGCGCTTCACCTCGTCAGCCCAGCCCGAGGCGTCGATCCCCACCGGGATGGTGGTGTCTATCGGTGTGCCGAACCGTAGGTACATCCGCTCCGGCCGGGGAATGAGGGTCGGCCCTATTCCGCGCATCAACGGCATCGCCATATCTTGTCTGCCGCCGAAGCGACCGCTCACGGCCTGGCTGAACCGACCCCACGCGCTGTCCCGTGTCGTCAGACTCCGGTACACGTCGTCTCCGCCGACGAGTCCCACCGGGACGATGGGATATCCGTTCTCCACCGCGATCCGCGCAAATCCCGACCGCCCCTGCCAGCGCAGGGTGTATTCCTCGCCCTTGAACTTCGGGATCTCCCGACCGCCCCCGGGGAACACCAGGATGGTCTGGTCGTGGCGCATGAGTTCACGCGCGGTTTCCGGCGCTCCGACCACGCCGCCGAATGCCGCCAGCAGGTCGCCGGGCAGACCACGCATCTGGCCGAACTGACGGTCGGCCAACGGCCGCACCCGCACCCCGATCTCCCGGCGCACCGCGTACGGGATCAGGAGGGCCTCAGCGCCGCCCTGAGTGTGGTTGCCCACCAACAGAAATCGGCCGTCAGCGGGCAGGTTGTCCAGCCCGTCGACGTAGGGGCGCCACAGGTCGACCACCGGCTGGATGCCGTCGGCGACGGCCCCGAGTACGTGCTTGATGGCGCGGACCCGTGGCGGGTGGTTCATGACAGCGGTCACGTCGACCGTTGCTTCGCTGCTCTCGGCGACCATCTCGCCCACTCCCATCGTCCAGACGAACTAGTTCGTTCTTTATACTCGATCTTCATGAGAAGCACCTCAGAGCTGCGCGAGGAGATCCTGGCCGCTGCTCGCAGCGAGTTCGCCCGGCATGGTTTCGCCGGCGCCCGCATCGACCGCATCGCGACGGCGGCCAGCGCCAGCAAGGAACGCCTCTACGCCCACTTCGGCGACAAGGAGACGCTGTTCCGCGAGGTGCTCGCCACCAACGTCGCGGAGTTCTTCCAGGCGGTCCGGATGCTGCCCGACAATGTCCCGGAGTTCGTCGGCGGGATGTTCGACTTGAGCGTGCGCCGGCCCGAACACCACCGGATGGTGTCGTGGGCCCACCTCGAGGGGCTGACGCTGGAGCCGCCCAGCGCTGACGGGCTGCCCCTGCCCCAACTGGCGCTCGCCGCGATCGAGGAGGCTCAGACCACGGGTCACGTCGACGCGTCGTGGGATCCCACCGACCTGATCGTCGTCCTGTTGGGGATCGCGTTGGCGTGGGCGCACTGGCCCGATCCCGCGGCCGACACCACGTCGGCGGAGGCACTGGCCGGTCGACGCGCCGCGGCGGTCGAGGCGGCGGCCCGCGTCATCGCCCCTAGCGCCGGAACACCACCCACCGCATCGCGCAGTACATGAAGACCCCCTCGCACGCTCCCGCCGCCATCCGGGCCAGGTGGTACTCCACACCGAGAGCCCGCAACGCGGTGGAGACGCCGAGGATGAACGCCAGATAGTTGATCACCACCACGACGACGTAGACACCCACCTGCGGTCCCACGGCTGCGTGCGACCGGAAATTCACCACCCGGTTGAGCACGTAACTGGCCGCGAAGGCGCACACGTAGGCCACCGTCACCGCGGCCCCGAACGTCACGTGCAGCACCCCGTGCAGCAGCGTGAGCACCAGCAGGTCGAGCGCGAAGGTGCCGGAGTTGATCACCACGAAGCCCAGAAAGGTCGGCGGCACAACCGAATTCAGCCCAAACGGCAAGCGCGCGACCGCCGCCTCGCAGGCCCGGTGAAACCAGCCGACGGCGCTGACCGAACCCGGCTCCGACCCCACGACCACGTCGCGAGCATGCCACCGGCAGCTGTCCGCTTCGTGATGAGCAGACAAACACTTCGAACAGCCCTTCGGCACCCGTCTAGGCTCATGGCTCGTGCGTGCCGTCCTGATCGTCAACCCGAACGCCACTTCCACCACCGCGGCCGGCCGTGACCTCCTGGCCCACGCGCTGGAGAGCCGGGTGGACCTGTCCGTCGTCCACACCGACCACCGCGGCCACGCCATCGAGATCGCCGAAGCAGCCCGCAACGACGGCACCGACGTGATCATCGTCCACGGCGGCGACGGGACGGTGAATGAAGTGGTCAACGGGCTGCTGGGCCGGCCTGGACGGCCGTTGCCGGAGTCGATGCCCGCAGTGGCGGTGGTGCCGGGCGGCTCGGCCAACGTGTTCGCCCGCGCGCTCGGGATCAGCCCGGACCCGATCGTGGCCACCAATCAGCTCGTCGACCTGCTCAGTGCGCGCCGCAACGGCGCAGCCTGGCGCGAGATCGGGCTGATGGACTGCGGCGAGCGCTGGGCGGTGTTCACCGCAGGCATGGGGGTGGACGGTGACGTGGTGGCGGCCGTCGAGGCGCAGCGCGCCAAGGGCCGCAAGGTCACCCCGGGCCGCTACATCCGCGTCGCGGTCCGCGAGATGCTGGCCAGCGCGCGCAACGAGCCGCTGCTCACCCTCGAACTACCCGGCCAGCCTCCGCGAAGCGGCGTCTACTTCGCATTCATCTCGAACTCCAGCCCGTGGACGTACGCCAACACCAGGCCGGTGTGGACCAACCCGGACACCACGTTCGAGACCGGCCTTGGCGTTTTCGCGATCACCAGCATGAACGTCTGGCGGAACCTCATGCTGGTGCGCCGGATGCTGTCGAAGAAGCCGGTGATCAAGGCCAAGCACCTGATCCGCTACGACGACGTGGCGTGGGTGCGGGTCACCGCCGACGAGCCCGTCGCCAGCCAGATCGACGGAGATTTTCTGGGGTTGCGCGCGGAAATGACGTTCCGCGTCGTTCCGGGAGCCCTCTGCGTCGTCGCTCCGCCCGCAACAAACGGCCCTGACCAGCAGTAATGGGATTGCGCCGAAGGATTCAGGGCGCAGATGAGTTGAGTGTAGTACAAACGGGTAGAGGGTTCGGTAACCCACCCCCAGCCAGACCTTGTAGTGACATTGCCCACGTGTTAACTGAGTTCTATTGACATCCGTCGAGGACGTGAAACGATCGGATGCAACAACACAGAAACATTTGTGTGCACCGCATTAACAGCCGAAGAAAAAGTGAGTGCGCTTCGTCGCGCACATAGTAAGGAGTAGCGACAAATGGATTGGCGCCATAAGGCGGTCTGCCGTGACGAGGATCCGGAACTGTTCTTCCCCGTGGGGAACAGTGGCCCGGCGCTCGCCCAGATCGCTGACGCGAAGCTCGTCTGCAACCGTTGTCCCGTGACGACGGAGTGCCTGAGCTGGGCTTTGGAATCCGGCCAGGATGCCGGCGTCTGGGGCGGTATGAGCGAGGACGAGCGCCGTGCGCTCAAGCGGCGCAATGCCCGCACCCGCGCACGCAGCACCGTCTAGCCCGCCCTTTCGACAATTTTGACATCGCGGTCCCGGCAAATGCCGGGGCCGCGATTTCTATTTGCAAATGTCGTGTCGGTCACATTTGCTATTGGGGAAGTCGAGCACTCGAACGCCGGCCGAGTGGTACCCGCAACACAACATCGGTCCCACCGCCGGGAACGTCGTGCATTCCCAGCGAGCCGTCGAGCTCCGCGGTGACCAGCGTTCGCACGATCTGCAGACCCAGCCGGTCGGACTTCTCCAGCGAGAACCCTTGGGGAAGCCCGCGCCCGTCATCGTGCACGACGACGTCCAGCCACCGCGCCGAACGCTCCGCCCGAATCGTCACGCAGCCGCCCTTGGCCGTCGACTCGAAGGCATGCTCGATGGCGTTCTGCACCAACTCGGTCACCACCATCACCAGGGCGGTGGCCCGGTCGGCGTCGAGCACCCCCAATGCCCCGTCCCGGTTGATCCGGATCGGGGTGTCGACCCGGGCGACGTCGTTCATGATCGGCAGGATCCGGTCGATGACCTCGTCGAGGTTGACCTCCTCGTCCACCGACATCGACAGCGCCTCGTGGACCTGGGCGATGGACGCGACCCGTCGAACCGACTCCATCAGGGCCTCGCGGGCCTCCTCGTTACTGGTCCGCCGGGACTGCAGGCGCAGCAGCGCGGCGACGGTCTGCAGGTTGTTCTTCACCCGGTGGTGGATCTCGCGGATGGTCGCGTCCTTGGACAGCAGAGCGCGATCGCGGCGCTTGACCTCGGTGACATCCCGGATGAGCACCGCAGCCCCCGCAGCGGCGCCGTGAACCACCAGTGGCAGCGTGCGCAGCAGCACCGCTGCTCCCCCGGCATCGACCTCGAGCCGCATGCTCGACCCGCCGGACAATGAGTCGCGGACGTGTTCGGCCAACTCCTGGGCCTCGAACGGGTCGGAGATCAGCGGCCGGGTGATGACCACCAGGTTGTGGCCCTCCAGCTCGGCGGCCAGCCCCATCCGGTGATAGGCCGACAGCGCGTTGGGGCTGGCGTAGACGACGACGCCGTCGACGTCGAGGCGGATGAAGCCGTCGCCGACACGTGGGCTCGATCGGGACAGCGCCAGATCGCCCACGTTGGGAAAGGTGCCCTCCGACAGCATGTGCAGCAGGTTGCCCGCACAGTCCAGGTAGGCCCGCTCCAGCGGCGAGGAGGTGCGCCGCTCGGCCAGGGCGGTCTGGTGCGTCAGCACGGCGACGACCTGATTGCTGTAGCGCACCGGGACCGCTTCGACGTTGATCCCTGGTTCGCGCAGCTCCAGATCGCTGTCGCCGCGCCCGATCGCTCCCGAGGTGAAGGCCGAGGTCACCAGCGGCAGATCGCCGTCGGCGACCACGGAGCCGACGGCGTCGCGGATCAGGACCGTCGGGGCGGTGTTGGGCCGGCATTGAGCCACGCAGACCAGCGCACCGTCATCGCGGCGCACCCACATCAGATAGTCGGCGAACGAGAGGTCCGCCAGCAGCTGCCACTCGCCGACCACCGCATGCAGGTGATCCACCGCGCTGCCCGGCAACATGGTGTGCTCGGCGAGCAGGTCACCGAGGGTGGACACCGGAGTTAGTCGATCACGGCAATGAGGTCGCCGGCCTGGATGACGTCGCCCACAGACACGCTGACCTCGGTGATGGTGCCGCCCACTTCGGCGAGTACCGGGATCTCCATCTTCATGGACTCCAGAAGCACCAGGGTGTCTCCCGCGCCGATCTGGTCACCCTTGCTGACCACTACCTCGAGCACACTGGCCACGATCTCGGCGCGAACATCCTCGGCCATCTTCACCTCACTCTTGGTACCGCTCGTCTCTCAATGCCGCTCTATCGAACCACAACACCGGGTGGTCAGAGGTTCGACTGCGCCGTGAGACACTTTATTCAGGGCTCACCCATGCAGAGCAAAATCACTGGAGGTACATCATGGCCAAGCGTGGTCGTAAGAAGCGTGACCGCAAGCACAGCAAAGCCAACCACGGCAAGCGGCCCAACGCCTGATCCACACTCAGGCTAGTCATAAAAGGCCCGGCATCATGCCGGGCCTTTTATGTGTTCGCGCGTCAGCCGCGCCGGATGATCGTGGTCTGGCTGATCTGTAGCCGCACCTTCTCCAGCAGGTGCTGGGGCGCCTTCTCCCCGCTGCACCGCGACGCGACCAGTTTCTTGATCCGCTCCTCGACGCCGTAATGGCGCAGGCACGTCGGGCACTCTTCGAGATGATGACGCAGGCGGTCTCGGGTCTCGTTGGTGCATTCACCGTCGAGCAACGTCCAGACCTCGGCGATCACCGCAGCGCACTCGGGGTGCTCGGGGTCGACCGGGCCGATAGGCGGGCGCCACTCGGCGTCGTTACCCGATACCTGATCGTCGGTCATGACGACACCTCCTCTGGAGCATCCTCCACCTGTCCCCTGGCGAAGCCACGTTCCTTCGCCACGTCGGCCAGCAGGCCACGTAGCTGGCGCCTGCCTCGGTGAAGCCGGGACATCACCGTCCCGATCGGGGTATCCATGATCTCGGCGATCTCCTTATACGGGAAGCCCTCGACGTCCGCGTAGTACACCGCCATCCGAAACTCCTCCGGCAGCGCCTGCAGAGCTTCTTTGATCTCGGTGTCGGGCAGCAGTTCGAGTGCCTCGACCTCAGCCGAACGCAGACCCGTTGAGGTGTGCTCGGCGTTGGCCGCCAACTGCCAGTCGGTGATCTCCTCGGTCGGATACTCAGCCGGCTGGCGCTGCTTCTTGCGGTAACTGTTGATATACGTGTTCGTCAGAATCCGGTACAGCCACGCTTTGAGGTTCGTCCCCTCGCGGAACGAGCGGAAGCCGGCGTAGGCCTTGACCATGGTCTCCTGCAATAGGTCTTCGGCGTCGGCCGGGTTGCGCGTCATGCGCAGCGCACCGCCGTAGAGCTGGTCCAGCAGCGGAATCGCGTCACGCTCGAAGCGTGCCGTCAACTCCGCATCGGACTCTTCGCGCTGGGGAGCCTCGATGTCTATGTCGGTCATTGTGGGTGACACAGTCCCTTCTGCCGCTGCGCCCGTGACGAGCTCCAGTAGCGGTATCGGACGGATGAAAAGTGCGGGTGCCTGCTCATCGGCCATTACGACTGCAGCTGACACCGGACTTCTCTCCTTCCAATCCTAAGGCTGTGACCAACATCTTTTCGGTCGCGGGCCTCGAGAGCTGCGACCAATGTCCACAACAGGATTTCTCGCCACGCTATTTCCCATGGTTATTCTGTGCCCCGTGAGTCGTGCGGCCACCCCGGCGATCGCCGCGCTGATCGCGGCCGAGGCACCCCATGAGGTGCTGCGTTACCACCATGACCCGCGCTCGGATTCCTACGGCGGCGAGGCGGTCGCCGCTCTGGCAGGCGATTCGCTCGTGCCCGAGCAGATCTTCAAAACGCTGGTGATCGCCTCGGGTTCGGCGCTGGCGGTGGCGGTCTTACCGGTGCCGTGGAAGCTGTCGCTGAAGGCGGCGGCCGCCGCGCTGGGCCTCACGAAGGTGGCGATGGCCGACCGCGCCGCCGCCGAACGCGCCACCGGTTACGTGCTCGGCGGCATCTCGCCGCTCGGACAACGCAAGCGACTGCCGACGGTGGTCGACGCGTCGGCGCTCGGTTATGACCGGGTGCTGTGCAGTGCGGGCAAGCGGGGCTGGGATGTCGGTCTGGCACCACAGGATCTGATTCGACTGACCGAGGCGGTGACCGCCGACATCCGCGCCGTCTAGGGTGACGGAATGTCCTTCTCCGGCAAGACCATGTTCATCTCGGGAGCCAGCCGCGGCATCGGCCTGGCCATCGCCAAGCGCGTCGCCGCCGACGGCGCCAATATCGCGCTGGTGGCCAAGACCACCGAGCCGCATCCCAAGCTGCCCGGCACCATCTACACCGCCGCCAAGGAGATCGAAGAGGCCGGCGGCCAGGCTCTGCCGATCGTCGGCGACGTCCGTGACGGCGACTCGGTGGCCGCCGCCGTGGCCAAGGCGGTCGAACAGTTCGGTGCCATCGACATCTGTGTCAACAACGCCTCGGCCATCAACCTCGGCTCCATCGAGGAGGTGCCGCTCAAGCGGTTCGACCTGATGAACGGCATTCAGGTGCGCGGCACCTACGCCGTCTCGCAGGCCTGCATCCCACACATGAAGGGCCGGGAGAACCCGCACATCCTCACCCTCTCCCCGCCGATCCGGCTGGAATCCCAGTGGCTCAAGCCGACGCCTTACATGATGGCGAAGTTCGGAATGACGTTGTGCGCGTTGGGAATCGCCGAAGAGATGCGCGACGCCGGTATCGCGTCCAACACGCTGTGGCCGCGTACCATGGTCGCCACCGCGGCCGTGCAGAACCTGCTCGGCGGTGACGAGGCGATGGCCCGCTCCCGCAAGCCCGAGGTGTATGCCGACGCCGCTTACGCTGTGCTCAGCATGCCGGCCCGCGACTACACCGGACAGACGCTGCTGTGCGAGGACGTGCTGGTGGACTCCGGCGTCAGCGACCTGTCGGTATACGACTGCATCCCGGGATCGGAGCTGGGAGTGGACCTGTGGGTCGACACCCCCAACCCGCCCGGTTACCGCAACCCCTAGGCGCCGAGCACCTGGACGACGGTGTTGCGGCCCGTTTCCTTGGCTCGGTACATCGCCTCGTCCGCGCGCGCCGTCGCGGTGGTGGCAGTTTCACCGGGAACGGCGAGGGTGGCGCCAATGCTCAAGCTGGCGTGGATGATTCCGCCCGGGTGGTAAATCGGTTCAGCCGCGCGATGCCGGATCGATTCCGCGATTTCGATGACGGCATCGAGGTCGCGGACCGCGGGCAACAGGACGAGGATCTCGTCGCCACCGGTTCGCCCGACCGTGTCGCCCTGACGCACGCAGTCACGGATGCGGGTCGCCAGGGCCGCGAGCACGGTGTCCCCGACCGCGTGCCCCCACTGGTCGTTGATGCGCTTGAAACCGTCGACGTCGCAGAACAGCACACCCAGGCAGCCGCCGTCGGAGGCCAGGGCGGCCAGCGCTGATTCGAGACGGGCGATCGCCTCGGCCCGGTTGACCAACCCGGTGAGTTCGTCGAACCGGGCCAGCCGCTCGAGCCGGCGCTCGAACTCGACCTGGTCATCGACGACGCGCAGGGCCGCGATCACGCCGTCGGTCTCCCCGTCGCCGCCCACGTATGGTTTCGAGCGACAGTCGACCCAGTGGTGTCCGCCGTCGGCGCGCATGATCCGGAACCGTTCGACGGCGGGTTCCGCGGCGCCGGTGGGCTGTCGTCCCACGCTGACCAAACCCACATCGTCGGCGTGGATGTGGCGATCGAAGTCCGATCCGATCCACGATCTGTCGCCGAAAGTCGTTCGGACCGAAGGTGAAGCCCACACGACCTGGGTACCTCGCAGATGGATGACGGCGTCCACGGCGTTCTCGGCGAGGATCCGGTAGCGCGCTTCGGCGTCCTCGCGTTCGCGGATCAGCAGTGCCCTGTCGATCAGCAGGCGCTGTTCACGCTGGCTCAGGTAGAACACCGCGACGCCGATCACCGCGGCGCCCGCCGAGATCGACAGCGGCCACACCGCACCCTCCTCGACCCCGAATGCGAGGAACGCCAATCGGGACAGCCCGACGACGAGCGGCAAGGCGACAAACAACGCAGCCATCCGGACCAGTCCCAGACCATCGGGGCGCGCCAGTAGCCACGCCACGGGATTGGCGTCGACGCGCCCGGCGAAGGTCGCGGCGATCAGCAGCAGCAAGCTGACTGCGGTCGCAATTCCCATCCCGGTTGACGGCGTCGTCTCGATGACGGAGAGCGCGTGGAACGTGTAGACCACCGTCACCAGGAACGGCATGATCGCCGCGGACACCAGGCACACCGTTCGCACCGATCTGACCGCCCGATGGTCCAGGCGCATCAGCGCGACCGCGATCCCGAGCAAGAGGACCGTCACCGCCGTCTGGACGGCCGGGCGACCCGGATATGGCCGCTGCATGGCCGCGACGCCGCCGGGGAACCACAGCCTGTCCACCCCGAAGGCCAGGCCGGTTGCGTATTCGGCGATGAATACCGTCGCGATCGCCGCACAGGCCATGGCCAACGCGCGCGCGACCCAAACCCGCCCGGGGGTGGCACGGCCGGACTGCAACAGGATTGCCACACCCAGAGTGGCCATCACCAGCGCGCCCCAGGGCGTCATCTGCGGCCACGACCGAAAGACTCTGGTCAACCGCTCGGTACCGGTCGCCCAGCCGAGCCAGTCCGCAGCGGTGACCACAAAGACCACCGCCAGGGCCGTGCGGCCGGCTCGACGCACCAAAGTTTCGAGCTGCGCGTCGAGTTCGGTCTCGGCCATCGGATCCCCCGTACAACGGTGTACCGGCATTGTGCCGTACCCGGGTGTCACGGCGACGCGCGTTCACCGGGCATTACGTCGGCAAACGCAGGTGACTTAAGTCAATGCCGTGAGTGCCCGCGCGCTGCTAGTTCTTCGGGCGGAGCCCGCGCTGCTAGTTCTTCGGACGAAGTCCACGCTGCTAGTTCTTCGGGCGGAGCCCGAACCGGCGCACACCGTTGCCCGCGAAGGCCCGCATCGCCGCCAACGCGATCCGGCCCTGCCGCCGCGATGACGAGTACCAGACCAGCTCGGACTTCTGCGTGGGAATTCGCGGAGCCGTGATCGCCTGCTGGCGGCAGAACTTGATCAGCCCGCTGGGGCCGCCGGCCCGGTAGCCGATACCGGAGTCCTTCCAGCCGCCCATCGGAAGCGACGGGCAGAAAACGTTGGTCAGGGCGTCGTTGATGTTGACCGCGCCGCACTCCAGGCGCCGGGCCACCCGCTCACCGCGTTCGATGTCGCCGGTCCACACCGTGGCCGACAACCCGTACTTGGAGTCGTTGGCCAACCGGATGGCCTCCTCCTCGTCGGCGACCTTCACCACCGGCAGCGTCGGGCCGAAGGTCTCCTCGGCAATGCAGGACATGGTCGGGGTGACTTCGGCAAGCACGGTCGGCTGGTAGAACGTGCCGACCCCGGTGGGCTTGCCGCCGGTCAGCACCCGAGCGCCGGCGGCGACGGCGTCCTTGACGTGACCGTCGACGATATCGCGTTGGGCCGCGGTGGCCATCGCGCCGGTGTCGTACTTGAAGCCCGAATCTTCTTGCCCCTGAGCGAGATTGCGGACATTCGCGGTGAGCTTGCCGATGAACTCGTCGTACACCGGAGCCTCGACGTACACCCGCTCCACCGAGATGCACACCTGCCCGGAGTTGAACATCCCGCCCCAGGCGATGCCGTTGGCGGCGCGATCGATGTCGGCGTCGGCCAGCACGATCGCCGGATCCTTGCCGCCGAGTTCCAGACTGAACGGGATCAGCCGCTCGGCACAGGCCACCGCGACCTTGCGGCCGGTGGCGGTCGATCCGGTGAAGTGCACGTAATCGGCATTGTTGATCACCGCGGCGCCGGTCTCGCCGTAGCCGGTCGCGAGGCTGAGCACCGGCGGCGCGCCGACCTCGGTCCAGCCCCGGGCGAACTCGACGGCCGAAAGTGGGGTCACCTCAGACGGTTTCAGCAACACCGCCGCACCCGCGGCGAGCGCGGGCACCACGTCGAGGGCCAGCATCGCCAGCGGGAAGTTCCACGGCTCGATGATCCCGACCACCTGGTACGGGCGGTAGCGGGTGGTGAGCTTCTTGATCTTGTACAGCGGGCTGTGCGGCTTGGGGTGGGCATCGGCCAGGAACGCCTCGGCGTTGCCGGCCCAGTACTTGATCGAGTCGGCGATCGCCACCGGCTCGAGGCTGGCGTCGTTGCGCGACTTGCCCGACTCCGACATCAACACCTCGGTGAGGTGATCGGCGTTGTCGAGGATCCAGTCCTGCCACTTGAACATCCACGTCTTGCGTCCGCGCGGGCCGATCTCTTCCCACTCGGTTTGGAACAACCGCAGCTCTCGGGCCTTCGCGGCGACGGCGTCCGGACCGTCGACCGGCACGGAACCGGCGACGCGGCCGTCGGCCGGGTTGTGCACGGTGATCGTGGCCTTGTCGGCTTTGGGCTCGACGGCGGTCATGGCCGCTCCTCTCGCTGGTCAGGTCTTGGCTGTGAGCCTAACCGGCACCGCGTCGCTAGAACAGGCCAACCGGTTGGTTGTGTGGATCGGCCGGCTCGATGAGCTCCGGACCGTTGTTGCGGACGCTGTTCACCAGGGTGGAGACCTCGCGCAGATCGATACCGGCGATGTCGGGCGGTGCCGACAACAGGTCGGCGTCGGCAGGCTGATCGGGGTTCAGCCAGCGGTCCCAGTCCGCCTCGTCGAGCACCAGCGGCATCCGGTCGTGGATCTCGGCAAGCTCCCCCACGGCGTCGGTGGTGATGATCGTGCACGTCAACAGCGGCGACGCCTCGGCCGAATCGTCGCCGGCTCGCCATACCGACCACAGTCCCGCCATGAACAGTGGCTCGCCGTCCGCACGGAACATGAAGTACGGCGTCTTGCGCGCCTTCTTTCCTGCCGGGGCGTCCGGATTGGGCTTCCACTCGTAGTAGCCGTCCATCGGGACCAGGCAACGCTTGCTCTTCGCCGACGCGCGGAACGCCGGCGAACTGGTGACCTTTTCAGCGCGGGCGTTGATCAGCAGTGGGCCCTTGTTGTCGGGTGTTCCGTCGGCGGTCGCCTTCACCCACGGCGGCACCAGACCCCAGCGCATCAACCGGACCCGACGGGTCGGGGTGTCGTCCGGATCGTCGTGCCTGCTGACCACCGTGGCGACGGTGGCGGTGGGCGCGACGTTGTAGTTGGGCCCGCGCGCCTCCTTCGCCGCCTCGGTGGCTTCGTCGATGGCGTGGATCTTCTCGGCCAGCAGTGCCGGGTCGGTGGTCACCGCGAATCGTCCGCACATGACTCCATGGTGGCGCACGATCCCGACAGGGCAGGATGTATGCCGTGAGCACCGAGTTGTGGGCAGCGCCGTCAACGTCGTCGCCGGTGCATGCGCGCGTCACCGTGCCCGGCTCGAAATCGCAGACCAACCGCACCCTGGTCCTCGCGGCGCTGGCCGCCGCTCAGGGCCAGGGCGACTCCACGATCAGCGGCGCACTACGCAGCCGGGACACCGATCTGATGATCGGGGCCATCGCGGCCCTCGGTATCGACGTGTCCGGCGCAGGCGCCGAGCTGGCGGTCGGCGGGACGCTCGACCCGGGCACGCGCGCGCGAATCGACTGCGGATTGGCCGGTACCGTCTTGCGGTTCGTGCCGCCGCTGGCCGCGCTGAGTACCGCGGTCGTGGAATTCGACGGTGACGAACAAGCCAGAACGCGGCCCATCGCTCCCCTGCTGGACGCGCTGCGGGGACTCGGCGTCGACATCGACGGCAGCGGTCTGCCGTTCGAGGTCCACGGCCGCGGCGCAGTCACAGGCGGCACGGTGCACATCGACGCGTCGAGCTCGTCGCAGTTCGTCTCGGGCCTGCTGTTGTCCGGGGCAGCCTTCACCGAGGGCCTGACCGTCGTGCACACCGGCACATCGGTGCCCTCGGCTCCGCACATCGCGATGACGGTGGCGATGCTGCGCGAGGCCGGCGTCGACGTCGACGACGCCACCATCAACGAGTGGCGGGTGGCGCCGGGGCCGATCGCGGCCCGGCACTGGGACGTCGAACCGGACCTGTCCAACTCGGTCCCGTTCTTGGCGGCGGGTGTGGTGACCGGCGGAGCGGTGGGAATCACCGGCTGGCCGTCGGCCAGCGTCCAACCCGCCGAGACCATCCTGAGCATCCTCAAGCTTCTGGGATCGGCTGTGCACCAGTCAGATTCGCATCTGGAGGTGCGAGGGCCCGAATCCTACGGCGGCTTCGAGGTGGACCTGCACGACGTCGGTGAGCTGGCCCCCGCGGTGGCGGCACTGGCCGCTCTGGCCGAACCGGGCTCGGTGTCGCGACTGACCGGCATCGCCCATCTGCGCGGCCACGAGACCGACCGGTTGGCAGCGCTGAGCGCCGAGATCAGCGGGCTCGGCGGCACCTGCACCGAGACCGACGACGGCCTGGTGATCACCGCGACACCGCTGCACGGGGGCACCTGGCGTTCGTATGCCGATCACCGAATGGCGATGGCCGGGGCCATCATCGGGCTGCGGGTGCCCGGTGTCGAGGTCGAGGACATCGGGACGACCGCCAAGACGCTGCCGGAATTCGCGGCACTGTGGACCGAGATGGTGGGGGTCGGTTGAGCCCACGCGAGTACGACGAGTCCGACGTCAAGATCCGGTCGGGCCGTGGCTCGCGTCCGCGCACCAAGACTCGCCCCGAGCACGCCGACGCCGAGGCGGGGATGGTGGTCACCGTCGACCGCGGCCGGTGGGGCTGCGTCCTGGGCGATGATCCGCACCGCCATGTCACCGCGATGCGGGCCCGGGAACTGGGCCGCACCCCGATCGTCGTCGGCGACCAGGTCGATGTCGTCGGCGATCTGAGCGGGCGGCCGGACACGCTGGCCCGGATCGTGCGTCGGGGTGAACGACGAACTGTGTTGCGCCGCACCGCCGATGACACCGATCCGACCGAGCGGGTGGTGGTCGCCAACGCCGACCAGTTGCTGATGGTGGTGGCTCTGGCCGATCCCCCGCCGCGCACCGGCCTGGTGGACCGGGCGCTGATCGCGGCGTACGCCGGCGGGCTGCGGCCGATTCTGTGCCTGACCAAGACCGATCTGATGCCGGCCGAATCGTTCGCCGAGCAGTTCGCCGATCTGGACCTCACCGTGCTGACCGCGGGCCGCGACGACCCGATCGACGACGTCGAGAACCTCCTGGCAGGCAAGGTCACCGTCCTGCTCGGCCACTCCGGGGTCGGAAAGTCCACGTTGGTGAATCGTCTTGTTCCGCAGGCATTTCGAGCCACCGGCGAGGTATCCGGGGTCGGCAAGGGCAAACACACCTCGACGCAGTCGGTGGCGCTGCCGCTGCCGGGAGGCGGCTGGGTGGTCGACACCCCGGGCATCAGATCGTTCGGGCTGGCCCACATCGAGCCCGACGACGTGCTGAAGGCGTTCTCGGATCTGGCTGAGGCGATCGAGGACTGCCCCCGCGGGTGCGGCCACCTGGGCCCGCCGGCCGATCCGGAATGCGCCCTGGACGCGCTCACCGGGGCTCCCGCACGACGGGTCGCCGCAGCCCGACGACTGCTGTCCGCGTTGTCAGACGGCGCGGCGTACTGATAATTGTTTGCAACACCAACTGAGAGGGCACGCCGCACAGATGAGCACCGTTCCGAATCTGACACTCAACGACGGCACCACGATTCCGCAGCTGGGTTTCGGTGTCTTCCAAATCAAGCCCGATGAGACCGCGTCCGCGGTGCGAACCGCGCTCGAAATCGGCTATCGCCACATCGACACCGCCGAGATGTACCAGAACGAAAAGGGTGTCGGGCAGGGCGTCCGGGACTTCGGCATCGACCGCGGCGAGGTGTACATCACCAGCAAGCTCAACAACGGCTATCACAAGCCCGACGACGCGCGGCGCGCGTTCGACGGCACGATCGAGGCACTGGGCTTCGACTACGTCGACCTGTTCCTGATCCACTGGCCGCTGCCGGGACTCTACGACGGCGACTTCGTCTCCACGTGGAAGGTGTTGGAAGAGTTCAAGAACGACGGCCGGGCCCGCAGCATCGGCGTCTCCAACTTCCAGATCCACCATCTGGAGACCCTGGCCCGCGACACCGAGACGGTGCCCGCCGTCAACCAGATCGAGGTGCACCCGTACTTCGCCAACGACGAACTGCGCGCGTACGGCACCGACCACACCATCCTCACCGAGGCCTGGTCACCGATCGCCCAGGGCGCGGTGCTCGGCGATCCGGTGATCGGCAAGATCGCCGAGCGCCTCGGCAAGAGCCCCGCCCAGGTGACGCTGCGCTGGCATATCGAGCGCGGCGACATCGTCTTCCCGAAATCCGTTACCCCCGAGCGGATCAAGGAGAACCTGGAGATCTTCGACTTCGAGCTGAGCGACGACGACATCGACGCCATCACCGCCCTCGACAAGGGTGAGGCCGGCCGGCAGGGTCCGAACCCGGACGACTTCAACTGGATCCCGGACTAGACGCTCAGTCCCGGCCGGCGAACTTCGACAGCTACCAGCCACGCAGGGCGTCTCGGTTGCCGGACAGCGCGCCGAGGATCAGATCGTCGGCACAATTTATTGTTCCGCGCATGCCACGGCGCGCTCACGGGCTCATCGTGCCCCGCGAGCGCGCCGGCTGACTAGGCAGCTTTCGCTGCGCGCTTGACGCGTCGCTTCTGACGAGCAGTGGCGATCGCGGTCTTGAGACCGCGCTTGCGTCCGGTGGCCGGATCGACACCGGCATAACCCGGTTCGAGTTCGGCGAACATCCGCTCACTGCGGGTTTCGGGTGCATCGTCGGCGGTGGCGCGCAGGTACTTGTCCGGCAGCGACAGCTTGGCGATCGTGCGCCAGGTCTTGGCGTACTGCACCAGGAACGGCCCGGTTGTGTAGGGCAGGTCGTACTTGTCGCAGATCTGGCGCACCCGGATCGAAATCTCGCGATACCGGTTGCTGGGCAGGTCAGGGAACAGGTGGTGCTCGATCTGGTACGACAGGTTGCCGCTCATGAAGTCCATGGCACGACTGCCCTCGATATTGGCGCTGCCCAGCATCTGACGCAGATACCACTGACCCTTGCTCTCACCGACCATGTCGGTTTTGGTGAATTTCTCTGCGCCATCAGGAAAGTGGCCGCAGAAGATTATCGCGTTGGCCCACACATTGCGGATCACGTTGGCCACGGCGTTCGCGGTGAGTGTCGAGCGGTAGGTGGCGCGCGGCGACAGCGACGTGATCGCCGGGTAGGCGACGTAGTCCTTGAGCAGTTGTCGCCCGGCCTTGGCGCCGAACTCGCGCACCCGGATCAGGGTGGCCTTGCGATCGTCGCGGCCCTTGGAGATCTTGCCGAGCTCCAGGTGCTGCAGTCCGACTCCCCATTCGAAGCCGATCGCCAGCAGGGTGTTGAACAGCAGGTTGCCGTATAGGTTGAACGGCTTCCACTTCGCGTCCCTGGTCACCCGGATCACGCCGTAACCGACATCGTCGTCCATGCCGAGGATGTTGGTGTACTTGTGGTGCATGAAGTTGTGGGTGAACCGCCAGTGCTTGGACGCGCCGCTCATGTCCCACTCCCACGACGAGGAGTGAATCTCGGGATCGTTCATCCAGTCCCACTGGCCGTGCATGACGTTGTGGCCGATCTCCATGTTCTCGATGATCTTGGCCACGCCGAGGGTGACGGTGCCCGCCCACCAGGCCGATCGTTTGGAGCTCGCAGCCAGCATCAACCGCCCGGCGACCTCGAGACCGCGTTGAGCGGCGATGGTGCGGCGGATATAGCGCGCATCCCGCGCGCCCAGGGAATCCTCGATGTCGCGGCGGACGGCGTCGAGCTCGACCGCCAAACTCTCGATGTCCGCGTCAGTCAGATGCGTAAACGCCTCTACATCGGTAATAGCCATTAGTCACGCCTCCCTTCTTGTTCCTACGCTACCGTAACCTACGTACCCGTAGGTTACTAGTCAGTAAACCTCAGACGTCGACCACACAGTCACCCGAAGCGGCCGAAATACACGTCTGGATCCGGGTGCCCGGCTCGTGCTCCACACCCGTGCGCAAGTCGCGCACATGGCCCTCCACCAGAGGGACCACACACGACTGGCAGATGCCCATCCGGCAGCCGAACGGCATCCGCAACCCGGCCTGCTCGCCGGCTTCCATCAAAGACGTCGCCGCGTCCACCGACACGGACTTGCCACTACGGCCGAACGTCACGGTGCCACCCTCACCATGGGTAGCCGTCCGAGACGCCGCGAACCGCTCCAGATGCAAGCGATCACCGACGCCGGCGGCCTGCCACGTCTTCTCGGCCTCGGTGAGCATCCCCTCCGGACCGCAGGCCCACGTCTGGCGCTCTCGCCAGTCCGGGACCACATCATCGAGCCGGCCCAGGTCCAGCCGCCCCTCGGTGCGGGTGGTACGGACGGTCAGCCGGTATCCGTCGTGCTCGCGGGCCAGCGCTGCGAGCTCACCGGCGAACATCACGTCGGATTCGGTTGGGGCCGAATGAATATGGACGATATGTCCCGGCGCGCCGATCTGATCGCGGCGCTCCAGCGTCCGCAGCATCGACATGACCGGGGTGATTCCGGAGCCGCCCGTCAAGAACAACACCGATGCCGGAGCCGGGTCGGGCATCACGAAGTTGCCCTGCGGCGCCGCCAGGCGCACGATCGTGCCGGGAGTGACCCCGCCGACCAAGTGGGTCGACAAGAAGCCCTCCGGCATCGCCTTCACGGTGATCGTGATGGTGCGCGAGCGACCGGCGCCGTCGGCGTGCGGGCTCGACGTCAGCGAATACGACCGCCACCGCCAGCGGCCGTCCACCAGCAGGCCGATGCCGATGTACTGGCCGGCCTGGTAATCGAAGGTGAACCCCCACCCCGGTTTGATCACCAGGGTCGCCGAATCCTCGGTCTCCCGCCGGACCTCGACCACCCGGCCGCGCAGTTCCCGCGCCGACCACAGCGGGTTGGCCAGCTTCAGATAATCATCGGGCAGCAGGGGCGTGGTGATCCGCCCGAACAGCGCCCGCACCGCGTCGATCGCGGGATTGCGTCCCTCACCGGCCACCTTCGGTCGCACGGTATCGACCACGTTCGCACTGATCTTGACCTGGTTCTTCGCCATTGCGCACCTCCTTCGCCGTCAAACCTACGGTACCGTAACTTACGGTTCCGTATCCAGGCGTCAGAGCAATTCGAGCAGGAACGGCAGCTCCTGGGTCCCGTACCAGGCCAGGGGATGGTCCGCAGCGTCGCCGACGACGAATTCGGCATCCTCGTCGCCCAGATCGGCGTCGTCGATCACCGCGATCGCAGCCTTCACCGCCGGCTCGGCTCCGGAATTGTCGACATAGGCCGCAACCACCTGATCCAGGTTCACCCTGCCGCTGACCCGCACCACCGCATCGTCGAGATCGGGTCGCGGGGTCGCATCCGCGTCGGCGATCAGAACCGCGCGGCGCAGCGGCAACTCTGCGTCGGCGCGTTCGGATTCGGCGGCCAGCAGCCGCAGCGACGCCAGCGCGGCCTCCCCGATCGCGACCTCGGCCAGCTCCTCGTCGTCGCCCTCGGCGTAGGACTCCCGCAACGTCGGCGTCACGGCGAACGCCGTCCCGCTCAACGGCTGCAACGACCCGTCGGCGACCAGCTGTTGCAGCATGGCCAAAGTGGCTGGGATATAGACCCGCATCCCGGCAGATTATCCGCTGCAGTCAGGCGCCGTTCTCGCTGTCCCCGAGCAGGGTGGAGACGTGGTCGTCCACGTACGTCGTCAACTCCCGCGCGGGCCGGTGATAGTTGCCCAGCATCGGGCGTTTGGGCAGTTCCACGCTGGGCTGGTCGACCTGCTCATAGTCGATGCTCGCCAGTAGATGGGCCATCATGTTCAGGCGCGCGTGCTTCTTGTCGTCGGACTCCACCACGAACCACGGACTTGCCGGGATGTCGGTGTGGACCATCATCTCGTCCTTGGCGCGCGAGTAGTCCTCCCAGCGATAGATGGACTCGAGGTCCATCGGGCTGAGCTTCCAGCGGCGCAACGGATCGTTGCGGCGGGACTTGAACCGGCGCAGCTGCTCGTCGTCGGATACCGAGAACCAGTACTTGCGCAGGATGACCCCGTCGTCGATCAGCATCTGCTCGAAGATCGGGCACTGCCGCAGAAACAGCGTGTGCTCCTGCGGCGTGCAGAATCCCATCACCTTCTCGACACCGGCACGGTTGTACCAGGATCGGTCGAACAGCACGATCTCACCGCGGGCGGGCAGGTGCTCGATGTAGCGCTGGAAGTACCACTGGCCGCGCTCACGTTCGGTCGGCGCGGGCAGCGCCGCGATCCGTGCGACTCGCGGGCTCAGATACTCGGTGATCCGCTTGATCGTGCCGCCCTTGCCCGCCGCGTCCCGACCCTCGAACACGACGACGACCCGCTCGCCGGTGGCCTTGACCCACTCCTGCAGTTTCACCAATTCGGTTTGTAACCTGAACAATTCGGCTTCATAAATGTCTTTGGGGATCTTGCGGTTGCGCTTCTTGACGGAGACATCACCGTCGGAGTTGGCCTTACCCATCGCCGAATCCTACGTCTGCCGAGCAGCTTCGAGCAGTTCCTCGAGAGATTCGGCCAACAGCGTCGGCAACACGTCGACATCGCTCATGGCATCGCGGTCGGCGTGGATGCCGAAATAGAGCATGCCGCAATACGACGTGACGCCGATGGCCAGCACCTGGTTGTGCAACAACGGCGGCACCGCGTAGGTCTCCAGCAGCTTCGCCCCCGCCACGTACATCTGCGACTGCGGCCCAGGGACATTGGTGATCAACAGGTTGAACTGGCGGGCCGAGAACTGGGTGGCGACCCGGGTGCCCATGGCATGCAGGGTCGGCGGCGCGAAGCCGGACAGCGTCAGGATCGTGCGGGCATCGACCAGACTGGCTGCCGCCGAATGCGACTCGGTGGTGTGGGCGATCTGGGACAGCCGTACCACCGCGTTGCCCTCGCCCACCGGAAGGTCGACCAGGAACGGGGCGACCTCGCTGATGGCCTGGCCCGGACCGGACGATTCCAGAACCGCCTCGGGGTACACCGACGTCGGCACCATGGCCCGCACAGTGGAGCTGGTGGTGACCGGTTCGCCGCGCGAGAGCAGCCAGTTGCGCAAGGCGCCCGCGATGACCGCCAGGACCACGTCGTTCACGTCGCAGTCGTAGCGCGAACGCACCAGCCGGTAGTCCGCGAGGGAACCGACGGCCACGGTAAAGCGCCGATTGCGCGACACCTTGGTGTTCAGGGGACTACTCGGCGCGGTGCCGCGGGCCACGGTGCGCGCCACGTCGGTCAGCCGCCGCGCCAGATCGGCCACTTCCCCGCTGTTGCGGGCCAGGTCGCCGACAGCGGAGGTGACCGCCTGCATCTGCATCCGGGGCCGGGCCAGCCACTCCCCGACCGCGCCGAGCAGCAGCTGGCCGTTGGTGGGTTCGCGGCCCGGGATCCAGATGTCCTCGCCGAACGTCGGCGGCTTCTGGGTGCGGTCGGCGATGACGTGCCCGATCTCCAGCGCTGCCATCCCATTCACCAGCGCCTGATGCGATTTCGTGTAGATGGCCAGCCGGTTCTTGGACAGCCCCTCGATCAAATACATCTCCCACAGCGGCCGGGACCGATCCAGTGGGCGGGACCCCAACCTGGCGATGAGCTCGTGCAGCTGCGAGTCGCTTCCCGGCGACGGCAGCGCCGAGCGCCGGACGTGATAGGTGATGTCGAAGTCCGGGTCGTCGACCCAGACCGGACGCGCCAGCCCGAAGGTGACCTCGCGGACCTTCTGCCGATAGCGCCGGATCTGCGGCAGCCGGCGTTCGACGGTCTCCAGCAGGGTGTCGTAGCTCAACCCGGCGCGCGGCTTGCGCACGATCGCCAGGGAGCCGACGTACATCGGGGTGGAGGTGTTCTCCAGGTGATAGAACGAGGCGTCCGACGCTGACAGTCGAGTCACCATCGTTGGACATTCCCCTCATCGACAATCCCCGCCCGTCCCGACACGGTAACCGCCAACCCCGGGTCAGCGCATCGCGGGTGCACACACCAACGACAGAACTGTGCCATCATGTCGCCATCGGTTCGCCCCTCTCCGGCAGCCGGTCACCCGTTGACCGATTTCGGAGAGTGCCCATGTCCTGTGTCGTTCCCGTCGTCGACTACGAACCGCCGGTGTTGCACAGCGCACCCGAGCGGGTCCACCTACTGGGCGCACGGCCTCTCGGACCGTCGCCCCGCCCCGCGCCGCAGCCGGTCGCGTCTGCCCCGATGCGTGCGGCGGGCGGATTCGCCGACGCCGCGCTGAGACGGGTCCTCGAAGTGATCGACCGGCGGCGTTCCCTGGCCCAGCTGCGACCATTGCTGGCCGCCGGGCTGGTGGAGTCGCTGCTGCCGGCCGTCAAGCGGCACGAGGGCGACGGCGCCGCGCGCTTGCGGCGGCTACGGGTGCAGCCGGTCGGGACCGATGGCGCGGCAGCCGAAGTGGCGGCCACCTACAGCCGGGACGGCCGCACCCACGCCATCGCCTGCCGCGTCGAACAGGTGATGACGCCGACCGGGGTGCGTTGGCAGGTTGTAGCCCTGCACATCGGCTGACCGGGGTGGCTTCTTAACCGCGGTTAACCCCGACGCAGCCTGCTGCTGCTCTTGGACTGCTTGCGCGCCGCCTCGCGTCGCTCCTTGCGGGTGGTGCCCGCAGTCGCGGCCTGCTTGCCGCCGCCGTTGCGCTTGACCTCCGCCGAGCCGTCCTCGGCGGGACCGCTGTAGGTCAGCTGCCGAGAGTCTTCGTCGTCGATTCCCTTGGCACGCAAGGCCGGTGCCGGCTCCTGCTGCTGGCCGCCCAGATCCGCCAGACCCTGCGGGGTATCGACCGGAGCGACCGCAGGCGACGGCGTTGCCTCCACCTGGACGTTGAACAGGAACCCGACCGACTCCTCCTTCAAGCCGTCCAGCATGCCGACGAACATGTCGTAGCCCTCGCGCTGGTACTCGACCAGCGGATCGCGCTGCGCCATCGCCCGCAGGCCGATGCCTTCCTTGAGGTAGTCCATCTCGTAGAGGTGCTCGCGCCACTTGCGGTCGATCACATTGAGCAGCACGTTGCGCTCCAGCTGGCGCATGGCGCCCTCACCGGCGAGGCCCTCGATCTCGGCTTCCCGTCGCGCGTAAGCCTTTTCAGCGTCCTTGATCAGCGCGTCGAGCAGCTCTTCGCGAGTCAGCTCACCGGGCTCACCGACGGCGTCGTTGTCGAGCAGGTCGTGGTGGTCGATGCCGACCGGGTAGAGCTGCTTGAGCGCGGTCCACAGCTGCTCGAGGTCCCAGTCCTCGGCGTAGCCCTCGGCGGTGGCGCCGTTGACGTAGGCGGTGATGACGTCGACCAGCATGTCGTGGGCCTGCTCCTGCAGGTTCTCCCCCTCGAGGATCCGGCGGCGCTCGGCGTAGATGACCTTGCGCTGCTGGTTCATCACCTCGTCGTACTTGAGGACGTTCTTGCGGATCTCGAAGTTCTGCTGCTCGACCTGGGTCTGCGCGCTCTTGATCGCGCGGGTCACCATCTTGGCCTCGATCGGCACATCGTCGGGCAGGTTGAGCCGCGTCAGCAGGCTTTCCAACGTCGCGCCATTGAATCGCCGCATGAGCTCGTCACCCAGCGACAGGTAGAAGCGGGACTCACCCGGGTCGCCCTGACGACCGGAACGGCCACGAAGCTGGTTGTCGATACGCCGCGACTCGTGGCGCTCGGTGCCCAGCACGTAGAGGCCACCCACCTCGATGACGTGCTCAGCCTCTTCGGCTGCCTGCGCCTTGACCTTGGGCAGTTCCTCCTGCCAGGCGGCCTCGTACTCGTCGGGCGTCTCGACGGGATCCAGGCCCCGCTCGCGCAGCCGGGTGTCGACGAGGAAGTCGACGTTGCCGCCGAGCACGACGTCGGTACCACGGCCGGCCATGTTGGTGGCCACCGTGATCGCGCCGCGGCGGCCGGCCTCGGCGATGATGCCGGCCTCCTGCTCGTGGAACTTGGCGTTGAGCACGTTGTGCGGGACGCGGCGCTTCTGGAACTGGCGCGACAGGTACTCCGAGCGCTCGACGCTGGTGGTACCGATCAGGACCGGCTGGCCCTTCTCGTAGCGCTCGACGACGTCATCGACGACGGCGATGTACTTGGCTTCCTCGGTCTTGTAGATCAGGTCGGTCTGGTCTTTGCGGACCATCGGCCGGTTCGTCGGGATCGGAACCACGCCGAGCTTGTAGATCTCGTGCAGCTCGGCGGCCTCGGTCTCGGCGGTGCCGGTCATGCCGGCGAGCTTGTCGTAGAGCCGGAAGTAGTTCTGCAGCGTGATCGTGGCCAGCGTCTGGTTCTCGGCCTTGATCTCGACGTTTTCCTTGGCCTCGATGGCCTGGTGCATGCCCTCGTTGTAACGCCGGCCGATCAGCACGCGGCCGGTGAACTCGTCGACGATCAGCACTTCGCCGTTGCGGACGATGTATTCCTTGTCGCGCTCGAAGAGCTCCTTCGCCTTCAGGGCGTTGTTGAGGTAGCTGACCAGTGGCGAGTTGGCGGCCTCGTAGAGGTTGTCGATGCCGAGCTGATCCTCGACGAACTCGACACCCAGCTCGTGCACACCGATGGTGCGCTTCTTGATGTCGACCTCGTAGTGGGTGTCCTTCTTCATCATCGGAGCCAGGCGGGCGAACTCGCTGTACCAGTGCGAGGCACCGTCGGCGGGACCGGAGATGATCAGCGGGGTACGGGCCTCGTCGATGAGGATGGAGTCGACCTCGTCGACGATCGCGTAGTTGTGGCCGCGTTGCACCATCTCCTCGACCGAATGCGCCATGTTGTCGCGCAGATAGTCGAAGCCGAACTCGTTGTTGGTGCCGTAGGTGATGTCGGCGGCGTAGGCCGCGCGGCGCTCGTCGGGGGTCAGGCCCGAAAGGATGACGCCGACCTCGAGACCCAGGAAGCGGTGCACGCGGCCCATCCACTCGCTGTCGCGCTTGGCCAGGTAGTCGTTCACGGTGACGACGTGCACGCCATCGCCGCCCAGGGCGTTGAGGTAGGCGGGCAGCACACAGGTCAGGGTCTTGCCCTCACCGGTCTTCATCTCCGCGACGTTGCCGAAGTGCAGCGCCGCGCCGCCCATCACCTGGACGTCGAAGTGGCGCTGCTGCAGCACCCGCCAGGCCGCCTCGCGAGCGACGGCGAAAGCCTCGGGGAGCAGGTCATCGAGGCTTTCGCCGTCAGCAACGCGCTTCTTGAATTCGTCGGTCTTGGCCCGCAGCTCGCCGTCCGACAGCTTCTCTACGTCGTCGGACAAGGTGTTGACGTAGTCAGCCACCCCCTTGAGGCGCTTGACCATGCGACCTTCACCAAGGCGCAGCAACTTCGACAGCACGTTTTCCCCTGAACATATATAGGAGGGGCCCCCTGTGAATCGGAGGCTTAAGCGACCTCCATCCTAGGTGACGCGCTGGTCGGACCCGGGCAGCGGCGATCAGCCCAGCCGGATCAACCCGTAGTCGTAGGCGTGCCGGCGATAGACCACCGACGGCCGATCGGTCTCCTTGTCCTGGAACAGGAAGAAATCGTGGCCGACGAGTTCCATCTCGTAGAGCGCGTCGTCGACCGTCATCGGCTTGGCCGGATGCTCCTTGGTCCGCACGATGCGACCCGGTTCATGGTCGTCGAGCACCTGCTCCTGGGCGGTGGATTGTTCGGGGGTGAACGCCGCGGCCGCATCGATCAGCGGGGTCACCGCGGTGGCCTCGTGCAGCGATACCGGGGTCTTGTCGCCATAGTGAACCTTGCGGCGGTCCTTGGTGCGCCGCAGGCGGTTCTCGAGTTTGTGAACGGCAGCCTCGAAGGCGCCATAGAAACTCTCCGCGCAGGCCTCCCCACGGACGACCGGGCCGCGACCGCGCGCGGTGATCTCGACGTGCTGACAGTTCTTTCGCTGGCGGCGGTTGCGTTCGTGCTCGAGCTCGACGTCGAAGCGGTAGATCGAGCGGTCGAACCGCTCCAGTCGAGCGAGCTTCTGTGCGACATAGACGCGGTAGTGATCGGGGATCTCGACGTTGCGTCCGCACACCTGAACTTCGGCGTTGGCGGATTCGGCAAGGTCTTCATCGTCGGCGAGTAGTTGACCGGTGTTCGCGGAATCGATTGACATGCTTGACAACTCGTTTCTGTTACGGGTTGCACGCACTCTGGCGTGCCGGCCTGTCGTGGGATGCTGCGCCGACAGGATTGGCACGAAACTCACCCGCCGGCGCTAGGGGTCGAGGAACCTCACCTCCTACCGTCACTCGGCGAAGCGGCGGGCCTGTGGACTAGACCGCCCCCGTGATGTGTTCACGGTGTGTTGGCCCCGACGGTAGTCGTTGTTCACGCCGGTGTGCCACCTTTTTGGCCCACCTGTTTCGAAGTCTTTCGACCCCTGTTACACCGATCGTCGCCCGCCCAGGTCAGGCGTGCGCCAGGGCGAGTACGCCCGTTACATTCACGCCGAATTCGCGGAGAGTGCGCACCGCCTCGCGGGCGGTGGCGCCGGTGGTGACGATGTCGTCCACGAGCAGGACGTCACCTGTCACACGCTTGGCCAGCGCGATCCGGCCGGCCAGGTTGCGCTCACGGTCGGCGACCGTGAGGCCCACGGAGTCGCGGACCATCGCCCGGGTCTTCAGGGCCCGGACGACGGCGATGTTGTGGTTCTGCCGGGTGGCCTCGTTGGCGATGCGTAGGACAGGATCGCCACCCCGGCGGCGAGCGGCCAGGGCGCGCGTGGGCGCAGGGACGATGGTGAACGGCGTGTCGAGGATGCCCCAGGTTTCGAGGTGGTGGATGCCGAGCGCGAGGGCGCGGGCGAAGGGAGCGACGAGGTCGCGACGGCCGTGCTCTTTGAGCGCGACGATGGCCTGCCGCCGGGGGCCCACGTAGCGACCGAGAGCAAAGACAGGCACGCCGGGGTCGATGCGCGGGGTGACGAGATGCGGTTCGTCGGTGTGGACGTTGAGGGTGTTGGCGCAGGCGTCGCACCACTTGGTCGAGGGCGCGCCGCAGCCTCCGCATTCCAGCGGGAGGATGAGGTCGAGCATGGCCTGAGTGTGACGCGTCGAAGCCCAGCAGTCGGAGTACTGTCCACAGGTCATGGCCGGCGCGATGGGTTTCGCCAACGCAAATGGACTTCGGTTCGCCTATCTCGAGGAAGGCTCCGGGCCCCTCGTGCTGATGCTGCACGGCTTTCCCGACACCGCACACACCTGGGACGACTTGCGGCCGCGCGTCGCCGATCGCGGCTACCGGGCCGTGAGCCCGTTCATGCGCGGATATCACCCGACCGAGGTGCCGGACGCTGATGCGTCGCAAGAGACATTGGCTCGTGATGTTCTTGCTTTGATCCCTGCGCTGGGAGCTTCCGAGGCCGTGCTCATCGGGCACGATTGGGGCGCTGCAGCCGCGTACGGCGCGGCGGCGCTGCGGCCGGACCTGGCTTCCAAGCTCATGACTGTTGCGATCCCGCACCCGGCGACGCTGAAGCCTTCACTTCGGAAGCTGTGGGGCGCACGACATTTCGCTGCGTACAAGCTGCCCGGAGCCGCGAAACGGTTCGCCCGCAACGATTTCGCGGCATTGCCTGCGATCTACCGGCGATGGTCGCCGACATGGAATCCTCCCGACTCGGAGTTCGACGCCGTGCGGGAGTGCTTCGCCAGCCCGGGCAGCCTCGACGCAGCCTTCGGCTACTACCGCAAGCTGTCACCGCTACCGTCCGCGTCGCTGAGGGCGCGCATCACGGTGCCGACCGTCGTCTTCGCCGGACTCGACGATCCGGTGGCCGGATTACCGGACTATCGCCGGGCTGCGCGGAAGTTCAAAAGCGAGTACATCATTGAGGAAATCTCCGGCGGGCACTTCATGCACCGGGAACATCCGGAGGTGTTCGCGGAGCGGGTCTTGGCCCACCTTTGAGCGGTCCGTTTTTGTCGGACCCTGATGCCATGACGGAGTCATGTCCTCGACCGCCACGCTCAGCCCGAAGGAGCGCCTCGAGGTGGTGTTCGAGGAGCTGGCGGAGCTGGCCGGCCAGCGTAATGCGATCGACGGCCGGATCGTAAAGCTTGTCGCCGAACTGGATCACGACGGCCTCTGCGGTATGACCGGGGCGCGCTCCGTCGCCGCTGTGGTGGCCTGGAAACTGGGCACCTCAGCCTCCACCGCCAACACCATTTCCGCTGTCGCGCACCGACTTGCAGAGTTTCCCCGATGCACCCAAGGCATGTTGGAAGGCCGCCTGTCGCTGGATCAGGTTGGCGTCATCGCCCAACGCGCCGCCGACGGGTCCGATGAGCACTACGCACAGCTGGCCACGGCCGCGACCGTCAGCCAGCTGCGCACAGCCGTCAAGCTCGAACCGCGCCCCGACAAGGCGCCCCGTCCGGAGCCGCAGCGCAAGGTCACCAAGATGTCGGGGGATGACACGACCACGTGGAAGATCACCCTTCCGAACCGGGAAGCAGCGACCTTCGACGCCGCGCTGCAGTCCCATCACGATGCGCTGATCGCCGACTGGAAACGCGATCACGACGCCAACTCCGCCGACATCGCACCGCCGCTGCCGAACACCACCGATGCGTTCATTAGCCTGATCGAGGCTGGCTGGGACACCGACGTGGCCCGACGCCCGCACGGGCAGCGCACCACCGTGGTGGTCCACGTCGACGTCGACAAGCGCATCGGGGAACTTCATCTGGGTCCCCTGCTCTCCGACGCCGATCGCCACTACCTGACCTGCGATGCCACCTGCGAAGCCTGGTTCGAACGCGACGGCCAACCCGTCGGCGCCGGTCGCACCACCCGCACAATCAACCGGCGGCTCCGCCGGGCCCTTGAACACCGCGACACCACCTGCGCAGTCCCCGGCCGCAGCGCCACCCGAGGCCTCCACGCTCACCACATCCAGCACTGGGAAGACGGCGGCCCCACCGAACTACACAACCTCGTGCTGCTCTGCCCCTACCACCACCGAGCACACCACCACGGCGACATCACCATCAGCGGCCCCGCCCACCAGCTCACGGTCACCGACAGCGACGGCGAACTGCTCACATCTGCCTCACTCGCCCGGCCGCCGAACCACCCACCACCCGTTGTCCCACCGTGTCCCGGACCGACCGGCGAACGCGCCCAATGGAAGTGGTACCAACCCTTCCAACCCAAAGCCCCACCAACGGAAAACTAGGTCGGGTGGGCGGCTAATTACTTCACCAAATACGTGTAGTAGTTTCCCAGGTGCAATAGCGCTTCGTCCGACAAGCCAGGGTGGCGCTCCGCCATTATGGCCTGCACCGCCTTGCCGCCGTTGCTCAGCGTGAGGCCCGTCCAATCCAGGTCTATTTTGATTGTCTCCGTGAGGATTTCGAGGACACGCTCGCACAGCTGCTCGGCTCGGTCGCCAAACACGTCGTCGAACTGCTGCGCATTTTGACCTGGGTAGTTCTTGAGGTAGACGCAGATGGCCGCGCTGAGGTCAGGCTGTTCGAAGTCACCTCGGCGTGCCGCGGTTCCAACCAGGCTTCTGAATGAGCAACTCGTCGTGCTCGCGTCGCCGGCACGACTCGACAAAGTCAAGTGCTGCCTCATGGTCGGCCATGAAGTGTTCGTACTGAGCGGGTGTCAGTCGGTAGCACTCCTCGTAGTCGACTATTTGAGCTGACACTGGAAACGAAGCGTAGTAACCGCCCTCTTCCAAATCGACACCCAAGGAGTAGCGGTTCTCCCGGGAGAAGAAGGTGTCTTCAAATCTGTTGGCTGTCAACGTTAATCTCTAACCTTGCTTACGCGCATCCGATCTGGGTTGATCAAGTGTTGAGCTCTGCCAACGTAACCGCAACGTACGGACCGCTGGGATTGATGACGAGACCGCCATAGCCCTGCTCGCGGGCTATTTCGAGCACCTTCTCTGTCGTGCTCGCCATGACAGCGTCCGACACGTTGTGGACTACCACCTCTGGGGCACTGGTAAAGGCGAAGAGCCCGGGCGACCCGTCCGGCATCACCGTCGCCCGAAATTTCATCTCCCCGGGCTGTGATGTCTCGTCGACTCCAAGAAGTAGAGGGCCGTCCTGCTTGAGCAGATCCAGCACCCTCTGCCGGTCGATCCGTCCAGCATTGAAATCTACTGTGGCGGTCTTGAGTGGTTCGTTGTTGGGATTGCGCAACGCGAAGTCGATTTCCGCCGCCGAGATCGCGCAGGTCGGTCCGGCCGGATCGATGTATAGCCACGCATCCTGTTGCGACTTGGCGAGTTTGAGTACGCCGATCGCCGGGTTGACCAACGACATGGTCGCGGTTCCCGGCGGGTGAAGGCGCGCGATCTCTTCGTTGCGCGTGAAGGCCAAGAGTGCACCGTTACCATCTGGGCCTCTGCCACGACGGATCTGCAGCCGTGCGCCGGGCGCGAAACCAGTCGCGGTCGGCGCATCGGAACCTGTGGTGTCCAACAGAAGATCACCGAACATGCAGGATCGCAGGACTTCCAGTGCGGCCGCCTGGTTTGGTTGTGCCGCAAAGGATGCGACGGCCGCGCGGACGATTGTGTTGTCGACGAGCTGCAACTCAGCCTCCGATTCCGTCTATCTTCCGAACGGCAGTCATGCGGTATCTGGTTCTTCTAAGCGAAGCCCGCTCCCGGTCCCGTGCCATTCTCACGGTGATGTTGCCCGCCAACGCGCGCGGCATATCCCCACGGTGCGCGAAACCCGCTGATTCGTGAGGGAAGTACCATGCCTCTGGGGTCTCAACGATGCATTGCCCATAGAGGTAACACCATTAAAGTGGCTCGCCGCGTTTGCCATTTTGTACGTAGATCAGCTGCTCATCGTGTTGACGAGCACGACACGCCTCAACAAATTTCAAGGCAGCGGACGGGTCCCGCATGAACTCCTCATACTGCCCTGGCAGCAAGAAGTATTCCTCATTGTATTCGGCAAGCCCATTACTCACGGGAATTGCCAGGTAGTGGCCGCCCGTCTTCAAATCATTTCCCATTGAATACCGATGCTCCTTCGAAAAGTAGGTCGGCTCATAGCGTTTCGCCATGTCACTCCTTGAGTTCGCGAATGTCTATAACAGTGTAATGATCAGGGGGTACTGAAGCGCCGTCAATGACGGCTTCCCGCAGGCCTTCTGGAAGATAGCCTCCTGGCAGCCACTGCGAATTCGCGCCTGCCTCGTTCCCGGAGGGCACACGAAGATTGTAGGCTTCCGGGTCAGGTACGTCGATGCGCACAATTGCGTGGTCGTCTAAGTAGCCCTCCACAAACCCGAGCGCTCGTTCCATCGCTCGTGGATCTCCGTGAGTCGACCGAATGAGCTCATCCGCATCGTGTTTTGTCAGCATGAAGGAGGTGCCGTCGCGCTGCCCAATTCCGTACTGCTCAAAGTTCTCTTCCGGCATGAACCTCGCTGCACCATCGTGGAACTGGCCAAGGTGCTCTTCTATGTACTCGGGAGACAAATACTCGGATGGGTCTGGCCGATCGCCTTTATCCATCGCGAGGATCTCATCCCGCTTCTCGGGGCTGATACCGGCCGGATCGGGATTCGGCGCGTCATCGAGCTCACCCGTTCCATGACCATCGTGTTCTCCGTCGCCACGTCCATGGTTCGGTGCGTCGCCTCGACCAGCCCCCGTCTCGTGGCCGCCGCCGCCATGATCACTAGACCCGCCGTGCGAACCACCTCCGCCATCGCCCGAACCCGGGTGGGGACCATGCCCCGCTCCGCCCGCAGCGGATTCAGCGCCGTGCGCTCCCACTGCGGCGGGAACTCGGTCACTCGCACCGCCTGCGGCAGAGGACATCACGTCGGAGGCGTGACCACCGCCGCCGCCCAGCGCTCCGGCGGAAGGAGCACTCGGCAGGGCCGATCCTGCAGCACCTGATCCAGCCGAAGGCGCACTCGCCGGCACCTCTGCGAGTTGGTTCGCCATGGCCGTCCGCTCAGCCGCAGTAGCGGGCGCGTCCACAACCGACGGCCGGGGCTCGCCAGGCACTTTCGGCGCTTCGGCGGGTCCAGATCCCGCATGCTCAGGCGCTGCCGCTCCAGGCGTCCGCTCCGTGGGGCCCCCGGCACCGTGACCTTCAGCGGGCGCCGACCGCGGCTCCCCCGCCACAGGTGCAGCGGGTTTCGGGGCGGCCTCGGGCGTCGCCGGTTTCGGCGCCGCATCAGGCAGTGGACGCGGCGCACCGCCCGGAGGCGCCTCCGGTACGTGCACGGGGGGCGTCGCGGATTCAGCACCCTTGACGACATCCCGCCCCACTTGCGGAGCTGCGTCAGCGATGTGCGGCGCCGCCTTGGCCGTGGCTTCGGCCGCATCCGCTGCACCGTGCGTCACCTTGCCCGCCGCACCGAGCTCCCCGCCAGGGACGAGAAGTGTGAGAGCGTCGAACAGGTTGGCGCCCAACCCTTCCGCTGGATCCTTCGACCAGAGATCCGAGTGCACTAACCCCTTCCCCACGTCCTTCCAGGACTCACCGACGCCTGGCGCCCCGTCACCACCGAGTCCGACCAGTGGCGCCATCCCCGTGACGGTCTCCTTCCAGTCGTTGAACCACCGCTCCGGCTGGGTCATCGCCCGCAGGGGCCCGTACTTCCAGTTGTCCTTCACCAGATTTTCGGCCTGCCCGAAAAACCCCTTGGTAAATCGCAGATCCAGGTCGATCAATCGCCCGACCTCGGTTCCGTGCAGGAACTGGTTCCACTCCTTGTCCGCGTACTTGGTCATCGCCGACGCAATATCCTCGGCTGCCGACATCGCCACAGTCATCTCTGCGGCCAGCGCCGACGTCTCGGACTCGAAGTTGTCGATCACCGTTTTGATGTCATCGGCGATCTTCTTGATCTCGTCTTCGTCCTCTCCAGTGAGAACGTCCCAGACTTCCTTGAAGCCGGTCATCGGGTCACAGATCCTGCTCAGCAGGTCGATGATCGCGGCGTGAACCGCGTCGATCTTGGCCGCATACGCATTCAACTGAGCCGCTATCGTGGTGGACTGGTTCATGATCTGCACGGCACCGTTGATTGATTCGGCGAAGGCTTTACCGATCGCCTCACCTTCCGGAATCTGCTGTGCACCTATGATTCCCAGCGATCCCGCTGCGGAAGTCTCGGTCACCAACAGTTGAGTGCCAGCCGCTGTCCAGGCAGCGGCGGCAGCACGCAGCTGAGCAGAGTCTCCGTTGGGCCAGATCATCCCGATGTACTTGGCCACCCAACCGAACCCAGCCGGCGCCGCATCGCCGGCACCCACCGATGATGGCGGCGTCGAGGCCGTTACTTTTTCCGAGGCCGGCGGGACCGGTAGCGGCTGGCTCCTGCCCGAGACATCAGACTGGGCATCGGCCATCGAATAGTTGTGGGCCGAAACCCGCACGCCATCACCAAGATTCACCAGACCGTTGCGGGCTGCAGCGATCGCTTGCAAGACGGCAGCAGCGGTCGAATCGTACTTCTGCCCCATCGCCGCACCGACCGGATCATTGCCGCACATGCTGCCGCAACCCGACAGCGCACCCTCGAGCGTCGACATCGTCCAGCCGATGTCCTTGCCGACATCGACGAGTGCCGAACCCGCACCGTCGAGTGCGGTGGGGTCCACAGAAAGCGGTGGCATATGACCCCGCTAGGACCACATGTTCTGGTTGTTCGTCATCACCGATGTGTAGTTGCTGTGCGCGGTGTCTCCGGCCGCGTGCAATCGGTTGAGCGCTTCCTGCATCAGTGCGGCACCGTGTTTCCACGACCGGTGCGCCTCGGCGTGCGCGGCGGCGGCCTCCCCAGCCCACGTGATGTGCAGAGCGGATACCGTCGAGTCGATCTCGGACAGCAGGCTCTCGGCGGTCCGCTGAAACTCTGACATCTCGGCCACAGCATCCGCGAGCGACTCCGGATTCACCGAAAATGCCTCAGCCACCGTAGACACCTCGCACCTCGGCGGCATTGGCCTGCTCCTGCGCCGCGAACGTCTTGCCGGCCTGTCCGAGCAAGTCAGCCATGATCGCCAGGGCCTTCTCCACCTCGTCGGCGCCGGTGTGCCACATCTTCCAGGCATCTCCGTACGACCCGCCGGACGTGCCCTGCCAGTTCGACAGCATCGAGGTGACGTTTCCGTCCAGAGACTTCAACCGCTCGAGCAGGCTCTGAGCAGCTCCGGACAGCGACTGACACGTGGCCGACAGCACGGCCGGGTCAGTCCGCAACTCCCCACTCACAGAGCAAACGCTACTGGCTTGACACCGGCTCCACAATTCACCTCTGAGCAGCGGATCAACGTCAAAAACCCGCAGGCACCGCTACCCGAACAGGGTCCGGATCGGCTCGCTGCCGTCCCAGTCCACCGCCGCCTGCCGCACCAACTCACCCATCCCGATCGTCGCGGGGGTGAGCTCCATCAACTCGATGATGGTCGCCGCCGTGCCGGGTGGGGGTTCGAAGTACGCATAGCGGGCCGTGCCCGGCTCGCCACCCGACCACACCACCGGCCAGCCTGCGGCCTGCCCGGCCGCCAACGCGGCGTCGTAGTCCTGCGCCCAATAGGCCAGCTGGTGGAAGCCGTCCCCGCCCGCCGAGGTGAACTCCGAGTAGATCGACGGCGCATCGTTGTCCTGGTGGATGACCTCGATCTGCATGTCGCCACTGTTGGCCAGGCCCAGCGTCAGCTTCACCGTGCACTCCTGGCCGCGGTAGATCCCGGTCTGCTCGATACCGCGCAGCACATAGAACGGGCCCACGCCGAGGTCCAGCCAGGTCGCTAGTGCGGCGTCGAAATCCTGCACGATGTAACCGATTTGACGTATCACGCCGGGTAGCACAGGTCCAGGCACCAGATCTCCTCTCAGCCGGGCAGCACCGGCACCGCGCCGGGGGTCAGGAAAGGCCGTACGTCCGACCAGGATTGACTGTTCTCGGCACTGTTACCCGACAGCTGCAGCACTCCCCGACTGTCGGACACGTACACCGCCGCCGGGTTGGCCGCGACCGCGGTCACCGGCATCACGATGTTGCCGTTCGGCCCGTCGGAGTTCACCCCGTCGATATTCACGTACGACACCGGGTGCGCGGCATCGGTTCGGGTGACGACGATGTCGTCACCGGTGCGCCACGACAGCGAAACCACGGACGACCCCAGCCCGAAACCGAGCCGCCGCGGATAGGTCAGCGCGAACTCCCCGGCCGGGGTCTGCTCCACATTCGCCAGAATCACTTGCCCGTTGACCACCATCGCAGCCCGGGTGCTGTCCCGAGAGAGCTGCAATTCGGCTATCGCACCGGGGAATTGGGACACCACCGCCGCGGAGTCCACCGGGATCCGGGCGGGCTGCCCGGACGCCTGCTCCTGGATCACCCGTACGACGCTGTTGCCGTCCACCACCACCCACACGGCGTCGTCCAGCGCCCAGGACGGTCGCGTCAACGACCTCGCATCGGTGGCTTTCGCTGCCACTCCACCGTTCGGGCCGATCCACACCGAGGAGGCCATGTCCGGCGCGCCCGGCCGCTGCACCGTCACCGAGGCGATCGCCTGGCCGGTCCGCGACAGGGCGGCCGACACCTGATCGTTCATCTGGCCGAATGATCCTGGCACCGGTGTCGCCCGCTGCCCGTCCAGTGACACCAGCGATCCGCGGATCAGCGCATGCACACCTGCCGCGGCGCCGTCGACCGCACCCGGATCGGTGGCCGCCACATCGGTGGTGTCCCAGCCGTCGGCGAACCGGTCGTCGAGAGCAGCGCCGTCGGCGTTGATCACGTACGGGCCCTTGATGTCGGCTCGCGCCAATGTCCAAATGATCTGGGCGGCAAGCAATTGCCGGCTGTGCGGATCGGTGGTGGTCAAATTCTCCAGATCGACCTTCGCTCCGCCGTAACCGCGACCGATACCCGTCTTGCCGCCGTCGGCCCGGGTCACCGGACCCATCATCTTCACCGGTCCCAGCAGGTTGCGCACCGTGCGGGCCATCTCGGGCCGCGGCCCGGCGATCAGTTTGTTGAGCAACTCGGTGGCCAGCTGGTCGGCGTCGGACACCGCCACGTAGCGCGGATCGGGAACGACGGTCTTGCCGGTCGGGTCGACGAAATAGAGCGTGTTGCGCTTGTAGGTGGCCTGGAACTGCTGCCAGTCCAAAAACACTCCGTTGGGCAACTTGTTGATCCGCCAACCGTCAGGCGTCTGAACCAACTCCAGCGGACCCGGATCGGGCAGTTGCCCCTCGGCGGTTTCGAAGACGCCCACATCGGACAGCGAGCCGAGCATGTCGGCCTTCATCGTCACCGCAACCCGTTCAGTGGAGCGGGTTTCGACGAACACGACGTTGTCGATCAGCAGCGCACTGCCCTGGTCGTCCCAGCCGCTGGAGGCCGAAGCGGTCAGGAATTGCCGCGCCGCCAGATGCCGATTGGCGGGATCGGCGGTTGCCTTGAGGAATTCCCGCAGCAGCTGGTCAGGGTCCATCCCGGGAGTCGGTTTGGGCAGACTCTTGGGCTGGGGCCGTTCGACGGTGCCGATCGCCTGCGGCGCAGAGGAATTCGGCACCCCGGCACATCCGCTCAATATCGCGACCAGCCCGGCCAGCAACAAGGCCAGCAGCCGGCGTCTCACACGCTCTCCCCCGCCGGCTCCCGATGCCGGACCTGACGCGAGTCCTTACGACCATCACGTTCTGCGGCAACGGGTTTGAGCGGCAACGGACTGGTGGTGACCTTGTGGCCGCGAACCAGCGGAAGGGTCAGCCGGAAGCAGGCACCCTTGCCGGGTTCGCCCCACGCCTCGAGCCGGCCCTGGTGCAACCGGGCATCCTCGATACTGATCGCGAGGCCCAATCCTGTTCCGCCGGACCGACGCACGCGGGAGGGGTCCGAACGCCAGAATCGGCTGAACACCAGCTTCTCCTCGCCCGGACGCAAGCCGACACCGAAGTCGCGGACGGTGACGGCGACGGTGTCCTCGTCGGCGGCCATCCGAATGTGGACCGGCTTGCGCTCGGCATGGTCGATCGCGTTGGCGATCAGGTTGCGCAGGATGCGCTCGACGCGGCGGGCATCGACCTCGGCGATTACCTCGCTGTCCGGCAGGTTGACCATCAGCTCGATACCGGCCTCGTCGGCCAGATGCCCGACGTTGCCGAGCGCGCTGTTGACCGTGGAGCGCAAGTCGACCGCCTCGACCGAGAGTTCGGCGACGCCGGCGTCGTGGCGGGAGATCTCGAGAAGATCGTTGAGCAGGGTTTCGAATCGGTCGAGCTCGTTGACCATCAACTCGGTCGACCGGCGCAGCGCCGGGTCCAGTTCCTCGGAATGGTCGTGGATCAGATCAGCCGCCATCCGCACCGTGGTCAGCGGGGTGCGCAGCTCGTGGCTGACGTCGGAGGTGAAGCGGCGCTGCAGATTACCGAACTCCTCGAGGTTGGTGATCTGACGCTGCAGGCTCTCGGCCATATCGTTGAACGACACCGCCAGCCGGGCCATGTCGTCCTCGCCGCGCACCGGCATCCGCTCGGAAAGATGGCCCTCAGCGAAGCGTTCGGCGATCCGCGATGCCGAACGCACCGGCAGCACCACCTGGCGCGATACCAGCAGCGCGATCCCGGCCAGCAGGACCAGCAGGACCAACCCGCCGGTGGCCATGGTGCCACGCACCAGAGTGATCGTATTTTCTTCGTTGTTGAGCGGGAAGATCAGGTAGAGCTCGAGATTCGGTACGCGTGACGGTGCCGGCGTACCGATCAACAGCGCCGGGCCGCTGAATGCGTCGGTGCGCACCGTCGAGTACTGGTAGCTGACCTGGCCCGCTTTGACGAAGTCGCGCAACGACTTCGGGATCTGGTCGACCGGGCCCGCGGCGGTGGCCGCCCGCGGCCCGTCGCCGGGGACCATCAGAACCGCGTCGAACGTGCCGGCCAGCGCCGCACCGGAGGACTGGCCGGTCTTGGAGATCAGGGTGTTTCGCGCCAATTGCAGGCTGCTGTCCAGCGACCGCGCCTCTTCGCCACTGACCGTTCCGCTGACCGTATTGCGCGCCCGGTCCAATTCCTCGGTCGCGGCGTGGACCTTGACGTCGAGCACCCGGTTGGTGATTTGGCTGGTGAGTACGAAGCCCAGGGCCACGATCACCGCGGCCGACAAGCCCAGCGTGAGCACGACCACTCGTAACTGCAGCGACCGGCGCCAGATCAACCCCAGTGCTCGACTCAGCGCACTCGTACCCCGAACCAGGGGACCCGAGCGTCCCCACGGACCGCGGATGCGCCGCCTCGAGCCGAACATCACCTGCGGCGCTCCTCCGCGCGGATCACGGCGGTCCGGCCTTGTAACCCACTCCTCGAACGGTCAGCACCACCTGCGGGTTCTCCGGGTCCTTCTCGACCTTCGCCCGCAACCGCTGGACATGCACGTTCACCAAACGGGTGTCCGCGGGGTGGCGATATCCCCACACCTGTTCGAGCAGCACATCTCGAGTAAACACCTGGCGCGGTTTGCGTGCCAGCGCCACCAGGAGGTCGAACTCCAAGGGGGTCAGCGAAATCTGCTCACCCTCCCGAGTGACCTTGTGCGCAGGCACGTCGATGTCGATGTCGGCGATCGAGAGCATCTCGGCCGGCTCGTCCTCGTTGCGCCGCAGCCGGGCACGAACGCGCGCCACCAGCTCCTTGGGCTTGAACGGCTTCATCACGTAGTCGTCGGCACCCGACTCCAGGCCGAGCACCACGTCCACCGTGTCGGTCTTGGCGGTGAGCATGACGATCGGCACGCCGGAGTCCGCGCGCAGCACCCGGCACACATCGATGCCGTTCATGCCGGGCAACATGAGGTCCAACAACACCAGATCGGGGCGTAGCTCACGCACGGCCGTCAGCGCCTGCGAACCGTCGCCGATGACCGCGGTGTCGAAACCCTCGCCACGCAACACGATGGTGAGCATCTCGGCCAGCGATGGGTCGTCGTCGACTACGAGAATCCTTTGCCTCATGGTGTCCATGGTGTCACCGAATTGCGACAAACCCCGGCTACCACACGGGCGAGTTGCGACATTTCCGCTGCGTGGGGTCCTCTAACCGAGCAGCGAGGCCGCCAACGCCGCCGGATCGACGTTCGGAGCGACGATCGACCAGGGTCCACCCCAGTTAGCGGCACCCAATTCGGCATACACCGCACCCGTCCGGCGCTGCAGTCCGTCGTCGCGCTCATAGGCGTCGCGGGCCCGGTCGACCTCCTGCTGAGCCCGTTGCCTGGCCCGCTCGGCAGCCAACTCGACCGACGCGTCGAGCAGGATCTGACGGTCGGGTTTGGGCAGGGCGAACCGGCCGTACTCGAGTTCGCCCACCCACGACACCGCCTCACCGGAGGCGTCCTGATGCAGACGGGCCGCGCTGTACGCCGCGTTGGACGCGACGTAGCGATCCAGGATCACCACATCGTGGCGACGACGCAGGTCGGCGATCTGGTCGATAGCCCCGGCCCGGTCGAGGGCGAACAGCGTCGCCATCGCATACACCGACGAGGCCAGGTCGCCGTGGTGACCGTGCAGCGCCTCGCTGGCGAGGTCGGCGTGGATCGACTGGCCGTAGCGGGGGAAGGCCAGTGTGGTGACCGACTTGCCGTCGGCTGCCAGGGCGCGCTGAACTCCGGCAGTCAGCGTCCGTTTACCGGCCCCGTCGAGTCCCTCGATGACGATGAGCACGGCCGCCATCATGCCCGAGCGGCGATGAGCTCGTCTGCCACCCACCGCATGACACCGGCCGGATACGGCGCGGGCACCATCAGGATGAGGTGGGTGAACCCCGCGTCGAGTCGCTGCCTGATCGCCGAGCGAGTTGCAGCAGGGTCGTCATAGTCGACGCCGACGGTTATCGAGCGTTCGATCGTTGCCGGGTCGCGGCCGATTTCGGCGCAGAACCCGTCGAGCATCGCGCTGCGACGAGTTCCCTCGGTGACGTCAGTCCCGGAAAAGTTCCAGATGTTCGCGTGTTCGGCGACGACCCGCAGTGTCGCAGTGGCCTGTCCACCGATCAGAATCGGCGGATGCGGGCGCTGCTTCGGCTTCGGATTGCCATACGCGCCTTGAACTTTGATGACGTCCCCGTCGAAGTCGAAGGGCTCCTTCGATGTCCACAATCGGCGGATGACGGTGCACGCCTCAGAGAGTGCGGCGACCGCGTGATCGGCGTCGTTGTAGGGCAGCCCATGAGCGTCGTATTCGCGGCGGGCAGCCGGATGCGACGGCCGCGATCCCGCACCGATGCCGAAATCGAGGCGACCGTCCGAGACGATGTCGACCGTCGTCGCGATCTTGGCCAACACCGCCGGCGGGCGAAATCGGTTGCTGGTGACCAGAAGTCCAAGCCGCAGTCGCTGCGTCTGCGCCGCCAGTGCCGACAAGAGAGTCCACCCCTCGAAGATGGGGCCGCCGGGGTCACCGGCGATAGGAAAAAGGTGGTCGAACAGCCAGGCATGTTCGATCTCAGGAACGGAATCGGCCTCGCGCCACACCCTCGCAATGTCGTGGTAGCCGACCTGCTGGGGTGCGGTCATGATGCCGAACCGCGCGTGATCATTGCCCATCGAGTCCTCCCGGTTCTGCCATACTGTTAAACGGAACGCCGCTCCTTTTCACCATACGGAGCGCTGTTCCGCTTAGCAACCGGATGAGGAGATGCCGATGGCGGCGGAGCGCAAACGAGCCGACGCCCGGCGGAATGCACAGAACCTTCTCGAAGCGGCCGCGGCAGCGTTCGTCGCATCGGGCGTGGACGCCCCGGTCCGCGATATCGCGGCCCGTGCCGGGGTCGGGATGGGCACGATCTACCGGCACTTCCCCACCCGCGCCGACCTGATCATCGCTGTGTACGAGCACCAGGTCGAGGCCTGCGCCGCTGCCGGCGCCGACCTGCTCGAAAGCAACACGTCACCGCACGCCGCACTGACAGCGTGGATCGACCAATTCGTCGACTTTCTGGTGACCAAACACGGCCTGGCGGCGGCACTTCAGTCCGACAGCGCACGCTTCGACACGTTGCACGCCTACTTCATCGATCGATTGGTTCCGGTGTGCACGACGCTGCTCGAGGCGGCAGCTGCCGCTGGTGAAATCGAACCCGGGATCGAACCACTGGGATTTCTGCGCGCCATCGGCAATCTGTGTATCGGCAGCGACGATGAACGCTACGACGCGCGGAAGATGGTCGGACTGCTGGTGCATGGGCTGCGCGCCGAACGCCTGACATGACAGCGCCGAGCGTGCGCGCAGATCGAGATCTGAGGCGAGATCGCGATCTACGCGCACACTCGGCGCAGAGAAACTCAGTAGCGGTAGTGCTCCGGCTTGTACGGGCCTTCGACGTCGACGCCGATGTACTCGGCCTGGTCCTTGGTGAGCTTGGTCAGCGTGCCACCGAGAGCCTCGACGTGGATGCGGGCCACCTTCTCGTCGAGGTGCTTGGCCAGCCGGTAGACCTCGTTGTCGTACTCGTCGTTCTTGGTCCACAACTCGATCTGGGCGATCACCTGGTTGGAGAAGCTGTTGCTCATCACGAACGAGGGGTGGCCCGTCGCGTTGCCCAGGTTCAGCAGCCGGCCCTCGGACAGCACGATGATCGACTTGCCGTCTTCACCGAAAATCCACTCGTCGACCTGCGGCTTGATGTTGATCCGCTTGGCGCCCGACCGCTCCAGCGCGGCCATGTCGATCTCGTTGTCGAAGTGGCCGATGTTGCCCAGGATGGCCTTGTCCTTCATCGCCTTCATGTGATCGAGGGTGATGATGTCCTTGTTGCCGGTCGAGGTGACGACGATGTCGGCATCACCGATCGCGCCTTCCACGGTCACCACGTCGAACCCGTCCATCAGCGCCTGCAGCGCGTTGATCGGGTCGATCTCGGTGACCTGCACGCGAGCGCCCTGCCCGGCCAGCGACTCCGCGCAGCCCTTGCCCACGTCGCCGTAGCCGCAGATCAGCACCTTCTTGCCGCCGATCAGCACGTCGGTGCCGCGGTTGATGCCGTCGATCAGCGAGTGCCGGGTGCCGTACTTGTTGTCGAACTTGCTCTTGGTCACCGAGTCGTTGACGTTGATGGCCGGGAACGCCAGCTCACCGGCGGCGGCGAACTGGTACAGCCGCAGCACACCGGTGGTGGTCTCCTCGGTGACACCCTTGACCGACTCGGCGATCTTCGTCCACTTGGTGTTGTCCTTCTCGAAGCTCTTGCGGCACAGCTCCAGGAAGACCTTCCACTCGGCCGAGTCGTCGTCCTCGGCGGGCGGAACCACACCGGCCTTCTCGTACTGCGCACCGCGCAGCACCAGCATGGTGGCGTCGCCACCGTCGTCGAGAATCATGTTGGCCGGCTCGCCTTCCCAGGTGAGCATCTGCTCGGCGGCCCACCAGTACTCCTCCAGCGTCTCGCCCTTCCAGGCGAACACCGGCGTGCCGGTCGGCTCCTCGGGGGTGCCGTGCGGGCCGACGACGACCGCGGCCGCGGCGTGGTCCTGGGTGGAGAAGATGTTGCAGCTCGCCCAGCGGACTTCAGCGCCGAGCGCTACAAGCGTCTCGATCAGCACCGCGGTCTGCACGGTCATGTGCAGCGAACCCGAGATCCGGGCGCCCTTGAGCGGCTGGACGTCGTGGTATTCGCGGCGCAGCGCCATCAGACCGGGCATCTCGTGCTCGGCCAGCCGGATTTCCTTGCGGCCGAATTCGGCCAGCGACAGGTCGGCCACCTTGAAGTCGATGCCGTTGCGCACCTCGACGGTCATTTCAGACATGTAGAGCCCCTTTTCGTTCGTCATTGCCGGTGAGCGCGCGATACGCGCGCTGGCGACACCCTCAGCCTGCGGGCTCGCGGGACAGGCGCTTGGAGCGCTCTGACAGCTAAGGAATATCGATTACACCGTAGCGTTCGGCGAACGGCGTCATCAATCGGGCCAGGTCTAAGGCCACATCGTGGTCGGCCTCGGGCGGCATCGACACGTAGCTCATCGCCAGGCGCACGATCGCCCGGGCCAGTACCCCCGAGTCGGCCTCGCTGGCGCTGACCCAGCTGTTCATGAAGGCCTCGGTCAGCTTGGCCGAGGCGCGGGTGATGATCGGCGCGCTGTCGGTGGTGATCATCTGCAGCAGGTCAGGTTTGGCGACACCCGTCAGCAATGAGATCACCAGCGGATCGGCGGCTGATTCGGTGAAAAACACCCGGAAGCCTTCGGTGAAGGCGGCCAGAACGTCGCCGACGTTGGAGCTGATCGCCGTCCCGATCGCATCCACCAGGCGGTCGGCCAGCCGGATCGCGTACCCCTGGGCCAGACCCTGCCGGGAGCCGAACTCGTTGTAGATGGTCTGGCGGCTGACCCCGGCGGTACGCGCCACGTCGGACAGGGTGATCGCGGACCAGTCCTTGGTCAGCAGTTCCTCGCGCATCGCATCGAGGACCGAGTCCCGCAGCAGCGCGCGAGAGGCCTCGGGATAGGGCACCCGAGGACTCTTCACATGCGCGAGAGTAGTGGTCACGGCCTCGCGACTTCCACCATCTCGAAGTCCGACTTCGCCGCGCCGCAGTCCGGGCAGCTCCAGTCCTCCGGGATGTCGTCCCAGCGGGTGCCCGGGGCGATGCCGTCCTCCGGCCAGCCCTTGGCCTCGTCGTACTCGAATCCGCACTGCACACAGATGAACAGCTTGAAGTCCTGCTCGCTCACTGCTTCACACCCATCTCTTCGAAGTCAATTTTTTCTCGCACCCCGCAGTCGGGGCAGCACCAGTCGTCGGGCACGTCGGCCCAGGCGGTGCCGGGCGGAAAACCCTCCCGCGCAGCACCTTTCGCCTCGTCGTACACGTAGTCGCAGATCGGGCACTGGTAGGCGGTCATGCGGCATCCCCCCTCTTCTCCTCGCGCAAGCGCTCGTCGGCCCCATAGCGAGCCAGGATCTTCGCCCGCCGGCGCGGGTCGATGTTGACTCGTGAGATGTCACCGTCGTAGTGCTCGATCACCCGGTGGTCCATCATCCGGCGCCACACCCACGGGAAGTACGTCACGCCGATCAAAGTCGCGTAGCCGCTGGGCAATTCGGGCGCCTCGGACATACTGCGCAGAGTCTGGTAACGCCGGGTCGGGTTGGCGTGGTGATCACTGTGCCGCTGCAGGTGATACAGGAACAGGTTGGTCACCAGATGGTCGGAGTTCCAGCTGTGCTGCGGCGAGCACCGCTCGTATCGTCCGTTCTCATTCTTCTGGCGCAGCAGCCCGTAGTGCTCCAGGTAGTTCACCGATTCCAGCATCGAGAAGCCGAACACCGCCTGGATGATCAGGAACGGGATCAGCGCGGGGCCGAACACCGCGATGAGCGCACCGAACAGCACCACCGACATCAGCCAGGCGTTGAGAACGTCGTTGCCCAGCCAGGTACGCGGATCCCACGGGCTCTTGCCGAGCCTGCGGATGCGGGCCGCCTCGAGTGTGAGCGCTGAGCGGGCGCTACCAAACACGCTGCGCGGCAGGAACTCCCAGAAGGTCTCCCCGAAGCGCGCCGAAGCCGGATCCTCCGGGGTGGCGACGCGGACGTGGTGGCCGCGGTTGTGCTCGATGTAGAAGTGGCCGTAGCAGGTCTGCGCCAGCGTGATCTTCGACAGCCAGCGCTCCAGCGAGTCCTTCTTGTGTCCGAGTTCGTGCGCGGTGTTGATGCCCGTTCCGCCGAGCACGCCCACCGACAGCGCCAGACCGATCTTGGCGAACCAGCTCAGCGAGCCCTCGTAGCCCAGCCAGCTCAGGTTCGACGCGGTGAACATGTAGGCGCCGAAGATCAGGCTGGCGAACTGGAACGGGATGAACGCGTACGTGCAGTACCGGTAGTACTTGTCGTTCTCCAGATACTCCATCAGTTCGTCCGGCGGGTTCTGCCCGTCGCGGCCGAACTTCAGGTCCAGCGCCGGCAGCAGGACGTAGATCAGTGCCGGCCCGATCCAGAAGAACACCTGCGAGACCGCGGTCCAGCCGAGCTGGTTGAGACCCCAGACCACCGGCAGCACCACGAATAGTGCGGTCGGCGCAATCAGGCCCATCAGCCACAGATAGCGCTTCTTGTCCCGCCACGGCGCGGCCGGCGCCGGAACGGCGGCGGAGTCCAGTTGAGACGTCACGACAATTACCTCCCACGTCAAGTTGCGATGACTTGACTATAGAGGCAGATTTGTCGGGTGTCTAGACAAACGACACTGTTTTGTAAATCAGACGGCGTTGGCGGCCTCTCGCTTGGCCAGCACCGAGTGGGATCGCCCGTAGAGCAGGTAGAACCCCACCCCGATGACCATCCACACCACAAACCGGATCCAGGTCAGACCGGTGAGGTTGAGCATCAGCCAGCCACACGCCGCGATCGACAGGATCGGCAACACGGGGACCAGCGGCGCACGGAACCCTCGCTCCAGGTCCGGGCGGGTCCGCCGAAGGATGATCACGCCGGCCGAGACCAGGATGAACGCGAACAGCGTCCCGACGTTCACCATCTCTTCGAGCTTGTCGATCGGGAAGACGGTGGCCGCGACCGCAGTGAGTACGCCGACCAGCACGGTGATCCGCACCGGGGTGCCGCGGCTGCCGGTCTGGGCCAGCTGGCGCGGCAGCAGACCGTCACGCGCCATGGCGAACAACACCCGAGACAGCCCGAGGATGAGCACCATAACCACCGTGGTCAGGCCTGCCAGCGCTCCGATGGAGATCACCTTGGCCGCCCAGTCCACCCCGTTGAGCGAGAAGGCGGTGGCGAGATTGGCGTGACCGTTCTCGGCCTTGTCGCGCAGTTCACTGAATCGCACCATGCCCGACAGCACGATCGACACCGACACGTAGAGCACCGTGACGATGGCCAGCGACGCGAGGATCCCCCGCGCGACGTCGCGCTGTGGGTTCTTGGTTTCCTCCGCCGTCGTGGCGACCACGTCGAAGCCGATGAACGCGAAGAACACGATCGAGGCACCGGCCAGCACGCCGTACCAGCCGTAATGACTGCTCTCGGCGCCGGTCAGCAGGGAGAACACCGACTGGTTGACCCCGGTTCCCGACGCCCCTTTGCCGGTCTCCGCTGAGGGCACGAACGGGGAGAAGTTGGCCGCCTTGATGTAGAACGCCCCGACGATGACGACGAGCGCGACGACGGCGACCTTGATGGCCGTGATCACCGCGGAGACGTTCGCCGAGAGCTTGGTGCCCAACGCGAGCAGGGTGGTGACGATCGCGACGATGATCAGAGCACCCCAGTCGAAGTTCAGTGGGCCGATGGCCACGACCCCGCCGGAGAAACCGAAGACGGTGCCCAGATAGCTGGACCAGCCTTTGGCCACCACGGCGGCGCCGACCGCGAACTCCAAGATCAGGTCCCAACCGATGATCCAGGCGACGAACTCCCCGAACGTCGCGTAGGAGAAGGTGTAGGCGCTGCCGGCCACGGGCAGCATCGAGGCGAACTCGGCGTAGCACAGCGCAGCCAAACCGCAGGTCAGCGCAGCAATGACGAACGACACCGAGATGGCAGGACCGGTGATGTTGCCGAACGTCGACGCGGTGACGGTGAAGATGCCCGCCCCCACGACGACGGAGACGCCGAAGACCGTGAGGTCCCACCACGTCAGATTCTTGCGGAGCCGGGTGCCCGGCTCGTCGGTGTCGAGGATGGACTGCTCCACCGACTTGGTCCGCCGCTTAGAGGTCATTCGCATGTTCCTTCTATTACCCCGGTTAGCAGAAGTTTGAGCGGGTATCTATGAGGTCGTGGGCCAACCCCCGAAGCGTCACCATGCCATCGTCATCGGGGCCAGCATCGCCGGGCTGTGTGCTGCCCGGGTGCTGTCCGACCACTACGACCGGGTGACCGTCTACGAACGCGACACCCTGCCCCCGGAACCCGCCCACCGCGGCGCGGTACCCCAGGACCGCCACGTACACATCCTCATGGCACGAGGTGCCCACGAGTTCGAAACGCTGTTTCCCGGTCTGCTCGACGACATGGTGGCCGCCGGGGTGGCCAAACTGGAGAACCGGCCCGACTGCATACACTTCGGCGCCGCCGGCCATGTGCTGGGCACCGGGCACACCCTGGACCGCGAGTTCACCGCCTACGTCCCCAGCCGCAAGCAGCTCGAGTGGCAGATCCGCCGTCGCACCGTCGCCCTGCCGAACGTGCAGATCGTGCAGCGTGACGTGAACTCGCCGCGATTCGACGGCGAGCGGCAATCCGTCGTCGGCGTCGAGTTGTCCGCACCCGGCGATCACGAGTTCGTGGCCGCCGACCTCGTGGTGGATGCCTCCGGCCGCGGCGCCCGGTTGCCGTCGTGGCTGGACGAATGGGGTTTCGCCCGCCCCCGCGAACAGACCATTGATGTCGGGATCAGTTACGCCACACAGCAGTTGCGCATCCCCGACGGCCTGATCACCGAGAAGGTGGTGGTGGCGGGGGCGTCACGCAACCAGCAGGCCGGGCTGGGCATGCTGTTCTACGAGGACGGCACCTGGGGCCTGACCACCTTCACCGTCAACCACGTCCCGCCGCCGCAGACGCTGTCCGAGATACACGAGGTCGCCGACGCGGTTCTGCCTGCACCGCTGGCATCCGCGATCCGCCAGGGAGAACCCTTGGGCGACATCGCCTTCCACCGCTACCCGGTGAGCCGGTGGCGGCGCTACGACAAGCTCCAGCGCTTTCCCGGCGGGATCGTCCCGATCGGCGACGCCGTCGCGAGTTTCAACCCGACCTACGGCCAGGGCATGACGATGACCGCGCTGCAGGCCGGGCACCTGCGCCGGCTGCTGGACTCCAATACCCGTCACCTGGCCTACGAACTGGCCCGCGCCACCGCCAAATCCACGTATCCCGTCTGGACGATGAACGCGATCGGCGACCTGACCCTGCACGGCACCGACGGATCGGCGCCGTGGTGGTATCAACCGGTCGGCTCGTTGTTCGATCAATTCCTCGGCGCAGCGGAGACCGATCGTGTTCTGGCGGAATGGTTTCTGCGCCGGTTCAGTCTTCTGGACAGTCTGTACATGGTTCCGCCCGCATCGATCATCGGGCGCGCGATCCGCCACAACATGACGTCGTGGTGGGCGCACAAGCGCGCTAGCGCGCCAGCGCTCGATCCAGATCCGGTTCCAGGTAGATAACTTTCGCGGCCGGCACCGCCGAGCGCACCGCCGCCTCCGCGGCGTCGATGGTGACAGCCACCGTGGCCAGATCGGTATCGGGGGCCAGCGCGATCTTGGCCCCGACCAGCATCTCCTCGGGACCCAGGTACTGGGTTCGAAGGTGGATGACCCGGTCGACGTTGGCGGTCTGCTCGAGCGCCGACTGAATCGCCCGGCATTCGTCGGGCGTGGCACCCTCACCGATCAGCAGGCTGTGCATCTCGACCATCAGGATCACGGCGATCACCCCGAGCAGCACGCCGATCAAGACGGTGCCGACGCCGTCCCACACCGGATTGCCGGTCAGGATCGTCAAGCCCACACCGGCGAGCGCGAACACCAGACCGATCAGGGCGCCGGTGTCCTCCAACAGGACAACGGGCAGCTCGGGATTGCGCGAACGGCGGATGAACTGCCACCACGAACTGGTGCCCTTCAGCGGCCGTGACTCCACCATCGCGGTACGAAAGCTGTACGACTCCAAGGCGATTGCGACCGCCAGGATCACCACCGCCACGATCGGCGAGGTCAGCGGTTCGGGGTGGCCGATCTTGTGGTATCCCTCATACAGGGCGAAGATCGAGCCCAGGCTGAACAGCACCAGCGCCACGACGAACGAGTAGAAGTAGCGACTGCGGCCGTACCCGAACTGATGCAGGCTGTCGGCCTGCTTGCGGGCCTGGCGCTGACCGAACAGCAACAGCCCCTGATTCGAGGTGTCGGCGACCGAGTGCACCGACTCGGCGAGCATCGAGGAGCTGCCGGTGATCAGGAACCCGACGAACTTCGCGACCGCGATGCCCGCGTTGGCGGCCAGCGCCGCGAGAATCGCCTTGGTGCTGCCCTCGGTCGACATGCGGTGTCCTCCCCAGGCTCAGTTGCTCAAAGGCCAACCGTAGCCCGGAACAACCGGGAGGGCGAAGTCGCCTCCAGGCGGATCGGACCGTCGTCGGCGGCCACCCAGGCTGCCGACCCGCGATTGAGCTCCACCACATCAGACTTCGCGCGCACAATCACTGAACCCTCGGTGCAGACCAGGATCTGGGGACCGTCGTGACGTGACGGGGCGTCGATCTCGTGGCCGAGGTTCTCGCCGTCGAGCATGAGGATGCACGCGGCGAACTCACTCGCGGGCGTCTCGTAGACCAGCTCGATGCCGTCGCGGTGGGTGGGTGCGCGCAGCATCGTCTCGTCGGCAGGCCTGAAGTCGAGCACACGCAAGAGCTCGGGGACGTCGACGTGCTTGGGAGTCAGGCCACCGCGAAGCACATTGTCCGAGTTCGCCATCACCTCCATTCCGACGCCGTGGATGTAACTGTGCAGGTTGCCTGCCGGCATGAAGATGGCCTCGCCGGGAGCCAGCGTGATCCGGTTGAGCAGCATGGCCGCCAGCACACCCGCATCACCGGGATAGCGCTCCCCCAGCTCCAGCAGCGTCTTGGCTTCGTCGTCGAATTCTGTTGCACCGGAGCGCATATAGTCCACCGCTCCGTCCAGGACGGCAGGGATCAGCACATCCAGATCGGGCTGCGGTGCGGTGATCCAGGTGGTGAACAGGGCGCGCAGACCGTCGGCGTCGGGCTGGCCGCTGAGAAGTCCGATGAACGGGTCGAGTTCCGGCACCGCCAGGGCGCGCATCAGATCGACCGAACGTGCGGCGGGGCGGAAACCGCCGAGCGCGTGGAATTCGCTGAGCGCGACCAGAAGTTCGGGCTTGTGGTTACGGTCGCGATAGTTGCGGATCGGGGAGGTGAGCGGCACCCCAAGACGGTCCTCGCGCACGTAACCTTCGACGGCTTGCTCCGCGCTGGGATGGGCCTGCAGCGACAGCGGCTCCTCGGCGGCCAGCACCTTCACCAGCAGGGGCAGCACATCGCCGTAACGACCACGTACCGCAGGTCCCAGCTGACCATCCGGATCGGCGCGCACGGCGTCGAGCAACGACCTCTCGCCGTCTGCAGTCTCCAACCGCGCCGGATCCCCCGGATGAGCGCCCAGCCACAGCTCGGCTTCGGGATGCGCTGTCGGCGAGGGTCTTCCGGTGAACTCCGCGATGGCTGTCCGAGATCCCCATGCGTAGGTGCGTATCGCACCACGTAGCAGTTCCACTGGGACGTTATCCCCCCACCAATCTGAGATAAACCGCGGCCATCTGCAATCGGACGGCAAGCGTGGCGAGCTGCTGTTCGGCTCGCCCTGTCGGGGCCGGAACCGACTCCCCCTCCCCGAAGTCTTGCGCCCCGACCAGCTCGACGTCGTCGAAACCACTCACGCGGGCGGCCAGCATCGAGCGTTCGGCGTCCAGCGCCAGGGCCAGCACCTTCGGCCCCCTCGACAGCGGACCGTCGAGCTCCTCGTCATGGAACAACGCGTCCACCGGATCGCCGAATTGATGTGCGATGCCGGTACGTAACGCGACCAGCGCGTCGGACAATCCGGCCGCGGCGACGGCCTGGCCGGCCAGTCGCAGTAACACCGTCGCGGCGTACCGGGCCAGCCCCACAGTGGCCGTACAATCCCCGGCGAGCACCACCTGCCTGCCCGACATCTTCTCGGCCAGCGCCTTCGCCGGATTGGTGAACACGTCGCGACTTGCGCTGTTGCGCAACGCTTCGGCGTCGAGCTCGTCGGCCAGGGCCGCCAGATCGGTCTGCAGCGCCGGGTCGACAGCCTGCATCGTCGCGAGGCCGGCCGCGAGGTAGCGGCTCAACCCGAACTCGTCGGGCGTCCGCAATCGCGGTTCGAGCACCGCGGTCCGTCCCGCCGTGGCGTCGCGCAGCGGACCCTCGTAGGGCGCCGCGACGACCACACGGGCACCGCGGCGCACCGCCGTCGCCGCGGCGGACACCAACGCCGGATCCCCGGCGTCGTCGCCGGCCACGACGAGAACGTCGAGCGGACCGATCCAGGGCGGAGATTCGGCAGCCACCACGATCGGCTCCCCGGCGACTCCACCGAGGGTGGCGGCCAGCATCGAACCCGCGCTCTCGGCGGCACCGTGGGCAGCCACCCAGATGACGGTCCGCGGCCGATAGTCGGCGGCCAGCAGTGCCAGTTCGCCCTCGTCGACGGCAGCCGCGGTGGCGCGGACCTGAGCGCCCGCCATCGCGGCGGCCCGCAGGAGTCCGTCGCGGTCGGCTTCCAGCAGGCCCTCGGTGTCGTCGAGGTCGACGGTGGCATGTGCTGCGCTCATGGCGCCGCCCCGGCCGGCTGAGCCGCGATGTCCTCGGAAACGCGGCGGACGATCTCCTCGATCTCCTGCGCGCTGCGCGCTTCGACGTTGAGCCGCAGTAGCGGTTCGGTGTTGGAGGTGCGCAGGTTGAACCAGGCCCCCTCGCCGAGGTCGACAGTCACCCCGTCGAGATGGTCGAGTGAGACAGTCTGGTGCCCAAAGGCTTTCAGAACGGATTCGACGCACGCCGGTGCGTCGGCCACCCGGAAGTTGATCTCGCCCGAGGCCTCGTAGCGCTGGTAGTTCGCCATCAGTTCCGACAGCGGCCGGTCCTGCTCGCCCAACGCGGCCAGCACATGCAGCGCGGCCAGCATGCCCGAGTCCGCACCCCAGAAGTCGCGGAAGTAGTAGTGCGCCGAATGCTCACCACCGAAGATCGCCCCGGTGTCGGCCATCAGAGCCTTGATATAGGAGTGCCCGACGCGCGACCGCACCGGCGTTCCGCCCCGTTCCACGACCAACTCGGGTACCGCACGGGAGGTGATCAGGTTGTGGATGACGGTGGCGCCGATCTCCCGGGAGAGTTCGCGACCGGCGACCAACGCGGTGACCGCCGACGGCGAGACGAGACCGCCACGTTCGTCCACCACGAAACAGCGGTCGGCGTCGCCGTCGAACGCCAGCCCGATATCGGCGCCGGTCTCCACCACGAACTTCTGCAGGTCGACCAGATTGGCCGGCTCCAGCGGATTGGCTTCGTGGTTGGGGAACGAACCGTCGAGTTCGAAATACAGCGGCAACACCGTCAGCGACTCGACGGGACCGAGGACCGCAGGCGTGGTGTGGCCGGCCATGCCGTTACCGGCGTCGACCGCCACCCGCAACGGCCGCAATCCGGCGACGTCGACCAGCGAACGAAGGAACTGGCCGTAGTCGGCGAGCACATCCTGATCGCTTACCTGCCCGCGCGGCCCGTCGTAGCCCGGAACTCCGGCGATCACCTCGTCGCGGATGGTTGCCAGTCCGGTGTCCTCGCCGACGGGCTTGGCCCCGGCGCGGCACAGCTTGATGCCGTTGTAGGCGGCCGGGTTATGGCTGGCGGTGAACATGGCGCCGGCGCAGTCCAGGAAACCGGACGCGAAGTACAGCTGATCGGTGGAGGCCAGCCCGATCCGCACCACGTCGAGCCCCTGGGCGGTGACCCCGTCGGCGAACGCCGCGGCGAGCGCCGGCGAGCTTTCCCGCATGTCGTACCCGATCGCGATCCGATCGCCGCCTTCTTGGCGAATCAGGCGGGCGAACGCGGCAGCGACGTCGGAGACGAACGCGTCGTCGATCTCGTGCCCGACCAGACCGCGCACGTCATAAGCCTTGATCACACGGCGAACCGCGTCGGCGGGCCTCGACATGACAGATCTCCTGACCGAGAGGGACTCTTGGCCGCCAGCCTATCTGTTCCGGACCCTCCGCAAGGGCGGCTATCGGGTCAGTCGGTGGGGTCAGGCAGTACGCGCAGGTGCCCACGGCGGCGGCCGGCGGTGGTCGGCCGGTGCGCGGCGGCCGGCATCATCGGCGTGCCGGTCGCGGGCGCATGCGCGGCGCCGCTGGGGTCGGAGAACCCGGCGATCGGGGGCCGCGCAGGCAACTCACGGCCTTCCCGGACCGCATCGGCGAGCGCGACGAGGTCATCCTCGTCCGGGAACTCCGGCAGCGGCCCGGCGTGGCGGACCAGCTCCCAACCGCGGGGGGCGGTGATGCGGTTGGCATGAGTGATGCACAGATCCCACGAATGCGGTTCGCGGGAGATTGCCAGTGGCCCGACGACCGCAGTCGAATCGGAGTAGACGAACGTCAGCGTCGCCACCGCATAATGGGGGCATCCAGGCCGGCAGCAGCGACGAGGAACATTCACGTCCGTGAGGCTATCGCGGTTCATTCACAGGTTGCCGGGGGACACGCGCAGCCGCCGGGCGGCCGATTCACAACCGTTACGATCACATCCGTGGCCGATTCCCGCAGCTCCCGGCGAGGTGGCCGATCCGGTGGCAGCCCGGGGTCGCGCCGGGGACGTGAGATGCGGGGCCCGTTGCTGCCGCCGACGGTGCCGGGCTGGCGCAGCCGCGCGGAGCGGTTCGACATGGCGGTGCTGGAAGCCTATGAACCGATCGAGCGGCGCTGGCAACAACGGCTCACCGGTCTGGACGTTGCAGTCGACGAGATCCCGCGCATCGCGCCCAAGGATCCGGACAGTGTGCAGTGGCCCGCGGAAGTCGTGGCCGACGGGCCGATCGCGTTGGCCCGGCTGATCCCAGCCGGGGTGGACGTTCGCGGAAACTCGACGCGCGCCCGAATTGTGCTGTTTCGCAAGCCGATCGAGCGCCGGGCCAAGGACTCGATCGATCTGACCGATCTTCTGCACGAGATTCTGGTGGCGCAGGTGGCCACCTATCTCGGGGTCGAGCCGTCGGTCATCGACCCGAGCATCGACGACGACTGAGTCGGAGCCTCCGACCAGCGGTCGTCGTCAGATGATGCCGCGCTTGAGGCGACGACGCTCCCGCTCGGAGAGTCCGCCCCAGATACCGAAGCGCTCATCGTTGGCCAAGGCGTACTCGAGGCACGACTCGCGGACCTCGCAGCCCAAGCAGATCCGCTTGGCCTCGCGAGTGGAACCGCCCTTCTCGGGGAAGAACGCTTCGGGATCGGTCTGCGCGCACAGCGCGCGTTCCTGCCACTGGTCTTCTTCGTCGGCCGAATCCGGCGTCGCATCGATGATCGGGTCTGGCACCAAACTCAGGTGAGCGCGTGCCATTACCCCCATCGTCTGCGAACCGGTAATGGACTGCGGCAACCCCATCGTGCCGAACACGTGCTCATAGGACATTTCCGCCTCCTCACCTGGTTTCGTAGATCTTTTGCATGTCGCCCACTATTGAAGTGTGCCCAACTCGTTCGAACACTTGGTCGAATCGCGGTCTGGGACACCGAAACCGGCTGGTCCGACCGGGAAATGACACTGATGTGATTAGACACTTATGCAGTGGCCCGGTCAAGCGATTGAACGGAAATTAATACCATTTCCCTTGGATAATTCGGCGAGTCGATGCCCCGGCGTGTCTCGGCAGTGACGCGATCGTGACCGCGTTCGTCGCCGAAAAGCCGGACCGCCTAGTGTCGATCGGTGTGAAGATCACCGTTCTGGTCGGCGGCGTCGGGGGTGCCCGCTTCCTGTTGGGCGTGCAGCGATTGCTCGGCCTCGGACAGTTCGCCGGCCAGATATCCGGAGCCACAGGCGATCTTGATCACGCGCTGACCGCCGTGGTCAACATCGGCGACGACGCATGGATGCACGGTGTGCGTATCTGCCCCGACCTCGACACCTGCATGTACACCTTAGGTGGAGGTATCGACCCCGAGCGCGGCTGGGGACATCGCAACGAGACGTGGCACGCGAAAGAAGAATTGGCGGCCTACGGTGTCCAACCCGACTGGTTCGGCCTTGGCGACCGCGATCTCGCCACACATCTGGTGCGCAGTCAGATGCTGCGTGCGGGATATCCGCTGTCGCAAGTGACCGAGGCACTGTGCCACCGCTGGCAGCCGGGGGCCACACTGCTGCCCGCCAGTGACGACCGGTGCGAAACCCACGTTGTGATCGACGATCCCGACACCGGTGACCGCAAGGCCATCCACTTCCAGGAGTGGTGGGTGCGCTACCGGGCCCAGGTGGCCACGCACAGTTTCGCGTTCGTGGGGTCCGAAAACGCCACTGCCGGGCCCGGTGTCGTCGACGCGATCACCGAAGCCGACGTCGTCATGCTCGCCCCGTCGAACCCGGTCGTGAGCATCGGCGCGATCCTCGCCATCCCCGGTGTTCGCGCCGCGCTGCGCTCCACACCCGCCCCGGTCGTCGGCTACTCCCCCATCATCGGTGGAAAGCCGTTGCGCGGCATGGCCGACGAATGCCTGTCCGTAATCGGAGTCGAAACCTCCTCGCACGCCGTGGCTCATCACTACGGCGCACGCTCGGCGACGGGAATCCTGGACTACTGGCTGGTGTCCGAAGGCGATCACGCCGACGTACCCGGCCTGACGGTGCACTCGATACCGCTGCTGATGTCCGACCCGGCGGCCACCGCCGAGATGGTGCGCGCCGGGCTGGAATTGGCCGGAGTGGCGCCGTGAATATTGAGCACGGCAGCGCGGCTCCGGTCGAAATCCTGCCCGTCCCCGGGCTTCCGGAGTTCCGTCCCGGCGATGATCTGGCGGGTGCCCTCATTTCGGCAGCGCCGTGGCTGCGCGACGGCGACATCGTCGTGGTCACCAGCAAGGTGATGTCCAAGTGCGAGGGCCGCATCGTCGCGGCGCCTGCGGACCCCGAAGAACGGGACGCGCTGCGCCGCAAGATCATCGACGATGAGGCCGTGCGGGTGCTGGCCCGCAAGGGCCGCACGCTGATCACCGAGAACCGCAACGGCATCGTGCAGGCGGCCGCAGGCGTCGACGGCTCCAACGTCGGGTCAACCGAATTGGCCCTGCTGCCGGTCGATCCCGACGGCAGCGCCGCCGCGCTGCGCACCGCACTGCGCGACCGGCTCGGGGTGAATGTCGCAGTCCTGGTCACCGACACCATGGGCCGCGCCTGGCGCAACGGCCAGACGGACGCCGCGATCGGCTCGGCCGGCCTCCCGGTCCTCTACGGATACGCCGGCGCCGTCGACCGGCACGGCAACGAGCTGGTGGTCACCGAAGTCGCCGTCGCCGACGAGATCGCCGCCGCCGCCGACCTGGTGAAGGGCAAGCTCACCGCGGTGCCCGTCGCGGTGGTCCGCGGCCTCGAGCTCGAAGACGACGGATCCACCGCGGCGCGCCTGCTGCGCGGCGGAGAGGACGATCTGTTCTGGCTGGGCACCGCCGAGTCGCTCGAACTCGGGCGCCGCCAGGCCCAATTGCTGCGCCGCTCGGTGCGCCAGTTCGCGCCCGAGCCGGTCGACCACGCGCTGATCGAGGACGCCGTCGCCGAGGCACTGACCGCCCCGGCCCCGCACCACACCCGGCCGGTACGGTTCGTCTGGCTGCAGGATCGGGTGCGTCGCATCGAACTGCTGGACCGGATGAAAGACGCCTGGCGCGAGGATCTTTCCGGCGACGGCAAGCCCGCCGACGCCGTCGAACGGCGAGTCGCCCGCGGTCAGATCCTCTATGACGCACCCGAGGTCGTCATCCCGTTCCTGGTGCCCGAAGGCGCCCACAGCTATCCGGACCCGGTCCGCACCCAGGCCGAGCACACGATGTTCACCGTCGCGGTCGGAGCCGCGGTACAGGCACTCCTGGTGGCGCTGGCCGTGCGCGGCGTGGGCAGCTGCTGGATCGGTTCGACCATCTTCGCGGCCGAACTGGTCCGGGAAACCCTTGATCTACCGCCTGATTGGGAACCGCTGGGTGCCGTCGCGATCGGTTATCCGGTCGAACCGCCCGAACCCCGCGAGCCGGCGCCGGTCGGCGATCTGCTGGTGCGCAAGTGAGCGTCCGGGAGTCGGCCATCGAACTGCTGACCGAATGGGATGCGCCCGACGACTGCCAGGATTCGCTGCGCCAGGCCGTCCTGGCTTTTCTGCTTGCCCGCACCGATGCCTGCGAGCGCGCCTGCGTCCCAGGCCATATCACGGCCTCGGCGTTGGTGGTCAACCACACCGGTGACCAGGTGCTGCTCACCCTGCATCCGCGGCTCGGACGGTGGGTTCAGCTCGGTGGGCATTGCGAGGACTCCGACGCCGACATCGTCGCGGCCGCGATGCGCGAGGCAGCCGAGGAGTCCGGGATCGACGGCCTGGAGATCGACGCGGCCTTGGGCGCCATCAACGTTCACGCACTGACCTGCTCGCTGGGTGTGCCCACCCGGCATCTGGATCTGCAATTCATCGCCCGTGCGCCTGCGGACGCGACGATCGCCATCAGCGACGAATCACTCGATCTGCGGTGGTGGCCGGTCGACGCGCTGCCCGACGGGATCGACGCCGCGGTCGCGCACCTGGTCTCGGTCGGCCGCTCGCGGGTCTAGATGTCCGACGAGTAGCGAACGCCGCAGTCCGGGATCACAACTCCCGGCCACACCCGCGCACCGCGCAGGAGTTCGCAGCGCGCACCGATGTTCGCGCCGTCACCGATGATGGCGTCGCGCAGTAACGCGCGCGGACCGATCCGCGCGCCGGCGCCGATGATCGACCGCTCCACGACCGAGCCCGCCTCGATGTGCGCCCCGTCGAAGATGACCGCGCCGTCCAGGCGGACACCCGGCCCGATCTCGGCGCCGCGGCCCACCACGGTCCCGCCGACCAATACCGCGCCCGGGGACACCGACGCCCCGTCGTGCACAAGGCTTTCCCCGCGTCGTCCGCCGAGCGCAGGCGACGGCGCCAGACCCCGAACCAGGTCGGCCGAGCCGCGCACGAAGTCCTCCGGTGTGCCCATGTCGCGCCAGTAACTGGAGTCGACGTAGCCGCAGACCTTCACACCGTCGGCCAGCAGGGCCGGGAACACCTCCCGCTCCACCGACACCTCACGCCCGCGTGGGATCTGGTCGAGGATTTCGCGCTTGAAGATGTAGGTGCCGGCGTTGATCTGGTCGGACGGCGGATCTTCGGTCTTCTCGAGGAACGCTTCCACGCGACCGTCCGCGTCGGTGGGCACACAGCCGAATGCCCGCGGATCGCTGACGCGCACCAGGTGCAGGGTCAGATCCGCCTGCGACTCGTGGTGGCTGGCCAGCATCTGGCGCAGGTCCATGCCGGACAGGACGTCACCGTTGAACACCATCACGGTGTCGTTGCGCAGTTTGGGAATGACGTTGGCGATCCCGCCGCCGGTGCCCATCGGGTGATCCTCGACGACGTACTCGATCTGCAGGCCGAGCTTGGACCCGTCGCCGAATTCGTTCTCGAACGTCGCCGCCTTGAACGACGTGCCGAGGATCACGTGGTCGATACCGGCCTCGGCGATGCGAGACAGCAGATGGGTCAGGAACGGCAACCCCGCGGTCGGCAGCATCGGCTTGGCCGCCGACACGGTCAGTGGCCGTAGCCGGGTGCCTTTGCCGCCGACCAGCACCACCGCATCGACCTTCGACGGATCAATTCCACTCACCGGGTCCCCCTACTTTTCGCCAGCTCGCGACGAGACTTCCGTACCGCCGCGCGTGACCTAACCTTCAGCGCGCTCTTCATAGTCCATCGCAGCGGCGCACGCCACCAGCCGAAATGCCGATCGGACAAATAAAGGTAGGTGCTTTCGTGATGTGCCCGCAGGTTGCTGGCCGGGTCCCGGCCGGTCGAGTGACCCTTGGCGTGCAGGATCTCCGACGACGGGACGTAGACGTTGAGCCAGCCGGCCCGGCCCAGCCGGTCACCGAGGTCGACGTCTTCCATGTACATGAAGTAGCGCTCGTCGAACCCGCCCACCTGGTCGAATGCCGCCCGCCGGATCAGCAGGCACGATCCCGACAGCCAGCCCACCGGCCGTTCGGTGGGCTCCAGGTACTCCTGGCGATAGGCCTTGGTCCACGGATTGGTCTTCCACACGAAGCCGACCACCGCATGCATGCCGCCGCGCACCAGGCTCGGCAGATGGCGCGCCGACGGGTAGACCGAGCCGTCCGGGTCCCGGATCAGCGGCCCGAGGGTCGCGGCCCGCGGCCAGCGGTCGGCGGCCTCGAGCAGCTCGTCGATGCTGTTGGGCCCCCACACCACATCGGGGTTGGCGACGATCACGAACTCGTCGTCGGCGGGGACGGTCGCCACACCGCGGTTGGCGGCGCTGCCGTAGCCGAGGTTTCCGCCCGTGCGCACCAGGCGGGTGCCGGGATAGCGCTCCACCGCCTCCTCCGGTGTCCCGTCGGTGGATCCGTTGTCGGCCAGCACCACCGTCACCGGACGGTCGGTGGCCACGGTCAAGGAGGACAGAAAGCGATCCAGATGTGAGCCCGGGGAGTAGGTCACCGTCACCACGGTCAGGGGGCGGCTCGACGTCACGGCGTAGAGGGTAACTGTCCGCCGGGGACGGGCTGGGCAAGCGCCTCGGCCAGTGCCGCGCGCCACGGTCTCGGCGGGGTGAGGCCGGCCCGCACCGAGAGCCCCATCGACAGGGCTGAGTACGCCGGACGCGGAGCCGGGCGACCCGCCTGCGCCGTGCTCACCGGCCGGATCCGCTGCGGGTCGGCCCCGAGTTCGGTGAACACCGCTCGAGCCAGCTCCAAGCGCGTGCACGCGCCCTCGTTGGCGACGTGCAGGACAGGCTCCCGAATGCGCCCCTCCCCGATCTCGAATACCGCGTCGGCGAGGTCTTTGACGTAGGTCGGCGACCCGACCTGGTCGTCGACCGCGTCGGCGGTCTCGTCGGTGCCGGCCAGCCGGCGGATCCCCGCCACGAAATCGGTGCCCCCTGCGCCGGTGTACACCCACGAGGTGCGCACGACGTGGGCGTCGGGCATCGCGGCCAAGACGGCCACCTCACCGGCGAGCTTGCTGCGTCCGTAGACACCCAGCGGCGCGGCCTCGTCACCGACGTCGTAGGGGTGGCGCTGCTGACCACTGAAGACGTAATCGGTGCTCAGGTGTATCAGTTGCGCGCCGGCTCGAGCGCAGGCGTGCGCGACGTTCTCCGCTCCGGTGGCGTTGACGGCGTAGGCGGTGTCGGGGTCCGCCTCGGCGGCGTCGACGTTCGCGATGGCCGCACAGTTCACCACCAGGTCCGATGCGGCGATGAACCGCTCGACGGCATCGGAGTCGGTGATGTCACACTGCCGATGGGTCAATGCGCTGGCCTCGACACCCCGACGGGCCGCCTCACCTGCGAGAAACGTCCCCACTTGGCCGCCGGCACCCGTAATCACGATCCTCGCCACCACAATTACGAGTCTGGCACGCCGGTTTCGGCTACCCGGTATGCGCCCGCCTCGCCAGTAGCCTGGGCTGATGCCTGCTGACACCGAAGCACGGACGGGCGCCCAGCGGGTGACCCGGACTGTGCTCGCGTTGATCGCCGTGACCGTGATGGTCAGCACCGGCGTCGCGTGGGGCAAGATCCGGTCGTTCGAGAACGGCATCTTCCACATGAGCACCGCGGCCCTCGGCGGCGGCGGGCAGGACGGCGCGATCGACATTCTGCTGGTCGGGATGGACAGCCGCACCGATGCCCACGGCAACCCCCTGTCGGAGGACGAGCTCGCGGCGTTGCATGCCGGCGACGATGTGTCGACGAACACCGACACGATCATCCTGGTCCGCATTCCGAACAACGGGAAGTCGGCGACCGCGATCTCGATCCCCCGCGACTCCTATGTCAAGGCGCCAGGCCTGGACAAGACGAAGATCAACGGCGTCTACGGCCAGGTGAAGCTCGAGAAGATGAAGCAGTTGGTCGAGCAGCAGGGCATGGATCCGGCCGAGGCCGAACCCAAAGCCGTCGAGGCCGGCCGTGAAGCGCTCATCAAGACCGTCGCCGACCTGACCGGCGTGACCGTCGACCACTATGCCGAGATCGGCCTGCTCGGCTTCTCCCTGATCACCGATGCGCTCGGCGGCGTCAATGTCTGCCTGAAAGATGCCGTCTACGAACCACTTTCCGGTGCCGATTTCCCGGCAGGCTGGCAGAAGCTCAACGGACCGCAGGCGTTGAGCTTCGTCCGGCAGCGTCACGACCTCCCCCGCGGTGACCTCGACCGGGTGGTGCGCCAACAGGTTGTGATGGCGTCCCTGGCCCACCAGGTGATCTCCGGTAAGACGCTCACCAGCCCGTCGACCCTGAACCGGCTGCAGGACGCCATCCAGCGTTCGGTGGTGCTCTCGTCGGGCTGGGACATCATGGATTTCATCAAGCAGCTGGAGAACCTCGCGGGCGGCAACGTCGCGTTCGCGACCATCCCCGTGCTCGACGAAGCCGGCTGGAGCGACGACGGAATGCAGTCCGTGGTCCGAGTCGACCCGTCACAGGTGCAGGAATGGGTCGCCAGCCTGCTGCACGATCAGGCCGAGGGTAAGACCGAGAAGATCGCCTACGCACCGGACCAGACCAAGGCCGACGTGGTCAACGACACCGACATCAACGGGCTCGCCGGTGCGGTGTCAGAAGTGCTCACCGGCAAGGGCTTCGGGGCGGGCGACATCGGCAACAACGACAAGGACCATGTGACGCACAGCCAGGTGCAGGCGGCCAAGGAGGACGACCTGGGCGCCCAGGCGGTCGCCAAGGAACTGGGCGGGCTTCCGGTGGTGGCCGACAGTGCGATTCCGGCGGGAACCGTGCGGGTGGTGCTGTCCAGCGATTACACCGGACCGGGATCGGGACTGGAGGGCTCGCTGCCGACGTCGGCTGCGGTCAGCCAGGCGGCCGGTCAGGCCGGCGACGCCACCCCGCCCCCGCCGTCGCCCATCATCACCGCGGGGTCCGATGACCCCAAGTGCGTCAACTGATGACCAATCTGACTGCGGCCGTTCTGGATCCGTTGCTGCGGGCCGACCCGATGGGTCCGCGGATCACGTACTACGACGACGCGACCGGTGAGCGCATCGAGCTGTCGACGGTGACGCTGGCCAACTGGGCGGCCAAGACCGCCAACCTGTTGCGCGACGAACTCGGCGCGGGCCCGGGCACCCGGATTGCCGTGTTGTTGCCCGCCCACTGGCAGACCGCGGCGGTGCTGCTGGGCGTGTGGTGGATCGGCGCCGAGGTCGTGCTGTCGGGAGCGGCGGATCTCGCACTGTGCACCGCTGAGCGGCTGGACGAGGCCGACGCGGCGGTCGCCGGCGGTGACGTCGCGGTGCTGTCGCTGGATCCGTTCGGCAAGCCGGCACCCGATCTGCCGATCGGCGTCACCGATTACGCGACGGCGGTGCGGGTGCACGGTGACCAGTACGCCGCCGAGACGCGGCCAGGGCCGGCACTGGACGGCAGGTCCGTCGACGAAGTGCTCTCTGCCGCTTCAGATTCCGCCGCCGCGGCTTCTCTGGCGGCCGGCGACCGGGTGATGTCTTCGCTGCCGTGGTCCACCCCTGACGACGTCGTCGCCAATCTGCTGGCGGTGTTCATCGCGGGCGCGTCACTGGTCCAGGTGGCCAACCCCGACACGACGGCGCTGGAACGACGGCGGACCACCGAGAAGGTCACCAAGGATCTAGCCCACTAGGCTCGCTCAACCCGTTCTGCCCGAAAGCCTAGAACGCTGATCGGCGTGCATCCACAGCAAGCCACCAGCTATCGGTCTGGATTATCCCAGGGATTCAAAAGCGCCTCCAAGGTGCTCTGCGGCGTGACACGCTTAACACCAGTCGAACTGTTGGGAGGCAGGGATGGCAATGCACGCCGGGGAGAATGCGATGACCGAACCGACAGCGGGTATCGGAGTTGATGATGGCGAGCGCGCCGCAGTATTGACCGAGCGCGCGCCCGGACGGTTGGCGTCATATCTGGCGGTAGGACTCGGCGTATGCGTTTGTATTGTGAATCTTGCACTCGCAGTTCGGCTTTGGAAGGCCCTTTTTGTTCGGGCATCCTCGGGGAGCCTGCTCTTTGCCCTCATCATTGTGAGCTTCTTCCTTGGCGCCTTCCTCATCGCATATGGAACCACTCTCGGACGGTCGCGGACAACGGATGGGCGAGGGCTCTGGTACACCTCCGCAGTGGTGGCGTTACTCATCGGAGTCGGCGCGCTTGCCCTTACGGTGTGGGCGGCATCCATCGTCGATCCCGTAAAGCCGCTCCCCGACACCCCCAAGTCATGCATCGATCTCTACCAACAAGCTCTTCCGATTCACAAGGCCAGCCCGAATTTCAGATTTCCGGCGAGTGAGCCCGATCAGCGACGGTGCGACATCAACTCGCTTCTCAAGACAGCCGCCAAGTAAAGACTGTCTGGGCACCGCACTGATAGGACGAACTGGTCGTTTGTGCCGAGCGGCGCGGCCTGCGCAACATGGTCACCATGGTGGGCTGGTCCCGCACTTCGTGGGCGGACGTGTCGCCACTGCGCGCGGGCAGTGCCACTCTGCTCCTGAGTCCCCGGAGACCGGCCACACAAGATTGCGATAGCGAAGCATCTAGGCTCGCTCAGGTGAGCCGCGCGCCGTTGAATCTCGCCTCCCTGTCCGCACTTCCGGTCCGCCGCATCGACGTGGTAGCCGAAACCGGGTCGACCAATGCCGACTTGTTGGCTCGGCACGCCTCCGGTGAAGACATTCGAGGCGCCGTGCTGCTCGCCGAGCACCAGAGCGCCGGCCGTGGCCGCAATGGCCGCAGCTGGTCGGCGCCGCCACGCTCCCAGATCGCCCTGTCGATCGGCGTCGGCGCCGACGGCGTGCCCCCGGAGAGTTGGGGCTGGCTGCCGTTGCTCACCGGGATAGCACTGGTCGACGCCGTCGCGGAGGTGACCGGCATCGAGGCCGGCGTGAAGTGGCCCAACGACGTCCTGGTGGGGTCCGGCAAGCTCGCCGGCATCCTGGCCGAGGTGGCCGCACCCGATCCGGTCATCGTGGTGGGCCTGGGACTCAACGTCACGCTGACCCCCGACGAGGCGCCCGACCCCAGGGCAACCTCCCTGCAGATGCTGGGCGCCGCCCAGCTCGACCGCGATGTGCTGACCGCGGCGATCGTGCGTGAGCTGTCCGCCCGCATCGAAAAGTGGCAAAGCACACCGGGACCCGACCCGACCCTGGTCGAGGACTACCGGCAACGAAGCAGCACCCTGGGCAGTCGGGTGCGGGCGTTGATGCCCGGCGATCACGAAATCACCGGTACCGCAGTCGATGTCGACGAACTGGGCCGGCTCCGTATCGACACGGGCACCGAGGTCATCACGGTGTCGGCGGGCGACATCACCCACCTGAGGGCCGCCGACTAGATCAGCGCAGCAGCGCGCGAGACATCACAACCCGCTGAATCTGGTTGGTGCCCTCGTAGATCTGGGTGATCTTGGCGTCGCGCATCATCCGCTCCACCGGGAAGTCCACGGTGTAGCCGGCACCGCCGAACAGCTGCACGGCATCGGTGGTCACCTCCATGGCGACATCGGAGGCGAAGCACTTCGACGCCGCCGAGATGAACCCGAGGTTGGGTTCACCGCGCTCGGCACGGGCCGCGGCGGAGTAGACCATCAGCCGGGCCGCTTCGACCTTCATCGCCATGTCGGCGAGCATGAACTGCACACCCTGGAAATCCGAGATCGAGGTGCCGAACTGCTTGCGGTCCTTGGTGTATGCGATCGCGGCATCCAGCGCGCCCTGCGCGATACCGACCGCCTGTGCACCGATCGTCGGGCGGGTGTGGTCGAGAGTGGCCAGCGCGGTCTTGAAGCCGGTGCCAGGCTCCCCCACCATCCGGTCGCCCGGGATGCGGCAGTTCTCGAAGTACAGCTCGGTGGTCGGCGAGCCCTTGATGCCGAGCTTGCGCTCCTTGGGCCCGATCGTGAAGCCCTCATCGTCGATGTGCACCATGAACGCCGAGATACCGTTGGCGCCCTTGTCGGGATCGGTCACCGCCATCACGGTGTACCAGGATGACTTGCCGCCGTTGGTGATCCACGCCTTGGCGCCGTTGAGGATCCAGTCGTCACCGTCAGCCTTGGCCCGAGTGCGCATCGACGCCGCGTCGCTGCCGGCCTCGCGCTCGGAGAGTGCGTACGACGCCATCGCCTCACCGGAGGCGATCGACGGCAACACCTTCTTCTTCAGTTCTTCTGACCCACGCAGGATCAGCCCCATCGTGCCCAGCTTGTTGACGGCGGGAATCAGCGACGCCGACGCGTCGACTCGGGCGACCTCTTCGATGACGATGCACGCCGCCACCGAGTCCGCTCCCTGGCCGCCGTACTCCTCCGGCACGTGGACCGCGTTGAACCCCGAGGCGTTCAGCGCATCCAGCGCCTCCTGCGGAAAGCGTGAGTTCTCATCGCAGTCGGCCGCATACGGCGCGATCTCTTTCTCCGCCAGCGCGCGGATCGCGGTCCGCAGCTCGTCGTGCTCCTCGGGCAACTTGAATACGTCGAAATCGGGGTTCCCAGCCATCACAGCCTCCTTGCTACTCGCCGGTAACTTTACCCGGCTCGTCACTCACCGAGTAATCGCTCCCGCAGCGCCCGGTCCTTCGCCAGTACTTGAGCTTCCAAGTCGTCCTGGAAGCTCTCCATACGCTTACGCAGCGCGACATCTGAGGCCCCCAGGATGCGCACCGCCAGCAACCCTGCATTGCGGGCTCCCCCGATCGACACGGTGGCGACCGGCACCCCCGCGGGCATCTGCACGATCGACAGCAGCGAATCCAGGCCGTCCAGCTTGGCCAGCGGCACCGGCACCCCGATCACCGGCAGGGCCGTCGCCGAGGCCACCATGCCGGGCAGGTGAGCCGCCCCGCCGGCCCCGGCGATGATCACCTGGATGCCGCGGGCCGCCGCTGCGCCGGCGTACTCCAGCATCCGTCCCGGCGTGCGATGGGCCGAGACGACGCCGACCTCGAAGGGCACCTCGAACTCGGCCAGCGCCTCGGCCGCCGCCTCCATGACGGGCCAGTCGCTGTCGGAACCCATGATCAGCCCGACCACCGGTTTATCAGTCATTGGCGGAATGCCCGTCCCATCCATCCGTCCATTGCGCGTGCGACAACCAGTGTGCCGCCCGTTCCGCGCGTTCACGTACCCGGTCCACATCACCATCCGCCGCGCCGACGATGTTGACATGGCCCACCTTGCGACCAGGGCGTTCAGCCTTGCCGTACAGGTGGACCTTGGCCTCCGGGATCCGGCCGAAAAGGTGGTGCAGCCGCTCGTCGACGCTCATCGCCGGAGCCTGCGGCGCACCCAACACGTTGGCCATCACCGTCACCGGCGCGATCGGCCGGGTGTCGCCAAGCGGATAGTCCAGGACCGCCCGGACGTGCTGCTCGAACTGGCTGGTCACCGCCCCGTCCATGGTCCAGTGCCCGGAGTTGTGCGGCCGCATCGCCAGCTCGTTGACCAGCAGCGCGCCATCGGTCGTCTCGAACAGTTCGACCGCCAGCACCCCGACCACGCCCAGCTCGCCGGCCAGCCGCAGTCCCAGCTGCTCGGCTTCGGCGGCCAGGTCTTCGGACAGGCCCGGCGCCGGTGCGACGACGGTGACGCAGATGCCGTCGCGCTGCACGGTTTCCACGATCGGCCACGCCGCACCCTGCCCGAACGGGGAGCGCGCCACCAGAGCCGCGAGTTCGCGGCGCATCGACACCCGCTCCTCGAGCAGCACCGGTACGCCGTCGGCCAGGTATCCGGCGACGGCCTCCCGGGCGTGGGCAAGATCACGAGCCAGGACAACGCCGCGGCCGTCGTAACCGCCGCGCACGGTCTTGATCACCACCGGACCGCCGACGTCGGCGGCGAACGCATCGACGTCGTCGACCTGCTCTACCGCGGTAAAGCGAGGGATCGGCGCGCCCAGATCCGCCAGCTTGCGGCGCATCACCAGCTTGTCCTGGGCGTGCACCAGCGCTTCGGGTGGCGGCGCCACGGTGACGCCCTCGGCCACCAGCGTGTCGAGCAGCTCGGTGGGCACGTGCTCGTGATCGAACGTCAGCGCCGACGCGCCCGCGGCCGCGCGGCGCAGCGCCTCGAGGTCAGTGTGGCCGCCGATGACGACGTCGGGGGTCACCTGAGCGGCCGGGTCGTCCGGGCTGACGGCAAGGACCCGCAAGCTCTGTCCGAGGGCGATCGCCGCCTGATGGGTCATCCTGGCCAGCTGCCCGCCGCCGACCATGGCGACGATAGGGGGTGTGGGGCGCTTCGACACGGCCATCATGGTGTCAGACCTGCGCGAGTACGCACACCTACGGTGACTTCCGTAGACTTGCTCCTTGTGTCTTTTGCTGATGCCACCATCGCTCGGCTGCCCCGACCGATCCGGCCCTTCGCCGAGCGGCATCACGAGCTCATCAAGTTCGCGATCGTGGGCGCCACGACGTTCATCATCGACTCCGCGATCTTCTACACGCTGAAGCTGACGATCCTCGAGCCCAAGCCGGTCACCGCCAAGGTGATCGCGGGCATCGTCGCGGTGATCGCCTCCTACGTGCTGAACCGCGAGTGGAGCTTCCGCAACCGCGGCGGCCGCGAACGTCACCATGAGGCGTTGCTGTTCTTCGGGGTCAGCGGAGTCGGTGTGCTGCTGAGCATGGCCCCGCTGTGGTTCTCCAGCTACGTGCTGGAGCTGCGGGTGCCGCACGTCTCCCTGACCAACGAGAACATCGCGGACTTCATCTCCGCCTATGTGCTGGGCAACCTGCTGCAGATGGCGTTCCGGTTCTGGGCCTTCCGCCGTTGGGTCTTCCCCGACGAGTTCGGCCCCAGCCACGACAAGGGACTGGAATCCACCCTCACCGGCGGCGGCTTCGCCGAGGCCATGGAGGACGAGTACGAGGCCGGCGCCACCGTCACCCCGCTGCGACGCCGGCGCGCGTCGCGTCAGCTGGGCGACTCTTCAGAGCCCAGAGTGTCGAAAACTTCGTGATACAGCAGTGAATGCACCCGCTCCACGCGGGGAATGTCGTGGAACTCCAGGGGATCTTGACTCGCCGACTCGATGATCAGCGTGCCGGTGCGCAACATGCGGTCGAGCAGACCGTGGCGGAATTCCACACTGTTGATCCGGGCCAGCGGGATGTCGATGCCCGACCGGGTCAGCAGCCCGTGACGGAACATCACCCGGCGGTCGGTGATGACGAAATGCGTTGTGAGCCAATTCAAGAACTTCCACAACGTCAGCCAGCCGACCAGGATCACCCAGATCGCGGCGATCACCCCGAAGAGCACCTTCTTCGCGGTGGGGTCCCAGTTCGTGTTGTTGACCAGCGCGGCCACGAAGGCCGCCAGGATCGTGGCGACCAGCAGCACCAGGACCGGACCGATCAGCCGCTTCCAGTGCGGGTGGCGATGCAGCACGACCTGCTCGTTCGCGGCCAGCACGTTCTCGGGATATCCCATGGTCATCTACCTACGGCACGGGACACGCGAAGGCAAGAGACATGGTCGCCTTACAGACTCCTTAAGGTTGCCGATACCATCGTCACCCATGACGAGCGTCAAGGAACCGGCCGCCGGGCACACGATCGACATCCACACCACCGCAGGCAAGCTGGCCGATCTGCGTCAGCGCGCCGAGGAGTCGCTGCATCCGGTCGGCGAGACCGCTGTGGAGAAGGTCCACGCCAAGGGCAAGCTCACTGCTCGCGAGCGCATTCTGGCGCTGCTCGACGAGGGATCGTTCGTCGAGCTCGACGCGCTCGCCCGGCATCGCAGCACCAACTTCGGGTTGCAGGAGAACCGTCCGGTCGGTGACGGTGTGGTGACCGGCTACGGCACCATCGACGGCCGCGAGGTCTGCATCTTCAGCCAGGACGCCACGGTGTTCGGCGGCAGCCTCGGCGAGGTCTACGGCGAAAAGATCGTCAAGGTCCAGGAACTCGCCCTCAAGACCGGTCGCCCCCTGATCGGCATCAACGACGGCGCAGGCGCGCGCATCCAGGAGGGTGTGGTCTCGCTCGGTCTCTACAGCCGGATCTTCCACAACAACATCAAGGCCTCCGGCGTGATCCCGCAGATCTCGCTGATCATGGGTGCGGCGGCCGGCGGCCACGTCTACTCCCCCGCCCTGACCGACTTCGTGATCATGGTCGACCAGACCAGCCAGATGTTCATCACCGGCCCCGACGTCATCAAGACCGTCACCGGTGAGGACGTCACCATGGAGGATCTGGGCGGTGCCCACACCCACATGGCGAAGTCCGGCACCGTGCACTACGTCGCCTCCGGCGAGCAGGACGCGCTGGACTACGTGCGCGATCTGCTGAGCTACCTGCCGCCCAACAATTACGCCGAGCCGCCGCGCTACCCGGCCCCGCCGCATCCGGGCGCGATCGAGGACAACCTCACCGACGAGGACCTCGAATTGGACACCCTGATCCCGGACTCGCCGAATCAGCCGTACGACATGCATGAAGTGATCACCCGCATCCTCGACGACGACGAGTTCCTCGAAGTCCAGGCGGGCTACGCCCAGAACATCGTCGTCGGTTTCGGGCGCATCGACGGCCGCCCGGTCGGCATCGTGGCCAACCAGCCGACTCAGTTCGCCGGCTGCCTCGATATCAACGCCTCCGAGAAGGCCGCCCGGTTCGTGCGGACCTGCGACTGCTTCAACATCCCGATCGTGATGCTGGTCGATGTGCCCGGCTTCCTGCCGGGCACCGAGCAGGAGTACAACGGCATCATCCGCCGTGGCGCCAAGCTGCTGTACGCCTACGGCGAGGCCACCGTCGCCAAGATCACCGTCATCACCCGCAAGGCCTACGGCGGCGCCTACTGCGTGATGGGTTCGAAGGACATGGGCTGCGACGTCAACATCGCCTGGCCGACGGCCCAGATCGCGGTCATGGGTGCTTCAGGCGCGGTCGGCTTCGTCTACCGCAAGGACCTCAAGGAAGCGGCCAACGAGGGCAAGGACGTAGACGCCCTGCGCCTCGAGCTGCAGCAGACCTATGAGGACACCCTGGTGAACCCGTACATCGCCGCCGAGCGCGGCTACGTCGACGCGGTGATCCCGCCGTCGCACACCCGCGGGTACATCTCGACCGCCCTGCGGCTGCTGGAGCGCAAGATCGCTCAGGTGCCGCCGAAGAAGCACGGGAACATTCCACTGTGACGACAAGGGGCTGCCGCCGATGAGCAAGCACGAGGACATCACCGAACTCAGCGACCCGCGGGACATCACCCTCGACAACCCCGAGCCGCTGACCCCCGAGATCCGCATCGAGAGGGGCAACCCGAGCGACGAGGACATCGCCGCTCTGGTGACCGTGCTGGCCGCGGCCAGCGGCGGCAACGCCGCCCCGGGTCCGCAGGAGCTCAACCTGTGGGGCCATCCGGTCGACAAGCTGCGCTACTCGATCCACAGCTGGAATCGCGTGACCTTGCTGGAGCGGACCCACATGCGCCGATGAGCGCATCGTGACTCGAGTGGTTCTCGGCTCGGCCTCGACCGGCCGGCTGCGGGTGCTGCGCAACGCAGGTATCGACCCGCTGGTCGTCGTCTCCGGTGTCGACGAGGACGCCATCGTGGCCAACCTGGGCGCCGACGCCGAGCCCGGTGACGTGGTCACCGCGCTGGCTCAGGCGAAGGCGGGCGCCGTACACAAGGTGCTGGATCCCGATGTCGCGGCGGATTGCGTTGTCATCGGCTGTGATTCGATGCTCTACCTCGACGGGGAACTGCGCGGCAAACCGGGAACCCCCCAACAGGTTGCGGCGCAATGGGATTCGATGGCAGGCCGGGTCGGCCTGCTCTATACCGGGCACTGCGTGATCCGGGTATTGCGCGGTGCGGCCGCCCACACCGCGACGCAGGCGGAGGTGACCCGGGTCCGGTTCGCCACCCCGACTCCGGCCGAGTTGGCGGCCTACGTGGCCAGCGGTGAGCCGCTAGGTGTTGCCGGCGCGTTCACGCTCGACGGCCTCGGCGGCTGGTTCGTCGACGGTATCGACGGCGATCCGTCCAACGTGGTGGGCCTGGGCCTGTCGGTGACGCGCCGGCTGCTGAGCGACGTCGGCCTGCCGATCGGCGATCTGTGGGCGGCTAATCCGGTGCGCTGATCAGCGGTAGGCTCGTCGTCGTGCCGCTTCCCGCAGATCCCAGCCCCGCCTTGAAGGACTACGCCCATCCGGAGCGCCTGGTCACCGCCGACTGGCTGTCGGCGCACCTCGGTACCCCCGGGCTGGCCATTGTGGAGTCCGACGAGGACGTGTTGCTCTACGACATCGGCCACATCCCGGGCGCGGTCAAGATCGACTGGCACACCGATCTCAACGATCCGCAGGTGCGCGACTACGTCAGCGGGGCGCAATTCGCCGAACTGATGGACCGCAAGGGCATTTCCCGCGACGACACCGTCGTCATCTACGGCGACAAGAGCAACTGGTGGGCCGCCTACGCGCTGTGGGTCTTCACCCTCTTCGGCCATCAGGATGTCCGGCTGCTCAACGGTGGCCGCGACCTGTGGATCTCCGACGGCCGCGACACCACCCTCGACGTCCCGACCAAGGCGGGTTCCGGCTATCCGGTGGTCGAGCGCAACGATGCCGCGATCCGGGCCTACAAGGACGATGTGCTTGCGTCCCTGGGCCATTCGACGCTGATCGACGTGCGCTCACCCCAGGAGTACACCGGCGAACGAACCCACATGCCCGACTATCCCGAAGAGGGTGCGCTGCGCGGCGGCCACATCCCCACCGCCGTGTCGGTGCCGTGGGCCAAGGCCGCCGAGGACAGCGGCCGCTTCCGCAACCGCGCCGAACTCGAGGAGGTGTACTCGTTCGTCAAGCCCGGCGACGACATCATCGCCTACTGCCGCATCGGCGAGCGGTCCAGCCACACCTGGTTCGTGCTCACCTACCTGTTGGGCATCCCCGGCGTTCGCAATTACGACGGGTCGTGGACCGAGTGGGGCAACACCGTACGGGTGCCGATCGTGGCCGGTGCTGAACCAGGATCAGCGCCCGGGGCATCGTGAGCATGCCTGCTGCGCTCGCCGAGGTCGTGTCCGACTTCGCCGACGTGCAGGGCCAGGACAAGCTCAAGCTGCTGCTCGAGTTCGCCGACGACCTTCCTGATCTGCCCGCCGACCTCGAGGAGGCGGCCATGGAACCGGTGCCGGAGTGCCAGTCGCCGCTGTTCCTGCATGTCGATGCCTCCGACACCGAGCATGTCCGGCTGTTCTTCAGCGCCCCCGCCGAGGCGCCGACCACCCGCGGCTTCGCGTCGATCCTGGCGGCCGGCCTCGACGGCCAGCCGAAAGACGACATCCTGGCCGTGCCCGACGATTTCTACTCCGAACTGGGTTTGGCCGCCCTGATCAGTCCGCTTCGGCTGCGCGGAATGTCGGCGATGCTGGCCAGGATCAAACGCCGTCTGCGCGCGACACCGTAGCTGACGGCCGCCACCGCTTCGCCGGACCAACGGCAGTGCGCGAGCTGGTCGCCCGGGCTTCGGCGAAGCCCGCCGTTACGTCGATTGCGTCACACCCATTCTCGGCCTGATCGAGGAGGTCGACAGCCGGCGAACAACCGGGCTCGGCGTCGCGGCACCCGTCACAGATCCGACCGGCTTGCTGGCCGGATGCTGAACTTACTCATTGGTAGGGGTACCAGCTGATTCGTGTCTAAGCAGCGACGCTTACACTGCCGTGCGAACCTATTTTTAAAGAACGTTCTTAGAGTCACGCAAAGCAGGAGGCGCGGTGCCCAGTCAGACCATCTCCAAAGTCCTCGTAGCCAACCGTGGTGAAATCGCGGTCCGGGTGATCCGAGCGGCAAGGGATGCCGGACTGGCCAGCGTGGCGGTCTACGCCGAGCCCGACGCCGACGCACCGCACGTCCGGCTGGCAGACGAGGCGTTCGCGCTGGGCGGCCAGACGTCGGCAGAGTCCTATCTGGACTTCGGCAAGATCCTCGACGCCGCGGCCAAGTCCGGCGCCAACGCCATCCATCCCGGCTACGGCTTCTTGAGCGAGAACGCCGACTTCGCCCAGGCCGTCCTCGACGCCGGGCTGATCTGGATCGGCCCCAGCCCGCAGTCCATCCGCGACCTCGGTGACAAGGTCACCGCCCGCCACATCGCCGCGCGCGCGCAGGCTCCGCTGGTGCCCGGCACCCCCGACCCGGTCAAGGACGCCGACGAGGTGGTGGCGTTCGCCAAGGAGTACGGCGTGCCGGTGGCGATCAAGGCGGCATTCGGTGGCGGCGGCCGCGGCATGAAGGTGGCCCGCACCATCGAGGAGATCCCCGAGCTGTTCGAGTCCGCGACCCGCGAGGCGATCGCGGCGTTCGGCCGCGGTGAGTGCTTCGTCGAGCGTTACCTGGACAAGCCGCGCCACGTCGAGGCTCAGGTCATCGCCGACACCCACGGCAACGTGATCGTCGCCGGTACCCGTGACTGCTCGCTGCAGCGCCGCTTCCAGAAGCTGGTCGAAGAGGCCCCCGCGCCATTCCTGACCGACGCGCAGCGCAAGGAGATCCACGAGTCGGCCAAGCGCATCTGCAAGGAGGCCGGCTACTACGGCGCCGGAACGGTCGAGTACCTGGTCGGTCAGGACGGGCTGATCTCCTTCCTCGAGGTCAACACCCGCCTTCAGGTGGAACACCCGGTCACCGAGGAGACCGCGGGCATCGACCTCGTGCTGCAGCAGTTCAAGATCGCCAACGGCGAGAAGCTGGACATCACCGAGGACCCGACTCCCCGCGGCCACGCGATCGAGTTCCGGATCAACGGCGAGGACGCCGGCCGCGGCTTCCTGCCCGCACCCGGGCCCGTGACCCGCTACGACATCCCCACCGGCCCGGGCGTGCGCCTGGACTCGGGCGTCGAGGCCGGTTCGGTGATCGGTGGCCAGTTCGACTCGATGCTGTCCAAGCTGATCGTGTACGGCGCCACCCGCGAGGAGGCGCTGGCGCGTTCCCGTCGTGCGCTCGACGAATTCCACGTCGAGGGCCTGGCCACGGTCATCCCGTTCCACCGTGCGGTGGTCAGCGATCCGGCCTTCATCGGTGACGGCGACGGCTTCACCGTCCACACCCGCTGGATCGAGACCGAGTGGGACAACACCGTCGAGCCGTTCACCGGTGGCGGCCAGGTCGACGAGGAAGAGCCTCAGCAGCGCCAGAAAGTGGTCGTCGAGGTCGGCGGCCGTCGGGTCGAGGTCTCGCTGCCCGGTGACCTGGCGTTGGGCAATGGCGGCGGCCACGCCGAATCCGGCGCCATCCGCAAGAAGCCGAAGGCACGTAAGCGTGGCTCCCAGGCCGGCGCCGCCGCCTCGGGTGACGCGGTGACCGCGCCCATGCAGGGCACCGTGGTCAAGGTAGCCGTCGAAGAGGGCCAGACCGTGGCCGCCGGGGATCTCGTGGTGGTGCTCGAGGCCATGAAGATGGAGAACCCGGTGACCGCGCACAAGGACGGTGTCATCACCGGTCTGGCCGTCGAGCCGGGTGCCGCGATCACCCAGGGCACCGTGCTGGCGGAGATCAAGTAAGGCGCTCGCCGCTGACTCGCCGCTGACATGGATCCCGTCGAAATCAACGCGGGCGCTTGGTATCTGCGCGCGTTACGGGCCGACGAGCGGATCGATGACCGCCCCGCGCTGGCCGACCTCGGCGAGACCGATCCGGAGTACGTGACGAGAAGTCTTGCCGGCTGGGAACAGGACCGGGCCTACTCGTGGGCGGTCTGCGAGCCGACCACCGGTGAACTACTCGGCGAAGTGGTCCTCGACCTAGGCGATGGGACGATCCAGCTGCGAGCCCGTCGGGGTCATGCCGAAGCGACCCAGACCGCGGCCGACTCGGTGCGCCGCTTCGCCCAGTCGATCGGCACCGGCTAGCGCTCGTCGACGTCGCGCCCGGTGGCGAGGTCGGAACAGTCGACCGCCACCACATCGGTGCGGGCCGCCAGAAAGCGCCGTGCGCCCTCGTCGCCGTCCAGGGTGGCTCGCAGTGCCGACCAGTGCCTGCGGGCGATGACGACCGGGTGGCCGGGCCGACGGTCGTAGGTGGCACGGGCCAGCCCGGACGCGGACTCGCGCGCAGCCCCGAGCACCCGAGCGACGACGTCGGCGCCGATGTCGGGGGTGTCGACGGTCAAGATCACCGCGAACTCGGCGTCAGATACCGCCGCCAGTCCGGTGCGCAGGGAAACCCCCATCCCGCGCCGCCACTCGTCGGCGACCACCGAACGGGCGCCGGCCGGAACGTCGACAATCGCCGCGCCCAGCACCACAACCACGTCGTCGCAGCCGCCGCCGGCCAGCGCCCCCACTCCCGAGCGCAGCCATTCACCTTGGGCGGCAAGCACTTTCGGCATGCCGTAGCGGGTACCCGGACCGGCGGCCAGCAGGACTCCGGCTGACCGGCCTTGCTTCGACATGTACACAGTGTGACCGCAACTGAAGAGGTTGATGAGAACCCGCCGTTATCGCTGTTCGCCGGTCTGATTAGAGGCGTACAGTTCAAGTCAGGTTGAGTTCACAGCCGCCCGGAAAAACGTCAAAGACGTGCGAGGCGAGCCACTCCCGCACTACACGGGCTTACCCACTCTGGCGCGATCCACAGTACGAATATTCGTTCGCTGATGGAGTCACTATGTCTGTCTTCAGTACAGATCAACCCGAGCGTTCGGCTGTGTCGCATTCACATGATTGCCACACCGCTCGCTTCACTACTATCTGGCCCGACGAGACCGTCGGGATCATCACCGTCCAGGGCGAGCTCGACGCCTCCAATGCCATCGCCTTCGCCGACCATGTCGAGGCGTGCGCCGGCGTGGGCGACCGTTTGGTCCTGGACCTCAGCCCGCTCAGCTTCTTCGGAACCGCGGGCTTCTCGGCGCTGCACACCATCAATGTCCGCTGCGCCAACGCCTCGGCACGATGGGTGATGGTGACCGGCGACGCGGTATCGCGGCTGTTGCGGGTCTGCGACCCCGACCACACGCTGCCGGTCGCCGACTCCGTACGGGAAGCCGTCGAACTGCTCGACGGCGAACCCCGCCGGCTACTCCAACTGGTCCCGGAGCCGAGTTAGCGACTTCGCGAGCAGGCGCGAGACGTGCATCTGTGAGATGCCGACGCGCTCGGCGATCTGAGTCTGCGTGAGCGACTCGAAGAACCGGAGCAACAGGACGGTGCGTTCCCGCTCGGGCAACTGCGCGAGCAGGGGACGCAACGCCTCCCGGTTCTCGATCTGATCCAGGCTCAAGTCGACATCACCCAGGGTGTCGACGATCGCCGGTGCGTCCTCGTCGCTGCCGCTGCCGCCGCTGTCGATCGACAGGGTGTTGTAGGAACTGCCCGCGACCAGACCCTCGACGACCTCTTCGCGTTCCATGCCGAGTTCTTCGGCGAGTTCGGAGGCGGTCGGTGCGCGCCCAAGCCGCTGGGACAGTTCCGATGTCGCCGCGCCAAGCCGTAGGTGCAGTTCTTTAAGCCGGCGAGGCACCTTGACCGACCAGCTGTTGTCCCGGAAGTGGCGCCGGACCTCGCCCATGATGGTGGGAACCGCGAACGACACGAAATCCGAACCGGTCTCGACGTCATAGCGGATGACCGCGTTGACCAACCCGACGCGGGCCACCTGGACGAGGTCGTCGCGAGGTTCGCCGCGACCGTCGAAGCGGCGGGCGATGTGGTCGGCCAGCGGCAGGCAGCGCTCGACGATGCGGTCGCGCTGTCGCTGGAATTGGGCGGAGTCAGGATCCACCTTCGCCAATTCCCGGAACATGTCCGGAACGTCGGCGTACTCCGAGTTCGTCCGCCTTGGCGAACTATCCGTGGCTCGGGAATTCACCGCCCGGAGCCCGCCCGCCTTGTGGTCAGGGTGATACCGAAGACCTGTCCGTCGCTACTGGACTCGTGACCGTTGTGGAATGTCTGCACATCGTCGGTCAGCGAACTCAGCACATGCCAGCTGAAGCTACCGGGGGTGACCACGTCGTTGGTATCGCATGTCGTCGACGCTTCCACCACCACCACGTCGTCGTGGGCGTCGACGACGACGACCAGCGTCGCGTCGGGTGACGCCGAACGAATCAGCCGGGTGCACGCTTCGTCGACAGCGAGCCGCAAGTCCGCCACCGCGTCGAAGTCCAGGTCCTCGAACGTGCCGACCGCGCCGACCACGGTGCGCAGCACGGCCAAGTTCTCCAACTTGGCCGCAACCCTCAATTCGACAGCGCTCTCCCCTCGCTGGTGCGCGCCGCCCTGGCTTTCGCCGTCCGTCATCTGGCCTCCTGGCAATGTCGACCCGACACTACTCCAGCCCAGGGGCGTGCTAACCACGGTCGTGTGATGACCGAGTCGGCCGGGTAATAGGTGCGCATGAGGCCGGAAGCGAGCGCAGCACAACCCAGGAAGTCGTCGTCATGGTGGCTCCCTCGTACCCATCCGGCACCCCGGTTCAAACCTGTGCGCCGCAAATTCTGGTTCGTCACGCGATGAGACTTCGGCGCAGCTCCGTCGACGGACCGGGTCTTCGTCGTGTTCGCCGGGGCAAGGGTTTCTCCTACTACACACCCGACGGCGAATTGCTGACCGACGAGAAGACCGTGCAGCGGATCAGGGATCTGGTGATACCGCCGGCCTGGCGCAAGGTGTGGATCTCACCCCATCCCAGCGGCCACATCCAGGCCGTCGGCACCGATGCGGCAGGCCGACGCCAGTACCTCTACCACCAGAAGTGGCAGGAGGAGCGCAGCGAGGAGAAGTTCGATCGGGTACTGCAGATGTCGTCCGGACTGCCCGAGTTTCGTTCGCGGATCGCCGAGGATCTGCACGGCGAGGGCCTTTCGAAAGACCGGGTGCTGGCGCTGGCTCTGCACCTGCTCGACCGCGGGTATTTCCGGGCCGGCGGCGAGGCCTACGCCGAGGAGAACAACTCCTATGGCATCGCCACGCTGTTGTGCGAGCACGTGACGGTCACGGGCGACGCGGTGGTGTTCGACTATCCGGCCAAGAGCGGGGTTCAGCGAAACTGGACCATCGAGGACCCCGATGTGGTGGGCGTCGTCCGCGAGTTGCGCCGCTGCAGCCCCAGCGGCCGGCTCCTGGTGTGCCAGACCGACTCCGGCTGGGTGGACATCCATTCCGATGACCTCAACGCGAAGTTCAAGGAACACCTCGGCGAGGACCACAGCGTCAAGGACCTGCGGACCTGGCACGGGACCGTCCTGGCCGCAGCGGCTTTCGTCGATGCGGACCCGCCGGTCAACAAGACGGTCCGCAAACGCGTGGAGGCCGCGGTGATGCGAGAGGTGTCCGAGGAGCTCGGCAACACCCCCGCCGTTGCCCGCAGCTCCTACGTCGACCCGCGCGTGGTCACCGCCTACGAGAACGGAACGACGATCGCCGCCGCGGCGCGCCGGGCCCGCAAGGAGCGCAACGCCGACCGCGGACAAGCCATCCTCGAGAAGGCCACCGCCAGGATGATCAGGCGGGCTGCCAAGCGTCGCTGACGGCGCAGAGCAGCCGGCCGTACACCCGTGCGGTGTCGGCTGCGACCCGGTCCCAGGTGAAGCGCGCGCACGCCCGGTCCCGCCCCGCCAGGCCGAGGCTGCGGCGCAGGAACGAATCCCGAAGGATCGCATTCACCGCGTCGGCGCACTCCCGGGGCCGTCGCGGCGTCACGTGCCGCCCGGTGACGTCGTGCACGACGGCGTCCAGCATCCCTCCGACCGCGGACGCCACCACGGGCACACCACACGCCATCGCCTCCAGCGCGACCAGACCGAACGGCTCGTACCACGGCGTGCAGGTCACCACATCGGCCGACCGCAGCAGCGCAGGCATATCGCAATGCGCAACCGGGCCAACGAATCTCACCCTGTCAGACACGCCCCGGTCGGCCGCCAGCGCGCGCAACCGCCGATACTCCTCCGCGGAACCCATCTGTTCGTCGTCGCAACTCCCGACCACGACGTACTCTGCGTCCGGAATACCCGGTAGGGCCTCGATCATGGTACTGAATCCGTTGTGCGGCAGCATCTTTCCGACGGCAACGATGCGCCGGCGCTCGTCGCGATCGGCGACGAGCCCCTCCGTGGAGAACGCATCGATGTCCACCCCGCACGGCACCATGGACATTTTCCCGCGCGGCCGGCCCAGCCGCATCAGATCGACGAGTTCGTCCGCGCAGGTGGCGACGACCCAGTCGGCTTGTCGGGCCAGTAGCCGTTCCACCTTCGACCGGGCATCGAGCGCGGTGCCGCGCATATCGTGCCCGTTTTCGGTGATCGCGAGCGAACGGAACGTCTGCACGGTCGGCACTCCGTGGGCGCGCGCGGCCAATTGAGCGTTCAGTCCCGATGTCCAGAAGATCGCATGCGCCACATCCGGCCGGTCGGCGGCCCACTGCGCATCCAGGTATTCCGCACGCTCTGCGGGGCCGGCTGCGACGTCCACCACCGCGTAGCCCCCGGGTGCGATTTCTCGTCCGGGGCTGCCGGCCTCCGGACGCGAGGTATAGACCGTCACGTCGTGGCCGGCTCGCACCATCGCCGCCGACAGTCCCGCGACGTGGACGCCGTGCTGCTCGCAGACCATTGCGACTTTCATGAGCTTCTCCCATTCCCGATCGGGAGTCGGGCTGTCCGTTCCCGCTGTACCGGGACAGGGCAAGTGAGGCCGACACAGCGCGGCTGCACGTCGCTGCAACCACTTCGCGGACATACCCGGGCAGGGACCCGTCAAACGTTGAGCCGCAATCGGTTAGCGCGGCAGGTCGCGCGTGGCCGGCCCCTCCAGCACTGTCCCGTCCGGTCCGAATCGCGAACCGTGCAACGGGCAGTCCCACGACTTCTCCGCGTCGTTCCACGACAGCACACCGCCGAGATGGGTGCACACAGGCGAAACGCACCTCTCGTCTCCGCCGACCACGCTGCGGGCCACCATGTTCCACGGCGGTCCACTAACCGAACCGGCCCCCTCGCGTAGCGGGGCATTTCGGCGGGCGATCGGTGTCACCCACCCGGCCGCCATGTGCCAGCCGACCTCCAGATTGTTCTTCAGCGCCGTGGTGAGACCGGTGAGTTCGTGCGGGCTCCAGCTGGCGAAGGCCGGGGCCCAGCGAGCCTGGTCGCCACCGAGAAGACGCTTGGCCAGCAGCAGCGCGGCAGCCACCCCGTTTGTCATCCCCCACTTCGCGAAACCCGTCGCCACCAGAAAGCGATCGGCGCCCGGAAGCAGCGGCCCGACATAGGGAAGCTCGTCGACGGGGACGTAATCCTGGGCCGACCAGTAGTGGGTGGGGTGCGCACCGGGAAAGTGTCGCCGAGTCCAGCCGACGAGTTCGTCATAGGACGTGCGCGCGCTGTCCTTGCGCCCGACGGTGTGGCCGCCGCCCCCGACGATCAAGCGCTCGCCACCGGCACTGGGGGCGTAGCGCACCGAACGGGTGGGCTGGTCGACCGACAGCATCATCGGGCGCGGAACCGACCCGGGTACGTCGAAGGCCACGCAGTAGGAGCGGCTCGGGTGCAGCCGGGCGAAGAAGCCACCGCGATCCAAGATGGGTGTGCCGGTTGCCAGCACACAGTGGTCGGCGTGCGCGGTCTGCTCACGGCCCTGCGCACTGCGCAGCTTCAGGCTGACCCGGCCGTCCGACGTGTACGCCGCGTAGACCCGCTGACCGGTCATCAGCCGACCGCCGCGCTCATGCAATTCGGTGATCAGCGCGCCTAGGAAAGGCATCGGGTCGAACTGGATCTGTTCGGCCAGCCGGACGCCGCCGCGGAACTCGAACGGGACGTCGAGCTGGTCGACCCAACTCACGCCGAGACCCGCGGCCTCGGCAGCCTCGAATTCCGCACGGGCGCTGGGTAGTCCGCGCTCGAACTGCGCGTAGCTGTACGCATCTTCGTATTGCAGATCGATTCCGCGCTCTGTGCAGTACTGAGCCAGCCAGGCTTGACCTTCCCGGTTGCCCTCGACATACTGCCGGACCAGGTCCATCGAGTGTCGTTGCGAGATCGTCGAGAGCCGGGTTCCCTGCAACAGACTGACTTTGGCGGTGGTGTTGCCGGTGGCGACCGCGCCCGCCGTCCGAGCCTCCACCACCAGCACCCGCTTACCCGCCCGGGCCAGCAGGACCGCCACCACCAACCCGGTAATGCCGGCCCCTACCACGATGACCTCAGCGTTCGGAGCGTCTTTTGTTGCGCCACCGTCAATTTGGGGTTCGTGCCCGCCGGCGCCGTCGAGCCACAGGGAAGTCATCACAAGCCGATACCCGCAGTTGGCTGGCCGAAACAGCAGGGGCCCAAAGGGGTAAATTGTTCCGAATGATCGAGCACGACCCGATACCTGACGATGTCCCTGTTCCCGACGCCATCGAGCAAATCCGGCCGGTGACAGAGTCCGCCGATCTGGAGAGTCTCGATGGCGACGAGCGTGTGCCGGTCGAGGACGGCGCCCCGCCTCTGGAGAGCAACGAATTGGATTGGCAGGAACAACGCGAGGTCGTCGAGGATCCGGACCCGGACGAGATCCGCTAGTCAGGGCAATGTTTGGCCCAGCGGGGGCTCTGGGTACAGGTTTGACCGGGGAACAGCAACCTCAGCAAAGGGGGTAGGAGATGTCGAGCGCCTCTGCGGCGAGATCGGATGTCGACGATATCCGTTTTTTCCGGCCCAGTCGGTCCTGCGCCTATGAAGGCTGGACCGTTGCCGAGCTCAAGAAAAGGGCCAAGCAACTTGGGATCTCGGGCTATTCGGGCTTGAGCAAGGAAAAACTGATCTCGCTCATCCGCAGTTATTGACGCGAACTTCGATAAAGGTCCAGCCAGGCGGCTGGGCCTTTTTCGTCAGCCGTGCGGCTCAGTGGCCCGACAGCTCCCACACGCTCGCCGACATCCGGTCGGTCATCGTGGTCACCGCAACCTGGCCACCGTCGTCACCCTGACACGCCATCGCCTGGACGATCGCGTTGTTGCGCAGTCGCGCCTCCGCGTAGCACGTCCAGTCGAACGGGATGCCGATCTGTTGCTTGCTCCAGCGCACGGTGTCGGCATTGATGTCGGGCACAGTGAACTTCCACGCGGCATCTCCGCCGCTGCTCAGCGCGCGCTGACCGTCGCACGCCTTCGCGTTCTTGGTTCCGGTGGCGAACTGCGCCGCCGCCGCGGCCGCGTCGGCATAGATCGCGACCGCCTCGGCGACGACATGGTCGTGCTTGTCGCCATCGGTGAACAACATCACATGCATTCCCAGCGAGTTGTCGCCGAGGAACGCGGCCATCCCGGCCGCGTCGAGCGCCGAACACGCGGGGACGGCCGAGGATCCCGGAATGGGCCGGGTCTGGTCGGCATCGGTCTGCAGTTTGACGCCGATGATGTCGTACAGCTGCGCCGGTCCGATGAGCACCTGGTCCGTGTCACCGGCACGCAGCGGCGTGATGCCCTGGGCGGGGTTGGACACCGCGCTGCCCGCAACGGTCTGCGCGCACCCGGCGAGCAGCACCGCCGCCACGCCGAAAATTGCAGCCAGCCGCATAGTTCGCCAATGCTAGACCGCCGCGCGCAATACCTCTCTGAGGGCGGCCAGCGCGCGGTCGATCTCGGCGCGTGACACCGTCAGTGCCGGGCGGAACCGGACACTGTCTGCGCCGCTGCCGAGCATGATCACACCGCGCGTCCAGAGTGCGGCCAGCACGGCATCTCGGCGCTCGGGAGTGGGAAGACTGAACGCGCACATCAATCCGCGCCCGCGCACCTCGCCGACCTCCGGCAGCTGCCTGGCGAGATCCTCGAGCCCGGCAAGCAGATAGGCACCCATGTCGGCGGCCCGCGCGAACAGACCGTCGGCTTCGATGACTTCCAGAATCCGCCGCGAACGGACCATGTCGACGAGGTTGCCGCCCCACGTCGAGTTGATCCGGGAACTGACGGTGAAGACGTTGTCGGCGACGTCGTCGACTCGTCTACCGGCCATGATCCCGCACACCTGGGTCTTCTTGCCGAACGCGACGACGTCCGGGGTGAAGCCGAGTTGCTGATAGGCCCACGCTGTGCCGGTGATCCCACATCCGGTCTGCACTTCGTCGGCGATCATCAGCGCGTCGTAGGTGTCGCACATGCTGCGCATCGCGGCCAGGAACTGCGGCCGGAAGTGCCGGTCGCCGCCCTCGCCCTGGATCGGCTCGACGATGAAGCAGGCGATGTCATGCGGATGCGCCTCAAAGGCCGCGCGGGCCTGTCGCAGCGACTCCGCCTCCACGGCATCCATGTCGGCACCGGGACGCACGTACGGGGCGTCGATGCGCGGCCAGTCGAACTTGGGGAACCGCGCCACCTTGATCGGATCGGTGTTGGTCAGCGACAGGGTGTAGCCGCTGCGACCGTGAAAGGCGCGCCGCAGGTGCAGGACTCGGGTGCCGAGCGCGGGATCGATCCCCCGCGCCTCGTTGTGCCGGCTCTTCCAGTCGAACGCCACCTTCAGCGCGTTCTCCACCGCCAGTGCCCCGCCGTCGACGAAGAACAGGTGCGGCAGGGCGGGATCACCCAGCACGCGGGAGAACGTGTCGACGAAGCGCGCCATCGGGACGGTGTACACGTCGGAGTTGGACGGCTTGTTGATCGCGGCCCGCGCCAACTCGGCGCGAAACGCCGCGTCGTCGGCCAGTGCAGGGTGATTCATACCCAGCGCCGACGACGCGAAGAACGTGAACATGTCGAGGTACTCGCTGCCATCGCGCGCATCGACGAGCCACGAGCCAGACGACCGGTCCAAATCCAGCACCAGGTCCAGACCGTCGGCCAGGATGCTGCGGGCCAGAACCGTACGGACATTTCCAGGGTCGACGACATCGAGGTCATCGCGCGACAAGAGTTCCGTCATGAAGCGATACTAACGCAATTTTTACGGCTCACACGCCCAGGACAGTAACTATTTCGGCAGTGAGACCCGATGACTGTAAAATGTGTTTAAAATGACGGTGCTTCGGGTGCGTACGTTCGCGGCGGTACGGATCTGTTGCAGCAGGACCTCCAGCGCGGGCGGCGACGCGACGCGCACGAACAGGACATAGCTCTCCTCGCCGGCCACCGAATAGCACGCCTCGATTTCGGCGATGTGTTCCAGCCGCGCGGGGGCATCATCGGGTTGGGAAGGATCGAGAGGGGTGATCGCCACGAACGCCGACAGCATGGGGCCGAACGCGTCGGGATTCACCCGGGCGCTGTACCCGGTGACCACCCCGCGGGACTCCAGCCGACGCACCCGCGACTGGACCGCCGACACCGACAGGCCGGTGGCCGCGGCCAGCTCGGCCAGCGTTGCCCTGCCGTCGGCGACGAGCTCGCGAACCAGCGTGCGGTCCACCTCGTCGAGACCGTGTGCCGCGTCCGCGCTCTCCGCCATGGCGGCACACTATCCCAAGGGCGGTGTTTGGTGAGTCATGTCGAAATCTGGCAGCTGCGAGCACGCTTCGCCGCGGCACTGTCGGCGATGTACGGCGCCGAAGTCCCTGCCTACACAACGCTGGTCGAGGTCAGCGAGGCCGTCAACCGTGATTACGCCGCCCGGCATCCGCACGCCCAGCGGCTCGGATCCATCGAGCGCGTCACCGCCGAACGCCACGGCGCGATCCGCGTCGGCACCCCGGCCGAATTGACCGACGTCGCAGACCTTTTCGGGGCATTTGGGATGTATCCGGTGGGCTACTACGACCTGCGCGAGGCGGCATCACCCGTGCCGGTGGTGTCCACGGCATTTCGCCCGCTGGACGCGTGCGAGCTGGCGCGCAACCCGTTTCGGGTGTTCACCTCCATGTTGGCGACCCGCGACGGCAGATTCTTCGGCGCCGACCTGCGCCGCCGCGTCGACGAATTCCTGGACCGGCGCCAATTGTTCGATCCGCAACTGATCGCCGATGCCCGCCGCATCGCGGCCGCAGGCGGCTGCCCGGAGGGTGCGGCCGAGGATTTCGTGGCGCGTGCGGTGGCGGCGTTCGCGCTGTCGCGCGAGCCGGTCGACCGGGGCTGGTACGCCGAACTCACCGCCGTCTCGGCCGTCGCCGCCGACATCGCCGGGGTGCCCACCACCCACATCAATCATCTGACGCCGCGGGTGCTCGACATCGACGACCTGTACCGCCGGATGAGCGAGCGCGGGATCGCGATGATTGACGCCATTCAGGGACCGCCCCACTGGGAAGGTCCTCCAGTACTGTTGCGGCAGACATCATTTCGCGCGCTGGCCGAGCCGCGCCGGTTCCGTGAATCCGACGGCACCGTTACCGAAGGCACGCTGCGGGTGCGATTCGGTGAGGTGGAGGCCCGCGGTGTGGCGCTGACCCGCAAGGGCCGCGAACGGTACGACGCCGCGATGGCCAACACGGATCCGGCCGCGGTGTGGGGTGACTACTTCCCCAATTCCGACGACGAGATGGCCTCCGCGGGCCTGGCCTACTACCACCGCGGGGACCCCGAAGCGCCGGTGGTCTACGAGGACTTCCTGCCGGCCTCAGCCGCCGGGATCTTCCGGTCCAATCTCGACGCCGATACCGAAGCCGCCGCGGTGGCAGACGAATCCGGTTACGACCTCGACTGGATGGCCGGCACGATCGGCCGCCCCATCCACGACCCCTACGACCTGTACGACGCGACCGCCCAGGAGGCCCCCGCATGAGCACCACCACCGCCACATCGCTGCCCACCGCCGAGGAATTGCGCGCATCCGTGCGCGCCGCCCTCGACACCATCGGCGCAGAGGTGGATCTCGCCGAGCCAGGTGGACCCGGCATGCCTGCGAGCACACCGGTGACCGGCGAGGTCTTGTTCACTCATCCCGAGACCACACCCCAGCAGACCCAGACTGCGATCGCCGAAGCGGCGCAAGCATTTACGTCGTGGCGCACCACGCCTGCCCCGGTCCGCGGTCAGCTGGTCGCGCGGCTCGGCGAGCTGTTGCGCGAGCACAAGGCGGACGTGGCCACCCTGGTGACCGTCGAGGCGGGAAAGATCACCTCCGAAGCCCTCGGCGAGGTCCAGGAGATGATCGATATCTGCGACTTCGCCGTAGGGCTGTCCCGTCAGCTGTACGGGCGGACCATCGCTTCCGAACGCCCGGGGCACCGGCTGATGGAGAACTGGCATCCGCTCGGCGTGGTCGGGGTGATCACCGCGTTCAACTTCCCGGTGGCGGTGTGGGCGTGGAACACCGCGGTGGCGCTGGTGTGCGGCGACACCGTGGTGTGGAAGCCTTCCGAGCTCACCCCGTTGACAGCGATCGCCTGCCAGGCGCTCCTCGAGCGCGCCGCCACCGATGTCGGAGCGCCGGCCCATCTGAGCCGGCTGGTGCTCGGTGGCCGCGAGGTCGGCGAGGCACTGGTCGACGACCCCCGGGTGGCACTGGTCTCGGCGACCGGTTCGGTGCGGATGGGCAGGCAGGTCGGTCCGCGGGTCGCCGAACGCTTCGGCCGGGTGCTGTTGGAGCTCGGCGGCAACAACGCTGCCGTCGTAACCCCTTCCGCAGAACTGGATTTGGCCGTGCGGGGCATCGTGTTCTCCGCGGCCGGCACCGCCGGACAACGGTGCACGACGTTGCGCAGGCTCATCGCGCACACCTCGGTGGCCGACACCCTCGTCGAGCGGATCACGGCGGCCTATCGCAGCCTCCCGATCGGAGACCCGGCGGCCGAGGGGACGCTTGTCGGCCCGCTGATCCATGAGACCGCCTACCGGGACATGGTCCGCGCGCTGGAGCAGGCACGCACCGACGGCGGCGAGGTCATCGGCGGTGAGCGGGTGCACGTCGGCGGTGAGGCGACGGAGGCGTTCTACGTCACGCCTGCGGTGGTGCGGATGCCCGCCCAGACCGAGATCGTGCACAACGAGACGTTCGCGCCGATCCTCTACGTGCTGACCTACGACACCCTCGATGAGGCGATCGAGCTCAACAACGCTGTTCCGCAGGGACTCTCGTCGGCCATCTTCACCACCGACGTACGCGAGGCCGAACGTTTCCTGGCCGCCGACGGTTCGGACTGCGGGATCGCCAACGTGAACATCGGAACCTCGGGCGCCGAGATCGGCGGGGCGTTCGGCGGCGAGAAGCAGACCGGCGGCGGTCGCGAGTCGGGATCGGATTCGTGGAAGGCCTACATGCGCCGCGCCACCAACACCGTCAACTACTCCTCGGAGCTACCCCTGGCCCAGGGCGTGCACTTCGGCTAGCCGGCCAGCAGGCTGAGCAGCTCGCTGCGGCCGATCTGGTTGACCAGGGTGGCGGCGTCGAAGTAGATCCGTTCGTTGGTGATGCGGTCGCCGTCGAAGGAGAACACCGCGATCACCGGCACCCGGAAGGCCTTGCCCGTCGGCGGCAGCCCGTAGAACTCACCGAGATTCGTTCCCAGCAGGTCGAACTCGACGATCACGCCGTCGTCGGTGACGTGGAAGCTGGCGTTCTCGTGGCGCTGGTCGGGGAACGCGGTGCGCGTCGTGCGGTAGTAGGTCATCACTTCGTCGTCGCCGTCGAAGACCTGTTTGGTCGGGACGATCTCGTAGCGCGGGTGTCCGTTGAAGGTTGCCAGGGTGCGGTCGAATTCCTTGGTCACCTCTGTGTCCATGTGTTCTCTGATGACGTCGAGCCGACGCCGACGCATATCGTCGCTGATCATCGTGGTTCCTCCGGGCGGCTGGGGCTGTTGTACTTGTGTCAGTATGTCCGCATGCCGGAATCACCCGCCCGCCGCCGTCTGTCCCCCGAGGACCGGCGCAGCGAACTGCTCGCATTGGGCGCCGAGGTGTTCGGCCAGCGTCCGTACGACGAGGTCCGCATCGACGAGATAGCCGAGCGTGCCGGAGTCTCGCGCGCACTGATGTACCACTACTTTCCCGACAAACGCGCGTTCTTCGCCGCGGTGGTGCGGGCCGAGACGGAGCGACTGTTCGAGGCCACCAACACCCTGGCCGCCCAGGGTGAGACCCTCTTCGAGCGGTTGCGGGCCGGCGTCGTGGCCTACATCCGCTACGACGAGCAGCATCCGCACGGTGCGTGGGCGGCCTACATCGGGATGGGACGCACCGACCCGGTCCTGCGCGGTATCGACGACACCGACAACGAGCGGCAGATGCAACGGATCATGGCCGCGATCACCGACGTGGTCCAGGGCGATCTGGACTCCAAGGTCGAGCGTGACCTGCGGGCGATCGTCTATGCGTGGCTGGCGTTCACCTTCGAACTGTGCCGCCAGCGTGTCCTCGATCCGTCGATCGACGCCGACCATCTCGCGGATTCCGGCGCCCACGCACTGCTCGACGCGATCGTGCGGGTACCGGGCATCCCGGCGACGCTGGCCGAGGCGGCCGACCGCCGCTGAGTCAGCGCACTCCTGCGAAGAACGCCCGCACATCGTCGACGAAAAGCTCGGGTTGCTCGAAGGCGCCGAAGTGCCCGCCGCGCGGCATGTCGGTCCAGCGGGTGATGTTGTAGGTGTTCTCACACCAGCTGCGCGGGGGTCGCATGATCTCCTTCGGGAACCGCGCGATCCCGGTGGGCACCTCGACTCTGCCCTGCGCACCGAAGGACCGGAAGCTCTCCCAATACAGCCGGGCGGACGACGCCGCGGCGTTGTTCACCCAGTACAGCGTCACGTTGTCCAGGATCTCGTCTCTGGTGAGTGCGTTCTCGGGATGCCCGTCGCAGTCCGTCCACGCCCAGAACTTCTCGACGATCCACGCCAGCTGCCCGACGGGCGAATCCGCCAACCCGTAGCCGAGCGTCTGCGGGCGGGTGGACTGCTGCTTGGAGTAGCCGGAATCCCACTTCGCGTAATACTCCCCCGCCGCCAGTGCGTCCTTCTCCTCGTCGGTGGGGTTGGTCAGCGCACCGCTCGGGAAGGCCATCGGCATGTTGGTGTGGATGGCAATGCAGTTTCCGCCGTTGCGGCCGATCTGCGTGGTCACCGCCGCACCCCAGTCGCCGCCCTGCGCGACATAGCTCTGATAGCCCAACGTCGCCATCAACGCGTCCCACGTCGTGGCGATCTTCTCGATACCCCAGCCGGTCGTGGTCGGCTTGCCCGAAAACCCGTAGCCCGGCAGGGACGGGCACACGACATGGAAGTCCTCGGTCAGCGGTTCGATCACCTTGGTGAATTCGACCACTGAGCCGGGCCAGCCGTGCGTGATGATCAGCGGCAGCGCATCGGGATTCGACGACCGCTGATGAATGAAATGAAGGTCCAGCCCGTCGATTTCGGTGATGTACTGGTCGAACCGGTTGAGCGCGGCCTCCCGCCGGCGCCAGTCGTAGTCGTGGGCCCAGTAGTCGGCCAGCTCGCGGGTGTAGGCCAGCGGAATGCCCTGGCTCCAGTCGTCGACGCATTCCTGCTCGGGCCAGCGTGTGCGCTTCAGCCGGTCCCGCAGGTCCGCCACGACGTCGTCGGATACCGCGATCCGAAAGGGCCGGACGTCGGTCACAGGGCGGTCCTCCTATCGGTTGGCGCAATATTAACCAGCAGGTGCCCGCGCCGGTCTAGTGTCTGCGCTCATGCGGTTGGTGGTCGATCTCAACAAGTGCCAGGGCTACGCGCAGTGTGTGCCGCTGGCGCCTGAGGTTCTCGAGCTGGTCGGGGAAGAGGCCTTGACCTACGACCCCAACCCGGACGATTCGCAACGTCAGCGGGTGTTGCGGGCGGCGGCGTCCTGCCCGGTTCAGGCGATCATCCTCGAAGTGGATCCGCCCGCCGATCGCGAGACGCCATGATCGGTACCTACAACCTGGACGAGGTGGTCGCGAAGTTCCGGGCCGAGGGCCGCATCGCGATCGTGGGTGCTTCGCTGGCGGGACTGCGTGCGGCAGAGGCGTTGCGGGAGAGAGGGTTCAACGGTTCGCTGACCATCATCGGTGACGAACCGCACGAACCCTACGATCGGCCGCCGCTGTCGAAACAGGTACTCAAGGGCTGGGTTCCGGCCGACCACACCAAGCTCCCGCGACTGCGCCGGGTGGATGCCGACTGGAAGCTGGGCGTCGCGGCGGTCGGCCTGGACCGGCCCAACCACGTGGTCACACTGGCCAACGGCGAGGACGTCGGCTACGACCGGCTGCTGATCGCTACCGGAACCCGGGCGCGCCCCTGGCCCAACCCCGCCGAGGGCGCCCTGCGGGGGGTCTTCACCGTGCGCACCGTAGAGGACGCCGCCGGTCTGGCCGCTGCCTTGAAGGACCGCCCCAAGCGGGTTCTGATCGTCGGCTCGGGATTCGTCGGATCCGAAATCGCCTCGGTCTGCCGTGATCTCGGCCTACCCGTCACGGTGGCCGAGCGGGGCAAGGGCCCGTTGCGGGGTGCGCTGGGCGGAGTCATCAGCGACATCGCCGCCGGCATGATGCGCGACGCCGGCGTCGACCTGCGCACCGGCGTCGCGGTGGAAGGCCTGTCCGGCGACAGCACCGGACACGTTCGGCAAGCGCACTTTTCCGACGGCGCGGTTCTCGACGTCGACGTCGTGGTGGCCTCGCTCGGCTCCATCCGCAACGTGGAGTGGCTCGACGGAGCGGGCCTGGCCGCCGGTCAGTGGGGGCTGGCGTGCGACGCCGGGTGCCGGGCCTTCGACATCAACGGTGTGGTGACCGACCACATCTTCGTCGCCGGCGACGTCGCACGCGCACCGCACGTGCTCTACGGCTACGAGTTCCTGTCCCAGGAGCATTGGGACAACGCCGTCTACGGCGCGGAAGTTGCCGCCAACAACATGATTCACCTCGAGGTCGGCCGCAGGCCGCACCTGCCGCTGCCCTCGTTCTGGTCGGGCCAGTTCGGGGTGAACATCAAGAGCGTCGGGGTGTGCTCGTTCGGCGACGAGATCGTGTTCACCCAGGGTTCGCCGTCGGAGCGCCGATTCGCGGCCGCGTACGGCAAGCGTGGCCGGATCGTCGGCGCGGTCACCTTCAATCACGGCAAGTGGTTGCCGTATTACGCCTCGTTGATCGAGAAGTCCGCACCGTTCCCTCCCCCGCCGCCCGGCTACGACCGGCCGGTGGATGCCGAACCGATGCCGGCCCGCTTCCCTGATCCGCGTGAGCCCGCGGGCAATCCCGATGTGGTGCTGACCGGACATGACCCCACCGAACGAAGCGCCCAGTTCCGTCCGCGGGCATAAGGAGACCGTCATGGATGCCGCAACCGCCTGGGCCGAGGCGATGAAGTTCGAGAACCGCGCCAACCCGTACCCGTACTTCGAGGAATTGCGCCAGAATCCCGTGGCCAAGGTGTCGGAGAAGACGTACGTGGTGACCGGCTATGCCGAAGCCGTTGCGCTGGCCCATGATCCGCGGGTCAGCTCCGACATCGGCCGCAGCCCGTCGGGTCTGTTCGGCGAGAAGCAGGCCCACCTCGAGCCGCAGGAGGCCGCGCAGACGCGCGACTCCAGCATGCTGGTTGCCGACCCACCGGAGCACGACAGGATGCGCAGGCAGTTCATGCGCCATTTCGGTCCCCCGCACACCCCGGATCTGATCCCGGGCATGGAGGCGATGGTCGCCGATCTGGCCAACGAACTGCTGGACAAGGTGAAGGCACGTGGCGGCACCCGGATGGACGTCGTCGACGACTTCTCCTACCCGATCCCGGTGTCGGTGATCTTCCGGGTGCTGGGCGTCCCGATGGCCGACGAACCCAAATTCCACGGGTGGGTCACCGATTTCATGCAGGGTGCCGACGTCGGGCCGGAGCGCGACACCCCGGAGGGCCGGGCGGCGACGGCGAAAGCCGCGACGAGCATGGCCGAGCTGAACTCCTACGTCCACGATCTGGTCGAGCGTCTGTCCCGCGAACCGGCGCCGGGACTGTTGTCGGCCGCCCTGCACGACGACGGTCCGGACGGCCCGGTGTCCACAGCCGAAGCGGAATCCAACGCTCAGCTGCTTCTGGTCGCGGGCCACGACTCCACCGTCAACACCATCAGCAACTGCGTGATGACCGTGCTGCGCAATCAAGGCTCATGGGAACTGGTACGCAACAACCCCGAGCTGATCCCGGGCACCGTCGAAGAGGTGCAACGCCTTCAGGGGGCTGTGCAGTTCTTCCCGAGCCGCTGGGCCACCGCCGACATCGAAATCGGCGGAACGCGAATACCGGCCGGCTCTGCGGTGTTCCTGGTCTGGGCGGCCGCCAACCGCGATCCGCGCCGCTTCGCCCACCCGGACCGGTTCGATCCGACGCGGAAGGACAACGAGCACCTCGGCTTCGGCAGCGGTATCCACACGTGTTTCGGCGGACCGCTGGCGCGGCTGGAGATCAACGTCGCTCTGGAGATCTTCCTCAGGCGGGTGCGATCACCGCGGCTGGTCGTCGACCCGCCGCCGTACCGGCGAAACCAAGTGTTCCGCGGGCCACGGCATCTATGGGTGGATTTCGCGTCGATCGACGATTGACGCCGTTAGGCTTGTGGGCGTGCGCTTGTCGTGGCCGTTGATAGGCCGCACCGGGCAGATGCGATCCATCGGGTCAGCGATCGCGGCGCCGGACGTGGCGGGCGTTGTCGTGTCCGGCGCGGCGGGAGTCGGTAAAAGCAGGATCGCCCGGGAGGCGCTGATCGCCGCTGAGGCGCAGGGCTGCCAGGGCCGGTGGGTGGTGGGCGCCTCCTCGGCCCGGTCCATTCCGCTGGGTGCGTTCGCCGCCTGGACCCGCCATGGCGCCTCTGAGACTGTTCAGCTGGTCCGCGGAGTGATCGAGTCACTGACTGCCACAACGTCGCCCGCGCGTGTGATCGTCGCCGTGGATGACGCGCAGCTGCTCGATGATCTGTCGATCTTCGTCCTGCATCAGCTCGTGCAACGCAGCGCCGCGAAAGTCATCCTGACCGTTCGCGATGACGAATCGATTCCGGCTGCACTGCAGGAGATTTCGGCAGCCGCCCGATTCGACCGGATCGCGGTTACGCCGTTGTCGCTCGATACCACGATCGCCCTGCTTACGGCCGCCCTGAAGGCACCCGTGGAACACTCTTGCGCACAACGGATCTGGCAGCTCACGCACGGCAATCCGCTGTACCTGCGCAACATCGTCGAGCAGGAGGTTGCCGACGGGCGGCTCGCGCGGCACCATGACACATGGGTGTGGGCAGGCGATCCCGTCCTGCCGCCCGACCTGGTCGGCTTGGTCGAATCCCGGATCGGCACATTGCCCGGCGCGGTCGGTGACGTGATCGACGTCCTGGCCGTCGCCGAGCCGATGGAATTGCCCGTCCTGGAGCGCATCGCGGACCTGGCGGCGATCGAGGAGGCCGAGACCCGCGGTCTGATCTCGTTGGAGTCGACCGGAAGCAGTGTGCACGCGCGGGTGGCCCATCCGATCTACGGCGAAGTGCGCCGCCGCCGGGCATCGGTGGCCCGGTTGCGGCGATTGCGCGGACTGGTGGCTGCCGAACTGGCACGCTCCGACGACGCCAACGATGTCCGGGTGGTGGTCAAGCGGGCCACCTTGAGCATCGAATCCGACCTCGCACCCGACACCGACCTTCTGGTGCGCGCCGCCAACGGTGCCGTCTGGCTGGCGGACCTGTCGCTGGCCGATCGGCTTGCGACGGCAGCGGTCGCCGCCGGCGCGGGCCCCGAACCGAACTTCGTCCGCGCGCACGCACTGTCATGGCTGTCGCGGGGTACCGAAGCCGACGATGTGCTGACCGCGATGTCAGCCGGCGATCTGACCGACGTCGACCGGGCCAAACTCGCATTCCATCGGGCCAGCAACATGATGTGGGTTCTCGGCGATCCGGCGCGGGCGATCGAGATCGTCGAGCAGCAGTCCGCCGTCGAATCCGCGGAGGCACGCACCTACCTCGATGCGTTCCGCGTCGTGCATCGGTTCGCCACCGATGACCCACAGTCGGCGCGAGAGGCCGCGCACCCACTCGTCCTCGGTGATCTGCCGCCGGTTGTCGGCGCCGAGATCGCCTGGGCTTTGACGGTGGTGTCCGGCGAGGCCGGCCAGGCCACCGACGCCGAGGCCCACGCCGAGGCGGGATATCAGGCCGCGACCCGCCGATTCGACGCACCGCAGATGCGCTTCAACATCGCGGACGCCCATCTGACGGCGCTCCTGCTTGCCGGCCGGATCGCCGATGCCGGCGAGGTCGCGCAGGGCGTGGGCAGCCAGGCCGCCGATCTGCCGGGAGAGGCTCAGCTACTCGGAGCGGCAGTCGCCGGACGGGCCGCGCTGGGTGCCGGAGACATCGACCTCGCCTGCCGACTGCTGGGACAGGCCGCGCTGGGCTTGTCGGCCGCCGGCCATGGCATGGGCTGGGGATACCGCTACAACGTCGTGCGTGTCACCGCGCTCGCGTTGCTGGACGACATCGACGAGGCGGTCACGGTGCTAGCCGCACTCGACACCGTCAGGCGCCCCTTCCGATCACTGGACTACGAGGTGAGCCTGGCCCGCGCCTGGGTGTCCGCAAACCAGGGTGCCGTCAGCGAGGCGATTGCCGTAGCCTCCGCTGCGGCCGAAAGAGCCTGCGCGAAAGGCCAGTTCGGCGCCGAAGTGCTGTGTTGGCAGACAGTCGCCCAGTTCGGCGACCGCACCGGCGCGGCGCGGTTGAACGAACTCGCGGCGATCGTCGACGGTCCCCGGGCCGCCGCGGCCGCCCGCTTCGCCACGGCGTTGCACGACGGGGATGCCCATGAGCTCGCCGCGGTCTCAGAGGCCTTCGAGGGCCTTGGCGATCTGGTCGCGGCAGCCGACGCCGCAGCCCATGCCGCGCTGATACACCGTCATCGCGATCAGCGCGGCTCCGCATTGAGTTGTTCGACGCGGGTCGCGACGTTGGCGCAACGATGCGGTGGATTGGTCACCCCTGCTGTCCGGCAGGCATCCCAACGGCTGCCGTTCACCGGGCGCGAACGGGAGATCGTCATGCTGGTCGGACAGCGCATGTCCAACCGCGCGATCGCCGAGCGTCTCAGTCTGTCGGTGCGCACTGTCGAGAGCCACGTCCATCGGGCGATGGCCAAAACGGGGACCAAGACCCGGGACGAACTCGCCGCGCTGCTGCGGTGACCTGATTTGCAGTAGTGCACTACTGCAGCCCCGCGCATCCACCCGGTCGATGATCGTCTCACCGGCTCAACACTGGTCGGCGAGTGACTCCGGCCTGCGGCGGGGACAGGCCGGAGTCACTTCGTCCGTCGGGAAAGGGGAGCGCGATGACTGCCGGCATCACGCCCTGGACGCTGTCCGCGAAGTCGGCGTCGGCGTTGGCGGGCACAGCGGCAGCGCTGCAGCGGGCCCTTCATGAGCACCCGGACACCGACCCGATCGATGTCGCGTACTCGTTGGGCGGCGACTGCGCACCGTTTCGGCACCGCGCGGTCATCGTCGGCGCGGGCCGCGGCGAGCTGCTGGCCGGGTTGCGGGCGATCGCGTCCGGCACGCCGTCTCCCGGTGTGATCACCGGCAGGGCCACCCGCGCAGGACGAACGGCATTCGTGTTTCCGGGGCAGGGATCGCTGTGGGTGGGAATGGCCGGTGAATTGCTGGACACCGCAGGCGCCTTCGCCACGGAGATGCGGCGATGCGACGACACGTTCGCCGAGTTTCTCGACTGGTCGCTGATCGGGACTCTGCGCGGCGAGCCCGGCTCGCCTGACGTGGGCGGCGACGATGTGGCGCAGCCGATCCTGTTCGCGGTGATGGTGTCGCTGGCGGCGCAGTGGCGCGCGCTGGGCGTCGAACCCGACGCGGTCGTCGGGCATTCCCAGGGCGAGATTGCGGCGGCCTACGTGGCGGGCGCCCTGTCGCTGCGAGACGCCGCCCGGGTGCTCTGCGCACAGTGCGAGGCCATCACCGACGTTGTGGGATCAGGCAGCACAGTGTTCATCCCCGAGCCTGTGGACCAGGTGTGTGAGTTGATCGGACCGTGGGACGGTTCCATTGCGATCGCCGAGCGCAACAGCCCGTCCTCCACCGTCGTCGCGGGAAGTGCGGTGGCCATCGCCGACCTGGTTGCCCGCTGCGAGCGTGATCACCTGCCGGTCAAGCGAATCCCCCTCCCCTACGCCTCGCATTCAGTTGACATGGAAGAGCTGCGCGAACGGCTGCGCCAACAGCTCGCCGATGTCCGGCCCAAACCTGCCACGGTCACCTTCATATCGACGGTCACCGGGGCTGCCGCCGGTGCCGCGGTACTCGACGGGGACTATTGGTTTGCAAATCTCCGCCAAACGGTGTTGTTCGAAGATGCGGTGCGCTGGGCGTACGGGCGGGGTCACCGCACCTTCATCGAATGCAGCCCGGAGCGGGCGCTGTCGGCTGATATCGAGGAATCCTTGGATGCCTGCGGTGACGACGCCACCGTGGTGGGCACCCTTCGGCGCGACGACAGCAGCATGCGCCGTTTCCTGATGTCGTTGGCAGAGGCTCACGTTCGCGGCACATCGCCGAATTGGACAAGTGTGCTGGGCGCATGCGCCGGCCGCCCGGAGAGCTAGGTGCTCGCCCAGGCGATGTGCCCCTCGAAGCCCAGTGATTCCGCCGTTGCGCGATAGTCACGCAACAACTCCCGGTATCTACTGTCCTCGTCACGCGCCTTGGCCAACATCGTGCGCAGGCGCAGAACCGTGATGTCAAGAATCGCCGAATCATGCTCGGAGCGGAAGCTATTCAACTCGTCGAGTGCGTCTTGGGCTTCGGCGAGGTCGCTGTCAGCGCCTCGCTCTGCCAGCGCCTCGACCAGAATCCCGACTCCTGCGACGACCCAGCCGAAACTGCTCTGCTCGTACAGGATTGCCAGAGCGGCACGTATCACCGATATTGCCGCATCACGATCTCCGATCCTGGCCCGCTCACGGGCGGCGAACATCTCGGTGACCGGCACCAGCGACGGCACGCGGACCCGCAGCATCGCGAGGGCCTCATCCATCAGTTCCAGGCCTCGACGCCGCTCGGACTCGCTCTCCCGGTACAACAGCGCCACCCCTAGCCCGTACTCCGCGATGGTCACTGCGTTGTCGTTTCCGATGCGCTTGGCGGATTCCACCGCCCGTTGACTTGCTTCGATCGCGCAGTCATCAGCCCGCAGGACCCCGTAGCCGATCTCGACGCCGTACGTCCACGCCAGGACGAAGCCGAGTGTTGCCGGATCGGTTGTCTGCGCCATCGTCGTCGCGTCGCGCAGGTCGTCGCGCCAGCCCTTCTGCCCCTGCCACCACCGCGAAATCCCGCGGAAGGCCAATGCGGCCGACAGCGGTGATGCGAAGCCGAATCCGGTTCCCACAGTCGGATCGTCCGCGGCCAATTCGATGACCCGCTGTGTCCAGCGGGAGATCTTGACGAAATCAGCCTGGTTGAACCACGTGGTGAAGACGGGGAACGACAGGCCGACAATCAGATTCGGATCACCGATGGAGTCCAGCAGATCGATTTGCTCGGATGCTAGGACCGCGGCCTCGCGGGCCCGATTGACGTACAGGTACTCGGTGACCTGACCGGTCATGCCGATGGCGAGGGAGACTCTGTCATCGGCAGCGGTGCACAGCTCCCGAAGTTCGGCGAATCGGCCGCGGCTCTCGGTGATGGCACTGGCGTGAAAATCGCTGGCGCAGAGCATCGTCCGCGGAGCGATCCGTATCGACAAGGTGGCCGCGGCATCGACGGGCAGATCGTCGGCGATGCGTCGTGCCCGCTCCCAGTTCCACCGGGCCGCAGAGATGTCGCGACTCGCCGACCAGGTACCGGCCCGCATGTGCCAGGCGTAGGCCGCGTGAAGATCGCCCGCGGCATAAAGGTGCTCGGCAATGAGCGCTGCGTTCTCGTCGGCCAGATCGGGGGCAGACTGCTCCAGTGCGGCCGCAAGCCGCCGATGCCACAGAGCCCGATCGGATTTCAGCTGAGACTCGTAGGCGACCGCATGAATCAGCGGGTGGCGGAACGCATACTCCGGGGTCGGCGTGAACCGGACTTGATCGATCAGTTCGACGTGAAGCAACTCATCGGTCGTCGCGTCACTGTCGAGCGCGGCAAGCAGTTCGGCGCCGAAGTGCGCGCCGATCACCGCGGCGGCGTGCAGGGTTCGCTTCGCGGGTTCGCTGAGCCGGTCGATGCGCGCACTGATCGCGGCCTGAACCGTCACCGGAACGCTGACTTCGGTGACATCCGTCCGGCAGGTGAAACGTCCGTGGGAACCGGTCAGCACCCCGCGCTGCGCCAGCTCACGGACCATCTCCTCGGCGAAGAACGGGTTGCCTGCCGCTCGATCCCCGATCACCCCGACCAGCTCCTGCACCGACGGATCTGCACCCAGCAACTCGGTCAGCAGGGTCGCTGTGTCCGAGTCGCACAACGGACCCAGCGAAACCGTTTGTGCCGACGCCATTCCCGCCAAGGAGCCGCAATACTCGGGACGGAAGGTGATCAGCACCATGGCGGGTGTTCGGGGAACCACGGCGAGGAAGTCGGCCAGCATCGACTCGCTGATCGCATCCATCCAGTGAGCGTCTTCGATGATCAGCAGCGCAGGCTGGACCCGTGCCAGTGACACCGTGTTGACCAATGCGGTCAGCCGCCGCCGACGTGCATCCGGATCGATTCGAGGCAACGGCACATCGCTGTCAGCCACCCCGAGCAGGTCGTCCATCAGCAGAAGATCCTGCGGATCGGCTCCGGGGATCAGGCTGCGTAACCGTTGCCGGGCAGAGTCGGGGTCCACTCCAGCAACGCCGGTCACCGCACGCAACAGCCGGCTCACCGCGTGGAAGGGTATTTCGGCGGTGTGCGAGCCGCACAACGTCCAGGCCACCTCGATTCCACGGTCTGCCGCCATCGCGGCGGTCTCCCGGGCAACCCGGGACTTACCGATCCCCGGCGGCCCCACCAGCCGCACCACACCACCGCGACCGCCGACGGCGCGCTCTGCAATGGCGTCCAGAACGGCCATCTCCCACCGCCGGCCCACCAAACCCGCTTCGGCACGATCCGCCGGTCGATCACCCAGAAGCACGTTCACCAATCGGTACGCACGAACTGGCTCGTCGGCGCCCTTGATGCAGACCCATTCCGGATCAGCAAGCCTCGCAGCGTTTTCGACAAGTCGCGCCGTCGACTCCGACACCATCACCGCGCCCGCCGGCGCCGCCGACTCCATCCGCTGTGCCATCCCCACCGTCTCACCGGTGGCGCGGTAGCCGAGTGCTCCCGAACCGATCTCGCCCGCGATCACCCGCCCGGAGTTCAGACCCACCCGGACGTCGACGTCGATGCCGTCACGTTGCTTTACCGCTGCCGCGAGCCGGGACATCTCGTCCTGGATGTCGAGGCCGGCCAGGCATGCGCGAAAAGCGTGATCTTCAAGTGCTGTCGGCGCGCCGAAGAGTGCCATGATCCCGTCGCCGTTGTACTCGACCGACCCGCCATACCGGCGCGCCACCGCGGCGGACCGCTCCACCAGGTCGGTCATGACCTCGCGCAACCGCTCCAAATCGAGCGCCGCGGCAAGGCCCATCGACCGCGCGACATCGGCGAACAACACCGTCACCTGCTTGTACTCGGCGGCGTCCCTCGGCCCTGCGGTCGGAGCCCCGCACTGATCACAGAACCTGGCGTCGCCGCGCGGGACGCTGCCGCAGGATCTGCACGCCGTATCCGCCGTCATCAATCGAAATCCAGGGCTCGCGTCATCGCCCGATACCGTTCGGTCAGAACGTGATACGCGGGGTCATCTCCACGACAGCGGGCCAGCAGAGCGCGCAGTCGCAGCTCGGTCATCGTGACCACCGCCGAACCGGTATCCCCCAGCCAGCTGCTGAGGAACTCGATGGCCTGTTGCGCCTCGGCGAGATCGGCCTCGTCGCCGTCGTATGCCAGCGTCTCGACCAGCGCGCGGATACCGAGGACGCCGAAGAACGGCCGGCCCGCCCGGTGCAGATTCGCCACGGCGTCTCGGATCACGGGTAGCACAGCAGCGCGCTCACCCTGCCTGCATCGCTGTGCAGCAGAACAGAAGTCGGCAACCGGAATCAGGAATTCGATGGGCTCCTGCACCCACATGTCGCGAACCCTGGCCATCAGTTCCAGCCCGCGCCGGCGGGCGTCGGCGGACTCGCTGTCGAGCAACGCAACCGCCAGCGTCCACGTGGCGATGCTGAGCGCCGGATTGCTCGACCCCTCGGCGGTCTGGACGGCCTCCTCGATGGTGCGCAACGCCGCATCGTTCGCGCGCAGAACACCGAAGGCGATTTCGAGTCCGAATGTCCAGCCCACCACCATTGCCGAGGTGGTCGGATCACTCTTCTGGGCAATCGTCCACGCCCGCGAGAGATCCTCGCGCCAGCCGGGAAGACCGCGCCACCACGCGGCGACGCCGTGCCATGCCAGCGCGGCGGCCAGCGGTGACCCGAACCCCATGCCTGCGCCGGCGTTCGGGTCATGCTCGGTCAGCTCGATAACCGTCTCCGACCACCGCAGAATCTCGTCGAACTCACCGGCGTCGAACCAGTTGTTGAACGCGATCATTCCCAACGCGATCACGCTGGGATCGCCAAGCGACGCCATCGACTGCATCTGTTCCGACATCAGCCGGGATCCCTCGACGGAGCGGCCCGAATACATCAGCTCGGTGGCCAGTCCGGACATTCCGATCGCCAGCGAAACCTGATCTCCGGCTCGGGCGCACAATGTTCGAAGTTCGTCGATCCGGCCGCGGCTTTCTTCGATGGCTTGCCACCCCGAGGCACAGAGCATCGTTCGGGGAGCGATGCGTGCGGCCAGAACATCGGTGGCATCGTCGGGCAACTCGTCGGCGATACGACAGGCGCGCTCCCAACTGACCCGTGCGGCGGCCACATCCCGGTTGCCCGACGAGGCACCCGCTCGCATGTGCCAGTCGTAGGCGGCCCGCAGATCACCAGCCGAGTAGAGATGCTCGGCGATCTGAGCGGCGTTGTCGTCCAACGACTCCGGTGCTCGTTGGGCAATGGCGGCGGCCAGGCGACGATGTGATTCGGCGCGGTCCGACTTCAACTGTGACTCATAGGCCACCGCCCGAACCAGCGGGTGGCGGAAGGCATACTCGGCAACCGGTGTGAACCGAACCTGTTCGATCAGCTCCGCGTCGATCAGTTCGCCGAATTCCGGGTCGGCTCCGAGCGCTGCGAGCAGGTCCTCGCCGAACCGGTTCCCGACCACCGACGCCGCGGTCACGGTGCGCTTCGCCGATACGCTGAGGCGATCGATGCGCGATTCCAGCGCGGCCTGCACCGTCACCGGAACATCCAGTTCGGCTATGGCGGCGTCGCAGACGTAACTTCCCGGCTCACCGTGCAACGCGCCACGCTGAACCAGTTCGCGCACCATCTCCTCGGCGAAGAACGGATTTCCCTGCGATCTTTCCGCAATGATCGCGGTCACCTCGTCCACCGAGGAGTCCGATCCCAACAACTCCGTCAGCAAGGCGGTGGTATCCGAATCACTCAGGGGCGCAAGCGCTATCGATTGGGCGCCGGACACCCGCGAGAGCTCTCCGCGATACTCCGGCCGGGCGGTGATCAGTACCATCAACGGAGTCCTCGGTACAACGGACAAAAACTCCGACACCATGGATTCGCTGACCACGTCGATCCAATGCGAATCCTCGATGACCACCAACTCGGGCGTCATGCGCGCCAGGGACGCGGTGTTGATCATTGCGGTCAGCCGACGCCGGCGCGCGTCCGGATCGATCACGGGCAATGGCACTTCCGGGTCCGCGATGCCGAGCAATTCGTCGAGCAGCAACAGGTCTTGTGCCCCGGCGGCGGGCAGGCGGTCCCGCAGTCTCGCCCGGGCACAGGAATCGTCGAGGTCCGTCACCCCGATGACGGCACGCAGCAATTGCGTCACGAGATGGAAAGGCACGTCCCGGGCATGCGACTCACAGAAAGTCCACACCACCTCGACGCCGCGTAAGGCGGCCAGCGCCGCGGCTTCGCGAGCCACCCGCGACTTACCGATGCCCGGCGGCCCCATCACACTCACCACACCACCGCGACGCTCGGTCGCGCGGTCCACCATGGCCTCCAGGGCCGCGAGTTCCCAGCGCCGACCCACCAGACTGGCCTCGACCCTGTCCGGCCTGGTGCCCCTGGCGCGGATCGACACGAGCCGAAACCCGCATACCGGGGCATCGAACCCCTTGACCATCACGGGCGCGGCCGCGGCCAGGACCGCCTGGTGTTCGACCAGTCGCGCGGTCGTCTGGGACAGCATCACCTCACCCGGCGGCGCCACCGACTCCATCCGCTGCGCGAAGCCGACCGTCTCTCCGGTCGCGGCGTAGCCCAGCGCGCCGGAACCGAGCATCCCGGCGATCACCCGACCGGAATTCAGTCCGACGCGTACCCGGAGATCGAGCTCGTCGTGCTCGTTCACCACGGCGGCGAGTCGCCGCGCCTCGTCCTGAATGTCCAGCGCGGCCATGCACGCCCGCACCGCGTGATCCTCCAGCGCTGTCGGTGCGCCGAACAGGGCCATGATGCCGTCACCGTTGTACTCCACCGAACCGCCATACCGGCGCGCCACCGCGGCGGACCGCTCCACCAGGTCGGTCATGATGTCGCGCAACCGCTCCAATTCCAGCGCGGCCGCAATGTCCATCGACCGCGCGACATCGGCGAACAACACCGTCACCTGCTTGTATTCGGCATGGTCCGCGGCCGGCGTCAGGCGCTCACCACACGAACTGCAGAACCGGGCCCCCGGCGATGGCTCGGCCCCACAGGACCGACAGACTGCGGTTGCCGACGTCACTGCACCCCCCGAGCGTCGCAGCATCCCCCGATGGCTGCCCCTGCGGCCACCAGTATGGCGCGCGAACGTTCGATGATCTACATATCCGTCAATTGTGTCGCCGTCCACCCCGTCGACCTGTCGGTACCCCCTGGCACCCTGGAGTCGTGAGTCCCCCCGATCCGATGAGCCGGTTCAGTCCGCTGACGCGGCGCTGGTTCACGGGCACCTTCGCCCAGCCGACCGCTGCGCAGGCGCGGGCCTGGTCGGCGATCGCCGACGGGGACAACACCCTGGTCATCGCCCCGACGGGGTCGGGTAAGACGCTGGCGGCTTTTCTGTGGGCGATCGACCAGCTGGCTCAGGAGCCGGAGAAACGTGGTACCCGGGTCCTGTACGTCTCCCCCCTCAAGGCGCTGGCCGTCGACGTCGAACGCAACCTGCGCACCCCGCTGACCGGCATCACCCGTATTGCCGAACGCGATGGTGTGCCGGCCCCGCAGATCAGCGTCGGCGTGCGCTCCGGCGACACCCCACCAGCCCGCCGGCGCGAGCTCATCACCAAGCCGCCCGACATCCTGATCACCACCCCGGAGTCGCTGTTTCTGATGCTGACGTCCGCGGCTCGGGAGACGCTGACCGGCATCGAGACGGTGATCATCGACGAGGTACACGCGGTGGCCGCCACCAAGCGCGGCGCGCATCTTGCGGTGTCCCTGGAACGCCTCGATGCGCTGCTGGAAAAACCGGCCCAGCGCATCGGGCTCTCGGCGACCGTCAGCCCGCCCGAGGAAGTCGCCCGGTTCCTGTCGGGCGCCAGGCCGACGACCATCGTCGCGCCACCGGCGGCCAAGACGTTCGAGCTGACCGTGCAGGTGCCGGTGCCCGATATGGCCAACCTGGAGAACAACACCATCTGGCCCGATGTCGAGGCGCGCATCGTCGACCTCATCGAGGCACACAACTCGACGATCGTGTTCGCCAACTCGCGCCGCCTCGCCGAGCGGCTCACCGCCCGCATCAACGAGATTCATGCCGAACGCTCCGGCGTCGAGCTGGATGCGCCGCCCAACCGCCAGGTGCCCGGCGGACCACCGGCGCACATCATGGGCAGTGGCCAGACCTACGGAGCCGAGCCGCTGCTGGCCCGCGCCCACCACGGCTCGGTGTCCAAGGAGCAGCGCGCCGCGGTTGAGGACGACCTCAAAAGCGGACGGCTCAAGTCCGTGGTGGCGACATCGAGCCTGGAACTCGGAATCGACATGGGCGCCGTGGATCTGGTGATCCAGGTCGAAGCGCCACCGTCGGTGGCCAGCGGATTGCAGCGCGTCGGGCGGGCCGGGCACCAGGTCGGCGAGATCTCCCGCGGTGTGCTGTTCCCCAAGCACCGGACCGACCTGATCGGCTGTGCGGTCAGCGTGCAGCGCATGCTCGCCGGACAGATCGAGACCATGCGGGTACCCACCAATCCGCTCGACGTGCTGGCCCAGCACACCGTCGCCGCGTGCGCTCTGGAGCCGGTCAGTGCCGACGAGTGGTTCGACGTCGTGCGGCGCAGTGCCCCGTTTGCGACGTTGCCGCGCAGTGCCTTTGAAGCCACACTGGATCTGCTGTCGGGAAAGTACCCGTCGACGGATTTCGCCGAGCTACGGCCGCGACTGATCTATGACCGCGACAACGGCACCCTGACGGCGCGTCCCGGCGCACAGCGGCTGGCGGTCACCTCCGGGGGCGCCATCCCCGACCGCGGCATGTTCACCGTGTATCTGGCCACCGATTCCGAGAAACCCTCGCGGGTCGGTGAACTCGATGAAGAGATGGTGTACGAGTCCCGGCCCGGCGACGTCATCTCGCTGGGCGCCACCAGTTGGCGGATCACCGAGATCACCCACGACCGGGTGCTCGTCATCCCGGCGCCGGGGCAACCGGCGCGGCTACCGTTCTGGCGCGGCGACGACGCGGGCCGGCCCGCCGAGCTCGGCCAGGCGATCGGCAAGTTCACCGGCGAACTGGCCGGGATGGGCCGCGGCGATTTCGAAAAGCGGTGCAATGAGCTGGGTTTCGCCGACTACGCCACCGACAACCTCTGGCAGTTGCTCGACGACCAGCGCACCGCCACCGCCACCGTTCCCAGCGACACCACTCTGCTGGTCGAGCGTTTCCGCGACGAGCTCGGCGACTGGCGGGTGGTGCTGCACTCCCCCTACGGACTGAAGGTGCACGGCCCGCTGGCGCTGGCGGTCAGCCGCCGGCTGCTGGAGCGCTACGGAATCGACGAGAAGCCCACCGCCTCCGACGACGGCATCGTCGTGCGGTTACCGGACACCGAGGACGCCCCGCCCGGCGCCGACCTGTTCGTCTTCGCCCCCGACGAGATCGAGCCGCTGGTCACCACCGAGGTGGGCGGCTCGGCGCTGTTCGCGTCCCGGTTCCGGGAGTGCGCTGCGCGGGCGCTGTTGCTGCCCAGACGCCATCCGGGTAAGCGTTCGCCGTTGTGGCACCAGCGGCAGCGGGCGGCCCAATTGCTGGATGTGGCACGCAAATACCCCGACTTCCCGATCGTGTTGGAGGCGGTACGCGAATGCCTGCAGGACGTCTATGACGTTCCGACGCTGACCGACCTGATGAGCCGGATCGCCCAGCGCCGGGTGCGGCTGGTGGAGGTCGAGACTCCGATGCCGTCACCGTTCGCGGCATCGCTGATGTTCGGCTACGTCGGTGCGTTCATGTACGAGGGCGACAGCCCGCTGGCCGAGCGACGCGCGGCCGCGCTGTCGCTGGACAGCACCCTGTTGGCGGAGCTGCTGGGACGGGTCGAACTCCGGGAGCTGCTCGACCCCGACGTCATTGCCGCGACGTCGCGTCAGCTGCAACATCTTTCCGAGGACCGCAAGGCCCGGGACGCCGAAGGCGTGGCGGACCTGCTGCGCCTGCTCGGCCCGCTGACCGAGGCCGAGATCGCCGAGCGCTGTATCGCCAGCGATGTCGGCGCCTGGCTGGACGGACTGCATGCCTCTCGACGGGTATTGCCGCTGTCGTACGCCGGGCAGTCCTGGTGGGCCGGTATCGAGGACATCGGCCGGTTGCGCGACGCGGTCGGCGTCGCCGTGCCGGTGGGGGTCCCGGCGAGTTTCACCGAGGCGGTGGCGGACCCGCTCGGTGAGCTGATGGGCCGCTTCGCCCGTACCCGCGGCCCGTTCACCACCGCCGAGGCCGCCGCCCGGTTCGGTCTCGGCCTGCGGGTCGCCGCCGATGTGCTGGGCCGGATGTCGGTGGACGGCAAGCTGGTTCGCGGTGAGTTCGTCGCCGCGCCGGATGCAGACCAATGGTGTGACGCCGAGGTGCTGCGCATTCTGCGTCGGCGCTCGCTGGCGGCGCTGCGGGCCCAGGTGGAACCGGTCAGCACAGCGGCGTACGCGCGTTTTCTGCCGGCGTGGCAGCAGGTCGGCAGTTCTGCGACATCTGGGGTCGACGGTCTGGCGAGCGTGATCGACCAGCTGGCCGGGGTGCCGATCCCCGCATCAGCGGTCGAGCCGCTGGTGTTCGGCCCACGGGTGCGTGACTACCAGCCCGCGATGCTCGACGAGCTGCTGGCCTCGGGTGAGGTCACCTGGTCAGGAGCTGGCTCGATCTCGGGCAGCGACGGCTGGATCACGTTCCACCATGCCGACACCGCACCGCTGACGCTCGCGACTCCCGCCGAGATCGACTTCACCGATGCGCACCGCGCGATCCTCGAGGTCCTCGGCGAGCCCGGCGAGGCGCGCGGCGCGTTCTTCTTCCGGCAGCTGGTCGGCGGTTCGGAAGAGACCGCCAAAGCCGCTCTGTGGGATCTGATTTGGGCCGGCTGGGTCACCGGCGACACGTTTGCGCCGGTACGCGCCATGCTGGCGGGTGGACGCAAGCCCGGTACTCGTCGTGCCGCCGCACCGGCGCACCGGCAGCGACGGGCGCCGCGGTTGAGCCGCTATTCGGTGGCGCACGCCCAAGCCCGCTCGGTGGATTCGACGGTCGCCGGGCGGTGGTCGGCAGTGCCGGCTCGCGAGCCGGATTCGACTGTGCGGGCGCATTTCTCAGCGGAATTGTTGCTGAACCGCCATGGTGTGCTGACCAAGGGCGCAGCAGCCGCCGAGGGAGTGCCCGGCGGATTCGCCACGATGTACAAGGTGCTGACCGGTTTCGAGGAAGCCGGGCGATGCCAGCGCGGTTACTTCGTCGAGTCGCTCGGCGGAGCGCAGTTCGCGGTCGCGTCGACGGTCGACCGGCTGCGGACCTATCTCGACGGAGTGGATCCTGAGCGGCCCGACTACCACGCGGTCGTGCTGGCGGCCGCGGATCCGGCCAACCCGTATGGCGCGGCACTCCCCTGGCCGGCGCGCGCTGACGCCGACGCCGGCCATCGGCCCGGACGGAAGGCCGGCGCACTCGTCATCCTGGTGGACGGTGCGCTGGTGTGGTTCCTCGAGCGGGGCGGACGCTCGCTGGTGAACTTCAGCACCGACGACGAAGCGCAGCGCGCCGCGGCGGGAACGCTGGCCGACCTGGTGAGCAGCGGCCGTATCGGTGGCGTGCTGGTTGAAAAGCTGGACGGCATACCGGTTTTGGAGGCCGGTGCGCATGCCGACCGGAAGGCCACCGCCGACGCGCTGGTGGACGCCGGTTTCAGCCGCACTCCCCGCGGCCTGCGGTTGCGCTGAGGGTCACAGGGTTGTCCGATTCAGAAAACTTGTCGGGGAGCGAGAGTAGTATCGAACACATGTTCGAAGCGCGAACTGATGCCGATCTCCTCGAGACGATGCGCCGTGGGCAGCGCAATGAACGAGTCGCGATCGCAGAGCGACTTCTGGCTGCCGGCCGGCTCTGTCAGCACCGGATGCGGTCGGTCGAGGCAGCTGAACGCGCTCAGTGGTGCATCGACAACTGGGAGGCAGTCGCAGCCGAAGTGGCCGCCGAACTCGGCATCAGCCAAGGCCGCGCATCGTCGCAGATGAACTACGGCGTGCAGCTCATCGAACGGCTACCCAAACTGGGCGCGTTATTCGCCTCGGGCGCAATCGAATATCGCATCGTGATCACCGCAGTCTTCCGTACCGGCCTGATCACCGATGCGGACGTACTCGACGCCGTCGACACTCGGCTTGCGCAGCACGCCGCGGGGTGGAACACCTGCTCTGAGGAGAAACTCAAAGAGCGGATCGACTGGTTCGTCAGAGAACTTGATCCACATGCCGTGCGCGCCGCACGACAAGCCGACGATGACCGTCATATCGAGACCACCCCCGCGGCAGACGGAATGGCGGAAATCTACGGTCGCGTGCGAGCGTCAGACGCCGCAGCCTTCGACCAGCGCCTCAACCAGCTCGCCGCGACCGTGTGCCGGGATGACCCGCGCACCACTCGCCAACGCCGGTCGGATGCGTTGGGCGCGTGGGCAAACGGTGATTCGACGATGTGCTGCGATTGTGGATCCGAGGACTGCCCAGCTCGCTCGAGCAACGACTCCGCGCCGGGCCCCATCATCATTCACCTGCTGGCCGATGCCACGACGATCACCGGCGAAACGGACACTCCGGCGCTATTGCCGGGCTATGGCGGCATTCCGGCCGAGACCGTTCGAAGGTTGGCGAAGCGCGCGAAGCTCCGGCCGGTGGTCGGTGGCAAGGAGCTGAGCGCCGAACCCCGGTATCGACCTTCGGTCGCCCTGGCGGAATTCGTCCGCTGCCGGGATCTGACATGCCGATTCCCCGGGTGCGATCGCCCGGCGTCGATGACGGACATCGATCACACCGTGCCGTACCCGATCGGGCCCACGCATCCGTCGAACGTGAAACTACTGTGCCGGCTTCACCATCTGCTGAAGACTTTCTATGCCGGGCCGGGTGGCTGGACTGACCGTCAGTTGCCCGACGGCACAGTGGTCTGGACGTCTCCGTCGGGCCGCACCTACACCACGAAACCTGGCGGCGCGCTGTTCTTTCCGCAGCTTTTCACTCCGACCGCGGAGCTGAAGCCGCCCAAGACCCCGAGCCCGAGTCCGCCCGGACGCGGTGTGATGATGCCGGCTCGCCGCCGGACCCGCGCCCAAGACCGGGCCAATCGGATCCGCTGGGAACGCGGACTCAACGAGGCGAGAGCTACCGCCCATCCCCCGCCCTTCTAGGCTGGAACCATGCCCGAAGGCGACACCGTCTTCCGCACCGCGGCCAACCTGCGCGAGGCGCTGGTCGGTAGGACGCTGACGCGGTGCGATATCCGCGTGCCGCGCTACGCCACCGTGGACCTCGCCGGCCAGACCGTCGACGAGGTGATCAGTCGCGGTAAGCACCTGTTCATCCGAGTGGGCCCGGCCAGCATCCACTCACACCTGAAGATGGACGGCGCATGGCGGGTCGGCCCGAAGGGCAAACCCGTCCGCAACGCCTACAAGATCCGAATCATTCTGGAAGCGGACGATATCCAGGCGTTGGGCATCGACCTCGGCGTCCTGGAGATTCTTGACCGGGAGCACGACGAAGATGCCGTCGCCCACCTGGGGCCCGATCTCCTCGGCGACGACTGGGATCCCACAGTGGCGGCAGCGAACCTTGCCCAGGACCCCGACCGCCCCATCGCACCGGCCCTGCTCGATCAGCGCAACCTCGCCGGCGTCGGAAACGTCTACGCCAACGAACTCTGCTTCGTGTTCGGCCGACTCCCCACCAGTCCAGTCAGCAGCCTCTCCGATCCGCTGCGGGTCGTCACCAGAGCGCGAGACATGTTGTGGGCGAATCGAACACGAATGAATCGCACCACCACCGGCAACCGCAGAGGCGGCCAAGACCTCTGGGTCTACGGCCGAGCCGGTGAGCCGTGCCGCCGTTGCGGCACCCCGATTCGCCGCGCCGAGTCCTCCGACGACGACCGCGTCACGTACTGGTGCCCGTCGTGTCAGCGGTAACCGGGTCGGCCGGCGGGTGAGTGATTTTCGCGATCTCGTCGGCCACCAGTTCGTCGAGGCTGTTGATCGTGGCGCGGTCCATCCGGATCGACCTCATTTCGGCGGCGCGATACAGAGTCGACTCAACGGGTCCGCGGCCGTTGGGATAGACCAGGGCAACCACCACCCCGGTACCGGCCTCGAGTGCGCCGCCCACTTCACGTTGTAGACCGATGCGCAGCTCGTGCTCGGCGAACGCGCCCACCAGCGCGCCTGCCGCTCCCCCGACGACGACGGCGAGGCCCACTGGTGGCAGGAACAGTCCGAACAGGATCCCCAGCCCGGCGCCCATACCGAGGGCGACCCGGCCGTGCCGATTGTGCGCCTCCAAGACGTGCGGCTGCCCTTCGGCGTCCTTCGTGACCAAGGCCGCAGCCCGCAATTCCAAGCCGTGCTTGATCCGCTTCTCCAGCTCGTGGAAGTCGGAGGCGGCCCGCTCGACGTCAGGGTATGCGGCTACCAGCACCAACTCATGATCGTCGTCCATACCTCGAGCGTCACGCGGTTCACAGCCAACCACCAGGGACCGAAGGTCACCGCCCCGAGGGCATTGGTCCCTTCAGTGCACGCCGGCCGAGCTCACGAACGACCGCGGCTCACCGGACAGCGGATCGTCGAACTCGAGCCGCTGCGCCACCAGCTGCAGCGGGGCGGAGAAGTCGTCGGCGGCCACCTCGACGATCCGTGGATAGAGCGGGTCGTTGTCGATCGGCAGACCCAGCGAAGCCATGTGCACCCGCAACTGATGCGTGCGTCCGGTCCGCGGGCTCAGCCGATACCAGCCCTCGCCCAGCGCCTCGACCAGCGTCTCGGCGTTCGGCTCGCCGGGTTCCTCGACGGCCTGTAACACGCTGCGCCGCTTGATTATTCGACTGCGTACTACCGCCGGAAGAGCAACCGACGCCGACGAAGACGAGCGCGCCACATACGTCTTGGACACCAGCCCCCGCGCGAACAACGTCTGATAGGCGCCGCGCACCTCACGCCGCACGGTGAACAGCAACACCCCCGCGGTCAGCCGGTCCAGCCGATGCGCGGGACTCAACTCGGGCAGATCAAGCGACCGGCGCAGCCGCACCAAGGCCGTCTGCGCGACATGCCGGCCACGCGGCATGGTGGCCAGGAAGTGCGGCTTGTCGACCACCACGATGTCGTCGTCGCGGTAGAGCACCGGAATCTCGAACGGCACCACCACCTCGTCGGGCAGCTCCCGATACAGGTACACATGCGCACCGGGCGGCAATACCGACGACGGCGTGATCACCGCACCGTCGGCGTCGACCACCTCGCCGTTGAACACTTTCTCGGCAGCAGCCGCGCCGAACCGGTCGGCCAGCTCGACGAGCACCGCTCCGCCACGCAGGCGCACCCGCGCCGGGCCCACCCCGTCGCGATCCGGGAGTGGGGCCGAGCGACGCCGCCTCAAGTAAGCGGCACCGGCTCGAGGATCTCGGCGCGGGCCTCGGGCGCCGACGCACGCAGGGCATCAGCGGACTCGTCGTCGGGCTGAGCCTGCGACAGAACCTCGGCCTCCACCCGCGCCAGATAGGTATCCACCTCGCGGTCGATGTCGTCGCGACTCCAGCCCAGAATCGGCGCGACGACCTCGGCGACCTCGCGGGCGCAGTCCACGCCGCGGTGCGGGTATTCGATCGAGATCCGCATCCGCCGGGCCAGGATGTCCTCCAGGTGCAGTGCGCCTTCGGCAGCCGCGGCGTAGGCGGCCTCCACCTTGAGGTACACCGGCGCCTCGGTGATCGGATCCAGCAGCTCCGGCTTGTCGGCGGCCAGGGCCAGGACGTCGCCGATCAGCGAGCCGTACCGGTCCAGCAGGTGCCGCACCCGATAGGGGTGCAGCCCATACCCGGCGCCCACACTCTGGGTTTGGTTGACCAGCGCGAAGTATCCGTCGGCGCCCATCAGCGGGACCTTCTCGGTGATCGACGGCGCCACCCGCGCCGGGATGTACTCGGCAGCGGCGTCCACCGCATCCTGCGCCATCACCCGATACGTGGTGTATTTGCCCCCGGCAATCGCGACCAGGCCCGGCGACGGCACCGCCACCGCGTGCTCGCGAGACAGCTTGGACGTCTCTTCGCTTTCCCCGGCCAGCAGCGGACGCAGCCCGGCGTACACCCCGTCGATGTCATCGTGCGTGAGTGGGGTGGCCAGCACGGTGTTGACGTGGCCCAGGATGTAGTCGATGTCGGCCTTCGTCGCGGCCGGATGCGCCAGGTCGAGGTTCCAGTCGGTGTCGGTGGTGCCGATGATCCAGTGTGTGCCCCACGGGATCACGAACAGCACCGACTTCTCGGTGCGCAGGATGATCGCCACCTCGGACACGATCCGATCCCGGGGCACCACGACGTGCACGCCTTTGGACGCGCGCACCCGGAACCGGCCACGCTCCTTGCTCAAGGCCTGGATCTCGTCGGTCCACACCCCGGTCGCGTTGATCACGACGTGACCGCGGACGTCCTCCACCGCACCGTCCTCGGAGTCGCGGATCTGGACTCCGATCACCCGGTCGCCCTCCCGCAGCAGCGAGACCACCTGGGTCGAGGTGCGCACCACGGCGCCGTAGTGCGCGGCGGTGCGGGCAACGGTCATGGTGTGCCGGGCGTCATCGACGACGGTGTCGTAGTAGCGGATTCCGCCGATCAGCGAGCTGCGCTTGAGTCCCGGCGCCAGCCGAAGCGCACCCGACTTCGTCAAATGCTTTTGCGCCGGAACGGATTTCGCGCCGCCGAGCTGGTCGTAGAGGAAAATGCCCGCCGCGACGTATGGCCGCTCCCAGACCCGCTTGGTCAGCGGGAACAGAAACGGCAGCGGCTTGACCAGATGCGGCGCCAGCGTGGTCAACGACAGTTCACGCTCGTGCAGTGCCTCGCGGACCAGGCCGAACTCCAGCTGCTCGAGGTAGCGCAGACCACCGTGGAACATCTTGGAACTGCGGCTCGATGTGCCCGAGGCGAAGTCGCGCGCCTCGACGAGGGCCACTTTGAGCCCGCGGGTCGCGGCATCCAGTGCGCAGCCCGCACCGACCACACCGCCGCCGATGACGACGACGTCGAACTGTTCGCTGCCCAGCCGCTGCCAGGCGTGCGCACGCTCGGTTGGTCCGAGATAGGTCTGACCGGTGCCCGGTCGAAGGATCGGGTCGCTCATGGCCCCAGGCTAGTCGAGATCGTCGTGGGCCATCAGGCGGCGCGCAGCCTCGACGATCGAGCCGGACAGTGACGGGTACACCGACAGCGTCTGTGCCAGATCGGTCACCGAGATGCGGTTTTGCACCGCAAGGGCGATCGGCAGGATCAATTCGGAGGCGATCGGGGCGACCACCACACCGCCGATGACGACGCCGGTGGCAGGCCGGCAGAAGATCTTGACGAAGCCGCGCTTGAGCAGCGACATCTTCGCGCGGGCGTTGGTGGTCAGCGGCAGCATCAGGGTCCTGGCCGGGACCGATCCGCTGTCGATCGCGGTTTGCGGCACGCCGACGGCGGCGATCTCGGGCCGGGTGAATGTGGCCGAAGCAACAGTGCGCAGCCGGATCGGGGCCACTCCCTCGCCCAGCGCGTGGTACATCGCGATGCGGCCCTGCATGGCCGCGACCGAAGCCAGCAGCAGTAGCCCGGTGCAGTCGCCTGCGGCGTAGATCCCGGCCGCCGAGGTGCGCGACACCCGGTCCACCGGGATGTAGTTGCCCGGGCCGAGTTCGATGCCGACCCGCTCGAGGCCAAGGCCCGACGTGTTCGGTACCGATCCGACCGTCATCAGCGCGTGGCTGCCCTCGACGACGCGGCCGTCGGCCATCGTGACCTTCACCCCGGTGCCGGTGCTGACCACCGAGTCGGCCCTGGCGTTCTTGACCAGCGTCACGCCGCGCTCGGCGAAGGTCTCCTCCAGCACGGCCGCGGCGTCGCTGTCCTCGTGGGGCAGGATCTGGTCGCGGCTGGCGACGACGGTGACGTCGACGCCCAGTTCGGTATAGGCATTACAGAACTCGGCACCGGTGACGCCGGAGCCGACGATGACCAGATGTTCGGGCAGCTCGGGCAGGTCGTAGAGCTGGCGCCAGGTCAGAATCCGCTTGCCGTCGGGCACCGCGTTGGGCAGGACGCGCGGGCTGGCCCCGGTGGCGATCAACACGACGTCGGCCTTGAGCACGCCAACCTGGCCGGAGGGGGTGGTGACCTTCACCCGGTGGTGTGCCATACCGGGGACCGCGTCGATCAGCTCGCCGTGGCCCTGTACGACGTTGACCTTCTCGCGCAACAGCTGGGTGCCGATATCGGCGGACTGGGAGCGGGCCAGGGTCTTGACGCGGTTGTTGATGTCGGGCAGCGAGATCTTGGCGGCGTCGATGCCGATCTCGAATCCCAGGCCCGCGGCGCGGCGCAGTTCGGTGCGAACCCCGGTGGAGGCGATGAACGTCTTGGAGGGCACGCAGTCGAAGAGCACGCAGGCTCCGCCGATGCCGTCGGAGTCCACCACGGTGACCTCGGCGACCTCCCGGCCGCGACCCGCGGCAACCAGTGCCGCCTCGTAGCCGGCCGGCCCCCCACCGATGATCACGATCCGCGTCGTCACCCGGACAAGGCTAGTTGACCCGGTCCCTGCGCTCCCGGCGAGCGGACGCTCTAGGCTTTCCCCGTGCCGCTCTACGCCGCGTATGGATCCAACATGCATCCCGAGCAGATGCTGGAGCGTGCGCCGCACTCCCCGATGGCCGGAACCGGCTGGCTGCACGGCTGGCGGCTGACCTTCGCCGGGGAGGACATCGGCTGGGAGGGCGCGCTGGCGACCCTGGTCGAGGACCCCGGCTCCAAGGTGTTCGTGGTGCTCTATGACATGACACCGGCCGACGAGGCGAACCTGGACCGCTGGGAAGGCTCCGAGCTCGGCTTCCACAAGAAGATCAGATGCCGCATCGAATGCGAATCGACGGACACCACAACCGATCCCGTGCTCGCCTGGCTGTATGTGCTGGACGCCTGGGAGGGCGGTCTACCGTCGGCGCGCTACATCGGTGTGATGGCCGACGCCGCCGAGATTGCAGGCGCCCCCGCCGAGTACGTGCACGACCTGCGCACCCGGCCCGCGAGCAATGTCGGCCCGGGCCACGGCAGCGGCTAGATCAGCGCGAGCGAGCGAATTCCCAAGCGTCGGAGACGATCTCGTCAATCGTGGTGTGCTGAGGCTTCCACCCGAGCTCGGTGATGGCCTTCTCACTCGACGCGATGAGCACGGCCGGGTCGCCCGCTCGGCGTTCGACGTCACGCGCCGCGATCGACGTACCGGTAATCCGCTCACAGCTGGCGATCACCTCGCGGACCGAAAAGCCGGTGCCGTTGCCCAGGTTGTAGATCTGATGTTCGCCGGGCTTGGAGTTCTGCAGCGCCAGCAGGTGCGCGTCGGCCAGATCGCGAACATGGATGTAGTCGCGAATGCAGGTCCCATCCGGCGTCGGCCAGTCGTTGCCGAACACCAGGATCTCCTGGCGCTGCCCGGTGGCGACCTGCAGCACCAGTGGAATCAGGTGCGACTCGACCGGGTGGCGCTCCCCCAGTCCGGCGTACGCCCCGGCGATGTTGAAGTACCGCAGACTGGTCGCGGCCAGCCCGTGCGCGATGGCGTACGACGTGATCGCATGGTCGATCGCCAGCTTCGTGGCGCCGTAGGCGCTGGTCGGCTTGGTCGGCGCGTCCTCGGTGATCGGCACCGACTCCGGTTCGCCGTAGGTGGCCGCAGTCGAGGAGAACACCAACCGCGGCACACCGGCAAGGCGGATCGCCTCCAGCAAGTGCAGCGTCTTGATGACGTTGCCGTCCCAGTACCGCTCCGGCGCCTCAACCGACTCGCCCACCATGATCTTCGCGGCGAAGTGCAAGACGCCGTCAAAGGATCGGTCGCCGAGCAGTTCCGGTGCGACATCGACCATGTCGGCCTCGACGAACCGCGCACCGGACGGCACCGCGTCAGCGTTGCCTGTGGACAGATCGTCGACGACGACAACCTCGTGCCCCTGCTCCACCAGCACCTGGGCGCACACGCTGCCGACATAGCCCGCGCCGCCGGTGACCAAAAGCTTCATCAATACCCCGCGGATTGCTCGACGATGTTGACCAGAACTCGAACCCCTACTGCAAGTGCCCGCTCGTCGAGGTCGAACGTCGGCTGGTGCAGGTCCAGCTGCGGTCCGCGCCCGCTCCACACCCCGAGCCGCGCCATCGCGCCGGGCACCTCCTCCAGATACCAGGAGAAGTCCTCACCGCCGCCGGACTGACGGGTGTCGGCGAGTGCGTCGGGCGCCACCGCCTCGATCGCGTGCGTCATGATCTGCGTCGAGCGCTCCTCGTTGACCACCGGCGGCACACCGCGATGGTAGTGCAGGGTGTGTTCGATGCCCAGCGGAGCAAGAAGTCCCGAAACAATCTCCTGCACAAGACTTTCCATGCCAACCCAGGTTTCCCGGCTTGCGGTCCGCACCGTGCCCGCCAGCGACCCGGACTGCGGGATCGCGTTGGCCGCAACACCGGCATTGGCCGCGCCCCAGACCATGACGGTCGAGTGCCGCGGATCGACGCGCCGGGACAGCACCCCGGGCAGCCCGGTGATCAGCGTGCCCATCCCGTAGACCAGATCCGAGGTCAGGTGCGGCCGCGACGTGTGGCCGCCGGGCGACGTCAGCGTGATCTCGATCGAGTCCGCCGCCGACGTGATCGGTCCAGGAATGATCGCGACCCGGCCCACCGCGAGGCGGGGATCGCAGTGCAGCGCGAAGATTCGCGAAACCCCCACCAGCGCACCGGCGGCGATCGCGTCGATCGCGCCACCGGGCATCAGCTCCTCGGCGGCCTGGAAGATCAGGCGCACACCCACCGGCAGCTCGGGCACCGACGCCAGTGCGGTCGCTGCGCCGATCAGCATCGCGGTGTGCGCGTCGTGCCCGCAGGCGTGCGCGATGTTCGGCATGGTCGAGCTGTACGGCGCACCGGTGCGCTCGGCCATCGGCAGCGCGTCCATATCGGCGCGCAGCGCGATCCGCGGCGCGTGCTCGGGCCCGAAGTCACACGTCAGTCCCGTCCCGCCCGGCAGCACCTTCGGGTTCAGGCCGGCCTCGACGAGGCGGTCGGCGACGAACTGGGTGGTGGCGAACTCCTGGCGACCGAGCTCGGGATACCGGTGGATGTGGCGGCGCCACTGCACCAGATCGTCGAAGTGGCTGGCCAACCAGGACTCGGTCGTATCGGCGATGCTCATGCCCGCACCCCCCGACGGTCTCGCAGCTCCAGCACCCGATCTCGCTCGGCGGGCGTCTGCGCCAACCGAACCACGGTGCGCGCCAACATGATTGCACCCTCGGTGACGGCGCGGTCGCCACTGGGGCCGGCGGCCGCGACGGTGAAGCCGGGCTGGTGGATCACCGCGCCGCCCGATTCGATGCCGACCACCGGGTGGATGCCCGGCAGCAGCTGCGTCACATTGCCCATATCGGTACTCCCCAGCGGCATGGCGGCCTCCACCTCGGCGGGCACCGGACTGCGACCCATCGTGATCATCTCGTCGCGGAACACCTCGGCCAGCCACCGATCCGGGGTCAGCTCGGCGTACGGGGGCGCGGCTTCGGCGATCTCGTATTCACATCCGGTCGCGACCGCACCCGCCACGAAGCAGCCGCGCATCTTGGCCTCCAGTTCCTGCAGCGAATCGGTGGCAGGGGCCCGCATCGTGTACTGCAGCCGGGCCCGGCCGGGGATGATGTTCGTGGCCGATCCGCCCTCGGTGACGATGCCGTGGGTCAGCTGACCGGGCGCCATCTGCTGGCGCAGCAAGCCGATCGCCACCTGCGCGACGGTCACCGCGTCAGCGGCGTTGACACCCAGATGCGGCGCGACGGCCGCATGCGACTCCCGCCCGGTATAGGTGACGACCACCTCGGAGAGCGCCAGCGAGCGCGCGGCGGCGATGTCGATCGGCCCGGGATGCAGCATGACGGCCGCGGCGACGTCGTCGAACACCCCGGCCTCGATCAGCAGCGCCTTGCCGCCACCGGACTCCTCGGCGGGGGTGCCGATCAGAGCGACGGTGAGCCCCAGTTCGTCGGCCACCTCGGCCAGCGCCAGGGCGGTGCCGACCGCCGATGCCGCGATGATGTTGTGTCCGCAGGCGTGGCCGATGCCGGGCAGCGCGTCGTATTCGGCGCAGATCCCGATCACCAGCGGGCCGGACCCGAAATCGGCGCGGAACGCGGTGTCCAATCCGCCCGCCGCCGCGCTGATCTGGAAGCCTCGTTCGGCCACCAGCACCTGTGCCTTGGCGCAGCTGCGGTGCTCGTCGAAGGCGAGTTCGGGCTCGGCGTGGATGGCGTGCGAGAGTTCGATCAGATCGCCACCACGAGCCGCGACCACGTCCTCGACGCGGGTCGACGCTGTGGCTGTGGGCATCAACGCAGTATCGCATTCACGACTAGGCTCGCTGGCTGTGAGTCCAGACGCCGAGCATGCCGCAGCGGTGATCGCCGAGCACAGCGGCATACCGCGGCACGACGTCGCCGTTGTCCTCGGATCGGGGTGGGCGCCCGCGGCCGCGGCGCTCGGTACGCCCGTCGCCGAGATCCCGATGGCGACGATTCCCGGCTTCACACCGCCGTCGGCGCTGGGCCATCGCGGCCGGGTGCTGTCGGTGCCGTTGGGTTCGCACAACGTGCTGGTGCTGCTGGGCCGCATCCACGCCTACGAGGGCCACGACCTGCGCACGATCGTCCACCCGGTGCGGACCGCCCGGGCCGCGGGCGCACAGGTCGTGGTGTTGACCAACGCCGCAGGCGGGCTGCGACCCGAGTATCAGGTCGGCCAACCGGTGCTGATCGCCGATCACCTGAACCTCACGGCCCGCTCACCGCTGGTCGGTGCGCAGTTCGTCGACCTGGTCGACGCGTACTCCCCGCGGCTGCGCGCGCTGGCCCGCGACGTGGACCCGAGCCTGGCCGAGGGCGTCTACGCCGGGGTGCCCGGTCCGCATTACGAGACGCCCGCCGAGATCCGGATGCTCCGCACGCTGGGTGCCGACCTGGTCGGGATGTCGACGGTGCACGAAACCATCGCCGCGCGGGCAGCCGGCGCCGAGGTGCTGGGATTGTCGCTGGTGACGAACCTGGCTGCCGGGATGACCGGCGAGCCGCTCAGTCACGACGAGGTTCTGGCCGCCGGCCGCGCGTCGGCCACCGCGATGGGCTCGCTGCTGGCGTCGGTCCTGTCGCGTCTGTAGGCCAGCCGGACGAATCCGCGGGCCAGCATCGGTGCGGCGAACAACATCAGCAGGACCCGCAGCACCTGCGCGGCGATGATGAAGGTGACATTGGAACCGGTCTCCACCGCAGTGGCCAGCACCGCGTAGATACCGCCCGGACTGGTGGCCAGATAGCCGTCGAGCATGCTGACGCCGGTGATCGTGGACAGCGCCACACCGAGGCCGGCGGTCGCGACGTTGAGCAGCACGATCAATCCGAGCGCGGTCGGCAGGAGGCGTTCGATCGCCCGGAGTGATTCGCGGGTGAACGCCACCCCGGCCTGCCAGCCGATCAGCATGTAGGACACCGACACCAGCACCGCGGGCACGGCAAGCCCGAAGGACACCCCACTGAGTTCGGCCACGATCGTCAGCGCCATCGGACCGAGCAGGCCCGATCCGGGCAGCCGGGCCAACCGGCCGGCCACCGCCCCGACGACCACCAGCGCGACGATCATCGCCAGGCTCAGATACCAAGGCGCTGAATGGGATTGGGTGGCCCGCACGGCGTGCGCGGACCGTTCGGCGCGATACACGAGGGTGACGACGACGGGCATCGATGCGGTGATCACCGCGACGCGCAGGTATTGGACGACGGCGACGACACGATCGTCTCCGCCGAGCTCACGCGCGATCGCCACCAGTCCAGACGCTCCGCCTGCGACCAGGGCCAGCGCGCCGGTCAGAGCGCTGATGTCACGGTGCAGGCCGAGCAGTGCGCCGGCGCCGATACTGAGGAGCAGCGTGATCACGCCGACGCCGAGCACCGCCGGCCAGTTCGGCCCCAGGGCCGAGAGTGCGTCGGAATGCACCATGGTGCCGATGTAGACACCGAGTACACCTTGGGCGGCCAGGCCCGCGCGGCGCGGCACGCTGGCGGGCGCCAACCGGGCGATCGCGAGCACGATGCCGACCAGCAAGGCGGCGAACAGCGCGGCGGACGGGACGCCCAGGCGATCCAGCGGGACAGTGACTCCGATCGTCGCCACCACCAGCAATATCCACCGCATAATTCCAAGTATGCCCTTATTTATTAGCGTCTGCTACCCGCGTTTCACGCGATAAAACTCACTGACTAGCAAGGTATAACTTGGAATATGACCGTAAGCATCGCACCGTCGGAAGCGGCCACCGAGCTGCGCGAGGCCATGATGGCGCTGGCCCGTCAGCTTCGCAGGCACCGCCCCGACAACGGGCTGACGCTCAGCCAGCTCGAGCTTCTCGGCGATGTGAGCCGCGCGGGGGTGACGACGCCCGCCGAGATCGCCGCTCGCCTGCAGGTTCGGGTCCAGTCATTGACCGACAGCATCAACGAGCTCGAGTCGCGCGGACTGCTGTCTCGCCGCCCGGATGACGCCGATCGCCGCCGCCAGCTCGTCGAGCTCACCGATGACGGATTGGAGCTGCTGTTGCGCGACCGGGCCCAGCGCGACGCGTGGCTGCAGGACATGATGCGTAGCCGGCTCTCCGAGCTGGAGTTCAATCTGTTGATGCTCACCGCGCCGGTACTGCGCAAACTGGCCTCATGACTGAAGAGGACTGGATCGCCCACGATCCTGATCCGGTCACGGCGGCCGAGCTGGCCGCCCTGGATCCCGGCGAACGCGCTGCCCGGTTCGCGAAGCCGCTGACGTTCGGCACCGCAGGTCTGCGCGGCCCGGTACGCGGCGGCCCGGATTCGATGAACCTCGCCATCGTGGTGCGCGCCACCTGGGCGGTGAGCCGCGTGCTGACCGAGCGCGGCCTCGGCGGGTCCACCGTCGTGGTGGGCCGTGACGCGCGGCACGGATCGGTTCCGTTCGCCATCGCCGCCGCTGAAGTCTTTGCCGCTCAGGGATTTTCGGTGATCACCTGGGACCATCCGGTGCCGACCCCGGTCGTCGCGTTCGCGGTCCGGCACACCGGGGCCGCCGCGGGGGTGCAGATCACGGCCTCACACAATCCGCGGACCGACAACGGCTACAAGGTCTACTTCGACGGCGGGCTGCAGATCATCTCCCCCACCGACCGGGAGATCGAAGCGGCGATCACCACAGCGCCGCCCGCCGACCAGATCCCGCGGCGGCCCGTACACCCTGCCGACGACACGCTGATCGACGCATACGTCACCCGCGCGGCGATGGTGCGACGCGGCGACCACGGCAATCCGCGAGTGGCGTTGACGGCCCTGCACGGCGTCGGCGGTGAGCTCGCCATGCGCACTCTGCGCACTGCCGGATTCGGCGATGTGCACACGGTGGCAAGCCAATTCGCGCCCGACCCGGACTTCCCGACAGTCGCCTTTCCCAACCCCGAGGAGCCAGGCGCGGCGGATGCGCTGCTGCAGCTGGCCGACGAGATAGGCGCCGACATCGCCATCGCGCTGGATCCCGACGCCGACCGCTGCGCCGTCGGCATTCCCACGCCCGACGGCTGGCGAATGCTGTCCGGTGACGAAACAGGTTGGCTGCTCGGCGATTACATCCTGTCAACCCTCGACGCCACGGACGCCGCCACCAGCGTGGTGGCCAACAGTGTGGTGTCGTCCACGCTGCTCGGCAAGATCGCCGCCGACTACGGCGCCCGGCACGTCGTGACGCTGACCGGGTTCAAATGGCTTGCCCGCGCCGACGCCGAGCTGACCGGGTTCAGACTGGTGTACGCCTACGAGGAGGCCATCGGTCATTGCGTCGACCCGGCCGCGGTCCGGGACAAGGACGGCATCAGCGCCGCGGTGCTCGCCTGCGACTTGGTGGCGCACAGTGGCGCCCAGGGCATTTCGATAACCGATGCCCTCGACCGGCTGGCCCTGCGCCACGGCGTGCACACCACCGCGGCGTTGTCGCGACGGGTGGCCGACGCGGTCGAGGCGGCAGCGATGATGGACCGGCTGCGCGCCGACCCGCCCGCCGAGCTCGCGGGCTTTCCGGTCGGCGCCACCGTGGACGGCGACGCGGTGTTCCTCACCGGCGGCGATCAGCAGACCACGGTGCGGGTGGTGGTTCGCCCCTCGGGTACCGAGCCGAAAGTCAAGTGCTACACCGAAGTCGGCTTGGCCGTGGGTGCCGATCTGGCCAAGATCCGCGAGCGCGCGGCCGCGGTGCAGCAGCAGCTGCTGGCCACCGCGCAGAGCTGGTAGTCAGCGCGGCCCGAACTGGCGGTCACCGGCATCACCGAGACCGGGCACGATGTAGGCGACGTCGTTGAGACCGTCGTCGATGGTTGCGGTGAACAGGCGCGCAGCGGGGGCGACTTCTGCCACCGCCGCAATGCCTTCCGGTGCGCAGACCACACACACCAGGGTGATGTCGCGCGCGCCCCGCTGGTGCAGCAGCCCGATGGTGTGCGCCATCGAGCCGCCGGTCGCCAGCATCGGGTCCAGCACTATGACCGGTTGGGCGCTCAGGTCGTCGGGCAGCGACTCCAGGTACGGCGTCGGCTGATGCGTGGTCTCGTTCCGGGCCACCCCGACGAAACCCACCTTCGCTTCGGGGATCAGCGCGTGCGCCTGGTCGACCATCCCCAACCCGGCCCGCAGGACCGGAACCAGCAGCGGCGGGTAGGCCAGCCGTGACCCTGCCGTTTCGGCGATGGGAGTGCGAACGGTGATCTCGGCGCACGCCGCGTCCCGGGTGGCCTCGTAGACCAGCATGTGGGTCAGGTCGCGCAGCGCGGACCGGAAGGCCGCGTTGTCGGTGCGCTCGTCACGCAGAGTGGTCAGCCGCGCGCGGGCCAGCGGGTGGTCGATCACGCACACATCCATGCGCAGAGAGTAGAGGAGCCTCAGCCCGCATCGCAGCCCAGCAGAAGGGCTTTGACGAACCCTGCGTACTGGTAGCCGTACTCCGCGGCCCACCGCCACGGCGGGTAGTCGTAGGACCGCGGCACCGGACGCATCGTGACCTCACCGTCGAAGCACTGATGAAAGATGTAGCGGGCGCGCAGCATGTGGTAGTTCCACGACACCACGATCACATGGGTCCAGTTGTGTTCCTTGGCCAGCCGAGCTACGTACATCGCCTCGCCGCGCGTGGTGAACGGGTCGGGGATGAAACACAGGACGGTGATCGTCGCCGTGCTGGACGCGCACGCCTGCCGGAACTCCGACAGCTCGGCAGGCCGGTCGGAGTAGGCGTTGGACAGCAGCACGGTGCTGGCGTAACCCTGCCTGGCCAGGTTCAGACCGTACTCCCAGCGACCGTCGTTGTCGCCGCCGAGTACGACGATCGCGTCGGCTTTGGCCAGCGGGTCACCGTGCGGGCGGGTGAACAAGAAATACCCGGTGACGGCCAGGATGCCGGCGGCAGACACACCGACAGTCGCCAGAATCGCCACTGCGCGGCGCAGCCTCCCCACGGGGGGCAGGCTACCCGCCAGCAAGCGTCGTTAGGCTGTGCGGCATGGCTGAGCTCGTTCCGGTGCGCGTGGGCGTGACCGCTGGTGACCTGTACACGCTGTGGGCGCCCCGCTGGCGCGAAGGTGGTGACGAGTGGGAGGCGTTCCTCGGCAAGGACGATGACCTGTTCGCCTTCGAGTCGGTCGCAGACCTGGCCGCGTTCGTGCGCACCAACACCGACAACGACCTCACCGATCATCCTGCGTGGAAGGACCTGACCCAGGCGAACGCGCACAAGCTCCAGCCGGCGGCGGACCGCGAAGTCGACCTGGTGGTGGTCGAGGAGCTGCTGTCGGAGAAGCCCACCGAAGAAGCGGTGACCGCACTGGCCAACACGATGGCCGTCGTCTCCTCGATCGGTTCGGTGTGTGAGCTGCCCGCCGTGACCCGGTTCTTCAACGGCAACCCCAACCTCGGCCTGCTCTCGGGCGGCTACGAGCAGTTCAGCGGCAAGCCGGGGCTCAAGCGGTGGCGGGTCGTCGGTGACATCGTCGCCCGCGGCTGGGACAGCGTGCTGGCGGCGATCGACGACGTCATCACCGTGCCCGAGGTCGACGAACGGGCCGCCAAGCTGGCCGCCGACGAGCTCGAGGAGCCCTACGAAGAGGAGATCGACTCCTCGGCCGAGGCCGACGCCGAGATGGACGCCGACGATTCCGGTGACGACGAGTCGACCGCGGCGGAGGCCGACGAGCGGGCGCCGCAGGACGGCGTCGTGCTCGGCAGCCAGGAGGACTTCTGGGCCGAGGTCGGCATCGACCCGGTGCGCATCCAGGCCAGCTCGGGAACGTTCTACACGCTGCGCTGCTACTTCGACGACAGGCCGATCTTCCTCGGCCGTAACGGCCGGATCAGCGTCTTCACCTCCGAGCGCGCGCTGGCCCGCTACCTCGCCGACGAGCACGACCACGACCTGTCGGATTTGAGCACCTATGACGACATCCGCACCGCGGCCACCGACGGATCGCTGCGGGTCGACGTCACCGAGGACAACATCTACGTGCTGACCGGGCTGTCGGACGACATCGCCGACGGCCCTGACGCGCTCGACCACGACCAGCTGGAGCTGGCGGTCGAGCTGGTGCGCGATGTCGGTGAGTACTCCGAGGAGGAGACCGTCGACAAGCTGCTGGCCGAGGACCGGCCGCTGGGCAAGCTGGTCGACTATGTCCTGGATCCCGAGGAGAACTCCCGGCCGGCCGGCCCGTACACCGCCGCGGTCAAAGAGTGGGACGAGATCGAGCGCTTCGTCGAGTCGCGGCTGCGCCGCGAGTAGCTAGCTGCTGGAGCCTGCGCTCGCCTTCGCGCGCTTGGAGCCGCCGACGCCGTTGTTGTGCGAAGACGTCGAGGACGTCGAGGACTTGGTCGTCGTCGACTTGGATGACGACGTGTTCTTCGACGACGTGTCCTTGCCTCCGGTCGCCGCCGCGGCGGCGGTCTTCGTCGCCGTTGTGGTGTGCGGCTTGAGGCCACCCGTCGCCTTCTTGACCGTCGGCTCCGAGGCGGCCACCGCGGTCGTCTCAGTGGTTGCCGCCGCACTCGACGAATCCGAGGTGGTATCCGGGGTGGTGTAGGTGACGTCAGGACCGCCGACTCCGTAGGGCCCGGGCCGGGTCGTGCCGAACGGGCGCTTGCCGGTGAGGTCCTGAATGCCGTTGTCCCAGCCCGTGGGGATCGAGACGATCAGGTTGCGGGCGAACTTCACCGGATTCGGGAAATAGGTGACGTTCCACGACGTCGGCACGCCCGGGCTGGTGGTGCGGTCATAGGACGACTCGATGATCACCCGCAGCGGAGCGTCCAGGGTGTCGGCGAACGCGTGGCCGAGCGGCCCGAGCTTCTCCAGCGGCATCAGCAGCGGAAGGACCGGCGTGGAGATCAGGTAGTAGTGCGTGTCGCCGTACTGGCCCTGATCGATCACGCCCGGATCGGTGAGTGTGGTGTTGTCGTAGGTGCCGCCGAGATGCAGATAGTCGACGCCCATCATCGCGTTCGCGACGGCCAGCAGGTTCAGCGGGTTGACCGGGAAGTCCGACCAGCCGTCGTACTGCGCGGCGATGTCGGTCGTGTCGTATTGGGTGTCGGTCGGGGTGGATCCGTTGAACGTCGACCCGCCGAACGGCAGGCCGACCGGGATCGTGACGCCCTCGCGGCCGCGGGCGAGGAATCCACCGTTCGGACGGTTGCCGTTGGCGGTCAGCACGAAGCTGACGTCGGGGCCTTCACCGGGAGCGTATTCGGCTGCCAGCGCCCGCTTTTCGAGAGTCGAGATCGTCGAGCTCTGCGAGAACCCGTAGACCACGAATGTGTCGCCGGGAGCCGGCGCGACGGAACCCACCTGGTCGTTGTAGCTGCATGACGCCGTCGCCTTGATGCAGTTGTCGAGGTTCTCGCGGCCCAGCGCGACCGATTGATCGAACGTCAGGGTGCCGTTGTTCGGGGTGGACTGTTCCGGGGTGATCACGGCGACCGTGTTGTAGGGGCCACCAGGGACGCCGGTGCCCAGGGTCGACGCGGGCGCGACGTAATTGCCGACCGCGCTGGCCATGTAGTCCTGGACGAACTGATCGGTGTCCTCGTCCGGCGACAAGGAGTGCCCGGTTCCGCCCATCACGAGAACCGTTGCGCCACTTGCGAGGAGCTTGAGGGCCGCCGTCGATGTCGACAGCAATACCAAGGACAAGAATGCTGCCAGGGTGGCCACCGCCACCGCCGCGCTGCGAGCCGCTAGTCGCATACGGGTCACTCCCCTTATTGATCGCCCACGCCCCCCGACCAGGCGTGGGAGACTCTATCAGCAAACGCCGCATTGGGCACCAGGCTCCTGGCGTACGGGACACCGGCATAGGTGTCAGCGTGCGCACCTGCGGAATTTGACCGGCCGGAAATTTACTTCGGCGTCGGTTCTCCCGCAAACCACGTCCGGCTACCTGCAAGTGGGGTGCTAACCTTCGGAAAACCTGTCACGGCACGACAACAGTTGGGGTGAACATCCAGTGAGCCGCGTCCACATCCCGAAGTTGGGGATCATCGCCGCACTGCGGCAGAAGACCGACTACAAGCGGTGGGCCGACACGCGGAACCTCTACTCGGAGTGGGAGCCCCGGACCAAGCGGGCCGCCGAACTGATCCCGGCGGGCAGTCGCGTCATCGAGTTCGGCGCGGGCACCCGGGCCATCGAGAAGCACCTCGACCCGTCCTGCACCTACACACCGTCCGACCTCGTCGACCGCGGTCCGGGAACGATCGTCTGCGATCTCAACGAGCGGCCGCTGCCGAATCTGGGCAAGGACACCTACGACGTCGCCGTGATCATGGGCGTCCTGGAGTACCTGAAGGATGTGCCGTCGGTGCTCGACTGGCTGTCGACGTTCGTCCCGCGGGCCGTGATCTCCTACGGGTGCCCGGACAGCAACGATCAGTTCCGGCGCACCAAGCTCGGGTCCGTCGACCGGATCAGCCGGGGCTGGCTGAACAGCTACCTGGAAGAAGACATCCGGACGCTGTTCCGGGACCGCGGCTACACCAGCCTCCACGAGGAGAACTGGGCAAACGTCGACGGTTACCAACACAGGCTGTTTGTCTTCGCTCAACAGTGACCTACGGCCCTCGCAGCCAGCACCGATACCCTGTAGCGTGGGATCGCGGATTTCGCTGAGGAGGTATCACTGGTGACGTCGACACTGAGTGTGACGGACCTGCTGGCAAACGAGGGCATCGCCGATGTCACCGGGCTGTGGCCTGTCGAGCTGGTCGAAGACTGGAATCGCCGGCTTGATCCGATCTTCGCCGGGACCGACGGTGAGCGACGGTCGTACGCGAGTGCCGACGCCCTGGCCGAAACCGGGATCTTCGCCGAGCTGTTCAGCGAACCGGTGCGCCGGCTGATCGCCGGCATCCACCCGTCGGCCCTGCTGTATCACTGCCACAGCTACGAGATCGCCGCCAACCAGGGCCGGCCGCACATCCACCGCGACAAGCCGCTCGGCTGGCACCGAGACACCGAGACGATTCGGTCCTATACCCCCGACTTCCCGTCCTTCATCAGCATTTTCATCCTGCTGTCACCGGTCGGCGCCGACGACGGCGCGTTCGAGTTCTATCCGCACCGGCCCAACAACGGGATGCGCGCGGGCGGCGACGCGGTGCAGCTGATCGGCCCGGTCGGCACGGCCGCGATGTGGAACCGGTCCTACTTCCACCGCGCCTCGCCGAACCGCGGTTCGGTGCGCCGCCGCGTGCTGAAGATCTCGTTCCAGCCCGCCGGCCTGCCGAACGACCGGATCGGGCTGCCCGAGTTCACCGACGCCCGGGCGCACCTGAGCGATCCGGCGCTGCTGGCGCTGATCGACGCGAACCGGGTGGGCAGCACCACCCCGCTGGCCGACCGCGGGGAAATCCCGGCCGGCACCCCGCTGCCGCCGACGACGCGCAACGAGCTGTCCCGGGCCCAGGCGGCCTACATCCGCGCTCAGACCGTCGGTTTCCGTGCGCTGGCCGCCGCGGGCGTTGTGTGACGCAGCCCAGTAGCCGGCTGCGGGCGCTGGTCGTCGGTTCCGGATACCGAGTTCGCAACGCTTTCCTTCCTGCGTTGAGCCTGCTCGACTCCCACATCGACGTCGTCGGAGTCCACTCCCGCACCTTGGCGAACGCATCCCGCGCGGCCGAGCGCTGGGGTGTGCCGGCGATCGAGGATCCCCGGACACTACGACCCGGCGACATCGACCTTGCCCTGGTGTCGGTGACGGTGACCAACAACGTCGCGGTGCTGAAATCGCTGGCCCACCTGGCTCCCGGCGCCGCATTGGTCATCGACACCCCCGGCGTCGGACGTCTCGACGACCTCGCCCGGCTGGCCCAATTCCGCCGATGGTCGCCGATCCGGGTCGGGGAAGACTTCATGAACCTGCCGCAGTACCGCCTGGTCGGGGAGGCGATCCGGTCGGGTGCGCTGGGCGAGGTGAGCCGAGTCGCCATGTCGCAGATGGGTTATCGGTATCACGCGTTGGCACTGGTGCGGTCGTGGCTGGGATTGCTGCCGCCGAAATCGGCCCGCAGCAGGCGTGTGCAGGGTGGCGTGGACATCGAGTACCGATTCCGCGGCGGAAAGGTCGGCGAGGTCCACGAGCCATACCGGCAGTCCCAGGGATCCTTCTCCGTGACCGGCAGCACGACGACGCTGACCGGCGACCCGATGGGTCACCCGATCCCAGATGCCAAGGGCGCCAGCCTCCGTCGCGTCGAGGACGACAACGGCATCGCCGGGTTCGCCATCGATGGGCTGGAGAAGCCGCTGCACATCGACCTCCCTTATCAGGCGGCACTGCGCCAGATGAAACTCGAGGACGACTCGGAGTTCAACCTGTTGCGCATCGACGGTCTGGCTCAGGTGATCTCGTCGCTGTGGACCGACGACCCGGTGAACACCCGGTACCGGCTCGAAGATGCGGTCGCGGACAACCTGGTGAGCTGGGCGGCGCGGTTCATGCCCTGGGTACCCAACCCCCGGTTCTAGTCGTCCCGCGTCGCTCCGCCTTCGCCTTCCCAGGCGGTTTCGCTGTGAGTGTCTTCCTCGGCCGCCTCGATGTCCTGCGCGTCATGGTCGAGCACCGCGACGGGGGCGGTTACCGCAGCGCTCGCGGCGGCGCGCCGGGCGGCTTCGATCTTGACGCGCGGCGGTTTCGCCGGCCACCAGTTGGCGTCACCGACCAGCACGGCAGCCGCAGGCACGGTGAGCGTGCGCACCAGGAAGGTGTCCAGCAGCAGCCCGACGCCGATCACGAAGCCGATCTGCGCGGCGGTGAGCACGCTGCTGACGGTGAGGGCCATCATCGATGCCGCGAAGATCAGGCCCGCCGAGGTGATGACACCGCCGGTCGCTCCGACAGTGCGGATGACGGCCGAGCGCACACCGTACTTCGCCTCGTCGCGGATCCGGGATATCAACAGCAGGTTGTAGTCGGCGCCGACCGCGACAAGCACCATGAACGCGATTCCCGGCACGCCCCAAGCCAATTCCTGGCCGAGGATGAATTGGAACAGCACAACCCCGATGCCCAGCGCCGCGCCGTAGGACAGCACCACCGACAGCACCAGATACAGCGGCGCGACGATCGCACGCAACAGCACAACGAGAATCAGGAAGACCACGATCAGCGTCATGCACAGGATGTAGACGAAGTCGGAGTCGTAGAAGTCCCGGATGTTGGCGTTGATCGACGAGAAGCCCACCATCGAGATCTCGGAACCGGCGAGCTGCGTGTTGGGGGTGGCCGCGTTCGCGGTGTTGACGATCAGCTTGGTCTGATCCATCGCCTCGGTGCTGAACGGGTTCAGCGCCGTCTGGACCAGATAGCGGGCCGAGTGGCCGTCTTCGGAAACGAACAGCTTGGCCGCCTTCTTGAACTCCTCCATCGTCAACACCTGCGGTGGGATGTAGAACCCCGACATCGGCGGATCGGCAGCCTCCCGCTTCATCGCCAGCAGGAACGACGACGCCTGGTCCAGCCCCTGCCCCAGATTGCGGGTCTGGTCGACGAGGGTCTGAACACCCAGCGCGAGTTGACGACTCGAGTCGGCGAGCGTGTTGACGCCGGTGACCGCATCGTTGAGTTTCTTCTCGACCCCGCCGGGCTGGCCCACGCCGAGTGAGCGCGCGGCCGACGTCACTTTCTTGACGTTTTGGCTCAGGTCGTGGACGGCCTCGTCGAGCTTTTGCGATCCGTCGGTCTTGGAGAGTTCCCGAGCGAATTCCTCGATGGACTTGACGGCCGGGGTGTTGGCGACGTCGACGATCTTCTGCAGATCCGACCGTGAGTTGACGCAGGCGGGATCCGCGTCGCACACCGGAGAGACGTTGAGCGCGTTGAGCATCGGCGCAGCCCAATCGCCGATGCCCGTGACTCGCAGAATGGTCAGCCCCAATGAATCGCCCAGCGAGCGCATGCTGGTCACCAGCGACGCGGTCTTGTCGATCTGGTCCAGGGTCTTGGCTCCGCCGTACTTCTGCGACATGGCGTCCAGCGCACTGGTGAGCCCGCGCACGCTGGCGATCGATCCCACGACCTGGGTGCGGATCTGGCCGAGAACGTCGGCCATCTTGCCGGCACCGCCGGAGAGCAAGGTGAGGTTGTCGTCGTTGGTGCTGATCAGGTTGGACGCATCACCGAGCTTGGTGCCGACTTCACCGGCCTGATAGGTGGTCTTGGCCTGCTCGAGAACCTCCCCGGTCGGGCGGGTGATGCCGCGCACCAGGTCGATGTCGGGCAGCTGCGCGATACGCGCGGCCATCTGCTCCATGTCCGCCAGCGCCTTGGGGGTGCGCAGGTCGTTGGGAGACTCGATGAACAGGAACTGCTGCAGGGTGCTGCTGATCGGGAAGTGCCGGTCCATCACCTCGTAGGCGTGGTTGCTGGCGGAGTCCTGCGGGAGGTTCTTGCGGTCGTCGTAGTTGAACTTCATCAGTGACGTCGTGGCGGCCAACCCACCCAGGATCAGCACGCTGGTCACCAACAACAGCACCGGACGCCGGACGATCATCACACCGGAGCGGCGCCACAGCCTGCCGGTGATGTCGCGGCGCTGTTTGACCCATCCCCGGCGGCCGGCAAGCACGATGAACGCCGGTAACAGGGTGATCGAGGCCAGGAACCCGACGACGATCGTCACCGTCAGGGCGGGCCCGACGGTGGAGAAGATGGCCAGCTTGGTGAACGACATCCCGAGGAACGTCAGCGCGACGGTGCCCGCCGAGCCGGCGATCACCTCGCCGATGGAGGCCAGCGCCTCGACCAGGGCATCGTCGGATGCCAGCCCGGTTTTTGTGAGCTCTTGATAGCGGCTGTAGAGGAAGACGCCGTAGTCGATGCCGGCACCCATGATCATGCCGGTCATCAGCATCATGGTCTGCGGGCCCAGCCCGAGCCCGAGTTCGCCGAGGCCGGCGACGGCCTGTTGGGCGACCACGAGGGATATGCCGATGGTGATCAGCGGCATCAGCATCGCGATCAGACTTCGATACACCAGCAGCAGGATGGTGAACACCAGCCCGACCGTGGCGATCTCGATCATGTGCTGATCGCGGGCGCCGATCGCGTTCATGTCCTCGATCGTCGAGGCGCCACCGACCACGTTGACCTGCAGCGAGGACCCTTTGGCCTGCTCGTTCGCGGTATCGATGACGTGGCGGTACGCCTCCTGACCCTCCGGGGTGCCCATGGTGCCCGTCATGCTGACCGGCAGGTTCCAGGCCTTGCCGTCCTTGCTGGTCATCACCTCTTTCAGCTCCGGGGTGCGCACGAAATCCTGGAGTGATGAGACGTTCTTGGCGTCGTCCTTGAGCTTGTCGACGATCCGCCGGTAGGCGTCCTCGTCGGCCGGGGTCAGCCCGTTCTCGTTGCTGAGGATGATGGCGGCGAAATTGCCCGCGTCAGCTTCGTGGAAGGCGTCCTGCATCTTCTTGACCGAGACGAGCACCGGCGCGTCTTTGGGCAGGAAGTCCGGCGGGTTACGGGCCGCGACGACGGCCAGTGGGGTGATGAGGGCCAGCAGAGCGCCGGCCAGCACGAGCCAAGCAGCGATCACGAGAAGAGGGTGGCGAACGATCACCCGACCCAAGCCCGTGAGGAGCTTATGTGGTGACACGCCCCTCAAAACGGCGCGCTTGGACATCACACCAAGTTACATCGCACTGGTAGGCGCAGACGTATCACGAGGTGGCGGGACAATTCGTGGCGGATGCCGGTCCGCAAATCGGATCGTACGCCCGGTTGGCGGACTTCGCCCGGCACGCGGGCCGCCATGCCGCCATGGAGCAAACAAGGAGGAGCCCGTCATGTGCCTCACATCTAGGTCGCCTCAGCCGATCAAGACCGCATAGCGCGGTTTGATCACCTCGTCGATGATGGCCAGTCGCTCATCGAAGTGGATGAACGCCGATTTCATCGCATTGATGGTGAACCGCTCCAGGTCGCTCCATCCGTAGCCGAACGCATCGACCAGCCGGGCCATCTCCTGGCTCATGGTGGTGTCGCTCATCAGGCGGTTGTCGGTGTTGACGGTGACGCGGAACCGCAGGCGTGCGAGCAGGTCGAACGGATGGCCGGCGATGCTCGCCACCGCACCGGTCTGGACGTTGGAACTCGGGCACAGCTCGAGCGGGATTCGCTTGTCGCGCAGGATCGCGGCCAGCGGGCCCAGCCGCGCTGTCCCGTCCGGGCCCACCTCGATGTCGTCGACGATGCGCACACCGTGGCCGAGCCGGTCGGCGCCGCAGTAGGCCAGCGCCTCGTGGATCGACGGCAGCCCGAACGCCTCACCGGCGTGAATCGTGAAGCGCGCGTTGTTGCTTCGCATGTACTCGAACGCGTCGAGGTGCCGGGTGGGCGGGTAGCCGGCCTCCGCACCGGCGATGTCGAACCCGACCACCCCCTTGTCACGGAACCGGATCGCCAGCGCCGCGATCTCCCGCGATCGCGCGGCGTGGCGCATCGCGGTCACGAGGCAGCGCACCACGATCGGCCGGCCCGCGGCCGCGGCGGCCTTCTCCCCGTCGGCGAAGCCGGACAGCACCGCGTCGACCACCGCGTCGAGGGACAACCCGCCGTCGATGTGCAGTTCCGGGGCGAACCGCACCTCGGCGTACACCACGTTGTCGGCTGCCAGATCCTCCACGCATTCGAACGCCACCCGATGTAAGGACTCCGGGGTCTGCATGACGGCGACGGTGTGGGCGAAGGGTTCGAGGTAGCGCACCAGCGACCCGCTGTGCGCTGCGGTGCGGAAAAACTCGGCCAGTCCGGCCTCGTCGGTGGCAGGCAGGTCGTCGTACCCGATCTGGCCGGCGATATCGAGGACGGTGCCCGGGCGCAGACCCCCGTCGAGGTGGTCGTGCAACAGCGCCTTGGGTGCTCGGCCGATCATCTCCGGCGTCAGCGGTGTGGTCATCGGGAGATCCGATCGATGATGAGCGGGCGTGGGTTCGGCGGGCAGGAGCGCAGCGACCCGGGAAGAGATTTCGGGGGGACATCGACGACGGAGAAGGCACCGTCCAGTTCGCCCATCGCGGCGGGGATCCGCTCCGGGGTGTCGGTATAGAGGGTGAACAGCGGCTCGCCTGCGCTCACCGGCTCCCCGGGTCTGCGGTGGATGCGTATGCCGGCGCCGAATTGCACAGGCTGGCCCGGGGCGGCCCGGCCCGCGCCGAGTCGCCAGACGGCAAGCCCCATCGCCAATGCGTCGATGTCACCCATTGTGCCGCCTCGCGGTGCCGGCACGGTCTCGGAATGGGCACCGATCGGAAGCTGTGCGTGAACGTCGCCGCCCTGTGCGGTGACCAGGGCGCGAAAATGATCCATCGCGGTGCCGTCGTGCAAGGTCTGCGCCGGATCGCGGCCGTCGATCCCGGCCAGAGCCAGCATCTCCCGCGCCAGCCGGACCGTCAGCTCCACGACGTCGTCGGGGCCGCCGCCGGCCAGCACCTCGAGTGACTCGGCGACCTCCAGGGCATTGCCGACCGTACGGCCGAGTGGGATGTCCATATCGGTCAGGACGGCGACGGTCGGCACCCCGTGGGCCAGGCCCAGCTCCACCATGGTGGCCGCCAGTTCCCTCGACTCGGCTTCCGTTTTCAGGAAGGCACCGCGGCCGACCTTGACGTCGAGCACCAGCGCGTCGGCGCCTTCGGCCAGCTTCTTGCTCATCACCGAACTGGCGATCAACGGCAGTGACTCCACCGTGCCGGTGACATCGCGCAGCGCGTAGATCTTGCGGTCCGCCGGCGCCAGCTCCCCGGCGGCGAAGATCGCCGCACCGATCTCGGACAACTGCTGGCGCACTTGGGCTTTGGAGATCTCGGCGGTGAACCCCGGGATCGACTCCAGTTTGTCCAGGGTGCCGCCGGTGTGCCCGAGTCCCCGGCCTGCGGCCTGCGGAACCGCCGCACCGCAGGCCGCGACAACGGGCACCAGCGGAATGGTGATCTTGTCGCCGACGCCACCGGTGGAATGCTTGTCGACCGTCGGGCGGCCGAGGTCGCTGAAGTCCAGGCGCTCACCGGAGGCGATCATCGCCGACGTCCACCGGGAGATCTCGCCGCGATCCATCCCGCGCAGGAAGATCGCCATCAGTAGCGCCGACATCTGTTCGTCGGCGACCCTGCCGTGGGTGTAGGAGTCGATCACCCAGTCGACGGCCTCATCACTGAGCCGGCCGCCGTCACGTTTGACCCGGATGACCGTCGGAGCATCGAATGTGAACTGCGTCACGGCTTTTCCCGTTCCACCCGGGCGAGGTCATCAGGGCCGAACGCGTCGGGCAACAGCTCGGCCAGCCGGCGCGGCCCCTCCGCGTGATCGATGAGCACGTCGGGCCCGCCGTGCTCGAGAAGCAACTGACGACAACGCCCGCACGGCATCAGGGCGGCCCCGGTGGCGTCGACGACCGCCACGGCCAGCAGCCGTCCGCCACCGGTGGAAACCAGTGCGCAGACCACCGCGCACTCGGCACAGAGACCTAGGCCATATGAGACATTCTCCACATTGCAGCCGGTGACCACGCGACCGTCATCGACCAGGGCCGCAGCCCCGACCGGGAACCCGGAATACGGCGCATAGGCGCGAGCAGCAACCTCGATTGCTTTGTCGCGCAGCGACTTCCATTGAATTTCAGTGGTCATGCGTCGCGCACCACACCCGTACTGAATGCATTCACCAACCGCCTCGCCCCGCTCGTCACCCACCGCGCCACCGGCCGAATAGGCCGAAAAGCCGCATCTTGTCCCTGCACCGTAATTCTTTCGACCGTACAAACGGAGTTAGAGTCCAATCCATAACGCAACGATGGTGTTGGAGGCGCTGAATGAGTACAGCGGCACCGGTCGTGCCGGCCCCGCGGGACAAGTCGACGCGGCGACGGCGCACCCTTTACCGCGGTGACCCCGGAATGTGGTCGTGGGTGCTGCATCGCATCACCGGCACCACGATCTTCTTCTTCCTCTTCGTCCACGTCCTGGACACCGCGCTGGTACGGGTCAGCCCGCAGGCCTACAACGAAGTCGTCGAGACCTACAAGACGCCGATCATCGGCCTGATGGAGATCGGCCTGGTGGCCGCGCTGCTGTATCACGCACTCAACGGCGTGCGGATCATCCTGATCGACTTCTGGTGGAAGGGCCCCCGCTATCAGCGCCAGATGCTGTGGGGTGTGGCCGCGGTCTGGCTGCTGGTGATGGTGCCTTCCCTGGTGATCATCGGCATGCACATGGCGGAGCGGTTCCTGTGAGCGCGCCCGAGAGCCGGCTGGGACCGCCCGCTCCGATTCTGGAACGCAGCCACGACCGCCCGGCCGGGCTGGACAACCCGCGCACCCCGCGCCGGCGGTCCGGCATGCCGAACTTCGAGAAGTACGCCTGGCTGTTCATGCGGTTCTCCGGCGTCGTCCTGATCTTCCTGGCGCTGGGCCACCTGTTCATCGGGCTGATGTGGGACGGCGGCGTCTACCGGATCGACTTCAACTACGTCGCTCAGCGCTGGGCCTCGCCGTTCTGGCAGACCTGGGACCTGCTGCTGCTGTGGCTGGCTCAGCTGCACGGCGGCAACGGGATCCGCACGATCATCGGCGACTACGCCCGCAAGGACTCCACCAAGTTCTGGCTGAACTCCCTGCTGGTGATCTCGATGCTCATCACGTTGGTGGTGGGCACCTACGTCCTGCTCACCTTCAATCCCAACATCTCCTAGAAGCACTTCGAGGCGAAAATGATTACCGAACACCGCTACGACGTGGTCATCGTCGGGGCAGGCGGGGCCGGCATGCGCGCCGCAGTCGAGGCCGGCCCTCGGGCGAGGACCGCGGTGCTGACCAAGCTGTACCCCACCCGATCGCACACCGGCGCCGCCCAGGGTGGCATGTGCGCGGCGCTGGCCAATGTCGAAGAGGACAACTGGGAGTGGCACACCTTCGACACGGTCAAGGGCGGCGACTACCTCGCCGACCAGGACGCCGTCGAGATCATGTGCAAGGAAGCCATCGACGCGGTGCTCGATCTCGAGAAGATGGGCATGCCGTTCAACCGCACCCCCGAGGGCCGCATCGATCAGCGCCGGTTCGGCGGCCACACCCGCGATCACGGCAAGGCTCCGGTGCGCCGGGCGTGCTATGCCGCCGACCGCACCGGCCACATGATCCTGCAGACGCTGTACCAAAACTGCGTCAAGCATGATGTCGAGTTCTTCAACGAGTTCTACGCCCTCGACCTGGTGTTGACCGAGACCCCCAGCGGCCCGGTGGCCAGCGGTGTGGTGGCATACGAACTCGCCACCGGCGACATCCACGTTTTCCACGCCAAGGCCGTCGTATTCGCCACCGGCGGCTCGGGCCGGATGTACAAGACCACCTCCAACGCGCACACGCTGACCGGCGACGGCCTGGGCATCGTCTTCCGCAAGGGACTCCCCTTGGAGGACATGGAGTTTCACCAGTTCCACCCGACGGGCCTGGCCGGCTTGGGGATCCTCATCTCCGAAGCCGTCCGCGGCGAGGGCGGCCGGCTGCTCAATGGCGAAGGCGAACGCTTCATGGAGCGCTACGCCCCCACCATCGTCGACCTGGCGCCACGCGACATCGTCGCCCGCTCGATGGTTCTCGAGGTGCTGGAGGGCCGCGGCGCCGGGCCGCACAAGGACTACGTCTACATCGACGTCCGCCACCTGGGCGCGGATGTGCTGGAAGCCAAGCTGCCCGACATCACCGAGTTCGCCCGCACCTACCTCGGCGTGGATCCGGTCAAGGAACTGGTGCCGGTCTACCCCACCTGCCACTACGTGATGGGCGGCATCCCGACCACGATCACCGGACAGGTGTTGCGGGACAACAACACCACGGTGCCCGGCCTCTACGCCGCTGGCGAATGCGCGTGTGTGTCGGTGCACGGCGCGAACCGCCTGGGCACCAACTCGCTGCTGGACATCAACGTGTTCGGCCGTCGCGCCGGGATCTCGGCCGCGAACTACGCCCTCGGCCACGATTTCGTCGACCTGCCCGAGCAGCCGGCCGGCATGGTGGTGAACTGGGTTTCGGACATCCTGAGCGAGCACGGCAATGAGCGGGTGGCCGACATCCGCAGTGCGCTGCAGCAGTCGATGGACAACAACGCCGCGGTGTTCCGCACCGAGGAAACCCTCAAGCAGGCACTCACCGACATCCACTCCCTCAAGGAGCGCTACGCCCGAATCAGCGTGCACGACAAGGGAAAGCGGTACAACAGCGATCTGCTCGAGGCCATCGAGCTGGGTTTCCTGCTCGAGCTGGCGGAGGTCACGGTCGTCGGCGCGTTGAACCGCAAGGAGTCCCGCGGCGGCCACGCCCGGGAGGACTACCCCAACCGCGACGACACCAACTACATGCGGCACACGATGGCCTATAAGGACGGAACCGAGTTGCTCAGCGACATCCGGCTGGACTACAAGCCCGTTGTGCAGACCCGTTACGAGCCGATGGAGCGCAAGTATTAATGACGATCGCACCCGACGTTAAAGAGCCCGCGCTGCCGCCGATTCCCGACGGGGCGGTGATGGTGACGCTCAAGATCGCGCGGTTCAACCCGGAGGATCCCGACAGCGCCGGCTACCAGAGTTTCCGGGTGCCCTGTCTGCCGAGTGATCGTCTGCTGAACCTGCTGATCTACGTGAAGAGCTACCTGGACGGCACGCTCACCTTCCGCCGCTCCTGCGCGCACGGGGTGTGCGGGTCGGACGCGATGCGGATCAACGGAGTCAACCGGCTGGCCTGCAAGGTGCTGATGCGCGACCTCCTACCGAAGAAGGACAAGCCGCTGACCATCACCATCGAGCCGATCCGCGGCCTGGCCGTGGAGAAGGACTTGGTGGTCAACATGGAGCCGTTCTTCGACGCCTACCGCGCGGTCAAGCCGTACCTGATCACGTCGGGGAATGCGCCCACCCGGGAACGCATTCAGAGCCCCACCGACCGGGCCCGCTACGACGACACCACCAAGTGCATCCTGTGCGCGTGCTGCACCACCAGCTGCCCGGTGTACTGGAGCGAGGGGTCGTACTTCGGGCCTGCCGCAATCGTGAACGCGCACCGGTTCATCTTCGACAGCCGCGACGAGGGCGCCGCCGAGCGTCTGGACATCCTCAACGATGTCGACGGCGTCTGGCGCTGCCGCACCACGTTCAATTGCACCGATGCCTGCCCGCGCGGCATCGAGGTCACGAAGGCCATCCAGGAGGTCAAGCGCGCGCTGATGTTCGCGCGCTGATCGTCCGTAACCAATTCGAGCCTTGCCCGCGGGGCCACCGCGCGCGCAGAATGGCAGTTCGCTCCGAGTCGGGGGGGACTCATGTCATCGGCGATCGGGTGGGGCCGCACCGGCGGCTTGGCGGTTGCCGTTGGCGCCTGCCTTGCGCTGAGTTGCCCCGCTGTGGCCGCCGCGGATTCGCACGACTCCAGCAGTTCGTCACACAGCGTCGGCCACGCCAAACCCAAAAGTGGTGTCGCCTCGCCGGCCCGCAATCGCATATCCGCTAAAGCGCCGAACGCCGCCAGGCCCCAGCCCGCAATCGCCGCGCGCACACCGAACCCCGTCGAATCGGTGGTCTCGGCGTTCCTGGGCGCACTGACCTTCGCGCGTCGCGAGTTCGAGCACACGCTTTTCAACAAGGTGCCGACGATCGGTTACGACCCGACCAAGAACAGCCTCACCACAGGCAATGCCATCACCGGCAACATCGGCGCGACGGATCCCGAGAACGACCCGTTGGCCTACAAGATCAAGCAGCAGCCGGCGTCGGGAACGGTCACCATCGACGCCCACGGCACCTTCGTCTACACGCCCGGTGCCCCGATGCAGCCCGGGGACACCGCCCAGTTCGTCGTCGCCGTCATCGACCGCGGAATGGGGCTGCACGGCATCCGCTCGCTGCTCTCGCCACAGACCGCCGGCACCACCATCGCCACCATCACCGTCGCGGCCATCGCTGCCGCACCACCGCAGCTGAGCATCTCCGATGCCACCGCGACTGAGCCCGGGCCCCGGGTCGGCGCGGGCTTCTGGCACACCAGCGGCAACCAAATCCTGGACGCGGCAGGCAATCCGGTGCAGATCGCCGGCGTCAACTGGTTCGGCTTCGAAGGTTATAACGGTGCCCCGGACGGCCTTTGGGTCCGCAACTACAAAGACATGATGGACCAGATGGTCGACGAGGGGTTCAACACTATCCGGCTGCCCTACTCGCAGGATGTCTTGCATGGCCAGATTCCAGGCAACAGCATCGATTTCACGCTCAATCCCGATCTGCAAGGTCTCACGTCGATCCAGGTGATGGACAAGGTCATCGACTATGCGGGCGAGATCGGACTCAAAGTCATTCTCGACCATCATCGCAACGACGCCGGCGTCAGCACCACCGCCAACGGACTCTGGTACGACGACAAATACAGCGAGACGGACTGGGTCAACGACTGGGTGACGCTTGCCAAGCGCTACGCCAACAACCCGACCGTGATCGGCGTCGACCTGCACAACGAGCCCTACAACGGCACGTGGGGTGGCGGTGGCGCCGACGACTGGGCCCGCGCCGCCGAACGAGCCGGCAACGCGATCCTCGCCGTCAACCCCGACCTGTTGATCATTGTTGAGGGCATCGGTGTATACGACGACCAATACTATTGGTATGGCGGCAATCTGATGGGCGTCAAGGATCGCCCGATCGTGCTCAACGTGCCCAACCGCGTGGTGTACTCACCGCACGACTACCCGAACTCGTTCTACCCCCAGCCCTGGTTCGCCGGCGCCGATTTCGGCGCCGGCCTGCCCGGCGTCTTCAACAAGGCCTGGGGCTATATCTACGCGGACGGGATCGCCCCGATCTACCTCGGCGAGTTCGGCACCAGCCTGACCGATCCCAAGGACCTCATTTGGTTCGAGGCGATCACCTCATACCTGTCCGGCGATTTCGACAACAACGGAACCATCGACATCCCCGCCGGCGCCAAGGGCATGGGCTGGACGTACTGGGCATGGAATGCCAATTCCGTTGTCACCAGCGGCATTCTGTCCGATGACTGGACCACCGTCGATCCGGCCAAGAGGGTCTACCTCAAGCCGATCGAATTTCGGCTCGGCAGCCCCACAGCCACTTCCGCCGCCACGTTCACCGTGACGCTCAGCGCTGCATCAGACCAGACCGTCACCGTGCATTACGCCACCTCGGGCGGGACGGCCACCGCGGGCAGCGACTTCCTCGACGCCGCGGGAACGGTGACGTTCCTCCCCGGCGAGACGAGCAAAACGGTTGCGGTGACGGTGCTCGGTGATTCGGCGCCAGAGAACACCGAGACGTTCACCGTCGTGCTGTCCAGTCCGGCCAACGCCACGTTGGCGAATGCCGTCGGCGTCGGCACCATCGTGGATCACACCACGGTCTAGCCGACCGCCCGGTAGCTGGTCGAACGAGCGGCCCGCTCCCACAACACGCCGCCGTCTGCGGTCACGCCTGCGGCGCTCAGTTCCCGCTTGAGGATCTTGTTGGTGGCGGTCTGCGGCAGGTCGTCGTTGATGCGGACGAATCTCGGCCACGCCTTGGGCGACAGGTCGGGCTGGGCGCCCAGAAACTCCTCGAACTGCGCGGGCGTCAGCGATTCACCCTGGCGCAGAACAACTGCCGCCATCACCTGATCGCCCACCCGCTCGTCGGGCACGGCGTACACCGCGACCTGGTTGAGTTGCGGCAGTCGCAGCATGATCCGTTCGATCGGCGCGGCGGCCATGTTCTCCCCATCGACCCGCATCCAGTCCGACGTCCGGCCGGCGAGATAGATCCAGCCGTCGGCGTCGCGGTAGGCGAGGTCACCAGTCCAGTACATGCCGTGCCGAAGCCGCTCGGAGGTGGCCGCCGGATCGTTGTAATAGCCGGTGAACGGCCCGGAGCCGGTGGTGTTCACCAACTCCCCCACCGCCTCGTCGGCATTGACGAGGGCGCCATTGTCGTCGAAAACCGCGGTGGCACACTCGGTCACGGTATCGGGATCATAGATCGACACCCCACCCCAGCCTTTGCCGATCGAGCCGGGCGGAGTGCCGTCCTCGCGCACCACAACGACGGCGAACTCGCTGGAGCCGAATCCGTCGATGATGCGGCAGCCGAAACGCCGTGAGAATTCGGTGATATCGCGTTCGGTGGCCTCGTTGCCGTACATGATGCGCAGCGGGTTGTCGGCGTCGTCGGGCTGCTCGGGGGTGGCCAGCACCAGCGCCAGCGGCTTACCGACGTAGTTCATGAACGTCACGCCGTAGCGGCGTAGGTCCGGCAGCAACCGTGACACCGAGAACTTCACCGGCACCATGGCCGCTCCGGCGGTGACCGCGACCGAGAACCCGACGGCCACCCCGTTGGAGTGGAACAGCGGCATCGCGAGGTAGCACACGTCCTCGGCGGTGATGTCCATCTGAGCCACCAGGCTCAGACCGCACATCACGCTCATCGTGTGGACGAACGGCACCGCCTTGGGGTTGCCGCTGGTGCCGGAGGTGAAGATCATCATGAATGGGTCGGTTCCGGCGACCTCATGCGGCACAAGCGGTTTCGCTCTTCCGACGGCTTCGCAGTAGTGCGGGCCTGCCACGTTCAGCACGGCGACGCCCGCGAGATCCAGTCCGTCGATCAGCCCGGCATGATCATCATCGACCAGCAACAGCTGGCAATCCGAGCGCGTGATGTCCGACACCAGGCCCTCGCCGCGGCGGGTGGTGTTGATGCCGCACAGCACATAGCCGCCGAGCGCTGCGGCCGCCATCGCCCGCAGGTAGGCCGGCGAATTCGTCATCAGCGCACCGACATGCATCGGCCGGGCCGGATCCATGCGAGCAAGCAGGGCAGAGGCCTCCGCTGCGGCGTCGGCCAGGTATTCGCGCCAGGTCCAGGTGCGTTCCGGTGAGATCACGGCAACGGACTCGTCGTTCGTCCGGGTGCGCAAGAGCTTTTGGACGGTGTCGATCATGCGCCGGCCGGGCGGTAGCGCAGCAGCGTCATCCCGGTGCCGGGCAGGTCACAGAACACCGGGGTGACACGCATCCCGATCCGGATGTTCTCGGGCTCGACATCGACCAACTCTGTCGAGAACCGCGGCCCGGCATCCCACTGCACGACGGCGGGAACCTGCGGCAGCGCGTCAGCCCACGGCGGACCGGTCGGGCGGCGGGCCACCGTGTAGGTATACAACGTTGCCGCACCGTCGATCTCGCGCCACTGGAGGTCGTCGGCCAGCGTGCCCGGGGCGAGGGTGCGCGGGTAGAACACGTAGCGGCCGGCCGACGGCGAATACTGCACCAGGATCCGGTGCTCAGCCAGCGCATCCCAGAACGGCTGCGACACCGGCGTGGGTTCGGGGACGGGCATCGGCTCGGCCATCAGTCGCCTCCCAACACCAATGCCACCTGCTCGCTCATGATCCCGCCGGTCCCGGCGACGAACGCGGTGTTGGCGTCACGCACCTGCGCCGCCGCCGAGCGGCCCATCAACTGGCGGGCGGCGTCGACCACGTGGTGCATGCCCCCCGACATGCCGGCCTGCCCGTAGGACAGTTGCCCGCCCGCGGTGTTGAGTGGGAAGTCGCCGCGGAACGTGAGGTCGCGGTCCTTGATCCACGCCATGCCGTGGCCCTTCGGACAGAATCCGGCGTCCTCCAAGGTCATCAGCACCGTGATCGTGTAACAGTCGTAGACCGACGCGATGTCGACGTCGGCCGGTGTGAGCCCCGCCATCGCGAACGCGCGCTGCGCCGAACGGGCGATCGGGGTGACCATCGGATCCTGCGCGTACGTCGTGGTCTTGAACGAGATGTGTTCACCGAAACCCTTGATCCACACCGGACGATGACGGCTTTTCCGGGCTACATCGGCGTTGGCGATCAGCACCCCGGTGCCGCCGTGGACAGGCATGACGATCTCCAACATGCGGATCGGATCGGCGATCATCGGGCTCGCGAGCACGTCCGCCTCGGTGAGGGGCTTGCCGTGGAACACCGCGCCGGGATGCGCACAGGCGTTGGTGCGCTGGTCCACCACGATCTTGGCCAACGCCGACGGGTCGTAGCCGTACTGCGCGCCGTAGCGCTGGGCGATCTGGGCGAACGGGGCATTCTGCCCGACGTTGCCGTACGGGATCTCGTATTCGGCCTGCGGCGATCCGAAGTTGTTGCTCGACGCCCCAAACCAGCTCGGTGCGACCGGCTCACGCCGAACCGATCGCGGCAGGGCGCGCGACCCCGGCAACACGGCCAGCACCGCGTCGCACAGCCCGAGCTCGACGGCGACGGCGGCGCGCCACACCATCGCGGCCGAGGTGGCACCGCCCAGGTCCACTCGCTCACCGAAATCGATGGGCAGACCGAGGTATTCACTCAGGGTCGCAGGCACGAACATGTCGGATTCGGCCAGGCCGTGCGAGATCAGCCCGTTGACCACGCTCGCGTCCAGCCCGGCGTCGTCCAGTACCAGCTTCGTCAGAGCCGCGTATTGGTCGAGGGTGAACAGTCCTGGCCCGACCGGCTTGCGTTCGGCGGGCAGTTCGGCGATGCCGACGATCGCCGCCTCACCGGCCAGCTTCATCAGCAATCTCCAAGGCGTCGAGGCAGTTCCACGGTGGCGGTGCCGGGCATCAGGATGTCGGCGTCGCGTCTGCCTGCGATGTCCAGGTCGACCAGTCCACGGTTCGCCTCGATCCGCGTCGCGGTGACCGTGCCCCCGAAGGTCAGCGGCTGTCCGGGGAAGGCCACCCCGCGGTTCTGCACCGAGTAGTTCACCAGCCGGCCGCGGCCGCCGATCCAGTCGGTGATCGCACGGGCCAGCAGCGCGGCCTGCAGCGGTCCCTGCACCAGGACGTCGTCGTAACCCTCTCTGTCGCGAGCCCACTGCTTGTCGTAGTGGATGCGGTGGCCGTTGTAGGTGGCGGCGCTGAAGAAGAACATCTGGGTCTCGTCGACGGTGACGGTGAGCTCCGGTATCCGATCGCCCGGCTCGACGTCGTCGAAGAACAATTGACTCATGGGCGCGCGATCATCGACGTGGACGCCTCGGCGACCAGCTCGCCGTGCTGGTTGCGGTAGACGGTGTGCCAGGTGACCAGAACGAATCGTCCTGAGCGGCCTTCCTTTTCCACGACGGATTCGATGGTGCGGACCATCTCGATCTCGTCGCGGTGATAGGCGGGCAGGTGGAACGTGGTGCTCTCGCCGCCGGCCATCCGTCGCGGAGCCTTCGGAAAGGCCAGACTGCCTGACACAGCGCCGGACGATCCGTCCGGGCGGAGGCCGGCCAGCGGGCTGACGCCGAGGATGGCGTATTGCAGGTACAGCGGGGGGCAGATCACGTCGCGGTAGCCGTTGGCACGGGCGTGATCGGGGTCGAACCACAGCGGGTTGTCGTCACCGACTGCGGCGGCCCAGCGTTGCCAATCCCGCCGGATCACCTCGCCGGTGGCGGTGGCCGCGACGGTGCCGACACGCGCCGCCGTCTCCGGGTCGATCAAACTCTTGGTCACCGGCCGTCCTTGCGCCGCAACCGGTCACCGACGGCCGCGCGGCTGACCTCGTCCTCATCCAGCCAACCTGCCGCGATGTCGGCGCCACCGCCCAGCGTCGAGAGCACCCGGGCCCGTTCCGACCACAGGTAGAGGTCGGTCTCCACGACGTACCCCATCCCGCCGTGCAACTGGTGGGCGTCGAGGGTGGCCCACTTGGCCGCCGTGGCGGACTGGATGCGGGCGATCGCGGTTTCCCGAACGGCGCTGCGGCCGTGGCTGATCGCGGCTATCGCGGACTGTGCCGCCAGCCGGGCCGCCGCCAGCCCGATGTGCATGTCGGCCACGATGTGCTGGGCGGCCTGGAAGGAGGCGATCGGCCGGCCGAACTGGTGGCGCACGGTCGTGTAGCGCACGGTGCGTTCGAGCACCGCCTCGCCGACGCCGACGAGATCGAGCGCCGTCAACGCCATCGCCGCGTTGGCGGTACGACGGAGGTCGTCGCGGCCCAGCGCCGCGCCGTCATTGAGGACATCGTCGACGGGCACATCGTCGAAGCGCAGCACCGAGGCGCGGTGACCGCCCATCAACGCCAGCGGCCGCAGCGTCACGCCGTCGTTGTGCAGCCGGACGACGAACCCGACGGTGTTGCCGGACCGGTCGAATCCGGACACGACGACGATGTCGGCGGTGTCCGCGTCGTTCACGAAATCGGCTGTGCCGGTGAGGCGCCACGTGCCGTCACGGTCCTGATCGGCGCGCATGGTGGCGGTCACATCGGCTGCGTCATTCGGATTCCACAGCGCTGTGGTGGCGGCGATCCGCCCGGCGGTCAGGTCGGGCAGCCACGTGACGCAGGACTTCTCACCGCCGAGGATGTGCAGGGCGTGTGCGGCGATGGCGGTGCTGTGCACGCGCATCGGGCACAGAGCCCGGCCCGCCTCGCGGGCGAAGATCCCGAGATCCGAGAGGGATCCACCGGACCCGCCGTACGCTTCGGGCAGTCCCAGCCCCATCACTCCGGCCGTGGCGAGGTCGCCCCACAGATCGGCGCGGCCGGCGGCCAGCAGACCGCGCAGACTGGCTTCCAGATCGCGATCATCTTGCGAGGGAACGAGTTTCATCTCACCGTCCGTAGGAGGGCATGCTGTTGCCACGCTGGGCGATGACGTCGCGGAGCACCTCGTTGGTACCGCCGCCGAAGCGCATGAGAGGCGCGAACCGGTAGAGCTTCTCGAACCGCCCGCCGGCCGGCGCCTCCGAATTACGGTGCGCGAGGAGACCTTCGGCACCAAGCAGATCGATACCCAGGTCGGCGATGCGCTGCCGCAACTCGCTGCTGAAGACCTTCTCTACGCTGACCTCCACGGTCGGAATCACCCCGCCCGCCAACAACGACGACGCCTCGTAGCCCATCAGCCCGGCGACCTCGACATCGGCCTCGGCCTGGGCCAGCCGGCGACGGAAGCCGGGATTGTCGATCGGAACGGTGCCGTCACGGCGCGGCATCCGTGCCAGCACCTGCAACTCGTCGAGTGCACGCCGCAGGTCCCCGGCATTGGTCAGCGCGCCGCGCTCCAGATCGAGGGCGCCGGTGATGTAGGACCAGCCGCGGTTCTCCTCCCCGATCAGGTTGGTCACCGGGACCCGCACGTCGTCGAAGAAGACCTCGTTGGTCCGGTAGCCGGACCACGCGATCAACGGGCGGATCCGGACACCGGGGCTGTCCACCGGAACGACGATCACCGAGATTCCCCGGTGGCGCTGGGCTTGGGGATCGGTGCGCACGCAGAGCCACTCGTGAGTGGATCGCTGCGCGCCGCTGTTCCAGATCTTCGATCCGTTGATCACCCATTCGTCGCCGTCACGGACCGCCTTGGTGCGCAGCGACGCGAGGTCGGTGCCGGCGTCCGGCTCGGAATACCCCAGCGCGCAGGTCATCTCGCCGCGCGCGATGAGCGGCAGGAACTCGCGTTTGTTCTGCTCGGTGCCGTGCCGCATGATCATCGGCGCGATCGAGGTGACCGTCAGATCCGGGCCCGGCGCACCCCAATACTCGAACTCGGTCATCAGCAGGTGCAGGTGCACCGGCCCCAACCCGAGGCCGCCGTACTCCGCAGGCCAATTCAGGCCGAACCAGCCCTTGGCGCCGAGTTTGCGGCGAAACGCCGCAACCTCGCCGCCCGGATGCTCCAGATTGTGTTCGGCGATCTCGGCACGAAGGGCGTCAGTGACGTTCTCCCGCAGGAATTCCCGCACCTCCGCCAACCACGCGCGCTGTTCGGCGTCGAGGTCGAAATCCACAAGTCAGCACCCTAGCCGAATAGTTAGTCCGTCAACTCAATATTGACCGGTATCGGGGTGTCACATTTCCGGTCCCGAAAGCATCTCGAGTACATGAGCACACCTGAGCACATGAGCAACCAGGCACGACTGGAACCCCTCACCCCGGACAAGGCCCCGTTGCTGACCCGGCTGATGTACCGCTGGGCCAAGCGACGCTTCGGCGAGGTCCCCGAACCGTTCGCCGTCTACGCCCATCACACCCGCCTGATGGTGGCCAACGCGGTCCACGAAGGGCTGCTGCAGAACGCCTCGAAGGCGCTGCCCGCCGACGTCCGCGAACTCGCGGTGTTCTGGACAGCCCGAACCGTCGGCTGTTCATGGTGCGTGGACTTCGGACAGATGCTGATGCGCCTCGAAGGACTCGACCTCGAGCGGCTCTCGCATATCGACGACTACGCCACCTCACCGCTGTACACCGACGACGAGCGGGCAGCGATCGCCTACGCCGACGCCATGACGACGGACCCGCACACGGTCACCGATGAGCAGGTCGACGACCTGCGTCGGCGTTTCGGCGCCGGCGGGGTGATCGAGCTGACCTATCAGGTGGGGATCGAGAACATGCGCGCCCGGATGAACTCGGCGCTGGGCATCACCGAACAGGGCTTCGGGTCCGGCGACAGCTGCCGGGTGCCCTGGGCCACCTGACCACCGATTCCATTGCCCTGTTACCACCAGGAAAACAATTCCGCAGATTCTCCGCACGCTGGCGACTGAAACCGTAGTCTCGTCTCGTTTCATTCAGGCGTTTAAGCAGGAGATGCCATGAGTAAAGGTGAGCTCACCCTCGAGCCCGGAGGCTCGGCCCCGTCGACCGTCGAGAGCAAAGGCCTCAAGGGCGGTGCACTGGGGTTGCTGTCCAGCATCGTCGTCGGCATGGCCTCGACCGCGCCGGCCTATTCGCTGGCGGCGACGCTCGGGCTGATCGTGGCCAGCGGCGGAGCGCTGCTGGCCGGGGTGAAAGCCCCGGCGATCGTACTGATCGCGTTCATCCCGATGTACATGATCGCCGTCGCCTACCAGGAATTGAACAAGGCCGAACCGGACTGCGGGACCACGTTCACCTGGGCATCACGGGCCTTCGGGCCGCTGATCGGCTGGCTCGGCGGCTGGGGCATCATTGCCGCCGACGTCATCGTCATGGCCAACCTCGCCCAGATCGCCGGCGCCTACTCGTTCACCTTCGTCGGCGACCTCGGCTGGCACTCGGTGGCCGATCTGGCCAACAGCACCCTGTGGTCGACGGTGGCCGGAGTCATCTGGATCATCGTGATGACCTACATCTGTTACCGCGGCATCGAGGTGTCGGCGCGCATCCAGTACGGCCTGCTGGGCATCGAGCTCGTGGTGCTGGTGGTGTTCTCGATCGTGGCGTTGATCAAGGTGTACGCGGGCAAGGCGGAGACCTATTCACTGCACCCGTCGCTGTCCTGGTTCTGGCCCGGCGGCCTGGACTTCGGAACCGTGATAGCCCCCGCCATCCTCACCGCGATCTTCATCTACTGGGGCTGGGATACCGCGGTGGCGTGCAACGAGGAATCCGAGGACCCCGGCACCACGCCGGGACGCGCCGCGGTCATCTCGACTTTCCTGCTGCTGGCGACGTACGCGCTCGTCAGCGTCTCGGCCATCGCGTTCGCCGGCACCGGAACCGACGGCATCGGCCTGGGCAACCCGGACAACGCCGCGGACGCGTTCGCCGCGATCGGTCCGGACCTGTTCGGCGACAGCGTGCTCGGACACATCGGCCTGCTGCTGCTGTCCGCATCGATCCTGACCTCGGCGTCGGCGTCCACCCAGACGACGATCCTGCCGACTGCCCGGACCACCCTGTCGATGGGCGTCTACCGGGCGCTGCCGCAGTCGTTCGCCAAGATCCACCGCACGTACCTGACCCCCACCACCTCGACCATCGTCATGGGCGCGGTCTCCATCGGGTTCTACGTGTTGTTCACGTTGATCAGCTCGAACCTGCTCTCTGCGCTGATCGGCTCGGTCGGCCTGATGATCGCCTTCTACTACGGCCTCACCGGTTTCGCCTGTGTGTGGTTTTACCGCAAGGACCTCACCGCCTCGACGCGCGACTTCGTCATGCGCGGGGTGGTGCCACTGCTCGGCGGCCTGATCCTGCTGGTGGTGTTCGCCTACGGCCTGATCCAGTACGCCAAGCCGGACTGGCTGACCGACGCCGACGGCAACAACGTCACGATCTTCGGGTTCGGCGCGGTGGCCGTCGTCGGCATCGGCGCGCTGGTGCTGGGCGTGATCCTGATGGGGGTCTGGTGGCTGATGTCGCCCGACTTCTTCCGCGGCCGCACCCTGTCACGGCGCTCGAGCGCCGACCTGGTGCTGACCCCGGCCACCGCTGTCGAAGCGCACTTCGGCCTGCCGGACTCCGGGGACATGCCGACGGTCATCTCCCCCGATTTGTCGAATCTCCCGCCGGGCGAGACCGCCCTCAACCCGGAGACCGGCGAGGAGTTCACTCGGGGGCCGCAGGCCTAGGGCAGCTCAGCGCGGGGCCACATCCGGTGACCGGCGACGGCCACCGCGGCGGTGATGACCGCCGCCAGGTACACCGGGGATCCGGGGTGCAGGCGTAACAACGAGGCGCCGCAGAATGCGCCGGCGATGATCACCACGACAGCCCACAACCGGCGGTGCTTCAACCACGTCATCCCGGGGCCGAACAGCGTCTCGCTGGCATAGGCGGTGAGCGTGGACGTGACCACGACGGTGGTCACGTCGGCGACGGCCAGCATCCGTGCCGTGGCCGCCTGAGCGCCCATCAGCGTCGCCAGGGTGGCGGCGATGCCGACGCCGACCGCCGACTCGCCGTCGACGCGGGCGAGCGTGAGCACGGTGGCCGCGGCGGCGAGCACCACGGCACTGGTGGCGAACACGGCCGTGACGATCGGCCGCCAGCCGCCGGGATGGCGTTGCAGCAGACGGCCCACCGCCGCGGCGCCCATCACGTAGGCGGCCAGTGCCACCAGCGGTCCGGCGACGGGGAGTTCGTCCTCACCGGCCATGCCCATCCCGAGGATCACCACATTGCCGGTCATGTTCCCGGTGAACACCCGGTCCAGCGCGAGATATCCGACCGCGTCCAGCAACCCGGTGACGAAGGTGAGCGCGAGCATCAGCCACAACTGCAGATGCGTGCGCACGAAGGCGGTCACGGCTGCGGGCGGGGGTAGTGCGCCACCACCGCGGCGCCGTCCGACCGGGGATCCGACGCCGCGGTCATGGAGCCGCCGGAATCGACGAAGACCACATTGGCCTGGCCGAGAGCTTCGGTACGCGGCGGCACCTCCGTCGCGGTGAAGCCCGCCGCACGGATCGCGGCCGCAGCGGCCGGATCCAGGTCGGCCTCGACGGTCACGCTGTCCGGGCCGCCGCCGCACTGGGAGCCGACGATGGCGCGGGGCGCGGCAACCGCTTCGACCGCCGTGGCGCCGCCCAGTGCCCGCAGCAGGATCTGGCCGAGGATCTGCGGCTGACCCTGTCCGCCCATGGTCGACAACACGTGGCCGATCCGGCCCTGCCGCAGCGTCATCGCCGGCATCAGCGTGTGCGCCGGGCGCTTTCGCGGCGCGATCACATTCGGCGACGCCGGGTCCAGGCTGAACCCGCAGCCGCGATTGTGGAACAGCACACCGGTGACCGGATCGATCAGTCCGGACCCGAACGCGTGATAGACGCTCTGGATGAGCGACACCGCGTATCCCTCGCCGTCGACGACGGCGATACCCACGGTGTCCCCGCGAGGCACGCCCGGCGGGCGGCTGACCGGCCCGGAATGGTCGCCCATCGCGGCGACGTCGACGGCGGCGTACCGCGGGTCGGCAAGTTGGCTGTCGCGAATCCCGTTGCTGCGGTGGAAGGCCCGCAGCAACTCACCCATGCCGTCGCCGACCGGGTCGTTCAGCCCGCCGGCATGCACCGCACCGAGCGCATGCAGCAGCAGAAAGCCTTGGCTGTTGGGCGGGCTCGTCAGCACGGTCAGGTCGCCGAATTCGGACCGCAACGGCTCGACGACCTCGACCTGGAAGTCGGCGAAATCGGCTTCGGTGACCCACGACTGGTGGGTTCGCAGGTAGCCGACGGTGCGTTGGGCGAGCTCCCCGCTGTAGAACTCGTCGGGTCCCTCGGAGCGCAGCGTCGCCAACGTATCGGCCAGCGCCGGCTGCCGGAACGGCTCGCCGACCCGCATCGGTGCGCCGTGCGGGCGGAACACCCGGTCGAAGTCGGCGGTTCCGATCAGATCGCGATTCTCGGGATCCTCGAGGTGGGTGGCGAGCGACGCGGGCACCGGCACACCGTCGCGGGCCGCTGTCTCGGCGGCGCACAGTGTTGCACTCCACGAGACCCGGGAACCCAAGCGGCGCATGGCCTCCCACCCTCGTACCCCGCCCGGCACCGTCACCGCAGCCGCACCGCGCGCAGGCAGCCAGTCGCCGTGCTCGGCTCGCAGGGCAGCGGCATCCACCGCGGCACCGGCCCAGCCGGAGGCGTTGATACAGCTGACCGCGCCGTCCGGGGTTCGGATCAGGGCGAACAGATCGCCGCCGAGGGCGACGTTGTGCGGGTAGACCACCGTCAGCACACCGGCGGCGGCGATCGCGGCGTCGATGGCGGTGCCACCGCTGCGCAGGATCGCGGTCCCGGCATCGGTGGCCAGGGCGTGCGGGGTAGCCAGTGCTGCCACTACTGGCTGCCCGCCGAGGGCGGCAGACACGAGAAGATTCACTCCTTCAGCGGATGGTGGAAAGGAACGCCTTGGTGCGGTCATGCTGCGGGTCGGCGAACAGTCGCTCCGGTGGCGCGTCTTCGATGACTCGGCCGCCGTCCATGACGACGATACGGTCGGCGGCGTCCCTGGCGAACCTAATCTCGTGTGTGACGACCACCATGGTCATGTGCTCGTCGGCCAGCTCACGCATCACCGCCAGGACCTCGCCGACCATCTCGACGTCCAAGGCACTGGTGGGTTCGTCGAACAGCATGACCTTGGGCCGCATGGCCAGCGCGCGGGCGATGGCCACCCGTTGTTGCTGTCCCCCGGAGAGCTGGCTGGGACGGGCATCGGCCTTGTCGGCCAGGCCCACCCGGCCCAGCAGCGCGATGGCGTCGCGACGCGCCTCGTCCTTGGCCACGCCGAGCACGCGGACCGGCCCGTTCCAGACGTTCTCCGCGGCGGTCATGTGCGGGAACAGGTTGAAGTGCTGGAAGACGAAGCCGATCTCGCGACGGCGGCGCGCCAACTCGCTGATGCTCACCTTCTTGGTGCCGTCGGAGTCGCGGTGGCCGATCGGTATCCCGCCGATCAGGATTCGGCCGGCGTCGACGGTCTCCAGCTGATTGAGCGATCGCAGCAGGGTGGTCTTTCCCGCTCCGGAGGGACCGATGAGGACGACGACTTCGCCGCGCATGATGTCCAGTGAGACGTTGTCGAGCACCGTGCGACCACCGAGGGTACGTGAGACATTCTGCACCGAGACGATCGGAAGTTGTTCTCCCACTTGGCTCACCGTGGACCTCACACCTGGGCTTCGACGGGCGCGGCGGCGCGACGGGCCCCCAGCAGCCGCGCAGTGATACGGACACGCTGGTTGATGCCGAGCTGGCGTGCCAGCCTGTTCTCGATCTCGGCCTGGATCACGGTCCATATCGTGGTCAGGGCAAGGTAGTACAGGGCGGCGACGATGAAGATCTCGAAGGTGTGGAAGGTCGCGGAGCTGATCGACTGCGTCACCAGGAACATCTCGCTGACACCGATCACCGACAGCACCGAGGTGGTCTTCATCATGCCGTTGAACGAATTGCCCATCGGCGGGACCATGACACGCAGTGACTGCGGGACGATGATCCAGCGCATCACCTTGGCCGGCTTCATCCCTAGGGACTCGGCGGCCTCGAATTGGCCTCTGGGTACCGAATCCAAACCAGCGCGGATGATTTCGGCGATATAGGCGCTCTCGTTGATCGTCAGTCCCACGATCGCGGCCTGGATCGCCGCCTTGACCGACAACCCGAACAGCGACACGTCGTGGAACTGGTACAGGCCAACCGCCGCCAGACCGGTGTAGATGATGACCAACTGCACCAGTAGCGGAGTTCCGCGGACTGCCCAGATGTAAATGCTTGCGCACCAACGCAGAACCGCGAATCGAGAACGGCGTAACAGCGCTACGACCAGGCCCACGATGGTGGCCAACACCATCGCCACCGCGGAGATGACGATGGTGAGAACCAGGCCGTCGAGGAAACGCTCACTGGGAGTGAACAGCGACTTCCAGAAGAACTGCCAATCGAAGTGCACGCCGGGAATCTCCCGTCACTTCTGGATGTCGAGATCGGTCTGGCCCCAGTCACCGAGGATCTTGGCATAGGTGCCGTTGGCCTCGAGTTCGCCGAGCGCCTTGGCGATCGCGTCGTGCAGCGCGGTGTCGCCTTTCAGCGTGGCGGCGCCGATCTTGATGGTTCCGAAGGGTTTTCCGGCGAGCTGGATCTGCGCACCGGTCTTGGTGGCGTAGTAACCAAGTGTCTCGGCGGTATCGAGATAGGCGTCGACCTGCCCGTTCTGAACTTGTTGCAGGGCAACGTCGGCGTGACTGTTGCGGGTGATGTCGATCTCGGGCTTGCCTGCCGCCGTGCACTTTCCGGACTGTTCGACCGCCAGCTCCTCGGCGGTGGTGGCGACCGCGACGATCACCTTCTTGCCACACAGGCTGTCGTCCATGCCGGTGATAGCGGCGGGATGCTCCTTGGACACCGCAATCCCGGTGCCGGAGTACACATATGGCACGAAGTCGACGACCTTCTCCCGCTCCGGTTTGATGTAGAGCTGGGCCATGATCACGTCACACTGCTTGGCCTGCAGAGTGGGGATCACCGACGAGAACGCCGTTTCGACGAATTCGGGCTTGAGTCCCATTTGGGCGGCAAGGGCTTTGGCCAGGTCGACTTCGCTACCGACCAGGGCTCCGCTCTCGTCGTGGTAGACACTCGGCGGGGTGCCGTCGTTGGGTGCGCAGACCTTGAGCGTGCCGGCCTGCAGGATCGCCGGCGGCGCGACTGCGGCCGGGCCGGTCGGCGCGGCGTCGGTGGAATCCGACGAACAACCGGTCAGCGCCGCGGCAAGAGCAGTACCGACGGCGATAGCGGCGCGGGTGCGGGTCGAAAAGGGTGCAGGCATCGGGGCCTTCCGAAATCTGGTGGGACCTGAAAGTTCGACCAGCCGTTGTCGATAGTCCGCTCGGAGCGGGTCTATCGAACGATAGGTGACTATCGATTGATAGGCAACAGATAGCGAAGGGCCGGTGGCGCTAGCCCCGCCCGCGGGGAATGGCGGCCAGCCGCGCCGTGGTGGCGGCCTGCACATCGGCAAGATCGCCGTGGTCGACCAGCAAGGCACGCAGCACGAAATCGGCGGCTTCAAGGGGGCGACGCCCACGCACCTGGCCGCCGGGTCCACCTTGTTCGCGCAGCGTCTCGAACAGCACGCCGTTCATCGCGCGCTGGACGAACCCTGGTTCGAAGGCGACGAACTCCCCCGCCTCGCAGCCCGCGGTGACGACCCGCTCCACCAACTCGTGGAACACCGCGATACCGGCGCGCTCGTCGGCGAGCTCGGCGAGTCCCAGCACGGCATCCTGGTAGAGCCCGCGCGAATCGAACGGCTGATCCAGCGCCTGGCGCACGTCGCAGGCGATGGCCAGGTGCAGCTTCGCCGCCCAGCTGATGTCCTCGGCCAGGTACTGGCGGATGCGAGCCACCGACGGTCCGAGGTCCAGTTCCACCAGGGACTGGTAGATGGCGTGCTTGGCCTCGAAGTGGTGGAACAGCGAGGGCTGGCGGATCTGCACGGCGTCGGCGATATCGCGGGTCGACGTACCGAAGAACCCACGCTGGGCGAAAAGACTGGCCGCGGCCAGCAGGATGCGACCCCTGGTCGACGTCCAGTCCACCTCGGGAGGCTGCCAGTCAGGCCCGTACTTCACCGCCAGATTGTGTCACCACCGCGGCAGGGACCCGAATCGGACACTTACCGCTTCTTGAAAATTGTTCGGTGCCAATCCTTTTCGGCAACACCGGTGATATCACTCATCACGTGCTTGATGGTCAGGTACTCCTCGAAGGAGTAGTCGCTCATGTCCTTGCCGAAGCCGGACGCGCCGACCCCGCCGTGCGGCATCTCGCTGATGATCGGGATGTGGTCGTTGATCCACACGCAGCCGGCGTTGATCTCGCGCGAGGCGCGCTGGGCGCGATAGACGTCGCGGGTCCACGCCGAGGCGGCCAGTCCGTAGTCGGTGTCGTTGGCCTGGCGCAGCGCGTCGTCGTCGCCGTCATGGGTGCGCACGGTCAGCACCGGGCCGAAGATCTCGTCGCGATAGACCTCGGAGGTCTCGGCGACGTCGGCGATCAGCGTCGGCAGGTAGAACGACCCGGGCCGGTCCGGGACCGCACCGCCGGTGACGACGCGTCCGCCCTCGCCGGGCGCCCGGGCCACCATCGCCGCGACCTTGTCGCGGTGGGCCGCCGAGATCAGCGGCCCCAGGTCGGTGTCGGGGTCCTGTGGGTCGCCGACGACCATCTTGCCCATCAGTTCGGCCACCCCGGCGACGAAGTCGTCGTAGAGATCGCGGGCGACGATCGCGCGGGTGGCCGCCGTGCAGTCCTGCCCGGAGTTGATCAGCGACCCGGCGACCGCTCCGTTGATCGCGGCGTCCAGATCGGCGTCGTCGAACACCACGAACGGCGCCTTGCCCCCGAGCTCCAGTTGGGTGCGGTGACCATGGACAGCCGCTGCGGCCATCACCCTCCTGCCGACGGCTGTCGAACCGGTGAACGTCACGACGTCGACATCGCGGTGGCCGGCCAGGGCCGAGCCGGCGTCCGCGCCGGCTCCGGTGATGACGTTGAGCACGCCGTCGGGCAGGCCGGCCTCGGTGGCCAGCCGGGCCAGCGTGAGGGTGGTCAGCGGGGTCAGCTCGGCTGGCTTGATGACCACCGAACAGCCGGCAGCCAACGCAGGCAGCACCTTCCACACCGCCATCTGCAGCGGATAGTTCCATGGCGTGATCGTCGCGACCACCCCCACCGCTTCGCGCCGGATGGATGACGTGTGGTCACCGCTGTACTCCCCGGTGGCCTTGCCTTCGAGGTGGCGGGCGGCCCCGGCGAAAAAGGCGATGTTGTCGATGCTGCCGGGCACGTCGAACTCGGTGGCCAGCCGCACCGGCTTGCCGGTCTGGCTGACCTCTTCGGCGGCGATCTCCTGCGCGTGGGCGTCGACGAGTTCGGCCAGCTTGGCCAATACCGTGGCCCGCTCGACGGGGGTGGCCCGCGACCAGCCGCCGAGTGCGGCGCGGGCGGCGGCCACCGCGGTGTCGACGTCGGCGGGCTGGGCGAGCGCCAGCTCCGCGACGACGCTACCGTCGGCGGGGTTGATGACCTGGTGGAGGCTGCCGCCGGTCACCAGCGGGGCACCATCGATCCAGCTACCGGGCACAATTCGGGTCTTGTCAGAGGTGAGTGCGGTCACCGCCCCACGGTAACCGACTCTCTCAGCGACTGCTACGCATTCCCGCAGTATGGGTGGGTTATCGCCACCAATTTCATCGATCTTGTTGCCTTAAACAACTGATTCCGTGCACAATCATGGGCATGCGTGACTCGGGTGTACCGGCCACTCGGTTTCCCGTCCGCGCCATTGGGGCGGGTGGAAACGGGCCCGTCCAGTTGGACGAGATGTCCAAGGCCATTATCGAGAAACTGCAGCAGGACGGCAGGCGTTCCTACGCCGCGATCGGCAAGGCCGTCGGGCTGTCGGAGGCGGCGGTGCGCCAGCGGGTGCAGCGCCTGGTCGACTCCGGGGTGATGCAGATCGTGGCGGTCACCGATCCTCTCCAGCTGGGATTCAGCAGGCAGGCGATGATTGGCATCCGCTGTACCGGGGACACCACCAAGGTGGCCGAGAAGCTGGCACAGATCGACGCCGTCGACTACGTGGTGCTCACCGCGGGCACGTTCGACGCGATCGCGGAGGTCGTGTGCGAGGACGACGCCGAGCTGCTCGACTTGCTCAACACCGAGATCCGCGCTGTACCCGGGGTGACCTCGACCGAAACCTTGGTCTATCTCAAACTCGTTAAACAACAATACAATTGGGGAACACGATGAGTACCACCACGCTCGATCTCACAGCGGAGCTGTCGGCCAAGGCCGACCGCCACCTGTGGGGCCACTTCGCCCGGCACGGTGCGGGGCTGACCCCGCCGATCATCAGCCGCGGCGAAGGCGTGTACATCTACGACAGCCACGGCAAGCGCTACTTCGACGGCCTCTCAGGTCTTTTCGTGGTCCAGGCCGGACACGGCCGCAAGGAGCTGGCCGAGGCCGCCGCCAAGCAGGCCGAGACCCTCGAGTTCTTCCCGCTGTGGTCCTACGCCACCCCGCCGGCGATCGAACTGGCCGACCGGCTGGCGAATTACGCTCCCGGTGACCTGAATCGGGTGTTCTTCACCACCGGCGGCGGCGAAGCGGTCGAGAGCGCATGGAAACTGGCCAAGCAGTACTTCAAGCTGACCGGCAAGCCGGGCAAGTACAAGGTCATCTCGCGGGCCATCGCCTACCACGGCACCCCGCAGGGTGCGCTGGCCATCACCGGCCTGCCCGACTTCAAGAAGCCGTTCGAACCGTTGACCCCCGGTGGTTTCCGGGTGCCCAACACCAACTTCTACCGTGCGCCCGCGCCGTACGACACCGACATCAAGGCGTGGGGACAGTACTGCGCCGACCGCATCGCCGAGGCCATCGAGTTCGAGGGTCCGGAAACGGTGTGCGCAGTCTTCTTGGAGCCGGTGCAGAACGCCGGCGGTTGCTTCCCACCGCCGCCGGGATACTTCGAGCGGGTCCGCGAGATCTGCGACGAGTACGACGTGCTGCTGGTGTCCGACGAGGTGATCTGCGCGTTCGGCCGGATCGGTTCGATGTTCGCCTGCGAGGACATCGGCTATCAGCCCGACATGATCACCTGCGCCAAGGGCATGACGTCGGGCTACTCGCCGATCGGCGCGATGATCGCCAGCGACCGGCTGTTCGAGCCCTTCAGCGACGGCAAGACCGTCTTCGGCCACGGCTACACCTTCGGCGGGCACCCGGTGTCCTCGGCGGTGGCGCTGGCCAACCTCGACATCTTTGAGCGCGAGGGCATCAACGATCACGTCAAGACCAACGCCCCGATCTTCCGGGCCACTCTGGAGAAGCTCCTCGAACTGCCGATCGTCGGTGACGTGCGCGGTGAAGGATTCTTCTACGGCATCGAACTGGTCAAGGACAAGACCACCCGGGAGACCTTCAACGACGACGAGAGCGAGCGGCTGCTGCGCGGCTTCCTGTCCTCGGCGCTGTTCGAAGCCGGCCTGTACTGCCGCGCCGACGACCGTGGCGACCCAGTCGTGCAGCTGGCGCCGCCGCTGATCAGCGGGCCGAAGGAATTCGACGAGATCTACGACATCTTGCACCGGGTGCTCAGCGAGGCCAGCCGCCTGCTGTGACCGGGGCCGCCAAACCCCCGATCGATCCCGTGCGGTGGCAGCCGCCTCCCCTTCGGCGCCTGCCACCGCCGGATCTCTCCGGGTCGCTGCGGGTGATCGGCGTTCCAGGTCATGCTCCCGAGGACGTCGTCGTCGACGCCGACGGCACGCTCTGGACCGGAACCGACAACGGGGCGATCGTGCGGATCCGGACAGGACGCGCCCCCGAGGTGGTGGCCAACACCGGCGGCCGACCACTCGGGCTGGCAGTGGCCCGCGACGGCCGGCTGCTGATCTGCGACAGCCACCGTGGGCTGCTGCGCCTCGATCCGGCCACCGGCTCATTCGAGACCCTGGTGGGCGAGGTAGCCGGACGGCCGTTGACGTTCTGCAGCAATGTCGTCGAATCATCGGATGGCACAATCTTTTTCACCGAGTCGACGTCGCGCTTCCATTACGAGTACTACAAGGGCGCCGTGCTCGAGGCCCGGCCCAGCGGGTCACTGTTCCGCCGGGACGTCGACGGCACCGTGACGACGCTGGCCAGTGGGCTGCGCTTCGCCAACGGGGTGACGCTGACCGCCGACGAGTCGGCCTTGGTGGTCGCCGAGACGACGGCCTGCCGGGTGTCGAAGTACCCGTTGACGGGCTCGGGGATCGGTGAGCCGGTGCCGCTGATCGAGCACCTGCCCGGCTATCCGGACAACATCTCCACGGCCCCCGACGGACGCATCTGGGTGGCGCTGGTCAGCGAACGCAACGCGGTCGGCGAATGGCTGGCTCCACGAGCTCCGGTGGCGCGGCGGCTGATGTGGCGACTGCCCTATGGCTGGCTGCCCAGCCCCAAGCCGGTGGTGTGGGCGATATCCATCGATCTGGACGGCACGGTGCGCTCGCAGGTGCGGACCGCCGATCCGCGGTTCGCGCTGGCCACCGGGCTCGTCGAGCATGACGGCACACTGTGGCTGGGGTGCATCGGGTCGTCGGCAGTCGCGTGTCTCGATTTGTAACACCAACCACTCCTGTCACAGCGCGGCTCCCCGGTTTCGGGGCTCCGATCCCCTACTCTGCGAGTCGATGGCGAGCTCGAAGATCTTCACGCGGGGTGCTGCCGCGGTGGCCGCGGCGCTGTGCGTCGTCGGCACATCGGCGACCGCGTGGGCCGACCCGGACCCCAACACCTGCCCCTACCGGGTGACCACCCCGCCGGCCGTCGACTCCTCGGAGGTACCGCAGGCGGGCGACCCGCCGCAGCCATTGCCGGTCCCGGCCAAGCCGGTCGGTGGCGACGCCCTGGCGCGCTGCGGAGTGATCGTCGCGGCGGGAACACCGCCGGTCCCCGACGACATCTCGGCCGAGTCCTGGCTGGTGGCCGACCTCGACACCGGCGACATCATCGCCGCGCGTGATCCGCATGCCCGGCACCGCCCCGCCTCGATCATCAAGGTCCTGATCGCGATGCAGTCGATGAACGAGCTGCCGCTGAACAAGATGGTCAATGGCACTCAGGACGACGCCAACGCCGAGGGCACCCGGGTCGGCGTGGACGAGGGCGGCAAGTACACCGTCAACGATCTTCTGCACGGCCTGCTGATGCACTCGGGCAACGACGCCGCACACGCGCTGGCCATGCAGGTCGGTGGCTGGGACACCGCGCTGCAGAAGATCAACACGCTGGCCCGCAAGCTCGGCGGGCAGGACACCCGTGCGGCCACCCCGTCCGGGCTGGACGGCCCGGGCATGAGCACGTCGGCCTACGACATCGGCCTGTTCTACCGCTACGCCTGGGAGAACCCGACGTTCGCGAAGATCGTCTCGACCCAGAAGTACGACTTCCCCGGTCATCCGGCCAAGCCGGGCGAGGACGGCGACCATCCGGGTTATGAGCTGGAGAACGACAACCAGCTGCTCTACAACTACCCCGGCGCGCTCGGCGGCAAGACCGGCTACACCGACGACGCCGGGCAGACGTTCGTCGGCGCCGCCAACCGCGACGGCCGCAGGCTGGTGGCGGTGCTGATGCGCGGCACCCGCCAGCCGATCCCGCCGTGGCAACAGGCCGCGCACCTGCTCGACTACGGCTTCGCCACCCCGCCCGGAACCCGGATCGGGAACCTGATCGACCCGGATCCCTCCCTGCTGCCGCCCAAGCCGGATGCCGCCGCCGCCGTCAAAGCCAGTGGCACCCAGCTGCTTCCCGAGGCCGACGCGGTGCCGGTGCGGGTGGGCGTCGGGGTGGTCGGCACGCTGGTGGTGTTCAGCCTGATCATGATGGCGCGGGCCATCAATCGCCGCCCGGTGCGCGGGCGTTAGCTAGTCGCGTCCCAAACCTTTAGGTGGCTCTGTCGCTTGCGCCGCGCGCCGGAGTGACACGATAAGTGCCCGCCTCCGAGCGACTCAGGCATCACCCGCCCAGGTGCGGGATGTCAGCTAGCGAGTACGCGGTGATTCCGCATTGCACCCCTCGATCGGCCGCCTAAGCGTTTGCTAAGAATGCTTCTCTCGGCGTGTTGTGAGATGCGACACGCCAGCTTTATCACGGGCAAAGGTCTTACGACCTGGGAATTTCAAAATTGTTATTCGGAACATGTTGTATCTCTTCTCGCTGTCGGCCACTAGGGCTAGTGTTGACTGCGAGGACCGAACGACGAAGCCCCCGACAACGGGTAATTCGCTGCCGAGGGCCACGCCTGCATTGGGAAGATGCTGAGGGCGACGGTACACGAGGCAAGTTCCGCACCGAAGACGGATCGCGGAATGCGGACTACGTGTTTCCGGTAGTCGGCCTTAGAGAGCAGTACCAGTCATGAATGCACGCAACGATCCGCTGGACGATCTGATTCCCCGGTTCATCGCCGAGGCTGTCGAGTTTCTGGCGATGAAGGCTGACGTCGACCCGCCGCCGAAGATCGACACCGGGAATCCGGTACTCGATTTCATGCAGAACTGGGAAGAAGTCAAGAGGCACATCCACCGGTGCGGTCAGGCTCTGGCCGGCCGTCAGCCTGAGGTAGCGCAGCGTCTCGACAACATCATCTCGCTCGGCAACGCCATCAAGAAGTTGACGGATGATCCGAACATCCTGAACCCGGTTGATGGGGTGGTCATGCGGATGATCGATGAGCGCGCCGAGTACGGGAAGATCATCCCGCAGATGGCCAACGCTACTTCGATTTCGACGGTCATCTCGCTGATTGGCGAGCTGCTGGGATTCGGCAACCGGACGATCGCCCGCCGCAAGGAGATCGCCGAGATGCTGGAGGCCATGCGTATGTACAACGGTCGCTCCCCTCGCCGGTCCGCCTAACCGCTCGACGTCAAAGGCGGCATTCCCTTCGGGGGATGTCGTCTTTTTCGTTATCGCTCAATAAGTTCCGCGTCTAGCGCCCGCGAGATGTACCGAGCAGCTTGTCGGCGCGACACGTCGAACTCCTCCAGCACAGCCGCGTGGCTGCGCTGGCGTGCGCTGAGGCGACCCGGGCGAGGAAGTCGGGCGTGTACTGCGACGTCGTGCGATCAGCCCCGGTGTGGACCGTGAAATCACCGCATGCGAGCTACCAAGGGATTCACTGACCACGACTGGTCCTACTTGCTGGACGCCGCAGTGCTTCACGCGCAGTTGCGGCCTCGGCTGGGCAGCATCACCAAGATCGCGGGCGAGCTTCGACAGCGTCTCTCGAAGTTCGGCGTCACTCCTGCGGACCGTGCCCGACTACGGATCATGTTCGTCACCGCCGACGAGGCCGAGGAAGCCAAGCGCCGCGCCGACGAACTGAATGGCCGTGTGGTCGCGACCGGCAACCCGCGACGCCTCACCGCGCTGTCGTTCGAACACACCCCAGCAGGATTAGGGGCATCCTCGGACGCGTGAGCGCTACTCATGAGAGATGACCGCGCACATACGAAGTGGGCAGCACCGTGCGAACCAGGCGCCGGCAGCGGATCACTTATGGGACCGTGTCCGCGGGGTCGTTCGGGACCCCTAATTCGCTGCGAATAAGACCGAGCGCCGATTCCAGTCTTTTCTCGAAGCCTTCAATCTCGCGGGCAAGTCTTCCTGCGGCACCCCCTGCGTGCGGTTCCTGGCGAGCAATCCGCCATGCCAAACGCAGCGCTATAGCCGACGTGTAAACCGTTGTGGCCGCGTGCTGAACCTTCGGCGAGCCATAGATGGCCATCAGGTTTCGAGCCTTCCTCAAGTCATCTCGCGATGGAGTTAGAGGAAGCGGAGTGTCAGTTCCAAGAAGTCTTCCGTACGCTTCGAGTTGCTCTTTATACTCGTACGCCGCCTGATAGAAGGTGACGTACGCGTCTCTGCGCTGTTCGTACGTCCTAGCCTCATCCTCGCGCTTCCACCTCGCACTCTCCCTCTCCAGTTCACGCCGCCAAGCCACAGATTCACGTTTGTCAGCACGGTGCTGAGTGACCCATACGCCCCCAAGTCCCGCAACAGCCGTACCGCAAAGGCCTATCGCGGCGACAATCAGTGGAACCCACAGCGGCGTTGAGCTCATCACAAGATCATCCTGCGTTCGCGTGGGCTCGTCGCGATAAACACGCCGCCTTCGCGCTTCGCACACTCGGGCGGCCGTTGTGACGGTGCGGGGTCGTCATGACGCTTCGGCCACTTCATTCTTTGCCTTCGCGGCTGCACGTTCGGCGACCCATGCCACGTAGGCCTTCTTGATCTTGGGCACGTCGACCCTCGCGAAGACGTACGCCTTGCCGTCACGGCTGAACATGCCGTCGGCTTTGCCTGAGCGGAGAAATACGCGCAACGCCTTCGGGTCGGTGTCGTGGGCGGTCACGATCGCCTTGGTGTCGAGCGTTGTGGGTGTGGTCACGGTCGGTCCTTTCGTTGGTGTGTGCAACAGCAACGTAAGAGACATCGAGGGCGAACCTAACCCCTACCGGCAGTTAGACTTTCAGGATCCCTTGAGCACGTACGTGAAGTGATACGTGGCAACGGGACCGTCGATATGCGGCGATCCCCCCATGTCCAAGCTCCTCCGGTCGACAGATTCACCCTCATCGAGACTGGCTTGGATGTTCTCCCAGGCTCGACGTTCCGCCTCCTGGTACGAGTCGCGGTCGTTCTTCACGGTCACAGTGCCTTTGCACTGGGTTGCGGTCATGCCCGATATTCTGCCCGGAGGTGGTGACCCAGTCACGAAGGCGGTGCATCCTCGAAGTTCGCCGGGTCCGACAGCGCGGCCATGAAGTCCGCAAGCGGCCCGAACGCCCGGTCGCCGTCGAGGTCCATTTCGAGTTCGCCAACTCGCTCGAACCAGTCGACGACGACTCGGCCCTGCTCGTGGCTGTGCGAGGACCACTCGTAGCGAAAGCCCGACTGACGCAGCCAGATGTTCTCGGCCTCGTCGTCCTGGTCGTTCCACCAGTCGGAGAACAATTCCCCCGTGGGCTCGAAGCGCCACCCAGCCGGTTGCGAAGGGACAGAGGATAGTTCGGCTTGGCGAGCACTCAGCGCTGCGATACGTTGATCCAGCTTGGTGCGTTGGGGAGTGCCCTGCTTGAAGACGCCCACACCCAGCTGATCGGTCAAGTCCTCCAGCACGCTGTTGACCTCGCTCAGCTCGTCGGTGTGGTCATTGCCCGCGAACCAGACTCGGCGCCGTCGTTCGAGTGGTCCCATGTTCTTTAGGGTCTGGCGCTCGACCTCGGCGTCGGCGTAGTCAAGCGGAATCGTTTTGGTTCCCGCACGGTCCCTCGGCTGTCTGCGCTGACGAACAGCGATAGCGAGGCTTTCGGCCAACGCCACCCTTGAGCCGGTATGCGGCCAGATCGAACAGGCGGCGCACGATGCGATCCGCACGGAAAAGACGATTACGTCGAACTCACCGCGTCGTGTGGTCAGCCACTTGCCAAGGTGCGGTCGGTCGAACGGCGTCGTCTTGCCGGCGGGCACGTCCAGGTCTTCAGCGATCCCTACCTGCACCGGTAGCGGCGCTAGTCGCGCCGCCCGCCGCGCCACAGCCGCGAAACACCCAGTGCACCAACAGCACCCACCGCCATCGCGGCGACCGCCTGCCGGGTGCTCAGACCGTCATCCGGCCCCACCCGCGGCGAAATGACGGCCGGGCCGGGCGCCGGAACCGGGTCGGGGCGCAGGTTGTCCTTCGACGTCGCAGCCCACGCGGTGGCGAACAACACCAGCCGAGCGGTGATGTAGGCGAACACCATCAGCCCCAACACCGGCCCGAACGTCGCACCGGCCGGACCGTGCACCACCGACCGCAGATAGATCGACCCGACCAGCTTGAAGATCTCGAACGCCACCGCGGCCATCAGCCCGGCGCGCACGCTGCTGCGGAAGCTGACCGACTCACGCGGCAACCTGGCGATCATCCAGCTGAACAACAGCCACGACACTGCCCAGGACATCACCAGCGAGGCGATGCGCAGCACGGTGCCCAGCCCGAACAAGTGCGGCACGCCCAGCCAGTCGAGCACGTTAGTCATCAGTTCCGGATTGGCCAGTGCGGACAGCGCGATCGTGAGGATGAGCGCGACGAAGACCGACAGCAGCACCACCAGATCCGACAGCTTGGTGCGCAGAAAGCTCTGCTCCTCGACGCGCTGATCCCACATCTGGCTCAGCGCCTCCCGCAGATTCGCGATCCAGCCCAGCCCCGCCCACGCCGCGGTGGCCAGACCGATCACACCCACCGAGGTGCGGGAGTCGATCGCCGAATCGATGAGCCCGATCAGCTGCTGACCGAAGTCCCCGGAAACGGTTGTCCTGATCCGGTTTTCGACATCGTCGAGCAGGTCCGGCCGGCTGGCCAGGACGAACCCGCCGGCCGCGAAGCCCACCATCAGCAACGGGAACAGCGCGAAGATCGTGAAGTAGGTGATGCCCGCCGCGTAGAAGTCGCCCTTGACCTTCTGATAGCGCATCCCCGCCCGGATCGTATGGTCGATCCAGTGATAGCGGGCCCGCAGCCGGTCGAGGCGACCCGGTTCGGCCGGTTCTGACATGCCCAGCCCCTCGCAGTGTCTACGAACTCGTCGGCAGAAACCCTAACCGGTCGTATACCCGTCCGATGGTCTTCGCAGACACCTCGCGGGCCCGGTCGGCGCCCTTGGCCAGAATCGCCTGCAGTTCGCCCGGATCCGCGAGCAGCTCGTCGACGCGCTGCTGCAGCGGAGTCACGTATTCGACGACGGCGTCGGCGGTGTCTTTTTTCAAGTCGCCGTAGCCGCGGCCGGAATAACCGGCCACCAACGTGTCGATGTCGGTGCCGGTCACCGCCGACTGGATCGACAGCAGGTTGGACACCCCGGGCTTGGCGTCGACGTCGAAGCGGATCTCCCGCTCGCTGTCGGTGACCGCCGAGCGGATTTTCTTCGCCGTCACCTTCGGGTCGTCGAGCAGGCTGATCAGGCCGGCCTCGGTGGCCGCGGACTTGCTCATCTTGGCCGTCGGCTCCTGCAGGTCGTAGATCTTGGCCGTCGCTTTGGGGATCATCGGCTCCGGGATCACGAAGGTGTCGGGGAAGCGGACGTTGAACCGCTGCGCGACGTCGCGGGCCAGCTCCAGATGCTGACGCTGATCCTCACCGACCGGCACCAGATCGGTGTCGTAGAGCAGCACGTCGGCGGCCATCAGCACCGGATAGGTGAACAGGCCCACGGTCGTCGCCTCCGCGCCCTGCTTCTGCGACTTGTCCTTGAACTGTGTCATCCGCGAGGCCTGGCCGAACCCGGTGAAACAGCCCAGCGCCCAGGCCAGCTCGGTGTGCGCGGGCACGTGGCTCTGCACGAAGATCGTCGCGCGGTCGGGGTCGATACCCAGCGCCAGGTACTGGGCGGCGGTCACCAAGGTGCGGTGGCGCAGGGTGGCGGGGTCCTGCGGCACGGTGATCGCATGCAGGTCCACCACGCAGAAGAACGCGTCGTAATCGTCCTGCAGCCCGACCCACTGCCTGATCGCGCCGAGGGCATTGCCCAGGTGCAGCGAATCTGACGTCGGCTGGACGCCGGAGAAAACGACACGACGAGATGAGCTGTTCATGGTGCGTCAATCCTGTCACGAGTCCCATCCAGGACCGTCGAGTGGCATTAGCATCCTGCTTCGTGCGAGGAAGACTGGCGCTGGCCGCCGCTATGACGATGATCTGCGCGCTGGCCGGGTGCGGCAGCAACTCCGGTGACGAGAAGCGCCCGGCGTCGACGGCGGTGGTGATCGTGTCCGGCGGGGATGCGACGTCACCGTTCACCAGTCCGGACCAGGCCTGCAAGACCGGGCTGGCCGCCGGCAACACCGATACCGCGCTGCGCGAGTATCTGCTCGGCAAGGGCTACACGGTCTACACCTCCCCAGCGATGGCCGGCCGCGGCCAGGTGGTGGACCAGACCGGTTTCGGACCGTTCGGCGTCTGCCCGATCACCTTGCCGGAGAACATGACCGTCGACTCGACGGGCAGCATCGACACCGCGGGCGAACACCTGGCCCGGTTCCTCAACTGGTTGCACACCGACAAGGGAGTCACCGAAGTCGACTTCGTCGGCCACTCCATGGGCGGGCTGTATTCGCGTGCGGCCATCCGGGTGCTGGCGTCGACGAACTCGCCGCTGAAGGTGCGGTCGCTGACCACCATCGGAACGCCGTGGCAGGGCTCCTACCTGTCAGACTTCGCGAACGGGTTGCTCCCGCTGAGCGACTGCAAGGGCGACACCTTCTGCGAGACCTCGATGAAGGGCATGGCCGACGAGGTCAAGCGGCTGATGGCGGGCTCGGGCCGTGAGGTCAATCAGGCGTTCCTGATGGGCAAGAACGGCTGGAACGAATACCAGTCCGGGGTGCTCGACAAGATCCCGGTGGTGTTGATCGGCGGCAAGAGGTTCAACGCCCCGAAAACCAGCAGCGACGGCCCGGTCAATCCGGCGGTGTGGCCCAATGACGGCATCGTGGCGTTGCAGAGTGCGTTGGCCCGAAACCTCGGCGACCCGGTGCTGCCGCACCGCCGGTGTTTCACCTTCGACGACACCCACAGCATTTTCGTCTCCAATCTCGTTGGGCTGGAACAGAAGACCGCGCTGACGTGGGATCCGCAGGTGCTCGAGGTCGTACACAAGGCCATCGACGACGCGCCCAAAGCGCTCGCCGGTCCCAACCGGGACGGCTGCCCGACCTAGCGCCGAGTCCTGGCGCCGTGTCCCCCGATCGGTGGACACGAAAACAGGCTGGTCAGCGGATCGACTGACGTGTGGTGAGCACGAATGATATGAGTCATGACCACGAACCGCCTCAAGGCCCTCATCGCAGCCCCCGCCCTCGCCGCCGCCGTCATCGGTGGCGCCGCCCTCGCGTTCGCCGGACCGGCCGGCGCGACGACCACCCTGAACGACTACTCCCCGTACGCCGACAGCTCCTCGACCGGCAACTTCTACGCCCCGACCACCTACGCCACCCCGGCCATCACCTACGTGCCGTGGGGCGCCTGGATCAACGGAAGCTACTGACCCAACCGATAGACGGACACCAGAGCGTTACGGCGCGACGGTGATCACAACGGGCACCGAGAACTCCGAGGTGTTGTCGCCGACGGTGGCGGTGACCGTGACGAAGGAACCCTGCCACAGCGAGCCGCCCGGCACGTCGACCGTAAAGGAATCGGTCTTCTCGACGCTGTCGCTGAGGAGCTGCAGCCCTTGGACCGGCGGCGCCTCCGCGTTGACCGGTGGGGGTGAGTAGAACACCTGCAGGCGGTAATCACCTGAGCGGTCGGTCAGGCTTCCGGTGACGATCAGGCGCCCGTTCGTGATGGCTGCACTGGCGACCGTCGGCGCGGCCTGGTTGGCGTTGCCGCCGTTCTGAAGGCTGATTCCGTCAATGACGTTCACGGAGATCGCGTTCGACAGGATCGTGTTTGCGGTGCCTTTGTCGACGGTCACACCGTGCTCGCCGTTCCCGCTGATCGTGTTGGTCTCGATCGCGGCATTGTCGGTGTTCAGCGACAGCACGCCGTTGGCGGTATTCGTGGTGATGGTGTTGCCGCTGATCTCGACGTCATCGGCGTCCTTCAGGTCGATCCCGTCGCCGGTGTTGTTGGTGACGGCATTGCCTTTGAGCGTGATGTGCTGGGAATCGACGATCACCGGATTCGCATAGCTGAACACGGCGATCCCGTCGCCGTTGTTGCCGATGACGCTATTGCCGGTGATGTGCACGTCGATGCCACCGGCGATGTCGATTCCGTCGCCGCCGTTCGGCGCACCATTGCCTATCACCGCGTTATCGGCAAGCGTCAAACGCTCGACGTCCGTCGCCACGATGCCACCGGTGGCATTGTTGCTGACAATGAACTCCTGGAGCGTCGAATCATCGCTCTGGTCAAGGACGATGCCGGTTTTGGTGAAGTTCTGAACAAGGCCGCCGTGGCTGAAGTCCACCGTCACCGAGGGCCCTATCGCCAGACCGTTCTGGTTGGCGAAGCCGAGACTGCCGTCCAGGTTGATCACACCGTCCGCGGTGACCGTGGTCGCACCGGCGCCGGCCGTGCTGGCAAGGACGAGTCCGCCCAACGGATTCTGCGCGCCGACCGCTGCACCCAGGTGGACGCCACCGCCGGCGGTGGTCAGCTTGAGCGTGAGGCCGCGCCCAGGCTGGGCATCGACAGTTCCGGTGAGCGTGATCGTCCCGGGGCCGCCCGTCTGGATCGACGCCGGGCCGGCCAGTTCAGCATTGCCACCCACCAGGAAGTTGCCGGTCGTGGTTCGATACGGCCCACTGAGGCTGACGCTACTGTCGTTGTAGGTCTGATCCTTCGTGGTGGTGACCGCCGCCATCGCGGCCGACCCGCCGGCGTCGGTGACAAGTGATTTCAGAGCAAAGTTCGAGCCGACTTGCCGGACGAATGCGGTTGCGCCGCTGGAGTTCACTGTCAGAGACTGCTGGCCGTTCGCGGTGCCGTCGACGGTGCCGGAGAAGGTGACGTCACCGTTGCCGGCGTTGATCACCGTGTCGCCGACGAGTGTCGCCACACCGGCGACGGAGAAGTCGCCGGAATCGGTCGAGTAGCTGCCGCCGAGAATGGCCTTCTGTTGGTAGGTCTGGTTGCCGGTGGTGGTCACGGAGTTGAGGCTCACGGTGGACTCACCGCCGTTGGGCCGTAACCAGATCACCTGGTCTTGCACATCGAACATGACGTCGTAGTAGTTGTACAGGGTCAAACCGGTGTTGACGTTCTGGGTGTTCGTCGCCACCGAACCGTCCTCGTACTGAACCAGATCCACCGATCCGGTATCACCGGCGGTGAACTTCCACTCAAGTGGCGTCCGGCCCTGGGTAGTGGGAAATTCGGCGATGAAGCTCACGCCGGGTTTCAGTTGGCCGTTGACGTTGTAGGGGTCCCCGCCGGGAATGTCTTTGAGCCGGATACCGGTCGTCGGCGCGCCGCTGTCGATCAGAGTGGGCAGACACTGGCTGGCACATTGCGGGAACTGCTCCGTGCCGATCGGCAGCTTGGCCCCAGTCCCGTCTTGTGCGAAATATTGTGGGAAGAAGCCGAATTGCTGCAGGATCGGGTAACCCGACACCGGATAGTTGCCGCTGCCGATCAGTTGGGCAACCGGAATCGCATAGGTGAACTGATCACGAAGGGCATCGGTGACACCCATACTCAGCTGCGGGTCGGTGCCGATCGGACCGAGCTGGACGAGGAAGCCGCTGGAGAGGTTGCCGGGCAACTGGAACAGCGGACTGGTCATCGGGATGGAAAGGCCGGTGACCGGCAGAACGGCGAACGACGCACCGAAGTCCCCGAAGAAGTTGCTTTCGACCGGCGGAGCCAGCGGATTGGTGAAGTCGAAGACCGCACCGCTGTTGGAGTTGCCTCCGGAGAGGATCGCGCCGATCTGTATGGGTTGGGTGGTCACGGTCTGCGAGCCGGTGCCGAGCGTGATGGGTGTGGTGGAGACGACGGAGTTGTAGAAGTTGCCGGAACTGTAGTCGACAGACAGGCCGGTAGTACTGAGCGGGACGTTCTGCCAGAACGACGGGTTGTAGCCGGCGAAGAAAGCAGTTCCCCCGGTGTCGAATTCGTAGATCTGGGACGCGTTGTTGCCGATTGCGACGTCGATGCCGTACTTCACCTGTGGCTGACCATTGGCGTTGTAGGTCGGAAGGTAGTGCAGGGGGATGGTTTTGGTGTCGGTGGACTCGGTGATGCTCAACGGGGCGATACCCCGGGTCAGCAGAGCAGCCAACGCCGCACGCCCACCCACCGCCGCCTCAAACCTCGTGGTCGTCAACGCCGTCACCGTCAACGACTGCCAACCAGCCCGCGCCGCATCAACCGTGCCTACAAACGTCGCCTCCTTCTGCCCCGCATCGACCTCCACATCACTGTCGAGCACCACCGCCGCATCCAGACGCACCCCACCCAAACCCCGCACCGCATCACGCACATGCAACGCCCCACCACCGAGCACCGCATCCACCCGACCCGAAAACGCCGCCCCATCAGCGAACCGCAACGCATCAATCCCACTGGTCGACAACGCCCCATTGACCGTCCCCGACGTCACCACCACACCAGCACACCCAGCATTGCCCGCATTACTCACCGACACCGACACCGCACTGGCATCACTGACCGTATACGCCCGGAAAAACCCCGGATCCCCCGAAATCTGCACAGACGACCCCACCTGACGGATATAGGCCACACTGCCCGAATTCACCGACACCACCAACGACGAATTCGTCTGCGCGACACTGACTCCCTCCGGCACAAAAAACAACGACCGCCGAACCAACACCAACGCCCCACCCAGCACATCCGACAACGGACCGCCCGGCAAACCCCCCACCACATCAAACGCCGAATTGAACACATGATTGACCACCGTGCCCACCGCAGCAGTCAACGACGGCGCACCAACCCCCCAACACGCCGCACACCCACCATTACCCACCGCCGCCACCGCAACCGGCACACGACGCGACACCCCAACCCCCGACACCGGTTTCACGACACCAGAAGGCGCCGCTGCTGCCGACCTCGGCGCCACCGGCTTCCGGGCGCCTGTCACTTTCGGCCGCTGCGCCGTCCGCGACCGCGCGGCCCCAGCCGTCGGTTTATGTGCCGCTGCTGAATCCGTTGCGGAGGTGCGCGGCGCCCCGGGATTGGCATTGCCGGTATCTGCAGCCGCCAGGCCTGCCGGCCCGGCCACCGACAGACCCAGGACGAATGCTGCGGCACCGACCCGGAGACCGGCTGTGAGTTCGGACATCGGAGACCTCCGGTTAGTCAGGGTGCGGTGAGCAGAACGGCCACGGAGAACTCCGAGGTGTTGTCGGTGTTGGGTGCACTGTCTGGCGTCGCGGTCAGCGTGATCCAGTCGCCGGCTTGCGCGCCCATCGAATCGACCTGCCCGGTAAAGGATCCCGATTGCCCAGGCAGGGTGCCGAGGTATTGCCGGCCCTCGACGTCACCGGTGTCGCCAGGCAGCGACCGGAACACCTCAATGGTGTAGGTACCACCGTATCCGGGCACCGGCGGCATCGTGGCGGCGACAGTTACGGTCTGGGTGCCGAGTTGCGCTGTGACACCGGTAGGCGCAGGTTGTTCACCGTTGCCGCCATTGGAGAGTGCGATGCCGGCTCCGGTGTTGGAGTGGATGGAATTGGCCAGGATCGCGTTCCCGGTCGATCCGCCACCGTTCACCGAGATACCGGCACCTCCGTTGTCCGAGATCGTGTTTCCGGAGATGACGAGGTTGCTGACGCCGACGGGGGCGTTCGGGTTCGGGTAGTACTGCTTGTCGAGGACGCCGTCGGCCAGGGTGAAGGCCTTCTGGGCGTCGGTGTTGTCGGGAACGGAAAGGCCGAGGAAGCCGCCCGCCGCGTCGTAGAGGTAGTTGAATCCGGCGAAGGCTTGCCGCCCGGTGTTGAAGAACTGCTGGCTGAGCGGCACCACGTTCTGCGAGTAGGCGCCGGCCAACGGGTTGAACAGGTTGACGCTGTTCGGGTTCATGACGTTGGAGCGGGTGTATTGCCCGTCCTGCTGGGTGATCGTGTACCGAACGCTGCCGCCGGAATTGAGCAGATTGACGGTGATGTTGTCGGCGAAGGTCGCCGGCGGAGTGAATCCGGGCAGGGTGAGAATGCCTTCGTTGAAGCCCATGTCCAGGACGATCGGCCCGGTGCCGTAGGTCGTGCCGTCGATCGTCACGGTGCCGGTCGCGGGTTGCCAGTCCGGCGCGGTCTGATCACCCTGAGGCAGACCGCTCGGGGTGAGATGGGTGTACGCGTACCCCGACACGCTGCTGTCCAGACCCAGGATCACATTGGTCGTTGTCATCACGTAGCCGGGACGCATTGCGCCGTCTTGCATCTCGGTCAGATTCAGAAATGCGTTGTAGGCCTGGTTGAGCCCGGCGCCGACGGGTGCGGTGCCTTCGCCGGTGCGGTCGAACCCGACACCGAAGTTGGCCACTGGAGCCAGTTTGCTCGTCGACACTCCGTTGTCATCGTAGAAGTTGTTCGGATCCAGATAGCTTGCCCAGTAGCCGCCCGGGATCGTGACGGTCCCGGTCGCCAGCGGTTGACCCTGACTGTCGAGCGTCGGCGTGATCGGCGACGTTGTCGTGTGGGTACCGTCGGTGATCGTGATGGTGCCGCTGTTGATCGTGGTGGTGAACGTGGTGTTCGCCTGGGTGGCACCGGGCATCGGCGTGGTGGATGCGCCGATCGCGTCTACCGCGAGCACGGGGACGGTGGCCACCGCGTGCGAGTTCGCGTCCTGCAAGCCCGCGGCGGTTTCGTAGTACGACTGGGTGAAGGTGACCGGCACCTCCACCCAGGTGCCGAAGTAGAGCCGGTTGGAGCTGTTGAGGTAGATGTGGCCGGGGCCGAGGACCGTTCCGCTGCCCGCGAAGTCCTGACCCAGTTGCAGCGCATCGACATAGAGCCCGCGTGAACCGGTGTCGAGATTGATGGTGAGCCCGCCGACGTTGCCGATCTGCATCAGGATGGTGGGGATGACGGGCTGGGTGGCCGACGGCGAGTAGAAGTCGGGCTGGTTGAAGTAGGGCAGAACATAGTGGCCGTCGCCGCTGTAGCCGTTCAGCGGGTTCTCACCCGTCCGATCACCCTGACCGATGCCGGCGCCGAGTGATATTCCGTCGGTCGCGTTGGCGGCGATGGTGTTGCCGGTGATCGAGGTACCGCTGAAGTCGCCGGTGGCAAACTCGATCCCGTGAGACCCGTTGTTGCTCAGTATGTTTCCGGAGATGCTGACGCCTTTGACACCGCCGGCTGCGTAGATGCCGCTGCGCAGGTTGTCCGAGATGTGATTCTCGGAAATCGACGTGCCGGAGTACTCCCCCGGTGACAGCACGATGCCGTGGGTGTTGGGCCCGTCGCTGCGGTAGTTCCACGGATTGCTCGTACCGGCCAGCCCGATGGTGTTGTGGCTGATGGTGAGGCCGGACACCGGGGACACGGTCTCGATACCGAACGCGGCGTTGCCGTAGATGAGGTTGTCGCTGATCGTGGTTCCGGTGTAGTCGTAGCTGGCCAGAGTTCCCTGCGCGGCGATCTGGATTCCGTCGTAGACGTTGTCGGCGATGTGGAACTTGCTGATCGTCGACCCGCTCGAGGAACCCTCGAAGACGACGCCGTTGGCCGTGAAGTTCCGGATCGATCCGCCGTTGGCGAAGTCAACGGTCACGTTGTCACCGATGAAGATGCCGGTCGAACCCGAGTTACCCAGGCTGCCATCGACATTGACGCTGCCATCGGCAGTGACGGTCGTCTTCTTGCTGCCGGTGGTGACCAGACCGATACCGCCCAGCGGGTGAGTACCGCCCACGTCGCCGTGCAGGGACGTGTCTCCGCCGTTGGTCTGCAGCCTCAAGTTGAACCCTTGACCCTGTTGCGAGTCGATCTTGCCGGCGAAGCTGATATCGCCGGAATTCGCAGTCACCGCAACGCTGCTCGCCAGCGTGGTCGCGCCACCCACGGTGACCGCGCTGCCGGTGTAGTCGCTGGCCAAGGTCACGTCATCGCCGTACTGCTGGGTGCCGGTCGTGGTGGCTCCAGCGGCGGTGGTTGTTCCGCCGGAATCGGTTGTCAGCTGCCTCAGCGTCTTCTGGCTGCCCACGGCACGAACGAAGGTGGTTGCGGCGCTGGAGTTCACCGCAAGGGACTGTTGACCCGAAGCCACGCCGTCGACGGTGCCGGCGAACGTGACGTCCCCGCTGCCGGCGTTGATCACGGTGTCGGCGGTCAGCGAGGTGACCCCGGCCACGGAGAAGCCGCCGGCGCCGGCTGAGTAGGTCCCCCCGAGAGTGGCGTTCTGCAGGTAGGTCTGACTGCCGGTCGTGGTGACCGAGCCGGCGATCAGCTGCGACTGACCGCCGTTGGGGCGCAGCCAGATCACCTGGTTCTGCAGATCGAACATCACGTCGAAGTCGTTGTAGATGTTCAATCCGGTGTTCACGTTTTGGGTGGTGGTCGCCGCGCCACTGCCCGACGAATAGTTGGCCAGGTCGACCGAGCCGATGTTGCCCGCGTCGAAGCTCCATATCAGCGGCGGCCGGCCTTGGGCGGTCGGGAACTCCGCGATGAGCGTGCTGCCGGGTGTGAGCTGACCGCTGCTGTCGAACGGGTACGGCTGCGGTGCGCCCGGCAACCGGATGTTGGTCGAGGGCGCTCCACTGTCGATCAGCGTGGGCAGGCACTGCTGGGTGCACCCGGAGAACGTTTGCGACCCGATCGGCAGTATGGTGTCGCCCTGCTTGGCGAAGTATTGGCCGTTGAATCCGAACTGCTGCAAGACCTGATAGCCCGAAACGGGGTAGGTACCACCGCCGGCCAGGGCATTGATCGGTATGGCGTAAGGGAATTGGGCGCGCAGCGCATCGGTGACTCCGACACTCAATTGTGGGTCGGTGCCGATGGGACCGAGTTGCACCAGGTAACCGCTGGAGAGGTTGCCGGGCAGTTGGAACAGCACGCTGGTCAGGTTGTCCTGAACGCCGAACGCTGCGCCGAAATCACCGGCAAAGCTACCGGCGACGGTCGGGGCGAAGGGATTGGTCGGGGCGGTGGTCAACGCGCCGACCTTTCCGGAGGAGATGATGGCGCCGACGTTGACCGGCACAGTGGTGGACACCCGGGTTCCGCCCACCGGGCCAAGGGTGACGATCGCGGGTGTCACCAGCGCCTGGTACTGCTCGCCGTTGGTGTATGTGATGCTGGCCGGTTGATCACCGAGGGGAATTCCGGTCCAGTACACCGGGTTGTAGTCGGCCCAGAAGCCGTTGCCCCCGGTGTCGAATACGAAACTGCGTGGCGCGTTGGCGCCGAGAGCGACGTCGATCCCGTATTTGACGATCATCGAGCCATCGGACTGATACTGCGGAACATACTGCAGGGGGATGGTTTTGGTGTCGGTGGACTCGGTGATGCTCAACGGGGCGATACCCCGGGTCAGCAGAGCAGCCAACGCCGCACGCCCACCCACCGCCGCCTCAAACCTCGTGGTCGTCAACGCCGTCACCGTCAACGACTGCCAACCAGCCCGCGCCGCATCAACCGTGCCTACAAACGTCGCCTCCTTCTGCCCCGCATCGACCTCCACATCACTGTCGAGCACCACCGCCGCATCCAGACGCACCCCACCCAAACCCCGCACCGCATCACGCACATGCAACGCCGCAGCACCGAGCACCGCATCCACCCGACCCGAAAACGCCGCCCCATCAGCGAACCGCAACGCATCAATCCCACTGGTCGACAACGCCCCATTGACCGTCCCCGACGTCACCACCACACCAGCACACCCAGCATTGCCCGCATTACTCACCGACACCGACACCGCACTGGCATCACTGACCGTATACGCCCGGAAAAACCCCGGATCCCCCGAAATCTGCACCGACGACCCCACCTGACGGATATAGGCCACACTGCCCGAATTCACCGACACCACCAACGACGAATTCGTCTGCGCGACACTGACTCCCTCCGGCACAAAAAACAACGACCGCCGAACCAACACCAACGCCCCACCCAGCACATCCGACAACGGACCGCCCGGCAAACCCCCCACCACATCAAACGCCGAATTGAACACATGATTGACCACCGTGCCCACCGCAGCAGTCAACGACGGCGCACCAACCCCCCAACACGCCGCACACCCACCATTACCCACCGCCGCCACCGCAACCGGCACACGACGCGACACCCCAACCCCCGACACCGGTTTCACGACAGCAGAAGGCCCCGACACCGGCCGCGCCGACCGCGGCACTGTCGACACCTTGGACTTCACGCCACTCCCCGACACCGCACTGACGGGCGGTGCCGGGCGAGCTGATCTCGCGGTGCGCGTGTGGCGCGGTTGGGTGTTCTTCGCGGCTACCGACGGCGAATCCGTCTCCGGCGCATCGGCATTGGCAACGCCGACGGCTTGCGGACCGGCCAACCACATCCCGATCGCAAAGGCGGCTGCACCCAATCGTCGTTTGCGTTGTGCCACTGTGCGCCCCCCGGCTTGTGCAGTACAGACTCCCGTCGGGCTCACAGCGTATCCATAGACTGCCGCCGCCCGGGTGGAATTTATCGCACGCGTCAGAGACATGGCGGTGCGTTCAGAGCAAAAGACCGTGCACAGCTGTCCCCCGATCGGTGGACACGAAAACCGGCTGAGCGGCCGATCGACGAGTTGGGTGCCGGCAGCGAATGATTTGTCTCAGACCACAACGGATCGACAAAGACCGACGGACACCGAAAGGCACGACAATGACCAACCGCCTCGCAGCCCTGATCGCCGCCCCCGCCATCGCCGGTGCCGTCATCGGTGGCGCCGCCCTCGGATTCGCCGGGCCGGCCAGCGCTCAGAACACCTACTCGTGGGACGACGACCAGGGCACCAGCTCCGGCAACTTCAACGCCCCGAGCACCTACGCCTCCCCGGCCACGACTTACGTCCCGTGGGGCGCCTGGATCAACGGAAGCTACTAGACCACCACGACAATGGGCCGGTTGCCTCATCCCCCCGAGGCGACCGGCCCATTCGTGTCGGCTCAGCCGAATTCGACGGTCACCGGAGCGTGATCGGACCAGCGCAACGCATACAGGGCCGGCTTCTCGACACGGGCGGCCACCGTGCGTGCCGCCAGGCTCTCGCTGGCCAGGTGGTAGTCGATGCGCCAGCCGGCGTCGTTGTCGAACGCCTTACCGCGCCACGACCACCAGCTGTAAGGGCCGGCGACATCGGGGTGGAGCTGCCGCATGACGTCCACCCAGCCGGAGTCCAACAGGTCGGTGAGCCACTGTCGCTCGCTGGGCAGGAAGCCGGCCTTCTTGACGTTGGCCTTCCAGGCCTTGATGTCATTTTCGGTGTGGGCGATGTTCCAGTCGCCGCAGATCACCGCGTCGCGCCCGTCGGCGGTCAGCTCCGTCATCCGCTTGGCCAGCGCGGCCATGAACCGTTCCTTCTCCAGCTGGCGGTCGGTGCCGGCTTCGCCGGTGTGGACGTACACACTGGCGACCGTCTCACCGCCGGCCAGATCGGCCTCGACGTAGCGGCCGTGTAGCTCGAATTCGGTTGCCGCCAAGCCGATCCGGACCGCCGCGAACGGGGTGCGGGACAGGATCGCCACCCCGCTGCGGCCCTTGAGATGCGGGCTGGCCGAGGCCAGGTGCCAGCCGTCGGCAACCGCCGGGGCCAGCGCCTCGGCGATCTGCTCGTCGTCGGAGCGGGTTTCTTGCAGGCACACCACGTCGGACGTGGTCTGCGACAGCCAGGCCAGCAGGCCGAGGTTCTCGGCCGAACGCTGGCGGACAGCGGCGCGGACGCCGTTGACATTGATGGTGGTCACGATCACGGGAGAAAACCTATCTTGCGGTACCGGCGGTATCACCTTTACGGTCTGGTTGTGGCGACCCGCGAATCAATCCATCTAGGTGCCGGCGAACCGATCCTGCTGCTGCACCCGTTCATGATGTCCTCCTACGTCTGGTCCGACGTTGCGCCCCGGCTTGCCGACACCGGCCGCTTCGAGGTGTTCGCACCGTCGATGGCCGGGCACAACGGTGGCCCGCGCAGCCGGTCGTTGATCCTGGATTCCTCGACCCTGGCCGACCACGTCGAGCGCCAGCTCGACGAGATGGGCTGGGACACCGCCCACGTCGTCGGCAACTCGCTGGGCGGCTGGGTGGCCTTCGAGCTCGAGCGACGCGGCCGGGCCAGGACACTGACCGGGATCGCGCCGGCCGGTGGCTGGCACCGCTGGTCACCGGTGAAATACGAGATCGTCGGCAAGTTCGTCGCCGGCCTGCCGGTGTGGCTGACCGCCCGGCTACTGGGCGAGCGTGCGCTGCGCCTGCCCGGGGTCAAAGCCGCGGCCACGGTGCCGATCAGCGCCACGCCGCGGGGCGTGACCGAGGTGCAGCTGCAGGAGATCCTCGATGATGTCACTCACTGTCCGGCCTACTACCAGCTGCTGATCAAGGCGTTGCTGATGCCGGGACTGATGGAGCTGACCGAGTTGTCGGTCCCGACGCACCTCGTGGTGTGTGAACGTGACCGGGTGCTGCCGCATCCGCGGTTCACCAAGCACTTCCACAAGAACATCCCGGAGATCACCAAGGTGACCCATCTCGACGGCGTCGGGCACATCCCGATGTTCGAGGCCCCCGATCGCGTCACGGACCTGATCACCGAATGGGTCGACGCCCACGTGCCGCCGGTGCGGCAGCCCAGCCCAGTCAGTGAGGCCGGAGCTAGCTGAGCACGGAGTTGAAGGTCTTGGAAGGCCGCATCACCGCGGTGGTCTTCTCCCGGTCCGGGTAGTAGTACCCACCGATATCGACGGCCTGACCCTGCACCTCGGCCAGTTCGGTGATGATGGCGTCCTCGTTCTCGGCGAGGGTCTTGGCCAGCGGCGCGAAGTGCTCGGCTAGTTCCTTGTCCTCGGTCTGCTCGGCAAGGGCCTGAGCCCAATACAGCGCGAGGTAGAACTGGCTACCGCGGTTATCCAGCTCGCCTGCCTTGCGCGACGGATTCTTGTTGGCGTTCAACAACTCTCCGACCGCGGTGTCCAGCGTGGTCGCCAGCACCTTGGCTTTCGCGTTGTCGGTTTTGTTGCCCAGATCCTCGAGGCTGGCGCCGATCGCGAGGAACTCGCCGAGCGAATCCCAGCGCAGGTGGTTCTCCTCCACCAGCTGATGGACGTGCTTGGGCGCCGACCCACCGGCCCCGGTCTCGTACAGGCCACCGCCGGCCATCAGCGGCACGATCGACAGCATCTTGGCGCTGGTGCCCAGCTCCAGGATCGGGAACAGGTCGGTGAGGTAGTCGCGCAGGATGTTGCCGGTCGCGGCAATGGTGTCCTGGCCGCGGATCACGCGCTCGAGGGTGTACCGCATCGCCCACACCTGCGGCAGGATCGTGATGTCGAGGCCCTCGGTGTCCTCTTCGGCGAGGTAGGCCTTCACCTTCTTGCGCAGCTCGTTCTCGTGCGGACGTTCGTCGTCGAGCCAGAACACCGTCGTCATGCCGGACAGCCGGGCCCGGTTGACGGCCAGCTTCACCCAGTCGCGGATCGGGGCGTCCTTGACGATCGGCATGCGCCAGATGTCGCCCTCCTCGACGTCCCACGACAGCAGCACCTCGCCGGTGTCGACGTCGACGATGTCGGCGACGCCGTCGACCGGGATCTCGAAGGTCTTGTCGTGGCTGCCGTACTCCTCGGCCTTCTGCGCCATCAGGCCGACGTTGGGAACGGTGCCCATCGTGGTCGGATCGAACTGGCCGTGGGTCTTACAGAAGTTGATCATCTCCTGGTACATCCGGGAGAACGTCGACTCCGGGTTGACGGCCTTGGTGTCCTTGGTGCGGCCGTCGGCGCCGTACATCTTGCCGCCGAGCCGGATCATCGCGGGCATCGAGGCGTCGACGATCACGTCGGACGGCGAATGGAAGTTCGAGATGCCCTTGGCCGAGTCCACCATCGCCAGCTCCGGCCGGTGCTCGTGGCACTTGTGCAGGTCTTCGATGATCTCTTCACGCTGCGAGGCCGGCAGCGACTCGATCTTGTCGTAGAGGTCGGAGAGGCCGTTGTTGACGTTGACGCCGAGCTCGTCGAACAACTTGCCGTGCTTGGCGAAGGCGTCCTTGTAGAAGACCTTCACCGCGTGACCGAACACGATCGGGTGCGACACCTTCATCATGGTGGCCTTGACGTGCAGCGAGAACATCACGCCCGTCTTGTAGGCGTCCTCGATCTCCTTCTCGTAGAAGTCGATCAGTGCCTTCTTGCTCATGAACATGGAATCGATGACGTCGCCGTTGTCGAGCTTGACCTCGGGCTTTAAGACAATGGCCTCGCCCGCCCCCTTTCCGGCGGGGGTCAGAACCATCTTTACGGTGCGGTCTTTGTCCAGCGTCATCGACTTCTCGCCGTGGTAGAAGTCGCCGGTCTTCATCGTCGCCACGTGGGTGCGCGACGCCTGCGACCACTGCCCCATGCTGTGCGGGTGCTTCTTGGCGTACTCCTTGACCGCCTTGGGAGCGCGACGGTCTGAGTTACCTTCGCGCAGAACCGGATTCACCGCACTGCCGAGAATCTTGCCGTAGCGCTGGCGGATCTCTTTTTCCTCGTCGGTCTTCGGGTCGCCCGGAAAGTCCGGAAGGTCGTAGCCCTTGGACTTGAGTTCCTTGATGGCGGCGACCAGCTGCGGCACCGAGGCGCTGATGTTCGGCAGCTTGATGATGTTGGCGCTCGGGTCCTGGGTCAGCGCGCCGAGTTCGGCCAGGTTGTCCGGCACTTTCTGCTCGTCGGTGAGCCGGTCGCTGAACTCGGCGAGGATGCGCGCGGCCACCGAGATGTCGCTGGTCTTGACGTCGATGCCGGCCGCCTCGACGAATGTGCGCAACACCGGCAGGAACGCATACGTCGCCAGCAGCGGCGCCTCATCGGTGAGCGTGTAGATGATGGTCGGGTTCTCGGCGCTCATGTGCTGTTGTCTCCCGGGCGGTCAGTCAGGTGCTTTGGCGGCTATCAGTATCGCGTCGCTTCTGAACCTACGTGATCGCCGTCGTCGTATCTGTTGAGAGGTCTGCGTCACAGTCGGCGGCGAAAGATGCCGATATCCCGCTGGCCTCCCGTTACGAAGGTCCGCTATGCTTCAAGGCGGTCATGAGCGCCAGCGTCAAGCCCCGGCTCGCTGGCCGGCAACCCTCCAACCGCGGTGGGGTGCTCCGGGTGAAGACCAGGTTGAGCAGCTGCACCTAGCTGCACGGCAAGCGCGGGTCCGCTCAGAAACGGACCCCCAGAACAGATGGAGGTTCGTTTTTCATATGAGCACGTCAGATACCGACGATCCGACCGCGAACTGGTCCTTCGAGACCAAGCAGATCCACGCCGGACAGACTCCGGACGCCGCGACGCACGCCCGGGCGCTGCCGATCTATGCCACCACGTCGTACACCTTCGACAACACCGACCACGCCGCCGCGCTGTTCGGGCTGGCCGAGCCGGGCAACATCTACACCCGCATCATGAATCCGACCCAGGACACCGTCGAGCAGCGCATCGCCGCCCTCGAAGGTGGCGTGGCCGCACTGTTCCTGTCCTCCGGGCAGGCGGCGGAGACGTTCGCGATCCTGAATATCGCCGAAGCCGGCGATCACATCGTGTCCAGCCCGCGGCTCTACGGCGGCACCTACAACCTGCTGCACTACACGCTGCCGAAGCTGGGCATCGAGACCACGTTCGTGACCGACCCCGACGACCCGGCGTCCTGGCAGGCCGCGGTGCGGCCGAACACGAAGGCGTTCTTCGGTGAGACGATCTCCAACCCGCAAATCGATGTGCTCGACATTCCGGCGGTGTCGAAGGTGGCGCACGACAACGGCGTTCCGCTGATCGTCGACAACACCATCGCGACGCCCTACCTGATTCAGCCGATCGCGCACGGCGCCGACATCGTCGTGCACTCGGCGACCAAGTACCTCGGCGGCCATGGCACGGCCATCGCCGGGGTGATCGTCGACAGCGGCAAGTTCGACTGGACTGCAAGCGGACGCTTCCCTGGTTTTACAACACCGGACCCGAGCTATCACGGCGTGGTGTTCGCCGAACTCGGCCCGCCCGCCTACGCACTCAAGGCGCGCGTACAGCTGTTGCGCGACCTCGGCTCGGCGGGGTCGCCGTTCAATGCCTTCCTGATCGCGCAAGGCCTGGAAACGCTCAGCCTGCGGATCGAACGCCACGTGTCCAACGCGCTGAAGGTGGCCGAGTACCTGGCCGGGCACTCCGACGTGGTGTCGGTCAACTACGCCGGCCTGCCGACCTCACCGTGGTACGAGCGTGCAAAGAAGCTGGCGCCCAAGGGGACCGGTGCGGTGCTGGCCTTCGAGCTGGCCGGCGGAGTCGAGGCCGGAAAAGCGTTCGTCAACGCACTCACGCTGCACAGCCACGTCGCCAACATCGGCGATGTGCGTTCCCTGGTGATCCACCCGGCGTCGACCACTCACCAGCAGCTGTCCGCCGAAGAGCAGCTGGCCACCGGCGTCACTCCGGGTCTGGTCCGACTTGCCGTCGGCCTCGAGGGCATCGACGACATCCTGGCCGACCTGGAGCGCGGCTTCGCCGCCGCCAAGTCCGTGTCGGCGGATGCCTCGGACCCGCGGGCCGTGGCGGCCCTTTGAGTGAGCCTGACATGACCATCAGCGACGAGCGCATCGTGACCCTGCCCGCCGAAGGTGAGATCGGCGTGGTCGACATCGGCCCGCTGACGCTGGAAAGCGGCGAGGTGCTCGACCATGTGTCGATCGCCGTGCAGCGCTGGGGCGAGCTCTCCCCCGACCGCGACAATGTCGTCGTCGCGCTGCATGCGTTGACCGGCGACTCGCATCTGACCGGGCCTGCCGGGCCGGGGCACCCCACCCCCGGCTGGTGGGACGGTGTCGCCGGGCCCGGCGCCCCGATCGACACCACCCGCTGGTGCGCGGTGGCCACCAATGTCCTGGGTGGCTGCCGCGGCTCGACCGGGCCCAGTTCGCTGGCTCGCGACGGCAAACCCTGGGGTTCGCGATTCCCGATCATCACCGTGCGCGACCAGGTCAACGCCGACGTGGCCGCGTTGGAAGCGCTCGGCATCACCGAAGTCGCGGCGCTGGTCGGCGGCTCGATGGGCGGTGCCAGGGCGCTCGAGTGGATGGTCGAGTATCCCGACCGGGTGCGGGCGGCGCTGGTGCTGGCCGTCGGAGCCCGGGCGACCGCCGATCAGATCGGCACGCAGAGCACTCAGATCGCAGCGATCAAGGCCGATCCGAACTGGCAGGGCGGCGACTACCACGGCACCGGCCGCCACCCCGACGTCGGGCTTCAGCTGGCCCGCCGGTTCGCCCACCTGACCTACCGCGGTGAAGTGGAGTTGGACAACCGCTTCGGCAATGCCGCCCAGGACGACGAGGACACCTTGGCCGGCGGCCGGTACGCCGTGCAGAGCTACCTGGAGTACCAGGGCGCCAAGCTGGTCGACCGATTCGACGCGGGCAGCTACGTGACGCTGACCGAGACGCTGTCGAACCACGACGTCGGGCGCGGACGCGGTGGCGTGGCCGCGGCGCTGGGCTCGTGCCCGGTGCCGACCGTGGTCGGCGGGATCACCTCGGACCGGCTCTACCCGCTGCGCCTGCAGCAGGAGCTGGCCGCACTGCTGCCGAACTGTTCCGGGCTCAACGTCGTCGAATCGATCTACGGCCACGACGGCTTCCTCGTCGAGACCGACGCGGTGGGCGAACTCATCCGCCAGACCCTCGACCTGGCCGACGGCAAAAGTCTCCGCACGCCGTGACGGAGTCGCAGCGCGAACGCTCACTGTCCTTCGGGTCCGAGGCCGCCGCCTACGAGCGCGGCCGCCCGTCGTATCCGCCGGAGGCCATCGACTGGCTGCTGCCGCCCGGCGCTCGCGACGTACTGGACCTGGGTGCCGGTACCGGCAAGCTGACCACCCGCCTTGTCGAACGCGGCCTCGACGTGGTGGCCGTCGATCCGCTGGCGGAGATGCTGGAATTGCTCAGCTCGGCGCTGCCCGACACCCCGGCGCTGCTGGGTACCGCCGAGCAGATCCCGTTGCCCGACAACAGTGTTGACGCGGTACTGGTTGCGCAGGCCTGGCATTGGTTCGACCCGGAGCAGGCCGTCGCCGAGGTGGCGCGGGTGCTGCGGCCGGGCGGGCGGCTCGGGTTGGTGTGGAACGCTCGCGATGAACGGTTGGGCTGGGTCAAGGACCTCGGCCGCATCATCGGCCACGAGAACGCCCAGTTCAACGACGCCGTCACCGTGCCCGAGCCGTTCATCGACGTCGAGCATCACCGGGTCGAATGGACGAGTTACCTGACGCCGCAGGCACTGATCGACCTGGTGGCGTCGCGCAGCTACTGCATCACCTCACCGGCGGACGTCCGCACCCAGACCCTCGACGAGGTTCGCGAGTTACTGACAACGCATCCGGCACTGGCGAATTCGACCGGGCTGGCGCTGCCCTACATCACTGTGGGCATGCGGGCGACGCTGTCGTCCTGAGCGTGCATGATGTCGCCGAATCGTTGGCTGGCCGCCCTGGCCGCCGCCCGGGTGCCGGCCTTCCACTGTCGCCGGGTCGTCGGCGAGGTCACGATCGTCTCTCGCACACCGGAATTCGTCGGCGTCATGCAGGCTCTCGCCGGCCGGCTCGACGAGTGCTCGTTGCTGTCACGGCTCGACGATCAGTGGCCGGAGACCGGCACTGACGGGTCGTTCACGATCGCGGCGGCGCACGACCCGGCCTGGCAGTGCGCGCTGCAGCCGCTCGACGATGACGCCGATGACCATCTGGCGATCCTGAGCCTGCCTGCGGGGTGGCAGCAGCCGAACGACGCGTTCTTCTCGATCGTGGAGAACCTGCCCGACGTGGTCACCCGCTTCGACCGCGAATTCCGCTACCGGTACGCCAACCCGCCGATGGCCAGGCTGACTGGTATACCTCACGAAACGCGGCTCGGCCGAACACAATTCGAGGTCGGCACGTCGAACGAGCTCGCCGGAACATTCCAGGCGACCTACCGACAAGTCTTCGACACCGGCGAGCCGGTGGAGCTCGAATTCGACTATCCCGGGACGACGGGCCTGCGCCATTACCTCGGCCGCGCCACACCGGAGTTCGACCACGAGGGCCGGGTCGCGACCGTCCTGTCGGTGGTCCGCGACATCACCGAGCTCAAGCGGCTTCAGCACCAGCTGGAACAACTTGCCGGCACCGACCCACTCACATCACTGCTCAATCGGCGCAGCTTCATCGCACGGCTCGGCACCGAGCTCGACCGAGTCCGGCGTGAGCAGGGCGAGCTCAGCCTACTTGTGCTCGACCTGAACAATTTCAAGCACATCAACGACCGGTTCGGGCACGCCGGCGGAGATCAGGTGCTCGAGGCGGTGGGGAGAATTCTATTGTCCGAGACTACTTCTCATCACATCGCCGCGCGGCTCGGCGGTGACGAGTTCTGCGTCGCGCTGATCGACACCGACGAGGCCGCCGCGCGGCGGGTGGCTCAGCGCATCGGTGAGCGCGTCGGCAACATCGCAGTGGACAGCGCTGAGCCGATCGGGGTGGGTGTGAGCGTCGGCGTCGCCAGGGCGGATACGCAGGACACCACCGCGCTCGACCTGCTGGCCCGGGTCGACAAGCTGATGTATCAGGTGAAGTTCGGTGGCGCGGATGAGACGGGCAGCAACTGCCGCTAAGGTCCGTACCCATGGGTTCCGGGGAGCAATGGCTCAATTGGCTTGCCGGGGGCAATGTTGCGGGCTTCCTGTGCCGGCGCGACGGCGCAGACGTCGTGATCGTCGATCGGACGCCGATGTTCGAGGCGATGACGGATCCGGGCGCCGGCTGGCCGGGTGAGGTAGCCCTGCTTGCCGGTCTTGCGGCGGCATGGCCGGCCGCCGACGGCTCACCGTCGGTGCTGCACGTCGACGACGCACCCGACTGGACGTGCGTTCTGCAGCCTCTCGACCGGGAGCCCGGGCGTTGCGTTGGCATAGTGCGCGGGACATCGGAGCGTCAGCGCTACAACGACGGGTTCCATTCGATCGTGGAGGCCCTGCCCGACATCGTCGCGCGTCTCGATCGCAACCACCGCCACCTTTACATCAACCCTGCCATCGAGCAGATGACCGGGCTGTCGCCGCAGGCGTTCATCGGCAAGAGCAAGCGGGAGATCGGCCTGCCGCCGGAGCTGGTGGCACAGTGGGAATCCCTTGTCGACCGCGTCCTGGACAGCCGGGCGCCGGCTGAGGAGGTGCATGAGCTGCCCACCGTGGGCGGCTCACGACAATTCCTGACGCGAGTGGTGCCCGAGTTCCGCAGCGACGGTGAACTACTGACCGTCCTGAGCACGTCCCACGACATCACCGAACTCACATCCCTGCAGCGGCAGCTCGCCGTCCTGGCCAGTACCGATCCGCTGACTTCGCTGCTGAACCGGCGCGGCTTTTCCGAACGCCTGGAGTCCGAGCTATCCCGCGCTCGACTCGGCGGAGACCACGGCGGCCGGCATGTGAACCTGTTGATGCTGGACGTCAACAACTTCAAAGCGATCAACGACAAGCACGGCCACATGGCGGGCGATCGGGTGTTGGTGGCCATCGCCGAGGTGTTGCGTCACGCCGCCGGAGCCGACGACTTCGCCGCACGTATCGGTGGCGACGAGTTCTGCGTCGGTCTGGTCGACTCCGACGGTGACTCGGTCCGTGCGGTCGCCGAACGAATTCGGCGACGCATCGGAGATCTCGGAGCCGACGACGGCTGTCCGTGCGCGGTCAGCGTCAGCGTCGGACTCACCGCGGACATCGAAGCCGGCCGGAGCGTGTCCGACCTCATGGCGGCCGCCGATCAGTCGATGTACGCAGAGAAGTCGGCCCGCCGGGATCAGCGTTGAAGGCTCAATTTTCGCGGTGTCCGAACCAGCGGGACAGCGCGATCCGCAGATTCTGGGCATCGACAGGACCGAAATCGTCTGCGGCCCAAGCAACATAGCCGTCGGGGCGGATGAGAAGGGCGGTGGGGCCCTCGGTCAGGTGTCCCTGCACGATGTCCACGCGGTCCGCCCAGTCGCCCGCCTGCGCCGCGGCGGCACCACCGCACATGTCCAGCAGCACCGGGCGGGCGTCGTGCAGCAGGCCCGCCACCGGCCGCCCGTCGTCGAGCGTCAGGTCCGGCACGAGGTAGCCGGACAGCGGGTGGTCGTCGCCGACGTCGTAACGCACGTCCGCGCCGGCGAGCAGCCGCCCCAGGTGCTGGGTGACCTCGGGGATGGCGATCAGCTCGGTGAAAAGGGCACGGAGTTCGGCCACTTCGGGGCCCGAAGCCATCAGCGCGCTCTGCGCCATCGAATGCATCATGACGCGGCGGCCCACCGGATGGCGCTCGGTTTCATAGCTGTCGAGCAGTCCGGACGGCGCCCAGCCGTTGACAGCGGCGGCCAGTTTCCAGCCGAGGTTCACCGCGTCCTGCAGGCCCAGGTTCAGCCCGGGGCCGCCCATCGCCGAGTGCACGTGGGCGGCGTCGCCCAGCAGCAGGACACGTCCGGCCCGGTAATGCTCTGCCTGCCTGGTGTTCTGGCCGTCGATGCGGCGCTTCGCGTGCGGACCGGGACCTCGTGGCTCCTCCAGCGGCACATCGACACCCAAGATCCGCTGGAGACTGGCGCGCAGTTCCGCCAGTGTCAGCGGACCATCCTCGTCGGCGCGGCCTTCCTCCCGGGTACCGACCAGCAGCACGCCCGGCTGAAGGCTGCCGGCCAGCACCATACCTCTGTCGAATCTGTTGTGCCCGAACGCGATGTGCCCGACCCCGGGGATGTTCAGGCCACCGTCGGGGGCACGGAGTTCGTCGGGCACCTCCACCTGGGCCAGCCGCGCGACGGTCTCCGACGTGGTGCCGGGGAAGTCGATGCCGACGCTCTTGCGCACCAGACTTCGGCCACCGTCGGCCCCCACGAGGTACCCGGCGGTCAGGGAGTAGACGCCGTCGGGGGTGGCGACGCTGAGCGCGACACCGTCCTCGCCACGCTGGAGCGACGTCAGTTCGTGACCCCACCGCAGATCGACGCCGAGGTCGCGGGCACGCTGCTCCAGCAGGCGGACCAGCCGGGGCTGCGGCATCGTCATCGCGTACATGGGGCTGGTGGACTGGTCGGGATAGGCCAGTTGCATCCCGGAGAACATCCATCCCGGCAAGGCCTGCGGCCTGTCCTCACCGGTGAACGCGGAGTACAGCCCGCGCATATCGAGCATCCGAACCACCTGTCCGACAAGACCGTTGGCTTTGGGCTCGTCGCTGGCAGCAGGCAGCGCGTCGAGGACGACCGGGGTGATCCCGGCCAGGGCCAGTTCGCAGGCCAGCATCAGGCCGTTGGGTCCGGCGCCGGAGATGACGACTTCGTGGTTCTCGGTCATGACGATTTCCTCTTTGGTTCGGGAAGTCCCGCAACGACATCGGCGAAGCCGCGGCGCATCAAGCCGACGATCGGAACGGGCGGGTCGGCGGCGATGTAGGTGTCCATGGCGGCTTCGGCGACGGCACGGATGCTGGCGGCCACGAGGCGGGGGTACATGTCGCGCACCGGGTCGGTCCCGGTCCGCTCGGCGATCGCCTCGATCCATTCCGCCATCAGATTGTTGGCCAACGCATTACGCACCTCGATGGCCATGCTCAGCTCCAGGAGCTGGTCGAGCTGCTGGCGTGTCGGCGCGTAGTCTTCGCCCATCTCGGCCAGCAGCGGCTCGAGCACCGACCCGGTGATGGCCGTCCACAACGACTCGCCCGCGGGCCACGACCGAAAGGCGCTCAGGCTGCGCCGCATTCGTTCGATCTGGCGGTAGGCGATCGCCTCGTACTTGCCCGCGAAATAGTTGTTGAACGTGCGCAGCGATACCCCGGCACGCTCGGCGATCGCCTCGCGGGTGACGTTGTCCAGCCCGCGCTCGAAGACCAAGTGCAACGCGGCGTCACTGAGCGCCCTGCGGGTATCGGCCTTCTTGCGTTCGCGCAATCCGTCCATGCCGACAGCGTACGCACAAAGTTTCACACCGTGCAATATTGCCCGTTAGGCAATTTTTGGCTACGACGTCCCCAGCGGATCGATCGTGGAGGCGACGTACACCATGATCACGCAGACCGTCGTCATCGTTGCGAAGTCGACACCCCGCGAGCGCACCACCAACAGGCCCGCACGGTCCTCGGTCAGCACCAGCCGCAGCGCGGCGGCCGCCCCCACCGCGATGCCGATCAGTAATGAGCCCCGGCGCCAGAATCCGGCCGCCACCAGGACGAAGGCGACCACGAAGATCAGCCCGACACCGAGAATCGGCCATTGCGAACGCACTACGCGCCTGGTGAAGTCGACCGCCTCCGCACCGGTCGGCAGTCGGCGCTTCGCGCGACCCGTCACCGGGCGGCTTCGGCCAGTTCGACGACGTTGGTCAGCAGGAACGCCCGGGTCAGCGGGCCCACTCCGCCGGGATTGGGCGATACCTGGCCGGCCACCTCCCAGACGTCAGGATGCACATCGCCGGTGAGCTTGCCGTCCACCCGGCTCACCCCCACGTCGACGACGGCCGCGCCCGGCTTCACCATCTCCGCTTTCAGCATGTGCGGCACCCCGACCGCGGCGATGATGATGTCGGCCTGCCGGGTCAGCTCAGGAAGATCACGAGTTCCGGTGTGGCACAGCGTCACTGTCGCATTCTCGCTACGACGGGTGAGCAGCAGGCCCAGCGGGCGACCGACCGTCACACCACGGCCGATGACCACCACGTGCGCACCGGCGATCGGCACATCGAAGCGGCGCAACAGGTGCACGATGCCGCGCGGCGTGCAGGGCAGCGGGGCTGCCTTGCCGAGCACCAGGCGGCCCAGGTTGGTGGGGTGCAGCCCGTCGGCGTCCTTGCCCGGGTCGACCCGTTCGAGCGCGGCGTTCTCGTCGAGATGGCGCGGCAACGGAAGCTGCACGATGTAGCCGGTGCACTCGGGGTTGGCGTTGAGCTCGTCGAGGGTGTCGTCGAGCTGCGCCTGGCTCACATCGGCGGGCAGGTCCCGGCGGATCGAGGTGATCCCGACCTTCGCGCAGTCGGAGTGCTTGCCCTTCACATAGGCGTGCGAACCGGGGTCGTCGCCGACCAGGACAGTGCCCAGTCCCGGGGTATGTCCCGCGGCGGTCAGCGCCGCCACACGGTCTTTAAGATCGACGAAGATCTCGTCGCGGGTGAGCTTGCCGTCGAGGGTGATAGCGACCACGCGCAACATTCTTCCATCGCAGCGGGAGCTGTCGTTGACAGCATCTCCTACCGCGTGGTCAGCTGCGGTTATGAACAGTGCGCCAGATGTGTTCAGCCCGGCCAAACTCGGCCCCATCACCCTGCGCAACCGCACCATCAAGTCGGCCACTTTCGAAGCCCGAACCCCCGACGACGTGGTCTCCGATGACCTGATCGCCTTCCACCGGGCGATCGCCGCGGGCGGCATCGGCATGACGACCGTCGCCTACACCGCGGTGAGTCAGGGCGGGCGCACCAATGGCGGGCAGATCTGGATGCGCCCGGAGGCGGTGCCCGGCCTGCGCCGGCTGGCCGACGCGGTGCACGCCGAGGGCGCGGCGATCAGCGCCCAGATCGGTCATGCCGGCCCGGTAGCCAATGCCCGCTCGAACAAGGCGGCCGCGTTGGCCCCGGTGCGGTTCTTCAACCCGCTGTCGATGAAGTTCGCCAAGCACGCCACCCGCGACGACATCAACAACGTGATCGCCGCGCACGCCTCGGCGGCCCGGTTCGCGATCGACTCCGGCTTCGACGCCGTCGAGATCCACCTCGGTCATAACTATCTGGCCAGCTCATTCCTCTCCCCGATGATCAACCGGCGCACCGACGAGTTCGGCGGGTCGCTGGCGAACCGGGCCAAGGTGGCCCGCGGCATCGTGATGGCCGTACGCCGCGAGGTCGAGCGCCTCGGCCCCGCCCCGATCGCGGTGACCGCCAAACTCAACATGGCCGACGGAGTGCGTGGCTCGATCCAGATCGAGGAGTCGCTGCAGACCGCCAAATGGCTGGAGGAAGACGGCGGCCTGGACGCGATCGAACTCACCGCGGGCAGTTCGCTGCTCAACCCGATGTACCTGTTCCGCGGCGACGCCCCGGTCAAGGAGTTTGCCGCGGCGCAGAACTGGCCGCTGAACTGGGGCATGCGGATGACCGGTAAGAAATTCATGCGCGAATACCCCTACCGGGAGACCTACCTGCTGCGCGACGCCGAGCAGTTCCGCAAGGAGCTGACCATGCCGCTGATCCTGCTCGGCGGCATCACCAACCGCGAGAGCATGGACCGCGCGATGGCCGAGGGTTTCGAGTTCGTGGCGATGGGTCGCGCGCTGCTGGCCGAGCCGGACCTGCTCAATCGCATTCAGGCCGACGGCGACGCGCACTCGGTGAAGTCGCTGTGCACGCACTGCAACAAATGCATGCCGACCATCTACTCGCGGACCCTCTGCGTGGTGACGGGCGGTCCTGCCTGACAGGCCGACGGGGCCGTTACCGATAGAGTTGGTCTCGATGACTCGACCAGCCGCGCCCGATCTGACAGTTCGGTACGACGGGTCGGAGCGTACTTTCGCCGCAGGGCACGACGTCGTGGTCGGCCGCGACCTCCGTGCCGACGTGCGTATCGCCCACCCCTTGATCTCCCGCGCCCATCTGGTGCTCCGTTTCGACCACGGCCGATGGATGGCCATCGACAACGGCTCACTGAACGGCATGTTCGTCAACGGCCGCCGGGTGCCGTCCGTCGACATCAATGACGGTCTGACCGTCAACGTCGGCAATCCCGACGGGCCCCCGATGAGCTTCGGCCTGGGCCGCCATCAGGGCTCGGTGGGACGCCCGCCGCAGACCTCGTCGGTGCGCATGTCGGTCCCGCCGTCGTCGCCGTCGTGGCCGGCCAACCCGAGCCGGGGTGTGCCGACCGCCGGGCAGTGGCCGCCTCCGCCATCGCAAGCCCAGCCGACCCACCAGCCGCCGGTGTATCCGACCAGCGGCTCGCGGGCACAGCCGACCTATCACCCGCCCGCCGCGACGGGGCCGGTGGGCCACCAGCAGGCGGCGGCACCCACCCAGATGCGTCCCGCCGTCGGCAAGCCCGCGCAGTCGTCGTCGAATCTCGCGACGTCGATGATGAAGATCCTGCGCCCGGGCGCACCCGGCGACGTGCCGCCGGGCGGGATCAAGATCGGCCGGGCGACCGACAACGACATCGTCATCCCCGATGTGCTGGCCTCGCGCCATCACGCCACGCTGATCCCGACGCCGGGCGGCACGGAGATCGTCGACAACCGCAGCATCAACGGCACGTTCGTCAACGGCAGCCGGGTCGACACCGCGATGCTGAACGAGGGCGACACCGTCACGATCGGCAACATCGACCTCGTGTTCGCCGGCGGCACCCTGGTCCGGCGCACCGAGACGTCGGCGGCCACCGCCACCGGTGGTCTGGACGTGCGCGCCGTGACGTGGACGATCGAGCACAACAAGACGCTGCTGGACAACATCTCGCTGACCGCGCGCCCCGGCACGCTGACCGCGGTGATCGGCCCGTCCGGTGCAGGCAAGTCGACGTTCGCGCGGCTGGTCGCCGGCTACACCCATCCGACAAGTGGCACAGTCACTTTCGAGGGCCACAACATTCACGCCGAGTACGCCTCGCTGCGATCCAGGATCGGCATGGTCCCGCAGGACGATGTGGTGCACGGCCAGCTGACCGTGAATCAGGCGCTGATGTACGCCGCGGAGCTGCGGTTGCCGCCGGACACCACCAAGGAAGACCGCCAGCAGGTGGTGGCCCAGGTGCTCGCCGAGCTGGAGATGACCCAGCACCAGAACACCCGGGTGGACAAGCTCTCCGGCGGTCAGCGCAAGCGCGCCTCGGTGGCCCTCGAGCTGCTGACCGGCCCGTCGCTGCTGATCCTCGATGAGCCGACCTCCGGCCTGGACCCCGCGCTCGATCGCCAGGTCATGACGATGCTGCGCCAGCTGGCCGACGCCGGCCGTGTGGTGCTGGTGGTGACGCACTCGCTGACCTACCTCGACGTATGCGACCAGGTGCTGCTGTTGGCGCCCGGCGGCAAGACGGCGTTCTGCGGTCCGCCGAGCCAGATCGGGCCTGCGATGGGCACCACCAACTGGGCCGACATCTTCAGCTCGGTCGCCGGTGATCCCGACGGCGCCTATCAGCGCTACCTGCAGCAGACCGGACCCGCTCCCCCGCCGCCGCCGGTGGAGACGCCGTCGAACATGGGCGAGCCGACGCACACCAGCTTGCTGCGCCAGTTCTCCACGATCGCGCGGCGCCAGATGCGGCTGATCATCTCCGACCGCGGATACTTCGCGTTCCTGGCGCTGCTGCCGTTCATCATGGGTGTGCTGTCGCTGTCGGTGCCCGGCACCGTGGGCTTCGGCGTACCCAACCCGATGGGCGATGCGCCCAACGAGCCGGGCCAGATCCTGGTGTTGCTCAACGTCGGCGCGATCTTCATGGGTACCGCGCTGACCGTGCGCGATCTGATCGGGGAACGGCCGATCTTCCGCAGAGAACAAGCCGTCGGGTTGTCGACGACGGCGTACCTGCTGGCGAAGGTCTGTATCTACGCGGTGTTCGCGATCGTGCAGTCGACGATCGTCACCGCGATCACGATCGCCGGCAAGGGCGGGCCGACGCAGGGCTCGCTGACGTTCCTGAGCCCCACGCTGGAGCTGTTCGTGGTGATGGCGGCGACGACCGTGACTGCGGCGATGGTGGGTCTGGCGCTCTCGGCGCTGGCCAAGTCCAACGAGCAGATCATGCCGCTGTTGGTGGTCGCCGTCATGAGCCAGCTGGTGTTCTCCGGCGGCATGATTCCGGTGACCGGGCGCCTGGTGCTCGATCAGCTGTCCTGGTTCACCCCAGCGCGCTGGGGCTTCGCAGCGTCGGCCTCGACGATCGATCTGATCAAGCTGGTGCCGGGTCCGCTGACGCCGAAGGACCGGCACTGGGAGCACAGTGCGGGCCGGTGGTGGTTCGACATGGGCATGCTCGGGCTGCTGTGCATCGGATACCTGTCGCTGGTGCGCTGGAAGATCCGGCTGAAGGGCGCCTGACGTCCGGTAGGCCAGCTTCCGTTGAGGTGCAGCGCAACCGGTGTTCGTGTCGCGGTTGACTGCTGTTCATCCGGCGTCCATAGCGTGCCGCGCATGAGGATGAAAGCGGCGGCGCTGGCCGCAGCAGTGAGCCTGTCGGTCGTGCTGGCCCCCGTCGCGGCAGCAGAGCCGAGCGTGGACAAGTTCGGCGGCTGGAACCACCTCGTCGACAACGGCGGCCAGGTGATCACGATCTGGAAGATCACCGACCTCAAGCCCAGCACCGACACGATCCCCGGTTACCCGCTGGCCGGCAAGCTGTGGGAGGCGACGGCCAAGGTGCGCGCCGCCAAGGGCACCGTCACGCCGATCATCCCGGACTTCAACGCACGCGCCAACGGGGCCAGCTACCCCGTGCTGTGGCAGGCGGCGACGCCGCAGGGCATCAGCGGCGCGACTCTGCAGCAGGGCGACACATCCTGGGGCAAGCTGTATTTCGACGTCACCGGACCCGCGCCGACCTCGGTGGTCTACAACAACGGGGTCGAGGACCTGCTGGTCTGGAAGTAGTCAGCTCAGGGCCAACAACTTCCGACGGTCAGCGCTGATTGGGACCCCAGTTCCACACCGTCGGATCGCTCTGCGGGTATTGCTGACATACGTCGGTGGCTTTGGCGACGACACCTTTGTTGTTGAAGAACAACTTCGCCCAGTTGCCCCAGTGGGTGGCCATCTGTTCGTAGTAGACGTTGGTCGCGGTGTCTTCGGAATACTGTCGGCGGCCGGCCGCATCCAGCGAGAAGAACCAGTAGATGCGGTCGCGGGCCGCATCTTCCACGTCGAGTGGCCGGTTGTTGTAGTCGATCATGTACCGCTGGTAGTAGATCGGCGAGGTATCCCGCGCCGCGGCCATGTATTGATCGACCGTGCACGCGGTGTCGATCATGCGCTTGGGGATCGGATAGTCATCGCTGGCGTCGGCCGCGGCCTTTGCCGGCAGGGCAACCACGCCGGCGATCATGGCCGTCACGATCAGACCCGTCCACATCGGACCGCGAAGTCGTTCTCGCATCGTGTGCCTCACCCTCCACTGGTCTCGGCGACCTGCCGCAACAGGACCTCTTTGTCCGGGCAGTAGACCGGATAGGCCATACCGAGGAACTGCCAGGCCTGCGCTGTCGTGGCATCTTTGGGCAGTTGTCGCGAGATGAACCGGGCGGAGTCGGCAGCATTGTGGTCGACACCGCGATCGAGGCGCTCACAGGCGATCTTGGCGATCCAGGCGTTGTAGTCCTTGGGCCCGTAGACGCCCACGGTATGAAGTTGATTCGCGAAATCGGTGTCCGGGTCGGCGTGTGCCGTGGCCGGCGCCGCGATCGTCAGCGCGGCGCAGGCAGCCGTGACGATCCTGATCGCCGGCCAACCCGAAGCGGTCATGCCAGCGCCTCCTCACGGACGGGGTTGGCCTGCTGCGCCGGCCACGGCTGGGGGCGGGGGCGGGGGCGGACCCGTTGCGGCCACCAGAACCAGCGGCCGAGCAGTGTCGCGATGGACGGCGTCAACAGGGATCGCACGACCAGGGTGTCGAACAGCAGACCCAGTCCGATGGTCGTACCGACCTGCCCGATGACGACCATCTTGCTGACCGCCATCGAGGCCATCGTGAAGGCGAAGACCAGACCCGCGGCGGTGACAACGGAGCCGGTCCCCACCATCGCCCTGATGATCCCGGTCTTCACGCCGGCGTGGATCTCTTCCTTCATGCGCGACACCAGAAGCAGGTTGTAGTCCGCTCCGACGGCCAGCAGGACGATCACCGACATCGGCATCACCATCCAGTGCAACGGCAGCCCGATGAGGTGTTGCCAGAGCAGAACGGACAGGCCGAACGACGCGGCGAGGCTGAGCACCACGGTGCCCACGATGACCGCCGCGGCCGCTAGGGCTCTGGTGAGGATCACCATGATGACGAAGATCAGAATCAGCGCTGCGATCGCGGCGATGATCAGATCCCAGTTGGCCCCCTGTTGCATGTCGGCGTACATGGCCGCACTGCCGCCGAGGTAGATGCTGGACCCCTCCAACGGGGTTCCCTTGATCGCGTCCGCGGCGGCGATCTTGAGCGGTTCGACCCGTGCGGTGCCTTCCTCGGTCAGCGGATCGCCCTGGTGAATGATGGTGAAGCGGACGGCGTGTCCGTCGGGTGAGAGGAACAGCTTGATGCCGCGTTTGAAATCGTCGTTGTCGAAGGCTTCCGGCGGCAGGTAGAACGAGTCGTCGTTCTTGGCCGCGTCGAAGGCCTGGCCCATCGCGGTGTTGTCCTTGAGCTGGGCCATGTTCTGGTCCTGCTGAGCCTTCTGCGCCTGATACTGGTTGAGCATCAGCTGCTTTTGACTCTTCATCGACGCGATCATCGACGGCATGATCGTGACCATCTGTCCGGTCAGGTCGGACATCCGGTGAAGATCGGGCACGATGTCTTGGAAGTCGTCCGACATCGTCGAGATGCCGTCGAGCGAGTCGAACACCGAGCGCAGCGACCAGCACATCGGAATGTCGAAACAGTGCGGCTCCCAATAGAAATAGTTGCGGATCGGCCGGAACTGATCGTCGAAGTCGGCAAGGTGATCACGCACGGTCGCGATGTCGGCGGAGGTGACGTCCATCTTGGCGGCCATACTCCGGGTGACATCGGACAGCTGCTGGGTGATGCCCTGCATCTTGGTCATCGAGTCGATACTGACCTGCATGTCGTCAGCTTGTTTGAGCGTGTTGGCGATGATGGTCTGCTGGTAGTCGTTGTTCATGATCTGACCAGTACCGTTCTGGCTCAACGAATACGGAATGGTCGAGTGCTCGATCGGCTTACCCTCAGGTCGGGTGATGGTCTGCACCTGGGCGATCCCGTGCACTCGGGCCAGCGCCTTGGCGATCTTATCGATGACGAGGAAGTCGGCCGGATTGCGCAGATCGTGGTCGGACTCGACCATCAGCAGATCGGGGTTCATCTTCGCCCGGGAGAAGTGCCGCTCCGCGGCGGTGTAACCGACATTGGCAGAGGCGCTGTCGGGCAGATAGATGCGGTCGTTGTAGGTCGTGTGATAGCCGGGCAGCGCCACCAGACCGACCAGCGAAACGGCTACGGCGCAGACCAGGATGGCACCTGGCCAGCGGACGGTGGCAGTGCCCACTCGATGCCACAGTTTCTGTCTCCCGGCGCCTTTGGGCTCCAGGATGCGGCCGAACCGACTCGCCAACGAGATGAGCGCCGGACCCAAGGTCAGCGCCATGGCGACCACGATCACCATGCCGCAGGCCAGCGGGATACCCATGGTCTGGAAGTAGGGCAGCCGGGTGAAGTGCAGACACAGCGTCGCGCCGGCGATCGTCAGGCCCGACGCGAGCACGACATGGGCGGTGCCGTGGAACATGGTGTAGTAGGCCGATTCCCGGTCTTCACCTGCTCGGCGCGCCTCCTGATATCTGCCGATCAGGAAGATCGCGTAGTCCGTTGCCGCAGCGATGGCCAATGTCACAACCATATTGGTCGCGAATGTCGTCAACCCGAAAACGTTGTGGTAGCCCAGGAAAGCAACCACGCCCCGGGCGCCGGACAGTCCGAGGCCCATCATCACCATCACAATCAGCGTGGTGATGACCGACCGGTAGACGATCAGCAGCATGATCGCAATGACGCCGAACGTGACGAGTTCGATCGTCTGCATGCTCTTGTCGCCGATGATGTTCTGGTCGGTGGTGGTGGCAGCCGGCCCGGTGACGTAACCCTTCACCCCCGGCGGGGCGGGCGTGTCCGCAATGACCTTGCGGACAGCCTCGACCGATTCATTGGCGAGCGTCTCACCCTGGTCACCGCCGATGTACACCTGGACGTACGCGGCTTTGTTATCGGCGCTCTGTGCAGCCGCCGCGGTGAACGAGTCGCCCCAGAAGTCCTGCACATGCTGGACATGCTTGGTGTCGGCGCGCAGTTCGGCAACGATCTTGTCGTAGTAGGCGTGCGCTTCGGCACCCAGCGGCTGATCGCCTTCGAGGACCACCATCACCGAGCTGCTGGTGTCGTATTCCTTGAACACCTGGCCGACCCGTTTGGTGGCGATCAGTGAGGGCGCGTCGTTGGGGCTCATCGAAACCGCGCGGAGCTTTCCGACATCCTCGAGTGTCGGCACCACGGTGCTGAGCACCACGATCAGTGCGATCCAGCCCAGAAGGATCGGCACCGCCAACGTTCGGATCAGCCGGGGAATTCGCGGGCGGGCCCGGTGACGGGCGGCCGGGATGGCGTCGGTGGGTGTGTCGTCGACGTCGAGGCTCATGCGGATTTCACCAAGCAGAAAGTGGCGGCATTCATTCCCGTAGCGGTCCTTTCCTCCTTGACCACGTCATCGACGGTGATCCGGCATCCGATTTCGCTCCCGTCGCCCTGGGCGACGATGTTCGGCGAGGCTGACGGATTCGTCGTTCGCAGCGTCAAAGTCCATGGCAGCGAGACACTTCCGGTCCGCTGGGGCGTGCCGTCGAGATCCACATAGTTGACCTCGGCGGTGCCACCCGAACCGAACACCTCGTAGGTCACCACTTTGGGATTGAAGTCCTCCGCACCGTCGGACGTAATCGGTGTCACGACCACCGGGTTCGAACCGAAGATCTCGCGGGCGTTCTTCACCGCGGCGACTCCCGCGGCGGCGACGACAACCACGAGGACCGGGATCCACAACCTGCCGAGCACCCGGGTCATCGAAGCGCTTCCGCGCACCTTGTGGCGGGCGATTGACTTTGGCGCACAACGGCTGTCGCGAGCGGAGGGTCGCCAGCAGTTCTCATGGCCCCGGCCTTTCAGCGTGGACGACCGCGGCACGAGCGGCCGGGAGTACTGATCAGTACCGAGAGATAAGCTAACTATAAAAACGGATAGAGTCAATCCACTTATTTGTGGCGGTCGTTACACTCGGTCACGTGAGACCCGACTCGGCCAACGAGCGTCCGCTGCGCAAGGACGCGCAGCGCAACCGGCAGCGCATCATCGACGCAGCACGCGACCTTTTCGCGCAGAAGGGCATCGAACCCAGCCTCAACGACGTCGCTCACCACGCCCGAGTGGGAGTCGGCACCGTGTACCGGCGCTTTGCCACCAAGGAAGAACTACTGGAAGCGATCTTCTCGGACGGGATCAACCAGCTGAGCACCTTTGCCGAATTGGCTGCGCAACAGGAGGATTCGTGGCAGGGCTTCGCGTGGTTCGTAGAGCAGATGTGTCAGCTGACCGCAACAGACCGAGGTTTGCGGGAAATCGCCTTCAGCAAGAGCTGTGCCGGCGACCGGGTAAGCGCCGCCCAGGAGCGGCTGGTCCCCGCACTGAACAAGCTGGTCGAGCGAGCACAGGCGGACGGTCACCTGCGGCCGGAGATCGCCGCTCCGGACATGCCCGTCCTTGGGTTGCTCGCCGGAACCGTCAGTGAGTTCGCCGGCCCGGTCAACACCGAGTTGTGGCGCCGTTACGTCGCATTGTTCATCGACGGACTGCGCTGCCGGACCGGCCAGACCCGACTGCCGGTGGAGGCACTCAGCGAAACCGAACTCGACGTCGCCATGCACACCTGGGAGCCGGCGGGCGCGCCCGCGGTCATTCCCCGCTGACGTCGAGACCGTGCGCAGCGGAGAACGCCAGTGCCTGCGCGACGTCGATGCGGGCGCCCCGGCACGCGGCGGTGGTCCACAGCGTGGGGTCGATGCGTGCACCCCGCAGGTCGGCCTGCTCGAGCCGCAAGCCGTTGGTGCGCGCACCGGTCAGATCGGCACCGCGCAACACGGCCTTTCGCAGATCGGTCTGCACCAGGCTCGCTTCCCGCAGCCGGCACCCGGACAGGTCCACTCCGCGAAGGTCGGCGCCGCCGAGCACGGCGAGGGTGAAATCGACCTCCTCGCAGACGATCGGGCGCAGCCGGCAGTTCTCGAATATCGATCCGAGCATGCTGCAGTTTCGGAACGCGCTGTGCCACAGGGTAGTCCGCAAGAACCGGCAGTTCCGGAATGCCGACCCCTGGTGCACCGATTCGGACAGGTTGGCCCCGCCGAAGTCACATTCGGTGAACACCACCTGTTCGGTATGCAAGCCGGAGAGGTCCTCGTCGCGAAAGTCGTGGCCGACGAATTCGCGGTCGGTCCAGTGGTGCTCTGCCTCCACTAGTTAGACGCCAGGCTCGCCAGTGCGTACTCGCTGATCGCGATCAGCGCGTCGGTGGCCGACTTGCGGTCCCTGGCATCGACGGTGAGCACCGGAGTGGTGTCGGGTAACGTGAGCGCTCGCCGTACCTCCTCGGTGGGATACTGTGGCGCACCGTCGAATTCGTTGACCGCGATCAGGAACGGCATCTTGCGGTGCTCGAAGAAGTCGACGGCGGCGAAGCTGTCCTGCAGACGGCGTACATCGACCAGGATGATCGCCCCGATCGCGCCGCGCACCAGGTCGTCCCACATGAACCAGAACCGGCGCTGCCCGGGCGTGCCGAACAGGTAGAGCACCAGATCCTGGTCCAAGGTGATGCGCCCGAAGTCCATCGCCACCGTCGTCGTCGACTTTCCCGGTGTGGCGTCGAGCACATCCACCGCGGTGGACGCGTCGGTCACCATCGCCTCGGTGCGCAACGGCATGATCTCCGACACCGCCCCCACGAAAGTGGTCTTGCCCGCGCCGAACCCACCCGCGACGACGATCTTCGTCGAGGCGGATGGTCGCCCCTCAGAGGGCTCGTAGGCCACGGAGGGTCCTTCCTATCAGGTCGCGGCGCTCGTCCGATGTCGAGCGGTCGGTCAGAGAAGTCCGTACCCGAAGATAACCCGCCGTCACGAGGTCGCCGACCAAGACGCGCGCGACGCCGAGCGGAAGATCCAGTGAGGCCGAGATTTCGGCCACCGACGGGCTGTCGACGCACAGGTCACAGATGCGCCCGCGGACATCGCCCGACGGCCAGTGATGCTGCTTCGCCGACGGCACCGCCTGGATCGGCGCCTCGATCGGGAGCTCGACGGAGGTGTCGGTGCGCCCCGCGGTCAGCGTGTAGGGGCGTACCAAATTCGCCTCGGCGTCGCCGGTCACGACGGTTGGGTTGCCCGTCGTGATGACGAGACGACGTTGCCCACACGTTCGACCAAAACTGCCATCTCGTAACCGATCTGGCCGATGTCGCAGCTGGGAGCGGCCAAGGTGGCCAGGTGCGATCCGTCACCCACCCGCATCACCAGCAGGTAACCGCCGGCCATCTCGACGACTGATTGAAGCACCTGGCCGGCCTCGAAGAGCTGCGCGGCCCCCGCGGCCAGGCTGGCCAGCCCGGAGGTCACCGCGGCCAGCTGCTCGGCGCGATCACGCGGCAACTGCTCGCTCGCCGCGATCAGTAGGCCGTCGACCGAGACGAGCACCGCGTGCGAGACGCCGGGTACGTCGCGGGCGAAGTTGGACACCAGCCAGTCCAGTGAATTGGTCTGTGGACGTTGCGGCAAGGTCATGAGTGGTCTTTTCCGTTCTCTGCGGAACCGGCCTGCAGGTCCGAACGCGCCGCGCGCACGCCGCCGAAGTGGCTGCTGAACGAGGCGCGGACCGCATCAGGATCGCGTTGCGGGAGCGCAGGGGCCGGCGACTCGGCGGCGCCGGGCACCAACCGGGCGCCGGGATCGCGGACCGGCAGACCGTGTTCGGTGTGGTCCTGCACGGGCACGTTGTCCACCTCGGCCGCGGTCTCCCAGCCGTTGTCCCACACCGACTTCCAGTCCTGGGGCACGGCAATGGAGTGCGGGTCGACCATCAGCTCGTTGAGCATCTTCTGGTAGATGAAATCGGTGTCGGTGTCCTCGAATTCGGGCGCCGACAGGCCGGCCGCCAGCACATCCATATCGCTGATGTCGAGGTGCTCGTCGCGCGTCTCCTCGGCGCGGGCACGGGCTGCGAAGAACCCTGAGGTGTCCGATGCGTGCACGTTCTCGGCTGCAGGCTGCTCCGCCCCGGCGAACCACGGCGACGGCTGCGGCTCGGGTTCGGGCTCGGGTTCAGGCTCCGGCGGGGGTGCTGCGGTGATTCCGCTGGAACCCGGGGATCGTCGCGGCAACCCACTCGGATCGATCGGGCCAGGCGCGGCCGTAGCGACAACAGGTTCGTCGTGAACGTCTTGCCCGGCAGGCCTTTCGGAGGGTGCGTCATACCGCTGCGCGTCGTTGCCGACCGGCTCGCCGTGCTCCAGCAGCTTGGCCGGGATGTAGAGCTCGGCCGTCGTCCCCGACGACGGCTCCCCCTCGACGGCGTTACGCAGCCGCACCTGCATGCCGTGCATGTGCGCCAGCCGCCCGACCACGAACAACCCCATGTGCCGGGTGTTGTCCGGGTTGACCTCGCCGCCGGCGTGCAGGCGCATGTTGGCAATCCGCAGGTCGCTGTCGGTCATGCCGATGCCGTCGTCGTGCACCTCGATCAGCACTCCGGCGTTGCCGGTGTGCACAGCGCTGACCCGCACCGGCGAGATCGGCGGCGAGTACCGCAGCGCGTTGTCGATCAACTCGGCGAGCATGTGTACCGCATCGGCGGAGACGCGCCCGATCAGGGCCGAGTCGCACACCTCGGCGATCTCCACCCGCTTGTAGTCCTCGACCTCGGAGACCGCGCCGTTGACGGCGCTGGCCAACGGCAACGACTCGCGGTGGTCGCGCGACACCTGCGCTCCGGCGAGCACCAACAGGTTGGAGCCGATACGACGCATCCTGGTCGCCAGATGGTCGAGCCGGAAGAGGTTGTCGAGCCGTTCGGGATCTTTCTCGTTGCGTTCCAGCTGGTCGATGAGCGAGAGCTGCTGATCGACGAGCGATCGGTTGCGCCGCGACATCGTCTCGAACATCTCGTTGATCACCAGCCGCAGCCGCGCCTCGTCACCGGCCAGAAGCAGCGCCTGGGTGTGCAATTCGTCGACCGCGTGGGCGACCTGGCCGATCTCCTCGGTGGTGTAGACCGGCAGGGGTTCGGGTTCGCGTTCGTCGCCGGCCCGAACGCGGGCGATGCCCTGCTCCAGATCGGTATGGGCGACGCGCAGGGCTCCGTCGCGCAGGATGCGCAGCGGCCGGACCAGCGACCGCGCGACCAGGAACACCACGACCAGCGCCGCGATGAAGGCGGCCAACACCAGCAACGCGTCGCGGACGACGGCGTGGCGGCGGTCGGCAGCCAGCTGCTGCACCGAGGTGGTGACCTCGCCGGTGGTGCTCGTGACGACCTTCTCCGCGACCGCGTCGGTGGCTTGCAGCGATTGACGCAGGTCGGCATTGCCGGCCAGCGTCGCGTCCGGACTCGACATGATGCCCATCCGCCGGACCATCTCGCTCTGCAGCGTCTTGGCCTCGGGCGAGCCGACACCGAGGACCTGGCTCATGCCGAACAACGTCGACGGCTCGGTACCGGCCAGCGTGATCATCGACGTGCGCAGTTCAGGCTCGGGCAGGTCGCCGCCCTGCTCGACGAGCAGCTCCTGCATCAGCATCTGGCCGCGGGCGCCGATCGCGCGACTCAGGCCCTGGGTCTGGACGCGCAGTTTCTCGTCGTCGAGGCGCACCGAGCCGTTGATCGCGTCCTCGGCGGTCAGCAGGATCGGCGCGTAGGCGGTGATGCGATCGCGCAGCCCCATCGTGTTCGCCGACACCGCCGCCACCAGTTGCTGGCCACCGGTGAGCAGGTTGGTCACGCCGGTGCGGACGTCGGGAGCGACGTCGGTCGAATTGAGCTTGTTCTGCAGGGTGGCTTTGCTCTTGTCGAATGTGCTGACGCTCGCCTGGGTGTCGCCGTTCGACGAGTACGCCAGCAGCACACCCTGGAGGGCGCCGACGTAGTTTTCGATGACCGGAATCATCTGGACCCGATCGGCGGCGACCTGCAGATCCTGTGCCGATTCGACGCCGTCCCAGATGCGGGCGCCGGCGAAGGCGAGCGCGAGCGCCAGCGGAACGGCCACGATCGCAAACACCTTGCCTCGCACCGGCCAGTTGCGCAGCGACCATCGCGACGGCCGCTTCGGCGGCACGGCTGTCGGCTGCTGAATCTGATTCATCCGGAGACTTCCTGGTCATCGCTGCCCGTGTTGACCACAACGGAGCTGCGCATAACCCCTGGCAATTCGTCGAGTATGACAGCGATTGCCCAGCACTTCCAGAGTCGTTACTGAACAGAGAGATACCGGTGATGCCCGCCCATTTCCCGTATAGGGGTGTCGAGCAAATTGCGCTGCGGCACAACTGAGATCATCAACTCACACGAAATACCTACGCCGGTTTGAGCAGCGCCACGAGAAAGTCGGAGTCATCGGAAAAGGGCCGCACATCCCAGGTGGACAGCAGCAGATCGGGCGTGAGTCCGGCGTGAGCGGCGTCGTCGAAGAACTGGCTGTATTCGTAATCACGTCCGGCCCCGAAGCCGATCACCGCGCGACCGTCTGCTTTGAGGTGGGCACGCAGCCGGGTCAACACCTGCACGCGGGTGGTGGGCGCGACGAATGTCATGACGTTGCCTGCCGAGACGATGATGTCGAACGGTTCGGTGATACCGCGCGCCGGCAGGTCGAGTTCGGCGAGGTCGCCGACAAGCCAGCGCGGGCCGGGATGGTCTTCTTCGGCGGCCTCGATCAGTGCCGGGTCGACGTCGACACCGACCACGTGGTGGCCGACCGACGCCAGATATCCGCCCACCCGGCCGGGACCGCAGCCGGCGTCGAGAATGTGGGAGCCGCGCGCCGCCATCGCATCCACGAAGCGGGCCTCGCCGACCAGGTCGTCACCGGCGCGGGCCATCGCACGGAACCGCTCGATGTACCACCGCGAATGCCCGGGATCGGCCGCGACTTTCTGCATCCAGAGGCTGGTCTCGACCATGCCGCCATTATCCCCGTGACTGGAGCGTGGCTGTGTTCAGGCCTGAGATGAGAGGCATCCCGCTCTCTGCCCAACATCAGGATCAGGGTCTGCCGAAATCGCCTACTAGGCTCTGAGACCATGCGCTATTCCGGCGCCGGCGGATCGCTCGGTGCGAGCCAACCCGCGGTGTGGGCCATCAGGAATGTGGTCGCACCCGTGCACCGGTGGATTTATCGCTGCTCGCGCGGACGAGTGTTGGCGCGCAACATTCTCTTGTTATCCACCGAGGGCTGCAGGACGGGAAAAGTCCACACCAACCCGGTTTTCTTCCTTCGGGATTCCGATCAGTTCGTCATATGCAACGTGCGGCCGCGTAATGAACGAACGAATCCCTGGGTTCTGAACCTGCGCGCCCACCCGACCGCAACGGTTCAAATCGGTGCCGACCGCATCACCTGTGATGCGCATGAACTCGAGGATGCACAGGTTGATCGGTACTGGCCACGACTCGTCGCGCTCTGGCCCGCCTACCGAGAGCATTACGAACGGAGCGGGGACCGGACAGTCTTCGTCCTCGAGCCGCGCGTCTGAGATCCGCGTGTTCAGAATCCTCTTCTACTCACCACGGATCGCGCCGAACACCGGTAATGCCATCCGGATGGTGGCCGCGACCGGATGCGAATTGCATCTGGTGGAGCCGCTGGGCTTCGACCTGTCCGAACCGAAGCTCCGCCGCGCCGGATTGGACTATCACGACCTGGCGTCGGTGACGGTGCACGCCAGCCTGGATCAGGCCTGGGCGGCGATGGCCGGCGCGCGGGTGTTCGCGTTCACGGCGCACGCCACGCGATCGTCGTTCGATATCGCCTACCAACCAGGCGACGTGATGCTGTTCGGGCCCGAACCGACGGGTCTGGACGCCGCCACGCTGGCCGACCCGCATATCACCGAGCAGGTGCGGATCCCGATGCTGTCCGGGCGGCGGTCACTGAATCTGTCCAACGCTGCCGCGGTGGTGGCCTATGAGGCGTGGCGGCAGCACGGCTTCGAAGGCGGGGTCTAGCTCGGCGGGCAGGAGCGTAGCGACCCGGGGAATCATCTCGGCCGGGTCACCAGGTGTCCCAGTGGGTCAGCTGTTCGGCGGGCAGCCGCTTGGCGGGCTTGAAGTCCGTGCCCTTGGTGTATGCGATCGGCCAAAGGCCGCCCTGGGTGTACCGGTCGAACGGGATGCCGAGCAGATCGGCGGCCTGCTTTTCGCCGTCCCCGATCAGGTGCAGAGTCGTGTACGCCGAGCCCAGCCCGCGCGACCGCAGGGCCAGCATGAAACTCCAGACGGCGGGGATGAGGGAACCCCAGTACGACGCCTGCATGCCGGCGGGGGCGCCGTCCGGGCGGCCCTCCAGGCACGGGATCAGGAACACCGGGGCCTTCTCGAGGTTCTCGTTGAGGTACTTGGCCGAGCTGAGCACCGAGTCCATCTGCGCATCGCGCATGTCGCCGCGAACCGGGGCGGGCATGTCGAGGTAGGGCGTGCCGGTGGCCCGGTAGATATCGGCCAGCGCCTTCTTCTTGGCGGGGTCCTCGACGAACAGGAACTGCCAGCCTTGGGCATTGGAGCCTGTCGGCGCCTGCAGGGCCAGATCCAGACACTCCATCAGGACCTCACGCGGCACCGGCCGGTCGAAGTCGAGCCGCTTACGCACCGATCGGGTGGAAGTAAGGAGTTCATCAACGGTCAGATCGAGTGTCATGAGCTGAGACTACATTCGGCCCCATGGCAACTGAACTGAGTCAAGAGGTGCGCGATCGGCTTGTCGGCGACAACTTCGGCTGGTTGACCACAGTCGCCAAATCCGGCCAGCCGGTGCCCAAGTTGGTGTGGTTTTACTTCGACGGCACCGACGTCATCATCTACACGGCGCCCGGCTCGGCCAAGGTGCGCCACATCGGCTCCCATCCGCGGGTCAGCCTGAATCTGGACTCCAGCGGCGATGGCGGAGGCATCATCGTTGTGGGCGGCCCCGCCACCATCGACAACGAGGATGCCGACCCGCGTGACGACGCGGCGTTCTGGGCGAAATACGGTGCGCTGTCAGACCAAGCCGGGTTGACCGACTCGATGGGTGACTACAACCTGCGGCTTCGGATCAGCATCGACAAGGTGTGGACGACGCCGACGGAGTGATGCTGGAAGCGTAGCGGCGCAACGTTTTCCACAGATCCGAAACCATCCACAGGCCCGGTTGGGGCCGCGGAACCTGTCGGTGAGGTGCCATAGAATTTCGAACATGAGTTCGATCTCGGTGGCGCTGGATGCGCTTGACGCGGCGGTCGAGCTCGTGGGTGCCGCCGATATCGAGGAACTGCCCGCGCCGGAGCGCTTCGCGGCTATCGAGCGGCTAGAAAGCGCGGTGCGTCGCCAGGTCGCGGTCTCGCACGAGCAGATCACCCATCTGGAGCGTTACGAGGGTTGTCCGCCGATCTCGATCGTGTTGGCCGACGTGTTGCGGATCAGTCGAGCCGCCGGCAAGCGTCGGGTCCGTGATGCCGAACAGTTGACGCCGCGGACCACGCTGACCGGTGAGGCGCTGGCGCCGCTCTTGCCTGCGACGGGGAAGGCCTGGGAGGCCGGCTATCTCGACGGTGAGCACGTGCGGGTGATTCAGAAGTTCCTCCGCGAGCTACCCGAACATGTCGGGCCGGTCGAGATCGAGAAGGCTGAACGCACCCTGGCCGAGCACGCCCAGACCATGCGACCCGATCAGCTGGAGAAGGTGGCCGACCGGTTGGCCACCCACCTCAATCCCGACGGCAGGTTCTCCGAGGAGGACCGGGCACGCAAGCGTGGCTTCGTGTGGTGCGGCGGGCAGCGCGCCGACGGCATGAGTGCCGGGAAGTTGGTGGCCGATCCGCAGCTGCGGGCGATGCTGGATGCGTGGATGGCGAAGTTCGCCGCACCCAAACCCGACGGTGACGAGCCCGACCTACGTAGCCATGCGCAACGCCAGCACGATGCGTTGGCGGAATTGGTTCGCGGGCGGCTGGGAGACCCCAAACTCGGCCGGCACAATGGCCTTCCGGTCACCGTGATCGTGTCGACGACACTGCAGGACCTGCAGGCCGGCGCGGGGCACGCCGTGACCGCGGGCGGCACCCTGCTCCCGATCAGCGACCTGATCCGGATGGCCACCCCCGCCCACCACTACCTGGCGGTGTTCGACGGCGTCACCGGGCAGTCACTGTGGCTCGGTCGCAGCAAGCGACTGGCGTCGGCAGACCAGCGAATCATGTTGCTGGCCAAATACCGTGGCTGCACCGCACCCGGCTGCACCGTCAACGGCTACAACAGCCACGTCCACCACGCGGCCAAAGATTGGAAACACGGCGGCAGCACCGACATCGACGATCTCACCCTGGCCTGCAAATGCGACAACCTCTTGGTCGAAAACGACGGCTGGACCACCCGTCAACTCGCCGACGGTCACACCGAATGGGCACCGCCGCAGGATGTTCCGCTGATCGGCGGCACGAACACCTACCACCACCCAGAACGCCTGCTCCCCAGACGACGAAAAGGACTAGCTCGAGTTCCGCTTCGCTCAGCGGAAGTCCCGGGACCGCGAACTCACTTTCAACGTGATGCGGCCCATCCGTTCGGCCATCACGGTCACCGCCCCGGTGGCGTTCTGCACCTGCCCGCGGATCAACAGCGCCGACGCGGTCTGCGCCAGTTTCCGATGCCGGTTCCACACCCCCGGCGTACACAGCACATTGACCATGCCGGTCTCGTCCTCGATGTTCATGAACGTCACGCCCTGCGCGGTGGCCGGCCGCTGCCGGTGTGTCACCGCGCCCGCGATCAGCACCCGGCTGCCGTCGGGTACGTCCAACAGCCGGTCGGCAGTGACCACACCCATCGCGTCGAGATCTTCGCGCAGAAACTGGGTGGGATAGCTGTCCGGCGAGATGCCGGTGGCCCACACGTCGGAAGCGGCCAACTCCACCTCGGTCATGCCGGGCAACGCCGGCACGTGTGATGACGAGCCGACACCGGGCAGTCGGTCTGGGCGCTGGGACGCCGCCGCCCCGGCCGCCCACAGCCCCTCCCGTCGGGTGATCGCGAAACAGCCCAGCGCTCCCGCGGTGGCCAGCGCCTCGGTTTGCGGAACCGAAAGCTGCACCCGCCCAGTCAGATCCAGTAGTGAAGCGTAGGGGCCACCGGCGTCACGCTCCTCGACGATCCGCTGAGCCAGGTCGTCACCGATGTTGCGCACGGCGCCCAATCCCAGCCGTACCTCCATCCCGGAGTTCTCCAGCGTGGGATGCGCCAAGCTGGCATTGACGTCGGGCCCGTGCACCGTCACCCCGTGCCTGCGGGCGTCGGCGACCAGCGACTGCGGCGAATAGAAACCCATCGGCTGGGCACGCAGCAGCGCGGCGCAGAACGCCGCCGGGTGGTGCAGTTTGAACCACGAGGAGTAGTACACCAGCGAGGCGAAGCTCAGCGAATGGCTCTCCGGGAAGCCGAAATTGGCGAAGGCTTCCAGCTTGTCGTAGATCCGTTCGGCGATCTCGCCGGTGATGCCGTGGCGCTGCGCCATCCCGGCATAGAAGCGATCCCGCAGCCGTCGCATCTTCTCGGTGGAGCGCTTGGACCCCATGGCCCGGCGCAATTGGTCGGCCTCGGCTGCCGAGAATCCCGCGCAATCCACCGCCAGCTGCATGAGCTGCTCCTGGAACAGCGGCACCCCCAACGTCTTTCGCAACGCAGGTTCCATCGACGGGTGGTCGTAGGTGACCTCCTCGAGACCATTGCGCCGTTTGATGTAGGGATGCACCGAGCCGCCCTGGATCGGTCCGGGACGGATCAGTGCCACCTCCACCACCAGGTCGTAGAACACCCGCGGCTTCAACCGCGGGAGAGTGGCCATCTGGGCGCGCGACTCCACCTGGAACACCCCGACCGAGTCCGCCTTCTGCAGCATCTCGTACACCGCGGGTTCGGACAGATCCAGGCGTGCCAGGTCGACCTCGATGCCTTTGTGTTCGGCCACCAGATCGATGCAGTAGTGCAACGCCGAGAGCATGCCGAGGCCCAGCATGTCGAATTTCACCAATCCGATTGCCGCACAGTCGTCTTTGTCCCACTGCAACACGCTCCGGTTCTCCATGCGCGCCCACTCCACCGGGCAGACGTCGGCAATCGGGCGATCGCAGATCACCATGCCGCCGGAGTGGATGCCCATGTGCCGGGGCAGGTTCTTGATCTGGACCGCCAGGTCGACGACCGGCTCGGGGATACCCTCGAGGTCAGCCGAGTCGGCCCCGGAGTGCCAGTGGCTGATCTGCTTACTCCAGGCATCCTGTTGCCCCTGCGAAAAGCCGAGCGCACGTGCCATGTCACGCACCGCACTCTTGCCCCGATAGGTGATGACATTGGCGACCTGCGCGGCATAGTCACGGCCGTAGCGGTCGTAGACGTACTGGATGGCCTTCTCCCGAAGGTCCGACTCGATGTCGATGTCGATGTCGGGTGGGCCGTCGCGGGCCGGGGACAGGAACCGCTCGAAGAGCAGTTCGTTGGCGATCGGGTCGACTGCAGTGACACCCAGTGCGTAACACACCGCGGAGTTGGCGGCCGATCCCCTTCCCTGACAGAGGATGTCGTTCTCCCGGCAGAACCGGGTGATGTCGTGGACCACCAGGAAGTACCCCGGGAACTTCAACGCGGCGATGACCTCGAGTTCGCGCTCGAGCTGGGCGTAGGCCTCCGGCGCACCGGCGCGCGGCCCATAGCGCCGGGCGGCGCCGACCATCACCAGCTCGCGCAACCAGCTGTCCTCGGTGTGCCCGTCGGGCACATCAAACGGGGGCAGCTGCGGTGCGATCAGCGCCAGCCCGAAAGCGCACTGCTCACCGAGATCTGCTGCAGCGCTGACGACTTCAGGATACTGCGCGAACAGGTGCGCCATCTCGTCGCCGGACCGCAGATGCGCACCGCCCAGCGGGGCCAGCCAGCCGGCCGCCTCGTCCAGCGACTGGCGCGCCCGGATCGCTCCCATCGCCATCGCCAGCCTGCCGCGGCTCGGCTCGGCGAAGTGCGCCCCGGTGGTGGCGACGACCCCCACTCCGAACCGGGGAGCCAGCGCGGCAAGCGCGGCATTGCGCTCATCGTCGAACGGATCACCGTGATGACTGAGTTCGATGCTGACCCGGTCGCTACCGAAGCGGTCCACCAGATCGGCCAGCGCTGCGGCCGCCGCGTCTGGCCCACCGCGCGAAAGCGCCTGCCGGACATGACCTTTGCGGCAGCCGGTAAGAATGTGCCAATGCCCGCCTGCCGCCTCGGTGAGGGAGTCGTAATCGTAGCGCGGTTTGCCCTTCTCACCGCCGGCCAAATGCGCGGCGGACAACTGACGAGACAGCCGACGGTAGCCTTCCGGCCCGCGGGCCAGCACCAGCAGATGCGGGCCGGGCGGGTCGGGCACTTCGGTGCGGGCGGTATTGCCCAGCGACAGTTCGGCACCGAAGACGGTGCGCATGTCCAGTTCTTTGGCGGCCTCGGCGAATCGCACCACGCCATAGAGCCCGTCGTGGTCGGTCAGCGCGATGGCCCGCAGGTCCAGCCGCGACGCCTCCTCCACGAGTTCCTCGGGGGTACTCGCTCCGTCGAGGAAGCTGTAGGCCGAGTGCGCATGCAGCTCGGCGTAGGGCACCGTCGAACGCAACGGTCGGTCGCCGATCGGTTCGTAGGGTTCCCGCCGACGTGACCACGCCGGACTGTCTCCACCGTCGGCGTGCGGTTCGCCCAGTGACAGGCCGGGGCGGCGGGGCTTGCCGTTGAGCACCCGCTCCATCTCGCCCCAGCTCGGCGGCCCATTGAACCAGCGCACCCACCCAGCTTAATCGAACATGTGTTCTATGTCCGAGTTGCCGGGGAAAGTAGACGAGGATGGTGTGCGATCGAAAGAAATGAGGGGCATGACGACGCAGGCACACGACCACGAGCTGGAGTCCGAGCGCGATTACCTGGCCGATCTCTACGACCGGCTCGACGCCAGGCGCAGGCAGATGAAGGCCCACTACCGCGCCGCACTCGGCGGGCCGATCGACATCCAGGACGGCGGAACCCTGGTGGCCCGCGATGCCGAGGTGCGGGCACTGGCCCAATCGATGGCCCGCCTGGACGTGGCAGATCACGGTCTGTGTTTCGGGCGGCTGGACGCCATTTCCGGGGAACGGCTCTACGTCGGCCGCATCGGCATCTTCGACGAGGACAACGAGATACTCCTGCTCGACTGGCGGGCGCCGGCCGCGCGCGCGTTCTACATCGCCACCGCCGCCAACCCCGAGGGCATGCGGCGGCGCCGGCAGTTCCACTCCCTCGGGCGCAGGCTGGTCGACTTCACCGACGAGGTGTTCGGCCGTCCCGACCCGAACGCCGGCGACGACAGCCCGTTCAGCAGTGACGCGGCGCTGCTCGCGGCCGTCAACGCTCCCCGCGGGGAGGGCATGCGCGACATCGTGGCCACGATCCAGGCCGAGCAGGACGAGATCATCCGCCTCGACCACCCGGGCGTGCTGGTGATCGAGGGCGGCCCAGGTACCGGCAAAACCGTGGTGGCACTGCACCGGGTGGCGTACCTGCTCTACACCCAACGCAAGCGGATCGAACGCCACGGCGTGCTTGTCGTCGGACCCAACCAGGCGTTCATGAACCACATCGGCCGGGTGCTGCCCTCGCTGGGCGAATCGGAGGTGGTGTTCTCGACGGTCGGCGATCTGGTTCCCGGTCTGCACGTCACCGCCGAGGACACCCCGGATATCGCCCGCATCAAGGGTTCTCGCGCGATCCTGTCAGTACTTGCGGCGGCGATCGCCGACCGCCAGCGTGTGCCCGAGCACCCATTGGATATCCCGCTGGGCGATGTCACGATGCAGATCGCCGCCGACACCGCGCAATGGGCGATCGACGAGGCACGCGCAAGCGGACTGCCGCACAACGCCGCTCGGGCGGTGTTCCGCGACATCGTCACCTACGTACTGACCGAGCGTGGGATCGCCCGGATCGGCCGCGGCTGGTTGACCCGTGACGATCGCGACGCCTGGGAGAAGGTGCGCGCGGACCTGCTCGCCGACCTCGAAGACAACGAGCGGTTCCTCGCCGCCCTCGACCAACTCTGGCCAGTCCTCGAGCCGGACGAACTGCTGGCCGAGTTGTATACCTCGCCCGACCGGTTACGCGCCGCCGGCGCCGACCCGGCGCTACTGCGAGAAGTCGGCGACGCCTGGACGACCTCCGATATCCCGCTGCTCGACGAGTTGGTCGACCTGCTGGGCCGAGACAAGGCGGCCGACGACGCCGCCGCACAGGCGCTCAAGGTGGAAACCGACTACGCCCGAGGCGTTTTGGAGAATATGGTCGCGCACGAGGATCTGATGGACGATGAGGACCATCTGCTCGCGCAGGACCTGATCGACGCCGAGGGCCTGGCCGAACGCTTCACCGAGCGCGACTACCGAGATCTCGCCGAACGCGCGGCCGCCGACCGGGACTGGACCTATCGGCACGTCGTCGTCGACGAGGCCCAGGAGCTCTCCGAGATGGACTGGCGGGTGCTGATGCGCCGCTGCCCGAGCCGGTCGTTCACGGTCGTCGGCGATCTCGCACAGCGCCGCTCGATGGCCGGTGCGACGTCGTGGGCGCAGATGCTGGACCCGTACGTGCCCGGCCGGTGGGTGTACCGGTCGCTGTCGGTGAACTACCGTACCCCCGCCGAGATCATGACCGTCGCCGCTGCGGTGTTGGCCGATTTCGCGCCCGACGTCCGGCCGCCGGAGTCGGTGCGCGCGTGCGGTGTGCGCCCCTGGTCCCGGCGGGTCACCGCGGAGCAGATGCCGGGCGCCATCGAAGAATTCGTCGCCGCCGAGGCCGGTCACGACGGGACCAGCATCGTGATCGGACCGCCGGGCATGCCGAGTGTGGTCGCGCCGTCGGAAACCAAGGGTCTCGAGTTCGACGCGGTGCTGGTCGTCGAGCCGGAACTCATCCTCGCCGACGGTCCGCGCGGCGCGGCCGAGCTCTACGTCGCGCTCACCCGCGCCACCCAGCGGTTGGGTGTGTTGCATACGGGCCCGCTGCCGCCGGCGCTGGCCGGGCTTGCCGAAGCTCCGTAAACCATACGCAGAGACACCGGTACGGCAATTGTCTCCGGCGGCCGGCGCGTGGATTACCGCAAATTATCGTGCGGTAGTCCGAACCGGCTGCGAAGCTGTTCCACGGCGGATTCCCAGCCGCGGAAGTGAAGCCGGCGAGCCTCGTCGGCACCGCCCGAACGAGGGAGACACTCTCTGATGGAATTCGCCGCCCCGAGCCGTTCACTGCGCACCGTCGCCACCCTCACCACAGTCGGCGCACTGGCCCTGACGCCCGTCGCGGTCGCACCAGTCGAACTGCACAGTCCAGGCGTCCCGGCCCTCCCCGTCTCCAGCCAGGTGGTCCGGCTCACCGACGCCTGGTCGGATCTGCTGACCAACACGGTCAGTAACACCGTCCAGCTCGCCGGGCTGTTCCTCGGCCTGAACAGCGGCTCTACCCTGCCGAATCCGACGATTCCACTCGCGCCGGTCGCCACCCAGTTGGTGCTCAACCAACTGATCTACACCGTTCAACTGTTCACCGGCAACGGCGCCGACATCCCGGGTGAGATCGCCACCCATCTCGACAAGCTTGGCAACGTCGCGCAGGCTCTCGCCAACGACCTGCCGGGGATCGTCGTCGATCAGCTTCGGACACCGATCAAGGCGTTCGAGCTGACTGTCGATTCCGTGACCACCAGCGGCAACGTGCTCCTTGCGCTGCTGGAGGCGCCCGCAGTGTTCCTGGACGTCGCCCTCAACAGCCAATACGGCCTGCTCGGCCTCGCCGGCCCGATCGCGGTACCGATCATCGTCCGAAACCTCGTGGCCACGGCGCTCGAGACTCCGCTGCCCACGATCGTGCTGCCGTTCAAGAAACCGGCCGCCGCGGTGGCGCCCAAGCCCGCCGCGGCCACGGTGTCCGATCCGGCGGATACCGCCTCCTCGGCCCGGCCGAAGAGGAAGTCGCCGGCGGCCAACAGCAAGCGTAAGGCGACGCCGGCCAAGGCGGGTGCCAGGCCATCCGGCGTCGGACACGGCAAGCGGTAGAGACCGTCTGGCCGACAGACGTCCCCCCGTTCCAGCAATGAATTCATAATGCGGATAAAAGCCGATCCGCAAATAATGGTGTCGAGACTGAACCCGGCTGCGACACTATTCCACAGCGGATTCCCAGTCAGGGAAGAGAAGCCGGCGAGGCCTCGTCGACACCGCTTCACAAGGGAGAACTCTCCGATGGAATATGCCGTCCGTCGCTGCGCACTCGCCGCCACCACTCTCGCCACTGCCGGTGCGCTCACGTTGACACCCGTCACGGTCGCGCCACCACAGCTGACCGCGACTCATATCTCCGCGCCCGCGGTTCAGCTGACCAATGTGTGGTCCGACCTGGCCGCTCACACCGTCACCAACGTGACCCAGCTCGCCGAACTGTTCCTGGGAACGGGCAATGCCGCTCCCCTGCCCTCACCGACACTTCCGCTCGCGCCGGTCGCCACCCAACTGGTGCTGAACCAATTGATTTATGTGGCGCAGGTATTCACCGGCCAAGGCGGGAAGATTCCGGGCGAAATCAGCACGCATCTCACCGAGGTCGGCACGCTGGCCGGCCAGGTATTCAATGCGGTGCCCGCGATCGTCGTCCAGCAGCTTTTGGTGCCGCTCTACGCCGCCCAAAAGACGGTCGAGTACGTCGCAGGCAGCGCGAACCCGGTCGGCGCGTTATTCGAAGCCCCGGCATTGTTTCTCGACCTCGCCCTGAACAGTGACGCCGGACTGCTCGGCTCCTACGGGCCGATCGGGCTACCCCTGTACATCCGAAACCTGTTGGCCGAGGCGATCTACACACCGCCACCCACGATCGTGCTGCCGTTCAAGAAGCCCGCCGCGGCCTCGACCCCGAAAGCCGCAGCCACCAGGACGCCCGCACCGAAGGCGCCGTCGGGAACCGCGTCCTCGGCCCGGTCGAAGCCGAAGGCGGCGGCCGGCAGCAACCGCACGGCCGGTGCCGCGAAATCGAGCGGCACGAGCGGCGCGCACAGCAAGCGGGGCTGACACAACCGATGACTTTCGGGGGCGGGGCGAGTCCATCCGTGTGACGGAACCCGACAGCAAGGAGTCCCCAATGTCCGCCCTGCCTCCGGTGGTCGATCAGCAGACCTGGCGCGCCGCACTCGACGAACTGCGCGCCCGGGAGAAGGCCGCCACCCGTGAACTCGACGCGATCGCCGCGCAGCGGCGACGGCTGCCGATGGTCGAGATGCCGAAGTATGTCCTGACCGGACCAGCCGGCCCGGTCGCGCTGGCCGAGGTGTTCGACGGGCGATCACAGCTGATCGTCTACAACCACATGTGGACCGACGGCGCGGACTGGCAGTGCCCGGGCTGCACCGGGTTCACCTCACAGTTCACCCGGCTGGATTTCCTGGACAACTACGACGCGCGGTTCGTCATCGTCACCAATGGGCCGATCAGCGAAGCCTTGGCTTACAAGGCCAAGGTGGGCAACAAGATGGACTGGTACTCGTCGGCAGGCAGTACGTTCGGCGCCGACGTCGACGCCGCCCCCGGCGAAGGGTTCGGAGTCAATGTCTTTCTGCGCGAGGGCGATACGGTGTACCGCACCTGGCACACCAACGGCCGCGGCACCGAGCAACTGAGCCACTCGTTCGCCCTCATCGACCTGCTGCCCTGGGGGCGCCAGGAGGAGTGGCAGGACTCCCCGCCCGGCTGGCCGCAGCGCCCGACATATTCCGGTTGGGCGGGCTCGGAGGACATCGCGCGTGCCTACGGCGAAAGTCCTACGCTGCACAGGTGACATCACCTCAGCTCCACCCGTCCGAACCGCACCACGACGCGTTCGGCAGTCGGCTCAACTGGCTGCGAGCGGGAGTCCTGGGCGCCAACGACGGGATTGTGTCGACGGCCGGCATCGTCGTGGGCGTCGCCGCGGCAACCGTCGAGCGCGGTCCCATCTTCACCGCGGGCATTGCGGCGCTGGCGGCCGGCGCCCTGTCGATGGCGGTCGGTGAGTATGTCTCGGTCAGTACTCAGCGCGATTCCGAGAAGGCGATGCTGAAAAAGGAGCGGCTCGAACTCGACACCGAACCCGCCGCCGAGCTCGACGAGCTTGCCGCTCTCTACGAAGCCAAGGGCCTGTCCCCCGCCACCGCCCGCACGGTGGCCGAGGAGCTCACCGATCACGACGCGTTCGCCGCCCACGTCGACATCGAACTGCGTATCGACCCCGATGAACTGACCAACCCGTGGCAGGCCGCGTTCTCCTCGGCGGTGTCGTTCACGGTCGGCGCGATACTGCCGCTGCTGGCAATCCTGTTGCCACCGGCGTCTATTCGCGTGCCGATCACCTTCGTCGCCGTGCTGATCGCGCTGGGGGTGACCGGCTGGGTCAGCGCCCGCCTCGGCGGCGCCAATCCGCGGCGGGCAATCTACCGGGTGGTCATCGGAGGCGCGCTGGCCATGGCCGTCACGTTCGGCATAGGCCACCTCGTCGGCGGCGCGGTCGGTTGACCCATCGGCGCGGCGGCGCCGTGAAATCAGTCGACGTATTCGGCTGAGCCGTCGTCGAGCACGACCCGCGCGTTGGAACCGTCCGGCCCGCTGGCCTCGGTGCGGTACACCGCCCGGCCTGCCTCGGTACGCCAGATCGACGTCGTCAACGTCTCACCCGGGAAGACCGGCGAGGTGAACCGCGCGCTGACCGCAGTCAGCTTCGCCGCGTCGTTGCCTGCGAGCTCGGCCAGCAGCGCCCGGCCTGCGAACCCATACGTGCACAGCCCGTGCAGGATCGGCCTGTCGAAGCCGGCCATCTCGCGGGCGAACCAGGGATCGCTGTGCAACGGATTGCGGTCGCCCGACAGCCGGTAGATCAACGCCTGATCGCCGCGGGTCGGCATGGCGATGCGGGCATCCGGTTCGCGGTCGGGGTACTCGGGAGCCTGCGGACGCTGCCCGGGCTGCCCGCCGAAGCCGCCTTCGCCGCGGATGACCGCGGTCGACAGGGTCTCGGCGATCAGCTCGCCGGTAGCCGGATCGGTGCCCTTGCCCCGCATCACGATGATGGCGTTCTTGCCCTCGCCCTTGTCCTGGATGTCGGCCACCTCGGAGACCACCGACAGCTGACCGGACGCGGGCAGCGGTGCGTGCAAGCGGATCTCCTGCGAGCCGTGCAGCAGCATGCCCCAGTTGAACGACCCGACCTTGGTGGCGGCCCCGAACGCCGGGCAGCAGATGACCGCGAACGTCGGCAAGACCTGCTGCGTGATGTCGTGGCTGTTGTCGGTGGTGAAGGCCAAATCGTCGGTTCCCGCACCGACACCGAGGGCATAGAGCATCGTGTCGCGATCGGTCCACTGGTAGGGCTGGGGGTCGGTGACCGCTCCGATTGCCGTGGGGTCGATGGCCATTGCCGCACTCCTGAGGTCGTGGATAACGAAACTCCATAGTCGCACTGGCGCAATCGCGCCCACCACAGCGGTGGACAAGGCACGCTAGGAGGATGCATCTTCTGCGCGCCCGGACCCTCGTCTCGCTGATCGCCGTTTTCCTGGCGGCCGTGCTCCTCGCCAGCTGCAGTGCCGAAACCCCGCACGATCGCACGATCACCCTGACGTTCATCCGGCACGCCGAGTCCGAAGCCAATGCGGCCGGGGTGATCGACACGTCGGTGCCCGGGCCGTCGCTGACCGAGACCGGCGAGCAGCAGGCCACCGCGACGGCCAACCGGCTGAAGAGCAATGGGTACGACGGTGTCTACGCCTCGGACATGGTGCGCACCCAGCAGACCGCGGCGCCGATGGCCAAGGCCCTCGGCAAGCAGGTCACCGTGCTGCCGGGCCTCAACGAGATCTCGGCGGGCTGGTTCGACGGCCGCAGCGTGAAGAACGCCGCCGCGACCTACATGGTCGCCCCGGCCGACTGGCTGCGCGGCGACACCGACTTCAGCATCCCCGGCTCGGTCAGCGGCGCCGAGTTCAATGGCCAGTTCACCGGCGCGGTCCAGCGCATCTACGCCAGCGGCAACAACAAGCCCGTCGCGTTCTCCAGTGCCGCGTCAATCATGTTGTGGACGTTGATGAATGCGCGGAACGCCAAGGACAGCCTGGCAACGGATCATCCGCTGCCCAACACCGGCCGGGTGGTGGTGACCGGCAATCCGGTGATCGGCTGGACGCTGGTGGACTGGGACGGCATCACTTCGTTCTGATGACGCCGGACCGGTTCGGCATGCCGCTGCGCGTGCGGTACGTCGAGTGCGACATGCAGGGCCGGGTTTTCAACGGCCACTATCTGACCTGGTTCGACATGGCCATCAACGAGGCCATCCGCGACATCTTCGGTGACTACCAGGTGTTGCTCGACGGGGGCATCGACTTCGTGGTGGCCGCTGCGGAGCTGCAGTTCCGCCAGCCGGCCCGGTTCGACGACGAGCTGGTGGTCGGCGTCGGCTTCGAACCCGTCGGCCGGACCTCGTTGAGCAGCCGCTTCGCTATTCGCCGCGGTGCGGACCTGATCGCCGAGGCGACGATGATCCATGTCTGCGTCGACGCGGTGACGTTCGAGAAGCGGCCGTGGCCGGACTGGTTCCGGGAGCGAATGTCGTCAGCGTGTTGACCGCGACATCATCTGCGATCAATGATGGCCCATGCGCTATGTCGTTACCGGCGGTACCGGGTTCATCGGGCGGCAGGTCGTAGCCCGGCTGCTCGACCGTTACGACGACGCCGAGGTATGGGCGTCGGCACACGACCTGCCGGAGCGAGCCGACCATGTGATCAACTGCCGGACGGCCGACACCGAGTCGGCCGTGGCGCTCGCTCGGGAACTCGGTGCGACGCTGCACCAGCTGTCGTCGGTCGCGGTGGCCGGCGACTTCAGGGGCGAGTTCACCGAAGACGATGTCGACGTCGGCCAACAGCTGCCCACTCGCCGCCATCGGACTGTGTTCGAGGCCGAGCAGCTGGTGCGATCGTCGGAGACGCGGTTCCGCATCTACCGGGCGGGGGTGGTCGTCGGCGACTCGCGCACCGGCGAGATCGACCGGATCACCGGCCCGTACCACCTCTTCGGGCTGCTGGCCCGGCTGGCAGCTTTGCCGCCGTTCACGCCGATACTGCTACCGAACCTGGGTCAGATCAACATCGTGCCGGTCGACTACGTCGCCGCGGCGATGGTGGAACTCGTCCATGCCGACGGCCGCGACGGGCAGACGTTCCACCTGACCGCGCAGGAGTCGGTCAGCCTGCGCCAGATCTATCGGAGCGTGGCCCGCTGCGCCGGACTGCCGCCACTGCGCGGCGGACTGCCCCGCCAGTTGGCCGAACCGCTGCTCGCGGTCCACGGCCGGGCGAAAGTGTTGCGGGATATGGCCGTAACGCAACTCGGTGTGCCACCAGAGGCCATCGACACTCTGCAGACCACCGCCGTTTTCGCATCCGATGCGACCCGAAAGGCGTTGCTCCCCAGCGGGATCGAGCCGCCGGCATTCTCGGAGTACGCCCCGGTGTTGTGGCGGTACTGGGCTGAGCACCTCGACCCCGACCGGACCGCTTCCGACTCGGAGGGACCGCTGGCCGGCAGGCACGTGATCATCACCGGCGCGTCCAGTGGCATCGGCCGCGCCTCGGCGGTGGCGGTGGCAGCCCGCGGCGCCACCGTGTTCGCGTTGGCGCGCAACGGTGAAGCACTTCACGAGTTGGTCGCCGACATCACCGCCGACGGCGGCCGGGCGTTCGCCTTCAGCTGCGATGTCACCGACACCGACTCCGTCGACACGACGATCGCGGAGATACTCGGCCGTTTCGGCCACGTCGACTATCTGGTGAACAATGCGGGCCGTTCGATTCGCCGGTCGGTGACCGCCTCGACCGACCGGCTGCACGACTACGAGCGGGTGATGGCGGTCAATTACTTCGGCGCGGTGCGGATGGTTCTCGCACTGCTCCCGCACTGGCGGGCACGCCGGTTCGGTCACGTGGTCAACGTGTCCAGCGCCGGTGTGCAGGCCCGCAACCCCAAGTACAGCTCGTACCTGCCGACCAAGGCGGCACTCGACGCTTTCACCGACGTGGTGGCCTCGGAGACGTTGTCGGACAACATCACCTTCACCACGATCCACATGCCGCTGGTCAAGACGCCGATGATCGCGCCGTCGGGTCGGCTGAACCCGGTGCCGCCGATCAGCGTCGAGCACGCGGCGGCGATGGTGGTGCGAGCACTGGTCGACAAGCCGGTCCGGATCGACACCCCGCTCGGCACGCTGGCCGACGCCGGTCAGTACTTCACCCCGAAGCTGGCCCGCCGGGTGCTGCATCAGCTCTATCTCGGCTATCCGGACTCGCCCGCCGCCCGTGGTGAGGGTCGGCGCCCGTCGTCCCCCGGTCCGCGCCTTCCGGTGATCCGGCTTCGCGCTCCGCGCCCGGTCAAACAAGTGGTACGCCTGGTACCCGGCGTGCACTGGTGAACTCAGCCAGTTCATAGCGACATCCAGCGTCCGGCCCGGTCGGCACTTAGGCTGACCGCATGGGGACGGGCTGGCAGCTACTGGAGCGGCCCGCCAAGCACGAGGTCATCAGGGCCGCGCTGTCTGACAGCGAAGCGTCCGGCGTGGTGATCACCGGTGCCGCAGGCGTCGGGAAGACGACGCTGGCCCGGTCGGTCACCTCCGCACTTCCGGGCCGCGCCCGTTGGGCCGCCTGCACGACATCGTCGAGCAGCATCCCGCTGGGCGCGTTCGCGCAGTGGGTGACACCCACCGAAGCACGGGATCCGATCGAGCTGCTGGTCTCGGCCCGGCAGTCCTTGCTGGCCGACGGGCCCGCGGTGATCGGAGTCGACGACGCGCACCTGCTCGATCAGCTGTCGGCCACCCTGCTGCACCAGATCGCCGTCGAGCGCACCGGGTCGATCGTCGCGACCGTCCGCAGCGGAGAACCCGTCCCCGATTCGGTGCTGACACTGTGGAAGGACGGCTACCTGCATCGTGTCGATCTGGAACCGTTCTCCAGGGAGGAATGCATCGCCCTGGTCGAGTCGGTGCTCGGCGGTACCCTCGAGGAGCTCAGTGCCAATGTGATCTGGTCACAGTCGGGCGGCAACCCGCTGTTCCTGCGGCACATGGTGGAGGCGGCGCTGGAGGCCGGCACCCTGGGCGAGGTCAAAGGCGTCTGGCAGTTGCGCGGGGCGACGACGGTGTCGTCCGGTCTTGCGACACTGCTGGAAAGCCGCTTCGACCACGCCGACCCCGACGCGGTGACCGCGCTGCGACTGCTGTCGCTGTGCGAGCCGCTGGACCTCGACGCCCTGGTGGAACTCGCCGGCGAGCAGGCGATCGACGCGGCCGAAAAGGCGCAGCTGATCCGGATCGACCGGGACGGCCCGACGTTGGCCGCACGGATCAGCCATCCGCTCTACGGCGACGTCATACGGCGACAGATCGGAACGGCGTCGGCCCGGAAGCTGCGCGGCCAGATCGTCACGGTGCTGAACCGGCGCAAGCCGACATCGGTGGCGGGGCGGATCAGGCTCGCGGAGCTGTATCTGGACAGCGACCGGACCGCCGACACCGGGCTGTTGGTCGCCGCAGCCAAGGACGCGGTATCGCTGGCCAACGCCCCGCTGGGAGAACGCTTGGCGCGCACCGCATTCGAACGCGAGGTCGGCATGCGATCCGCGCACCTGCTGTCACGGGCGTTGATGTGGCAGGGTAGGCCAGCCGAGGCCGACGAGATCCTGGCCCGGTTCGACCCCGACGTTCTCGACGAGGGTCAGCTGCTGCTGTGGGGGGTTCCGCGGGCCTCGATCGTGTTCTGGTCACTCGGTGAGGTGGAGCGTGCCTACGAGGTGATGGAGCTGCTGCGGCGCCGGGTCACCCATCCCGTCCTACGGCCGATGGTCGACGCGGCCGACGCCGCGTTCACGATCTTCGAGAACAAGCTGTCCGAAGGTCTGGCCAAAGCGGAGGCGGTGTTGTCCGATCCCGCGGCTCCCGAACAAGCGGTCGAGACCGCCGCCTTCGCGGCCGGGATGGCGATGCCGCTGGCCGGCCGCGGCGATGAGTTCACCGCGATCGTGGCGCGCTGCTTCGACACCCAGAAGTCGACCGATGGTCTGATCCGCATGCTCGCCAGGTATGGCGAGGTGCTCGCGCTCGTGCATACCGGCGAGCTCGACAAAGCCGAGACCCACGCCGTGAACTACGCCGAGTTCTCGTCGTCAGGAGAGTTCCTCGGGTGGGCGATCGCCAAGACGATGTCGGGTTTGGTGGCGACCTACCGGGGCCGGTTCGCCGACGCGATTCCGACGCTCGAGCAGGCGATGGCGGCGTTCAACGCGGAGAACTCGCTGCCGTGGCGGTTGCCCGGGCGGCTGTTGCTCGCACGTGCCTATGCCGGCCTGGGCAGAGCCGATGACGCTGAGCGGGTGCTGGCCGAGGCCGCCGAGCACGTCGGCCCGTCGGTGGCGCTGTTCGACCCGCAGGTGTTGGTCACCAAGGCGTGGATTGCCGCGGCTCGCGGCGGGGGGCGCCGCGCCGTCGAGCTGTCCCGCGCGGCTGCTGACGCTGCGCACCGCAGCGGGCAGCTGGCGGTGGAGGCCGAGGCATTGCACGACGCGGCCCGCTTCGGCGACCGCAGGTTGGCCAATCGGCTGCAGTCACTGGTGGCCGGTGTCGATGGTCCGCTGCCGCAGCTATACGCCCGCCACGCCGCAGCGGTGGCGGACTCCGACGGCGACGCGCTGGACGCGGTCAGCGTCGAGTTCGAGCGGGCGGGGCTGCTACTGTCGGCCGCCGACGCCGCCGCGCAGGCGGCCGCGATCCACCAGCAGCGCCATGACCGCCGCAAGGAGATTGAATCCGTAACGCGGGCAATGCGTTTGGCCTCCTTGTGCGGTGGCGCCTCCTCCCCCGCGATCCGGGCCGCGGCGCGGCCGCTGCCGGTGACGGCGCGTGAACTCGAAGTCGCCGAGCTGGTTGCAGCCGGGCTGTCGAACCGCGAGATCGCCCAGCAGCTGTCAGTTTCGGTGCGCACCGTGGAGGGCCACGTGTATCGAGCATGCCTCAAACTCGGTGTGTCCGATCGCGATGGGCTCGCCGCCATCATTCGCCCACGCGGTGCGCGCGATCCGCAGAGTTGATGCCCGGGCAGGTATCGTGACCGCGGTGAACCCCGGGGATGACCAGCCTACGGCCCTGCCAGTTTTCGCCGATGTCGATACCGGCGTCGACGACGCGATGGCACTGGTGTACCTGCTGGCAAGCGCCGATGCGAATCTCGTCGGCATCGCCTCCACGGGTGGCAATGTCGACGTGGATCAGGTGTGCCACAACAACCTCGGGTTACTCGAGCTGTGCGGAGCGCCCGCGATACCGGTGTCCCGGGGCGCCGACCACCCGCTGAGTACCGCGATGCGCACCGCCGAAGACACCCATGGTCCGGCCGGGTTGGGCTACGCCGAATTACCCCAGCATCACCGCGAACTCACCAGCTATGACTCGGCCGAAGCCTGGGTGCGCGCCGCCCACGCCCTACCCGGCGAGCTCATCGGTCTGGTCACCGGACCGATGACCAACCTCGCACTGGCTGTGCGCGATGAACCTAACCTGCCGTCGCTGTTGCGCCGGCTGGTGATCATGGGCGGGGCGTTCGACTATCGCGGCAATACCACTCCGGTTGCCGAATGGAACATCAGCGTCGACCCGGAGGCAGCAGCCGAGGTGTTCGATGCCTGGGGGCGGGCCGCGGATGCCGATACGATTGCCCCGCACCAGCTTCCGATCGTGTGCGGGCTGAACCTGACCGAGAATATCGCGCTGACACCGAAGATCCTGAGCCGCCTGGCCGCCGCGGCGGACACCGCCACCACCGCGATGAGCGTGCTCGACGCGCGGGGCACCCGGTCGACGGCCGACAACCACGTGTTCCGCGCACTCGAGGATGCGATGCGGTTCTATTTCGAGTTCCATTTCGACCAGAGCGAGGGCTATCTGGCGCATCTGCACGACCCGCTGGCGGCGGCGGTGGCACTCGATCCCGGGCTGATCCAGACACGCGCGACGACCGTGGATGTCGAGCTCACCGGAACACTGACCCGCGGCATGACGATCGCCGACTGGAGCCGCCGATGGGGCAGAGAACCCAACGCACACGTCGGCGTCGGGGTCGATCCCGAGGCGTTCTTCGACCGGTTCATCGACCGGGTGGGTCCGTTCGTGCAGCGGCTGGCTCATTCGTAGATGCCTTCCAGATACCACCGGCGCTGCCGATAACACAGCAGCAGCGCGGCACCGGGTTGGCCGTCCACCAGGACCTGAGCGCGTGCCGTGCGGCCGGTTCTGGACTGTTGGCCCTGATCCCACCACCGTTCGTCCACCGACCACGGCCCGGCCCACCAGCTCAGCGGACCCTGGTAGTGGTGGCCAGCACCGTCCAATCGCGCCGGCTCGGCAGTGAACATTCCGCGACCGGTGACTCGGACCGGATTGCCCTGAGCGTCAAGCAATTCCACCGGGTCATCCAGGATCACCACCGGAGCGGGCTCAGGGAGCCGGCCAGGCCACGGCCGGTCGGGGTCGGCTCTGGGCACCAGCTCGTCGCCGAGCGGGGTCAATGTGATGCGCTCGGCGGGACCACGACCACCGGACAACACCGGCAGCTGGACCGCCTCCTGCCCCAGTAGGCCCTGCACCCGAACCAGCGCCCGGCGCGCCCGCAACCGGTCCTCTTCTCCGACGCCGCCCCACAGGGGTAGCTGAAGTGCTTCTGCGGAAACAACTTCCACCGGATGCAGTCGAAGCATCGTCACCGGTGAGTTCGGGCGATCCTCAGGCCGGCGCCTGTTGAGCCAGCCGTCGAGCTGCCAGCGCACCCGATCGGCGGTGGCATCCTCGGTCAGCGGTTCGGCGCAGCGCCACACCCGGGTCAGCTCACCGCCGTTCGCGGTGACGGCGTGGATGGCCAGCCTGGTGCATCCCACACCGGCCGCCTCCAGGCTGCGATGCAGGGCGCCGGCCAGCGTCCGGCCGGCGAATGCCGCTGCGTCGACCCGGTCGACCGGCGGGTCACAGTTCAGCACCGCATCCAGGTCGGCCGCCGGCTCACGGCCGGACGGCCCGCGTACCGGTTCCCCGCGGGCGAAGCGGTGCGCGGCCACCGCATCGGCCCCGAACCGGGACGCGACATCGCTGCGCGACAATGCCGCGAACTGACCGAGGTTGCGAATACCCATGCGCCACAACAGGTCGGCAAGTTCCTCCCGGCCAGGACCCGACAGGCTGGGCTCACCGGACAGCTGGCGGATGGACAGCGCCGAGAGGAATCTGGCGTCCCCACCGGGCTCGAGTAGCCGGCCGGCGCGGGCCGCGAAGACAGCCGTCGGCAGCTGGTCGGCGATGCCCACCTGACATTCGGCACCGGCCGCGGCGACGGCGTCCACCAAACGCTCGGCAGCGGCGGGCTCGGAGCCGAAGTAGCGGGCAGCGCCGCGAACTCCCAACACCAGCAGCCCCGGCCGCAGCACCTCGGCGCGGGGTACCACCTCGTCGACCGCAGCCGTCACCCCCTCGAAGTAGCGGGCGTCGCGAGCCGGGTCGGCGGTGACCACGTGCAGCTGCGGGCAGCGGGCTTGCGCCTCGCGCCGGCGCAGCGTGCGTCGCACCCCGGCGGCGCGGGCGGCGGCCGAGCAGGCGATGACCCGGTTGGCCAGGGTGACCGCGACCGGGGCCGTCGCCGGCAGTCCGGCGGCCGCGGCTGCCGCGACCGCCGGCCAATCCATGCACCAGATCGCCAGCACCCGGCCGGTCATGTCAGCTCACCCTGGACCGCGCCGCGCGACCGTGCGCCCTGACCGACAGCCGCACTCTGCTGATACGGCCACAACCCGATACCGGGGCATCGCCACGACTCCCGGTGATCTCATAACCGTGCACCCGAGCGTCAAGGCGCATCGTCGCGCCGTGCCAGTCCCCCCGGGCAACCAGCAGGGTGCAACCCTTCTGCCGGGCCCGGGCCACCACCGCCCGTGCCCGGGTGGCGGTCACCGTCCGCCCGGCCAGCCCGAGAACAACCAGATCCATCCCGTCCATCAACACCGCGGCCACCTCGACGGGGTCGGTGCCGGGGTCCGGGATCATCGCCAGCCGACTCAGGTCCGCGCCCATCTCCACCGCGGCCAGCAGACCGAAATCCGGCAGTCCGACCACGGCCACATGTCCGCCGCCTGCCGTGACCGCCGCCGCCATACTCACCGGAAGGGAGAGCGCTCCCGACGCCACTGCGACAGCGCCGCGCGGCAACCCCGCCGGCAGCTGTTCGGCCAGCGTTTCAGGGACCGGCAGCAAACTTTCAGAGGCAGGAATCACCTCATCCGCCACATCCGTAACAGGCCGGGTGACGCCCACCTTCCCGGATACCGCCGCCATCTTGCGCCGCAGCTGTTCTAGCTGCTCAGCACGGTCAGGCTGACGTTTATCCAGGGCAATTGCCGCCGTCATCGGCCACCTCCAACCGCGATCCCGATTCACCGTGTTCGAATGTATGTTCGATAGTCCGAGTAAACACCCACCCACCGACAGCGTCAAGCGCGGAAATCTCCCGGCTGCGTACCCAAGCCGACGTTGGTGACGGGGGCGAAATCGCACCTGGCACGATGCAGGGCATGACGATCAACCGCGAACAAGCTGACAAGGTGGCCAACGGAGCCGGCTTCATCGCCGCGCTCGATCAGAGCGGCGGCAGCACCCCCAAGGCGCTCAAGCTCTACGGCATCGCCGAGGACGCCTACTCCGGTGACGAGCAGATGTTCGACCTCGTGCACGAGATGCGCACCCGGATCATCACCAGCCCGAGCTTCAACGGCGATCGGATCATCGCGGCCATCCTGTTCGAGATGACGATGGACCGCGAGGTCGACGGCCGCCCGACCGCCGACTACCTGTGGAACGTCAAGAACGTCGTGCCGATCCTCAAGGTCGACAAGGGTCTGGCCGCCGAAGAAGACGGCGCCCAGGTGATGAAACCCATCGACGGCCTGGACGCGCTGCTGTCCCGCGCGAGGGAGAAGGGCATCTTCGGCACCAAGATGCGCTCCGTGATCAAACTGCCCGGCGGTGGCCTGGACGCGGTGGTCGAGCAGCAGTTCGCGATCGCCCGCCAGATCCTCGACGCCGGACTCGTACCGATCATCGAACCCGAGGTCGACATCCACAGCCCGGAGAAGGCTGCGGCCGAAAAGCAGCTCAAGTCCGCGATCATCGGCCACCTCGGTGCCCTCGGTGACGACCAGCAGGTGATGCTCAAACTCACCCTTCCCGACACCGACGACCTCTACCACGAGCTGGTCGAGCACCCCAAGGTGATGCGGGTTGTCGCACTCTCCGGCGGCTACAACCGGACCGATGCCTGCGAGCGCCTGGCCCGCAACCACGGTGTCATCGCGAGCTTCTCCCGGGCGCTGACCGAGGGACTGACCGCCCAGCAGAGCGACGACGAATTCGACAAGACCCTGGATGAGGCGATCGCCGAAATCGCCGCTGCCTCAGCGACTTAAGAGGACGGGCTCAGGGCTTCGCGGCGGGGTGATAATTCAGCATCCCGCCCACGTCCTGAGCCCACATCCCCGCGTACATGGCTTCGGTCGCCACGATCCCGGGCAGATTGCCCGTGAACACGTTGATGGTGGCCAGCTGCGCCAACTGCGCGCGGTTGGCGCCCACCACTGATGGGGGCACACCCGCGAGGAACGCCGATTCGTAGGCCGCCGCCCCCGCCGCCGCCTGGGTGGCCGCGCTCTCGGCCTGTCCGGCCCGTGCGCTCAACCATCCGGCGTAGCTGCTCGCGGCATTCGACATCGCCGCCGATACCGGCCCAGCCCACGTTGCCGAGCTCAATCCTCGGGACGCTCGATCGAAGCCCTGCGCCGACTCGTTGAGTCCATTGGCGAGGTTGTTCCACCCCGAAGCGGCATCCAACAACGCAGCTGAATCCGAACCGCTGTACATCCGGTTGGAGTTGACCTCAGGAGGCAGCGCGTTGAAGTTGAACACGGCGATCCGCGCGTTGGTGTTGAACGCCTTTTCTTGCGCGTCGATCGCTTTGTCCTGCTCGGCGATCGCCTTGTCCTGCTCGGTCAAGGGATTGTCGGCCACGGCTTTCGTGCGTACCCCGGCGACAGTGGTGCGGTTCTTCGGCTTCGTGGCCTGCGACGGCGTGGACTGCTTCGTGGACTGCAACGATGCGCGCTTCTGGTGATGAGCCGCCCCTGAGTGACCCGTCCCGGTGCTGTCCGCGTGCGCGGTGCCCGACCCGCCGGCTATCACGACGCCAACGCCCAGGGCAAAGATTCCCGCACCCATCCAGATGTAGGTCCGAACCGGTCCGTTCACCGTGAAAACCTCCCCGACCTGCACCGCGAATCGACGCAGCAAACACCCACGTTAACGCAGGTAAGGACGGTTGGTTACTCCCATTCGATGGTGCCGGGGGGCTTGCTCGTCACGTCGAGCACCACCCGGTTCACCTCGGGCACCTCGTTGGTGATGCGCGTCGAGATGCGCTCCAGCACCTCGTAGGGCACCCGGGTCCAGTCCGCGGTCATCGCGTCCTCGCTGGACACCGGCCGCAGCACGATCGGATGACCGTAGGTACGTCCGTCGCCCTGCACGCCGACCGAGTGGACATCGGCCAGCAGCACCACCGGGCACTGCCAGATCTGGCCGTCCAGACCGGCCGACGTCAGCTCCTCGCGGGCGATCAGGTCGGCCCGGCGCAAGGTGTCCAGCCGGGACGCCGTCACCTCACCGACGATCCGGATACCCAGCCCGGGACCCGGGAAGGGTTGGCGGCCGACGATGTCCTCAGGCAGGCCGAGCTCGCGGCCCACCGCTCGCACCTCGTCCTTGAACAGCAGCCGCAACGGCTCGACGAGCTTGAACTTCAGGTCGGCGGGCAGACCGCCAACATTGTGGTGGCTCTTGATGTTTGCCGTTCCTGTTCCGCCGCCGGACTCGACGACGTCGGGATACAACGTGCCCTGCACCAGGAATTCCACCGGATGACCGTCGGAGTCGTTCTCGGCGAGCAGGTCTCGCACCGAACCCTCGAACGCGCGGATGAACTCCCGGCCGATGATCTTGCGCTTGCCTTCCGGGTCGTGCACACCCGACAACGCCTGCAGGAAGCGCCCTTCGGCGTCCACGGTCACCAGCCGGGCGCCGGTGGCGGCCACGAAATCCCTTTGCACCTGCTCCCGTTCACCGGAACGAAGCAATCCGTGGTCGACGAACACACACGTCAGCCGGTCTCCGATGGCACGCTGCACCAGCGCGGCGGCCACTGCGGAATCCACCCCGCCGGACAGACCGCAGATGGCCTTGCCGTCGCCGATCTGCTCCCGAACCTGCTCGATCAGGCTCTCGGCGATGTTGGCCGGGGTCCAGCTCGCACCGATGCCGGCGAAGTCGTGCAGGAAGCGGCTGAGCACCTGCTGGCCGTGAGGGGTGTGCATGACTTCCGGGTGGTACTGCACCCCGGCCAGCCGACGGGCCCGATCCTCGAACGCTGCGACCGGCGCACCGGAGCTGACGGCCACCACCTCAAACCCCTGCGGCGCCGAGGTGACCGCGTCGCCATGGCTCATCCACACCGGCTGCGAACCGGGCAGGCCCGAATGCAGTTCCCCACCAAGCACTTCCATTTCGGTACGGCCGTACTCACTGGTGCCGGTGTGGGCGACGGTCCCGCCGAGCGCCTGGGCCATGGCCTGGAATCCGTAGCAGATCCCGAATACCGGCACATCGAGATCGAAGACAGCCGGATCGAGTTGCGGGGCGCCGTCGGCATACACGCTGGCCGGTCCGCCGGAGAGCACGATTGCCTGCGGATCCTTGGCCTTGATCTCCTCGACAGTCGTGGTGTGCGGGATGACCTCGGAGAAGACCCGGGCTTCCCGGACCCGACGGGCGATCAGCTGGGCGTACTGGGCGCCGAAATCGATCACCAACACAGGACGAGGCGAGGGGGATGTCACGCATAGAGTCTAGTGCGCGCAGATCGCCCGACCCGTTCGGCAGGCGCAGGTAGCGTTCGGTTGATGAAAGCCCTGCCGGCGGCGCTGGCCGTCGCTGCGTGGGAGCCGGTCCGTGGCGACCTCGCCAGGCTCGGCGCGCGTGTCACCCTTCCCCCAGGTCACGGGGCCACTCGGGCCAACCGCCAGGTCGACGGGCGGCGGGTACTCGTCGTGACCCCACCCAACCGTGGCGGTAGGCCCAGGAATGTTCTCGGGTAAGAACGGGAATGGACAGCGGGGGGATCGACAAAGGAGACCGCGAGTGCTGGGACTGCCAGACGAGGTACATGCTTGCTTGTTCGACCTCGACGGCGTCTTGACCGACACAGCCCGGGTGCACACCCGCGCCTGGAAGTCGATGTTCGACAGTTACCTCGAGCGACGGGCGCAACGCGCTCACACCGCCTTCGTGCCGTTCGACCCGGTGCAGGACTACCGGACCTACATCGACGGCAAGAAGCGCCAGGACGGCGTGCGCTCCTTCCTGGCGAGTCGCAACATCGATCTGCCCGACGGCGACGAGTCCGACCCCTCCACCGCCGAGACGATCAACGGGCTCGGTAACCGCAAGAACGCGCTGTTCCAACAGATCCTGCAGAAGCAGGGTGTGGAGGTGTTCGAGGGTTCACGTCGCTACCTCGAGGCCGTCCACGACGCGGGAATTCCGGCGGCGGTGGTGTCGTCGAGCGCCAACACCGAACAGGTTCTCCAGATCACCGGCCTGGACCGCCTTGTCCAGCAGCGGGTCGACGGCGTGACGATCCGTGACGAAAACCTGCGCGGCAAGCCTGCGCCCGATTCGTTCCTGCGCGGAGCGCAGCTCCTCGACGTCAAACCGGCGAACGCCGCGGTATTCGAAGACGCACAAGCCGGTGTCGCGGCCGGACGGGCGGGAAACTTCGGCTTCGTCGTCGGCGTGGATCGGCTCGGGCAGGCTGATGCGCTGCGGAGCAATGGTGCCGACATCGTCGTCACCGACCTCGCACAGTTGCTCGACGCGAAATGATCAGCGGCGAAGCGTTTCCGATCGAGCCCTGGCAGGTCCGGGAGACCCATCTGGATCTCGACCAACTGGCGCAATCGGAGTCACTGTTCGCTCTGTCGAACGGACACATCGGCTTTCGCGGCAATCTCGACGAGGGCGAACCGTTCGGGATCCCGGGGACATATCTGAACTCCTTCTACGAGACCCGGCCGCTGCCGTACGCCGAATCCGGCTTCGGCTACCCCGAGGACGGTCAGACCGTCGTCGACGTCACCAATGGCAAGATCCTGCGGCTCCTGGTCGACGACGAGCCCCTCGACGTGCGATACGGCGACCTCGACGAGCATGAGCGGATCCTCGACCTGCGCGCAGGAACGCTCACCCGTCGCGTGCTCTGGCGTTCACCGGCGGGCAAGCAGATCCGAATCGTCTCGACGCGGCTGGTGTCCCTGGTCCAGCGCTCGGTGGCGGCGATCGAGTACGTGGTCGAAGCCGTCGACGAATTCACCCGTGTCACTGTGCAATCCGAGCTGGTGGCCAACGAGGATCAACCGGAACAATCGGACGATCCGCGGGTGTCGGCGGTGTTGAAGCATCCGCTGGAGGCGATCCAGCACGAGGTCACCGAAGAGGGTTCGCTGCTGGTGCACCGCACCAAAGCGAGCAAGTTGATGATGGCTGCGGCGATGGATCATCTGGTCGAAGTCCCCGGCCGGGTGGAGATCGACTCCATCGCGCACCAGGACATCGCGCGCACCACGGTCATCTGCGGGCTCCGCCCCGGCCAGAAGCTGCGGATCGTGAAGTTCCTGGCCTACGGCTGGTCGAGTCTGCGCTCACGCCCCGCGCTGCGAGACCAGGTGGCCGGCGCACTGGCCGGGGCCCGCTACACCGGCTGGGAGGGTCTGGTTAAGACGCAGCGGGACTACCTCGACGAGTTCTGGGACTGCGCCGACGTCGAAGTCGAGGGCGACCCCGACGTTCAGCAGGCGGTGCGATTCGGTCTGTTCCATGTGATCCAGGCCAGCGCCCGCGCCGAACGCCGGGCGATCCCCGGCAAGGGTCTGACCGGGCCGGGCTACGACGGCCACGCATTCTGGGACACAGAGGGTTTCGTGCTACCGGTGCTGACCTACACCAAACCCGAGGCTGCCGCCGATGTGCTGCGCTGGCGCTCCTCGATCCTCGGCCTGGCCAAGAAACGTGCCGAGCAGCTCGAACTCCAGGGCGCGGCGTTCCCCTGGCGGACAATCCGCGGGGAGGAGTGTTCGGCCTACTGGCCCGCGGGCACCGCGGCGTGGCATGTCAACGCCGACATCGCCATGGCGTTCGAACGGTATCGGACGGTCACCGGAGACCACTCACTGGAAAACGATTGTGGACTAGCGGTTCTCGTCGAGACCGCCCGGTTGTGGATGTCGCTGGGACATCACGACCGCGACGGCGTCTGGCACCTCGACGGTGTCACCGGTCCCGACGAGTACACCGCCGTGGTGCGCGACAACGTGTTCACCAATCTGATGGCCGCGCACAACCTTCGGACTGCCGCCGACGCCTGCAACCGCAATGCCGAAACGGCATACGAGATGGGTGTCAGCACCGAAGAGACCGCGGCATGGCGAAATGCCGCCGACAGCGCCCACATTCCGTACGACGAGCATCTGGGCGTACACCAGCAATGTGAAGGCTTCACCCGGCTGAGGGAATGGAACTTCACCGACGACACCGTCTACCCGCTGCTGCTGCATCAACCGTACGTGCGGCTGTACCCCTCCCAGGTGATCAAGCAGGCCGACCTGGTGCTGGCGATGCAGTGGCAGAGCCATGCGTTCACCGATGAGCAAAAGGCCCGCAACGTCGACTATTACGAGCGCCGAACGGTGCGCGACTCGTCGCTGTCGGCCTGTACCCAGGCCGTCATGTGCGCCGACGTCGGGCATCTGGAGCTGGCCCACGACTACACCCAGGAAGCGGCGCTGATCGATCTTCGGGATCTGCACCACAACACCCGCGACGGTCTGCACATGGCGTCGCTGGCCGGAACCTGGACCGCACTGGTCGCCGGCTTCGGTGGCCTTCGCGACGACGAGCACATCTTGTCATTGGATCCTGCTCTGCCGGAAGAGATCTCCAGGTTGAAGTTCGGGCTGCACTGGCGCAAGTACCGGCTCACCGCCGATGTCAGCCACGACGAGGTCACCTACACGCTGCGCGACGGGCCCGACGGACGGCTCACGATTCGGCACGCCGGTGACGAGCTGACCTTGACCACCCGCAACACCACGACGGTGCCGCTGAGGATTCGGCGCGCCCTGCTCCCCACCCCCGAGCAGCCACCGGGCCGGGCGCCGCGCAGGCATATCACGCAGTGAGTCGCTACGCCCCGGTGTTGATCGGCTCGATCGGCAGGTTGCGCAGGCCGCCGGGCGCGTGGGTCGGCACCACCGGATTCTTCGGCGCGATCGGCGCGAGGCGGCGGTAGGGCTGTCCCTGCTCGGGACGCTGGTCCTCTTCACCCTTGTTGGGCCACAACGACGTTGCCCTCTCGGCCTGAGCGGTGATGGACAGCGACGGGTTGACGCCGAGGTTGGCCGACACCGAGGCGCCGTCCATGACATGCAGCGTCGGGTAGTTGTACACCCGCTGATAGGGGTCGATGACCCCGTTCTCCGGGCTTTCGCCGATGGCCGCACCGCCGAGGAAGTGTGCAGTCAGCGGGATGTTGAACAACTCGCCCCAGGTACCGCCGGCCACCCCGTCGATCTTCTCGGCGACACGACGAGTCACCTTGTTGCCCACCGGAATCCAGGTGGGGTTCGGCTCGCCGTGACCCTGCTTGCTGGTCATCCGCCGTCTGCCGAACGCACCGCGCTTGGTGTAGGTGGTGATCGAGTTGTCCAGATGCTGCATGACCAGCGAGATCATCGTGCGCTCGCTCCAGCGGCGCGGGCTGAGCATCCGGATCATGCCCTTGGGATCTTCGCCGGCGTTGTCGAGCAACTGCTTCCAGCGCGGTACGTCGCTGCCCTCGGGTCCCGGTCCGTCGGTCATCAAGGTCTGCAATAGACCCATCGCGTTGGAACCCTTGCCGTACCGGCACGGCTCGACGTGGGTATCCGGACTGGGATGGATCGAGGACGTGATCGCCACCCCGTGGGTGAGGTCGAGATCGGGCCGGGCCTCCAACCGTCCTGCGCCGACGATCGATTCGGAGTTGGTCCGCGTCAGCACCCCGAGCTTGTCCGAGAGTTTGGGCAGCGTGCCGGTGTCGCGCATCTTGAACAGCAGTTTCTGGGTGCCCCAGGTGCCTGCCGCCAGGATGACCTGGTTGGCGGTGAACGTGCGGCGGTCCTTGCGGGCCACCCGCCCGGTGCGCACGGTCTTGATCTCCCAGACACCGTCGGGGCGCTGCGCGAACCCGGTGACGGTGGTCATCGGGAAGACTTGGGCGCCAGCCCTTTCCGCCAAGCCGAGGTAATTCTTCACCAGGGTGTTCTTGGCGCCGTGGCGGCAGCCGGTCATGCATTCACCGCATTCGATGCACCCGGTGCGGGCCGGGCCGACGCCACCGAAGTACGGGTCGGGCACGGTCTTGCCGGGGGTCTTCTCGCCGTCGACCCCGAAGAACACTCCGACCGGGGTGGGGGTGAACGTGTCACCGACTCCCATCTCGTCGGCCACTTCCTTCATGATGCGGTCGGCGTCGGTGAAGGTCGGGTTCTTGACGACGCCCAGCATCCGCTGGGCCTGGTCGTAGTGCGGCATCAGCTCGGCGCGCCAGTCGGTGATGTTCTTCCACTGCGGGTCGTTGAAGAACGGGTCCGGCGGCACGTAGAGGGTGTTGGCGTAGTTCAGCGATCCGCCGCCGACGCCCGCCCCGGCCAGGATCATCACATTGCGCAGCAGGTGGATGCGCTGGATGCCGTAGCAGCCCAGCCTCGGCGCCCACAGGAATTCCCGCAGTCGCCAGGAGGTCTTGGCGAACTCGTGGTCGGCGTAGCGGCGGCCCGCTTCCAGAACGCCGACCTTGTAGCCCTTCTCGGTGAGGCGCAGCGCGCTGACGCTGCCGCCAAAACCCGAGCCGATGATGAGAATGTCGAAATCCGGCGCCATACAACCCAGTATGAACTTACCGGCGGGTAACAAGCTAGCGAGGTGCGCCTAAATCTTCGAGCGTCACCCTCGCGTCACGTTCGGCGCCGAGCGCTTCGCTGATGTGACGCGCGGCGCAGTCAAGCTCAGCGGCCGACGGTCAAACCGACCTTCTGGAACTCCTTGAGGTCGCAATACCCGGCCTTGGCCATCGACCGGCGCAGGCCGCCGACCAGGTTGAGCGAACCGAACGGGTCGTCGGAGGGCCCGTTGAGCACCCGGTCCAGCGACGGCCGCTCCCCCGCGGCGATCTGCAGCAGGGCGCCGCGCGGCAGCGACGGGTGCGCCGCGGCCACCGGCCAGAACCAGCCGTCGCCAAGGGCCTCGGCGGATTCGGCGAGCGGGGTGCCGAGCACGACGGCGTCGGCGCCGCAGGCGATGGCCTTGGCGAGGTCGCCGGAGGTGTGGATGTCACCGTCGGCAAGCACGTGGACGTAGCGGCCGCCGGTCTCATCGAGGTACTCCCGCCGAGCCGCGGCAGCGTCGGCGATGGCCGTCGCCATCGGCACGCTGATGCCCAGCACCTCGTCGCTGGTGGTCACCCCGAACGTCGAGCCGTAGCCCACGATGACGCCTGCGGCGCCGGTGCGCATCAGGTGCAGCGCGGTGCGGTGATCCAACACACCGCCGGCGACCACCGGGACGTCGAGCTCGGAGATGAAGGTCTTCAGGTTCAGCGGTTCGCCATCGGAGGCCACCCGCTCGGCGGAGATGATCGTCCCCTGGATGACCAGCAGATCGATGCCCGCCTGCACCAGTGCGGGCGTCAGCGCCTGCGCGTTCTGCGGGCTCACCCGGACGGCGGTGGTGACGCCGGCGTCGCGGATGCGGGACACCGCCGCACCGAGGAGCTCGGGGTCCAGCGGCGCGGCGTGCAGCTGTTGGAGCAGGCGGATCGCCGCGGACGGTTCGGGCTCCTTGTCGGCAGCCTCGATGATCTCTCTGATCTTGGACTCGACGTCGGCGTGGCGGCCGATCAGTCCTTCACCGTTGAGCACACCCAGGCCGCCGAGGCGGCCGAGTTCGATGGCGAATTCCACCGACACCAGAGCGTCGGTCGGATGAGCGACGACGGGGATCTCGAAGCGGTAGGCATCGAGCTGCCACGCCGTGGAGACATCCTTCGACGACCGGGTCCGCCGGGACGGAACGATGGTGACCTCGTCGAGTTCGTACGTGCGGCGGGCAGTTCTGCCCATGCCGATTTCAACCATGTCGCGCACAGCGTGACCCCTAGCGGGCGTAGTAGTTGGGGGCTTCGACCGTCATGGTGACGTCGTGCGGGTGGCTCTCCTTGAGGCCCGCGGCGGTGATCCGGACGAACTGCGCATGCTGCAGTCCCTCGATGCCGGACGCGCCTGTGTAGCCCATGGCGGCGCGCAGGCCGCCGGTGAGCTGGTGGATCACGGTGGCCAGCGGTCCGCGGAACGGCACGCGTCCCTCGATGCCCTCGGGCACCAGCTTGTCCTCACTGAGCACGTCGTCCTGGAAGTAGCGGTCCTTGGAGTAGCTCCGCCCGGTGGATCCGGCAGCGCCCCGGCCCTGCATCGCGCCCAGCGAGCCCATGCCGCGGTAGCTCTTGAACTGCTTGCCGTTGACGAAGATCAGATCGCCGGGGGCCTCGGCGGTGCCGGCCAGCAGGGAGCCGAGCATCGCCGTCGACGCACCCGCCGCCAGCGCTTTGGCGATGTCACCCGAATACTGCAGGCCACCGTCGGCGATCACCGGCACACCGGCAGGCCTGCACACCGCGGTGGCCTCGAGAATCGCCGTGATTTGTGGTGCTCCGACGCCGGCCACCACCCGGGTGGTGCAGATCGATCCCGGGCCCACACCGACCTTGACCGCGTCGGCACCGGCCTCGACCAGAGCCGCGGCGCCGCTGCGGGTGGCGACGTTGCCGCCGACGATCTCGACCCGATGGCCCACCTCGGCCTTGAGCTTGCCGACGGTGTCGAGCACCCGGCGGTTGTGGGCGTGCGCGGTGTCGACGATCAGCACGTCCACGCCGGCGTCGACCAAGGCCATCGCCCGGTCCCACGCGTCGTCACCGACGCCGACGGCCGCACCGACCAGCAGTCGGCCATCGCTGTCCTTGGTGGCCAGCGGGTGCTGCTCGGTCTTGACGAAGTCCTTGACGGTGATCAGTCCGGTGAGCCTGCCGTGCCCGTCGACGATCGGCAGCTTCTCAATCTTGTTGCGCCGCAACAGACCCAGTGCGGCGTCGGCGGTAACGCCCTCCTGGGCGGTGATCAGCGGCGCCTTGGTCATCACTTCGGCGACCGGCTTGTTCATGTCGACTTCGAAGCGCATGTCGCGGTTGGTGATGATGCCGACAAGTGAGCCCTTCGAGTCGACGACCGGCAGACCCGAGATCCGAAACCGGGCGCACATCGCGTCGACTTCGGCCAGCGTGTTCTCCGGCGAGCAGGTCACCGGGTCGGTCACCATGCCGGCCTCGGACCGCTTGACCATCTCCACCTGTCCGGCCTGCTCGGTGATGGACAGGTTGCGGTGCAGCACACCCATGCCACCCTGGCGCGCCATCGCGATCGCCATCCGGGCCTCGGTCACGGTGTCCATCGCGGAGCTGACCAGCGGCACCTTGAGCCGGATCTTCTTCGTCAGCTGGCTCGACGTGTCGGCGGTGGCAGGCACCACGTCGGAGGCGGCGGGCAGCAGCAGCACATCGTCGAATGTCAGACCCAGCATCGCGATCTTGTTGGGGTCGTCGCCGCCGGTGGGAACCGATTCCCCCAGCAGGGCATTCAGATGCGCGGTCAAGCCGTCGATGCGGCCGGTGCTGCCTTCGGCAATGGTCATCGGTGAGGCCCCCATCAGTGGCGGAATGAGGACACCATCCTATCGGCTCACGGTCACGTTCCCTGGCGCGATACCCGCCGCGTTACGTAGTGTGGAGCCGTGCGCGACCACCTCCCACCAGGCCTGCCACCAGATCCGTTCGCCGACGACCCGGCCGACCCGTCGGCAGCGTTGGATGCGCTGGAACCGGGTCAACCCCTGGATCCCCAGGAGCGCGCCGCGGTCGAGGCCGATCTGGCAGATCTGGCTGTGTACGAGGCCCTGCTGGCGCACCGCGGCATCCGCGGCCTGGTCGTCTGCTGCGACGAATGCCAGCAAGACCACTACCACGACTGGGATATGTTGCGCGCCAACCTACTTCAGTTGCTGGTCGACGGAACCGTCCGCCCGCACGAGCCCGCATACGATCCCGAGCCCGACGCCTACGTCACGTGGGATTACTGCCGCGGATATGCCGACGCCTCACTCAACGAAGCGACGTCGGACTACGACGGCTTCCGCTGAACGCGGCGTCCACTTCCGCCGAGCGCGAAACCTCTGATCTACCCGCCGAAGCTGGGCAGCTTGGGCAATTGCGGTAGCGCAGGCGCCTGCGGCATCGGGAACATCATCGTGGTGGTCATCACACCACCCGGTGACTGCATCCGCGGGGTCTGGATGACCGTCGACGGAATCGACGCGATGGTTTGAGGCACCGTCGCGGTCGCAGTCGCCGTTGCGGTCGCCGCTACCGACGGCGCCGCTGACGCCGACGATTGCTCCACGACGGCCGACGACGTCGCCGCCGCGGCCGGGGACTGCGGGGCCGTCGTCGTCGCCGCGGCCGGCGACTGGGCCGCCGAACTGGGGCTGGACGTACCGGCCAACGTGGTGGTGGTTGTGGTCGTCGTCGGCAATCTGGTCGTGGTCGTCGTCGCGCTCGTCGGCGTGGTGGGCTCCGTCGTCGACTGTTGCGTCGTCGTCGGCTGTGTCGTCGTGGTCGGCGCGACGGTCGTCGTCGACGGGGCCGTCGTGGTGGTCGACGGATCGGTCTGGTCCACCGACGAGGTCGGCGTCTCCGACGTCGACGGGCCGAGGGTGCCGGTCCCGTCGGGCGTCGTCGAGATCGTGATCGACGGCAGGCCTGGGACGCTGGTCGGTGGCACCTCGGGGCCGTCGGTCGGGGTGATCACCGCCGGGACGAGCTCAGGGGCTGATGCCGGAACCGTATAGGTGATGCCGGGTGGCACGGTGGCCTCCGGATCCTTCTGCACGACCTTCGCCGACAGCTGGTTCCACTGGTCGAGGACCTGCTGCTTCTCCGGCTGGTCGGCCACTGCGCTCACCTGGCTGTTGACCTCGACCAGCTTGGCCTGCGCCTGCTGCCAGTCACCCTGGGCGACCAACTGCTGCACCTGCTGGAGCTGCTCCTTGGCCGACGCAAGGGCAACCTGGTCGTCGCGGACCTGGGTGGGGGCACCGAACAGCCACGAACGCAGTCCGAACAGCGCGTCGCCCGGTCCGGCACCGGCCACAACCGCGCCGAAACCGCCGAGGGCCAGTACGCCGGCGGCTGCCGCACCCACGATGCTCAAACCACGCCGGCTGCGTCCGCTGCTCTGCTTCTCCGCCAGCCCGGCGCGCAGTGCGGTGACCGCGTCACGCTCGGTGATCAGACCGGTCGCCGGCGGCCAGCGCATCTCGTCACGCCACCCGCCCAGCAGGTCGGCCAACTCGGCGTCGGCCCGGTCCTGGGGGGCCACCGGGTGACCGGTGGCCAGGGCCTCGATGAAGCGCTCACTGGCCAGGATGGCGTCCAGCGACGGATCGTCGTTGCGGGAATTGCGTCCGAAGTCAGGCATAGCCGTTACCCGCCGCCGTGATCTCGGTCTTCAGCTTGGCCAGCGCGCGGTGCTGGGCGACCCGCACCGCCCCGGGAGTGCTGCCGACTGCGTCGGCGGTCTCTTCGGCGGACAACCCGACCACGATGCGCAGCATGAGGATTTCGCGCTGCTTCTCGGGCAGGATCTCCAGCAACTTGGTCATCCGCGCGGCGGAATCCGACTGCATCGCCATCTGCTCGGGCCCTGCGTCGAGCGAGAACCGCTCCGGCACCACATCGGTGGGATCGGATCGGTTACGGGCCGCGGCGCGATGCGCGTCGGCGACCTTATGGGCAGCGATGCCGTACACGAAGGCCAGGAAGGGGCGACCCTGATCCTGGTAGCGCGGCAGCGCCTGGATGGCGGCCAAGCAAACCTCCTGAGCGACGTCGTCGGCGGAGAGACCGACCCGCTCCGTGGCCCCGAGGCGAGCCCGGACATAACGGACCACGATGGGGCGGATGGTCTCCACAACTTCCCGGAGGGCATCCCGGCTGCCGGCCACTGCTTCAGCAACGGCGGCGTCGAGACGTTCTCCTGGAATTGTCATCGACGGCGATATCTCCAACGTTACGTACGGGACGCTTCCCGGCAGCCATTCAGCTAGACAATATCGGCCCAAACTGCCGATCGGGCGTTAGCGGCCGCTCCATCGGCCGCCGCGCCGTGTGATAAGGCCAGCACAATCGTCTCGGATGGCCGAGACCTGCTGTGACGTAAGAGATGCAGAACCGATATCGGCCAGCAGACACGCCAGCGCCCACCGCAGCGGGACCAGACCATGGGCTTCGGTGTCGCGCAACGCGGCATCGGCGACCGCACGAGCGGACTCGAGCGCCCCGGCACAACAGAGCGCCGCGGCGAGCACCACGTCGCTTTTGACCCGATGCCGTCGCAAGGCGGGCGACGCCTCCTCGGCAATCTCGATCCCACGCCGCGCGTGCGTCACGGCCTCCTCGCCTCGGCCACCGGCCATCGCCAGTTCGGCGCGCACCCATTGCAGGCGGATAGCCAGCCGCGGCACGCCGGACCCCCGCGTCAACTCACCGGCCCGCTCGAGCAGTCGCGCCGAGGCCGCGAGCCGGCCCACTCCCAGAGCGTCGGCGGCCAAGCCGACGACCGCATCAGCACGGGCCTGCACGACCGTCGGGTGATCGCCGGAGGTCTGCGCCAGCGCCAGCGCGCGGCCGTCCCAGCCGGCTGCCAGCCGGTGCCCTCCGAGCTGGCGCAGCAACGACGCCTCGGTACTCAGCGACAGCGATGCGAACGCCCCGGCGGGGTCCCGGCGGCGCAGCGCCGCGAGGTCTGCCCGCGCGCTGCTGTATCGGCCCTGCCCGGCGGCGGCGACCGCCCGATGCCAGAGCTGTTCGGCTGTGTGCGCGGCGGGCAGTGGCCAGCTGCCGGGGTGGTCGCCGAAGGCGGCGGCGGTCAGTGCGGAGACGTCCATCTGACCCGGCACGCTATCAACCGAGGACGGAAAAGATCTCAGTTAACAGTTCATGGTCGCTGTGTTACGGCTGTGTTTACTACCTATTGAGCACCAGGAATTCAGGTGCCCACGCGGAGGGCGCCGTACTGCGCAAATCACGAAACCATCACGATCGACGCGCATTGGATAGCACGCCGCCCGGCGGCGGTGGGTCGCAATGATGAACGTGATGTAAATTCTCGAGCTGCGATTATGTGATTGCGCACATGGCACGGCTATTGACGCGCTTTGCGAAGCGCCCCTAACTTGTGAGCACGAGTAGTCACCGGCGACAGTGCTCAGATCGGTTCCACAACTCACGCATATTGAAAGATGTGCGGAGAGAGGGGTTTTCCAATGCCACAGCCGCAGCAGCTACCTGGCCCGAACGCAGACATCTGGGATTGGCAGATGCAAGGCGTCTGCCGAGGTGTCGATTCGTCGATGTTCTTCCACCCCGACGGCGAGCGCGGCCGCGCGCGGGCTCAGCGTGAGATGCGCGCCAAGGAAATGTGCCGCAGTTGCCCGGTGATTGCCCAATGCCGTTCCCACGCACTGGCTGTCGCCGAGCCGTACGGGATCTGGGGCGGATTGAGCGAAGCGGAGCGCGAGTTGTTGCTCAAGCGCGGAATTCGCCGGTCCGCCTGATTATCTAGCAAACTTGAGAAGAGGCCCATCCTGATCCAGGGTGGGCCTCTTCCTCACTGAGCGCCCGCTGCCAGCCACTGTTCGAACGTCGTCGGGGCTATCCGCGCACCGTCGCCGGGAAGCAGGACATTGCCGGCGAACTCGACTCCCTGCGGCCCCTCCCAGGTCGGCACCAACGTCACCGACGTGCCGCGCACGGCGTGGGTCCGGCGCGCCATATCCACCAAATCCTGAGTCTCCGGACCAGCCACGTCGACGTATCTGCCCTGCGGTGCGCCGACCGCAATCTCGGCGAGCACCGCGGCGATATCGTCCGGCGCGATCGGTTGGACGAGCAGCGGTGGAATGAGTGCGACACCGTCCTGCTCGGTCCACCCGGCAACCATCGCCGCATAGTCGTGGAATTGAGTCGCCGGGACGATCGTCCACGGTATCGGGCCGGCCTCGATGAGGTGTTCCTGCGCCACTTTGCCCAGATGGTGGGCGGTCCTGGCTTCCTGCCGGTGGATCCCCACGATCGAGAGAAGCACGTGGTGGCCCACTCCGGCCCGTTGCTCGGCTGCGAGCAAGTTTGTCGTCGTCGTTGCGAAATACTCACGGGTCTCGTCCGCGCCCATGGGCGGCGCGCTGATGGCGTCGACCACCGCGTCCACCCCGCTCAGCGCCGCATCCAGGCCTTCGCCGGTGATCAGGTCGACACCGTCGGAACGGCTGATCCGCACGACGTCATGCCCGCCGCGCCCCAGGGCCGCGACGGTGCGAGCACCGATGTTGCCGGTTGCGCCTGCTACCGCGATACGCATGGAAGACCTCCAGTGTCGAGAACGGATACCTGTTGGCTCGAACGCCGCCGTGTTCGCATTCTCATCCCGGTATCACCGGAACAGTGAGCGCCGAGGCGCCCGGCCCCCAGTGCACGACCGCACTCCCCCGCCGGCTCGGTGTGTACCGCGCGGGCAGATGGCCGAAGAGCAGGTTGAACGGTTCGAGGTAGCGCCCGGCGATCAGAAGCCGAAGTTCGTCGCCGGCCCGAAACAGGGTCGAGGAGGCGCTCAATGCGATGTCGGTATCGACAACCTCTCCCGCGCATAGCGGCTTGAGCGCGTCCAGTGAGTCCCGCAGCGCCAGCCGAAGCCGACCATCGGCGATCCGGTCCCGGCCGTAGCCGTAAGACCCCTCGAATGGCACGTACTGCCCGTCGCTCCATTTTTCGACGCCGACGAACAGGTGCGCGTCATCGATGCCGTCCAGCGAGACCCGCAGCCGCAGGCTCATCGGGCCGGTGAGCTCGACATCGCGGTCGAAACGGTGCGAGAACGCGATGGCTTGTCGGCGCAATCGGAACGTCGCGGTACCGGCGGCCACGGGCGCCGACTCGACCAGCGTTCCGTGGTCGCCGAGATGCAGTGCGGTCCAGCGTGTCCGGCCAAGTGGCCACTCGTTCTCGGCGCGCACTGCGACCACGGCGTCGCGGCGTTCACGGACTTCCAGGCGAACGCGCGGGGGCGCGGGTACGTCGAGATTGCGCAGATGACGGTCGAAGAACGCCGTCTGCGCACGCTGGGCGTCCTCGCTGTAGAAGACAGCCCATTTGCCGCCGCGGTGCGTGTACGCGCTGCGCTCGGCTGAGCCCGCCTGTTCGATCAGCCGCCACGAGCCCTGACTGTGCAGATTGTGGTCGGAGAAGCTGGCACAGGCCAAGATTGGCACCTCGATGCGGGCGAGGTCGGGGGTGATGGATTGCCACCACGAGTCCCGCAGTGGATGCCGACGCCGCTGCTCGCCGATGTCGACCGACAGTCGGGCGACGCGGCGCGTCAGGGTCTGCCAGATCACCGAGAAGCCGCGCTCGGGTACTCCGCCCGGTGTCATGAAGTCGCGGTAGGCGTCGGTGAACCCCTCCCAGGGACAGATCGCCGCGAGATGCGGCGGATGCAGGGCGGCCGACTTATATTGCGAGAGAGCCAGATACGACACGCCCAGCATTCCCACCCGACCGTTGGACCACGGCTGCGTCCCGGCCCATTCGATCAGGTCGTAGGTGTCGCGGGCCTCGTCGTCCGACAGCAGCGAGCCGGTCCCGTCGGAGGTGCCCGCACCCCGCGCATCGGCGTTGATCACCGCGTAGCCCCGCGCGACCCATGCCACCGGGTCCGGCGCCTCCCATCCGGTTTCACTCGAAATCTGAAAGGGCGCAGGCTGGTTCATGATCCGGAATTGAAAGTTGAGCCGCCACCCCCGGCGAGTTCGGCGCGGCAGGGCATCCTTGCCGTAGGGGTGCACCGAGACGATGACCGGGAAGGGGCCCTGCCCGGGTGGGCGATAAAGGTTGACGCGCAACGTGACTCCGTCGCGCATCCGGACAGCGACGTCGTGATCCTTGAGCAGGTCGTCCGGTGCGGGCACGACGATCACCGGAGGACGCAGAAAGGTCCGGATCCGACGGCGGGCGTAGGCCACTGCGCCGGGGCGTCGCCATGGCCGGTCGTATCGGGGCGCCATGTCAGCGGGGCGGGGCCTCGTCCTCATCGGGAGCACCGACCGTGGCGGGTTGCGGAGGTTGCACGGGTTGCGGCGCCGGCTGTCGGGCCTTCGTGAGTCGCACGATGAGGTAGACAATCACACCGGCGACCGCCAGCACCGCGAGCCAGGGCAGCAGCAGACCGAACAGCAGCACCAGATTGCCGGCCACGGAAACCAGCGTGTCCCAACCACGTTCGACCTGACCGAAGAATCCGCGGTACTCGGTGGGCGCCGGGCCGCCGATCTCCTGGGCGATGAAGGTGACGTCGACGGTGCTGTAGTCGATCTGGTCGCCGAGCGCTTGTCGCTGGGCCCGCAAGCTGTCGAGGTCGGCCTGTCGTTCCGACAGTGCGCTTTCGGCTTTGATCAGTGCATCAGGGTCCTTCGCGTCGCGCATGATGCCGAGCAACCGGTCGACCGAGGTCTGCAATGCCGTGATCCGGGCGTCGAGGTCGACGCGCTGGGCGGTGACGTCGTCGGCGCTCACCTGGACATGCTCGACAGTGCCCAGCGTCTTGAGTTCCCGAAGCGTCTCGTCGAGCTTGGCGGCCGGGACCCGCAAGACGACGGTCGAGCGAGCTCGTCCGGTACCGGATCCCGCGTCCTCGGAGCGGCTGTCGACGCGGCCCTTCGCGGTCTCGACGATGACCGCCGCCTTGTCGGCGGCCTCTGCCGGGTGGGCCACCGAGATCGACATGGACGCTGTTTTGACCACATCCCGTTTGGCCGTTGGGGGTTGACCCGGTGCGTCCTGCGGCATCGGCGCGCCGGCACCCTCGACCGAACTGACCGACGGCGCGGGCGCGGTCGGCGGGCGCGGACTGGATCCGGCGCACGCCGTCAGCGGACTCAGTACCGTCACGCCCGCGATGGCCAGCACCGCCACCCGAACACTCGCGGTACGCACCTGCTTAGGCCGGCTCTGCTTGCATGGAGCCGAGGAAGTACGTCTCGCGCCCGGTCGGGTAGCCGCCGCCATCGGTGGCGATGTGAACGTGGTCGAAGTGGTTGGCGGTTTCGTTGCCATAGTCGGCGGTCCAGCTGGGCGCGCCGATCCCCGGGTAGAAGCCTTGGCGCCAGATCACGTGCAGCACGCCCCAGCGCTTGGCGTTCGCCAAGGCGAAACCGGCGATCTGGTTGCCGAGCTCGATCCCCTCCGGGGTGTGGTAGTTCGGGATCATCACGTCAATGGCCAGGCCATTGGGGTGCCACTTCAACGGATCCTGCCGGTAACCGCCGATGGTCTTGATCTCCAGGAACATCACGCTGATGGCGCGCGCCACCCAGACGGTGTGGATCTGCAGGCCCTGCTCGGGTGCGATACCCCGGGGCAACGCCAATTGGAAATTGCCGCCGGCGACGGGCGCGCTGGCGGCCAGCAATTCCGCTTCGGTGGGCGCAGCGATGGGCGGAATGTCGGCCGCGGCTACCGTCTGGGCGGCCGGCGAAATCGTCGGCGCCGCAACACAACACTTTGTTTCGGTGCTCTGGGCGTAGAACATCGCCCCGGCAACGGTCACCGAGGCCACCACGGCCAGCCAGCGACCTCGAGCGCCGGCGAACACGTTGACCACGAGCAGCACTTTACTGCGGCGGGCGTTGCCATGGGCAACCTTCGCCCATCCGCATGTCAGGGCTTGATCAGCACCTTGAGCGCTTCGCGGTCGGCCATCGAGCGGTAACCGCCGGGCGTCTCGTCCAGCCCGATCACGCGGTCGAAGACCCGGCCGGGCTCGATGACGCCCTCGAGGATGTCGGGCATGAGTTCTTCGATGTAGGCGCGCGCGGGTGCGGCACCACCGGTGAGGGTGATGTTGCGCATCATCGTGTCGAATCCCAATGGGACGTTGCGATATTGGGAGACACCGAGTCTACTGACCGCACCACCGGCGCGCACGGCCCCGAGCGCGGTGACGAGCGACTGCTCGGTGCCGACGCACTCGATGACGGCGTGGGTGCCGTCGCCACCGGTCAGTTCCCGAATCTTCTCGACGGCTTCGTCACCGCGTTCGGCCAAGACATCGGTGGCACCGAAATCGCGGCCCAGATCGGTCCTGTTGGTGTGGCGGCCGTTGAGGATGATCTGCTCGGCGCCGAGGCGTTTGGCCGCCAGCACCGCGCACAGCCCGACCGCACCGTCGCCGATGACGGTCACCGACGATCCCTTGCGCACCCGGGCGGTGACCGCGCCGTGGTGGCCGGTGCAGAACACATCGGACAACGTCAGCAGCGAGGGCATCAGCGCAGAGTCTTCGGCGACGGGAAGCTTCACCAGCGTGCCTTGCGCCTGAGGAACGCGCACCGCCTCGCCCTGTCCGCCGTCCACCCCGCGAGCGCCCCAGCCGCCACCGTGGCGACACGACGTCTGCAGGCCCTCGCGACAGAAGTCGCAGGTGTTGTCCGCCCAGACGAACGGCGCGACGACCAGATCACCGCGCGCAAGTCCCCCGACGTCGGCGCCGACGTCCTCGACGATGCCGATGAATTCATGGCCCATCCGGCGGCCGCCGTCCTTGTGCGGCATGGATTGGTACGGCCACAGGTCGCTGCCACAGATGCACGAGCGGGTGACCCGCACGATGGCGTCGGTGGGATCTTTCAGGACAGGATCCGGTACATCCTCGACGCGGACGTCGCCGGCCTCGTACATCAGGGTTGCGCGCATGTTTCGACACTATGCGCCGCGAGATTTCGCTCGCCTAGTGATCGAGCGGATTGGCCCTGATCCGCGCTGCCCCATCACTCGCGAGGGACGCCGCCGCGGCCCCATCCGGTTTGCGCCGGGCCTGATCGTCGAAGCAGGCCAGAAACTCTTCGCCGAATGCGAGCCGGGGATATTGCTCGAGCACCTCCGCGCGGGCCTGGGCACCGAACTCCTCGGGCCGCCGTCCCGCGACATCCCAAGCCGTCGCGACCTGCAAAAGGTGGGACTCGGGATCAGCGTTCGCGGGGACGTCATCGCGCATGTGCAAGACGATGATCTCCTCGGCCCGGGCTGCCCGATCGGCGGGCCAGCCGGCCGCCACCCCGAACACCCATGCGAGGTCGCCGCCGGCCTCCTCGAACGCCACGCGGTGACTGTCGAAGGGGTCGGTGAGTGCCAGGTCGTGCAGCATCGCCGAGACGAAGTAGAGTTCGTCGTCGAAGCTGATGTCGTGTGCGGCGGCGTATTTCACGCCCCAGACGTATGACCGCGCGCAGTGGTTGAACAGCGCCGGCGGGTAGAACCGGGTCGCCACAGAAGCTGCGGCCGTGGCCGCTGTCGTGGTGGGGAACATGAACTCAGATTGTCCCCCGCTCCAGGCCTGCTTCGGAAGGTTGTAGGCGAAAGGCTGATCGATCAGCACTCACACGCGAGGCCGTCGCTGTCACGGTCTTGGCTCGGCGTGTAGAGCGGGCTGTCGGTAGGGATATCGCAGTACCCGGCGGCTTTCGCGGCTGTGCAGTTCTTGAACGGTGCGGTGGGTTGCGCGTGGGCGGGTGCAGCGACCCCCACGGCGACGACACCGAACACCGACGCCGCGAGCAGCGCCACGGGCTTGATCACAATGAGTCCCTTCCAGTCGACTAACGAACGGCAGAATATTCAGAACAGCTGGTTCATTTACCGAAACGTCAGAATCGTGACCTCGACTTTTGCCGGTTCATGTAATTCCGGTGCCACAGGGACCGATCACATTCAGTGACGCAAGGAGGATTTATATGACAGCGGAGTGCCGGCGCGCGGCAATCACCATCGGTGCAGCCGTCGCCGCCTTGGCGTTGTCGTCTGCCGTCCCCGCGCTCGCCGATCCGCTGCCGGCCATCTGCGTCCCGGCCAACGTCGTCGACAACGTGTGCACCGCGCGGCTGACGTCAGTCACGGCCGACGCCGTCAACGGCACCATCACCGGCGCACCTGTCGGTGGCGGTGCGGCCATAACGCTCGCGGGACAAGGCGACGCGTATCTGAAGTCGGCGGGATTCGGTGATTCCGCACCTGAATCCGTTCAGCGCTGGGATTCCACCATCGACAACGTCAGCCGGCTCAGCGTCGACCAGTTCGATCCCAGTTGGTACGCCAATGCAAAGACCAGAGTGTTCATGCCCAGGACGCTGAATGACCTTGCCACGCAGTTCCCGCCGGATGTGCTGGTGGTCCGATTCACGACTGACGACGCCTCGCCGGGTGTGTTCCGCCTGGTGTCGATTCAGCCGACACCGCCGGGCAGCCCGATCAATTGAGCATGGCACCGGGCGTCGCGCGCCTCCGCCACTCGCGACCGGTCACTGGGAGAGTTGAACCCTGAAGTAGCCCCACAATGCCGCGACGAGTGCGCCAGCGAGAACTCCGATGCCGCCGGCCATGATCCCCAAGGCCAGAGAGACGGCCAACGGCAGGAACAGGTCGGCAACGTTCCTGAAGTAGATCGCAAGCCCGATACCGCCGAAGATGAAACCGACGATGCACGCGACACCGGCGTCTTTTCCCTTGGCCGATGGCATATTCCGCATCGCCTTCTCAACAGCATCAATCATTTCGTTCTCCCCGGGACCATCGACGGAAGTGCTGACGAGGTAAGCGTGAGCGACGCGCCTCGCGCGGACACGAGTAGCGACATACCTGATTTCTTGGACAAACAGGCCCGGGCCTGCTCAGTAGTGTTCGATTGCAGCCATGACGGCACAGAACATCAATAGCGACGCGACGTCGTCCGAGGGAACCGTGACGGTGGCAGAAACGGGCACCGGCACCTACACACAGACGATCACCGCCGGTAGGCATCAGCTGTTCGCGGACGAACCGCTGCCCATCGGCGACGATGCGGGGCCGACACCCTATGACTTGCTACTGGCGGGCCTGGGAGCGTGCACGTCGATGACGGTGCGGATGTACGCCAACAAGAAGGGCTGGCCGCTCGAGCGAGTAGAGGTATCCCTGCGACACAAGCGGATTCACGCCGAAGACTGTGCCGAGTGCGAGACCAAGAAAGGCTGGGTCAGCCACATCGATCGGACGATCACCCTCGTCGGCGCCCTCGATGACGCACAGCGCGAGCGTCTGCTGATGATCGCCGAGCGTTGCCCCGTGCACCAGACGCTGACGTCCGAGGTGGACATCGCGACATCGCTCGCCGTCTAGCCGACCCGAGTCCATGGCTGACAGTTGTGCGACTCGAACGCCCTCACCGTCGAATTGATCGCCGCGTTCATCGGGCCCACGGACATATTCGTGGCGACTACACGATCCTTGTTCGTGTCCGGCGTGCTGTAGGTGAACCACACGCACATCGAGTCCTGTGTCGGAACGTCGTTGATGTACAACACGAACGGAGATGCCGACCCGGTTGTGTTGTACAGCCCCGGCGTGATGTCAGCGCCGACGAGGAAGAAGCCCTCTCCGGGAATCGGGTCCAGCGGATCAGCACTCGCTGGTGCGGCACCCGCGATGGCGGCGGCAGCAGCGAGAATCAAAGCCCAAGGCTGGGCCGTTCGGCTCATCGTTCCTCCTTCGACTGAGATCTGCCGCGAAGCGCCCCATCAGTGCACTGGCTCGGTGCCGCTACCGATCTCAACAATTCCGCTCTCCGCCGGGTCGAGGCCGAACACTCGCGTTGGCGCCGATTTGCCCTTCAGTGCGTGGACGCCTCGGTCGGCCAGTCCCGCGGGGCGGGTCAGGAAGGCCTCGACGGTCTGCTGCGTAAGAAGGATGGCGTCACCGGTGGTCTTGGTGAGCTGCTCGACACGAGCCGCGACGTTCGTGGTGTCGCCGATCAATGTGAACTCGAGATGACTTCCCGCACCGATGGTTCCGGCGATCACCTTGCCCGTATTGATGCCGATCCCGATCCGGAGTTCACCGCCGAAGCGCTCGGCGACGAGTCGGTGAATCCGCACCGCCGCAGCCGCCGCGGCGTCCGCATGATCGGCAAGATCATTGGGCGCGCCGAACACGACCATGGCGCCATCACCGAGGAATTTGTTGATGTGCCCGCTGGCGTCGACCACGGCAGGAACCACTATCTCGAAGAGTGCATTGAGGCGAGCGACGGTGTCCTCCGCGGTATTGGCCTCGGCGAACGGGGTGAAGTCACGGACGTCGATGAACATCACCGTCACCTCACGGCGCTCACCGGTGAAGATGTCGTCACCCTGTTCGAGCAGTCGCGCCGCCAAGACGGGATCGACATACGTCCCGAACGCTGCCTGAAGTCGTTGCCGCTCAGTCAAACCCGCCTGCATCCGGTTGAACGATGCCGCCAGCGCGCCAAGATCGTCGTCTTGTACCACCGGCAGGCGTCGGCTGAAATCACCGGCGGCAACTCGCAATGTTGCTGCGGTGAGGTCGTGAATGGGTTGTAGGAGTGGAGAATACGCGGCCCAAAGCGACGGGCCGACGACGAGAACCAGCACACCACCGATCAGCATTGCCAGAAGTGGGCCATGCCTGGCCACGTCCAACACTGCTCCCAGAATCGCGCCCACGACGGCAAATGCGAAGCCCACCCCCAGCATGGCCGCAGTGGTCCAGGTGGCGAAGGCCGGACGGGAGCGTGGAAGGTAATCGCCGATCTCGGTGTCCGAGACCATCGCAGCCCTGGCGGGTCTCAGGGTCGATTCGACGTAACTGTGGTTCACGATCAGTTGGCCTGCGGTGCCGGCGATGGCGCCGACAACCGCATAGTGGACGAGCCGTGACACGCTGGCGCCGGCGATCATCCCGACCGCGACGAACTGCGCAGCAACCCAGGGGAAGGTGAACAACATTCCCCTGACGATGAGTTTGCGGCCATAGTCGTAGGTGGCGCGCAGTGCGGTCTCCCGGTCAACGCCCTCTCCGGCGGCCCATCGCTCGATGATGCGGGGATCCTTCCCGCCCGGAATCACGACAGTGAACAGGTACCCGAGCACCACGACCGCGGTCACCGCGGCAGCCTCGACGTAGCGGTCGGACCGTTCGAAGGCGACGATGGCCAACGACCAGGCGACATACACCGGGTACGCCAGAAGGAAGGTGAGCAACCACGCGGCCCACGAGTACCGGGACTTGAACCGGTCCCAGGCCGCCTGCCAGATGCGTTCCATGCCGATAACGAAAACACCCCCGGCCTGGTGACCGGGGGTGTTTCGTAGCTACGAATTACTTAGTGCGCGTGGCCGTGATGACCGTGGCCGGCGTGCTCATCGGCGTCGACCGGCTTGTCCACGATTGCGGTCTCGGTCGTGAGCACCATGCGCGCCACCGACGCGGCGTTGAGCACCGCGGAGCGGGTCACCTTCACCGGGTCGATCACACCGTCGGCGATCAGGTCGCCGTAGGTCAGTGTGGCGGCGTTGAAGCCGTGGCCGTCCGGCAGTTCGCTGACCTTGTTGACCACGACGGCCCCGTCGAAACCGGCGTTGGCGGCGATCCAGAACAGCGGAGCCGACAACGAGGAGGCGAACACCTCGACACCCAGCGCCTCGTCACCGGACACCTGCCCGCGCAGCGCATCGAGCGCCTTGTTGGCCTGAACCAAGGCACTGCCACCACCGGCGACGATGCCCTCCTCGACCGCGGCCTTGGCCGCCGAGACGGCGTCCTCGACCCGGTGCTTGCGCTCCTTGAGGGAGGTCTCGGTAGCCGCGCCGACCTTGATCACCGCGACGCCGCCGGCCAGCTTCGCCAGCCGCTCCTGCAGCTTCTCGCGGTCCCAGTCGGATTCGCTGGCCTCGATCTCGCTCTTGAGCTGCTTGACGCGGCCCGCGATCGCATCGGCGGAACCGCCGCCGTCGACGATCACGGTGTCGTCCTTGCTGACCACCACGCGGCGCGCGGTGCCCAGCACGTCGAGGCCGGCCTCACGCAACAGAAGACCGACGTCGGGGTTGACCACCTGGCCACCGGTCACGACCGCCAGGTCGTCGAGGAAAGCCTTGCGGCGATCACCGAAGAACGGGGCCTTGACCGCCACGGCCTTGAGCGTCTTGCGAATGGCGTTGACGACCAACGTCGACAGCGCCTCACCCTCGACGTCCTCGGCGACGATCAGCAGCGGCTTACCGGCCTGCGCGACCTTCTCCAGCAGCGGCAGCAGGTCAGGCAGGGAGCTGATCTTGTCGCGGTGCAGCAGCACCAGCGCGTCCTCGAGAACGGCTTCCTGCGAGTCGAAATCGGTGACGAAGTAGGCCGAGATGAAGCCCTTGTCGAAACCGACGCCGTCGGTGATCTCCAGCTCGGTGTTCATGGTCGAGGATTCCTCGACGCTGACCACGCCGTCGGCACCGACCTTCGTCATCGCCTCGCCGACCATCTCGCCGACCTCTGCGTCACGCGAGGAGACGGTGGCAATCTGGCCGATGCCGGTCTTGCCGGCCACCGGCTTGGCCGAAGCCAGCAGCGCCTCGGACACGGCGTCGGCCGCCCGGCCGATGCCCGAACCCAGTGCGATCGGGTTCGCGCCCGCGGCGACGTTGCGCAGACCGTTCTTGATGATGGCCTGGGCCAGCACGGTGGCCGTGGTGGTGCCGTCGCCGGCCACGTCGTTGGTCTTGGTGGCCACCGACTTCACCAGCTGCGCGCCGAGGTTCTCGAAGGGATCCTCGAGCTCGATCTCGCGGGCGATGGTCACTCCGTCGTTGGTGACCGTCGGGCCGCCGAACGACTTGGCGAGCACCACATGTCGTCCACGCGGACCCAGCGTCACCTTCACGGCGTCAGCGAGCTTGTCGACGCCGACCTCCATCGCCCGCCGTGCGGTTTCGTCGAACTCAATCAATTTGCTCATATGTCAGTCCTGATTTCGCTTAAGCGCGTTCCGCCCCGGAAACCACCCGCATGACAACGGGGATCTCCGGGGCGGTTCACGGTTGCTACTTGTTGACGACCGCCAGCACGTCGCGGGCCGACAGGATCAAGTACTCCTCGCCGTTGTACTTGATCTCGGTGCCGCCGTACTTGCTGTAGATGACGGTGTCGCCCTCGGCGACGTCCAGCGGAATCCGCTTCTCGCCGTCCTCGTCCCAGCGGCCGGGGCCGACGGCAACGACGGTGCCTTCCTGCGGCTTCTCCTTGGCGGTGTCCGGGATGACCAGACCCGACGCGGTGGTCGTCTCGGCCTCATTGGCCTGTACGAGGATCTTGTCCTCGAGTGGCTTGATGTTCACGGCCACGATGGAGTCCTCCACTTAGTTAACTTGTTGCCGGGGCGAGTGCGCCCGGACCAGTCGGAATTACCAGGTGTTCGGCATACGTCCGTGTCCTCGCGTCGTCGTCGCGGGTGCCGACGCAGGGTGTTGTCCGTAAGCCACCTAGCACTCTATACATGCGAGTGCTAGCACTCAAGGGTGGCCTGCTGCCTATTCGCCCAGAGCGGACGCCGCAGGTCAGTCAGAAAGCTCGTGACGGACGCGTAAGTCGCCAAAAAACGCGCTGACCAGTGCATTGAACAGATCGGCGCGCTCCCATTGCAGGAAGTGCCCGGCGCCGGGCAGTACGACTGGTCCGGTCCGGTTGGTGAACGCGACCTCGCAGAAGTGCACGAACTCCGGACCGACGACGTGGTCGTCCATTCCGTAGAGGATCAGGGTTGGCACATCGACTTTGCGGTCCATGATCGGCGTCTCGCTGACCGGGCGGCCATGCGCCAACTGGTAGACGGCCCACCCGGCCCGCAGCCGCTCCTCGCTGTCGAAGGGCTCGGTCATGAAGTCGACGTCGGGCGAGCTGAACGTGCCCGGCGAGGCCCACAACCGGTGGCCGTACATCTCCCCGATGTAGCGCCGCCGCTTGTCCGGGGTGTCGAGCTCGGCGGCCAGCTCGTCCGGGGTGGCGCCTTGGCGCTGACGGTAGTCGCCGGTCGGACCGTCACTCAGGATGCTCATCGGGTCCAGCCCCGCCGCGACATAGTCGTCGAACACCAGCGGCGGCACGGTGTCGAAGAACACCAGCTTGTCGACGAACCCGGGATAGCGGTGCAACAGATCCACTGCGACCACCCCACCGACGTCGCCGCCGACGACTCCGCACCGGTCGTGACCCAGGACGTCGTGCACCAGCAGGTAGACGTCTCGGCTGTAGGCCGCGATGTCGTACACGTCGTCGGCCGACACGTCGGAGTCACCGTGCCCGCGCAGGTCCGGGGCGATCACCTCGTAGCCGGCTTCGGCGAGCGCGGCGATATTGCGCCACCAGATTCGCTTGGTCTCCGGATAGCCGTGCAATAACAGCAATGGATACCCGGCCCCACCTTGAGCGCCTTCGCGAACGTAGCCCAGCGTCAGGCCGTCCCGGCCCGGGGTGGGCGGCACCGCGTCGCGGTGGACGGTGAAGGCACCGGGCTCCGGAGTGGGCGGTTGCGCGGGCCGAAGCCGAAGGTCGTAGTGCATCACCGACCGGCCCGGCCGGCGGTGACCTGGCCCGCGACGACCGGCAGACCCGGGTCGCTGCGCGCATCCAACGGCGACGGAGCCGCGCCGGCGGCGATCAGGTGGGCGGCAAATGAGGCGATCATCGCCCCGTTGTCGGTGCACAACCGCGGTCGGGGCACTCGGAGCGTCAAACCGGCTTCGGCGCAACGTTCTTCGGCCAGCTCGCGCAGCCGCGAGTTGGCTGCCACTCCGCCGGCGATGAGCAGTGTCGACACCCCGAGCTCGGTAGCGGCTCGTACCGCCTTGGCGGTGAGCACATCGGCGACGGCTTCCTGGAACCCGGCGGCGACGTCGGCGGTCGGCGCGTCGGGATGGCGTTCGACGTGGCGAGCCACGGCGGTCTTGAGCCCGGAGAACGAGAACGCGAACGGTTCGTCACGTGGGCCGGTCATGCCGCGCGGGAAGACAATCGCGGTCCGATCACCGGTGCGCGCCAACTCGTCCAGCGGCCGCCCGCCCGGATAGCCAAGACCGAGGAGCCTGGCCACCTTGTCGTAGGCCTCCCCCGCCGCATCGTCGACGGTGCTGCCCAGCTCGACGATCGGCTCGCCCAGTGAGCGCACGTGCAGTAGATGGGTGTGCCCACCGGACACCAGCAACCCAACACATTCCGGCAGTGGGCCGTGGTCGTATACGTCGGCTGCGAGGTGCCCGCCGAGGTGGTTGACGGCGTAGAAGGGCACACCCCACGCGGCGGCATACGCCTTGGCGGCGGCCACCCCGACCAGCAGGGCACCGGCCAGTCCGGGCCCGATCGTGGCCGCGACCACGTCGGGCTTGTCGATGCCGGCGGTCCGCATCGCCCGGCGCATGGTGGGTCCGAGCGCTTCGAGGTGGGCGCGGGATGCGATCTCGGGGACCACTCCGCCGAACCGGGCGTGTTCGTCGACACTGGAGGCCACCTCGTCGGCCAGCAGTGTGACGGTGCCGTCATCGTCGAGTCGCGCGATACCGACTCCTGTCTCGTCGCAGGAGCTTTCGATGGCCAAGATTTTCATTGCGGATCCCGTCGCATGGTGTAGGCATCGGCGCCGCTGGCCTGGTAATACCGCTTGCGCACACCCATCTTCGTGAACCCGAGGCTGGTGTACAGCGCGATCGCCGGCTCGTTGTCGGTGCGGACCTCCAGGAACACCGTCGACTTCGGGCCGACCTCGCCGAGCAGCTCGACCATCATCTGACGGCCGATCCCCTGGCCCTGGTAAGCGGGATCGACGCCCACAGTGTGGATCTCGTATTCGAACGGCGGGATGCGGCCCAACCGGGAGATACCGGCGTAGCCGACCAGCTTGTCGTCGACCCGGGCAGCGATGTACCGGTTGTGCGGCGCGGCGAGTTCACGCACAAATGCGAAATCCGGCCATGGATCGTCGCCGTCGAAGAGCAGGCTCTCCAACTCGGCGCAGCGGGCGGCGTCGGTCTTGTGCAACGGGCCGTAACGAATGGTCATCGCAGAACTCCGCGTTCGGCGAGGGTCTTCGCGTCCGGGCGGCGCAGGTACAGCGGAACCAGCGGCGCCGGGGCCCTATCCCAATCTGTAACGGCGGCAACCAGTCCCGCCGCTGCCGGGTAGGCGGGACCGATTACCGGCAGGCCGAACAGCGCGGCGTGATCCGGCGATCCCGCCACGCACTCGGCTTCGCCGACCGGTACGTCGGCGGCAGCGGCGACATCAGGACCCCCGACTCGAATCCCATCTGCGTATTGCGCCCAGTACACCTCACGACGACGGGCATCGGTGACCACCAGGACCGCGCCGGAAGTCTGTGTGCCGATGCCGTCCAGGCTGCACACCCCGAACACCGGCCGATCCAACGCGTGACCGTAGGCGGCCGCGGTGGCCATCCCGACCCGAAGGCCGGTGAAAGGACCTGGGCCGCAACCCACTACGACGGCATCGAGATCGGGCATGGTCAAACCGGCTTCCGACACTGCCGCGACCACATTGGGGGTCAGCGTCTCGGCATGAGCGCGGGCGTCGAGGGTGATCCGCTCCGCGGCCACTGTCGGGCTGCCGGAGCCGTCGCGAACCACCACCGCGGCAGTGACCGCCGGCGTGGCGGTGTCGATGACAAGGACGGTGCGGATCATCGGTAGTTCCATCGCCATGTCGCCGTGCGCACTTCGTTCTCGGAGCTACGCTCCAACCTGACGTCGAGATGATTCTCCGAGAGTCGCTCGGCCAGGCCCTCGCCCCATTCGACCACCACGACGGCGTCCTCGAGGTCGGCGTCGAGATCCAGCGAATCGAGTTCGGCCAGCAGATCGGCACCGGTGTGTTCGAGGAGCCGGTAGACGTCGACGTGCACGAGTTCCGGGGCTCCCGGCCGACGCGCCCGATGCACGCGCGCCAGCACGAACGTCGGTGAGGTCACCGGACCCTCCACATCCATGCCGGCCGCAATCCCCTTGGTGAAAGCGGTCTTCCCGGCACCCAGCGGCCCGGACAGCACAACGACGTCACCGGCCCGCAGTTGCCTGCCGAACTGTTCGCCGAGCGCAATCGTGTCCTCCACAGTGGGCAGCTGGCGGGTGCCGTCCTGCACCTTCGTGCTATCCACGGTTGCGGTCCTTGAGTCGTCGGGCGAAGGCCACCAGCTTCGACGGGGTCGCACGCTCGACCAGGGCCACCAGCGCATCGTTGATCAGCTCGGGCTGCTCCAGCTGCACGAGATGCCCGGCTCCCGGCACGATCAGCAATTCACTGTTGGGCAGCACCGCCGCCATCTCCTCGGAGTGCACCATCGGCGTGAGCACATCGTGGTCACCGCAGGCGATCAAAGTCGGGATTCGGGCCAGAACGGGCAGCGCCGCACTCTCGTCGTGGACCTCCAAAGCGTGCAGGAACTCCACCAGGGTTGCGATCGGCGTGTCGTGAATCATCTTCTCGGAGAACGCGACAACACTCGGGCTCATATGGTCGTCGCCATACGAGGCGGCTCGCAGGATGGGGCGAATCACCGAGCGCGCCGCACCGCGGGTGCGGTGAACCAGTTTGGGCGCATACCGGGCGGCGAAGCGCACCGCCTCCAGCGCCGGGTTCTGCAGAATCTCGCCCAGCGGTGAGCGGGACAGCCCTTCAGCGGCTGACGAGATCAGCGCCGCACCGACGATCCGGCTGCCGTAATGCTCGGGGAACTGGCGGGCGTGCGAGAGCACGGTCATACCGCCCATCGAGTGCCCTACGAGTACGACCGGGCCGCGCGGAACCATCACTTGCAGAACGGTTTCCAGGTCCTTGCCCAGTTGATCCACCGTGTAGGTGTCGACGGGTGCGGCGCTGGACTGACCGTGGCCGCGCTGGTCGTAGAACACCATCCGGACCTGATCGCCCCACCGGGACGCCAATGCCGCACGCTGGAAATGGAACGATCCCATCTGCAGGCAGAATCCGTGCGCGAACACCACGGTCAACGGAGCGGTGGTGGGTCCGACCTCGCGAACGACCAGCGGGATGCCGTCCGGGGTGGTCACCACGCAACCGCGGTCAGCGTCGAGCAGCCCGAAATCCTCGCGCTGATAGACGTCTTCGACGCCGGAACGCTGTCCGAACGAACGAGCCGCCGACACGCCGGCAACCGTACCGACCGCGCCAAGACCGGCGACGCCGGCCAGCAGACCGGCGCGCTTGCCGACGCCGAGACCTGGATGGTCTGCCTTGCGCGCCAACCGCTCTGCGCTCTTCTCGGCGCGGCGGGCCAGCCGCTGATCGATACCGCGCGGCTTGGGATTCCTCTCCTCGTCACTGCCCATCGGCGCCGGGCTCCCGATACGTACGCACCACGCGTCCACGCGGACTGGTGACCACCTCGTAGTGGATGGTGCCGAGCAGGTCGGCCCAATCCTGGGCGGTCTGTTCGCCGGATGTGCCCGGGCCGAACAGGATCGCCTCGTCCCCGGCCGCGACACCGGGTTCGCCCGGACCGAGATCGACGACGAACTGGTCCATGCAGACCCGTCCGACGCTGCGGCGCAGCCGACCGTTGATCAGGATCTCGATGCGGCCGCCGAGTGTGCGATAGAGCCCGTCGGCGTACCCGATGGGCAGCAACGCCAGATTGGTGTCCTGTTCCGCGATCCAGGTGTGGCCGTACGACACACCGTCGCCGGCCTTGACCGGCTTGACCATCGCAACAGTGCATCGGAGCGTCATGGCCGGGCGCAAGCCCATGTCGCCGCGGTCCGGAATGGGGCTCAGCCCGTAGACCGCGATGCCGGGGCGGACCATGTCGAATGCCAGATCCGGGCGGGTCATCGCCGACGGCGAGTTGGACAGGTGTGCGACGTCGAATTCGATTCCCCGCGAACGCGCTTCGGCGATCATCGCGGTAAAGCGCTGCGCCTGAAGGTCGTTGAGCGGGTCGTCCGGGACATCGCCGTTGGCGAGATGCGACATGATGCCCCGCAGCCGGATCGCGTCGGCTGCCACGGCGCGCTGGAGTTCGGTCAACAGCGCGGGGTAGTCGGCGGCGCTGACCCCGTTGCGGTTGAGTCCGGTGTCGACCTTGACAGTGACCTCCGCGGTGTTCCCGGTGCGTTCCACGGCGTCGAGCACCGCACCGACCTGATGCACCGATGACACGGCGACTCCGACGTCGGCGGTCACCGCCGGGGCGAAGTCGGTACCCGGCGGGTGCAGCCACGCCAGTACCGGCGCCGTGATGCCACCCTGGCGCAGCGTCAGCGCCTCGTCGATCGTGGCCACTCCCAGCTCGGCGGCACCGGCGTCGATCGCCGCGCGGCCGGCCGCAACGGCACCGTGGCCATAAGCGTCGGCTTTGACCACCGCCATCACCTGGGCGGAGCCCGCGTGCTCACGCAGAACGCGCACATTGTGGGCGATCGCCCCCAGATCGACGATCGCTTCGGCGCCGGGGCGCCAAACCTGGGTGTGCGTCGACGGGGTCAACGAAGTCGTGTGCATGGTCTCCTCACCGTCGCCAATTGTCCCAGAAACCGACACGGGAGCCCGCATAGGGCGCTGACCTGTCATTTCGTGCCGACAGGGGCGGTAGAGTCGGCCCATGCGGGTGCTGTCGATGGACGACGCCGTCCTGGCCGAACGTCCCGACCTGAGCGGGCCGTCCGAGCAGCCGGCCCATGCCCGAATCGCCATCTGGCTGGAGAAACTGATCGTGTCCGGTGCGTTGGCGCCCGGCGACAAGTTGCCTGCCGAGGTCGAGATCGCCGGTGCGCTCGGCGTGAGCCGGATGACGCTGCGCCAGGCGCTGGCAGCCATCGAAGCCAAGGGACTGATCCGGCGCAGCCGGGGACGATTCGGGGGCAACTTCGTCGAGACACCGAGGCTGGAGTTCGATCACATCGGCCTACCCGGGTTCACCGAGCAGTTGCGCAGGCTGGATATGGCCGCAGGCGCCCGGGTGATCGGCGCGGTGACCCGCCCAGCGACCGCCGTGGTGCGCCAGGCCCTGCGGCTCAAGCGGGGCGCCCAGGTGCACAAGATCGTTCGGATGCGCTCGGCCAACAACACGCCGGTGCTGATCGAGGAGACGTACCTTCCGGCCGCCCGGTTTCCCGGCTTGCTGTCCGCCGACCTGACCGGCTCGATCTACGCGCTGATGGCCGACGAATTCGACACCCCGCTGCGTTCGGCGGACGAGCACATCGAGGCGGTGCCGGCCAGCGAGTCGTCCGCCGCGCTGCTGGGCGTGGCGATCGGCGACCCACTGCTTCTGGTGACCCGAACCGCCTACGACCGCAACGATGTTCCGGTCGAATTCTCCTACGACTATTTCCGGTCCGACCGCACCCGGATCCGGGTCAAGTCCGGCGTCGACCGCGGACCCGACGCCGCAGTGGAGACCTCGCCCGCGTCCTAACGTCGCAGCGACGGCAGCACGTGCTCGACGATGTCGACGGACAGCCGCGGGACCATCGCCGGCGCCACCGCGGCGAGCTCGTCACTGGGCTCGACGGCAACCGCGATGCATCCCATCCCCGCGGCGAGCGCACCGCGCACTCCCGGGACCGAATCTTCGAAGACGATGACTTGTTCTGGTGCACAACCGATGTGGGCAGCACCGGAAAGAAACCCTTCCGGGTCCGGCTTGCCGCGGGTGACGTCCTCCTCGGCGACGACCACCCGGATCAGCGCACCGACCGGGCTGGTCGACAACACGGCCGCGACGTCATCGCGCTGCGCCCCGGTGACGATGGCCATCGGCACGTCGTGTTCGGCCAGCAGCTGGACCAGCCGCACCGTGTCGGGCCGGATCGGGTTGTCACCGGCAACGAGGTCGCGGTAACGGTGCTTGCGCAGTTCGAGTAGCGCGTCGACGTCGTGGCCGCCCGCGCCGGTGATCTCCAGGGCCTTCTCAACGATCTCGCGGTCGCTGTGGCCCAGCAGGTGCTTGTCGTAGTCCTGCTGCGTCATCGCCCAGTCGAGGTGCTCATCGAACAGCTCGCTGAAGATACGGAACAGGATCGGCTCGTCATCGGACAACGTCCCGTTGAAGTCGAAGATCACCGCGGGCTGCGGAACAGCTGCCCAGCCGGTGATTACCTCGCGAGCCAGACGGGCATCCGGATAGATCGGCACGGCCGAGTGAATCACTGGCACCGCCACAAGTCAATAGTCTAGTCTTTTACGCGCGACACACTTCCAGCGCAAGGATGTCCTCATGCCGTTCATTTCCGACCCGGAACTGGATGCGCTGCTGGATCAACTGCCGGCGCTGGCCGGACAACCGCGCCGGCTCGAGGAGCTCCACGGCGGTCTCACCAACCGCAACATCAAAATCACCACGCCTTCTGCGACATACGTCGCACGCTGCAGCGTCAACTCCACCGACCTGCTCGGCATCGACCGGGACAACGAGTACTACAACAGCGCCGCGGCGGAAAGGGCCGGCGTCGGGGCGCCGGTGATCGACTATCGACCCGACCTGGGCATCCTGCTGGTCGGCTTCCTCGAGGGCGTGACGCTCACCAACGCAGACTTTCAGCGTCCCGATGTCCTGGCCAGGGTTGCCGAGGGCTGCCGCACTCTGCACGCCGGGCCGCGCTTCCGCGACCGCTTCGACATGTTCGAACTGCAACCCGGCTATCTGAAGGTCGTCCTGGAGCGCGGGTTCCGGATACCGACCGACTACCTGTACTTCACCCGCGAGTTCCAGGCGATGAAGCGCATCCTCGATATGGGCGAACACGCGACCGTTCCGTGCAACAACGATCTTCTCGCCGGAAATTTCGTCGACAACGGTGACAAGGTGTGGCTGATCGACTACGAGTACTCCGGCAACAACGACCCCTGCTTCGAACTCGGCAACATCTGGGCCGAGTGCGGGCTGTCCACCGACCAGCTCGACGAACTGGTCAGCGCCTATTACGGCCGTCGGCTGCGACACAAGACAGCGCGATCCCGCCTGCAGGGAATCGTCGGCAAGTACGGCTGGACGTTGTGGGGATGTATTCAGAACGCCACCAGCACACTAGATTTCGACTTCTGGGAATGGGCGATGGAACGCTATGAGTCGGCGGTCGCCGAGTTCCGCGGGCCCGATTTCCCGCGCCTGCTCGCTGATGCCCAGGCACCCGACTGACGACCGATAGGAACACATGTCGACTCCCTCATTGCCCGACCGTGCCCACATCGTCATCATCGGCGGCGGCGTCATCGGCACCAGCGTCGCCTACCACCTGACCAAACTGGGTCACACCGATGTGGTGCTGCTCGAACAGGGCCAGCTGTCGTGCGGAACCACCTGGCACGCAGCCGGTTTGGTCGGACAGCTGCGCGCATCGGAGAGTGGCACCAGGTTGGTCCAGTACTCCACCCAGTTGTACGCCGAACTGGAAGCGGAGACCGGGCTGAGCGCCGGCTACAAGCAGTGCGGCGGAGTGACGGTGGCCCGCAGCGAAGACCGGATGATCCAGCTGCGCCGAACGGCTGCCAATGCGGCCGCATATCAACTCGAGTGTGAACTACTCAGTCCGGAAGAAGCTTTCGAACGCTATCCGGTGATGCGGGTCGACGACCTGGTGGGCGCGATCTGGTTGCCCGCCGACGGCAAGGCCAATCCGACCGACTTGACGATGGCCTTGGCCAAGGGCGCCCGCCAGCGCGGCGGCAAAGTGTTCGAACACGTTCGCGTGCTCGACGTGCTCACCGCCGACGGCCGGGTGACCGGAGTCCGCACCGACGCCGGCGACATCGAAGCCGAGATCGTGGTCAACTGCGCCGGACAGTGGGCCAAAGCAATCGGCGCGCTGGCGGGGGTCAACGTGCCGCTGTATTCCGCCGAACATTTCTATGTAGTCACCGAAACCATCGCCGGTGTCCACCCTGATCTGCCGATCCTGCGTGACCCCGACGGCTACACCTACTTCAAGGAGGAGGTCGGCGGGCTGGTCATCGGCGGGTTCGAGCCGGAGGCCAAGCCCTGGGTCGCCCCCGACAAGATCCCGTACCCCTTCGAGTTCCAGCTACTCGACGAGGATTGGGAGCACTTCGAAATCCTGATGGACAACGCGCTGCTGCGCATTCCCGCACTCGAGCACACCGGCCTGAAGAAGCTCTACAACGGTCCGGAGAGTTTCACCCCGGACAACCAGTTCATCCTCGGCGAGGCCCCCGAGTGCGCCAATTTCTTCGTCGGCGCGGGATTCAACTCGGTAGGTATCGCCTCGGCCGGCGGCGCCGGACGCGCTTTGGCGGAGTGGATCGTCAACGGGTCGGCCACCACCGACCTCACCGGCGTCGACATCCGCCGCTTCGCACCGTTCAACGGCAACGTGGCCTGGCTCCATGACCGAGTGGCCGAAATCCTCGGTGTGCATTACGAAATTCCATGGCCGAACCGGGAACTGGCAACCGCACGGCCGTTCCGCCGTTCCCCGGTGCATCACCTACTCGCGGCGGCAGGCGCCAACTTCGGCAGCCGGATGGGCTGGGAACGGGCGAACTTCTTCGCGCCCGCGGGCAGCGAGCCGGTCATCGACTACTCCTGGGGTAAGCAGAACTGGCTGCCGTGGTCGGCAGCCGAACAGGTCAGCACCCGCACCGGTGTCACAGTTTTCGACCAGACGTCGTTCTCGAAGTACGTGCTCACCGGCCCGGGAGCCGAGGCGGGCCTTCAATGGCTGTGCACCGCCGATGTGGCTGTGCCGGTGGGCAAGTCGGTATACACCGGGATGCTCAACGAACGCGGCACCTACGAGTCCGACGTCACCGTCACCCGCACCGCGCCGCAGGAATTTCTGATCGTCAGCAGCGCGGCGACCACCGAACGGGACAAGGACCACATCCGCAAGAACCTGCCGGCCGGGGCGCACGCCGAACTCGTCGACGTCACGTCGTCCATGGCGGTCTTCGGCGTGATGGGCCCGAAGTCACGCGAGCTATTGAGCGAGCTCACCGACGCCGACCTGTCCGACGCCGCATTCCCGTTCGCCACCAGCCAGATCATCTCGCTGGGCTACGCCACCGTGCGCGCCACCCGGATCACCTATGTCGGCGAATTGGGTTGGGAATTGTACGTTCCCGCCGAGTTCGCGGTCGGCGTCTACGAAGACCTGCTGGCGGCCGGCGAGAAGTTCGGTATCGCCCGCGGCGGCTACTACGCGATCGAGTCCCTGCGCTTGGAGAAGGGCTATCGGGCATTCGGCCGGGAACTGACGCCGAACGACAACCCGGTGGAGGCCGGGCTGCTGTTCGCCTGCAAGTTGTCCTCCGATGTCGACTTCCTCGGCCGGGCAGCCGTGGAGAAGGCCAAGGCCGAAGGCGCCCGCCGGCGGGTGGTCAGCTTTTCCGTCGACTCGCCCGAGCCGATGCTCTGGGGCGGCGAACTGATCTTGCGCGACGGCGCCGTCGCCGGCCAGGTCAGCTCGGCGGCATGGGGTGCCACGACCGGTGCGTGCGTGGGGTTGGGTTACGTTCGCTCGACCGATGACACGGTTGTCACGCCAGACTGGGTGCGCTCAGGTTCCTACGCCGTCAACGTCGGCGGTCAGATCTATCCGATCACCGTGTCACTCAAGGCCATCTACGACCCGGCTAATGAGCGGGTGCGCTGAAGGGCTCGGTTGGCCGCAGCAGACTCAACATGACGAGTGGAATGCGCCGACTCGTCGACTGCTGATAGGCGATGTACGGCGGATACAGGTGGCACATGTACTCCCACACCTGATGCCGCTCATCGCCCTCCGGTTCGCGCCAGGTGGCTTCGAACGCCTCGGTGGCGACCTGCACCTCGAGTGTTGCCCTCGACTCGATGTTCAGGTACCACTCGGGATGATTGTCGGCGCCACCCTTGGACGCGACGACAACGATCTCACCGCCGACGTTCCCGTAGATCAGCGGCTTGATGTACGACCGACCCGACTTGCGCCCGGTGTAGCGAATCAAGCAGTGGGTGGTGAACGACCGGCCCCCGACGTCACTCAGGTCGAGGACGTGCCCCTGGGCGCCACCGCTTTCCAGGTACGTCGCAAGGTGTTGCGCGGTCCAGTCGGCACGGTCAGCGCGCAGTGCGTCGGCATCAGCCATCGGACCTCTTTCGGTCGGTAATCGCTCACGGCATTCCGACGCTAGCATTCGTCGCAGTAGCCGCGCGGATGGAGTGATAGATGCCGTTGAACGTCGAACACATCGAGGCCGACCTCGCGGTCATCGGTTTCGGCAAAGGCGGTAAGACGCTGGCCGCCGCGCTGGGCCGCCAGGGCCGGCGGGTGGTGATGATCGAGCAGTCGGCGCTGATGTACGGCGGCACGTGCATCAACATCGGCTGCGTGCCGACGAAGTCGATGGTCTACCGGGCCGAACATCTCACGCCAGGCGGTGTCTACGAAGACGCCTACCGCTCGGCGGTGGCAGCGACGGCCGACCTCACCGCCGACCTGCGCGCGGTGAACTTCGCGATGCTCGACAACCTCGACACCGTGACTGTTCTCACCGGGCACGCGCGCTTCACCGACCCGCACACACTGCAGGTCGAGACCGTCGGCGGTGCGACGGTCACCGTGGTCGCCCAGTCGATCGTCATCGGCACCGGATCACGACCGGTGCTGCCCGACATCCCCGGGCTGTCCACCACACCCCAGGTCATGACCAGCACCGAATTGCTCAGCCTGCCTGAGCTTCCGGGGTTGTTGACGGTACTCGGCGGCGGCTATGTCGGTCTCGAATTCGCGGCGATGTTCGCCCGATACGGATCCGAGGTGACCGTGCTGGAACACGGTCCGCGGATCCTCGGTCGCGAGGATGCCGACGTGGCGGCCTGCCTGCACGACATTCTTAGCAGCAGGGGCGTCGAGATCGTCACTGCCGCTGAGGTCACCTCGGTGACCGAAGCCCGCCAGGCGGCGTGGGTAACCTTTCAGGCCGACCGGATGCAGCACGCGGTCGAGGCCGACGCCGTGCTGGTGGCGCTGGGCCGGGAACCCGTCACCGACGACCTCGGTCTGGCCGAGGCCGGTGTCGAAACCACCGGTGCGCGTGCGATTGTCGTCGACGAGTATCTGCGCACCAGCCAACCGCACATCTTCGCCGTCGGTGACGTCAACGGCGGTCCGCAGTTCACCTACATCTCGCTCGACGATTACCGCGTGGTGCTCTCTCAGCTCGCCGGTGACGGATCCCGAAGCACTGCCAGCCGCACCGCCGTCCCGTACGTGCTGTTCACCTCGCCGCCGCTGGCGCGGGTGGGCCTCACCGAGGCCGCGGCGGTGGCAGCCGGGATGGACATCCTGGTCGCCACGCTGCCGGTTGCCGCCATGGCGACGGTGCCACGGGCCCGCATCGTCGACGAGACGGCAGGACTCATGAAGGTCGTCGTGGATGCGGGCACCGACAAGATCCTGGGCGCAGCGCTTCTCAGCTACGACTCCCATGAAGTCATCAACACCGTCGCACTCGCCATGCGCCACGGCATCACCGCCACCGAGTTGCGCGACACCATCTACACCCACCCGTCGATGACGGAGGCCTTCAATCAGCTGCTCGGCGCATTGGCGGCACCGAGCAGCTGATCGGGCCTAGTGCGCGAAGTGCTCCTGAGTGAAGTGGCCGTCGGGCTGGATCGCGTCGAGGTGGCCCAGCACGGCGTTGAGGTCCGCCCACAGTGAGCGGGCCAGGTCAGCCGAGAACCCTTCTCGCACAACCACCCGCAGCACCGAGATGTTCTCCGCGCCGTCGGGCATCGTGTACGCCGGCACCTGCCAGCCGTAGGAACGCAGCGCCGCCGACACGTCGAACTCGGTGTAGCCCAAGTCGCCCTTGAGCCGGAACGCCACCACCGGTATCGCCGAGCCGTCGGAGATCACCTCGAAGTGCTGGCAGGCCTCCAGTTGGTCGGAGAACCAGCGGGCCGTCGCCGACAGGCACTGCATCACGTGGGTGTAGCCGGCCCGGCCCAACCGCAGGAAGTTGTAGTACTGGCCGACCACCTGATTGCCCGGCCGGGAGAAGTTCAGGGTGAACGTCGGCATGTCCCCGCCGAGGTAGTTCACCCGGAACACCAGCTCCTCGGGGAGGCAATCGGCGTTGCGCCACACCACGAATCCGATACCCGGATAGGTCAGCCCGTACTTGTGGCCGCTGACGTTGATCGACGCCACGCGCGGCAACCGGAAATCCCACTTGAGGTCGGTGTGCAGGAACGGCACCACGAATCCGCCGCTGGCCGCATCGACATGCACGGGGATGTCGAGTCCCTTGTCCGCCTGCAACGTGTCCAGTGCCGCACAGATCTCGGCGATCGGCTCCAGTTCACCGGTGTAGGTGGTGCCCAGGATGCCCACCACGCCGATGGTGTCCTCGTCGACGGCGTCCAGCACCTGCTCGGGAGTGATGACGTAGCGGTCCTCGGCCATCGGGAGGTAGCGCGGCTCGACTTCGAAGTAACGGCAGAACTTTTCCCACACCACCTGCACGTTGGCACCCATCACCAGGTTGGGGGTGCGGGTCTTCCACTTGTCCCCGACGCGGGCCTTCCAGCGCCACTTCAGTGCCAGACCGCCGAGCATCACGGCCTCCGACGACCCGATCGTGGACACCCCGACCGCGGTGGAGGCGTCGTCGTCGCGCAGGTTCTCGGCATGGAAGAGATCGGCAACCATTGCCACACAACGGGATTCGATGGCAGCCGTCGCCGGGTACTCGTCCTTGTCGATCATGTTCTTGTCGAACGTCTCCGACATCAGCTTCTCGGCCTCGGGGTCCATCCAGGTGGTGACGAACGTGGCGAGGTTGAGCCGCGAGCTGCCGTCGAGCATCAGCTCGTCGTGGATGAACCGGTATGCCGCAGTGGGTTCCATCGCCTCGTCGGGCAGCCGCAGTGACGGGATGGGGTCGGTCGACAGGCGTCCGGTGTAGGCCGGTGCGATCGACGGGGAACGATATTTGACGTGGGGCACGGGTGTCCTTTCTACAGTTCTGCGATGGCTTGACGAATGTGGGCGAGGATGCGCGAGGCCGATGTCGGCGCGGGGGCCGGGCCGGGATCGGCGGCCGAGGCATTGGCGGCCCGCGCGTGCACGAATGCCGCCGCCGCGGCTGCCTCGGCCGGCGGCAGACCCGAGGCCAGCAGCGCACCGATCATCCCCGACAGCACGTCACCGGATCCGGCGGTCGCCGCCCAGGAACCACCGGCCGGGTTGAGGTAGACGCAGCCCTCTGCTGATCCGCCGGTCGCTCCGCTCCTGCCCGCCGAAGGCTCGGCGATCACGGTGACGTTGCCCTTGAGCAGCACGGTCGCGCCGAAGGCCTCGGCCAGCCGGCGGGTGGCGGCCACCCGGTCCTCCCCCGGCGGCCCACCGGCAAGTCGGGCGAACTCACCGGCGTGCGGGGTCAGCACCGTCGGCGCCGCCCGGCCCGCCACCAGGTCCGGCTGGGTGGACAGGATGGTCAGGGCGTCCGCGTCGACCACCACCGGAAGATCTGAACTGAGCGCGAAATGTAATGCAGCGAAGCCCTTTTCGTCAGTACCCAGGCCCGGGCCGACCACCCAGGACTGCACCCGCCCGGCGGCGTGCGGGTTGGGCGCGGCCACCACCTCAGGCCAATGCGACACGACCTCGGCTGCAGCCGACCCGGCGTAGCGCTTCATCCCCGATGTCGTCGCCACCGCCGCCCCGGTGCACAGGATCGCCGCGCCGGGATACGTCGACGAGCCGGCCAGGATGCCGGTGACACCCTGGCTGTACTTGTCGTCGCGCACTCCGGGCAGCGGCCAACGGGCCTTGACGTCAGCGGCTTCCATGCCCAGCACATCGGTGGGCGGAAGGTCCAGGCCGATGTCGATGAGTTCGACCCTGCCGCAGTCGGCGAGAGCGTGAACGGGTTTGAGACCACCGAAGGTGACGGTGAGTGCCGCGCGCACGGCCGGCCCGGTGATCGCGCCGGTCTGGACGTCGATGCCACTGGGGATGTCGACGGCAACGACCGGGATCCCGGCGTCGTCGGCAGCGGCGAACACCTCGGCGGCCGCCGGCCGCAGGGGGCCACTGCCGGAGATGCCGACCACCCCGTCGATCACGAGATCGGTCGACGGCGGCACGGCCGGCACCACCCGGCCACCGGCAGATCGAAACGCGGCCAGCGCCTTGGCGTGAGTCCGGTCGGGGTTGAGCAGCACCGCGGTCGCGGCAGCCCCGCGGCGACGCAGGAGGGTGGCCGCCCACAGCGCATCGCCGCCGTTGTCGCCCGAGCCGACCACCGCGCAGAGCAGGCGCCCGGCCACTCCGCCGGTGCGCGTTCGCAGCTCGCGGGCGATTGCGGCGGCCAACCCGTAGGCGGCGCGACGCATCAGCACACCATCGGGCAGGCTGGCCAGCAGGGGCGCCTCGGCGGCGCGAATCGCGTCGGCGGTGTAGTAGTGCCGCATCGGCACCAAGGTTACGTGCTGATCGGCTAATAACAGCCAACTCCGAACGGGTATCCGCTGTTATGACCGATCAGCAATTACTCGACGAACTCCTGGAGATCGAACGCGCGGGGTGGCAATCGCTGTGTGAGTCCTCCGGTGACCGCTTCTACGGCGACCTGATGACCGAGGACGCTGTGATGGTGTTGGCCAACGGTTCCATGATGGGCCGGTCCGCTGTGATCTCGGCGCTCGGCCAAGCACCACCGTGGAAGAGCTTCACGCTATCCGACGAGCACATCATTTCCGCCGGTGCCGACGCGGCTGCGCTGGTGTACCTCGGCACCGCCGAACGCGACGGCGCTGACGAGCCGTTCGTAGGAGCCATGTCGTCGGTGTATCACCGCGTCGACGGCAGATGGCGGTTGGTGTTGTACCAGCAGACCGCCGTCGCTGGGTGACACCGGTACCATTTTGGAGTGACTGATCCAGGCCGGGATGCGAAGGCTGCGTCGACGAATGGGCGCCGGCTCACGGCAAAGGGCGTGCAGACCCGCGACCGGATCGTTGGGGTGGCCGCCAGCCTGATGCAGGAACGCGGCGTGGCGCGGACGACGATAGAAGACATTCAGGCGGCTGCCGGCATCAGCTCGTCCCAGTTGTACCACTACTTCACCGACAAGAGCACTCTGGTGGCGGCGGTCATCGAACTTCAGGGCCAACGGGTTCTCGATGTCCAGCATCTCGGTCTTGACCGGGTGACATGCGTCGACGATCTATGGCGTTGGCGTGATCTCGTCATCGGCATACGCACAGCTCAGAACTGTGTCGGCGGGTGCCCATTGGGGTCGCTCGCAGCCGATCTGTCCGAGACCGACGCCGTGGCGCGCGCTCAGCTGGCGCGGTGGTTCGCCGAGTGGGAGCGCATCTTGCGCACGGGACTGGCATCGATGGCCTCCGCCGGCCAGTTCATCGAGGGCACCGACACCGACCGGCTCGCCCTCGCTCTGCTGGCCGCCACCCAGGGCGGACTCCTGCTCAGCCAGGTAAACCGGGACACCGCGGCATTGGCGGCCGCGATGGACACGGTGATTGCCCACATCGGTACGCATCTGACACAGGCTGGCAACACCGTTCAACACCGCTAGTTTTGGCATTGACACTCCATTTTTGACTCGGGACGATCGACAGAGGTCAATCAGAAGGAGTCAACGTGTCCACCACCGAACCGACCACGATCGCCGCGCAGGTCGCACAACTGCAGGAGGGCATGGCAGGTCATCTTCCCGCCGAGGCGGTCGAGGTGTTCACCGCCGACCAGAAACGCATGGTCGCCGACGGCATTCCGTCCGGGGCCGCACAGCCGGGCACTGCACTACCGGACCCGGAACTCATTGACCCACAAGGCAAACCGACCAGGATCGGCACCCTGCGCGCAAATCGCCCAGCTGTCGTGGTTTTCTATCGCGGGGCGTGGTGCCCGTACTGCAATCTCGCGCTGAAGACCTACCAGGACCAGTTGGTCCCGGCGCTGGCCGCGCGGGGAATTCCATTGATTGCCATCAGCCCGCAGAAGCCCGACGGCTCACTGTCGGCAACGCAAGCCAATGGATTGACCTTCGATGTGGTCTCCGACCCCGGCAACCAGATCGCCAAGGCGCTCGGCATCGTCGTCACACCATCGGAGGCGTCGCAGGCGGTGACGCAGAAGCTCGGCATCGATCTGCGCGAGGCGAACGCGGACGGCGGCTATGAGCTACCGATGCCCACCGTCCTGGTTCTCGACAGCCGGGGCGTGATCGCGTGGAGCGACGTGCACCCCGACTACACAACCCGTACTGAAGTTGCCGACATCGTGGACGCCGTCGCCCGGCTGGGCTGACCCGCTACTCGACCGTGACGGACTTGGCCAGGTTGCGCGGCTTGTCGACGTCATAGCCACGAGCCCTGGCCACCGCCGCGGCGAACACCTGCAGCGGGACCGTCGACAGCAGCGGCTGGAAAAGCGTTGAGACCGCCGGTATTTCGAAGATGTGGTCGGCGTAGGGACGCACCGTGTCGTCACCTTCCTCGGCGATCACGATCGTGACGGCCCCGCGGGCCTGGATCTCGCGGATATTGCTCAGCAGCTTGGCATGCAAGGTCGCCGCGTTCTTCGGCGACGGCATCACCACGATGACGGGCAAGCCTTCTTCGATGAGCGCGATCGGGCCGTGCTTGAGCTCGCCGGCGGCGAAGCCCTCGGCATGCATGTAGGCCAGTTCCTTCAGCTTGAGCGCACCCTCGAGCGCCACCGGGTAACCGACGTGGCGGCCAAGGAACAGCACCGTCGGCGACGACGCGAATTGCTGCGCCAGCTCGGTGATGGGTCCCATGTGGTCGAGCGTCCTGGCCACCAGGTCGGGCATCGACTCCAACTCGTGGTACTCGCGCTCGACTTCGTCGGGATACTTGGTACCCCGGGCCTGGGCCAGGGCGAGGCCGACGAGGTAGTTGGCGGCGATCTGGGCCAGGAACGTCTTGGTGGCCGCCACCCCGATCTCGGGTCCGGCGCGGGTGTAGAGCACCGCGTCGGCTTCCCGCGGGATCTGACTGCCGTTGGTGTTGCAGATCGCCAGCACCTTGGCCTTCTGGCTCTTGGCGTGCCGGACGGCTTCCAGCGTGTCGGCGGTCTCACCGGACTGGGAGATCGCGATCACCAGCGTGCCGCGGTCCAATACCGGGTCTCGGTAACGGAACTCGCTGGCCAGCTCGACCTCGACCGGCAGGCGCGTCCAGTGCTCGATCGCGTACTTGGCCAGCAGTCCGGAATGGAATGCGGTGCCACAAGCCACGATGAAGACCTTGTCGATCTCGCGCAGCTCCTGGTCGCTCAGCCGTTGTTCGTCGAGCACGATGCGGCCGTCGACGAAGTGGCCGAGCAGGGTGTCGGAAACCGCCGCAGGCTGCTCGGCGATCTCCTTGAGCATGAAGTAGTCGTAGCCGCCCTTTTCAGCGGCGGACAGGTCCCAGTCGATATGAAAAACACGCGCACTCGCGGCATCGTCATTGCCGTCGAAATCGGTGATCGAGTAACCTTCCGCGGTGATCACCACCGCCTGGTCCTGACCCAACTCGACGGCGTCCCTGGTGAACTCGATGAACGCAGCGACGTCGGAGCCGATGAACATTTCGCCGTCGCCGATGCCGACGACCAGGGGTGTGGAGCGGCGGGCGGCGATGATCGTGCCGGGGTCGTCGGCGTGGGCGAAGACCAGCGTGAAGTGCCCTTCCAACCGGCGCAGCACCGACAGCACCGATGCTTCGAAGTCGCCGGCCGTCGAGCCCTGGCGGTAGGCCTGTGCGACCAGATGTACGGCGACCTCGCTGTCGGTGTCGCTGGCGAACTCGACGCCGTCGGCTTCCAGTTCCAGGCGCAGGGTGGCGAAGTTCTCGATGATCCCGTTGTGCACGACGGCGAACCTGCCGGTCGCGTCGCGGTGCGGGTGGGCGTTGCGGTCGGTGGGGCGGCCGTGGGTGGCCCACCGGGTGTGGCCCATTCCCGCGGTGCCGGCGAGCGCGTCGGAGTCGGTTTCGGCCAGCGCCTCCTCGAGATTGGCCAGCCGGCCGGCACGTCGACGCACGGTCAGGCCGCCGTCGCCGTCGAGCAGAGCGACCCCGGACGAGTCGTAGCCGCGATACTCCATCCGCCGCAGCGCGTCGACCACGACACCCCGGGCAGGACGATGCCCGACGTAAGCCACGATTCCGCACATGTTTACCCAGGGTAGTGCAGCACGCTGATTACACCCGTCCGCTAGGTTCATGGGGTGGCCCGGACACGCAAGCTCTTCGCGGCGCTGACGCGCCGCGGTCCACATCACGTTCTACGCGGTGACCTGGCCTTTGCCGGATTACCCGGCATCGTCTTCACCCCGGCGTCGGGCTTCAACCTGCCCGGTGTGGCGTTCGGCCACGATTGGCTCACAGATGTCGATCACTACGTGAAAACGCTGGAGCACCTCGCGTCCTGGGGCATCGTGGCGGCCGCCCCCGCCACCGAGCGTGGGCTCGCCCCGTCTGTGCTCAACCTGTCGGTCGACCTGGGCACGACCCTCGACATCATCACAAGCGTGCGGTTGGGCCCCGGGGAGATCAGCGTGCATCCGACCAAACTGGGCCTGGCCGGACACGGCTTCGGCGGCTCGGCGGCGGTGTTCGCCGCGGCGGGCCTGGCCGGTGCGGCGTCGGGCGCACCCAAGGCGGTCGCGGCGCTGTTTCCGTCGGTGACCCGTCCCCCGGCCCAGGAAGCGGCGGCAGCGCTGAAGGTGCCCGGTTTGGTGCTCAGCGCACCCGATGATCCGCAATCCCTGCGCACCGACGCCCTGCACCTGGCCGAGGCCTGGAAGGGATCGGTGCTACACATCGTCAGCAAGGCCGAGTCGTCCGGGCTGGCCGAGAAACGCCGGTTCGCCAAGGTCCTGGGCATGCCGGGGTCCGACAAGCGCACCCAGAAGACGGTGCGGGCCCTGCTGACCGGCTTCCTGCTGTTTCACCTGACCGGCGACAAGGCGTACCGCGAGTTCGCCGACCCGGAAGCGGTGCTGCCGAAGACCGAGGTGCCCGATCCCGAGGCGCCGCCGGTGACGACCGAGGGCCAGATCGCCGCGCTGCTGAAGTAACCCCGCGTCGCCCAACCAACTGGTTGGTGATTTACTTTCCTGATGCGTACCGGGATCTTTCTGGACTATTCGGGCGGCTTTCGTGAGGCCGTCGAGCACATCGTGGTGTTGGAGAAGGCCGGCGTGGACATCGCGCTCGTCGCCGAGGCCTACTCCTATGACGCTGTCAGCCAGCTCGGCTACCTGGCCGCCAAAACCTCGACGATCGAGCTGGGCTCGGGCGTCTTTCCCATCTACACCCGGACGCCGTCGCTGCTGGCGATGACCGCCGCCGGCCTGGACTTCGTGTCCGACGGCCGCTTCCGGCTCGGAATCGGCACGTCCGGCCCGCAGGTGGTCGAAGGCTTTCACGGCGTACCGTTCGACGCCCCGCTCGGCCGCACCCGCGAGGTCGTCGACATCTGCCGGCAGGTGTGGCGGCGCGAGCGGGTCCAGCATCAGGGCCGCAGCTATCAGATCCCGTTGCCCGCCGACCAGGGCACCGGATTGGGCAAGCCACTGCAGCTCATCAATCACCCTGTCCGCGAACAGATTCCGATCACCATCGCCGCGCTGGGCCCGAAGAACGTCGAGTTGACCGCTGAGATCGCCGAGGGCTGGCAGCCGGTGTTCTTCTACCCGGAGAAGGCCGACGACGTGTGGGGAGATGCGTTGCGCGCCGGAAAAGCCAAGCGCGACAGCTCGCTTGGCGACCTCGACGTGATGGTCGGAGTGTCACTGGCCATCGGCGACGACGTCGAGGAACGGCTGAACTGGGCCAAGCCGCACCTCGCGCTCTACATCGGCGGCATGGGCGCCAAGGGACAGAATTTCTACCACAAGCTGGCGACCCGGTACGGCTACGGTGAGGTCGCCGATCACATCCAGGAACTGTTCTTGTCCGGCCGCAAGGCCGAGGCGATCGCCGCTGTGCCCGACGAGCTCGTTCGCAATGTGAACCTGATCGGCCCGCGCGGCTTCGTCAAAGAACGCATCGCCGCGTTCGCCGAAGCCGGAGTCACGACGCTGTTGGCCACGCCCACCACCACTGACGCGGGCGAATACATCCGCTGGGTCGAGGAGCTGCAGCAGCTGCTGCCCTGACCGCAGGGCAGCATTCCGTCACTGGCCGACCTGCGGTAGCTCGTCGGCGGCGATCTCACACGGTGTCTGGCCTTCAGATTCCTCGACGACCGGTGGCGGCGCCGGTGGCGTAGAGGCGGGTAGTGGCGGCGGCGGCTCGGCTTCGACGGCGTCCGCCTCCGGTGTCGGTGGCCGCGGCTCGGCCGGTTGGCCCACGGGCTCAGACTCCTCGACGATTGGATCATCCTCGGGCACAGCAACTTCCGGTTTGACGACGCCTTCGGGCTCGCCCTCGTCGGCGGGGTGGTCCAGGCCCGGAGACTCGCCGTCCACCGCACTGCCCGGCATGTTGTCGAACATCCCCGCGAGCGCGTCGGCGAGCTGTCCGACCAGCCCGGACAAGCCGCCGCCGACATCGGGCAAGGTCGGCATCGCGGCCGACGGAGATGTGCCGACAGGGGGCGGCACCGGCGCATCGCCGACTGGCGGCAGAAGTGGTTGAGCTGCTGGGGTATCCGCGGGAGGCGAGAACGCGGGCGAGTCGACCGGCCCGGGTGCGGCGACGGACGGCGGCGGGGTCGGCGCAGCCGATGGCGATATCACCGGGGCTGCGCCGGCCGGCGCGGTATGCGCTGCCCCAGGCGCCGCCGTTACGGGTGACGGCCCGCCGAATGCGCCTGGAACCTCGAAATACGGTGCGGGACAGGAATCCAACTGTCGTAATGCGTCCTCGTAGGCAGCTGTCGCCGACGACGCCGCCGCGCGCATGGCGGAGAGCCAATCGGTGCGGATGTCGGTGTTGACGTACGGGGTGATCTGGTGGGTGACGACATCGATCGCCTGATCGCGCGCTGCTCCCCCACCCAGCACCGTGGCCGCCGCGGCCAACCATGCCGGTCGTTCGCCGCCGCGTCGGTCGTCGATCGACACGGCCGATCCGACCTTCTCATCGACCGCCCGCCACAGCCCGTCGCGCAGCGCCTCACAACTGCGCACCGCAGCCCGCAACGACTCGGCAATCGCCGCACCGGCCGCGCAGTGCCGCTGGATGAATTCGTCAGCCGCCGAACCGGACTCACCGGCCCACGCCACCGCGGCGGCGGCCAAGCCGTCGCGCGAAGCCTGCACCGCCTGGTCTGCGGCGGCGGATGCGGCCCTCAGCGCCGCGCAGTCGCCGTCGAGCACGGCCAGGTCCAGGCCGTCGTCACCGCCGTACCACTCGAAGATCTGCGCCGCGTGCGCAGTCAGGTCCGGATGCCGATAGCCGACGGCGTGGCAGGCTGTCACGTAGGTCGCGGTAGTGGTCACCGAGGGCCGCCCGGCCGCGAGCCGGGATGCCACGTCCGGTGTCACAGCGCTGCCGCGCGCAGTTCGGCCTCGGCGTAGCGGTCGGCGGTGATTCGCAGCGCGACAGCGGTTTCGGCAGCCGCTCGCGACCATTGGGTCACTGCCGCCGTCAGCCGCTCCAGCGCCGCCCACACCGCGTCCCCGTGCGCGACGTGCGCGCGGCCTGCCATAGCGCCATCGAAGCGCAGCCCGCTCAGCTGCCCACGCAGTGCCCCGTCGAGCACCTCGGCGGTGGAGTCGAAATGCTGTGCGGCAGCGCTCAACCCGGCACAGTCCACGCGCGTGTTACCCATATCCTTCTAAGACGCGCGACGGGCCGGACCGGTTCCCAGAATTTGTGTCAGCCTTCGGCGCTGACCGATTCGGCGACACGGATCGCCAGCAGCCGGGCGGTGTCTTCGTCGGCGGCTTCTACCATGACCCGCACCATTTGTTCAGTTCCCGATGGGCGCAACAGAATTCGCCCGGTATCCCCGAGCTCGGCCTCGGCTTCGCGCACCGCGCTCCGCACGGCAGGCGCCTCGGCTACCGTCGCTTTGTCCGCCACCGTGACATTGATGAGCACCTGCGGCAGCGTTTGCATCGGCGCGGCCAGCTCGGCAAGCGACAAGCCGGTCTGCGCCATCCGCGCCATCAACCGCAAGCCGGTGGCGACGCCGTCACCGGTCGTTCCCAACGCGGGCATCACGATGTGGCCGGACTGTTCCCCGCCGAGCGAGTACTCCCCCGCGCGCAGTTCCTCCAGGACGTACCGATCACCAACACCGGTGGTGCGCACCGCGATACCGGCCTCGCGCATGGCGATATGCAACCCGAGGTTGCTCATCACGGTGGCCACCAGCGTCTCGGAAGCGAGCTCACCGGCCTCGCGCATGGCAAGGGCGAGGATCACCATGATGGCGTCGCCGTCGACGACCCGACCGTCGGCGTCCACTGCCAGACAGCGATCGGCATCGCCGTCGTGCGCCAAACCCAGATCGGCGCCATGGGACAGCACCGCGGCCTGCACCTGCTCCAGATGCGTCGAGCCGCAGCCTTCGTTGATGTTCAGGCCGTCCGGTTCGGCGTTGATCGCGATCACTGTTGCGCCCGCAGCGTGGTAGGCGCGCGGCGCGGCTTGAAACGCCGCGCCGTTGGCGCAGTCGACGACAACCGTCAGCCCGTCCAACCGCACCGGTGCCGCACCGCGGATGTGGTGCAGGTAGCGCTCCAGCGCGTCGCGGGCATCGAGCACTCGCCCGATGTCCGCACCGACCGGACGCAAACCGGGGCCTTGAGCGACGAGCTCTTCGATGCGATCCTCGGCGTCGTCGTCGAGCTTGTGTCCGCCGGGACCGAAGATCTTGATGCCGTTGTCCGGCATGGCGTTGTGCGACGCCGAGATCATCACGCCGAAGTCGGCACCGTAGGCCGCGGTCAGAAAGGCCACCGCCGGTGTGGGCAACACCCCGACCCGCAGCGCGTCCACACCCTCGCTGGTCACGCCGGCGATGACCGCCGCCTCGAGCATCTCGCCGCTGGCGCGCGGATCACGTCCGACCACTGCGAGGCGTCGGCCGGAGCTTCTGGTTGCCGCGAGCCGGCGTGCCGCCGCCGCTCCCAACGCCAGGCCCAGCTCGGCTGTCAGTTCTCGGTTGGCGACGCCGCGGACACCATCGGTCCCGAACAGTCGACCCATGGGGACAAATTTCTCACAACTAGCCGCTCAGAACACAACCAACCAGGTTAACGGCCGTGTCGCCGCCAAACCGACACGGCAACGAGACACCCGACAACGAACACTGCCCGCACCCGGTGCGGGTGCGGGCAGTGCGCTGCTGGTATCCAGCTGACAGACGATTACCGGCTGCCGGTCATCGGCGCCTCGGCAGGCTCCGGAGCGGCGGGCACGGCGGTCGCGCCGATACCCGCGTCGGCGTGGCCGCTCTGGCCGGGAGCCAGTTCGGAGTTACCCGGTCCGGCCTGGGTGAACGTGTAGCTCACGCCGGTGGCGCTGCTGGCGCACACCGGAACGGTCGAGATTTCCTTGCTGGCGAGCTGCGGCAGCTTCGACGACAGGTCGTCGCCCGGGCACACGCTGGTGGCCAGGGTCTGCGCGCTGCTGACCGACACATTCTGAATCGTGCCGAGTTGCTCACCGTTGACGGTCAGGCCCACATTGAGCTGATCGCCGGCCGCCTGCGGCGCCTGGGGCTGCGGCGCCGGGGCCTCGGGAGACGCGTTCGCGAGTCCGAAACCACTCGCGACGAGCAGCGAGCCGCCAAGAACCGCACCAGCGGCCGTCTTCGTGAACGTGTTCATGTTCGCTCCTTTTCTTCTGCGTGATTGGCAGGGAATCAGAGCTGCGGGAGCATTTCGCTTCACCTCACAGCCCCGAAGGAGAGCACCGACCCCCCGAAGGGTCCCGCCTCCTACCTCGGGCAGCCAGACGTTGCCGCCGGCCTCTAGGAGGCTTGCCGAAGCGCGGTTGGCTCAAACCAAAATTTAATAATCCATCGCGACATGCGCGCTGAGCAGGCACCACGACGTGTGGGCCAGGCCACAAACGACGCACCGGGCGCCTCCAGCCGAAAGACTGGCGACGCCCGGTGGGCCGTTGCGTAGGTATACGCGGCAGATCAGCGCTTGCTGTACTGCGGCGCCTTGCGGGCCTTCTTGAGGCCGTACTTCTTGCGCTCGATGGCGCGCGGGTCACGCGTGAGGAAGCCGGCCTTCTTCAGGGCCGGACGATCCTCGGGCTGGACCAGGATCAGCGCACGGGCGATCGCGAGGCGCAGCGCGCCGGCCTGCCCGGACGGGCCGCCACCGTCGAGGTGGGCGTAGATGTCGAAGCTGTCCACCCGGTCGACGGTCACCAGCGGGGCCTTGATCAGCTGCTGGTGCACCTTGTTCGGGAAGTACGCCTCCAGGCTGCGGCCGTCGAGGTTGAACTGGCCGGTGCCCGGAACCAGCCGAACCCGCACCACAGCCTCCTTGCGGCGGCCGACGGTCTGGATGGGACGGTCGATGATCACCGGTGCACGCGGCGTGCTCTCGGCAGCGGCCTCGGGAGCCTCAGGGGTCTCGGGCGCCTCCAGGGCCTCGGTCACTTCGGTCTCCACGACCTCGGTCACGTCTGTCGTTTCGCTCACTGGGCCACCTGCTTGATCTCGAACGGAATCGGCTGCTGGGCGGCGTGCGGATGATCCGGGCCCGCGTAGACCTTGAGCTTCTTCTGGATCTGCCGGCTCAGCTTGTTGTGCGGCAGCATCCCGACGATGGCCTTCTCGACCACGCGATCGGCATGCTTTTCCATCTCGTCGCCGAGGGTGCGCGCCCGCAGACCACCGGGGTAACCCGAGTGACGGTAGGCCATCTTGGACTGGAGCTTGTCGCCGCTGACGGCGATCTTGTCGGCGTTGATGACGATGACGAAATCGCCACCGTCCACATTCGGCGTGAATGTCGGCTTGTGCTTGCCGCGCAACAGGTTTGCTGCCGCGACGGCGAGCCGGCCGAGCACCACGTCGGTGGCGTCGATGACGTACCACGAACGTGTGGTGTCACCCGCCTTCGGCGTGTACGTAGGCACAGCGCTACCTTCTTTTCTTCTCGGGTTGGTCCCGGTATGACCCGGGTGTCGGTCGGGACGTGACGGTGCGGGTTGCTTCTCGGCGACCAACACTGACCCGAGAACCCGGCTTACCCCGCGGTGCGAACCGCGGCGTACCGCACGCCAACGTGGCAGCTTACCTGCGACGATCCGGGCAGGTCAAAACGCTCATCCCCGCTCGTAGGCGATGTTGGCGACGGCCCGGACGTAGTGGGTGCCCGCGGCGTCGGTCATGGTGGCCGAGACGGTCCCCATCCGGCGTCCGACCCGTTCGGTAGCGGTGGCCAGCGTGAGGGACCGACCGTCTACCGGGGGCGACCGGAAATAGTAAACAGACAGGTCAGCCAGGGTGTGACGATCGCCCGCGCCGGTGTGCGCCTGGCCGGCCAGCGAGCAGGCGTGGCCGACGATCGAGGCGATGACCCCGCCCTGGATGGCGCCGAGGGGGTTGGCCATCCACGATTGCGGATCGATGGTCAGGACCGGTTCGTCTGCGCTCTCGACCCTCATGGCCAGCAGTTCGCTCAAGGGGCCGCGGGCGATCTCCCCGCGACTGATCGCGGTCAGGATGCGCCGGCCGTCCCAGTCCGGGTCGATGGCCGAGACCGTTGCGTCGATGTCGGGCGGGGTCGGCAACGCCTCGACGGGTTCGGCCATCGTGTCCTTGTCCAGGGCGCGCAACGCCTCGGTGCTGCGACCGACCCGGACGGCACGGGCCACCCCTGAGCAGACGACCTTCTGTGCGCCGTTGGTGATGGTCATCGTCGCGGTGCCGTGGGCGTCGTCGCGGTGGGCCATCGCCGACACCGCATGCAGCCGATCCCCCACCTCGGGTCGGGCGCCGGCGGTCAGCGCCAACCAGGACTGCACGGTGGCGACCGGTTCGGCGAAGGTGTACCAGTAGGCGCCGCTGGTGACGGATTCGGCCATCACCGCGTAGGCAGGCATTTCCAGCAGACCGCGGTGGTCGACGAGCGTGTGATTCACCTGCTGATCCAGCGAGATACCGGCCTCGCTGACCCTGGTGTTGCCGACGCAGAAGGCCGACTGCGGTCCGTTAGGTGTGCTCATCACCTGGCATCTTGCCGTAATTCGGTTTCGGACCCGGCACCGCCTGTGGTCGGATCGACGGCATGGCGCAGATGTGGCCGCTGTTCGATCTTCAGGTGGTGACACCACGGCTCGTGCTGCGCTATGTCAGCGACGAGCTGGGCGCGGAGCTGGCAACGTTGGCGGCCAAGGGTATTCACGATCCGGCGACCATGCCGTTCACCGAGCCGTGGACCGATGTGCCCTCGCCGGACCTGGAGCGCAACAGCCTGCAGTACTACTGGCGCAACCGCGCCGAGACGTCCGTCCAACGCTGGAACCTGGACCTGGCGGTGTTGGCCGACGGGTCGGTGGTCGGCATGTGTTCGGTTCACGCCGAGGACTTTCCGCGCAACCGGAGCTTGACCACCGGCTCGTGGCTCGGCCTGGCGCAGCAGGGCCGCGGCTTCGGCAAGGAGCTGCGTCAGGCCGCGCTGCACTTGATCTTCGCGGGCTTCGACGCCGACGTCGCGATCACCAGAGCGTGGCATGACAACGCCGCCTCGCTGGGCGTGACGCGCTCACTGCCCTACACCGAGACGGTCAGGACGGTCGAGGACCGACGCGGCCGCCCCGACACCATGGTGGGTTTCGCCATGACGCCGGGGCGGTGGGCGACGATCCGACGCGACGACATCCGTCTGGTCGGCATCGACGCCGTTCGCGAGCAGCTGGGGACTCAGCGGTAGTCGATGACGACGCGGCCGTCGATCTGGCCGCGCTCCATCCGGCCGAACACCTCGTTGATGTCGTCGAGCTTGGCGGCCTCGACGGTGGGATGGATCAACCCGCGGGCGTAGAAGTCGAGCGCCTCGGCCATGTCCTGGCGAGTGCCGACGATCGAGCCGCGAATCGTCAAGCCCTTCAACACGATGTCGAAGATCGGCGCGGGGAAATCACCCGGCGGCAGGCCGTTGAAGACGATGGTTCCACCGCGGCGGGTCAAGCCGATCGCCTGGCCGAACGCCTGCGGGTGCACCGCGGTGACGAGCACGCCGTGCACACCACCGGTGGCCTTCTGGACCTCCTCGACAACGTCGGAGGTTCTGGCGTTGACGGTGACCTCGGCCCCGAGCCGTTCGGCCAGTGCGAGTTTCGCATCGTCGATGTCCACGGCGACCACGCGCAGACCCATCGCACGGGCGTACTGCACCGCGATGTGCCCCAGGCCGCCGATACCGGAGATCGCAACCCATTGGCCGGGCCGGGTGTCGGTGACCTTCAGGCCCTTGTACACCGTGACGCCTGCGCACAGGATCGGTGCCACCTCGAGCGGGTCGATGCCATCCGGAATCCGGGCGGCGTACGCCGCATTCACCAGCATGTAGGTACCGAAGCTGCCGTTGACGCTGTAGCCGCCGTTGCGCTGGCTCTCGCACAACGTTTCCCAACCGGTGCGGCAGTATTCGCAACTGCCGCAGGCCGACCACAGCCACGCATTGCCGACCTTGTCACCGAGTTTCAGGTCGGTGACACCCTCGCCGAGCGCGACGACAGTGCCGTAACCCTCGTGACCCGGGATGAAGGGCGGTGCTGGTTTGACCGGCCAATCACCATGGGCGGCATGCAAATCGGTGTGGCAGACCCCGGAGGTCTCCAGTTTGACGAGCGCTTCCCCGGGGCCGGGCGTGGGCAGGTCGAGGTCGGTGACGTGCAGTGGTGCACCGAATTCGGTGACGACTGCGGCGCGCATGGTGTTGGTGTCGGTTGATGTGGCGGGTGCGCCAAGTGTCTGTGTCATGATTGTTTTCCTTCGTGAAAGTAGTTGTGGTGGAGGTCTTTAAGCTCAGAAGAAGCCTTGGGCTTTGTTGGAGTAGGAGACGAGGAGGTTTTTGGTCTGCTGGTAGTGGTCGAGCATCATCTTGTGGTTCTCGCGGCCGATGCCGGATTGCTTGTAGCCGCCGAACGCCGCGTGCGCGGGGTAGGCGTGGTAGCAGTTGGTCCAGACCCGGCCGGCTTTGATGTCACGCCCGGCGCGGTAGGCGGTGTTGCCGTCCCGGCTCCACACTCCGGCACCCAGGCCGTAGAGGGTGTCGTTGGCGATGCGGATCGCGTCGTCGTAATCGGTGAACGACGTCACCGACACCACCGGGCCGAAGATCTCTTCCTGGAAGATCCGCATCGCGTTGTCGCCGGTGAAGATCGTCGGCTGCACGTAGTAACCGCCGTTGAGGTCTCCGCCGAGGTCGGCGCGCTCCCCGCCGGTGAGGATCTGGGCGCCTTCACTTTTGCCGATCTCGATGTAGGACAGGATCTTCTCCAGCTGATCGTTGGAGGCCTGCGCCCCGATCATCGTCTCGGTGTCGAGTGGATCGCCTTGGCGCACCGCCTTGGTACGGATCGCCGCCATGGCCAGGAACTCGTCGTAGATATCGGCCTGGATCAGGCTGCGCGACGGACACGTGCAGACCTCGCCCTGGTTGAGGGCGAACATCGTGAACCCCTCCAACGCCTTGTCCTGGTAGTCGTCGTTGGCGGCCATCACATCGGAGAAGAAAATGTTCGGGCTCTTGCCACCGAGCTCCAGGGTGACCGGGATCAGGTTCTGGGACGCGTACTGCATGATCAACCGGCCCGTGGTGGTCTCCCCGGTGAACGCGATCTTGGCGATCCGATTCGACGACGCCAACGGCTTGCCTGCCTCGACCCCAAACCCGTTGACCACGTTCAACACTCCGGCGGGCAGCAGATCGGCGATCAACGACATCAGATACAGCACCGAGGCCGGGGTCTGCTCGGCAGGCTTGAGCACAATCGCATTACCGGCGGCCAGTGCCGGCGCCAGCTTCCACACCGCCATCAGGATCGGGAAGTTCCACGGAATGATCTGTCCCACCACACCCAGCGGCTCGTGGAAGTGGTAGGCGACAGTGTCCTCATCGATCTGGGACAAGGCGCCTTCCTGAGCGCGGATCGCGGCGGCGAAATACCGAAAATGGTCCACCGCCAACGGGATATCGGCATTCAGGGTTTCCCGGATCGGCTTACCGTTATCCCACGACTCGGCCAACGCGATCGACTCCAGGTTCGCCTCGATACGATCGGCGACCTTGTTCAGGACCACCGCCCGCTCCCCCGCCGACGTCTTACCCCACCCCGGCGCGGCAGCATGCGCGGCATCCAACGCCTTCTCGATATCAGCCTCCGTCGACCGCGCCACCTCACAGAACACCTCACCCGTCACCGGCGTGCGGTTCTCGAAATACTGACCGCCCACCGGCGCAGTCCACTCACCACCGATGAAGTTCTCGTAGCGGGCCGCAAAGGACATCAGCGCGCCCTCCGTACCGGGCCTCGCGTATACGGTCATGGTGTTCTCCTACCTGGTCAAGACGACGAAATGTGTCGGTCGTCACTGAAGGTAGGCAGTGCGGGGTTGCAGCACGGTTGCACTGGTTCGCGCACCGTTGCATGCGCTGCTCAGGCCAGGTCGAAGTCCAGGCCGGCCAGCTTGCCGCGGGCCTGCGCCTGCTGCACCGAGCCCGGCAGGGTGCCGTCGTGCAGCGCGCGCCAGCCGTCGCGGTCGTCGCGGCCGTCCGGGCTGTCCAGCCAACGGCGGAGCACCGCGGGGTCGCCGGTGGATAACACCGCGCCCCGCAACGTCATCGCCAGCTCTGTGCGCAACCGCCCCACCGCCGGCGAGATCGACTGCGGGAGAAGCGGTCCCGGATACCGATCGAGGGCCGCCGTCACATTTCCGGCATCGAGCGCCTCGTACACCTCGCCGATGTCGGTGGTGATCGGCACCGTCAGCCGATACGGCCGTGACTCGATGGCGTCGGCGCCGACGACCTTGCGCAGCCGCGACATCTCGGCGCGCACGGTCACGACGTCGAGGTCCTTGTCGTCGAGCAGCATCGCCAGGTGGTCGGCGCTCAGCCCCTCGGGGTGGCGGCTCAAGAGCACCAGGATGTCGGCGTGCCTGCCGGTCAGCGTGGCGGCACGAAGATGCCCGAACTCGTCGGTGACGAGCCAGCGCGGACGTTCGGAACCGAGCACGGCCAGCCGCGGTCGTGGCGGCGCTGCCTCGACCGGTCCACCGGTCAGGCGGAGCAGGGCCAGGTGTGTTTCGACGGCGACGACGGTGGCGCGCACCAGCGCCAGCGCCTGCGGCGTGGCGACCCGTGATCCGCCGGTCAGGTCCAGCGCTCCGAGCAGGGCACCGGTGGCGGGGTCATGCACGGGGACCGCCGTGCAGCTCCACGGTTGCACGACGCGGGAAAAGTGCTCGGAACCGTGAATTTGCAGCTCAGCGTCGACGGCCAGAGCGGTGCCCGGCGCGTTGGTCCCGGCGCCGCGCTCACTCCAGTCCGCGCCGGGCACAAAGTTCATCGCCTCCGCGCGCCGGCACGCGTTGGGGTCGCCCTCCACCCACAGCAGCGTGCCGTCAGCACCGCTGACGGCGACAACCACCCCGGACCCGGCGGCATCGTCGACGAGCAGCCGGCGGATCACGGGCAGTGCGGGTGCCAGCGGATGCGCCTCACGCAGCCGCGCCAATTTCTCGCCGACCGGGGAGGGCTGGGCCGCACCGTCCGGGTCGACGCCTTTGGCCAGGCTGCGTTGCCAGCTCTTGGCGACGATCGGTCGCAGCGAGCTCGATTCCAGGTAGCTGGCGTCGACCTCACCGGCGACGAACAGCTCATGGACCGCGCGCAGCAGCGCCGACGGCCGGGCGCCACCGGCACCGGTTCGCGTCGTTCTGGATATAGCCATCGGCGATCACACTCCTGCGTGCGGTCACCGGAGACCGGCGCGCGTGCGGCCACGATACGCCAGATCTCGACCGACATGTAGGGCATCTGATGCGATCGGACCGGGATGACTGTGCGGCCCCGTTGGCTCTCCTCCGCGGGGGCCGCACAGAGATCGAGGGAGGCCGTCAGCCCCACATCCGGGCGGCGCGGCGGTCGGCATCGGCCACGTCGGCTGCCCCGTCACGCACGGCAACGCCCAGCCGCACCAGGATGTCGCGCAGTGCCGACGCTGATTGGTGCCACTGTGCCTGTTCGGCCTGATATGCCGCTGCGGCGTCACGGGTCCACACCTGCTGCAGCGGAGCGATCTGCCGACTGAGGTCGTCCAAGGCCGCGCCGAGTCGCGCCGACGTGCCCTGGATGTCGGCGAGTACCGCCGCGTCGATCTCGGCGAAATCGTAAGAGAGGACGGGGTCCACGGAGGTGCTCCTTACCTAAAGGTGTGCGGTCACGGCGGCGATGCGCTGAGCGTGCAGGTGCGCGGCTTCGCGCAGTTGGTGTTCGTTGTTCCTGATCGTGTCGGCAATCCCGGCCAGTGCCTGCGACAGCTTTGTGGACTCGGTGTTCCAGTGCGCGACGACAGTCTGGAATCGCGCGGCGGCCAATCCGCCCCACACGGTGGGCGGCACAGCCTCCATGCGGGTGATGAAGCCCTGCAACAGAGCACGAATCTCGTCATTGCGGGTGTCGGCAGCCGCAGCGACCGAACGCATCAGGTCGAAGTCGGTGCTCAGAGTCGTCACGTGTGGTCCTTCCGGTCGAGTTGTGCACGCTTACAATGATTTCGACGCTCACGGGCCGCTTCCGGTTCCACTGAATTCGCGGGCTGATTCAATGGCTTCCTCGCAGGGCCCGGCGATCGCGTCAAGCCGGCCTTGCGCAGACTGGCAGCCGATGCTGATGCGCGTGGACCCGTCGAGGACCACCGCCCAGCGGATCTCCCGGGCAATGCGGACTTCTCGGTACGTCACCGCCGGTCGCCCGCCACGCCGGTCCGCGGGGTTGAAGTCGACGAACACACCGCCCGGCTGCTCGTCGATCGCCCGGCTCAGCGTTGCGGCCGTCTGATCCAATGTCTCTTCAGGTGAATAGGATTGGGTGATGTGCAGGGCCGCTGCCGAATTGGTCGGCGAGCCGACCTGAATGCGGCGCGAACCAGGGCCCGCCGTAACGCGGGTGATCAGCCAATCGGCTGGGATCCGCAGTGTGACACGACCTTCGACGATGTAGACGCCGCCGGGAGTCGGTGCCGGCGGGCGGGTGCGGACCGCGGCCACCCCAACCACGCACAGCGTCAAGGCCATCCCGGCCGCCACGGCCGCGGACCCTCGCCACCGCCGTCGTGAGGCGCGGACAGGTACTGCCGTCGACTCCGGCTCGGACGGATCCGGGGTGGCGGGCACCCGTACCATCCGCGCATCCGTGCCGCGCCGACGCAGTGCGGCACACAGACCGTCGGCGTACTCGACCGCGCCGGGCACGCCGGGCGGGGCGTCGATGAGAACGGAGGTGGGAGTGGTTGTCTCGATCATCCCGGCGAGGTCCATTGGATGGTGCGGGCGGCTGCGCGTCGTCGGTGATCGGCCATCGCAGATGACGGCAACCAATTCCTCGGCGATCTCGATGACGGTAGCTGCCTCGCCGGCGGCCAGTACCGCGGACCTGGGCTGCGCATGAACTTCGGTCGCGACTGCTGCCGCGGCATCGACGAGCCGCGAGACCCGGTGATGTGCCCACCACGACGGGTGGACGACAGTCAGTGTCTCGCAGCGTTCCTCGACACAGTCGGCGAAGACTCTCTGCCACAGATCGACGACGGCGACTGGCCGTTCGCGGAACAGCACCACCGTGTCGTCGATGGCGGCGAGTGCGGCCGCGACCATCTCCTGCTCCCCCGTTCGCTGCGGGTGGGGCGTCAGCCGGGTGACCACTGCGGGACCGACTTCCAGCACTGTCACGTTGGGCTCCAACCGACCTGCACCAGCTCGGCGCCGGCCCGGGTCACCAGTAGTCCGCGTCCCGGCGGGTGCTCGGTCGCGCGGTGGTGGCCGATCAGCGGACCCTCGTCGGAGCTGCCGCTCATCAGCAGCGCACCGCACCCGCTGTCCCGGACGTGCGCCAGAAGGGGATCGAACATCGCCCGCGCAGATCCGGCGCAGCGTCGCGCGATGACCATGTGCAGCCCGATGTCTGCGGCGTGCGGCAGCAGGGCGACCAGCGGACTCAGCGCATCCGGTGAGGTGGCCGCGACCACGTCGTAGTCGTCGACCACGACGTAGATTTCGGGTCCGCTCCACCACGATCTCGCCCGGAGCTGCTCGATCGTCGTGTCGGCGCTCGGCAATCTGCTCTGCAGCACTGATATCAGGCCGGGAAGTCGTTGCGCGATAAGGTGTTCGGAGAACATATAGTCGAGCACATGGTGCGCATCGGCGACGTCGAGCAGGCCACGCCGGTAGTCGACGACGAACAGCGACGCGGGTTGCGTCGTTGCAACGCGCAGTATCTCGCGGCACAGCGTTCGCAGCGCCGAGGTCTTCCCGCATTCCCGGTCACCGAGGACCAGCAGGTGCGCCAGGTGACGAAAGCTCACAACCACCGGGGCGAACTGGTCTTCACCCAGACCGAGCAGAACGCCATCTGTGTCACCGGGTGCCATCTCGACGACCGCGGAGTGGTCGATGTGTCCGGGCAGCAGTCGCACGCGCGGCGCCTGCCACGACCGGTCACACACGATATCGCCGCCGTCCGGCATCGCGATCAGGAAGTGGTTGCCGTCACCGGTGATGCCGCGCCCCGGCATGCCGATCGGAACGAGCGCCGCCTGCTTGCGATCCATCTCCGAGTCGATCGGGTCTCCAAGGCGCAGTTCGATTCTGGTGCCGATCTGGTCCTTGAGCGCGGGCCGGATGTCGGCCCACCGACCGGCGGTGAGGATCAGGTGGATGCCGAACGACAGACCGCGGGAGGCGATGCCTGCGATCGCCGTCTCGAGATCGGGATGCTCCTCCCGCAGGCTCGACCAACCGTCCACGACGAGGAAGACCTCACCGTACGGATCGACGTCGGCGCGGGCCTCGCGAGCGGACAGTAGGGCGCCGACGTGGCTGACCGTCCGGCGCACCAATTCGGTCTCCCCCCGGCCTGCGACCGATCCCACGTGGGGTAACCGCCGCAGCGAATCGAGGGTGCCGCCGCCGAAGTCGATGCAGTAGAACTGAACCCGCCGCGCATCGCGACGAGTGGACGTCGCGGTGATCAGCGACCGCACGGTGGTGGACTTTCCGCTTTGTGACGTTCCGACCACCGCGACATTGCCGAGGGCGCCGGTGAGGTCGACGGTCATGGGCGCCTGTCGCTGCTCGAACGGCAGGTCGACGACGCCGATCGGCACTGCGCGATCTGGCCCCACACCGTGCGGAAGGTCAGCGAGGTTCACCGAGCCGGTGAGCGGTGGTAGCCACATCTGATGCGCCGGCGTTCCTCGCCCGCCGAACCGGTCGACGATCACATCGAGCACGGTTCGAGGCGATCCGACGGCTCCGTCGGTCGGTGTCGGCGCAGCCGATTCCCGGGTGAACAGTGCCACGCCGGCGCCTTCCGCTGTTGTGGCGCTGCCCGGCGCCGGCCCACCGAGGTACGTCGCCTGAAATCGCACCAACCGCCCGTCGCCGGTGCGCAGCAGCGCGGCGCCCGGGGTGGCCGCCAGCTCGGCAGCGTCCGCGACGCCGAGTACCGCGCGCGACTCCGCGGCCGTCGCGGTCTTGAGGCAGATGCGATACGACAGATGCGATTCGAGGCCGCGCAGGCGACCCTCGTCCAGGCGCTGACTCGCCAGCAACAGATGCATGCCCAGCGAGCGTCCGACCCGTCCGATCATCGCGAACAGGTCGGCGAAATCAGGCTGGTGAGCCAGCAGTTCGGCGAACTCGTCGACGATGACGAACAATGTCGGCAGCGCAGGCAGACTGGGATCTGCGAGTCGATGTCGCCGGTAGGCGGCGAGGTTGACCGCATTGCCCGCCCGCCGCAGGAGCTCCTGACGACGGCGAACCTCGCCGCCGAGCGCATCCTTTGCGCGGTCCACCATCGGCGCGGCGTCGGCGAGGTTGGTGATGACGGCGGCGATATGGTGCAGGCGCTCCAGGCCGAGAAACGTCGCGCCGCCCTTGAAGTCGATGAGGACGAGGTTGACGTCGTCCGGCGAATGGCGGGCAATGATGCCAGCCGCGATCGTGCGCAGCAATTCGGATTTCCCCGAGCCCGTCGCACCGACGCACAAACCGTGCGGACCGTGGCCACCGTCGGCGGGCTCCTTGATGTCGAGAGCGACCGGTTCGCCGTCCACCGTCGCGCCGAGCTCAACCCGGAGCTGCTCGCACGGAGGCAATACCGGCCAGAGAGCTCCCTTCTCAGGGCAACTCACGCCGAATCCGCTGTCCCGGTGGCGGTACCGCGCCAAGCGTCGTGCACACGTCCGCGCCTGCATGATCGTCATGGCATCGGCGGTGGCGAACTCCTCGATGCCCGCACCCGTGCGCACCGCGAGGTTGTCCCCGTCGACCCGCAGGGACCGTGGCTGTGAGTCAGGTTCCACGTGTCCGACGGCGATCACGGTGGTGCCGGGTACGGCATGCGCTCGGTGATCCGCTCCGTCGACGATGACGACCCGATACCCGCCGCGATGGTCGCGACTATCGTTGTGCGGCAGCCACTTCAACCAGTCCCACTGCTGCCGGTGCTCGGCTCGTACATCTGCGGTGATCGTCAGGTTCGTCGGGCTGTGCAGCACGGCCAGCTGGCAGAGCATCGCACGAACCAGGGCACGCGCACTCGACGGATCGCCGTCGACGACCAGCACGCCGACCTTGGGCAGCGCGATCGTGACCGGTAGATCGTCGACCGTCGCGTGGTGGTGCACGAAGCGCCGCAACGCATCGGCGGTCACCGGGTCCAGTTCGTCCGTGGGACCGACGGGCGGCACGACTATCCGGCGCGCCAGCCGGTGCCGGCCTACGCCGACACGGACGTGGCAGAAGTCCGGATCGCGATCGTTGCGCGCCCACATCCCAGGGCCGCCGACCAGCGTCCACAACGCGGCCGGATCCGGGTGTCCCTCCCGCAGCGTTGATCGCTGACTCAGCACCGTTTCCCGCACGTGCTCGGCGAGCCGATCGAGATGATTCAGATAGCGCCTGCGTTGACGGTCCATCCCGCGGCCCGGCCGCCGGGCACCGGCCTGCAGCGCCATGCCGAGCGCCGACACCACCATCATGACCGGCAACATCACCGCCGTCGAGCCGTCGGAACCGACCCCTGACCCCCACATCACCACACCGACGCCCACCACCGCGCCGACCGCTATCAGCGGCACGAATCGCGACATTCCCGACTTCGGCTCGGTGCGGGGCAACGGACCGATGACCAGATCGTCGTTCGGCGGGAAATCGATCGCCGACCGGGTAACCCGATTCATGCACGGACGGTAGACACCGTCGGCCCGGACCGGCAATTCACCTGTGGACAGCGGAGTTCGACACCACCGTGGGATCACTACCGTCCGGTCTCATGACTGCCGCCGACCAGACCTGCCAGGTGTCGATCCGCACCGGCGACCGGGAGACCGACATCAGCCTGCCATCCGGCATACCGATCGCCGAGCTGATGCCCGCCGTCGTCGATCTGATCGGTGCGGCGCAATTCCACGGCACCGATCCGCATCTCACCCGGGTCTGCGGGCAACGGCTCGACGCGCAGACGACCCTCGCGCAAGCCGCCATCCATGACGGTGACCTGCTCATCCTGAGCACGGCGGCGGCGACCGCGCCGCTGCCCCGGTTCGACATTAGTGGCGCCGTTGCCGATGTGGTTGCGGCGCTGCCGGAACCGAGGTGGCGATTCCTCCGGCGCAGCGGTGGTCTCTGCCTGCTGGCATGGGCGGCCGCGGCGGTGCTGGCGTTACTGGGCCGCGCGATTGCGGACCCGACGGCAAGCCCTCATCCCGTAGTCGCCACGGCAGCAGCACTTCTGGCGATGACCGGCGCGGTCACCGTGCACCGGGTAGCCGCCGATCGGGTGACCGTGGTGAGCCTCGGCGTGCTGGGCATTGCCTTCGCCGGCCTGAGCGCCGCCCTGCTTCCCATGGGCCCACCGGCGATGCCCACGTTTCTCGTCGCGATGGCCGCGATCGGGTCGGTCTCGCTGCTGGCCTGGCCCCTGTTGGGCTGTGCCACTGAGGTATTCCTTCCGATGGCCGCTGTGGCGATGGCGGGGGTGATGGCGACCATGGGCGCGGTGGCAGGGTGCTGGCCGGCCGAAGCCAGTGGGCCGATGCTGGTAATCGGATCACTGGGTGTGCTGGTGGTGTCCGCGCGGCTCTCGGTCCACAGCTCCGGACTGGCGGCGGCCGGCCTCGCCGACGCAGACGTCCAAGCCAGGTCGCGACTGGCTCATCACCGGCTGAACCTGATCGTGGCGACGGCGGCCGCGGCGGCGGCTGTCGGAGCTGCGGTCACGGCGACGACCACTTCACATTCGCTTCTCGCGGCGATCTTCCTCGCGATCATCGCAATGTTGCTGCTTCTCCGGTCCGTTCGGGAGAGAGTAGCGTGTCGGGTTGTCGCGCAGAGTATTTCGTCCGCAGTCACGGCGACTCTGCTCGTGGGCTTGTGCGCCGTCACCACACCGCAGAGCACTCCGTGGCTGTGCGGGGCGCTCGCACTCGTCGCCGCCTGCGCGATGTGGGTGGCGCACCGCGGGCCGGTGTGCACCTCCCCGGTGGTGCGCCGCGCGGTTTCGGTAGTGGAGCTGATGCTCGGCGCGGCGGTCGTACCCGGCGGCTGCGCAGCAGCGGGCATGTTCGGCGGGCTTGCTCAGATCGGTGCGGCCTGGTGAGGCTCACCGTGCGGATCGCGTGCACCTTCTCGGTGGCGTTGCTCATGATGATGAACTGTGCGCCAACCGCATTCGCCGTCATTCCGCCTCCGATCGACAACTCATTGCTGCCACCGCCTGCTCCGCCCGCTCCACCCCGGCCGACCGAACAACGCCAGCCGTGCACGGTGCCACTTCCCGCCGGTGCCGGCGCGCAGGCACCGCAATTGGCCGGATTCGACGTGCCGGCGATGTGGCGGCTGACCCGTGGAGCAGGTCAGCGCGTCGCGGTGATCGACACCGGGATCGCAACGCATCGCCGGTTGCCCGATATCGTCGCGGGCGGTGACTATGTCTCTACCGGCGACGGCAGACAGGACTGTGACGGACACGGTACCGTCGTCGCGGGCATCATCGGGGCCGCGCCGGATCAGACAGATGGGACGGGATTCACCGGGATCGCTCCGGAGGTCACCCTGATCGGGATTCGGCAGTCCAGCAACAAGTTCGGCCCGTTGGCCGATTCCGGTGAGCGCGGCTTCGGGGATGTGAGCACTCTGGCCATGGCCGTTCGAACGGCCGCGGACATGGGTTCGTCGGTGATCAGCATCTCGTCAGTGGCCTGTGCCGAATCGAGCGTGGACGACCGTGCGCTCGGCGCGGCGCTGTCGTATGCAGTCGATGTCAAGGATTCCGTGGTGGTCGCCGCCGCGGGAAATGTCGGCGGCGACGGCCAGTGCCCCGGCCAGAACACGACGGCACAGCCCACTGTGATCGCGAGCCCGGCCTGGTACGACGACTACGTCCTGACGGTCGCCTCGGTGGGCTCCGACGGCGCTCCATCGGAATTCAGCCTCAACGGCCCGTGGGTCGACGTCGCGGCGCCCGGCGAGAACGTCGTGTCGCTGGACCCGGACGGTGATGGCGTCATCAACGCCCTGCCGACAGCGGCGGGGCAGGCCTCGATGTCGGGTACGAGCTACGCCGCACCAGTGGTCGCCGGTGTAGTGGCGCTGGTGCGGTCCCGCTTCCCGAGACTCTCCGCCCGCCAGGTGATGACGCGCATCGAGGCCACCGCACATCACCCAGCGCGAGGCTGGAACGCCGCGGTGGGCAGCGGAGTCATCGACCCCGTGGCAGCACTCAGCGATCACACCAGTGCACCACCGCCGCACCAGGCGGCGCGAGCGGCGGCTCCGCTGCCGACCCGGCCCGAGGACAAGCACCGCTACGCGGTGCTGGGAAGTGCGGCGGCGCTGTGCGTGGCCGGTGTCGCCGCGGCGTCGGTGCTGCTACGGCGCCGCGCCGGGCACGTCCCGGCCGACTAGGGCGGCGTCCCGGTCCAATTGGGAACCCGCAGGGAGTGCTCTGAGGATCGACCACGGTGCTGCGGCAGGAGCACCACCGAGCCCGAGCGCAGCGGTAGCCGAATCAGGCACGGGGAAGCGAACTCCCGCACTGGTGACGAGGTGGCGTCCCGTTCCCGGTCCGCCGGTGACATCCAGGCTGACGCCGGAGATCATCCGCACGCCGTCGACGGCGGGCCCGTCCCCGTCGGATCCGGCCAGGGTGACGGTGCCGGGACGGTCGACAGGCTGCGGTCCGACGGCAACACCACTGTGTCCGGACATCCACGTCGCACAGATGTCGTCGCCGTCGCCGAGGAGTGCGGGCGGATCATCGGGGTAGGCGCCGACCGGCAGGGTGTCGACCAGCGGGGTGCGCGCGATCAGTTCTGGTGGCACCTCGGTGGTCTCGGCCTGCGCGGCCGGGTCGCTGAACCGGATGAGTTCGGCGGCCAGCCGACCGATGCGCTGGAGGCCGCCACGCAACGCGACGTAAAACTGGGGTGACCCGGTCCCGACAACGCGCAGGACGGTTCCGACCGCGACACCGCTCAATCCGGATGGTTGTCCCATTCCGGCGATCCGGGGTGGACCGATCGCAGGCACTTCGGGGATCGTGTTGAGCAGGGTCGGGGACACCGTGCGCATTGTCGCGTCGGTGATCCGCAAGGCGCGCGCGGTGGCCGGGTCACCCGGATCGAGCATGGCTCGCGTGCCGGCGTACAGCAGGTAGGCCGATCCGTCACCGTGCGCCACCGTGGCGACGACGGCGCTGCGCGGGTCCAGGTCTGGCGGTATGGAGTCGTCGCCGGCGGCGACAGTGGTGTTCCCGTCGGCGTCGTCGCACACCGCCCATCTCACCTCGCGGGGCGCCATCACGCGTCCGAATGATGCAGGCGCGCCGGGGATCCCCAGAATCGGGCCGGTAGCCGTATCGCCGAGCGCGGCCTCGTCGACCAGTCGCGGTGTGACCGGCGAACCCAGGATCAAACGGGCCGACGTCAGGTTCGCCACCGGGCGCAGGCCGTCGTCGATCCTGACGAACAGGGCGCCGGACTGCCGAGTCATCACCACCGTCGCATCGCCGGGAATGACGTGACGGGCCGTCGATCCCAGGATCGTGTCGAGGACCACGGCAACCCCTGCCACACCGCAGCCGACGAGGAGTGCGAGCTTTCGGGCCCGAACGGGGTCGTCAAGGGCCGGCAGCTGCCGCGCCAGGACCGCATACTCCAAGCGGCGCACAAGAAATCGCCGCGCACTCAACTGAGCGCGAAGGGGTGGGCGGCCCGCCATCTGGGTGACGCTAGAACACCTGCTTAGGCGCTGATGTCACTCATCAACAGGCCCCTCTTTCGAGCGGCGCTCCCGGTAGGCGGCGACGTGCTGACGATTACCGCAGTTGCCGGTGTCGCAGAACATCCGGGAGCGGTTGCGGGACAGGTCGATCAACACCGCTTCGCAGTCCGGGGCCGCACAGATCTTGAGCCGGCGCAGTTCACCGGCGCGCACCAAATCGGCCAGCGACATCGCCATCTCGGCACCCATCCGCTGGGCCAGCGGATCGTGAATGGACGCCAGGTGCAGGTGCCACTCCGGCATCTCCGGATGCCGCGTCAGCCACGGGGAGGCGCGGGTGTCCGACAGCAGTGCGTTGATCTGACCGACGGCACGCTCCTCGTCGGAGGCGGCCGCCCAGATCCGGCCCAGCCGGCCGCGCAGCGTGTGCACCGCCGACACCTCGGCGTCGTCGCGATCGCGCCGGCCGGTCCAGCCCCAGCTGCTCAGGTAGTCGTCCAGCGCTCGCTGGTCGCCGAGCAGCTCACCGTCGACGCGGTCGCTGTTGATCAGCGCACAGGCAGCCCGCAACGTGAGCTCTGTGTCATGACTGAAAAGCATTTGACTCATGACTTCCTCCGGACGTAGTGTCATGACCAACATCGATTTTACTCATTACATCCGGGGAGTGCCTCATGTCGACGCTGGTCCGCACCCACGACCACTTCCGGCTTGGGCTGATGTTCGCCATCGGATCGGCGTTCACGTTCGGCATGTCCGGCCCATTCGCCAAATCGCTGATGGGCGCCGGCTGGTCGCCGACCGCCGCCGTCACCGCCCGGCTCGCCGGCGGCGCGCTGGTGATGGCCATCTTCGCCACCATCGTCAAGCCCGGCTGGGTCCGCGAGGCCCGCGCGCACGCCCGCGTCGTGGTGGCCTACGGGCTCGTCCCGATCGCCGGGGCCCAGCTCTGCTACTACAACGCCGTCTCTCATCTGTCGGTCGGCGTGGCACTGCTGCTCGAATACACCGCACCCATCCTCGTCGTCGGCTGGATCTGGGGTACCACCCGGCGTCGCCCACGCGCCATGACACTGGCCGGAGTTGCGCTCGCTGTCGCCGGAATCATGTTGGTGCTCAACGTTTTCGAGGGCGCACACATCAACACGGCCGGCGTTCTGTGGGGTTTGGGTGCGGCGATCTGTGCGGCTTGCTACTTCATGATGTCCGATGAGGTCAGCGCCGACGGCACTGGCCTGAGCTCGATCACCCTGGCCGCGGGCGGCCTCGTGGTCGGCACGGTCGCCGTGCTGTTGCTGGGACTGACCGGCGTCATGCCGCTGGTCTTCACCGCCAACGACGCGGTCGTCGCCGGATTGACCGTGCCCTGGTGGGTTCCGGTGGTGATGCTTGCCGTGGTGGCCACCGCGATCGCCTACACGCTGGGCATCAGCGGTGTGGCGCGGTTGCGCCCGAGCTTCGCCTCTCTGGTCGGCCTCGGCGAGGTGCTGTTCGCCGTGTTGTCGGCGTGGGTGCTGCTGGGTGAAGCGGTTACCCCGGTCCAAGCGGTCGGCGGTGTGGTGGTCCTCCTGGGCCTGGCCCTGGCCCGCCAGGGTGACCGCAGCACGGCGGTCACCGCAGCGACGTGGCCCGATGCCGGACCGATCGAGGAAGTCGCCGCGCGAAGCTGATTTCCGCGGCGCGCAAGCAAACGTCGGGAATGAAACTCCGCTCTCATCTGTAACATCCAGATGTGACATCAACCGCTGCGCCGAAGCGTTTCCTGCTGGCCGCCTCCGCTGCCGTCCTCACCGCAATGTTCGCGCTGGTCAGCCCGGCCGCACTGCCAACCGCGGCGGCGGCCTGCAATGACGTGCAGGTGGTGTTCGCCCGCGGCACCGACGAACCGCCGGGCATCGGGCGGGTCGGGCAGGCTTTCGTCAACTCGCTGCGCGGCAAGATCGGCAACCGCTCGATGGGTGTCTACGCGGTGGACTACCCCGCCAGCTACGACTTCCTGGCCGCCGCCAACGGCGCCAACGACGCGAGCGCGTTCATCCAGGGTGTGGTGAACGACTGCCCGAACACCCGATTGGTGCTCGGCGGGTACTCGCAGGGGGCGGCGATCATCGACATCATCACCTCGGTCCCCTTCCCGGCGGTGGGTTTCACCAACCCGTTGCCGCCGAACGTGCCGGACCACGTCGCCGCTCTGGCCGTCTTCGGCAACCCCACCACCAAGGTCGGCCTGCCCCTGACCAGCAGCGCGGTCTACGGCAGCCGGGCCATCGACCTGTGCAACGCCGGGGATCCGATTTGCAGCAGCGGTGACGACGTCCAGGCTCACCGCATCTACAACAGCGACGGGTCGGCGGTTCAGGCGGCCTCCTTCGTCGCCGGGCTGCTCTAGATCACCGGCGGTTTGGGCCTCCCAGCCACGTGTGTGACTATTAGCCGAATGCTCGCGACCAAGGGGGTCTCATCAGCATGGCCAGGCCGACCATGACATCACTCCGCAAACTCGGTGTTGCCTCGTTCGCAGCGACGGCGATCCTGTCGCCGATCACCATCGCCCCGGTAGCCCAGGCCGAGCCGTGCCCCGACGTCGAGGTGGTCTTCGCGCGCGGGACCAGCGAGCCGGCCGGCATCGGCCGCGTCGGGCAAGCTCTCGTCGACAATCTGCAGGGCCAACTGGGTGGACGCTCGGTGAGCGCCTATGCGGTGAACTACCCCGCGACCTACGACTTCCTGGGTGCCGCTGACGGCGCCACGGACGCGACCAATCACATCGCCACGATGGCCGCGGCCTGCCCGGCGACCAAATTCGTTCTGGGCGGCTACTCCCAAGGCGCCGCGGTGGTGGACATGTTGGTCGGCATTCCCCCGCTGGGCAATAAGGTCGGTGACATCGGCTCGGCGCCCCCACTGCCGGGCAACCTGGCCAACCGTGTCGCCGGGCTGGCGGTCTTCGGCAATCCGTCCACCAAATTCAGCATCCCGATCACGTCGGCCGGCGGGGCGTTCGCGGGTAAGGGCGTCGACCTCTGCAACGACGGCGACCCGATCTGCTCGCGCGGTCGCAATCCGTTCGCGCACACCGATTACGAGCAGGGCCCGGCGCCCGCGCAGGCGGCCGGCTTCCTCGCCGGGCTGCTGTAGCCGCGCAATTTTATTTGCTGCCAGCATTCTCCCAGGCTCGTCTACCATGGCTGGAGTGCGGGCGAAAACGGTTCTGAGCGCGGCGGCGGCGGTGATGTCCGTGGCCGCATCACTGTTGCCGACCGCCGTGGCGTCCGCAGCCGACTGCCCCGACGCGGAGGTCATCTTCGCGCGCGGACGCTTCGAGCCGCCCGGCATCGGCCGCATCGGCCAGGCGTTCGTCGATTCGCTGCGGGCCAAAACCCCGAAGAGCGTCGGGGTGTACGGGGTCAACTACATCGCCGACTGGGACATCGTGCCGGGCGCCAATGACCTGAGCCGGCACATGCAATACATGGCGACCAACTGCCCCAACACCCGCCAGGTGCCGGGCGGCTACTCGCTGGGTGCCGCGGTGGTCGACGTCGTGGTCGGCTCCAACAAGGCGCAATTCGGCTTCAACTCCCCGCTGCCCGCCTCGGTCGCCGATCACGTTGCGGCGGTGGTGTTGTTCGGCAACGGCACCCGCAGCATCTTCGGACCGGTGTCGGCGGCCAACAGTCCGGTCTACGGTCCCAAGACCATCGACCAGTGCAACGTGGACGACCCGATCTGCAACGGGATCGATCCGAGCACCCTTGCCGACAACTGGAACTCGCATCTGCAGGACGCGTACATCGGCTCGGGTCTGGTTGACCAGGCCGCCCAATTCACCGCAGACAGGCTCTGATTCATGCGTATTCGGGGGACGCTGACCCGTGCGGTCACGGTGGTCGCCGCAGCAGCGGCGATGGTGCTCGGCCCGACTCCACTGCCCGGCGGTGGCGTGGTGTCTGCGCCGCAGGCTTCCGCTGCGGGCTGCCCCGACGTGGAGGTGATCTTTGCGCGGGGCCGCCTCGAATCCCCCGGCGCGGGAATCATCGGCAACCAGTTCGTCAGCGCACTACGCTCGCGCGTTCACCGCAACATCGGCCTCTACGCGGTGAAGTACCCCGCCGACAACCAGGTCGACGTCGGCGCCAACGACATCAGCCAGCGCGTCATCTACAACATCAACAATTGCCCGAATACCCGGTTGGTCCTCGGCGGGTACTCGCTCGGCGCGGCGGCCACCGACATGGCACTGGCAGTTCCCATCCCGATTCTGGGCTTCAAGACCCTCCTCCCGCCGGACGCCGGTAGCCACATCGCGGCAGTCGCGTTGTTCGGCAACGGAACCCAGTGGTTGGGGCCGATCACGAATTTCAGTCCGGAGTACCGGGACCGAACCATCGAGCTGTGCCACGGCGCAGACCCGATCTGCAATCCCGCCGACCCGGACACCTGGGAAGCCAACTGGCCCGACCACCTCGCCGCCGCCTATCAGAAGGCCGGGATGATCGACCAGGCCGCCGATTTCGTGGCGGGCAAGCTCTAAGGCCTGTCCAGCGTCCGCAGATCGCGGGTGACGGTGATGCGTGCGGCGAGCTCGTCATCCGGCGGGTAGTCCACGCCGGTCAGCGTCAGGCCCCGAGCCGGTGCCGCGGCGAAGTCACTGGAGCGGGCGTGTGCGGTCAACAGCGTTGCGCACCAAGACGGTTCGCGACGACCCTGCCCGACCGCGAGGAGCGCACCGACGAGTGAGCGCACCATCGACCAGCAGAACGCGTCGGCGGTGACGTAGGCCGTCACCGCGTCACCGTCGCGCACCCAGTCCAGGCGCTGCAGGTCGCGGATGGTCGTCGCACCGGGCCGGTGGCGACAGAAGGCGGCGAAATCGTGCAATCCCACCAGATGCCGGGACGCCGAACTCATGGCGTCAACGTCCAACGGCTTCGACCAGGGTGTCACGTATCGCGCGGACTGCGGCTCCACACCGAACGGCGCAAGCGACAGCCGGTATTCGTAGTGCCGACGCAAAGCCGAGAAACGGGCATCGAATCCGGCCGGGGCGCGGGTGATCTCGCGAACCCGGACGTCCTGCGGCAGGAACCGGGCCAATCGGCGAACCAGCGGCAGGAACTCGGGGTCGCCGGGCCGAGCGTGACGCGGGTACGCGTGGGCCAGGGCGTTGGCCGGTACGTCAAGATGGGCCACCTGCCCGGTGGCATGCACTCCGGTGTCGGTGCGACCGGCGCCGAAGACCCGGACCGGCTCCCGGAAGACCGTCGACAGGGCCTCCTCGAGGACACCGGTGACCGTGCGGTGGCCTTCCTGCGCCGCCCAACCGGTGAAATCGGTTCCGTCGTACGCGATGTCGAGCCGCAGACGAACGAGCCCGCCACCGCTATCGGTGACGGGCTCGTTCGTACTCACAGCGTCAGGACTTGTCAGCGTCCGAATCCTCGGCGGATTCTTCAGCCTTCTCCTCGGCGACCTCGTCGGCAGCCTCGGCGGTCTGCGCATCGGCGATGCCGGCATCCTCGGCCTCGACGGCTTCGATCGACTCTTCAGCCTCCGGGCCGACGGCCTCTTCCGGCTCCACCGCGGCCTGCGGCGCGGCAGCGGCTGCCACCGGTGCCGCCTTGGCGGCCGAGCTCTTGCGAGCCCGGTTTGCCTCCGAGGTCACCGTCTTCTCCCGCACCAGTTCGATGACCGCCATCGGGGCGTTGTCGCCCTTGCGCGGCTCGACCTTGATGATGCGGGTGTAGCCGCCGTTGCGGTCGGCGAAGAACGGCGCGATCTCGGCGAACAGAGCGTGCACGACGTCCTTGTCGCGAATCTTCTTCATCACCTCACGCCGGTTGTGCAGCGCACCCTTCTTGGCGTGGGTGATGAGCTTCTCCGCGTACGGACGCAACGCCCGCGCCTTCGGCTCGGTGGTCTTGATCCGGCCGTGCTCGAACAGCGATGTGGCCAGGTTGGCCAGAATCGCCTTCTGGTGCGAGGACGACCCGCCGAGGCGAGGACCCTTGGTGGGCTTGGGCATTGCGACTTCTCCTAAATGGGGCCGGTCCCCGTATCAGGTAGGACCGGGACTGTTGTGTAGTTAGAGCTCTTCGGTTTCGGTGTAGTCCTGCTCGGCGTCCAGGTCGTAACCCGCATCGCTGTTCCAGGTACCGGTGGCGACGTCGTAGCCGGCGACCTCCGACGGATCGAAGCTGGCCGGGCTGTCCTTGAGCGACAGACCCAGCTGGTGCAGCTTGATCTTGACCTCGTCGATGGACTTCTGGCCGAAGTTACGGATGTCCAGCAGATCGGACTCCGTGCGCGCGACCAGCTCGCCGACGGTGTGCACGCCTTCGCGCTTGAGGCAGTTGTACGAACGGACCGTCAGGTCCAGATCGTCGATCGGCAGCGCGAACGCCGCGATGTGATCGGCCTCGGCAGGCGACGGGCCGATCTCGATGCCCTCGGCCTCGACGTTGAGTTCCCGTGCCAGACCGAACAATTCGACCAGTGTCTTGCCAGCTGAGGCCAGGGCGTCACGCGGGCTGATCGAGTTCTTGGTCTCGACGTCCAGGATCAGCTTGTCGAAGTCGGTGCGCTGCTCGACGCGGGTGGCCTCCACCTTGTAGGTGACCTTCAGCACCGGCGAGTAGATGGAATCGACCGGGATGCGGCCGATTTCGGCACCCGAGGCCTTGTTCTGCACGGCAGGCACGTAACCGCGGCCGCGCTCGACAACCAGCTCGACCTCGAGCTTGCCCTTGTCGTTGAGGGTCGCGATGTGCATGTCCGGGTTGTGCACCGTCACGCCGGCGGGCGGGACGATGTCACCGGCAGTGACCTCACCCGGGCCCTGCTTGCGCAGGTACATGGTGACCGGCTCGTCCTCCTCGGAGGACACGACGAGTCCCTTGAGGTTCAGGATGATGTCGGTGACGTCTTCCTTCACACCGGGCACGGTGGTGAACTCATGCAGCACACCGTCGATGCGGATGCTCGTGACGGCCGCGCCGGGGATCGACGACAGCAGCGTACGCCGCAGCGAATTGCCAAGGGTGTAACCGAATCCCGGCTCCAGCGGTTCGATGACGAACTGCGACCGGTTTTCGGCGATGACCTCTTCGCTCAGTGTGGGGCGCTGAGAAATCAGCATGGTTTTTTCTATCTCCTTCTCGGCAACCGCTATTTGATGCCGTTAAGTGATCCACAGGGACCGGTTGGCCCCGCAGAGGACTGCGTCGTCTTCTTTACTTCGAGTAGAACTCGACGATCAGCTGCTCGGCGAGCGGGACCTGGATCTGCTCGCGAGTGGGCAACTGGTGGACGAGGATTCGCTGACGCTCCCCCACGACCTGCAGCCAGGACGGGATCGGGCGCTCGCCGGCGGTCTGCCGGGACAGCTCGAACGGGAAGGTGTTCAGCGACTTGTCCTTGATGTCGATGATGTCGTACTGCGACACCCGGTAGCTCGGGATGTTGACCTTGACGCCATTGACGGTGAAGTGGCCGTGGCTGACCAGCTGGCGAGCCATCCGGCGGGTACGCGCCAGGCCGGCGCGGTACACGACGTTGTCCAGCCGGGTCTCCAGGATCTGGAGCAGGTTCTCACCGGTCTTGCCGGTGGACCGGTTGGCCTCTTCGTAGTACTTGCGGAACTGCTTCTCCATCACGCCGTAGGTGAAGCGAGCCTTCTGCTTCTCCTGCAGCTGCTGACGGTATTCGCTCTCCTTGATCCGCGCGCGACCGTGCTGGCCGGGCGGGTAGGGGCGCTTCTCGAACGACTGATCTCCACCGACCAGGTCGACGCCGAGGCGGCGCGACTTGCGGGTAGCGGGTCCGGTATAACGAGCCATTTTTCTTTATCCTCCCTAGACCCGGCGCCGCTTGGGCGGACGGCAACCGTTGTGCGGCTGCGGAGTGACATCGGAGATGGCGCCGACCTCGAGACCGGCGGCCTGCAGCGAGCGGATCGCTGTTTCGCGGCCCGAACCCGGGCCCTTCACGAACACGTCGACCTTCTTCACACCGTGCTCCTGCGCCTTGCGGGCAGCGTTCTCGGCGGCGAGCTGCGCGGCGAACGGAGTCGACTTACGCGACCCCTTGAAGCCGACGTGACCCGACGAAGCCCAGGCGATGACGTTGCCCTGGGGATCGGTGATCGAGACGATCGTGTTGTTGAACGTGCTCTTGATGTGAGCGGCGCCGTGCGGGATGTTCTTCTTTTCCCTGCGACGGGTCTTCTGACCCTTCTTGGCGCCGGTGCCCTTCTTTGCCTGTGCCATCCGGGTTACCTGGCCTTCTTCTTGCCGGCGATGGTGCGCTTGGGGCCCTTGCGGGTACGCGCATTGGTCTTGGTTCGCTGGCCGCGCACCGGCAGACCGCGGCGGTGCCGCAGGCCCTGGTAGCAGCCGATCTCGATCTTGCGGCGAATGTCGGCCTGAACCTCGCGGCGCAGGTCACCCTCGACCTTGAGGTTGCCTTCGATGTAGTCGCGCAGCTGGGTCACCTGATCGTCGGTGAGGTCCTTGGTGCGCAGGTCCCGGTCGATGCCGGTGCCGTCCAGGATTTCCTGGCTGCGGGTACGGCCGATGCCGTAGATATAGGTCAGCGCGATCTCCATGCGCTTATCGCGCGGGAGATCAACGCCCATGAGACGTGCCATCAGGCAGTGATTCCTTCTCTTTGCGGAGGTCTGTTCCCAGTCCGTTCCCCGTCTGTCGGGGTCCGGCCTCCGTGCCGGACGTGGATGAGAGCCCGTGCTCTCAGTGGTACTGGGAGGTCTGCATTCAGTTGTGGGTAGTGCTCGCGCCGGGTGTTAGCCCTGCCGCTGCTTGTGGCGCGGATCAGAGCAGATCACCATGACCCGCCCATGCCGGCGGATCACCCTGCACTTGTCGCAGATCGGCTTGACGCTCGGGTTCACCTTCACGGCTGTTCGATCCTTCTAGTTCGGTCGGTTTGTATTCGTGCGTGCTGGTTCGGGTCGGTGGGGGCTTACTTGTACCGGTACACAATGCGCCCGCGGGTCAGGTCGTAGGGAGACAACTCCACCACCACCCGGTCCTCGGGAAGGATGCGGATGTAGTGCTGCCGCATCTTGCCGCTGATGTGAGCGAGTACCTTGTGTCCGTTCTCCAGCTCAATGCGAAACATCGCATTGGGCAGGGGCTCGACCACGCGGCCCTCGACCTCGATGGCACCGTCTTTCTTGGCCATGTCCTCTTCGATCCTGCTTTCTAGGTTTGGGGCAGCATTCGCCCCGACTGCAAAACGTGAGCCGGGAGCGGGAAATTCCAGGATTTCCTCAGACAGGGCACGCAAGAGTCGGCGCGGAATCCGCACCGTTGGTCAACGATACCCGCTCGGGCGCGCTACTCCAAAACGCGCCGAAGGCACGCTGACCTCGCTTCATCTGCGGGCGAACACGATGTGGCGGGAACCGCCGGCCCGCAAAGCCACCCTAATAAGCACTGGACAACGAGCGCATACTTGACGGTGATGACTGGACCCGCCCCCCAGCCCCGCAAACCCGTGATTCTCACTGTGGACGACGACCCCGCCGTCTCGCGTGCCGTGGCACGTGACCTCCGCCGTCACTACGGCGAGCGGTATCGGATCGTCCGCGCCGAATCCGGGCTCGACGCGCTGGAAACGATCAACGAACTGAAACTGCGCGGCGAGACCGTCGCGGTGTTCGTCGCCGACTACCGGATGCCGCAGATGAGCGGCATCCAGTTCCTCGAAGAGGCGATGGACGTCTACCCGATGGCCCGTCGCGTTCTCCTGACGGCCTACGCCGACACCCACGCCGCGATCGACGCGATCAACGTCGTCGACCTCGACCACTACCTGCTCAAGCCATGGGATCCGCCGGAGGAAAAGCTCTACCCGGTGATCGACGCGCTGCTGGAGGCCTGGCACGCCACCGGCGACCGGGCCATCCCGCACACCAAGGTGATCGGGCACCGGTGGAGCGAACGGTCGTGGGAGGTCCGCCAGTTCCTGGCCCGTAACCTGCATTCGTTCCGGGCGTTCAACGCCGACGAGCCCAAGGGCAAGCAGCTGCTGGATGCGGGCGGCCTGGACGAGTTCCAGTTGCCGGTGGTGATCAGCGAGCAGGGCCAGATCCTGGTCGACCCGACCGATGCCGAACTGGCCGCGATGCTCGGCTTGTCGACCAGCCCGTCGCTGGAGATGTACGACCTGGCGGTCATCGGCGGCGGCCCGGCCGGGCTGGCGGCGGCGGTCTACGGCGCCTCCGAAGGGCTCAAGACGGTGCTGATCGAGGAGCAGACCACGGGCGGTCAGGCCGGCCGCAGCTCCCGGATCGAGAACTATCTCGGCTTCCCCACCGGCGTCTCCGGTGCCGAACTCACCACGTCGGCCCGCAGGCAGGCGGAGCGCTTCGGCGCCGAGGTGATCACCACCCGCAAGGCGATCAAGCTTTCCGCCGGCGAGGCGGGCACCGCACGCACCATCGAGTTCGAGGACGGCAGCACGATCGCTGCCCGCGCCGTCATCCTGGCCACCGGTGTGGCCTACCGCCAGCTGCAGGTCACCGGCTGCTGGGACAACCCCGACGATCCGGCATGCAACTACGTCGGTCGCGGCGTCTACTACGGCGCCTCGGTGTCCGACGCCTCGGAGTGCAAGGGTGAGGACGTCTACATCGTGGGCGGCGCCAATTCGGCCGGGCAGGCGGCGATGTTCATGTCCCGCGAGGCCCGCTCGGTCACCATGCTGGTGCGCGGACCGTCGCTCGAGGCGTCGATGTCGCACTACCTGATCCAGCAGATCGAGAAGAACCCGACGATCACGGTCCGCACCTGCACCGAGGTGGTGGACACCCTCGGCGAGGACGACCACCTGACCGGCCTGATCCTGGAGAACCGGCAGACCGGCCAGCGCGACACCGTCGAGGCCAGCCGGATGTGCTGTTTCATCGGCGCCGAGCCCCGCACCGACTGGCTCAAGGAGGTCGTCGCGGTCGACGACCACGGATTCGTACTCGCCGGACCCGACCTGCTGAACGTGGCCGGGTGGACGCTGGACCGCCCACCGCACCACCTGGAAACAAGTGTGCCTGGTGTGTTTGTTGCAGGAGACGTGCGCTCCGAGTCCGCAAAACGGGTGGCGGCCGCCGTCGGCGAAGGGTCGATGGCGGTGATGCTGGTGCACCGGTATTTGGCGGAGGCCTAGAAAGGGCGTAGCGAGATGGGCCAGAACTGCATGCCCGACGAACTGAGGACGCTGTTCCTGTTCGAAAAGCTGTCGACCGAACAGCTACAGACGTTGTGCGACAACGGGCACATCGCGACGTTCGAAGCCGGCCCGGTGGTCGTCGAAGGTGAACCGGCCACCTGTTTCTACGTCCTGCTCGACGGCGAGCTGGTGATGTCGAAACGCTCCGGCGGCGTGGACGTCGAGACCACCCGCACCTCGCAGCGCGGCGTGTACTGCGGAGCGTGGTCGGCCTACATCCCCAACGAGGAGCAGGTCTACCAGGCCTCGGTCCGGGTCACGAAGCCGTCGCGGTTCTTCGTCCTCGACGCCGAAGCCTTCGCGGAGTTCATGAAGACGGAATTCCCGATGGCCGTGCATCTGCTCGAAGGTCACATGGTCGGCGGGCGGCGACAGAGCCAGATCCTCGGCCAGCGCCAGAAGCTGCTGGCGCTGGGCACCATCACGGCGGGGTTGACCCATCAGCTGAACAATCCGGCGGCTGCGACCGCGCGCGCCGTGGCCGACCTCCGCGAAGGCGTCGGCAAGATGCGTCACAAGCTCTCCATGCTCGCCGACGGCAAGTTCAGCCCCGAGGCGCTGCGCACGCTGGTCCGGATCCAGGACGAGGTGGCCGAGCAGGTCGCCAAGTCCAAGGTTCAAGAACTGTCCGCGCTCGAGACCTCCGACCGCGAAGACCAGGTCGGCGATTGGCTCGAAGACCACGGCATCGCCAGCGCATGGGATTACGCCCCGACGTTCGTCGAAGCCGGTCTCGACGTGGACTGGCTGGAACGCATCGAGGCCTCGATCGACTCGGTGGACTGCTCGGCGACACTGCAGAGCGCGATCGGCTGGCTGAAGTACACGATCGACACCGAGCTGCGGATGAACGAGATCGCCGACGCCAGCGAGCGCATCTCGGGTCTGCTCGCCGGGGCCAAGAAGTACTCCCAGATGGACCGGGCCGAATACCAGGTCGCCAACGTCCACGAGCTGCTGCACAGCACGCTCAAGACACTGTTCGGCGACAAGGTCGGCGCCGACAAGCCCATCAAACTGGTCAAGGAGTGGGACAAGTCGATTCCCGAAATCGCTTGTTACCCAGGCGGTTTGAATGAGGTATGGGACGTCATCATCAACAATGCCATCCAGGCGATGAAGGGCCGCGGCACCCTGACGATCCGGACCGCGCGCCAGGGTGACGACCGGATCCGGGTGGAGATCTGTGACGACGGACCGGGCATCCCGGAAGAGATCATCGACCGGATCTTCACCGCGTTTTTCACCACCAAGCCCTTCGGTGAGGGCGACGGCCTCGGCCTCGATCTGGCGCGACGGATCATCGTCGAGAAGCATCAGGGTGATATCCGGGTCGAATCCGAACCCGGCAACACCCGCTTCATCATCCTGCTGCCGCTGGTGGCATCCGCGCCCGTCGCGGTAACTCCGGGTGAACTTTCCGCCGCGGCGGAATAGCTCACACTCGGGGCCGGGTTGTAGCGGCCATGAGCGCCAAACCCGATCTCGGTAGGTTCGCCTCCTTCGGCATGGGCATCACTCCCGACGATGCCTCGGCGATCGAGGCGCTCGGTTACGGCGCGGTGTGGGTGGCGGGCTCGCCGCCCGCCGAGCTCGATTGGGTGGACCCCGCACTCGCCGCGACCAGAACGCTGAAGCTGGCCACCGGCATCGTCAATATCTGGACCGCCAAACCGGAGGCGGTCGCCGCCTCGTTCCATCGCATCGAGAACGCCCACCCCGGCCGCTTCCTACTGGGCCTCGGTGTCGGCCATCCCGAGGCGGACGCCGAGTTCACCAAGCCGATCACCGCGCTCAACGCCTACCTCGACGTGCTGGACGAACACGGCGTACCGCCAGAGCGCCGCGCGTTGGCCGCGCTCGGACCGCAGGTCCTGAAGCTGTCGGCCCGCCGCAGCGCCGGAGCCCACCCCGTCCTCGTCACCCCCGAACACACCGCGCAAGCCCGGGAACTGATCGGACCCGACGCCTTCCTGGCGCCCGCAGTGCCCGTCGTCCCGACCACCGACGTCGAGCACGCCCGAGCCGTCGGCCGCAAGACCCTCGAGCTTTATCTCGGGCTGAGCAATTACCTCAACAACTGGAAGCGGTTGGGCTTCACCGATGACGACATCACCCGCCCCGGCAGCGACCGGCTCGTGGATGCCCTGATCGTCTACGGAACCCCCGACACGATTGCGGCTCGGCTCACCGAGCATCTCGAGGCCGGGGCCGACCACGTCCCGATCCAGCTGCTCACCTCGCAGGCCAAGGTCATACCCGCTTTGGCCGACCTCGCCGGCCCGCTCGGGCTGAGCTGACGCAAAGGACGGATCGATGACAGACAGCAAGCCGGATCTGGGCAAGTTCGGGTCGTTCGGTCGCGGGGTCACCCCGCAACAGGCCAAAGAAATCGAGTCGCTCGGTTATGGCGCGGTGTGGGTCGGCGGTTCGCCGCCTGCCGAATTGGATTGGGTGGAGCCGATTCTGGCGAATACCACCACGCTCAAGGTGGCCACCGGCATCGTCAACATCTGGACCGCGGCCGCCGGCCCGGTGGCCGAGTCGTTCCACCGCATCGAGACGGCGTGCCCCGGGCGGTTCATCCTCGGCATCGGCGTCGGACACCCCGAGGCGCACCAGCAATACCAGAAGCCGATCGACGCGTTGCGCGGCTACCTCGACAAACTCGACGAGTACGGGGTCCCGGAGAGTAGGCGCGTGGTCGCCGCGCTCGGTCCTCAGGTACTCAAGCTGTCGGCGGCGCGCGCGGCCGGTGCGCACCCGTACCTGACCACGCCGGAACACACCGCCCAAGCGCGGCAGCTGATCGGACCCGAAGCCTTCCTGGCGCCCGAGCACAAGGCGGTGCTGACCACCGACGCAGACCAGGCGCGAAAGGTCGGTCGGCAGGCCCTGGACATCTACCTCAACCTGCAGAACTACCTCAACAGCTGGAAACGGTTGGGATTCAACGACGACGACGTGGCCAAGCCCGGCAGCGACCGGCTGGTCGACGCCGTCGTGGCCTACGGCACCCCCGAGGCGATCGCGGCCCGGCTGACCCAGCATCTCGAGGCAGGTGCCGACCACGTGCCCGTCCAGGTGCTCACCTCGTCTGACAAGCTGGTGGATGCACTGGCCGCGCTGGCCGTGCCCCTGGGTCTCACACAACCGTAGGGACTCAACCAACCGTAACGAGGGAGACTCGTGACCAATCCGTCGCTGCTCAAACCAGATCTCGGCCGCTACGGGGTGTGGACCGGAGGCCCGGTCACACCGGAGCAGGCCGCCGAGATCGAGAGGCTGGGCTACGGCGCGGTGTGGGTCGGCGGGTCACCGGCCGCCGACCTGTCGTTCGTCGAGCCCATCCTCGAACAGACCGAGAACCTGTCGGTGGCCACCGGGATCGTCAACATCTGGAGCGCACCCGCCGACGAGGTCGCCGAGTCCTACCACCGCATCGAAAACGCTTACCCCGGGCGGTTTCTGCTCGGGGTGGGCGTCGGACACCCCGAGCACACCCAGGAGTACACCAAGCCCTACGCGGCGCTGGTGAACTATCTCGACTCACTCGACGACAAGCATGTGCCGACCAGCCGCCGGGTGATCGCCGCGCTCGGCCCGAAGGTGCTGCATCTGGCCGCACAACGCAGTGCCGGTGCGCATCCCTACCTGACCACTCCCGAGCACACCGGGCAGGCACGCAATCTGGTCGGTCCGACGGTGTTCCTGGCGCCCGAACACAAGGTGGTGTTGAGCACCGACCCCGACGAGGCCCGCGAGCTCGGCCGTGACAGCGTCGGCTTCTATCTGGGGCTGAGCAACTACGTCAACAACTGGAAGCGGCTGGGATTCACCGACGCCGATGTCGCGCCGCCGGCCAGCGACAAGCTGATCGACGCCGTGGTCGCTCACGGAACGGCCGACGCCATCGCCGCGCGGCTGGCCGAACACCTCGACAACGGCGCCGACCACGTGACCATCCAGGTGCTCGGCGGCTGGGACAAGCTGCTGCCGACATTGACCGAGCTGGCCGGACCGCTCGGGCTGACCGCGAAGGGGTGAGGGTTCCGCCCGCCCGTTAGGGTGGCGTCATGCGGCTGTTGGTGACCGGCGGCGCCGGTTTCATCGGCGCGAACTTCGTCCACAGCACCGTGCAGGAGCGGCCCGCGGTGGCCGTGACCGTCCTGGACGTCCTCACCTATGCAGGCAGCCGCGAGTCGCTGCGCTCCGTCGACGATCAGATCCGGTTGATCGAAGGCGACCTGGTCGACGAGTCGCTGGTGGACACGCTGGTCGCCGAGTGCGACGCCGTCGTGCATTTCGCCGCCGAAACACACGTCGACAACGCGCTGGCCGGTCCCGCGCCGTTCGTCCGGAGCAACGTCGTCGGCACGTTCTCGGTGTTGGAAGCCGTTCGCAGGCACGGGGTGCGGCTGCACCACGTCTCCACCGACGAGGTGTACGGCGATCTGCCCCTGCACGGCGACGAGCGATTCACCGCGCAGACTCCGTTCAACCCGTCGAGCCCGTATTCGGCGACCAAGGCCTCGGCCGACCTACTGGTGCGCGCCTGGGTCCGGTCGTACGGCGTGCGCGCGACAATCTCCAACTGCTCCAACAACTATGGGCCGTACCAACACATCGAGAAGTTCATCCCGCGCCAGATCACCAATGTCCTGACCGGCCGCCGCCCCAAGCTCTACGGCACGGGCGCCAACGTGCGCGACTGGATCCACGTCGAGGACCACAACAGCGCGGTGTGGCACATTCTCGAGGGCGGAGTATGCGGGTCGACGTACCTGATCGGCGCTGACGGCGAGCGGGACAACCTGTCGGTGTTACAGCTCATCCTGGCGCTGATGGGCCGTGACGCCGACGATTTCGACCATGTCCCCGATCGCGTCGGCCACGACCTTCGCTATGCGATCGACGCCAGTGCCCTGCGGGCCGAACTCGGCTGGACCCCGAAGCACACCGACCTGACCGAGGGACTGACGAGCACGATCGCGTGGTACCGCGACAACGAGTGGTGGTGGGGTCCACTCAAAGAACAGGTTGAGGCCGGGTACACCGAACGCGGCCAGTGACAACGGTTTTCACCTCCGATCACGCTGCCATGACGACGACGGGCCGTGGGAAACGCAACGCTGCGCACGCGTCGTCGACAGACTCACCTATTTCCTCGGCAAGGTCCCGGCGAACCACCGAACTGCCGGCGGCCGGGAGGGCCTCGCCGAGTCCGACGACGAGTCGGGTCAGCACGACATTGTGCCGACGGCGGATGTGATCCATCTCGGCGAGCGTGTCGCCGACCGCGGCCGAACATCCGCCGGGCGCACCGACCTCGCACAGCAATCCGACCAAAACCGTTGATCGGCAACCGATCACCGCCTCTGCCGCGTTGTGGGAGACGCGCATCGTGGCGTCGGACATGCGCAACAGGACATGGTGAGTGTGGTTGGCCCGTAACGTCGCGACCTGCTCGCGACGGCTGAGCACCAGCCCGCCCACACCGGCGGCACTTGCCCGGCGGATCCCACCGCTACCCAACTGGTCGGCATGCACGGTCATCCGCACCGGATGGATGCCGACCGAGATGGCCGAATGCAACTCCGCGACAGTGCGGACATCGACGGCCCACTTGTGCTCCCGCACCCAGCGCGCCACCAGCGCATCGCGTAAGGCCCCGGCCGGAAACGACACCTCCGCCGGCGCGCACGCGTCCCGACAGCCGAGCATCCGGCGTATCTCCGGATGCTCGGCGGACGGACAAGCCCGGACCCAGGACCGAAAACTCCTCGACAGTGTCACCGCAGCACCTCTTTCCTTCCCCATCGACGGTGCGCCCCCAAACCTCGGGACCGCTCGGATGCCGCTGTGGGCTGGCTGAATCACCGAACGGCGGACTTTCGTCAAGACGGCCCGTTGCGGCGTAAAGAAACCGTCAACGCCGGTGCTCGCGGGTGTTTTCGGGCTCTAGCGTCGCCGACATGAGTGTCCTCATATTCGTGCTGCTGACAGTGGCGATCTTCGCCCTGCTCGGCCTGGTTCAGAAGCTGGTCGAGCGACTGTGAGCTACGTGAACGTCGTCGGCTTGATCTTGTCCGTGCTGCTGGCGCTATTCGTCGCCGCGGCCTTGTTGTTCCCGGAGAGGTTCTAGTGACCACACCAGCTTTGACTTCCGGGCTCGCGGGGATCGTCTTCCTCGCCCTGCTGATCCTCGCGCTGGCCGCCGTGCACGTCCCGCTGGGCGACTACATGTACCGGGTCTATTCGTCGGACCGGGACAACCGGGTCGAGCGCGGCATCTACCGGCTGATCGGCGCCGACCCGAAAGCCGAGCAGACCTGGGGCGCCTACGCCCGCAGTGTGCTGGCGTTCTCGGCGGTCAGCATCCTGTTCCTGTTCGCCTTCCAGCTGGTGCAGGGCAAGCTGCCGCTGCACCTCAACAACCCCGGCACCCCGATGACGCCCGCGCTGGCGTGGAACACCGCAGTCAGCTTCGTCACCAACACCAACTGGCAGGCGTACTCCGGTGAATCCACCCAGGGTCACCTGGTTCAGATGGCCGGCCTTGCGGTGCAGAACTTCACCTCCGCCGCGGTCGGTATGGCCGTCGCGGTCGCGCTGGTGCGGGGGTTCGCTCGCCGCAACGCCACCGAACTGGGCAACTTCTGGGTGGACCTCGTTCGCGGCGCACTGCGGATCCTGCTGCCGATCTCGGTGCTGGCCGCGATCATCCTGATCGCCGGCGGCGCGATCCAGAACTTCCATCTGCACGACCAAGTGGTCGACACCCTGGCCGGCGCGCAGCAGACCATCACCGGCGGCCCGGTGGCCAGCCAGGAGGCCATCAAAGAGTTGGGCACCAATGGCGGCGGGTTCTTCAACGCCAACTCGGCGCATCCGTTCGAAAACCCCACCACGTGGACCAACTGGGTGGAGATTTTCCTGCTGCTGGTGATCAGCTTCTCGCTGCCGCGCACCTTCGGCCGCATGGTCGACAGCCGCAAGCAGGGCTACGCCATCGCCGCGGTGATGGGTGTGCTCGCGCTCATCAGTGTCACGCTGATGCTCCAGTTCCAGCTGCAGGGCCACGGCACCGTCCCCACCGCCGTCGGATCGGCGATGGAAGGCGTTGAGCAACGGTTCGGCGTAGCCGACTCGGCGGTCTTCGCCGACGCCACCACGCTGACCTCGACCGGCGCGGTGGACTCGTTCCACGACTCCTACACCAGCCTGGGCGGCATGATGACGATGTTCAACATGCAGCTCGGCGAGGTCGCGCCCGGCGGCACCGGATCGGGCCTCTACGGCATGCTGATCCTGGCTGTCATCACGGTCTTCGTCGCAGGCCTGATGGTCGGACGCACACCGGAGTACCTGGGCAAGAAGATCACTCCCCGCGAAATCAAGCTGGCCGCAAGCTATTTCCTCGTGACGCCGCTGATCGTGCTGACCGGTACCGCGATCGCCATGGCCATGCCCGGCCAGCGAGCGGGCATGCTCAACACCGGGCCGCACGGATTGTCGGAAGTGTTGTACGCCTTCACTTCTGCGGCCAACAACAACGGCTCGGCGTTCGCCGGAATCAGCGTCAACACCGAGTGGTACAACACTGCGCTCGGGCTGGCGATGGTGTTCGGCCGGTTCCTGCCGATCATCCTGGTGCTCGCCCTCGCCGGGGCCCTGGCCAAACAGGGCCATACCCCCGAGTCGATCGGCACACTGCCGACGCATCGGCCCCAGTTCGTCGGCATGGTGGCCGGCGTGACACTCATCCTGGTGGCCTTGACCTTCCTGCCCGTGCTCGCGCTCGGGCCCCTTGCCGAAGGAATTCACTGACCATGACCGTGACCGCAGTTGAACCCCGTCTCGAGACGGGTGCCACGAAGAAACAGGTGCAGGGCGGACTGCTGGACCCCAGGATGCTCCTGACGTCGCTGCCCAACGCACTGCGCAAGCTCGACCCGCGCACGCTGTGGCGCAACCCGGTGATGCTGATCGTCGAGATCGGCGCTGTCTGGAGCACCATCCTCGCCATTGTCGACCCGAACTGGTTCGGCTGGCTGATCGTCTTCTGGCTGTGGCTGACCGTGGTGTTCGCGAACCTGGCCGAGGCGGTGGCCGAGGGACGCGGCAAGGCACAGGCCGAGTCGCTGCGAAAGACCAAGGCCGACACCATGGCTCGCCGACTCGTGGAATGGGAGCCGGGCAAGCAATGGCGCGAGGACGTGGAAGAATCCGTCGCCGCACCGCTGCTTCGCCAGGGCGACACCGTCGTCGTCGAAGCCGGACAGGTGATACCCGGCGACGGCGATGTGCTCGAAGGCATTGCCTCGGTGGACGAGTCGGCCATCACCGGCGAATCGGCCCCGGTCATCCGGGAGTCCGGCGGCGACCGGTCGGCGGTCACCGGCGGGACCACTGTGCTGAGTGATCGCATCGTGGTCCGGATCACCCAGAAGCCGGGAGAGAGCTTCATCGACCGGATGATCGCCCTTGTCGAGGGCGCCAATCGGCAGAAGACACCCAACGAGATCGCGCTGAACATCCTGCTCGCCGCTCTGACGATGATCTTCATCTTCGCGGTGGCGACACTGCAGCCGCTGGCGATCTTCTCCAAGGCCAACAATCCCGGTGTGCCCGATTCGCTGTCACTGACGGCCGACGGGGTCTCCGGCATCGTCATGGTCTCACTGCTGGTCTGCCTGATCCCGACGACCATCGGCGCGCTGCTGTCGGCAATCGGTATCGCAGGCATGGACCGGTTGGTGCAGCGCAACGTCCTGGCGATGTCCGGCCGCGCGGTCGAAGCCGCCGGCGATGTCAACACCCTGCTGCTGGACAAGACCGGCACGATCACGCTGGGCAACCGGCAGGCGGCGGACTTCGTTCCGCTGGACGGAGTCACCCCGGAGCAGCTCGCCGACGCGGCGCAGTTGTCCAGCCTGGCCGACGAGACACCCGAAGGCCGGTCCATCGTGGTGTTCGCAAAATCGAACTTCGGCCTGCGGGCCCGCACCCCCGGCGAGCTAGTCAATGCGAACTGGGTCGAATTCTCCGCCGCCACAAGGATGTCCGGTGTCGACCTGGAGAACGGGCACCTGCTGCGCAAAGGCGCGGCCAGCACCGTCGCGCAGTGGGTGCGCGACCAGGGCGGTGCCGTGCCTGCGCAGCTCGGCGACATCGTCGACGGCATCTCCGCGGCCGGCGGTACACCGCTGGTGGTCGGACAGGTGGTGGACAAACAAGCGGAGGTCCTGGGCGTCATCCATCTCAAGGACGTCGTCAAGCAGGGTATGCGGGAGCGCTTCGACGAGATGCGCAAGATGGGCATCCGCACGGTGATGATCACCGGCGACAATCCGTTGACCGCCAAGGCGATCGCCGACGAGGCCGGGGTTGACGACTTTCTGGCCGAGGCCACCCCGGAGGACAAGCTCGCGCTGATCAAGCAGGAGCAGGAGGGCGGCAAGCTCGTCGCGATGACCGGCGACGGTACCAACGACGCGCCGGCGCTGGCCCAAGCCGACGTCGGCGTGGCGATGAACACCGGCACCTCGGCGGCCAAAGAGGCGGGCAACATGGTCGATCTGGACTCCGACCCGACCAAGCTCATCGAGATCGTCGAGATCGGCAAGCAGCTGTTGATCACCCGCGGCGCGCTGACCACCTTCTCGATCGCCAACGACATCGCCAAGTACTTCGCGATCATTCCGGCGATGTTCGTCGCGTTGTTCCCCGGCCTGGACCTGCTGAACATCATGCGGCTGCACAGCCCGCAGTCGGCCATCCTGTCCGCGGTCATCTTCAACGCACTCGTCATCATCGCGCTGATCCCGTTGTCGCTGCGGGGCGTCCAATACACGCCGAGCAGCGCATCGAAGCTGTTGAGCCGCAACCTCTACATCTACGGCCTCGGCGGGATCATCGCCCCCTTCGTCGGGATCAAACTGATCGACCTCGTCGTCCAATTCTTGCCAGGGATGTGACATGAACTTCTCCAGTCTCGTTCGTCAACACTGGGCGGCGCTGCGGGCGCTGCTGGTGCTCACCGTCATCGTCGGAGTCGGCTATCCGCTGTTCATCTGGCTGGTGGCTCAGATCCCCGGCCTCAAGGACAAGGCCGACGGTTCGATCATCGAGGTGAACGGAAAGCCGGTGGGCTCCAGCCTGATCGGCCAATCGTTCACCGACGCGATGGGCAACCCGCTGCCGCAGTACTTCCAGAGCCGCCCGTCGGCGGCCGGCAACGGATACGACCCGCTGGCCACCGGCGCGTCGAACCTCGGCCCAGAGAGCATCGTGGACACCCTCGGTGATCCCGCCGCCCCCGCGGATGCCAACGGTTACAAGCCGAGTCTGCTGACCCAGGTGTGTACGCGCAGCAAGGCGATCGGCGACCTCGACAGCGTCGACGGCACGCGGCCGTTCTGTACCGGTGACGGTGTCGGCGCGGTGTTGTCGGTGATCGGGCCGCGCGACGCCCGCGGCAACGTCACAGCCCCCACCAAGGTCGTCAGCGTCAACGAGCCGTGCCAGAGCACGACTACGCCGTTCCTCGCGACGTATGAGGGTGTGCGGGTGGACTGCGCCACGTTCGGCGAGGACTACTCGGCCGGGCAGATCGTCCCGATCAAGGGTGCGGCCGGGGTGCCCGCGGTACCCGCCGATGCGGTGACCGCCAGCGGCAGCGGCCTCGACCCGAACATCTCCCCCGCCTACGCCGCTCTGCAGATCGCGCGGGTCGCCAAGGCCCGCGGTGTCAGCGCCGATCAGATTCGGGGTCTGGTCGCCGACCACACCGACGGCCGCACTCTCGGCGTCTTCGGTGAACCACGGGTCAACGTCCTCGAGCTCAACATTGCGCTGGACCAGAAGTTCGGTATGAAGAGCTGACCTCGCAGTGGATCGATCTGCGAATAATAGGGACGTGGACACCGTGCAACCGCCACGCGTGACGTCCGGCGGCGACCCACCGCCGGACACGTCGTCCGAGAGCGACTCGCAACCCGCCTCGGCCGGCCCCCGGCCGAAGCGAGGCGAGCTGCGCATCTACCTCGGCGCCGCGCCGGGCGTGGGCAAGACGTTCGCGATGCTCGGCGAGGCACATCGACGACTGGAGCGCGGCACCGATCTGGTGGCCGCCGTAGTCGAGACACACGGCCGGAAGAAGACGGCCGACCTGCTGAGCGGCATCGAAGTCATCGCGCCCCGCTACATCGACTATCGCGGCACCAGCTTCCCCGAACTCGATGTGCCCGCCGTGCTGGCCCGCAAGCCTCAGGTCGTGCTCGTCGACGAACTGGCCCACACCAACACACCCGGCAGCAAGAACCCCAAACGCTGGCAGGACGTCGAGGAGCTGCTCGAGGCCGGCATCGCGGTGATCTCCACCGTCAACGTCCAACACCTGGAGAGCCTCAACGACGTCGTCGCACAGATCACCGGCATCGAGCAGCAGGAGACGGTCCCCGACGAGATCGTTCGGGGCGCCGCACAGATCGAATTGGTCGACATCACCCCAGAGGCGCTGCGGCGCAGGCTTTCTCATGGCAATGTCTATGCCCCGGAGAAGGTCGACGCGGCGCTGTCGAATTACTTCCGCCGGGGTAACCTGACCGCGCTTCGGGAGCTCGCGCTGCTGTGGCTGGCCGACCAGGTGGACGCCGCACTGGCCAAATATCGCGCCGACAACAAGATCACCGCGACGTGGGAGGCCCGCGAACGCGTCGTCGTCGCCGTCACCGGCGGCTCGGAGTCAGAGACCCTGGTGCGCAGGGCATCTCGAATCGCATCGAAGGCCAGCGCAGAACTGATGGTCGTGCACGTGGCCCGCGGTGACGGGCTGTCCGGGGTCTCGGCTCCGCAGATGGGCAAGGTGCGCGAGCTGGCGACCAGCGTGGGCGCGACCGTGCACACCGTCGTCGGTGACGACGTAGGCAAGGCGCTCCTGGACTTCGCCCGCGAGATGAACGCCACCCAGCTGGTGATCGGCACGTCGCGGCGGTCCCGGTGGGCCCGCGTGTTCGACGAGGGCATCGGCGCGGCGATCGTTCAGGACTCCGGCAAGATCGACGTGCACATGGTGACCCATGAGGAGGCCAGGCGGGGTTTCTCGGTGCGCGCGGCGTCGGCACGCGAACGCCGGGTCATCTCCTGGCTGGCCGCCGTCATCGTGCCGTCGGTCATCTGCGCGCTGACCGCCCTGGCCCTCGACAAGTACCTGACCATCGGCGGCGAGAGTGCGCTGTTCGTGGTCGGCGTGCTGATCGTCGCGCTGCTCGGCGGGGTGGCGCCTGCGGTGCTGTCGGCCATGCTGTCCGGTCTGCTGCTCAACTACTTCCTGACCGAACCGCGGTACACGTTCACGATCGCCGAACCCGATGCCGCGATCACCGAACTCGTGCTGTTGATGCTGGCGGTCGCCGTTGCCGTCCTGGTCGACCGTGCTGCCAGCCGTCAACGTGAGGCCAGGCACGCCTCCCAGGAAGCCGAGCTGCTGACCCTGTTCGCCGGCTCGGTGCTGCGCGGCGCGGATCTGGCGACGCTGCTCGAACGGGTCCGGGAAACCTACTCGCAGCGGGCCGTGAGCATACTGCGGGTTCGCGGTGAGGACGAACAGATCGTCGCGTGCGTCGGCAAGGATCCGTGCGTGACAGTCGATTCCGCCGACACCGCCATCGAGGTCGGCGACGACGAGTTCTGGATGCTGATGTCCGGACGCAGCCTGCCCGCCCGCGACCGGCGGGTACTCACCGCTGTCGCCAAGCAGGCCGCCGGGCTGGTCCGGCAGCGCGAACTCACCGAGGAAGCCAGCAAGGCCGAGGCGATCGAGAAGGCCGACGAACTCCGCCGCTCACTGCTGTCGGCGGTCAGCCATGACCTGCGCACCCCGCTGGCCGGGGCCAAGGCCGCCGTGTCGAGCCTGCGCTCCGACGACATCGGCTTCTCCAAAGAGGACACCGCCGAACTGCTTGCCACCGTGGAGGAATCGGTGGACCAGCTGACCGCACTGGTGGACAACCTGCTCGATTCCTCGCGGCTTGCCGCCGGGGTGGTCCACCCCGAACTCAAGCGGGTGTATCTCGAAGAGGTGGTCCAGCGGGCATTGCTGAGCATCGGCCGCGGGTCCACCGGATTCGCCGCCTCGGGGTTGGACCGGGTGAAGGTCGACGTCGGAGATGCGGTGGCGCTGGCCGATGCCGGCCTGCTGGAGCGGGTGCTGGCGAACCTGGCCGACAACGCTCTGCGGTATGCCCCGGAATCGATCGTGCGGATCAACGCGGGCCGCGTCGGCGATCGAATGCTCATCAACGTCGTCGACGAAGGGCCCGGCGTACCGCGCGGCACCGAGGAGCAGCTGTTCGAACCGTTTCAGCGCCTCGGCGACCGGAACAACAAATACGGTGTCGGACTGGGCCTTTCGGTGGCCCGAGGATTCGTCGAGGCGATGGGCGGAACGATATCGGCCACCGACACCCCGGGCGGTGGCCTCACCGTGATCGTCGATCTGGCCGCACCGCCGGGAGGGCGGATATGAGCAAGATCAAGGTGCTGGTGATCGACGACGAGCCGCAGATCCTGCGGGCGTTGCGGATCAATCTGAGCGTGCGCGGCTACGAGGTGATCACTGCCGCCACCGGCGCGGCGGCGCTGAAGGCCGCCGCCGAGCAGCGGCCAGATGTGATCGTGCTGGACCTCGGACTGCCCGACATGGACGGCATCGAGGTGCTCGGCGGGCTGCGCGGCTGGCTGACCGCACCGGTGATCGTCCTGTCGGCCCGCACCGACTCCGCGGAAAAGGTGGACGCTCTCGACGCCGGGGCCGACGACTACGTGACCAAGCCGTTCGGGATGGACGAGTTCCTGGCCCGGCTCCGCGCGGCGGTGCGCCGGGGCGCGGCGGCATCGGAGACCGACGAGCCGGTGATCGAAACCGATTCGTTCACAGTCGATCTGGCCGCCAAGAAGGTGATCAGGAACGGCGCCGAGGTGCACCTGACCCCCACCGAGTGGGGCATGCTCGAGATGCTGGTGCGCAACCGCGGCAAGCTGGTGGGCCGTGAGGAGTTACTCAAAGAGGTGTGGGGCCAGGCGTACGCCAAGGAGACCCATTATCTGCGGGTGTACCTGGCGCAGCTGCGCCGCAAGCTGGAGGACGACCCGTCGCATCCGCGGCACCTGCTGACCGAAGCGGGCATGGGCTACCGGTTCGAGCAGTGACCGAGAATCGCTGACGGACATCTCGGCCGCGAACTAGGGTGAGACCCATCCGGGCGAAGGAGATGATCTGTCATGAACGAGCCCAAACACACTGGTGGCTGCACCTGCCGCTGTAATGCGTGCGACGGCGGACACCACTGTCACAACATCGGCAGCGGCTGCAAGGTGAAGCTCTAACCGACCGGCCTCGCGCCTGCGGGTTGACCGCCCGTATTGACGGGTATGCAGACCCCCATGGAGACGGCCCGTTCTGGCAGGCTCCAGCGGGCTCGGGTCGGCCTGCTGGCGGTACAGGGAGCCGCGGTGCTGGTCGCCGCGGCATTCCTCGCCGTCGCGATCGCGGGCTTCATCCCTGGGCTGACCACCCATCTGGACCAGTTGCACTGGGCGCACGGGTCACGGTCCGAGCTGTTCGGTGTTTTCGGGGTGTCGGTGGTGCACAACCTGGTGCACCTGGCCTTCGGGGTGGCGGGCCTGGTGCTCGCCCGCACGTTCGCCCGAGCGCGGGCGTACCTGATCGGCGGCGGGCTGATCTTCCTGGGCCTGTGGATCTACGGTCTGCTCATCGACTTGTCCGGTCCGCGAAACGTCCTGCCGCTCAACGAGGCTGACAACTGGCTCCACCTGACTATCGGGGTGGTCATGGTCGTCCTGGGGCTCACGCTCGCCGGCACCAAGACACCGACCGGCGCCGACGGCGAACCGTTGGTGCTGCCTGAAGACGAGTGAGGGTCGCTCAGGCGAGCGAGAGCGCGATGCCGTCGAGGATGTCGTGCTCGCTGACCACCAGTTCGTCGATCCCGGCCCGCTGCCCCAGCGCATGGGCGAGTTCCTCGACGACGATCGAACCGCCGCCGATGACGTCGACGCGACCCTCGTGCATCGGGCCGAGCGCGGCGCGCTGCTTGCGGGTCATCCCGACGAGCTGGTCGCACACCGCCAGCAAGTCCGGAAAGCCCACCCGCGACAGGTGGATCGCCGCCGGATCGTAGGTGGTCATGCGGTGGGCCAGCGCGGCGATCGTGGTGAAGGTCCCCGCCACCCCCACCCAGGTCGCGGCCTGCTCCACCGGCACCACCCGCAGCGCCTCGCCGAGACGTTCCCGCACCACCTCGCGGGCGGCGGCGATCTCGGCCGCGGTCGGCGGATCGGAGTGCAGGCAGCGTTCGGTGAGCCGCACGCATCCGATGTCGGCGGAGAAGCTGGCCTGCACGCCGCCGGCCCGGACCCCGTTGCCCAGCACCACCTCGGTCGATCCGCCGCCGAGGTCGACCACCACGAACGGCGCTGCGGCGCTGTCGAGTTCGCCGACCGCACCATTGAACGACAGCTCGGCTTCCTCCTGCCCGGTGATCACCTCGGCCACCGCACCGGGCACCGCCGGGTCCAGCACCTCGGCGGTCATCGCGAAGAACTCGTCGCGGTTGGCGGCATCCCGAGTCGCCGACGTCGCCACCATCCGCACCTTGCCGACGCCGAATTGCTTGAGCAGCGCGGCGTAGTCGGCCAGCGCCGCCTGCGTGCGGGCCAGTGCGTCAGGGGCGAATTGCCCGGTAGCGTCCACACCTTGACCCAGCCGAACGATGCGCATCTCCCGGTGCACATCGCGCAGGCGGTCCCCGGCGAGGTCGGCGATCAGCAGCCGGATCGAGTTGGTGCCGCAGTCGATGGCCGCAACCCGGTTCGTCTCTACGATGATGTCCACTCCTCGTTGTCCAGGATTCCCGCCATCCCCGGCTCGGCGGCCAGCAGCGCCAGCGCTTCATCGCCAAATGGGTTGACACCCTTGCCCTTTGCCAGTGAATGCGCGATCACGACGTGCAGACACTTGACGCGGTCGGGCATGCCACCCCCGGTGAACGTGGTTCCCAGCGGCTCGATCGCGTCGCGCTCGGCCAAGTAGGACTCGTGAGCCCGCCGGTAGGCGGCGGCCAGCTCCGGGTCCTGGGCCAACCGCTCACTCATGTCGCGCATCAGCCCGTCGGATTCCAGCCGGCTCGCCGCGGCGGTCAGCACCGGATGGGTCAGGTAGTACAGCGTCGGGAACGGAGTCCCGTCCGGCAGCCGGGGCGCGGTCTTCACCACGGCCGGTTCACCGTTCGGGCAGCGATAGGCGATCTCCAGTACGCCGCGCGGCTCGCGCCCGAGCTGCCGCGCCACCGCGTCGAGATCGGCGGGATCAACCACCGGGCGCCGGGGGTGGTGGTGGACCGGGTTCCGGTGCCGGCGCGGGATCGGCCGCCGGAACCGGTGGCGGCCCGTGTGGGGTGTCGGCGATGGTGTGCCACAACGAGGTGTACCAGGGGTCGTTGCTGCGCACCGGTGTGGCCTCCGGGCCGGTATCGGGTGTGACGACGGCCCCCTGCGGCAGCTGCACCTGGTAGGGAATGTCGCCGGGCATCACGAAACCGAGCCGCTCGCGGGCCTGCGCCGCGATGTACACCGGATCACCCAGCTTGGCCTTCTGCGATTCCAGATCGGCGATCTGCTTGCGTAGCGCGGCCTCGGACGCGGCGAGCTGCTTCATCTCGGTGCGCTGCGCGAAGTACGTGCGTACCGGCCCGGCGATGGTCAGGGTGAGCACGCAGACCACCGCCGCCAGGATGGCCGCACGACGCGCGGTGAAGCCCAGCCGCTGTTCGCTCTGACGCTCCGCCGACGCCGCGATGGCACGGCGGACAGGTTCGGTGACCGTGTGCCCGGTCTCGGACGCCGCGGGCCCGGCAACTCCGACCGCTTCCGGTTTGGCTCTGGTCTCGGTGGGACGGGGGTCTTTCTTGGCCGACGGCGACGTACGCGAGCGGACACGACCCGAGCCCCCCGGCCGGGAGGCCGGTGAGCGTCGTCTCGAGTCGGGCCGCTTGCTTTCCGCCACAGTCTCTTTCGGATCTCTGGAGGCTATTCGCCGACCACGAACCGCGGGAACGCCAGATCGCCGGCGTAGCGCGCGGCGTCGCCGAGTGCTTCCTCGATGCGCAGCAACTGGTTGTACTTGGCAACCCGTTCGCTGCGGGCCGGCGCACCGGTCTTGATCTGACCGCTGCTGACGGCGACGGCCAGGTCGGCGATGGTGGTGTCCTCGGTCTCGCCGCTGCGGTGGCTCATCATCGTGCGGTAGCCGCTGTTGTGTGCCAGCGCGACGGCGTCGAGAGTCTCGGTGAGCGTGCCGATCTGGTTGACCTTCACCAACAATGCGTTGGCCGCGCCCCGCTCGATACCGTCCTCGAGCCGTTCGGGGTTGGTGACAAACAGGTCGTCACCGACCAGCTGCACCCGGTCGCCGATGGCGGTGGTGAGCTCGACCCAGCCGTCCCAGTCGTCCTCGGACAGCGGATCCTCGATCGACACCAGCGCGTAGGAATCGAGCAGGTCGGCGTAGAAGTGGCCCATCTGCTCGGCGGTGCGCACCTCTTTCTCGAAGGCGTAACCCTTACCGGCGGTGAAGAATTCCGTCGCCGCCACATCGAGTGCCAGCGCGACGTCGGTGCCGAGCGTGAAGCCGGCCGCCTCGATCGCCGTGCCGATCAGGTCGAGCGCGGCCTTGGTGCCCGCGACGTCCGGCGCGAAACCGCCCTCGTCACCGAGCCCGGTGGACAGACCCTGCTTCTTGAGCACCGACTTCAGCGAGTGGTAGACCTCGGCGCCCCAGCGCAGCGCCTCCTTGAAACTCGGCGCGCCGATCGGGGCGACCATGAACTCCTGGACGTCGACGCCGGTGTCGGCGTGCGCGCCGCCGTTGAGGATGTTCATCATCGGCACCGGAAGGATGTGGGCATTGGGTCCGCCCAGGTAACGAAACAGGGGTAGACCCGCACTGTCGGCGGCGGCCTTGGCCACCGCCAGCGAGACGCCGAGGATGGCGTTGGCACCCAGCCGCGACTTGTCGGGGGTGCCGTCCAGGTCCAGCAGGGCCTGGTCGACCAGCCGCTGATCGTCGGCCGAGAGGCCGATGACCGCCGGCGCGATCTCGTCGAGCACGGCCTCCACGGCCTTCTCGACACCCTTGCCGCCGTACCGGGCCGCACCGTCGCGCAGCTCGACGGCCTCGTGCTCGCCGGTCGACGCGCCGGATGGGACGGCGGCACGGGCGAAGGTGCCGTCGATCAGGGCCACCTCGACCTCGACGGTCGGGTTGCCGCGGGAGTCGAGGATCTCGCGGGCCGCGACCTGCTCGATGATGGGCACTGGCTCTCTCCTTGCGTCGTGGTCTGCGACGAACAGCCTAGATGGTCCCAAGCGCGGCAGCGCCCCAAGAATTGGGTGAGTGTCGACAGCGCGCTCAGAGCGCGTGCCCTTGCGCATATGCCGTCGCCCAGTCGCGCACCGTGCGGGCGTACTGGTCGGAGTGGTTGTAGGCGTGCAGTGCGTTCATCCACCCGCGCGGCGAGGCCAGGTCCTTGCCCCGAAAGCACAGATACCCGGCCGCCGACAGCGCCGCGTCGTCGATGTTGTCCGGACTGATCACCCCGTCATTGTTGGCATCGACGCCATAGAGGCGCCAGGTCTCCGGGATGAACTGCATCGGTCCCATCGCCCGGACGTAGATCGGCTCGTCATTGCTCAGCGTCTTCTCGTCGTCGATGATCTCGAGGTTGCCGTTGGTGCCGTCGAGGTGGACGCCGCGGATCGGCGGGCTGACGTCCCCGTTCGGCGCGACGACGGCGTCGCGGTAGGTGCCGTGGTGGCTCTCGACCATGCCGATGCCGGCCAGCGTGGTCCAGGCCAGGTGACAGTTGGGGTTCTCCACCTCGGCCACCCGAGCGGCGTACGCGTACGCCTCCAGCGCGGTGATCGGGATACCGAGTGCCGGCGCCCGCTGGGCCGCCCAGTCGTGCAGCTGATCGGCCGGCCGGCCCTTGGCGTGGGTGTCGACGGCGGGCACCGGATCGCCGGGCGGCGGTGGCACCCCGTCCGGAATCGGCGTGCCCAGCTGCCAGGAACAACTGGCCGCCAGCAACATCGCCGCCGCCGCAATGACGGCGAAAGCACGCAGCCAACGCGTTGACAACACAGCACTCCTCGGGCCCAACCAAACATGTTCATCGTCCCACGGCTCCCGGGTCGTTAGCCCCTACCGGTGAGGCCGAACGGCCGGTAACTTCGTTACCTACCGTCTGTTAAGGTGAGCCGATCCTTCATTTGGTAAGCCTTGCTTGACCAGCATTCTCGGCAGTGAGTTAGGACGCGCGATGACCCACCTGGCGGACATCCCGAGCGGCATCCACACGACATTCAGCGCGGCCGCCCCCAATGTCGGCGCGCAGCTGTTCGGCAGCGGGCTGATCGGCGTCCGCGAGGGCCTGGAGGCCGGGATCATCGTCATGGTCCTGGTCGCATTCCTGGTGAAATCCGACCGCCGCGACGCCCTGAAGTGGGTCTGGCTGGGCGTGGGCGCGGCAGTGCTGATGACCGTCGCCGTGTTCTTGACGATCCAATACGGCGCCTACACGATCACCGGCCTGGCGGCCGAAGCCATCGCCGGAGTGGCCTCGCTGGTGGCCGTCGTGATCGTCACCTCGATGGTGCTGTGGATGCGCAAAGCCTCCGCCGGCCTGTCCGGTGAGCTGCGGGCCGGGATGTCGAAGGCACTCGAGACCGGCGCATTCGCCATCTTCGCGCTGGCGTTTCTGGCCGTGGGCCGGGAAGGCGTCGAGACTGCGCTGTTCATGGTCGGCTTCGCCGAAGCCGAGACCGCCTGGCCCCTGCTCGGATTGCTGATCGGCGTGCTGGTCGCCGCCGTCATCGCCTGCGGCATGTACGCCGGCGCGGTACGGATCAACCTGGCAAAGTTCTTCTCCTACACCGGCGTGTTCCTGATCCTGGTGGCCGCGGGCGTCCTGTCCTACGGCATCGGGGCCCTGCAGACCGTGGGCTGGCTGCCCGGCCTGGGCGCCAAGGCCTTCGACATCAGCTCCGAACACTGGTCGGCCTGGTACGGCGAGATCGTCCAGGGCGTCTTCAACATCACCCCGACCCCGACGGTGCTGCAGCTCGTCCTCTGGCTGGCCTACATCGTCATCGTGCTCGCCCTGTTCCTTCGGCCCACCAAGGCGGCCCCGAAGCCCGCACCGGCCGCCGAGATCTCCACCGACACCGCCTCCGAAGACACCGCCTCCGAAGACTCGGAGCGTTCTCCCCTCACCGAAAGGTCCCATAAGTGACGCTGCCCTACGGCATCAAGACTTCTACCGCCGCCGTCGCCGCGATTCTCGCCGGAGTTTCACTGGCCGGATGCACCGCCAAGGAAACGAAGTCGGCGGACTCGAGCAGCAAGGCACCGTCCGAGATCACCGTGAACGCCACCGACACCGACTGCAAGCTGTCGGGCACCCAGGCCGCCACCGGGCCGAGCACGTTCGTGATCACCAACAACGGGACCAAGGTGACCGAGTTCTACGTCTACGGCGAGGGCGAGCGGGTGATGGGTGAGGTCGAGAACATCTCCCCCGGCCTGCAGCGCAAGCTCGTCGTGCAGCTCGCCGAGCCGGGTAAGTACCAGACCGCATGCAAGCCGGGGATGATCGGCGACGGCATTCGTAGCGACTTCACCGTGACCGGCAACTCCGTCGCGGTCGACGAGAAGGGCGAATTCAAGGAAGCCGCCGACAGCTACAAGCGCTACGTCAACAGCCAGACCGACGCCCTGATCCCGGCCACCCAGCTGTTCGTCGACGCGATCAAGAAGGGCGACGTCGCGGCCGCCAAGGCGCAGTACCCGGTCGCGCGTACCTATTACGAGCGCATCGAGCCGGTGGCCGAGTCGTTCCCCAACGACCTCGACCCGCGCATCGACCTTCGCGAGGCCGACCTCGAACCCGGCCAGAAGTGGACCGGCTTCCACGCGCTGGAGAAGCAGCTCTGGGTGACCGGTCTGCAGCCTGACGCCGGCGCGCTGGCCGACCAGCTCATGGCGGACGTCAAGGAGCTCAACGACGGCGTGAAGGCACCCGGCTGGACCATTGACTCCACCCAGATCGCCGGTGGCGCACAGGGTCTGCTCGATGAGATCGCGGCCAGCAAGATCAGCGGTGAAGAGGACATCTTCAGCCACACCGACCTGTGGGACTTCAACGCCAACGTCCAGGGCAGCCAGACCGCGGTGGCCTCGGTTCGGCCGATCCTCGACAGCCGCGACCCCGAGTTGGGCAAGCGGGTCGACAAGGGCTTCGCCGACGTCGAGGCGCTGCTGGCCAAGTACCGCAAGGGTGACGGCTTCGTGCTCTACGACACCGTGACCGAGCCTGCGCGGCAGGAACTCTCGCGTGCGATCGACGCGCTGAGCAAAGAGGTAAGCCAGGTGCAGGGTGTCATCGCTCCCCAGTAACGACGGCGCACCGGCGGCGGCATCTTCCCAGCAGCCGGCACCGTCGGGAATGTCACGGCGCAAGCTGTTCGGCGCGGCAGGCGTCACCGCCGCGGTAGTGGGCGCCGCGGGCGCCGGGGCACTCGCGGGCCGGGCGTCCGCGGCCAGCTCGCTCGATCACGGACTGGACAAGCCGGTGCCGTTCCGCGGCGAGCACCAGGCCGGGATCGTCACGCCGGCCCAGGATCGGATGCACTTCGCCACGTTCGACGTGACAACCGAGTCCAAAGCCGACCTCGTCGCGATGCTCAAGGAGTGGACCGGCATGGCCGAGCGGATGACCGCCGGCCAGGAAGCCGTCCACGACGGCGCAGTCGGCCTCAATCCCTATGCCCCACCGTCGGATACGGGTGAGGCGCTGGGGTTGACGCCGTCGCAGCTGACGTTGACGATCGGGTTCGGTCCCTCGCTGTTCCTCAAGGACGGCAAGGACCGCTTCGGTCTGGCCGGCCAGAAGCCGGCGCTGCTGGAGAACCTGCCCAAGTTCCCCAACGAGACCATGGATCCGGCCCGCTGCGGGGGCGACATCGTCGTGCAGGCCTGCGCGAACGACCCCCAGGTCGCGGTCCACGCGATCCGCAATCTGGCCAGGGTCGGCTTCGGCACCGTCGCGGTGCGGTATTCCCAGCTGGGGTTCGGCCGCACCTCCTCGACCACCCGGGAACAGTCGACACCGCGAAATCTGTTCGGGTTCAAGGATGGAACCGCGAACATCAAGGCCGAGGACACCGACACGCTGAACCAGCAGGTGTGGGTGGCCAAGGGCGACGGCCCGGACTGGATGACCGGCGGCAGCTACATGATCAGCCGTCGCATCCGGATGCGGATCGAATCATGGGACCGCACAACGCTTCTCGAGCAGGAGCGAGTGATCGGCAGGCAGAAGGGCAGCGGGGCGCCCAACGGACTCAAGCAGGAGTTCGAGGAGCTGAACTTCGACATCGTCGACAACAAGAACGAGCCGTTGATCGACCGCGACGCCCACGTGCGGCTGGCATCCCAGCAGCACCTGAACGGCATCCAGATCCTGCGGCGCGGTTACAACTTCACCGACGGCTCCGACGGCTTCGGGCACCTGGACGCCGGGCTGTTCTTCATCGCGTTCGTGCGCAACCCGGCGACCCAGTTCATCCCCATGCAGATGGAGCTGGCCCGCCGCGATCTGCTCAACGAGTACATCACCCACACCGGCAGCGGGATCTTCGCCGTGCCGCCGGGGCTGCGCGACGGTGACTACTGGGGTTCAACGCTGCTGGGCTGATCGGCGTCGACATCCACATCGACGTCGACCAGTTCACCGACCGCGAGGTCGTCGGCGAGCTCGGGTAGGTCCAGATCGTCGTCCACCCGCAGGATGTCGACGTCGTCGAGCACGTCGTCGTCGGTGACCACCTCGGGGACCAGCGGGAGCTCCACCGGCTCGGCGTCCGGCGCCGGCCAATGCCTGCGCCACTCGTCGGGGCTCACGGCACCCAACGCCGTGGCGGCATCGAGCTCGGTCGGGGCGTCGGTGTCGCGCCGGTTAGCCGCGATCGCGCGCTCGACGGCCCGTACGGTGTCCATGAACTCCAGCACGTCGGTGCGCAGCTCGTTCTCGGCATCGCGCTCCGCCGCGACCGTCACGGTGACAATCGATGCCGGGATCAGCTCCGGCGGCAGCCCGGCGGTCGTCACCCGGGCAATCACCTTCTGCGCCAACGCCAGCGCGGGCTGAGCCGTGGGCACGTCGTCGACACAGGACAGCCGCGTACTGGTCTCCAGTGACTTTCGCTGCTCCCACTGCGCCAGCTGATCCTCCAGCGAGATCGATTCCCCGGCCAGCACCGCGGGCACCCGGTTGCCCAGCTTGCGCACCAGCGCGTCAGCCACGTCGTCGATGGTGAAACCATCGAGTGCTTCGGAGGCGATCCGAGCGTGGAAGAGCACCTGCAGCAGCACATCTCCGAGTTCGTCACGCAACTCTTCGAGGTTGCCGCCGCGGACCGCATCGAACAACTCGTAGGTTTCCTCCAGGAGGTAGCGCCGCAGCGAGTCGTGGGTCTGTTCGCTCTCCCACGGCCCGGCGGTGCGCAGCTTGTCCATGATCGCCACCGCGTCGACCAGCCGCTCGCCGGAGTGCGGGGCGGGCGCGGCGATCAGCCGCTCACCGGCGGACAACCGGGCTCGCACTTCGGGATGCTGCCGATCGGACGAGAGCAGCACCGGCGCATCAGAACCGGTGAACACCGGCCGTCCCGACGGCAGCGACCACGGCACCTTGACCGGCAGTTCCTCGGTGTACTGCACGTCGCCGCCGAGCAGTTCAACCGCCTCGACGGGCACGAGTGACGGACGGCGCGGATCGACCAGGATGACGGTCACCGCTCTCCCCTCGTCGTGCCTGCCGGTAGATGCGTCGTTATATCAAGCTCGCCGTGGGGTTGTCCGTCAAGTGCGCGAAGCAGATCGGCCACCATCTGCACCAGCTCCAGGTCGCGGATCCGGGGGGCGCCGACACCGCTGCCCGACCGCGGAATCGGCACCGTCACCGTGGAGGTCGTCGCACGATAGTTCGCACCGGGATATACCCGTTTCAGTCGGAGCTGCGCGGAGTCGGGCAGCGTCAACGGCGAAACGCGAATCGTTGTGGCCGAACCACTTCCGGTGGCAGCAACCTCTGTCACCCCGTACCCGCGGCACACCAGGCGCAGCCGGGCCATCGCGACAAGCCGCTGCGCGGGTTCGGGCAGCGGTCCGTAGCGGTCGGTGAGTTCTTCGACCACCGAGACGATGCCCGCATCGTCGCCGGCCCCGGCCAGCCGGCGATAGGCTTCCAGCCGCAGCCGGTCACTGCCGATGTAGTCCGGCGGCAGATTGGCGTCGACCGGCAGATCGATGCGCACATCCTTGGGTTCCTCGGAAGTGGTGACCGTCTGGCCGTCGGCCGCGGCCCGGTAGGCCTCGACGGCCTCGCCCACCAGCCGGACGTACAGGTCGAATCCCACGCCGGCGACATGGCCGGACTGTTCGGCACCGAGCACATTGCCCGCGCCACGAATCTCCAAGTCCTTCATGGCAACTGCCATGCCCGCACCGAGTTCGTTGTTCTGGGCGATGGTCGCCAGCCGGTCGTAGGCGGTCTCGGTGAGCGGCATCTCCTTCGGGTACAGGAAGTAGGCGTAGCCACGCTCGCGGCTGCGGCCGACCCGGCCACGAAGCTGATGCAGCTGGGACAGGCCGAAGGTATCGGCGCGCTCGACGATCAGGGTGTTGGCGTTCGAAATGTCCAGACCCGTCTCGACGATCGTGGTGCAGACCAGGATGTCGTACTCGCGGTTCCAGAAGCCCTCGACGGTGCGCTCCAACAGCTCTTCGGGCATCTGGCCGTGCGCGACCACGACCCGCGCCTCAGGTACGAGCTGGCGGACTCGTGCGGCCGCGGCGTCGATGCTGCTGACCCGGTTGTGGATGTAGAAAACCTGCCCGTCTCGCAGCAATTCGCGCCGCAGCGCCGCGGCGACCTGCTTGTCGTCGTGGGCACCGACATAGGTCAGCACCGGGTAGCGCTCCTCCGGTGGGGTGAGGATGGTCGACATCTCCCGGATGCCGGCCAGGCTCATCTCCAGCGTTCGCGGAATCGGGGTGGCGCTCATGGTCAGCACATCGACGTGGGTGCGCAACGCCTTGATGTGCTCTTTGTGCTCGACGCCGAAACGCTGCTCCTCGTCGACGATCACCAGGCCGAGGTCCTTCCAGCGGATCGCGGTCTGCAGCAGCCGGTGCGTGCCGATGACGATGTCGACGCTGCCGTCGGCCATTCCCTCGATCACCGCACGCGACTCGGCCGGGTCGGTGAACCGCGACAGGCCCTTCACCGTCACCGGGAAACCGGCCATCCGCGCACTGAACGTCTGCAGGTGCTGATCGGCCAGCAGCGTGGTCGGCACCAGCACCGCGACCTGCTTGCCGTCCTGCACCGCCTTGAACGCCGCGCGCACCGCGATCTCGGTCTTGCCGTAACCGACGTCGCCGCAGATGACCCGGTCCATCGGGACCGGCTTCTCCATGTCGGACTTGACCTCCTGGATGGCGGTCAGCTGGTCGATCGTCTCGGTGAAACCGAACGCGTCCTCCATCTCGGCCTGCCACGGGGTGTCCGGGCCGAACGCGTGGCCCGGCGCGGCCTGCCGCTTGGCGTAGAGCGCCACCAGCTCGCTGGCGATCTCGCGAACAGCCTTGCGCGCCTTGGTCTTTGTGTTGGTCCAGTCGCTCCCGCCCAGACGGCTCAGGCTGGGCTCCTGGCCACCGACGTAGCGGGACAGCTGATCAAGGGAGTCCATCGGCACGAACAGTTTGTCGGCCGACTGCCCCCGCTTGCTGGACGCGTACTCCAGCACCAGGTACTCGCGCCGCGCGCCGCCGACGGTCCGCTCGACCATCTCGACGAATCGCCCGATACCGTGCTGGTCGTGCACCACCAGGTCGCCCGCGGTCAGCGCCAGCGGGTCAACGGTGTTGCGGCGCTTTGCCGCCAGCCGCTTGCCCTCGGTGCCGGTCACCCGATTGCCGGTCAGGTCGGTTTCGGTGATCACCACCAGGTTGGCGCCGGGCACGATGATGCCGTCGTGCAGCGGGCCTTTGAGCACGCCGACCACACCGGCCTTCGGCGCCTGGCCGGCTTCCAGCATCGCGGCCGGGGTGTCTCGCTCGCCGAGTTGCTCGACGACCCGGTGTGCGGTGCCGGTACCCGGGGCCACGACGGCGGCGAACCCGCCGGTCATCACATGGGCGCGCAGCATCGCGAAAATCTCGTCGACATTGCTCTGCTGGCCGCGGGCCGACGGGGCGGCCCGCACGTCGAGTTCGATGGCGTCCTCGGCGGCCAGCTGGCTCACCGTCCACCACGGGTGACCGGTCGCGCGGGCCGCGGCCCGGACCTCGTCGAGTTCGCGGAACCCGGACCCACCGAGTTCTTCGATGTCGATCGGGGCGTCACCGCCCAGAGCGGCCACCGACCAGGACGCTTCGAGGAACTCCCGGCCGGTCTTGATCAGGTCGGCCGCGCGGGTGCGCACCTTCTCCGGATCGCACACCAGAATCGGGGTGCCATCGGGCAGGTGGTCGACGAGCAGGGTCAGGTCGTCGGGTCGCAGCACCGGCTGCAGCGCTTCCATCCCGTCCACCGGGATGCCCTCGGCCAGCTTGGCCAGCATGTCGGCGACGCTGCCGCTGACCTGGTTGTTATCGCCGTGCGGGCGGCCGGCCAGCAACTCGGCGGCATGCGCGCGAACCTCGTCGGTGAGCAACAGCTCGCGGCACGGGACCGCGACCACGCTGTCCACGTCGATCTCAGGGATGGATCGCTGATCGGCCACCGAGAACATCCGCATCTCGCTGATCTCGTCGCCCCAGAACTCCACCCGGACCGGATGCTCGGCCGTCGGCGGGAAGAGATCCAAAATGCCGCCGCGGACCGCGAATTCGCCGCGCTTGCCGACCATGTCGACGCGGGTGTACGCCAGCTCGACCAAGCGTGCGATCAAGGCGTCGAAATCGAACTCAGCGCCGGACGTGAGCGTCACCGGTTCGACGGTGCCGACGTCGGGGCCCATCGGCTGCAGCAGCGAGCGCACCGTGGTGACCACCACGCACAGCGGCGGCCCAAGGCGCTCGTCGTCGGGGCGGGCCAACCGGCGCAGCAGCATCAGCCGCGCACCCACAGTGTCGACCCCGGGCGAGAGCCGCTCGTGCGGCAGGGTCTCCCAGGACGGGAACATCGCCGCCGAGTCGCCGAACACACCCCGCAGTTCGGCGGTGAGGTCGTCGGCGTCGCGGCCCGTCGCGGCAACCACCAGCAGCGGACCCTTACGGGCGACCGCGCAGGCGGCATACAGCTGAGAACTTGCCGGTCCGACCAGCGCGAGTTCTTCGGGACGCTCGGCGGCCCGCTGCGCGAGTTCGACAAATTCCGGCGCGGTCAGCGCCAAGTCCACCAGCCCCGCGATCGGGGTGTGAACATACTCCTGCCCCGGTGCGGTCATGATGCATCCATCCTAGGCGGCGGGACCGAAGACGTTGCGGCGGGCCGCGATTCGCTCGCGCGCTGTGACGCAGGTCGCCTGGTCACTCACCTTCCAACTGCGGATCGGCTTCCAGATGCGTCAGCCCGTTCCACATCAGGTTCACCAGGTGGGCGGCGACCACTTCTTTCTTCGGTTCGCGGGTGTCGAGCCACCACTGCGCGGTCATCGACACCGAACCGACCAGGGCCTGCGCATACAGCGGGGCCAGCACGGGGTCCAGGCCGCGGCGGGCGAAATCGCCGGCCAGGATCGAGGACACCTGGCTGACGGCGTCGTTGAGCAGGCTGGAGTAGGTGCCGGTGCTGATCGCTGCGGGTGAGTCACGGATCAGGATGCGGAAACCGTCGGTGCGCTCCTCGACGTAGGTCAGCAGGGCCAGCGCCACCCGCTCCACCCGCACCCGGGACCGGTTGTTGGTCAGCGACGACGAGATCCCGTCGAGCAGGGCCGACATCTCGCGGTCGACGACCACCGCGTACAGGCCTTCCTTGCCGCCGAAGTGCTCGTAGACGACGGGCTTGGAGACGTTCGCGCGTTGAGCGATCTCCTCGATGGAGGTGCCCTCGTAGCCGCGCTCGGCGAACAGGCTCCGCGCGACGTCGATCAGCTGACGCCGGCGTTCGGTTCCGGTCATCCGGGCGCGCGGTGCCCGCGGCTCCTTCTCCGGTGCTGCCACGCTGTCAGCCTTCCCGAGTCGCTGCGCTCCTGCCCTCCGGAGGAGCGTAGCTGTTTGCACTAGAGTCTCAGGCGGATATTTCGGCCAGTCCGTCGTGGTGTAATCGGCAGCACCTCTGATTTTGGTTCAGATAGTTCAGGTTCGAGTCCTGGCGACGGAGCTTTAGTGATGGAGGTCCAGGTGACCACACAAACCGATGCCGCCGTCCTGGTCCTGGCGGCCGGGGCCGGAACCCGGATGCGCTCCGATACCCCCAAGGTCCTGCACACCCTCGGCGGGCGCAGCATGCTCGCGCACACTCTGCATGCGATAGCGAATCTGAAGCCCAGCCACATCGTGGTCGTGGTCGGACATGGCCGTGACCAGGTTGGCGCCGAGGTGTCCCGGGTCAACAGCGAGGCCGTCACGGTCGTGCAGGAAGAGCAGCTGGGCACCGGGCATGCGGTCAGCGTCGGACTGTCCGGGCTGCCTGACGACTTCGCCGGCACCGTGATCGTCACCACCGCCGACGTGCCGCTGCTCGACAGTGACACCCTGATGTCGCTGACCGACACCCACGGCGGGGCCGGGGTCACGGTCGTGACCACGACAGTGGCCGATCCCACCGGCTATGGCCGCATCATGCGCGATGCCGACGGCGCGGTCACCGCGATCGTGGAGCATGCCGACGCCGACGACGATCAGCGCGCCGTAGCCGAGATCAATTCGGGCATCTACGCCTTCGAGGCGGCCGCGCTGCGATCGGCGCTGACCCGGCTGCGCACCGACAACGCCCAGGGGGAGCTCTACCTCACCGACGTGATCGCGTTGATCCGCGCCGACGGACATGTGGTCCGGGCGCAACACATCGCGGACCACGCGCTGGTGTCCGGCATCAACGACCGCGTGCAACTGGCGGCGCTGGGAGCGGAATTGAACCGGCGGATCGTCGAACGCCACCAGCGGGCCGGAGTCACCATCACCGATCCGGCCACCACCTGGATCGACGTCGACGTCGAGATCGGACCCGACACGGTCATCGCCCCGGGCACCCAACTCCTCGGCGCTACCTCGATCGGGTCTGGCTGCACCATCGGACCCGACACCACGCTCACCTCGATGGAGGTCGGCGACGACGCCACGGTCATTCGCACGCACGCAGAGTTGTCGGTGATCGGCGCACGGGCCACCGTCGGCCCGTTCACCTATCTGCGGCCCGGCACCTACCTGGGCGCGGGGGGCAAGCTCGGCACCTTCGTCGAGACCAAGAACGCCGTCATCGGCGCGGGCACCAAGGTTCCACACCTGACCTACGTGGGCGACGCCGACATCGGCGAGCACAGCAATATCGGGGCGTCCAGTGTGTTCGTGAACTATGACGGCGAGAACAAGAGCCGCACCACCATCGGTTCGCACGTGCGCACCGGCTCCGACACCATGTTCGTCGCGCCCGTCACCGTCGGCGACGGCGCCTACACCGGAGCGGGCACCGTGCTGCGCGACGACGTGCCCCCGGGCGCGCTGGCGGTGTCGGCTGGGCCACAGCGCAACATCGAGGACTGGGTACTGCACAAGCGACCCGGCAGTGCATCGGCGCAGGCCGCGGCCAAGGCGAAAGAGTCCGAGTCGGGCGACGCGACCGGGTGATCGTTGTCGCCAGATGTTGCCTTTTTGGTAACCCGGGGTCGTAGCACCGTACGATTGGCCCGTATCGATCCCCGACCGGCAAGGGCAGCACACAGTGGGCACGGACTGGACCGACAACCGCAAAAATCTGATGCTCTTCTCGGGCCGCGCGCACCCGGAGCTGGCGGATCAGGTCGCCAAAGAGCTCGACGTCCAGGTCACCGCGCAGACCGCACGAGATTTCGCCAACGGTGAGATCTTCGTCCGCTTCGACGAATCAGTCCGTGGCTGCGACGCTTTCGTCCTGCAGTCTCATCCCGCGCCGCTGAACAAGTGGCTGATGGAACAGCTGATCATGATCGACGCGCTCAAGCGCGGCAGCGCCAAGCGGATCACCGCGATCCTGCCGTTCTATCCCTACGCCCGCCAGGACAAGAAGCACCGCGGCCGCGAGCCCATCTCCGCCCGTCTGGTCGCCGACCTCTACAAGACGGCGGGCGCCGACCGCATCGTCACCGTGGACCTGCACACCGATCAGATCCAGGGCTTCTTCGACGGGCCGGTCGACCACATGCGGGCCCAGCCGCTGCTGACCGGGTACATCCGGGACAACTACAACTGCGAGAACGTCGTGGTGGTCTCGCCGGACTCCGGTCGCGTGCGGGTGGCCGAGAAGTGGGCCGACGCCCTCGGCGGCACACCGCTGGCGTTCATCCACAAGACCCGCGACCCGAAGGTGCCCAACCAGGTGAAGTCCAACCGGGTGGTCGGTGATGTGGCCGGCAAGACCTGCGTGCTCACCGACGACATGATCGACACCGGCGGCACCATCGCGGGCGCGGTCAAGCTGCTGCACGACGACGGCGCCAAGGACGTCATCATCGCCGCCACCCACGGCGTGCTGTCCGACCCGGCCCGTGAGCGACTGGCCGACAGCGGTGCCCGCGAAGTGATCGTCACCAACACCCTGCCGATCGACGAATCCAAGCGATTCCCGCAATTGACCGTGCTCTCGATCGCCCCGCTGCTGGCGAGCACCATCCGCGCGGTTTTCGAAAATAGTTCGGTGACAGGCCTTTTCGACGGGGACGCATAGTTGTCAGGCACCATCTATCACAATCCCCGCTGCAGCACCTCCCGCAAGACCCTGGACCTGCTGCGCGACAACGGGATTGCGCCAGAGATCGTCGAATATCTGAAGACGCCGCCGTCGCGCGCCGAGATCGCCAAGCTGATCGCCGACGCCGGTATCGAGGTACGAACCGCGGTGCGCAAGCGTGAATCCCTGTACAGCGAACTGAATCTCGCCGACGCCAGCGATGACGAGCTGCTGGATGCCATGGCGGCCAACCCGATCCTCATCGAGCGCCCGTTCGTGGTGACCGACAAGGGCACCCGGTTGGCCCGACCGATCGAATCGGTGCACGACATTCTGTGAGGGCAGGTAGCGCAGTCCTGTGCATCGCGCTGGCCACGACAGTGGCGGCGTGCGGGTCGACGCCGCCGGACTACTCCTCGATCTGGAGCACACCGGCGACCACCACCACGGCCGCCCCGACCACCTCGGGCAAGCCGCAGCCGATCGCCGAGTATCTCTACGGCGTCGGCGTGATCGGCGAGCAGATTCCTCTGGACAAGCTCACCGACATCACCGTCACACTGCCGCGGCCGAAGGGCTGGACCAAGTACGACAACTCGAACTTCTCGCCGGGCACCGAAGTCATCGCGAAGAACAACACCTACCCGACGGCGATGGTGATCGTGTTCAAGCTGACCGGCAACTTCGACGTGGGCGAGGCGCTCAAGCACGCCAGCGCCGACGCCGAGATGAGTCAGAACTTCACCAAACTCAACGCCTCCAGCGCTGACTTCAAGGGTTTCCCGTCGTCGATGATCGAGGGCAGCTACGACCTCAACGGCAAGCGACTGCACTCCTACAACCGGGTGGTGATCCCGGTGACCCCGGCACCGGCGTTCCAGCGCTACCTGGTGCAGCTGACGGTCACCACGCTGGCCGATCAGGCCGCGGCGGCGTCCACCGACGTCGAGGCGATCATCGCCGGGTTCAACGTCGCCCTGAAAAAGCAGCCCTGAAGAAGTAGCGTCTCCCCCGCCGCACCGTCCCCCTAGAGTGACTGCCATGAGTTGGACCGCCGCAGATCTGCCGTCGTTCGCCGGACGGACCGTCATCGTCACCGGAGCCAACAGCGGGTTGGGGCTGATCACCGCGCGCGAGCTGGCGCGCGTCGGCGCACACACCATTCTGGCGTGCCGCAACGCGACCAAGGGCGCAGAAGCCGCCGCCGCCATGACCGGCGATGTCGAGGTGCGCAGCCTCGATCTGCAGGACCTGAGTTCGATCAGCGACTTCGCCGCAGGCGTGCGCAGCGTCGATGTCCTGATCAACAACGCCGGGATCATGGCGGTCCCCTATGCCGTCACCAAGGACGGATTCGAGAGCCAAATCGGCACCAACCATCTCGGCCACTTCGCACTGACCAACCTGCTGCTACCCAAGATCACCGACCGGGTGGTCACGGTCTCGTCGTTCATGCACCTGCTGGGCAAGATCAGCCTCAAGGACCTGAACTGGAAGGCCCGGCCGTATTCCGCGTGGCTGGCCTACGGCCAGTCCAAGCTGGCGAACCTGTTGTTCACCAGTGAGCTGCAGAAGCGCCTCGACGCCGCCGGATCACCGCTGAAGTCGCACGCCGCCCACCCCGGTTACTCGGCGACGAACCTGCAGGGCCACACCGGCAACAGGATGGGCACCCGGATCTGGGACGCCGGCAATGCCGTGTTCGCCACCAGCGCCGACTTCGGCGCCCGCCAGACCCTGTACGCGGCCGCCGAGGATCTGCCCGGCAACAGCTTCATCGGCCCCAAGTTCGCCATGCGCGGACCGACCGGCCAGTCACCGCGCAGCCCGCTGGCCCGCAATCAGACCACCGCCGCCGGGCTATGGCGGCTGTCCGAGCAGCTCACCGGCATCGAATTTCCGCTCTGAACCCCTGATCGGCTACCCTGGTGGCCGCGTCACGGCGAGGGTGGTCCAGCCACCGTTATCGACGAGGCTTCCTCTCATTGGTGCCTGCCTCAGCCGTGCGGATGACCCACGACAGGCAACAGGAGCACCCATCATGGCCAAGAACGCCACCAACAACCTCACCGCCGCCGTGCGCGGCAAGACCGGCAAGGGCGCCTCGCGCCAGGCCCGCCGCGAGGGCAAGGTTCCCGTCGTTCTCTACGGCCACGGCACCGACCCCCAGCACCTCGAGCTCGACGCCCACGACTTCGCCGCCGTCCTGCGCAAGGCCGGCACCAACGCGGTGCTGACCCTCGACGTCGATGGCACCGAGCAGCTGGCGCTGACCAAGGCCCTCTCGGTGCATCCGATCCGGCGCAGCATCCAGCACGCCGACCTGATCGTGGTCCGCCGCGGCGAGAAGGTGACCGTCGAGGTCAACGTCACCCTCGAGGGTGACGCCGCACCGGGCGCCCTGGTCACCCAGGACGCCAGCACCATCGAGATCGAGGCCGACGCCATGTCGATCCCCCAGCAGCTCGTCGTGTCGATCGAGGGCGCCGAGGAAGGCACCCAGATCACCGCGAGCCAGGTCGAACTGCCCGCCGGCGTGACGCTGATCAGCGATCCCGAACTGCTGGTCGTCAACATCGTGACCGCCCCGTCGGCCGAGGAGCTCGAGGCCGAGGGCGGCGGCGAGTCGATCGAGGAGCAGGCCGCCGACGCTGCCGAGGCAGCCGAAGCCCCCGAGGGCGAGTCGGCCGAGGCCGAGTAAGACTGCTTCGTGGCCGATCCCCTGCTGGTTGTCGGCCTGGGCAATCCGGGCCCGCAGTACGCCAAGACCCGGCACAATCTGGGTTTCATGGTGGCCGACGTGCTGGCCGGTCGCATCGGCGCACAGTTCAAGGTGCACAAGCGCTCCGGCGCGGAGATCGTGACCGGCCGGCTCGCGCATCGTCCCGTGGTGCTGGCCAAACCGCGCACCTACATGAACGAGTCGGGCCGCCAGGTCGGTCCATTGGCGAAGTTCTACTCGGTCATGCCGACCGACATCATCGTCATCCACGACGAGCTCGACATCGACTTCGGCCGAATCCGCTTGAAACTGGGCGGCGGCGAGGGCGGCCACAACGGCTTGCGGTCTGTGGCCAACGCGTTGGGGACCAAGAACTTTCAGCGGGTCCGCATCGGGGTCGGCCGGCCGCCGGGACGCAAGGATCCGGCGGCGTACGTCCTGGAGCCGTTCACCGCGGCCGAGCGCACGGAGGTCCCGGCGATCTGCGAGCAGGCCGCCGACGCCACCGAACTGCTGATCGAGGCCGGCCTGGAGACAGCCCAGAATCAGGTGCACGCCTGGTGAACCCGTAAGGGTTGGGCCGCCGGGCGTCAGGATTCCGTATAGACCGACGACGGAGATCTGGGCCGGGCGTAGACCTGAGTGCGTGACCACTTCTGTCTGGGGTTCCTTCGACGCTTACCCGGCGCGCTATGGCGTCGCCCGCTATCGCCTGGTGGTGTTCCCGCCGGGTATCACCGCATGGGACCGACGCGTGGTGCGAGCGTGGCGGAGCTGGCCGCTCTGGGGAGCCGCGCTGTGGCTGGTCCTGCAGATCGGCGGCGAGGCTGCCGGCATGTCCGCAACCGCGTTGATCGCTGGGACGATGCTCTACATCGCCGCCGGGGCAATCACATTCGCGATGGCCGGTGAGACGCGGATGCGGGTGCGCACCCTGTGGGCGATCACGATCGCGGGCGCTCGCCATGACGAGACAGAGCGACGCTACTCACAGCTGCGCGTCATGGCGCGGACGCTGGATCATGCGGATCTGGATCTTGCGGAGGGCCGGATCTCCCCGCTGGAACACGAGGCTCGCTGGTGGCAGGTATATGACGTTCTCGACGCGATGACGCCTTCCGCTCGTGAGCAGGATCGGCGCGCCCACCACGTACCAGCCACAGCCCCAGCGCAATCAGCGCAGCCACCTCGAACCCGGCGATCCCTCGTTCCACCACGCCGAGCGGGATCAGTCTCCACCACGATCGATCAGTCGCCACGCCGACCGCGATCGCCCCGAACAGCACTGCCAGCCAACCGATTCCGATTGCCGTAAGCCATCTGGCCGCTCGAACGGCGATGTCGCTGCCACGGGCGATCAGCAATACCGCCATCGGCAATGCAACGAACGCGAGGAGTGTGGCGACCCGGTGCACGGTGCCCGAGGCGCTCGGACCGGTGACCCAGTTGTGCTTGGGAAACGCGACGACGCCCAGCAGGCCCACCACCCACAGCATCATCAACACCGAACCGGCCGAGCGCAGCCGCACCCGTCCGGCGCGGATCAGACCGTGCAGCAGTGCCACTGACGCGACCGCCAGCACCAGCACGGCCACGACGAAAGCCATACTGCCCGACGTGTACACGTATTCGGAGATGGTGGCCGAACGCAATTGCCTGCCGCGGGTGTGCTGACCGCCGAGCGTGGCGTCGAGAGCGAGCACCGCGACGATCGCCAGACCCGCACCGAACACACCCATCCAGCCGAGCGCCCGCTCCATCGGACCAGCCTACGCGCGCCCCCGCACCCCGGAGTCGACGACTTTGACCGGCTTGTGCGGGTAACGCCGCTCGGCATGTGCCTTTGCCGCTGAATTGGGCAGCACGTAAAGGGTTTCCACTTTCTCCTGCAACGGCCGCAACACCAGGTCCATGAAAGCCTTGCGGTCGTCCAGATAGGGCTCGATGACGTCCTCGCCGGCGGGGCAGACCGCGAGGCAGTAGGCCGCTTTGTAGTTCGCCTTGAACGACAGGCTCTGCCACATCGAGGCGTTTTCCGAATCGGTTACCCGTGAACGAAAGTCGGCTGCATCTTCGCTGTCGGCGATGGTCTGCGCCCAGTCGGTGAACCCACCCATGAACTCACGGTAGTTGTGCACCGAGCAGGCCAGGAAGTCGAACTCGCCGTCTTTCTTGATCGCACCCACCGGGCAGGCCGCCACACAGAGCTTGCATTCCAGGCACGGTGAATAGTCCAGTGGTGCACCGTAACTGCTGACCGGCGCGTCAACGAGAATCGTGGCCAACAAGACGAAGTTGCCGAACTTGGGATGGATGACGTTGCGGTGGATGCCCATCACACCCAGTCCGGCGGCCACCGCGACGGGTTTGTGGGCGACCACCCAGATCCGGCCGGGGTAGCGGTCCATCTCCATCGGGAAAGTGGCCGAGGGGTTCAATGCCCGGTGGCCGGCGTCCTCGAGGGCCCGGGTGATCCGGTGCGCGGCCTCGTTGATGATCTCCCCGCTGCGGTGGAACTCCTGATTGGCCACACTTCGGGCCACCGAGCGGACGTTGTCCCGATTCATCCGCACCACCAGCGAGATGTAGCTCCGGGTGCCGGGCAGTGCGGCCTCGACATGCTCGCGTTCGCTTTCCAGGTCCGGGTTGTCGACGGCGGCGAATGCCACGTCGTCGGCCCCGGCGGCCAGACAGATCTCACGGAGCCAGTCGGCGTCGATCACCGGTGCCGGCGTGGCGCGCCGCCTGGCTCGTACCGCCTGCACGGTCGGATGGTCGGAAAGTTGTGGACGCATAGCTAGGTATAGTAGCCCATACTCAGATGGACGGTGACCTGGCACACGCCGTCGCGCGGAATATTCATTACCTAAGTAAAGTTGTTTCACGCCATGCTCTGTCTTCCCGCGTCCCCACATCCCGTGCCGGCCACGCATCGCACGAACACAGCTGCGACCGGAGGACTGAGCTGATGCGCCAGGGCCCGCTCGCGGGGCGCTATCCGGCCGTGGCCGCCATGGTCACCCTCGCCCTGATCCCCTATCTGGCGCTGTCGGCCGCGCTGGATCCGCTCGTCCCGATCATCTCCGAGCAGTTGCACATGACGACTCAGACGATGGCGCTGAGTTCAGGTCTGGGCAACGCCGCCTACGCCGTGGGCACGGTGCTCGCCGTGCAGTTCGCGCAGCATCTTCCGCAGCGCCGGATGCTGCTCGCCTACGCCGTTGTCCTCGTCATCGGATCGGTCGTCGCCGCTGCCGCGCCGAATGCCACCGCGTTCATCGCCGGCCACGTCCTGCAGGGCCTGGCGACCAGCATGCTGCTGATCGCCGCCGCCCCGCCGCTGACGATCGGATTTCCGCGGGACAAGCTCCGCAACACCGCGGTCATCATGAACATGTGCGTGTTCGGAGCCGTCGCGCTCGGACCGTTCCTCGGCGGCGTGCAGGCCGAGGCGCACGCCTGGCGACCGCTGTTCTGGATCGTTGCCGCCGTCGCACTGCTGGCTCTCGTCCTGGCGGCGCTGACGTTCGACGACGCACCGCCTGCAGACCCGGAGGCGCCGCGCGATCTGAAGGCGATCGGGCTGGCGACCGTCGGATGCACTGCCGCGTTCGTCGGCGCGGCGCAGCTGAGCAGCCACGAGCTCTCCGACTTCGCCGTCACCGCACCGATGTTCGGCGGCCTGGCGCTCATCGTGGCGCTGATCGTCTACCAGTTCCGCGCGCACCGGCCGCTGCTGACCATCCGGACGATGTTGACCAGTGCGATCCCGGTGGCCGGCGTCGGCGTCGCACTGTTCGCCGCGGCCGCCTCGATCGCGGCGACCACACTGACCGCGTCGGTGTTCATGCAGTACTTCAGTCCCGTCCAGGTGGGTCTGATCTACCTGCCGGAACTGGGCGGCGCGATCGTCATGGCCGTGGTGTTCGGTGTCGTCATCACTCGCCGTGCCATGCACTTCCTGCCGCTCGTCGGGATGGGCCTGCTAGCTGCCGGCATCGCGGTGTTCCGGGCGTCGCTGCCGGCGAATGCGCCACTGGCACTTGTCGGTTCGGCGCTGACAGGGTTGGCATTGGGTGCCACCGTCGCACCGGCACTGTTCGTCGCCGGGTTCTCCCTGCGGTCCAACAGCCTGCAGCGGGTGTTCGCGATCATCGAATTGCTGCGTGCCGTCGCGGCATTCATGGTGGCGCCGATCTTCGCGCACCTCGCGACGCGCTACTCCGGTGACCTGCTAGAAGGCACCAACGTCGCGCTGTGGGTGGGTTTCGCACTCGCGATCGGCGGCGCGGCGTTCGGCGTCGCCGTCTACGCACTCAGCGGCGCCCGCCCACAGACACCCGATCTCGACGAGTTCCTCGACGGCGACTCCCCCGCGTGGTATTCACCGCCGCTGCTGGCCCGGTTGCGAGGGCTGCCGCCCGCACCGCCGGCCATCGCCACGCAACCGGCGGCATCGCCCGTCGCCCATCGTCACCCCTCGCACGCAGGCGGTCCGGTGCTGTTCGCCTATGACGGTTCGGATCTGGCGCGCTATGCGATCACCCAAGCAGCGCAACAGCTTTCACCCTATCGTGATGCTGTGGTGGTCTGCGTCTGGCAGCCGGTCGACGTCGGCTTCACGCCGAGCGACAATCGGCCATTCGACGCCGACTGCGCCGGCGAGGTACGCCGGGCCGCCGAACAGACCGCCGCGCACGGCGCCACCCTTGCGCGCGCGGCCGGTTTCGAGGCGTGCAGCCTCGCGATCGAGGCGGCACCGACCTGGAAGGGGATCGTCGACGCCGCCGATCGCCACGACGCCGGCCTGATCGTGCTCGGTCCACACCGTCGCAGCGGTCTGCTCGGACACCTGCAGGGCAGCGTCGCGGCGGCGGTGCTGTCCCACACCACCATTCCGGTCCTGCTGGTCCCTCAGCCGTCGGCCGACCGGGGGCCGGAGCGGCCACCGATTCGTCAGGAAGCGGGAGTAGCCTCGGCGCGGTGAACACCCTGCGCGATCCCAAGGTGGCAGCGGCCATCGACCGTATGTATGCCGAAGCGAGCGGGCAGATGGCCCAGCTCCACGAGCGCGGCGCCCAGTTACGCGCGGCGAAGACCGCACAGGAACGTGCCGACGCATTCAGCGACTTCTATCTTCCGGTGACCCCTGAGTCGGGCCTGCTGCTCTACACCCTGGTCCGCGCAACCCGGCCGGCACTCGTGGTGGAGTTCGGAACCTCGTTGGGGCTCTCCACAATTCATCTGGCCAGCGCGGTCCGGGACAACGGCACCGGGCGGGTGGTGACCACCGAGCTCAGCGCCGCCAAGGTCGCCGCCGCCACGTCGACCTTCGCCGAGGTCGGCCTGGACGATCTGATCACCGTGCTGGCCGGCGATGCCACGCAGACCCTCGCCGACATCGACGAGCCGGTGGGGTTCGTGCTGCTGGACGGCTGGAAGGACCTGTACGTGCCGGTCGTTCAGGTGCTGGAGCCTCGGCTGAGCGACGGAGCGCTGGTGGTCGCCGACAACACCGGGCTCGCCGATGCGCAGCCGTATGTGGAATACATCCGTGACCCCGCCAATGGTTTTGTCGGCGTGAGCTTTCCGGTGCGCGACTCCGATGCGATGGAGATCAGCTGCCGGGCCTGAAGCCGCCGCTAGGTGACCAGCGCGACCGAGTTGGCGCGACGCAGCTTGCCCGACGGCGTCTTCGGAATGGTGCCGGGCCCGAGGACGACGACATTGCGCGGGCGCACGTCCACCTCGGCGACCACCTCGTGTGCCACCTCGTGCTCGATGCGCCGCACCGCGACGGGATCCTGCCAGGCGTTCGATTCGACGGCCACCGCGAAGGTCTCGCGGGAGTGGCCGGCATCCAGGCGGACCGCGACCGCACAGCCGGGGCGCACCCCTTCCACCCGTCCGGCGGCCCGCTCGATGTCGGTCGGGTAGATGTTGCGGCCAGCCATGATGATGACGTCCTTGACCCGCCCGCACACCACGACGTGACCGTTCTCCAGCAGGTAGCCGAGGTCACCGGTGTCGTACCAGCCGCACTCGTCCTGCGCGGGCACGAAGCCGCCCATGGTGATGTAGCCGGGGGTCAGTGACTCACCGCGCAGCTCGATGATGCCCACACCGCGGGCCGGCAACACGTTGCCGTCTTCGTCGACGATGCGCGCCTCGAGATCCTTGAGCAGCGGACCGAGCGTGGCAAGCCGGCGGGTGTTGCCCTTGGCGGCGGGAACGGCGCGGCGCAGCGCGGCCAGCAGATCGGCGTCGACCTCGTCGACGACCAGCCCGGCGCCGCACTCGGAGAACGAGACCGCCAGCGTGGTCTCGGCCATGCCGTAGGCCGGCAGGATCGCCTCGGGTTGGAGGCCGAACGGCTTACCGGCGTCCAGCAGGTCCTCGACGTCGGCGGGGTCGACGGGCTCGGCGCCGGACAGCGCGAAGCGCAGCGTGGACAGGTCGAACTCGCCCGGCTTGGCCTGGCGGCGCAGGCGCTTGGCGAACAGCGCATACGCGAAGTTCGGCGCCGCTGTCATGGTGCCCTTGTACTTGTCGATCAGCTTGGCCCACAGCAGGGTGTCGCGCAGGAAGTCCATCGGCGTGACCTTGACCAGCTCGGCGCCGAAGTACATCGGAATGGTCAGGAACCCGACCATGCCCATGTCGTGGAAGCAGGGTAGCCAGCTGACCATGACATCGTTCTCGATGTCGTACTTGGCCCCGATGAACATCGCCTCGGCGTTGGAGTGGATGTTGCGGTGCGTGATAATGACGGCCTTGGGAGACCCGGTCGACCCGGAGGTCAGCTGCATCAGCGCGACGTCGTCTTCGGAGGTCTCGACCGGGTCGACGGGCTCGGCGGCCAGCAGCGCCTCCACCGTGAGCACCTTGACGCCGCGCTCTTCGAGAACCGGCACCGCGACCAGGAACGGGTCGGAGACGATGACGGCCTTGGCCTCGATCATGTCGATGACGGTCGCGGTGTCCTTGGCCCACTGCTCCAGGTCGGTACGCGGCGTGGGCTGGTGCAGCATGGTCAGGCTGGCCCCGCGCATCCACAGCGCCTGGGCGGTCGGTGCGATCTCCACCGGAGCGCCGGCCAGCACCCCTACCGCGTCGCCCAGGCCGATCCCGGCCTCGGCCAGACCGCCCGCGATGCGACGGGCCCGCTCGTGCACCTCACGCCAGGTGTGCCGAACCGGCTCGTGCGGTTCCCCGGTGACCATGCCCTTGCTGCTGGTCAAGGCACTGTGGAACATCTTGTCGGTGAAACGGCTCACGACGACCTCCTCGGCATCCGGAGCTGGCTGATCAGCGACGTTGGGGATGAAGCGAACGCCCTGTATTTCATGCTCCACCGGCCACAACGCCCTGCATAGGAGGCACGCCAGTACGACTGGGGAGCGGTTCGATCTCGAAATGGTGATGATGCGACGACAGTGCCGATACCGCCGGGCCACCGCCCGCCCCGCACCGGGGTGGGCGATTCGTATGGATGCAGTACCAGCCCGCTAGTTGTCACCGTCGATCATCTTAAACTCCCCTTAAGTTACCGCCAAGTTTTACGCCCTAATGAGAAGCGCGTCACAGTTGGCGGAGGGCAGGAGCGCAGCGACCCGGGATGAAAGCGGAGGGCAGGAGCGCAGCGACCCGGGATGAAAGCGGAGCGGGCAGGAGCGCAGCGACCCGGGAGGATCCGACTAGGCGGGATGGCCCGGCACGATCCGGGCACCCTGGACCGGCCCACTGGCCACCCGCACGGTGCGGCACACGTCGGCACCGGCCAGTTCGGTGCCGACATCCACCGCGGCGGACGCCGACTCACACAGGAACGCACATGTCGGCCCGGATCCGGAGACGATGCCGGCCAGAGCACCCGCTTCGGCACCCGCCCGCAGAGTCCGGCGCAATCCGGGGTTCAGGCTCAGTGCCGCGGCCTGCAGGTCGTTGCCCAGCAGGGGGGCCAGCTCGCGTGGGTTGCCGCCGGCCAGTGCCCCCAGCAGGGGCTCGGGATCGGTCAACCGCGGCGGATCGCCCGCTTCGCGGAGCCGGTCGATCTCGCGATAGACCTCCGCTGTGGACAGTCCGTCCTGACCGAACGCCAGCACCCAGTGAAACGTGTTGCGGGCCAACACCGTCGCCAGCTCTTCGCCTCGACCGGTGCCCAGCGCCGTACCGCCGTGCAGCGCGAACGGGACGTCGCTTCCCAGCTGCGCGGCCAGCGCATGCAGGTCGCGGCGCGGCACGCCCAGCTCCCAGAGATTGTTCATCGCGACCAGAACCGCCGCGGCGTCGGCGCTTCCGCCTGCCATCCCACCGGCCACCGGAATCGACTTCTCGATGGTGATCTCCACGTCGGGCGCGCGCCCGATGTGTTCGGCCATCAGCTCGGCGGCCTGCCAGGCGATGTTGGTCTCGTCGACAGGTAGCTGATCGGCGCCCTCCCCGACCACGCGCAGCGACAAGATGTCGGCGTTGCGCACCGTCACCTCGTCGACCAGGGACACGGCGTGAAAGACGGTGGCGAGCTCGTGATAGCCGTCGTCGCGGCGGTCACCGACCTCCAGGTACAGGTTCACCTTGCCCGGCACGCGCACGGTCACCGATCCGGTCGGCACCCATTCGGCAGCGACAGAACCGTTGGACGAGGACACCGAACGAGACTATCGCGCCGCGCGCAATTCGCCCGGCCGTCGCCGACCCGCGCTCTAGGGTCGAACCGTGACGCATCCCGGGCAGTCGTTCGCGGGCTACGTCGTCGAGAACGAGTTGGGCCGCGGCGGCGAGGCGACGGTCTACCTGGCCCGCGGGGCCGGTCGGACACCGGAACTGGTCGCACTGAAGGTGCTCGACGACGACCACCGCAGCCCGGCGAGTGTCGCGCGACTGGCCCGCGAGTACCGCATCGCCGGCCGGCTGAATCACCGCCACATCGTGACCGTTTACGACCACGGCGAACACTGGATGGCCATGCAGTACGTCGACGGCGGCGATGCCACCCGGCTGACCTCGCTGGGGTCCCGGCTGGCTGCGCTCGGCCAGATCGCCGCGGCCCTCGACCACGCCCACCACGACGGCATCGTGCACAGCGACGTCAAGCCTACGAACATTCTTGTGCACCAGGACTTTTCCGAACTCGGCGCGGTTCTCATCGACTTCGGCGTCGCGCACATCCTCGCCGAGGACGTCTGGCACCGGCCTGCCCAGGTGGTGACCTCGCTGCCCTATGCCGCACCCGAACTGCTGCAAGGGCGTCTGCCGCAAGCGGCGACCGACGAGTACGCGCTGGCCTGCACCGCCCTGGAATTGATCACCGGCGCACCGCCGTTCGCGTACGACAATCCGCTGGCGCTGGTGGACGCACACGTGCACAGTCCGCCGCCGGAGGTGTCGGCGCGGATCCCCTGGCTGACGAGGTCGTTCGACGTGGTTCTGGCCAGGGCGATCGCGAAGGATCCAGATCGGCGATACCCGTCATGCACCGAGTTGGTGCATCACCTCGCCGAAGCAGTGCGAAGCGCTCAGAACACCTGAGCCGGCCGCGATGGGCCTTCGGAGGTGTCCGTCGATGGCGTGAAATCACCCGAGCGCTGCAGCAGCCGGACGAAGTCGGCGACGGTCAGCGTCTCCCCGCGCCGGGCGGGATCGATGCTGGCGGCCAGCAGGCGTTCGGCGGACTCGTTGCCGGAGCCGGCCCACTCCAGGAAGGCGTTGCGGGCCGTCTTGCGGCGCTGCGCGAAGGCGATGTCGATCAGATCGAACACGCTCTCGCGGAAGTCGTCCTCGGTCGGCCACGGCGATGTCTCGTGGCGGTCGATGCGCACCAGACCGGAGTAGACGCGCGGGATCGGCCAGAACACCGTCGGCGACACCATGCCGTAGCGGCGGACCTTGCCGAAGAACCGGACCTTGACGCTGGGTACGCCGTAGTCCTTACCGCCGGGCTCGGCGGCCAGGCGCTCGGCGACCTCGGCCTGAACCATCACCATGACGGTCCGGATCGACGGGAATTCGGCCAGCAGATGCAGGAGCGCCGGAACGGCGATGTTGTACGGGAGATTGGCGACCACGGCAGTCGGCGGCTCCATGAGGTCGGAGCGCTCGATGCCGAGGATGTCGCGGTTGAGCACGGTCAGCCGGTGGATCTCGCTGTGCGAGTGCTCAGCAACCGTCTTGGGCAGACGCTGGGCCAGGACCGGATCGATTTCGATCGCGCTCACCGTCGCACCGCGGTCCAGCAATGCCAGTGTCAGGGAGCCGAGACCGGGACCCACTTCCAGGACATGATCGTGCTTGTTTATCCCGGAGGCGGAGACAATACGACGCACGGTATTTGCGTCGTGTACGAAATTCTGTCCCAGAGATTTACGCGGCTTGAAGTCGAGTTCTTTGGCCAGATTTCTGATCTCGGTCCGACCAAGTAGACGAATTGTCACGATGCACCCCTACCACACACGGGCCACGCTCCCCAGCCTTGTCGCGATCTTGTTACTTCAGCAATCGCAATTTGTTCTTCTCTGGTTGCCAAATCGGCTCGCTCAGCATAGCGCAGTCCGCCGTTTCTTTCCCAGGTGTTTTGATCAAATTGCACGCCACCGAAGTAACCGTTACCGGTATTGATCGCCCAGTTTCCGCCCGCTTCACACCTGGCAATGGCATCCCAAATGGGTCCGTTCAGCACCTGAGGCACCTCGGTGCCGGGCTTCGCACCGACCCGCAAAACCGAGTCACGCGCCGGGACAACGACAACGTTGGCAACGGGAAGCCGACCCGTTTCCACCCCGTTGACCTTGGCGACAGCAAAAGTTACGTCTTGCAAGCCGGGCGTCCCGGGATCCTCAACGACCTGGCGGCTCATGTTCAGCGTCGGGTCCTCGATGCGCTGCGCGACCGGCGCCAGCGGCATCTGCTGGGTGACTTTCTCGACGCGGATCCTCGTGACCTGGATCTGCATACCGGCGATCACCGGCGAGGACGGCGCGGGCACCACCGAGTCGGCCTGCTCCAACGGCACGCCTGCGGCGGCGAGCAGGCCCGCCACGTTCGGCGCGGCCAGGTGCACGGTGTTCACCACCCCGCCATCGTTGATCTGGACCGTCTTGGCGCTCACCACAGGAAGCGCCATGCCCTCCAGCGGAAGACGGCTGCCGCGCGAGGCCGCGGCCGGGGCGGTATCGGTCATCCGCAGCTGGGCCAGCGCCTCGTCCACGGTCGAGGCCGTGGTCCACACCTGCTTGGCGTCCTGGCCGTCCAGCGAGATCTGCAGGGGCCGGCTGCGGCGCAGCACGATCGTCTCGGCATTGCTGACGGGCTGGTTGGCCCCGGGGTAGAGATCGTCGCGCTCGCCGACGGAGTAGCCGTTCTCCTGGACGACGTCGATGACTCGCGACTTCATCGTGCTGACCTTCAGCTGGGCACCGTCGATGTTGAGAGTCACGGTCTTGTGGGAGCTCACCGCGAACGCCCCGGCACCGGCCAGCGTCAGCAGCACTGCGGCGACGACGAGACGAAGGATCGGTGACGGCGACTGATGCAGCTTGGTCAACGCATTCAAGAGTTTCGGTCCTGCCTAAGCACTAAAAAGCAACAGGGGCGCCAATGTGGCTCCCCTTTGATCACAAGACGGTAACGAACCATCCCGGCCCGGAGCAACCCGGGCCCGCCGCTCTCAACAGACCCTTAGAGACCGTAAACCCGTCGTGCGGTGTCGGACGACTGCTCGGCCAGCAACTCCGCCGGGCGGCCGACGACCTCGGCCAGGGCGCGCACGGTGTAGGGCAGGCAATACGGCTCGTTGGGAGCCCCGCGGTAGGGGTGCGGGGTCAAAAACGGGGCGTCGGTCTCGACCAGCAGCTGCCCCGGCGGGATCAGCGTGGCCGCTTCGCGCAGGTCACGGGCGTTGCGGAAGCTCACCGTGCCGGACAGGCTCAGCACCCAGCCCGCCTCGACGCAGGTCTTGGCCATCTCGGGCCCGGAGGAGAAACAGTGGAAGATGACCGTCTCGGGGGCGCCCTCGGCGCGCAGTACGTCGAGCACCTCGGCGTCGGCGTCGCGGTTGTGGATCATCAGCGGCTTACCGGTTCGCTTGGCCAGATCGATATGCCAGGCGAACGACTCTCGCTGAGCCGAAGGTTCGGCGCAGCCGTCGAGCTTGCCGGGCCAGTAGAGGTCCATGCCGGTCTCCCCGATCGCCACCACCCGTTCGGTGCACGCCAGCTGCTCCAGCTCGGCGCGGGCGTCGTCGGTCAGGGCGTCGGCGCGCGTCGGATGCAGCGCGACGGCCGCATAGACCCGCGGGTCCCAGGTGGCCGCGTCGGCGGCCCAGCGGGCGGCGTCGAGATCATCGGCGATCGTCACCGCGGCCAGCACCCCGGCGGCGTTCGCGCGGTCCAGGATTGCGCGCACGTCGTCGGCGTCGCGGGCGCCGCACGCGTCCAGATGGGTGTGCGCGTCGATCAGCGGCGTCAGCGGTAGCGGTGGCGGAGGCGGCTCCCTCCTCTTCTCACGGTTCCCCACGCCAACACCTTAGGGTGAACATTCAAATGAGTAAGCCGCCGTATTACCTGACCACCGCCATCGCGTACCCCAACGGTGCCCCGCACATCGGCCACGCCTACGAATACATCGCCACCGACGCGATCGCCCGCTTCAAGCGCCTCGACGGTTTCGACGTGCGCTACCTGACCGGAACCGACGAGCACGGGCTGAAGATGGCGCAGACCGCCGCCGCCGAAGGTATCCCGACCGCCGAGCTGGCCCGCCGCAACTCCGATGCGTTCCAGGCGATGCAGGAAAAGCTCGGGGCGTCGTTCGACCGTTTCATCAGGACCACCGACGCCGACCATGTCGACGCGTCGATCGAGATCTGGAAGCGGATGGATGCCGCGGGCGACATCTACCTCGACTCGTACTCCGGTTGGTACTCGGTTCGTGACGAACGCTTCTATACCGAGGACGAGCTCGAAACCCGTGCCGACGGCAACAAGTACTCGATCGAGACCGGCACACCCGTGACGTGGACCGAGGAGCAGACGTACTTCTTCCGGCTGTCGGCGTATGCCGACCGGCTGCTGGCCCACTACGAGGCGCACCCGGAGTTCATCGGTCCCGATGTCCGCCGCAACGAGGTCGTCAGCTTCGTCTCGGGTGGCCTTCGCGACCTGTCGATCTCGCGGACCACCTTCGACTGGGGTGTTCCCGTGCCGGACCACCCGGACCACGTCATGTACGTATGGGTCGACGCGCTGACCAACTACCTGACCGGCGCCGGCTTCCCCGACACCGACTCGGAGTCGTTCCGCAAGTACTGGCCCGCCGATCTACACATGATCGGCAAGGACATCATCCGGTTCCACACCGTGTACTGGCCCGCGTTCCTGATGTCGGCCGGAATCGAGCTGCCCAGAAGGGTTTTCGTGCACGGCTTCCTGCTCAACAGCGGCGAGAAGATGAGCAAGTCGGTCGGCAACGTCGTCGACCCTTTCGCGCTCGTCGACGCCTTCGGCCTCGACCAGGTGCGTTACTTCCTGCTGCGCGAGGTGCCGTTCGGGCAGGACGGCAGCTACAGCGAGGACGCCATCATCGGCCGGATCAATGCCGACCTCGCCAACGAGTTCGGCAACCTGGCGCAGCGCTCGCTGTCGATGGTCAACAAGAACCTCGATGCGCGAGTGCCGGAACCCGGTGAGTTCAGCGACGCCGACCGGGAGCTGCTCGCGCTCGCCGACGATCTGCTGCCGCGGGTGCGCGGCCACTTCGACGTGCCCGCCATGCACCTTGCGCTCGAGGCCACCTGGGCGATGCTCGGGGCGGCCAACCGGTACTTCTCGGCTCAGGAGCCGTGGGTATTGCGTAAGTCCGAGGCCGCAGCCGATCAGGACCGGTTCCGCACGGTGCTCTACGTGACGCTGGAGGTCGTGCGGATCGCCGCGCTGCTGATGCAGCCCGTCGTCCCGACGTCGGCGGCGACACTGCTGGATCTGCTGGGCCAGTCCGAGGATGCCCGGGATTTCGGCGCCGTCGCCGTCCGCATCGCACCAGGCACCGAGCTCCCCGCACCGGTCGGCGTCTTCCCCCGGTACCAGCCCGCCGAGTGAGCTGCGTCACGTAGCGTCACATTCACCGGCCCCCTGGTGTCTCGAGGTCAGCACGCTCAAGCGACCTCAAAGGAGAGATGTGATGACCGAGCAACGCGCCCGAGTTGTGGTGATCGGTGGCGGCTACGCCGGAGTGATCGCGGCCAACCATCTGCGGCAGCGTCCCGATGTCGAGATCACCCTGGTGAACCCGCGGCCCGATTTCGTCGAGCGGATCCGGCTGCACCAGCTCATCACCGGTTCCGACGACGGAGTCGTCGACTACGCCGAGATCCTCGGGCCCGGGATCGAGCTGGTGCTCGACGCCGCCACCCGCATCGACACCCAGACCCGCCAGGTCGAACTGTTCAGCGGTCCGCCGGTGCCCTATGACTACCTGATCTATGCGGTCGGCAGCGGCTCCGCTGCGCCGGCTGTGCCGGGCGCCGACGAATTCGCCTATCCCATCGCCGATCTCGAGGAAGCGCAGCGGCTCAGCACCGCGCTGGCCGACCTGCACCACGGCGCGCCGGTGTGTGTCGTCGGCGCGGGACCGACCGGCATCGAGACCGCCGCCGAGCTGGCCGAGCAGGGCCGCACGGTGACACTGGTGTGCGGTGCGGTCCTCGGGCCCTACCTGAGCACGCCGGGACGGCGGTCGGTGGCCAAGCAGCTGCGCAAGCTCGGTGTCGAGATCGTCGACGGTCCGCAGGCCGTGGTGACCGCGGTGGCCGCGGATGCGGTCACTCTCGGCGACGGGCGCAGGCTGGCGAGCACGGTGACGATCTGGACCGCCGGGTTCGGCGTCCCCGATCTGGCGGCGCGCTCCGGCCTGCGGACCGACTCGATCGGACGACTGCTCACCGACGAGACCCTGACCAGCGTGGATAGTGACCGTATCGTGGCGGCCGGCGATGCCGCCGCCCCGTCCGGGCAGCCGCTGCGGATGAGCTGCCAGGCCGCGATCCCGCTGGGCGCCCAGGCCGCCAACACCGTGCTGGCCCGGCTCGCCGGGGATCAGCCCGCCGTGATCAGCCAGGCGTTCACCGGTCAGTGCATCAGTCTGGGCCGCGGCGGCGCGACCATTCAGATCGCCCGCACCAACGACGTTCCCCTGCCGCTCTACATCGGGGGCCGCGCCGCGGCGACGATCAAGGAGGCGGTGTGCAAGGGCACAATCAGCTTCCTGCGCCGCGAGGCCCGCAAGCCGGGTTCCTACTTCTGGATCAAGGGCGGCGGCAAGCGCCCCGCTCCCGAGCCGGTGGCGACCCGGTGACCGCGGCCGACGAGCATGCCGACCGGTTCACCGTGCTGCGGCCGCTGCTGTTCACCATCGCCTACGAGATCACCGGCTCGGCCACCGAGGCCGACGACGTGTTGCAGGACAGCTATTTACGTTGGGCGACAGTCGATCTGGATGTGGTTCGGGACACCAAGGCGTATCTGGCCCAGCTGGTCACCCGGCAGGCATTGAACACGCTGCGCTCGCAGTCCCGCCGCCGGGAGGACTATGTCGGTCCGTGGCTGCCCGAACCCCTGCTGCTCGACGAGCACGACGGCGCCGCTGACGTGGTGCTGGCCGAGTCGGTGTCGATGGCGATGCTCGTGGTGCTCGAGACGCTGACTCCCGACGAGCGTGCGGTCTTCGTGCTGCGTGAGGTGTTCGGCTTCAGCCATGACGAAATCGCCGACGCGATAGGCAAATCCACGACGGCGGTGCGCCAGATGGCGCATCGCGCCCGTGAACACGTGCACTCGCGGCGGCGCCGGTTCTCCCCGCTGGACCCGCAACAGTCCGAGCAGATCACCACGCAATTCCTGACGGCCGCCGCGACCGGTGACCTGGACGGGCTGATGAGCCTGCTGGCGCCCGACGTGGTGTTCACCTCCGACAGCGACGGCAAGGTCAGTGCCGCGCGCCGTCCGGTGCTGGGGCCGGCCAAGGTCGCCAGGCTCATCATCGGGCTGTTCCGCCAGGCGACACCGGAGTACCGGATCGAGGGCGCGAACTACAACGGCGCGCCCGCGATCGTCGTCTTCCGCGGCGATCGGGCCGAGTCGGTGATGCTGGTGGAGATCACCGAGGGGACCATCACCAACTTCTACGCGATGCGCAACCCGGACAAGCTCGCCGCCGTCACTGTGCGCAGGGAGATCAGCCGCTGATCCTTTGCGTCTGCCGACCGCAGGCGTCAGGCTATGGCGATGCGCATCGACCGGCTCGGGGACCTTGGCACCGCCGCCGAGGTGCTGCGCGCCGTGGCAGCCGCCGCTCGCCGGCACGGACTGGCGCCGCCGGCCGCTCTGGTCGGTGAATGGTTCGGCGCCGGTGCGGTGATCGCCCCGACCCTCTCGGTGCGGACCGTCGACCCCGGCGCGGTGTTCCCCTGGGCGCCCGGCCACCGCGGTGACGCGGTCGGCGGCGGGTGGATCGGTTACCTCTGCTATCCCGATGCCGCGGCCGACGGCGCGTTGCCGCGAATCCCCGAGGCGGCCGGCGGCTGGACCGATAATGTGCTGCGCTTGGACCGCGACGGCTGCTGGTGGCACGAAAGCCTGTCCGCCGCACCGATCGCGGGATGGGTGGTCGACGCATTGTCGTCCCCCGCCCCGCCGGACGTCTACGAAATCGATTGGGAAGAACCCGATTTCGCGCGCCATCAGGTCGGCGTGCTGGCCTGCTTGGCGGCGATCGAGGCCGGCGAGGTGTACCAGGCCTGCGTGTGCACGCAATTCACCGGCACGCTGCGCGGCTCGTCGCTGGAGTTCTTCGCCGACGCGGTCACCCGGACCACACCCGCGCGCGCCGCCTACCTGGCCGGCGACTGGGGCGCGGTGGCATCGCTGTCACCGGAGCTCTTCCTGCGGCGGACCGGCGATGACGTGGCGTCCAGTCCGATCAAGGGGACGCTGCCGCTGCACCGCTCACCGGACGAACTGCGGGCGTCGGTCAAGGACGTCGCCGAGAACATCATGATCGTGGATCTGGTGCGCAACGACCTCGGCCGGGTCGCCGACACCGGAACCGTCACCGTCGCCGAACTGCTGACGGTCCGGGCCGCACCCGGGGTGTGGCACCTGGTGTCGACGGTGGCTGCAAAGGTCCGCCCCGAGATCACCAACACCACACTGCTGGATGCGACCTTTCCGCCGGCATCGGTGACCGGAACTCCGAAAGCCCGTGCCCGGCAACTGCTTTCACAGTGGGAGCCACGCCGCCGTGGCGTGTACTGCGGAACGCTGGGGATGGCCTCGCCGATTGCGGGCACCGAACTCAACGTGGCGATCCGCACCGTCGAATTCGATGCGAACGGCACGGCGGTACTCGGCGTCGGCGGCGGGATCACGGCCGACTCCGACCCAGTAGCCGAATGGCAGGAATGCCTCGACAAGGCCGCCGCAGTGGTTCACACTCCATTCCCCGGGTCGCTGCGCTCTCCCCCTCGCCTTCGGCTGGGCGGTACCCCCAGCCCGCCGGAACGCGAACGCAGCACCGCGTCATAGAGCTCACGCCGCGACGGTGCGCCCGGATGTGCCTGCACCACCTGCCCGCAGGCGTCCTTGACCCGCATGCCGTCGGCGACCAGCTCCTCGACCTGGGCCACCAGCGTCGGCAGATCGGTGGTCGGAACCGCGGGGGCGAGCACCACGGTGATCTCGCCGAGCACGGTGTCATCTGCCCACTGCGCGAGCTCGGCCAGCGAGCCGCGCAGGATCTCCTCGTGCACCTTGGTCAGCTCTCGGCACACCACGACCCGACGATCCGCACCGAGTTCGTCGACCGCGTCACGCAGGCAGTCGGCCAGCCGCCGGGGTGATTCGAAGAACACGCAGGTGCGCTGCTCGGCGGCCAAGCCGGCCAGCCAGGTCCGTCGCGCGGACTGCTTGCGCGGGGCGAATCCCTCGAAACAGAACCGGTCCGAGGGCAGCCCGGACACTGCCAGTGCGGTGGTGACCGCCGACGGGCCGGGCAGGCAGGTGACATCCACGTCTGCTTCGATGCACGCCGTCACCATCCGATAGCCCGGATCGTTGATCAGCGGCATCCCGGCGTCACTGACCACCAGCACGGTGGCGCCCGCCTTGATGTCGTCGATCAGCGCGGGCACCCGGGCGGCTTCGTTCTGGTCGAACAGGCTGACCACCCGCCCGGCGATCCGCACGTCCAGTGATTGGGCCAGGGAGCGCACCCGCCTGGTGTCCTCGGCCGCCACGACGTCGGCGGTCGCGAGGGCGTCGACCAGTCGTTTCGACGCGTCCCCCGGCTGACCCAGCGGCGTGGCTCCGAGGATCAGCCGTCCGGTCGTCACGGTAGGCAGGAGTGAAGCGACTCGGGGATCGGCACGTGGACAGAATACGATCGCAGGCGATGTCCACGACAGCCGATGACCTCGCCGTGCACGAGCGCCATGTGCCCGTCATCAGCCCGGGACCGTTGGTGCCGGTCGCCGACTTCGGCCCGGTCGATCGCATCGAGGGCTGGGTTGCCACCGCGATCATCACCGCGCTGGCCGCGCTGACCCGGTTGATGAGCCTGGCTTCGCCCACCGACGCGGGCACCCCGATCTTCGATGAGAAGCACTACGCGCCGCAGGCCTGGCAGATGCTGTCGAACTACGGCGTCGAGGACAACCCCGGCTTCGGGCTGGTGGTGCACCCGCCGGTGGGCAAGCAGATGATCGCGCTGGGCGAGGCGATCTTCGGTTACAACGGGGTGGGCTGGCGGTTCACCAGCGCGCTGCTGGGCGTGGTGCTGGTCCTGCTGGTGGTTCGGATCGTGCGGCGGATCAGTCGCTCGACTCTGGTCGGATCGATGGCCGGGCTGCTGCTGATCGCCGACGGGGTGAGCTTCGTCGCGGCGCGCACCGCGCTGCTCGACGGCATCCAGACCTTCTTCGTGGTCGCGGCGTTCGGAGCGCTGATCGTCGACCGGGACCAGGTCCGCGAGCGAATGCACAACGCGCTGCTCGAGGGTCGCATCGCCGAGACGCCGTGGGGTCCCCGCCTCGGGGTGCGATGGTGGCGCTTCGGGGCGGGCGTGCTGCTGGGTCTGGCGACGGCGACGAAGTGGTCGGGCCTGTACTACATCGTGTTCTTCGGCGCGATGACGCTGGCGTTCGACATCGCCGCCCGACGCGCATACCGGGTGCCGCGGCCATGGTTCGGCACGATCCGCCGCGACGTCGGGCCGACCGCCTATGTGTTCCTGGCGATTCCGTTCGCGGTGTACCTCGCGTCGTACGCGTGGTGGTTCTCCTCCGAGACCGCCGTCAACCGGTACGAGGTGGGCGAGTCGATCGGCGAACGGCAGTGGTATCAGCCGCCGGACGCGATCCGGTCGCTGTGGCACTACACGTACAAGGCGTATCACTTCCATTCGACGCTGACGAACGCGAACGGCAACCACCACCCGTGGGAGTCCAAGCCGTGGACGTGGCCGATGTCGTTGCGGCCGGTGCTGTATGCGATCGACAACCAGAACGTCCCGGGTTGCGGCGCCGCCTCCTGCGTGAAGGCTGTGATGCTGGTCGGCACACCCGCGATGTGGTGGCTAGCGGTGCCGGTCCTGTTCTACGCGGTGTGGCGTGCGTTCGTTCGTCGCGACTGGCGCTACGCCGTCGTTCTCACCGGGTACAGCGCAGGCTTCCTGCCCTGGTTCGCCGACATCGACCGCCAGATGTACTTCTTCTACGCGGTACCGATGGCGCCGTTCCTGGTCATGGCGATCGCGCTGATCCTCGGCGACATCCTGCATGCGCCCAATCAGAACGCCGAACGCCGAACGCTCGGGTTGATCGCGGTGAGCTGCTACATCGCGCTGGTGATCACGAACTTCGCCTGGCTGTACCCGGTGCTGACCGGCGTGCCGATCTCGCAGTCGACGTGGAACATGGAGATCTGGCTGCCCAGCTGGCGCTAGAGGGCGTTATCCACAGCTCGAGATCGACATCAGGGTCGTGATTCCCAGAATTCCACAGCCCTGGTGTCGTTTTCGCGATGGTGACTAGTCGGTTCTGATCCCGCGCCGCAGCATGCGGGCATGTCGAGGCCGTTCATCGGGAGCACCGCAGTCGCCAGTGGCCTGCTGACGCGGGGTCAGCTGCGGTGGAACTACACCGCGATTCATCCCGACGTGTACATCCCCAACGGATCCGAACGCACGCTCGACGTCCGCACCCGGGCGGCAGCACTGTGGGTACCGGACGGAATCATCACCGGCCGGGCAGCGGCCGCGCTCCATGGGGCATCGTGGGTCGGACCGGCCACCCCCGTCGAACTCATCGGACACGCCCGCCGACGCCGACCCGGCGTCATCGTGCGCGAGGAACGCATCGGTCCGGATGAATTCGGGCCGCTCGCCGACTTGGCCGTCACCACACCAGTACGCACCGCGCTCGACCTTGCCCGTCACCTACCGAGAGACGAGGCCATCACCAACCTCGACGCACTCGCAGCGGCCACCGGATTCGAACCCGCCGCCGTGCTATCGCTTGCCGATCGCTACCCGGGCGCGAGAGGAATCCAACGGGCTCGAACCGCGGTGCCCCTGATCGACGCCGGCGCACAGTCGCCGCGGGAGTCCTGGCTACGGCTGCTGCTGATCGACGCCGGATACCCCTGCCCCGTCACCCAGATTTCCGTGTCCGACGGCTATACGACGGTGTTCGTCGACCTCGGATGGGATGAGCCGAAGATCGGACTGGAGTACGAGGGTGCGCACCACCAGTCCGATCGCGGCCAACACGTTCGCGACATCAGCCGCTACGACATGCTCGAGGCCATGGGCTGGCTGATCATCCGCGTGGTGAAGGAGCACAGCCGCGCGTACATCCTTCACCGCGTAGACGACGCCTTCACCCGCCGGCGACTCTCACTGCCGAGACCTGCGTGAGGGTCGTCATTCCGGCCGACGAACAGCCATGGTGTCGATCTCGCCGAGGTTCTACAGACCCAGCAGCGGCTTCAGCAGTTCGCCGATAGCGGCGACACCGCCGGGCTGGTACCCGTTGATGGTCGCGGCGGAGAGGATGACGCCGTCGACGCCGGCGTCGAGCACCTTGGTCTTGATCTGGTCGGCGATCTGCTCCGGGCTGCCGAAGACGGCTTGCTGCTTGAACTCGTCCGGGATCATGTCCGCAGTGATGTTCTCGTCGATCAGCGCGATCGCGAGCACACTGGTCTCCAGAGTGGCGGGGTCGCGGCCGATCTTCTCGCACGCCTCGTTGACCACCTGGACCTTGCGGGGCAGTTCGTCGAAGCCCGCGATGATGTTCAGGTGATCGAAGTGCTTGGCGGCCAGCGGGATTGTCTTCTTCTCGCCGCTGCCGCCGATCATCAGCGGGATGTGGTCGCGGAAGCGCGGGTTGGCGAACGCCTCCTTGGTTTGGTAGTACTTGCCGTCCACCGTCACCCGCTCGCCCTTGAGCATCGGCAGGATGATGTCCAACGCCTCGTGGAGCTTGTTGAACCGGTCGGTGAAGGTGCCGAACTCGTAACCCAGCGAGTCGTGCTCGAGCTCGAACCAGCCGGTGCCGATGCCGAGAACGGCCCGGCCCTGGCTCATCACGTCAAGCGTGGTGATCTCCTTGGCCAGCAGGGCCGGGTTGCGGTAGGTGTTGCCGGTGACCAGCGTGCCGAGCTGAACCCGGTTCGTCGCCGTCGCCAGCCCACCCAGCGCGGTGTAGGCCTCCAGCATCGGTTCCTCGGGCGCACCGAGCCCGGGGAGTTGATACAGGTGGTCCATCACGAAGACGGAATCGAACCCGGCCGCTTCGGCCTCTTGGGCCTGCGCGATCACGGTCGGAAACAGCTCGGCGACGCCGGTGCCGTAGGAGAAGTTGGGGATCTGAAGTCCGAGTCTGATTGCCACGTCTGTCAACGTAACCCCGACTAAGCGGAGCGTGCGCCCCGTTTCACTCTCCGCGAACTCGGGAATAGGCCGCGCCGTAAGGTCGGAGCCATGAAAAGCCGTGCCGCGATCGTCCGCGAGGTCGGCGGCTCCTGGTCGGTCGAGGATTTCGAGCTCGATCCCCCGCGCTCCGGCGAGGTGCTGGTGCAGATGGCCGCCGCCGGGCTGTGCCATTCCGACGACCACATCCGCAACGGCTTCATGTCACCGCCTGGCGCCCCGACGTCACGTCCCCCGACCATCGGCGGTCACGAGGGTTCGGGCGTGGTCGTCGAGGTCGGCCCCGGTGTCACCGGGCTGGCTCCCGGCGACCATGTGGTGACCTCCTTCGTCGCGGTATGCGGCCGGTGCCGCTGGTGCGCGTCGGGCATGGAGTACCTGTGCGACACGGGTGCCGGCGTGCTGACACCGGGCATGCCGACCGACGGCACATTTCGCCACCACACCCTCGACGGCCACGACGTCGGCCACACCTCCAAGATCGGCGCCTTCGCCGAACACACTGTCGTCGCGGCGGATTCGCTGGTCAGGATCGACCCGGACATCCCGCTGGTGCCCGCGGCGCTGTTGGCGTGCGCGATCCCAACCGGGTACGGCTCGGCGGCCCGTCGCGGGAATGTGCGCGGCGGTGACACCGTGGTGGTGATCGGCGCCGGCGGCATCGGTACCGCCGCCATCCAGGGCGCCCGGATCAACGGTGCGACGACGATCGTGGCGGTGGATCCCCTTGAGAGCAAACGTAAGTCGGCCGCCGACTTCGGGGCGACCCACACGGCGGTCTGGGCGGCCGATGCGAAAGAACTGGTTCGGGACCTGACGCGCGGGGTGATGGCGGATTGTGTGATCGTCGCACCGTCGGACATCACCGGTGACGACGTGCGCGACGCGCTGGCGCTCACCCGCAAGGGGGGCACCTGTGTGCTCACCGGCATGGCGCCGTCCGGCCCGCTGCCCGTACACCTGGACATCCAGGACCTTGTCCTGATGAACAAGACCCTGTGCGGAACGGTGTTCGGCTCGTGCAACCCGCGTTCCGAAATCCCCTTGCTGGCAGGCATGTACAGCGCGGGTCAGCTGCTGCTCGACGAGATGATCACCACCCGCTACCGTCTCGACGACATCAACGACGCGTTCGACGACCTGATGCAGGGCCGGCTGATTCGCGGCGTCGTCGACTTCGGGATCGTCTGAGCTCGCCCGTGACGTCTCCCCTGTCGGGTATCCGGGTGCTCGAGATCGGCGACCGGATCGCCACCGCCTACTGCGGAAAACTGCTGCGCGACGCCGGCGCCGAGGTGGTGATGGTCGAACCCCCCACCGGTCATCGGCTGCGCCGCTACCGGCCCACGGGTGTCGCGGCGTCCGAGGGTGACAGTCCGTTCTTCTCCTTCCTGGCCGGCGGCAAGCACAGCATCACAACACCGTCGGTCACCCCCGCGCTGCTGAACTCCGCCGACATCGTCATCCTCGGCGCCACCCCGGAGCAGGCCGCCGATATGGGCCTGGGGGCGGACGAGATCGCTTGCTGCACAACACCGGTGGTCACGGTGTCGAACTTCGGCTGGGGTGGCCCATGGGCGGAGTTGCCTGCCACCGAATTCACCATGCAGGCCTGGTGCGGCTCGACGGGCTCGCGGGGCGAGCCGGAACGGCCGCCGATCGCGGTCGGCGGCGACCTGGGTGAGTTCATCGCCGGCAGCTACGCCGCGTTCTTCGCGCTCGCCGCGCACCGAGGTGGCGGCAGCTTCGACATGTCGGTGCTGGAAGCGATGACCACCTCGATGCAGGTGTTCTCCTGGCTGCGCAAGGAATTGATGCTTCTCGAGGTCGTCGGCCGTTCGACTGAGGTCCCGTCGGTGGAGCGCGCCAAGGACGGCTATGTCGGCATCTCGATGGCCACCGGCCAGCAGTGGCAGGACTTCTGCGCGATGGTCGAATGCCCCGACCTGGCCGACGTTCCCGAGTTGCGTTTCCAGGTGGGCCGCTGGGAGCAGCGCGACCTCATCCGGGCCCGCATCGGCGACTGGTTCGCCACCCACACCGTCGCGGAGATCGTGGAACTGGCCGAGCTGTTCCGGATTCCGATGGCGGCCATCGGCAACGGTGAAACCCTATCTGGGATGGATCATTTCGTCGCGCGAAAGTCGTTCGTCGATCATCCCGCCGGGTTCCGGGCGCCTGGGCCGCCGTGGCGGATGAGCCGTACGCCAGCACTGCCGCCGGCGTTGCCTCCCGCTGTCGGTGACACCGCGGGCGACTGGACGCCGCGGAACAAGCCCACCGGCACGGGGCTGCCGCTCGACGGCGTCCGCATCGTGGATCTGACCGCATTCTGGGCCGGCCCGGCCGCCACTCATCTGCTGGCGATGCTCGGTGCGGACGTGGTGAAGATCGAGTCGGTGCAGCGCCCGGACGGGATGCGCTTCGCCGGCGGGTTCCGTCCCGACGTCGAACGGTGGTGGGAGTACAGCTGGGTCTTCCACGGCGTCAACTCCGGCAAGCGCTCGGTGACCTTGGATCTGGAATCCGACGCTGGCAGAGCGCTTTTCGGCAGGATGGTCGCCGATGCGGACGTGGTGATCGAGAATTTCACCCCCCGGGTGATGGAGAACTTCGGGCTGGGTTACGAGGCACTGCGCGAATTCAACGAGCAGATCATCGAGGTCCGCATGCCCGGGTTCGGGCTGGACGGCCCGTGGCGCGACCGAGTGGGCTTCGCGATGACAATGGAACAGCTTGCGGGGCTGGCCTGGATCACCGGCTACCCCGACGGTCTGCCGACCGCCCCGCGCGGCGCGTGCGACCCGCTGGCCGGAGTGCACGCCGCGTTTCTCACGCTCGCAGCCCTGGAGTTTCGCCGGCGCACCGGACAGGGGCAGCTGATCGAGGTGCCGATGATCGACGTGGTGCTCAACGCCAGCGCACTGCAGATCATCGAACACGACGCCGCAGGTGTACTGCTGACCCGCCGGGGCAACCGCGGGCACGAGTGCGCGGTGCAGAACGTCTACGTCTGCGCCGGGTACGACCAGTGGGCGGCGGTCAGCATCCGCGACGACTCCGACTGGGCCGCGCTGACAGCGCTTCTCGGGCAACCGAACTGGGCTCGCGGCGTGAGCTACACGGCCGACGCGGGCGACCTCATCGACGGCCATCTCGCCGAGTGGCTCGCGACCCGGCCCCGCGACGAGGCCGTCGCGGCATTGCTCGCCGCCGGGATCCCCGCGGCACCCGTTCTGCAGCCGCCCGATGTGATCGACAACCCCTCGCTGCAGGCACGGGACTTCTTCCAAACGGTGTCACACCCGTTGTGCGGACCACTGCCCTACCCGCGGCCGCCGGTCGCCGGCCACTTCGTCGCGCACGCGGCGCCGCTGCTGGGTCAGCACAACGCGGACATCTTCGGCGGCGTACTGGGCCTGACCGATCAGGACCTGGCCCGCCTGGAGGCCGACGACGTGATCGGGACCTGGCCGCTGGGACTGTGACTTACCGGTGAATCCAGTCGCTGCGCCTCAATCGCCGTGTGCGGCGGGCGTATTCGATCTCGGTGTAGGGCCATTGCGTGACGATGCGACCATCCGGTGAGCGGAAGTAGCTGCCGCACTGCGTCCACACCGTCTGCTCGAGTTCGGCGGAGATCTCGTCGTTGAATCGCCGCTCGGCGTCCGGGTCCACCTCCAGGGTCCCGCCTTTGCGGCGCAGGCGCGCCACCGCGCCGGCGGCCAGGCGGGCCCCCGCCTCCAGGATGTACACGATCGAATTGCCGCCCTGATTGGTGTTGGGCCCGTACAGCATCAGGAAATTCGGGAAGCCGCTGACCGCGGCACCGAGGTAGGCGCTGGGATCCTCGCCCCAACGGTCGTGTAGTGACTGTCCCCCGACGCCGGTGACCTCGATGCCGGCCAGGTAACGGTTGGTCTGGAATCCGGTGGCCAGCACGATGACGTCGGCCTCGGTCGTCGACGAGGCGGTGCACACCGCGTCCTCGGTGACCTTCTCGATGGGTTCGGCCACCAGCGAGACGTTGTCCTGCTGCAGTGCGGCGTAGTAGTCGCCGCCGAGCAGTACCCGCTTGCAGCGGAACGGGTAGTCCGGGGTGAGCTGCGCGCGGAGCTGGTCGTCGGTGACGCTGCGGCGCAGGAACTCTTCGGCGATGCCCTGCCGACCGCTCACCCGGGGGTCGTCGAGTCGCAGCGCGGTGTTGTCGTGCTGCTCCTTCCACAGCCGCCACCGCTCGCGGCGCCCGGCCCAGGGGATGCGACGGAAGCGGTCGAGCTCGTCGGCGGTGAACGCGCGATCGTCCTTGGGCACCATCCACGGCGGCGTGCGCTGGAAGACCGTCACTGCGCCGGCCTCCCTCGCGAGTTCCGGAACGACCTGCACCGCACTGGCACCCGTGCCGATGACGGCCACCCGGCAGCCGGTGACGTCGGCGCGCGGGTCCCAGCGTGCGGTGTGCATGATCGAGCCGCCGAAGTCCGTCAACCCGTCGATGTCGGGCAGCTTGGGTTCACCGAACAGACCCACCGCGCTGATCACCACGTCAGCCGAGAACCCGAAACCGCTCCCGGTACTGACTGATTCGAGGTCGAGATCCCACTGTTGGGCGTGGTCGCTCCAACTCATGCTCCGCACCGTGGTGCCGGTCAGCAGGTGCCGTTCCAGATCGAACTCTCTGGCCACCGACTCCAGGTAGGCCAAGATCTCCGGCTGCCGGGCGTAGGTGCGGCTCCAGTTCCGGTTGGGGGCGAAGGAGAACGAGTACAGGTGGCTCTGGATGTCGCACGCCGCGCCGGGATAGGTGTTCAGCCGCCAGGTGCCGCCGACTCCGTCACAGCGTTCGATGATCGCGATGTCGTCGACACCGATGCGCCGCAACGCCACCGCGGCGGCCAGCCCGCCGAACCCGGCGCCGATGATCGCCACCCGCGGTGAGCGCCGCCGCACCGCCGCCCGCAGTCTTCCCGTCAGGTACCGAGCTGTCATCAGAGGGCACCTCGAGAGATCTCAAGGCCATCGAGCGTGCCCTCCTCCCGCCATGCGGCCAGGATGTCGGCGTATTCGGTTGGGGTGCCGTAGAAGAAGCTGCCCTGCCGGGTGGTGGCGTTGGCCTGCCCTTCCCGGTTGTAGTACCCGGGGGTGCAGTTCCGGGCACGGTCAGCAGTCCCGGCGGATCTGCTCACCACGATGTCCACCCACCTGTCCTCGGCGGCCGTCGTCGATTCGACGCGGGTGATGTTGCGCGATAAAGCCTCGGCGATGATCCACGCGACATGCGTGGCCTGGACGTCGAGCAGGTAGGGAAAGTTCACCGTGAAGCCCGACTGCGCGATGCTTTCGACGAAGAGGTTGGGAAAGCCGGCCACCATCAGACCGTGCAGCGTCCGGACGCCGTCACGCCACTTGTCGGTCAACGTGATCCCGTCACGGCCGAGCACCTCGAACCCGGTGCGCCGCGCATACTCGGTGCCGACCTCGAAACCCGTTGCGAAGATCAGGCAGTCGAGTTCGTGCTCGATGCCATCGGCCACGACACCGCGTTCGGTGATGCACTCCACGCCGCGGCCATGGGTGTCGACCAGAGTCACGTTGGGCCGGTTGAACGTTGCCAGGTAGTCGTCGTGAAAGCACGGCCGCTTGCAGAAGTAGCCGTACCACGGTTTGAGCGCCTCGGCGGTGTCCGGATCGGTCACGATCGCGTCGACACGGGCGCGGACCTCCTCCATCTTCGCGAAGTCCGCCAGCTCACCATCCTGCATCACCAGCAGCGTCTTGACGATGCTGGTCCAGGCATCGGCCACCAGGTCCTCGTCGGCATCACCGCCGGCCGTGAGCTGCTGGAAGTTCTCGATGCGACGCCGCTGCCAGCCGGGTGTCAGCGTGGCGGCCCACTGAGCGTCGGTGGGCCGGTTGGCCCGGACGTCGACCGATGACGGCGTGCGCTGGAACACCGAGAGATGACCGGCGGCGCGCGCCAGGTGCGGAACGCACTGCACGGCCGTCGCACCGGTGCCGATGATCCCGATCCGCTTGTCGGCCAACAGTTCCAGGTCTTGTCCGGTGTAGTCGTAGTCCCACCGGCTGGTGTGGAAGGTGTGCCCGGCGAACGACGTGATGCCGGGGATCCCCGGGAGTTTCGGCTTCTGCAGGTAACCGTTCGCCATCGATACGAACCGGGCGCGGATCGCATCACCGCGATCGGTCTCCACGATCCACCGCTCGCTGCGCTCATCCCACCGGATCTGCCGCACCTCGGTGTGCAGCAGGGCAGAGCGATAGAGGTCGTAATGCTGGGCGATGCGCCGGCAATGCGCGAAGATCTCCGGACCCTTGGCGTACTTCTCGGTCGGCAGATAGCCAACCTCCTCCAGCAGCGGCATATAGACGTAAGACTCGACATCGCAGGCGATGCCGGGGTATCGGTTCCAGTACCAGGTGCCGCCGACGTCGGCCGCCTTGTCGATCAGCCGGATGTCGGCGACGCCGAGTTCCCGCAGCCGGGCACCGGTAAGCAGACCGCCGAACCCGGCGCCGATGATCGCGACGTCGACCTCGTCGGTGACCGGCTCACGAGGTTCGGGCGCACCCGACCACGGGTCGGACGCGAAACCGGCGAAATCACCGGCCACCTCGACGTACTGACCGATACCGTCAGGGCGCAAACGTATGTCGCGCTCCCGCGCATAACGGGCGCGCAGCGCGTCGGGATCGAACGGCAGTCCGGTCACGCCGTGCCCACCGCGGTGGCGATCACTTTGGTCTCGAGGTACTCGGAGAAGCCGGCTACCCCCATCTCACGGCCGTTGCCCGACTGCTTGTAGCCGCCGAACGGCGTGTCGGCCGAATACCACACTCCCCCATTGACACTGACCGTTCCGGTCCGCAGCCGCCCTGCCACCACGGCCGCCCGCTCCGGGTCGGAACTCCATACCGCCGCGGAGAGCCCGTACGGTGAGTCGTTCGCGATGGCCACCGCGTCGTCGTCACCGTCATGAGCCAGCACCACCAGCACCGGGCCGAAGATCTCCTCGCGCGCCACCCGAGCCGAATTATCAAGGCCACGAATCACTGTGGGAGCGATGAAGTATCCGCGGTCCAGGCCGCCGGGACGGCCGCCGCCGCAGGCAAACGACCCGCCCTCGTCCACTGCCAGGCCCAGATAACCCTGCACGCGGTCCCGCTGCCGCGCCGAGATCAGCGGTCCGCACACCGTCGCGGGATCGGTCGGGTCGCCGACCGCGATACCGCTCATCGCCGCGGCGGCGGCATCCACGGCCTCGTCGTATCGGTTGCGCGGCACCAGTAACCGGGTGGTGAACGCGCAGCCCTGGCCGGCATGCCGGGATACCGCGACGGCCGCCGCACCACATGCTCGGCTCAGGTCGGCGTCGTCGAGCACGATGAACGCCGACTTGCCGCCGAGTTCGAGGAATACCTTGGTGATGTTCTGCGCCGCGGCGGCCATCACCGCGGCGCCGGTGGCCGTCGAACCGGTGAACGACACCACGTCCACCCGGGCGTCGCGAGACAACTGCGCACCCAGAGCGGGATCGGCGGCCGTCACGATGTTGACCACGCCCGGCGGAAAGTCGGTGTGCTCGGCGATGATCCGGCCGATGTGGGCTGCGCACCACGGGGTCTCGGGCGCGGGCTTGAGGACCACGGTGTTGCCTGCCGCCAGCGCCGGACCCAGTTTGGCGAGGTTGATCTGATGCGGGAAGTTGAACGGCGTGATCGCGCCGACGACCCCATACGGCTCGCGTACCAGCCAGCGCCGCGTCGCGATACCCATCGGGGAGACCACCCCGAGATCGGTTTTCCACGAATAGCTTTCGGCGGTGTCGGCGGGGAATGCCAGATCGTCGACCGGGCCTTCCAGGTGTGAGCCGTGCGTGAAGGTCACCGGAGCGCCGACTTCGGCGACCGTGACCGAGCGCAGCTCCTCGATCTCGGCGATCAGAGCCGCGCGCAACTGGCGCAGGCAATGCACCCGTAGCGCCACATCCCGGGCCCAGTCGCCGTGGTCGAACGCGACGCGCGCGGCGGCAATCGCACGGTCCATGTCCGCGCTGTCGGCGTCGGCCGCCAGCCCGATCTGCTCCTCGGTGGCCGGATTGACGGTGCCGAACGTACCCGCCCCGCCGGGCACCAGCTTCCCGTCGACCAGCAGATCGGTCACAGCGGGTCCCGGGCCACCGGACATGACATGCACCGCGGACCGCCACGGCCGGTGCCGAGCTCGGAGGCGGCGATCGGCAGCACTTCGATTCCCGAATCCTGCAGCCGGGCATTGGTTTCGGTGTTTCGTTCGTAGGCGACGACGACGCCGGGGGCCACCGCGAGGGTGTTGTTGCCGTCGTCCCACTGCTCGCGTTCGGCGGTCACCGGGTCCAGCCCGGTGTCGATGACCCGCAACGCCGTGCCCATCGCGTCGGCGGCCGCCTTCACGAACGGCGCCTCGTCGAGGATCTTCACCCCGTCGGGTGTGCGTTTGATGGTGAACGCCGACAGCGAGTCACTGATCGCCGGGTACATCACCACTGCGTCGACGTCGACCATCGTGCAGACGGTGTCCAGGTGCATCTGGGCCCGCTCCTGGGCGATCGGAACGGCCAGCACTGTGTGGGCCAATCCGTCATCGAACAGGCTGCGCGCCAATGCTTCCGCACCTGCCGGGGTGGTGCGCTCCCCGACTCCGACGGCCACCACGCCGGGCGAGAGCAGCAGTACGTCACCGCCTTCCACCGGCGCAGTGTGCGATTCGTAGGCCCGGCGCACACCGAGGAAGCGTGGGTGGTGGGCGTAGATGAGGTCGGTGAGTGAGGTCTCGCGCATCCGCGCGGGCAGGGCCAGCGAGGTGATCGCCACCCGAGGACCGATCCAGAACGACGAGTCGCGGGTGAACAACAGGTTCGGCAGCGGTTCGATGACGAAGTCGCCGCCGTGATGCATCAGCCGGACCAGCGACATGTCCGACGTTGCGCCCGAAGGTAATTCGGTGAAGGTCATCCCCGCCATCAGCACATGCGCCAGCGCCGCCGGCTCCAGGCTGCGCAGATATGCCGAAAGTTCCTGCGCCAGAGGTAATCCCAAGCGGCGCGCATCGACGGCCGCTGAAATGCCCTGCATTCTGGCCGCCCCGCTGTTCAGCGCCTCGGTCAGCAGGTCCGACAGCAGCAGCACCTCCACGCCCCGCGACCGCAGTAGATCGGCGAACGCGTCGTGTTCCTGCTGAGCCCGCGCCACCCACGGCAGACCGTCGAACAGCAGTTTGTCGTTGTTGCGCGGGGTCAACCGCTGCAGTTCGGCGCCGGGTCGGTGCAGAATGACGACCCGCAGCGTCCCGACCTCGGAGTTGGAGCCAAGTACGGCGGCAGTCACGAATAGCACCGTAACAACACCTGCGCCAGCTGATCTATCGTCGAGGAGTGACCGAGCACGAACTGGGGCCCGGCGAACTCGCGGCACGAGCCGGGGTGGCGATCTCGGCACTGCACTTCTACGAGCGCGAGGGCCTGATCAGCAGCCGCCGGACCTCGGGCAACCAGCGGCGTTACCCCCGTGACACGCTGCGGCGAGTCGCATTCATCCGGATGTCCCAGCGCCTGGGCATCCCCCTGGCCAGGGTCCGCGAAGCACTGGCGACGCTGCCGGCCGACCGGGTTCCCACCAGCCGGGACTGGGCACGGCTGTCGGCGGGCTGGCGAGACGACCTCGATGAGCGGATCGTCCACCTGCAGCGGCTGCGCGACAATCTCGCCGACTGCATCGGCTGCGGTTGCCTGAGTCTGCGCAGCTGCGCGCTGTCGAACCCCGAAGACGTCCTCGCCGGACACGGACCCGGGGCGGCCAAACTCTAGTTTCGACGCTTTGGCATCGAACAGATGTGCGATATCCTCGTGCCTGTGTCTGTCCCGGTTCAGGGCGCGCTGTTCGAGCACAGTGAGCGCCGCGAGCTCGGTGCCGGTGCGTGGATCGACATGCGCTCGGCATGGGTCGACGACGCCGATGCGTTGTTCGACGCCCTGCTTGACGATGTCGCCTGGCGCGCCGAACGGCGGCAGATGTACGACCGGGTCCTCGACGTTCCGCGGCTGGTCAGCTTCCACGATCTGCTGACCGAACCGCCGCCGAACCCCGCCATCACCAGGCTGCGCCGTCGCCTCAACGACGTTTACGCCGGCGAATTGGGTGAGCCGTTCACCAGTGCCGGGCTGTGCCTGTACCGCGACGGAGCCGACAGCGTGGCGTGGCACGGCGACACCATCGGCCGCAGCAGCACCGAGGACACCATGGTGGCGATCGTCAGCCTCGGCGCCACCCGGGTGTTCGCACTTAGGCCCCGCGGCGGCGGACAGTCGCTGCGGCTGCCCCAGCACCACGGCGACCTTCTGGTGATGGGCGGTTCATGCCAACGCACCTGGGAGCATGCCGTTCCCAAAACCGCGCTGCCGAGAGGACCGCGGATCAGCATCCAGTTCCGTCCGCGCGACGTGCGCTGAGCTCAGCCCCGGATGGCGTTGACGCCGGCGACCAGCAGATCGCGGGCCCGCCCGGTGTTGACCGGCACGACCGGCTTGTCCGGCACCACCAGCGGGTTGGCGCTCACGATGACCTGATAGACACCGAAATGAGCGGAGTAGTTGTACGTCTCGCCGGTGCGCGCCTGGTTGTTGACCACCGCTTGGAGCACCCGGTGGACGCCCAGTGTCTTGGTGCCGTCGATGGTGGGCGCCTCGACCGACTCCACCAACCCGCGCAGCGCGCTGCCCGTGAAGGTGACCTTGCGGCAGTCCGGTCCGGGTTCGGTCACCGGCACCGCCGAGTCGGTCTCGACGGCGATCACGATGAAGCGGTTGCCCTGGCCCTCGGCCGAGACGGCCGCCATGTTGCCCTGGGTGCCCTGCGGCACGAGCTGTCCGGTGGCGTACTTCGCACAGGACGGCGGATCGAAGGTCAGGCCGTCGGGCAGTTTCTGGCCGGCCAGCACCTGCGGGTCGATCCCGGTCTTGGCGACCTCGGAGACCGTGAAGTCCGGACCGAAGCTCGACTTCAGCGTCGTCACCTTGGCGATATCGGCCTTCGGCTCGGCGGGTGCGCCTGATGAACACGCCACCGCCAGTCCGGCGCACAGCACTGCGACGACCGCGCCGGGTTTCACCATCGTGGTCAATGTACCTGCCTCAGCCGCGCAGGGCAGCGACCGTCGCGACCAGCAGATCGCCGACGAAACGGGAATCCAGTGCCGGATGCGGTGATCCGGGGTCGGTGACCAGGGTGACGTAGACGACGTGGCCGTCGGCGTAGGCCTGCGCGGTCATGGCCTGGCCGTCGACCTGGGTGCCGGACTCGACGACTGTGCGGGTGGTGACCGTCATCGCGATGGTCAGCACACCGTCGATGCTGGGCGCTTCGGGCGGGGGCGCCAAGCTCACATCGCCGGTGGTGTGCGCGAATGTCATCGTCCACCGGGCGCAGTCGCCGACCACCGCGTCATTCGGCGGCGGTTGGGCGGGCACCGCGACGACGACATAGACGGTTCCGCCCGCGCCGGACGCCGAGTAGCCGCGGGCACCGGCATCGGCGGGCGCCGGGTCCGCCAGCGCCGCGCACTGTGGCGGGGACGCCGTCCACCCGGATCCGAAGCCCCACAAGCCCGCAGCGCTCACCGGCCCGGCCACGTCGGCGATTTCGTAGCCGGCCGGCAGCGACGGCCGGATGCGTTTGATGTTGGCCGGGTTGATCACACCGCCGCCGGGTGTCGATGCCGATGGGGACGACGATGGTGGCGGCGCCGAAGTGGGTTTCGCGCACGCCGGCAGACCGAGTCCCGTCGCCAGGCACAGTGTCGTCGTCAGGCAGACGATCAGCCGCCGCACGGGGCTTTGATACCACTTATCGTTCGGCCGATGCGCGCGCCTCGCGGGCTAACCTGTCAGCCATGTGCACTCGAGTGCTGTGGAACACCAACGACCTAGCGGTCCTCACCGGACGCTCGATGGACTGGCCGGAGTCGACGCAGCCGCTGATCGTCGGGTTTGCCCGCGGGCGGGACCGCGACGGCAGCAGGCCGACCGGAATCGTCGCCGACCCGAATCCGCTGCGCTGGACCAGCCGTTACGCCAGCCTGGTGACGACCGTCTACGGACTGGGCACCGTGGACGGCCTCAACGAGGCGGGCCTGGCGGGCCACGGGCTGTACCTGAACGAAACCGACTTCGGCCCGCGCGACCCGGCGAAACCCGGGGTGCAGGCCGGATTGTGGTTGCAGTATGTGCTGGACCAGGCGGACACGGTGGCCGAGGCGCTGCGGCTGATGGACGAGGTCCAGTTGGTGAAGGTGTCGGCGCATGGACGTGACGCCAACCTGCACCTCGCTCTCGAGGACGCCGGGGGCGACTCGGCGATCATCGAATTCGCCCAGGGCCGGGCGGTGGTCCACCACGGCCGCCAATTCACGTTGATGACCAACGACCCCACCTACGATGAGCAGCTGAATCTGCTTTCCCTGCAAGACTTTTCCCATCCGAGCCGGGAGATGCCGTTGCCCGGGAACGTCAACCCGGTCGATCGGTTCCAGCGCGCCGCCTACTACAGCGCCCTGCTGCCCACCCCGAATTCACAGCGCGAGGCGATCGCGAGCGTGATGGCGATCATGCGCAACGTGTCGGTTCCGTTCGGCGCACCCTACGGCGACTTCGGCGTGTACAACACCGAATACCGAACGGTGACCGACCTGACCAACCGGATGTACTTCTTCGAGTTGACCACCAGCCCCAACGTTGTGTGGGTCGACATGGACCGGTTGACGCTCGGCGACACGCCGGTCGCCGTCGACCCGTACGACGAATCGCTGATCGGCGACATCACCGACCGATTCGCACCGCGCGAGATGGCGTTCTAACGGTTGAGGCGCCAGATGTCGGTCGACATCAGCGTCGCGAACGAGCACCACAACGGGTAGGGCGCCAGCGCCGCTCCGAGCTTCGGGTCCACCGCTGCGGATCTGCGCGCCAAATCGGCACTGCTGATTGCGAGCGCGCCGGCCGCCACCGCTGACGGCCCGAGCTTGTGCGACTTGAAGAACAGCCAGCTCCACCCGGCATTGAGCACCAGGTTGGCGCCCAGCGCACCGATGTAGGCACGGGCCTTGGCGTCTTCGCCGTTGTCACGCAGCTTGTCGATCGTCGCCGCCGACGTCACGGCGATATCGGCGTACAACGTCGTCCACGCCACCGGGAACACGGCGTTCGGCGGGACATAGCGGGGTTTGCGGATCCGTGGGTACCAGGTCTCGACGCCAGCCTTGCTGGCGATGCTGCCGGTCACGGCGGCCGCGGCGGTGGCCAATGAGGTTGCGACGATGGACTTTCCCATGGCGCCAACTTACCCATGCGCAAGATCGGCAAACGCGTGCCCTCAACGGCCGTCACACAGTGGTCAGAACCGGGCTCGGTGGCGACCGACACCGGCGTGCGCCGCCGTGGCCTTCCCGGCCTTCGGTCGCTCCGATCGGGCCGGTGGCGTGCGGGGCTTGGGCCTTGCGGCACCGGGTGGCCGCGCCGTGGCGCGCCGCGTGCCGGGCACCGGATCGCTCGGCGCCGGCCCGCCGGGAAGCGTCGTTGGAAGCGTCATGGGAAGCGTTGTGCCGCCGACGCCGAACGGTCCCGCACGGGTCGTTCCGAGTGGGCGTCCCAACCCCGCCTCGTGCAGACCGTCGTCCAGTCCGACGGGGATCGCCGCGAGAAGATCGCGGACCATGGTCGCCGGGTTGTTCGGATTGCGCAGCGTCGCCGGTGTCGGCTCGCCCGGGCTGATGGCGCGGTCGTAGGCCCATTCGACGATCACCCGCAGTGGGGCGTCGAGGACATCGAGGATCGGTCCCGGTACGCCGAGTTGGGCGAGCGGCATGAGCAGCGGCAGGCGCCGAGTCGGAAGCAGGTAGTACGTGGTGTCGCCGACGGTGCCCTGATCGATCGCGCCGGCCGCGGACACGGTGTAGTGCTCGTGCAGGTAGGCGATGCCGGCCAATGCGTTGAGGTCGGCCAACAGGTTCAGCGGACGCCGCGGGAAATCGGCCCAGCCGTCGTACTGCTGTGCGATGTCGGCGGTGAGGAACCGGCAGTTGGTGCCGTCGGCAGCGCAGCTGTCAACGGGAGTCGCACCGTCGAAGGTGACTCCGAGGACGGGGATGTGGAGGCCCGCGAAGCGTTCGAGGAAGCCTCCGTTGGGCCGGTTCGGATTGCTGACGACCACGAACGAGACGGCCGGCGTCGCGCCAATGGAGGTGCGGTACTGCGCGATGAGGTCACGCTTGACGATCGACGCGATCCGCGCGCTCTGCGAATACCCGAATATCACGTAGTCCGATGCTGGGCCGTCAGCGCCGAGATGTGTTGCCTTACAGGAGTTCCGGCCGTGCAGGCAGTTGACCAGATTGTCGGCACCTGCCGCCACAGACGCGTCGAAATGGTCCGCACCGACCACCGGCCAGAACTGTTCGGGGGTGCCGACGGCGACCCGGTGGTAGGTGGCGGGATCCGATGAATCGGCCCGCACCGCGCCGGTGGGGGCGATGAAGAGATCGAGCGCGCCCTGCGTGTACTGCTCGGCGAAACCCGGGGACTCGCCCACCAGAGGGTGTCCGGTACCGCCCATTATCAGGGCGGTGGTAGCCGCCAGCTGAACGGTGACGGTCAGCGTCGCCGCCGCGACGACGCCCGACACGGCCAGGCACAGCAAGCGCACAACGGTGCCCACGGCGCCCCCCACACGCCAGACGCACCGCCCATGATGGCTTCACCCGACCCACCACCGCGACCACGCTGCGCCATTGCAATTTCGCGGCCTCAGTCCATGGTGCGCCTGTTTCTCCAGTGCCGTGGCAAAAGCGGTTTCACAAAGATTCATGTGGTTTCGCTGTGAAGGGCACTAAGCTGCTCAATCGAATTTGGTTGGTCGCTGGCGACGGCGCGCCACAACAAAAGGAGAACTCGTTCGATGAACAAGATGACGGCGGTAGCCACGGCGGGCCTGGCCGCCGTTTCCTTGAGTTTCGCGCTCGTCGGCTGCGGTTCTGACAGCAAGGACGACGCCAAGACGTCCACCTCCACGTCGACCTCGACATCCACCGAGACGTCGACGTCGAAATCGACTGAGACGTCGGCAAGCCCGGCACCGGCGGCCGGCACGAACAAGACCATCCAGGATTACCTGAAGGAGAACCAGATCACCGAGACGCCGGTCAAGCGTGGCGATCCCGGTTCTCCCAACATCGATCTGGCGATGCCGCCGGGGTGGTCCGACGCCGGCCAGCAGACGCCCGACTGGGCGTACGGGGCGATCGTCTTCGACAGCCCGCAGGACAAGAACGATCCGCCGAGCATCATCGCGATCGTCTCCAAGTTGACCGGCAACGTGGACCCCAAGAAGGTTCTCGAGTTCGCGCCGGGTGAGCTGCAGAACCTGCCCGGGTGGACGCCGCTCGGCGACGGCGCCAACAAGAGCACGCTGAGCGGTTTCGACGCCGTTCAGCTCGGTGGCAACTACACCAAAGACGGCAAGAAGCGGATCATCGCCCAGAAGACGGTGGTGATTCCCGGCCAGGACGGTCTGTACGTCCTGCAGATGAACGCCGACGCGCTGGACGGCCAGGAGGGCCCGCTGATGGACGCCACCAACATCATCGACGAGAAGACGACGATCACTCCCTGATCGGTGTCGTGAGGCGGCTGTCGGTGCGTGCGTAGTCGCGCGCCGGCAGCCGCTTTTTTCAGTTGGGGATTCGTATGACATCTGACCAACCGCAGGAAGCCGAAGAACCCGCGGCGTCTACGGGCCGGCGCATGGTCGCCTCGATGAGTCCGCGCACCGTCTGGTCGATGGCCGACGGACAGCCGGTGGTGCTCAAACAATTCGTCCAGTTCTGTCTCATCGTCGTGTATCCCGCGTGGATTGTCGGGGTGCTCTTTGCGGTGGCCTTCTATTACGCGGGCTACGCGGTGCTGTGGGTATTGTTTGCGCCAATTCGATTGTGGATGAAGAAGAATCGGCCGGACGAGTATGCGGCGGGCCAGCTGAAATAACCGGCGTTATCCACAGTTCTGCGTTCATTAACAGGTCGGCCTGAAGCATCCGGTTTTGTCAGTACTTCGAACTAGTGTTCGATGTGTGAGTTTGATCGACGGCGTGTTGGAGGCGCTCGACGATGTCGTCGAGGCGTTGGCCGCAGTCGATCTCGAGGGGTTGTCACCGCCGGATCGGTTCAGGGTTCTGCAGCGGTTGGAGACCGCGCGACGCCGGCAGGTCGCGGTGTCGCACGCGGTGGTGGGGCGGTTGGAGCAGGTCGAGGGCTGCCCGCCGGTACCGATCACCCTGGCCGATGTGTTGCGGATCAGTCCGCGGGAGGCCAAACGCCGCATGCGGGATGCCGAGCAGGTGGCGCCGCGGCGGGCGTTGACCGGTGAGCCTCTGCCGCCGCTGCTGCCCGAGACCTCTAAGGCCTGGCATGACGGGCAGTTGGATGGCGAGCATCTGCGGGTGATCCAGCGGTTCTTTCGTGACTTGCCCGATCATGTCCCGACGGTGGAGGTCGAGAGGGCCGAACGCACACTGGCCGAGCACGCCCAGACGATGCGGCCCGATCAGTTGGACAAGATCGCCCATCGGTTGGCGCTGCACCTCAACCCCGACGGGACGTTCTCCGATGACGACCGCGCCCGCAAACGCGGCTTCGTCTGGTGCGGTGGGCAACAAGTTGACGGCATGAGTGTGGGCCGGCTGATCGCCGATCCGCAGTTGCGGGCGCTGCTCGATGGGTGGTTCACCAAGTTCGCCGCACCCGGGGTGTGCAACCCCGCCGACCAGACCCCCACCCTCACACCATCCGAGGACGTGGCCGACCGCGACCTGCGCAGCCACGGCCAACGCCAACATGATGCGTTGACCGCACTGGTGCGCGGGCAGCTCGGGGACCCGAAACTCGGTCAGCACAACGGGTTACCCGTCACGGTGATCGTCTCGGCCACCCTGCAGGACCTGCAGGCCAAGACCGGGCATGCGGTCACCGCCACCGGAACCCTGCTACCCATCCCCGACGTCATCCGGATGGCCAGCCACGCCTACCACTACCTCGCCCTGTTCGACGGGGTGCGCGGGCAGGCCTTGTGGCTGGGCCGCACCAAACGGGTGGCCTCGGCTGATCAGCGGATCATGTTGCACAGCAAGGAACGTGGCTGCACCCGCCCTGGATGTGACGCACCCGGCTATCTCACCGAGGTCCACCACGTCGACGAATGGGCCCAGGGCGGGCTGACCAACATCGACACCCTCACCCTGGCCTGCCCGGCCGATCACCGACTCCTCGACCACGGCTGGAAAACCCGAAAACTCGCCAACGGCAACACCGAATGGATCCCCCCACCACAACTACCACTCGCCGCAGGCACCAACACCTACCACCACCCAGAACGGTTCCTCCCCAAAAGCGACGAGGGCGGCTAAGCCCGGGAGAATGCGGACGCCTCGGCGACCTGCTGCGGGGTGGGCCGAACTCCGGTGTACCGCTCGAACTGTTCGGCCGCCTGCAGCGCGATCACCTCGGCACCGGTGATGACCTGCTTGCCCGCTGCCCGCGCCGCGGCGATCAGTGGCGTCTCCGACGGCACAGCGACGACGTCGAAAACGGTACGCGCAGCGGCGATCACCGCGTCGGCGTAGGCGGGCTCGTTTTCCTCGGGGCCGTTGGCCATGCCGATCGGCGTCACGTTCACGATCACCGGAGCGCGCAGGTCACCAACCTCGCTGCGCCAGTCGTAGCCCAGCCGTTGCGCCAAGTCCGGACCGCTGTCGGAGTTCCTGGCCACAATGGTTCCGTCGCCGAACCCGCTGTCCCGGAACGCCGTTGCCACCGCACTCGCCATCCCGCCGCTGCCGCGGATCAACACCGCCGAGTCGGGGTCCAGGCCGTGTTCGGCGATCAACCGTTGCACAGCGGTGTAGTCAGTGTTCGCCGCGGTCAGCACGCCGTCGTCGTTGACGATCGTGTTCACCGCGTTGATCGCCCGGGCGGAGTCCTCTACATGATCGACCAGCGTCAGCACATCCTGCTTGAAGGGCATCGACACCGAACAGCCGCGAATTCCCAGCGCCCGCACGCCACCGATGGCGGCCGCGATATCGGTTGTGGTGAAAGCCTTGTAGATGAAATCCAGGCTCAGCTGCTGGTAAAGGTAGTTGTGGAACCGGGTACCGATGTTGCTGGGCCGCGCGGCCAGCGAGATGCACAACAGGGTGTCTTTGTTCAGCTCAGGCTTGGCCATATCACCCGATCGCCCGCAACACCTGGCGCGCCATGCTCTGGATCTCAGCGGCGAGCTCCGGATCAATCTGTGTCGCATTGTCTTTCGGGACGTCGAACTCCGTGGTCACCACTCCGGGCTCCTCGCGCTCCCAATGCGCGCCGAAACGGTCGAGGATCGTGCGCATCGGGAGGTTGTCGCCCAGCACCCGCGCCGTGAATCTCTTCACTCCCCCGACCCGCGCCGCGATGATCAACGCGTCCATCAAAAAGTTGCCGATACCACGGCCCTGATAGGCGTCGCCGACGATGAACGCGATCTCAGCCACCGACGGGTCGGCCTCATCGCGGACGAACCGTACGTCGGCGACCACCGGGCCATCCGCACCGTCGACGAGGACCCACACGAAGTGATCGACGTAGTCGACCTGGAACAGGTAGTTCATCAGCGCCATACTCGGTGCCCGCATCGACATGAACCGGCGATAGAGCGTCTCGGAGGAGAACTCCACAGGGCCGTTCGACGTCCGCGCGCTGTCACCGGGCAGCACCGGACGCAGCCACAGCTCGGTCCCGTCCTTGAGCATCACCGGGATCGGGGTGACGAAAGCGGCCAGCCGCTGCCGGGCCGTGCGAACCAGCCGCTCGCTGATCCCCGGCAACTCGGCCATGGTCTCGAACGCCGCGTGGTCGCCGATGTAACCGGTGAGTGGCTCGGTGGTGGTGACGGTCGCGGTGCGGGGCTTGTCACGCAGCAGTGCGATCTCGCCGACGATCACACCGGCGGAGACCGAGTCCAGGACGACCTCACCGTCCTCGCCGACGTGGCGCACCTCGGCTCGGCCTGTGTCGATGAGCAGGAACGACACCGCCTGCTCGCCTTGGCGCATCAGCACCCGCCCCGGCGGCGCCTGCAACGGCCGCAGCCGCTCTGCCAGCGGGCGCAGCAACTCGGGCCGGCACCCCGCGAACACCTCCATCTGCGCCAATCCCTCGGCGCGCACGGTGATCAACTCCGGTGCCGCCCCCAATGCCGACGCCAGGCCGCTCTCGCCGCCCTCCGCCGTCATGCGACCTCCCTAGCCATCGGCTTCGAGGCTACCGATGGCCCGCAACCCGGCGGACCGATTCGGCACACCGGTCGTGTCGGGTTGCTCAACTACACCCCGACGGCGCGGCCCCGCGCTAGTGTTTGCTGACACAGGGCGCAAACGTCGGGGGTGCTGCGTATGCCTGATCAATCCTGCCGCTTCACGGCGGCCAAGCGAGCCGCGACGATGGTGACGGCGGCGGCGCTCCTCGCGGCCACGCTCACCCCGGCTCCCACCGCGACGGGGCGGTCGCTCTCGCACGGGCCGATCCATCTGCCGGTGGTCCTGATGGCTGCGATCGACGAGTCGCCGACCACGCTGGGCATCGCCGATTCCAATCTGTACACCTTGTCCGAGGCGGATCTGAACAAGACCCTCGACGAACTTCAATCCCTCGGCGTCACCGATGTCCGGATCGCGGTGCCGTGGATTTTCGTGCAGCCCAACAGCTCTCAGAACTACGACTGGTCGAAGCTCGACATGGTGGTCAACGCAATCGCCGACCGCGACATGGGTGTGCTTGGTGTCATCAGCGCGACGCCGGCCTGGGCGGGCTTCCCGCTCAACGGCCACCCCAACCCCGCCACCTACGCCGCGTTCGCCTCGGCCGTCGCCACCCGCTACCAGGGCAAGATCTCGGCGTACGAAGTCTGGAACGAGCCGAACGGTGTGACCTTCTGGTCACCGGTCAGCGCGAAGGCCTACACCGACCTGCTCAAGGCCGCGTACCCCGCGATCAAGGCCGCCGACCCGAATGCCACCGTCATCGGCGGCGTGTTGGGGGCGGTGGGCAACATTCCGGGTGTGTCGACCAGCGCGGTCAAGTTCGTCACCCAGATGTATGCCGATGGGGCACATGGCTTTTTCGACGCGCTGTCCTTTCATCCGTACCATTATGTGACCCCGTTCTCCAAGGGGACCATGCCCGGTGAACCCATCGAACAGGTCGCGGCCATCCGCGCATTGATGGCCGCCAACGGCGACGCCGAGCTCAAACTGTGGGCCACCGAATACGGTCTGCCGACCAGCGTGGTGTCACAGGCCCAGCAAGCCGCCTACATCCACGATTTCGTGGTGGCATGGCAGCAGGTGACCGGCGCCGGGCCGATGTTCATCTACACCACGCGTGACACCGCGACCGGCGCCTTCGACGACGAGGCCAATTTCGGCATCTTCACGACCAAATGGACCCCCAAGCTGGCAGCCCAGACCATCAAGGCGTTGATCGCCGATCTGGCCGACGGCACCGCCGAACCCTTCGACGTGACGCCATACATGCCGGCCAACCCATTCCTCCAGGGCGTTCAGGTTTTCATCCGCCAGCTGATCAACCAGGCGCTCGTGGTGCCGAAATTCATTGTGCAGCTGGTCAGTAGCGCCATCAACGCGGTGGTGAAGTCCATCGCCGGGGCCTTGGGCATTCCGACCGCCGGGCGTGCCGCCGCGGCCAGGTCTTCGAGCTCGTCGGCGCAGACCGCCGCCATACCGAACCCGCGCAGAGCGGTGGCGACCAGCAAGCGGCAACCGGCCACCGCCACTCCCAGCCCCACCGGCGCGTCCGCACCGAGTGCGCAACGCCGCACCAAGCCCGCTCAGCAGCGCGCCGAGCGGGCAGCATCGGCCGGGGCCACCGGGCACGGCTCCACGGGGCACTCCGCGCGCTGAGAGCTACAGGTACTTGGAGCGGTTGACGAAACGGCCGGCGCGCGGCGAAAATAGCCACCCACCACCGGCTTTCGTCCCGCCGTCGACCGGAATGTTGTGGCCGGTGACGAAACCTGACAGCTCCGAGGCCAGAAACAACGCCACCCGGGCCTGATCCTCCGGCCACCCGACGCGACCGACCGGCGCCCACGACTGCCACAGGTGCTCGACGTCCTCATACCCGGTGAGATAGTCCACTTGCGGCGTCTGGGTGAGATCGGTACCGATGCCGTTCACGCGAATTCCGTGGCGGCCCAGATCGACCGCCAGGCACGTCGTGAAATGCGCGACAGCGGCTTTCATCGCGCCATAGACCGGATCACGCGGAAAGCCCCGCATGCCCTCCACCGAATGTACGTTGACGATGTTGCCGCTGCCCGCGTCGATCATCGCCCCGACGAACGCACGGGTCACCGCAAAGACATGGCGCAGGTTGACGTCGTACATCCGTTGCCAGGTCTGCGGTGTCGACTCCTCGAAGCCCACCAGCGGCCGGTAGTCGCCGACGTTGTTGACCACGACGTCGACCCGCCCGTGTGTCACAAGCACCGCATCGGCGAGGCGGGCGACATCGTCGTCGACGGTCACGTCCACGACGTGGCTGCGGATCACCCCACCGGCCGCCGTGACCTGGCGGCTGACCCGATCGGCGCGGACGGGGTCGATCTCGGCGACCTCGACGACGGCACCGTGCGCGGCGAACAGCGCCGAAATCGCCCCGCCGATACCGTCACCGCCACCGGTCACCACCGCAACGCGGCCCTCCAGCAGGCGATTCCAGTCTGGTATCTCCGGGATGTGGACGACACCGTGCGGGCCGTTGCTCATAGCGGCGCAGCCTACGCCGTCAGTAGGCGAGCAGATTCACGATCTTGCCGAATGCGCTCGGCAGCGCGGCCGCCGCAGGCACCACCGCCGAGCGGGTGGGACCGAACTCGACGGCCTGCAGCAGGCCCGCTGTCAGCAGCCGGTAGCGCCGCGACATCCGCCGCCACTGCCGGTCGTAGTCGCCCGGGCGTTGCGCCAGAACGCAATTCACCAACAGCTCCGCGCCGCCGAAGGCGATGCCCAGGCCCTCACCGGTCAAGGCGTCGACGTAGCCTGCGGCATCACCCACCAGTAGGACGCGGCCTGCTCGGCGCCCGGCCACCCGCTGCCGCAGCGGACCGGCGGCCCGCTCGGGCCCACGCGGGCATCCGTCCACGCGCTCGCGTAGGGCACCGAATTCGGCCAGCCTGCTCTCGAACGAGCCCTGCCGCGCGGTCAGGATCGCGATGCCGACGCAGTCGTCGTCCACCGGGGTGACATAGGCCTCGGCGCCGTCACCCCAGTACACCTCGACCCGGTCGCTCCACGGTGCGATGCGCACGTGCCGCCGCAAGCCCCACCGCCGCGGCCCGCCGCTGGGGCGGGACAGGCCCAGCGCCCGCCGGATCGGCGAGTGCAAGCCGTCGGCGGCGGCCAGGTAGCGGGCCTGAAAAGGCCCGCACTGCACCGAGTCCGCATCCTGGGTGATCGAGCCGATGTGAGCGTCCACCACGTCGACACCTGCGGCCTGCACCGCATCTGTCAACGCGGTGTGCAACGCGGTTCTGCGCACGCCCATACCCGGACCGGAGCGAAACGGGGCATCCACCCGTCGCGCCCCATCGAAATAGGTGATGCCCCGGAACGGCTTGCCGGGCAGAACTATTCCGAGTTTGTCGAGCTGCGCCACGGTGTAGGGCATCATTCCCTCGCCGCAGGCCTTGTCGATCGGTGCGCGGCGGCGTTCCACGACTGTGACGCGCAGCCCGGCACGGGCGGCATGCAATGCGGTGACCAGACCGGCCGGTCCACCGCCTGCCACCAGGAGATCGATCACGACAGGCTTGCCAGCGCGGCGTTCTCGGTACGGATGCGCGTGCGCAGCAGCGCCGCGTTGAGCACGGTGAAGACCAGCGCGGTGATCCACCCGGTGTGCACCAACGGCAGCGCGATACCTTCGGCGACGACGGCGACATAGTTGGGGTGGGAGAAGAACCGGTACGGACCGCCGTCGACGCGCGTAGCACCGGGGATGACGACGACCCGGGTGTTCCACTGCCGACCCAGCGTGGTGATGCACCACCACCGCAAGGCTTGCGCCCCAACCACTATCGCCAGCATCGGCCAGCCGAGGGCGGGCAGGAACGGCCGGTGCAGGCCGATCACCTCGACCAGCGCACCGGCGAGGAACCCGGTGTGCAGCACCACCATCAGCGGGTAGTGACTCGCCCCGAACTCGACACCGCCCTGCGCGCGGCTCCAGGCCAGATTGCGCTTCGCGACCACCAATTCGGCCAGGCGTTCGGCCGCCACCGCTGCGACCAGCAGCACATACCAGGTCATCAGTGCCAGCGCAGCAGCACCAGTTCCGAGCAGAAGCCCGGACCCATGGCCATCATCACACTCGGACCTGCTGACGGACGCTTGGCGATGGTGTCGCGCAGCACGTGCAACACCGACGACGACGAGATGTTGCCGATGTCGGCCAGTGAGCGCCAGGTGAGCTCGAGCGCCTCGTCGGGCAGTTTCAGGCTGTTGACGATCGCCTCGATGATCTTGGGGCCGCCGGGATGACAGACCCAGGTGCCGATGTCGTCGAGCTCGAGGTCATGTGCGCCAAGGAATTCGGTGACATCGTCGGGCAGGTAGCGCTCGATCACATCGGGCAGATCGGCGGACAGCACCAACTCCAGACCGTCCGGTCCGACGTCCCAGCCCATGGTGCGCAACGAATCCGGATACAGATGGCTGCGCGAGTCGATCACGTCGGGTCCGCTGGCGTTGATCTTCGCCGCACGGCGTTCACCGACAGCCACGACGGCCGCGGCCCCATCGGCGAACAGCGCGCTGCCGACCAGTCCGGGCAACGTCGGCTTGTTCGCCGTGTAGGTCATCGAGCACAACTCGACGGACACCAGCACCGCGACACCGTCGGGATCACCGCGCAGATAGTCGTGCAGCCTGGCGACGCCCGCCGCACCGGCCACGCACCCCAGACCGAACATCGGTACCCGACGGACGTCGGGGCGCATCCCGAGCCGGCCGGCGATCCGGGCCTCGATCGATGGGGCCGCGACTCCGGTCACGGTCGTCGACACGATCAGATCGACGTCCTCCGGTCGCAACCCGGCTTCCTCGAGGGCACCCGCGACCGCGGCCGAGCCGAGTTCGACGGCATTGGAGATGAACAGGTCGTTGGCTTCGCCGAAATCCTTCAGCGCGGGATACTGATCCAGCGGCAGGACGAAGTGTCGATTGTCGACTTTGGCACTGCGATGCAGCTTGCGAAGGATCTCTTCATACTCGCCGTAGCCGCCGATGGTGAGAAATGCCTCGGTGACTTCGGCTTGGGTGTACCGGTGCGGCGGCAACTCTCCGCGCACTCCGGCGATGACACTGATCGGACGCATGTCATTGACACGAACGTCGCCCGACGCCGGTTCACCGATATTTGCCCGCGGCCCCGTGTTCGACACGTCACCCAGTATGCCTCGCCGGGCCCCCCTCGCGAATGCCCACCCGTTGGTGCATCCAGGCCAGCGGCTTGGGTGCCCACCAGTTCCACCTGCCCATGACGTGCATGAACGCCGGAACCAGGACCAGGCGCACCAGGGTCGCGTCCGCCAGTACAGCCAGCGCCAGACCCAGACCGAACATCCGCATGAACGACACATGGGCCGCGGTCAGTGCCGCGAACGAGATTGCCATGATCAGCGCCGCGGCGGTGATGACGCGGCCGGTGTGGGCCACCCCGAGAGCGACGCTCTCGTCGTTGTCCGCGGCGCCGCCCTGCGGTGATGCCATCCAGAACTCCCGGATCCGCGACACCAGGAACACCTCGTAGTCCATCGAGAGGCCGAACGCGATGCAGAACAGCAGCACCGGGATGTTTGCCACCAGGGTGCCGGTCGAGGTGGTGCCCAGCGCGCCGAGATGACCGTCCTGAAAGATCCACACCATCGCGCCGAAGGCGGCCGTCAGCGACAGCACATTGAGCACCAGGGCCTTCAGCGGCAGCACGACACTGCCGGTCAGCAGGAACAGCAGCACCAGCATGATCACCGCGATCAGACCGAGCACGGCGGGCAGCCGCGAGGTGATCGCATCCACGCTGTCCCGATTGGTCTGTGCGGTGCCCGCGAACTCGACCGTCGTGTTCCCCGGCGTCGGAACGTCGTGCAGCCGGGCGAGTTGATCCTCCGAACGATCCGAGAACAACGGCGCGGCGCTCTCCACCGTGAGAAGTGCGCTGCCCGACGCTGATCCGGTCGCCGCTGTCGGCGGGCCGACGAGGTTCCCGCCGACGAACGCCCCCATGGGCGCTGACACCGACGGCACGTCCGCGACCCGCGACAGATCTGCCGCGTAGCGGGCGATCTGCGGCTCGGACAGACCGGACGCATCCGGGATGACCACCGGGATCGCGGTCTCGGAGTTGTTGGTGAACTCGCTGCGCAGCAGGTCGCCCACCTGATGCGCCGACGCCGAGGTGGGCAGCACCCGGTCGTCGGGGAATCCCGGTCGCACACCCAGGAACGGCGCGCCGAGGATCACCAGCACCACGACGCCGGCCAACCCGATGGGAACCGCGCGCTTCATCACGAACTTCGTTGAGCGATACCAGAACTGCTCTTCGACCGGCCGCTGGACAGGTTCGTCCCGGCCCAGTCCGCGCCGGACCAGGCGGCGCACATCGAGCGAGTCGAGCCGATCGCCCAGCAGGCTGATCGCGGCGGGAGTGATCACGATCGCGGCGACCGCGGCGAGCGCGACGGTGGCCACCCCGGCGTAGGCGAACGACTTCAGGAAATGCATCGGGAACAGCACCATGGCGCCCATGGACAGTGCGACGGTGGTTCCGGAGAACAGCACGGTGCGGCCCGCCGACTCCATGGTCCGCATCAACGCGGTCTCCCGATCCGCGCCCTCGGCCAGTTCGTCGCGGTATCGGCTGATCATCAGCAGCGTGTAGTCGATCGCCAGGGCGAGACCCATGGCGGTGGTCAGGTTCAGCGCGAAGATCGAGACGTCGGTGAAGAACGTCGTCACCCGGAGCACGGCCAGCGCACCCAGGATCGCCACCAGCCCCACGGCCACCGGCAGCGCGGCGGCGAACACGCCGCCGAAGACCCAGACCAGCACCACGAAGCTCAGCGGAATCGCGATGGACTCCATCAGCAGCAGATCGTGCTGCGACTGCTCGGTCACCTGCAGATTGACCATCGCCGCCCCACCGGTGCGGACCACGATGCCGTCGCGGTCCCGGCTGACCTGGGCGGACAGGTCTTTGGCATAGGTCTGCTGGTTGGCTTCACTTCCCGTGATGCCCGCGGTGATCAGGCCCGACTTCTGATCGCGGCTGACGAGCGCGGCCGCGGCCTGCGGAGGCGACGTCCAGGCCGACGAGATGCCGGTGACGTGGCCGGAGCGCTTCAGCTGGTCGATGACGTCGAGCGCGGCCGCCCGCACCGCCGGACTGTCGAAGCGGTCATTCGCGGTCACGACGACCAGGAACTGGACGTCGCCCTGGTCGAATTTGTCGGTGAGCAGCTGCGTGGCGCGCGACGACTGCGAGTTGGGGTCGGCGAAGCCGCTGGGCGAGAGGCTCTTGGCAACCGGTACGCCGAAGATGCCGATCGCCACCATGACGAGGATCGCTACGGCGACCACCTGACGCGGCGCTGCAATAGCTAGCCGGGCAATCGCTCGCAGCAATGGTCCGTCCTTAGGTTCAGCCCTGCCTTCTGCTGATACGTATACGACCAGCAGGAGGTTCACAACGCCTCCCCGAACGGCCTCGCAACCTACCTGGCCACGGTAACCAATAGGGCACTCCCCGCGCATAGTTGTCGAACTCGGCACCGAACACGCGACGGAAGCGAGCCTCCTTGAACAGCGGCCCTACCAGGCAATATGTGGTGAATACCAGGGCCAGAACCAGCTGATCGGGAGTCCAGGTCGGCACCGTCCAGACCGTCAGCGCGAACGCGACGTAGATCGGCTGTCTGGTGAGCCGGAAAAGACCGGTCGTGGGCATTTTCGGGAAGACCAGCTTGCGGTCCCGCAGTAGGGCGACCCAGCCCAGGCTGCCGGTTTGCAGTGACAGGCCGGCGTCGACCATCGACTTCCCCAGCAGGATCCAGGCGAACGCGTACAGCGCGACGACCATGGTCAACGCCGATCCGTGCGCCTGCCACCAGATCGTTCCGCTCGGCGTCCACAGCGCGAAGAGGGCGATCAGCTGGAGCGAGCCCGCGATGACATAGGTCGTCGGCGCCAGCGTGGCACCGGTGCCCCGCGGCGCCAGCTTGGCGAGGACTGTCCGGCCGCGGCCGGTGAGCAGCAGTGAGTGGATGACCGGGAATTGAAGAAGAAGGGCGGCGTTGGCGACCCAGCTCCATGGGGCCGGCACCCTGCCGAGCGAGCGGCTCATGCCGAAGTACATCGCGACGACCATCGAACCGACGGCCACGACAAACAGCGCATGACAAACGACGCCGTAGCTCACGGCCAGGACTGTCCGGCCGCCGCCTTTGCGGGCGACGGGCGACGATATTGCCCGCACACACACCTCTCGCAAGCGCGTCACTGGCACCCGCGAGCACAACGTAGCGTGAGTCCATGAATCTTCGCCAGCGTTTGCCACTGCTGCGATGGTCGGTGCTGCGCACCGGCATCGGAATCCGGAACTTCAACAGGACGGGCCAGATCGGCGACGGCCGGGAGGCCGCGGCGGCCGACTATGTCGAGGCCAACGCCCGTCGCGGCGACATCGACAGCGTGCTGGCCACCATCGACGAGTACGCCTACGCGAAGTCGTTTCTGGTCAACATCGGCGACGAGAAGGGCGCGCTGCTCGATGCCGCGGTGCGCCGTGCCGATCCCCGACTGGCGCTGGAATTGGGCACCTACTGCGGGTACGGCGCGTTGCGGATCGCGCGAGCAGCCCCGTCGGCGCGGGTGTACTCCGTCGAACTCGCAGCGGCGAATGCCGCAGTGGCCCGGCGAATCTGGGCGCACGCAGGTGTGGCAGACCGCGTCACCTGCGTGGTCGGAACGGTCGGCGATGGCGGTCGCACGCTCGACACGCTGCATGACGAGCACGGATTCGACTCAGGCACAGTCGATTTCCTGTTCATCGACCATGACAAGAACGCTTACCTGGCGGACTTGCTCAGCATCGTCGAGCGGGGCTGGCTACGCAGCGGGGCCGTCGTCGTCGCCGACAACGTGGGCTTCCCCGGCTCCCCGAAGTACCGGGCCTTCATGCACGACCACGAGGGCGACGGCTGGACCACGGTGGAACACCGCACGCACATGGAGTACCAGAAACTCGTGCCCGATCTGGTGCTCGAGTCGCAGTATCGCCGCTGAGCGCGAAACCGTCTGTCAGGCAGCCGCTTTGTGTGCGGACCGCCGGCTGGAGCCGGTGCCCTTCTTGGCTCCCCCGTCTGCCTTGCCACTGCCCGCGCCCTGGCCGGACGCAGTGGCCTTCGACGCGGCCTTGCGACTGGAACCGGCGTTGACCTTGCCCGGTTCCGCCTTGCCCGATTCCGCCGTGACAGCCGCCGCGGCGGGCGACTTCACCTTGGCGGCAAGAGGACTGACGACCGGGCTCGCCGAGGCGGGCAACGCCCCGCGGATCGCCTGCGCGATATCGGTGACGGAGTTCTTGACGAAGTCGACGCCTGCCTTGGCGACGAGGGCGACGCCGTCGCGCACGGCCGCCACCACCTTGCTGATATCGCCGGTCTTGACGGCCTGGACGACGTCGTAGACCGCCGTCTGCGGCGCCACGATCAGGCTGCGCGTATTGACGAACAGCTTGCCTGCGAGCGACGGATTCTGGCTGACGACAACACCATCCCAGCTCTGCAGCGTCCAGCCGTCCTCCGGGTTGCCGGTCACGACCACGACAGCGGTGTTGCCCAGCGGATGCGTGAGCATCAGCATGACGTCGGGATTGTCGACGTTCATCATCGTCCAGACCATGATCGTGGCACCGTGCGAGAAGATCACCGGCTTGGTGTCACCATTGGCGATCACCGAGGCGATCGCACCGTTGACCCGGGACTCGAAGCCGTTGCCGTTCTCGCCGAGCGGGATGGGCAGGCTCCGCAGGCCCAGGGTCCACGCCACCGGGATCAGGAAGTAGCCGATGCGGCCGAGCCCGCTGTCGATCGGCGATCCCTCGAAGATGCCGGCGCTGATCTCCCGGAAGCCACCCTCCTGGATCGGGGTGAGCCCGGTCTCCGTCGCGAGCGGGGCTGCCGTCTCGTGGGTCCGGATCATGTCGGAGACGTAGATGCTGTCGTAGCCGCCGTCTTTGAGCTGCTGGGCGATGGCTTCGGCCTGCTGTTCGCCGAGCTCGGTGAGATGCGGGCCGGGCACCTTGGTGTCGATACCGGCTCCGGCGACGTTGCCGTACGACTCGCCGTGCCGCACCCAGGTCAGGGTGATCGAGTCGGCGGCCCAGGCGGGCAGCGCCGACATCACGAAGAACGCGACCGCCGAGACGATCGTCGCCAGTGCTTTCAGTACCCGATGCCCAACGCCTGCCTGATTTCGCATCCCGAACTCCATCTGATCCCCGACAGTGATATGCGCTCGCACCCTACCGACTGTGCGCCCGGTCACAGTACACAATCGCGAATCTGTCTACAAGCAACCGTGCGGGTCTCGGCAAACTAACGATCGCGTGCCGAGTCGGCATCGGCGGTCGCCCGCCCCGCATCGGCATGGTGTCGTGGAAGTCGATGTCTTCTTCTGCGATCCGCGCCGCAGGCGCTGCGGCCGCTGCGGCATGCGCCGCTGCGCTGATGACCGCCCTGCCGCACGCCGCCGCCACCCCGGGCTTCGACACGTACGGCTACCTCGACTCGACGGCTCGCTGTCCAGGCGCCGCGGTGCTGTTCGGCAGTACGGACAGCTCCCGGGTGGCGATCTGCAAGACGACCGGCGGATACGAGTACCGCGGCGTGCGGGTCCGCGACGGCGCCAAGCTGGTCCTGTCCGCTTCCAGTTCCGGCGACGGCTCCTACAGCGCGGTGAACGACGGCATCACCTACACCGTGAATTCGAGTGCGCTGGTGGTCAGCTCAGGAACGACAGTGGTGCGCAAGGAATCGTGGGTGGACTTTCACGGCCCCCAGACATCGACTTCGACATCGACATCGGCCGCGCCGTCCACATCGTCGTCACCGACGACGTCGTCGACCCCCACCAGCAGCACACCCACGTCGACGACGCCGTTGCCGCCACCACTGCCCGCCGAGGTCGGCGGCAGCGGTCACCACTGACCCCGTAGCGCCGACGCCACACTCCGCACGCCCCGGTCCGCCGCTGTGACCACGCCGACCGCGTCCGCGGGCGCACGTACTACGGTTCGGGCGAGCAGACCTACGTCGAACAGTATGCGGCTGTGCAGCTTTGAGCTACCTGAAGGACAATTGGAGCTTCTCGAGACGCCGCACCAGAAGGCTCGGCAGCCACCGTCCGACCTCGGCGGCATCGACGGTCGCGGTGCGCTCCAGTAGCTCGCCGATGACGATCTGAGCCTCCAACCGAGCCAGGGCCGCGCCGACACAGAAGTGCGCGCCCTTGCCAAAGGTGATGTGCCCCTTGCCTGCCGGCCGATCGAGCCGGAACTCGGCGGGATCGTCGAAATGCGACGGGTCCCGGTTGGCGGCGCCCCACAACAGCAACAGTCGTGATCCCGCTTCGAGTTCGACGCCGAACAATTCTGTGTCGTGGACGACGTGGCGGTAGTGCCCGCGGAACGGCGGCTCGAAGCGGAGCACTTCCTCCAGGAACGCCCCGAGCTGGTCGGGACTATTGCGGAGCCGGCGCTGCACGTCCGGCCGGGTGGCGAGAAGGTAAGCGGCAGAGCCGATCAGCGACGCGGTGGATTCACCTCCGGCGCTGAACAGCGTGATCATCATCGCCAGCGCGGCAATGTCACCGAGGTCGCCGGCCGCACATTCGGCGGCCAGATCACCCAACAAGTTGCCACGGGGCTCGGCCGCAGCCTGGCCGAATTGGTCGGCGATATACGTACTGAGCTCCATCACGGCGACGCCGGCGGACTCCATCTGAGCGGGAGTGACCAGGCCTTCGACCACCTGGGTGGCCGAGTATCCCCACTGGATGATCCTGTCGATGTCCGCGTCGGGCACCCCGATGATCCGGCCGACGATCATCATCGGCAACCGATTGGCCATCGCGCTCATCCACTCGATGCCGTCGTCGTCGGCATTCGTCTCCCACAGCGTCCCTGCGGTGTCGACGATGAACGCTTCGGACGCGCGGATGCGTTTCGCGGCCAGTTGAGGTAGCAACAACTTTCGGTGCAGGGAATGCACTGGCTCGTCCGCGGTCGCCAATGCCTGCATGTCGCCGCCGAGTTCGCCGATCGGGAACGCGGTGACGGTGTGGGGAGGCTCGTACATCATCGTGGCGGTCAGGTTCGAGGAGAAGTCATCGGGACGAGTAACCGCCTCGTTGACGGCAGCCCAGCTGCTCACGGCGTAGAAGCCCGAGTCCCCGATCGGGTGGACGTCACCGGTCTGATGCATGCGTGCGTACAGCGGGTGCGGGTCCTGGATGTACTGATCCTCGAAGAGCGCCAGCCCGAGACCCGTGTCCGCCGATGTCATGCCTTCACGCTGAGCGGTGGGCAGCCGCCACGTCAATCGCGAGAGGACAAGTCGATACCGACCCTGCGCTCTGCGCGATACCAGCGTCTCAACACAACGGCTTGAACAGCGCTCATACCCGATTCGGGCAAGCATGTCGTCTCATAGCTGAGAAGATGTCTGCCATGTCTCGCAACGACTGGGTCCTGGGCGGCGACCGCGCCACGGCGGCGGCAGAGCGCATCTACACCGCCGCGACCGAGCTCGTCATCCGCGACGGGCTGGACGCGTTGGACATCGACACCGTGGCCGCGAGAGTGCACTGTTCGCGGGCCACGGTGTACCGCCACGCCGGCGGCAAGGCCCAGATCCGCGACGCGGTGTTGATGCGCCTGGCGGCGGGCATCATCGACACCGTTCGGAATTCCGTGGCGGAGCTCACCGGTGCGGAACGGGTGATCACCGCAATCACCGTGGCGCTCCAGCAGATTCGATCAGACCCGCTGCGGCGACTGATGTTCAGCGCCGGCAGTCCACCGGACCTGAGGGAGTTGCATTCCTCGCCCATGCTCGCCCATCTCGCCGCCGAACTCACCGGTATCACCGACGACGACCCGCAGGCCGCGCAGTGGATTGTGCGGGTTGTCGTGTCGTTGGCCTACTCGCCGATCGCGAGTGTGCGGCAGGAGCGTGCGGTGTTGGAGCGCTTCGTGGCACCGGCATTCGCGACGCGGTGATCGGTTCCACGCAACAAGCCGGGAGCCATCACTGTGTGGTGGTGAGAACCGAGACAACCTCGTACAGCGGGTCCGGCGATGTGGAGATGCCACCGATGAACGGATGGGAAAGCTCGAGGATGAGGAAGAGATTGGTCGCCACGATGAGGCCGACGATCGCCACCATCGGATAGTGCATCCCGGCCTTCTCCACCCCGTAGATGATCACAGTGCCGAGAACCATCGCGCTGGTGAGGAAGATGACCGCCCACAACGGCCACGGCGGACCGGTGTCTTCGCGTGCGGTGAGCAGGCGGACGGTGCGGGCCTGACTTACCTTGTCCAAGTTGGCGTATGAACTCGACAGGAGAGCCTTCTGACTGTCGGTCGTCGCGGTCACCTGATGGTAGGCCGCGGACACCTTCGCCAGAGCGGCGTCGGCCTCCGGCGACCGGGCGCTGCGGTCGCTGTTCCACTCCGCGATGGCGGCGTTCTCGTAGTCGAGCAGGCTCTGCCGGATCCGATCGGCGTCGGCTTTGTCGAAAACCCCTAGATCCCTGGCCATTTCGATAGCTGCAGAACCCTCGGCCCGGGCGTTGGCGTCGGCGGTGGAGATCTGTCCCCACATCGACGAGACGATGAAACCGATGAAGAACGCATAGATGAAGCCGATGAAGCTATAGGTGAACTTGGTGACGTCATTGTGCTCGTCACGGGTCAGGGCCGGGAACAGGCGTCGCACGCCCGCGGCGAGCAGCATCCCTCCCCCGCCGATCACGACGATCAGGAGGACAAGAAGCGGGCCCGGCGGGATGTGACTGACGATCCACCCACTCATCGGCAACTCCCCCACCGGTTGTGCAAGACAGGATCCTTCGACTCTAGGGCCTCGGTGCCACGGGTCAGCCGATCGGTGGACAGTCGCATCAGCCCGAATACAGCCCGATCAGCGGACTGCCGGAGTCGAGCCGGCACGGGATAGTGAGTTCACCCCGGATGGCGAAGGGCCGCCCGGACGAGACAGGGAGACATCCGATGAGCACCGTGAAAGCCACCACCGAGACCGTGTACGTCGGCCGGCTCACCGTCACCAGCGACCGCGGACGCGGCGCCGACAAGGCGGGCATCCGGGGCCGCGACGGCATGCTCTGCTTCGCCCGCGCCCGCTAGCCCCGTGACGCTCGACGCCCGGCTGCACCAGGCGTTGGCCTATCCCGCGCCTTTCGTGATCGAGCGACTGGTCAAGGATCGGGTCGCCGATACCGCCGAGGCGGCCGAACTGCTTTTCACCGAGGCCAAGAAGTACCTGGTGCTCTGTGAGGCAACTCCGGAGATGTCGTTCGGCATGCCGTCGGCGATGGTCGACCAGGCGTGGCACGCCTTCATCCTGTTCACGACCGAGTACACCGACTTCGGGCACCGGTTCTTCGGTCGCTATGTGCACCACTCGCCGGTGGTCGACTATGACCCGGCGGCGCAACCACAGTCGAACATCGGCTCCTTCAACGACTTCCAGGGCCGCTATCAGGAGTTGTTCGGTGAGCCGCTGCCGGCCATCTGGTACGACGACACCAGCGTCACCCCATCGCGACGCGTCCTGCGCGAGGACTTCCTGCACATCGACGCCGATGACGAGACGGTCGCCGTGATCGACGACAGCGGGGAGACGGTTCTGCAGGTCAACTCCCTGGCGAGGGAAGCTCTCGACTTCATCGCGGGCACCGGGGATTTCTATGTACGCGAACTGCCGGGCGGTCTGACCGACGAGGAGAAGGTGGGCCTGATCGAGGCGCTCGTACGGTCTCGCGTGCTACGGCTGGCTCCCTGAATTCTCGAGCAGGGTGCCGTAACTCGACTTGCGCACAGGCGTGTCGCCGAAGACGTCGAATCGCTCGCGTCCATCGGCGGTCCAGCCGGCCCGTTCGTAGAAGCGCCGCGCGTCGTCGTTCGCCGAAAGTACCCACAGGAACGCGCGTCGGTGCCCGGCGGTCCGCAAGCGGTCGCAGCCCGCGGCCAGCAGCGCACGGCCGATCCCGGCACCCCAGCTCTGCGGGTCGACGTAGAGCGCCCACACCTCACCGCTGTCGGGCATGTCGTCGTCGCGCGATCGTCCGATTGTGACGTGGCCGCATATCGCGCCGTGATCGACCGCCACCAGGGTGTAGGGACCGCGGAGCTCCATGGCATCCAGAGCGAACCGCTTCACCCGCTCCTCGGGGTCCAACGCGTCCAGGTAACTCTGCGCGACGAGACCCCGATAACCCGCACGCCAGGACCTCACATGGACCTGCGCGAGCTCCATCGCGTCATCGGGGACGGCTTCTCGGATTTCAGCCACCCCGGCAGTATCACTCAGCCTCCTCGCGGAGCGGGCTGGTCGCGCGAAAGACGTTACGCGCCAGGCCAACTCAGGCCGACACGTCGTCGTCGGCAGGTTCCACTTCGACCAGCAGCGCCATCCCGTGATGCGGAATCATCTCGACCGCGAAGCTGTGCAGATCGTCGACGACCGCAATCTGCGCCCCGGTGAACATGTCGCGCACGGTCGCGCCCGGCGGCAGAGTCTTGGATCGGACAGTGCCTGCGATGTCCTCGTTGGCGAAGTTCAACACGGTCAGCTGATACTGCTCGGGTGCGTCGAGCTGGTGCACCATCACCAGCATGCCGCGATGCGACACCTCGGGAATGTCGACCTGGCGGCTGGTCGCGATGCCATAGTGCGCCCGCACCCGCAGTATCGCCTGCAATTGGCGAAGGAAGCTGGTGTCGTCGGCGAGCTGGTCCGGAATCGATCCGTACAGGCTTCGGCCACGCGGCATTCCGGCGTTCGACTTCGTCGCTGCCGGGTTGACGCCCATCAGGTCGTGCGCCGCACGGTGGATCCAGCGGGTGTCACCACCGTGCATCAGGTCGGCGACCTGGGCTGACGGCAACGTGAGCATGCCGCAAAGGTCCCAGCCGGACAGCGCGAACACCCCGGGCTGAAGGGCGTTGAACATGGCCAGCAGCAGGTGCGCCCGGCGGATGCGGTCGATGTCGCCGTCGATGTCGTCGAGGTCGCGGTATCCCAGCGTCGCGGCGATCACTGTCGCTGTGGTGCAAGCGATTCCGTTCGTCGTGAATACGCGGTTGTACGGTGCGGCCGGTCCGGTGAGCGCCTCGGTGAGGTCGGCGCGCACCCGTTCGCCGAGCGCCTCGCCGGTGATCTCATGGCCTTTGTAGGTATAGATATCGTCCTTGTGGCCGTTGGACCAGTGCACCAGCTCGTAGGTCAGCTCGTCGTGGTTCTGCAGCGCGTGCACCAGCGATGCCGGGTCCACGCCGAGTTCGATGGCTGTCCGCAGCGTCAGGCGCAGAAACTCGGTGTCGGCGGTCGCCAGCGCGTGGTGGTACGCGGGCCGGTTGACGAAGTCGTAGGACAGATCGGCGCCGGTGCCGCTGGTCTCCTTGATGTCGTCGATGGTCAGGTTCAGTTCCTGGAAGGTGAAACCGCCCAGCTTGCGCACCATGCTTCCGATGAACTGATTGGCCGCCTGCGAAAGCGGGTGGCCTTCCGACCATCCCACGCCGTCGTCGCCGGAGGTCTTCTCGGCGCCGAGGAAGCCGTTGGCGTCGAGACGCAACCCACCGGAACCGAGATCGGTCAGTGAGTGCAGCGCGTCGCCGATGACGAGGCGCATCCCGGCGAACGACGGGTCGAGCCAGTTGATCGAGGGCTGACCCTCCTTGAAGTAGTGCAGATACACCCATCGCCGCTCGACGCCGTCGATGCCGACCACGGGGCGGGTGACGCTCCAGTTGGTCTCCTTGATGCCCTCGGCATAGAAGATCACGCGCTGCAGCCGCCCGATGATGTAGCCGGCCTTGTCGAGCCATTCCTCCGTCGCGGCGTCGACGTTGACCGAGTCCCGGCCGTGCGGAACGTCGGGCAGGTGCTCCCAGTCCAGCGGATCGATGTCGATCATGTGGTAGATGCCGGGATAGTCGGCGTACTTCATCTCGGCGAGCCGGAAATCCGCGCCCTTGCCGGTGTGTCCGGGCACGATGTCGTCGAGAATCGTGCCGCCGTACCAGTTCGCGGTGCCGCACATCTGGCGGAACTCGTCCTCGGTGCCGAACGCCGGGTCGATCTGGGTGCTGATCCGGTCGAAGTGGCCGTCGACGCTGGGTGTCAGCTGCCAGCCGGCGATGCCACCGGCGCGTTTGACGGGCCCGGTGTGGATTCCCTCGATGCCGATCTCGGCGAATGCCTTCCACATCGCTTCATCGGCCATGGCCTTGAGGAACGACTCCTCGGGCCGGGTGATGAGCGACAGCGGGTACGCGGTGAACCAGACCGACGCGGCGTCGACGGCACTGCGTGGGCTCGGCGTGGCATACGGGTTCTGCCACATCGAACCCTGGCCGGAGAATTGCTGGCTGATCTCATTGGCGTCGGCGAGCATCGACTGTGACAGCAGCCACGACACGTAGGCCTGATTGTCCGCGGTCGGCGAGCCGTCCTGGGCAATCGACCTGCGTACGAATGGGTTTCGCACCCGCGGACGGAACCGCAACGTTCGAGGTCGGGCGGGGTGCAGATGCTCGTCGTAGGTGATCTCGGCAGGCGCATTGCCGGTTTCACCCTCGTCGGGCGGTCCATCGTCGGGCATGGACTCCACCGTCTGCGACATGAGACTCCTGACTTTGTCTTGCTTCAACCTTGCCTGCCAAACCCGACGACGCGCCACTCGAGTATTGCCACCGGCGGTAGGGGTCGAAACGCTTCGCGGGTCATGCGCCTAGCCTCGACGGTATGGACGAACTCTCCGACGACGTGGCCGCGTTCCTGTCCGCGGGCACCCGAACGGCGAAACTGGCTTATGTCGCGGCAGACGGCAGGCCGCTCGTTGCCCCGGTGTGGTTCATCATCGACGGTGGCCAGCTCGTGTTCAACACCGGAAAGGCGACCGCCAAAGGCCGTGCGCTGAGCCGCGACCCGCGGGTCGCGATCTGCGTCGACGACCAGGGTCCGCCGTTCTCCTTCGTTCAGGTTCAAGGCACCGCGTCGCTCAGCGAGGATCCCGACGAACTGCTCGATCTCGCGACCCGTATCGCGGCCCGCTACATGGGCCCCGAGCGCGCCGAAGAATTCGGCAGGCGCAACGGCGTGCCCGGTGAATTGGTCGTCCGGGTGAACCCGACGAAGGTGATCAAGGCCTTCGACGTCGCCGACTGATCAGAAGAACGGATTGCTGTTCTTCTGGTGCTCGGCGTCCTGCGGGCGCGGACCGAATCGTGCGATGTAATCCTCTTCGATGCGCGCGTTCTTCTGCCGCTTGATCACGTCGACCAGGTTCGGGTCCAGGCCGTGCACGGCCAGCCGATGACGCCGCCAAACCTTGTTCAGCGCAAGCGAAATCGCCAGCGTCCACAGATAGAGCGGCACCGTCATCTCGGCGTGCACGTAGACAGAGTTGTTCTCCACCGGCAGCAGCCAGAACGGCGCCAGGAGGAAGAACGGCGGGATCGCCGCTTTGAGCATGAACCGCTTGACGGCGCCGGGGCCTGCGAGATCGTTCGCGACCCATTCCCGCATGGAATCGGGCAGGCGTCGGAACCCGTACGAGTACATGATGAGTTGGCCCAAATTGGGCCGATCGGCGGACGTGGCATCCTCCTCGGGTAGCGGTTTCCTACCCGCAGCCTACTCGCCGTCGCGCGCGACAATTTCGGTTGAGCTGAGGCGTTGATCACCCTGTCGGTGCCGTGCTTTGTGCCGGTACATGTCGACATCCGCGTCGCGGATGAGCTCGGCGGCGTCCGCGGTCCGGCTGCTTGCCCACCCCACCGATGCCGCGAGCGTCACCTCCCCGTCCTCGACCGGATACGTGCCGCTGACCGCAGCCCCCACGTCCTGCGCCAATTGCTCGACGACAGGCGCGCTGACGTCGTCGACGACCACGACGACGAACTCGTCGCCGCCGAGACGATAGACCGCATTGGGCGACACGACCGCCTCGGCAAGCCGTCGAGCGGCGGCTTCCAGGACGGCATCGCCCGCGGCGTGGCCGTGCGAATCGTTGACCGTCTTGAACCCGTCGAGGTCGATGAACAACACCGCCACCCAGTCGCCGGGATGAGCGGTGCGATGCTCGGCGATCCGAGCGACCAGCGAGTGCCGGTTCTGCAGACCGGTGAGCGGATCCGTCACGGCGCGGTGGGCCAGTTCGACTTCTATGCCCTTGCGGGCGGTGACGTCCTGAAGCTGGGCGATCACGACGTCGGCACCGCCGTGAGCGCCGGGGGCCAGCACCGCGGCGCGATGCACCCAGATGATGGCGCCGTCGCTGCGGACATAACGAACCTCGGTGGCGATCTGATCTGCCGCGCCGGATAGCAGCTCGCGCCAATCCTGTTCCGCCACAGCGAAATCGTCGGGGTGGACGCCGTCGTAGTAGTGCAGAGCTGCCGCATCGTGGGGCTGGATGCCGAGCAACTCGCGCAGGGCGGAGTTGATGTAGAGCGCCCGCCCGTCGGTGGTGAACACCGCTTTCCCGAACGGCGCGTTGTCCATGCTGATCTCGAACAACCGCTGAGCGTCGTCGCGGGACCGCTCGGCCTCGACCCGCGCGGTCACATCGGCCACCTGCACATACAACCCGCGCACCTGCCCGTCCACCAGATCCGGCAGGTAGGAGGCCTGGACATGGCGGGTGATGCCGTTGTGGTCGGTCAGCGTCTTCTCGAATATCTGGTCCTCGCCCGCCATCGCGGCGTAGACGTACGGCAGGCTCGCTTCGCCGAGATCCCCGACGAGCAAATCGGTGATGTGCATGCCCCGGATCTCGGCGGGAGTCAGACCGAAGAACTGCCGGTGGGCGTCGTTGGCGACCACATTGCGCAGATCGCCGTCCCAGTACCCCACCATGGCCGGAAGTTTGTCGATGAGCCGCCGCAGTCGATGCTCGTCACCGAGCGCACCGGCGTCCGACATGACCTATCCCTCCGGCAATCAACGCGCAATCCCAGCAAAGGATTCTTCGTCAGCGGTCCCCGACCTCAAACAGGCTACGGCCAACATCGGCGGAGGCGCGAGATTTCGGGGACTTCGGCATCGGAACCGTCTGTCGCCGGGCCGATCCCGCGCGTACCGACGTCGCAATTCGCGCCACTGCGGGCGGCCTCGGAAGGCCAGCCAGAGACTACGCCCTGAACTGGTCAAACTCTGTGGAGCTAAGGGGAATCGAACCCCTGACCTTCTCGATGCGAACGAGACGCGCTACCAACTGCGCTATAGCCCCTTGGTCGCTAGCAGGCTACCAGTCGCAGCCCGCCTAGTTGAAACCGGAGACCTACTGGCCTGCCGCCCGCGGCAGGTCGAAGTGCCGCGCGAACGCGACCTCGTCGAGGTGCTCGAAGATCGGATCCTCGTCGTCGATGTCCAGCACCGCGGCGCCGGGACGGCGCAACCGGGACGGCACGACGTCGAATTCGCGGTCCTGGGTGTTCTCGACTCCGAGCCGTGAGCGTGCCATCCGCTGCTGGCGACGCCGACGCACCTGCTCCTCGATCCTGGTCTGACGGCGCAGATAGCCGAGGTACAGCACCGTCACGGCAGCGGCCGCGCCGGTGACCCACCACAGATCCGAGCTGACGGTGAAGGACAGCACGGCTGTGACGACCATGACCGCAGCCATCGCCATCAGCATCCGCTTGCGGAAGCGGTACTTGCGGGCGCTGACCGCCGCGGCCGTCGTGGACTCCGACCGACGCGGCCGGCCCGCCCTCGGCGTCACGGTCGTCGCCGGCTCGTCCTCGGCTTCCAGACCGGACGTGTCCTCGACGTATTCGTATTCGTCCTCGGTGCCGTCCTGCGGCTGATCCTCGGTGACCGCCTGGAACTGATCGGTGTCGTCGCCGGCGGGCTCGGCGTCGGCCTGCTCATCCTGGGCTTCGTCGCTGGTCTCGTCGCTGGTCTCGTCGCTGGTCTCGTCGACCTCTGCCACGGGCTCGGCCACCACCGGCGCCGGGGCTTCGTCGAACAGGCTCGGCTGGACCTGGGCGCTGCGCGCGGTGCCTCCGACCGGCAGCGCGCCGGAATCCTCGTCGACCACGTCCACGTCGAGGTAATCCGACTCGGCCTCCTCGGCGACGGCGGCCACCACGACAACCGTGCGGGTCCGCGACGGCGTCACCTCGTCGTCGGAGTCCAGCTCGTCGAGCTGGTCCTCTTCGGGCTGCCAGTCCGGGTCGTGCCGATGACCGGCCGAGGGGCCGCTGCGCTTGAATCGGCGGGACTTCTCGGCACCGTTGAGCACCCGGGTGGCAAGCGCGACGTCGCTGGTCCGACGGACGTTGTCGCGCTTGCTGATGAGCATCGGGACCAACACGAACAACCACAGCACCACAAGCGAAATCCAGAGCAATGATTGGGGGATGCTTGGCATGTTGGCCTGCTCCTTTCGCGTCCAGGCTAGGTCCGTGACCCTGGCAACCCGGGACGGCGCGCCGGAGTCAATTACACACTTGTAATTTGCCCTTGACAAGCACCAACAGCCACAAATGTCACATTAGTAACAAGTCGCCTCAGCAATCACGCCCACTTCGCCAGCCCGCGGTGCACCAGCCGGCCCACCACCGAGCCCTCGACCTCTTCCACCGTCATCCCCACCAGCAGATGGTCGCGCCACGCGCCGTCGACATCGAGGTACCGCTCCAGCAGGCCCTCCTCACGGAAGCCGACCTTGGCCAACACCGCCCGGCTCGCCGCATTCTCCGGGCGCACGGTCGCCTCCACCCGATGCAGACCGACCGGCCCGAAACAGTGGTCGAGCCCCAGCGCAAGCGCACCCGTGGCCACCCCCGCGCCGGTGACGGCACTGGACACCCAGTAGCCGATCCAGGCTGAGCGCAACGCCCCGTGGGTCACGTTGCCGATCGTGAGCTGACCGCTGAACTGGCCGTCGAGTTCGATCACATACGGCAGCATCCGACCCTTGCGCGCCTCCGCCCGGAGGCCCGAACACACCGGCGGCCAGGACGAAACTGCATGTCGCACAGTCCAATCCACCTCGGCAGTCGGCTCCCACGGCTCGAGATAGCGTCGGTCCGCCAGGCGTATGCGGCTCCACATCGCGGCGTCGCGCATTCGCACCGGACGCAACCGGATGACCCCTGCGGTGACCCGCAACGGACCGACGGAAGCGGGCCAGCCCGGGTGCAGGGAACTGTTACGCCACAAATTCACTCATGCTCCGCGGTTCAGCCTCGTTGAGCAAGGAAGGCGACATCGACGACCTCGCCGGTTCTGACCTGATCCAGCTCGGTGGGCACCACGACCAAGCAGTTGGCCTCGGCCAGCGTCGCCAAGAGATGCGACGACGCACCCGGGGCGCCGCCGAGCGCCTGCACCAGATACTCACCGGTGTCCTGATCGCGCATCAGCTGTCCCCGAAGGAAGCCCTTCCGTCCGGGCACCGACGAAATCGGCGACAACGCCCGGGCCTGCACGACACGCCGGAGCGACTGCCGCTTGCCCAGCGAGAGCCGAATCAGCGGGCGGACCATGACCTCGAAAACCACCAGCGCGCTGACCGGGTTCGCCGGCAACAGGAACGTCGGGACCCGTTCGCGCCCCAGCTGACCGAAGCCCTGCACCGACCCGGGATGCATGGCGATTCGGGTGACCTCCATCTCGCCGAGCTTGGACAGCACCGCGCGCACACCTTCGGCCGCAGCCCCGCCGACCGCACCCGCGATCACGACCACCTCGGCTCGGTTGAGCTGACCCTCGACGGCCTCGCGCAGCGACTTCGGATCGGTGCTGACGATGCCGACCCGGTTCACCTCGGCGCCGGCATCGCGCGCCGCGGCGGCGATCGCATAGGAGTTGACGTCGTAGACCTGACCATTACCGGGCGTCCGGGAGATGTCGACCAACTCGCCGCCCACGCTCATCACGGTCACCCGGGGACGCGGATGCACCAGCACCCGTTCGCGGCCGACCGCGGCAAGCAATCCCACCTGCGCGGCGCCGATCGTCGCGCCGGCGCGCACCGCGACGTCACCGGGCTGCACGTCGTCACCCGCCCGCCGGACATAGGCGCCCGACCGGACCCCGCGCAGCACCCGCACTCGCGCCTGACCGCCGTCGGTCCAGCGCAACGGCAACACGGCATCGGCCAGCGTCGGCATCGGCGCACCGGTCTGCACCCGGGCGGCTTGTTTGGGCTGCAGCCGGCTCGGAGTGCGCGCACCCGCCTCGATCACGCCCATCACCGGCAGGCTGACCTCGGCGCCCTGCTCGTCATCGGAATCGGCGCCCAGACCCTGAACGTCCACACTGCGGACCGCATACCCGTCGATGGCGGCCTGGTCGAAGCCCGGCAAAGGATGTTCGGTGATCACTTCCTCGGCGCACATCAGGCCCTGCGCCTCGGCGATCGGCACGCGCACCGGGCGCGGGGCCACCGCAGCGGCCGCCACTCTGGCCTGCTGTTCCTCTACCGAACGCACCGCGCGCCTTTCTGCCTCGAGCTTGTCCTCGCGCGGGCCCGCCGGGGCTTCTACTGTTCGGTCTTGTCAGCCAGGCCCAGGCGTGCCGTCAACCATCGCCGCAAATCCGGGCCATAGTCGTCACGATCCAAGGCAAAGTCAACCGCAGCCTTCAGGTAGCCGCCGGGATTTCCCAAGTCGTGTCGAGAGCCGCGGTGCACCACGACATGCACCGGGTGCCCCTCCTTGATCAGCAACTCGATGGCGTCGGTCAGCTGGATCTCGCCGCCGACACCGCGGTCGACACGGCGCAGCGCGTCGAAGATGGCCCGGTCCAACAGATAGCGGCCGGCCGCGGCATACAGCGACGGCGCGTCCTCGGCCTTCGGCTTCTCCACCATGCCCTTGACCCGCATCACGTTCGGGTTTGCCGCATCGGGGACCGGCTCGACGTCGAACACGCCGTAGGCGCTGACCTCGTCCTCGGACACCTCGATGGCGCACAGGACCGTGCCGCCGCGCTTGGCCCGCACCTTCGCCATGGTCTCGAGCACACCCGTCGGCAGCACCAGGTCGTCGGGCAGCAGCACCGAGACCGCGTCCTCGTCCGGGGACAGCACCGCCTCCACACAGCCGACCGCGTGGCCAAGACCCAGCGGCTCGTGCTGCACCACCGACTCGACCTTGATCAGTGCCGGGGCGCGTCGCACCTTCTCCAGCATCGCCTTCTTGCCGCGAGCCTCCAGCGTGCCTTCCAGCACCAGATCCTCGACGAAGTGGGCGACCACGCTGTCTTTGCCTTCAGAGGTGACGATCACCAGCCGCTCGGCGCCCGCCTCCGCGGCCTCCTCGGCGACGAGTTCGATACCGGGCGTGTCGACGACAGGCAACAATTCCTTGGGCACAGTCTTGGTGGCGGGCAGGAATCGCGTTCCCAATCCGGCCGCGGGGACGATCGCTGTGCGTGGAATCGGGACCTCTGGCGGCCTCATCGTTCACACCCTAACGGCAACATGTTGGTCCTTCACTCTGGCGCAATGCAGTTGCGCGCTGACATGGTGGACGGCGTGCTCGCCGGTACTAAAGCCCAACACCGGGCTGCCCTGTTGGCGGCGCGCCGGGAAGTGCCCTACGAGGTGCGGGCGGCAGAGGCACTGGCGCTGTGTGCGCACCTCGAAGAGTTCGTCGGCCGGGACGACACGGTGTGCGCTTACCTCCCGGTGGGCACCGAGCCGGGTTCGCCGCAGCTGGTGGACCGGCTGCGCGAACTGTGCGCCCGAGTGCTGTTGCCGGTGACGCGCACCGGCGCCGGCGGCGAACCCTTGGCCCTGCTCTGGGGCGTCTACGTGCCCGGCGAGCTGGTCGCCGCGCGATACGGGCTGCGCGAGCCCGCCGGGCCGGTGCTGCCGAGCTCGGCCCTGGGCGAGGCGGACCTCGTTCTGGTGCCGGCTCTGGCGGTGGACCGCCGAGGGGTGCGGCTGGGTCGCGGCGGTGGCTTCTACGACCGCTCGCTGCCGTTGTGCCAACCCACCGCCAAGCTGGTCGCGGTGGTCCGCGACCTGGAGCTGGTGGACGAACTGCCCAGCGAACCTCATGACATTCGGATGACCCATGTCCTCACCCCCAAACACGGTCTTTCTGCGCTGGCCAACCCAGCGTGAGGCCACTCGGCATACCATGCACCCGGACGCTCCCCCTCGAAGGGTTTTTTCCCCATTTCGTCGCGGCGCACCCCCGGCGCGGCTTGGGGGAATGATACGTGCCACGTGGCGGTTCTAGCACTTGGCACGGTAGAGTGCTAACAGACCAAGTCTCGTTCCGGAGGTTCAAGTGCCGACCTACAGCTACGCGTGTACCGAGTGCGACAACCGCTTCGACGCGGTGCAGGCGTTCACTGATGACGCGCTGACCACCTGCCCCGAGTGCTCCGGTCGGCTGCGCAAGCTGTTCAACTCGGTGGGCGTGGTCTTCAAGGGCAGCGGCTTCTACCGCACGGACAGTCGCGAAGCAGGCAAGAGCAGCAAGTCGGAGTCGTCCTCATCCTCGTCGTCGTCTTCGGAGAAGTCGACGAGCTCCAGCGATTCCTCGAGTTCGTCCAGCTCGTCCAGTTCGTCGGCGTCCTCCGCGCCGGCCGCCGCGGCATCGAGCTGACACCGAGTTTCATTGCAGCGCGTCGGTTTTCGCGCGCTCAGGACGCCATCCCCGCCGAATTGGGGTTGTCCCCGAATTCGACTGTGAACCCGACCAATTCACTGCTCTCGTCCTTGACGGGCCGGATGTGAACCTGCCCCACCGACCCGTCGGCCGCCTTCTCGTCGAACGCCGGGAAGGGCTCGTCGAGCAGGTCCGAAGCGCGGAGTTCGGCCATGGTGTCCGGAGTGACCCCGATCAGATCCCAGATGTGACGTCCGGCGACGTCTCCCCCGTCGGAGTCCAACGTCTTGTCGAACGCCGTGCTGGATGCGACGACAGTGCCTGCCGGATCCATGAACGCGACGGCGACGTCCGGGGCGTAGCTCTCGGACAGCCGGTGGGCGCGCAATTCCAGGGACATCGGCACCGACAGATTCTTGGCGGCCTGCGCGGAAGCCATCTGCGCCAACGCATCTGGCACCTGCCTGGCCGGCATCGGTCGTCCGAACAGATAGCCCTGTGCCAGCTTGCAGCCCATGGTCCGCAACAGCTCGGCCTGCCCGGGCGTCTCGACCCCCTCCGCCACGACAGCCAGGCCCAAACTGTGACCCAGGCTCACCACCGCGTGCACGATCTTGCGGCTCTGGCGGTGTTCCTCCATCGCCGTCACGAAACTGGCGTCGATCTTCAACTTTGAGAACGGCAACGTGCTCAGCCACGTCAGACTCGAGTAGCCGGTGCCGAAGTCGTCCATCGCGATCATGCAGCCGAGGTTGATCAGGCGGTCGAGCGTGCGTCGGGGCTGGGTCAGATCGTCGATGAACCCCGACTCGGTCACTTCAATGTGCACGCGGCTCAACGGAAATGACGAATCCATCGCCGCTTTGGCGATTCTGGTCGCCAGCTCGGGGTTGCGCAGCTGGGTCGGCGAGACGTTGAAGCCGAGGAACAGATGGTGCGGCCAGTCCGCAGCGGCCGAAAATGCTGTGCGCATCTGCTGATCCAGCATGCGATCGAGCAGGCCGAACCGGTCCGCGATCGGAATGAACCGGTCGGGGGCGATGTAGCCCTCCTCCGGATCGTTCCATCGGGCGAGAACCTCGAATCCCAGGACATGGCCGTCGTCCAGGGCCACGATCGGTTGGAAGAACGGTTCCACTCCGCCGGCAGCAAGCGCCGCCAGGAGTCTGCGCGCGAGAAGCTGATCGCCGTTCACCACTGCGCCTCCTCTCCCCAGCACAGGCGCCGAACTCCAGCTGGATACGGTACAAGCAAACAACACTCAGGGCGTCCAGAAAGCACAAACACGTCCGCCTGCAAACAATGCTCCCCCCGCAGCGGAAGTTGTCAACAGGCCGGCGCGCGACGCGTAACCCTCATCGCTGCCCGCCCTTTACGGTTGCGCCATGGGCGAGTCGCTCAACCCCACACTGCCGAGCCGGATCCGGCACATGCTCCGCCCCGACTTCACCCGCACGGTCGTGGCGCGCCGGGCCGTGGCCGGTGCGCTGGTCGTTCTCGCCGGCCTTGCCGCGCTGCGGCCCGACCCCGACCATGATCGAACCGACGTGGTGGTCGCAGCGCATGACCTCAGCCCGGGGCTGACTTTGGACGCCGACGCTGTAAAGGTGGAGAAGCATTCTGCCGCAACGGTTCCCGATGGTTCCCTGACGAAAGTCGACGACGTGATCGGGGCAACCCTGGCCGGACCGGCGCGACGGGGCGAGGTGCTCACCGACGTCAGGGTGCTCGGCTCACGATTGACCGGTCTCAGCGCCGGGCCCGACGCCCGGGTGGTCCCGCTGCATCTTGCCGACGCGGCGGTGCTCGACGTGATCCGTCCTGGCGACGTTGTCGACGTCATGGGCGCCGCGGACGGGGGCGGCGACCCGAAGCCGACGCTTGCGGCCACCAACGCCGTCGTCGTGCTCGTGTCACCCAAGCAGAAGGCGGCCGGCGCCGGCGATGACCGGGTCGTGTTGGTGGCGTTGCCCGCGGCGGGCGCGCACGCCCTGGCGGCGGCAACGCTGGTTCAGACGGTCACGCTGACGATCCACTGAGCTACCCGACCGGCGGTGCGGGCACCGGGGTGGTCGGCGGCGGCTGCTGCTGGATCGCGTCCATCACCATGTCGGCGATTTCATCAGACGACGAGCCGCTCACCGGGCCGGGCGCCGGGGTGGGACTGGGCGCCGGGGTGGGACTGGGCGCCCCAGCAGCGATACCGCCGCCGAGCGCGAGCGCAGCGAACGACACCGCGACCGCCAGTGCGCGCATCCCCATGGCCTTCCCCTCCGAGTACGTCTGAAGCCAAGCTAACAGGACTCCATTTCCCCTGCCTGGCAGTACTACCCTTCGAGATCTCGGGGCAGAGAGTGAAAGGGGCAATACCGTGTTGAAGGGATTCAAGGAGTTTCTCTCCCGCGGCAACATCGTCGACCTGTCGATCGCGGTGGTGATCGGCACCGCGTTCACCGCGCTGGTCACCAAGTTCACCGAAAGCATCATCACGCCGCTGATCAGCCGGATCGGTGCCGACAAGGACACGAGCTACGGCCTCCTGCGCATCTCGATCGGCGGTGGGCAGGCCATCGACCTGAACATCCTGCTGTCGGCGTCGATCAACTTCGTCCTCGTGGCGGCCGTTGTGTATTTCTTCGTCGTCGTGCCCTACAACCGGCTCCGGAAGAAGGGCGAGGTCGAGCAGGCCGGCGATACCGAGTTGAGCCTGTTGACCGAGATTCGCGACCTGCTGGCCGACGCGAGCGGAACACCGAAGAAGACCACCGGCCCGGGCACCGGCCCGAGCCCCGACACCGCAGAGATGACGAGCGCCGACAAAGACTGACGGCGCGCGAACAAAATGGCCCCCGGCATGAGCCGGGGGCCATTTTGTTGACGTGCCAAGGAGTTAGTTCATGTTCCAGGGTTCGCCGTAGGTGGTGACGCTGTCACCGGCCTTGGAGATCAGGCGGGCGAAGGGGCGCAGCAGCACACCGCCGGCCGCGCCGGTGACGGTGCCGTGGGCGTTGGCCACCGCGACCGAGCCGTTGGGGCCCGAGACGTCGACGGAGAACGTGGCGACTTCCTGGATACCGGGGCCGTTGCCCAGGTCAGCCGAGATCGACACACCCGGGAACAGGTTCGGGGTGATCACCGAACCGAGCGGGTTGAAGCCCGTCGGGGAGATGTTGGCGTCGTCGAGCAGGATGTTGGGGGTGGTGTAGCTGAAGTTGATGCCCACGCCCAGCGACCAGGGGAAGCCCACCTGGTAGCCCAGCTCCAAGGTGCCCGCGAACTCATCGGCACCCGGGCCGACCACGCTGTAGACAGCCTTGCCGGAGTGGAACCACTCCCGAGTCAGCCGGTTGCGGTCCAACGGGAACACACCATTGAGGAAGGTGTCCCACTGCTGCACCGTCATCGTCCGGCCACCGCCGTCGACCAGACTCAGCTCATTATCCAAACCTGCGTGCGAGGTACCTGTCCCGACGAACAACGCCGCGACGGCAGCGATCATCGCCACCAGTACCCGACCGATTACCTTCATGTTCTCCCTAGCTATGTCGACGGCTGACCCGAGGGCTAACCGAGTGTATTTTCGTGCTCGGGTCACAGCATGCTGACACCGCCCACGGCGTACAGCAGTTCAATGAGAGTCCCTCACACACCGCTCTTACGCTCTGCTCATCGTTGACACGAGGAACATAACGGGATGACATCGGGGCGGCAACGCATAGCGTCGCCGTGCGCCGAACCGGTGTTTGCGCGGGGAAGTTTGCTGGAAAGAAAGCCGCGATTAACCGGGAACTGATTCCGTTGCGCGGAAACGGGCGCGAACCGGGCGCACCGGCCACCCCATCGGAACCGCCGGCCAACTTCGCGGCAGCCCCCGACCTGCCGATCACCACCTGCTGATCATCCGCCGTGGTGCGGCGGGACGTTATCCCGCAACCACTCGTCCCGGTCGTCGCGGTCGCGATCTGAGTCCGGGTCGCGCTCGTCAGAGGACTCCTGAGGCAACTCGGAACCGAAAATCTTGTTAACTGCGATTCGGTTCTCGCGCGGACTGCCCATCACAGGAACCGAAGATTGTGATAAAGATCACAATCTTGATATTTGTGCAGTTCACAGGGTGTTAACACAACGCCTCCGACCCGGGTGGCGATGCCGATAATTGACGTTACGCCGCGGTAATAGTTGTCCGCCGGCGCGCCGGGTGGAGCTTGCTTAGATCTCGAGGCTGGACAGCTCGCCGATGACATGGGTCGCCAGCGGGTTCAGCGTCGCCATACCGTCGCGGACCGCATACCGCGACCCGGCGATGTTGACGACCAGTGTGCTGCCGGAAATCCCGGCCAGACCGCGCGACAAGCCCGCGTCGGTGATTCCCGCGGACAGTCCGGAGGCGCGCAACGCCTCGGAGATGCCGAGCAGTTCACGGTCGAGGATCGTCCTGGTGGCCTCCGGCGTCACATCGCGCGGAGTCACGCCCGTACCGCCCACCGACACCACGAGGTCGACACCACCGATCACCGCGGTGTTGAGCGCGTTCCGGATCTCGACCTCGTCGGCGGACACCGCCACCACGCCGTCGACCACGAAGCCCGCCTCGGCGAGCAGCTCGGTGACCAACGGTCCGCTGTGGTCCTCCTCATCGCCGTGGGCCGTGCGGTCGTCGACGACGACGACGAGCGCGCGCCCCACCAGCTCCCCTGGCTGTTCCATGGATGTCACCGTATATCTGCCCTGCGACAGCGCGGCAGCCGCACCACCGGCTGTCATGGGATGTTCACCCACCACCCGGATCATTGGGCCGCCTTTCCGAGCGTGACCTGCACGGTGCGATCCGCGCCCGACGGGTCCTCATAGGTCAGAGTCACCTGATCGCCGGGCGCTCGTGACCGGACCGCGGCGACCAGAGCATCGGCGCTGCCGATCACCCGGTCGTCGACCTTGGTCACCACCACGCCGTTGGGCAGCCCGGCGGCCGCGGCGGCGCCGCCCTTGGTGACATCGACGATCTTCGCTCCGTGTGTCGTGGTGTCATTGCTGACCTGGACACCCAGCGACGCGTGGGTGGCCGTGCCGGTGCTGATCAGCTCGTCGGCGATCCGTTTGGCCTGGTCGACCGGGATCGCGAAGCCCAGTCCGATCGAACCGCTCTGGGCGTCGGGGGAATCGCCGCCCATCGTCGCGATCGCCGAGTTCACTCCCACGAGCTCGCCACTCATGTTCACCAGCGCACCACCGGAGTTACCCGGGTTGATCGCGGCATCGGTCTGAATGGCGTCGAGCACCGTGTTCTGGTTATTGGTGTCACCACCGGTGGCCACCGGGCGGTTCAGTGCGCTGACGATGCCGGTGGTGACCGTTCCCTCCAGGCCGAGCGGTGAACCGACCGCCACCACGTCCTGGCCGACGCGCAGGTTGGCCGACGAGCCCAGGCTGATCGGCGTCAGACCTGATATGCCTTGCGCCCGGACGACGGCGATGTCACTGGCCGGGTCGGTACCCACGACGGTGAAGGGCGCGGTGCGGCCGTCGGCGAACGTCACCGTGGTCGTCGGTGCCCCACCCGGACCCGCACTGGGGCCGCCGGACGGCGGAGCGCTCGGGCCACCGGGCGAGAGCGGGATCCCCGGCAGGCCGGGGATGGACGGCGCGCCCGGGACGGGCGCCGGCCCACCGCCCTTGGCTGCGGCGACGACGTGATTGTTGGTCAGGATGAGTCCGTCGGCGGACAGGATGATGCCCGACCCCTCCTCGGACTGACGGCCGAACTCGGTCTCCAGCTTGACGACGCTGGGAACCACCTTGGCCGCCACCTGCTCGACCGATCCCACCGGCAGGTTGGCCGCGGGCACATTGGTTCCCCCGATGGGCGAACCTCCGAGCCCGGAGCCCACCGCCTGATGGTCCGGATGTGCGAGCAGTACCACACCGCCGCCGATCCCGGCCGAGACGATCGCGATCGCGAGCGCGCCTGCCACCAATGCCCCTGCGCGCGAGCGAGGGCGCGGCGGAATCGGGGCGTAGCCCACCGCGGTCGGCGGGTTCCCTTGGCGCGCAGCCTGATACGGGTCATACGGTTGCCGGTATTGCTGCTGGTGCTGCTGGGTGGCGTAGCGCCAATCGTACGGCTGCTGATAACCGGCTGTCCTCGGCTGGGGTGAATACCCCGGCGCCGCAGGCTGATTCGACCCGGGGGGCCCGGGCTGCTGCGGCGAGGAGTACCTCGAGTGGTCGGTCATGTCGTCAGGTCGCTCTTCCTGTTCGCAAAATGCCTGAAACTGCTGACCACAGCTTGCCTTGCACTACTGAGAATCGACTGAGATAACACTCGGTGCACCGTTGGGTTTTTTCTCATGAAACCGGCGATCACCAGTGGTCCTGGCGATTGTGGTCGCGTTTTCGCTTTCGGCTGAATCGTCGGGGTAGGCGTCCGCGGAGATCGGCAGGCCCGGCAGCAGGACGAAGAACGACGTGCCCGGCGGCTGTCCGCCCGGGACGGTCTCTCCGATGCGGATCATGCCGCCATGCTTGACCACGACCTGTTTGACGATCGCCAGACCCAGCCCGGACCCCGGCATCGCCCGCGCGGACGCCGATCGGTAGAACCGCTCGAACACCAGCCCGCGTTCCTGCGGGGGGATTCCGGGCCCGTAATCGGACACCACGAGTTCGGCGTGCGCGGCGTCCACCTGGCGGAGCCGGACGCCGACGTGTGCGCCCGACGGGCTCCACTTCGCCGCATTGTCAAGCAGATTGACCACTGCCCGCGACAGTCCGGCCGGATCGCCGTAGACCTGCCATCCGACGACGTCGACGTCGAACTGAACATCGTTGCGGCGCCTGCGCGCCCGCTCCAGACTGCGGTCGACGATCTCGCTGAGGTCTACTGCCTCGTGGACGAGTCCGCCGGCGTCCTCGCGGGTCAGGTCGACGAGATCGCCTACCAGAGTGGACAATTCCTCGATCTGACCGATCACATCGGTGCGCAGGTCGGCCATCTCGCTCTCCGGCAACCGCGGGGCACCCGGCTTCATCGACGCCATCAGCAGCTCGACGTTGGTGCGCAGTGATGTCAGCGGTGTGCGCAACTCGTGCCCGGCGTCAGCGACCAGCCGGGCCTGCCGCTCCCGCGATTCGGTCAGCGCGCGCAGCATCGTGTTGAACGTCTCGGTGAGCCTGGCGAGTTCGTCACTACCGAAGACCGGGATGGGACGCAGGTCGTCGGTGCGCGCCACCCGCTCGGCAGCCTCGGTGAGCCGGGCCACCGGCCGCAGACCGGTCCGCGCGACCATCCCGCCGGCGATCGCCGCGACCACGACGCCGATTCCGCCCACCGCCAGCAGGACCCATTTCAGCTTGGTCATCACGGCGTTGGTGGGCGCCAGGCTCTTGGAGATCAGCAGTGATCGATTGTCGGGCAGGTGCACCGCCAGCACCCGCTGGTTGCCGACGGTGCGGCGGGACATCAGCAACTCGCCGCTGATGACGGATTTCTCCGGCTCGCCGACCGGTAGCTTCTGGCCTTGCTGATTCGCGGTGTAGGTCGAGCGGCCCGGGTTGACCAACATCGCGTTGACGTCGGAGTACGCGGTGCCCTCGATGGCCTTACCGGGGTCGGCGGCCAGCGAACCGCTGGCGATGAGCAGGCTCGCGCGGCTCTGGAGTTGGTTGTCGATGTCGGTGTAGAGCGCGGCGGACACCACCGCATACACCGCGACCGCCATCAGCACGACGACCATGGCCACCATGGACATGGCCAGCAGCATCACCCGCCATCGCAATGACAACGATGACGTCGGTTCTTCCGGCGCCCGCTCAGCCCGCGCGCGCCGCCTCAGTGGTGACATCAGGGCGGTGTCTCACGCAGCACATAGCCCACACCCCGCACGGTGTGGATCAGCCGCGGCTCTCCTTCCGCTTCAGTCTTTCGGCGTAGGTACCCGACGTATACCTCCAGCGCATTGCCCGAGGTCGGGAAGTCGAAACCCCACACCTCCTCGAGGATGCGGCTGCGGGTGAGCACCCGTCGCGGATTGGCGATCAGCATCTCCAGCAACGCGAACTCGGTCCGGGTCAGGCTGATGGCGCGTTTGCCGCGATGCACCTCGCGGGTCACCGGATCCAGCGTCAGATCGCCGAACGTCATCACAGCGGAATCGGACTGCTCCTCGGGGCCGGTCCTGCGCAGCAGCGCGCGCATCCGGGCCAGCAACTCTTCGAGGGCGAACGGCTTGGGCAGATAGTCATCGGCACCGGCGTCCAGGCCGGCCACCCGCTCGGACACCGAGTCGCGAGCGGTCAGAACCAGGATCGGGAGATCGTCACCCGTGCTGCGCAGCTGACGACACACTTCGAGGCCGTCCAACCGCGGCATCATCACATCGAGCACGAGCGCATCGGGCCGGTCATTGGCGATCGCGTCGAGAGCTTCGACCCCGTCCTGCGCCAGGTCTACCGAATATCCATTGAAGGAAAGTGACCGGCGCAACGACTCGCGCACAGCGCGATCATCATCAACGACAAGTATTCGCACAGCCACAGTCTCAACCCAACGCCTGAGATTGGCCTGAGAGGCACGCCGCGCGAGCAGGCAATTCGCGGCCGGCGAACGGCGTCAGCGCTTGTCTAGATCGATCAGTCCGAGGCGCGCAGCCTTGAGCAACCGACGGGGAACCTTGTGCTGGCGACCGCCGACGGAAACGTTGACCAGACCGGTGGCCTCGGCCTTCCACTGCGCGCGCCGACTGCGGGTGTTCGCGCGCGACATTCTGCGCTTGGGCACAGCCATGACGTGCTTCTCCTTGATCAGGGGTGTCGCCGCGCAGAGACTCTGACATGCCGGCGGCCAACAATTGCATCTCAGGATAGCCGCTCACCTGCGTCGGCTCCAAAACACCCGGGCCGAGTGACCGCAACCCTTGACGGGGAACCGGCGGTCCCAAGTAACCTACCGGTTGGTTGGCCAATGAAGGGAAGACAGCGCGCGTGGCAGATGCGGTGCGGATCGGTAACTGTTCGGGCTTCTATGGTGACCGCCTCGGCGCGATGCGCGAGATGCTCGCCGGCGGCGACCTCGACTACCTGACGGGCGACTATCTCGCCGAGCTCACGATGCTCATCCTGGGCCGGGACAAGATGAAAAACCCCGACCGTGGCTACGCCAAGACGTTCCTGACCCAGCTCGAGGAATGCCTCGGACTCGCCCACGAGCGCGGGGTCCGCATCGTCGCCAACGCCGGCGGGCTCAACCCGGCCGGGTTGGCCGATGCAGTTCGCGGGCTGGCCGAGCGGCTGGGCATTCCGGCAAAGGTCGCCCACGTCGAAGGCGACGACCTTCTCCCCCGCGCCTCGGACCTTGGACTGGGCTCACCGCTGACCGCCAACGCCTACCTGGGTGCGTGGGGCATCGCCGACTGCCTGACCGCCGGCGCCGACATCGTCGTCACCGGCCGGGTCACCGACGCGTCGGTGGTGGTCGGTCCGGCCGCTGCGCATTTCGGCTGGGAACGCTGCGACTACGACCGATTGGCAGGAGCGGTGGTGGCCGGCCACGTCATCGAGTGCGGAGCGCAGGCCACCGGCGGCAACTACTCCTTCTTCACCGAGATCGCCGACCTGGGCCATGCCGGCTTCCCGCTGGCCGAAGTCCACGCCGACGGCTCCTCGGTGATCACCAAACACTCCGGAACCGGCGGGCAGGTGAGCATCGGCACCGTCACCGCGCAACTGCTCTACGAGATCGGCGGCGCCCGCTACGCCAACCCCGACGTCACCGCCCGGTTCGACACGATCGCACTGTCCGACGACGGCCCCGACCGGGTGCGCATCAGCGGCGTACGCGGTGAGCCACCACCCCCCACACTGAAGGTCTCGCTGAACAGCATCGGCGGGTTCCGCAACGCGGTGACGTTCGTGCTCACCGGGCTGGACATCGAGGCCAAGGCCGCCTTGGTGCGTGGCCAACTGGAGTCGGCCCTGCGCGTGAAGCCCGCCGAGATGGGCTGGACGCTGGCCCGCACCGACCACGCCGACGCCGATACCGAAGAGGCGGCCAGCGCACTGCTGAGCTGTGTCGTGCGCGACCCGGATCCCAAGACCGTGGGTCGCCAATTCTCTTCGGCTGCAGTCGAACTCGCGCTCGCCTCCTACCCGGGTTTCACCTCGACCGCGCCGCCGGGCGACGGGCAGGTCTACGGCGTGTTCACCCCGGGCTACGTGCCCGCGAGCGAGGTCGAGCAGGTCGCGGTGCGACCGGACGGCAGCCGCGCCGAGATCGCACCCGCGGCAACGACCGTGGAACTCGCCGATGTCGAGCCGCCCGCGTTGCCCGAACCACTCGCGGGCGGCCCGGTGCGTCGCGCGCCGCTGGGCACGATCGCCGGGGCACGCAGCGGCGACAAGGGCGGCGCAGCCAATGTCGGTGTCTGGGTACGCACCGACGACCAGTGGCGCTGGCTGGCGCATGCGCTGACCGTGGACAAGTTGCGTGAATTACTTCCCGAGACAGCCGATCTCGCAATCACCCGGCATCTGCTGCCGAACCTGCGTGCGGTCAACTTCGTCATCGACGGCATCCTCGGACAGGGTGTCGCGTATCAAGCGCGGTTCGACCCGCAGGCCAAAGGTCTTGGCGAGTGGCTGCGAAGCCGGCACATCGACATCCCGGAAGAGCTTCTGTGAACATCTGGAACACCCCCGAACGCCAGCAGCTGCGCAAGACGGTGCGCAGCTTCGCCGAACGCGAGATCCTGCCGCACGTCGAGGAGTGGGAGCGCGCCGGCGAACTCCCCCGCGACCTGCACCGCCACGCCGCGTCCGCCGGCCTACTGGGCGCCGACCTCCCCGAGTCGGTCGGCGGCGGCGGTGGTGACGCCGCGGACTCGCTGATCATCTGCGAGGAATTGCACGAATCCGGCACGCCCGGCGGCGTTTTCGCCTCGCTGTTCACCTGCGGTATCGCGGTGCCACACATGGCCGCCAGCGGTGACGAACGGCTGATCGAGAAGTTCGTCCGGCCCACGCTGGCCGGCGAACTGATCGGCTCGCTGGCGATCACCGAGCCCGGCGGCGGCTCCGACGTCGGCCACTTGCGGACCACGGCCGTTCGGGACGGGGATGACTACGTCGTCAACGGGGCGAAGACCTACATCACCTCTGGGGTACGGGCTGACTACGTCGTCACCGCTGTACGCACCGGCGGCGCCGAATTACCCGGGGCGGCCGGGGTTTCGTTGCTCGTCGTCGAGAAGGGCACACCGGGCTTCGAGGTCACCCGGCGGCTGGACAAGATGGGCTGGCGCTCCTCCGACACCGCCGAGCTGTCCTATACCGACGCCCGAGTTCCCGCGGCCAACCTCGTCGGCGCCGAGAACACCGGCTTCGCTCAGATCGCGCAGGCCTTCGTCTCCGAACGCATCGGCCTTGCGGCTCAGGCGTATTCGTCGGCCCAGCGCTGCCTGGACCTGACTCTGCAATGGTGCCGGGACCGTGAGACGTTCGGACGGCCGCTGATCTCCCGGCAAGCTGTACAGAACACACTGGCCGAGATGGCTCGCCGCATCGACGTGGCGCGGGTGTATTCGCGCCATGTCGTAGAACGGCAACTATCGGGCGAGACCAATCTGATCGCCGAAGTGTGCTTCGCGAAGAACACCGCGGTGGAAGCCGGCGAATGGGTGGCGCACCAAGCCGTTCAGCTCTTCGGAGGGATGGGATACATGACCGAGTGCGAGGTCGAACGCCAATACCGGGACATGCGGATCCTGGGTATCGGCGGCGGAACCACCGAAATCCTCACCGGCCTGGCGGCCAAGGCACTTGGATACCAGGCATGACCGCGCTGAAGAGCACCCTCGACCCGAAGGCGCCGACCTATGTCGAGGCAGCCGAGGCGATGAGCGCCAAACTCGCCGAGATCGACGGCGAGCTGGCCAAGGCGCTGGCCGGCGGCGGCGCCAAGTACGTCGACCGGCATCACGCGCGCGGCAAGCTGACCGCCCGCGAACGCATCGAACTACTCGTCGACCCCGATTCGCCGTTCCTGGAACTGTGTCCGCTGGCCGCATACGGCAGCGACTTTCAGGTCGGCGCCAGCCTGGTGACGGGCATCGGCGTGGTGGAAGGTGTCGAGTGTCTGCTGGTCGCCAACGACCCCACCGTCAAAGGCGGCACCAGTAATCCCTGGACGCTGAAGAAGATTCTGCGGGCCAATCAGGTCGCATTCGAAAACCGGCTGCCGGTGATCTCACTGGTGGAGTCCGGCGGTGCCGATCTGCCGACGCAGAAAGAGATCTTCATCCCGGGCGGTCAGATGTTCCGCGACCTGACCCGGCTGTCCGCGGCGGGTATCCCGACGATCGCGCTGGTGTTCGGCAACTCCACCGCAGGTGGCGCCTACATCCCCGGCATGTCCGATCACGTGGTGATGATCAAGGAACGCTCGAAGGTGTTCCTGGCCGGGCCGCCGCTGGTCAAGATGGCGACCGGCGAGGAGTCCGACGACGAGTCGCTCGGCGGGGCTGAAATGCACGCGCGGGTATCGGGTTTGGGCGACTATCTGGCCGTCGACGAGGTCGATGCCATCCGGATCGGCCGGCGCATCGTGGCCCGGCTGAACTGGACCAAACAGGGTCCGGCGCCGCGCCCGGTCGTCCCGCCGCTTGCCGATCCCGACGAACTGCTGGGCATCGTGTCGGCCGATCTGCGCATCCCGTTCGATCCCCGAGAGGTGATCGCGCGCATCGTCGACGGCTCAGATTTCGACGAGTTCAAAGCCATGTACGGACCGTCCCTGGTGACCGGCTGGGCGAGCCTGCACGGCTACCCGGTGGGCATCCTGGCCAACGCCCGCGGGGTGCTGTTCAGCGAGGAGTCACAGAAAGCCACCCAGTTCATCCAGCTGGCCAATCGATCCAACACGCCACTGCTGTTCCTGCACAACACGACTGGCTATATGGTCGGTAAGGCGTACGAGGAAGGCGGGATGATCAAGCACGGCTCGATGATGATCAATGCCGTGTCCAATTCGCGCGTCCCGCACATCTCGCTGCTGATCGGCGCCTCCTACGGGGCAGGCCACTACGGCATGTGTGGGCGCGCCTACGATCCCCGCTTCCTGTTCGCCTGGCCGAGCGCCAAATCCGCGGTGATGGGCGGCGCGCAGCTGGCCGGCGTGCTGTCCATCGTCAATCGGGCGGCCACCGAAGCCCGCGGCGGGGTCGTGGACGAGCAGGCCGACGCAGCACTGCGCGCGGCAGTCGAGGCGCAGATCGAGGCCGAGTCGCTGCCGATGTTCCTGTCCGGCCGCATCTACGACGACGGGGTGATCGATCCCCGTGACACCCGCACCGTTTTGGGAATGTGTTTGTCCGCCATAGCCAATGCACCGATCGAGGGGACGTCGAACTTCGGCGTCTTCCGGATGTGAGTTCCTCGTGATCACTAAGGTTCTCGTCGCCAACCGTGGCGAAATCGCCCGCCGCGTGTTCGCCACGTGCCGCCGGCTCGGCATCGGCGCGGTGGCTGTCTACACCGACCCGGACGTCGACGCGCCCCACGTCGCCGAGGCCGACGCGCGGGTCCGACTCGAGGGCACCAACGCCTACCTCGATGCCGCCCAGATCATCGCCGCCGCGCAGGCCTCGGGTGCCGACGCGGTCCATCCCGGATACGGATTCCTCTCCGAGAATGCCGATTTCGCGAAGGCGGTGATCGACGCCGGGCTGACCTGGATCGGGCCGCCGGTAGCCGCCGTCGCGTCGATGGGCTCGAAGATCGAGGCGAAGAAGATGATGGCCGCCGCCGGGGTACCGGTCCTCGACGAGCTCGACCCCACCACGGTCACAGACGCTCAGCTGCCGGTTCTGGTGAAGGCGTCAGCAGGCGGCGGCGGCCGCGGTATGCGGGTGGTGTCCGACCTGGCCGAGCTGTCTGGCCAGGTCGATGCCGCACAGCGCGAAGCCCAGTCGGCGTTCGGCGATCCGACGGTGTTCTGCGAGCGGTATCTGCCCACCGGTCACCATGTCGAGGTCCAGGTCCTTGCCGATCAGCACGGCACGGTCTGGGCAGTCGGCGAGCGGGAATGCTCGATCCAACGCCGGCATCAAAAGATCATCGAAGAAGCGCCCTCTCCGCTCGTCGAGCGCGTTGCGGGCATGCGGGAGAGGCTGTTTGACGCCGCCCGGCTGGCGGCGGCCGCGATCGGCTACACCGGCGCCGGCACTGTCGAGTTCCTGGCCGACGACGAGGGCGAGTTCTACTTCCTGGAGATGAACACTCGGCTGCAGGTCGAGCATCCCGTCACCGAACTCACCACCGGCCTGGACCTCGTCGAGCTGCAGCTGGCGGTGGCCGACGGCGAGCGGCTCGGCCCACAGCCCCCGCTCGCCCGCGGCCACTCGATCGAGGCCCGCATCTATGCCGAGGACCCCGCCAAGAACTGGCAACCGCAGGCGGGGCGCCTTCATCAGTTCGAGGTACCAGGTGTGACAACCACTTTCGGCCTCATCTCCGACACCGGCATCCGGCTGGACTCCGGTATCGATGGCCAGGCGACAGTGTCGATCCACTACGACCCCATGTTGGCCAAGGTGATCTCCTACGCCCCCACCCGACGGCGTGCCGCCCAGGTGCTCGCCGCCGCATTGGCCGGTGCCCGGCTGCACGGCATCCGCACCAACCGCGATCTGCTCGTCAATGTCCTTCGCCACCAGGGCTTCCTGGACGGCGCCACCGACACCGCATTCTTCGATACCCACGGCTTGCCCGACTTGGCCCGCCCGCTGGCCGGTGACCGTGCGACGCGGCTCTCGGTTGTCGCCGCCGCTCTGGCCGACAGTGCCCACAATCGCGCCGGCGCACGGGTACTGGGCGAGATTCCCAGCGGCTGGCGCAACGTCGTGTCGGGGAATCAGGTCAAGAGCTACTCGGCCGGCGAGCAGGAACACCAGGTCAGCTACCGAGTCACCCGCGATGGGGTGGTCCTGCCCGACGATCCCGGTGTGACGGTGTTGTCGGCGCGGCCCGACCAGGTCGTACTGGCTGACACGGGGGTCGCCACCGCGTTCAGTGTGAGCCGTTACGGCACAGAGGTATTCGTCGACTCGCCGCTGGGCCCGGTTGCGTTGACCGTCGTGCCCAGATTCCCCGAACCGGGCTCGGCCGTCGAGAAGGGCTCGTTGCTGGCACCCATGCCGGGGGCGGTGATCCGGCTCGGTGCGGCCCTGGGTGACACTGTGACGCTCGGCCAGCCGCTGGTCTGGCTCGAGGCGATGAAGATGGAACACACGATCACCGCGCCCGCCGATGGCGTGGTGACCCAACTGGAGGTCAGCGTCGGCCAGCAGGTCGATGTGGGGACCGTCCTCGCCCGGGTGGAGAACCCGGACACCGGAGAGGGAGACACATGACGGACACCGGCTTCATCGAGAGCGCCGAACGCCAGGAACTGCGCAAGGCCGTCGGCGCGATGGCGGCGAGCTACGGCTCGGACTACTACCTGGCCAAGGCGCGTGCCGGTGAGCACACCGACGAATTATGGGCCGAGGCAGCCAAACTCGGATTCGTCGGGGTCAACCTTCCCGAGGAGTACGGCGGTGGTGGCGCAGGCATGTACGAGCTGTCCCTGGTGATGGAGGAGATGGCCGCCCACGGCTGCGCGTTGTTGATGCTGGTGGTCTCACCGGCGATCAACGGCACCATCATCAGCAAGTTCGGCACCGACGACCAGAAGAAGCGCTGGCTGCCCGGAATCGCCGACGGTTCGATCACCATGGCTTTCGCCATCACCGAACCCGACGCCGGCTCGAACTCGCACAAGATCACCACCACCGCGCGCCGCGACGGCAGTGACTGGGTTCTGTCCGGTCAGAAGGTGTACATCTCCGGCGTCGACCAGGCCCAGGCCGTACTGGTCGTCGGCAGAACCGAAGAAGCCAAGACCGGCAACCTCAAACCGGCGTTGTTCATCGTGCCGACCGACACCCCGGGCTTCAGCTTCACCAAGATCGATATGGAGATCGTCAGCCCGGAAAGCCAATTCCAGGTCTTCATCGACGATGTCCGGCTGCCCTCAGACGCGCTGGTCGGCTCGGAGGACGCCGCGATCGCGCAGTTGTTCGCCGGCCTGAACCCGGAACGAATCATGGGTGCGGCCAACGCGATCGGCGCGGGACGCCACGTGCTCGGCAAGGCGGCCGAGTACGTCAAGACGCGCCAGGTGTGGAGGACGCCGATCGGCGCGCACCAGGGCATCGCGCACCCGTTGGCACAGAACTACATCGAGATCGAACTCGCGAAGCTGATGATGCAGAAAGCTGCCGCGCTCTACGACGCCGGCGACGACTTCGGTGCAGCCGAGGCGGCCAACATGGCCAAGTACGCCGCCGGCGAGGCGTCGACCAAGGCGGTCGACCAGGCCGTGCAGTCCCTTGGCGGCAACGGGCTCACCAAGGAGTACGGCGTCGCGTCGATGCTCACCGCGTCCCGGCTGGCGCGCATCGCTCCGGTCAGCCGGGAGATGATCCTCAACTTCGTCGCTCAGACGTCGCTCGGCCTGCCCCGGTCGTACTGATGACAGCCGGCGGGCAGGAGCGAAGCGACATGGGGAATGGAAGCAGCCTCGTCACCTACGCCGTCGACGGCCACGTCGCCCGGCTGACACTCGACTCGCCGCACAACCGTAATGCGCTGTCCACCCGGCTGGTGGAGCAGTTGCACGCCGGATTGCGGGAGGCGGCCGCCGACCCGGCGGTGCGGACCGTGGTGCTGGGTCACACCGGCGGCACGTTCTGTGCCGGTGCCGACCTGAGCGAAGCGTCGGGCGGCGACCCCTTCGAGACCACCGCCGCGCGGGGCCGCGAGATGGCGGCGGTCCTGCGGGCGATCGTCGAAGCACCGATGCCGGTGGTGGCGGCCATCGACGGCCACGTCCGAGCCGGCGGACTGGGTCTGGTGGGTGCCTGTGACATCGCGGTCGCGGGCCCACGCAGCACGTTCGCGCTGACCGAGGCGCGCATCGGGGTGGCTCCTGCTGTCATTTCGCTGACCTTGCTGCCGAAGATGACGCCTCGCGCGGCCGCCCGCTACTACCTCACGGGTGAGACGTTCGCCGCACCAACCGCCGCCGAGATCGGTCTGATCACCCTGGCCGCCGACGACCTCGACACGGCGATCGCAGGCATCGTCGCCGACTTGGGCCGCGGCTCCCCGCAGGGGCTGGCGGCATCGAAAGCCTTGACCACCGCCGACGTTCTGGCCCGCTTCGACCGCGACGCCGAGAATCTGGCAACCGAATCGGCCCGGTTGTTCGTGTCCGAGGAAGCGCACGAAGGGATGCTCGCGTTTCTGCAGAAACGCGAGCCGCGCTGGCTGCGATAACACAGGCGTGAGAGAACAGCGAACACTCTTGCGGTTGCCGATCAGAGTCGTACCCTCGTAAGCGATGAGCAACTTGACACCGCGGGACGCATCGACGCGGGCTGCTGACACAGACCGTATTCAGGTTGCGCAATTGCTCACCGAGGCTGCCTCTCGGGGCCGTCTGGCGCTCAGTGAATACGAGCAACGGCTGGCGAAGGCGTACGCCGCGCAGACCTATGAGGAGCTCGATCGGCTCACCGAGGACTTGCCGGAGGCCGCCGACGCCTCGAATCGGCGCGGTGCGTCGAATCCAGCTCCCAAGACGCTTCTGCTGGCGATCCTCAGCGGGTTCGAGCGCCGCGGCCGCTGGAACGTTCCGGGCCGGATCACCACCTTCACCCTGTTCGGCGGTGGCGTTGTCGACCTGCGCTATGCCGACTTCACGTCGGCGAACGTCGAGATCCACGCGTATTCGATCATGGGTGGCCAGACCATCCTGCTGCCGCCGGAGATCAATGTGGAGGTCCACGGGGTCGGCGTGATGGGTGGCTTCGACCACGACGTCGACGGCCCGGGTACGCCCGGTGCGCCGAAGGTCACCATTCGGGGCTTCTCGTTGTGGGGCGGCGTCGGCGTCAAACGCAAGAACCGCAAGCCCAACGCTCCCGAGTCCCGCTGACCGGTCCGCACACAACGTCGACCAAACAACTTCGGCCCCTTCCTGATCGGAAGGGGCCGAAGTGTTGGTGCAGGTGGGTTACTTCGAGCTGTCGCCCGAGCCCGAGCTGCCCGAGCCCGAGCTGCTCGACGACGAGGACGAGGACGAGCTGGAATCGCTCGACGAGCTGGACGGCGACTTGGTCTTCTTGCCACCGCTGAGCGCGTCCGAGATCCGCTTGCCGATCTTGGCGAGCGGGTTCTGCGGCTTGGCCGGCTTGGTGGTGGGCTTGGTCGACGACGTCGGGGCCTTGGGGGACGCGGCGCCGGTCGACTTCGCGGGGGTGGTGGCACTGTCGTCGGTCGACGACGTGGTGCCGGTCGACGAGGTGTCGGTAGAGGTGTCGGTCGACGTGGTGTCGGTAGAGGTGCCGGTCGACGTGGTGTCGGTAGAAGTGTCGGTCGACGTGGTGTCGGTCGACGTGGTCTCCGACTCGGTCTTGACCTCGGCGGCAACCTTCTTCGACGCCGCGGACGATGCCGTGGTGGTGAGGCCGGCCGCGGACTTCACCGCGGTCTCGAGACCCTTGATGTCGTTCTGGATGGTCGTCGCGGCCGCACTGACCGCCCCGGCCAGTGCCGCGCCCGAGGGTGCGCCGGGCAGGTTGTCCGAGATGGACGTCGACACGTAGGCCAGGATCGCCGACAGGCCGTTGGTGCTGTAGCTGAAGCCGGTACCGGTGTCGGGGTCGTAGTCCGGGGTCTGTCCGTAGAAGAACAGGCTGGCCAGGATGCCGCCACCGAGCTTGACCGGGCCGATATCGAAGGTGGGGACCAACTGCGCGGCCGACGAGACGATCGAGTTGATGACGTTCGGGATGCCGTAGTAGAACGTCGCCTGCGCGGCCTGGAAGATCGGCGAGCTGGTGCCGAAGAGTTCACCGGCGCCCACGTAGGGAATCGAGGGAGCGCCGATCTCGAAGTAGTAGTTGTCGAGGTCGAAGCCCGGGAGGAACGTCTCGGCGGCATTGTCGACCAGGTAGTAGAGGACACCCGGCGCGCCACTGATGTAGACGTCGCTCACGCCCGGGTAGTAGGTGTTGTCGGACTGGATGTAGCCGCCCCAGCCGAACCAGTAGGCGTCGTTGATGCCCTGGATCGTGATGTCGGTGATCGCCGTCAGTTCGTACTTGGCCGTCGACAGCGGCAGCGGGGTGGAGGTACCCAGCGCGATGTCGTGAGTCGGAAGGTACGCCGGTGAGGCGGCGACGATGGCAGCAGCACTGGCCAGTGCCGCGCCGGTCATCAGGAAAGGCCGAGTCCTTGACGCCATTGCTAATTCCCCTTGTTGGTGCGGTTCGCCAGGGTCGTGACGAACTCGGTGCTTTGCTGATACGAATCTTAGAAGATCCTGATAGATACTAAGGGGCTGTTTGCCCCTCGGCAAGCGGTACCACGGAATTCGGGGACTTAAGTACTTCGCTTTTTTCACACCAATCACGCAGGACGAGCGGGCGTCCGGTAGCCAATTGACGGTGGAGAAACATTCGGGTTACCGACGTGTTGCACGTGTTCGCTAGCGTGCTGCCCCCGGGAACCTTGACGTCAATAACAAACTGGTTTGCCGAGGCCTTTGCTAACCACACCACCGACGCGGCTTCCACGCAGGGGTGCCCCAGATTTGCTGAATACCTGAGAGCTTCTCAGTTCAGCGCCGGCGCCGGCGCGACCGCAGGTAGTCGCCCACGACCGCCGCGCCCAGACCGTCCAGGTCGGGAACCACGACCCGACCCTCGACGCGACGAGCGACCTGATCGATGAATCTGGCCAGACCGGGATCGTTTCCGAGTCGGAAGATCGTCACCTGCGCACCCAGTCGGGCGACCTCGTCGAACCCGCGCACAGTGTGCGCGATGGTCCGCGGATGCGGCGGGTAGTCGAAAAACACCGACGACCCCTGGCCGTCGAAATCCTCCAGGTGGGCGGTGGGCTCACCATCGGTGACCACCAGCACCACCGGTTGGGCATTGGGATGGCGGCGCAGATGCCGGACCGCCAGCGCCAGCGCATGGTGCAGATTGGTGCCCTGTTCGTAGACGCCCTCGAGCCCGGTCAGCTCGGCCGCGGTGACGGTGCGGGCGTAGCGGCCGAACGCGATGATCTGCAGCGCATCCGAGCGGAACCTCGTGCTCACCAAGTGGTTGAGCGCCAGCGCGGTCTGCTTCATCGGCAGCCACCGGTTCTCCATCACCATCGAAAACGACGTGTCGACCAGCAGCGCCACCGCCGACTGCGTGCGAGTCTCCGTCTCCGACACCTCGACATCGTCGACGCTGATCCGCAGCGGCCCTTCGGTCGGTCCGCCGGCCCGCCGTAGGACCGCGTTGGTCAAGGTGCGGGTGACGTTCCAGGGCTCGGTGTCGCCGAACGCCCACGGCCGGGTGGCGCCGGTGAGTTCACCGGCGGCACCGGCACGACGGGTGTCCCGCTCACCGTGGCGACCCGAAAGCTGTTGGGCGACATCACGAAGCGCGGTCTGCCCGAGTTGGCGCATGGCCTTCGGCGACAGCCGCCACTGTCCGTCGGAGCCGCGGTCGAGGAAGCCCTGGTTCATCAGGGCACGCTCCAGTTCGGCCAGCGTCCGCGCATCGATGGCGGCCTGATCGCCGAGCTGGCGCGCCAAGGCGTCGAGGTCGACGTCGTCCATCGTGGCACCGGCATAGCTCTGCGACAGCTGCTCGGCGAGCTGTTCGAGTTCGGCGATATCGGCCATCGCCTGAGCGCCCTCCCCCATGCCGAGCGGGTTGTCGCCGGAGAATTCCGAGGATCCGGTCCAGTCCTCGCCCGGGCGCGCTGCCTGCAGGTGGGAGTCGAGCCGGTTCAGCGCGTTCATCAGTTGCGGCGAACCGAAAGCCTGCTGCGCCAACGCATCCAGCTCGGCACGCTGGTCCGGGGTGAGGCTGTTGCGGAAGCGCTGCGCGGCGGCAGCCCGCTGAGCCAGCGAATCGAGCAGTTCCTCGACGTTCTTCGGATTCTCCGGAAAGTACTGGCCGTGTTTGCGCATGAAATCGTCGAAGTCTTGCGCGCTGTCCTCGCCGCGAGAGTGCTTGTCCAGCAAGTCGTTCAGGTCGTCGAGCATCTCGTTGACCGCTTGCCGGTCCTCGTCGGTCGCGTTCTCCAGCGCCTGCTTCATGCCGGCGAACCGCTGATCGAGCATCTCCCGGCCGAGCAGATCCTTGATCTGCTCGTACTTCTGCCGCGCCTCGGGGCTGCGCCAGTTGTAATCCGACAACTCCTGCACCGCCTTGGCCGGCGACGGTGACAGCGACTCGATCTGCAGTTCTTGGAATCGGGCGTCATCGTCCAGCGCGCGCGCCAATTCCTTGCGCTCGGAGAGCACAGCGTCGTCGAGCAGCTTCTTGATCTCCTGCAGAGTGCCGTCAAGGTTGTTGCGATTCAACAATTCTCGACGCCGCCGGTTCACCTCCGCGGCGAGCCGGTCGGCACCCTTGGTGTTCTTGGTTCCGCGTCGCAACAGCTCGGACAAGGCGCGCCGTGGCGAGGTGCCCTCCATGACGTCCTGCCCGATCTGTTCGAGCGCGTCGCGCAGATCCACCGGCGGGGCGAGCGGATCAGGGCCCCCGGTATAGGCCGAATACCGGGAGTCATGTGAGTGTCCCCGATCCGCTTTAGCCATAGACGGTTTCGCCTTCTCCTGTCACCTTGTCGATCCGCTTGGCGAGATACAGCGCCTCCAGGGCCAATTCGAGCGCGGCGGCACGCTCACCTTCGGTCTCGGCTTCCAGCCGCTTGGCGATCTCGTCGATCACCGGCAGGTCCGGCAGCGCCGCGAGCACGTCCTTGGCCGCGACCTGCTCACCGGTGGTCACCGCCGAGCCGCCCTCGACGGCCGCAACCAGCGTGCCGACGTCGATGCCGCCCAGCACCCGCTGTGCGGTGTCGGCGGTGGCGCGCCGCAGCAGGTGCTCCAGCACCGCCTGCTCGCGCCCTTCCTCGCCGGACTCGAACTCGAGCTTGCCGCGCAGTACGTCGATGATCGTGCCGAGGTCGACCACGCGGGCCACCGGTTCTTCCTCGCCGAGTATCGCGCCGCGGTGGCGGGCCGATGCGGCGACGGTCTCGGCGGCGGCGATCGCGAAGCGCGCCGACACACCGGACCGCTGGTCGACCGAGCTGGACTCGCGCAGATAGCGCGCGAACCGGGCGATGATCTGCATCAGGTAGGTCGGAACCTGCGCCGACAGGTGCGCCTCCTGGGTGATCACGCCGACCTCGGCGTCCAGCTCCCGCGGGTAGTGGGTGCGGATCTCGGCGCCGAAACGGTCCTTCAGCGGGGTGATGATGCGACCGCGGTTGGTGTAGTCCTCGGGGTTCGCGCTGGCGACCACCAGCACGTCCAGCGGCAGTCGCAGCGTGTAGCCGCGCACCTGGATGTCGCGCTCCTCCATCACGTTGAGCATCGAGACCTGGATGCGCTCGGCCAGATCGGGCAGCTCGTTGACCGCGACGATGCCGCGATGCGCGCGCGGGATCAGGCCGTAGGCGATGGTTTCCGGGTCACCGAGACTGCGGCCCTCGGCGACCTTGATCGGGTCGATGTCACCGACCAGGTCCGCCACGCTGGTGTCCGGGGTGGCCAGCTTCTCGGTGTAGCGCTCGCTGCGGTGGCGCCACTGGATGGGCAGATCGTCACCCGATTCCCCTGCCCGCCGGATCGACTCGGGCGTGATCGGCGTGTAGGGATGCTCGCCGAGTTCAGATCCGGCGATCACCGGCGTCCACTCGTCGAGCAGATTCTGCAACGAGCGCAGCAGCCGGGTTTTGCCCTGCCCGCGCTCGCCGAGCAGGACGAAGTCGTGCCCGGCGATCAGCGCCCGTTCCAGCTGCGGCAAGACGGTGTCCTCGAAGCCGAAAATGCCAGGCCAGACCTCATCTCCTTCGGCCAGCGCGGTCAGCAGGTTCTCCCGGATCTCCTGCTTGACACTGCGTTCCCGGTGCCCGGAAGCGCGCAGTTCGCCAAGAGTGCGGGGGAGGTTGTCAGGTGAAGTCACCTCTCCACGCTACGACTGCCACGCCACCGGGGCATTACGCGGTCAGCGCAAAGTCATATTTGGCACCGCCGGAATACCCGCGGTCAGTGTGCGAAGTGCCTGGCCCCGGTGAGGTACAGCGTGATCCCGGCCTTCGCCGCGGCCTCGGTGACCAACTCGTCGCGCATCGATCCGCCCGGGTGTACGACGGCCTTGACCCCGGCCGCCGTCAGCGTCTCCAGGCCATCCGGGAACGGGAAGAACGCGTCGCTGGCCGCCACCGCACCGCGGACCCGCTCGCCGCCGCGCTCCACCGCCAGCCGCGCCGCGTCGACCCGGTTGACCTGGCCCATGCCCACCCCGACGGTGGCGCCGTCGGCGGCCACCACGATCGCGTTGGACTTCACCGCGCGGCAGGTGCGCCAGGCGAACCGCAGGTCGGCCAGCGTCGCCGCGTCCGCCGGGGTGCCGGTCGCCAGGGTCCAGTTCGCCGGGTCGTCGCCGGGTGCGTCGAGCGCGTCGCGCTCCTGGATCAGCAGACCTCCGCTGATCTGGCGCAACTCCGCTCCGCCGACCGGCGGCTGGGCGGCGACGAGTACGCGAATGTTCTTCTTACGGGCCAAGATCTCCACCGCACCGGGCTGATATGCCGGCGCGATGATGACCTCGGTGAAGATCTCCGAGACGAACTCGGCCATCTCCACCGTGACCTCCGTGTTGGCCGCGATCACCCCGCCGAATGCACTGAGCGGATCGCATTCGTGGGCCTTGCGGTGCGCATCGGCCACCGACACCGACGAGATCGCGATACCGCACGGGTTGGCGTGTTTGATGATGGCGACGCAGATCTCCTCGTGATCGAACGCTGCCCGCCACGCCGCATCGGCATCGGTGAAGTTGTTGTAGGACATCTCTTTTCCGTGCAGCTGCTCGGCCTGGGCCAGACCCGGCCAGCCGGACTCGTCGCTGTAGAGCGCAGCCTGCTGATGCGGGTTCTCCCCGTAGCGCAGCTGCGACGTCCGTTTCCAGGTGCGGCCGAACCACGGCGGCAGGAGTGTGCCCGCCTCTCCTTCTCGGCCCTCCTCGGGGGCCAGCACCGAGCCCATCCAGCCGGCCACCGCGACGTCGTATTCGGCGGTGTGCCGAAAAGCCAGTGCCGCCAACTTCTGTCGCTCGGCGAGCGTGAAACCACCGGACCGCACCGCGGCCAGAACGCCGTCGTATCCGAGCGGGTCGACGACGACGGCCACGCTGGCATGATTCTTGGCCGAGGCGCGCACCATCGACGGGCCGCCGATGTCGATCTGCTCGACGCACTCTTCTACCTCGGCGCCGGAATCGACCGTCTCGGTGAACGGGTAGAGGTTGACCACGACGAGGTCGAACGGCTCGATCTTCAGCTCACCGAGAGCCGCGAGGTGTTCCGGCTTGCGGGTGTCGGCGAGCAGGCCGGCGTGGATGTGCGGGTGCAGTGTCTTGACCCGGCCGTCGAGCACCTCGGGAAAGCCGGTGACGAACTCGACCGGGGTGACCGGAATGCCTTTGTCGGCAATGGTTTTGGCGGTCGAGCCGGTGGAGACGATGGCCACCCCCGCCTCGTGCAGACCCTGCGCGAGCGGGATCAGCCCGCTCTTGTCGTACACGCTGATCAGCGCGCGCCGGATCGGCCTCTTGCCTATAGTCCCCGCGGTCATCCTATGGTCGCCTTTCTGCCACTCCAGGTCACGCCGCGCTGAGCCAGCGCGGCCAGCACATCCACCAACAGCCGCCGTTCGGTGACCTTGATGCGTTCGTGCAACGTGTCTTCGTTGTCGTCGTCGAGAATCTCGATGGGTTCCTGAGCCAGGATCGGGCCGGTGTCCACGCCGGCGTCCACCAGATGCACGGTGCACCCGGTGACCTTGACCCCGTAGGCCAACGCGTCGGGCACCGCGTGAGCGCCCGGAAACGCCGGGAGCAGCGCCGGATGGGTGTTGACGACGCGACCCAGGAATCGTGAAAGAAATTCCGGCCCAAGTATTTTCATGAACCCGGCCGACACGATCAGGTCGGGGCGGTGTGCTTCGGTGGCGTCGGCGATCGCGGTGTCCCAGTCGGCCCGGCTCGGGTGGTCCTTCAGCCGCACGCAGAACGTGGGGATCGACGCGGCCTGCGCTATCTCGACGGCGCGGCAGTCCCGGTCCACCCCGACCGCGGCGACCCGCGCGGGATAGTCGCCGACGGCCGCGCTCAGCAGCGACTGCAGCAACGATCCGGTTCCCGAGGCCAGGACGACGAGCCGCGCCGGCGCACTCGGCGGGATGTGGATCGGATGCTGCACGGCGATGAGCCTAGTGGCACGTGCGATGGTTCAACGCTCGGGCGGCCCGGTCTCGATGTCGTCGTCGACGACCATCAGGTCCTCGACGTCCTCCAGGTCGGGCGCCGGCCGTACCGGCTGCGGCGGCGGAACCGGCTCGGGCTCGGGTTCCGGTTCATCCTCGGTGTCCGGGTCCGGCTCGGCCGCCATGTCCGGAATGGGCGTGGTGAGCGCCTCGTCGTCGGCGGCGAGCTCGCCGTCGAGGTCGTCGTCGACGAGCGGTTCCTCGACCGGTGCCGCCGGAGCCGGCGGCTTCACCCGCTTCGGGCGGCGCCGCACGCCGCCGGTCAGCACCACGGTGAGCGCTCCGATGGCGAAGAACCAGAAGAACACCGCCGGTCCGAAGGTGCCCTGGTCCACCCCGACATCGCCGAAATTGCCGAGCTGCCCACCGCCGGCGTAACCCAGGACGGCCATCGTGACGGCCGCCAGCAGTGATGCGACCGCCACTTTCGCCAGCGCCGTCGGCCAGGGCAGCGGTCTGCGGGCGCACTGCTGCCCGACCGCGACGCCGGATGCGGCACCGACGATCAGCAGCGCAACCCAGACCGGCCCGAGCGGTGGGGTCGGCACCGCGGCCAGGATCGGCACCGCGGGGATGTCACCGCCGAAGACGGTGAACGAGCTGAATGTGGCGAACCCGATGTGGGCGCTCGACCCGACCGCCATCGCCGACGTGCCGACGACCACGTTGGGCACATACAGCGCGGACAGCGCGGTGAGGCTGAGCTGGCCGAACAGCGAATCGGTGACCGCGTACAGCTCGTGCATGGTGCCCCAGTGCACGACCAGCGACACCGCGGTGACCGCGCCGGACAATCCCAGCAGCGCGAGCAGGCCCGCCGTGGCGGCCCGCACGGTGTCGCCGAGCCACAGCGGTAACCGCAGTGCGGTCAGCGCCCGCCAGCCCACCTGCGAACCGACCCCGATCAGCGCTCCGAGGCCGTGCACGGCCAGCACTCCGGAGAATGCGCGCAGCGCGCTGGGGGTCTGCAGTTCGGTGATCACCGACGAGGCGTCGTGGATGACGGCCAGCGCGATCGCAGCGAACAACAGCGGGCCGCCGATGGCCGACGCGACGATCCAGCGGGTCACGAACCAGGAGGCGCGCGGGGAGGTGGCGTGGGCGCAGGTGCGTGCGGTGCCCGCCACCATCAACAGCACCGGCAGCAGCGGCAACACCGCAAGCTGGTGTCCGGCGATCGAGATGGGCACCTGGTGCACGGCCAGCCACATGCTGGCGATCGCGCCCAGGGTGCCCGTCATGTCGCTGTTGGCGATGACGAGTTGCAGCAGGGTCACCGCAGCGATCACCACAAGTGCGACCACCGACGGGCCGAACGCAACCCGGACCAGGTCGCGCGCTTGGCGCGCGCCGACTGGCCGCTTCTCCTCCATCCGTGTCACTCGACGCGCCGGTCAGGCGTGGTGCGCGAAGAGCGCGCGGTTAGGACGGGCTCTGACCCGACGGCGACGATGACGGCGCCTGGGGCTGCTGCTGTTCCGGCTGTCCGGCGGGCTGCTGCTGGCCCGAACCACTCGACGGCGGCGGGCTGAAGCTCGGGAAACCGGTCGGCGGGGTGGGCGGACCGCTCTGGGCACCGCCGAAGTTCGACGGACCGGACGAGTAGCCGCCGCCGTACTGGGACGGGTAATTGGGCCGCGGCGGGATTCCCTGCGGCGGGCCCTGCGGCCCGGGCTGACCGTAGTAGCCACCGGGAGGCGGGCCGTACTGACCGAACTGTTCGTAGCGGGGCCGGGGCGCAGGCGCGGTGATGATGCCGGCCTCCAGCAGCAGGGCCGCCACCGCGGCGATGGCCTGCAGCAGGGTGAACGCGAGTAGCAGCCACAGTCCCCAGCCGACGGAGAAGCCGGTCGGCTTGCTGATCACCTGAGCGATCGCCATCAGCACCGAGATCACCGATGCGGTGGCGATGACGCCGCCGTAGTCCCGGGCCTTGGGCAGCAGGGCGGCCGCCGCGAGCAGCGCGGCAACCAAGGTCGCCACCACCGGGTAGCCGCCGCCACCGCCGGTGAGCTCGGCGCCACCGAAGGGGCCGAGGTCGGCCTTTACGGTGAGGATCGGGCCGAAGCTGGCCAGGTACGCGGCCAGGCCGAGCACGATGACGGCGACGTTCAGGTAATGCGGCAGCTTGCTCGGTCCGGCCTCGGCCGGCGCGAACGACGACGTGGGCGCGCCGTACGGGCCGGTCGGCTGCGACGGTTGGTAGCCCGGATTCGTGGGCGGGTAAGTCATGGCCTCTCCTTCAGCCTTGTCACGCCTCGCGTCCCCCGCGGCGCTGCGTCGGTTGTGGCTCGCAAACGGACCCGCAGGTCGCGTCCGCACACCACGCTATCGCACAGCGCCGTGGCCGCCACGACCATCGGCGTGTCACACGCCGCCGTTGGCAACCGGCAGTCACCGGTCAGGCGGAGGCCTGAAGTGGCGCGGCGATCGAATCGCTTTCGGCTGCCTCGATTTCTCGCACCAGCGGGAGCACCCGCGCGCCGAAGTACTCGATCTCCTCCTGAAAGTGCAGGAAGCCACCGAGGATGAGGTCTACACCGCGCTTGCGGTAGGCCGCAATCCGCTCGGCGATCTGCTCGGGGGTTCCGATCAACTGGGTGCGGAAGCCGTCGTTGTACTGGACGAGGTCCTCGTAGGTCGAGTCGGCCCACATCCCGCGGCTATCGGCGGTCGAGGCACCGGCTTGCTGCACGGCGGCGTGGAACCCTTCGACCGCCGGGCGGTTGGCCTTGGCGATGATCTCTCTCAGGGTTTCTTTCGCCTCCCGCTCTGTGTCCCTGGCGATGATGAAGCCGTTGAGTCCGAACTTGACCTCCCGGTTGGCGTCGCGGGCGTGGTCGCGAACCTCGACGAGTTGCTCGGTGACTCCGTCGAAATCCTTGCCGTTGGAGAAGTACCAGTCGGCGTAGTGGCCGCCGTTGCGCCGCGCGGCGGTGGAGTTACCGCCCTGGAAGATCTCCGGGTTGGGCCGTTGCGGGCTGTTGAGCGGCTTGGGTTTCAGGGTGAAGTCGTGGATGCGGTAGAAGTCACCGCGGAAATCCACCTCGTCTTCGGTCCATATCTTGCGCAACACCTGCAGGAACTCGGCGGTCCTGCGGTAACGCTCGTCGTGCTCGAGCCAGGGCTCACCGAGGTGGGTGAATTCGTCCTTGAACCAGCCGGACACCACGTTGACGGCGAAGCGGCCGCCCGACAGCTGGTCGGCGGTGGCGCCGAGCTTGGCCAGCACTCCCGGTTGCCACAGGCCGGGGTGGACGGCGGCGATGAGCTTGAGCCGCTGGGTGGCCAGCAACAGCGCCAGCGAGAAGCTGGTGGATTCGTGCTGGAATTCGGCGCCGTAGCTGGCCTCGTAGCGGACCTGCGACAACGCATATTCGAAGCCGTTGTTCTCTGCGGTCTGTGCGAGCTTGACGTTGTATTCGTAGCCCCAGTCGGTGCGTTGCTCGATGGTGCTGGTGACCAGGCCACCACTGACGTTGGGCACCCAGTAGGCGAATTTCACGTGCTCGGCGATACGTTCGGTCGTCATGGTTGCATGGTTGCGACGACCGCCGGCGGGGTCACCCCTTTTACTCGCCGAGAGTGCAGATGTCGCCCACTGAGACGCCGCCTTGCCCGGGGTTGGGCAACTCGTTCTAATGCAGCCCATGGATTACGGGCTCGTTCTGTTCACCAGTGACCGCGGCATCGCCCCGGCGGCGGCAGCCAAACTCGCCGATGACCACGGCTTCACGACGTTCTACGTGCCCGAGCACACGCACATCCCGGTCAAGCGCGAGGCCGCCCACCCCACCACCGGTGACGAGTCGCTGCCCGACGACCGCTACATGCGCACTCTGGATCCGTGGGTCAGCCTGGGCACCGCGGCCGCGGTGACCTCGAAGGTGCGGTTGTCCACCGCGGTGGCGCTGCCGGTCGAGCATGATCCGATCACGCTCGCGAAATCGATTGCCACCCTTGACCATCTGTCCGGTGGCCGGGTCAGCCTCGGCGTCGGCTTCGGCTGGAACACCGACGAGCTGGCCGACCACGGCGTGCCGGCCGGCCGCCGCCGCACATGTCTGCGCGAGTATCTGGAGGCGATGCGGGCGCTGTGGACGCAGGAAGAAGCCGAATATGACGGCGAATTCGTCAAGTTCGGCCCGAGCTGGGCGTGGCCCAAGCCGGTTCAGTCGCACATCCCGGTGCTCGTCGGCGCCGCAGGCACTGAGAAGAACTTCAAGTGGATCGCCCGCTCCGCTGACGGCTGGATCACCACGCCGCGCGACTTCGACATCGATGAGCCGGTGAAGCTTCTGCACGACACCTGGGCGGCCGCTGGTCGCGACGGTGCCCCGCAGATCGTGGCGCTCGACTTCAAGCCGGTGCCCGAGAAGTTGGCGCACTGGAAGGACATTGGCGTCACCGAGGTGCTGTTCGGGCTCCCCGACAAGCCGGCCGACGAGGTCGCCGCCTACGTGGAGCGATTGGCGGGCAAGCTCAGCGCACTGGAGCTCTAAGCCAGCGTCGCGCGGTTCTTGCCGTCCTCGCCCGCGGTGACGTTGATCGCGGCGCCCAGCGGATCGCCGTCGCTCATCAGCGCCACCAGGGCCGGATCAGTGGTGATGGCCATGAAGCGGCTGAGGTCGGCGTCGAGGCGACCGATGATGACCCCGGTGCGCTCGGGCCAGTCGTAGCGCACCGAGTACGTCTCGATCACGCCGCTGCCGTTGGCGTTGCGGGTGACCGGCACCTTCGGCAAGGCGGCGATGCCCTCCTGCAATTCCTTGCCGCGGTCAGGCGCCCACTCCACCGGGGTGGTGGAGTAGACCCCCACCGAGTACTTGCTCATCACACCGCCATTGGCGCCGACCAGCCCGAAAGCGCCTGGCCTGTCGCGCATCGCGGCGACGGTCTCGGCAATGCCGTGCAGTGAATAGCTGTTGCCCGGTCCGCCGAAGTACGGCAGGCCGCCGGTGAGGGTGAGCCCGCGCGGATCGTCGGCGGCCAGCCCGAAGTCGTCGCACACCGCGAAGACCGGAAACGGGAAGCAGCTGTAGAGATCGAAGGTGGCTACGTCGTCGATGCCGATGCCGGCCACCCGAAGCGCCTCTGTCACAGCCTGTTTCGACGAGTAACTGACGCCGACATCGGCCCGGTCAAGCAGGTCCTGCTCGCGTTGATCCGCGTGCCCGTGCAGGTACACCCACTTCTCCTCGGGAACACCGAGTTGGCGAGCGGCGGCCACCGACATCAGCAGCGCGGCGGCGCCCTGATTCACCGTGTCGCGGGCCACCATCAGCCGGGGATACGGGTCGCAGATCATCCGGTTCTCGGCGGTGACCGTAGCGATCTCGTCGACCGAGCGCTCGACCGGTGACGACGAAAACGGGTTCTTGGCAGCGACTTTCGAGAACGGCGAGAACAATTCGGCCATCTTGCGCCGGTAGGAGTCGACGTCGAGACCCAGCCGTGCGCGCCGCGCGTTGTCCAGCAGCCCGTACTGCACCGGGGCACCGGTCAATCCGTGGTTGGCGGTGTATTCGCTCATGTACTGCTCGAAGCCGTACCCGCGGTCCTCGAGCTGGCCGCCCACCGTTTCGCTGTGATCGGGTGCATCGGCCTTGCCCGCGAACGTCTTCAGCGTCGAGCCGTTCTCCGACCCGAGGATCAACGCCACCTCGATCTCGCCGGCCACAATGGCGCCGGCGAACTCGGTGACCAGCTTCTGCGGGCCGTTGCCGCCGATCGATTCCAGCACGGCGCGCTTCGGGTCGGCGCCGACGCGGCGGGCGACCGAGCGGATGTAGTTGTCCGAGCACCCCAGCGGCGCAGTCGCGTACGGCGTGCAGATCTCGAACTGCCGCAGGCCCGCGAACACCTCGATGGACTTGGCAACGGCAGCGACGTCCGCCCCGGTGTCGGCCAGCGCCGCGCGAACCGCTTCGGTGGCGAGTTCGACCGCCGACATACCGCGGTAGTCCGGGTCGTCGATGCGCTCGGTGAACTGCCCGACGCCGACGATGACGGGGGTACGCGGATCGACCATAGTTCGACAGGCTAACCGAAAACTAGAACGTGTTCCAAACACAAACGAGAGTGCGGCCAGATCGCGAAGCCCAGCGGATTCGCGATCTGACCGCACACTCGATGCAGAACTACAGCCCCGCCAGGATCTCCCGGGCCAGGTTGGCGGTCTCCGACGGCGTCTTGCCGACCTTGACCCCGGCGGCCTCGAGGGCCTCCTTCTTGCCCTGAGCGGTGCCTGCGCCGTCCGAGACGATCGCGCCGGCGTGGCCCATGGTCTTGCCCTCGGGCGCGGTGAACCCGGCGACGTACCCGACGACCGGCTTGGAGACGTTGGCCTTGATGTACGCGCCGGCCTTCTCCTCGGCGTCGCCGCCGATCTCGCCGATCATCACGATGAGCTTGGTCTCGGGATCGGACTCGAACGCCTCGATGGCGTCGATGTGAGTGGTACCGATGACCGGGTCGCCGCCGATGCCGATGGCGGTCGAGAAGCCGAGATCGCGCAGCTCGTACATCATCTGGTAGGTCAGCGTGCCGGACTTGGACACCAGGCCGATCGGGCCCTTGCCGGTGATGTTGTTCGGCGTGATGCCGACCAGCGCCTCACCGGGGGTGATGATGCCGGGGCAGTTCGGGCCGATGATGCGGGTCTTCTCGCCCTTTTCGACGTTATAGGCCCACGCATAGGCGCTGTCCTGCACCGGGATTCCCTCGGTGATGACCACCAGCAGCGGAATCTCGGCGTCGATCGCCTCGATGATGGCGTCCTTGGAGAACGCCGGCGGCACGAAGGCGATCGACACGTCGGCGCCGGTCTCCTTCATGGCCTCGGCCACCGAACCGAACACCGGCAGCTCGATGTCGTTGCCGTCTTTGTCCTTATGGGACACCGTGGTACCGGCCTTGCGCGCGTTGACACCACCGACCACCTGGGTGCCTGCCTTGAGCATCAGCGCGGTGTGCTTGGTGCCTTCGCCGCCGGTGATGCCCTGGACGATGACCTTGTTGTCTTTGTTCAGGAAAATAGACATTGGTTCTGAGTCCCTTACTTGTTGGCCAGCTCGGCGGCTTTGTCGGCGCCGGAGTCCATGGTCTCGGCCTGGATCACCAGCGGGTGGTTGGCCTCGGCCAGGATGCGGCGGCCCTCTTCGACGTTGTTGCCGTCAAGGCGAACGACGAGCGGCTTGTTGGCCTCGTCGCCCAGGATCTGCAGCGCCTTGACGATGCCGTTGGCCACCGCGTCGCACGAGGTGATGCCGCCGAACACGTTGACGAACACGCTCTTGACCTGGCTGTCGCCCAGGATGACGTCGAGACCGTTGGCCATCACCTCGGCCGAGGCGCCGCCGCCGATGTCGAGGAAGTTGGCGGGCTTGACGCCGCCGTGCTTCTCACCGGCGTATGCGACGACGTCGAGGGTCGACATGACCAGACCCGCGCCGTTGCCGATGATGCCGACCTCGCCGTCGAGCTTGACGTAGTTGAGGTCGTTCTCCTTCGCCTTCAGCTCGAGGGGATCGGTGGCGTCCTTGTCCTCGAACTCGGCGTGGCCAGGCTGGCGGAAGTCGGCGTTCGCGTCGAGGGTGACCTTGCCGTCCAGCGCCAGGATCTGATCATCGGGGGTGCGCACCAGCGGGTTGACCTCGACCAGGGTGGCGTCCTCGCCGGTGAAGACCTCCCACAGCTTCTGGATGGTCACCGCTGCGGCGTCGAGCACCTCGGCGGGCAGATGGCCCTTCTCGGCGATCTCGCGGGCGAAGGCCAGATCGACACCCTTGACGGCGTCGACGGGCACCTTGGCCAGCCGGTCCGGCTTGGTGGCGGCGACCTCTTCGATCTCCATGCCGCCCTCGACCGAGCACATGGCCAGGTAAGTGCGGTTGGACCGATCGAGCAGGAAGGAGATGTAGTACTCCTCGGCGATGTCACTGGCCTCGGCGACCAGCAGCTTCTTCACGACGTGGCCCTTGATGTCGAGGCCGAGGATGTTCTTGGCGTGGGTGTAGGCGTCGTCGGGGGTCGCGGCGTACTTGACGCCACCGGCCTTTCCGCGGCCGCCTACCTTCACCTGGGCCTTGACCATGACGGGCTTGCCGATTTCCTCGGCGATGGCCTTGGCGTCCTCCGGCGAGTCGGTGACCCGGCCCGGAGTGGTGGGAACGTTGTGCTTGGCGAACAGTTCTTTCGCCTGATATTCGAAAAGATCCATGAGCTCACTGTCTGGTCGGCGCTGACTGTTTTGTTGACGAAGTGGTGTTAAGGAAGTCGCTCCGGGGGGAACTGTATCTAGACCCTCCGAGGACTCCGTCCTCGCGTACCGCTCATGTGGTACATCTCACCGCGGAGTTGAAGTGATTCAACTCACAATCCTCCGCGGAATAACTCCTTGGGTTGCGACCCGTGTTGGATCTTCGTTAACGTCGTCGGGGTCTGAGATAACGCTTTGGTCACGACTAAGGGACATCGAGTTTTGACGCAGCATCGGCCGGCACCGACCCTCATCGGAGCTTCTTCGGCCTCGCAGCCTTTGACCAGGACTTTCGATCGCCAAGCGCCAGCCAAGCGAGCCCTGGATCCGGAGCGGCTCGACGTCACCGACATCATCCCGTTCAACGAATTCGGCGATCTCTGCGATATCGATTTCCGCGAGAGCACCGCTTTCGCCAGTCTTCAGGTGGCCCGCTGCCCCGAACTGGACGATCTGCACGACGCCGACGACGCCCAGCCGCTGCGGCTGGCGGTACCCACCCAGTTCGCCGCGCCGCGCGATGACCGCGCTGAGGTACCGCGCTTCATCAACACCGACAACACCGACGTGCTGCCGCGCACGCCGCAGCACCGCAGGCAGCCGACCGGCGCCGTCAAAGGCCGCGTGATGATCGCCGCGATGGCCGCGGGCGCCGCCGCCGCGGCCGCCTACACCGCGGTCAAGCCCGCCACGGATACCACCACCCAGACCGTGCTGGCCGCCGACAAGACCCCGATGGACGGCTCGGTCACCACCCCGCGCGGCGTGCAGTTGATCGCGGTGAAGCCGGTCGCCGACGCTGCGGTGCACGGCGAGGAACTGGCCAACGGACAGGCCTTCGCCCAGGAACGCGCAGAGCGCGAAGCCCGGTTGCAGCGGCCGCTGTTCGTCATGCCGACAAAGGGCGTCTTCACTTCCGGCTTCGGGTACCGCTGGGGTGCGCTGCACGGCGGCGTCGACCTGGCGGCACCGATCGGGACGCCCATCGTCGCCGCCTCCGACGGTGTCGTCGTCGACGCCGGGCCGACGGCCGGGTACGGCGCCTGGGTGAAGATCCGCCATTCCGACGGCACGGTCACCCTCTACGGCCACGTGAACACCTGGACGGTCCAGATCGGCCAGCGGGTATTCGCCGGCGATCAGATCGCGACCGTGGGCAACCGGGGCAACTCGACCGGCCCGCATCTGCATTTCGAAGTTCTGCTGGGCGGCACCAACCGGACCGATCCGGTGCCGTGGCTGGCGAAGCGGGGCCTCTCGGTCGGCCCCTACGTCGGCTGACCTGGTGTCTGAGCCGAACGACCCGCACACCCGCATCATCCGGCGCCAGCCGTCCGGACCGATTCCCCAATCCGAAGAGCCGCGCACCGGCATCATCCGACGCGCCCCCACCGGGCCGATCCCCGCGGTGCCCGATGATCGCACCGTCAACATTCCCCGCCCGCCTGCCGACGACGCGCCTACCGGACTGATCCGCCGCGCCGCCCCGGTAGCGGTTCCGGCCCGGCCGGGCGCGGTCGACGTCTCCACCGGGCGAACCGCGATCGCGGCCAGCGCCGTCAGCATCGTCAGCGGATGGGCCACCGGCGTCGTCGCCACCGACCTGATCACCGGATGGTGGGGCACCGATCGGCTGTTCTGCGTGGCCGTCGGATTCCTGACCCTGCTCTTCGCGGTCACCAGCATCACCGGGGTGATCGCGTTACTGCTGCGCCGCTCCGTCGGCCGCTACCTGATCGCGTTCGGCGCCGTCATCGCGCTGCTGACATTCGGCAGTGTCTTCGTCGCCGGAGCGCGAATCCCGTTGGCGGTGTACCTGATTCCGCTGTTGCCGCTGGCGAGTCTGATCCTGGCGCTGCACCCGTCAACCCGGCGCTGGTGCCGCGTCCGAAGCTAGAGCTTCTGGATGGGTGCGTGGTTGTGCATCAGCTTCACCCGGCCTGCGCTGCCGAAGTCGATCAGCGACATCGCCGACTCCCCCATCCCGGATACTTCCTCGACGCGTCCGAGACCGTACTTGTCGTGGTTCACCCGGTCACCGGGCGCGAGAACCACCAGCGCACGCTTACCGCCACCGGCGGGGCGCGCCGGTGACGGTCGCGGGGTGCCGAATCGGCCCGCACCGCTGACCGGCGCACTGTAGGACGGAGCGGGATCGGTACGGCGCCAGTCGAGCAGATGCTCCGGAATCTCCCGCAGGAACCGGGATTCGGGGTTCAGCATCGGCTGCCCCCACGACGAGCGCACCTTCGCACGACTGAGGTAAAGCCGTTGGCGCGCACGGGTTATGCCGACATAGGCCAGCCGGCGTTCTTCGGAGAGCTCGGCCGGATCCCCCAGCGCCCGCATGTGCGGGAACATGCCGTCCTCCCAGCCGGTGACGAAGACGACCGGGAACTCCAGGCCCTTGGCGGTGTGCAGCGTCATCATCGTGACCACCCCGGAGCCATGCTCGGGCAACTCGTCGGAATCGGCGACCAGCGACACCCGCTCCAGGAACTCGGCGAGTATGCCGGTCTGCGGCACGTCCTCATCGACGTCGGTGCCGGCGTCCCCCTGCTCCGCCGCCAGCGCGGCGGCATTGGCCCGATCGATGCTGAATTCGTGTGCGACGCTGACCAATTCGTTGAGGTTGTCCAGCCGGGCCAGATCCTGCGGATCGCTGGAGGATTCCAGCTCGTTGCGGTAGCCGGTGCGATCCAGCACCGCCTCGACCAAGTCCCCGAGCTCGTCGTCGAGCTTGCCGCGCAGATCGTCGAGCAGGTTGACGAAACTCGCGATCGCCTTCTCCGCGCGGGTGTTCAGCATCGGTACCTTGCCTGCGGCCGCGGCGGCCAGCGCGTCGGCGAAGGTGCTGCCGGTGTTCTCGGCGTACACCGCGACGCAGGCCTCGGCACGGTCGCCGATACCGCGGCGCGGAGTGTTGAGGATGCGCCGCAGGCTCACGGCGTCACCGGGGTTGTCCAGCACCCGCAGGTAGGCGACGATGTCGCGAATCTCCTTGCGCTCGTAGAATCGAACGCCGCCGACGACCTTGTACGGGATGCCGGCCCGGATGAACACCTCTTCCAGCGAGCGCGACGAGTTGTTGGTCCGGTAGAACACCGCGAAATCGTTGTAGGAGAACCCGCCGCGATCGGCGAGTGCATCGATCTCACTCGCGACGAACCTGGCCTCGTCGTGCTCGTTGTCGGCGACGTAACCGACGATCAGCTCGCCGTCACCCTCGTCGGTCCACAGTCGCTTCTCGCGGCGGTTTGCGTTGCGGGAGATGACGGAGTTGGCCGCCGTCAGGATGTTCTGGGTCGACCGGTAGTTCTGCTCGAGCAGGATCGTCGTGGCGTTGGGGAAGTCGCGCTCGAAGTCCTCGATGTTGCGGATCGTCGCGCCGCGGAACGCGTAGATCGACTGGTCGGCGTCGCCGACCACGCACAGCTCACTGGGCGGCACGGTGTCGGTATCGGGCGCGGTGACGCCGACGAGTTCGCGCACCAGCACGTACTGGGCGTGGTTGGTGTCCTGGTACTCGTCGACCAGGACGTGCCGGAACCGCCTGCGGTAGTACTGGGCGATCTGCGGGAAGTTCTGCAGGACGGCGACGGTCTCACCGATCAGGTCGTCGAAGTCCAGCGCGTTGGCCGCGCGCAGCCGTCGCTGGTATTCGCCGTAGACGCTGGCCACGGTGCGGGCCAGGTCGTCGGACCCGGGCTCGAGCGCGGCGACCGCATCCTCGGGCACGATCAGTTCGTTCTTCAGGTTCGAGATCGCGTTGGACAGCAGTCGCGGCGTGTACCGCTTGGTGTCCAGGCCCATGTCCTTGGCGATCATCAGCAGCAGGCGCCGCGAATCGTCGGCGTCGTAGATCGAGAAGTTCGAGTTCAGCCCCGGCAGCAGCGAGGCCTGGTTGCGCAGGATCCGCACACAGGTCGAGTGGAACGTCGACACCCACATGTTCCGCGCCCGCGGGCCCACCAGCGTGACCACCCGCTCACGCATCTCGGCGGCGGCCTTGTTGGTGAACGTGATGGCCAGGACCTGACCCGGCCCGACGTCGCGGGCGGCCAGCAGGTAGGCGATCCGCCGGGTGAGGACGGCAGTCTTGCCCGACCCGGCGCCGGCCACGATCAACAGCGGAGGCCCCTCATGCAGCACCGCCTGGCGCTGCTGGGGGTTGAGGCCCTCGAGGAGTTCGGCCGCGTCGGCCGGGGGTTTGAAATCTGTCACGTGCACAGTCATGTCTGACCCAACTTACCGCTGTATGGCGACAGTTTTTTTGCGAAGCCGGGCTTCGGAGTGGCACACTCGACAACGTGCTTTCTCCGCAGCGTCGATTTTTCTACGGGTACCGGTCCGCGGTGCCCGTGGGTATCTAGCTGCTCAACCCGAGAGCCCCGCGGTCCGCAACCGGATCCGGGGCTCGTCTCTTGTGTGAGGCCCGGGACCGGTTGAGACCAGACCCACACATGAGGAGAACGAAGCGATGACTCTGGAAATGGTTCCTGAAGCCGACAACGACATCGACAGCCTGCGCGGCGAGATCGACCAGCTCGATGCCACGATCCTGGCTGCGGTCAAACGCCGCACCGAGGTATCCCAGGCGATCGGCAAGGCCAGGATGGCCTCCGGCGGGACGCGCCTGGTGCACAGCCGCGAGATGAAGGTGATCGAGCGCTACAGCGAACTCGGCCAGGACGGCAAGGATCTGGCGATGCTGCTGCTGCGCATGGGCCGCGGCCGGCTCGGGCACTCCTAGGCGCAGCTAGCGCACGGCGTCCAGCAGCCACGGGGTCATCCACTTGACCGCGTTGGGTGTGGGGTGCACGCCGTCGATGCGGACCTGAACGCCGTTGATCTTGTTGGTGTAGGTGCCGTTCGGCGCGAGCTTCTTGTTCAGGTCGAGCACGGTCACGTTCTTGCGATCGGCTACCACCCTGCGCAGCAAGGCATTCCACTGGTCGACCCGGCTGGGCTGATCCTCGGGGTACAGGTTGCCGTTCGTCTGCTCGCCGTGCCGGCTGTAGGGCTCGGTCGCCACCACAACCAGCGCCCCGGTGGAGCCGAGGATGTCCAGCGCGTGCCGTAGTTCGCTCTCCAGGTACTTGTCGAATTCGGGCTGGCCGATGTGGGCCCAGTTGCCGTTCCACTTGCGGTCCACCACCTCCCAGCGCCCGATCATCATCAGCACCACATCGGGCCGGTCGTGGCCGATCCGCTGAGCCCAGCGTTCCGGCCAGGCGTCGCATTCGGGCTTTTGTTCCAGGCTCTGCCCGGAGTAGCGGTACGGCCCGCCTCGGACCAGGCCGCAGCCGATCGTGGTGCGGTCCAGGAAGCTGACGCCGGGGGTGGGCGGCAGATAGCGCATCATCGTCCACCCGATGGAGTCACCGAAGACCGACACGGTGTGCGGGCGCGGCCCGGCCTGCACCGGCGCGGCCAGGCGCACGGTCTCCACCGGCGAGACCAGCGCTGCCTGGGTGATATCGGGGCTCGCCGGATCGATGCGGGTTCCCACCGGCACGACGACGACTGCGACGGCGACGGCGGTGGCCATCGTCGCGGCCGCCAGCCGAAGCTGGGGAACGTGCACGGGTCGCCAGCGCCGGATGGGACGCTCGATCAGCCACCACGATCCGACCGCCGCGAGCAGCGTGATCGCGCAGCGGGCGGCGAACAGGGGGTAACCGGTCCACCCGGTCCGCTCCCCGGTGAGCACCAGGAACACCGGCCAGTGCCAGAGGTACACGCCGTAGGAGACGACGCCGAGCGCCACCAGCGGCGGGGTGGCCAGCACCCACGCCACCGGACCGTTCTGTTCGAGCGCGACGCCCGCGATCACCGCGACGGCGGCGACAGCGACGACGATCAGCAGGCCGTTGCGGAATTCGGCGGCGCTGCCGGTCGCAACGTGGGTGATCGCAGCCAAGACGGCCACCCCGGCCACCGGGACTCCCCCGGCCAGCCATCGGCCCCACCGCGACCGGATCAGCGGCCAGCCGGCCATCATCGCCGGCCAGTCCCGCACCAGCAGTGCGGCGGCCGCGGCGCCGATCAGCAGCGCCTGCGCGCGGGTGTCGGTGCCGAAGTAGACGCGGTTGAGCGAGTCGTCGTCGGCCATCAGGATCGCCTCGGTGGCCGACGCCGCCGTGCCGACGACGGCGAGGACCAACACGGCCCAGCGGACCGCGGTGATGGTCGGGGTCTTCGTGCGCCGGCGGGCGATCACGGCCAGTAGCACCGCCACAGCGGCGATGAGCACCGGCCAGATCAGGTAGTACTGCTCCTCGACGCCCAGCGACCAGGTGTGTTGCAGCGGCGAGGGCGGAGCGCCCTGGCTGAAGTAGTCGGTCTGGTGCGATACGAACGCCCAGTTCGCCATCCACAGGAACGCGGCGACCGCGTCATTGCGCAAACCGCTGACGGCGTCGGGCGGGAACAGCAGGCGTGCGGCGATCACCGCCAGCACCATCAGCAGCAGGGCAGGCAGCAGCCGGCGGGCACGTCGCACCCAGAACGCGCCGAGGTCGAGTCGTCCGGTGCGACCGATCTCGTCGAGCAGCAGCGAGGTGATCAAGAAGCCACTGAGCACGAAGAAGACATCGACACCGATGAATCCGCCTGCGACACCGGGGATTCCGCTGTGTCCGATCAGAACCAGGGCGACGGCGACGCCGCGGATCCCGTTCAGCGCAGGGATTCCCTCACCGCGTGGCCGTGGCCTGCGCAGTTGGCTCGGTTGCGAGACGGGATCAACCCAAGGACTTTGCGCAAAGAAGCGCGCCGTCACACCATGCCCTCCTAGTTCTTCAGTGCTGTGAAATCTAGTTCGCCACCACGGCTGATCAGCGCAGGCGCGCGGTCGTTTACGTCAATTCCTTGCCACGCCCGGCATACACTTCGGCCGGGGTGACCATGACCACCGGCATGTATCTGACCCAGGGTTTGCATCGGGCCCTGCGCGCCACGCCACACGACACGATGACTATCTGCGCCGGGCGCGTCCGCAGTGTCGCCGATGTGGCCGACCGGGTGGCCCGGCTGGCCGGCGCCTTTCAGTCGCTGGGGGTCGGCGAAGGTGATCGCGTGGCGATGCTGTCGCTGAATTCCGATCACTACTCGGAGTATCTGCTCGCGACGCCGTGGGCCGGTGCCGTGCTCAACCCGATCAACATCCGCTGGAGCGCGGCGGAGATCGCGTACAGCCTGCGCGATTCCGATACCCGCACACTGCTGATCGACGACACCTTCCTGCCGCTGCTTGCCGACTTACGTTCGCAGTCAACTGATGTGGTGAACGTCATCCACTGCGGCGACGGCGCCGCACCGGATGGACTGCTCAGCTATGAGGAGCTGGTGGCGGCCAATGACCCGGTGCCCGACGCGCATCGCTGTGGCTCGGATCTGGCGGGCCTGTTCTACACCGGCGGCACCAGCGGTCACCCGAAGGGCGTCATGCTGACCCACGACAACCTGATGACCTCGGCGCTCGGGTGTTTGGCGTCCGGGTTGTTCCTGACCTCGGGCGGCCCGCTGCTGCATGCCGCGCCGATGTTCCACCTCGCTGATCTGGCGATCTGGCTGGCCCAGGTCTGCCGGGGTGGCACCCACGTCTTCATCCCGGCATTCCGGCCGGACTGGGTGCTCGAGGCCGTACAGGCGCACCGGATCACCGACCTGCTGCTGGTGCCGACGATGGTGCAGATGCTGGTCGACGACCCCGCGGTGGCCGACCACGACACCAGCAGCCTGCAGGCGGTGCTCTACGGCGGATCGCCGATCTCGGCCGCGCTGCTCGAACGTGCCGCGGTGCGACTGCCCACCGCGTCGTTCGTGCAGGCCTACGGCATGACCGAGGTCTCGCCCGTCGCCACCCTGCTGGCGCCGCAGGACCACCACGACCCGACCCTGCGCCGGTCCGGTGGGCGTGCCGCACCGCACTCGGAGGTCCGCATCGTCGGCGAGGACGACACCGAGCTGCCCCCGGGCGAAGTCGGCGAGATCACGGTGCGCGGGGGCCACGTGATGGCCGGGTACTGGGGCAGGCCCGAGGAGACTGCTGCCGCCCTGAAGGGCGGTTGGATGCACACCGGCGACGCCGGCTACCTGGACGAACACGGCTACCTGTTCGTCGTCGACCGCATCAAGGACATGATCGTGTCCGGCGGGGAGAACGTGTACTCCGTCGAGGTGGAGAACGCGCTGGCGCGTCACCCCGCTGTCGCGACGTGCGCGGTCATCGGCGTCCCCGACGAACGGTGGGGTGAGCGGGTGCACGCCGTGGTGGTGCTGGTCGCCGGGGCGCAGGCCGAGCCGAGCGAACTGCGGGAGTTCTGCAAGACGCTCATCGGCGGCTACAAGGTCCCCCGCAGCATCGAGGTCGTCGACGCACTGCCGGTGTCGGCGGCGGGCAAAGTCCTCAAACGAGAACTGCGAGCCAAGTATTGGAACGCATCGGAACGCTCGGTCAGCTGAGCCTCAACAGCGCGTCAAGTCCCGGTCGACGATCTTGGGGCGATGCGGCGCCTCGGGCAGTAGCTGATCGACGGCCAGCATCAAGCCGGCGACCGCGCCGGACAGCTGCGCGGTGACGAGCTGAGACACCCCTTTGCGCACCGGAACCTGGGAACTGCTGATCTTCATGGCGCTTACATACCCCGTGCTTGCAATTGCAAGCGTGAAGCGCGCCACAGTTAGCACTACTTGGTCAGCGCGATGTACTTGGTGTCCAAGTATTCGTCGATGCCCTCGATGCCACCCTCACGACCGAAGCCGGATTCCTTGACGCCGCCGAACGGCGCGGCCGGATCGGAGATCACGCCCCGATTCACCCCGACCATGCCGGATTCGATCGCCTCGGCGACCCGTAGTGCCCGGTCCAGCGACTCGGTGTAGATATAGGCCGCCAGCCCGTATTCGGTGTTGTTGGCCGCGGCGACGCCATCCTCCTCGGAGTCGAAGCCGATGATCGGCGCGACGGGCCCGAACACCTCCTCGGTGAGGATGCGCGCGGTCGGCGGGATGTCGGTGAGGACGGTGGCCGGGTAGAAGTTGCCTGGGCCGCCGGGAGCCTCGCCGCCGAGGGCAACCTTGGCGCCCTTGTCCACGGCGTCGTTGACGAGTTCCTGAACCTTGTTCAGCTGCTTGGTGTTGATCAGCGGACCCAGCTTGCTCGACGGGTCCAGCCCGTTGCCCAGGGTGACCTCGGCCATCCGCTTGACGAACTTGTCGGTGAATTCGTCGATCACCGCGTTGGCGACGTGGATGCGATTGGCCGCCGTGCACGCCTCGCCGCCGTTGCGCATCTTGGCCAGCATCGCGCCCTCGACCGCGGCATCGACGTCGGCGTCGTCGAAGACGACGAACGGCGCGTTGCCGCCCAGCTCCATCGACGTGCGCAGCAGCTTGTCCGCCGACTGCGCGACCAGCGCCTTGCCGACGCCGGTGGAGCCGGTGAAGGTCAGCTTGCGCAGCCGACCGTCGTCGATAAGCGCCTTGGTGACCTCACCAGGCCGGCTCGTGGGCAGGATTGACAGCACACCCTTGGGCAGACCGGCTTCAGCCATCAGCTTGGCCAGCAGCAGCATGGTCAGCGGGGTCTCCTGGGCAGGCTTGATGATCATGGTGCAGCCGGCCGCGAACGCGGGCCCGATCTTGCGGGTTCCCATGGCCAGCGGGAAGTTCCACGGCGTGATCGCGTAGCACGGGCCGACGGGCTGCTTGGTGACGATGATCCGGCCGGTGCCGGCCGGCGACGGGGTGTAGCGGCCGCCGATGCGCACCGCCTCCTCGGCGAACCAGCGGAAGAACTCGGCGCCGTACTTGACCTCACCCATGCTCTCGGCGACGACCTTGCCCATCTCCAGGGTCATCAGCGCGGCGAGGTCGTCGGCGCGGTCGATGATCGTCTCGAACACCGAACGCAGGATCTCGCCACGATCCCGCGCCGGGGTGGCTGCCCACTGCGCCTGCACCGCGCAGGCGGCGTCGAGCGCGGCGACAGCGTCCTCGGCGGTGGCATCGGCCACCGTCGCGATGACTTCGTCGTTCGACGGGTCGAAGACCTCGAAGGTGGACGACCCCGGCCGCTCTTCTCCGCCGATCCACAAACCCGTGGGAACCGACGACAACAGCCGTTCAATGTCTGGGGTGCTCATACCACCATCATGTACACCTTTGGTCACCTCGTCACACTAGGGTCGAACGAATGACTGGAGACATTTCCGCTACACCGGAATGGAACGCGCTGAGTCGCCACCACGACCAGATCGCCGGGAAACACCTCCGCGAGTTTTTCGACGAAGATCCGGCCCGCGGCCGCGAGCTCACGCTGACCGTCGGCGACCTGTACATCGACTACAGCAAGCACCGCGTCACCCGGGAGACACTGTCGCTGCTGGTCGATCTGGCCCGCGCCGCGAACCTCGAAGAGCGCCGCGACGCCATGCTGGCCGGGCAGCACATCAACACCTCCGAGAACCGCGCGGTGCTGCACACCGCGCTTCGTCTGCCGCGTGACGCCACCCTGGAGGTCGACGGTCAGAACGTGGTCGCCGACGTGCACCAGGTGCTCGACGCGATGGGCGACTTCACCGACCGGCTGCGTAGCGGCGAATGGACCGGCGCCACCGGCGAGCGGATCAAGACCGTGGTCAACATCGGCATCGGCGGCTCGGATCTGGGCCCGGTGATGGTGTATCAGGCGTTGCGGCACTACGCCGACGCCGGCATCTCGGCCCGGTTCGTCTCCAACGTCGACCCGGCCGACCTGGTCGCCAAGCTCGACGGGCTCGACCCTGCCACAACGCTTTTCATCGTCGCATCCAAGACGTTCTCGACGCTGGAGACGTTGACCAATGCCACCGCCGCCCGGCGCTGGCTGACCGACGCCCTCGGCGACGCCGCGGTGTCGAAGCACTTCGTGGCTGTCTCCACGAACAAGAAGCTGGTGGACAACTTCGGCATCAACACCGCCAACATGTTCGGCTTCTGGGACTGGGTGGGCGGCCGCTACTCGGTCGATTCGGCGATCGGCCTGTCGGTGATGGCGGTGATCGGCCGGGAGGCGTTCGCCGACTTCCTGTCCGGTTTCCACATCGTCGACCGCCACTTCGCCACTGCGCCTTTGGAATCCAATGCGCCGGCACTGCTCGGGCTGATCGGCCTGTGGTATTCGGACTTCTTCGGCGCCGAGACCCGTGCGGTGCTGCCGTACTCGAATGACCTGTCCCGCTTCGCGGCGTACCTGCAGCAGCTGACGATGGAGTCCAACGGTAAGTCGGTGAAGGCCGACGGTTCCCCGGTGACGACGCCGACGGGTGAGATCTTCTGGGGCGAGCCGGGAACCAACGGCCAGCATGCGTTCTACCAACTGCTGCACCAGGGCACCCGGCTGGTTCCCGCGGACTTCATCGGGTTCTCCCAGCCCACGGACGACCTTCCGACCGCCGACGGGTCGGGCAGCATGCACGACCTGTTGATGAGCAACTTCTTCGCCCAGACCCAGGTGCTGGCGTTCGGCAAGACGGCCGAGGAGATCGCGGCCGAAGGAACCCCGGCCGATGTCGTTCCACACAAGGTGATGCCGGGCAACCGGCCCAGCACGTCGATCCTGGCGGACCGGTTGACCCCGTCGGTGGTGGGCCAGCTGATCGCGCTCTACGAACACCAGGTGTTCACCGAGGGCGTGATCTGGGGTATCGACTCGTTCGACCAGTGGGGCGTCGAGCTGGGCAAGACTCAGGCGAAGGCGCTGCTCGGAGTGATCACCAGCGACGGCTCGCCGCCCAAGCAGACCGACAGCTCGACCGACGAGCTGGTGCGGCGTTATCGCGAGGAGCGCGGCCGAGCTCGCTAGGCGAACAGCTTGGCGAACCGGGTCGGTACCACCTTCATCAGCGCCACCAGCGGAATCCACGGCCACCCGGGCACGACCGCGCGCCCGGGTTCCCGCTCGATGGCCGCGACGATCTGGCGCACGCCGGTGTCGGTGTCGACCATCAGCATGGTGGTCTTCGATTTCGCGGTCATCTCCGACTCGATGTAGCCGGGTTCGATGACGGTGACTCTGATTGGGCCAGAGGCATATTCGGCGCGCAAGGACTCACCCAGCGAGCTCAGCCCGGCCTTGCTCGCCGCGTAGGCGGCCTTGACGCCGGGAACGCCGCGGTTGCCCATCACACTCGACATCAGCACCAGATGCCCCGAGCCCGCCGCCCGCAACATCGCCAGCGCCGCCTCGATCTGCACCAGCGCCGAGACCAGGTTGGTCTCGATGGTGGCCTTGTTGGCCCACAACTTGCCGGAGCCGAGCGGGGCGCCCTTGCCGATCCCGGCGTTGACGATGACCCGGTCGATGCCGCCGAGTTGATCGGAGAGTTCGGCGAACACCTCGGGCACCCGGTCGTGGTCGTCGACGTCCAAAGCGGCGATGGCAACCGTGATGTTGGGGTGCCGCCTGGTCAGTTCGGCCTTCAACTCGTCGAGGCGGTCCAGACGGCGCGCGCACAACGCCAGATCGCGACCCTTCGCCGCGAACGCGCGGGCCATCCCGGCCCCGAGTCCGGAACTCGCCCCGGTGATGAGGATCTTCTTCCGGGTCACGGGGCGCAGTGTATCTACTTCAGCAGCTTCGACATCCGCCGGTCGGCCAGCACCTTGCCGCCGGTCTGACACGTCGGGCAGTACTGAAACGACTTGTCGACGAAGGAGACCTCGCGCACGGTGTCACCGCACACCGGGCAGGGCAAGCCGGTACGGGCATGGACCCGTAGTCCAGATCGCTTCTCCCCCTTCAGCGTTGCGGCCTGCTGCCCCACCGAACGCTGCACAGCGTCGGTCAGCACAGTGATCATCGCGTCGTGCAGGGCGCCGAGTTGCGCGGCGGTGAGCTTGTTGGCCGTCGCGAACGGCGACAGTTTCGCCACGTGCAGTATCTCGTCGCTGTAGGCGTTGCCGATTCCGGCGATCACCTTCTGATCGGTGATCACCGTCTTGATCCGTCCGCCATGCGGCTTGAGAATGTCGGCCAGCTGTTCGGGTCCGATCTCCAGAGCGTCGGGGCCCAGCGTTGCGATGCCGGGAACCTTGGCCGGGTCGTCGACGATCCACACCGCGAGCCGCTTCTGGGTGCCTGCCTCGGTCAGGTCGAAACCGGGTGCGTCGCCGGGCGTTCCGAGGTGCACCCGCAGTCCGATCGGGCCCTTACCCGGCTTGAGCGGCGCGGCCGCGAGCTTGTCGCTCCATTTCAGCCAGCCCGCCCTCGACAGGTGGGTGATCAGCCACAACCCCCCGGCCTGCATCCCGAGGTACTTGCCCCAGCGGGCCGCGCCCGTCACGGGTTGTCCGTGCAGCGCAGTCGGTGGCGGGTCGAACGTCTTCAGCACCGACAGCGCGGCGACATCGATGCGCCCGACCGTCTGGCCGACGGCATGCCGGCGCAGATGGTCGGCCAGGGCCTCGACTTCGGGCAGTTCGGGCATAGGTTCAGGTTAGCGGCGGTCGGCGTCACGCAGCGGTAGCGAGAACAGCCACCCCACGATCGACAGCGCGATCGCCGCCCAGATGGCGGTCCACCAGAACTGGTCGATCTGCAGTCCCCAGTGGGTGGTGTGGTCGGTGATCCAGGCCGTGATCCACAACATCAGCGCATTGATCACGACGTGAAACAGCCCGAGCGTGAGGATGTAGAGCGGTATCGACAAGATCTGCACGACGGGCTTGATGATCGCGTTCACCACGCCGAAGACGATGGCGACCACCAGAATGATGCCGGCTCGCTGCAGCGTGGTGTCACCACCCACGAAGCTGATGCCGGGCACGATCAACGTCACAACCCACAGCGCCAGCCCGGTCACCGCGGCGCGGAGGAGGAACTGTCCCATGCGGGAATTCTCCCAGAATGCGCCCGCCTAGGCCCGCAAGAGATAGATGTCCATGATCCAGCCGTGTTTCGCGCGAGCCTCGGCGCGCAGCGCGGCGATGCGCTCGCCCACCTCGCCGACGGTGCCCGACATCAACAGTTCGTCTCCGGTGCCGAGGTAGGCGCCCCACCAGATCCGGGTCTGCGGCGGGCAGCCGAGGAAGGCGCAGTCGCCGTCGAGCATCACCACGGCCGAGCCGGTCAGGCCGGTCTTGCGCAGTTTCCGCCCGGTGGTGATGAGCACGGGTTCGCCCACGTCATTGAGCGGGATCCGGTGCCGCGCGGTCAGCGCCTGGATTGCGGTGATGCCGGGGATGACGTCGTAGTCGAATTCGACGTGCCGGGCAACCTCGTCGAGGATCCGCAGGGTGCTGTCGTAGAGCGACGGGTCGCCCCACGCGAGGAAGGCGCCGACGCCATCGGGCCCGAGCTCGGTGTCGATGGCCTGGGCCCACAGCTCGGCGCGGGCGGAATGCCAGTCGGCGACGGCCTCGGTGTAGTCGCCGTCGGACGCGCGTTTCGGGTCGGGCAGTTCCACGAACCGGTAGCCGGGCTCGTCGATGAACCTCGCGCAGATCTCGCGGCGCAGGGCGACAAGGTCGCTTTTCGTCTCGCCCTTGTCCATCGCGAAGAACACGTCGGTGTCGCCCAGCGCGCGGATCGCCTGCGATGTCACGTAGTCGGGATCGCCGGCCCCGATACCGATGACGTGGATGGTGCGCACCGGGGCAGCCTAACGAAGGCGCCGCACTGCCGGCGGCACCAGCAACACAGTCGCAAAGCAGGCGCCGGCCGCGCCGGAGATCAGCAGGGGCAATCGGCCGTCGCCGCCCCACAGCAACCCGGCCCACAGCCCGGCGACCAGTACCGCGAATCCCGTTGCGCCCTGGAACACTCCCTGCGCACTGGCCTGCCGGTCACCGCCGACGAGCGAGGAGATCCAAGCCTTGCCGACGCCGTCGGTGCATGCGGTGAACATCCCGTACGACGCGATCAGCAGCCATGCGGCCGTGGAATCTGTGGTCAACCCGAGCCCGATGTAGCCGACGGCGAAGAAGACCAGCCCGAAGCCGAACACCGCCGAACGTGGCAACCGGTCGGCGAGCACGCCCGCGGGAAAGCTGCCCAGCGCATACACCAGGTTGTAGCCGACATAGGCAAGGATTACCTGCACAACTCCGAAGCCGATCTCGTTGAGCCGCAACAGCAGTAACGCGTCGGGAAAGTTGACCACGCCGAAGCCGACCAGCAGCGTGGTCACGCGCCAGTATCTGCGCGGCAGTTCCCGCAGCCCTGTGAAGATCGGCGCCCGCGCGACTCGGGGCTCGGCACGCCGGGGTTCGCGGACCAGCACGACCAACAGCACGGACAGCACCGCGGGCACGATCGCGATGTACAGCAGCGGCGCAATGTGGTGATCGAGCAACTCGTAGCCCGCCAGGCCAAGTAATGGCCCGACCACCGCACCGAGAGTGTCCATCGCACGGTGGAAGCCAAAAACCCTGCCGCGCAACGGTTTGTCGATCCCTTCGACCAGCAGTGCATCGCGCGGTGCGCCCCGGATCCCCTTACCGAGGCGGTCGACGACCCGGCCTGCGAGCACACCGGGCCAGGCGCCGGCCACGGCGATGATCACCTTCCCCAGCGCGGCCATGCCGTATCCCGTTGCGATCAAAGGCCGTTTGGCGAACCGGTCACCGAGCGGTCCCACTGCGAGCTTGGTCATCGAGGCCGCCCCCTCCGCGGCACCTTCGATTGCACCCACGACCGACGGCGGCGCACCCAGCACCGCGGTCAGGTAGATCGGAAGCAGCGGATAGAGCAGCTCGCTCGCGGCGTCCTGCAGAAACGACACCGCCGAGAGCACCCGCACATTGCGGGTCAGCCACGCAGTCATTACGGCCGATTATGTACCACCCGCGAAGTAGTATTCGCCCGTGTCGACGTTCAACGGCCTGCCTGCTCACGTCCTGTTCGTCCATTTCATCGTGGTTCTCGCGCCGCTGACCGCGGTCCTGGCCATCCTCTGTGCGGTATGGCCTGCGGCCCGACAGCGCCTGGTGTGGCTGGTGCTCGCGTTGTCGCTGGTGGTCACGGTGTTGACCCCGCTGACCACCGAGGCCGGCGAGTGGCTCGAGCACCAGGTCGGCCGGTCGCCGGTGGTGCACACTCACACCGAGCTGGGCGACACGATGATCTTCTTCTCGCTGGCGCTGCTGGTTGCGGCGGTGCTGTTGGCGGTTGTGCATGTCAGCGCCGCCCGTGGACGCTCGCTGTCGACGGTCTTCGCGGCCGTCATCACGGTGTTCGTGGTGGTGGTCGGTATCGCGACGATCGTTCAGGTCTACCGCATCGGCGACTCGGGCGCGCAGGCCACCTGGGGCCAAAAAGCCTGACTCGCAACCACTTCAGCGGCGCCGAGCGCCGGTCAGCCGTGCAGGGTGACGCTGGGCGACTCCCCGTACTCGGCGCGGTAGACCTGGCTGAACCGCCCGGTATGGGCGAAGCCCCAGCGGGTGGCGATAGCCGAGACGGTGTCGTGGGCCGGGTCCGCAGCCAGGAGATCCCGGTGCGCGCGGTCCAGGCGGACGCGGCGCAGATATGCCATCGGGGTGGTGTCGAGATGCCGCCGGAACATGTACTGCACGGCTCGGGGCGTGACGTTGATGGCGGCCGCGATATCGGCCATCGAGATATCCCGCGCGCAGTTGGCCTGGATGAAGTCGATCGCCTGGCGCACCAGCGGTGCGCAGACGTGTGGGTGCTCGACGTGTTTGGCGTCGGCGAAGGTGTTCGGAAAGACATGCAGCAGCGTCGATGCGAGCAATGAGACGGCACCACCGACCACCAGCGTGGCGTCCTCCGGGCACAGGACACTCGTCAGCGTCGACGTCACATAGTCGACGGTCGTTTCCCATTGCGCGGCCGCCACATCCGACCGCGGCCGGTTGGAGGTGAAGCGGACACCGGGTGAGTCGTCGGTCGCCTGGTCACCGGTGATCCGCTGCAGTGCCTCCGGCGACAGCGCTGTCAATGACACCTCGGCGTCTTCGGTGTTCGCCGAGCATGGTCGACCGGGGCGCACCGCGAGCACCACGTCACCGGAGGCGCATCGCTCGGCGCGGGCGGAGGCGCCGATCTGGACTGTGCCCGCCTTCACCTCGGTCACGAGATAGCAGGGCCATCCGTCGGTTTCGAAGTGCAGAGCCCCCGGAAACTCCGCCTCGGTGACGCTGGCGTGGCCGATCTCCAACCGGGCTATCCGGATCGGGTGACGGGGATCGAGGCCGTCGACGCGGCCCTGCGCGCGCCACGCGGTCGAGATGAACGCGGCGACCGCATCCGGACCGCCGGTGGTGCAGGTGGTGTGCTGCGGGAGCACAGCGATACGAGCGGTGATCGTTCTTCCTGACTTCCCATGAACGCATAGCCCCCGAGAACCGCAGTTCGCGTGGTGCGCGTTTTAGATGATCATGAATGAGCGTGGGCTCAGCTCGTGTGGTCGAGAGTACTCCGAGCAGGCGCGAAATCAGCGGCGTTCACTTCCCGACCATCAGGATCTCCGACCACAACAGGTAGAACACGTTCTACTATCGCCGCATGCGATTCACCTACGCCGAGGCGATGATCGATCCGTCCTTCTACATCCCGCTCGCCAAGGCCGTCGAGGCTGCCGGGTACGACGGGATGACGATTCCGGACAGCATCGCCTATCCGTACGAGTCGGACTCCACCTATCCGTACACCCCGGACGGCAACCGGGAGTTCCTGGACGGCAAGCCGTTCATCGAGACGTTCCTGCTCACCGCGGCACTGGGCGCCGTCACCGAACGACTCAAGTTCAACTTCTTCGTGCTCAAACTGCCGATCCGCCCGCCGGCCCTGGTGGCCAAGCAGGCCGGCTCACTGGCCGCGTTGATCGGAAACCGCGTCGGACTCGGGGTGGGGACGAGTCCATGGCCGGAGGACTACGAACTGATGGGGGTGCCGTTCGCCAAGCGCGGCAAACGGATGGACGAATGCATCGAGATCATTCGCGGGCTCACCAGCGGTGACTACTTCGAATTCCATGGCGAGTTCTACGACATCCCCAAGACCAAGATGACGCCGGCACCGTCCGAACCGCTGCCCATCCTGATCGGCGGCCATGCCGACGCTGCACTACGCCGGGCGGCACGCAACGACGGCTGGATGCACGGCGGCGGCACCGATGATCTCGACGACCTGCTGGTCAAGCTCAACCGGTATCGGGAAGAAGAAGGCACGACCGACCGGCCCTTCGAAATCCACGTGATCTCACTCGACGCGTTCACCGTCGACGGCGTGAAACGCTTGGAGGACAAGGGAATCACCGACGTGATGGTCGGGTTCCGGCTTCCCTACATCAAGGGACCCGATCTCGAGCCGCTGGACGACAAGATCCGCAATCTCGAGATGTTCGCCGAGCGAGTGATCGCAAAAGTCAACGGCTAGAGCGCATCCCAGTTCGGCGCCCGCTTCTCACGGTGTGCCATCGCGGCCTCGCGCGGGTTGTTGGTGAACCCGGTCAGGATTTGCGTCCGGTTCTCGATCTCCTTGGCGTGCCGCAGACTCGGCGCATCCAGGGCCGCGTTCAGACCGGTCTTGGTCTGCCAGACGCCGAAGGCGTTGTTGGCGGCGATGCTGCGCGCCATCGCCAGGGCCGCGTCGGCGAGCGCCTCCTCGGCGACCACCTCGTGCGCCAGACCGATCCGGTAGGCCTCGTCCGCGTCGATGATCCGTCCGGTCAGCATCATCTCCCGGGCGGCCCCCGCGCCGACGATCTTCGGCAACAGGTAACTGGTGCCCATGTCCAGCGACGAAAACCCGGCCTTGATGAACACCGAGCCGAAGCGAGCGGTCTGCGACGCGATCCGGATGTCGCAGTGCAGCGCGTAGGCCAGTCCCCCGCCCACGGCCACCCCGTTGACCGCCGCGACCACGGGGATGGGCAGCTCATAGAGCCGGGTCAGCTGGTCGGCGAGGCGCACCTGGGCGTCGTAAGTCGTCTTGAACTCCGCGGCGGCCGGCTCGGTCCACGGCTTCCCGGTGCCGCTGAGGTCGGCGCCCGCGCAGAAACCCCGGCCCGCCCCGGTCAGGATCGCAACCCGGTACTTCCACGAACTCAGCCGGTCCAGCGCGTCGTCCACCCCGTCCATCAGCGCACCGTCGATCGCGTTGAGCAGATTCGGCCGGTTCAGCGTGACCTGAGCAATTCCGTCGTCGAGCTCGTCGAATTCCACCGCAGACATGTGCAGCACGTTAGCGGTGCCGCAGGAGCGGGTACAGGCGGCCCATGGCGACTGTTGACGTATCCGTGCCCTCTGACGTGGCGCCGCAGCAGGCCTGGAAGCTGGCCTCGGATCTGAACCGCTTCGACGAGTGGATGACGATCTTCGCGGGCTGGCGCGGGTCGGTCCCGGAACAGATCGGCGAGGGCACCGAAGTCTCGTCACTGATCAAGGTGAAGGGGTTCCGCAACACCATCCACTGGCGGGTGACCAAGTACGACGAGCCGCACACGATCGAACTGCGCGGTACCGGCTGGCCCGCCGTCCGGATCTGCATCACCATGAACGTGGCCGAAGTCGATCAGCGCACCTGCTTTCACCTGATCGCCGACATCTCCGGCGGGGTGCTCAACGGGGCGGTCGGGCGTCTGGTGGCGCGCGTGCTGGAGTCCGACGTGCGCAAATCGGTGTCCAATCTGGCCGCGCTGGCCTGACGGTGTGCCGCTCGGCGCAGATGCCGGTGCGTTCGGCGACAAACCACTGATAGGTGACGGCTGCGTCACATGATCGCGCTACCGTGCTTACACCCAACGACGGGAGGAAGCCGGGATGGGCGGGTATCGCCAGTTGTTCGACGCCAGCGTGGCTGACGCGGGAGAGTTCTGGGCGCAGGCCGCGGGCGCGGTTACGTGGACTCGCGCGCCGCAGCGCATCCTCGACGACAGCAACCCGCCGTTCTACCGGTGGTTCCCGGACGCCGAGCTGAACACCTGCGCCAACGCGCTCGACCGGCACATCGAGGAGCGCGGCGACCAGGCCGCACTGATCTACGATTCGCCGGTCACCGGCAACCAGCGTGTCTACACCTACCGCGAATTGCTCGATGAGACAGCACGGTTCGCCGGAGTACTGCGCGAGCAGGGCGTGGGCAAGGGTGACCGCGTGGTGCTGTACATGCCGATGATCCCCGAAGCGGTGATCGCAATGCTGGCCTGCGCTCGTCTGGGTGCGGTGCACTCGGTGGTGTTCGGCGGGTTCGCCGCACACGAGCTGGCCACCCGCATCGACGACGCGCGGCCGACGGTCGTCGTCTCAGCGTCGTGCGGCATCGAACCGACCCGGGTGGTGCAGTACAAGCCGATGCTCGACCACGCGCTGGAGTTGGCGTCGCACAGGCCTGATGCCTGCGTGATCGTGCAGCGCGACAAGCACGCCTGCGATCTGGTCGATGGCCGCGACATCGACTGGTCTGACGCGATGGCGGCGGCTGTCCCCGCCGATCCCGTGCCGGTGGCGGCCACCGATCCGCTGTACGTGCTCTACACCTCCGGCACCACGGGCAAGCCCAAGGGCATCGTCCGCGACAACGGCGGTCACGCCGTCGCTCTGCTGTGGAGCATGCGGCACATCTACGACATCGACCCCGGCGACGTGTTCTGGGCGGCCTCCGATGTCGGGTGGGTGGTGGGCCACTCCTACATCGTGTACGGGCCCCTGCTGGCCGGCGCCACCACGGTGCTCTACGAGGGAAAGCCCATCGGCACACCGGATCCCGGCGCGTTCTGGCGGGTGGTGTCCGAGCACGGAGTCAAAGCGTTGTTCACCGCGCCGACCGCGATCCGCGCGATCCGCAAGGAGGATCCGCAGGCCTCGCATGCCGAGCGCTACGACCTGTCGTGCCTGAAGTATCTGTTCCAGGCCGGTGAGCGGCTGGACCCGGACACCTACGCCTGGGCGTCGGCGAAGCTCGGTGTGCCCGTTGTCGATCACTGGTGGCAGACCGAGACCGGCTGGGCGATCGCCGCCAATCCCATGGGGGTGGAACACCTTCCGCTCAAGCCGGGCTCACCCACGGTACCGATGCCGGGGTACGACGTGCAGATCCTGCGGGTGGACGGCAGCCGGTGCGAGCCGAACGAAGAGGGCGCGATCTGCATCAGCCTGCCGCTTCCGCCGGGAACACTGCCGACGTTGTGGGGTGACGACGCGCGGTACGAGGCGTCGTATCTGTGCGAACACCCGGGCTATTACCTGACCGGCGACGGCGGGTACCTCGACTCCGACGGCTACCTGTTCGTGATGGGCCGCATCGACGACGTGATAAACGTTGCGGGACATCGATTGTCAACAGGGTCGATCGAGGCGGTGTTGGCCGGGCATCCCGCGGTCGCCGAATGCGCGGTGATCGGGGTGGCCGACGAGATCAAGGGCCAGGTGCCGCGCGGCTTCGTGGTGTTGAAGGCGGGCGCGTCGGACGAGGGGCTGGCCGAGGAGTTGGTGGCCGCCGTCCGCGAGGAGATCGGTGCGGTGGCGTGCTTCCGGTTGGTCGATGTGGTCCCGGCGCTGCCGAAGACGCGTTCGGGCAAGATCCTGCGCAAGACGATGCGTGGCATCGCGCACGGCAAGGACGAGCCGGTGCCGTCGACCATCGAAGACCCGGCCGTGCTGGACACCTTGCGCCCGATCCTGCAGGGGTAGGGCGGTGGCCGTCACCATCGGCGAGATTCACGTCGGCGACTCCGCCTCCGCGTGGCGGGATGCCGGATTCAGTGTGGATTCGGATGCGGTTGCCCGAATCGGTGACGTGCGGGTACGCCTGGCCGGGCAGGGATCCGGCATCGTCGGCTGGACTTTGCGGGGCCTGCCGGTCGACGGTCACATCGACGGGATCCCGACGGCGTCATCCGTAACCGACGCCCCCGAGCCGGCCGCGCACCCGAATGGCGTGACCGAGATCGATCACGTCGTGCTGTTGTCTCCCAACCTTTCCCGGACCATCTCGTCGCTGTCTGCCATCGGGCTGCACCCACGTCGGGAACGCGACGCCGAACTCGGTGGTCAGCCGATGCGGCAGATCTTCTTCCGGCTGGGGCCCGTGATCCTCGAGGTCGTCGGCTCGCCCAGTGCGACCGCCGGCGGACCGTCGTCGCTGTGGGGCATCACGTACGTCGTCGAAGACATCGACGCGACGGCGGCGTTCTTCGGAGATCACGCGCTGCGGGTGAAAGATGCCGTGCAGCCGGGCCGCCGGATCACCACAGTGAAGCATCGCGATCTGGGCATGTCGGTGCGCACGGCGATGATCTCGCCGCCTATTCTCGGCGCATGAGCTCGGAGGAGACGGTTGTCATCCACACCGACGGGGGTTGCCGGCCCAACCCGGGCCCCGGCGGCTGGGGAGCGGTGCTGCGCATGCGCGAACACGTCCGCGAGATGTGCGGCGGCGAGCCCGGTGCGACGAGCAACAACCGGATGGAGCTGACCGCGCCGATCATGGCGCTGGAGGCGCTGACCCGGCCGGTGTCGGTGCACCTCTACACCGACAGCACGTACGTCCGGAACGGGATCACCAAGTGGGTCCTCGGCTGGGAGCGCAACGGCTGGATGACATCGGCGAAGCAGCCGGTGAAGAACGTCGACCTGTGGCAGCGGCTGCAGCTCGCCTGTGCGCAGCACCGTGTCGAGTGGTTCTGGGTGAAGGGCCATTCGGGCGTCGCCGACAACGAGCTGGCGGATCAGTTGGCGACGCGAGGTTTGGAAGAGGCGGTCGCCGCGGCGGCGATCTCGTTGCGTTGAGTGAGCGTTCACGTCTCAAGTTCGGCGCCTAATTGGCACGCCAGCGCTCAATGAAGGGTTAAATCGGCGACTCGAGCTCGACGTCGCCCGGCGCCTTGTCGGGCCGTAGGCCGCGCCAACTCGGGTGGCGCAATCGGCCGTCGGAGGTCCACTCGCCGAAGCGCACCTCACCGACCAGCTCGGGCCGCACATACGTGACCCCCTTGGCATCGAGTCTGGGAAGTGGTGTGGCGAAGGGTGATTCGTCGGTGTGCAGCGGCTCCAGGATCTTCTTGAGCCGCGACAGCTCCTTGTCGGAGAACCCGGTGCCCACCCGGCCGATGAACCGCAGGCCACCGTCATCGGGGATGCCCAGCAGCAGCGCGCCGATGCCGCTGGAACGCCCGCCATTGCCCTCGCGCCACCCGCCGATGACGGCCTCCTGCGTGTTCCAGTTCTTGTCCTTGATCCACGCCGCCGACCGCCGGCCCGGCTGATACGTCGAGTCCCACTTCTTGGCGACGACTCCCTCCCACTTCTTCGTGCGGGAGAACTCCAGCGCTTCCGGACCGTCACCGTCGAGCAATGGCGGCACGATGAGATCCGTTCCCTCGGCGAAGGTTTCGAGTATCTTGCGTCGATCGCGATACTTGGCCTTCAGCAGTGAACGTCCGTCGAGACGCAGAATGTCGAACGCCCAGAACTCGATCTGGCTGGCGCGCACCCGGTTCTGCATCTCACCGAAGTTCGGCACCCCGTCGGCGTCGAGTGCCACCACCTCGCCGTCGAGGATGACGTCATGATCGGCAAGATCGGCTGCCAGCGCACGCAACTGCGGGTAGTCGGCGGTCAGGTCCCGTCCACTGCGCGACTGCGCTCGCAGCTGTCCGTCGGAGACCTCGACCAGCAACCGGTACCCGTCGAACTTGCCCTCGAATGCGTACTGCGTCGCGGTCAGCTTCTCCACCGACCCCAGCGTGGCCAGCATCGGCGAATAGTCCTGCAACCGCGGAGCCGGCTGTTCCTTCATCCGGTGCGCCAGCCATTGGTCACCCTTGGTCTGAATCAGGGCGTACCGTCCCGAGATTCGCTGGCCGTGCAGGTCGACGATCACCTCGCCGCCCTTCTCCGCGCCGGAGTCTCGGAACTTCTCGGCCTCATACGTCCCGGAATCCCAGATGATCACCTTGCCGCCGCCGTACTCCCCCTTCGGGATCTCGCCCTCGAATGTCCCGTACTCCAGCGGGTGATCCTCGGTGTGGACGGCGAGGTGATTGACGGCCGGGGTGTCGGGCAGATTCTTCGGCACCGCCCACGACACCAGCACCCCGTCGTGCTCCAGCCGGAAGTCGTAGTGCAGCCGCCGCGCATGGTGTTCTTGGATGACGAACGTGTTGTTGTTGCCGACGGCAGGCGTCGCCTCGGGCACCGGCTCGGGTGTCTTGGTCGCGTCGCGCATGCTGCGATACGTGGTCAGGCGGTCATGCTTGGGCAGGTCATCGTCCAGCCCGGCCAGCAGATCGCCCTGCTCGGCGACCCGCGCCAGCACCTCGTGATACTGCAGGTGTCGCAGCTCGGGGTCGCCGATCTCCTCCCACGTCCGCGGGGCGGCCACCGTCGGAGTCTCGCGGCCGCGAAGCGAATACGGCGCGATCGTGGTCTTGGAGCCGTTGTTCTGACTCCAGTCCAGGAAGATCTTGCCGGCCCGCAGGCTCTTGGTCATCGTCGCGGTGACGAGCTTGGGCATGCTCTTCTCGAGCTGTTCGGCCACCCTGCGGGCCACCACCACCGCTCCACTGCTGCTGACCGGATCGGCCAGCGGTGCATACAGATGCAGCCCCTTGCTACCGCTGGTGAGCGGGTAGACCGTCAACCCGATGTCGTCCATCAGCTCGCGTACGGCGTTGGCCACCTCGCACAGCTGCGGCATGCTCACGCCTTCGCCCGGGTCGAGGTCGAACACCAAACGTGTTGCCGGACCTATCTTTCCGTCCGCGGTGAATCGCCATTGCGGCACATGGACTTCCAGCGACGCCTGCTGCGCAATCCACGCCAATCCCGTCGGGGTCTCGATGATCGGGTAGGTGGTGCTGCCCGACCGGTGATCCACCGTCGCGCGTTCGAGCCAGCCCGGCGCCGAACTGGCCAGCTGCTTTTCGAAGAACGCGGGTTCGTCGACGCCGTTGGGCCACCGTTTGCGGGTAACGGGCCGCCCGGCGATGTGCGGCAGCATCACGTCGGCGATCGTCGTGTAGTAGGAGAACACGTCGGCCTTGGTGGTCCCGGTGGCCGGGTACAGCACCTTGTCGGCGTTGGTGAGCACCACGCGCGGTCCTCGCGTCGCCCCCGGCGGCCACACGTCATTCACCATCTCACGGTATTACCCGCTGTTACCGTGGACTAGTGATCAAAAAGCTGGCGGCCGCGCTTCTGGTCTTGCCCGCGTTGATCGGTGTCCCGCAGGCGGCCGCCGATCCGGAGGATCACGTGCCGTATTGCTCGGGTGATCAGACCCCCACGAACAACAACTGCCAGTACGCGCCCGAGCAGGGCTACATGAGCGGCGCGCCGGGCGCCAACCCGGATACCCCGCTCGGGCTCAATCCGGGCGTCGAGGCTGCCATCTAGCCTCGGTAACTCCGATCGGCCCTGCATACTGGACAGATGCGTTCCATCTGGAAAGGCTCGATCGCATTCGGTCTGGTGAACGTCCCTGTCAAGGTGTACAGCGCCACCGAAGATCACGATCTGAAGTTCCATCAGGTGCACGCCAAGGACAACGGCCGCATCCGCTACAAGCGCGTCTGCGAAGTGTGCGGTGAGGTCGTCGAATACCGCGACATCGCCAAGGCCTTCGAATCCGACGACGGCCAGACCGTGGTGATCACCGACGAGGACATCGCCACACTGCCCGAAGAGCGCAGCCACGAGATCGAGGTGGTGGAGTTCGTGCCCGCCAGTGAGATCGACCCGTTGATGTACGACCGCAGTTATTTCCTGGAGCCGGACGGGAAATCGTCGAAGTCCTATGTGCTGCTGGCCAAAACGCTGGCCGACACCGACCGGGTCGCCATCGTGCATTTCGCCTTGCGCAGCAAGACACGGCTGGCGGCGCTGCGGGTCAAGGACTTCTCCAAACGCGACGTGATGGTCATCCACACGCTGCTGTGGCCCGACGAGATCCGCGACCCCGACTTCCCGGTGCTCGACAAGGAGGTTGAGATCAAACCGGCCGAGCTGAAGATGGCCGGCCAGGTCGTCGAGTCGATGGCCGACGACTTCCGCCCCGACGAATTCCGCGACACCTACCAGGAGCAGTTGCGGGAACTCGTCACCGCCAAGCTCGAAGGCGGAGAGGCGTTCACCACCGAAGACCAACCCGCCGAGCTCGACGAGACCGAGGACGTCTCCGATCTGCTCGCCAAGCTGGAGGCCAGCGTCAAACGTCGCCGTGGCGAGGCGGGAGACTCCGAGGACAAAGCGCCCGCGAAGAAGGCACCTGCCAAGAAGGCCGCCAAGAAAGCGCCGGCCAAAAAGGCCGCGAAGAAGGCACCGGCCAAGAAGTCCTGACCCGTTCGGGATGTGAATTTTCTGCCGATTCTTCGAACTCGGCACCAAAGTAGAACGTGTTTCAGTTACGTTCCGAAAGGAGCGTCATCAACCGCAGCGGTCTTGTTACGGTGTTCGCCGACAAGGGAAGAGAGACACGTGATACTCGACAAGTTCAGACTTGACGGTCAAGTTGCAGTGGTCACCGGCGCGGGCCGCGGCCTGGGAGCCGCGATCGCCGTCGCATTCGCCGAAGTCGGCGCCGATGTCGTCATCGGCTCGCGCACCCAGTCTGAGTTGGAGTCGGTGGCCAAGCAGATCGAGGCGGTGGGACGCCGCGCCCACATCGTCGTCGGCGACCTCTCGCACCCCGAGACCACCGCCGAGTTGGCGGGCAAGGCCGTCGAGGCGTTCGGCAAGCTCGACATCGTCGTCAACAACGTCGGCGGCACCATGCCCAACGCGCTGCTCAACACCAGCGTCAAAGACATGAAGGACGCGTTCACGTTCAACGTGCTCACCGCGCACGCGCTCACGCTGGCCGCCGTACCGCTGATGATCGAGCACTCCGGCGGCGGCAACATCATCAACATCACCTCGACGATGGGCCGGCTGGCCGGGCGCGGATTCGCGGCCTACAGCACGGCCAAAGCCGCCCTCGCGCACTACACCCGGCTCACGTCGCTGGACCTGTCGCCGAAGATCCGGGTCAACGCGATCGCACCGGGCTCCATCCTGACTTCGGCTCTGGAGATCGTCGCCTCCAACGAGGCATTGCGCGACCCGATGGAGAAGGCGACGCCGATGAAACGACTCGGCGATCCGCTCGACATCGCCGCGGCCGCGGTCTATCTCGCCTCGCCGGCCGCCAGTTACCTGACCGGCAAGATGATCGAGGTCGACGGCGGCCTCATCGTCCCGAACCTCGACCTCCCCATCCCAGACCTGTAAGTCCGTACCTCTGAGGAGCACCATGCCCATTCGCGTCGCACAAGTCGGCACCGGCAATGTCGGTGTCCACGCGCTCAAGGGATTGATCACCAATCCGGAGTTCGAACTCACCGGGGTCTGGGTGTCCTCGGACTCCAAGGCCGGCAAGGACGCCGCCGAGCTGGCCGGGCTGTCCGAAACCACCGGGATCACAGCCACCACCGATCTCGGCGAGATCCTGGCCGCGAAGCCGCAGTGCGTGGTCTACAACGCGCTGGCCGACAACCGGTTGCCCGAGGCGCTCGAGGACTACCGCCGCATCCTGGCGGCCGGTGTCAACGTCGTCGGCAGCGGCCCGGTGTTTCTGCAGTGGCCGTGGGAGGTGATTCCCGAGGAGATGATCAGCCCTCTGGAAGATGCTGCCCAGCAAGGCAATTCGAGCCTGTTCGTCAACGGAATCGACCCGGGCTTCGCCAACGACCTCCTTCCCCTGGCTCTGGCAGGGACCTGCCAGAGCATCGAGCAGATCCGGTGCATGGAGATCCTCGACTACGCCACCTACGACAGCGCCACCGTGATGTTCGACGTGATGGGCTTCGGCAAGCCACTCGACGACATCCCGATGCTGCTGCAGCCCGGTGTGCTGAGCCTGGCCTGGGGTTCGGTGATCCGCCAGATCGCTGCCGGGCTCGGACTCGAACTCGACGGCATCGAGGACATGTACGTGCGTGAGCCCGCACCGGAGGACATCGAGATCGCCGCGGGCACCATCGCGAAAGGCACCGCGGCGGGACTGCGTTTCGAAGTCATCGGCTTGGTCGGTGGCGCTCCGGTGATCGTCCTCGAACACGTCACCCGACTGCGCGAGGACCTCTACCCGGAGTGGCCGCAGCCGGCCCAGCCCGGCGGCAACTACCGCATCGAGATCACCGGCGAACCGTCGTACGCGGTGGACGTGTGCCTGGGATCGCCGAATGGCGACCACAACCACGCCGGACTGGTTGCCACCGCGATGCGACTCGTCAACGCCATTCCCGCGGTGGTGGCGGCACCGGCAGGCATCCGCACCACGATCGACTTGCCGCTCGTCACTGGCAAAGGGCTGTACGCTCCTAGTTAGGGAACTGCCAGGAAGGGAATGTCCATGCGGCAAAGGCTCCGCTATGTGTTTCCGATCATCATCGCGGCCGGTGCGGCCGCCGGCGTGCTCGCGCCGGTGGCGGGTGCCGACACGACGCTGATCAACCCGACGATTCCCAGCTGTGTCGACACCGGCGGCAGCACCGTCATCGGCGGCCAGACCACCGAATGCGCCACCCCCGGCAACGTCGAGCTCAACTCGACCCCGGAAGTCCCGGAGGATTTCGCCTACCCATGGGGTGACGAGTTCTACGGTCCTGCACTGATCTTCGGCGGCCCCGGCCCCGTCAACAACGGCGGCGGCGGAGGCCACGGCGGCGGAGGCCGCTGACAGATCGCCCGGCCACGAAGGAGGCCACCATGCGAACCAAGATCATTCTTGGCGCTCCCCTACTGATTGCAGTCGCGAGCGTGGTGCTGGCCGTCCCGGCGGCTGCCCGCCCGGCGCAGTGCACTGACACCGGCCCGAGCACGACGGTCTGTGAGACACCCGGGCATGCCGCGATCGTCACATCCCCCAACCCGGCTCTGCAGAATCCGCTGGCCGGCTGGGGTTACGGCGGCTTCGGCATCGGGCTGGGCGGGATCTTCATCGGTCTCTGAGCTTTCGGTTACCCTAACTTTTCAGTTTGAGTGACCGGATAGAAAGCTCGGCGGTTGGCACAGGTGACGCGGGCCCGCACTGCGGGCTGGTATCTGCTCGGCCCCGCCTTTGTCGCGGCGATCGCCTACGTCGATCCGGGCAATGTCGCGGCCAACATCAGCGCCGGAGCCCAGTTCGGATACCTGCTGGTGTGGGTGATCGTCATGGCCAACGTGATGGCCGGCCTGGTCCAGTACCTGTCGGCCAAACTCGGTCTGGTCACCGGGCGCACCCTGCCCGAGGCCGTTCGCGACCACACCCGCACACCGACCCGCATCGGGTACTGGCTGCAAGCCGAGCTGGTGGCGATCGCCACCGATGTCGCCGAGGTGGTCGGCGGCGCGATCGCGTTGCGACTGCTGTTCGGCTTGCCGTTACTGGTCGGCGGGGTGATCACCGGCGTCGTGTCGCTGGTTCTGCTGGCCGTGCAGGACCGCCGGGGCCAGCGGATGTTCGAGCGGGTGATCACCGGCCTGCTTCTGGTCATCGCGATCGGCTTCCTGTCCAGCCTCGTCGTCCGGACGCCGCCGGCCGCCGAGGTGGTGGGCGGCCTGCTGCCCCGCTTCGACGGTCCCGAGAGCGTGTTGCTGGCCACCGCGATGCTCGGCGCCACCGTGATGCCGCACGCGGTCTACCTGCATTCCGGCCTCGCCCGCGACCGCCACGGTCACCCCGATGCGGGTGCCCCGCGCACGCGGCTGCTGCGGATCACGCGGTGGGACGTCAGCATCGCCATGCTGGTCGCGGGTGCGGTCAACATGTCGATGCTGCTGATCGCGGCGACGAACCTGCAGGGCCGCGATGACACCGACTCGATCGAAGGGGCACACGCGGCCGTCCGAGACGCACTGGGGCCAGGAGTCGCATTGCTCTTCGCGATCGGGCTGCTGGCCTCGGGTCTGGCGTCGACGTCTGTCGGTGCCTACGCCGGGGCGATGATCATGCAGGGGTTGCTGCGCAAGACGTTCCCGTTGCTGGTGCGCAGGCTCGTCACACTGATCCCGGCGCTGGTGGTGCTGGGCACGGGCATCGATCCCAGCCGCGCGCTGGTCATCTCCCAGGTGGTGCTGTCGTTCGGGATCCCGTTCGCGCTGGTGCCGTTGATCCGGCTGACCAGCAAGTCCACGCTGATGGGGGCTGACGTGAACAGCCGGGTGACCACGGCATTCGGCTGGGCGGTCGCGGCGGTGATTACCCTGCTGAACGTGGTACTGATCTATCTGACCCTCGCGCACTGAAACTCAGCTCGATGTCGCCGACCCCCCGGCTCCGCCGACACCCGTACTTCGCCTACGGGTCCAATCTCTGCGTGCAGCAGATGGCCCGGCGCTGTCCCGACGCCACCGATCCCCGGCCTGCGACGTTGGCCGACCACGACTGGCTGATCAACGAGCGCGGCGTCGCGACCGTCGAACCTTTCGCGGGCAGCGAAGTCCACGGGGTGTTGTGGTGGCTGACCGACCACGACCTCGCCACCCTGGACAGCGCCGAGGGGGTGCCGGTGCGCTACCGCCGCGACCGGCTGACCGTGCACACCGCCGACGGGCCCGCACCGGCGTGGGTGTACATCGATCACCGCACCGAACCCGGCCCGCCCCGGCCGGGCTATCTGGAACGCATCATCGACGGCGCGCAGCATCACGGCCTGCCGCAGCGCTGGGTCGACTTCCTGCGCCGCTGGGACCCCGCCCACTGGCCGCGGCCGCTGGCATCGAACAAGACTGGACCACAATCGCTTTCGGAGCTGTTGGCCGATCCTTCGGTCGTCGAGGTGAGCCGGCTGCGGTCAAGGTTCGGGTTTCTGGCCATCCACGGCGGCGGGCTGGAGCAGATGACCGACGTCATCGCCGAACGAGCCGCCGACGCCGCCGGGGCTTCGCTGTATCTGCTGCGTCACCCGAAGGACTACCCGCATCACCTGCCCTCGGCGCGCTATCTCGGCGCCGAATCAACCCGTCTTGCTGCGTTTCTCGACCATGTCGAGGTCGCGGTCTCCCTGCACGGGTACGGGCGTATAGGCCGTAGCACCGAACTGCTGGCCGGTGGCGGCAATCGGGAACTGGCCAATCACCTGGCCGCCCACATCGAGCTGCCCGGCTACCGCATCGTCACCGACCTCGACGCGATCCCCGCCGAGCTGCGCGGCCTGCACCCGAACAACCCGGTCAACCGGGTCAGCGGCGGCGGCACACAGTTGGAACTGCCGACGCGGGTACGCGGCATCAGCCCGCGCAGCCAGCCGCCGAATGCCGACGGCCTGTCCCCCGCCACCTCGGCACTGGTGCAGGGACTGGCCACCGCAGCGCACGCCTGGACGCTCTAACCGTCCGGAATACGAACTCCAGCAGTCGAATCGGTGAACGACGAACCTGTCGGCCGCTTATCGACCCGGTGTTGCGACAGGATCCACCGTGTGGCCGACGTCGACTTCTCGCTGCTGCACCTGCCCCGCGAGGCCCCACCGCCTGATCCGGACGCATATCTGCGCGCGGCGATGGCCTGGCACTTCGGCGCCGACACCGGCTCGCCCTACTGGCTGCGCACCGCACGACGCCTGGACTTCGACCCGCTCACCGATGTCCGGACCTTCGCCGACCTGCGCCGGTTCCCGAACCTGGTCAACGAATTACGTGCTGTCCCGGCGCACGACCTGATCCCGCGCGGCTATGGCACGCCGGCGCCGGTCCCGCTGATCTTCGAATCCGGCGGCACGACAGGTGCGCCCAAACGGACTGCGCAGCTTCCCGACTGGGTGGCGCAGGTGGTCGACTGGCAGACCGATGATTTCTCCTCCGCCGGCTTCGTGCCCGGCGGCGACTTCCTGTGCCTCATGCCCAGCGGCCCGCACGGGGTGGGTCACTTCTCCAGGGCGGTGTCCGCCCGGCTCGGTTCGATCTGTCACACGGTCGATCTCGACCCGCGCTGGGTCAAGAAACTCGTCGCCCGCGCCGCCGCGACTGAAATGTCGGCCTACCTGCAACACCTGCTCGAACAAGCCGAGTACATTCTGCGAAGCCAGCGCGTCGTCAACCTGCACACCACTCCCCCACTGCTTGATGCGATCGCGCGTGACGACACTCTCACCCAGTTGGTCGGCGACACGGTTCGCTTCATCATGCTCAGCGGCGCGCATGTGGACCCCGACACCCTCGACGTGCTGCGCGATGTCTTCCCCGACGCCGTCATCGCGATGGTGTTCGGCAGCACGATGATCCTGTCGCAGGCCCAAACCCGCTCCAGTGGTGAGCAACTCGTGTTCGACCCGCGCAGCCCCTACGTCGTGTTCTGGGTGGTCGACCCACATACCGGCAAGCAGGTGGGCTACGGCGAACGCGGCCAGGTGGTGATGAACCACATCAGCAAGGGCATGTTCATTCCCAATAACCTCGAGCGAGACACGGCAGTCAGGCTCCCCGGCCCCGACGAGCACATCGGCGACTCGGTCGCCGAGGTCGCACCCGTCGCCACCCTGGACGGCGAGGCCGTGATCGAGGGCGTGTATTGACGTGATCGACCTGCCCGCCCTGGTACCCAACGGCGAATACCGTTCCCGCAGGCGCGAAGTCATCACCGACACCGCAGGCGTACCGGTGGCCGAGCTGAGCCTGGCGCCGCCGCTGTACATCGCGCGGACCATCGCCGCGCAGCGCAGGATCACGGCGCTGCCCGCCGATGAACGACATGCGGCACTGGCCAAAGCGGGCGCGGCATTCGTCGACTCGACGGCCGCCGGGCTGAACTTCGAATCGTATGTGCAACTGGCAAGCCGGGTTTCGGGGCTACCGATCGCTGTTGCGCGCGCCCAGGCCCTCGACGTCAGCGAGGCCGTCGTTGCCGCGTTCGACTCGGTGCAGCCCGCCCGGCCGGTCGGCGCAGTTCCGGATTGGGCTGCGATGCCACCCGGGCAGGCCGGGGCGATCTGGTCGCGGCGCGGCGCGGTGTTCGGGGTGCACGCGTCGGGCAATGCACCCGGCGTCCACGGGCTGTGGCCGCAGGCGCTCGCACTGGGGTACCGGGCGGCGATCCGGCCGTCGCGGCGTGAGCCGCTGACCGCGCACCGGCTCGTCATGGCGTTGCGGGAGGCCGGATTCCGCGACGACGACGTCACCTACCTACCCACCGATCACGCCGGGGCCGACGAGATCATCAGCTCGGCCGACCTCGCCCTGGTGTACGGGGGCGACGACGTGGTCGCCAAGTACGGCAGCGACCCGACAGTCTTCGTCAACGGTCCCGGGCGCACCAAGATCGTGCTGACTGCCGAGCAGGACTGGCGCGAGCACCTGGCCGTCATCGTGGACTCGATCGCCGGGCTGGGCGGCATGGCCTGTGTCAACACCACCGCCGTGCTGGTCGAGGGTGATGCGGCGGGGCTGGCCGAAGCGATCGCGCAGCGGCTGCACACCATCGAGGCGCTGCCCGCCGACGACGAGCGCGCAGTCCTGCCCACTCAGCCGCTGGCCAACGCCGAGGCCATCGCCAGACGCGTCGCCGCACGGGCGGCGGGCACTGTCCCCCTGCTCGGCGCCGACCAGATCGTGGCTGACCTCGGTGACGGCCGAGCCGCGCTGCGCCCGGCCGTGCACCTGCTCGCCGGCCCGGATCCCGAGAAGCTCGGCACCGAACTGCCGTTCCCCTGCGTCTGGGTCGCCCCATGGGAACGTACGGCCGGGATCGCGGCACTGCGCAATTCACTGGTGATCGGCGCATTCACCGAAGACGACGGCCTGATGACCGCACTGCTCGACGAGCCCACGATCGCCAACGTGTACCGCGGCCCGGTGCCGACCTACTACACGGCGAGCGGGCTGCCCCACGACGGCTTCCTTGCCGATTTCCTGATGCGGACGAAGGGGTTCGTCAGCCGCGGATGATCACCGGGGGTCGCACCCATCCAAGCGTTCGGGTGCTCCGAATACCGGATGTGGAACCGACAAGCACCCTCACAGGCCGCCCGACGACCGCGCTGTACCGGACCCGCATCACGCAATTGCACAGGTCACCGGTGCACCACCACACCGAGCGGTGCAGCTACAGCTGGTACGTCGACATCGACGACCTGCCGCGGCTGCCACGGTGGCTGCAGCCCTTCGCCCGCTTCGAGGGCGCCGACCACTTCCACGGGGCGCCCGACGACACCCTGCGTCAGCGGGTCGACGCTGTTCTGGCCGACCACGGCGTCCACCTGCCGGGCGGCCGGGTCACCGCGCTGCTCCTGCCGCGCGTGCTGGGCCGGACCTGCAACCCGCTGAGCCTGTTCTGGTGCCACGACGACCAGGGCGTGCTGCGCTGCGTGCTCGCCGAGATGCAGCACGGCGGGCGTCGGCATGCCTACCTGCTGCCACCGGGTGAGTACGCCTCCCCTTTCGGCGGGTCGGGCGGTCAGTACGTGATCCGCGCACCGTTGCCCGACGAGGAAGTGGACCTGCGGATGTCGCTGTTCCGCGACCACGATGCCGCCGTGATCGCCACCGTCCGTGGCACTCGTCGGCCCGCCACCGTCGCGCAGATCCTGCGAATGCAGGTGACGGTTCCGCTGGCTCCGCAGATGACCGCGCTGAGCATGCGGGTCCACGACTTCGTGCTGCGGCTGCGCGGCGTCCCGGCGCTGCCACGGCCGGCCGAGCAGCTGGAACGCTCGCCGCACACCGTGGCCATCCGGCCGGGTTGGGCCGCACAGAAATGTTCGTGGATGCCATCGTGACATATGCGGCCGGAGGGGCCGTTAGGCTACGCGACGATGCCAGCAACATGTGGATGGCGGCGTTGACGACCGCGGCTGCTGAACTCGACGCACTTCTGCGCCGAGTCGCTCAGCGCGACGCCGATGCCTTTGCCTCTTTTTACGACGCCACCCGCTCGCGGGTGTACGGACTGGTCACCCGCGTATTGCGGGACCAGGGATACAGCGAAGAGACGACCCAGGACGTCTACCTACAGGTATGGCGGACCGCGGAAAGCTACGACCCTGCCTCGGGCAGCGCGGTCGCATGGCTGTTGACACTGGCGCACCGCCGCGCCGTAGACCGGGTCCGTTCCGAGCAGGCCGCCACGCAGCGCGAGTCACGGTATGGCGCCGCCAGTGTCGAGCCGCCGCTGGACCACGTGGCCGACGCGGTGATCAGCGAGGACGAACGGCGACAGGTGACCGCCTGCCTGGACGGGCTCACCGAGGTACAGCGCGAGTGCATCGAGCTGGCCTATTACCAAGGAATGACTTACGTGCAGGTGTCGGAGCGGTTGGCCGCCAACCTGGCTACGGTGAAGTCCCGAATGCGCGATGCGCTTCGTGGCCTGCGTAATTGTTTGGGTGTGCGATGACTGAACCACACGAAACCGACTTGCTGGAGCTGGCGGTGCCGTATGCGCTGCATGCGGTGTCCGACGCTGAGCGTGATGAGATCGAGGACCGCCTGGCACAGCTGGCGCGGCCTGAAGCCGACGCCTTCTACGACGAGGTGCGGGCCGTCCGCGAGACGATGGCCGTCGTCTCGGCGGTCAGCGCCAGTGAACCGCCCGCCGATCTGCGGCGCCGGCTGCTGTCCGCGGTGGCCGATGACAACGTGCGCAGTCTGCCTGTGGCTCAACCTGATTCGACGGGCAATCGCTGGCGGGGCCCGGTGTTGGCGGTGGCGGCGGCGCTGGTGGTCGGCCTGGGCGCCGTCGGCGTCGGCATCGCTCTGCGCCCGGAGCCGGCGAAAGTGTCGACCGCTCAGCAGGTCTTCGGCGCGCCCGACGTGCACACCGTCTCCGGTGCGATCCCGGGTGGTGGCACCGCGACGGTGGTGTTCTCCCGCGAGAAGAACGCCGGCGTGCTGGTGATGAACGACGTGCCGAAACCGGCGCCGGGCACGGTGTATCAGATGTGGTTGGTCGGCAACAGCGGCGCCACGTCCGCCGGGACGATGGACGACAACGCGGTGACGCCGTCGACGACGGCGGTGCTGCCGGATCTCGGCAATTCGACAGCGCTGAAATTCACCGTCGAACCGGGAACCGGCTCCACCCAGCCCACCGGTGCCGTAGTCGCCGAACTGCCGCTGGCCTAATTTTCCATAGTGGCCGCCGCGGCGACGGCGATGACGTCGGCGACGTCGTGCCGTTGCCGCCACGCGGCGCGCTGCCGCATCGCCCCGTTGCCGTCCCGCAGCAGGCGGCCCATCTCGGCGTGCACCCACTCGCTGTCGCCGAGTTCGTCCAGTGCGGGCTGCAGCACGCCCAGCCACTCGCCCAGCACCCGTGACGTCGGGGCCGTCGCCCACCCCTCGATCACGTCGATGGTCTGACCGTCCAATCCGTCGTGCGCTGCCTTCCAGTAGGCGGCCCGCAGGACGTGGTCGTCGACCTTGGGGGCGTGCTCGCCCCCGCGGTCGGCCGCGAGCGCGGTCATCACCGCGGCCCGGCTGAGTGTCGCCAGCAGCACGGTCTCGGCCGCGGTGGCCGGGACATCGGCCACTCGGATCTCGACCGTCGGGAACTTCTCGGACGGCCGCACATCCCAATAGACCATCCCCTGGTCGAGCATGGCGCCCGAGTCGTTCATCAGCGCCACGATCGCGTCGTAGTGCTCGGCGGAATCGAAGTGCGGCGGCGGCCCTGCGCTGGGCCAGCGGCCCCACAGCACGCTGCGCCAACTCGCGTGGCCACTGTCGGCATTGCGGTAGATCGCCGAGTTGGCGGTCAGGGCCAGCAGCATCGGCAGCCACGGACGCAACCAGTTGCTGACGACGATTGCCGCGTCGCGGTCGGGCACCTCGACATGGACATGGCACCCGGAGATGCCTTGCTCGTGGGCGATCATGCCGAACCGCTCGGCGATCTCCCGGTAACGCGGTTTGTCGGTGATGGGAAAACTGTGCGGCACCGTGGGCGGCAGGCCGACCGCCAGCAGTCGCGCGCCCGCCTTCTCTGCGGACTCGGCCGCGACCGCTCGGAGCTCGTTGATCTGTTGGCGCAGTTGCGAACTCGTCTGCGCCACCTCGGTGGCTGTCTCGACCTGACACGACGTCAGCTCCAGTTGAAGGTCGACCCCGCGCTCGGCCGCGTACTCGGCGACCTCGGTGTTGCGGGCGACCGGTTCACCGGTGCTGGGATCGACGAGGAGGAATTCCTCCTCCACGCCGACGCTGGGTGGATTCACGAAGCACAGACATGCCCACGCCATGGGGTGGTCAAACCCCAATCGCAGGTCAGCCGTGCCACATACCGAGACCGACGCTGTCGATCGCTGTGAGCCCGGCCATAGCATGCCGGGATGGTCAAAGACTTTCGCTTCGGCATCGGTGTGCGGTCGGTCAAGTCTGCGCAGCGGCTGCGCGAGACCGTGCGCAGATTCGAAGATCTGGGCTTCGACGTCCTTCATGTCCCGGACCATCTGGGCCGGTTCGGGGTGCCCGCGCCGTTCCCCACGATGGTGGCCGCGGCCGAGGCCGCCAAGACCATGCGGGTGGGGACGTTCGTGATCAACGCGGCGTTCTACAAACCGGCGATACTGGCCCGTGACGCCGTCGCCGTCGACGTCCTCAGCGAGGGCCGGCTCGACCTCGGCTTGGGCACCGGCTACGTGCGGGAAGAGTTCGAGGCCGCCGAGATGCCGTATCCGAGCGCCGGTGAGCGGGTCGACCATCTGCGCCACACCACGAAATACCTCAAGCAGACCGCGCCGACGATCCCGATCCTGATCGCGGGTAACGGCGACCGGGTGCTGCGCATCGCCGCCCAGTACGCCGACATCATCGGCCTGACCGGGGGCGGGGTGCCGGAGTACCCGGGCCACGACCCGCTGGCCGAGCGCATCGAATTCGTGCGGGCCGCGGCCGGCGGCCGGTTCGGCGACCTCGAACTGAACATCGCGATCACCGGGGTGCCGACCGATTCGTCGGGTATCCCCGATTTGGCACTCACCCGCGGATACGCCCCGGACGCCACCGAGGAGCAACTGCTTGCCCTGCCGACGGTGCTGACGGGAACACCGCGCGACATCGCCGACACCTTGCGGGCGCGGCGCGACGACTACGGCATCACCTACTTCACCGTGCAGGACTACCACGCGGAGTACTTCGCGAAAGTCATAGCGGAACTGCGCTGAAGGGTTTGCGGGACCGTCAGACTGGCAATGGCTCCACGATTGGAGGCGTACAGCATGGCGGTTTTGCAGGGCGATTCGATGGAACACGACAGTTATGACGACGGCAGAATTCAGCAGTGCGCCGAGGGCGTGCTCGTGGGGTTGAGGCGCTGCTCGGTGGACGCGGCCTCCGGGGAGCTCGATCAGGTGTCGCAGCGACACCGGCTGGACGGTAGACGGGTGGCCCAGGCTCTGGTCCGGTTGGCCCAAGACGTGGAGCCCGAGGCGGACAGCAATGCGACGGCCGTTGCCCGCTTCGAGTGGGGTGCACTGCTGGCAGGAGGTCGACGATCATGATGCGCCGCTTCGTCGCATGGGTCCGTAAGGGCTACCCCAAGGCCGCGCCGGCGCACGGCCACAGCTACCTGCTTGCCCTGTATTCGCCGCGCGGTGCGGTGCGCTGACCCGCTGGAATGACGGGCGCGCTGCCGGCAGGCGGTAAGCTGCCAGCCGTTGCGCCCCCGTAGCTCAGGGGATAGAGCACGGCTCTCCTAAAGCCGGTGTCGCAGGTTCGAATCCTGCCGGGGGCACTTTCCAACTGTGTGACCTCGGTTGATTGTTGACGTTTTGTCTTCGGGTGATGGGCGACAGTGTTTCGGCTGATGCTTTACACCTACTTCGGTTGATCCTTGACACTCCCTAGATGAGGGAGTTGAGCGTGGCTGAGCAGCGGTATCAGGCTGTGTTGGCGGTGATCAGCGATGGGTTGTCGATTTCGCAGGTGGCATCGAAGGTTGGGGTGTCGCGCCAGACTTTTTTCTTGCACTAGGCGATCGACTGGTTGGCGTCCCCGTCGACATCCGGCCGACGCCGGTCGACCGGGTCGGTGTCCTGATGCCGGCACCCGTTGCCGCCGGCGCGCTTGGCGCGGTACATCGCCCAGTCGGCGTTGCTCACCAACCGGTCGAGCAGAACTTTGTGGTCTCCGTAGGTGTCGGACAACCGGACCGCGGTGGTGCCGATGCTCGCGGTGACACCGGCTGGTGACTCCGCGATGGCGGTGCAGATCCGTTGCGCCAGCTCGTTGCAGTCCGCACTGGGCAACGCGGCCGCGACCACGAACTCCTCACCTCCGCTGCGGGCGACCACCGCCTCGGCACCGGCGGCCTGCTCGATCGCGCGCGCAACATGCACCAGTGCCTCGTCACCGGCGGCGTGCCCGTAGCGGTCGTTGACCGACTTGAACTTGTCCAGGTCGACCAGGGCCACAGCGAGGTGAGCGCCGGCATGACGTCCCGACTCGATCAGTCCGAACGTCTGGCTGTGAAAGAGCCGTCGGTTGAGCAGACCGGTCAGTGGATCACGTTCGGCGCGAAGAAGATCGACGCCGAGAGCGTTCACCAGGATCTGGATGGCCAGGGGCAGCGCGATGTTGACCTGGATGATCAACCACCAGTCCACACCGGCGATGATCAACTGCCCGTCGGCGGCCATCCGCACCGCACCCCAGGTGGCCACGGTGGCGGCGACGGAGAAGTTGTACAGCACCAGAGCGGTGGTGTGGAAGAACGCGATGTAGGCGCCGATCGTCGCGAAGGAGATGCAGCCGACCAGGGTGTGCAGTGGACTCGGATTGGCCACGCAGGCCAATGTCATCGACGCGTTGGTGATGAACACGAACAGCACCGACTCACGCCGGGTCGGCCACTTGACGGTGAACAACGCGGCCCCGGCCACCCCGCCGACTATGGCCAGCCACGTCATCGCTCGGGGGACGGTCCCGATCGGCCCGTCCGGCGAATGCAGCATGCCCAGCAGACACGCGATCATGGAGACAGCGAGAAAAGCCATCAGCGCACGTGCCGGACCGCGCATACCGCGGTCAGCGAGATAGCCGCTCAACCACTCATAATGAGTGGACTGCTGCCACCAACGCCTGAGCGCATCCCTCACCATCGAGCGACCCCCACCAGCACCAGAAACTTCGGACCAACGATACCGCCGGTACGGGGACGCTCGTGCCGACTACGAGCCCCTGGTCGCGATTACCCGGTTCGCGATGTCGACCAACCTGGTGTTGGAGGTCTGCGACAACTCGCGCAACATCTCGAACGCGCGCATGGCATCGACGTTGAACCGTTCCATGATCACGCCCTTGGCCTGCCCGATGACATCGCGGGTATTCAGCGCGGACTCGAGTTGCTCACCGTGCCTGCTGGCCAGGATGGCCGACGCGGCGTGGGCGGCAAGCACCGAGCCGATCGCCTCCGACTGTCCATCGAAGGCATGCGGCCGCATACCGAACAGGTTCAGTGCGCCTGCGGTCGTTTTGCCGGTGTAGAGCTTGAACGACAAGCCGCTGCGCACTCCGAGTTCGGTGACCGCTGCGCTGTACTTCGGCCAGCGCCGCTCGGTGGTGAAGTCGTCGGTACGCACGATCAGCTCGTCGACGGCAGCCTGGATGCACGGACCTTCCCCGCAGGCCTCCTGCAGTGCGTCGAGTTGGTAGATCAATTCCGAGGTCCCGAACAGTGACTCGAACTTGCCGCCCTTGCCGATCAGCAGCACACCGCAAGTGTCGGTGCCGGGAATCATCTCCGTTGCCGCAGCGGTCACCCCGGCCAGTACCTCGTCGACATTGCGGGGTGGCGCCGTCGCTCGGGCCAACTCCGCCATCCGCAGCGCCAGATCGTGGTTGGGCACAGACATAGGGCAAGTCTTACTCACGATTGCCGGATTGACGAACGCGGCTCCTCGATCGTGACGTTTGCGGATTCTGTACGGGGGCATGCTGCGCTGCAAGCGAGCGTGGTGGTCGACACCCACGCCCGCGAGGTCCTGTCGGTTCAGACCGTGAGCCGACGGGGCCGCCCCTAAGTTGTCGTTGGCTCTGCGCAATCCGGCCCGGCACTCTCTTAGCTGTAGTAACTTCGGCGCTGTGGCGAGCAATGTCTGGATCCTCGGCGGCTATCAGACCGATTTCGCCCGCAACCTCACCCGCGAGAGCCGTGATTTCGCCGATCTCACCACCGAGGTCGTCGACCAGACGCTGCGCGAGGCGATGATCGACGCCGCCGACATCGACGTCGTGCATGTTGCCAACGCGTTCGGGGAGATGTTCGCCCGCCAGGGTCATCTGGGCGCGATGCCCGCCACGGTTCACGACGGTCTGTGGGACACCCCCGCGACCAGGCACGAGGCGGCGTGCGCTTCCGGCAGCGTGGCCGCGCTGGCGGCGATGGCCGACCTGCGGGCAGGCAACTACCGCACCGCACTGGTGGTCGGCGTCGAGTTGGAGAAGACGGTGTCCGGCGACACCGCGGCCGCCCATCTGGGCGCCGCGGCATGGACCGGCCACGAGGGCGCCGAGGCCACCTACCTGTGGCCGTCGATGTTCTCCCGGGTCGCCGACGAATACGACCGTCGCTTCGGTCTCGACGACGCCCACTTGCACGCGATCGCTGCACTGAATTTCGCCAACGCCAAACGCAACCCCAACGCCCAGACTCGCGACTGGGCCGTCCCCGATCTGGCCACCCATGGCAGCGACGACGCGGTCAACCCACCCACCGAGGGCCGGATCCGCCGCTATGACTGCAGCCAGATGACCGACGGCGGTGCGGGCGTCGTCCTGGTCAGCGACGACTTCCTGCGCGATCACCCGGGCGTGCGCCCGATCGGGCTGATCGAGGGCTGGGGACACCGCACCGTCGGTTTGGGGCTGCAGCAGAAGCTCGACCGCGACGCGGCCAATCCCTATGTGCTGCCCCATGTCCGGGCTGCCGTGTACGACGCGTTCGGCCGGGCCGGCGTGGGCCTCGACGATCTCGACGGCATCGAGGTGCACGACTGCTTCACCCCGAGTGAGTATCTCGCGATCGACCACATCGGGCTGACCGGGCCGGGCGAGTCATGGAAGGCGATCGAGAACGGGGAGATCGAGATCGGCGGCCGGCTTCCGATCAACCCAAGCGGCGGCCTGATCGGTGGCGGCCACCCGGTCGGCGCGTCCGGCATCCGGATGATGCTCGACGCCGCCAAACAGGTCAGCGATCTCGCCGGTGGCTATCAGGTCGACGGCGCGCACCGGTTCGGCACCCTCAATTTCGGCGGAAGTACCGCAACCACGGTAAGTTTCGTGATCAGATCGGCAGACGATGGACACTGAGATCGTCGGCAAGTTCCTGTCGACGCTACCCGAGGACGACGACCACCCCTACCGCACCGGCCCATGGCGGCCGCAGACCACGGAGTGGCGCGACGACGACCTCACCGTCGTCGACGGTGAGCTCCCCACCGATCTGGACGGGGTGTACCTGCGCAACACCGAGAACCCGCTGCACCCGGCACTGAAGGCGTATCACCCCTTCGACGGTGACGGGATGCTGCACATCGTCGGCTTCCGGGATGGAAAAGCGTTCTACCGCAACCGTTTCGTTCGCACCGACGGTTTCGAGGCGGAGAACGCCGCAGGCGGACCGCTGTGGCCCGGCCTGGCCGAACCGTTGTCGCTGGCGAAGGTGGACTACGGCTGGGGCGCACGCACTCTGATGAAGGACGCCTCCAGCACCGACGTCGTGGTGCATCGCGGCACCGCGCTGACGAGCTTCTATCAGTGCGGAGACCTGTACCGCGTCGACCCGTACTCCGCCGAGACACTCGGCAAGGAAACGTGGGGCGGGAGGTTCCCGGGCGACTGGGGCGTCTCGGCCCACCCGAAGGTCGACGACCGCACCGACGAAATGTTGTTCTTCAACTACTCCAAGAACGCGCCGTACATGCACTATGGCGTGGTGGACGCGAACAACGACCTGGTGCACTACACCGACGTGCCGCTGCCGGGTCCCCGGCTGCCGCACGACATGGCGTTCACCCGAAACTATGTGATTCTCAACGACTTCCCGCTGTTCTGGGATCCGGAGTTGTTGCAGCGCGACGTGCACATGGCGCGGTTCCACCGGGACATCCCGTCGCGGTTCGCGGTGCTGCCCCGACGCGGAACAAACAGTGACATCCAGTGGTTCGAGGCCGACCCGACGTTCGTACTGCACTTCGTCAATGCCTACGAGGACGGCGACGAGATCGTGCTGGACGGATTTTTCCAGGGCGATCCCGAGCCCACCGACAACGGCACCGGCACCAAGTGGCAGCGGGCGTTCCGGTTCCTCGCCCTGGATCGCATGCAAGCCCGGCTGCACCGCTGGCGGCTCAACCTCGTCACCGGCGGGCTCACCGAGGAACCGTTGTCGGACAGCATCACCGAGTTCGGCATGATCAACAGCGGCCATCTCGGCGAGCCGTATCGCTACACCTGGGCGGCCAGCGGCAAGCCGGGCTGGTTCCTGTTCGACGGCCTGGTCCGTCACGACGTGCGCACCGGCGCCGAGGAGCGCTACTCATTCGGCGACGGGGTCTACGGCAGCGAGACGGCGATGGCACCCCGGGTCGGCAGCCGGGCCGAAGACGACGGCTACCTGGTCACCCTGACCACCGACATGGCCGAAGACGCCTCGTTCTGCCTGGTGTTTGACGCGGCTCGGCTGTCCGACGGTCCGGTGTGCACACTCAAACTGCCCGAACGGATCTCGAGCGGCACCCACTCCACCTGGGTGGCCGGCTCCGCGTTGCGCCGCTGGCATACCGCCGACTCGGCGGCTGACGCGATCGGTCTGTAGTGACAGGAGTGCACTCCGCCGAGACGCCCACCGTCTTGGCGCCCGACAGTCCCAATGCCATCGGGCGGATGCTCGGGCTACTCGGCGACGAGTGGAACTTGTTGATCATCCAACAGGCGTTGCTCGGCGCCAGCCGCTACAGCCAGTTCATGTCGCGGCTGCCGATCTCGAATTCGGTGCTGACCAACCGGCTCCGCACACTGGTCGGCGACGGCCTGCTGACCCGCAAGGTGCATGCATCCACCCGCGCGCGCACCGAGTATCTGATCACCAGTCGCGGCCGCTCACTGTGGCCGACGATGCTCGCGATCTGGGAGTGGGAACGCAACTGGGTCACCGAGCATCGGGAGACGTTGCCTGCCATGCGTCACGTCGCATGCGGCTCGCATTTCGCACCGTTGTTGCGCTGCAACACCTGTCATGCCGCCGTCACCGGATCCGAGGTGGAGCTAGCCCTCGGACCGAGCGGCGACTGGGCCCGGTCGGCGCCGGCCGCCGCGACCCGGCGTCGCTCGGAGTCCGACACCAGCGCGCGGCAGGCCGGACTGTTCCCCGAGACGATGAGCGTGTTCGGCAATCGTTGGGCGGCGGCCCTTTTGGTGGCAGCATTCCTCGGCTCCACCCGTTTCACCGATTTCCAGTCCCAGCTCGGGGCGCCGCCGAGTCTGCTCGCCGAACGGCTGCAGACGTTTTGCACTCTTGGTGTGTTCACCACGTCGCCCGCGGAGCGGTCCGGTCCGGAGCGCGCCGCCTACCTGCTGACCGACAAGGGCCGGGCATTCTTCCCGGTGTTGACCGCAGCACTGCAGTGGGCGCAGTGGTGGTTTCAGGCGCCCGAGGGTCCTGCCGTGGTGATGACCCACCACGATTGCGGGACCGGCTTCACCGGTGAGCTGGCCTGCGATCAGTGCACCGAACGGCTGACCGGCGCCGAGGTCAGCACCGTCGCTATTTAGCCGGGACTATCTGGAATCCCTTGAGGATCGTCGCCGAATCGGCTGCGTACGTGGGGTTGTCGGGCTTGATGGTCTGCACCGTGAGTGTGCTGACCCAGTTCACGTCACCGTCGGTGAAGACCACCGCCAGGGAAGTCGCGCTGCGGGCCGGAATCTTGCCCATGGCCGGGGCGGTGTAGGACGTGGACTGGGCCGTCGACCCGCAGACCGTCGCCGAACTGGTCTTGAGGTCCGTCACCTTCAACCGCGCCACCAGCTGCTTGTTTTGGATGTCCAGGATCTGCTGGGCGTTGCCCTCCTTGGCGGCCACCTTCTGCAGGGTGACGACCGCATTGGGCGTGAAGCCCTCCTCGGCCAGCGCCGGGTTGCGAATGGCGTAGCGGATGGACTCGGAGTCCAGCTTGTCGGTGCGCTCCCAGCCCGGTGGCTGCGGCAGCCGAAGCCTCGGTTCCTGGTCGGTTCGGCTGGGGACGTCGACGAGCGGCGCCGACACCTCGTCGCACTTGGCCGCGACCGGCTTGTTGTCGTCGGAACAACCCGTGATCGTCACTGCCAGTGCGGCCGCCAACACGGCCGCCACGATTCCCGTCGCCTTGCGCACAGACATCCCTTCGAAAAGCCCGGCCCAGCCTACCCGGGGCGAAATAAAGCCGGTCAAAAAGTATTAGCACTCGCCACCATCGAGTGCTAATCTGGCCGTGCACAGTAAAGCTGCCCGCCAGGGTGGTGGGCTTGCGTTCAGCGATGCAGGAGGTGAGTACTGTGCTCCGCTTCGATCCGTTCAATGACATTGAAGCCATGACCCGGGGACTGCTGACCAGCCAAACCGGAACCGATCGCAGCCCCCGATTCATGCCGATGGACCTCTACAAGGTCGAGGACCACTACGTGCTGACCGCCGACCTTCCCGGCGTGGATCCCGGTTCGATCGACGTCAACGTCGACAACGGCACACTCACGCTGACAGCGCACCGCTCGGCCCGCTCCGAGGACTCGGTGCAATGGCTGACCAGCGAGCGGTTCTTCGGCACCTACCGTCGCCAGCTGGCACTCGGCGAAGGTATCGACACCGCCAAGATCTCGGCCACCTACGAGAACGGTGTCCTGACCGTGACGATCCCGCTCGCCGAGCGGGCCAAGCCGCGCCGCATCGAGGTCACCCGCTCCGGTGAGAGCAAGCCGATCGAGCCGACGACCGTCGAAGCGGGCTGAGGCCCAACCGATTCCGTGACGTTCCGTGCTCAGCCGCCATCTTCGGCGGCTGAGCACGGACACGTCGGCGGGCGCGGATCGCCTGCCCCACATCATGGTTCAGCCGACGAGGTCGACGACATCTGACGGCCTGCCGAGGTGGAACCCCTGGCCGTATTCGATGCCGAGACCGATCAGCGTCTTCAGTTGGCTGGGTGTCTCGATGGCCTCGGCCACCGTCTTCGCCCGCAGCTCGGCGGCAAGAGACTTCAGCGCCGTCGCCATTGCCCGCTTGACCGGGTCGTCGTCGATACCGGCGATCAACTCCCCGTCGATCTTGATGATGTCGGGGCGCAGCCGCAGCAGCTGGGTGAAGTTGGCATAGCCGGCGCCGGCGTCGTCGACCGCGATCGACACACCGCGATCCCGCAACGGCTGCAGACAGGAGCCGAGGTCGGCGGGAAATGGCTCGTGCTCGGTGATTTCGACGATCAGCGCTCGGTCCTGGGCGGCGAGCGCGTCGTGAATCGCGGGCTCCAGCGCCGCGCTCGGACTCAGGTTGACGGACACGGGGCGGTCACCGGGGATTGGCTGCGCCGCCCGCAAGATGGTGCGCAACGCGGCATATTCCAGATCGACGCCGCGGCCCAGTCGCCGGGCAGCAGTGAACCAATGCATCGGCGTCACGTCCGCTGATTCGGGGAACCTCATCAGGCCCTCGTAGGCGGCGGTGGTGCCGTCTTCCAGACGGACGATGGGCTGGAAGACCGCCCGGAGCGCGTCCGGCTGCGCGAGCAACACATCAAGTCGTTCTTGCAGACTCTCGGTCTCCATCGCTTCGGGGACCATCACCGAAGCGACGAATCGCGCCGTGAGTGCGCGTTGCCCCCGCTCGTCTCCATCGGTCATCACCTGGGTCAACAGCGCCGAGAGTTGCAACTGGGCGCCGACCAGCGCCGAGACGAACTCGCTGATCGCCAGTAGCGCGTCGACATCGGAGTCGGAGAACGCGCCGACGTTGGTGGCCGCCAGCAGCAGCGAACCGATCGGGTCGCCGTTGTATGTCAGCGGAATCACCGCCCACGACCGGGTGCCCCACTGCTTGTTGATCGCGCGAACACGTTCCGACAGCCGTTCGTCGCTCAGTGCATCGTGGATCAGCATCGGGCGCTTCTCCCGTGCCGCGAGGCCCTGGAAACTGGTGTCCCTCGGCACCACGAAGCCCGTCGTCGTCGCGATCACTCCGTGCGCGGACACCGTCACGTACGCGTTGTCGGGGCCTCGAAGCAACGTGACGGCCGCCCCGTCGGCGGCATGCATGAACGCACACACCTGTTCGGCTACGCGCGCGACCAACGATGCCGGGTCCATCGAGGCGGTCAATGCCCGAACCAGTCGCTCCACCGCACCCCCATCTCCGCGCCACTGCGGGTCGTGGCGCCGTGAGGCGTATTCCTCAATCCGTGCAAGACAGTACTGGGTGAATCCGTCGCACCGGTCAAGAATGGCGGCTGAGCCGAAACGCCAGGTTGTTGCGCACCGCAGGCCATTCGATGTCCAGGATGGAGTAGACCACGGTGTCCCGCCGGGACCCGTCGGGCAGCAGTTGGTGGCTTCGCAAAACGCCGTCGAGTTTGGCGCCGAGACGTTCGATCGCGGCCCTGCTGACCTGATTGAAGAAGTGGGTGCGGAATTCGACAGCTACGCAGCCCAGTTCGTCGAAGGCGTGGCTGAGCAGCACCAATTTCGCCTCGGTGTTGACCCCGGTTCGCCGCGCCGCGGCGGAGTGCCAGGTGTGGCCGATCTCGAGCCTGCGGTTGGCGGCGTCGACGTGGAACAGGCTCGATGAACCGACGACCACGCCGTCGGTGCGCCGGCGGATCACATAGGTCACGCCCTCGTCGGCGGCCTGCATCGCCTGCATCCGGCTCACCCACGCCGCGGCGGTGTCCGGCGTGGGTGCGCTGGTGAACCACAGCTCGCCCACGTCAGCCGCCGCGGCGGCGATCTCGGGAACGTGGGATTCTTCCAGCGGCTCGAGGGAAACCCATTGCGCGCCGGTCAAAGTGACCGGTTCGACAAATCGGCTCATCTACGGCGCACCATTGCGGAGATCAACGACCACACGGAGCAGACCACTGCGCCGGCCGCGCACACCGCCCCGATGTAGAACCCGTACGCCACCGACACCGATCCGCCGACGTTGAGGTGGTAGTACCAATAGGTGAGCACGCCGAGCAGCCCCGAGATCACCAGCGCCGTCGCGGCAGCCAGGCGCGGGGACAGATCGCGCGCCACCATCGCACCGGTGACGATCAGCGCCGAGGCCAGCAGCACGATCAACTGACCGACGCCGAACCGGGGCGGAAGCACGATGCTGCCGACGGTACCGCCGATGGCGCTGGCCCGGCCGCCGCCCGCGACCGACGTCGTCAACCACGGCAACCAGGCGCTGACGGCCAGGACCGCCGCGCAGAGCGCAACGAACCAGCCCGCGCGCAGGTGTGCCATGGTCCGACCCTAACCCGCCGCATCCAACACACCGGGGTGCCGCATCGACAACGTCCGGTCCAGATCCAGCCGGGACAGGAACTCGTCGTCGTGACTGACCACGATCACCGCGCCACGGTAGGCGCGCAGCGCGTCGACCAGCTGGTCCACGCTGGCCAGGTCGAGATTGTTGGTCGGTTCGTCGAGCACGACCAGCTGCGGCGGCGGATCCGCCAGCAGTAACCGCGCCAGCGCCACCCGGAAGCGCTCTCCGCCGGACAGGCCGGCCACCGGCCGGTACACCGCGTCACCGCGTAGCAGGAACCGGGCCAGCCGGGTGCGCACCACGGCGGTGTCGGCATCGGGTGCCGCGGCGCGCACGTTGTCCAGGACGGTTCCCTGCTCGTCCAGGCCGTCTACGCGTTGCGGCAGGTAGCCGACCCGGTCGGTCAGCAGGCGACCCGCCGTTCCGGCAATCAGATCGTCCAGAAGCCGGGTCTTGCCGACGCCGTTGCGCCCGACGATCGCAACGTGTTCAGGGCCCATCACCACCAATGGTCCACGCGCACCCGGCAATTCGGCGATCCTGCGGCTGGCAGGCACATCGGGGTCGGGCAGGTCGACGCGAATGTGCTCGTCGCTGCGCACCCTCGCTTCGGCGGCCTGCAGCGCGTCCGCGGCCTCGGCGGCCTGGGCATCGAGCCCAGTGCGCAGTTTGCCCGCCGCCACCTCGGCGGACGAGGCCCAGTTGTTCATCACGATCTTCGGCGCGCGTTTATTGGCGTAGTCCTTGCGCGCCTTGCGGTTACGGCGAGCCAGCTTGGTCTCGGCGGCAGCGCGCTGACGCTTCTGCGTCCGCACGCTCTGTTCGGCGGCGGACACCGCCTGCGCCGCCGCGGCCTGTTCACTGTCCAGGTGGGCGCGGAATTCGCGGTAGGGACCGCCGAACGAGGTGAGCCGGTGGTTGTGCAGCTCGGCGGTGTGGTCCATCCGGTTCAGCAGTGCGACATCGTGACTGACGATCACCAGCGTGCCCGGCCAGTCCGCAACAAGATCGAACAACCTGGCCTTGGCGTCGCGGTCGAGGTTGTTAGTCGGCTCGTCGAGCAGGGTGATCGCCGCGGACCGAAGCCGAAGGGCGGTGACCGCCAACAACATCGCCTCCCCGCCGGAGACCTGCCCGATCGTCCGGTCCAGGTCGTCGGGTCCCATGCCGATGACGCGCAGCGCCTCAGCGGCGCGGTCCGCGACGTCCCAGTCCTCGCCGATCACCTCGAAGTCGTGTTCGGTCGCCGAGCCGGCTTCGATCGCACGCAGCGCGGCCAGTTCGGCTCCGAGACCGAGCACGTCGGCGATCGACACACCGACGTCGAGTGTCAGGGTTTGCGGCAGGTAGGCGACGTCACCGCCGGTGCGGATCTGCCCCTGCGTCGGAGTCAGGTCCCCCGCGATCAGCCGTAGCAGGGTGGACTTGCCGCTGCCGTTGGCGCCGACCAGGCCGGTGCGGCCGGCAGGCAGAGTCGCGTTCAGTCCGTCAAGCGCGACGGTTCCGTCCGGCCAGGCGAAGTCGAGGTCGATCAGTGTGATGGCGAAGTCGGTAGGCATGGGTCTCCCAGTGGTGGTCGGCGAGCAGATGAGCTGCGCTGTGATCCACGACGGGGACCCTCCTCACCGGACTGGACGACTTCAACGGGCGCCACGCTAATGGCGCAACCCCGACCCGGGCAACTGATTTATCCCTACGCTGAGGCCATGACGGATCTCCCCGACTGGGTTCGCGAGCTGGCGATGGGACCCCATCCCGAAGGTGGCTTTTTCCGCGAGACCTGGCGCAGTGACCTGATTGTCGGCGAATCCGCCCTGCCGCCGGACTACAACGGCCCGCGCAACGCCGGCACCGCCATCTATTTCGTGCTACTGCCCGGCCAGCAGTCCGCCTGGCACACGGTGCGCAGCGCTGAATTGTGGCTCTATCACCGCGGCAGCCCGCTGCTGCTTGACATCGGCCCGGAAAAGGACAGCGCCACAACGGTTCTGCTGGGCCCCGATATCGTCGCAGGCGAACGACCGCAGGTGCTGGTGCCGCCCGGTCACTGGCAGCGCGCTCGTCCCCGCGACGACGAGCCGACGCTGGTCAGCTGCGTGGTGGTGCCGGGCTTCGACTTCGCCGACTTCGCCTTGGCCCCACCTACCGAGTGACGCTCCGGAGCACCTCGTACGCGGCGGCGACGAGTTCGGCGTTGCCCGGGGCAGGTGACCCGTCGGGCAGCAGCAGCGTGTCCTCCAGCCCGATGCGGGTTTGCACTCCGCGCAGCCCGGCGTGGGCCAGCAGTGGCCAGCAGCTGTCGTCCAGGCCGTGCAGCAGCACCGGCGCCGGTGACTCGGCCCTGCGGATCCGCGCCAGCAGGTCATCAGCGGTCGCGGTGTCTCCGTCGGGCTGCAGTTCGATCATCACCCGAAGGCAGTGCGGGGCCAGCGGTGAACTCGCCCAGGATTCGGCGGCTTCGGCGTGAAAGATGCCTGCCTCCACGCCGATGCCCCGGCTCAGCAGCAACTGAGCCAGATCCTGCGCGCCGGGCTCGTGCCAGTTGACGGAGGCGAAGTCGGGCAGCACGGTCCAGGACTCGACGGCGTGTAACCGCCGCTGTTCGTCGGGCAGCGCCCAGAATCCCGTGGTCACCCCCAGCGGCAGGCCCGGCACCGCGTGCCGGACGGCGCTGACCGCCGCCGCCACCGTGTCCGGTTCGAGGGAATCGACGCCGTCGGGGGTCTTGGGGTGCAGATGAACCGCCATGGCCCCGGCCGAGTGCGCCGCGACGGCGGCGCCGGCCAGCTGCTCCGGCGACACCGGGAGTCCGGCGTGCTGGTCGGGGGTGCGGGCGCCGTTGATGCAGGCTTTGACGTAGGGGGCGGTAGGCATAACTCATTCTGACCCGTCACGACGGGACTTTCCGAAGTAGCGTTCCCCCATGCGGGGCCACACCATCGTCTGCGGCGACGACGCGCTCGGGTTGCGGATCATCGAGGAACTCAACAACGCGGGGGTCAGTGTCGCGATCTCGCAGGCCCCGGAAGATCTCGAGGACGCCGGGATAGCCACCGCCGATGCGGTGATCTGTGCCGACGACGACGATGCGCTCAATCTGGAGATCGCACTGCTCGCCCGACAGGCCAACCCGAGGGCGCGCATCGTGGCTCGGCTGTCCAATGCGGTGTTGCGCGAGGCCATGGCCGACGGCAACGGGCCTGGCGCCATCCTCGACGTGGCGGACCTGGCGGCGCCATCTGTGGTGGAAGCACTGCTGAAACGGACCACCCACACCATCTCGGTGGCCGGAGTGGACTTCGTCGTGACCGGCGCCACCGCCCGGCGGGACGGCAGTCTGCGGGAGATCTTCGGCGACCTCGCCCCGGTCGCGGTGATCCGCGGCGAGAGCTCGGACAATCCCGGCGAGGTGATCGCGTGTCCTGGCCGCGACGTGCAGGTACACGCGGGTGACTGGACGGCGATGATCGGGACCGCCGACGAACTCGCCGAGCGGGGTATCGAAGTCGCCAAGCCGATACCGGCATCCCCGCGGGCGCGGCCGCTGTTCGTCCGGATCTCGGATGCGGTGCGCGCATTCGCCGACGACCTGAACCCGATGTTCTACCGTGCGCTGGCGGTGTCGGCCACGTTGCTGATCGGTTCGACGATCATGCTGCGATTCGCCTACCAGCAGCCGGGAATGGATTGGATCGACGCGCTCTACTTCTCCGCGGAGACCATCGCGACCGTCGGGTACGGCGACTTCAATTTCCTGGATCAGCCGGACTGGCTGCGGTTGTGGGGCGTCGTCATGATGTTCGCCGGGGTCGCCACCACCGCCATCGTGGTGGCGTTCGTAGCCGATGTGCTTCTCTCGCATCGGATTTCACAGGCCGCCAGCAAGCAGAAGGTTCGCCACCTCCAGCGCCACGTCGTGGTGGTGGGTCTCGGCTCGTTCGGGATCGGGGTGGCGGCTGTGCTCAAGGCAGCCGGGCACGACGTCGCCGTGATCGAACGCGACGAGGACAACCGCTACCTGTCGGCGGCGGCCGAACTGGGTGTCCCGGTGATCTTCGGTGACGCCACTCTGCGCCAGACGCTGGAGGCTGCCCGTATCGGCGATGCCCGTGCGGTCGCGGTGCTCACCCAGGACGATGTGGTCAACATCGAGACCGGCATCGTGGTGCGCGAGATGCTCGGTCCGCGAGCACTTCCCGAGATCCAACGCCCCGACGTTCCGATCGTGCTGCGCATCTACGACCGGGCGCTCGGATCGGCGGTCGGCACTCGATTCAAGTTCGAGTTCGTCCGCTCGACGGTCGACCTGGCCACGCCGTGGTTCATCGGCGAGGCGATGGGCCTCGATGTGCTGGGGACCTTCTCGGTCGGTCAGCGGTCGTTCATGGTCGGTGCGGTGCAGGTGCAGCCCGGCAGCGAACTGGACGGTATCCGGATGTTCCAGCTGTCGACCCAGACCCGGGTCATCTCCATCGCCCGGGCGGGGTCACCGCTGCGGCTGCATCCGCGCCGCGACACCCCGCTGATCGCCGGCGACACCGCTTACCTCGTCGGCCCGTACCGCGAACTGATCGCCACCCTGCGCAAGGGGCAACACCGACAGGTTGATCGCCTACCCTCTGCTCATGACGGAGTCGGGTGAACCGGTCGGCACCAGGCGGCGCCTCGAGGAGCGCTACCGCCGTCTGCAGGAGTCGCGGCGGCTGAAGCCGCTGACGGCGTGGGTCACGCGGTACAACGACATCGACGGCGGCACACAGGGAGCGCTGGTGTCCACCCAGCTGTTCACCACGGTCATCCCGCTGATGGTCATCGGCTTCAGCTACATGCAGGGCTTCGCCGACAACGCGAGCCCCGGCACGATCTTCACCCGTCAGTTCGGCCTCGAACACCCGCTGTCCGACCGGTTACGGGAAGCGTTCGGCAATTCGGCAGGACTGCGGGCGGACTGGACGCTGATCGGCGTCGCGAGCTTCCTGGTCTGGGGTATCCCCATGGCGTCCTCGGTCGCGACGATCTTCGCCAAGGCGTGGCGCCGAGAGCAGTACAGCCTGGTGACCCGATTGTTGCGCGGCACAGCATGGTTCGCGTTGTACCTCGTCAGCATCGCCGTGCGGGAGCGGATCATGTTCGGCCATCACCACCACGGTCTCCCCCGGGCGCTGCTGTTCGTCGTCGGCCTGCTGCCGGTGTGGCTGTTCTGGTCACTGACCCCGGTCCTGCTGGTCCGTGACGGCGGCCGAGGTGTCAGTCCGCTGGCCCTCGCGGGGCTGGCCGGCGTGGTGATCGACGGCATCGTGATCCCGCTGGGCTCCCGCCTGGTATTCCCCTCGCTGCTGCACGACTGGGACGGGTTCGGCCCGATCGGCGTGGCGATGGCGCTGCTGATCTGGTGCGGCGCGGTGGGCACCGGCTGGGTGCTGACGGCCTGCGCGGGCGCGGTGCTGTGGGAACGCAACGCACCGTCGGAGATGGTGGTCGACTCCCAGATCGCCTAGGCCAGTCGCAGCACACCCAGGGCGTTCTCCTTGAGGATCTTGCGCGCCACCACGGGATCGATGCCGAGCGCATCGAAGTCCTGCCGCCAGCGATCCAGCGCGATGTAGGGGTGATCGGTGCCGAACAGGGCCTTGGTGGCGAGCTGCCGCCTCAGGGCCGAAACGAGTTGTGGTGGGAAGTATTTGGGCGACCACCCGGACAGGTCGATGTAGACGTTGGCTTTGTGCGACGCGATCGCGATCTGCGAGTCGACCCAGGGCACCGCCGGGTGAGCCATCACGACGGTGAGATCCGGGAAGTCGGCGGCGACGTCGTCGAGCAACATCGGGTCGGAGTAGCGCAGCTTGATGCCATGCCCGCCGGGCAACGCCGACCCCAGTCCGGTCTGGCCGGTGTGGAACAGTGCGGGCACTCCGGCGGCGGCGATGGCCTCGTAGATCGGATAGAACCGGCGATCGTTGGGTTCGAAGCCCTGCAGGCTCGGGTGGAACTTGAAGCCCTTGACCCCGTAGTCGCCGCTCAGCTCGGCCACCCGTTGCACCGCGCCGGGATCCCACGGGTCGACGGACCCGAAGGGGATCAGCACGTCGTTGTTGCGCACCGTCCCGGCGATCAGCTCCTCGACCGAGTTGGGCCGGCGCCCGGACACCGTGTGGGCGTCGATGGTGAACACCACCGCGGCGGTGTTGTGCTGCCGGTAATGCGCGGCGAGGTCGTCGACGCGGGTGAAGTAGTCGGTACCGAGCTTGAAGTACCGTCCGGTGGCCTCGGCCAGCTCGTCGTCGTAGGCACAGTGGCCGCTCGCGTCGACCTCGACGTGGGTGTGGAAGTCGATGGCGTCGACCGCCGAGAGGTCGATCGCGGGTACGTACCTGACGGTCACCGACGCAGTCTAGGAGAGCTCGGAAGCGTCCTCCGCTGATTTCATGACCAAAGTCCCTACCGGCCGGTAATCGTCCCGGGCTTCACTGCTGTGTGCTCAAGGTGTTCCTGGTCGACGACCACGAAGTCGTGCGCCGCGGTCTGGCAGATCTTCTCAGCGCCGATCCCGAACTGACGGTGGTCGGCGAGGCGGCGACGGTGGCCGAAGCGCTGGCCCGGATCCCGGCCGCCGCACCCGACGTCGCGGTGCTCGACGTCCGGTTGCCCGACGGCAGCGGGATCGACCTGTGCCGGGATCTGCTGGCTGCCAACGACGACCTGCGGTGCCTCATCCTGACGGCGTTCACCGACGAACAGTCCATGCTCGACGCGATCCTTGCCGGTGCCAGCGGCTACGTGGTCAAGGATATCCGCGGGATGGCGCTGGCCGAGGCGATCAAGACCGTGGGAAGCGGAAAGTCGTTGTTGGACAACCGCGCCGCGGCCGCCCTGATGTCACGGCTGCGCAGGGACACCGAGCAGGACGAGCGGTTACGGGACTTGTCGTCCACCGAACGCACACTGCTGCAACTGTTGGGCGAGGGCCTGACCAATCGGGAGATCGGCCAGCGGATGTTCCTGGCCGAGAAGACCGTGAAGAACTACGTGTCGCGGCTGCTGCTCAAGCTCGGCTTCGCCGGGCGCACCCAGGCCGCGTTGTTCGCCGCCGAGAACCTGCGCCGCCATGAGAGCGGCCCGGTGGTGACGCCGTAGGTCAGACCGAGATCTCGACGGCGGGTTGCAGGACGAACGTCGCGCGGCAGGACCGTTCGACGAACAGCGGCACGAACTCCCGGATCCTGGCGTCGTCGAACCGGCGATAGGTGCTGTCCACCGTCTCGGTGATGATGTGGTCCGGCACGTACGGGAACGATTCGGTCAGGCGGCTGACCACCTGATCGATCTGGCGCTGCTCTTCAGCACGTTCCACGCCGGACATCATCGGACGAAATACGCGGTTTGCGCAACTATCGGCACGACGGCGGGTGACGGCCGGGTAGCGGGTTGATGAACAGCGAGCCATGAAAGCCGTGTCATTCCACCCGGTGCGCGCACAGTCATCGGGTCGGATACAGTTCGGCCGTGACCTCACCGAGCAATGTGGACGCAGGCGACCAGACGCCCGAATCCGCGAATCGCCTTCAGGCCGAACATCTCCGGGAGATGCTGCTGGCCCAGTGCGAGCAACTCGACGCCGACCTGGCCACCTACGGCGCGGCGCTCGAGCGCTACCAGCGGCGCGGTGAGCAAACTCAGGCCCGGCGCATTCGCGGCATGATCCGCGCCGCCGAACGCGAGCGTCGCTCGGTGCAGGATCTGATCGCCGGGCTGGAATGCCGGTTCCTGGTCACGGAGACCGCACGCAGCGAACAGGCCCGGCGCCTTCCCGGCCTGGCCGCCGCCCGCCAGAGCGCGCCTCGCGTGCACCCGTACCCGACCCCGCACCGGGTCATCAGGAATTAGCGCTCAGACGGACGCGAACGCTAGGACGGACTAAAGACCGCGACGAAGCGGTCCAGCGACTCCTTGATGTCGCCCTTCAGCGCGCCGGCCACGACCATGCCGATCGGGCCGAACAGTGCCGCGCCGCCCAGGTGGACATCCATGGTCACCACCGAGGTGTTGGCGTCCTTATCATTCGGCCGCACCTTGCCGATCAGCTTGACCTTGACCCCACCCACACCGGCGCCGTTGAGTGTCATGGCTTCCGGCGCCTTGAAGTGGACGATCTCCCACTTCACCCGGTTGGGCATGCCCTTGACCTCGACGATGGACTCCACGACGGTGCCCTTTTCGAGGGTCTCGGGCAGCTTGGAGCGCCACACCCGGTGGATGGTCAGCCAGTCCTTGTAGCGCGACAGGTCCGAGGCGTGCTGCCACGCCTGCTCGGGCGGTAATGGAACATCTACGGATACAGAGAGTTTCGCCATGGGTCAGCTTGGTTCGTCGCCTTTGTCGGTGCGGTTGGACTCGACGTAGTTGTTGGCGGCATCCTGCACCTTGTCTACGGTGCTGGAGTACTTGCCCTGCGTCTTTTGGTCGATGATGTCGCCGGCCTTGTCGATGGCCTGGCCCACTTTGTCGGCATTCTCACCCAAGACTTCCTTGGTCTTGCCGAGGGCTTTGTCGAGGAATCCCATCGGTCAATCTTGCACCGCGGGCTCGGTCCGCCACAACATCCGCGGTTCGCCGAGCACTCGGCCCTGCACCCACCAGGCCACCTCGACCAGACCGGCGGCGAGCAACCCCATCGCCAGACCGGTCGAGGTGATCTCCAGGTTCGAGGGATCGAGCATGAAGGCCTTACGCGCTGCCGGTATGGCGAAGATCACCACATAAGCCAGTCCCGACGCGGCCACCAGCGCCACCCGCCACCACTGGTAGGGCCGAGCGACCACCGCGAGCACCCAGACCGCCCCCATCAGCAGCGTGATCAGCGCCGCGGTCGAGGCCTGGGTTTGCTCGGTCACAGTCGCGTCGGTCTTGTGATTGGCGATCAGGTACGACGTGTAGGTCATCACGCCGATCACCACCCCGGACGGTAGTGCCGAGGTCATCACGCGCCGCACGAACCCGGTGTGGGCCCGCTCGTTGTTGGGCGCCAGCGACAGGATGAAGGCCGGGATGCCGATGGTGAACCACGCCGCGATCGTCACGTGGATCGGCTGAAACGGGTACAGCAGCGAGGGTGTACCGAACAGCTTGTGCGACAGCCCGGCCAGCCCCACCAGAAGGGCCAGCAGCACCGAGTAGACGGTCTTGGTGAGGAACAGGTTGGAGACCCGTTCGATGTTGCCGATCACGCGCCTGCCCTCGCCGACCACATAGGGCAGGGTGGCGAACTTGTTGTCCAGCAGCACGATTTGCGCGACCGCGCGCGACGCCGGGGAGCCTGAGCCCATCGCCACGCCGATGTCGGCGTCCTTGAGCGCCAGCACGTCGTTGACACCGTCACCGGTCATCGCGACGGTGTGGTCGCGCGACTGCAGGGCGTGCACCATGGCCCGTTTCTGGTCAGGACGCACCCGGCCGAACGTGGTGTAGGTGGCCATCGCATCGGCCAAGGCGTCGGCGTCCGTCGGCAGCTGGCGAGCGTCCAGGGTCTCGCCGTGCAAGCCCAGCGTCTCGGCCACCGCCCCGACCGACACCGCGTTGTCACCCGAGATCACCTTGACCGAGACATTCTGCGAGGCAAAGTATTCCAGCGTGTCTCGGGCGTCGGGCCGGACCCGCTGCTCGAGCACCACCAGCGCCACCGGGGTGACACGGCCCGGCGCATCCGGACTGTCTACGGGCAGATCACTGGCACCGAGCAGCAGCACCCGCATGCCGCGGGAACCGATCTCCTCGGCCTGCGCTGCGGTCGGCGAGTCGGGGTCCAGCAGGACGTCGGGGGCACCGATCAGCCAGTTCCCCTGCTCGCCGTAGGACACCCCGCTCCATTTCGTGGCGGACTTGAACGGTGCTGCGGCCGTTGCGGTCCAGCCCGGCGCGTGCGGATAGGCCTCGGCGATCGCCTGCATGCTGGCGTTGGGCTTGGGGTCGTCGGCGGCCAGTGAGGCCAGCACGTCGGCCACCCGATGGTCGTCCTCGCTCACCGAAGTGACGTCGGCCAGTCGCATGCCGTTCTCGGTGAGGGTGCCGGTCTTGTCGGCGCAGACCACATCGACGCGGGCCAACCCTTCGATGGCAGGCAGTTCCTGCACCAGACATTGCCTGCGCCCCAACCGGATCACTCCGACCGCGAACGCGATCGACGTCATCAGCACCAGGCCCTCGGGAACCATCGGCACCAGGGCCCCGACCATCCGCAGCACCGACTCGCGCCAGCCCACATCCGTCGTGAACAACTGGGTGTAGATGACCAGCAGCCCGGTGGGCCACAGCAAGTAGGTGATGAACTGCAGGATCTTGTTGATGCCGCTGCGGAGTTCGGATTTGACCAGGGTGAACTTGCTGGCCTCCTCGGCGAGCTTGGCGGCGTAGGCTTCCCGGCCCACTTTGGTGGCGCGATACGCCCCGGTGCCGGCAACCACGAAGCTGCCGGACATGACGGTGTCCCCGGTGTGCTTGGCGATCGGGTCGGCCTCGCCGGTGAGCAGCGACTCGTCGACCTCGAGATTGGCGGCCTCGAGCAGTTCGCCATCGACGACGATCTGGTCTCCCGGGCCGAGTTCGATGATGTCGTCGAGCACTACTTCGTTGGGCGGCAACGGTTTTGTGCCCGTCCGCCGGCGCACGGTGGGTCTGGCCTGCCCGACGATGGCGAGGTTGTCCAGCGTCTTCTTAGCACGCAGTTCCTGGATGATGCCGATACCGCTGTTGGCGATGATGAGCAGTCCGAACATGCCGTTGATCAGTGATCCGGTGGAGAGCACGATCAGCAGCAGCACCCCCAGGATGGCGTTGATGCGGGTGAAAACGTTGGCCCGCACCACCTCCGCGACACTGCGCGACGCGCGGGTGGGCACGTCGTTGGTCTGACCTGCGGCGATCCGGGCAGCGACGTCGTCGGTGGACAGGCCCGCCGCTACATCGAGACTCATCGGATGAAGGTCCCCATTCTGTCGTCGTCGTAGTACTCGAGCGTCAGCTTGTCGCCATCGAAGGTCGCGGTGGAAATGCTGCCGGGCGGGAAGTTCTCGGATGCGAACGTGAACGTGAAGACGTTGCCGTCCCAGTGGCTGAGTTCAAGGGTGTCCGGCCGCGGCCCCAACGACAGCGTGAGCGTGCCGTTCTTCTCGGCGACCACTGCCGCACCCCAGTAGTCGTTGCGGTAGGTGCCGGCATAGCTCGCGGCCGGTTGGGCCGGGGCCGGGTTGGCCGGCGGCGTCTTGCCCGCGAGCGTGCCGAACGGCTTGTCCATGTCGGCGAACGCGTGGGCGTAGAGCGCTCGCCAGTCCTGGCGCACCTCGCCGAACTGAACCAGGTCGGCGAATTCCGCGGTCAGCGTCTCCGGGATGCCGGTCGGGGTGGCGTTGGTCAGCGCGACGATCGCGACGTCGGCCGACGGGATGATCACGAAGTTGGTTGCGGCGCCGAGGTCGAAGGCCCCGGAATGGCTCAGCTGCACCCGGGCCGCGGATGTCGTGCCGACGTTGAACCCGTACCCGTAGAAGCCCGAGCGCATCGCCGGCTCCGTCGGCGGGTTCGACACGATCTGCGGGGACACCGCGGGCAGCAGCGCGGCGGGGTCGACGATCTGCCTGCCGTTGTACTGTCCGTCGGCCAGCATCATCGCCAGCCAATGGGTGAGGTCGTTCACCGAGGAACTCACCCCGCCCGCGGGCGCTTCGGGATCCGCGTCGCGCTTGTACAGCGGCTTATAGGCCCCGTCGATGCGGATGTGCCCGACCGCCTTGTCCGCCCTGGCCTCGTAGTCGGCGAACACCGAGCTGGTCGACGCCATGCCAAGCGGCCGGTACAGCACCTCGTCGCTGAGGTCCTCCCAGGACTTGCCTGCCGCCGCCGCCACCGCCTCGGCGGCTGCGGTCAGCCCGAAGTTTGTGTACGCGTAGGAGATTCGGAACGGCGCCAGCGGAAGCTGGCGCAGCCGTTCCAGGATGTACCGCCGGTCGTAGCCGAGGTCCTCGAGCTTATCCCCGGCGTGGTCGGGCAGTCCGGAGCGGTGCGAATAGAGGTCACCGACGGTGACCATCCTGGTGGCGGCCGGGTCCGACAGCGCGAACCAGGGCAACCTGTCGGTCACCGGGGTGTTCCAGCCGATGGCATTCTGGCTTACCTGATGGGCGACGACGGTGGCGCCGATCGGCTTGGATACCGACGCCAGCTGGAACACCGTGTCAGGATCGACCTTGTTGGTGGGGTCGTCGGCGGAGCGGGTGCCGTCCTTGACGCCAAAGCCCTTGGCGTACACCGTCTTACCGCCGTGCACCACCGCAACCGCCATCCCGGGGATGCCCGCGGACTTCATCAGGTCGGCAGCGATCCCATCGAGCTTGGCGACGGCGTTCTCAACGGCGTTGTCCGGCAGCGCCATGGCGGGCACCAGCGGCGGTGGCTGGTCGGACAGCGGCGGGCTTGCCCCGGGCTTGGATGCTGTGCCGCTACACGCGGTGAGCGCGGCGACCAGGGCGACGATCGCGGCACGTGCTGCCAGAGCGGTCATGGCTTGCACCGTAGTGGCTCACAGTTGCCACCACTTGTCTATTGCTCCGGCCGCGCCCGCCACGACCCGGCCACCCGGCCTGGGCACCGCCGCCTGCACGCCGGCCTCGTCGGCGGCCGCCAGCATCCGCTCGACCGGCTCGGCCCACGGATGGGGAGCCAGCCGGAACGTGCACCAGTGGATCGGTACCAGCAGCCCGGCATCGGTGACATCGCGGTGGGCGCGCACCGCCTCCTCCGGGTTCATGTGGATATCCGGCCAGGATTTGTTGTAGGCCCCGATCGGCATCAACGTCAGGTCGAAGGGGCCGTGCTCGGCGCCGATGTCAGCGAAGCTGCGGGTATACCCGGTGTCGCCGCCGAAGTAGGCGCGGTGCTGCGGGCCGACGATCGCCCACGACGCCCACAGCGTGGTGTTGCGGGACAGGAACCGGCCGGAGAAGTGCCGCGCGGGCGTGCACACCAGGGTGAGGTCCCCGATGCGGGCTTCGGCGTTCCAGTCGAGTTCGATGATGCGTTCCCGCGGGACACGCCACTGCCGCAGGTGAGCGCCGACGCCGAGCGGCACGACGAACGGCGCCCGCTGGGTGCGGACCAGCCCCAGCACGGTGTCCATGTCGAGATGGTCGTAGTGGTCGTGGCTGATCACGACCGCGTCCAGCGCGGGCAGCGCCTCCAGCGGGGCGGGCACCGGGTGCAACCGCTGCGGCCCGACGCTGCGCGACGGCGAGCAGCGCTCACTCCACACCGGGTCGGTGAGCACCCGGTAGCCGTCGATCTCCAGCAGCGCCGTCGAGTGGCCCAGCCAGCTGACCGCCAGCGGCTCGGACTTGGTGGCCGCCGGCGCGACCAGCGGCACGGTGCCCGCGGGGCGGCTGGCCGAGCGGGTGGAGAACATGTCGAACAGGACCAGGCGGCTTTCCTCGGAGTCCAGCCGCAAGGCACTGGCGGGCTCGAGGTTGTGGAACACCCCGTCGCGGTAGTTGGGCGAGGTGTCGGCCACCGGGCGGATGTCTCCGGGCCCGGCCCCGAGCGATGCTGGGGTGTCGTTGAGGGCGCGTAGCAGCCATCCGCCGCCGGCCAGCGACGCGGTCCCGGCGGCCAGCCGCACCGCGGCCCTCCCGGAGGGCAGGAGCGCAGCGACCCGGGAAAGGCCCGGCATGTCAGGCGCCCGTGAACTTGGCGGGGCGCTTCTCGATGCGCGCCACCTGGGCTTCGATGACATCCTGGCTGCCCCACGCCTTGTCGAACAGTTCCTTGTGGGTGGGCCCCTGCTCCTCGTACGCGCCGTCGTCGTTCAGCACCCGCTTGGACGCCTGCAGCGACAGCGGCGCCAGCCCGGCGATCTCCTGCGCCCACGCCTGCGCGTCGGCCAGGTCGCCGAGCCGGTTGGCCATCCCGGTCATCAACGCCGTGTCGGCGTCCAGGCGCTCGGCGCCCAGCAGCATGCCGCGGGCCCGCCCGTAACCGGCCAGCGAGGACAGCCGCCGGACACTCCAGTTGTCCAGCGCCAGACCGTATTTCGCGATCGGGAACTGGAAGTAGGCGCCGGGAGCAACCACTCGAAGGTCGCAGATCATCGCGAGCTGCACCCCGGCACCGATCGCGGGGCCGTTGATGGCGGCGATCACCGGCATCGGCGCGGCGTCGATCGACTTGTTCAGCGCGATGGCCTTGTCGGGGAAATCGGCGGCGAACACGTCTCCGGACAGATCCGCGCCCGCGCAGAACACGGTGCCCTGCCCGGTCAGCACGATTGCGCGGACATCGTCGGCTGCGGCCTTCTCCACGGCGTCGCGCAGCGTGTCGACAAGTTCGGAGTTGAGCGCGTTGCGTCGTTCCGGACGCTGCAGCTCGATGGTGGTCACATCCCCCACGCGGTTGATACCGATCATGGTTCGAGGGTACTGGCCGGATAATCTCGTCGCGTGAGCCGCATCGGGGCTGCCGAGCTACGCGACGCCGCGCTGGACCCTGGTTCCTTCCGGAGCTGGGACAGCGAACCGCTGGATGTCGGCGCCGACGCCGCCTACGCCGGTGAGCTCGAACGGGCCCGCGCCAAGACCGGCTTCGACGAGGCGGTGCTGACCGGCGAGGGCACCGTCCACGGCCGCCGGGTCGCCGTCGTCGCCTGCGAATTCGACTTCCTCGCCGGGTCCATCGGGGTGGCCGCCGCCGAACGTGTCACCGCGGCGATCGAACGTGCGACCGCCGAGAAGCTGCCACTGCTGGCGTCGCCGAGCTCGGGTGGCACCCGCATGCAGGAGGGCACCGTCGCGTTCCTGCAGATGGTGAAGATCGCCGCGGCCGTCACGCAGCACAAGCGGGCGCACCTGCCGTATCTGGTGTACCTGCGGCATCCGACGACCGGTGGGGTGTTCGCGTCCTGGGGCTCGTTGGGCCACATCACCGCCGCGCAGCCCGGTGCGCTGATCGGGTTCCTCGGGCCTCGGGTGTACGAGCAGCTCTACGGCGAACCGTTCCCGCCGGGCGTGCAGACCGCGGAGAACCTGTTGCGGCACGGTGTAATTGACGCGGTCGTTGGCATCGACTCATTGCGCGTGACGTTGGACCGGGCGCTGAGGGTCATCACCGACGCCCCGGGCCGTCCGCCGGCCGCACTGCCCGACGAGCCGATCCCGGACATCCCGGCGTGGGAGTCGGTCGTGGCATCGCGGCGTCCGGACCGGCCGGGGGTGAGCTGGCTACTGCGCGAAGGCGCAACGGACCGGGTGCCACTGTCCGGCACACACGGCGATGCGGCCACCACGGCGCTGGCCCTGGCCCGGTTCGGCGACCAGCCGGCCGTCGTCGTCGGTCAACAGCGTGTAGTGGGCGGGGTGGTAGGCCCCGCCGCCCTGCGGGAAGCCCGCCGCGGCATGGCCTTGGCCGCCGGGCTGAAGCTGCCGCTGGTGCTGGTGATCGACACCGCCGGGCCTGCACTGTCGGCGGAGGCCGAACAGGACGGCCTGGCCGGTGAGATCGCCCGCTGCCTGGCGGATCTGGTCATGCTGGACACCCCGACGGTGTCGGTGCTGCTCGGCCAGGGCAGCGGCGGCCCGGCGCTGGCGATGGTTCCGGCCGACCGGGTGCTGGCCGCCCAGCACGGCTGGCTGGCGCCGCTGCCACCAGAAGGCGCCAGCGCCATCGTGTTCCGCGACACCGACCACGCCCCGGAACTGGCTGCGGCACAGGGTGTCCGGTCACTCGACTTGTTGCACAACGGCATCGTCGACGCGATCGTGCCCGAGCATCCCGACGCCGCCGACGAGCCGGTGGAGTTCGCACGCCGGTTGTCTGTGGCGATCGCCCGCGAGATCCATGATCTGCGCGAGACCCCGTCCGAACAGAGGTACGCCGCCCGGCTGGCGCGTTACCGGCGAATCGGATTGCCCCACTAGGGGTTCGACACGCGCCGGAACAATTCCGCGGGCCTGCCGCCGGTCCGGGTGACCAGATGGCCGGTCGGGCATAGCAGGGGCTTCATCAGGCGCCGGAACCCGTCTCGCTGAAGGGGTCGGCCCGCCACCGCCTGGTGCACCCGGTGCAGCTCACCAAGGGTGAACTGGCGCCCCAGCAGGTGGTCGGGGTCGGGCCGATCGGCGTAGCGGTCCCGGACTTCCTGTGCCGCGCGGGCAATGATCTCGGCGTGCCCGAATCCCAGCCGGCCGGGGCGGGCCACTGGGACCAGCCGGGTGTCGCGCGGCCTGCGGGAGTCTAGCCGGCGGATCGGCACGACTTCGACATGGGCCACCGACAACACCCAGCCCCGACTGTCCCGGGCCGGGTCGTCGTACACCCGCAGTTGGCGCGGTCGCAGCCCGCGCACGTCGGCTTTGGTCCGCAGCGACCGTTCGACCGCGTCGGCCAGCCGCTCACCGGGGTGCAGGAAGGTGCCGGGCAGCGCCCAGCCCGGTCCATCGGTACGGCGCACCTGCAGAACCGACAACTCCGGGTCGGCCGGATCGAGGGTCAGCAGCGCGGTGTCGACCGCCACGTGCGGGCACGGATAGTCACTGAGCGGGTGTTGGGTTGAGTCGCTGATTAACTCATCATTGCGTAAAGCCCCGGGCCGCGCAGTCCAGCAGGGCGGTCACCTGCTCGTCGGAGGTCTGCCGGAAGTCGTCGTAGCCCTGCCCGACCGCACTGAAATACCGTGGCGCGCCGAGACATACCACCTCGTCGGCGTAGCAGCGCAGCTCGGCGATGGTGTCCGGGGCTCCGATCGGGGCGGCCAACACCACCTTCGCCGCGCCCCGCGCACGAGCCACCAGGCAGGCTGCGCGCGCGGTGGAACCGGTGGCGAAACCGTCGTCGACAATCAGCACTACCCGGCCGGTCAGCGGCTGCGGGGTGCGGTCGCCGCGGTAGCGCGCGACGCGGCGCGCAAGCTCGGTGCGCTGCTCGGCGTCCACCTCGGCGATCTCGGCGTCGCTGACCACCACGTGCCGCAACACCGCGTCGTTGATGACGCGCACGCCGTCCTCGCCGATCGCGCCGAAGGCCAGTTCGGGCTGCCCGGGTACCCCGAGCTTGCGTACGACGAGCACATCGAGCGGCGCGGCCAGAGCCTTGGCGACCTCGAAGGCCACCGGCACACCGCCGCGGGGCAGTCCGAGGACGAGGGCGTCACGCCCGCGGTAGGCCGTCAGCGACTCGGCGAGCCGCCGGCCCGCATCCGCCCGGTCGGCGAAGCGCTGCATACCGTCGAGTATCCGCCGAGCGGGAGTGATCAGCCTGGCATCAGAGATTGTTGCTGCGGAGCCAGGTACGAATGGCCTCGACGAGTTCGCCCTTGCATTCCACCGGCAGCCAGTGCCCGCCGGCCAGACCGGTCACCGTGAGGCGCGCACACGCCGCACGCATGGGCTCGCCCTGACGGTTGCCGGTGATGCTGCAGATGGGGTCCCACTCGCCGTTGACGAACAATACCGGTTGCGAAAGGCGACCGCCGTCGGGCGCCGTGCGCGCATAGGCGATGTTGGCATCGTCGTTCGTGTACCAGGCGCAGGCGCCTCGGAACCCTCCGGCCTCGAACGCCTCGACCAGTGCGCCGAAATCGGCCGACGGCCAGAGAGCCGGGTCGGGGGGCGTCGGCGGGGCGCGGTGCGCGGAGCCGAAGCGTCCCCCGTTATGCGTGACCACCGCGGTCGGCGAAACCTTTCCGACGGCGGCGGGGCTGCCACGCCGGTAGACCGTGGCCAGTGTCGCCGCGCGATCCGCGTCGAGATCGGCGACCGCAGCGTCGAAATGCGTTGTGTAATAGCGGTAGTAGTCCCATTGACCGTCGGGGTACCGGTCGGCCGGATAGATCTCCCGATCGACGAGCGAGGCGAGCGTGGTCAGACTGTTCGCGTCGGGGAAGTACGCCCACGATGTCAGCACGAGGCCGCGGCTCCGCAGGGGTTCGTGTGCGGTCAGGGCGCCGGCCACGATGCTTCCCCAATCGTGGCCGACCCAGATCGCGGATTCGCCGCCGAGGTGATCGTGAAGCTCCGTCATGTCGGCAACGATTTCTTCGATCGCGTAGGCGCCTTCGGCCGTCGGCACCGATGAACCGCCGTAGCCGCGCAGATCAGGGGCGACGCAGTGCCAGCCGTCGGCGGCGAAGGCCTCCATTTGGGCACGCCAGATCAGCCCGATACTCGGCCAGCCGTGCAGGAAGACCATCAACGGGCCATCGGTAGGCCCGCTTTCGAGGTAGTGCGTGGTATGCCGTGGCGTGCTGAATGTTCGGGCGATCACGCCAGCGATTCCAGCCAGGCGTGGTGCAACGCGGCGTAGCGGCCTTCCGCGTCGATCAGCTCACTGGGCGGTCCGTCCTCGACGATGCGCCCGTGCTCGAGCACCAGCACCCGGTCGGCGATTTCGACGGTCGACAACCGGTGGGCGATGATCAGGGCCGTCCGGTCGGCCAGCACCGTGCGCAGCGCGCGCTGGACCAGCCGCTCGCTGGGGATGTCCAGCGACGACGTCGCCTCGTCGAGGATCAGCACCGCGGGGTCGGCGAGGAACGCCCGTGCGAACGCGATCAGCTGCCGCTGCCCGGCCGATAGTCGGCCGCCACGGGTGGCGACGTCGGTGTCGTAGCCGTCGGGCAGTGCGTCGATGAACTCGTTCGCCCCGACCGCGACCGCGGCGGCGTGCACCTCGGCGTCGGACGCCGACGGGCGGCCGAACCGGATGTTGTCGGCCACGGTCCCGGAGAACAGGAAGTTCTCCTGGGTGACCATCACGACGTGGCGGCGCAGGTCGCTTTGCGCGAAGTCCCGCAGATCGACACCGTCGAGGGTGACCGCACCCGAGGTCGGGTCGTAGAACCGGGCGATCAGCTTGGCGATCGTGGTCTTACCCGCACCGGTGGTGCCGACCAGCGCGACGGTCTGCCCGGCCGGCACGACCAGCGACAGCCCGGGCAGCACCGGCCGAGCGGGCACATAGTTGAATTGCACGTCGCGGAAGGCGATTTCGCCGTTGATCCGGTCGAGGTGCACCGGTTCCGGCGGGTCGGCGATCGCCGGCTTCTCGGCCAGCACACCGGCGAGCTTCTCCAGCGCGCTGGATGCCGACTGGAAGGTGTTGAAGAACTGCGAGATCTCCTGCATCGGCTCGAAGAACATCCGCAGATACAGCAGGAACGCCGCCAGGGTGCCGATTGTCATCTCGCCGTGCAGCACCCGGTAGCCGCCGTACAGCAGCACGACGCCGGTGGTCAGGTTGCCGACCAGCTTGACCGCGGGCATGAAGATCGCCAGCAGCCGGAAGGTCCGTTCGTTGTCGAAGCGGTACCGGTCGGCGACGTCGTCGAAGATCTCCTGATTGCGCGGCCCGCGCCGGTAGGCCTGGACCGCTTTGATGCCCGTCATCGTCTCGACGAACTGCACGATCACCAGCGCGGCGCTCTCCCGCACGCGGCGGTAGGTCTTGGCCGACTCGGCCGAGAACCACCACACCAGCGCGACGAGGATCGGGAAGGCGGCCAGGCACATCAGGCCCAGCTTCACGTCGAGGGTCACGAGCAGGATCGCGGTGCCGAACAACGTCAACACCGCGGTGATCAGGCTGTCGAAGCCGGTCTCCAGCATGTCCTGGATGGCGTCGACATCGTTGGTCAGCCGGCTTACCACCCGACCGGAGGTGTAGCGGTCGTGGAAGGCCACGTCGAGGCGCTGGAAGTGCCGGAACACCCGGCGGCGCACCTCCAGCAGCACGCTCTGGCCGATGCGGCCGGAGCGCTTCAGGAACGTCATCCGGCTGATCGCCTGCACACAGACCACACCGCAGAGCGCCGCGACGACGATGATCAGTTCGCGCGCCGGACCACCGGCCAGCAGCGGCGGGATGGCGTGGTCGATACCGCGCTGGACCAGAAGCGGAACCGACAGCCGCGCAGCGTTTTCCACCACGACGACCAATGCCAACAGCGCGACCGTGGCCTTGAACGGCGCGAGCAGCGAGCCCAGCAGCGCGCGGGCCTCACGTTTGCGCGGCGTGGCTTCGTCGATCGGCAGGTCGTCGGGTTCTTCGTCGAGCCGGCCCCGCCATTCGGTGGCCGTCATCGTTGTCTGCCCTCCGTCGCGGCGTAGTCGGACGTGCGCCGGGCGGCACTGCGCTGCTCGCACGCCTCCTCATAGGCGTGATCCAGCCGCTGCCGCTCGTCGTCGTCCTCCCAGTCACACCGCACCTCGCATCCGTCGTCGAGCTCGTCGTCAGCAGCGAGCAGGAAGCGGTAGCGAGGGACCGTGGCCAGAAGCTCGGCATGGGTGCCGATGTGTGTGATCGTGCCCGCACCGTCGACGGTGTCGAGCAGCGCGACTTTGTCGGCCAGCAGAACCGTCGAGGCGCGGTGCGCGACGACAATGGCCGTGACCCCGGCCAGCACTCGCCCGAGGGCCTCGGTGACCACGGCCTCGGTGTGCACGTCGAGCGCGGACAGGGTGTCGTCGAGCACCAGGACCCGCGGCGCGGCCAGGATGGCGCGGGCCAGCGAAAGCCGTTGCCGCTGACCGCCGGACAGGCTCATGCCCTGTTCTCCGATTCGGGTCTGCAGGCCGTACGGCAGGTCGTAGACGAATTGTGCGGCGGCGACCTCGACAGCGCTGCGCAGGTCGTCCTCGGTGGCGTCCGGACGGCCGAGCCGCAGGTTCTCGGCGACCGACATGGAGAACAGCGTCGGGTCTTCGAACGCGGTGGCGACGGTGGTGCGCAGCGCGTCCAGGGACAGCTCGCGAATGTCGGTGCCGTCGATGCGGATCGCACCCTCGGTGACGTCGTAGAGCCGCGGCAGCAGGCCGGCCAGTACCGACTTGCCCGAGCCGGTGGCGCCCACCAGGGCGAGGGTCTCCCCCGGTTCGACGGTCACGCTGACGTGGCGCAGCGCGAACGTGTCCGAGTCAGGAAACGCGAACCCCACATCGTCGAGCTCCAGCCGACCGCCGCGCGGCGGATGAGTGCCGGGGCCGTCGGTGATCTCCCGGGGCGCGTCGAAGATCTCGGCGATCCGGTTGGCCGCCGTCATCGCCTCCTGAGTCATCGACAGCAGGAAGCCCAGCGAGGCGATCGGCCAGACCAGCGACAGCATCATTGTGATGAACGCGACCAGCGTGCCCATGGTGACCTGGCCGTGCCCGGCGGCATACGCGCCGAACCCGAGCACCACGATCAGCGTGAGGTTGGGAATCACCTCGAGCAGCGTCCAGAACTTCGCCGACACCGCGACTTTCTGAATCTGGGTGTCGTACAGCGTGCTTGCCTGGGCGTCGAAGCGGTCGTACACGTAGTCCTCGCGGCCGAAGGACTTCACCGCGCGCAGCCCCAGCGCCGACTCCTCGACGTGCGTGGCGACATGGCCCGCCTGGTCCTGGGCTTGCCGGGCCAGTTGGGTGAAGGTGCGCTCGAAGTGCAGCACTATCAGGGTGATCGGCACGATCGAGACCAGCACCACGACACCGAGCGGCCAGTACATCGCCAGCAGGATGATCGTGACGACGGTGATCTGCAGGATGTTGAGGATGAGGAACACCAGGCCGAACGACAGCAACCGCCGAATCACGCTGAGGTCGTTCATGATTCGCGACAGAAGCTGGCCCGATTGCCAGCGGCCGTGAAACGACATCGGCAGGATCTGCAGCCGGGCGTAGAGGTCTTTGCGGATGTCCGCCTCGACACCCATGGTGGCCCGGGATACCAGCCAGCGGCGGATGAACCACAGCACCGCCTCGGTGACGCCCACCGCCATCGCCGCGGCGCCGACCACCCACAGCCCCCGCTGGTCCTGGTGGCGGACCGGTCCGTCGATCACCGCCTTGGTCATCAGCGGGATCGCGACAGTGGCCGCCAGGCTGCTGATCGCGATCACCAGCATTGCGATCCACCGCGCGCGGTACGGCAGCAGATACGGCAACAACCGGAACAGATCGGAGGCGGCCCGCCCGGACGTGCGCGGTGCGGCGATGGCCGGTTCCGACACGACTTCGGAAGTCACCTCGTCCACCCCACCATTTCCCTCGTCACCGACACTGCTGAACCTATGCGTCCAGTCCGACATGACTCCCCTGCATTCGATGATCCCACGGGAGTGCAATCGGTTATCGGACGAGATTCTCAACGCTAGAACCTCAACAACGATTGAGGTCAAACCCTTCCGGCGCAGGTCACCGTGTCGCGTCGGCCTCCCACTGATACGGGCGTCGATCAGGCAAGATAGTGCCCATGGACAGTAGTTCGGCCGCACCCCGGGTTCTGGTGGTCGATGACGATCCCGACGTGCTCGCATCGCTGGACCGCGGGCTTCGGCTCTCCGGATTCGAAGTGGCCACCGCCGTCGACGGAGCCGAGGCCCTGCGCTCAGCTACCGAGACCAAGCCCGACGCGATCATCCTCGACATCAACATGCCGGTGCTGGACGGCGTCAGCGTGGTGACCGCGCTGCGGGCGATGGACAACGACGTGCCGGTCTGTGTGCTCTCGGCCCGCAGTTCGGTCGACGACCGGGTCGCAGGCCTGGAGGCCGGTGCCGACGACTACCTGGTCAAACCGTTCGTGCTTGCCGAGCTGGTGGCCCGGGTCAAGGCGCTGCTGCGCCGTCGGGGGTCGACGGCCACGTTCTCTTCGGAGACCATCCAGGTGGGGCCGCTGGAGGTCGACATCCCCGGCCGCCGGGCCAGGGTCAACGGCGTCGACGTCGACCTGACCAAGCGCGAGTTCGACCTGCTGGCCGTGCTCGCCGAGCACAAGACCGCAGTCCTGTCCCGTGCGCAGCTGCTCGAGCTGGTGTGGGGCTACGACTTCGCCGCCGACACCAACGTGGTCGACGTCTTCATCGGTTACCTGCGCCGCAAGCTCGAGGCGGGCGGCGCACCCCGACTGCTGCACACCGTGCGCGGCGTCGGTTTCGTGTTGCGCACCCAGTGACCGAGTTGTGACGCTGCCGCGCATCTTCCGCCGCACGCCATCGCTTCGCACCCGGGTGGCGTTCGCGACGGCAATCGGTGCGGCGATCGTCGTCACGATCGTCGGCGCCATCGTCTGGGTCGGCATCACCAACGACCGTCTCGAGCGACTCGACCGGCGATTGGACGAGGCCGCGGGCTTCGCCGTTCCGTTCGTACCCCGCGGTCTCGACCAGATCCCGCCGTCACCCAACGACCAGGACGTGGTGATCACCGTCCGCCGCGGCGATCAGGTCCGGTCGAACTCCGACGTCGTGCTGCCGCGACTGAACTCCGACTACGGCACCGCCGAAGTCGACGGGGTCCGGTACCGGGTGCGCACGGTCGAACTCTCCTACCCGGAGGCCACCAGCCTGGAGGTGGGCGCCACTTTCGACGACACCATCGCCGACACCAACAACCTGCACCGGCGCGTGCTGATCATCTGTGTGTTCGCCGTCTGCGCCGCCGCGCTGCTGGGCTGGGCACTGGCGACCTTCGCGGTGCGGCCGCTGCGGCGGCTCGCTGCCCAGACCCGGGAGATCCAGGCCGGCGACAAGGCGCCCGACGTCGAGATCGGCGGCGCCACCGAGGCAGTGGAGATCGGCGAAGCGATCAAAGGTCTGCTGGAGAGAATCTGGACCGAACAGGAGCGGACCCAGGCGGCGCTGGCCTCGGCGCGTGACTTCGCCGCGGTGTCGGCCCACGAGCTGCGGACACCGCTGACCGCGATGCGCACCAACCTCGAGGTGCTGGCCACCATGGACATGACCGACGAGCAGCGCGAGGAAGTGCTCAGCGACGTCGTGCGTACCCAAACCCGGATCGAGGCCACCCTCGGGGCGCTGGAACGCCTTGCCCAGGGCGAACTTTCAACCGAAGCAGACCAGGTTCCGGTCGACATCACCGAATTGCTCGACCGCGCCGCACACGACGCCATGCGCGTCTACCCCGACCTCGAGGTGACGCTGGTGCCGTCACCGACGTGCATCATCATCGGCCTGCCCGCCGGCCTTCGCCTGGCGGTGGACAACGCGATCGCCAATGCGGTCAAACACGGTGGCGCGACGCGGGTGCAGCTCTCCGCGGTCAGCTCGCGCGACGGCGTGGACATCGCGATCGACGACAACGGATCCGGCGTACCGGAGTCGGAGCGCACGGCGGTGTTCGAGCGCTTCGCCCGTGGGTCGACAGCGTCGCACTCCGGCTCCGGACTGGGCCTGGCTTTGGTCGCACAGCAGGCTGAAATCCATGGCGGCACAGCCATATTGGACGACAGTCCGCTCGGCGGTGCACGACTGATGCTGCGGTTGCCCGCGCCCTCCTAGGCGGCCGGGGTGGCCCCGCAGATCGCGTTGCCGCCGTCGATGATCAGGGTGGTGCCGGTGACATAGGAGGCTCCCGGAGTGGCCAGGAAGGCGACGCCGGCCGCCACCTCGTCGGCGGTGGCCGATCGTCCGATCGGGGTGGCGTTGCCGGCGGCCACCTCCGAGGGCAGTTGAGCGGCCGTCGCGATCCACCCGGGCAGCACGAGGTTCGCGGTGATGCCGTTCTTGGCGTAGTCGACGCTCATCGAACGCGTCATCCCCAGCATCGCCGCTTTGGCGGTGTGATAGCCGACGTCACCGGTGTAAGCGGTCAGCACCCCGGCCGTCGAACCGACATGGACCACCCTGCCGTAACCGCGTTCGACCATTCCGGGCAGTGCCGCCCGCGTGACGAAGAACGCGCTGTCGAGGTTGCGCCGCAGGGCAAGTGACCATTCCTCGTCGGTCATCACCATCAGCGAGTTGGGCTCCTCGGGGCTGTTCACCGAGGCCAGGCCGGCGTTGTTCACCAGGATGTCGAGCTTGCCGAACGCCACCTCGGCGGCCTCGACCAGGCCCTGCGCCGCGTCGCGGTCGAACAGGTCGGCGATGTGGGCCTGCGCCCGGATCCCGTCCGCCGCGAGCTCCTCGGCTCGCTGATACACCCGATCCGTGGTGCCGGTCACCATCACCGCAGCACCCAGTTGACCCAGCAGCCGCGCCGAGGCGAAGCCGATACCGAGCTCACTGCTCGATCCGGTGACCAGAGCCACCTGACCGCTCAGGTCAAACGCGCTTGGCGTAGCGGGCATTGCGCTTGCTCCCTTCGTTGTTCAGCTGTACGACGCCGACACTAGGTGCTCGCCGCACACCTTTCTAGGTCGAACGTCCAAAACTTGGACGTTCGTACAAGGTGGTAACCGTCATGTCACACAGTCGAAATCAGCCGACCTGAGACTTGCCCGATGAAACTCACGTCGGGAATCGCACCGCTGGCGCTCGTCGCGCTGCTGTTCGCCGGGACGGCTTGCTCGGGAAAGACCAACAGCCCCAACAACACTGCCGCCGAGGCGTCGACGGTGCGCACTCCGCTGATGTCGGACCCGCCGCCGCTGGACCCCGACACGTTCTACCAGCCCGAGGGCCTGCTGATCATGACCTCGACCTACCAGGGGCTACTGCAGTACGCGCCTGGGACGACGAAGATCGCACCCCTGCTGGCCACCAAGTGGGACGTCACCCCGGATGGACTGACCTACACGTTCACCCTGCGGGACGGTGTCAAGTTCGCCGACGGCACCCCGTTCGACTCGGCGGCCGCCAAGGCCAGCTTCCAGCGGCGGATCGACATGAACGGCGGTCCGGCCTACATGCTCGCCGACGTCAAGGACATGCAGACGCCGGACCCGAGCACCTTCGTGGTCACCCTCACCAAACCCGTTGCGCCCTTTCTGGATTACCTCGCATCCCCGTACGGACCGCTGATGACCAGCCCGACCGCAGTCGCACAGCACACCACCGGCGACGACCATGCCTCGGCGTGGCTTGCCTCGCACACCGCGGGGACCGGCCCCTACGAATTGACCGATGCGGTGCAGGCCAGCCACTACACGATGAGCGCGAACAAGAACTACTGGGGACCGGCTCCTCAGATCACATCGGTGCAGATGCCGGTGGTGACCGCCTCCGCGGTGCAGCGCCTCCAGCTCGGCAACGGTGAGCTCGACATGGTCCTGCACGGGCTGTCCAAAGGTGATTACGAGGCGCTGGCCAGCGGTCCCGACACCGAGGTACTGCAGCAGAACGCGCTGATCAAGGCCATGATCATGGTGAATCCGGCGTCGGCGGTCTTCGCCTCGAAGGACGCCCGCGCGGCGTTGTCCGCCGCACTCGATCAAAAGGCGCTGACCACACAGGTTTTCGGAGCGCAGGGGTCTCCCTCGACGCAGTTCTACCCGGTCGGGATGCTGCCGGACGGGGCGGTCCCCGACGTGCACACCTTTGATCCGTCGAAGCTCGCCGCGATCGGTCGCAGCGGCGGTGACGTCTCCATCGGCTACCCGTCCGGCGACAGCAGCCTTCAGGACCTGGCCAACCAGACCCAGGTGATCCTGCAGGCCGCGGGTTTCAAGGCGACGGTCCGCGACTTCCCGTCGGCACAGCTGTTCGCCCTGCCCCAAAACCCGGACCAGCGCCCTGACCTGTTCGCGGAGTCGTGGAATCCTGATGCTGCGCACCCCGATACCTTCTCGAGGATCTACCAGTACACCAACGCGCCGGTCAACATCCTGGGCTGCTCGGTGCCCGAGGCCGACAAGCTCCTGGACGCCGGCAGCGCCGAACCAGACCCGGCGAAGTCGCAGGCGCTGTATGTCGACGCGGGCAAGGCCTACCGCGACTCGTTCTGCTGGATCAACTTGTCGGACATATACAACACGGTTGCCGCCCGCAAGGGTTACTCCGGTTGGCAGAGCCAGCCGGCCTGGATGTGGGACACCGACTTCTCCACCCTCAAGCACCAGGGATGACGGCTGGCACCACCGCTCGCGGTGCGGCACGCCGAACCGAGATCATCGACGCCGCAATCGAAGTCATGGCGCAGGTCGGTCTGGCCGGACTCTCCATGCGCCTGGTGGCCAACCAGGCCCAGATACCGCTGGGTGCGCTGAGCTACTACTTCGACGACAAGTCCGATCTGATCGCGCAGTCGTTCGCGCAGCTGTCGGATCGCGAGATCGAACGGGTCGTCGCCACCGCGCAGCGGCTCGACCCGTCCATGCCGGCCGAGCAGCTCGCCGACCTGGTCGCCGACATGATCATCGACGGGTTCAGCTCTCCGCCGGGTGCGATCGTCACCCGCTACGAACTGGTCACCGAGGCCAGCCGGGACGAACGCCTCCGCCCGATGTTCGAAGCCTGGTACGCGGCAATGATTCCCGCGCTCAGCAGGCTGTTCCGCGACATCGGGTCGGGACAGCCCGAACTCGACTCGCGCACCGTGATGGCGGTGATGGCCGGCCTGGAGATCGACAACCTCTACCGGCCGCTGGGCCCAGTGGACAAGCGCCGGATCCGGGCGACCCTGCGCCACGTATTCACCGCAGTGATCGCACTGCACAAGACCTGAGCAACGAAAGGCAGCACACATGGCAGGCGTCCTGTTCGGTCCGGACATCACCTTTCTCGGTGTCCCCCGATGTGACCTCACCGACGAATCCAGTTATGCCGACGCCGATATCGTGATCCTCGGTGCCCCACTGGACGGCGGAACCAGCTACCGCTCCGGCGCCCGGTTCGGGCCGTCGGCGCTGCGGCAGGCGTGTTACCTGCCGCAGGACGGCTCCCGCCCCAGCCTCGCGCTGCGGGTCGACGGCCTCAAAGACCTGCGGGTCTACGACGCCGGTGACGTGATGCTCTACAGCGGCGACATCGAGCAGGCCGTGAAGATGATCGAGGAGGACGTCTACAAGATCACCGCCGCGGGCGCGATCCCCATCATTCTGGGCGGTGATCACACCATCGCCTGGCCCGACCACACCGGGGTCGCCCGCCACTACGGATTCGGAAATGTGTCGATGATCCATTTCGACGCTCACGCCGACACCGGCGACATCCTCAACGGCTCGCTCGTCGGCCACGGCACCCCGATGCGCAGGCTCATCGAATCCGGTGCTCTGCGGGGAGATCGGTTCCTGCAACTGGGATTGCGCGGATACTGGCCCGACGAGCCCGTCCTGCAGTGGATGGCCGCGAACGGCCTGCGGTCCTATGAGATGACCGAGATCGTCGCCCGGGGCCTGGAGCCCTGCCTGACCGAGGCGTTCGACATCGCCACCACCGATTGCGAGGGTGTGTTCATCTCCGTCGACATCGACGTGTGCGATCCCGGCCACGCACCCGGCACAGGAACACCGGAGCCGGGCGGTTTCTCGGCGCGCGAACTGCTCGACGCCGTGCGGCGCATCTGCTACGAGTTGCCGGTCGTCGGGGTGGACGTTGTCGAGGTTGCACCACCCTACGACCACGCCGACATCACCGCGCTGCTCGGCAATCGTGTTGTCCTGGAGGTCATCTCCGCGATCGCCCGCCGGCGCAAGGACAGGGCTGCCGGCACCACCTGGGATCCGATGCAACCGTTGCTCGCCGGACGCGAGGCGGACGAACAGCTCCGGCTGATCACCGAGGGCGAGCAAGCGCGCCGCCGCGGTGACGGCGGGGCCCGACCACACCACCACCACTGATGTCCGAGACACCCGTCGGCGCCACGCCGTCGACCCAGGTACCCCGCTACGCGGGAAAGGGCACCTTCGCGCGGATCGCCGACATCCATGAGGTGGCCGACTACGACATCGCGGTGGTCGGTCTGCCGTTCGACGGCGGCACCTCCTACCGTCCGGGCGCGCGGTTCGGCCCGATGGCGGTGCGCCAGGCGGCGCGTACCTTGCGTCCGGGCTATCACGTCGAATTCGGCGTCGCGCCACTGGAGCAGGTGCAGATCGTCGATGCCGGAGACGTGACCATCACGCCGTTCGACATCGCCGAGGCCTGCACGCAGATCGAGAACGGTATGCGGGACATCATCGGCCAGCGGGCGCGCAAAGTGGTCGCGATCGGCGGTGACCACACCGTCGCACTGCCGAATCTGCGCGCGCTGCATGCGTTCCACGGACCGTTGGCTCTCGTGCATTTCGACGCCCATCTCGACACCTGGGACACCTACTTCAAGGCGCCGGTCACCCACGGCACCCCGTTTCGCCGGGCGTTCGAGGAAGGCCTGCTCATCGAGGACCACTCGATCCACGTCGGCATCCGCGGCCCGATCTATGACCGGATGGACCTCGAGGACGATGCCCGGATGGGGTTTCAGATCATCCGGGCCGGCGACCTCGACGTCATGGGAGTGGAGGCGGCGGTCGACGTCGTCGCCCGCCGGGTCGACGACCTGCCCGTCTACCTCTCGATCGACATCGACGTCCTCGATCCCGCGTTCGCGCCCGGCACCGGAACACCCGAGTCCGGTGGGCTGACGTCCCGCGAACTCCTGCGAATGCTGCGCCGCCTCAACGGGATCAACGTTGTCGGGGCGGACGTCGTGGAAGTCGCACCCGCCTACGACCACGCCGAGATCACATCCATCGCCGCCGCGACAGTGGTCTTCGATCTCCTGAGTCTGATCGTCGCCAACAGCTGAGCCTCAGATCGAGTCGGGAACGTAAGTCCTTTGCGCCCATTGGAATACCTGCCAGGCCGCAACCTCGTCGAACATGTCGTGCACTCGCCGGGCGGCCTCGGCGCCGATCGGCTTGGCGTCGCGCGCCTTCACCTGGACCTCCGCGCTGCGCTCCATCATCAGGAAGTATCCGACCGCCGCGTCGACGCTGCCACCGACGGTCAGCAGCCCGTGGTTGCGCAGGATCGCTGCCCGCGCTGCGCCGAGGGTGGCCGCAATGCGCTTTCCGCCGTCGGTCGAGGAGATGTTGACCTCCTCGTCGTCGAAGATCTCCTGATCGCCGAAGAAGGCGCACGCCTCCTGCGATATCGGGGCCAGCGGAGTCACCATCGCCGAAAACGGTGTGCCGTAAGGGGTATGGCAATGTGCGGCGGCAACGACGTCGGGACGGGCCTCGTGCAGCGGGGCGTGGATGTAGTAGGCGGCCACATTGATATGACCTCGGTCGACCGTCCCGTCCGCATGCACCAGCACCAGATCGTCGGGGGTCATGAACCGGAACGGCACCCCATAGCGGCCGAGCCAGAAGCACTCGGGCTGCTCCGGATCGCGGGCCGAGATGTGCCCGTCGCCCAGCGAACCCCAGCCCATGGCGCCGAACACCCGGTACGCCAGCGCCAGACGCCGCTTGCGGTGCTCTCGCAGTTCGAGCGGATCGGTGATCGCCGGTTCGCCGGCGTACGGGTCGAGAAAATTGCTCGGCTCAGTCACGATGGTCCTATTCAATGGATTTCAAATACGATATCGAAATTGTTCGCCCACGTCGCGGCGAGCCGAACGGAGCAGAGTGTGTCGAGTCGTCCGCGGGTGCTGGTCATCGCCGAACCCGACCCCGAGCTGCCTGCACCGCCGCTTTCGCTGATCCCGCCCGACGTGGACGTCGTCGAGGTGCGCGGAACGCCCACCGGTGACCAGCTCGCCGGGGCCGAGGTGCTGTACGTCTGGGACCACCGGTTCACCGATCTTGCGCCGGTGCTGCGCAGCGCCGACCGGCTGCGCTGGGTGCACGCCGCGTCGGTGGGCGTCAACCGGCTGATCTGCCCGGAGCTCGTCAGCCGTCAGGTCACGCTGACCAACTCGCGCGGCGTCTTCGACGTCCCGATCGCCGAGTGGGTGCTCGCCGCTGTGCTCAGCTTCGTCAAAGGGTTTCCGCACACTCTCGCACTGCAACGCGAGCACACCTGGCTCTACCGCACGACCGGCCGGCTCGCCGGTAAGCGTGCCGCCGTCATCGGCACCGGTTCGATCGGGCGAGCCATCGCAGACCGGATGAGCAGGCTCGATGTGGAGGTAACGCTGGTCGGCCGCCAGGAATCCAATGCGATGACAGCCGTCGCCGCCGAGGTGGACATCCTCATCGCCGCCGCGCCGCTGACCGCGGCCACCACCGGGCTGATCGACGCGGACGTGCTCGCCGCACTGGGGCCGGGCGGCTTCGTGGTCAACGTCGGGCGGGGCCCCACGGTGGTCGAGGCCGACCTCGTCGAGGCACTGCGGACCGGCACCATCGCCGGGGCCGCGCTCGACGTGTTCGAGGTCGAGCCGCTGCCTGCGGACTCGCCGCTGTGGTCGATGCCGGGCGTCCTGGTGTCACCGCACATGTCCGGCGATTACGTCGGCTTCGAGGTCGACATGATCGGCGTGTTCGTCGACAACCTCGGGCGCTGGCTACGCGGCGAGCAGCTGCACAACATCGTCGATCCGGAGTGCGGATACGTGCGGTCCTGACGGTGTTTCGGATACGAGAACCAGCTGTTTCGATAATGTATCGAAAGCGCCGATATCGCGCTGTCGTGTTATCAATTGTTCGTCTCCGAATAAATAAAGGTGAGCGATGACCCACGACCTGATGAAACCTGCCATCGGCGCAGGCACCACCGAGTACGAGTGGATGACCTGGCCCGAGATCGCGGCCGCCGCAGCCGCCGACGCGCCGATCGTCATCGCGGTGGGGTCGACCGAGCAGCACGGGCCGCACCTGCCGGTGAGCGCCGACTGGGTGATCCCGCAGACGCTGTTGCGGCTGGCGGCGGCCAAACGCCCATTCGTGGTGGGTCCCGCGCTGCGGCTCGGCTATCGGTCGCGCCCGGCCAGCGGCGGCGGGCAGCAGTTCCCCGGCACCTTGTCGTTGCGCGCCACCACCTTCATCGCGATGATCGAGGACCTGCTCGACGAGTTGATCCGCACCGGATTCCGCCGAATTATGTTGTACAACTGGCACTTCGAGAACACCAATTTCGTCTACGAACCGGCCTACCTGGTGTCGGGGCGCTCCCCCGGAGTGAAGATCGTCGTCGTCGAGAACGCGATGCCCGAGTTCGGGGCGGCCGACCTGGGTGTGCTGTTCCCCGACGGCTTTCCCGGCCTCGCGCTCGAACACGCCGCGGTGATCGAGACGTCACTGTTCGAATACCTCCGACCCGCCACCGTGCGAATGGATCGCATCGTCGATGACGCACCGGCCCGGAACGTGCCGTGGGACGTCCTGCCGATCGACCCCTCGATGTCGACCGCCACCGGCGTGCTCGCATCGGCGACCCAGGCCACTGCGGCCAAAGGCGAGTTGCTGGCCACGCGGATCGTCGACCACATCGTGTCCATCCTCGACGCCGAGTTCGAGCCGATCGAGCGTGACGCGATGCTGCTGACCGCCGACCGGGACAGCTGACATGGCAGGCACAGCCCTGGTCACCGGCGGCGCCACCGGGATGGGCCGGGCCACCGCGTATCTGCTTGCCGCACGCGGTTACCGGGTCGCCATCGACCACCTCGGTTCCGGGGCGCAGGCCGAACAGGTCGCCCACGAAATCGGAGGTATCGCCTACGAGGCCGACGTCGCCGACATCGGGGCCGTCGACGCACTCGTCGGCGCCGTCGAGTCCGATCTCGGCCCGATCGACGTTGCGGTGGCCTGCGCGGGTTTCGACGTCGACGTCGCGCTGGCGGAGGTGACCGAGGACCTGTGGCATCGCAGCCTCGCGGTGATGCTGGGCGGCTGCGCCAATGTGATCGCGAGCGTCGGTCCCCGAATGCGGGCCCGACGCCGCGGCTCCATAGTCGGGATCTCCTCGGAGCTGGCCCTGCTCGGCGACGAGAACCATGTGCCGTACGTGACGGCGAAGTCGGCCATGATCGGGCTGGTTCGCTCGATCGCGCGCGAGTACGGCCCGGACCAGGTGCGCGTCAATATCGTGTGCCCGGGTCCGACCGACACCGCGATGCTCACGCAGCGATGGCGGGGCGAGGACTATCGGAACAGCATCGCGCTCAACCGGTTCGGCACACCCGATGAGCTGGCCCGCGCGATCGTCGACGTCGCCGAGTGGACCTGGCTGACCGGCCAGGTGATCTCGCCCAACGGCGGAGTGGTGATCCAGTGAGCGGACAGATCGCACTGGTGACCGGTGCCGCGGGCGGGATCGGCCGCGCGATCGTGGCCGCGCTGGCCGACGCTGGTTGGGCCGTGGTCGCCACGGACCTGCCCGATACCGGCGAGATCCCCTGTGCCACAACGATAATCGCCGCCGACCTGCGTGGTCGGAGCGCATGCCACGCGCTGGTGGATGCCGTCGTCGCCGACTTCGGCCGGCTCGACCTGCTGGTGAACAACGCCGCCACGATGACGGTCGTCGAACCGACTCCCGCCACCATGGAACTGTGGTGGCGCGATATCGACGTGAACCTGTCGTCACCGCTGTGGCTGACCCAGGCCGCGGCGCCGGCGCTGCGCGAGGCCGGCGGGCAGGTCGTCAACATGTGCAGCATCTCCGTGCTGCGCGGCGAGCCGGGTTTCAGCGCCTACGCGGCCAGTAAGGCCGGCCTGCTCGGGATGACCCGTTCACTGGCCCGCGAACTGGCCCCGGAGGTGCGGGTCAACGCGGTCGCTCCGGGCCCCACCGACACCGAACAACTCCACCGCGACGCCGAGTTTCGCGGGGTCAGCCTGCCGCAGATGCACCGCGAATACAGCGCTGACATGCCGATCGGACGGCTGATCCGGCCCGGCGAGGTGGCCGACGTGGTGCGCTTCCTGGCCGGCACGCGGTCGTTGACCGGCGAGTGCATCCAGATCAACGGCGGGATGCTGATGTCGTGAAAAGCGAATTCGACCGCCGCGGTGACATTCTCGTCGTCGCCGCCCGACTGTTCGCCGAGCGCGGATACCTCAACACCACGATGACCGAGATCGCCCGCACCTGCGGACTCGGGCAATCGTCGTTGTATTACTGGTTCCGGCAGAAGGAAGACATCCTGCTGGGTCTGCTCGCCCTCAACCGGGTATCGCTGGACTTCGCCCGGCAGATGGTGGCTGCGACGGGCTCACCCGCGGTGCGGCTGTTGCGCCTTTTGCGACTGGACATCGGCGAGCTGTGTTCGGCCGCGGTCGACATCTGCGAGGTCGAGGTACTCGCCGAAGCGCAGCCCGAGGTGTTCGCCGATTTCTGGGCCGACACCGCGGAGCTGCACCGGCAGATGGCCACCCTGATCAGCGAGGGCATCGCCTGCGGCGAATTCATCGACTGCGACCCCGAATTAGCCGCGCTCAACATCTGCGCCGCCGAAGAGGGTGTACAGCGCCGCTACCGGAACTCCGCGGCACACGCACCCGATGGCACCAGCCCGTTCCGGCATCCGACCTACTCGCGTGAGCACATCGCCGACGAACTGTCGGCCATGCTGGTGCGCGGCCTGCTGCGCGACCCGTCGACGCTTACCGCCGTTCGAGCCCGGGCCGGCGATGTGGCTAGCGAGTTGACAACAGGTCGATGACGAAAATGAGTGTCTTGCCAGACAATTGGTGTCCGCCGCCGGCCGGGCCGTAGGCCTGCTCGGGCGGGATCGTCAGCTGACGGCGGCCGCCCACCTTCATTCCGGGGATACCGTCCTGCCAGCCCTGGATCAGCCCGCGCAATGGGAAGGAAATGGACTCCCCGCGATTCCACGAACTGTCGAACTCGGCGCCGGTGTCGTACTCGACTCCCACATAGTGGACATCGACGACGGCACCGGGCTTGGCCTCATCGCCGTCGCCGACCACCAGATCCTTGATGACCAGTTCGGTGGGCGCCGGGCCGTCGGGGAATTCGATCTCGGGTTTGCTCGTCACCGCTCACACAGTAGTCGCTCACGCGCTGCTGACCGAGCGTTCCACCCGCCCGTCCGTACCGCGGCGCTCCCGCGCGGTGACCGTCGACGTCGTGGCCGTCAACCGCACCCGGTCGGCGCGGAACAGGTCGTAGGCGTACTCGAACGGCCGGTCGGAGGCGTCGCGCGTGATCCGGGTGATCGCCACGAGCGGTCGCCGGTGCGCGATGCCCAGCCAGTCGGCTTCCCGCGGGCTGGCGCTGACCACCTCGATGGTCTCGCTCGACGTCGCGGGCACCAGACCGTAGCGAACGGCGAACAACTCGTACAGCGAGCCCCCGAGCGGCTGCTCGAGGAGATCGATGGCATGCTCGGCGACGAAGCACGAGAAGTCCACCGACAGCGGAACCCCGTCGGCGAAGCGCAGCCGCCGGATCGCGAAAACGTCGTCGCCGAGCCCGATTTCCAGCGCGGCGGCCTCTGCGGGAGTAGGCGACCTGCGGTCGGTGGCCAGCACCCGGGTCGCACTGGTGTGCCCGCCGCTACGAAGCCGCGCCGGCAGTCCGGCCAACTCGGCGGCGTTACGTTCCACGACGTCGGCCCGCACGAACGTGCCCCCGTTGCGCCCGGTCCGCCGCTCCAGCACCCCGGCACGGCTCAGCGGCAGCAGCGCGCTGCGCAGCGTGGAGCGGGAGACCTCGAATCGATCGGCCATTTCACGTTCGGTGCCCAGCCGGGAGCCGGGCCGCAGGGTGCCCTGCGCGAGCATCGACAGGATGCGCCGTCGCACATCTTCGGCGATCGGGCCCCCATCCGACTCCTCCATCGGACTAGATATTCAGTGCATCCGGCGATTCGGGCAGCACCTGACCGCCGTCCACGGCGATCGCCTGACCGGTGATGTAACCGGCCTCGACGGTGGCCAGAAACGCGGCCAGATGGCCGATGTCCTCCGGCTTGCCCAAGGCTCCTGCCGGGATCGCCTTGGTCATCCCGGCGATGTAGTCCTCACCCATGTCCGCCAGGCCCTCGGTGAAGATATTGCCCGGCAGCACGGCGTTGACGGTGATCCCGTGTGGCGCCAATTCGATTGCGGCGGTGCGCATGAAGCCGAGCTGAGCGGCCTTCGACGCGCCGTAGTGCGACCACCCCGGAAAGCCGGTGATCGGTCCGGTGATCGACGAGGTGAGAATGACCCGGCCGCGCCCCGAGGCGATCAGGGCGTCCAGGCAAGCCTGGACGGTGAACACGTTGCCCTTGACATTGACGTCGAGGACCTCGGCGAGTTGGGCCGGTGTCATCGTGGCCAGCGGCGCCTCGGGAAAGATGCCGGCGTTGGCGCAGACGACGTCGATGCCGCCGAACGCATCGACGACCGAGGCGGCCAGTTCGGCGCACGCCACCGGATCGGTGACATCGGTCCGGATTCCCAATACCTTTCCGCTGCCCAGCGCATCCAGTTCCGCAACCGCCGAGTCCAGTTCGGTGGCCGAACGCGCGGCGATCGCGACATCGGCACCCGCAGTGGCGAACACCGAGGCGATGCCGCGCCCGATGCCCTTGGTGCCACCGGTGACCACCACAGACGTCGACTGCAGATCAAACACGCGTATCTCCTTGTATTAGTCGATGTTTCACACTCGGGAGCCGAAGATTGCATCCTGCAACCAGGAGCGGTCCTCCAGATACCGTTGCGCCAGCCGGGCGGTGTTGGGGGCGAAGTCTTCGCCGAGCTCCGCCGCCGCATCGGCATCGGCGTGCGAGGCGATCCAGGCCGTCAGGTTGATCCGGCGCAGCATCACGAACGACGGGACCAGCGCCAAGTGGTCGGCGGGGAGCGATCCGGCCTCGGAGTAACCCGTGAGCCACTCCGCGATGATGCGCTCGCCCGCCGGGGTGTCCTCGATGAACGACACCGCAGCGCCCAGATCGGCCAGGTACCACGACCACCCGCAGTCGTCGAAGTCGATCACGGTGATGCCTGCGGCCGCGTCGGCCGGGTCGACCATGAGGTTGGCCAACCGCAGATCGGCGTGGACCAATCCGAATCGGTCGGGCGCCGAACCGAACTCGGTGAGCTTTGCGGTGATGTCATCGGCGGCGCGCTGGATCACGGCCCGGTCATCGTCGGTGAGTCCGGGCGCCAGACGCCAATTACCCCAGCGGGCGTCCGGACCGAGGATGGTGTCGAGGTCCCAGCGGAAGCGGGTGAACGCGCGAGGGAACGTCCAGTTCCTGGCGTGCTCGTGCATGACAGCGGTGAGCCTGCCGAGTTGGTCGAAGCCGACGGCCTCGGGATCGTCTTCCGCGGTGCAGCCCGCGACGAAGGTCACGGCGTCGACGTGCAAGACATCGCCGTCGACCTCGGCGGCGACGACGTCGGTTCCGTCGCGGGCGGCGATCAGCTCCGGCGTGAGTACCGACGTCTCCCTGCGCAGGGCCTTCATCCACGCCAGCTCGGAGCGGATCGCCTCCAGCGAGTGATAGCCCGGCCGGTGCACCCGCAGGACGATCGGTTCGTCGTCCTCGACCAGGTAGGTGGCGTTCTCGGACAGGCTGAGCAGCCGCAACGGGGTGGTGTCTGCGCGACCGTACGCGGGCAGTGCTGCACGCGCGAAGAACTCATGAGTCGGCGGCAGTCCCGGCATGGCACCAGTGTGGACCATAACGAGGGGTCGAGCAGACCAAATCCGCATATTTAACGTCCTTGTTTCGTGGCAAGGTCTTGGGAAACACACCGGAAACATCACTTGCGTATTGCCCGTAAGTTCCTGTTGACCAGGGGATCTGGCGGGGGTAACAATGTCGTCGTCGCACCACAAAGCCGTGCCGACATCGTCATTGCCCCCCGGCCTCAGTTGTAACCGGGGAATACCAGACCAAATAATTGGCACGACCCCAGTCACAGTCGAGATGGGAATCCACACAATGAGCGACACCATCGATCCGCCGGCCCCGGCCGGCAACGCAGCCAAATCCGAAACCGTCCAACGGCTCAAGCCCAACGCGGTCGGTCTGATCGGCGTCCTGTTCATGGCCGTCGCGACCGCCGCGCCGATCACCGCCATGGTCGGCAACGTGCCGATCGCGGTCGGATTCGGTAACGGCGCCTACGCCCCGGCCGGCTACTTCGTCGCCACGATCGTGCTCACGCTGTTCGCGATCGGTTATGCCGCGATGAGCAAGCACATCACCGCAACCGGCGCCTTCTACGGGTACATCTCGCACGGGTTGGGCCGGATCGTCGGGTTGGGCGCAGGCTTCCTGACGGCCATGGCCTACATGGTGTTCGAGGCGTCGCTGATCGGTATCTTCGCCTTCTTCGGCAACGACACCTTCAACTCTCTGTTCCACCTGAACATCCCGTGGATCGTGTTCGCCATCGGCATGCTGGTGGTCAATCTGGTCCTGACCTACTTCGACATCAACGTCGCTGCCAGGGTGCTCGGGGTCTTCCTGATCACCGAGATCGTCATGCTGTCGCTGATGGCACTCTCGGTGCTGTTCACCGGTGGCGGCCCGCAGGGCTGGTCGTGGGGATCGCTCAACCCGCTCAACGCTTTTCAGAACCTGAGCGGCACAGTGGCCGGAGCCGACGGCAACATGATGACGGTGGTCGGGTCGGCAGGCATCGGCCTGTTCTTCGCGTTCTGGTCCTGGGTCGGCTTCGAGTCCAGTGCGATGTACGGCGAAGAGTCCAAGAACCCGAAGAAGATCATCCCGATCGCGGTGATCAGCTCGGTGGTCGGGATCGGCGTGTTCTACGTTCTCATCTCCTGGCTGGCGATCGTGGGCACCGGTCCGCAGAATGCCATTGCGCTGGCGCAGGATTCGGCGACGGCCGGTGACATCTTCTTCGGCCCGGTCGGTGCGCACCTGGGCACCTGGGCCGTCGACCTGTTCAAGATCCTGTTGATGACCGGTTCGTTCGCCTGCGGTATGGCATTCCACAACTGTGCTGCCCGCTACATCTACGCGATCGGCCGCGAGAACGTCATCCCGGGCATGCGCAAAACACTGGGCGCCACCCATCCCACGCACGGATCGCCGCACATCGCCGGGCTGGTCCAGACCATCTTCGCGACCGTCGTCGTGCTGTTCTTCGCACTCACCGGTCGTGACCCCTACACCGGTCTGTACGGGTTGATGGCTCTGCTCGGCACCACCGCGATCATGATCGTCCAGGCGCTGGCCGCCTTCGCCGTGATCGCCTACTTCCACGTCGGCAAGAACCATCCGGAAACGGCCAACTGGTTCCGGACCTTCCTGGCCCCCCTGCTCGGTGGCCTGGGCATGCTCTACGTGATCTACCTGCTGGCCAAAAACGCATCGTTCGCGGCAGGCACCGCTTCCAGCGACTGGGTCTTCGAGATCATCCCCTACGTGGTTGGCGTCGTCGGCATCGGCGGCATCGCGCTGGCGGTGGTACTGAAATACACGTCGCCGCAGCGCTATTCGGAGCTCGGCCGGACGGTGCTCGAAGAGGCGCACGAACGCCAGTGAGTGCAGTCACGGGCCGCGACAACGAGGACGTAGCGATATGAGCTTCTCCAACATCATGGATTCCAACAGCTACTCGGCGGATCACCCGGTCGATCCCGCCACCGAATCGTTGATCGCGGCCCGTGACCGCATCCTGGGCCCGGCGTACCGGCTGTTCTACCAACGGCCGGTGCACCTGGTCCGCGGCGAGGGCACCCGGCTCTACGACGCCGACGGCGCCTGCTACCTGGACGCCTACAACAACGTCGCCAGCGTCGGGCACTGCCACCCGCATGTGGTGGAGGCAGTGACCCGCCAGCTGTCAACGCTGAACACCCACACCCGCTATCTGCACGGCGGCATCGTCGACTACAGCCGGCGCCTGCTGGATACCCTGCGCTCTGAGGGGCCCGGCCAACTCGACCAGGTGATGTACGCCTGCACCGGCTCCGAGGTGAACGACCTGGCGCTGCGAGTGGCCGAAATGTACACCGGGGCAAAGGGTGTCATCGTGACCACCGACGCCTACCACGGCAACACCGCCGCGGTGACCGCGATCTCGCCGTCCATCGGCGGCGCCGCCGTGCTCGGTGAGCACGTCCGCACGATCCCGCCGCCGGACAGCTACCGCATACCCGCCGACGAACTCGCGGGCCGATTCACCGCCGACGTCGTCACCGCGATCGACAAGCTGGTCGACAGCGGCGCCGGCTTCTCCGCCCTGATCGTCGACACCATCTTCTCCTCCGACGGCATCTACCCCGACCCCTCGGTGCTGGCGCCCGCGGTGGACGCGGTACACCGCGCCGGCGGCGTGTTCATCGCCGACGAGGTGCAACCCGGCTTCGGCCGGACCGGCGACGCGATGTGGGGTTTCCTGCGCCACGGCGTCGTGCCCGACCTCGTCACGATGGGCAAGCCGATGGGCAACGGCATGCCGATCGCGGCGATGGCTGCCCGCTCGGAGATCCTCGACACCTTCGCCCGCGAGATCCCGTACTTCAACACCTTCGGCGGCAATCCCGTGACGGTGGCCGCCGCCGCGGCCGTCCTCGACGTCATCGAGGACGAAAAGCTGATGCGCAACGCCGCCGAGGTCGGTTCGCAACTACGCGACGAGATCACGCGACTCGGCGCCGACCATCCCCGCATCGGCGACGTCCGCGGGGCCGGCCTATACGTCGGGGTCGAGGTGATCGACGAGACCGGCGCACCGGACCGGGCCGGCGCCCGGGCACTGGTCAACACGATGCGCGAGCGCCGTGTGCTGATCTCGGTATGCGGCCGCGACGGCAACGTACTGAAGATCCGTCCGCCCTTGGTCTTCTCGAGCACCGACGTGGACTGGTTCTGCACGGAGTTCGCCGGCGCCCTCGCTTCTCAGTTCTGACGCGGCAACCTCAGGCACACTGGAACAGTGGCTGAAGACAACGAAACCCTTTCCCGGATCCACGACCTGGTCGCCCAAGAGCGCGAACTGCGTGAGCGGGTAGTTCACGGACAGATCGACCCGTCGGAGGAGCACACGCGCCTGCGGGCCATCGAAACCGAGCTCGACCAATGCTGGGACCTGCTTCGCCAGCGTCGCGCGCTGCGCGAAACCGGCGGCGACCCGAGCCAGGCCAGCGTCCGGCCCGCCGACGAAGTCGAGGGCTATCTCAGCTGATCACCCGGGCCAGGATCGTCCGCAACGCCTGAAGGTCCTGCTCGTCGAGTGCGGCCAGGCCCTCCGGCGCCGGGTCGTCGGTGTCATCGAGGACGGCGATGACGTCGCGGCCCGCGTCGGTCAGCGATACCAGCTTGCAGCGCCGGTTGTCCGGATGCGGTTGGCGGACCACCAGTCCCCGCGCCTCCAGATCGTTGACGGCGACGGTGGCGGCCGGCGCGTCGATGGTGGCCGCCTCGGCGACCTGCTTGACCGTCATCGGCTGCGACGCGAGCCGACGCAGAATACGAATCCTGCTGAACGGCAGTCCCGTTCGATCGACGACGGCGCGACGCCAGCCGTCTTTGTTGTCCAGGACCAGGCTCGACATCGACCGCCACACCTGATCGGCCACCGGATTACCCGACATGGGCCGGCTCACTTCGGGTGTCGTCGATCAGCGGAGCCAGCCGCTGCGCCGACAGCTTGGCCCGAGCCGAGGTGGACACGATAGCGAGCACCACGATCACCACGCCGAGGCCCAGGTTCATCCACCACAACGGTCTGGCGGCGGCGGTGAAGTCCGCTCCCGCGACCGCCAGCGCCGAGCCGGCGACCGAACCGCACAGTGCCACACCGATACTCACGCCGACCTGCCTGCTGGTGGAGGTCACCGCCGAGGCCGCGCCGGCTCGGTCCCGGGGCATCCCGCTGACCGCGGCATTGGTGATCGGCGCGTTGACCATGCCGAACCCGATGCCGTACACCGCGAAGATCACCAGCAGCGCCCACACCGGCGTCGTGGCGGTGAGGAACGTCAGCATCACCGACGCGGCGGTCATCAACACACCGGACACCAGCAGCGACGGGCGGGCGCCGAAGCGGCCCACCAGCCGGCCCGAGAGCGGCGAGAAGAACAGGGCGCCGATCGCGATCGGCAGATAGATCAGGCCGGTGTGGGCGGCCGAGTAACCACGCTCACCCTGCAGGTACAGCGACATCATGAACAGGAAGGCCCCCCAGGCGGCGAAGGCGCACACGGCGATGACCGTAGCCGACGAGAACGGCACGCTGCGGAAGAACCGCAGATCGATGAAGGGGTCGTGGCGGCGCGATTCGTATCGCAGGAAGGCCAGCAGGGCCACGGCGGCACCGGCGGCGATCGCGATGATGCGCGGGTTGGTCCACCCCATCCCCGGTCCTTCGATCAGGACGAAGACGATGCCGAACAAGGCCAGCACGGCCAGCAACTGCCCGACCGGATCGATGTCGCGCATGGTGGCCGACTTGGTCTCCGGCACGAAGATCGCGGTGAGGACGATGGCGGCCGCGCAGATGGGCAGGTTGATCCAGAACACCGCGCGCCAGCTGATCGCCTGAATCAGGAAGCCGCCGACGATCGGGCCCAACGCCATCGATATCCCGACCACCGCACCCCACAGACCCAGCGCGCGGGCGCGCTCCACCCGGCCGACGAAGACCTGCGAAATGATGGACAGCGCAACAGGATTCATCATCGATCCGCCGAATCCCTGAATGAGCCGGGCGCCGATCAGGGTGTCGATGTCGGGAGCCAGGCTGCACAGCAGTGAGCCCACCGCGAAGGTGGCCAGCCCGATCTGGAAGATGCGACGGCGCCCGAAGCGGTCGCCGGTGGCGCCGGAGAGCATCAGCAGCGACGCCAGCACCAGGGTGTAGATGTCGATGACCCACTGCATCTGCGACGAGGTGGCGTGCAGGTCGGCGCGGATCGCCGGGATCGCAACGTTGACGATCGTGGAGTCCATCGACACGATCAGCAGGCTCAGGCAGCAGGACGCCAGGATGATCGTCTTGCGCCGTGCGCTCAGCTCGCCAACAGTTGTAATCACACAATCATTGTGAAACTACAACCGTTGACGGGTCAAGGCGATACTGCGCCGAAATCGACGCAAATGATGAAGATCACTCGGACTTCTGCGCCCAAACGTCGGTGTGGGCGGGGAGAGAACTAGCCGCGGGTGTCGATCGTGGCGTAGTCGCGCTCGGTGTAACCGGTGTAGATCTGGCGCGGACGGCCGATCTTGCTGCTGCCCTCGTCGTGCATCTCCCGCCAGTGCGCGATCCAGCCCGGCAGCCGGCCCAGCGCGAACAGCACGGTGAACATCCGGGTCGGGAAGCCCATCGCGCGGTAGATCACGCCGGTGTAGTAGTCGACGTTCGGGTACAGCTTGCGCTCGATGAAGAAATCGTCGGTCAACGCGATCTCTTCGAGCTGCTTGGCGATCTCGAGCAGCTCGTCGTCACCGCCGAGCTTGCCAAGGATCTTGTCGGCCTGCTCCTTGACGATGCGCGCCCGCGGATCGTAGTTCTTGTAGACGCGGTGCCCGAAGCCCATCAGCTTCACCCCGTCTTCCTTGTTCTTGACCTTCTTGACGAAGGTCTGCACGTCGTCCTGGCCGACGCGGATCTTCTCCAGCATCTCCAGCACCGCCTGGTTGGCGCCGCCGTGCAGCGGGCCCCACAGCGCATTGATGCCGCCGGAGATCGAGGTGAACAGGTTGGCCTGCGAGGAGCCGACCAGGCGCACGGTCGAGGTCGAGCAGTTCTGCTCGTGGTCGGCGTGCAGGATCAAAAGCATGTCCAAGGCGCGAACAATTTCGGGGTCGACCTCGTAGGGCTCGGCCGGGAAGCCGAACGTCATCCGCAGGAAGTTCTCCACCAGTGTCAGCGAGTTGTCCGGGTACAGGAACGGCTGGCCCTCGGACTTCTTGTACGCATACGCCGCGATCGTCGGCAGCTTGGCCAGCAGCCGGATCGTGGACAGCTCGACCTGCTTCTTGTTCAGCGGGTCCAGCGAGTCGGGGTAGTAGGCGCTCAACGCGTTGACCGTGCTGGACAGCACCGGCATCGGGTGCGCATCGCGCGGGAATCCGTCGAAGAACCGCTTCAGGTCCTCGTGCAGCAGGGTGTGCCGCTGGATCTGGGTGGTGAACTTCTCCAGCTGCTCGGTGGTCGGCAGCTCACCGTAGATCAGCAGGTAGCTCACCTCGATGAAGGTGGACTTCTCGGCGAGCTGCTCGATCGGGTAGCCGCGATAGCGCAGGATGCCGGCGTCGCCGTCGATGTAGGTGATCGCGCTCTTGGTCGACGCCGTGTTCACAAATCCCTGGTCGAACGTCGTGTAGCCGGTCTTGGCCAGCAACGGGCCCAGCGCGATCCCGTCAGACCCCTCCGTCGCTTTGACGATGTCGAGATCCAACTCGCCGCCCGGATACTTCAGGGAGGCGGTCTCGTCGGTTGCGGCCACATGAACCCCTTCTGAGCTCGTCGACGCCTGCAAGGCGTCCGTATGTAGGTGAAGGTAGTCGCTATTCTGCCGATACGCCCGCGGGGGTGTGGCCCGGGGTCACCCACGGCGCCCAGAGCCGGGTGAAAAGCCCGTACACCGACTCGATTCGGCGGCACACCACATCCGGCTCGATCGGCGGACCGTCGCCGGTTCCGAGCCCGTTACAGGCCACCCCCATCACCACCGCCCAGGTGTCGAACAGGATGCGGACCGACGGGTGGTCAACCGCCACACCCATGCGCTGTGCCGCCACGTCCATCGCCCGGTGATGGAAGCCACCGGCGCGGAACATGAACGGCGCGAGCCCGAGCGCCGGGGCCGAATTCACGATCGTCAGCAACAGCCGCATCCGCTCGAACGACGCCGTCGATCCGTGCTGCTCGGTGCCGAACGTCTCGAGGTGCGCACGGGCCAGCGCGTCGTATTGGTTGATGTCGAGGGGCTGGCGCGCCAGGGCGGCGGCCACATCGCCGGCGACCTCGTCCAGGATGGCGACGAGCACCGCCTCCTTGTTCGAGAAGTAGCGGCTGAACGTGCGCGGGGCGACCTCAGCGGCGGCGGCGATCTGCTCGACGGTGGTGTTGTCGTAACCCTGGTCGATACACAGCGTGACGGCGGCGTCGATCAGCGTCGCCCTGGTGCGCTGCTTCTTGAGTTCACGCAGGCCGGGAACGGGAAGTTTCCCGACAACGGCCACGTCGCGCCTCCCCCCTCGCCGTCCCGGCGCCCCCCGAGGTCAAACCGTAGAGGGTAGCGCCGATCCCCCTTCCAGCGCGGCGATATCGGCGAATTCGGTGAAGGCGAGGTGCAGCCGGTCGGCCATGATGACCCCACAGTTGTCGTAGTCGCCCGGCCCGATCACCAACTGCCCCCACGCAGCGGCCGTGATCGCACCCCACACCGAGACGATCAGCGCCACCCGCTGGTCCCTCGGATCGGTGCCCATTCGTGCGGCCACCGCCACGACCAGTGGCTGCAACCGCGTCGCCGCCGCCGCCAGCCGCAGTGCACTCGACGACGAGATGACGTTGACCATCAACACCAGGCGGTGCGTGGTCAGCGGGGCCACCGCACCGGAGGTGACCCCGCGCAGCGCGATGGTGTGCGCGCGAGCCAGCGCAGTCAGCGGCGGGACTGCCGCGTCGATCGTGGCGAGGGCGGTGGCCGCGGCCTCGACGAGATCGTCGAGCACGGTCATCATCACCGCATCCTTGGTCGGGAAGTAACGACTGAATGTTCGCGGGGACACCTCGGCCGCGGCGGCGATCTGCTCGACGGTGGTGTTGTGATACCCGCGCTCGATGCAGAGCGCGACGGCCGCGTCCACGAGCATGGCGCGCGTGCGTTGCTTCTTCCGTTCGCGCAGTCCCGGAGGTGGCTGCGCGATCACGTCGCCCACTGTTCGATCGTAGCCGTACCGTGCCGATTTACGGGTTCGCCGCCGGCACCCGATAGCGAACGAAAATCGGGACGGCCGCGGCCGCGATGAGCACGCCGACCACCACCAGCGCTCCCCCACCGGCCGCGGCGATCGTGGTACCGACCACCGCGGCTGCCGCTCCGTGCAGGGCATCGGCCAGCCGGGGACCGCCCGCCACGACCACGGTGAACACCCCCTGCAGCCGGCCGCGCAGATCGTCGGACGCCACCTGCTGCAGGATCGTCGAGCGGAACGCCGCCGACACCATGTCCGCTGCGCCACCAATCGCCAAGAACACCAACGCAATCCATAGCATCGTGCCGGCATGGCCATGCGCGAGCCCACCGGCGACGCCGAACCCGACCATGGCCGCGCCCCACACCACGATCGAGATCACGACGGCCAGACCCTGACGCCGGATGCGAGGGAACCAGCCGGAGAACACCCCGCCCGCCACCGCGCCGACCGACATCGCAGCCGCCAGCAGCGCGATCGTGGTGCCACCCTCGATCGGAGCGCCGAAACTCTGATGCGCCATCTCCGGGAACAACGCCCGCGGCATGCCCAGGATCATCGCGATCAGGTCGACCACGAACGACATCAGCACGACTTTGTTGCCGGACAGGAAACGGAAGCCCTCGACGACCGAGCGCAGCGCGTCGAAGCCCATGCCCCTGCCGCCGACAGCAGGCGGGATCGGCGCGAGCCGAAAGGCCACCAGGACCGGCACCACGCAGGTGAGAGTGTCGATCAGGTAGAGGGTGGACAGGTCGACCCAGTGCAGCATCACGCCGGCCATCAGCGGGCCGACGATCGCGCCGAACTGGAACACCGTGAAGTTCAACGAGTTGGCGGCGGGCAACTGGTCGCCGGGCAGCATCCGCGGGATGGCGGCGGCGCGGGTCGGGCTGTCGATGGCGTAGAACACCTGCTGCACAGCCAGCAGGCACAGCACCGCCCACACATTGTTCAGGCCCAGGGCGGCCTGCAACCACAGCAGCAACGAGGACACCGTCAAACCGCTGGAGGTGATGATCAGCAACACCCGGCGATCCATCGCGTCGGCCCATGCCCCGCCGAGCAGACCGAAAACCACCAGCGGCACCAGAGCGAACACGCCGGACAGCCCGACGTACGCCGAGTTGTGGGTCAGTGCGTAGAGCTGGACGGGGACGGCGAAGATCGTGAGATTGGCCCCGATGACCGTGATGACGCCGGCCACCCACAGCCGGCGGAAGTCCGGCGTTCTCAGGGGGGTGGTGTCGGCAAAGAGCCGCGCCACCTACGGCTGCAGACGCTCGATGGAGCCGTTGCTCACACGAATTCGGTTGTGTACCCGGTTCTCCCGGCCCTGCCAGAACTCGACGACCTCGGGGGCGATCCGATAGCCACCCCAGTGCGGCGGCACCGGCACCTGCTCGTCGGCGGCGAACCGCTCGGTGACCTCGGCAAGCTGAGCGAGCAGCTCCGCGCGGGAGCCGATCGGGCGCGACTGCGCCGACGCCCACGCCCCCAGCTGGGATCCGCGCGGGCGTTTGGACCAGTACTCCTCGGTCTCCTGTGCGCTGACCTTGGTCACCGCGCCGCGGATGTGCACCTGCCGCCCCAGCGCGTACCAGGGGAACGTCACGGCGGCATACGGAGTCGCCGCCAGCTCATCACCCTTGGCCGAGTCGTAATTGGTGTAGAAGGTGATCCCGGTCTCGTCCACGCTCTTGCACAACACCGTGCGGCTCACCGGTCTTCCCGCGTCTCCTCCCGTGCCGATGGTGGCCAGCACCATGGCGTTCGGCTCGGCGATCCCGGCCGCTTCGGCGTCGGCGATCCACCTGTGCAACAGGGCAAGCCAGCCGTCGGCGAGCCAGTCGACATCGAGGTCGCTGCTGCCGTCCTTCTCCACCGAGCCGTACTCAACGCGCATCGCCGCGAGGCGATCGTCCCTGGGCGTCTCCACGGCCCAACGGTACGCCGCAAACATTCGGCTGCCGGTTACCGACCGGCAGCGACGAGCCGATGGCCGAGTGGGAGAATCCCCCCATGACGGTGGTACCCGACGACTTCGTGCCCGGCCTCGAAGGGGTGGTGGCCTTCACCACCGAGATCGCCGAACCTGATCGAGATGGCGGCGCACTGCGCTACCGCGGTGTGGACATCGAGGAACTGGTCGGCAATCGCGTGACGTTCGGCGACGTGTGGGCGCTGCTCGTCGACGGCAAGTTCGGCAACGGTCTGCGCCCCGCCGAGCCGTTCCCGCTACCCATCCACACCGGCGACGTCCGGGTCGACGTCCAGGCCGGCCTGGCGATGCTGGCGCCGATCTGGGGCTACGCACCGCTGCTGGACATCGACGGCGAAACTGCCCGCGATCATCTTGCGAGGGCGTCGGTGATGGCGCTGTCCTACGTCGCCCAATCCGCCCGCGGCATCTACCGGCCGGCGGTGCCGCAGCGCGTGATCGACGAATGCACCACTGTCACAGAACGTTTCATGACCCGCTGGCAGGGCGAGCCGGACCCGCGGCATGTGGAGGCCATCGACGCCTACTGGGTGTCGGCGGCCGAGCACGGGATGAACGCCTCCACGTTCACCGCGCGCGTGATCGCCTCGACCGGAGCAGATGTCGCGGCCGCGATGTCGGGCGCGATCGGCGCGATGAGCGGCCCGCTGCACGGCGGTGCGCCCGCGCGGGTGCTGCCGATGATCGAGGACGTCGAACGCACCGGTGACGCTCGCGCGGTGGTGAAAGGCGTCCTGGATCGCAACGAGAAGCTGATGGGCTTCGGCCACCGGGTCTACCGGGCCGAGGACCCGAGAGCACGGGTGCTGCGGGCGACCGCCAAGCGGCTGCAGGCGCCGCGGTACGAGGTGGCTGTCGCACTCGAGCAGGCGGCGCTGGCCGAGTTGCGGGAGCGGCGTCCGGACCGGGCGATCGAGACCAACGTGGAGTTCTGGGCCGCGGTCATCCTGGACTTCGCCCAGGTACCCGCCAAGATGATGCCCGCGATGTTCACCTGCGGTCGTACCGCCGGGTGGTGCGCCCACATCCTGGAGCAGAAGCAGCTCGGCAAGCTGGTCCGTCCGTCGGCGATCTACGTCGGTCCGGCACCCCGGCCGCCGGACGCGGTGCAGGGCTGGGACGAGATCGCGCACCGACCCGTCTAGTCAGGCCCGAAACGCCGAGCCCCGCTCCCGGTCCAGATACGTGTCGGCCTTGTTGCGCAGGAAGAACACGTACACCACCAGCGACACCGCGATGCAGACCGTGACATAGCCGATGAACAACGGTACGTGGCCCTGCTCCTTGGCAGCCTGGTAGATCAGCGGCGCCGTCCCGCCGAAGATCGAGTTCGCCAGCGCGTACCCGACACCCACCCCGAGCGCCCGCACCTGCGCCGGGAACAGCTCCGACTTCACCAGCGCGTTGATCGAGGTGTACCCGGTCAGGATCACGTAGCCGGTCGCGACCAACGCGAAAGATGCCAGCGGCGAACGCGTTTGGGGTAGGAACGTGATGAGGATATAGGTGTAGAGCACGCCCCCGACACCGAAGAACACCAGCATCGGCTTACGTCCGATCCGGTCGCTGATGATCCCACCCACCGGCTGTAGCAGCATCAGGAAGATCAGCCCGGTCAGATTGATCCACGTCGCCGTCATGCCCTCGCCTTTGTAGGCGGTCTTGACGATCGCCGGGGCGTTGACGCTGTAGGTGTAGAAGGCCACCGTGCCGCCCAGCGTGATGAGGAAGCACAGCAGCAGCGGCCGCCAGTACTGCGTGAAGAGCGCCCGCATGGATCCCGCACCGCGGTCCTCGCCCGCCTTGGCCGCCTCGATGACGTCCTCGGACAGCGACTCGTCCATCGTGCGCCGCAGCCAGAACACCACCACCGCGGCCACGCCGCCCACGGCGAACGCGATGCGCCAACCGAATTCGCGCAACTGGTCGTCGTTGAGCACCGACTGCAGGATCAGCAGCGTCAGCTGCGCCAGCACGTGGCCGCCGACCAGCGTCACGTACTGGAACGACGAGAAGAAACCGCGCCGCTCCCGCGTCGCCGCCTCCGACATGTACGTCGCCGACGTGCCGTACTCGCCACCGGTCGCGAAGCCCTGCACCAGCCGGGCCACGACCAGGATGATCGGCGCCGCCATCCCGATCAACGCCTGCGAGGGCACCAGCGAGATCATCAGCGAGCACAGCGCCATCAGCGACACGCTCACCGTGAGCGCCGCCCGCCGGCCTCGCCGGTCGGCGAACCGCCCGAAGAACCACGACCCGACGGGGCGCATCACGAATGTGATCGCGAATATCGCATAGACGTACACCGTCGAGTTCTTCTCGGACTCATCGAAGAACTGGCCCTCGAAATACGTTGCGAACACGGTGTAGACGTAGACGTCGTACCACTCGACCAAGTTGCCCGACGACCCTCGGATCGTGTTCCAGATCGCCCGCCGGGTCTGGGCGGCGCTCGACCGCGGCACTGTCGTGGTGGTCATCGTCGGCCTCCCTGTGTCAGCCCGAACCGTACTCCACCGCGGCTCGTTTCTGTCGGTCCACAGTGGTTGCCTGCGAGGCGGCCGATGAGTTTTCCCCGGCCGCGATGTCTACCCCGGTGGCGGACCGGCCGGCCGCACCACACCACAGGAGGCTTCCATGGCGATCGAGATCCAACCCGCACTGTCCCCGCACCTGGTCGTCGACGACGCTCCCGCGGCGATCGACTTCTACATCAAGGCGTTCGGCGCCACCGAGATCGGTCGGGTCCCCCGTCCCGACGGGAAACTGATCCACGCCGCGCTGCAGATCAACGGGGCCATGATCATGCTCAACGACGACTTCCCGGAGATGTCCGACGGCAAGTCGATGACGCCGCCTGCGCTGGGCGGGACGCCGGTGACCATCCATCTGACCGTCACCGACGTCGACCAGAAATTCCAGCAGGCGCTCGACGCGGGCGCCACCGTGGTGATGCCGCTCGACGACCAGTTCTGGGGCGACCGCTACGGCATGGTCCGGGATCCGTTCGGGCACCAGTGGTCGCTGGGGCAGCCGGTGCGCGAGGTGAGTTACGACGAGATCCAGCAGGCGATGAGCCAGGCATGATGTAGGCGTGACCCGGGATCACCGCAAGATCCTCTACATCGACCTCGACAACACGATGGTCGACTTCGGCCATCGGATCGAGGGCCTCGATCCGGTCGTGGTGGACAAGTACCGCGGCCGGATGGACGAGGCGCCGGGCATCTTCGCCTTGATGCGTTCGATGCCCGGCGCGATCGAGGCGTTCACCGAACTGTCCGCGCTGTTCGACACCTACCTGCTGTCCACCGCGCCGTGGCGCAACCCGTCGGGTTGGCAGCACAAGGTGGAATGGGTGCACGAACACCTTGGCGGCGAGGAGGATTCACCCGCGTACAAGCGGCTGATCCTGACTCACCACAAGGACCTCAACCGTGGTGACTTCCTCGTCGACGACCGGCCGAACAACGGCGCTGAGCGCTTCGAGGGCGAGTGGATTCACTTCGGCTCGGACCGGTTCCCGGACTGGGCCGCCGTGCTGAACTATCTGCGCGAGAGGGCTTAACGCAGCAGCCCGGCAAGCAGCCGCCGGGCCAGCGGCGGCTCGGGTGCCCGGGCCGCGACTGCGACCATCTCGGACACCTCGGTGAACTTCACCCGCGCCCGCCCCTGCGCTTCGCCGCGGGCCGTCTCGGCGGCGTCGATCGCACGCCAGCCGCGGGCGTCGACCACATCGGGCTGACGGGAGCGAACCAGCTTGTCCAGCAACGCCGATCGCGCGTCGGGGTCGCCCAGCAGTCCGGCGTTGAAGTCGTCCACCAGGTTCGACACGGTCTGCATCGAACAGGATTTGTTGGTGCCGATGAAGCCGGTCGGACCGCGCTTGATCCAGCCCGCCACGTAAGCGCCGGCGATGGGCTCGCCGGTGACCGGATCGATGACCCGCCCGTCCCGGTTGGGGACGACGGCGGCCGATTCGTCGAAGGGCAGACCGGCGATCGGGGCGACGCGGTATCCGATCGAGGTGAGCAACAAGCCGGCTTCGATGTGCACCGGGTCTTCGGTTCCGGTGCACCGGAATTCGACGCACGCGACCCGTTCGGTGCCGAGCACCCGGTGCGGCGTCAGCCGATAGACCAGCCTGATGCGCCTACGGTCGATGCGTTCGGACGCGACCGGCAGCTTGGCCAGGATCTCGAGTTTGGCGATCGTGACGGCATCGGTGGCGGTGGCCAGGTCCTCCTGCACGAGGGCGTGGTCGGCGGCGTCGAGGACGACGTCGGCCGTCGACGTCAGCCCGATCAGCTCGGGCAGGGTGAACGCCGAGTCGACAGGGCGGCGCCGCGCCGCGATCACGACCTCGCGCACGGCTGAGCCACGCAGGGCACTCAGCGCGGCGTCCGAGATGTCGGTTCGGGCCAAATCATCGGGGTCGGCGGTCAGGATCCGGGCGACGTCGAGGGCCACATTGCCGTTTCCGATCACCACCACCCGCTCGTGGCGCAGGTCGACGGGCAGCTCGGCGAAGTCCGGGTGGCCGTTGATCCAGGCCACCGTTTCGGTGGCCGTGCCTGCCCCGGGCAGCTCCATGCCTGCGATGTCGAGCCTGCGGTCGTGCGGCGCGCCGACGGTGTAGAGCACCGCGTGGTGGTGCTGCAGCAATTCGGCATGCGAAACATGCTGTCCCACTTCGACGTTGAGGTAGAACGTGAAGCGCGGATGCTTACTCATCTTCTCGAACAGCCGCGTGACTCCCTTGGTGTGCTGGTGATCGGGAGCGACACCGGCGCGGACCAGGCCGAACGGGGTGGGCAACTTGTCGAAGACATTGACCCGCACCCCCTTCTGCGTCAGCAGCTCGTCGGCGGCGTACATGCCCGCCGGCCCCGAACCCACCACAGCCACCGTGAGGTCGGTCCCACCGCGACGCAGCTGCGGTGCCGGCAGCACCGGTGCGAGCTTGGAGGTCGGCGGCAGTTTCACGCCGGCCGGCCGCTCGGGATAAAAGCCGGCGTTGAGTTCGATGAACGGCAGCTGCTTGTCGGTCAGTTTGCTGTCCGGCGCGATCGCACCGACCGGGCAGGCGCTGACGCACGCCCCGCAGTCCACACAGGCCACCGGGTCGATGTACAGCATCTCGGCGGTCGCGAAGCCTGGCTCGTCGGGGCTGGGGTGGATGCAGTTGACCGGGCAGGCGTAGACGCAGGACCCGTCGCTGCAGCACGACTGGGTGATCACATGGGGCACGGGCGTGAGTCCTTCGGGTTACGCGACAGCTACCACGTGCTGGCGGGCAGGCTCGCTGCGGAAGCGGCTCGGCGCCCCGTCGATCCGGCAGATCCGCCAGATCAGCTTCGCCAGCGGGTTCATCAGGCCGGTGTCGTGGCACAGCATCCGGACGTCACCGAACATGTCGCGCAACATCTGTCGCGACGAGGCCGAGGAGAAGAAGATGTCCTTGCGCACTGAGCGCGGGATGTCGAACTCCTTCCAGAACGCCTTCGGCGGCACGATGATCGCCGAGCACAGCACCCGCATCACCACCGGCACATAGAGCGACAGCCAGAACCGCTTGCGCCGTGGCAGGTGCGGCACCCGCTTGCGCAGGTACTCGTGCGCGAACGAGATGTGCCGGGCCTCTTCGGCGACGTGGATCGCCATCACCCGCTCCATGATCGGGTGCAGCGTCTTGCCTTCGCGCAGAACGTTTTTCTGGGTGTGGTCGATGGGTTCCTCACCGGCGAGGATGCCGAACCAGAAGGGGATCGGCAGCGGGCCGGCCACCAACGGGATCGCAGGCTGGACCCACTTGAGCAGGCGGGGCATGCCCGGCACGTCGGCGCCGATGTGGTTGACCATCTCCTGGAACATCATCGTGTGGTTGCACTCTTCGACCGCTTCGTGCAGGCAGTATCGGTACTCCGGCGAACCGTTGGGCGCCCAGAACGCGTACTCCATCAGGCCCCGGATGAGGATCGACTCGAAGTGCAGCCCGACCTTGGCGACGTTGGACTGGCGCCACATGCCGATCTCGATCTGCCGCTCTTTGGATTGCGACTGATACCAGGGGTGCTGCCCGATCGGGTCGGTCGCAGGCAGGATCCAGCGCTCGTCGTTCGGGACGACGGCGAACTCGGGCGAATCCCAGTCGATGTCGGTGTACGGGTTGAAGTTCCTGCGCACTGACCCTTCGGACAGCGTCATCAGCTTCTCTACGTATTCAGTGTCGTCCAGCACGTCCATGTTGCGGCGCCAGCGCTGGATGATCTTGGTTCTCGCCATGACAGTCTCCTCAACAGAGGTTTACATTTGGGCGGGTGATGTCCAAACAGTACCGCAGGTATCGCATACTGTCCATACCCCGAAAACAGGTTTGCTGAACGCCTCGGTGTAATACCCGCCTGCGTGGACTCCTAGGCTTGGGGCATGGCTGATTCGCTCACGATCCCCGCTGATCTCAAGCCCGCCGACGGCCGCTTCGGCTGCGGCCCCTCGAAGGTGCGTCCCGAGCAGCTGCAAGCCCTGCAGGCGTCGTCCGCCTTGTTCGGTACCTCGCACCGCCAGGCGCCGGTGAAGAACCTGGTCGGCCGGGTTCGCGACGGTCTGCGTGAGTTCTTCTCGGTCCCCGACGGCTACGAGGTCATCCTGGGCAACGGCGGCGCCACCGCATTCTGGGACGCTGCCGCGTTCGGGCTGATCGAGAAGCGCTCACTGCACCTCACCTACGGCGAGTTCTCCTCGAAGTTCGCCTCCGCCGCCACGGCCAACCCCTTCATCGACGACCCGATCGTGATCAAGGCGGACGCCGGTAGCGCGCCGGAGCCGCAATCCGACCCGTCCGTCGACGCGATCGCCTGGGCACACAACGAGACCTCAACCGGGGTGGCCGTGCCGGTTAGCCGGCCGGCGGGTTCGGAGAACGCCCTGATTCTGATCGACGCGACATCCGGGGCCGGTGGGCTGCCGGTCGACGTGACCGACGCCGACGCCTACTACTTCGCGCCGCAGAAGAACTTCGCCAGCGACGGCGGCCTGTGGCTGGCGATCGTCTCCCCCGCCGCGCTGGCCCGCATCGAGGCCATCGCCGGGTCCGGCCGCTGGGTGCCCGACTTCCTGTCACTGCCGATCGCGGTGGACAACAGCCTCAAGAACCAGACATACAACACGCCCGCGATCGGCACGCTGGTGCTGATGGCCGAGCAGGTCGACTGGATGAACGGCAACGGCGGGCTGGACTGGGCGGTCAAGCGCACCGCCGACTCCTCGCAGCGGCTGTACTCCTGGGCTGAGGCGTCTTCGTACGCCACTCCGTTCGTCAGCGATCCCGCACTGCGGTCACAGGTCGTCGGCACCATCGATTTCGCCGACGAAGTGGACGCCGCGGCAGTGGCCAAGGTGCTGCGGGCCAACGGCATCGTCGACACCGAGCCGTACCGCAAGCTGGGCCGCAACCAGCTGCGGATCGCGATGTTCCCGGCGATCGACCCCGACGATGTCTCGGCGCTGACCCAGTGCGTCGACTGGGTTGTCGAACATCTCGGCTGACTTGTTCGTCACCCCCGCGTGTCCTAACCGTAATCAACTCGGGGCTGGGTTAAAGTCCGGGCGAAGGAGGTCGACATGCGAGAACTCAGGGTGATCGGACTCGATGTCGACGGCAGGCACATCATTTGCGAAGGTCCCGACCCGGCCGACAAGTTCACCCTGCAGGTCGACGACCGACTGCGTGCCGCGGTTCGCGGTGACCGGTCGCTGGGCCAGACCCTGAGGGACAAAGAGGTCAAAGGCGTGTTGCGGCCAAGGGATATTCAGGCGCGCATCCGTGCGGGTGCGTCCGTCGAACAAGTTGCCGCGTCATCCGGCATGGACATCAGCAAGGTCGAGCGATTCGCCCACCCGGTGCTCTTGGAGCGCTCCCGGGCGGCCGAGCTGGCCGGCGCCGCGCATCCGGTGCTGGCCGACGGCCCGGCGGTGACCACGCTGCTGGACACCGTCACCACCGCCCTGGTGGCGCGTGGGCACAGCCTCGAGTCGACGTCATGGGACGCCTGGCGCGGCGAGGACGGCCGCTGGGTGGTGCAGATGTCGTGGCAGGCCGGACTCTCCGACAATGTCGCGCACTTCCGTTTCAGCCCCGGCGCGCACGGTGGCACGGTGTCGGCTCTGGACGACGCGGCCAGCGAGCTGATCGACCCGAGGTTCGAGCGTCCCCTGCGCCCGGTGGCCGTCGTCGCCCAGCTGGAGTTCGACGAGCAGCAGCCTCAGCCGGCGCCCGCCCCGGTTGAGGAGAAGCAGGCACCCGCTGCGGCCCCGGCTTCCGCCCCGGCGCCACGGGCCAAACGCGCCAAGGCCAAGCCGTCCGTACCCGGCTGGGAGGACGTGCTGCTCGGGGTGCGGTCCAGCGGCGAGCGCTGACCGACTACCGCGCGGCGGCCATCGCCAACAGGGTGATCCACCCGCCGGCGACGCCGATACCTGCACCGAGGACGAACCAGCGCCGTACCGGAATCCGCCGCCAGCCCCACAACGTCGGCGCCAGTCCGCCGACCGCGATCAGGTTCAGCACGATCGCCACCAGCGGATGCACCCGCAGCATGCCGAGGCTGAGCACCACGATCGCGGCACCCGTCACCGCGGCGACGAAGGCTGCCACGGTCAGCCCGGTTCCCCACGGCGTCGTCTCGTCGATCATGGGGCGAGCCTAGTCACCGCGCCCGTTCGTAGAACGCCAGCGCCGCCGCGGTGGCGACGTTGAGCGAATCGGTACCCCGCGACATCGGGATCCGGACCCGGACGTCGCTGGCCCGCATCACTGTCTCGGTCAGCCCGGGCCCCTCCGCGCCGACCAGCATCGCGACCTTGGCCCCGGCCAGCCCGGCCATCGCCTCGGCCAGGGTCTGTGCCGCCGGGTCGGGTGTCATGGCCAGCAGCCGGAATCCGCGCTCGCGCAGCTCGCCGAGATCGGCCGGCCAGTGCCCGGCACGCGCGAACGGCACCAGCAGAGCGTGGCCCATCGACACCCGCACGGCACGCCGGTACAGCGGGTCGGCGCACCCGGAACCGAAGATGACCGCGTCGACCCCGAGCCCGGCGGCGTTGCGGAAGATCGAGCCGAGGTTCTCGTGGTCGTTGACGCCTTCGAGCACCGCGACCGTGCTCGCACCGTCGAGCACCTCCGCCAGCGCGAGTTCGGGCGGACGGCGAGCCGCCGCCAGCACACCGCGATTGAGGTGGAAACCGACCACCTCGGCCATCACCTCGGCCGTGGCGCGATAGAACGGCGCCCGCACCCCGGACAGGTCGTCACCGAGTTCGGCCAGGCGGCGGTCGGTACCGAGGAAGGCGTGCGGGGTGAACCGCGAGGCGATCATCCGCTGGGCCACCAGCACGCCCTCGGCGATCACCAATCCCTTGCCGCTGGGAAGGTCCGGCCTGCGGTCGACACTGTTGAGGTCGCGGAAGTCGTCGACGCGGGGATCACCCGGGTCGGTGATATCGACGACTTCTATCGCGCCAAAAGTGTTGTCGCTCACGCGTCTTCGTCGACGAGGACGGTCATCAGGTCCGCGGCCCGCAGCAGGATGTCGCGTTCTTCGCTGTCCAGGGTGGCCAGCCGATTGCGCAGCCACTCCTGACTGGCTCGTCGTTCACTGTCGACCAGCGCCGCCCCGGCGTCGGAGACCGCCACCAGAACCTGGCGACCGTCGGAGGGATGGGAGGTGCGCACCACCAGACCGAGGTCGGCCAGCGATGCGATCACCCGGGTCATCGACGGCGGCCGGACCCGCTCCCGGACCGCCAGCGCACCCGGCGTCATCGCGCCGTCCTTGGCCAGGGTCGCCAGGGCGGACAGCTGCGACAGCGTGACCGGTGATTCGGGCCTGCGGAAGCGCAGTTGGCGCGCCAAACGCATGACGGCCAGCGACAAATCACTGGCCAATCGCAGGTCACCGTCTTTCACGACGCAAACAGTACGACACGACAACACCCGATCAATGATGAACGGGCCAACTCCGATAGCTGCATACCGGGCCATCTCACCCATCGGTTACCTTGGACGACAATGCCTTCCGATCAGCGCGAACCGAGCCGAGAGCCGGTGGCCGAGCCCGAGCCGCCTGCGCTGCCCGCAGCGTTGCTGGATCCATGGCCGGTGATCGTCGTCGGCGCCACGCTGTGGGCGCTGGTGACGATCGTGGCGTTCACCGTCGCGGCGTGCGAGGCCTGGCGGCCGATCGCGCTTGCCGGACTGGGCACCGGGGTCGTCGGCACCTCGGTATTCCTGTGGCAGCGCACCGCGGCGCGGCGCGGGGCGCGAGGCGCGCAGACCGGCCTCGAGCCGCACGGACAGTAATCAGTCACGACGAAGGGAAAACAATGGCAGCGCCGCTGTTGCAAGCAGAGATCGAGATCAACGCCCCGGTCGCCAAGGTGTGGACGTTGCTGTCGGACCTGGGCAACATGCCCAAGTGGAGCCCGCAGTGCCGGCTGATGAAGCCGCTCGGTGCGGTGAAGCCGGGCACCCGCACCTTCAATCTCAATCGGCGCAACAACCTGTTCTGGCCGACGACGTCGACGATCATCGAACTGGTTCCCGAGCGGAAGCTGGCGTTCCGGGTCAACGCCAACAACACCGTCTGGAGCTATGAGCTCTCCCCGACCGCCACCGGCACCCGGGTCGTGGAGACCCGCCATGCCGAGAACGGCGTCAAGGCCGTCTCCACGATGACGGTGAACGCGGTGATGGGCGGCGTACCCAACTTCGAGAAAGAGCTGGTCGACGGGATGAACCTGTCGCTGGCGCGGATCAAGGCCGCCGCCGAAGGTTAGTCCTGCTCGCCCGGTTCGGACGCGCCGGGACCGTCGGGCGCCTCCGGGGTTTCGGTGTCCGCGACTTCGGCGGTCTCCGAGACGTCGGGGCTTTCCGGGACTTCCGCGGTCGCCGGGACGTCGGGTGTCTGCGAGGCTTCTGAGTCGTCCGGCGCCGCGGTGGCGTCGGCGACGGTCGCGACCACCTCGACCACCTCGAGCACGCCGTCGTCGTATGGGTCGTACAGCGGCGATCCGGTTCCCGCGGGTTGCGGGGTGTCGGAGTGCGCACCGCAGCCGTATTCGAAGTCGACGACGTGGGAGTCGGCGGCCATCTCGTTGCAGCACACCCCGAACATGGCACCGAGCGCGCCGGCCAGCGGCACCATGAAACCGCAGTCGCGGCATACCCGTTTGGTCGCGCGGGCCATCGGCGAATCGGGACCATGATCACCGTCGTGCCAACGCTGCGCAGTTTCGTCGCGACCCAGCGCGCTGAGCACCTGACGACGGCCGAAGCCGACCTCGAAGGCGGTGTCGTCGATCAGCGGATCCCCGGTGGCGGTGTAGCCGGGCGCCAGCCGCGGGTCATCCTTGCCGGGAGCCAGCAGATCACCCGGGCTCAAGTCACCGGGCTTGATGCGCTCGTCCCACGGCACCCAGGCCGGCGCCAGCAGCGCGGTCGGGCCGGGCACCAGCACGACCTCGCTGACCGTCGCGTGATCAGCCCCCTCGTAGGCCGCGACCACCACGGCCCACTGCCAGCCCTGATAGCCGGGCATGTTCGCCAAGAAGCGATGCGTCGCCGCGGTCTCGTCCTCGAAGCTGACACCGAGGTAATCGCCCACCGTGTCGCCGCTGTGCTCGACGATGGCCTGCCGTGCCTGCTCCACCGCACCGCTCAGTACGGCGGCAACCGCGTCCGACGGCGCGGCTGCCTGAGCCGGTGCCGTGGCTTCTTTCGCGTCAAGGGTGCTGTCCATCGTCACCAATCTTGCCTCACGGTCTGTGTGTGCAGCCACACCGGCCACGTGCGCGCCCGGCATGCCGGGATAGGGGACAATCGTGAGGTGTCTGAGAGCCGGCGTGACGAACCCCGCGCGAATCCGGCGTTCGGCCCCGACCGCCGCTACTCGGCGGGCACATCCGGAGAACACCCGGGCATGGCCAACTACCCCAGCGACGGGGACGGCTACCGGCGCTCGGAAGCCACCCGCCGGTCCAGCCCCACGTCCAGCTCCAATCGCTACCTGCCGCCGTTGGGCGAGCAGCGCACCCAGAACATCGGCCCGCCGCCCGGTCCGCGCGGCGCCGACGAACAGGTGACTCGTGGCCGCGGCGCCGCCTACCGCAGCCGCGAGATGGGCACGAAGGTGTATTCGATGGTGCACCGCGCGGCCACGGCCGACGGCGCCGACAAGTCCGGTCTGACCGCGCTGACCTGGCCGGTGGTCGCCAACTTCGCGGTGGACTCGGCGATGGCCGTCGCACTGGCCAACACGCTGTTCTTCGCCGCCGCGTCCGGCGAGAGCAAGGGCAAGGTCGCGCTCTACCTACTGATCACGATCGCGCCGTTCGCGGTGATCGCACCGCTCATCGGGCCTGCGCTCGATCGCGTCCAGCACGGCAGGCGGGCGGCGCTGGCGATGTCGTTCGTCCTCCGCGCGGCACTCGCGTTCGTGCTGATCATGGACTACGACGGCGCCACCGGCAGCTATCCGTCGTGGGTTCTCTACCCCTGCGCGCTCGGAATGATGGTGCTGTCCAAGTCGTTCAGCGTGCTGCGCAGCGCGGTCACCCCCCGGGTCATGCCACCGACGATCGACCTGGTGCGGGTCAATTCGCGGCTGACGATGTTCGGTCTGATCGGGGGCACCATCGTCGGCGGCGGCATCGCGGCGGGGACGGAATACCTGCTCACCACCGTGTTCCGGCTACCGGGCGCGCTGTTCGTGGTCGTGTTCGTTGCCGTGGCGGGTGCCTCGCTGTCGATGCGGATCCCGCGCTGGGTGGAGGTCACCGAAGGTGAGGTACCGGCCACCTTGACCTACCACGGCGAAAGTGGGCCGCGCGGCTGGATCGACGAGCCGGCCGCGAAGACCGGCAGACCACGACAACCCCTGGGCCGCAACATCATCACCTCGTTGTGGGGCAACTGCACGATCAAGGCGATGGTCGGGTTCCTGTTCCTGTATCCGGCGTTCGTCGCCAAGGCACACCAGGCCAGCGGCTGGGTGCAGCTGGGCATGCTCGGCCTGCTCGGCGCGGCCGCGGGAATCGGCAACTTCGCGGGTAACTTCACCGCGGCCCGGATGCGACTGGGCAGGCCCGCGATGCTGGTGGTCCGGTGCACGGTCGCGGTGACCGTCATGGCGCTGGTGGCCGCGGTCACCGGCAACCTGATCGTCGCGGCAGTGGCCACGCTGGTCACCTCGGGCGCGACCGCGATCGCCAAAGCGTCTCTTGACGCGTCGCTGCAGGACGACCTGCCGGAGGAGTCGCGGGCGTCGGCGTTCGGCCGCTCGGAGTCGGTGCTGCAGCTGGCGTGGGTGATGGGCGGTGCGATCGGAGTGCTGGTGTACACCGAACTGTGGGTGGGCTTCACCGCGATCAGCGCGCTGCTGATCCTCGGCCTGGCCCAGACCATCGTCAGCTACCGCGGTGATTCACTGATCCCCGGCTTCGGCGGCAACCGGCCGGTGCTGGCCGAACCGGAGGGCGCATCGGCGGTGAGTTACCGGTGAGCCGCCTGACCCGATGGCTTTTGGCGATCGTCGTCGTGCTCGCGTCGGCCGGTGCCGGCGTCGGCGCCTGGGCACTGACCCGCGGCACGGAATCGGCCTTCCCCGAGATCAGCGCCTATTCCCACGGCCGCGCGGTGCGCGTCGGGCCGTACGTCTACTGCAATGTGGTGAACCTCAACGACTGCCAGAACCCGCAGACCCAGGGCCAGCTTTCGGTCTCCGAGCGCTACCCGGTTCAGCTCTCCGTTCCGACCGCGATCGGGCGCGCACCGTGGCAGCTGCTGCGCGTGTACGAAGACGAGCGCAACTCCACGACCACCATCTACCGACCCGATACCGAACTGGCAGTGACGATTCCGACGGTCGACCCGCAACGCGGCCGGCTCACCGGGGTGGTCGTGCAGTTGCTCACCCTGGTGCAGGATCAGAACGGCGAACTGCGCGACGCCCCGCACGCGGAATGGTCAGTCCGCCTGGCCTGGCCCTAGCGTCGACGACGACGGCTGCGAACACCAGTCCCGAATGGCGGCCGCGAATTGCTCGGGGGCATCGGATTGGACGAAATGACCTGCGCCGTCGGCGATCACGGTCCGATGATTGGGAAAGATCCGCTCCCAGCGCCGTAGATCGCTGCGCCTGAACGCGATGTCGGCATCACCCCAGATGATGAGGGTGGGGAGGTCTGCGATCGCCGGTTGTCCGGCTTCCACCTCGGCGAGGAACGCACGACTGGAGGTGAGCTCGCGGGGAAAGATGGCCGATGCATCGCGCCGCGCCGGGCTGTCGAGGGCCTTCTGATAGTGGGCCATCTCGTCCCGGCTGGGTTTGGCCAGCCGGTGTCCCGCAGGAATCATCAGGTTGACGAACAGATTGAACTGCCGGATCAGCAGACGGCCGAGCGGTCCGCCCATGACATGGGACATGATCTGCACGTGCGGGGCATCCGTCGGCCACGCCCACGTGTTGCCCACCACCAGCCGGTCGAATACTTCCGGGTGTTTCTCGATCACCGACAGTCCAATCGGGCCGCCCCAGTCGTGCACCACCAGCGTCACCTCGGTCAATCCGAGAGCGTCGATGAACGCGCCGACGACCCCGGCGTGCTCGCTGGGCAGATACCGGTAACCCGGCGCCGCCGTCGACAGTCCGAAGCCGGGGTAGTCGATTGCCACGCAACGGAATTCGCCTCGCAGCGCCGTGATGACGTCACGGTAGACGAATGACCAGGTCGGATTGCCGTGCAAGAACAGCAACGTGGTTCCCGCGCCTTCGTCGACATAGTGAACGGTATGGCCGTCGATGTCGACGAACCGGCTCACGAACGGAAACAACTCGTCGTCGACCCACCCGGGCCGCTGCGCCACCGCCATCTCGATCCCCTCCTAGAGTCACTTGATATAATCAAGCGCACATTACTTTTGCAACTGGAGCGTGATGAGTCGAGACTACGGCCAGTACTGCGGACTGGCCCGGGCGCTGGATGTGGTCGGCGACCGGTGGAATCTGCTGATCGTCCGTCAGCTCCTAGTCGCGCCCGCCCGCTACCGCGAGTTGCGCGACGGGCTGCCGGGTATCGCGACCAACCTGCTGACCGACCGCCTCCGCGAACTGGAGAGCGCGGGCGTCGTCGAGCGGCGGCTGGCCGAGGACGGCAACGCGATCACGTACGCCCTCACCGACTGGGGCGCACAACTTCGCGAACCCATCGAGGGACTCGTCCGCTGGTCCACACCGCTGATGATCCGTGGCGCCGAGGGCGATGAGTTCCGCATCGAGTGGCTACTGGTCGCGCTGCCCGCACTGTTCACCGGCCGGGCACCGACCCGATCGGCCACCGTGGGGATCGACATCGGCGGCGACACACTTCAGCTGCGCGCCAACCGATCCGGCGTGGCTGTGAGCGTGCCGGACGGGCGCTCGTTCGACGCCGTCCTGACAACCGAGGCACCGATCGTCCTCGGCCTCGCGACCGGGCTGCTGACCCTCGATGATGTTGCGGCACAGGTCGAGATCGACGGCGAGCGGACCGCCGTCGAGACCGTCTTCGCGCGCTAACCCGCGCCGTGCCCAGCGGGTACCCGCTCGGACTCGCGGGTCGGCCCCGGCGGCGTACCGTCACCAAAAGGTCTGCCGCCCAACGCTTCCCGTCCGTGCGGCGTCAACCAGTTCGACAGGTCCGGGCCCTTCGGCACGACACCGGTGGGATTGATGTCGGAATGAACGATGTAGTAGTGCTGTTTGATCTGGACGAAATCGCATGTGTCGCCGAATCCCGGAGTCTGGAACAGATCTCGGGCATAGGCCCACAGCACCGGCATCTCCGCCAGCTTGGACCGATTGCACTTGAAGTGGCCGTGGTAGACCGGGTCGAAGCGCGCCAACGTGGTGAACAGCCGCACGTCGGCCTCGGTGATGGTGTCCCCCACCAGATACCGCTGACCGGCGAGCCGCTCGGAGAGCCAGTCCAGCGCGGTGAACAACCGGTCGTAAGCCTTGTCATAGGACTCCTGCGAGCCGGCGAACCCGCAGCGGTACACGCCGTTGTTCACCTCGGTGTAGATCCGCTGGGCAACCTCGTCGATCTCGTCGCGCAGCGGCTCGGGGTACAGCTGCGGCGCACCTTCGCGGTGGTAGGCGGTCCATTCCGTGGAAAAGTCGAGCGTGATCTGGGCGAAGTCGTTGGTGACCACCTGACCGGTGGGCACGTCGACGATCGCCGGGACCGTGATGCCCTTCGGATAATCCGGGAACCTCGCGAAGTAGGCGTCCTGCAGCCGCGGGATCTTCAACACCGGGTCCACGCCACCGGGATCGAGATCAAAGGTCCAGCTGCGTTCGTCGTGTGTCGGCCCGCAGAACCCGATGGACAGCGCGTCCTCGAGGCCCAGCAGCCGCCGCACGATGATCGTCCGGTTCGCCCACGGGCAGGCCCGTGCCACGATCAGCCGGTAACGGTCGGGTTCGACGGGATATCCGTCAGCACCGTCGGCGGTGATCCTGGTGGTGATGTAGTTGGTATCGCGATTGAACTCGCCGCCTCCGGCGACATAGGCACCCACGACTCCAGTGTGCGCCAGTCAGGCGTCGAGCTCCCGGGCGACTGCCTTCACCACTTCGGAAACCCGCCGCGCGACCTTGCGATCCGGGTAGCGACCCTTGCGCAGCTCGGGCTGCACCGCGCCTTCGAGCAGCGTGATCATGTCCTCGACCATGCCGTGCAATTCGTCGGGCGTGTGCTTGCGCTCGACAGGTGTGGCCTCACGCCGGGTCCGGGTCAGGCTGGGCGGCGGGTCAATCAGCTTGACGCTCAATGCCTGTGGGCCGCGACGCCCGGATGCCAGCCCGAACTCGACCCGCTGGCCGGCCTTCAGACCTTCGACGCCCTCAGGCAGTGCCGACGCACGGACATAGACGTCCTCGCCTTCCTCCTGGGACAGGAAGCCGAATCCCTTCTCGGCGTCGTACCACTTCACCTTGCCGGTCGGCACTGGTCTCACCTGCTTGTCTGACGGGGTTCATGACAACATGACGAAGCGTCCCGCCGGTGCAGGACGCGTGCCGGTGATCCTACTCGGGAAGACCTACGGCCAGCACCAGAGTTTAGTTCGGTAGGCTGGGCAAACCGCTGGAGGAGACATGCGCCTGATCCTGAACGTCGTCTGGTTGCTGTTCGGCGGGCTCTGGCTTGCCCTGGGCTATCTGCTGGCCGCGCTGGTCAGCTTCGTTCTGATCATCACCATTCCGTTCGGCTTCGCCTCCCTGCGGATAGCCAATTACGCGCTGTGGCCGTTCGGGCGGACCATCGTCGACAAGCCGGGACCGCGGCCTGGCGCGCTGGTCGGCAACGTCATCTGGGTCGTGCTGTTCGGCGTGTGGCTCGCCATCGGCCACCTGGTGAGCGCGGTGGCGATGGCGATCACGATCATCGGGATCCCGCTGGCGCTGGCCAACCTCAAACTCATCCCGGTCTCCCTGATGCCGCTTGGCAAGGAAATCGTGCCCGCCGACCACGCCCGGGTGCCGGCATGACCGTTGTCGGGCTGGGAGTGCCTGCGATCCGCCGCGACGACGTGCCGCCGGCGGACATGCCGCGCAGCGGACCTTTGGTCGACACCTTCGGCCGGGTCGCCACCGATCTGCGGGTGTCGCTGACCGACCGGTGCAATCTGCGCTGTACCTATTGCATGCCCGCCGAGGGACTGGACTGGCTGCCCGGCGACGACCTGCTGACCCGCGACGAGCTGGTGCGGCTGCTCACTCTGGCGGTGAACCGGCTCGGCATCACCAGCGTGCGCTTCACCGGTGGTGAGCCACTGCTGTATCGCGGGCTCGAAGACGTGGTGGCGGCGGTGGCCGCGCTGCGCCCGCGTCCCGAGATCGCGCTGACCACCAACGGGGTGGGCCTGTCCCGTCGTGCCCGGGCACTGGCCGATGCGGGTCTGAATCGGGTCAACGTGTCGCTCGACAGCCTCGACGCCGGGCAGTTCGCCGCCATCACCCGGCGGGACCGCCTACCCGATGTCCTCGACGGTCTGTCCGCCGCGTCCGAGGCCGGTCTGGGGCCGGTCAAGGTCAACGCGGTCCTGGATGCGGTCACCGGGCTCGACGACGGCGTCGAACTGCTGGAGTACTGCCTGCGCTACGGCTATCAGTTGCGCATCATCGAGCAGATGCCGCTCGATGCGGGCCACCTGTGGCGTCGGGATGCCAACCTGAGTGCCGACGAGATCTACGCGGCACTGGCCGAGCGCTTCACCCTCACCACGGATCCGGCACCGCGCGGGTCGGCGCCGGCCCAGCTCTGGCAGGTCAACGGTGGCCCGGCGACGGTAGGGATCATCGCCTCGGTCTCGCATGCGTTCTGCGCGGCCTGCGACCGGACCCGCCTGACCGCAGACGGGCAGATCCGTAACTGCCTGTTCGCCGCCGAGGAAACCGATCTGCGGGCGCTGTTGCGCAATGGCGCCGACGATGCGGCGCTGGAGACGGCATGGCGTGGCGCGATGTGGCGCAAGGCGGCCGGCCACGGCATCAACGATCCGGATTTCGTCCAGCCCCATCGGCCGATGAGCGCGATCGGGGGCTGACGTGGCCGAATCGGTACAGGTGACTGTGCGTTTCTTCGCTGCGGCGCGCGCCGCCGCGGGTACCGAGTCTGATCAACTCACCGTGCGTCCCGGCGCGACCGTCGCCGATGTGGTGGACGAATTAGCTTGTCGCAACGCGGAATTAGCGCGGGTGTTACAGCGCTGTTCATATCTGCGCGACGGCATCGCGGTCCGAAACAAGGCGACGACCCTGCAATCCGGCCAGACGCTCGACGTGTTACCCCCGTTTGCCGGCGGGTGAGCGTGATTTACGTCACATCACGATCAGGTAACGAGATGGCCACGGTGCGGTTTAGTGGCGGAACTACCTGGGCGAACGTCAGGCTGTCTAGGGGCTTTAACCTTTTTTAAGGTTTGCCAGTACCAGAAACGCCCGGATTTGCAAAAGATGACGGGTCCCGCCGATCCCATTACCGTCTCTCGAAGGTCAGCCCCCTCAACCCGGGCAGACCCTCTTCGCTCTTAGCGCTGAGCTCCATCCAAGGAGCGGAGAGACCAACGAACACCATGGATGGAGGCGGGGGACCCACCGGTCCACCGATAGGACTCGGAGCCACAAAACTCCTTGGGGTGAAGCCAAAATCGTTTCCACCAGAGACGACGACGGCCGGGCGACCTCTCCAGCCCGAACCCGACAGCTGACCTCGCAGGCGCATTGAAGAGAGGAACACTTCGCCATATGAGTGGACGGCATCGCAAGCCCACTTCATCGTCAGTCAGCGTCGCAAAGATCGCGGTCACCGGTGCGGTCATCGGAGGCGGCAGCCTCGCCTTCGCCAGCCAGGCCCAAGCGGCCCCGGATGCCGAATGGGATCAGGTTGCCCGTTGTGAGTCCGGCGGAAACTGGGGCATCAACACCGGCAACGGTTACCAGGGTGGTCTCCAGTTCTCCCCCAGCACCTGGTCCGCACACGGTGGCGGCCAGTACGCCCCGGCCGCGAACATGGCCAGCAAGGACCAGCAGATCGCCATCGCCGAACGCGTCCTGGCGAGCCAGGGCCGCGGCGCCTGGCCGGTGTGCGGACGCGGCCTTTCGGGTGCGACCCCGCGCAATGTGGTGAACGAGCCCACTCCCGAAGACGCCCAGATTCAGCCCGCCGGTTTCGAGGCGCCCGCGCCGGACGCCCCGGCACCGGATGCCCCGGCAGATCTGCCTCCGGCGCCGCAGGACATGCCGCCGGCTCCGCAGGACATGCCCCCGGCCCCCCAGGATCTCCCGCCCGCTCCGCAGGACATGCCCCCGGCCCCCCAGGATCTCCCGCCCGCGCCGCAGGACATGCCCCCGGCCCCCGCCCCGCAGGACCTGCCGCCGGCACCGCAGGATCTCCCGCCTGCCCCGGCTCCGCAGGACATCCCCCCAGCCCCCCAGGATCTGCCCCCGGCGCCCGCCGACCTGCCGCCTGCTCCGCAGCCGGACGTCGTCCCGGTCGCTCAGGAAGTAGCCCCGCCGGCCGCTGAGCCGGTGGTCGACACCGCTCTGCAGATGCCTGCCCCCGAGGCACCCGCGAACCCTGACGAGCAGACCGTCACCGTCCAGGCGGCGTCGATTCACTTCGTTCCGCAGGCTCCCGCCGACCCAGCGGTCCCGCCGACCTTGCCGCCGGCTCCCGCTCCCGCGCCGGCCGATCCGGCCGCAGCGCCCGCGCCGGGCACCGACGTGGTCGCCGCCAGCCCGACAGAGCAGCTGCCTGACGGCATGCCGCACCTGACGAGCCCGGAGAATCTGCCGCCGGGTACCAGCGATCAGCCGGAAGGCCCCCAGGACGGCCCGAATGTCACGTACCTCAAGGAACTGTGGCATGCGATCCAGACGCAGCAGGTCAGCAAGGGTGACGCGCTCCTGGCCCTGACCCAGCGTCCGCTGAACACCCCGGTGACCAACGATCCCAGCATGGGCACCCCGCCCGGTGATCCAAACGCTCCGGCGCCGGCTCCGGCCGACCCGAACGCACCGCTGGTTCCGGCTGCCCCCGCACCGGCACCGGCTCCGGCTCAGTAAGCGATCACGCCGAGTTCACCCACTCGTCGGTTCCGTCGGCGAAAAACTGGTGCTTCCACACCGGTAGCCGCTCTTTGACGGTGTCGACGAGCAAGGCACACGCCTCGAACGCCGCCTGCCGGTGGTCGGCCGCCACGGCGGCCACCAGGGCGGCGGCCCCGATCTGCAGCACGCCGACCCGATGGCTGGCAGCGATCGCCCGCACACCGGTGGCTTTCCCGGCCACCTCGGCGACCGCCTCGAACAAGGTCTGCTCGGCCATCGGGTGCGCCGAATACTCCAGCCGCACCACGTCTCGGCCGCCATCGTGATTACGCACCATCCCGGAAAAGCCCACGACCGCGCCTGCGGCGTCGTCGGCGACCAACTCTTCGTGCTCGGTCAGCGAGATCGGGCCCTCGACGAGCGCGGCCCGCAGGATGCGTGTCATCAGCGGTGGTCCCCTCCGGACAGTTGGTCCAGCGCATGGTCGAGCACGTCGGCGAGCACCGACAGTCCGTCGCGCACCCCGCCCGTCGAGCCGGGCAGGTTGATCACCAGTGTGCGACCCGCGACGCCGCACACCCCTCGGGACAGCACCGCTGTCGGCACCGCAGGTAGACCGGACCGGCGGATGGCGTCGGCCAGGCCGGGGATCTGATAGTCGAGAACGCCGATGGTCGCCTCGGGGGTGGCGTCGGTCGGTGAAATTCCGGTGCCGCCGGAGGTGATGACGACGTCGGCGCGAGAGTCGATCGCCGCGCGCAGCGCGTCCCCGACGGCGTTGCCGTCCACCACCACGCTGGCGGCGGGTACGTCGAAGCCGCGCTCGGCGAGCCAGGCGACGACGATCGGGCCGGTCCGGTCCTCGTAGACACCGGTCGCCGCCCGGGTGGAGGCGATGACGACCCGTGCGGACCGCGTCATGGCTCGCGCACCCACAGGCCGGTCTTACCGCCCTCCTTACGCAGCACCCGGATGTCCTCGAGGCGCGCGGCAGGGTCGACGGCCTTGATCATGTCGTAGAGCGTCAGGGCGGCGACGCTCACGGCGGTCAACGCCTCCATCTCGACGCCGGTGCGGTCGGTGGTGCGCACCGAGGCGGTCACGCCGACGACGGCGTCACCGATCGCGAACTCGATGTCGACCCCGGTCAAGGCGAGGTGGTGGCACAGCGGAATCAGATCGGATGTGCGTTTGGCCGCCAGGATCCCGGCCACCCGCGCGGTCGCGAGTGCGTCACCCTTGGGCAGGCCGCCCGCCGTGATCAGCTCCACCACCTCGGCGGTGGTGTGAACAGAGCCGGCCGCCACCGCGGTGCGTGTGGTGGCGGCCTTGTCGGTGACATCGACCATGTGCGCCGCACCGTGCTCGTCGAGGTGCGAGAGGCGGCGCTGCGGTCCGTCGGTCACCGTCTACTTGTTGACGACGGTGACCGGGTGCAGGTACGGCAGGTCAGAGGCCGGCAACGGGAACGTGATGTCGCCGAACGGGGACAGCGCGCCGGTCCGATCGGCGGCCAGCTCGCTCACGGCGTGGTCGTCGGGGTCGCTGGTCGGCCAGCCATTGTCGACATACCTTGTCTTCTTCTCAGCCACGGCAACATTCTGTCATCTCACGGCCCGGCTTGTGCACACAGGCGGCTGTTTTACGCTGGTCAACAATGAGTGCACAGTCCGGGCGGCCGGCGGGCAGGAGCGAAGCGACCCGGGAAGACAGCCCTGGCGTGCCGCTGGGCGCCTGGCTGGCCGATCTGCCCGACGACCGGCTGATCCGCCTGCTGGAACTGCGGCCGGATCTTGCCCAGCCGGCCCCCGGCAGCATCGCCGCGCTGGCCGCCCGCGCGGTGGCACGGCAATCGGTCAAGGCCGCCACCGACGAGCTGGACTACCTGCGGCTTGCCGTTCTCGACGCCCTGATCGTGCTGCACGCCGAGACCGCGGCTACCCCGGTGACCAAGCTGGTCGCCCTCGTCGGCGAGCGGGCCGACGAGAAGTCGATCCTGTCCGCGCTCGACGACCTGCGTGAGCGCGCACTGGTCTGGGGCGAGCGCGAGCTGCGGGTGTCGGCCGAAGCGGCCGCAGGACTGCCCTGGTATCCCGGCCAGGCGATCGGGGAGGATTCGTCCCGCTCGGCAGCGGAGATCTCCGCCGCGATCGACGCCCTCGACGAACCCCAGCTCGAACTGCTGGACCGGCTGCTGATGGGGTCCCCGGTGGGCCGCACCCGTGACGCCGCGCCGGGCGCGCCCGCCGACCGGCCGGTGCCACGGCTGCTGGCGGCCGGACTGCTGCGCCAACTCGATGCCGAGACGGTGATCCTGCCGCGGCACGTCGGTCAGGTGCTGCGCGGCGAGGAGCCCGGCCCGGTGAGCCTGACCGCACCCGACCCGGTGTCTGGCACCACCACCATCGCCGACGTCGACTCCGCCGCGGCCGGTGCCGTCCTTGACCTGATCCGCGAGATCGAGCTGGTCATCGAAACCCTCTCTGCTACACCGGTTCCCGAGTTGCGCAGCGGCGGCCTCGGGGTGCGCGAAGCCAAGCGGCTGAGCAAGCTGACCGGAATCGACGAACAACGCCTCGGGCTGGTGCTCGAGATCAGCTCGGCGGCCGGCTTGATCGCCAGCGGCACACCCGACCCCGAACCCCAGGATGGCGCGAGCCCGTACTGGACGCCGACGGTGGCCGCGGACCGATTCATGGAAACGCCCACCGCCACCCGTTGGTATCTGCTGGCCGGCAGCTGGCTGGACTTGCCATCACGCCCAGGACTGATCGGTAGCCGCGGCCCCGATGGCAAACCCTATGCCGCACTGTCTGATTCGCTGTATTCGACGGCCGCACCGCTGGATCGGCGACTGCTGCTGGAGCTGCTCGCCGAGCTGCCGCCCGGCTCCGGCGTGGATGCGCAGCACGCTTCACGGGCCTTGATCTGGCGCCGACCGCGGTGGGCCGCCCGGTTGCAGCCCGAACCGATCGCGCACCTGCTCGACGAAGCCCACGCCGTGGGCCTGATCGGCCGCGGCGCGTTGAGCACACCGGCGCGGGTGCTGCTCGCCGGCGCCGAGGACGCCGCGATCGACGCGATGGGCAAGGCGCTACCCGCACCGATCGACCATTTCCTGGTACAGGCCGACCTGACCGTTGTGGTGCCCGGGCCGCTGCAGCGCGACCTTGCCGACGAACTGGCGGCGGTGGCCGCGGTGGAATCGGCCGGCGCCGCCATGGTGTACCGGGTCAGCGAATCCTCGATCCGGCACGCCCTGGATACCGGGCGCACCGCGGGCGGTCTTCATACCTTCTTCGAGCGGCACTCGAAAACACCTGTCCCCCAAGGCTTGACGTATCTGATCAACGATGTCGCCCGTCGGCATGGCCAGCTGCGGGTCGGGATGGCGTCGTCGTTCCTGCGCTGCGAGGACCCGACACTGCTCGCCCATGCGGTGGCCGCGCCGGCTTTGGAACATCTGGAGGTGCGGCTGCTGGCGCCCACGGTGGCGGTGTCACAGGCGCCGATCGGTGACGTGCTCGCGGCGTTGCGCACGGCGGGCTTCGCGCCGGCCGCCGAGGATTCCTCGGGAGCGATCGTCGATCTGCGGCAGCGCGGTGCACGGGTGTCCACACCCCAACACCGTCGGCCGTTCCGCGCGTTGCCCAAGCCGAGCACCGACACCCTGGCCTCGGTGGTGGCGGTGTTGCGGCGAGTGGATTCGACCACCCCGTTCGCCAACGTCCGCCTGGATCCGGCGGTCTCGATGGCCCTGTTGCAGCAGGCGGCCATGGAACAAAAAGACGTGGTGATCGGTTATGTCGACGCGGCCGGGGTCGCCACCCAGCGGGTAGTACGCCCGCTCACCGTCAGCGGGGGTCAGCTGATGGCCTGGGATCCCGCTCAGGGCCGCCCGCGGGAGTTCGCGGTGCATCGCGTGACGTCGGTGATGTCGGCCGACGCTGGATAATGGAGCGTTATGAGTTGTGAACGCATGGGCCTGACATGACTGAGGGCCCGTTGATCGTGCAGTCCGACAAGACCGTGCTGCTCGAAGTCGACCACGAGCTTGCCGGTGCCGCGCGCTCCGCGATCGCGCCGTTCGCGGAGCTCGAACGCGCCCCCGAACACATCCACACCTATCGCATCACCCCACTGGCGTTGTGGAACGCCCGCGCTGCCGGGCACGACGCCGAGCAGGTGGTCGACGCGCTGGTCAGCTTCTCGCGTTATGCCGTGCCGCAGCCGCTGCTGGTCGACATCGTCGACACGATGGCCCGGTATGGCCGGCTGCAGCTGGTGAAGCATCCGGCGCACGGCCTGACGTTGGTGAGCCTCGACCGGGCGGTGCTCGAAGAGGTGTTGCGCAACAAGAAGATCAATCCGATGCTCGGCGCGCGGATCGACGACGACACCGTGATCGTCCATCCCAGTGAGCGCGGCCGGATCAAGCAGATGTTGCTCAAGATCGGCTGGCCGGCCGAGGACCTGGCGGGCTACGTCGACGGCGAAGCCCATCCGATCGACCTCGCCCAGGACGGTTGGCAACTCCGCGACTACCAGCAGATGGCCGCCGATTCGTTCTGGGACGGCGGCTCGGGTGTGGTGGTCCTGCCGTGTGGCGCGGGCAAGACGCTGGTGGGCGCGGCGGCGATGGCCAAAGCGGGTGCGACGACTTTGATCCTGGTCACCAACACGGTTGCGGGCCGGCAGTGGAAGCGTGAGCTGATCGCGCGGACGTCGCTGACCGAGGAGGAGATCGGCGAGTACTCCGGTGAGCGCAAGGAGATCCGGCCCGTCACCATCGCCACGTATCAGGTGATCACCCGCCGCACCAAGGGCGAGTACAAGCATCTGGAGCTGTTCGACAGCCGGGACTGGGGCCTGATCATCTACGACGAGGTCCACCTGCTGCCGGCACCGGTGTTCCGGATGACGGCCGACCTGCAGTCCCGCCGCCGGCTGGGGCTGACGGCGACGTTGATCCGCGAGGACGGCCGCGAGGGCGACGTGTTCAGCCTGATCGGTCCCAAGCGTTACGACGCACCGTGGAAGGACATCGAAGCTCAGGGGTGGATCGCCCCGGCGGAGTGCATCGAGGTGCGCGTGACCATGACCGACAACGAGCGCATGCTCTACGCGGTCGCCGAGCCGGACGAGCGGTACAAGCTCTGCTCGACCGCGCACTCGAAGATCGCGGTGGTGAAGTCGATTCTCGCCAAGCATCCCAACGAGCCGACGCTGGTGATCGGCGCCTACCTGGATCAGCTCGACGAGCTCGGCACCGAGTTGGGCGCTCCGGTGATCCAGGGTTCGACGAAGAACGCCGAGCGCGAGGAGCTCTTCGACGCCTTCCGCCGAGGTGAGGTCAAGACGCTCGTGGTGTCCAAGGTCGCGAACTTCTCCATCGACCTGCCGGAAGCCTCGGTGGCGGTTCAGGTTTCGGGAACATTCGGCTCGCGCCAGGAAGAGGCACAGCGGCTCGGGCGGCTGCTTCGTCCCAAGCACGACGGTGGCGGAGCGGTGTTCTACTCCGTGGTCTCCCGCGACAGCCTCGACGCCGAGTACGCCGCCCACCGGCAGCGGTTCCTGGCCGAACAGGGCTACGGCTACATCATCAAAGACGCCGACGACTTGCTCGGCCCGGCACTCTGAGGTCGCTACACCAAACGTTGCCCGTCACACCCGACAGCAACAATTCGTTGTCCGTTGACCTGCGCGCTGCGTTCGCGAAACGAATGTGACAGCGAACCTCGCGGCAACAGGCTAGTCTTCGCCACGACACGTGGTCGGGTGACTAAAAGGGGTACAACGTGCGCGCAGCGGGCTTCATCGGTCGAGTTGGCGGGTTGGCGGTCGCGCTGGGAGTGGGTGCCGCGGCGTTCGGCGCCGCCACAGCGTGGGCCGACGACGACGGCGGCTCCTCGGCGCATGCCGGCTCGGCCCGGTCGGCATCGAGCCAGAACGCGGCCGCACCGGCAAAGCGCGGTGTTACCGCGGCCGCTTCGGGTCGCGCCCGTCCGGCCACAGCGGTGCGAGCACAGTCGATCACGTCGCGGGCAACCGCCAAGGCCGCCCCGGCAGCGACCGCCGAGCCGTCGGCGCCCGACGCGCCGCCCACCGATTCGCCACTGGAGTTGGCGGCGCTGGCCTACAGTCGTCGCGACACCGGCGTCTCGGCGCGCCCCGCGGCGGCCACGACGTTGGCGCCGGAGGGCCTGGTCCAGGCTGTCGCCGCCCAGAACACGGCGTTGATCATGGGCCCCAGCGGTGTGCCGATCCCCAAACCCACCTACATCCAGAACGTCTTCAATCTGTACATCGCACCGTCGTACCCGGGGTCCATCCCATTTCAGCTGGATACCCCGGAGGGGCTGTATCCGATCACCGGGGTGAAGAGCCTGCCACTGAATGTGTCAGTGCAACAGGGCATTCAGATTCTGGCCGCGTCGATCGCCGAACAGGTCGCGGCGGGCAACACCGCCACGGTGTTCGGTTACTCCCAGAGCGCGATCATCTCATCACTGATCATGAGTCAGCTGCCGCCGGGCACACCCGTCGACTTTGTGTTGGTCGGCAACGAGATGAACCCCAACGGCGGCATGTTGTCCCGCTTCCCGGGGTTGAACCTGCCCAGCCTGGGCCTGCCGTTTTATGGCGCTACCCCGGAAAACGCCTTCCCCACAACGAACTACACCTTGGAGTACGACGGGTTCGCCGACTTCCCGCGCTACCCGCTCAATGTCCTGTCGGTGCTCAACGCCGGGCTGGGCATCATCTTCGTGCACACCAAGTACGCGGACCTGACCTCCCAGCAGGTGAATTCGGCCATTGCGCTGCCGACCACCGATCCCACCCAGAAGTACTACATCATCCCCACCGAGAACCTGCCGCTGCTCGAACCGCTGCGCCTACTGCCCGTGATCGGCACCCCGGTGGCCGATCTGTTGCAGCCCGCGCTGAAGGTGATCGTGAACCTCGGATACGGTGATCCGCAATACGGTTGGTCCACCAACGGATTCGCCAATCAGCAGACCACCTTCGGCTTCATCCCCGATGTCAACTGGGGCCAGGTCGCCAACCTGTTCGTCGCCGGCATCGGGCAGGGGCTGCACGCCTTCGCCGCTGACGTCAGTCCGGGCGGGGTGATGTGGCAGGAGCTCGCGGCCCTGAAGCCGCCGAGCCTCGGACCGGCACCGGCGCTGCCCACCCCCGCGGGCGTCATCTCCACCCTGCAGACGGTGATCACCGACATCGCCTACACCATTTCCAATTCCGCTGCGGCACTGTATGCGGCGGCGCTACCGACGGCCGATATCGCCAACGCCATCGTCACGATGCTGCCCGCGTACGGAATCACCCTGTTCCTCGGCGGAATTCAGCAGGCGCTGTCCGGCGACGTGATCAACGGGCTGGTCAACGCGATCGGACTTCCGATCGCGGCCGCCACCGGGTTGGTCACCACAGCAGGCCTGATCGAGGTGCTCGTCCTGATCCAGGCCGTCCAGGGATTCCTGGGTCAGGAGACCAACGTCTAGAGCGAAAGTATTGTCGCCGAAGCGGTTCCGGGCGCACCGTACACCTGCGCCAAGCCCACCCGGGGGTTGCCCGGCACCTGACGTTCGCCGGCCTCGCCGCGCAGCTGTCGCACCAGCTCGTGCATCTGCCGCAGACCCGACGCACCGATCGGCTCACCGTTGGCGATCAGGCCACCATCGGTGTTGATCGGCAGCGAGCCACCGATCTCGGTGGCCCCGTCGGCCAGCAGCTTCTCCTGCTCGCCGTCGGCGCACAGACCGGTCTCGGCCATGTGGATGATCTCGGCACCGGCATCGGTGTCCTGCAGCTGCGCGATGTCGATGTCCTCGGGACCGATCCCGGCCTGCTCATAGGCCGCCTTGGCGGCGTAGACGGTCGGCGACACGTCCTCGTCGAGCGGGGCCGAGGTGCCGTGCACCTCGTAGGCGCCGAAGGTCCGGGTACGAATCTCGCTGGCGCGCACGTAGACCGGCTTGTCGGTGAAGCGGTGCGCGATGTCGGCGCGGCACATGACCACCGCGGCGGCACCCTCATCGGGAGCGCAGAACATGTACTGCCGCAGCGGGTAGTTCAGCACCGGCGAGGCCATGATCTCCTCAACGGAGATCTCCTTGCGGCGGAAGGCATTCGGATTCAGCACACCGTTGCGGAAGTTCTTGTTGGCCACCCGCGCCAGCGTCTCCTCGGAGATGCCGTGATCATGGATGTACCGGTTGGCCTTGATACCGAAGAACTTTGTGGTGACGAACTGCCCGTTCTCGGCATACCACTGCGGCAGCGCCAGCTTGGCCGGGTCGTCGGTGAACGCGCCGCGCGGGTGCTTGTCCAGGCCCACCGCGATGCCGATGTCGTACTTGCCGAGCCGGATCGTGTCCGCGGTCTGCTGGATCGCGCTCGCCGCGGTGGCGCAGGCATTGAAGACGTTGGTGAACGTGATGCCGGTCAGGCCGACCAGGCGCGTCACTGCGTCGGGGTTGGACACCTCATAGCTGCCGCCGAAACCGAACTGGATGTCCTTCCACTGCGCACCCGAATCCTGCAGTGCCAGCTCGATCGCCTCGGCACCCATCTGCATGGCGGTCTTGTCGAACCGGCCGAACGGATGCAGGCCGACGCCGATGATCGCAACGTCATTGCTCATGCCGCTCACGCCCCCACCGGTGCGAACGCGAACGTGACGACCTCATTGCCGTCGGCGTCGGTCGCGAACGGGATCATGGTGAGCTCGACGTCCATGCCCCACTTCAGCTTCTCCGGATCGTTCTCGGTGAGCCGGCCTTCGACGCGCACGACGGCTTCTTCCCCCAGGCCGAGCTGCACCAGGCCGACGCCGAACGGCACGAAATCCTTTCCGGTAGGGCCGATGTAGGGCGCTCCGGGCGGGAACCCCTGAGTGGTCCAGGCCACCAGGGTGCCACGCCGCGGCAGTGTTACCTCGTTCATGCCGCCCGCACTGCACCGCGGGCACCGGTCCTGACTCGGAAAGACCACAGCCGAACAGCTGGCACATTCACTGCCGATCAGCTGCGGGTTGTCAGCGGGCCAAGTGGAGATTTCGGGCGCCAGGGCCTTCTGCATAGCGGCATCCTTCGTAGTCCAAATCGGTAGCCGGATCGTACAACACTGTTGGCCACGAATGGAAACCTCATTCTCATCTGAATGCACGCCCTTCTCGGACAGTGCGAGCTCACATGAGCGCGGGCATCACCTCACGCTCGAACAGTTCGATGCCGGACCGGTCGTAGGCCGCCTCCGGGAAGTAGCAGATGACGTACTCGCAGCCCAGTTCTCGCAGCGCGGTCAGGCTCTCGATGACCTGCTCGGGCGTGCCCGCCGCCGACCCGGGCGCACTGACCGTCGTCATCATCGCGTCGGCGGCCGCATCACCGCAGATGCCGGCCAGCCGGTCGCGAACCCGCTTGATCCGCGCCGTGACATCGTCGGCCGACGTGCCGAGAATCGCGTTGACGTTGGCCGAGCGGACGATCGAGTCGAAATCCGTGCCCACCTCGCGGCAGTGCTCGGACAGCACCCGCGACTTGTGCGCGAAACCGTCCGGTTCGGAGGTGAAATTCGTGTACTGCGCGTACTTCGCCGCGATCTTGAGCGTCACCTTCTCGCCGCCACCGGCAATCCACATCGGAATTCCGTTCTCCTGCAACGGCTTCGGAGCGACAATCGCGCCGTCGAACTCATATTGCCTGCCCGTGAAGCTCACCTTCCCGTCGCGCCAGGCGTCCCGCATGATCTGGACACCCTCGTCGAGTCGGGCCAACCGCACTCCGGCGGAGGGGAAGCCGTACCCGTAGGCACGCCACTCGTGCTCGTACCAGCCGCCGCCGATGCCCATCTGCACACGCCCGCCGGAGATGATGTCGGTGGTGGCCGCCACCTTGGCCAGGTAGACGGGGTTGCGGTAGCTCATCGCCGTGCACATCTGGCCGAGCTTGATGCGGGAGGTCGTCGCCGCATAAGCCGCCATCAGCGTCCACGCCTCGTGGGTGGCCTCGTCGGTCGGGATCGGCACGGTATGGAAGTGGTCGTAGACCCAGAGCGAGTCCCAGGGGCCCGCGTCGGCATGATCAGCCAGATCACGCATTACCTGCCAGTGCTTTTCAGTGGGAATGCCGGCCAGATCCAGTCGCCAGCCCTGCGGGATGAACAGTCCGAAGCGCATGGCCCGACTCTACGGACGAGCGCCTCAGCCGACCAGCGTGCCATCCGAGCATCTCGGAGCGACCGCTGCCGGCCGCGAGGGCCACGCGTGAGGGGCGCAGCAACCCGGTCCGACCGGAAGAGTTAAGACCCCTGGACGGCAATCGGCCCCTCCCGTACGGGAGGGGCCAATGCTCCCCCTTTGCCTCCTCATTCCCCTGGCGTAATGCCCATCACACCGTAAAAACTAGCTGAGAGCAAGCTGAGACGATGTAATTCAGCAAAAAATCTTGATCACGCAGGCAAATGAAAGGCGAACACTCGCTCCGCTATCCACTTCGGACATACCGCCAGATCAGGCGCACAGTATGGAAACGGTGTTCGCGGCAAATGGTGCGCCAAGTGCCGTATAAGGCAATTCGCTCAGCAACCGAGGTCACAAGTCGGTATAGGGTCGAACGCACGGGTGTTTGCTCTTACGGGACAGCGCTGACATTTATGCCAGGTCACGCTGTTCTGAGAGTTCATGTAGCGGATTTGCGATTCTGCGTCGAGGCGCGGGCGTCGGGGGGCGCCCGGCGCGACCCGGGTCGGCACACTGTCATGCGTGCTGGCAATGCCGCGGATCGGGCCCCGCCTACTCCACGCCGGCGGAGTACATCGCGGCTATGTCACGAAGCGAAACCTTGAGCGATTGGTTACGCGGAAGCTCCGCGACCACAACCACCTCGACGGGCACGTAGTGCTTGGGCAGCGCATCGCGGACCAGGGCCACGAGGTCGGCCGGGTCGGGTGCTGCAGCGCCGGGAACCGTCTCCACCGCCGCGAACGGCACCTCGCCGAGCCGGGGATCGTGCACGCCGACGACGGCGGCGTCGCGCACCGACGGGTGGTCGACCAGGACTCGGCGAACGGTCTCCGGCAGGACCTTGAATCCGCCGCGATTGATCGCCCCGTCGGCGCGGCCGTGCAACATAACGAAGCCGTCGGCGTCGATGGAGGCGAGGTCGTTGGTACGGATCCAGTCCGGACTGATGGATGCGATCTTGGCCTCGAGCACACCCTGCTCGCCAGTCGGCACCTCGCCGGCGCCGTTCGGGTCGATGATGCGGACCTCGGTGTTGGGCATCGCCCGTCCGGAGCTGGCACGCTTGGCGGCACCGAACTCCCGATAGAGATCGGGTGTCCACGTGCACACCGAGCCGGCGAATTCGGTTGCGCCATAAGCCAACAGGACGGGCACTCGGTATCTCTGCTCGAACGCGTCACGGGTCTCGGGATCCAGCGGTCCCGCCGCGCTGATGACGTAGTCGAGCGACCCGAGGTCCTCGCTCGGCAGGTCGGCGTCCAGGAGCATGCGTACCGCCGCCGGCTGCAGACCGCAGCGCCGGATGCCGTAGGTCTTCACCACCCGGACCCACTCGGCGACACTGAACTTCTCCAGAAGTGCGATCCGCTTGCCGAGGTAGGCGCCGGTGATCAGCTGGCACACCCCGCCTATCCCGCCGAGTGGCCAGTACATCAGCTCGGGTGGCTCGTCGGCGGAGGCGCCGGTGATCGCCACGCTGGACACGGTGTGTTCGAGCACCGACGCCGGGATCGGGTGCCGCTTGGGCGGCCCGGTGGTGCCACTGGTGAGCACCTGCAGACCGGTCGAGCCGTCCCGGCTTGAGGAATTCAGCCGCGGTGCCACCCGCTCGATGCCGGCCACGAGTTCCACAGCGGGCGCTGTCAGTGACACCGCGATGCCGGCGGTGCCTGCGCGCTGAGCGGCGGAGATCACCGGCTCGGTCCAGTCCTGCCGGTCGGCGACGACTGCGGCAGGCTCCAGCTGTTCGATGTCGCGCCCGATCGCCTCGGCCGACTGGAATGAATAGATCATCGGCACCCGCCGGCCGCCGCCGAGCAACCCGATCACGGCCGCCGCGTGGGGTGGGCGGTTGCGGGCCACCACTGCCACGGTCGCGCCGGCAGCGACCCCGGCCCGCCCCAACGCATCGTCGATGGCACGGGCATAGGCGGCGATCTCGTCACCGGTGTACCAGCGGCCGTTGAACTCGATGCACGGCGCGCCGCCGTAGCCTGACAGGCTGGCGGCCAGTCTGCTGAGAATCGTTGCGGCGCTCTGGCTCACGCGTCTCACGCTAACGGTCGCGGGCCGAGCAGACGCAAAAGTCCCCGAAACACCAGGGTTTCGGGGACCTTTGCGCGTCGCGACGGGTCGGCTAGAGCAGCGACGCCGGCGGGTTGAACCGCTCGCCGTACTTCTCCGCCAGTTCCTTGGCCCGTGCCACGAACCCGGCCTTGCCGCCGTGCGGGTAGCCGACGATCAGCTGCGCGGCGCCCCCGGTCCACGGCGGGAAGCCGATGCCCATGATCGAGCCGATGTTGGCGTCGGCCGTCGTGGTGATGACACCTTCGTCGAAGCACTTCTGGGTTTCCAGCGCCTCGGCGAACAGCATGCGGTCGATCATGTCCTGCAGCGGCGGGGTCGACGTGCCCGAGGAGAAGGTCTCCCGCAGCCCCGGCCACAGCTGGGTGCGCTTGCCGTCGACGTATTCGTAGAAGCCGGCACCGGAAAGCCGTGAAGGACGGCCGAGTTCGATCATCTTCTCGACGACGGCCTCAGCCGGGTGCGGCTCATAGGTGCCACCGGCCTCTTCGACACCCTTGCGGGTGGCCAGGGCGATCTTGTGCATCAGCTCGAGGTTGAGCTCGTCGGACAGCTGCAGCGGCGGGGCCGGGTAGCCGGCCTGGGTGCCTGCGTGCTCGATCGACGCCGGCTCGACACCCTCGCCGAGCATCGCCAGCGCTTCGTTGACGAAGGTGCCGATGACCCGGCTGGTGTAGAAGCCGCGGCTGTCGTTGACCACGATCGGGGTCTTCCCGATGGCCAGCGTGTAGTCGAACACCCGAGCCAGCGCCTCGTCGGACGTCTTCTCGCCCTTGATGATCTCCACCAGCGGCATCTTGTCGACCGGAGAGAAGAAGTGAATGCCGATGAAGTCGTCCTGGCGCTTCACGCCGGTCGCGAGTTCGGTGATCGGCAGCGTCGAGGTATTCGAGCCCAGCAACGCGTTGGGCTCGACGATGTCCTCGATCTCGGCGAACACCTTGTGCTTCAGCTCGACCGACTCGAAGACCGCCTCGATGACGAAGTCGACGCCCTTGAAGTCGGCGGCGTCGGCCGTCGGGGTGATCCGGCCCAGCAGGGCGTCGGAGCGTTCCTTCGTGGTCTTGCCCCGCTCGAGGGCCTTGGCCTCCAACTTCTCGGAGTAGCCCTTGCCCTTCTGGGCCGCTTCGAGGGTGACGTCCTTGAGGACCACGTCGAAGCCGGCCTTGGCCGACACGTAGGCGATACCGGCGCCCATCATGCCCGCACCGAGCACGCCAATCTTGGTGATCGGGGTCTTGCCGATGCCCTCGGGCCGCGATCCACCGGAGTTGATGGCCTGCAGGTCGAAGAAGAACGCCTGGATCATGTTCTTGGCGATCGGCCCGGTGACCAGCTCGGTGAAGTAGCGGCTCTCGATGCGGCTGGCGGTGTCGAAGTCCACCTGCGCGCCCTCGACGGCGGCGGCCAGGATGGCCCGCGGTGCCGGCATCGGCGCGCCCTTGAGCTGCTTGCGCAGCAGCGACGGGAACGACGGCAGGATCGCCGCCAACGACGGGCTGGCCGGGGTGCCCCCGGGCATCTTGTAGCCCTTGGCATCCCACGGCTGGGTGTGCGACTCGGGGTTGGCCTTGATCCACTCCTTGGCGGCGGGCACCAATTCCTCGACGCTGGACACGAGTTCGTCGACCAGCCCGTTGTCCTTGGCGGCGGCCGGCTTGAACCGGGTGCCCTGGCTCAGCACGTTGACGAAGCCGTTCTGGATACCGAGCATGCGCGTCACGCGGGTGACGCCGCCGCCGCCGGGCAGCAGACCGAGGGTGACCTCGGGCAGGCCGATCTGAACACCCTTCACGTCGGCGACGATGCGGTGGTGACAGGCCAGCGCGATCTCCAGGCCACCGCCGAGGGCGGCGCCGTTGATCGCCGCGACGACCGGCTTGCCCAGGGTCTCCAGGGCGCGCAGGTCGCGCTTGATGTCCTCGACCTCGGCGAAGATCTCACCGGCGTTCTCCGGACCGGCGGTGATCATGCTCTTGAGGTCACCACCGGCGAAGAAGGTCTTCTTGCCGCTGGTGATCACCACACCGGTGACCGAATCCTTTTCTGCGACAAGGCGTTCTACGGCCTTGTGCATGGACTCTTTGTAGTGCTCGTTCATCACGTTGGCCGAACCGGTCGGGTCGTCCATCGTCAGCGTGACGATGCCGTCGGCATCCTTATCCCACGCAATCGTGTTCTCTGCCATGACTTTTCCTTAAACCCTCTCGATGATGGTGGCGACACCCATACCGCCGCCGATGCACAGCGTGATGAGCGCGCGCTTGGCGCCGCGGCGCTCGAGTTCGTCGACCATGGTGCCGGTGATCATGGCGCCGGTGGCGCCCAGCGGGTGACCCATCGCGATCGCGCCGCCGTTGACGTTGAGCTTCTCGCTCGGGATGTTCAGGTCCTTCTGGAACTTCAGCACCACCGACGCGAAAGCCTCGTTGAGCTCGAACAGGTCGATGTCGTCGACGGTCAGACCGGCGCGGTCGAGCACCTTGCGGGTGGCCGGCGTGGGGCCGGTCAGCATGATCGTCGCGTCCGCGCCGCTGGTGGCGGTGGCCACGATGCGCGCTCGCGGGGTCAGGCCCTGCGACTTGCCCGCGGCTTCGCTACCGATGAGCACCAGAGCGGCGCCGTCGACGATGCCGGAGCTGTTGCCGCCGGTGTGGACGTGGTTGATCTTCTCGACCCAGTGGTACTTCTGCAGCGCCACGTCGTCGAAGCCGGCCATCGCGGCCAGTCCCTCGAAGGCGGACTTGAGCTTGCCGAGGCTCTCCACGGTGGTGCCGGGACGCATGTGCTCGTCGTGGTCGAGGATCAGCAGACCGTTCTGGTCCTTGACCGGGACCACGGACTTGGCGAAGTAGCCGCCCGACCACGCCGCGGCGGCGCGCTCCTGGGACTGCGCGGCGTAGGCGTCGACGTCCTCCCGGGAGAAGCCTTCGATCGTGGCGATCAGGTCGGCGCCGATGCCCTGCGGCACGATGTAGTTGTCGAACACGGTGGCGGGGTCGGTGAACATCGCACCGCCGTCCGAGCCCATCGGGACGCGGCTCATCGACTCGACGCCACCGGCGAGCACCAGGTCGTCCCAGCCGGAGCGGACCTTCTGCGCTGCGGTGTTGACGGCCTCGAGGCCGGACGCGCAGAAGCGGTTCAGCTGGACGCCGCCGACGGTGTCGGGCATCCCGGCCGCGATCACCGCGGTGCGGGCGATGTCGGCGCCCTGGTCGCCGACCGGGGAGACGCAGCCCAGGATGACGTCGCTGATCAGGTTCTCGTCGAGGTCGGGGAAGCGCGAGCGCAGCTCCTCGATCAGCCCGACCACGAGGTTCAGCGGCTTGACTTCGTTGAGCGATCCGCCGCGCTGCTTACCGCGCGGGGTTCGGATGGCCTCGTAGATGAAGGCTTCTTCGGACATGTGTGTTTTCTCCAGGTCCTGTTCGGAATTGGGCGTGACGATCTACTCGAGTGTCGTCCTCTGCCCGCGAAGCCTACCAAGGCCGCCCAACCGGATGGTTGGGCAGTCGCTCAGATCAGGCCGCCGCCGTGACGATCGCGCCCACACCCGCGCGCACCAGTGAACCCATCGGCCGATGGCAATTGACGAAACCGCTGATAAGCGGCCCTGCGACTAAGCTCCGCGCTATGACGGGTCCCCATGTCGCCGGCCGTCCGGCTCCGGTCTCGAGGCTGCAGCCGTACGCGGTGACGATCTTCGCCGAGATGTCGGCGCTGGCCGCCCGGATCGGCGCGGTGAATCTCGGCCAGGGCTTCCCGGACGAGGACGGCCCCGCCGGAATGCTGGCGGCCGCGCAGCAAGCGATCGCCGAGGGTGTCAATCAATACCCGCCCGGATTGGGCATCGCCCCCCTGCGCGAGGCGATCGCCGCCCAGCGCAAACGGCAGTACGACGTCGACTACGACCCGGAGACCGAGGTGCTGGTCACCGTCGGCGCCACCGAGGCGATCGCGGCCGCCATCCTCGGTCTGGTCGAACCGGGCTCGGATGTGCTGTTGATCGAGCCGTTCTACGACTCCTACTCCCCTGTCATCGCGATGGCCGGCAGCAGGCGGGTGCCGGTGCCGCTGGTGCCCGACGGCCGCGGCTTCGCCCTCGACGTCGACGCCCTGCGTGCCGCGGTGACGCCGAACACCCGCGCGCTGATCGTGAACTCCCCGCACAACCCCACCGGCATGGTGCTCGCGGACCGCGACCTGCAGGCGCTGGCGGCACTCGCTGTCGACGCCGACCTGCTGGTGATCACCGATGAGGTCTACGAGCATCTGGTGTTCGACGACAAACGGCACCTGCCGCTGGCGGCCTACCCCGGGATGGCCGAGCGCACGCTGACGATCTCCAGTGCCGCCAAGATGTTCAACTGCACCGGTTGGAAGATCGGCTGGGTGTGCGGCAGGCCGGATCTGATTGCCGGGGTGCGGGCGGCCAAGCAGTACCTGAGCTATGTGGGTGGCGCACCGTTCCAGCCCGCGGTGGCCTACGCGCTGAATTCCGAAGAGGCCTGGGTGAGAGCTCTGCGAGACTCGTTGCAGGCCAAGCGGGATCGGCTGTCGACGGCGTTGACCGAGTTGGGCTTCGGCGTGCACGACAGTGCGGGTACGTACTTTGTGTGCGCCGATCCGCGGCCGCTGGGATATTCCGACAGCACTCAGTTCTGCGCCGAGTTGCCGACCAGAGCCGGGGTAGCCGCGATTCCGATGTCGGCGTTCTGCGATCCGCACTCTCCGCACATCGGCGAGTGGAATCACTTGGTGCGCTTCGCTTTCTGCAAGCGCGACGACACCCTTGATGAGGCGATCCGCCGGCTTGGCGCGCTAAAGGGCGGCCGCGACCTCCCATAGCGGCTGCGGAGGCGCATCCTGCGACCGCAGCGGGCTGAGCACCAGATCGGTTGCGCCGGCGTCGAGATAAGCCCGGAGCTGGCGCAGCACGGACCGGGCCGGGCCGACGGCCGCGAGTTCGGCGACGCTGTCCACACCTTCGCGAGCGATCACGTTCTGATACGACGGGATCGTGGTGTAAAAGTCGAGTTCCTCGGCCGCGATCGCACGGCCGGCACTGACGTCGTCGGTGACGAGAACCGGCACCGCGGCGATCACGCGCGGAGCAGGCCTGCCCGCGTCGGTGGCCGCCTTACCGATCGTCGGGACGATGAAGTCACCGATGGTGCGGGGACCCGCCAGGTACGGCAGGGTTCCGTCGGCCAGTTCACCGGTGACGGCCAGCGCCCTGGGACCCATCGCCGCCACGTACACCGGCACCGGTGCACCGCCGGGTACCCGGACATCCCACGCCGGGTCGGCGGACAGCGTGCGGCCGTGGAAATGCACTGCGCCGGTGTCGAATACGGACCGCAGCACGGTGAGATGCTCACGAAGCCGGGTGATGGTGTCGGGCCACGCCTGCCCGAAGGCCACCCGTTCGGGTTCGTGGGCCCCCAGCCCCAGACCGAGGCTGAAGTTGCCATGGCTGGCGGCCTGCGCGGTCTGCGCCAGCGAGGCGACGATCAGCGGGTGGCGCGGATTGAGTGGCACCACCGACGTTCCCACGCCAAGGCCTGGCACCGCGGCGCCGACCACTGCGGCCAGCGTGATCGCGTCGAGGTCGAACCGTTGGGCGAACCACACCTGGCGCACAACCACCGCGGACGCGGCTCGGGCCGCGGCGATGACATCGTCCACGGCGTTGGGGGCAGCGGGATTCGGCAGCAGTACTACACCGGTCGTCATGTCTGGCCCAACGCCACCACGACCGGCGGGCATTCCGATCTATTCGCGCTGAAGCGAACTCTTGCCGCTCAGTACGAAGCCACGCAGGCCTTCGGTCGCGGCGATCAGGACCGCTTTCTTCGCCCGCTTGACCAGAAAGAGCGGCAACGGGGTGGACGGTTCGAGGGTGAGGTCGAACCGGACCCGGGTGGCCTCACCCTCGGGACGCAAGGTGTACTCGCCGTGCTGGGCATGCTGTTGCGCGGTCCGGTCGGCGTCCCAGACCACCCAGTTTGGTCCCCAGTGGTATTCGACGACTTCGTGGTCGATGATCCCGAGCACCTTGACGGTGACCTGGACCCGCCGCGGCCGTCCGTCGGGATAGCGATCCACGACATGGACATGCTTGTGGACCGACGACCACGTCGGCGCCGCCTCGATATCGGCGATGGCATCGAGGATGACCTCCGGCGGGGCGTCGATCACGATCTCGCGCGATGCCCGTACCGCCACAATCAGCAAACGTAGTTACTCGGTGGGCTCGCTGTGTCGGCTTTGGCTCAGTTGAACCATTACCAATCTATGTCGGCCAGCGATGTGGTGGTTTGTGGCGGTTGCCCCACCGGCCCGGGGGCACTGCGGGAGAACCGCGGCGCCGGAGCCGCCTGGTCGGTGCCATCGACGTTAATAACGGTGCGGCGCGCCAGAAGATGCTCATTGTGCGCGGCCTCGGTCCAGCTCAGCACCGGCGTGACGCACGCGTCGGTGCCGGCGAAGATCGCGGTCCACTCCGCACGGGTCTTTCCGGCGAAGGTCGTCGCGAAGAGCTCCCGCATCTCGGGGTAACGGTCCCGCTCGAATTGGCCGGGCACCTTCTGCGCCGGCAACCCGAGCCCGGCCAGCAATTGGGCGAAGAACTGCGGCTCGATCGACCCAACCGCCATGTACCCGCCGTCGGCCGTTTGGTACGTGCGGTAGAACGGCGCTCCCCCGTCGAGCAGGAAGGACTCGCGCTGGTCCGCCAGCGAGCCGGTCGCCTTCATCGTCCACATCATCTGCGCCAGCACGCTGACCCCGTCGACCATCGCCGCGTCGATCACCTGCCCCTGGCCGGACTTCTCCCGTTCGTAGAGGGCGGCGACGATGCCGAGCAGCACCAGCATCGAGCCGCCGCCGAAGTCGGCGACGAGGTTCAGCGGTGCCACCGGCGGGCGGTCGCGGTATCCGATCGCGCTCAGTGCTCCGGTCTGTGACAGGTAGTTGATGTCATGGCCGGCGGTCGACGCCAGCGGCCCGTCCTGACCCCACCCGGTGATGCGGGCGAAGATCAGCCGCGGGTTGACCGCCGCGCAGTCGTCGGGCCCGATGCCGAGGCGCTCACAGGTGCCGGGCCGGAAACAGTCCAGCAGCACGTCGGCCTTCGCCGCCAGGTCGAGCAGAGCGTCAGGCTGGTTCTTAACGTCGAGGTCGACCACCCGCTTGCCGCGGTGCATGAGGTCGACGTTCTCGGCGGGCATCGTCAGTCCGCCCGGGCGTCGCACTCTGACCACGTCCGCACCCAAATCGGCCAGAATCATGCCGGCGTGCGGGCCCGGGCCTATCCCGCCGAGTTCGATCACTCTCACCCCGGCCAGGGGTCCGGTATTCGTCACGACTGAAAGGTAGCTCAGCCACCCTTCTTGGATTGCAGAACCTGCTTGCGCAGCCCGTCGGTCGCGGTCTGCATCAAACCTTTGGCGCCGCGCTTGATCACGAAGCCGGGCAGCGGAACCAGGGGGTCGACGGTCAGCTCGAACCGGACCCGCGTCGAATCGCCCTCGGGGGTCAGTGTGTATCGACCTTCTTGTGCGCGTTGCTGTTTGGAGCTGGCCAGGGTCCAGCTGACCCCGTCGGGATGCACGATGTAATCCAGCACCTGCTCATCGTTGATGCCGACGACCTTGACCGTCTGGCGCGACTTGCTCGGGTGACCCTCGGCATCTCGCTCGAGCACCTCGACCTTCTGGTGCGCCTGCGACCACGTCGGCAGCGACTCCAGGTCGAACAGCACGGCGAGGATCTCCTCGGGCGTCGCCTCGATGGTGACCTCGCGGGTTTCGGTGACTGCCATGTCCGCACCATTGCCAGCGAGAGCGGTTTCGAAACTAGCGCTTGTTGACCTTCAACACCTGCTTGCGCAGGCCGTCGGTGGCGGTCTCCATCGCACCCTTGATGGTGCGCTTGACCACAAAGCCGGGCAGCGGCACCGCCAGATCGATCGACAGGTCGAAACGCAGCTTGGTCTTGTCGCCGTCGGGCGTCAGCGTGTACTTGGCGTCCTGCGAACGCAATTGGCCGGCCTTGACCAGCGTCCAGCTCACCTCGTTGTCGGCCCAGGTGTACTCGACGATCTGCTCGTCGGTCAGACCGGCCGCCTTGATCTTCATCTTCACCTTGTGCGGCCTGCCGTCGTCGTAGGCCTCCAGCACCTCTGCGCTCTGGTACTGCGGCGACCAGGTGGGTGTCGATTCGACATCGGCGATGACATCGAGGATCGCTTCAGGACTGGCCTCGATCACGACTTCGCGGGAATCTTTGACTGCCATGGGCGTGACCATAGTTGGTACCGGCGATTTCCACGGGATTTCTCCCATGAGGGCCAACTGTTTTCGTGCTCGCTTCCCCTAAGCTCACACCCATGGCTGAAGCGGTAGATCCGTCGGTTCCACCGAGCGGCACCGGATGTGTTGAATGCGATGCCGCCGGCGGCTGGTGGGTGCACCTGCGGCGCTGCGCCGCCTGCGGGCACATCGGTTGTTGCGATGATTCGCTGATGCGGCACGCCGCCGCGCACTGGCGGACGAGCGGGCATCCGATCATCAGATCGTTCGAGCCGGGCGAGGACTGGTTCTGGGACTACCAGACCAACCAGTACTACGACGGTCCGGACCTCGCCCCGCCGGAGAGCCGGCCGTCCGAGGAAACCACCCCCGGTCCGCGCGGCCGGGTGCCGAGCGACTGGGTGGAGATCCTGCGCAACCGCGCCGACTGAGTCAGCGCCTCGACCCCGCCGCCGGACCGCACGCACACGGTCGCGTAGACGTCGTCGCGGGTGGCGAGTGCCTCGTCGTCGACGATGACACGCTTCTTGCGCAGCACCGAGCGGCCACACGCGACGAACGGAACCGGCGACGCGCGGGAGTCCGCGGACACCTGCACCGAGTCGGCGAATCGGGTGCCGAGCTCGCCCGCCTCGAAGTGCACGATGTAGCGGATGGTGAAAAGCCAAGTGCCGTCAGGACGCAATTCACCGCGGACGATCAGAGAGTCGTCGCCGATCCTCGCCATGCCCTAGATAGTGCGCCGTGGGCGCGGCGGATGTGCGGACCCACGCCGAGGGTTACGCCAATCCGGCGGCGGCCATTTCCTTTTCAAATTCCACGGCCATCAGTTCGGCGAATTTCGTGACGGCCTTCAGCGGACGCAGCATCACGGTGAACTCGTCGATCAGCCCGTCCTCGCGGACGTGGAGGAAGTCGCAGCCGTTGATCTCGAGGTCGCCCACCTTGGCGACGAACACCAGCGCGTGGTCGACCTGGCCGTCACCGCCGATCTCCTTCACGTAGGTGAGGTCGGCGAACACTCGCGAGACCGCCCGCAGGATCACACCGATCTGGTCGCGGCCCTGGTAGGGCTTGTGCGCGATCGGGCTGCGGAAGACCACGTCCTCGGCGCACAGAGCGGGCAGGGCATCGAAATCGCCGGCTTCGACGGCGGCTCGGAACGCATGCATGTGGTCAGCATGCCACGGGTACCCCAGCCGGGATGACGGCGACGGAGAACCTGCTCGGCGAAGACTCGGCCGATGCGACACAGGGCGAGAGCACGAAAACGGTGGCCATCGCGTTCGGCGCCAACCTGGTCGTCGCGGTGGCCAAAACGCTGGCGGGCGTGCTGTCCGGGTCGGTGTCGATGGCTGCCGAGGCCGCGCATTCCTGGGCGGACACCGGCAACCAGGCGTTTCTGATGATTGCCAATCGGCGCGGCAGCCGCGCCGCGGACCGCAAGCACCCCCTCGGCTACGGCCGGGAGGTGTACGTCTGGTCCCTGCTGGCGGCCGTCGGGTTGTTCGTGGTCGGCGGGACGGTGTCGGTGTGGCGGGGGGTCAATGAACTGCTCGACGACCGCCCGGCCGACGAGCACTACCTGGTGGCCTACATCGTGCTGGGGATCGCGCTCGTCATGGAGAGCATCTCGTGGGCGCAGGCGGTGCGTCAGCTGCGCAGCAATGCCCGCGCGATGGATCGCGAAGTGCTCGAGTACGCCATGCAGACCTCCGATCCCACGGTTCGCGCGGTGTTCGCAGAGGACACTGCCGCGCTGATCGGCATCGTGCTGGCCGGTGCCGGCATCAGTCTGCATCAGCTGACCGGGGTGGCGGCCTGGGACGCGGTCGGCTCGATTCTGGTGGGACTGCTGCTGGGTGTGGTGGCGGTGTTGCTGATCGACCGCAATCGCAGGTTCCTCACCGGAGAGCCGGGCACACCGCAGCTGCGCGACGCCGTGGTCGCGCGGATCGAGGCGCTCGACGAAGTGGCGTCGGTGCGCTTCGTGCGGCTCGAATTCGTCGGTCCCCGACAGCTTTTCGTGGTGGCGAGCGTGGACCTGGTGGGTGATCAGATCGAGTCGCGGATCGCGCACACCCTGCGCGACCTGGAACGCAGGCTCGAAGCCAACCCGCACATCGTCGATGCCGTGTTGACGATCGCCGAGCCGGCCGACCTGGACGACACCGTCACTCGTCGATGATGCCCTGGCGCAACGACTCCAGCGCGGTGCGGCACAGCCGGCCCAACTCGGCCAGCGACGTGTCCTCACCGATCATCCAGAGCTCCATTGCACCGAACACCGCGGCGGCGATGCAGCGGGCCGTCACGATCACCCGAAGGCGCTCGTCAGGTGTGTCGGCCGGGGCGCTCTGCGAAAGCTGGTCGGCGATCGCGTCGGCGAATTCGGCCTCGACCTGCCGCGTGTGGCGGACTATGCGGCCGGCATCGAGTTCCCTGGCCCGCAGCGCGGCGATCTGGGCGACAGCCTCCGGGTCGTAGGGCGAGGCGTCGATCGCCGACTGCACCGATTCGATGATCGACTCCCCGGGCGAGCGGGCCTGCAAGGCCGCCCGGAACCACTCCAGGCCGACGTCGTAGTCGGCGAACAGCAGATCGTGCTTGGACGTGAAATGCCGGTAGAACGTGCGCAGCGATACCCCGGCGTCGTCGGCGATCTGTTCAGCAGAGGTGTCCTCGACACCCTGGGCCAGAAAACGCACCAGCGCAGCACGGCGCAGTGCGTCGCGCGTGCGCTCGCTGCGCGCTGTCTGAGCAGGGCGAACCACGCAGGTAACCTACCTCAAAAAGAATTGTCAAAATTGACAAAACGGTTGCCGAACTTCACTACAGTTGCGAAGCCATGACGCTCCTCGTTCATGCAGTGCTGGCCGTCCTCGTCATCGCATGGATCATCGGATCCAATTCGGCGGTGTTCCGCCGGCCGGCCAGTGGACCCGCATTCAGTGCGCTTGAGATCCTGTACTACCTGGTCGGCATCGCGTCGGTGGCGCTGGGCTGGTACTTCAATATCCAATTCGTGCACCAGTACGCCGACGGCTCGGGCAATGTGTTCACCGGCGCGGGCAGCTGGTGGCAGTTCATCACGCTGGGCTACGACAACCCGGCAGCAGCGTCGGCCAGCCAGGACTACACGATCGGCAACGTGATCCTGCTGCCGTTGTTCACCGTCGTCGACGGGTACCGGCGCGGTATCCGCCGGCCGTGGCTGTTCTTCGTGTCGAGCCTGTTCACCAGCTTCGCGTTCGCGTGGGCGTTCTATCTGGCCACCGTCGAACGCCAGCGGCTACACGAGAAGTCAGCTCAGGCCGTCGGCGCCAGCGTCGGGTAGTCGACGTAACCCGCCGGGCCCGGCGAGTAGAACGTCGCCACGTCGGGCTCGGTCAGCTCGGCACCGGTGCGCAGCCGTTCGATGAGGTCGGGGTTCGCCAGGTAGGCACGGCCGACAGCAGCGGCACTGATGGCACCCCAGTCGGCAAGGTTCTCCAGTTCGCAAAAGCTGGTGTCGACTTCCCGGCCGGTGTTCAGGACGAACGGTCCGGACCACAGTGCCCGCACGATCCCGAATTCGGGAGAGTCCGGGTTGATCAGGACGTGCAGGTACGCCAGCCCCAGCGGCGAAATGCGTTCCAGCAGAGCCTCATAGGCCGAGACGGTGTCGACCTCGTTGACATCGCCTGCTCCGTTTCCGGGCGAGATGCGCAGACCAACCCGGTCGGCCCCGATCTCGGCGGCGACCCCTTCGACGACCTCCGCGGTCAGCCGGGCGCGGTTCTCCGCCGAACCGCCGTACCGGTCGGTGCGGGTGTTGGTGGCGTCGGCCAGGAACTGGTGCAGCAGATAGCCGTTGGCGGAATGGATTTCGACACCGTCGAGGCCGGCATCGACGGCCCGGCGCGCTGCGGCGCGGAATTGTGCGACCACTCCGGCGATTTCGTCGGTATCCAGAGCCCGCGGCACCGGCAGCGGCCTCTTGCCGCCGGGCGTGTGCGCCTGCATCTTTACCGCGATCGGCGACGGCGCCACCGACTCGGCGCCGTTGATGTCGGGGTGCGCCATCCGGCCGACATGCCAGATCTGCATGAACATCAACCCGTCCTGCGCGTGCACGGCCGACGCAACCTCGGCCCACTTCTCCTGGTGGCGGTCGGTGTAGATGCCCGGGGTATTGACGTAGGCCCCGTTGCCGACCTGCGAGACGGCGGTGGCTTCGGTGATGATCAGCCCAGCTGACGCGCGCTGAGCGTAGTACTCGACCTGCAGGTCGCTCGGCGTGCCGTCCGACTCGGCACGCGAGCGCGTCAGCGGCGCCATGAAGAGGCGATTCCGCGCGGTATTCGCCCCGATGGTGATCGGCTGAAGCAGGGCTGAGTCGTCGGTCAGCGTGAACGTCATGCTTGCCTACAAGCCTCGCGCGGCGCCATTCATTCCCTGGCCTCATGGATCGTCGTCTTTCGGCAGGAAACGCTCAGGGTGGTGGTAGGTGTTGACCCCGCCGATCAGCATCGGTAGGTGTGGCGGTGGGATCCATTCGGTGTCGCCGCTGGGAAGTTTGCGGGTGGTCCAGCCGCCGGTTTCGACGAGCTGATTATCCGGTGGGCAGGCGAAGGCCAATTCGTCGATGTCGGTGGCGCCGCCGTGTTTCCAGTCTTTGGCGGCGTGGTGCACTTGGGTCGCATATCCGGGCACCGTGCAACCCGGCTTGGTGCATCCGCGATCTCTGGCGTGCAACACAATTCGTTGATCGGCCGAGGCGATGCGTTTGGTGCGGCCCAGCCACAAGGCTTGGCCGGTGACGCCGTCGAAGATCGTCAGGTAGTGGTAGCTATGCCGGGCCATCCGGATGACGTCGGTGATCGGGATCAGGGTGCCGCCGCCGGTGATGCCGTGGCCGGTCGTGTTCTGCAGTTCCTGCAAGGTGGTCGACACGATCACGGTGACGGGTAGGCCGTTGTGCTGCCCGAGTTTCGGATCACCGAGGGTGCTGCGCAGCATCGCCATCAACGCATCATGCTGGCGCTGCCCGATCGTACGAGTGTCCGCCCGCACCTGCTCGGGAGCGGGTTCACCGTCGACCACCGCCGTCTGATCGGCAGGATTGCACATCCCCAGCGCCGCATACTTGGCGAACACCGCCTCGACGTAAGAAATCATCTCCGGGGTGGCATTGATACGGATCTCGGTCATCCCGTCGGGCTGTTGGCGGCCCACCACCGCGGAGCGTTTGCGGGCTCGGTCCTCATCGGAGAACCGGCCGTCCGGGTTGATCTCCAACGCCAACCGATGCGCCACCCGGCTCAACTGATCCGGACGCATCAGTGTCGCCTTCTCAGCCAGGAACAGCTCAGCCTCGTCGCGTACCTCCGCAGGAACATCAAACGGCAAGCCACCGAGGAACTTCTGAATGATCCGCACATGCTCGCCATCGAGCTTCCCATCGCGCCACGCGTGCGCCGTACCCGGTTGACGCGGCGCCAACGGCTCCCCGCTCAACGCGGTGCGCGCGCTTAGCGGCTCAACAACCTCGGCGCGACGCTTGGCCTCCGCCGGCGTGATCCGCAACCAATCGGCCAGCACCTTGCCCGGCTTACCGCCGATCTCGCTGACCTCACGCCGATGCAGCTCATGACTGAGGTCGTAGCGCACCACATCGTGATGGCGGGTCGCCTTCTCACACCGGGCGGCCAACTCCAGCACATCCATCACCGCAAGCCCCGCCATATCCACCTTCGACAACGTGGACAACGCGGCATCGATCGCGTCGAGCGCCTCACCCACCTCGATCGAAAGCATGTTCGAATTATATGCGCGGCCGCCGACAGAAACGCGAGGCCACAATCGACCTGGGGATGAAAACGGAACTGGGGATAACCCCAGAGCCACAACCGAACTCAGCTAGAACGCACCTCGTCGAGAAAGGCTCGCACGGTGTCCTCCGACGCCGACGGAGGCAACCCGATCATCACCCGATCGATGATCCCGTCGCAGCGCTCCCTCAAGGCCGCGGCCAGACCATCCAGCGGCGCGACGACGGCGAACGTCTCGAGAATCTCGTCCGAGATCAGCGTCGCCATCGTGTCCCACTGGCCGTCCAGCGACAGCCGGTGCAACTCGGTCTGCAACTCGCCCCACCCGTGCAGCTCCAATACCTTCCGATAGGCAGGCGTCGAGGCGTAGAAGGCGATCTGCTTGCGCGACGCCGCGGCGGCTGCCGCCATCTCGGCCTCATCCGTGCCGGTCACCACGAACACCGGTGCCATCACCTGGAACTCGCTGCGTGAGCGACCCGAGGCGGCCATCCCCCGCTCCAGCGCCGGAATGGTCACCTCGTCGAAATACCGCTTGGTGGTGAAGGCGTGAGCAATAAGGCCGTCGGCCACCTCGCCGCACATCTGCGTCATCAACTCACCGACGGCGGCGATCATCACTTTCGGCGACCCGTACGGATGCGACTCGGGCACGAACATCGGCGTCATGAGCCGGTGGGTGTAGAACTCGCCGTCGAAGCTCAGCTTGGTGCCGTCGCGCCAGCTGGCCCAAATCTCGTGCAGCGCAGTGACGAACTCGCCCATCCGCCGGACGGGATGGCTCCACGGCATGCCGAACCGCTTTTCGATATGCGGTTTGATCTGGGTTCCCAATCCGAGCAGGAGCCGGCCGCCCGAGTAGTCCTGCAGATCCCACCCGATGTTGGCCACGGTCATCGGATTGCGCGCGAAGGCCACCGCAATCGAGGTCCCCAATTCGATCGCAGTGGTGTGCTCGGCCGCCAGCGTCAGGGGTAGGAAAGGGTCGTGGTTGATCTCGGCCGTCCAGCACCCGTCATAACCGAGTCGCTCGACCTCGCGGGCCCCCTCGGCGACCCCGGCAAGCCTGCTGATGACGCCGCGGTCGACTTTGAGACCGCCGACCTCGCCCATGTCGGCAGACGCTACAGTAAGCAATTCAGTATGGTCAACGCCGCCACGGTAAGGACACGTCGATGAGCAATGCGCAGGACTGGCAGGACACGCTCCACGACCTGAGTCGACGCCGTCAGCACGCGCACTCCATGGGCGGCGAGGAGCGCCTGGCCAAGCACCACGGCAAGGGAAAGCTCGATGCCCGCGCGCGAATCGAGCACCTCCTCGACTCGGGGACCTTCCAAGAGTTCGGCACCCTGGTCGGCGGCGAGATCGCGGCGGACGGATTGGTGGCGGGTGCGGGCCGCATCGACGGGACGCCGGTCATGGTGGGCGCCGAGGACTTCACCACACTGGCCGGCAGTATCGGTCCCGGCGGTAATGCCAAGCGCTATCGGCTCGCCGAGCTCGCGCTGCGCAACAAGATTCCGTTGGTGATGTTGTTGGAAGGGGCGGGTTTCCGCGCCGCGGGTGGCGAACACTACGGGCGCACCCCGACCGACCTGATCGCGCAGGCTCGATGCTCCGGCAAGGTTCCGACCATCTCCGCTGTGCTCGGTCCGTCGGCGGGCCACGGCGCACTCGTGGCCCCGGTCTGCGACTTCTCGATCATGAGCGATCAGGGCGCGATCTTCACCGCAGGCCCTCCGGTCGTCAAAGAGGCCACCGGTGAGGACATTTCGAAAGAGGAGCTTGGCGGGCCCACGGTCGCGTTGCCCAGTGGTGTCATCCACAATGTCGCCGACAGCGACGAAGCGGTGCTCGACGACATCCGACGCTACCTGTCCTACTTCCCGTCCAGCGCATGGTCGTATCCCCCGACCCGGTTGTATGACGAGGAGGCCGGCCTTCGCCCCACTCCCGAACTCCTCGACATCATCTCTCGTGACAACCGCAACATCTATGACATGCGCACCGTCCTCGACGTCGTCTTCGACGAGCCGGACTGGTTCGAGATCCAGCCGAAGTTCGGCAAGGCGATCATCTGCGCACTGGCGCACCTCGGTGGCTATCCCGTTGCGGTCGTTGCCAATCAGCCGACCGAGCTGGCCGGGTCCATCGACTCCGACGCAGCCGACAAAGCCGCGCATTTCATCATGGTCGCCGACTCGTTCCACCTGCCGATCGTGTTCCTGGCCGACAACCCCGGCATGCTGCCGGGTAGCCAGTCCGAGCGCAACGGCGTACTGCGAAGCGGAGCAAGGATGTTCGCCGCGCAGACCGCGGCGACGACATTGAAGCTTCACGTCACCCTGCGCAAGGCGTTCGGGTTCGGTTCGATGGTGATGTCGCTGCTGGGCTTCGACAATCAGGTGGCGACCTTCGCCTACCCCGGAGCCACGATGGGCGCGATGAGCGCGGCCGCGTTGAGCCGCGCCTCACACGCCGATGAGGATGTCACCGAGATCCTCAAGAGCATGGAACTCGAGGCCTCCTACCGTTCGGCGGGCAGCCTCGGCTTCGATGAACTGATCTCGCCGGAGGAGACCCGCAACGCATTGGTTCTCGCCCTGCAGCGCGGCATCTTCAGCCGTCAGGAAGTCGCCCAGCCGGTCAGCCGGACGGTCATCACCCCCTAGGCGCGCTCAGAGGGCGAACGCTTGCGGCGGCCCGGCCAGCGTTGCTTTGGCCTGCAGCCCGATCGCGTCGGCGATCTCGATATCGCCGGCCTCCAGCCCGTCGAGGGCCAACTCGACGAGTGCGGCGGGATCGGTGACCGAGCCGTCGGGAAACTCGATCCCGGCGCTGCGGGCGAAGTCGAACAGTGTCTCGGTACCAATGAGTCCCGGCATCAGGCCGACGACTTGTGTTCCCTGACTGGCCAATTCGACGCGTACACCGTTGGTGAGACCCCATTCGGCCGACTTGGCCGCAGCGTAGGCGGTGTTGCCGGCCACAGTGAGCCACGCGGCGGCCGACAGCACGTTCACGATGGCACCACCGCCGTTGCGTGCGAGAACCGGCGCGAACGCCCGGATGACGTTCAATGTGCCGAAGTAATTGGACTCCATCACCCGCCGGACCGCCTCCAGTTCGCCGGTCACCAGGTTCCCGCCCGCGGTGTCGGCGGCGTTGTTGATCAGGATCTCGACGTCGCCGGCGATCTCAGCCGCCGAACGCACCGAGTCCGGGTCGAGGATGTCCAGGCGCAGCACCTCGACACCCGGGATATCGACGAGCTCGGGCCTGCGGGCCGTGGCGTATACCTTGGCCCCGCGGCGGAGCAGGTCGGTCGCGAACTGCTCGCCGATACCGCGATTGGATCCGGTGACCAAGGCTGTAGAACCTGCCAGTCTCATCTGTTCTGTCCTCCACGTGATTCGGGGTCGAGGATAAGTTGACCGCGCGGTCATGTTGACTCGGCAACCGTAAGCGAAAGGTGACCGCACGGTCAACTTGCTAGCATGCGAGCGTGACCGCATCCGCTCGCGCCTTACGTTCCGACGCCGCGCGTAACCGCGAGTCGCTACTGGCCGCCGCCGAGGAGGTGTTCGCCGAACGCGGCGTGGAGGCTTCGGTCGCCGATATCGCGCGTCGGGCAGGGGTGGCCAAAGGCACGGTGTTCCGGCACTTCGCCTCCAAGGAGGATCTGATCGCGTCCCTGGTCTGCGACCACCTGATCACCCTCACCGACGCCGCGCACCGACTGGCGGATGCCGGTGATCCCGGCGCAGCCCTGCTGGAATTCCTCACCATCGCAGCCGACCAACGACGCCAGCACGATCTGACGTACCTGCTGACATACAGCGCGAATGATGCCAGGGTGACGACGATCCGCGATGAGGTCCATGCCGGCGTCGAGACGCTTGTGGCCAATGCCCGCGCGGCAGGCGCGATCCGCCCCGATGTCACCGGAACCGATGTCTTCCTGCTGATGTGCGCACCGGTGCACGTGATGGACGGACTTTCAGATCCGCCGCCCGACTTGTGGCGGCGCTACCTGGCGATCATCTTCGACGGCTTACGCCCTCAAGGCGCGACCGCGTTGCCGCTGCCTGCACCCGAATTATCCTGAGGCGGAACGCCTTCGGCTACCCCACCGCTTGCCGGTAGGCCGCGACCACCGGCTCCAACTCGTCGGGTGTGGCACCGTGCATGATCACCGCGTCGGCGCCGTAATCGAATTCCTTGCGGATGCGGTCCACACACTGTTCCGCCGACCCGGTGGCAGACGGTTCCAGCCACTCATCGGGAATCAGTGTCGCGATGTGCTCGATCTGCTCGGCCGTCGCTTTGTGGTCGATCCCCCCGCCCACCGACTGCACCACCGAGTCCGCGCGGAAGCGTTCCAGCACAGCGGGATCCCAGTTGTTCGTGGTGACCATCAGATCGCCGTAGCCCTGCAGGTATGTGGCCAGCCGTGCGACGGTCTTCTTCAGTCGCAGTTCCTCGGGCAGGTGATCGCCGACGGTGGCGAAGCACGACCACACCCGCACGCCGGCCGGATCACGACCGGCCTGCTCGGCGGCGTCCTTGACGGTCTTGACGCAGCGGGTCAAGGTCTCCGGGGTGAAGTAGGTGTGCAGGATGACGTCGTCGAATTCCCGGCCGCCGAGCTTCAGCGTCTCCGGGCCGAACGCCACCAAAGCCAGCCGGATGTCCTCATCGAAGTCCGGATCCAGGAAGAGAACCGGGTACTTCCCCAACGGCCCGTCGTGGTTGAAGATCAGTTCGCCGTGCCACAGCCGGCGCATCACCTTGGCGAAGTCTTCCATCTGCGCGGTGGTCACCGGCGGGATGCCGAACGCGCCGTAGAGCGCCGCTATGCCGCGGCCGATGCCGAGCGTGAAGCGACCACCCGATAGCCGGTGCATGGTGGTCGCCCACGATCCGGTGATCAGGGGGTGGCGGGTGTTGTGATTGGTTGCCGCCGTGGCGATCTGCATCCGGCTGGTCACCGCACACGCCGCGCCCACCAGCGAGGACGCCTCCTTGACGTTCCAGCGCTCGGAGATGAAGCCGGTACCGAAGCCCAGCTCCTCGCCGCGGCGGGCTTCGTCCATCAGCGTCGCCGGTCCCTCGCCACCGGCACCGGCCAGCAGGTAAAAGCCGAGCTCGTCCAAGACCCGTTCGCTCACGCCCAGACTCCTTGTTTGTAGCCGCAATTCCACACTTCGGTGATCCGACCGTCGACGACGCGGAAGATCTCCATACTTCCCACGTCGACCCGCGTGCCGTCCTTGAGCGTCATCGGCGACTGGTAGACGATCGCGACGTGCTCGCCGTCGTCCCCGGCCACCACCAGGTTCAGGTCGAAGCGAATCTCGTCGAACATCTCCAAGTGGTCGACGACGCGCTGGACTGCCTCGGCGTGGGTGAGAACGACTGCCTCGCCGACTTCGTGCCGAATCACGCTGTCGCCCAGCAGTTCCTCGGCGAGCGCGACATCCCGGTCGTTCCACACCACCAGGTTGTACAGCTCGACGACCTCGCGTGCGGTGCGGCTCATCCGAACACCTCGAGCGCGTCGATGTCGGCGATCGTCGCCACCGCCCGATCGGTCAGCGTCAGGCAGAGGTCGCGCGAGCGCTGCGGCAACGCATCCCAGCCGAGCAACGTGATGACGGGGAGCACCATCAGGAATCCGGTCGCCAGCCGGTAGTGTCGCCACGCCTCGTCGAATGAGTAGCCGATGTCGCCCAGGTCCTGGAGGTAGCCGCGCACCAGTGCCTCGTCCCGGCCGCGCCGGATCTCGGTGGGCAATCCCTGGCTGACCAGGTAGGCGATGTCGGCCGCACCCGCACCGACGCAGGCGAACTGGAAGTCCACCACCTTCATCTCCTCGCCCGAGAAGAACATGTTGTCGGCGCGGATGTCGCCGTGCAGCAGCATCGACCGTTCGGTCAAACCGTCGAGCGCTGTCGCGGCGTGCGCGGTGAACCGCTCTGCAAATCGGGCGACCGACTCGGGCACGGGTGCCGCCGAGTGCGTCCGGTATACCTCCCAGCCGGGCCCGAAGGCAGGCACCAGGAGATCCCGCACGGCGGGCATGTCAAAGCTTGGAAAGACCTGCAGCGCATCAGCATTGGACGACTCGACCGACCAGGAGTGCAATCCCGCCAACTGCTGGATGCACATCCGTGCGCGTTCCATCGACAACCCGGCCAGGTGGTCGGCGTTGTCCCAATCCCGCAGGTCCTCCATCACCAGCACGAAATCGGCGGAGTCGTCGGCCATCCGGGCCGCGTAGACGTGCGGCGTGCCCAGCGGTGCCCGGCCCGCGATATCGCGATAGAAGGCCAGCTCCCGCCGGTAGCCGCCGAGCAGCTCCATCGCGCCCCGGGCCTCCGATTGTGCGGCCAGCTTGGCGATCACCGTCGGCGGAACACCCTCGCCGGTGAGGTGCAGCCGATACAGCAACGACGAGAATCCGCTGTCCTGGGCGATCTGCTCGGCGACGACATCGGTCACGGTCGCGTCCAATGCCTCGGTGAGCCACGCCGGGTCGACGGCGTCGATGCCTGACGGCACCCGTGCCGTCGCTGAAGTCACCCTCGCAAGATAGTTGTGAGGTGTTTAATATGCAAGGGTGCCCTCCCCTGCACGCGGTTTGACGCAGCCCGAGCGAGTCGAGACGTCCCGGCGCCGCCTGATGGAAGCCGCCGCCGAGCTGATCGTCGAGAAAGGCTGGGAGGCAACCACTGCCGCCGAGATCGGGCGCCGAGCCGGCTACAGCCGCACGATGGTGCACGCCCGCTTCGGCGGCAAGGAGGCGATCCTCGAGGACTTCCTGCAGGAGTACGTCGGCCGGCTCAACCCGGATCTCGTTCCGTACCCGACCGGCATGGACCAGGTGCTTGCCCACATCGACCGAATCCGCGACCTGTACGCCGTTGACCGGGACGTGTTGCGCGCGATGTTCGTCTCCACCTTCGAGGCGATGAAGACCACCTCACCGCTTCGCGAACGGGTCCAGAAGCAATTGATCGCGGGTGTCGCGAACGTGGCAGACGGACTGCGGAAAGGGCAGCGGGACAAGTCTGTTCGCACCGGCATCGATCTCGACCGGGCGGTCAGCGATATCACCGCCGCGTTCTTCGGCCTCGCCTTCCAGTGGGTCGCGCTTCCGTCCGGGTTCGACCTGGACGCCGAGTTGGCGCACGCGCGGGAGCGGATCCTCCGAGACTACGGCGCCTGAGTCAACGCCCGCAGGAACTGCTCGGTCCGAGCCTGGACAGCACCCGAGAACAGATGTCCGACATGTCCGCCGTCGTGCCAGTACAGCTGCCCGCCCCAGCGGTCGTGCAGGGCAAGCGCAGACTGCCGGTAGGCCATCTGGTCATGCCACGCCCCCACGATCAGCCGCCGGTCCGGCGGCGGCAACGGGTCGAGCGCAAGCGGATCGATCACCGAGGTCAAGTCGGACACGATGTCGGATGCCATTGCGGCTCCGACGATATCGGCCGACGACCCCCACCGGTGCAGATGCCGGGCGATCATCCCGTTCAGTCCGAGGATCGGCGTGTAGAGCGCGACGGCGCGCACCCGGTCGTCCAGGCCTGCGACCAGAGCTGCGACCGCACTCCCCAGCGACAACCCGGAAACCGCGATCGTAATCGAGTCGGGCTCGATCCACCCGATCACCGCGCGCACCTCCGAGACCGCCCGGACCATTCCCGCGACATTCGCGACCGGGTCGGTGCCGGGATACGCCGGCCAGCGGTCGCGCCGTGGACCATGTCCGGGCTGGACGGGCAGCGCGACATTGAAGCCGAGCTCCCGGTGGATGCGCCCGACCCTGGCAACCAGGATGTCGGACATGCCGCCCTGGCCTGCGCCGTGCACCCACACCAGCCAGGGTCGAGGTCCATCGTCATGGCGGAACAGCACGACCTCGGCACCGGCCGGGCCGTCGTGACCTTCGGCGGCCAGCGCCGAGACCAGCTGCGGGTCGTGGTCGTAGCTCATCCGCTCATAGGACAGCACTCCGGCGCTGACCGGGCGAATGCCCGTGACTTCCAAGGGGTCCGGCGCTCGATGCGCTCCGGTCACCCCGAGCGCGGCCAACTCGCCCGCCACGGCGGCATAGTCCTCGACCGGCCGGTCCAGCCGCGGCGGTGACGACATCAGTGTCATCCCGGTGACCACCAGCTCGTCGAGGGCGACCTCAGCGACCTGCCGTATGCCGCGCCCCGACAGCGGGCTCCAGTCCTGCGATCGGTGCAACGCAGCCAGTGACCTCGGCAGCACGCCGCCCAGCTGGGTTGCCAGCCGGTGTGCGCTACTCAGCCCCATCCTGCTCACGCCAGCAGGAAGCCGACGTAACCCGCGCCGGCGATCTCGTCGCAACGGCGCCGGTACTCGGGCATACCTGCCGTGTAACCCATGTACATCCGTTTCTTGCCGGGAACGTTGGCGCCGTTGTACCACGAATTGCAGCTCGGGTGGACCAGAACCGTTTCCGCCACAAGGGATGTAGCGTGTTCGATCCACTCGTGCTGCGCTTCAGGCGTCGCCTCGATGGTTCGGTGACCGTTGTCCCTGAGGTAGGCGATGCAGTCGCCGATCCATTCGACGTGCTGTTCGAGCGCGGTGACGAAGTTCGTCGCCGCCGACGGGCTGCCCGGCCCCTGAACGGTGAACAGGTTGGGGAACCCGGCGACCGCCAGCCCGAGGTAGGACACCGGGCCCTGGTCGGCCCAGACGTCCCGCAACAGCGCGCCGCCCCGGCCGCGAACGTCGATGCGGGTGAGTGCACCTGTCATCGCGTCGAATCCAGTGGCGTAGATGATCACGTCGAGGTCGTAGTGCCCGGCCGCGGTGTCGATACCCTCCGCGGTGATCGTGCGGATCGGATTCTTGCGCAGGTCCACCAGCGTGACGTTGTCGCGGTTGTAGGTCTGGTAGTACCCCTGGTCGATGATCGGCCGTTTACAGCCGAACGGGTGACTCGGCACCAGCGCCGCCGCCGTCTCGGGGTCATCGACGATGCGGGCGATCGCCTCGCCGTACAACGCGGTCGCCATCCGGTTGGCCTCGATATCGAAGAAGATGTCCCCCCAGTTGAGCGCGCCCATCACGCCGCGCTCGTCGACGGCACGCACCTGCTCCTCGCGGGAGGCCGTCCTGATCGGTGGGCTGACGAGCATGTCGATCAGCACCGAGAACGCCGAGAGCCGTGCCGCACCGACCGGGTGCTCACGCTGCGCTTGCCGGATCTCGCCGTAGTTCGCCTTCATCTCGTCGAGTTCGCCGGCCGCGAACTGTCGCACCTCCCACGGCAGCGTGAACGCCGGGGACCGCTGAAAGACGAAGAGCTGCTCCACTTCCCGCGCGATCACCGGAATCATCTGCACTGCCGTCGAACCGGTCCCGATCACGCCGACCCGCTTACCGGACAGGCCGACGCCGCCTTCGGGCCACCGGCTGGTGAACAGCGAGTCGCCGGCGAAGATATCCATGCCGGGGATGTCGGGTTCCAGCGGGACCGACAGGATGCCCGAGGCGGCGACGACGAAAGGTGCCACGAACGTCTCGCCGGTGGCGGTCTGCAGGATCCATGTCGCGCCGGCTTCGTCGAACGCCATGGCGGTGACGTCGGCGTTGAGCCGGATGTCGCGGCGCAGGTCAAGGCGGTCGGCGACGAAGTTGAGGTACGCCTCGATCTCCGGCTGTGCGGGCATGGTCTCGGTCCACACCCATTCCTGTTGGATCTCTTCGGAGAAGCTGTAGGAGTACTCGATGCTCTCGATGTCGCAGCGCGCACCGGGATAGCGGTTGAACAGCCAAGTGCCACCGATTCTTTCGGCCTTCTCCAGCACCTGCGTCCGTAACCCGAGCTGCCGTAACCGGTGCAGCATGTAGAGACCGGAGAAACCGGCCCCGATCACGAGCACGTCTGCACTTTCCATCATCCGACCCTTCGCCGCACCGCACAGCGGATGCTACTGTAATGATTACAGTATTGGAACCGGCCCGATCGCGGTTCCCCGAAACCCTCAGGTGGGCGATGCGGTACACACTGGAGTATCCGAGTGAGCTCCCTACCGCGCCCGAGGATTTCCTCTCCCCCGACGTGATCCGAGCCGTCGTGTCGAGAGCCGAAGCGGCGGGCTTCGCCGCTGTCGCGCTGTCCGAACATCCGGCGCCATCGCTGAAATGGCGCCGCAACGGCGGGCACAACACCCTCGACCCCGTCGCGGCGCTCAGCTTCATGGCCGCAGTGACCAGCCGGATCAGATTGATGACCAACCTGTTCGTGCTGCCCTTCCGCAACCCGTATCTGTCCGCCAAGGCCCTCGGCAGCCTGGACATCCTGTCCGGCGGCCGGCTCATCGCCGGTGTGGGGGCCGGCTACCTGCGCTCGGAGTTCGCGGCGCTCGGCATCGAGGTCGATGACCGCGCCGCGCTCCTCGACGAAGCCCTGGCCGCCCTGCGATCGATCTGGACCGACCCCGAAACACCGGTCAGTGGCCGGGGATTCACGGCAACCGGTCCGATGTGGTTGCAGCCGCCCGTGCAGCGCCCGCATCCACCGATCTGGGTCGGCGGCAACACGGCGGCCGCCGCGCGCCGTGTCGTCGAGTACGGCAGCGGGTGGATGCCACTCATCGTGCCCGCGAGCATGGCGTCGGCAATCGGCACGGATGCGCTGGAGGACGCGGCCGCGTTCGGCGCCCGGCTCGGCCGGCTGCGTCAGGACCTGGCCGATGCCGGCCGGGACCCGGATGTACTCGACGTGCAAGTCATCTGCCCCTGGATCGACCTCGACGACAGCACCTCGCTGCGCCACGCGCAGGACGCCCTTGGCGAGCTCGCCGCGTACGGCGCGAACTGGGCGGTCGCTCGCGTCGAGGCTCCAACCCCGGCGGCGGCGCTCGACTACATCGACGCGTTCGGCGAGGCGGTCATCGCAGGCGATTTGGTCAGTACACCGGTTCAGGGAGGTTCCGCATGAAGGTTCCATTCACTTGGAAGGTCACCGGCTGGTTCATGATCGGCTGGTCGGCGGAGTACGCCGTCGGTGACGTCCGGCCGCTCCGCTACTTCGGCGAAGACCTGGTGATCTATCGCGACTCCGCCGGCGCGCTGCACGTGCTCGAGGGCCACTGCAAGCACCTCGGCGCGCACATCGGGCATGGCGGCACCGTCGTCGGCGACTGCGTCGAGTGCCCGTTCCACGGCTGGCGCTGGGGGCCCGACGGCGCCAACACCTACATCCCCTACCAGCCGGATCGGCCCAATAAGGGGCTGCGCCTTCGGACCTACCCCGTCGAGGAGCAACACGGCTGCATCTTCCTGTGGCACCACCCGGACGGGGAGCCACCCCGGTGGGAGCTACCCGACATGTTCGCCAAGTTCCCGCAGTTCACCGCCACCCCCGACGAGTACTACCGCCCGTACCCGGAGTTCTCCCGCTTCGCCGAGAACGAACCGGTGCATCCGCAGATCGTGGCCGAAAACGGCCCGGACAGTTCTCATTTCCACTACGTACACCACGCGACGGTCACGCCGGTCTGCCTGGAGTGGGAGGCAGCCGGTGAAGAGTGGCGCTTCGTCACCGGTTGGCCCGATGCCCGCAGCGGCGACCCGAAGGCCATGGCCTTGCGTATCCACAGCCACTTTTCCGGGCTGGGCTTCGCCATCAGCGCGTTCGAGGGCTCGTCGAACCACCGCCTGATCTTCGCCTGCACGCCCGTCGACGACGAGGTGTCCAACATGTTCTATTCGATCTGGTGGCCGCGAAAAGCCGGCGACACCAGTGACATTCCGCCCGACGACGTTCGCGAGCGGGTGGAGAAGCAGTACCTGGGCACGGTGTGGGACGACCTCGAGATCTGGCGTTATCAGAAGTACGTCGAACACCCGGCACTGGCGAAGGTCGACGCGAAACCCTATATGGCAATGCGCAAGTGGGCACAGCAGTTCTACGACGTTTCGGCGGCGGCTCAGGTATGAATGCCGAGCTCGTCGACCCGGGCCATACCGTCGTCGTCACCCAGGAGTTGCAGGGTGCGGTCGTCGGACCGGATGCAGGACTGGCGGCGCTGGCCCGCGAAGCGGAGCGTGCGGCGCTACCCAACATCGCGCGCGTGTTGCCTGCCGCGCGGGCTGCCGGGGTGACGGTGGTGCACTGCCTTGTGCAGCGCAGGCCCGACGGACTTGGCTCCAACCACAACGCCACGCTGTTCTCGATCGGCGCCAGCGGAGTCGACATCACGCCCGGCAGCCCCGGCGCGACGCTGCTGCCGCAATTCGGGCCGGAGTCAACCGATCTCGTGCTCAGTCGCTGGCATGGTCTTGGCCCGATGGGCGGTACCGATCTGGACGCGATCCTGCGCAACCTCGGTGCGACCACCGTCGTCGCCGTCGGCGTGTCGCTGAACGTGGCGATTCCCAATCTTGTGATGGACGCCGTCAACGCCGGCTACCGCGTGGTGCTGCCGCGCGATGCGGTCGCCGGGGTACCCACCGAGTACGGCACCGCCGTAATCGACAACACCCTGGCCCTGCTGGCCACCATCACCACCACCGACGAGCTGATCGCGGCGTGGGAGAGGTAATGGACACCGCCGTGCCGCAATTGCCCGCAGACTATCTACGCGATCCGTATCCGTTCTTTGCCGAGATGCGCCGCGGCCCTGGTGTTTTCCGCGGCACGGTGATGGACTACTCCAAGACACCGGAGTCGCTGCGCCCGAAACGGGAGTATGCCGCGGTGTCTTTTGACGCGGTGAACACGGTGCTGCGCGACGGTCGGGTCTTCAACTCCGCGATCTACGACTCCACCATCGGGTTGTTCATCGGGCCGTCGCTGCTGGCGATGGAAGGCAAGGTCCACTGGGATCACCGCAATCTGGTCTCCGCGGCGTTCAAGTCGAAGTCGTTGGCGCGCTGGGAGCCTGAGGTGGTCCGTCCCATCGTCAACGGATTGATCGACGAATTCATCAGCGACGGGCACACCGACCTCGTCCGGGCATTCACGTTCGAATTCCCCACCCGCGTCATTACCCGGCTGCTGGGTCTACCCGAGGAAGACCTACCCACCTTCCGTCGCCGCGCGGTCCAACTGATCAGCTACGCCGTCGACTACCGAAAGGCATTCGAGGCCTCAGCTGCGCTCAAGGACTACTTCCTGGAGCAGATCGACAAACGTCGGTCGACGCCGACCGACGACATCATCGGCGATCTGGTGAGTGCGGACATCAACGGGGAGAAGCTGACCGACGAGGCGATCTACTCATTCCTTCGGCTGCTTCTCCCGGCCGGGCTGGAAACCACCTACCGGTCGTCGGGCAATCTGCTCTATCTGTTGCTCACCCACCCCGAGCAGTTCGCGGCGGTGCAAGCCAACCGTGAACTCCTGGCGCCGGCCATCGAGGAAGGGCTGCGGTACGAGACTCCGCTGACCACCGTGCAGCGGCTCGCCACCGAGGACAGCGAACTGGAAGGTGTTGCGATACCGGCCGGTTCGGTGATCGACGTGTGCATGGGCTCAGCCAACCGCGATGCGAACCGCTGGCCGGACCCCGAGCGATTCGACATCTTCCGCAAGCACACCCCGCACATCACGTTCGCCGCGGGCGAGCACACCTGTATGGGTCTGCACCTGGCCCGGATGGAGACCCGCGTGGCGTTGGAGTCCTTGCTGGATCGGCTGGGCGACATCACGCTGATCACCGACGACGATCCGCATATCCACGGTCAGCCGTTCCGGTCACCGACATCGTTGCCGGTGACCTTCGAGGTCGTCTAGCCCTTCCAGGGCTTGGTCTTGACGTATCCCCCCGCGTCGATGCGCAGCTGCGTTCCGGTGATGTAGCGAGCGTCGTCACTGGCCAGGAAGACGACCGCGGCCGACACATCGTGCGGCTCGATGTAGGGCACCGGCATCGCCTGCATGGCGGGGAACGACAACTCGGCCTCGTCGCGGGTGGGCGACGCCAGATCGGGCCGGAACACCCGGTACATGCCCTCGTTGTGCAACATGTCGGTGTTGACATTGGTGGGGTGCACTGCGTTGACCCGAATCATCCTCCTGGCCAACTGGACTGACAGATCGTTGACGTAGTGGGCGACCATCTGTTTGGCCAGGCTGTAGGCCGATCCACCCGGGCCCTGGTTGGTGGCGCTGCCCAGCTGCGCCGCCAGTGAGCCGGTCGCGATCACCGATGCGCCATCGTTGAGGTGCGGCATACTGGCCTGGATCACGTTGAACACGCCGACCAGGTCGGTGTCGATGGTGTCCGACCATGACTGCAGCGTCTGGCGCTTGCCCATCGGGCAGATACCGGCGTTGGCGACCACGATGTCGAGGTGCCCCATCTCATCGACGGCATCGGCGATCGTCTGCCACACCGCACCGCGCTCCCGGACGTCACAGATCGCGGAGAAGCACCGCGCGCCTTCCCTTTCCACCAACAACACGGTCTCGTCGAGGTCCTCGGGCCGCGACAGCGGATAAGTGTTGCCTTCGAGGTCGGCGCAGATGTCCAGCACGACGACGTCCGCACCCTCGGCGGCCAGTGCGATCGCGTGTGAACGGCCCTGTCCTCGCGCAGCCCCCGAGACGACGGCAACCTTGTTGTCCAGCTTGCCCATTGGGCTTCCTCCTATCGCAGGCGTGGGGCGCGGAACGCGAGGGTCTTGGTCTCCAGGTACTGCTCGAATCCCTCGATACCGCACTGGCGTCCGACGCCGCTGTTCTTGTAACCCCCAAACGGGGCGTCGGCGCCGTAGAACATTCCCCCGTTGACACCGATCGAGCCGGTACGGATCCGGCGCGCGAGGGCGGTGCCCCGCTCCACGGACCCCGACAGCACCGCGCCGGCCAAACCGTAGGCGCTGTCGTTGGCGATGCGGATCGCCTCCTCGTCGTCGCGGAACGGCAACACCACGAGGACGGGCCCGAAGATCTCCTGCTGGGCGATCGCCGACCGGGGGTCGGCACCGATGATCACGGTGGGTGCGACGAAATGCCCACCGGCGAGATAGTCCGGCAGGCCGTCGAAACTGCCTCCGCCGACCACGATTTCAGCACCGTCACGACGGGCCTGGTCGCATGCGTCGAGCACCCGCTGCTTCTGCTTGGCACTGACGAGGGGGCCGACGAACGTGCTCGGCAGCGCCGGGTCGCCGACCGGCACCGACTGGAAGGCGGCGGTGATCGCAGCCAGTGCCTCGGGGTAGAGCGATTCGTGGATCACCAACCGCGTGGTGAGCGCGCAGGCCTGCCCGGCATGCACACAGACGCCGACCGCACCGGGAATGATGTGCGCCGGGTTGGCGTCGTCGAGCACGATCAGCGCCGACTTGCCGCCCAGTTCCAGGAATGTGCGCTTCATGGTGTCGGCGCCGGCGCGCATCAACTGCTTGCCGACGGCGGTGGATCCGGTGAACGACACCATGTCCACCCGCGGATCGGTGGCCAGCAGCCCGGCGACCTCGTTGTCCGGGGTGGGCACCACGCCCAGGACACCGGGCGGGATGTCGGTGTGCTCGGCGACCAGCCGGCCGACGCGGGTGGCGCTCCACGGGGTGTTGGGATCAGGCTTGAGAACCACGGTGTTGCCGGTGGCCAGCGCCGGACCGAGCTTGTTGAGGATGACCTCGATCGGGTAGTTCGACGGGGTGATCGCCGCAACCACGCCGACCGGCTCCTTGACGACGGTGCGGACGTTGCGATAGCCGAACAGCCCGCCGCCGTCCAGCGTTCGCTCCCAGTCGAATTCGTCGATCAGCCGGGACGGGTAGCGCAGCGAATCGGCCAGCGGCCACTCCAGTTGAGCGTCGCCGGTCGACATCAGCGGGCAGCCGACCTCCGCGACCAGCTCCTCACGCAGGTCTTCCTTCTCGGACTCCAGCGCAGCCTGAAGCTGGGCCAGGCACCGCGTGCGCAGCGCGCGATTGGTGGACCAGTCGGTGTCGTCGAAGGCCCGCCGGGCCGCGGCGATAGCGCGATCCATATCGGCGGCACCGGCGGCGGCGGTCACCCCCAACACCCGGCCGGTGGCCGGACTGACGTTGTCGAACTCGGCGCCGTCGGCGCCCGCAGCAAGTTTCCCGTCGATGAGCATCCGGGGTTCGGCCCGCTGTGCCGCACGCAAGCCCAGTTCGACGCTCGCACCCTGCTCGCCCACCGATGCACCACCTTCTGTTCCCGGACGGTCAACGGTAAACGTTACAGTAATTACCTGCAGGAGGGTTCGTCCGATTCCTCGACCCGCAGCGTCCGGGGTGTGAGAATGTGGTTACCACCGCCGGACGAAGGGGATTGATCGTGATCAAGGTGATGGACGGCATCCGGGTACTGGAGGTCGCGCAGTTCACGTTCGTGCCGGCGGCCGGCGCCATCCTGGCCGATTGGGGCGCCGACGTCATCAAGGTAGAGCACCCGGTCCGCGGCGACACTCAGCGCGGCTTCATCAACATGGGCGGTTTTCAACTCGACCCGAACCGGCACCCGCTGATCGAGCATCCCAACCGCGGCAAGCGCAGCGTCGGCATCGATGTCTCCACACCCGACGGTCAGGCGGTCCTGTACGAGATCGCGAAGACGGCCGACGTCTTTTTGACCAACTACATGCCGCAGGCCCGGCAGAAGAACAAGTTCGACGTCGAGCACATCCGCGCGGTGAACCCGAACATCATCTACGCCCGCGGCAGCGCCTACGGCGACAAGGGACCCGAGCGCCTGGTCGGCGGCTTCGACGGGACCGCGTTCTGGACGCGCAGCGGCGTCGGTCATGCGCTCACCCCTGAGGAGCTCGGAGGTGCTCTGCCGCAGGGCATTCCGGCGTTCGGCGATTCGATCGGCGGGATGAACATCGCGGGCGGCATCTCCGCGGCGCTGTTCCATCGGGAGCGGACGGGCGAGGCGGTGGAGATCGACGTGTCGCTGCTGAGCACCGCGTGGTGGGCAGCCGGCGCCAGCGTCACCCAGGGTATGGAGACCGGGGAGACCATGCGGTCGCTGATGCCGGGTACCACGACATCGGTCAACCCGTTCATGGCCAACTACCTGACCTCCGACGGCGGCACGATCAACCTGTGCATCGTCAGCCCGACCGGCTACATCCGCGACACCTGGGAACACCTCGGATTGCCCGAACTCGCCGACGACCCCCGGTTCGCCGATGTGATGCCGCTGATCCAGAACGCCGAAGAGGGTGTCCGACTGATCACCGCGGCGATCGCCGCCAAGCCGTTCGAGTACTGGCGTCAGCACCTCAAGACGATGAAGGGTCAGTGGGCGCCGTTCCAGAGTCTGGTGGACTTGGCCTCCGACGACCAGGCGATCGCCAACGACATGATCGTCGAGGTGGAGGCCGCTGACGGTGGGGAGCCGTTCAAGGTAGTTCGCGGGCCGGTGCAGTTCAATCACGAACCGCTGGAGACCACCCGCGCACCGCAGGCCAGCGAGCACACCGAGATCGTGCTGATGGAGATCGGCGTCGACTGGGACCGCATCGAGGCGCTCAAGGAGTCGGGCGCGATCGCCTGACTCAGGCCGGGTTGGCTGCGACCCCTTCGGAGATGCGCTCAACGCGAACCGGGACGCCGGTCAGCCAGGCCATCCCGGACAGCGACTCGACGTCTTCGGGCTCGCTCGAGGTCAACCGGTTGACGTTGGACCCGCCTGCGCGATTGGCCAGTTTCCACGTCCCGGTGCCGGTGTGCCCCCACCCGTGCGGGACGGCGATCACGCCGGCCATCAGGTCCTTGGTCGTCATCACCTCGACGGTGATCTCGCCGTACGGCGACGACACCCGCACCACATCACCGTCAGCGATGCCCGATTCGGCTGCGTCGTCGACTCCGATGAGCGCGCGGTGACCCCGCTCCCCCCGCATCAGCAGCGGCGAATTGTGCATCCACGAGTTCTCCGAACGCGGCTCGCGCATACCGATCATCCGCAACGGATAGCCCTCGGGATGACCACTGCTGCCGAGCTTCTCGACCTCAGCGGCGATACCGGGATGATTCAGCCGAACCCGGCGGGACAGATAGGCCACCGAATTGCGCAGCGCCCCGGTGCGGATATGAGGTGCCACCACCACGCCGTGCGGATGTTCCTCGGTCAACCGGCGATGCGTCAGGCCGCCGCGACGCAGTCCGAACAGGTCACCGCCCTGCGACATCCGGATCAGCGCGTCGATCATCATCAGCGGCTGGAGGTCAACCCCGAAGCGCCCCAGTGCTTTACGTGCGGTGGCGAACACCCTGAAGGTCGGTATTGCGGGCGCCAGCCGGGCCATCAGATCGGCAACGATGTCCCATTCTGTCCGGGCCTGTCCCGCCGGGGCGACCACGGCCTCGGTGGCCTGCCGGAACGGCGTGGCCTGGAAGGCCTGGAACGTGTACGGGAAATCGTCGCGTTCGTACATCGTGGTCACCGGCAGGATGTAGTCACACCTGCCGGTCGTCTCGGTGACGTAGAAGTCAAGGGCTACCGACAATTCCAGCGACTCGAACGCCGCCTCGAGTTCGTCGCCGTTGGGCACCGACAGCACCGGGTTGCCCGCGGAGACGAACATCGCCCTGATCTGCCGGTCGCCCGGCGTCGTGATCTCTTTGGCCATCAGCGCGGCCGGTTCCATCGCGACGGCAATGGGGATCCCGCCGATCCGCGACCGGTTGCGGTATGAGCGGCGCATCGCGAGACCCATCATCGTGGCCTGCCAGCGCCCTCCGACGGTCTCCATCGAGCTGAACACCGATCCGCCGGGTGCATCGAGGTTTCCCGCAACGAGATTCACCGCATCGATCAGGTAGGTGGTGAGTGTGCCGTACCGGCCGACGCAGGTACCGAGCCTGCCGTAGACGGCCGCCCGGGGCTCGCGCACCAGATCCCGGGCGAGCGACCGAACACTGTCGGCGTCGATGCCGGTACTCGTCGCGGTCGACTCCGGGGTGAACGGCGCACACAGCGACTGCAGCCAGTCGAGGCCGTCGGCTTGTGCGTTCACCCGTGCGGTGTCGACGAGGCGCTCGGCGAACATCACCTGCAGAAGCGACAGCAGCAGGAAGGAATCGGCGTCGGGCACGATGGGCAGCCACTCGAAGGCCGCCGCCGTCTCGGTGCGGCGCGGGTCGACGACGACGACGCGTCCACCCCGCTTGACGATGTCGTGCATGCGGTCCTTGATCCGCGGCGCGGTCAGGAAGCTGCCATGGGAGACAACGGGATTCGCGCCCATCATGACCAGCAGGTCGGTGCGGGTCAGATCCGGGATCGGCACCGACGTCGGGGCCCCGTACAGCATCTGGCTGGCGATCAGCCTGCTGTTGGTGTCCTGCGACGACGCCGTGAAGTAGTGGCCGCCGCGGCCGAGGCCCTTGATGAAGCCCAGGGCCGCGAAGGTGTGCGCATAACTGAAGGCACCGGGGTTGCCCATGTACCAGCCGACCGCGCCCGCCCCGCGGGCGTTCAGGATCTGCGTCAGCCGGGCGGCGATATCGGAGAGCGCCTCGTCCCAGCTCACGGTTTCGTAGCCATCCGGGCCTTTGCGAAGCGGTGTGGTCACCCGGTCCGGATCGTTCTGCACCTCGGTGAACGCGATGCCCTTCTGGCAGGCGAAACCGGCCGAGAGGGGATGGTCCTTGTCCGGGCGCAGGGCTGTCAGACGGCCGTCCTCGACGGTGGCCACCATGCCGCACAGCGGCTCGCAGATGCGGCAGAACGTGGTCTTGTGCTCGATCGTGGACGCCACGTAGGTCACGATACTGTGCGTCTTACAGTCGTCCGTTCGTTTCGGACCGACGCGCGGTGGGCGCACATGGGACGCGACCTGACCGGCTGAGATCCCACGCGGTACCTCTTCGGGGATACAAACAGTCCTCCCTCGGGTCTGACCCGGAATCTCCATCCGATGGTTGCATCGTGATCACCGCAACAGCCGAGACCGAAAGCGACTGAGACCATGGGCTTTTTCACCGATCAGGCAGAACTCGACAAGTACATCGGCGGCGTGTTCCGTGATGCGGGCCAACACCCGGAATCGGGTCCCAAGCTCAGGGGCGCCAACATCGTCATGCGGGTCATCTACACCGACCCGGACTGTGAGATGACGATGGCGTTCCGAGACGACTACCAAGTCATTCCCGGCCCCACCGACGTCAAGCCGGACGTCACGCTGCTGATGCGCGGGGACACCGCAGACCAGTTCTGGCGCGGTGACTACAACCTCGCGATCGGTCTGGCGAAGGGCCAGGTCAAGGCGAAGGGACCGGTCAACAAGATTCTGAAGCTCGTTCCGCTGACCAAGCCGCTGTTCCCGATGTACCGCACCAAGATCGCCGAGAAGGATGCGGCCACCAATGCCTGACGTCATGCGGGCCGCGGTGCTGCGCGCACCGCATGTCGTGGAGGTGGCCGAGGTCCCGGTGCCGACGATCGCAAATCCCACCGACGTCATCATTCGCGTGGAGCGGACCGCGATCTGTGGGACCGACCTGCACCCGTACGAAGGCCGACTGGAGGTCGAGCCCGACATCGTGCTCGGCCACGAGTTCCTGGGCACAGTCGTTGCCACCGGGGATGCGGTAGGACAGTTCTCTGACGGTGACCGCGTGGTGAGTTCGTGTGTGGTCAGCTGCGGATCCTGTTATCAGTGCAGACGACATCAACCCGGAAACTGCGCGGGCTCAAGAATTTTCGGCCTGGGTCTGGCACTGGGCGATCTGGCGGGCGGGCAAGCGGAGTACGTCGTGGTGCCCAACGCCGATTTGACCGCGCGCCGCATTCCCGATGCGGGAACTGCCGACGATGCGCGGTTCGACGAGGACATCCTGTTCGCGGGCGACATCATGACGACCGGGTACGAGGCGGTGGCGAGGAGCATGCGGCCCGGTGACACCGTGGCTGTTGTGGGCGCCGGTCCCGTCGGTCTGTGCGCGGCGATGACGGCAAGCGCCCTGGGAGCCGGCCAGGTGATCGTGGTGGACAGGGTCGACACTCGCCTGAAAGAGGCCGAGAACCAGGGCGCCATCACCGTGAACGCCGATCAGGTCGAGCCGGCCGACGCCGTGCTGGACCTGACCGACTGGCGCGGCGCCGATGTCGTCGTCGACGCCGTCGGCCACGAATCGGCCCTGCTGTCGGCCATCTCGCTGGTGCGCGCCGGCGGCACCCTGTCCATCCCCGGGGTGTACACCGAGGACGCGATCACCATTCCGTTCGGTGAGCTCTACCTCAAGGGAATCAAGGTGGAGATGGGGGTTTCGCACATCACCGAGTACATGGACGAGGTGATCGCGTTGACGGTTGCCGGCCGGCTGCGGCCCAGTTCGATCATCACACATCGGATGGGCCTGTCGGAGGCGGCCGAAGCCTACCGGATGTTCGAAGCCTGCGAGGCAACCAAGATCATCCTTGATCCGGGGAGATGACATGACAACCGTTGAACTACAGCATCATTCAATGCGAATCGGCGGACAGGAAGTCGACTCGGACCGGCTGATGACCATCGTCGATCCCAGTACCGGCGCACCGATCGCCACCGTCGCGCGCGGTGACGCGGGGCATATCGACGCCGCCGTGGCCGCCGCGAGAGACACCTTCGAGTCCGGGGTGTGGCGGACCAAGACCCCGCAGGAACGCGCCGCGATCATGCGACGGATCGTGGCTGCCGCGACGGACGTCGCCGACGAACTCGTCGAACTCGAACTCAGCGCCAACGGTGCCACCGTGCGGCAGGCCACCGGATTCCACATTGGTTACGCACTGGCACATTTCAGCTACTTCGCCGACCTGGCCGAAACCTACGCCTGGCAACGCCCCGCCCCGATCGCCAGCTTCCCGGCCTTGAGCCAGTCGGTCGTGCATCGCGAGCCGATCGGCGTTGTCGGGGCGATCGCACCATGGAACTTCCCTCTGCTGCTGACACTGTGGAAGGTCGGGCCGGCACTGGCCGCAGGCAACAGTGTGGTGGTCAAACCCGACGAGCACACACCGCTGTCCATCTTGGCGTTCGCCCGGATCGCCGAGCAGAACGGATTACCGCCCGGCGTGCTCAATGTGGTTCCCGGCGACGGCCGCGACGCCGGCGCCCGGCTTGCAAGCCACCCCGATGTCGGCAAGATCGCCTTCACCGGATCGACCGCCGTCGGTCGCGAGATCATGAGTCTGGCGTCCGGCACCGTCAAACACGTCACCCTCGAACTCGGCGGCAAGGGTCCCTCGATCGTGCTCGATGACGCCGACCTCGACATGGCCGTCGACGGCGTGCTCTACGGCTGCTTCGTCTACTCCGGTCAGGTATGCGAATCCGGCACCCGCGCACTGGTACCCGAACATCTGCACGACGAATTCGTCCGGCGGTTGGTCGACCGGGCGCAGACCATCGTCATCGGTCCTACGCGCGATTGGGATACCGATATGGGCCCGGTGATCGACGCCAAACAACAGCAGCGCATCCTCGACTACGTTCGGGGCGCAGTCGCCGAAGGCGCGACCGTGGCACTCGGCGGCGAGGCATTGGACCGGGACGGCTTCTGGTTCCAGCCGACGATCCTGACGGGAGTCCGCAACGTCATGCGGATCGCACAGGAGGAGGTCTTCGGCCCCGTCCTGGTCGTGATTCCCTACACCGACAGCGACCACGCCGTGCGGATCGCCAACGACTCCGAATACGGCCTGGCAGCCAGCATCTGGAGCTCCGACAATGCCCGCGCGCTCGACATCGCCGGACGTATCCAGGCCGGCAGCGTGTGGATCAACGATGCGCACCAGATCAACTGCCACGTGCCGTTCGGCGGCTACAAGCAGAGCGGCCTCGGCCGTGAACTCGGTCCGGACGCGTTGGACGCCTACACCGAGATCAAGACCGTCCACCTCGATCTGTCAGGAGGTCGCGACGCCAAACCCTACGACCTGCTGCTCAGCCACGCCGACCAAGGAGCCTCGCGATGACCAGTACCGAGAACGAACTCTTCTGCGCCGACCTGTCGTTCGACGACGAGGACGACGACGTCGACTTGCCGCCGACCAACGACGTCGCCGCCACCCGGCGCCACGACCCGCTGAACGTGTCCTCGGATGCCTTCTGGGATCTGGATCTCCCTGAGCGCGAGCCGATCTTCGCCGAACTGCGGCGCGACCGGCCGGTCAGCTGGCAACCACCTATCGAGACCGCCGTGTCCCCGGACCCCGACGATCCAGGTTATTGGGCGGTGGTGCGGCACCAGGACATCCTCGAGATCAGCCAGAACTCCGAGGTTTTCGTCTCCCGCTACGGCGTGATGTTCGACATGCTGCCGCCGGTGTTCCTGGAGATGGCCATGTCATTCCTGGCGATGGACAACCCCCAGCACCACAAGGTGCGCCGACTCGTCTCGTCGGTGTTCACGCCCCGCCAGATCCGTCGCATCGAATCCGATATCGCCGAGCGGGCACAGCGGATCGTCGCCGCGGCGGTGGACAAGGCACGTGCCGGCGCGGAGGTGGATTTCGTCGACGATGTCGCCCGCCACCTGCCCACCGAGATGTTCGGTTACATGTTCGGCTTCCCCGAGGAGCTGCGCGCGACGGTGGTCCACGCCGCCGACGAGACGCAGGCGTGGGCCGACCCGGTGCTGCTGGCCGGCCGGGACCCTGCTGAAGTACAGGTGGAGGCCGCCCTGCGGATCCACGAGATCACCGAGGAACTCATCGAACTGCGCCGCAACGAACCGGCAGAGGATCTGCTGACCGCTTTGGTGCACGCCGAAATCGACGGCGAGAAGCTCTCCGACTTCGAGATCGGCGCCACCATGGTGCTGTTCTCGGTGGCCGCAAACGACACCACACGGCACACCACCAGTCTGGCGGCCAAGGCCCTCAACGATTTTCCCGATCAACGGCAATGGCTGTGGGACGATTTCGACGTGCGGATCGGGTTGGCGACCGAGGAATTCCTGCGCTGGGGATCGGTCGTGCAGAACTTCCGCCGTACGTGCGTGGCCCCCTACGAGTTGGCCGGACAGCAGATCCTGCCCGGCGACAAGGTGGTCATGATGTACGCCTCCGGCAATCGTGACGAGACGGTGTTCACCGATCCGAATGCATTCCAACTGCAACGCAATCCGAATCCGCACATGGCATTCGGCGGCGGCGGCATCCACTACTGCCTCGGGAGCCAGCTGGCCAAGGTGATGCTACGTTCCCTGTTCCGGGAACTGCGGGACCAGACTCCGAATTTCGTCACCGGCGAGCCGGAGCTGGTTCGTACCAACTTCATTCGCGGCGTGCTGAGTATGCCGTTCGATCCGGGAGTCGGCCGATGAGCCGATGCCGGGTGACGATCGACATCGCCCGGTGCGCCGGCATCGGGATGTGCGAAGGGTTGGCTCCTGATCTGTTCGAAGTCGATGACGACGACGGCCGTGCACACCTGCACGGTGATCTGGTGGATGCATCGCGCTTGGCCGAGCTCGATGCGGTCGTCGCGGCCTGTCCCACTCGGTCGGTGACCGTCGAACTGCTGGGGTGAGCGCGTCAGGCGTGGTCCGACTGGTAGAGCAACGACACCGCCTCGACCCGATTCTCGGCGCCGACCTTGCGCAGAATGTGCTTCACGTGCTGCTTGACCGTGCCCTCGGTGATGAACAACTTGGCGGCGATCGCGGCATTGGTCCGGCCTTGGGCCATCTGTTCGAGAATCTCGGTCTCTCGCGGCGTCAGGACGGAACGGACCGAATTCAGGACCCGGCGAACAACTCTCGGTGCCGACGGCATTTCGGTCCGGGTCCGCACGTCGTCGTCCAGGGTGAACTCGTGCGCCCCGGCGACCGCCTCGTCGCAGTCGTTGGCGGCCAACCGGAGCGCAGATCCCAAAGCGTCGAGTTGTTCCACCGCCCGGGCGCGACTGAGCGCCAGCGCCAGCGCGTTGGCATAATCCGCCAGCAATTCGACGTCTATGCCGTCGATGTCGCGGTCCTGCTTGTAGCAGTCACCGTGGAGCAGTCCGACAACCCGGCCGCCGGACATCACCGGTGCCGCAGCGTAGGACCGCGACCTCGACGCATCCGCGATCGGACGGTGCACTCGACGATCGTGTTGGACGTCGGTGACGATCCGCGCTTCGCGCCGGCGTACGACTTCGGTTTCATGCAGACCGGGCACCAGCGGTTGCGGCTGCTCCTGACCGACCTTGTTGATCTCGGCGGCCCATTGCGGATCGTCAGGGATGCACACCGACTGCGACACCCAGACGTGATCCACGATGCGAGAAAAGATCGCCCGGTCGAAACCGAGGTCGACGACGAGTTGCGGAGCGACGGCGGTCAGCCCGGCGATCGTGCACGGCGCTGCCTCCAGTCGAGCCAGCACAGATCCCAGCCGGCGCGACCTCTCCTGTTCGGCCCGCAACGATTCGTCGGTGTTGCGCAGCGTCAGCAACGCGGCCATCACCATCTCGGCGGTCGGCGCCTCCGACAGTGCCTCAGCCAGCAATGACCACGCGTCAGAGACCGCGTCGCGCGCATCACGCGTATTCGGGGCGGTCAGCGACCGCAAGCCGGCCAACAGGGCCCGCGCTTGCTCGTCCGACAGTGACGACGCGAGTGACACGCCGTCGTTGTGATCCACGCCATAAGAATAGAGGAAGGACATCTCGGTGTATCCAGGAGTTCACGCCCATATCGATCCCGACAAACCGGCCGCGATCATCGTCGACGAAGGTCAGCGGCTGACCTACCGGCAGCTGGAAGAACGGTCGACGCGCCTGGCCGATGCCCTGCGCAAGGCCGGCCTGGGACGCGGTGACGTCGTCGCGCTGCTCTCCAGCAACGACGTGGAGATGTTCGTCGTGTACTGGGCGTGCCTGCGCTCGGGGCTGTACCTGACCCCGGTCAACACGCACCTGACCGCGGCCGAGGCGGGCTACATCATCGACGACTGCGGGGCCGGCGTGCTCATCGTCTCGGCGGACCTGGCCGATCTCGCCGCGGGAGCCGTTACACCCGCCCCGGCCTTGCGACTGCTCCTCGCCTACGGCGGCCAGGTGCCGGGCTTCGACTCGTACGAGGCGTTCACCGCCGCGGGCTCACCGATCCCACCGGCCGACCAACCTCGCGGCGCCGACATGATCTACAGCTCGGGCACCACCGGCAGACCGAAGGGGATCAAACCGGCACTGCCGAACCGGCAGGTCGGTGACCCCGGCGACCCCTACGTCGCCACGTTCGGCGGCGCCTACGCGATGTCGCCGGCCACCGTGTACTTCTCCCCAGCGCCGCTGTACCACGCAGCTCCGCTGCGCTTCGGCATGATCGTGCAGTCGCTCGGGGGAACCGTGCTGGCCGCACGCAGGTTCGACCCCGAGACAGCCCTGCGCACGATCGGCGAGTACCGCGTCACCCACAGTCAGTGGGTACCAACTCACTTCGTACGCATGCTGCGACTGCCCGAGGACGTGCGAGCCCGGTACGACGTGCGGTCGCAGACCTGCGTCATCCATGCCGCCGCGCCGTGCCCTACCGAAGTCAAAGAAAAGATGCTGTCCTGGTTCGGCCCGGTGCTGCACGAGTACTACTCGTCCACCGAGGCCAGTGGGATCACGATGATCGGACCCGACGAGTGGCGGAACAAGCCCGGGTCGGTTGGCCGCGCGAAGCTCGGCACGATTCACATCTGCGACGACGCGGGAAATGAACTCCCCTGCGGTGAAACAGGTCTGGTGTACTTCGAACGGGAGACGATGCCATTTGCCTATCATCGCGACCCGGTAAAGACCGCCGCCGCAAGTCTTGCCGACCATCCGACATGGTCCACCTGTGGCGACATCGGCTACCTGGACGCCGATGGGTACCTGTTCTTGAGGGACCGCCAGGCATTCACCATCATCTCGGGCGGAGTCAACATCTACCCGCAGGAGATCGAAGACGCACTGACCCTGCACCCGGACGTCCACGACGTGGCGGTACTCGGGGTACCCGATGACGAATACGGCGAGCTGGTGACAGCAGTCCTCGCGCTGCGCGCCGGACTGGTACCCAGCCAAGCCCTGGTGGACCGTCTGACCAGGGATCTGCGCGATCGTATCGCCGGATACAAGGTGCCTCGTCGCTTCGAGTTCGTCGACGAATTGCCGCGCACGCCCACGGGCAAGCTCGTGAAGGGAAACCTGCGTCGCCTGCTCGCCGAATCGGGGTAGCCCGAGGGTTCGAGTTGCGAACCGAGCAATGAACTGCAGCGCCTACTGTAAGAATTACAGTTCATATATGCTCGTGCCGGCCTGCAGAGAGGACCCGCGCACATGAACGATGTCGCCATCATCGGCGTCGGCCTGCACCCGTTCGGACGATTCGACGGCAAATCCGCAATGGCGATGGGCGTCGACGCGATCTTCGCAGCCGTCGCCGACGCCGGCATCGAATGGAAGGACATCCAGTTCGCCACCGGCGGCAGCTGGACGGTCGCCAACCCCGACGCCATCGTCGGCATGGTGGGGCTGACCGGGATCCCGTTCACCAACGTGTTCAATGCCTGCGCGACGGCGGCCAGCGCCGCCAAGGCGTGTGCCGACGGGATCCGGCTGGGCGACTACGACATCGGTATCGCGATCGGGCTGGACAAGCATCCGCGCGGTGCCTTCACCGAGGACCCGGCCCTGGTCGGGATGCCGCGCTGGTACGCCGAGAACGGCCAGTACCTCACCACGCAGTTCTTCGGCATGAAAGCCAACCGCTACCTGCACGACCATGGCATCTCCGAGGAGACACTGGCGCGGGTGGCCAACAAGAACTTCCGCAATGGTGTGCTGAACCCGAATGCATTCCGCCGCAAGGAGATTTCGATCGAGGAGATCATGGCCTCGCCGGTGCTGAACTACCCGCTGCGGCAGTACATGTTCTGCGCGCCCGACGAGGGTGCCGCTGCGGTCATCATGTGCCGCGGCGACATCGCGCATCGGTACACATCCAAGCCGGTCTACCTCAAGGCGGTCGAAGTCCGCACCCGCCGCTACGGCGCCTACGAGGTCAACACCACCTTCGGCCCCGTCGACGAGGACGTCGCACCGACTGTGCACGCGGCCCGCGCCGCGTTCGACAAGGCGGGTGTGTCACCGCAAGACGTCGACGTGATCCAACTGCAGGACACCGACGCCGGCGCAGAAATCATCCACATGGCCGAATGCGGGTTCTGCGCAGACGGCGACCAGGAGCGGCTGCTGGCCGACGGCGAGACCGAGATCAACGGGTCCATGCCGATCAACACCGACGGTGGGCTGATCGCCAACGGAGAGCCGATCGGCGCGTCCGGCCTGCGACAGATCCACGAGATCGTCCGGCAGTTGCGCGGCGAGGCCGGCGACCGCCAGATTCCCGGCGAGCCGAAGGTCGGTTTCACCCAGCTCTACGGCGCGCCGGGTACCGCCGCGGCGACGATCCTGACGCGGTAGACACATGGGCGTTCTCGACGGGGTGCGGGTCCTGGACTACGGCCGGTTCATCGCCGCGCCCTGGTGCAGTGCGCTCCTCTCCGATATGGGGGCCGACGTCCTGCGCATCGAGAAGCGCGAAGGCGGCGAAGACCGTTGGGTGCAGTCGGTCACGAGCGGCGGTGAGGGCGGCACCTTCCTGCAGTGCAACCGCAACAAGCGCTCCCTGACCCTCGATTCGACGACGCCGCGAGGCGCCGACATCACCCGCAGGTTGGTGGCCCGCTCCGACATCGTGATCGCCAACATGCCGGCCGCCGGGATGCGGGCCAGCGGGCTCGACTACGAGTCGCTGCGCGCGGTGAAACCCGACATCATCCTGGCCAGCGCCACCGCCTACGGCGAGGGTGGCCCCTACAGCGACCGGATCGGATTCGACGGGGCCGGGCAGGTGATGTCCGGCGCCGTCTACCGCCAGGGTCTACCGGAACTCCCGATCCGCACGGTGGTCCCGCAGGCCGACTTCGGGACGGCGCTCACGCTGACCATCGGCGTGATGATGGCTCTGTATCATCGACTCCAGACCGGGCAGGGCCAGCACGTCGAAGGTGCTTTACTGCCAACGGCATTGATGCTGTCCAACGCCTTCCTCATCGAGCGCGAGCTGCTCGGGGTCGACAAGCCGAGGGCGGCCAACCGCGGCACCTCGGTCGCGCCGTGCGACCTGTACGAAGTCGCCGACGGCTGGGTCCTGCTCCAGATCGCCGGCCAGCCGATGTTCAAGCGGTGGTGCCGGCTGATCGGGCGGGAGGATCTGCTCGACGATCCACGCTTCGCCGACGACGATTCACGCTGGCAGAACGGCGATGTCCTCAACGATCTGATGCAGCAGTGGTGTGCGGGCAAGACCAAAGCCGAGGTGATCGCCGACTTGGAATCGGCGAAACTTCCTGCTGCTCCGGTAAATTCCCCGCAGGACGTTCTCGACGACCCGCACGTGGAAGCCATGGGATATCTCAAGCGGGTGCCGTTTCCCGGCGCATCGCGACCCGTGCCGCTCATCGAGACACCGTTTCGCCTGTCGGCCACGCCCGGCTCCATCCGGCGACGCGCTCCCTTGCTCGGTGAGCACACCGATGAGGTGTTGGCCGAAATCGGTTACAGCACAGCTGAGATCGCGGTTCTGCGCCGCGACGGAATCGTCTAGTCAGCTCAGCACCCTCACCGGCACGGTGCTCCAACCCGCGACGTTCTGCATGTTGACCCGCTTGCAGCCGTCGAAGTCCACCTCGAACCGGGGCATGAAGTCCAGCATCTTGTCCAGCGCGATGGCGCTTTCCAGCCGGGCCAGGGCCGCGCCCAGGCAGCTGTGGATTCCGTAGCCCAGCCCGAGATTCTGCGCTTGGGTACGGTCCCGGTCGATATGGAATCGGTCGGGGTCGGTCCACGCCCGCGGGTCACGGTTGGCTGATCCGCCGACCAGGAACACCGGCTTGCCGGCCGGAATGGTGACACCGTGCAGGGTGACCTCGCGCAGCGAGCAGCGCACGTTGTATTGGGCCGGGGCCTCGTAGCGAAGGAGCTCCTCGACGGCGAGCGGGATCTTGCTGCGGTCTCGCCGTAGCAGCTCCCACTGGTCGGGGTTCTGCGCGAAGACCACCGCGGCGTTGCCGATCAGCTTCGTCACGGTCTCGGCGCCCGCACCACCCAACAGCGTTGCGAATTCGGTGATCTCGATATTGTCCAGTGGTTCCATCCGGCCGTCGTCGCGTTCGATCTCGGCGCAGATCAGCTTGCTCAGCAGGTCGTCGCCGAGACCGTCACGGCGCTTCTTGATCAGCCGGAAGTAGTAGACCGCCATGTCGACGGCGGCCTTCTGACCGGCCTCGGTCATCTCGACATCACCGCTCTCGCGGTGCAGCAGTTCGTCGATCCAGAGCCGGATCTGCTGACGGTCCTCAGCGGGCACACCCTGCATGGTGGTCATGACGTCGACCGGGAACAGCGCCGAGAAGTCCTGGACGACGTCGAACCCGGCCGGGTCGACGGCAGCGAGATGTTTGTCGACCAATTCGGTGACCAGGGCTCGCTGCGCTTCGATCGCCCGAGGGGTGAAGACCTTGTTGAGCAGGCTGCGCATCCGCCGGTGGGCGGGCGGATCCATCGCGATGATCGAGCCGTGCTTGGTCACCTCGCCCTTGCGGACCTGGCCGAGATCGACACCGTATGCCGACGAATAGGTCTCGTAATCCTTGAACGCCGCGGCGACGTCATCGTGTCGGGTCAGCGCATAAAAGTCGTATTCCTGGCTGTAGTAGACCGGGGCGTCGTCGCGCATCCGGCGATACGTCTCGTACGGGCTGACGAAGAAGTCTTCCGAGAACGGGTCGAAGACAACCGATGTCGTCGTCATCGTGGCGGCGAATAGTTGGGCTTGCCGAGCCCGAGCACGTGCTGGGCGATCATGTTGCGGAACACCTCGAGTGTGCCGCCGTAGATCCCGAACAGCGGCGCGAACCGGAAAGCGTATTCGGATGCCCCATTGTCGGCCGCCCCATCGGTGTCCACCGGCAATACCGAGGCGGCACCGGCGAGATCCATCAGGTCCGGCGCGATGTCGCGCATCGTCTGGGCTTGCGCCACCCGCCCGAAAATGCTTGGCGTGGAAAGGGATGCCTCGAGCCGCGCCGCACTGCGGCCGAGCCGGTAGGCGACGGCGCCGTCGTCCACCATCCGTCGTCCGGCGGCGTCGGCGTGCCCGACCAAGGCGGCGACGGCATCGACGGCAGCGGCCATCACCCCGGCCTGGTGCGCCATGATCGACACGTCGGAGAGCCCGTCTGCTTCCGTCGGCGCGGCCCCGTGCTCGGCGTCGAGCGGTCCGCGCAGCACCGTCCAGCCGTTGTTGGCCTCGCCGAGCAGATACTTCTCGTCGACCCGCACGTCGGTGTAGTACACGATGTTCGTGCGGTCGCCGTCGACGGTACGGATGCCCTGGATCTCGATACCCGGGGTGTCCAGCGGCACCAGAAACATGCTCAGGCTCTTGTGTTTCGGCGCATCGGGGTCGGAATTGGTCAGCAGGAACACGTATCGGCAGTTGTGTGCGCCCGTGGTGAACATCTTCGAACCGTTGATCACCCACTGGTCGCCGTCCCGTACGGCGCGGGTCTTGCAGGTGGCCACGTCCGAACCACCCTCAGGCTCGGTGTAACCCAGACACATTCGTGCCGTGCCGTCGAAGACCCGCGGCAGCACCTCGTCAACCAGCTCGGGCTTGCCGAACGCGGCGACCGCCTTGGCCACCATCACGGTGGTCCCCCATGTCACCCACGGCACATGCGCCCGGCGACGCTCGAGATCCCAGATGCGGCGTTGAATGCGGGTGAAGCCGCCATCCGATCCCGTCCTGTATTCCTTTTCGAGGAAGCCCCTGGCACCGAGGGCCAGGTGCACCCCCTCGTCGAAGTTGTCACCAGTCTGCCGGTCCCGCAGACGCACCTCCGCGGTCACCAGACCGCCCAGAAACGCACGCAGGTCGCGCTGGAAGGCCGCGTCGTCGGCGCTCAGCTCGACTTCGGTGAAATCCATGACAGTTCCTTCGCTAGGACGGCACCGCAAATTCCGGTGGCTTGAGCGCGGCGGGGTCGGGGTTGGCCAGCGGCAGCCCCATGAACCGGCGGGCGTTGTCGCCCATGAAGTCGTAGGTTCGGCGTTCGTCCATGCCTTCGGCGTACTTCCAGAATCCGCGCGGTTCGGCCAGCCCCTCCGGGTGCGGATAGTCCGACCCGAACAGCACCTTGTCCCAGCCGACGGTGTTCACCACATCAGAGACGCTGCCCTCCCAGAACGGGCTGACCCAGATGTTGCGCCGGAACACCTCGTGCGGGTGCTCGGGGAAGTTCTGCGGCATCTTCTTGTACAGCTCGTCGAAGTCGTTGAAGAGCTGGCCTATCCATGAGCTGCCGTTCTCGACGCTGGCGATCCGCAGTCGTGGGAATCGCGTCAGAGTGCCGTGGCAGATCAGACTGGTGATCATGTCGGCGATTTCGCGGTGGCCCAGCACCATCCACCGGAATGCGCTCATCGCCATGAAGTTCTGGGTGCGTGGCGGCTCCCACGTGTTGACGTACGAGTCGAGCGGCGGATAGCTGGCGTGCAACACGATGGGTAGGCCGGCGGCTTCGACATCGCGCCAGAACGGATCGAATTCCGGCAGAGCCGGCGAGCGCCAGCCGTGCACGCCACGGACCGGGCCCGGTTTGATCAGCGCCACCCTGGCGCCTTGGGACAGGATGTAGTCGAGTTCGGCTTGCGCACCGTCGACTTCGGACAGGTTGATGATCGGGGTGGAGAACAGCCGGTCGTCGTAGACGTAGGACCAGTGCTCGGCCATCCATTGATTGAGGGCGTGGATGATCGCCAGTGTGAGCTCCGGATCGTCGGCCGACGAGTGCTCGACGAGGCTGGCCAGCGTCGGATAGTTCAGCGCCTCAACGACACCCTGGCGGTCGAGCTCGGCGATCCGGTCCACCGGGTTTCTGGTGGCGGCCGGCGCTTCGATTGCGGGACCTTGCATTTCGCGCAGCGTCAGGCCTTCGGCGTTCTCGCCTGCGAAGAACTTCTCGTGCGCACCGGGGGCGGCGACCCGTTCGAACGTCGGGTTCGGGATGAAGTCGCTGACGCGAGAGTTGATCACCAGCCTGGTCTGCTTGCCCATCTGCGCGTACTGCACCGCATAGCGATAGCGCTCAGGGAGGTACCGGGTGAGCGCCTCGGGTGTCTCGTACATGTGCTGATCGGCGTCGAAGATCGGTACGTCGCGCCGCTGGGCGCCGGTCATGACACCTTCTTGGGTTGAGGTGCGTACGCGGGCTTGCCCAGCCCCAGCACGTATTGGCCGATCATGTTGCGGAAGACCTCCAGTGTGCCGCCATAGATCCCGGACAACGGCGCGAATCGGTACATGTACTCCGACGCCCCGTCGTCGGCAGCGCCGTCCGTGTCCACCGGAAGCGTTGCCGCAGCGCCGAGAATGTCCATCAGGTCAGGGGAGATATCCCGCATCGCCTGGGCGATCGCCACCCGGCCGTAGAGACTCGGCGAACTCAGGGCGGCCTCCATCCGGGCCGCGCTACGCCCCAGTCGGTACGACACCGCACCGTCATCGACCGCACGCCGACCGTTCGGACCGGACCGGCCGACGGCGGCGGCGACCTTGTCGACCGCGGTGGCCATGAAGTTGGCCTGGTGCATCATGATCGACACATCGGCCAGCCCGTCGGCAGCGGCGGCCACCGCACCGTGCTCGACGTTGAGCGGTTCACGTAAGACGGTCCAGCCACCGTTGACCTCGCCGAGCCGATACTTGTCGTCGACGCGGACATCGCTGTAATACACGATGTTCGTCCGGTCACCGTCGACGGTGCGCAGACCCTGGATCTCGATGCCGGGCAGGTGCAATGGGACGAGAAACATGGTGAGACTCTTGTGCTTCTGCGCATCTGGATCGGTGTTGGTGATCAGGAAGACGTATTGACAGTTGTGCGCCCCGGTGGTGAACATCTTGGAGCCATTAATCACCCACGTTGATCCATCCTTCACGGCGCGGGTTTTGCAGGTGGCGACATCCGAGCCGCCCTCGGGCTCGGTATAGCCGAGACACAGCCGGACGTGCCCGCTGAGAACCCCGGGGAGCACCTCGGCTTTGAGTTCCTCGGAACCGAAGGTGTCCACCGAGCGCGCCACCATCGCCGTGGTCCCCCAGGTGACCCACGGGACGTGAAACCGTCGCTTCTCCAGCTCCCAGATCCGCCTACGAACCCGGGTGAACCCACCCTCGGATTCCGGCTTCCACTCGGCCTCGAGGTAGCCGGCCGCACCGAGCGCCAGGTGGACACCCTCGTGGAAGTTGTCGCCGGTCTCCCGGTCGTGCCGGATCACCTCGTCGGTGATGTGCGTCGTCAGGAAGTGGCGGACCTCGTCGAGGAACCGCTGGTCCTCGTCGGTCAGCTCTACGCGTGAGAAATCCATGTCAGTCCTGGACTGTTTCGCGGTCTGCCAGGATGCGCCCGATCTGCTTGGCGCTCGCGCCGGGATCACCGCCGGCCAGCGGCCAGCCTCTGGCCCGCACCAGGTAGGCCGTCGCGGCAGCCTCCGACGACACCCCGAGGCCACCTTGGATGTGCACGGCCATCGTCGCCGCCTTGGACGCCTCTTCGGCCATGAACACGAACGCCGACGGCGCCAGCTCGGCACGCGCGAGCGGCTCGTTGTCGAGGAACCACGCAGCGCGCCGCGCCAGGTTGCGTCCACCTTCGACAGTGATCACCATGTTGGCCAACGGATGCGAGATGGCCTGCAGCGTGGCGATGGGTACGCCGAGCGTGTAGCGGGACTTGGCGAACTCGGCAGCGATCGTCATGGTCTCCTCGACCAAGCCGACAAGTGCTGACGCGGTCAGCAGCCGCCATTCATCCAGCGCCCGAGCATATTCGGCGAGCGCATCCGGCCCGCTGCCCAGCACCGTGCGGCTGTCGGCGGCCGCCGGGTCGACCCAGGCCATCGGGAGCCTGCCGATGTTGTCGACCTTGACCGGACGCGTGCCGAACGAGAGGAGAACGACGTCTTCACCTTGTGCGCCGTCCCGGATGATGATGTGGTCGGCGATCGACCCGGTCGGGATGAGCCGCACCCCCGAGGCACTGTCCAGCGAGGGGTCCAGGCCGACGATCTGGTTGCCGCTCATCACCTCATCGGTGAGCGCACCCAAACCGGCCAGCAGACGGGCAGCGCAGACGTGGTCGATCCACGGCACCGGCGCGATGTATCGCCCGAGCTCCTCGGCCACCAACGTCAGGTCCACCAGCGTGGCGCCGTCGCCACCGGCCGACTCCGGGACGGCCATGGTCGTTGCGCCCATGGCGCACAACCGTTCCCACAGACTCTTGTCGAAGCCGGTGGCCTCGGCGGCCCGCACGGTCTCGATCGTGCTGTGGGTTTTGAAGAACTGCCGGTAGGCGGTCTGCAGATCGGTGTGGTCCTCGGAGAGGCTGTAGTCGAGCCTGCGCAGTTCGTAGCGGTCCATTCAGCGCTCCCTGAAGAAGAAATCGTTGGCGTTGTTGTACAGATAGTTGTCGAGGACTTCCGGCGGCAACTCCAGCGCCTCGGCTTCCGGTACCACGCGGTGCATTCTGAGCACCGGCCAGTCGGAGCCGAACATCACCTTGTTCGGTCCGCGGGTGCGCATGTAATGAAGCAGGCTGTCCGGCAATCGTTTCGGTGACCACGCGGACGTCATCATCCGCAGGTTCTCGTACTTGATCATCAACCGGATTGCGACATCCCACCAGGGGTCGGCGCCGTGGATCATGCACAGCCGCAGTTCCGGGAACCGCACGCACACCCGGTCCAGATGGATCGGATTCTGCACCTCACCGGGAATCGGCGGGCCGGGCAGCCCGGTGTTCAGACACAGCGGCAACTCCAGCTCCGCGCACTTGGTGTACAGCGGGTAGTAGACGGCGTCGCTGGGCGGATACTGCGCGTCACCCCAGAAGCTCGGCCCCACAGCGGCATACACAACAGGCAGGTCGGCGACGACCGCGGTCAGCTCCCGCAAGGTGGGCATCGGCCTGAGCAGGTTGAGACCCCCCATCGCCAGTGCGAACCGGTCCGGGCGCGTTTCGGCGAACTTCCGCGCGGTGACGGAGGGCTTGACGATGTTGTCCATCAGGACGGCCTTCTGCACACCCTGGGTATCCATCTCGTCGAGCAGCTCGGCCATGTCCACCGGAGCGAACATCGACTGCGGTCCCTTGAAATAGTCGTCGCGGACCTTGAGCATCCAGCCCGGCTGCTGCTCGACCTCACCGAAGTGGACGTTGACCAGACCGTCTATCACCTTGCGTGTCATGACAGCGAAACCTTGCTGTTGGCAGTCTCTTTGGCCCATCGATAATCGGCCTTGCCGTTGCCGAGCCGCCTGACCTGGTCCACGACAATGAACTCCTTCGGCGCCTTGTAGCGCGCGAGCTGCGATGTGCAGTGCTCGTGCAGTGCGTCGTGGGCTACCTCGGCACGCAGCGCCACCAGCGCGACGAGCTCCTGACCCCACCGCTCGCTGGGTCGTCCCACCACCAGGGCATCGGCGACCTCGGGGTGCGCCCGCAGCACCTCTTCGACCTCCTCGACGAACACTTTCTCCCCGCCGGTGTTGACCACCAGTGAGTCCCTGCCGAACAGCCGCAGCGTTCCGTCCGCTGCCAGCGAGCCGCGGTCACCGGAGATCACCACCCGCGCTCCGTCGACCTCGGGGAATGTCTTGCGGGTGGCCTCGGCGTCGTCGAAGTAACCCAGCGGGATCCGGCCCGCGCGGGCCACCCAACCGACCTGGTCCTCACCAGCGCGGAGGAAGCGGCTGTAGTCCTCGGCGAGAACCAGTGCGCCGTCTCGCAATTCGAAGGTGTCCTTGTGGTCGCCGCGCATGCTGCGCCCGAACCCGACATTTCCGGTCTCCGACGATCCGTATCCGTTGATCAGGATGATGTCGGGCAGCAGATCCAGCAGTGCCTGCTGGTGCTTGAGATTGGTCGCCGCTCCACCGGTCGCCAACGCGAACAACGAGGACAGGTCGTAGTCACCCCTGCGCAGCTCCTCGACCAGCGGGGCGGCGTATGCGTCGCCGACCATCGTCATCATGCCGACCTTGTGCCGCTGAGCCTTCGACAGCACCCGTTGCGGATCGAACTTCGGGGAGTCGTAGAGCACCACGGTCTGACCGTTCAGCACGCCGGCGAACGCCGTCCACATCCCGGCCGCGTGCATCAATGGGGACACGGCGAACCACGGCGCACCGGGCGTGCCGAGCTTGTCGTGGATTTCGCCGACCGACTCGTGATCGGCGCCGTTCATCGAGATGGCATAGGTGTCGGCTTGGCGCCACATCACCCCTTTCGGCCGGCCCGTCGTCCCGCCCGTGCAGATCATCAGCACGTCATCGGGGGACGGGGTGATGTCGGCGTCCTGATCCCCCTGCGCCAGAGCGTCATTCAGATCGACCACGCCAGGCAACTCCCGGGCATCGCTGCCGTCGTCGATCGAGATGAGCAGCTCGGCGCTGTCCGGTGGCAACACGTCGGCGAACTTGGCGCCCAGTGAGCGGTGGTAGACCACCGCGCGCGGCCGGACGTATGCGAGCAGTTCGGCGACTTCGCGTGGTGTGTAGTGGTGGTTGACATTGACGGGTACGACCCGGCCCTTGAGACAGCCGATGACCATGTCCGGGTAGAGGTCGTTGTGCATGATCAGCGCGACCCGGTCCTGGCCGCACTCCCAGTTCTGCAGGTCGGACCGTTCGCGGTGCGCGCCGAATCCCCTGCCTGCCAGGAAGTTCGCCAGGCGGCGCGTGCGGTCGGCCGACTCGGCGAAGGTGCTGGTGCGTTCACCGCAGATCGTCATCGGCCGGTCGGGGATGACCTCGGCGATGGCGTCGAGCACCGCGCCGATCGTCCATTCGGGCACGACTCAGACCGCCGACGACACGGAGACACCGAGCAGGTCTAGTGCGTTGTCCCGCATCACCTTCCGAGTGTCTTCGGCACTGAACTCCGGGAACTGCGGGATGTCGGCGGTGAAGCTCATCGGATCAGCCAGTCCTTCGCCGTGCGGCCAGTCCGAGCCGAAGAGGATCTTCTCGACGCCGATCGTCTCGGCCAGCAACAACACGTCGTCCTCGTAGTACGGGGCGATCCAGACGTTGTTCGTCAGCTGCGCGACCGGGTCCTCGGTGAAGTGGTAGGGCGCGGTGTTGGCAGCCTTCTTCAGGCGCTTGATCAGCCGGTAGACGAAGTAGGAGCCGTTCTCGATGCTTGCCACCTTGAGCTTGGGATGCCGGGTGAAGACCTGGTGCACGATCATCGACGCCATCGAGTCGTGAATCGCGCGGTCGTCGAGCAGCACGTTGTCGAGCGGGTCCCGCTTCCCGAAGCCTTCGAAGGTCCCGGTGCCGCCCCACAGCGCCGAGATCGCCAGGTAGCCACTGTCGGACAGATGGAAGACCACCGGCACGCCCGCTTCGGCCAGCCGGGCCCATACCGGATCGTGCACCGGATCTCCCAGTGAGCGCGGCTTCACCCGTCCCGGCACCGGCGCCGGCCGCACGCAGACGATCCTGGCGCCGCGACTCAGTACGAACTCGACCTCGGCCACCGCCGCGTCCGGGTCGGCCAGCGAGATGATCGGTGCCGAGAGGATCCGGTGATCGGGGCGGTCGAAACCCCAGTCCTCGTCGAGCCACAGGTTGAAGGCGTGCACCGAGGCCATCGTCGCCTCGATGTCGCGTTTGAGCGCCTCCTCGACCCCGCACGCGAACGTCGGCAACATGAAGACGGTTTCGAGATTCTGCTTGTCCAGGATCTTCACCCGCGCATCCCGGTTCTGATATTCGGGGTGCTCGGCCAACCGGTCGACCTTCATCAGCGACGCCGGGTCGACGCCGTCGGGTATCTCGCCACGGAACAACAAGTCCAGACAGCCCGGCTCGATGATCGGGTCGAACGTCGGGTTGGGGATGAATTGGTTGACGACGCCGCCCATCACGGCGAAGGTGCGCTTGCCCTCGGTGAGCATCTGCACGCCACGGCGCTTGAACTCCTTGGGCAGATGCCTGGTGAACGAATCGATCGGCTCGTAATAGTGGTTGTCGACGTCAATCGCCCGGTAATCCAAGGTCATCGGTGTCGTCCTCTCACGTCAGGGGCGGGAAGTTCGGGGTGCGCTTCTCGAAGAACGCGGTGATGCCCTCGATGAAGTCGGGGCGTTGCATGGATTCGTGCATCAGCGACTCGGCCCGCCCGCTGGCGTCGGCGGCCTCGCGCAGCGCGTCGCCGTAGACCTGACGCTTGATGACGGCCAGTGAACTCGGCGCACAGTTGGCGGCGATGTCTTGCGCGTATTCGATTGCGCGGCCGAGCAACTCGTCCGGTGCGACGACTTCTTTGACCATGCCGAGTTCGAAAGCCTCCTCGGCGTAGAACACCCGGCCGCTCATCAGAAGATCCAGCGCCGCTCCCCAGCCGACCACCTTGGGCAGGATCCACGAGATCCCGTACTCGGCGATCAGGCCGCGGCGGACGAACGACGTGGTGAACTTCGCCCCGGCGGCGGCGAATCGGATATCGCACATCAGCGCCTGGGTCAGCCCGATACCGGCGCAGGCACCGTTGATCGCGGCGATGACCGGCTTGCGCACGGTCGTGACGAACAGCGGGTGCCGCTCCCCCACCATCTTGGTCAGGTCGGCTTCGCGGGCGGTGTCGACGCTGGCCGAACTGATCGACGACAGGTCGCCCATGTCCGCCCCGGCGCAGAACGCCCGCCCGCTACCGGTGACGACGATCGCGCGAACATCCGGGTCGGCGTCGGCGGCGTCCATGCCCGCGTAGAACCCGGCGGCCAGCCCACCACCCCAGCCGTTCATCCGCTCCGGGCGGTTGAACGTCAGGACCGCGACCCCGTTGTCGAGAACCTCGTACAGAACCGGCTTGGCCGCATCGGGATTCGCGGTGAGATCGGCGTGGGTGTCGGTCACCTAGCGGGTACCTCCAGGAATGGCGCGCCAACATGCGAATACGTCCATACTGTACACCTATCGGTATTGCCTTCCGCAATTGATGTTCAGGCAGGCCGACCCGCCGGTAGGCCCGCCCGATCTGACCCTTTCCAGCGTCGGGCAATGCGGCCTGCGGCGGGCGCGAATGCGGATAGTCGCCGATCGGCAACTTTTACGTGAAATCGCTTCCGCCATCGACGTTGACGTTGGCGCCGGTCATGTACGAGTTGCGTCTCGACGCCAAAAAGGCGACCACGGGCCCGATCTCGTCGGGCAGCCCGGCGCGCGGCAGATGTGCCGGGTGGCCGAAGTGTTCGTCGATGGCGGCCATCAGCGCATAGGGGTCGGAGCCGTCGACGCCGACGGATTCGGCCCAGCCGGTGAGCGCCTCGGACGCGATACTGCCCGGCGAGACAACGTTGACCAGGATCTCGTCGGGCGCCAGCGACAGCGACAGATTCTTCGAGACGCTGGTGACCATCGCCTTGGCCGCGGTGTAGGCCGCCAGCCGCGGGCTCTGCCGTTGAGTGGACTGGGCCGCGAAGTTGACGATGCGCGCCCAGTCCGCGGCCCGAAGCAGGGGCAGCGCCGCGCGCACGCAGCGCACCATGCCCATCGCGCCCTCGTCGATCGCGGTGCGCCACTGCGCGTCGGTCAGATGGTCGAAAGTGCCTTGCACACTTGGCCCTACAGCATTGATCAATATGTTGAGCCGTCCGCCCCAGCGTTCACCGATGTGAGCGAAAGCGCGCTGAACCTGCGCGTCGTCGCCGGTGTCGGCCACCACAGCCAACGCATCCGGGCTGCCCCGTCCGCTCAGCTCGTCGGCCGCGGCGTCGAGCACCGCCACGGTGCGGCCGATCAGGGCGATCCGCGAACCGTCGTCGGCCAGACACCGCGCGGCGGCCAATCCCATTCCGCGCCCGCCGCCGACCACGACGGCGGTGGCGTCATCGAGCCCGAGATCCACGGCCTGCCAGATTCACCGCATTGCGGGCCTCGGACCCGTTGCCCCTCACGACCAGTAGCCGGCCTTCGCGTTCCCGCAGAACTGCGTCCGACACCCGCGGCTCCTCAATGGTGGTTCGCTGGTATCGGTAAAACCTACTATAGGCTTTACAGTAACGGGAGGAGACCGACGGATCCGCCGCGCGGACGGGGCTTCACACACCACTTTCGGGGTAAGGTTTCCACCCGCTGATTCTCGAACGGAAGGGTGGACCTGCAGTGGCCAAGCCAGCGACCGCCGCCAAGCGGCCCCGGCGCGAGCGTGGGTCGATCAATCCCGATGACATCATCGCGGGCGCTTTCGAACTCGCCGAGCAGGTGTCGATCGACAACTTGAGCATGCCGCTGCTGGGCAAGCACCTCGGCGTCGGAGTCACCAGCATCTACTGGTACTTCCGCAAGAAGGACGACCTGCTCAATGCGATGACCGACCGCGCACTGGGCCAGTACGTGTTCGCCACGCCCTATGTCGAGGCCGCCGACTGGCGCGAGACCCTGGCCAACCATGCGCGTGCGATGCGAAAGACGTTCATGGGCAACCCGATCCTGTGCGATCTGATCCTGATCCGCTCGGCGCTGAGTCCCCGCGCGGTCCGGGCCGGCGAGCAAGAGGTTGAAAAAGCGATCACCAGCCTGGTCGAGGCGGGCCTGTCGGCGGAAGACGCGTTCGACACCTACTCCGCGGTGTCGGTGCATGTCCGGGGTTCGGTTGTGCTGCACCGGCTTTCCGAGAAGAACCGGGCCGCCGACGAGCAGGCGCACGGGCTCGAGGATTCGATCATCGGCAACGCAGAGAGCACGCCGCTGCTGGCGAAGGTCAGTGCCGAGGGACACCGGATCGGCGGTGCCGACGAGCGCAACTTCGAGTTCGGCCTCGAATGCATCCTCGACCACGCGGCCGCACTGATCGAGGAGGGCAAAAAATCCTCCGCGCCGAAGTCTCGCCGAAAGGGCTAGGCCCCGCGAGCTAGACCTCGACGATGACGGCGCCGCCCTGGCCACCGCCTGCGCACATCGCCGCGACACCGATGCCGCCGCCGCGACGGCGCAGTTCGTAGATCAGAGTGGTGATCATCCGGGCGCCGGACGCCGCGATCGGGTGGCCGAGGCTGCACCCGCTACCGGAGAAGTTCACCAATTCCTCGTCGATGCCGTACTCCTTGCAGGCCGCGATCGGCACCGAGGCGAAGGCCTCGTTGATCTCCCACAGCGCGATGTCCGACGGCGTGAGGCCGGCCCGGGCGAGCACCTTGCCGATCGCCGCGACCGCACCGAGGCCGGTGTCGCGCGCGGGCACGCCCGCGGCTGCCCACGCCTTCACCGTGGCCATGACGTCGAGCCCGTTGGCGCTCGCGTAGTCGCGGTCGGTCAGGGTGACGGCGGCAGCCGCGTCGTTGGTGCCACTGCTGTTGCCTGCGGTGATCGAGAATCCCTCGATCTCCGGGTGCAGTACCTTCAGACCGGCCAGCTTCTCGACGGTGGTGTCACGCCGCGGATGCTCGTCGACGGAGAACTCGGTGACCGAGCCGTCGAACTGCTCCACCTTCAGCGGGATGATCTCGTCGGCGAACTTGCCGGCATCCTGGGCGGCGACGGCACGCTGATGACTGCGCGCGGCCCATTCGTCGAGTTGCTCGCGGCTGATGCCGTAGGACTGCGCGGTGTTCCAGCCGACGGTGATCGACATGTCGCGAGCCGGTGCGTCGGGGGTCTCGACGTGGATCGGCGGCAGCCAGCGCTCCTCGAACTTCAGCTCCGGGCCGGGGATGCGCTGGTTCATCAGCGGCGTCATCGACAGGGACTGCACACCACCGGCGACGAGCACCCGCTCCATCCCGGAACCGATCTGCGCAGAGGCGTTGCCGATGGCGGTCAGGCTGCCCGCGCAGTGCCGGTTGACGGCCTGGCCCGGTGCGTTTTCGAAGCCCGCGACGAGCGCGGCGTAACGGGCGAGATCGCCTCCGCCATAGTGTGATTCGGCGATGATGATGTCATCGATGGCGTTCGGGTCGACGCCTGCGCGGCGGACCACCTCGGGGAGCACCGCTCCGAGCAAGACGTCGGGTGGGGTATTGACCAGGGTCCCCTTGAACGAACGTCCGATCGCGGTACGGACGGCACCAACGATGACTGGTTCGGGCATGTTCTCCACCTCGGGATCGGCAGCTCTACGGCGTTACAAAAGTAGCAGATAATGTATCGGTATCGGGAGGGGGTCCGTCGCTCACGGCTCCGGCACGTAGAAGTGTTCGTCACGCAGCCGGAACGCCTCTTTGGTGCCGACCTGGGCGCGGGTCTTGACGAAGTTGAACTCCCCCGGCGCAAATTGCAGGTTCGTCCCATACGCGTGGAACAGATAGCTCGCCACTTCCTCACCCTGATAGACCTGGCTCTGCTCGACCAGCCGGAAGGCTTCCTTGGCGATGACCACACCATCGGCAGGCATCTTGGCCGCCTTCTCGGCCCAGTAGCGGGCCCGCGCCGTCACCGAGCCGGCGTCGCACGTGTCGGTGAACACGCCGAGATGCTCGACGTCGGCGGCGGTGATCGTGTCACCGGTCAGTAACAGCCGCCGGGCCAGCACCGGGCCGAGCCGGTGGAAGAACATGTGCAGGCTGCCGAGCGCGGGGCCGAGAAACCGGGTGGCCGGCATCCCGATCTTGGTGTCACGGGCGATGACGGAGATGTCGGTCATCAACGCCATCTCGAAACCGCCGCCGAGCGCGTACCCGCTGATCTCGCCGACCGTGACCTTCGGAAAGCCCATCAGGTTGTGGTAGAAGCCGAATGATTTGCGGTCCACCGTGAGTCGGCGACGCTGACTGGGGCGGCGCCCGGAGGAGGACGTCTGCTCCTCCGCCTTGTCGCCGTACCAACCGTAGGCATTGTTCATGTTCGCACCCGTCGAGAACACACCTTCGGCACCGCGCAACAGCACGACCGTGATGTCGTCGTCCTCAGCGACGGCATCCAGGCAGCGGCCGACTCCTTCGCGCATCGCGGCGTCGTAGGAGTTGCGCTGGGCCGGGTTGTTCAGCGTGATGGTGGCGATGCGCGTCTCGCGATCCACCTCGAACAGCACGCGGTCGTCGTCGGTCATGGTCGATTCCTCATCTGGAGTCCGGATTCGAAATGAGCTTGGCCTCAATGGTTCTGTCCCGGCCGAAGGCCAGGGTGTTGCGGCGCGCGGCGGCCAGATGATCCTGGGCAAGCCGCACCGCCCGATCGGCGTTGCCGTCGCGGATCGCGGTCAGCATCTTCTGATGGTCGCCAAGCGCGGCCCGCATGGTCTTGTGCCGCATCGGGTCCGGTTCGTCGCTCCACACCGAGGACTCGTGGGCCGACCAGATCAGCTCGAGCGATCCGATCAGCAGAATCATCGGCTCATTGCCGCATCGGGACACCAGCGCCTCGTGGAAACGGCGTGCATTGGGAACGTACTGCGAGGTGTCCTCGAATTGTTCTTCCTGACGGTCGATTTCGGCCTGCAGAAACGGAACGACCTCGCTCAAGCGGTCTTCCCGGGCGGCACACATCCCCGCGCAGATCGGCTCCAGATGCATCAGCGCACCGCTGACGTCGGCCGGCGTGGACGACCGTGACTGCAGCACCATGCTGATCATGTGGGCGGTGCGGTCGGCAGACGGCAGATGCACCACGGCACCGCCTACGTTGCCCCGCCGCACCGACACCAGACCGTCGACCTCGAGGATATGGATCGCCTCGCGCAGCGCGGGCGGGCTGACGCCGAACTCGGTGAACAGGCTTTCCTGGGACGGCAGGACGTCACCTTCCCGCAGCCGGCCGGAGAGAATGTCATCGCGCAGCCGCGACGCGACGATCTCGGCGACGCGAGGCTGGCGAATACGCGGAACGGCTGCCATCGACTCCCCTCGCCATGCCATCCTTGCTATCTTCTACAAGATAGCACTACTGTTGGGCTATCCGTAAAGTCGCGAAGGGCGGAGTTTTCGGTGGGTGACGAGGCCCGATCGGCCGACGGAATAGTGACCGCATCACGCGACGGCGCGGTGCTGCACATCCTGCTCGATCGACCAGGGCGCCGTAATTCCCTGAGCCCCAGCATGATCGACTCCCTGAACAACGCACTGGTCGCCGCCGCCAGTGACGACGAGTTGCGCGCGGTGCATCTGAGCGGTGCCGGGCCGGACTTCTGTGCGGGAGTGGACTGGGTCGGCTCCAACACCGGCGGGCGGCGCCCACGGACCGGCGACCTCGTCCGCCGCATCCCGCACACCGCGCACCGCGCGATCGAACTCATCCACACATTGCACCTGCCCGTCGTGTGCACGGTCCGCGGCTGGGCTGCAGGCATGGGCTGCAACCTGGCGCTGGCGGCCGACTTCACCGTGGCGGCCGCCGATGCCGTGTTCTGGGAACCGTTCGTGGCTCGCGGCTTCAGTCCGGACTCCGGCGCGACGTGGCTGTTGCCGCGGCTGGTGGGTGTCGCCCGCGCCAAGGAGATGCTGCTGCTCGGTGAGAAGGTCGAGGCCGCGACAGCCGCGCAGTGGGGCCTGATCCACCGCAGCGTCGACGGGTCCGACCTCGACGCCACAGTGGCCGACCTGCTGGACCGGCTGGCATCCGGCCCGACGGTCGCGATCGGTCTGGCCAAGCAGGCCATCAACCACAGCCAGCATTCAACGCTCAACCAGGCCATGACCCAGGAGTTGTTCAACCTCGAACTATCCTGCCGGACATCGGATTTCAAAGAGGGTCTGGCGGCATTTCGGGACAAGCGCGCACCCGGCTTCACCGGGCGATGAGAGATGAGGAAGCACTGATGTCGGCACAGTCGTATGCCACCATCGGCTACGAGGTCACCGGCCACACGGCAACGATCACGTTGAACCGGCCCGAGGCGCTCAATGCGCTGAGCCCACACATGATCACCGAACTGCGCAGCGCCTACGACCGGGCGGAGAACGACGACAAGGTCTGGTTGTCGATCGTGACCGGCACCGGGCGCGCGTTCTGTACCGGAGCCGACGTCAAGGAGATTCCCGAAGACGGCAAGGTAATCGACGAGCGGCCCTATCTGTCCACCTACGACCAGTGGGAGGCACCGCAGGAAGGCACCCCGCCGTTCCGGCGGATGGCCAAGCCGGTGATCGTGGCGATCAACGGGATCTGTTGTGGCGCAGGCCTGGACTGGGTGACCACCGGTGACATCGTGATCGCCTCGGACAGGGCGACATTCTTCGACCCGCACGTGTCGATCGGTCTGGTGGCGGGCCGCGAGATGGTCCGGCTGTCCCGGGTGTTGCCCCGCACGGTGGCGTTGCGGATGGCGATGATGGGTAAGCATGAGCGCATGGACGCTGCCCGTGCCTACGAGCTCGGACTGATCACCGAGATCGTCCAACATGACCGGCTTGTCGAACGGGCTCACGAAATCGCCGAGATCGTGACACGTAATGCACCGCTGGCGGTTCGCGGCACCCGCTTGGCGATCATCAAGGGACGGGAGATCCCGATGCACGAGGCCGAGATGCTCGCCGAAGCCTTCCGGGAACGGAACCTGCACACCGAGGACTCGCTCGAAGGACCCAGGGCCTTCGTCGAGAAACGCGAACCCGAATGGCAATGCCGATGACCGCCGCGTTCGAGACCATCCTGCTCGACTTCGACCGGATCGACCACGTCGCCACCATCACGCTGAACCGACCCGACCAGCTCAATGCGTTCAACCGCACCATGTGCGAAGAAGTCGCCGCCGCATGGCGAATCGTGAAGAACGACAACGCCATCAACGCGGTGGTCCTGCGCGCCGCCGGCGAACGCGCCTTCAGCGCCGGATTGGACATCAAGACTCCGTACGGCCAGCCGCAGAATGTGTGGAATCACGAGGATCCGGGCGAACTGCTCAGCCCGAAGTGGCAGAAGATGTGGAAGCCCGTCGTGTGTGCGGTGCACGGCATGTGCACCGCGGGGGCGTTCTACTTCGTCAACGAGTCCGACGTGGTGATCTGCTCGCAGGATGCGACATTCTTCGACTCCCATGTCAGCGCGGGCCTGGTGTGTGCGCTCGAGCCGATCGGCCTGATGCGCAAGATCGGGCTCGGTGAGTCACTTCGAATCGCACTGATGGGCAATGACGAACGGGTCAGCGCCGACACCGCACTGCGCATCGGTCTGGTGTCAGAGGTCGTCAAGCCCGACGATCTCTGGTCGCGGGCCCACGAGATCGCCGCCACCATCGCCGCCAAGCCACCGTCGGCCACCCAGGGGACGGTCAAGGCGATCTGGGAGTCACTGGACAAGCCGTATCGCGCGGCCATGGAGCAGAACCTGATCTACACCCGGCTGGGCAATCCATTGGGTCAGGCCGAGCTGGCCGAGCAGGAGAAGACCCGGATCGTTCCGAAGGTGCGGTAATGCACGCGCTGAGCCGCCGGATCAGCGACGTCCTGGGGCTGGACCCCGAGGCCCGCGCGATCGAATACGACGGCCACTGGTACACCTGGCGGCAGCTCGCGGACGCGAGTGGGCGAATCGCCTCGGTCGTGCGACCCGGCACCGACGTGGGAATCCTGCTGCGCAACAGCCCCGCTCATGTGGCCGCACTGCTCGGGGTGCTCGCGGCCGGCGGCTGCGTCGTCGTCATCAACCCGTCGCGTGGCGACGAGCGGATCAGGGCCGATATCGCCACGTTGACCCTGCCGGTGATCGTCGGCACCGACGACGACATCACGCTGCTGGTACAACCGGCCGATACCACCACGGTGGTGTCGATCGGCAATGGCGACGCCGCTCCGCGGATCCGGCCCGGAGCGCCCACCGATCCCGGCTCGGGACAGGTGGCGGTCCGAATGCTGACCAGCGGCACCACCGGACCACCCAAACGCGTGGACCTCACCTACGACATGCTGGCGGTCTCGGTGATCGGCACGGACTTCACCACCACTCCCGCACCGACGGCGGTTTCCGGCAGCGTCGCGATCGTCAATGCGCCGCTGGTGCACATCGGCGGGGTGTATCGGGTGCTGCAATGTATCTGCGAGGCGCGGCCGTTCGTTTTGCTGCCACGCTTCGAACTGGCTTCCTGGGCCGCCGCGGTGCGCCGCTACTCACCCAAAGCGGTGTCGCTGGTGCCTGCGGCGCTACGGATGGTGCTGCAGTCCGACCTCGGTCCCGGCGACCTCGCCGGGGTGCGCGCGGTCACGTCCGGGACGGCACCGTTGTCGGCCGAGGACGCTGACGCCTTCTTCGAGAAGTTCGGCATCCCGGTGCTGACGTCCTATGCGGCAACCGAATTCGGTGGTGGTGTGGCCGGCTGGACGCTGGCCGATCACCGGAAGTACTGGGAGTCCAAGCGCGGCAGCGTCGGCCGGGCCAGCCTGGGCGCCGAGCTGCGGGTGGTGTCCGATGACGGGGTAGCGCTGGGCTCGGGCCAGGCCGGACTGTTGGAGGTCAAGCCCGGGCAATTCGGCCGCGACGCCCCGTGGGTGCGCACCACCGACCTGGCGCGCATCGACGCCGACGGGTTCCTGTGGATCCTGGGCAGGGCCGATCAGGCCATCATCCGAGGCGGCTTCAAGGTGCTGCCCGACGACGTCCGCGCGGCACTGGAGACCCACCCCGCCGTACTCGGCGCATCGGTGGTGGGCAGGGCCGACGAACGTCTCGGTGAGACACCGGTCGCGATGATCGAGCTGCGCAACGGAGAGTCGGTCACCGATGCGGAGCTGGTCGAGTACCTGCGGAACCGGCTGGCGCCCTACGAAATCCCGTCGGAGATCGCGATAGTCGAGGCGATCCCGCGTACACCGTCGGGCAAGGCGGATCTGAGTGCGGTTCGGCAACACTTCGCCGGCCGTGACCACTGACACCGTCGGACGGCTGCTGCGCCATCAGGCCGCCGCACGCGGCGACCATCTGCTGCTGGTGTGCGATGCCGAGCGGCTCACCTACCGCGAGGCCGAGCAACGCTCCGCCGGGCTGGCCCGCGGATTGGTTGCCCTGGGCGCGGGCAAGGGCAGCCACGTCGGAGTGCTGTATCCCAACGGCGCGCAGTTCGTGGTCGCGATGCTCGCCGCAGCGCGGATCGGCTGCGTCGTCGTGCCGTTCTCCACCTTCTCGACCGGTGCCGAACTCCAAACCCAGCTGGTCCACAGCGACACCGAGATCCTACTCACCGCAGCTTCTTTCCGCGGCCACGACTACGCCGCCCGGCTCCGGGACGTGACCGCGCCGCTGCTGCGGCATGTCGTGTTCGGCACTGACATCACCGCGGTGGCCGAGCAGACAGCCGACGACGGAGACGTCGACGGCTGCGACCCGCTGGTGATCGTCTACACATCGGGATCCACCGGAGCCGCGAAGGGTGTGGTGCACACCCACGAGGCGCTGCTGGGACATCAGCGCAACCTCAACGAGATTCGCGGTCTGACCGCGCAGGACGTCCTGTTCTGCAACTCACCGTTCTTCTGGATCGGAGGTTTCGGCTTCGGTCTGCTGGCGACGATGGTCGCGGGTGCGACGCTGGTGTGTTCCAACGCCACCGATGCCGGCGACGTTCTCGATCTGCTCGAGGATGTGCGGCCAACGATCACCAACGGATTCGTGGCCGGCATCGCGCATCTGGCGCGTCATGAGAGCTTTGCGCGGCGAGATCTGTCGTCGATGCGGCGTGGCAACCTTTATCCGATCATGGCTGCCGATGTCCGGCCCCGCGATCCGGAACCGCGGCACAACATGCTGGGCCTGAGCGAGGCCGGCAGTGTGCTGTTGCTCAGCGCGGACGAGACCGATCAGCCCGAACACCGCCGCGGGTCGTTCGGTAAACCCGCACCCGGTTTCGAAACCACGATCGTCGACGGCGAGCTGTGGATCCGCGGCCGGTATCTCATGCAGGGCTACTACAAGCGCAGCCGCGACGAGTGCTTCGACCCCGACGGATGGTTTCACACCGGCGATCTGGTGCGCACCGACGCCGATGGCTTCTTCTACTTCCTGGGCAGGCGCGGATCGATGATCAAAACCGCTGGCGCCAATGTCTTTCCGGCCGAGGTGGAGAAGGCGATCGCCCACGTGACCGGCGGCCTGCTCGCCCACGTGATCGGCGTCGCCGATCCGGCACGCGGCCAGATCGTCGCCGCCGCGGTGGTCACCGCGGATGCCGGCGCTTTTGACGCCGATGCGCTGCGCGACAGTCTCAAGACCGAACTGTCGTCGTACAAGATCCCGCGACGCATCGTGGCACTGACTCCCGACCAGCTGCCACTGATGTCCAGCGGCAAGATCGACGTGCACCGCCTGCGTGAGCTGCTGAGCTGACAGGCGTAACTTCTAGGTCCATGACGCTGCAGGCGCATGTCGAGACGTTCCGCCGGGCCGGTGACCACGCCGTGTTGGTGGCCGAGCAGATCAGGCCCGACCAATGGGATTCGCCCGCGCTCGGAACCTGGAGCGTCCGAACACTGGTCGGCCACATCGGCCGATCGTTCACCACCGTCATCGACTATTCGTCGCGGCCGGCTGACCGGGTGGAGGTCGCCGACGCGGCTCAGTACTACCTGGTGATCGCCCCGATGCTGACCGACCCCTCGCAGATCGATGCGCGCGCCGTGCAGGCCGGGCTGGCGCTCGGCGAGCGTCCACTGGACACGCTGCGCGAACTGCAGGACCGGGCGACCGCGGTGCTCGCCACCGACGATCGGATCATCGACACCATCGCAGGCGGGATGCGATTCTCGGACTATCTACCGACGAGAATCTTCGAACTCGGGGTGCACAGCATCGATCTGGCCCGCGCCATCGGCGCGCACGAGGCTCTGCCGCCCGAGGTCGCCGCCAGTATCGTTGCCCTCTCGGTCGCCGTCGCCCAGCGGCGTGGCGACAGCCAGGCGCTGCTGTGCGCGCTCACCGGACGCGGCCCCCTCAGCCCGGACTATTCCATAGTCTGAAATCGCTGCGCCACACCCTGTTTGACGAGATGCTCGATCAGCGGTCCCGCTCCCGCCGCCAGGTGGTCCGACATCGCGGTGCGGGCCAGCTCCTCGTCGTGGGCCTTGAGTGCGGCGAGTATGCGCTCGTGGTCGGCCACTGACTTCGCCGGCCAGCCGTCGATGGTGGGGAACACCGATTCCGGTGCGTACCGGGTGATCTGAGACATCAACTGGGCAAGCTTGGGCGACTGCGCCGCGACGTTGATGGCGCGATGGAACTCATGGTTGAGCCGAACGGCGCGGGAATCGTCGGCGGCATAGGCGGCGACCAGCTCGTCGTGGATCGCCGACAACACCGCGAGTTGGTCCTCGGTGATGTTCACCGCAGCCCGCGCGGCCAGTTCACCGCCGACGTAGGCCTGCAGGTTCGAGACATCGGTGATGTCGCGGTCGGTGAACGGCAGCACGACGAAGCCGCGCCGCGGCAACTGATCCAGCAGACCTTCGCCGCGCAGCTCGAAGAGGGCTTCCCGGACCGGCGTGACGCTGATACCGAGCTCGGCGGCAAGCTGGTCCAGCCGGATGTACTCGCCGGCAGGATAGGTGCCGTTGAATATCCGGGTCCGGACGAAGCGCGCGACGTCCTCGGCCAGCTGCGGGCGCGGCACGAAATCCGGTGCGCTCATCTCAGATCCGGTAGTCGGCGAGCAGCCGCTTGCTGATGATGTTTTTCTGGATTTCGCTGGTGCCCTCGCCGATGAGCAGGAACGGTGCGTCACGCATCAGCCGCTCGATCTCGTACTCCTTGGAGTACCCGTAGCCGCCGTGGATGCGGAAGCTCTGCTGAGTGACCTCCGCGCAGAACTCGCTGGCGAGATACTTGGCCATCCCGGCCGCGACGTCGTTGCGCTCTCCGGAATCCTTCAGCCGCGCGGCGTTCACCATCATCAGATGTGCGGCCTCGACTTTGGTGGCCATCTCGGCCAGCTGGAACGCGATGGCCTGATGCTCGGCGATCGGCTTGCCGAACGTGCTGCGCTGCTGGGCATACCGGACGGCCAACTCGAAAGCGCGAATACCGACACCGCAGGCGCGGGCCGACACGTTGACCCGGCCGACCTCGACACCGTCCATCATCTGGAAGAAGCCCTGCCCGGGCTTGGCGCCCAGAACGTCATCAGCGCTGGCGAGGTAACCGTCGAAGATCAGTTCGGTGGTGTCGATGCCCTTGTAGCCGAGCTTGTCGAGCTTGCCGGGGATCGTCAGGCCCGGTGCGACTTCACCGAAACCGGAGGGCTTTTCGATCAAGAACGCAGTCAGGTTACGGTGCGGCTTGTCGGCTCCCTCGTCGGTGCGCACCAGCGCCGCCACCAGCGTCGAGCTGCCGCCGTTGGTCAGCCACATCTTCTGGCCGTCGATGGTGTACGTGCCGTCGCCGTTGTTCTTGGCCTTGGTTCGGATCGCGGCGACATCGGAGCCCAACTCCGGCTCCGACATCGAGAACGCGCCGCGGATCTCGCCGGTGGCCATCCTCGGCAGGAAACGCTGCTTCTGCTCATCGGTGCCGTGCTGGCGGATCATGTAGGCCACGATGAAGTGGGTGTTGATCACCCCGGACACACTCATCCAGCCGCGAGCCAGCTCCTCGACGCACAGCGCGTAGGTGAGCAACGACTCCCCCAGCCCGCCGTACTCCTCCGGGATCATCAGCCCGAACAGACCCATCTCCCGCATCTGATCGACGATGGCCTGCGGGTAGGTGTCGGCGTGCTCGAGCTCCTGGGCGTTCGGAATTATCTCCTTGTCGACGAATTGCCGGACCGTGGAGATGATTTCGGCCTGGACCTCAGTCAGGCCGAGGGTCTGCGCGATGCGAGTCATGCTCCCACCCTTTCGAACAGCGCGGCCAGGCCCTGCCCGCCGCCGATGCACATCGTCTCCAGCCCGTAGCGGGCTCCGCGGCGATGCAGTTCGCGGGCCAGGGTGGCCAACATCCGCCCGCCGGTGGCGCCGACCGGGTGGCCGAGCGAGATCCCCGAGCCGTGGACGTTGGTGCGCTCGTAATCGGAAGCGGTGAAATTCCAGGCCTTCATGCACGCCAACGCCTGGGCGGCAAACGCCTCGTTGAGTTCGATGAGGTCGACGTCGCCCATCCTCAGACCGGCCTTGGCCAACGCCACTTCGGTGGCCGGCACCGGGCCGATGCCCATCACCTCGGGACCCACCCCCGCCGACGCCCACGACACCAGCCGCACCAGCGGCGTCAGGCCCAGTTCGGTGGCCTTTTCCGGCGTGGTCACGATGCACATCGACGCGGCGTCGTTCTGCCCACTGGAGTTGCCCGCGGTGACGGTGGCCTCCGGATCCTGCTTCAGCAGAACCGGTTTGAGTTTGCTCAACGATTCGATAGTCGTGTCAGCGCGAGGATGCTCGTCGGTGTCGATCACGTCCTCGCCGCGGCGGCTGGTGACCGTGACGGGAATGATCTCCTCGGCCGAGATGCCGTCCCTCTGCGCGGCGACCGCCCGTTGATGGGACGCCACCGCCAGCTCGTCCTGCTCCTGGCGGGAGATGCGGTACTCCCGGCGCAGGTTCTCGGCTGTCTCGAGCATGCCGCCCGGCACCGGGTGGTGCTTGCCACCGGCGGTCGTGCGCCCGCGGGCCAGACCGTCGTGCACCTGCACACCGGTCCGGCCGCCGCCCCAGCGCATGTCGGTCGAGTAGAAGGCGACGTTGCTCATGCTCTCCGCGCCGCCGGCCACGACGAGATCGTTGTCCCCCGAGGCGACTTGCAGGCACGCCTGGATGACGGCCTGCAGACCCGAGCCGCAGCGCCGATCCACCTGCATGCCGGGCACGGTCACCGGCAGACCCGCGTCGAGGGCGACGACACGGCCGATCGCGGGCGCCTCGCTGTTGGGATAACAGTGCCCGAGGATCACGTCCTCGACGGCGCCCGGCGCAATCCCGGTGCGCTGCAGCAGACCCGTGAGCGCGGCCACCCCGAGATCCACGGCCGTCAGCGAGGCGAACATGCCGCCGTAGCGGCCGATCGGCGTGCGGACCGGCTCACAGATGACGGACGTGCGTGTCACAGGTGCCGTCCGCCGGTGACCTCGAGGACCGTTCCGGTCATGTACGACGACAGGTCAGACGCCAGGAACAGCGCCACCTTGGCGACCTCGGACGGCTCACCCGCACGGCCCATCGGCACCTCGGCTACCTTGGAATCCCAAATACGTTGCGGCATGGCCTCGGTCATCGCCGATCGGATCAGACCCGGCTGGATGGCGTTGACCCGAACGCCGAGATGGGCCAGTTCCTTTGAGGCCGCTTTGGTCATGCCGACGATGCCGGCCTTGGCTGCCGAGTAGTTGGTCTGCCCGATCATTCCGACCTTGCCGGAGATCGACGACATGTTCACTATCGCGCCGCTCTTCTGCTCACGCATCACCGTCGACGCCTTCTTCAGGCCGTTCCAGGTGCCCTTCAGATGCACCGAGATGACCTGATCGAACTCGTCCTCGGTCATCTTGCGCAGCGTCGCGTCGCGGGTGATGCCGGCATTGTTCACCATGATGTCGAAGCGGCCGAACTGTTCGATGGCGGAATCGACGAGTGCGTCGACGTCGGCATAGGAGGTGACGTTGCACTGCACCGCACGGGCGACGTCGGCACCACCGAGCTTGGTCACCGCCTCCTCGGTGGCGTCGAGATTGAGGTCACCGAGCACGACGCGGGCGCCCTCAGCGATGAACTGCTCCGCAATCGCAAAGCCGAGGCCCTGCGCTCCACCGGTGATGACCGCGGTCTGGCCGGCCAGCAGCGACATGTGAACTCCTAAGTTCCTCGAACGGACCCCCGAATTCGCAACATCATATTTCATATATGATCGCGCCAGGCAGCGCCCCCGACCCAAGGAGCCTGATGACCGGCCCGACGACCGACGTCAGCGACGACGACTTCCGCGAGATCCTGGCTCAGACCCGTCAGTTCGTGCGAACCGCCGTGGTCCCGCGCGAGGCGGAGATCCTCGCCGCGGACAAGGTGCCCGACGACCTGCGTGACCAGGCCAAAGCGATGGGCCTATTCGGCTACGCCATCCCGCAGGACTGGGGTGGCCTCGGCCTGAACATCGCCCAGGATGTCGAGCTGGCCATGGAACTGGGCTACACCAGCCTGGCGCTGCGGTCGATGTTCGGCACCAACAACGGCATCGCCGGGCAGGTCCTGGTCGGGTTCGGCACCGACGAGCAGAAGTCACGCTGGCTGGAGCCGATCGCCTCCGGCGAGGTGGTCGCGTCGTTCGCGCTGACCGAGCCGGGCGCCGGGTCCAACCCGTCCGGCCTGAAGACGAAAGCCGTTCGGGATGGCGACAATTGGGTGATCAACGGCAGCAAGCAGTACATCACCAACGCCCCGGTGGCGAACCTGTTCATCGTGTTCGCCCGGACCCGGCCCGCCGATGAGAAGGGCGCCGGGATCGCGGTCTTCCTGGTCCCCGCCGATACGCCGGGCGTCGAGATCGGGGTCAAGGACGCGAAGATGGGTCAGGAGGGTGCCTGGACCTCCGATGTGAACTTCACCGACGTACGCGTGGGTGACGACACCCTGATCGGCGGCAGCGAGGACATCGGGTACCGCGCCGCGATGACCTCATTGGCCCGCGGCCGTATCCATATCGCCGCGCTGGCAGTCGGTTCCGCCCAGCGCGCGCTCGACGAGTCCGTCAGCTATGCGGCCACGGCGACCCAGGGCGGCACGGCGATCGGCAGTTTCCAACTGGTGCAGGCGATGCTGGCCGATCAGCAGACCGGCGTGATGGCCGGACGCGCACTGGTGCGGGACGCGGCGCGCAAGTGGCTGGAGGACGAAGACCGCAGGATCGCGCCATCTGTGGCCAAGCTCTTCTGTACCGAGATGGCCGGCACGGTAGCCGATCTCGCGGTCCAGGTACACGGCGGCGCCGGGTACATGCGCGGTGTTCCCGTCGAGCGGATCTACCGCGAGGTCCGGCTGTTACGGCTGTACGAGGGCACCAGCGAGATTCAGCGCCTCATCATCGGCGGCGGACTTGTCAAGGAAGCGCAGCGCAAAGCATGACCGGAAAGCTCAGCGGCAAGGTCGCATTCGTCACCGGAGCAGCCCGCGGGCAGGGCCGTGCCCACGCGGTCAAGATGGCCGGTGAGGGCGCTGACATCATCGCCGTCGACATCGCGGGCAAGCTGCCCGATTGCGTTCCGTACAACCCGGCCACGCCGGAGGACCTGGCCGAGACGGTGCGCCTGGTGGAGGCCACGGGTCAGCGGATCGTGTCTGCGGTGGTGGATACCCGCGATCTCGATGGGCTCAAGGACACCGTGCGACACGGCGTGGCCGAGCTGGGCCGGCTCGACATCATCGTCGCGAACGCGGGCATCACCTCGCCCGCAGCGTGGGACCAGATCACCCCGGAAGCGTTCCGGGATGTCATGGACGTCAACGTGACCGGTACGTGGAACACCGTGATGGCCGGCGCACCGACGATGGTCGAGGCCGGTCGCGGCGGGTCGATCATCCTGATCAGCTCGGCGGCCGGGATCAAGCTGCAGCCGTTCATGGTGCACTACACCGCCAGCAAGCACGCTGTCACCGGGATGGCCAGGGCGTTCGCCGCCGAGCTCGGCAAGCACAACATCAGGGTCAACAGTGTTCACCCGGGACCGGTGAACACCGACATGGGGACCGGCGACATGGTGGCCGAATTGGGCAAGGCGATGGAGACCAACCCGGCGCTACAGAACATGATGCTGCCGTTCCTGCCCGTCTATATCGCCGAGCCGGAGGACATCGCCGATACGGTCTGCTTCCTGGCCAGCGATGACGCGAAACTGATTACTGCTGAGGCGATTTCCGTCGATCAGGGATCGACGAAGTACTGAGGGTACGGGTCAGGAAGGCCACCTGGTCGCCGACGGCCTTCTCGAACCAGTCGTGACCGGGCCATACGTCGAAGTGATCGCAGGGATAGTGATGCACCTGTCCCCGGCCGAGAACCGCGGTCTTCACCACCGATTCGGCAGGGACGTAGCGGTCGAAATCGGCGACCTGAACCAGCAGTGGGCAGCGTAATCGCTTGGCGGCGTCCGCCGTTCGAATCGAGGCGATCTGCAGGCCCACCGCCGAGTCGACCTCGTTGCGCCAGGTCGGTCCGGCCATCGCGGTGTAGCTCTCGTAGGCGCCGTCCAAGGCCAGCGCTCCCGGCTCACCGGGACGGCCGACCAGGGGCATCAGCGTCGGACGGCGGCCGCGTGATACGTCGATTCGGCTCTTGAGGCCCACCGCAGTCCATTTCAGCGCCTGCCCGACATCCCGGTGTTCGACGGCCGCCCGGCTGACAGCCACGCCGCTGGTCAGAGGCGTCATCGCGATCACGCCCGCGACGTCGCTGTGGTCGGCGGCCACCCGGATCACGTGCCCACCGGACATCGAGGATCCCCACAGCACGACGCGGCTCGGATCGACGCCGGATAGCCGTTTGGCCGCGGCGATCGCTGCCTCGAAGTCCGCGATCTGTCCGACAACTGAAACCGTTTGCCGTGGTTCGCCTTCCGACGCCCCGAAGCCTCGGTAGTCGAAAGCCAGTACGTCCACGCCTGCGGAACTGATCCGCTCGGCGAACGGCTCCAGGCCGGAGTCCTTGGTTCCCCCGAAGCCATGGCCCATGACCACCACCGGGCGCCCGGCCGGGCCGGCGAAAGAGTCACCCTGGCCGGGGAAATGCCATGCGCTGCAGCGCACGCCGGACGACTCGAAGGCGACGTCGGCGCGGCTCATACGGCAACCCTTCGGCGACGCGCCAGTTCGGCACGCTTCATGCCCGCAGGTAGTTCCCTGGTGCGGATGTCGTGGTCGTAGTGGAAGTAGTCGACCTGCTGGGTGTGCCGCGGGCGGTCGGTGCAATGCCCCACGTAGAGCTTCTGATCGGCGTCGATCACCCGTTCCATCTCGGCGGCCGGTGGCAGCGCATAGCGCCCCACCGCGTAGGCGGCCAGCAGCTTCGCCTGGCACTCGATGAACGGAAACAGCGTCGGCACCGCCTGAGCGAAGCCGATGAACACCAGATTGTCCATGCCTGGGGCGAACATTCGCTTGTAGAGCCGGATGGCGTTGTCCGGTGCGCTGATGAACTCAGGATCGAAGAACGGGAAGGTGATGTTGTAGCCGGTGGCGTAGACGATCACGTCGAACACCCCGCTGGTGCCGTCGTCGAAGTGGACGGTGTCGCCGTCGAGTCGGCTCACGTTGGGCTTCGGGACCACGTCCCCGGACCCCAGCCGCAGCGGTAGCTCCACCGATTGCGTGGGATGCGCCTCGAACAGCTTGTGGTTCGGCGCGGGCAGGCCGTACAACTCAGGGTTGATGCCCATCGCGGGCGCCAGCAGCTGAACGGCCTTGCGCTGCCAGGACAACGGGATGTACGGCGAGGTCTGCCACACGCTGTCACCGGGGCGCCCGGCGATGTACTTGGGCACGATCCAGGCACTCGACCGGGTCGAGAGCGTCACCGTGTTCTGCAGGGTCCGAGACGACAACTCGACCGTGATGTCGGCGGCGCTGTTGCCGATGCCGACCACCAGGATTCGTTTGCCGGTCAGATTCAGCGGGGTCTGCGGATCGATGTAGTGGTGGGAATGGATTGTCTCGCCGGTGAATTCACCGGGGAAGTCCGGGTAGCGCGCGTCCCAGTGGTGACCGTTGCCGACGACCAGCAGATCGAACTCCCGCGTCTGGCCCTTCTGGTCGGTGATGTCCCAGCGGCCGTCGGAGTTCAGGCCGGCATGCGCGACGCCGTTGTTGAACTCGATGTTCTCCGCCAGACCGAAGGTCTCGGCGTAGGAGTCCAGATACTTCTTGATGTCGCTGTGGTGCGGGAACGACGGGAAGTGTTCGGGAATCGGAAAGTCCCGGAACGACAACCGCTGTTTGGAGGTGTCGATGTGCAGCGACCGGTAGGCGCTGCTCAATCCGTTGGGGTTGGCGAATGCCCAGTTGCCGCCGATGCGGTCGGACAGTTCGAAGGTGGTGTAGGGCACGCCATAGTCCTTGAGCATTTTGCCCGAGGTCAGCCCGCTGACGCCCGCGCCGATGATGGCGGTGCGCGGCATGGATTCGCCCAACGTGTACTCCTAGCTTGTGACCAGCTCTAGTGTGCCCAGGTCGCGGATGGCCGCGCAGCCCCGCCGCAGCATCGCGGCCATCATGTCGTCGCCGCGTTCGGTTTCGACCGCGAACGCACACCCCAGCGCGGAGATCAGCGGAACCTGGATCATGCCCAGAAGATAGTCATGCCAGCAGGCGGCCGCGTCGTAGTCGGCGACCCCGGTATCGAGCAGGGCCCGGTGGTACTCGGCGACGAGCTCCTTCTCGGCCTCGGCCCGCAGCGCCGGCTCCAGGCTGGTCCCGGTGAAGTACGCCAAGTCGCGGCCCGCGAGCCCGACACCGAGGGTCTGCCAGTCGACCACGCTCACCCGGTCGCCGTCGAAGAGCAGGTTGTCCAACCGGTAGTCACCGTGCAGCAGCGCGAACCGGTCCGGCGCGTTGAGCAGCCATGGCGTCACCAGATCCATTGCCGCCACCAATGTTTCGGCGTCCTGCGCGTCCAGCCTGGACCCGAGTTTGTCGATGGTGATGCCGGCCGCCATCTTCGAGACGTCGCCGAGCCCCCGGATGGCGTCGTCTCCGACCACCGACATCGCCAGGCCGGGGAAGGTCTGCCAACGTTCGTCACACCAGGTCGGTCCGTGCAGACCGGCCAGGGCCCGCACCGCCAGCCGGGCCTCAGGCACACCGCAGCCGGTGATCTGATCACCCTGGACCGCCGGGGCCTGATCGGCCAGCAACAGGGCGTAACTGGCTCCGTCGTCGGCGATCTCGACGTGGTAGCACTGCGGGATCGGGATGGTCACCAGCTCGGCGACGGACTGATAGAACGCGCATTCGCTGCGGTAGCCCAGCGTCACCCGGTCCCGTACGGCGTCGTCGTTGGCAGGCAGCTTCAGGATGAAGCTGCCCGGCAGGTCGTCCGGGTTGTCGGCGTAGGTGGCCGTGACGCGGAATGTCGCGCCCGTCTGACCGGTGCCCACCGGCGTCACCTCAACGGCATCGACGTCGGCCGCCGACCCGGAACTGCGCAGAACGCCGGCCAGCCACTCGCTGGTGACGTCGGTGGGATAGCGAGGGATCGCGGTCGCGGCGCTCATGGTGTGGGCTGCCTTCCGTCGGAGCGTTGTCGGTCCACGAAGCGCACAGCCATCCGGTTGAGCAAGCCGGGTGCCAGACGCGCGAAAAGCCATGCCGCGCGGGCCTGACGAGGTGCGACCAGGAGGGCCTTGTTGCCTTCGATGGCCCGCAGCGTATCGGCGGCCAACCGGTCGGGGCTATAGAAAGTCTCATTGCGCTGGCCCATCCGGTAGAACTCGCGGCCGTTGAAGTCGCCGAGCCAGCCTTTGTCGAGGATCGGGGTGTCCACCGCGGTCGGGCAGATGGCCAGCACACCGACCCCGTGGCCCACAGCCTCGGTGCGCAGTGCCAACGACAGGCCGACGACGGCGTGTTTTGTCATCACGTAGCTGGTGATCCTGCCTGCGGCGGCCAGACCCGCCATCGATGCGGTGTTGATGATGTGGCCGCCCTGCTGGCGGACCATCTGCGGGTAGGCCGCGTGCACCCCGTGCACGACACCGCGAATGTTCACGTCGATGATGCTGTTCCACTGATCCAGGGTGAGCAGTTCGGTATCGCCGCCCCAGGTGATGCCTGCGTTGTTGAACAGCAGATCGATTCGGCCCGCGCGCTCGACGACACCATCGACCACCCGCTGGACGGCGGCGGCGTCGGTCACGTCGAGCTGCAGCGCGGTCCCCCGCTTGCTCAACGACGCGGCGGTGCGCTCAGCGGCGGCGCCGTCGATGTCGGTGCACAGCACGTCCGCGCCGGCATCGGCCAGCGCCCGGCACAGTGCCGCGCCGATTCCCGAGCCGGCGCCGGTGACGATCGCCTGCTTGCCGACGAAGCGCGTCACGCCGAGGCCATCCGATCGACGTGGGCGAGCACGTCGGGATAGCGCTGCTTGCGGCATGCCGCCTCCTGACAACGCTCGGCCGGTTCGCTCAAGTCGCGTCTACTGTAAGACATACGGCAAGCGCCGCGGTAGAGCGGCTCGTCAGGGCGGTGAGTGAAACAGCCCAGAAACGGGCCCAAGAAGACTGAGTGGCCAGGGCCGGGATCGAACCGGCGACCTTCCGCTTTTCAGGCGGACGCTCGTACCAACTGAGCTACCTGGCCGGAAGGCACTGTGCCAATCCAATGCCTCACCACATGCATGGCGACCCTGACGGGACTCGAACCCGCGACCTCCGCCGTGACAGGGCGGCGCGCTAACCAACTGCGCCACAGGGCCTTACTCGTACTGCTTGCATCCGACGATACCGTCGTCACGCGTACCCCCAACGGGATTCGAACCCGTGCTACCGCCGTGAAAGGGCGGCGTCCTAGGCCACTAGACGATGGGGGCCAGAACCGAATCACTTCGGGGTACTCACAACGAGTGCACGTTAGAGCGTCGTTAGCTTAGGGCACCACAGCCGCAATCCCAAAACCGAGTGCCATCTCCGGAGGCAGTATTGTGTGCGACGCGCCCCTATAGCTCAGTCGGTAGAGCTACGGACTTTTAATCCGCAGGTCCCAGGTTCGAGCCCTGGTGGGGGCACGACGGGGGCATGAACGGTTCTCCGCGGAACGCGGACCTTTCTGAGATCGCCCCTGGGCGTCGGGGGTGACTTATCGTGAGGGACATGAGTGACGGGGCCTCTCAGTCGGGGGGCGGCGCTGGGGCCGGTCCTCGGCACGGCGTTGACCGGCAGACCGGCCGGCATGTGATCGCGCGTCTGGTCGGTCCTGAACACGACCAGACCGTCCAAGCGGTCGTCGACCAGCTTTCCGGTGAGCAGAGCGCGGTCGACGCGATCGTCGACGACGCCGTGTCGGACCCCGAGCGCCTCGAGACGCTGGAGCGACTCGGCAACCACGACGACTACCGCAGCGCGACCCTGGACCGGGTGGCGGCTCTGACCGCCGAGGCGCTGGGCACGACGATGGCCGCGGTGTCCATCGTCTACCCCGACCGGCAGGTGCTGGCCGGGACCAACGCGAGTGACGAAACGCTGCCCCGGGTGCGACCGATCGAGATGTCGATCTGCAAGTTCACCGTCGCCAGCCGTGAGCCGCTGGTGGTCGACGACACCCGAGCGCATCCCCTACTGGCGGACCATCCAGCGGTCAAGGAAGGGGTGCTGGCCTACGCCGGAATTCCGCTGATCGACGGCAACGGTCACGTCGCGGGGACGCTCTGCACGTGGGACACTCGCCCGCGGCACTGGTCCAGCGGCCAGGTACAGATCCTCAACGATCTCGCCGCCGTCGCGCGCCAACGGCTTCTCGCCGAGCCACACGACAAGTGATCTTTGCCAAAAGGCGCCACACGGGGGGATATGTGACTCGACGGGCAGTGTTATCGGGTAGCGTCCCGCCTGTGGTTCGGCGGGTGAAGTGAGCGGTCATGGCGACACGAACTCTTCAGGTCGAGAATTCGCCGACCACTGCGACTCGTGACAGCAAACGAGCTCCAGGGAAGAAAACATTTGCCGAGCGGGTTCGCACCGATCCGTTGAGCACCATCATCACCGTCGCGATCGACGTTCTGTCGGTGAGCGTCGCGAGCGCACTGGGCACATGGTGGGCGATTTCCACCGGCGAATACCCCCCGGGCCAATGGTGGGTGGTTCTGTTCGTGCCGGTGGTGATCGCCATGCTCGCCGTGCGCGGGGTCTACCGGCGTCGACTGAACCGGGAGTTCCTCGACGAACTCGGTCCCATTGAAGCGACCGTGGCCATCTCGACGATGTTCCTGCTCGGCGCCATGCTGATCCACAACGAAACCGGCCGACCCGGCGCGACCGTGGTCAAGATCTGGATCTGCGCCGCGGTCCTCATGCCGTTCGGCCGGCTGGTCAGGGTGATCATCCAGCGCAGTCTGCGGCGACACCATCACCTCGTGGCACCGACCCTCATCGTCGGCAACGGCCGCGTCGCCGGCCACATCATCAACCGCCTCGAAGAGTTCCCGGAATACGGCCTCGGGCCGGTCGGCATCATCGACGCCGAACCGTGGTTCGGCCAGGCGGGCGACCCGCGGCCCGACATCCCGTATCTGGGTCCTCCGGAAGACATCGACAAAGCGATCAAGGAGACCGGCGCGCAGAACGTCGTCATCGCGTTCTCCCGGACCCAAGATCAGGTACTGACCCATGTGGTCCGGGCCGCCCACCGGAACGGCCTTCGGGTCTGGGTGGTGCCGCGGATGTTCGACACGATCGGCGAGCGGGCCCGCATCGAGCACATCGGCGGGACCCCCCTGCTGGCGCTGCCCCACACCAACCCGCGCGGCTGGCAGTTCACCGTCAAGCACGTCTTCGACCGGGTGATGTCTTTCCTTCTGCTGCTGGTTATCTCGCCGGTCTTCCTCACCCTGGTGCTCCTCGTGAAGTTGAGCTCGCCGGGGCCGATCTTCTTCCGCCAGCCGCGGGTGGGCCGCGACGGACGCGTCTTCGACTGCCTGAAATTCCGCACCATGCGGGCACCCTCCGCCGCCGATGCGGCGTTCCAGCTCAAGACCGGCGCCGCGCCCGGTGGCGTGGAAGGTGTCGACCGCCGCACGAAGATCGGCAAAATTCTGCGCGCCACGTCGCTCGACGAGCTGCCGCAGTTCCTCAACGTGCTCAAGGGCGAGATGAGCCTGGTGGGTCCCCGGCCCGAACGGCCGGAGTTCGTCGAGCTGTTCGAGGCACAGATCCAGCGATACGGCGAGCGTCACCGCGTTCGAGCCGGCGTCACCGGATGGGCTCAGGTACACGGACTACGTGGGCAGACGTCCATCGCCGACCGGGCCGAGTGGGACAACTACTACATCGAGAACTTCTCGATCGCCCTCGACCTGAAAATCCTGGCGCTGACGATTCCGGCGGTCCTGCGCCGCGCGGAGTAAAGCTTCGATAACGGCGCGGTCGGCTGGCGTGTGAAAGATACCCGGACCGGGTAACTCCCAGTTAACGCATCGGGAGCGGGGCAGTCCTGTTTCACGCGCGCCTCAGGAGTTAACATGAGTCACCCACTGCTCACGTCGACCGACGTAATCCGCCACGCGATCGCCGACCAAGTCCGGCGCCTGGGCGGCAATGACGAGAACATCGACGACATCGCCTTCGCCGCGTCCTATGCCGTTATGTGCTGGGGTTTGGCTGCCGCCGAAAGCAATTGACGGTCACGTCCGTCGGACCCGCGCACTTCGCTTGGGCCCCGGTTTTGTCGGCGAACCGTCAGGACGCCACGTTTTTCGCCGGGCATCGGTCGCCGAGGTAATGAATTCCGTTGTCGCGCTCCCCTACCGGCGGCAGATTGCGAGCCGGGGTGTGGATCAGCGGCGCGTCGAGAGGAATCCGGCCGGTGGCGCGATCCCAGCCCGCACGCGCACGCGGGTGCATCCGACGACGGGCAGGCAAGGCCTTGAACACCAGATTGACCGTGCGGCCAAACAACCTGTGCAGCCGTGCATCTCGCTTCGACCACCGGTAGCCCATCAGGTCGCGGACCGGCTGGTCGTAGAGCCCGACAGTGATCCACACCGCCAATGGACCGAGCACCTTCAGGTACGCGGACCATAGGAAGTCCGGAATCCATTGCAGTGAAGGATGTTTGGGCATCGTGGACAGGTCGAGAACCTCGCGGGTCGCCCAGTTGTTCTCGAGGACGTTGCGGCACATGTGATCCCAGTAGGCCTGAAACTCTTCCCAACTTGCCGGCACCGGGCGCATGCTCATGCCGTACATCCGGTACCAGGTGACGTGCTCGTCGAACAGTTGGCGCTTCTGGTCCTCGGTCAGACCGTCGCCGAAGTGCTCAGCCGTCAGGACCGTGCCCATGAAAAACGTTGCGTGGGCCCAGTAGAAGACATCCGGGTTGAGTGCGCTGTAGCGGCGCCCCTGGGCGTCCACACCCTTGATCGGAATGTGGTAGTCACGGACTTCCGCACCGGTGGCCGGCGACCGATCGCCGTCGAACACCACACCCCCGATGGGGTATAGCGATCGCAGCAGACGGGGCAGCCGCTCCATGAAAAAGATCGAATGCTGCTCGACGGCGGCGCCGAGCTGAGGATGCATGTTCTGCATCGAGCCGGCCCATGGCCCCTGCAGCAGTCCGCGCCAGTCACCGAAGTATTTCCACGTCAGCGATTCGGGGCCGAGAACGGCTGGCGGGCTGTCATATCCTCCGTCGGTCACCGGACAGCCGGACGCCACCTGCGCGCCTTCGCTGGTGACGGGGCACGATTCGGAAGTATCTTGACTCAACTGGTGACCTTCCCGAGGAAGTCTGGCACTTTTGACTACATGCGTTGTCACCAAGAGCTTAGGAGCGATGTGACGTCGGGTCAACGACGGGGCCGCTGGTCGGGCGTCCCACTGCCGGACCGACAGGTGCTGCGTCGCGACGAACTGATCGGCGCCGGCGTCACACTGCTCGGCAGTCCCGGCGGCCCGGCGCTGACGGTGCGTGCGGTCTGCCGCCACGCCGGCCTCACCGAGCGGTACTTCTACGAAAGCTTCTCCGACCGCGACGAGTTCGTCCGGGCCGTCTACGACGACGTATGCAATCGCGCCATGACAGCGCTGCGGTCGGCGGCGACGCCGCGGGCGGCGGTCGAACAGTTCGTGAGTCTGATGGTGGACGATCCGGTCAGGGGCCGCGTGCTGCTGCTGGCGCCGCAGGTCGAAGCCGTGCTGATCCACTCCGGCGCCGAGTGGATGCCCAGCTTCATCGAACTGCTGCAGAGCAAGCTGACCGCGATCAGCGATCCGGTAGTGCAGAAAATGATGGCGACCGGGCTGATCGGGGCATTGACCGCACTGTTCACGGCCTACCTCGACGGTCGCCTCGAGGCGTCGCGCGAGCAGTTCATCGACTACTGCGTCGACCTGCTGCTCGCTCGCACGGCGAGCTATCCGCCCGCGACCTGACCTGCCTCGCCCGGAACATTGCCTGTCTGATCCAACTCGCTCGACTCGCTCTGCTGCGCCTCGGCCTGCGCCTTGGCGAGCTGCTCCTCATAGTCGGAGCGGGCCGCACGTCCTTCGGGGCTGCCGATGGAGTTACCCGGCACGCCGGCCGTCGCAAAGGTGTTGTTGCAGTTCAAGTACAGCAACACACGGTTGCCGGGGTTGGTACCACTGGAGTCGAGGAAGTCCGCGCTGCGCGATCCGGTGACCATGCACTGCTCGGTCGGCAGGAAGCTGCCGACCCGGGTGGCGATGGTCGCCGACTGGCCCGCGTCGCTGATCGCCTGCGCCGCATCGGCGTACGTCTGACCCGCGTACTCGTTGATCGCCGAGGCGGTCCCGGACCCGAACATCGCGACCGATGCCACCGCTGCACCGAGCGCACCAACGCCGAGGACCAAATAGTTCTTCATCGCGACCTCCGAGATGTGCATTGCCTGTGCATTTGCGTACCAAACGCTGGTTGCCTGTGGTGCGCAAATGATACGCCGGGTGACCGGAGTGTGCAGCACAGCCAGAGACGCGACGAGCCGTTACCAACATGCCGCAGGGGGAACTTGAATGTCACCGAGATACACAGATATATTGAGTGCAACCACTAGGAACAGATAACTGGAGGGCTCATGTCGAAAGACCTGACCGACCTCGATCTCCTGCACGAGCTGGAACCGGTGGCGGAGAAACTCATCAACCGCCACATGACGATGATGAAGGACTGGAACCCGCACGACTACATCCCGTGGTCGGACGGCAAGAACTACTACGCCCTCGGCGGCCAGGACTGGGATCCCGAGCAGTCGAAGCTCTCCGAAGTCGCCCGCACAGCGATGGTGCAGAACCTCCTGACCGAGGACAACCTGCCCGCATATCACCGCGAGATCGCGATGAACTTCTCGATGGACGGCCCGTGGGGCTACTGGGTCAACCGGTGGACCGCCGAGGAGAACCGGCACGGCATCTCGATCCGCGATTACCTCGTGGTCACCCGCAACTGCGATCCCGTCGAGCTCGAAGAACTCCGGATGGAGCAGATGACCCGCGGCTTCTCACCGGGCCAGAACCAGCAGGGCGATCTGTTCGCCGAGAGTCTGTTCGACTCGGTCATGTACGTCAGCTTCCAGGAACTGGCCACCCGGGTGTCGCATCGCAACACCGGCAAGGCCTGCAACGACCCCGTCGCCGAGCAGCTCCTGGCCAGGATCTCCAACGACGAGAACCTGCACATGATCTTCTACCGCGACGTCAGCGAGGCCGGCTTCGACGTGGCCCCCAACCAGGCGATGAAGTCGCTGCACCGGGTGCTGCGCAACTTCAAGATGCCCGGATACACCGTGCCGGACTTCCGGCGCAAGGCGGTCATCATCGCCATGGGCGGCGTATACGACCTGCGTATCCACCTCGACGACGTGGTGATGCCGGTGCTCAAGAAGTGGCGCATCTTCGAGCGCGACGACTTCACCGGCGAAGCCGCGGCAATGCGCGACGATCTGGCGAACCTGATCACGGAAATCGAAGAGGCCGCCGACAAGTTCGAAGAGTCCAAGGCTCGCAAACTCGAGCGGGACGCGCGTCTCGCCGAGAAGCGCAGCGCCAAGGCATTGGCAGGGGCGGCAACATAGCAGACATCGCACCAGCGGCCACCGGGCTGCGGATCGGGCCCTTCGCCCTCCGCAGCCCGGTTGTCTTGGCGCCCATGGCCGGCGTCACCAACGTCGCGTTCCGCACCCTGTGCCGGGAGCTCGAGGAGGCACGGGCCGGAACCGTGTCCGGCCTCTATGTCTGTGAGATGGTGACCGCCCGAGCGCTCGTCGAACGCCACCCGGTCACCATGCACATGACGACGTTCGCTCCACAGGAGTCGCCGCGTTCGTTGCAGCTCTACACGGTCGATCCGGCGACCACCTATGCGGCCGCCCGGATGATCGTCACCGAGGATCTCGCCGACCACATCGACATGAACTTCGGCTGCCCGGTACCCAAGGTCACCCGTCGCGGCGGCGGTGCCGCACTGCCCTACAAGCGACGGCTCTTCGGCCAAATAGTGGCCGCCGCTGTCCGCGCCACCGAAGGCACCTCGGTGCCGGTGACCGTCAAATTCCGGATCGGCATCGACGACGATCACCGCACCCACCTCGATGCGGGCCGGATCGCCGAGCAGGAGGGTGCCGCCGCGGTAGCGCTGCACGCGCGCACCGCGGCCCAGCGCTACTCCGGAACCGCCGACTGGGACGAGATCGCCCGACTCAAAGAAGCGGTGACGACGATCCCGGTGCTCGGCAACGGCGACATCTTCGAGGCCAACGACGCCCTGGCGATGATGGCGTCGACCGGATGTGACGGAGTCGTCATCGGCCGCGGTTGCCTTGGCAGGCCCTGGCTGTTCGCCGAGCTCTCAGCGGCGTTCACCGGCTCGCCGACGCCGACCCCGCCGACGCTCGGTGAAGTCACCGACATCATCCGCCGCCACGGCGAGCTGCTCGCCGATCACTTCGGCGAGGACAAGGGCATGCGCGATATCCGCAAGCACGTCGCCTGGTATCTGCACGGCTTTCCCGCGGGTGCCGACATACGGCGAGCGTTGGCGCTGGTCAAGACCCTGGCGGAGCTGGACAGCCTGCTCGACCGCCTCGATCGCGACATCCCGTTTCCGGACGCCGCGACAGGACCGCGAGGACGTCAGGGGTCGGCATCGTCGGTCACTCTGCCGGAGGGCTGGCTCGACGACCCCGACGACTGCACGGTGCCCGCGGGGGCTGATGTGATGAACTCCGGAGGCTGAACCGAGACGGTCCCGACACCTGTGCGAGCTGGCGGGTCGACGGCTTGTCTCAGTACGATGGTGATCTTGTCTTGTCGTGGGGCCCTGGAGTGGCGGACAGCCACCGACTGCTGCTACAAGACATAGGACAGTTGAGACGGCCGCGCATCGATGCCGGCCGAGGTGTCGGTACAACCGGACCATCAATGTGCACGCGCGTCGATGCGCACGACCTAGAGTCGGAGGCGACTGGAACATGAGTGACGGCGGCAACGCCACTCCTGGCCAGCACGGCGCCTCCGACGAGGGCGAGCGGGTGACCAGGACGCCTCGTGCAGCGGCCCGCGCCGCGCCCTGGGAACGGGTCACAGCACCCGCTCCCCCGAGCGGCAATCACACCCAAGGCGTCACCGTCGCCGACCTGATCGCGAAGGTGTCCGGCTCCCGCCCCGCGACCGAGCCCACCCGGCACCGGGCCGAGGACGACGACGAGCGTGCCGACGACGCCACCGGCGTCGCCGGCCTGACCGACCTCACCGAACCCATTCCGGTCGTCACCGCCGCCTACGCCGACGAAGTGCCCGACCTCGAGGCGATCCGACGCGCGCGCGGTCCGCTGGCCGCCGACCCCGATGCGGCGCCGTCGAGCACAGAAAAGAAGAAACCCAAGTCGCGCCGCAAGCCCGTGCTGCTGGCCGGACGATCCGCGGCAGCGCTGTTCGCGGTGTCCGCCCTGGTGCTGACCGGCGGCGCCTGGCAGTGGCAGTCCACCAAGAACGATCTGCTGCGCAATGTCGCGGCGCTGGACACCAATTCGCGCGACATCATCGATCCGAACGCACAATTCGGCGACGAGAACTTCCTGATCGTCGGCGTCGACAGCCGCACCGGCGCCAACGGCGAGATCGGGGCAGGCACCACCGAAGACGCCGGCGGCGCCCGGTCGGACACCGTGATGCTGGTCAACGTCCCCGCCGACCGCAAGCGCGTCGTCGTGGTGTCGTTCCCCCGGGACCTGGCCATCACTCCCGCCTACTGTCAGGCCTGGGACCCCGACACCGGCAAGTACGGCCCGGTCGCTGACAAGGCCACCGGCGAGATGAGCGACGACTACCGCTACACCGAGACGAAGCTGAACTCCGCATACGCCTATGGCGGGCCGAAATGCCTGGTCAAGGTCATCCAGAAGATGTCGGGGCTGTCGATCAACCGGTTCATGGCCGTCGACTTCGCGGGCTTCTCCAAGATGGTCGACGCGGTCGGCGGCGTCGAGGTGTGCAGCACCACCCCGCTGAAGGACTACGAGCTGGGCACCGTGCTGGAGAACGCGGGCCGCCAGACGCTCGACGGGCACACCGCGCTGAACTACGTCCGCGCCCGCCAGGTCACCACCGAGCTCAACGGCGATTACGGCCGGATCAAGCGCCAGCAGCTGTTCCTGTCCTCACTGCTGCGCTCGATCATCTCCAAGGACACGTTGTTCAGCCTCACCAAGCTGAACAACGTGGTCAACGAATTCATCGACGACACCTACGTCGACAACGTCCGGACCAAGGACCTGGTCGACCTCGGCCAGTCGCTGCAGGGCGTCAACGCCGGCCGGATCACCTTCGTCACCGTGCCCACCACCGGAATCACCGACGCCGACGGCAACGAACCGCCCCGCACCCAGGACATCCGCGCGCTGTTCGACGCGATCATCAACGACGATCCGCTGCCCGGCGAGAACGACACCAACGCGACGACGAGCCCGATGACGGCCTCGCAGAATGCCATTCAGGCCGCCAAACCCAGCCCGGTCGAGCAATCGGGACAAACGCCCCAGACTGAATTGGTCAACGCCGTCACCACCGACCCGCAGGACATCACGGTGCAGGTGTCGAACTCCACCGGCCAGGACGGGCTGGGCTCCACCGCCGCCACCGCGCTCAGACAACACGGCTTCCACGTGCTGGCTCCGGACGATTACACCGGCACCGTCACCGCGACCACGGTGATGTTCTCCGCGGGCAACGAGCAGGCGGCCGCCACCGTCGCAGCGGCGTTCCCGGCCGCGCAGATGGAGCGCATGGACGGCCTTGGCGAGACCGTCCAGGTTGTGCTCGGACCTGACTTCAGCAGTGTTGCCGCCCCGCCGCCAAGCGGATCGGCGGTCAGCGTGCAGGTCAGCCACAATTCCAAGAGCACTCCCACCGAGCTGCCAGAAGATCTCACAGTCACCAACGCCGCCGACGTCACCTGCGAATAAGCAGGGCCGAGCATGACGGGTGTTTGCGTTCATTCACCCGTCGTTCACTCCACCTCGGCATACTGGGTGCACTGGCAGAAAGTAGGGTGGACGCCATGCGGACCGCATACCACGAGCAGCTTGATGCGCTGACCAACCAGCTGGCCGAGATGTGCCGGATGGCCGGAGTCGCGATGGAACGAGCCACCCAGTCACTGCTTCAAGCCGACCTGGTGCTGGCCGAACAGGTCATCACCGACCACGAGCAGATCTCGGCGGCCAGTGCGCGCGCCGAGGAGGCGGCCTTTGTGCTGCTGGCGTTGCAGGCGCCGGTCGCCGGCGATCTGCGGGCGATCGTCAGCTCCATTCAGATCGTCGCCGACGTCGACCGGATGGGAGCGCTGGCGCTGCACGTCGCCAAGATCGCCCGTCGCCGGCATCCCCAGCACACGCTGCCCGAGGAAGTCAACGGCTACTTCGCCGAAATGGGCCGTGTTGCAGTCGATTTGGGCAACAGTGCGCGTGAGGTACTGCTGTCCCGGGATCCGGAGAAGGCGCGTCGCATCCGCGAAGAAGACGACGCGATGGACGACCTGCACCGGCATTTGTTCACCGTGCTGATGGACCGCGAGTGGAAGCACGGCGTGGCCGCCGCGGTCGACGTGACGCTGCTGGGCCGCTTCTACGAGCGTTTCGCCGACCATGCCGTCGAGATCTCCCGGCGAGTGATCTTCCAGGTCACCGGCCGGCTGCCCGAAGAAGAGGAAATCGCCGCGACCTGAGCCGCGGCCCCAAGGCACCAAGGCACCAAAAATCCGGTATCGCTTGGCGATACCGGATTTTTGTCGGTTTCGGAGGCCTACCCGAACCGGCCCGAGATGTAGTCCTCGGTGGCCTTCTGGCTCGGGTTGGAGAAGATCTTCTCGGTGTCGTCGATCTCGACGAGCTTGCCGGGCTTGCCGGTGGCCTCCAGGTTGAAGAAGGCGGTCTGGTCGCTGACGCGGGCAGCCTGCTGCATGTTGTGCGTGACGATCACGATCGTGAATTCCTGCTTGAGCTCACCGATCAGATCCTCGATGGCCAGCGTGGAGATCGGGTCCAGCGCCGAACACGGCTCGTCCATCAGCAGCACGTCGGGCTGCACGGCGATGGCGCGGGCAATGCACAGCCGCTGCTGCTGACCGCCGGACAGGCCGCCGCCGGGCTTCTCGAGCCGGTCCTTGACCTCGTTCCACAGGTTGGCGCCCTTGAGGGACCGCTCGGCGGTCTCGTCGAGCATCTTCTTGTTGCGGACGCCCTGCAGCTTCAGGCCGGCCACCACGTTGTCGCGAATCGACATGGTGGGGAACGGATTCGGCCGCTGGAAGACCATCCCGATGGTCTTGCGCACACCGACCGGGTCGACGCCGGATCCGTAGATGTTCTCGCCGTCGAGGAGCACCGAACCCTCGACGCGAGCGCCGGGAATGACCTCGTGCATGCGGTTGAGCGTGCGGAGCACCGTGGACTTGCCGCAACCCGACGGACCGATGAAGGCGGTCACGTTGCGCGGCGGCACCGCCAGCGATACGTCGGCGACAGCGTGGAATGCGCCGTAATAGATGTTGACGTCTTTGAGATCCAGCCGCTTGGCCATCGGAGGCTCCTAAACCTTTTTCGGGGCAAAGAATTTGGCGATGAAGCGCGCACCGACGTTGAGGATCGCGATCAGCACGATCAGTGTCAGTGCGGCGCCCCACAGTCGGTCGGTGGGGACGGGGTTGGCACCCGCACCGGCTGATGTCTGGTCGTACATCATGCCGGGCAGCGAGCCCATGAATCCGTTGAACATGTCGAAGTTCATCGCCTGCGAGTAGCCGACCAGGATCAGCAGCGGCGCGGTCTCGCCCATGACGCGGGCCAGCGCCAGCATCACGCCCGTGACGATGCCCGACAGCGCAGTCGGAATGACAATGCGCGCAATGGTTTTCCACTTCGGCACACCGAGCGCATAGCTGGCCTCGCGCAGATCCATCGGAACGATGCGCAACATCTCCTCGGTGGACCGCACGATCACCGGGATCATCAGCAACACCAGGGCCAGCGACACCGCGAAGCCGGAACGCTGAAAGCCCAACGTGGCCACCCAGAGTGCGTAAATGAACAGCGCGGCGACGATCGACGGTACGCCGGTCAGAATGTCCACCATGAATGTGGTGAGCTTGCCCAGCCGGGTTCCGCCGCCGTACTCCACCAGATAGATGCCGACGAAAACGCCGACCGGAATGGAGATCACCGCGCAGAACAAGCCCTGCAGCAGCGTTCCCACCAATGCGTGGTAGACACCTCCGCCGGGCATGAACGCGGTCATACCGGACTGCGAATGCGTCCACCAGCCGCTGTCGAGGACGATCTTCAAACCCTTGCTGATCACCGAGTACAGCACCCAGATCAGCGGCACCACAGCGACGAACACCGACAGCGTCACCAGAACGGTGGCGGTGTTGTTGGTCAGCTTGCGCCGCAGGCTGACCGCCTGGAAGGTCGGCGCCTTGACCGGCTGGTCGAGGGTCGAGGTCATCGGGCACCCCTTCCGGCCACCGCGGCGCGGGCCGCCGAGTTGACCACAAACGTCAGGATGAACAGGACCAGGCCGGCGGCGATGTAGGCCCCCGCCTTGTACTGGTCATTGAATTCCGAAGCCGCCGAAGCGATCTTGCTGGCAAAGGTGTACCCGGCGTCGAACAGCGACCACCCGAACGCCTTCTGCGTGCCGCGCAGGATGATCAGCAGCGCGATCGTCTCGCCAAGGGCGCGGCCGAGACCGAGCATCGCGCCGCTGATGTAGCCGGAGAGACCGAACGGCAAGACCGTCGTCCGGACAACCTCCCAGCGGGTCGCGCCGAGCGCCAGGGCGGCCTCGATCTGTCCTCGTGGCGTCTGGACGAACACCTCGCGGCTGACGGCGGTGATGATCGGAAGGATCATCACCGCCAACACGATGCCGGCGGTGAAGATGGTGCCACCGCCGGCCACCGACGCATTCCCGGTGTCGAACAAGAACAGCCAGCTGAGGTTGCCGTTGAGCCACATCGCCAGCGGTTTGAGCACCGGGGCCAGCACGTACAGGCCCCAGACGCCGTAGATGATCGACGGCACGGCCGCCAGCAGGTCCACCATGTAGCCCAACGGCCCGGACACCCGGCGCGGGGCGTACTGCGTCAAGAAGATCGCGATACCGAGCGCCACCGGCATGGCCAGGACCAAGGCGAACAGCGAGACGAACACCGTCACCTGCAGCAGATCCAGGATGCCGAACTTCATGTGGGCGGTGTCGGTGGTGAGCCAGTTTCCGCCGTAGGTGAAGAAGTTGGCGTCGTTTCGGCCCAGCGCCGGTACCGCACGCCAGACGAGGAACAGGCCGATCGCGGCGATCAGCGCGATGACGAGAATGCCGGAACCTTCGGACAACCCCCGGAAAATCCGGTCGCCCAGGCGCACCTTGGCTGTTCCGGACGGGTTCGTCGGGATCGAAGGCTTCTCGGGGAAGGGCTCGGCCACGACCTCGCCCGCGCCAGACTCAGCTGGATTGGGCCCGGGCATGTCTTGGGTCACATCCACCCCATCGCTCACTGATCTCTCCATCGTCACCGCAATCGACCTGCCTCGCCAGCGCTGTTAGGAAATTGCTTTGACGGAGGTGAGCAGTCGCTGCTTGAAGGCATCGGGCAGCGGAACATAGCCCGCAGCCGGCAGGCCCGACTGACCGTCGTTGGCCGCCACCGTCAGGAACGACTTGACCGCCGCGGCGGTGTCGGCGTCGTAGCCCTTGGAGCAGACGATCTCGTAGGTCGCCAGCATCAGCGGGTAGGCACCGGCCGCCTTGGTGGAGTACAGCGAGTTGAGGTCCAGCACCAGGTCGTTGCCGTCGGCCGCGAACTTCGCGGAGTCGATGGCGGCCTTGGCCGAGTCATCGGTGAGTTCGACGGGGCCGCTGCCGGTGTCGATCTGAGCCATGCTCAGCTTGGCCTGATCGGCGAAGCCCTTCTCGACGTAGCCGATCGCACCCGGGGTGGCCTGCACGGCCTGCACGACGCCGGCCGTCTTCTGGGCACCCTCGCCGGCACCACCCTGGAACTCCTTACCTGCACCCTTGGTCCAGGTCTGCGGCGCGGCGGCGGTCAGGTACTTCTGGAAGTTGTCGGTGGTACCCGAGGAGTCGGAACGATAGATCGGGGTGATCTTCTGGTCGGGAAGCGAGGCACCGCTGTTGAGTGCCGCGATCGCCGGGTCGTTCCAGTTGGTGATGGCGCCGGTGAAGATCTTGGCCAGCACATCGGCGTTGACGACGAGCTTGTCGACGCCGGGCAGGTTGTATCCCAGGGCGACCGGGCCGAACACCATCGGCAGGTTCCACGCCGGGTTGCCGCCGCAGCGCTTGGCGGCCGGGTCGACCTGATCCTTGGACAGCGGCGAGTCGGAGCCGGCGAAGTCGACCTGACCGGCGATGAACTGGGTGACACCTGCGCCGGATCCGGTCGGGTTGTACGAGAGGTTCTTGCCCGGGCACTTCTGGCCCCACACCTGGTTGAACACCGCCACGGCGTTCTGCTGCGCGGTCGAGCCCTCGGCGGTCACGGCGTTCTTGCCACCGCAGTCGGCAGAAGCGCTCGACGAGCCGGACGCGTTGGTCGAGGACGACGTCCCGGCGTTGTTGTCGCTTCCGCAGGCGGTGAGCGTCAGGCCGGTGATGGCCGTTGCTGACGCAGTCACGAGGAACGCCTTGCCAAACCTGTTCAGATTCACCTATCCCACTTTCTCCAGTGTTGCCCTGTTCGCCCCGGTAGGGGCACATGCACCACCCCGGAAGTTAGGCGTTGGTAGTGGACGGAACCCACCCGGAATATGAACGGAAGGTGAACAGGTTGATGAACGACGCATTGCGGGCAGCCGCGAACTAGCTGTGACTACCGCCACGGTCAATATTTGCTGTTCTCACCGCTCGGTAGGCGGTGTCCACGTTGGAGACAGCAAATCCAAGCCGCTGGTAGGTGTTGACCGCGGCGGTGTTGTCGGCTTCGACGTAGAGCAGGACCTCCGGAGGGCCGGAGCGAACCGCCCCGGGAGTGTTATCGGGCTCTACGTGTGAGCCCAGCACATTCGCCAGGTGCTCGATGCCGACCAGCGTGAGCAGCCGGCCCAGGCCGCGGCCCTGCGCGGCGGGGTCCACCCCGACCACGTAGACCTCACCCAGCCCGGGACTGTCGGAGTGCACTTTGGTCCAGTGGAAACCGAGCAGCCCGCCGGTGTCGTCGTCGACGGCGAGGAACAGACCGGCGGGGTCGAACCAGGATTCACGACGCCGTTCGTCGAGGTCGGCTGGACCCCAGCCGCCTTGTTCGGGATGCCAGGAGAAGGCGGCGTTGTTCACCCGCAGCAGTTCGGCGTCATCGCTCGGGCCGGCGTAGGTGCGGATCCGAATACCTTCGGGCACAACAACTTCGGGGATGTCGCGCAGCGTGCGGCGCATCTGCATCAGTTCCCGGACCGCGGTCATGCCGAGCGCGTCGGCCACCGCTTTGGCCGCGGGCAGGGTGCCGTGCGCCCAGAACCGGACCGCACCGCCGGTGGCGTCGACGGCCGACGCGAGCAGCGCTGAGCCGATACCGCGACGGCGGGCCTGCGGTGCGACGACGAGCTCACCCATCGCCTCGGCGCCGTCGCGTCCCGGCGTCAGATTGAGGTATCCGACCACGCCGTCATCCGCACCGGCGACCAGGTGCTGAGTCCGGGACTGCGGCAATTCCCGCAGTACCTGCTCGCCCACCGGCGCGACCCCGTCGGTTCGGGTGGCGGCCTCGATCACGGCGCGCACCTGCTCCTGCTCGTTCGGGCTCAGGGCAGTACGCCAAAGCGGGGCGCTCACTGAGTGCGCAGCGGCTGCGAGACCGGGCCGGACCGCACACCCATCGAATCCGAGATGTCCTCGCCGTCGTCGAACACGTCCTCGTCGTCGTCTTCGGTGAAGTCCGACTCGGCGGGCGCCGGACGCCCCCTGGCCGGACGGACCGCTTTGTAGCCCACGTTGCGGACCGTTCCGATCAGCGATTCGTATTCGGGTCCGAGTTTGGCGCGCAGACGACGCACGTGGACGTCCACGGTGCGGGTGCCGCCGAAGAAGTCGTAGCCCCACACCTCCTGAAGCAACTGCGCACGGGTGAACACCCGGCCGGCGTGCTGAGCCAGGTATTTCAGGAGTTCGAATTCCTTATAGGTCAGGTCCAGCGGGCGGCCGCGCAACCGGGCCGTGTAGGTGCCTTCGTCGATGACCAGTTCCCCGAGGCTCACCTTGCCCGCGCTCTCCTGGGTGGCCACGCCGCCGCGGCGGCCGACCAGCAGGCGCAGCCGGGCATCGATCTCCGCGGGGCCGGTGCTGGGCAGCAGGATCTCGTCCAGACCCCAGTCCATGTTGACGGCGACCAGGCCGCCCTCGTTGACGACGGCCACCACCGGCACCGACGTGCCGGTGGTCCCGAGCAGACGACACAGGCCACGGGCGGCCGCCAGGTCCGTGCGCGCGTCGACGATCGCGATGTCCGCCGAGCCCGCCTCCAGCAGCGACGAGACTTCGGTGGGCGCCGAGCGCACGTTGTGCGCGAGCAACGCCAGCGACGGCAGCACCGATTCTGGGTGCGGGTCGACGGTGAGAAGTAGCAGGTCCAACAAACTCTCCAATGCCCCGGATACTCATCGTCGACAGCGCCGTCGCGGTGACCCACCAGACTCATGGGCGACATATGGCCGTTACCCGGCCACGGGTCATCTAACTTTAACCCGCTACCTGCTATTTAGCTGATTTGAACGACTCCACCTGCCGTCGAGGGGGTGCGCGACGGTGGTTGCGCACCGGTTGTACGCCAGAATGTGCAGGTGCGAAAGCTGCTGATCACTCTCGGAGCGACGCTGCTCGCCGTGGTCGTCGGGGCGGTCGGCGTCGATTTCGGGGCGACGATCTACGCCGAGTACCGGCTCGCGCGCACCGTGCGCAACGCAGCCGGGCTGTCGTTCGACCCGTCGGTGGCGATCCTGGGCTTTCCGTTCATCCGTCAGGCGATGCAGCAGCACTTCGACGAGATCGAGATCAAGGCCAACGGAGTGCGCCACCCCGTGATCGGCAAGGCCTCACTGGAGGCGACCATGCACAACATCGACCTCACGCAGGCATCGTGGCTGATCAGACCCGATGCGAACCTGCCGGTCGGCAAGCTCGAGAGCCGGATCATCATCGACTCGCTCCACCTCGGCCGGTTCGTCGGCATGACCGACCTGATGGTCGAGGCCCCGTCGAAGGAGACCAACGACGCCACCGGCGGGACCACCGAGTCGGGTATCTCCGGCAGCAAGGGCCTGGTCTTCACCGGGACGCCGAAGAAGGCCGACTTCGACAAACCGGTCAGCGTTGCCGTCGACCTGTCGGTGGCAGGCCCGGAGCAGACCACGCTGGTTTTCACCGCGACGGATGTGCAAACCGGTCCCGGCACCGCTGACCAGCCGGTACCCGACGACAAGAAGGCGGCGGTGCTGGCGGCGTTCAGCGGCAGCCTGCCCGGTCAGAAGTTGCCGTTCGGGGTGCGCCCGACCACCGAGGGTGCCCGCGGCTCGGACATCATCATCGAAGGCATCGCCGAGGGAGTAACCATCCGGCTCGACGGGTTCACACAGTCATGAGCCCCGCATTGATCACCGCGATCGTCGCGATCGCCGCCGCGCTGGGCGTGGCGATCGTCGCAGGCGCGCTGCACAACCGGCGGTCCGGAGTGGTACGGGAAGCCGAATCGCAGGACGTCGACGTCAGCGACCTGGGTTTATCCCGGACCGGTCCAACCGTCGTGCATTTCAGCGCAGTGTGGTGCGGACCCTGCAGCGGCGTCCGGCGGGTGGTCAACCAGGTCTGTGCCGAGCTTCGTGACGTCGCCCACGTCGAGATCGACATGGATGCCGATCCGGCTGCCGCACGCAAGCTTTCGGTGCTGTCGTTGCCGACGACGTTCATCTTCGATGCCGACGGCCGGCAGCGGTACCGGACGGCGGGGGTCCCCAAGGCCGCTGACCTGCGCGCAGCCCTCGAACCTCTGTTGGCCTGAGGGCCCTCTCATTGGGTACCATGACTGCCGTGTCGACCCGCCTCGAGCTCGCGCTCACCAAGCGCCGCGCAGTTGATCTGTGCCGCGTAGCGGGTTGTTGCTGTTGTTGCTGTAGCTGCTGAGTCGCCGCGCCTTTCGTTCGCGCCGCCACTCTGGAGCGGCCGTCTGCGGCCCGTCTCCGCCCAGCCCGATCAGCAACAGGAAAGAAAATCATGCCAACAAGCATCACCACCACCCCGGCCGTCGCCCAGGTGGATGTCCGCGGGCCGCGCTTTGCGGCCTGGGTCACCACGGCCGTTCTGGTCGCGGTCCTCGTCGTCTCGGGATTCAGCACCATTGCGGCAGCTGTGCTCCTTGGGCTGCAGGCCCTGGTGTTCGCGGTCGGGGCGCTACGCGGCCCGCGTCAGCACCCCTACGGATTGATCTTCGCCAACGTCATCGCACCGCGGCTGAGCCCCGTCTCCGAGCGGGAACCCGTGCCGCCGTTGAAGTTCGCCCAGTTGGTGGGCTTCGTGTTCGCCATCGCCGGCACCGCCGGCTTCGCTCTGGGTGCGCCGCTGCTCGGCACCGTCGCCACCGCGTTCGCCCTGTTCGCCGCTTTCCTCAACGCCGCCTTCGGCATCTGCCTGGGCTGCCAGCTCTACCCTCTCGTGGCCAGGCTGCGCACGCCGGCCACCACCTGAGCTTTCCCAGACACGCAACCGAAAGGAACTACTTCATGGCACGCTCCGACGTCCTGGTCTCCACCGACTGGGCCGAGAGCAATCTCGATGCGCCGAACGTCGTCTTCGTCGAGGTCGACGAGGACACCTCGGCTTACGAAGACGGCCACATCGCCGGCGCCATCCGGCTGGACTGGAAGACCGAACTGCAGGACCAGGTCAAGCGTGACTTCGTCGATCAGGAGCAATTCTCGAAGCTGTTGTCCGACAAGGGAATCAGCAATGACGACACCGTGATCCTGTACGGCGGCAACAACAACTGGTTCGCCGCCTACGCCTACTGGTACTTCAAGCTCTACGGCCACGAGAACGTCAAGCTGCTCGACGGCGGCCGCAAGAAGTGGGAACTCGACGGACGCCCGCTGGTGACCGAGGTGCCCGACCGGCCCGCCACGTCGTACGCCGCGAAGGCCCCCGACAACACCATCCGTGCGTTCCGCGACGAGGTGATCGCCGCGATCAACGCCAAGAACCTGGTGGATGTGCGGTCCCCCGACGAGTTCTCCGGCAAGATCCTCGCGCCGGCTCACCTGCCGCAGGAGCAGAGCCAGCGCCCCGGGCATATCCCCGGCGCCATCAACGTTCCGTGGAGCAGGGCTGCGAACGAGGACGGCACTTTCAAGTCCGACGAGGACCTGGCCAAGCTCTACGCCGCGGCCGGCCTGGACGGCGAGAAGGAGACGATCGCGTACTGCCGGATCGGCGAGCGGTCGTCGCACACCTGGTTCGTGCTACAGGAACTGTTGGGGCACAAGAACGTCAAGAACTACGACGGTAGTTGGACCGAATATGGCTCCCTGGTGGGGGCCCCGATCGAGTTGGGAAGTTGATCATGTGCTCTGCACCTAAACAAGGACAGACTCTGCCCGCCGGTGTCGACCTCGAGAAGGAGACCGTGATCACGGGCCGCGTGGTGGACGACTCGGGTCAGACGGTGGGTGGCGCCTTCGTTCGTCTGCTGGACTCGAGCGACGAGTTCACCGCCGAGGTGGTGGCCTCGGCGACCGGTGACTTCCGGTTCTTCGCGGCTCCGGGCACCTGGACGGTGCGTGCGCTGTCCAAGGTGGGCAACGGCGACGCCACCGTCGCGCCGACCGGTGCCGGGATCCACGAAGTCGACATCAAGGTCGCTTGATCGAGGGCGGCTCGGGCGGGACCTTCGCCCGGGCCCCAGATAGACTGTCACCGTGGTTCTTTTCTACGAGATCCTGCTGGTTGCGACAGTCGTGTTGATCACCTGGTTCGCGTTGTACGCGCTGTATCGACTGATCACCGACGAGTCGTGAGTTCTCCAGACATCTCCGGTAGCGGCGATCGCGCCGTGGCGGCTGCGGTCGAGCGGGCGAAGGAAACGGCGGTCCGCAACATCCCGGTTTTCGACGACCTGCCGGTTCCCGCCGACACCGCCAATTTGCGTCTGGGCGCCAACCTCAACGACGCACTGCTGGCGTTGCTGCCGCTGGTCGGGGTCTGGCGCGGCGAGGGCGAAGGCCGCGGCGCGCACGGCGACTACCACTTCGGGCAGCAGATCGTCGTTTCTCACGACGGCGGCGACTATCTGAACTGGGAGTCCCGGTCCTGGCGCCTCGACGAGGGTGGCGACTATCACTCCCCCGGACTGCGCGAGACCGGTTTCTGGCGGTTCGTCACAGATCCTGCCGACCCGGACGAATCGCAGGCCATCGAGCTGCTGCTGGCCCACTCCGCCGGGTATGTCGAGTTGTTCTACGGCCATCCGCGCAACCAGTCGTCCTGGGAGCTGGTGACCGATGCACTGGCGCGCAGCAAGTCCGGTGTGCTGGTCGGCGGGGCCAAGCGGCTCTACGGAATCGTCGAGGGCGACCTGGCCTACGTCGAGGAGCGGGTCGACGCCGACGGCGGACTGGTTCCGCACCTGTCCGCGCGGCTCACGCGACACGTCGGCTGATGCGCCGCGTTGCCCTCGGGGTCGCCACGGCGGCCACCGCGCTCCTCGCCGGGTGCGTCCCGGCCCCGTCCCCGTCGCAGCCGACCGCGATCAGCCCGGCGCCGAGCACCACCAGTCCCCTGCCTGACACCACATCCCCGGGCAGCACGACACCCGGGCCGGCCGAGCACGGTTCGCTGGCACGCTGCCTGCACGAGCACGGTGTCCCCGACTCGGCCGGTACCGCGGTGTTGGGTCCGCCGCCGGGTGTCGACCCAAGCATCTGGGATCAAGCGATGAAAGCGTGCTCGCCGCTGGAGCCGGGCCCGGCGGGCTGACGCCCGAACCGCTGGGCCGACAACGGATTGTCTCGACGTCCGCCCCCGCGATCACTCACAGCCCTCGCACAGCCGGGAGCTAATCAGTGCCTACGCGCCGTGCATACGGTCGGTCTTCCCCTACAGATGGAGACGACGAGATGACTCTGCGACTGTTGCATGCCGCAGCCATGGGCACCATCAGCGCGGGCCTGATCGGCGCGGTGGTGGCGTGTGCGCCCTCGAGCGACGCCGCGCCGGGCAACCCGCCCGGGCCGAATGACCCGTTCGCGACGTGTATGACCGACAACGGTGTGCCCGCACCGCCTCAGGGCGGTCCCGGCGCACCGGGCGGCCAGCCGAGCGGGCCCCCGCCACAAGGCGGTCCAGGCGGGCAGCCCAACCCCGGCGCGGCGGGCGGGCCGCCGCCGGCGCCGCCGGGTGTCGATCAATCGGTGTGGGACAAGGGTCTTCAGGCGTGCGCGTCATTGGCGCCCGCGCCGCCTCAGCAGCGCTGAGGGGCCGTCAGAAAAGGGGCGGCCCCCGAGCCGTTGTTCCCTGGTCGGACTAACCAAGAGCTCGGGGGCCGGGTAGCTGCCTGGAATTCGCCAGCGCGCTCAGAGCGCAGGTGAAATCCCGGCACCTGGTGCTGCTAGCGGGCAGCCACCTCACATGTCCTAGAAGCTATCAATTTTCCGGACCACCTCCCTTCTTGTGTACCGACGAAAGTACCCGCGTCAGAAAGGTTGTGCCAACACATTTTCGCGATCAGCGATCACAGACGATCGCGGCGTCGACCAGCGCGGCCACCTCGGCGGCCAACCGGGTGGGCGGCAGCGCCTGCCCGTCGAGAGTGTGCACCCGAGCCGCGAGCGTCATGCTGGACACCAGCCAAACCCCTTGTGCGGCATACAAGTCGGACGGTCTCAGCGCACGAAAGTCGCAGTCGTAGCCCTTATCACGGGCGACCTCGAACAGCGCCTGCTGCGTGGTGCCGCGCAGGATCGGGTACCACGGCGGCGGGCTGAGCAAGGTCGTGCCCGTCCCCTCGTCGGTGGCGATCACCACCGTCGAGCGAGGACCCTCGAGCAGGTACCCGTCGGAGCTGACGAAGATCACGTCACCGGCGCCTTTGTCGGCGGCGTGCCGCAGCGCGGCCATGTTCACCGCGTACGACAGCGTCTTGGCGCCCGCCACCAGCCACGGCATGGCATCCACTCCGCTGGACGGCAGCCCGCGATCGAGCAGCACCGCGGCGATACCGTCGCGGCGGGTGGCGACGACGCGGTCCGGCACGGGATTGACCGTCAGGTAGGCGGTCGGCGCCGAGCCACTTTCCCGACCGCGGCTGTACACCAGCCGCAGCGCGCCCTCGGCCGCCGTCGACGACGTCCACTGCCCCACCGCGACGCCGATGGCCCGCCGCCAGGCCGACAGGTCCGGTTCCGGAAGGTCCATCATCTTGGCCGACTGGGTAAGCCGGCGCAGATGCGCGTCCACCAGGCACGCGCGTCCGTCGCGCACCAACAGGGTCTCGAACACGCCGTCGCCCCGGACAGCCGCGAGGTCGTCGGCGAACAACAGCGGCTGCGCCGGGTCGCGCACCTCGCCGTCGAGAGTGACGAGCACCGAGGGGCGGCCGGGCATTCCAAGCATGGAGCATGAGCGTAGTGGCAGCCCCGTAGAGTTGATGTGTGTCAGCAGTCCCCGCACCTGACAGTTCCCCCGATGCCGGCGCGATCTGGCACTATGGCGATCCGTTCGGTGAGCAGCGCAGCGCCGAGCAGGATGCCGTCGTCGTCGATCGCTCGCACCGCGCGGTCATCACACTCACCGGGCCCGACCGGCGCAGCTGGCTGCACTCGATCTCCTCGCAGCACGTCAGTGAGCTGTCCGACGGCGCCTCCACCGAGAACCTGAGCCTCGACGGCCAAGGCCGTGTCGAAGACCACTGGGTGCAGACCGAGTTGGGTGACGTCACCTATCTCGACACCGAACGCGAGCGCGGTGAACCGCTGCTGGCCTACCTGCGCAAGATGGTGTTCTGGGCCGATGTCGCTCCGGAGGCCGCTGACCTGGCTGTTCTCTCCCTGCTCGGGCCGCGCCTCGCCGACGCGGCGGTGCTCGGCGCGCTGGGCCTCGACGAGCTGCCCGCGGAGTCGGCGGCCGTTTCCCTCGCCGGCGGTGGTTTCCTGCGTCGGATGCCCGCCCGGCTCGGTCAGATCGAACTCGACCTGGTGATTCCCCGCGCCGATGTGACGACCTGGCTGGGCAGGCTGGACGCGGCAGGGGTGCGCCGTGCCGGGGTGTGGGCGTACGAGGCGCTGCGGGTCGCGGCGCAGCGCCCAAGGCTGGGCGTGGATACCGACGAGCGGACGATCCCGCACGAGGTCGGATGGATCGGCGGCCCCGGGCAAGGAGCCGTGCACCTGGACAAGGGTTGCTATCGCGGCCAGGAGACGGTCGCGCGGGTTCACAACTTGGGAAAGCCGCCCCGGATGCTGGTCCTGGTGCATCTCGACGGATCGGGTGAGCGGCCGGTCACCGGTGATCCGCTGCTGGCCGGTGGGCGTGTCGTGGGCCGGCTCGGCACCGTCGTCGACCATGTCGATCTCGGGCCGATCGCCTTGGCTCTGGTCAAGCGGGGTATTCCGGCCGATACGGCTCTGACCACGGGCGGAGAGCATGCGGTGGCCGCCGAGATCGACCCGGAATCGCTGCCGCCGACCGATGCCGTGGGAGCCGGGCGGCTCGCGGTTGAGCGTTTGCGTCGCGGCGCGAACTGACGTTCTCCCACGGCCGAACGGGCCTGCCAGCACATCGCACCGGGGCACGGTAAGGTGTGGACAGGACAATAACGAACACACAGATCGGAGCCGCCTGCATCCCGGGCCGCTCCGTTATTGCGCGAGGGGGTTCCCCCATGGGCCGCGGCCGGGCAAAGGCAAAGCAGACCAAGGTTGCTCGGGAGTTGAAATACAGCTCCCCACAGACCGATTTCAGTCGGCTCCAACAGGAGCTGTCGGGGTCGGAGTCTGAGTCGGATGAGCCTGACACCGTAGACAACGGGTTCGGCGAGGACCCGTGGGCCGACGAGGGTAGCTGGCGGCGCTGAGCCGCCGCCCCTCCTCACATGCGCTGGGCCTCGATCCGCTAAAGCGAGGATCTAGAAGCGAGGATGTAGTCCTACCAGCTTCGCTCTCGGGCCATCCTTGCCCTTGGTCACAGTGCCCAGTGTCCAGCAGTTCAGATGGCGTGCAGTCAGAATCGCCAGCGCGCGGTCGGTGTCCTCCGGCGCGACGACGGCGACCATCCCGACGCCCATGTTGAACGTCTTCTCCATCTCCGGGCGGTCGATGCGGCCACGCTGCGCGATCATCGCGAACACCGGTGCGGGCGTCCACGTCCCGCGATCCAGTTCGGCGACCAGACCGTGCGGGATGACGCGCTCGAGATTGGCGGCAAGCCCACCACCGGTGACATGGCAGAACGTGCGCACCTGCGTCTCGGCAGCCAGCGCCAGGCAGTCCTTGGCGTAGATCCGGGTGGGCTCGAGCAATTCCTCCCCGAGCGTGCGGCCGAACTCTTCGACGTGCCCGGCGAGGTTCATCCGGTCGATCTCGAGCAGGACCTTGCGGGCCAGCGAGTAGCCGTTGGAATGCAGACCGGACGATCCCATCGCGATGATCACGTCACCGGGGCGCACCCGGTCGGGCCCCAGCACGTCGTCGGCCTCGACGACGCCCACGCCGGTGGCGGAGATGTCGTAATGGTCGGGTTCCATCAGCCCGGGATGTTCTGCCGTCTCCCCGCCCAACAACGCGCATCCGGCGATCACACAGCCCTCGGCGATACCCGAGACGATCGCGGCGACACGCTCCGGAACCGTACGTCCGACGGCGATGTAGTCCTGCAGGAACAACGGCTCGGCGCCACACACCACGAGGTCGTCGACCACCATCGCGACCAGGTCCAAGCCGACGGTGTCGTGCTTGTCCATCGCCTGCGCCACCGCGAGCTTGGTGCCGACCCCGTCGGTCGACGCGGCCAGCAGCGGCTCCCGGTAGTCCCCGCGCAGCGCGAACAGCCCGGCGAAGCCGCCAAGCCCGCCCCGCACCTCGGGCCTGGTGGCCCGCTTCGCAAGCGGCTTGAACAGCTCGACCGCGCGGTCACCGGCCTCGATATCCACCCCGGCCGATGCGTAGGAAATCTGGTTGTCTTCCTCGCGATCCGTCATCGGGCATAAGGCTACCGGTCGACGTCCGCGGGAGAAACGTAGCAGTCGTCAGCCGACGTGCCGGGCCAGCCAGTCGCGCAACGGCGCCCCGGCGCGCAACGTGGTGACCACGCGGTCCTTGGCCTTCGCCGTACCCAGCCAGGCGCCGACCGGCCAGGTCTTCATCATCGCGATGCCTTTATGGCGCAGTAGGTCGATGCGCGGATGATCCTTCGGGTAGCCCCTCGGCGCGGTCTTGAGGACGTCATGGGCCATCGTCTCGTAGCCGCCCGCGCGCAGCGCGTCGACGATGCCGGCCAGCTCGGCGCCGGACTTCTCGGCGTCGACCGCCGCCCGGTACCGGGCCAGCGCCGCGGCGTCGGGCATGTACAGACCACTGCCCACCGACAGGCCGTCGGCCGAGAACGACACGTAGCCCGAGCCGAGCCTGGCTGCGCAGTTGGTTTTGTACGGGGATTTGTCGGCGCTGAACCGCACGTCACGGTGCGGCCGGAACAGCGTGCCCTCGCCGAACTCGCCGGCCAGCTCGGCGAGCAGCTCCTCCATCGGGGCTTTCACCTGGCGGTCGTAGACACCGCGATGCGCGGTCCAATAGACCTTGGAGTTGTCAGCCTCCAGCCCCTCGTAGAACTCCACAGCCTCGATCGGCCAGCCCCGAAACGCCATTGCGACATTGTGTGACACTCTGGTGCGCGATGAAACCAGTGCGGTGTTTCCCTGCGGCGTTGACCATCGCGATCACCGGTGCGGTGTTGTTCCCCGCATCGGCTGCGGCGACGCCCAACTCGGGCATCGAGGCGGACACCTTGGTGCAGTCCACTCTGGACGGCAGGGACTTCGTGACCCGGGAGCTCACCATCGCCCCCGGCGGCACCACCGGCTGGCACTACCACCCGGGCCAGGTGTTCGGGGTGATCAAGCAGGGCACCTTGACCCACTACAAGGGCGACTGCTCGGTCGACGGTGTGTACAACGCGGGCGACTCGATCAGCGAGGGCAGCGGCACCGGTTATATCCACGAGGGCCGCAATGAGGGCCCGGTCCCGGTGGTGATGTGGGTGCTCTACATCAAGCCCGCGGGCAGCCCGCTGGCAGTCGATGCGCCGAATCCGGGTTGCCCGTTCGAATAAGTGGCAATCCAACCGGTCCTCGGCTCCGAATTACGGGGGCGACGAACGGAGGATCCATGTCGGCGAAGCAGATCCGATGCTTGGTGACCGGTGCCACCGGTTACGTCGGCGGCCGCCTGGTGCCGCGACTGCTGGAGGACGGTTTCGCCGTGCGGGCGCTGGCGCGAAACCCGGACAAACTCGCGAACGTGCCGTGGCGCGACCAGATCGAGATCGCTCGCGGTGACCTCACCGACGCCGACTCGCTCGCCGAGGCTTTCACCGACATCGACGTCGTCTACTACCTGGTGCACTCCATGGGCACGTCGGCGGATTTCGCCGCCGACGAGCGGCGCGCGGCCCAGAACGTCGTCACCGCCGCCCGAAGCGCGGGCGTGAAGCGCATCGTCTACCTCAGCGGCCTGCACCCGGAGGGCGCCGAGCTGTCCACGCACCTGGCGTCGCGCACCACGGTCGGTGAGATCCTCATCGCATCGGGCATCGAGACGGTGGTGTTGCAGGCCGGGGTGGTGGTGGGCTCGGGATCGGCGTCGTTCGAGATGATCCGTCACCTCACCGACCGCCTGCCGGTGATGACGACACCGAAGTGGGTGCACAACAAGATTCAGCCGATCGCGATCCGCGACGTGTTGCACTATCTCGCCGCCGCGGCCACCGCCGACGTGCCGAAGTCGCGGGCCTGGGACATCGGTGGGCCGGACGTCCTCGAGTACGGCGACATGATGCAGATCTACGCCGAGGTCGCCGGGCTGAGCCAACGCCGCATCATCGTGCTGCCGGTGCTGACCCCGCGGATCGCCGCACTGTGGGTGGGATTCGTGACGCCCATCCCGTCCGGTCTGGCCCGCCCGCTGGTCGAATCCCTGCATTGCGATGCCGTCATGAACAACCACGACATCGACACCGTCATCGACCGGCCGGCCGCCGGCCTCACCCCCTACCGGCGGGCGGTCTCGCTCGCCTTGGCCCGGATCGCCCGCGGCGAGGTGGAGACCACGTGGGACACCGGCACCGCCGCGCCGCTGCCGAACGACCCGGACTGGGCCGGCGCCATCGTTTACACCGACACCCGGTCGTTGCGCACGACGGCAAGCCCGGAGCGGCTGTGGGAGGCGGTCGAGCATTCCGTTCCGCCGCGCTGGCACGTGGAGAGCCGCGACGAGGGTGCGCTGCTACGGCTGCGGGCCGACGACCGCAGCCCGGGGGTGCGTTGGCTGGAGATGCGGGTCGCACCCGACCAGGGCGGCAGCCGATATGACCAGCAGGCGATCTTCTATCCGCGCGGGCTGCTGGGCCGGTTGTACTGGCTGGCCGGACGCCCATTGCATTCGGCCACGCTGGGCGCGCAGATGCGCAAGGTCAGCGAGGCCGCCGGGTAGCCTCAGGGCCTGCTGAGCGCCGAGACGTTGTCGTTGTCGACTGACACCGGCTGGATCGGAAGCCCGGTGCGGGCGGCGGTGGCCAGCATGTGCTCGACGACGTTCTTGCCGAGCGCGGTCTCGCCGGGCAGTTCGATCGGGTAGGTGCCGTCGAAGCAGGCGCAGCACAGCCGCGTGGCGGGCTGTTCGGTCGCCGCGATCATGCCCTGCTTGGAGATGTAACCCAGGGTGTCGGCGCCGATCGCATGCCGCACCGCTTCGAGCATCTCGCCCTCTTTGTCCACCGCGTTGGCGATCAGCTCGGCCGGGGTGGCGAAGTCGATGCCGTAGAAGCACGGCCACTTCACCGGTGGCGACGCGATGCGCACGTGTACCTCGACCGCACCCGCCTCACGCAGCATGCGCACCAGCGCGCGCTGGGTGTTGCCGCGCACGATCGAGTCGTCGACGACGATGAGCCGCTTGCCGCGGATCACTTCCTTGAGCGGATTGAGCTTGAGCCGGATGCCGAGCTGACGGATGGTCTGCGACGGCTGGATGAACGTGCGCCCGACGTAGGCGTTCTTCATCAGGCCCTGGCCGAACGGGATGCCGGACCCTTGGGCGTATCCGACCGCGGCGGGTGTTCCCGATTCCGGAACGCCGATGACCAGGTCGGCGTCGACGGGCTGCTCGGCGGCGAGCCGGCGGCCGATGTCGACGCGGGTGGCGTGCACGGACCGGCCGCCGATGACGCTGTCGGGCCGGGCGAGATAGACGTACTCGAACACGCAACCCTTGGGGGTCGGGTTTGCGAACCGGGTGGAACGCACGCCGTCGGCGTCGATGGCCAGCAGTTCACCGGGCTCGATGTCGCGGACGAACGAGGCGCCGACGATGTCGAGGGCGGCGGTCTCGGAGGCCACCACCCAGCCGCGGTCGAGCCGGCCCAGCGACAGCGGGCGCACGCCGTACGGGTCGCGCGCGGCGTAGAGCGTGTTCTCGTCCATGAAGGTCAGGCAGAACGCCCCGCGCACGCTGGGCAGCAATTCCAGGGCTGCTTGCTCGATGCTGGAGTCGGCCGCGCCGTGGGCCAGCAGAGCGCCGAGGATGTCGGAGTCGGTGGTCGCCGCACCCGGCATGTTCGGGTTGATCAGCCCGGCATCCCGGGCGCGGGCGGCCAGATCGGTGGTGTTGACCAGGTTTCCGTTGTGTCCCAACGCGATTCCGGTGCCCGCCGCGGTGTTACGGAACACCGGTTGGGCATTTTCCCAGGTCGTGGACCCGGTGGTCGAGTACCGGCAGTGACCGATGGCGACGTGGCCGGGCATGGCGGCCAGCGTCTGCTCGTCGAATACCTGGCTGACCAGACCCAGATCCTTGAAAACCAGGACCTGCGATCCGTCGGCGACGGCGATGCCTGCGGCTTCCTGACCCCTGTGCTGCAGGGCATAGAGACCGTAATAAGTGAGTTTGGCTACATCCTCGCCTGGAGCCCATACGCCGAAGACGCCGCACTCTTCCCGAGGGTCGTTCTCCACGTGTTCGGTCACGATATGGGCTGCTCCCTGGCGCAGGTTGGTGACGTAAGCCAGTTTACGGGCATCGGCTCCAAACACGGAACCCAACGCCGAGTGTCGGGGCCTCAGTCGGTCAGTGTCACGACGGGGAGCCAGGACTCCACCTCGCCCGCCCGGGATCCCGACAGCCGCAGCCCCCCGCCCCGGGAGGCCTCGTCGACGCCCAGCAGGCCGGTCGCCAGCCGCAGCCAGGTCCGCGGATCGGCCTCCACCACATTGGGGGGTGTACCGCGGGTGTGGCGGGGCCCGGAGATGCATTGGACCGCAACAAAAGGTGGCACGCGCACCTCCACGCTCGCGCCTGGCGCGACCGCGGCCAGGGTGCGGGCGGTCAACCGGACGGCCGCGGCGATCGCCGGTCGGTCAGGGGCGGGTGCGGTGTCGTCGCGGAGCCAGTCCGAGACGGCCCGAACCGCGGCGACGGTGGCTTCGGGGTCGGCGCTGCTGCGGGCGGGCACCAGTCGAGTATGCGGTATTGACGTCAACCGAAGTTGAGGTCCTACCGTGACGTGATGGCGTTCAAACCGCACGAAATCGAATACCTGAAGTCGGCGGATCTCGGCAGGCTGGCCACCATCGCACCGGACGGCACGCTGCAGAACAGTCCGGTCGGCTTCACCTACAACGACGCACTGGGCACCCTCGACGTCGTCGGCTACAACATGGCCAAGAGCCGCAAGTTCCGCAACCTGGCCACCAACAACACCGTTGCGTTCGTCGTCGACGACATCGCCTCGCGCAGCCCGTGGCGGGTGCGATGTCTGGAGATCCGCGGCACCGCCGAACAGGCCGAGGCGCCCGACGGGGATGCGATCATCCGGATCACGCCCAAACGGATCATCAGCTTCGGCATCGACGACACCGAGACCGAACCGCACGAACTGGTGCCGGACAGCCGGGACGTGCCGACGACGGGCGACTAGCGCCGCTGCAGCACGATCGCGGCCACCGCGGCGGACTCGTTGAACGCCGTGTGCGCCAGCACCGGTGCCAGCACGCTGCCCGACCGTCTGGCGAGCCAGCCGAACACCCAGCCGGCCACCCCGGTCACCACCACGGTGCCCAGCACCGGGTCGCCGACCCGGCGCGCGTCGGGGATGTGCCAGAGCCCGAAGGCGGCCGCTTGCGCCAGCGGGCCGAATGTCGGCCCGAGCGCCCGAACCGCGACGGTCTGAAACAGGCCCCGAAACAGCATCTCTTCCGTCCACGCCGTCGCAATCGGAATGTCCAGCGCCAGCCACCGGACGGGATTCGGCGGGACCGTGCGGTCGACCATCCCCTGGCGCACCCGCGGCACTCTGGTCAGCGCCGCGACGGTCAGCACCACAAACCCGCCCGCGACCCCTCCGGTTCGCAGGCCCGACCATAGCCGTGGCGGCCACAATCCCAGCGGCGCACCGACGGCCGCCGCCAACCCGGTGCTGACGATCGCACGTACGGCCGGTGCACCGGAATCCTTGGTGATCATTGGAATTCGGGTCCGCCTGCCGCGATGAGCTTGTCGAGGGAACGCCGGACCCGGTCGGTGTCGGCGGGTGTCCAGCCGTCGGGTGCGGCGACCGCGACCCAGCCGTCGAGCGGGCTGTCGCCGTAGTTGTGGCCGTGCCCGTTCGGCGCCGCCTGTGAGCTGGTGACGTTACCCGCCATATCGGCACTGACCTGCCAGAACGTGACGATGGGATACCACTGCATGGCGGGGCTGCGGTCGAAGCCCGGCGGCTCCCGCAGCCAGTCGGGCCGGGTGAACAACAGCCGCGGTGACCACCACACCACCGGGTCCGACGGGTGCTGCAGGTAGAGCACCCGGGTGCCCTTCCAGGTCGGGGATGCCGCGATCCCGGCGATCTGTTCGGGCCCGGCGGCCTGCGCGAACCGCACGGTGCGCCCGCCGTCGTAGCGCGGTTGGTATTCCGGGCTGCCCGGATCACGCCGCACGGTCAGTGCCTTCCACAACACGCTGGCGTTGGGTGGCCCGACCCACAGCACCGACGAGAACCCCTTGTCGACGACGTCGGGAAGGTATCCGAACGCGCCCTGACCGGCCAGCGACCCCAGGCTTTCGCCGTAGAGCATCAGCTTGGGGCGGCCGGCCTCCGGCCACTGCAGCCATCGGCGCTGGATGCCGTTGATCATCGCCCGGCCCGCCTCCACCGACTTGTCGCGGTCGGCAAGGAACGAGATCCAGCTCGGCAGGTAGGAGTACTGCATGGCGACCAGCGCAGTGTCGCCGTTGTACATCGACTCGATGGCCCTGGCCGCCACCGGGTCGACCCAGCCGGTGCCGGTGGTGGGGATGATGACCAGAATTTTGCGCTCAAAAGCCTTGGTGCGCTGCAACTCCGAGAGCAGGACGGCCACCCGGCCCTCGGTGGTGTCCGCCGTTTCCAGGCCGGCGTAGATCCGGATCGGCTCCTTCGCGGGCCGCCCGTTGAGCTCGGTGAGCTCGGTGGCGTCCGGCCCGGTGCCGACAAAGTTGCGCCCCTGGAACCCCAGGGTGTCCCACGGGGCGAATGATGCCGAGCTGCCCGATCTTTCGGGCCGGACAGGTTGTTCGACGCCGGGACGGGTGGTGTCGTTCTGGGGCTGGAACACCGCACTGGCACCGGCGATGAAGCCTCGGTAGAGCACCCCGTTGACGAGGGTGATGATCAGCACCACGACGATCGCGGTGCCGATGAACATCGCGACTTCGTCGTTGATGTGCCACCGCCGGATCATCAGCCGCGCCAAGAACTTGATGGCGTCCTTGATCACCCGCGCGGCACCGACGAACAGTCCGCCGGCGACCAGCGCGACGGCCAGCGTGCGCAGGTAGATCAGCGTGGAGGGACCTTCGATACCCATGACGGCCGCGATCTCGCGCTGCCAGGCGGCGGCAGGCACGAGCATCAGCACGCTGGCACCGATCGACAGCACCACGGTCGCAGCCTTGAGACGGAAGGCAATCCGCCCGCTCGGCGGCCACCACGGCTGGTGGTCGAGGAAGAGCCGGCGAACCGCCTTGCCCGCCAACACCCCGATGCCGTACCCGATGGCGGCGTTGATCCCGCCGATCACACCGGCCAGCACCCAGTCGCGCGGAACCAGCGACGGCGTCAGGGACAGGCAGAAGAACAGCGCACCGACCGCCACCCCGACGAAGTCCAGCCGGACCAGGCTCCACGTCCACTCGATCAGCGACTCGCGGCGACGCTGTGTCCCGGTCGGGGACTGAGCCTCACCGGTGACATCGTCGACCGCACTGGTCATCCGAACAGCCCGGGCAGCACTTTCTCGGAGGTGGCGCGCAGCTCCGCCAGCGTCACGGTGAACAAGCCTTGCACCTCAACGGAATCCGAGCCGGGGTCCGACACCCCGATCCGGGTGACCGGCAGCCCGCGGGCCTCGCACATCGACACCAACCGGCTCTCTTCGGTCCGCGGCACGGCGACCAGGGCACGGCCTGCGGACTCGGAGAACAGCGTGACGAACGGGTCAGCCTGCTCGGGAAGCACGATGCGGCAACCGGTTTCACCGGCCAGCGCCGCTTCGATGACGGCCTGGATGAGTCCGCCTTCGCTCAGGTCGTGGGCTGCCGAGGCAAGCCCGTCGCGGGACGCGGCGACCAGCACCTCGGCCAGCAGCTTCTCCCGCTCCAGGTCCACCTGCGGCGGCACGCCACCGAGATGGTCACCGGTGACCTGAGCCCAGATCGAGCCGTCGAACTCGTCGCGGGTGTCACCCAGCAGCAGAAGGCTCTCCCCCGGCTCGTTTCCGAGACCGGTGGGCAGCCGGCGCGTCACGTCGTCGAGGACGCCGAGCACACCCACTACCGGGGTCGGCAGGATAGGCGTCGCCCCGGTCTGGTTGTAGAAGCTGACGTTGCCGCCGGTGACCGGAATGCCAAGGGCTGCACAGCCATCCGCCAATCCGCGGACGGCCTGCGAGAACTGCCACATCACCCCGGGGTCTTCGGGTGAGCCGAAGTTGAGGCAATTGGTCACCGCGACGGGCGTCGCACCGGTGACGGCGACATTGCGGTAGGCCTCGGCCAGCGCCAGCTGTGCGCCGGTGTACGGATCGAGTTGGGTATAGCGGCCTGACGCGTCGGTGGACAATGCGATTCCGCGGCCGGTGGCTTCGTCGATGCGCAGCACGCCGCCGTCGGCATGTTCGGCCAGCACGGTATTACCGCGCACGTAGCGGTCGTACTGCTCGGTGATGAACGCGCGGCTGCACAGATGCGGACTGCCAACCAGCGCAAGCACAGTCGCGCGCAGTTCGGCACCGGTCTGCGGGCGCGGCAGCTTGGCCGACGTGTCGGCGATCAGCGCGTCCTGGGTGTCGGGCCGTTGCACCGGCCGTTCGTAGACCGGCCCCTCGTGGGCCACGGTCCGCGGCGGCACGTCGACGACGGTCTCGCCCTGCCAGGTGATCTGCAGGCGGTCGCCGTCGGTGACCTCGCCGATGACGGTGGCCAGCACATCCCATTTGCGGCACACCGCCAGGAACGCGTCGACGTTGTCCGGGGTAACCACCGCGCACATGCGTTCCTGCGACTCGCTGGAGAGCACCTCGGCCGGGGTCATGTCTTTCGCCCGCAGCGGCACCCGGTCCAGCTCGATGCGCATGCCGCCATCGCCGGCGGACGCGAGTTCGGATGTCGCACAGGACAATCCGGCCCCGCCGAGGTCCTGGATCCCGACCACCAGGCCGGCGGCGTACAGCTCCAGGCAGCATTCGATGAGCACCTTCTCGGTGAAGGGGTCCCCGACCTGAACGCTCGGCAGCTTCTTGCGGCCCGCACCGGACTCGTCGCCGGAGAAGGTGTCCGAAGCCAGCACCGACACCCCGCCGATGCCGTCGAGGCCGGTGCGCGCGCCGAACAGGATGATCTTGTTGCCGGTTCCGGAGGCGAACGCCAGGTGCAGGTCCTCCTTGCGCAGCACACCCACGCACAGCGCGTTCACCAGGGGGTTGCCGGCGTAGGAGGCGTCGAACACCGTCTCGCCGCCGATATTCGGCAGGCCGAGGGAGTTGCCGTAGCCGCCGATGCCGCGGACCACACCGTCGAGCACCCGGCGGGTGTCGGGGGCGTCGGCCGCACCGAACCGCAGCTGGTCCATCACCGCCACCGGGCGCGCACCCATGGCCATGATGTCGCGCACGATGCCGCCCACACCGGTGGCCGCGCCCTGGTAGGGCTCGACGTAGGACGGGTGGTTGTGCGACTCGACCTTGAACGTGACCGCCCAGCCGTCGCCGATGTCCACCACGCCGGCGTTCTCGCCGATACCGGCCAGCATCGAGGACCGCATGGCCTCCGTCGTGGTCTCACCGAAGTAGCGCAGGTGCACCTTGGAGGACTTGTACGAGCAGTGTTCGCTCCACATGACCGAGTACATGGCGAGCTCGGCGTCAGTGGGCCTGCGGCCGAGGATGTCCCGGATCCGCTGATATTCGTCGTCTTTGAGCCCGAGTTCGCGATACGGCTGCGGGTGCTCGGGGGTGGTTGACGCGTGGTCGACGGTATCGACTGCTCCAGAGAGCCCAGATGTCACGCCAGACAGTCTAGTGGCGCAGCTGCGTGATGCCGCGTCCTTGTACCTGCAGGCGTAAACGCCGACGCTGCGCTACCTCATCAGCACCACGGTCACCACCCGTGCCCGCTGTGCGGACCGGTCCACCTCGGCGCCCGTCGAGCGTCACCGCAACGGCCCGGCTGATGGGCCCAGCACCGCGGCTGTCCGCCTGTGCCACGCTATGTGCGTTACGCGCAGCAACTTTGGGGAAGGCTGAGTATGAAGGTTCGCCTCGTCGCAATTGTGGTAGTCCTCATCGGCGCGTACATCGCGACAATCTCGCTGTATGCGGGGACCGGTCTGGGCGAGCCGTCGCGGCTCGTTCAGGGAACCGCCACGACGGACGGGACCACCGTGACCGCCGACCTTGTCGAGGTTCATTCCGCCAGGGGCGAATTGGTCGTCAACGTGACGGTGGTCCCGGGTCCCAAACTGGTGGATCCGGTGACGCATGGGCTCGTCGAAGATCTCGGCCTCACAGTTGACTCGGGGATCACACCGACCATCAGGACATGGACCAAGGGCTCGACACCGGGCACCGTGCCGGTGACGCTGGCGATGACAGGCGACCCCGGCACCTATCCCTTCGATCGTTACCAAGCAGGCCCGCTGACCATCGAGGTCACGGTGGGTGACAGTCACGCGGTAACCCGGGTGTCGCCGTCGATCTACGACCGGACTCCCGGCTGGCAGTTCCGGGCTCAGCCGAGTGAGGAGGGCAGCCGGCCGAGCGCCTACCTAGTGGACCTCCACCGGTCGCCCAGCACTGCCGCGGTGGTGGCGATGCTGCTGGCGGCGCTGGTCACGATCGCGGTGTTGGGCATCACGGTGGCGGTGCAGACGGTGCGCGATCGGCGCAAGTTCCAGCCGCCGATGACAACCTGGTTCGCGGCGATGCTGTTCGCCGTGGTGCCGCTGCGCAACGCGCTTCCCGACGCACCGACGATCGGAACATGGATCGACGTGACCGTGATCTTGTGGGTCGTCGTGGCGTTGGTGGCGTCGATGGCGCTCTACATCGTGTGCTGGTGGCGCCACCTCGACCCGGCGTACAACAAGCTGTGAGCTTTACTGCGGCGCCAGAAACGCTTGCAGCGCAGCGGCATACGCGATGATGTCGGCCGCGCCCATCAGTTCGCGGGCGGAGTGCATGGCCAGCTGGGCCGCTCCGACGTCGACGGTGGGGATGCCGGTCCGCGCCGATGTCATCGGCCCGATCGTCGAGCCGCACGGCAGGTCGGCACGATGCTCGTACCGTTGCAGCGGCACGCCCGCCTGCCGGCAGGCCAGTTCGAACGCGGCCGCGGTCCGGCCGTCGGTGGCGTAGCGCAGGTTCGGTTGCACCTTGAGCACCGGGCCGCCATCGACGGCGATCAGGTGCCCGGGTTCGTGGCGGTCGGGATAGTTGGGATGCGTGGCATGCGCCATGTCGCCGGAGGCCACCATCGACCCGGTGAGCCGGCGCAGGAAATCCTCGCGGTCGCCGCCGGCTGCCAGCACGATGCGCTCCAGCGTGGTCAGCAGCAGATCAGACTGGGCGCCGTGATCCGACGTCGAACCGACCTCCTCGTGGTCGAACAGGGCCAGCACCGGCAGGTAGCCGCTGGGCTCCGCGGCCAGGAACGCTTCCAGCCCGGCGTAGCAGGTGCCCTGGTTGTCCAGCCTGGGTGCGCTGACGAACTCGCCGGCCACACCGATCAGCGCCGACGGGGTCAGATCGTGGGTCATCAGATCCGCTGACAACAGGTCGGCCGGGTTCACGCCGGCGTGCTCGGCGACGTAGGCCAGGAACGACCGCGGCGTGTCCCCCAGACCCCACACCGCGTTCACATGGCGCTGCGGGTCGAGTTTCACCGCCGCGCGGTCTTCGGCCAGGTGGATGGCCAGCTGCGGCACCCGCAGGATCGGGTCGTCGATGCGTACCAGCCGGTGCGACACCCCGCCGTCGGCGCCGCGGTCCCGAACCGACAGACGGCCGCTGATCCCGAGGTCGCGGTCCAGCCAGGAGTTGAGCCACGCCCCGCCGTACGGCTCCAGGGCCACCACCTGCCAGCCGGCCACCACCCGGTCCGGATGCTGCTTGACGCGCAGATTCGGGCTGTCGGTGTGGCCGCCGACGATGCGGAACGGCCGGCCCGGATCCCCGCCCGAATGCTGGGGACTTTTCCACGCCACCAGCGAGCCGGCCCGCACGGTGAAGTACCGTCCGCCCACCTCGGGCCATCGATCGGTCTCGGCCAGTTCGGTGTAGCCCGCGTCGCGTAGCCGCTGCGCCGCCGTCTGGCAGACGTGGAAGGGCGACGGCGACGCGTCGATGAATTCGCACAATCCCCGCGCGCTGGCAGCTGTGGACATGATCACCATCATCGCCGACGTCATTTTCGTTAGGGTCAGACGGTGCCCACCCCGCTACCGCAACCGGTACTGGCTCCCCTGACCCCTGCCGCCATCTTCTTGGTGGCCACGATCAACGACGGCGGCGAAGCCGCGGTGCACGACGCGCTGCCCGACCTGGCCGGGCTGGTCCGGGCGATCGGCTTTCGCGATCCGTCCAAGCACCTCTCGATGGTGACGTCGATCGGATCCGACGCATGGGATCGCCTGTTCTCCGGGCCGCGCCCGAAGGATCTGCATCCGTTCGTCGAGCTGCACGGTGCCCGCCACCACGCCCCGTCCACTCCGGGTGACTTGTTGTTCCACATCCGCGCCGAGGTGCTCGACGTCTGCTTCGAGCTGGCTGGGCGGGTCGCCAAGGCGATGGCCGGCGCGATCACGATCGTCGACGAGGTGCACGGCTTCAAGTTCTTCGACAACCGCGATCTGCTCGGCTTCGTCGACGGCACCGAGAATCCGGACGGCCCACTTGCGGTGAGCGCCAGCCAAATCGGGGACGAGGACCCGGATTTCGCCGGCGGCTGCTACGTGCACGTGCAGAAGTACCTGCATGATATGACGTCGTGGGAGTCGCTGTCGGTGACCGAACAGGAGCGCGTCATCGGCCGTACCAAGCTCGAGGACATCGAGATGCCCGACGACGTGAAGCCGTCGAATTCCCACATCGCCCTCAACGTGATCGAAGACGCCGACGGCAACGAGCTCAAGATCCTGCGGCACAACATGCCGTTCGGGGAGATCGGCAAGGACGAGTTCGGCACGTACTACATCGGCTACTCGCGCTCCCCGGCCGTCACCGAGAAGATGCTGGAGAACATGTTCATCGGCGACCCGCCCGGGAACACCGACCGGATCCTGGATTTCTCCACCGCCGTCACAGGCACCCTGTTCTTCACCCCGATCACCGATTTCCTCAACGATCCGCCGCCGAGGCCGGGCTTCGGCGACGTCGACGCAGCTCCCCCGGCACCCGCCCCCACTTCCGACGGCTCATTGGCGATCGGCAGCCTGAAAGGACAGTCCTGATGAACAACCTCTACCGCGAGCTCGCTCCTATCACCGAATCGGCTTGGAGCGAAATCGAATTGGAGGCCAGCCGGACGTTCAAGCGGCATATCGCCGGCCGTCGCGTCGTCGACGTCAGCGAGCCGGGCGGTCCGGTGACGGCCGGGGTGAGCACTGGTCATCTGCGCGACGTGGCGGCACCGGCCGACGGTGTGCTGGCACACCTTCGAGAATCCAAGCCGCTGGTTCGGCTGCGGGTGCCGTTCACGGTGTCGCGCACCGCAATCGACGACGTGGAGCGCGGCGCGCAGGACTCGGACTGGGATCCGGTCAAGGCCGCGGCCAAGAAGCTGGCGTTCATCGAGGACCGCGCGATCTTCGAGGGCTACAAGGAGGCGTCGATCGACGGCATCCGGATGTGCAGCTCCAACCCGGCGCTGGCGTTGCCGGAGGACGCCCGCGAGTATCCCGACGTGTTCGCCCAGGCGCTGTCGGAGCTGCGGCTGGCCGGTGTCGACGGTCCCTACTCGGTGCTGCTGTCCGCCGACGCCTACACCAAGGTCAGCGAGACCACCGAGCACGGCTATCCGATCCGCGAGCACCTCAACCGGCTGGTGGACGGCGAGATCATCTGGGCGCCCGCGATCGACGGTGCGTTCCTGCTGAGCACCCGCGGCGGCGACTTCGACCTGCAGCTGGGCACCGACGTGGCGATCGGCTACCTGAGCCACGACGCGGAGACGGTGCAGCTGTATCTGGAGGAGACGCTGACGTTCCTGTGCTACACCGCTGAGGCATCGGTCGCGCTGACCGCCTGACGATTTATCAGGCGGCGAGGACCGCGTCCAGCGCGGAGTAGAAGATGCCGAGCCCGTCGTCGGACGGGCCGGTCAGCGCTTCGGTGGCGTGTTCGGGATGCGGCATCAGCCCGACCACCCGGCCATTGGCGGAGCTGATCCCGGCGATGTCGCGCATCGAGCCGTTGAGGTTCTCGGCGTAGCGGAACACCACCCGGCCTTCGCCTTCGAGTTCGTCGAGCACGGCCTCGCTGGCCACGTAGCGGCCTTCGCCGGACTTCAGCGGCACCAGCAGTTCGGCGCCGGATTCGTACCGCGACGTCCATGCGCTGGTGATCGAGTCCACCCGCAGCCAGACGTCGCGGCAGATGAAGTGCAGCCCGGCGTTGCGGGTCAGCGCACCGGGCAGCAGACCGGCCTCGCAGAGCACCTGGAAGCCGTTGCAGATGCCCAGTACGGGCAGACCAGCCTTGGCGGCGGTGATCACCTCGCCCATCACCGGCGCGAACTTCGCGATCGCACCGCAGCGCAGGTAGTCGCCGTAGGAGAAGCCGCCCGGCACCACCACGGCGTCGACGCCCTTGAGATCGGCGTCGCCGTGCCAGAGATTGACCGCCTCCGCGCCGGCGAGCCGGACCGCGCGGGCGGCGTCGACGTCGTCGAGCGTGCCGGGGAAGGTGATGACCCCGATCCGGGCGCTCACTGCTGCTCCCGGGTGACCGACCAGTCCTCGATCACCGTGTTCGCCAGCAGGGATTCGGCGATTTCGGCGAGCGCCGAGTCGCTGATCGAATCGTCGACCTCGAGCTCGAATCGCTTGCCCTGTCGGACATCCGAGATACCGGTGTGTCCCAGACGGCCCAGTGCACCGACGATCGCCTGACCTTGCGGGTCGAGGATCTCGGCTTTGGGCATCACGTTGACCACTACTCGGGCCACAGGCGCTCCTGCTGACGTCGGGGAATGTTGCGGTGTAACTCTACCGGCGGCTCATCAGCAGGACCCGATGTAGGCCGTGCACAGCGGCGCGCCGAGCGCGTCGAGCAGGTTGTCGTCGCTGGCCATCGGCCACGGCGTCTGCGGCGGTGCGGTTGACCACATCGCCAGCTCGGTCACCGTGCTGTTGGCCGGATTGGCCACCACGTACTGGCGCAGGATCACCGGACCGCTGATCACCGCGGCCATCCGGTCCGGCTCGTTGACGGTCAGCGACGGCGAGGCTGTCACGTTGGTGCGTTGGCAGGAGCGCAACGCCGCCACCGCGGCGTGGAAGACGTCCTGCGCCAGTTGGCCGCCGCGCCAGGTCTCTCCGCGCCAGTGCATGACCTGTGCCTGCAACTGCCACTGCCCGTCGGGGTTGACGACGGTGGCGCGTTCGGCGACGGCGTAGGCCCGTGGATCCTGGGCCACCGGCGGGGTGCCGCACAGCTCCTCGAACCGGAACCGGGGTGCGACGGCGGTGACCGCCACCCCGGCCAGCCGGGGCCAGGCGTAGCGCGCGTTCAGCGGTATCGCCCAGGGGGCCACCCACGCCGCGTCGGGAATGCGGTCGCAGTTGGGCGGGCAGGTGTCCGGGTCGGCGGCAGCGCGCGGCGGTACGGCGAGCCCGCAGGCCACCAGCATCACCGCGATGACCAACCGCATGTATTCGACGCCTTCCAGTGCGCGCACAATCGTAAGCATGGAGCTGACGCATTTCGGGCATTCATGTCTTCTCGCCGAGTTCGACGGCGCCACCTTGCTGTTCGATCCGGGTAATTTCTCGCACGGCTTCGAGGGCGTGACCGGCCTGTCGGCGATCCTGATCACCCACCAGCATCCCGACCACGCCGACCGCGAACGGCTGCCCGCGCTGGTGGAGGCCAACCCGAACGCGGTGCTCTACGCCGATCCGGCCACCGCGGCCGAGCTCGGCGAACCCTGGCGCGCCGTGCACGTCGGCGACGAACTGAGTGTGGCCGGCCTGTGCATCCGCGGGGTCGGCGGCCGCCACGCCGTCATCCATCCGGAGATTCCGGTCATCGACAACATCTCGTATCTGGTGGGCGACGCCGAGCACCCGGCCCGGCTGATGCACCCCGGTGACGCGCTGTTCGTACCCGGCGAGCCGGTGGATGTACTGGCCACCCCGGCGGCCGCGCCGTGGATGAAGATCTCCGAGGCGGTGGATTATCTGCGGGCGGTCGCACCGGAGCACGCCGTGCCGATCCATCAGGGGGTGGTGGCCCCGGAGGCGCGCGGCATCTATTACGGTCGGCTCACCGAGATGACCGACACGGATTTCCGGGTGCTGCCGGAGGAGAGTTCGTTCCGGTTCTGAAACCGCTTGCCGTAAAGGATGTTCCATGAGTGAAGCCGACCTGACCAGGCTGTTCGGACTGTCCGGCAAGACCGCGCTGGTCACCGGCGGCAGCAGCGGCATCGGGGTGATGATCTCCCGCGGCCTGCTGCAGGCCGGCGCCGAGGTGATCATCAGTTCCCGCAAGGCCGACAAGTGCGATCAGGTTGTCGCCGAGTTGTCGCAGTTCGGCACCATCCGTGCCATCCCGGCCGATCTGTCCCGTCAAGACGAATGCAAGCGGCTGGCCGCCGAGGTCCTGGCCGGCACCGACAAGCTCGACATCCTGGTCAACAACGCCGGGGCGACGTGGGGCGAACCGCTGGAATCGTTTCCGACCTCGGCCTGGGACAAGGTGCTCGACCTCAATGTGAAGTCGCCGTTCTGGCTGGTGCAGGAACTGGTCGGCGCGTTGCGCAATGCCGCGACCGCTGACGATCCAGCACGGGTGATCAACATCGGCAGCATCGACGGGATCCAGGTGCCGGTAATGAACACCTACTCGTACTCGGCCAGCAAGGCGGCTGTGCACCAGTTGACTCGTGTGCTGGCCAAAGAGCTTGGCCCTCAACACATCACGGTGAATGCGGTGGCGCCGGGCCCGTTCCAGTCGAAGATGATGGCCGCCACGCTGGACGCGTTCGGAGACGCCATCGCGGCCTCGTCGCCGCTGGGGCGGATCGGCCGCGACGACGACATGGCCGGTATCGCGGTGTTCCTGGCCAGCCGGGCCGGGTCCTATGTGAACGGGGCGATCATCCCGGTCGACGGCGGGATGGCGACGACGGCGAGCGGGTCCAGCTCACGCAGCTAGTCAGGCGGCGGATGTCGCGGGGACCTGCGGGTCCCAGCGGTACACCGTCGGCGTGCAGCCGTGCAACAGGGCCAGATCGATCGCGTCGAGCATGGCCTGACGGGGCCCGACCTTGCGCAATTGCTTTGCGGTGACGGCCAATCGGACCATCCCGCCACGGCGCGCGGTGCGTTCCGCGGACAGCACCAGCGTGCGGCACCACCACGGTTCGGTGACGAATCCTTCGCCGATTCCGACCACCCGTGAGCGCGTTGTCGTGCCGGTGACCAGATCGGTGATGCCATGCAGGTCGACGAGCAGACGGAAGCCGTTGCGCGGCAACGCCAGTGCCGTTCCGGCCGAAACCGTCCAGCCCGGCGCAGCGAACAGCCGACTCCGCAGACCGACGTGTTCGAGGACCCGATCGGCGCCCATGAGCCGCAGGTTCGCCTCGTGCGCGGGCAGCGCACCGAACTCGCCGCGGCGCTTCTTGGTGGCGGCGGCGTCGAATCCGTGCAGCACCACCGCATCACCGCCGGATCGCCGGTCCGCCAGCCAGCCGATGGTGCGGGAGTCGGATTCCAGCCGGTACCCGTCCTTCAGTCGAGGGGCGACGAGCAGCGACAGCGGAACCGCGCGACTGTCGAGCGCGGCACAGAACTCGTCGACGTCGCCGCGCGTTCGATCGCTGATCCCGGACACCGACACGATGAGTTGTCCAGCCACCCTCGCAGTCTGGCAACTCCAGGTGTCCAGACGGTGTCTGCCACCTTGAGGTCAGGCGACCATTGAGGTCAGCCCGGCAGGACCGCCTCGATCGCGGCTATCACTTCAGGGGCGTCGGGCTCGGTCTGCGGCCGGAACCGGTTCACCACCGTCCCGCCAGGCGCGATCACGAACTTCTCGAAGTTCCACGCGATGTCGCCGGCCTTGCCGTCACCGTCGGCGAAGGTGGTGAGCTCGGCGTACAGCGGGTGCCGGTCGTCGCCGTTGACGTCGGTCTTCGCCAACAGCGGAAACGTCACCCCGTAGGTGGTGGAGCAGAACGTCTGGATCTCCTCCGCGGTCCCCGGCTCCTGACCCATGAACTGGTTGCAGGGCACCCCGATCACGGTCAGGCCGCGGTCACCGTAATCGCGGGCCAGCTTTTCCAGCGCCCCGTACTGCGGGGTGAGCCCGCATTTGGACGCGACGTTGACCAGCAGGATCGCCCGGTCGGCGTAGTCGGCCAGCGAGGTGGCTTTGCCGTCGAGGGTGGTGAGCGGGATGTCGGTCAGACTCATGCCGGTGAGGTTACCTCGTGCTGCTCGGCGCCTGCGGTGGCCAGCAGCCAGGCGTACTGGAACGCCGCTTCCTTCCACCGCTCGTAGCGGCCGCTGATGCCACCGTGGCCCGCGGCCATCTGTGTCTTCAGCAGCACCGGATGCTCGTCGGTCTTGGTGTGCCGAAGTGCGGCAACCCACTTCGCGGGTTCGACGTAGAGAACGCGGGTGTCGTTCAGCGATGTCATCGCCAGGATCGCCGGGTACTCCTTGGCTTCGACGTTCTCGTACGGCGAATAGGACTTCATGTAGAAGTAGACGTCCTTGTTCTCCAACGGGTTTCCCCACTCGTCCCATTCGGTCACCGTCAGTGGCAGCGACGGGTCGAGGATCGAGGTGAGCGGGTCCACGAACGGCACCTGAGCCAGGATGCCGGCGAACAGGTGCGGCGCCAGGTTCGCCACCGCACCCATCAACAGGCCGCCCGCACTGCCGCCGAGTGCCACCAGATTCTGCGGCCGGGTCAGCCCGGTGTCGACCAGATGTTGTGCGACCGCGATGAAGTCGGTGAACGTGTTGCGCTTCTGCAGCAGCTTGCCGTCCTCGTACCAGAGCCGGCCCATCTCGCCGCCACCCCGAATGTGCGCGACCGCGAAGACCATTCCCCGGTCGAGTAGCGACAAGCGCGCCACCGAGAATCGCGGATCTTCCGAAGACTCGTACGCGCCGTACCCGTACAACACTGTGGGAGCAGGGAATTCGATGCCCGCTTTGTGGACGATCGAGATCGGGACCCTGGTGCCGTCTTCGGCGACCGCCCAGTCGCGGCGCTCCACGTAGTCCTCGCTGCGGTAGCCCCCCAGCACCGGCTGCTCGCGCAGCAGGGTGCGCTCCCCGGTGGCGAGATCGAGATCGTAGATGCGCAGCGGAGTCACGAACGAAGTGGTGCCGACCCGCAGTTTGGCTGTCGCCCAGTTGGGGTTGCCTGCCAGACCCGCTGAGGCCAGCTCGGAGTCGAACGCGATCTCCTCCGGCGCTCCGTAGCCGTCGGCGCCGATGGGCCACAACTGAATCCGCGGCAACGCCTCTCGCCGGTAGCTGACCACCAGATGGTCGGCGAAGGCGTCCACCCCGTCCAGGCGGACGTCGTCGCGTGCGGCGATCAGGGTGCGCTGGTCGGTGGGGTCGCTGACCGGGGCCTCCACCAGGGTGAAGTTGACCGCACCGTCGTTGTGCAGGATCAGGAAGCGGTCCTCGCCCCCGATCACGGCGTGCTCCACCGAGTACTCGATACCGTCGCGGCGCGGCAGTACCGAGGTGAACTCCGCGTTCGGATCGGCGGCGTCGCCCACCCACACCTGTGAGGTGATCGCCGACCCGGCCGCGATGATCACGTACTTATTGCTGCGGGTGCGGCCCATGCCGACCCAGAACCGTTCGTCCGGTTCGTGGAACACCTGCTCGTCGGGCTGGCCTGAGCCGAGCCGGTGCCGCCAGACGGTGTCGGGCCGCCACGCCTCGTCAACGGTGGTGTAGTACACCGTGGCGTTGTCGGCCGCCCAGGTCACCCCGGACGAGATCCCGGCGATCTCGTCGGCGTACAACTCACCGGTCCGTAAGTCCTTGAACCGCAGTGTGTATCGCTCATCGCCGACGGTGTCGACCGAATAGGCCAGCAGGTGGCCGTCGAGGCTCACGCTGCTGGCACCGAGGGAGAAGAACTCGTGCCCGTCGGCTTCGGCGTTCTCGTCGAGCAGTACCTGCTCGCCGGGGACGGCGGTGTCCTCGTCGAACACCGGCGGATCCCAGTCGTCCGGACCGGCGACCGGGCAGCGGCAGTGCGCCCCGTACTGCTTGCCTTCGAAGCTGCGGCCGTAGTACCACCAGTCACCGCGGCGGGTCGGAATCGACATGTCGGTTTCTTTGGTCCGCGCCTTGATCTCGTCGAAGATCTTCTGCCGCAGTGGTTCCAGGTGAGCGGTGGCCTGATCGGCGTAGGCGTTCTCCGCTTCGAGGTGGGCGATGACCTCCGGATCGGCCTTCTCACGCAACCATTCGTAGGGGTCGACGAAGACGTCGTCGTGGAAGACGCGCCGGGTGTCGACCCTCTTCGCGACGGGTGGGTTCATGCGCCTGCTCCGATCCAGTCGTCGAACGACAGTCCCGAAATGCGTTCGTATGCCTCAATGTAACGGGCGCGGGTGGCCTCGACGATCTCGTCGGGCAGAGGTGGCGGCGGTGCCGAACCGTAGCGGTCCCAACCTGATTCGGGCCCGGTGAGCCAGTTGCGGACGAACTGCTTGTCGAAGCTGGGCTGCACCACACCCGCCTGGTAGGTGTCGGCGGGCCAGTACCGCGACGAGTCCGGGGTGAAGACCTCGTCGGCCAGCACCACCCGGTCGTCGGCGTCCACACCGAACTCGAATTTGGTGTCAGCGATGATGATGCCCTTCGTCAGCGCGTGGTCGGCGGCCTGGAGATAGATCTGCAGCGTGCGCTCGCGAAGCTGGTTGGCGCGCACCGGACCGACCAGCTCGATGGCCCGGTCGAACGAGATGTTCTCGTCATGCTCGCCGAGTTCAGCCTTGGTCGCCGGGGTGAACAGCGGCTCGTCGAACCTGCTCGCCTCGACCAGGCCCGGTGGCAACGCGATGCCGCAGACCTTTCCGTGGCGCTGGTAATCCAGCAGGCCGGAGCCGGTCAGGTAGCCGCGGGCCACGCATTCGATGGGCACCATCTCGAGCTTGCGCACCACCAACGCGCGGCCCAGGACCTCCTCCGGGATCCTTGGGTCGTCGGGCGGGCCGGCCAGATGGTTGGGCGCGTCAATGAAATCGAAGAAGAACACGCTCATCGCGGTGAGGATGCGGCCCTTGTCGGGAATCAGGCTGTCCAGGATGTGGTCGTAGGCCGAGATCCGGTCGCTGGCGACAAACAACAGGTGTTCGTCGTCGACGGAAAAGATCTCGCGGACCTTGCCGCTGGCCAGGTGTTGATAGTCGCTCAGAGCGGGGCGGGACATCGCGTCAGCCTAACGGCCGCTGACTTGGCTCGACTGTGCTGGGATCGAGCCATGAGATCGCGGTTCCTGCCATACGCCACCACCCCGGGCCGGCTGCTGGCGCAGTTGGTCAGCGACTTGCTGGTCGCCTCGTGGATCACCGTGTGGGTCGTGGTCGGGCTGGCGGTGCACACCGCGGTCACGACGATCGCCGACGTCGGTCGTCAGGTCAAAGACGGCGCCACCGGGATCTCGGACAATCTGCATTCCGCCGGTGACAGCGCGCACAAGATCCCGCTGGTCGGCGACACCGTCGCCAAGCCGCTGCGGGCTGCCAGCGAGGCCGCCCTCGATGTCGCGGGTGCAGGCCACAACCTGGACACCACGGCCAGCTGGCTGGCGGTGGTGCTGGCATTCGCGGTGGCGGCACCACCGATCCTGGCGGTCGGCATGCCGTGGCTGTTCCTGCGGATCCGTTTCTTCCGCCGCAAGTGGACGGTCATCGCGCTGGCCCGCACCCCCGCCGGGGAGCAGTTGCTGGCGCTGCGCGCCCTGGCCAACCGGCCGCTGCGCAAGCTCACCGAAGTGAGCTTCGACCCGGTCGGTGCCTGGCGGCGTGAGGACCCGTATGCAATCCGCGGGCTGGCCACCCTCGAAATGCGCTCGGCAGGTATCGCCGCCCCGCGCTATTGGCGGAATCCGGCGCGATAACCGGGGCCCTACCCCGGAAACCGCGCCGGATTCGCGAGGGAACCGGCGTGCAGCTGCCTGCGTCCGATCTGATGTGCTCGAAGATCACCTTCGCCGCCAGGACGGGGTCGTCACGCTGGCGCAAGCACGTCGCTCAGGGCTCAGCGAGGATGCGGTACGACACCGGGTCAGCGCCGGGTTATGGCGACGTTGCGGTCCCGCGGTGTACTTCGCCGACGATCGGCCGTTCACGCCGGCGGCCAGAATTCGCGCAGCGGTATGGAGTCGCGGGCACCGCGCCACGGCGAGTGGGCTGGCCGCCGCGTGGTGGTTGGGGCTGACTGCGACAGCCCCCGACGTCGTGGAGATCACCGTGCCGCGCAACAGCCACGGTCGCGCGGCCCCGGGAACTCGGGTGCGCCGGCGGGATCTCGCCGAGGTCGATGTCGTCGAGCACCGGTCGCTGCGGGTCACCGCACCCGAGCTGACCGTGATCGAAGCGGCCGTATCGCGCGGCGGCGGACCGGCCATCATGGACACCGCCCTGCAACGGCGCGTCGAACTGCCCGCCCTCGAACGCGCACACGCCCGTAACCGCGGCCGCCGCGGATCCACCGCGTGCAGGCGCCTGCTGGACGCGGCCGCTGGCGGCGCGCGCTCCGAGGCCGAGCGCCTGATCATTCGGCTGCTCGATCAGGCGAATATCACCGGCTGGCGGGCCAACTTCCCGGTCGGCAATACGTTGTGGACATTGCCTTTCCGGCTCATCGCGTGGCCATCGAGATCGATGGCTGGGCATTCCACAGCGATCAGGCCGCCTTCCAGAACGACCGTGCGCGACAGAACCGGCTCGCACTGCAGGGCTGGCAGGTGTTGCGATTCACCTGGCTGGACCTGACGCAGTATCCGGATCAGGTGCTGGCTCAGGTGCGGGCCGCCATCTCGGCGCGATAACCGGGGCTGCATCCCGGAAACCGCGCCAACTCTGCACTAGTAATCAATCAAACGATTGATTACTATCGCCAGCAGGCCAAGAGAGGGGTTCATCGATGACGTCTACAGCCCTGCCCGGCGAATGGGTCGACCACGCTCCCGGACTCGACGATCTGGCGGGCAGCTTCGCATCTCGGGTCTCCACGGACCGCTACCGGTCGCGGGAGTACGCCGAACGCGAGCGTGCGGCGATCTGGATGAAAACGTGGCAGATCGCCGGCCGGGTGGACGACCTTCCCAGAGTCGGCGACTGGATGGAATACAAGATCTACGACCAGTCCTTCCTCATCGTGCGGGGCAAGGACGAGAAACTACGCGGTTTCGTCAACGCCTGCCGGCATCGCGGAAATGCCATCTGCCAGGGCCGCACCGGCAACGCCAAGCGCGGCTTTCTGTGCCAATACCACCTCTGGTCTTACGACCCCGACGGGCGGCTCAAGGGACTGCTGCGGGAACAGAGCGGCGGCATCGACAAGAACGACAACTCGCTGATCACGGTTCCGGTGGACACCTTCGGCGGCTTCATCTTCATCAACCCCGATCCCGGCGCCCAGCCGCTTGGGGAGTGGATCGGTGCGGAGGCGATGGCGACTCTGCAGCCGTATCACCTCGAACTGATGTCGACGGTGATGAACGTCCGAGAAGCGCTGGATTGCAACTGGAAGGTCGTGATGGACGCCTTCAACGAGGGCTATCACGTCAATGGAGTCCACCCACAACTGCTGGCAGTGCTCAACATTGCGCCCGAGACCACGCGCTACAAGTTCTTCGAGAACCACACCATCGCGATGGCCCCGTTCGACGTCGTGGGGGCCACCCCCGAAAAACAGGTCGAGGGCACGCTCTCGCTGCCCGAGACCTTCCCAGGCACGGTTGCGGTGATCCCTCGATTCCAAGAACTCGTCAAGGAGTACACCGCGGACGACGGCTCCATCGACTTCCCCGACGGTGTCACGGCGCGCACGCTGCTGCAGAAGGCGACCCGTGCGCACCTCACCGAGATGGGCTTGGACGTCAGCGGCCTGACCGACGCCCAGATGAGCGACAACCACGGCTGGTTCCTCTTCCCCAACTTCATGATGACCATCAGGGCCGGCGAGTGCCACGTGATCGTAGCGAGGCCGCACCCCGACGGGGACCCCAACCGGTGCATCTGGCAAGTCGCGAGCTACATGTATCTGCCCAAGGAGATAGCCGACCAGTTCTCGGTGGACCTGACCGAGGTCGACGAACCAGGCAGCTACAAGTATTTCGAAGCGCTGCAACAGGATTATGAGCAGATGCAGCGTCAGCAGGCAGGGCTGCGCAACGACAGCCTCGATCACCTGATGCTGGTGAACGAGGAGATCGTCGTCGCAAAGTTTCACGACACCATGGATCGATGGATGGCAGGAAAGGCCGCACAGTGAACCTCGAAGACCGCATCTCGCTGCACAATCGGATGGCCCGGGCCTACGGCGACGCCTACCTGCGCCAGGGTGTGCAGGACGGCGAACAGTTCGTCGACGTCTGGAAATTCCACCCGGACTGCATGTATGCCTCGCCGTACTTCACCGGCGACGAGGCTTTCAAGCTCAGCGAGTTTCCGGAGGAGTCCGCTCGTGCCTCGACCATGGAGGCCAAGGTCTACTCACTGCGGTTCCCGGACTGGAAGCCCGTCGACTTCAAGCACTGGCCGGCCGACAACGGATTCGTGATGAAGACCCGCTGGCAGGGCACCAACAAAGACACCGGTGCCGTAATGGGTTTCTACTCTTACAGTTTCATTGACACCGACGACAACGGTGACGTGGTGCGCTGGGAGACCCACGTCAACAGCGAGTACAGCGACTTCCTGGATGTCGCGATCGGTGTGCACGGACCGTTCCACGGAACCCACGAATACACCGACGCCTTGGATCGCCGGCTGGCCGAGGAGGGATTGACCGTCTGATGACGTTGTCGCAGACCGTACTGGACTACAGCGCCCTGATGAAGCGTCTGGTCGACGAGGCCAAACAGCCGGGCTTCAGCACCGAGAGCTGGGCGCCGCTGGCCGAGCTCATCGACACGCAGAACTTCGTGCGGGTCGGCAATTTCAAAGAGGTGATGAACTGGGACACCTACATCGCGTTCCTGACCAACTGGGCGACATCGTCGGAGTGGGAGTCGGAATTCAAGCGGGTCACCGAGGCCGGCGACGTCGTGTTCCTCGAACTCGAGGAGCGCAGCAGAATCGGCGACTTCAGCAACTCGGTCAACTCGGTGTCGGTCTATGAGTTCGACCAGAGCGGAAAGATCACCCGTATCGACGTATACCTCCAGATGGCGCTGCCCGATCCCGATATGCTCGCGAGCTATCAAGGTGTCGAGATCTGACGGATAGGGAACCGATGAAGGCTTCGGTGGATCCCGACCGCTGCGCCGGGCACGGCGACTGCGTGTCGACGTGCCCGGACGTGTTCGCGTGGACCGCCGACGGCTACGCCGAGGTGGTGCTCGACGAGATACCGCACCAGTACCAGGATCTCGTCGCCGAGGCCGTGCAGGACTGCCCAGAACACGCGATCAGCGCACAAGGCTAGTGGCCGCATTCGACTACGTCGTCATCGGCGCAGGGTCGGCGGGCTGTGCTGTGGCCGCGCGCGTGGCAGAAGGACATTCGCGCGTCCTGCTGCTGGAAGCCGGCGGTTCGGACCGGCGCCTGACGGTGCGGGCGCCGCTGGCCTTCGCCGCGCAGATGGGTAGCGCAACCGACTGGGACTACCGCACGGCACCCGAACCGGCGTGCGACGGCCGGACCATCCCGCAACCCCGGGGTCGCGTGCTCGGCGGGACCAGCTCGATGAACGCGATGGTGTGGATCCGCGGTACCCGACTCGACTACGACGGCTGGGACCTGCCCGGCTGGGGGTGGTCCGATGTCGAGCCGGTGTTCCGCCGTATCGAGTCGCACCATCTGGGCGGCCCGTCGCACGGCACCACCGGGCCGGTCCGAATCACCCGGCTGGCCGAGCCCGACGTGACCTCCGTCCGATGGGTGGACGCCGCCCGGGCCGCCGGTGTCAGCGCCAACGAGGACATCGGCGGGCCTGATCTCGACGGGTCGTCCATTGCTCCGGTGACGATCTGGAAGGGGCAGCGCTGGAACACTGCTCGGGCGTATCTTCCTGCGGTGCGGCGTCGTTCGAACTTCCGTGTCGTGACGGGAGCCCTGGTGCACCGGGTGGTGATCCGGGACGGGCGCGCGGTGGCCGTGGAGTACGAACGCAATGGACGCCGGCACATCGTCTCCGCCGCCCGCGAGATCGTCCTGTCGGCCGGGGCATACGGAACGCCACAGCTGCTACAGCTCTCCGGCATCGGCGCGGCCGACCACCTCAGCGCGGCGGGGATCACGCCGGTCGTCGAAAGCCCCCGGGTGGGAACCAACCTCACCGATCACCCCGCGGCGGCGATGAGCTGGGACGTACACCCCGGCTTCGTCGGCCTCTCGGATGCTCAGAAGCCACAATGGTTGCTCCGCTGGTTGTTTCGCCGCACCGGAAAACTCACCAGCAATGCGATGGAGGCGATCGCGCAGGTCCGGTCGCACCCCGACCTGCCTGCCCCGGACTTCCAGCTGATCCACTCCCCCAGCTACGTCAACCTGATCGCGATGGAGCAAGAACTTCGCCGCGCCTCGTCGGTGCTGCAGTCCTACTGGACCCCGAAAAGCCGCGGTACCGTGCTGGCGCAGTCCGCCGATCCTCGTGTGCCGCCGGAGATTCGGCTCAACACACTGGCCCACCCGGACGACGTGCAGGCGTTCATCCGTATCGTGCGACGCACCCGGGAGATCGTCAGCACCGAGCCGTTCTCCTCGGTGATCTCCACCGAATTGCACCCCGGCTCGGACACCGTCACCGACGCCCAGATCGAGGCGTGGCTGCGTAGTTCGATCGCCACGACCGGGCACCCCGCCTGCTCGGCGGCGATGGGCACCGACGCCGGCAGCGTACTGGACGAGAAGCTGAATGTGCGTGGCGTCACCGGCCTGCGCGTGGCCGACGCGTCGGTGTTCCCCCGTATCCCGCGGGCCAACACCAACGCGCCGGCGATCCTGGTCGGTGAGCGGTGCGCCGACTTCATCAAGGCGGACCGATGACCGTCTTTGATGCGCATTTTCACATCATCGATCCCCGGTTTCCGCTGGTACCCAACAACGGCTACCTGCCGGAAGCATTCACCGTCGCCGACTACCGCATGCGCGTCGATCCGCTCGACATCACCGGTGGTGCCGTGGTCAGCGGATCCTTCCAGGCTTTCGACCAGAGTTACCTCAAAGATGCTCTGGCACAACTCGGTCCGGGATTCGTCGGCGTCACCCAGATCCGCGGTGACTGCACCGACGACAAAATCCTGACGCTGGACCGCTTCGGCGTGCGCGCCGTCCGGTTCAACCTGTACCGCGGCGGATCGGCGACACTCGACGACGTCGACAGCCTCGCCCGCCGGGTGCACGAGGTCGCCGGCTGGCATTGCGAGTTCTACCTCGACGCCGCTGATCTCACCGAGCTGGAGCCCATCCTGGCCGCCCTGCCCCAGATCAGCATCGACCACCTGGCCATGTCGGACGACACCGGCGGAGCGCTGCTGCGGCTGGTCGAGTCCGGCGCCGTGGTGAAGGCCACCGGCTTCGGCCGGATCACCGTCACCGATCCCGACGCCCTGATGCGCGACATCGTGACCGCGAATCCCGCAGCGCTCGTCTTCGGCAGTGACCTGCCCTCAACCCGGGCGCCAATTCCGTTCCAGGACAGCGATATCACGCGGATAGTCGATGCGGTCGGCGCCGACCACGTCGATGCGGTGCTGGCGGCGAACGCGCGGAACCTCTACCGGCTCTGACCGAAGAGCTGGCCCCGCAGCAGCTGTTTGAGTGCAGCCACCGTCGCGTGGTACTCCTCGGGCGGCGGTGTGCTGGCGGCGTATTCGTTCAGACCCCGGAAGATCATGTACACCGCGTTGGCCGCGCTCTCCACGTCCACCCCGCGGCTCAACACCTTCTCCCGGGCACCCTGGGAGAGGATGTCGCGGATCAGGTTGCGCAGCGCGACGAATCGGGTGTCGCTGTTCTCGGCGAGGTGCAGGTGCTGCGGGCTCTCGGCGCGGATGGCCCGGTCGAAGGCGACGGCGAGCGGGTAGTCCTGCATCACCCGAACGCTTTCGTCGAGCACCGCCATCAGTTTGTCCAGGGTGGCGGCGTTGTCTTCGGCGGCCTGCTCCAGCCGCGGTACGGCGATGGTCGCGACCTCGTCGAAGGTGGCCTTGACGAGTTCGGCCTTGTTCGGAAAGTAGTGATAGAGACTGCCGCTGGTCATGTTCGCCTCGCGGGCGATCTCGCGGATCGTCGTCCGCGAGTAGCCAACCGCCGCGACACAGCGCATGGTCGCCTCGAGGATGCGCTGCCTCGTCTCCTCGCTGTTGGCGCCCACCGGCCGGCCGAGGAGCGAGGAATTGGCCGACGCTGCACCTTTGGGTTTCGCCATCGCTGTCAGAAGCTTCTCACAGTCGCGAGCCGATCGGTTAGAGTCCGCGTCGTGGGAGACCTCAACGACACCGTCGCAGTCGTCACCGGCGCTGCCCGCGGGCAGGGCCGCAGTCACGCCGTCGCCCTGGCCGCCGAGGGGGCCGACATCATCGCGATCGATCGCTGTGCGGACATCGACTCGATCCCCTACCCGCTGGCCACCAAGGACGACCTCGACGAGACCGTCCGCCTCGTGGAGGCCCAGGGCAGGCGCATCGTTCCGGTCGTCGCCGATGTGCGCGACCTCGACGCCGTGGCGGCCGGGGTGCGCGGCGGGGTGGACGCGCTCGGAGAGATCGACATCGTGGTGGCCAACGCAGGGGTGGTGGCGATCGGTCGCAAGGACCCGCTCGACACCGAGGTGTACCGCGACATCGTCGAGACCAACCTCACCGGGGTGTGGCACACCATCGTTGCGACCGTGCCCTCGATCATCCGCAAGGGCCGCGGCGGCTCGATCATCTTGACGAGTTCGGCGCAGGGTCTGGTCGGCAAGGGCGGTGACGGCAGCGCGGCGATGTTCGCCTATGCCGCGGCCAAGCACGGCGTCGTCGGACTGATGCGCTCCGCGGCCAATGCCTATGCCCAGCACAACATCCGGGTCAACACGGTCCACCCCAGCGGCGTCGGCACCCCGATGATCCTCAACGATCACACGCTCAAGACGTTCCAGGAGAACCCGAACGGCGCCGCGCTGTCGGCCAACCTGTTGCCGGTCCCGTTCGTCGATGCCGAGGACGTCACCAACGTGGTGGTTTTCCTGGCCGGCCCCAAGGCCCGCTATATCACCGGCGTCGCGCTACCGGTCGATGCCGGTCACGCGGTGATGTGACCGCAGATAGAGCAGCCCGCCCGCGGCCACAATGACCCACGCGGCCAACGCCACCCAGAAGAACACCAGCGAGACGGTGTGCAGTCCGCGCCACCTCGTTTCGGCAGCCATCGCGAACGTTGCCGCCGAGTACATGCCGAGCGGGAACACCATCGCCCACCACACTGCCCGAAACCCCCACGCTGCGGGAAGACTGAGTCGCCGGATCGCGAAGTAGGCCAGCACCGGAATCCACAGTGTCGCAAGCACCCAGGTGAGCACGGTGACCGCGACGGCGGCGTCCGACGGCCAGATGCGGTGGATCCGATCGCCGGCCAGGGTCGCGATCGCCAGGGCGCCCATCAGGATCCAGCCGTCGGGTTCGAACCCACCCGGGGTGAACCGCTCGTGGAAGGCCCGCCAGAGGATCAGCGCGGTCATCGCAACGTACGCCGCCAGCGCCAGCGCCCAGAACAACAGCGCACCGAACAGCCAGTCCAGATCCGCCGACAGGATGGCCAGCCCCGAGGTGGCCACACTGGCCAGCTCCCACGCGCCATGCGAACGGTCGCGCAACCCGATCCAGCGGATCCGCCACATCCGCCGGACCACCAGCGGCGTCAGCGTGAGCCAGAACTGCAATGACAGACCGGCCAGGATCCACAGCACAGTGCGGTATTCGGCCAGTCGCGCACCCAGTACCGCGCACGCCGCGACGTAGGTGAACAGCCGCAGCAGCACGTCGGGGTCGCCGAATTCCGGCGCCGACCGCCGCCACGACGACGCGCAAGCCACGACGAGCACCGGCAACGCAGCCACGGCGATCACGGCCAGCGCCACGCTGAGCCGGCGATACCCGTGGTCGGCGGCAGCGATCGACACGATGCCGGTGGCCATCACCGCCGCGAACACGTCGGGCGGCGGCCGCATGTCAGCCAAGCTCGACGTACAGGTGCCGAATGCCGGTGTGCCGGTTGCTGCGAGCCCACTCGACCGGCTTGACCACGTTGATCTCCGCGAAGCGGGTCAGCAGTTCCTCGTAGAGCACGCGCAGCTCCAGTCGGGCCAGGTTGGCGCCCAGGCAGTAGTGCACACCTTGACCGAAACCCAAGTGCGGGTTGCGCTTACGCCCAACGTCGAAAGAGTCGGGGTCGTCGAACACCGAGCCGTCGCGGTTGGCCGAGCCCTCCCACACCAATACCTTGTCGCCCGCCCGGATCGAGCACCCTCCGAGCTCGGTGTCCCGGGTTGCGGTGCGCCGCTTGGACGGTGACGGCGAGGTCCACCGGACGATCTCCTCCACCGCCGTCGGCAACAGCGCGGGATCCGCCCGCAGTCGCGCGCGCTGGTCGGGGTGCTGCGCCAGCGCCAGCAGCCCACCGGCGACCGCGTTGCGGGTGGTTTCCGCACCCGCGCTGAACAACAGGTTGAAGAACAGGTAGAGCTCGATGTCGCTGAGCGACGGCGCATCCGGATCGTCGACGGTGGCGTTGGCCACCACCGACAGCATGTCGTCACCGGGCTCGGCACGTTTCTTCGCGATGAGCTCAGAGCCGTAGGCGTAGATCCGTGATCCCGCCTCTTCGATCGACATGGTGCCGATCTCACCCTTGCGGGAATCCCCGAAGTCGAAGCTCGGTTCGATGGCACGGAACAGCCAATGCCGTTCGCTCTCCGGCACTCCCAGCAGGATGCAGATCATCTGCATGGGTAGTTCGGCGGCCACCTCAACCAGGAAATCGAAGGGCACCCCGGGCTGAACCGCGTCCAGCAGCACCCGGGTGCGCTGGCGCAGGTCGTCCTCGACCCGGCCGATCATCCGCGGGGTCAGGCCCGAGCTGACCAGGCGCCTGATGCGGGTGTGCCGCGGGTCGTCCATCATGTTGAGCACCTGACCGGCGATCGACAGATCCTGCAGCAGCGTGCCACCGAACGGGCGGTCACCGCCGGTCACCGACGAGTAGGTGTCCTGATCTCGCAGCACGGCAAGGGTTTCCGGATGGGTGGCCACCGACCAGAACCCTTCGCCGTCCGGCGTGTTGTCAGTCGGTGAGTGCCAGTACACCGGCGCGTCGCGGCGGTGAATCGCGAACAAGTGGTGCGGAAAACCCTCGGCGAAGTTGTCGAGGTCGGTGAAGTCGATGTCGCGCAGCAACATTGGTCTACAGAATCGCGCCGGGCGAGTATCTGGCGGCGTCGGGATAGTCGCTGACCACGCGGTCCACCGCGACGATCACCTGGTCGACCTGACTTCCCGCCGCCCCGGTGAACGCCGCCTTGTCGGCCAGCGCGGCGTCCAGTGCTGCCCGGTCCAGCGGCAGTCGCTCGTCGGCGGCCAACCGATCCAGCAGGTCGGGTTCGGCACCCTTCTCCCGCATCGCCAGCGCGACCGCCACCGCGTGTTCCTTGATGACCTCGTGCGCGGTCTCGCGGCCCACACCGGCCCGCACCGCCGCGATCAGCACCTTGGTGGTGGCCAGGAACGGCAGGTAGCGATCCAGCTCCCGCTGGATCACCGCGGGATAGGCACCGAACTCATCGAGCACAGTCAGGAACGTCTCGATCTGCCCGTCGATGGCGAAGAACGCGTCCGGCAGCGCCACCCGGCGCACCACCGAACAGAAGACGTCGCCCTCATTCCATTGCGCGCCTGCCAGTTCCGCGGCCATCGACGCGTAGCCGCGCAGCACCACCTGCAGCCCGTTGACCCGCTCACAGCTGCGGGTGTTCATCTTGTGCGGCATCGCCGACGAGCCGACCTGTCCGGGCGCGAAGCCCTCGGTGACCAACTCGTGTCCGGCCATCAACCGCACGGTGTGCGCGAACGACGACGGGCCGGCACCCAGCTGAACCAGCGCCGAGACCACATCGTGGTCCAGCGACCGCGGGTAGACCTGGCCGACGCTGGTGAAAACGGCGTTGAAGCCCAGGAATTCGGCGACTCGGCGTTCCAGTTCGGCCAGCCGGACGGCGTCGCCGTCGAACAGGTCGAGCATGTCCTGCGCGGTGCCCATCGGGCCTTTGATGCCACGCAGCGGATAGCGGTCGATCAGCTCACGAACCCGTTCCAGAGCGATCAGGGTTTCCTCGGCGGCCGACGCGAACCGCTTGCCCAGCGTGGTGGCCTGCGCGGCGACGTTGTGGCTGCGGCCGGCCATCACCACATCGCGGTAGAGCACCGCGCGCTCGGCCAGGCGTGCCGCCACGGCAACCCCGTGGGCATGCACCAGTTCCAGCGAGCGGCGGATCTGCAACTGCTCGACGTTCTCGGTGAGGTCACGGCTGGTCATGCCCTTGTGCACGTGCTCATGTCCGGCCAGGGCATTGAATTCCTCGATGCGGGCCTTCACGTCGTGGCGGGTGACCCGTTCACGCGCCGCGATCGACGCGAGGTCGACCTGATCGAGCACCCGCTCGTAGTCCTCGACCACGCCTTCGGGCACGTCCACACCGAGTTCGGACTGGGCGCGCAGCACCGCCAGCCACAGCCGGCGCTCGGCGACGATCTTGGCTTCGGGCGACCAGATCGCCACCATGTCCGCGCTGGCGTACCGGCCGGCCAGCACATTGGGGATTGTCACAACGCATTAGCTTACGGTCGTCGGGCAAGCTGGCCTGCGTGTACTTCGCCGGCGTCGACCTAGCCTGGGGTGACCGCAATCCGACCGGGGTTGCCGTCGTCGACGCAGGAGGGTCGCTGCGGCACGTTGCGGCGGCCGGCGACGACGCCGACATCCTGGCCCAGCTGGCGCCCTTCACCGCCGGTCCGTGCGTGGTCGCCGTCGACGCCCCGCTGGTGGTGACGAATCCGACCGGCACGCGGCCGGGCGAGACACAGTTGAACCGGGACTTCCGCCGCTTCGAGGCCGGCGCCTATCCGGCGAACACCGGGCTGGCCTGGTTCGCCGACGGCGGGCGCGGTGCGCGACTGTGCCGGGCATTGGACCTGGATCTCGACCCTCGCTCGTCCTCGCCGCGAAAGGCGTTGGAGGTGTTCCCGCATGCGGCGGGCGTGGTGTTGTTCGGACTGGAACGCACGCTGAAGTACAAGCACAAGCCGGGCCGCGATTTCACGCAGTTGCAGGCAGAGCTTCACCGGCTGGTCGGCTTCATCGAAAGCCTGCACGACGCCAGCCCGCCGCTGATGGTCCGCGACGACGACGGTTGGCTCCGCCTCGCCGAGTCGGTGCGCACCGCCACCCGCAAGTCCGAGTTGCGCCGGGCCGAGGACCCGATCGATGCCGTGGTGTGCGCCTATGTCGCGCTGTTCTTCTCGACCCGACCGGGCGACGCCACGATCTACGGCGATCCGGACACCGGTTGCATCGTCACGCCCACGCCGCCGTCGAATTAGGTCCCTGCGGAACGCTTCTCAGGCCCGCAGGCCGGTCCACTCGTCCGGCGTCCCGGTCAGCCTGCTCACCTGTTCCAGCAGGCGCCGCACCGTCACCGGGTTTTCGTGGCGTTGCCAGCCGAATGTGGTCGGCCGCTGGCGGCGGTCATGCCAGAAATGCCCGGGCTTGGACTCCGGCCGGGTGGCGACCAGCCAGACCGCGGTGTCGGCGCCGTCGGCCACGTCGCGCAGCAGCGGCCGGGTGAGGACCCGAAACCGCGGCAGGTACTCGGCCACACCTGGGGTGTCCACCCAGCCGGGATGCATGCTCTCCACCCGGATGTCGGTGCCTGCCAGCCGGCGCGCCCACGAGTCGGCAAGCACCACTTGCATTTTCTTGGTCCGCGCGTACGCCCGCACCCCGTTGTAGCCGCGCCGGAACTCCAGATCGTCGACCACCAGCGGCGAGCTGTACATGCCGCCCGAGGACACCCACACCACCGACGCCCCGCCTGCCGCCCGCAGCAGCGGCAGCAGCCGCTCGGTCATCAGATGCGGACCGAGCACGTGCGTGGCCAGCTGCACCTCATGGCCCTCACGCGTGAGGACGCGGTCCTTGGGCATGAGGCCGGCGTTGTGGACCAGGCCGTTGAGCGCAGGGACCCGGTTGGCGAAGTCGGTTGTCCAGTCCCGCACCGCATCGAGGTCCGAGACGTCGCACACCTCGCCGACCACGTGGGCGCCTGCCACCGATTCCCGGATCGCGGCGCACGACGTCTCCACCTTCTCGGGATTGCGGCCCAGCAGGTGGACCGTCGCACCCAGCGCGGCGAACGAGCGCGCCATCGCCAGACCGATTCCTGCCGTCGCGCCTGCGACCACCACCCGTTTGCCCAGCAGAGCCTGCGGGTCGGCATCCGCAGCCCACCAGTGCCTTCGCAGGCCCGAGCCGATCTTGGTGTAACCCACGACCAGCGCCCGGTCCATCACGCCGTCGAGCAGTTCGGTAGCCGGCCGGGCAAGCCCGGAGAGATCCATGTCTTCGAACGTAATCGCTCAGACCCGGACGGTGCGCTCGTCGATCGGGACCAACACGTCGATCACGTCCATGACCGTGGCCCTGGCCACCTCTCGCGGACCGTCGCCGTCGCTGACCAGAGCCGAGACCACCGACCCGTCGACCGCGTTGACCAGAGCGGTCACCAGATCGGTCCGCACATTGCGGCCCGAGCGTGCCATGGCCGACAGCACGGCGTCGACCCGCTGCCGAGCCAGCCGGTGCTGGATTTCGCGCAGTTCCGGGTGCCGGGCGCAGGCAATGTAGCGCTCGTATCGCGAGATCAGTTTTTCGCTGCTCGCCTCCCCGTCGGGATCGCCGACCAGCAGGTCGACCAACACGTCGGCAATCGCCTCCGCACCGCGCCGCCGACGTGGGAGCGCGTCCACCCGGGCCCGCAGCTGCGCGGTTTCCACCGCACAGATGTATTCGACGGCTTTGAGCACGAGGTCGTCCAGCGAGGAGAAGTAGTAGGTGGTGGACGCCAGCGGCAACCCTGCCCGACGCGCCACCGAACGATGGCGCACCGCTTCGAATCCGCCCTCGCGAAGCAGCTCGGCGGCAGCGCTGATCAGCGCATACCGTCGCCGCTCGCCTTTGGGCGTCATCGCTGCCGTCACGTTCAGCAATGCTGCCAGCAGCGTCAACGGGACATCGCTCTTTGGAGAAGAATCATCACCTGGCATCGCGGTGCCATTAGGCTCGATCGCCCACTCCATGGCGCGATGGCAAGATGGCCCGCATGGCGAACCTGAGCCGTCGCGCAGTTCTGCGACTCGGCGCCGGAGCCGTTGCGGGTGCCGCGGGTGCCTTCGCTGCCGGCCGTGCCCTGGATCCCGCGACTGCGCTCGTACGGCCGGACGTCGCGATGACCGGCGTCGGCGCTCCCCTGGCACCGCCCGCCCCGCTGGAGCCGCCCGCGGCGGGCGCCGCCGCCCCCACGATGGTCACCGGGTCGTTCGTCTCGGCCGCGCGCGGCGGGGTCAACACCAACTGGGCGATCGCCCGCCCGCCCGGGCAGACCACGCCGTTGCGGCCGGTCATCGCGTTGCACGGCAAGGGGCAGGACGCCGCCGGGGTGATGGCCGGTGGCGTCGAACAGGGCCTGGCGCAAGCAGTTCAGGCTGGGTTGCCGCCGTTCGCGGTGGTCGCCGTCGACGGTGGCGGCAGCTACTGGCACCAACGGGCCTCGGGTGAGGATTCCGGGAAAATGGTGCTCGACGAGCTGATCCCGATGCTCGGCAGCCAAGGCCTGGACACCTCTCGGGTGGCGTTTCTTGGCTGGTCGATGGGCGGCTACGGGGCCCTGCTGCTGGGGGCGCGCCTCGGTCCGGCCCGCACGGCCGCGATCACCGCGGTCAGCCCGGCCCTGTGGCTGTCGTCGGGCGCGGCGGCACCCGGTGCGTTCGACGGTCCCGACGACTTCGCCGCCAACACCGTGTTCGGCCTGCCGGCACTGGCGTCGATCCCGATCCGGATCGACTGCGGCAACAGCGATCCGTTTTATTCAGCAACCAAGCAGTTCATCGCCCAGCTGCCCAACCCGCCTGCCGGCGGGTTCTCGCCCGGCGGCCACGACGGCGGTTACTGGAGTTCGCAGCTGCCCGGCGAAATCGCCTGGATGGCGCCGCTGCTCACGGCCTGAGCCACGGCAGGCCGAGATCGACGTTACGGCGCCCGGCACTCGCACTTTCGCGGCGATGTGTCGGTTTCGGCGCACTGCCCGCGGTTGATTGTCTCCCGTTGTGGAATTGTCTACAGTCGCAGTTACTGTCAACCATTCGATAAGTCTCTCGACAGCCCCGGCGAGGAGATCATGACCGTCGAAAGCCCACCGCTGTCCCCGCGGCCGTACCACCCGCTCGACATCTCCGCGCCGGACTTCTGGACCGCCGACTTCGCCACCCGGGACCGCACGTTCGCGCAGCTGCGAGCTGCCGACGGGCTGTCGTGGCATCCGCCGGTGTCCTCGGTGTTCCCCCATTCGGAGACCGGGTACTGGGCGATCACCCGCCACGCCGACATCAAGTACGTCAGCCAGCACACCGACATCTTCAGCTCGGCGCTGGGCATGAGCGTCGACCCGCTGCCCGCCGAGGTTCAACAGGCCACCAGCTTCTTCCTGGCCATGGATCCGCCGGAGCACACCCTGTATCGGCGGTTGATCAGTGGGACGTTCACTCCCAAGCAGGTCCGCCGCATCGAGGCCCAGATCCAGGCCAACGCCGCCGAGATCGTCGACCGGCTGATCGAACGGCTGCGCGACGGCGGGGAAATCGACTTCGTCGCCGAATGCTCGGCGAAGCTGCCGATGCGCACGGTCTCGGACATGATCGGCATCGCCCCCGAAGACCAGCAGGCGGTGGCCTACGCGGCCGAAAGCCTGTTCAGCGCCACCGATGACGACTACGCCTCATTCGAAGAACGCGCCACGCATGCGCTGACCCAGATCGGGATCCTCACCAGTTCGGGAATCGAGCTGGCCCAGCTGCGCCGCCGCGAGCCGCACGACGACCTGATGACCAACATCGTCAACGCCGAGGTCGACGGCCACCAGCTCACCGATGTCCAGATCGGGTCGTTCATGGTGCTGCTGGCCTCCGCAGGAAACGACACCACCAAGCAGACCACCTCACATGCGTTCAAGGCGCTGGCCGACAACCCCGACCAAAAGTCCTGGCTGATAAAGGATTTCGACGCTCGCATCGCCCCGGCGGTCGAGGAGTTCATCCGCTGGGCCACCCCGGTGCTGAACTTCGCCCGCCATGCCACCGCCGACACCGAGCTGGCAGGCACCCAGATCAAGGCCGGCGAGAAGATCGCGCTGTTCTATTGTTCGGCCAACCGCGACGACGCGGTGTTCGACCGGCCCGGCGAATTCGACATGTCCCGATCGCCGAACCCGCACTTCGGTTTCGGTGGCGGCGGGCCGCACTTCTGCCTTGGCGCGAACCTCGCGAGAACCGAGCTGCGCCAGCTGTTCCACCAGCTGCTCACCCGGCTACCGGACGTTCAGGTCGGCGAGCCGGAGTACCTGCACAGCAACGTGATTCACGGCGTGAAGCGGCTACCGGTCAAGCTAGTGTAATGCGCCCCTCGGCGGCCGCCAGCCCGATGTCACTGCGGAAGTGGCTGCCCGGCAACCGGATCGAGGACACGATCTGGTAGGCCTCCTCGCGGGCGGCCGCCAGGTCGGCTCCGGTGCCGACGATCGAGAGCACCCGCCCGCCGGAGGACACGATGGTTCCGTCGTCGCGCCGGGCGGTGCCGGCATGCAGAACGCCGTCGGCCTCCGACCCGGTGATCACATCGCCGACCCGAGGACGGCCGGGGTAGTTCTCGGCGGCCACCACCACGGTGACCGCGTATCCGTCGTGCCATTCGAGCGGGCCTGCGTCGGCCAGCGTTCCGGTGGCGGTGGCATGCAACAGCTGCCCCAGCGGCGATTCCAGCAGCGCCAACACCGCTTGGGTCTCGGGATCGCCAAAGCGGCAATTGAATTCGATGACGGCAGGGCCGGTCGAGGTGATCGCCAGCCCCGCATACAGCAGCCCGGAGAACGGACAGCCACGGCGGACCAGTTCGGCGGCAACGGGTTCGACGACACCGCTGACGATCGCCGACAGCACGTCGGACGGCAGCCACGGCAGTGGCGAATAAGCGCCCATCCCGCCGGTATTGGGCCCGGCGTCGTCGTCGCCGACCCGCTTGAAGTCCTGGGCGGGCAGCAGCGGGACCACCGTTTCACCGTCGACCAGACAGAACAGCGACACCTCGGGTCCGTCGAGGAAGGACTCCAGCAGCACCGGGTGGCCCGAGTCGAGTAGCGAGGCGGCGTGCGCGCGGGCCACGTCGCGGTCGTCGGTGACCACCACACCCTTGCCCGCGGCCAGCCCGTCATCCTTGACCACCCAGGCGGGCTGGGCTGCAGCGGGACCGAAGCGATCCAGCGCGGCATCAAGGTGGGCCGGGTTGTCGACGGTCTCGCTGCCCGCGGTACGGACGCCGGCGGCCGCCATCACGTCTTTGGCGAACGCCTTGGAACCCTCGATCCGGGCGGCGTCCTTCGACGGGCCGAAGCAGGCGATCCCCGCAGCCCGCACCGCATCGGCGACGCCGAGAACCAGCGGCACCTCGGGCCCGATGATCACCAGGTCCACCGCGAGCTTGCGAGCAAGGGCGGTGACGGCTTCGGCTGAGGTGACGTCCACCTCGTGCTGTTCGGCAACGGCCGCTGTGCCGGCGTTGCCCGGCGCGACGGCCAGGAAGTCCACACTGGGGTCTCTGCGCAGGCCCAACAACAGGGCGTGTTCGCGGGCACCGGATCCGATCACGAGGACGCGCACAGGTTCACACCCTATCGCCCTGCCCCACTACCAGGTGTCGACGAACCGCCTCGGTGGCGGGAGTTCGCCGCGCGCAGCGGCGGCGGCCAGGGTCGCGACGATCAGGCCGCGGGTCTCCGCCGGGTCTATGACGTCGTCGACTTCGAAGATCTGGGCGGCGTTGAGCGCTTTGGCGTTCTCCTCCATCGCCGCGGTCGCCTCGGCGACCCGCTGTTCCCGCTCGGGGTCGTCGGAGATGGCTTCCAGCTCCTTGCGCATTCCCAGGCGCACCGCGCCCTCCAGACCCATCGGCCCGAGGTGCGCGCTCGACCAGGCCACGGTCAGCAGGGGCTCGTGCAGGCTGCCGCCGGTCATCGCCTGCGCGCCCAGCCCGTAGCCGCGGCGCAGCACGACCGCCACCAACGGCACCCGCAGAGCCGCGCCGGCGACCAGCATCCGCGACGCCCGCCGCACCAATGCCTCTGCCTCGGCGGCCGGCCCGACCATGTAGCCCGGGCAGTCGATCAGCGAGACGACCGGCAAGCCGAAGGTGTCGCACAGTTGCAGGAAGCGCGCGGCTTTGTCGGCCGCCGCGGCGGTGATCGCCCCGGCCATCACCATGGTGTTGTTGGCGATCACACCGACGGGGCGGCCGTCGACCCGCGCCAGCGCGGTGACCATCTCCGCGGCGAACTTCTCCCGCAGGAACGTCACCGAACCTTGGTCGGCGATGGTTTCGATGACCGGCTTGATCGGGTAGGCGCGCCGGGCGCGTTCGGGAATGACTGTGCGCAAAGTGTTTTGGTCGGCGACGGCCCCCGGCTCGGCGACACCCTGAAAGTAGCCGAGGAGCCGTTTGGCGACCGCGACGGCCTCGGCCTCGTCGGCCACGACGACGTCGACGACACCGTTGGGCGCCTGTACCGAAATCGGGCCGACGGCGTCGGATTCGACCTCGCCCAGTCCGCCGCCGGCGATCATCGCCGGGCCGCCCATCCCGATCGAGGTGTCGGCGGTGGCGACGATGAGGTCCGAACAGCCGGCGATCACGGCGTTGCCCGCGAAGCAGCGGCCTTTGACGATTGCGATGCGCGGCACCACTCCTGAGAGCGCCGCCCACAGTTTGAAGGCCCGAGTCTCGAGCTGTGAGACCGCCGGGTAATCGGTATCGCCGGGCCGGCCGCCGCCGCCCTCGGCGAAGAAGATCGTGGGCAGCCGCATCCGCTCGATGAGCTCGAAGAGCCGGTCTTTCTTGCGATGCCCGACGTAGCCCTGGGTGCCGGCCAGCACCGTGTAGTCGTAGGACAACACCGCGCACGGTTTGCCGTTGACCTGTGCGGTGCCGGCGATCAGCCCGTCGGCGGGGGTGCGGGCGATCAGGTCGTCGAGATCGCGGCGGCGGCGCTGCGCGGCGATCGCGAACCGCCCGTACTCCACGAACGAATCGGCGTCCACCAGGTCGTCGATGTTCTCGCGGGCGGTCCGGCCGCCGGCGGCGTGGCGGCGCTCGACCGCGTCGGGGCGGGCTGCGTCTTCGGTCAGCGCTCGCCGACGCAGCAACTCCGCGAGGTCTGGACGATCCGTCATCGATCGAACCTAACGGGCATACACTCAGCCTCGCGGTGTATGGTCATTGCACAGGTGCGCTACATCACAACTACAGCGAGGTAGACCATGACCGCCGCCAGCGTGTGTCCGTTCGGAGCGGGCTTCGACTTCACCGATCCGGACCTGATCAAAGAGGGCATGCCCGTCGCCCAGTTCGCGCAATTGCGCCAGACCGCCCCGGTCTGGTGGAACGAGCAGCCGCTCGGCGGCACGGTCTTCGACGACGGCGGGTACTGGGTGATCAGCAAGCACCGCGACATCCGGGATATCTCCCGCGACGGCGACCTGTGGTCGACCAACCAGAAGGGCGTCGTCATGCGTTTCGCCGACGACATGACCGCAGACCAGGTGGAGATCACCAAAGCGCTGCTGATCAATCACGACGCACCCGAGCACACCCGGCTGCGCAAGCTGGTCTCGCGACTGTTCACCCCGCGCGCGGTGGCCAAGCTGGAGGAGAAGCTGGCCGACGCCGCACGTGACATCGTGGCCGCGGCCGCCGCGAAAAACACCGGCGATTTCGTCGACGACATCGCGATGCAGCTTCCGCTGCTGGCGATCGCCGATCTGCTCGGCGTTCCGGAAGACGATCGACAGAAGCTCTTCCACTGGACCAACAGCATCATGAACACCGACGATCCGGAATTCAACGACGTCGACCCGATCGAGGCGAACGCCGAGCTGATGGGCTACGCGTACTCGATGGCCGAGCAGCGCAGGCAGTGCCCGGCCGACGATATCGTCACCCGCCTGGTGGAGGCGGACTTGGATGGCGAGTCACTCTCCGAGGTCGAGTTCGCGTTCTTCGTGATCCTGCTCGCGGTGGCCGGCAACGAGACCACCCGTAACGCCATGACCCACGGTATGAACGCGTTCTTCGAAAACCCGGACCAGTGGGAGCTTTTCAAGCGGGAACGCCCGGAGACGACGGCCGACGAGATCGTTCGGTGGGCCACCCCGGTGCACTGCTTCCAGCGCACCGCCACCGCCGACGTCGAACTCGGCGGCGTGACGATCCGCAAGGGCCAGCGGGCCGGCCTGTTCTACAGCTCGGCCAACTATGACGAGGAAGTCTTCGACAACCCGTTCGGATTCAACATTTTGCGTGACCCGAACCCCCACCTCGGTTTCGGCGGCAACGGCGCGCACTTCTGCATCGGCGCCAACCTCGCGCGGATGGAGATCAAGCTGATCTTCAACGAGATCGCCAACCAGATCCCGGACATCAGCAAGCTCGGCGACCCGGAGCGACTCCGGTCGGGCTGGCTCAACGGCGTCAAGCATTTGCCGGTCGCCTATCGCTAGCGCGATAGCATCCCGGGTCATGGGCTACCCGGGCTATCCGCCCCACCCGGCATATCCGGCATATCCGGTACTTCCGGCCAAACCGCCACGGTCAGCGGCCGACCTGACGATCTCGATCATCTTCATGGTCCTGACGGTGGTGGTCGGCGCCGGCGCGGCTTTTCTCGGCCTGTTCTCGCTGGCCTTCCTGGACTACTGCCCGCCGGCGACATGCAGTGTCGAGGGTGCGGTGACCGCGGTGATGACCTCGGTGGCGGTTGCCGCGGCGCTCGGTGTGGTCGGAATCGTCGTCGCGATCGTCCAGCTCGCTCGACGCAAACCAGCGTGGCCCTTCGCCGTTGGGACGTTGGTGCTGTGCTTGACCGTTCTGCTCTTCGGCGGCGTCGCCTACTACTCCGCGGTGGGCGGCTGACATGCGGACACACGGATGGTCAGGAGCCGCGCCCGCCACCGACGAGGAAGCCGTCGCCAGAATCCTGGCGGCGGCCAACAAGGCCATCGACTCACACGGTGCCGACCTCAGCATCGCCGACGTCGCTCGCACGCTGGGTGTCACCCGCCAGACCGTCTATCGCTACTTCCCCAGCACCGACGCGCTGTTGCAGGCCTCGGCCATGGTGGCGGCGACCGGGTTCCTCGACCGGCTGGCCGATCACCTGGCCGGCATCACCGACCCGGCCGACGCGGTGACCGAAGGCATAGCCGCGGCGGTGGAATGGTTGCCTCACGACAAGCACATGGGGTTGCTGCTAGGACCCGAGCGCTCGAGCACGTTCAGCGCCGAGGTCACCTCGGATGTCGCGCTGACGTTCGCGGGTTCGATGCTGCGCCGCTTCGACGTCGATTGGGGCGCAGCGGGTTTCAGTGACAGTGATCTCGACGAGCTCGGCGAACACCTGCTGCGGATCATCCAGTCGTTCGTGCTCGATCCGGGCCGGCCGCCGCGACAGGGTGACGACTTGCGCCAGTATCTGCGCCGCTGGGTCGGCGCGGCATTGCACGCGCCGGCTAGGGAGCCGGTGCGCTCTCCTGCACCAGGGCGTTGACCGGCGCGGAGGTCGCCGCGTGGCCCACCATCTCGCTCGGATCATGTGCAGGCCACACCACGGCGGCGAAGATCGCGCACACCGACACCACCGGCGGGCAGAGCACCGTCACGGTCGTGTCGATGACGCCGGCCCACTTGGATGCCTGACGAACGACCCTGCCGCGCTTGGTCAGCGGCTCCGTCCACAGGCTCAGCATGGTCGGGGCCGTCCACGACTGGTCGTACATCGTCATAGAAGTCACGGCCACTCCTCCCATCCCTCATCGAGGCCCGCGGCGCTCGATTTCACTTCGGTAACACTGGTGCACAAATGTCACATTTGTGACACGGCGCGATAACCGTTTGCGATCTGCGCGTTTCCTTATCGTTGTCTTACCGACCTCTTTGTTATGCGATTGCCCCGCCGCATTCGGCAATCCGACGGCGCAGAAACGCCTTGCCCGGTTCGGAGCCGTTGAGATCGATCGCGTCGCGATACCAGCGCACCGCATCCGCGCGCCTTCCCGCTCGGCGCAACAAGTCGGCCCGCACCGTGGGTACGAGCGCGGATCGGGCCAATCGCGGATCGTGCGCCACCTGGTCCAGAGCCGCCAACCCGGCATCCGGTCCGTCGCGCAGCCCGATCGCGAGCGCCCGGTTCGCCCGCACCACCGGTGAGTCCGTCTGACGCAGCAGCTGGTCATACGCCCGGCAGATGGTCCGCCAGTCGGTCTGCTCCCAGCTCGGCGCGGTCGCGTGCGCGGCGGCGATCACCGCCTGCGGAAGGTAGGGCCCGCTCGCACCTTCCGCACGGCGTAGCCGGTCGAGCCCGCGGGAGATCCGGCCGCGATCCCACCGGGACCGGTCCTGCTCCTCGAGCGGCACCAGCGCACCGTCGGCGTCGACGCGCGTCGATCGTCGCGAATCATGCAGCAGAACAAGCGCATACAACGCGCGGGCGTCCGGTTCGGCAGGCATCAACAGGCACAGCTCGCCGGCCAGCCGGACACCTTCGTCGCACAGCTCGTCACGGATCGCAGACGGTCCGGCGGTGGACCAGTACCCCTCGGTGAACACCGAGTAGATACACGACAGCACGTGCGGGGTGCGTTCAGCCAACAGCTCGGGCGGGGGCACCCGTAGCGGGATGTTGGCGTGCCGGATCTTGCTCTTGGCGCGGGTGATGCGCTGTCCCACAGCAGTTTCGCTGAGCAGAAGCGCGCGGGCGATCTCCGGCACCGTCAGACCCGATATCAGCCGCAAGGTCAGCGCGAGTTGTGACGCCCGTTCGAGGGCGGGATGCGCGCAGGTGAACATCATCCGAAGCTCGTCGTCGCGCACACCGTGCACAACCCGGTCATCGGCGCGTCCATCACCCTGCACGGCCAGCAATTCCTTTCCCGGGCGCACCAATTCGCGACGCAGGCGATCCCTGGCCCGATTACGGCCGACGGTGACCAGCCACGCGCCGGGATTGTCGGGTATCCCGTCGCGAGGCCAGCTCCGCAGTGCCTCCGCGCAGGCTTCCTGGACGGCGTCCTCGGCGATGTCCAGATCACCGGACCACCGCGCGAGCGCGGCCACCGCGGGACCCCACTCCCGCCGGAAGACACCATCCAGCGAACCCATTTACAGCCCAGACACTCCTGCCAGCCGGCGCAGTTCGACGACCGACGCCGGGATCATCGACGCGATCTTCGTCGCCTCGTCACGGTCGGCGGCCGACAGCACGTAGAACCCGTTGGCGACTTCGGCGGCCTCCGCGTAGGGACCGTCGGTCAACACCACGTCACCGTCCCGCACGCGCACCGTCGTCGCCGTCGTCGGCGGGTGCAGCGGCGCCCCGCCGAGGATGTGCGATCCCGCCGCGGCCCCGAACTCGGCGTGCTGAGCCAACCCTCGATCCCATTCGGGCGTGCCGGGCACGTTCACCTCATCGGCGGGTTCGAGAAGCAGTGCCAGCCAATCGGAATCGGTCGTCGGCCGCCCCACCGCATTCCAGTGCACCACCGGCCACACCTCGATCGCTCCGTATTGCGCCGCTGGAATCTGCCGGGCCAGCTGCAGTGCCTCGTCGAGGTTGTCGGCCTCGAACATGTAGTAACCACCGGCCACCTCGGCGCCCTCGGCGTACGGACCGTCGGTGATCACCGGCGCATCCGGTCCGCCGGTGATCCGGACCGCCTCGGCGGCCGGACCCAACGCATCACCCTCACGGATCGCCGCCGACTCGCGGGCGTGGAACTCGGCATAAGCCTGCATTTCCCGGCCTGCGTCATCGGCGCTGAGGGTGCGCTCAGGGGTTTGCAGCAGTGCGAAGTAGTACATGACGACGTCCTCCCAGAGTAGGGCGTGAAACCCTGCTGGTCTCACTCTCTACCTCTACGACGAACAACGCTCCGGGAATCCGACACTCGGTCGGGCATACCCTGGTGATCGTGCAACCAGCGGGTCCAGCCTTGTACCGACCGGGGCCTCCGCTGTGCGACTACATCGACTACATCGGCTACTGGCAGCACGGCGGCGACGTGCCGCATCGCAGCACCGCCCTACCCCGGGGCGCGGTGACGATCGTGATCGAGCTCGGTGAACGGGACCTGGTGGATTTCGCCGCCGTCGGCGCGCCGCCTGGACAGGTTCCTGCAGCGTTCATCACCGGTGCGGGCACCACGTCCTACGTCACCCAGATCGAGCCCGGCCAGACCGTGATGACGGTGCACTTCCGTCCGGGAGGGGCGCGCCCGTTCCTCGGGATCCCGCTGGGTGAGTTGCAGGACCGGTGCGTCGGTATCGAGGACATCTGGGGCACAGCTGCACGGACATTGCGTGAGAGCCTGACTGGAACATCCTCGGCAGCCGATCGCATCACGCTTCTGGAAGGGTTTCTGCTGGGCTGCATCCGTGTTCACGACGATCCGTTGCGGGGCCTGCTGCCGCTTCTCGATGCGGAGCCGTCGATCACCGTTTCCGAAGTCGCTGCGCTGACCGAACTTTCACCGAAGCGGCTGGCCAGTCTGTTCAGTTCACAGGTGGGCCTCGGCCCGAAACCATATCTACGGGTGCGGCGACTGCAGGCCGCGTTGCGCCACCTGGACGTTGGAACGCAGCGCGGTGCGCAGATCGCCGCCGATCTCGGCTACTGCGACCAAGCCCACTTCGTCCGCGACTTCCGCGCCCTGACCGCCATCACCCCGAGCCAGTATCCGAGTCGCCGGTCGAGCCTGCCCAGCCATCTGGACCTAGTCACCTAGGGCGCAAAAGTACAAGCCCCGCCGACATCACAGCTGACACCATCGACGGATGGAAACCAGACCAGATTCGGTCGCCGACACCGGACTGCTGGTGGCCGCGATCCGTGCCCGCGAATCGGTGCGTGATGATCGGCTATTCACCGATCCGTTCGCCGACAAGCTCGCCGCAGAGGCCGGCCACCGAATGCTCGACGCGGCCCTGGCCACCTCAGGTGAGCGCACCACTCTGCAGATCGTGGTGCGCACCCGGTTCTGGGACGATGCACTACTCGATGCCGCCTCATCGTGCCGGCAGGTCGTCCTGGTCGCCGCGGGCATGGACGCTAGGGCGTACCGCCTGACGTGGCCGGCGGGCACCAGCGTTTTCGAACTGGACCAGCCGCCCGTCATCGCGGCGAAGAATGCCGTCCTCGCTGACGACGTCCCGCAGTGCGCTCGCGCACCGATCGGAATGGACCTCGCCGACAACTGGCCGAAGGCACTGCGCAGCGCGGGTTTCGACGCCACCACGCCGACGGCATGGCTGATCGAGGGCCTTCTCCAGTACCTCGACGAAGACGCGGTGCACCGGCTCGTCGAACGCATCGATGCCCTGTCGGTACCAGGGTCGGTGCTCTGTTACGACGTCGTCGGCAAGTCGCTGCTGGCGGCTCCGTTCATGGCCGGGCTGCTGAAATCCATGGCGGACAACGGCGCTCCATGGTTGTTCGGAACCGATGATCCTGCGGAGTTGGTGCGGCCGTACGGGTGGTCGGCGACGGTCACCGATATCGCCGAGCCAGGAAACCAGTGGGGCCGCTGGTACGCACCAGTAACGCCGAACGAAAGCGAAACCGCCCGAGGATATTTCGTCGTGGCCACCAAACGGCGCGCCTGATTCACGCCACAGATTCTCTGCGACGCCGCGTCAGGCGGCGTCGTTGCCCGCATCGTTGGACGGCGGGCCGCTGTCGCCCTCGAGTAACCGCTCGGGGTGGTGGTAGTCGTTGACCCCGCCGCGCAGCATGGGCAGCCCCGGGGGTGGGATCCATTCGGTGCTGCCATCGGGGAGTTGCCGGGTGGTCCAGCCGCCGGTTTCGACGAGTTGGTTATCCGGTGGGCAGGCCAGAGTGAGGTCGTCGACGTCGGTGGTGCCACCGCTCTTCCAGTCTTGGGCGGCGTGGTGCACGCCGCTGTGGTAGCCGGGGGCGTCGCAGCCTGGTCGGGTGCAGCCACGACACTTGGCATGCAACATGATTCGCTGGTCTGCCGTGGCGATGCGTTTGGTGCGGCCCAGCCACAACCCGCGTCCGTCGACGCCGTCGAACAGGGCCAGGTAGTGGTAGGCATGGCTGGCCATCCGGATCAGGTCGGGGATCGGCAGCAGTGTTCCACTCGCGGTGACTGCGTGCCCGGCCTGCGCTTGAAGGTCCTGCACCGTGGCCGTTGCAATCACCGTGACGGGTAAGCCGTTGTGCTGACCGAATTTCGGATCACCGAGCTGTCCGCGCACCAGGGCCTTGAGCGCATCATGCTGACGCTGGGCATAACTGCGGGCATCCCGTTCAGCGACCTGCTCGCTGGGAGTCGTCGTAGGACTGTCCTCGGCCGGGTTGCACATCCCGGGGGCAGCGAACTTCGCCATCCAGGCATCGACGAGCGACCGTAGCTCCGGATCGGCGACCAGCCGCCCCACACTCATTCCATCGACACCCTGCCCACCGCACCACACGAATCCGCGCTTGCGAGCCCGGTCCTCATCAGAGAACGTGCCGTCGGGATTGAGATGCAACGCGAGCCGATGGGCGACCTTGTCCAACTGGTCCGGCCGCAACGCCGTGGCCTTCTGCGCCAAGGTGCGTTCGGCCTTCTCGCGCTCGATCGGCGGCACATGCCCGGGCAGATCGCGGAAGAACTTCTGGATCACCCGCAGATGCTCACCATCCAACTCACCGGCATGCCAGGCCTTCGACGTCTCAGGCAGCACCGGCGGCAACGGCTCACCCGTCAACGCTCGCCGCGGCGCCATCTGCTCGGCGTCCCGGATCCGCCGCCTCGCCTCACGCGAGCTGATGCGCAGCACATCCGCCAGCGTGATCGGCACTGGCGGGCAGCCCTCGAACCGCTCCAGCCGCGCGACGAGCGTATGGGACACCGCGACCTGACGCCGCCGTACGGTCTCCAACCTCTCCAACACTGCGAACCGTTCCGGCGCGTCGAGCATCTCGAGATCGACCGCGGCCAAGGCCTCGACAGCATCGTCGAGAACCCCCAATACCACGTCTATCGAACCCATGTTCGAAACACTACGTCCCCACACTGACAAAAAATCCGAACGCGCGGCTAGTCCGGGCGATGGCGCTGATAGTGCCGAGCCACCCGTGTTCGGTTTGCACAGATGTTCTGGGTGCAGAACTTGCGACGGGCATCGGAGGCGACGAAAAGCATGCTGCACGCCGGGTTTTGACATCTCCGCAGTCGGTCCTGGGCGGGCCCGGTGAGCACATCGATGAGGCTTTCGGCGACTGCGGCGAGCGACAGCCGGTAGGGCCGGTCGGCAGGGGCGTGGCGTGTGGTGATGGCGGCCCATCCGGCCGAGGTCTGCACAAGCGACCGGGTCGAGGGCGCGCAGGCGGCGGCGTCATTGACACGCCCGATCGCAGCTTCGTCGGGCATCACCCCCGCCAGTCGTGCATCCAGGATGTGCCGAATCGCCTGGCGCAGTTCGACGGTGGGCTCGAGCGGTGGGAGCGGACCGCCGGCCAGCCGGTCCTGCTGCAGGCTCCACCACAGCCGATTGGCCTTCTCGTCCGCGAGAAGGTCGACAGCCGGTTCGCGGATGGTGATGAGAGTGTCCGCCAGGTCAACAGCCAGCGGCTCTCCGGCCACGACGAACCCCGCCGCCTGCGCCCTGTGCAGCAGAGACCCTGACTCCATCCGGCTAATGCTAGCAGCGTGTTGACAGCGTTAGGGTGGACGACGTAGAAATACTAACGTCAATATCAATACATAACCGTTAGAAATGAGGAACTGCCGATGGATCCGCTGGACGTGCTGCGTCGCGCCGATCGCCGCCTGGTTGACCTGGTCACCACCCTCGACACCACTGATCTGGGCCTGCCCACCCCGTGTACCGGCTGGGATGTTCGCTCCCTGCTGAGCCATACCATCGCCTCGATCGATGCCTTCGCCGCTGCCGTGGACGGCGGCGAGGGCCCCACCGAAGAGGAGTTGTTCAGCGGCGCCGACATCCTCGGCTCCGATCCCCTGGCCGTGGCGCGCCGTTCCATCGAGCGATCACAGCGGGCCTGGGCGACGATCACCGACTGGCAGCGTCCGGTCACATCGGTGCTCGGTGAGATGCCTGCCGCACAGGCGATCGGAATCGTCACCTACTCGACGCTCATCCACAGCTGGGATCTGGCCGTCGCAATCAACCGGGCCGTCGAATTCGACGAGGCCGAGGCGGCCCTCGCCGAGCAGGTGGGGTCGACGCTCGTGCCGGCTTTGCGACCCCAGGATCTCTTCGGCCCCGAGGTACACACGAATGGCGCGGCCACGCCGACCCAGCGGGTCGTCGCCTTCGCCGGGCGTCACCCCCTCTGACGGGCATGAGGCGTACCTATGACGCATGAAGAGCGGCTCGCCGCTGTGGGATTCCACAGCGGCGAGCTGGCCGTCCAAAGCCGAGCGGGCGTCCGTGCGCGGGCGGCGCGACTCGCACCCATGGCGAGTCGCGGCCGGCTCGGCGCCGGAACCGCCACCTTCCTGGCTTCGGCACGGCTGGCCGTCCTCACCGCGCGCGACCCCGACGGGCAGCTGTGGATTTCGCCGTTGTCGGGCGAACCCGGGTTCCTCGCAGCCGTAACACCGACGCGACTTCACATCGACGTCGAGCTTCCCGATGTGGATCCACTGGCTGCTGCACCGACCGATCAGCCTGCGGGATTGCTGGTCATCGATTTTGCGGCCCGCCGCCGATATCGCATCAACGGACAACTGACGCAACGGGATTCTCTCGGCTTCGCCATCGACGTGGACCAGGCCTATGGCAACTGCCCCAAGTACATCCACCCAGCCGCCCAGCCCATGGCAGACCCCCGCCAGACCGATCGCAGACGGGTCTTCACGGGCGCCGCGTTACGGCCCGAGGATCGCGGACTGATCCGGCGCTCCGCGACGTTCTTCCTCGGCACAACACATCCCACGTCGGGCAACGACGCCTCGCACCGCGGTGGACCCGCCGGATTCGTCCACCCGGAGGCCGGCAGTCTGTGGTGGCCGGATTACCCCGGCAACGACATGTTCAACAGCTTCGGCAATCTGGCCGTGGACCCGAGCGCTGCGCTGTTGTTCGTCGACGGAGGAACCACTCTGCAAGTGTCCGGTACCGCAGAGCTGGATTGGGACGTCGAGCAATCCGACGACAGCCTTCGGACCGGACGTCGGGTGGTCTTCGCCACCCAGCGGGTCATCGCCACGCTCCGCTAGTCGTCGAGCTTCGTGCCGCTGTGCATCTTGAGGGCGTCGTTGACGTTGGCCTTCTTATCCTCGCCTTGACCGGCCTCGGCGGCCTTCTTGCGCTTGGACACGACTTTCGTGACGACTCCGTCCAGCTTCGAGCCCAGCGGGAACCCCAGGTAGTGGGTCAGGAAGATCGCCATCTCCTTGAGCTCCTCGGGGGTGAGCTCCTCGTTGTGCAGGGCGGCGTTGGCCTGGATCTCGGCCAGATCGGAAATCCCGAGCGCGGTGACGACGGTCAGCGTCATGATCCGCTTGTCGCGCATGGACAGTCCCGGCCGCGACCAGATGGTGCCGAAGAGGTGGTCGGCGGTGAGCGCGAAGTAGTCGCCCGGCGAGTCCGGCATCTCCCAGCCGTAGACCTCGTTCATCTTGTCCAGGCCCTTGCGGCGCAGTTCGTCCATCGTCACTCCTTCGTGTATGGGACGCCCAGCCCGGCGGCCAGGTCCCGTAATGCGATCTCAGCCAGAGGCAGTTCCACACCCATTGCCTCGCCGAGGCCGAGCGCCAACTTCAAATCCTTCTCGGCCAGCCCACGAGTGTGCATGAACATGTTGTAGATGAAGTGATCGGGCGCAAGCGGTTTGGTGTCGTCGCGGACCATGATCGCGCCCGGTCCGCCAGTCTGCGCGTCGCTGTGCCGCACCACCCGCCCCAGCTTCTGCAGGTCGATTCCCGCCGCCTCGGCAAGCCGCGACGCCTCGGTCGCGGCGGTGAAGCCGATGTACGTCAACATGTTCCGCGCGACCTTCATCCGGGTACCCGCACCCGGCTCGCCGGCCCGGACCACCAAGGAGGCCCACTGCTTGAACACGGGCTTGACCAGTTCGTACGCCTCGTCGTCGGCACCGACCATCACGGCCAGCTCGCCTTTGTCCGCCGCACCGGCTCCCCCGCTGACCGGCGCGTCGACAACGTGAATTCCCTTGGGGCGCAGCTGCTCGGCCAGCTCGGGCGCCGTGTTCGGATCGATCGTGGAATGGATCGCGATCACGGTACCCGGCTTCGCGTGTTCGGCGAGCTCGGCTACGACATCACGCACCTGCTCGTCGTTGAGCACGGTCACTTCGATGACGTCGGCCACCGCGACGTCGGCGACGCTGTCAGCCAGCGTGGCACCGAGTTCGGCGAGGGGTGTCATGGCGTCGGTCCGGACGTCGAAGACGATCAGCCCGCCGGGCCATTCGACGAGCCGCTTGGCCATCGGTGCACCCTGGTTGCCCAGGCCGATGTAGCCGACCTTGATGTCAGCCGGTGCACTCATGACCGGAAGATCTGTCCGCCGTCGACGTTGAAGATCTGACCGGTGATCCACTTGGCCTGATCGGACAGCAGGAACAGGCACATCCCCACCAGGTCGTCGACTTCACCCATGCGCGACAACGGAATTCCCTTGACGATGTCGGCGACCATTTCCTGCGGGGTGGTGGTGCGGTTGGCCTCGGTGTTGATCGGGCCTGGCGCGATCGCGTTGATCCGGATGTTCTGGCCGCCGAGTTCGGTGGCCAGCTGCTGGGTGAGGCTGTTGACCCCGGCCTTGGCCAGTCCGTAGAAGTTCGAGTACAGCCATGCCGCGGTGGACGATTGGTTGATGATCGCTCCGCCGCCGCGCTTGGCCATCTTCTTGTACACCGCCCTGGTGCACACCAGCGCACCGTCGAGGTTCACACTCATGAATTTCTTGTAGTAGTCCCAGTCGACGGTGATCAGGAAGTCCAGCTTCATCCCGCCGAAGATCGCGGCGTTGTTGACCAGATAGTCGATGCCGCCGAACTCGGCAAGCGTCTGATCGGCCATCGCCTTGGCCGACACCGGATCACTGACGTCCACCGGCAGCGCCAGCGCGGTGCCGCCCTCACCTTTGATACCGTCGGCGACCTTCTGTGCGCCATCGGTGTTGATGTCGGCGACCACCACAGCGGCACCTTCTCGGGCGAGCGCCTCGGCATACGCCTGACCGATGCCGCCGCCTGCGCCGGTGACGATGGCCACCTTGTTGTCGAACTGTCCCATATGAATTCCTCTCTAGTCTGTGGTGCGGTCAGACCGCTGTGGCAATGACTTTCAGCTCGAGGTATTCCTCGAAGCCGGCCAGACCCATCTCCCTGCCGACGCCGGACTGCTTGTAGCCGCCGAAGGGCACGTCCGCGGAGTACCACACGCCGCCGTTGACGTTGACGGTGCCGACCCGCAGCCGATCCGCGACACCCTGCGCACGCTCGGGATCGCTGCTGAACACGCTGCCCGAGAGGCCGTACGGCGAATCGTTGGCGATGTTGATCGCATCGTCGTCCCCGTCGTGGGCGATCACCGTCAGCACCGGGCCGAAGATCTCTTCACGCGCCACCCGCGCGGAATTATCCAGGCCCGCAATGACGGTCGGTGAGATGAAGTAGCCGGTGTCGCGGTCGGCCGGCCGCCCGCCGCCGCACGCGAACCGGCCGCCTTCGGTGATCGCGAGGTCGAGGTAGGACTGCACCCGGTCGCGCTGACGCTCGGAGATGACCGGCCCGCAGATGGTTCCGGGGTTGGTCGGGTCGCCCGCCTTGATGCCGCCCATCGTCGCCGCGGCCGCCTCGACCGCTTCGTCGTAGCGGGCGCGCGGCACCACGAGGCGAGTGGTGATCGCGCATCCCTGCCCGGCGTGCATCGACGCGGTGAACGCCGCCATCGAGCAGGCACCGGCCAGGTCGGCATCGTCGAGCACCAGGAATGCGGACTTGCCGCCGAGTTCCAGAAAGACCTTCTTGATGGTCACGGCGCCGGCGGCCATCACCGCGCGCCCGGTATTCGTCGAGCCGGTGAACGAGACCATGTCGATGCGCGGATCGCTGGACAGCATCGCGCCCACCGAATGGTCGTTCGAGGTGACGATGTTGACCACACCCGGCGGGATGTCGGTGTGCTCGGCGATCAGCTCACCGAGAACCGCGGCACACCAGGGAGTGTCGGGGGCGGGCTTGAGCACGATGGTGTTGCCCGCCGCCAGGGCCGGGCCGAGCTTGGCAAGGTTGATCTGGTGCGGGAAGTTCCACGGCGTGATGGCACCGACCACGCCGACCGCCTCGCGGACGATGGTCCGCTGAGTCTTGATCCCCATCGGCGCCGCGACGCCGAGATCCTGGCGCCACGAATAGTTCTCGGCGGTGTCGGCGGAAAACGAGAGGTCCTCGACGGGTCCTTCCAGTTGGGCGGCCGCGGTCAGCATGCGTGGAGCACCCACCTCCGCCATCGTCATCTCGCGCAGTTCCTCGACGTGCTCCTTCATCGCGTCGCGCAGCTGGCGAATGCCGCGTACCCGGAGTTCGGTATTGGTGGACCAGTCGGTGGTGTCGAAGGCACGGCGCGCGGCGTCGATGGCCCGGCTCATGTCCTCGGCATTGCCGTCCGCCGCGGTACCCAGGACCTCTTCGGTGGCCGGGTTGATCGTCGGGTATCGGCCATTACCGCCCGGCACCAGCTCCCCGTTGATGAAGAGATCGCTGTTCCTGTCCGCCGCAATCGTCATCCCGATTCCCGTCTGCTTCGTTGGACACGTGTCCGAGATTTCGTCTTTCGCACCATAGCGGCAGACGCGGGCGCGGTGCAAGGGTATCTCCTGGGACCACACAAAGAACGCCATGAACAGGTAATTCATTACCGCCTCTTGCCTTGCCAGACACACTTCCGATAACTTGGACATGTGTCCAGCGATGCCGCCACGGCTGTCAGCCCCAACGGGGATGACGTGCCGCGCAATCGCCGCCAGGAAGAAACCTTCCGCAAGGTGCTTCGGGCCGGCATGGAGATGCTGCGGGAGTCGTCCTACGCCGACCTCACCGTCCGCGCCGTCGCCGCGCGCGCGAAGGTCGCACCGGCCACCGCCTACACCTACTTCTCGTCGAAGAACCACCTGATCGCCGAGGTGTACCTCGACCGCGTCCTCGAGGTGCCCTACTTCACCGACGTCAACGAACCCCGTCTGCACCGCGTTCAGCAGTCGCTGCGCAGCCTCGCGCTGGTGATCGCCGACGAGCCGGAGTTCGCCGCGGCCTGCACCACCGCGGTACTGAGCAACGACGCCGGCGTGGTCCGGGTGCGCGACCGGATCGGCGCCGAGATCCACAAGCGCATCAAGTCGGCGTTGGGACCGGACGCCGATCCGAAGATCGTGTCCGCACTGGAGATGACGTACTTCGGCGCGCTCGTGCATGCCGGCAGCGGCACCCTGAGCTACCGCGAGGTCGCCGACCGAATGGAATACGTCGTGAGTCTTATCTTGGGAGAGAACCAATGAGCGTGCAGAGTCCGGATATTCTGCTCGACCCGTACAACTACGACTTCCACGAAGATCCCTACCCGTACTACAAGCGGCTGCGCGATGAGGCTCCGCTGTACTACAACGAGGAACTGAAGTTCTGGGCGCTGTCCCGCCACTCCGACGTCCTGCAGGGATTCCGCAACAGCACGACGCTGTCCAACAAGTTCGGTGTCTCGCTGGATCCGGCGTCACGCGGCCCGCATGCCTCCAAGACCATGTCGTTCCTGGCGATGGACGATCCGGCCCACCTGCGGCTGCGGACCCTGGTCTCGAAAGGCTTCACCCCGAGGCGGATTCGCGAACTCGAGCCTCGGGTGACCGAGATCGCCACCAAACATCTCGACGTGCTGATGGAGAAGGCGGCCACCGGGGAGACGGTGGACTACGTCGACGAGTTCGCGGGCAAGCTGCCGATGGACGTCATCTCCGAACTGATGGGCGTACCGGAAGCCGACCGCGTTCAGGTACGGGCCTGGGCCGACGGCGTGATGCACCGCGACGAGGGTGTCACCGACGTTCCTCCAGAGGCGGTCGAGGCGTCGCTGAACCTGATCGTCTACTACCAGGCGATGGTCGAGGAGCGGCGCACGAGTCCCACCGAGGACCTGACCTCAGCCCTGCTGGAAGCGGAGATCGACGGCGACCGCCTCACCGACGACGAAGTGCTGGGCTTCATGTTCCTGATGGTCATCGCCGGCAACGAGACCACCACCAAACTGCTTGCCAATGCCGCATTCTGGGGTCACAAGAACCCCGACCAGCTGGCCGAGGTCTACACCGACCTGTCCCGCGTACCGCTGTGGGTCGAGGAGACCCTGCGCTATGACACGTCCAGCCAGATCCTGGCCCGCACGGTCGCCGGCGATCTGACGCTCTACGACACCGTCATCCCCGACGGCGACGTCGTCCTGCTGCTGCCGGGATCGGCCCACCGTGACGAGCGCGCCTTCGAGCGTCCCGACGATTACCTGATCGGTCGCGACATCGGCGCCAAGCTGCAGAGTTTCGGCAGCGGCGCACACTTCTGCCTCGGTGCGCACCTGGCCCGGATGGAGGCGCGGGTTGCGTTGGAGGAGTTGTTCAAACGTATCCGCGGCTATGAGGTCGACGAAGCGAATTCGGTGCGCGTCCACTCCAGCAATGTCCGCGGTTTCGCCCATCTGCCCATCACAGTGCAGCCCCGCTAAAGGACGCCCGAAAGGTTCCCGAATGCCCCGTTTCGACCCTCTTCCCGACCGCAGGCCCGCGCTGGTCGCCGGTGCCTCGTCCGGTATCGGTGAAGCCACCGCGATCAAGCTGGCCGCCAACGGTTTTCCCGTCGCTCTGGGTGCCCGTCGGGTGGACAAGCTGCAGGAGATCGTGGACAAGATCCGTGCCGACGGTGGCGAGGCCATCGCAGTGCACTTGGACGTCACCGACCCCGACTCGGTAAAGGCCGCCGTAGAGCAGACCACCGCCGAACTCGGCGAGATCGAGGTACTGGTGGCCGGTGCGGGTGACACCTACTTCGGCAAGCTCGACTCGATCAGCGTCGACGAGTTCGAGTCCCAGATCCAGATCCATCTGGTCGGCGCCTACCGCGTCGCCTCCGCAGTCCTGCCAGGCATGCTCGAACGGCAGCGTGGCGACCTGATCTTCGTGGGATCTGATGTGTCGCTGCGGCCACGGCCCCACATGGGCGCCTACGGTGCGGCCAAGGCCGCCCTGGTGTCGATGGTGACCAACTACCAGATGGAACTGGAAGGCACCGGGGTGCGCGCCTCGATCGTCCATCCCGGCCCGACCAAGACCTCGATGGGCTGGAGCCTGCCGGCCGAACTCATCGGACCGGCACTGGAGGACTGGGCCAAGTGGGGACAGGCCCGACACGACTACTTCATGCGCGCCGCCGACCTCGCCCGCGCCATCACGTTCGTCGCGGAGACCCCCCGCGGCAGCTTCATCGCCACTATGGAGCTCCAGCCCGAAGCGCCGTTGGCCGACAACAAAGACCGCCAGAAGCTCGCCCTCGGCGAGGAAGGGATGCCATCGTGACCATCACGAAAGAGGTTCAGCGAGTCTCCGGTGGCGAGGAGGAACACGGCCACCTGGAGGAGTTCCGCACCGACCCGATCGGGCTGATGCAGCGCATCCGCGAGGAGTGTGGTGATCTCGGCTGGTTCCAGCTCGCCGACAAGCAGGTCATCCTGCTGACCGGCTCCGAGGCCAACGAGTTCTTCTTCCGCTCCCCCGACGCCGACCTGAACCAAGCCGAGGCCTACCCGTTCATGACGCCGATCTTCGGCGAGGGCGTGGTGTTCGACGCGGACCCGGAGCGTCGGGCGGAGATGCTGCACAACACCGCGCTGCGCGGCGAGCAGATGAAGGGCCACGCGGCGACCATCGAGAACGAAGTGCGCCGGATGATCGAAAACTGGGGCGACGAAGGCGAAATCGATCTGCTGGAGTTCTTCGCCGAGCTCACCATCTACACCTCGACCGCATGCCTGATCGGACTGAAGTTCCGCAACCAGCTCGACTCGCGATTCGCGAACTACTACCACCTGCTCGAGCGCGGCACCGACCCGCTCTGCTACGTCGACCCCTACCTTCCGATCGAGAGCTTCCGGATCCGTGACGAAGCCAGGGCCAGCCTGGTGGAGCTGGTGCAGGAGGTCATGACCGGCCGAATCGCCAACCCGCCCACCGACAAGAGCGATCGCGACCTGCTCGACGTCCTGGTGTCCATCAAGGACGAAGAGGGCAATCCGCGCTTCTCGGCCAACGAGGTCACCGGCATGTTCATCTCACTGATGTTCGCCGGGCACCACACCAGCTCGGGCACCTCGTCGTGGACGCTGATCGAGCTGCTGCGCAACCCCGACTACTACGCCAAGGTGCAGCAGGAGCTCGACGACCTCTACGCCGACGGCCAGGAGGTGAGTTTCCATGCGCTGCGCCAGATCCCGAACATCGACAACGCGCTGAAGGAGACGCTGCGACTGCACCCGCCGCTGATCATCCTGATGCGGGTGGCCCAGGACGAGTTCGAGGTGCAGGGTTATCCGATCCACAAGGGCCAGATGGTGGCCGCCTCACCGGCGATCTCCAACCGGATCCCCGAGGACTTCCCCAACCCGGATGCCTTCGACCCGGATCGCTATGAGAAGCCCCGGCAGGAAGACATCGTCAACCGCTGGACCTGGATCCCCTTCGGCGCCGGGCGACACCGGTGCGTCGGTGCCGCGTTCGCCCAGATGCAGATCAAGGCGATCTTCTCGGTTCTGTTGCGGGAGTATGAGTTCGAGATGGCACAGCCGCCGGAGAGCTATCAGAACGACCACTCCAAGATGGTGGTGCAGCTGGCCCGGCCGGCGAAGGTCCGCTACCGCAAGCGAGTGAAGGCGTGAGGGCCTGAAATGGGCTGCTACCGCATCGAACTCGACGAGGACCTATGCCAGGGGCACGCCATGTGCGAACTGGAGGCGCCCGACGTCTTCCGGGTTCCCAAACGCGGTGCCGTCGAGATTCTCGACAGCGAACCCCCCGACGAGATGCGCGACGACGTCGAGCGCGCCGTAGAGATGTGTCCCACCCGAGCTCTATCCATCATCGAAAAATAGAAGGCGGAACAATGACTTCATCTTCCAAACGAGAAGCACTCGACGACTGGGTCCAGCGCTGGCTGCAGGCCAACAAAGACTCCGAGGCGGCCGGCGACTGGAAGAACCTCGCGGAGTTCTACACCGACGACGCCACCTACGGCTGGAACATCGGGCCCAAGGAAGACGTGATGTGCGTCGGCAAAGACGAGATCCGCGATGTCGCACTCGGCATGGAGATGGAAGGCCTGGAGAACTGGGTCTACGAGTACCAGAAGGTCCTTGTCGACGAGAAGCAGAACGAGATCGTCGGGTTCTGGAAGCAGATCGCCAACAAGTCCGACGGCACCCGCGACGAGATTTACGGCATCGGCGGCAGCTGGTTCCGGCTCAACGACGATCTGCTGATCGAGTGGCAGCGCGACTTCTTCGACTTCGGCCACGTGCAGAAGGCCTTCGTCAAGCTGATCTCGTCGGGCGATCTGACCCCCACCATGCAGAAGCGCATCGAGCGCAGCGTCGCCGGTGAGAAGCTGCCCGGTTACTACCCCCTCGGTGAGGCTCCGGTACCGATCTGGTGAATACTCGACAGGCGTCAAGTAATCGGCCCCCGGCAGTGACTTGGAAAGTGACGGAGGTCATAATGGTCAGCAGGACAGGAACACGTTCTAATTCTTGCCTAGATTGACCATCCGGCACGGCCGGCCGCCCTGGAAAACCCCGGGGTCGGGTTTTGCGAGTGGAGGTTCGCTGTGAAGACAAAAGGTGCTCTCATCTGGGAGTTCAACCAACCGTGGTCGATCGAGGAAATCGAGATCGGCGACCCGGTCAAAGATGAAGTCAAAATCCAGATGGAAGCTTCGGGCATGTGCCACAGCGACCACCATCTGGTCACCGGCGACATCCCGATGGCCGGTTTCCCGGTTCTGGGCGGTCACGAGGGCGCCGGAATCGTCACCGAGGTAGGCCCGGGCGTCGAGCACCTGGCCCCCGGCGATCACGTGGTGCTCTCGTTCATCCCGTCGTGTGGTGAGTGTCCGGCCTGCCAGGAAGGGCTGCGCAACCTGTGCGACCTGGGCGCTGGCCTGCTGGCCGGCACCGCGGTGTCCGACGGCACCCACCGCATCCACGCCGTGAAGAACGGCCAGCCGGTCATCCCGATGACGCTGCTGGGCACCTTCAGCCCGTACATGGTGGTGCACAAGAGCTCGGTGGTGAAGATCGACCCGACCATCCCGTTCGAGGTGGCCTGCCTGGTCGGCTGCGGCGTGACCACCGGCTACGGCTCGGCCGTCCGCAGCGGTGACGTCCGCCCCGGCGACGACGTGGTGATCGTCGGCGTCGGCGGCGTCGGAACCGGTGCCCTGCAGGGCGCGCTGAACGCCGGCGCGCGCAACATCTTCGCCGTCGACCCGGTCGAGTTCAAGCGGGACAACGCACTGAAGTTCGGTGCCACCCACGCCTACCCCGACATCTTCAGCGCGATGGCCGGCGTTGCCGAAGTCACCCAGGGACGGATGGCGCACAAGACCATCGTCACCGTGGGCGAGCTCAAGGGCGAGGACATCGACCACTACATGAACATCACCGCCAAGGGCGGCACCGTGGTCGCCACCGCCGTGGCGAACATGGCCGACAGCAATGTCACGCTGAACCTGGCGATGCTGACCCTGATGCAGAAGCGCTTGCAGGGCACCATCTTCGGTGGCGGCAACCCGCACTACGACATCCCGCAGCTGCTGTCGATGTACAAGGCGGGCCGGCTGAACCTCGACGACATGGTGACCCGGCAGTACCGCCTCGAGCAGGTCAACGAGGGCTACGCGGACATGCTGGAGGGTCGCAACATCCGCGGCGTCATCCGCTACACCGACGAGGACCGCTGACCTGCGCGTGTCCCTGATGGACCTTCCGGGCCGTGCCCGCCTTGCCGAAAGGCGCGGGCACGGCCCGGAATTCATGGTGCAGCGCCCATGAGCACCTTCCCGAACCTGTTGTGTGAAGGCCGCATCGGCTCGATGACGGTGCGCAACAGGCTCGTGATGTCTCCGATGGAGACCATGTACGGCACGCCCGACGGTCTGCCGTCGCAGCGCACCCGCGACTACTTCGCCGCCCGCGCCGAAGGCGGCGTCGGGTTGATCACCGTGGGCGCCACCGGCATCGACCACCTGCAGCCCGAGACTCCGGGCGGGCTGCACCTCGGCACCGACGAGTCAGTGAGCGCCCACCGTGCACTGGTCGAGGCCGTGCACGAGCATGGCGCGAAGATCCAGCCGCAGATCGTGCACGCCGGCCCCGACGGGCTCGGACCCGAGATGCACGGCGTCACATCGCTCGGCCCGTCGGTGATCCCGTCCTATCTGACCGGACGTCCCTCGGCCGAGGTGACCGAGGCCCAGTTGACCGGGATCATCGACCTGTTCAAAGCCGCCGTGCGCCGCGCGGCCGAGGCCGGCTATGACGGCATCGAACTCCACGCTGCCCACGGATACATGTTCCTGGGCTCTTTCCTTGCACCCCAACGCAACCGGCGCATCGACGACTACCGCGGCGACACGGCCGGTGGCCGCATCCGGGTGGTGTTGCAGACGCTGGCGGCCATCCGATCAGAGATCGGCGACGCCTTGCCGATCACGCTGCGCATCTCCGGCTACGAACGGGTGGCCGGCGGCCGCCCGAGCTACGAGACGGCGCAGATGGCACCGCAACTGGTGGCGGCCGGCGTCGATGCCTTCCACGTCAGCGGTGGGGTGATCGACCGCCTGGTCACCGGGATGGTGAATGCCGCCGACGACGGCGACGCACTCAACGTGGGTGCCGCGGCCGCGGTGAAGCAGGTGGTCGATGTGCCGGTGATCGCGGTGGGCCGCATCCACGACCCGGCGCGCGCCGAGCAGATCCTCGCCGACGGCCGCGCGGACTTCATCGCGATGGGCCGGCCGATGCTGGCAGATCCGAACCTGGCCGCCAAACTTCACGCCGGCCAATCGGATCGGGTTCGCCGATGCATCTCGTGCGAGAACTGCATCGACGCCATGGAGCAGCGATTCTCGGTCGACTGCGCGGTGAACCCCCGCACCGGTAAGGAACGTGAACTCGCGGCGCACCCGGTCGCGGAGCCCAAGCACGTCGTCGTCGTCGGCGGCGGGCCAGGCGGTCTGGAGGCCGCCCGGGTGGCCGCCGAACGGGGGCACCAGGTCACGTTGTTCGAGCGCAACGCCGAATTGGGCGGCGCTCTGGTGTGGGCGTCGATCGTGCATCCGGAGAACGAACCGTTCCTGCGGTACCTGCGCGGTGAGATCGCCGCCAGCACCGTGACGCTGGAGATGTCACACGCGGTCGGCGTCGACGAGGTCGCCGCACTGGAGCCAGATGCGGTGATCGTCGCGACCGGCGCGGAGATCGCGGTACCCGACATCGACGGGGCCCGCCATTCCCGGGTGATCAGCGGTCATGGGGTGCGCGACTTGCTGGTGAACCCTGCCGCGCTCCCGGCTGGTCGCCGAGTCGTGATCGTCGGCGGCAGCCTCGCAGCAATCCAGCTCGCCGAATATCTCTGCGCCCAAGACAGATTCGTCACTGTGCTGGAATCCGGCCGGACCATCGCCGCCGAAGTGGGCCTCAAGCGTCGCACCGAACACATGGACCGGCTCGACCGCCTGGGGGTGCCGCTGCACGTGCGCGCCGACGTGCACCAGATCACGGACGACAGCGTGGTGTTCACTCCGCACGGCGGCACCCGCCGCGAACTCGCGGCCGACGCCGTGATCATCACCGGCCGTCTCGAGGCGGACACCGCCCTGTTCGACGCCCTCACCGACCGGTTGCCCGGCGCCAAGGTTCATGCCGTTGGCGACTGCACCGGTCTGGGACTGATCCGTAAAGCCACCGACGATGGCGCTCGCGCCGCCTGCAGTATCTGACAAACCCCCGGTATCTGACAGCATAAGGAGAATCTGATGTCCACCACCACCGAACAAACTCCCGCACTGGCCGCATCGCAGGCATCCTGGCGCGCCGTGATGTCCCACGACCGCGAGGGCTGGTTGGCCCTGATGGCCGACGATGTCGTGATCGAGGACCCGATCGGGCAGGCCATCACCAACCCCGACGGCAACGGCGTGCGGGGCAAGGCGGCCGTCGCCGACTTCTACGACGCCAACATCGCCGTCAACAACCTTCGCGTCACCTGCGAGGAGACGTTCCCATCGAGCTCGGCCAACGAGGTTGCGCACATCCTGGTGCTGCGCAGCCAGTTCGAGGGCGGAATGACCAGCACGGTGCGCGGTGTGTTCACCTACTCCGTCAACGACGCCGGCCTGATCACCAACATGCGGGGCTACTGGAACATGGACGGCATGCAGTTCGGCCAGGCGGTTCAGTGAGTCTGGCCGGAGTTGGCGCGCCAGCGCCGGCGGAGGTTGGGCGAAGCTGGGACCGCCTCATCTACTCAGCTCCCGCTGACGGTGAGTGAGCGCCCGCTCGAGGGCTTCGGTGCCGTCGTCGTCGGCGGCTCACGGGGTATCGGGGCCGCCGTCTCGGCGCTGCTGGCCGAGTGCGGGGCGGGTGTTGTGGTCAACGGCCGCGATGCAGCGGCCGCTGAGGCGACGGTCGCCACCATCGTCGACGCCGGTGGCCGCGCCATCGCACACGCCGGCTCGGCCGCGGACGAAGCGATCGCCGAGCAATTGGTCGGCCTGTGCGAGAGCGAATTCGGTGCTGTCGACGCCCTGGTGAACTGCGCCGGCGCACCTGAGCCGCCCGGTTCGTCGATACTGTCCGTCACAGCTGCCGAGTTCCGCGCGCTCCTCGACATCCATGTCGGAACCACGTTCGCGACCTGCCGGGCGGCCGCCCCCAGAATGGTGGCCCGCGGCCGAGGCGCGATCGTCAACACCAGTTCCTTTGCCTTCCTTGGCGATTACGGCGGAACCGGCTATCCGGCAGGCAAAGGTGCGGTCAACGGCTTGACGATGGCGATCGCGGCCGAGCTGGCCGAGCACGGTGTGCGCGCCAACGTGGTGTGCCCGGGTGCCAAGACCCGGCTGTCCAGTGGGTCGGACTTCGAGGCACAGATCGAATCGTTGCGGCAACGCGGCATCCTCGACGACGTCAGCGCCCACGGTGCGCTCGACGCCGCGCCCCCGGAGTACGTCGCCCCGATGTACGCCTACCTGGTCAGTGACCTTGCCAGCACGATCACCGGCCAGATCTTTATCGCCGCAGGCGGTTTCGTGGGGCGGTTCGACAAGCCCTCGCCAAAGTTCATCACTTACCGGGATCATCACGACTGCCCGCCGTGGACAGTCGGCGAGATCGCGACGATGCTCACCTGACCTACGCCGTGAGGTCGTAGATCAGGACTCTGCCGACCCGCACCGGGGTGAAGTTGCGCTGAACCCATTGCTGGATAAGCGCATTGGTGTCCAGATGTCCCCACTTGTCCTCGTGGACCGGGTTGGTGACGATGAAGTAGTGGATACGCTTGGACAGCGCCATCCGCAGAAACTCGTCGGGTGCCGGGGAAGGATCAGTGCCGTTGAATCCACCGACCGGCATCACCGGGTGACCGCTGGCCAGTTGATACCCGGCCGCGCACATCGATCCGATGGTCGCGGCCACCCAGGTGTATCGCTGCGCATCGGCGTCGAGCAGGCCGACCAGCTGCCGGTCGGGCACGCCGGAGTCCAGCAGGCTGCAGCCGACCAGATGCGGTCCGGTGGTGGACGATCCCGGGGGCAGCAGGAATCCGGGCCCGCTGACCGACGTGATCTCGGCGCGCTGGGCCGGCGCGACACCCTTGGTCATTGCCGTCACAACGCGTGGAACGGGTCCGGTGATCGGCAGTGCGCCGGAATTGCCGCGTTCGACGGTCGTGACGCTGTAGGCCACGGGTCCGCCGAACGCGACCAGTACGCCTGCCGCGATGATCACCGGCATCGGGATGGCGGTGACGATCAGCCCGGCCAGCACCAGGACGGCGGCCAGCGGGACCGCCCACCGCAGCCACGGGTAGAAGCCAGGAACGTGCCGCAGCACGATCACCGCGGTGGCGGCCGTCAGCACCACCGCGACCGCCAGCGCCACCCTGACCCACAGCCGTTGTCGCTCTTGCCAACTCACTGCAATGCCGATGCCGGTCAGCGCGGCGATCGGCGGCGCGAGGGCCACGGTGTAGTACGGGTGAAAGATTCCGGCCATGTAGCTGAACACCCATGTCGTGACCAGCAGCCAGAGCACCAACACTCCGATGGCGGCGCGGCGCAGATCCCGGCGCGCGGCTCGGCCCCGCCACACCAGCAAGGCGACCGCGAACACCAGTGCGGCGGGCAGTAGCCAGCCGATGCCACCGATCTGCTCCGGCTCGAACATCCTGCCGATGCCGGGCTGACCCCAGGGGTGCGGCGATGTCCGGCCACCGGTATGGACCGGCGAGATGAAGCCGGGCGAGGCGATGCTGCCCGGCTCGTCGCCGTTGAGCCTGCCGAAGCCGTTGTAGCGCAGCGTCAGTTCGAGGATCGAATTGGTCTGCGTCCCACCGATCCACGGCCGCGAGCCAGCCGGCCACAGCTGCACCAGCAGCACCCACCACCCCGCTGCGGCCACGGCGGCGGCCAGCGCCGTCACGAGTTGCCCCAGCCGGGTGAGCAGCGATCGCGGACCGGCCACCAGGTACGGGATCGCCAGCGCGGGCAGCACCAACGCCACTTCGAGCTGCTTGGTCAGATACCCCAGTCCCACACAGCATCCCGACACCAACAGCCAGCGCAGTCGACCGTCGTCGATCGCCCTCAGCAGGGCCCACACCGCGGCGATCATCAACAGGACCAGAAGCGCGTCGGGGTTGTTGTAGCGGAAGATCGTCACGGCCACCGGGGTCAGCGCCAGGACCGTGCCCGCCATCAGTGCGGCTCCTTCACCGAACGGCCGGCGGACGGCATCCCAGAGCAGTGCGACAGAGGCCACTCCGATGATCGCCTGGGGAGCCAGGATGCTCCACGAGTTGAGGCCGAACAGGCGGATGGCCAGGGCCGGGAGCCACAGCGACAGAGGCGGTTTGTCGACGGTGATCGAGTTGGCAGCGTCGGACGATCCGAACAACAACGCCTTCCACGACTGCGAGCCGGCCTGCTCGGCAGCGGAATAGAACGCGTTGGCCCACCCCGAGCGGTCCAGGGCCCACAGGTAGAGAACGGCGGTCGCGGTCAATAAGACGACCAGCGCCCACCGCTTCGGCGATATTCGGGTGTGTCGGGTAACCGATTGTGCTACGCCGACTTCCGGTGACTCGACGGTGATCGTCATATCAGCGGGTGGGGGCGCCGAACACCCGTCGCAACGCCACGAATCGCACGAGGGTGGCGACCAGGTTGGCCGCGACCAGAACGGACAGTTCGACGCCCTTGCCGACGGTCGGGTCGTAGCGGTGCAGCAGATACAGCGAGCCGCTGGTGATGGCCAGCCCGAATGCGAAGATCAGCAGGCCGTGGACGTGGTGGCGGGCGACACCGGCGCGGCCGCGGATGCCGAAGGTGAAGGCTCGGTTGGCGGCGGTGTTGGCCAGCGCGGTGAGCAGCAGGGCGGTCAGGTTGGCCGCCTGCGCGCCGAGCGCGGGATGCAGCGAAAGATACAGCAGCGCAAAGGCAATGGTGCTGGCGATGCCGATCAGGCCGAAGCGGACCATCTGGCCGACCATGCCGCGGGGCACGCCGGGCACCAGCGGCTCGCGGCCCAGCGCGGCCTGCAGGTCGCGCAGCGGCAGCGCTCCGGTGGTCAGCGCGCGGCCGACTCGCCAGCAGCCTTTGAGGTCTTCGATCGCGGTGGCGAGGATGTCGACGCGGGAGTCAGGGTCGTCGATCCAGTCGACCGGTACCTCGTGGATGCGCAAGCCGGCCTTCTCGGCGAGCACCAGCAGTTCGGTGTCGAAGAACCATCCGGTGTCGGCGACCAGCGGCAACAGCTGGCGGGCGACGTCAGCGCGCAGCGCCTTGAAGCCGCACTGGGCGTCGGAGAACCTCGCGCCGAGCAGGCCGCGCAGCAGCAAGTTGTAACCGCGGGACACCAATTCGCGCTTGATGCCACGCACCACCCGCGACGAGGCGGCCAGCCGCGAACCGATGGCGATGTCGGAATGCCCGGACACCAGCGGCGCGACCAGAGGCATGAGCGCTGAAAGATCGGTCGAGAGGTCGACATCCATGTAGGCGACGACGTCGGCCGGCGACGACGCCCACGCTGCGGCGAGCGCGCCGCCGCGGCCCTTGGCGTCGAGGTGGATCACGTCGACGTCGGACAGTTCCTCGGCGAGCTCCCGCGCCACCGACAAGGTGTGGTCGGTACTGGCGTTGTCGGCCACGATGATTCGGGCCCGGTAGGGCACCTCGTCGAGCAGGAACTGGTGGAGCCGTCGCACGCAGGCCGCGACGTCGCGCTCCTCGTTGTACACGGGGATGACGATGTCGAGAACGTAGCGACCCCCGACGCCGATCGCAGCGGTGTGCTGCTCGGCCGGCAGGGTGTCGGTCATACCGATGATCCTCGCGTCCCAAGCTGCTGCGGCACTGGGCCGGATCTGAGGGGTTGCTGTGAGCCAGCTTCATGATCGGCCCCGGGCGGCTACTCATATGCTTGGCCCATGGCCTCCGTCTTCACCAAGATCATCAACCGCGAACTGCCGGGACGATTCGTCTACGAAGACGACGAGGTCGTCGCGTTCCTGACCATCGAGCCGATGACCCCCGGGCACACGCTGGTGGTTCCGCGGGCCGAGGTCGACAACTGGCAGGACGTCGAGCCGGCCGTGTTCAACAAGGTGATGGCGGTGTCCCAGCGGATCGGCAAGGCCGTGTGTGCGGCGTTCGGCGCGCAGCGGTCCGGGCTGATCATCGCCGGGCTCGAAGTGCCGCACCTGCACGTGCATGTTTTCCCCGCGCGGAACCTGTCCGACTTCGGTTTCGCCAACGTCGACCGCAATCCCTCCTCCGCGTCGCTCGACGAGGCGCAGGCCAAGATCAAGGCCGCGCTTGCCGAACTCGGCTAGATCGCTGGGGCCACCGGGGTTGCGACATCGGCGATGCGCGGCAGGCTGACCCGAAAGCAGCAGCCCTGGCCCGGCGCGGTAGACACCGTGACGCGGCCACCGTGGGCGTAGACCAGCGAGTCGACGATCGACAACCCCAGCCCGGTGCCACCACTGGCGCGGGCGCGGGAGGAGTCGGTGCGATAGAACCGCTCGAACACCCGCCGGGCGTCCTCGGGAGTCATGCCGGGCCCTTCGTCGGCGACCTCGAGCACCGCGTCGTCGGACGACGTGCCCACCCGCACACTGATTCGGGCGGTCTCCGGGGTGTGCTGCAGGGCGTTGGCCACCAGATTGCCCAGCACCTGACGCAATCGGGCCTCGTCGCCGATGACCTCGGGGGTGCCGGGACCGTCGAAGACCTCCATGGTGATGGTCCGCTTGGGGGCGATCGACTGGGCGTCGTGCACGGCGTCGGTGGCCAGGGTGAGCAGGTCGACGCGGCGCTGTTCGAGCGGGCGCTGCGCGTCGAGGCGGGCCAGCAGCAGCAGATCGTCGACCAGTAAGCCCATCCGCCGCGACTCGCTTTCGATGCGGGACATCAGCATCTCGACGTCGCGGGCCGCGCCCTGCCGGTAGAGCTCGGCGAAGCCGCGAATGGTGGTCAACGGGGTGCGCAATTCGTGGCTGGCGTCGGTGATGAAGCGCCGCATGCGCTCTTCGGAGGTGCGGGCCTGCTCGGCGGAGTCCTCCGATGACGCCATCGCGGTCTGGATCTGGGCGAGCATGCCGTTGAGCGCCAACGACAATCGGCCAACTTCGGTGCGTGGATCACGTTCGGGCACACGGCGATCCAGCTGTCCGGCGGCGATCGCGGCGGCGGTCTTCTCGACTTCGACGAGCGGCCGAAGGCTGCGGTGCACCACCCAGTAGCCGGCGACCCCGAGGATGATCAGCACAGCGATGCCTATCGCGAATTGCGACCACGCCAGACTGCGGACCGTGGACTGGATGTCGGACATGTCGATCGCCACCGTGGTCAGCTCGCCGCTGGGCCCGCGCACCGACACCGCACGCCACTCGACCGGCGAGTGCTCCAGTGAGCCGACGGTCACCGGCACCGGCCCGACGTCGTTGTCGTCGGGCAGCGCGGGTTCGGCGTCCCGGTCGTTGACGGCCATCCAGATGTGACCGTCGGCGTCGACGCCGCGGACGTAGAAGTTGGACGGCGGACGGGCCGGGTTGGGCTCCTCGTCGGGCGGAGGCATCCGGCGCGGAGCCTGGGCCCAGCCCCGGGAGGCGTCCAGCAGGGTCTGGTCGGCGCGGTTGATGAGGTCATGCTGCAGGGTCGAGGTGACCGCGATCCCGGAGGCCAGCAGGCCGCATCCCACGAGCAGCAGCATGGCGGCCACCAGGCCGACCCGCAGCGGCAACGCTCGGTGGTAGGGCCTGGGCATCTCTCTATTGTTCGCGCCGATCGGCGCGATGCGCCGGATTACCGCGGCTCCCGCAGCACGTATCCGACACCGCGAAGGGTGTGCAGGAGGCGCTTTTCACCGGTGTCGATCTTCCGGCGCAGGTAGGATACGTAGGACTCAACGACATTGACGTCGCCGCCGAAGTCGTAGCGCCAGACGTGGTCCAGGATCTTGGGCTTGCTGAGCACGGTGCCGGCATTGATGACGAAGTAACGCAGCAAGGTGAATTCGGTCGGCGAGAGCGAGACCGGCTCTCCGGCCTTCCACACCTCGTGGGTGTCCTCGTCGAGCTCGATATCGGCGAAGCTCAGCCGCGAATTGCGCGGCTCCTCCACACCCTTGCCTGCGCGACGCAGGATCACCCGCAACCGGGCGACGACCTCTTCGAGGCTGAACGGCTTGGTGACGTAGTCGTCGCCGCCCAGGGTGAGTCCGGCGATCTTGTCCTGGAGGCTGTCGCGCGCGGTCAGGAACAGCGCAGGCGCGTCGATGCCGTCGGCGCGCAGCCTGCGCAACACACCGAAACCGTCCATGCCGGGCATCATGACGTCGAGGATCACGGCGTCGGGCCGGACCTCCCGAGCGCGGTCGAGGGCCGCCGGGCCGCTGGACGCGGTGTGGACCTCGAAGCCCTGGAACTTCAGGCTTACCGACAGGAGTTCCACGATGTTGGTCTCGTCGTCCACGACGAGGACACGTGCCTCGGGTTTGGTTTCGGGTGTAACAGGTGCGGCCATGCTGACAATTTCCTCTCACATTGGTGAACTCACGCTGCCTAGGCGCTGTGAGATTCCTGTGAGTTGGTTTTCTCGCTGTTTAGCCGATACCTCCGGTTACAAACTTTTTCCGCTCCTACACTTGTGAAATGGACCTGGCGAAGACGCTCGTTGGCCTTGCCAGCGCACCGGTACGGGCGGGCCTGGCCGCAGCCGAGGTCGGTCTCGACGTCGCCAAAGTGGGCATTGACCTGACCAAACAAGCGCTGGGTGAGGCGGGGGTAGCAGCATCACCGAGTTCGATGGCGCAGGTGTTCGGCTTGGAGGACACCATCTCGCGGGCGAACAAGCTCGCCCAATTGCTCGACGATGACGCCCCCTTGGGGCGGGCCCTGGCACCGGACGGACCGCTGGACCGTCTCATGCGGCCGGGCGGTCTGATCGACCGGATGACCGCGCCGGACGGTGTTCTGGATCGGTTGACCGCCGAGGGCGGCGGACTTGACCGGTCGCTCGCGCCGGGCGGTCTGGTGGACCAGCTTCTCGACGAGGACGGCCTGATCGAGCGGATCCTCGGCGAGGAAGGGCTGGCCGACCGGCTGATGGCCGAGGGCGGCCTGGTGGAGAAGCTGACCGCGCGCAACGGCCCGCTGGAGCAGCTGGCCGACGTCGCCGACACGCTGAACCGGCTGGCGCCCGGGCTGGAAGCGCTGGCGCCGACGATCGAGACGCTGCGCGAGGCGGTCACCACACTGAGCCTGGTGGTCAACCCGCTCAGCAATATCGCCGACCGCATCCCGATCCCGGGCCGCCGGCGCAGCTACACGCCGCCGCGCCCGGTCGGCACCGAGCGGGTGCGCAGCGAGCGGTTGGTCATCGACGACGACGAGCAGTGAGTTCGCTAGTCTGTTAGACGTGTCGGGTCATTTTGCGCCGACCAATGCCTCCTTAGCTCAGTGGTAGAGCAACATACTTGTAATATGTAGGCCATCGGTTCGATCCCGATAGGGGGCTCCATATTTGGAGCATATGTCCAGCTAGTTGATCTTTCGTCGTACTCGGCATTCATGCCAAGACCGTTTTCCCCGGACGCCATCCGACGCTCCAGCAAACATCTCAGAACGAGAGGCCGTCGGCGTATCGCTGCCGCCGGTAGTAGCGCCCCCTCCCGCGATTTTTAGCCTTGAACGTCGGCAGCTGGCTGTCGCAGTTGCCGACGTACAAGGACCGCAACCGTGGCAACGGCCGCCACTACCGTCGGCAGCGGTATGCCAACGGTCAGACGTACTAGCTGTCGCCCGACGCCATGACGACCCGATTCCGCCCGCTCTGCTTGGCTTGGTAGAGCGCGCCATCCGCGGCCTGTAGGAGATCTTGCGGTGAAGTGATGCCGGCGTCGGTGGCCGCGACGCCGATGCTGATCGAGATCGGGCGCTTGGGCCACGGCGCACGCTGCACGGCGCGGCGGAACCGCTCGCCGAGCACGAACGCACCCTTGCAGGTGGTTTCGGGGAGCACGACCGCGAACTCCTCGCCGCCGTAGCGGAACAGCGAATCGGAGACCCGGAGTTCGGATTGCAGCAGACGGGCAACCCCACGCAGCACCTCGTCACCGGCCGGGTGTCCGTGGATGTCGTTGAATGCCTTGAACAGGTCGACGTCAATCATGATCAGTGACAAGGTGGTGCCGCGGGTTTGCGCCCGCATGCACTCCTCGTCGAGAGTCATGTCGAATGAGCGGCGGTTCTTCACTCCGGTCAACACATCGGTTACCGATTGAGACTCCAGGTGCACCCGCACCTTTTCGATGTCGCGCTGATACTCCTGCAGCAGTTCCACGTACTTTTCCTGGTCAAGCACCGCCTGCTCCAGAGTCTCGATGCTGCGGCGTAGCTCGAGCTGCACGATGATCTCGCGGGACAGAATCGCCAGCGCCTCCCGCTGTGTCTCGCTGAGAGTTCGCGGCTGACGGTCGATCACGCAAATGGTGCCCAGCGCCTCACCGGTCGGCGCCACCAGCGGCGCGCCGGCGTAGAAGCGGATGTGCGGGTCGCCGGTCACAAGGGGATTGGTCGCGAAGCGTTCGTCGGCGGTGGCATCCTCCACGGTCATCACGTCGTCGGGATTCATGATCGCGTGAGCGCAGAACGCCTGCGAACGCGGAGTTTCGCTGACCCCGAGACCGAAGTCGGCTTTGAACCATTGCCGATCCTCGTCCAACAACGAGATGAGCGCGATGGGCGTGCCGCAGATAGCCGACGCCAACTTGACGAAGTCGTCATAGGCCTGCTCCGGCAGCGAGTCCATGATGTTGTAATCCGCAAGGACATTCAGTCGCTCACGCTCGTTGGCTGGTATCGGAAAAGCGGCCTCTGACATGTGCTCCCCCATAGTTCCTTGACACCAGTCACTGATATCTCACAGCTACCCCCGCCAGCAGGATCCTAACTCGATAGTGGAACGTAGTCGGTGACAACGCCACTACCCACGGTGTACAACCCATAGGTGGCGACCGACTTCGATGTCCCGCGGTTCACCGCGTGGCTGGCCGAGGTCACCGGCGAGCCTGCCGACGTCGAGGTGACGCCGATCCGCGGCGGCGGCAGTTGCGAGATGTTTCGCGTCGACCGGCTCGGCGAACCGTGGGTGGTGCGCCGCGCTCCCGTCGCGGCGGTGTCCGCCACCGCGCATCAGGTGATCCGCGAAGCGCGCATCATGGAAATCCTGGAATCACAGGGCATTCCAGTGCCGAAAGTTCTGGCCCGCTCCGAAGACCCCGCCGTCCTCGGCGCACCCTTCTTCGTGATGTCTTTCGTCGACGGCGACGTCATCCGCCGCGAGGGCCTGCCCGAGGCACTACGACAAGACCCGCGGTCGCAGGACACGATCGGCGAGCAACTCGTCGACACCCTGGCGCAATTGCACGCCGTCGATTGGGCATCGACCGCACTGGCCGAGATGTCTCACCCGGACGGCTTTCTCGGGAGGCAGGTGGATCGCTGGCTCGGCCAACTCGACAGTTACCGGGTCCGGGACCTACCCGACGTCGGTGAGCTGGCAAAGTGGCTCAGAGAGCACCTCCCACAGCACGGCGATCTGACCGTCATGCACGGTGATTACAAGGTGGACAACGTCATCTGGGCACCGGCAGCACCGCCGCGCATCGCCTGCGTGGTGGACTTCGAGATGACCACCGTCGGTGATCCGCTCATCGACCTCGCCTGGGCGATGATCTTCTGGCCTGAGGAGGGCAACCCCATCGCGCTTGCCGCCCCCGGCACGCCCAATGGCATCCATCCCGACTACTGCCAATCACCGGAACAGCTCGTCGACCGATACGCAGCCAACACCGGTCGCGACATGTCCACCTTCGACTGGTATCAGGTGTTCAGCGCGTGGAAGCTCGCCATCGTCCTGGAAGGCTCCTACGCCAAACATGTTCGCGGCCAATCCCGCAACCCGGTTCACGAAGTCTTCGGCGGGATCGCCGACAGCCTGCTGATCCGCGCCAGGAGGTTCGCCCGATGACCGACCCGCTGTTCGACGTCTCCGGCCGCGTTGTGCTGATCACCGGCGGCAGCCGCGGACTCGGCGCCGCCATGAGCGTCGGCCTCGCCGAGCGCGGCGCGAAGGTCGTGATCGCCAGCCGCAAGCTGGCCTCCTGCGAAGCACTGGCCGATCACATCACCAGCCACGGTGGCGAGGCGTTCCCGCTGCAGTGCCATGTCGGCGACTGGGAAGATCTGGGAGCCGTCGTCGACGCAGCCACCGAGCGCTGGGGTCGGCTCGACGGGTTGGTCAACAACGCCGGGATGAGCCCGCTGGCCCCGTCATTGCTCGAAACGTCGGAGACGTTGTTCGACAAGGTCATTGGTGTCAACCTCAAAGGCCCTACCCACCTGACTGCCCTGGCCGCGAACGCCATGGCGAATACCGGGGGCGGGTCGATCGTCAACATCAGCTCGCTCGCATCGGTGAAGCCGACCCCCGTCGCGCCGGTCTACGGCGCCGCCAAGGCCGGCCTCAACGCGCTCACCAAAGCGACAGCACTCGAGTTCGCCTCCGACGGTGTGCGGGTCAACTGCATCATCTGCGGAACATTCGACACCGACGCCGCAGCGGGCTTCGTCCGCAACCCGGACACCCTGCCCGACGTCGTCAAGCCGATCGCACTGGGGCGGGTCGGCCGACCCGAGGAGGTCGTCGGCGCCGTGGTCTACCTGCTGTCCGACGCGTCCAGCTACACCACCGGATCACTGATGACGATCGACGGTGGCGTCACCGGGTAGTCAGCTGTCGCGGCGGATGCCCTCGATCAGGTAATCGATGTGCAGCGAGAACAACTCGTCGATCTCGCCTGCGGTCACGCCATCGGGATGACTACCCGCCAATCGATTACGGCCGACCGGCACCTCCAGCGGCGGGTGGTCCATCGCGACGAAGCCCACCGTCGCCCACGTCAGCAGCCGGCAGGCCCGCACCGCTTGGTCACGCGACATCCCGTCGCGACGCATGCACTTCAGCAGCGGCCGGGACGCCTCCAGATATGCGGGTCGCTTCACCTGGAGGAAGAGCCTGCTGTCGGCTGCTTCGCTAAGCCGTTGCCGCAGTTGCGAAGTCCAGCGCCGCGCATAGTCCGGCCACAACTCCCCATCGAAGGGCTCCGGAGCCAAGTCGGCCAAGAAGTGGTCAGCGACGGCAGCCAACAGCGCGTTCTTATTGCCGATACGGGCATACACCGGCGGCGGGGTCACCCCGAGCCGGCCGGCCACACTGCGCATGCTGACCGCGTCGAGGCCGCCCTCACGGAGGATGTCCACTGCGGCGGCCACGATTTGTTCAGGCCGCAAATCGATCTCACCGGTCATGAGATCCTCAGCGCGATCTTGCCGACATGCTCGCCGGCCTGCAACACGCGGACGGCTTCGCCCACCTCGGTCCAGTCGAAGACATGACTGATGTGCGGCTTGATGCCGGCGGTGGAGATCAACTCACACAGCTCAACGAAGCTCAGCACACTGCCGACGGTGATGCCGATGACCCGAATGTTGTTGAGCATCAACTCGGCAACGGGTATCGGCGCGGCATCGAACCCCGTGAGCACACCGATCACTGCGACGGTGCCCCCCATCCGGGCGGCACGCACCGAGTGGGCCAGCGTCTGTGGGCCACCCAGGTCGACCACCAGATCGGCGCCACGTCCGCCGGTGATGCGCTTGACCTCGTTCTCCCAGTCCGGCGTGGCGCGGTAGTTGATGAGGTGCGCCGCCCCCAAGCCAGATCCGATGTCAAGCTTCTCGTCAGACGATGAGGTCAGGATGACCTCCGCACCGAGCGCGTGCGCGAACTGGACGGCGAACAACGACACGCCGCCGGTGCCCTGCGTGACGACGACGTCGCCAGGCCCGATTCCGGCCTCCAGCAATGCATTCCACGCGGTGACTCCCGCGCATGGCAGCGTCGCCGCCTCGATATCACTCAAATGCGTTGGCGTCGCGACCAGCCCGTCGCTTGCCGCGATGCGGTACTGCTGCAACCAGCCGTCCCCGCTGTCGCCGGGCAGTTCGGCCTTGGCCTGCGGGGTGGGCGGACCGTCCTGCCAACCCGGGTGGAAAGCGCTCATCACGCGGTCGCCCACCGAGAAGTCGGTGACGTCAGACCCGATCGCCACGACCTCCCCCGCGCCGTCGCTCATCGGGACACGAGGCCACTCACCCCAGATCAGGCCGGCCAGATTCACCATGTCGTGATAGTTGACGCTCGACGCGTTGACCTTCACCAGTACTTCACCCGCGCCGGGATGTGGCACCGGCCGCTGCTCCGGTTCCGGCGCTGCCCCTTGCGCCGTCATCACCATCGCCGTGTAGGTGCTCATGCGATTCCCGCTTCCTGCCTCAGCTGTTGCCACTTCTGTTGCGCCGCAGGGCGGCGCGACGGCAGATGTTCGGTCGGCCACCCGTCGACGGGTTGGTACTTCTTGAGCACATGCCGGGCCAGCACCGACTTGTGCAGCTCGTCGGGGCCGTCGCCGATCGACCCGAACCGGGTGATTCGGTACCACTGCTCGACGGGCAGGTCACCGGAGTACCCCAGCGCTCCACACACCTGAATCGTGCGGTCGAGCACCGCGAGCACGACCTTCGACACGTGCGCCTTGACCATGCCCAGGTCGGCACGCACCGCACTGGCCCCCAGCCGATCCATCTTCCAGGCGGTGTGGAACGTCAACAACCTAGCGGCCTGAATTTCGGTGTGCGACAACGCGATGTAGTCCTGAACCATCTGATGCTCACCGAGGAGGCGGCCGTGCGATTGCCGCGATACGGCACGCTCCCCCATGATGTCCAGTGCGCGTTGCGCCTGCCCGAGCCAGCGCATGGCATGGTGAATCCGTCCGCCACCGAGGCGCTGCTGGGCCAGCAGGAAACCCGCGCCCCGCTGCCCGATCAGATGATCCGCCGGCACCCGGCAGTCCCGGAACATCACCTCGGCATGGTTACCGCGCCGGCCGTACTCCGGGTCGGAGTGCGCCATCGTGGGAATCTCCCGGACGATCTCGAGTCCGGGCGTATCGGTCGGCACCACGAAGATCGATGCGTGCCGGTGCGGCCGCTTGTCGGGGTCGGTCTCGGCAACCACCAGAATGATGTCGGCGCACGACGCGTTGGTGGTGAACCACTTGTGGCCGTTGATGATCCAACTGTCGCCGTCCGCGACTGCCGTCGTGGCGATGACGGTCGGATCGGCGCCGGCCAGGAACGGCTCGGTCAGGGCGAAGGCACTCGAGATCTCACCGCGCAGATTCGGGAACAGCCAGCGTTGTTTCTGCGCCTCGTCGGCGCCGTGGGCGAGCAACTCCATATTGCCGCTGTCCGGGGCCTGCACACCGAACAGTTCCATCGAGACCATGGCGCGGCCGATGATCTCCGACATCAGCGCCAGTTTGAGTTGTCCGCCGCCGGTACCGCCGAGGCTGGGATCGAGGAACATGCCCCAGAGTCCCTGCGCCTTGACCCGTTCCTGAAGATGACGCTTGACCGCCTGCCATTCCTCGGCCGGCAGCTCGGACAGGATCGGCTCCAGCGGGATCACGTCGGCGTCGATGAACTCGCGCATCCACGCCAGCTGCTCGGCGAACTCGGGGTCGGTTTCGAAATCCCACGCCATGCCAGCCCTTCCGCCTAGTCAAATCACAGTGTAATCATGGTGTGATCGTCGAGCGCAACGCCGCGGAGGTCGGACCGATGAGAGCGTGGCAGGTGCAGGGCCCCGGCGAGCCCGAGGCCGTCTTGAGGTTGGTGGAGCGCGAGGTGCCCGCCCCTGGGCCCGGTCAGGTTCGGGTCCGCGTCGCGGCGGCCGGAATCGGGCTACCGGACGTCCTGATGTGCCGCGGCACCTACCCACTCACCCCTGCCGTTCCCTTCACCCCCGGGCAGGAGCTGGCGGGCACGGTAACCGCGGTCGGTCCCGGAGTCGAGGTCCCGATCGGCACCCGGGTCATGGGCGTCAGCGATTTCATGAACGGCAACGGCGCGTTCGCCGAGGAAGCGCTCGCGCCGGCGACGTCGCTCCTCCCGGCACCCGCCGCGCTCGACGATTGCGCCGCCGCCGGCTTCTGGATCCCCAATGTCACCGCGTGGACCGGCCTGGTCGATCGCGGGCAGCTACGCCCCGGGCAGCGTCTGGCGGTGCTCGGCGCGGCCGGCGGCAGCGGCATCGCCGCCGTCCAACTCGGTAAGGCATTGGGAGCCACAGTGATTGCGGTGGTCGGCGAGCAGAGCCGTGCCGAGTTCTGCCGATCGTTCGGCGCTGACCACGTCGTGGTGGCCAGAGACGACGCAGCCGACGACGGGCGTCCCCTGGCCCAGGCCCTGCGCGAGATCACCGACTGGCAGGGCGTCGACATGATCTTCGACCCGGTCGGCGGCGCTCAGGGCAGCACCGCGATGGGCGCACTGGCCCGCCACGGCCGGCACCTCGCCGTCGGTTTCGCCAGCGGCAGCTGGCCCACGGTCGACGTCCAGATGATGGCGGTCACCAACACCTCACTGGTGGGCGTGCTCGCCGCACCGCAATCGCGCGAACACACCGAGTACGTGCTGCGCGGCCTCACCGACCTCCTGGACCGCGGCGCCATCGGCGACACCGTCCGCAACAGGTGGGCATTCGACGACGCTCCCGTCGCGCTCGCGCGGGTAGCCGACCGCAGCCAGCTGGGCAAATGCGTCCTTGACCTGTGAGCTCAGCGGTCAGGCCAGGGCAGCTCGCTCGACATCGAGCAACTGTTCGCCGCGCCGTTCGTCGTCATAGGCCTGTCGGCCACCGCGCAGGCCGAACAGCCGCTTGGACACCACCAGATAGATCACCGCGGCCACGTTGATGACGAATGCTCCTCCGCGGGTGAATGTGACCCCCTTGACCAGGAGGTCATAGACCTCCAACGGCAGGAAGATCGACGTCGCGACCACGGCGAAGTATTCGCCCCAGCGCGACAGCAGCCACAACCCGATGCCCTCGATCATCTCGAGCAGCGCGTAGACGAGCAGCGCGACGAACACCAGCATCAGCGTGCTGGGCTTGGTGGCCAGCGCCTTCTCCAACTCGTGCACCGCGGTCATCTGGTCGACTTTGATTCCCGAGGCCCGGAGCAGGGGCAGGTCGCGTTCGACGGCGGCCTGGATCGAGCCCCGCGCGCCGCGGAACTGCCACACCGCCCACGCGGCGAGCGCGATCAACAGCGCCCGGACCCACCGCTCCACCGCCAGCGCCCGCACGATGATCGCCTGCCGCAACGCGCTGCCGCGAAGGATCAGCGGGGCGTGGTCTGCTGGGCCGCGACCATGTGGAGGTCCGACGACGAACTCCCCGCACCGCAGGCACCGCCATACTTCGCCCAGACCGGTCGTCCCGCTCAGCCGCCCGGCAAGAGCGGCATCGTCGGGCGCGTAGGTGACGTGTCCCCGGCGCGCACAGGTGAACAGTTCCCAGCGGTTCATGCCGCGGGGCGAGTTCGCCGCCGTGCGCTGCTCCTTCGATATCGCCATCGACCCATCATGTCGCTTCCCGATGTCAACTAGCTGGGGCTGTCACAGTCGGGGCGACGTTCGCGCGTAACCGCTCCCCAAAGCCGGCGACTTAGCTTAATATTCGCTGAGAAAGCAAACGGGTACACGGCCGCACCTGCGGTTTGGCACCCACACCGGGGGGTTTGCCTGAAGTCCGCCGACTTCACCGGCAACAGATGACACGAAGGCGGTTCTTCCATGGCAAATGTCCAGCGTGGCGCACGAGCTGGTGCGGCCGCCGTCGCATTGGGCCTGTCTCTGGCGTGGCCGACCGTCGCCATTGCCAGCGCCGACAGCCCCGACAAGGATTCCTCCTCGGTATCGGCAGGTCCGGCAAAGGCGAGTAGCGGGACCGCGAAATCGGCCCGCACCGCCAGGGCCGGCCAGGACAGTGCCGCATCGTCGTCGTCGAAGACGCCGTCTGCTGCCGGCAGCAGCACCCGCAAGCCCACCTCAGCGGCGCGCGTCCACGCCAGCACCCCCAGCGCGACCACCGTCGAGAAGCCGAAGGCGCAGTCCAGCCGCTCGGTCTCCGATGCCTCGGCCGTCGCGAGCTCCGACACCGAGAGCACGCCGGCGCAGACGACCGACAACCAGCAGCCGGCCACGAGCTCGGCGACCCAGTCGGCGACAGCCACACCGGTCGCCGCCGCCACGACGACGTCGACGGTCACCGCCTTCCGCGTGCCGTCGGCCAGCGCCTCGCCCACCGATGTGCTGACCGGTCTGGTCGGCTCGGTGCAGGGGCTCTTCGAGGGTGCAGCCCTGTTGGTGCGCCGCACGTTCTTCAACGAGGCACCCAAGGTCACCCCGGTTCAACTCACCGGTGAAGTCACCGGACCCATCACCGGCAAGATCGGCGCAACCGACCCTGAAGGCGATCGCCTCGTCTACAAGGTGACCCAGCAAGGCCACTACGGCACCGTCAGCGTCGACGCCGCGGGCAACTACACCTACACCCCGAACGATCCGGGCTCCAACATCGTCGACTCCTTCGTCGTCTCGGCCACCGATACCGGGACGCACATCAACCTGCTCAACTGGTTCCGGACCTCCAGCACCTACGCGGCCGGCTCGATCTACCAGGAACCCGCGGGCACCCCGCGGATCACCTACACCTTCACCTACGGCAACGGCTCGCAGTTCTGGTCCAGCGCTGCTCGCGCGGAGCTCGCGGCGACAGCCATCTACCTGTCGAGCTATTTCGTGCCGGAGCACAACGTCACCCTCACGTATGCGGTCACCGGCCAGTACTCGCTGGCGGGCGCAACACTGGCATCGGCAGGCAGCGACCTGGTCAGCGACCAGGGCTTCTCGAATACCGTTGTGCAGCAGAAGATTCTCACCGGCGTGGACCCCAACGGGTCGGCGGCCGACGGCACGATCGACTGGAACTTCGGCTATGGCTGGGGCTATTTCTCGACGGTGCCCGGGGGAAGCTACGACTTCCAGTCCACCGCAATGCACGAACTGCTGCACACCTACGGCTTCCTGTCGGTCGTGGACAAGGCCGGCAACAACACCGTCGAGAACTGGACCGACTTCGACAGGTTCATGGTGGACAAGAACGGCAACTCGGTGTTCACCGGCACGACGTTCAACACCGCCTACAACTCGAACCTGACCGGCGGCGTCAGCAACGGCATGTACTTCGGTGGCGCCAACGCGATGGCGGCCAATGGCGGTAACCCGGTGCCGCTGTACAGCCCGAGCCCGTGGGAGTCCGGCAGCTCGATGTCGCACCTGAACGACGACTACTACACGGGCGCCAACGAGAAGCTGATGAACGCCTCGTCGGACACCGGGCTGGGCGTCCGGACGCTGAGCACCATCGAGATCGGCATCATGAAGGATCTCGGTTACACGATGGTGTCGGCGTCCCCGACCGTCGCGGTGCTGTTCATCGGCCTGATGCTCGTCCGCCGCCGCAGGCGGTAGTCACCCGCAGGCTCAGTTGCTGCCTGGGCAGGAGATCGTGAGATAGACGGTCGTGTTGGCAGGCGGGTGATCCCCCTGCAGGCCGTCGACATCCGTGATCTTGCACTCCGACAACGGGCGGTCACTGCCGCTGCCGGCGGAGAAGTTGTACTGGACGTTGTAGCCCTGACTCTGCAGCGCCAGCATTCCATCCGCAGCGTTCTGATTTTGGTTGAAGGCGCGCGGCGGCATCTGGATGACCCCCTTCTCGGTGGGCGACGGTGCCGGCTTGCTGGTCGAGGCGCTACTCGAGGTGGTGGACGACGGGTTCTCCTTGGAGGACTGGCCGCAGCCCGCTGAAAGACCGGCTACCGCAATGATTGCCAGAAAGCCGCCGGCCACCGTGAGCTGACGAGACATCGTGACCGACCCGTTAATGCCGTGCTTAACCATGTCGCAAAACCTATCTGCCTGCGCAGAGCCGTCAAACCCCATCAGCCCATTCCCGCGGCCGCGTCAGAAGATGTTCGCCCGCAGGCAACCTGCCCGACATCACCATCCAATCGCGCCGCCGCTGATAGTCTCCCGACAAAATCGGGGGTGCGGCGACGATGCCCATGGGGTCAATCCGAAGACGAAGCGCCAGTCGGGTGACGCGTATCTCGCTGATCGCTGTCGCCGCGCTCCTTGTCGGCCTTGTCTATTCGGTCGCCCCGCCGGACCGGACACCAGCTCCGCCCGGCGCTATCAGAGGTCCGTACGCGTCGCTGTTGTCGGCATCCACCGACCTGGGCCCATCCGGCGCAGTTGCGGTCCAGCTGGTTGCCGGACTTCGAGACCAATCCCGACCCGACACACTGATCGGCTGGGCACAGCAGCACGGGCTGTCGGTGCGCTGGCGCCCCGGCGACCACTGGGCCACGGTGACCGGTGCGGCTCCCGCGGTCGGCCTCGCATTCGCTGTCGCCGTGCACGACTTTCGCGGCCGGACCGGTCAGGTCTTCTACGCCTCGCCGCAGCAGCCGGTCGTTCCCATGCCCATCGTCGACGAGGTAACCGAGCTCGGCCGGATCCTCGGCTACGTCCCGCACAACGAGTCGGTGCCGGTCATCGTGCCGCTGGACGTGCCCGATCAGGGCCTGGGGCCGGCCGGGTTGCTGCGCACCTACAACGCTGCCCCGCTGCGTGAAAGCGGATATACCGGTCAGGGTTCGACGGTGTTGGTGTTCGCCTTCGACGGGTTCGACCAAGAGGACCTCGACATGTTCGCGTCCGCTTTCGACTTGCCCAAGTTCACTCCAGAACTGATGGGCGACATGCCATCTCAGCGCAGCGGAGAAGCGACCATGGATCTGGAAGCCATCCATGCGGTGGCCCCCGACGCCAAGACGGTATTGGTCAACGCCCGGGGCACCGTGTCCGGCGACGGCACGTATCAGAAGATCGGCGCCTTGATGGAGGAGGCGGATCGTCGCTATCCCGGTGCGATATGGAGCTTTTCGATCGGCTGGGGTTGCGACAAGATCGCGACCGCGGCAGATCTGATTCCGGTCCGTTCCGCGCTACGGGCGGCGCTGCGGCGCGGCACCACCGCGTTCAACGCCAGCGGCGACCTCGCCGGGCTGGAGTGCAAAGGCGGCCACAACTGGTCAGCTCCGCCGTCGCCCGACGACGTCGGCCTGGATTCGGTTGCCTCCCTGCCGGAGATGACCGATGTCGGCGGTACGACGCTGTCGACCGACGCCGACGGGCGTTGGCTGGCCGAACAGTCGTGGTTTGCACCCGCGATCTCCCACGGCACGGGCGGCGGGGTGTCCAATCTGTTCGAGCGACCGCCATGGCAGTCGGAGCTACGGGTAGCAGCCCCGCCCGGACGGCGGCTCACCCCGGACATCGCCGCCGTTGCCGACCCGTACACCGGTGTCCGCATCGTCTTTCGGCGCCAGCACGTTATGGGCGGCGGCACCTCCCTCGCCGCGCCGATCTGGGCCGGGATGACGGCCCTGATGAACGACTTCCTTCGGCGCAACGGAGGTGGCCCCATCGGCGAGCTGAACCCGCTGTTGTACGAGATTGCCCAAGGGGCACGGCTTCCCGCCTTTCGTGACGTCATTCTCGGCGGCAATGCGGTCGACGACGCCGGCCCCGGCTACGACCTCGTGACCGGCTTGGGGACTCCGGATCTCGACCACCTGGCCCGCGACATTCTGGCGCTGCAGAAATGTGGTGTCGGATGCGGGTGAGCATGACGTGCCCGGAGTGCGGCACCGAGGTTCCCGCCGGGGTGTTCTGCGGATCCTGCGGCGCACACCTGAATCCGCAGCCCGGGGATGGCCCGCAGTGGTTGCGCCCGCGCGCGTTCTGCGCCGCCCCCGACGAGCACGTGCTGCGTCCGGCGATTGCCAGTTCGTTGTTTCCCCATCTGAGCCAATTCTCGCGAGCACCGTTCAATCTGGGGCTGATCCTCATCGTCGTGGCGATGGCGGTCGCGATCCAGTTGGCTCTGCCTGGCGCACTGGTGACGGTCTGCGCTCTCGGCCTGCCGCTGCTGTTCGCGATCTACCGGCACCAGTCCGGGATCTACCGCGACATTCCGCGCAGTTCGCTTGCGATCACCGTCGCCCTGGGCATCGCGATGGGCGTCGGCTGGGTCTTTCTCACCGGCGATCTGGTGACCCGGGAAACGGGTGCGCCATTCGATGCCGGGATCGCCGGGAATCGGGTGCTGCGCGACGGCCTCGGGGTCGCCGAGGGCGGGGCCCTGCTGATGATGATTCCTGCCGTTGTCGTGCGCCTGCTGCGGCCGGGAGCACGGGAATCGTTGAACGGCTTCGTGATAGGTGTTCTCTCGGCTCTGAGCTTCACCTCGGCGGCGACCTTCACCCGGCTCGCACCGCAATTCGCGGCGGCAACCGTCGCGAAGAACCGGCCCGTCGAGTGGCTACTCGTGGAGGCCGGCATCCGCGGGCTGGCCATCCCGCTCACCGCGGCCTGCGCCGGCGGATTGATCGGTGCCGCACTGTGGTTCAAGCGCCCGGCCGGTGCCGTCAGGTTACGGCGGTCGCTGGTGGTTGGCGCGCTGACGGCCTTCGGGGCCATCGTGTTGGGGGTCTACGCGATCGTCGGCGTCACCGACGTCGCGGGCCTGGCGCAGGAGAAGATGCTCGCCCTGCACATCGCGATGGCGTTGGTCGCACTGGTCGCACTGCGACTGGGTCTGCAGCTCACCCTCCTGTACGAGCAGCCCGACCCGGTCCGCGGCACATCGCTGCTGTGTCTGCACTGCCGGAACGTGGTGCCCGAGATGGCATTCTGTCCGTCCTGCGGCGCGGCCAACCACGCGTCATCGGCCAAGTCACGAGCCGAACGGCGCGCGGTCATCCCGCAGGCAGGAGCGCAGGAGGATGCGTCAGCCGACGTTTGGCCGGGTTACTCGATGGATGCACAGACCTACACGTCACCGCCGTTGTCGCGCACGTCGAGTGCGCGCGTCCTGAGCTCGTGGCTGGTGGTGATCGTGGTGATCACCGCGCCGCTGATCGCACTGTCCGCGAGCATTTCCGAGCCCGCCGTTGTCTATAACTGCCCCCCGGACTGCGGTCGCCCACCGACCGGAACGCCGGTCGCAGCGCTGCCCAGGTTCACCGCTCCCGACGGACGGTTCTCGGTGTCGTACCCCGCACCCGGCTCGGCCTACGATCTCTCCTTCGCCGACGACGGCGTGACGGCACGCTTCACCGGCGGCGATGGCGGCACGATGAAGCTGTGGGGAATACCCGCCGGCGGAAAGTCGGCCAGGGAGGTCGCCGAGACGTTCCTGGCGGCGCGCTATCCGGACGCCCGAACGGCCTACGAGATTCCGAACGCGATGGTCGGCTACCAGTTCGGCTACGGCGAGGTCGCCGACATCTGGCCGCAGGACGGCGACGCAAGTTACCGGCATCTGCGGCTGGTCATCCTCGTCGCGGTCAAGCACGACCTGGCGCTGGTCGCCGGCGCCATCGGTCCCTACCGCGAGTTCGGCCCGAACTTCGGCCCGGGCCGGCCGGCCAGCGCGAACCTGGAATTGGCCATGGACTTGGACAAGTACGTCAACAGCTTCTCCTGGCAGGGCGATCCGCCGCGTTGACGACCGGCACCTGAGACGTCGGCGGGATCCCGGTCAGCGGCCGAACGCCCCGGTGACCAGCAGCACCGCGCCGATGACCACCAGCGCGACCGCGCTGATCTCGGCCTGGCGGCGCTGTATCCAGGCCCGCAACCGTTCCAGCGATCGGTCGAATCGCTTGGCCGCCACCGCGTGGGCCAGTACCGGCAGGAGCGTTCCCGAGCCCGCCACCACGACGAAGTACCCCACCGCGACAGCCTGGGCGGCAGGCCCGAGCGTGGCCGCGTCGATCGCCAAACCCGCTGCGGCACAAGCGACGATGATCTTCGGGTTGAGAATTCCGAACGCCACCCCGATCGACGCGGTGCGGGCCGGGGACCACCTGCCGAGGGCGTCGAGCCAGTGCGACGATCGCACCGCTTTCTTCCGCCGCAACCACAGCCACCCGCCGGTCACGATCAGTGCGGCGCCGCCGACCAGCCGCAGTCGCAACTGCCACACCGACGACGTCTCGGCCGAGCCGCCGAGGAGCCTGGGGATGTTGAGGAACAGCACCGTCAACACCGTCAGCCCGGTCACCCAGCCGGCCGCGAACGCCAGTCCCGCGGCGCGGGGCCGCGCCGAATACAGCACCAGCAGCAGCGCGGGCAGTATCGAGATCGGGGAGAGAGCCACCACCAACGCCAGCGGAATCAGCTCGGCGGACACCGCCGCCCAGTCACCCGACACCCATCACCTCCGGTCAGCAGCGCCAAGGTACGCAGTCCGGGCCGCCGACGACAGCCTTGGGCGCAGCGTAATTCGAGGGCGGTCAGTCCTCGTCGGCGGTGTCGGATCGCGGCCTCGGGTCTCCGAACAGCGGGCGCCGCAGCGGCTGATGCCCGTGAACGCCCTCGGCGTACGCGGTTTCGGCGTGCTGGGTGAAGTCCACCCCGGCGGTCTCGTCTTCGGGGCTGAGCCGGAAGCCGATCGTCCGATCGATGAGCTTGGCGAGCGCGAACGACATGATGAACGCGTACGCCGCCACCACCACCATCGCGACCGCCTGTTTACCCAACTGAGCCAGGCCGCCGCCATAGAGGAGGCCCTGCGGGCCGCCGGTCATGACCGCAGTCGCCAGGAAGCCGATCAACAGCACGCCGACCACACCGCCGACGAAGTGCACACCGACCACGTCGAGCGAGTCGTCATAGCCGAACCGGAATTTCAGGCCGATCGCGAACGAACACACGACGCCCGCCGCCACTCCGACGATCGCAGCGCCGAGGGTGTTCACGGTGCCGCACGAGGGTGTGATCGCGACCAGCCCCGCAACGACGCCGGAGGCCGCACCGAACGTCGTCGGCCGGCCGTCGCGGATCTGCTCGACCGACAACCAGCCGAGCATGCCCAGGCAACCGGCCACCAAAGTGTTGAGGAAGATGGCTGCCGCCGTGCCGTTGGCAGCGAGCGCGGATCCGGCGTTGAAGCCGAACCAGCCGAACCACAGCAGTCCGACGCCCAGCAGAACGAAGGGCAGGTTGTGCGGACGCATCGCGTCGACCTTGAACCCGATGCGCGGACCCAACACCAGGGCCAGGGCCAGCGCTGAGGCGCCGGAGACGATCTCGACGACCAGGCCGCCGGCGTAGTCGAGCACCCCGAGCTTGAACAGCCAGCCACCGGGAGCCCAGACCCAGTGCGCGACAACGGCGTACACCACGATGGACCAGACCGGCACGAATATCATCCAGGCGGCGAACTTGGCCCGGTCGGCGATCGCGCCGCTGATCAGCGCTGCGGTGATGATCGCGAAACTGAGCTGGAACGTGGAGAAGAGCAGTTCGGGAACCTGGCCGTGCACCGTCTCGGGGCCGATTCCGGCCATCCCGATGTGCGACAGGTCGCCGAGCACCCCGCCGAGGCTGGTTCCGGAGAACGCCAGCGTGTAGCCGAACAGCAGCCAGGCCACCGTGACGAGGGGAATGGCGATAAAGCTCATCATGATCATGTTGAGCACACCGGTAGTGCGGACCATGCCGCCGTAAAAGATGGCCAGTCCCGGCGTCATCAACAGGACGAGCGCTGTGCTGGCCAGCAGCCACGCGGTGGCGGCAGGATCGATCGCTTGCAAAGTCCGGCTCCTTCGACGGTCCCGACGAGAATGTCGGCGCGAAGTTTCGGCGGTGCGGCGATCATGTTTCAGGCGTGTTTCGCCCGCGCGCGAACCTCACCACCCCATCGAGCCGGGGATTCCCTTGAACGGACCGACCACCCGGCTGGTGATCCAGCCGCCGTAGAACCCGCCCGGTTGGGGCACGACCGTCTCGCCGTCCACGGTGCACCGGTCGACCATGCTGGCCATCACCGCGATGGCACCGGCTATCTCGGCGAACGGAGGCGTCGGACGGGGATACGTCCACGCCACCCTGGACGCCACCGCGTCGCCGCTCACCAGGTCGTAGTAGCGCGCCTGACCTTTCCATTCACACATCGACGCCCCCGGCGCATCGCGCAGGACACCGTCGGAGAAGGCATCGCGGGGCAGGTAGTAGGTCGGCGGATGACTGGTCTCGAGCACTCGCCAGCTGCGGGTGGTGGACGCGATCACCCGACCGCCGAGTTCGACGGTGATCGTGCCCGCGAACGGCTCCAGGCGCGGCGGACGCGGGTAATCCCACACTGATTCCTGGCCCGGGCCTGGCAGTTCCGGTGTCGGCCATCGGTTCATCCTTCGACGATACGAAGATGGACGGTGTGATGGGCGACTGGTGGCTGATTCCGGTCTCGGTCGCCACCGCCCTGGTCGTGGCGTGGCTGGTCCTGGCGGTCACCCTGTGGGTGACCAAACCCGACCAGGTCGGTATCGCCGATCTGCTTCGGCTGCTTCCCGACACGATCCGGTTGCTCAGACGCCTGGCCGCCGACCGGCAGCTGCCGCGCCGCATCCGCGTCGTTCTCGTCGGCGTGCTGATTTTCCTGGCCTCCCCCATCGATCTGATTCCCGACTTCATTCCGGTGCTCGGCTACGCCGACGACGTGATCGTCACCGCACTCGCGCTGCGCTGGGTCACCCGCACGGCGGGACCGGAGGCGCTGGCCAAGCACTGGCCGGGCACACCAGACGGGCTGGCCGCACTGCGCCGAGTGTGCCGGTTACCCGAGCCGGTATGACCAACCGTTGATGACGACCGGCACCTCCTTGGGTACGCTCTGCTGAGCGACTGCTTAGCGCTGTCGCGATCCGGCTCGCCGACGACGCATTGGAGCGAAACGCCATGGCCGCACCAGTCACCCGTTACGCGGGAACCCGTGTCCCGCGGGTCGAGGACACCCGCTTGCTGACCGGGCACGGCACGTATGTCGACGACGTTGTCCGGCCCGGCATGTTGCACGCCTGCTTCGTGCGCAGCCCGTTCGCGCATGCCCGGATCAACAGCATCGATGCCACGGCGGCCCTTGCCATGCCCGGTGTCCATGCCGTCCTCACGGCGGCTGATCTGAACGTTGACGTCCACGAGGCGTGGCACGCGGTGGCGGGCAAGGATGTCGCCGACACCCCCCGCCCGCCGCTGGCCGAGGGTGAGGTGAAGTTCGTCGGAGATCCCATTGCGATCGTGGTCGCCGAGAACCGCTACCTCGCCGAAGACGCCCTCGAACTGATCGACGTCGAGTACGACCCGCTGCCCGCGATCGCAGATTTCACCAAGGCCGTGGGGCACGACGCGGTGGTTCACCAGGCCTACCCCGACAATGTGGCAGGCGGCCTGGCCGGAGCGCCGCCCGACGAAGAGGCGTTCGCCGCGGCCGCCTATGTCGCCGACGAACGGATCTACCAGCAGACCCATGTGCCGGTGCCGATCGAGACCCGCGGCCTGGTCGTCGAATGGATCGCCGCGACACAGGAACTCACCGTGTGGGCCTCCACCCAGACCCCGCACGAATTGCGCGCCTTCGCCGCACGACTGCTCGGCATCCCGGCTCAGGGCGTGCGGGTGATCGCGCGGGACACCGGCGGTGGCTTCGGCCAGAAGGTCGTCCCGATGCGCGAGGACATGTGCATCCTGCTGGCGGCCCGCAAGGTGTCCGCACCATTGAAGTGGATCGAGGATCGCCGGGAGAACCTTATGTCCGCCGGGCAGGCCCGCCACGTCGACGGCCGCGCGCGGATGGCATTCGACGCCGACGGCGCGATCACGGCCGTCGACATCGATTTCCTCCAGGACATCGGTGCCTACCCCACCCCATACCCGGTGCTGACTACCGCCGCGATCGGAATGTTCTTCCCCGGGCCCTACCGGGTGCCGAAGTCGAGCTTCAATTACAAGACGGTGTTCACCAACACCAGCGGCCTGGCCGCCTACCGCGGGCCCTGGCAATACGAAACCCTCACGCGGGAAATACTTCTCGACATCGCAGCCCGCAAGATGGGTATCGATCCGGTCGAGTTGCGCCGCAAGAATCTGCTGCGCCGCGACGAGATGCCGTTCTTCAACCCCAACGGCATGCCGTATGACCACGTCGCGCCGATGGAGACCTTCGAGCAGGCCGTCAAGATCCTCGACCACGAAGGCTTCCGCAAGGAGCAGGCCGAGGCATTGGCCCAGGGCCGCTACCTCGGTCTCGGATTCTCCGCTTACATCGAGCCGACCGGTGCGGCGACGGGACACCTGGCCACCGAGGGCTGCACCATCCGGATGGAGCCGACCGGCAAGATCAACGTGTACGTCAACGGTGGCTCCAGCGGTAACAGCATCGAGACCACCGTGGTGCAGCTGACCGCCGACGCGCTGGGCGCCGACATCGCCGACGTGTCGACGATTCAGGGTGATACCGCGGTGACGCCGTATGGCGCAGGCACCCAGGGCAGCCGCAGCGGACCGATGACCGCAGGCGCGGTCAGCGAGGCGGGCACGATCCTGCGTGGCCAGCTGGTGGCGATGGCGGCGCATGTGCTCGGTGTAGATGAGTCCGATATCGAGCTTGCGAACTCGCGGGCCGCGTCGCGCGAAGACCCTTCCAAGAGCGTCAGTTTCGCTGATCTGGCCTATCGGTCCTACTACGAGCCCCAACAGCTCGCACCCGGAATGGCGGCCACGCTGGAGGCCACCGCGCGATTCACCTCGCAGACGATGATCCACTGGGCCAACGCCACTCACGCCTGCACGTGCGAGGTGGACGTCACCACCGGCCGGGTAACTCTGACCCGCTACATCGTCAGCGAGGACGTCGGTCCGATGATCAACCCCAATATCGTCGAGGGGCAGATCGCCGGCGGCACCGTGCAGGGCATCGGCGGGGCATTGTTGGAGAACCTGGTGTACGACGACGAGGGAAACCCGTTGTCCACCACGTTCGTCGACTACCTGCTGCCGACCGCGACCGAGGTACCGCCGATCGAATACGGGCATGTCGAGGTGCCCAGCCCGGGCGTCGGCGGTTACAAGGGATGCGGCGAGGGCGGTGCCATCGGCTCGACCCCGGCGGTGATCAACGCGATCAACGATGCCCTGGCCCCGCTCGGGGTGACGGTTACGACGCTGCCTGCCACGCCCTCACAGATCGTCGCGCTGATCGAGGCGGCCGCAACCGATTAGGTTGCGGCCGCGCCACTTTCCGCTGCTTGGTGCACCGCGTTGACGATGCCCTGATAGCCGGTGCAGCGACAGAAGTTGCCGGACAGGCCCTCGCGGATCTCCTCATCGGTGGGATGAGGGTTGTCTCGCAGCAGCGCGGTGATCGACATGACGAATCCCGGTGTGCAAAAACCACATTGCAGCCCGTGACAGTCACGCAGGGCGGCCTGTACCGGTGACAGCTCACCGTCGGCCGAGGCCACCCCTTCGACGGTGGAGACCTCAGAGTCCTCGGCCTGCACCGCGAACACCAGGCACGACCGCACCGCGGCCCCGTCGAGCAACACCGTGCAGGCGCCGCACGAGCCGTGCTCGCATCCCAGGTGTGTTCCGGTCAGGCCGCAGCGCTCGCGCAGGAAGTCGGCCAAGGTCAGCCGCGGCTCGACGGTTGCCTCATACGAAGTTCCGTTGACGGACAACCGGATCGGACGTTCATGCATCGAAAGCCTCCTTGACCGCCGCGCGCCAGGCTTGTGCGGCCATCGACGCCCCGACTTTTCGCCGGTAGTTCGCCGAACCCTGCAGGTCGGCCGGGATGTCGTCGAGCCCACTCATCGCGAGCTCACCGATCTCTTCCGCGGTGATGTCGCCGACCGGGCGGCCGGTGATCGCCGCCTCGGCGGCCGACGCCCGCCTCGGTGTGGCGGACAGTCCCAGCAGCCCGATGGCGCTGCGCCGGACCTTGTCGTCGTGGTCGAGTTCGACCGCGGCCACGGCACCGGCGATCGCGAAATCGCCATGGCGGCGGGCGAATTCCTCCACCGCGAAGCCGCACCGGCCGGACCAGACCGGGAATCGCAGACCAACCAGCACCTCGTCGGCCTCCATCGCGGTCTCCCACACACCGGCGAAGAATTCGCCGGCCGGGATCTCGCGCCGCCCGGATGCCGACACCACCTCGACCGTGGCATCGAGTGCGAGGGCGACGGCGCCGTACTCGGCGGCCGGGTCGGCGTGGGCGATCGACCCACCGATGGTGCCCCGGCTGCGAATCTGGAAGTGCCCGATCAGCGGCGTGGCCCTGGTCAGCAGCGGCACGCGTGTGCGCACCCGCTCGTCGGACCCGACCACGGCGTGGGTGGTGCCACCGCCGATCCACAGGGAGTCGCCCTCGGCCCTGACGCCCTTCATCTCGTCGAGGCGGGAGATGTCGATCAGGTGGTCGAAGAACGCCAGGCGCATCGACAGCATCGGAACCAGGCTCTGTCCGCCACCGAGGAGTTTGGCGTCGTCGCCGAATTCGCTGAGCATCTGCGTCGCCGCGGCGACGCTGTCGGGCCGGTGATAGTCGAAGGGCGCCGGCTTCATCGGCGGCCGCCACAGCTGGTCATGCTAAGCATGTGCTCAGCATAGCGGGCAGTGCAAGGCCTGCGACTTCGGCGCGGTGTCGTTCGCTCAGCGACGATGTGCGCGCCGAAATCGCAGTGGACGGGACCGTGCCGGCCGCCCTGGGCCACTCGGCCTAGCTGGGGCCTCGCCAGCAATTGCCCGCATACTGTCGATCATGGATCCGTCGCCGCCCTCACGAGCGGCCGCCGCGGGCAACCGCCGCGGCCGTCATCGAGAGCGGTCCAACACCGGCCGGCGGACACTGCGCATCCTCACCCGAACCGTGATCGGACTGGCATCGGTGGTGGTGGTGACGCTCACCGGGCTGGCGTACTCGCAAGCACACGGACTGCTCAGCGGGATAACGGTGTCGCAGGCGCTCGGCTCCGACGAGCCGCGGTCCAGTGGTGGCGCGATGAACATCCTGCTGATCGGGCTGGATTCGCGAAAAGACCAGGACGGCAACGAGCTGCCCGACGAGGTGCTCGACAAACTCCACGCCGGCGACTCCGACTCGGGCGGCTACAACACCAACACCCTGATCCTGGTCCATATCAGCGCCGACGACCATGTCGTCGCGTTCTCCATCCCCCGAGACGACTACGTCGCCGTCAGCGGGATCAAGGGCTACAGCCACATCAAGATCAAGGAGGCCTACGGGCTCACGAAGTTCCAGACCGAGCAGAAGCTGGCCGACGAGGGCATCGGCGACCGCAAGGAACTCGAGCGCGCCGGGCGGGAAGCCGGCCGCAAGGCGACCATCCGCGCCGTGCGCAATCTCACCGGCCAGCCCATCGACTACTTCGCCGAGGTCAACCTCGCGAGCTTCTACCACCTGGCGGACAGCCTCGGCGGCGTGGACGTCTGCCTCAATCACGCCGTACACGACGACTACTCCGGCGCCAATTTCCCGGCGGGCCCGCAGCGACTCAATGCAGAGCAGGCACTGGCGTTCGTGCGGCAGCGACACGGGCTGGAAAACGGCGATCTCGACCGCACCCATCGCCAGCAGGCCTTCCTCCTGTCGGTCTCGCACGAGCTGCAACAGTCGGGCTCGTTCACCGATCTGGACAAGTTCAAGCGCCTGATGGACGTCGCACGCCAGGACATCGTGTTGTCGCAGGGATGGGGTGAGGACCAGTTCCGCAGGATGGCGGCACTGGCCGGGGGCGACGTCGAGTTCCGAACTCTGCCGGTGGTGCGCTACGACAACATCAACGGCCAGGACGTCAACATCGTCGACCCGGCGAAGATCCGCGCCGAGATCGCCAAAGCCATCGGCGGCGATTCGGCGTCGGCGACCACTACCGCCGCGCCACAACCACTTCCGCCGCCCAATCCGCACACCGTCGTCAGCATCGTCAACGCGAGCGACACCTCTGGGCTGGCCTCGCAGGCGGCAAGCCTGCTCGGCAAGCACGAGTTCACGATCAGCGAGGTCCGGGACCGCGAGTCAGGCGAGCCCATCGACACGGTGATCACCTACGGCGCCGGCGCTCAGACCGATGCCCAGTCGGTGGCCACGCTGCTCGGTGTGGACAACGCCCCGCAGGCCACGGGAGCGGTGGCCGCCGACCACATCCGGGTCGTTCTCGGCCAGGGCTACGACCTACCCCTGGAGCAGCCGCAGACCGAGGACACCGTCGCAACCTCGACGACCCACAGCTGGTCGGAGATGACGATCACGCCTACTCCGGACCAGGGCGCACCGATCGACGGTGGCAAGGTGCCCTGCGTGAATTGAGACCCGTCCCGAGTCAACTAACTTGGGTGCTATGCGCATCGGAGTCATCGGGCTGGGAAACATGGGCGCCGGCATGGCCGCGAATCTGATCAAGGCCGGCCACGACGTGACCGTCTACAACCGATCCCGAGCGAAGGTGGACGAGTTGGCGGCGGTCGGGGCCCGACCCGCCGAGCGCGTGTCCGACGCGTGCCGCGGCGAGGTCGTGCTGACGATGCTCGCCCATGACGACGCGGTGACTGCGGTGACATTCGGCGACGACGGCATCATCGGCTCGGCCGGACCGGACACCGTGCACATCTCTTCCAGCACGATCAGCGTCGCCCTGTCGAAACGCCTCACCGAAGCCCACGCCGCCGCCGGCCAGAAATTCGTCTCGGCTCCGGTATTCGGCCGTCCGGAGGCTGCCGCGGCGGCGGCGCTGTTCGTCGTCGCCGCGGGCCCATCCGACACCGTGACCGCGGCGACGCCCGTCTTCGATGCGATCGGCCAGCGCACGTTCGTGGTGTCGGAGGACCCGTCGGCCGCCAACCTGGTGAAGCTCAGCGGCAATTTCCTGATCGGCTCGGTGATCGAGTCCCTCGGGGAGGCCATGGCACTGGTGGACCGCGGCGGGGTCGACAAGCATCAGTATCTGGAGATCCTGACCTCGACGTTGTTCTCGGCGCCGGTGTACAAAACCTACGGCGGACTCATCGCCAGCGAGCAGTTCGAGCCCGCCGGATTCGCTGCGCCGTTGGGGCACAAGGACATCGGATTGGTTCTGGCCGCCGCCGAGGAGCTGCGGGTGCCGTTGCCGATCGCCAGCCTGCTGCGCGACCGGTTCCTGCGTCTACTGGCCGCCGGGGGCGATCACCTGGATTGGTCTGCGGTCGGCAGCCTCGCGGCGCGCGACGCAGCAGCCTCAGACCACTCCGCGTAGCCCGTCGGCGCCGAAGGCCGGCTCGAGCATCGCCGAGTAGTCCGGCCCGCGGCGCAGGTTCTGCCCGCCGTCGACGCCGATGATCTGTCCGGTAATCCACTGGGCGGCGTCGCTGAGCAGGAACAGTGTCGCGTTCGCGACGTCGGAGACCTCACCGGGGCGCGGCAGCGGCGTGCATTCGGCGTAGTCCCCGCTGATTTCGGGTGAATCGAGCACCATCTGCACCAGTTCGGTCCGGATCAGGCCGGGCCGAATGCCGTTGACGCGCACCCAGGACGCCCCCAGTTCGTCGGCGGCCAGCTGGATCAGGTGGTCCAGACCCGACTTGGTGACGCCGTACGGCCCGAACCACCGATGGGTGTTACTGGACGCGATCGACGAGATTCCGACGAAGGACCCGCCGCCGCCGCGCACCATCTGCCGAGCCGAATGCTTGAGCACGTACATCGAACCGTTGATGTTGAGGTCCACCGTGGCGCGCCAGGCTTCGGAGTCCATCTGGGTGATGGGGCCGATGGTCTGCGACCCACCGGCACAGTGCACCGCGCCGTGCAGTCGGCCGTTCCACGCCGTGGCGGCATCCACCACCGCGGCGATCTGGTCCTCGTTGGTGACGTCGGCGGGCTCGTAGCGGACACTGCCGTTCGGCGCGGCGGCGTTGATCTCCTCGGCGGTTGCGGCCAGCCGATCGGCTCCGCGGCCAACGATCATGACGTTGGCGCCGGCCTTGGCCAGCTCTTCCGCCACACCCTTGCCGATACCACTGCCACCACCGGTGACCAGGTACGTCCGATCCTCGAACGAGAGCTGCACGCCGACTCCTCACACAAAACTGAAACAGGTTCTACGTATAGAACCACGGCGGCACGTCACGGCATAGAGGCCGTCCCACCATCGCCTCCAGCGAACATCCGCACACGCCCTGCCCGGCCTTCCGCGGAACCCGACAGGCCGGCGAAAATCCACGGGCAATGCCTGTCGGAACGCAAACTCGGGTCCGCCGGCCCGGCCTCCCGATATTCCGGAACTCACATTTCCCCCGACCGTCATCGCATGGGTTGATCAGCGCTTGAGCCGGACCGGAATTCTTCGCCTCCGAATATTGACCCCGGTGTAACAGCCCGGCATTCGGTTTCGATAAAACGGCCGAACAACTGCGGGACCCAGGTGGCAGCCATACACTGCCCCACACGGTCACTCAGCAAACCGAACAGAAGGCACACTCATGGCTAATTTGAAGAATGCGACTCGGCGCCTGGCCCTCGCGGGCGGCTTCGCACTCGCGGTGACGGCAGCCCCCGCGCTGACCGTCGTCGCCGTTCCGTCCATCGCTCCGCTGGCCGCGTGTCCCGCCGGTCAGGCCGTCAATCCGGCGACCGGCGGATGTGAGGTCGCGCCCAACGCCGGCCCGCAGGGCGGCCTTCCCGAGGTCCAGGGCATCCCTTGCACAGGCGCAAACACCGGTCAGTGCATAGGATTGCAGCAAGAGCAGCAGGCTCCTGCGGTTCAACCCCGCTCGACCGTCAGTCCGTAAAAACGGAGGGCCGACTTCGGAACTCCGTCAACTTCTCAAGAAAGCGTGAAGTATGGCGATTTCCTCCTCAGTCGGCCGCCGCATCCTCCTCGCCGGCGGGTTCAGCATCACCATCGCGGCCGCGCCCGCGGTTGCGTTCTTCGCTGCGCCGTCGGGCGCTCCGATGGGTCCGGTGATGGCATGCCCTGCCGGCGAGTCCGAGGATCTCTACACCGACCAGTGCATTCCGGAGCTTGTGCCCAACCAGCCGGGCGGCAATTACCCCACGCCCTCCAGCGGCGGCGGTAACGTCACGTACTCGACGCCGGGCGACTCCAGCAGCCTCCCCGAGGTCCAGGGGATCCCGTGCACCGGCGCCAACACCGGCCAGTGCATCGGGCTGCAGGAGAACCAGGTTCCGGCCGTGTCTCCGCACTCGAGCATTTCGTCCAGCCCGTAGTCAGGGAGCAGATCAGAGAGGGCAACGATGCCGATCCACTTCACCTGGGTGACAAAGCTGCTCACCGCGAGCGTTTTCGCGCTCGCGGTGGCCACAGCTCCACTGGCGCAGGCGGAAGGCGAGGGTGGGATTCCCGGGCCGCAGCCGGTGCCGGTGCCCCAGCCGGTGGATACCCAACCGGGCGGTTCGGCGGGTTGCCAATCGGGCGAGTCGCTGGACCCGTCGACCGGGAACTGCACACCCACCATGACCCCGGTCGCGACCACCAACGGTGATCAGGCGTTCGACGATCTCCAGCCGCGCACTACCCAGGACGTGACGTCGACCTACGACACCGGGATCGGCGCCGACCTTGTCCCCAACATCAACGGCACGCCGTGCACCGGCTACTGGGAGTCGGCGGCCTGCTACGAGACCAGCCAGGACGAAGTCGCCGTCCAGCCCAGGTCGACCATTTCCTCGAGCCCGTAGCGGCTCAAAGCCCCTTCGCTAAGGTTGAGCAATGCCTGCAAAAACAAATCCCACGGATATCGACGATGTCGAGCCGCTGGCCGACAGCACGGCGCGCCAGGCCCGTCGCGTCGTCGCGGCCTATGCGAATGACGCCGACGAGTGCCGGGTCTTCCTGTCGATGCTCGGCATTGGACCCTCAAAGCTCGAGGCGTAACCGGTGGCCGGGGGCAAGGACGCCGCCCGCTCCGGAGATTCTGATTTCGTGGTGGTCGCCAACCGGCTGCCGATCGACATGGAGCGGCTGCCCGACGGCAGCGTGACGTGGAAGCGCAGCCCGGGCGGTCTGGTCACCGCGATGGAGCCATTGCTGCGTCGTCAGCGCGGCGCGTGGATCGGCTGGCCGGGCATCGTCGACGGGCCCGAGGAACCCATCGTCGAGGATGACATGCAGCTCGTCCCGGTGCGTCTGTCTGCCGAGGACGTCGCCGAGTATTACGAGGGTTTCTCCAACGCCACGCTGTGGCCGCTGTATCACGATGTGATCGTCAAGCCGATCTACCACCGCGAGTGGTGGGATCGTTATGTCGAGGTCAACCGGCGCTTCGCCGAGGCCACGTCGCGGGCCGCCGCCGAAGGCGCCACGGTGTGGGTTCAGGACTACCAGCTTCAACTGGTCCCCAAGATGCTGCGCACGCTGCGTCCCGATCTGACCATCGGGTTCTTCCTGCACATTCCGTTCCCGCCGGTGGAACTGTTCATGCAGATGCCGTGGCGCACCGAGATCATCGAAGGTCTGCTCGGCGCCGACCTCGTCGGATTCCACCTCCCCGGTGGCGCCCAGAATTTCCTGTTTCTGTCGCGAAGGCTGGTCGGCGCCAACACCTCTCGCGCATCGGTGGGAGTGCGGTCCCGATTCGGCGAAGTGCAGTTGGGCTTCCGCACGGTGAAGGTCGGCGCCTTTCCCATCTCGATCGATTCCGCCGACCTGGACAGCAAGGCCCGTAACCGCGACGTCCGCAAGCGGGCGAAGGAACTGCGCGCCGAGCTCGGCAACCCGCGCAAGATCCTGCTCGGCGTGGATCGGCTGGACTACACCAAGGGCATCGACGTTCGCCTCAAAGCGTTCTCCGAGCTGCTCGCGGAGGGCCGCGCGAAGCGCGACGACACCGTTCTCGTGCAACTGGCCACCCCCAGCCGCGAGCGGGTGGAGAGTTACCGGGTGCTGCGCAACGAGATCGAGCAGCAGGTCGGCCACATCAACGGCGAATACGGCGAAGTCGGCCACCCGGTCGTGCACTACATCCATCGGCCGGTACCGCGCGAGGAATTGATCGCGTTCTTCGTGGCGTCCGATGTCATGTTGGTGACGCCGCTGCGCGACGGCATGAACCTGGTCGCCAAAGAGTACGTCGCTTGCCGCAGCGATCTCGGAGGCGCCCTGGTCTTGAGTGAATTCACCGGCGCCGCAGCGGAACTCCGTCAGGCTTACCTGACCAACCCACACGATCTCGAGGGCGTCAAGGACACCATCGAAGCCGCGCTCAACCAGACCGCCGAGGAGGGCCGGCGGCGGATGCGGGCACTACGACGCCAGGTGCTGGCCCACGACGTCGATCGTTGGGCCCGGTCCTTCCTCGACGCGCTGGCCGGCAAACCCGTCACCGGTGAGGCCGAGTAGTCCGGTCAGGCCGATCAGTCGCGCAGCAGGCCCATCACGCCGAACGTGCGCTCCGGGTCGCGGTCAGCAAAGTAGGCCCCCATGGCGGCGCCCAGCGTTGTCGGATCCCACGCGGAGCCGTCGGCATCGAACTGCTGCTCGGTGGTCGGTGCGGCCACCAACGCGACCGACGGGCCGTAGACGACGAACACCTGTCCGTTGACCTTGTCCGAGGCCGGCGAGGCCAAGAAACGTACGAGCGTGACCACATGTTCGGGCGACAGCGGATCGACCTCACCGTCGGCAAGATCAGGAGCCTCGCCGAACACGTCGGCGGTCATCGCGGTGCGCGCCCGGGGAGCGATCGCGTTGGCCCGCACACCGTAGCGCCCGAGTGCGCGGGACGCCGTCAGCGTCAGCGCCGTGATACCGGCCTTGGCGGCACCGTAGTTGGCCTGGCCGATCGGTCCGGACAGCCCGGCTTCCGACGTGGTGTTGATGATCCGGCCGTAAACCGAGCCACCATTCTCCTTGGCCTGGTTGCGCCAGTACGTTGCCGCGTTGCGGGTCAGCAGGAAGTGCCCGCGCAGGTGCACCGCGATGACCGCGTCCCAGTCCTCGTCGGACATGTTGAACAGCATGCGGTCCCGGGTGATGCCGGCGTTGTTCACGACGATGCTCAGCCCACCGAGGGAGTCGGCGCAGGAGACCAGCTCATCGGCCGTCGAGCGCTGGCTGATGTCGCCGGCCACCGCGACGCCCTTGGAGCCTGCGGCACTGATCTCATCGAGCACATCGGATTCGTCGAGGGCCTTGGCCATGTCATTGACGACGACCGTCGCGCCGGAGCGGGCCAGCCCGATGGCCTCGGCGCGGCCGAGGCCCGAGGCTGCGCCGGTCACCACGGCGACGCGTCCGGTCAGATCGGTGGCGTCGCCGGTCACTTCTGCAGTCAACTTACTAATACCTCTAGTCTTTGCGGGTCAGTGCGGCGCGAGGGCATTCGGCGATGGACTGCTCGGCCAGCGCCTCCTGGTCGGCGGGGATCGGATCCTTGGTCACGATCACGTAGTCCTCGTCGTCCAGTTCGAACAGGTCTGGCGCGATTCCCACACAGACAGCGTTACCTTCACAACGATCACGGTCGACTTCGACTCGCATGACAACCTCCTTGGCTGACAGACCCCGACGCCCGGGCGTTCGCAGCACCACGATACGACCAGAACGATCCATATCCCGGCCTAACGGGCGCTGGACCACAAGACTAGAACGTGTTACAACCAGGAGTGTCGGCGGGTCGTCGACAGCTTGCAACTTTCAGCGGAGGATCGAGTCGATGCGGATCAGTTACACCCCCGAACAAGAGGAGCTGCGGCGCGAGCTGCGCTCGTACTTCGGCAAGCTGATGACGCCGGAACGCCTGGAAGCATTGACGTCGACCTCGGGCGGCGAGATCGGCACCGGCAACATCTACCGCGAGACCGTTTCCCAGATGGGTAAGGACGGCTGGCTCACGCTGAACTGGCCCGAGGAGTACGGCGGTCAGAACCGCGACCCGATGGATTCCCTGATCTTCACCGACGAAGCGGCCATCGCCGGCGCGCCGGTGCCGTTCCTGACGATCAACAGCGTCGCGCCCACGATCATGGCGTTCGGCACCGAGGAGCAGAAGAAGTTCTACCTGCCGAAGATCGCCTCGGGTGATCTGCACTTCGCGATCGGCTACTCCGAGCCCGGCGCAGGCACCGACCTGGCGGCGTTGCGCACCACCGCGGTGCGCGACGGCGACGACTACGTGGTCAACGGCCAGAAGATGTGGACCAGCCTGATCCAGTACGCCGACTACGTCTGGCTGGCGGTGCGCACCAACCCCGAGGCGAAGAAGCACCGCGGCATCTCGGTGCTGATCGTGCCGACCACCGCCGACGGTTTCTCCTGGACCCCGGTGCACACGATGGCCGGCGTCGGCACCAGCGCCACCTATTACCAGGATGTCCGCGTGCCGGTGAGCAGCCGGGTGGGCGAGGAGAACGGCGGCTGGAAGCTGGTCACCAATCAGCTCAACCACGAGCGGGTCGCACTGGTGTCGGCCCAGCCGATCTTCCTGGCGCTCAACCAGGTTCGGGAGTGGGCACAGAACACCAAGGACGCCCACGGCAACCGCCTCATCGATTCCGAATGGGTTCAGCTCAACCTCGCGCGGGTGCTGGCCAAGGGCGAGTACCTCAAGCTGATCAACTGGGAGCTGGCATCCGCCAAGAGCGGGACGTTGAGCCCCGCCGATGCGTCTGCGGCCAAGGTCTTCGGTACCGAACTGGCCACCGAGGCCTACCGGTTGCTGATGGAGATCCTCGGCCCCTCAGCCACCCTGCGCCAAGATTCGCCCGGCGCCCTGCTCCGCGGCCGGATCGAGCGGATGCACCGCGCGGCCCTGATCCTCACCTTCGGTGGCGGTACCAACGAGATCCAGCGCGACATCATCGGCATGGTCGCCCTGGGCCTGCCCCGAGTCAACCGCTGACACGACCCGAGAAGACTTAGGACCAACATGGATTTCACCAGAACAGAAGCAGCACAAGATCTTTCGGGTCTCGTCGGCACCATCGTCGATGCCGTCTGCACCCCGCAGCACCAGCGTGAGCTGGACAGCCTCGAGCAGCGCTTCGACACCGAACTGTGGCGCAAGCTGATCGACGCGGACATCCTGTCCACCGCCGCACCGGAGTCGGTGGGCGGCGCGGGGTTCGGCGTGCTGGAGCAGACGGCGATCCTGGCGGCGCTGGGCCGTCAGCTTGCCGCGGTGCCCTACCTGGAGTCGGTCGTCCTCGGCGCAGGAGCTCTCGGCCGGGTCGGAACACCGGAACTGCGCGAGCAGTGGGCAGCCCCGGCGGTGGCCGGCGAGAAAATCCTGACCGTCGCCCTCGACGGCGAATTCGGCCAGGGGCCCGTGCAGGCCGCCGCCACCGGTGGCGGGTTCCGGCTGACCGGCACCCGTACCCAGGTCCCGTTCGGTCCGGTCGCCGACGCGTTCCTGGTTCCCGCTGAAACCGATTCCGGCACAAAGGTCTTCCTGGTGGCCAAGGACGACGCCGGAGTGTCGGTGACGTCGCTGCTCACCACCGGTCTGAACAGCTCGGGTGAGCTCGACCTCGCCGGCGTCGAGGTCGGCGCCGACCGGGTCGTCGGTGACGCCGAGGTGCTCGCGTGGTTGTCCACCCACAAGACGTTGGGGTACACCGCCTTCCAGCTCGGCGTGTTGGAGCGCGCGCTGGAGTTGACGGCCGAGTATGCCCGGACCCGCGAACAGTTCGACCGGCCGATCGGCAGCTTCCAGGCGGTCTCCGCCCGGCTTGCCGACGACTACATCGACATCAAGGGCCTCGGGCTGGCGCTGGTGCAGGCCTCCTGGCGTCTATCGGAGGACCTGCCTGCCGACCCCGAAGTGGCCACCGCCGCGTTCTGGGCTGCCGAGGCGGGACACCGGGTCGCCCACACCACCGTGCACGTCCATGGTGGCGTCGGGATCGATGTCGATCATCAGGTGCATCGTTACTTCCTCACTGCCAAGCAGATCGAGTTCGCGCTGGGCGGTGCGACCGCGCAGCTGCGACAGATCGGCCGTGAGCTGGCCGACACGCCGGCTTGACCGGATCGCTGAGCCAGCCGACCGTCACCGACCTGCTGGAGCGGCTGGCTGACGTCGACGATCGCGGCATCCACGCCGACGACGGCTCGTATTCGACCTGGCGCCAACATATTCAGGACGCCGCGGACCTTGCTGCGGCGTGCACGGCGCGGCTCGATCCGGCCAAGCCCCCGCACGTCGGCGTGCTGCTGGGCAACACGCCGTTCTTCTCGTCGCTGCTGGTGGCGGCCGCGATGGCCGGACTGGTCCCGGTCGGACTGAACCCCACCCGCCGCGGTGAGGCACTGGCGCGGGACATCGCGACCGCCGACTGTCAGCTGGTCCTCGCCGATGGGGACGGGGTAGGTCCGCAGACCTACGGCGCCGGCTTCGCACCGGAGGGTATGGCCGTCATCGACGTCGGTTCGCCGGAGTGGGCCGATGAGCTCGCCCGGTTCCGCGGATCCCCGGTCTCGTTCGCGCCCAGGGCGTTCGACGATCTGTTCATGCTGATCTTCACCTCGGGCACCAGCGGCGACCCCAAGGCGGTGCGGTGCACCCACGAGAAGGTGGCCGTCCCGGGTGTGATGCTGTCCGAACGATTCGGCCTCGGACCCGCCGACACCTGCTACCTGTCGATGCCGTTGTTCCACTCCAACGCGGTGATGGCGGGCTGGGCTGTCGCGGTGGCGGCGGGAGCCTCGATTGCGTTGCGCCGCAAGTTCTCCGCTTCCCAGTTCATCCCGGATGCGCGTCGGTTCAACGCGACCTACGCGAATTACGTCGGTAAACCGATGTCCTACATCCTGGCCACCCCGGCGCGCCCCGACGATGCCGACAACCCGCTGCGGATCGTCTACGGCAACGAAGCCGCGCCACGCGACATCGACCGGTTCGCCAAGCGTTTCGGAGTGACGGTGGTCGACGGATTCGGATCCACCGAGGGCGGCGTCAACATCGCCCGTACCCCGGACACCCCCGAGGGCGCGCTGGGCCCGCTGCCCGAGGGTCTGGAGATCGTCGATGTCGACACCGGCGAGCCGTGCCCGCCCGGGGTCATCGGCGAACTGGTGAACCTCACCGGGCCGGGCAACTTCCGCGGCTACTACAACGCGCCGGACGCCGAGTCGGAGCGCATGACGGGCGGGGTTTACCACAGCGGCGATCTGGCCTACCGCGACGACGCCGGCTACGTGCACTTCGCGGGCCGGCTGGGCGACTGGATGCGGGTCGACGGCGAGAACCTGGGCACCGCGCCGATCGAGCGGGTGCTGATGCGCTATCCCGACGTGACCGAGGCGGCGGTGTACGCCATCCCCGACCCCGCGGTCGGTGACCGGGTGATGGCCGCGCTGGTCATGCCCGAGGACGCGACGTTCGATGTGGACAAATTCCGGGAGTTCCTGACCGCCCAAGCCGATCTCGGACCCAAGCAGTGGCCGTCATTCGTGCGGGTCAGCACGTCTTTGCCGCGCACCGAGACGTTCAAGATCATCAAGCGCAGGCTGTCGGCGCAGGCACTCGAGTGCGACGACCCGGTGTTTGAGATACCGCGCTGACCGGGAACCGTTCCGGGAATGAAGTGTGTCAACCTCGCTGTCGCGCTGATCGCGGCCGCCGGGGGCCTCGTGGTTTCGCCGGTCTCGCACGCCGCGGCGTGTCCTGACGTCCAGGTGGTCTTCGCGCGTGGAACCACCGAAGCGCCGGGCATCGGGCGAACCGGGCAGGCATTCGTCGACGCACTGCGAGACGAGCTCGGCACGAAGACCGTTGACGTGTCCGCGGTGGACTATCCGGCCAGCACCGACTTCCCCACGGGCGTCCAAGGTGTGGTGGACGGCAGCACGCAGGTTGCCACCGTGGCCGCGAACTGTCCGAACACCAAGCTCGTGCTGGGCGGCTACTCCCAGGGCGCGGCCGTGGTCGGTTTCGTCACCGCGGACGCGATACCCGGCGGCTACACCATCCCACCCGGCACGCCCCTACCGTTGCCGGGCGGGGTCGCCGACCACGTCGCCGCGGTCGCGCTGTTCGGCAAACCGTCGCCGAAGTTCATGGCCGCGATCGGCCAACCGTCGGTTCCGATCGGCCCTGCCTACGTCGGCAAGACGATCGACCTGTGTGCCGGCGGCGACCCGATCTGCTCACTGGAGGGCGGCAACAGCGCCGCGCACTCGATGTATGCCCGCAACGGCATGGTCGCGCAGGCGGCGGACTTCGTGGCCAAGCGGCTCTAGCCGGTGATCGACGGCATGACCGCCTCGATCAGGTGGGGGCCCGGCTCGTCGAAAGCCCACCGCAGCGCGTCGGCGAATTCCTCGGCGGTGCCGACCCGGCGAGCCGGAACCCCCATACCTTTGGAGATGCGAACGAAATCCAATGTCGGACTGGTCAAGTCGAGGAGTGACTCCGCTTTGGGACCCGGCCGCTGCCCCGCCGCCTCGGCACCGACCCGCTGCAGCTCGATGCGAAGGATGTCGTAGGCGCGATTGGCGTAGACGACGGTCGTGACGTCGAGCTGTTCGCGGGCTTGGGTCCACAATGCCGAGATTGTGTACATCGCCGATCCGTCGGACTCCAGACAGACCACCGGGCGATCCGGTGCGGCGACGGCGGCACCGACCGACACCGGCAGCGCATAGCCGATCGCGCCTCCGGTGAGAGTCAGCCAGTCGTGCGCCGGGGCACCGGACGTCGCTTGCGCCAGAAGGACTCCCGACGTGTTCGACTCGTCGACGACGATGGCGCGCTCGGGCAGCAGCGCGCCGATCACGTCGGCTGAGGTCATGACGTTGAGCGGACCGCTCGGCAGCGCCGGCCGCGACAGTTCGGCGGTGGCGGCGGTCTCGGCCGGCGCGATCCGGTCGGCGAGCGCGCTCAGTGCGGCCCTGGCGCCGACCGGCCCGGCCAACGTGTGGACCGCACAGCCCTCGGACACCAGGTCACTCGGCTTGCCGGGATAGGCGAAGAACGACACCGGGTGCGGCGCGCCCGCCAGCACCAGATGTCGGGCCCCGGCGAGCTGGGCGGTCGCCGCTTCGGCGAAGTAGGCGAGCCGTTCGACAGCAGGCAGACCGGCCCCGCGCTCCAGGCGCGTCGGGAACGTCTCGCACAACACCTGCGATCCGCACGCCTGGGCGAGTCTGACCGCCGCAGACAGGCCGTCGGCCCCGGTGGCGTCACCACCGACCATGATCACCGTCGGCTCACCCGAGCGTAGCGCCGACTCGATCTGCTCGGCCTCGTGAAGGACCGCGGCCGGCTGTGCCGCAACCTCTTTCACGCCTGATGCGCCCTCATCCCACGAGACATCCGCGGGCAGGATCAGTGTGGCGATGTGCCGGTGGGCGCGCGCGGATGCGATGGCCGCCGCGGTATCGGCGGCTACGTCGGCGACCGCCATGGTTCGGTGCACCCAGCCCGACACGGTCTTGGCCACCGAATCGATGTCGGACTCCAGCGGCGCGTCGTATTTCTTGTGATAGGTGGCGTGGTCACCGACGACCACGACCGCTGGGACATGCGCCCGTCGTGCGTTGTGCAGGTTGGCCAGGCCGTTGCCCAGGCCCGGGCCCAGGTGCAGCAAGACCGCGGCGGGCTCGTCGGCGATGCGGGCGTATCCGTCGGCGGCGCCGGTGGCGACGCCTTCGAAAAGGGTTAACACACCGCGCATCTGCGGCACGGTGTCCAACGCGGCGACGAAGTGCATCTCCGATGTACCGGGGTTGGCGAAGCACACCCGCACACCGTGGTCGACCAGGGTTGAGATCAGTGCCTGTGCGCCGTTCATGCGGCGAGATTCCCGATCTTGGCGAAAACCCGCGCGGCGTTGTCGTGCAGATACGCTGAGCAGGACGATTCGGGCAGCTCGAGTTCGTCGAGGCCGTCCAGCGCGTGAGCGTGCCCGATCATCGGATAGTTGGTGCCGAACAACACTTTCCGCGCGCCGGTGCCTGTCTTCATAAAGGTCACGAGCTCCTTCGGTAAGCGCCGGGAGGTGTAGGCCGAGGTATCGATGTAGACATTCTCGTGCTTGCGGCAGACCGCGACCATCTCCTCGGTCCAGGGATACCCGACGTGTCCGCAGACGATGGTGAGTTCGGGGAAGTCCAGGGCTATCTCATCGATGTAAGGAATCGGCCGCCCCGTTTCCGAGGGACGCAATGGACCGGTGTGGCCCACCTGGGTACAGAACGGCACGCCGAGTTCGACGCATTCGGCGAACAGTGGGTAATAGCGACGATCCGTCGGCGGTGCGCCCCATAGCCACGGCACCACTCGCAGGCCCACGAAACCCTCGTCCCGCACCCGTCGGCGTAGTTCGCGGACCGCGGTCATCGGTCGGTCGAGATCCACGGCGGCCAGCCCCGCGAACCGCGTCGGATGCCGGCGAACCCACTCGGCGACCTCGTCGTTGGACACCAGGTCCTGGCCGTGGGGGCCGCGCCAGGCGCTCAACAGGCCGATGTCGACACCGGCAACGTCCATCGATTCAAGAGTCGACTCGATGGGCAGTTCGCCCTCGGGAATCTGCCCGCCGGTCCAGCGGCGCAGCGACGCAAGGAACTCGCTGGCCAGAAACCGCGCAGTGGGATGCTGCATCCACACGTCGATCGTCATCGCGTTCGACTGTAGACGCGCACCCGGCTCAGCTGTCGCGGATCGTGTCCAGTTTCCGGGTCGCCGACTCGAAGCCCGTGACCAGTTCGGCGATGATGTCGGCGACCGGACGGATCTCGTTCATCCGGCCCACGATCTGACCGACCGGCATCGCGACGGTGGTCGGATCCGCCGACGCGCTCATCCGCTGATGCGCCTCGCTGACGAGGACGTTCTGCAGCGGCATCGGCAGCGGGTCGGGTGCGCCCTCGGCGTCCCAGGCGTCGGTCCACCGGCTCTTGAGCAGCCGGGCTGGCTTGCCGGAGTAGATCCGCCGGCGCACGGTGTCGGCGGACGTCGCCCCCAGCAGCGCCTGCTGGATCACCGACGGTCCCTCGCCGCTGCGCACGCCGAGGTCGTACTCCTCGGCGGTCAGGAACGCCGATCCCATCCAAACACCCTGTGCGCCAAGAGCCAGCGCCGCCGCCACCTGCCTGCCGGTGCCGATTCCGCCGGCGGCGAGCACGGCAGTTTGAGGCGAAACCGCGGCTAATTCTTCCACGATCTCCGGCCACAGCACCATCGAGCCGATCTCGCCGGTGTGTCCACCCGCCTCGTGCCCCTGTGCGATGACGATGTCGACACCGTTGTCGGCATGGCGTTGCGCGTGCTTGGCCGAACCGGCCAGGGCCGCCACCGGAACGCCGGCGGCGTGTGCTTCGTCGATGACGTCCTTGGGCGGCGATCCCAGCGCGTTGGCGATCAGCTTGATCGGATGCCGCAGCGCAACCTCGACGTGACTGCGCGCGATGGAGTGCAGCCAGCCCAGGGTCCCCTGGCTACGAGCGGCGTCGTCGGGAAGTGGCGGCACACCGAGGTCGGCCAGCGTCTTGGCGACGAAGTCCCGATGCGCCTCGGGCACCAGCTTGTCGATGTCCACAGCGGTGCCTTCGGTGGGCACCTTCGCCGGCATCACCACGTCGACGCCGTACGGTTTGCCGTCGGTATTGGCGTCCATCCATTGCAGGACGGCTTCGAGGTCGTCGGGGTCGTTGAACCGCACGCACCCCAGGACTCCCATGCCGCCGGCCCGGGTGACCGCGGCGGCCACTTTCTCCGACGGGGTGAAGACGAATATCGGGTATTGGATGCCGAAGCGATCGCAGAGCTCGGTGTGCATCAGCTCGCGGCTCCCGCGTGCTTGGCGTGAACCTCGTCGGCCGGGCGAAGCTCGGTCTGATCCTTGGCCCACTTGTAGTCCGGCTTGCCGGCCGGGGAACGCTTGACCTCGTCGACGATCCACAGGCTGCGCGGCACCTTGTAGCCGGCAATCTCCTTGCGCACGAACACATCCAGATCGGCCAGCGACGGGCGGGCTCCCTTGCGCGGAGCGACGACGGCGGCGACATGGTTGCCGAAGCGCGGGTCGGGCACACCGACCACCAGGGCGTCGAAAACATCCGGATGGCCCTTGAGCGCGGCCTCTACCTCTTCGGGGTAGATCTTTTCGCCGCCGCTGTTGATCGACACCGAGCCGCGGCCCAGCATCGTCACCGAGCCGTCCGCCTCGACCTCGGCATAGTCGCCGGGGATCGCGTAGCGCACGCCGTTGTAGGTCTTGAACGTCTCGGCAGTCTTCTTCTCGTCCTTGTAGTAGCCGACCGGGATGTTGCCCTTCTTGGCGATAACGCCTCGCACGCCGGATCCGGGCTTGACCTCGTTGCCGTCCTCGTCGAGCACGACGGTCCGATGGTCGATGGTGACCCGCGGACCACCGTTGTGGTGCTCACCCTTGGCCACGATGCTGGTGCCACCGAAGCCGGTCTCCGAGGAACCGATCGAATCGGTGATGACCCGGTTGGGCAACAGTTCGAGCAGCTTCTCCTTGAGGCTGGTCGAGAACAGCGCTGCGGTGCTGGCCAGCAGGAACAGCGACGAGAGGTCGTATTCCCGGCCGCTGTCCAGGGCGGCCTGCAGCGCATCGAGCAACGGCCGCGCCATGGCGTCCCCGGTGAAGAACAGCAGGTTCACCTTGTGCTCGTGGATGGTGCGCCACACTTCGTCGGCGTCGAATTCCGGTGCCAGCACTGTGGTTTGGCCCGAGAAGATGGACATCCAGGTCGCCGACTGGGTGGCGCCGTGAATCATCGGCGGGATCGCATAGCGCACCATCGGCGGGTTCTCCCCGGCCGCCCGGGACAGGTCGTATTCGTCCTTGACGAACTCACCGGTGGCAAAGTCGGTGCCGCCGAACAGAACTCGATAGATGTCCTCGTGGCGCCACATCACGCCCTTGGGGAAGCCGGTGGTCCCACCGGTGTAGAGCAGGTAGATGTCATCCTCGCTGCGCTCACCGAAGTCCCGCTCCGGCGAGCTCTCCGCGATGCCCTGGTAGAACTCGACGCCGCCGTAGCGCTGGTAGTCGAGGTCGGAACCGTCTTCGACCACCAGGATCGTCTTGACGTTCGGCGTCTCGGGCAGCACGTTGGCGACCCGGTCGGCGTACTGCCGTTCGTGCACCAGCGCGACCATGTCGGAGTTCTCGAACAGGTACCGCAGTTCGCCCTCGACATAGCGGAAGTTGACGTTGACCAGGATTGCGCCCGCCTTGATGGTGCCCAGCATCGCGATGACGATCTCGATGCGGTTGCGGCAGTACAACCCGACCTTGTCGTCTTTCTTGACGCCATGGTCGAGGAGGTAGTGCGCGAAGCGGTTCGCCTTCTCCTCCAACTCCGCGAAGGTGATTTTGTCGTCACCACAAATGAAGGCGACGCGGTCTGGCACGGCGTCGATGGCGTGCTCGGCTAGATCAGCTATGTTCAGGGCCACGGACCCAAATTAGAACGTGTTACATTTCCTGACAAGTCTGTGGCAGTGACGCTGGAAGGCAGGTACCCGTGAGCGAGTCCGAAAAAAGCCCCGACGCCCTCATTGAGCAGCGCGGACACACTCTCATCGTCACGCTGAACCGGCCCGAGGCTCGCAACGCACTTTCCACCGAGATGCTCTCGATCATGGTGGAGGCTTGGGACCGCGTCGACAACGATCCGGAGATCCGCACCTGCATCCTGACGGGCGCCGGCGGCTACTTCTGCGCGGGCATGGACCTCAAGGGCGCAACCAAGGCCCCTCCCGGTGATTCGTTCAAGAGCGGCGCCTTCGATCCGACGAAGATCGAGGGTCTGCTGAAGGGCCGCAGGCTCACCAAGCCGCTGATCGCGGCCGTCGAAGGCCCCGCCATCGCGGGCGGCACCGAGATCCTTCAGGGCACCGACATCCGGGTTGCCGGCGAGAGTGCGAAGTTCGGCATCTCCGAGGCCAAGTGGAGCCTGTACCCGATGGGTGGCTCGGCTGTGCGTCTGCCGCGGCAGATCCCGTACACCATCGCCTGCGACCTGCTGCTCACCGGCAGGCACATCACCGCCGCGGAGGCGCTGTCCTACGGGCTGATCGGGTACGTGGTGCCCGACGGCACGGCGCTGGACAAGGCCCTGGAGATCGCCGAGGTCATCAACAACAACGGCCCACTCGCCGTGCAGGCGATCCTCAAGACCATCCGCGAGGCCGAGGGCATGCACGAACTCGACGCGTTCAAGCCCGACACCGCCAACGGCATCCCGGTGTTCCTGTCCGACGACGCCAAGGAAGGCCCGCTGGCCTTCAAGGAGAAGCGGGCCCCTCAGTTCAAGATGCGTTAGTGGCCGCCGGCCCCGTCGCCGCGGCCACCCTGTCTGCGGCGAAAGTGGCTGCCTGAGCGGTCATCCCGTTCACTGCATAGGCCTGATGTGCGCCGTTGTCACCGCCGGTCGGCGAGCAGATGGGGTCTTCGGGGACACATTGGTCGATTGTCTTGGCCGCATAGAGACTGCCCACCGTGATGGGCGGTGCGGTGCGGTCGACCATGTTCAGGAACCCGTTGGACGGCTTGCCGAACAATGCGACAGCGGCGACGTGCTTGGCGATCTCCGGCGCCATGGGGCCGGTGATGCCGTTGGGCGGGATGTATCCGTCCGGGATCTTGTCGGCGGTGACGTAACCGGCCACGGCCGCACCCTGCGAATAGCCGCCCAGCACCATCTTGGTGCCCGGGCACCGATTCGCCATGTCGCGGACCCGGTTGCTGGCGTCGATCACCCCGTCCGCGGCGGCCGGAAAGTTCAGTGAGGCAGGGTAATTGACCGCGTATATATCGACGGACTTCCCGGCCAGCTTCGGCTGGGCCCTGAGCTCGTCGACGAACGCCTGGCCGATGCCTCCGACACCAGGCGGCTCGAACGTGCCGCGGGCGAAGATCACTTCGACGTCGGGACATCCCTCGTCCGCCGACGCGACCGGGAGTCCGGTCGGCCCGGTCGCCAGCGTCGCGGTGGTCAGCATCGCGGCGACACAGAAACGCCGCAGGTAATGGGAATGGTGAGATTCGGTAGCACTCATGTCGCCCCACAGCTAGTAACGGTGTTGCCCCGGCTCGGCAAGCAGCACCGCTTGCCGCGAGGTGGGGTCGTGGTTCCCAAAAGTGGAAATGCTCAAACACCCGCGAACCCGGCGAACGTCAGCCTGGCGTCACGCTGGACGCCGCGCGTGACTCAGGTGTGACAGTCGGCGGCGGGCGCCTACGCCAGCACCGGCCGCGACGGGGTGAACACCACCGGCATCTCCTCGAGGCCGCTGACGAAGTTGGCCGGCCGCAGCGGCAGCGCGGACTCGTCGGCCAGCCGCAGGTCCGGCAGACGTTCGAGAACCTTGCGCACCATGGTGCTCAACTCCAGGCGGGCCAGCTGATTACCGAGGCAGAAGTGGGTTCCGAAGCCGAAGGCCAAATGGCTGTTCGGATTCCGGTCGATGCGGAAATTCTCCGGATCGCCGAACACCGATTCGTCGAAGTTGGCGGCTTCGAACATCAAGAGCATCTTCTCGCCCTCGCGCAGCTGCGTGCCGTGGAAGTCCACATCGCGCATGGCGGTACGGGCCATGTTCTTCACCGGCGAGGTCCAGCGCAGCATCTCCTCGATGGCGCCCGGAATCAGGCTCGGGTCCGCGACCAGGCGCTGCCACTGATCCCGATGGCGCACAAGCTGTTCGGTGCCGCCCGACAACGTATGCCGGGTGGTCTCGTCGCCGCCGATGAGAATCAGCAGCGTCTCGAAGATGATCTCGTCGTCCGCCATGCGCTGGCCTTCGACCTCGGAGTTCACCAGGATCGAGAACAGATCGTCGGTCGGCTCCGCCCGGCGTTTGGCGATGGTCTCGGTGGCGTACGCGGAATAGCCGGCGAACGCATCCATCACCGCCTGCAGCGTTTCGGCATCGGCCGCCGAGTTCAACCCGCAGACCAGGTCGTCGGACCATTTCAACAGCGTCGAGCGTTCCTCGGGCAGCACACCGAGCATGTCGCCGATCACGGCCATCGGCAGCGGCGCCGCGATGTCGCGGACGAAGTCGCACTCCCCCCGCTCACACACCGCGTCGATCAAGGTGTCGCACAACGTGTCGATCCCGGCGACCTTGTCCATCACCCGCTTACGGGTGAAGCCCGCGTTGACGAGCTTGCGCCGCAACAGATGTCCGGGATCGTCCATGTCGATCATGTAGGGCATGCCCGGGTTGTCGGGCCGGATGCCGCCGGTGTTGGAGAAGGTCTCGGGATCGCGCTCGGCGTCGATGACGGCCTGGTAAGTCGTCGCGGCGGCGAGACCGTTGCGGTCGCGAAACACCGGCTCGTTGGCCCGCATCCAGCGATACGCGTCGCGTGCCGCACCGTCGGCGTAGAAATTGCCGTCCGTCAGATCAACATTCGGCTTGGCCGGCGCCAGAGTGCCTGTCATTCCGTTCCCTCCACTACTTTTCGTTCACGCTGGATGTCAAAGCGGTTTACAGTGACCGCATGTCTGATTCGCAGCACACGATCGCCGGCACGGTGCTCACCATGCCGGTACGGGTTCGCAAGGCCGACGTCCACACGGCTATGTTCTCGGTTCCGGCCGATGCCGCGCAGCGACTTGTCGATTACAGCGGACTGAAGGTCTGCGAGTTCCGCCCCGGCCGCGCGGTGGTCAACCTGATGCTGGCCCGCTACATCGACGGCGACCTGGGCAAGTACAACGAGTTCGGAACTTGCGTGATGGTCAATCCGCCGGGCTCGAATGCCCGGGGGCTCAAGGCACTCGGCGATGCCGCGGCGTTCATCCACCACCTGCCCGTTGACCAGTCCTTCACACTGGAGGCCGGCCGCACCATCTGGGGCTTCCCCAAGATCATGGCCGACTTCAACGTGCGCGAGGCCAACCCGTTCACCTTCGACGTCAGTGAGAACGGATCGCTGATCGCCGGAATCGAGTTCCGCCGAGGTCTGCCGATCCCGTCGCTGCGCCCGCGCACCCAGGTGCTCAAGACCTACACCTTCGCCGACGGCACCACTCGCGAGGTGCCCTGGGAGATGAAGAATTCCGGTGTCCGCTTCCGGCCGGGCGGCGCCACGCTGCGACTCGGCGACCACCCGTACGCCAAGGAGCTGGCAACGCTGGGGCTGCCGAAGCGCGCGATAGTGTCGGGCTCGGTCGCGCACGTCGACATGACGTTCGGCGACGCCCACGTGCTGAGCTGAGCCGAGCGTCATCCGGTCAATGTAAAGCCCCGACTAGACAACTCGCAAGAAGTGTCTACAACAGGGCCGCGGCCTCGTGGATCTGTTCGGGCGTCCGCGCGCCGATGACCATCATCGTCACCCCGGCGGCTTCCCACGCGACGATCTGTTTGCGCACGTAATCGATGTCGCCCACGATCGCCGAGTCGTCGACGAGTTCGTCCGGAACGGCCTTGGCCGCGTCGTCCTTACGGTCGCTGCGGAACAGTCGGGTGACCTCGTCGACGACCTCGGAGTAGCCCATCCGCCGGTAGACGTCGGCGTGGAAGTTGGTGTCCTCTGCACCCATTCCGCCCATGTAGAGCGCCAGGTGCGGCTTGATCAGGTCCATGATCGAGGCCCGGTCGTCGGTGACGACCACCTGCGCGGTCGCGCAGATCTCGAAGTCTTCGCGGCTGCGGCGCGCGCCCGGACGGGCGAAGCCTTCGTCGAGCCACTCGTTGTACATCGGCGCCAGCCGCGGCGAGTAGAAGATCGGCAGCCATCCGTCGCAGATCTCGGCAGCCAGCGCGACGTTCTTCGGGCCTTCGGCACCCAGCATGATCGGGATGTCGGCCCGCAGCGGGTGCACGATTGGCTTGAGCGGCTTGCCCAACCCGGTGGTGCCCTCACCGGACAACGGCAGCGGGTAGTGCGGACCGGCGCTGGTGACCGGCGCTTCACGCGCCCAGACCTGCCGGATGATGTCGATGTACTCGCGGGTGCGCGCCAACGGCTTCGGGAACTTCTGCCCGTACCAGCCCTCGACGACCTGGGGTCCGGAGACACCCAGCCCCAGGATGTGCCGGCCCCCGGAAAGATGGTCCAGCGTCAGCGATGCCATCGCACACGCGGTCGGGGTCCGCGCCGACAGTTGCACCACCGAGGTGCCCAGCCGCATCCGGGTGGTCTCTCGGCCCCACCACGCCAACGGGGTGAACGCGTCCGAGCCCCACGCCTCGGCGGTGAACACGGTGTCGAACCCGGCCTCCTCGGCCACGGCCACCAGCTCCGCATGGTTTGTCGGGGGTTGTGCGCTCCAGTATCCGAGTTGCAGACCCAGCTTCATCGGTGCCGCCTTTCTGGCCGGGACACGGTCCTTGCCACGATTCTTAGAACCTGTTCTACTCGATGATGTGACCACCAGCCAAAGCAGCCCGGTGCAGATCGACGCGCATCAGAAGCCCCTTTCGGCACCGCTGAAGCTGTCATTCGACTACACCCGTTCAGTCGGACCACTCCTCGGCCAGTTCTTCACCGCATTGCGTGAGCGACGCATCCTCGGTGTCCGCGGCTCGGACGGGCGAGTGCTCGTACCACCCGCTGAGTATGACCCGGTGACTTACGCGCCGTTGACGGAGGTGGTGCCGGTCGCCGGCGTCGGGACCGTCGAGTCGTGGACCTGGCAGTCCCACCCGCTGGAGGGCCAGCCACTGGACAAGCCGTTCGCCTGGGCGTTGATCAAGCTCGACGGCGCGGACACGACCTTGCTGCACGCGGTCGCCGCGGATTCGCCCGACGCGATCAGCACGGGCACGCGGGTCCACGCGCACTGGATCGACGAGCCCGTCGGCGCGATCACCGATATCGCGTACTTCGCGCTCGGTGACACCGAAGAGTCCGTGGAGCCGTCCTCCGACGACCGCGAGCCGGTGACCATCCTGGTGTCTCCGAGCAGCATCGAAATCCAGCACACCGCATCGCTTCCGGAGAGCGCTTTCCTGCGCGGGCTGGAAGACGGCAAGCTGCTTGGCGCCCGTACCGGCAGCGAGGGCAAGGTCTATTTCCCGCCGAAGGAGGCCGACCCGGCCACCGGCCTCGAGCTGGACAACTTCGTCGAGCTGCCGGACAAGGGCACGGTGACGACGTTCGCCATCATCAACATCCCGTTCGCCGGGCAGCGCATCAAGCCGCCGTACGTCGCGGCCTACGTGTTGCTCGACGGCGCCGACATCCCGTTCCTGCACCTGATTCAGGAGATCGAGGTCGCTGACGTGCGGATGGGCATGCGAGTTCAGGCGGTGTGGAAGCCCCGCGAGGAGTGGGGTCTGGGCATCGACAACATCGAATACTTCAAACCGACCGGCGAACCCGACGCCGACTACGACACCTACAAGCACCACCTCTAAAGGGACTCGCCACATGACTTTTCGCGATGTAGCGGTCGTCGGCTTCGCGCATGCTCCGCATGTCCGGCGCACCAACGGCACCACCAACGGCGTCGAGATGCTGATGCCGTGCTTCAAATCGCTCTACGACGAGCTCGGCCTTAAGCAGACCGACATCGGCTTCTGGTGCTCCGGTTCGTCGGATTATCTTGCCGGCCGCGCATTTTCGTTCATCTCGGCGATCGACTCGATCGGTGCAGTGCCGCCGATCAACGAATCGCACGTCGAGATGGACGCCGCCTGGGCGCTGTACGAGGCCTACATCAAGATTCTCACCGGCGAGGTCGAGACCGCGCTGGTGTACGGCTTCGGCAAGTCCTCGGCGGGCACGCTGCGCCGGGTACTCGCACTGCAGACCGACCCGTACACCGTCGCGCCGTTGTGGCCCGATTCGGTGTCGATGGCAGGCCTGCAGGCACGGTTCGGCCTGGACTCCGGCAAGTGGACCGAAGAGCAGATGGCTCAGGTCGCTCTCGACGCGTTCGCCGCGGGCGGCCGCACCGACAACGTGGCACCGACCGGATCCATCAGTGAACTGCTGGCTGAGCCATACTTCGCCGATCCGTTGCGGCGCCATGACATCGCTCCGATCACCGACGGCGCGTCGGCCATCGTCCTGGCGGCCGGCGACAAGGCCCGCGAACTGCGCGAGAACCCGGCGTGGATCACCGGTTTCGAGCACCGCATCGAAACACCGGTGCTGGGCGCACGCGACCTGACCACCTCGCCGTCGACCGCCGCGTCGGCCAAGGCGGCCACCGGCGGAGACACCAGCTCCATCGAGATCGCAGAGCTGTACGCGCCCTTCAGCCACCAACAGCTGATCCTGACCGAGGCGATCGGCCTGCCGGAGTCGACGAAGATCAACCCGTCGGGCGGCGCGTTGGCCGCCAACCCGATGTTCTCGGCCGGCCTCGAGCGGATCGGGTTCGCAGCCCAGCACATCTTCGATGGCTCGGCGGGACGCGTCCTGGCCCATGCCACCAGCGGCCCTGCGCTGCAACAGAATCTGGTCGCCGTGCTGGAGGGGAAGTAGTCATGGCCAAGAAGCTCGCCGCAGTTCTCGGAACGGGACAGACGAAGTACGTCGCCAAGCGCAAAGACGTCTCGATGAACGGTCTGGTTCGCGAGGCGATCGACCGGGCGCTGGAGGACTCGGGGTCGACCTTCGACGACATCGACGCCGTCGTCGTCGGCAAGGCTCCCGACTTCTTCGAGGGCGTCATGATGCCCGAGCTGTTCATGGCTGACGCCGTGGGCGCCACCGGCAAGCCGCTGATCCGCGTGCACACCGCGGGTTCGGTGGGCGGGTCGACGGCCATCGTCGCCGCCAGCTTGGTGCAGTCGGGCAAGTACAAGCGCGTGCTGACCATGGCATGGGAGAAGCAGTCCGAGTCGAATGCCATGTGGGCGTTGAGCATTCCGGTGCCGTTCACCAAGCCCGTCGGCGCGGGCGCTGGTGGCTACTTCGCTCCGCACGTGCGGGCCTACATCCGCCGCTCCGGCGCGCCGCTGAACATCGGCGCGATCGTCGCGGTCAAGGACCGGCACAACGGCGCCAAAAACCCACTGGCACACCTGCATCAGCCCGACATCACCGTCGAGAAGGTGATGGAGTCCCCGATGCTGTGGGATCCCATCCGCTACGACGAGACCTGCCCGTCCTCGGACGGCGCGGCGGCGATGGTGATCGGTGACGAGGAAGCCGCCGACGCCCGGGTTGCCGACGGGCATCCCGTCGCCTGGGTGCACGCGACCGCGCTGCGCACCGAGCCACTGGCCTATGCCGGCCGCGACCAGGTCAATCCGCAGGCCAGCCGTGATGCGGCTGCCGCTCTGTGGAAGGCGGCGGGGATCACCAGCCCGATCGACGAGATCGACGTGGCCGAAGTGTACGTGCCGTTCTCCTGGTACGAGCCGATGTGGCTGGAAAGCCTGGGCTTCGCGCCTGAAGGCGGCGGCTGGAAGCTCACCGAGGCCGGCGAGACGGCGATCGGCGGCAAGATCCCGTTCAATCCTTCCGGTGGGGTGCTGAGCTCCAATCCCATTGGTGCGTCAGGCATGATCCGGTTCGCCGAGTCGGCGATCCAGGTGATGGGCAAGGCCGGCGCGCACCAGGTCGAGGGTGCCCGCAAGGCGTTGGGCCACGCGTACGGCGGTGGCGCGCAGTACTACTCGATGTGGGTGGTCAGCTCGGATAAGCCTGCCGCGAAATGACGCGCATGCAGTACACGGTCAGCATCGCGTTCAGCCCGCTGGACCAGCTCATCGAAATCGCCAAGGCGGCAGAGGATCTCGGCTTCGACAACATCGCGCTGCCGGACTCGATCTTCTACTTCGAGAAGCAGTCCGTCGACTATCCCTACACCGCCGACGGCAAGCGGATGTTCGACGAGCACTCGCCCTGGGTCGACCCGTTGATCCTCGCGGGCGCATTGGGAGCGGTGACCTCCAAGCTGCGTTTCTACACCAACGTGATGAAGCTCGGCTCGCGCAACCCGCTGCTGCTGGCCCGGCAGGTCGGTTCCGTGGCGAACCTGACCAACAACCGCTTCGGCTTCGGCGTCGGGATCGGTTGGGCACCTGAGGAATTCGAATGGTGCGGGGTGCCGTATGCCAAGCGCGGCAAGCGCGTCGACGAGATGATCGACGTCATCAAGCTGGTACTCGCCGGCGGCATGGTCGAGCACCACGGCGAGTTCTACGATTTCGACCGGCTGCAGATGAGCCCGGCGCCGTCGGTGCCGGTGCCGTTCTACGTCGGCGGTCACACCGATGTGGCGCTCAAGCGTGCGGTCCGGATCGGCGACGGCTGGACCAGCGCGATGATGACCTGCGACGAGCTGGCCGAAACGATCTCCACGCTCAAGAAACTGCTGGCCGAGGCCGGTCGCGCCGACGACCCCTTCGAGTACCAGGCGGTCTGCATCGACAAATTCGGCGTCGACGGTCACCGCGATCTGGTCAAGGCGGGCGTCACCGACTACATCGGGATCCCGTGGGTGTTCGAGGGGTTGCCCTTCGACGCGCCGGTCGATAAGAAAATCGACTCGATGAAGCGGTTCGCCGAGACGTACATCCACTCGGGCTGGCAAGACCGATGAGCTCGCCTGCCCACGAGGCGGGACGGCGATCCCGCGAGGCGGCCATGGCTCGGGACAAGCAGGCGTGGCTTGCGGTGTTCGCCGACGATGCGATCGTCGAAGATCCCATCGGGCCATCGCATTTCGACCCCGAGGGCAAGGGCCACCGCGGCAAGGAAGCGATCGCGAAGTTCTACGACATGGCGATCGCGCCCAGCGTGCTGACGTTCAACTTCGAAAAGACATATCAGTGCGGCAACGAGGAAGCCAACGTCGGCCACATCGTGATCGAGTCCAGCGGCTACCGGGTGATCGCCGAGGGCGTCTTCACCTATCGCGTCGACGATGACGGCAAGATCGTCGCGCTGCGCGCGTATTGGGAACTGGACAAAGCGACCGCCAGCGCACAGAAGATCTAGGCGGTCACAACTCGAGTCCTACGCGGCGGGGGCGGTCACGTCGACGTAAGCCGTGGGCCATTGCGCTGGTGCCGGTGCGGCCAACGAACAGGCCGCGCACACGGCTGCTCCGATGGTGGGATAGCCACACGCCGGGCAGATATCGAGTGCCATCCTCAGTCCTCCACACGCTTCGCCTTGTCAGGTAGCCGGGACATACCCTGCGCCGAAATCTGCCAAACGCCTCGGAGACGGGGATCTCAGACTTCTTCGAAGCCCGTCAGATAGCGCTGCGCCAGATCTTGGTACGCCTTGGGGTTGATGTTCACCCACACCTCGGCCCGGGTTCCGGCAATCGGACCCTTGACCTTCGCCGGTGATCCGGTGACCAGTACCTCGTCCGGGATGTGGGTGCCGCCGACCACCAGTGAATGCGCAGCGATCATGCTGCGGGCGCCGATCACCGCGCCGTCGAGGACTGTGCAGTGATTGGCGATCAGCGCCTCGGCCCCGACGTGCACTCCGTGGATGGTGCACATGTGGGCAATCGTCGCCCCGGGACCGATGTCCACCGGGATGCCGGGCGGGGCGTGCAGCACCGAGCCGTCCTGCACATTGGCGCCCTCCCGGATCACGATCGGCGCGTAGTCTCCCCGCAATACCGTGTTGAACCACACCGATGCGCCGGCCTCCACGGTCACGTCCCCGATGAGCACCGCGGTGGGCGCAACGAATGCGGTCGGATCCACCCGCGGTGAACGCCCTTCGAACGAATACATCGGCATCGTCCAGATATACCGCACTTCAGATGGGTAATCCGCAGCTAGTACTGCTCTCATTGCGCGATGAGTCGGAAAAACTGTAACGTGTTCTAGTTAGAACCTACGAGTTGGAGGGGCGCGAGGGTGACAAGCGGCATTCGCGAGATCGACACTGGAACCCTGCCGGACCGGTACGCCCGGGGCTGGCACTGCCTGGGCCCGGTCACTGACTACACCGACGGCAAGCCCCACCCGATCAACGCGTTCGGGACCAAACTGGTGGTTTTCGCCGATTCCAACAACGATGTGCACGTCCTGGACGCCTACTGCCGGCACCTCGGCGGTGACCTGTCGCAGGGCACCGTCAAGGACGACGCCCTGGCCTGCCCGTTCCACGACTGGCGCTGGGGCGGCGACGGTCGTTGCCGCCTGGTCCCCTACGCCAAGCGGACCCCGCGACTGGCCCGCACCCGATCCTGGGAGACCGACGTACGAAGCGGCCTGTTGTTCGTCTGGCACGACCACGAGGGCAACCCACCGCAGCCCGAGGTCCGGATCCCGGAGATCCCCGAGTACTCCGGCGGGGAGTGGACCGAATGGAAGTGGAACTCGATGCTGATCGAGGGCTCCAACTGCCGCGAGATCGTCGACAACGTCACCGACATGGCGCACTTCTTCTACATCCACTTCGGATTGCCGACGTACTTCAAGAACGTCTTCGAGGGCCACATCGCGTCGCAGTACCTGCACAACGTCGGCAGGCCCGACGTCACGCTCGGCGGCTCCGCCTACACCGAGTCACACCTGGATTCCGAGGCGTCGTACTTCGGCCCGTCGTTCATGATCAACTGGCTGCACAACAACTACGGCGGCTTCAAGGCCGAGTCGATCCTGATCAACTGCCACTACCCGGTGACGCAGGACTCGTTCATGCTGCAGTGGGGCGTGATTGTCGAGAAGCCCAAGGGCATGGACGACGCCATGAGCGACAAGCTGTCGGATGCCATGGTCGTCGGCGTCAGCAAGGGCTTCCTGCAGGACGTCGAGATCTGGAAGCACAAGACCCGCATCGACAATCCGCTGCTCGTCGAAGAAGACGGCGCCGTCTACCAGATGCGCCGTTGGTATCAGCAGTTCTACGTCGATGTCGCCGACGTGACGCCCGACATGACCGACCGCTTCGAGCTCGAAGTGGATACCGCCCCGGCCAACGAAAAGTGGCAGGTCGAGGTTCAGGAGAACCTCAAGAAGCAGGCCGAAGCCGATTCTGAAGGACAGCCGACTCAGGTGTGACTATGACCCCCGAGGATCCACCGCCCGACGTCGACGATCTGGCGCGGTCCATGCTCGAGCTTCTCGGCGTGCACGAGCACGACGAGCCGCACGAGCACAGCGACGATGCGTCCGGATCATGGTCCAAGGCACCAGGTTTCGCCGCGGACCCGCAGCGGTTGGCTGCTGTCCAGGAGGCGACCCGGCAAGACCGGGAACGGTACCTGTCGGCCGGCCTGGTCGAGATCGACTGCCGGTTCTGCCACATCGCCGTGAAGGTCAAGAAGCTCGGAGCCGCCCACACCGCGGTGCAGTGGAGCAGCGAAGCACAACAGCGGTGCGCCTACTTCGCCGAGATCCGGGAAGCGGGCGGCAGCAGCGCCCGTACCCGGTCCTGCCCGAAGTTGTCCGACAGCATCAGACATGCTGTGGCAGAGGGATGTCTGGAGGAGTACTCCAGCGCACCCGCCCCCGGCGACGGCTGAGTTACAGCCCTTTGAAGCGCTCCTTGACCTGTTCCTCGGTCAGCCCGTAGTCGGCCAGCGAGTAGGTGTGCTTGGGCGCCCGCGGGCCCTGCTTGCTTTCCTCGTCCGTCCGCTGGATCGCCGCGCGGGCTTCGTCGGTCAGCTCGATACCGAAGTGTGAGTAGATCTTTTCCACGGTATTGATCGGTTCACGGATGAGCTCGAAGTAGTCGACATCGTAGAACTGCGCCGGATTGTGCTTGGCGCGTTCGGTGTTGAACAACTCCAGCCCGCGCGACCAGGTCTCCAGTGAGTCGGCGCCGATGACTTCGCCGGTGAACGTGTTCGACCAGCCCTCGGTGGTGTGCTGGGCCAGCGAGCACATCGAGGCCATGATCGTCTCGGCCGGGCGGTGGCACTGCAGGATCAGCGCATCCGGGTAGACGGCGAACACCGCGTCCAGGGCGAACAGATGGCTGGGATTCTTGAGAACCCAACGCTTCTCGGGATCGTTCAGTCCGATCAGCTGCAGATTCTTGCGATGCCGCGCGTACGACTTGGTCCAGTCCTGTCGCGCAAGCCATTGCGCATAGGTGGGCACGTGCGCGAGCGTCTCGTAGGACACCGAATGCACGGACTGGCGCAACAGCTGCCAGCATTCCTCCACCTCGTCGGCGGTCATGTAGTGCAGGCCCGTGTAATCCGGGTTCTCCTCATGAGCCTTGGTGAACTGCGCGTCGATCTGCTGGAAGACCGGGTTGTCCTTCCAGGATTCCCGCGGCGGCCGGGGTTGCGGGAACTCTGCGAGCCACAACTCCAGCCCCTGGTGCCGCGGATCCCCGCACAGCAGCCGGTGCAACGCGGTGGTGCCGGTGCGCGGCAGTCCGGTGACGAAGATGGGACGTTCGATCGGCACGTCGACGTGCTCCGGATACTGCTTGAAGGCAGCCTCGGAAACAAGCCTGGCCACCAACGCATTTCGCACGAAGAACCGGTGCATCTTGCTGCCGAGCTCGGTCAGGTCCGCATCGTTGCGAAACGACTCGAGCAGCACGCTCAGCGCTTCTTGATAGTTGTCGTCGTCGACGCCGAAGTCGTCCATACCGGAGGCTTTGACCGCCGAGGCCTTCAGACTTTCAACGGTGAGAAAGTCGCTCATCAGTTGTGATACTCCCCGCAGTTGACGTCCAGCGTCTGGCCGGTGATCCCGTTGGACAGATCGCTGGCCATGAACAGGATCGCCGAGGCCACTTCGTCCTCCGTGGGCAGCCGCTTGAGATCGCTGTTGACCGCGGCGGCCTTGTAGATCTCATCGACGGTCGTGCCGTACTTGCCGGCCTGGTGCTCGAAATAGCCCTGCAGCGTGCCGCCCCAGATATAACCGGGCAGAACGGAATTCACGCGGATGCCCTGGGGCCCGAGTTCACTGGCCAGGGACTGGGACATCGACAGCAGCGCCGCTTTGGCCAGCTTGTAGGCACCCTGCTTGGGGTCTGAGTGCCGCAGCACCATCGAGTTGACGTTGACCACCGAGCCCTTGGCCTCGACCAGAGCCGGGGTGAATCCCTGGATCAGCCGCAGCGCGCCGAGCACCGTGAGCTCCACGGTCTCGCGGATGTGGTCGAAAGAGGTGTTGGCGAAGGGCTTCATCGACGGCACCTTGAACGCGTTGTTGATCAACACGTCGACCTTGCCGTAGGCGGCCAGGGTCTCCTTGACCAGGTTGTCGACCTGGGCCTCATCGGTGATGTCGGTGCCCACCGACAGTGCGCGGCGGCCGAGGTCGGTGACCTGCTTGGCCACATCGTCCAGACGCCCGACCGTCCGCGCCGCCAACACCAGGTCGGCGCCTTCCTCGGCACATCGGCGCGCCAGCGTGGTGCCCAGCGCGGGACCGACGCCACTGATCACGACGACCTTGTTCTCAAGCAAGCCGGCCATGTTTCTACCCCACCATCCTGTAGCCGATTAGTTTCTGACGCAGTGCGATTCGCTCACGCCAATCGTCTTCGGAGATCTTGTTCTGCTCGTAGTAGGGCAGCTTGCCCGCAACCTCGTCGAGATCGACGATCTCCATCGTCGGGCCGTCGGCCTCGGTCAACGCACGCGACACGCGCTGCCAGCGGAACTGCAGATAGCCCCTGCCATGCCCGAGCGTCTCGACCCAGTTGGTCACCCCGGGGCTCTTGTCGGAGACCACGATCCGGATCTTGCCGTCCGGATCAGCCTGCGCCTGAGTGCCGTTGAGCGACGTCTGGTGGTTGATGTAGTCCAGCGAGATGTACCAGAGGCTGCCGAGCTGGAAGCCGAGGTACGGGGCGTCGGTGACCGGCAACGTGATCACGATCGCCTGGTCGGGGCTGATGTCGTAGTGCCCGACCGATGAGTATTGGGTGGCCAGCCCGCCCGGGGTGAGCCGCGGCGCGGTCAGCGTGTTGACGGGCAGGCTGTCGTAGAACCACTTCGGGAACTGCAGCCACGTCTTGACCCGTTGCACGAGCTGCTTACCCGCTGTCGCCCAGCGCCTTTCGATCAGCTCCTTGGTCAATGCCGGCGGCGCGGTCCCTGCGGTGTCGGTGCGCGCGATCGCGAAGCTGCCCCGCTGTGCCGACCAGTCGTTGTAGACCTCCCGAATGACCAGCTGCGCATTGCTATCCGGGGTGAATCGCCACTCGAAGGTGCCGTCGGCGGCGATGTCGAGCTTGCGGTCGTCGAACGCGGTCTCGCTGTCCGGAACCACTTCGTCGGTGTACTCGCCGCCGAGCAGCTGGAAGCTGACGTCGGTGGTGGTCCCGCGCTTACCGGTGACGACGTACTCGTTGCCGGCAACCACCCTGGTGCCGAAGTACATGGTGTCGGGATTGTCCAGCCCCATCTTGGTGAACGGCCCGGTGCCCGAATGCAGGAAAGGATGGTCGCGGTCGTAGTCGAAGGCGACGTGCGTGCAGGCCGCGACACAGCCGGCCAGGTACTGCAGGCCCTCGAGCAGATCCGCCTCACTGTCGATGAAGTCGGCTTCCTTCACCAGACGTTCGGACTCGGCAATGGCGTCCACCAAGGGCTGTGTGTACATGACCGCCTCGCGTTTCAAAATTGGACCGCACTGGTACGTTGTTGGCACTGAGACTAGAACGTGTTCTAATCTCCGTCAACCAACATGTGTTCCATATATGGAACACAGAGGTAGGATTTTGCAATGCCGAACGGCTCCGTCTCTGGTCGATCATCGCCCCCCACGCAGCGCGTGGTGGCGGTTCTGGATTTCCTGGCCAAGCACCCACAAGACAAGTTCGGCCTGTCGGAACTCTCCCGGCGATTGCAGCTGGCCAAGCCGACCTGCCTGGGCATCGTCACGACGCTGACCGAGTCGGGCTACCTGGTTCGCGACGCGGCCGACAAGACCTACCGGCTGGGGCCGAGCCTGATCACGCTCGGTCACCTCGCCCAGGAGTCGTTGCGGGTCAATCCGGCGGCGCGCGCAGAACTCAGCAGGCTGTCGAAGACTTTCGAGACCACCGCCGCGCTCGCCGGGGTTGTGGATGACCGGATCACACTGCTCGAGTTGGTCGGACCACCCGGTTCCGATGTCGGGGTGCGCGTCGGGGAGAGCTACCCGTTCGCCCCACCGGTGGGCTTGATGTTCGTGCTGTGGGACGACGAGGCGCTGCGCGGCTGGCTCGGTCGCGCGCCGACGATTCCGCTGCGCACGGAGACAGAGCGGCTGGACCGCGTCATCGCCGAGTGCCGGACCGCGGGATACCTCGTCGAACGCCTCACCCCCGGCGGCCGGCGGCTGTACGCGCTGATGGCGGGCATGTCCACCTCGATGCCCGACGAACTGCGGGCCCTGTTGGGCGAGTTGATCTCCGATATCGGTGAGCGGGTGTACCTGCGAAGCGAAGCCGAGGGGCCGGGGTCACGCCAGCGGCACGACGTCAGCGTCATCTCCGCACCCGTCTACGACCACCACCATCGGCAGGCGATGGTGGTATCGCTCCAGATCGGCCGGGCACTCACCGACGCCGAGATCGCAAAGCACGCAAAGGGTTTGATGGCGACTGCCGATTCGCTCACCACACAGCTCGGCGGCGCCAAACCGCAGTGGTGATCTCGCGGGGCCCAGCCCCGACGGCGGCGATCTCGCGGGGCCCAGCCCCGACGGCGGCGACTACAACTCGCCGATGACGACCAGCGCCTCCGCGGGCTCCACCTGCAGACCGCACCGGTTCTGGAAATCAACCAGCGGCGCCTTGATGGCCCGAATGTCGTTGGCCTGGTCCGGGTGATCGTTGAAGTAGGTGTTGAAGGCGCCGATCGCGCTGAAGGCCGACTGCCGGGTGGCATCGAGCAGCGCCTGGTTCGCGTCGGGGTGCACGGCGAAGTAGTCGGACAGGTTCTTGGTGACCGAGCTGATCGTGGACGACAGACCCGCCGCCGAGCACTCGGTTGCCGCAGGGGCAGGGGCAGGCGCGGGCGTGGGATCGGCGACAGCGGACGGCATGGACACAACCGCGCCGGCCGCGCCTGCGGCCAGCGCTGCCACAACGGCACGACGAATGAACATTGGGTTCTCCCTTCACGGCGCGCAGCAATCCGGCCGCACAGCCACTGACAGGAACGTCGCGCCGGTGCCGCACCGTGTTACCGGCTGCGTTGCGTAGTCCGATCCTGGGGAGCGGAAAAAGCAGTAGTGCGCTACTGCACGCGCCCGGCCGCGGGCGACCGACGATTCCCCTGCACAACAAGCCTGGGGGGCAGTTGTATGGGATCGCACGGATACGCGCAGTATGTCGGCCGGTTGGGGACCTTGGCCGTAGCCCTGGGAATCGGCGTGGGGTTGGGCTATGGCGCGCCCAGCGCCTGGGCCGACGACTCAACGTCGAGTTCACCGTCGCGAGCGGACAGCGGAACAGGGCACAGCGCGGGCAGCGCGCGCTCCCACGGCACCGGCTCGGCCCGCCGCGGGCAGGGGCACCCCGCCACGTCCGCCGGCGTGGTGCCGCCGCGCGTGCGCACCAGCCAGACAGCCTCGGCGGCAACGACTCCGCGGCGGACATCGCCCAGCACGATGCCGGCGGCCGGCAAGACCGGCGAACCCGGCGCCGCCTCGTTGGTGTTCGGGCCCGGACTGGACGACACCGGACACAGCGGAAAGCCGACGTCGACGACGCCGTCACCGGGCAACCCCGTGACCAATCTGCTTCAGCCGATCAAGGTTTGCGCGTGCAAGCTCGTCATGCGGGTGCTGGAGACCATCGGCAAAGCCGTCGGGGGCGAGCAGAGTGGCGGTGGTCCGGCACTACCGCCGATCGACAATCCGGTGTTGGCGGCCGTCGCCGAGTTCACCCGCCGCGGCATCAATCAGATTCTGGCTATTCCGCCGATCGCCCACGCTGTTGAGGTGGTCAACAAGCAGCTCGCACTCGCGCTCGATCGGCTCACCTTCGCCTCGCAGGACCTGATTCGATGCGCCAACCCCGTTCAATCCCAGCCTCTTCCAGCCGATCTCGACCGCACGACGATCACCGCCGGGCTGGATCAACCGACTGATTTCCAGTTCCTTCCGGACGGGCGCATCCTGATTCTCCAGCGGGACGGCTCACTCAAGATCGCCCCCAACGCCGACGGTGCAACCGCGGTCAAGATCGGCCAGCTCCAGCCGTCGGACGCGTTCGAGCTGGACCCGGATTTCGCACACAACGGTTACCTCTACACCGCCTACAACTCGACCGACTCCCACGCCCGGCTGTCACGGTTCACCATGGTCAACGACACCGTCGATCCGAAATCCGAAAAGGTGCTGATCGATTCGGTGCAAACCGGCTCGATGCATCAGGGCAACACCATGGCGTTCGGCCCCGACGGCAAGATCTATTTCGCGATGGGCGATGACAGCCTCAACACCAACAGCCAGGACCTGTCGACCATCTTCGGCAAGATTCTTCGGATCAATCCCGATGGCACCATCCCGCAGGACAATCCGTTCTACAACACCCCCGGGGCGCGCCAGGAGATCTACGCATTGGGCATGCGCAATCCGTTCCGGATGACATTCACCGAAACCGGTCAGCTGTTGGTGGGCGACGTCGGTGACGAATCCTGGGAGGAGCTCAACAACGTCGTCGCGGGCGGCAACTACGGCTGGCCGGTTCAGGAAGGGCCGTGCACGAGTTGCGCCTACGACAATCCGGTCTACGCCTATCCGCACACTCCCCCGCCGGGTCGCGCGGGATCGATCACCTCGGTGATCGTGTACACCGGCACCGCGTTGCCGGCGGAGTACCAGAACAAGGTGTTCATCGCCGACTACACGCTGCACTGGCTCAAGGCGCTGAGCTTCGACTCCACCTACACCAATGTGATCGGCGAGCAGCTCCTGGACACCGACGCAGGCACGACGGTGCAGATGCGGCAGGGTCCGGACGGCAATCTGTACCAGCTCAACATCTATCCCGGCGAGCTGTACCGGATTGCGGCGTCCGGTGGAAACCGCGCTCCCACAGCTGTTCTGACGGCGACGCCGACCAACGGATACTCGCCGTTGAGCGTTCAGTTCTCCTCCGCCGGCTCCACCGATCCGGATCCGGGGACCACCCTGAGTTACAGCTGGGACTTCGGTGACGGCGGTACTTCGGCGGCCGCGAACCCGTTGCGCACCTACACCACCGACGGCACCTACACCGTCACGCTCACCGTCAGCGACGGGCAGCGGACCAACACCGCAAGCCGCGACGTCGTCGTGGGCAGCACACCGCCGGATGTGCAGATCCTGACCCCGATCAACGACTCGCACTACAACGCCGGCGACGTCATCAGCTTCAGCGCCACAGCCACCGACGCCGAGGACGGCGCCCTGCCCGACAGCGCCTACAACTGGCGGGTGATCTTCCATCACGCCGACCACATCCACCCCTACGTGGACAGCGTCGTCGGCCCCAGCGGCACCGTCTCGCTCGCCACCAACGAACACAACGTGGCCACCACCTGGTACGAGATCAGCCTCACCGTCACCGACAGCAGTGGACTGTCGACCACCAAGACGGTGAACATCAAGCCCAACCTCGTGACGCTGACGTTCACCAGCAACGACCCGGACGCGGTGTACACCGTCGACGGCGTTCCGCACACCGGTACCTTCAGCCAGCAGGCGGTCGTCGGGGTGGTGCGACACCTGGACGCAGGCTCGCCGCAGACCGTCGCCGACGGACAACTGGTCTTCAACCGGTGGTCGGATGGCCTCAATCGGCAGCACGAGATCGCCACGCCAGGAGACGATTCCACCTACACGGTGTTCTTCGACAAAACACCCAGCAGTGTTTAACTGACGCCCGCAAGCGCGAACGGCAGTACCTCCGATACGCCGGCCCTACGCAGGCAGCGCGCGGCGGTGGTGAGCGTCCAGCCGGTATCGGTGAGGTCGTCGACCAGAAGCACAGTCCGCGGAACTTGCTGCAGCGCAGTGAAGTCCGGCTCCTGCCAGGTGTCGTGCAGTGCCGCGACGCGATAGGCCGAGTTCGCGGCCGTGACCGGCCGCCGCGTCGGGCGGTAGTGAAGCGTTCCCAAGTTCGTCAGCCGGCCCGCCTCCCCGAGACGGTCGACGACGGAACGGATCAGGATCGGATGCGCCGACGAGTCGAGCCCCATGACGGCCTCGGGCCGCGTCTCCCACGGCCAGTCCGCCAGCACCGCGAACGCGGCGCGGACGAACTCGTCGGGGACCGGGGCGTCCGGCGCATCCAGCAGCCGGCGCAACCGGGCCCCCCAGCCCAAGTCCGTGAGCCGCCCAATCGCGCGGCCCGCCAGCGGCCCGTCGTCGATGCGTCCGCTCAGGTCGACCCCGAGCTTGGCCATGCCCGTCGGCCATATCCGCCGTGGCGCCACCTCGACACCGCACTGCTGCAGCCGGTCGTTGGTCGCATCGAGCGCACGCTCGTCGACCTCGGCGGTGAAGCGGGATCCGGCACAGTTGTCGCACCGGCCGCAGCGATCCTGTGCTGACAGTTCCGGATCGTCCAGTTGCGCACGGAGAAACGCCATCCGGCAGCTGGTCGAGTTCTGATAGTCGAGCATCGCCTGCTGTTCGCGGCGGCGGGCCGCGTCCAGCGTGCGATAGCGCTCTTCGTCGTAGGTCCACGGCTGGCCGGTACCGATCCAGCCGCCCTTCACCCGCTGCACCGCGCCGTCGACGTCAAGTACCTTGAGTACCATCTCCAGCCGGTTGCGGCCCAGGTCGACGAGCGGTTCCAGCGCTGGAGTCGACAGCGGGCGGTCCGTCTCCAGCGCGCTGATCACTTTGCGCACCAATGCTTCCGGCGGGAACGCGACCGAGGCGAAGTAGCTCCATATCTCGGCGTCCTCATGCCCCGGCAGCAGGATCACCTCGGCGCGGTCGGTGGCGCGGCCTGCGCGTCCCACCTGCTGGTAGTACGCGATCGGTGACTGTGGGGCCCCGAGGTGGATGACGAAACCCAGATCGGGCTTGTCGAATCCCATCCCGAGCGCGGAGGTGGCCACCAGGGCCTTGACCCGGTTGTCGAGCAGATCGAGCTCCATCTGTTCCCGCTCGGCGGGGTCGGAGGCCCCGGTGTAGGCGGCGACCTGATGGCCCTGTTCTCGCAGGATCGCCGCCAGATCACGGGCGGCAGCAACGGTCAGGGTGTAGATGATGCCGGATCCCTGCAGCGAATTGAGCTGCGCCGCAATCCAGGCCGCGCGCCCGGCAGCAGTGGGGACCTTGACGACCGACAGATGAAGCGACTCGCGATCCAGGCCACCGCGCAAGACCAAAGTATCGCCGCCACCCACGCCGAGTTGAGCCGCCACGTCGCCGACCACCCGGTCATTGGCCGTCGCTGTGGTTGCCAACACCGGTACCCCGGAACCCAATTCGGCGATCAATGTTCGGATGCGCCGGTAGTCCGGCCGGAAATCATGTCCCCAGTCCGAGACACAGTGCGCCTCGTCCACCACGACCAGGCCGGCGTCGGCCGCCAACGACGGAAGCACCTGAACGCGGAACTCCGGATTGTTCAACCGTTCCGGGCTGACCAGGAGTACGTCGAGATCACCGTCCCCGACCTGGCGATGAATGTCATCCCACTCCGTGACGTTGCCGGAGTTGATGGTCGCCGCACGCACCCCTGCGCGCTGCGCGGCGCTCACCTGATTGCGCATCAGAGCCAGCAACGGTGACACGATCACCGTCGGCCCGCGGCCCTGCTCACGCAGCAGCTTGGCGGCGACGAAGTAGACGGCCGACTTGCCCCAGCCGGTTCGTTGTACGACCAGAGCCCGCCGCCGGTGCACCACCAACGCCTCGATGGCCGTCCACTGGTCATCGCGCAGGACCGCCTGTGGGCCGGCCAGCTGCTCGAGGATCTTCTGTGCGTCAGCTCGGGTCGCGGTCATGGACCCATCGTGCCCGCAGCCGATGACAACCTAGGAAGCCGAGGCAGCCTCTTGCTCGCGCTTGATCTCCAGCGCGATGTCGATCAGCTGATCCTCCTGGCCACCGATGAGCTTGCGCTGTCCGGCCCGGTGCAGCAGCTGGTGGGCCGGCACGCCGTAGCGCTCGGACTGGCGGATGGCGTGCTTGAGGAAGCTCGAGTACACCCCGGAGTAGCCCATGATCAGCGCGTTGCGGTCCAGCAGGCATTCGGCCGGCATGGCCGGTGCGACGACCTCCTCAGCGGCGTCGGCGATGTCGAAGAAGTCGATGCCGGTCTTGACGCCGATCTTGTCGAACACCCCGATCAGCGCCTCGACCGGAGCGTTGCCCGCGCCGGCGCCGAACCGGCGGCACGACCCGTCGATCTGCTTGGCTCCCGCCCGGACGGCTTCGATCGAGTTGGCCACACCCAGGCCCAGGTTCTCGTGGCCGTGAAAGCCCACCTGGGCGTCGTCACCCAGTTCGGCGACCAACGCGCTCACCCGGTCGGCCACGCCCTCGAGCACCAGCGCACCCGCCGAGTCGACGACGTAGACGCACTGGCAGCCGGCGTCGGCCATGATCCGGGCTTGCTTGGCAAGCTTCTCCGGGCTGATCGTGTGGCTCATCATCAGGAAGCCGACGGTCTCCAGCCCGAGTTCGCGGGCCAGCCCGAAGTGCTGGATCGAGACATCGGCCTCGGTGCAGTGGGTGGCGATCCGGCAGATCGAGCCGCCGTTGTTCTGCGCCTCTTTGATGTCCTCCTTGGTGCCCACGCCGGGCAGCATGAGGAAGGCGATCTTGGATTCCTTGGCCGTCTCGGCGGCCAGCTTGATCAGCTCCTGCTCGGGGGTCTTGGAGAACCCGTAATTGAAGCTCGAGCCGCCCAGCCCGTCACCGTGGGTCACCTCGATCACCGGGACACCGGCGGTGTCCAGCGCAGCGACGATGGCGCCGACCTCTTCCTTGGTGAACTGGTGGCGCTTGTGGTGGCTGCCGTCGCGCAGCGACGTGTCCGTCATCCGGACGTCCCACATGGGGTTGAAGTAGATGTCGCTCATGCTTGAGCTCCCGTTCCTGCAGAGGCGCGTTCCTTGGCGATCTCCTCGCCCACCTTGGTGGCCGCGGCGGTCATGATGTCCAGATTTCCCGCGTAGGGCGGCAGATAGTCGCCCGCACCCTCGACCTCCACGAACGTGGTGACGAGGTGATTGCCGCCGTTGTACACCGTCGGCTCGTCGAACTGCGGCTCGTTGAGCAGGCGGTAGCCCGGCACATAGGTCTGCACCTCGGCGACGACGTCCTTGATGGACTGCGTGATCGCGTCGTGGTCGGCGTCCTCGGGGATCGCGCAGAAGATGGTGTCGCGCATGATCATTGGCGGATCAGCCGGATTCAGGATGATGATCGCCTTACCCCGCTTCGCGCCGCCGATCACCTCCACGCCGGCACTGGTGGTCTTGGTGAACTCGTCGATGTTGGCCCGGGTTCCGGGGCCGGCCGACGCCGACGACACCGACGCGACGATCTCGGCGTAGGGCACGTCGACGACGCGGCTCACCGCATAGACCATCGGGATCGTGGCCTGGCCACCGCAGGTGACCATGTTGACGTTCGGAGCGTCCAGGTGCGCACGCAGGTTGGCCGGCGGGATCACGCCGGGGCCGACGGCGGCCGGCGTCAGGTCGATCGCGCGGATGCCGGCCTCTTCGTAACGGGGCGCGGCGGCCCGGTGGACGTAGGCGCTGGTGGCTTCGAACACCAGGTCCGGCTTCTCCGACTGCGCCAGCAGCCAGTCCACCCCCTCGTGGCTGGTCTCCAGTCCGAGCTTGCGTGCCCGGGCCAGACCCTCGCTCTCGGGATCGATGCCGATCATCCAGCGCGGCTCGAGCCACTCCGAACGGAGGAGCTTGTACAGCAGGTCGGTGCTGATGTTGCCCGACCCGACGATGGCGACAGAACTCTTCTGGGGCATGTAGAGCCTCCTCTTATTCGAATGACAGCCGGACCGAACCCAGACCGGCGAAGTCTGCGACGAACTCGTCGCCTGGGTGGCAGTCGATGGCCCTGGTGCACGAGCCCGGCAGGACGATGTCGCCCGCCTTCAGTCGCACCCCGAAGCTCTCGACCTTGCGGGCCAGCCACGCCACTGCCGTGACCGGATTGCCGAGAACGGCGTCACTGCGGCCCTCGGCCACCACCTCGCCGTTGCGGGTCAAGACGGCCGGGATGGCTTGGATATCTATGTCTTTGGGCGATACCCGCTCCTTGCCGAGCACATAGCCCGCCGACGACGCGTTGTCGGCGATGGTGTCGCACAGCGCGATCTTCCAGTCCTTGATCCGGGTGTCGATGAGTTCGATCGCCGGGGCGAACGCCGCGGTGGCCGCCAGCACGTCGTCCTCCGTGCAGCCGGCGCCGGGCAGGTCGTCGGCGAGGATGAATCCGACCTCGACCTCCACGCGCGGGAACAGGAAGCGCCCTGCGGGAACCGGCTTGTCCTCGAACACCTCCATGTCGGCCAGTAGATGGCCGTAGTCGGGCTCGTCGACACCCATCATCTTCTGCATGGCCTCCGATGACAGGCCGACCTTGTGACCGACCACCCGCGCGCCTTCGGCGATCCGCTGCCGGATGTTGATCAGCTGGATTTCGTAGGCGTCGACAACGTCGATATCGGGGTATTTGGCCGTCAGCGGCGTCATCGGGACGCGACTGCGTTCCGCCTCGGCAAGGTCGGCGGCAAGCTCTTCGCGCGTCGAAACGCTCAGCATTCCCGGGAGTCCCATCGTCGGTGTGACCGGGGCGAACGGCGCCCGGTGCGGGCAATTCTAGTGTTGTCCGCGGCGCCGTGGGGTAAGCGTTCCGCTGATCGGAAAGGAGGGGTCAGTAGCGCCCGGACGGGGCAATTCTATAACGTGTTCTAGTATGACAGCTCAGGAGTTCGACGTCGTCGTCGTCGGAAGCGGTGCTGCCGGCATGGTTGCCGCACTTACCGCCGCTCACCAGGGACTATCGACAGTCGTCGTCGAGAAGGCCGCGCACTTCGGCGGCTCGACCGCCCGCTCGGGCGGCGGCGTGTGGATCCCCAACAACGAGATCCTCAAGCGTGACGGAGTCACCGACACCAAAGAAGCCGCGCGTACCTATCTGCACACGATCATCGGCGACGTGGTGGAGCCGGAACGAATCGACACCTACCTCGAGCGCGGGCCGGAGATGCTGTCGTTCGTGCTCAAGCACACTCCGCTGAAGCTGTGCTGGGTGCCCGGGTACTCCGACTACTACCCGGAGGCGCCGGGAGGCCGCCCCGGTGGACGCTCGGTCGAGCCCAAGCCGTTCGACGCCAAGAAGCTCGGCCCCGACGAGAAGTTCCTGGAGCCGGCGTACGGCAAGGTCCCGCTCAATGTCGTTGTGATGCAGCAGGATTACATGCGTCTCAATCAGCTCAAGCGCCACCCTCGCGGCGTGTTGAGGAGCTTGAAGGTCGGCGCTCGCACGGTGTGGGCCAACGCTCGTGGCAAGAATTTGGTGGGCATGGGGCGGGCGCTGATCGCCCCGATGCGGATCGGCCTTCGCGAGGCCGGTGTTCCGGTGCTGCTCAACACCGCGCTGACCGATCTGTACGTCGAGGACGGCGTGGTGCGCGGCATCTATGTCCGCGACACCACCGGACCGGAAGCGGCTGACCCGCAATTGATCCGCGCACGCCGGGGCGTCATCCTGGGTAGCGGCGGGTTCGAGCACAACGAGCAGATGCGGGTCAAGTATCAGCGCGCCCCGATCACCACCGAGTGGACCGTGGGGGCCGCAGCCAACACCGGTGACGGCATCGTGGCCGCCGAAAAACTCGGCGCGGCACTGGAATTGATGGAGGACGCCTGGTGGGGTCCGACCGTCCCGCTGGTCGGCGCACCATGGTTCGCGCTGTCGGAGCGCAACTCCCCCGGCTCGATCATCGTCAACCTGTCCGGCAAGCGCTTCATGAACGAGTCGATGCCTTACGTCGAGGCCTGCCACCACATGTACGGCGGCCAGTACGGTCAGGGCGCCGGTCCCGGCGAGAACGTGCCGGCATGGCTGGTGTTCGACCAGCAGTACCGTGACCGCTACATCTTTGCCGGACTGCAACCGGGACAACGCATTCCGAAGAAGTGGATGGAGTCCGGCGTCATCGTCAAGGCCGACACCCTCGAGGAGCTGGCCAAGGTCACCGGGCTGCCTGCCGATGCGTTCCTGGAAACCGTCCAGCGGTTCAACGGCTTTGCACGTGCAGGCAAGGACGAGGACTTCCACCGCGGTGAAAGCGCTTACGACCGCTACTACGGCGATCCGACCAACAAGCCCAACCCCAACCTCGGCGAGATCAAGAACGGGCCGTTCTACGCCGCCAAGATGGTGCCCGGCGATCTGGGCACCAAGGGTGGCGTCCGCACCGACGTCAACGGGCGGGCTCTGCGCGACGACGGTTCGGTGATCGAAGGCCTGTACGCGGCCGGTAATGTCAGCGCGCCGGTGATGGGCCACACCTATCCCGGTCCGGGCGGCACCATCGGCCCCGCGATGGCGTTCGGCTACCTGGCGGCGTTGCACATTGCAGGAAAGGCCTGACATGCCGATCGATCTGTCCGTCGCGCTCGGCGCCGAACTGGAGCCCGTCGAGTTCTCGTGGACGAGCAGCGATGTGCAGCTCTATCAGCTCGGCCTCGGCGCGGGCGCGGATCCGATGGATCCCAAAGAACTGCGCTACCTGGTGGACCGCACCCCGCAGGTGCTGCCCACCTTCGGCAACGTGGCCGCCAGCTTCCACATGACCGAACCGCCCGAGGTGAAGTTCCCCGGCATCGAGATCGAGCTGAGCAAGGTGCTGCACGCCAGCGAGGCGGTCACGGTGCCCGCGCCGCTGCCGCCCAGCGGCACCGCGCGGTCGGTGCAGCGGTTCACCGAGATCTGGGACAAGGGCAAGGCCGCCGTCATCGTCAGCGAGACCACGGTGACCGACCCGGACGGCACCCTGCTGTGGACCACCAAGCGGTCGATCTTCGCCCGCGGTGAGGGTGGTTTCGGCGGCGAGCGCGGCCCGTCGACATCAGTTGCCGCGCCGGACCGCGCGCCGGACTACGAGATCTCCGTTCCGGTACTGCCGCAGCAAGCGCTGCTCTACCGGCTCTGCGGTGACCGCAACCCGCTGCATTCCGATCCCGAATTCGCTGCGGCAGCCGGCTTTCCGAAGCCGATCCTGCACGGACTGTGCACCTACGGCATGACGTGCAAGGCACTGGTCGACACGCTGCTCGATTCCGACGCTTCGGCCGTGAAGACCTACGGCGCGCGGTTCGCCGGGGTCTGCTATCCGGGTGAAACCATCAAGGTCAGCGCATGGAAGGACGGCGACGGCTACGTCGGCGTCGTCACCGCTCCGGGCCGCGACGATGCCGTCATCCTCTCCGACGTGGAGTTCATCCCGGTCTGAGTTTCGGTCCGGGTCTTCCCATCCTCCAGATTACGAAGTCGTGTGATCTGGTCGTCAAATTTGCCGATAGGTCAAATTTTCAGCGCTCTTCAGGGTAGGAACTTAGGCAAAGCAAACTTTGGTGCTTTCGCGAAAGGACTTCCCTATGAAGATTGCCCCCGCCAAGACCGTCGGTCTCGTCGGCGCCGCCCTGCTCGTGGGCGCCGCCGCAGTCGGCTGCGGTAGCGACGACAAGGGGTCCGAGTCGTCATCGTCATCGTCGTCATCGTCGTCATCGGCCGCGTCGAGCTCCTCGTCCGCCGCTTCGGAGACGTCCAGCGCCGCCGCCGCCGCCCCGGCCGGCGACTACAGCAAACTGCTGCTGAAGGCCTCCGATATCGATCCGAGCTTCGTGGCCAGCGATCCGCAGATCAACCCCAATGGTGTGAACGGCGTCGTCCAGTCGATGACGAACCCCGGTAAGAACGAAACCATCGTCTTCGCGATCGTCGTGAGCGAGGACGCCGCCGGAGCGCTCAAGGCTCTGGACTCTGCCAAGGCAGAACTGCCCAAGGAAGTTGACGGCGCGCCCCAGCCTGCCGATGTCGGCGACGGCGGCAACGGCATCATCGCCACCGGCAAGTCGCCCGACGGTACCAAGGCGATCACCGAGGTGTACTTCACCCAGGGCAAGTCGCTGGTGAACATCGAATTCTCCAGTGAGCCCAACGATCCGGTGCAGAACGAGACCGCCCTGGCCATTGCGAAGATGCAGGACACCCAGGTCAAGAACAACCTGTCCTGAAGTTTGGCCGCTCGACAGTAACGCCACGGCGCGGAATCCCCGGATTTTCCGCCGTGGCGTTACTGTCGGCGCGCCAAAGCCGCTGCCACTCGGCGCTTGACGGTGCCCGCAGTGTCCTCAGACGTGAAACGCACGACGACCCAGCCGAGTTCGGCGAGGTCTTCGAATCGCCGAATGTCTCTGTCACGTTGTCGACGATCAATGCGGTGGTGGGCGCCTTCGTATTCGAACGCGATTTTGCGGTCCTCGTAGCCCATGTCGAGTTCAGCGATCAGCACTCCGTATTCGTTGTAGACCGGAATCTGTGTCTGCGGTCGCGGGAAACCCGCCCGGACGATCACCAGCCGCAGCCATGTCTCCTTCGGTGACTCCGAGCCCGGGTCGACAAGATTGAGCGCGGCCCGCGCTCGGACGATCCCTCGCCGGCCTTGATGCCGTTCAGCCAACAGCTCGACGTCGGCGACCTTCAAGCGCGTCGCGCGCGCCAACGCATCCACTGCCGTGATCGCCACATCCGTCGGATACCAGCACAGAAGATCGAGGGCGGTACGCGCGGGAGTGGTGACGGCCATCCCGGCCTTGAGGCACATCTCGTCGGATTCGATACCGCAGGCACGGGCGATCACGGCCGGTGTCGGCCGACGATTGGAATCGCTGATCTCTGCGGCGCGACGGATGTCGATCCACCTTGCGCCGTGGACAGCTGAAGCCGAAAAGCCGACCAGTACGCCGCGCCGGCGTGATCGCAACCAGCACGCCGTGGCCCTTAGTACTGGACTGAGCTCAGCCCCGGCCGGGATGTAGACGTCCCGATGGACCGCGCGGAACTTGGTTCGCAGATCGTGGCGCGTCAGGCGGCCGGCCGACAACGCCTCGCTCCCGATGAATGGCTCGTCCTCCATGGCGGAAGTGTGCCGTCGCCCACCGACAAGCGAACGACAGTAACGCCATGGCGGCGAATCGCGTGATTCTGCGCCGTGGCGTTACTGTCGGCGGAACAGCTAGCCCAGGATCAGGCCGGAGGTCGGGACGCCGGTGCCGGCGGTGACGAGCACATGCTCGACGTTGTCCACCTGGTTCACCGAGGTGCCGCGCAGCTGGCGCACGCCTTCGGCGATGCCGTTCATGCCGTGAATGTAGGCCTCGCCGAGCTGGCCACCGTGGGTGTTGATCGGCAGCCGTCCGCCGATCTCCAACGCGCCGTCCTTGACGAAGTCCTTCGCGTCACCCGGCTCGCAGAACCCCAACTCCTCCAACTGAATCAGCGTGAAAGGAGTGAAGTGGTCATAGAGGATCGCGGTCTGGATGTCGGCCGGCGTGAGACCCGACTGCGCCCACATCTGCTTACCCACCAAACCCATCTCGGGCAGCCCGAGTTCGGGCCGGTAGTAGCTCGTCATCGAGTACTGGTTAGGGCTCGAGCCCTGCGCCGCCGCCTCGATGATGGCTGGCCGGTGCTTGAGGTCCTTGGCACGCTCGGCCGAGACGATCACCAGGGCGACACCGCCGTCGGTCTCCTGGCAGCAGTCCAGCAGCCGCAGCGGCTCGGCGATCCACCGTGAGTTCTGGTGGTCCTCGATGGTGATCGGCTTCTCGTAGAAGTACGCCTTCGGATTGTTGGCAGCGTGCCTACGATCCGCTACCGATACCGCACCGAAATCACGGCTGGTCGCACCGGAGTAGTGCATGTAGCGCTGGGCGATCATCGCGACCTGCGCGGCCGGCGTCGACAATCCGTGCGGGTACGAGAACGAATTGTCCACGCCGGTGGAGTCCGCGTTTTCGACCAGCCGCATCTGCACCTGACCGAAACGCATGCCGGAGCGCTCGTTGAAAGCCCGGTATGCCACAACGCAATCCGCGACACCGGTGGCCACCGCGATCGCGGCCTGCTGAACGGTGGCGCAGGCTGCACCGCCGCCGTGGTGGATCTTGGAGAAGAACTTCAGATCGCCGATGCCGGTGGCCCGCGCGATCGCGACCTCGGTGTTGGAGTCCATCGTGAACGTGGTCATGCCGTCGACGTCGGCGGGCGTCAGGCCCGCGTCGTCGAGGGCGTCCAGCACGGCCTCCGAGGCCAGCCGCAACTCGCTACGACCGGAGTTCTTCGAGAAGTCGGTGGCGCCGATGCCGACGATAGCGGCCTTGCCGCTCAGCTCGCCCGGCATCACGCGGCACCGATCGTCAGCGTGGCGGTGGCGATCACGTGATCGCCAAGACTGTTGCTGCCCACGATTTTCAGCGTGATCAATCCGTCCTCCACTGCAGTGACCTCACCGGAGAACGTCACGGTGTCGTAGGCATACCAGGGCACGCCCAGGCGCAGACCGATCGACTTGATGACCGCTGTCGGGCCGGCCCAGTCGGTGATGAACCGCTGCACCAGACCGGTGTCGGTGAGGATGTTGACGAAGATGTCCTTGGAACCCTTGGCCTGCGCCTTGTCCCGGTCGTGGTGGACATCCTGGTAGTCCCGGGTGGCGATCGCCGTCGAGACGATGAACGTCGGGTCTCCGTAGATCTTCAGCTCCGGCAGCTTGGTGCCGACTTCGATTGCAGGCGCGCTCATTTGGCCGGCTCCCACGCGTAGTTGGTCCACGCCGGGCCGACGTCGTTGGCCGGGAAATCGATATACATTGCGCGGACGGGCATTCCGATCTTCACGGTAGAGGGATCGACGTTGCGCAGCTCACCGAGCATCCGCACGCCTTCGGAGAGTTCGACGAGCGCGATCACGAACGGCAGGGTCCGGCCGGGCACCTTCGGCGCATGGTGCACCACGAAGCTGAAGACGGTCCCGTTGCCGCTGGCAACGACGTAATCGGTCTCCTGCTCCTTGTCGAGCCACAGCGCCGGCACCGGCGGATGAACCAGCGTGCCGTCGTCGCGCTTCTGGATGCGCAGCTCGTGCGCGTTGACGCCGTCCCAGAAGAACTTAGTGTCCTTCGACGACGCCGGGCGCATAGCGGAATCGGCATCGAGATCATCCGGCACCGACGAGGGGGCTGCCTCAGATTTATCGGCAGGGATGAACTTCATGATGCGCCACATCATCTCGGCGACATCCTCGTCACCGACCGACCAGGTGATGGTCTGGGTGATGAAGAACGCCTCGCCCAACGCGGTCCGCTTGGGGCCGACGACGTCGGTCAGCTCGGCGGCGACACTGACTTCTTCGCCTGGCCGCAGATAGCGGTGATAAGTCTGCTCGCAGTTGGTCGCGACGACGCCGATATAGCCTGCCTCGTCGAACAATTCGAGGATCTTGCCCAGCGGGTCGTCGTCGGGGCGAACACCGCCCAGACCCATCATCGTCCAGACCTGGATCATCGCCGGCGGAGCGACCAGGCCGGGATGCCCGGCCGCCTTGGCGGCATCGGAGTCGACGTAGATCGGGTTCTTGTCGCCGATCGCGTCGAGCCAGTGGTCGACCATCGGCTGGTTGACCGGATGCCGCCCGACCCGAGGCTTGCTCTTGCCTTCGGCCTTGACCCGCTCGGCCGCGGCCTTGATGTCGTCGACTACGCTGGGCTGCTCTTCGCGCGAGCGCTCATCGCCGCTCACCGCGGAACCCTCGGCACTTTCAGACCGGCAGCCGCGATCATCTCTCGCATGACCTCGTTCACTCCGCCGCCGAATGTGATCACCAAGTTGCGCTTCGTCTGGCTGTCCAACCAGTCCATCAGCTCGGCGGTCTCCGCATCGGCCGGATTACCGTGTGCAGCAACAATTTCCTCGGCGAGGCGGCCCGCATACTGGATGCGCTCGGTGCCGAAGACCTTGGTGGCGGCCGCATCCGCGATGTCGATCTCCTCGCCCGACGCCGCGACCTGCCAGTTGAGCAGCTCGTTGATGCGCCACATGGCCTTGAGCTCACCCAGCGAGCGCTTGACGTCGGCGTGATCGAGTGGGGTGTCCCCGTTGCTGCCCGGCTTGGAGGCCCACGCATGAACCTTGTCGTAAAGCGCCGCGAACCGTCCGGCCGGTCCGAGCATGACCCGCTCGTTGTTGAGCTGGGTGGTGATCAGCCGCCATCCGCCGTTTTCTTCACCGACGAGCATGTCGGCGGGCACCCGCACGTCGTTGTAGTAGGTGGCATTGGTGTGGTGGGCGCCGTCGGACAGGATGACCGGCGTCCAGGAGTAGCCCGGATCCTTGGTGTCGACGATCAGGATCGAAATACCCTTGTGCTTAACGGCTTCCGGATCGGTTCGGCAGGCCAGCCAGACGTAGTCGGCATCGTGCCCGCCGGTGGTCCACATCTTCTGGCCGTTGACGATGTACTCGTCACCCTGCTTGACCGCCGAGGTCCGCAGCGAGGCCAGGTCGGTACCGGCCTCCGGTTCGCTGTAGCCGATGGCGAAGTGCACCTCACCGGCCAGGATCGCCGGCAGGAATTTCTTCTTCTGCGCTTCGGTTCCGTACTGCTGCAACGTCGGTCCGACGGTCTGCAGCGTCACCGCAGGCAGCGGCACGTCGGCGCGCTGGGCCTCGTTGACGAAGATCGACTGCTCGATGGGCCCATAGCCCAGGCCGCCGTACTCTTTGGGCCAACCGGCTCCCAGTTTGCCGTCGGAACCCATCCGCTTGATGATCGCGCGGTAGGCCTCGTTGTGCCGGTCGGACTCCATCGCCTGGGCTTCCTCAGGCGAGATGAGATTCGAAAAGTATTCCCGCAGTTCAGCTTGCAGCTGCTTCTGCTCGGGGGTCAGCTCGATGAACATTTACGCTCCCACCAGTTCCAGACGGTGTGCCTTGCCACCCAACAGCCGGGTGAGATCTTTGATCGACGAGTAGTAGCGGTGCATCGGGTAGGTGATGTCCATACCCATGCCGCCGTGCAGATGGTGGCACAGTTGCATGACCGGTGGCGCCTGCGAAGTCACCCAGTAGCCGAGGATGTCGATGTCTTCGGTCGCATCGCGCCCCTCGGACAGCGCCCAGGACACCGCCGTCGACGCCAACGTGATGGTTCGCGAGGCGATGTAGATCTCGGCGAGCTGCGCGGCGACCGTTTGGAAGGTCGACAGCGGCTTGCCGAACTGGTGCCGGTTGGCGACGTAGTCGGCGGTGAGCCGTAGCGCGCCTGCCACCAAGCCGGACGCGTAGGCGCCGACAGCGGCCACCACCAGCTGATTGATCCGTCGCACGGAATCGCTGCCGCCCAACACATCTGAGCTGTCGACGGGGGTGTCGGCAAAGGTGACGACGTACTCGTCGGCGTGCGTCGCCGACGGGGTCTTCGTCAGGCTCACGCCGGGCGCCGTGGGCGACACGACCACCACCCCGCTGTCGGTGCTCACGACGATCCAATCCGCCTGCTCGGCGAAGGGAACGCCGATCTTGGTGCCGTTCAGCTTGCCGTCCGTCAGCCGCGTCTCGGGCCGCTCAGGCAGCGAACGGCCCGGCTCGTTGAGCGCCGCGGTCAGCACCGCACCCTTGGCGACTCCGGCCAGGTAGCGATCCTGCTGCGAGTCCGACGCCAAGTCCAGCAGCGGAAGCAGACCCAGACCGAGGGTCGCGAACGCCGGACTGATGGTGCCGAACCTGCCGATCTGGGTGAGCGCCGCGGTGATCTCGGCCAGGCCGAGGCCGTCACCGCCGAGGCGCTCCGGGACACCGAATGCCACGACGCCACCGGAAACCAGCGCGTCCCAGCTGTTGTCCCGCTCGAGTGCTGAGGTCACCACGTCGGTGACTGCCTGCTGCCCTTCGTCCGGACTGAAGTCCACGAAGAATCCTCCTTGATTCTCAGGCGATAAACGTTTTAGGCCGATGCTCCGGTGTAGTCGACCTGCCAGTGCTTGATGGCGTTGAGCCACCCCGAACGTAGCCGCTCGGGGGTGCCCGCCGAGGTGAGATCGGGCATGTGGTCAGCAACTGCGTTGAAGATCAGGTTGATCGTCATCTTGGCCAGGTTGGCGCCAACGCAGTAGTGCACGCCGGTGCCGCCGAAGCCCACATGCGGGTTCGGGTTGCGCAGGATGTTGAAGGTGTACGGGTCCTCGAAGACGTCCTCGTCGAAGTTGGCCGAGCGGTAGAACATTACGACCCGCTGGTCCTTCTTGATCTGCACACCGGCCAGCTCGACGTCCTCGGCGGCAGTGCGCTGGAACGCGGTGACCGGGGTGGCCCAGCGGACGATCTCGTCGGCCGCGGTCTCCGGGCGCTCCTTCTTGTAGAGCTCCCACTGCTCGGGGTTGTTCGCGAACGCGATCATGCCGTGGGTGATCGAGTTGCGGGTGGTCTCGTTGCCGGCCACGGCCAGCATCATCACGAAGAAGCCGAACTCGTCGTCGGAGAGCTTCTCGCCGTCGATGTCGGCGTTGATCAGGGCGGTGACGATGTCGTTGCCGGGGTTCTTACCCTTCACCTCGGCCATGTGCATGGCGTAGGCCAGCACCTCCATCGACGACTGCTTGGGGTCGACGTCGAACTCCTCGTCACCGTTGCCGGTCATCTCGTTCGACCAGCGGAACAGCTTCGCCCGGTCGTCCTGGGGCACACCCAGCAAATCGGCGATCGCCTGCAGCGGCAGCTCGCAGGCCACCTGCTCGACGAAGTCTCCGCTGCCGTTGGCGGCGGCCTCCTTGGCGATGATCTGGGCGCGCCGGTCGAGTTCGTCGCGCAGAGCGCCGATGGCACGCGGGGTGAACCCTTTGGAGATGATCCGGCGCAACCGGTCGTGGTACTCGCCGTCCATGTTGAGCATGACGACCTTCTGCAGGTCGATATCCTCCCGCGCCATCTCGTCGGGGAACTGCGGGATGGCGGTGTTGGGCGAGCTCAGGAAAACGTCATTGCGGCGGGAGACCTCTTTGACGTCCTTGTGCTTGGTGACGACCCAATAACCGCCGTCGTTGAAGCCGCCCTTGCCGATAGCCTGTTCGCACCACCAGATGGGCGCGACCCGGCGCAGTTCGGCGAGCTCCTCCACCGGCAGCCGCTGCACATGCAGGTCCGGATCCAGAAAGTCGAAACCGGCCGGGATGTTGGGGGTTGGCATGATCATGCGCTCCTCAATATGACGTGTTCTAGTGCCAGTAAAACATGGCTTCACCGCAGACAAAAGGCGCAAAAGCATCCTCGCTTGTCAGAGTAATGAAACGTGTTCTAGCCTGACCTCATGGGTAATCCTGTCATCGTCGAAGCCACGCGTAGCCCCATCGGAAAGCGGGGCGGCTGGCTGTCCGGTCTACATGCGACCGAATTGTTGGGGGCTGTCCAGAGGGCCGTGGTCGAGAAGGCCGGCATCGACGCCGATGAGGTCGAGCAGGTCATCGGTGGCTGCGTCACCCAATACGGCGAGCAGTCGAACAACATCACCCGGGTGGCGTGGCTGACCGCCGGCCTGCCCGAGCAGATCGGTGCCACCACCGTCGACTGCCAGTGCGGCAGCGCCCAGCAGGCCAACCACCTGATCGCCGGGCTGATCGCGACCGGCGCGATCGACGTCGGCATCGCCTGCGGTATCGAGGCCATGAGCCGCGTCGGGCTCGGCGCCAACGCCGGCCCGGACCGCTCGCTGATCCGCGCCGCCTCGTGGGACATCGACATGCCCGATCAGTTCACCGCCGCCGAGCGGATTGCCAAACGCCGCGGCATCACTCGCGAGGATCTCGACCACCTCGGGTTCCTGTCCCAGCAACGGGCCAAGCGGGCCTGGGACGAGCACCGCTTCGACCGCGAGATCTCCCCGATCGAGGCGCCGATTCTCGACGAGAACAAGCGACCCACCGACGAGCGCCACATGGTCAGCCGTGACCAGGGCCTGCGCGACACCACCATGGAGGGCCTGGCCGGGCTCAAGCCGGTGATGGAAGGCGCCATGCACACCGCGGGCACCTCGTCGCAGATCTCCGACGGCGCCGCCGCAGTGCTGTGGATGGACGAAGACAAGGCGCGCGCGCTGGGGCTCAAGCCGCGGGCGCGCATCATCAGCCAGGCCCTCGTCGGTTCGGAGACCTACTACCACCTCGACGGCCCGGTGCAGTCCACCGCGCGGGTGCTCGAGAAGGCCGGCATGAAGCTCGGCGACATCGACCTCGTGGAGATCAACGAGGCGTTCGCCTCGGTGGTGCTCAGCTGGGCGCAGGTCCACGAGGCCGACATGGACAAGGTGAACGTCAACGGTGGCGCGATCGCACTGGGTCACCCGGTCGGCAGCACCGGCAGCCGGTTGATCACCACCGCGCTGCACGAACTGGAGCGCACCGATCAGAGCACCGCACTGATCACCATGTGTGCCGGTGGCGCGTTGTCGACCGGAACCATCATCGAGCGGATTTAAGTGGCCGGCGGGCAGGAGCGAAGCGACCCGGGGAAGGGTCCGGTCAGCGACGAAGAGCGAATCGCGGCGGCACGGGCATACATCGAGGCCCTCGCCAGTCACAAGGCTGACGACGTGCCGTTCGCGCCGGGCTGCACCCGCATCGAGTTCGGCGTCAAAACCGGATTCTCCGGAGATCAATTGCGCCGCAGCCTCAATCGCGGTCCGCAGTACCTCGTCATCAAGTCGGTCAGCGAGCCGGAGTTCAGCGTGAACGGCGATGAGGTGCACGCCCGATTCGAACTGCTCACCAAGCCGGTGCTGGCGGGACGACGGGTCGCCGCACGTATCGACGAGACGTTCCTGATCCCGGCCGCCGATGGCAAGATCCATCACATCCGGGCGATCGTCCGTCCGTTCATCACGAGCTAGCCGAGGAGTTCTTCTTGCCCAAGCCGCGCCCCAAAGGCCTCGACACACCGATGACCAAGTTCATCATCAAGTGGATGTCCAAGGGGCAGACTGCGATCTACAAGGCCAGTAAGGGCAAGATCGGCGGCAGTTTCCTCGAAGGTGCGCCGGTGGCGCTGCTGACGACGATCGGGCGCAAGAGCGGCGAGCCACGCGTCGCACCGCTGCTCTTCCTCCGCGAGGGCAACCGGGTGGTGCTGGTGGCGTCCCAGGGCGGCAGCGACAAGCATCCGCTGTGGTACCTCAACCTCAAGGCGAACCCGAAGGTGAAGGTTCAGATCAAGGACGAGGTCCTCGAGCTGACCGCGCGCGATGCCACCGAGGCCGAGCGTGCCGAGTACTGGCCCAAGATGACCGCGTTCTACACCGGCTTCGAGGACTACAAGTCCTGGACCGACCGGGTGATCCCGATCGTGATTTGCGATCCGTAAAGCTACGCCCGGGATCTGAGCGACCAGAGCGCACCCGCGGCGACTTCCGCGGCTTCGATGCCCGCGCCGAGATCCACCGTCACCACGAGTAGATCGGCACCGTCGGTGTCCCCGACCCGTGGCGCCTGAGCCACGATGGACCCGTCCGGTGCGATGATCCGGCTCTTGCCCAGCAGGTCGCCCCCGCATTGGTTGGCCATGATCCACCACTGGCCGTTGGCCAGCGCATTGGCGGGATACAAGATGTCCCACCAGGATTCGGTAGCGACTTCGTAGGCACATGGCGCGACCACCACCCGGGCGCCGGCGTCATGCAGTGCGCGCGCATAGGCGGGATGATCACCGTCGAAACACGTGCTCAGTCCCACTGGGCCGAGACCGTCGACCTCGACGACGGTGGCTCGCTCCCCTGCGGTGAACGCCTTGTGCTCGTTCAGTGGGGTGTACAGATGGACTTTGCGATGTGCGCCCACGAGCTGGCCATCGGGTCTGTAACACGGTGCGGTGTTGTAGATCCGGCCTGCGGCCAGCTCCGGCACTGTCCCCGCGAACAGCCACACCCCGTGGCTGCGCGCGGCATCTGCCAGTGCTCGGCCACGCGAACCGTCCAGCGGTTCGGCCGCCGTGCGCGCATCGTCGGCCACCGTCGCGGGACCGTATCCGCAAGGCCACAACTCCGGCAGCACAATCAGTTCGCAGCCACGGTCCACGAGATCGGCGATATGCCGCAGTGCGTCGTCGAGATTGCGCTCCGGCTCAGCACATTGCGCCAGCCATTGCGCGATACCGACGGTCAGAGTGTTCGTCATCAGCTGTTCCCGCGCTGCGGTCCGGTCAGATTCTGTGGCGTCAGGATCGCCTCCAGCTCCGAGGCCGTCAGCAGCCCGCGACCGAGAACGAGCGAGGCGATGTCGGAGTCGGAACTCAGCGCGTCGGCGGCGAGCCGGGTCGCCGCCTCGTAGCCGATGTACGGGTTGAGCGCCGTCACCAGTCCGATGGACTGGTCGACCGTGGCACGCATACGGTCCACGTTCGCAGTGATTCCGGCGACGCACCGTGTCCGCAAGGTGTCGCACGCCGCAGTCAGATGGGCCAGCGATTCGAACAGACTGTGCGCGATGATCGGCTCGAAGGCGTTGAGCTGCAACTGGCCACCCTCGGCAGCCATGCTGATGGTGACGTCGTTGCCGACCACCTCGAACGCGACCTGATTGACGACTTCGGGAATCACCGGATTGACCTTACCGGGCATGATGCTCGAACCTGCCTGCACCGCAGGAAGATTGATCTCCCCCAGACCAGCCCGAGGACCGGATGACAGCAGCCGTAGATCGTTGCAGATCTTCGACAGCTTGACGGCGGTGCGCTTGAGCACCCCGGACAGTTGGACGAACGAACCGACGTCCTGGGTGGCCTCCACGAGATTCGAAGCGGTCACCAGCGGCAGTTCAGTTGCGGCGCAGAGCTGTTCGCAGACCGCTTCGGCATAATCCCGATGCGTGTTAAGACCCGTACCGATCGCGGTTCCACCGAGGTTGATCTCACAGATGAGTGTGGCAGCCTCCCTCAACCGGTCACTGTCCTCTCCGACCATGACCGCGTAGCTGCCGAACTCCTGCCCGAGGGTCATCGGCACCGCGTCCTGTAGCTGGGTGCGCCCCATCTTCAGGTGGCCGCCGAACTCGACAGCCTTGTCGGCGAAGGTCGCGACGAGTTCAGCCATCGCGAGTTGCAGCCGATGGACCGCGAACTGGAGCGCGATCTTCAACGCCGTGGGGTAGACATCGTTGGTGCTTTGCCCGAGATTGACGTGCTCGAGTGGATGAAGGTAACGGTACTCGCCGCGCCGGTGTCCTAGTAGCTCCAGACCGCGGTTGGCGATCACCTCGTTGGCGTTCATGTTGGTCGACGTTCCGGCACCGCCCTGGATGACATCGACGACGAACTGGTCGTGCAGCAAGCCTGACTTGAGTTCCACGCATGCCGAGACGATGGCGTCGGCGCGCTCGGCACTGAGTAGTCCCAGTCGTTTATTGGCCAGCGCAGCTGCCATTTTCACGCAGGCGAGCGCAACAATGAGCTCCGGATAGCGTGAGATCTGCGTGCCCGTGATCGGGAAGTTCGCCACCGCTCGGGCGGTATGGACGCCGTAGTACGCCGCGTCGGGGACTTCGTGATCGCCGAGCAGGTCGTGTTCGACACGAACGCTCATCGAGCATCTCCTTCGGCTGCTGCCATCAAGCGTTGGCGAGTGCCGGTATCAAGCGCCGCATCCAGCAGCGTAAGTGCCAGCGCCAGCGCACCATCGGTGGCGGCCCGGTCAGCGGCCGGCGAAATCGCAGCAGCGGCGAACTCCAGCTGGTGGTTGACCGCAGGCAGCGAGTCGATCCCGATGTAGGGGTGGATGGCCGGAATACGCTGGGAGACATTGCCCATGTCGGTCGATGCGCGATTCATCAACGAATCGGAGCCGGAGGTGAACCGCCGGCCAAGTTCCTCGGCGCGGCGTACGTATCCGGTAAGTAGTCCCTCGTCGGTACGGAACTCCGCATAAGGCTTGCTCTCGGGAGTGATGGTCAGGTCGCAGCCCGTCGCGTGCGCGCCGGCCTCGAAACACCGGTTGACGCGCTCCTCCAGGCCCGCGAGCTCGGCCAGTGTGCCGGCTCGGACATACCAACGGCCCTCGGTGCGTTGCGGGATGGCGTTCGGCGCCTCACCGCCATTGGTCATCACGCCGTGCACCCGCACTCCGCTGGGCAGCTGTTGGCGCAGTAGACCGATCGCCACCTGCGCGATGGTGAAGGCATCCGCAGCATTCACCCCCCGATCCGGATACGCCGCAGCGTGTGCGGCTTTTCCGTCGTACTGAATGTGACTGTGCGACACGGCGTATGGTTCGGCCCTGGCCACGTCGACCGGACCGGGGTGGACCATCGCGGCCGCATGCACGCCGGCGAATCCACCGCGTTCGAGTATCTCGATCTTTCCGCCACCACCCTCCTCGGCAGGTGTCCCGAATACCGAGAGCGTGATGCCCAGATCGTCGACGTAGGGCGCCAACGCAACTGCCGCGCCGGTCGAGATCGCGGCGATCACATTGTGGCCGCATGCGTGTCCCATCCCCGGGAGCGCGTCGTACTCGGCGCACACCGCCAGATGAAGCGGCCCGGAGCCGCGGCGGGCCAGGAAAGCGGTCGGCAGACCGGTGAAGTTCGCCTCGACCTCGAATCCGGAGTCCGCAAGGTCGCCGGCCACGCGTGCGCAGGACCGGACCTCTTCCCAGGCGATCTCAGGGTGCGCGTGTAGGTCGTGGGACAGCGCAAGCACGCGACCGGTCGCGTGATCGACCGCAGACCGGACGGCGTCGTCGAGTGCGGCGGTCACAGATCCCCCGGCACACCGTACGAGGGCGCGGCGGTGGGATCGATTCCGCGCGTGCGATAGTCGGCCTTCTGGGGTTCCCACACCGCCCACAGCCGAGTGAGTTCGCCGATCGGATCATCGTGCCAGTCGACCCGCAGATCGGTGACCGGCCACGGTACGTCCTCGACCACCTGAAGGCCCGCGGAATGTACCGGTCCCGCTTCGCCGCCGGCCGCCAGCGCGGCGCGGAGGCCGTCCAGTAGCCGCTGTTCGGTCTGCAGTGCAGTGGAATTGAGGTAGCCGTCGATCAATGCGTCGATCACCGCCGGTTCGGCGAGCATATTGCCCGCGGCGGCGGCATTCTCGGCCTGCCGCTCGTGGCGGGTGCCAAGCGCCTTGGCGCCGGTGTGGATCGCCGTGCCTCCTGAGGAATCCACGACGATCAGCTGGCGATAATCAGCGAAGGGCTCCCCCGAGACGGTCTTCTCAAGTGCCGAGGACGCATTGGCCCCTGCCGCAAGCGCATCCAGGGCCAGCGCGCCAAGGTTCGGGTTCGTGACGTTCTGACTGGCCACCGCTCCCACACCCGCGCGCAGGTGCACACACCGGGATGCGACCGCGGGACTCGACGAGCACACCACCATGCCGAACGCCGCGCCGTTGCGCACCACGAGCGAGAACGTCACGACCGATCTCCACTGAGCACTGCGGTGGCGTCGATCTCCACCAGCCATTCGGGGCGGGCCAGCGCGTCGACGACCAGCCCGGTGGAGACCGGGTAGACGCCTTTCAGCCAGCGCCCCATGACGCGGTAAACCGCTTCGCGGTAGCGGATGTCGACGAGGTAGACCGTGACCTTGACGATGTCCCTCAGACCGCTGCCCGCCTCGTCGAGCAGCATCGCGATGTTGGCCATGGCCTTCTCGGCCTGCGCCTCGACGTCGCCGACACCCACCGACTCCCGGGTGTCGAGGTCTTGTCCGATCTGCCCGCGCAGATAGACAACCCCCCCTGCCACCACCGCTTGGCAGAGATCGTTGTCGAGGTTCTGCTCGGGGTAGGTGTCCTTGGTGTTGAACGGCCGGATTCGCCTGTGGGTCGCGCCGGCCGGCGTCGTATCGCTCATCGTCAGTGGTCCTCTCGGGTGTGGGCGCGGTCAGTGATCGGCGAGCACAGGCGCCTGGTAGGCGAGGTAGCTGCGTTGGATCGCGATCTGATCGGCGAGGTACTTGGCGTCGTGCCAGACTCCCCAGATGAAGCTCGACCCTCGGCGGGACTGCCACGGCAGACCGAGGAAGTAGACACCGGGTTCGCTGGACACACCGCGCTGATGACGGGGACGGCCGCTGTCGTCGAAGGTGTCGACTTGAAGCCAACCGAAGTCGAACGCGAAGCCGACGGCCCAGATGATCGACGTGATGCCAGCCGCCGCAAGGTCGAGCGAGCCGATCGGGTTTCTCACGCACTCCGGATCGGGGGCGAATACCCGGGCCTGGGGCTCCTCGGGCAGGTCCAGTCCGTTGCGGGCGATATAGGCATCTGCCTCGTCGAGCATCGAGAGGTAGTTCCTATCACCGCTTTCGATGTTGGCGCGCAGATCCGGAGCGAATTTCATCACGCCGTTCTCGTAAGGCCCGGCCATCCCGAGCAAGGTGATTCCACGTGCCGCCAGATCGCGGAAATCGACGGTGTGCCCGCCGTGTGCCCCGCTGACCGCGATCGTCACGTGCTCGGCGCCGCGCGGCGGTGCGGCCATGTCCCACTTGCCGAGAACGCCCAGCCACCAACAGAAGTCGCGGCCACGGTAGCTGCGGGGCGGTCGGTCGTGCGGGCCGACGGCGAGATAGACACTGCGCCCGGACTGACGCAGTTCGTCGGCGATCTGCACTCCTGACGAGCCCGCACCGATCACCAGTACGGCACCGCCGGGTAGCTGCTCGGGGTTGTGATACGAGCTGGAGTGCAGCTGATGAAGGTCCGCGCTCTCGGGGACCACCGGCGGGATGATCGGCTTCTGGAACGCGCCGGTGGCAGCCACGACGTATCGCGCATCGATGGTCCCTGCAGACGTCTCAGCCCGGAAGCCGCTGCGTCCCTGAAGCTTTCGAACGGAGTCGACGGTGACACCGGTACGGATCGGCGCGTCGATCTTGTCCGCGTACGCGACGAGGTAATCGGCGACCTCCTCCTTGCCGGCGAAGGCGTCGGGGGCGATGTCGAACTCCAGCCCGGGGAACCGGTCGTGCCAGGCCGGGCCGTTGGCGACCAATGAGTCCCAGCGCCATGACCGCCACCGTTCGGCGATGCGGTCGCGCTCCACGACCAGATGCGGTACGCCGTGCGCACTGAGGTGCTCACTCATCGCGATCCCCGCCTGTCCCGCCCCGACAACGAGAACCTCGACCTCTTCGATCGCCAACTTGACCTCCACAGACTCGGCGTTCCTGCTCGCCCTCCATGGTTCAAGCCGCATTTGCATCTGTACAGCGCGTAGATCCGATGTACGGCATCGATGAAAACGATCCACGCAGGCCGCAGCGTCAGATACTGGGCGGGTTCGCGAACAGGTTGCGGCACAGGTCGGCCACCACGCTGGCCCGGCGGGTGGGACGGGCGGCGACAGCGTCGAGCAGCACGACCGTCAGGCTCGGCGGGCCACCACTGATCGGAACGGCCGCGACAGCATGACCGTCGAGAGCGGTCGGGACCGCGGCTCGCAGGTTCAGCACGCAGTAGGCCAGCCCGCGCCCGACCAGGGCTCGGCAGGTCTCGACCGTCGTCGAGCGATACCGGATGTTCGGCGTGACGCCGGCGGCCCGGAACACGCTCTGGAAGTAGTCGCGGCTATGCGGCAGGTCCAGCAACACCATCGGTTCGTCGGCCAGCTCTGCGAGGTCGACGCTGTCCCGCGTCGCGAAGCGGTGCTCTCCGGACACCAGGACGTAGGGCGGCAGCGTGTACAACGGCCACCGCTTCAACCGCGGATCGTCGACGAGGTCGTAGCCGATGCCCAGTTCGAACGTCCCGTTCGCGACGCCCTCGGCCAGATCGGCCAGATCGACCTCGGTGGTCAACAGGTCGAGTTTGGGAAGTTTCTCAGCCGCGGTGGCCAACAGCTCCGGCAGCAGGTAGGGCGCCACGACCTGGAAACAGCCGATCGACAGGGTGCCGCTCAGCGAGGTGCCCAATCCCTGTGCGACCGCGCGAAGGTCGCCCGCCGATGCCAGCAGCTGGCGGCTGGCAACCAGAAGTTCCTTGCCCGCGGGCGTCAGGCTGATGCCCCGCGCGTGGTGCCGTACCAGCAACTGGACCGACAGCGCGTTCTCCAGGTCGGCCAGCGCGGCCGACATCGCCGACTGCGATAGGTGGACAGCTGCCGCCGCCCGCGTGACACTGCCCGCCTCGGCCACGGCGACGAAGTACTCGAGTTGCCGCAGCGTGTAATCCGACATGTCGGCACCTCCCGCATCAGGAAAATCGATCCTAGGGTTCGGAAACACCTGCTGTACAGGTTCATGTCGTCGGTGCAGGGTGGAACGGTGACCCTCACCGCAGATGCCCCTCCCGAGAATCTGGCCGGCTGGACCCGGCGCGCGGCCGAGGTCGAGCCCCGCGCCGGCGTCTTCATCGACGGCACCTTCCGACCGGCCGAATCGGGGGCTACGTTCGACTCGGTCAACCCGGCCACCGGCGACGTCATCGCGGCGGTGGCCTCAGCCCAGGATGTCGATGTCGATCTCGCCGTACGGTCCGCCCGCCGCGCGTTCGACGGCGGCCAGTGGTCACGTTCCTCGATCTCCGAGCGCAAGCGGGTGCTGCTGCGGCTGGCGCACTTGATCACCGAACACAGCGTCGAACTGGCGTTGCTGGACTCGATGGACATGGGCAAGCTCGTCACTGAGGCCCACACTGTCGATGTCCCCTCGGCCGCCGGCCTGGTCGCCTACTACGGCGAGGCACTGGACAAGATCAACGGCGAGATCGCCCCCACCGAACCCGGCAATCTCGCGCTGGTCACCCGGGAGCCGCTGGGCGTCGTCGGCGCCGTGACGCCGTGGAACTTCCCGCTCGACCTCGCCGTGTGGAAGGTCGCCCCCGCACTGGCTGCCGGAAACTCCGTGGTGCTCAAGCCTTCCGAGCGCGCTCCGCTGTCCTCGCTGCGGCTGGCAGAGCTGGCCGTCGCAGCGGGCGTGCCCGAAGGGGTCTTCAACGTCGTCCCCGGTCTCGGTCAGACCGCGGGTGCCGCACTAGGTCTGCATCCCGATGTCGACGTCCTCGCCTTCACCGGCTCGACCGCCACCGGAAAGGCGTTCCTGAGGTACGCCGCCGACTCCAATCTCAAACAGGTCTGGCTCGAATGCGGCGGCAAGAGTCCGAATCTGGTGTTCGCGGACGCCGATCTGGAGCAGGCCATCGAGAAGGCACTGTTCGGCGCCTTCTACAACCAGGGCGCGGTGTGCTCGTCGAATTCGCGCCTGCTGGTTCAGAAATCGATCGCCGAAGAGTTCGTCGCCGAGTTGGTAGACCGCGCGGCGCAGATGCAGCCGGGCAATCCGCTGGATCCGGCGGCGGCGCAGGGCGCCATCGTCGACGCCGCCCACACCGACCACGTCCTGGGCTTTGTGGACCGGGCACGCGAGCACGGTGACATCCGAGTCGGCGGCAGACGTCTCGAGGGCGGCTGTTTCATCGAACCGACCGTCGTGACGGGCCTCGGCCCCGCCGACGAACTGATCACCGATGAGGTGTTCGGTCCCGTTCTCGCCGTGCAGACATTCGAGGATCAGGACGAGGCGATCCGGATGGCGAACGACACCGTCTACGGCTTGGCCGCATCGGTGTGGACCAACGACCTGCGCCGCGCCCACACGGTCTCCGCCGCCTTGCGGGCAGGCACGGTGTCGGTCAACACCGTCGATGCACTCAGCGCTCAGACGCCCTTCGGCGGTTTCAAGCAGTCGGGGTTCGGCCGGGATCTGTCCCTGCACGCACTCGACAAGTACACCGGTCTGAAGACCACGTGGATCGCACTCTAGGAGCGCATGATTCGCGGCGCCCTCGGTGCTGACCAGATGGGTGCCGAGCCCGCTGCGGTTGGTGTGCCTCGTGGGCGGCCAGTGGCTGTTCGGCACCGGGGAGGCGATGATTGTCGCGGCGCACCTCGGTAATTCGCCGTGGACGGTGTTCGCGCAGGGCACCGCGGTGCGCACCGGGTTGTCCATCGGATCGATGACGAATCTCATCGGCGCGCTGGTGCTGCTGTTGTGGATTCCCCTGCGGCAGAGGCCCGGTCTCGGCACCGTGGCCAATGTGCTCCTCGTCGGAACCGCATTGGACCTCGCGCTGCACTGGTTGCCCGATCTCACCGCCCTCCCGTGGCGAATAGCGCTGTGCATAGGTGGAATCCTGGTCGTCGCGCTGGGTAGTGGCATCTACCTGACGACGGGGCTCGGACCCGGCCCACGCGACGGCCTGATGACCGGGATCGCACGGGTCTCGGGGTGGCCACTGGGGGCGGCACGAGCCGCCGTCGAGGCGACCGTCCTGATCGCCGGCTGGCTGCTGGGCGGCGTCGCGGGGATCGGCACCCTGCTGTTCGCGGTCTTCATCGGACCCTGCGTCCACCTCGCGGTGCGGCTGGTGGGGCGCATCCCGGACGACGAACTCTGACATCGGGCACCGCGGCCGCGCTCGGACACTTGGTCCGCCACGCGGCCGCGACGTCAGCGGCTTTACTGCAGGGCGGGTTCGCTCTCCACAGCCACGTCCGTGTCGGCGGCCGTACGACGTTGGATCCGAAGCGGTTTCGCCGTCAGGTAGCCGACGAGGCCCAGCGCGGTCAGGGTGGCCAGCGTGCCGAGCGTGAACGTCTCGAATACACCCGCGCTCACGCCCCAGGTCTCCTCGAAGTCGTAATCCAAACCGAAGAGGCGGTCCAACGTGCCCGGGAAGACGGCCACCCAGCTCCCCAGCGCCACCCAGGCGAAGCACAGCGCACCCATCGCGCGAAACACTCTGTCCGACACTGGGACTCTGAACGGACGGATGACATCGGGGAACGCTGTGCGCAGCCGCACCGCCGCCGGAATCGAGATCAGATAGCTCAGCAGGAAGGTCGACACCGAGATCGACAGCACGACCCCGAACACCGCAGCCGCTGAACCACTCAGCGCCATCGCGGCCAGCATGAAGACGGTACCGACGACACCGGAGAGCAGATTGACCCGTACGGGCGTGCCCAGCTTGGGGTGGAAGTGGCCGAAGAACCCGCGGAAGAAGGCGCCGTCGGCCGCGGCCATCGCCTGCATCCGGTCACTGATTATCATCCAGGCGGATCCCTGCGTCATCAGAACCAGGGCGAACACGACGCCGGTCACGGTCAGCATGGTCGGTGCCGCGGACCCGTAGACGCTGTAGACGGTGGCGACGGCTTCCATGAGACCCCCGATACCGGTGATCTGTTCGGCAGGCACGACGAGCAAAATGGCAGCGATCGGCAGCAGGTAGGCGGCCGCGGCGATGGCCGACGAGCGCGCGATGGCGATCGGGACGTCGCGGGCGGGCTTCTTCATCTCTTCGGCCGCGCTGTTGCCCGACTCGAATCCGAGATAGGAGAACAACAGCAGCGGCGTGACGCCGAGAAGACCAGCCAGTGTCGGGGAGAAGTCGCTCGAGGTCAGTCCGGCGAAACCGTTGCGGGCGGCGTAGATTCCCGCGGTCACGAGGAATCCCACCAGGAATCCGATCTTGAGGATGGCACCGAGGTTCGGGATCCACTTGCCGTGCCGGAGGCTGACCACGGCGGCGAGCACGGTCATCCAGATGAAGATCGTTTTGAACAGATAGTCGGCCCATGAGCCGTGTCCGAATGGCATGACGTACTGACTCCACACCTCGGCGGCGATGAACGTGCACGAACCACCAACCCACACCGGCTGCGTCACCCACGTCAGCAACGAGGCAATGGCCGCCATCGGCCGGCCGAATGCCCTTCGCACCCATACGTACACGCCGCCCTCGTCGGTGAAAGTGCTGCCGATCTCAGCGAAGATCAGGCCGTAGGGCACCAGGAACAACACCGCGAGCACTAGTGCCCAGGTGAATGTCTGGCCACCGAAGCTGGACACCTGCCCCAGCACCTCGATGGAGACCACCGCCGCCACGATGAGAAAAATGATGTCGAGCCGGCCGAGCGACTTCTGGAGATGTCTGGTCTGACTGGCCGCCAAGGCGGTCTGCTGCTCTGCCGATACCTCGGATGGCTTGCCTGGGCCCATTTATCGCGCCTTTACTTGAGTCGTCAGCGATGGGATACCGCTGCTGTGAGATATGACACTGCGGCCTGCGGGACCACCTGTAAAGCGCTCTTTTCCTGCTTAAGGAATCGCATAAATCGATGTAGTACAACACATTTCGCGATCGCCAAAGCGCCCGAAGCCGATGACTCCAGGCGCCTTGGGCGAGCGGCTACCGCACGGACGCGGCAAGTTCGTCGAGGAGCCGGCGCATCCGCGCAACCAGCTCGTCGATGTCCGCCCGGTCGAACACCAGCGGTGGGGAGAACTGGATCAACGGTGCGCCCTCGTGGTCCACCGCGGCGCGGCAGAGGATTCCAGCCTTCAGCAGTGCCGGCTGGAGCATGTCGTAGACGAAGTCGTTGGCCGCTGTCTCGGCGGCCCACGTCCGCCGCTGTTTGTCGGTCACCAATTCCAATGAGTAGTGGTAGCCGAGGCCTCGAACGTCGCCGACGAGCTGCTGGTCGCGCAGCGAGTCCAGCTGCGCGCTGAAGTAGTCCTCATTGCGCCGGACGTTTCCGAGTACGTCCTCACGCTCCATCACCGCGATATTCGCCAGTCCGGCCGCACAGGCGGCGGGATGACCGCCGAACGTCAAGCCGTGCAGATACATTCCGTCCGGGCCGTTGTTGACCGCATCCAAGATCTCACTCTTGGTGATCATTCCCCCGAGGGGCACGTGCGCTGACGACACTCCCTTGGCGAAGGTGATGACGTCGGGCTTGACATTGAACCGGGTCGAGCCGAACCACTCCCCGAGCCTGCCGAATCCACAGATCACCTCATCGGCGACCAGGACGATGCCGTACCGATCGCAGATCTCGCGCACGCCTTCGTGGTATCCCGCCGGAGGCACCAGCGAGCCCCCTGCGTTCTGCAGCGGCTCCAGGAAGACTCCCGCCACGGTTTCCGGTCCCTCCTGCACGATCAGCGATTCCATCTCGCTCAAGAGCAGACCGGTGAACTGCTCTTCGGTCTCCCCCGCCGGCCGCCTGTAACGCTTGCTGTTCGAGATGTGCCGAGACCCGTACATCAGCGGTTCGAACTGTTTGCGCAAATTGGTCATCCCGTTGAGAGACAGTGCTGCGTAGGACGTTCCGTGGTAGGCCGAGCGGCGCGAGAGAAACTTGATTCGCGTGTACTCACCGCGAGCCTGGTGATACTGCCGGATGAGTTTGACCGCGGCTTCGTTGGACTCACCGCCACCGGAGGTGAAGTACACGCGGTCCAGTCCGGGTGGCGCCAGTTCGGCGATCTTGGCCGCCAACTTCGCCGCAGGCGGGTGTGCGGCGTTCCAGTTGGTGTAGTACGGCAGCTCGGCCATCTGCTCACGGACTGCTTCACCGATCTCGGCACCGAAGCTGTAACCGACGTTGACGCAGAACAATCCGGCCAGTGCGTCGATGTACTCGCGACCGTCGGCATCCCACAGACGGCTGTCCGCGCCGCGGACCATTACCGGCGGTGGCGCGCCCGTGTACGCCGAGCCCGAGGTGAAACTCATGACGAGGTGCCGCTGAGCCAACCTGCCCAGGTCGGTCGCCTCGGCGGCAGAAACCGAAGTGCTGGGGCTCTCGATTGTGTCGGTCATGTGGTGCCGTCCTCTCACCCGATGCTCGCGTCGGATCGCTCACATTCTTTGCGCTCTACCGCAAAGAATGCTCCTTGAAGAAGTTCGCGTCAAGTGGGACAGCGGGTTTCTCAGATATCGATGCCAGTGGCCGAGCGCGCATAGCTGCGCAGCAAGGCCGCGGCGGCAGCGGCGTCCAAGGACGAGTTGCCGCCATTGATGTACATGCCGAAGGCGTCCTCGAGTGCGACAAAGTTCTGTGCGATCGCGAGCACCGACTCCGTGAGCACGAAATCTTCTGTCTTCAGGCCAGATTCGAGAACGGAGACGTAGAGCGAGACCTCCCGCTCGAACAGCAGCATCATGAGCGCGCCATGAGTGGGTTCACGTCCGGCGTTGACCGAGAACTCGTACAGGGCTCGGCTGAGCATGTCACCGTCGCCCGTGGGGAGCCCCGATTCGATCAGGTTGACGAGCCGGTCGACCGGACTGTCCAGCTTGCTGATCGCCTCGAGCCGTTGCCAGTAGTACCTATCAACGGCGCTGCGGTACACCTCGTCGATGAGATCGTCGATCTCCGGGTAGTAGTAAGCCACCAGTCGTGGCGATATCCCCGCGACCTCGGCGATGTCCTTGGCGCGCACGGCACCCAGGCCGCGGTGGGCGATGACCTCGATCGCCGCTGCCACCAATTGGCTGCGTCGGGCGTCCTGGTTGCGCACTCGCGCCACAGCCTGCTCCTACCCGTCCCGAGGTGTCCGCCAAGGGTACGGTATGCCGCCGCGCTCTCCTACCGGGCTGCCGGCGTCATCTACGAGTCATCGCACGGAATGTGAGCTCACCGCCGCCGTCGTGCGATTGTCCTCGGCGATGAGGTCGCTTGCGCGTTCGGCAACCGCCATGATCGTCCCCACCGGGTTGACCGAGGGGATCGTCGGGAGCACCGACGCGTCGACGACCCGCAACCCGCGAACCCCGCGCACACGCAACCGTGAATCACACACTGCCAGTGGCTCTTCGGATGCTCCCATCCGGCACGTGCCGGACACGTGATACACGGTCTGGTGCGTGGCGCGCAGCACGGGCGAAAGCTCCTCGTCGGTGGTGAGGTCCGCGCCCGGAAACACCTCGGCACCGATCCAGTCAGACATCGGCGCCGTCGCCGCAATGCGCCGCGCGAGCCTGATTCCGGCGATCAAGGCCGCTTCGTCGGCACCGCCTGCGTCGGTGAAGTAGCCGTAGTCGATGTCGGGCGGTACATCCGGATCCGCCGTGGTGATCCACACCCGGCCGCGGCTGAGGGGCTTGGCGACGTTGGGCGCCAACGCCACGATGCGATCGGGCAGTTCGACACCGTAGGTGACAGCGTGGTCGGCAACGGCCTCCACCGGAAAGTGCATGAGAATGTCGGGCCGCGCGGGACCGTCGCTGCGCAGCCGCACCGCGGCACCGGCGTCCCAGCCGGTGGCACAGGTGCCGGGGATGTCGCGCCGGGCCTCCCAGACGATGAGGCCCTCGGCATGGTCCATCAGGTTCTCCCCGACACCGGGGCTGTCCACGACCGTCGTCACACCCGCTGCGGCCAGAACGGCCTGCGGCCCGATCCCGGAGAGCTGCAACAACTTCGGTGAGTCGATCGCGCCGCAGCACACGACCACCTCGCACGAGGCACGAATCTCATGCTCGGCTCCGTCGTCGTCGACGGCCAACACGCCTACCGCGACCCCGTCCTCGAGCAGTATGCGCACCGCGCGCATACCGTGCCGAACTCTGAGGTTGTCGCGCACGCCGATGATGTCGTGCAGGTAGTGCACCGATGTCGACGACCGCAGATGAGTCTGTGGCGTGTAGCCGATCTCGAAGAAGCCCGATCCCACGCCGGTGCGGGCGAAGTCGGGATCGCTGTTCCAGTTCGACCGCCGCGGCAGATCGAGGGCGGTCACCGCGGACGCGACGACGTCGGCGACGTAGCGATTCTGATCTTGCTCGGGTATCGGGACGATCGGCGTCGCGAGTCTGTCAAAGCAGGCGTCGACCGTGTCAGAGTCCCAGCCCTCGACACCGAGTGCCGCCCACTCCTGCAGATCGGCGGCCAGCGGTCGCCAGCTGATCATCGTGTTGGCCGTGGAGCATCCACCCAGGATGCGCATCCGTGCCTGCCGGATGTTGGAGTTACCCCGCTGTTGCGTGATGCTGCGATAGTCGAGGTCGTACTCGCTCTCCACCATCTCCGGCCACCGACGGATATCCAGCGCACGGGGCTCGCCTGCGTCCGAGGGCCCAGGCTCGATGAGGGTGACCCGGACATCGGGATTCTCCGAAAGGCGGGCAGCGACAATGCATCCTGCGGTGCCACCACCGACGACCAGGAACTCGCAGTCACTCACGCGACGCTCGGTGCCGCACGGTTGACGGTTGCCGCGGACACCCGCGGCCGCATCAGCACGTAGTACAGCGGGCAGATGACGGCCAGGCCGACGATCCACGAGATGTCCACCTTGCCGATGGCCTCGGCGGCGAACCCGGTGAACAACGTCGTGGACAGGAACGGAATCTGCACCAGGATGCCGGCGAAGTAGCAGCCGATGGCCACCCAGTTGAAGCGGCCGTAAATGCCGCCGTCACGCTCGAAGAGCGCATCGATGTCGTAGTGGCCGTGTCGCAACAGGTAGTAGTCGACCAGGTTCACCGCCGTCCACGGAATCAGCACACACAACAGCAGTGCCAGGAAGTTGGCGTAGTTGGCCAGGAAGTCGTCCGCGCTGATCAGTGCCGGTATCAACGTGAGCACGAACAGCACGATCGCGACGGCCGCGCGACTGCCGGCCTGGGGATTCCAGCGCGGGACGATGTTCTGCCCGATCGTGATCGTCGACAGCGTTCCGCAGTACAGGTTCATCGCGTTGGTGGCGGTGATACCGATCGCGAAGATGGCGAACACCCCGGTCGTGACGCCGTGGGTCAGCGTCGAGAGTCCGTCGAGTGTCTCGTCGTTGGGCAGCGCAGCACCCACCAGCACACCGAGCAACATCGGGAGCACCGAGCCGAGCACGCACCCCGAGTAGGTGCCCCAGAACGCGGCGCGCTGGCCGGTGTCCTTGGGCATGTACCGGGTGTAGTCGGAAACGTATGGGGCGTAAGCAATCTGCCACAGAGCAGCCACCGAGAGGGTGGCCATGAAGCCGGCCCAGGTGAAACCGTCGGTGTGCCACGTGCCTGCCGGCACGCCGTTGACGCCGACGATCCACACGAAGGCGACGACGAGCGCTCCGCCGGCCACTACCGACAACACCGCCGTCACTCGGTGAATCAGCCGGTAGCCCACGATCGTGGCGGCCACGCTGATCAGTCCGATGATCACGATGGACCAGTTCGTGGGGATACCCGTGACGTGCGAAAGTGCCTGTCCGCCGAGGACTGCGTTGGAGGCGAAGAAACCCAGATACATGAACACGACGAGGACCACGACCAGAAGGCTGCCGTACGACCCGAACTGGGCGCGGGTCTGCAGCATCTGGGGTACCCCCATCTGCGGGCCCTGCGCAGCGTGCAACGCCATCACGACCGCGCCGATCACGTTGCCCAGTACCACCGCGACCGCGCCGGCCCACCACGGCAGACCGAATACCGTGGTGGACAGCGCCCCGGTGATGATCGTCAGCAGCATGATGTTGGACCCGAACCACACCGTGAACAGATCACGCGCTCGGCCGTGGCGTTCGTCCACCGGGACGTGGTCGATGGTCCGGCGCTCGACGGATTCCGGTTTGGAGCTGGGTGCGGTCATGGACACCGGCCTTCACTGACGACGTTTCTCGCGGCTGAGACCGCGACCACTTTCAGTATTCGGCCAGTACTGAAACGGATAAATCACAAAAAGCCGGACTGCTAGATCTGTTTCATCGATGTAGGGCAGCGGGAAGTCCGCGTTGACCGCATACCGGGAACGGCGTGACGATCTCCCGGTGCGCGCCGATTACGTTTTCACCAACGCCTCGGTCTTCCGCCCCGTAGGTGACACCCCCGCCGACAGTGTCGCAGTGCGCGACGGTCGGATCGTCGCCGTCGGACGCGGCGTCGATCGCGACGTGATCGGAGCCAACACCCAGATCGTCGACCTCGGCGGCGCGACCCTGCTTCCCGGCTTCGTCGACGCCCACGTCCATCCCGTCGCCGCCGGAATGCAAGCTCTCCGTTGCGATCTGTCCACGCTTGCACACGACCGGTCCGGCTATCGCGCGGCGATCGCCGAGTACGCGGCAGCCCATCCCGAGGACCACGTGATCGCGGGGAGCGGTTGGTACGGCGACGCCTTCGACGGTGGTTTCCCCACCGCCGCCGACCTCGACGATGTGGTCGCCGATCGGCCGGTCGTGCTGTCGAGCCACGACGGCCACGGCGTCTGGGTCAACAGCCGCGCGCTCGCCCTCGCCGAGGTCGACGCCGCCACCCCGGACCCGCCAGGCGGGCGCATCGTGCGCGACCACGACGGAAAGCCCACCGGCATGCTCGTCGAAAGCGCCGCCGATCCGTTCAACCGCCTCATCCCACAGGTCACCCCGGAGTTCCTGCGGAGGGCTCTACTCGAGGCCCAGCGACAGCTGCATGCCGTCGGTGTGACGAGCTGGCAAGACGCCGGTGTCGGCATTCCTGCGTTCGGCCTTACCGATATCCTCGCGACCTACCTCGACGCGGATGCCGCCGGCGAGCTGAAGTCACGGGTGGTCGGGGCGCTGTGGTGGACAGCCGAGGCGGGGATCGCCCAGATGGACGAACTCCTGGCCCGCCGTGCCGCGGCAGGCCAACGCCGGTTCAGTGCCACAACGGTCAAAGTGATGCAGGACGGCATCTGCGAGAACTGCACGGCAGCGATGCTTGCTCCCTATCAGGGCGGTACCTGCGCCACTGCGACAACCGGGATGTCGTTCATCGACGCGAGCGAGCTCACCGAGATAACGACTCGTCTTGCCGCCGAACACTTTCAGATCCACATGCATGCCGTCGGCGACCGCGCGGTGCGCGAGTGTCTCGACGCGCTGGAAGTGGCCGTCCGATCGACGCCACAATTCGACGGGCGACACCAGATCGCGCACCTCGACGTCGTCGACCCGAGCGATATCCCGCGATTCGGCGCGCTCGGCATCGTCGCCAACATCCAGGCATTGTGGGCCCGTCGAGACACCGAGATCGTCGAGCGCAAGCTGCCGCTGCTGGGACCGGACCGCGCCCGGTGGCACTTCCCGTTCGGATCATTGTGGCGGCACGGTGCGCGGCTGGCGATGGGGAGCGACTGGCCGGTCACCGACCCGAATCCGTTGTGGGCCATCCACACCGCCGTGCACCGCACAGGTACCCGCGCCGATCCGCACGCGGTCGGCACGGACGTGTTCGACAGTCCTCTGCAGGCACAGGAGGCCATCGAATTGCGCACCGCCTTGACGGCGTACACCGCCGGCTCGGCGTATGCCAACCATGACGCGGAGCGCGGCACCATTGCGGTCGGCAAGGTCGCGGACCTGGTCGCACTCGACGGCGACGTCTTCGGCGCCGAGGACATCGGCGCCGTGCAGGTGGCGCTGACCATGGTCGGCGGGGAGGTCGTGCACCGGCGGTGATTCACATTTGCCGATCGCGGGCATTTCACTGTCGTGACCGACCAGTCCCACCCCATCCGCAATTCGAGCGTGCTGGCGAAAGCCATGAAGTACTTCGCCCGCGCCCACATCGCGGTCTATCGCCGCACCAACGGCAAGCTGGGTGCGAAGCTGCTGTGGTTTCCCGCCGCGCTGCTGACGACCACCGGCCGCAAATCCGGTCAGCCGCGCACCACCGCAACGCTCTATCTGCAGGACGGCGATCGGATCGTGCTGCCCGCGTCCTACGGCGGGCGCAACTCGAATCCCGCGTGGTATCTGAATCTGAAGGCCAACCCGAAGGTCGAGGTCCAGGTGCGCGGCACGATTCGAAACATGACCGCACGGGACGCGACCGACGACGAGCGCCGGGTGTACTGGCGCCAGCTGACCCGAATCTACCCGCCGTACAAGGGGTATCAGGACGCCGCGGACCGGCGCATCCCGTTGGTGGTGTGCGAGCCGGTGTGAGTCAGGCGCCGAAGACCGGCAGCGGAGTGCGCGAGTTGGCGATCAGGTCGCGGACGACCGGGCCCAGCTCGGCGGGATCCCACCGGTCGCCCTTGTCGATGGTGCCGCCGCGGTTCCAGCCCTCGGCCACTCGGATGATGCCGCCCTCGACCTCGAACACCTGGCCGGTGATGTCTTTCGACTCGACGCTGCCCAGCCACACCACCAGCGGCGAGACGTTCTCCGGTGCCATGGCGTCGAAAGCCTTGTCCTGCGTTGACATCATCTCGGCGAAGACGGTCTCGGTCATCCGGGTACGCGCCGACGGCGCGATGGCATTGACTGTGACGCCGAAGCGGCCCATCTCGGCGGCGGCGACCAGCGTCAGCGCGGCGATGCCCGCCTTGGAGGCGCTGTAGGTCGCCTGCCCGACGCTGCCCTGCAAGCCAGCGCCCGAGCTGGTGTTGATGATCCGGGCGTCGACGGCGTTGCCGGCCTTGGACTGTGCGCGCCAGTACGCCCCGGCGTGCTTCATGGTGGCGAAGTGCCCCTTGAGGTGCACGGCGGTGACGGCGTCGAATTCGTCCTCGGTGGCGTTGACGAACATCCGGTCCCGCACGATGCCGGCGTTGTTCACCAGCACGTCGAGGCCGCCAAAGCTGTCGACAGCGGTCTGGATCAGCGCCTCGGCCTGGGCCCAGTCCGCGACGTTGGATCCGTTGGCGACGGCTTCCCCACCGGCAGCGGTTATTTCGTCCACCACGTCCTGCGCAGCGCTACCGCCGCCGGCCGGCGAGCCGTCGAGCCCGACCCCGATGTCGTTGACGACCACACGCGCGCCTTCAGCGGCGAAGGCCAGCGCGTGCGCCCGGCCGATGCCGCCGCCCGCTCCTGTCACGATGACGACACGGCCGTCGAGAAGTCCCATTGACGTTGTCTCCTTATTTGATGTCGGCAGTGGTGGTCGACAGGTAGTGCGGCGGTTCCCCGCCGCCGTGTACCTCCAGCGACGCACCGCTGATGTAGGACGCCGCGGGCGAGGCGAGAAATGCTGTGGCCCAACCGATGTCCTCGGGCTTGGCCAGCCTCCCCAGCGGCACGTTCGCCGAAATGGCCGCGATGGACTCGGCGTCACCGTAGAAGAGTTCGGACTGCTCGGTCTCGACCATGCCGACGACGACGGAGTTGACCCGGACCTTCGGCGCCCATTCCACGGCGAGCGTGGTGGTCATGTTCTCCATGCCGGCCTTGGCCGCCCCGTAGGCGACGGTGCCCGGCGTCGGCCGCCGGCCGCTCACGCTGGTGATGTTGATGATCGAGCCACCGGAGTCCTGAGCCTGCATCACCGCATTGGCATGTTGCGAGACCGACAGCGCACCAAGGAGATTGAGCTCCACGATCTTGGTGCTGAATTTCGCCGACGCATCGGCGGCGAGTACATAAGGTGAGCCACCCGCATTGTTGACGACGACGTCGAGGCGCCCGTGGTCGGCGACGATGCCGTCAATGAGAGCTTTGACGGCCTCGTCGTCGCGGATATCGCATGCCCTGAACTCGTACGGCGACCCCTCGACGGGGCGCCGGGCGCACGTGATGACGGTGGCGCCCTGCGCGGCGAAGACAGCGCTGATTCCAGCGCCGACACCCCGCACACCCCCTGTCACCAGGACGACAGAGGCGCTCAATTGCAGGTTGATACCGCTGTCAGCCGCTTCGGTCACTGTGCTAGCGTACCAAGCAAGTGCTTGCTTAGGTATTCACCCCGTCAGGAAGTGGCCCAGGTATCCCGATGACCATCACCACCAGCACCGTCGAACCGGGCATCGTCGCCGTCACGGTGAACTACCCGCCCGTCAACGCGATCCCCTCCCGCGGCTGGTTCGAGCTCGGTGACGCCATCACCGCGGCAGGCCGCGACATGAGCACCCACGTGGTGATCCTTCGTGCCGAAGGCCGCGGCTTCAACGCCGGCGTCGACATCAAGGAGATGCAGAACACCGAGGGGTTCACCGCCCTGATCGACGCCAACCGCGGGTGCTTCCATGCATTCCGCGCGGTGTATGAGTGCGAGGTGCCGGTGGTCGCGGCCGTCAACGGCTTCTGCGTCGGCGGCGGTATCGGACTGGTCGGCAACTCCGACGTGATCGTCGCGTCCGACGACGCCAAGTTCGGTCTGCCCGAGGTGGAGCGCGGCGCACTGGGCGCGGCGACCCACCTGTCCCGGCTGGTGCCGCAGCACATGATGCGCCGGCTGTTCTTCACCGCCGCCACGGTGAGCGCCGAGACGCTGCATCACTTCGGATCGGTGCACGAGGTGGTGCCCCGCGCCGAACTCGACGAGGCAGCACTGCGGGTGGCCCGCGACATCGCCTCCAAGGACACCCGGGTGATCCGCGCCGCCAAGGAGGCGCTGAACTTCATCGACGTCCAGCCGGTCAATGCTCGGTACCGGATGGAGCAGGGCTTCACCTTCGAACTCAACCTGGCCGGCGTCTCCGATGAGCACCGCGACGCGTTCGCGGGAACCGACAAGGGATCGAAATAGCATGGCAGATAAGCAAACCACCCTTGACGAGGCCGTCTCGGTCGTCGAAAGCGGGATGACGATCGGCATCGGCGGTTGGGGTTCGCGGCGCAAGCCGATGGCCCTGGTGCGCGCCTTGCTGCGCACCGACGTGACCGACCTGACCGTCGTCACCTACGGCGGCCCCGACCTCGGACTGCTCTGCTCGGCCGGCAAGGTCAAGCGGGTCTACTACGGCTTCGTGTCCCTGGACTCGCCCCCGTTCTACGACCCGTGGTTCGCCAAGGCCCGCACGACAGGTGCAATCGAGGCACGCGAGATGGACGAAGGCATGCTGCGCTGCGGTCTGCAGGCCGCGGCCCAACGTCTGCCGTTCCTGCCGATCCGCGCCGGGCTGGGCAGTGACGTGCGGGCGTTCTGGGGTGACGAGCTCAAGACGGTGAAGTCGCCGTATCCGACCGGGGAAGGCTACGAGGAACTCGTGGCCATGCCCGCGCTCAACCTGGACGTCGCCTTGGTGCACCTCAATCTCGGTGACGCTCAAGGCAATGCCGCGTACACCGGCATCGACCCGTACTTCGACGACCTGTTCCTGATGTCGGCGCAGAAGCGGGTCATGTCGGTGGAGAAGGTGGTGCCGACCGACGAGCTGGTGAAATCTGTTCCGGTGCAAGCATTGCTGATCAACCGGATGATGGTTGACAGCGTGGTCGAGGCACCCAACGGTGCCCACTTCACCACCGCCGAGCCGGACTACCGTCGCGACGAGAAATTCCAGCGTCACTACGCCGAGGCCGCCGGATCCGACGACACGTGGGCCGAGTTCGTCTCGACCTATCTGTCGGGGAGTGAAGACGATTACCAAGCCGCAGTGCGCAAGTTCAAGGCAGATCAGGAGGCCGCGAAATGATCTCCGCAACCCGCGCCGAGGTGTGCGCCGTCGCCTGCGCGGAATTGTTCCGTGACGCAGGCGAGATCATGGTCAGTCCGATGGCCAACATGGTGTCGATCGGTGCCCGGTTGGCCCGACTGACGTTCTCCCCCGACATCCTGCTGACCGATGGCGAAGCGCGCATCCTCGCCGACACCCCGGCAATGGGCGCCACCGGAGCCATCGAGGGCTGGATGCCGTTCGGCCGTGTCTTCGAGACGCTCGCCTGGGGCCGGCGCCACGTGGTGATGGGCGCCAACCAGATCGACCGCTATGGCAACCAGAACCTGTCCGCGTTCGGGCCGCTGCAGCATCCGACCCGGCAGATGTTCGGCGTGCGCGGCGCTCCGGGTAACACGATCAACCACGCGACCAGTTACTGGGTCGGCAACCATTCCAAACGGGTGTTCGGCGAGAGCGTCGACATCGTCTCCGGAATCGGCTGGGACAAGATCGATCCGGACAATCCGGCCTACCGCTTCATGAACGTCTACCGGGTGGTGACCAACCTGGGTGTGTTCGACTTCAACGGACCCGACCACCAGATGCGGGCGGTGTCGCTGCATCCGGGCGTGGAGCCCGAACAGGTCGCCGAGAACACCTCGTTCGAGGTGCACGGCCTTGGCGAGGCCGACACCTCTCGCCTGCCCTCCGGCGAGGAGCAGAAGCTGCTGCAAGAAGTCATCGACCCGAAGTCGTTGCGGGACAGAGAAGTCAAGTGATGAGCGCTTGCGCGAAGAACCTCGGGCCCCGATGACCGCCCGCCTGAAGACCCCGCTGACCGACCTGATCGGCATCGAACACCCGGTGGTACAGACCGGCATGGGCTGGGTCGCCGGTGCGCGGCTGGTGTCGGCCACGTCCAACGCCGGCGGCCTTGGCATCCTGGCATCGGCCACGATGACCATCGACGAGCTGGCGAACGCCATCAAGAAGGTCAAAGCGGCCACCGACAAACCGTTCGGCGTCAACATCCGCGCCGACGGCGCCGACGCCCCCGATCGCGTCGACCTCATGATCCGGGAAGGGGTCAAGGTCGCGTCGTTCGCGCTGGCCCCCAAGCAGGAACTGATCGCGAAGCTCAAAGAAGCAGGCTCCGTGGTGATTCCGTCGGTCGGCGCAGCCAAACACGCGAAGAAGGTGGCGAGCTGGGGCGCCGACGCCGTCATCGTGCAGGGCGGTGAAGGCGGCGGCCACACCGGCCCGGTCGCCACCACCCTGCTGCTGCCCTCGGTACTCGACGCTGTCGACATCCCGGTGATCGCCGCCGGCGGCTTCTTCGACGGACGCGGACTGGCCGCGGCGTTGTCCTACGGCGCGGCGGGAGTCGCGATGGGAACCCGGTTCCTGCTGACCTCGGATTCGACTGTGCCCGAAGAGGTCAAGCAGCGTTACCTTGGCGCTGCCCTCGACGGCACCGTGGTGTCCACCCGGGTCGACGGCATGCCACACCGGGTGCTGCGCACCGAACTCGTCGAGAAGCTCGAAAGCGGCTCGCCGGTTCGCGGCTTCGCCGCGGCGGTGCGTAATGCCGCCAAGTTCAAGAAGATGTCTCAGATGACGTGGGCGGGGATGATCCGCGACGGTCTGGCGATGCGCCACGGCAAGGACCTCACCTGGTCGCAGGTGCTGATGGCGGCCAACACCCCGATGCTGCTGAAGGCCGGGCTGGTCGAAGGCAACACCGAGGCGGGTGTCCTGGCCTCCGGGCAGGTCGCCGGGATCATCGAGAATCTGCCGTCCTGCGCCGAGCTGGTCGAGACCATCGTCACCGACGCCGTCAAACACCTGCAGTCCGCCAGCTCCTACATCATATAAAGCTATACGCTTCATTGTGTCGAAATGAAGCTATAGTCTTCATATGAACGAAGTGAAGGCTATCGCTTCATCGTGCCGGGCGGCATTGATCGGCGACGTCGTCGACTCCCGCCGCGCCACCGACCGCGCGGACCTGCACCGGCGCGTGACCGAAGCGCTCGGCGCGGTCGCCGCGGACCCTCCCGCGTTCACGGTCGGTGACGAGTTCCAGGGCAGTTATCCGACCGTGGGCGCCGCGATCGACGCCGCGTTGACCGTCCGCTTGGCGCTCGATGCCGACATCGACGTGCGCTTCGGTATCGGCTGGGGTGAGATGACGGTGCTCGACTCGGCCACCGGCATTCAGGACGGCCCCGGCTGGTGGTCGGCGCGAGAAGCCATCGAGTGGACCGCGGCCGCCCAGCAGCAACCTGCGCTGGCAACGGTGCGCACCGCCTACCGCCGCCACGGCGACACCGGCCCCGACCCGCAGGCCGTCAACGCCGCCCTGTTGTGTCGGGACCACCTGCTTGGATCGATGGATGCCCGGTCCCTTCGGCTCCTGCGGGGACTGCTCGACCACAAGACGAAGAAGGAATTGGCGGCCATGGAAGGGATCAGCGCATCGGCGGTGTCCCAGCGGACCGCCCGCGATGGACTGGATCTGCTGGTGCTGGCTTCCGAACAGCTGAGGGTGGTCCGGTGAGCGGCGTCGCCGTGTTTCTGATCGCGATCGGGTGTGCCGATGGCCTGCGCAGGCTGACTCGGCACCGATGGCCGCCGGTCGTCAGCGGCCCCGTGGTCGCGGTGATCACCGCCGCGATGTGCGGGCTCTGGCATCTCGGTGATCTGATCCTGGTCGGCATCGCCGCGGCGGCCTCGGTGGTGTGGGAGCTGTCATGCACCCGCGCCGAGCGGGTCGGGGGCCGCAGGCAAGTGGCGCCGCTGGTCTTGTTCGGCGGCGTGCTGACGGTGCTGATCCTGCTGTCCGGCTTGGGTTCGCCGGTGGCCGGCCCGGTCAAGGCCTGGCTCGGCGGGCCCCGGTGACCGCGACCGATCCGACCCGAATCATGTTGGCGGTCGGGGTGATTCTGCTGCAGATCGCGACAGGCAACCAACTGGTCCGTCTTCTGCTGGGGTCAGTGGGCTCGGTCAAGCCTGCCGGCGAGCCGCAGCCGTCCGACAAGCTGAAGGGCGGGCGGCTACTCGGGCCGATGGAACGGTTGTTGATCGTCGGGCTGGCCCTGGCCGGGCAGCTGGCCGTCGCGACGGCGGTGGTGGCAGCCAAGAGCATCATCCGGTTCCCGGAGATCAACGCCCAAAAGGCCAGGGAGAATGGCGGTATCGGCATCGACGATGTGACCGAGTACTTTCTGGTTGGCAGTTTCGCCAGCTGGATCGTGGCGCTCGGTGGTCTCGCCCTGACCGGTCTCGGTTAGCCGAATCGCCGTCGCGGGACGGCGTCGGCGTCATACGTTGTGCACCATGAAAATGAATGCCGCCATCTTGTGGGATTACGGCCAAGACTGGAGCGTCGAAGAAGTCGAGCTCGATCCGCCGAAGGACGGCGAGGTTCTGGTTTCGTTCGAGGCCACCGGGTTGTGCCACTCCGATCACCACATCCGCGACGGTGATCTGGTCGCGCCCATTCCGCTGATCGGTGGGCACGAAGGCGCGGGCATCGTGCAGGAGGTCGGGCCGGGAGTTCGCGATCTCAAGGCCGGCGATCACATCGTGGCCGCATTCCTGCCCGCCTGCGGACGCTGCCGCTGGTGTGCGACCGGAAAGTCGAACCTGTGCGACATGGGCGCCGAGATCCTCATGGGCCTACAGCCCGACGGCACCTTCCGCCGGCATGCCCGCGGCCAAGACATCTACGCGGCAATCGGTTTGGGCACCTTCGCTCCCTACGGCACCGTCCCGGAGGCGTCGCTGGTCAAGATCGACGACGACATCCCGCTGACCCGGGCCTGCCTGCTCGGATGCGGTGTCACCACCGGATGGGGTTCGGCGGTCAACACCGCCGACGTGGCGCCGGGCGACACCGTGGTCGTCATCGGTTGCGGCGGCATCGGTAGCGGTGCCATCCAGGGCGCCCGGCTGGCGGGCGCCGAGAAGATCGTCGTGATCGACATCGTAGAGAGCAAGCGGGACAAGGCATTTCTGTTCGGCGCCACCCACTTCGCGACGTCGATCGCGGAAGGCACCGAGTTGGTCCGCGAGCTCACCAAGGGGGTGATGGCCGATTCCGCCCTGCTGACGGTGGGACTGGTCGAAGGCCAGATGATCAACGACGCACTGGAACTCGTCAGCAAGGGCGGCGCCGTGGTGCTCACCGCGCTGGCGCCGATGACCGACGTGACGCCGGTGCTGCCGATGACGATGTTCACGCTGTTCCAGAAGCGGCTGCTCGGCAGCCTCTACGGACAGGCCAACCCGCGCGCCGACATACCCAAGCTGCTCAGCCTCTACCGCCAGGGCAAGCTGCTGCTCGACGAGACGGTCACCCACGAGTACAAGCTGGGCGAGATCAACAACGCCTACGACGACATGCTCGCCGGCCGCAACATCCGTGGAGTCGTGCTGCACGACCACTGACGTCGCGATTGTGCGGTTTCATACGCTGCCGACGGCGCGCCGCGTATGAAACCGCACAATCGACGAAAGTCGTTAGAGCCGTTCGATGATCGTGACGTTGGCGGTGCCGCCGCCTTCGCACATCGTCTGCAGGCCGTAGCGGCCGCCGCGGCGCTCGAGTTCGTTCAGCATGGTGGTGAACAGCTTGGCGCCGGTGGCCCCCAGCGGGTGGCCCAGTGCGATCGCGCCACCGTTGGGATTGACCCTCTCCGGGTCGGCCTTGGTCTCCTTCAGCCAGGCCATCACCACCGGCGCGAACGCCTCGTTGATCTCCACGACGTCGATGTCGTCGATCGTCAGGCCGGCCTTGTCCAGTGCGTACTTGGTCGCCGGGATGGGGCCGGTGAGCATGAACACCGGGTCGGCGCCGCGGGCGCTGATGTGGTGGATGCGGGCCCGCGGGGTGAGCTTGTGGTCCTTGACAGCCTGCTCGCTGGCGAGCAGGACCGCGCTTGCGCCGTCGGAGATCTGGCTGGCCATGGCCGCGGTCAGCCGGCCGCCTTCGCGGAGCGTCTTGAGCCCCGCCATCTTCTCCAGGCTGGATTCGCGCGGGCCCTCGTCGGTGCGGAAGTCACCGACCGGGACGATCTCGTTCTCGAAGTTGCCGTTGCGGATGGCGGCGAAGGCCTTGTTGTGGCTGTTCAGCGAGAACTCTTCCATCTCCTCGCGAGACAGGCCCCACTTCTCGGCGATCATCTCCGCGCCGCGGAACTGCGAGATCTCCTGATCGCCGTAGCGGTGCAGCCAATTCTCCGACTCGTTGGTCGGCGAAGTGAAGCCGAACTGCTCGGCGACGGTCATCGCCGAGGAGATCGGGATGCGGCTCATGTTCTGCATGCCGGCAGCCAGGATCAGATCCGCGGTGCCGGCCATGATGGCCTGTGCACCAAAGGAAATCGCCTGCTGGCTGGAGCCACACTGGCGGTCGACGGTCACGCCCGGCACCTCTTCGGGGAACCCGGCCGCCAGCCAGGTGTTGCGGCCGATGTTGCCGGCCTGCGGGCCGATGGTGTCCAGGCAGCCGACGATCGCGTCCTCGACGGCGCCGGGGTCGACGTCGACCCGGTCGAAGATGCCGCGGAACGCCACCACTCCGAGGTCGATGGGATGGACGTGGGCCAGCGAACCGTTGCGCTTGCCGACCGCCGTGCGTACGGCGTCGATGACGTATGCCTGTGAAGCGGGGGCCATGTCGATCTCCTTACTTTGCGGCGGCTATTCCGCCGAGGACGATGGAAAGGTATTGGCGGCCAACCTCTTCGGCCGTCAGCGGGCCACCCGGTTGATACCAACGCACGGAAACCCACGTGGTATCCCGGATGAACCGGTAGACCACGTCGACGTCGATGTCGGGCCGGAAGTAGCCCTGCTCGACGCCGGAGTTGAGCAGGTCGAGCCACATCTTGCGCTGCTCTTTGTTGCGAGCTTCGACGAAATCGAACTGCGGCAGCGACGACAGCCGCTTGGCCTCGTCCTGGTAGATCACCACCTGCGCGTGCCGGTCTTCGATCGCCTCGAAGGACGTCATGAACAGGCCCTTGAGCCGCTCCAGCGGATTGGGCTCGGTGGTGATGATCTGCTGATAACGGTCGAACAGCCAGTCCAGGAAGTCGCGCAGGACCTCCTCGACCATCTGCTCCTTGCTCTTGAAGTGGTGATAGAGGCTGCCGGACAGAATGCCCGCCGAGTCAGCGATGTCGCGCACGGTGGTCGCACGCAGGCCGCGCTCGGCGAACATCGTCGCGGCGAGCACCAGAAGCTCGTCGCGACGACTGACCGGCTGCTCCGTCACGCGCGTTGGCTCGAAACCGAAATGACTTCGCCGGTCAGGTAACTCGAGTAGTCACTGGCAAGGAACGCGATGGTGGCCGCCACCTCCCACGGCTCCGCGGCGCGGCCGAACGCCTCACCCTCCGACAGCCGATCGAGCAGGTCGGCCGAGCTGACCTTCTCCAGGAACTTGTGTCGCGCGATGCTCGGCGACACGGCATTGATACGTACCCCGTATTCGACGGCTTCGATTGCGCTGCAACGGGTCAGCGCCATCACGCCGGCCTTGGCGGCGGCGTAGTGCGACTGCGAATGCTGCGCCCGCCACCCGAGCACGCTGGCATTGTTGACGATCACTCCGCCGTGACCGGCATCGCGGAAGTACCGCAGCGCGGCGCGGGTCGCCCGCATCACCGACGTCAGCGTCACGTTGAGGACGCGGTCCCATTCCTCGTCCGTCACGTCGATGACGGGAGTCTCAGCGCCGAGCCCGGCGTTGTTCACCAGCACGTCGAGGCGGCCCATTCGCGCGGTGGTGGACGAGATCAGCGCATCGACCTGGGCGGTGGACGTGACATCGCACACCACCGCCTCGACCCGGCCCAACCCCAATTCGGCCAACTGGTCCCGGGTTTCACCGAGCCGGCGTTCGTGGTGATCGGAGACGACGACGTCGGCACCTTCGAGCAGCGCGCGCCGCGCCGTCGACGATCCGATACCGGTTCCCGCCGCCGCCGTCACGACGACGACCTTCCCGGTCAGCAGACCGTGGCCCGCGATTTCCTCGGGCACCTCCGACAATGACGCCACTAGCCCTTCGCCTCTCGAGGTAGGCCGAGTACCCGCTCGGCGATGATGTTGCGCTGGATCTCGTTGGACCCGCCATAGATGGTGTCCGACCGGGAGAACAGGAACAGCCGCTGCCACTCGTCGAACTCGCCGCCGTCCAGGAGCAGCCCGGAGCGGCCCTTGATGTCCATCGCCAGCTCGCCGAGGTCGCGATGCCAGTTCGCCCACAACAGCTTCGACACGTTGTCCATGCCTGGCTGCTCCACGTCCATGGTTGCCAAGGCGTAAGAGCGCATGGTCTGCAGCCCCGCCCACGACCGGGTGAGCCGCTCGCGGATCAGCGGATCATCGATCGCACCATTGGACTTGGCCAGCTCGGCGACACCGGAAAGCTCACGGGCATAACGGATCTGCTGTCCGAGAGTGGACACCCCGCGCTCGAAAGTCAGCAATCCCATCGCCACCCGCCAGCCGTCGCCCGGCTCGCCGACCACCAGGTCCGCGTCGGTGCGGGCGTCGGTGAAGAAGACCTCGTTGAACTCCGAGTCGCCGGTCAGCTGAATGATCGGGCGGATCTCCACGCCCGGCTGATCGAGCGGCACCAGCAGGAAGGACAGGCCGGCGTGCCGCTTGGAGCCCTTTTCCGTGCGAACGACCACGAAGCACCACTGCGCCCAGTGCGCCAGCGAGGTCCACACTTTCTGCCCGTTGATGATCCATTGGTCACCGTCGAGAACGGCCGAGGTGGAGACGTTGGCCAAATCGCTGCCGGCGCCGGGTTCGGAGTAGCCCTGCGACCACAACTCGGTGACGTCAAGAATCCGCGGCAGGAACCGCTGCTGCTGCTCGGGGGTGCCGAAGGCGATCAGGGTGGGCCCGAGCAGTTCCTCGCCGAGGTGGTTGACCTTGTCCGGGGCGTCAGCCTTGGCGTACTCCTCGTAGAACGCCACCCGGTGGGCGACCGACAGGCCGCGCCCACCGTGCTCGACCGGCCAGCCCAGGCAGGTCAGGCCCGCAGCTGCCAGGTGCTGGTTCCAGGCCAGCCGCTCCTCGAAGGCTTCATGCTCGCGACCCGGGCCGCCGAGGCCTTTGAGCGCGGCGTATTCACCGACCAGATTGTCGGCCAGCCACTCGCGGACCTCCGCCCGGAACTCCTCGACCGTGATCACCCTTGTAGGCTAACCTACCAAGCACTTGCTTTGTTAGCCCGGGACCGATGCACCGGGTATCAAGCCTTGAGGAGTCTCGATGACGAGCGCCCCGCGCACCACACCCGCGGTGCTGGACCGGATGGCACTCGATTTCGCCGACCACGACGCACTGGTCACCGACGACCGCACGTTCACTTTCGCCGAGCTCCGCGACGAGGTCCGCCGGGCGGCCGCCGCGATCATCGGGCTGGGCGTGCAACCCGGCGACAAGATCGCCATCTGGTCACCGAACACCTGGCACTGGGTGATCGCTTGTCTGGCCACGCAGTACGCCGGTGCGGTGATGGTGCCCCTGAACACGCGTTATACCGCCGACGAGGCCTCTGACATCTTGGCCAGGACGCACGCGCCGCTGCTGTTCGGCATGGGCCGGTTCCTGGGCGCCGACCGGGTCGGCGATCTCGACCGGGCCGCGCTACCCGATCTCCGGCACATCGTGCGCATCCCGATCGACGAGGCGGACGGCACCTGGGACGAGTTCCTCGCCGGCCCGCAGGTGCCGCTGTCGGAGGTCGAAGCGCGCGCCGCCGCGGTGCGTCCCGATGATCCGTCCGACGTGCTGTTCACCTCGGGCACCACCGGCCGCAGCAAAGGTGTGCTCTGCGCGCACCGGCAGTCACTGGCCGCGCCCGCGGCATGGGCCGAGTGCGGCCAGCTCACCAGCGCCGACCGCTACCTGTGCATCAACCCGTTCTTCCACAACTTCGGCTACAAGGCCGGCATCCTGGCCTGCCTGCAGACCGGGGCGACCCTGATCCCTCAGCTGACGTTCGACCCCGAGCAGGCCATGCGGGTGATCGCCGAGAAGCGCATCACCGTGGTCCCCGGGCCGCCGACCATCTTCCAGACCCTGCTGGATCACCCGAATCGCACCCAGTACGACCTGAGCTCACTGCGGTTCGCGGTGACCGGCGCGGCGACAGTGCCGGTCGTGCTGATCGAACGCATGCAGGCCGAGCTGGACTTCGACATCGTGCTCACCGCGTACGGGCTGACCGAGGCCAACGGCTTCGGCACGATGTGCCGCGCCGACGACGACGCCGTCACAGTCGCGACCACCTGCGGACGGCCGATCGCGGATTTCGAACTGCGCATCGACTCCCCGGATTCCGAGACCGGAGCCGGTGAGGTGCTGCTGCGCGGACCCAATGTGATGCTGGGCTATCTCGACGATCCGGCGGCGACGGCGGCGGCGATCGACAGTGATGGCTGGCTGCACACCGGGGACGTCGGCACCGTCGACGAGGCCGGGAATCTGCGCATCACCGACCGGCTCAAGGACATGTACATCTGCGGCGGTTTCAACGTCTACCCCGCCGAGATCGAGCAGGTTCTGGCCCGGCTGGAGGGAGTCGCCGACGCCGCCGTGATCGGCGTGCCCGACGAACGCCTCGGTGAGGTCGGGCGGGCGTTCATCGTGCGCCGGCCCGGCAGCGACCTCGACGAGCAGGCCGTGATCGATTACACCCGCAAGCACCTGGCCAATTTCAAGACCCCGCGCTCGGTGGTATTCGTGGAGGCACTACCACGAAACCCCGGCGGAAAAGTGGTCAAACCCACACTGCGAGAGATGGTTTGATGGATCTACGCTACGACGACGCGACCGAAGAGTTCCGCACCGAGGTGCGGAACTTCCTGGCGGCCAACAAGGATTCGTTCCCGACGAAGTCCTACGACAATGCCGAAGGGTTCGAACAGCACCGCCGCTGGGACCGAATCCTGTTCGACGCCGGGCTGTCGGTGGTGACCTGGCCGGAGAAGTACGGTGGCCGCGACGCAACCCTGCTGCAATGGGTGGCTTACGAGGAGGAGTACTTCCGGGCCGGCGCGCCGGGTCGCGCGAGCGCCAACGGCACCTCGATGCTGGGACCCACCCTGTTCGCGCACGGAACCGAGGAACAACTGGACCGTATCCTGCCGAAAATGGCCAGCGGCGAGGAGATCTGGGCGCAGGCCTGGTCGGAGCCGGAGTCCGGGAGCGACCTGGCGTCGCTGCGGTCCACGGCCACCCAGACCGACGGCGGCTGGCTGCTCAACGGCCAGAAGATTTGGAGCAGCCGCGCACCGTTCGGTGACCGCGCCTTCGGCCTGTTCCGGTCCGATCCGAGCGCCGAACGGCACAAGGGATTGACCTACTTCATGTTCGACCTGAGGGCCGAGGGTGTGACAGTGCGCCCGATCGCGCAGCTCGGCGGTGACACTGGCTTCGGAGAAGTGTTCTGCGACAACGTATTCGTGCCCGACGCCGACGTCATCGGCGCCGTGCACGACGGCTGGCGGGCCGCGATGAGCACGTCGAGCAACGAGCGCGGTATGTCACTGCGCAGCCCGGCTCGATTCCTCGCACCGGCCGAGCGTCTGGTGTCGGAATGGCACCGCCGTGGTGCCGACCCGGCGATCGCCGACCGGGTAGCCGATGCCTGGATCAAGGCGCAGGCCTACCGGTTACACACATTCGGCACCGTGACCCGGGTCGCCGCCGGCGGCGAACTGGGCGCCGAGTCGTCGGTGACCAAGGTGTTCTGGTCGGATCTCGACGTCGCACTGCACCAGACGGCGTTGGAACTCCGCGGCGCCGACGCCGAGCTGACCGACTCCTGGACCGAAGGCCTGCTGTTCGCGTTGGGCGGTCCGATCTACGCCGGGACCAACGAGATTCAGCGCAACATCATCGCCGAGCGCCTGCTCGGGCTGCCCCGAGAAAGCTCAGCGAGCGCAGGAGCGAAGAAATGAAATTCGCACTCGACGAACAGCAGCGGGATTTCGCCGCCAGTATCGACGCCGCGCTCGGTGCCGCCGATGTGCCCGGCGCGGTCCGGGCATGGGCGCAAGGCGACACCGCACCCGCCCGCAAGGTGTGGTCGGCGCTGACCGACCTCGGCGTGACCGCCCTGGCCGTTGCCGAGAAGTACGACGGTATCGAAGCGCATCCCGTCGACCTGGTGGTCGCCCTGGAACGCCTCGGCCGCTGGAACGTTCCCGGACCCGTCACCGAATCCATTGCGGTGGCGCCTGTTCTGCTCGTGGATGACGACCGCTCGGCCGCCTTGGCGGCCGGTGAACTGATCGCCACGGTGGCATTGCCGCCGTCGGTGCCCCGCGCGGTCAACGCCGACTTCGCCGGGCTGACCCTGCTGGCGCAGGACGGATCCGTGAGCGATGCGACCGTCGGCGACGCGCACTCCTCCGTCGACCCCAGCCGCACGCTGTTCGACGTGACCGCCGCAGAAGCCCGCGACGCCGATGTGGCACGGGCCTTTGAGTACGGGGCGCTGGCGACCGCCGCACAACTGGTCGGCGCCGCGCAGGCGATGTTGGACATGTCTGTCGAATACGCCAAGCAGCGCAGCCAGTTCGGCCGCATCATCGGCAGCTACCAGGCGATCAAGCACAAGCTCGCCGACGTGCACATCGCGGTGGAGCTGGCCCGGCCCCTGGTCTATGGAGCGGCGCTGTCGCTGGCCGACGGATCCCCGGACACCGCACGCGATGTCAGTGCAGCAAAGGCGGCGGCCTCGGACGCCGCGCTGCTGTCGGCACGGGCATCGCTACAGACCCACGGCGCCATCGGTTTCACCTCCGAACACGACCTGTCGCTGTGGCTGCTGCGGGTCCAGGCGCTGCACTCGGCGTGGGGGGATCCGAGCAGCCATCGTCGTCGAGTGCTGGAGGCGCTGGCATGACATCCACCGAAGAACGGCAGATGCTGCGCGAGACCGTCGCCGCGCTGATCGACAAGCACGCGTCACCCGCCGCAGTGCGCGAGGCGATGGAGTCAGATCGCGGCTACGACGCGTCGTTATGGTCCAAGCTGTGCGAACAGGTCGGCGTCGCCGCCCTGGTGGTGCCCGAGGAACTCGGCGGTGCCGGCGGGGAATTGGCTGATGCTGCAGCAGTTCTCGAGGAGCTGGGTCGCGGCCTGGTCCCGACGCCGCTGTTCGGAACGACGCTGGCCGAACTGGCCCTGCTCGCCGCGGACGAGCCCGACACCGACGCACTCGAACAGCTCGCTGCGGGTGAGTCCATCGGCGCCGTGGTGTTCGATCCCGGCTACGTGGTCAACGGTGACATCGCCGATGTGGTGGTCGGCGTCGAGGGCGGCTCACTGACCCGGTGGAGTGACGTCACCGCCGAACCGGTGCAGACCATGGATCCGACTCGCCGGCTGGCGCGCCTGTCCGCCGGATCCGCCACCGCAATTGGCACCGATCCCGGCCTGGCCGACACCGCGTCGATCCTGCTGGCGGCCGAGCAGATCGGCGCGGCCACCCGCTGCCTGGAGCTCACCGTCGACTACACCAAGGAACGCGTGCAATTCGGCAGGCCCATCGGCAGCTTCCAGGCGCTCAAACACCGGATGGCCGATCTGTACGTCGCCGTGCAGTCCGCCCGTGCCGTCGTCGACGACGCCATTGCCGCACCGTCGCCGACATCGGCAGCGCTGGCCCGCCTGGCCGCCACCGAGGCGCTCACCAAGGTGGCCGGTGAAGCGATCCAACTGCACGGCGGAATCGCGATCACCTGGGAGCACGACATCCAGCTGTACTTCAAGCGTGCGCACGGCAGCGCCCAGCTGCTCGGTCCGGTGTCGGACCAAGTACGCCAGCTCGAATCACAGGTGTTCTAGCCTGACTTCGGTGAAGTTCACCGCGGTCAACCTGCCCCATCCGATCGGCTACGTCCTCGGCGGGGGCGGCAGCCTGGGTGCGGTACAGGTCGGCATGCTGCAGGCGCTGAGCGAGCGAGACCTGGGTCCCGACCTGGTGGCCGGCACCTCCGTCGGATCGATCAACGGGGCGGTGCTGGCGTCGGACCCGGTCGGGGCCGCCAACCGGTTGTCCCACGCGTGGGCGCGGATGACCCGGGAGGAAGTGTTTCCCGGCGGCCTGATCGCCCAGGCGTTGCTGTTGCAACGGGTCAAGACCCACCTGTTCCCCAACACCGGGCTGGCAGCCGTCATCGCCGACTTCCTCGGCCCTACCACGGATTTCGCCGATCTCGTCCTGCCGTTCGCGGCCGTCGCCGTCGATGTCGCGACCGCGCAGCCCCATGTGCTCCGGCAGGGCCCGCTGCTGCCCGCGCTGCTGGCCAGCTCCGCCATACCCGGCATCTATCCGCCCGTCGACCACGACGGAATGCGGCTATACGACGGCGGCGTGGTGGCCAACGTCCCGATGCGCCAGGCCGTCGCGATGGGCGCCCGCTCGCTTGTGGTGCTGGACTGTTTCTTCCCTGGTCAGCTGCCGCGCTCCACCGACACCATCGCCGACATCCTGCTATACACCGCTCTGGTGACCATGCATTCACAGTCGGTGTCCGAGGCGACGCTGGTAGCCGAGAACATCCCGGTGGTGTACCTGCCCGGACCCGCGCCGCGGCTGGTCTCGCCGCTGGACTTCACCCACACGGCCGAGCTGATCGAGGACGCGTACCTCGCGGCGCGTCAGTTCCTCGACGAGCTCAACGTCGACGGACCCGGGCTGTACCGTCAGCGCCCGCCGGAGAAAGGTGCTCTAGCGTGAGTCCGGTGAACGACCACGTGGCGTTGCGGGCCGGAATCCCGCCGTTCTATGTGATGGACGTGTGGCTGGCCGCCGCCGAACGCCAGCGCACCCACGGTGATCTGGTGAACCTGTCGGCGGGCCAACCCAGCGTCGGCGCTCCGGAACCGGTGCGGGCAGCCGCGGCGGCGGCTCTGGAGGCCAACCAGTTGGGCTACACCGTCGCTTTGGGCATCCCGGAGCTACGGCAGGCGATTGCCGGGTCCTACGCCGACCGGTACGGCGTGGACGTCAGCGCCGACGACGTGGTGGTCACCACCGGATCCTCCGGCGGATTCCTGCTGGCATTCCTGGCATGCTTCGACGCCGGCGACCGCGTCGCGATCGCCAGCCCCGGTTATCCCTGCTACCGCAACATCCTGTCCGCTCTGGGATGCGAGGTGGTGGAGATCCCGTGCGGGCCCCAGACGCGGTTCCAGCCGACGGTGCAGATGCTGGCCGAGCTGGACCCGCCGGTGCAGGGTGTGATCGTCGCCAGCCCGGCCAACCCGACCGGCACCGTGATCCCGCCCGAGGAACTCGCGGCGATCGCCAGCTGGTGCGACCAGACCGGGGCCCGGCTGATCAGCGATGAGGTGTACCACGGGCTGCTCTACCCCGGCGCCCCGGAAACGTCATGTGCGTGGCAGACCTCGCGCAATGCCGTTGTGGCGAACAGCTTTTCGAAGTACTTCGCGATGACGGGCTGGCGGCTGGGCTGGCTACTGGTGCCGCCGGCGTTGCGCCGGGCGGTGGACTGCCTGACCGGCAATTTCACGATCTGTCCGCCGGTGCTGCCGCAGTATGCGGCGGTGGCCGCGTTCACGCCGGAGGCCATCACCGAAGCGGAAGGCCATCTACACCACTACGGCGCCAACCGGGAGAAGCTGCTGACCGGACTGCGCGACATCGGCCTGAACCGGCTGGCCCCGACCGACGGGGCGTTCTACGTGTACGCCGACGTCTCGGACTACACCTCGGACTCGTTGCGGTTCTGCGAAAAGCTCTTGGCTGACACCGGATTAGCGATCGCGCCGGGGGTCGACTTCGACACCGTGCGCGGCGGGTCGTACGTCCGGTTGTCATTCGCCGGGCCGTCGAGCGACATCGACGAGGCGCTGCGCCGGCTGGGACCATGGCTGAGCAGCCAGTAGCTCAACGGGCGCTCCAGCCGCCGTCCATCGTGTAGGACGCGCCGGTCACCATCGCCGCGGCAGGCGATGCCAGCCAGCCGACCAGGTCGGCGACCTCGTCGGGTTCCACCAGCCGCTTGATCGCACTCTCGCTGAGCAGGATCGTCTCGAGTACTTCCTGCTCGTCGATGCCGTGGGTCCGGGCCTGATCAGCAATCTGCTTGGTGACCAACGGCGTTCGCACGTAGCCCGGGTTGACGCAGTTGCTGGTAACGCCGTGCGGGCCACCCTCCAGTGCGGTCACCTTGGACAAGCCCTCCAGCGCGTGTTTGGCCGTCACGTAGGCGACCTTGAACTCCGAGGCACGCAGCCCGTGGATGGAGGAGATGTTGATGATCCGGCCGAACCCGCGCTCGTACATCACCGGCAACACGGCACGCACGAGCAGGAACGGCGCCTCCACCATCAGCGCGAGCAGCGTCCTGAACTTCTCCGGCGGATAGTCCACGATCGCATCGATGACCTGCATTCCGGCGTTGTTGACCAGGATGTCGAAGTCCAGGTGCAGCTCTTCCAACGCGGTGACGTCGAGAAGGTCTACCTCCCAGGCTTTTCCGCCGATCTCACCGGCCAGCGCAGCGGCCCCGGCACCGTCGATGTCGGCGACGGTGACTTTCGCCCCGCGGGCGGCCAGCTCGCGGGCGCAGGCCGCACCGATGCCACTGGCCGCCCCGGTGACCAGAGCAGAGCGCCCGTCGAGCGCCGTCATGTCAGCGCCGCCGCGGACGCCGGCCTGCCCTCACGCTGGGCATCGGCGGTGTCGATATCCGCCAGGTCGATACCCTTGGTCTCTCGGGTGAACGCCAGCGCGACAAGGGTTATCACCGCGGCGCCGGCCAGATAGATCGCGATCGGCACCGCCGACTTGTAGGTCTCCAACAGCTTCACCGCGATGATCGGCGCCAGCGACCCCGCGAAGATGGCGGTGACCTGATAGCCAAGGGAGACACCGGAATACCGCATCCGGGTCGGGAACATCTCGGCCATCAGCGCCGGTTGCGGCGCGTACATCAGCGCGTGGATGACCAGACCGAGAATGATCGAACTCATGATCAGCAGGTAGTGGCCGCTGTTCATCATCGGGAAGGCGAAGAAGCCCCATGCGCCGGCGCCGAGCGCACCGATCAGATAGACCGGTCTGCGCCCGAAGCGGTCCGACAACCGGCCCGCGTATGGGATCACCACGAAGTGCACGGCGTGCGCGGCCAACAGCCACCACAGGATGTCGCTGGTGTCGGCGTGCACCTGCACCTTGAGATAGGTGATCGAGAAGGTGACCACCAGGTAGTACATGATGTTCTCCGCGACCCGAAGCCCCATCGCGGTGAAAACTCCACGCGGATAGCGCTTGACGACCTCGACGACACCGTAGGAGCTCGCCTTGATCTGCTCTGCCTCCTTTTGCGCCTCGACGAAGATCGGGGCGTCGGTGACCTTGGTCCGGATGTAGTAGCCGATGAGCACCACCACCGCCGACAGCCAGAACCCGACCCGCCATCCCCAGGACAGGAACGCGGTTTCCGACAGCGTGGTGGTCAACGTCAGCAGCACCACCGTGGCGAGGATATTGCCCACCGGCACACCGGCTTGCGGCCAGCTGGCCCAGAATCCGCGCTCCCGGCTGGGACTGTGTTCGGCGACCAGCAGCACCGCGCCGCCCCACTCACCGCCCACGGCGAAGCCCTGAAGGAAGCGCAGCACGACCAGAAGCGCGGGCGCCCAGTAGCCGATCTGCCCGAAGGTCGGCAGGCAGCCCATCAAGAATGTCGACGCCCCGACGAGAACCAGGCTGAACTGCAGGAGTTTCTTCCGGCCGTACTTGTCACCGAAATGGCCGAACACGATTCCACCGAGCGGTCGCGCGGCGAAGCCGACGGCATAGGTGATGAACGCCGCAAGGATCGCGTCGAGGTCGCTGGTCCCCTTGGCGAAGAAGATCTTGTTGAAGACCAGCGTGGCCGCTGTGCCGTAGAGGAAGAACTCGTACCACTCGACGACGGTGCCCGCCATCGAGGCAGCGACCACCTTGCGAAGGCCGCTCGTCACAGTGGTCACGCTCATCTGTCCCTCCTCGGTAACTCCCATGCCCCTATGTGACGGCAGCCACACGTTGATGAGTATTCGCGCACGCCATATCCCACGCAATGCCGAAATCCGCAGGACGGATCTGCGATTATGCAGATATGTCCGCGTCGTCTGCGTCGAGGCCGAGCGCCGACGATCTGCTCGTGCTGCTGGCCGTCGGCCGGTCCGGGCGCTTCGTGTCCGCCGCCGAAGAACTGGGCCTCAACCACACCACGATCTCGCGGCGGATAGCCGCCCTGGAGCAGACCTTGGGCGGACGGGTGCTGGGGCGCGGCGCCGGTGGGTGGGAGTTGACCGACCTGGGCCGCGAAGCTCTGGTTGCGGCCGAGACCATCGAGTCGGCGGTGCGCTCGCTTGCGGGGAGCGCCGACGGGGCCCGGCCGCTGGAAGGGGTGGTGCGGTTGTCGGCCACGGACGGGTTCAGCGCCTACATCGCTGCACCGGCCGCCGCCCAGATGCAGCGGCGCCATCCTGGCGTCACCGTCGAGATCGTCACCGCGACACGGCGCGCGTCACAACAGCGATCCGGCCTCGACATCGAGGTGGTGGTCGGCGAGCCGCGGGTGCGCCGCGCCGTCGCCACTAGACTCGGCGACTACCGGCTCGGGCTTTACGGATCACACGACTATCTGTCCCGGCACGGCTCCCCCGCCACCGTCGCCGAGCTGGCGCGCCACCGGCTGGTGTACTTCATCGATTCCATGCTGCAAGTCGACGATCTGGACCTGGCGTCGAGTTTCGTTCCGGCGATGCAGGAATCGGTGACGTCGACCAACGTCTTCGTCCACGTCGAGGCGACCCGGGCGGCCGCCGGCCTGGGACTGCTGCCCTGCTTCATGGCCGACCGCCATGACGACCTGGTTCGGGTGTTGCCCGATGAGGTGGCCGTCGACCTGAGCTACTGGCTGGTGGCGCGCGAGGAGACCTTGCGCAGGCCAGAGGTTGGGGCGCTGGTCGAGGCGATCACGGTTCGCATGCGCGAGATGGCCGGCGCACTGGCCGGGACCGGCGCGCCCTGAGCGAAAGTGTTGCGTGACAACACCGGAGCTGGTGGGCTCATGCCATGCCCTTCATCGACCATGACCGCGGCCGCGCCTATTACCGGCACTGGGCCGCCGACCAGCCGCGCGCGGCGGTCGTCTTCCTACACGGGTTCGGCGAGCACACCGGCGTCTACCACCGCCTGGGCTTCGCCCTCAACGCGGCCGGCATCGACTTGTGGGCCGTCGACCAGTTCGGCCACGGACTCTCGCCGGGTGAGCGCGGCGACTTCGGGTCCATCGAGGACAGCTCGGCACTGGCCGATTCGCTGACCGAACTGGCCCGGCAGCAGACGCCCGGGATTCCCCTGATCGCCCAGGGACATTCGTTCGGCTCGGTGGTCACGCTGTTCCGTCTCCTCGAGGACCCGAAACAGTATGCTGCGGCGGTGATTTCAGGTTCTCCCCTGGTGCCGGTCCCCGAACTGCTCGGCGGCGACGCGGTCGAACTCGACCCGGGCTGGCTCTCTGGCGACCCGTTCTACCTGGACTCGCTGGAGAACGACCCGTTGGCCTTCGTGGACGCCGACGGCGGCGCCCTGGCGCGTGAACTAGACCGGGCCTGGGACCATTTCGGCGCGGAGCTGCCGAAGCTGGCCGTCCCGACGCTGGCCATCCACGGCGAGCTGGATCCGATCGCCCCGGTGAGCGCGCTGCGCGCCTACGCCCAGCAGATCGAACCCTTGAGGCTGCACGAGTTCCCGGGTGCGCATCACGACATCCTGAACGAGACGGTTCACCGGGAGGTGGCAGCGGCGATCATCGAATTCATCGACGACCAGCGTTAGAGCCAGGTGTCGGTCGTCGTGGTGGTGAGGAACGCGTCGAGGTCGTCGCGCCACTGTGCCGGGCTGTTCTTGTCCGGCTCGATGCCGGTGTACTCACCGCGATAGAACAGCAGCGGTCGCGGCTTCTTCTTCGGCACCTCGGACAGCGAGTGCACGGCACCGAACACCACGAAGTGGTCGCCGCCGTCGTGCACCGAATGCACGGTGCAGTCGATGTGGGCCAGCGTGCCGTCGATCACCGGTGAGCCGAGCTTGCTCGGGCTCCAGTCGATCCCGCCGAACTTGTCCGGTTCCCTGGAGCCGAACCGGGCGGACACGTCCTTCTGGTTCTCGTGCAGGATGTTGACACAGAACTTTCCGCTGGCCTCGATGGCCGCCCAGGACCGCGACAGCTTGGTCGGGCAGAACAGCACCAGTGGTGGCTCGAGCGACAGCGCCGCGAACGACTGGCAGGCGAAGCCGACCGGCGTGCCCTCGTGCACAGTGGTGATGATCGTGATGCCGGTACAGAACTGCCCGAGCACATGCCGGAATGTGCGTGGGTCGATCTCCGGGGACCCCATCGGCTACTTGAACCCGACGGAGAAGTCGTGGCCCCACAGGCTGACGGCGGTGCTCTCCCGGGCGATCCAGTCGTGATCGTCGACTTCGAGTCCCTCACAACCGAATTCGACGTCGAAGCCACCGGGGGTCTTCATGTAGAACGACAGCATCTTGTCGTTGGTGTGCCTGCCGAGTGTGGCCGACATCTTCACCTTGCGGCGCAACGCACGGTCCAGGCACAGGCCGACGTCATCGGAGTTCTCCACCTCGACCATCAGGTGCACGATGCCGGTCGGGTTCGGCATCGGCATGAACGCCAGCGCGTGATGCCGCGGGTTGCAGCCGTAGAACCGCAGCCAGACCGGGTCCCCGTCAGCGGGGCGGCCGGCGATCTCCGGGGGCAGGCTCATCGAATCCCGCAGCTTGAACCCGAGCACGTCCTGATAGAACGCCTGCGCCGCGGCATCGTCGTCACAGGTCAGCACGACATGGCCCAGACCCTGTTCGGCGGTGACGAACTTGTGGCCGTACGGGCTGACGAACCGGCGACCGAGGTACTGCGCACCGTGGAAAGCCTCGAGGGTGTTTCCCGCGGGATCGGAGAACCGGATCAGCCCCTCGACGCGTCGCTCGGACTTCTCCTCGCGGGTGCCTTCGACGAAGTCGACACCCGCCTTGGCCAGGGTCTCGCGCAGAGACTGCAGCGCGGGCGCATCGGCGACCTCCCAACCGGAGACCAGCAGCCGGTCCCGGTCGCCGGGCACGATCACCAGCCTGGCGGCGAACTCGTCCATGCGGAGGTAGAGCGCGTCGGGGATGGCCCCGTCGCCTTCCACCATGCCGAGCACCTTGGTTCCGAAGTCCCGCCAGGCCGCCACGTCGGTGGCCTCAATCCGCATGTAGCCGAGGGCTTTCAGCGTCATACCCGCCTCCGAGATAGTCGATCGTCAGATTGTTGAACCGGTTACACCATCGTGTCGCCGAGCGGCAACCCGAATGCCTGGTTGCCGAACATCACGTAGGCGCGCTCGGCGTCGTTGGCCGCGTGCACCCGGCCGGCGTGGGCGTCACGCCAGAACCGCTGCAGTGCCGTGTCGGTGCCCAGTGCGGTGGCCCCTGCGCTCTCGAAGAGCCGGTCGACGGACGCGATCGCGCGCTGGGTGGCGCGCACCTGGTCGCGGCGGGCCTTGGCGCGCAGCTCCAGCGGGATGTCCTGGCCGTCCAGCAGCAACTTGTACTCGGCGGCAAGATTGCCCGAAAGCTGCGTCCACGCCGCGTCGATATCGCTGGACGCCTCGGCGATACGGACCTTGGCGAACGGGTCGTCCTTGGCCTTCTCGCCGGCGTAGGCGGCGCGCACCCGCTTGCCCTGGTGTTCGACGTGTGCGTCGTAGGCCCCATAGGCCATTCCCACGATCGGTGTGGAAATTGTCGTGGGATGCATTGTGCCCCAAGGCATCTTGTATACCGGCGCGGTGTTGGTCTGCAGTCCCGGTGACGCCAGGTCACCCATCGCCTTGAACGAGGTGAACCGGTGGCGGGGAACGAACACGTCCTTCATCACCAGGGTGTTGCTGCCGGTCCCCTTGAGCCCCACCACATGCCAGTCGTCCTCGATGCGGTAGTCGCTGATCGGGACCAGGAAGCTGCCGAAGTCGACCGGCCTGCCGTCCTTGATCACCGGGCCACCGACGAACGTCCAAGTGGCGTGATCGCAACCCGACGACCAGTGCCAGGCGCCGTTGACGATGTAGCCGTCGCCGGCCTCGGTCACCACGCCCGCGCCCATCGGCGCGTACGACGAGGAGATCCGGACGGTCGGGTCGGTACTCCAGACGTCTTCCTGGGCCTGCTGATCGAAGTGCGCCAGATGCCAGTTGTGCACACCGAGGATGCCGGCCACCCAGCCGGTCGACCCGCAGGCGCTGGCCAGGCGTCGCACTGCCTCGTAGAACATCGTCGGATCGCTCTGCAGGCCGCCCCACTGCTCGGGCTGGAGCAGCTTGAAGAAGCCGACCTCGTCCAGCTCGGCAATCGTGGCGTCGGGAATGCGACGTAGGTCTTCGGTCTCCTGGGCGCGCTCGCGGAGCTTGGGCAACAGTTCATCGATGCCGGTGAGAACTGCGTTCGCGTCACGCTGTTGAATGGACGTCACTGCATGCCTCCCAGAGTGTGGTTCTGGACCCAAGACTAGAACACGTTACGATTTGTGTCGAGCAGGGCGAGCCTGCGGCTGGTAGCGATATGGAATGCGATTTCTGTAACCTGTTCTAGTTATGCGGAGGGAAGGCTGAACACCGTGACGCAGGTTCCACCCGACGAGCCGCTGGGCAGCCACGTGCTCGAGTTGGAAGTAACCGACGTAGTCGACGAGACCGACGACTCGCGATCGCTGGTGTTCGGCGTGCCCGCCGGTGCCGACATCCCGGCGGATCGGCTGCGCTACGCGCCCGGCCAATTCTTGACCCTGCGCATCCCCAGCGACCGGACGGGTTCGGTGGCGCGCTGCTACTCGCTGTGCAGCTCGCCGTTCACCGACGACGCGCTGACCGTCACCGTCAAGCGCACCGCCGACGGCTACGCGTCGAACTGGCTGTGTGACCACGCGCACCGGGGCATGAAGATGCACGTGCTCGCGCCGTCGGGAACTTTCGTGCCCAAGACTCTGGACACCGATTTCCTGCTGATCGCGGCGGGCAGCGGGATCACCCCGATGCTGGCCATCTGCAAGTCGGCGCTCTCGGAGGGCAGCGGCACGGTGACGCTGATCTACGCCAACCGAGACGAGAAGTCCGTCATCTTCGCCGGCACGTTGCGCGACCTGGCCGCCAAGTACCCCGACCGGCTGACGGTCGTGCACTGGCTGGAGTCGGTGCAGGGACTGCCCAGCACCGCGGCGCTGAGCACCCTGATGGCGCCCTACACCGACCGGCAGGCGTTCATCTGCGGGCCGGGGCCGTTCATGCAGGCCGCCGAACAAGCGCTGGACTCGTTGCAGGTGCCGGCCAAGCAGGTGCACATCGAGGTGTTCCGTTCACTGGACACCGATCCGTTCGCCGCGGTGACGATCACCGACGACGGCGACGAGCCGCCCGCGCAAGCCGTCGTCGAACTCGACGGGCAGACCCACACCGTGTCGTGGCCGCGCAGCGCCAAACTGCTCGACGTCCTCCTCGACAAGGGCCTCGACGTCCCGTTCTCCTGCCGCGAGGGGCACTGTGGGGCATGCGCAGTGGTCAAGCGCAGCGGTGAGGTGGAGATGGACATCAACGACGTCCTGGAGCCCAGCGACATCGACGAGGGTCTGATCCTGGCCTGCCAGGCGCGGCCGACCTCCGATTCGGTCGACGTCACCTACGACGAATAGCGCGGCGCGCTCGTCACGCGCGAGTGTGCGTGCTCATCCGCCGAGGGCGGCGTGTTGCGTATGAAACCGCACACTCGCGAGATGCTCGCTAGCGCGGCAGCCCCAGCAGCCGCTCGCCGGCCATGGTGAGCAGGATCTGCTCGGTGCCACCGGCGATCGTGAGGCACCGGGTGTTGAGGAAGTCGTGCACGAATCCGTCGACGGTGAGGCCACCCGAATCGGACAGCTCCTGGCGGAACTCGGCCAGCGCCTGACGGTGCCGAACACCGATCAGCTTGCGCGCGCTGGCTTCTGCGCTGGTGTCCTGTCCGCCGACCGCCAGCTGCGCGATGCGCTGATCGAGCAGCGAGCCCGCCTGTGCCGACAGGATCAGCTTGGCCGTCTGGTCCTGCAGCGCGGTGTCCAGTTCACGCGCGGCGACCGAGCGCAGCATCTCCTCCACCGGATTGCCCAGCGCGGTGCCCTGCGCCATCGCGACCCGCTCGTTGGCCAGCGTGGTGCGGGCCAGCCGCCAGCCGTCGTTGACGGTGCCGACCACCATGTCGTCGGGTACGAAGACGTCGTCGAAGAAGACCTCGTTGAAGAGCTCGTCGCCGGTGATCTCCCGCAGCGGCCGCACCACGATGCCGGGCGAGCGCATGTCGATCAGGAAGTACGTGATGCCCTTGTGCTTCGGAGCGTCGGGGTCGGTGCGGGCCAGGCAGACTCCCCAGTGCGCCTTCTGCGCGGCAGATGTCCACACCTTCTGGCCGGTGAGCTTCCAACCACCTTCGGCGCGAACAGCTTTGGTGCGCAGGGCAGCCAGGTCCGACCCGGCGCCGGGCTCGCTGAACAGCTGGCACCAGATGATCTCGCCGCGCAGAGTGGCCGGCACGAACCGCTCGATCTGCTCGGGCGTGCCGCCCTCCAGGATCGTCGGCACCGCCCACCAGCCGATCACCAGATCAGGGCGCTGCACATCGGCCTTGGCCATTTCGGAGTCGATGAGCAGCTGCTCGGCGGGCGAGGCCTCCCGGCCGTAGGGCTTGGGCCAGTGCGGGGCGAGCAGACCGGTGTCGGCCAGCGCGGGCTGACGCTGGTCCGCGGGGAGCTTGGCCACCTCGGCGACCGCAGCGGCGATGTCGGGCTGCAGGTGCGCGACGGAGTCCAGGTCGATGTGCAACTCGCGGCGCACCCCGTCCAGCGTCAGCGCGGCGACCCGGCGCAGCCACGCCGGCCGGCCACCGAGGATCTGGCCGATGCTGTAGGCGCGACGCAGGTAGAGGTGGGCGTCATGTTCCCAGGTGATGCCGATGCCGCCGAGCACCTGGATGCAGTCCTTGGCGTTGGCCGTGGCCGCCTCGATACCGATCGCGGCGGCGATGGCGGCGGCGATGGACAGCTGCTGAGCATCCTCACCGGCAGCTGCGACGGCGGCGTCGGCCGCCGCGACCGCAGCCTGCTGGGAGCGCAAGAGCATCTCGGCGCACATGTGCTTGATGGCCTGGAAGCTGCCGATCGGCTTGCCGAACTGCTCACGCACCTTGGCGTAGTCCACGGCGGTGTCCAGCGTCCAGCGGGCGATGCCCGCGGTCTCGCCCGCCAGCACGGTGGCGGCCAGGTCCTCGAACCGGCGCCGCGAGACCGCCAGCGTGGTGGCGAGAACCGAATTCAGCGTCACCCGGCCCAGGGGCCGGGAGAAGTCGGTGGCCGCCAGCAGCTCGACCGAAACCCCGTCGGCCCCGGCGTCGACAATGACGACCTCGTCACCTACCGGCAGGAGCAGCACGCCCGAGCTGTCAGCGCCGAGCACATAGTCGGCGGTGCCGGACACCTGATCACCGTCTTTGCGCAGGTCGGCAGCCAGCGCCAGACCCGCCGAGGTCTCACCGGAAGCCAGCGCCTCGAGCAGCTCGGGATCGGAGATCACCAGCGTGGCGACCGCCGTCGTCGCCACCGGTCCGGGGATCAGCGCCCGCGCCGCCTCCTCGACCATGGCGCACAAATCCTGGATGGAACCGCCGGCACCACCCGCCTCCTCGGCCACCGCGACTCCGAACAGCCCCAGCTCGGCGAGCGCTCGGTACACCGGGCGCCAGGCGTCGGGTGTGCCGTGGTCGACGTCGCGAACAGCGGCAAGAGCGCCGGAGGAGGCCGCCCAGCTGCGGACCAACTCGCGGGCGGCAAACTGTTCGTCGGTGATGGTCGCAGACACCCGCGGCTCCTAAAGGTCACAAAGAACGGGCGCTGAAAAACTTCTCGGCCCACTAGAACGTGTTCTAATAGTGCCAGCGATCAACAGTCAAGTCGACCGGCATCGCAGCAGGACACGCGGCCGTCCTGGGGGAAACAGAAGTGCGCGAAGCAGTGTAGCGATGCGTATCGTTTCTCCCGGAACAGCCTTGGAAGGAGCTAGCCAACCCATGTCATCGCCAGCGCAGAAATCGACGGCCGGCGGTGCGGGTTCGCAGCCACGTGAGGTGCTACCGGTGTCGGTCCTCGCCGAATCAGAGCTCGGATCCGAGGCTCAGCGCGAACGCCGCAAGCGCATCCTCGACGCAACCATGGCGATCGCCTCGAAGGGCGGATACGAGGCCGTGCAGATGCGCGCGGTGGCCGACCGTGCCGACGTGGCGGTCGGCACGCTCTACCGCTACTTCCCGTCGAAGGTGCACCTGCTGGTGTCGGCGCTGGCCCGCGAGTTCGAGCGCATCGACGCCAAGACCGACCGGACCGCGGTGGCCGGCGGCTCACCGTTCCAGCGGCTCAACTTCATGGTGAGCAAGCTGAACCGGGCCATGCAGCGCAACCCGCTTCTCACGGAGGCGATGACGCGGGCATACGTGTTCGCCGACGCCTCCGCCGCAGGTGAAGTTGATCACGTCGAGAAGATCATCGACAGCATGTTCGCCCGAGCCATGAGCGACGGCGAACCGACCGAAGACCAGTACCACATCGCCCGCGTGATCTCCGATGTGTGGCTGTCCAACCTGCTGGCCTGGCTGACCCGCCGAGCCTCGGCGACCGACGTCAGCAAACGTCTCGATCTCGCGGTGCGGCTGCTGATCGGCGACGACGGCGAGTCCTAGGAACCCGTGCCCGAGGACCCTGTGCCCGTCTCCGGAGAGGATCTGCATCGCGCGCTGAGCGAGGTCGCGCGGGTCCCACAGTTGTTGGTGGCATCCGACTTCGACGGCACCGTCGCGCCGATCGTGTCCAACCCGGCCGACGCCCGCCCCCTGCCTGCCGCGGCCGACGCACTTGCCGCACTGGCGAGATTGCAGTCCACCAGTGCGGCGCTGATCTCCGGACGTGCGCTTCGCGACCTGAAAGTACTGTCCGGCGCGCCCGCTGAGGTGCATTTGGTGGGCAGCCACGGCGCGGAGTTCGATGCCGATTTCCTCGACGCGATCGATGACGCCGCGAGGGCGCGGCTGGCCGAGCTCGAGCAGACGATGGCTGCCGTGGCGCAGCGCTACCCGGGCGCGACCATCGAGACCAAGCCGGTGAGCGTGGCATTCCACGTGCGCAACGCGGTCCCCGAGGACGCCCAGGAGGCGCTCGACGATGCGCTGAACGCGGTGCGGGACTGGGATATTCACATCACCGAAGGCAAAGCAGTTCGCGAGTTCGCCGTCATCGACACCGACAAGGGTGCCGCGCTCGAGCAGCTGCGCGAACAGCTCGACGCGACTGCGGTGGTGTTCTTCGGCGACGACGTCACCGACGAGAAAGGGTTCCAGCGGCTCACCGACGGCGACGTCGGGGTGAAGGTCGGTCCGGGCCAGACCCTGGCCCGCTACCGCGTCGACTCCCCCGACGACGTCGCGACCGCACTGGAGTATCTGGTTCGCGCCCGGCGGGGTTAGACCGGCGGGCCCGCCGTTCGCCCCCGCACCACTTCGGTGGGCAGCACATCGATCACCGGCAAGCCGTCGCGAGGGGGGTTGTGTAGCAGCCGACCGGCCCGCTTGCCCTTCTCCAGGCTGGGCTGCGACACCGTGGTCAGCCCCCGGCTCAAGGCCTCGGGGATGCCGTCGAATCCGGTGACCGTCATCTGGCCGGGAACGTAAATCCCTTTGGCGCGTAGATAATCCATCGCCGAGATGGCCAGTACGTCGGCGGTGCACATCAACGCGGTGATCCGCGGGTTCGTCTGTAGCGCCAGTTCGGCGGCCGCCGCCCCGGACGCCGGCCGGTGCTCGCAGCTCTCCACGATGGTCAGGGTGGCCGGCTCGAGTCCGGCACCGGCCATCGCATCGCACACCCCGCCGATCCGCTCGGTCTGGACGTGAAAGCGCGAGTCCCTCAGGCGATCTGCACTCACGACGCCCGCCGCCTGGTCGCCGATGCGCCGCTCGTTGCCCAATCGCATGGTCAGCAAACCGATTTCGCGATGCCCGAGGCCTACGACATAGTCGGCCAGCTCACGCATGGCAGCCCGGTCGTCGATGCAGACCCGGGATGCGCCCGGGACATTCGCGGGCTGGTCGACGACCACGATCGGCACGTGGCGCTGCAGCACGGTCTGCAGGTAGGGGTCGTCGTCTGCCGCGGCATAGACGACGAATCCGTCGACCCCTGCTGCCAGAACGGAATTCGTGCCGTCCGAAACGCTGCGATCCGGTCCGACCGCGACCAGCAGCAGGCCCTGCCCGGCCTCTTCGCACGATTCGGCGAGTCCGGCAACGAAATTCAATGCGGCGGGATCACTGAATGCGTAGGTCAACGGCTCGGCGATCACCAGACCGACCGCGCCGGCTTTTCGGGTGCGCAGCGACCGGGCCACCGGGTCCGGGCCGGCGTATCCCAGCCGCTTCGCGGTGGCCAGTACCCGTTCCCGCAGATCGGCCGACAACTGATCGGGCCGGTTGTACGCATTCGAGATCGTGGTCCGCGAAACCTTGAGTTCAGCGGCCAATGAGGCCAGGGTTGCCCGCCGCCGCGGCGCGGGACTTCGGGACATGCTCCGTGAGGCTAGCGCATCGAGTTGCGCACGAGCGGTACCGATGCCCTATGGTTATTGGAAACGGTTTTCATTTGTATTAGGTTGACTCAGTCAGAGGAGTGCTCGTGCGCAGTACTGCGATCCGCGCGGTCATGGGTTTGTCGGCGTTGGCGCTGGCGGCCGGTCTCACCGCATGTGGCGGCGACAAGTCCCCGGGCGGCGCCCCGGCCGCACAGACACCCACCGTGGTGGCGTCCACCGACGTCTGGGGCAGCGTCGCGCAGGCGGTCGCAGGCGACCACGCCAAGGTCACCTCGATCATCACCAGCGCCTCCGCCGACCCGCACTCGTTCGAGGCCAGCCCCTCGAATGCAGCCGACATCGCGGACGCGTCGCTGGTGGTCTACAACGGCGGCGGCTACGACCACTGGGTCGACGACGTCCTGGCCGGTCACAAGGGCGTGGCGTCGGTCAACGCGTACTCGCTGCTGAAGCCGCCCCCGGGCGAATCCCAGCCGGCCAACGAGCACGTCTTCTACGACCTGGCCACCGCGCGGGCGGTGGCCAGCTCGATCGCCGACAAACTCGCCCAGGACGACCCGCAGCACGCCGCGGACTACAAGTCCAACGCCGAGACCTTCAACCGCAAGGCCGATGCGATCGCGCAGACCGAGAACGCCATCCGCACCACTCACCCGGGCGCCGCGGTGGTGGCAACCGAACCCGTTGCGCACTATCTCCTGGTGGCCGCCGGTCTGACGGACAAGACCCCGGCCGGATTCGCCAGCGCCGTCGAGCAAGACACCGACCCCGCCCCGGTCGACGTCGCGGCCATGCTGGACCTCATCAAGTCCCGCCAGATCGCCGCCGTGGTGTTCAACGAACAGACCATCACCGAGGTCACCAAGCAGGTCCAGGCGGCCGCTCAGAGCGCTGGTGTGCCCGTCGTCAGCGTCACCGAGACGCTGCCCGACGGCAAGGACTACCTGACCTGGCAGCGCGATACCGCCGACCGGTTGACCACCGCGTTGCAGCAGAACCGATAATCACTGCTTGTGAGTACCGAGGTCGTCTGCTTGTCCGGTGCTCGGCTGGCTTTCGGGGACCGGGTGCTCTGGGACCACCTCGATCTGAAGGTGGCCCCCGGTGAGTTCATCGCCATCCTCGGCCCCAACGGCACCGGGAAGACGTCACTGTTCAAGGTGCTCCTGGGCCAGCTGGAGCTCAGCGCGGGCACGGCCACCATCGAGGGCGGGCCGATCGAGGCGGGCAGCGAGCGGATCGGATACGTGCCTCAGCACCGCTCGGTCGACCGGGGCCTGAGCCTGCGCGGCCGCGACCTAGTCCGCCTCGGGGTGGACGGCCACCACTGGGGCATCGGGCCGCTGTCACCAAAGGAGCGCCAGCACCGGAACTCCGTCGTCGAGCGGGCCTTGACAGAGGTCCAGGCGCTCAAGTTGGCCAAGGTTCCGGTCGGGGTGATGTCGGGCGGCGAGCTGCAGCGGGTGCGCATCGCGCAGGCACTGGCCAGTGATCCGGTGCTGCTGTTGTGCGACGAGCCCCTGCTCAACCTGGATCCGGCCAGCGCCCGGCTGGTCGCCCAGCTCATCGACCGGCGTCGCAGGTCCGGTACCGCAGTGATGTTCGTGACGCACGAGATCAACCCGGTGGTCCCCTATGTCGACCGGGTGCTCTATCTGGTCAACGGCCGGTTCCGGATCGGCACCGTGGCCGAGGTGATGACCTCGGAGACTCTCTCGGAGCTCTACCAGGCCGATATCCAGGTCGTGCAGGTCGGCGACCGCTACGTCGTGGTCGGCGAACACCTCGATCACTCCGGCCACACCCATGGGCACACCCATGAATGACCGCTTGGCAGACGTGCTGGATCATTTGTTCGCCTTCGACATCACCGCCGACCTGCTGGGCCGCGGCTTCGTCCAGCAGGCCCTGATCGCCGCCGCGCTGCTGGCGTTGGTGGCCGGGCTGATCGGGCCGTTCATCGTGATGCGCCAGATGTCGTTCGCCGTGCACGGGTCCAGCGAGCTGTCGCTGACCGGCGCGGCCTTCGCATTGCTGGTCGGGTTCAACGTCGGGTTGGGGGCGCTGGTGGGCAGCGCACTGGCCGCGGTGCTGTTCGGCATCCTCGGACAGCGGGCCCGCGAGCGTGATTCGGCGATCGGCGTGGTGCTGGCCTTCGGGCTCGGCCTGGCCGTGCTGTTCATCCACCTGTATCCGGGCCGGGCTGGCACCAGCTTCGCGCTGCTGACCGGGCAGATCGTCGGCGTCGGCTACTCGGGACTGACGCTGCTGATCGCGGTGACCGTGTTGGTGGTCGGCGTGCTGGCCTTCAGTTACCGGCCGCTGCTGTTCGCCACCGCCGACCCCGAAGTGGCTGCGGCACGCGGCGTTCCGGTGCGCATGCTGGGCATCGTGTTCGCCGCGCTGGTCGGTGTGGTCGCCGCCCAAGGGGTGCAGATCGTCGGAGCGCTGCTGGTGATGTCATTGCTCATCACGCCGGCAGCCGCCGCGGCCCGGGTGTTCAGCTCGCCGGCCGCGGTGATCGCGGCATCGGTGATCTTCGCCGAACTGTCCGCGGTGGTCGGCATCGTGCTGTCGCTGGCGCCCGGAGTTCCGGTGTCGGTGTTCGTCACGACGATCTCGTTCGTGATCTATCTGGTGTGTTGGGCCGTCAGCCGACGCCAGGTGGATCCCGCCGCGGCTTGATCCACCTGGCGGCTGGTTAGGCTGGTCCCGTGACGTCGGTCGACCTGAACGCAGACCTCGGCGAAGGCTTCGGGGTGTGGGAACTCGGCGACGACGCCGCCATGCTCGACGTCGTCACAAGTGCCAACGTGGCGTGCGGGTTCCATGCAGGGAACCCGGCCGGGCTGGCCCGCACCAGCCGCGCCGCCGCCGAGCGCGGGGTGCGGATCGGCGCCCAGGTGAGCTATCTCGACCTCGCCGGGTTCGGTCGCCGCTTCATCGACGTCGAACCGGCCGAACTCACCGCCGAGGTGATCTACCAGATCGGCGCCTTACAGGCACTCGCCCGCTCCGCGGGAACGGACGTCGGATACGTCAAACCCCATGGCGCGCTGTACAACACGATCATCACTCATCGCGAGCAGGCCCGGGCGGTCGCCGAGGCGGTGCATGCCGTCGACCCCGGTCTGCCGGTGCTGAGCCTGGCCGGTTCGGTGTTCTTCGAAGAAGCCGAACGACTCGGCTTACGCACCGTCGCCGAGGCGTTCGCCGACCGTGCGTACCGCCCAGACGGCGCGCTGGTTTCCCGCCGGGAGCACGGCGCGGTGCTGCACGATCCGGAGCGGATCGCCGATCGGGTTTCGCGGATGGTGCACAGCGGCCAGGTATCTGCCGTCGACGGATCGACGATCGATATACGAGTGGAATCGATTTGCGTGCACGGCGATTCGCCGGGTGCTGTGCAGATCGCGACCGCGGTCCGCGATCGCCTGCTGCGCGACGGAATCGACGTGGCGGCGTTCACCTGATGCGGCTCAAACTCGGCAGGCCCGATATCGGCCGGTACCGCGACCGCTTCGACGTCCCCGAGGCCCACCGGGACGCCGCGCTGTCGGTCACCTGGCTGGGGGTGTCGACGCTGCTGGTCGACGATGGCACCTCGGCGCTGCTGACCGACGGCTTCTTCTCCCGCCCGCCGATGCTGGATGTCGGGCTGCGGCGGTTGACGCCGTCGGCATCGCGGATCGACTACTGCCTGACCCGCGCCAACATCAACCGGCTGGCCGCGGTGCTGCCGGTGCACACCCACTACGATCACGCCATGGACTCCGCCGTCGTCGCGGCCCGTACCGGCGCCCGGCTGATCGGCGGCGAGTCGGCGGCGAATATTGCTCGGGGATACCGTCTTTCGGATGATCAGATTGTCATCGCGGCTTCGGGCGAAGAGCTGACACTCGGCCCGTTCGCGGTGACACTCATCGAGTCGCACCACTGCCCGCCGGACCGCTTCCCCGGCACGATCACCGCACCGGTCGTGCCGCCGGTGAAGGCATCGGCGTTCCGCTGCGGCGAGGCGTGGTCGACCCTGATCCACCACGCACCCAGCGATCGGCGGCTGCTCATCCAAGGCAGCGCAGGCTTCCTGCCCGGCGCCCTCGACGGCCGGCGCGCCGACATCGTCTATCTGGGTGTCGGCCAGCTCGGTGTTCAACCCCGGGCCTACATCGAGCAGTACTGGGAGCAGACGGTCAGGGCGGTCGGGGCGCAGCGCGCCGTGCTGATCCACTGGGACGACTTCTTCCGCCCGCTCACCGAGCAACTGGTCGCGTTGCCGTATGCCGGTGACGATCTGGACGTCACCATGCGGGTGCTGTCGGGCCTGGCCGAGCGTGACGGCGTCGCGCTGCATCTGCCGACGGTGTGGCAACGCGAAGACCCGTGGGCCTGATCGCGCCGTGCTGATCGTCGCCCTGCTGGCCCTGGTGGTCGTCCTCGTCTTCGCCATCGCCCGGCCGATGGGCTGGTCGGAGGCCTGGGCGGCCGTTCCTGCCGCCGCGCTGGTCATCGCGATCGGTGCGGTGTCGACCCACGATGCGGCCGACGAGGCGGGCCGGATGCTTCCGGTGGTCGCCTTCCTGGCCGCGATACTGGTGCTGGCCAAGTTGTGCGACGACGAGGGGCTGTTCCAGGCGGCGGGCACCTGGATGGCACGTGGCACCGCCGGGAAACCGCGGCGACTGCTGGGTCAGGTGTTCCTGATCGCGGCGGCCACCACCGCGGTGCTGAGCCTGGACGCCACCGTCGTGCTGCTGACCCCGGTGGTGCTGGCCACCGCGCGCACGCTGAAAGTGCCGCCGCGCCCACACCTGTATGCGACTGCGCACCTGTCCAATTCGGCATCCTTGTTACTGCCGGTGTCCAACCTGACCAACCTGCTGGCGTTCAGCGCCGCCGGTCTGACGTTCACCCGGTTCAGCGCGCTGATGACCGCGCCGTGGCTCGCGGCGATCGCCGTCGAATACCTGGTGCTGCGGCTGGCGTTTCGGCGCGATCTGACCGACGTGCCGCCCGAAAGCCCACCCCCGCAGCCGGACCGGCCGGTGTTCGTCCTCGTGGTGCTGGCCCTGACGCTGGTCGGGTTCGCGGTGACCTCGTTCGCCGGCCTGTCGCCGGCCTGGGCGGCACTGGCGGGCGCGGTGATACTCGGTGTGCGCTCACTGGCGCAGGGGCGCAGCACGATCGGCGGGATCGTGCACTCGCTGAACGTGCCATTCCTGCTGTTCGTGCTGGCGCTGGCGGTTGTCGTCAAAGCCGTCATGGTCAACGGTCTCGACACCGCTGCCGCGGACCTGCTGCCCTCGGGCGGCAGCCTATTGGCGCTGCTCGGGATCGCGACGGTGGCGGCACTGCTGTCCAATGTCGTGAACAACCTGCCCGCGGTACTTGTGCTGCTCCCACTGGTCGCAGGCAGCGGTCCGGCCGCGGTGCTCGCCGTACTGATCGGCGTGAACATCGGGCCCAACCTGACCTACGCCGGGTCGCTGGCCAATCTGTTGTGGCGCAGGGTGTTGCACCAGCAGGGCGAGCCGACCAGCGTGCGGGAGTTCACCTGGCTGGGTCTGGCCACGGTTCCGGCCTGCCTGCTGGTGGCGGTGCTGACGTTGTGGGCCGGTGTGCAGCTGATCGGGGTATAGCGCTACCGGCGGCGCTGACGGGCGATCTCGGCCAGCACCACACCGGCTGCCACCGATGCGTTCAACGATTCGGTCGGGCCGGCCATCGGAATCGACACCACCGCATCGCAATTCTGGCGTACCAGTCGCGAAAGTCCCTTGCCCTCCGAGCCGACCACGAGCACCAGCGGACCAGAGCCGTCGAGTTCGTCGAGCGTCGTGTCGCCTTCGGCATCGAGCCCGACCACCTGGACACCCGCGTCAGCCCAATCCTTCAGCGTGCGAGTGAGATTCGTGGCCCGTGCAACGCGCACGCGGGCGGCAGCACCGGCGCTGGTGCGCCACGCGACCGCCGTCACCGACGCGGAGCGCCGCTGCGGGATCAGCACACCGTGGCCCGCGAAGGCGGCCACCGACCTAATGATCGCGCCGAGGTTGCGCGGGTCGGAGATGTTGTCCAGCGCGACCAGAAGCGCCGGCTCATGGTCGGACGTGGCCGCGGCCAGCAGATCGTCGGGGTGTGCGTAATTGTAAGGCGGCACCTGCAGGGCAATACCCTGGTGTAAACCGTTGGAGCTCATCCGGTCCAGATCGTGGCGTGGCACCTCGAGAATCGCGATGCCGCGATCCGCGGCCAGCGTGACCGACTCCGTCAGCCGCTCGTCGGCTTCCGCGCCCAGCGCCACATACAGAGCTGTCGCCGGCGCGTGCGCACGCAGGCACTCCAGCACCGGGTTGCGACCCAGCACCATCTCGGTCTCGTCGGTGGGTTTCGAATACTGGCGCGCCCGCTTGTCGGCGGTGGCGGCGCGTCTGGCCGCCGGATGCCCGGTCCGAGCACTCGCCGGCGGAGTCGCACCGCGCCCTTCCAGACCGCGGCGGCGCTGACCGCCGGAACCCACGGTCGGGCCCTTCTTGGTGCCTTCCTTGCGAATCGCACCGCGCCGCTTGGAGTTTCCCGCCATCTACTTGCCGCCTTCGTCGCGTAGCGCCCACTGCGGTCCGTCGGCAGTATCGGTCACCTCGATGCCGGCTTCCTTGAGCCGATCTCGAATCTCATCGGCCAGAGCCCAATCGCGGGTCTGGCGGGCCCCGTCCCGGCGGTTCAGCTCGGCGCGCACCAACACGTCGACCGCAGCCAGGGCCGCCGACGTCTCGTCGCGGGTCTCCCAGCGCTCGTCGAGCGGGTCGCACCCGAGAATCCCCATCATCGAACGGATTTCCCGCGCCTTCGCCAGCGCGGTCTCATGATCGCCGGATTCCAGCGCACGGTTGCCGTCGGCGCGGGCGGCATGCACCTCGGCCAGGGCGGCGGGTACGGCGAGGTCGTCGTCGAGTGCTGCGCCGAACTTCTCGGTCCAGGTGCTGGGCACCACGATGCCGACGCGAGTCCGCACCCGGTGCAGGAACTCTTCGATTCCGGTGTAGGCCTTGACCGCATCCTGCAGGGCGTTCTCGGAGAATTCCAGCATCGACCGGTAATGCGCGCTGCCCAGGTAGTAGCGCAGTTCGGCGGGCCGAACCCGTTGCAGCACAGCGGGAATCGACAGGACGTTGCCCAGCGACTTGCTCATCTTCTCGCCGCCCATGGTGACCCAGCCGTTGTGCAGCCAGTACCGGGCGAAGCCGTCGCCGGCGGCACGCGCCTGCGCGATCTCGTTCTCGTGGTGCGGGAAAACCAGATCCATTCCGCCGCAGTGAATATCGAATTCAGCACCGAGGTATTCGTGGGCCATCGCCACGCATTCGGAGTGCCAGCCCGGGCGGCCCGCTCCCCACGGCGTCGGCCAGGAGGGCTCGCCGGGTTTGGCGCCCTTCCACAGGGTGAAGTCGCGCTGGTCGCGCTTACCGGTCGCCACACCCTCGCCCTGATGCACGTCGTCGACCTTGTGCCCGGAGAGCTTGCCGTACTCCGGGAAGCTCTGTACGTCGAAGTAGACGTCACCCGCGCCGGTGTAGGCGTGGCCGGTGTCGACCAGACGCTCGATGAGCTCGACGATCTGGGTGATGTGGCCCGTAGCGCGCGGCTCGGCCGACGGCGGCAGCACACCAAGGGCGTCATAGGCCGCCGAGAACGCCCGCTCGTGGGTGGCCGCCCATTCCCACCACGGCCGGCCTGCGTCGGCGGCCTTGTTGAGGATCTTGTCGTCGATGTCGGTGACGTTCCGAATGAACGCGACGTCGAAACCCTTGGCCATCAGCCAGCGGCGCAGCACGTCGAAAGCGACCCCGCTGCGGACGTGGCCGATGTGCGGCAAGCCCTGCACGGTGGCACCACAGAGATAGATCGAGGCATGGCCGGGACGGATCGGCGCGAAATCGCGCACGGCACCGCTGTAGGTGTCGTGGAGTCGCAGGGTGCCGGTCACGACGCGCCAGCTTACCGGCCTGAACGGCTCAGTCAGGCATCGAGGCAGACCCGGCCACCACCAACGCGGTGGCGATGGCCGCCATGCCCTCCCCGCGCCCGGTCAGCCCGAGTCCGTCGGTGGTGGTCGCCGAGACCGACACCGGCGCGCCCAGCAGGCCGGTCAGCAGGCGTTGGGCCTCTTCACGGCGCGGGCCGATCTTGGGCCGGTTGGCGATTACCTGGACGACGGCGTTGCCAACGGTGAAGCCTGCGGCGTCGAGCAGCTCGCGGACGTGTTCGAGCATGCGGGCACCGGTGACACCGCGCCACTGCGGTTGGTCCACGCCGAACACCGTTCCGAGATCGCCGAGGCCCGCCGCCGAGAGCAGAGCGTCGCAGAGCGCATGGACGGCGACGTCCCCATCGGAGTGGCCGGAGCAGCCGTCGGCACCGTCGAACAACAGGCCCAGCAGCCAACAGGGCCGGCCGGATTCGATCGGGTGGACGTCGCTACCCAGCCCAATGCGCGGAATCGTCATGCGGCCAGCAGGGCTCGGGCCAATTGGAGATCAAGCGGCGTGGTGACCTTGAATGCCATCGGGTCGCCAGGCACGGTGTGCACCGGGGTGCCCAGGTATTCGACCAGCGAGGCGTCGTCGGTGACCGAGGCGCCGCCCGCGCGCTCGTAGGCGCGGCGCAGCAGTGCGGTTTCGAAGCCCTGAGGGGTTTGGACAGCACGCAGCCCGGACCGCTCGGGTGTGCCGAGAACGACGCCGTTGGCGTCGACGGCCTTGATTGTGTCGGTGACCGGCAGCACCGGGATGACCGCTCGGAGGCCGTCGCGCAGGGCGGCGACCACCCGCTGAATCTGCTCGACCGGCGTCAGTGGCCGGGCCGCGTCGTGTACGAGAACGAACTCGGGGTCACCGACGGCGGCCAGCGCCCGTCGCACGGTTTCGGGACGCTCCGGACCGCCGGCGACGACCGTGGCACGGCCATCGAGCAGCACTTTGGTCTCGTCAACCCGCTCGGCAGGCGCGGCGACGACCACCCGGTCGACCACGCCGGAGCCCAGCAGTCCCTCGACCGCGCGTTCGAGCATGGTTCGGCCGCCGAGATCCACGAAAGCTTTCGGGATTCCTGCGCCTAGCCGTTCACCGGAACCGGCGGCCGTGACGACCGCGACCGTGTCCGACACCTAACCCCTCAGGGCAGTCAGGACGCGGCGGCCAGCGCCTCGTCGAGAATGATGGTGGCCTTCTCGTCGTCGGTGTTCTCAGCGAGGGCCAGCTCGCCGACGAGGATCTGCCGGGCCTTGGCCAGCATGCGCTTCTCGCCCGCCGACAGACCGCGCTCCTGGTCCCGGCGCCACAGGTCGCGAACGACCTCGGCGACCTTGTTGACGTCACCGGACGCCAGCTTCTCCAGGTTGGCCTTGTAGCGGCGCGACCAGTTGGTCGGCTCTTCGGTGTGCGGGGCACGAAGCACCTGAAACACCTTGTCCAGGCCTTCCTGTCCGACCACGTCGCGCACGCCGACATATTCGGCGTTGTCAGCGGGAACTCGGACAGTGAGGTCCCCCTGGGACACCTTCAAGACGAGGTATTCCTTCTGTTCGCCTTTGATGGTGCGGGTTTCAATGGCCTCGATCAATGCAGCACCGTGGTGTGGATAGACAACGGTGTCTCCGACCTTAAAAATCATCAGTTTCGAGCCCCTTTCACACTCCAATGTTAGCACGGTGCCCGACAGCGTGCGGAACAACGATGCAGGTCAGGGGCACCGAAGGTGAAGAGAGGGGGTTGACAGGGTGACGAAAGCGTGCAACGCGGGCGCTCGTACCCACTGCTCAGCACACCGCCGCCGGGTCGCCGCCGCCGACTTCTGTCACCGCCCCGCGAACCCTCAGCTACCGCCGCGCGACACTACCTACTACTGTGCATAGTCGAACCGCGGCGGCGCGACGATGCCGTCCACACGGGCCGAGCAGGAGGCTGTTGTGAACCGCTTGACGAATCGCCTCGTCGCCGCATCCGCTGGCCTGGCGGCCTGCGGCCTGATCCTGACGGGGTGCGGTACGGGCCAGATCTCGCAGACCGCCGACCAGGAGTCGGCCGTCAACGGTGCCACTGCGAATGTCGCGAACATCGCTCTGCGCAACGTGCACATCCAGGCAGTGCAGTCCGGTGACGCCCTGAAGCCGGGTCGCGCCGTCGAGCTGATCTTCGCCGCGGCAAACATCTCCCCGGACACCAACGACAAGCTGGTCAGCGTCAGCTCCGATGTGGGTTCGGTCGAGCTCACCGGTAACACCTCGATCCCGGCCGGATCCTCCTTGATCGTCGGCAGTGCCGACGGCCAGGCCGAAGCGACGCCGATGGGCAGTGCGCAGCCGGCCAAGGCCGAGGTCACTCTCAGCCAGCCGATTTCCAACGGGCTGACCTATGGCTTCACCTTCACCTTCGAGAAGGCCGGCCAGGCACAGGTCCAGGTGCCGATCTCGGCGGGCGGCGCGGAGCGGCAAGGGGCACCCGCAGGCCAGGAGTGAGCTGACACGGGCCGCTGATACGCGGATCTGTCGGACCCACCCGATAGCGTCATGGCCGTGGCCAAGGCGCGTTCGCAATATCGCTGTTCGGAATGCCGCCATGTAATGGCCAAGTGGGTCGGTCGGTGCCCTGAGTGCGGAACCTGGGGCACGGTCGACGAGGTGGCCGGCGCCAGCGCTGCCGGCAGCACCGCACAGCGCGCGGTCGTGCCGTCCTCCCCTGCGGTGCCGATCAGCTCCATCAACCCGGACCGCACCCGCCACTTCCCCACCGGCGTCGACGAACTCGACCGGGTGCTCGGCGGCGGCGTCGTGCCCGGGTCGGTCAGCCTGCTGGCCGGGGATCCCGGGGTCGGCAAGTCCACCCTGCTGCTCGACGTCGTGCATCGGTGGGCGAGTTCGGGCCGGCGCGCGCTGTACGTCTCCGGCGAAGAGTCCGCGGGCCAGATCCGGATGCGCGCCGGGCGGACCGGCTGCACACACGACGAAGTCTTCCTGGCCGCTGAAACCGACATCAACACGGTGCTCGGCCATATCGAGGCTGTGCAGCCGAGTCTGGTGGTGGTCGACTCGGTGCAGACGATGACGGCCGGTGACACCGACGGCGTGGTCGGCGGGGTAACCCAGGTGCGTGCGGTGACGACAGCACTGACCGCCGCCGCCAAGTCGGGTGGCGTGGCGCTGATACTGGTCGGCCACGTCACCAAGGACGGTGCGATCGCCGGGCCGCGCTCGCTGGAGCATCTGGTGGACGTCGTGCTGCACTTCGAGGGCGACCGCAACTCCACCCTCCGGATGGTTCGTGGCGTGAAGAACCGCTTCGGCGCATCCGACGAGGTCGGCTGTTTCGTGTTGCAGGACAACGGCATTCAGGGGATTTCCGATCCGTCCGGATTGTTTCTCGACGACCGGCCCAACCCGGTGCCCGGTACCGCGGTCACCGTGGCGCTCGACGGTAAACGCCCGCTGATCGGCGAAGTCCAGGCTCTGCTGGCCTACCGCCCCGAAAACGCACCGCAACGCCGCGCCGTCAGCGGGGTGGACAGTTCGCGGGCGGCGATGATCGCCGCGGTGCTCGAGCGGCGGGCCAACCTCAAAGTCAGTGCCACCGACATCTATCTGTCCACCGTCGGCGGGATGCGGTTGATGGATCCGTCGTCGGACCTGGCCGTCGCGATGGCGATGGCGTCGGCCTACGCCGACCTGCCGCTGCCCACCACCACCGTGGTGATCGGCGAAGTGGGTTTGGCCGGCGATCTGCGCCGGGTCACCGGAATGGACCGCAGGCTGGCCGAAGCGGCCCGGCTCGGCTTCACCGAGGCGCTCGTGCCGATGGGGTGCGGAACAGTCCCGAAGAGCTTCAAGGCCATCGAATCGGCCACCATCGGCGACGCGTTGCGCTCGATGTTGACGATCGCAAAACGGCCGTACGACAAGGTCGTTACGCAGCTTCGACGGGAGGGGTCGAGTAACGACCTCGACGCAGTGGACAATAAGTGGCTGTGAGCACCGTCAACGGAGTCAGCGGCTCCGCCCAGCCAACGGCGGCCACGCTGCGGGAGACCATCGGACGACTGGCGCCCGGCACTGCCCTTCGCGACGGACTGGAGCGCATCCTGCGTGGTCGCACGGGCGCGCTGATCGTGCTGGGGTATGACGAGCGGGTCGAGACGATCTGCGACGGTGGGTTCTCCCTCGATGTGCGGTTCGCCCCGACCCGCCTGCGCGAGCTGTCGAAAATGGACGGCGCCGTCGTGCTGTCCACCGACGGCAGCCGGATCGTGCGGGCCAACGTCCAACTGGTGCCAGATCCGACGATCCCCACCGACGAATCCGGAACCCGGCACCGCTCCGCCGAGCGCACCGCGATCCAGACCGGCTATCCGGTGGTCTCGGTGAGCCACTCGATGAACATCGTCACGGTGTACGTCTCCGGGGAACGCCACGTGGTGGCCGACTCGGCCACCATCCTGTCGCGGGCCAACCAGGCGATCGCGACCCTGGAACGCTACAAGGCTCGCCTCGACGAGGTGTCCCGGCAGCTGTCCACCGCCGAGATCGAAGACTTCGTCACCCTGCGCGATGTCATGACGGTGGTGCAGAGACTCGAGATGGTTCGCCGGATCGGGCTCGAAATCGATTATGACGCAGTGGAACTCGGCACCGATGGCAGGCAGCTGCGGCTTCAGCTCGAGGAGCTGCTCGGCGGCAACGACACCGCACGCGAGCTGATCATGCGCGACTATCACGCCAACCCCGACCCGCCGTCGAAGGCTCAGGTCGCCTCCACACTGGCCGAATTGGACTCGCTGTCGGACACCGAACTGCTGGACTTCACCGCGCTGTCGCGAGTGTTCGGCTATCCATCGACGGCGGAGGCGCAGGATTCGGCGCTCAGCGCCCGCGGCTATCGGGCGATGGCCGGCATCCCGCGTCTGCAGTTCGCCCACGTCGACCTGCTGGTACGCCGCTTCGGCTCCCTGCAGGGACTGCTGGCGGCCAGTGCCACCGATCTGCAATCCGTCGAAGGCATCGGCGCGATGTGGGCACGGCACGTCCGCGAGGGCTTGTCGCAGCTGGCCGAGTCGACGATCGCCGACCGGCTGGTCTAGCGCGTCGAGATAGCACTGAGGGCGAAGAATCGGTCGATTCTTCGCCCTCAGTGCTATCTGAATGCCTACCCCGCGGGTGCCGGAGCCGGCGGCGGGGCCTCACCCGGGGCACCGGCGGGCAGCTGCTGCCCGGCGGCGGGCGCGGCACCCGGCGGCGGGGCGTCGGCCAGGATGAACGGCACCGTCGCCGAACGCAGGTTGCCCAGCTGGACGACCAGGTTGTACGTGCCGGGTCCGATCGGCTGGCGCGGCAGCGGGCACTGCGGTGCGGAGCCCATGCCGGTCCAGGTCACCTCGGTGGTCACCTGCTCACCCGGGTTGAACGTCTTGACCAGCGTCTCGTTCGACGGCGCGCAGTCCAGGTTCGACCACAGCCGCTTACCGTCCATCGAGTACACGTAGGCGGCCAGCACGGCTGCGCCGACGTCACGCTTGCAGGCCACCAGACCGATGTTGGTGACGACCATGGTGAACTTCGGCTGATCGCCGATCGCGTACTGCGGCTGGTTGGTGATGCCCTTGACCGCCAGGTTGGAATCCGGGCAGTCGTCGCCCTCTTTGAGAACCGGCGGTGGCATGACGGCCTCGGTGGGCGTCGGCGCGACCGCGACGGGTCCGGACGGGGTCTCCGCCGGTGGCGGCGGCGCGACGACGGGGGTCTTGTTGTCCGGCTGGGGGTTCTGCGGCGCCGCCGCAGGCGTGGTCTTCACGGCGCTCTTCGAATCCGAGCCACCGCTGAACACGATGAAGGCCACCCCGATGACGATTGCGGTAACTACCGCGACGATGCCGATCGCAAGAGCACGACGTCGCCAATAGATTTGCGAGGGTAGGGGTCCACGCGGTTCCAGATCCAGATCCAGCACGTTTCCACGGTAAGGCCAGGTCACCGCGAGTTGTCCGACCCCGCTCGGCGTGTCGCCTTGTTAGCTAGCTGGAAAAATGGTTATTCGCCGATATCGCCGAGGTGTTCGCGCAGCACGACTTTGCCGTCGGCGAGGTGATAGGTCAGTCCCACGATGGCCAGCGCGCCTGCGGCGACCCGCTCGGCGATGAGGGCGGACCGAGCCATCAGCTGCGTGCCGGTTTCGATGACATGGCGGGCCTCGAACTCGTCGACGCGGGTCAGACCCTCGCGGCGACCCACCAGAATCGACGGCGTCACCCGCTCGACGAGATCGCGGATGTATCCGCCCGGCACCGCACCGTCGTCAAGGGCCGACAACGTCGCCTTGACCGCGCCACAGCTGTCGTGCCCGAGGACGGCGATCAGCGGCACGTTGAGAACACCGACCGCGTACTCGATGGAGCCCAGCACCGCGGAGTCGATGACGTGTCCCGCCGTGCGCACGACGAACATGTCGCCGAGGCCCTGGTCGAAGATGATCTCGGCGGCGACCCGGCTGTCCGCGCACCCGAAGATGACTGCGGTCGGGGTCTGTCCCCCGGCCAACCGCGCACGGTCCTCGATGCTCTGGCTGGGATGCTCTGGCTGGCCGGCAACGAATCGCTCGTTACCCTCTTTGAGTGCCTTCCATGCGGTTATCGGACTGGTGTTCGGCATGGCCATCATTCTGCCTTGTCTGCCACCTCGAAACGATATGAGTTCCATTTGTGACGAGCTCGTCGTGTGGTACGGACATGCCCGGCGCGACCTGCCGTGGCGCGGCCCCGATGTGACGGCGTGGCAGATCCTGGTCAGCGAATTCATGCTGCAGCAGACTCCGGTCGCGCGGGTGGCACCCATCTGGCTGGACTGGGTGGCGCGCTGGCCGACACCGTCGGCGACGGCAGCCGCCGGCGCCGCGGACGTGCTTCGCGCCTGGGGCAAGCTCGGCTATCCGCGGCGAGCCAAGCGCCTACACGAGTGCGCGACCGTGATCGCCACCGAACACGGCGACCGGGTGCCCGACGACGTCGAGGTGTTGTTGACCCTGCCCGGCGTCGGCTCCTACACCGCCCGCGCGGTGGCCTGCTTCGCCTACCAGCAGAGCGTGCCGGTGGTCGACACCAATGTCCGGCGCGTCGTGGCGCGCGCGATCCACGGTCTCGCCGATGCCGGAAATCCCTCCGCCACAAGAGATATGGCCGATGTCCTGGCACTGATGCCCGATGACGAGACGGCTCCGGTGTTTTCGGCGGCGCTGATGGAGCTCGGCGCGACGGTGTGCACGGCGCGCTCCCCCAAGTGCGGGGTGTGCCCGCTGACCGTGTGCGCCTGGCGGGTCGCCGGCCACCCGCCGGCCACGACCGCGCCGCGGCCCAGCCAGCGTTTCGCCGGTACCGACCGGCAGGTGCGCGGCAAGTTGATGGATGTGTTGCGCGCCAGCACTTCTCCGGTACTGCGCGAGCAGCTTGACGTGGTCTGGCTGACCGATACCGCACAACGTGACCGCGCGCTGGACTCGCTTCTGGTGGACGGCCTGGTGGAGCAGACCGCCGACGGCCGGTTCGCGTTGTGTGGTGAGGCGGACTAGGCGGAGCGGGCGAAGCGGCGGCGGTAGTCCGATGGGGTGACGCCGACGATCCTGCGGAAGTGGTGGCGCAACAGCGTGGCATTGCCGAATCCCGCGCGCTCGGCGATGCGGTCGACGTCCAGATCGGTCTCCTCGAGCATGCGGCGGGCGTAGAGCACCCGCTGGTCGGTGACCCACTGCATGGGCGTGGTGCCGGCCTCCTCGACGAAACGCCGCGCGAACGTGCGTGCCGACATGTTGGCGCGGCGGGCCATGCTCGCCACCGTGTGCGGCTTGTCGAGGTTGGACAGGATCCAATCCAATTGCGGGGCAAACCCTTCCGAACATCGCGCCGGGATGGGCTGCTCGATGTACTGACGCTGGCCGCCGTCCCGCTGCGGGGGCACCACCATTCGCCTGGCGATGATGTTGGTGACCGCGCTGCCGAGTTCACGGCGGACCAGGTGCAGGCACGCGTCGATGCCGGCAGCGGTGCCGGCACTGGTCACCAGATCACCGTCGTCGACGAACAGCACGTTGCGGTCGATGATCGCGGTCGGATAGCGCCGCGCGAGGGCGTCGGCGTGCATCCAGTGCGTGGTGCAGCGCCGTCCGTCGAGCAGGCCTGCTTCGCCCGCAACAAAGGCGCCGGAACACACGGTCAGGATCGTCGACCCGGCCGCATGCACGGCCCGCAATGCTTCCAGCGCTTCGGGCGGGTACGCCTCGACCGGGCCGGTGACCGCCGATACGGCCACCACGTCGGCGCCGATCAGGGCGTCGAGGCCGTGGTCGGGCACCAGGGTGGCGCCGACGCTGGTGCGCAACGGCGTGCCCGCCTGCGGCCCGCACACTTTGAAATCGAAGTTCGGCACACCGTCAGCCGCCCGGTCGATTCCGAAGACCTCGCAGACCACGCCGAACTCGAAGACGGCGACGTTGTCCAGGACCAGCGCCGAGACGCTCTTCAAAGGCATGGCAGAATTTTATCTCACCGGGTCAGTACTGCCACTGTTGGCGGGATCTTTTTCCCCGAAGCATTACTGCCATGAACGCCTTCGCCGCCATTCTCAAGAAACTGCATCTGCACGCCGATCAATTCCGGGTGTGGGCACCGATGGTCGGTCCGCTGTTCGCCGACGATGCCGACCTGCGCCGGATCAACCACGATCTCGACGCCGTGCGCACCAGGTTCGAAGACCATCCGACCTGGCCGTCGTCAGGTGTCCTCGGGGAGCGCCGCTAGGAACGACTCGACGGCGTCCCGATACCGGTCCGGGTCGTCGTCGTGGACGAGGTGACCTGCCCCGGCGACGCGGACGTAGCGAGCCGCCGGCCCGGCCAGCTCGGCCATCCGGCGCATCTGTCCCGGCGGCGCCACCGAGTCACCCGCCTCGATCAGCAACACCGGCGCCCGAACCGCCTGCCACTGCCGCCAGTAGTCCCTGGTCCCCCACTCCGCCGCGATCTCGATCCAGCGAGCGGGCTGACCGTGCAGCCGCCAGCCGGTCGCCGTGCGGTCGAAGGCCTCGAGGAAGTAGCGTCCGGCGACCGGCCCGAATTCGTCGAAAACCTCTTGCTCCGTGGAGTATTCGATCGGCAGGGCATGCACCCACGGCTCCCACGGGCCCGTCGTGCGGCCGACGAAGTCCGGCGCCATGTCCTCGACCACCAGCGCGTGCACCAGGTCGGGACGCTGCGCAGCCAGGCACCAGGAATGCAGACCGCCCATCGAGTGCCCGATGAGTACCGCCGGGCACTCGAGGCTCGCCACGGCGTCGCCGAGGTCGGTCACGAACCGTTCGGTGCTGACGGGTTCGGCGTCCTGCACCTCACGGCCGCGATGCCACGGCGCGTCGTAGGTGTAGACCGACCCGAACCGGGCCAGCCACGGCACCTGCCGCGACCACGTGGTGCCGCGGCCCATCAAGCCGTGAACCAACACCACAGGCCGCCCGATGCCACCCCGATAGGTCAGCAGCTCAGTGCTCACCAGTTCATCTTGCGCGGTCGGTCACCGGCCCAGGCGGGCGCGGTAACCTTGCGCCATGTCCGTGGTGAAGATCAACGCAATCGAGATTCCGCCTGGTGCCGGTCCAGAGCTGGAGAAGCGGTTCGCCAACCGCGCTCACGCCGTCGACAACCAGCCCGGCTTCCTCGGGTTCCAACTGCTGCGACCCGTCAAGGGCGAGGACCGCTACTTCGTGGTGACCACATGGGAGTCCGAGGAGGCGTTCCAGGCCTGGGCAAGCGGGCCGGCGATCCACGCTCACGCCGGTGAGCGCGCCAACCCGGTGGCCAAGGGTGCCCATCTGCTCGAGTTCGAGGTTGTGTTGGACGTTGCCGGGACCGGCTCGAAGGCGTAACGCACGCCGGGTGTGCCGGCGCGCGGTGGCAGTGGCGACCGTGATCGCGTCCGCCGCCGCCCTGGCAACCAGCTGCACATCGGCTCCCGCGCCGCCCGCCAATGCCGGCGCGGGTGTCCGCATCGACCTCAACACCCCGCAGGGCGTGCGAGCCAAGCAGGTCATGGACATGCTGAACTCCGACTGGCCGATCGGAAACGAGAGCGTCAAAACGTTGGCCACCCCGGACCTGGTGGACCCGGTCGCCCACACCATGGACTCGCTGTGGTGGGACCGGCCCTACACACTGGCCGGCGTCGAGGTCGGCGCCAACGTCGCCACCCTGCACATGCTGACCTCCTACGGCGCCCGCCAGGACATCGACCTGCGCATCGGCGACGACACCTTCGTCAGCCGGTTCGTCGTGACCACCGAGAAGCCGAAGATCGAATCGTGGCAGGACGTCGATACCGCGCTGAGCCGCACCGGCGCGCGCTATTCCTGGCAGGTGTCCAAAGTCGACGACGGCCGCTGCGAGAAGGTCGCGGGCACCAACACCTCTGAATCTCTGCCGCTGGCTTCGATTTTCAAGACATACGTGTTGTACGCGGTTGAAACTGCCGTCACCGCAGGAACTGTGAACTGGGACGACAAGCTGACGATCACCGCCGAAGCGAAGAAGCTTGGCTCATCGGGCTTCGACAAGCTTCCGCCCGGATCCCAGATCACCGTCCGCGAAGCCGCGGGCAAGATGATCTCGACGAGCGACAACATGGCCACCGATCTGCTGATCGGACGGGTGGGAACCCACGCCATCGAAGAGGCCCTGGTCGCCGCGGGTCACCACGACCCGGCGAGCATGACTCCGTTCCCGACGATGCGGGAATTGTTCGCGATCGGTTGGGGCAATCCCGATGTGCGTGAGCAGTGGAAGAAGACCGTGCCCGCGAATCGGGGAAACCTGTTGCACGAGGCCGATTCCCGCCCGTACGACCCCGATCCGATGCGCTCCCACACACCGGCCTCGACCTACGGCGTCGAGTGGTACGGCAACGCCGAGGACATCTGCCGCGTGCACGCCGCACTGCAGCGTGGCGCCGTCGGTCGCGCGGCGCCGGTCAAGGACGTGATGTCGGAAGCCGCGGGCATCGATCTCGACCCCGCCGAGTGGCCCTACATCGCCGCCAAGGCCGGAAACCTGCCCGGCGAGATGACATTCAGCTGGTATGCGGTGGACCGAACCGGCCAGGCCTGGGTGGTCAGCTTCCAGTTCAACTGGCCCCGCTTCCACAGCGCGAACGCGGGCGGCTGGGCGATGATGATCATCAAGCAGGTGTTCGGGCTACTGCCCCGGTACCGCTGACCGCAGCGTCCACATCGAACCCCGGTGATGTAGGGCGGTGCTGCTGGCCGGTGCGATATCGATGCGCCAGAACGACTTTGGCGGCGCATCGAGCGTGCTGAGGATCGCCGCGCGAACCACCGCGGGGTGGGTGAACGCGACGACGCGGCCCGGTGTGCGGGCCACATCGTGCAGCCAGCCGCGCACCCGGACGATCAGCTCGACCACCGACTCGCCACCGTGCGGGCGGCTGTCCGGGTCGGTCAGCCACTGCGTGAGCTCAGCCGGCGGCACCTGGTCGAGGCTGCGTCCGGCCCAGGAGCCGCACGCGAGGTCGGCCAGCCGCGGATCGACCGCGGGAGTCAAGCCGAGCGCTTCCGCGCTCTGACGGGCCCGGAGTTCCGGCCCGGAGAGCACCACATCGGCGGCACCCGCGTCGAAGCCGGCGAGCTGACGTCGGCCCAGCGGGTTGAGCTCTTCGTCGAGCGGAAATCGTCCGGCTGCCATGGCGTCGGTCATGGCGTGTGACACCAAGGTCAGCCGGACGACCTCGCTCACGCCTTGACGAGCTCCCGCTGCTTGCTGTCGAGCAAGCGGTGCAGCATCGCCGCACCGGCCAGACCGATCGTCGCCCATACGATCACCTGGGTGCCCAGCGCGTAGAGCCGGAACTCGTAGAGATCCGTCGCGGGGAAGCCCGGGAACACAATCATCCCGGCGTCGTTGACCATCGGTCCCGGCGTCTCGTTGATCGTCGGCAGCAGCAGCATCACGACCGCGACCGCGACGATGTACGCGCCGCCGGCGGCCAGCGTGGCGTTCCAGGCGCCGAGCTTCGGCGTGAGCTGGAAAGCCAGATAGACCGCGGCGACCATGAACAGCGCCGAGAGCGCCACCATCAGGATGTACAGCAGCGCGCGCTGCTTGATGGTGTCGTCCAGGCTGGTGGCCGGCGGGCTGGGCGGATACTTGAGCGCCGGCACCACCCACAGCGAGACGAGCATCGCCCCCGCGGTCAGTACCGCGAGCTTGCGCGCCGACACATTGCTGATGCGGCTGTACGCCACGCAGAACACGACGGCGAACAACGCACCGAGCGCCACGCTGAACAACAGCACGCCCAGCCCCATGCCGATGTTGGACTGCACCGTGCGGGTGAACAGCTCTCCGCCTTCATGGCTGTGCCCGTGCCCATGCGCGGACGCCGCCTCCATGGCTTCGTGTGCCGCTGTGGTGCCGTCTTCAAAGTCGATGGCGCGGCCGACGATCGGCTCGATGAAGATCTTGGACCAGACGAATCCGAACACGCCTGCAAGGGCGCCGGCCAGGATGCCGCGCCAGATTATTGATTTTTCCATTGTTTTTGTGTGATTCCCGCCGACTCAGTGGCAGGGGAATCCGAGGAGGTGGCGGGCGTCATGCACGAATTCGTGGATGTACATGTTGTCGCCGAACACCGAGGTGGCCCCTTGATCGACACCGACGAAGTACAGCACCAGCAGCGCGAAGAAAGCGGTCAGCGAGAGCCAGACGACGGCTTTGGCGGCCGAGAGATCGACGGCGCGCGAGCGGCTCTTGGTCTGCGGAGTAGTCATTCGGTGTCCTTCCAGGGAGCTGCGCGTCCCAATGCGAACCATGACGGGCCTCGGGTCTGACTCTCGACAGTGGCGCGACCGTTCTGGAATTTCACCAGATTCCTCGACTCGTCTCTTACACCGAGGATGCTATACCGCCGCGGGTTCAGCTGGCGCCGTAACCCAGTTGCTGCGCGGTGTACTTGGCGGCATCGGTGACCGGGACCGCCTGGACCGCGGTGCCGTAGGCGCAGATTTCGGTCCACACATCGCCGAGTTCGGTGGTGTCGAACCGCATTCCGATGATCGCGTTGCCGCCGCGGGTGCGGGCCTCGTTCATCAAGCGATTCATCGCCTCGTTGCGGCTCTCGGCGAGGTTCTTGGTCATGCCCTGCAACTCGCCGCCGAACATGCTCTTGAAGCCCGCACCCATCTGGGAGAAGGCGTTGCGCGATCGCACGGTGAGGCCGAAGACCTCGCCGCACACCCGCTGGATCTCCCAGCCGGGGATGTCGTTGGTGGTAACCACAAGCATGAAGCGCAGCGTAGCGGTCACACTCGGGCGAATCGATGCAGACGCAAACAATTCACCGCGGGTACGAAAAAGGCCCCCGACGGGGTCGGGGGCCTTTCTCTCAGCTGCTTACTCGCTGGCTGTGCCTGCGTTGGCCAGATCCGCTTCGGGGATCTCCGGACGCTTGGGTCCACCGAGGAAGGTGAACTTCGCGTCCTCGCCGGCGCCTTCGCCGTCCCAGTTCTCCACGTCGACCGTGACCAGCTGACCGGGGCCGACCTCCTCGAAGAGAATCTTCTCCGAGAGGGCGTCCTCGATCTCGCGCTGAATGGTCCGTCGCAGCGGCCGGGCACCGAGGACCGGGTCGAAGCCTCGCTTGGCCAACAGCGCCTTGGCGTTGTCGGTCAGCTCCATCTCCATGTCCTTGGTCTTGAGCTGCTTGGACACCCTGCCCACCATCAGGTCGACCATCTGGATGATCTCGTCCTGAGTCAGCTGGTGGAAGACGATGATGTCGTCGATGCGGTTGAGGAACTCCGGGCGGAAGTGCTTCTTCAGCTCGTCGTTGACCTTCTGCTTCATCCGCTCGTAGTTGTTCTCGCCGCCACCCTGGGTGAAGCCGAGTCCGACCGCCTTGCTGATGTCGGAGGTGCCCAGGTTCGAGGTGAAGATCAGCACGGTGTTCTTGAAGTCGACCGTGCGGCCCTGGCCGTCGGTCAGACGGCCGTCCTCGAGCACCTGCAACAGGGTGTTGTAGATCTCCTGGTGGGCCTTCTCGATCTCGTCGAACAGCACCACCGAGAACGGCTTGCGCCGCACCTTCTCGGTGAGCTGGCCGCCCTCCTCGTAACCGACGTATCCGGGCGGTGCACCGAACAACCGCGACGCGGTGAAGCGGTCGTGGAACTCGCCCATGTCGATCTGGATGAGTGCGTCGTCGTCGCCGAACAGGAACTCCGCCAGCGCCTTGGACAGCTCGGTCTTACCGACACCGGACGGGCCGGCGAAGATGAACGAGCCGGACGGGCGCTTGGGATCCTTCAGCCCGGCGCGGGTACGCCGGATGGCCTTGCTGACCGCGCGGACCGCATCCTCCTGGCCGATGATCCGCTTGTGCAGCTCGTCCTCCATGCGCAGCAGCCGAGTCGTCTCCTCCTCGGTCAGCTTGAACACCGGGATGCCGGTCCAGTTGCCGAGCACCTCGGCGATCTGCTCGTCGTCGACCTCAGCCACGACATCGAGATCGCCTGAGCGCCACTGCTTTTCACGCTCAGCACGTTGAGCGACCAGTTGCTTCTCCCGGTCCCGCAGATTCGCGGCCTTCTCGAAGTCCTGCGCGTCGATCGCGGATTCCTTCTCCCGGCGAGCGTCGGCGATCTTCTCGTCGAACTCACGCAGGTCTGGCGGTGCGGTCATCCGGCGGATGCGCATCCGCGCGCCGGCCTCGTCGATCAGGTCGATCGCCTTGTCCGGCAGGAACCGGTCGTTGATGTAGCGGTCGGCCAGAGTGGCCGCGGCAACCATCGCCGCATCGGTGATCGACACCCGGTGGTGGGCCTCGTACCGGTCGCGCAGACCCTTCAGGATCTCGATGGTGTGCGCCACCGTCGGCTCACCGACCTGGACCGGCTGGAAGCGGCGTTCCAGGGCGGCGTCCTTCTCGATGTACTTGCGGTACTCGTCGAGCGTGGTCGCACCGATCGTCTGCAGCTCACCTCGAGCCAGCTTCGGCTTGAGGATCGACGCCGCGTCGATGGCACCCTCGGCGGCACCGGCACCGACCAGCGTGTGCAGCTCGTCGATGAACAGGATGATGTCGCCGCGGGTGTTGATCTCCTTGAGCACCTTCTTGAGGCGCTCCTCGAAATCACCGCGGTAACGGCTGCCGGCCACCAGCGACCCGAGGTCGAGGGTGTAGAGCTGCTTGTCCTTGAGCGTCTCGGGGACCTCGCCGTGCACGATCGCCTGGGCCAGGCCCTCGACGACGGCGGTCTTGCCGACGCCGGGCTCGCCGATCAGCACCGGGTTGTTCTTGGTGCGCCGGCTCAGCACCTGCATCACCCGCTCGATTTCCTTCTCGCGGCCGATGACCGGGTCGAGCTTGCCCTCCATGGCGGCCGCGGTGAGGTTGCGGCCGAACTGATCGAGGACCAGCGACGTCGACGGGTTGCCGGACTCGCCGCCACGGCCGCCGGTACCGGCTTCCGCGGTCTCCTTGCCCTGGTAGCCGCTCAGCAGCTGGATGACCTGCTGGCGCACCCGGGTCAGTTCGGCGCCGAGCTTCACGAGGACCTGGGCGGCGACGCCCTCGCCCTCCCGGATCAGGCCGAGCAGAATGTGCTCGGTGCCGATGTAGTTGTGGCCGAGCTGCAGCGCCTCGCGCAAGCTCAGCTCCAGCACCTTCTTGGCGCGCGGGGTGAAGGGGATGTGCCCGGACGGGGCCTGCTGGCCCTGACCGATGATCTCCTCGACCTGGCTGCGGACACCTTCCAGTGAGATGCCCAGCGACTCCAGGGACTTGGCAGCTACGCCCTCACCCTCATGAATAAGTCCCAACAGGATGTGCTCGGTGCCGATGTAGTTGTGGTTGAGCATCCGGGCTTCTTCTTGAGCCAGGACGACGACCCTGCGGGCACGGTCGGTGAATCTCTCAAACATCCTCGGTTACCTGCTCTCCATCACGATTAGGTACAGCGGTAGTCACCACGTACCTGTCGTCCACTCTAATGGGCGGCCCGGGAAGGCGTCCTCCCTTGTCACCCTTACCGCTTTCCCCAGCGGTGCGGACCTAGCACACCAACGCGGCGGAGCTGCGAATCGTTTCCGGCAATCACCGGCATCCGCTTCGCCGCCAGCGAAACGACGCCGACACCGTCGTCGCGGCGAGGGACGAGCAGGTTAGCTGGCGGCTATGTTGCGGCGTGGAAGGCGTCGATGATGTCGGCCGGGATGCGTCCCCGAGTCGACACCTTGTGGCCGTTGCGGCGCGCCCATTCCCGGATCGCGGCGCTCTGCTCCCGATCAATGCTGGCGCGGCCACGGCCGGCCGGGCCCGAACGCCCACGGCGACGGCCGCCCACCCGGCGGCTGGCCTCGACCCACTGCTTTAGATCGTTGCGCAGTTTCTGAGCATTCTTTGACGAAAGATCGATCTCATAGCTCACGCCATCGAGCGCGAATTCGACCGTTTCATCGGCTGCGCCCGCACCGTCGAAATCGTCGACGAGAGTCACGGTCACTTTTTTGGCCATTGCCTCACTGAATCCTTCTGCCTGCGCTCAACAACCCATAGTCGAGCGTCTTCCCCATGTGAACCAATGTGCCACAGCGGCCCACATCATTCAACGTAGCTCGGATAAGCGCACCTCAGCCATGTCGGCGAACAATCGGGAACAAAACAGTTTCCCGAATTGACAAGCCGGTGAGTGCCATCAGCAGCCGATCGACACCCATTCCAGTTCCCGTGGTCGGGGGCATCGCATACTCCATTGCCGCCAGAAAATCCTCGTCGAGTGCCATCGCCTCGTCGTCGCCCGCGGCCGCTGCCCTGGCTTGGGCTTCGAAGCGCTCGCGCTGCACGATCGGGTCGACCAGCTCGGAATAGCCGGTGGCCAACTCGAACCCGCGCACGTACAGATCCCACTTCTCCGTCACGCCGGGGATGCTGCGGTGCTGCCGGGTCAGGGGTGTGGTCTCGACCGGGAAATCCTTGACGAATGTCGGAGCCCACAATGTGTCGCCGACGGTGTGCTCCCACAGTTCTTCGATCACCTTGCCGTGCCCGTAGCCGCGATCCCTTGGGATCTCCACCTCCAGCCGGTCGGCAATAGTCAGGAGATATTCCAGCGAAGTGTCCGGGGTGATCTCTTCACCGAGGGCTTCAGACAACGACGGGTACATTTCCAGCGACGGCCATTCACCGTCGAGGTCATAGATTGTTCCGTCCGGCAATGGCACTTGCCGGGTGCCGATCGCCTCATCCGCGACTTCCTGAATAACTTCACGGGTGACGATCGCCGAATCGTCATAGGTTCCCCATGCTTGATAAGTCTCGAGCATCGAGAATTCCGGCGAATGCGTCGAATCGGCACCTTCGTTTCGGAAGTTCCGATTGAGCTCGAAAACCTTCTCCAGTCCGCCGACCACGCATCGCTTGAGGAACAACTCCGGCGCGATCCGCAGATACAGATCGGCGTCGAGCGCGTTGGAGTGGGTGATGAACGGCCGTGCCGCCGCCCCACCGGCCAGCGTCTGAAGCATCGGCGTCTCGACTTCGAGGAACCCGCGACGATCCAGCGCATTACGCAGCGCTCGGACTACGGCGATGCGTTGCCGGGCCACGGTTCGGGCCTGCGGGCGCACGATCAGGTCGACGTAGCGCTGCCGGACGCGCGACTCTTCGCTCATTTCCTTGTGAGCGACGGGCAGTGGACGCAATGCCTTGCTGGCCATCTGCCAGGCATCGGCCAGCACCGAGAGTTCGCCGCGGCGGGAACTGATCACCTCGCCGTGCACGAACACGATGTCCCCGAGGTCCACCTCGGTCTTCCAGGCCTCGAGGGCGTCCTGACCGACACCGGCCAGGCTGATCATGGCCTGCAACTGGGTGCCGTCGCCCTCCTGCAGGGTGGCGAAGCACAACTTGCCCGAGTTCCGGGCGAACACCACCCGCCCGGTGACGCCGACGATCTCGCCCGTGGCGGCGTCGGCTTCCAGGTTCGGATACGCGGCCCTGATCTCGGCCAGCGAATGGGTTCGTGGCACCGAGACGGGATACGGATCTTTTCCTTCGGCCAATAAGGCCTCGCGCTTGCCCTGGCGAATCCGGAACTGCTCGGGGACGTCGGAGTCCGCGTGGTCGGTTTCCGGAGTATCAGCAGAGCTCACGACGTGCCAGCTTAAATGAGGTCATGGGGTCCCTCCTAAACGCGGCCGCGGTCACAGCCCTGGCGGGCGAACGAGTGGACTGGCGGTTCAAGGGGCTGCCCGCTTCCTGGTCGGGGCTGACGGTGGCGCAGATCTGTGCCGCCGCGCCCGACCTTCTCGACGCCGGGCCGCTGGGCCCGGTGTGCGTGCTCTCCGACACGGCGCTGCGGCACAACCTGGCCACGATGGCGCAGTGGTGCGCCCGGCACGGGGTCGAGCTGGCACCGCACGGGAAAACCCATATGTCGCCGCAGCTGCTGGCCCGGCAGTTCGCAGCTGGTGGGTGCGCGGTCACCGCCGCGACGATCAGCCAGGTGCGCACCTACCGCGCGTTCGGAGTGCGCGAGGTGGTGCTGGCCAACGAACTGGTGGACGCCGCGGGTCTGACGTGGCTGGCCGCGGAGCTCGACACCGATCCCGAGTTCCGGCTGATCTGCTGGGTGGACTCCGCGCGCGGGGTGGCGCTGATGACCGAGGCGTTGCACGCGGCGGGCGCGCGACGCCGGCTGGATGTCTGCGTCGAGTTGGGCGCGCTGGGCACCCGCACCGGCTGCCGCGACGACACGACGGCCGACGCCGTGGCGGCCGCTGTGGTCGCCAGTCCGCGGCTTCGCCTGGTCGGGGTGGCCGGCTACGAGGCCGCCCTGGGCCACGACGTGTCGCCCGCCGGCGTCGAGCGGGTGCGGGGCTATCTCGAGTGGGTTCGCGCGGTGGCTATTCGACTTGCGCCGCTGTGTTCGGACATGGTCGTAACCGCGGGTGGCAGTACGCATTTCGATCTGGTCGCCGAGACGCTGACGGGCCCGTGGCGCACGGTCCTGCGCAGCGGGGTGTATCTGACCAACGACGACGGGCTCTATCTGCGGACCTCACCGCTGACCAGGCCGGGTGCTGAGCCGGGCGGGTTCGTACCGGCGATGCACGTGTGGGCTCAGGTGTGTTCGCGGCCCGAACCGGGCCTGGCGTTGTTGACGATGGGCCGTCGCGACGTGTCCTTCGACGCAGATCTGCCTGTCCCACAACGACTTCGAGTCGGATCTGACTGGACGGACCTGGCCGGCTGTGAAGTGACCGCGCTCAACGACCAGCACGCGTTCGTGCGCCTGTCGCCGGCCGCCGAGGACGCCGTCCAGGTCGGCAGCTGGATCGAGTTCGGGGTGTCACACCCGTGCACGGTGTTCGACAAATGGCAGCTGATCCCGGTTTTGGATGCTGGCGGCCGGGTGGTCGATCTGGTGCGCACGTTCTTCTAGCGGGCTGATTTGATCCGGCGCTGATTGTCGCGGTTGCGTTCGTAGACCATCCGCAGGCCGTCGAGGGTGAGGTGCTGATCGTAGTGCTGCACGGTGTGCAGATCGGGCAGCATCAACGGGGCGGTGTGACCGGTGGCGACAACCGCCACGTCGGAGCCGGCAAAGCCGTCGACATCCTCGCGGATCCGGTTCACCAGGCCGTCGACCAGCCCCGCGAAACCGAACATCGCACCGGCCTGCATGCACTCCACGGTGTTCTTGCCGACCACGGACCGCGGCCTGGTGAGCTCGACGCGACGCAGCGCCGCCGACCGTGCGGCCGCCGCGTCCGAGGACACCTGAACACCGGGAGCAATTGCGCCCCCGAGGAATTCGCCCTTCGCGGAGACGACATCCACACAGATCGAGGAACCGAAATCCACCACGATGGCCGCCGAGGAGAACTTCGCGTAGGCAGCGAGGCAGTTCACGATCCGGTCGGCGCCGACCTCCTTCGGGTTGTCGACCAGCAGCGGAATTCCGGTGCGCACACCAGGCTCGATCAGCACATGCGGTACGGCAGACCAGTACTGCTCGAGCATGAGCCGGACCTCGTACATCACCGAGGGCACGGTGGACAGGCCGGTCGCACCGGTCAGTCGTTCGGAGTCGTCGCCGATCAATCCCTCGATGGTGAGCGCGAGTTCGTCGGCGGTCACTTCCGGCTCGGTACGGATTCGCCAGTGCTGCACGACTTTCGCATGATCGCCGGATCCTGAGATCAATCCGACGACTGTGTGGGTGTTGCGGACGTCGATCGCCAGCAACACGGTCAGCTCACCGTCCGCGGCGACAGCAAGCCGGTGACATCGTCGGGCACGTGGGCCGGGTCGTCACCGAGATCGATCTGCCGGTTGTCGGCGTCGACGAACACGACGCGCGGCCGGTACTCCCGCGCCTCGGCATCGACCATCACGCCGTAGGCGATCAGGATCACCAGATCGCCGGGATGTACCAGATGTGCTGCGGCACCGTTGATTCCGATCACCCCGGTGCCGCGCTTCCCAGTGATGACGTAGGTCTCCAGCCGCGCACCATTGTCGATGTCGACGATGGTCACCTGTTCACCCTCGAGCAGGTCGGCGGCGTCCATCAGGTCGGCGTCGACGGTCACCGAGCCGACGTAGTGCAGGTCGGCGTGGGTGACGGTCGCGCGATGAATCTTCGACTTCAGCATCGTGCGGAACATCAATTTCTCCAGGTGATTTCGGGGTGATCACCGTTGCCGCCAACGCCGGGCGGAGCGGTGTCGGTGGACAGATCGACGGCGATGTTGTCCAGTAGCCGGGTGCTGCCCAGGCGTGCGGCGACCAGCAGACGCGCGGGGCCGTACGGCGGCGCTGGCTCCAGCCACGGCCCCCGCAGTTCTAGGTAATCGACCTTGATGGCAGGCACTTCGTCGAGCACTGCCCGGGCGGCGTCCAGCGCGGCGTCGGCTCCGCCGGCCGCTGCCCACATGCCGGCCAACAGCGCCGAGGACAGCGCGCAAGCCTGCTCACGCTCCTCGGAATTGAGGTAGCGATTGCGCGAGGACATGGCCAACCCGTCAGACTCGCGGACGATGGGTACACCGACGACCCGGACATCAACGTTGAGGTCGCCGACCATCTGGCGGATCAGCACGAGCTGCTGGTAATCCTTCTCACCGAAGAACGCCCGATCCGGTCGCACGATCTGTAGCAGCTTCAGTACGACGGTCAGCATGCCGGCGAAATGCCCTGGCCGAGAGGCGCCTTCGAGATCGCCACCCAACGGACCGGGATGCACCGTGGTCCGCGGCCCGTCTGGATACATGGCCGACGCGCTCGGGGCGAACACCACCTCGACGTCTTCACCGCGAAGGAGTTCGAGATCGGATTCCAGAGTGCGAGGATAGGCGTCGAGATCTTCGCCGGCGCCGAACTGCAAGGGGTTGACGAAGATCGACACCACGACAACCGCGCCGGGCACCTTCTTGGCGGCGCGCACCAGAGACAGATGGCCGTCGTGCAGCGCGCCCATCGTCGGCACCAGCATCACCCGCCGCCCGGTGTGGCGCAGCGCGCGCGTCACATCGGATACCGCCTGCGGCGCCTGGTACAGATTGAGTTGTCCGGGAGCGAATTTCGGCGAAGTCATGACCGCCGCCCTTGTCCTGACCAGTTGGCCAACACCTCAACAACCTCCTCGGGGGCGTGCGCACGCTGGGCGGTGCGTAGTGAGTTCGCGCAATACGATTGGGCCAGTTCGGGATTCACCGCGTGAAGGGCAGCGAGGTGCCCGGCGACCGCAGCCGCATCGCCGCGGGCGACCGGTCCCGTCAGGGCCGCCTGCCCGCGTTGCAGCGTGTTCTCCAGCGCAGCACGGGCCAACGGGCCGACGATCCGCTCCGCCAGGCCACCGGGTGCGTCACCGACCAGTTCCTGCCCGAGCAGCTCCTGGCCGGATACCGCCGCTCGCAACGCATCCAGCGCGTCGGCGACCACCGTGACAAGGTGGTTGCTGGCGTGGGCAAGGGCCGCGTGATAGAGCGTGCGTGCATCCTCGCGCACCCCGAACGGCTCGCCGCCAATCTCCAGCACCAGTGACTGGGCGATCGCGTAGCCGATCTCATCGGCGGCGGTGACGCCGAAGCAGCTGTCGGACAGCCGGGCGATGTCCTCGTCGGCGCCGGTGAATGTCATCGCCGGGTGTATCGCCAGCGGGACGCACCCCAGTTCGGCCAGCGGCGCCAGGATCGAGACCCCGTTCGCGCCCGAGGTGTGCACGACGATGGTTCCCCGGCGGACCGCACCCGTCGCCGCCAGCCCCCGCACCAAGCCGGGCAGCTCCGAATCGGGGACAGTCAGCAGCAGCAGCTCGGCCCGGTCGGCGACATCCGGCACCGGCAGGATCTCGGTGTCGGGTAGCCGCCGTTCTGCGAGCCGCCGCGACGCCGTCGAGATCGCACTGCAGGCGACCACCACATGCTCGGCACGCTCCAACGCGACGCCGAGGGCGGTGCCGACACGGCCGGCCGACACGATGCCGACCTTGAGCCTGGCCGGGCGCAAGCCGCTGGGGGTCCCCACGTAGACGACCTCGCTGACGTCAATGAGTTGGTCGTTCCAGTCCTATGCCAGGTACCGGACGGTCGACACAACTCTAACCCGCCCCGATTCGCGGCCTATTCGTCGCGTCGACGCCGCCTACCGCCCTCGCCGGGAGTGGCGTTGGCCTGCAGGCGGGCCAGCAGGTCGGCGACCGACTGGCCGCCGGTCTGCTCGGCGTCCCGGGCCCTGCGCCGGGGCTCCTCCTCGGTCCCGCGGTGCCGGGCGGGAGGCGGTGGGGTGGTCATCGCGGGCTGGCCGGGACTTTCGACGGAATGACGCGACCGGGGCGCGGCGGGTTCCGGCGCCGGCTGCATCACAGGTTCGGGCCGCGCCTCGGGCTGCGGCTCCTGCGGCGGGGTCCAGTGCCGGCCTCGGGGCTCGCTGGCCGGTGATCCCTGCGCCGCGGCCGACGGCACAACGAAACCGTTGTCGGCGTTGGCAACCCAATTACTGCCCGGCGAGCCCGGCGGCAGCCAGCGCCCGTCGGCTTCCACGGGTCGCCATTCGGCGCCCTCGGGTGCCGGGCGCGGCGGTTCGGGCTGGGCCGGTTCCGGGGCCAACGCCGCGGCCGCTGCTGCGACATCGGGATCAGATAGCGGCGGTGGTGGCGGCGGCGCAAACGGTCGTTCCGGCTCGGCAGGGCGCCCGGCGTTCTGGCCGCCGTTTTCCCACGGCCGCCGATGCGAACCACCCGGCTCGGCTTGCGGCTCGGCCCGGCGTCGACGCCGCGGCGACGGTGCAGCAGGCTCCGGCTGCTCGGGCTGCGACGAGACCAGCGGCTCTTCGGGAACGTCGATGATCGGGTTCTCGGCGGTCCGGCTGGCGGTGTCCTCGGGCCGGACCGGGGTGATCCGGCTGCTCTCGACACGCCCGGGCACCGGCGGCATGGTCGTCGTGTCGCGGGTCCAGTCGGCGGTCCGTTCACCCTCGAGTGCCGGCCGGTCACCCAGGTCGGCGTCGAACATGATCTCCAGGTTGGCGCGCAGCGCCGCCAGCTCGGCGCGCAGTGCGGCGACCTCGTCGGCGGCTTGCGCGCGCAGCTCGGAGGCGAGCTCGCGGCGCAGATGCGATTCGACGCTGAGTTCGTATTCGCGCCGGGCCGAGATCTCCCGGTCGAGCTGCAGGTCGTAGACCAGCTTCAGGTCGCGCGCCCGGGCGGCATCGATATCGCTCTGCCTGCGGTACATCACCGAGACGAATGCACCGATCACTGCGGCCCACAACGACAGGATGACCGCCAGTTTCAGCAGCTCGACGCGGGTGGTGAACACCAATGCGGAGCTGGCCGCAATGGCAAGGACCAGCAACACCGTCAAGAGCAGCCAACCCGGCCTGCGGCCGCCGCGCCGATTCTTGGCGCCGCGGGACAGAACGGTCATGGGCTGACTGTACCCGCGCGATGTCCGTGCGCGTGTCGTCGAGCTGCGGCGATTCGCCGCCTTCGCACTACTCCCGGGCGGCGTCGGGATCGTCGGTAGGGTCACCGGGCGAACGGCAGCAATGTTGCAGCCACAGCGCCGCGACGACGAGCGCCAGCGCGCTGAACGCGGCCACCACCGCACCCGGGGTGTCCGCGCCTGCCACCCGCAGCTCGGTACGGCGGGGCAGCAGATAGGCCAGCACCCCGACCCACCAGCCCAGCATCACCGCGCCGACCCAGGTCGAGGCCTTGGCGACCACCACGCTGCGCGCAACTGTGAGCGGGTGCAGCCTGCCGCCGCCGACGCCGATCTGGCCGTCGCGGATCTTGGCTCGCACCGACACCGCCCAGGCACCCTCGATCGCCGCGACGGCCAGCAGGGACAGCCCGGTGAACAGGGTGATCGGTGGAAAGTAGCGGTACAGCATGTGCACGAGCAGATAGGCCAGGATCGCGACACCGACTGCGGCGACGATGAGATCGCGTGTACGGGTCGGGCCCATCAAGCGCCGCCCAGCCGAAGTACGAGAGGGGTCAGGCGCACTCCGTCGCGGTCCACCGCGTCGAGCTCGGCCAGCAGCCGGTCGACGCGCTGGGTCTGGCCGGCCACGGTGAGTTCGGCGTCGGGGTCGACGGCCAGCCACGGCACCATCACGAAGGCCCGCATGTGGGCAAGCGGATGCGGCAGGGTCAGGCCGTCGTCGCGGGAGAACACCTCACTGTCGCCGTCATGGCAGGTGACGAGGTCCACGTCGAGGGTGCGCGGCCCCCACTTCTGCTCGCGGATGCGATCGTTGGCGTTCTCCAAAGCCTGTGCGCGGCGTAACCATTCGTGGCCGTCGGCCTGGCGATCGTCGGCGACCACGACCGCGTTGAGGAACGGTCCCTGCTCGACGCCACCCCAGGCATCGGTTTCGTAGACCGGGGACAGCGCACGCACCAGGTCGCCGAGCCCGTCGACGGCGGCTTGCAGCCGCGCCATCCGGTCGCCGAGATTGGAGCCGATCGACAGCACCACGCGGGTCACAACTCGCCCCCGAGCGGAACGATCTGGCCGCGTCCGCTGCGCCGAGACCGCCGCGCAACGACGGCAACGTCGGTGAACGTCAACGGGATCGGCGCGTTCGGCTTGTGCACCACCACCTCGACGGCATGCACCCGCCGGTCGTTCATCACGTCCTCGGCGATCTCGCCGGCCACCGTCTCGATCAGATTGCGTGCCGGGCCGCCGACGATGGCCGCCGCGCGCTGGGCCAGCGTGCCGTAGTCGAAGGTGTCGGCGAGGTCGTCGCTGGCGGCGGCGGCGTCCAGGTCGATCCACACGGTGATGTCGACGATGAAGTCCTGTCCGTCTCGGCGCTCGTGATCGAAGACGCCGTGGTTACCGCGGACCGTCAGGCCGCGCAGCTCGATCCGGTCAGCCATCTGCACCTGCTTGCTCGCCGCCGCCACCCCATGCTCCGGCCACTTTCAGCGCGTCCACGCTGGCGCGCACGTCATGCACCCGCACACCCCAGGCGCCGTGGACTGCGGCCAGCGCCGAGATCACCGCGGTCGCGGTCTCGCGCCCGTCCGGTGGTCGGACGGTGCCGTCGGCGTCGGCGAGCAGCGAGCCGAGGAACCGCTTGCGGGATGCACCGACCAACACCGGGATCCCGGTCGCAACGAACTCCGGGAGCGCGTGCAGCAGCGCCCAGTTGTGCGCGGCGGTCTTGGCGAATCCCAGGCCCGGGTCGATGATCAGGTTCTCTTGGTCCACGCCTGCGGCGACGGCAGCCTCGACACCGGCGAGCAGATCGTCGCGCACCTCGGTCACCACGTCGCCGTAGTCCGGCACATCGTGGGGATGCTCGGCCCGCACCGATCGCCAGTGCATCAGCACCCAGGGCACCTTGGCCTCGGCCACCAGCGGCGCCATCACCGGATCGGCCTTGCCGCCGGAGACGTCGTTGACGATGGTGGCGCCGTTGTCCAGAGCGGCAGCCGCGACGGCCGCGTGCATGGTGTCGATGCTTACCGTGACCCCTTGGGCGGCAAGCCCTTTGATGACGGGTATGACGCGGGCGGATTCCACCGCGGCGTCGATGCGCACCGCCCCGGGGCGGGTGGACTCACCGCCGACGTCAATGATGGACGCACCCTGGGCGGCCAGGGCCAGTCCATGTTCGACGGCGCGGGCGGGGTCGAGATAGCGTCCGCCGTCGGAGAAGGAGTCGTCGGTGACGTTGACAACTCCCATCACCAGGGTGCGCGGGCCGTGTGATTGCGTCATTTACGCAAGATGAGATCCAGCGCCTCGGATCGCGATGCGTGGTCGCTCTTGAACTGTCCGCGGACCGCCGATGTCGTGGTGCTCGCACCTGGCTTACGTACCCCGCGCATCGCCATGCACAGGTGCTCTGCCTCGATCACGACGATCACCCCGCGCGGCTTGAGCTTGCGCATCACGGCGTCGGCGATCTGGGTGGTCAGCCGCTCCTGCACCTGCGGGCGCTTGGCGTAGAGATCGACGACGCGGGCCAGCTTCGACAGTCCGGTCACCCGGCCGTCTTCGCCGGGGATGTAGCCGACGTGCGCGACGCCGTGGAACGCCACCAGGTGGTGCTCACAGGTCGAGTACATCGGGATGTCCTTGACGAGCACGAGTTCGTCGTGTTGCTCATCGAAGGTGGTGTCCAACACCATGTCCGGGTCGGTGTAGAGCCCGGCGAACATCTCCTGGAAGGCCCGCGCGACCCGCGCCGGGGTGTCCTGCAGACCGTGCCGGTCGGGGTCCTCGCCCACCGCGAGCAGCAGTTCACGAACGGCGGCCTCGGCCCGGGACTGATCGAAAACAGGCATCTCCAACGTGCTCACGTCGGGCTGCGGCATCGAAGCTCCGTTCGTCATCAGCCGTTGGACGGTGGCTTCGACCGGCCCCCGTCGTCACCCGATTCGTCCTGCGGCTTCGCATGCTGACCGGTGTGACTGGGTGAAGGATACGGCTGGTAGGGCGGATAGGGCTGGCCCTGTTGAGGATGTTGCTGTCCCCAGCCGGGCTGCGGCGGATACCAATATCCGCCCTGCTGACCGTGTTGCTGACCCGGCTGGCCCTGCTGCGGACCTCCCGGCGGCGGCCAGCCGGGGGCATGCCAGCCGGCCGGCGCACCGTAGTCAGGCTGCGTCGAACCCGGCTGCGGCTGCTGGCCGGAGTGCGCGCCGTTGCCGTTCCCGCCACGGGGCTGCTGGGCCTGCGCCGCCGCGGTCGCCTGGGCGATCGCTTTCTTGAAGGCCGGTTCCGGCATCGGCTTGGGCCACGGCTCGCCGCGTTCGATCGCCAGCTCACCCGGAGTCTTGATTGGCGGCTTGTCGGACGGGATACGACCACCGAAGTCGTCGAACACCGTCAGACGCGGCCGCTTCTTCACCTCACCGAAGATGGCTTCCAGCTCCTTGCGGTGCAGCGTCTCCTTCTCCAGGAGTTCACCGGCCAGGATGTCGAGGACATCGCGGTACTCGGTGAGGATCGTCCACGCCTCGGTGTGGGCGGCCTCAATCAGCTTGCGGACCTCGTCGTCGATGTCGCGGGCGACCTCGTGGCTGTAGTCCGACTGGGTGCCCATCGTGCGGCCCAGGAAGGGGTCGCCGTGCTCGGTGCCGTACTTGACCGCACCGAGCTTGGAGCTCATGCCGTACTCGGTGACCATCGCCCTGGCGATCTTGGTGGCCTGATCGATATCGGACACCGCGCCGGTGGTCGGCTCGCGGAAGACCAGTTCCTCGGCCGCGCGGCCGCCCATCGCGAACACCAGCCGGGCGATCATCTCCGAGCGGGTCATCAGACCCTTGTCATCCTCGGGCACCGACACCGCGTGGCCGCCGGTACGTCCGCGGGCCAGGATCGTCACCTTGTAGATCGGCTCGATATCGGGCATCGCCCAGGCCGCCAGGGTGTGCCCACCCTCGTGGTAGGCGGTGATCTTCTTCTCCAGCTCGCTGATCACGCGACCCTTGCGACGCGGTCCGCCGATCACCCGGTCGACGGCTTCCTCCAGCGCGGCCGCCGTGATGATGGTGCCGTTCTCGCGGGCGGTGAGCAGCGCGGCCTCGTTGATGACGTTGGCCAGGTCGGCGCCGGACATGCCGACGGTGCGCTTGGCGAGGCCGTCGAGATCGGCGTCGGGAGCCATCGGCTTGCCCTGCGAGTGCACCCGCAGCACGGCCTTGCGGCCGGCGAGGTCGGGGCTGGTGACCGGGATCTGGCGGTCGAAGCGGCCCGGGCGCAGCAGCGCGGGGTCGAGGATGTCAGGCCGGTTGGTGGCCGCGATCAGGATGACGCCCTGGCGGTCACCGAAGCCGTCCATCTCGACGAGCAACTGGTTCAGCGTCTGCTCGCGCTCGTCATGGCCGCCGCCCATCCCGGCGCCGCGCTGGCGACCCACAGCGTCGATCTCGTCGACGAAGATGATGCACGGGCTGTTTTGCTTGGCCTGCTCGAACATGTCCCGCACCCGGGAGGCGCCGACGCCGACGAACATTTCGACGAAGTCCGAACCAGAAATCGTGAAGAACGGAACTCCGGCCTCACCGGCGACCGCGCGGGCCAGCAGCGTCTTGCCTGTCCCGGGCGGACCGTAGAGGAGTACGCCGCGCGGGATCTTGGCGCCGAGCGCCTGATACCGCGACGGGTTCTGCAGGAAGTCCTTGATCTCGTACAGCTCTTCGACCGCTTCGTCCACACCCGCGACGTCGGCGAAGGTCGTCTTCGGCATGTCCTTGCCCAGCTGCTTGGCCTTGGACTTACCGAAGCCGAAGCCCATCCGGCCGCCGGTCTGCATGCGGGAGAACAGCACGAACAAGCCGACCAGAAGGAGCAAAGGAAGCATGTAGACCAGTAGCGAGCCCAGAATGCTGCCCTGGTTGACCACGGTGTTGGTCTTGATGTTCTTGGCGCTGAGGGCGTTGAACAGGTCGACCCCGTACCCGGTCGGGTACTTGGTGATCACCTTGTTGGAGTTCTCGGTGTCGCCGTTGCCGTTCTTCAGCTCGAGGCGAAGCTGTTGCTCGCGGTCGTCGATCTGCGCGGTCTTGACGTTGTCGCTGGTGATCTGCGACATCGCCACCGAGGTGTCGACGGGTTTGTAACCCCGGGTGTCGTCACTGAAATAGAAGAACGACCAGCCGAGCAGCAGCACAACGGCAACGACCGTGAGTGTGCGGATCACGTTTTTGCGGTTCATCAAGCATCGGCCGTTACGGCCCGGTCCTTCCGATATGCGCAGCTGGGATAGTTCAGGCTACCGCTAGGACAACGTGGGCAAGTGCCCACAGGGTTTCCGTCAGGCTTTGGTAGCTGTTCGCTGTGCGCCGAACCGGCTCTTCCGGGCTGCCCGGAGCTGTGCTTGGCTGGCACCGTGCTCGCTTCGACCGAACGGTTAGTCGATGTCGGCGAGGTCCGGTTGCGGGTGCTCGAAGCCGGTGACCGGGGCGCGCCCGTGGTGGTGCTGGCGCACGGCTTCCCGGAACTGGCGTACTCGTGGCGACACCAGATTCCCGTGCTCGCCGCCGCCGGCTACCACGTGCTGGCACCTGACCAGCGCGGCTACGGCGGATCGTCGGCACCCGAGGCGATCGAGGCCTACGACATCCACCGCCTCACCGGCGACTTGGTGGCACTGCTGGACTCCGAAGTCGGCGGCGGCGCCGCGCAGGCCGTGTTCATCGGTCACGACTGGGGCGCGATGGTGGTGTGGCATACCGCGCTGCTGCACCCCGACCGGGTCCGGGCGGTCGCCGGCTTGAGCGTGCCGCCGATCCCGCGGGCGCGGAGCCGGCCCACCGAGCGGTGGCGGGAGAAGTTCGGCGAGGACTTCTATATGTTGCGGTTCCAGGAGCCAGGGAAGGCCGACGCCGAAATGGCCGCCGACGTGGCGGCCACCATGCGCGGGATGTTCGCCGACCTCTCCCCGTCGGCACCGCCCGGGTGGATCAGGGACGACGAATTCGACCACTACGTCGGCGAGTTCGGCAGGACGGGATTCACCGGCGCGCTGAACTGGTACCGCAACTACGACCGCAACTGGGAGTCGACGCCTCAGCTCGCGGACGCGCACATCACCGTGCCCGCGTTGTTCGTCGGCGGGACCGCCGACCCGATCGCGCCGACGATGAACCCGGCCCGCGCCCGCGAGGTGGTGGCGGGGCCGTACACCGAGCGGTGGATCTCCGGCGCCGGGCACTGGGTGCAGCAGGAGCGCCCCGAGGACGTGAACCGGATCCTGTTGGAATTCCTACACGAAGTGGAGTCGCCGTGACGCAAAAGCCGCTGAACTTCGGGGTGTTCATCACTCCGTTTCATCCAGTGGGCCAATCCCCAACCGTCGCACTGGAATACGACCTGGAGCGGACGGTCGCCCTGGATCGGCTCGGATTCGACGAGGCGTGGTTCGGCGAACACCACTCCGGCGGGTACGAATTGATCGCCTGCCCGGAGGTGTTCATCGCCGCGGCCGCCGAGCGCACCAAGCACATCCGGCTGGGCACAGGCGTTGTGTCACTGCCCTACCACCACCCGCTGATGGTCGCCGACCGCTGGGTGCTGCTCGACCACCTGACCCGGGGCCGGGTGATCTTCGGCACCGGGCCCGGCGCACTGCCGTCGGACGCGTACATGATGGGCATCGATCCGGTGGAGCAACGACGGATGATGCAGGAATCGCTGGAGGCGATCCTGGCGCTGTTCCGCGCCGGGCCAGACGAGCGGGTCGACCGGCACTCGGATTGGTTCACGCTGCGCGACGCGCAGCTGCATATCCGGCCCTACACCTGGCCGTACCCGGAAATCTCCACGGCGGCAATGGTTTCCCCGTCGGGTCCGCGGCTGGCCGGGCAACTGGGCACCTCACTGCTGTCGCTGTCGATGTCGGTGCCCGGCGGGTATGCGGCGCTGGAGGACGCCTGGGGTGTCGTCGTCGATCAGGCCGCCAAGGCCGGTCGGCCCGAGCCCGACCGCTCGACGTGGCGAGTACTGGGGATCATGCACCTCGCCGATACCCGGGAGCAGGCGATCGAGGACTGCACATACGGGCTGCAGGATTTCGCCAACTATTTCGGCGCAGCCGGGTTCGTGCCGCTGTCCAATGATGTCGAAGCCGCCGAGCAGTCCCCGCGCCAGTTCGTCGCCGACTACGCCGCCGGGGGCAACTGCTGTATCGGCACACCCGATGACGCCATCGCCTACATCACCGACCTGCTGGATCGCTCGGGCGGCTTCGGCACCTTCCTGATGCTCGGTCACGACTGGGCGGACCCGCAGGCCACCTATCATTCGTATGAGCTGTTTGCGCGAAAAGTCATGCCGCACTTCAAGGGACAGCTTCAGGCGCCGAGGGCGTCGCACGACTGGGCGCAGCGCAAGCGCGACGACCTGTTCGGCCGCGCCGGTGAGGCGATCATGAAGGCGATCGGCGAGCACGCCGGCGAGCAGGCCGGCGAGCGCACTTAGGCCTCGGTCAGCTGCAATCTCGTTGCAACACCTGTACCGCCCTAGATTTCAGCCGGCGTTCCCGGCGTGAGCCAGTGGACATTCGCGAGCTCCGACAGTGCCTGGCGTGCAACATCTTCCGGCTCGCGGAAGTGCGTCCAGCCCTCGTAGTGCACGGGCACCACCACCCGCGGCCGCATCAGTTGGGTCAACTCGAGGCCCTCGCGGGCGGTCATGGTGAAGCGCACCGGCCCGGTGAACCCGAACCGCACCCCGCCTAGATGCAGCAGCGCCACATCGACCGGCATCCGCCGAGCGACCTCACGCAGACCGTCGTAGAGCACGGTGTCCCCCGACATCCACAGCGCGGCGGCATCCTCGCCGTCGCGGTGCAGCGCGAACCCGTTGACCTTTCCGGTGATCGGGCCGCTGAAACGGGGGCCGTGCCGGGCCGGGGTGGCGGTCACCGTCAGCGGCGGGCGGCCCTCGGCCGTCAGCGTCGTCGACTCCCAATCCGCCAGGCCGCGGACATTCGGCGCGGCCAGCCGCCGCGCGGCGGGCACGGTGGAGACGACGGTGCCGGCCTGAGCGAGCAGGGCACGGCCGGAGTCGTCGAGGTTGTCCGCGTGCTGATCGTGGCTGAGCAACACCACGTCGACGGGTGCGATGGCGTCGCGCGGCCGGGCCGGACCCGCGACCTTGCGCGACGACGTGCCCCAACCGAACGTGTACCGGCGCCCTGGTGAGTCGAAGGTCGGGTCGGTCAGGATCCGCCAGCCGTCGGCCTCGACCAGCGTGGTGGGGCCGCCGAGGTGAGTGAGCACCAGCTTGGCCATCGGAAAAACCTAGCGCGCCACGCTACGGTGTCTCCCATGCCCATCGCCGGACGTCGTGTCGTTGTCGCGCTGGCCTCGGCGGCTACCGCCGCCGCCGTACTCACCGGCTGCGACTCCGCACCCGCGGTGCCCACCAATCCGCGACAGGTCACCGTCGTCGGCTCCGGCGATGTGAAGGGCGTGCCCGACACCCTGACCGCCGACGTGAGCGTCGAGGCAGCCGCAGCCGACGTCACCACGGCGATGAACCAGGCCAACGACCGCCAGAACGCGGTACTCAACGCGCTCAACGCCAGCGGCGTCGACACCAAGGACATCAGCACCACCGGGGTCAGCCTGCAGCCCCAGTACGGCGACAACTCCGTGATCACCGGCTACCGGGCGAGCAACTCGATCCAGATCAAGATCCGCAAGTTGGACACCGCCTCGCAGGTGCTGGCCAATATCGTCAGCGCCGGTGGTGCCGCCACCCGAATCAACTCGGTGAGCTACTCGATCGAGGACGACGCCAAGCTGGTCGGCGACGCCAGGGCCCGCGCGTTCAACGACGCCAAGCAGCGGGCGCAGCAGTACGCCGACCTGTCCGGGCTGTCGCTGGGCAAGATCATCTCAATCTCCGAGGCACCCGGTGGCACACCCCCGCCGCCCCCACCGATGCCGATGCCGATGCGCGGCGAGATGGCCAGTTCGGTTCCGCTGTCCCCCGGCCAACAGACGGTGAGTTTCTCGGTGACGGCGGTCTGGGAGCTCGGCTAGTACGGCTGACGTCCTCGCACTTCCGCACTGGTGACGAGACTTGGCGAAGAATCACCCGTTCGACCGACATCACTTCTGTTATCGCGTTGTTATTTTGTGCGCGGGGGCAAGCATCGTTGCCAGAATCCAGAAACCCCCTGGATGCGGATCGAACTAGAACGACTGCGCTGGTGGTCAATGGCTTAGCGCACGCTCTACTTTCGATCTCGCGGCGTCGATGCGAAAGCGCGAAGGAACCGCCGTGGCTGCTACGAGTCCGAAGAAGTCCGCGCGTAAGGGAAGGCACCGCAAACTTCAGCCAGCAAATGCTGTGGCCACCCGGTGGTTGCGTATCGGCGCGGTCGGCGTGGGGTTGGGCGCCGCTTTCACTGTCGGGCAGGGGACCGCTACAGCAGCACCCGATGACACCTCGCACGCCGGCACTCACGTCAGCAGTGACGCAAACGACACGCACGGGGCCCAAAGCAAACGAAAGAGTCCGGGCACCGCGGCGCCCCGACGCGACACCGGATCCAGGGCAGCGAAGCCGGATCACGGCTTGAGCCCGACTGACGGATCGGCCGGCACCAAGACGGCAAGCTCGACAACTGTGCCCTCCGTGCTGACGCCGCCTCGTCGGAGCAATCTGAGCTTGCCCCAAGCCCCCGCGCCGACAGCGCTGCTGGGTGCATCGGAGTTGCCCACCTCGATGGCGACGACCCCCGACGTCAGTGGCTCGCCAACTGTTCGTCGAACCGTCTCACCAGATGGTTTCGGCAAAGTCGTCAGCGGCGTGTTCAACTCAATTGGTCTGGGGCAGTTGCCAACTGACCTGCCATCGCCAACAATCCCATTGGGACCGCTCTTTGCCACACTCTCCGGCGCGGCTCGAGAAGTCGAACTCTTGTCGAACAGCCGACACACCCCCACCGGGTCGATCAGCGCCGGCGCGCTCAGCACCGAAGAAACCGAGGATGCCGTCGACAATTCAGCGACTGCAGCCCACTCAGCCAATGACGCCGCGTCCGACGCAGAAGCGGCCCGGGAACGGTCCCAGGCCGAGCTCAACAAGTCTCTCGGCTGGGTTCCCGTGTTGGGCACGGCGTTCAACGCATTCAACTTTGTGGCAGATTTCGTCGACTTCGCCCGCGCGGCCCTGCGCGGCGACACCGCTGACATGAGTGACGAGATCAACGATATGACCGTCGATCTCGTCGGAATGATCCCGGTCGTCGGGGGTCCGCTCGCGGCGATGATCCACCAGACACTGGTAGTGGGCCCCGTCGTTGGACACGCTCCTGCCCCAGTGAACGACAGCTTCACCACGGACGAAGACACTCCACTGGCCGGCAACGTACTAACTAACGACACCGATGCTGACGGCGACGTTCTGACCGCCGCCCTAAGCAAGCAAGCCGCCCACGGCGCTGTCGTTCTCGACCAAGACGGCACGTTCACCTATGCACCGGTCGGCGACTACAACGGCGTCGACACATTCACATACACCGTCAGCGACGGTGTCAACATCAAGACCGCCACCGTGACCGTTACCGTCAGACCGGTCAGCGACGCACCCATCGCCAAAGACGACACTGTCACTCTCAACGAGGACACTTCGAAAATAATCGCGGTGCTGGCCAACGATACCGATGTCGATCGAGATCCCTTGAGCGTCCTCGCGACCACCATCCCCCAACACGGGGAGGTCAGCGTCGGTACTGGCGGTGCGATCACGTATACACCAGTGGGGGACTACAACGGAGCAGATTCCTTCGCGTACACGGTGACCGACGGGCACGGCGGCACCAGCACCGCCACGGTGTCTATCACCGTGACTCCGGTGAACGACGCACCCATTGCGGTGACGGACAACGTTGCCACCGACGAAGACACAGCGTTGACCTCGAACGTGTTGACCAATGACCAGGACATCGATGGTGACGCCTTAGGTGCAACGCTCAGCACCCAGGTCGCTCACGGCACCCTGATCTTCAACGTTGACGGCTCATACACCTACACCCCGAATGCTGACTACAACGGCGTCGACAGCTTCACTTACAGCGTCAGCGACGGTGTAAAGACCAGCACAGCCAATGTCAACATCACAGTCAACCCTGTCAACGATGCGCCTGTGCCCGGCAACGACTCCACCGCCCTCGACGAAGACTCCTCGACCGTAATCGCGGTCCTGGGCAACGATTCTGACGTCGAACACGATCCGCTGAGCGTCGTTGGCACCTCGACTCCCGGACATGGGACGATCGCCGTCGGCGACGGGGGCACCATCACCTACACTCCGTCAGCCAACTACAACGGCGCAGATAGCTTCACCTACACAGTCTCCGATGGCAACGGCGGCAATACGGTCGCCACCGTGTCTGTGACAGTCAATCCGGTCAACGATGCACCGGTGGCCAATACCGATAACTACGGCGTCGACCAGGACAAGCAGCTAACCGGCAACGTTCGCAACAACGACACCGATGTCGACGGCGACGCCCTCACTGTCGGCTTCGTCTCCGGCCCGAGTCACGGCAGCCTGACTCTCAACCCTGACGGCTCATTCACTTACAACCCCGCTGGCGGCTACAACGGCGGGGACAACTTCACCTACACCGTGACAGATGGCAGCGGCGCTAGCGCGACCGGCACTGCGAACATCACGGTCAATTACGTGGCTCCCCCTGTAACAACCCCAACGCTGAGCCAGAAGGTCGGCACGTTCGTCGGAAACACGAGAGGCAGAACTATAGCGAACCCGGACGGGTCCTACGCCGGCGAATGCGTCTCCCTCGTTCGCCAATACCTCGAGCAAGTCTTCAACATTCGAACCGGCGCCTGGGGCAACGCGATCGACTACCGCAGCGGTGGCTCTGGCGGAAATCAGCTCGCCGCTCGCGGCTTCACTTGGCACACCGACCGCAACTTCCAAGACGGCGACATCCTTGTGTTCGGCCAGAACTCACAGGCAGGCACAACCGCCTACGGTCATATAGGAATCTGGTATGGCGGCCAGTTCTACGACCAGAACGACGGCTGGCGGGCAAATGCGAGAACCGCCAACTATTCACCGTTCAGCGGTGTTTCGCCAGCCTTGCTGGGCTATTGGCGGGCATCTGGCAGCAGCAATCCGCAATACGCCACCGCAAAGGTCATGGCGAGAACCCAGCGGATGGCGGCTGCCACTCTGAATTCCCAGCAGCTTGGTTGGTACGAGGTGAACACAAACCTATCGTTGGTTTGCTACGCGCGGGGCCAAGCAGTCAAGGGCTATTACAGTTCCTCCTTCAGCGGAGGCCTGGACAACCTTTGGTACAAAACTTCAGATGGCGGATACGCTGCCGACGTCGACATCAGCACAGGGTCCAACAATCCCGTCACAGGGTCTTGTTGACAGGCGTCAGCAGAACGGCGTTGGCGTCTGACGGCAACAGTTTGGCAGTACTGGTGTCGTACGATCGACTGATTTATCTTGCGTGGCCGTCAAATATATTCAGTCGTGAGTTCAATAGTCACTCAGCCGATATGATCCGCACCAACGGCGAATTTGAGCCGACTTGGGGAATTCGACGGTTGTGCGGCGGGGGCGCAAAAGTTGATACAAACACACCATTCGGTGCGTGCGTTCTCTGAGCGGCACCTGTGGTTGATCGCCAGGTTTCTCACGGTCGTGCGTGCTGGCGCGATCCTCGTGATATCTGCAGCGACGCTGTTCGACCCGGCTTCGGACGGCGTCGCCAATCTGGTCTTCATGGCGGTCCTGGCGGGATGGTCGTCTTTTCGGATCGTGCGAAATGCGCCGACACGAGGCGCTCTCACCGTCGACTTCGGCTGGGCGATCCTGACAGCCGCACTTCTGTCGATCCTGGAGCACGCGGGCACATGCGGACTGTCGCACGCGGCACCGCTCGTGATCGTCACCGTCTCGGTCGTCACCTTGGCCGCGCAAGTGTCGACGCGATCGGCAGTGGCGATGCTCGCCGTGACACTCATCAGTTACGGCTGGGGCGCGGCCCAGCTCATCGGCTGGGAGCGGACCGAGAAGATCGACGACCTCTACCGGATAGCGTTCGGCTGGATCATCGCAGTCGTGCTGCGCGCTGTGGTGCTGCGCGTTGCGGCGGCCGTCGACCAGTCACACAGCGATCATCTTGCTGCCGAGTTGGCGAATCAGGTCAGTGAGGCGCGGCGAAATTTTGTCGCTGAACAGTTGGCCGTCTTGCACGACACCGCGGCAGCGACGCTGCTACTGGTTGGCCAGGGAGCGACTGTCACCTCCGAAAGACTTGCGGCACAAGCCCGGCGAGACTTGCAGATTCTGCGCTCGGCACCCGCCATGGACAGCGACCGCTTGATGGACACTGTTGCTCTGCTCGAGGAGGCCACCTGCCGGATCGGGGTTCCCATCTCCATCACGGGGCGCAGCGAACTATGGCTTCCAGGAGAGCTTGCAACCGCGATCTGTGCCGCCGCGTCCGAAGCGATGACCAATGCCCAACGGCATGCCTGCGCCGACGCGATCACGATCGACGTTGGACGCGAGCATGTGGTGGTCTGCGACAACGGCTCGGGATTCTCGCCGGACACGAAAATGGGCAATGGCGTCACCGAGTCGATCGTCGGACGGATGAAGCGCGCCGGTGGATCCGCCACCCTCACAACCGGCCCAGGCGGGACGGTTGTCAAGATACGTTGGGCAACTGCGAGATCAAGACAGAATCTCGACGTCGATCGCACTATAGAGCAGCTGAGCGCCGGGTACCGGATCGCGTTGGTCGTCCTGGCAATCACGAACCTGGTTGCGGCTGTTGTGTGGGCTTCTCCAGCGTCCACCCACCGTCCGGTGCAGTACGCGTTGGCAGCACTAGCGGGGCTGTGCGCGCTGGCTGGGCTGCCGGGTCGATTCTCGGAGTGGCGGTGGACAGCGCCAACGGCTGCAACCTGTCTGGGTGCCATCGCAGTGATGCAGCAAGCGGAGCTGTCAGCCGCTGAGCTGAGTACCGACGCGAACTGGTCACAGCTGACGATCGGGTTCTGCCTTCTGCCACATACTTTGAGCTGGTCGTCGGGTCGAGCCGCAACGGTTCTGATAGCTCTGTGGACGGTGCCGGCGGCGGTAGCGCTGTCCCGTAGTCCTGACTGGTCGATATTTCTGGCCGCCACGATCGCTGCCTGCTTGATCCCGCAACTCGGGGTGGCGATGTTCAGCAGCCTGGCCCGTAGCGCGGCGACCGAAGCGAGCCGCGAGAACCGGGCACGCCTGCAGGTGGTCGGCCGCGAACACGTTGCGCAGGCTCTTCAACGCGAGTACCTGGACCGCTATGCCGCCCTCGTCGATCGGCTCACTCCTCTGCTTACCGCGTTGAGCGAAGGCCAGCCGGTCACACCTGCCTTGAGACGGCAGGCGCGAATCGAATCACAACGCCTACGGGCGCTGTTCGACGAGGCGTCGTCATCCAACGGGCAACTGCTACAGCAACTTCAGCACGCAATCGGGCCCGCCCAGGACCGCGGGCTGGAGGTGAGCCTGCACGTCGACGACGACCTGCCAGGGCTCACCGAGGATGCCGTCACGTCGTTGATGGGGCGCGTCACCGATGTCCTGGATATCGCCGACTCTCACGCCCGGATCGTGCTCACCCGCGCAGATAACGGCGGGGTCGCCGTGAGCGTACTCGTCGACGTGACTGATCAACACCCCGAACAGCTTTGGGCCGACGACAGCGCCCAGGTCGTTTCGACCGACACGTCGACATGGGTCACGTTCTCAACGCCGGCGGGCAACATGGCATCGGATCAGGATGTCAGTGCCTGATCACAGTCCTCTCAGGGTCGTTGTCATAGACGATCACGACGCCATCCATGACGCCGTACGTATCTGGTGCAGAGACGCTGAGCCTGCGGCTACCTTCGTCGCGGCATTCTTCTCGACTGAACAATTCCTGTCCGATGTCGGCTCTGAGGTCGATGTCGTAGTGTTCGATCTCGAACAGGACGGCCGCAGAATCGATTTTGCCGGCTTGTCGCGCGTGATCGAGCGCGGCTACCGCGTCGTCGTCTACTCCTACCAATCCGCCAACGAAGTGATACTTCGCTGTCTGGAGATAGGAGCACTGAGTTACATCGCCAAGTCGGAGAACAAGCAACACCTCATCGACGCGATCACGGCGGCCCACGCCGACGAGCCCTACGTCGGTCCACGCATGGCTGCAGCGATGTTCGCAAACCAAGATGCGGGGCGGCCCAACCTGACATCACGCGAAATGGAGGTGTTGATCGCATGGTTCCAGACGGAAAGTAAAGACCTCGTCGCCCAGCGACTGTTCATCTCGCCCTCGACGGTACGCACCCACCTGCAACGCGTACGGGCCAAATACGCGTCCGTCGGCCGGCAGGCTCAAACGAAGTCCGCTTTGGTGGCCCGCGCCATCCAGGACGGCATCATCGCCGTCGACGATCTTTAGGCTCGCTCGACCAGTCGGCGGAGGTGGCCGACAGTTCACCGACAAGCGTCGAAGTCCTCCTGCGAATACTCCCGGACCTCGACCAGCACCATCTTGTTGCCGGAGTTGCCCCGCATCAACGCTTCGACTCCATAGGGCCGCTCCTCGGGCGCCTGGAGGCACTCGAGCCCCGCGCCGAGATCGACGAGATGGCGTGATCCACTCGAACTTCGGCGGCCAAACGTCGGTTTGGGCGCGGTGGAACCGACTAGCCCTGGTACACCTTCGGCTCGAGTGTGCCGATGAAGGGCAGATCGCGGTAGCGCTCGGCGTAGTCCAGGCCGTAGCCGACGACGAACTCGTTGGGGATGTCGAAGCCGACGTATTCGATGTCGACATCGGCGCGTACCGCGTCGGGCTTGCGCAGCAGCGTGCACACCCGCAGCGACTTGGGATGGCGGGTTGCCAGGTTGCGCAGCAGCCACGACAGCGTCAGCCCGGAGTCCACGATGTCCTCGACGATCAGCACGTCGCGATCATGGATGTCGCGGTCGAGATCCTTCAGAATGCGGACCACCCCGGACGACGACGTCGACGATCCGTACGAGCTGACCGCCATGAATTCCAACTGGGTAGGCAGCGGAATCGCGCGGGCGAGGTCGGTGACGAACATCACCGCACCCTTGAGGACCGTGAGCAGCAGTAGGTCCTGACCGTTCAGCGAATCGCCGTAGTCGCGGGCAACTGATGCCGCCAGCTCAGCGGTCCGGGTGTGAATCTGCTCTTGTGACAACAAGACCGATTTGATGTCCCCGGGATACAGCTCGTGCGCCGACACGTCCACACTGTGCCACGAGCAAGGCCTGACGACCAATCTCACACCGGTTGCGTGTACATGATCAGCCTGCCGTCACGGCGGGCGGCGAACAGTCTTTGCTGCCGAAGCGCCGAGCCGACCGCCACTCCGCCCTGCCCGTGCCAGGCGGTGACCAGGGCGTCCACCGCACGGATCTGCTTGTCGGTGAGGTTGGTCGCGCCGCCACCCAGCAGCCAGCCGCGGATCACCCGGCGCCGCACGGCGGTGGGCAGGGCAGTGAGCGCAGTGACCGCGACGGTGTCGCCGGTGTCGCCGAGGGCACCTGCCGCCAGGGCGGCCCATTCGTCCAAAGCGTCGGTGTCCTCTCGCAGCGCGGCCGCGGTGCGGGCCAGCGCCTCGGCAACGCCGCCGCCGAGCACGTCTTCGAGCAGCGGGAGCACTTCGGTGCGCAGCCGAACCCGGGTGAACCGGCCGTCGTGATTGTGCGGGTCGTCCCACGGGGTCAACCCGAGCTCGGCGCACGCGGCGTGGGTGACGGAGCGGCGCACCCCCAGCAGCGGGCGGTACCAGGGCGGGTCGCAGGCCCGCATGCCGGCGATCGACCGCGGTCCCGACCCGCGGCCCAGCCCGAGCAGCACGGTCTCGGCCTGGTCGTCGAGGGTGTGCGCCAGCAGCACCGGCGTCTCGGCGCGCGCGGCGTCCAGCGCGGTGTAGCGCGCGGCGCGCGCGGCGGCCTCGGGACCGCCGTCGGCGCCGACCTGCACCCGCAGCACCCGGGCGTCCACGCAGCCGAGGTCATGCGCCTGCCTGCGGGCAGTCGCGGCGACCTGGTCGGAGCCGGGCTGCAGACCATGGTCAACGATGAGGGCGGTGGTCGGCAGTGCCGCGGCGGCCGCCGCCGTCAGAGCCAGCGAGTCGGGTCCACCGGACAGCGCGACGCACCACGACGTCGCGCCGGGCAGGTGCTCGGTCGCGAAGCCGGCCACCCCGGCCCGCAGGGCGGCTACAGCACCCGGTCGATCCACCGCTGCGGATCTTCGATCTCGTCGGGCAGCGGCAGGGTGTCCGCATTCGTCCACACCGTGTTGAACCGGTCCATCCCGACCCGGTCCACGACGTGGTCGACGAACGCCTTGCCGCGGGTGTACTGGCTGAGTTTGGCGTCCACCCCGAGCAATGCCCGCAGCAGCCGCTGCAGCGGCGGTTGCTTGCGCTGCCGGCGTTGATCGAACCGGTTGCGGATGGTTTGCACCGACGGCACGACGGCCGGACCGACCGCGTCCATCACGTGGTCGGCGTGACCTTCGAGCAGGGTGCCGAGCACCAGCAGCTGATCCAGCGCCACCTGCTGCGGCTCGGACTGCACCGCGCGCATGAACCCGAGGATGCCCGCATCGTTGGGGCCCAGGTCCCCGCTCCGCCGCTTCTTGGCAAACTCCGCCAGCCGTCCCACCACCTGCGTCACGTCGTCGGCCGCATCGGAGGTCAGCACCCCGAGCGCCTGCGACATGTGTTGTGCCAACCAGGGATTGGCGGAGAACTGCACCCGGTGGGTGACCTCGTGCAGGCATACCCACAACCGGAAGTCGGCCGGGGAGACCCGCAGTTGGCGCTCGACGGCGATGACGTTCGGGTAGACCAGCAGCAGCAGGCCGTCCTCGGAGCCGGTGTCGGCGAACGGGTCGTACTGGCCCAGGATTCCCGAGGAGATGAACGCCAGCACCGCGCCGGTCTGCGCGCCGGTCACCCGGCCGGTGACCGGGTTGCTGGGTGTGTCGGTGCCGCCGGTCATCACCCGCATGGAATCCGACGCCGCCCGGATCCAGCCCTGGCGGTCGACGATGCGTGCCTCGGCGACCGGGGCGTCGCCGCCCATCCGGGTGACCTCGCGGACCGGGCCTTCGGCCTTGCGCGCCGCGACAGACAGTTCGTCGACGGCCTGGCTGCGGGTGTAGTCGGTGGCGGCCGGCCCCGGCCGGGCCAGCCAGGCGCCGACATTCCCGGCGAACGACCAGTCCACGGCCCGCCCGACGGTCACCTGCGAGCTCATGAGCCGCACCCGCAGGTGCGCAGGACGCTGGCCAGTGCGTCGAGGGCCACCCGGCCCATCGGACCGGCGTCGTTGGAGATGAACGCGAACGTCAGCACTCGGCCGCCGGCATCGGTCACCACTCCGGCCAGGGAGTTGATCGCCGTCAGCGACCCGGTCTTGGCCCGCAGCCAGCCGGCCGACGCCCCCTTGGAGTCACCGCCGAGGAAGCGGTCCGACAATGTTCCGCTGCCGCCGGCGATCGGCAGCAGGTCGAGCAGCGGACGCATGCTGGGCTGATCGGGGCCCGCAGCGGCCTGGACCACCTCGTCGAGCGTTTTAGCCGTGAGCCGGTCCAGCACCGACAACCCACTGGAGTCGAACAGCGTGGCGCCGGTCATGTCGACGCCGGCGCCGGCGAGCTTGGTGGTGATCGCGTCGACCGCGCCCGCGAAGCTCATCGGGCGTCCGCCGGCCTTGGCCACCTCCCTGGCGATCGACTCGGCCATCACGTTGTCGGAGGCGTTCATCATCTGCCGCAGCCGCTCGATCAGTGGTGCGCTTTGCACCGCCGCCAACTGCCTGCCGGTCGGCCGCCCCGGCGCCATCGTGACCTTGGCCGGGTCGACGCCCAGCGCGGTGGCCAGAGCGCGGCCCGCGTCCAGGGCCGGGGTTCGGGACCGGGCCGAATCGACTGTGGTCGGCTGGATACGTCCGGCGTCGATCATCACCGACTGCATGGGGGCGATGTCGCCGCCATCGATGTCGGCGGGATCCCAGCCGGGCGCGAAATCCGGCCCGCTGTACAGAGAGTCGTCCACCTGGACCGCCGTCGCGGTGATCCCGCTCTTGCGCACCTGATCGGCGAGATCACTGATCCGGGCGGCACCGCGATACCAGGTCTCCTGGCCGGCCGGGGCGGCCGACAGGATGGGGTCGCCGCCACCGACGAGCACAACCACGCCCGGCTGCGTGGTCTGGTCGGCCGCGACGACGGTGGTGGTGACCCGCTCGTCACGGTTCAGGGCCAGCAGCGCGGCACCGGTGGTGAGCGTCTTGTTGGTCGAGGCCGGCAACAGTGGCACGTCTGAGCGGTGCTCCCAGAGCTGGGTACCGGTCTGCGCGTCGGTGACCCGGCCGCTGACATTGCCGAGATTGGGATCGGCGACGGGCAGGGCCAGCGCAGCGGTCAGACCGGCGGCGGTGGGCACCGGCGCGCTGTCGGACACCGGGACCACGCCGGGGTTGGCCGTCACCAGCGCATGACCGGGCGGGGCCTGCGCGCTGCCGGTGTCACTGCCGTGGGTCAGGACGGCGGCTATTGCCACGATGGCGGCGACCAGCACGACCACCGCCACGGCGAGCACCACGTGGGCCCAACGCCACCCGCGAGTCGGGCTCATCATTCTCCTGGGGCCTTCCTGACTTCTGTTTCGTCTCATTGTGCCGAACCACCGTGCAGTGCAGGCCAGCGCGGGCGTTAGGGTAATGCCGCGTCGCCGGCCCGGCGGGCACGAGTCAGCGGAAATAAGGAGTCGCACGGTGGAGTTCGACGTCACCATCGAGATCCCGAAGGGTCAGCGCAACAAGTACGAGGTCGACCACGAAACCGGACGGGTCCGCCTCGACCGCTACCTCTACACCCCGATGGCCTACCCCGCGGACTACGGCTTCATCGAGGACACCCTCGGCGAGGACGGCGACCCGCTGGACGCGCTGGTGCTGCTGCCGCTGTCGGTGTTCCCCGGCGTGCTGATCGAGGTACGCCCGGTCGGGATGTTCAAGATGGTCGACGAAGCCGGCGGCGACGACAAGGTGCTGTGCGTGCCTGCCGGAGACAAGCGCTGGGACCACATCCAGGACATCGGCGACGTGCCCAAGGACGAACTCGATTCGATCCAGCACTTCTTCACCCATTACAAGGACCTCGAGCCGGGCAAATTCGTCAAAGGCTCCGACTGGGTCGGACGAGCCGAGGCCGAGGCCGAGGTGGAGCGCTCCCGCGAGCGGTTCGCCAAAGAAGGTCACTGAGCGCCGAGGGCGCTGGTGAGAAAGTTTGCCTGGCCGTAACAATCGGTAACCCGGTTGTCCTTTGGCTTTTCGATCATGAACTGGTGTTGATGCACCAGGGCATCGGTCTCGAGGCCTTCAACGAGCTGCCGGACAGCAAGGCCGTCCACGCGCTCTATGAGTGCTGCAACAGTGTCACCTTGGCGCGGGACCTGACCAGGGGACGCCCGTACTCCGACCGGGACGAATTGTTCCGGCGCGCCGACGACTTGCTGTTCTCGCTGTCGGAGTCCTCGATCGACGACATCCTGCAGGCCTACCCGCATGTCGGCCGGCGCCCCGGGAGCACCAAGTCGCAGGCCGAGCAGTGCTCGGTCTGGGACTCCTCGCCCGAGGTGATGGCCGAACTCACCGCGGCGGTAACCGACTACAACGAGCATTTCGGTTTCGGATTCGTCATGCACATCGGCGGCTTGCCCCGTGAGGTCTGCGCCAAGTCGGTGATCGCGGCGGTCCGCGACCGGATGCACCACGACCCCGAAACCGAACGCAAGGTTGTCTGCAACGAGCTGGCCCGGATCAATCGAAGCCGGCTCGAACGGATGCTCGGACCCGAGGGCGGCTACGACAACTGGGGCTGACAACTGGGGCTGACAACTGGGGCTAGGGTGCAACCGTGCCCCTGCCGATGGATCCGGAAGTACTGACCCTGCTGCAACCGCTGATGGAGGCGGCAGCCGCTCTCGAACCGCCCGCGATCGGGGATGTGGCGACCCGCCGCGAGCGGGCGATCCCGATGTTCCAGACGCTCGGCGCGTCGCGCGATCCGGTCGACGGCGTCGAGGTGTCGCGGCACACGCTGCGCACCGCCGACGGCGCGGAACTTGATCTGTCGTGGTACTTCCCCACCTCCGAGTCGCCCGGCAGCGCCGTGCTGTACCTGCACGGCGGCGGCATGATCTACAGCCTGGCCGAAACCGCTCCGGCCTACGACACGGCGATGCGTGGCTACGTCGCGGCCACCGGGGCCCCGATGCTGCTGGTGGATTACCGTGTGGCCCCGGAGTTTCCGGACCCGACGCCGGTCGAGGACTGCTACGCCGCGCTGTGCTGGCTGGCCGAGCACGCCGCCGATCTGGGCGTCGACCCGGCCCGTATCGCGGTCGCCGGTGACAGCGCGGGCGGGGGCCTGGCAGCCGGGGTGAGCCTGTTGGCCCGCGACCGCGGCGGCCCCGCGCTGGCTGCGCAGGTGCTGATCTATCCGATGCTCGACGACCGCACCACCACCCCGGATCCCGAACTCGACCCGGAACTGCTGACCTGGAACTACGACGACAACATCACTGGCTGGGGTGCGCTCCTGGGCGATCGCGCCGGGGGCGATGACGTGTCGATCTACGCCGCGCCGGCCCGCGCGCAGGTGCTGACCGGGCTGCCGCCCACCTACCTCGACGTCGGCGATCTGGACATCTTCCGCGACGAGAACATCGCTTATGCCGCGCGGCTTTCCGCTTCCGGAGTGCCAACCGAACTGCACGTTCATCCTGGCTGCCCGCACGCCTGGGAGGCGCTGGCCCCCGCCGCGGCGGTGTCGGAGCGCGCGGTGGCCGACCGGATCCGGCGATTGCGCGCGGTCTAGCGTCCGACAGCGCTTGTGGCCGTGGCGAACTCGGCGATCAGATCGGCAAGGACATCCGGCTCGTCGAGCATCGAGAACGTGCGTGCGCCGCGGATGATCTCCAACCGGGAGTTCGGCAGGGCGTCGGCAAGCCTGCGGCCGTCGGCCTGCGGGAAGAACGCGTCATCGGCCGACCACGCGATCAACGCCGGCTTGGCGAACTGCGGTAGCTTGGCGGCGGCGTCGAGAGTGGTCTGCCGGGTGAGCGATCCGGTGAACCGACGCAGGTTCTCGGCGATCGCGCGGTCGCGGACGGCCTTGCGGGTCCATTCGGCAGTCAGCGCGTCGAGGTTGGTGTGGGCCAGCGCACCGTACGCGCGGCGCCGGACCGTACGAGAACGCATGCCCTGCACCGCGATTCGCCATAGCAACGGAATCCTCGCCGCGGTGATGAATGGTGCCAGGATCGGTGGCGGAAAGTGTTCGAACGCATCGCAACTGGTGAGGACCAGCGCGCCGAGCCGGTCGGGGAACTCGGTGGCGACCACCTGGGCGACGGCTCCCCCGGTGTCATTGCCGACCAGGACGACGTCGTCGAGCCCGGTTTTGTCGAGGAACTCGGCCACCATCGCGGCGACGCCGCGCATCGTCATATCGGCCGACGACCGCATCGCCGTCTGGTGTGCGCCCAGCGGCCAGGTCGGCACGATGCACCGCAGGCCATGCCGAGCCAGCCTGGCGCTCAACGGGCGCCACAGCGACCCACCCATCGCGTAGCCGTGGATGAAGACCAGCGGCCTGCCCGCGGCCGGTCCGGCCGTTTCGTAATGGATGGTTCCGCTGCTGAGTTCTACGGTGTGCATGACGATCTCCTCTCGATGACAACTAACAAACAGACAGTCTGCATGTAAGATACCGACAGGGTGTACGGAAAACAAGACATGACCACCAGACGTACTCAGGCGCAGCGCTCCGCGGCAACCCAGGACGCGCTGCGCATGGCCGCGCGCGAACTGTGGGGCCAGCGGGGTTACGCCGAGGTCGGAACGCCGGAGATCGCCCAGCGCGCCGGCGTCACCAGGGGCGCGATGTACCACCAGTACGCCGACAAGTCGGCGCTGTTCCTCGACGTCGTCGAGGCAGTCGAAGCCGACGTGATGAACCGGTTGGCCGCGGCAGTTCTCGCTCAGGAGCCGCCGACGCCGGCCGCCACCCTGCACGCCGCCGTGGACGCCTGGCTCGACATCAGCTCGGAGCGCGAGATCCGTCAACTGATCCTGCTTGATGCACCGAATGTATTGGGCTGGAATGGTTTCCGCGATATCGCTGAGCGCTACAGCCTGGGCATGACCGAGCAGTTGCTGCAGGCCGCGATGGACTCCGGCGAACTCGCGGACCAGCCGGTGCGTCCGCTGGCGCACATCCTGATCGGCGCGCTGGATGCCGCGGCGCTGACCATCGCCCACGCCGAGGATCCCGAACGCGCGGGCACCGAGGTGCGCAGCGCCCTGCACCGCATCGTCAACGGGATGCTCGCCGGACAGCCCTGACCTTCGAGCACGTACACCGACTGCGGTGGCATGCTGGAGGCGGTGGATTCGCTGTGGCACTTCTGGTGGCTGATCTTCCCGCTCGGCGGGGTGATCGGCGGTGTGGTCCGGTCTGTGGCCGCGGCCAACGAACGGCGGGCCGAGCGCCGCATGGAGCGTTACCGCCTCAAACAGCAGGCCAAGATCGCCGTCGCGGAGGCGGCCGGTAGAAACCGTGGTACCGACGCGGCATACCGGCGGGAGCTGAAGCGAATCACCGCTGCGCACAATCGGACCGACGAACGTTGGCTCTCCTACGAGACCGACGTCGCCAAGCTGCTCGACTTCCCGATGATGACCGACATGCGCGATCCCCTGACGGTGTCGTTTCACAAGGCCCGCCAGCGCGCCGAGCTGTTGCGGCCGGAGAACATCGACGACGTCGTCGGCGATCGCGATGCCCAGCTGGAGTATCGCGATGCCGTCGGCGAGTACGCCGCCGCGTTCGACGTCGCCGAGGCCGAGGCGATCCGCCGGCGCCGCAGTGATTTCTCGGTCGGCGATCAGCAGCGCCTGAGCCGCGCTCAGCACTTGTTGCACCTCGCCGAGGACACCGCCGCCACCCCCCAGGAGCGGCGCATTGCCTACGACAGGGCGCGGCGCGAACTCGACGGACTGGTCGTGCTGCCCGCCGCCGCTCGAGAGGCGATCGAGCGGCGCGTGGCCGGCGAGATCGAAGCCTGAGACGAACCCGGCGGCCGATGCTCGGCGCGCCCCGAAGTGGCCGGTCACTTAGGCTCAGAAGGTGATCGACGGCGGGCAGGACTCCACTCGGACGCAATCAGACTTCCTGTCCCTCCCCGATCTGGCGGCCCGGCCGGCAGGCGGAACTGTGGTTTGGGCCAACGACGACTTGTTCGCCGAGCGAGAGAACCTCATCAACCCCCGGCCGGCCGAGTTCCGCCCGGCCACCTTCGGGCACAAGGGCCAGATCTACGACGGCTGGGAGACCCGGCGCAGGCGCGGCACAATGCCCGGGGACTGCGACACCGCGATCGTTCGGCTAGCCGCCCCGGCCATCGTGCGCGGCGTCGTGGTCGACACCGCGTGGTTCACGGGCAACTACCCACCGCAGGTCTCGGTCGAGGCGGCCTGCGTCGAGGGTTACCCGAACGTCGAAGACCTTGTGCACCAAACTGACTGGACCACCATCCTCGACCGGGCCGACGTCAACGGTGACACCCGGAATCTGTTCGAGGTCAGTTCGTCTCGCCGGTGGACGCATGTCCGGCTGTCGATCTACCCCGACGGCGGAGTGGCCCGGCTGCGTGTCCACGGCCAGGGTCTGCTCGACCCGCGGTTCGTCGACGGCATTCCGCTCGATCTCGCCGCCCTGGACAACGGTGCCCGAGTCACGGCCTGCTCCAACATGTTCTATTCGTCGCCGAACAACCTGCTGCTGCGCGGCACCGCGCACACGATGGGTGACGGGTGGGAGACCTCGCGGCGGCGTGACAACGGAAATGACTGGGTGCAGGTGCAATTGGCCGGTCACGGGGTGCTCACGGTGGCCGAACTGGACACGTCCTACTTCGTCGGTAACGCCCCCGGCAGCGCCCGGCTGGTGGGTCGCGACGACGACGGCGACTGGTTCGAGCTGCTGCCGCGCACCGATCTGCAACCCGATACCCGGCATCGCTTCCTGCTGTCCAGCCAACGGCCGGTCACCGATGCCCGCCTCGAGGTGTATCCCGACGGCGGTATGGCGCGGCTGCGGTTGTTCGGCCGGCTCACCGACACGGGACGGCGTCGGGTTGCGGACAAATGGGCTGCGGCGGCGTGACATGACCTATCCGAGGGACATGGTCGGCTACGGCCGTATACCCCCTCACCCGCACTGGCCGGGCGATGCCGCCATTGCGGTGCAATTCGTGCTGAATTACGAAGAAGGGGCCGAGAATTCGGTCCTCGATGGCGACCCGGCCTCGGAGACGTTCCTGTCCGAAATGACACCGGCCGAGCCGTTCCCCGACCGGCACATGAGTATGGAGTCGCTCTACGAGTACGGCTCACGCGCAGGGCTGTGGCGGCTGCTTCGGCTCTTCGAGCGTCGCGGTATCCCGCTGACCGTCTTCGCGGTCGCATTGGCCATGCAGCGAAATACCGAGGCGGTGGCGGCTTTCAATGAGCTCGGCCACGAGATCGCTTGCCACGGACTGCGATGGAAGTCCTACCAGTCCGTCGACCGGGACACCGAGCGGGCGCACATGGCGCAGGCCGTTTCGATCCTGCGCGATCTCACCGGAGCGGCTCCGCTGGGCTGGTACACCGGCCGCGATTCGCCGCACACGCGCGAACTCGTCGTCGAACACGGCGGCTTCGTCTACGATTCCGATTCCTACGCCGACGATCTGCCGTACTGGGTGGACGTTGCCGGCCGTGCCCATCTCGTCGTGCCATACACGTTGGACACCAACGACATGCGGTTTGCCTCGGCCGCAGGCTTTTCCAACGGTGACGAGTTCTTCGCCCATCTGCGGGACGCGTTCGACGTGCTCTACGCCGAGGGTCGCGCGGGCGCCCCGAAGATGCTGTCCATCGGACTGCATTGCCGGCTGGCCGGGCGTCCGGCGCGCACCGCGGCGCTCGAACGGTTCTGTGACCACGTCCAATCCCACGATGGGGTCTGGATCGCCCGCCGTATCGAAATCGCCGACCACTGGCGCAGGGCTCACCCCGCCGAGTAGCGCTTGTCCGGCGGTGTCGCGTACTCGCCTCGCTTGGACGTGCGTAAACCCATGGTCACCAGCGACTGCACCGTCAGGGTTGCGGCGGTGACCCCGTCAATGACGGGTACACCCACGTCGGCGGAGATCTCGGCACACATATCCGCCATACCGGCACACCCCAGCACCACGACGTCGGACCCGTCGGCCTCGATGGCGTCGCGGCAGGCCTCGGTGACGACCTTGCGCGCGTTCGGGTCGGTCTCCAGATCGAGTACCGGAATCTCGCAGGCATGGATACCGCGGCAGAACCGTTGCATGCCATACCGTTCGGCAAGTCGCGCCGACTGGCCGATGGTCCGCGTCAGTGTGGTGACGATGCTGAACCCGCTGCCGAGATGGCTGGCCGTCTGCATCGCGGCCTCCGCGATCCCGATGACCGGTCCGGCCGCCACCTCCCGTGCGGCATCGAGGCCAGGATCACCGAAACACGCGATCACGTAGCCGTCGACACCCTCTCGATCACCGTGGCGCACCGCCTGCAGCACGCCCGGAACCGCCAGCGCCTCGTCGTAGTGGCTCTCGATCGACTCCGGTCCGATCTCGGAGGTGATTCCGGTGATGACCACACCGGATCCGGCCACCGCGCGGGCACACTGTGCGATCGTGTCGGTCATGGCCCGTGTGGTGTTGGGATTGATCACCCAGATCCGGGTCACGGCAGCGCAGCGACGGCCAGCTTGCCGCGCGTCGCGAGCCCGTAGTAGATCGCCAGGCCCAAACCGCAGCCGATGAACCAGCTGTACTGCGCAGCGGTATGCATACCCGGCACTCCGACAGCCAGCACCGGCACCACCGCGACCAGGGCCGAGACCGCCGTAGCGATCACCGCAGCCGGGTTGTAACCCTTCTTGTACCAATAAGTTCCGTCCTCGGCGAGGGTGAACAGCGCGTCAACGTTCACCTTCTGCTTGTGGATCAGGTAGTAGTGGCCGATCAACACGCCGAACAGCGGGCCGATGAACGCACCGAGCGTCTCCAGTGTGTAGTGGATGACCTCGGGATTGTTGTACAGGTTCCACGGGGTGATGAGCACCGAGCCGACGGCGGCGATCATTCCGCCCGCGCGCCAGCTGATCCGCTGCGGGCTGACGTTGGAGAAGTCGAAAGCCGGCGAGATGAAGTTCGCGACGATGTTGATGCCGATCGTGGCGATGGTGAAGGTCAACGCTCCCAGCACGATTGCGAAGGTGGAGTCGATCTTGGCCACGGTCGCCACAGGATCGGTGATCAACTCGCCGAAGACCGGCACGGTGAGTGAGGCGGTGACGACCACCAGGATCGAGAACACCAGAAAGTTCACCGGCAGACCGAGGAAGTTGCCACGCTTGACCGCCGCGAACGACCGGCCGTAGCGGGCGAAGTCGCCGAAGTTCAGCATCGGGCCCGAAAAGTACGACACCACAAGGGCGATGGCACCGAGCATGACCGGCACGGCATCCAGACCCGTGTACTTGACATCGCCGAGATTGAGATCGATTGCGCCCCAGCCCGCTTTGTAGATCAGATAGCCACAGAGCATGAACATCACCACGTACACCGCGGGACCGCAGAAATCGATGAACTTGCGGATGGATTCCATCCCACGCCAGAAGACGCATGCCTGCAGGACCCAGAGCAGCAGGAAGCTGCCCCAGCCCAGGAACGGCAACCCCAGAAAGCCGTGCTGGTTGACGTCGGCGTACGGCGCAAGTGCGGGAAAGAGCTTGAGCAGCACCACATCCAGCGCAGCGGAGGCCAGATAGGTCTGGATGCCGTACCAGGCCACCGCGATCAGACCGCGGATGATGGCGGGGATGTTCGCACCGAGCACACCGAAGACGCTGCGGCAGATCACCGGATATGGCACGCCGGTGGCCTGGCTGGGCTTGGCGACCAGGTTGCAGAAGACGTTGACGATCACGATGCCGATGAGCAGTGCGATCAAGACCTGCCAGCTGGCAAGGCCCAGGGCGAACAGGCTGCCCGCCGTGACGTAGCCCCCGACGCTGTGCACGTCGGACATCCAGAAGGCGAAGATGTTGTAGGAGCTCCAGTGCTGCTCGCGCAGCGGAGCCAGGTCCTCGTTGGTCAGGCGCGGGTCGTAACCCGGCTTGATCAGTCCGCCGCCGACCGGGTGGCCGGCGGCTTCCACGATGTCACCCGCGCCGACGACGGCGCCGGGCGGCAGGTTTTTCACGCTCTGCGGTGTGTCGATGTCGGTCATGGCCGGACGCTATCGACGGTGCGTTTCCCCGGTATTTCCGGTGAACTACCCGGCTATTGCGCCGAAGATATATCCGCAGGCAGAAACAGCCCGGTGTCCGTCGGCAAGGCGGCGATGACGGAATTGAGCCGCCCGGCGTGCAACTCGGCGACAGTGAGCAGCTGTTCCACGTCGCCGGCCAGGAATGCGAGCACCATTTCGCGGTGGTCGCCGTGCAGCGCGGCCCGGGCCGAGGGCTCGACATGCACCATGGACTGCACGGGTTCGGTCATGTTCCATGCTGATTCGAGCATGTGCAGCAGCCGGAACATGCGCGACGGCCGGCTCAACGAGAGATGAAAGTGCCTGCTCTGCCGGTGGTAGGTGAGCGGATCGTCGTCGTCGACGGCCTGCTGCAGGGCATCGTTCGCCGCGACGATCGCCGCCCGGTCGGCATCGGTCGCGTTGGCCACCGCGGACGCCAGCGCCGCGGCCTCCAAAGTCTCACGCACGATGTACATTTCGCGCAGTTCTTGCACCGTGAGCTGTGCGACGGTGTAGCCGGAGTTGGATCGATGCGCGACCAACCCCTCTCCGATCAGTGTCTTCAGCGACTCACGGACCGGAATCTGGCTCACCCCGAACAGATCCGCCACTTCGGCCAACGGAATCGGCGTCCCGGGCGCGACGGCACCGTCGAGGATCACCCGCCTCAACTCGTCGAGGATGGCCTGTTGCGGGCTTCCTGGGTGGTCGACCACCAGCCGATCGAGCAGCGCCGAACGTCGTCGCAACATCGGGTCACGGTAGGCGCACTATGTTTCCGCGGTGCTACGGCGCAGCCGACCGGTTGAGGCGACTACCCGGCCGCCCACTGCTTGGCCTGCTCGAGCTCGGCGAGACCGAACACCGCGACGTCACCGGGCATCAACCAGCCCACCGCGTGAATGGTGTGGACCACCCACTCCTTGTCGCTGACCACCGCGACCCGCTTGAACGCGGCGTGCCGGGTGAACAGCGTGCCCAAGCCGAGTTTGAGATCCTCGACCAGGCCACCGGGCCCGAACCCCTGGTAATCGGAGTCGATGACTTCGACGATCCGGATGTCGCCGTCCGGCTTCATCAGGTCGTCCATCGCCGGCTTGAACGCCTTGAGGTCCTCGCCGCTCACCCGGCCGGACACCCGAAGGCCCGTCACACCCTCAGGCATGTCGGAAAGGACTTCGATCATGGATTCAGCGTAGAACCGCGACCCGCTCAGGCGGCCGGGATTCGCAACCGATCCTGGATGCGGCTCAGGGCGGCGTGCGCCCGGGGACGCAGATCGTCGGCCGGTCCGACCGGGATCAGCGTGACGCCGTCAGCGACCCCGGCCACATACAGGTCGGCGACCAGCCCGGCCAGGCCGTCAACGGTCCCGGCGTAGCGAACTCCCTCGGTGCCGCCATGGTCGGAGATCGCGGCCAGCGCCGTGCGCGGGTCGTCAGCGACCGCCACCGACAGATCGAGCACCACGGCGACGTCGGTGGGCAGTCGGCGGCGCCGTCGTGCCGCTTCCTGCAGGTCCGGCGCGCTCAACCGCACCACCGGGCGCTGGCCCGCGGTCACCTCGGTCAATTCCGTCCAGGCATCGTCGGTCTCGGCGATGAACACCCGTAACTCCGGCATGTCGGCCACGCTAAGGACACCAGCGAGCACCGGCAATGGTTCCGTTCAGCCGGACCAGAACTCCGATGTCTGCGGGCTTTCAGCGGTTGTCGACCACCCGCGTCTTGATCAGGCTGGCGACCATCGTCAGGAACAGCGTCAGGATGATGACGGCCAGGCTCAGCAGTGTCGGAATCTCCGGCACGTGCACGCCTTCGCCCCCGTTGATGAACGGCAGCTCGTTTTCGTGCAGGGCATGCAGCACCAGCTTGACCCCGATGAAGAACAGGATGAAGGCCAGGCCCTGCGACAGGTACACCAGCCGGTTGAGCAGATCACCGAGCAGGAAGTAGAGCTGGCGTAACCCCATCAGCGCGAAAAGGTTTGCGGTGAACACGATGTAAGGCTCGCGGGTGAGGCCGTAAATCGCGGGGATGGAGTCCAGCGCGAACAGCAGGTCGGTGGTGCCCAGCGCCACGATGACCAGAAACATCGGCGTCATCAGGCGCTTGCCGCCCTCCTTGACGTACAGCTTCAGGCCGTCCCATTTGTCGGTGCTCGGCACGTACTTGCGGGCCAGGCGCACCACGGTGTTCTCGGCGTCGTCGTCGTGCTCGGTATCGCGGACCAGCCGGATCGCGGTGTACAGCAGGAATGCCCCGAAGATGTAGAAGATCCACGAAAACTGTTCAATGGCAACAGCACCCAGCGCGATGAAGATGCCGCGGAAAATCAGCGCCAGGACGATGCCGATCAGAAGTGCCTCTTGCTGATAGATCTTCGGCACCTTGAAGCTGGCCATGATGATGATGAAGATGAACAGGTTGTCCACCGACAGGCTGTACTCGGTGAGCCAGCCCGCGTAGAACTCCAGGCCGAACTGACCGCCGTGGAAGTTCCACACCCACAGCCCGAATGCGATGGCCAAACCGATGTAGAACGACAGATAGATGCCGCACTCACGCATCGTGGGTTCGTGCGGGCGCCGCGCGACGAAGATCACGTCGAACAGGAGCACCGCGACCGTCACGCCGATGGTGATGAACCATTCGAGCGGTGTCACATTCATAACAGGACCTCCGGGCGTCACAAAACGTCCGAGGTCTCTTCCGCCGAGCAAAGCTCGGCCCGCGGCACCGGACAGCCAACGTTGGCCGCCGTGGTGACGACACCGCGACGAAGGAATACTCCCCTCTGGCAGCAGTCTGTCAGGTCGGCGCGCCCAGCAGCAAACCGAACGCGGGATCGCCTCGGCCACCGGCCGCGTCCGGCACCGCGATGTCGACGAGGCGGCCTAGGATCCTCGTCGTGGCGACGCCGGAAATTCCCCCGCAATACTTGTTGTCGGAGCAGGCACCGGCCCCGCGCACCCTCATCGACATCCTCTACGACACCGCCAACCGATACCCCGACGCAGCCGCCATCGACGACGGCACGGTGCAGCTGACCTATGCCGAGCTGATCGCCGACATCGAGGAGAGCGTCGAGTGGCTGGCCGCCCGCGGCATCGGCCGCGGCGACCGGATCGGCATCCGCATGCCGTCCGGCAGTTACGCCCTCTACGTCGCGATCCTCTCGACGCTGGCCGCCGGTGCGGCCTATGTCCCGGTCGACGCCGACGATCCCGACGAGCGCGCCGAGCTGGTGTTCAACGAGGCCGGCGTGGTCGCCATCATCACCGAAGCCGGCCTGACCCGCGGGCCTGGCTCGTCGCGCGGATGGCGGGCGACAGCCCCACTGGGTCGCGACGACGCGTGGATCATCTTCACCTCCGGATCCACCGGAACCCCCAAGGGTGTCGCCGTCACCCACCGCAACGCGGCGGCGTTCGTCGACGCCGAGGCGCGAATGTTCTTGCAGAACAACCCGATCGGACCGGCTGACCGGGTGCTGGCCGGGTTGTCGGTGGCGTTCGACGCCTCCTGCGAGGAGATGTGGCTGGCCTGGCGGTACGGCGCATGTCTGGTGCCTGCGCCCCGCGCCCTGGTGCGTAGCGGCATGGACCTCGGGCCGTGGCTGGTGGCGCGGGACATCACCGTGGTGTCGACGGTGCCCACGCTGGCGTCGTTGTGGCCGGCCGAGGCGCTGGAAGCGGTGCGGCTGCTGATCTTCGGCGGCGAGGCCTGCCCGCCCGAGCTGGCCGAACGGCTGGCGGTCGAAGGCCGCGAGGTGTGGAACACCTACGGACCCACCGAGGCAACCGTGGTGGCCAGCGCCGCCCGCCTCGACGGGCGCAGTCCGGTCAGCATCGGGCGCCCGCTGCCGGGCTGGGACCTGGCGGTGGTCGACTCCAGCGGCGCCCCCGTCGCTCTCGGCGAAGTGGGCGAACTGGTGATCGGCGGAGTCGGCCTGGCCCGCTACCTGGATCCGGAGAAAGACGCCGAGAAGTACGCGCCGATGCCGTCGCTGGAGTGGGCGCGGGCCTACCGCAGCGGCGACCTCGTCCGCTTGGAAGCCGACGGACTGTATTTCCAGGGCCGTGCCGACGATCAGGTCAAGGTCGGCGGACGGCGCATCGAACTCGGCGAGGTCGACTCGGCGCTGGTGAACCTGCCCGGCGTCAGTGGTGCCGCTGCGGCGGTGCGACGCACCGCCAGCGGCACTCCGATGCTCGTCGGCTACATCTCCAGCGCCAACCCCGATTTCGACCTCGCCGCGGCCCGCACCCACCTGGCCGAGGCCCTGCCCGCAGCGCTGGTGCCGCGCCTGGTGCTACTCGACGAGCTGCCGACCCGGACCTCGGGCAAGGTCGATCGCAATGCGCTGCCGTGGCCGCCGCCCGGCTATCAGGACTCCGAACCCGACCTCGGCGGCACCATGGGCTGGCTGGCCGGGCTGTGGCGCGACGTCCTTGGCGCCGTGGTGGACGGCCCGGAGGCGGACTTCTTCGCCCTCGGCGGCGGCTCGCTGTCGGCGGCCCAGCTGGTGGCCGCGCTGCGCGAGCGCTACCCGCAGCTGACCGTCGCCCAGCTCTACGACCACCCGCGGCTGGGATCGCTGGCCGAATTCCTCGACGAGCAGAAGCCGTCGGCCGCGGTCACCCCACGCCATGTCACGCCGACGCCGGTGTCGACGCAGGCGGCCCAGGTGCTGTTGTCGGTGCCGCTGGCCACGCTGACCGGGCTGCAATGGGTGACGTGGCTGGCGCTGATCAACAACGTGGCCGCCGCGGTGCATCCGCTGCCGTGGCTCGCACCGGTCAACTGGTGGCTGGTCGTGGTCGCCTTCATCCTGTTCATCACCCCGATCGGCCGGATGGGCATCGCTGTGCTGGGCGCGCGGACGCTGCTGTCGGGGCTGGAGCCGGGCACCTATCGCCGGGGCGGGTCCGAACACCTGCGGGTGTGGCTGGCCGAACGGCTGGCCGACGCCAGCGGCGCCGAGAACCTCGCGGGTGCGCCGTGGCTGGTGTACTACGCCCGGGCGCTGGGTAACAAGATCGGCAAAGGCGTAGATCTGCATTCGGCGCCTCCGGTGACCGGCATGCTCACGCTCGGCCACCGGGTTTCCATCGAACCGGAGGTCGATCTGACCGGGCATTGGATCGACGGCGACCTCTTCCACGTCGGCCCGATCAGCGTCGGCAACGATGCCAGCATCGGGGCACGGACCACGCTGTTCCCGGGTGCCGTCGTCGGGAAGAACGCCGACGTGGCGCCCGGCTCAGGTGTGGTCGGCAAGGTGAAGAACGGGCAGTACTGGAAGGGTTCGCCGGCGGTGAAGTCCGGCAAGGCCCGCCATCCGTGGCCCGAGCACCGGCCGCCGCGCGCCGCCCTGTGGGTGGGCGTCTACGGGGTGACGTCCATGCTCCTCGGCGGGGTGCCGCTGCTGGCGCTGGCGATCGGGCTGGGTGTGCTGGTCTGGCCGGCCCGGCACAGTGCGACGCTGGGTTCGGCCCTGGCCGCGGCTGCGCCGTGGATTCCGGTGGCCGCGCTGGTCGCCCTGGTGGTGTACGCGGCGTTCACCGTCGTGGCGGTGCGGATCCTCGCGATCGGGCTCCGCGAGGGCTATCACCCGGTGCGCAGCCGGGTGGGCTGGCAGCTGTGGACCACCGAACGGCTGATGGACGCCGCCCGCAACTACCTGTTCCCCGTCTACGCCAGCCTGCTCACCCCGTGGTGGCTGCGGGCCCTCGGCGCGAAAGTCGGCCGCAACACCGAGATTTCAACCGCACTGCTGACCCCGAAGTTCACCGTCGTGGAAGACGGCGCATTTCTGGCCGACGACACCATGGTGGCCTCCTACGAACTCGGCGGCGGATGGATCCACGTCGCCAAGGCCACCGTCGGCAAGCGCGCTTTCCTGGGTAACTCCGGTATCACCCAACCGGGCCGGCGGGTGCCCGACGATGGCCTGGTCGCGGTGCTTTCGGCCGCCCCGCACAAGGCCAAGGCCGGTTCGTCGTGGCTGGGCAGCCCGCCGATCCGGTTGCGCCGCCGCGCCGATGAAGGCGACGCCGCACTGACATTCAGCCCCCCGATGCGGTTGAAGGTGATGCGCGCCGCGGTCGAGACCTGCCGGCTGTTCCCGGTGATGGTCACCTTCGCGATCGGAGTGGCGGTTCTGGCCGCGCTGCAGGCCTTGGCGCTCGAATTCGGCTATGCGGTCACCGCACTGGCCGGCGGCGTCGTGCTGCTGATTGCGGGCGCAGTCGCCGGAGGGACCGCGGTGGCCGCCAAATGGCTTGTGGTGGGGCATATCCCGGCCGACGAGCAGCCGCTCTGGTCGTCGTTCGTGTGGCGCAACGAGGTGTCGGACACGTTCGTGGAAACGGTGGCGGCGCCGTGGTTCGCCCGCGCCGCCAGCGGCACCCCCGTGATGAACCTCTGGCTGCGGGCGCTCGGCGCCAAGATCGGCCGTGGCGTGTGGTGTGAAACGTACTGGCTGCCCGAAGCCGACCTGGTGACGCTGCAGCGGGCCAGCACCGTCAACCGCGGCTGCGTGGTGCAGACGCACCTGTTTCATGATCGGATCATGCGCATGGACACCGTCGTGCTCGACGAGGGTGCCACGCTGGGTCCGCACTGCGTGGCATTGCCCGCTGCCAAGCTCGGCGCAGGCGCCACCGTCGGCCCGGCATCGCTGGTGATGCGCGGCGACGAGGTGCCGCCGTCGACCCGCTGGCAGGGCAATCCGATTGCCCCGTGGCTCGTTTCGAGGAAGAAAACCCGCGACGATGCGCGCAAAGCCGAGGACAGCGCCGCGTGAAACAACCCGCCAAGAAGGCCACCAAGAAAGGTGGCCCACCCGTCATCGATCCGTATCTGCCGAACAATGGCAACTTCGGCTATCGAGTCTCACGCTACGAATTGGACCTCGAGTACAAGGTGGCGATCAATCGGCTCACCGGTACCGCGACCATCACCGCGGCGACGCTGGCGTCACTGAAGACGTTCACGCTGGATCTGTCCGCGGCCCTGTCGGTGTCGAAGGTCACGGTCAACGGCCGCCGGCCGGCCAACTTCTCCGCCTCCAACGGCAAGCTGCACATCACCCTGTCCACACCATTGCCCGCCGGCGCGGCGATGTCGATCAGCGTGCGCTACGGCGGCAACCCCCGGCCGATCCGAAGTTATTGGGGTGAAGTCGGTTTCGAAGAGTTGTCGAACGGCGCGCTGGTGGCGGGCCAACCGAACGGCGCAGCGTCATGGTTCCCGTGCGACGACCATCCCAGCGCCAAGGCCAGCTACCGGATCCAGATCAGCACCGACAGCCCCTATCGCGCGGTGGCCAACGGTGAACTGGTCTCGCGGCGGGTTCGGGCCGCACACACGGTATGGACCTACGAACAGCCGGAGCCGACGTCGACCTACCTGATCACCCTGCAGATCGGCATGTACGGCGCACACAAGCTGCCCAAATCCCCAGTGCCGATGCAGGCGGTGCTGCCCGACCGGCTGCGTCCCGAATTCGACCAGGACTTCGGCCGTCAACCGCAGATGATGAAGTTGTTCGTCAAACTGTTCGGCCCGTACCCGCTGAGCAACGGCTACACCGTTGTGGTGACCGACGACGATCTCGAGATACCGCTTGAAGCACAAGGTATCTCGATCTTCGGCGCCAACCACTGCGACGGCAAGCGTGGCGCCGAACGACTGATCGCCCACGAACTGGCCCATCAGTGGTTCGGCAACAGCGTGACCGCGCGGCGCTGGCGCGACATCTGGCTGCACGAGGGATTCGCCTGCTACGCCGAATGGTTGTGGTCGGAAAACTCCGGCGGGCGCTCCGCCGACCAGTGGGCCCACCACTACCACGCCAAGCTGGCGTCCTCTCCGCAGAATCTGCTGCTGGCCGATCCCGGGCCGCGGGACATGTTCGACGACCGGGTCTACAAGCGAGGTGCGCTCACCCTGCACGTGCTGCGCGATACCCTTGGTGACGAGAAATTCTTTGCGCTGCTGCGTGATTGGACCAGCAGGCACCAGCACAGCACGGTCGTGACCGACGACTTCACCGGTCTTGCCGCCAACTACGCCGACATCTCGCTGCGCCCGTTGTGGGATGCCTGGCTGTATTCCACCGAGGTGCCGCGGCTGTGACCGACGCGGGTGCCTCGTTCGAGGCGCTGAGCGCCACCGGTGCTGACCAGATCAGCGGCACCGGGGCGATCACCCGCAGCAGTGTGGCCAGAGTCGGCGCGGCCACCGCGATCTCGGCGGTCTGCGGATACGCGGTTCTCTACCTGGCCGCCCGGGCGCTGGACCCGGCCGGCTTCTCGGTGTTCGGGGTGTTCTGGGGTGCGTTCGGGTTGGTCGGCGGCGCGGCGTACGGGTTACTGCAAGAAGCCACCCGGGAAGTCCGCTCCGCGGGTTATGTCGAGATCGCGGAGGGACCCCGCACGCATCCGATGCGGATCGCGACGGCGGTCGGAGTGGTGTCCGCCCTCGTCATGGCGGGCACCTCGGTCTTGTGGGCGCCGCACGTGTTCAGCGTGTCCCGGCCGCTGTCGGTGGTGCTGCTGAGCGTAGGCCTGGCCGGATTCTGCATTCACGCAACACTTTTGGGCCTGCTCGCCGGCACCGGCCGCTGGGGTGGTTACGGGGCCTTGATGGTCACCGACGCGATCATGCGGGTAGTGGTCGCGGTGGCGGCGTTCGCGGTGGGCTGGGGGCTCGACGGCTTCTTGTGGGCGACTGTCGCCGGTGCGATCGGATGGCTGCTGCTGCTGTCGGTGTCACCGGGCGCGCGAACCGCGGCCGGGCTGCGCACCCCGGGTAGTACCGCGACCTTCCTGCGCGGAGCCGGACACTCGATCGCGGCCGCCGGCGCCAGCGCCATCCTCGTCATGGGCTTCCCGGTATTGCTCAAGGCGACCTCCGGTGGTGACCTCGGGGCGGCCGGCGGCGTGGTGATCCTGGCGGTGACACTGACCCGCGCGCCGCTGCTGGTTCCGCTCACCGCGATGCAGGGCAATCTGATCGCACACTTCGTCGACCACCGCGGCCACCGACTCAAGGCGTTGATCGCCCCGGCGGCGGTGGTGCTGGTGCTCGGCGCCGTCGGGGTGGTGGCCGCCGGACTGCTCGGGCCGTGGCTGATCCGGGTGGCGTTCGGCGACGAGTACGGGCCGGGCGGACTACTGCTGGCCTGGCTGACCGCCGGCGCCGTGGCGATCGCGCTGTTGACCGTGACCGGGGCCGCCACGGTCGCCGCCGGCCTGCACCGGGCGTACTCGATCGGCTGGGTCGGGGCCACCGTCGTCTCCGCGGCCCTGCTGAGCCTGCCCATGGACCTCACCGATCGCACCGTGGTCGCCCTGCTGTGCGGACCACTGGTCGGCATCGTCGTCCACCTGGCCGCGCTGGGCCGCGCCGCACGCTGAAGCCACGGTTCCCGGCGTGTACCTTGTGGACATCGACACGTCCTACCCCGACGCCTGGATCATCGTGCCGGCGTTCAACGAGGCGCAGGTCATCGCCGACGTCATCGCGGACCTGCGCCAAGTCTTCGACCACGTGGTCTGCGTCGACGACGGCAGCAAGGACGACACCGCCGACATCGCCTGGCGGGCGGGCGCCCACGTGGTCCGCCACCCCGTGAATCTCGGACAGGGCGCGGCCATCCAGACCGGCGTGGAGTACGCCCGCCGCCAGCCCGGCGCGGCGGTGTTCGTCACCTTCGACGCCGACGGGCAGCACCGCGTCAAGGACGTCCTCGTCATGATGGAGCGGCTGGCCAAAGGCGATGTCGACATCGTGGTCGGCACCAGGTTCGCCGGCACCACCGTCAGCCACACCCCGCCGCTCAAGCGGGTGATCCTGCGCGCGGCGGCCGTGCTGAGCCCCAGCAGCCACCGTCTGCATCTGACCGACTCGCACAACGGGCTGCGGGTGTTCAACAAGACCGTCGCCGACAATCTCAACCTGACGATGAACGGGATGAGCCACGCCGGCGAATTCATCACCCTGATCGTCGAAAACCATTGGCGGGTAACCGAAGAGCCCGTCGAGATCCTCTACACCGAGTACTCGATGTCCAAAGGCCAGCCGCTGCTCAACGGGGTGAACATCGTCTTTGACGGGTTCCTGCGCGGAAGGATGCGCCGATGAACTGGATCCAGGTGCTGCTGATCACGGCGGTGATCGCACTGCTGGTCTACCTGCTGCGGTCCCGCACCAACGCCAAGGCCAAGGCGTGGGTGAAGGTCGGCTATGTGCTGTTCGTGGTGCTTGCGGTTTACGCCATCCTCCGCCCGGACGACACCACGGTGCTGGCCAACTTCCTCGGGGTTCGCCGTGGCGCCGACCTGATCACCTACGCACTGATCATCGCGTTCGTGTTCACCACGCTGAGTACATATCTGCGGTTCAAGGAACTCGAGCTGAAGTACGCCCGCCTGGCCCGTGCGGTCGCCCTGGAGGGTGCGCGCACCCCGGAGCACTAGCCCCGGAAATAGCCCACCGTGCGGGCGATGCCCTCTTCGAGGCGCACCCGCGGCTGCCAGCCCAGCACCATCTCTGCTTTGCGGACATCCAGGCAGGACCGCTTCACGTCGCCGAGCCGCGCCGGGGCGAACTCCGGGTTGTCGGCCACCCCGAGCGCCTTGGCCACCACCGAATGCAGTTGCCGGTCGCTGGTTTCCACACCGGTGCCGATGTTGAACCGCTGCCCGCACCCGCCTGCTCCGGAGGCCCGGACGAAGGCATCGACGACGTCGTCGACGAAGACGTAGTCGCGGGTGTTGGAGCCGTCGCCGTAGACCCGGGTGGGCCGGCCGGCCAGCAATGCGTTGACGAAGATCGCGACCACCCCGGCCTCGCCGTGCGGGTCCTGGCGCGGGCCATAGACATTCGACGGCGCGATGAACGAGCAGTCCACGCCGTAGAGGTGGCGGAAGGTGTTGAGGTACAGCTCGCCGGCCACCTTGCCGGCCGCGTAGGGCGACCCGGGATCGACCGGGGCGGTTTCGTTGGTGGGGAAGTTCGTCGGCACGCCGTAGATCGATCCGCCCGAGGAGGCGTGGACGATCTTGCGCACGCCGGACCGCCTGGCCGCCTCGGCGAGCCGCACGGTGCCCACGACGTTGACCGCCGCGTCGAATTCCGGCTCCTCCACCGAGCGGCGCACGTCGATCTGGGCAGCGAGGTGGTGGACGACCTCGGGCTTGTGCTTGTCGAACAGCCCGATCAGGTCTGCGTCGGCGATGTCGGCCTCGACGAATTCGAACCGGTCGCTGGTGCCCGCCGCCGCCAGGTTCGCGGTGCGGCCCCGGCTCAGGTCGTCGAACCCGACGACGGTGTGCCCGTCTGCGAGCAGGCGATCGACCAGCGTCGACCCGATGAAGCCGGCGGCCCCCGTGACCAGTACCTGCATGTCGGTCACCCTACCGACAGGTGAGTACAGTCGACGCGATGGCAGTTCCGACCCGGGTGGCGCGCATGCCACCGGTGGCTGCCGCGGCCGTCGCCCTCATCGCCGTACAACTGGTGGTCCGCGCGATCCTGGCATTCGGCGGCTACTTCTACTGGGACGACCTGATCCTGGTGGGCCGGGCCGGCACTCAAGACCTGTTGTCGACGTCGTATCTGTTCGACGATCACGACGGACACGTCATGCCGGGGGCGTTTCTGGTGGCCGGGGTGATCACCCGACTGGCGCCGCTGGTGTGGGCGTGGCCGGCGGCCAGCCTGGTGGTGTTGCAGCTGCTGGTGTCGCTGTCGCTGCTGCGCGCGTTGCACGTGATCCTCGGCTGGCGACCGGTGTTGTTGATTCCGTTGACCTTTGCCTTGTTCACCCCGCTGGGTGTGCCCGGATTCGCGTGGTGGGCGGCGGCGCTGAACTCCCTGCCGATGCTGGCCGCGATGGCCTGGGTGTGTGCCGATGCAATCCTGCTGGTGCGTACCGGGAATCGACGGTATGCGATCACCGCGGTGCTGGTTTTCCTCGGTGGTCTGCTGTTCTTCGAGAAAGCCGCGGTCATCCCGTTCGTCGCATTCGCGGTGGCCGCGCTGCTGTGTCACGTCCGGGGTGGCACCGCGGTGCTGCGCACGGTGTGGCACCGCGGCCTAGCGCTGTGGGCGCCCGCTCTGGCGTTGACGGCGGGGTGGGTGGCCGTCTATTTGGCGGTCGTGGACCACCGGCGCTGGAGCTCGGATCTGGCGATGACGTGGGACCTGTTGTCCCGCTCTGTCACTCACGGGATCGTGCCGGGCCTGGCCGGCGGCCCGTGGGAGTGGCAACGGTGGGCGCCCGCCTCGCCGTGGGCAGTGCCGCCGGTGGCCGTGATGATCCTGGGCTGGCTGGTACTGGTCGCGGTCGCGGCGGTGTCGCTGCTGCGCAAGCGGCGCGTCGGCCTGGTCTGGCTGGTGGCCGTCGGTTACGCGGTGGCCTGCCAGATCCCGATCTACCTACTGCGCTCGTCGAAGTTCACCGCCCTGGAACTGGCGCAGACCCTCCGGTATTTCCCCGATCTGGTGGTGGTGCTGGCATTGCTTGCGGCAGTGGCGTTCTGCGCGCCCAACCGCGACAGCCGATGGCTGGACGCCTCGCGCTCCCGTACCGCGGTGGTGTCGGCGGTCGCGGTGGCGTTCGTGATCAGCAGCGTGTACTCGACGGCGACATTCCTGACGAGCTGGCGGGACAATCCTGCACAGCCCTACCTGCAGAACGCGATCCGCGCGCTGGCCCAGGCCCGGGCATCGTCATCGGTGCCACTGCTCGACCAGGAGGTCGACCCGCTGGTTCTGCAGCGCGTCGCCTACCCGGAGAACCTGGCCAGTCACATGTTCGCGCTCATTCGCGATCGACCCGAATTCGGCAGTTCCACACCACAGTTGCGCATGCTCGACAGCAGCGGCCGGCTGACGGATGCGATCGTCACCTGGACCCGCACGATCGTCGCGGGCCCGCAGCCCGGCTGCGGTTATTTCGTCCAGCCCGACGCGCCGGTTCGGATGCCTTTGGACGGGCCGCTGCTGCCCGCGGACTGGACGGCCGAGATCAACTATCTGGCCAACAGCGACGGCTCGATGGTGATGTCGCTGAACGAGGGCCCCGAGACCAAGGTGCCCGTGCACCCTGGGCTGAACCGGGTCTTCGTCCGGCTGCCGGGGGCCGGCGACGCCATCACCGTGCGGGCGTCGACCGCGGCTCTGTCGCTGTGCCTGGCGTCGGGCCCGGTCGGGTATCTGGCACCGCGCTGATCCCCGTCATGTGCCAAAGTAGTTTGTATGTCTAACTTGCGCGAGGATGGCCTACGCGTTTTCCGGGAGATGCTGCCCGGAACGCTGCCCGACGGGGACGTCGACTTCGGTGGTGGGTTCGCCCCCGAACTGATGGATATCGGTGTCGAGAGCGTGTTCGGCCGGCTGTGGACCCGTGAGGGGCTCAGCCGCCGCGACCGAAGTCTGGTGACGCTGGGCATCCTGATCGCACTGCGGGCCACCGCGGAGATGGACGCGCACTTCCGGATCGCCCGGCAGAACGGCCTGTCCGAGGAGGAATTGGCCGAGGTGATCTATCACGCCAGCGGCTACGCCGGTTTCCCGGCGGCGGCCACGGCCCGCACCGTCGCCGCCGAAGCGCTGTCGCGCGATTAGGTGAAAGCCCAGTGTGCGGACTGATCCGCACATCCCGGCGCGTCCCGTACGGCACCGCACAATCGTGCGGGCAAGAGTGGAGCCACCTAGGAGAATCGAACTCCTGACCTATTCATTACGAGTGAATTGCTCTACCGACTGAGCTAAGGTGGCGCGGCCTCGACCGAGCAGTGAGTCTACAGGTCCGAGCGCAGTGCTTGACCCACGGTCGCCACCATCGCATCGACGGCGAACTTGGGCTTGACGTTGATCGCCAGCGCCTCGCGGCACTCGAGTACGGCTTCGATGCAGCGCAGCAGCCGCTCAGGGGACGCATGCGCCGCCAGAGCTGCCACCCGCTCGGCCATGTCGGGGTGATTCGGCGCCACCGAGCCCGCACCGTTGGCCACCACCAGCGCATCCCGGAAGTACGTCGCCAGATCGATCAACGCACGGTCGAGCGCATCCCGCGAGGCGCGGGTCTGCCGGGACTTCTGTCGCCGTTCGAGATCCTTGATCGCACCCGCCGACCCGCGCAGCGTTCCCGCAGTCCCCTTCCCGGTCCCACCGGCACCCAGCGCGGTGCGCAATTCGTCCGCCTCGGCCTCGTCACGGTCCACGTTGAGGGCCTTGGCCTCGGCCTCGGCAGTGGCGACCAGCTCTTCGGCTGCCGCATACGCGCGCGACGGCGTCGCGGCGTCGCGGGCCAGGCTCAGCGCGCGGGACCGGCGTTCCCGGGCGTCGGGATCGGTGGCCAGCCGCCGGGCCCGCCCGACATGCCCTCCGCTGATCGACGCCGCCCACTGTGCCTCCTCGGCGGACAAGCCGTCACGGTCAATCAGCACCTGCGCGATCGCCCCGGCCGGGGGCGTCACCAACGCGACGTGCCGGCAACGCGAGCGCAGGGTGATCGCGATGTCCTCGGGGTCCACCGACGGCGCGCACAGCAGGAACACCGTCGACGGCGGTGGTTCCTCCACCACCTTGAGCAAGGCGTTGGCCGCACCCTCGGTGAGACGGTCGGCGTCCTCCACCACGACGATCTGCCAGCGGCCGGTGCTCGGCCGCCGGGACGCGATCTGGACGATGGCGCGCATCTCGTGGACCCCGATGGACAGCCCCTCGGGGATGATCCGCCGGACATCGCCGTGGGTGCCGGCCATCGTGGTCGTGCACGCCCGGCACTCTCCGCAGCCGGGTGTGCCCTCGGCGGTGCACTGCAGGGCCGCCGCGAAGCACTGGGCGGCCACCGAGCGCCCTGATCCGGGCGGACCGGTGATCAGCCAGGCGTGTGTCATGGTGCCGGTGGCAGCCACATCGTGAGCGGAATCACCCCGGGCGGCTCGAGCCGCACCGACCAGCTCCGCTTCCACGGCGCTTTGGCCCACCAACCGCGTGAAAACTCCGGACATCGCCTCAAACACTAGTGCGCAGCAACGACACAATCGCTGCCCACCGGGTTCTAGAGGTGCTGATCGGTCGCTCTGTACCGATACGGTGGGTTCGTGACCACCGCGCAACTCAGCCCGGGGCGGATCAATGGATTCGTCCGGTGGGTCGCGCGTACACCGTGGCCGGTGTTCACCCTGGGCATGCTGCAGGCCGACATCATCGGAGCCCTGCTGGTGCTGGGCTTCCTGCGGTTCGGGCTGCCGCCGTCGGACCGGGTCATGCTGCAGGACCTGCCGACGTTGAACCTCGTCATCTTCCTGAGCTATCTGTTCATTTCGTTCGCGGTGGGTGCCTTCGTCAGCCTCAAGCTGCTCGTTCCGGTGTTCCGCTGGCAACGCCGCGACGCCCTGCTGGCCGAGGACGATCCGGCGGCCACCGAGACGGCCCGGCTGCGGGCGCTGCGGATGCCCATCTACCGCTCGGTGATCAGCATGACCAACTGGGTGTTGGGCGCGGTGGTGTTCATCGCCGCCAGCTGGCCGGTGGCCAGCCATGCCGCACCGGTGCTGGCGGTGTCCACGCTGCTGGGTGCCACGGCCACCACGATCATCGGCTACCTGCAGTCCGAGCGTGTGCTGCGCCCGGTGGCGGTCGCCGCGCTGCGCGGCGGCGTTCCGGAGAAGTTCCACCGGCCGGGCGTCGTCCAGCGGCTGGTGCTGACCTGGCTGCTGTCCACCGGGGTGCCGCTGCTGGCAATCGTGCTGTCGGTCGTGGCCAGCAAGTTCTCCCTGCTGGCCGCCTCCGCTGACGCTCTGTTCACGCCTATCCTGCTGATGGCCGTCGCTGCCCTGGTGGTGGGGATGGCCGGCAATGTGCTCGCGGCCATGTCGATCGCCGATCCGCTGCGCCAGCTGCGCTGGGCGCTCGGGGAGGTCCAGCGCGGCAACTACAACGCCCACATGCAGATTTACGACGCCAGCGAGCTCGGCCTGCTGCAGGCGGGCTTCAACGACATGGTCCGCGATCTGAGCGAACGGCAGCGGCTGCGCGACCTGTTCGGCCGCTACGTCGGTGAGGACGTCGCCCGGCGCGCACTGGAACGTGGCACCGAGCTGGGCGGCCAGGAGCGTGACGTTGCGGTGCTGTTCGTCGACCTGGTCGGTTCGACGCAGCTGGCTGCCTCACGCCCGCCCAGCGAGGTCGTGAACATGCTCAACGAGTTCTTTCGCGTGGTCGTCGACACGGTCAAGAAACATGGCGGCTTCGTCAACAAGTTCCAGGGCGACGCGGCGCTGTGCATTTTCGGCGCGCCCATCGAGCACCCCGACGCCTCCGGGGCGGCGCTGGCCGCCTCCCGCGAACTGCACGACGAGCTGGTCGGCGTGCTGGGCCAGACCGAGTTCGGTATCGGTGTCTCGGCCGGGCGTGCGATCGCCGGTCATATCGGCGCGCAAGCCCGCTTCGAGTACACCGTGATCGGTGACCCGGTCAACGAAGCCGCCCGATTGACCGAACTGGCGAAGCTGGAGAACGGCCATGTGCTGGCGTCGGCAATCGCGGTCAGCGGTGCTTTGGACGCAGAAGCGTTGTGCTGGAACGTCGGCGAGATCGTCGAGCTGCGCGGCCGCCGCGCACCCACACAGTTGGCCCGGCCGGTCAACCTTCTGCTGCCCAGCGGAACCCGCGGCGAAATGGCCACCGGCTCAGGAAGTTAAGCCTTCTTCGCAGCCTTCTTGGCGGGCGCCTTGCGCGTCGTCTTCTTCGCGGCAGCCTTCTTCTTGACCGGTCCACGAGCCCGGCGATCAGCGAGCAACTCCGAAGCCCGCTCGTCGGTGATCGACAGGACGTCGTCACCCTTGCGCAGGCTCGCGTTGGTCTCGCCGTCGGTGACGTACGGACCGAAGCGCCCGTCCTTGATCACCATCGGCTGACCCGACGCCTGATCGACACCGAGCTCACGCAGCGGCGGCGCCGCGGCGCCCTGGCGGCCACGGCGTTTGGGCTCGGAGTAGATCTTCAACGCCTCTTCGAGGGTGATCTCGAAGATCTGATCCTCGGTGGCCAGCGAGCGAGAGTCGGTGCCGCGCTTGAGGTATGGCCCGTAGCGGCCGTTCTGCGCGGTGATCTCCTCGCCGTTGGCGGGATCCACGCCGACCACCCGCGGTAGTGAGAGCAGCTTCAGAGCGTCCTCGAGGGTGATGGTCTGCAGGTCCATCGAGCGCAGCAGGGAGCCGGTGCGCGGCTTGGGGCCGGTCGGCTTCTTACCCTTCTTGGCACCCACGCCGGGATCATCGTCCGGCGGCGGGGGCAGCACCTCGGTGACATACGGGCCGTAACGCCCGTCTTTGGCCACGATCTCGTGGCCGGACTCCGGGTCCACGCCGAGTGATCGGCCCTCTTGCGGTGTGGCGAAAAGGGTTTCGGCCATCTCGAGGGTCAGCTCGTCGGGGGTGATCTCGTCGTTGAGGTTGGCCCGCTGCGGTTTGGGCTCGCCGTCCTCGCCGGTGATCATCCGCTCCAGGTACGGGCCGTTCTTGCCCACCCGGACCACGATCGGGCGGCCCTCTTCGTCATCAAAGAGCTTGATGGAGTTGACTTCTCGGGCGTCGATACCTTCGAGGTTGACGCCCACCAGCTTCTTGAGGCCACCGGCACGGGCGATCGAATCCGCCACGCCGTGCTCACCGCCGAAGTAGAAGTTCGACAACCAGTTGGTGCGCCGTTCCTGGCCGGTGGCGATCTCGTCGAGTTCGTCCTCCATGGCGGCGGTGAAGTCGTAATCCACCAGCCGGCCGAAGTGCTGTTCGAGCAGACCGGTCACCGCGAACGCCACCCAGGACGGCACCAGCGCGCTGCCCTTCTTGTGGACGTAGCCGCGGTCCTGGATCGTCTTGATGATCGAGGAATACGTTGAGGGCCGGCCGATTCCGAGTTCCTCGAGCGCCTTGATCAGCGACGCCTCGGTGTAGCGGGCCGGCGGGTTGGTGGTGTGCCCGTCGGCGGTCAGGCCGGTCGCGTCCACCCGCTGGCCCTGGCGCAGCTGCGGCAAGCGGCTCTCGGCGTCGTCCGCCTCACCGCCGGCCTGCTCGTCGACGGTCTCGACATAGGCCTTCAGGAAGCCGGCGAACGTGATGGTGCGGCCGCTGGCGGCGAACGTGACTTCCCGTCCGTCCGAAGATGTTCCGCCGATACGCAGGCTCAACGTCGTGCCGCGGGCATCGGCCATCTGCGAGGCGACCGTGCGTTGCCAGATCAGCTCATAGAGCCGGAACTCGTCGGTATCGAGTTCGCGGTGCAGCGCCCCCGGGGTGGCGAAGACATCACCGGCGGGGCGGATCGCCTCGTGCGCCTCCTGCGCGTTCTTGACCTTGCGGGTGTACTGGCGCGGCGAGGGATGCACGTACTCGTCGCCGTAGAGCTGGCGCGCCTGGTTGCGCGCGGCATCGATCGCCGACTGCGACAGTGTCGTCGAGTCGGTACGCATATAGGTGATGTAGCCGTTCTCGTACAGCCGCTGCGCGATGCTCATGGTGCGCTCGGCGGAGAACCGCAGCTTGCGGCCTGCCTCCTGCTGCAACGTCGAGGTCATGAACGGCGGATACGGCTTGCGGGTGTAGGGCTTCTCCTCCACCGAGGCCACCGACAGGCTGGCGCCCCGCAAACCGGTGGCCAGCGAACCGGCCGCCGCCTCGTCGAGCACGACCACCTCGTCGGGCTTGCGGATGACGCCGAGGGAGTCGAAGTCGCGCCCGGTGGCCACCCGCTTGCTGTCGACGTTGACCAGCCGGGCGGTGAACCGCGGCGGCGCGGCGTCTGGGTCCGAGACACTGGCGTCGAGTTCGGCGATGACATCCCAGTAGGACGCGCTGCGGAAGGCCATCCGGTCGCGTTCGCGCTGCACGATGATGCGGGTGGCCACGGACTGCACCCGGCCCGCGGACAGCTTCGGGGCGACCTTCTTCCACAGCACCGGGCTGACTTCGTAGCCGTAGAGCCGGTCGAGAATTCGTCGGGTTTCCTGCGCGTCGACCAGGTCGTTGTCGAGGTCGCGGGGGTTTTCGGCGGCCGCGCGGATGGCGGGCTCGGTGATCTCGTGGAAGACCATCCGCTTGACCGGGACGCGGGGCTTCAGCGTCTCCAGCAGGTGCCAGGCGATGGCCTCGCCCTCGCGGTCACCGTCGGTGGCCAGATAGAGCTCGTCGACATCCTTGAGCAGCCCCTTGAGCTCGGTTACCGTGCTCTTCTTCTCCGGGCTGATGATGTAGAGCGGTTCGAAGTTGTCCTCGACGTTGACGCCCAGGCGCGCCCACGGCTCGGTTTTGTACTTGGCGGGCACGTCGGCGGCATTGCGCGGCAGGTCACGGATGTGACCGCGGGACGACTCCACGATGTAGTTGGAGCCCAGGTAACCAGCGATTTTGCGCGCCTTGGTGGGCGACTCGACGATGACGAGCCGCCGAACGTTGCCGTTGCCCCGTCCGTCGCCGCCGTTGCGGCGGGTTCCGTCGTCAGCCAACTGCCCCTACGCTCCACTTCTGTATGTCCGTCAGGTACCCCCAAACCCGCGGGCAACTGACAATTTCGCACTATGGACCGGTCAACGCAAACCGACCCTCGCTGCGCAATCTCTCAGATCCGAGGCCACGCTGACAACGCTTCGATCTGATTCGGGGGTTCCCCGACGTTCTCCACCAGGCGCGATAGCCGTCGACGGCCGCTGATTCTCAGTGCCGGCCGGGCCCCTCGGGTGCCGATCAGCGTGGGTGCAATCCCCACCCTCATCAACGCCGACGCCAGCGGGGAATGCGTGTCGGGGGCGTGCGGGTCGAGCCCGAGCAGATAGCGGTCGGCTTCGGGAATGCCTGCTGCCAGCGTCCAGGCCCGCAGCTCCCGCGCTCCGGGCAGCCACTGCGGCGGCACCGTCTTGACGGCCCCCCTGGTCCATGCGGCGGCGATTCCGGCCAGCCGTCCGTCCACCGCGGTGCGCACCAGCGGATTGTTCTCGTCGGTGCGGGTGATCTCGGCGGCGAGGCCGGTTTCGGTGATCATCTCCGCCAGCGCGTCGGCCCGCCACAGGTCGTCGACCACCACCGACAACCGTGCCCCACCGCCCACGACCACCACCTGTCCGGTGGCGGCGAGCAGCCCGGTGAGATCGGCGACCGCGGGGGGCACCGATTCAGCCGAGAAGAAGGACAGCTGGCTCACGAGTCGACAGTAAGGCAGTGGGAGACGAGCGGGACGCAGCCGAGCGCTACGACCGGCGACGGGCGTGGCGGACCCTGCGCGGGACAGCCACCAACGAAAGCACCCCCGAAGCCCGTCACCGGGACCCGGGGGTGTTTCGTGATGTCGTTGTTGATCAGACGGCGCGAACGCCTGTGGCCTGGGGGCCCTTGGGGCTCTGACCGACCTCGAACTCGACCCGTTGGTTCTCCTCAAGGGTGCGGAAGCCCGACCCCTGAATTTCCGTGTAGTGGACGAACACGTCGGCAGAGCCGTCCTCGGGTGCGATGAACCCGAAACCCTTCTCGGCGTTGAACCACTTCACAGTTCCCTGTGGCATCTTTCGTACTTTCCTTCTCTTCCAACCGGGAGCGGCCGACCGAGTTTTCGGCAGACCGGGCCCGTTCCGACCGCCATCCTTCGTGGAGTCGCCGGAACTCACCCGACCTACAACCCTCGCAGGAACCGCGATCGCAACGTCGATCCTGCGAGTGCTGACACACGAACACAGAAGCTGCGACCGCCCTTATCCAATCACGTCCAGAGCTGTTAGGACAGTCTCAGTGCTACTAACTGATGAACAATTCGATACAGGGGTGTACATCGCTTTTAGAAAGGGCCGATTTCAAATGGTGAGTTTCGGCAGCGAGCTGCTTAACGCGGCGGTCGCGGGTGCCGAATCATCGCCTGCTGCGCTGCTTCACGTCGCCGAGCTTCCCGCCCGGCAGGCGAGCGCGGCGGACTGGCCTGCCTGGGCTGATCCAGATGTGCTCCGCGCGTTCCATGATCACGGAATCGCCGAGCCGTGGTCGCATCAGGTGCAGGCCGCCGAGCTGGCGCACGCGGGCCGCCATGTCGTCATCAGCACCGGCACCGCATCGGGCAAGTCGCTGGCGTTCCAATTACCGATCATGGATGCGCTGGCACGTGATCCACGCGCCAGGGCACTTTATTTGTCACCCACCAAAGCACTCGGCCACGACCAATTGCGCACCGCCCATTCTTTGACCACTGCCGTGGCCGCGCTGGCCGACGTCGCACCCACCTCCTACGACGGCGACACACCGGTCGAGGTACGCAGATTCGCCCGCGAGCGGTCGCGCTGGTTGTTCTCCAATCCCGACATGATCCACCTGTCGTTGCTGCGCAACCATGCCCGGTGGGCGGTCTACCTGCGTGGGCTGCGCTACATCGTCGTCGACGAATGCCATTACTACCGAGGAATTTTCGGGTCCAACGTGGCCATGGTGTTACGACGGCTGCTGCGGCTGTGTCAGCGCTACGCCCCGGCCTCGGGACCCGGGCCGACGGTCATCTTCGCCAGCGCGACCACCGCGTCCCCCGGTGAGACTGCCGCCGAGTTGATCGGGCAGACCGTGACGGCGGTGACCGAGGACGGGTCACCGCACGGAGCGCGCACGGTGGCGCTGTGGGAGCCCGAACTGCGTACCGACCTGACGGGCGAAAACGGTGCTCCGGTGCGGCGTTCGGCCGGTGCCGAGACGGCTCGCATGATGGCCGATCTGGTTGCTGAGGGGGCGCGGACGTTGACGTTCGTCCGGTCGCGGCGGGGGGCTGAGCTGACCGCGCTCGGTGCCAGGGCGCGGCTGGAGGACATCGCCCCGCAGCTGATCGACACCGTGGCGTCCTATCGGGCCGGGTACCTCGCCGAGGACCGCCGGGAATTGGAGCGCGCCCTCACCGACGGCGAATTACGGGGGCTGGCCACCACGAACGCACTGGAGCTGGGGATCGATATCGCCGGGCTGGATGCCGTTCTGCTGGCGGGCTTTCCGGGGACGGTGGCGTCGTTCTGGCAGCAGGCCGGCCGGTCGGGGCGGCGCGGTCAGGGTGCGCTGGTGGTTCTTGTGGCACGCGACGACCCGTTGGACACCTACCTGGTGCACCACCCGGAGGCGTTGCTGGACAAGCCGGTTGAGCGGGTGGTGATCGACCCGACGAACCCCTACGTGGTGGGTCCACAGCTGCTGTGCGCGGCGACGGAGATGCCGCTGGAGGACGCGGAGGTACGGCGCTGGGAGGCCGAGCCGGTGGCAGCCGAGCTGGTCGACGACGGATTGCTGCGCCGGCGCGGCGGCAAGTATTTCCCCGCCGCCGGCCTGGATCCCCATCCGGCGGTGGACATCCGCGGTTCGGCCGGAGGCAGTATCGCGATCGTCGAGGCCGGGACGGGGCGGATGCTCGGCAGCGCCGACGCCGGCCAGGCGCCGGCGGCCGTTCACCCCGGCGCGGTGTATCTCCATCAGGGTGAGAGCTACCTCGTCGACTCGTTGAGCTTTTCCGACGGCGTGGCGTTCGTGCACGCCGAGGATCCCGGCTACACCACATTCGCCAGGGAGGTCACCGACATCGCGGTGACCGCAACGGGCGAGCGGGTGCACTACGGCCCGGTGACGCTGGGCCTGGTCCCGGTATCGGTGACCCACCGGGTGATCGGCTACCTACGCCGGCGGTTGTCCGGCGAGGTCATCGACTTCGTCGAATTGGACATGCCTGAGCACTGCCTGCCGACCACCGCGGTGATGTACACGATCACGCCGGAAGCGTTGGCGGACAGCGGGATCGGACAACTGCGCATACCGGGTTCGTTGCACGCCGCCGAGCATGCCGCGATCGGACTGCTGCCGCTGGTGGCCAGTTGCGACCGCGGCGACATCGGCGGCGTGTCCACCGCCGTCGGCGCCGACGGCCTGCCGACGGTGTTCGTCTACGACGGGCATCCTGGTGGCGCCGGCTTCGCCGAGCGCGGCTATCGTCTGGCCGGCACCTGGCTGGGCGCCACCGCGGCCGCGATCGAAGCGTGCGAATGCCCGCAGGGCTGTCCGTCATGTGTGCAGTCGCCCAAGTGTGGCAACGGGAATGACCCGCTGGACAAGTCCGGTGCTGTCGCGGTCCTCAGGCTCGTTCTCGCCCAGCTGGCTGCAGGCGGTGCTTGACCGGTGCGTGCCGACTGACCCCTCGAACAGCCGACACCCACGATGCAAGCACGCGCCACGGTGATGGCGCTGCACCCCCACTGCTGGAGGCGTTGCGACAGCCTGACATCACTGCCCGCGGCGAACGGCCGGACAACGCGATCCGTTCCCAACCCGACAGGTCGGGTAGGCGAAAAAATACCTAACCGCGATTGCGGCCGCAAGAGAATCGGCATCGCGGTGGTTTGCCGGACCAACTCATTGTTTTCCACCAGCGGATTCCAGCCGTCCGCCCCAAGCTCGTCCCAAGGTGCTCTCGTTAAACTGCCACCATGACGCCCGACTGGCTGCTGGTGGAGACACTCGGCACCGAACCGGTGGTGGTCGCGCAGGGCCGTCAGATGAAGAATCTGGTGCCCCTGGCCATCTACTTGCGACGCAACCCGCACCTGGCCGCCATCCAGACCGCCATCGCCGAAACCGTGGCGACCGGCAACAGCCTGGCCAGCATCACCCCGAAGAGCGACCGCGTGATCCGCACCGAACCCGTCCAGATGTCCGACGGTCGGATGCACGGTGTGCACGTCTGGATCGGCCCCGCCGACGCCGAGCCGCCGGAGCGGCCGATACCGGGGCCGTTGAAGTGGGACATGACTCTCGGGATCGCCACCGACACCGTCGAATCACTGGTGAACGCCGGGCTGGATCCCACCAAGGAGCCCACGCACGGCCGGGCCTTCGCCGAGGATCTGCCGTCGCGCAGCTTCAACCGCGACGAGGCCAAGGTGCTGGCCCTGGCGATCGATGCCGCACCTGGCCGAACATACTGCACCACTTGGACTTTCACCGATAGTAACGGCGAGACCATTCGGGCGGGCTTTGTGGCGCGCACCGCATCGGAGATGGCCGACGACGCCACCGAGCACCTCGTCGCCCGGGCGATGAACCTGCGCTGCGACCTCGACGATGGTGCACTGCCACCCGACCACCTGGCGCAACGCATTCTCGACGGGCTGTCGCAGCCGGGCGTCCACCGGGCCCTCGTCGACCTCAACACATGGAAGCTGCTGAAGTGGCTCGATGATCCGTGCCCGCACTACGACTGGCGTCAGAGCGTCCAATTTCACCCTGACGACCGCGACCTGCTCATTCCGATGGCGGACGACTTTGCGACCGGCAGCACCAGCCAGGTGTTGCGGTTGCCCGGGATGGACGGCGGCTGGGTGCCCATGCACGTCACCGTCAATCGCGTCGAGGTGGACAAGAACATCTTCGCCGGCCTGATCACCCTGCGGCTGCCCACCGCCGCGGAACTGTCGGCGGCGCGGCTGACCGCCGAGGGCACCTCAACCTCCTAGCCCAGATCAACCGGACCCGCCCGCGCCGCGGCGTGCGCGCGGCCCCCGAGAAGCCGTCCCGTCGCGACCTCGACATGAACCACGATGTCGAGCGTGTCGACGTCGCACCCGCTCAGTGCCGCGCCCATGGCGCGGCTGACCGCCGCGGCCTGCCGACACGCCGTCTCGGCTCCCTGCGGCAGCCACATGGCCGCGGCCAGCGCCGCCATGTCCGCGCCGGCCTGCGCCCGATGTCGTGCCACCACAGCGCTTCCGACCTGGACACCGGCCACGGTGATGGCCGCCAAGATGGCGATGAGCACCGCCGCCAGCACGGTCGCCACACCGTGCTCGTCACGCGCCAGGCTCGCCGGCCGCGACACCGTCGGCGGTGATGACGACGCCGGGCAGCAGCCGGGACCTGGCGGTGACCGTCGCGACGATGAAGCCCCCGTCGCGGCGGATCCGCAGTGTCGCTCCCGCCGGCCCGACCCACCGGGCAGCGGTGTCCGCGCCCGCCTCATCACCGCGGGCCGCCAACCGGGCTGCCTCGCGGGCGGCGTCGATGCAGCGCACCTGCATCGCGACCGCGGTGATTCCACTGGCGCAGACGACCAGGACCACCACCAGCGCGGCGATGGCCAGAGCTGCCTCGACCGTGGCGAAACCGCGGTCACTGCTTAGACCTTCGTGTTCAGCGCGCGGTTGATGATGTTGGTCAACGCCCCGACGATGGAGTCGCCGGTGACCACGCTGTAGAGGATCGCGCCGAACGCCGCGGCGGCGATCGTGCCGATCGCGTACTCGACTGTCGACATCCCGGCGTCGTCGACCGCCGCTATCATCATCCGGGCTTTCAGTTCTCGAAATACACTGCTGCTCAATTGTTTTCCTCCTGATCTCACAGAATTCCCGATGCGAACACATCACCGGCCAAGCCGGCCACCACCGGCACGATGCCCAGGCAGACGAATGCCGGCAGGAAGCACAGCCCCAGTGGTCCGGCGATCAGCACCGAGGCCCGCTCGGCGGCCGCCGCCGCGGTGTGGCCGGCGTCTTGCCGCGACTGCTCGGCGAGTTCGGCCACACCCTGTGCCAGTGCACTTCCCGACGACGCCGACCGGCGCGCCAGCCTGGCCAGGGCATCGGTGTCCTCGCCGGGCTGCGGGCACCAGGCGGTGTCGGCGTCGGCGCCCAGTGCCAACAGGTCCGCCGCGCGTCGCAGCACCGCACCGAGTCGCTCCGGTGCCGAGGGCGCCGTCGCCGCGGCCGCAGCGGACACCGACATGCCGCCCGCGAGGCATACCGCGAACACGTCGAGCGCCGACGCGGTCGCCAGCGGGTCAGTGCGCAGTCCGCTGCGGCGCACAGATGCAGACGTATCGGAGGCGCCCCTCATCCGGCGACGGATCACCAGCGGACCCGGTGTGACGAGCAGCGCAGCAGCCAACAGCACTGCAGCCGTGGTCATGTCAGCAGCCGATCGGTGATGCGGTCGGCCCACACCAGCCCCACACAGACCAGCGCCGCACCCACGACCAACAACCAGCCGCCCGCACCGCCGCCGAGGAGAAAGGCGACCGGATGCGCACCGACCAGCTCTCCGAGTAGGACCCCGAGCGCCGGCAGGCCGGCAAGGATGACCGCTGTCGCCCGCGCTCCTGCCAGGCCGGCGTCGACCCGCGCGGTGAACCGTTGTCGCTCAACGATGTCGCGGTGTGCGGTCCGGATCAGTGCCGCCATCGCCAGTCCGTGGTCGGCCGCCAGTTGCCAGCACACCGCAAGCCGCTCCCATTGCGCGGGAACCGATGTCGACTCTGCGAGTGCCCGCAGCCCGGTTCCGACGTCGGCGCCCAGTCCCGCGCGGGCCGCGACCGACTGCAATGCGGTTCCGATGGCGCCGCCGGATTCTCCTGCGGCGACAGCGAAGGCCCGCACCGGGTGCGCGCCCACACGCAGCTCGCCGGCCAGCGTCTCCAGCGCTGCCGCCAACGTATGGCCGGCCTCGCTACGGTCCCGGCGCCTCAGTCGACGGCGCCGCCGCTGACTCACCGTGACGCCCAGCATCACCGAGGCCACCAGCGCAGGGGGCGGCAGCGCCACCGCGACGACCACAAGAGACGCGACCAGCGCGGGCACCCGCACGCCGGATCGACGCGGCGCCAGGCCCAGCCGCGACCGCGGCGGTGGCGGTGCAGCCAGCACCGCCAGCCCCAAAAGCACAGCAGCGAAGGGTATTCCGGTCATTACCGCCGCCGCTGGTCGATCAGTGTCTGCAGGGGTTGTCGACCGCCCTGCCAACCCCGGTCGGCGTGCCACGCCGTCATCGCATGCACGCCGCCGCCGTCGCCCCGGCGCAGTACCGCGATCTCGGAGAGCCTGCGCGTTCCGTCGCGACGACGACCCACATGCACCACCGCCTGGACCGCCGCGGTCAGTTGGCTGTGCAACGCCGCGCGGTCCAGACCGCCCAGGGCCGCGAGTGCCTCCAGCCGGGCAGGCACCTCGGCCGGGCTGTTGGCGTGCACTGTCCCGGCACCGCCGTCGTGGCCGGTGTTCAGAGCGGTCAGCAGGTCGACGACCTCGGCGCCACGCACCTCGCCGACGACGATCCGGTCCGGCCGCATCCGCAGGGCCTGACGAACCAGCTGCCGCATCGTGACCTCGCCGGCGCCCTCCACGTTGGCTGCCCGCGCCACCAGCCGCACCAGGTGGGGGTGGCGGGGCGCTAGTTCTGGGGCATCTTCGACGCACACGATCCGCTCGCTGCCGTCTACCGCACCGAGCGCAGCGGCCAACAAAGTTGTCTTTCCTGCGCCGGTACCGCCGGAGACGAGAAACGCCAGCCGGGCGTCGATGATGCCGGCGAGCACGTCGGCGGCGTCAGGTGCGATCGCCCCTGCGGCGATCAGGGCGGCGAGATCCTGAGACGCGGGCCGCAAGACCCGCAGCGACAGACAGGTGCCTGCGACAGCGACCGGCGGCAGCACAGCGTGCAGTCGCACCGAGAACTCCCCGGTGCCAACCCCGGTCAGCTGCCCGTCAACCCATGGCTGTGCGTCGTCCAGTCGTCGTCCTGCGGCCACGGCGAGCCGCTGCGCCAGCCGGCGCACTGCGGCTTCGTCGGCGAATCGGACCGCGGCAGGGCGCAGGCCGGTGCCGTCGTCGACCCACACCGCGTCGGGTGCGGTGACCAGAACGTCGGTTGTTCCCGGTGCGCGCAGCAACGGCTCCAGCGGTCCGGCGCCGGTGAGCTCGGTCTGTAGGACCCGCAGGTTGGTCAGGACCTCGGTGTCCCCGAGCACTCCCCCGGATTCGGCGCGGATAGCGGCCGCAACAGCCGTCGGCCGCAAAGACGACGACTCGGCAGCCAGCCGCTCGCGGACCCGGTCGACCAGCGACGCGTTCATGCGGCGCGCACCTGTCCACCGGTCGTCAGGATCTCGAGCACCGCACGCGCAGCGGTACCGAGCGGGGAACGCCGCCGCATCCGCAGGCCGCCCCGCTCCAGCCGTTCGGCCAGCATCGGCTCGGGACGCATGGCGGCCAGAAGCGGCAGATCCGCGACCGCGGCGGCCTCCTCGGCGCGCAGCCCGCTCGGTGCCGGACCGCGCACCACCAGGCCGACGTTCGGGTTGACGCCGCGCAGCACCGGCGCCAGGGCCGCGGCCGCCGCGACGCCCCGGATGTCGCAGCTGGTGATCATCACCACCAGGTCGGCGGTGTCCAGTGCACAGGTGACCGCCCCGGTCATTCGCCGCGGTAGATCGCAGATCACCAGAATTCCGCCGCGTCGCCCGGCATCGACGACAGCCTCGACCGCTCCGGGTGCCATCTCCTGGCCGTGCCGATCGCCGGACAACACACTCACACCGTGGTGTCGCGGGAGCGCATCACGCACCGCCGACCAGGCCAATCGACCGCCCTGCAGGCTCAAATCGGGCCAGCGCAGCCCCGGCACGGCCTCACTTCCGATCACGAGGTCGATGCCGCCGCCCCATGGGTCGAGATCGACCAGCAGCGACGACGACGCCACCTGCGCCAAGGCCGCCGCGAACGTCGAGGCGCCGGCTCCGCCGCGGCCGCCGGTCACAGCGATCACCCGCCCGGTGCGCGGGCCGTCGCGAACCGACTCGGCGGCGTCAGCCAGATGCCGCACGAGCTCGGCGTCTTGGGCGGGAAGTGTGCAAACCTGCTGAGCGCCAACGGCCATGGCCGCTGCCCACACCGGTCCATGCGGGTCGGTCGGGCAGACCAGGATCACCCCGTCGCGCCTGGGCAGACCGTCTCGCTCACAGCTTCGCGCCGCGTCCTCATCGAGGATGACGGCGACGGCGGCCGACCACGTCTTGCGAGTGAGCGGCGCAGAAACCGCCATCGGGCGCAGGCCCACCGCGGCGGCGACCCGCTCGGCCTGTTCGCGTAACTCGGTGTCGCCGGCGAGGACGAGGACGACACCCGGACTGCTGCTCACCACGCAAGAGTCGGCGCTGCGACGCGCCGGCGCCAGTCGCCTCGGACGGATCTGGGGATAAACGCGGAACTGGGGAGTGACTACCGACACCAGGGCAGCGCACAAGTGATCCCGGCAACGTTTCTCAAGTTTGCCGGGATCGCCCGAGATTCTTTGTCGGAAAAAGGGACGACCCCCGCCAGGGGGGGAGGAGGCGGAGGTCGTCGTGTATCAGCCCCGGGGGGTCGGGCTGATGCACACCCGGCATAAGCCGAGTAATACTTACTATACACACGACGATGTGGAGTCGCGCAAGTGTTGCTACCAAGTCGAAACCATGTATTCGCTGTGAAAATGCAGGGTGCGACACGTGGCTTGGCCTGCCACTTTGCCCTCGCCTCCGAACCGGGGCGTCCGCCGCGCCTATCCTGAGAAGCGTGACCGACCCTGCCTCGGCCGCCGACCAGCTAATCCACGTTCGGCCGGAGCCCGCGACCGGGCTCAACTCTCGGACGGCGGCGTTCTTCGACCTCGACAAAACCGTCATTGCCAAGTCAAGCACGCTGGCTTTCAGCAAACCCTTCTTCGATCAGGGTCTGCTCAACCGGCGAGCGGTCCTGAAGTCGAGTTATGCGCAATTCCTCTTCCTGATGTCCGGCGCCGATCACGACCAGATGGACCGGATGCGCTCCTACGTCACCGCGATGTGCGCAGGCTGGGACGTCGAACAGGTGAGGGCCATCGTCACCGAGACGCTTCATGACATCGTCGACCCGCTGGTCTTTGCGGAAGCTGCCGAACTGATCGCAGACCACCGGCTGTGCGGCCGCGACGTCGTGATCGTCTCGGCCTCGGGCGAGGAGATCGTCGCACCGATCGCGCGTGCGCTGGGTGCCACGCATGCCATGGGAACCCGGATGGTCATCGAGGACGGCAAGTACACCGGCGAGGTTGCTTTCTACTGTTATGGCGAGGGAAAAGCCGCAGCCGTTCGCGAGCTGGCCGCGCTGGAGGGATACGCCCTCGAACACTGCTACGCGTACTCCGATTCGATCACCGACTTGCCGATGCTGAGGTCGGTCGGCCACCCAACCGTGGTCAATCCTGACCGCGCATTGCGCAAAGAAGCCACCGCGCAGGGCTGGCCGGTGCTGACGTTCCTGCGTCCGGTGCCGTTGCGCGACAGGATCCCGGCGCCGTCGGGCGCGGCGGTGGCGACGACGGCCGCGTTGGGAATCAGCGCGCTGGCCGCCGGCGCGCTGACGTATTCGGTGCTGCGCCGGTTGTCGTTCTAAACGCATCCAATTCGTTGCCGATTAGCCCCTTGCTGTGACCGTGGTCACGGAGTACAAAGGAAGGCACGGACGCCTGGCAAGGCCAAGATAGCGCCGGAAGAGAAGGCACTATCTCCCAAGCCAAGCGGCCCAGCACGGTTCCCGGCACCCACGCGGAGCACGCCGCGATAATGGCAGAAGTGTTGCGGGCCTGCGTAATTGCGAAGAGCGGACGGACAGAACGACCCCTTGGGTGGGGTTGTAAACGAACCGCAGCGCAAGACCGCCGAGGCCAACCCACGCAGCCCACCTCGCACGCTTGGTAACCGCGAAACCGTGCTAGCGGGCGGCGAGCCGAAGAGATTCGGATCGTCGCCCGCTTCGCTGTCCGGACCTACTTGGCGGCCGCGTCCGCGATCGATATCGCCTCTCGCGCACCGTCTTCCAGCGCCTGGCAGGACATCAGTAGCCAGGCCCCGACGGCTGACGGGTCGCCCGTCGCGAACGCCTGCGCGCGATCCCGGTACTCATCGGCGCGGCGCATCCAGTACACCTCCGGCACGCCCAGCCCGTGCGGGTCCAGACCGGTGGCCATGGTCACGAGCCGCGACACCGCGCGTGCCACCACCCCGTCCCCGGGGCCGAACGGCGCCAGTGCGAGCAGCTCGCCGTGAGCGACGGCGGCCAGCACCGGCGCCGGAGCCGAGCTGCCGCCGGTGGTCAGCCGGGTGACCAGATCCAGCCGCGCGGCCACCTCCGGATTCTGGCGCGGCCGGCCAAGAAGATCTCCGTCGGTCAGATCCGCCGCGGCCAGCGCGTGCAGCCGCGCCAGCGCTTGTAGCGGGGCGCGCTGCCACACCCCGACCAGGTTGGTGGTTCCACCCTCCAATGCCTGGCCGACGCGCAGGGCGCCGGCCAGCACCGGGTCGTTGGGCTCGGCACCGGAGGCATCCAATTGCACGGCGCCGCCGTCGAGAGCCGACGACGAACGCGCTCCGCGGATGGCTGACTCCGCCGCGGTCACCGGCCAGTTCCGCAGATTGGTGCGATGCCGGTGCGCCTTGGCCAAGGCTTCCCGGGCGGCCTCGGCGGCGTCGGCCACCCCGGGCAGAGTCATCAGCGGGGCCAGGACGTCACTCACGTTCGGTCACGCTATCCGATTCCCGCCTGCCGTTCGGCGCGCGGCAGTAACCGCCCGCCGACGATTGTGACGTGCCAACTCCGATGCAACGTTCGGTGACTACGCTCACAGACATGACCGAGGCGCACACCGAAGTTCAGTCAAGTTTCCCGGCGTCGGACGAATTCGCCGCCGCCGCCAACGCCACCGCCGCCCTCTACGACGAGGCCGAGGCGGACCGGTTGGCGTTCTGGGCAGACCAGGCCAACCGGCTGTCGTGGGAGACGCCCTTCACCGAGGTACTGGACTGGTCCGGCGCGCCGTTCGCGAAATGGTTCGTGGGCGGCAAGCTCAACGTCGCCTACAACTGCGTCGACCGGCACGTCGAGGCCGGCAACGGGGACCGCGTCGCCATTCACTGGGAGGGTGAACCGGTCGGCGACTCGCGGGTACTGACCTATGCCCAACTCAAGGACGAGGTCTGCAAGGCCGCCAACGCGCTGACCGACCTCGGGCTGGCCGCGGGCGACCGGGTGGCCATCTACATGCCGATGGTCCCGGAGGCCATCGTGGCGATGCTGGCCTGTGCGCGCCTGGGTGTGATGCACAGCGTGGTCTTCGCCGGCTTTTCGGCGGCCGCGCTGCGGGCCCGCGTGGAGGACGCCGAGGCCAAGGTCGTCATCACCACCGACGGGCAGTACCGGCGCGGAAAGGCGGTGTCGCTCAAGGAAGCTGTCGATGATGCGGTCGCCGGCCAGGATTGCGTTGAGCACGTTCTGGTGGTGCGCCGCACCGGCATCGACATCAGCTGGACCGACAACCGCGACCAGTGGTGGCACGAAGTCGTGGACTCCGCGTCGACCGAGCACACACCCGAAGCGTTCGACTCCGAGCATCCGCTGTTCCTGCTGTACACCTCCGGCACCACGGGTAAGCCGAAGGGGATCATGCACACCTCGGGTGGCTATCTGACGCAGGCGTCGTACACCCACTACAACGTGTTCGACATCAAGCCGGAGACCGACGTGTATTGGTGCACAGCCGATATCGGCTGGGTCACCGGCCACACCTACATCGTCTACGGGCCGCTGTCCAACGGCGCGACGCAGGTCGTCTACGAAGGAACTCCGGCCTCCCCCGATGAGCACCGTCATTTCCAGGTGATCGAAAAGTATGGTGTCACAATCTATTACACGGCACCTACGCTGATCCGCACGTTCATGAAGTGGGGTCGGGAGCTCGCGTTCGAACACGATCTGTCCAGCCTGCGGCTGCTCGGATCGGTCGGCGAACCCATCAACCCGGAGGCCTGGCGTTGGTACCGCCTGGTTTTCGGCGCCGACAAGACACCGATCGTCGACACCTGGTGGCAGACCGAGACCGGCGCGATCATGATCTCGCCGCTGCCCGGCGTGACGGACTGCAAGCCGGGTTCGGCGATGCGGGCGCTGCCCGGCATCTCGGCCAAGATCGTCGACGACGACGGAAATGAATTGGCGCCCAGCGTCGATGGCGGTGAGCACGTCACCGGGTATCTCGTGCTGGACAAGCCGTGGCCGTCGATGCTGCGTGGCATCTGGGGCGACCCGGAGCGGTTCAAGGAGACGTACTGGGCGCGCTTCGGCGAACAGGGCTGGTACTTCGCCGGCGACGGCGCCCGGTACGGCAGCGACGGCGAGGTGTGGGTGCTCGGCCGCATCGATGACGTGATGAACGTGTCAGGGCACCGGATTTCGACCGCCGAGGTGGAGTCAGCGCTCGTCGGGCACGCCGGAGTGGCCGAGGCTGCCGTCGTCGGCGCCACCGACGACCACACCGGGCAGGCGATCTGCGCGTTCGTCATCCTCAAGGCCCACCACGCCGAGATGCCGAATGATCAGATGGTCGACGAGTTGCGCGCCGAGGTGGCCAAGGAAATATCCCCGATCGCGAAGCCACGCGAAATCCATGTTGTCCCAGAGCTTCCCAAGACCCGCAGCGGCAAGATCATGCGACGGCTGCTGCGCGACGTCGCCGAGGGCCGCGAACTGGGCGACACCTCGACCCTGGTCGATCCGACGGTGTTCGAAGCGATCCGGGCCAGCAAGACCTGAGTCAGCCGACGTCGGCTGTCGGCACGAAACCGGTGCCGGGCCGGTTCTTGCCTGCGACATCGCCCAGGATCGCGTTGATCGACATCGTCACCGCGGGTGTGTGCAGCGGGATGAACTTGACCACGCAGGTGGGCAGGTCCTCGCTGAACGCGCCGTGGATCATGCCGACCAGCTTGTTGTTCACCGTGACCGGTGCACCGGAATCGCCGGGCTGTCCGCACACCTGGTTGACGATCGTGCCCGGGTCCTGGCCGGGGCCCCAGGTCACGCCGCACGAGTAGCCGGTGGTGCGGCCGAGCTTGCAGGCGACCTCACCGAACGTCGGATCCGGCCCGATGCCGTCGATGACGAAGCCCTTGTAGTTCGAGATCGGCTGCACCTTGGCAGGGTCGAACCGGATCACCGCGTAGTCCAGGCCGTCGTTGCCGGCGACCATGGTGCCGATCACGCCGTCGGCGGGCCGATCCTCGGAGGCCACCTGGGCGCCGGGGCCGCCGCAGTGCGCGGAGGTGAAGCCGATGAGCGCGCCGGTGTTGTCGTTGCCGATGGACGTCAGCGTGCAGTAGGTGTCGCCGTTGACGACGATCCCCGCCCCACCGCCCATGGGCACCTTGCCGTCGGCCGTCGCGACCGGTGCCACGCCGGCGATCAGGGCGACAAGGGCCATCAATGCGGCCCTCGCCGTCAGGCGCACACGCTGCGCGGTCGTCACTGGCAACCTCCATTCACCGTCCGCCCCGACAGGGCGAGTCTAGCCTGATCACACCCGTAACTTGCGTAACAGCTCAGTGGGTATCCCCGCTGCGGGCGCGGCATGGCAACATGAACCGCGACGACAGAAAGTTGGAGGACAGCCGTGAGCAATGGCGATCGCAAGACCGGTGTACCCACCACCGTCACCTCGATCCCGCTGGTGGATCCGAACGCGCTACCGGCCAATCCCTCCGTTGGCGATCTGGTCAAGGACGCCACCGCACAGATGTCCACGCTCGTGCGCGCCGAGGTCGAGCTCGCCAAGGCGGAGATCACCCGCGACGTGAAGAAGGGCCTCACCGGCAGCGTCTTCTTCATCCTCGCGCTGGTTGTGCTGTTCTACTCGACGTTCTTCCTCTTCTTCTTCCTCGCCGAGCTGCTGGACACCTGGCTGTGGCGCTGGGTGGCCTTCCTGATCGTCTTCCTGCTGATGGTGGTCACCACCGCGGTGTTCGCCCTGTTCGGGTATCTGAAGGTCCGCCGGATCCGCGGACCGCAGAAGACCATCGAATCGGTCAAGGAAGCGCGCGAGGCATTCACCCCCGGCCACGACAGGTCACCGGCCAAGGTCGCCACCACGGGCACCCCGCCGCCCACTGATCCCTCCGGCTGGTGATGGCTCAACCGGATCCCTCGGTCACCCGCATCGCGGGGCCGTGGCGGCATTTCGACGTTCACGCCAACGGAATCCGGTTCCACTGTGTCGAATCGACCCATGACCGTGATGCGCGCGCCGAGTCGGCGGCGGGCGCGTCGCGGCCGTTGGTGATCTTGCTACACGGTTTCGGCTCGTTCTGGTGGTCGTGGCGCCACCAGCTGCGCGGTCTGTCCGGCGCCCGGGTGGTCGCCGTCGATCTGCGGGGTTACGGCGGCAGCGACAAGCCCCCGCGCGGCTACGACGGCTGGACCCTCGCCGGTGACACCGCCGGGTTGATCCGGGCGCTCGGCCACAGCTCGGCCACGCTGGTGGGGCACGCCGACGGCGGCCTGGTGTGCTGGGCGACAGCGGTGTTGCATCCGCGGGCGGTGCGGGCGATCGCACTGGTGAGCTCGCCGCATCCCGCCGCACTGCGGGCCTCGGCGCTCGGAAGGCGCGACCAGGGCCGCGCCCTGCTGCCGACGCTGCTGCGGTATCAGCTACCGATCTGGCCCGAGCGCGCCCTCACCCGGCACAACGCCGACCTGCTCGAGCATCTGGTGCGCAGCCGCGCATCCGGTAAATGGCTTGCTTCCGAGGACTTTTCGGAAACCATCGCGCACATGCGCCGGGCCATCCAGATCCCGTCGGCGGCGCACTCCGCGCTGGAGTACCAGCGCTGGGCGGTGCGCAGCCAACTGCGCAGCGAGGGTTGGCGATTCATGAAGCTGATGAACCGTCCGCTCGTCGTTCCGCTGCTACACCTGCGCGGCGACGCAGACCCCTACGTGCTCGCCGACCCGGTGGACCGCACCCAGCGGTACGCGCCCCGCGGCAGGTTCGTGGCGGTCTCGGGCGTCGGGCACTTCGCCCACGAAGAGGCCCCCGACGAGGTCAACGATCACCTGCGGCGGTTCCTCGGGCAGGTCTACGACACCACTAGGTGACGCAGGCCCCGGTGGCCACCTTGGCGGTGTTGCCGATCTTGGCCAGCTGCCGCGACACCTCGTTGGCCGTCAGCACGAAACCGGTGTCATTGTCGTCGACTGCGGCGCCGAACACGACGCCGAGCACCTGGCCCGCCCGGTTGATCATCGGTCCGCCCGAGTTGCCTTGGCGCACAGTTCCTCTGATTGTGTACACCTCGCGGTTGACCGTCGTCGTGCGGTAGATGTCCGGCCCGTTGAGCTCGATGGTCTCGCGTACCCGCGCCGGAGTCGCCGCGAACTCGCCGCCACCGGGATAGCCCAGCACGACCGCGTCGGTGCCGGATTTGGCCGGCTGGTCGGCGAACACCAGCGGGCGCTGCGGCAGGTTCGGGACGTCCAGGATGGAGATGTCCTCGTTGGGGTCATATGACACCACGGTCGCGTCGTAGGTCTGCCCTTCGGCTTCCACGGTGACACTGTCCGAGCCTGCGACCACGTGCGCGTTGGACATCACCCGGTTCGGGGCGATCACGAAACCGGTGCCCTCCAGTACCTTTTGGCATCCGGGCGCCACGCCGCGGATCTTCACCACGCTGGCACGCGCATTGCCGACAACCAGGCTGTCGGCCAGCGATGCGTCGGGGGCGTCCACGGCCTGAATGGGAGTGCGGCCGAAGGGCTGCAAGACATCCGGCAGCCCCGAGGTGCGCAGCAGTGCCGACATCCGCTTGGGCACGGCCTTGAGCCACTCGGGTGCGTACTTGTCCACCTCGGCAAGCACTTTCGAGCCGCGCGTGGCAGCGGCCAGGTTCGGCTGGTCCGACGACGTCAGCGGGCTGGCGAGCAGCCACGCCGCGACCATCACCACCAGCAGCTGCACAGCCACGCCGATCACCGAGTCGACGGTGCGGACCGCACGGTTGCGGATCGCGCCGCGTACCGCCCGGCCGAGCACCACTCCGGCCACCTCACCGACGACCACCAGAGCCAGGATCAAGAACAGTGCGGCAAACAGCTTGGCCCGCGGTGAGCTGATGTGGCTGACGATGTGGGGTGCGAGCATCACTCCGGCGATGGCGCCGAGGATGACGCCGACGAACGACATCAGTGAACCCAGCGCGCCGGACCGCCAGCCCGAGACGGCCGCCACCAACGCCACCGCCAGCACGGCGATGTCCAGCCATTGCGAACTCGTCACAGGGGCTCCTCACTGCTTCCGACGAGCGCCATGGCCTCGTCCAACTCCCGGACGTCCTCGCTGTTCCACGGTTGCGACCAACCGGCCACATCGAGCATCGCTGAGATTACGTGTCCGGTGAACCCCCACACCAACATCTGGTTGAGCAGAAATGCCGGCCCCGCCAGGCCGCGTCCAGCGCCCGTGCGGTAAACCATCAGCCGGTTCTCAGGATTGATGAACGCCCGCACCGGAACTCGCGCGACGAGCGCGGTCTCACCCTTGTCGACGACGGCCACCGGGCCCGGATCCGGTGAGTACGCCAGCACCGGTACGACATGAAAACCCGAGGGCGGGATGAACATTCGCTCGAGGACGGCCAGCGGATGCAGGCGGTCGGGGTCAATGCCGGTCTCCTCCTGCGCTTCTCGCAGCGCAGTGCCCACCGGCCCGTCGTCCCCCGGGTCGGCCGCCCCGCCGGGAAACGCGGCCTGGCCGGCATGGTGGCGCAGCGAGCCTGCCCGCACCGTCAGCAACAGATCGGCGTCGTCGGGCAACCGGCCGTCGGTGTAACCGGAGCTCGGCCCGGAGAACAACACGAGCACGGCGGCGTCGCGTGCATTGGTCCCGGCCTCGCGCGCTTCGACAACCGCCGCCAACAGCTCAGGGGGAACCTTGCGGCGATACGCATGCGGAACACGGTCGACGTTGTCGACCAACGGTGCCAGCCAGGGCGGCCGGTACTCCGGGGTGAGCGCGCCCAAGCCTGCCGATCGGGGGGAACCCTGGGTCACCGGCGCGTCTCTCTCGTCTGTCGTCACTGCATTGCATTCTTCACCGCGGCAGCGATCTCGTCGGCACTGGTGAACGCCTGCGGCAGGATTTTGGCAACGCTACCGTCCGCGCGCAGTATGACGGTCGCGGGCATCACGTTGGGCACTCCCAACGCCGCGGCGATCCGGCGCTGGCCGTCCTGCAGCGTGGGTAGTCGCACGCCGAGCTCGGCCAGTCGCAACAGGCCGGCCGTCTCGTTCTCATCCTGATGCACGGTCACCACGGCCACGTCCGGCCCGACTCGGCGCTGGTAGTCCGCCATCGCAGGCAGTTCCTCCGTGCACGGCCCGCACCAGTAGGCCCAGAGGTTGAGCACCACCGGGCGACCGGCCAGCGCGCGGGCCACATCTACCTGTGCGCCGTCGCCCGCACACTCGACGACGATGCCGCGCAACTCCTTCGGCCCGGGGTTGTCGGCCGCGGCCGGGCACGGCGGCAGGTCGGCGCGCCGGCGCGGCTCGGCCAGCGCCTCGGGCGTGTCGGCGTCGCGGTGTGTCCGCGATAGCTGGGCACCCGGCGAACCGCCCGACCCCGACGGGGTGTCGCCGAGTTCGAGGGCAAATGCTGCGATCAGGGCGGCCGCCACCGCGAGCACCACCAGCGTCCAGCGGGTCGACGTCGTCATCAGTGCAGTCGGGCCGAAACGTCAGAGACCGGCCAGGGCCAGCAGATGCTCGGTCTCGGGGCCCTTGACCAGCGGCGCGGCGGTCAGCGGATCGGTGGGCCCGAGACCGAAGGACGGGCAGTCCTTGGCCAGCACACACACTCCGCAGGCCGGCTTTCGGGCATGGCAGACCCGTCGGCCGTGAAAAATCACTCGATGGCTCAGTAATGTCCACTCACTGCGCTCGATCAGGTCGCCCACGATGTGTTCGACCTTGACCGGGTCTTCCTCGGCGGTCCACCGCCAGCGGCGGACGAGGCGGCCGAAATGGGTGTCAACGGTGATACCGGGAATGTTGAAGGCATTGCCCAAGATCACGTTGGCGGTCTTGCGGCCCACGCCGGGCAATGTCACCAGTTCGTCGAGGGTGCGCGGTACTTCGCCGTCGAACCGCTCGACGAGTTCCTGGCCCAGCCGGATCAGTGAATTGGCCTTGTTTCGGTAGAAGCCGGTGGGCCGGACCAACTCCTCGAGTTCGGTGCGGTCCGCCTGCGCGTAGTCGAGGGCGGTGCGGTACTTCTTGAACAGCGCCGGCGTGGTCCGGTTGACGCCCTTATCGGTGGACTGCGCCGACAGAATCGTGGCGACGGTCAGTTCCAGCGGGTTGGTGAAGTCGAGCTCGCAGTAGACGTGCGGAAACGCCGTGGCCAAGGTGCGGTTCATCCGTCTGGCGCGCCGGACCAGGCCCAGATGGGTTTCGGAGTCCCACTTCTTTGCTTCCGCCTTGCTCGCGGCCGGCGGGGTCGCAGCGCCGCCAGCGGTCTTGCGCCTGGTTGACGGGCTGTTCGTGGTCACGATGCAAGGGTACTGACTCCGGTCCGGCGAGCTGCGGACTGACCGGTGACAATTCGTGATCCCGCTGAGACCTTGCCCGTGTTTACTTTCCCCCGTGACCTGGTTGCTCGCGGTATGTGTCCCCGGGCTTTTGATGCTGTCGACGTTCGGGTTGCAAAGACTTGAGGAGGCCTTGCACGTCGATCGCAAGGCCGCCGACGAGGTCACCGAATATCTGGAACGGGCCGCCACGACGCCGGCCGCGCACCTTGTGCCGCGCACCGAACCCGCGCCAAGACGGGCCGACACACCGTCCCGACTGGCCGATGACGAGCCCGGTTTGCCGACGCGCTCACACGCCTACGCACGTCCCAATCCGCAATTTCACCGGACTCAGTACGCCAATCGTGTGTAGCGTTGGCACGTCGAAAGACCGGCAACGACTAGACTGACAGTGCCCGGCCACACAGCTGGCCTGCGCATTTCATATCACCGAAGACTTTAAGAGGGGCGACGTGGACGAGATCCTGGCGAGGGCCGGAATCTTCCAGGGAGTTGAACCCAGCGCTGTTTCCGCGCTGACGAAACAGCTTCAGCCGGTTGACTTCCCGCGGGGACATACGGTCTTCGCCGAGGGTGAGCCCGGCGACCGGCTGTACATCATCATCTCCGGGAAGGTGAAGATCGGCCGCCGCTCGCCGGACGGCCGGGAAAACCTGCTGACAATCATGGGTCCGTCGGACATGTTCGGTGAGCTGTCGATCTTCGATCCGGGCCCGCGGACGTCTAGCGCCACCACCATCACCGAGGTACGCGCAGTCTCCATGGACCGCGACGCGCTGCGGGCGTGGATCGCCGACCGGCCCGAGATCGCCGAGCAGTTGCTGCGGGTGCTGGCTCGCCGCCTGCGCCGCACCAACAACAACCTCGCCGACCTGATCTTCACCGATGTCCCGGGGCGCGTCGCCAAGCAGCTGCTGCAGCTGGCACAGCGATTCGGCACCCAGGAGGGCGGCGCACTGCGGGTCACCCACGACCTCACGCAGGAGGAGATCGCCCAGCTTGTCGGCGCCTCACGCGAGACGGTGAACAAGGCGCTGGCCGATTTCGCCCACCGCGGGTGGATCCGCCTGGAGGGCAAGAGCGTGCTGATCAGCGACAGCGAGCGGTTGGCTCGCCGAGCGAGGTAAGCGCGGACGGAGCTTGCGGAGCCCGGGCGCAACCAAGCGAGAATCGGCACAGTGCGAGGTAAGCGCGGACGGAGCTTGCGGAGCCCGGGCGCAACCAAGCGAGAATCGGCACAGTGCGAGGTAAGCGCGGGCGGAGCTTGCGGAGCCCGGGCGCAACCAAGCGAGAATCGGCACAGTGCGAGGTAAGCGCGGGCGGAGCTAGCGGAGCCCGGGCGCAACCAAGCGAGCATCGGCACAGTGCGAGGTAAGCGCGGGCGGAGCTAGCGGAGCCCGGGCGCAACCAAGCGAGAATCGGCACAGTGCGAGGTAAGCGCCCGCCGACGTCACGCCCGCAGGTAGTCCAGCTGGGCGCGCACCGATTTCTCGGCCGCGTCCCATAATTCCTCGTTCACGTCGGTGTAGACGTGCTCGACAACCTGGCGCGCACTGGCGTCCTCACCCAGCACCCGCAGAGCCTGGCGTACCTGATCGAGCCGTTCCTCGCGATGCGCGAGATACATCGCAGTGACGGCTTCGAGGTCGTCGAGGTCGGGACCGTGGCCCGGCAGCACAGTGCGACGTCCGAGCCCCTGCAGCCGGCGCAGGGATTCCAGGTACTGAGTCAGGCTGCCGTCCTCGTCGTCGATGACGGTGGTCCCCCGGCCCAGCACGGTATCGGCGGTCAGCACCGGACCTTTCCCGGCGCTGCGCTTGCCCTTGGCGCCATCGACCAGGAACGACAATGAGTCGGCGGTGTGACCCGGGGTGGCCATCACGGTGATCCGCAGGCCGGCGGCGTCGATGACTTCGCCGTCGCTCAGCGGACCGCCGAGCCCGCGCAGGAACCCGCTGCCCACCGAGCGCACCACCGCACCCGTGCGGTCGACGATCTTGTCGATGCCGCCGGTGTGGTCCTCGTGCTTGTGACTGATCAGCACCAGCGAAATGGTGCCGAGTTCGGCGAGCCTGCCGATGTGCTCGTCGTCGTCGGGACCCGGGTCGACGATCACCATCTCGTCGCTGCCGGGCCCGCGCAGCACCCACGTGTTGGTGCCGTCCAGCGTCATGATCCCGGGGTTGTTGCACAGCAGTACGGAGGCCGATTCGGTCACCGGCCGCAGAATCCCGTACGCCGGATGGGTCATTCCACCTCGGCGATGAGCTCGACCTCCACCGGCGCGTTCAGCGGCAGCTCGGAGACTCCGACCGCGGAGCGGGCGTGCGTGCCGGCCTCGCCGAACACCTCACCCAGGAACTCCGAGGCCCCGTTGATGACACCGGGCTGACCGGTGAATCCGGGTGCCGACGCGACGAACCCGACGACCTTGACCACTCGCGTCACGTTGTCGAGACCCACCAGCGCGTCGATGGCGGCCAGCGCATTGAGCGCGCACAACTGCGCGGCCTGCTTGGCCTGCTCTGCCGTCACCTCGGCGCCTACCTTGCCGGTGTGGATGAGGCTGCCCGATTCGGTCGGCAGCTGGCCAGAGGTGTAGATGAGATTGCCCGTCCGCACTGCGGGCACGTACGCCGCCAGCGGCTTGGCGGGCGTCGGGAGAGTCAGGCCGAGCTCGGCCAGTTTCTGGGATGCGGTCACTTGGGCCGCTTCAGGTACGCGACGTGTTGTTCACCGGTAGGACCGGGGAGGACGGCGACCAGTTCCCAGCCGTCGGCGCCCCACTGGTCGAGGATCTGCTTGGTCGCGTGGGTCAGCAGCGGAACCGTGGCGTATTCCCATGTCGTCGGTTGACTCATGACCGAAGCCTATCGCCCGCTCCCTTTGCCGCCGGGGCCCACAGGGGCTTGGCTAGCATGCACTGATGGCGACCACATCGAGCGACGGCAGCTCTCTGGCCTGGCCCTCCCGTCTGACCAAGGCGCGTCTGCACTTCGTGACGGGCAAAGGCGGTACCGGCAAGACCACGGTCGCGGCGGCGCTCGCGCTGACCCTGGCCGCCGGCGGTCGCAGGGTGCTGCTGGTGGAAGTCGAAGGGCGGCAAGGCATTGCGCAGCTGTTCGATGTTCCGCCGCTGCCGTACGAGGAGCTGAAGATCGCCACCGCCGAGGGCGGCGGCCACGTCAACGCGCTGGCTGTCGACATCGAGGCGGCGTTCCTGGAGTACCTCGACATGTTCTACAACCTGGGTCTGGCCGGCCGGGCGATGCGCCGGATCGGTGCCATCGAGTTCGCGACGACCATCGCGCCGGGTCTACGGGACGTCCTGCTCACCGGCAAGATCAAGGAGTCGGTGGTGCGACTGGACCGCAACAAGCGTCCGGCGTACGACGCGATCGTCGTCGACTCTCCCCCGACCGGCCGGATCGCCCGGTTCCTCGACGTCACGAAGGCCGTCTCGGACCTGGCCAAGGGCGGGCCGGTGCACTCGCAGGCCGACGGCGTGGTCAAGCTGCTGCACTCCGAACAGACCGCGATCCATTTGGTCACCCTGCTCGAGGCGCTGCCGATCCAGGAGACCATCGAGGCCATCGAGGAACTCAAAGAGCTCGACCTGCCCATCGGCAGCGTGATCGTGAACCGCAACATTCCGCCGTTCCTGCCGCCCGACGACCTCGCGAAGGCCGCCGAGGGTGACATCGATGCCGACGCGGTCCGCGCCGGGCTCGACAAGGTGGGCATCAACCTGGCCGACGACGACTTCGCCGGGCTGCTGACGGAGACCATCGAGCACGCCAGCCGGATCAAAGCCCGCTCGGAAAGCGCCGAGCAACTCGACCGCCTCGAGGTCCCGCGCCTGGAGCTACCGACGATCGCCGACGGGGTGGATCTGGGAAGTTTGTACGAGTTGGCGGAAACGCTTGCGCAGCAAGGCGTCCGATGAGCGGAGCGAAGACGACCATTAGAGGAAGCCGATAGATGAGCACCACTCCCCCAGTACTCGACATGAAGTCGATCCTGGCCGACAAGTCCAATCGGGTCGTGGTGTGTTGCGGCGCCGGTGGCGTCGGCAAGACCACCACCGCGGCGTCGATGGCCTTGCGGGCCGCCGAATACGGCCGAACCGTCGTGGTGTTGACCATCGACCCGGCCAAGCGGCTGGCGCAGGCCTTGGGAATCGAGGAGCTCGGCAACACCCCGCAGCGGGTGCCGCTGGCCCCCGAGGTGACCGGCGAGCTCTACGCGATGATGCTCGACATGCGCCGGACGTTCGACGAGATGGTCGTCGAATACTCGGGATCCGAACGCGCACAGTCGATTCTGGACAACCAGTTCTATCAGACCGTCGCCACGTCACTGGCCGGCACGCAGGAATACATGGCCATGGAGAAGCTCGGCCAGTTGCTCGGGCAGGACCGCTGGGATCTGGTGGTGGTGGACACCCCGCCGTCGCGCAACGCCCTGGACTTCCTCGACGCACCGAAGCGGCTCGGCAGCTTCATGGACGGCCGCCTCTGGCGGTTGCTCCTGGCACCCGGTCGCGGCTTCGGCAAGCTGGTGACTGGTGTCGTCGGCCTGGCGATGAAGGCCATGTCGACCATCCTCGGTTCGCAGATGCTCTCGGACGCTTCGGCTTTCGTGCAATCGCTGGACTCGACGTTCGGCGGTTTCCGCGAGAAGGCGGACCGCACCTACGAGTTGCTCAAGCGGCGCGGCACTCAGTTCGTGGTGGTGTCGGCGGCTGAGCCGGATGCGCTTCGCGAGGCGTCGTTCTTCGTCGACCGGCTCTCCGCGGAGGGCATGCCGTTGGCGGGGCTGATCCTCAACCGCACCCACCCGACGCTGTCCGCGCTGACCGTGGAGCGAGCCATCGACGGCATCGAGGAGTTGGAAGCCGCTGGCCCGGATAACGGGAATCAGCTTGCGGCGGCGGTCCTGCAGATCCACGCGGACCGGGCGCAGACCGCCAAGCGGGAAGTCCGGTTGTTGTCGCGGTTCACCGGTGCCAACCCGCATGTACCGGTGGTCGGCGTGCCCTCGCTACCGTTCGATGTGTCGGATCTCGACGCCCTGCAGGCGATCGCCGATCAGATCACGGGCGAGACCGCGTAAAGAGAGTCCCGGCCGATCGGCCGGGACTCCTCGCGAAAATTAGCTGACGCTACGGTGCTTGCGCTGCGCGGCGAAGAATTCCGACCAGGACACCACCTCGGGGTGCTGCTTGAGCAGTGCACGACGCTGACGCTCCGTCATGCCGCCCCAGACCCCGAATTCCACACGATTGTCGAGCGCATCCGCGCCACACTCGGCCATGACCGGACAGTGACGGCAGATGACCGCGGCTTTGCGCTGGGCGGCGCCGCGGACAAATAGCTCGTCAGGGTCGGTTGAGCGGCACAGAGCTCGCGAAACCCAGGCAATCCGGGCTTCCCCGTCCGCACCTGGAATGGATCCGTGCAAAAGCGCTGCGCTTGGCTTGCGAACAGCGGTCCGAATACCTGACACCGACGATCCCCTTCGTCCGGCCGCGGTCTGCGGCTGACAATCTTCTGGTGTAGGCCGCGTATGCGATCTACGCCACATTGCGACTTGGAGTGTTACCTGTATCGCACTGTCTGTTTAAGTTAGGTGGTCAGGTATCTTTTGCGCAACAGTTGAATCACAGGTTTTTTGGGACGATCGTCCAGACCGATCATGAACTGGCTTTTTCTGACTCTTGCGTAAATACCGTCGATATCCTCGTCGGCCCTGGGACGCTGCGCAAGAGCCGTCCCGGTCTCTCGTTACTCTGTAGCTCATGTCGGAACGCCCGCCAGCCGGGGCCACGATCATCAAGCTGGCCTGGTGCTGCCTGCTGGCCAGCGTGATACTGGCGGCGCTTCTATTTCCCGTGGTCGGCGGGATAGGCCTGATCTCCAACCGCGCCTCCGATGTGGTGGCCAACGGCTCCGCCCAGTTGGTCGAGGGCGAAGTGCCCGCGGTGACCACCATGGTCGATGCCAAGGGCAACCCCATCGCCTGGCTGTACTCCCAACGTCGCTTCGAGGTTCCGAGCGACAAGATCGCCGACACCATGAAGCTGGCAATTGTGTCCATCGAGGACAAGAGATTTGCCGAACATAACGGTGTCGACTGGAAAGGCACGCTGACCGGCCTGGCCGGCTACGCCTCCGGCGACGTCGACACCCGGGGCGGATCCACTCTCGAGCAGCAGTACGTGAAGAACTATCAGCTGCTGGTGATCGCCCAGACCGACGCCGAAAAGCGCGCCGCCGTGGAGACCACGCCGGCCCGCAAGCTGCGTGAGATCCGGATGGCGCTCACGTTGGACAAGACATTCACCAAGCCTGAGATTCTCACCCGTTACCTCAACCTGGTCAGCTTCGGCAACGGCGCCTTCGGCATCCAGGACGCCGCCCAGACGTACTTCGGCATCGACGCCTCACACCTGAACTGGCAGCAGGCCGCGCTTCTGGCCGGGATGGTGCAGTCGACCAGCGCGCTGAACCCGTACACCAACCCCGACGGCGCGCTGGCGCGCCGCAATCTCGTGCTGGACACGATGATCGACAACGTCCCGGGTAAGGCTGACGAGCTGCGGGCCGCCAAACAGGAACCGCTGGGCATCCTGCCGCAGCCGAACGAACTGCCGCGCGGCTGCATCGCCGCCGGCGACCGCGCGTTCTTCTGCGATTACGTGCAGGAGTACCTCGCACGGGCCGGCATCAGCAAGGACCAGCTCGCCAGGGGCGGCTATCTGATCAAGACCACGCTGGATCCCGATGTCCAGAATTCGGTGAAGAGCGCCGTCGACTCGCTTGCACCGCCGGACATCAACGGCATCGCCAGCGTCATGAGTGTCGTGCTGCCGGGCAAGGACGCGCATCCGGTGGTCGCGATGGTCAGTAACCGGACCTACGGTCTGAACTCCGCGGTCGGGGAAACCATGCAGCCGCAACCCTTTTCGCTCGCCGGCGACGGCGCGGGCTCGATCTTCAAGATCTTCACCACGGCCGCGGCGCTGGATATGGGCATGGGAATCAACGCCAACCTCGACGCCCCTGCCCGCTTCGAGGCCAAAGGCCTCGGCAGCGGCGGCGCCAAAGGCTGCCCGCGTGACACCTGGTGCGTGCAGAACGACGGCAACTACCGCGGATCGATGAGCGTCACCGACGCGCTGGCCCAGTCGCCCAACACCGCGTTCGCCAAGCTGATCTCCCAGGTGGGCGTCCAGCGCACCGTCGACATGGCGGTCAAGCTGGGCTTGCGTTCCTACGCCGAGCCCGGCACCGCGCGCCCGTACGACCCGGAGACCAACGAGAGCCTCGCCGACTTCATCAAGCGGCAGAATCTCGGATCGTTCACGCTGGGCCCGATTCAGGTCAACGCGCTCGAGCTGTCCAACGTCGCGGCCACGCTGGCCTCCGGCGGCACCTGGTGCCCACCCAATCCGGTCGACAAGCTCTTCGACCGCAACGGCAACGAGGTCTCGGTCACCACCGAGACCTGCGATCAGGTGGTTCCGGAAGGGTTGGCCAACACGCTGTCCAACGCGCTGAGCAAGGACGACGTCAGCGGTACCGCGGCCGGGTCGGCCCGCTCGGTGGGCTGGGACCTGCCGAGCTCCGGTAAGACCGGCACCACCGAGGCGCACCGGTCCTCGGGTTTCCTCGGCTACACCAACCGGTACGCGGCGGCCGCCTATATCTATGACGACTCCAGCACCCCGTCGGATCTCTGTTCCTTCCCGCTGCGGCAGTGCGGCGACGGCAACCTTTACGGCGGTAACGAGCCCGCCAAGACCTGGTTCACGGCGATGAAGCCGATCGCGACGAACTTCGGCGACGTCGCGCTGCCGCCCACCGATCCGCGGTACGTCGACGGCGGACCGGGCTCCCGGGTGCCCACGGTGTCGGGCCTGACCCAGGACGCGGCACGTACCCGCCTGAAGGAATCGGGCTTCCAGGTGGCCGACCAGGCCACCCCGGTCAACAGCACATCCCCGGCCGGCACGGTGGTCGGCACATCGCCGGGTGGGCAGACGATTCCCGGCTCGATCATCACGATCCAGATCAGCAATGGCATACCGCCTGCGCCGCCGCCTCCTCCGCCGGGGGCGCCGCCGATACCGGGGCTCGACGGAGCGCCGTTTGGGCAGACCGTGGTCGAGATCCCCGGACTGCCGCCGATCACCGTTCCGCTGCTGGCTCCGCCGCCGCCACCACCATGATCGGGTGAAGGGCGGGCAGGGGCAGTATTCTTGCGCGTATGGCTGTGCCGTCCGCTGTGAAGTCGTCCGCTCTCGTAGCTGCCGGCTCGGCCGCGCTTGCGGTCGGCTACGCCACGGTGATCGAACGCAACGCGTTCGTGGTCCGCGAAGTGACGATGCCGGTGCTCTCGCCCGGCTCCACCCCGCTGCGGGTGCTGCACCTCAGCGACATCCACATGCGTCCGACCCAGCGGCACAAGCAGGCCTGGCTGCGTGAGCTGGCCCGCTGGGAGCCCGACCTGGTGGTCAACACCGGCGACAACCTGTCGCACCCCAAGGCAGTGCCCGCGGTGGTGCAGGCGGTCGGAGACCTGCTGTCGGTGCCGGGTGTCTTTGTGTTCGGCAGCAACGACTATTTCGCCCCGAAGTTCAAGAACCCCGCGCGGTACTTGTACGACAGCAAAGGTCGTATCCACGGCAAACCGCTGCCCTGGCAGGACCTGCGCGCGGCGTTCACCGAGCGTGGCTGGCTGGATCTGACCCATAATCGCCGCGACTTCGAGGTGGCCGGGCTGACAATCGCCGCCGCCGGGGTCGACGATCCGCATCTGGGCCGGGACCGCTACGACACGATCGCCGGCCCGCCGTCGGCCGCAGCCAACCTGAGCCTCGGCGTCGCGCACGCCCCCTACACCCGGGTGTTGGACCGTTTCGCCGCCGACGGTTATCAGCTGATCATGGCCGGACACACCCACGGCGGGCAGGTGTGCCTGCCCTTCTACGGCGCCCTGGTCACCAATTGCGATCTGGACCGGTCCCGCGTCAAGGGTGCCTCGCGCTGGGGCGCCGATACCGGCCTCCATGTATCGGCGGGCATCGGCACATCGCCGTTCGCGCCGTACCGATTCTGCTGTCGTCCCGAAGCCACCCTGCTGACCTTGGTGGCCGCGCCGACCGGCGGGCATGACCAGACGCGAAGCGTGGTGCGTTCCAGCCCCACCGCCTCGGTGCGGTGAGCGCCGCCTGCTGTCTCAGCCGGCGATGACGTCGGTCGCCGCCCACACCCGGCCACGCGGCTGGGTGGACAACGCCATCCGGTTGATCGAGGCCGACAGCCGGCGCAGCGCGGATACCCATCTGCTGCGTTACCCGCTGCCGGCGTCGTGGAGCGGTGGCGTCGACATCGCGCTCTATCTCAAGGACGAATCGACCCACATCACCGGCAGCCTCAAGCACCGGTTGGCTCGGTCGCTGTTTCTCTACGGGCTGTGCAACGGCTGGATAAGCGAGCACACCACCGTCGTCGAGGCGTCCTCGGGATCGACGGCGGTGTCCGAGGCCTACTTCGCCGCGTTGTTGGGGCTTCCGTTCGTCGCCGTGATGACCGCATCGACGAGCGCGTCGAAAGTGAAGCTGATCGAGGCGCAGGGCGGGCGGTGTCATTTCGTCGACGAACCCGGCGAGGTGTACACGGCGGCGCAGCGGATCGCCGAGGAGACCGGCGGCCACTACCTGGACCAGTTCACCAACGCCGAGCGGGCCACCGACTGGCGGGGAAACAACAACATCGCCGAGTCGATCTACCACCAGATGAGTGCCGAACGCCATCCAATTCCGACGTGGATCGTGGTGGGCGCCGGGACCGGGGGCACCAGCGCGACGATCGGGCGCTATGTCCGGTATCGACGCCATGAGACGAAGCTGTGCGTGGTGGACCCGGAGAACTCGGCGTTCTTCCCGTCCTACGCGCACGGCCGCGATGTCGTCACCGGTGCGCCGTCGCGGATCGAGGGCATCGGCCGTCCGCGGGTGGAACCGTCGTTCCTGCCGGAGATCGTCGACCGCATGGTGAGCGTGCCCGATGCCGCGTCGATCGCGGCGGCCCACCATGTGTCACGGGTCTTGGGACGTCGCGTGGGGCCCTCGACGGGAACCAACGTCTGGGGCGCGTTCGGCCTGCTGGCCGAGATGGTCGCGGCCGGGGTCGGTGGTTCGGTGGTCACGCTGATCGCCGACAGCGGCGACCGCTATGCCGACACCTACTACGACGCCGAGTGGTTAGCGGGTCACAACCTCAATCCCGGCGAGCACGCGGACGCGCTGGCCGAGTTCGAACGTTCCTGCGGCTGGGTCTGGTCCGGCTCGTCGACGACGTCGTAGTCACCGGTCACCACCAGCCACAGCGCTGCGAGCAGGAAGAAACCCCCGTACACCACGGCCCCCAAAGCGGTCATCATCCGCCCCACCTTTCGCTGCTCGGCGCATTTGTGTCGCCGTCAGTTTCCATAACGCCACCGACAAGTCAGATCCATCCCGCGACACGCCGTGAACTTCGCCGAGGGCCCGACAAGCCGTTTGGCTTCTCACCCGTCGCGTGCGATACGCTGTCGAGGCTTCACGCGGGGTGTGGCGCAGCTTGGTAGCGCGCTTCGTTCGGGACGAAGAGGTCGTGGGTTCGAATCCCGCCACCCCGACTCCAGTTGATGCAGCTAGTGGCCCTGATCCGGGTAAGCCGGTCAGGGCCTCTTGCGTAAAACGGCGTAGGCGGGTCAGACCGTCTCAGCCGCGCACGCCAGAGCGGCGGTCACAAATGCGTCGCGGACCGGATCGGCGACAGCAGCATCCCAGATCAGCGTGACCCCAGCCGGTGCCAGATCCTCGATGGGGACGACGCAGACGTCAGGCCGCCGGTAGAACGCTGTTGCCGACCGCGGGAGGATCGCGAATCCTTCGTGCGCGGCGACGCGTTCGAGTTTCTCCTCCATGGTGGACGCGATGCGGTGACCACCGCGGCGGTGTTCGGGCATCGCGAGGGCGCACCATTCCGGTATCAGGGCGGGATCCTGCAGAGGGCGGTACGAGGCCAGCTCGGAGAGCCGCACCGACCGACGGCGGGCAAGGGGGTCGTCGGCGGGCAGCAGCGCGTCGCGCGGTTCCTCGAGGAGCGCCGCAGCCCCGAGCCCGCGGTGGTCGATGGGCTCGCGGGCGTAGACCACGTCGAGAGTGCGGTTACGCACCGATTCGAGCTGTGCGGCCCAACCAATCGGGACCACCTCCGCACGGTGGGCCGGGTTTGCCGCTGCGAAGCTCCGCACGGCCGCGGTCGCCAACAGGCCGGGCATTACGCCGACCCTGACGACTCGGGTGCTACTCGCAGCTCGAGTGAGCCTGTCCTGCAATGCCTTTGACTCTGACAGCAAGAAGCGCGCATCCTGCAGCAACTGGCTGCCCGCGTCAGTGAGTGTGGTACCTCGGGTGTCACGGATCAGCAGTCGGACGCCGAGCTCGTCCTCGAAGGCCCGAATCTGACGAGAAAGCACCGGCTGGGCGATGTGCAGCCGGCGGGCGGCGCGACCGAAGTTCAGCTCCTCGGCCACCGCGACGAAGTATCGAAGCTTGCGCATGTCCAGGTCGGGACCGCTCATACCCCGAGGGTATCGCTCGGCGACGAAGAGAGTCTTGGACGTACGCGGTCGCGCGGCGGACCGTTGAATCATGAGCCTGAAGCACACCAACGTCCTCGTCATCGGCGGCACCTCCGGTATCGGCCTCGGCGTCGCACACGCCGTGGCCGACCGCGGCGCCACCCCGTATGTCGCGTCTCGCCATCAGACCGGCGTCGACCGTGCGCTGGCGGAATTGCCCGACGGAGCGCGCGGGGCCACCGTCGACCTCACGGACCCCTCGGCCCTCGACCGGCTCGCCGCCGATGTCGGCGACCTTGACCATCTGGTGTACACGGCCGGCGAATCACTCGAATTGGCTGCGCTCGCAGACCTCACACCGGCGGTCGTCAACGGCTTCCTGCAAACGCGGTTCGTCGGCGCTTTGAGCGCGGCACGGGTATTCGGCCCTCGACTGCGCAGTGGTGGCTCGATCACATTGACCAGTGGCACGGCAGCGTGGGACCCCGGCTACGGCCCGCTCCCATCCAGTCTGTGCGGAGCGATGAACGCATTGACCACCGCGCTCGCGGTCGAGCTCGCCCCGATCCGGGTCAACGCGGTCGCACCGGGGATGATCCGCACCCCGCTGTGGGATGAGATGGCGCAAGCCGATCGAACCGCGCTCTTCGACCAAGAGGCGCAACGGATTCCATTGGGTCGCATCGGTGAGGTGGACGACGCGGTGCTCGCCTACATCTACTGCATGGAGCAGACGTTCGGCACCGGCACCGTCATCAGGGTGGAGGGCGGTTCGCTGTTGGTCTGACACACCGCTCGTCGGAAACTACAGGCCCAGCGATTGATAGATCCCGGCACGCTCCCGGTAGGCGTCCGGCAGGGGCGCGAAGATCGTCCAGTCGTGGAACTGGCCCTTTCGCAACACGAACGTGAAGTCCGCGCCGGCCGCCGTCGCCTTGTCACGCAACCGCAGCGCCTGCTGGGTCAGCAGATCCCGAGAGCTCGAGTACACCGTGGTCGGCGGCAGTCCGGCCAGCGATCCGAAGATCGGGCTGACGACGGGATCGGTTGTGGCGAGATCGCCCGCCCACGTCAGAAGGTTGTTGTCGTGGCCATCGTGGGGATTGCCCAGCAGCGGGTCGTCGACCGGATTGGGGAACGTGTCGCTGAGGTCGAGCGCCGGGGCCAGCAGCAGCAGGCGATGCGGCTGGGTGCCGGTGCGCTTGACGATCTTCTGCAGGGCGGCCAAGGCGATGGTGCCGCCGGCCGAGTCACCCATCACGCTCACGTTGTCCGAACCGTGCGCGGCAATCTGCGCGCCGATGAAGTCGGCCATCACCGGGATGTCGGTTGCGGCAGTGCCAACGGGGGCAAGGGTATACAGCGGGACCACGATCGTAGCGTGCGTGTCGCGGGCCATGTCGGTGTAGGTCCACCAGTGGAAGATGCTGATCTGGCCGATGAACGAGCCGCCGTGAATGGCCACCACGTACTGGCCGCTGGGATCGTGCGGCGTCAGCGTCCACACGGCCATGCCTTCGTATTCGGTCTTCTGCGCTGTGATCCCGGACAGCAGGAAGAAGTCCGGCTTCCCGTCGGTGAAGAACGGGATCTGCGCGCTGGTTCCACTGAGGCTGAATGGCAGATTGAAGGTCTTGGTCACGAAATTGATGACGCGTAGGCCGGCCACCACTGCGCGCTGGAAGATCGTGGGTGGCGGACCGCTGTACAAATTCTCGTCGACCGGCGGTGCCGCCTCGGCGGGCACCGCCTCTGCTCTCGCGGTCGCCCTGGCCGACGAGGCGTGTGCGACGGCATCGATGCTGGGACTTACCACCAAAGACGTTGTGGCAGATGGCTTTACTGTTGCCAACGCAGGCGAGACGGAGTCCTGGTCGTCGCGCCGGGTGGCGCCGAGAACCGAGAGTGCCACCGCCACGACGTTGGGTGCCTTGGGCGTGGGGGCAGTGGGCGTGAGCCGCACCGGATTCGAAACCACCGACAGCGCTTGGGATTTCGCTGCCGAACGAGGTCTTTGTCGCGCGCTGGACGCGGAGGTGCTCTTGGTCGACGACGCCGCCGACGACGACGGACTGTCCGACCCGGATCCGGTATCCGCCCACGCGACGCCTTGAGCAGCCAGTGCTATGCCCGCACCTACTCCAAGGGCAGCGGCAAGGCCGCCGATTCGTCCGACGAACACGCCTGCTGCCATGGCCCGACCTCCCGACGACGCTGTGGTTAGGCCGAACGTAGCAGGACTGCCCTGGTCGCAAAGCGATTTGTCGACGTGGCCGGCCAGGCGAGCACAGGCAAAAACCGTTCGCCGGCTCATACGGCGAACGGTCCAGCCTCAACGGCTGCGCGTCAGAACGGTGGTGGCGGCAGCCCCGGCGGGGGCGGCAGTGGGGGCGGGCCGGGTAGCGGCGGCGAGCCCGGCAGGAACGGAATCCACGGCGGCGGCGGCAGCGCGGGTGGCGGCGGCAGCGGCGGCGGTCCGATCGCGGGCGGCGGAGGCAGCGGGCCGAGCGCCGGTGGCGGCGGCAGCGCAGGGGCTGCCGGTGGCGGAGGCAACACCGGAGCTGCCGGCAACGCGGCAACCGCGGGTGGCGGTGGCAGCGCGGGGGCCGCCGGAGGCGGAGGCAACACCGGCGCTGCCGGCAACGCAGCTGCCGCCGGAACCGCTGCTGCGGCAGGAACCGCGGCTGCCGCCGGAGCCGCCGCGCCCGTCAAGGCCGCGAGCGGGTTGCCACTCTGGAAAGCGGAGAACACCAGCGCAGAGCCCACACTGCCGGCCACCGCGGTAGTACCACCGATCGCCCCATTGGCGATCGGCACCCCGATGGCGAGCCCGACGTTCTGCGCGGCCTGGTCCTGGGCGGTCTGGCGGGCCTCGTCCACCGAACGACCGATGGTGTTGTTGTATGTATTCGTCAAGCTGTCGAGGTACGTCTGCAGATCCGACCCCTGATCAGCCGTCGCGCTGGGGGCGGCTGCACCCGTACCGGCCGCCGCAAACAAGGTCCCCAGCGACAACGAAGTCGCAGCCACCGCTCGAAGCGATGTATGACGAAGGCTCATATCGGCCTCCTTCCTGATGGCGCCATAGTATCGGGCTGGGCGATAAACCGACACTTACGTTTTTCTAAGCTATCGGGAATCCGGCCAGCAACGTGACAAAGCTCAGTTCAGGAACACCGTCATGCAGGCGTCACAGTGCTGTCGCGGCCGCCCGACCCGCGGCACGCCCGGAAAACAGGCAGCCGCCGAGGAACGTTCCTTCCAATGCGTTGTATCCGTGCACGCCACCGCCGCCGAAGCCGGCGACCTCCCCCGCCGCGTACAGCCCGTCGATCGGCTGGCCGTCCGTTCCGATGGCCCGCGACGACAGATCGGTCTGGATACCGCCGAGAGTCTTTCGCGTCAGGATGTGCAGCTTCACCCCGATCAGCGGCCCCGCGGCCGGGTCGAGAATCCGGTGCGGTGCGGCGGTCCGGCCGATGCGGTCGCCGATGTAGCGACGAGAGTTGCGAATGCCTTGCACCTGAGCGTCTTTGGAGTACGGGTTTGCCATCTGCAGGTCGCGCGACTCGATCTGTCGGCGAATCAGCCCGGCATCCAGCAGCGGTTCGTCGGTGAGCGCATTCATCTTCGCCACCAGTTCGTCGAGACCGTCGGCCACCGCGAAGTCCGCTCCGTTGCGCTTGAAGGCCTCCACCGGCGCCGGCGCACCCTTGCTGAACAACCGCTCCTTGAGGAATCCGGTGCGGTCCTTGCCGGTGATGTCGGGGTTCTGCTCGGAACCCGACAGGGCGAACTCCCGCTCGATCATCTTCTGGGTCAGGATGAACCAGCTGTGGTCGTACCCGGCGATCTCCGGGGTGGTGCGCAGATAGCGCAGCGTGCCCAGGGTGTCGTAGCCGGGCAGGTACGGCTGGGGCAGCCGCCGGCCCAGTGCGTCGAACCACATCGATGACGGTCCCGGCAGAATCCGGATGGCGTGCTTCGGCCAGATCGGATCCCAGTTCTGCACACCTTCGGTGTAGTGCCACATCCGGTCTCGGTTGACCAGGCGCACGCCGGAGCCGGCGGCGATGTCGAGCATCCGCCCGTCGACGTAGGCCGGCACACCGGTGATCATCGACGTGGGCGGTGTGCCCATCCGCTGCGGCCAGTAGCGCCGCACGATGTCGTGGTTCCCACCGATGCCACCGGTGGTGACGATTACGGCCTGAGCATGAAATTCGAAGTCGCCCAGTCGATCCCGATTCGACGGCGCACCGCGTGGTGCGTCGTCAGGCGCCAGCACCGTGCCCCGCACGCCGGTTGTGGCACCGTCCGCGATGACCAGTTCGTCGACCCGGTGCCGGTGCCGGAAGATCACCAGGCCGCGCTCGGCGGCAGCCAGTGCGGAGTTGACGAACGGCTCGACCACGCCGGTGCCGGTGCCCCAGGCGACGTGGAAGCGCGGCACCGAGTTTCCGTGCCCGTCGGCGCGGAGGTCACCCCGCTCAGCCCAGCCGACGGTCGGCAGGAACGTGATGCCGTGCCCCAGCAGCCAGGAGCGTTTTTCACCGGCGGCGAAGTCGACGTAGGCGCGGGCCCACCGCACCGCCCAACTGTCCTCGTCGTCGACCCGGTCGAATTGCGCACTTCCGGACCAGTCACCCCAGGCGAGCTCGAGACTGTCCTTGACACCCAGCCGACGCTGCTCGGGGGTGTCGACCAAGAACAGGCCACCGAACGACCAGAACGCCTGACCGCCGAGGTTGGCCTGGTTCTCCTGGTCGAGCAGCAGCACCTTTTTACCGCGGCTGGTCAGTTCGTGGGTGGCGACCAAACCGGCCAGGCCGGCGCCGATCACGATGACGTCTGCGTCCATTTGATCTGAACCCTTCGGTGTCGACAGAGGATTATCGTCCCCCCATGCCGGAAATCAGTTTCGATCGGTGGTCTCGGCCACTGGCTGCTCCGCTGGGTTTGGGCCCCGGTCGCTGCGACGTCTCGGTGTCCGCTTGCTCACACAAGGAAAACCGCAACTGGAGTGACGGACGGGGTTTAGCTCCTCGCCTCTGCGGGGACAAGCTTTCAGTGACGCTTGCTCCCATAGTTGTAGAACCGCGCCTCCCTGAAGCTCGTGGGCCGGTATCGATGGCCGTCCTCGAGCTTCTCACCGAACGTGCGCCGCGCAACTATCTGCAGCGGATCGAAGCATCGCTCCATGACTCCGATCCTTACGGCATCGACATCCAGCTTGCGCTCTACGTCTGCTACGAGCTGCACTACCGCGGGTTTGCCGGAGTCGATCCCGGTTGGGAGTGGAACCCGGGACTTCTGTATCTGCGCGCCCAACTCGAAGAGACGTTCCTGACCGCTGTGCAGCGCGACGTCGGTGACATCGGTCCCGAAGACACGGCCGACGCCGAGATGGCGAAGCTGACGATCGAACCGGCGGACGGCACCGGCCCGTCCTACTATCTGCGCAGCAAGGGCACCTGGGAGCAGATGCAGGAGTACTTCGTGCATCGCTCGCTCTACCACCTCAAAGAGGGCGACCCGCACGCGTGGGCCATCCCCCGGCTGACCGGACTGGCCAAGTCGGCGTTCGTGGCCATCGAGTTCGACGAATTCGGCGGTGGCAGAAGCGATCACGCGCACCAGCAGCTCTTCGCCGACCTGATGGTCGCCGCTGGCCTCGACGCGAGCTACCTCGGCTACATCGACGCGGTGCCCGCCGCGTCGCTGACCGTGGTGAACCTGATGTCGATGTTCGGACTGCACCGTGCGTATCGGGGCGCTGCCATCGGACACTTCGCCTCCACCGAGATCACCTCGTCGCCGGGGTCGCGTCGACTGGTCGATGCCATGGAGCGGATGGGTGCGCCGGACACGTGTGCACAGTTTTACCGTGAGCACGTGGAGGCTGACGCCGTACACGAGCAGGTGGTCCGCACCGACGTCGTAGGCGATCTGGTGAGCCGGGAGCCGGCGCTGGAGCGGGATGTCATCTTCGGAATCCGGGCCCACCTGGTGGTGGAGGACCGGCTAGCCGATCACCTGATGCGATGCTGGACCGGCGGACGCAGCTCGCTACGCCGGCCGCTGAGCAGCTGACGACTCGCCGTCGCCGGTACGCCGGCGACGGCGATGACTGGTGTCACACAGCGGATAGGTCTTGCTGCGCTTGCACATACAGATCGCGACCATGAAGCGGTCGGACTCGACGACGGAGCCGTCGGGCATCTCGATCCGCACCGGCCCCTGCACCATCATGGGGCCGCCGCTGACGATCCGGACCACCCGGGGTTCGTCGTCGCTCACCGCTTTTCCGCGCGAATCACCACGATTTCCTCCTCCCGCCTGCCGGCGGGCAGCATACCGATCCTCTCCATCCACGACGCCCGGGCGCTCAGCACCGGCCCGAACGGAATGACCTGACGCAGAACAACGTCCGCGTCCAGACCAGCGGACCGCAAGCGGCTCAGCGACTGATCGGTGTCCGAGAACTCCGACTGCACGATCAGCATCGTTCCATTGTTGCTCAGGAATTCCGCGGCCGAGTCACACAGCGGATTCAGAACCTGGCGGCCGTCGACGCCGGCATTCCAGGCCGTCGACGGACCCACTTCGGCGGAGATCTCCTCAAGGTGGGCATCGGGACTCGTTGGCACATAAGGCGGATTGGAGACGACGAGATCGAACGGACCGGCTGCGAGGGCGTCGCCCCAGGTGCCCAGCCGCGTTTCAACTCCGACACCGGCCTCTTCGGCGTTGTCGGCGGCACATCGAACCGCCTTGGGGCAGATGTCGAATGCGGTGACGCTATCGGCGCCCAGCTGCGCGGCCGAAATCGCGATCACGCCGCTTCCAGTGCACAGATCAACCACACGGCGACCGGGGACAGCGCCAAATATGGTCATGGCTTCGATGAGTAACTGCGAATCCTGTTGCGGCGCATAGACGCCGGGAACAGCTGCAACCGAACTTTCAAGGTCGGGGTAGAGAATGGTCAACATTGGCCTTTCGACAGTCGATCGCGCCCGTGTTTTCTCACCGCGCTGCGAGATACATGCCCCATTACGGGGGCGTTAAACCCGGCGAGTTGTTTGCCCGCCCCACCGACCGGGAAGGCATTCGGTGTGAAAGCTTCCGATCTTGCAGCCCTTCCCATTGCCGCCGGCGCCGCACTGCGGCAGCGCCGTTTCTTCCATCCCAGCGGCGTATTGGCCAACGGCACGATCGAGCGGTTGTCGCCACCGCATGAAGGTCTTCCGGTCGAATCCGGCAACATCGTCGGGCGCGTCTCCAAAGCTCTCGGCACACCCGGCGCCCTGCCGGATGCCGCTGGGCTGGCCTGGCGGATGCCCCCTGCCGCGTTCGCTGCCACCCCGTGGGACGTCTTGCTGGTGTCTGCGGGGTTCGGGGCGAGCGCCTTCGTACCCAACCGGGTGGCATTGCGTGCGGTGACGTCATGGTCAGAGGCGGTGTATTCGAGCCTGCTGCCGCTGCGATACGAGGACGAACTGTGGTGGATCCGCGCCCGCCTGACCACGCCCGTCGGCGGCTCGGGATTGTCACTGCAGGCAGTGCACCAGCGGATCAACGGCGACGGCCTGGACTTCGACGTCGAGCAAGCGCGCGGGAACGGCGGATTCGAGCCGATGGCGACCCTGCGGCTCACCGAGGTGGTGCCGCTGAACCAGCACGCCGAGCATGACGTCTCGTTCGACCCGGTCCGCCACAGCGCACCGGACGTACAGGTCTGGCCGGAATGGTTGCGAAACGTCCGGGCCAAGGCGTACCGCAGCAGCCGAGAAGGACGCGACGCCGAGTCCTAGTCGGGCGGCTCCTGATCGGGCGACGCGGCGACGTCAGGGGCCACTTCGCGGGTGGACATCCCACCTTGCCCGCCCTTGTCCGCAGGACCGGGCCGTCCGCCACGCGGCTCGTCCTGGTGGTCGTCGGTGTAGTCGGCGTGATCTTCTTCATCCGAGGTGCGGTCTGTCATGACCAGCGGGATTACCCCGACACCTTTCGTTTGAACCCGTTGGTGGGCCGCATCACGCCGGCCCTAGCTGTTCGGTGCCAAACGCTGCGCGACCAAGGGATGTGCAATCAGTGTGCGGCGTCCCGCAGCTTCGCCAACAAGGGTTCAGCCGCCTTCGCCAGGAATTCGTCCTGCCCTTCGTCACCGATCTGCACGAGCGCGATGTCGGTGAATCCGGCGTCCCAGTACTTCTTGACTGATTCCACGATGGCGTCCAGGTCGGGTCCGCACGGAATGCTGTCCGCAACGTCCTGCGGTCTGACGAACTGGGTGGCGCCGGCGAACCCGGCCGGGGTGGGCAAGTCGGCGTTGACATCCCAGCCGCCGCCGAACCAGCGGAACTGGTCGTGCGCCCGCTGGATCGCGGCGTCGCGGTCGGGATCCCAACACACCGGAATCTGCCCGATGATCCGCCCGCCACCGGCCAGACCGGTGGCCTGGCGCGCCCGGTGCCAGGCGTCGACCAGTTTGCCGTCGGGTTCCACGGCGATCAGATGGTCACTCACCGTCGCGAAGGCATCGACCGAGCGCTCGCCCGACATTGCGACGCCGATGGTGACCGGTTCGTCGGGGACGTCCCATATCCGTGCCGAATCGACCTCGAAGTAGTCGCCCTTGTGGTCCACGAGCTCGCCGCTCAAGAGCTCGCGAATCACGACGATCGCTTCTTTGAGCATGTCCTGGCGCCGCTGGATCGTCGGCCACCCTTTGCCGACGACGTGTTCGTTGAGGTTCTCACCGGAACCCAGACCGAGGGTGAATCGCCCGTCGGCCAGGATCTGCAGGGTGGCGGCCTGTTGCGCGACCACGGCGGGGTGATAGCGCATCGTCGGGCACGTGACGTAGGTGTAGAGCGCCACCCGCTCGGTCGCGTGCGCGACAGCGCCCAGCGTCGTCCAGGCATTGGGTGCGTGCCCCTGGGAGGTCAGCCAGGGCGAGAAGTGGTCACTGGAGACTTCGAAGTCGAAGCCTGCCTGTTCAGCCGAAACAGCGTAGCGCACAAGGTCTTTGGGCCCGCTCTGCTCGGTCATCAGGGTGTATCCGAAGCGCGTCATGCGCGACGAGTACCCCGACGCCGGAGACCGAAACGACTACAAGCGTGCTTTGACCGCCGCGGACAGCCGCGATCCGTCGGCTTTGCCCGCGGCGATCGCGTTGGCCGCCTTCATCACCAGGCCCATCTGCTTGGTCGACGGGCGCTCACCGATCTCCTCGGCCACCTGGGCGATCGCGGTGTCGGCCACATCGGCCACCTCGGCGTCGGTCAGCGGAGTCGGCAAGTACTCGTCGATGATCCGGGCCTCGGCGTGTTCCTCGGCGGCCAGCTCGCCGCGTCCGTTCTGGGTGTAGATCTCGGCGGACTCGCTGCGCTTCTTGGACTCCCTCGCCAGGACCTTCAGCACCTCCTCGTCGGAGAGATCCCGCGCCTGCTTGCCGGAGACCTCCTCGGTCTGGATCGCCGCGAGCAGCAGCCGCAGCGTCGCGGTACGCAACTTGTCCTGGGTCTTCATCGCTTCGGTGAGGTCCGATCTCAGCCGGTCCTTGAGCTCCGCCATGGCGCAAACGCTACGCGCCCGGGACGGCGAGGACGTTGAGAAATACTTCGCCGCTCGACAGGATGGGCTGATGAGCTACGACGTCGGGGACGGTTGCCGGTGACGGTACCGCCTGCCGGACCTCCAGGACCGCCACCGGGATGGCCTGGTCAACCGCCCTTCCCGCCGCCCGGATATCCGCCGCCGGGCTACCCGCCGCCCGGCTACGGGCCACCGGGATATCCCCCGCCCGGCTACGGGCCGCCCGGATATCCCCCGCCCGGCTACGGGCCGCCCGGATATCCCCCGCCCGGCTACCCACCCCCGGGCTACCCACCGCCCGGCTACGGCCCCCCGGGATTCCCACCGCCCGGCTATGGCCCGCAGCTTCTGATGGCGGCCAAACCAGGCATCATTCCGCTGCGGCCGCTGTCGCTCAGCGACATCTTCAACGGCGCCGTCGGCTACATCCGCGCCAACCCGAAGGCCACGCTGGGCCTGACGACGGTCGTCGTGGTGATCACTCAGGCGCTGGCACTGATCCTGCAGCTGGGTCCGCTGCTCTCGATGGGCAAGGTGGGCGCCCAGACCGGCGAGGAGCTGTCCACGCCGGCAATGCTGGGTTCCGCGGCGTCCAGTGCGACCAGCGGGCTGACCACCGCCCTGGCCGGAATTCTGCTGTCCGGCATGCTCACCGTCGTCGTGGGCCGAGCCGTCTTCGGCACCAAGATCACCGTCGGCGAGGCATGGCAGCGCCTCCGCGGCAGACTGTGGGCGCTGATCGGCTTCAGCGCCATCGAAGTCCTCGCCGTCCTGGTGCTGGTCGGCGTTGTCGTGGCGGTCATCGCCGGTGTTGCGGTGGCCGGCAACGGCACCGCAGCGGTGATCGTCGGTATTCCGCTGGTACTCGGGCTGATCGCGGCGCTGGTCTACCTGTACACCGCGCTGTCGTTCGCGCCGGCAGCTGTGGTGCTCGAGCGTAAACCGGTCATGGCAGCCATCCGGCGCTCGTTTGGCTTGGTACGCAACCACTTCTGGCGCATATTCGGCATCCGGCTGCTGGCGTCGGTGGTGGCCGGGGTCATCGCCGGAGCGGTCGCCGTCCCGTTCAGCATCGCCGGACAGGTGTTCCTTCTCGGAGCGGACTCGTCGGGACCGATCATCCTTGCCACGACGTTGACGGCCATCGGCGGTGCGATCGCACAGATCATCGTCGCACCCTTCACCGCAGGGGTGACGGTGCTGCTGTACACCGACACCCGCATCCGCGCGGAAGCGTTCGATCTGGTGCTGCAGACCGGTGCCACCGCGGCGCCCGCGGACACCGGGGCCGCCGACGATCTGTGGCTCACACCGGGGCGCTGACGCGCCGATCACCATGCCTGTCATCGACATCGACCGGGAGACCGCTCACGACGCGGCCCAGCGTGAGCTGGCCAAACCGATCTACCCGAAGGAATCGTTGACCGACCGGCTCAACGAGTGGCTTCAGGAACTGCTGTATCGGGTGATCGCCAAGGGGGCTTCCATCCCGGGCGGGTGGTTGACCATCGCGGTGCTGGCGATCGTCGTGCTGGTGGCGTTCATCGTCGCGGTGCGGATCGCCAGGCGGACGATGCGCACCAAGCGGGGTGGTGATGCGGGCCTGTTCGGCACGCGCGAACTCAGCTCGGCCGAACACCGGGCCACCGCGCAGGCGTATGCGACGCAGGGTAACTGGGCTGCCGCCATCCGGCACCGGCTTCGCGCGGTCGCCCGCCATCTCGAGGAGATCGGACTGCTCAACGCGGTCCCGGGTCGCACCGCCAACGAACTCGCCGCGGACGCCGGCGAGCTTCTGCCCGCTTTCGGCGGCGACTTACGCCGGGCGGCAACGGTTTTCAATGATGTCACCTACGGAGAACAACCCGGCACCGAACCGGACTACCTGATGGTCGCCGCCCTCGACGAGGCCCTGCGCCGGCACGCCGGCCCGGCCTCTTCCGACGGCGGCGATGCTCCCGTCGTCGCCGACACGTGGGCTCCGCTGCGGTGAGCGCCACCCTCGGCCAGCGGTGGCGTACCGGACGCTGGATTGCCTTGGCGCTGATCGTGATCGCGGCGATCGCCGCGATCAGCGCGTTCCTCACCGCGCCGCGACCGGGCGGCCGGATGGATCCGGATTCCACCAGCCCCGACGGGGCGCATGCCCTGGTCGCCCTGCTGCGCGACCGCGGTGTCGACGTCGTCGTCGCCGACACCGTGGCCGATGTCGAAAACTCCGCCCGCCCGGACAGCCTCCTGCTGGCGGCCGAGACCTACAACACCCGGGGTGCGGATCTGCTGACCCGGCTGGCCGATGTCCCCGGAGACCGGCTGGTGCTGGAGCCCACCTCCCGGGCTCGACAGGCGCTGGCCGCCGACGTCCGCCTCGGCGGTGCCAGCATGCTCACCTCCGAGCCCGAGTGCAATCTGCGCGAGGCGACCCGCGCCGGCACTGTGCAATTGGGCGCCACCGACACCTATGAGAAGGCCGGCGACATCGATGTGACGCGCTGCTACGGCGGCGCAGTGGTGCGCTATCAGGACGGCGGACGCACCGTCACCGTCGTCGGCAGCGCGGACTTCATGACCAACGGCGGCCTGCTCAGCGAAGGCAACGCGGCGCTGGCGATGAACCTGGCCGGTGACCGGCCACGGCTGATCTGGTATGCCCCGCAGAAGCCGGAAGGCGAAGGGGCAGAAGGTTCATCGCTGACCGATCTGATGCCCGACGCGGTCAACTGGTTGGTGTGGCAGCTCTGCCTGGTGGTGGTGCTGCTGGCGGTTTGGCAGGGCCGCCGGTTGGGACCGCTGGTCGCCGAGAAACTGCCGGTGGTGGTGCGGGCGTCCGAAACCGTCGAAGGTCGCGCCCGGCTCTATAGGTCTCGCCGAGCCCGCGGACAGGCCGCCGAGGCTCTGCGCACCGCGACACTGCAGCGGCTGGCACCTCGACTCGGCCTGGGCCCCAGCGCCTCTCCTGCGGCGGTGACATCTGCGGTCGCCCAGCGCTACGCGGGGGACCCGAACACCCTGCAGCGCCTGCTTTTCGGTCCTCCCCCGTCGACCGATACCGATCTACTCCAACTAGCCAACGCACTCGATGACATCGAAAGGCAGGTCACGACGTCGTGACGAACTTTGCCCAGCCTCCCGCCCCCATCGCCGAGCACGATGCGGCGCGCAGCGCTCTGCTTGCCCTGCGCGGTGAGATCGCCAAAGCCGTCGTCGGCCAGGACGCCGTGGTGAGCGGGCTGGTGATCGCCCTGCTGTGCCGCGGACACGTTCTCCTGGAGGGAGTTCCGGGCGTGGCGAAAACCCTTCTGGTGCGGGCGATGTCGGCCGCGCTGCAACTGGACTTCAAGCGGGTTCAGTTCACCCCCGACCTGATGCCGGGTGACGTCACCGGGTCGCTGGTGTACGACGCCAAGACCGCGGCGTTCGTGTTCCACGAAGGGCCGGTGTTCACCAACCTCATGCTCGCTGACGAGATCAACCGGACCCCACCGAAAACCCAAGCCGCACTGCTGGAGGCGATGGAGGAACGTCAAGTCAGCGTCGACGGTGAGCCGCGGCCACTGCCGGACCCGTTCATCGTGGCCGCCACCCAGAACCCGATCGAGTACGAAGGCACCTATCAGTTGCCCGAGGCGCAGCTCGACCGGTTCCTGCTGAAGCTGAATGTCCCGCTGCCACCGCGCGATCAGGAGATCGCGATCCTGTCCCGGCACGCGAACGGATTCGATCCGCGCGACCTGAGCGCCATCCGCCCGGTGGCAGGCACCGCCGAACTGGCCGCGGGCCGCGAAGCGGTCAAGCGGGTGCTGATCGCCGACGAGGTGTTGGCCTACATCGTCGACATCGTCGGCGCCACCCGCAATTCCCCATCGCTGCAGCTCGGTGTGTCACCACGCGGCGCGACCGCCCTGTTGGGCACGGCGCGGTCCTGGGCGTGGTTGTCCGGACGCGGATACGTGACCCCCGACGACGTCAAGGCCATGGCCCGGCCGACGCTGCGGCACCGTATCGCGCTGCGCCCCGAGGCCGAACTCGAAGGAGCTACCCCCGACGGCGTGCTGGACGGCATCCTGGCCGCGGTGCCGGTGCCGCGCTAGTGGTCCTCACCGGACGCGCCGGCCTGATCGCCCTGCTGGGCGCCCTCCCGATCACGCTGTCGCCCTGGCCGGCAACGACATTCATCGTTGCACTGCTCGTGCTGCTGCTCATCGTGGCCCTCGACATGGCGCTCGCCGGAAGTCCGCAGGCCCTGCGCCTGACCCGCGAGCCCGACACCTCCGCGCGGCTGGGGCAGACGGTCGATGCCGTCATCCACATCCACAACACCGGCGGCCGCCGGTTCCGCGGTGCGGTGCGCGATGCCTGGCCGCCCAGCGCCTGCGCCGAACCCCGCGCGCATGCACTGTCGTTGCGAGCGGCTGAAACCGGCACCGTCACAACTGTTCTGCGGCCCGTTCGCCGCGGCGATCTGCGCTCGGAGGTGATCACCGTCCGCTCGATCGGGCCGCTGGGTGTCGCCGGGCGGCAGCGGTCTCATCCGATCGCGGGGCAGGTTCGGATCCTGCCGCCGTTCCTGTCGCGCAAGCATCTGCCGTCCCGGCTGGCCCGGCTGCGGGAGATCGACGGGCTGATGCCGGTGCTGATCCGCGGCCAGGGCACCGAATTCGACTCGCTCCGCGAGTATGTCGTCGGCGACGACGTCCGCTCGATCGACTGGCGCGCCACCGCCCGCCGCGCCGACGTAGTGGTGCGCACCTGGCGCCCCGAACGGGACCGGCGTGTGGTGATCGTGCTCGACACCGGCCGCACGTCGGCGGGGCGCGTCGGTGTCGATCCCACCGCCCGGGACCCGGGTGGCTGGCCACGGCTGGACTGGTCGATGGACGCCGCACTGCTGCTGGGCGCGCTGGCATCGCGCGCGGGCGACCACGTCGACTTCCTGGCGCACGACCGGCTCACTCGCGCAGCGGTGTTCGGCGCATCCCGCACCGAGCTGCTGGCCCACCTGGTGGAGGCGATGGCGCCGCTGGAGCCGGCGCTGATCGAATCGGATGCGACCGCGATGGTGGCTGCCGTCCAGCGCCGGGTGCGCCGCCGCGCGCTGGTGGTGCTGCTGACCGACCTCAACTCCTCTGCGCTCGATGAGGGGCTGCTGCCGGTGCTCCCACGGCTGTCGGCCAAACACCAGGTGATCGTTGCCGCGGTATCGGATCCGCGGGTCGACGAGCTGGCTGCCGGTCGCGCCGACGCTGCCCAGGTTTACGACGCGGCTGCCGCCGAGCGGGCCCGCAACGACCGGCGCAGCATCGCCAGCCGACTGCGGCACAGCGGTGTCGAGGTCGTCGACGCGGCGCCGGAGGATCTCGCGCCGGCCCTGGCCGACCGCTACCTGTCGATGAAGGCCACCGGCCGCTTGTAGCTCAACCCGTCGGCACGACGTCGGGGGCGTCCTCGACGTCGCCGGTTTCTCCAGCGCGGCTGGCTTTGCGGCCGAAGTACACGACATACGCCAGGAATCCGGCCTCTGCGGCCACTCCGATGCCGATTCGGACGAAGGTGGGCAGCGGTGACGGCGTCACCAGCGCCTCGATCAGCCCCGACACCAGCAGCACCCCGGCGAGCCCGACCGCCGCCGCGACCACCGCACGGCCCTGCTCGGCAAGCGCCTGTCCCCGTGGCCGGTCGCCCGGGGAGATGACCGTCCACCCCAGTCGCATGCCGACCGCTCCGGCCAAGAAGACCGCCGTCAGCTCCAACAGCCCGTGCGGAATCAGCAGCCCGAACAGCACATCGGCTTTGCCCGCGTGGATCATCAAGCCGCCGACCACGCCGAGGTTGGCCGCGTTCTGGAAGATCACCCACGGGATCGGGATGCCGAGCAGGATCGCGAACCCGATGCACTGCGCGGCCACCCAGGAGTTGTTCACCCACACTCGCAAGGCGAACGAGCCTGCCGGGTTCTCGCTGTAGTACGAGGCGAAGTCGTGGTTGATCAGATGGTCGATCTCCTGCGGTGTGCTCAGCGCCGACTGCACCTCCGGGCTGCCGCCCACCCAGATCCCGATGACAGTTGCCACCGCGAAGAACGCGACGGCCGTCGCCAGCCACCAGCGCCATGCGCGGTAGGCCACCACGGGGAACGACACCGTCCAGAACCGGGCGAACTCATGCCACATGGGGGCGTGCGCACCGGTGACGGCCGCGCGGGCCCGCGCCACCAGGCTGGAGAGCCGACCCACCAGAACCGAGTCCGACGAGGCCGAACGCACCATCGACAGATGCGTCGAGACCCGCTGATAGAGCTCGACGAGTTCGTCCACCTCCGGCCCGGAAAGGCGCCGGCGCCGCTTGACCAGGTGCTCGAGCCGAGTCCAGGTGTCCTGGTGGGCCAGCACGAATGCGTCGACGTCCACCCGGCCGACACTAGTACCGTGGACCGTTATGGTGCCCGAGACGGTGGTGACCGGGGACGCCGTCGTCCTCGACGTCCAGATCGCCCAACTGCCGGTGCGGGCCGTCAGTGCGCTCATCGACATCGCGGTCATCCTGGTCGGCTACGTCATCGGTGTGCTGCTGTGGGCCGCCACGATCACCCAGTTCGACGAGGCGCTGTCCGCCGCGGTTCTGATCATCTTCACGGTGCTGGTGATGGTCGGCTACCCGGTCGTTTTCGAGACTGCCACGCGGGGAAGGACACTCGGCAAGATCGCGATGGGCCTTCGGGTGGTGTCCGACGACGGCGGCCCGGAACGGTTCCGCCAGGCGCTGTTTCGGGCACTGGCGGGTTTCGTGGAGATCTGGATGTTCATGGGTGGACCCGCGGTGATCTGCAGCCTGGTCTCGCCACGGGGCAAACGTATCGGTGACGTGTTCGCCGGAACCGTGGTGATCAGTGAACGCGGCCCGAAGATGCCGCCCCCGCCCGTGATGCCTCCGTCGCTGGCGTGGTGGGCTTCCTCGTTGGAACTCTCTGCGCTCGGCCCTGAGCAGGCTGAGCTGGCACGCCAATTCCTGGCTCGTGCACCGGAATTGGATCCCTATGTGCGTGACGATATGGCGTTCCGCATCGCCGTCGACGTCGTAGGCCGCATTTCGCCTCCGCCGCCACCGGGCACGCCGCCGCAATACATTCTGGCTGCCGTGCTCGCCGAGCGGCACCGCCGCGAGCTGACTCGGCTCCGCCCGCCGGATCCTGCACCGCACTTCCCCGCCGGGCCGCCGCCGTCGTATCCTGCTGGGCCGCCGTCATATCCGGTCACGCAGGCGCCGGGGCCCGTGCCGCCGGCGCCCCCACCCCGCACTGACGGGTTCGTACCACCCAGCTAGCGCAGCCGAACGCCGATCAGCATCAGCACCGAACCGGCCAGCGCCCCGACCGTCCGCACGTGATTCCACAGCGTCCACGTCCGGTAGTAGTCCTGCCACGGCAACCCGGCCGCCAGCCGGTCGTTCAGCGGCACGTTGACCGCGACCGTCACGACGAACGGCACCAACGCGAGCACCGCCCCGACCACCAGCCAGCCGCTGCCCGGATGGCGCCATTGCGTCAGGGCGGCGACGCCCACGACGACCGCAACCAATGCCGAGCCCATGAAGAGGATCAAGAACGGGCCGTTGGTCGCCGCCTCAGCGTTGATGCCGCGCATTGCGGCGGCGGCATCGGGATACTCCGTTCGGTCCAGGCCACGCATCACGAACGTGGAGAAGGCATAGAAGACGCCGCCGACGACGGCAGCGGCGATCGCGGCGACGGTGGCCAGCACGATGACGGGAGAGTTCGACATGCTGTCAGTAGACCGGCTACTGATGAGACGCAGAATCGCTCAAGCTCGTCGATTCATACGCCTAAGTCTCTACTCTGGGCGGCGTGGACGCGTTGGTGGGCCTGCTCGACGGGGTTCGCGCTCATGGCGCGTTCGTTCTGCGGATGGTGCTCGACCCACCCTGGTCCATGCGGCTCCAGGACGAGGCGCCGTTGACGGTCATCTGCGTGACCGACGGCGGCGCAGTGCTCTGCCCGGACGGTGGCGAGGCGATCGCCCTGCATCCCGGTGACGTGGCCCTGACCCGTGGCACCGCGCATTACGTGCTCGCCGACGACATCGGAACACCCGCGCAGATCGTCATCCACCCGGGTCAACGGTGCACGACGCTGACCGGTGAGGACCTCGCGTTCGCGATGACGCTGGGTGTGCGGACGTGGGGCAACAGCGCGACGGGCGCCACCCGCGCCGTTGTGGGGGCCTATGAAGGCCACAGCGCGGTGAGCGCCCGGCTACTGGGCGCGCTGCCGAACATCGCCGTGCTGCGTGCCGCCGACTGGGCCAGTCCACTTCCGCAAGCATTGGCCACCGAGGCCGTCCGCGACGGCCCCGGTCAGGAAGCCTTCCTCGACCGGCTGCTCGATCTGCTCCTGCTGGACTTCCTACGAACCTGGTTCAGCCGGCCCGGCAACGCTCCACCCTGGTGGACCGCCGGGACCGATGAGCTCGTCGGTCCGGCGATTCGACTCATGTACAACGAACCGGCTCACCCCTGGACCGTTGCGAATCTTGCTGCCGCGGTGGGGAGTTCACGTGCTTCATTCGCCAGGCGATTCACCGCGCTGGTCGGCGACTCACCGATCGCGTTCCTGACCGCGTGGCGGCTGGCCCTGGCCGCAGATCTGTTGAGCTCCTCGGACCTCACCGTCGGCGCCGTCGCACGCCAGGTCGGCTATGGCACACCGTTCGCGCTCAGCACCGCGTTCAAACGTGCCCACGGCCTGAGCCCGGCTGCCTTCCGGGCTAGGAGAACGTAGCGAACAGAATCGCGATGTCGATGATCAGCAGGACCCACGCGATGACGGGAACCACCCAGCCGCGGGGATGTTTCGCCGTGAAGACGGTGATGAAGACAGCCAGCACCGCGATCACCGGAGCGCCGTAGGTGAGCAATCCGTAGAGAAAGCCGCTCGGCTTCGGGCAATTGGGATTGCTGCACGCAGCGGTACCCATCACCGCGCCCATCGCGAACAATTGGACGGCGCCCGCGCCTACGAGGGTGGACAGCGCCAGCAGCCAGTTGATCCAGAGGCGAGCCCGCGGCGCCTTTTCGGGGTGCGTTTCGGTGGCGTTCGATGCGCTCATGGACGTCGGCTACCCCAACCGGACAACCGGCACACGTCGCGACGCTAGGGAGCTGGGGCGGGTGGCTGCGCCCGGTGCCGTCGAGCCGCGATCACGCTGGCTATCGACGTGACGCCGATGGTCAGCAGCGCGCCGAGCATCAGGGCGGAGGGCTCGCCCGCGTTGAGCAGACGGTTCTGCGTGCCGAGAGTGGCCGCGGCGACCGGCACTCCGAGTTGGGCGGCGGCCAGCGCGGCCAGCGCCAGAGGCTGTCCGGTCAGCCGTCCGGCGCAGTGCGCCAGTACCGCGCCGACGCCCAGGCCAACCCCCAGCAGGATGTAGGCCGGATGGTCGCCGAGTTCACGCACCTGCAGCGAGGCTCCTAGCCAGACAAAGAACAACGGGCTGAACAAACCCTCGGTGATGCCGAACAGCTGGCGGGCCAGTCGCCTCGGTTCGCCCGCAGCCTTGACAGCCAGGCCCAGAGCGAAGCCGGCCAACATGATCGACACGTGGGTGGTGATCGCGAGGGTCGCAAGCGCGAACAGGACGAGCAAGCTGATGCGCAACTCGAGGGCGAAGTTGTTCCGCTCGGAGAAGTGATGCAGCCGCCTTCGCCAACCTCTGCGGGTGGACACCCAGAGCCCGAGGAAAACCGCACCGGCGCAGAGTGCGATCAGCAGCGCGCCGGAGGCGGCGGCCAGCGCGTGGCCCGGGTCGATCACCAAGGGCAGCAACACGATCGACGTCGCGTCCGCGATCGCGATCTGCGCGGTGACGGCCTGCACCGCGGCCCCGCCGAGGCCGAGTTGCTGGATGACCGGCAGGGCCAGTGCTGCCGACGACGACGCCATCAACACCGCATACACGCCGGTGTGACCGGTGTGGAACACCGCAGCCAAACCTGCCGCCAAGCCGGTCGCGACCGCGCCGACCAGAACCGCCCGAACGACCGCCATCGGAATCGAGGACCGCAGGGTGACGTCACGGATCGGCACATGCGTGCCCACCACGAACATCACCAACGCGAACCCGATGTCGGCCAGCAGCGTGAATGTCTTGTCACCGGGGTCGACGAGGCCGAAACCCGTTCTGCCGATAAGCAATCCCACCGCCAACTCGCCGATGACGACCGGAATCCGCAGTCTCGGCACCGACGCCAGAAGTGGTCCGGCCAATCCGACGACCGCGACCAACGCCAGGGTGGAGAAGCCGAAGCTCACGCCGGGTGCACCCACGACACCAGCCGGCACGGGATCGCGGTGTTCTCGTCGGTGAGGAAACTGGCGCAGACCCGGTGGTAGCCGTCGGCGATCTGCATGGCGTCGGCAGGGGTGCCACGCACCAGCAGTATCGGGGAGAGCTTCTTGCCCGCCTCGATCTTCGCCAGATCGGACTTCACATGCGGATTGTCCACGGGCAGCGCCGTCAGCCGGGCCGCTCGGAGAATGTCTTTGGCCTTGCGGTACATCGGTTTCACCGATCGAAGGGCGGTCACCGTGGCTGTCACTGTGGCGTCTTCGGCGAGCATGCTCAAATAGTCCGCCGCCGCGTCATAGTCGTGGTCTTCCGGGTCGTCCAGCCATTTCACCGCCATGGTGTGGTGAGGGTACTCGCAACCCCTACAGGCCAAAGCGTTTCATGAGGACGGGCAGCGGATCGGCAGCGTCGCGGGTGCCGCGGGGTCCGGGCTGTTCCGGGGCGACGAACACGTCCGGACGGGTCCACTCCCGCACCGCCCAGCGCTCAGCGATCGCCCACCGGCCGGCTCGGCGCTCCATCAGGTCGACGTAGCGTGCGCCGGTGGTGAAATTGGCGCGCCGGCCTGAGCCCGGCGGGCCCCAATGCGTTGCCATCACGTAGGTCTCGCTGATGGCGGTGTCCTGGTCGACGAAGTCGACGTGGTGGTTGCCGATGAAATGCATTGTTCCGGCGAGATATTCGAGGCTCTTACTCACCCACGAGACGTATCCGCCGACGGTTCCATCGAAACCGGTGTGATGGTCGATGCCGTCGTCGTGGTAGGCCTGCCGCACAAGATCGAAGTCGAGGCGGTCGATGCCTCGGCAATAGAGAGCGACCACATCGCGGATCGCGTGGATATCGGTTATCCGGTCAGACACCGTAACCGCCGTCCACGTCCAGCTTCTGGCCGGTGATGAACCCGGCGCGCGGCGAAGCCAGGAAGCACACTGCCTCGGCGATATCGGCGGCATCGCCGAAGCGACCCAGCGGGGTGTTGCGCCGGGCGGCGTCGAGCGCCTTCTCGTCGAGGTCGCCGTCGGCGATCAGTCGCTGCGCGTTGCCGTCGACGAGCATCCCCGGACCGACGCAGTTGGCGCGCACCCCGAATCTGCCCTCCTCGGCGGCGATCCCGCGGATCAGCGCTTCGATGGCGGCCTTCGGGGCGACCGACAGCCCGTCGCGGACCGCGAAGCGTCGCGTGGCGGCGGTGGTGACGGCCACGAGACTGCCCCGCGATGAGCGAAGGTGCGGCAGGGCGGCAGCGACGACGTTGAAGAAGCCGGCGGTGTCGGTGCCCAGCTGCTGATCGAACCGGTCGGGATCGACGGTGCTGAGGTGCCGCATCGGCACGTGCGCGCCGGCGGCATGGACGACGGTGTGCACGCCCCCGTCGTAGGCAAGGGCATCGACAACCCGCCGCACCTCCGGGGCGTCGGTGATGTCGAGTTGCTCGGCAGTGACGCCTATTCCCGCGAGTTCCGCCGCCTTGCTTGCGTTGCCGCGGTAAGTGAAGCCCACCCGGGACCCGCGCGCGGCCAGCATCCGGACGATCTCGGCGCCGATCCCGCCGGTGCCGCCGACGACGATGGCCGTGCCCGGTAGCGCGCTGAAGTCGCCCATGAGCTCATATCGTCGCAGGGTCGACGCCGGGCGGGTGCCGGAGTACCGCTACGCGGGAATCCAGTTGCCGTGGAAGCCGTATGGAACCCGCCGCGGCAGCTGGATTCGGGCCACCGGTTTACCCGCGAAGTCCGACGCATCCAGGATCACCAGATCGCTTCCGTCGCGCGCGCCGTCGTACACGTAGGCGATGTACCAGCCGTTGCTCTCGTCGGCCGGTCCCGATGTGGACGGGACGAAGACCGCCTCGCCCGGCCCGCCCGGCACCAGTCCGGTGCTGAACCGGTGCTCGACGGCGCTGCCGTCGGTCAGGTCGTGGCGGACCAGGCTGGCGTCGCCGACGGAGACCGAGTAGCGCGCGGGCAGGCCGGCCAGCCGGTCATCGATCCGCGGGAATTCCACCGCACGGTCGTCGAGCTGACGCTCGCTGACCGTGCCGTTCTGCAGGTCGATCGTCCAGCTCCACATCACCGCGTTGGCGTCGAATCCGCCGTTGTCCCGCCAGAGTTCGGCGTACCGGACGGCCTGCAGCACAATCGATTTCCCGTCAACGGATTCGTGTGCGTTGGCGACATGGAAGACGTAGCAAGGGTCGATGTCGAACCACCGCACCTCGCCGAACGGATCGTCGCGCCGCAGCACTCCGAGCCGGGCGCCGTAGTCGTCGTCCCACCGGTATGGCATGTCACCTTCGCCGCTCATCGCGATGTCGAGGTTGAACACGATCGGCAGGTCCATGAAGATCACGTGCTCGGCGGTCATCGCGAAGTCGTGCATCATGGTGTGCGCCTTGACATCCAGCGGACGGTTGACGGTCAGCTCACCGTTGGCGTCGGCGCGGTGGTAGGTGACGTACGGCTCGAAGATGCTGCCGTACCCGAAGAAGTGGAGTTCCCCGGTGGTCGGGCAGATCTTGGGGTGTGCAGTCATCGAGTTCTGCAGCTTGCCGCCGAAGTCGTAGCAGCCCACCGTCTCCAGCTCGTTGGTGATCTCGTACGGGAACGAGGACTCCACCAGCGCCAGCGTCTTGCCGGCGTGGTTGACGACGTGGGTGTTGGCGACGGCGGCCCGCAGGTCACGAGTGCCGTCCTCGCGGTACAGCGGGAACGGGTCGACGAAACTGTCGGTGCGCACCCAGCGGTTGCGGTACCACTTGGCCGCGCCATCTTCGATGCGCACGCCGTGGATCATCCCGTCGCCGGTGAACCAGTGACTGTTGGCCTCCCGCGGGTTCGGCCCGTTGCGCAGGTACCAGCCGTCGAGTTCGGGCGGGATCGCTCCCTCGACGGGCAGCGTGTACTCGGTGAGCTCGTCCGGCACCGGCGCGTAGTTACCGCGCTGGAAGAACTGCCCTTCGGCGGGCAAGTTGGTTGTGTCGGTGGTGGTGTCCGTCATGCCGCTAACTGTGACAGTCCACTGATGACCTGTCAATAGTGGTGTATGAGATAGTCCATAACTGACATGTCGAGCCTTACGATGGTCGCGTGAGTCTTCGGTACGCGGCGCTGGGCCTTCTCGCCCAGGAGCCCGGCAGCGGGTACGACCTGCTCAAACGCTTCGACGTCTCGATGGCCAACGTCTGGCCGGCGACTCAGAGCCAGCTTTACGGCGAGCTCAACAAGCTCGCCAATGCGGGCCTGATCGAGGTCACCGACGTCGGCCCGCGTGGACGCAAGGAGTACCGCGTCACCGACGCCGGGCGCCAGGATCTGCTGCGCTGGATGACCAACCCCCAGGACGACCCGCCCTACCGCAGCGCCGAGTTGCTGCGGGTGTTCCTGCTCAGCGAGATGACGTCCGAGCAGGCCCGGGCCTACATGGTCTCGGTCGCCGAGCACGCCGAAGCCGAGCTCACCCGCTACGAACAGGTGCGCGACTGTATGGAGTGGGGCGACACCGACGTCGGCTTCTACGGGCGCGCGGCCCTGGAATTCGGACTGCGAGTGGAGGCCATGGAGGCCGACTGGGCGCGCTGGGTGGTCAAGGAAATCGACCGGCGATCCAACTAACCGTTGCATCGCGATAGTTTCCGATATATCGTCAACGTATCGGAAGCGCATTCGGCGTTTCCCGACCAGAAACGAGAACCTCTATGAACACCCCATTTCCCCAGTTCGGAGGCCCGGATATGGGCCGCCCCGGCTTTGGTCCCGGCTTCGGTCCGGGTTTCGGTTTCGCACCCACCGGCCGTGGCCGCCGGCACGGCCGTCGCGAGCTCCGCGATCAACTGCGTGAGCAGTTCCGCGAGCATGGCGGCCACCACGACGGTCCGCCGTTCGGCCCGCGCGGCGGCTTCGGTCCCGGTTTCGGCCCGGGCTTCGGTCCCGGCTTCGGTCCCGGTGGCGGCGGACGCGGCGGTCGCCGCGGACATGGCCGCGGCCGCGGTCGTCGCGGTGACGTGCGTGCCGCGATCCTCAAGCTGCTCGCCGAGCGGCCGATGCACGGCTACGAGATGATCCAGGAAATCGCCGAGCGCACCCAGGATCTGTGGAAGCCCAGCCCCGGCTCGGTCTACCCGACTCTGCAGCTGCTGGCCGACGAAGGCCTGCTGGTGGCAACCGAATCCGAAGGCAGCAAGAAGCTTTTCGAGCTGACCGACGAAGGCCGCGCCGCCGCCGACAAGATCGAGACCGCCCCGTGGGACGAGATCACCGAAGGCGCCGACCCGGGCCAGGTCAACATCCGTGCTGCGGTAGGCCAGTTGTTCGGTGCCGTGCGGCAGGCGGCTTTCGCTGCCAACCCGGAGCAGCAGCAGCGCATCATCGACATCGTCAACAATGCGCGCCGCGAGATCTACCAGATCCTCGGCGAATCCGAGTAACCAGAACTTGGGCGCGGTTTCGTGCGCACAGCGCTCGAAACCGCGCCCAGTTCATGCTTCGATGCCACAGTGCTGAGACTGATCGCACTGGCCGTCACACTCTGCATTCTCGGTGGGGCACTACCGTCCGCCAGCCGAGCCGACACCTGGCGTGTCGTCCGCACTGTCATGCTCATGCGCCACGGGGTGCGGCCGCCGAACAAGGAACCACCAGTCCCGGTGTCGATCGCTCCTGACCCGTGGCCGGCGTGGAGCACCCGCCCGGGCTGGCTCACCGATCACGGCGCGGCGGCCGTTCGTCTTGTCGCAGCCGCCGACGCGCGCCGCTTCATCGCCGACGGCACACTGCCCGCTCACGCCTGCCCTCCCCCGGGTTCCGTCCGGGTCGTATCCGACTCTCTGCAGCGCACCATCGCGACCGGTGACGCGTACGCCTCATCGCTGGCCCCCGGCTGCGGGATCGTGAATCACCATGCCCCACAAGGTGAAGCGGATCCGCTTTTCGACGCGTACCGCACATCGGACATCACGACCGCTGCGGCACAGGAGGCTGTCGCGTCGGCGGTCGGGCCCGGCGGCGTGACTGCGCTCGCGCAGCAATACCAGTCGGCGCTCGACGCCGTGACCCACATCGTGTGCGGCAACCGGCCTGATCGGTGCGGTCTCGCTGATGTGCAGAGCGGCACCGAGGTCGACCCGTCCGGCGCCCACCGCCCCCGACTCACCGGCGCCTTGGCCTACGGGTCGGTGATCTCCGAAGTGTTGGAGCTCGAATACGCCGAAGGCAAACCGCGTGCCGATGTCGGGTGGGGACGTGCCACCGCCGACGACATCCGGCTGGTCGGAGGCCTTCACGCGCTGGAGCTGTCGATCATCGCCCGGCCCCGCCCACTGGCTGTGGCCAACGCGGGCAAGATCGCCGACGTCATCCGCGACGCTGTGGACACCGGGCCGCCGCTGACCGTCATCGTCGGGCATGACACCGAGGTCGCAAACATCGCCGGCCTACTCGACGCCCATTGGTCCGTCACAGGTTTCGCCGATGACGAACCGGCACCCGGCGGCGCGCTCGTCTTCCAGCTGCTCGAGGCGCCGAACGGAGACCAAACCGTCCGAGCCTGGTATCGCTCTCAAACGCTGGAGCAGATCCGCGCACTCACCGACGGCGATTCGACGTGGGTTCCGCTGGCAATCCGCGGTTGCCCCGGCGAGCTGTGCTCACTCGACTCGTTCGTCACAGCGCTGACGGCCTAGACCTCGACCCAGTCCAGCGTGCGCTGCACGGCTTTGCGCCAACCGGCGTAGCCGGCCTCACGCTGATCGTCGTCCCACACCGGCGACCATCGCCGGTCCTCCTGCCAGTTGGCGCGCAGGTCATCGGGATCGGCCCAGAATCCGACCGCCAACCCGGCGGCATAGGCCGCACCCAGTGCGGTGGTCTCGGCAACCACCGGGCGCACCACGTCCACGCCCAGAACATCGGCTTGGATCTGCATGCACAACTCGTTCTGGGTGACGCCGCCGTCGACTTTCAGAATCTCAAGGTGCACACCGGAATCGGCTTCCATAGCGTCGACCACGTCGCGACTCTGATAGCAGATCGCCTCCAGCGTCGCGCGGGCGACATGCGCGTTCGAGTTGTAGCGGGACAACCCGACGATCGCCCCGCGCGCATCCGAGCGCCAGTACGGTGCGAAGAGTCCCGAGAACGCCGGCACGAAGTACACGCCGCCGTTGTCAGCTACCTGCCGGGCCAAGGTCTCGCTCTGCGAAGCCCCGCTGATGATGCCGAGCTGATCGCGCAGCCACTGCACCGCCGAGCCGGTCACCGCGATCGAGCCCTCAAGGGCGTAAACAGGTTTCGCTTCTCCGAACTGGTAGCACACGGTGGTCAGCAACCCGTTCTCGCTGCGCACGATCTTCTCGCCGGTGTTGAGCAACAGGAAGTTGCCGGTGCCGTAGGTGTTCTTGGCTTCACCGGGGCTCAGGCACACCTGCCCCACCATCGCCGCCTGCTGATCGCCGAGGATCCCGGTCAACGGCACCTCACCGCCCAGCGGTCCAGCGGGTAGCGTCACCCCGTACGGCTCGGGTGACGAAGACGGCCTGATCTCCGGCAGCATCGCGCGCGGAATCCCGAAGAGCGACAACAGTTCATCGTCCCAGTCCAGGGTTTCCAAGTTCATCAGCATGGTGCGACTGGCGTTGGTGACGTCGGTGACGTGTACGCCGCCGTGCGTTCCCCCGGTCAGATTCCACAGCACCCAGGTGTCCGGAGTGCCGAACAACGCGTCACCGCGTTCGGCGTCGGCGCGCAGGCCGTCGACGTTCTCCAGGATCCACTGCAGCTTGCCCCCGGAGAAGTACGTGGCCGGCGGCAGGCCGGCTTTGCGCCGGATGATGTCACCGCGGCCGTCCCGGTCCAGCGCGGCCGCGATGCGGTCGGTGCGGGTGTCCTGCCACACGATCGCGTTGTGGTACGGCCGTCCCGTCTTGCGGTTCCACACCAGTGTGGTCTCCCGCTGGTTGGTGATGCCCAGCGCAGCCAGGTCCTCGACGGACAGTTTCGTCTTGTTCAACGCCGAGACCACGACGGTCTGCGTGCGTTCCCAGATCTCCACGGGGTTGTGCTCCACCCACCCGGACTTGGGCAGGATCTGTTCGTGCTCGAGCTGATGCCGGCCCACCTCAGCGCCCTTGTGATCGAAGATCATGCAGCGGGTGCTCGTGGTGCCCTGGTCAATCGAGGCGACGAAGTCAGCCAACAGTGCTCCTCTGACGTGTGATGCTGCCGATGCAGCCGACCTTTCGTCCATGATGGCCTACATGGCATCCGAGATCACCGACATCGCCGACATGCCGCGGGGTGGCCCGGATGCGTCGTGTCTGGATCGCCTGCTGGAAACCGACCGGCCGGAATACCTCGACCGTGACGACGTCGACGACGAGGTCAAGCGTGGAATCGTGACGGCGCTGGACGTGATCGGCAACCTGTTTCGCGAACACGACCGCAATGCCGAGCTGGTGCTGCGCGAGGTCGCCGACGTCATCGACCCCACCATCCTGGAACTCGGCGCCGGTCATGGCGCACTATCGCGCAGGGTCCTCGAGCAGCATCCGACCGCCCACGTCACCATCTCCGACGTCAACGCCGAGTCGGTGGTGGCGATCGCGGCATCCGATCTCGGTGACCACCCGCGCGCCACAGTGCGCACCATCGACGCGACCGCGATCGACGCCGACGACGGCTCGTTCGACCTGGCGGTCTTCGCGTTGTCGTTTCACCATCTGCCGCCCACCCAGGCCGCCCTGGTTCTCGCCGAGGGCACCCGGGTGGCCGACGAGCTCCTGGTCATCGATCTGCCCCGGATGCCCTCGCTTCTGCACATTGCCAAGCTGGCCGCGATGGCGCCGCTGGTGTGGTGGCCGTTCGTGCACGACGGTCTGGTCAGCTCGCTGCGCTCCTACAGCCCGTCGGCGCTGCGCGCGCTCGGCGCCCATGCCGGCGTCGAGGTGGAGGTCAGCACCAACCCGTTCGATCGCCAGGTTCTGCGGGCGCGGCGGCGCGAGTGATGGCGATTTGCTTGCGCAGCTTGGTCTGAACCGGTTCCATCGACCCCATGGGCGACGAGGTCACGCACGCCACCTTCAACCGGGCGCATCGGCAGCAGTACCGGCGCAAGGTCCAGTTGTGTCTGGACGTGTTCGAGACAATGCTGGCCCAATCCAGCTTCGAATTCGACCGACCGCTGACCGGCATGGAGATCGAGTGCAACCTGGTCACCGATGACTACCAGCCGGCGATGTCGAACCAGGAGGTCTTGGCCGCGATCGCCGATCCGGCCTACCAGACCGAATTGGGCGCCTACAACATCGAATTCAACGTCCCGCCGCGACCTCTGCCCGGTCGGACGGCACTGGAGTTGGAGGCCGAGGTACGGGCGAGCCTGAATGCCGCCGAGACGAAGGCGAACACCGACGACGCGCACATCGTGATGATCGGCATCCTGCCGACGCTAATGCCCGAGCACCTGACCGGCCACTGGATGAGTCCGTCGCTGCGCTATCAGGCGCTCAACGATTCGATCTTCACCGCCCGCGGCGAGGACATCCTCATCGACATCACCGGCCCCGAGCGGCTGAGCATGCACGCGGAGTCCATCGCTCCTGAATCCGCCTGCACCAGTATGCAATTGCACCTGCAGGTATCCCCGGCCGACTTCGCCGCCAACTGGAACGCCGCTCAGGTGCTGGCCGGTCCGCAGCTGGCTCTCGGCGCCAACTCGCCGTACTTCTTCGGTCACCAGCTGTGGGCCGAGACCCGTATCGAGCTATTCGCCCAGGCGACCGACACCCGGCCCGACGAACTCAAGGCCCAAGGCGTGCGTCCGCGAGTGTGGTTCGGGGAGCGCTGGATCACCTCGATCTTCGACCTCTTCGAAGAGAACGTCCGCTACTTCCCCTCCTTGCTGCCCGAGATGTCCGACGAGGATCCGGTAGCCGAGTTGGCGGCCGGCCGCACGCCTGCCCTGTCCGAGCTGCGGCTGCACAACGGGACGGTGTACCGCTGGAACCGGCCGGTCTACGATGTCGTGAACGGCCGGCCGCATCTGCGGGTGGAGAATCGCGTGTTGCCCGCGGGACCCACTGTCGTCGACATGATGGCCAACTCGGCGTTCTACTACGGCGCCTTGCGAGTATTGGCCGAAGAGGACCGCCCGTTGTGGACGAAGATGAGTTTCACTGCCGCACATGACAACTTCATCGAATCTGCTCGGCACGGCATGGATGCCCGGCTGTACTGGCCCGGGCTCGGCGAGATCACACCCGACGAGTTGGTGCTGCGTACCCTGCTCCCGATGGCCGATGAGGGGCTGCGGCGCTGGGGCGTGGCCACCGAAGTACGCGACCGCTATCTCGGCGTGATCGAGGGTCGCGCCAAGACTGGACGCAACGGGTCGGCATGGCAGATCGCGACGGTGCAGGCGCTGCAGGATCGCGGCATGGCGCGACCACAGGCACTCGCCGAGATGCTGCGGCGCTACTGCACCCTGATGCACAGCAACGAACCGGTGCACACCTGGGGCAGCACCGAGTGACCGCGGGTCCTTGTACGTTGAGGACATGGACTCTGAGGTGATGGACTGGGACGGCGCCTACAGACAAGAGGGCGCCTTCGCCGGGCCGCCGCCGTGGAACATCGGTGAACCGCAACCCGAACTTGCTGCTCTGGCTCGCGACGGGAAGATCAGCGGTCATGTGCTGGACGCCGGCTGCGGGCATGCCGAACTCGCCTTGGCCCTCGCGGCGACAGGCGCCACCGTCGTCGGTATCGACGTGTCGCCAACGGCGATCACGGCGGCGACCGAGGCCGCCCGGCAGCGCGGCTTGAGCAACGTGACTTTCGTGTGCGCGGATATCACCTCCTTCACCGGCTACGACGAGCAGTTCGCCACGATCATCGACAGCACGCTGTTCCATTCGCTTCCGGTCGACGCCCGCGACGCCTACCTCCGTGCGATCCATCGGGCCGCCGCGCCCGGGGCACAGCTCTACGTGCTGGTCTTCGCAAAGGGTGCCTTCCCGCCGCACCTCGAGACCAAGCCCAACGAAGTCGACGAGGACGAGCTGCGCGCCGCGGTGTCGAAGTACTTCGTGATCGACGACATCCGGCCGGCGAAGATCCACTCCCACAAACCGGCGTTCGCCGACATACCAGAGGGTGCGATGCCGTTCGACCTCGACACGAAGGGCCGGCTGATGATGCCGGCCTACTTGCTCAGCGCCCACAAGAACGGCTGAGTGCCGCCCGGCACTGCCGGCGCAAGAATTTGCGGTTGCCTACTATTGCGTCCGAGTTTTTGGATCTAGCAAACGAATTCCCGCACCGTCCCCTAGGCTGTCCCTCGGCGTCGGGAGACCAGACGCCGGCCGTGCTTTATCGGAGTCGGGGCCGAGGGGACGCAGTGCTGACCGGGAAATCGATGGTGCCTCAGTGCGCCGCCTTATATGCATGGCTGATCGCAGGCCTCGTCGCGGTGGGGTTGGGTGCCGCACTGTTGGCAGGCACAGCGGTCGCGACCGCTGACACCGGCGGGTCATCCACGGGCGGCAGCACATCCAGCGCGGGCAAAGCGACGTCGACGAAGCATGGCCTCGCCTCCAGCCGGCGCGCACCGGTTGCGGCCAAGGCCGGACCCGCGCGAACTGACGCGAAGACCCGAAGCACCCGCACCAGCCAGGCAAAGCCCACGGCCCCCGTCAGCGCGGCAGCCACGACACCGACGCTCAACCCGGTGCAGGCATTCATGCGTCAGCTCAACTACATCTTCGCCAACAAGGCGCCGTCGATCGAATCGGGCACCCAGACTTCAGGCGCCGCCGGCACCGTGTCGGGAACCGTAATCAGCAAGAGCAACAACGGTTTCACGCTCAAGTACTCGATCGGCGACCAGCCGAGCAACGGCTCGGTGGTTCTCGACCCGGTGACGGGTGCCTACACCTACACGCCCAACACCACGCTGCCCGCGGGCGCCATCATGGACGAGTTCACCATCGTCGCCGACAATGGTTCCGCGGCAAAACTGCACGGACCGCTCGGCGCGATACAGAACGCGCTGCGGTCAATTGCGGTGCAGCTGGGCGCATCCGGAATCACCACCGCCGATGCCGCCATCTACGTCGACCTTGACAACCCCGCCGTCCCGACGATCATCGGCAATCCGGACGTCACCAAGCAGTACTGGGTCACCGACGGAGCACAGACCTCTGGCCTGGCCGCCGTGGTGATGGCGGTAGGTCAGCTGACCGGCACGATGCCGAATATCGCGGACTGGATCGCCAAAGCCAAGATCACCGACAGCGTCGACCGGCAATTGTTCGTCGGCGACCGCGCCACCGGTCAATACCGGAAGATGTACCTGGACAACGGCACCGACTGGGTGTGGACCGGTGACGCCCTGGAGCTGCTCAGCACAAGCGGTAACGGGATCAACGTCTCGACGACGTACTTCCCCAAGACCAAGGCCGACGTGGCCCTGACCACCATGGCGTCCGCACTCACCGCCGGTTCGGTCGTCCTCGTCACCATCAAGACCCCCATCCTGGGTGACACCGACCCCACGAACCATTTGGTCGTGGTCCTCGGCATGAACACCGAGACCGATCAGATCTTCGTCAATGACGCCGCGTGGGGCGCCGAGGGCCAGAACCGGGCGATGTCGCTGACCGACTTCATGAAGGGATGGGAGCCGAACTACCCGCTGGGCATCGCCACTCGCCCGTTGGCGGCCGCGGCAGGCCAACCCCTGACACAAGCCGATCTCGCGCTGGCGGCCTGAGGCTACGGAACCGGAGAGCCGAAGTATGAATCGGATCAGGCGACTCGCCCCCTTGACCCTCGCGGCCTGCGGGCTGGCCGTCGGCGCGGGGATCCTGCTCGCGGGCGCAAGCCCGGTCGCATCGGCCGCGCCGGCCGACACCAATCACTCCTCGGTGAGCTCGGCATCCGCCTCGAGTGCGCGGACCTCTGGCCCGCTACGCTCCGTAAAGGCTACTGACTCAAACAAGTCCCGCGCGAGTGCGAAAACGCCGACAGCTGCACCGGTCGCGGCGACCGTAACGCAGCGCCGCCTTCCGAAGCCGCCCGCGCTCCCTACACCGGCGGCGGTGGTGCATGCGGTGCAGGATGCGCTGACCACGCTCGGGCGCGACCTGGGCCGGTTGACCGTAAAGCCCACTCCGACGTCGGCGAATGAATCATCCACCGCCACAACGCCGCTGCGAGACCCACCCGCCCCCGGTGACGTGGTCTACGGCAATCCACTGCAGAACGTGAAGTACTTCATCTCCCAGGGGAACAACAACACCTGCGTGCTGTCCTCGACCGCCATGGTGATCGGACAGCTCAAGGGGCCGGGCGGCATGCCCACCTGGTCCGACATCGTCCAGGAAGCCAAGGACACTCCCAGCTATTCGTCCTCGCGCAATACCGGTTCGGTCTGGAGCAAACTGCTGAAAAAGTACGTCGCGCGAACGGGGAACATCTACGACCCGGTCGCCGACGAGTACGTCTACTACGTGGACAGCATGGCGCTGATGGAGAACCACGGCGTCGACGCGACGATGACCACCTACACCAAGAGCCAAGGCGATCTGGCGTTGGCGAACTTGAAAACAGCGCTGACCACCAGCTCCGTTCTGGTTGCCGTCAACAACCGGATCTGGGCCGAGGCGATCGGCGGCGCACACAGCGCGAGGCGGTTCGGTACCGCCAACCACGCGATCACGGTGCTCGGGATCAACCAGACCAAAGACATCATCTACATCAACGACTCCGGTGGGACGGGCGGACAGGGTTTGGCCGTTCCGCTGGAGGGCTTCATGGAAGCCTGGCAGCGCGGCCAGTACCTGTCGGTGAGCGCTCGTCTGGCCGCCCCGAGTAGCCAGGCGGCCCTGGCGGCCTGACGCCGATTGCGCTGAGGCCCTTCAGGTCACCGCTCGCAGGGCGACGACCAGCGCTTCGAGGTCTTCGGTGCCGGCGTCGACGTGCGGCGAGATCCGCAGTACCGGCGTCGTCAACTCCAGCGGGGCGCGCTCGACTCCGGCCGCGGTGGTGACAATGCCGTGCTCGTCGATCAGTCGGGCTCGCACCTGGACGGGGTCGGCACCAGCGGTGGGCTCCAACGTGGTGATCGCTGTCGGCGCGTCCTCGGGTTCCACCACTCGCCACCCCTGCACCTCGGCCAGCATCGTGCGGGTCTGACGTCCGAGCGCGGCCAGCCGCTGGCGTACCGTCTCCGGCCCAGCCGCGAGATGCTGTCCCACTGCGACCGAAAAGCCGACCCGCGCAGCAATATTGGCTTCACCGAGCTCCAGGCATTGCAACGCCGAAACCGCACCGGCCCACGGCGGGGATTGCAACAGATCAGCCAGCGCCGGGCGCACCGCCAGCACTCCGACCCCGCGCGGGCCCGCCAGCCATTTGCGCGACGACGAGTAGACCGCATCCGCGTCGCTCACACAGTCGATGTGGCCCAGTGCCTGCGCGGCATCGACGATCAGCGGGACGCCGATCTCCCGGCACACCTCCGCGACTGCGGCGACTGGTTGTACGACACCGCGGTGGCTGCCGACCGCGGTCAGGTGGACCATCGCCGGGGGCGTATCGGCCAGGGTGCGGCGGGCCGCCTCCGGGTCGACCCGGCCGAGACTGTCGACGGGGAGCTCCTGTCGGGTGAAGCCGCGCGCAGTGAACTCCACCAGGTTGGGGCCGTACTCGCCGGGCAGGCACGCCACGGTCCGTTCCATCGGCCAGACGCCGAGCAGGAGTTGCAGTGCGTTGCCCGATCCGGTGGTGAAAACGACATCGTCCGAGGACATTCCGGTCAACACCGCAACACCTGCGCGCCCTGCGTCGAGAACCGGAGCGGCTGCTTGCGCAGCGACGTAACCGCCGACCTCGGACTCGTGGCGGGCGTGAGCGGCCGCCGCCTCGATCGCCGCCAGGCTCTGCCGTGAACATGCCGCGCTGTCGAGGTGCACACCGGCCGCGGGCAGCCGGGCTTCCCGCCAGCTGTCAGCCAGGGTGTCGGGTGCGCTCACTTCACCGCCAGCGACAGCCCGAAGTCCCCGGCCTCGTCGGTCCACCACTGCGTCCGCCGCAACCCCGCGGCCTCCAGCTCCTGCGCTACCGCCTCGGGCCGAAACTTGCACGACACCTCGGTCAGCATCTCCTCGCCCGCGGCGAACTCGACACGCAGGTCCAGACCGGCGACGGCGACCTGCTGCGGAGCCGTTGCGCGCAGCCACATCTCGATGCGTTCCTCGTCAGGGTTCCAGCGGGCGACGTGCTCGAAGGCGTCGATGTCGAAGTCGGCACTCAGCTCCCGATTGACCACGGTCAGCACGTTGAGGTTGAACCGTGCCGTGACCCCGGCACTGTCGTCGTAGGCGCGAACCAGCCGCCCGGTGTCCTTGACGAGGTCGGTGCCCAGCAGCAGGCTGTCCCCGGGGTCCAGCACGTCGGCCAGCGCGGTGAGGAACTGCGCGCGCGGGGCAGCGGTCAGATTGCCGATGGTGGACCCGAGGAACACGAACAACCGGCGACCGCCCGACGGGATCTTGGCCAGGTGTTCCTCGAAATCGCCACACACCGCGTCGATGTCGAGATCCGGGTATTCCTGCTCCAGCGCGGCTCCCGCCAGTTCCAACACGCTCGAGTCGACGTCGAACGGCACAAACCGCCGCAGTGACCCGCTGTCGCGCATGGCACTGAGCAGTAGCCGGGTCTTCTCCGACGTTCCGCTGCCGAGCTCCACCAGTGTGTCGGCACCACTTGCAGCCGCGATCGCCGCCGACTGGGACCGCAGGATCTGTGCTTCGGTGCGGGTCGGGTAGTACTCCGGCAGCCGGGTGATCTGGTCGAACAGATCACTGCCGACGGCGTCGTAGAACCATTTGGGCGGCAACGACTTCGGTGTCTGCGTCAAGCCCTGCAGCACATCGTCGCGCAGCGCCTGGGCGGCGGCGTCGGCGGCCAGGTAGTTCGACAGCGTGAACGTCACGAAGTTCCTTTCAGCGGGGTGAGCGTCACCTGTCCCCCGCTCACGTCGACGAGATGCCGGTCCGGGATGTCTTGCCAATCGGGGTGGTCGTCATAGGGTTCGCTGGCCAGCACAACTCCGTCACTGCGGCGCAACACCGACAGTGTGTCACCCCAGGTGGTGGCCAGAAGCCGAGATCCGTTGGCGGCCATGATGTTCAGCCGGGCACCCGGATCGGCAGCCCCGACTTCGGCGATCGTATGGCCGAGGTTCTCCGGTCCGCGCTCGAAGATCAGCGCCGCCAGCATGGCGCTGTCGACGGTCGATTCGGCGGCCGCGCTGACCGGCAAGACGCCCCGGTCGACCACCCCGTTGTGGGACAGCAGCCAGGTGCCATCGCTGAAGGGGGCGGACGCACTGGCCTCGATCGGCATGCCGACCGTCGCCGAACGTACCGCAGCGACAACGCAATTGCTGCGCAACGCCGGCGACACCGAGGCGAACGAGACCTCGCCCCACAACGGTGACGCGCTGCGCCAGCGGCAGGGCCCGTTGCCCGGCAGATCGGACGGGTAGAAGCCCACGCCCCAGCCGTCGGCGTTGATCAACCCGTGCTTCTGCCGGCGCGGCGCGTAGGACTGCACTCTCAACCCGCACGGCGGGTCGAGGACCAACGAGGCGATCGTCACCGGTTCGCCCAGCCAGCCCAGGTGTCGGCACATCAGACGTCCCACGCCAGGCGGACACCGGAGAAGATCTGCCTGCGGATCGGGTGGTCCCAATTCCGGAAGCTGGGCCGCAACGTGTCGGCGCCAACCGCCCACGAACCACCGCGCAGCACCTTGTAGTCACCGTCGAAGAAGGGCTCTGAATAGCGTTGATAGATCATCGGCGTGAAGCCCGGCCACGGCCGAAGCGGCGAGGTGGTCCACTCCCACACATCTCCGAGCATCTGCTCGGCGCCGTAGGCCGACGCCCCATCGGGGTAGGCCCCGACCGGCGCAGGACGCAACGCCTGCCCGCCGAGATTGGCCCGCTGCGGCGTCGGTTCCGCCGACCCCCACGGGTATCGACGGCGCGCGCCCATCTCGGGATCCCAGGCGGCGGCCTTCTCCCATTCGATTTCGGTCGGCAACCGCGCGCCCGCCCACGCCGCGTAGGCCTCGGCTTCGAAAAAGGTGATGTGCTGGACGGGTTCGTCGCCGGGAATGTCCTCGACGTGGCCGAATCGGGTTCGGCTGCCGTCCGGATTCCAGAACTCCGGTGCACTCAACTCGGCCTGGACCCGGTGCTCCCATCCGCGCGGTGACCACCATCGCGTTTGGGTGTAGCCGCCGTCGTCGACGAACTGCCGCCATTCGGCGTTGGTCACCGGCACCCGGCCGATGCGGAACGCCGGCACATCGACTACATGGGCGGGGCGTTCGTTATCCAGTGACAGCGGTTCGCTCACCGCGTCGACGCCGAGGACGAACGGACCACCGGGCACCAGAACCGAACTGCCGGCGAGCCCGGGACGGCCCTGGGGCAGGGTTACCCGATGCGCCAAAATCGGTGCGCCGCTGCGCAAGTTGAGCGCTTGCAGAATGGTTTCGTCGTGCTGGTTCTCGTGGCTGATCACCAGACCGAAGCGGAAGGCGACCTCGGCGTCGTCATCGCGGTGGGGCAGGGTGTCGAGCACGTCGAGTGCGGCGGCCCGCACGCTGTTGCAGTACGCGCGGGACTGTGCCGGTGACAGCAGCGGGAGGTCGACGCGACTGGCGCGTGAGTGCACGAACGCGTCGTAGAGGCCTTCGATGTTGGCGGGCAGCATGCCGGGCCGATTCGGGTCGCCGTCGCGCAGCAGCCACAGCTCTTCCTGTTGCCCGATGTGGGCGAGGTCCCAGACGAGTGGACTCATCAGCGGGCTGTACTGGCGATGCAACTCGGCGTCGTCGAAGTCGGTCAACATCGATGTGCGCTGGCGGGCCCGTTCGAGGTCGCGGGCCAGTGTCTCGCGTGCGATCACGCTGTCGCCTCGGCCATCTGCAGGACGGCACCTTCGATACCGCGCTCGATGACCCGGTCGGCGAAATCGTCAGCTGGGCAGCGTCCTTCTTCCACGTTCTGGACCAACCGCCGCATCGACTCGGATAATTCCGCGGGTGCCAGGTCGGCGACCAGCGCGATGCAGCGGTTGGCCGCTTGGTAGAGGCGGTCGTCCTTGAGGCCGACCCTGGCTGCCAGGTCCCATGCGGTCGCGACCGGTTCGACGGCCTCGGCGGCCAACTCGGCGAGGGCTGGGTCGTCGAGCAGGGTGACGATGAGGAACACCACTGCGGGCAGTAGTGCGTCGGGCACGCTGTCGAGGTAACGGATCTCCAACCAGCGGCGCGGGCGCACCGGCGGAAACAGCGTGGTGAGGTGGTAGTCGAGGTCGGCGGTGGTCGGGCGGCGATCGCCGAGGAGGACCAGTCCGTCGGCCCAATCCGCGAACGGCACATGCTCGGTGACCGCGACCGGATCCGGGTTGTGCACCAGCATCACCGGCGCCTTGAGCGCGTAGCGGGCCCAGTCGGTGCAGGGATCGTCACCGCTCGCGCCCAGGACGGGCCCGCAGCGCGCCGAATCCAGCTGACTCCACACCCTCTGTCGAGTCGAGACCCAGCCGGTGAAGTCCCCGCCGAGCAGCGGTGAATTCGCCGCGATCGCGATCATGGTCGGGCCGAGCGCATGGGCGAGCCGCACCCGCTCGGCCCAGCCGTCGCGCGGACCGGCGTCGAGGTTGATCTGGATCGAGGCCGTCGAGGTCATCATCGCCGCCCCTGCGCTCGCCGTGCCGGAGGCCACGAAGAACTGTTCCATCGCCTGGTAGCGGGCGCCGGGATTGATTCGTTGAGTGCGGCGAAGCGGGTCGGCGCCGAGCAGGACCAGGCCGAGGCCGGCCTCGGCGAACGCCGAACACAGCGTCGACCGGTCAGCCGCCAGCGCGGCGATGGCCGGCAGGGGGCCTGCAGCCGGCGGGCCGGACAGTTCGACCGCACCACCCGGTTCCACGGTGACGGCGCTGCCGCCGGGCAGCGGCCCGACGGTGGCGATCACGTCGCTCAGTTCCGACCAGCCCGGACGGCGCAGGGGGTCGGCCAGATCGAAGCAGTGCGCCTCGAGTTCCAGACCCACCCGACCGATCGGACCGTCGTCCAACGAGGCGCCCGCGATGTGCAAGGCAGCCGAGGATGAGCTGTTCAGGACACGTTCTTCGGCACCCGAACCGCAATGTGCGCGGCCCGACTCCGAGGTGACGACGAACGTCATGACATCCATCTTCCAGACCGCACCGACAAATTTCGTCGATCCGCGGCTGACCCGTTGATGACGTTCACCCGACCTCGCTATAGACCCAGTGTGTTCTGCATGGCGCCGGCCAGTACGTTGACCGCCGGCCCGCCGTTGCCGGACTGGCAGACCTTGGCCTGCAACAGCACGTTTTCCCGCAACCGTGTCTGGGTGAAACACCGCCGATCGGTTTCTGCTTCCTGTTTGACCCACACTGCGTCGGTGGCCGTCGGGGGCGCACCGCCGAACGACCACACCTGAGTTGTTCCGTCGTCGAGGTGCATGGCGGTGGTCTGACCCGCACACCCCGTGGTGCGATCGACGACGCGATGGTAGGCGCGGGTGGCGGCGTCGACGGTGGCGAACACCCCGATGGCCTGTTTGACCAGGTGGTTCTGATCGGTCGCCGACGTTTGGGTCACCGCGCTGTTGAACGACGCCAGGTCGGGGTCGTTGAACACCTCGGGCAACCCGATGTCAGCCCAGTTGTTGCAGACCGGCAGATCGACCCAGAACCCCTGCACCGGGTCGGTGCTCACCGACTCCCACGTCATCGGGGCTCCGACGATGTTGCCGACCGACCCTTTGCCGAGCACGGCGTAGGAGACAACGCCCGGGTCCGCCGGCCGGGCCTGCGCCGGAGCGGCCACCAACACGCCTACTGCCAGCACTGCGGCGGCCGCGGCGGCGCTGCGCATCACCTCAGACCTTGGCGGTCAGCGTGACGTCGATATTGCCCCGGGTTGCCTTTGAATACGGGCACACCTGGTGAGCCTTGTTCATCAGGTCCTCGGCCTGACCCTGCTCGAGTCCGGGGAGATAGCCGATGAGGTGGGCGTTGATGCCGTACCCGCCGTCGGCGTCCTTGCCGAAGCCGACCTGCGCCGTGATACCCGATGCGCTGTCGAGCCTGATCTTCTCCGAGCGCGCCACCAATTGCAGCGCGCCCAGGAAGCAGGCGGCATAGCCCGCCGAGAACAGTTGCTCGGGGTTGGTGCCCTCGCCGCTGCCGCCCGCTTCCTTGGGTGGCCTGGTTTCCAGATCGATTCGGTTGTCCGACGACTTCACGTGGCCGTCACGCCCGCCGCCGCTGGCCGTCGATTCCGCGGTGTAGATGACCTCGATACTCATGACTTCGATCATGCCAGGCCGCGAGATCGACATGAAGGTCGCGAAGATTCAGCTATCCCAACCTTCATGTCGATGTCGACCGTTACTCGGCCTTGCCTCGCACGCCTTCCTCGATCTTCTTGCCGAGGTCGGGATCGATGTTGCGCCAGTACTCGAACACCCGGGACAGCACCGGCTCCTTGACGCCCTTGGAGACGTGACCGATGACGTTGTGCGCCAACCGGTCTCGGGCATCGTCGTCGAGAACTTCCCGAACCAGGGTGCCGGCCTGGCCCCAGTCGTCGTCGTCTTGACGCAGGGCGTAGGCCGAGCGGACCATGTCGCCGTCGGAGGCCCAGTGCACCTCAGCCGCCCGCGCGGGATCGGCCTGCGGGCCTCCGACCGAGTTCGGCGCGTACACCGGGTCGGTGACGTTGCGCATCCGCATCGCACCGTCCTTGGAGTAGCTGTGCACCTCGACTCTCGGTGTGTTGACCGGAATCTGCTTGTAGTTCACCCCGAGTCGGTGCCGATGGGCGTCGCTGTAGGAGAACCCGCGCGCCAACAGCATCTTGTCCGGGCTCAGTCCGGTGCCGGGCACGATGTTGTTCGGTTCGAAGGCGGCCTGCTCAATCTCAGCGTGGTAATCGGTGACGTTGCGGTTCAACGTCATTCGACCAACTTCGTGCAGCGGGTAGTCGCTGTGCGGCCACACCTTGGTCAGGTCGAACGGATTGAACCGGTATGTCTTGGCGTCCTCGAACGGCATGATCTGGACGTGCAGCGTCCAGCTCGGGAAGTCGCCGGCCTCGATCGTGTCGAAGAGGTCCCGTTGGTGGTAATCGCCGTCGCTGCCGGCCAATTCGTCGCCTTCCTCCTGGGTGAGGAATTCGATGCCCTGGTCGGTCTTGAAGTGGTACTTGACCCAGAACAGCTCGCCGGCCGCGTTCATCCAGCTGTAGGTGTGACTGGAGTAGCCGTTCATGTTTCGCCACGTCTTCGGAATGCCGCGGTCCCCCATCAGCCAGGTGACCTGATGCGCGGATTCCGGTGAGAGCGTCCAGAAATCCCACTGCATGTGGTGATCACGCAGGTTCGACGACTGCAGGCGCTTCTGGGAGCGGATGAAGTTCTGGAACTTGATCGGATCCCGCAGGAAGAACACCGGGGTGTTGTTGCCGACGAGGTCGAAGTTGCCCTCGGAGGTGTAGAACTTCAGCGCGAATCCGCGCGGGTCACGCCAGGTGTCTGGACTGCCGCGTTCACCGGCGACGGTGGAGAATCTGGCCACCATGTCGGTCTTGGTGCCGGGCTGCAGGAACGCCGCCCTGGTGAATCGGCTGACGTCCTGGGTCACTTCGAATGTTCCGAACGCACCGCCACCTTTGGCGTGCGGCTGTCGCTCCGGGATACGTTCGCGGTTGAAGTTGGCCATCTGCTCGATCAGGTAGTGGTCCTGGAGCAGGATCGGGCCGTCCGGCCCGACGGTCAGGGAATGTTCGAGGCTCGGGGCTGGAGCACCGGCATCTGTCGTCGCAAAGTTCTCAGTCATCGTCTCCCCTATCTGGAGTCAGCGCCTTTCGGAAGGCGAGTACCCAAGACCCGTTCTACTCTCCCAAACAACACCTGGGCGATCGGCGAACAGCAGGGCGCCCAGCGTCCCCGGGGGGTGGGACGCTGGGCACGTCTGCCGGTCCGGTCAGGGACGCGGGGTCGGGGTGGCAGCGCCGCCGGGACCGGCGCCGCCGGGGCCTCCGGGCGCGATTCCGGGGCCGGCGCCCGGACCCTGCCCGCCCGGGGCTCCCGGTCCGCCGGGTCCGCCGGGTCCGCCGGGTCCGCCGGGACCCATCGGACCCCAGGGCCCGCCGCCGGGCATCATCATCCCGGGACCACCGGGTCCGCCCCGGTGGTGGAACTGCTGCGAGTCACCATCTCCCCCGCGGTGGTGCCAACCGCCATGGCCGCTGGTGCGACCGAGGATGAAGCCGGTGAAGAAGACCGCACCGACAATGAAGACGGTGCCCGCGACGATCGCGACCCAGGCGGCGACCTGGTTCAGCCGGTTGGGCCGGGTGGCGACGGGGACCTGGCCGTAGTACGGCGGCGGTGGCGGGGGGTCGAGAGTAGCGACGGGGCTGGTTACGGGCTCGTCGGCCCGCTCGGGTGTTTCGGTCATGAGTCGATCATGCGAGCGTGCTGCCCAGTGCGGGTTAGGTGCCACCTTTGAAAAGACTGTGAATGACGGATTCTGGCCCGCATGTTCGTTTCCACCCGCAGCAGGCTGACCCGCGCTATGAACCAAAGATGAACAAGCTGCTCAACTCGCTGACCGAGGCCGAGTTCGTGTTGATCCGGGAGACCGAGCCCGCCGCACTCACCGACCTCGACGAGGACGCGCTGCTGGACCTGCACGGCAGGATTCGACGCGCCCGAAACAAGTACGTCGGGCTCTACCGCCGCAAGGGCGCGGCAAAGGTCTCGGCGAAAGGTGCCCGAGGTGCGGCCCGATCGGCCAACGAACGCAATGGCGCCAAGGCCGAGATCTTCGAAGGTGCGCTGGGACGGGTGAGCAAGCAACTCGGTGTCGCGGCAGCGCGCAGCGCCCGTGAACTCAAGGATGAGCGGCTGGCCCGGGCCCGTCAGGAAAGCTCGGCTCCGGCGGCGCCGGCCAAGGGCGGCGGCAAGGTGGCGACGCTTGGGCGGGCCCGGGTGGACCAGTCCCGTAAGTCTCCGGGCCGCAAGAAGCGCGAGGCCGGGTCGATTGCAACGGGTGCGCGGCGGCAAGCCAAGCGCGACAACCGCTGAGTTCCGGTAGGCGACTGGACAGCATCAGCGAACTTTGCGACTATTGCGCGGGGGTTGCGGTGAAGGAGCGTCTGCTGTGCTGTTGTACCTCTATCTCACCGGCATTCCGCTATTCATTTTTCTGGCCTGGGTTTTCTCCGAGGCCTTTCACCCAGGTGAGGCGGTGCGGACCGGGATACGCCTCCCGTTGATCGCCGCTGCGGGTCTCTTGTGGCCGGTGTTGCTAATGGGAGTTGCCCAGATACAGGTGATGCGGATACGAGCGAAGCTCGTCGATCCCGAGGCCAGCACCGCCTGAGCGACAATCGTGGTACCCGCGGACACAGCGCCCGCAGCTGAAGACGGGACTCACCACGGCTTGATCGGGTTCACCGCGAACTGCAGCACGCGATACGGCGCGCGGTCGCGCGGCGTGGTGTTCCACTGGCTGATGAACACCCGCACCTCGTCCAGTGTCGAACCCGGAGAGATGTAGCCGCCGTAGGGCTGCGCGAGCCGGTTGTCATCCGGTGGCGGCAGGCTCTCAGCGGGATCAGGCCAGTCGCCCGCCTGCACCACCGTCGTCACCGGCGCGGTTCCCAGACCCGTCGGGTCGTAGGCCACCCGCATCTCCATGTTGCCGGTGCTGGCGTTGAAGTACGACAGCACCGGCTTTCCGTCGACCTCCCGCAAGCTCATCTCGCCGATCTTGTCCGGCCACAACGGTGTCGGTGTCTTGTTCCAGCCCCCGGCCGGACCGGCCGCCCAGCCTTGCCAGCGCGCGCGGTCAGTGAAGCTCTCTGGCGTTGCGCGGTAGAGCATCACCGGCCCGGACCGGTCGAAGTTGTTGGCCACGATGTATACCCAGCCGGTCTGCGAGTCCCCGGTGGGGATCGGGTCGTAGTAGCCGCTGATCTGCGTCTGACGGCCGCCGGCGTAGGAGGCTGGACGTTGCGAACCCGCAACGGTCTGCCAACCACCCTGCCCGGCAACGGCTTTCACCAGCCGCGACGTCTGCGGCACCAGGTCGTTGGTGGTGGTCACGAGCAGATAGTTCTGCCGGTTGATCTGCACCACCCCCGCGGGCAGCTGGGAAGCACCTGGCGGCTTGGGGTCGGCCAGCAGCGGTTTGTCCACCCCGACGACCCCGGTGTAGCGAATCCCTTCGGGATCGTCGACCGAGTCGCCGGCCACCCGCAGCGCGACCGGCGAGAACCATCCACCGAACCCGACGCCCTGGCCGGCGAAGCTGTCACCGCAGATCTGGAGCAATTCGGTTGGGAACTCCATGAACTCGCACAAGTCGGTGGCGCCGATGCCGTAGTCGCGCGTCGGCGTCCCGGTACCGGCGATCGGCCCGATCCGAACCACCTGGCCCGGCGCCAGCGGCGAGAGGATCGGGTCAGGAGCCGGACTCGGTGGGTCGGCAATCGCCGTCGGCGCCAGCACCAGCGCCGAGATCGACGAAATTGCGCACACCACTCGCACTGTCACGCCCAAACTCACGTTTCGGCGCAAAGCGGATCAGAGCTCGGCGGCCAGCAGCTCGGCGATCTGAATCGTATTGAGGGCAGCACCTTTTCGGAGGTTGTCCCCCGAGAGGAACAGCGCAAGGCCACGACCGTCCGGTACGCCGGGATCCTGGCGGATCCGGCCGACCAGGGTCTCGTCCACCCCGGCGGCGGCCAGCGGCGTGGGCACGTCGACCAGCTTCACACCAGCCGCGCCGTCGAGCAGCGCGGTAGCGCGCTCCGGCGAAATCGGCTGAGCGAATTCGGCATTGATCGACAGCGAGTGCCCGGTGAACACCGGCACCCGCACGCACGTACCAGACACCGCCAGCTCCGGGATCCCGAGGATCTTGCGGGACTCGTTGCGCAGTTTCTGGTCCTCGTCAGTCTCCCCGGAGCCGTCGTCGACCAACGAACCGGCCAGCGGCACCACGTTGAAGGCAATGGGCGCAACATATTTCACCGGAGCGGGGTAGTCCAGCGCCGACCCGTCGTGCACAAGTTCCTCGACACCGTCGATGACCGCGCGGGCCTGGGTGGCCAGCTCGTCGACGCCGGCCAGGCCGCTGCCGGATACCGCCTGATACGTGGAGGCGATCATCCGGACCAGTTGCGCTTCGTCGTGCAGCACCTTGAGCACCGGCATCGCAGCCATGGTGGTGCAATTCGGGTTGGCGATAATGCCTTTGGAAAGGGATCGAGCGCGATTTCCGACATCTCTTGCGAAGTTCACCTCGGACACCACCAGCGGCACTTCTGGGTCCTTGCGCCACGCCGACGAGTTGTCGATCACCACAACACCGGCAGCAGCGAACCGCGGCGCCTGCACCCGCGACATCGTCGCGCCTGCCGAGAACAACGCGATGTCCAGGCCGCTGGGATCGGCGGTCTCGGCGTCCTCGACCTCGATCTCCTGGCCGCGGAACGGCAACTTCTTGCCGGCCGAGCGGGCCGAGGCGAAGAACCGCACGCTGGTCACCGGGAAGTCGCGCTCCTCGAGCAGGGTGCGCATCACCTGGCCGACCTGGCCGGTGGCTCCTACAACACCGATCGCGACCATGACTACCGCCCTGTTCCCGCGTAGACGACGGCTTCTTCCTCACCGCCGAGGCCGAATGCCTCGTGCAGCGCGGCGACCGCCGTGTCCAGCTCAGTGTCCTTGACCAGCACCGAGATTCGAATCTCGGAGGTCGAAATCAGTTCGATGTTCACCCCGACCTTGGCCAGTGTCTCGCAGAACGTCGCGGTCACGCCGGGGTGGCTGCGCATGCCCGCGCCCACCAGCGACACCTTGCCGATGTGGTCGTCGTAGAGGACCTTGGTGAAGCCGATCTCACCCTGCAGCGCGGAGAGCTTCTCGACGGCGGTTGGGCCGAGGTCGCGAGGGCAGGTGAAGGTGATATCGGTCTTGCCGTCCTCGACCTTCGAGATGTTCTGCAGCACCATGTCGATGTTGACGTCGGCGTCGGCGACGGCGCGGAACACCATTGCCGCGTAACCGGGTACGTCGGGCAGACCGACAACGGTGACCTTGGCCTCGCTGCGGTCGTGGGCAACTCCGGTCAGGATGGCGTCTTCCATGGGGATGTCCTCGATAGATCCTGTGACAATCGTGCCGGGCCTGTCGGTGTACGACGACCGGACATGAATCGGAACGTTGTAGCGGCGGGCGTATTCCACGCAGCGGAGCATGAGCACCTTCGCGCCGCAGGCCGCCATCTCGAGCATCTCCTCGAAGCTGACGGTGTCCAGACGGTGCGCGTTGGGCACGATGCGCGGATCGGCGGTGAAGATGCCGTCGACATCGGTGTAGATCTCGCAGACATCGGCGTGCAGGGCGGCAGCCAAAGCGACAGCGGTGGTGTCCGAGCCACCGCGGCCCAGCGTGGTGACGTCCTTGGTGTCCTGGCTGACGCCCTGGAAGCCGGCCACCAGAACGATCTGTCCCTCGTCGAGGGCCGACCGCAACCGGGTGGGTGTGACGTCGATGATCTTGGCGTTGCCGTGGGTGCCGGTGGTGACGACGCCGGCCTGCGAGCCGGTGAAGCTGCGGGCTTCGGCGCCCAGCGATTCGATGGCCATCGCGACCAGCGCGTTCGAGATCCGCTCACCGGCGGTCAGCAGCATGTCCAGCTCGCGGGCGGGCGGTGCGGGGCAGACCTGCTTGGCGAGGTCCAGCAGTTCATCGGTGGTGTCGCCCATCGCCGAGACGACCACGACGACGTCGTTGCCGGCCTTCTTGGTTTCGACGATGCGCTCGGCGACGCGCCGGATCCGGTCGGCATCGGCCACCGAGGATCCGCCGTACTTCTGCACGACGAGCGCCACTGTCTGCCCTTTCGAAAGAGTGGGATGTCGGCTCTAAGGATAAGGGGTCGCAGCACCTGCTTTTTCCTCCCCGATCGGGGCGTAACGTCGCGGCGGTGCCTGACCAACCCGTGGACCGCCACGCCCGGACCCGGGTGCCGATCCACCCGCCGATCGCCGCGCGATGGAGTCCGCGGGCCTTCGCCCCCGAGGCGGAGGTCACCGCAGAGCAGCTGATCGCGCTGCTCGAGGCCGGTCGCTGGGCAGCGACTTGGGGCAATCGCCAGCCGGTCCGGTATGTCGTGGGCCTTCGCGGTCAGGACGGGTTCAGCACCCTGACCGGCCTGTTGCGCCGCGGCAACAGCTACGCCCAGGCGGCCGGCGCGCTGATCCTGGTCTGCGCCGACCAGGGCGAGGACGAGCGCACGGCGCTCTACTCTGCGGTCGATGCGGGTGCGGCCATCGCGAATCTGTCCGTCGAAGCGGTCGCCCAAGGCCTCATCGTGCATCCGATGGCGGGCTTCGACGTCGACGGCGCCCGCACCGCATTCGGCCTGCCGGACGGGCTGCGTCCACTGGCGGTGGTTGCCGTCGGCGCACTGGGCGATTACGCGCAGGTGGCACCGGAGATCGCCGAACGCGACGGCCGGCCCAGGGAGCGTCTGCCGCTCGAGCAGATCGTGCTCAACTGGTCAGGAGCATGGCCGTCGTCAGGAGCAGGTCTTCCGGAGCTCGCCGAGCTTGGCGACGATCCGGTCGTTGAGCAGTGACATCTCGTAGACCTGGGGCGGTGCCGGTGCGCCGGGCGCACGGTTCTGGGTCTGAGACCGCAACGTCGGCAACCCACTGACGAACTGATTGGCCAGCTGTGCCACCTCGGTGGCCTGGGCGGCCAGGCTCGGATCGGTCACCTTTTGCGCCCGCTCGGCCAGGCCGTCGGCCCAGTCTTTGTACGCGGTGTCCTCGGCAACGGTCGGCACGCCTTCGTTGCCCTTGGAGTCGATCTTCGCGGCCTGGGAGCGGCTGAAGTCAAGGAAGTCGATCACCGGCTTGCACTTCTCCGGCGGCCCGTCGAACCACTTCGAGTAGATCGCGAAGCCGACCGCGATGACCACCACGGTAATGGTGAGGACCCAGCGCGGACGTCGGTGCATGGTCGCCCAGCGTAGCGAAGCGTCAAACGTTTAACGCGGCGGCAACACCACGAGGGTGTCTACGTAACAGAAACATCGTTCACTGCCGGTGAACGGCCCAACCATGGACGGGCCGCCCACCCGCAGGAGATTAGATGGATACAGGGACCACAGCATTCATGCTGTGTTGCATCATCGGGCTGACGATGATGATCCCGGGCCTGGCGCTGTTCTACGGCGGCATGGTCTCGGTCAAGAGCTCCACCAACATGATGATGATGACGTTCGGCGCTGTGGCCATCGTCGGCGTGCTCTGGATTTTGTTCGGCTTCTCCATGACATTCGGGACGTCCTATGGCGGATTCGTCGGCAGCCTGACCGAATTCGCCGGGATGAAGAATCTGCTGGAGTCACAGACCACGATCTCCGGTCTGCCGGTCAGTCTGTTCGCGTTGTTCCAGGCGCTGTTCGCCGCGATCACCGTCGCACTGATCTCCGGTGCGGCGGCCGACCGAATGAAGTTCGCAGCCTGGATGGTCTTCGCAACCCTGTGGGCGGTCCTCTGCTATTTCCCCGTCGCGCACTGGGTGTTCGCGTTCAACGGCGTCGTCACCCCGGACGCGGTCGGCGGCTGGATTGCCAACAACCTCAAGGCGATTGACTTCGCCGGCGGCACCGCGGTGCACATCAACGCCGGTGCAGCCGCACTGGCTGTGGCCATCGTGCTCGGCAAGGGCGCCAGCTGGGGCAAGCTGCGCAAGCCGCACAACGTCCCGCTGACACTGCTCGGTGCCGGTCTGCTGTGGGCCGGCTGGTATGCGTTCAACGGCGGTTCGGCTCTGGCTGCGGGCAATTCGGCGGCCATCGTCATGGTCACCACGTTCGTCGCCACCTGCGCCGCCACGCTCGCCTGGCTGGCGGTGGAGAAGTTCAAGGACGGCCACGTCACCGGCGTCGGTGCGGCGGCGGGTGCCATCACCGGCCTGGTCGCGATCACCCCGGCCTGTGGTTCGGTGACACCGGTCGGCGCGATCATCCTCGGCCTCGTCGCGGGCGCCATCTGCCCGTTCGCCGTGGGCCTCAAGGAGAAGTTCGGCTATGACGATTCGCTCGACGTCGTCGGCGTGCACCTCGTCGGTGGTGTCATCGGCACCCTGCTGATCGGCTTCCTGGCCAGCGACACCATGCCGAACAAGGTCAACGGCTTCTTCTACGGCGGCGGTTTCGACCAGCTGTGGCGACAGGCCGTGGCGGCGGGCGCGGTGATGATCTATTCGTTCGCGATCGCATTCGTCATCGCATGGGCCATCAAGAAGACGATGGGCATCCGCATCTCCTCCGAAGAAGAGGAGAAGGGTATCGACACCCACGTCCACCGCGACCCGGCGTACGAGCTCGAGTACGCCTGATGAGGACTCGAGCCGGGCGCGGCACCTCCTTCCCCCGCCCGGCTCGAGCCCCTCGCGTTTCTCTCCCCATTGATCAAAGAGCTTGTTGGAGAACATGTCTGCCACCCTCGCTGAGCTGGCCGAGGCCTCAGCAACCAAGTTCATCCTCGCGCTGTTCGTCGACCTACGCGGAAAGCCCTGCGCCAAACTGGTTCCCGTCGAGGCCGTCGATCTATTAGCCACCGAGGGAGTCGGCTTTGCCGGATACGCCGTCGGCGCGATGGGCCAGGAGCCCAAAGACCCTGACCTCATGGCGATCCCCGACCCCGAGTCGTTCACCCCGATCCCATTCATCAAAGACGGCCTGGCGATCGTGCACTGCGATCCGCACGTCGAGGGCCGGCCGTGGCCGTACGCGCCCCGCGTCATCCTCAAGTCATTGATCCAGCGCGCCGCCGACGCGGGCTTCGAGCCCTGGGTCGGCGCGGAGGTCGAATACTTCCTGCTGACCCGCGGCGCAGACGGAACACTGGCCACCGCCGACACCGCGGACACCGCGGCGCAGCCGTGTTACGACGCCCGCGGTGTCACCCGGATGTACGACCACCTCACCGCGATCTCGACCGCGATGAACACCCTGGGCTGGTCCAACTACGCCAACGACCACGAAGACGGCAACGGCCAGTTCGAGCAGAACTTCCAGTTCGCCGACGCGCTGACGACCGCCGACCGGGTGGTGACGCTGCGCTACCTGCTGTCGATGATCGCCGCCGAGCGCGGCATGGTTGCCACGTTCATGCCCAAACCGTTCTCCGATCGAACCGGCAGCGGCTTGCACCTGCACCTGTCACTGACCAGCGGCGGAACGCCGGTGTTCCCCGAGGAGTCCGACGATCGCGGCCTGGGCCTGTCGCCGACCGCGTATGCGTTCATCGGCGGCATCCTCGACCACGCCTGCGCCCTGCAGGCCGTCGTCGGTCCAACGGTGAACTCCTACAAGCGAACCGGCGCGTTGACGACGGCCTCCGGGGCCTCCTGGGCTCCACGCCTGCCCACCTACGGCGGCAATGACCGCACCCACTACATCCGGGTGCCGGACTCCGCGCGGGTCGAGTTGCGCGGCGGCGACGGATCGGCCAACCCGTATCTGGCCATCGCGGCCGCGCTCGGCGCCGGTATCGACGGAATCAAACGCAGCACCGACCCCGGCGCGATCGGCAACACCGACGGCCGCACGGCCCTGCCACCGACCTTGCTGCACGCCGTCGAAGAGTTCGAGGGTGACCCGGTGGTCACCGGTGTGCTCGACACCGTCGGCGACGGCGTTGCCCGCTACTTCGCCGGCATCAAGCGTGACGAGTTCTTCGCCTACCACAGCGCGGTCAGTCCGTGGGAGGTCGACCAGTACCTGACCGCATTCTGACCCCCGAGGAAGGAACAACCATGTGTGGGATCGTGGGTCTGCACCTGCGCAACCCCCAGCTGTACCCCCGGCTCGGCGAACTGTTGACCGGCATGCTGTGTGAAATGTCCGACCGAGGAAGCGATTCCGCCGGAGTGGCGGTCTATGGCGATCCACGGTGGTCGCCCCCGGGGAAGGGCACCGTCTCGGTGCTCGACGTGGACGACAGCCCCGACCAGATGGCCGAGGCGCTGCATGCGGCGCTCGGCGAGGTATCGGTGCACCGCGTCGACGAAACACTGCTGGTCTCGGCTGATGTCGCGCCCGAGACGCTGCACGCGGCGATCACCGCGCACTATCCGCATGCGCTGATCGCGGGGTTCGGCGCAAATCTGGCTGTGCTCAAGGGAGTCGGGCACCCGACAGCCCTCACCGAAGCGTGGGGGCTCGCTCATGCGCAGGGCTGGCAGGGGGTGGGCCACACCAGGATGGCCACCGAGTCGGCGGTGATACCGGCCGGTGCGCACCCGTACGCGGTGGGCCCGGACCAGTGCCTGGTGCACAACGGATCATTCGCCAACCACGCCACCATCCGCCGCGACCTCCGGGCCCAGGGTGTGGTCTTCGACAGCGAGAACGACACCGAGGTGGGGGCGCGCTTCGTGGCAGACCAACTCGCCCGGGGCCGCGATGTCGAGACCGCGCTCAAGGAGTTATGTGCCACCTTCGACGGCTTCTACACGCTTCTGGTGTCCAACCACGATTCGTTCGCCGTTGTCCGGGATGCGATCGCCTGCAAGCCGGCCGTGATCGCCGAGACCGACGACTGGGTGGCCATGGGCAGCGAATACCGCGCCCTGGCAGGGCTTCCCGGTGTCGAGAAGGCCGTCATCTGGGAGCCCGAACCGGAGGTGGTGTACGCATGGACGAGGTGATCCGACGGGCAGGAGCGCAGCGACCCGGGGATCCAACACAGTTCGATTTGGCGTCCACGCCGCTACGCGAGGTCAACGCGGCCCTGCACGCGCCGGGCTTGTCCGGTGAGTTCGCGATCACCAATCCCGCCGGCGCGCATAACGTCGCGGTAGGCCTCGACGCCCCGGTCCGTGTGCGGATCGACGGTCACGTCGGCTATTACGCCGCCGGGATGAACAAACAGGCGGAGGTCATCGTCGACGGCAACGCCGGGACCGGGGTGGCCGAGAACATGATGAGCGGCACCGTCTGGGTCAAGGGGAATGCCTCCCAGTCGGCGGGCGCCACCGCACATGGCGGCCTGCTGGTGATCGAGGGCAATGCCGCTGCGCGGTGCGGAATCTCGATGAAAGGAGCTGACATCGTGGTGGGCGGCAGCGCCGGACATATGAGCGCGTTCATGGCCCAGGCCGGCCGGCTGGTGATCCGCGGCGATGCCGGTGAGGCACTCGGCGATTCGATCTACGAGGCGCGCCTCTACGTTCGCGGCGAGATCGCCTCGCTCGGGGCCGACTGCGTTGCCAAGGAGATGCGCGCCGAGCACCACGAAGAACTCGGCCGCCTGCTCAAGGCCGCCGGATTCGAAGACGACGACACCAGCTCCTACACCCGATACGGCTCGGCACGCCAGCTCTATCACTTCCACATCGACAACGCAGAAGTGTACTAAATGACCTACGCAGAAGATGACCGCGCCCGCCTCGGCCTGCGCGAGTCAGCGACGTTCGACCGGGCCACGATCGCGGGTATTCAACGAGCAGCCGAAACCGGCATCTACGACATCCGCGGCTGGGGCGCCAAACGCGCACTCCCCCACTTCGATGACCTGCTGTTCCTCGGCGCATCGATGTCGCGCTACCCGCTGGAGGGCTATCGCGAGCGGTGCGGCACCGACGTCGTGCTCGGCGATCGCCACGCCAAACATCCACTGCACCTGGATATTCCGGTGACGATCGCGGGCATGTCGTTCGGCGCACTGTCCGGGCCTGCCAAGGAGGCGCTCGGGCGCGGTGCCAGCGAGGTCGGCACTTCGACCACCACGGGTGACGGCGGCATGACTCCCGAAGAACGCGGGCAGTCGAAATATCTGGTCTATCAATATCTTCCGTCGCGGTACGGGATGAACCCCGACGATCTCCGCAAGGCCGACGCCATCGAGGTGGTGCTCGGTCAGGGCGCCAAGCCTGGCGGTGGCGGAATGTTGCTGGGGCAGAAGATCTCCGAACGGGTGGCAGGTATGCGCACCCTGCCCCAAGGCATCGACCAGCGCTCCGCGTGCAGGCACCCGGACTGGACCGGGCCCGACGATCTGACCATCAAGATCAACGAGCTGCGGGAGCTCACCGACTGGGAGAAGCCGATCTACGTCAAGGTCGGCGCCACCCGCACCTACTACGATGTGAAGCTGGCGGTGGCAGCGGGGGCCGACGTGGTCGTGGTCGACGGCATGCAAGGTGGCACCGCAGCCACCCAGGACGTGTTCATCGAGCACGTTGGCATCCCGACGCTCGCCGCGGTTCCGCAAGCGGTGCAGGCACTCTCTGAGCTCGGGGTGCATCGGAAGGTGCAACTGATCGTGTCGGGGGGGATTCGCACCGGCGCGGACGTCGCCAAAGCCATGGCCCTGGGTGCCGACGCGGTGGCGATCGGTACCGCGGCACTGATCGCGCTGGGCGACAACGACCCGAAGTATGCCGCAGAATACGAAAAGATCGGCAGCGCAGCCGGTTTCTATGACGATTTCCAGGACGGTCGCGACCCGGCCGGAATCAGCACCCAGGATCCCGAGCTTGCGGCCCGCCTCGACCCGATTGAGGGCGGTCGCCGCCTGGCCAACTATCTGCGGGTGCTGACGATGGAGGCTCAAACCATCGCGCGCGCGTGCGGTAAGGCCCACCTGCAGCACCTGGAACCCGAGGACCTCGTCGCGGTGACCATCGAAGCAGCGGCGATGGCGCGGGTTCCGCTGGCGGGGACGTCGTGGATTCCCGGGGCGGGGCTGTGACCGAGACCGCCGACGTCGTCATCGTCGGTGGCGGCATCGAGGGGTGTGCCGCCGCTTGGGCGCTGAGCCAGCGCGGAATCACCGATGTCGTTGTCCTCGAACGCAATACCGTCGGTTCCGGGATGACCGGCAAGTCCAGCGGGATTGTGCGCTGCCACTACGGCGTGAGTTCCCTGGCCGCGATGGCAACCGTCGGCCTGGAGGTGTTCGAAAAGGCCGACGAGATCTTCGGTGACGACATCGGTTTCCGCCAAACGGGGTACGTCGTCGGTGTCGGCGAACCCAACGTCGACTCCTTGCGCAGCAGCATGGCCGCGCAGCGAGCGGTCGGCGTGCAGACCGAGGAGATCGACGCCGCTGACGTGGCCCGGCTGTGGCCGTGGGCCGACCTGTCCCCGTTCGCCGCATTCGGGTGGGAGGCGCGCGGCGGATACGGCGACGCCTACCAGACCGCCCAGGCGTTCGCCCTCGCCGCCCGGGCGAGCGGAGTACGAATCCGCCAGGGCGCCACCGTCACCGGCCTGCTCACCAACGGCGACGCCGTCACCGGGGTGCAGCTGGCCGACGGAACACAGATCAGCGCGGGCAGCATCGTGGTCGCGACCGGCGTGTGGACACAACCCTTCCTGGCGCCCTACGGCGTCGACGTGCCCATCCGGGTGGTCCGCGAGCAGATCGTGATGATCTCGCCCGGCGTCGATCTGGGACCGGTTCCGGTGTTCTCCGATCTGGTGTCACTGCAGTATGTACGCCCCGAGGTCGGCGGTGACGTGCTGTTCGGCAACAGTGACCTCTCCGATGTGCTCACTGCCGATCCCGACGACTACCTGAACCGGGCCACCGAGGACTTCATCGACCTCACCGTCGACAAGGTGGGCACCCGATTTCCCGGCTTCGCCGACGCGGCCATCACCTCGAGCTACGCCGGGTGTTACGACGTCACCCCGGACTGGAATCCGGTCATCTCCGCCGGCGGGCGGGACGGGCTGTTCGTGGCCGCCGGCTTCAGCGGCCACGGGTTCAAGATCGCGCCGGCCGTCGGGCGGCTGGTCGCCGACCTTCTCGTCGACGGTCGCAGCAGCGATCCGCGGATACCCGAGACCGATTTCCGGCTGTCCCGATTCGCTGAGGGGGACTTGCTGAAGAGCCCGTACCCGTATGTGGGTGCGGGCCAGATGCGATAGTGCGCTTGTGACCGATCTGCTGCGCAACCAGTCGGGTACCGCCCGCGATCGCGACCCACATGAGCCGGTCGCGGACCTGGAGATCGAGACCGCGATCGCCCGCAACGTGCGGCAGTTACGCCAGCAGCTGGGCCTGTCCGTCGCCGACATGGCGACCAGGGTCGGCATCTCGAAGGCGATGATGAGCAAGATCGAGAACGTCCAGACCTCGCCGAGCCTGTCCACTCTGGCGTTGTTGGCCAAGGGTTTCGACGTACCGGTGAGCACGCTGTTCCGTGGCGCCGACGTGGAACGGCCGGCAGCCTTCGTCAAAGCGGGTACCGGCGCGCGGATCGTGCGCAACGGCACGAAAGCCGGTCACGAGTACGAACTGCTCGGATCTTTGCGGGGCGAGCACAAGCGGCTGGAATGCCTGCTGGTCACACTGTCGGAGAAGAGCACGACCTATCCCCTGTTCCAGCATCCCGGCACCGAATTCATCTACGTACTCGAAGGTGTCATGGACTACGCGCACAGCCGCTCGGTGTACCGGCTGCATCCCGGCGATTCACTGCAGATCGACGGTGAGGGCGCGCACGGTCCGGCGGACCTGATCGAGGTGCCGATCCGGTTCCTGTCGGTTATCGCGTTTCCCGATTCCCAGGTCTAGCCGACTGGCCTTTGCCGTCCGAGCTCACCTTTCGGGCGCCGGAACCGGCGGCTGCGCGCGTCGCGCTGGGCCGCTTGCCGCCGGAAACGACGGTCTTCTGCGTACCGGGAACCAGCTGTGGCCGACGGCTCTGGCCGACGGCCGGAGTCCCGCCGTCCGACGGCGAAGCGGCGACGGACGGAGCTGACTGCCCGGACTGCTTCGGTGCGCTGGCCGCGGCGGGCTGCGGGGACTCGGCAGGCGGCACGATCTGAAGCGCTTTGGCGATCGACGGTCCGATCGACAGCAGGTAGCCGAGCGGGCCGGGATTCAGCAGTCCGAAGGCCAGCTGGAACAGCGGGGTGGAGCAGCAGTTGAACGCGGTGTTGAGGAAGACGGCAGGCGCATCGATGAACGCCTGCAGCACGGTCTGCGGGGTGGACGGATACTTGGCGGTGTCGGCGATCAGCTGCACGATCATCACGCCGGGCGCGATGAACGGACCGATGAGGGTGAGCGGCGCCATCACCGCGAGGGTGCCGATCACGCCGGCCACCGCCGCGGCGTGATCGCCCATCGTCTGCACGATCTTCGCGGGGGTGCCCCCGTCCTGCCCGACCAGCCAGTGCGAATAGGTGGTGAAGTTCTTGGCCACCTGGGTCAGGATCGGCGCGGGCGGATAGTTGACGACCAGCGACACGAGATTGGCTATATCGGCCGCGACATTGGTCTGCAGGGTCTGCCACGCGCCGGTGAGGGCGACCGGCGCGACCTGCGCAGTCGGCGCCGGATGGGTGGGCAGTGGCGCCAGCGCGATGGTCGCGGCGGCGGTCAGCGACACCCCGGTCGCAAGGATGGAGCGAACACTCAATTCCACGAACAACCCCCGATCACGGCTTCCGGCGCCGTCAATTTACCCTGCCAGCGAAGTCTTGGTTCTGGTATTGAGCTCGCGCTTTGGCCTGGTGGGGCAACCGGAGTACAGTACCGATTTGTGCAGCGGGTGCTCCTCCTCGGACGCCGCGACGGGGTCTGATCCAGACTGGCTTCCCGTCGCGGGTGTTTCGCGATGCGCCGGTCTGAATCCAATCCAAGACACCCGGAGCCAATCGTGACCACCCACAAACCGTCCTTTGATTCAGTGGACGCCTACGTATCTGCCCGCACCATCTCCACCCCAGCCGGCCCGCGACGCGACGGCCAGCCTTCCTGGAACACCCAGCGCAACTCGTCGATGCCGGTCGACCGGTACCGCCGGTTCGCCGCTGAAGTCGAACCCGTCACCTTGGCCGACCGCACGTGGCCCGACAAGGTCATCGAGCACGCACCGCTGTGGTGTGCGGTCGACCTGCGCGACGGCAACCAGGCCCTGATCGATCCGATGAGCCCGGCCCGCAAGCGCCGCATGTTCGAGCTGCTGGTCAACATGGGCTACAAGGAGATCGAGGTCGGTTTCCCTTCGGCCAGCCAGACCGATTTCGACTTCGTCCGCGAGATCATCGAGCAGGGTGCGATCCCTGACGACGTCACCATTCAGGTGCTGACGCAGTGCCGCCCGGAGCTGATCACCCGGACCTTCGAGGCCTGCGCAGGAGCGCCGCGAGCGATCGTGCACTTCTACAATTCGACGTCGATCCTGCAGCGCCGCGTGGTGTTCCGGGCCGATCGCGAGGCCGTCAAGAAGATCGCCACCGACGGCGCCCGGCTGTGCGTCGCGGAGGCGGCGAAATATCCCGACACCCAATGGCGATTCGAGTACTCCCCCGAGTCCTACACGGGCACCGAGTTGGAGTACGCGGTCGAGGTGTGCAACGCCGTAGCCGAGATCGTGCAACCCACCCCGGACGTGCCGCTGATCGTCAACCTGCCCGCGACCGTCGAGATGGCCACCCCCAATGTGTATGCCGACTCGATCGAGTGGATGCACCGGCACCTGACCCCGCGAGACTCGATCATCCTGAGCCTGCACCCGCACAACGACCGCGGAACCGCCGTCGCCGCAGCAGAATTGGGCTACCAGGCCGGTGCCGACCGGATCGAAGGTTGCCTGTTCGGCAACGGTGAGCGCACCGGCAACGTCTGCCTGGTGACGCTGGGACTGAACCAGTTCTCCCGCGGTGTGGATCCGCAGATCGACTTCTCCAACATCGACGAGATTCGTCGCACCGTCGAGTACTGCAATCAGCTGCCCGTGCACGAGCGCCACCCGTACGGTGGCGACCTGGTGTACACCGCGTTCTCCGGCAGCCACCAGGACGCCATAAACAAGGGCCTGGATGCGATGAAAGTCGCTGCCGACGAGGCGGATTCGGACGTCGACGACATCCTGTGGCAGGTCCCGTACCTGCCGATCGACCCCAAAGACGTCGGTCGCACCTACGAGGCCGTCATCCGGGTCAACTCGCAGTCCGGCAAGGGCGGCGTCGCCTACATCATGAAGGCCGACCACGGACTGGTGCTGCCGCGCCGGCTGCAGATCGAGTTCTCCCAGGCCATCCAGGCCATCACCGACGGTGAGGGCGGCGAGGTGTCGCCCAAGGAGATGTGGGACGCATTCGCCGACGAATACCTGTCCCCGATCCGGCCGTTGGAGCGCATCCGCCAGAAGGTGGTCGGTGCCGAGGTCGACGGCGGCACCGACGTCATCGAGGCCGTCGTGAAGATCGACGGCACCGAGACCGAGATCACCGGACAGGGCAACGGACCGCTGGCCGCGTTCGTCGACGCCTTGGGCACAGTCGGTTTCGACGTCAGCGTGTTGGACTACTCCGAGCATGCGATGTCGGCCGGCGAGGAGGCCGCCGCGGCCGCCTACGTCGAGGCGTCCATCGGCGGGCGCACAGTCTGGGGCGTGGGCATTGCGACGTCGATCACGACGGCATCGTTGCGAGCCGTGGTCTCCGCGGTGAACCGCGCCGCCCGAATCGGCGCCATCCCAACAACTTAACGTTCTCCCGACGACTTGAGGAGTAGGTCATGGACTGGGGTTCGACGTGGGATTTCCTCTGGCACTTCTTGATCATCTTCGCCTGGATCGCCTACCTGCTGGTGCTGTTCCAGATCCTGGTGGACCTGTTCTGGCGTGACCACACCACATCCGGCTGGATCAAAGCCGTCTGGGTGATCTTCCTGATCGTGTTCCCATGGCTGACCGCGCTGGTCTACTTGATCGCACGCGGTCAAGGCATGACCGAACGCGCGCGCGAAGCCGCGATGGCCGCGAAGAAGGACACCGACGCGTACATCCGCGAGGCTGCCGGACGTTCTCCGGCACAGGAGATCGAGCACGCCAAGCAGCTCTTGGATGCCGGGACCATCTCCGAGCAGGAGTTCGAGTCACTGAAGGCCAAAGCTCTCAGCTAGTCGCACTGCACGACGAGGGTGCCCGTGGCGCTCAGCGCACCGCGGGCACCATCGTCGTGGTCACGGCCCCGGAAACCTCCGCCGGCGGCGGCGGGGTGGGGGTGGGGAATTTCGACTCTTGCCCCGAATCGGCGGTGGTGTGCGTGGGGGCGCCCGCGTCGGCACCGCCGGTGACGGCGAACAGCGCGAGCATCGCGATTGCCGCAGCACCGATCATCGCGGTGAGTGTCTTGTTGTTCATCTGAAGCCTCCTGCCAACAATGCTGTCAGTGGCCCCAACTCGACGGTACGCCAACATATTTCGCCGAAAGCCTCACCTCAGGGTGTTGGGTACAGATACACAGGATTCTGCGAGGGTCGCTACGGTCTTGCTTGGGCCGCCACCAGAGCCGAGACCTCGGCGGAGGAGATCGGCATCGAGAAGTAGTAGCCCTGTCCGATGTCACAGCCGTGTTCGCGCAGCCATGAGGCGGTTTCGGCGTCCTCCACCCCTTCGGCGACCACCGTGATCCCGAGGTTGTGGGTCAGATCGATCACGGCGCTGACCACCGCCGCAGCCCTGGCGTCCGTCGCGACCGAGGCGATGAAATGCCGATCGAACTTCACCTCGTCGATCGGCAGATCCCGCAGGTAGCTCAAAGCTGAATAGCCGCTGCCGAAGTCGTCGATCGCGATCCGGATCCCGTCGTCGCGCAGCTGCTGCAGCACACCGGTTACCCGGCCTACCTCGTCGAGCATCAAGTCCTCGGTGATCTCGATGGTCAGCAGTCCGGGCGACAGATTCCGTTCCTGCAGTAGCCGCCGTACCGTGTCGGGCAGTCGCGCGTCGCGCAGCAGGGGCGCGAACAGGTTTACCGCCACCGGGATGTCCAATCCCATCGACACCCACCGAGCGCAGTCGTCGAGCACCTTCCGGAACACCAGATCGGTGACCGGCCGCATCAACCCGTGTCGCAGGATCAGCGGCATGAATGCCCCCGGCCGAAGCACATTCAGCCTCGGATGCGGCCACCGCAGCAGCGCTTCCACACCCGTGATCCGGCCGGTTTCGAGGTCCAGCTTGGGCTGATAGACCATGTCGAGGCCGCCGCGATCGATCGTGCGTCGCAGTTCGCCGAGGAGCCGGACCTGTTCGGCTCCGCTCTTGGCCGACCGGGGTTCACCGTCACGGGCCAGCTCCTCGATGTCCGGATCGAGCAACGTCATGTCCGCACTGAAGGTGTGCACCATCGAGTTGCGCGACCGCTTCGCGAAGTACATCGCGGTGTCGGCACGCTTCACCAGATCCTCTGCGGTGATGTCGTTGTCCGTCAACGACGTAACGGCCATTCCCGCGCTCGGCCGCATCAGGACTTCGTGCCCGTCGATCAGGAACGGGGTGTCGAATGCGGCGATCACGCGCTCGCACACCAGGTGCGCATCGTCAACGTCGCCCTCGAGCAGCAACGCGAATTCGTCACCGCCGAGCCGTGCCACGGTATCGCCGGCGCGAAGACACCCTGCGATGCGTTCGCCGACGCGGATCAGCAGGCTGTCGGCCGCTGGATGACCCATGCTGTCGTTGATCAACTTGAAGTCGTCGAGATCCAGCGACAACACTGCGACGCACCGATTGTCGCGGCCGCGCAACGCCATTGCGTGCGCCAGCCGATCCTGGAACAACGTGCGATTGGCGAGGCCAGTCAACGGATCGCGCAGCGCCTGATCGGCCGCAGCCGCGAGCAATCGCCGGTTCTCCCAGCCCGAAAGTACCTGCCGAGCGCAGATGAGGGTCATCAAAATGGGAACGAGGACCCGCAGCAGACCGGTCATGACGATCGCAGGCGCCACGGTGCCTGCGATGAGCAGCGGCACATAAGGCAGCCACAACGCGATCGAGGATTGCGGTACCGGCGTCGGCGGGACCGGTGGGCGCGGCCTGCGGCTCAACAGCGCGGCTGCACCGAAACACGACATGCCCAGTACCCAACCAATACTGGTGATGTGCCCCGGGTGATACCGGTTGGAGCCCTGCAGGACTGCGAACGCGACTCCGGAGAACGCCATGAGCGTGACCCCGCCCATCAGAAGCCACATCACGATGCTGTTGCCCGCACCGGACCGGACGACGAACACCACCGCCCCGACGAACACGAACAGGATGAACAGCGGGTACAACAGGGCGCGGCCCTGCTCGGCGGGACCCACTCCGGTGGCTTGATACACGTTGCCCAGCACCACCACCCACAACACAAGGAACAACGACGTGGCGACGATCAGCGCGTCGAACAGCAACCGGATACGTGAGCCCTGCGTGGGTTCGGCCGGGAATTGCAGGAAAGCGACCGGGGCCAATACGACAAAGACCAGGTACAGGAAGTCCGCGGGCGACGGGAACAGACTGCGTTCCAACACCAGAGTCAGGTACGCCCGCGTCAGCTCGCCCAGGGTCCACGCCGCCAAGGCGATGGCCATGGTGGTCCAGGCGAGGCGGTTTCGTCCGTGGGCCGCACGCGCCGCGACGACTGCGCACACCGCCGCGTACGCGCCGAACGCGGCGAAAGCTATGCCGTCGACGATGCGGACGGCATCGTCACCGCCCCAGTTGAGAGCGAAACCCAAAGCGAGCAGCAGACAGCTGAGCGCCGAGATGAGGATGGGCACGCCCGACTGCAGCATGCTCCTGCGATCGTCCACGGCATCATCACCTCGGTGGACGATGCTAACGGTGCGACCAGTTAGAAAAGGGCGAACTGCTGACCCTGGTCGACCGAGGGTGCGAAGTCGTCCAGTCCGGTGCCATTGGCCACTGAATCGACCGAATCCATGAACTGCCGGTCGGAGACCACCGGCACTCCGAGTTCCCGGGCCAGATAACCCTTGCCCTGTTCGGGTGTGCGCTCATTACAGATGACCAGCGACGTCTCGGGATCGACGGCATCGGAGTAGGCGAGCCCGGCGTGGATGATTCGCTCCACGAGCTCTTCGTGGGTGCGATCCACCTCGGCCGACAGCGCGACCCGCATACCCTGCACCAGTGGCGCACCCCGCCGGTACGGCCCCGGATTCAGGTAGGGGCATGGCATCCGGGACGCCAGCATCTTCAACGGCCGCAGCTCGTCGTGCGTGACCCTGCCGTTCGGCCAGCGGCGCCGGGTCACCGGCCGCACCGGCAACCACACCTCGCGTTCGCGGGCCCGCTGCAACGCCGGGCTCAACACCCGGGACAGCACCAGGGCGTCGTCGAAGGCATCGTGTGCGCGGGTCTGAGGCACCGCCCAGTGCCGCGCCAGCGTCTCGAGCCGCAGGTTGTCCAGTCCGAGGTCGAGGCGGCGAGCAAGCTCGACGGTGCACATGACGGAGTCGACGGGCAGCGCGGTGTCGGCGAGCTCAGCCTCGCTGGACAGGAACGCGTAGTCGAACGCGACGTTGTGGGCGACCAGCGTGCGGCCGTGCAGGAGATCGATGACATCGGGCGCGATGTCGGCGAACGTCGGCTGATCTTCCAGCATTTCCGCGGTCAGGCCGTGAATGTGGGTGGGGCCGGGATCGACGCCGGGATTGAGCAAGCTGACCACGGAGTGCTCGACGCGGCCTTCGGGATCCAGCGCCAACGCGGCGAGGCTGATGACCCGGGCGTGGCCCGGCCGAAAACCGGAGGTCTCGACGTCAACCACGACCCAGCCGTCCCCCGGCTCGCGGGCTGGTCGACCCCAGGTGTGGCTCACACAGTCAGGATGGCACGCAGGTCCGACAGTCCCCGGGACATCGAATCCGTGTCGGCCCGCCCGTCATTTCACGCATAAACTGCCTTCCGATGCCCAGGCCGACCATGACACTGCGGGGGCGCGCCGCGCTGGCCGCCGGATCCGCCGCGCGCTGGGCTTCCCGGGCGACCGGGCGCGGTGCCGGCGCCATGATCGGCGGCCTCGTCGCGATGACATTGGACCGCTCGATCCTGCGCCAACTCGGGACCGGGCGGCGCACCGTCGTCGTGACCGGCACAAACGGCAAATCCACCACCACCAGGATGACCGCGGCCGCGTTGGCGACGCTGGGGCCGGTGGCGACCAACGCGGAGGGCGCCAATATGGACGCCGGGCTGGTGGCCGCGCTCGCCGGCACCCGCGACGCGGCGCTGGCCGCCCTCGAAGTCGACGAGATGCACGTGCCGCACGTCGCCGATGCGGTGGACCCGGCGGTGATCGTGCTGCTGAATCTGTCCCGCGATCAGCTGGACCGGGTGGGTGAGATCAACCACATCGAGCGCACGCTGCGGGCCGGGCTGGCCCGCCACCCCGATGCGATCGTCGTCGCCAATTGCGACGACGTCCTGATGACCTCGGCGGCCTACGACTGTCCCCGGGTGGTGTGGGTGGCCGCGGGCGGCGGCTGGGCCAACGACTCGGTCAGCTGCCCGCGCAGCGGCGAGGTGATCGTCCGCGACGGGGTGGACTGGTATTCGACAGGTACTGACTTCACGAGGCCCAGCCCCCAGTGGTGGTACGACGACGCCAACCTGTACGGACCGGACGACCTGGTGGTGCCGATGCGGCTCTCGCTGCCGGGCACGGTCAACCGCGGCAATGCCACCCAGGCGGTGGCCGCCGCGGTGGCGTTGGGTGCGGACCCCGCAGCTGCGGTGGCCGCCGTCTCCCGGGTGGACGAGGTCGCCGGCCGCTACCAGACCGTGCCGATCGGTGAGCACACCGCGCGCATCCTGCTGGCCAAGAATCCGGCCGGGTGGCAGGAGGCGCTGTCGATGGTCGACCGAAGCGCCGACGGGGTGGTCATCGCCGTCAACGGTCAGGTGCCCGACGGGGAAGACCTGTCCTGGCTGTGGGACGTCAACTTCGAGCACTTCGAGGACGTGCCCGTGGTCGCCGCCGGTGAGCGGGGAACGGACCTGGCGGTGCGACTCGGTTATGCCGGTGTCCGTCATACGTTGGTGCACAACACGATTGATGCGATCGTCTCGTGCCCGAAAGGTCACGTCGAGGTGGTGGCGAATTACACGGCGTTCCTACAGCTGACGCGGACACTCGGGAGGATGCGTGCCTGAGACCGTGCGGATCGGGCTGGTGCTGCCCGATGTGATGGGCACCTATGGTGACGGCGGCAATGCCGTCGTGTTGCGTAAACGGTTGCAGCTGCGCGGGATTCCGGCTGAGATCGTCGAGATCACGTTGGCCGACCCGGTGCCCGACTCGCTGGATCTCTACACCCTCGGCGGCGCCGAGGACTACGCGCAGCGACTGGCCACCAAGCACCTTCTGACGCATCAGGGTTTGCAGCGGGCGGCCGGCCGCGGCGCTCCGGTGCTCGCGATCTGTGCGGCGATCCAGGTGCTCGGCCACTGGTATGAGACGTCGGCCGGTGAGCGGGTCGAGGGGGTTGGCCTGCTGGATGTGACAACCTCGCCGCAGGAGAAGCGCACGATCGGCGAGGTGGTGTCCACACCACTGGTCGACGGGTTGTCCCAGCCGCTGACAGGTTTCGAAAACCACCGCGGCGGAACCGTTTTAGGCCCTGACGCCCGTCCACTGGCGACGGTCGTCAAGGGCGCGGGCAACCGCGACGGCGACGGATACGACGGCGCCGTACAGGGCAGCGTGGTCGCGACCTATCTGCACGGACCGTGCCTGGCCCGCAATCCCGAGCTGGCCGATCTACTGCTGTCGCGGGTGGTCGGACCGCTGGAGCCGCTCGAGTTGCCCGAGGTCGAGCAGCTGCGCCGCGAGCGCCTCGCCGCCCCCCGCCGGATGTAGTGCCTTAGTTCCCTGGCGCCCCCTGCGCCGAGATTGAACTCACGCAGACGAAGTGCGAGTACACCCCTGCGTCAGTTCAATCTCACGGACGCCAGCCGCGGGCCGTCAGAGCGTTTCGAACTCGCGTGATCACGTCGGCGGGTTCGTCCTCGTTGATGACGCGCACGACCGCCCAACCCATCCCCGCGACGAGCCGCGACCTCTTCTGATCCCAGACGTACCGGTCTCGGTTACTGCGATGCAGGTCGCCGTCGTACTCCGCAGCCACCATGTAGTCCTCCCATCCCATGTCCAGCATCGCGATCAGACCCCAGTTGTTCTGGACAGGAATCTGAGTCGTCGGCGCCGGAAGCCCAGCGTCGACCAATAGGAGACGCAACCACGTTTCCTTCGGTGACGCCGCACCGCGGTCGACCAGAGGCAAGACCTCGCGGAGCCTGCGCACGCCTCTGGCTCTCGGATACCGCTTGGCGAGGAGCAAGACCTCGTCGTTGGACAACACGATGGCGCGTGACAACGCGTCCAACCGCGCGATTGCTTTGTGGCGCGGCAAGTATCGGCCGAGATCGAAGGCCGTTCGGGCCAGCGTGGTGACCGGTAGCCCCGCGATACGGGTCACCTCGTCGTTGCCGAGCGTTTCGTTGCGCACGATGAGCCCGCTCGGCGGGCGGCCGTTGTTCCAGAACAACTCGATGGGCTCGTCGTCACTCACCCATTGCGCGCCATGCAGAGCTGCGGCTGCCGCACCGGCGATGACAGCGCGTCTGCGCGACCACAGCCAGGCGGCAACCGTGCGATCGCGCAAGGATTGCGCCTGCCCCCGCGCGCGATAGACGTCAGGCAGCAGCCGCTCGTGGAACCGCTGCAGTCCATGGCGGGTCAAGGCACCGCTTGCGACGGCTTCGCTGCCGAGGAACACCTCACCCATCGGGTCAGCATGGTGGGCGCCACCGACAGGTCCGCGAGATTGAACTCACGCAGACAACGTGCGAGTAAACCTCTGCATCAGTTCAATCTCGCGGCACGTCACCCAGTCAGGCGGCCGTGCGCACTTCCGGATTGACATCGGCCACGCTTTCGAATGTCGGCCGGGCAATGTAGTAGCCCTGGAACAGATGCACGCCCAGGTCTTGCAGGCACTCCATCTCTTCCCGGCGTTCGATCCCCTCGGCGATGAGTCCGATCCCCAGATCCTCGCTCATTCCGACGATGCCTTTGCAGATGGCCCTACGGGCCTTGTCCTGGTCGATGTCGCGGATCAGACCCATGTCGATCTTGACGAGATCCGGCTGCAGATCCGCCAAGAGGTTGAGTCCGGCATGCCCGGCGCCGAAATCATCGATGGCGACGGTGAATCCGCGCTGCCGGTAGTCGGCCACGATCGCCTGCAGATGCCCGAAGTCGGCGATCTTCTCTGCTTCGGTGAACTCGAAAACGATGCGGTCGGCAGGAAAGCCGTACGTCTCAGCAGCTTCCAGCGTTGTCCGGATGCAGAGTTCCGGGCGGTAGACGGCGTTCGGCATGAAATTGACGTTGAGCGACGTCGAGATCCCCAACTCCGCCGCCAATCTGATCGCCGTGACACGGCACACCTGATCGAACCGGTACAAGTTGTGGTCGCCGACTTGAGCGAACACCGCCGACGCCGGCTCGTTGCGCACGCCGCGAACCAGCGCCTCTTGCGAGTGGACCTGTCTGGCGTTGCTGTCGAAGATCGGCTGGAACGCCATCGAGATATCGAATCCCAAACCGGCGCCGTCGACGCAGGCCCCGCAGTTCAGTCGGACAAAGTCGTTAGGCCTCGCCATGTAGGCGATCCTACGGACGCTAAACCATTTGCCGGCGGCCGGACAGGGCGCGGCCCAGCGTCAGCTCGTCGGCGAACTCCAGATCCCCGCCCATCGGCAAGCCCGACGCGATGCGTGAGACCGTCAACCCGGGAATGTCGCGCAGAATCCGCACCAGGTAGGTGGCTGTCGCCTCACCTTCGGTGTTCGGGTCGGTCGCGATGATCACCTCGGTAATGTCCACTCCGTCAATTCGCTCGCCAATTCTGTTCAGCAGCTGCCGAATTCGCAGTTGATCAGGTCCGATACCGGACAGCGGGTCCAGCGCTCCGCCCAGAACGTGATAGCGCCCGCGGAATTCGCGGGTACGTTCCACGGCCTGCACATCCTTGGGTTCCTCCACCACACACACCAGCGACCCGTCGCGCCGTGCGTCACTGCAGATGCGGCACCGGTCGGCATCGGAGACGTTGCCGCACACCTCGCAGAACTGCACCCCGTCGCGGACCCTGCCCAGCGCCGCGGTCAGCCGGTCGATGTCCGGCGGCTCCACCGACAACAGATGGAACGCGATGCGCTGGGCACTCTTGGGACCGACACCCGGCAGCTTGCCGAGTTCGTCGATCAAATCCTGGACGGGTCCTTCGAACAACGCGTCAGGCCCCCGGAATGCCTGGGGCCTGCCCGGCCAGAGGGCCGAGGTGGGTCTGCGCCAGGATCGTGAACTGACGGGCCGAGTCGGCGAGCGCGCCGACGATCAGGTCCTGCAGCGTCTCGACATCATCGGGGTTGACGACCTTGGGGTCGATCCGGATCCCGACGACCTCGCCGCTGCCTTTCATCGTCACCTGAACCAGCCCACCGCCGGCCTGACCGTGCACCTCGGCAGCGGCCAGCGCGGCCTGGGCCTCCATCAGCTTCTGCTGCATTTCCTGGGCCTGCTGCAACGCAGCCTGCAGACCCGGCATCACCTGGTCGCGCATCTGCTCGGCCTGCTCGCGAAATCCTTCGAGGTTCGGCAGCTCACCGGGTCCGGGTTGCATGACAGTCTCCTTGCGTCTCGGTCTCGACTTGGTTTCGCCTGCGAATTCGGGCAGTCAGCGACTTCAAGACTAGACGGCGAAGAGTTACGGTGACGCGCGTGCTTATGTCCGCCCGCACGCGTGTCGTCGCCTCAACATGCACCGCCGTGTTGGTGGTCCTATCGCAGGCGCTCACCCCGCTCAGCCATGCCGCACCGACCAGCATCGCCGGGATGATCGTGTTCCTCGACCCCGGCCACAACGGCGCCAACGACGCGTCACTGACCAAACAGGTGCCGACCGGCCGTGGCGGCACCAAGGACTGCCAGACGTCGGGCACCACCACCAACGACGGGTTCCCTGAACACACCTTCAACTGGGACACCGTGCTGCTGATCCGCCAGATGCTGAGCCAGCTCGGCGTGCGCACCGCCATGTCGCGCGGTAACGACAACCAGGTTGCGGCGTGCGTCGACGAACGCGCTGCGATGGCCAACGCGCTGGCGCCCAACGCGATCATCTCGATCCACGCCGACGGCGGCCCGGCGACCGGCCGCGGCTTCCACGTCAACTACTCCAGCCCGCCGCTGAATCAGGCCCAGGCAGGGCCGTCGGTGCAGCTCGCCAGGGCCATGCGCGACCAAATGGTCGCAGCCGGCATCCCCGCCGCGAACTACATCGGCTCCGACGGCCTCTACGGGCGCGCCGATCTCGCCGGGCTGAACCTGGCCCAGTACCCATCGGTGCTGGTCGAGTGCGGCAACATGAAGAACCCGGCCGACTCGGCGCTGATGGAAAGCCCCGAAGGTCGCCAGAAGTACGCCGCCGCCGTCGTGCAGGGCATCGCAGCGTTCCTGGCCACCCAGCCGGCCCGCGCCAGCTAGGCCTTCGCGGCCTCGACGGTCTTCTTGAGGTTGCCGAGCAACTCGTCCTGAATCTTGCGCAGGCCCAGCGGCGCGAACGTCTTCTCGAAGAAGCCGCCGATGCCGCCCGCCCCGGTCCAGGTGGTCTTGAGGGTGACGCTGGAGCCTGGGCCGGCCGGCGCGACGGTCCAGTTGATCACCATCGAGGAGTTCGCGTCTTTCTCGATGACGGTATGGCCGGCGACGTCGACGACGGCCTGCACTTCGCGCACCCGCGACTTGGTGGCCTGCAACTTCCACTTGGCGACTGTGCCCTGACCCTGGCCGCCCTGCAGCACCTGGTATTCGCTGTACTGCGGCGAGAGGATCTTCGGGCGCACGTTCTGGTAGTCGGCGATCGCGTCGAGCACGGCGGCCGGTTCGGCGTCGATCAAGATCGAACTTGCGGCGCTGACCTGTCCCATCAGGGAAACTCCTCGGGTAACGGCGGGTTGCGGTGTGATCCACCGGCCGTGCGGTCGCATCGGCTGTGGCTGCGGACTAGCGTAGTCGTGTGTCTGTTTCTGCAGCACTGTCAGCTCATGCCCAGGGCGTGGAGCGGCTCCTCGCCAGCTACCGCGCCATTCCTTCGAACGCCCCGGTACGTCTGGCGAAACCGACGTCCAACCTGTTCCGCGCACGCGCCAAGAGCAACGCGCCAGGGTTGGACACCTCCGGGCTCACCAACGTGATCTCCGTCGACCCGGCAGCCCGGACCGCCGATGTCGCCGGCATGTGCACCTACGAGGACCTGGTCGCCGCGACCCTGCCGTACGGCCTGTCCCCGCTGGTGGTTCCGCAGCTCAAAACCATCACCCTGGGCGGGGCGGTGACCGGGCTGGGGATCGAGTCGGCGTCGTTCCGCAACGGTCTGCCGCACGAGTCCGTGATCGAGATGGACATCCTGACCGGCTCGGGTGAGGTGATCACCGCGAGCCGTGAGGCCCATCCGGACTTGTTCCGTAGCTTCCCCAATTCCTATGGCACGCTTGGCTATTCGGTACGCCTACGCATCGAGCTGGAACCGGTCAAGCCATTCGTCGCGCTCAAGCACCTGCGATTCCATTCGCTGCCCGACCTGGTGGTCGCGATGGACCGGATCATCGAGACCGGTGGATACGACGGCACCCGGGTCGACTACCTCGACGGCGTGGTGTTCAGCGCCGACGAGAGCTACCTGTGTCTGGGCGTGCAGACCCCAGCCGCCGGGGCGGTCAGTGATTACACCGGCCAGGACATCTACTACCGCTCGATCCAGCACGACGACGGGGTCAAGGACGACCGGCTGACCATCCACGACTACCTGTGGCGCTGGGACACCGATTGGTTCTGGTGCTCGCGGGCATTCGGCGCGCAGAACCCGAAGATCCGCCGTTGGTGGCCGCGCCGCTACCGCCGGAGCAGCTTCTACTGGAAGCTGATCGGCTACGACCAACGGTTCAACATCGCCGACCGGATCGAGGCCCGGCACGGCCGTCCGCCGCTGGAGCGGGTGGTCCAGGACGTCGAGGTGCCGATCGAGCATTGTGTCGAATTCCTGGACTGGTTCCTGACCAATGTCCCCATCGAGCCGCTGTGGCTGTGTCCGCTTCGGCTGCGTGACCCGGCGGGCTGGCCGCTGTATCCGCTGCGCGCCGGACACAGCTACGTCAACATCGGATTCTGGTCCTCGGTACCGATGGGGCCAACACCGAGCCACACGAACCGCCTGATAGAAGAGCAGATCGGCAAGCTCGACGGACACAAGTCGCTGTATTCCGACGCCTTTTACAGCCGGGAGGAGTTTGACAATCTCTACGGTGGCGAAACCTATAAGACCGTAAAAAAGACCTACGACCCTGATTCACGGCTACTGGGCCTGTATGCAAAGGCGGTGCAACGACAATGACGATCTTTCGTGAGAACGAGGCGCATGCGCCAGGAAAGTTCAAGCTTGCCGAGATCCTCGAGATCTTCACCGCCGGTGGGGAACTGCCGCTGAAATTCACCGCGTACGACGGCAGCTCCGCGGGGCCTGAAGACGCCGAGCTGGGTCTGGATCTACTCACCCCGCGTGGGACCACGTATCTGGCGACCGCCCCGGGCGATCTGGGCCTGGCCCGCGCCTACGTCTCGGGCGACCTCGAGATGCAGGGCGTCCATCCCGGGGATCCGTACGACCTGCTGCGGGCACTGTCCCACCAGCTGGATTTCAAGCGGCCGCCGGCTCGCGTGCTGGTCGATATCGTGCGTTCGATCGGCATCGAGCACCTCAAGCCGATCGCCCCGCCGCCTCAGGAAGCGCTGCCGCGGTGGCGCCGCGTCGCCGAGGGCCTGCGGCACAGCAAAAAGCGCGACGCCGACGCCATCCACCACCACTACGACGTGTCAAACACGTTCTACGAGTGGGTCCTTGGGCCGTCGATGACGTACACGTGTGCGTGCTACCCGAGCGCGGATGCCACGCTGGAGGAAGCGCAGGAGAACAAGTACCGGCTGGTGTTCGAGAAGCTGCGCCTCAAGCCCGGCGACCGTCTGCTCGACGTCGGTTGCGGCTGGGGTGGCATGGTGCGCTACGCGGCGAAGCACGGGGTGAAGGCGATCGGCGTGACGCTGTCCCGCGAGCAGGCCGCGTGGGCGCAGAAGGCCATCGCCGAGCAGGGCCTGGCCGACCTGGCCGAGGTCCGCCACAGCGACTACCGCGACGTCTTGGAGAGCGGCTTCGACGCGGTGTCATCGATAGGGTTGACCGAGCACATCGGGGTGGCCAACTACCCGGCGTACTTCGGCTTCCTGAAGTCCAAGCTGCGCGTCGGCGGGCTGCTGCTCAACCACTGCATCACCCGCCCCGACAACAAGACCGGCCCCAGCGCGGGTGGTTTCATCGACCGCTATGTGTTCCCCGACGGCGAACTGACCGGCTCGGGCCGCATCATCACCGAAGCCCAGGATGCCGGCCTGGAGGTGGTGCACGAGGAGAACCTGCGCCACCACTATGCGATGACGCTGCGGGACTGGTGCCGCAACCTCGTCGAGCACTGGGACGAAGCCGTCGACGAGGTGGGCCTGGCCACCGCCAAGGTGTGGGGCCTGTACATGGCCGGATCACGGCTCGGCTTCGAGACCAATGTCGTTCAGCTGCACCAGGTTCTGGCCGTCAAGCTCGACGAGAAGGGCGGCGACGCCGGGCTGCCCCTGCGGCCGTGGTGGACGGCGTAGACCGGAACTAGACACCCGATCCGGGCAGCTGACCGCAGCGATTCTTGATGTCCACCAACGGTTGTCGGATCCCGCCGATTTCGGAAGCGGTCTGCGGATTGGCGGCCATGTAGGCCTTGACCCGGGCGCGCACCTGATCGCGCGGGAGGCCGGCCAGGCTGGTGAAGAATGCGTTCACGTCGGGATGGGTGAACAGATAGGCCGACGTCGCGGCCTGCACGCCCATTCGTACGCCTTCCATATCGGCCGCGGTGCAGTTCGGCGGTGGCGGCGGCGCGTCGGGATCGGCTGCAGCAGTGGCCATTTGCCCGAACAGAGCCACTGCGAGCGCCCCGCATCCGGCGAGCGTCGCCGCGATTCGACGACTGTCGATGATCATGCACCGACGGTAAAGGCGCTGACGCACAAGCGCTTCACAGCACAGCAGATCCACAGCGGACCACGAGAACGCACACAGAACTGCTAGCCCTCGATCTTGCGCGCGCCCAACTCGTTCTGCAGTAGCTCGAGCGCCACTTCCTCCGGGTCGCGTCGCGGCGCCGAGTCGTCGTCGCGGCCGACCTCGGCGATCATGCTGTCCTCTTCGGCGCGCTGGCGATCTACCGGATCGGGCTCGGGTTCCGGAGGTAATGGCGCGGCTTCGCGCACCGGCTCACCGACGCCGACCTCGCAGCGTACCCGCCAGTCCACCCCGAGCGCATCCTTGAGCGCGTCACGGATGACATCGGCGTTGCGCTGCTCACACAGCCGCTTGGCCAGCGGTGCCGACTCATGGCCGAGGATCAGAGTGTTGTTCTCGACCGCACGCACGATCGCTCCGGCCAGCATGACCTCGGTGGTACGGCTGCGCTGACGCACCTTCTCCCGCACCGTCGTCCACATGGTGCGTACCGCAGCCGCCCCCGGTTCACCCGGGGCAGCGGCGGCCGGGGCCGCGGCCGGTTCGGTGGCCGGCGGCGGCGGTGTGGCTTCCGGCACCGGGTCGGGCTTGGCGACGGGCTCGGGCCGTGCGACCGGCTCCGGTCGTGCAATCGGCTCCGGCTTGGCGATCGGCTCGGGGACCGGCGCGGGAGCAGGAAGCGGCTCGGGTGCAGCCGCGGGTGCGGCGGGTGCTGCTGCCGCCTCGGGAGCAGCAGCCTGCTGCGTCTTGCGCACATACTGCTTGGCCGGCGCCGCCGCCGGTGCACCGGAATTCAACCCGGCCTCACCCGCCGGGATCGTGATCTCCATCCGGGTCTCGATACGTTCGATCCGCTGCAGCAGTGCCGACTCGGTGTCGCTGGCCGACGGCAACAGAAGCCGGGCGCAGACCACCTCCAGCAGCAACCGTGGTGCCGTCGCGCCGCGCATCTCCCCCAGCCCCGCGTGCACCACCTCGGCGTAGCGGGTCAGCGTCGCGGGCCCGATCTTCGCGGCCTGCTCGCGCATCCGCTCCAGCACGTCGTCGGGGGCGTCGACCACACCGCGGGTGGCAGCGTCCGGAACTGCTTGCAGCACAATCAAATCGCGGAACCGCTCGAGTAGGTCGACGGCAAAACGGCGCGGATCATGTCCGGCGTCGATTACCGACTCCACCGCACCGAACAGCGCAGCCGCATCGCCCGCGGCAAGCGAGTCAACAGCGTCGTCGATCAGGGCCACATCGGTGGCGCCCAGCAGCGCGAGCGCGCGCTGATAGTGCACGCGGTTGCCTTCCGCACCGGCGAGCAGCTGGTCCAGCACGCTCAACGTATCGCGGGGCGAGCCGCCGCCGGCCCGGATGACGAGCGGATACACCGCGTCGTCGACGGTGACGCTCTCCGAGGCGATGATCTTCTCGATCAACGCGCGCATGGTCTTCGGGGCCAGCAGCCGGAACGGGTAGTGATGGGTGCGCGAGCGGATCGTCGGCAGCACCTTTTCCGGTTCGGTGGTGGCGAACACGAAGATCAGGTGCTCGGGCGGCTCCTCGACGATCTTCAGCAGCGCATTGAAGCCGGCGGTGGTGACCATGTGTGCTTCGTCGACGATGAAGATGCGGTAGCGCGACTGAGCGGGCGCATAGAACGCCCGATCGCGCAGCTCGCGGGTGTCATCCACACCGCCGTGGCTGGCGGCGTCGAGTTCGACCACGTCGACGTTGCCCGGGCCGTTCGGGGCCAGCGCCACGCACGAATCGCACACCCCACACGGGGTCGGCGTCGGACCCTGCTCGCAGTTCAGCGAGCGGGCGAGGATGCGCGCCGAGGACGTCTTACCGCAACCACGCGGCCCGGAGAACAGATACGCGTGGTTGATCCGATGCGCCGACAGCGCGGTCGACAGCGGTTCAGTGACGTGCTCCTGGCCCACCACCTCGGCGAAGGTTGCCGGCCGGTACTTGCGGTAGAGCGCCACGGGTGAAGGCTACCGACCGTCGGTGACAGCCGTGGACCCCAGCATGGACTCGGTGGCCGCCAGCAACGCGCAGGTGGCCAGGCCGTCGATCGCATCGGTCAAATCCGACACCGGCGGGAATGTCGGCGCGATCCTAATGTTCTTGTCGTCCGGATCTTTTCGATACGGGAACGACGCGCCCGCCTCGGTCACCGCGATACCGGCATCCTTGGCCAGCGCGACGGTCCGCTTGGCTGTCCCGGGCAGCACATCGAGGCTGATGAAATACCCGCCCTTGGGCTCGGTCCAGGACGCGACCTTCGAGTCCGTGAGGCGTTTGTCCAGGATGTCCAACGCCAGCGCGAACTTCGGCGCCAGCAGCTGCTGATGGCGCTGCATGTGCAACCGCACCCCGTCGGCATCTTTGAAGAACAGCAGGTGCCGTAGGTGGTTCACCTTGTCGGGGCCGATCGACTTCTTGCCGGCGTACTGCAGATACCAGGCGATGTTGCCCAGCGAGCCGCCGAAGAAGCTCACCCCCGCGCCGGCGAAGGTGATCTTCGAGGTGGAGGCGAAGACATAGGGCCGGTGCGGGTTGCCCGCCTTGTCGGCCAGACCCAGGATGTCGACCTGTCGCGGGAATTCCAGCGTCAACGTGTGCACGGCGTAGGCGTTGTCCCAGAACAACCGGAAATCCGGTGCGGCGGTGCGCATTTGCACCAGCCTGCGCACCACTTCCCACGAGTAGGTGGTGCCGGTGGGGTTGGAGAACACCGGCACGCACCACATGCCCTTGATGGCGGGATCGGCTGCCACGAGTTCTTCGATGAGGTCGACGTCGGGGCCGTCCTCGTTCATCGGCACGCCGATCATCTCGATGCCGTAGCTCTCGGTGATGGCGAAGTGCCGGTCGTATCCCGGGGCCGGACACAAGAACTTGATCACCGGCTCCTGGCTCCAGGGCCGCGGTGAGTCGACACCGCCGTGCAGCAGCGAGAACACCACGATGTCGTGCATCAGCTCCAGGCTGGCGTTGTTCCCGGCGATCAGATTGGGCACCGGGATACCGAGCAGCTCACTGAAGATCGATCGCAGACCGGGCAATCCGTGCAGGCCGCCGTAATTGCGGGTGTCGGTGTTGTCCTCGTCGCGGTACTGCTCACCGGGCAGGCTCAGCAGCGCGTTGGACAGGTCCAGCTGCTCGGCCGACGGCTTGCCCCGGGTGAGGTCCAACGACAGCTTCTTGGCCTGCAGGTCGGCGTAGTTCTGCCGCTGCAATTCGTGCTGGGCTCGCAACTCATCGGGGCCCAGGGAGTGGAACGACACCATGCGCCTTTCACGAAGGGGACCCCGCGCACCCGCCAGAGCCCATTGACCCTTGCTGCCTTCCGGCCCTGGGGGAGTTCACAGGATAGACGCCGCGCGGGGTCCATTGCGAGTGTAATACCCGCGCGCCGGTGGCCCGTCGCGGAGGCGACAAGTCACGGGTGAGCCAGGCAGCCGGGGCGAGGCACTTCCCGAGTCCGCTACCATTGCCGACGGAGGATTCGCCTAGTGGCCTATGGCGCTCGCCTGGAACGCGGGTTGGGTTAACAGCCCTCAGGGGTTCAAATCCCCTATCCTCCGCACCTGATCCGAGGTGCGATCGGGGGGACACAACGCCTGGTCGCACCTCGGATTTTGACTTTTAGGAGGGGCATGAGGGGTATGGGGCGCGTTCCGGCGACTGCACTTCAGCTGGTGCTGTGGGTGCTGGCCGGAGCTCTGTACTTCTTGTTCGTGCTGCCCCGGTGGTGGGAGCTCATGGGCGACACCACCCACGCGCTGGGCACTATTGCGCGCATCGTCACCGGTGTCCTGATCGCGCTGGCCGCGCTGCCGGTGTTGCTCACCTTGCTGCGCAGCCGAAAGCCCGAGGCAGGCACTCCGCAGCTGGCGCTGCGCTTGCGCCTGTGGTCGGTGATCCTGCACGTGCTGGCCGGTGTGCTGATCGTCGGGACCGCGGTCGCCGAGATCTGGGTCAGCCTCGATAAGGGCGGGCCGTGGCTGTTCGGCGTCTACGGCGCGGCCGCGGCGATCGCGGTCCTCGCGCTGCTCGCCTTCCAGCTGGCCTACACCGCCGAGTTGCCGGCCAAGCCGGCAAAGCCGAAGAAAGAGAAGAAGGCCAAGAAGAAACGCGGCAAGGCGGCCGACGACTCCGAAGACACCGCCGAGACCACCGAGGTCGCCGAAGCCACCGAGCCTGCCGACTCCGCGGAAGCAGAGGAGACGAGCGAGCCGGCCGTCGAGGACGAGAAGCCCGCCGACGTGTCGGCCGAGGCGTCGCCGGAGGCCGAGCCCGCGCCCGAGGCCGAGGCGTCGTCGGAGGCCGAGCCCGCGCCCGAGGCCGAGCCCGTACCGGAAGCCGACGCCAAGCCAGAGCCAGAGCCCGACGCCGAGCCGAGCGGCGCGCTGCGGAACAAGCGCCCGACCGGTAAGACAAACCATCGGCTGCGCCGCCGCAACCGCGGCAATGTCGCGGTCGACGAGTAGACGACTGTCGAGTTCACCTAAACAACCGTCTGAACTGCGCAGCTGACCCTATGCTGAGCGAGTGCCCAACATTTCTCCCTATCGGGTCGTCCAGTGGACGACCGGCAATGTAGGAAAGAGCTCCGTTCAGGCGATCACCGCCAACCCCACCCTCGAACTCGTCGGTTGTTACGCGTGGTCATCGGACAAGGCCGGCCGCGACGTCGGAGAACTGGTCGGGATCGATCCGCTGGGAGTCACCGCGACCAACGACGTGGATGCTCTGCTGGCGCTCAAGCCGGACTGCGTGGTCTACAACCCGATGTGGATCGACGTCGACGAGCTGGTCCAGATCCTGTCGGCCGGCGTCAATGTCGTCGCATCGGCGTCATTCATCACCGGCCAGAACCTCGGCGACGGCCGTGCCCGCATCGAGGAGGCATGTAAGGCCGGCGGTTCGACGATGTTCGGCTCGGGGGTGAGCCCCGGCTTCGCCGAGCTACTGGCGATCGTCGCAGCCACGTCCTGCGATCGCGTCGACAAGATCACCATCGCCGAGTCCGCTGACACCACCCTCTACGACTCCCCCGAGACCGAGCGCCCGGTCGGCTTCGATATGCGCATCGACGATCCCGACCTGCAGCCGATGGCTGCCAAGGGCACCGCGGTGTTCGCCGAGGCGGTGCAGTTGGTCGCCGATTCGCTAGGCCTGGAGCTGGACGAGATCACCTGCGTGTCCGAATACGCTCAGACCACCGAGGATCTGCCGATGGCATCGTGGACCATCAAGGCAGGCCACGTCGCCGGGGTCTACGCCAGCTGGCAGGGCATCGTCAACGGCAAGACCGTCATCGACATCAATGTGCGATGGAAGAAGGGCACCACCCTCGAGCCGGACTGGCAGCTCGACGCCGACGGCTGGAAAATTACGATCGACGGACGCCCGACGGTGAACATGCAGGTCGGGTTCCTACCGCCGATGGACATGATCGAGAACGCAAAGTCACTCGAAGACTTCTTCGTTCTCGGCCACATCATGACGGCGATGCCACCGATTCACGCGATCCCCGCCGTCGTCGCCGCACCGCCGGGCATCGCGACCTACAACGATCTGCCGTTGCCCAGGGCCCGAGGCGTGGTGCAGGGCTAGCGGCCGCTAGATGCAGGCGCCGCCGGTCACCAGCCCGAACGGACCGGTGGCCTGCACACAGGCTGCGGGCGGCCCGTAGAACACGGGACCGTAATCGGGTCCGCGCCAGTCGCCTCGGCCGCGGTCATGGTCGTTCCACTCCCAGCCGTCATGGCCGTGGCCATGTCCCGGATCGGCGTAAGCGATACCGGCGCCCACACCAAGCCCCGCCAGGCTGAGCCCTGCGGAAAGTGCTGCTGTTGCTGCGATCTTCGTCAGTGTCATCGTGCTAATCCCTTACGACCTCAAGCGCCCCGACCCGTCACACTCGTTTTGCAACAGAGCATATTTTAGTCGAATTCCCCTAGCCGACAACAACTTAGGGCAGCCCGCACCAGTGCCGGCTCCTGTGTATTTGCTCATGAGTTCCCGTCGGGTTCGGCGCGCCTAATTCTGGTGTGGTCAACGGGTGCCACCATGCAGCCGTGCACACGCATCCGGGCGCACCGATTTTTGCTGCTGGTGTGTTGGCACTCGCGGTGCAGGTGATGCTGCCCACTATGTCGATGGCGCGGGCCGACGCCTGCCCTGACATCCAGGTCGTGTACGCCCGGGGAACTAATACCGTGCCCCCGGTCGACCCGGTCGGACAAGCTCTGGTCAACGCGATGAGCGCACAGCTTCCCGGAAAATCGCTGTCGGTCTACGGCATCAGTTATCCGGCGAATCTGGACCTGAACGGAGGAACCACCACCGGTGCCACTGACGGTTGGGTGCACGTCGAGAACCTCGTCGCGGCATGTCCGGCGACCCGCGTGGTGCTGAGCGGCTACTCGCAGGGTGCCGATGTCATCGATCTGCTCACCACGACCGCAGGCGCCGCGTTCGGCACTCCCACCCCCATGCCGGACGCCGTCGCCGGTCACGTCGCCGCGGTCGTGGTGTTCGGCAATCCCTCCCGCAAGATGGGCGGCGGACCGTTGCCACCCAGGAGCCCTCTGTACGGGGCCAAGGCCCTCGACCTGTGCCTCACCGGCGACCCCGTCTGTTCGAACGGCGTGGACCTGCTCGCACATAGCCGATATGTCGTATCCGGTGTGGTCGGTCAAGCCGCACAGTTCGCGGTCAGCCGGCTGAAGTCACCCGCCGGCTGACCCCGGCCCTACGGTTCCGGGCTGAACTTGGTCGGGTCGGCTGTCGGCAGCGTCAGGCTGATGTTGGAGATGTTGATGACGCCGAATGCGGTGAACCTCTCATACGCGGTCGCCGAGCTGGTGATCTGCAGGGTCAGATCGTCGCTCGGGTCGGCTGCGGTGTAGACGATGTTCTCCATGTTGATGCTTGCGGTGTGCGTGCGCCCATCCATCGTCACCGCCACCGGCGTCACCAGGTTGCCGACGACCAGACCCGTCTTGTTGTCGACCAGCTGCGCGTAGACGAAGCGGGTGTTACCCAGGCCCTGGTAATCGAAGCTCACGGTGGGCGCGCCCAGATACGTCGTACCGACCTGGGTCGGCACGGCCACGTTGATCGCGTTGTTCGCTTTGGACGCCAGGCCCAGCGAGTACGGAATCGCCGCCTGCGGCGCGGGCCCGGAGCCACCGATGATCGGGACGATGCCCAGCGTGCCGCCCGACGCTCCGGTCACCGCCTGGTCGGGTGTGCCGAACAAGCCGCTGCCCGTCGTGGGGAGGAAGTCGGACTGGTACCAGTTCCCGTTCTGGTCGGTGAACTGGAAATTGGGGATGTTCGGCGTCCCGCTGGTGTTGCCGTCCTTGACGTAGTAGTCCAGCCAGGCGAACGTCGAGGCCAGGTTGGGGTTGACGTCGCCGTCGTTGGTCAGGCACACCCCGTGGCCGCCACAGAACCAGATCATCTTCACCGGCGTGCCATACGGGTTTGCGATGATGGTCTGCGCGTTGTCGATCGCCTGCTGCAGGGTGAACAACACGTCCACCGTGCCCTGGATCAGTAGCGTCGGCGCCTTCAGTTGGTTGAGCAGCGAGGTGGGACCACTGCCGGCCAACAATGCCTGCGCACTGTTGCTCAGCACCCCGAACAAATCACCGGTGATGATGCCCTGATAGATCAGGTTGTTGATCCGGGCCTTCGACAGGACCAGCGACAGCAGCAGCAGCGACGCGTAGGCCGTCTTGAACGAGCCGCCGGGGTACAGCGAGTTGTTCAGCGAGTTCCACGAGATACCCGGGACGATGGCGTCGATCCGTGGGTCGGTGGCCGCACTGGTGAGCTGGATACCGCCACCGTAGGAGCCTCCGACCATCCCGACGCGGGGATCATTCGGACCATCTAGAAGCGAATTATCCAGTCCGGCAACATAATTGAGGATCGATGAGACGTCGCGTGCCTCGAAGAAGGGGCTGTCGAGCTGGAGAATGCCGCCGGAGGCGAACTCGCCGCGGGGATCCCAGGTGACCACGTTGTAGTTGTCGCGAAGGAGAGACACCCCGGGTGTCAGTCCGCCGATGCCGTATTGCGTGTACGGGTCGGTCTGGCCTGCGGTGGCCAGGCCAGGGCCGTCGAGAATCGTTGGCGCCGTATCGGATCCGGTGAGGCCGAGCTTCGGGAACCAGTTGACGCTGATCAGCGTGCCGTCGAAGGACGGCATCTTGTAGGTGTAGGCCACCGGGTCGGTGGCGGGCAGCACAGCCGTCGAGTTGAACGTCGCGACCTGCGAGTACCCGATGATCGGTGCGAGCAGGTCGCCGAGGACCGGAGTCTGGTGCAGAACGACGATGACCTGCCCGGCCAGCCCGCCGAGAAGCGGGATGCTCTCCACGATCTGGTCGAACTGGGTCTTCTGAGCCACCAGGATCTTGAACTGCTCGTTGACGGTCCCGCCGAGCACCGACTGGTCGGGCAGATAGCTGAAATTGCCGAGCTGATAGTTGGTGTCACCGGTCGCGGAGAAGGTGATCTTCCCGCCCTTGTTGGGCCCACTGATCAACGTGTAGGTCAGGCCGGACGCCCCAGTGGCGCCGGTGGTGCCGTCGATGATGCCGTCATTGATGACCAATACCGGATTGATCGCGATCGGATTGCTCGCCAGCGCCGACGCCGAGGTGCGGCGCTGAAGTGCCGCGAAGGTCAGCGCCAGTGGCGAGTCGACGGCGGGCCTCGGCAGGCCACCGGAGAACGGGTCGAGCACGTCGTGCAGCGCGGTGGTCAGCACTGACGAGATCGCGCTCGGCGACGGCAGCACGGGCAGCTTGGGGGCCAGCGAGGCCACCGGTGTCACCACCGCGGCAGTCGAACTCGCCGACGGCGCGACGACATCTGCGCCGCCGCCGGAACCGGATTGCGATCCCGAGTTGTTTGCCGCTTCGGCAGTGGAACTCGTCGTCTGTGCGGACACCGCCGACTCGGCACGCACTTGAGCGGGGCCGGTCTTGGAATGCTTGGAGCTGGTCTTGGCGCCACCGGTACCGACCGCTTGGCCCGACCCGGCAGTGGTAGTCCGCTTGGACGACCCGGTCGATGCCGACGGCCCCTTCGACCCGGTTCCGGACGAGTCCGAGCCACTGCTCGCCGAGCTCGAATTCGAGCCTGCCCCCGACGATCCCGTCGACCCGTCCGCCCATGCGACGCCGTAACCGGTGGAGAACACCGCGGCGCCCACTCCGAGCGCCACCGCCAATCCGCCAACCCGTCCGACAAACCTCGAAGCACCCATGACTTTCTACCTCCCGACCAACGACGGCGACAGCGCCTCAGCGGAGGGTATGCCTGCAAACCGACGACGGTTCGCGAAACGCCCAAACTGTCAGCAACTAATTTGCTATAGCGACAAAAGTGGGCGAGTCGCGTTGCGCGACAAAGAATCAGGCGTAGTCGAAATGCGTCGTACCCTGGCCGCCCGGCGTTGTGTAGTCGAGGTAGACCGGGCCGTGCTGATACGGGGCGTAGCCGGTGTTGATGAGCCCGCTCGTGATCACCGTCGGCCGATTCTGCGACGTGACGGTGTAGGAGTACAGCAGCACTCCGTCAGGGGTGTACACCGAGATCCTCGTCCCGACCGGCACGCTGCTGGCACCGCCGATCATCGAGGACAGGATCGTCCCGTAGACGCCACCGGAGTCGATGATCGCCCCGACGGTCGTCGGCGAATTGTTGTTGATCTTCACGTTCAGGTAGGCATCGGGCGCGCCGGATACCGAGGTCCGACTCGGCAGCGGGTTGGGTCCGAACACCATCACGCCGGCGATGCCGAGGAACAGGCTCTGGTAGAGGAACACGCCCTGGCTGAGGTCACCGGGCAGGGCGGTGGTCGGCAGACCCTGCGGTCCGGGACCTGCCGCGTTGGCGCCGATTCCCAGTACGCCGGACGCGCCGCCCAGCTGGTGGAAGAAGGCCAAGGCGGCTGCGGCGTCCTGCGGGTCGACGATGTTGACATTCGTCGGCCCGGAGACGATGCCGTTTCCGAAGTTCACCGTCGTCGTGTAAGTCGTGGCCGTGTACGTGAGGCCGCCGCTGTAGCCACTGGTGACGGTGCCGGTCGGTGCGCCAAGCGGCGCCGCGTCACCCACCGATGCCATGGTGACCACCAGGCCCGACGAGCCGGTGTCGACGAGCACGGGTGTGCTCGGTCCGCCGTTGATCGTGATGTAGACGATGGGCTCGGTGGTGGACCGCATGGTCACCGGGACCAACGCGTACACCCGGCTGTTGAGCGCGGCCGTGCTGACCGCGTTCTGCACCGGTGTGATGCTGCCGGTCCCCTCAAGGGCACCGACCAGCGGGAGGAACAATCCGGTGCTGTTGAGCGCGGTGGTGGCCAGCGTCGGGAGCAACAGAACGCCGAGCAGGCCCACGCCGGCCAACTCGTGCACGATCGGGACGCCCGAGGTCCTGGCATAGAGCGACTGGGCCGGAGTGATCGCAGTCCCCCAGGTGTTCAACGCCAGCGCGGCCTGCGACAGCAGTACCTGCGGGACGATCGACACCAGCCCGGCGGCGATGTTGCCGCTGCCCCAGGTCTGTTGCTGCAGCTGCGACTGCGCCTGCCCGATCTGCTCCAGGGCCAGGCTCACCGCGACGTTGGCGACCACGGGCGGAGTCGACGGCAGCCAGGAGTAGCTGCTGGGGGTCGAATTGGCCGCGGCGGGGGTGGTCGTCACCGCAGCCACTGCGGGTACGCGAGCCGAATGAGCGGTCGAGGTAGCCGGCGTGGGCGGTGTGGTCGCTGTCGCGCTCGCCGTGTCGGCTGATTCGGTGTCGACGGCGGCCGCCGCGGCCGGTGCGTCACTCGCCGTGGCGGACGACGCCTTGCGCGCGCTGACGTTTCCGCCCGACGACGTCACGGCACTGTGGCGTGCCGAGCGCGCAGTGGACTTCTTGACCGCGGTCGAGTCGGTGCTGCTCGACGACGTCGAGCTGCTCTCAGAACTGGTGGCCGAGGCCTTGCCCGCCCCCGAGGCGCCGGTGTCGGCATAGGCGACGGCGGTTCCACTGGCCATGGCCGCGCCCAGCCCCAGAGTCACCGCACCGGCTCCGAGCCAGGCATACGGCTGGCGGCGAGGTCGCCGGGCGCGGTACGCGCCCTGTCCGCTACCGCCATGCCTCATGGTTCCCCCTGTACTCCGGCCACATTTCGCCCGGCTGAGAAATTCCTAAGCGAGTTTGCTGAGTGTCTACCACAACTTGCGGCGGCGGCAATAGCCAACCCGCCTGGGGATCACGTGTGGATATCAGGCGGCGAACTGCAGCGTGATCACCGCGTCGCTGGCGATGACCTGGCCGGGCGCCGGCGTCTGCACGGCGATCTGGTTACGCGCGTAGGGGGTGCCCGGCAGACTCGGGCCTTTGTCCAGCACCCCGGTCCAGCCCAGCGTACGAAGGGCCGGATCGGCGTCGGCCCAGTACATCCCCCGCAAGTCGGGCATGACGAGTGCTTCGCGGGACCGCGGCTGCGGGCTCCGCGTGATCGCCGGGGCCGCAGTTGTGGCAGCCGAATCAGTTGCGACGACGGGGTGGCCTGCCGACGAGCAGGCTCCGACGAACAACACCGTCGACGCCGTAATGATCAGTCCGCGTGGCACTTTCACGTCTTCGGGTTGCCGTGTTCATCCCAGTGCGCCGCCACCTTCTTACTCGGCTGCACCCGTGGCGGTTCGCCAGGCATCTTCGGATAGTTGGGCGGATAAGGCAGGTCGCCGAGGCCACGCTCCTCGTCGGCCGCCGCCATGTCCAGCAGCGAGTCGATCGAGTGGGCAACCTCGTCCAGGCCTGCCATCGGGTCGCCCCGTTCGGCGATCAGCGCCGGCACCGTGGCCATGGTGAAGTCGTCGGGATCGGCGTCGACCAGTTCCTCCCATGTCAGGGGGGTCGACACTGTGGCGATGGGCGTCGCGCGCACCGAGTAGGCGCTGGCGAAGGTTCGGTCGCGGGCGTTCTGGTTGTAGTCGATGAAGACCCGCTGGCCGCGTTCTTCTTTCCACCACGACGTGGTCACCAGCTCCGGCGCCCGGCGCTCCACTTCGCGCGCCAGCGCGATCCCGGCGCGGCGGACCGCGGTGAAGTCCCAGTCCGGCCGAATGCGGACGAACACGTGCACACCGCGGCCGCCGGAGGTTTTCGGATAGCCGACCAGACCGAGCTCGTCGAGCACCGGCTTGAGGATGTCGACGGCGATGGTGCGCGCCTCGGCGAAGCCGGTACCCGGTTGCGGGTCGAGGTCCACCCGCAGTTCGTCGGGATGGTCCGTGTCCGGACAGCGAACTTGCCACGGGTGCAACGTGATTGTGCCCATCTGCGCGGCCCACACGATCGCCGAGGGGTGGGTCACCATGAGCGCATCGGCGGTGCGACCAGACGGGAAGGTCACCCGGCAGGTGTGCAGATAGTCGGGGCGCTTTTCCGGCACCCGCTTTTGGTAGATCTCCTCGCCGTCGATGCCGTCCGGGAACCGCTGGAGGTGAGTCGGGCGGTCGCGCAACGCGGCCAGCAGCTGTCCGCCCATTGCCACTGCGCGGTAGTACTCGACGAGCTTGCCCTTGGTGCCGTTCGCCCCGAGTTTGGGGAAGTACACCTTGTCCGGGTTGGTGAGCCTGACGGCGACGCCGTCGACGTCGACCTCTTCGGCCTTGGTCGCCATCAGAACGACCGGTTGAATTGGGGTCTGCTCACGCTATTCAACCTACTCACGCTCGAAGCCCACTCGCACGAGACGAGAATGAACCCATGCAGCTGCCCGTCAATCCCCCGGTGTCGCCGATGCTCGCCAAGTCGGTGCGGACCATCCCGCCCGACGCGTCCTATGAACCGAAGTGGGATGGGTTTCGCTCGATCTGCTTTCGGGACGGCGATGACGTGGTCCTGGGCAGCCGCAACGAGAAGCCGATGACGCGCTATTTCCCCGAGTTGGTCAGCGCCGCCCTCGCCGAATTGCCCCCGCGGTGTGTGATCGATGGGGAGATTGTCATCGCCACCGACTCCGGGCTGGACTTCGAGGCGCTCCAACAGCGGATACATCCCGCGGACTCCCGCGTCCGCATGCTCGCCGAGAAGACCCCCGCCGCGTTCGTCGCGTTCGATCTGCTCGCGCTCGGCGACGACGATTTCACCGGCCGCCCGTTCACCGAGCGTCGCGCCGCCCTGACGGCGGCCCTGGCCGATGCGGGTCCGTCCTTCCATGTCACACCCGCGACCACTGATGCGGACACCGCGCAGCGGTGGTTCTCCGAATTCGAAGGAGCCGGGCTCGACGGCGTGATCGCCAAACCGCTGACGGTCACCTACCAGCCGGACAAGCGGGTGATGTTCAAGATCAAGCACGAGCGCACCGCGGACTGCGTGGTGGCCGGCTACCGCGTACACAAGTCGAGCGACGACGCGATCGGTTCGCTGCTCCTCGGGCTGTACAAGGACGACGGGGCCTTGGCGTCAGTCGGAGTGATCGGGGCGTTCCCGATGACCGAGCGGCGGCGGCTGTTCGCCGAATTACAGTCTTTGGTAACCGAATTCGACTCTCACCCGTGGAACTGGGCTGCGCTCGAGGCGGGTGAACGCACACCCCAGAAGAACGCCGGGTCCCGATGGAACGCCGGCAAGGACTTGTCGTTCGTTCCGCTGCGCCCCGAGCGGGTGGTGGAGGTGCGCTACGACCACATGGAAGGTGAGCGATTCCGGCACACCGCCCAGTTCAATCGTTGGCGGCCGGACCGCGATCCACGCTCGTGCACCTACGAGCAGCTGGAGCAGCCCGCGACCTTCAGCCTCAGCGAGATAGTGCCCGGGCTGGGCTAGGCGGCCGTCAGCGCCGCGATGGCGGCGCCGAGCTTGTCGGCCACTTCCTGCGCGACGGGCTGGAGTTCCGGCTCTTCGGTCACGTCCACGAGCAGCTGCGGGTTCATCGCCTCGACGAGGGTGCGGTCCGCATCATCCGGGTCGCTACGAACGACGACGTTGCATGGCAGCAGCAGACCTATCTGCCGGTCGACCCCGATCGCACGGTGTGCCAGCGGTGGGTTGCAGGCGCCGAGGATCAGGTAGTTCTCCATGTCCGCGTTCAGCTTGTTCTTCATCGTTGCCTTGACATCGATCTCGGTGAGGACACCAAAACCTTGATCTGCCAATGCCTTACGCGTTCGGGCGACAGCGTCGTCGAACGATGTGTTCAGACTTGCGGTCAACGCGATGCTCATGATGACTCCTGTGTCGTCGACGCTATGCGAGTGCGAGGAACAGCTTCTCCAGCTCCGCCTCTGTCATGGGCTTGTCCGCGCCGGATGCCTCACCGGTGACGCACTCCCTCAGTCCGGTGGCGACGATCTTGAAGCCGGCGCGGTCGAGTGCGCGTGAGACGGCAGCCAGCTGGGTGACCACGTCTTTGCACTCACGCCCCTGCTCGATCATCGAGATGACGCCGCCGAGTTGACCTTGCGCCCGGCGCAGCCTGTTGAGCACGGCTTCGATGGCGTCCTGATCGCCGACCATGGTGAATCCCTTCGTCAGCCCCGCCGAGGTTACCCGCGGGGGTATCTAGACCACCATAACCGCAATTGCCAGGTCAGACATTCCGCCTGTCGCAGGCGCGCTGCGTTACCGCCGGTATCCGCGGTGCCGGACGGGCCAATCGGTGCCGATGCGTACGGAGCGGCTCTAGTCGAGCGAGCCCGGCGGACGGGACACGCACTGCGCCGAGTAGAGCTCCACACCGAGCTTGTTCATCAGCTCCAGCTGCGTCTCGAGGTAGTCGATGTGATGTTCCTCGTCGGCGACGATGTCCTCGAAAAGGTTGGCCGTGGTCGAGTCCTGCTTCTCACGGCACAGCACGATGGCCGGCTTCAGCCGGTTGACCACTTCGTACTCCAGCGCCAGGTCGCTCTCGAACTGTTCGCGAATCGTCTGGCCGATGTTCAGCGTGCCGATTCGTTGGTAGTTGGGCAGCCCGTCCAGGATCAGGATCCGGTCGGTGACGCGCTCGGCGTGGCGCATCTCGTCGAACGACTCGTCGCGGGTGTGCTTAGCCAGTTCGGTGAAGCCCCAGTTGTCCTGCATCTTGGAGTGCAGGAAGTACTGATTGATTGCGGTCAGCTCGCTTGTCAGCTGCTGATTCAGGAGCGTAAGAACCTCGCTGTCGCCTTGCATTCACTTTCTCCTGTCATCGCACTGAAGCCACGATTAGCGGGCTGCCGAATTGGCCTGAATCTATTCAATACCGTACGAGGTGAATCTAGTACAGCACCACCGCAAGCGCGGCACTTCTCAGCGCTGGATCGGTGTTGTCGCGCTTGCACTTTGGCACGTCGCGGGGCCGTCGGCAACTTAGATGAGGCTGGGCTGTCCTCGCCACAATATAGTTAGTCTGGGCTTAGTTTTCGGCCGCTATTAGTCCTGAGCGGCATATAGAATTAATAAATTTTCGCCGACGAAAGTTTCGGTATTAACGCGCCGGGTCGTTCGCCTACTTACGCAACTACCTGGAGTGACGGGGAGGCCCGACAGGCTAGTTAGCTTAGGGTAAGCTAACTAGCCTCATGAGTCGCGAGCAGAGGACACCGTGATGGGACGAGGTTTCCAAGGCGCCATGCTGCGCGGATTCGGAGGGCGCGACCACCTCGCGACCGTCGAACAGGTCGAGCACATCGCACCCCACTGCGTCCGGATCACCATGTCCTCGGCGACCTTGTTCGACGACGTCGACGCGGGACCGACAACCTGGCTGCGGTTCTGGTTTCCCGATCCGGCCGGGGGCCGCACCGAGTTCCAACGCGCCTACACGATCGTCTGGGCCGACGCCACCGCCGGCCGTTTCGCCATCGACGTCGTGCTCCACGAGCCTGCCGGCCCGGCCTGCACGTGGGCTTCGAGCGCCGCGCCCGGCATGACCATTCCAGCGGTGTCGCTGGGATCGGCGCCGTTCGTGGTGCCCGAGGAGCTTCCGGCGGGCTTCCTGCTCATCGGCGACTCCGCGTCCATCCCGGCGATCAACTCGATCCTCACCGCGCTGCCCCCCGAGGTCGACGTCGAGGTCTACCTCGAACGCCATGGCGACCACGACGAACTCATCCCACTCGCCGAGCACCCGCGTCGCCGCCTGCATTGGGTGCCGCGGGTTGACGACACGTCACTGGCAGCGGCCATCGAGGACCGGGACTGGTCCAACTGGTCGGCATGGGCCGGCCCAGAGGCCGGTGCGCTCAAACATCTTCGGAAAAGGCTGAAAGACGCATTCGGATTCCCCAAGACCGAAGTCAAGGCCCAGGCGTACTGGACGCAGGGGCGCGAGATGGGCAGCACGCGCGACGACGAATCCCCGACGACTGCTGCGGAAACACCGGAGCCCGCAACGGCACTGACCCCCTCGATCACCGCCAAGGGGACGTGGCGTTCCCAAGCGGGCAAAGAGCTTCTCGCACCGGTGAAGCCACAGCTGATCGTCGCAGGCGTGCTGCAGGCACTGCTCACCCTGCTCCAACTCGCTCCGTTCGTGGTTCTGGCCGAGTTGGCGCAACAGTTGCTCAGCGGCGCCGACCAATCCCGGGTGTGGAACACAGTGACCGTGTTCGTCGTGCTGCTGACCACCGGTACCACGCTGGGAGCGGTTCTGGTGCTGTGGCTGCATGTGGTCGACATGCGGTTCAGCGCTGAGGTGCGGCGCTTGCTGCTCGACAAACTGGCTCGAATGCCGTTGGGCTGGTTCACCGATCGCGGATCGGGCTCGGTGAAGAAGCTCATCCAGGACGACACCCTGTCGCTGCATTATCTGGTGACGCACGCGGTGTGCGACGCAGTCGCAGCGGTCGTCGCGCCGATCGCGGTGCTGATCTACCTGTTCGCCGTCGACTGGGGCATGGCGCTGATCCTGTTCCTGCCGATCCTCGTGTACATCGTCACGACGTGGACCATGGTCTATCAGAGCGGCCCGAAAATCGCCGAGGCATCCCGCTGGGCCGAGCAGATGAACACGGAGTCTGCGGCATTCCTGGAGGGCCAGCCGGTGATTCGGGTATTCGGCGGCGCGGCGTCCTCGTCCTTCCGCCGCCGATTGGATGGCTACATAGTGTTCCTCAACGAATGGCAACGCCCGTTCATCGGTAAGAAGACCTTCATGGATCTGGTGACCCGGCCGAGCACATTCTTGTGGCTCATCGTCACGGCGGGCACCGCGTTCGTGGCCGCCGGCTGGACGGCGCCCACCGCACTGCTGCCATTCCTGTTGCTGGGCACCACTTTCGGTAGCCGCCTGCTCGGAATAGCCTACGGTCTTGGCGGCATCCGGGAAGGCACGCAGGCCGCCAGGCGCATCGCGGTCACGATTGACGAAACCGAATTGACCACCCGGCCCGACGAACTCCCGACATCACCCGCGCCGGAAGGCGTGACTTTCGAGGCGGTCAGCTTCGGTTATCGCCCGGGGGTGCCCGTGATCCACGACGTGACGCTGACGATGACGGCGGGAACGGTGACCGCTCTGGTCGGTCCGTCCGGGTCGGGCAAGTCCACCCTGGCCGCGCTGCTGGCGCGCTTCCACGACGTCGACACCGGCGCGATCCGGATCGACGGCCGCGACATCCGCACGATGTCTCCCGACGAGCTGTACACCCGGGTCGGGTTCGTGTTTCAGGACATTGCACTCGTCGCCGGCACCGTGCGCGACAACATTGCGCTCGCCCGGCCGGACGCGGCAGCCGCCGATATCGAACGCGCAGCGCGCACCGCGCAGATCCACGACCGGATCCTGCAGTTGCCCGACGGCTACGACACCGTCATCGGGGCGAACACGCCGCTGTCGGGCGGTGAAAAGCAGCGCCTCACCATCGCCCGCGCACTACTGGCCGACACCCCGATCCTCATCCTCGACGAGGCCACGGCCTTCGCCGATCCCGAATCCGAATACCTGGTGCAACAGGCGTTGAGCTCATTGATCGCCAACCGCACGGTACTGGTGATCGCCCACCGGCTGCACACCATCACCGATGCCGACCAGATCGTCGTGCTCGACGGCGGCCGCATAGCCGAGGCCGGCACCCATTCCCAACTGCTCGCCACCGACGGCCGCTACCGCCGCCTGTGGGATAGTCGAATGACCGCCGAGGCCGCACGATGATCCGCTCCCTGATCCGGCTGATTCCCGCCCAGGATCGTGGCCAGCTCACCAGCTACGTTGCGCTGACGCTGATTTCGGTGACCCTGCGTGCGGCCAGCGCACTGCTGCTGGTGCCGCTGCTCGCCGCGCTGTTCGGTCCACACGCGGCGGACGCGTGGCCGTGGGTCGGTGCACTCACCGTGGTCACGGTCGGTGGGTGGGTCGTCGACATGGTGTTGGCCCGCATCGGTTTCAGTCTCGGCTTCACGCTGGCCGACACCACCCAGCACTCCATGGCCAACCGGCTCACCGACGTTCCGCTGCGGTGGTTCACCGCCGACAACACCGCCGTGGCCCGCCAGGCCATCGCGGCCAGCGCGCCGGAACTGGTCGGCTTCGTGGCGAACCTGCTGAGTCCCTTCGTCGGTGCGCTGCTGTTGCCCGCCGCCATCACGGCCGGCCTGTTCTTCGTCTCGTGGCAGGTCGGAGTGGCGGCGGCGATCGCGTTGCCGTTCCTCCTCGGGGCTCTGGTCGCCAGCCAGCGGCTGGTCCGAGCCGCCGACGCCGCCGACGCCAGCGCCCACAGTGCCCTTACCGAACGCCTCGTGGAATTCGCCCGCACCCAGCAGGCGTTGCGAGCCAGTCGCCGCGTCACCGCGGCCAGAAGCCAGACCGGAGAAGCTCTCACCGCCGTCCGCGGTGCAACCGCCCGGCTGCTGCTGTTCCAGATCCCCGGTCAGCTGTTGTTCAGCGTGGCCAGCCAGATCGCACTCATCCTGCTGGCGGCCACCATCACGACACTGACACTGCGTGGCGACCTCGGCGCGGCCGAGGGGGTGGCACTGGCGATCGTGATGGTGCGCTTTCTCGAACCGTTCACGGTGCTGGCCGACTTGTCCGGCGCGGTGGAGTCCTCGCGCGGCCTGCTGGACCGGCTCAACACCGTCACCTTTGCACCGGTGCCTGCACAGCCTGGACGCAGTGCGCTGCCGTCGGGTGAATCATCGGCGCCCAGAATCGAATTCCGGTCAGTGAGCTTCGGCTACCAGGGAACCGAGGTCCTCAAAGACCTGTCGTTCACCCTCGAACCCGGGACCACCACCGCGATCGTCGGCCCGTCCGGTTCCGGCAAGAGCACGATCCTGTCGCTGATCGCCGGACTGCACACTCCTGAGGGCGGCCAGATCGTCGTCGGCGGCACCGACAGCGCCGATATCGGTCCCGACGCGCGCCGCGCAATGGTCAGTGTGGTGTTCCAGCATCCGTATCTGTTCGACGGGACGATCGCGGACAACATCCGCGCGGGGTATCCCGAGGCCGGCGACGACGCACTGCACCAGGCGATGAGCTTGGCTCGCGTCGACGACATCGTCGAACGCCTTCCTGACGGCGCACAGTCCACCGTCGGCGAGGCAGGTACCGCCCTGTCCGGCGGCGAACGCCAACGGGTCAGCATCGCAAGGGCATTGGTCAAGCCTGCGGGCGTTCTGCTGATCGACGAAGCGACCAGCGCGCTGGACACCGAGAACGAAGCGGCGATCACCCAGGCGATCAACGACGATCCCCAGCCGCGGACCCGGGTGATCATCGCGCACCGCCTCGACGCCATCCGGCACGCCGACCAGGTGCTGTTCGTCGACGCCGGCACGGTCGTCGAACATGGCAGCATCGACGAACTCAACGCTCTGGGTGGGCGTTTCGCCGAGTTCTGGCACCACCAGGAATCCAGCGCCGGATGGCGGATCGCCGCGGACAGCGCAGGCCAGCGCGTCGGTTGAGCGGCGGTCGAATCCCCTGAGCTAGATTGCGGGCGTGACCCGCCCAACACCGGGCGCAGGCCGGTTCGCCCCCAGCCCGTCCGCCGACCTGCACATCGGCAACCTGCGCACCGCGGTGCTGACATGGCTGTTCGCTCGCTCGACAGGCCGGAACTTCCTGATGCGTGTCGAAGACCTCGACGACCGCACACACGACAACGTGGCGCAGCGTCAGCTCGATGACCTGGCCGCAATCGGTGTCACATGGGACGGCGAACCGCAATGGCAGTCCCGGCAGCGGGAACGCTACGACACGGTAATCGCCGAGCTGGTGGAGCGCGACCTGGTGTACGAATGCTATTGCAGCAGAAAGGATATTCTCAGCGCGCCGCGCGCGCCGCACGCCCCGGAAGGCGCCTACCCCGGCACCTGCCGTGACCTGTCTACCGCCGAGCGGGCCGCCAAGCGCGAGACAGGGCGCCCGCCCGCACTGCGGCTGCGTGCCGATACCGGCGAGTACACGGTCACCGACGTCATCCACGGCAGCTACACCGGGGTGGTCGACGACTTCGTGCTGCGCCGCGGTGACGGGGTGCCTGCCTACAACCTGGCCGTCGTCGTCGACGACGCGCGCTCCGGCATCGACCAGGTGGTCCGCGGCCACGACCTGCTGGCCTCTGCCCCCCGGCAGGCCTACCTGGCCGGGCTCCTCGGCTATCCGCAGCCGGTATACGGCCACGTTCCACTGGTCCTCAACGCAGAAGGCAAGCGGCTGGCCAAACGCGACGGCGCCGTCACTCTGGCCGAACTCGGTGTGACCAGAACGTTCGCCTTGATCACCGAATCGCTGGGCTGGCCGTCGTCGGACATGGCTGAACTGCTGGGCCGGTTCGATCCGGCCAGGTTGCCCCGCGAGCCGTGGGTGTATCAACCGGTTTGATCGCAACCCTTGGCGGGCATCTTCCACAGCATTACTGTCCGCCGAATGCGTCATTTCCCACGCGCAGCACTGCTGGCCATCGCGATGGTCGCCGCAGTGCTCCTCGGCGGCTGCGCCAAGCCCGATAGTGGCGACCCGCTGTCCTCCGGTGTGCTGCGGGTCGGCACCGAAGGCACGTATGCGCCGTTCAGCTTCCAGGACCCCGCCACCGGACAACTCGCCGGCTATGACGTCGATGTCGCCAACGCGGTCGGCGAGAAACTCGGCAAGAAGGTCGAATTCGTCCAGACACCATGGGATTCCATCTTCGCAGCACTAGAGGCCAACCGGTTCGACGTCGTGGCCAACGAAGTGACCATCACCCCGGAACGTAAGAGCAAATACGATCTGTCCGAACCCTATTCGGTCGGTGAAGGCGTCATCATCACCCGGGCAGATGACAATTCGATCACCTCGCTGCGCGATCTCAAGGGCAAGACCGCCGGTGCCAGCATCACCAGCAACTGGGCCCAGGTCTCCCGCGACGCCGGGGCGACGGTGGCCCCGGCGGAAGGGTTCACCCAGGCGATCACCCTGCTCAATCAGGGTCGGGTCGACGCTGTCGTCAACGACAGCATCGCCTTCCACGCCTATCAGGCCGAGACCAACAACCAGTCGGTGAAGATCAGCGCCACGATCGGGGAGAAGAGCGAACAGGGCTTCGCCGCCCGAAAGAACAGCGGTCTGCTGCCGGACCTGAACCGGGCCCTCGACGAATTGAAGGCCGACGGCACCTTGGCCGCGATCTCCCAGAAGTACCTCAAAGCCAACGCCACCGGAGCGCCGGCATCCGCGGGAACCGAAGCCGGACAGCGCTCGGTATGGCAGCTCATCGGTGAGAACCTGTGGCCGTTGGCCAAGGCCGCGATCACGGTGACCATTCCGCTGACCGTCATCAGCTTCGTCATCGGGCTGGTCATCGCGCTCGTGGTGGCGCTGGGCCGATTGTCCAGAAACGTGGTGGTGTCGAACGTCGCCCGGTTCTACATCTCGGTCATCCGCGGCACACCACTGCTGGTGCAGTTGTTCATCATCTTCTACGCACTGCCGCAGATCGGCATCAAACTCGACCCGTTCCTCGCGGCGGTGATCGCGTTCAGTCTCAACGTCGGCGGCTACGCCGCCGAGATCATCCGCTCGGCGATACAAAGCATCCCGAAAGGCCAGTGGGAAGCCGCCGAGACCATCGGCTACCACTACGCCGGCGCGCTGCGGCGGATCATCCTCCCGCAGGCGGCCCGGGTTGCGGTACCGCCCCTGTCCAACACCCTGATCTCACTGGTCAAAGACACCTCGCTGGCCTCGACCATCCTGGTGACCGAACTGCTGCGCACCGCACAGGTGGCCGCCGCGCCCACCTTCGAGTTCTTCGCGCTGTACGGCACGGCCGCGGCGTACTACTGGATCATCTGCCTGGTGCTCTCGTTCGGCCAGAGCCGCCTCGAGCACCGGCTGGAAAGGTACGTGGCGAGATGACCGAGACCAGCGGCGAAACCGAATACCGTGTCGTCGCCGACGGCATCGAGAAAGCGTTCGGCGACAACAAAGTACTCAAGGGCGTGTCGTTCACGGTGCAACGCGGAACCGCGACCGCGATCATCGGCCCGTCCGGGTCGGGCAAGACCACGTTGTTGCGTACGTTGAACGCCTTGGACCGCGCCGACGCCGGCGTGATCCGGATCGACGATGTCGAGATCGACTTCGCCACGCCGACAACGAAATCCGAGCTGCGCAGGTTCCAGTCACAAAGCGGCTTTGTGTTCCAAGGTCACAACCTGTTTCCACACAAGACGGTGCTGCAGAACGTCATCGAAGGACCGGTGATCGTCCAGAAGCGACCCAAAGAAGAAGCGATCGCCGACGCGGTCACACTTCTCGACCAGGTCGGACTGGCCGACAAACGCGATCAGTACCCCTATCAATTGTCCGGCGGGCAGCAACAGCGGGTCGGTATCGCCAGGGCGCTGGCGCTCAAGCCCAAGCTGGTGCTGTTCGACGAGCCGACGTCGGCACTGGATCCCGAGCTCGTCGGTGAGGTGCTCTCGGTGATCAAGGACCTGGCCGTCGAGGGCTGGACGATGGTGATCGTCACCCACGAAATCCAATTCGCCAGACAGGTTTCCAATCAGGTCTTGTTCACCGATGGTGGCGTCATCGGTGAACAGGGCCCGCCCGAGGAGGTGCTCGGCAACCCGAAGGAAGCCCGAACCCGCCAGTTCCTGGAGCGGGTCCTCAATCCTCTGTAGCCGGACCGGCGCTGTGCCACAGTGTCCTGATGCCGAAGCAGACGCAGGTCGACGCGGACGTCGTGATTGTCGGGGCCGGGCTTTCCGGAATGATCGCTGCCCGCACGGTGCTGGCGGCCGGGCTCACACCGGTGGTGTTGGAGGCCGACGAGCGCGTCGGCGGTCGCATCCTCACCGAGGAGGTCATACCCGGCCTACCCGTCGAGCTCGGCGCCCAGTGGATCGGCGACACCCACGAGAGGATGTTCCGGCTGGCTGCCGAGCTCGGCGTCGAGACCTACCCACAGTTCGACGACGGCGAGACGTCCTATGACCTCGTCGGGTCTGGAGTGTTGCGCGAGAGCGAATTCCACGCCCGCTTCGGCGACGAGCTTGCCGAGCTGGAGCGTGTGCTGCGCCGGCTGGACGAGCTTGCCGCCCAGGTTCCCGTCGATGCTCCGTGGTCGGCAAACCAAGCGGCCGAATGGGATTCCATCACCGCAGGCGCATGGTATGACGCCCAGGGACTGTCAGCGGTCGCCCGCACCCTGGTCGAGATCTGTACGGTCGGCATCCTCGCGGTGCCGACCGCGGAGGTGTCGTTTCTGCATCTGCTGTTCACCATCCAGACCTGCGGAGTGACCTCCGAGCTGTTCGCCGAATCCGAAGGAGGCGCCCAGACCACCCGGTTCGTCGGCGGCACCGGCGAGATTCCGCGACGACTGGCCGCACTGATCGCCGATCACATCATGCTGGAGGTCCCCGTCCAGCTGATCGAGCACTCCGCCTCTCGTGTGAGCGTGCACTGCCGCGGCGGAGTGGTCGCTCGCGGCCGTCGCGTGATCGTGGCCATCTCACCGACCCTCGCAGGCCGGATCATGTACGACCCGCCGCTTCCCGGGGTGCGCGATCAGCTCACCCAGCGGCTACCCAACGGATCGGCCATGAAGGCGTTCTTCGTCTACGACGAACCGTTCTGGCGCACTGACGGATTCAACGGGCAGCTGATCTCCGACGTCGGCCCGGCCCGGATGTCCAACGACACCTGCATCCCCGGTGACGATCACGGCGTGATCCTGATGTTCCTCGAAGGCGAACAGGCCCGCACCTTCGGACGCCTCCCCGAAGACGAACGCCGCGCCGCGCTCACCGCCGAACTGGTGCGCCATTACGGCGGCAAAGCGGCCCATCCCGAGTTCTACGTCGACGGCGAGTGGTCGGACCGGCAGTGGACCCGCGGCTGCTACAACGCCAACCTGGGCCCGCATGTGTGGACGGCGTACGGTCCTGCCCTTTCGGCGCCTATCGGCGTGATCCATTGGGCCTCAACCGACACCGCGACGCATTGGAGCGCCTATATGGAGGGCGCCGTCGACGCCGGCGAGCGGGCTGCTCAGGAAGTGATCTCCGCACTGGCCGGCTGACAGCGAGCCGTGAGTTACGCTACGCGACGGATCGAAACCACAACGTTGTGCCCCGGGGGGTCTTTCGATGAGCAGAACAGCCGATGGCTCCGGCACGCGCGGTTATGGCCGATACGTCGGCAGAGTCGGCGCGCTGGCCTTGTTTCTCGGGGTGGGTGCCGCACTGGCACCGGCTGTCGCATCCGCCGACTCACCCAGCGCCGGACATGCGTCATCGACAGCGGATTCCGCAGCGCCGGGGCCGTCCGCCGCCACAGGCGCAACGGCATCCCGGTTTTCTGCTCCCCTACGCAAGTCTGCACACGTGACCAACAACGCCCGCGTCACATCAGCACCGTCGCAGCGCGCGAGCACGCGGGTCGCCGCCCGCAGCGTCCGACCGGATGGGCACCCCGCGCGGCTGCCGTCCCCCGACGAGGCACTGGCCGGTGCGGCCCAGTGGATTCGCCGGCACGTCGGCGCCGCGTTCTTCAACGCGGCGCCCACCATTTCGTTCGACCCGGCACAGAACGCGGCCTCCCAGTACGGCGTGGTGACCGGCTCCCTCAACGGTGTCGATCGGGAAGGGGACAAGATCTCCTATCTGCTGACGTCCGCGCCCGCCCACGGAAGCGTGATCATCAGGCCCGACGGGACGTTCTCCTACGTGCCCACCGACAAGTTTGCCGCCACCGGCGGCACCGACACCTTCATGGTCAGGGCCGACGACCACTCCGGAAACCCACTGCACATGAACCTCTCGGGACTGCTGAATCCCGACCCGACCGACGGGCAGACGCAGATCAGCGTGACCCTGGCCCCCGGGTCGACAGCCGCGCCCGAACAACTCCAGATGGAAGCCCTGGCAGCCCAGGTCGCCAATTCGCCTCGGCTGCAATGGATCAAGGATGTGTTGCGGCCATGGTGGTTCACCATGGCGGCGTTGAAATACCTGCCGGCCGGTGGGCTCGACAGCGGCAACATCGCCCGGCTGAACCACGCTCTCGACGAGTTCACCTTCGGTGTCGCCATGCGTATGGTCAACACCGACGCCGCTCGGCCGCGAGTCTTGACCTACGAGATACCGCCCCACGCCTGGGGTCCCTTGGCTATTCCGGGCGGTCGCTGGGCATACGACAATCCCGATTCGGTCTATCGGACCATTCCGGTCAACGCCAAATACTCGTATGTGATCACCGGAAAGTTCGTCGGCGAGCGCCCTGCCGACCTCAACTTCTCGGTGTACACCGACCCGAACGTGACGAACTCGGTGGACAACATCGGGTTGCATGACCTGGTGGTGAACCCGGACGGAACATTCACGATCACGGTGGATGCCGGACCGGACGACGGCACTCCCAATCACCTGCACATGACGCACGACGCCCAGCAGGTGTTCATTCGCGACACGCTGGGACAGTGGACCGACTCGCCGGTCGAGCTGTCCGTGTCTCGCGTGGACGGACTTCCAGCGGTGACACCGAAGACCTACGATCAATTGGTCGGCGGCGCAGTCTCGTTGGCCTTGACCTCGGGCGTCGCCTTGTACGGCCTGATGCTGCTGCCCTTCGTCCAGCCGGTGAACTCGCTGGGTAAGCCCACCCACACCTTCGGAACCCTGTCCACACAACGGCAAAGCTCCACGCTGTTTCACCTCGATGACGACCAGGCCATGGTCGTCACCGTGACGCTCGGCGATGCCGGCTATTTCACCACGCCCATCACCGACGCCTGGACGATCACGCCCGACTACCGCAACCACCAGAGCAGCCTGAACTCCTCGCAGGCCGTTGGGAACGCGGATGGGTCCTACACATTGGTCATCTCCAAAAGCGATCCCGGAGTGGCTAATTGGGTAGACACGGCGGGCCTCTCGCAGGGCAGCCTTTTCGTGCGATGGCAGCTACCCAACGCCAACCCCGGCGCCGGTCCGCCTACCGTGACCTCCCGCGTGGTGCGTCTGGCGGACCTGCCGTCAGTGTTGCCGTCTGACATCGTGTTCGTCACCCCCGCGCAGCGGGCCGAGCAATTGGCAATCCGACAGCAGGGCTATGACTCGCGCTTCGACCGTTTCCTGGCGGTCTAGCCGTCTATTCCTTTACAGGTCAGGCCTATTCGCGGTGAGCTCAGACGGCGACCTCGAGGCGGGCCATGCCGCGCAGCGTGACGTGCGGTTTGTAGGTCGGCTCGGCGGCCAGCCGCGCGTGTGGGAAGCGTCGGGTCACCGCGGTCAGCGCCACCGCGGCCTCCATCCGCGCCAGCGGTGCACCGAGGCAGAAGTGCGGTCCGTGCCCGAATGCCAGGTGGCGGATCGGGGTGCGGGCCGGGTCGAAGTCGTCGGGCCGCTCGGTGACAGCCGGATCGCGATGCGCTGCCGCCAGCAGCAGCATCATGATGTCGCCCTTGGGGATTCGGGTGTCACCGATCTGCATGTCCGCGCCGGCCACCCGGCTGGCCAGCTGCACCGGTGGGTCGTAGCGCAGCGTTTCCTCGATGATGTTCGGGGCCAGGGCAGGGTCGGCACTCAACGCCGTCCAATGCTCGCGGTGCCGCAGCATCGCCAGGATGGCATTGGCGATCAGGTTGACCGTTGTCTCGTGGCCGGCGATCAGCAGCAGATTGCAGGTCGCGACGATCTCCTCTGCGGTGAGCTGGTCACCGGATTCCTCCACGGCGATCAGGCCCGACATCAGGTCGTCGCGCGGCTCCGCGCGGCGGCGCTCCAGCAATTCGCGCAGATAGCCCCGCAGCCACATTCCGGCCTTCAGACGTTCTTCGAGACCCTGGGGCTCACCGGTGAACGTGGCGAACGGGTCAAGTCCCTGCGCCAAAAGTGTTGATGCCGAACTGAACTGCGGTTCATCCTCGATCGGCACGCCCAGCAGCCGACAGATCACCGCGACCGGTAACGGATGCGCGAGCTGCTCGATGGCGTCGAATTCGCTTGTCTCGGCGGCCTTGTCGAGCAGGTCGTCGACCATCGTGGTGATGTCGGGCTCCAGCGCCTTGACCACTCGTGGCGAGAACGCCTTGCTGACCAGTTTGCGCAACCGGGTGTGATCGGGCGGGTCGAGGAACAGAAAGCCGGGGGTGCCGAACGGCCGGGGCTGCTCACCGGCGTCGATGGCCCGCTGCGCGGCGGTCGATTTCAGCCGGTCGCTGCACGAGTCGGGGTGGCGAAGCACCTCGTCGCAGTCGGCGAAGCTGGACATCACGTGCAGGGTGGACTCGGGAATCAGCATCGGGCTGCGGTCGAGGATCTGCCGGTAGACCGGGTACGGGTTGGCCCGGTTGGCGGGGTCGAGCAGTTTTACCAGCAGCTCTTGCGGCTCGGCGGCGGCAGTCATCTACCTATTGTGCACGCTATTGTGCACGCGTCGAATGGCCGTAGTAGTTGCCGAGCGCATCCTCGCGGAGCTCGTCGAACTCGCCGGCCACGATCGCGGCGCGGATCTGGTCGACCAGGCGGATGATGAACCGCTCGTTGTGAATCGTGCACAGCGTGGCGGACAGGATCTCCTTGGCCTTGAACAGGTGATGCAGGTAGGCCCTGGTGTAATTCGCGCAGGTGTAGCAGTCGCAGTCGGCGTCGATCGGGGTGAAGTCCCGCCGATAGCGTGCGCCGGTGATGTTGAAGCGCCCGGTCGGCGAGTACACCGCCGCGTTGCGCGCCACCCGCGACGGTGACACGCAGTCGAAGGTGTCGGCACCCGCGGCGATCGCGGCGAACAGGTCGTCGGGCTCACTGATGCCGAGAAGGTGACGGGGCTTGTCGTCGGGCAGCTCGTCGACGCACCAGCCGACGATCGTGGCCAGGTTCTGCTTTTCCAGCGCGCCGCCGATTCCATAACCGTCGAAGCCACGTCCCTCGGAATCGACGATGCCGGCCAGGTCCCGCGACGCCTGACGGCGCAGGTCCTCGTACTGCGCACCCTGAACCACCCCGAACAGCGCCTGCGCGGGCCGCTCCGGACGTTCGGCGGTCAGCCTGCGATGCTCGGCGATGCAGCGCACCGCCCATGCTTGCGTGCGCGCCACCGATTCCTCTTGGTAGCCACGGGTATTCACCAACGTCGTCAACTCGTCGAACGCGAAGATGATGTCGGCGCCGATCTTGTGCTGAATCTGCATCGACACCTCGGGAGTGAACCGGTGCGTCGACCCGTCGAGATGCGAGATGAACGTGACCCCGTCGTCGTCCACATGGGCCAGCCGCTGCTTGCCCTCGGCGATCACGTCGTCGGCCTGTACCCGGTTGGCGTCCATCGACAGGACCTTGCGGAACCCGGCACCCAACGACAGGACCTGGAACCCGCCGCTGTCGGTGAACGTCGGCCCCGGCCAGTTCATGAACGCACCCAGGCCGCCGGCCTCGTCGACGATGTCGGGGCCAGGCTGCAGGTAGAGGTGGTAGGCGTTGGCCAGAACCGCCTGCGCACCCAGCTCACGCATCGTCTCGGGGAGCACCGCCTTCACGGTGGCCTTGGTGCCGACGGCGACGAACGCCGGGGTGTGGATGTCGCCGTGGGGCGTGTGGATCACCCCGCTGCGGCCCCGCCGGCCGGGCAGCTCCGCGTCGACGGTGAAAAAGGGCACGTCGACATCTAACCAGCGCGGCGCGCTACTCCAGGAACCGCACGATGTGGCCGGCCAGCTCCTCGCCGGCATCCTCCTGGATGAAATGCCCGGCTCCGTGCAGCGTGGGGTGTTCGCGACCCTGCGCCCCCGCCATCTGCTGGAAGATCGGGGCCATCGCGCCGGTGATCGGGTCGCCGTCGCTGAAGGCCACCAGCATCGGCGTCGAGCCTGCGGTCAGGGTGGCCCAGGCCCGGCGGTTCGCCTCGGATGCGGGATCGTCCGGGGTGGTGGGCACCAATCCGGGCATCGCCCGCGCACCGGCGGTGAAGCTGTCGTCGGCGAAAGGGGCGTTGTAGGCCTGGCGGACGTCGTCGCTCATCGGTCGCAGGCATCCCGACTCGACGAACCGGCCGACGTCGATGCTGGGCGAGTCCTGGATGGCGCGCCGGAACTGCCACCACACCTCGGGCATGTCGAAGTCACCCGTCGGCAGTCCGGTGTTGGCGACGACGATGCGGGCGAACCGGTCGGCGTTCTCCGCAGCCAGGCGCAGCCCGATCAGCCCACCCCAGTCCTGTCCGAACAAAGTCACCCGCTGCAGATCGAGGACATCGAACGCCAACGCGCGCATCCACTCGACGTGGCGGGCATAGCTGTGGTCCTCGCGGCGGGTGGGTTTGTCGGAACGCCCGAAACCGACCAGATCCGGACAGATGACCCGATGCCCCGCGGCAGTGAGCACCGGGATCATCTTGCGGTACAGAAACGACCACGTCGGTTCGCCATGCAACAACAGAATGGGATCGGCGTCCTTCGGGCCCTCGTCGATCCACGCCACTCGCAGGCGTCCGCCCTCGTCATCGTCGAGCTCGCAATAGTGCGGTACATAAGGGAAATTCGGGATTCCCGCGAATCGCTCGTCGGGTGTGCGCAATGTCTGCATGACCGTGAAGATACCGACTTTGCCTGTGCGGCTCGTCATTTGCCCCGATGTCGGGTGAAGTTTCGGCTACGTGACTGGCAGAGGAGATTTTCGCGCATTCTTGCCATGACCGCGAATTGGCGCACCATACTTTTCTCCGATGATCCGTCAATGTCGACGGATCACCTTACATAAGGAGAAATCAGTGAAACGTGGCTTGGTGGTGACCGTTGCCGGCGCCGCGGTCCTGGTGGCCGGATTGTCAGGTTGTTCGAAAGACGACAACAAATCAACGTCGACGACGAGCGCAAGTGCGACGACATCCGCGGCTGCGACGACGACGAGTGCGGCGGGATCCCCGAGCGCGACCGCCGGTGCAGGGACCGCCACGGTGACGATCGACGGTCAGGCGCAGAACGTCCAGGGTCAGGTCGTCTGCGCGACGGCCGGCGGCAACCTCAACATCGCGATCGGCGAGGCGACCACCGGTATCGCCGCCGTCCTGTCCGCCGATGCCTCGTCCGTGCAGTCCGTCGGCCTTGGCAACGTCAACGGCGTCACGCTGGGCTACACCGCGGGCGTGCCCGGTGGCGCCAACGCCACCGCCACCAAGGACGGCAACACCTACAAGATCAGCGGAACTGCGACGGGCGTCGACATGGCCAACCCGATGCAGCCGGTGACCAAGCCTTTCGAAATTCAGGTCACCTGCCCGTAGCGGCAGCCCGGACGAAGCGGCGGCGCCCCGAGGGGTCGCCGCCGCTTTCTTGTGGTTAGACCCCGACCGCCTTTTCGAGCCCGGCCAGCGAGTCCTCCAGCTGAGCGAGCAGCCTTTGCAGATGCGGGATGCTGCGCCGGCAGCCGACCAAGCCGAAGTCGAGATTGTCGGCGTTGTTGGACATCGTGATGTTGAGCGCTTGGCCGTCGAGCGCGATCGACAACGGATAATTGCCGTCCAGCCGTGCGCCGTGCCAGTACAGCGGCTCGCGGGCACCGGGCACGTTGGAGATCACGATGTTGAACGGAGGCGCAGCCGCGGCAGCCAGCGCCGGCAGCAGGGTCAGGGCCAGGGGTGCCATGTTGAACGCAGACAGGGCCAGCTGCTGCATCTTGGGCAACTGCAGGAACACCTCTTTGTTGCCGCTGATCGACGCGTTGATCGCCGCCAGGCGCTTGGCCGGGTCACTCTCGTCGGTGGCCAGGTTGCACAGGATGGCGCCGACCTGGTTGCCACCACTGGACTGGTCATCCTCGTCGCGCAGATTGACCGGCACCATGGCGATCAGCGGCTTGTCGGGCAGGGCGTCCTGCTCGATCAGATAGGCCCGCAGCGCACCCGCGCACATCGCCAGGATGACGTCGTTGACGGTGACACCTGCGGCGTCCTTGATCGCGATGATGCGTTTGACCGGCCAGGACTGAGCGGCCACGCGACGAGCCCCACCGATCGGGACGTTGAACATCGTCTTGGGCGCCTCGAACGGCAGGGTCAGCTGTTGTTCGAGGAGGGCGGCGCGCGCGATGGTCACCGCGGAGGGGGCCAGCCCCATCATTGATCCGGCCGCTCGCCTCAGACCGCCCAGCGGCGACCCGCGGCCGTTGTCTTTGGTGCGTGCGCGCGGGCCGATGGTCCACGGCGCCCGGATCTCGTCGTCCTGCGGATCCGTCGACAGGGTGCGCCGGGTCAGCTTCATCGCCGAGACACCGTCGAGCAGCGAGTGGTGCACCTTGGTGTAGACCGCGACCCGCCCATCGTTGAGGCCTTCGACCAGGTGGGTCTCCCACAGCGGCCGGTGCCGATCGAGCAGACTGCCGTGCAATCGCGAGGTCAGCTCGAGGAGTTCACGGACCCGGCCCGGCTGGGGCAGCGCCGAGCGGCGCAGGTGGTATTCCAGATCGATGTCGCGGTCGAAGGCCCAGGTCAGGTTGGCGATGCCGCCGAAGAATGCACCAGGGTGCTTGCGGAACGTCGGCTGCACGTCCTGATAGGTGAGCAGATCGTTGTAGATGCCGGCCAGGAACTCCGGGCCCATGCCCTCGGGCGGCTCGAACAGCTGCAGGCCACCGACGTGCATGGGATGTTCTCGGGACTCGGCCAGCAAGAACATCGAGTCGGTCGGTGAAATCAGCTCCATCGATGACCTCCGCTTAGATTTCTAACCCGTGTGCCCATTACACCGGTTTGCCACACGGATTTCCCAGAGGCGTCGCGCCCGGTCAGCGGCGGCAGGAGCGAGAGTGCGAACTGATACGCCGGCGCCGGAGTGTCGCGGATGAAACCGCACGATGGAATGGTTGTCCGGCGCCGCTTTGGGTCAGCGGTGTCCGCCGCCCCCACCGCCGCCACCGCCGCTGTGGTTGCCGCCGTTGAAGCCGGGCTCGGCCACCTCGGCCTCGGTGAGCTGATCGCTGGTATCGGGAATGATCGTCGGCGCGCAGTTCATCGAGAAGCTGTCCTCGGTATCGGAGTCCGCGCACTGCGCCGCCAGCCGCGGCGTGGGGTCGGCGGCGGCGAACACCGCGACAGCCGGGGCGGCCGCGATCGCCAATCCGATTGCGGCATAAAGCAATCGTCGGGTGCTGGTCGAAGCGGTCGTCATGATCTCGAACCCCCTGGCATACAACGTTGAATCGTCAAAGCGCCAGGGTAGGCGAGGTTCCTGGGAATCGCGACGCGTCGAGCGGTATTCACAGCCATGGCGCAGGCAGGGCGACGATTTACGTAACGACGACGACCAGCAGGTAGACGCTGAACAGGATCGGGAGAACCGGTGCAGACCAGAAGGCCGCAGCCTTGAGCGTGTGCTTGTGGCGGACGGCCAAGGCCACCGCGATCGAGGTGAGGGCAACCAGCACGATGGCACCGGAGAGCACCCAGAAGCGCACTGGGGTAGTTGCCGCGATGATCGCGGTTGCGCCGAGCCACACCAGGTAGCCGACTACCGCCCCGATGAGGGCGGACAGCGTCCTGCGTACCGGCGTGGTCGCCATCAGACGACGACCACACCAGGCTGCGGCGGTCGACCCGGCAGCCTCGCGTTGAGATTGTCGGCGAACACCTGCCACACGGCCTTGTTCAGCCAGCTGGTGCCCGGTATGAGGCTGAGGTCTGACACGGGACCCGACGCGGCGACCCGCAATTCCCAAGCCAGGCGTCCGGGTATTGGACTTGCCGGCGCTTGGACGATGCTGAAAGTAATTGTGCGGCCGGCACCTTCGTTATGGCCGGGCAGCGATACGAAGGTAAAGCTGTCGGGCGTGACACTCACAACCTTCACCGGCTCGTTCTCACCGAACGGTCCTTGGAGGTTGATCGTGGCACCTTCGACCAGGTCAGCCGGATCCGCGGTGAAGGTGAAGTAATTGTTGAAATGTGCCCGGGTCTCGCTCATGATCTGCTCTTTCGTCCAGCCCTCCGGTGTGCTGAACGGGTAGCCGTAGTGATAGCTGCCATACCCTCCGCCGGGCGCGGGAGGGTCGCTGGTGTCATCCGCCGGCGAATCCTTGAAGCGGAGGGCGCTTGCGGGCTCCACGACGCTCTCCCCCTCGCCGTCGAGGAAGTTCGCAGCACCGACACCTGCCGTGGCATTCCTTATTCGCGCCGCGATCTGGCGATCAGCGAGGACGAGTTCGCCTACCCGGGCTCCTATGTCCGTAGCGAAGGCTTCAGCCTCAGCCTGCCAAATTGCCATGTCCGCCGGGCTGACCGCATTGCGGGTGGTGACCGAAAAGTCCTCGCCGACAACGAATCCAGCTTCGCTTGCTCGGTGCACCGAATCAACGACTCGCTGTTTGGCATACGCGATCTGATCAGCGCCGCGCTCAGCGATTCGCGCGGCTTCGTGAAGCCGGTCAGCCAAGCCGGTGACGCGCAGACGGTCCGAGAAAGCCCGTACTTGGGCGGCCTGAGAGGCCGAGCCGTCCCACCGAGTGCCACCCGGAACGGATATCTGCGATGAGACGCGCGTGAAAGCGTCCTCCCACCCAGCCGCTGTGTCAGTCCAGCGGGCCGCTGCCTCGCTGAGGTGGCCGACATCCCAGGCGCGGACCTGCGTTAGCGACGGGATCACACCGATGGCGGCCATCTACACCTCGGCTACCAGAACACGTAGGTCACTGGCCGAGCGATCCTCGTTCACTTCGTAGTGTGCAGCCGTGATGCTCAGACTCGCGGCGGTGTCCTGCATCCGCGCACCCATCGCACGGGCAGCGACGGCAGCGTCGGCGTTGGCGTCATTGATGGCCGCGACCGTCGCCTGCCACGTCGACCCACTGGGCGCGTAATCAGTCCCTGCGGCTATCGCCGCGCCAAGGGACCGACAGTCCGTGGCTAGCTGGTTCAATCCGACGCAGCTGGTGTCCAGCAAACCCATAGCGCCGATCTTAGGAGCTGGTCCCCGACCTGCAAGTCACCGCAATCAGCCGGCTGTGCCGATGCCGCTTCTGGAGATTGTGAAACCACGACCGCCCGCCGAGGTGCAGCTGACCCCGCTCTCTTCGGAGAGACACGTGAATTGCCCGAGCGCCATCGTCTTTCCGTAGGCGAGCGTCGGGATCCCCTGTGCGGCGTTGCCAAGGCAGCTCACGCCCGTACACGACTTGAACGTGCCGTCGTTGTTCAGCGTGACCGACTGGGGCGGGCTGTCGGTCTGGCAGTACACGCCGTCCTCGCCGACGCGGCCGCCGGTGTTGATCTCACAACTGATGTTGCGCGACGGCGAGTAGAAGCCGCAGTACTGGCCCACCGAAGTGCAGACCGAATCGTCAGCCGCCGCACTCGGTACACCGAGAACCGAGCCGACGACGAAAACGGTTGTCGCCGCGACAAACACCCGAGCCCGGAGATCTTTCGCCATGCTTACTACCTTGACGGACGCGCGCGGGGTTTGCTGGCGATTCAGCAAAACAGGCGTCAGTCGCCGGCCGTACGACGCCGAGCGTGCGTCTTGTCGTCGAGATCTCGTGCCTTTACCGCCGGTATCCCCCACTGTCGGCGAACCACTGCCGTCGACAAAGCCCCGCAAGCCAATGCAGGCTTCGGGGCTTATGGCGGTGGCGGAGGGATTTGAACCCTCGGACGGGGGTTACCCGTCACACGCTTTCGAGGCGTGCTCCTTAGGCCGCTCGGACACGCCACCGCCGAAGAGCTTACGTGTCGCGGGCGGGCTAACCCAAATCGCGCTGACGAGCGAAAAAGCCCTCCAACAGCCCGGCGCACTCGTCGGCAAGCACTCCCCCGCGCACCTCTGGCCGATGCGTCAGCCGCCGGTCGCGCACCACATCCCAAAGTGAGCCCGCCGCACCGGTTTTGGGCTCCCACGCACCGAACACCACGCGCGCCACCCGGGCCATCACCAACGCGCCCGCGCACATCGTGCACGGCTCGACGGTCACCGCCAGCGTCGTTCCCGCCAGCCGCCACCCGTCGCCGTACACCTGGGCGGCCGCCCGCAGCGCCAGAATCTCGGCGTGGGCGGTCGGGTCACCGAGCTTCTCGCGGGCGTTGGCTGCCCGGGCCAGCTCGGTGCCGTCCGGGCCGACGACCACCGCACCGATCGGCACGTCCTCGGACCCGGCCAGTCCGGCGGCGTCGATGGCCGCGCGCACCAGGAGTTCGTCGCGATTCACCGCTCGAGGCGGTCGAGCACTGCTGACAGCTCGTCGGCGAAACCCATCTCCCGCGCGATCCGGCCGAGTTGTTCGTCGGCGTACAGATCGGTTTCGTCGAGGATCACGCTCAGCACCGGCTCGGGCAGCCCGATATCGGCCAGGACACCCAGGTCACCCTCTTCGAACGGGTCGGCATCGTCGAGATCTTCCGGTGAAATGTCGGCGTCCAGAGTCTCCAGCGCCTCGGCGGCAATGTCGTAATCCAGCGCCGCCGTCGCATCCGACAACAGCAGCCGCGTCCCTGACGGCGCCGGCCGCACGATCAGGAAGAACTCGTCGTCGATGTCCAACAGCCCGAACACTGCGCCGGCGCTGCGCAATTCTCGCAACTCCGTCTCGGCAGCAGTCAGGCTGGTCAAAACCTTTGCGCTCATGGCCGAGCAACGCCACTTGCCGTCTTCGCGAACCACGGCGACCCCGAAGCCATCCGGGGCCTCCGACCCGGGGCTGTTCTGGGCACGCTGTGCTTCCATGGGCGCATACGCTAGTCGCTGATCAGGCCTTTTGACCAGGTACCCATCTGCCGTGCGGTTTGGATGTGTCAACCTGGACATGTGACGAAGACACCCGTGTGCGTCCTCGGTCTCGGGCTCATCGGCGGCTCGGTGTTGCGAGCGGCGGTCGGGGCCGGGCGTGAAGCACTCGGCTACAACCGATCCGTCGAGGGCGCCCAGGGCGCGCGGTTCGACGGTTTCTCCGCCACCACCGATCTCACCGAGGCATTGGAGTGGGCCGCCGAGCGCGAGGCGCTGATCGTCCTGGCCGTGCCGATGCCGGCGGTGTCGCAGTTGCTCAGCCACATCAAGGACGTCGCCGGCGACTGCCCGCTGACCGATGTCATCAGCGTCAAGCGCGCGGTCCTCGATGCGGTCCGTAAGGCCGGCCTGCTCGACCGCTACGTCGGCGGCCACCCGATGGCCGGCACCGCCCACTCCGGGTGGAGCGCGGGCGACGCGAGACTGTTCGCGGGAGCACCATGGGTCCTCACCGTCGACGAGCACGTCGATGCCCGGGTGTGGGAGCAGGTGATGCACCTGGCGCTGGACTGCCAGGCCGTCGTCGTCCCAGCCACGTCCGACGAGCACGACGCTGCGGCGGCCAGCATTTCGCATCTTCCGCATCTGCTCGCCGAGGCATTGGCGGAGACGGCGGGCGAGGTTCCGCTGGCATTTGCTCTGGCGGCCGGCTCATTTCGGGACGGCACCCGGGTCGCGGCGACGGCCCCCGATCTGGTTCGGGCCATGTGCGAGGCGAACGCCGAGCAGCTGCTGCCCACTCTCGATCGCGCGTTGGAGTTACTGAATCAGGCCCGTGCATCGCTGGCCGACAGGGGTTCGGTGGCCGAGCTCGTCGAGGCCGGGCATGCCGCCCGTGCGCGCTACGACAGCTTCTCGCGCCCGCAGATCGTGACCATCGCGATCGGGGAAGAGGATTGGCGCGCGGAGCTCGCCGCCGCCGGTCGGGCCGGCGGCGTGATCAGATCCGCGTTGCCAGTCCTGGGTAGTCGACGATGAAGCCGTCGGCGTCGACCGTGATCGTGGTGTCGGCGACCGGTGAGTGCAGCTTGATGCCGTCCCCGGTGTCCGGGCCGGAGCTGCCGTAGCTGATGGTGGCCTGCTTGACGGTCAGGTCGGGCAAACTCACGTACACCACCGGCAGCGTCACCGAATCGACCCGCTGATACAAGCCGGTGCGCCGGATCGGCAGGGCGTTGAAGAACGGGCTGAAGACGACGTCGACGTCCAACGCCCCTTCGTAGGCACCGCGCGACTGGCCCTGGTGATCGGTGATGAGCCACATGCCTTCCTCGTCGCGGGCGATCGACAGCTGCCGATCCCGCTCGGCGAGGGTGACGCTCATGGACAGCCGTTTGGTAGCGCCGGTCTCATCGGTCACCAGGTCATAGGAAGCGCTGAAGGCCGGGTTGGTCTCGGCGGCCGCGGCGACGATTCGGCCGTAGGCCTTGATCCGCTTCCCTGATAGCTGGACTCGGGCGGATTCCATCCGCGAATCATCGTGCGCGCGCCAGGTCAGGATCGCCGGCCAGGCGCTTTCGGTCGAGTCGTTGGCTGCACTCACCCGTCTACCGTATGCGACGGGCCGCCCCGTTCGTAACCAGGTGGGGAAGTGCGGCTCATCTGTGATGTGGGTACGCGTGCATCCAAACTGACCTCGTCGTCGAGCAACGGTTGCGGCATCCGCCGGAATCGGCCCGACCCGGGCACCGAAGCCCACACGGCCAGCGCCAGCAGCGCATCGAGCGCCAGGGCCAGCACCGTTACCAGCAACGCACCTACCAGGGCGAGGTAGAACTGGCGGACCTTGATGCCGTCGATCAGGTAGCGCCCCAGGCCGCCGAGGCTGGCGTAGGCCGCCACCGTCGCGGTCGCCACCACCTGCAGGGTCGCTGTGCGCAGTCCGCCCAAAATCAGCGGCAGCGCGTTGGGTACCTCGACGCGCAGCAAAACCCTGGTCTCGGTCATGCCCATCGACCGGGCCGCATCCACCACCGCCGGGTCGACGTTCGCGATCCCGGCATAGGTGCCGGCCAGCAGCGGCGGGATGCCCAGCAGCATCAGCGCGACCGTGGGCGGCAGCAGCCCGAGCCCCCACAGCAACACCCCGAGCAGCAGTACGCCCAGCGTGGGCAGTGCACGCAGGGCGTTGACCCCGGTGACCACCAGGAAGGTCCCGCGTCCGGTATGCCCGATCAGCAGGCCGATGGGAATCGCGATGAGCGCGGAGACGACGACCGCGACGGCGGTGTACTGCAGGTGCTCGGCGATGCGGACCGCCAGCCCGGCCCGGCCGCCCCAGTTGGCGCCGGTGAAGATGTAGTCGAGGGCCTGCTGCAGGAAGTTCATGAGCCCGCCTTCACCCGGGCCCACGGGGTGATCAACCGGCCGGCCAGCAGGATCAGCACGTCGATGACGATCGCGAGCAGGAAGATCGCGATGATGCCGGCGACGATCTGGTCACTCTTGTCGGCTTGATAGCCCTCGGTGAACCAGGTTCCCAGCCCGCCGATGCCGATGACCGAACCCACCGACACCATCGAGATGTTCGTCACCGCCACCACCCGCAGACCGGCGATAAGGACTGGAATTGACAGCGGCAGTTCAACTTTGAGCATCCGCGAGACCCGGGTGTAGCCGACCGCGGTGGCGGCGTCACGCACCTGGGCCGGTACCGCATCCAGCGCTTCGGGCACCGCCCGCACAAGCAACGCGGTGGTGTAGAGGGTCAACGCGACGATGACATTGGCCTCGTCGAGGATCCGGGTCGGGATGATCAGGGGCAGCACCACGAACAACGCCAGCGACGGAATCGTGAAGATGATGCTCGCCGTCACTGTGGTCAGCCGGCGCAGCGCGGTCGTTCGCCACACGTAGGCGCCAAGCGGCACCGCGATCACCAGACCCAGCACCACAGGAACCAGGGACAGCCGCAGGTGGATCACGGTCAGCGCCCATGCCTTGTCGAGATGGGTGAGCAGATAGTTCATGTCGCTCGCTGCTTTTCCAGCGCGTCGACCACATCCTCGGCCTTGACCCCGCCGATCACCTGACCGTCGTCGTCGACGGCTACTCCCAGGCCGGCCGGGGAGGACAGCGCTGCATCGAGAGCCAGGCGCAGCGTCCCCCCGGGGGTGAACAGCGATCCACCCGCAATTGTGCTGTCGTACAACGAACTTCCACCCCGATGCAGTTGCACGCCGTCGGCGTCCAGCCAGGCATAGGGCCGGCCGTCGTCCCTGGTGACCAGTCGCCAGTCCCCTGGCGCGAGGGTCAGCGCATCGATCTCGGCCTCGGTGACCGTCTGGATGTCATGCAGCGGCAATCCGGATGCCTGGCGGAACTGCAGGCCGCGGTAGCCGCGGTCGGTACCGATGAACCCGGAGACGAACTCGTTTGCGGGATTCGACAACAGCCGGGCGGGGGCGTCGTATTGCTGCAAGGTGCCGCCCGGACCGAACACCGCGACCCGGTCGCCCAGTTTGATCGCCTCGTCGATGTCATGAGTGACGAAGACGATGGTCTTCTTCAATTCGCCTTGCAGGCGCAGAATTTCGGCCTGCAGCTCATCACGCACCACCGGGTCGACCGCCGAGAACGGCTCATCCATCAGCAGCACCGGCGGATCGGCGGCCAGCGCGCGAGCCACCCCGACGCGCTGTTGTTGACCGCCGGACAGCTGCGCGGGATAGCGATCACCGAGCTTGGGGTCGAGGCCCACCCGCTCCAGCACCGCGTAGGCGGCCTTGCGGGCGGTCCGCCGGGACTCGCCTTTGAGCACCGGCACGGTGGCGACGTTGTCGATAACCCGCTGGTGCGGCATCAAACCGCCGCTCTGAATGACATAGCCGATCCCGAGCCGCAGCTTGACCGGGTCGACATCGGCGATGTCGCGGCCGTCGAGGGTGATCGTCCCGGAACTGGGCTCGATCATCCGATTGATCATCCGCATCGAGGTCGTCTTACCGCAGCCGGACGGCCCGACGAACACCGTCAGCGTGCCGGTCGGCACCTCCATGCTCAGGTCATCGACGGCGACGGTGCCGTCCGGGTAGGTCTTCGTGACGCCTGCGAAGGTGATCATCTATTTCCCGATCGGCTTGTCGAAACCGTTGTCACGTATCCACTTTCGCGCCGCCTCGTCGGGGTCGACGCCGGAGTTGCCGGACACGGCGGTGTTGAGTTCGATCAGTCCCTCGGTGCTCAGCTTGGCCGAGACCGCATCCAGCACGGTCTTGAGTTCATCGGACTTCTTCTGCGAACTGACCAGCGGCACGACATTGGCCGCCAGAAAGTTGTTCTTCGGATCTTCCAGCACGACCAGCTTGTTCTGAGGAATGGCCGGTGAGGTACTGAAGATGTCGGCAGCGGTGACGGTGCCGTCCACCAGCGCACGCACCGTCGCAGGGCCGCCGCCGTCACTGATCGAGACGAAGTTGTCCGGTTTGATGTCCAGCCCGTACTTGGCCTTCAGACCCGGCAGACCCTCCGTGCGACTCTGGAATTCTGATGGCCCACCGAACTTGACCTCCGCGGAATGTGCGGCCAGGTCGCCGATGGTCTTCAGATTCCATTTCTGCGCGGTGGCTTCGGACACGGCGACGGTGTCGGTGTCGTTGGCCGGCGAGGGAGTCAGGATCGACAGATCGCCGGGCAGCACCCGGAACAACGCCAACTCGACCTGATCTGGCGTCGTCACCGTGGTCTTGGAATCGAAGTACTGCAAGAGGTTTCCGGTGTACTCGGGCACCAGGTCGATGGAGTGGTCACGCACCGCGGGAATGTAAGTCTCGCGGCTGCCGATGCCGAACTGCCGGCCCACGGTGAAACCGTTTGCCTCCAGGGCCTGGGCGTAGATCTCGGCGATGATCTTCGACTCCGGGAAGTCCGCGGATCCGACGACCAGATTCTTCAGATCACCCGATGTCGATCCACCGCCAAGGGGATTAGCGCTGCCACACGAAACCACCACCGGCAGCACGAGCGCGAACAAGATCGCCGCAAACCACAGTCGCTTGCCGCCCCGCGACGCATCCATACGCGTCCTTTCACCCCGACCCGTTTAGCCGACAGTAACGACACTTACCCTGCTACGCCGAGCTTTAGATCAGCGCAAACGTTATAGATCTGTCATAACCCCATTGTTTCTACCCGGCCAGGGTGGGAACAATGACTATGTGACCACGAGTGAACCGATGGGCCCGAATTACGAGTCGACGCCGAATCCGTCGGTGCCGCCGGCCTCGGAGCCTCCCGCGCCCGGCACTGCCAAGGCAGTCAACGAGGTCAAGTTCACCCGCGCCGCGGCACTGTGGTCATCGTTGATCTTCGGATTGTTGATCCTGACGGTCCTGCTGATCTTCATCGCCCAGAACACCGGATCGACGTCGTTCGCGTTCCTGGGCTGGCACTGGTCCCTGCCATTGGGCGTCGCGATCCTGATGGCCGCGGTGGCCGGCGCCCTGGTGACCGTACTGGCCGGGGCGGCCCGTATCTTCCAGCTCCGCCGCGCCGCCAAGAAGAACCTGCGTGCAGCCCGCACGACCTAGCCGAACGCCTCCAGGCCACGGCTGATCAGCACGGCGACAGCCTCTCCCGCCTGGTCGTCGCTGTCGGCGGCATCCGCGGCCATCCGGCGCCGGAAGTCGATACCGGCCACGATGATCGCCAGCTTGAAATAGCCGAGTGCCATCTGGAAATCCCAGTGCGCCAACGGGTTTCCAGATATCACCGAATAGCGCTGAGCCAGATCGTCGGCCGACGGCATCTGGGGTGCCGTCCACGACTTGTGCTCCTGGCTGAGCAGGTCCAACATCGGATCTCGCTGCACACACATCACCGCGACGTCCGCCAGCGGGTCGCCGAGAGTGGACATCTCCCAATCCAGCACCGCCCGAACAACTGTCGGGTCATCGGGGTCGATGATGGTGTTGTCGATGCGGTAATCCCCGTGCACGATCGAGCTACGACTTTCCGACGGCACCGCGGCGGCCAACTTGGAATGCAGTCGTTCGACGTCGGTGTCACGCGGATCGTCGGGCAGCCGAACATGCTGCCACTGTGAACCCCACCGGCGCACCTGACGCTCCAGATATCCGACGGGCTTACCGAAGTCACCGAGGCCCACGCTGTCAGGGTCGATCTCATGGAGGTCGGCAAGCACCCGGATGAGGCTGTCGACGCAATCGCTGACCACGCCCGCATCGCCGAGCGCATCGAGTTCGGCGCGGGTGCGGACCACTTGGCCCGCCACGTATTCCACCATCTGGAACGGCGCGCCTCCGACAGAGTCGTCGTCGCGCATGGTGACCGCGGGCGCGACCGGCACCGGACTGCCGGCCAGCGCGGCGACCACTCGATACTCGCGGGCCATATCGTGCGCCGACGGGGTGAGCCCGTGTAGCGGCGGGCGGCGCAGCACCCATCTGGAGGCGTCGTCGAAAATCAGGAAGGTCAGGTTCGACCGGCCACCGGAGATGAACTCCGCCTGCAGTTCACCGCTACGCGCAATGCCCGCCGATCGCAGATGCCTGTCCAGTGCCGCCAGATCGAGCCCGTCCAGAGAAGTCACCAGCTATGTATAGCTAATAGCGCTGGTTGCGCGGCAAGAGATCCCAAACATGTTCGGTGGTGTTGACCGCCGCCACCGTGCCGAACCCGCTGCGGGCGTAGAGCAGGCGGGTGATCGACACGTAATCGATGGGGAACGACAGCAGCCGTTTGGTGCCGAGCAGTTCATGCAGGATCACGTTGATCACTCCGCCGTGGCTGAATACGGCCACCGTCTCGTCGTGGTCGGCGGCAGCGACGATATCGCTCAGCGCGGCACTCACCCGGCCGCGGAACTCGTCTTCGTCGACCGTGCTGGGCAGCCGGCCGTCGGCCATCCGCGCCCACTCCTCGGGGCGCTCTTTGCGCACCTGTTCGATCGGGACGTAGTGGGACAGCCCGCGGTCGTACTCGGCAAGCCGGTCGTCGATGTCGACGGTCAGCCCGGTGGCCTTCGCGACCGGCTCGGCGGTTTGCAGCGCGCGCCGCTGGGGGCTGCTGATCAGCCGGGCGAGCGGGAATCGGTCCAGTGCCTCGGGCAGCCTTCGAGCCTGGTCCCAGCCCTCATCGGACAGTTCCGGGTCGCTGCCTTCACCGGCCTCGGTGCGGTGTGGCAGGGCATGCCTGACGAGCAGCAGCTGCATGGGTGCGGGGGTCCTTTCACGCGCCGAGCGTGTGAGTTGTCGCGGATTCTTCGACGATTTTCAACGATATCCCGCACGTTCGGCGAGCTCGGCGAGGACCTCGTCGGTGTGCTCGCCGAGCTTCGGGGCGGCTGAGCGCGGCGCCCACGGGGTGCCGTGGAAGTCGGCCGGTGTGGCGATCATCGGGCCGCCGTCGGGCACGTCGACCAGGCCGCCCGCGGCGTGGAACTGCTCGTCGGCGAGGACGTCCTCCATCGAGTTCACCGGCGACCAGAACAGGTCGGGCTCGGCGTCGAACGCTGAAGCCCATTCGGCGAGCGTCTTCGTCGCGAAGATCTCGTCAAGCGTCGCGATCAGCTCACGGGAATGGATCGCGCGGTCCCGGGCGGTGGCAAACCGGTTGTCGGTCAACCACTCCGGGCGCCCGACCGCACGGCACAGCGACGGCCAGTGCCGATCTGCCTCAAGTCCGACGATCCAGAGTCGCCGCCCGTCGGCCGCAAGGTAGTTGTTCATGCATGGGTTGAACATCGTCTCGCGCTGACCGATCGCGATCGGATTTCCGGTCAGCAGGAAGGTGTTGAGGTCGAAGCTGACGGTGTAGGCGCCCTGGCGGTAGAGCGAGGTCGTCACCAGTTGCCCTTCGCCGGTGCGGGCGCGGGCGACCAGTGCGGCGTTGATCGCCGCGGCCAGCGTCATACCGGTCATGTGATCGCCCATGCCGCCCCGCTGGAACGGTGGGCTGTCGCCGGGACGGGTGAGCAGATCGGCGACCCCGGAGCGGGCCCAGAACGCGGCGACGTCGTAGGCCGGGCGGTTGGCCTCGGGCCCGGTCTCGCCGTACCCGGTGATCAGACCATAGATCAGACCCGGGTTGAGGGCGGCCACCGACGGATAGTCCAGATCGAGCCGCTCGAGCGCGTCGGGCCGGACGTTGGTGAGGAAAACGTCTGCCGCCGCGAGCAATTGGCGCGCGGTCGCCAGTCCACCGTCGGTGGTCAGATCGAGCACGATGCTGCGCTTGGACCGGTTGTCCATCTCGAACGGCGGGTTGCTGCCGTCGTCGAGGCCGAGCATCCGGCCGAACATCCGGCCCGGGTCACCGGTCGGCGGTTCGATCTTGACGACGTCGGCACCCCAGTCGGCCAGGATCCCTCCGGCGGCCGGCCCGGCGACCCACACCCCGAGCTCGACAACCTTGATGCCTTCCAGCGGTCCGGCCATCGCCGCCCCTTTCGCTATCCGTTGGCCAAAGGCTAGTGGCTGCGCAGGCGGAGAATGCTATTCTCCAAACGGAGATTGAGGAGTTCCATGACGAGAACGCACAACCCCGCGGAGCTCGACACCGCGACGCTCGGCCGATGGCTCGACACCCAGGACGCTCCCGGTCACGGCGAGGAGCCCGTCGCCGAGGTCCTCAAGGGCGGCTCGCAGAACATGCTGTACCGGATCAACCGGGGTGGTGAGGGCATGGTGTTGCGGATGCCCGGACCACGCGCCGACGAGCGCCGCCTCGGTGAGCTGCTTCGCGAAATCCGTCTGGAACGGGCGTTGAAGGGCACCGATGTGCCGCACGCCGAGCTGGTGGCCGCCGACGAGAGTGGGGAGGTGCTCGGCAAGCCGTTCTATCTCATGAAGGAAGTCGACGGCTGGAGCCCGATGGAGAGCGGCTGGGAGGCGCCGTTCGACGCCGACCTCGACGCCCGCCGCGACCTGGCATTCCAGCTGATCGAGGGTGCGGCGAAGCTCGGCCGGGTGGATTGGAAAGCCCAAGGCCTGGCGGGCTTCGGCAAACCCGACGGGTTCCACGACCGACAGGTGGATCGCTGGCTGGCGTTCCTCGCCGCGTTCCAGGTGCGCGAACTGCCCGGGCTGGATGCGGCATCGCAGTGGTTGCGCGACAACCGGCCGGCGCACTACACCCCCGGGATCATGCACGGGGACTACCAGTTCGCGAACGTCATGTACGCACACGGGACACCCGGGCGGCTGGCCGCGATCGTGGACTGGGAGATGACCACGATCGGCGACCCGCTGCTGGACGTGGCATGGGCGCTGCTCGGCTACGACGGCGAGGATCCCAAGGACACCGGCTTCTACCTTCCGATGGACGGTATGCCCACCCGCAGTGAGCTGTTGGCGCACTATGAGAAGGTCAGCGGGTTGTCTACCGAGAACATCCACTACTACCTGGTGCTGGCCAACTGGAAGCTGGGCATCGTGCTGGAGAAGACCTACGCCGCCGCCGTCAACGGTGGCACGGCAGATCCGAAAGTGGTCGAGGCCTTCGGCGCGATGGTGCCCGATCTGATCGCCACCGCGGCCCGGTTGGCGCAATCCGGTGAGGAGGCCTGAATGGGCTACGCAGACGCTCTTTTCGATCTGACCGGGCGCGTAGTGCTGGTCACCGGCGGTAGCCGCGGCCTTGGCCGCGAGATGGCGATGGCGGCTGCGCGCTGCGGCGCGGACGTGGTGATAGCCAGCCGCAAGTTCGACACCTGTGTGGCGACCGCCAAGGAGATCGAGGCCGAAACAGGCTGTACCGCAATGCCCTACGGCGTGCACGTCGGGCGATGGGATGAGCTCGACGGGTTGGTCACCGCGGTCTACGACCGGTTCGGCAAGCTTGATGTGCTGGTGAACAACGCCGGTATGTCGCCGACCTACGACAAGCTCTCCGATGTCAGCGAGAAACTGTTCGACGCGGTGATGAACCTGAATCTGAAAGGGCCGTTCCGCCTTTCGGCACTGGTGGGTGAACGCATGGTCGACGACGGCGGCGGTGTGATCATCAACGTCAGCACCCACGGCTCGCTGCGGCCGCATCCGTCGTTCATCCCGTACGCGGCATCCAAGGCCGGACTGAACGCGATGACCGAAGGTCTCGCGGCGGCGTTCGGGCCGACGGTGCGGGTCAACACGCTGATGCCAGGACCGTTCCTCACCGATATCAGCAAGGCGTGGGGCCTAGGGCTCGGCCCGACAGACGGACCCAGCGGTCCCGAAAATCCGTTCAGGGCGCACGCCCTGCAGCGGGCCGGCGAGCCGCCCGAAATCATCGGCGCCGCACTGTTCTTGATGTCGGATGCCTCCAGCTTCACCACCGGCTCGATCCTTCGGGTCGACGGCGGAATCCCGTAAAGGAGTACGACGATGGCGTGGGACTTTTCCACCGAGCCGGAATTCGAGGAGAAGCTCGAGTGGATCCGGAATTTCGTGCGCGACGAGATCGAACCGCTCGAAGTGATCTTCCCGAGTTGCGAGTTCCTGCCGCTCGACGACGAGCGCCGCAGGATCGTCGACCCGCTCAAGCAGAAGGTCCGCGACCAGGGTCTGTGGGCACCGCACCTCGGGCCTGAGCTGGGCGGCCAGGGCTTCGGGGCCGTCAAGCTCACGCTGATCAACGAAATCCTGGGCCGCGCCACGTGGTCGTCGATCATCTTCGGCACCCAGGCACCCGATACCGGTAACGCCGAGATCCTCGCCCGCTTCGGCACCGAGGAACAGAAGCAGCGGTACCTGACCGGGTTGCTGTCCGGGGAGATCTTCTCGACATTCTCGATGACCGAACCGCAGGGCGGGTCTGATCCGCGGGTGTTCACCACCCGCGCGGTGCGCGACGGTACCGAGTGGATTATCAACGGCCGCAAGTATTGGTCGTCGAACGCCTCGGTGGCGTCGTTCTTCATCGTGGTCGCAATCACCGATCCGGACGTGCCGGTCCACACCGGTGCTTCCACATTCCTGGTTCCCGCCGACACCCCCGGCGTCCACATCGAGGCGACGCACCACCTGGTCGGCTCGCACTCCCATGACCCTGGGCACTCACTGGTGCACTACGACAACGTCCGGGTCCCCGCGTCGGCGATGCTCGGCGAGGAGGGCCACGGCTTCGGCGTCGCCCAGTCCCGGCTGGCCGGCGGGCGCCTGCACCATGCGATGCGCTCGATCGGGGTGGCCCAGCGAGCGATCGACGCGATGGCCCGCCGGGCGAAAAGCCGCTTCACACAGGGAAGTCTGCTGGCTGACAAGCAGTTGATCCAGGAGATGGTCGCCGACTCGTTCGTCGAGCTGACCCAGTTCCGGCTGATGGTGTTGCACGCCGCATGGCTGGTCGACACCGCCGGTGAGCGGGCCGCACGGGAGGAGATCGCGGCCTGCAAGATCGCAACCGCCAGTGTGCTGAAGTCCATCGGCCTGCGTGCCATCCAGGTGCACGGCGGCCTGGGGCTGACCGACCAGATGCCGTTGACCAGTGTGCTCATGGGCGGCATCACGCTGGGGCTGGCCGACGGCCCCACCGAGGCGCACAAGGTCAACCTGGCCCGCCAAATTCTCAAGGGTTACGAGGCGGAGGATCCGGTCTGGCCCAGTGAGTTCCTGCCCAACCGGATCGAGCGGGCCCGGCAGAAGTACGGCCATTTGGTCGATCGCATTCCCGCGCTTCCTGTTTCGCCGTGACCAGCAGAGCCGCGGCCGCCGTGGTGCGAGCCCTCGACGACCGGCAACGCGAGGCCACCGAGGACGTGGAGCGCATCCTGGCTGCCGCGCTGCGGGTATTGCAGCGGGTCTCCCCCGACGCACCACGGGTCAGCGACATCGTCGCCGAGGCCGGCGTCTCCAACAAGGCGTTCTACCGCTACTTCGCCGGCAAGGACGATCTGATGTTGGCGGTCATGGAACGCGGTGCGGCAATGGTGGTTTCGTACCTGGAGCACCAGATGGCCAAGGAATCCACCCCGAAGGGCAAGATCACCCGATGGATCAGCGGGGCGCTGGCGCAGGTCGCCGATCCGGAGCTGATCGGAATGAGCCGCGCCCTGGTGGTGCAGATGTCCGACTCGGACAAGCGCCGCCTCGGCGAGGAGGAGATCTTGGCAGCCATGCGCGAGCTGCTGGTCGAGCCGATTCGCCAGCTCGGCAGTAGCGATGCCCAGCGTGATGCCGACGCGGTGTTCGTGTGTACCGTCGGCACGATGCGCCGCTACGTGAACTCCACCGACCAACCGGGTCGCAAGGACATCAACCACCTCGTCGGGTTCTGCCTGCGAGGCCTCGGCCTGCCGGAAGCGACGAGCTGATGCGCGCCGTCGTCTGCCGCGAGTACGGCGCCCCGGAGGATCTGGTCACCGACGAACTGCCGGACCCCACACCGGGTCCCGGCCAGGTGGTGGTCAAGGTGCATGCCGCCGCGGTCAACTATCCCGACGTGCTGCTGATAGCAGGCAAGTACCAGATCAAGGTGCCGCCGCCGTTCAGCCCGGGCAGTGAGCTGGCCGGTGAGGTGCTGGCCGTCGGCGATGGCGTCGACTTCCGGCCGGGCGATCGGGTGTCGGCCACCACGTTCGTCGGCGGGTTCGCCGAGCAGGCGCTGGTCGATGCGCGGGGTCTGACCCGCGTTCCGGACGGTGTCGACTTTGCCGATGCCGCCGCATTCGGGGTCACCAACCGAACGGCCTACTACACCCTGCGTACCGTCGCTCCTGTCCAGCCGGGCGACTGGGTGGTTGTCCTCGGCGCCGGTGGTGGTGTTGGCCTGGCCGCCGTCGACATCGCGGTTCTGATGGGCGCCAAAGTCATTGCGGCGGCATCGGGCGCCGAGAAGCTCGAGGTATGCCGCCGCCGCGGCGCGACGGAGGTCATCGACTATGACCGGGAGGACCTCAAGAGCCGGCTCAAGGAGATCACCGGCGAGGCCGGCACCCGCGTGGTCCTCGACCCGGTCGGTGGTAAATATTCCGAGCCCGCCCTGCGTAGTCTCGGCCGCGGCGGAAAGTTCGTGACGCTGGGCTATGCGGCCGGCGAGATCCCCCGGATTCCGTTGAACCTGGTGATGCTCAAGGGAATCACCGTGCAGGGCATGGAGATCCGGACGTTCGCCACCGACTATCCCGATGACATCGCGCGCGACGATGCCGAGCTTGCGCAGTTGTTCGCCGAGGGCAAGCTGCGGCCCTACCTCGGCGCGCGGTTCCCGCTGGAGCAGGCGGCGACCGCGCTGCGTTACGTCGCCGACCGCAAGGCGATCGGAAAGGTCGTCATCGACGTCTGCTGACCGTGCTAGGGCGTGATGATGTTGAAGCTCGGGTCCGGCTGATCCAGCGCACCGAGAAACTTCTGCAGGGCTTCCGCCTCACCGGTGGTCTCCAGGCCCGGTGAGGTGAAATCGCCTGCCGCGGCGGCCAATAGCCGTAACTTGGTGGCCAGCCGGATGGTGGCGGTCGCTGTCGACTCGTCCGCCGGGCACTGCCGGTAGACCAGCACACCATTACGTAGGGTGAGCCGGTAGTTGGCGTCGAGGTCGGCGAACGTGACATCGAGCGCGATGTCCAGATCCCACGACCGCGGCCCGTTGACGCTGATCGCCAGCACGTCGAACATCTGCTCCGGGGTCAGCTGGGCAAGCAACGTCGTCGGCGATACCTGGGTGGGTGTGCCGAAGTTCCCGTCGCGCAGCTCGGTGGCACCGGACAGGAAGAAGTTGCGCCACGTCGCACACTCGGCGCCGTACGCCAGCTGCTCGAGTGTGTCGGCGTAGAGCTCCCTGGCCCCCGCATGCTGCTCATCGGTGAAGATGACGTGATCCAGTAGCGTTGCCGCCCAACGATAGTCACCGGATTCTGCGGCCGCCCGGGCCAGCTCGACCACTCGGTCGGCGCCACCCATCGCCTCGACGTAGCGCGGCCCGATCGCCTCGGGCGGATGAGCCCACAACCGCGCGGGGTTGCCGTCGAACCAGCCCATGTACCGCTGGTAGACAGCTTTGACGTTGTGGCTGACCGACCCGTAGTAGCCGTGCGCATGCCACGCCTTGTGCAGCGCGGGCGGCATCTGGAAGCCCTCGGCGATCTCGATGCCGGTGTAGCCCTGGTTGAGCTGACGCAGCGTCTGGTCGTGCAGATATGCGTAGAGATCGCGTTGCAGGGAGAGGAATTCGACGATGTTGTCCTGACCCCAGGTCGGCCAATGATGCGAGGCGAACACCACGTCGGTGCGGTCGGCGAACGTCTCGATGGCCTCGGTCAGGTACCCCGACCACCCGTGCGGGTCGCGCACCAGCGCCCCGCGCAACGTCAACAGGTTGTGCAGGTTGTGCGTGGCGTTCTCGGCCATGCACAGAGCGCGGAACTTCGGAAAGTAGAAGTGCATCTCGGCGGGCGCCTCGGTGCCCGGTGCCATCTGGAATTCGATCTCGACGCCGTCGATGGTGTGCTTCTCACCGGTAGTGGTGATGTCGATGGTCGGCACGATGATCGCGACCTCGCCCGTCGACGGGGTCTGCCCCAACCCGCAGCCGACCTGCCCTTGCGGGCCGCGGCCGAGGACGGCGCCGTACATGTAACCGGCACGACGGGCCATCGCGGTGCCGGCGTAGACGTTCTCCTGGACGGCGTGCTCGGTGAACCCCTCCGGGGCCAGCACTGCGACCTTGCCCGCGTCGACGTCGGCCTGGGTGGTCACCCCGAGGACACCGCCGAAGTGGTCGACGTGGGAGTGGGTGTAAATGACCGCGACAACCGGACGGTCGCCACGGTGCGCCCGGTAGAGCGCGAGAGCGGCCGCAGCGGTTTCGGTGGAGACCAGCGGATCGATCACCACGATGCCGGTGTCGCCCTCGATGAAGCTGATGTTGGACAGGTCCAGTCCGCGGACCTGGTAGATACCCTCGACCACCTCGTAGAGGCCCTGCTTGGCAGCCAGGATGGACTGCCGCCACAGGCTCGGGTGCACCGATGTCGGCGCATCCCCGTCGAGGAATCCGTACGCGTCGTTGTCCCACACCACCCGCCCGTCGGCGGCCTTGACCACGCACGGGGTCAGGGCGGCGATGAAGCCGCGGTCGGCGGCGTCGAAGTCCGCGGTGTCCTCGAACGGCAGGGACTCCAGGTGCTCGGCATGGGCGGCCTCGATGACGGCGGACGGCGGCTTGGGTGTCATACCGCAATCCTCGCCTAGGACGACGTCGTCAGGTCCAGAATCCGTTGAGAGGTTGGGCATACTTGTCGTTGTTGGTCATCGGCGGCAACCCGAGCGCGTCCTCGATGGTGCGCAGCGTGCTGTAGTGGTCGTAATGATCGGTGACGACGAAGGCGCCGCCCTTCATACCGCCCGCACTCACCGCCATCGGCGAGGGGATCACCACCGTGACGACGTGGTTGCCCTCGTTGCCGAAGCCCAGCGTGATGTTGTTGTTGTCCTCGTCGAACGTCACGATCAGCACCGACTTGGTGGTATTCCAGACGTCGGAATTCATGATCGTCGGGACGTTGTCCGCCAGGAACTGGTCGAGCGCGGGGACGTTGTACTGGTGACGCGGATCGATCTGCGAGAACGCGAAGTGCGCGACACCCGCCAGCGAGTCGACCGGGCCTTCGCCGTTGGAATCCTCGTCGGCGGCGAACCACACGAAATCCGGTGTGGTGGCGTCTGATTGGAGGTCGATGGCCATTTGCGTCAGCGGGAACATGTGCGCAGCGGCGTAGGCCTGGTTGTCGCCGATGCCGGCGAAGGCCGGCCACGGGGTCTGGTCCGTCGAATAGTTCGCGGTCGACTGCAACGGCTGCCCCGGTGTCATGCCTTGGGCGTAGGCCGCCCACGTCTTGCCGTGGGTGTCCAGGTTGACGGCGAGATTGTTGGGATCGGTGATGCAGACCGATTTGCAGTTGTAGGTCTTGCCGTACACCTGGCCGCCGACGATGGCGTAGTAGTTCGGCAGGCTGGGATGAGTCACCGCGTAATAGTTGTTGGCGAGGCCGTAGCCGTTGATCAAGCTGTTGAGGAACGGTGCGTTGGGGCTTCCGACGATGTCGTTGTAGCCCTTGTTCTCCATGTAGACCAGGAACACGTGGTCGAGCGGCTGGACATCGGACACCGGCGGCGTGGGCGCGGGCGGTGCGGGTTGGGCGGTGCCGATGCTGAAGGACAGGTTGTCGGCGTACGCGTTGTTGTAGCGGGCGGTGAAACCGATCACCACCGGATTCAGGTCGTGCATGGTCAAGGTGACGACGGCGCTGCGCGTGCCCACCGGGACGGTACCGATGGAGGTGCGCTGCCGGAATCCGGTCTGCCCCCAGCGATCCAGGTTGGAGACCGGCCCGATCGTCGAGCTTCCGAGGTAGAGCTGGTTCTGGTCCAGGAAAGTGACCTTCACACTGGCGAAGGACGGATCCAGTAGGTAGCCGCCCAGGTAGCCGTTCAGATTGAAAGGGACTGTGCCGCTGTCGATCTCAGCACTGGATGCACTGAGGTCCACGGTCTGGGAGAGCTTGGACGTGGCCACGTCTCCGCCACCGAAGAACTGGGCGCCCCCACCGGGGGGTGCCGCGTTGACGCCCGGGAACGAGACGATGGCGGGAAGATTCGGCCATGCGAAGCTCAGGCCCACCGGCCACGCGTTGCGGAGTTCGCCGTACTGAACCACAGTCGGGGTGCCTGTTGCCGTCCAGCCCGGCACGCTGACGGTGCTGTTGCCGTACCCGGCCGGATCACCGAGCTCGGCACCCGGATTCGTCAGCAGGTTGGGCCCGGTGGCCGGTACCGCGGTGGTCGTGACCGCGCCCTGCTTCCCGATGCCCGTGATACGACGCAATTCGTCGCCCGCATATGCCAGCATCGACGAGATCGTCGCCGGTGTTGGCGGCCTGCCATCGCCGACCAGAGAATGCACTGCGACGGCGATCGAGTGCACTGTCGGCGCGTGCATCACCGGAGCCGAAAGGTGCGCGGGCTTGGCCACTTTGGCCGACGACGGGCCGGCGGCCAAACTGGGCGTCACCCGGTGCGTCTTGCCCACTGCCGCGGGTTTCGGTTTGGCCGCCGATGCCGTGGCCCCCGAGGCAGTCGAGGTGTTCGACGGCTGGGCATTCGCCACAGGCGGGGTGCTCGCCAACCAGGAACCGATCCCGAGGGCTACCGCGAGCGCCCCGACCCTGCCGATATGTGCTGCGTTACCCATGACCCGTACTCCCGCCAGCCGATACGACAGATGGTACGAAGTACGGGCCGTCCGCGGACGGTAATTGACGGGTTAGTTCGGCGCGGTCAGGTCGTAGACCTCGGTCCCGCCCACATCCTGTGCGGTGAAGTGCTGCTTCACCCACTGGGTGATCTGGGTACCCGCACCCGAGTCGCCGCCGGGTCCGTGATGGCCACCGCCGGGTCCCTCCCCTGCGATGAAGTAGTGGACCTGCCCTGCGGCCACGTAGGACTTGAATTGCTCCAGTGTCGGCGAGTTGTCGCCACCGCCGAAACCACCGATCGACATGATCGATGTGCCGGTGGCCAGCTCCAGCGGGCTGGTGCCCATGGACCCGACAGTCGCTGCGGCCCAACGATTGTCGGCCGCAGTGAGCATGGCCTTCAGTTCGGTGTTATCCGACGCCTGCTGGCCGCGAGGACCACCTGGGCCGCCGAAGCCCATACCTCCGCCGGAGCGAACCGGTCCCGATGTCGGAATCCCCCCGCTGTGGCTGTTCGCCACGGTCTCGACGGTGTAGGCCGCTGTGGCACCGAGGCCGAAGAGCAGGCCCGCCGCCGCCAGTGCGACCGTCCAGCGCCCGAGGCGATGTCCGCCCGCCACGAGCACGGCGGTGACCACGATCGAGCCGGCCAACACCACCCAGCGCAGCCAGGGAAGCCACTCGGGTGTGCGGTCGAGAAGGACGAAGTTCCACACTCCGGTGGTCACCAACATTGCTCCGAGCGCCACCCGTGGTAACACAAACTGCTTGCCGCGCCACAGTTCTCGCACACCGATGCCGATCACTGCGCCGATCGCCGGCGCCAAAGCGATTGTGTAGTAGGGATGCATGATCCCCTTCATGAAGCTGAACACCACGACTGTGACCACCAGCCAGCCGCCCCACAGCAACAGCGAGGCGCGGGTTCGGTCGGTGCGGGGCGCGCGCCTGGTGAACCACAGGCCGGCCACCAAGGCGATCAGCGCGGCAGGCAACAGCCAGGAGATCTCGGTGCCCATCGACTCCCCGAACATCCTGGTGATGCCGGTGGACCCACCGAACATCCCGCCACCGGGACCGCCACCCCCGCCGGCGCCCCCGCCGGAGTTGCCGCCCGGATTCCCGTCGCCGCCGAACACCCGTCCCAGGCCGTTGTAACCCAGCGCAAGCTGCAGCAGGCTGTTGTCGGTGGATCCGCCGATGTAGGGCCGAGAATCACTGGGCCACAGGCTGACCAGAGCCAGGTACCACCCGGCGGAGACCACCATCGCGAGCAGACCGACGCCAAGATGACGCAGCCGCAGCCACACACTGCCCGGGACCGCGACCAACACCACCAGGGCGAATGCCGGGGTGACCAGCAGGGCCTGCAGAAGCTTGGCCAGGAATGCGAATCCGATGGCCACACCGGCCAGGGCGATCCACCGGGTCGGGTTGGCCTCCAGTGCACGGATCAGGCAGTAGGCGGCCACCACCATCAGCAGAACGAGAAGTGCGTCGGGGTTGTTGAAGCGGAACATCAACGCCGCCACGGGCGTCAGCGCCAGGACCGCACCAGCCAGCAGACCGGCACCGTATCCACTGACCCGGCGTACCGTGCTGTAGACCAGCGCCACGGAAGCCACGCCCATCAAGGCCTGTGGCACCAGCATCGACAGTGTGCCGAATCCAAAGATCCGCCCGGACAATGCCATCACCCACAGCGATGCCGGTGGCTTGTCCACCGTGATCGCGTTACCCGCGTCGAGCGACCCGAACAGCAGGGCCTTCCAGCTCTGGGTGCCGGCCTGCACAGCGGCCGCGTAGTAGTCGTTGGCCCACCCGGCGGCGCCCAGCCCCCACAGGTAGAGCACGGCGGTGACGGCCAACAGCAGCCCCAGCGCCGGGCGCACCCAACGCGGCCGCAGCGGGTGCGGCTGTTCGTGGGGGTGAATGTCCGTCGGCTTTTCTGTGAACTCGGCGAGCACAGTCATCACTTTCCTCCAACAGTCTGGCCGGTGCGGCGGGGATGGAAGACCCAGCCGCGCAACAGCACGAAGCGAACGACGGTGGCCATCAGGTTGGCCGCGATCAGCACCAGGAGTTCCACGGCGCGGTGCGGTTCGCCCATCGTGTGCAGCAGCGCCAGCGCTCCGCTGGTCAGACCCAGCCCGATGGCGAAGACCACCAGGCCCTCGAACTGGTGGCGTGCCACCCCGCCTCGGCCGCGGACCCCGAAGGTGAACCGCCGATTGGCCGCGGTATTGACTATCGCGGTCACCAGCAGCGCCACCAGGTTGGCACCCTGAGCGCCGATCGGGCGTAGCAGCAGGAACAACAGCAGATAGGCCAGTGTCGATCCGATGCCGATCGCTGCGAATCGCACGCCTTGGGTCAACAGCGATTTGGGCGCGCCGGCCTGGTTGCCGAACTGGGCGCCGATTGCTTTGACCGGGATCTGTCCGGTGCCGAATCCTTTGAGCAAGCGTGCGATTCCCTTCAGGTCGGCGACCGCGGTGGCCACGATGTCGACCCGGCTGTCGGGATCGTCGATCCAGTCCACCGGGACCTCGTGGATGCGGAGCCCGCTGCGCTCGGCCAGCACCAGCAGTTCGGTATCGAAGAACCAGCCGGTGTCCTCGACGTAGGGCAGCAGCTCGGCCGCGACATCCGCGCGGATCGCCTTGAAACCGCATTGGGCATCACTGAACTTGGCGGCGAGCGTCGAACGCAGGATGAGGTTGTAGCAGCGCGAGATGACCTCCCGCTTGGCACCCCGCACGACACGGGAGCCGCGACCCAGCCGGGTGCCGATGGCCAGATCGGAATGCCCCGACACCAGCGGTGCCACCAGCGGTGCCAGCGCGGCCAGATCGGTCGACAGGTCGACGTCCATGTAGGCCAGGACCGGCGCATCCGAGGTCGACCACACCGCGTGCAACGCCCGCCCCCGGCCCTTCTGCTCCAGCCGCACCATGCGGACCTCGGGCAGTTCGGCAGCCAGACCGGCCGCCACCGCGGGGGTGTCGTCGATGCTGGCGTTGTCGGCGATCGTGATGCGGAACGAGAACGGGAAGTCCTCCCGCAGGTGGCGGTGCAGCCGGTGGATCGAGTTGGCCAGCACGGCCTGCTCGTTGTACACCGGCACGACGACATCGAGCACCGGTACACCGCGGTCGGCGGCGGTCAGTGCGGCATTGCGTCGGCGTGCCACGGGGATGTCGGTGATGGTCATGTATTCATCGTCGGCCGCGGCGGTGAGGGCCCAATTTGTCTTTGCTATGCGGCGGCTGTGAATCCCCGCGACAGGTCGTAGACGGTGACACCGTCGACCTCGCGGGACGTGAAATTCGCGCTCACCCAACGCTGGATCTGCTCGGCGGCGTCACTGCCCGACCGGTTGCCGAACATGAATCCGGGCATGTCAGAACGGATGAACCAGTGGATGCGGCGCGCAGTGACGTAGGCCTGGAACTGCTCGAGGGTCGGAGCGGGGTCGGTGCCGTTGAAGCCGCCGACGGCCATCACCGGCAATCCGGTCGCAAGCTGGTATCCGGCGGCGTTGCTCGAACCGACTACTGCTGCCGCCCAAGTGAATTGACCGGCGTCCTGACTCAGTGCGGCCGTCAGCGCCGCGCCCGGTCGAGGTGCGTCGAACATGCCGCCCGGCGGTCCGCCCCGCCCGCTCGACGGGCCCACCGAAGGGATGGCACCGCTGTGCGGAGCGGCGACGGTGGCCAGCGAGAACGCGACCGGTCCGGCCAGCGCGGCGACCACGGCCACCATCCCCACCGCCATGCCGACCCGGCGCGGCAGGCGCACCAGCACCAACAACAGCAGGGCACAGCCGATGGCGGTGACGACCACGGCCATCCGAAGCCAGGGCAGCCACTGCGAATCACGTTGCAGCAGAAGGTAAGCCAGCACACCGGTGATGACAACCATCCCGGACAATGTGGTGGCAGCGCGGATATCGGTGCGATGCCGCCACAGCAGTGCCGTGCCGATCGCCAGGCCGCCGGCAATCGCCGGGGCCAGCGCCACGGTGTAGTACGGGTGCAGGATGCCGTTGGCGAAGCTGAACACCAGCGCGGTGACGACGAGCCAGCCGCTCCACAACAGCAGCGCGGCCCGGGTGACGTCGGTACGGGTTGCGCGGCGGGTGATCACCAGCCCGGCGACGATCGCGATGACCGCGGCGGGCAGCAGCCAGGCGATGTGGGTGCCCATCTCTGCACCGAACAGCCGCGCCCACCCGACATCGGAGTTCATGTTGCCAAGGCCACCGGTTTCCTCTCCGGTGATGCGGCCCAGACCGTTGTAGCCCAGTGCCAGCTCGAGGATCGAATTGTGCTGCGAACCACCGATATACGGCCGCGCCGTGGCAGGCCACAGGGCGACCAGCAGCAGATACCAGCCACCGGACACAGCCAGGGCAGCCACCGCGGCCGCCACGCGCACGAACCGTGTCCGCAGCGGCGCCGCGGCGGCGAACAGATAGACCGCGCCGAGCGCGGGCAACACCAAGAAGGCTTGCATCATCTTGGCCAGGAAGCCGACGCCGACCGCCACTCCCGCCAGCGGCATCCACCACCACGCGGCGCCGTCGTCCACTGCGCGCAGCGTGGCATAAGCGGCCACCACCAGCGAAAGGACCAGCAGCGCATCGGGATTGTTGAACCGGAACATCAGCGCCGCGGCCGGGGTGAGCGCCAACACCGCACCGGCGAAGAGTCCCGCCCACGGTCCGCTGACTCGGCGTACCGCGGCGTACAGCACCGCGACGGCCGCGACGCCGAACAATGCCTGCGGCACCAGGATGCTCCAGGGATTGACCCCGAACACACGCGCCGATAAACCGGTCACCCACAACGCGGCGGGCGTCTTGTCGACGGTGATCGCATTGCCCGCGTCGCTCGACCCGAACAGCCAGGCCGTCCAGTTCTGCGCACCGGCCTGCGCTGCCGCCGAATAGAACGGATTCGCCCAGCCACTGGCTCCCAGGTTCCACATGTACAGCACAGCTGTGACGGCCAGCAGCACCGCGAGAGCACCATAGTGCTTGCTGCGGATCATGATTGGGCCGACCGGGGCAACCGTACCGTGAATTCGGTCAGGCCCGGCACGCTGGACAGCTCGATCACGCCGCCGTGAGCCCGCACCACAGCCGACGCGATCGCCAGGCCGAGTCCGGTGGACCCACCCTTGCGGGATCTCGACGTATCCCCGCGCGCGAATCGCTCGAACACCTCGGACTGCAGCTCCGCCGGGATGCCCGGCCCGTCGTCGACCACCCGCAGCACCGCGGCGTCGGGCTCCGCGTGCAGCGACAACGTGACCGTCGTCCCGGGTGGGGTGTGCGTGCGGGCGTTGGCCAGCAGGTTGGCCACCACCTGGTGCAGTCGGGCGTCGTCGCCGATGACATACAGCGGATCCGACGGCACGTCGAGGTTCCACTCGTGGTCGGGTCCGGCGATGTGGGCGTCGCTGGCGACGTCGGCCGACAGCCGGGACAGGTCGACCGGCTCGCGTTCCAGCGGGCGCCCGGAGTCCAGCCGCGCCAGGAGCAGCAGGTCCTCGACGAGGTGGGTCATGCGTTCGGCTTCGGACTCCACCCGGCCCATCGCGTGTGCCACGTCGTCGGGCACCTGATCCCGTTTGCGTTGTGCCAGTTCGGTATAACCCCGGATGGCGGCCAGGGGGGTGCGTAGCTCATGGCTGGCGTCCGCGACGAACTGACGCACGCGGCTTTCGCTGGCCTGCCGCGTCGACAGCGCGGTCGAGATGTGGTCGAGCATCCGATTCAGCGCCAGCCCCAGCCGGCCCACCTCCGTGTAGGGATTGGCATCGGTGTCCGAGACCCGCACGGGCAGTTCCACCTCGCCACGGTCCAACGGCAGGTTCGCCACCTCGCCCGCGGTGGCCACCACCCGGGTGAGCGGCGCCAGTGCACGACGGTTGATCACGATGCCGACGGTCGTCGCCACGGCCAGCGCCGCCAACGTCACCACCGCGAAGGTCAGGGCCACCTGCAACAGCGTCGCGTTGAGATTGCCCAGGCTCAGCCCGATCACCAGCGTCTCACCGGTCAGCCTGCTGCGAACCGACATCACCCGGTAGTCACCGAGGCTGTCCAGATTGCGCGTCACCGGGCGGCGTTGGTCAGCGTTGCGGGTGAGTTCGGCTGTCGCGCCAGACGGTACCTGCGCGCGCACGCCGCCCGGACCGAGTAGCCCGGCGTCGCTGGCGGTGCCGTTGGTGATCACAGCCGCGACCATCCCGATCGGTTGTCCCGGAGCGTCCAGGAACTGCGGCCCGGGCCCGGGCCGCGGCCACGGTGGCCGGTTGTCGCGCAATGCCGGCGGCAGCGGTGGTGGTAGGGGTTCGCCGTAGATGATGGCCGACCGGTGGGCGGTCTCGCGCAGCTGATTGTCGACCTCGCCGATCAGATACTGGTGCAGCGCAAGGATTGTCACCGCGCCGATACCGAGGCAGACGACCAGCAGCAGACACAGCTGACCGATCAGCAGCCGCGCGCTGAGCGACCGGGTGTTAGCTCGCAGGTTTGAGAACATAGCCCGCGCCGCGCAACGTGTGGATCATCGGGTCGCGGCCGCTGTCGATCTTCTTGCGCAGGTATGAGATGTACAGCTCGACAATGTTGGACCGACCGCCGAAGTCATAGCTCCAAACCCGGTCCAGGATCTGGGCTTTCGACAACACCCGCTTGGGGTTGCGCATCAGGAAGCGAAGCAGTTCGAACTCGGTGGACGTCAGTGAGACCGGTTCACCGCCGCGAGTCACCTCGTGGCTGTCCTCGTCGAGCACCAGATCACCGACGACGATCTGGGCACCGCTGTCCTCGGTGGTCACACCGGTACGACGCAACAGGGCCCGCAGCCGCAACACGACCTCTTCGATGGAGAACGGCTTGGTGACGTAGTCGTCGCCGCCCGCCGTCAGCCCGGCGATGCGATCCTCCAACGCGTCTTTGGCGGTCAACAGCAGCACCGGCAGTTGGGGGTTCTGTTCGCGCAGCTTGCGCAGTACATCCAGGCCGCTCATGTCGGGCAACATGATGTCGAGCACCACGGCGTCCGGCCGCGCGCTGCGGGCCGCGGTGATCGCCGACGCGCCGTCGGCGGCGGTGGCGATGGTCCAGCCCTCGTAGCGCAGCGCCATCGACACCATCTCGGCCAGCACTGTCTCGTCGTCCACGACCAGCACCGTGATCGGGTTTCCGTCGGCTCGGCGCATAACGACACGTTCCGCCGATGAAGAGGTCATGTACTCCAGTATGCGAGCGGCGATGAGTGGTTCCTATGCCGTTCCTATGCCCCCGCTGTGAAACACGATGCACAGACCGGGCTGATCGCGCGCACAGCGGACACACAGCTCGGCTGCCCACCGTGGTGGCATGAGTGTCGAACAGCAGCCTGTGTGGGGTGCGCCCGCGGAGCACCCCAAGACCTGGTCAACCCGCACGACGGCGGCCGCCGTCGGGATCGCCGCCGCACTTGCCGCGGTCGGTGGCGTGGTGGTCTACGCCGCCGCCGGCAACGGTGACGAGCACGCGGGCGGCCCACCCGGATGGGGTGGCGGCGGACCCGGCGGACCCGGCGGGTCGCAGCGGTCGCTGCACGGCGAGAGCGTCGTATCCGACGGCAAAGGCGGATTCAGCACCGAACTGACCCAGACCGGCGACGTCACCGCCGCGTCCGACAGCTCGGTGACGGTGCGCAGCCAGGACGGCTTCAGCCAGACCTATGTGCTGAACACCGACACTCGCAAACCGCCGCAGCCGCTGCAGGCCGGCACACAGGTGTCAATTCGCGCGACCGAACGGGACGGCGCGGCTACAGCGACGATGGTGATGCCCGCCAGATAATTTGGCGGTGAACTTTTTCGAGGTCATCGAGACGGTGGGCAAGGCGATCGACGCGACCGGGGTCGCCGTGATCGCGGTCGGCGCGCTGCTCTCGGCCGCAGGGGTACTGCGCCGGTTGCGGACCGGGGACGCCTACCGGGCGTTCCGCCAGCAGCTCGGCCGATCGATCCTGCTGGGCCTGGAACTTCTGGTCGCCGCCGACATCATCCGGACCGTCGCGGTGACACCGGACGCCCGCAGTGTGGCGGTACTGGCCGGCATCGTGGTGATCCGGACGTTCCTGAGCTTCTCGCTGGAGCTGGAGATCACCGGCTACTGGCCGTGGCAGAAGAACCGCCGGCCGCAGGCCACACCGGACCCTGCCGGGGAGCCAGCCACGACCTGACGCCAGCCGTTCGTAAGGATGCGGGTATGGATTCGGGTATGGACGACAAGCGACGGGCGCGGCGCACACGGATCTTCGACGCGATCCGCAAGATTCCCCCGGAGCCGCTGGGCCCACCGGACTCACACGACCAGGTGGAAGTGGCGGCGATGCTGCGGGAGATCGGCATCGCCCTGCTCGAAGTCGAGCAGCCGACTCAGCTGGTGTACGCCCGCCTGCTGGAAATCGCCGCGCAGTACACCACCGCTCCGGTGCGCATCGTCGTACTCCCCACCGTGCTGATGATCCAGGTGGGCACCGTCGCCTACGAGGTGGACACCTCCACGACTTACTCGGTGCAGCTGAACATGGCAGGCCGCATCGACGACATCGCCAGTCTGGCGTCCGTCGGGGCGATCACACCGGCCGACGCGGTCGAGTCGACCAAGCGGGCGCGCGCCCTGCGCCCGCGATTCGGACCGATCGCCACGACCCTCGGATATGCCGTCACCACAGTCGGTTTCGGCATGGTCATCAATCCGACCTGGGCCTCGCTGCCGGGTTACGTGTTCCTCGGTCTTGTGGTCGGCGCGATCGCCCTGCTCGGGCGCCCGTTCCCGTCGCTAAGCCCGGTTCTGCCCACGCTGGCCGCGATGATCGTGACAATGCTGGCGACGTGGTTCGTGGCCGATACCGCGAATGACGGTCTGCTGCGGGTGATCGCACCGGCGCTGGTGGCAATGTTGCCCGGCATGTCGCTGACGATCGGCGCAATGGAGTTGGCCAGTAATCAGCTGATCGGCGGCACCAGTCGGCTGGTCTACGGCATCGCTCAGCTGGCGCTTCTGGTGTTCGGCGTGGCGTTGGGTGTGCACGTCGCCGGGGAGGTGCTTCCGCAGACGCCGTCGACGCAGATGGGGCCGTGGGCGCTGTACGTGGCGATCATCGTGGTGGGGTTCGGACTGTACGTCTATCTGTCCGCGCCCAAGGGCTCGCTGATCTGGTTGATGGCCGCGATCGCCGTCGCGCTTGTCGGGCAGGCGATCGCCGGAAAGTTCGTGGCGGCAGCCTATTCCGGCTTCATCGGCGCCTTCCTGACGGTGCCGTTCGCGATGCTGGCATCCCGGATCAAGACCTCACCCCCGGCGATCGTGATGATGCTCGCGGCGTTCTGGGCGCTGGTGCCCGGTGCGCTGAGCTTCGAGTCGGTGAGTCAGGCCGCCACCGGCGGCAACATCGGCGTCGCCAGCCTGGGCGTGACCGGAGCGGCGATTCTGTCCATCGCGCTGGGCACGGTGATCGGCTGGAGCGTGTTCCGCACCATCGACAGCAGGTTGCCCTGGCCGAAGGGATTGGCTCAACCAACCGTACGGTAGGTTCACCTGGGTGGATGAGCTGAGCGCGGTCAGCGCATGGATGTCGGAGCGGGGCCTGGGTGACGGCCCGCTCGAAAACGTCTCCGAAATCACCGGTGGCACCCAGAACGTGATGCTCCGTTTCACCCGTTCTGGTCGCGAGTACGTCTTCCGCCGGGGCCCCCGCCACCTCCGCCCGGTCAGCAACAAGGTGATCCTGCGCGAGACACGGGTGCTGCACGCGCTGGCCGGTACCGATGTCCCCCATCCGCGACTGATCGCGGTGTGCGACGACACCACCGTGCTCGGCGACGCGGTCTTCTATCTGATGGAGCCCGTCGACGGCTTCAACGCCGGTTCGATGCTGCCGCCGCTGCACGCCGGTGACGCCGGCATCCGGCACGGGATGGGACTGTCGATGGCCGAGGCGGCCGCCAAGCTCGGCGCCGTCGACCACGTCAAGGTCGGCCTGGCCGACTTCGGGAAGCCGGACGGATTCCTGGAACGTCAAGTGCCGCGGTGGCTTTCCGAACTCGAGTCCTACAGCGGGTTCGACAACTATCCAGGACCCGACATCGGCGACGTCGACGCCGTCGCCACCTGGCTGCAGCAGAAGCAACCCACCGACTGGCAGCCGGGCATCATGCACGGCGACTACCACGCGGCCAACGTGATGTTCTCGCCGACCGGCCCCGAGGTGGTGGCCATCGTCGACTGGGAGATGTGCACCATCGGCGACCCACTGTTGGATCTGGCCTGGATGCTGGCCACCTGGTACTCGCCCGGCCGCGATTCGGTGCTGGGCAACGCACTGATGGCCGCCGAGGGCCTGGCCACCCCGGACGAGCTGATCGAGCGGTACGCCCAGAACACCACCCGCGACCTGTCCAACATCGACTGGTACACCGTGCTGGCCTGTTTCAAGCTCGGCATCATCCTCGAGGGATCGAATGCCCGTGCCGCTGCAGGGCTGGCACCCAAAGACGTTGGCGACCATCTACACATCGCGACCGTGCGCTTGTTCGAGCGCGCCCTAGCTCTCATGGAGGGACAACGATGATCGATTTCGAGATTCCCGACGACCTGGCCGCGCTGCGCGACGAGATCCGCGCATTCGTCGTCGAGAAAATCGTTCCCTACGAACGAGATCCACGAGTCACCCGGCACGGGCCCAATGAGGAACTGCGCACCGAGTTGGTGGGGCTGGCCCGCGATGCCGGCCTGCTGACGTTCCAGGCTCCGCACCGCTTCGGCGGGCGTGAACCGTCGCATCGCGAGCAGGCGGTGCTGTTCGAGGCGGCCGGCTGGTCGACGCTGGGTCCGGTCGCGCTGAACTGCGCGGCACCTGACGAAGGCAACATGTATCTGCTGTCCAAGATCGCCACCGAGGAGCAGGCCGACGAGTTCCTGGTTCCGGTGATCGACGGCCGCCAGCGCTCGGTGTTCGCGATGACCGAACCAGGCGGCGCCGGGTCCGATCCGAATCAGCTTGCCACCGAAGCGGTTTTCGACGGCACGGACTACGTGATCAACGGGCGCAAGTGGCTGATCACCGGAGCCAACAAAGCGCGGACGTGGATCATCATGGCGCGAGTGGCGCCGAATGCGCACGGCCCCGACGGCCCGACCCTGTTCCTGTGCGACGGGCAGACGCCCGGTATCGAGCTCGAGCGCGTCATGGACACGATGGACCGCAATTATGTCGAGGGGCACGGCGTCGTGCTGTTCAACAACTTGCGACTGCCGGCCGCAACCGTGCTGGGCGAGGTGGGCCAGGCGCTGCGCTACGCCCAATTGCGGCTGGCGCCGGCGCGTTTGACGCACTGCATGCGTTGGCTGGGCGCGGCGTCGCGGGCACAATCGATCGCGATCGAACATGCCCGTACCCGAACAGGTTTCGGCAAGCCGCTCGGCGAGCATCAGGGCGTCAGCTTCATGCTGGCCGACAACGAGATCGCCCTGCAGCAGTGCCGACTGGCGATCTGGTGGGCCTGCTGGACGCTGGACGGCGGTGCCAAGGGTCGCCACGAGAGCTCGATGGTCAAGGCTTATGTGTCCGAGGAGCTGTTCAAGGTGGCCGACCGCTGCGTGCAGATCCTGGGCGGTATGGGCATCTCCGACGAAACCCCGGTCGGTGCAATCTTTTCCGACATGCGGGCGTTCCGGCTCTATGACGGCCCGACCGAAGTTCACAAATACGCGATCGCCCGCCAGGTGCTGAGGAACCCGTCATGAGCATTCTTGATTCGTTCCGGCTCGACGACAAGGTCGTCATCGTGACCGGCGCGTCGTCCGGTTTGGGCGTGTCGTTCGCGCAGGCCTTCGCCGAGGCGGGCGCCCACCTGGTGCTCGGGGCCCGACGAGTCGAACAGATGGCGGGCACCGCCGCCCTGGTCGAAGAGGCCGGCCGCAAGGTGTACACCCGCAAGACCGATGTCGTCGATCCCGATCAGTGCGATCAACTCGTCGAGTCGGCCATCAAGGTGTTCGGCCGAGTGGACGTGTTGGTCAACAATGCCGGCGTCGGAACCGCCGTGCCGGCGACCCGCGAAACGCCCGAACAGTTCCGCAAGGTCGTCGACGTCAACCTCAACGGCTCGTACTGGATGGCACAGGCATGCGGCCGGGTCATGCAACCCGGAAGCTCAATCATCAATATTTCCAGCATTCTTGGTATCACCACGGGTGGTCTGCCACAGGCCGCGTACAGCGCGTCGAAAGCGGCCGTAATCGGACTCACCCGGGATCTGGCCCAACAGTGGGGACCGCGCAAGGGAATTCGCGTCAATGCGCTGGCTCCGGGCTTTTTTCAGAGCGAGATGACCGACGAATATCAGCCCGGGTACCTCGAGACACAGCTACCGCGAGTCATGGTGGGCAGGATGGGCGATCCGGTCGAATTGGCCGCTACCGCAGTATGGCTCGCGTCGCCGGCCGGTGGTTATGTGACGGGCCAGACAATTATCGTCGATGGCGGCCTGACGATCACCTAGTGATCACGATCACGCAGCGATTCGGGGCCTCTCAGTACTCTCACACGATTGAGACACCCAGCTTTAAGAAGTATCTGGGACTCTCAAGCCATGTGGTTCGACCTGTACCTCGTGTCGGCGGTCGTCGCGGCTGTCGGCGCCTGGCTGATCAGTCCACGCTTTCAGTCCTATGACCCGCCGGGCGATGTGGTCCGCGGGATCTGTTCAGCTGTCGCCGGCGCGCTGTGGCCCGTAATCGTGGTCGGTGCCGCTCAAATACTGGCCGTGCGATACATCGTGCGCCGCCTGCGTTCGCCACGCGTCGATGCAGTGGATGTCGACGCAGCGGACTTCGCTCCGCTCGTCGCGCTGCCGAACGCCACCCTGGGCTCCTGATCGCGCCGCGGTCGACTCTCGCAGAATTCGAGCCGTAACTGCGGCACCTTCGGACTAAATTGGCGACGATTGACGCCTACCGAAGAGGAGATCGTCCGTGATGGTGCGCGAAAGACTGGCGTCGGCGGCTCTGGCGGCCGTCACGCTGACCGCGATCATGCTCTCGGCGGCCGCGACGGCCTCCGCTGACGACTCGGGCAGCGGCCTGCTGTGGCCGGATCCCACCGAGCCGTACTACTGGGATGCCAATGAGAACGCCGGCGGTACCGGACCGGCGCCGCTTCCGACCGACGATCTCTATTGGAAGGGAGGCCAGGACGCCGGCGGCACGGGCAATGCTCCGCAGCCAAGCGGTCCCGAGTACACCGACGAGGGCGAGAACGCCGGGGCCGTCTAGCCCCAGCGGGTCACGACGACCAGACGAGCAGCGAATCGCTGCGCGCGAGTTCTTTTCGCGCGCGACGCTCGACCAGAAGCGGGACGAACTCCCGAATCGTGCTGTCCTGAAAGTGATTGTGGGCGTTGGCAACTGCATGCGCTACATCGTCACGAGGAACGTCGCAATATGTGGCAGCCAGGCGGTCGATGACCTGCTCGATCAACATATCTTCACTTACGTTTCCCACGATGTTAACTCTGAGCCATCGCAGCGGCGTCGTCAATTTGACGTCCGTCACGGTGCCGGGTCACCGAGGTAGTGCGCCACCACCGGCCGTAACCACTCGGCGAGCGTCGCGTCGTCCATCGCCACGAGCGGCGGTAGTCCCAGTACGTAACGCCCGACCGCCAGACCCAGCACCTGCGAGCCGACGAGCGCGGCGCGCTCCGCCGGCCGGTCCGGCACCACGGCTGCCAGCGCGGGACTCACCTGGTCCACGAAAACCCCGAGCAGCGCGTCGGCGGCCACCCGGTTGGTGGCCGCCGAGCGCAGCAGCGGCAGGAACGGGCCGTGTGGTCCCCACGCATCGACGAACACCGGCAACAGGAGGTCGACGACCCGTTCCGGCGGGACGCCGGTGAGATCGGGAAAGGTGATCGCGAGTCGCGACGCCGCGGCAAAGAGCTGGGCCTTGTTCCCGAAGTAGTGCATGACCAGTGCCGGATCCACTCCCGCCGCCGAGGCGACGGACCGGATGGTCGTGCGCTCGAAGCCCCGTTCGCCGAACTGGGCGCGGGCTTGGGCCAGGATTCGCGATCGGGTCACTTCGCCGTCGCGCGCCTTCACCGTCATCGCCACAGTCTATTCAACAACTGTTGACAACTCCAGGCCGCCGTTCTAGCTTCGAATTCAACAACTGTTGAGGAGGCGTCGACATGACTGTCACTGCCATTCAGATCGGGCTCGATCCCGATGTGATCGACTACTCGTCCCCGGACTTCGCACAGTTCGGCGGGCTGTCGAGAGACCGGCTTCGCGCCGCCAACGACGAGAACGTGGCGGCGCTGCGGGCCGCGGGCTACCAGGTCGACAACTGCCTGATCGACTTCGGTCCGGCCGGCGTCGAGAAAGCCCGGCATTGGCTCGACGCCAAGCGCTACGACGCGGTGCTGATCGGCGCGGGCGTGCGCCTGGTCGCCAGCAACACCCTGCTCCTCGAGTCCATCGTCAACGCCGCTCACGTCGCTCAGCCGGGCTGCCGGTTCGTCTTCAACCAGGCGGCCAAGGCCACCCCCGACGACATCCGCCGCTGGTACCCCGATCCGGAAGGAGCGCCGCGATGACCCATCACGACGTCGATGTACTTGTCGTAGGAGCCGGCCCCGCCGGCTTGACCGCCGCCGGGGATCTGGCCCGGGCCGGGCGCTCGGTGACCGTCCTGGAGCGCTGGGCCACGGTCAACCCGTCGAGCCGGGCGTTCGCGGTAATGGCCCGCACGCTCGAACTACTCGATGCACGCGGATTGGCCGAAGGCGTGCTGGCTCACGGCCAGCGCGCGTCGCAGATACGGATCTTCGGTGACGCACGTCTTGATCTGACTCACCTGGACTCGCCCTACCGATTCGTTCTGATCACGCCGCAGACCAATGTGGACGCCGCGCTCGCCGGTTATGCGCAAGCCCAGAGCGCCGACATCCGGCGCGGTATCGAAGTGGTCGGCCTGATGCAGGATGAGGCCGGCGTGACGGTCACCGCGCGAACGCACGGCGACGCAGGACCGTTGATGCGGTTGCGGGCCAAGTACGTGATCGGAGCCGACGGCGCGCACAGCACGGTGCGCAGGCTGGTCGGGGCGGAGTTCCCCGGCACGACGCTGCTGTCGTCCGTGGTGCTGGCCGACGTGAAACTCACAGACGGGCCCGATGACGGGCTGAAGCTGGGCAACACCCGGGAGGTGTTCGGATTCCTCGCACCGTACGGCCGCGGTGACGCCGACGGGTCGTGGTATCGCGCGATGGTCTGGGACCGTGGCCATCAGGTGCCCGACAGCGAGCCCGTGGACGACGCCGAGGTGATCGACGTTCTGAACCGCGCGTTCAACGCGGATGTGGGCGTGCTCGAGATCAGCTGGAAGTCCCGATTCCATTGCGACGAAAGGCAAGTCGGACAGTATCGGCATGGCCGGGTGTTCCTGGCCGGCGACGCCGCGCACGTGCACTCCCCCGTGGGCGGGCAGGGAATGAACACCGGCATCCAAGACGCGGCCAACCTCGCGTGGAAGCTGGCCGCCGTGCTGGGCGGCGCCGACGACGGCCTGTTGGACAGCTATCAGGATGAGCGCCATCCGATCGGCCGCCGGGTGGTGTTGCAGTCCGGCGTGATGACGCGTGCAGTGACGTTGTATCCGCGGTTGGCGCGGGCGATGCGGAACCTGCTGGCACCCAGGCTGCTTCGGGTGCCGGCGGTGCGCGACGCCATGGCGGGCAGCTTCGCAGGGACGGGGCTTCGGTACGGCCGCCGGGGACCGGTGGGCACCCGGGCTACCCAGATACCGCTGGCCGAGGGCCGGCTGGCCGAGCTGCAGCGCAGACCGTGGTTCGTGGTGATCCGTGAGCGCGGCGCCGATCCGGTCGCGGTGTCCGGGGTGCTGCAGGCCGAGCGGACCGACAACGGTCCGGCGGTGTTGGTGCGGCCGGACGGCTACATCGCGTGGACGGGCTCGTCAGCCGGCGAGGGCTGGCGAGACGTTCTCAGGAAATGGCTGCCGACGCTGGCACCGGCAGATGCCCGCTGAGGCGCGTCAGCGGTGGCCACCCACGGGCGGCAGATAGCTGACCGCATCGCCACCCGTGCGCTTCGCCTCGAACATGGCCTGGTCGGCGCGTTCGATGATCGTCTCCAGCAGTGGCACGGGGTCGACACCGTCGACGAACACGCCTGTCGACAGGCTGGTGACTCCGATACTCGCGGTGACCGTGCGGGTGGCCGGTGCGCTGATCGCATGCCTGACCTGTTCTGCGCTCCGTTGAATCACACCGGGCACGGTCAGATCGACGACGACGAATTCCTCACCACCGGTGCGCGCCACCAACGCGCCCTGGCTCACCGCAGACCGCACCCGCCGAGCACTGCGGACCAGGACCTCGTCACCGATGGCATGACCATAGGTGTCGTTGATCTCTTTGAAGCGGTCCAGATCGATCACCATGACGGCGACCTCGGTTTCGGTAGGGGCCTGCTCGCGAAGGATGTCGCCGATGTGCAGGTGCAGTCCCCGTCTGTTCAACAGACCGGTCAGCGGATCGGTGACCGAGTCGTTGGCCTCATTGCGCAGCGCCCAGATGCCCAGCTGAATGCCGAGTGGGGTCGCGACGACCGGCCCGACCGAGACAAGCGTTTTCGCCGTGAACGCGAGCACGTCGAAATCGCCGGCAATGCTGACATGAATGGCGAAGCCCGCTGTCGACAGGATTATCCACAATAAGTGCGCGACAAGGATTTTCGGGCCGTCGAAGAACATCAGGTACACCGAGATCATGGCGAACGCATTGAATCCGAACAGACCGAGCAGCCAGCTCGCATCCGATATCGCCACCGCAGCTATTCCGATATCCGCGGTGACGACGAACGCCAGCGACATTCGTCGCGACGGCCACGGGCGTCGGCACCATATCCAGCCCCACGCGAGCTGAAGCACGGCGAACAACGCGACCGCGACCTGCGACACCCGGTTGTTCGCCGATGGAAGCAGGATCACAAATGACAGGACCCCGTTGAAGCCGGTCCCAAGTCCGATCAAAAACTGGATGGGTGCCGATATGGCCCGTTGGGTGAAGTACTGCACTTGCGACGCGTAATCGACCGGTGTGCTCCACCATGCCCTCAGGTGCGGGAGGAAGACGGCGAAGCTTCTCGAGTAGGTCGGCACGACGCGGCCCCGATCGTCACACGCTCATGTAGTTGCGACCGATAGTAACGGCTTCACGCTCCCGGAACGCGTTAGGGACCGTTTGCTCCGATGACCGGGAAAGCAATTCTGAACTGAGTGCGCCCGAAGGGATTCGAACCCCTAACCTTCTGAGGTCACCATAGACATGCTCTGCATATTCGAAAGGTCCTTAAAGTACTGAGGCACAAGCGATCACGTAAGTACGCGGTCTGCGTGAGTACAGGTAGGTACTCGCTAAATCGCTGGCGTTTATGCGGAGAATGTGCGAAGAGGCGCAACCGATGCGCCCTGTAGCCCCATGTGGGGGCGCACAAGATCTACGAACCCGTCGGATCGGCCTCGATCGTCGTACATTTCCACCGACAATTGATCGACGCCTGAGTCGCTTCCGCAACTTCGCCGGCCAATGGGTCTTCGGTCTTCCGATCTTGTACCTCGGCGTCGAACCGTACGGACCCCGTCAAGCGGCAGTCAGGAGTGGTGAGTAATCCGACCAGATGGAAGGGCCCGTACCGTCCTAACTAACGATCGACGCTTCGATGCTGCTGTTTCCGACGAGCGCGGCAACCTCAGCCTGCAGAGATCCAGGGCGCCGGAATAAGGGTTGTTTTCGCCCGCGGCCGCGCCGGCGGCGATCCGATGCCAGGCCTTCCACGTCGGCGTCGCTGATTTACATCTCCGGCACGGCGCGCGCACGCGACAACCGATTCAAGCCTGGGCAACATCACGGGGGTGAGCTCGTCCGAACCTCCGACGGCAGCTGGATCATTAAGTCGCCAGGCGGATGCCCAAACGGCCATCCTCTCGGCCGATCCGGTCCTCGTCGGTCATGTTGCCGGGGCCATGGTGGCGGCGGGCATAACAGCTGGCATTGTCGTACCTGCGACGCCGACGCTTACTGGCCGTCCTTCCAACATCCGAAGCGACCTTCTTGCGTACTGGTACTCAGCGACACCGACGCGCGCCGGACCGGCGGCGGGTAAACTCCCTGCGCAGTCGGGGGGCTAGGGGGCGTTATGACGACGGTGGAGCGCGGTCAAACACAAAAGCAGCGTGGTGCGGCACAGCGCCGCCCTGACCTGCAAGGGATGCGCGCTGTCGCTGTCCTGACGGTGTTCGCCAATCACCTTTTCGGCTGGCCCTCCGGCGGATTCGTCGGCGTCGACATCTTCTTCGTGCTGTCCGGGTTCTTCATCACTGGCCTGCTGATTCGGGAACGCAAAGCCACCCACAAACTGTCGTTCCAGAACTTCTACACCCGGCGCGTCAAGCGAATCATCCCGTCGGCTCTGCTGGTCCTGGTTGTGACGGTTGCGGCTGGCTATCTGCTGTTCACTGCGACTCGGGCGAAGGACACGCTGCTCGATGCCCTGTATGCAGCGGTGTTCGCGTCGAACTTCCGGTTTGAGGCAGTCGGAGCCGACTATTTCCAATCCGCCCGCCCGCCGTCACCGATTCAGCACTACTGGTCACTGTCGATCGAGGAGCAGTTCTATTTCGTGTGGCCGCTGCTGCTGGTGGTGGTGTTCGCCGTAACCCGCCCGTTGCGGCAGCGGCACATGCGGCGAGCCCGCGAGTGGGGGATGCTCGCCGTGATGGGCCTGATCGTGGCCGCGTCGTTCGGGTGGGCCATGTACCTGTCGGCTACTGATCCGAACGCCGCCTACTTCTCCACGTTCGCCCGCATCTGGGAACTCGGGATGGGAGCGCTCGTTGCGATCGCGGGACCGTGGCTCGAACGCATCCCGTCACCAACCCGCCCCGCCCTGGCCTACGCCGGCTTAGCCGGGGTGGTGGCGTCGCTGTTCCTGATCAACCCCGCTGTCCAGTTCCCGGCACCGTGGGCAGCTCTGCCCGTGCTATCCACTGCGGTGGTCGTTGCCGCCTTCCACGGAGCCCCGGTGCCGCGTGTGATGGCGCCGCTGACCAACCGCGTGGTCCAGTACTTCGGTGACACCAGCTACACCCTGTATCTGTGGCATTGGCCGGTGATCGTGCTGCTCGTGGCCCTTCTTCCCAAGGGTGTCACGTTCTACACGATCGCTGTTGTTGTGTCGCTGGCATTGACGGCAGTGACGTACCGGTTCTACGAGAACCCGATTCGTAAGTCCCGGTGGCTACTCAAGACTCGCAGGAGCGGACGGCGCAAGGCTCTGGACCCATCGGCGTGGGGGCTGGTGGGCTTCGCAGCCGCCTCAGCTGTTGTGGTGACTATCGCGACCATCCAACTCGATCATCCCGCCCCGAACGTCGCATCCAACACACCACAGGCGGTCTTGACGCCAAAAGCTGACCCGTGTTTCGGCTCTGCCGCCATGATCACCCCGGGCTGTCCGCTACGGAACACGGAGTACGCACTGAGCCCGTCCATTGACGATTTCGCCAAGGACATCCCCGGTGAACTCGGCTGCTACCGCAACAAGACCGACCCCGTTGAGGTCAAGACATGCAGCTTCGGGTACGTCGGTCCCGACGCTACGCAAATCGCGCTCGTCGGCGACTCCCACGCCAGGGCATTACTACCCGCCTTGTGGCCACTCCTTGACAAGAACAAGTGGCATCTGACCACCTATCTGGGGGTGGATTGCGTCCTCGCTGACCAACCCGATGGTTGCGACTGGCTCATTCCCAACATCCAAGCGCAGCTCGTCGCGCACCGCTACAACATGGTGATAACGACCAATCTGAACCGTGAATCGTCTGTCACCGCAGGTGATTATGAGCGGGCGTGGGCACCGATCATGGCGGCGGGCAGCCGGATCGTTGTTGTGTTGGACAACCCAGCCGCCAGCGAAGAATCGTTGGCGTGCCTGACCAGAGTGACCTTCGACGCCGACCACACCGGCGATTGCGGAACCCCCCGTGCACAGGCGATCCCAGGCGCCGACGCTCTCGCCTCTGCTGCGAAAGCGACCCCCGGCGTGACGTTGGTCGACTTCACTAAGTTCTACTGCAACGTGGATCGGTGCCCCTCGGTTATCGGGAACGTCATCGTCTACAGCGACGCCTCAGACTCGTTGAAGAACTCCCATCCGACCGCAACGTTCATGCAGACATTGGCGCAACCCCTTGAAACTGCGATGAAGGATGTGCTCGCGACGCGATAAGGGATTGTGCGATTAACGTGAGAAGCTTGTGGCTAACGCGCGCCTGAAGGCGCTCCCAGCCGGCCCGACTGCGGACACCAAGATGCGCACAGTCCTCACCCGCACGCACGGGCTCGTCGCGAGGTTCGATGCCGTGCGCGCAAACGGCATCCGCGAGACCAAGACGGCCAGGCCGCAGCCCAAGCTAGCCCGGGCGTTGACGGCCTTCGATTTCGAACAGGTACGCCAGGCCCTGCAAAAAATTCACCGCGCACAGGTCATGGACTGCGGCGGGCACCTCCAATACCTGAGTACGTCGAGCTGCTGGCGGCGACCGAGCCCGGGCGGCCGAGGTGCTGGCTGTTGATGGTAGGAGGTCGACCTTCTCGGTAAATCGCCGACAGGGGCCCTCATTGGCACTCTCATCGATCACGGGCCGATCCCCGGAAAGGCCACAGCACAGACAGAATGCGCGCAAGGGGACCCCCGGGCACTCTGTGGTGTTGCCGGCATTCGGCGTCGCGGTCCTGAGGGAGCTCTTCGCGCTGACCGGTCCGGTTGGCCGGTGCTGACGAACCGCGACGGCGGCTGGATCAGCGCATCGAACATCGCCAGGGGCCCTGCAGCCACACGAGCACCTCTGCCGGGTGACGCCGCACTCGTTCCGGCGGTCAGTGGCCACGGTCGTGAGGGACGGCATGGGTGTCGAGGCGGCGCAACAACAGCTCTCCCATGCGCAGCTGGCCCCCACCGAGGGCCACTATTTGCAGCGGACGACGACCGGACCCGATACCCGCGCTGTGCTGGATCAATGGGCCAGCAACGCAGGCCGACAATCGAATTTACGGGGAAAGTGCGGGAAATGCAGAAGCGTTTGCCAGCTGACCGACAAACGCCGCTTTAACTCGAATTATGGTGCGCCCGAAGGGATTCGAACCCCTAACCTTCTGATCCGTAGTCAGATGCTCTATCCGTTGAGCTACGGGCGCCGTTCTGTCTTCAGTTGTCGTGGCTGACGAATCAGCCGCGGCGGAGGCGAGAGGATTTGAACCTCCGGTCCCCTGTAAGGGGGACAACTCATTAGCAGTGAGTCCCATTCGGCCGCTCTGGCACGCCTCCTGAACTACCTGAGCGTACCGGAGCCTGACTGATGCCCCGAACCGCCGATGGATGAGAGTACACAGCCCACTTAGACTTGGACAAATGACTGCCCGCCTACGCCCTGAACTGGCCGACCTGCCGGCCTACACCCCGGGCAAGACGGTGCCGGGCGCCATCAAGTTGGCCAGCAACGAGACCGTGCACGGGCCGCTGCCCAGCGTGCGCTCGGCGATCGCCGCATCCGCCGAGACCATCAACCGCTACCCCGACAACGGCTGCGTGGAGCTCAAGGAGCACCTGGCCAAGCACCTGAGCAAGGACGGGCCGTTCGCCCCCGAGAACATCGCCGTCGGCTGCGGATCGGTGAGCCTGTGCCAGCAGCTCATCCAGATCACCGCCTCCGTCGGAGACGAGGTGGTCTTCGGCTGGCGCAGCTTCGAGATCTACCCGTTGCAGGTCCGGGTCGCCGGCGCCACCGCTGTCCAGGTGCCGCTGCGCGACTACACGTTCGACCTCGACGCCATGCTCGCCGCGATCACCGACCGCACGCGCCTGATCTTCGTCTGCAACCCGAACAACCCGACCTCTACTGTCGTGGACCCCGACGCACTCGCCCGGTTCGTCGCCGCCGTGCCGTCGGACATCCTCATCGCCATCGACGAGGCCTACGTCGAATACATTCGCGACGGGATGCTGCCCGACAGCCTCGCACTGGTCCGGGACCACTCCAATGTCGTTGTGCTGCGCACCTTTTCGAAAGCCTACGGGCTGGCCGGGTTGCGGATCGGTTACGCCGTCGGCGATCCCGACATCATCACCGCGCTGGGCAAGGTCTACGTGCCGTTCACCGCGACCACCGTCTCGCAGGCCGCGGCGATCGCGTCCGTGAACGCCGCGGACGAGCTGCTGGCCCGCACCGACGCCGTGGTCGCCGAACGCCGCCGGGTCTGCGCCGCGCTCACCGAGCTCGGCTACCGCTTCCCGCCATCGCAGGCGAACTTCGTGTGGCTGCCGCTGACGCCGGACGAGACGCCCGACTTTGTCGAGAAGGCCGCCGACGACCGCGTCTTGGTGCGCCCTTACGGCACCGACGGCGTGCGGGTGACGATCGGCGCACCCGAGGAGAACGACGCGTTCCTGGGGTTCGCCCGGAAGTGGATCGCTACCCGCTGACCGGTGTCCTGCCGGTGAAGGCGACCAGCTGGTCCAGTTTGGGCGCGTGCCGGCCGACGTCGACCGGGTCGTCGAAACCGGCCCTGACGCGCCCCTCCGGGGTGATGATGCGGCGCGCCAGGCCCGACACGTACTCGGTCAACGAGTCCGGGGCATCGATCGGGCGACCGATCGCCGACGCGTAATCCCACGCGTGAATCAGGAATTCGACCGACAGGATGCCGGCCATGAACCGCGCGGGCGCCTCGTTCTCGCCGAACGGCACCGTGCCGTCCAGCCCGCGGCGCCGCCAGGCGTCCACCGCAGGCCGGGCCGCGGCGATCACCTGACGTTCGACGGAGTCATCGCGGTCGCGCTCCGGAAACTGCGCGCCGGCCGCGCCACCCAACAGGGTGATCGAATTCAGCAGGTGATCGGTGAGCCCGGCAACGTCGAACTCGCGGCACGGTGTCTGCTTGTTTAAATCATCGGAAGCAATACCGTGCAATACGTGTTGGAGAACCTGGAGCGATGCTTCAGCACTGGCCAGTTCGTCGGTGGGTGGAGCGTCCGGTCCTGAGGTCAGTTCGCCAGCCATGCCCCAACCGTACGACCAGCGGCCGACAGAATAGTGTTCGGTGGGGTGCCACGAGAAGGGACGCGCAGCATGGGCAAGATCTATGACAACGTCACCGAACTGGTCGGCCACACGCCGCTGGTCCGACTCAACCGACTGACCGAGGGCCTCGACGCCGAGGTCGCGGTCAAGCTCGAGTTCTACAACCCGGCCAACAGCGTCAAGGACCGCATCGGCGTGGCGATCATCGATGCGGCAGAAGCCTCCGGTGAGCTGAAGCCCGGCGGCACGATCGTCGAGGCCACCAGTGGCAACACCGGTATCGCGCTGGCGATGGTCGGCGCTGCCCGCGGGTACAAGGTCATCCTGACGATGCCCGAGACCATGTCGACCGAACGCCGGGTGATGCTGCGCGCTTATGGCGCCGAGATCGTGCTCACCCCCGGCTCCGAAGGCATGGCGGGCGCGGTGGAGAAGTCCCGCCAGATCATCGCCGAGACCGACAACGCCGTCTCGGCGAACCAGTTCGGGAACCCGGCCAACCCGGCCATCCACGAGAAGACCACCGCGGAAGAAGTCTGGAACGACACCGACGGCAAGGTCGACATCTTCGTCGCGGGCATCGGCACCGGCGGCACCGTCACCGGGGTGGGACACGTACTCAAAGAGCGCAAGCCCGGTGTCCAGATCGTCGGAGTCGAGCCGAAGGACTCGCCGCTGCTGACCGAAGGCAAGGCCGGGCCGCACAAGATCCAGGGCATGGGGGCCAACTTCGTTCCCGAGGTGCTCGATCGCGGCGCCTACGACGAGATCGTCGACGTCGAGCTCGACGACGCCATCAGGGTGGCCCGGGACCTGGGAACCGCGGAAGGCATTCTGGGCGGCATCTCGTCTGGCGCGATCGTGTGGGCCGCCCTGGAGATCGCCAAGCGTCCGGAGAACGCAGGCAAGCTCATCGCGTGGCGATCGTCTGCGACTACGGCGAGCGCTATATCTCCACACCACTTTTCGAGCACATCAGGGACTGACTTCATGGGCCTGCTGTCCACACTGCGTGAGGATCTGAGCAATGCGCGCGGCCACGACCCGGCCGCGCGCGGCGATGTCGAGAACGCGTTGGTCTACTCCGGCCTGCACGCCATCTGGTCCTATCGGCTGGCGCACCGGCTGTGGGCCAGACCGGCATTGCGCGGTCCGGCCCGGGTGCTGTCGCAGCTGACCCGCTTCGCCACCGGCATCGAGATCCACCCCGGCGCCACCATCGGCCGCCGCTTCTTCATCGACCACGGCATGGGCGTCGTGATCGGCGAGACCGCCGAGATCGGCGACGACGTGATGCTCTATCACGGCGTCACACTCGGCGGCCGCTCGCTGGAACACGGTAAACGCCACCCCACCCTCGGGGATCGAGTGGTTGTGGGTGCCGGAGCAAAAATACTGGGCCCCTTGGTTATTGGTGACGACAGCGCCATCGGCGCGAACGCCGTCGTCACCCACGACGTGCCGGCCGATTCGATCGCCACCGGCATTCCCGCCGTCGTACGGCCGCGCAACGAACGGCAACGCGAACAGCTGGTGGATCCGACGTTCTACGTCGACCCCGCCATGTACATCTGAGCGGCATCGAATCCCACTGATCCGAAGTGTCTGATCCTGCCCCTCTCGGGATTAGCGTCTGCAGGCGCGAATCCAGCGAAAGGGCATCATGGCGAACCGAATTGAACAGGGCACTGCCCCGGCTGCTGTAGACACGGCCGACGGCGTCTCGCCTCGCAAACTTCGAGGCACGCTCGGCGTGTGGGGCATCGTCTTCGTGGTGGTGGCCGCCGCGTCGCCGCTCGGTGTCATGGGCGGCCCGGTGCCACTCGGCATCGCCAACGGCAACGGAATCGGCTTCCCGGCCATCTTCGTGGTCAGCACGCTGATCATCGGGCTGTTCGCGGTCGGATTCACCGCGCTGACACCGTATGTGCCGGATGCGGGAGCGTTCTACTCCTACATCGGCAAGGGCCTCGGGCGGGTGACCGGCTTCGGCTTCGCGTTCGTTGCGCTGATCTCCTACCTCACCCTGGAGATTGCCGTCTACGGCCTGATCGGCCAGGGCGCCCAGGCCCTGTTCGCTTCCTATGGGTTGCCCAACATCCATTGGGGCATATGGGCTTTCGTTGCTTTCGCGATCGTGACGGCGCTGGGCCACTTCAACATCGACCTGTCCCGCAACGTCCTCGGCATCCTGCTGATCGGCGAGGTGGCGATCGTGCTGGCGCTCGACGCCGCGGTCGTCTTCAGCGGTGGACAGGAAGGTCTGTCCACCGGGATCGTCACTCCCTCTGAAATCCTCTCGGGCGCACCGGGTATCGCGTTGCTGTTCGCAATACTGAGCTTCATCGGCTTCGAGGCCACCGCCGTGTTCCGCGACGAGGCCCGCGAGCCGCTGCGCACCATCCCGAAGGCCACCTATCTCGCGGTCATTCTGATCGGGTTGTTCTACACCGTCTCGACCTGGGCGCTGATCAGCGCGGTGGGTGACACCAAGGCCGTCGAGAAGGCACAGGCCGACCCGTCGGCTCTGCTGCCCAACGCGACTGAGCAGTACCTCGGCACGGTTGGGCTGCACATCGTGCAGGTGCTGTTCGTCACCAGCCTGTTCGCCTGCATCCTGTCGTTCCACAACATCGTGGCCCGCTACGTGTTCACGCTGTCCAACCGCCGGGTGTTCCCGAACCGGCTCGGGCAGCCGCACGCCGCCCACGGCTCCCCGCACATCGCCTCCGGAGTCGACGCGATCGTCGTGGCAGTGGCCATCGTCGTGGCCATCGGCTTCCAGCTCGACCCGGTGACGCAGTTCTACACGTGGCTGGCCGGCATCTCGACGGTCGGCATCACCATCCTGCTCATCGCGACCACCGTCGCGGTGCTCGCCTTCTTCACCCGGCGCAAGCGGGCCGGCCAGCTCGAGGTGTCCACCTGGCGCGCATTCGTGGCACCCGGCCTGGGCCTGCTCGGCCTGCTGATCTCGTTCGCGCTGATCCTGCAGAACCTGCCCGGCCTGGTCGGCGACTCGACGCCCATCGCGATCGGCGTCGTCGCGCTGCTGGTGGCGTTCTTCGCCCTGGGCGCAGGCATCGCCGCCCGCCGACCGCACGTGACCCTGGAGTAACGCGAGCGGCGGCGGGCGTCGTAGCCTTCAGGGCATGAGCCAGCAGTATGAATCCCTCACCGTCGAGGTCAAGGACCACGTTGCCCAGGTCACGCTGATCGGTCCGGGTAAAGGCAACGCCATGGGCCCGGCGTTCTGGACCGAGATGCCGGTGGCCTTCGGCGAGCTGGATGCCGATCCTGACGTCCGCGCGATCGTCCTGACCGGCTCCGGCCGCAACTTCAGCTACGGCCTGGACCTGGTCGCGATGGGCGACACCATCGGCGGTGCGATGTCCGGAGAGGTCTCGGCCCGGCCGCGCGTCGAGTTCCACGGCAAGCTCAAGCGCATGCAGCAGTCGATCACCGCGGTGGCCGACTGCCGCACCCCGACGATCGCCGCCATCCACGGCTGGTGCATCGGCGGCGGTGTCGACCTCATCAGTGCGGTGGACGTCCGCTACGCCAGCGCCGACGCCAAGTTCTCGGTGCGCGAGGTCAAGCTGTCGATCGTCGCCGACGTGGGCAGCCTGGCTCGGCTGCCCTACATCCTGTCCGACGGCCATCTTCGCGAATTGGCGTTGACAGGCAAGGACATTGACGCTGCGCGTGCCGAGAAGATCGGTCTGGTCAACGACGTCTACCCGGACCCCGAGGCCACCCTGGCCGCGGCGCACGAGACCGCTGCCGAGATCGCGGCGAACTCGCCGCTGGTGGTGCACGGCATCAAGGATGTCCTCGACGAGCAGCGCACCGCCGACGTGGCAGCCAGCCTGCGCTACGTCGCGGCATGGAACTCGGCGTTCCTGCCGTCCAAGGACCTCAACGAGGGCATTGCCGCCATGTTCGCCAAGCGCAAGCCGGAGTTCACCGGCGAATAGCGGTTACTTGCTGCCGGCTTTGATGGCCGGTACCGCTTTGGTGACCTCGAGGGCCGTCGGCTCGTCGGTGGGTTGGGTCGTCGTCGTCGCGCCCATGTTCATCGCGGCGACGGCCGGTGAGGAGTAGGCGGGGAACTTCGTCTCGTCGCCGGAGTCGGCCGTGTGGGTCAGCGACGCAGGGGCCGGGTGGGTGAGTCCGAACAGGCCGAGTACCGCGATGGCACCGCCGCCCACCACAGTACCCAGCAACCTCTTATCCAGAGCCAAGCTTTTCCGAAGCTTTCGAGGGGAGGACATGTTGACCAGCACCTTTCACGATGTTTCGGGCCGACGCCGCTCCACCGGGCCGCTCCACAAGAATGGTCCGGCTACCTTTCGGACGCCTTAGATCCTTTGTATGCCCGCCCGCGGCTGCAATGCACGCGTCCCAAGCTGATCCACAGAAGTCCTGACCCCGCCCCACAGCTGACCCAGGGCGACATGCCAGGCAGTTCGATGGGCGCTTACAACAAAGCTCGGCGCCCACGCAGCGGTGGCGGAGGGATTTGAACCCCCGGACGGTGTTAGCCGTCTCTCGCTTTCAAGGCGAGTGCATTAGGCCGCTCTGCCACGCCACCGCCGACAAGACTAGCGGTTAGACCCGGCCGACCCTCGTCGAGTTGCCGCCGTTCTTCAAGGCGGCACTGATCCGGCGGCAGTTCTCCCCCATCGCCGCCATCTGCGGGCGAGACAACGGAGTCAGGAAGTTCTCCCGGACCCCCTTGGCGTAGGTCAGCATGGCGTCTTCGACGACCTCACGACCGAGGTCGGTGATACTCGCCAACACCCCGCGACCGTCGTCGGGGCTTGCCTCTCGACGCACCAGCCCCGCGGTCTCCAGCCGGCGAATCTGGCGCGTCACCCGACTCGGCAACGACATCAGCTGTTCGGCAAGATCCCCCATCCGGGCCGCGCCGGTCTCCGAGTTGTCCAGAATTTCCAACAGACGAACGTCGACCAAGCTCAACTTGTGCTTGTCGACGAGCCCCCGATTCAGTGTTCCGTACAGCCGCAGTGCGGCGTCGAGGAAGTTTTGCCAAGATCTCTCCTCGGCTATATCCAACCCCGGCATCTCACTGGCGGTCCGCCCCGCAATCATCCCTCCCATTGCGCAATCGTAAGCGACACAGCGCCGTACGAGGTCGAAATGACTCGGGAGTAACCTGGCGCCCATGTTGGCCATCGTCGCTGAATCATCCGACCGCCTGACCTGGCGCGAAGTGCCCGATGTGTCGCCAGGACCGGGCGAAGTCCTGATCCGGGTGAACACCGCGGGCGTCAACCGGGCCGACCTCCTGCAAGCGGCCGGGAACTACCCGCCACCCCCGGGAGCCAGCAACATCCTCGGTCTCGAGGTGTCCGGCGTCATTGCCGACGTGGGCGAAGGCGTGACGGGATGGGCTGTCGGACAAGACGTTTGCGCGTTGCTGGCCGGCGGCGGTTACGCCGAGTACGTTGCGGTGCCCGCCGGCCAGGTCATGCCCGTCCCCCTCGGTGTCTCGCTGCCCGATGCGGCCGCGCTGCCTGAAGTCGCCTGCACGGTGTGGTCCAACATCGCCATGACCGCACATCTGACCGACGGCGAACTGTTGCTCATCCACGGCGGCGCAAGCGGGATCGGCACCCACGCCATTCAGGTCGCCACCGCACTGGGCAATCGAGTGGCGGTGACGGCGGGTTCACGATCGAAGCTCGACTTGTGCCGCGACCTGGGCGCGGACGTCCTAATCCCTTACCGCGACGAAGATTTCGTCGCGCGCGTCAATAATGCGACCGACGGGCGCGGGGCCGACGTCATCCTCGACATCATGGGTGCGGCCTACCTCGACCGCAACCTCGACGCGTTGGCACCGGACGGGCGGATGACCATCATCGGCATGCAGGGCGGCATCAAAGCGGAATTCAACATTGCCAAGGCGGTCGCCAAGCGACTGCACGTGATCGGTACCTCGTTGCGCGGCCGGCCCATCGACGGACCGCACGGAAAGAAGGCCATCGTCGAGGAGGTGGTGGCCTCGGTATGGCCGATGATCGCCGACGGTCGGGTGCGCCCCATCATCGGCGCGCGGTTCCCCATCGCCGAGGCCGCCGAAGCGCACCGGGTGCTGACCAGTGGCGAGACGTTCGGGAAAGTGTTGCTGACCGTCACCGAGTGACGTGAGCCGGATTCAGCCGAGCGAGGCGAGCGCCCGCACCAGCTGATCGACCTCGGCCATCGTCGAGTAGTGCGCCAAGCCGACGGTCACCGCACCGCCGATGTCGTTGACGCCGATCAGGTCGAGCACCCGCGAGTTGGCGTTGCATACGGCCAGAATGCCGTTGTCCGCCAACCGCTGGACCACTCGCTCGGCAGGCACCCCGGTCACCGCGAAACTGACCACGGGGATGTGCGCCTCCGGCCGGCCGATCACCATCACCAGGGGCAGCGACCGCAGCGAGCCCATCAAGTAGTCGAAGAGTCCGCCGAGATACGCCCCAGCGGATTGCATTGAGAGAGCAAGCCTTTCGCGTCGGCTACCCCGCGCTGACTCGTCCAGTCCGGCCAGATACTCGATGCTTGCCACCACCCCGGCCAGCAGACCGTACTGGTGGCCGCCGAGTTCGAGTCGCTCCGGCCCGCTGGCGTACGGATTCATCGACACCGACCCGAAGCTGTCGATGAGCGACGGGCTGCGGAACACCAGCGCACCGATCGGCGGCCCACCCCATGCCGGTGCGTTGAGCGCGACGACGTCGGCCTCGGTCTCGTCGAGATCCATCAGCTGATAGGGCGCCGCGGCCGAATGGTCCACGACCACCAAACCGCTGACGTCATGCACGAGCTTGGTGACGGCACTCACGTCGGTGATCGTGCCCAAGGTCGAAGACGCCGACGTCATGGCCACCAAGCGGGTGGGCGGCGTGATCAAGCCCTCCCACTGCCACGACGGCAGCTCACCGGTCTCGATGTCGACCTCAGCCCACTTGACCTTGGCCCCATACCGGTTGGCCGCGCGAAGCCACGGCGCGATGTTGGCCTCGTCGTCGAGCCTGCTGACGACCACCTCGTAGCCGATCCCGGCCCGCGAGGACGACGCATCGGCCAGCGACGTCAGCAGGATCGAGCGATCGGCGCCGAGCACCACTCCGCTCGGATCGCCGTTGACCAGGTCGGCCACCGCCTGACGGGCGGCGTCCAGAACAGCGACGCTGCGCCGGGCGGCCGGATGCGGGCTGGCCGTGTTGGGCACCGAACCCCGGAACGCCGTCGAGACCGTGGTGGCCACCGACTCGGGAATGAGCATCCCGGCTTGGGCGTCGAAGCGCATCCACCCGTCGCCCAATGCTGGGTGCAGACCACGCACCCGGGCGACGTCGTATGCCATGAGCCCACCTTAGAGCGTCGGTGATTGCGCTATTGAGACAGCGATGGCGCCTGCGGTCCTCGCCGAAGGGCGATAAGGGCAGGTTCACCTGGCCAGCCATACTAGTCCAGTGAGCTTCGGGTTCGGAGTCCTGATCGCGGTCTTGTTGCTGATCCTGCCGGGTGCAGTGGTCGCCATGGCCGGACGGCTGCGCTGGTACGTCGCACTCGGCGTGGGGCCGGTGCTGACGTACGGCGTTGTGGGCCTGGCCATCATCCCGTTCGGCGCCATCGGCATCCGCTGGAACGCCTGGACGGCGCTGCTGGCACTCGCGATTGTCACGGCCGCCGTGTTCGGTTTGCGGATTCTGCTCGCCAGGTACCGCGCCGCCGACCCGACCGCCGACGAGGTCTCGCTGTGGCCCGCGCTGACGGTGGCCGCCGGAGTGATCCTGGGCGCGCTGTTGATCGGGCTTGCCGCCTGGCGGGGCATGCCGTACTGGCAGTCCATCCCGAGCAACTGGGACTCGGTCTGGCACGCCAACACCATCCGCTGGATCCTCGACACCGGTCAGGCGTCGTCGACTCACATGGGTGAGCTGCGCAACGTCGAAACCCACGCGCAGCTCTACTACCCCTCGGTCTTTCACGCACTGGGTGCCGTGCTGGCACAGCTGACCGGCGCGGCGCCGACCACCGCGTACACGCTCAGCTCGCTGTCTGCGGCGGTCTGGTTGTTCCCGCTCAGCGCGGCCCTGTTGACCTGGCAGCTGCTGCGCTCGCGCGGCACCTCGCAGTGGCGCACCGCGGGTGCGGCGGCCACTGCGGCCGCGCTGTCCGCGTCGTTCACCTCGGTGCCCTACGTCGAATTCGACACCGCCTCGATGCCGAACATGGCGGCCTACGGCCTCGCCATCCCGGCGTTCGTCCTGATCGCGTCATCCCTGCGGAACCGCGATCGCATCCCGATGGCGGTGATCGCGCTGGTGGGCGTCTTCTCCGTGCACATCACCGGCGGCGTCGTGGTGGTCACCTTCGTGGTGGCGTGGTGGCTGCTGGACGCGTTGTGGCGGCCGGTGCTGGGCCGGGCACGCGACTTCATCACGCTGACGATCATCGCGGTGCCCACGCTGGCGGTTCTGCTCCCGCAGTTCCTCGGCGTTCTGCAACAGGCCGAGGTCATCGCCGGGCACGCATTCCTGACCCATCAGGGCCGCAAACGCACGCTGTTCAACGCAATCGTCCAGCACACCCGGCACCTCAACGACTACCCGATCCAGAACATCATCGTCGCGCTGGCGGGCGCCGGCTTCGTCCTGCTGCTGACCAAACGGATCTGGTGGCCGGCGGCGGTCTGGCTGGTGCTGATCGTGTCGATCGTGCATTCCGGAGCGCCTTTCGGTGGCCCGCTCGGCAGCATCATCGGCAAGTACAGCGACCTGTTCTACAGCGATCCCCGGCGACTGTCCGCCGTGGTGACGATGCTGTTGACGCCGATGGCCGGGATCGCGCTCTACTCGCTGGCGTTGGTGCTGGTGGCCGGCGCCCGCCGGTTGACCCGCCGCTGGGCCGCAGCCCGGGAACCCGACCGCGGGTTCTGGATCGGCGTCACTGCGGTGCTGCTTGTCGCGATCAGCGTCGGACTGGCCTGGCACTACTTCCCGCGGCACCGATACCTGATGGGCGAGAAATACGACCAGGTGATCATCGACAACAAGGATCTGGAGGCGATGGCGTATCTGGCGACCCTGCCGGGTGCCCGCGACACCCTGATCGGCGACGCGAACGTCGACGGCACCGCCTGGATGTACGCCGTGGCCGGCCTGCACCCGTTGTGGACGCACTACGACTACCCGGTGCAGCAGGGACCTGGCTACCACCGCTTCATCTTCTGGGCCTACGCCGACGACGCCGACCACGATCCGCGCATCGCCGAGGCGGTGAAGGCACTCAACATCCGCTACGTCCTGACGAGCACACCGGTGGTTCGCGGGTTCGTCATGCCGGACGGACTAGTGTCACTAGACAAGTCCAAGTCGTGGGCGAAGATCTACGACAACGGCGAGGCCCGCATCTACGAATGGCGCGGATCTGCACCGCAGGACACCCGGTAACAATGGGCGACGAGGGAATGCTCACTCCATGACGACGAACACAGACGACGACAACATCGAAATCATCACCGGTGCCGACGAGGGCGAAAGCGACTCCGACGGCCGCTCCGTGACCGACCTGGTGGAGCAGCCGGCCAAGGTGATGCGCATCGGCACGATGATCAAGCAACTGCTCGAAGAGGTGCGCGCCGCACCGCTGGACGACGCCAGCCGCAGCCGGCTGCGCGAGATCCACGCGACCTCGATCCGCGAGCTCGAAGACGGGCTGGCCCCCGAGCTACGCGAAGAGCTCGAGCGCCTCGCCTTGCCGTTCACTGACGACAGCATCCCGTCCGACGCCGAGCTGCGCATCGCCCAGGCGCAGCTGGTCGGCTGGCTCGAGGGCCTGTTCCACGGAATCCAGACCGCGCTGTTCGCCCAGCAGATGGCGGCGCGCGCGCAGCTCGAGCACATGCGCCAGGGAGCCCTGCCGCCCGGTATCGCACAGCCCGGCACGCCCGGAGTCCCCGGTCACGGCACCGGGCAGTACCTCTAGCCGAGACCCCGGTGCCTGCCGACGACCCCTACATCGAAACCCGCGACGCCTGGGTTGAGTTTCCGATCTTCGACGCCAAGACACGGTCGCTGAAGAAGACGTTTCTCGGTGCCGCCGGCGGCGCGATCGGGCGCAACACCGAGAACGTCGTCGTGATCGAGGCCCTACGGGACATCACCCTGTCGCTCAAGATGGGCGACCGCGTCGGCCTCGTCGGCCACAACGGCGCAGGTAAGTCCACGCTGCTGCGATTGCTGTCCGGGATCTACGAACCGACCCGCGGGTCGGCCACGGTCTGCGGCCGGGTCGCGCCGGTGTTCGACCTCGGCGTCGGGATGGATCCGGAGATCTCCGGCTTCGAGAACATCATCATCCGTGGCCTGTTCCTGGGTCAGACCCGCAAGCAGATGATGGCCAAGGTCGACGAGATCGCCGACTTCACCGAACTCGGTGAGTACCTGTCGATGCCGCTGCGCACCTACTCGACCGGTATGCGAGTGCGACTGGCCATGGGTGTCGTCACCAGTATCGACCCCGAGATCCTGCTGCTCGACGAGGGCATCGGCGCGGTGGACGCCGACTTCCTGAAGAAGGCGCAGACGCGGCTGCAGCGGCTGGTCGAGCGCTCCGGAATCCTGGTGTTCGCCAGCCACTCCAACGAGTTCCTGGCGCGGCTGTGCAAGACCGCGATGTGGATCGACCACGGCACCATCAAGATGTCCGGCGGCATCGAGGACGTCGTACGGGCGTACGAGGGCGAGGACGCGGCCCGGCATGTGCGGGAAGTGTTGGACGAGCACAAGTCCGATTGGTCCGACGGGGTCGCCACCCCGTGACCGATCTGGTGTGCGCCGTCGTCGTCACTCATCGCCGCGTCGACGAACTCGCCAAATCGCTCGGTGTGCTGACCACCCAGACCCGGATGGTCGACCACCTGATCGTCGTCGACAACGACAACGACGATCAGGTGCGCGACCTCGTCGCCGGGCAGCCCGTGCCGACCACCTATCTGGGATCCCACCGAAACCTCGGTGGCGCAGGAGGATTCGCGCTGGGCATGCTGCACGCACTGTCGCTGGGCGCGGACTGGGTGTGGCTGGCCGATGACGACGGGCGGCCGATGGACGGCGACGTGCTGGCCACCTTGCTGGCCTGCGCACAGCGCCACGGTCTGGCCGAAGTGTCGCCGATGGTGTGCGATATCGACCACCCGGACCGGTTGGCGTTCCCAGTTCGCCAGGGTCTGGTGTGGCATCGGCACACCGCCGAATTGGGCAGCGAAGACCTGCTCCCCGGGTATGCGTCGCTGTTCAACGGCGCATTGTTTCGCGCGGAAGCCCTTATGGCCGTGGGGATTCCCGATATCCGCTTGTTCATCCGCGGTGACGAGGTCGACATGCACCGTCGACTGGTGTTGTCGGGCTTGCCGTTCGGCACCTGCCTGGCTGCGACCTACCTGCATCCCTACGGCAGTGACGAGTTCAAGCCGATCCTCGGCGGGAAAATGCACACCCAATATCCGGACGATCCGACCAAGCGCTACTTCACCTATCGCAACCGCGGCTACCTGCAGGCACAGCGCGGCATGCGCAAGCTGGTACCGCAGGAGTGGGTGCGATTCGGATGGTTCTTCTTGGTCCAGCGCCGAGACCCGAAAGGCTTCGCCGAATGGATTCGGTTGCGGCGCTTGGGTAGGCACGAAAGGTTCGTCCGGGGCGAGCGAAGCGACGGGAAAGGAACACGATGACGATCGTCGACGCCGCCGCGCAGTCGAAGACCTTCACCCGCGCGTGGGGCGACCTGCTCGACGGGTATCGCAAGCGCGAACTGTGGTTGCACCTCGGCTGGCAGGACATCAAGCAGAAGTACCGCCGCTCGGTGCTCGGCCCGTTCTGGATCACGATCGCGACCGGAACGACCGCGGTCGCGATGGGTGGGCTGTACTCACAGCTGTTCCATCTCAAGCTGTCCGAGCACCTGCCGTATGTGACGCTCGGCCTGATCATCTGGAACATGATCAACGCCGCGATTCTCGAAGGCGCCGACGTGTTCATCGCCAACGAAGGATTGATCAAACAGCTGCCGACCCCGCTGAGCGTGCACGTCTACCGGCTGGTGTGGCGGCAGATGATTCTGTTCGGGCACAACATCGTCATCTATGTGGTGATCGCGATCATCTTCCCGAAACCGTGGTCCTGGGCGGACTTGTCGGCGATCCCGGCGCTGCTGTTGATCATGCTGAACTGCGTCTGGGTCTCGTTCTGCTTCGGCATCCTGGCCACCCGCTACCGCGACATCGGCCCGCTGCTGTTCTCGATCGTGCAGCTGCTGTTCTTCATGACGCCGATCATCTGGAACGACAACACCTTGCAGCAGCAGGGCGCCGGCCGCTGGGCCAAGATCATCGAACTCAACCCACTGCTGCACTACCTCGACATCCTGCGCGCCCCGCTGCTGGGCGCCGATCAGCACTGGCGGCACTGGGCCGTCGTGATCGGACTGACGCTGCTCGGCTGGCTGCTCGCGGCGTTCGCACTGCGGCAGTACCGCGCACGGGTTCCGTACTGGGTGTGACGCGCACCGAGTGTGCGTGTGGACACGAATCCGCTGCGATTTTCGTATCTGAACGCACACTGGGCGGCTAACCGGGGTACGACCCCCGGTCGGGCTCCGGCCCGAACACAAAACGTCTGCCGGACACCTCACTTGGGGTGATCCGCACGAACCGCAGCTTCTCGGTCGCGACCCAGGGCAGCAGTTGCGCGCGCTCCGCTTCGTGAATGTCATCGGCCGCGGTGAGCACACGAGCGGTGCCGCGGATGATGACGCTCCAGCCCTCCGAGACGGTGTGGTCGTCGACTTCGAAGAGCACCTTGTCGTTCATCACCGTGCTGAACAGCTTTGTGCCCTCGGCGGTCCGGAACAGCACCGTGTGGTTCTGCGTCACGAAGTTGACCGGGAAGATCTCCAACTGATCGCCGATCTGGGTGACCAGACGCCCCAGCGCAACGCTTTTCAGGCGATCCCAACTCTCGTCGTCGCTGAGTACCACGATGGGGTCCTGTTCGACTGTCATGTGCGAGATCTTCCCCAGCGAACGTCCACGCCAATAGGGTCGAACGGCCCTTCGCGGTGGTCAGGCGTCACTACCAGCGGCTGACGACCCTCAATCCGTCAGCGTGGCCAGCTCCGCCCGCAGGTTGCCCTGGGCCGATGCCTCCCACTCGCGGCGGGCGTACTCGGTGCGGAAGACACCCGGCCCACCAAGCAGCGCCACCAGCACCTGCACCCGGCCCCGGCGAAACACCTCGCCCGGGACGTGGCTGTACTCGGCCTGAATCGCCGCGGTGTTGCGCTCGTAGCGGTCCCTCGGCACCGCCAACGCTGCCAGGTCGGCATCGGAGAGCACCTCGCCGTTGTGATCGCCGGGCGCGGGATCGTGAGTGATCGTCAGCCGAATCAGGCGGGCCACCTCGTCGACCAACTGCGGCTGCACGCCCAGGCGGGAGAGGTCCTGCTCGGCGAGCTGGGCGCTGCGTTCCTCGTCGTCGGGAAGTCCGGCGTAGATCGCATCGTGGTACCAGGCCGCGAGCCGCACAGCGTCCGGGTCGTCGGCGAATTCGGCCAGCTCCTCGACGTGGCGAAGGATGTCACGCAGGTGCTCGACGGAGTGGTAGTGGCGGTGGGCTTCCGACCAGGAAGCCACCAAGTCGCGGCCCACCTCGGCCACGGCCGGGTCGTCGGTATGCCGGGCCAGAAGCGTCGCCCAGGCGTCAACCAGGTCCTGCACACCACCATCGTGCACTCATCGCCACCCAAAGGGTGAACGGGTACCACCAGTAAGCTTCCGGCGTGGCCGAATCAGCCCCGACGGCATCCCTGAGCCTCAAGACCCAGATGGTGCGTTTCATCGTCACCGGAGGGCTGTCGGCCATCGTCGACTTCGGGCTCTACGTGCTGTTCCTCAAGCTCGGCCTGCAGGTCAACGTGGCCAAGACGCTGAGCTTCATAGCCGGCACGACCACGGCCTACCTGATCAACCGCCGATGGACCTTCCAAGCGCCGCCGAGCACGGCCCGCTTCGTCGCCGTGATCGTGCTCTACGCCCTCACTTATGCGGTACAGGTCGGCATCAACTACCTGTTCTATCTGAAGTTCGCCGGCCATTCCTGGCAGGTCCCGGTGGCCTTCGTCATCGCGCAGGGCACCGCCACAGTCATCAACTTCGTGGTCCAGCGAGCAGTGATATTCAGGTTGAAGTAGTGGGGCCGGGTACCCTTTGGCACTGATATGGCTACCGCACTTCCCCTCACGCCGCGTTCTCTGACCGGATTCGGCCGAACTGCGCCGAGCGTGGCACAGGTGCTCTCCACTCCCGATGTGGAGGTGATCGCCGACGCCGTCCGGCAGGTCGCCGACGCCGATTCCGCCAGCCCGTCGTACCTGCGCCGCGGAATCGTGGCACGCGGCCTCGGCCGCTCGTATGGAGACCAGGCCTGCAACGGCGGCGGCATCATCGTCGACATGACCCGGTTGAACCGGATCCATTCGCTGTCCGCGGACACCGCGGTGGCCGACGTGGACGCCGGGGTGAGCCTGGATCAGCTGATGAAGGCCGCGCTGCCGTTCGGACTGTGGGTGCCGGTCCTGCCAGGCACCCGGCAGGTCACCGTGGGTGGCGCAATCGGATCCGACATCCATGGCAAGAATCACCACAGCGCAGGCAGTTTCGGCAACCACGTGCTGTCGCTGGACCTGCTGATGGCCGACGGCGAGGTTCACACGCTGACGCCAACGGGCGGCTCAGACGAAGACACGGCACTGTTCTGGGCCACGGTCGGCGGAAATGGCTTGACGGGCATCGTGATTCGCGCGCGCATCGCGATGACCCGCACCGAGACGGCGTACTTCATCGCCGACGGTATCGCCACCGCCGATCTGGACGAGACGGTGGCGGTCCACCAGGACGGCAGCGAGGCCAACTACACCTACTCGAGCGCCTGGTTCGATCTGATCAATCCGCCGCCCAAGCTGGGGCGCGCCGCGGTCAGCCGGGGCAGCCTGGCACGACTGGACCAGCTACCGGAGAAGTTGGCGAAGAACCCACTGCAGTTCAGCGCGCCGAAACTGCCTGCGGTGCCGAACCTGTTCCCGGTCAGCGTGATGAACAAGCTCTCACTGAGCCTGGTCGGCGAGGCGTTCTACCGGGTCAGCGGCAACTACCAGAACAAGATCGTCAATCTGACGCAGTTCTACCACATGTTGGACATCACGACCGGGTGGCAATATGCCTACGGCCCAGCCGGTTTCGCGCAGCATCAGTTCCTGGTGCCGCCAGACGCGCTGGACGAATTCAAGGACATCATCCGGTGGATCCAAACCCAGGGCCACTATTCGGCGCTGAACGTGTTCAAGCTCTTCGGTCCCGGTAACCCGGCCCCACTGAGCTTCCCGATGGCCGGCTGGAACGTGGCCATGGACTTCCCGAACAAGCCGGGTGTCAACGGATTCCTCAACGAACTCGACGATCGGGTCATGAAATTCGGGGGACGCGTTTACACCGCCAAGGACTCACGGGTGAACGCCGAGAAGTTCCATCGCATGTATCCGCGGATCGACGAGTGGATTGCACTGCGCCGCAAAGCCGATCCGCACGGCGTGTTCGCCTCTGACATGGCCCGCCGACTCGAACTGCTGTAGAAAGGCATCCCCCACCGACATGATCGACGCCACTGGCAATCCGCAAACCATCCTGCTGCTGGGCGGAACCTCCGAAATCGGACTCGCCATCTGCACGCGCTACCTGCGCAACGCCAAAGCCCGGATCATCTTGGCCGATCTGCCGAACGCACCCAAGCGTGATGCCGCCATCGCCCAGCTGGAAGCGGCCGGCGCCAGTTCGGTCGAGTATCTCGACTTCGACGCACTGGACACCAAGAGTCACCCGGACGTCATCGAAAAAGCTTGGGCCAAGGGTGATGTCGATGTGGCGATCGTCGCGTTCGGCATCCTGGGCGACGCCGAGGAACTCTGGCAGAACCAGTCGAAGGCGGTCCTGAGCGCCCAGATCAACTACACCGCGGCGGTCTCGGTGGGGGTGCTGATCGGTGAGAAGATGCGCACCCAGGGCTTCGGCCAGATCATCGCGATGTCCTCGGTGGCCGGCGAGCGGGTGCGCCGCAACAACTTCGTCTACGGCTCCACCAAGGCCGGCCTGGACGGCTTCTACCTCGGGCTCGGAGAAGCTCTGCGCGAGTACGGGGTCCACGTCCTCGTCATCCGCCCCGGCCAGGTGCGTACCACCACGACGCTGGAGCACTGGAAGGCCACCGGCGCCAAGGAGGCGCCGTTCACGGTCAACGCCGAGGATGTCGCCGATTTGGCTGTCACGTCGGCGGCCAAGGGTAAAACCCTGGTGTGGGCACCCGGCCAGGTGCGTGTGCTGATGTCCGTGATCCGGCACATCCCGCGCCCCATTTTCCGCAAGCTGCCGATCTAGCAGGCCGCCCGGTGTCCAAGGGCGCGCTGGCCACCGTAGGCCAGATGGTTGCGGCAGTCGTTGCAGCCGTGGCCGTTTCGACCGTCGCGCTGATCGCGATCTCTCGGGTGCAGTGGCCGGCCTTCCCGTCGTCGAACCAACTGCACGCGCTGACCACCGTCGGGCAGGTGGGGTGCCTGGTGCTTCTGCTGGGTACCGGATTCGTCTGGCGCAGCGGACGGGAATGGATCGCCCGGATCGCGGCGGCGGTGTTCCTGGCGTCGTTCACGGTGGTCACCCTCGGCATGCCGCTCGGCGCGACCCGCCTCTATCTATTCGGCATCTCCGTCGACCAACAGTTCCGCACCGAGTACCTGACCCGGCTCACGCAGAGCCCAGCACTGCACGACATGACCTATATCGGTCTGCCGCCCTTTTACCCGCCAGGCTGGTTCTGGCTGGGCGGGCGGATTGCCGCCCTGACCGGAACCCCGGGCTGGGAGATGTTGAAGCCGTGGGCGATCGTCTCGATCGCGATTGCCGTCGTTCTCGCGATGACGTTGTGGTCGGCCATGATTCGGTTCGAGTACGCGCTGATCGTCACCGTGGCCACCACCGCAGTGACGCTGGCCTACAGTTCGCCGGAGCCTTACGCCGCGATCATCACCGTCCTCATCCCGCCGGTCCTGGTGCTGGCGTGGTCGGGACTGCGCGGCAAGACCAGAGCCGGAGGCTGGGCTGCCGTCGTCGGGGTCGGAGTGTTCCTCGGCGTCTCGGCCACCTTCTACACCCTGCTCGTCGGCTACACCGCGTTCACGGTCGTGGTGATGGGTTTGATCGTGGCGATCTCGCGGCGCAGCGCCGAACCGATGCTGCGGCTCGTAATCGCCGGCGTCATCGCCCTGGCCATCGCGGCCGTCACTTGGCTGCCGTTCCTGCTGCGAGCTGTCCGGCATCCGCTCAGCGACACCGGCAGCGCCCAGCACTACCTGCCCGCCGACGGCGCGGTCCTCACCTTCCCGATGCTGCAGTTCTCACTGCTGGGAGCGCTGTGCATGCTCGGCACGCTGTGGCTGGTATGGCGGGCGCGTTCTTCCACAAGAGCGGCCGCACTCGGGATCGGCGTGCTGACCGTCTACGGCTGGTCGATGCTGTCGATGCTGACCACGCTGCTCGGCACGACTCTGCTGTCGTTCCGACTGCAACCCACCCTGACCGTTCTGCTGTCGGCGGCCGGGGTGTTCGGGTTCATCGACGTGACGCTGGCGATCGCGGCCCGGACCGACCGCAAGGTCATCGGGGCCGCGGCGGCCATCGGGTTGATCGGGGCCGTCGGCTTCAGCCAGGACATCCCCGACGTGCTGCGCCCCGATCTGACCGTCGCCTACACCGACACCGACGGCTACGGCCAGCGCGGCGACCGGCGACCACCCGGAGCGGAGAAGTACTACGCCGAAGTCGACGCCGCCATCACCAAGATCACCGGCCGGCCCCGGCAGGAAACCGTCGTGCTGACCGCCGACTACAGCTTCCTGTCCTATTACCCGTACTACGGGTTCCAGGGCCTGACGTCGCACTACGCCAACCCGCTTGCCGAGTTCGACAAGCGGGCCGCAGCCATCGAGTCCTGGGCTGATTTGAAGAACGCCGACCAGCTGGCCCATGCGCTCGACACCCTGCCCTGGCAGCCGCCGACGGTGTTCCTGATGCGCCGCGGCGCCAATGACACTTACACCCTGCGGCTGGCCCAGGACGTCTACCCCAACCAGCCCAACGTGCGGCGCTACACCGTCGATTTCGACGTCAGCCTGTTCAGCGGACCGCACTTCACCGTCAAGACGATCGGGCCCTTCGTTGTGGCCATCCGGAATCCGTAGCGATGGCCGTCTCGGACCGCCAATTAATATCTAGCTCCGTGAACGAGACGCGGGCGAAGTACCGGACCGCCCGTCTTGTCGCTGTCATCGCAGGTCTGTTGGGCGCCGGGCTGGCGATCCTCACGCCGCTGCTGCCGGTCAAGCAAACCACCGCAGAACTGAACTGGCCGCAGAATGGGGTGCTGAACAGCGTCACCGCGCCGCTGATCAGCTACGTGGCAACCGATTTGACCATCGACGTGCCGTGTCGCGCAGCCGCCGGGCTGAACAGTCCCGACAAGACGGTGCTGCTGTCCACGGTCCCCAAGCAGGCACCCAAGGCCGTCGACCGCGGCATGCTGATCCAACGCGCCAACGACGTCCTCGTGGTCGTCGTCCGCAACACCCCCGTCGTCGTCGCTCCGATGAGCGAGGTGCTCAGCCCGGCGTGTCAGAAGCTGACGTTCACCGCGCACGCCGACCGGGTGACCGCCGAGTTCGTCGGTCTCACCCAGGGCGCCGACAGCAACGCTCCCGGCAAGCCGCTGGCAGGCGAACGCAGCGGCTACGACTTCAGGCCCCAGATCGTCGGGATCTTCACCGATCTGTCCGGCCCGGCACCGCCAGGGCTGAGTGTGCACGCCACCATCGACACCCGGTACAGCAGCGCCCCGACGGTGCTGAAGATGGCGGCGATGGTGCTCGGCGCGGTGCTGACCATCGTCGCGCTCGGTGCGCTGCACGTCATGGATCGCGCCGACGGTGTCCGGCAGCGGCGTTTCCTGCCGTCGCGCTGGTGGTCGGTGACCCCACTGGACGGATTGGTTCTCGCCGTCCTGGTCTGGTGGCACTTCGTCGGCGCCAACACCTCCGACGATGGCTACATCCTGACCATGGCCCGGGTGTCCGAGCACGCCGGCTACATGGCCAACTACTACCGCTGGTTCGGCACGCCGGAAGCGCCGTTCGGCTGGTACTACGACCTGCTGGCGGTGTGGGCGCATGTCTCGACGTCGAGCGACTGGATGCGGCTGCCGACCCTCGGCATGGCCCTGGTGTGCTGGTGGCTGATCAGCCGTGAGGTGATCCCCCGGCTCGGCCACGCCGTCAAGACCAGCCGCGCTGCCGTCTGGACCGCGGCCGGCATGTTCCTGGCGTTCTGGCTGCCTCTGAACAACGGCCTGCGCCCCGAGCCGATCATCGCGCTGGGCATCCTGCTGACCTGGTGCTCGGTCGAGCGTGGGGTGGCCACCAGTCGGCTGCTTCCCGTCGCGTTCGCCTGCATCATCGGGGCGCTGACGTTGTTCTCGGGCCCCACCGGAATCGCGTCGATCGGTGCGCTGCTGGTGGCGATCGGCCCGCTGCGCACGATCCTGCACCGACGATCCCGGCAGTTCGGACTGCTGCCCCTGCTCGCGCCGATCCTGGCAGCCGGGACAGTCACGCTCATCCTGATCTTCCGGGACCAGACCCTGGTCGGCGAAGTACAGGCCAACGCGCTCAAGTCGGCTGTCGGGCCCAGCCTGAGCTGGTTCGACGAGCACATCCGTTACGAGCGGCTGTTCATGGCGAGCCCCGACGGATCGGTCTCGCGGCGGTTCGCGGTGCTGGCCCTGCTCGTCGCGCTGGCGGTCTCGGTGGCGATGATCCTGCGTCGCGGCCACATCCCCGGAACCGCCGCCGGCCCCAGCCGGCGCATCATCGGGATCACGATCATCTCGTTCCTGGCGATGATGTTCACCCCGACGAAGTGGACGCACCACTTCGGGGTGTTCGCCGGACTGGCCGGGTCCCTGGGCGCGCTGGCCGCGGTCGCCGTCACCGCGCATGTCCTGCGATCCCGAAGAAACCGGGCGATCTTCGCCGCCGCGGTCCTGTTCATCACCGCGCTGTCGTTCGCCAGCGTGAACGGTTGGTGGTACGTCTCGAACTTCGGTGTGCCGTGGTCGAACCAGTTCCCGGAATGGCACTTCGGGTTCACCACGATGCTGCTCGGCCTGACGGTGCTCGCCCTGCTCGTGGCCGCCTGGTTCCACTTCTCCGGCCGCGACACCCGCGTCCCCGCGCGCGCCCGGTGGTGGTCGCGCTTCATCGGCTCGCCGCTGGCGACGATGGCCTGGCTGCTGGTGATCTTCGAGGTGCTCTCGCTGACGCTGGGAATGACCGAACAGTGGCCTGCGTGGTCGGTCGGCCGCTCGAATCTGCAGGCGCTGACCGGTAAGACGTGCGGACTGGCCGACGACGTCCTGGTCGAGGAGGACCCGAACGCCGGGACACTGGCCCCGATCGTCGGCGTGCCGGTGGGCGACGCGCTGGCAGCGACGACGGCCGAGGGCTTCACAGCCAACGGGATCCCCGCCGATGTCTCCGCCGACCCGGTGATGGAGCCACCCGGCGGCGGCAGCTTCGTCGACAGCGACGGCTTGGTCACCAGCAGCGAGGCCGGTACCGAAGGCGGCACCACGGTGGCGGCCGGCGTCAACGGATCCCGCGCCCGGCTGCCCTACGGCCTTGACCCGGCCCGCACCCCGGTGATGGGCAGCTGGCGCCCCGGCGTGCAGCAGCCCGCGGTGCTGCGCTCGGCGTGGTACCAACTGCCTGCCGACTGGACCGCTTCCCCACTGCTGGTCGTCGCGGCCGCGGGCCGATTCGACCAGGACGAGGTCCAGGTGCAGTGGGCGACCGACCAACAGACCGCCGAGGGCAAATCGGGCGGCACGGTGCTGTTCGGCGACGTCGGCGCTGCACCGGCGTGGCGCAACCTGCGCGCCCCGCTGTCGGCGATCCCGCGCGACGCCACCCACATTCGACTCGTCGCCACCGACGACGACCTCTCACCCCAGCACTGGATCGCGATCACCCCGCCGCGCATCCCCAAGCTGCGCAGCCTGCAGGACGTGGTCGGATCGCAGGATCCGGTGCTACTGGATTGGCTTGTCGGACTGGCGTTCCCCTGCCAGCGGCCGCTCGGTCATCAGTACGGCGTCATTGAGCCACCGAAGTGGCGGATCCTGCCGGACCGGTTCGGCGCCGAAGCCAACTCACCTGTGATGGACAACATCGGCGGCGGCCCGCTCGGCATCAGCGAGCTGCTGTACCGCGCGGTCACGGTGCCGAGCTATCTGCGTGACGATTGGTTCCGAGACTGGGGCGCCCTGCAGCGGCTCAACCCGTTCTATCCCGACGCTCAGCCGGCGCGTCTGGATCTCGGCACCGCCACCCGTAGCGGGCTGTGGAGCCCGGCTCCGCTGCGACCTACCTAACATTCGGCTCTCGATTCTCAGGAGCGCCCGCAGGCCTTCCGAACCGACACACCTTCGTCGCCTACCATCGAGCCTCGTGCCAAGCGACAGAGCCGACGTCACCCGGATCGCCCGGCTCGTCGCCGTCGTAGCCGGAATCCTCGGTGTGCTGTTGTGCGGTGTGGTGCCGCTGCTGCCGGTCACGCAGACCACCGCCAGCATCCAGTGGCCGCAGGCGCCCGGCCCGGACGGCCTGGTCAGCGACATCACCGCGCCGCTGGTGTCCGGCGCACCGCAGTCGCTCGAGGTGTCGATCCCCTGCCAGGCCATCGCAACGCTGCCCGCCGAGGGCGGCCTGGTCTTCTCGACGATTCCGCCTGCGGGCATCGACTCCAGCCGCAACGGGCTGTTCGTGCGTGCCAACGCCGCCACCGTCGTCGTCGCGTTCCGTGACACCGTCGCCGCCGTGGCGCCCCGCCCAGCCATCGCCGCGGGCGGCTGCCGCGACCTGCGGATCTGGGCCGGGCCCGGCGGGGTGGGCGCCGACTTCGCCGGCATCCCCGGCGCCACCGGCACCCTCGCGCCGGAGAAAAAGCCACAGGTCGCCGGTGTCTTCACGGATCTGAAAGTCGCGGCGCAGCCGGGCCTGAGCGCCCATATCGACATCGACACCCGGTTCATCACCAGCCCCAGCGCACTCAAGATCGCGGTGATGGTGCTCGGTATCGCCTGTGTGGTCGCGTCGGTGGTCGCGCTCGGCGTGCTCGACCGGAGGGCAGGTCGTCGCGTCCGCGGAGCGTGGCGTCGGGTGTTCACAGCCCGCCCGGCCACCTGGGTGGCCGACGTCGGGGTGATCGGTGGGTTGCTGCTCTGGCATGTCGTCGGCGCCATCTCCTCCGACGACGGCTACAACCTCACGATCGCGCGGGTCTCCGGCGAAGCGGGCTACACCGCCAACTACTTCCGCTACTTCGGAGCCACCGAGGCGCCCTTCGACTGGTATCAGTCGGTGCTCGCCCACCTCGCCGCGATCAGCACCGCCGGCGTCTGGATGCGACTGCCCGCCACGATCGCCGGCATCGGCACCTGGCTGATCCTGAGCCGCTGTGTGCTGCCCCGGCTGGGCAGGCGGTTGTCGCTCAACCGGGTCACGGTATGGACCGCGGGCGCGGTGTTCCTGGCTGCGTGGTTGCCGTTCAACAACGGGCTGCGACCCGAACCGCTGATCGCGTTCGGCGTGCTGGCGGCGTGGATCCTGGTGGAGAACGCCATCGCCACCCGGCGGCTGGTTCCGGCAGCACTGGCGATCGTCGTCGCCGTCTTCAGTGTGACGCTCGCCCCGCAGGGCCTGATCGCGATCGCGCCGCTGCTCGTCGGGGCCCGCGCCGTCGCCCGGGCGATCAAAGCCCGCCGCGGTACCGACGGCCTGCTGGCGCCCCTGGCCGCGCTCGCCGCATCACTGTCGGTCATCTTCGTCGTCGTCTTCCGCGACCAGACCCTGGCGGCTGTCGCCGAATCCGCCCGCATCAAGTACGTGGTCGGCCCGACGATCGCCTGGTACCAGGACTTCCTGCGCTACTACTTCCTGACCGTCGAAGACAATTCGGAAAGCTCACTGACCCGCCGCTTCGCCGTCCTGGTCATGATGCTGTGCCTGTTCGGCATGCTGGCGGTGCTGCTGCGCCGCGGCCATGTGCCCGGGGTGGCCGGCGGCCCGGTGTGGCGGCTGCTCGGCAGCACCGCGATCGGCCTGCTGCTGCTGCACTTCACCCCGACCAAGTGGGCGGTGCAGTTCGGTGCGTTCGCCGGGCTGGCCGGGGCGCTGGGCGCGGTCACCGCGTTCGCCTTCGCCCGCGTCGGCTTGCACAACCGACGCAATCTCGCCCTCTACGTGACCGCCCTGCTCTTTGTCCTGGCGTGGGCGACGTCGGGCACCAACGGCTGGTTCTACGTCGGCAACTACGGCGTGCCCTGGTTCGACCGTCAGCCGGTGATCGCCCACCAGCCCGTGACGACGATGTTCCTCGGATTGGCGATCCTGTCCGGCCTGACCGCCGGCTGGCTGCACTTCCGGATGGACTACGCCGGGCACACCGAGGTCAAGAACACCGGCCGCAACCGGGCTCTGGCGTCGACTCCGCTGTTGGTCTTCGCGATCATCATGGTGCTGCTCGAGGTCGGCTCGATGACCAAGGCCTTTGTGCAGCGCTACCCCGCCTACACCACCGCCGCCGCCAACCTGTCCGCGCTGAAGTCGGGCCTGTCCGACACCAGCTGCGCGATGGCCGACGACGTTCTGGTCGAGGCGGACCCGAATGCCGGTATGTTGCAACCGGTTCCGGGTCAGAAGTGGGGTCAGTACGGGCCGCTCGGCGGGGACAACCCGGTCGGCTTCACGCCTAACGGCATCAGTGACACCCTGGAGCCGGCCGAGCCTTTTGTCGCCAACCCCGGCACCGTCAACTCCGACGGGTCACCCAACAAGCCCAACGCGGGCATCGCCTTCGCGGCAGGCACCGGCGGCGGGTACGGCCCGGTCGGCGTCAACGGCTCGCGGGTCTTCCTGCCGTTCGGGCTCGACCCGAAGACCACCCCGGTGATGGGCAGTTACAACGAGAACACCGTTGCGGCCAAGGCGACTTCGGCGTGGTACCAACTGCCGCCTCGCACCCCGGACCGGCCGCTGGTGACCGTCGCCGCCGCCGGCGCGATCTGGTTCTACGACGAAGAGGGCCAGTTCAACTACGGGCAGTCACTGAAGTTGCAGTGGGGTGTGCAGCGGCCGGACGGCAGCTTCCAGGCGCTGAACTCGGTGCAACCCATCGATGTGATCGCCCAAAAGGCTTGGCGCAACCTGCGTTTCCCGCTGTCGTGGGCACCGCCGGAGGCCAACGTCGCGCGCATCGTCGCCGACGACCCGAACCTGAGTACCGACCAGTGGTTCGGCTTCACCCCGCCGCGGGTGCCGGTGCTGGAGACCGCTCAGCAATTCCTCGGCTCGCAGACGCCGGTGATGATGGACATCGCCACCGCCGCGAACTTCCCGTGCCAGCGCCCGTTCTCCGAGCACCTCGGCGTCGCCGAACTGCCGGAGTACCGGATCCTGCCCAACCTCAAGCAGGTGGTGGTGTCGAGCAATATGTGGCAATCCGCGCGCGCCGGTGGACCGTTCCTGTTCATCCAGGGACTGTTGACCACGGCGACCGTCCCGACGTACCTGCGCGACGACTGGTATCGCGACTGGGGTGCGATCGAGCGATATGTCCGGCTGGTGCCGTCGTCGGAAGCGCCGAACGCCGTCATCGACCAGGGCACCAAGACGGCATTCGGCTGGAGCCGTAGCGGACCGATCAGGGCACTGCCATGACGCGGGACGTGAACATCACCCGCTGGGTGGCCACGGTCGCCGGACTGGTGGGCTTCGTGCTGTCGGTGCTGACTCCGCTGCTGCCGGTGGAACAGACCACCGCGACGCTGAATTGGCCCCAGGCCGGTCAGCTGAATAACGTCACCGCACCGCTGATCTCGCAGGCACCGGTGTCGGTGACCGCGACGGTCCCCTGCGACGTCATCCGGTCCATGCCGCCCGCCGGCGGCCTGGTGCTGGGGCTCGCGCCACAGAAGGGCAAAGAGGCAGCGCTCAATTCGCTGTTCGTCAACGTCAACGCGCAACGCGTCGACATCACCGACCGCAATGTGGTGGTCGCGAGCGTGCCGCGCGCGCGGGCGGTCTCCGCTCAGTGTCAGCGCATCGAGATCACCTCGACGACGGACGGGACATTCGCCACGTTCGTCGGGTTGAACGATCCGACCACAGGCAAGGATCTGCGCAGCGGGTTTGCCGACCCCAACCTGCGGCCGGCGATCGTCGGAGTGTTCACCGATCTGGTCGGTCCGGCGCCGCCGGGGCTGACCGTCTCGGCGACGATCGACACCCGGTTCTCCACAACGCCAACGGTGTTGAAGCTGGCCGCGATGTTGCTGGCGATGACCGCAACCGTGATCGCGCTGGTGGCCCTGTGGCGGCTGGACCGCCTCGACGGGCGCCGCATGCACTCCTGGATTCCACAGCGCTGGCGCACCTTCACCGCGGTCGACGTGACCGTGGTGGCGGGATTCCTGATCTGGCATGTGATCGGAGCCAACTCCTCCGACGACGGCTACATCCTGCAGATGGCCCGCGTCGCCGACCACGCCGGCTACATGTCGAACTACTTCCGCTGGTTCGGCAGCCCCGAAGACCCGTTCGGCTGGTTCTACAACGTGCTGGCGCTGATGACCCACGTCAGCGACGCCAGCATCTGGATGCGCTTGCCGGACTTGGTCTGTGCGCTGGTCTGCTGGCTGCTGCTGTCCCGCGAGGTGCTGCCCCGGCTGGGCCCCGCCGTGATCGCCAGCCGGCCAGCGCTGTGGGCCGCGGGCCTGGTGTTGATGGCGGCGTGGATGCCGTTCAACAACGGCCTGCGCCCCGAGGGCCAGATCGCGACCGGCGCTCTGATCACCTATGTACTCATCGAACGCGCGGTGATCTCCGGCCGGCTGACTCCGGCGGCGCTGGCGATCATCAGCGCGGCGTTCACCCTCGGTATCCAGCCCACCGGCCTGATCGCCGTCGCCGCGTTGATCGCCGGTGGCCGGCCGATCCTGCGAATCCTGGTGCGCAGGCGCGCACTGGTGGGCACCTGGCCGCTGGTGCTGCCACTGCTGGCCGCAGGCACCATCATCCTGACCGTTGTCTTCGCCGACCAGACCCTGGCAACGGTGTTGGAAGCCACCAGGATTCGCACCGATATCGGACCCAGCCAGGCCTGGTACACCGAAAACCTGCGCTACTACTACCTGATCCTGCCGACCGTGGACGGCTCGCTGTCACGACGGTTCGGCTTCCTGATGACCGCGCTGTCGCTGTTCATGTCGATGTTCATCATGTTGCGCCGCAAGCGTGTTCCCGGGGTGGCCCGTGGACCGGTGTGGCGGCTGATGGGCGTCATCTTCGCGACGATGTTCTTCCTGATGTTCACCCCGACCAAGTGGGTGCATCACTTCGGGCTGTTCGCCGCGGTCGGTGCGGCCATGGCTGCGCTGGCCACCGTGCTCGCCTCACCGGCGGTGCTGCGCTGGTCGCGCAACCGGATGACCGTCGTCACCGCGGTGTTCTTCCTGCTGGCGTTGTGCTTCGCCACCACCAACGGCTGGTGGTATGTGTCCAGCTACGGCGCGCCGTTCAACAACGCCATGCCGAAGATCGCCGGAATCACGGTCAGCACAATATTTTTCGCATTGTTCGCGGTCTCGGCTATCTACACGACCTGGCTGCACTTCAGCACCCGTGACCACGGCGAGGGCCGCATTGCCCGGGCCGTGACCACCGCCCCGATCCCGGTGGCGGCCGGATTCATGGTCCTGGTGTTCATCGCCTCGATGGCCGCGGGCGTGGTGCGCCAGTACCCGACCTACTCGAACGCCTGGGCCAACCTGCGATCGTTCTCCGGCGGTTGCGGACTGGCCGACGACGTCTTGGTGGAACCGGACGCCAACGCGGGATTTCTGACCCCGCTGCCCGGCGACTACGGGCCGCTCGGCCCACTGGGCGGCACCAACCCGGTTGGCTTCACGCCCAGCGGCGTGCCGGAACACATTGTGGCCGAGGCGATCCGGATGACCAATCCGCAACCCGGCACGGATTACGACTGGGATCAGCCGATCAAGCTGGACACGCCGGGGGTCAACGGTTCGACCGTGCCCTTGCCCTACGGCCTCGACCCGGCGCGCGTTCCGCTGGCAGGCAGCTACTTCGTCGGCCCGCAGCAGGACGCCACGCTGACCTCCGCGTGGTATCAGTTGCCGCCCAACGACAATGGTCATCCCCTGGTCGTCGTCACCGCCGCAGGCACCATCGCGGGACTCAGCGTGCTCAACGGCTTCACCGACGGGCAGACCATCGAGCTGGAGTACGGCAAGCCCGGACCGGACGGCGCCCCGGTGCCCGCCGGCCGGGTCAGCCCCTACGACCTCGGTCCGGCACCGTCATGGCGCAACCTGCGCTATCCGCGCTCGGAGATCCCGGCCGATGCCACCACCGTGCGCATCGTGGCGCAGGACCGCTCCCTGTCGCAGGGCGACTGGCTGGCCGTGACTCCGCCGCGGGTGCCCGAGCTGCGGTCGGTTCAGGAGTTCGTCGGTTCCACCCAGCCGGTGTTGATGGACTGGGCGGTGGGCCTGGCGTTCCCGTGCCAGCAGCCGATGCTGCACGCCAACGGCGTCACCGAGGTGCCGAAGTTCCGGATCACCCCGGACTACACCGCCAAGAAGCAGGACACCGACACCTGGGAGGACGGTCGTAACGGCGGTCTGCTCGGAATCACCGACCTGCTGCTGCGCGCGCACGTCATGTCGACCTATCTGTCGCATGACTGGGGCCGCGACTGGGGTTCGCTGCGCCAGTTCGAGACGATCGTTCCCGCCGAGCCCGCCCAGATCGAGCTGGGCACGGCAACGCGCAGCGGCCTGTGGAAGCCGGGACCCATCAGGATCAAGCCGTAACGTCGCTCCTGCCCTCCGGAAACATGTCCCGGGTCGCTTCGCTCCTGCCCTCCGGAAACACTTCCCGGGTCGCTTCGCTCCTGCCCTCCGGAAATTCAGTACCGCGGTACTGACATCACTGCGGCCCGGTGTGGCCAGTGTGGGGTCATGGAACACATCTTCAGGAGTCGACCGGTGGTCGCCGCGGTGGCGGCGATCGCTGCAGGCACAGTCATGCTCGCCACCACGACGGCGGAGCCGCCGAAGCCCACCGCCGCGCTCACCCCGCGAGTGTCCGTCGAGGTCGTTCAGCTCGCCGCGCTGCCGGTGGCTGCGGCGGCGGCCGATCAGGTCAGCGTCCGGCCGAGCCTGCCGAACATCGCGGGCGGCGTGATCGCGGGTGCCGGTTCCGGATTCTTCTTCGGTTATATCGGCACCGGACTCGTGGCGCTCAACGTGCTCAACAAGATTCCGGTGCTGGGTCCGGCGCTCACCCCGCTCGTCCCGCTGGCCGGCATCGTGGGTGCGATTGTGGGAATCCCGATCGGCATGGTCGCCGGGGCGCTTGCGGCCGTGCGCAATTGGGTGACCAGCCTGCGCTCGCAGCCCAGCAATTCAGCATCCGCCACCACATCGCACCGCTCGGTGCGACCCGGCCCGCGGCCGGATCGGAAAGTCACCAAGACATCGGAACCCCGAAAAGCCGCGACACCGCAACGGCGCTCCCACCGGCCCGGGTCCGGCCTCGGCCACTCCGGCAGGCCCGCCGCCAAAGCCGTCAGCGGACGCTGACCCGACGGCGGTTCGATCCCGCCGTAACGACGCTCATTCGGCACCTGCGGTGGCACAATCCGCTGATGGCCGAAGACGCAGCAATCGTCGATCCGTTGATGCACGGCCTGCGCTCCAAAGGCCTCAAGAAGGGATCCGTCTCCCTCGTGGGAGCGGTCGCCATCGGTCTGGCGGCCACCGCTCCGGCCTATTCGCTGACCGGTGCACTCGGGCACGGCGCGGAGGAATCGGGCTATCAGCTCCCCATCGTCTTCATCATCGCCGTGATCCCGATGTACTTCGTCGCACTGGCCTACAAGCACCTCACCGACGCCGCACCGGATGCCGGCACCGTGTTCACCTGGGGCTCCAAGGCGATCGCCCCGCACATCGGCTGGATGGGCGGTTTCGCGCTGGTGCTGTCGTCGATCCTGGCCGGTGTCGGCGCCGCCGGGATCCTGACCAACGCCGCCGCGGTGCTGGTGGGCATGGACTCCTCGCCGGTGTGGTTCGACATCATCGTCGCCACGGGATTCATCCTGCTGACAACGTGGCTGGTGGCCCGCGGTGCCGAAGAATCATCCCGCACCACCCTGATCCTGACGATCATCCAGTATGGCGGGCTGCTGCTGTTCGCGATCATCATGATCATCCCGGTATTCCGCGGTGGGCAGAGCGCAAGCGCTGAGTCGTTCTCCTGGGAGTGGTTCAACCCGTTCGCAATTCACGACTTCAGCGGTCTACTGGGCGGCTTCCTGGTGGCTATCTTCATCTTCTGGGGTTTCGACGCCTCACTGGCGATGTCCGAGGAAACCTCCGGAACGTCGGCCGACGCCGGTCGCAGCGGCGTCACCGCGATCCTGATCACGGTTGCCACCTACGTGATCTTCTCCGTCGCGGCGCTGGCGTTCGCCGGTATCGACCCGAACAGTGACACGAGCCTGACTCACGAGGGCAACGTCGACGACGTGTTCACCACGCTGGCCACCCAGTCCATCGGCGAACGCGGCGCGATGCTGGCAGCGCTGGTGGTCGGGTTGTCCGCGTTCTCGGCGACGATGTCCACCGTGATGCCGACGGCTCGCGGGCTGTTGTCGATGGCGACCTACCGGGCGTTGCCGGACCGGTTCGCCTCGGTGAGCGAAGCGAGCTCGACGCCCAAGTACGCGACCTGGGTGATCGGCGTGACCAGCCTGGTGATCTATTGCGTGCTGGATGTGGTCAGCGACAGCGTGGTGTCGGATTCGGTTTACAGCGTGGGCATCGCGATCATGACGTACTACTCCGTGGTGGCGATCTCCTCGGTGGTGTACTTCTGGCGCACCGCTTTTCGTTCGTGGCGCACGGCGATGGGGCAGGTGATCCTGCCCGGCATCGGTGCGTTGATCCTGATCCCGGTGGGCGTCGTCGAGGCGTACCTGATGGCCGATCCGAGCACAGGTTCGGGCGGTTCCCTGCTGGGCATCGGCACCGCGTTCGTCGTCGGCGTGCTCAGCCTGGCGTTCGGTGTGGTGCTGATGATCCTGTGGAACCTCAAGGCTCCGGCCTTCTTCCGCGGCCAGACGCTGCCCAGAGAACGCAGTTAGCCGCCGTTGCGGTTGCCGAAGCCATTCGGCCCGAACGGCCGGTTCGGCGCCACCGTGACGGTCTGGGTAGCGGTGGCGATCGAGGTGGCCACGGATGTCTCAGTCTGCGTTGCCGTTTCGGTATTGGTCACGGTCTGCGGGTCTTGAGTCGCGGTGACGGTCTGCGGCGCCTGGGTCTCGACGACGGTCTGCTGCGGTTGCGCTCCGCCCCCTGAGCCGGAGTTGTACTGATGATGCGTCGCAGGAGCGGCGGTGGTCGTCGTCGTGGTCGGTGTCGACGTGACGGTGACGGTTGTCGGTCCCGTGGTGGCCTTTGATCCGCAGCCGACCGCACCCATGACCACCACGGCGCAAACGGATGCCATCAGAAGCACTGACCGGATTCCTGTGTTCACAGCTGACATGTCTAACTATTTACGTGCGCAAAAGCCATGCGCCACAACGCCGAAAGTTCGTAGAGTCGGCTGGCAACAAACTCGCGAACACCTGGATGTTTAGCAAAGTCACTGATACCAGACCGTTTTCGATACGTTATGACTCCCTCAGCGCGCGCCAATTCGTGTCACAGCTGGCACAAATCCCCGGTCCATAACGTCGTCACCGCAAGCGAAACTCGAGCAACGAAACGGATATGACGATGAATCTCAGACGATTGGTCTACACCTCGACCGCGGCGGTCGGCATCGGTGCGGCAGGACTGTTCGGGCTCGGTATCGGAACCGCGAGCGCCGATCCCGGCCAGTGCGGCGGCCCCGGTCCGCAGAACTGCCAGGGCCCCAACAATGGGTGGAACAATGGACCCGACCAGAACAACGGGCCCGGCAACCAGAACAACGGTCCGGGCGACTGGCAGCATCGCAACGTCGATCAGGCTCGTCAAGACCACCAGCCGTTCAACTGGAACGGCCAGTGGGTCCAGCCGATGCCGGCCGGCAACGGGGCAGGCTGGGGCTTCTGGTTCCTGGGGCAGTGGATTCCGCTGTAATCCGCCGTGCGGGTGGAGTCGGCCGGCGGCGCTAGCCTGAGCCGCCGGTCGCCAGTTTCTCGGGCTGCAGCGACCACACGATCGGATCGGCGCCGGCAGCCGCGTGCGCGCAGTAGGCAGGCGCGCCCTTCTCGCTGACCGCGGCTGCGCCGAGGACAGCACAGTTCGCGCCGATCACCACGACCGGCAGATCCATCCGACTCGAGACCGCAGGCGGTGGCGCCGGGGTGTGTGCGGTCGTGGTGGTGTTCACACCGCGGTGACCGAGCAGGAGCGAAAGGCCCGCGGCCGCACCGGCGATGATCACCACCGCACCCAGGATCGCCGGGATCAGCAGCCGCCGGCGTGACGGGCCGGACTCCGGCCTGGCGTGGCGACCCGCACCAGCCCTCACCGAAGCACCGGGCACCGGTGCCGAACTCGTCACGTCGGTCGCACCGGTCTGCCGTTCGGCGGTGCCGATGCCCTGCTGCAGCGCTCGCGCGAAGTCGATGCAGCGGGTGTAGCGCTTGCCGGCATCCTTGGCCAGCGCCTTGGCGAAAACCGGGCTCAGGCAGGCGAGTTCGGGCCTCTTGTTGCCGATGGCGGGCGGATCGGAGCTCAGATGCTGGCTGATCACGATCGCCGGATTGGTGTGTTGGAACGGCGGCATGCCGGTCAGCAGGTGGTATGCCGTCGCGGCCAGCGCGTACTGATCGGCATGACCGTCGATCTGTTCGCCCTTGAGTTGTTCAGGGGCGGCGTAGGCGACGGTTCCGACGGTCATATTGGTTCCGGTCAGATCGCTCGACTGACCCATCCAACGGGCAATTCCGAAGTCTGCGAGCATCACTCGCTCGTCACCCGTGCCGGGAAGACCCAAAAGGATGTTGGCGGGTTTGACGTCGCGGTGGAGCAGTCCGCGACTGTGCGCGTAGTCCAGGGCTTCGGCGACCCCGGTGATGATCCGCACCACCTCGGCCGGTGGCATCCCGTACGGGTAACGCTCGGCGAGCAGCCGGGAGGCGTCGGTGCCGTCGATGTACTCCATCGCGATCCACAGCTTGTCGTCGAACTCGCCGCGGTCGTAGATCGTCACGATGTGCCGGTTCGACAGCGTGGCCACCATGTCGGCTTCGAGGTTGAACCGCTTGCGGTATTCGTCGTCGGCGCTGACCGCGGAACCGAGCACCTTGAGTGCGTCGTGCCGGGGCAGCCGGGGGTGCTGGACGAGGTACACCTCGCCCATCCCTCCGGCGCCCAGTGTCCGCAGGATGGTGTAACCCGCGACGATCTGGCCGTCAGCTAACGGCATTGGGGCATCTTAAGGGGTGTCTGGGTCCGCCATCGAACCAACGCAGCAAACCGGTGTCAGGCGCCGACGGGGGCCGGTGCGCTGGCCTTCAACGTCGCCAGCGCGGCCACGCTCAACCGGGCCAGCTCGTCGGCCTCGGCCGCCGTCAGCGCCGACTCGTAGATCTGCGCCATCCGACGGTTTGTGAGGTCCTCGACCTGGTCGTAGACGTCTTCCTTGCCGGCAGCGTCGACGTACGGCGGCTGCCAGCCCATGAACGCGGCGTAGTCCGTGCCGTGATTGAGGATGTGCGCCTCGACGGGGCTCAGCCCGGAGATCGTCAGGGCGTTGAAGTGCACGGCGGCACGCAGTTCCCGTAGCACCATCATCACCTGGAGGGCGCGTGCGGGAGCGTCGTCGGCCAGCGGCATGGCCCGCCAGCCCGCATACAGCGGCAGGCCGGGTTCGGGGGCGCCGGCGATGACCTTCTCCCCCAGCTCGGCGACGCGGTCCAGCCCCTCGGCCCCGGCGAGGTAGGTCCTGCCGAACTCGGCGAGCTGATCCCAGTAGAGCCGGCAACTTTCCGACGCGGGGTGCACCGCGACGCCGTTCTCCCAGCACGACCGCGCAAGGTTCGGTTCGAAGACGGCGAACACCGCGGTGACCGTGGTGCCGGTGGCGTCGCCGAGGACGCCGCCGCGGCCGGCGAAGTACGCGGCGAACGGGTCCGGATAGCCGGCCGCGAGACTCTTTTCGAAGGTGTCCGGGTTGAGCATGAACACGCTGATGGCCTCGCCGATGGCCGCCCCGGCGGTCCGGATCGATTCGACGTCGATATCGCTCATTCGCCGGAGTGTACGGAGGTGAGGTGGTACACGGTGTCGGATCATGCTTCGCAGCAGAAATTCCCAGCAGCGACAAAGCCGTCACTCACGTCCGGACCGTTGGATGGGGGCATGGCATTTCCAGCGAAAACCAAGGACAGCCCCTTCGTTCTGGTCCTCGACGCCGGAACGGACCGCGGATATCGGCTGGCCCGAGCACTGCTGGCGGCCGGCAACCGCGTGGTGGCCGTCGACCGGAACGCGGCAGGCCTGGTGCGAATCGGCCACGGCCACAGCAGCGCTCGGTTGCTGTTGATCGCCGCCGACACCACCGACCCGGCGCAGGCCGAACAGGTGATGACCCGGGCACACGCTCACTTCGGGGAAGCACCTCCTACCCTTGCGCTATGCGCCGACTACCGACGCTCCTCGGCTGCCTAGTTCTGCTGGCTGCGGGCGTCGCGGCCTGCGGCCGGCCGCCTGCCCGGCCTGCACCAGCGGCCCTCATCCCGCCGATGGGGTGGAACTCGTGGAACTCCGGCATCCCGTTGTCCGAGCGCACCGTGGACGAGACCGTCGACGCGATGGTGTCCTCCGGGATGCGCGACGCCGGGTACCGCTATGTGAATCTCGATGCCGGCTGGGCGGCCGGGACCCGTGACAGTGCCGGCGATCTGCGGGCCGACCCGAGCCGGTTTCCCGGTGGCATCCCGGCTGTGGCGCAGTACGTCCACGCCCACGGGATGCTGTTGGGCCTGTACGCCAGCCCCAGCTACGAGCTGTGCGGACTCGGCGCAGCGAACGCCAGCAGGGGCCACGAAGCGGCCGACGCGGCCACGTTCGCGCGGTGGGGTGTGGACTACCTGAAATACGACTGGTGCAGTACCGACCAGAACCGATCGGATCAGGAAAGCGCGTTCACCGCCATGCGGGATGCGCTGCAGCGCAGTGGAAGACAGATCTTGTACAGCATCAACCCGAACACCTCAGGTGACCCGTCCGCCGGCTCCGACTACGACTGGTCGGGAATCGCCGACATGTCGCGCACCACGATCGACCTGGTTCCGGTGTGGCACAGCCAGACCGGGACGGCCGGCCCGGTATTCGGGGTCACCGAGCAGGTCGACGCCGACGTCCCGCTGGCCACCCGCAGCCGGCCCGGCTACTTCAACGACCCGGACATGTTGGTGGCCGGCATCTCCTGGCCGGACTTCGTCGCCGACCATCAGGGGATGGTCGAGACCTTGGCTGGCGAGCACGGCCCGAGTATGACCCTCGACGAGCAGCGCACCCACGTCTCGCTGTGGGCGATGATGGCGGCACCGCTGTTGGCCGGCAACGACATTCGCACCATGTCCGGGCAGACCCGCGAGCTGCTGATCAATCCCGACATCATCGCGGTCGACCAGGACCGGCTCGTCAGGCAGGGCCGCCCCCTCGCCGGGGACCGGCGGATCATGGTCAAGCCGCTGGCCGGGGGCGCGGTCGCGATCTCGATGACCAACCCGGATTCACAGCCCGCAACGATTGTCACCACCGCAGCCGCCGTGGGCCTGCCCCGCACCCCGTGTTACCGGGTTCGCGATCTGTGGACCCACGCCGTCAGCAGCACCCCGAGTGACCTTGCGGGCGAGGCGATTCCATCGCACGCGACGGTAGTGTTGCGGGTCGAGCCGAACTGCGGCTAACCGGCCGGGGCAGCGGCGACGGTCACCGGGATCCCGTTCAGCGCACCGTTGCCCGACGGTTCGTCGAGGAATGTCGGTGGCGACAGGATGTTGGTGTTGACCCCGGGTGACCCGTTGGCCACCGACATCCGTGTCCCGGGTTTGCCGTGGCCCCAGCCGTGCGGCATCGACACCACACCGGGCTTGATGGCGTCGGTCACCTCCACCGGCACCTCGATGCGTCCAGCCGAGGACTGAACGGACACCGTCTGCCCGGCGGCGACACCGCGGCGAGCGGCGTCATCGGGATGCATCAGCAGGGTGCAGCGGTCACGGCCCCTCATCAAGGCCGAAACATTGTGCAGCCACGAGTTGTTCGACCTCAGATGGCGCCGGCTCACCAGCACCAGCTCGTCGGGCTCGCGATCGAGACGCCGGCCCAGTCGCGGGATGTCGTCGAGCAGATACTGCGGGGCCAGACGGATCTTCTTGTCGGAGGTGTTGAGGATCTCGGGTACCTGGGACACCATCGGTCCGAAGTTGATCCCGTTGGGCTGCTCCTTGAGCTTCGCCAGGCTCAGCCCATCCGGATTCTCGCCGTAGCGGTCACCGAATGGTCCGGTACGCAGAGTCAGATCGAGAATGCGTTCCGGCCCGCCGTGCGTGTAGTGGCTGCGCACCTGCCCGCCGTCGAGTCCCTGAGTGAAACACAGATAGTCGAAGAACCCGTCGTCGATCGCGGCGACGTCGACCTCTTCGGCGGGCGTACCCGCGCACAGGCCGGTGAGCCGCACCAAGATCTCCCACTCCTCCGGGCGGTCGGGATCCTCGGGGGTGAACACCGGCGCCGAGTAGTTGGCGATGCTGTTGATCGCGAACGCCAGGATCAGGTCGTCGTGATGCGGCTGCTCCAGCGGCGACAGGCCGGGCAGGATGACATCGGCGTGACGAGTGGTTTCGTTGAGCCACAAGTCAACCGCGATCATCGCGTCGAGGCCGGGCAACAGCTCGTCGAGGCGATGCCCTTGCGGCGTCGACAGCACCGGGTTGCCCGCCACCGTGATCAGCGCGCGAATCCGCCCCTCCCCTGGTGTTTCGATCTCCTCCGCCAGGCACGAGACCGGCACCTGGCCGAGTACCTCCTTGGCGCCGCGAACCCGGGTCTGCCAGCGGCCGAACTCGGCCAGCCCACCCTCCAGACCGGGCTGCGGTTGGGCGGTGACAGTCCACACCGCGGGCCGGGGGAACATGGCACCGCCCTCGGTGTCGAAGTGGCCGGTGAGAATGTTGACGACGTCGACCAGCCAGCTGGCCAGGCTCCCGAACTCTTGATTGCACAACCCGATTCGCCCGTACACCACGGCTCGTTCGGTACCCGCCAGTTGGCGGGCGAGGTCTTTGATGCGGTCCGCGTCGATACCCGTCACCGGGGCAACCCGCTCCGGTGACCAGTCGGCCGCGGCCGCCCGCAGGGTATCGACGCCGTCGACGTGGTCGGCCAGGCGGCCCATGCGGACCAGGTCTTCGTCGAACAAGGTGTGCACGACGGCGAGCAGCAGTGCAGCGTCGGTGCCCGGGGTGATCGGTAGCCATTCGTTCGCCTTCGCCGCGGTCGCGGTGCGCACGGGGTCGATGACGATCACATTGTCGATGCGGCCGAGGATGCCCATCACATCGGGGGCGGCCAGCAGCGAGCCCTGTGAGGCCGCCGGATTCGCGCCCATCACCACCAGCAGGTCGGTGCGTTCGATGTCGGGAACCGGGAATCCCCACCAGTTGCCGTACATCAGATGCGACGAGAGGTTCTTCGGCCACTGGTCGACGGTGCCCGGTGAGTAGCTGACGGGGATTCCAGACATGCCCAGCAGGACGCCGGTGTAGCGGCCCAGCGAGAAAGAGTGCGCCAGCGGATTGCCGGTGTAGCAGGTGACCGCGCCGATGCCATGCTCGGCGATCACCGGGGTCAGCAGTTCGGTGCAGCGCCGGAAGGCGGCATCCCAGCTGACCTCCTGCCACTGCCCGTCGACCTTGACCATCGGCTTACGGATCCGGTCGGGGTCTTCGTGGATAGCGCCCAGCGATGCGCCCTTCGGGCACAGGTGCCCTCGGCTCCAGACGTCGTCGGAGTTCCCGCGGATGCTGGCGACGCGGCCGTCGGAGACCTGAATCTCCAAGCCGCACATGGCCTCACACAACGGGCAGGTGTAGAGGTGGCGGCCGTCTTGGCCGGTGGCGGCCAACTCGATCTTCTCGGTGGTCACCGACCAACGGTAAGGCGGCCGGCCTCGCGATCACCGACGTTTCGTCAACTTTGCCATCAGCCGGCGTCCGCGCGGGCGAATTACACAGGTGTGAGTAAACCCTGGGGATAACCCCGGCGGCGCATTAGATCGGGATCAGACCATGCTTGCGCTGCACGCGCAGGATCTGCTTGTCCCGCAGGATCCGCATGGCGCCGCGCAGTTGCAGGCGAGTCAGGTGCGGCTCGATCACCGCGTCGACATAACCGCGTTCGGCCGCCACGTACGGGGTGGCCATGTCCCGGTTGTACCCCTCGATGAACTGGCGCCTGATCTCCTGCACTTCAGGGGCGGTGGGGTCGGGGAACCGCTTGACGATCAGCTGGGCCGCACCCTCGGCGCCGATCACGGCGATGCGCGCAGTCGGCCACAGGAAGTTGAAGTCGGCCGTGAGCTGCTTGGACCCCATCACCGCGTATGCGCCGCCGTAGGACTTGCGGATGGTGATGGTCACCTTCGGCACGTCGGCCTCGACGACGGAGTAGAGGAACCGGCCGCCGCGCTTGATGATGCCGTTCTTCTCCTGCTCGACACCGGGCAGGAAGCCCGGGGTGTCGACGACGAAGACCAGAGGCGTGTTGAACGCATCGCAGAACCGCACGAAGCGGGCGGCCTTGTCGGAGGCCTCGTTGTCGATGGCGCCGGACATGTGCATCGGCTGGTTGGCGATCACCCCGACCGGGCGACCGTCGACGCGAGCGAAGCCGGTGATGATCGCCTGGCCGGCTTGCGAGGCGACCTCGAGGAAATCCCCGTCGTCGAAGATCCGCAGCAGGATCTCGTGCATGTCGTAGGCGGTGTTGTCCGCGTCCGGCACGAGGGTGTCGAGTTCCAGATCGTGCGGAGTGATCTCCGGCTCCAGACCGGGATTGATCACCGGGGCATCGTCAAACGTGTTGGAGGGCAAGAACTGCAAGTAATCGCGGACGTAGGTGAAGGCGTCCTTCTCCGAGTCGACGACCTGATGGATGTTGCCGTACTTGGCCTGGGCGTCGGCGCCGCCGAGTTCGTCGAGGGTGACATCCTCACCGGTGACATCCTTGATGACGTCCGGCCCGGTGACGAACATGTAGCCCTGGTCGCGTACAGCCACGATGAGGTCGGTCTGGATCGGCGAGTACACGGCACCGCCTGCGCACTTACCCAGGATGATCGAGATCTGCGGAACCAGGCCGCTGAGCAGCTCGTGGCGACGGCCGAGCTCGGCGTACCAGGCCAACGACGTGGCCAGGTCCTGGATGCGGGCGCCACCGGAGTCGTTGATACCGATGATCGGGCAGCCGACCATCGCCACCCACTCCATCAGGCGGGAAACCTTGCGGCCGAACATCTCTCCCACCGAGCCACCGAACACGGTGTAGTCGTGGCTGAACACACCGACCGGACGGCCGTTGATGGTGCCGTGCCCGGTGACCACACCGTCGCCGTACAACGCGTTCGGATCACCTGGCGTGCGTGCCAGCGCGCCGATCTCCAGGAAGCTGCCCGGATCGAGCAGCTCATGGATTCGCGCACGCGGACTGGGGATTCCGCGTTTGTCGCGCTTCGCGGCGACCGCCTCTCCGCCCGGTTCCTTGGCAAGCTCCAGCTTTTCGCGGAGTTCGGCGAGCTTTTCGGCAGTTGTTACCGGGTGGTGGGTGGGAGAGCTCTCAGTAGTCACTAGTCCTGCTTCTCCTCGGCGTCGATACGGTTGATCGCTTCGCTCATATGGGCCCCGACCTTGGCGATGTACGGCTCGTCGATCGCCTGGATGTGCTCGCCTCCGATGGGCACGACCTCCAAGTCGTCGACGAATTCGCCCCAGCCGCCGTCAGGTTGGCGGACGGCGTAGCGCGGCTCGAACATGATCGCGTCGTCGTGATAGCGGTCCGCCATGTAGAGCGTGACATGTCCGTCGTAGGGCTCGATATGGGCGGTGTCCAGGGCCCGGTTGTCCAGGTATGACGTCCGCTGGTGCTCGATGATGCCGCCCGGGATGTCGACCCCGGCCTCTTTGACGGCGTCCAGGACGAACCGCACCTGACCTTCGTCATCGAGTTGCTCGAGCTGCTCGTACGGGATTTCGGGGATCTCGACGTTGAAGGTCCGCGAGGCGAATACCGCGTAGCGGTCCCAGCGGGCCCGGATCTCCTCCTTGGTCTGCGGCACCTCCTCGCCGGCGCGCACCGTGTCGATCAGCCCGACGAAGCGGACGTCGCAGCCGTTGCGCTTGAGGCCGACCGCGCACGCGTAGGCCAGCGCCCCGCCCAGCGACCAGCCGGTGAGGATGTAGGGGCCCTTGCCATTGATTTCCATCAGCTTGGGCACGTACTCGGCGGCGCGCTCCTCGATGGAGCCCTCGACACGTTCCAGACCGTAGACCGGGGTGTCGGCGGGCAGCCGCTTGAGCAGCGGTTCGTAGACGACGGTTGATCCGCCGGCCGGGTGGAAGACGAACACCGGGACGTGCGCGCTTCCCTCTTTCGGCGCTCGCAGGGTACGCACGAACCCGTCGACCACACCGTCTTCGAGCTGAGCCCGCACGATGGTGGCCAGTGCCTCAATCGTCTTGGCGGACTTCACATCGTCGACGCTGATCGTGCCCTCGGCGCGCTCGGAGAGCCGGTCGGCCAGCTTGGTGGCGGTCTCGTCGGTGACAGCGGGCAGCTCGTTGAAGATGCCGCCCGGCGACTTGCCGGTGACGATCGCCCACGTCGCGAACGTCACGCGCTCGGCGGCATCGCGCGGCGGCACGTCGGCTCCGAGGGCTTCGGTGACAGCCTCCTGGGTCAAGACCTTGGCAGCCGCTGCGGCAGCAGTGGACTTCGCGCCCGGGCCGGCCGGATCTGTCGGCGGCGCTGGGATATTCGGCTCGCCCTGCGCCTCGGCATCGGTCGCGATCGGGCGACCCGCCTCGGCGAGCTTGGCCTCGAGTTCGGCGACGGTGCTGGCACCGCCCATCATCTCGGCCTGGGCGGCGGCGATCTCTTCGGCCGTCTTGCCCTTCTGGCTCTCGGCCAGTGCCTCGACCTCGTCGCGGTGCTCGACCGCATATTCGATGAGCTTCTCGACTGCGTAGAGATTGGCGTCGCGTACCGCCGTCAATTGAATCGGCGGCATATCGAAGTCGTACTCGACGCGGTTCTTGATCCGCACCGCCATCAGCGAATCCAGGCCCAGCTCGATCAGCGGGACCTCCCACGGCAGATCCTCGGGCTCGTAACCCATTGCGCCGCCGACGATCGCGCCGAGTCGCTGGCCGATGGTCTCACCCGAATCCGGCGACCACTTGGCAAAGCCGGCGGCCAGGCCGGCACCCGCAGTCAGGTTGTCCTGCAAGATTTCGGCGTCATCGTCCGGCTCGCCGGCAGGAACCTCGGTGGCCGGAGCGGTGACCGCGACACCGGTGGCGACCGCGGACGGCAGAGCCGACGCTGCGCCGCCCCGGGTGACCACGGCGTCGTAGACCAAGGTAAACGAAGACTCGGCCCCGTTATCCAACCGCGCGTGCACCTGCACCGAGGCGCCGCCCGGATGGCGGGTCAGCGTGGTGACCAGGCGGGCGCCGTCCCCAGGCACCGCGCGCTGCTCGGATGCCGTCAGCTTGGCGTCCGGAAGAACCTGTGCCGCCGCAGATTTCACAAGTGCAGCCAGGTCGGCCTGCCCCTTCGGCGAGTACTCCCAGACGTGCCGGCCGTCGGGGGTGGCCACATGGTTACCCGGCATCATCACCGAGCTGTCGCCAGTGAACTGTGCGTCCAGCCAGTACGGCTTGCGCTTGAACCGGGTCGGCGGGATGTCGGCGTACTTGGCCCCCTCCGACCCCGAATCAAAGAGAGTCCGGAAGTCGAGATCGTGCCCGTAGACGTAGAGCTGCGCCATCGCGGCCAGCATCGACTCGACCTCGTCCTGCTTGCGAGCCAGCGTCGCGATCAACTGACCGTCATGCAGTCCGGCGGCCGCGGTGGTCAGCCCAACCTGCATGAGCGCCACCGGGTTCGGCGCCAGCTCCAAGAACGTGGTGTGCCCGTTGTCGACGGCGTTGCGGATGCCGTGGGTGAAGTAGACGCTGTGCCGCAGCCCCTTCTTCCAGTACTCCACATCGTGGATCGGCTCGCCGCCCGGGCGGATGTAGCTGCCCTCGTGCACCGTGGAGAAGTATCCGGTGTGCAGCGGGTGCGCCTCGATGCCCTGGATCTCGGCGGACAACTCACCGAGCAACGGGTCCATCTGCTGAGTGTGGCTGGCGCCCTTGGTCTGCAGTTTGCGGGCGAACTTGCCTTCCGATTCCGCCCGGGCGATGATCGCGTCGATCTGGTCCGGCGGGCCGCCGATGACCGTCTGGGTGGGGGCGGCGTAGACGCACACCTCCAGGCCCGGGTAGTCGGAGAACACCGTCTTGATCTCATCGGCCGAGTACTCGACGAGCGCCATCAGCCGGATGTACTCACCGAACAGCATCGCCTCGCCTTCACCCATGAGGTGTGCGCGCGAGCAGATGGTGCGGGTGGCATCCGCCAGCGACAGACCACCGGCGAAATACGCGGCGGCCGCCTCACCGAGCGACTGCCCCACCACCGCACCGGGTTTGGCGCCGTGGTGCTTGAGCAGTTCACCGAGCGCGATCTGGATGGCGAAGATCACCGTCTGGACCACTTCGATGGGGTACTCACAGGTCTCGTTGGTGTAGTCGATCGCATCGTCGAGGATCAGCTCAACAACCGAGTAACCGCGTTCGTCCTGGATGTGTGCGTCGACCTTGTTGATCCACTCGGCGAACACAGGGTCGCGCAGATACAGTTCCTTGCCCATCTTGCGGTGCTGGGCACCGAATCCGGCCAGAACCCACACCGGACCGTTGGTCACCGGGCCGTCGGCGCTGTACACCAGCGGACTCTGCTTGCCGTCGGCAATCGCGCGCAGACCCTTGATCGCCTCGTCGTGGTCGTGCGCCATCACCACAGCCCGAGAACGGCCGTGATTGCGCCGCGATAGCGAGCGTCCAATTGACTCCAGCGATGACGCGCGGCCCGCCGGGCTGTCGATCCAGTCCGCCAGCTCGGCCGCCGCAGCGCGCTTTCGTGAGGTCAGGAATCCCGAAATAGCCAGCGGTACAACGGGAGCGGGCTTCTCCGACGCCTCCCACTCGGCGCGCGCGGCTTCGATCAGCTCCAGCGCCTCGTCGGTCAGACCGGGCAACTCCGGCTCGTCGTCGTACGCGACGGCCGAGGCGTACTCCTCGGCCACCTCGTCCTCGTCGACGAACTCGCCGTATTCGTCCATCCGGACCCCGCCGACGTAGACGGCATCGGCGTCGGCCGCGCCCTTCTCTTCGACCGGTGCGGATTCCTCCTGCGGGTCAACCAGATCCGACGGCAACACCTCGCGCACCACCAGGTGGGCGTTGGCGCCGCCGAAGCCGAATCCGGATACACCGGCGATTGCATGGCCGCTGTAGCGGGGCCAGTCGGTGACCTTGTCGACCACCCGCAGCCGGACTGTGTCGAAATCGATGTACGGGTTGGGTCCGGCGTAGTTGATCGACGGCGGAATCTTGTTGCGGCTCAACGACAATGCCACCTTGGCCAGGCTGGCCGCACCAGCGGCCGACTCCAGGTGACCGAGGTTGGACTTCACCGCACCCAACAGTGCAGGCTGGTCCGCGGAGCGGCCGCGACCGACGACGCGACCGAGCGCGTCGGCCTCCATCGGGTCGCCGAGAATCGTTCCGGTTCCGTGCGCCTCGATGTAATCCACGGTGCGCGGGTTGATTCCGGCGTCCTTGTAGGCCTTGCGAAGCACCTCCGCCTGCGCGTCCGGGTTGGGCGCAAGCATGCCGTTGGACCGGCCGTCGTGGTTGACCGCACTGCCTGCGATGATCGCGAGAATCTCGTCACCGTCGCGGCGGGCGTCGCTCACCCGCTTGAGCACCAGCATGCCGCCGCCCTCGGAGCGCGAATAGCCGTCGGCATCAGACGAGAACGACTTGATCCGGCCGTCGGGTGCGAGCACACCGCCGACCTCGTCGAAGCCGATAGTCGCCAGCGGGGTGATCATGGCGTTCACTCCGCCGACCAGCGCCACATCGGTCTCACCGGACCGCAGCGCCCGCACACCCTGATGGGTCGCGACCAGCGAACTCGAGCACGCGGTGTCCAAAGACATTGAGGGACCGCGGAAGTCGTAGAAGTAGGACACCCGGTTGGGGATGATCGAGCTTGTGGTGCCGGTGATCGCGTACGGGTGAGCGGTGGTCGGATCGGCCACGGCGAGGAACTGGTAGTCGTTGTTGGTCGAGCCGATGTACACACCGACGTTGGCGCCACGCAGGCTCGACGCGGGGATGCGGGCGTTCTCCAGCGCCTCCCAGGTGAGCTCGAGCGCCATCCGCTGCTGCGGGTCGATGTTGTCGGCTTCCATCTTCGACAGCGCGAAGAACTCGGCGTCGAAGCCCTTGATGTCGGTGAGGTAGCCACCGCGGGTGGCGGCCTTGGCAACCCGTTCGGCGATGCGCGGCTCGGCGAGGAACTCCGACCAGCGGCCCTCGGGCAAGTCGGTGATCGCGTCGCGGCCCTCGAGCAGCGCCTGCCACATTTCGCCCGGCGTGTTCAGGTCCCCGGGGAAGCGGGTGGCGACGCCGACGATCGCGATGTCCTCGACATCAGCGGTGCGCGACCAGTCCTCACCCTCGTCGTCGAACTCGACCTCGGGTTCACCCTCGATGATCACCGTGGCGAGCGACTCGATGGTCGGGTGGCGGAAGGCCACCGTCGCGGTCAGCGTCACACCGGTCAGATCCTCGATATCGCTGGCCATCGCGACCGCGTCCCGCGAGGACAGTCCCAACTCCACCATCGGGGTGGACTCGTCGACCGCGTCAGGCGCCTGCCCGGTTGTGTTGGCCACCCAGTTGCGCAGCCATTCGCGCATCTCCGGCACCGTCATGTCGGTGCGGGCGGGAGTATCGGGCGTTTCGGGCGTTTCTGATTCAGACATGGGGCCTCACCTCGTGCGAAGGGGTGAACTCCCCTTCATCGGTTGAGTCTTTCCTTCGTTCGTCATTCCGATTCGTCAGGGAAGGCATTGGCCACCTTCCCGCTGCGCAGAGTGCCGTCGAGGTACGCCGACCGGCAGGCTCGCCGGCCGATCTTGCCGCTGGAGGTACGCGGGATCGCACCCGCCGGAGTCAGCAGGACGTCGCGGACCGTGACGCCGTGGCGTACCGCGATGGCGGCGCGGATGTCGTCGGAGATCGGGCCCATCTCCATCTTGTGTGAACCCGGCGCGCGCTCCGCGACGATCACCAGTTGCTCGGAGCTGTCGTCGGCATTGCGCTTGAGCCCGGCGTGGGCGTTGTCGAACACCTCGTCCGGCAGCTGATTGGCCGGCACCGAGAACGCGGCGACGAAACCGGTCCGCACCGCCTTGGTGGCCTCCTGAGCGGAGTACTCGAGGTCCTGCGGGTAGTGATTGCGGCCGTCGATGATCACCAGGTCCTTGACGCGGCCGGTGATGTACAGGTCGCCGTCGTAGAACGCACCGAGGTCGCCGGTGCGCACCCAGGTCGCCTCGTCGGCGGCACCCTCCGCGTGCGACGGGCTGGTCCGAGACTTGAGGATGTTCTGGAACGTCGCGATGGTCTCGTCCGGTTTGTTCCAGTAGCCGGTGCCCATGTTCTGGCCGCTGATCCAGATCTCACCGATCTGTCCGTCGGCCAGCTCGGTGGCGGCGTCGTTGTCGACGATGACCGCCCACTCGGCGACGCCGATCTTGCCGGCCGAGGCCTGGGCCACCGCCTTGGGCGAGTCGTCGGGCACCACGACGAAGCGGCCCGCGTTCAGTTCGTCGCGATCGACCGAGACGATCTTCGGTTCCTCGGCCGCCGGGGTGGTCGACACGAACAGCGTGGCCTCGGCCAGGCCGTAGGACGGCTTGATGGCCTTGGGCTGGAAGCCGAATGGGCGGAATGCGTCGTTGAAGCGTTGGACGGTGGCGGCCGAGATCGGCTCGCTGCCGTTGAGGATCGCCTTGACGTGGGACAGGTCCAGCGGCTCTTCGTCGTCCTTCGGTACGCCACGTGCCGCGGCGTGGTCGAACGCGAAGTTCGGGGCCACGGAGATGGCCCCACCGGTGTCGCCTTCCCGGTAGGCGAGTTCGCGGATCCAGCGGCCCGGGCGACGGACGAAGGCCGCCGGCGTCATGAATGTGAAGTAGTGGCCGATCATCGCGGGCAGCAGCGCGGTCACCAGCCCCATGTCGTGGAAGAACGGCAGCCAGGACACACCGCGGTCGCCTTCCTCACCCTCGAGGGCCTCGATCACCTGCACGACATTGGTGGCCATGTTCAGGTGGGTGATCTGCACACCGCTGGGGATCCGGGTGGAACCCGAGGTGTACTGCAGGTAGGCGATGGTGTTCTCGTCGACCGCATCGAACGGCTCCCAGGTCGCGCCGACCTCGTCGGGGACAGCGTCCACGGCGATGACGCGGGGGCGTTCCTTGGCCGGGCGGCTTCGGAAGAACTTGCGCACACCTTCAGCGGAGTCGGTGGTGGTCAGGATCGCCGACGCGCCGCAGTCGTCCAGCACGGCGTGCAACCGGCCGACGTGGCCGGGCTCGGCCGGGTCGAACAGCGGGACGGCGATACGACCGGAGTACATGGTGCCGAAGAACGCGACCAGGTAGTCGAGGTTCTGCGGGCAGAGGATCGCGACGCGGTCGCCTGGTTGGGTGACCTGCTGCAGGCGGGCGGCGACGGCGCGATTCCGGGCGCCGAAGTCGGCCCAGGTCAGTTCGCGGACGACGCCGTCACGTTCGACGGAGAAATCGAGGAAACGGTAGGCGATCTTGTCACCGCGGACCTTGGCCCAGCGCTCCACGTGCTTGATCACACTGGCGCCCTCGGGGAAGGTGATCAGTCCGTTCTTGATGAACGGGTTGTGGAACGGCATACCAGTCTCCTGTCAGAACACATCTGTGTCGGGCCCTGCGGCGGCCGCGCATGACGTCGCGCCACCGTTCGCCCTGCGTCTAGGGCCCCAAACCTCACAGATCGTACCGATCCATCCCAGGTCCATCGGGGACCTCGGTGGCACTGTGGGCCGGCACCCTGTCGGCTCGGACGCGTGGACGTCCGGACCGACAGCTGACGCATGCAGCTCTTATTTTCTTCTTAATGTTAGGCGTAGTCGCGGCGGCGGCCAAATCCATCGGCCGACGAAGCTCCCACGTCATCCATGTTTTGGATGAGGCGCGTTCTCGATCAGATTGCGCGCCCAATCCAGTGTCCACTGCGTGGACGTTTGCCCGTCGAGGTTCCAGAACTGCGGCGTGTTGTAGAGCGCATGCACGGGTTGTCCGGCGCCGCCGGCCAATACATCGAGTGTGGTCGGCAGGTTCGTGATGTTGAACGCTTGCTGGGGCGCAGCGCAGATCAGGTCACCGGACGCGCAGATCTCATTGGTCCGGTTGTTCAGCGCGCCGAAGCCACCCGGCCGGGCCCCCGTCATGGTCAGGCCCATCGCGGACAACACCGGAACTTCCTGCAGCGTGATCTCGGCGCCTTCGCCAGGCGGGTTGGGGCCGATGTCCTGCCCGACGCCTGCCTGGCGACGGCCGTCGGCGATCAACGTCACACCCAGCACCAGATCTTCGTCGACCGGCCCCCGCCCGTTGCCGATATCGCTGGCGATGTCACCGCCGATCACCGCGCCCTGCGAGAAACCGGCGATGACGTAACTGGTCAGCGGGCAGCGGTTATTCATGTCCGTCATGGCCTTGACCGCGTTGCGGGTGCCTTCGGCGCGACTGTCGTTGTAGGACATCTGGTTGTCCTGCGACAGCGGATTGTGGAACTGCGCGGTGTAGGGAACGGTGTACACCTCGACGCGGTCGCGGCCGAACTGATCGGAGATCGGCGCCGTGACGTTGAGGATCAGCGACCGCGGGAACTGCGTCGGGTTCAGCGGATCGTCGGTCGGCGACGACTCCCAGGTGCCGGGGATCGCGATCATCTGAACGTCCGGACAGCTGGCGTCCTGGAATTCCGGCCGCGGCTTGTGCTGGCCGGGGGAACTGGTGGGCGGCAGCGCAGTCGGCGGCACCGCCGTCGGCGGCGCTTCGGGCCGGCGGGCGACGATGACGATGATCGCGACGATCAGGGCTACCGCGGCGGCCATGGCGCCTGCGGCGATGAGTCCGAGAATGCGGTGACGTCGGCGGTTGGTTCGGGAGTTTCGAGCCATTGAGGGGAGGTGATCTTCCTGCTAGCAGAGCCGCTGGGTAGCGATCCGGATGTAGTCGGCGGTAGCCGCGGTCACCTGCGGATCGGGGGCAGTGTGCGGCGGCGATCCCGCGTCGACGACGTCACTGCGCACCATCGGAGCAATGTAGTCCCAGACCGCCTGGTCACTTTGACCGGCCGCGTGGGCCTGGCAGACATGGGAACCGATGCTCAGTGCTTCCAGCTCACTCGATGGATGCACGCCGGCGGCAGCGAGCGCATCGAGGAACCCGCGCTGGGACGGCGTGACATTGAACTTGGCGGACTGCAGGTCGGCGTCTGCCGGCAACGGCGCACCGTGACCGTGGACGGCGCCATGGGTCTGCGTGGGCGGTGGCGCCGCGGTGGTCACCAGATCCTCGCCGGAGCTGCAGGCCACCATCAGCAGAGTCGTCGAGCCGAGCAGGCCGGCCATCAGCAGTGCGTGCCGGACGGTGCCGGCAGCGGTGGCGTTGACGCCGCTGCCGTTCACACGATGGACCGAGCCTTGCACGTCTCCACGTTACCGGCTGGGCATGACTGCCCCAGAGCACCGGGAGATTGCGGAAAGTTAACAGTTCGCGCTGACCTGGGAGGTCAGGAGCGAGCTATTTGATAGCCGCTACTACATCTCCCGACATCGCGGCCAGCTGCCCGGCCCAGTTGCCCCAGTCGTGATTGCCGCCGGCCGGGAAGTCGAAGTGACCGTTGCGGCCACCCACGGCCCGGTAGTGCGCGTAGAACGTCCGGTTGCTGCCCTGGGCCAGGTCGCAGTAGCCGATCATGGCCGGAACGTCGCTGCAGGTCGTGGTCTGCGGGCTGAACACCCACAGCCGGGTGTTGTTGTCGGCCAGCAGCTGCACGTGCACCTCGGGGTCATGCCACTTCCACCGGCCGAGCTGCGCGGCACCCCACATGGCCTGGGTGTTGACGCCGCCGAACTCGTTCATTCCGGCAGTGATCGCGCCGTTCATGAAGGTGTTCGAGGGGGTCAGGAAACCCGACAGCGAGCCGGCGTAGCGGTAGCGATCAGGGTGGAACGTCGCCTCCATCATGGCGCCCAAACCGCCCTGGGCGGCGCCGACGATGGCGTGCCCACCCGGGGCCAGCCCCTTGTTGGCGGCCAGCCAGTTGGGCAGCTCGTCGGACAGGAAGGTCTCCCACTGCCGGGTGCCGTCGGCCTCCCAGTTGGTGTAGAGGGTGAACGCACCGCTTGCCGGAGCCACCACGGAGACGCCCTTACCGGCCAGGGTGTTGAACGCGTTGCCCGCGGTGACCCAGTTGCTGACCGGGTCGCCGGCGTTGAACGCGTCCAGCAGCACCACGGCGTGCGGGCCGCCGCCCATGAAGGCAACCGGGATATCGCGGCCCATGGCCGGCGACGGCACCATCAGATATTCGACGTCGGCCGCATGGCCGGTCGGTGCGGTGGCACTCATGAGGCCTAGCGCCACAACCGCGGCGCACACTCCCCGAAACAGGCCCGACAGACTCTTCATGGTCACCTCAATGTCGACTCGTCGCATTTCACAGCCCCGCCCCACCTGCAGGTAGTGAATCACACTGCTTACTCGGTTGGTTCGGATACGCCAACGGCGACGACCCGGTTGGGTCGCCGCCGTCGGTGAGTTGTCGACTGCTGGATATCAGGCGGTCGGCGTGGCGCCGAGCACGCGCTGGATGTCCGGCTTCATCTGCTGCAGCTGCTGACCCCAGTAGTTCCACTGGTGGGTGCCGTTGGCGGGGAAGTTGAACACCCCGTTGGTGCCACCCTTGGCCAGGTAGGTGTCGCGGAACGTCTTGTTCGTCCGCAATGTGAAGCTCTCCAGGAACTTCGCGTTGAACAGGTTGCCGCTGCTGGTTCCGGCGTCCAGGTCCGACGGCTTGCCGTCACCGCAGTAGATCCAGATGCGGGTGTTGTTGTTGATCAGCGTCTGGATGTTGACCATCGGGTCGTTGCGCTTCCAGGCGCTGTTCGGATCCTCGGTCGGTCCCCACATGTCGTTGGCCTTGAAGCCACCGGCGTCGCCCATCGACAGGTTCACCAGCATCGGCCACCAGCCCTCGGAGAGGTTGAGGAAGCCCGACAGAGCGCCGGCGTACGGGAACTGCTCGGGGTGGTAGATCGCCAGGGTCAGGGCGGCGGAGCCGGCCATCGACAGACCCACGGCAGCGCTGCCGGTCGGCTTGACCTGCTTGTTGGCGGCCAGGTACGCGGGCAGCTCCTGGGTCAGGAACGTCTCCCACTTGTAGGTCTGGCAACCCGCCTTGCCGCACGCCGGCTTGTACCAATCCGAGTAGAAGCTGGACTGGCCACCGACGGGCATGACGACCGACAGGCCGGAGTTGTAGTACCACTCGAACGCCGGGGTGTTGATGTCCCAGCCGTTGAAGTCGTCCTGCGCGCGCAGACCGTCGAGCAGGTAGACCGCGGGCGAGTCGGGCCCGCCGCTCTGGAACTGGATCTTGATGTCGCGTCCCATGCCTGCGGACGGCACTTCGAGGTACTCGACCGGCAGGCCGGGCTTGGAGAATGCTCCCGCCGTTGCGGAGCCGCCGACGACGCCGATCAGGCCGGGCAGCACGGCGGCAGCCGCGGCAGCGACTGTCAGCCGGCGCAGCCAAACGCCGCGCAACTTCTCAACGAACTTCATGTATTTCCATCCTTTTTCGGGGGCCGCACCGCATGCGATCCACGCAGCCGTGCCCTGGTAGTCAACCACATGTGTCGTGATCGTTCCTCTTCAGAGATGTTGTCGTGACCGCCCTCTCACCGGTTTATGGTGGCGATGAGGTCGGGTTTCAGTGCCGCGAGTTGAGCTCCCCAGTAGGGCCACGAATGGTTGCCCGACGGCGGGAATTCGAACGTCGCATTTGTGCCGCCGGCCGCGGTGTAGGCGGCCTGAAAATCTTTGTTGCTCTTGATCGCCATCGACTCCAGGCTGGTGGCACTCAGCGCAGCGCCCGCGTCGGCGCCGACATCGAGATCGGTCTGCCCACCAGGCGCGCAGTAGATCCACAGCCGGGTGCCGTTGTGCGCGATCGCCGCGGCCTGGACCACCGGATCATTGCGCTTCCACGCTGGATCCCAGGGTGGGCCCCACATGTTGTCGACGTTGTAACCGCCGGCGTCGAGCATGGCCACCCGGATGGCTTGCTGCATCAGCAGCGCCGAGGGATTGAGGAAGCCCGACAGCGAGGCCGCGTAGACGAACTGCTGCGGGTGATAGGCCGACAGAATCAAGGCGGCGCCACCCGACATCGACAGGCCGACGACGGCGTTGCCGGTCGACGAGACCTGCTTGTTGGCGGCCAGCCACTGCGGCAGCTCACTGGTGAGGAATGTCTCCCACTTATAGGTGTAGGGCTGCTTGTTGAAGCTCGACGGCGAGTACCAGTCGCTGTAGAAGCTGGACTGCCCACCGACGGGCATGACCACCGAGACTCCGGAGTCGTAGAACCACTCGAAGGCGGGGGTGTTTATGTCCCAGCCGCTGTAGTCGTCCTGGGCACGCAGACCGTCGAGCAGGTAGACGGCTTTGGAGCCGCTGCCCGCTCCTTGGAACTCGACGCGGATGTTGCGGCCCATCGACGGCGAGTACACGTCCAGGTACTCGACCGGAAGGCCTTCTCGGGAGAACGCTTTGGCGTGCGGAACCACGCCCGTCACCGTCGCCAGTGCGGTCATCAGTAGGACGGCGGCGAGGGAGGCTCTCACGGCACGGACCATCGGTTGCTCAACTCATTCGTTCACGGCACGGCAGAACCGTTGTCGACATTGACATTGGTTTTGCCAAGCGCTGTCACACTTGACCTGTGTATCGCCGCAAACTGACCGCAGCGTTACCGGCTAGAGCCCGGCTGGCAAACTAAACTACCGCGCCGGCGACACAATCGTGAAACCCGCTGCACCGGACGGGTGCCTCGGGGCCACGACTCGACGGCCTGCGGCGGGTGTCACACGTAACATCTTGCACTCGGCCCACTTTGGCCACAGCGCGAGGCCGGAAAACTGACGGTACAGTCAGCCGCGGCGATCAGGGACCCGTTGCAGGCAGGCCCGTGTAGGGGGTGCCCTTCAACGGCGGCTCCGCAAGTCCGCAACGCGCCAGCTCGTACTGCGGAACGCGATCGATGCGGTACCGGGTGAAATCGATCGCGTGCAACACATTTGACAAGAAGCGACGGATACCGAGCGGGCCCCGGATGGAATTGAGCATCGCGTCGGTCTCGGGGCACCTCAGCGCCACCTCGGCCTCGGCGATCCACCCCTCGTCGAGATACGGCGGCACGTAGGGGTGCTCCTTGAACCAGGGCCCCTCGGCAACGGCCCAGTCCGGGAACAAATTCTTGTCGTGGCCGATCCGGCCATCCTCCAGCCGCGCCGTGTGCGCTGCGATCGGGTTGGCCAGACCGATCTGGTCGATCACCCTCACGTTCAGCCCGACGTTCATCCCGAGCATGCCGAGGTTCGTGAAAAAGACTGTGTGCGGGGCTATTTGGCGACGCCAAGTATCCATCGAGACGCCCGGCGGAGGTGGCGGCGGCGGGTAGGCGGGCACCACATCCCACTGGTCGTAATTCCCAGACGGCAGCAGTAGCGCGCCATCGGGTGTGTTGGCGATCGCGGTCAGCACCGCGCGCATACGCGGGTAATCCAGGTAATCGGCAGCGGTAAGCGGGTGAGCGTGCCCTGTGGCCTGGGAGTAGAACCGCCGCTCGTCGACGATGCCCGAATACGTGACCCGGGTGGCGTCGGGGCCCAGACCCGGCGAGTTCGCCGCCCACAGCGACCAGCCGACCAGCCCGAGCCACACTGCGATGGTCGCGCCTGCGAGCACCGTGGCGCGCTCACGGGAGAAGGTGATGGGGTCTGGCAGCACAACCGGAATCACCGCGACGGGAGTCAGCAGGCAGAACAGGGGCGTCAGCAACACCCGGCCGTGCATGAAGTCACCGCCCTGCCGGATCCAGTACAGCGCCTGCAGCAGGCCACTGACGAGCATGAAAATCACGACGGCAGTGGGACTTTGGATTCTGCGCGCCAACCGGCCGCGGCCGCCGGACAGGTCCGGTGCGCCGGCCCGCGACGAGGTGTCGCGCGCGGCGACCACCGCCGCACCCAGTGCGATCACCAGCAGCGCCGCCAGCCACAATGCATAGGGCTGGTTGAAGTTGGCCAGATAGATCAGGCCCTGCCCCCACTTGTCTCCCGAGGCATCCTTGGCCAGCGCGGTCTGTGGGAAAAGCAGTGCGTAGTAACCCATCCGGAAGATCTGGTAGGCCACCGGGAGCAGGCCACCGGCGACCAAGATGATCACTCGGGTGATCCAGCCGCGGGCCGCGACGAGCATCATGATCAACGCGACGCCGCCGATCAGGGCGAGTTCGGGCCGCACCAGCACGCTCAAGCCGGCGACGAAGGCCAGCGCGGCAGTGAAGACCGGGCCCCCGCGGTGCAACCGAGGCGCTTGCGCCCAGCAGACCATCATCCACCACAGCAAGCCGATCCAGGCCAGCACAAGTCCGTTCTCCAGACCCGAGGTGGCAAAGTCCCGTGCGGGCGGGATCGCAATGTAGACCAGGGCACCGGCGGGCAGCAACACGGCCCGGCGGCCAACCAGGCTGGGCGCGAAAAGTCTTGCGGTGCCCAGCATTATCAAGACCACCCCGGCGACCGACAGGCTCAGCGCCAGCGCCAGCGCCACGTACTCCAACTGCACCGGCCCGGCGATCAGCGCGCCGAGATAATTCAGGTAGGTCCACAGCGTGGAGGTGTTGGATTCCACCCGCTCTCCGGCGTTGAACACCGGGCCGTTGCCGGCCAACAGATTGCGCACCGTGCGCAGTACGATCAGGCCGTCGTCGGCGATCCAGCGGCGCTGCCAGGCGCCCCACGTCCACAACGCCGCGGTCACCACGACGCCAACCCAGAGGCTCACCCGGGCCAGGCGGCGCCCCGTCGGCGCGGCCGAAACCGGTTCAGACGTCAGGTGTTCAACTGAAGGCGATCGCTGCACCGATGGTCCCGATCCAAGCCAGCAACAGCAGCTGCAGCACCCGGTCCTTCAACGCGATGTCCTCGGGTTCACCGGCCATACCGCCGTCGACGTCGACCGCATACCGCAGGATCGCGATGGTGATGGGAATGATCGTGACCGCGTACCAGGACGCGTTGGCACCGTCACGCTCAAAAGCCCACAGGCTGTAACAGACCACCATCGCGGTGGCCGCCACCGTCCACACGAACCGGAGGTAGGAGGCTGTGTAACTCTCGAGCGACTTGCGGATCTTGGCGCCGGTCCGTTCGGCGAGTTGCAGTTCGGCATAACGCTTTCCGGCCACCATGAACAGCGAGCCGAAGGTCATCACCAGCAGGAACCATTGTGACAGCGGGATACCCGCGGCCGCGCCGCCTGCGATGGCGCGGATCAGGTATGCCGACGACACGATGCAGATATCCAGCACCGCTTGGTGTTTGAGTCCGAAGCAGTAGGCGAGTTGCATGGCGATGTAGACGGCGATCACGATGAGCAGGTTCACCGAGGCCAGCAGCGAGAGTGCGAGCGCGGCGATGCCCAGCACGACCGCCAACGTGTATGCCAGCCACGGGGGAACCACACCCGCGGCGATCGGTCGGAACCGTTTGGTCGGATGCTGACGATCCGCTTCGACGTCTCGCGAATCGTTCACCAGGTAGATGCAGGAGGCGGCCAGCGAGAACGAGGCGAAAGCGATCAGGATCTTGACCGCGACCTCTTTGTAGTCGTACTGCACGTTGCCGCCGAGCGCCGCGATGGGGGCGAGCAGCACGAGCAGGTTCTTGACCCACTGGCGAGGGCGGATGGCCTTGATAATCCCGGTGAACAGATTGCTCGGCGGTCCGGAAACCGGGGCCGCTGCCTCACTCATGGGCGCTCATTTCCGCTTCTCCTTCTGCGGTGCGGCGACACGGCTGGCCGTCGTCGCGACAGCGGCGCCGACCGCCGCCCCCGCGAGCACGTCAGTCGGGTAATGCACGCCGAGCACCAGCCGCGACAGGGCCATCGCGGGCACCACTACCAGCGGCAGTCGTGAGCGGGTGGCCCGGCTCAGCAGCATAGCCGCGGCCGTCGTGGAGGTGGCGTGCGCCGAGGGAAAGCTCAGCGCGCTGGGCGTGCCGACGTTGACCGCGACCGCGGGATGATTGGGGCGCGCGCGGCGGACCACCAGCTTGATCGCAATCGCGGCCGCGTGCGCGGCAACGGCACCGACGCCGACCAGCACCCAGTCCCGGCGCCGCTTCGGCATGGCCAGCGCACCGAGCGCCGATACCGCGACCCAGCCCTGGGCGTGTTCGCCGAAATGCGACATCGCCCGGGCCACCTCGATGACCCGGGGCGTACCCATGGTCGATTGGATCGTGACCAGCGCGGCGACCTCGCCGCTCGCGGGTGGCGCAACGGGCTCGACGTCAGCCATGGCTGGAGGAGCTCTCGAGCAACACCGTTTCCCACTTCTCCTTGCTCGACAGCGTCGGGAGAGCGTCCCGGTAGACCTTGCGCATCCGATTGAACTTGCGGGCCAGCCGGACTTGGCGGCGCGCCGAAGCACGCAGCAGCGCAAACATTTTCGCGCGGTCGCGCTGCCGGTAGACCACGCCGCGTCCGTCGGCGGTGGTGACGGTGACACCGTCGACCCGAGACAGCGAGAACCACCGGGCATCCTGGGTGGCGACGTTGATCTGGGGACGCTGGTGGTGCACCGGATCGTGCGGCTTCAGCTGGTGGGCCACGCCGCGGGCGAGCCGCACCGAGATCGACAGCGGGTTGGTCGGGATGCTGACCTTGCGGCGCCACCGCTTGTCCGAGGGCGTGGGCAGTGCGGTCGCACTGGGCAGTACAACGGCGTCGGGGTACTGCGACCGCATCTGGCGCACTTCCGGCAGCGCCGACTCGAGGATCGAGAAGATGTGCTCGGGCCCCTCGAGGAAATCGTCCATCGCCTTGTTCTGGATGGCGACAGTCGAATACTCAAGGCACAAAAGGTGTTTGAGGGTTGCCTTCATGTGGCTGGCAATCAGGCCGCGGACGTTTCCGTCCCAGTGCAGGGCGGCCACCACCAAGCGGTTGCGCAGGTGGAAGTACGCCTGCCAGTCGATGGCATCGTCCTTGTCGCTCCACGCCATATGCCAGATCGCGGCGCCGGGCAGCGTGACGGTGGGATAACCGTGCTCGCCGGCCCGCAGGCCGTAGTCCGCGTCGTCCCATTTGATGAACAGCGGCAACGGCTGGCCGAGCTCCTCGGCGACCTGCCGCGGGATCATGCACATCCACCAGCCGTTGTAGTCGACGTCGATCCGCCGGTGCAGCAGCCGGCTGCGATATTCCTCTTCGTCGTTGAGCGGGTACTTGGCGAAGTTGTGGTCGTACTCGGTGTTCACCGCGCCGGTCCACATGAAGTTCTCCGAGTCGACCATCTCGCCCATGACGTGCAGGTGGCTGGGCTCCTGCAGGTTGAGCATCTGGCCGCCGACGAGGGTCGGGACCTTCGCAAATCGGTTGAGCGCCAACGCCCGAAGGATCGAGTCCGGCTCGATGCGGATATCGTCGTCCATGAACAGGATCTGTTCGCAGTCGGTGTTCTTCAGCGCCTCGTACATGACCCGGCTGTAACCGCCCGAGCCGCCCAGGTTGGGCTGGTTGTGTATCGACAGGCGTGAACCCAAAGCTGCCGCGGCGGCGTCGAACCCAGGATGGTCTTTCGCTTTCCGGGTTCCTTGATCCGACACGATCACGCCGGTGATCACGTTGTCCACCAACGGATCCGACGTCAGGGCCGCCAGCGCGTTGACGCAGTCCGCAGGCCGGTTGAAGGTCGGGATTCCGACGACGACGCTGGCCCGGCCCGGCGCGGGAACCGGGGCGTACCACCCGGCGCTGTGCACCGTCGTCGTGTTGTCGGTGGTGATGTCGAACCAGACCCAGCCGCCGTCTTCGAAGGGGTCCAGGCCGATCTCGAATTCGGCGGCGGTCGGCGTCGTCGCATCGGGGCTGCTGATCTCGGTGCCGCCGACGGTGATTCGGGCGCCGGTGGCCTTGGACCGGTAGACGTCGACGCGGGCCGATCCGGTGATCTCGACGCGCAACACCACCGAGTCGAGCGTGGACCAGCGTCGCCAGTAGCTGGCCGGGAAGGCGTTGAAGTAGGTCGCGAACGAGACCTCGGACTCCGCGCCGATCTCCAGGGTGGTGCGAGTCGGCGCATGCGCACGGCGGGCGTTGGTGTCGGACTCTTCGATGTACAGCTTGCGAACGTCGAGCGGTTCGCCGGGACGCGGGAGGATCACCCGCGCCAACAGGCTGACGGCCTTGGTTTCTCCGGCCGCGATCGGGCCGGACGGAATCTCGCTCATTCTGTGCTGCTTTCGGTCAGCGGAGTCCCGTCGCGCAAATGCGGCGCCAGGGTGTTGTCGTACATGTTCAGCGCGCTGGCGATCGCCATGTGCATGTCCAGGTATTGGTACGTGCCCAGCCTGCCACCGAAGAGCACCTTGTTCGCGGACGTCTCCTCCCGCGCCCTGGTGCGGTAGGCGGCCAGCAGCGCGCGGTCGGACTCGGTGTTGATCGGGTAGTACGGCTCATCGTCGTCGTCGGCGAACCGGGAGTACTCGCGCATGATGACCGTCTTGTCGGTCGGGTAGTCGCGCTCCGGATGGAAGTGCCGGAACTCGTGAATGCGGGTGTAGGGCACGTCGAGGTCGTTGTAGTTCATCACCGGGGTGCCTTGAAAATCACCGGTGGCAAGCACGTCAAGCTCGAAGTCCAGCGTGCGCCAGCCCAGCCGGCCCTCGGCGTAGTCGAAGTAGCGGTCGAGCGGCCCGGTGTAGATCACCGGGGCATCGGGGCTGGCGGCACGCAGTTCGTCGCGGACGTCGAACCAGTCGGTGTCCAGCCGGACTTCGATGCGGTCGTCGGCCGCCATGTTCTGCAGCCACTTCGTATAGCCCTCGACCGGCAGGCCCTCGTAGGTGTCGTTGAAGTATCGGTTGTCGAACGTGTAGCGCACCGGCAGGCGGCTGATGACCGCTGCCGGGAGTTCGGCCGGGTCGGTCTGCCACTGCTTGGCGGTGTAGCCCTTGACGAAGGCCTCATAAAGGGGACGGCCGATCAGCGAGATCGCCTTCTCCTCGAGATTGGTGGCCTCCTCGGTCTTGAACTCGGCGGCCTGCTCCTGGATGAGTTGACGCGCTTCGTCCGGGGTGAAGTACTTGCCGAAGAACTGCGCCACCAATCCCAGCCCCATCGGGAACTGGTACGCCTGCCCGCCGTGCATGGCGAACACTCTGTGCTGGTATCCGGTGAAGTCGGTGAACTGCCGCACGTAGTCCCACACCCTCTGATTGGAGGTGTGGAACAGGTGGGCGCCGTAGCGGTGGATCTCGATGCCGGTCTGGGGCTCCGGCTCGGAGTACGCGTTGCCCCCGATGTGCGACCGGCGTTCGACGACCAGGACCCGCTTGCCCAGCTGGGTGGCCACGCGCTCGGCGATGGTCAGGCCGAAGAAGCCGGAGCCGACGACGAAGAGGTCGAAGGGGCCTGGGGCTTTCCCGGAATTCGACTCGGCGGGTAGGAGCGGAGCGACCCGGGATTCTGAATCGGTCATCGGCGCCTAGGTTATCGGACCGGCGCGGCGGGACCCGCATCGCAAGCCCGGACGCCGGCGGGAAATCACATGCGTCGGTACCGATCCAAGGTCGCAATTGGCTCACGATTCAGCATCGTCACTCTAGACACAGCAGTCACACCCTTAACATCAATCACGTTGGCTTCGGATCCGGCGCACGGCCGGTTCCGAGTCCCCACGAAGTGATCAGACACGAACGTTGTCTAGATATTGAGGAGACTTCCGTGCCTAACAGCCGTCGACGCAAGCTCTCGACAGCCATGAGCGCAGTCGCCGCATTGGCCGTCGCAAGTCCAATTGCCGCTATTGGTGTGATCGAACTGACCGCCGCCCCGCAGAAGGCGCCCGAGCATCGCGAGTTCGTTCGCGCCGCCGTGGTGACCGACCTGCCCAACGAGCTGATGTCCGCGCTACAGCAGGGCCTGTCGCAGTTCGGGATCAACCTGCCGCCACTACCGACGGGCTTGAGCCCCGCCGGCGCCCAGCCCGCGCAGGCCGGCCCGACGCTGACCACCCCGGGCCTGACCGCGCCGGGGCTGACCACCCCGAGCCTGACGACTCCCGGTCTGACCACCCCGAGCCTGACGACTCCCGGTCTGACCACCCCGAGCCTGACGACCCCTGGTCTGACCACACCGGGTCTGACGACCCCGGGTCTGACCACTCCCGGGCTGACAACTCCAGGGTTGACGACTCCCGGATTGACCACGCCCGGCCTCACCACGCCGAGCGTCACCACCCCGGGTCTCACGACACCCGGCCTCACCACGCCCGGCCTCACCACGCCCGGGGCCGCCGTGCCGTCGGCGTCGCTGACCGATCCCGGGTTGACCAACCCGGCACTGACGACTCCGCAGCTCGGCACCACTCCGTCGCTGGCGACACCGGGCTTGACCAGCCCCTCGGCGACAGGCCTCGGGTTGCCCAGTGAGCAGCCGATCAGTGCTCCGCTGGGTCCGGTGAACGGGACCTATCCGATCCTCGGTGATCCCTCGCTGGCGATGCCCAGCGCACCGGCCGCCTCCGGCGGGATCATCAGCGATCTCAGCAGCGCCGCCAACCAACTCGGCGTCGGCCAGGCGATCGACCTGCTCAAGGGTGTGGTGATGCCGTCGATCACCCAGGCCATGCAAGGCGCATCGGCCGCCGCTGCCGCCCCCGCGGCAGCCCCAGCCCCCGCCGGTTAAGAAAAGACCTGCGTCGGAACGGCACCGCAGGGTGGGTCAGGCCGCTAGGGCAGTGAACCCGGAGAGGCCCCTGCGGTGCCGTTGCAGGCATCAAGTATCACTTTCTTCACACTGGCCCGTGTCGAAACAGTGGTATCAGAGGGCACATACGTAACATCGCCTTGTGCTGCCCCGCCGACCTGCGCCGACGCTCGTGTTCACCGCGATCGCGGCGACCGTCGTCATCTTGCCGTGGGCGATCACCGGCGTACCCGGCTCCGAGCACCCGGACTCACCGAAGGCCTCGGACACCGTGCTCTCCCAGCAACCGCTGACCGGTGTCGGCGGCGGCGTGACCGTGCGCGAGATCAGTCAGCCGACGCCGTTCTCGATGGTGGCCCTCACGGGGACCGACCTGACCGGAACGTCGGCCCGGGTGCGCGCCAAGCGCCCGGACGGAACCTGGGGCCCGTGGTACACCGCGGAGACTCTGGAATCGAACGCCGACGACAGCCAGCACGGCGGCCCGCGCGGCACCGACCCGGTGTTCGTCGGGTCCACCACATCCGTGCAGATCGCGGTCACCCGGCCGCCGAACGCACCGGTCACCACCGCGCCACCCGAGACCGGCAAGGAACTCGGCTACGTGCCCGCCACCTCCGAACAACCTTTCGCGCAGAACATCTCGGCGGTGTTGATCACCCCGCCGCCCAAGGCGCCGGTCGACTCGCAGTGGCAGCTGCCGACGGCCGCACTGGGCCCCGGCCAACCGCCGAACATCATCAGCCGCGCCCAATGGGGTGCCGACGAACACATCCGCTGCGGTAACGCCGCGTACGGCAACGGGATTCGCGCGGCAGTGGTCCACCACACCGCGGGCAGCAATGACTACGCGCCCGAAGACTCGGCCGAGATCGTCCGCTCGATCTACGCCTATCACACCCGCACCCTGGGCTGGTGCGACATCGCCTACAACGCGTTGGTCGACAAGTACGGCCAGGTCTTCGAGGGCCGCGCCGGCGGAATCACCAAAGACGTACTCGGTTCTCACACAGGCGGTTTCAACACCGACGTCTGGGGTGTGTCGATGATCGGCGACTTCGAGGACGTGCCGCCCACCGACATCCTGGTCCGAACGGTCGGCAGGCTGCTCGGCTGGCGGCTGGGGTTGGACCACGTCAATCCGCTGGGAACCGCGATGCTGCGTTCGGCCGGCGGCGACTACACGTTCTTCCCTGCCGGCGCCACGCCCACGCTGCCGACCATCTTCGCGCACCGCGACGTCGGCAACACCGCATGCCCCGGCAACGCCGGCTATGCGGCGCTGAACCAGATCCGGGACATCGCCTCGAGGTTCAACAGGCCGCCGGACCTGATGGATTCGCTGCGCGGTGGCGCGATCCTGGCCAAGTGGGAGGCCATGGGCGGCAAGGACTCACCCCTCGGGATGCCGACGACGCCGGAGGCCGCGGCCGACGGCAACGCGCGGTACGTCACCTTCGAACACGGCGCCGTGTACTGGTCGCCTACCACCGATGCACAGCCGCTGACCGGTGCGATCTACGAGGCCTGGGCGTCGCTGGGCTACGAACGAGGTGCACTGGGCCTGCCGACCAGCGGCGAGATCCAGGAACCCGAATGGATCGTGCAGAACTTCCAGCACGGCACCCTCAACTTCGACCGCCAGACGCACAACGTGCTGCGGGTGGTCGACGGACTGACCTTGGTGATGCCGCCGCCCCCTGCCGACGGGCCGCCGGTGCAGCTGGAGCGGTTCAGCCGCATCACCAACCCGATCGCCTAGCTCTACAGCCACCAGCGTTCGAGGACCCGGGCCAAGCCGTCGTCGGCGTTCGTCGCGGTCACCTCGTTGGCGGCGGCGACCGCCTCCGGGTGGGCATTGCCCATGGCGACACCCAGGCCGGCCCAGCGCAGCATCGGAACATCGTTGGGCATGTCGCCGAAGGCGACCACATCCTCGGCAGCGATCCCCAGCGGCCTCGCGATGTGCTCGACGCCGGTCGCCTTGCTGGTCCCGATCGGGTTGATCTCGATCAGGCCGTTGTTGGTCGAGTAGGTGATATCACCCTGGGGACCAATGTGTTTCGCAAGCTCGACGGCCATGTCAGCGCTGAGCGCGCCGGCCTTGCGGATCAGCAGCTTCACCGCAGGCGCACTGAGCAGATCCTCGATCGCGACTTCGGTGTTGTCGGGGTTGAGCCAGGCGTGCTCGTAACCGGGTGAGCTGACGAACTGCGGGGTGGCCGAGTCATGCGCGCTGACACCGACACGTTCGACGGCCAAGCCCACACCCGGGATCACCCGGGTGGCGATATCGGCGAGCTCGGCGAGCACCTCCACCGACAAGGTGCGCGCGGAGATGATCCGATCCTGATCGGAGTCGTAGATCACGGCACCGTTGGCGCACACCGCCATCGGAGCAAATCCCAGTTCCTCGACGACCGGTGGCACCCAGCGTGGCGGGCGGCCGGTCGCCAACACGAACTGGACACCCGAGGCCACCGCGGCCTGAACCGCGCTGCGGGTGCGCGCCGTGACGTGCTCGTCCTCGTCGAGCAGGGTGCCATCCACATCGGTGGCGATCATCGCGGGCAGCATCAGCGGTGCTCCCCCGCGCGGCGTGCACGTTCGGCCAACTCGGCCTCGTCGCGCCGCCTGGCCTCGTCCAGGGTCGGCGCTCCGCCCCCGAGCTCGGCCGGCACCCAGTATTCACCTTCCGGGTGCGGATACGCCCGCTGAACCTCACGCAGAATCGTGCTCATCTGATCTCTGAGCGCACCTTCCAGCTCGCGGGCCGTGCCAACCGGCGGCAATGGCCGGCCGTATCGCACGGTGAAGGGAATCTTGTTGCGGCCCAGACGTTTCGGATGATCCTTGGTCCACACCCGATGCGCCCCCCAGACGATGCAGGGGATGATGGGAACCTGCGCCTCCAGGGCCATCCGCGCGGCTCCGCTCTTGAAGTCCTTCAGGACGAAGGCCCGGCTGATCGTGGCCTCGGGATAGACGCCGACGAGTTCGCCGGCCTTGAGTGTGCGCACCGCTTCGGCGTAGGCGTCGGCCCCGGCCTGCCGGTTCACCGGGATGGTGCCCGTGTGCTTGATCAAAAAGTTCACCGTCCGCACGTTCTGCATCTCGGCCTTGATCATGAACCGGATGCGGCGTCTGCGTTGCCGGGTACCCAGCGCGGCCGGCAGGAAATCGACGTAACCGGTGTGGTTGATCGCGATCACACCGCCACCGCGGGCGGGGATGTTGTCAAGGCCCTCGAAGGTGATCGTTGACCCCGCTGCCCGGACCGCCATCGAGGCGAGGATTTCCAGGGAGCGAAAAACGGGTTCCATGGTGGCTACCCGGGCGGGTTTGGGCGCTGCGCTCTCTTGGCGGCCTTCTCGGCAGCCTCGGCGGCGTCCATCGCAGATGCTTCAGCCAGCGTCGGAGCACCCCCACCCAGGCGGTGCGGCACCCAGAATTCACCGGCAGGATGCGGGCCATAGCTGTCCTGCACCTGTTCGAGCAGATGCTGCATACGCGAGTGCAGCAGCGCGGTCAGTTCGTTGGGCGGCAGCGTCGGCGCAATGGGCTCCCCAACCGCGATCGCGATCGGCACCTTGGGCCGCCACATCTTGCGCGGACGGCCCTTGGTCCAGATGCGCTGAGCGCCCCACACGATGTGCGGGATGATCGGCACGTCGGCGGCGATCGCCATGCGCGCCGCGCCGGACTTGAACTCCTTGAGTTCGAAGCTGCGGCTGATCGTCGCTTCGGGGTAGACGCCGACCAGTTCACCGGCCTTGAGCGCCAGGCAGGCCGCGTCGAAGGAAGCGGCACCATTGGCACGATCCACCGGGATGTGGCGCAGGCTGCGCATGATCGGACCGGTGATCTTGGCGTCGAACACCTCTTGCTTCGCCATGAACCGCACCTTGCGTCCGCGGCCCTGCAGGTAGGCGGGCAGTCCGGCGAAAGTGAAGTCGAAATAGCTGGTGTGGTTGATGGCCACGACGGCGCCACCCGTCGCAGGTAGGTTCTCGACGCCGGTCACGGTGAACTTCAGGCCCTGCGCCCGCCACGTCAGGCGGGCGAGCGCAATGACCGTTCCATATACCGGTTCCACAGCGGTCAGCCTAGCTCGCGAACCGTTGGCAGCTAAGCTCGTGGCTGGTGCAGCTACCACGGAAATGGGGATTTGTGCAGGTCACCAGCATCGGTCACGCCGGTTTTCGGATCGATACCCAGGCAGGAAGCATCCTGTGCGACCCCTGGCTGAACCCTGCCTATTTCGGCTCGTGGTTCGTTTTCCCTGACAACAGCGCCCTGGACTGGGCCGCGCTGGGCGATTGCGATTACCTCTACGTCTCGCACCTGCACAAAGACCACTTCGACCCCAAGCTGCTCGCCGAACACGTCAACAAGGACGCGGTCGTCCTGCTGCCGGACTTCCCGGTGCCCGACCTCAAGCGCGAACTCGAGGCGCTGGGCTTCCACCGATTCTTCGAGACCACCGACTCCGTCAAGCATCGGGTCAGCGGGCCCAAAGGTGACTTGGACGTCATGATCGTGGCGTTACGTGCCCCGGCCGACGGCCCGATCGGCGACTCCGGGCTGGTCGTCTCCGACGGCACCACGACGGTGTTCAACATGAACGACTCGCGACCGCTGGCGGTCGACCTGCTGGCCGATGCGTTCGGGCACATCGACGTGCACATGCTGCAGTACTCGGGCGCGATCTGGTACCCGATGGTCTACGACATGCCGGAGCGTGCCAAGCAGTCGTTCGGCACTCAGAAGCGCCAGCGCGGTATGGACCGCTGTCGGCAGTTCATCGCCGATGTCGGTGCCACCTGGGTGATCCCGTCGGCCGGTCCGCCATGCTTCCTGGATCCCGAACTGCGCGACCTCAACGACGACCACGGCGACCCGGCCAACATCTTCCCCGACCAGATGGTGTTCCTGGACCAGATGCGGCGCAACGGCAACGATGGCGGCCTGCTGATGATCCCTGGATCGGTCGCCGACTTCACCGGGCCGGAACTGAATTCGCTGGAACACCCGATCCCGACCGCCGAGGTGGAGGCGATCTTCACCACCGGCAAAGCCGACTACATCGCCGACTACGCCGAACGGATGGCGCCGGTGCTGGCCGCCGAGAAGGCGCGGTGGGCGCCGGCGACGGGTGAATCGCTGCTGGAGCCGCTGCGCGCGAAGTTCGAACCGATCATGTTGCAGAGCGACCAGATCTGCGACGGCATCGGATACGCGGTGGAGCTGCGGGTAGGACCCGAGATCATCGTGGTGGACTTCCCGAAACGCGTTGTGCGGGAGCCGATTGCCGACGAGAAGTTCCGGTACGGATTCGAGATCGCCCCGGAACTGGTGCGAACGGTGCTGCGTGACGACGAACCGGACTGGGTGAACACGATCTTCCTGTCCACCCGGTTCCGCGCGTGGCGGGTGGGCGGTTACAACGAGTACCTGTACACCTTCTTCAAGTGCCTGACCGATGAGCGGATCGCGTATGCCGACGGCTGGTTCGCCGAGACCCACGACGACAGCAGCGACGTGGAGATCGGTGGGTACACCATGCAGCGCCGCTGCCCGCACCTGAAGGCCGACCTGTCCAAATTCGGTGTGGTGGAGGGCACGACGCTGACCTGCAACCTGCATGGCTGGCAGTGGAATCTGGAGACCGGACGATGCCTGACCACCAAAGGGCACGAGCTGCGGTGTTCTCGACAATGAGCGCCCCGCCGCAGCAGCATTACGATGACGGCCTGGTTCAACTGGACCGTTACGCGCTGACGTTGCGGCGCTATCACTTCCCGTCGGGAACTGCGAAAGTGATTCCCCTGCAGTCTATTCGGGGATACAAAGCCGAGCCGCTGGGCTTCTGGATGCAGCGCTTCCGGCTGTGGGGCAGCTCGGATCTGCGTCGCTGGCTGCCGCTGGACATCTACCGGCCGGTGAAATCGACGCTGGTGACACTCGACGTTCCCGGCACCCATCCGAGTCCGGCGTTCACTCCGGTGAAGCCGCGTGAGTTCTTGACGGTGCTCGACGAGTTGTTGGATTAAGCGCTCATCCCGAGCCGACATCGACGAAATGCAGCGATCTACTCGCCCGTCTGCGTCCAAAGGTCGGTTTCGGCGCAATGGCGACGAAAGACCGAACTAGGGCTGCCAGACCAGCTGGCGCAGTTCGGATGCCGCGTCGCTGTCGGTGTCGTACACCCGCACGATGGCCTCATCGCCGGGCTGCAGGTAGGTCGACTCGCCCAGCTTGGTGTACCGCGTCGCACCGATGCCGATGAGAACTCGCTTCGGGTGCCCGGATGCGACCATCAGCGCGCCGACATCCTCCAAAGGTGTATCGGGAGAGCCTTTTTGGTTCGCCAGTCGTTCGACGATCCAGTCCAGCAACACCTCGCCGTAGTACGAGTAGCCCAGCAGTGGGCTGTCCACTCCGTACTCGTGATGCACACCGTCGGCAGTCCGTAGATGGCACAGCAGCCGCAGCGTCGCGGTCGGGCCGTCCGGGGTGAGGTCGCTGATGTCGAAGAACTGGTGCGCAACGCCTTTGGACGCCGGCCCCCAGTTCTTCTTGTGGCTGATCTTGGCTGCGTTGGGCCGGCGGATCGAGCAGTCGTTGAACGCGCCGAGCGCGAACGGCCGCAGTGTGACGACTGTGTCGCCCTCCCACACCACGTCACAGGCCAACCCCACCTCGGGCTCGATCTGCAGGTTCAGCGGGCCGTCGGCCTCCGTCGTCTTGGGCACCATCAAGGCGTCGTGGGACAGCGGAAACTCGCCCAGGAAACTGTCGTGCCCGGGCGCGTACCACGGGAAGATTCCCTTCGGGGCGGCACCTTCGCTGGCTACGTTTACGAAATCGACTGCCTCACCGGCCTGTTCGAGGTGTCCGGCGAAGTTACCGGCCACACCGAAGCCGAACCACCCACGCACCTCATCGAGGTCGAGTTCGATCACGGTTGCAGGACCTCCGTCCCAACGTAAGGCACCAGGGCCGCGGGTACACGCACGCTGCCGTCAGGCTGCTGATGGTTCTCCAGGATCGCGACCAGCCACCGCGTTGTGGCCAGCGTCCCGTTGAGCGTCGCCGCGGTCTGCGGCTTGCCGTTCTCGTCGCGGTATCGGGTGGCCAGCCGGCGGGCCTGGAACGTCGTGCAGTTCGACGTCGAGGTCAGCTCGCGGTAGGCCTGCTGGGTGGGAACCCAAGCCTCGCAGTCGAATTTGCGTGCTGCCGACGAGCCGAGGTCACCGGCGGCCACGTCGATCACCCGGTAGGGCACGTCGATGAGCTCGAGCATTTGGCGCTGCCAGCCGAGCAGCCGCTGGTGTTCGGCCTCCGCCTCCTCGGGGCGGCAGTAGACGAAGCCCTCCACCTTGTCGAACTGGTGCACCCGGATGATGCCGCGGGTGTCTTTGCCGTAGCTGCCGGCCTCACGCCGGAAACACGACGACCATCCGGCGTAGCGCAGCGGACCGCCCGAGAGGTCGAGGATCTCGTCGGAGTGATAGCCCGCCAACGGCACCTCCGAGGTACCGACGAGATAGAGGTCGTCGTCGGCGAGGTGGTAGATCTCGTCGGCGTGGGCGCCGAGGAATCCGGTCCCGGCCATCACCTCGGGGCGCACCAGCACCGGCGGGATCATCAGCGTGAAGCCGTTCTCGGTTGCCACCCGCACCGCCAGCTGGAGCAGCCCGAGTTGGAGCAGCGCGCCGCGGCCGGTCAAGAAGTAGAACCGCGATCCCGAGACCTTGGCGCCGCGCTCCATGTCGATGAGCCCCAGCGACTCACCGAGCTCGAGGTGGTCCTTCGGGTTCTCGATCTCACGAGGCCGGCCCACCACGTCGAGCACGACGAAATCGTCCTCACCACCAGACGGGACGCCGGGGATGATGACGTTCTGAATGCCCATGTGCGCAGCCGTCATCGCAGCTTCGGCTTGAGCCTGCTCGGCTTCAGCCGATTTCACCTGCGCAGCAAGTTCTTTGGCGTTCTCGAGCAGAGCCGGACGATCGTCGGGGGACGCCGAACCGACCTTCTTGCTGGCGGCCTTCTGCTCGGCGCGCAGTGAATCGGCCCTTGATATCGCCGCCCGGCGCGCCGTGTCGGCGTCCAGCAGGGCATCAACGAGGCCCGGATCCTCACCACGGCTGAGCTGAGACCGCCGTACCGCATCGGGGTCGTCGCGCAGCAGTTTCAGGTCGATCACGCCCTGAACCCTAGCTAGTCGGCCTCAGCCATGCGCCGGCCCCTCCGGCTCACGACACAGCACAACCACATAACATTACAACTGCATCACTTGTCACACGCCGCGCCGCGCCTGCCACAATGGAGGGCGATGCTGCAGCTATCCGAGCGCGACGACGTGACGCCTGACCAGCCCGAACCGGGCACATCAAGGCGAACGTTCCTCGGCACCTTCCAGGCCACGTCCACCCGACGGGCCCTGCTACTGACCGCGCTCGGCGGCCTGCTGATCGCGGGCGTCGTCACCGCGCTGCCGATCGGCTACAACAACCGGCTGGCCGGCTATGCCGGGTCCAACCCCCTCTCAGGTGCCAAGGGCACGGCGGCCTTCGCCAACGCCAAATCCGGCAGCTGCTTGACCTGGGACAAGAATCCCGACGCGGCCACCATCGTCGACTGCGCTGGCGACCACAAGTTCGAGGTTGCCGAATCCGTCGACATGCGCACCTATCCGGGTACCGAATACGGCCCCAACGCCGCGCCGCCGAGCGCCGCCCGCATCCAGCAGATCAGCCTGGAGCAGTGCCAGCCGGCCGTTGAGCGCTACCTGGGCGACAAGTTCGACCCGAACAGCAAGTTCACGATCAGCATGCTGTGGTCGGGTGACAAAGCCTGGAAGCAGGACGGCGAGCGACGCATGCTGTGCGGCCTGCAACTGCCGGGAACCGACAACCAGCAGATCGCCTTCAAAGGACGGGTGGCCGAGGTCGACCAGTCGAAGGTCTGGCCCGCCGGTACCTGCCTCGGCATCGATCCGCCCACCAACCAGCCCACCGACATCCCCGTCGACTGTGGCGCGCCGCACGCCATGGAGGTCACCGGTGCGGTGAACCTCGCGGAGAAGTTCTCCGCCGGCCTGCCGTCGGACGCCGACCAGGACGCCTTCATCAAGGACGCATGCACCCGGATGACCGACGCCTACCTGGCCCCGGTGCAGCTGCGCTCGACCACTCTGACACTGATCTACAGCACGATCTCACTGCCCAGCTGGACCGCCGGCAGCCACCAGGTGGCGTGCAGCATCGGCGCGACCCTGGGCAACGGCGGCTGGGCCACGCTGATCAACCCGGCCAAGGGCGCGCTGCTGATCAACGGCATGCCGCCGATCCCGCCGCCGGACATTCCGTCCGAACGCCTGAATCTCCCGTCGATTCCGCTGTTGCCCGACGTCCCGACGACAACGTATTCGCCGTCGGCCACCGACAGCAGTAGCCAGTCCAGCCAGTCCACCCAAACCCAGCACCTCCCGCAGCAGTCGACCGCGACCGCGACTCAGACCCAGACGCCGAGTTCGACCGCCGCACCCACCACCCCGGCAGCGGTGCCTCCCCCGGCCGACGGCAACGTGGTCAACGGTGAGCCCGTGCCCGCGCAAGCCCCGCCGCCGCCCCCCGCCGACGCACCGCCCATGGATGGCCCCCCGGCACCCGCGGGGCCGCCACCCGGACCCGCCGACGTCCCTGTCCCACCGCCGGCCTAGTGCCCGTCCGGATGGATCCGGCACGGTTCGAGGAATTGGTCGGCGACGCACTGGATCTGATTCCGCCCGGGCTGGCCAAAGCGATCGACAACGTCGTCATCATGGTCGAGGACCAGCACCCCGACGACCCTGACCTGCTGGGGCTCTACGAAGGCATCGCGCTGACCGAACGCGATTCCAGTTACGCCGGCTCACTTCCCGACACCGTCACGATCTATCGCGAACCGCTGCTGGACATGTGCGACACCGAGGCCGACGTGGTCGAGGAGGTGGCGATCACGGTAATCCACGAGATCGCACACCATTTCGGCATCGATGACGATCGGCTTCACGAATTAGGTTGGGGCTGACCGATTTCAGCGGGGCGGGTCACCCTGCCAGGCGAAGCTGTTGACGTACTTGCCCATGTCCTGGGCAATCTGCAGGTTGGCCCCTGACGGCAGGCCGGGGCCGAAATCTGGACCGAACGCGTGGTACGGCCCGACAGCGCCGGCCACCAGCGCCAGATCGTTCTTGACCGCCACCAGCAGAACGGTCCGGATCCGGATGTAGCTGTTGGACGTCCCCTGCGGCCAGGTATCGGCGACCTCGCCGTAACCCGGTTGATAGCCGACCATCGCGTTGGGTATTTCATAGGCGATCTTGGCGTCGGGGAACTTCTGCTTGAGCAGATCACGGGCGATGGTCTGTGGGTCGCGACCTCTTGCGGGTTCGGAAAAGAGTTGCAGCACACCAGTATCGCCACCGGTGAACTTTGCGGTCACACCGTTGCCTGCGGTGGAGATCTCGTAGGCCGAATTCGTCGTCGGATACGACACCGAGAATGAGCCGTCCGCGGCGGTGAAGCGGGGAAGCCCCGTCACGGGTGTGCCCATCGGCGGGGCACCGCATTCCGGCGGGCACATGTAGCGGGGGACCTTCTTGGTGACCGACAGCGACACCCCTACCAGAATCAGAGCGACGACGACAATCCCCGTCATCCAAATCCCGACCGTGCGACTGAATTTGGGGCGGCGCACCTCCGGGGCGACATAGAGGCCGGCCGGCAGCGCATATCCGACGAACTTCTCCTCGCCGGAAGTCGCCGAGGGTGCGGTCACGACCCCTCCGCGGCAACCTGCCGGACCGGGCGCACCTCACGCCGCTCATGGCGCGAAGCGCGCGACGACGCTCGCGTGGCCGCGCCGCACGCCGGACAGAACGCCATGTCGGGAACCACGTGCTGACAATGGATACACAACAGCGGCTCGTCCAGCTCGATCGGATCGTGCGCTTCGTGAAGAAGTGCCAGCTGCAACGCGATTCGCAGCAGAACCAGAGCCACCAATGTCATCACGACGTGGACAGCCAGCATCCGGAGCTGCTCCATCCCCAAGATGTCGGTGACCGCGACCCCGGTGTGAATCACCACGACCACGATCGCCAGCGCGAACAGCACCACACGGGTCCGGCCGGGGTGCTCGTGCGGGTTCGAGTTCTGGCCCTTGAACCACAACGCGATACCGATCATCCCGCCCGCGACCGCAGCGGTGAGCGGAATCGTCACCCCGCACAGCAGCGCCTCGACGAGCAGCCCCTTCAGCGGACGATCGCGCGCCAACAGCCCGGTGGCGAACTGCGGTGCCAGCCGGGTCAGGGTCGCACCCGCGGCGAACATCAACGCGGACAGCGCACCGACGACGAACCCGTCCAACGACTCTCGGGAGTTCGGCCGCAGCAGCCGCACCAGGACCGTCGGCACCAGCATCAGGATCATCCCGCCGACGGGGATCATCATGCCTTCGCGCACGAGGTGGTGAATCGCCATGCCGGCGGCCATCGGCACGCCGTAGGCTCGGGCCACCATCTGCCCGGTCAACAGTGTCCAGCCCACGCCGAGCGCTGCGCCCAGCGTGCCGGCCAGCAGCATTGCCCAGGTGGACATGTCGCGGTACACCGCTGATTCGGCGAGGTACAGCACGAACAACAGCGGCAACCCGAGCGCGGCAACGGTGATCAGCGCGGCGGGCATCTTCACGACGGCGAACAAAACGAGGCCGACGAGCACCAGTGCCAGCCCCACCCGGAACGGCGTCCGGGATCGCTGCGGCAGGTGCGGAAACAGTGAGCTGGCGATCGCCGGCAGCAATACGCTCTCCCCCGGCGATGCACCGAACGTGTCGCCGCGCAGCCTGCCCAGCCAACGCGGTCCGCGGTGGGGTTCGTCGGACGCGTGCGCGCCGCAGTAGCCGCAGAACGCCCCGGCGGGGACGTCGATCTGACAGACCGAACATTCCATCGTCGGAACGTCGTCGATGCCGCTTTCCGGCGAACTCATCCGACCACCTTCTGGGTCACAAGAATATTCTGCGCCAGGTTCTCGACATTGGGTGTGCCCAGCCCGGTCACCAGGTCGTAGCCCGGTCCGGCGTTGGCCACCGCGTTACCGCCGAGCACCACATCACGAAAGGCGGGCAGTGGTGTGCCCTGGGCGATCGCGTAGAGCACCGGGTTGATGTTGCCGATCAATGAGCCGCCCTTGTCGACCACGAACTCGTTCATCACGGCGGTCAACCCGGCCCAGATGGGCGCCGCCAACGAGGTGCCGCCGCCCACTATCACCTGCTGGTTGAACACGATCTGCACGCCGGTGAAAGGGTCGGCGACGGCGGCGATGTCGGGGGTCAGCCGCTTGCCGTCGCCCTTGGGGGCGCTGAGGTGCTGCTGCCACTCGGGGCGCTCGAAGAGCGCCGACACACCGCCGCCGGTGCCCTGTGAGAGCGGCGCGTCGAACCAGGACTGCTCGGCCAGCCAGTCGCCCTTGTCGTCGGTGGACACCGTCGTGCCGCCGACGTCGGTCATCTCCGGCATCGAGGCGACGGCGTCCAGTCCGACGTCGTTGTCACTCGGCGGTGACGACCATTCGTCACCACCCTTGCAATCAAGCCCGGCCAGGTCGCCGCTGGCATCGAAAGCTGTTGTGCCCGAACGATGCGCGGACGTCAATGCTGCGCGCACCGGCACCAGGTCGGCGGCGGTGATGAGCTTGTCGCAGCCCCAGCCGATGGAGAAGCTCCACACTGCGCCCGGGTAGGTGCGTTCGGTGTCCTCCATGAGTTTGGCGATCTTTTCGTATGAGCCGTCACCCTCGACGGTCGGCCGCGCATTGACCAGCACCTTCTTGGCGTCCGGGGCGATCGCGTGGATGGCCTCGAGGTCCATGGTCGCCTCGCCGCGCCGCGCCGACGGCATGCCACCCACCACGTCCGGGGTGAACTTCGGCAGGTTGAACATCGTCGCGAAGGTGTCGAGGTCGGCTTGGTCGAAGCCGTCGAACGCGAACACCACGACCGTGGTGCCCTTGCCGGTGTAGCCCTTGTCGTGCAACGGCATTGCGTTGTAGGTGCGCAGCAGTGCGCTGGGGCTCAGGCCTTGGTCGGGGACCTCCAGCGGCAGCATCCAGACCTTGGACTCGCGGTGCGGCGTGTAGCCGAGGATGCGGCCCAGGCCGGCGACCTCCACGCTGAGCGACTGAGGTACCGACGGCTGCTGGGGTGAGGCGTAGAACACCTGGCCCCGCTTGCCCCGGTAGTCGTGCACGTCGACATCGAATGCGCCGGATACCGCGTCGGGCGCGCCTTCGAGGATCGCCCAGCTGTCGCCGGGGCGCCAGCGCACTGAAAGGTTCTGTTGGACAGCCCATCCCATCAAGAGGTCGGGCCGAGAATCGTCACGCAGCGCAGCAGTCAGCTGAACGTGATCGGTGCGCGCCGGGCCGAGGTCGACCGAACTGGCGAGCAGAGACGCGTACGGGCCGCTGATCGCACCGATGTCGGCGGGTGCCGGTGGACGGTGCAGATCAGCGACCAGTACTACGGCAGCGGTCAGCACTCCGAGCAGCCCCACCGCGGACAGCGCCCGGAGGCGGTTGACCCCGATCATTGTCGGCGGCGGGTGGCTGCGGACGGATACCGACCGAACGGCTTAGTTACCGCCGGTGATGACGTTGCCGGGCAGCGCGGTCGGAGCCGGCGGCGCCTTGACCGTCGGCGTGAAGGAGTTGGCCCCACCAGGCGATACAGCCTTCTCGGTGGGCGACGGCGCAGGAGCGCTGGTGGTGGTCGGCGTGGTGCTTTCCGGCGCCTTTTCCTTGTCCTTACCGCAAGCGGTCAGCGTGCCCATCCCGACAATCGCGAGGCCGCCAGCAAAAAGCGCAATCTGCCGAGTCAAACGACCTGACATCATGTTCAGTCCTTACTTCGTGTTGCCGGGGTTGATCATCGAATTGCTGGCTGGCCCGGCAGTTAACCAGCCCACCCCCGAAGGGCCGAGGACACTCAAGATATCTCACCACACCAGCTATTGCATAGCTAATTTCGCGACGGGCGAAAATTAGCTTGCTGGCACCAGCGTGGCAACCACTCCGTGTCGGACCGCAATGCTATGAACGAACCATGGATTCGAGTTGCCGAGAATGCGCTGCTGGCCTGGCACATTGCCACGGTACCTTGATCGTCCACGACCTGCATCGCGGCGAGTGCACAGAGCCGGATTGCGACGGCCCCGAACTGGTACTCCACCTGTTGGTGATCGATTGCGACGCGGTCGGGTGTGCGTGCTCCCAGCAAACGAGTCACTCGTTGGCTGTGTGAGGTCTTCTCAGCCCATCGGGTCGATCGATTCGAGGGCATCTTCGATCGGATGTGCGTCCGGCTCCGGGTAGAACGGCGGGCTGAGCGATCCCCACTGCACGCAGCTCCACCGGCCGTCGGTGATCGGCGCCAAGACCACCGACTCGGCGTTGGCCAGATGGTGGTCGAGAACGAAGCTGCTCTCCACCCCCGCCAACGTCGCCGCGATCAGCCGGATCGCCGCCCCATGACTGACCACGACGATGTCGTCGGTCCAGGCGTGGTCGTCCAGGTAGCGCAGCCGCAGATCCGTGATCGACGGAAGGTAGCGCTCCAGCACATCGTTGGCACTCTCACCGCCGGGCATGGGCACTGCCAGTTCCCCCTGATGCCAGCGCTGGTAAATGGCATTGAACTCGGCGATCGCATCGTCGTCGTTGCGGTTCTCCAGCTCGCCCGCCTGCACTTCGTGGATGCCCTCGAATTCCTCCGCGGACAGCCGGAACTGCGCACCGATCTCCTCGGCGGTCTGGGCGGCGCGCCGGGCGACCGAGTGCACCAGCAGCCCGGGACGCCGAGCGCGGGACAGGGCGAATTCGCGCGCCTGGTCCCGGCCGAGGTCGGTCAGGTCCGCACCGGGTGGCCGGGTGTCGAGGCGGCGTTCGACGTTGCCGTGCGATTGCCCGTGCCGCAGCAGAATCAGACGCCCACTCATGCCGGGTCACCTTCCCGCAGCCGGATCAGCCAACGATCCGCTTCATCCGGTTGGGGCGGTGTCGCACCGGTCGCCGATTCCGTCGGCCACGACCCCAGGAAGCGCACGTCGGCGCAGCGGCGATGCAGCGCTTTGAGCGCCTCGGCCACCGCAGAGTCGTCGATGTGGCCAACGCAATCCAGGAAAAACACGTAGGTGCCCAATTCGACTCGGGTGGGCCGGGATTCGATCCGGGTCAGATCGATGTCCCGGATGCCGAACTCGGTCATCGCCGATACCAGCGCCCCGGGGGTGTTGTCGATCCGCAACACCACCGACGTGCGGTCGGCGCCGGTGCGCGGGGGCGGCGGGCCGGGCCTGCCGACCAAGACGAACCGCGTCCGGGCGTTGGGCTCATCGACCACCCCGTCAGCCAGCGTGTCCAACCCGTAGCGCTGCGCAGCCAGCGCGGTGCTGACACCGGCGTCGGCGCGGCCTGCGGCCACCTCCTGAGCGGCGGCGGCGTTGGAGTGGGCCGGAACCAGCTCCGCATCCGGTAGATGTTCACTCAGCCAGCGGCGTACCTGCGCGGCGGCGATCGGAAACGCCGCAACGGTCCGCACGGCGGCACGGTCCTGGCCGTCACGCACCACGATGCTGAATGCGACATCGAGGGTGAGCTCGGCGTAGATCTGCAGCGGAAGACCGGTCGCCAGGCTGTCCAGGGTTGGCAGCACACTTCCCTCGATCGAATTCTCGATCGGCACACAGGCGAAATCCGCCGTGCCGGCGCGGACGGCGGCCAATGCAGCGGGGGTGCTGTCTGTCGGCTCGGGCTGCGCGGCACCGTCACCCGGAACTACTCCGGCCGCGCACATTTTGAGCAGCGCCGCTTCGGTGAACGTGCCCTCGGGACCGAGGTAGGCGATGCGGGCCACGGATCAACCCTATCGGTTCTGTCTTGCGGGAAAGCCTTGCGCGACCCCCATCCGATAGTTAACTTAGGCTTACCTCACTAACCGGAAGGTGCGCGATGACCTCAGCGACGCTCACAACACCAACCACCGCCGAACGCGTCCGCAGTGCTTGTGCGCGGGCGGCCGGCGCGATGCTGGTCGCCGACGACGTCGCCCCCGCAACCACCCCCCTGCACCACCTCCTGCCCGGCGGTTCCTTCGCAGTCAGCCTGGACGCCGACTCAGCGCTGGCCACCCGTGCCCGCTGCGCTGGTGCCGACGGCATCGCCGCGGTACTCGAGCTCACCGATTACGCCCCGCTGCCATTGCGGGAGCCGGTGCGTTCGCTGGTGTGGATCCGCGGCCGGGTCCAGAGCGTGCCTTGTCACGCCGTGCGCACGATGGTCGACATGATCGCGACCGACCACCCCAACCCGGCACTGCTGGACATCGGGTCCGGCCAGGCGCTGTTCCTGCTCGAAGTGGAGTCCGTCGTCGTTGCCGATGCCGCGGGCGCCGAAACCGTCGGTCTGCACGAGCTGCTGACGGCACAGCCGGATCCGTTCTGCGAGTTCGAATCGGCCTGGTTGCAGCATCTGGACAACGACCACCCTGAGGTCCTCGCAAGGCTGGCCGGCAAGCTGCCCGCCCAACTACGCCGCGGGCGGGTGCGCCCGCTCGGCCTGGACCGCTACGGCGTGCGGCTGCGCGTGGAGAGCACCGACGGTGATCATGACGTCCGCCTGCCGTTCGGCGCCCCGGTGCACGACGTCCCCGCGCTGGGTCGCGCGATCCGGCTGCTGATGGGCTGCCCGTTCGTCAACGGGCTGCGCGCCCGGCGCATGTAGGGCCGTTACCGTGTCGGGGTGAGCGCCCCCCGCGACGACTTCCTGGCCACCGACCGGCGCGGGCTGCGCATCGAAATCGGCGTCATGCTCGCGGTCACGTTCGGTGTCAGCGCTGTCACCGCGATACTGCAATTGCTCGACGGTGTCCTGTCCGGACTGGCCGGACGCCGGGTTCGGTTGAACCCCAACCTGTCTCGTTACGACCTGATCAACCTCGGCCTGAATCTGGCCTCCGTCGCCCAGCTGGTGGCCTGGGGCGCGCTCGGCCTGTATCTGTTGTGGCGCAGCGGAATCAGCCCGGCGCGGGTCGGGCTCGGCCGGCTGCGCTGGCGTTCAGACGTCCTGGGCGGTCTGGGCCTGGCGGCGCTGATCGGCATTCCCGGCCTGCTGCTCTATCTCGCCGCGCGCTGGCTGGGGATGAATGCCCAGGTCGAGCCGTCGGCACTGCACGACAGCTGGTGGCGCATCCCGGTACTGATCTTCTCCGCGTTCGCCAACGGTTTCGCCGAGGAAGTGGTGGTGGTCGGGTACCTGATCACCCGGTTGAAGCAACTGGGGTTCAGCCAGAACCGCGCGGTCCTGGTATCGAGCGTTCTGCGCGGGATGTACCACCTGTACCAGGGGTTCGGAGCGGGTCTGGGCAACCTGGTTATGGGTCTGGTCTTCGGCTATGTCTGGTGCCGCACGGGGCGGTTGTGGCCGTTGGTGATCGCACATGGCGTCATCGACACCGTCGCCTTCGTGGGTTACGTCGCACTCGCCGGTCATGTTGGCTGGCTCACGTGACTTCGGCACGTAAATTGACCTGGTGAGCGACGACTGGCGGCCGCGCCCCGCGCCGGATCCGCCGACCGAGCGGATACCGCGTGCCGCACCGCCGCGCCGCGAGCCCTCCGAGGTGATCCGGCGCGAACCCGGCCATCGGCCACCACCACCACCACCACCGCGCCAGGCACCGCCACCCCCACCACCCCGTCAGCCACCACCGCGCCAGGCACCCCCACCCCCACCACCACTTCGGCGACCTCCACCACCCCTGCCGGTAGCACGCCCACCGGTCCCACCGCCGGCTGCAACGGCCCCACCGAAACGTAAAAAGCGTTGGGGCCGAAGGATTTTCGCCACCTTTATCATCGTCGTGCTGCTCGTGGTCGGCGGGCTCGTCGGTGGTGCCATCTGGATCGACACCTCACTGCACCGGGTCACCGTGTTCGACTACGCCGACCGGCCGGCCGCGGGTGCGGGCACCACGTGGCTGCTGGTCGGGTCCGACAGCCGGGCCGGTCTGACCCCCGAGCAACAAGCCCAGCTCGCGACGGGCGGGGACCTCGGCAACGGCCGGACCGACACGATCCTGGTGATTCACATCCCGGGGTTGGGCTCCGGCGCACCGACCACGATGGTCTCCCTGCCACGCGACTCCTATGTGAACATCCCCGGCCACGGCAAGGACAAGATCAACGCCGCCTTCGCCGTAGGCGGCGCGCCGCTGCTGGCGCAGACCGTCGAAGAAGCGACCGGGCTACACCTCGACCACTACGCCGAGGTGGGTTTCGACGGTTTCGCCGTGGTGGTCGACGCGCTCGGCGGTGTCGACGTGTGCCCGGCCGACCCGATCGACGATCCGCTGGCCGGGATCACGTTGCCCGCGGGCTGCCAAACCGTCGACGGGAGCAAGGCGCTGGGCTACGTGCGCACCCGCGCGACGCCGCGGGCCGATCTGGACCGGATGGTGCATCAGCGCGAGTTCATGGCCGCCGTGATGCACCGCGCGAGCAGCCCTCTGGTGTGGCTCAATCCGTGGCGCTGGTACTCGGTGCCGGACGCCGCCGTCGGGTCGCTCACTGTCGACACCGGTGACCACGTCTGGGATCTCGCCCAGCTGGGCTGGGCGCTACACGGCTCGACCACCGCGATCACCGTGCCGATCGGAGAGTTCACCGGAAACGACTCGGGCTCGGTGGTGGTGTGGGATTCCGACGCCGCCGATCAGCTGTTCCAGGCGCTGCGCACCGACTCGGCCATCCCGCAGTCGGTACTCGACGCTCAGCCCTAGTCGCCCTGGACCGCCAGCGGGTTCTGCAGCCAGGCTTTGGTCCGGCCCGGATGGTTGGTGGCGATCCAGCCGACGCCGAGGTCGCGGCAGTACCCGACGTCCTCGTAGTGATCGACCGTCCAGCAGTACATGGCCCGCCCCTGGGCGGCGGCCCGGTCGACGAGTTCGGGATGCTCGCGCAGCGTGGTGATGGACGGGCCGACAGCCGTGGCCCCGACGGTCGTGGCGGCGCTGCCGCCCAGATAGCGCGACGTCTCCCCCAGCAGCACCGTGGGCAGCAACGGGGCGGCACGGCGGATCCGCCAGACCGCCGCGGCCGAGAACGACATCACCACCGCGCGGGACAGATCGGCCGACGCCGGCGCGGCGATGCCGTAGCGATGTAGCAGGGCCAACACCTTGCTCTCCACCAGACCGCCGTAGCGGACCGGATGCTTGGTCTCGATGAACATCTTCACCGGCCGGTTCCAGTCCAGAACCAGCCGGACCAGGTCGTCGAGGGTGAGTAGCCCGGTTCCCTCCGGCGGCTTGTCGGAGCTGGCGCTGCTGTGCCAGGCACCCCAGTCCAGCCGCTTGAGCTCGGCGAGTGTCATCTCGCTGACCAGACCTGTGCCGGTCGAGGTGCGATCCACCCGCCGGTCATGCACGCACACCAGATGGCCGTCGCGCGTCAGGCGGACATCGCACTCGACTCCGTCGGCACCTTCGGCGAGGGCGAGTTCGTAGGCGGCGAGGGTGTGCTCGGGGCAATCGGCCGACGCGCCCCGGTGGGCCACCACGAAGGGGTGCCCGCCGTGCGGTTCGCCGGCCGAGTGCATAGGCCTATGCTGCCGGTTCCCGTTGGTCTGGCTCAACCGCTGGAGGCGTTTCGGATTCGACGGGCCCCGGCTGATCGGGACTGGGCTCGGCCTGTCCGACCATCACCCACCGGTGAAGTGGTCGTTCGACCGGCTTGCGCACGAACGCGTTGAACACCTGCCACAACAACACCAGCACCGCCGCACCCAGCAGGTAGGCGATGACGACCGTCACGGTGTTGTCGGCGATTCCCTGCGGCTTGGTGGTGAAGCTGGTGGCGATCCCGAAGATCGACACCGCGGTGGACAGCACCCACGCGATCCACCAGGCGGCGATCGGTCCACGCAACCGGGCCTGCGACTGTTCGGCATGAGCGAGTTCGATGACGTACACCGGCGCCCACACCAGATTGACGATCGGAACCAGACATCCGGCCCACAGCGCCCAAGCCGGCCGCGGGTCGTCCTGTCCCAGGTGCGCATAGACGGCCGCACGGCGGGTGATCAACCACCACGCCATCACAGCGGCGGTCAGGATCACCGACACGATGGCGGCCAGACTGAGCAACACGCCGAGCCACAGCGCCGCGCCGGCAACCAGCGGGGGCAGCAGCGTCGTCCGATTGATCAACAGCAACACGTAGCGAACGATGTGGATCGCCGCGGCCAGGCCGAAGATGGCGATCGCCGACAGCAACGCGGCGCGGACGGTGACGAGCGCCGGCCCTTCTTTCGCGGAGGCCTCGCCTTCCACGGGGGCCTGCGGGAGGTTGTCGGCGAGGCCCCAGCGCGGGATGTAGGCATACCGGGGCGTCGGTCCGAGATGGCGGCGACGACGGCGCGGCGGCGGGGGCGGCCCGGGCCGGACCGCTATCCAGCGGAATCCCGATGGCAGCCGAGGCGCGCCGGCCTGCGGCGCAGGAGACCGTGTCGGCGGATGTGTGGTGGCGCCCGGGCTCCAGCGCGGATCCGGTGGACCGGTCGGCGGCATCAGGGCCCCGTTGCAGCGGGGACACCAGGCGCGCTGGCGGTCGCGCACGTTCCACCGCGTTCCGCACTGGGAGCACACCTGAATCACGCGGACCAGCCTAGCGAGCGCGCGCGCAAGTTGGACCGACCCGGCAGGCCGTCGTCGAGCCGGAGTTGTGGCACGCAGTGCATGTTCGGTGTTCCGGCACGTGCAGCAATGATCGACTATCCACAGTTTCCACAGGTTTATCCACAGCCCTCGTCACCGGTCAATGGGCGTTGAGCGCACCATCTCGCCATGGAGACGGGCAGTATCTGTGGATAACAGCGCGGCCGTTGGGCGCCCTGATCAACAACTTGGTAACGGGCGAGCGAAATCGGTTGCCACGCTAACCGTCCGATGACGGCCCGCGACGCGCCGAACGACACGCCGACGCATTCGCGCCAACTGTGATCTTCGATACCCCGCACCGCGATACGCCAAACAAAATTTTTGCCGCGCCGGTCAACGTGGTGGGCCAATTTTCCTACCGCTACAGATGGGGTTATGATCGCGCTCACAGTTGATCTGTGACGATTTTCACTAGGGGCGGTAGTTGAACATGCTGGTCAGGACGGTGTGATGGCGTATCAGCAGCCATACCGGGCGCAGTCCGGGTCGCAGCAGTCGCATTGGTATGCCCCGTCTGCGACCTGTAACCGCTCCTACATGCTGGCCGCGCTGCGCGCCGGCGTCATCGCCCTCGTGCTGCTGGGCATCCTCGCCCTGATCGTCCTGTTCTGAGCTCGCGCGCCCGGCGGCGATTTCTCTGCTATTGGCACTCGTGTCCGCTTGCGTGCCACGCGCTACGTGCCGCATCCTGAATCGAACCGACCCACTGTCGAGTCGCACTGGCATACCGAGTGTCGCGGAGGCGAGATGGAAAATGGTTCCGGGCGTTCAGTCGAAGTCGCCCCATTTCATTCTCGTGGTGCCCTCAAGGGCTTTGTGGTTTCCGGCCGCTGGCCGAACTCGACCAAGGAGTGGGCCCAGCTTCTGATGGTCGCCGTCCGGGTCGCATCGCTACCCGGGTTGCTCTCCACGACAACAATTTTCGGCGTCAGGGAGGAACTGCCCGACAAGCCGCAGCCGGGCACCGTCGGCCTGGTGCTTGCCGAGGGCACAGTGGTCGGTGAATCTGCCGTTGCGCCGGGACATTTCGCTGACCGTCAGCCACCGGCACTTCTGATGCTGCACCCCCCGTCAGAGACCACGCCGTCACTGCCGGAATGCACCGGCGCGGCGTCCGGATGCGTTCTGCTGCCCGGCATTCCACATCTGGGCCTGGAACACCGCGCCGCCTGGGTCGAGGCGGAGTCCGACGGCACCATCACCGGCATGGTCAGCCGTGTCGGAGTGGACCCGATCAGCCATCCCGACACGGCGATCCTGGCGATGCTGCTGGCCGCTTAAGGTTGTGAGGGCACCCGAACTTTCCGGAACGGTTCACCAAAGTTATTGCTGCGGTTAGGCTTTCGCGAATCACGAGTTGCGGGCATCGCGTAGCTGCACGTAGAGTTGGCGCCAGCGAAGGGGAGTAGCCCCCCAATCGGACAATCGACATACTGGCCCGGCATGCATCGCGGGCCCGGTTGTCCGGCCGGCGCACATTTACCGGTGGGCGAGACCTTCGGCCGTTAGACCGTTAGTGGTTGTCGGCCGGAGGCATCTATACCGCCCCTGGCAACAGCCACCCGATCGAGGAGTCTCGGGTGCTTGCCGCACTGATCCTGAGTTTCGCCGTCATCTTCGTCGCCGAGTTGGGCGACAAGTCGCAGCTGATGGCCATGACCTTCGCCTTGCGCCATCGCTGGTGGGTGGTGCTGTCCGGCATCACCGTGGCGACCACGGCGGTCCACCTGATCTCGGTCGCCGTCGGGCACTACCTCGGCGCGGCCCTGCCCACGCATCTACTGGGCATCCTCGCCGGCGTCGCCTTCATCTTGTTTGGTCTATGGACGCTGCGTGGCGACAAGCTCTCCGAGGACGAGGCAGGCAAGGCCCAACGCAACAGCGCCCCGGCCTTCTTCGCCGTCACCTCCGCGTTCCTGCTCGCCGAGCTCGGCGACAAGACGATGCTCGCGACGATCACCCTGGCCGCCGACCATGACTGGGTCGGCGTGTGGATCGGTTCGACGATCGGCATGGTCGCCGCCGACGCACTGGCCATCCTCGTCGGCGCGCTGGCCGGCAAGCACCTTCCCGAGCGGTTCATCCAGCTCGGCGCGGCGGCGCTGTTCCTCGTGTTCGGCGTGTCGATGTTGATCGAGGGCGCATTCCCGGCGGCGTCAGGCATCGTCATCGGGGCGATCTCGGTGGCGGTGGTCGCGCTGGCCGCCGTCGCATTGCGGGCACTGCCGCCCCGTCTGCGCCCGGCCGCGCTGCGGTCGACACCCGAGGTGGAACCCATTGCCGACTGTGCCCCTGAGTCGGCGTCGTCAGCGGTCGGTGGAGAGGGCGGCCGGGGAGCAGCCCCGACGCCGCCCGCCGAGTCTGCATAACCGCACTTACAGCAAAGCGGTTTTCGGCAACTGCCCGCTACAGGCTCGGTTGCTCAGGGTACTCTCAGGTTCTTGACTGAGCGATTATCGATCGCGCACTGTGCCAAGACGCGCCCCAGCTTGCTTTTCTTTGCCTAAGGCCCCGCTCCGAGCACCTGTTCACCACGCGAATCTCCCGCGTCGTTGTTTGCCGCATCTCCGAAAAAGCACGCGCGCGTCAATTATCTAGTAGTTTGCACTTGGTTGTCGGCGAATGTGTCGCTACGATGATCAGCAAATAAGCCAACGGAAACGACCGCTCCTGGCGCATGTGGAGGTCAACAAGATGAGCACGACGTTCTCGGCGCGACTGAATCGCCTGTTCGACACGGTGTATCCGCCCGGCCGGGGTCCGCATACCTCCGCGGAAGTCATCGCCGCACTCAAGTCCGAGGGCATCACGATGTCGGCTCCCTACCTGTCTCAGCTGCGTTCAGGCAACCGGACGAATCCGTCATCGACCACCATGACGGCGCTTGCCAACTTCTTCCGTATCAAGCCGGCCTACTTCACCGACGACGAGTACTACGAGAAGCTCGACAAGGAACTGACCTGGCTGGCGAACATGCGGGACGAGGGCGTACGTCGCATTGCCGCACGTACCGTCGGGCTGTCCCCGGAGGCCCAGCAGGACATCGTGACCAAGGTCGACGAGCTGCGTCGTCGGGAACACCTCGACGATTAGCCCGCTGGTCCCGCAACGGGATACTCGGCAACGTTAGATTTCTTTCACAGCGCAACGGTCGGCGTGCTCTGCTCCAACGCGCGGTACTGCCGCGCGATTTCGAGGATCCATTCCCTGTCCGAATAGCTTTCGGGCTGCCCGAGCCAACTCATTCCGGGGAACCGGCCCTGGCCTGCAGGCAGCGCCACGCGCGGTGTCCGGCGGCCCGCATGGATCCACTTCGCGATCGCCATCGCCTGCGCGTCGGGGCTCACACCGGTGCGCTCGACATCGGCCAGCACATCCACCGTGGCGCCGTCCGGCCCACCGGCGCGTAGATGCTCGGCCATGGTGGCCTCCATGTACAACGCGTCGGAAATCAGGGACAACCGCTCGGCCACCCGGAAAACCAATGGCCCGCGCGGCCGTTCACCGATCCCGACTTCCGGCTGCCGCCGCTCGAGCTCGGTCAGCAGCGGGTCGATGAGACGCAGCTCGCGCCGCCCGCCGAACCAGTCCTCGATCGCGGGCAACAGCGATCCGGCCGCCACGATGGCCATCGCCGCGCCCAGCAGCGTCGCCGCAGTGCCCACCCCGACCAGGCGCGAGGTGCCCACTGCCCGGATCAGGAAGAACGCGGTGGCCGCCACCAGCAGTGCGATGCCGATTGTGAACACGAACAGTGCGCGACCGCGTCGGGTCCGATTGGAATGGCGCATGCCCGCCCACAGCACCAGCGTGCAAGCCAGCATCACGTACAACAGCGGCAACAGCCACGGCAGCGAGGTATTGGCCGATCCGAGATTGCGCCGCAGATACTCCTCGGGCGACATCTCCGGCTGTTGACCGGACAGGAAGAACAGCACAAGGCTTGCGACACCGATGACCGCGGCCACGGCGTACTGGGCGGCGGCCATCCGGCGGACGGCGGCCGGGCTACGCGTCGACGCGACGCTGGTGATCATCACGCAGCTGCCCGCCGCGCAGCCGATCAGCGCCATCTGGCTCAACCCGATGGAGATGTTGGACCAGTGCAGCGCGCTGTCGATCAACAGGGTCAGCGGCGGCCAGTTCAACGCGGCGACCGCCGCCAAACTGCCCAGTGCGACGATCATCGCGGAGCTGACCACCGACTGCTTATTGACCAGTGCCCACCCGATGCGCAGGCCGGTGGCCATCCCGAGCAGACCGGCGATCAACCAGACGATCAACCAAACGCCTCTCCGAGGCGAACTTGGACGATCGACGACCGGTCCGACGGTGACCGGCCCAGGCGGTACAGCAGCAGAGCGGCGAAATCCTCGGCCTCCTGCTCGATGTCCTCTCCCCCGGGTCCCATGCATCCCGTGCGCTGGTTGAGCATGTACCCGATGAGGTCGTCGCTGGCCAGTTCGGCGACATCGCGGGCGGCTTCGGTGACCGGAATGCCGTAGTGCCCGAGCACGAGATGCCCGAGTTCGTGGGCCAGCGTGCGGTCCCAGGTCGGCAGACCGTTCTGGATCATGAACACATCGTGATCGGCGTATTGGCGCCACTGTCCGCACACACCGGGCGGCAGGTCGGCCATCGTGACCTCGATGGGACGGCCCCGGTCGGCGCTGACGGCGGCGACCAGCCGGGTCAGTGAGATCTCCCCCTGGCGCGGCGCGAGGTCGAGAACGTCGTTGACCGCAGTCGTGACGCGGCGACTGGCCGACATCTCGTCCCCCTTCCCCGACGGCGGGTTGCGATGCGAACTGCGCTACTGCATGAACCGCGTCGTCCCGGCGGCCCGTACTAGATGGCCGGCCTTCGCCTGGCGGTATCCGAGAAATCCGCCGAGTCCGGTGAGCGCGAGGAGTCCGGCGAAACCGGGTAAGGCTACCGCCGCGACCTCGCCGATCTTGGCATCTTGGAGGTATTTCGGATAGCCAACCCTAGACGACGGCGGCACTTCTGTACCGGCTCCCGTGGACGTGGCGGGTGGCCGCTCACGCGTCGACGGGGATTCCCTCCCGGGCCCGCTTCGTGGGGCCGGCTCGGAACCCGGACCGACCGGCCGCAGCGGCACCTCGAGTACCGGAGGCAGTCCGATCAACGGGGGCATCGTGATGGGTGGCGGTGTCAATCCGCTCGACCCCACCGCGCCGCTCTCGGCGCTGACCACGGGCGGCTCCCCCGGCTCACCCGGCTCCCCGGGCGGCGGGATCGTTCGCGGCGCGGCGTCGATCAGGCCGCCGCTGCCGCCACCGCCGCCACCGGCCTCTGGCGGCGGTGCGATACGCGCGCTCGGCGGAGCTTCGACGCCGACACCGTCCCCTATCGCGGCACGCGGCCAATGCAACGGCGGCAGCGGCGGTAGCGGCGGTAGCGGCGGGAGCACGATCGGCGGGAAATGCGGAAACGGCAGACACGGCCAGCTCGACGGCCCACCGGGATCGCCGGGATGCCAACCGCCGCCCGGAATCTGGCCGGCCGGGGCGAGAACTCGGCGTGGGCCCCTCGCGACGCCGCCGTCCGGCCGGCCTGTGCCCGGGGCGATTCCGCTACCGCCCGGTTTATGCGGCCCGTTGTGTCGACGGCCGCTGCCCGGCCTGACGTTCGGCGAGGTGTTGCTGTCCGGGCCGGGCGCAGCACCTTGCCCGCCGTCGCTGTTACCGACGGTGCCCGGGCCGGCGGCAGCCGGCGTCGCCGCGAACATGGCTCCACCACCGCAGAGCAAACCGCACGCGATCACCCAGCTAATCGCTGCGGCACCCATCGGTGAGCGGTTCACGACGTTCCTCGAGTTAGCGGTGCACGTCGGCGCCGCGTCGGACGGTTGGGGATCATTGTGGCATATCCGCAGGTCGTGATAGGCCTCGTTGAGCCGGGCGATAGGGTTAGCTGACCCGATCGCGAGCGCGTCTCGCCGATCGCCGACGACCTACTCGGGAGGCATCAGGTATGGGCCTGTTCACCAAGCGCAAAAGCCGTGCGACGCGCCGCGCGGAGGCTCGTGCGATCAAGGCCCGCGCCAAGCTCGAGGCCAAGCTGTCCGCACGCAACGAGGTCCGCCGCATCAAGGCCGCCGAGCGGTCCGAGAACAAGGTGCTCAAGGCGCAGCTGAAAGCCGCCCGCGACTCCGACCGGGCTGCGGTGAAAGTCGCCGAGGCGCAACTAAAGGCGGTCCGCGAGGGCAAACTCCTGTCGCCCACTCGGGTGCGGCGCGCGCTGACGGTGTCCCGGCTGCTCGCCCCGGTCATCGTCCCGGTGGCCTACCGCGCCGCGATCGCGGCCCGCGGCATCATCGACGAGCGGCGCGCTGACCGTCTCGGCGTCCCGCTGAGTCAGCTCGGGCAGTTCTCCGGCCAGGGCGGCCAGTTGTCGGCCCGCATCGCAGGCGCCGAGAACTCGCTGCGCATGGTTGCCGAGAAGAAGCCCAAGGACGCCGAGACCAAGCAGTTCGTCGCCGCGATGACCGAACGGCTCAACGCCCTGTCGGCGGCCATCCCCGCCGCCGAGAACATGCCCGGACAACGCCGCCGCGACGCACACGCCGCGATCGCCGAACAGCTCGACGGAATCGACGCCGATCTGATGGCGCGCCTCGGCGTGCTGTGATGGCATTCCGTCGGGTGGCGACCCGCGCAGTGGCCCTGGCCGCGCTGCTGACCCTGAGCTCGTGGACGGTCGCGGCGACCGCCGGCGCGCACGTCCATGTCAGCGCCGATCACGCGGTGCGTGGCGATTACGCGCTGGTGACCTTCCAGGTTCCCAACGAATCCGAAAAAGGCGTTCCGACAACGCAAGTCACGATCACGCTGCCCAACGTCGCATCAGCGAGCACCGATGTGATGGCCGGCTGGACCGCCACCCTGGACCGCGACCCGTCCACCGGTACGTACCGGTCCGTGACGTTCACCGCGACACCGAACGCGGGTATCGGCGTCAGCCAGTTCGAACTGTTTCCGCTGTCGATCAAACTGCCCGACGCCGATTCGGTGTCGTTCCCGGTGACCCAGACCTACGCCGACGGCACGAAAGTGAACTGGGATCAGCCGCCGCTGCCGGGCGGCGGTGAGCCCGAGTATCCGGCCCCGGTGCTGTCGCTGACCGCCGGCCCGCACGAGCCGGAGGAGCACCACGCCGCACCACCGGCGACCGCGAGTCCCTCGGTGAGCGCCGCCCCGGCTGCCGACGCGCAGGCCCCGACACGGGGCGGCGCCGACAACACCGCGCGGGCACTGGCCGGCGGTGCGCTGCTGGTGGCCGCGATCGGCGTCGGCGTCGCATTGGCCCGCCGGCGAACATGACAGCGTTGCGGCGGTTGGTCGCCACGGCGTTGCTGATCACCGCGATGGCGGTGGGCGGCACGGCGGTGGCGTGGGCGCACGCCGTGCGGGTGTCCGCAGACCCGGCACCGGACGCGGTGCTGTCCACGGCACCGACGCGCATCAGTGCCACCTTCAACGAACAGCTGCAGAGCGCCTTCGCCGCGATGACCGTGGTAGGCCCCGACGGAAACCTGTGGTCCGACGGGACCCCGCAGGTGCAGGGCGCAACGGCCAGCGTCGGAGTGCGCCCCCTCGGCCCGGCCGGGTCCTACACCGTGAACTACCGGGTGACCTCGGCGGACGGTCACGTGGTGTCCGGTTCCTGGGCGTTCACGATGACCGTCGCGGGCGGCGGCTCACCGGGCCCGTCCGCGACGCCGTCGACACCATCTGCAGAGCGCGCGCTGCCGGTCTGGCCGTTCATTGTCGGCGCCGCGGCGGTCATCGCCCTCGGGGTGATCTGGTCGCGGCTTCGCCGCACGTGACCCTGGCATGATGGGTGCCACTGCCGGCGACGAGTTAGTGAAGAGGAGCCCACCTGATGGCAGACGCGCAGGACCTGCCCGACGAGGGTCGCGACGCCACGCCGCCGGAGCCGCCGGCTCCGGATACGGCCCCTGAGACGGCTCCCGACAAGGCCGTTGCCAAGAAGCAGCCGGCCAAAAAAGCGCCGGCGAAGAAAGCTGTGAAGAAGGCGCCGGCCAGAAAGGCGCCCGCGAAGGCCGCCGAACCGGCCAAGAAGGCTCCGGCCAAAAAGGCTCCGGCGAAGAAAGTGGCCCCGCCGCCACCGGAACCGGTTGCCGATGCCGCCGCCACCGTTGCGGGTAACGGCTCCGCGCCGCTGGCCGAGGGTGCCCGGGCCGCGGCCTACAGCGCCAAGGCATCGGTGGAACAGGCCACCGACCCGGTCTCCACCCCGGCCATCGTTCCGGCGCCGGAATCGTCGCGTTCCCCGTTGCCGTTCGCGATGGCCTTTGCCGCAACGGTGCTGATCGCCCTGCTGGTGCGCCGGTTGCGCCAGCGGAACGCGGAGTGACCGTGGCGGTCACCTTCCGTCCCACCGCCGATCTGGTCGACGACATCGGCCCGGACGTCCGCAGCTGCGATGTGCAGTTCCGGCAGTTCGGCGCTCGGACCGAATTCGCCGGACCGATCAGCACCGTGCGCTGCTTCGAAGACAACGCACTGCTGAAGTCGGTGCTCTCCGAACCCGGCGACGGCCGGGTCCTGGTGATCGACGGTGCGGCCTCGGTGCACACCGCCCTCGTCGGGGACGTGATCGCCGAGCTGGGTCGCTCCAACGGCTGGGCCGGTCTCATCGTGCACGGCGCGGTCCGCGACGCGTCGACGTTGCGAACCCTCGAGATCGGCATCAAGGCACTGGGCACCAATCCCCGCAAGAGCACCAAGACCGGCGACGGCGAGCGTGATGTGCCGGTCAGCTTCGGCGGCGTCACCTTCACGCCCGGCGATATCGCCCACAGCGACGACGACGGGATCGTCGTCACTTCAGCGGATTAGACCCCCACGGCGACACGGTTCTTGGTGAAGCTCAGCGCGTCGTCGGCGACCTTGCCGTGCCGGATCAGCCGCAGGTCCAGCAGGTAGTTCTGCTTGAGCCGCCACGGTGCGCGGGAGCCGGCCTTGGGCAGCCGGTCCAGCGCCCGAAGAACATAGCCCGGCGTGAAGTCCATCAGCGGGCGTTCCTCGATATCGGCCGACGGCTGGCTCGGAGCAACCCGGTCATATCCGTTGGCGTCCATGTAATTGAGGACGCGGCATACGAATTCGGACACCAGGTCGGCCTTCAGCGTCCAGGACGCATTGGTGTAGCCGATGGTGAATGCCATATTGGGCACGCCGGAGAGCATCATGCCCTTGTAGGCCATCGTGGTGTTCAGGTCGAGCGTATTGCCGTCCATGGCGATTTCGGCGCCGCCGAACAGCTGGAGGTTCAAACCGGTTGCGGTGACGATGATGTCGGCCGCCAGCTCGTGGCCCGAGGCGAGCTGGATTCCCGTCGCCGTGAAGCGCTCGATGGTATCGGTGACCACCTCTGCCCGGCCCTTACGGATCGTGCGGAACAGATCGCCGTTGGGCGCCAAGCACAGTCGCTCGTCCCACACCCGGTAGCTCGGCCCGAAGTGCTTGTTCACGTCGTAGCCTTCGGGCAACCGGCGCTTGGCCATCGTCATCAATTGCTTGCGCATGAAGTTGGGGAACCGGCGGGCCAGGCGGTACTGCATGGACTGGAACACGATGCTCTTCCACCGGTTGGCGACATAGGCGGGTTTGGCGGGCAGCAGTTTGTTCATCCGTACCGCGAACGGGTCGACGTCGGGCAGCGACCCGATGTACGTCGGTGAACGCTGCAGCATCGTGACGTGTTCGGCGCCCGAATTGGCAAGGGCCGGAATGAGAGTCACGGCGGTGGCACCGCTGCCGATGACGACGATCCGCTTGCCGGTGTAATCCAGATCCTCAGGCCAGTGCTGCGGGTGGACGATGGTGCCGGTGAACTCGTCGGAGCCGGGGAACTGCGGCGAGTAGCCCTCGTCGTAGTTGTAGTAACCGCTGCAGGCGAACAGGAACGAACACGTGATGTCCTTCTGCTCGCCATCGGCTTCGACTCGCACCGTCCACAGGTTGTCGGCGCTGGACCACTCGGCGCGGAGCACCCGGTTTCGGAAGCGGATGTGCTTGTCGATGCCGTACTCGCGCACCGTGTCCTTGAGATACGACATGATCGACGGCCCGTCGGCGATCGACTTCTCCGACGTCCAGGGCTTGAACCGGAACCCCAGGGTGAACATGTCGGAGTCCGACCGGATGCCGGGGTACTTGAACAGATCCCACGTGCCGCCGAGATTCTCGCGGCGCTCCAGGATCAGAAAGCTCTTGCCCGGGCAGCGGTCCTGTAGATGCCAGGCGGCGCTGATGCCCGAGATGCCGGCTCCCACGATCACCACATCGACGTGTTCAGTCATGGCGGCGACGTTATCAACACGGTGTTGAATAGGTCAACAGTCTGTCGAAAAAATCAACACGTTGTAAAGTAATGCGCGTGCCTGCTGTCAGCCCGGCCCGCGTTCGCGGGCGCCGCGCCACCCGCCCGTCCGGCGATGATCGCGAAGCGGCCATCCTGCGCACACTCGAGGAGATGCTCACCGAACGGCCGTTCGCCGAGATCTCCGTGGACGAACTCGCCAAGGGCGCCGGCCTGTCCCGGCCGACGTTCTACTTCTACTTCCCGTCCAAGGACGCAGTCCTGGTGCGACTGTTCACCCGGGCGATCACCGCCTCCGGCCCCCGGCAGCAGCAGAGCGCCGAGGTCCCCGCCCAGCGCCGGCAGGCGTGGCGCGACGGCATCTATGCCTTCTTCGATTCGCTGCGCCCGCACCGCGCGGTGGTACTCGCCGGGCTCGGCGTCATGGCCACCAATACCGAACTCCGGGAGGTGTGGTCGGCATTCATGACGGGCTGGATCGACTACACCGCGGCACTGATCACCCGGGAGCGGGAGCGCGGCGCGGCACCCGACACCATCCCGGCGCGCGACCTGGCGACGGCTCTGAACCTGATGAACGAGCGCGTGGTGGTCGCCGCCCAGGGCACCCAGCAGCCCACGCTGGCGGAGGACGCCGCCCTGGAATCCGTCGTCCACATCTGGATCACCAGCATTTACGGCGGGGTCCCGGACTCGGTTTGATTCCGGCTTCGCATATTCGAATTCGCCGTCCGAGCGGCTGGCCCTAGTCTGGGCGGCATGTCGGAGCCACACCCATCGAGGGGTGCCACCGTTGGCAAGCTCGCGTTGTACTGCGTGTTGGCCGGTGTGTTGCTGGCGGCCATGCTGTTTCCGCTGGCCGGCGGCGCGGGCATCGTGGTGAACCACGCCTCCGACGTGGCGGCGCAGGATTCCGAGCAGTTGATGGAGGGCGAAGTGCCCACGGTCTCCACGATGGTGGACGCCGCCGGGAACCCGATCGCCTGGATCTATGCCCAGCGCCGGTGGCCGGTGCCCAGTGACCGGATCGCCGACACGATGAAGCTGGCGATCGTCTCGATCGAGGACAAGCGCTTTGCCGACCACAACGGCGTCGATGTCCAGGGCACCCTGACCGGCCTGGTCGGCTACCTCAGGGGCGACCTCGACACCCGCGGCGGCTCGACGATCGAGCAGCAATACATCAAGAACTACAACCTCCTGGTCAACGCCCAGACCGACGCCGAGCGGCGGGCGGCGGTCGAGACGACGCCGGCGCGCAAACTGCGCGAGATCCGGATGGCGCTGGCGCTGGACCGGGCGATCTCGAAACCCGAGATCCTGACCCGATACCTAAACCTCGTCTACTTCGGCAACGGCGCCTACGGGGTGCAGGACGCCGCCAAGACGTACTTCGGCATCAACTCCACCGACCTCAACTGGCAGCAGGCCGCGCTGCTGGCCGGCATCGTGCAGTCGACCAATGCGCTGAATCCCTACACCAACCCCGAGGCCGCGCTGGCCCGCCGCAACGTGGTCCTCGACACGATGATCGAGAACCTGCCGGACCGCGCCGACGAGCTGCGCGCCGCCCGTCAGGCGCCGCTTGGCATCCTGCCGCAGCCGAACTCACTGCCGCAGGGCTGCATCGCCGCCGGCGACCGCGGCTTCTTCTGCGACTACGTGCTGCAGTATCTGGCGCGAGCGGGCCTGTCCAAGGACGATGTGGCGCGCAACGGCTATCTGATCCGCACGACCTTGGACCCCAAGGTCCAGAACAGCGTGAAGAAGGCGATCGACACTGTCGCCAGTCCGCAACTCGACGGCGTGGCCAGCGTGATGTCGGTGATCGCGCCGGGCAAGACCACTCACAAGGTGCTCGCCATGGGCGACAACCGCAATTACGGACTGCAGCTCGACGCCGGTCAGACGGTCCAGCCGCAGCCGTTCTCGCTGGCCGGTGACGGCGCCGGGTCGATCTTCAAGATCTTCACCACTGCGGCCGCCATGGAGATGGGCATGGGGACCAGTGCCCAGCTCGATGTTCCCGCACAGTTCCAGGGAAAAGGTCTGGGCAGCAGTAACACTCCGGGTTGCCCCAAGGAGACCTGGTGTGTGAAGAACGCCGGGAACTACCGCAGCCCGATGAGCGTGACGGATGCGCTGGCCCAGTCGCCGAACACCGCGTTCGCCCGGTTGATCGGCCAGATCGGTGTTCCGCGCGCGGTGGACATGGCGGTCAAGCTGGGGCTGCGCTCCTACGCCGAGCCGGGAACGGCGCGCGCCTACCAGCCGGACAGCAACGAGAGTCTCGCCGACTTCATCAAGCGCCAGAACCTCGGCTCGTTCACGCTGGGCCCGTTCGAGCTCAACGCCCTCGAATTATCCAATGTGGCAGCCACATTGGCATCGGGCGGAACCTGGTGCCCGCCCAGCCCGGTCGACAAGATCTTCGATCGGCACGGCCGCGAGGTCGCCGTCGAGACGCAAGCCTGTGAGCAGGCCGTCCCGGAAGGCCTGGCCAACACGCTGGCCAATGCCCTGTCCAAGGACTCCACCGGCGGCACCGCGGCCGGCTCGGCCGGCTCGGTCGGCTGGAGCCTGCCGATGTCGGGCAAGACCGGCACCACCGAATCACACCGCTCCTCAGGCTTTCTCGGCTTCACCAACCAGTACGCCGCCGCCAACTACATCTTCGACGACTCCACCAATCCCGGTGGCCTGTGCTCGTTTCCGTTGCGCAAGTGCGGATACGGCAACCTTTACGGTGGCAACGAGCCCGCGCGCACCTGGTTTCTGGCGATGAAGCCGGTCGCCGAGGACTTCGGGCCGATCGCGCTGCCGCCGACGGACAAGCGTTACGTCGAGGGCGGCCCGGGCAGCACGGTGCCCAGTGTGACCAGTCTGAGCTTTGAGGCCGCACGGAAGCGCCTGCGGGAAGCCGGTTTCCAGGTCGCCGATCTCCCCACCCCGGTCAACAGCTTCTCGTCGCGGGGTGCGGTCGTGGGGACCACTCCGTCGGGCAAGACCATCCCGGGCTCGATCATCACGATCAACACCAGCAACGGGATCCCGCCCGCGCCGCCACCGGATCTGGCGCCGCCGCCACCTCCCCCACCGCCGGACGCCCCGCCGCCGGATGTCAACGTCATCAACATTCCGGGCCTGCCGCCGATCACGCTGCCGATGTGGCCGCCACCGGCACCGCCGCCGCCACCGGCGCCGGAACCCCCGCCACCGCCCGCACCCGAGCCACCACCACCCCCGCCGCCGGGCGACGGGCCCGCACCGCCGTAGAAGGTTGTCGGACCGGCATGCGAACATATGTTCGTGTCCGGCCGGGCGACCATCCTGCACGCTGATCTCGACTCGTTCTACGCCTCGGTCGAGCAGCGCGACGACCCGACACTGCGCGGCCGTCCGGTGATCGTCGGCGGCGGCGTCGTGCTGGCGGCGAACTACGAGGCCAAGGCCTACGGGGTGCGCACGGCGATGGGCGGCCACCAGGCTCGCCGGCTGTGCCCCGCGGCGGTCGTGGTCCCGCCGCGGATGTCGGCCTACAGCCAGGCCAGCGACGACGTCTTCGCGGTGTTCCGTGACACCACACCGCTGGTCGAACCCCTCTCGGTGGACGAGGCCTTCCTCGACGTCGCCGGCTTGCAGCGACTGGCCGGCGACCCGGTGCAGATCGGGGCCCGGCTGCGGGACGAGGTTCGCGACCGGGTCGGGCTGCCGATCACGGTCGGTATCGCGCGCACAAAATTCCTGGCCAAGGTCGCCAGCCAGGAAGCCAAACCCGACGGCCTGCTCTTGGTGCCGCCCGAGCGGGAACTGGAATTCCTGCATCCGCTGCCGGTGCGCAGGCTGTGGGGGGTTGGGCCCAAGACGGCCGACAAGTTGCACGGGTACGGCATCGACACCGTCGCCCAGGTCGCCGAGCTCGGGGAGTCGATGCTGGCGTCGATGGTCGGCCCGGCGATGGGCCGGCAGTTGTACTCGTTGTCCCGCAACATCGATCGGCGCCGGGTCGACACCGGCCGCAGGCGCCGCTCGGTGGGCGCCCAACGCGCGCTGGGCCGGCGCCGGATCACCCCTGCAGAGCTGGACACCGTGGTGATCGGCCTGGTCGAGCGGATCACCCGCCGGATGCGCTCAGCCCAACGCACCGGCCGAACAGTGGTGCTGCGCTTGCGTTTTGACGACTTCACCCGCGTCACCCGATCGCACACCATGGCCAGAGCCACTGGATCCACCGCACCGATCCTGGCCGCGGCACGCGACCTGGTCGCCGCCGCCGAACCATTGATAGCCGAGCGCGGCATCACGCTGATCGGCTTCGCCGTCAGCAATATCGACCCCGATGGCGCTCAGCAGCTGGAGCTTCCGCTCGACGGCGGGCGGGTCGAGACGCTGGACCTCGACGCCGCGGTCGACCGCGTCCGGCGGCGCTACGGCAACGCGGTGCTGACGCGCGGTGTACTCATCGGTCGGGATCCGGGTCTGGAGATGCCCCACCTGCCGGACTAACCGGCCGGGTGCCATCCGCGCCATCGCCGCATCCATCTGGTCGTCGTCGAGCGCACCAAAATGGGGCTCGGTCTGCTGTTCGACACTCTGGTGGTGCGGTCGCTGTTGACACCATCTCTGGCTGCGCTGCTCGGACGTTGGTTTTGGTGGCCGCAGCGCGAGCTGGTGCCTACCGGCAATTAACTTGCGGCCCAAGCCATCAGCTTCTCAACCGGCCAGGTATTGACGATGCGGTCGACGGGAACGTCGTTGTCGAGCGCACGCTGCGCGCCGTAGCCGAGGAAGTCGAGTTGCCCCGGTGCGTGGGCATCGGTGTCGATCGAGAAGGTGCAACCGACATCCAACGCCAGTTTGAGCAGCCGGGTCGGCGGGTCGCGGCGCTCAGGCCGTGAATTGATCTCCACCGCGGTGTTGTTGTCGCGGCACGCGGTGAATACCTTCTCGGCGTCGAACTTCGACTCCGGTCGCAGCCCGCGGTTGCCGGTCACCAGCCGTCCCGTGCAGTGCCCGAGAACGTTGACCCGCGAGTTGGTCACCGCGCGGACCATCCGCCGAGTCATCGACGGTTCGTCCATGGCCAGTTTCGAGTGCACGCTGGCGACGACGACGTCGAGGCGGTCCAGCAGCTCGGGCTCCTGGTCCAGGGTTCCGTCATCGAGGATGTCCACCTCGATTCCGGTGAGGATCCGGAAGGGCGCCATCTTCTCGCGCAGTTCGTCGATGACGTCGAGCTGATGCCGCAGCCGGTCGGGCGAGAGCCCGTTGGCAATGGTCAGCCGCGGCGAATGGTCGGTCAGCACGCAGTATTCGTGGCCCAGCGCGGCCGCGGCCGCCATCATCTCCGGGATCGGCGCCGAGCCGTCCGACCAGTTCGAGTGAAGATGCAGATCGCCTCGCAGCGCAGCTCGGATGTCGCCGCCGCCGAGATCTTCGGCGCTGCTGCGCAACTCGACCAGCACGTCGGGTTCCTGGCCGGCCCAAGCCTGGGCGATCACCTTTGCCGTTTTCGGCCCAATACCGGGCAGGCTCTGCCAGCTGTTGGCGCGGCCGTGCCGGTCCCGGGTCTGCTCGTCGAGTGCCTCCACGATGTCGGCGGCCTTGCGGTAGGCCATCACCCGACGCGAGTCCTCCCGCGCGCGGTCCTTGTAGTACGCGATCTCGCGCAGCGCGGCCACCGGGTCCATGCCTCCAGTGTGCCCGCGAGCGTCACCTCTTTTGGCCGACGAGCCGGTCGGCTATATGCTGATTGAGCTTTCGTTCAATCCATCAAGTCGTCAACTTGAGGCCACCAATGCCCACCAGCTTCCCCGCCGGCGACGAGCGGCCGCTGTATGAGATCAAAGCCAACCTCTTCAAGGCGCTGGCGCACCCCGCGCGCATTCGCGTGCTGGAGATCTTGTCGGCGAATGACCGGCCGACCCCGGTCAGCGAAATCCTCGCGGCGACCGAGATCGAACCGACGCTGCTATCGCAGCACCTGGCAGTCCTCAAACGTCATCACGTCGTGTCGTCGCAGAGGACTCGCAACGCCGTGCACTACGAACTCGCCCACCCGTCGATCCGGGATCTGCTCGTGTCTGCGCGCGGCTTTCTGGCCGACACGCTCAAGGCCCGCCACGAACAGCTCTCGGCGTTCGATGCGTTGCCTCCGGTGGGACATCCGCAGTGATCACCAGGGCTGCCGGTCAGCTGTCGCGGCTGCTCCCACGACTGAGTGACTACGCCGACCTACCCCGGTCGTGGCGACGCGACATTCTCGCCGGAATCACGGTGGGTGTGGTGGCCCTGCCGCTGGCGTTGGCGTTCGGAATCAGTTCCGGAGTCGGGGCGGCCGCGGGATTGATCACGGCGGTGATCGCCGGAGTTGTCGCCGCGATATTCGGCGGATCGCATGTTCAGGTGTCGGGGCCGACGGGAGCCATGGCGGTGGTGCTCGCGCCGATCGTGGCCCAACACGGCATCGGCAGCGTCGCACTCGTCACGGTCCTGGCCGGGTTGATCGTGCTGGCCGCCGGTATCACCGGCCTGGGCCGGGCGGTCACGTTCATCCCCTGGCCGGTGATCGAGGGCTTCACGCTCGGCATTGCGGCGATCATCTTTCTCCAGCAGGTGCCCGCGGCGTTCGGCGTCGCAGCCCCCAGCGGGCAACGCACACTGGTCGCCGCCTGGACGGTCGTCACCGACGCCGACTGGTCGTCGGCGTGGCGCACCCTGGCCGTGGTGGCCTTCGTCGCCGCAGTCATGGTCGGCCTGCCGCGCGTGCACCGCGCGATTCCCGAATCGCTGACCGCCGTCGTCGTCAGCACGCTGCTCGTCGTCGCCGTCCACTTTCCGGTCGCCGCGATCGGGAGCCTGCCGGCGCATCTACCCGCGCCTCTGGTGCCGCACGCCGATCCCGCGGCGCTGCGCACACTGCTCGGCGCCGCCGTGGCCATCGCCGCGCTCGCCGCCATCGAATCGCTGCTATCGGCGCGGGTGGCGGCAACCATGTCACCGACCGGCCCCTACGATCCGGACCGCGAACTCGTCGGACAGGGTCTGGCGTCGATGGCGTCCGGCCTCTTCGGCGGCATGCCGGCCACCGGCGCGATCGCCCGCACCGCGGTGAATGTGCGGTCCGGAGCTCGTACCCGGCTGTCGGCCATCGTGCATTCGCTGCTGTTGCTCGGCGTCGTCTATCTGGCCACCGGCCCGGTCGCGGCGATTCCGTTGTCCGCCTTGGCCGGTGTGCTGATGGTGACGTCGTTCCGGATGATCTCGTTGAGCACCGTCACCAAGATCGTCGGCTCCACCCGCTCGGACGCGCTGGCGTTCACCCTCACTGCGGTGGTCACGGTGTGCTTCGACCTGATCGAGGCGGTCGAGATCGGCATTCTGGTCGCGGCGTTCTTCGCGCTGCGGACGGTCGCGCGACGCAGCAGCGTGGTCCGTGAAGATCTTCCCGGACCGCCCCGGCCCGGCGACGAACGCATCGCGCTGCTGCGACTGGACGGCGCGATGTTCTTCGGCGCTGCCGAGCGACTGTCCAACGCGATCACCAACTATCCCGACGTGTCAGTGGTGATCATCCGGATGTCCCAGCTGGGCATGCTGGACGCTACCGGCGCGCACACCCTCGCCGAGATCGCCGAAGACCTGGAATCGCGTGGCGTCACCGTCATCATCAAAGGAGTGCGGCCCGAGCACATGGCGTTGCTGGCCAACATGGGAATCGTCGACGCGCTGCGCCACGAGAATCATCTGATCGATTCCTTCGACGACGCGATCGCGCACGCCCGCTCGCACGTGGCCAGGGCGGTTTATCCCTGACAGTGTTCGGGTACAGGCCTGCCATGTCATCTCTGCAATGGGTGGTCGCGTATGTGTGCGCCGCTACTCTCGTCGCGGGTGGTGCCATGGTGTTTGCCGCCTGGTCGCGCAGAAGCCAACTGACCACACCCGCCATCGCGATCGCTCCCGCCCTGCTCGCCGGCGCACTCTGGCCGCTGGTGGTTGCCGGACTGGGCCAGTGGCTGCTCGTCCACGCGCTCGGCAAGGCACTGCGCCGTGAGCCCAGCGGCCGCAGCGAACTGATCCGCATGGACGCTGCCTGACAGGTGCCGGTCAGCGAACCGGACTAGGCTCGGCACAGTGCAATTCGCCTTCAAGACTTCCCCCCAAAACACCACGTGGGCCGACATGCTGGCGGTCTGGCAGGCCGCCGACGACATCGACGTCTTCCACTCCGGCTGGACCTTCGACCACTTCTATCCGATCTTCTCGGACTCGAGCGGCCCCTGTCTGGAGGGCTGGACCACGCTGACCGCCCTGGCCCAGGCCACCACCCGGCTCCGACTCGGCAACCTGGTCAGCGGCATCCATTACCGCCATCCCGCGGTGCTGGCCAACATGGCCTCCGCCGTCGACATCATCTCCGGTGGCCGTCTCGAACTCGGCATCGGCGCCGGCTGGAACGAAGAGGAGTCCGGCGCCTACGGCATCGAGCTGGGCAGCGTCAAAGAGCGGCTGGACCGCTTCGAAGAGGCGTGCCAGGTGCTGATCGGCCTGCTCAGCGACGAGACCACCAACTTCGACGGGACGTACTACCAACTCAAGGACGCCCGCAACGAGCCGAAGGGGCCGCAGCGGCCGCACCCCCCGATCTGCATCGGCGGCAGCGGCGAGAAGCGCACGCTACGCATCGTGGCGAGATACGCCCAGCATTGGAATTTCGCCGGTGGAACCCCTGCGGAGTTCGCCCACAAGCGCAGCGTTCTGGCGGCGCATTGCGCCGACATCGGCCGCGACCCGAGCGAGATCATGACCTCCGCTCACGTCCGGCTCAGCGAAGACCACGACTACAGCAAGGCGATCGACGAGGCCGCCGCACTGGCGGCCGAGGGTCTGGATCTGGCGATCATCTACCTGCCGCCTCCGCACGATCCGGCCGTGCTGGAGCCGCTCGCCGAAGCGATCCGAGACTCAGGGCTCTAGATAACAGCCTGGTAACGGCCGGCAAAGCTGCGCGAGCGTCAACAATCGCCGGAATCAGTTGCTAAAAACCGAAGCGGACGAGCTCGTCGGCCGTAACCAGGCGCTCGTGCTTGGCTGGCCACTCACGGCTTCTCACCGGGTGACGGAAGAAGGACCAGGCAATACGCCCGACCCGCGAACGAGATATCGGGTTGAGGTACACAAGGATCACTCCTGTGGTCGGATCTGCGCTCAGACGGAGCCCACGTTACCGCAACGCTCACTCCAGCAATTAGACACAGATCACACCGCAAACAGCAAGAGGCGCGCCGCCGATTAATCCGATGATTCTGGCGGGACTGGAGTTACTGGTGTGGCGCCAGGTTGATCAGCGCTGCGGCGCCGCGGTCGGAAGAATCGGTGCCGGCAGCGCCGACTGCCCCATCAGATAACGGTCGACGCCGGCGGCCGCGGCACGGCCTTCGGCGATCGCCCACACGATCAGCGACTGGCCACGGCCCATGTCACCGGCGACGAAGACACCCTTCACGGAGGTGGCGAAGTTCTTGTCGCGGCTGACGTTGCCACGCTCGTTGAGCTCAACACCGAGGTCGGTGAGCAGGCCCGGCTTCTCCGGCCCGACGAAGCCCATCGCCAACAGCACCAGATCGGCCTCGAGCTCGAAGTCGGTGCCTTCCACCTTCTCGAACTTGCCGTTCTTCATCGCCACTTCGTGCGCGCGCAGACCGGTGACCTTGCCGTCGTGGCCGATGAACTTCTCGGTGTTGACCGAGAACACCCGCTCGCCGCCCTCCTCATGAGCCGAGGCCACCCGGAACATCAACGGGTACGTCGGCCACGGGGTGGAGTCGGCACGGGTCTCCGGCGGGCGCGGCATGATCTCGAACTGGTGGATGCTGGTCGCACCCTGCCGGTGCGCCGTACCCAGGCAGTCGGCACCCGTGTCGCCACCACCGATGATGATGACCTTCTTGCCCTTTGCGGTGATCGGCGGCTCGCCGTCCTCGCCGAGCACCGGGTCGCCCTGCTGAACCTTGTTGGCCCACGGCAGATACTCCATGGCCTGATGGATGCCGTCGAGCTCGCGGCCCGGGACCGGCAGGTCGCGCCAATCGGTCGCGCCACCGCTGAGCACGACGGCGTCGTAGTTCAGCCGCAGCTGCGCGACAGTGAGGTCGACGCCTACGTTGACCCCGGCGCGGAACTGGGTGCCCTCGGCCTTCATCTGCTCGAGCCGCCGGTCGATGTGACGCTTTTCCATCTTGAACTCGGGGATGCCATAGCGCAGGAGACCGCCGATGCGATCGGCGCGCTCGAACACCGTCACCTGATGCCCGGCTCTGGTCAGCTGCTGTGCGGCTGCCAGACCCGCGGGACCCGACCCGACGACCGCGACCTTCTTGCCGGTCATCTTGTCCGGCATCATCGGGACGACCCAGCCCTCGTCGAATGCGTTGTCGATGATCTCGACCTCAACCTGTTTGATCGTCACCGGATCCTGGTTGATACCCAACACGCAGGACGCCTCACACGGCGCCGGACACAGCCGCCCGGTGAACTCCGGGAAGTTGTTGGTGGCGTGCAGCCGCTCGATCGCGTCGCGCCACCTGTCTCGGTAGACCAGGTCATTCCATTCCGGGATCAGATTGCCCAGCGGGCAACCGTTGTGACAGAACGGAATACCGCAATCCATGCAGCGCGAGGCCTGAGCTTCCAGGGTGTCGTGGGAGAAGTCCTCTTCGTAGACCTCTTTCCAGTCCTTCAGCCGCAGCTCGACCGGCCGGCGCACCGGCGTCTCACGGTGGGTGTACTTGAGAAAACCGCGCGGATCAGCCATTGGCCGCCGCCATGATCGCGTCGTCGACGTTCGCGCCGTTGCGCTCAGCCTCGGCGATAGCGGTCAGAACCGACCGATAGTCGCGTGGCATCACCTTCACGAAGTGCTTCAGTTGAGACTCCCAGTCCGACAAAATACGTTGCGCAGGCGCCGAATCGGTGGCGTCGACATGGGCGACGAGCATTGCCTGCAGCCACTCGACATCATCGGCGTCCAGTCGCTCCAGATCGACCATCTCGGTGTTGAGATTGTCGCCGAGACGCCCATGCTGGTCGTAGACGTAGGCGATGCCACCGGACATGCCCGCGGCGAAGTTGCGGCCGGTGGGTCCGAGGATCGCCACCTTGCCGCCGGTCATGTATTCGCAGCCGTGGTCGCCGACGCCCTCGACGACCGCATGAGCACCTGAGTTGCGCACCGCGAACCGCTCGCCGACCTGGCCGCGCAGGAACGCCTGCCCGCTGGTGGCGCCGAACAGGATCACGTTGCCCGCGATGATGTTGTCCTCGGCCACGAAGTCACTCGGGGCGCTCTCGGACGGCCGCACCACGATCCGGCCGCCGGACAGTCCCTTACCGACGTAGTCGTTGGCATCTCCGTAGACACGCAGTGTTATGCCCCTGGGGAGGAATGCGCCGAAGCTGTTGCCCGCCGATCCGTTGAACGTGATGTCGATGGTTCCGTCCGGAAGGCCTTGTCCCCCATGCGCCTTGGTCACCTCGTGGCCGAGCATGGTGCCGACGGTCCGGTTGACGTTGGCGATCGAGGTCGAGAACCTCACCGGCGTGCCGGAATCGATCGCCTCGCGACTCTGTGCGATCAGCTGCTGATCGAGTGCCTTGTCGAGACCGTGGTCCTGACGCGAGCTGCAGTAGAGGTCCTGGTTCATGAACGCCGACTCGGGCTCGTGCAGCACCGGGGACAGGTCCAGCTTGTGGGCCTTCCAGTGCTCGGCTGCCTGCGCGGTGTCCAGCGCATTGACCTGGCCCACCATCTCGTTGACGGTGCGGAAGCCCAACTGAGCCATCAGCTCACGGACCTCTTCGGCGATGAACATGAAGAAGTTCTCGACGAATTCCGGCTTGCCGGTGAATCGCTCCCGAAGCAGCGGGTTCTGGGTGGCGACGCCCACGGGGCAGGTGTCGAGGTGGCAGACCCGCATCATGACGCAGCCCGCCACCACCAGCGGTGCGGTGGCGAAGCCGAACTCCTCGCCGCCGAGCAGTGCGGCGATGACGACGTCGCGGCCGGTCTTGAGCTGACCGTCGACCTGCACGACGATGCGGTCGCGAAGTCCGTTGAGCAACAACGTCTGTTGAGTCTCGGCAAGGCCGAGCTCCCACGGTGCGCCCGCGTGCTTCTGCGAGGTGAGCGGCGTGGCTCCGGTACCACCGTCATGACCCGAGATGAGCACGACGTCGGCGTGGGCCTTCGACACACCGGCGGCCACGGTGCCGACACCGTTTTCACTGACCAGCTTCACGTGCACGCGAGCCTGGGGGTTGGCGTTCTTCAGGTCGTGGATCAGCTGGGCCAAATCCTCGATCGAGTAGATGTCGTGGTGCGGCGGCGGCGAGATCAGGCCGACACCAGGCGTCGAGTGCCGCACTTCAGCCACCCACGGGTACACCTTTTTACCCGGAAGTTGGCCGCCCTCACCGGGTTTCGCGCCTTGCGCCATCTTGATCTGGATGTCGGTGCAGTTGGTCAGGTAATGCGACGTCACACCGAAGCGGCCGGAGGCCACCTGCTTGATCGCGCTACGCCGCCAGTCACCGTTGGCGTCGTGCTCGAAGCGGTCGACGGACTCGCCGCCCTCACCCGAGTTCGACCGACCACCAAGGCGGTTCATCGCGATGGCCAGGGTTTCGTGCGCCTCGGCCGAGATCGAGCCGTAGCTCATGGCGCCGGTGGAGAACCGCTTCACGATCTCGCTGGCCGGTTCGACTTCCTCGATCGGAATCGACGGCCGCACACCATCTTTGAACTTGAGCAGACCACGTAGCGAGGCGAGTCGCTCACTCTGGTCGTCGACCAGCTTGGTGTACTCCTTGAAGATCGAGTATTGGCCGGTACGCGTGGCGTGCTGCAGCTTGAAGACGGTATCGGGGTTGAAGAGGTGGTATTCGCCTTCCCTGCGCCACTGGTACTCGCCGCCGACCTCGAGCTCGCGGTGCGCGCGCTCGTCGGGACGATCCAGGTAAGCCAGCGCATGACGGGCGGCGACGTCAGCGGCGATGTCGTCCAGGTCGATGCCGCCGACCGGACAGGACAGCCCGGTGAAGTAGTCGTCGAGAACCTGCTGGCTGATGCCGATCGCCTGGAACAACTGGGCACCGGTGTAGGACGCCAGCGTCGAGATGCCCATCTTGGACATCACCTTCAGAACGCCCTTGCCCGCGGCCTTGACGTAGTTGGCCTTGGCCTGGTCGCTGCTGATATCGGCGATCACGCCGCGGTCGCACATGTCCTCGATGGACTCGAACGCCATGTACGGATTGATCGCGGCGGCGCCGAAGCCGAGCAGGGCGGCCATGTGGTGCACCTCGCGAGCGTCGCCGGCCTCGACGACGAGTCCGACCTGGGTGCGGGTCCGGTCGCGCACCAGGTGGTGGTGCACCGCAGACACGCTCAGCAGCGACGGGATCGGCGCCAGCGATTCGTTGGATTCGCGGTCGGAGAGCACGATGATGCGCGCACCGTTGCGGATGGCCTGCGAGACCTTGGCGCGGACGTCGTCGAGCGCCTCCTTGAGCCCCTGACCGCCGCGCGCGACCGGGTAGAGGCAGCGGATGACCGCCGCCCGCAGGCCGTGCTTGTGCCCGCGGATCTCGTGGTCGGGGTCGACGCACATCAACTTCGACAGGTCCGCGTTGCGCAGGATCGGGTTCGGCAGGATGATCTGTCGGCACGAGTCCGCGGTGGGGTTGAGCAGGTCGCTCTCCGGGCCGACCGTGCCCTTCAGGCTGGTGACGACTTCCTCGCGGATGGCGTCCAGCGGCGGGTTCGTCACCTGGGCGAACAACTGCTGGAAGTAGTCGAACAGCATGCGGGGACGCGCCGACAAGACGGCGACGGGGGTGTCGGTACCCATCGAGCCGAGCGCTTCGGCTCCGGTGCGCGCCATCGGCGCGACAAGGAGGTTGAGCTCCTCGTAGGTGAAACCGAAGGCCTGCTGGCGCAGCACAACGCGGTGGTGCGGCATGCGGACGTAATCACCGGGCGGCAGGTCGTCGAGATGGAACTGGCCCGCGTCGAGCCACTCCTGGTACGGCTCGGCCGCGGCGAGCTCGGCCTTGATCTCCTCGTCGGAGACGATGCGACCCTGCGCGGTGTCGACCAGGAACATGCGGCCGGGCTGCAGGCGCATCTTGCGCACCACGGTCGACGGGTCGAGGTTCAACACACCGGCCTCGGACGCGAGGACGACCAGACCGTCATCGGTGACCCACACCCGGGACGGACGCAGGCCGTTGCGGTCGAGGACGGCGCCGATAACGGTGCCGTCGGTGAAGCACACCGCGGCGGGGCCGTCCCACGGCTCCATGAGCGACGAATGGTAGGCGTAGAACGCGCGCCGGGCCGGATCCATGGATTCGTGACGCTCCCAGGCCTCGGGAATCATCATCAGCATCGCGTGGGCGATGCTGCGCCCGCCGAGGTGGAGCAGTTCGAGGACCTCGTCGAAACGCGCGGTATCCGACGCGCCTGGCGTGCAGATCGGGAAGATCTTGTCCAGGTCCTGCGTCGAGCCGAACACGTCGCTGTTGATCAGCGCCTCGCGAGCCCGCATCCAGTTCTCGTTACCGGTGACGGTGTTGATCTCGCCGTTGTGGGCGACCCGGCGGAACGGGTGGGCCAGCGGCCACGAGGGGAAGGTGTTGGTGGAAAACCGCGAGTGCACGATGCCCAGCGCGCTTTCCAGCCGATCGTCCTGCAAGTCGAGATAGAAGGCTTTCAGCTGCGGGGTGGTCAGCATGCCCTTGTAGACAAAGGTCTGGCCGGAAAGGCTTGGGAAGTATACGGTTTCACGTCCCGGACCATCTTGACCCGGCCCCTTGGTGCCCAGTTCGTGCTCGGCGCGCTTGCGCACCACGTAGGCACGGCGTTCCAGGTCCATCCCGGAGGCGCCTCCGATGAACACCTGCCGGAAGGTCGGCATCGCATCGCGGGCCAACGCGCCGAGGGACGAATCGTCGGTCGGCACGTCACGCCAGCCGAGCAACGTCAGGCCTTCGGCTTCGACGATCTTGCCGACCGACTCGCACGCCGCCGCCGCGTCCCGCGAGGACTGCGGTAGGAAGGCGATGCCGGTGGCATAGCTGCCCTCCTCGGGCAGCTCGAAGTCGACCACGGCCCGCAGGAAGGCGTCGGGAACCTGCAGCAGGATGCCCGCACCGTCGCCGGTGTTCGGCTCCGCGCCCTGGGCACCGCGATGCTCCATGTTCAGCAGTGCGGTGATCGCCTTGTCGACGATGTCCCGGCTGCGACGGCCGTGCATGTCCGCGACCATGGCGACGCCACAGGCATCGTGCTCATATGCGGGGTTGTACAGCCCGACACTCCTGGGCATTCGCACCTGACCCTTCACAAGCTTTTGTGCGCGGTGGTTCATCGACGTCACCGCGCCCCGCCAGGGATTCCTCCGTGCGTCACTGAACGGGGCTCCACTGTGGTGTCAACAAGTTGTAAAACGATATGTCAAACCCCGCCTGACATGCCAACTTAGTCTAGGCTTACTTGGTTGCTCTGCCGCGAGAATCGAAGACGTGATCGCCGGGGGCAATTGGCTGCGGAATCCGTTGTCCAGGACCCCTTTTGAGGCGCTGATGCGCGGTTCCGGGACCAGGGCACAGATGGGGAGCACCGTTCGCCCCGGCGGCGGTTGTTTGCTGAGGGCGTAGGTAGCCTGCCCGACCGGTGCGGCGTACCTCACATCAGCCGTCGTCACCGGCACCACGGGGCCTACGGCGGTCCGGCCCGAGACTTTGCACAAACTCTGGTCGGATTCTTAGCTTTGCTTCGTCCAAACCGACAAATCGCAGCGAAAGTCCCGGTGAAGCCCAACAAAACGTCGATCTCGAGCGACCAGCGATACTGAATACGATGACCGACCGCGACGACTACCGATACCGGCAGGGTCCGCCCCCGCCTGGGTATGCCAGCGGCCCGCCCACCGAGCGGCTGCCCCGCATCGAGGTGCCTGCGGCCCCGATGCCACCGATGCCGCGGGTGCCGTATCCCCCGGTGCCGGCGCACCGACCGGCCCAGCCGGCCAAGCCCAAGCCGACCCGGGGTTGGCGCCGAGGGGTCCATGCCGCGACGTTCGGGCTGGTCAACCCCGGCCCGTCGCGCGAGGACAAGCGCCAGGCCGCGATGGAGGCCATGGTGGCCGCCCCGTTGCGCGGCCACTACAAGATCGGTGTGCTGGGCAAGGGCGGTGTCGGCAAGACGACGGTGTCGGCCAGCGTCGGATGTGTGCTGGCCGAGCTGCGCCGCGGTGACCGGGTGGTGGCGGTGGACGCCGACACCGCGTTCGGCCGGCTCGGCAGCCGGATCGACCCGCGCGCCGACGGCTCCTACTGGGAGCTGGCCAAGAACAAAAACCTGCGCTCGTTCGCCGAGGTGCTCACCCGGATGGGCAGCAATTCGTCGGGATTGTTCGTGCTGGCCGGGGAGAACGGCAGTCGCCGCGGGATTCTGGACCCGGCGATCTACCGCGAGGCCACAATGCGGCTCGACCGGCACTTCACGATTTCCATCGTCGACTGCGGTTCGACGATGGACGCCCCGGTCACCCAGGAAGCGATGCGCGACATGGACGCGCTGATCGTGGTGTCATCGCCGTGGCCGGACGGGGCCTCAGCGGCCGCACAGACGATGGAATGGCTTGCTGCCCACGGCAAGACCGGATTGATGCAGCGTTCGGTGATCGTGCTCAACGATTCCGACGGGCACTCCGACAAGAAGACGCGCGGGGTGCTCGCCGACCAGTTCCGCTCCCGGCGGCAGGCGGTGGTGGAGGTGCCGTTCGATCCGGGCCTGCGCCCCGGAGGGGTCATCAACAGCACCGCCGAGATGTCGATGCCGACCCGCCGTGCGTTCGTCGAAGTGGCAGCGGTCATTTCGCAGTTCTTCGCAACCATCCCGCCCCGTGGACCCCGTTAGTATCGGCGGCTACGTCGTCGAATCCGTGCTGGGCACGGGCGGTGTGGGCACCGTGTATCTGGCACACGATTCAGCGACGCCGGTCGCGCTCAAGGTCTCCACGTCCGGCGCACCCCCGGCCGTTGTCCATCCCAATATCGTGCCGGTCTACGAGCAGGGCACCACGCCGGACGGAAAGCACTGGCTGGCAATGCAGTACGTGGCCGGTGGGGATGCGGACAGCGAACTGCGGGCCGGGCGGATGTCACCTGAGCGGGCGGTGCACATCATCGCCGACATCGCTCGGGCGCTGGACTACGCGCATGCGCAGGGCGTGGTGCACGGTGACGTGAAGCCGTCGAATTTCCTTCTGGACCGCGACCGGGTTCTGCTCGCCGATTTCGGGTCGCGCCCTTTCGCCGCCGACGGAATGGTGCTGACGTCTGCCGCCTATGCGGCGCCGGAGATGTTGTGCGGCAACGAAGTGGACGGGCGGGCTGACGTATATTCATTGGGCTGCTCGCTGTTTCGGCTGCTGACCGGGAAGCCGCCGTTCTTCGACGCCGGCTCCAAGGACGAGGTGGTGCAGGCCCATCTGCATCGCGAACCCCCACGGCCCACCCGGTTCGCACCGTGGCTGCCTGCCGCCATGAACCACGTCATTGCCACGGCGATGGCGAAGGACACTCGGCTGCGCTACCCGAGCGCCGGTGGGCTTGCGCACGCCGCTGATGCGGCACTACACGTCAAAGACTGATGGGCACATGCTTTTCCGCGCATGCGTCCGCAACCGCTGCCATCAGGTCCTGGGTGCGCAGCGTCTCCAGATCCTCGACGGTCACCGAGCCACGACTGGTGCGGTTCTGCGCGGCTACCCGCGAATCACGCAGCCGCTCAGCGCGTTCCACGACGTTGCGGGCGAAGCGGCCGTTCTGCATGACGTCGATACCGTGAGTGCCGTCGGGGGCGAGGTAGGCCCGCAACTTGCGGCACGCCGCGTTCAGTGCGTCCTGCGCAGCCGGTTCGATCACCGTGGCGCGCGGCCCGCCGTAGCGGACGGCGATCTGCACCAGCTCATCGGGGCTGTACGACTCGAACCGCAGCTTACGGTTGAAACGTCCCGCCAAACCCGGGTTCACGGTGAGGAATTCGTCGACTTCCTTCTCGTAACCGGCACCGATGAAGCAGAAGTCGAAGCGGTGCACCTCCAAAGCGACCAGCAACTGGTTCACCGCCTCCATACCGATCATGTCCGGCCGGCCGTCGTGATGGCGCTCCACCAGGGAGTAGAACTCGTCCATGAACAAAATGCGTCCCAGCGAACGACTGATCAGCTCATTGGTTTTCGGCCCCGACGACCCGATGTGCTCGCCGCAGAAGTCGGCGCGCTTGACCTCGATGATCTCCGGATGCCGGACGATGCCCAGTCCGGCGTAGATCTTGCCGAGCGCCTCGGCCGTCGTCGTCTTACCGGTGCCGGGTGGACCGACGAGGAGCATGTGATTCGTCTGGTTGGTCACCGGTAGGCCGTGGGCAAGCCGCAGCTCGCGGACCTCGATCTGGTCTTCGAGCTCGGCGACCGCCCGCTTGACGTCGGCCAGGCCCACCTGATTGTTCAGCAGCGCACGGCCTTCGGCCAGCAGCTCGGTCCGCCGCTCGGCGTTCTCCTCTTCGGCCCGCTCGTTCTCCGACTGCTCGGTGCTGGCGTCCCACTTGTTGGAGCGGCTGTTGATCGTGTCCTCGTCGGTGACGACCAGCTGCAGCCGCTGATCGGCCAGCGCCTGCTTGGCCGGATCGATGAGCACGCCGTTGATCGTGGCCTTCGACAACCAGATCTGCGCCTTGTCCTCCTCGCCGAGCTGGCGGTGCGCCATCCCTCGCACATACGCGAGATCAGCTGCGATGAGCGGAAATTCGAGCGGATCGATCGCGGTGACCGCCGTATCCAACAAGCTGTGCCTGCGGGTCTCGGCGGCGCCACGCTCGGTGCGCAGCTCCACCCGGTCAGCCCAATCGAGAGCCACCCGGCCCTGCCCCAGATGCGCGGCGGCGTGCGCGGCCAGCGCGTTGGTGGCCGCCGTGACCGCCGACATGATGATCGCCTGCGGGGGCAGCACCCGAGCCGCCTCGGCGATGACGTCCGGCCAGCGCTGAGTGGCGAACATCAGATATGCCCGCACGTACTGCTGCCACTGATGGTTTTCCCAGGTATCCAGCAGTGCCGAATCCTCCAGCACCGCTTCGGCTTTCTCGAACTGCTTGTCGTCGACCAGCGCACTCGCCAGCGCCAGGCCGGCGTGCGACGACTCGGTGACGGTGATCGACAGGTATGGGCCGGCCTTGATCGGCGCACCCAGTCGCACACCGAGTCGGTTGGACTCGCGATGCAACCGCGACCCGTAGGCGAACAGCTGCTGCAGCGAATCCAGTGCATCGTCGCCGGCCGAGATCCTGCCCAGCCACGCATCGGCCATGGACGGGTCGATCCCGGTGGCGTCGCGGAAATGCCGCAGGGCGGTCGCAGGATCGGACTCCAGCACAGCCATCGCCTGGTCGAACTGGCGACGGGCGGCCGCGGTATCTGCACTACTGGTCATGACTAGTCTGCCAGCTCCAGTTCATCCGACCGCAAGCTGGTCGGTTCACTTGACACGTAACGGTTTTCGGCGCGGAACAGCTCCACCTCCACCATATACACCTGGCCGGCGGCGTTGACCTCGACGGTGGCCGGACCGATCTGGGTGATCACCACGTCGGCCGTGCCTCGTCGCGTCTCGCCGGGACGGCCCACCGAGATCACCGTGTTCGGCCGGGGAGCCGGCGCGACTGTTCCGTCGACCACGCTGACCGTGGTCCCCGACGCCGGTCGCGGCTGATCGGAGACGGCGATGTGCGGCATCCGCACACTCTCCCAGCGCTGCAGATCGCTGGTGTGCACCGTGATCCGGTCGCCCGCGCCTGCGGTCCGGACGACGATGCGCTTGGCGATCGGGTCCTCGGCCGCAATGTGGATGCGGCTGAACTCACCGGGATCGCCCAGCGGTAGCAGCAGCCGGTCACCGGCATTGACCTTGCCAAGCAGCACGCCGGACGGGCCGATCGGCAGAACCAGAGTTGCAGGCGCGCGCCCGCGGCTGAGACCGTGCAGTTCCGGCCTGGGCCCGCACAGATTGGCGGCGACGGCGCTCGCCTGTTCACCCGGCAGCGTCTTGAGCATCACGCTCGGCGGAGCTGTCGGCGGCTGGGCGCTGCGGATGGTGATGGTCGCACTCGCCGTTCCGTCTGGGAACAGGGTGATGTTCTGGATGATTCCGTCGGCACGCAACGCCCACGCCTGCGAGAGCATCTCGGCATTGATGTCGCGCGGCTGGTAGGCGTACGTGGTCAGCCAGCCGGCGTCGCTGCGTGCGGTCTTCCAGCGCTGGTTGTGTGATTCCAGCGCGGTACGGCCCAGTCGGCGCTCAAACTCGACCATATCCGTCGCGGTGGCCACTTTCGCGCGAATTCCGTTGCACCGCAGGCTTGCCGCGATACGTTGAGCTGCGGCCAGCGCTGCGGTTCCGACCGTGGCGCGGCGCCGCAACGCGTCGGCGTTCTCCAGGGCCCGCAGTCGGATCACCAACCAGGTCTCCCGCGCTCCGGCATACGGCGGCGTTCCGATGAGCGTGTCGTACACCCGCGGATAGTCGCCCGTGCTGCGGCGGCGCGAGCCCGCCGTCACCACCGACAGCGACTCGATCGTCAGCCCCAGACTCTGGTGCATGGCAGGCAACAGCTCGCTCACATCGAGGTTGTTGCGAGTCTGCGCCGCGGTAGAACCGGTGAAAATCGTTGGTGTGTGGGCCTTCCCGAGTAGTTGAACAGCGACGATGGCCACTCCGTCCTGGTACCGGACGCCGCCGCCGGAACGGTCGTTGGCCACCGTCACCGGCTCGCTGAGCAGAATGGGGCGATTGCGTCGCAGATACAGACCCGCCCACGACCACAGTGGTTGGCGGCGCCACGGAATCGCGAACAGGATCAGACCGAGGGCCAGTCCCACACCGGCACCGATGAGCCCGTAGACGACCCACCCGATCAGCCCCAGCGCCAGCACGGCGAGGATCACCGCGAGCTGGATGCTGTGACGTCTCATCGCGCCCGCCTGGCGCGGCCGATGATGCTCGCCAGCAAGACGGCCCCGACAACGGCGCCTGCGAAGATCAGCGCCACGTTGCGCGCGCGATGGTCGGGGGCGGCCGGTGGTGGCGGCGGGGCCATCACCCGGGTCATCGATCCGGGAGCCAGCCGGTCACCGGGCGGCACGTTGAATGTCAGTGCGGCAACGGGATCCACCACGCCGTAACCGACCTGGTTGTCCACCCCGCGAGGCGGGTTGTGCGCGGTCTGCAAGATGCGGTGGATGATCTGGTTCGCGGTCAGGTTCGGATACTTGGCTCGGACCAGCGCCGCGACACCGGAGACGTACGCCGCCGAGAAGCTGGTGCCCCAGAACGGCATGTTCCGCTCCCCGGGGCGCACCGGCGGATAGGCGTTGACCGGGCCTCCGGTCTGCGGCGACAGTCCCATGACACCGACGCCGGGCGCGGCGGCGGCCACCCAGGGTCCGGCCAGGCTCTTGTTGATCGGCGCGCCGGTATTGTCGACGGCTCCGACCGACAGCACGTAGTCGGAGAACCACGACGGCGACGACACGGTCTTGACCTGATGCCAGTCCCGGGGATCCGAGGTGTCCAGCGGGTCGAACGACGGGTTCTGCGCGCAGCCGTCCTCACCCTCGTTTCCGGCGGCGGCGACGATCACCGCGTCCTTGATTGTCGCGGCGTACCAGACGGCCGCACCGAGTGCGCGCTGATCCAGCGGGTCGGCGGCCGAGACGCACGACGTCACGCTGATGTTGATCACCTTGGCGCCCATGTTGGCGGCATGGACGATCGCACTGGCCAGCGTGGCCACGGTTCCGGCCTTCTTGCGGGCCTCGTTGTCACCGGGTCCCGGGTTCTCCGGTTCGTATGCGCGCGACGACTGACGGATCGAGATCACCACTGCGTGCGGGGCCACTCCTGCGACACCGTCCGGCGCTCCCGGCGGGGGCGGCGGCACCTCGGGATCCTCGGGCCCGTTGGGGTCCGGATCGCCCGGGCCCGCCGACGGCTGGTCCGGCGGAGGCGGTGGCGGTGGCGGTGGTGGCGCCGGTTTCGTCTCGGTGACCGTCACCGGGACAGGCGGGGGCGGCGGGGCCGGAGGCGCGGGCGGCGATCCCGGAGGCGGCGGCGCGGAGGTGACCGCAGGCGGGCCTGCCGGCGGCGGGAAGGCGGGAGTGGGCGGCATCGGAGCCGGCGGCGGACCGCCCTGCAAGCTGGCTGCGATCAGCGAGGCGACGATCGTGCCGTGCGCATCGCAGTCCATCAGGCCGTCGCCGCCCATGATGTAGTCCCCGCCGGGCACCACGGGTAGCCGCGGGCTGGGGTTGACCCCGGTGTCGATGACGGCCACCGGTACGCCGTTACCCGTCGAGTACTGCCATGCCTTGACGACGTTGAGCATCGCCAGATTCGGTGCGGGCAGTGCCACGTTGGGGTCGGCCACGGTGATGGTCCGGGCGCAGATGTTGCTCTGCCGCATCGGCTGATCCGGGCGCGGCGGACCGTCCGGCGGAACCATTGAGGGGTCCACACTCGGTGGCGGAATCGCCTGCGCTGCAGGGATGTTGGCGATCAATCCCGTCAGCAGGATGACCATCGCCGTCGCGGCAAACCGCTGTCCGATCATCGCATCCTGACCCAGGTGAACAACCCGCCGATCCAGGCAGCCAGCGGAAACGCTGCCACGATCGCGGCGAGTTCCAGCCATTCGGCCACCATGCGAACCAGGGGTGTGAACCGGGTGACCGGAACCAACAGTGCCGCAGCCAATCCAGCGCCTGCAAAAGCGGCCAGTGCCAGCGCGCCCCACAGCAGCGCCATGCCCGAGTCCGCCGGTGCGGCCAGCACGTACCGGATGACACCGACGCACAGTGCTGCGGCGGCGCCGCACACCAGCGCGACCGCCTGTCGCTTGTCGGCGAAAGCCCTGCCCCGGCTGATGAAGATGAGCACGAACAGTCCGGCCAGCACGGCCGCGGCAATGCTCTTGCCCTGGCCCGGCATCAGGGTCGCCCACACCGCCGCGGGCAGCGTGATCGCGGCCGCGATACAGATCCCGGTCAGTACGCTGTTCGCCCGTCGGGCGGCTTCGGTGATGATCGCGCCCGTCGGCGTGGTGTCCGGGTTCGGCTCGTCCTCGGTCTCGTCGTCGACCGGCGTGACGGTGTCGACGGGCAGCCCGTCGCTTCGGCGGAACAGATCGCGTCCGGTGATGGAACCGAAGTGCGGCGGGCGAATCCGGGCCGTCCACAGGGCGAAGGTCGGTGCCAGCGTCAGCAGCAGAAGCAAACCGATCAGCGCGCACATGCCCAGCCACTGCGCCGGGATCGGATTCCACATCCGGGCGACGCCGACCAGGGCGCCGATGCCGCACAGTGTCACCACCGTCGACGCGACGGTGACATGCCGCCCGGTCATCGTGACCACTCCGACGGTGAGCATTGCGGCGGCCAGGGCCGCGATGAAAACGTGGGCAGCCCCGACACCACCGGGCGCTCCGGCGGCAAAGCCGACCGCCAACAGCGGAACCGCCAGCCAGCCGAATCCGCTCAGCAGGTCGGCGCGTTGCGGCCACCACCGCCAGACCGAACCCGCGCCAACTGCGAGAAGCAATCCGGTCACGCCGGTGACGATGGCCGGGATGACGGAGTCGGTGTGCAGCCTGGTATGTACGCCCAGCCCGAGGACGGACAGCACCACCATCGCCAGCACCGCCAGCGCGGTGTGCGCGGCGGTCTCGGCGGTCACCGGGGCGAACAGCCGCTTGCCAACTCGGGCCAGGCCGGTGGACAGCGATTCGTACTGCGGCTCGAAGGACTCGCCCTCCTGGGCCGGCACCAGAACCAGGGTCGCACCGTCCTCGACGCCGAGCTCGTCCAACGTCTTGGTCACGTCGAGCCGAGTCCCGTTGGCGCGGTTCAGTTCATACGCGACGCCCGGGTCTAGGCCTGGGACGCCGCGCCGCTTGAGCTCCTCGTTGAGCAACTCGACGACGTTGTCGATGAATACCTCAACCGGCACGGATGCCGGATAGACCTGTGAGACAAGGTGTTCGCCGCAGATCACCGCGACCGCGCAGCGAGCCGGAAACGAGACCTTCGCCATCAACGCGGCCTATCGGCGTCCGGGATGTACTTGTCGGCCAATGCGGCAGTGATCTCGAACAGCCGCAGCCGGGTCTTCTTCTGCAACTCGTGCTGGGCGTCGATGATGCCGCCCTTGGCCAGATGCGGGTCGTAGGGCATGAATTCGACCGACGCACCGGACTGGCTGAACCGCTCGGTCAGATACTTGCGCGCGTCGGAGTCGTAGTTGTTGCGGCTGTCATTGAGGATCACCATGCTGCGGGACACCAACTCGTGATATCCCAGCGAGCGGAGCAGATCGATGGACCGGGTCACCGGCAGCGAGGTGTCGGCGGTCAGCCCCGAGACGAACACCAGGGTGTCGCACGCGTCGAACACCGCCTTCATGACCGGGTGCTCGAGATCGTCGGCAGTGTCCACCAGAATCACGTTGTGGGTACGGCGCAGCCGCGACAGCACACCGGTGAACATCGCCGGTACCAGTGGGCGGGGCTGGTCGGATGCCCGGTTGCCCGCCAGCACGTCGAGACCGATCTGGTTCTGCCCCAAGTGCTCTCGGATGTCGGCATAGCCCTGGACATCGGTGTCGTTGAGGACCGCGGAGTAGTCGCCCGGCGGTGCTTCGTCGATACGGCCCGCCAACGTACCGAAGCCCGGCGCGGCGTCGATCGCCACCACGTTCTCCGGACGGCATTCCCGGAAGACCGCGCCGACGCTCGCGGTCATCGTCGTCTTGCCGACACCGCCCTTACCCGACACGAATCCGATGACGTACTGCTTGCGAATGTGCCTGCGGATCCGTTCGCGCAGTTCGCGATAGTGCCGCTCGGCGGGTGACTCACCGAGGTTGATGGTCTTGAACGAGGCGTTGTAGATGAACTTGCGCCATCCCGAACCGGGCGGGATCTTGCGTGGCGCCACCATGTCCGAGATGCGCAGGGTGCCGGACACGGAGTCCTGGTGGCTGCGGTGGTGTGCACCGAAGCTTTCGCGGCCGACGGGATCGCGGGGATCTGCCGACCGCGGTGGTTCATTCCAGGGATTCGTCACCTAGACAACCTTTCTGTGCGAGTACCACTCGTCTTCGGCGGGCAGTCGGCGAACCATCTTCAGCACCGCGGACGCGATGTTGGCGGCTGACCCAGGCGAAATGATCATCCACGATTTTCCGGCGCGCGTGACGTGTTCGGACACCAGCCTGCCCTGCGGGGTGTCCAGGATGGTCACCGCCCCCTTCTCGATGTGCGAACGCGCAGGCCCGCTGGGCATACCGGACTGAATCGCAACCACCGAGGCCTGCGCCGACCGGTCGGTGTCGGCAGCCATCGTCAGCATGGTGACCTGATCGCTGTCGAACCTGCGGTCGAGCAGGAATGATCGCAGGCTCGCCTGATCATGAACCGCCGCAAGCAATTCGGGGACGTTAATGGTCACCGGGCGCAGAGACGCCGGCTTCATCTCGCCGCAGAGCCGCTCGATCTGCGAGTTGATCAGCATTCCGGCCGACTCTTCGGAACTCGCGGTACCGACACCGGACAGCCGCACCAGGATCCCGTTGCGTTCCAGGGCAACCCACCACTGTGCGAAGCGGGCCAGCAGAACCCGTTCCGGTTCGATGTCCTGCGCGGGCGTCTGCGCGTAGATCACCAGCGCGATGTCGCGGCGGGACAACACGGTCAGCCATTCCAGGACCGCCTCGTCGACGCCGCCCGCATCGTTGATGACACCCGCGGCGCGAAGCTCGTCGGCGATGGGGTGGGCCAGAGCCATCTGCGCGGTCTCGACACTGGGCAGATGCGGCCGCAGGCCGAGCTCTGGTGCCACTACTTCGATACCGGACAACACCTGCAGGACCCACAGGCCGTCCACTGTCGTCGTCAACATGGTTCTCCCCGAGACAGACAGCAGGGGCGCACCGACCGTGCGCCCCCACCGGCTGAGAACGTCGGCTTTAGAAGAGGTTGCCCATCTGGAGGTCGGTCTGATGTGCGCTGTCGTTCACGTTGCTGATCGTGGTGCCGTGCTGGTTCATCGTCTCGACGAGACCCTGCAGACCCTGCAGCATCTGCATCTGCGCCTCATGGAACGAGCCCGCCGCAGCGCCCTGGAAGAAATCGGCAATCGCGTTGGTGCGCTGCAGAATATCGTCGTGGATCTCCATCAGCTGAGCTGATCGCTGGCCGACGTCGGAGGCGAAATCGGCGACACCGCCGTGGTTGTAGGTGATGTTGTCCATGATCAAGTCCTTTTCGGTAGGTGGTCTGAGGGTCAGGCGTTCGCGGCGAAGCTGGTGAGGCTGTGCGCGGCGTCGGCCTCGTGCTGCTCCATCATCGAAGCCGCCTGGCTCAGGCCGTGGGCCAACCGAGTGCCGCCGGTGATCGTCTGCTGCAGGTCGTGGTTGATCTGGGCCGCGGTGTTCACCGACGCCAGCTGCGCCTGGCCGCCCCAGACCGCCGAGCCGAGGCCTTCGTGGTGGCTCAGGTAGCCGTTGGCGATGGCGGTGGCGTGCTCGAGCGCGGACTCGATGGCCTGCTGGGTGCTCCGCAGCACCTCCGGTGTGACGACGAGTGTCATGTGCTTCTCCCTTTTGCTGAGTGTGATCCCGGTGAGGGGATGTGTTGTCGAGTATCGGGTGGGGGCGGACCAGCTGTCACTTCACCCTCTGGCAAACGTTGACGGACGCACCCCCTAAGTACGAGCTATTAGCTGAGTCGCGGATCGCGTTGCGGATCATGCCCCACTACGACCTGCGCACGCGCAACATCGTCTTTGCTGTTCTCTCCCTTGCCTTGGCCGAGCATGCCGGCGTGCGCCGGCGACATCGGCATGGCGCCGCCACCCATCGGCGACGAGGTCGGGCCGCGTACTTCGGCCGCGCTGAGCAGACCCGTCTTCAGCGACGTCGGCCTGCCCGAGTTCTCCGGAGCAAAGCTGCTCGTCGGCCGGGTATAGCTGGTCAACCCCGCGCCCGGTACACCGCCACCGCCGCCACCGCCGCCGATACCGCCACCGGCCCCGCCGCCCCCGATACCGCCGACCGGAGCACCGGCTTTGACCAGGTCGGCGGCCGGCACGGCGGCGTCGGCGCCCTTCATCCCGTTCATTAGGCCACCGAGCTGACCCATCATCGACTGCGGCAGGCTCGACAGACCCTGGAAGGCCTGCATAGGCGCCTGGAACATGCCCATCAGCGGCTGCATGGCGCCCATCGCGGCCTGCATGGGCTGCATCATCATCGAACTCATCTCGCCACCGGCCGACGCCGGTGCGGCGGCGGTCTGGCCGGCCATCTGGGTGACCTGACCGGTGCCCTGGGTGGCAGCCTGCATGCCGGTGGTGCCGGCTGCCTGCGCGACAGCCGCAGCGGCGGAGGCACCCGCCGCGGGCGAAGCACCCAACGGCGCCAGCGGTGGCGGAATGGCCAGCGCGGCGACAAGCGCAGCCAGGGCCGCGCCATAGGCGGCACCCGCACCGGCGTTGTGCGGCCAGTGCTCGCCGTAGTACTCGGTATCCAGCGCGACGATCGCCGGCGTGAGCGCACCCAGGACGGCTGGGTTGATGCCCACGTCAGCGGCCTGCTCGGTGCGATTCGCGATAGAGACTTCCGCCGGAATCATCGACGACACCGCGGTCTCGTAGGCCGAGACGGCACTGGCGGCGATCGGCGGCTTCTCCTGCACCCAGCCGGCGAGCAGCTGCAGAGCTGTGTTGAGTCCGGTGACCGCGGTCATCGAACTCAGGCCGCCGACGCCCTCGAAATTCAGCGAAGTGACGGCGGTGTTCAGCTGCGACATCGAGAAGGCCAGCTCATTGCTGCCCATCAGCGCCTGCCAGGCCGCGCCGTTGGCCAACGTCGTCGCCGTCCCGCCTGCCCCCGGCCCGATGAGCCGGAGGTAGTTGGTTTCAGGCGAGAATGTCGGCCAGGCGTCTGCCATCGGTCTAGATGACCAGCGCCGCGTTGTTCAGGATGTCGGTGGCGGTGTAGGTCGCCGCGGCCAACTCCTGCGAGCCCGCGAACATGCCGCGATTGGCCAGGTGCTCTGAGGCAGTTGCGACGTATGAGGCGCCTGCGGCGTTGAGCGCCGCAGCGAACTGTGCAGAGTCCAGGTCCGCGCCCATCGGCAGCACACCCATCAGCGCCTCGGAGGCAGCCGACGTGGCCGCGCCCATTTCCGCACTCAGGCTGGTCTCGGTTGTTGCCGACGTCGACACCGTCGCTGCATTTACATTCAAAACCATGTTGCTCTCCTCCCGGTAATCACAGGCGTACCTGCAATCTTGCCTGATACTAGAGTGTGCTGGCGACCTAAGGCTACTTATGTGTTTGCGTTTGCAGCTAACTTGCAGATCGCCATTACTCTGGTGTTCCCACTAATACGCCTTCCATAACCCCGTCGGTAGTCACCATCAATCCGCGACCCGGTGGCAGTTGCTGAGCGCTGGTACGGCCGTACACCTTCACGGTCTGCGGGTCGTTGTCCATGAACAGCGTGGGGGCCCGTGAACCGGTGAGTTTCTGCAGGAACGGGCTCATCGCCGAGACACCGGCCCAGTTGCCTGGCAGACGGGCAGCGATGACGTGCAACCCGATCTCACGACTTCGCTCGATCAACGGCCACAGCGGCGCCGTCGCCGCGGCCTTGCCGATGGCTCCGCTGGGCCGCAATTCCTGCTCGTCGTCGATCAGCACATAGTGGTGCGGTCCGGTCCACGTCGTGCGGGTCAGCAGCTCCTCCTGGCTCAGCCCTGACGGTGGTAGCCGGTCCCGCATGATCTCGGCCAGATCGGCCAGCACCTGGTCGATATCGTCCGGGGTGTAGGCGTAGGCCCGCACGTGCGGGCCCTGGATCTTGCCGATCAGGCTGGTCTTCGGATCGATGATCGTGATCTGCGCCTCGTCGGGGGACAGCCGCGCGGCGATCGACTGCCCGAAAGCGGCCAGGCTGCTGGTCTTGCCGCAGCCCTGTCGGCCGACCACCAAAAGGTTGGGCACCTGCCGGCTCGGCAGGGCCACCGCCTGCAGCGCGCTCTCCCCCATCGCGAACGGAATGTCCAGGCTGTCGGCGGTGGCCGGGTAGGCGGCGATGATCTCGCGCAGTCCGATGCGTTCGGGCAGGCGGGCCAGCGTTTCCACCTTGCTCGCGCCGGTCTGGGCCGCGATCACCTGACCGACCTGGCGAGTGGGGATCCGCTCGCCGTTGGGGCCGACGATCTCAGGCAACCCGATCAGCAGTTCCTGACCGAGCCTGGTGACACCGAACCCGGGACGGTCCAAGGTGTTTCGTGCCGCCCGGCGATGCTCCATGCCGGTGCCCATCTGCGTCTCGTCAGGATTGCTCAGCCGCAACTGAATTCGCGCATTGGACACACTCAGCAGGGCCTGCTTCTGGCCGACCAACCAGCCGCTGGCACTGGTGGCGACGTGGATTCCGTACGACAGGCCTTGGCGCGCAATCGAGATCGCGCGGTCACCCATGCCGTTGTCCTTGTCATACAAGTCGCCGAAGTTGTCGATGACAAGGAAGATGTCGCCGAACTTGTCGTCGGGATCGGTACCGCCGCCGCCCGCCGCCCCGAATCGGCGCTCACGGAACTCGCCGATGTCCATCTGGTAGCGCTTGAACGACGCTTCCCGCGCCCGGATCAGGCCCTCGATGGTGGCCAGCGTGCGGGACACACCTTCGGTGTCGGTGAGGCTGACGACGCCCGCCACATGCGGAAGGTCTTCGACCGGATACAGCGACGCGCCGAGACAGAAGAACGTCACCCGCTCGGGCCGGTACATCAAAGCCGCGGAGGTGACCAGCGTCATCAGCGTGGTGGATTTTCCGCGCTGGGCCGTGGCGACCACCATGATGTTGTCCATCTCGGCATCGATGACATGCACCCGCTGGGCGTGGTCCTCGGGAAAGTCCTCGATTCCGACCGGGATGAGCAGGCCCGGGTTCTGGCCATAATCCACCCACCACGGCTTGCCGCGCCAGCGCTCCACCAGAGCGTCGGCGGTCTCGCCGACTTCCAGTGGCGGCAGCCAGATCTGGTGCGGTGCGCGGGCCGGGTGCGAGATCAACGATTCCCGGATGACGTCGAGCAGCTTCTTCTTCTTGAAACCGTCTGCGTGGTAGAGGTATTCGTCGGGCTCCTCGGGAGCGTCGGCCTCGGCGAGTGCGGCGTTGTCCTCGGCGGACAGCGGCTGGTACTCCCATGTCAGCGGGCGCGGCTGGGTGAAGCTGACGTCCACGGTGGTGTCGGTGGTCACCACCTTCTTCGGCACCACGAACGGTGCCGACACATAGAAGCAGCGGAACTGCTCGAGTTCACGCGGCCCGACCTTGAGCAGACCGTAGCCGGCTTCTTTGGACGGCAGGTGCAGCGCGGCGTCGCTGCCGATCACATCGCGGGAATCCTCTGCGGTCTCCGCACGCAGTGCAACCCGGAAAGCGATGTTGCTCTTGGCTTTACTCAACGACGACAGATCCAGCCGCTGACCGCCGAGGGTGAAGAAGACGTTACAGCCGCGGCCTTCCTGACCGATGTGAATGACCAGGTCGATCCACTCGGGGTGATGGTGGAACAGCTCGAGATACTCATCGATGATGACCAGCAAGATCGGCACCGGTTCCAGATCGCGGCCCGCCAGCCGCATCTCCTCGTACTCGTTGGCATCGCGGGCGCCGGCGTCCTTGAACAGCCGGTAACGGCGGGCGATTTCGCCGTCGATGGCTTTACGCATCCGCTCGGCGAGGTGGCGGTCGTCCTTGCCCAGGTTGGACAGTGAACCCGCCACGTGCGGCAAGCCCGCGAGATCCTGGGCAGCCGACTCGAACTTCATGTCGACGAAGATCACGATGAACGTCTCCGGCGAGTGGGTCAGCGCGATCCCGTTACACAGCGACAGGAAGTACTCGGACTTGCCGGAACCAGAGGTTCCGATCACCACGGAGTGGAAGCCGAAACCACCGAAGTCCTTGGCTCGCAGCACGATGTACTGCAGTTCGCCACCGGGCTTGACGCCGACCGGGACCACCGCCCACTTCGGGTCCCCGCGGCCTCGGCTCTCGGCCCACAGCCGATCGACGTCGAGACGGCGCGGATCGGTGATACCCAACGCGCGCAACAACTCTCCGCCCTGGCTGTCGGTCTCGGACAGCTCACCCGCGGTCATCGGCGACCACCGGGCCAATGAGCGTGCGTAGCGGTCGGCGGTGCTCTCGGCGAGCATGTCGGCGACGGCGTAGAAGGCATTGCGATGCCGCAGCCGGCCCTCGCGCAGGCTGAAGCGCTCCTCCTCGGCGGAGAATCCGACTCCGATTCCGGGCCGGGACGCCAAGCGCAACACCGTTATTCCGGCCATGCCCTTCTGACCGGTGATGCCTTCCCACTGCTCAGGCGTGCCGACGTTGTCGTCGACGATCACCCAGTGCGGGCCCAGTGCGTTGCCGGACGCCGCCTCCATCGGGGAGAGCATGGTCGTCGGGCTGGAGCCGCTGGGCGGCGTCCACGGCCCGCGGCCCTTGCGATGCAACTCGGCGTCGAGCGCATCCTCGAGCTCGGTGGGCGAGGTGAAGACCAGCCGCCGCAGCCCGCAGGCATCGAACATCTCGTCGTGTTGATTGTGCGGCAACCACACCAGCCACGACCACAGTTCAGGGTGCCGGGTGACGACCATCAGCTTGACGTCGTTGGGGCTGTGATAAACCGCCAACTCACACAGCACCGCTCGCATGAAAGCGTGCAGTTCCTCGGGATCGTCCCCGACAAAGCTGAATCCCGGGCGGGAGCGCAGGCTCAGCACCTTGCCGATGCCGCGGATCTTGCTCTGCTCCAGGATGAAGTCGCGCAGCGCGCGGCCCGTCACCGGCTCGAGCTCCTCGCCGACGGGTACCTCGGGCCACTGCAGCGACACCGCCGAGTCGGCGGTCGACTGCACCCCGATGCCCAGCCGCACGTCCAGATAGTCAGCGTCGGAGGGGCGGCGTTCCCACATGCGGGGGCCGCCGATCACCGTGTCGAGCTCCTGCGGGTCGCCGTGCACGAACAGCTGGCTACGGCGTTGGTCCTGCGCGGCGCGCTGCACTTCGTCGCGATCGTCGTCGAGCTGGCGCAGATACATCCGCCGCTGCTTTTCCTGCTCGCCCCAACTGATGCGGCGGCCGCGGCCGAGCCGGCCGCTGAACATCAGCGCACCGAACCCGACCAGACCCACCATCGGAAAGAAGCCGGACTGCAGGGAGCGAACGCCGGACGTGTACATCACGACCAGCGTGCCGATGATGCCGACCAGCAGCGCAGGCAGTGCAATCATCAGCAGGATGTTGCGCGGCTCCCGCTCGGGCAGCGCCAGCGGCGGCGCGACCGCCACCCGAACCGGTGGAACGGCCGGCGTCGACTTACGCGGGCCTCGGACGAATCCCCTCTTCGACACCGCTATCCTCCCGCGTTCTGTTGGCCGGGTGCGGCCACCGGGGCCACCGCACCGCCGGGGTCGATGGTGTCGCGCGCCAGCAGCGCGGTCGCGCGGTTGATGGCCGGGCCCGCGGCGAACGTGCGCAGGATCGGCCACGGCGCCTGTACCGCAAGGCGCGGGTCCACTCCCAGCGCCTGCAGCGTGCTCTGATCCCATTCGATGCCGTATCGAACCCCTTGCGGGGAAACCCAATACAGACTCTCGCGGGTGTCCGACGAGGTTGCCGCACTGGTGGATGCGGCGAAGTTCGCCGCACCCGGCAGCATCAGGGTCTGGTTGGCCTCGACGGAGTCGGGGTCACGGCTGTCGCGGACCAGTCGCACGATGTGCGAATCCATGCCCTCCGGGCTCGGCAATCCACGCCCGCTGAAGAACGTCACCGCGGCCTGCCGGTCGGTGGTCTGCTTCTGCCAGCCCACGCATGTGACCGGATTGGCATCGGTGTCGACGAAATCGAGCTTGCCGGTCGGATAGAAGTCGACGTTGAGCACCGTGACCTGCGGGATATCGACAAGCTTGTCGGGCGAGATCAGTTGCGGGGTGGTCGAACCCTGGCTGTTCGCGGTGCGCAGCAGGTCTGCGACGAAGCCGGTGATCTTCTGGACGCCGTCGGGAAGCAGCGCATAGAACCCGCTGACGTTGCCGTTCGAGTCCTTGGTTTCCAGAACGCTGCCCACGACGGAACCGGCGAGTAGGCGCGACGGTGTGCCGGCCTCCGGAATAGCAGGCACGACAAGGGGTTCCGTTGCCGGCATGGCGTCGAACAGCGCGTTCGAGATGTCGATCGGGCGCGTCACGCCGGGGTCGAGGCCGAGGTTGAAGGTGACCGAGCGGTCGGCCGGGTCGATCTGGGTGCGCTGCCCGTTCCACACCAGATACGTCGCGGTGCCGTGGGTGGCCAGCACCGCCTGCGTCGAGCGCATGGGCTGTGCACGGCCGCCACCGTAGATCTCGCCGGCGATGGCCGTGACGACCGGAGTCTGGCCGCTGCCCCGTGCCGCGGCGGTGTCACACAACGACCATGCCGACACCGGGTTCGCCGACACGGTCAGATCGTCGGGGATACCGGGGATTCCGATCATCGGCCCGGTCGGATATTTCGCGATCTCTTTGGCATTGACCCAGGTCGGTGATGACGAGCTGCCGGTCGCGAGGCGGGCCGAGGTCAGGTTCAGCGCCGGGTACAGCCGGTTGTCGATCTTGGCGTAGAGCGCACCGGTGTCGCGGTTGCCGATGATGTTCGACTGGCCCACCAGACCGGCGGGCTTCATGAAATGCAGCAGCGCCATCCACCCGCAGCCGATCAGCACGAAGACGATCGACAGTGCGACGGCTGCCTGCTGCTTGCGGTCGTCGTGCTTCATCCGCACCGAGAAGCGGGTGATCGCTGCCCGCAGCCTGCGGTTGTAGAACAGGTGCCCGGAGTTTTGGTCCCGGTTCGACAGATTCAGCGGCACGGGTGGTGTCCCTCCGCCAGGTCTGCAGGGGTCACCGCAGTCCACCTCCGTACCGTGCTTGATTGTCGGATTCGGCTTCCTCGCGCAATGCGGCGAATGCCAGGTTCAGCCGCTCACTGAGCTCACCGTGGGTGTAATCGGTCACGACAGCCGGATGCAAAGTCAGTTCAACGAGTTTGCCGTCGGAGTTGGCCACCGCGTGTATGTCCCCCAGGTCGACGCTGTAGGTGATGGTCTCGGCCTGCGCGACGAGCGCCTCCCAACGCTCGGCAGCCTCACTCAGCTCCCTCAAGACCGCGTCGACGAGATCCCTGTCGCTAAGCTCGCGACCGCTGCCCGATCCCGCCACGTCACAAGTATGTCGACCGTCGCTACCTGCGTCAATTCACTTCTACAGCATCGGCGGGCGCCACCGGGACAAAACGTCCCAGCAACCTCGCACCATAGGTTCAGTTATGGAGCGGTGCCCCACTGGCTGATCGGCGGGGCGCTGAGCGCCTCGAACCAGGCGAAGTGATAGTTGGCGGACAGCTCATCACCCAGGGCGATCGCTTCGGTCGCAGCCAACAACAGGCAGTTGCTCAACAGGGCCGCATCGACGTCGGGATACTGGGCCATCAGCTGATAGCGCGCAGTGTCGGAATGCACTCGCAGGACGTCAACCTCGGCGTCGAGCACACCGGTACGGGCCGCACCGGCCTTGGCCAGCGTGTGCACCATCCGGGGCAACCCGTCCCGCCAGTGGGTGGCCTCCACCAGCTTCCAGCCCAGGTCGTCGACGCGGGGCAAGTCGCGGGCAGCGAGCGAGGTCGGCGTATCAGTGCGCCCGCCGGGGAATGGGTCACCGGGGTGATACACCGCGGACCGGACGACCTCACCGAGCAGTTCGCCGACCCGTCCGCCGCGCCTGGCCGGCGGCAACAGATCGACACCGGCGGGCACTGCGATGCCGGACGGGATCCAGCCGTGCGCGAGATCGGTGGCCAGCACAGTGGTGCCGTCCGCGCGCTCCCCGACCGCCCACCGCAACCCGGGCTCCTGGCGGGCGACGAACTCCAGCATGGACTCCAGCTGCCGATCGACGGGCTCCGGTGTGGGCGGCGGTTCGGGTTCCGGTAACGGTTCGGGTTCGGGTAATGGTTCAGGTTCGGGATTGATTTCGACGGGTTCAACCACCGGCGTCGGGATCGGGTCTACCTCGCGCACCTGCTCCGGTGTAATCTTCGGCATCGCCGGATCGGTATCGAAATCATCTTCCGCAGAACGTAATTGGCGAATCGTCGACTCGACGCGCTGCACCGCATAGGCTCTGGCCGTCTCGATGATCCGGACTTCCTCGGCCCGTCGCGCGAAGTCGGGGACGTCGGAGTGGTGCAGCGCGCGCAACCGTTCGTTGGCAGAGTCCGCAATGCGCTGCAGGTCGTTCTTGAGGTGCGCGGCGACGGCGGCGGTCGCCGGCTTGACTGTCTCCAGCTCCGCGGGCCACAGCCCACCGATCACCCACGGCGTGGCGTCCGGCGGCGTGTCAAAGGTCGGCGCGGAGAGCGCCTGCCGCGTCGCCCGCTTCAGGCGCTGGCGCGCCGTGTTCCGACCGAAGATCGCCACTTTGAGGAGCCTACCGTCGATCCCTGCGGTGTCAGTTCGGCCGTGAACCGTTTACCAGGCCGTTCAGGTCAGCGGCTGATTCCGTCGGACCCCTTTGTAGATGCCGCGGCGCACGATCCACGGCATCAACACCCGGTCGATCGACCAGGCCGGGAACCGGTAGGCGGTGCCGTTGGGAGCGAAAACTTCGAGCCCGTCCGCCTGAATCCCCACGATCGAACCCCACCGGCGCCGCGGTGCGCGGTACTTCTTCAACGGACGGTCGGCCAGCGTCGCGCGAATGTTGTGCGCCAGCAGCGAGTCGGCCCGCGCCCGCGCCGAGGCGCGCAGCGGGTCGGTGGCGGCCACGTCCCCGATCGCGAAGACGTGGTGGTGACCGCACAGCTGCAACTCCGGGGTGACCTTGACGAAGCCCTGCTCGTCGAGCAGCTCCGGCGGCAGCCAGCCGGTGTTGGGCTTGACCCGTCCGATCGCCCACAGCACCGCGTCGGCCTTCGACTCCGGCTGCCCGGTGCTCCACTGCACCGCGCCGTCGGTGATCTCGTCACCGTCGAACCCGTCGGGCAGCACCGCGCGGTGCCCGGGATGCACGCCAACGCCCAAGCCGATCAGCTTGTCGCGCAACCGTTCCCAGGCCCGGTGGTGATGCTCGGTGAGGGCACGTTCACCCGGGAAGTACAGGTCTACCTTCTTGCCCGGCCATGCGGTTGCGATGTTGGCGGCCGCGCTGACCGCTGCGGCGCCGCCGCCGATGATCATCACCGAGCCGGCGGCGGCCAGCCGCTCGTGCGTGGCGGTCAGATCCGCGGCGATCTGCTCGGGGGTCTGCAGCGTCGGCTGGCGCCAGAAGCCGTTGCGCACCCCGGTCGAAATCACCAGCACGTCATAGGTTTCGGTGACCGGCGAGCCGTCCGGGGCGGTGCCCAGCACAGTGCGGTTCTCCAGATCCAGACCGGTGAGCGTGGCCTGCACGGTGCGCACCCGGTCCAGACCGCGATACTTCTCGAACGGGATCCAGTTGTCGCGAGCCCAGTCCTTTGGCCTGGCCAGCCGCAGCCCGAGCTCCTGGCCGCTGACCAGGGCCGGCTTGACCGAAATGCCGACGACGTCGGCGTGACGGGCCAGCTTGATCGCGGTGAGCAGCCCACTGTCGCCCAAGCCGGCGATCACGACGCGGGGCTTGCGGCTCATACATCTCCTCCTACGCTGGCCTTTCGGGGCGGGCGGGGTATCAGCATCGGCACTCGGTCGATGACGTCCTGGTACTGCGGACGGCGCGCCAGGCTGCGCTTCTCCATCATCGGGATGCTGGCGCCGAGGAACATCGCGACCATGGCGATCACCCCGACGAACAGCCACCAGACGTCGGCAGGCGCGGCAGCGACGCCGAAAAGCGCCACGGAGAACCAGAAACCGATCTCACCGAGATAGTTTGGGTGCCGCGACCAGGCCCACAGCCCGCGGTCCATCACTGCGCCCGGCTTCTTGTCGCGGACGGAGCGATGCATCTGGGTGTCGGCCACCAGTTCGAGAGTCACCGCACCGATGCCCACCGCGAATGCGACCCAGGCCAGCCAGACCACACCGTCGCCGGGTCGGGTCACCGCGACGTAGACCGGCAGCATGCCCAGAAATACCTGAACGGTCGGAACCAGGTGGATGCCGAACAGGTCGGCCAGGAATTCCCAGCGGCCCGCGCCGGCGCGCAACTGCGGGTATCGCCAGTCCTCGTGGTGCAGGCCGGGGAAGCTGTACACCCAGTTGCCGGTCAGGCGGATCGCCCAGTACATGACGACGATGAAGACCAGCCAGCACCGCACCGAATCCAGGCCGAGCGGCCCGGCGGCCCACCAGTAGATCAGCAGCAGCGGCGGGATCACGCTCCAGAACGCGTCGTAGAAGCTGGAGTTCCGATACGCCCGGCTGAAGACGAACACCACCAGGGTGGCGATGACGTCGGCGATGAACGCGTCTAGCCACAACCGCCCGGTCGCCGACGGGCCATACAACAGCCAGCCCGCGCCGGCCGCGACCGCGACGACGTAGGCCGCAGTGACCAACCACAGCGATTTTGCTTTGCTTCGGTCCACCATTTCCAGCCTCCTACCGCGGCCGAACTGTAACACGTTCTAGTTGCCTGGCGGCTTCGCGATCTCACTGCCGGAACGAAAACTTGACACCTGCCAACAACAGCCCGCACCGGGTTCCCTATCGTGTCGGAATGAGCACCGTCGCTGATGCCGAGCGGGTCGAAGACCTGGCCCGGCGGGTCGTGGCAGACCACGACCCGAAGAAAGTCCCGATTCCGGAATTCCTCGGCGCCTGTTACGACGCCGGGCTGTCCTGGGTGCACTTCCCTGAAGGTCTCGGCGGGCTCGGCCTGTCGCGCGGCCTGCAGGCTGTCGCCGACCGGGTCCTGCAGGGCGCCGGCGGCCCGGTACCGCTGGGCCTCAACCCGATGGGCTACGGAATGGCCGCGCCGACCGTGCGCGAACATGCCCAGTCCGACGACCTCAAAAAGGCCCTGTTGCGGCCGCTGGCCACCACCGAAGACATCTGGTGCCAGCTGTTCTCCGAGCCGGGCGCCGGCTCGGACCTGGCCGGCCTGGCCACCACCGCTGTTCCCGACGGCGACGAGTGGGTGATCAACGGCCAGAAGGTGTGGACCAGCCTGGCGCACCGCGCCCGGTGGGGTCTGTTGCTGGCCCGGACCAATCCCGACATCGCCAAGCACAAGGGCCTGACCTACTTCGTGCTCGACATGCACGCCCCTGGCGTGGAGACCCGTCCGCTGCGCCAGATGACCGGGCAGGCGGAGTTCAACGAGGTCTACATGACCGACGCCCGCATCCCCGACAGCCACCGCCTCGGCGCGGTCGGCAACGGCTGGAACGTCGCGATGACCACCCTGATGAACGAGCGCAGCGCCCTGGGTGCCAGCGGCAGCCGCCGCGGAAGCGGCACCATCAAGGAGGCCACCTCGCTGTGGGCCTCCCGTCCCGACCTGCAAACTCCGGTGCTCCGAGACCGTTTGGCGCAGTTGTGGTTACGGTCCGAAGCTCAGCGACTGACCGCCGAGCGCTCCCGCGCCTCGGCAACCGCGGGCGGCCCGGGCCCGGAGGCGTCGGTGGGCAAGCTGGTGGGCGCCTTGCTCAACCAGCACATCTACGAATGGTGCATGGATCTGCTTGGGCCCGAAGGCATTCTGTACGACCGCTACGCGCTGGCCGATGACGCCGGTGACGCGGGCGACTGGCGCGGGCCGATCCAGCAGCGCTTTTTGCGCAGCCGCGCCAACACCATCGAGGGCGGCACCACCGAGGTGATGAAGAACATTCTCGGCGAGCGAGTGTTGGGTCTACCTGGCGATCTGCGTGCCGACGCCGGCATGCCGTGGAAGGAGATTCCCCGTGGATGAGAAGCTCGCGGATCAGACCGTACGAGGCGCTGAGTTCGTATTCACCGAGGAGCAGCAGCAGCTGCGCGCCGCGGTGCGCAAGTTCTGCGCCGACAACTTCGACGAGTCGACCGTGCGCCGGTTGATGGAGTCCGAAGTGCCCTTCGACGCCAAGGTCTGGAACCGTCTTGGCGCCGAGCTGGGCGTGCTCGGGCTCTCGGTTCCCGAGGACGACGGCGGTGTCGGCGGCTCGCTGGTCGATCAGGCCGTCGCGGTCGAGGAATTCGGTGCAACGCTGGCCTGCGGGCCCCTGTTCGGCACGGTCTACCTCGCCGTCCCCGCCCTGGTCGCCAGCTCGCCTGGTCCGGCGCGTGACGAGCTGCTGGCACAGTTGGTGGAGGGCACCGCCACCGCGGCCTTCGCGGTCGCCGACAAGGCAGGCGCGTTCGATCCCGCCGCGGTGACCGTGACAGCCGCCGGTGACACTGTCTCCGGCACCGTCAAACGCGTTGTCGACGGTGCCGCCGCCGATGTAATCCTGCTCGCGGCAACGGGTTCCGACGGGGTCGGGCTGTATGCGGTGGACGCACAAGACGCTGTGCGCACCCCGTTGTCGACCCTGGATTTGACCCGGCCGCAGGCCAACATCAGCTTCTCCGACTCCCCCGCCCGGCTGCTGGCCGGTCCGGAGGATGCCGAGCGGGTGATCACGCACGCCCTGCAGGTGGGTTCGGCGCTGCTGGCTGTCGAGCAGGTCGGCGCCGCACAGCACTTGCTGGATCTGTCGGTCGAGTACGCCAAGTCCCGCCTACAGTTCGGCCGCCAGATCGGCTCGTTCCAGGCGATCAAGCACAAGCTGGCCGACATGCTCGTCGACGTCGAGCATGCCCGCTCGGCCGCCTACCACGCGGTGTGGGCATTGAGCGACGGCTCCGACGATCCGGCGCTGGCGACCAGCATCGCTGCGGCCGCGGCGTCGGCCGCGCTCAGCCGTGTCGCCGCCGACACCATCCAGGTGCACGGCGGGATCGGGTTCACCTGGGAACACCAGGCGCACTTGTACTTCAAGCGCGCAGCCACCGCTGCCGCGCTGCTCGGCACTGCCGAACAGCACCGGGCCAGGATCGCCGACATCGTGCTGGACGAGGCCAGTGCCGAGGACGCCACCCGGGTGGCCGACGGGCTGCCGGTCTGAGGCGTAGCCACGAAAAAAAGTTCGGGTGCGAGAAGTGCTGAGGACTTCTCGCACCCGAACTATTTTCCGTGGTGCGCCCGGCTCGTCAGCCGCGATGGCGATTCCACTGGTGGTGGTGATGGATCGAGGTCCCCGGCTGGGGCTGATTGGTCTGGTGCGGGAACGCCGGGTGCGGCGCCGGGTGGCTCATGTTGGGCCCGCCTGAGTCCGCGACGCTTTCGGGCGCAGCGCCCAGGGCGACCAGCGCAGAGCTGGTGGCCAGCAGCGCTCCTGCGGCGATTCGCTTGAACCAGAGCGTGGTCGAGGTGGTGGTTGTCGTGACGGTCATGGTGTCGTGCTCGTTCTGTTCGTGCCTCACCCGGTTTGCCGGGTAAGACAAGAATCGCGCAAGACAACCCCGGTGTCTGTCGGCTGACCAGTCCACAGCAGGGGTGAAACCGGTGTCCGCCGATCAGGGGACGAACACGTCAGTACGCTGACGCGGTGCAATTGGTCACCTCCGCCCCCGCGGCGACGGGTCCCGGGGAGATCGGTCCCTGGGCGGCCCGTGCGGAACGGCTCGGGTTCGACGTCGTACACATCTCGGAGACCATCCACGACCCATTCACCGTCGCCGCGCTGGCTCTGCAGCACACCGAGCGGGTGACAGTGCGGACCAGCATGGCGCTCGCCTTTCCGCGCAGCCCGATGATCACCGCCTACGCGGCCTGGGATCTGTCGAAGTTCTCCGGTGGCCGATTTCAGCTGGGCATCGCCTCGCAGGTGCGCGGCAACATCGTCGGCCGGTTCTCGGCGCAGTGGTCCGAGCCGGTCGCCCGACTCGCCGACTACATCCGCTCGCTCCGAGCCATCTTCACCTCGTTCCAAACCGGCGCCAAGCTGGATTACGTTGGGCCGCACTACCGATTCGAACGTCTGCAGCCCTACTTCAACCCGGGACCGCTCGAACACGCCGCGCCGCAGATCTGGACCGGCGCGGTGAACGCCAAAATGTGTGCGATGGCAGGGGAATTGGCGGACGGATTCGTGTGCCACCCGACGAACTCGCACCCCGCGGTACTGCGTTCGCGCACCCTACCTGCGCTTGCCGAGGGAGCGTCGCGGGCCGATCGAACGCTGGCAGACCTTGCCGTCGTCGCGAACCCACACGTCATGGCCGCAGCCACCCGCGACGGCGTCGACGCGCTGCGCGACCAACGGCGTTCGGAACTCGCCTTCCTGTACAGCACGCCGGCCTACCGCAGGCAGCTGGAGGACTTCGGCCTGGCCGATGTCGGCGCGGCCCTCTCCGCAATGGCGCAACGCAACGAATGGGAGGCTCTGCCAAGCGTTCTCACCGATGAGGTGATGAAGCGGCTGGTACCGCAGGGCACCTACGAGGAGATTCCCGACGTCCTCGCCCAGTGGTATTCGGGCCTGTGCGGCGGTATCAACCTGCCGGTGCCTGCCGATGAAGCCGACGACGACCTGTTCGCCGGTCTGCTCCAGGCGTGCAGACAAATCCCCGGCTAAGTGCGGAACCGTTCCAGGTAAGCGCGCTCGTCCCAGGTCGACAGGAACGTCGTGGCCGCGTCGTAGCCCTCGGTGTAGAGGGCGTCGATCTGCGGCTGCTTGATCTCGAAATCGAGCACACCGACCCCGGTCGCATCCACCCGAATGGTCCTGGCACTGACCCAGGGCAGGTTGAGGTAGGCCTGGTCGCGGCCGACGAGGATCGTGGTGATCACATCCTCGAGCAAGCTCGGACCACCGAACAATCGCAGCGGAGCCAACGCCGGGATCACCTTGTGGTTGTTCTCGGGCAGGTCGGGCAGCAACGTCACCCCGAGCGTGGGCCACCGGGGCTTCTTTCCGTCGCAGCGGTCCAGCGAGTCGATCGGGTAGTTCGACAGCAGCCCGCCGTCGACGAGGGTCGATTCCCGGCCCGTCGCGCTGGTGAGAGTGACCGGCCGGAAGACGAACGGAATCGACATCGACGCGCGCACCGCGTCGGCGACCGGTTGGTCGTCGGGGTCCAGGCCGTAGAGCCGCTGGTAGTCCCACGGCAGTCGGACCAACTGGCCCGTGGTCACGTCGGCCGCGGTCACCACCAGTCGATAGCGCTGTTCCGGGGGCAGCTCGTCGTCGTCGAGCCGCAGATCACCGAAGGTGCTGACGCCGAGGTCGCGAAGTTGGTGGGCGATGAAATCGTGGGCGTAGTCACCCCGGTAGATGCCGGTGCCCTGCAGGATCGCCCATCCTGCACCGAGCAGCGGCACGCGCTCGACCGGGCCGGGGTCCAGGAACTTGCGGTAGTCGATGCTCAGGGCGAGATCCCGGACGTCGTCGGGGGTCAGCTGGTCGTTGGTGGCGGCCGCGGCGACGATCGACCCGACGATCGACCCGGCAGAGGAGCCTGCGACGCGGTGGGCCCGGTAACCGGCCTCCATCAGCCGGACGACCGCACCGGCCAGGCCGATACCTTTCACGCCGCCGCCGGCCAGGACCAGGTCGACGGGTTTCGTCACAGAGCGGGCCATCGCCCCATGCTAGGAGCGGCCCGTTACCCGGCGTGGTTCCACTGGTGACGGTGGTGCTCGGCGGAGCCGGGCACCGGCTGGTTGTGCTGGCCGGGGAACGTCTGGTGGTGGCCGGGCTGGTTCATGTGCGGGCCGCCATTGACCGAACCGCTCTCTGCGAGGGCGTCGGTGGCAGAGCCGAAGGCGAACAGCGCCGAGCCCGCGGCCAGGGCGCTGCCGGCGGCGAATCGCTTCATCCAGGTCATGGTGGTCATCGCATATTTCCTCGTCGTCATCGTCGGTGTTGGTTTCGGCCGTTGCGTTTCGCCAGTGCCTAAACGATCTCGCATCACAGGTGCCGATGTCTGTCGGGCAGCCGGCGGACTCCCGGGGGGAATAAGTTGTCCCCCGATCAGCGGACGCCGCTCAATTTCTGCCAACCGGCGATCATCTGCTGCCAGTGGAATTACCGGGCCCTAACACGGCGTTAACACAGTCAGCGCACCGGAAACCCCCACTGACGGGCGCAGAGGAAGAGGGAAAGACATGAAGAAGTACGCAATCACCACAGCGATCGCAGGCGCGATGACCGCAGCCGTTCTCGGCCTTGCCGGACCCGCCCAAGCCGACCTCGGTCACAACGACTGGGTCAACAACATGGGCCCGACCGCGACCGCGCCCCATGTAGACACAACTGTGCATGGAAGCCGTTGATCGGCAACGAACTCCATGGGAGGGGCACCCGGATCGGGTGCCCCTCTTTCGTTGTCATGCCAGGATCGCATCGATCGCGCGGTAGATCCGTTGCTCACTGACCGGCCGGGGAGTGCCCAACTGCTGGGCCCACAGGCTGACTCGCAATTCCTCGATCTGCCACCCGATGTCGCGAACGTCGGAGGCAGCCGCGCGCGCGGGCGAGAGCGCCTGGAGCAGTTCGGCATAGGCATCTTCGACGGCGTGCACCCGTTGCATGCGCTCGCGGTCGGCCTGCGGCGCCTGGGCCAGCCGGTCGAGGCGGCGAACGATCGCCGTCAGATAGCGGGTCAGATCGGCTAGGCGCGCGGCCCCGGTACTGCTGACGAAGGGCGTGGTGACCAATCCGGCGAGCTGCGCGCGGATGTCGGCGACGGCATCAGCTTGTGCGGCGGGCGGATTGTCCGGAAGGGCCAGATGCACCTCCTGCAGCGCGGCCAGCACTTTCTGCACCCTGGTCACGACTTCCTTCGTGGTCGACGGCAGTGCCTCGGCCACTTGGTTGCGCAGCGCAGCGAAATCCGCTCTGGTCCATACCGGTTTGGCGGCCAAGACGTCGGCGGCGGCGTCGGCACAGTCATCCAGGAGTGCGGTCAGAGACCCATCGGGGTTGGCACCCAACACCAGTCGGGTACGCGGGTCCAGTCCTTTCTCCACCGCCTTCACCGGAGACGGCACCGCCAACCGCAGCAGCCGCCTGGTGCCCGCCCGCATCGCGGCGTCACGTTCGGCCTCGGTCGCGAAAACCTTTACATCGACGCCTTTACCGGCGTCGACCAGCGCTGGATAACCACGAACAAGGTGGCCTCCCACTGTGCGTTCCACAGTGCGCGGCAACTCCTCGAGGTCATCCGGCCACGCTCGCAGACCGTGTCGTTCCAGGTCACTGGCCACCGCATCGGCCACCGCCTTGCGAGCCGAACCTGCGAGCTTACGCTGGAGCGCGTCGAGGTCCTTGCCGCGAGCCACCTCGGTGCCGTCCGGCCCCTCGACGGCGAAGGTCACCCGGAGATGGGCCGGGAGCTTCTCCAGGTCGAACGCGGTGATCGGCACGAGAATTCCGGTGCGCCGGTGCAATTCACGCTGCAGCGCCTCCAGCAGAGGTTCGCCACCCACCTGGCCGATTCCCGGGTCGCTCCGATCCTGCCCGCCGATGATATCGGCCAACACCGCCCGCGCAGTGTCGGGAGCGGGAACAAAGTTGCGCCGCAGTTCTTTCGGGAGCGACTTGATCAGCGCGGTCACCAGCTCCTCGCGCAGTGCCGGTACCTGCCAACCGAATTCGTCACCGCCGAGTCGGGCCAGCACTTCGACCGGGATGTGCACAGTCACCCCGTCGTCGGCGGCGCCGGGCTCGAACCGGTAGGTCAGGGGTAGGGACAAGTCACCGGCCTGCCAGTTGTCCGGACGTTCGGCGTCCTCGTCGTCGACCCGCAACAGGTCGTCGCGCGTGAACGTCAGTAGATCGGGGGTGCGGTGCCGTTGCTTCTTCCACCAGCCGTCGAAATGGCGTGCCGAGACGACCTGCGGCGGGATCCTGCTGTCGAACCAGGCGTAGATGTCGTCATCACCGACGAGCATGTCGCGGCGGCGGGCGCGCTCCTCCAGCTCGGCCAGTTCGGTCCGCAGCCGCGCATTGTCGGCGACGAAATGGTGGCGGCTCTGCCACTCCCCCTGGACCAGCGCATGCTGGATGAACAGCTCGCGGGACACGACCGGATCGACGGTGGCGTATCCCACCCGTCGGCGCGCAACAAGCGGAAGCCCGTAGAGCGTGACTCGTTCGAAGGCCATCACCGCACCGCGTTTGGCGTCCCAGTGCGGTTCGCTGTAGCTGCGCTGCACCAGGTGTCCGGCCACCCGCTCGACCATCTCGGGTTCGACGCGGGCCGCGATACGCCCGTACAACCGGCTGGTCTCCACCAGGTCGGCCACCACGAGCCAGCGCGGCGGGCGCTTGGTCAACACCGATCCCGGGGCCAGTACGAACCGGGTGTTGCGCGCACCGGTGTATTCCCGCGAATCCCCTTCCCGCAGACCGATATGCGAGAGCAATCCGGCGACAAGGGCAGCGTGGACACGCGCCGGGTCGGCCGGCTCGGGATCGTCGGATTCCCGGATGCCGATGTCGCGGGCGATGGTGCGCAATTGCCCGGTCAGGTCCTGCCACTCCCGGATCCGTAGGTAGTGCAGGAACTCCTCGCGGCACATCCGCCTGAAAGCACTGCCGGACCGGGCCTTCCGCTCGTCGCGCAGATACTTCCAAAGATTCAGGAAGGACACGAAGTCCGAGTGTTCGTCAGCGAATCGGGCGTGTTTCTGCCTGGCCGCCTCTTCGCGCTCGGCCGGCCGCTCGCGCGGGTCGGGAATCGACAACGCCGCGGCCAGCACCAGGACCTCGCGCACGCATCCTTCGGTGTCGGCCTGCACGATCATCCGCGCCAGCCGCGGATCGACCGGCAACTGCGCAAGCCGGCGACCCACATCGGTGATGGCGCCGCTGGAATCGAACGCGCCGAGCTCCTGGAGCAGCTGCACGCCGTCGCGGATGCTGCGTTGCTCGGGCGGATCCAGGAACGGAAAGCTCTCGATGTCACCGAGTTGCAGCGCCGCCATCTGCAAGATCACCGCAGCGAGGTTGGTACGCAGGATCTCCGGGTCGGTGTAACGCGGCCGGCCCTCGAAGTCCTCTTCGGAGTACAGCCGGATGCACACTCCTGGCGCAGTGCGACCGGACCGTCCCGCCCGTTGCGCGGCAGAGGCCTGGGAGATCGGTTCGATCGGCAACCGCTGCACCTTGGTTCGCCTGCTGTAGCGGGAGATCCGCGCGGTGCCGGGGTCGACGACATACCGGACACCCGGCACGGTCAGCGACGTCTCGGCGACGTTGGTGGCCAGCACGATCCGCCTGCGGGTCCGGGCCGGCTGAAACACCCGCTGCTGCTCGGCGGTGGGCAGCCGCGCGTACAGGGGCAGCACCTCGGTGTTCGAATCGACAATGCGGCTCAACGCATCACTGGTGTCCCGGATTTCCCGCTCCCCGGACAGGAACACCAACACGTCGCCGGGCGGCTCCGCCTCCAGCTCGCGAACGGCGTCGACGATCGCCTCGGTCTGATCGCGAATCTCGGTGCGCACGATCTCGTGGTCGGGATCATCGGGATCATCCGAATCATCAACCGGGACCGGCACTTCCAGGGGTCGATAGCGGATCTCCACCGGATAGGTGCGGCCGGACACCTCGACGATCGGAGCTCCATTGAAGTGTGCCGAAAATCGTTCCGGCTCGATCGTCGCCGAGGTCACGATCACCTTGAGATCAGGCCTGCGCGGCAAGAGTTCGCGAAGGTAGCCCAGCAGGAAGTCGATGTTGAGGCTGCGCTCGTGCGCTTCATCGAGGATGAGCGTGTCGTAGCGCAGCAGACGCCGGTCGCGCTGGATCTCGGCGAGCAGGATTCCGTCGGTCATCAGTTTGACCAGAGTGCGGTCGCTGGCCTGGTCGGTGAAACGGACGGTGTAGCCGATCGTCTCCCCCAGCGGGGTGCCGACCTCGTCGGCGATGCGCTGAGCCACCGTGCGCGCGGCCAGCCGGCGCGGCTGGGTGTGGCCGATGGTTCCACGGATCCCGCGGCCGAGCTCCAGGCAGATCTTGGGCAGCTGGGTGGTCTTGCCCGACCCTGTCTCACCCGCGACCACGACCACCTGGTGGTCGGTGATGGCTCGGGCGATCTCGTCGCGACGGTCGCTGACCGGAAGATCCGGGTAGGTGATCACCGGAACCGCCGCCTGACGGGTGGCGACCAACGCCTCGGCGGCCCCGATCTGGTCGGAGATCTTTCTCAGGGTCTCCGCCGACACCTCGCCGCGCAGCGATTTCAGCCGCCGACCCAAGCGGGCCGCATCACGAAATGTCACGCCGTCGAGGCGTGCGCGCAGCTGACGCACCTGCTCAACGGAGACCTCGGACACTGGCGCCACAATAGCGCCGAGCACCGCCGGGGGCGTCCTGGTGTGCGTAGGCTCGGCAGCGATGACCATTTGGATCGTCTTGGGTCTGCTGTTGGTGGGCCTGGGAATCGTGGCCAGCCAGTTGTTCCGGCTGAAGGACTGGCTGAACAAGCCTGCCCCGCCGAGCGAGCCACCCGGCGAGCACCCGGATCACCCTTCGCCGTGAGCGATCTGCCCGCCGGGGTGCGGGCGATGGCCGATCGCGGCCCGCAGTGGGCGACATGGGTCGACGCACTGCCCCGGCTCACCCGCGACGTCGTCGCGCAGTGGCGGCTTCGGCCCGACGGCCTGCCCATCCACGGACACTGCTCACTGGTGCTGCCGGTCCGCACCGCCGATGGCACGGCCGCGATCCTGAAGCTCGGCTTCCCCGACGACGAATCCGAACACGAGCACCTGGCGCTGCGCCGGTGGGGCGGCGAGGGCGCCGTCCGGTTGCTCAGCGCCGACCCGCACCGCCGGGCGATTCTCGCCGAACGGCTCGGCGACGACCTGACGGGAGTCGATGACGTCGAGGCCTGCCGGATCGTCGCCGGCCTGTATCGCCACGTACACGTCCCGGCGTTGCCCCAACTGCGGCCCCTGACGTTCTACCTCGACCGGTGGACCGCCGACCTGGCCGAGCTGCCGCGGGGCGCACCGATCCCGCACCGGCTGGTGGAACAGGCGCTGAGCCAGTGCGCGGACTTGACGGTCGACGCCGAGACAACGGCACGGGTCCTGCACTGCGATCTGCATTACGCGAACGTGCTCGCCGGGCCGCGTCAGCCGTGGCTGGTCATCGACCCCAAACCGGTCAACGGCGATCCGCACTACGAGATCGCCCCGATGTTGTGGAACCGCTTCGACGAGTTGGCCGGCGATGTCCGAGGCGGAGTCCGCCGGCGGTTCTACACACTGGTCGACGCGGCGGGGTTCGACGAGGATCGGGCGCGGGCCTGGGTGGTGGTGCGCGCGGTGCTCACCGCCATGTGGGCGGTGCAGGACTCCGCAGCGCAGCAGCCGGGATGGCTGACGACCTGCATCGCCGTCGCCAAAGCCGTGCAGGACTGAAACACCAAGCACGAGAAGCTACCTCGGCGGGTCTCCGCGCCACATGAAGCTGTTGACGTACTTGCCCATGTCCTTGGCGATATCGAGGTTCGCCGGTGACGGGGGCCCCGGCCCGTCGTCGGGCCCGAACTGATGGAACGGCCCCACCGCGCCGGCGACCAGAGCGAGATCGTTCTTGACCGCGACGATGACGATGACGCGCTGGTGCAGGGAGTCGGTCGCAGTGCCCTTCGGCCAGTCGTCGGCGACCTCGCCGTAGCCCGGCTCGTACCCGAGGATCGCGTTGGGCAGCTCATAGGACGTCACCGCGTCCGGAAAGAGCTGATTGAGCAGATCGTCGGCCACCTGGCGAGCGTTGCGGCCCTTCGCCGGCTCGCTGAACAACCGCAACGTGCCCCCCTCACCGACGGTCAGCTCGGCGCGCACCCCGTTGGGTTCGATGGTCACGTCGTAGGCGGTTCCGGGCGATGGATAGGACACCGAGAACGACCCGTCGGGGGCGAAGAAGCGCGGATTGATGGCCACCGGCAGGCCCGTCGGCGGCCGGCCGCAGTCGGGTGGGCAGTGGTAGGTGATCGCGGTGGGCGTTATTCGGGTGGCCAGGATGCTCAGCGCCATCATCGCGGCGACCAGGACGATCACCCACAGCCCGATGGTCACGAAATAGCCGGGGCCACGCTGCCTGCGGGCTCGGTAGTTGCCTGCGGGTACCGCGTAGCCCGCGAACGAGTCGGCGGCGTCGGCGTCTGTTGTCAGATCGGTCATCGGCGCAACGACTTCAGCACGAGAAGGGCCTTGATCAGGTTGTCGACGTTGGGCGTTCCCAGCCCGGTGATCATGTCGTAGCCGGCCACGACGGGCGTCACCGCGTTGGCTCCGAGATAGATGTCGCGGAAGGCGGGTACCTCGGCGCCGCCGGCGATGTCGTAGAGCAGCGGGTTGAAGTCACCGAGCTGCTCCAAGCCGCGCGCGGTCAGGAATTGGTTCATCACCGCGGCGATTCCGGCCCAGATCGGCGCCGCCTGCGAGGTGCCCCCTCCGACCAGGATCTGGCCGTTGAACACGAATTTCACCCCGGTGAACGGGTCGGCCACCGCGGCGATGTCGGGTACCAGCCGCTTGTCGTGCGGGCCGGCGCGGGTTCCGGTGTCCTGCCACGACGGGCGCGCGAACAACACCGACGCGCCGCCGCCGCTGCCCTGGGTCAACGGGACGTCGTACCACCCTTGTTCGGCCAGCCACTGACCCTGGGAATCGGTGGACAGCGTCGTTCCTCCGACACCGGTCACCTCCGGCAGCGAGGCCATCACGTCGACTCCGTAGTCGTCCGGGCTCGGCGGATCCGACCAGGTCTTGCCGCCTTTGCACTCCAGGCCGGCCAGATCTCCACTGGCGACGAAGGCCGTCGTCCCGTTGCGCTGGGCGCGGGCCAGCGCCGAGCGCACCGGCGCCAGGTCGGCGCGGGAGAGGAGTCGATCACAGCCCCAGCCGATCGAGAAGCTCCACACCGCTCCCGGGTAGGTGCGGTCGACATCTTCCATCAGCTTGCCGAGCTTGACGTAGGTCGCGTCGCCTTCGGCGGTGGACCGGGCGTTGACCAGAACGATCCGCGCCGAAGGCGCGATCGCGTGCACGAACTGGACGTCCATGCTCGCCTCGCCGCGTCGCTCGGGCGGCATCCCGCCCATCACCTCGAGGTTGAACTTGGGCAGCGAGAACCAGTCGGAGAACTTGTCCAGGTCGCGTTGGTCGACGCCGTCGAAGGTGAAGACGACGACAGTCTGACCCTTTCCGGTGTAACCCGCGGAGGTCAGCGGGTTGACGTTGTAGGCGGTGAGCAACTCGGTGGGCGCGAGCCCCGCATTGGGGACGTCCAGCGGCGGGGTCGGCGGAACGCCTTCGTGTGAGGGCGTGTAGCCGAGGATGCGGCCCAACTCGCTCACTTCACCGCTCAGCTGCTGCGGGACGGCCGGTTGCTGAGGCGAGGCGTAGAACACCACCCCGTTGCTGCGGCGGTAGTCGTGCACGGCCACGTCGAAGGCACCCGCAATCGCTCGCGGGGTGCCCTCCACGACGGCCCACGCATCACCGTCGCGCCAGCCCACCGACAATCCGTGAGAGTCGGCCCAGGCGGTCAGCGCCGCAGGCCGGGAGGCCTCCCGCAGTTCGACGGTCAGCTGGACCCGCTGTGCGCGCGCAGGGCCGAGATCGGCGGCCTGGGCCAGCAGTCGCGCGAAGGGCCCGGCGATCAGGTTGTAGGGCAGCGACGGCGTCGGACGGTCGCCGGCGAAGACCACCATGACCACCGCCAGCGTCGCCAGAAACGGTGTCAGCGGTCGCCTCCGCCGACGCCGTTCCCACACGCGTCTCAGCATCACCAGAACCATCCCATACCGACGCGGGGATCACAGAGCAGGACGCGGGGGTGCGGCGCTGCTGGAGCCGCATGTGCGATAACGATCTCGTCGGCCACCGCGATGAATTGGGTATCCGAACTTCACTTGAGGTTTGTCGTCGAGGAGGTGGACGGTGAAGAAACTCGGTTCAGTGGTGATCTGCGCGATCACCGCCATCGGTATCGGCATCATCGGCGCGCCCGCAGCGAGCGCGGGATGCCAGGGACTCTGGACACCGTGGGGCGGCGGCGAACGCTGCGACGGCCCGATCGATGCGAACGGCTTCTTTCAGCGCTGCGAGACCGGGGGCGCGTTCGGGTTCAACACCCCGCAGCAGTGCTACCAGGTCGACGCGAACAATCTGGGCAACACTCAGCCCTGGATCGGGCCGTGATCCTCACAGCGGAATGGCGAGCTGGCTCCTGATGAGCGGGGCGATCTTCTCGGCCATGTAGGCGTGGCCCGCGTCGGTGGGGTGCACGCCGTCGGGGCCGATCAGTTCGGGGTGGCCGACGAACCAGCCCTCGGCGAGCGGATCGATGAAGACCGCGCCGACGGCTTTGGCCTGGGCGCGCAGGATGTCGCGCTGGGCCAGCACCTCGCCCGGCGGGTCTGCCGTCGGCCACGGCGGGCCGATCACCAGGACCTTGGCTTTGGGCGCCGCCCGGCGGGCGATCTGCAGGGTCTCCCCGACCAGCACCGGGTACTTCTGCATATCGGCGGGCTGGTCGTTGCGGGATCCGAAGAACACCACCAGGGAGTCGTCGCGGTCGACGGCCCGCACGGTGAGGTCCTCGAACAGGCTGCCGTGGTTGCCCCGGATCCCGTAGCCGGCGCCGCCCTCGGCGGCCACGTCGGCGTCGATTCTGGCGCCCTGTCCGGCCAGCAGCAGCCAGGCGCGGGACGTCCACGACTGCGGCCCCTGACCGCCCTCGTCGGTACCGGTCGTGTACGAGTCGCCAATCACCGCTATCCGGCTGAAACCCGAACCGCGATTGGCCAATTCATAGGTGACGGCCGGGCGGGTGTAGCCGACGATGGCGGCGAGCACCGCGACGGCCGACAGGCCGGTCGTGATGACGCGCACAAGCCCTTCCTTGCGGATCAATGACACCCCACTGAATCTCATGCCCGACGCAGGCAGCCTACTGCCTCCGAAGGTGTTGTCGCACACCGACGCTGGCTTCGTTACTACCCGGCCCGCGCCGAGGACTGCGGAGGACGGGTATCGCGGGCATGGTCGATCGAGGCCAGCCGGCCGCCCTCGGCCCCCGGCGGGCCGGTGTGCTTGTCGTGTTTGACGTCGCGGAAGTCGACCATCCTGCGCATCCAGCGCCGGGCCGGTTCCTCGACGCCGTGGTAGAGCGCCATCGCGCCGGCCACCGCCGCGAGGATCAATCCGACGACGACGATCTTCTGCACCGATTTCGGCAGGTCGATCTGGTACTCCTGGACCGCCCAGTTCCACGAGGTGTGCACGATTTCGTGCACCATGTACAGGCTGAACGAGATCTGCCCCCCGTACACCAGCAGCCGCGTGGACAGCAGCGCCGGCAGGGTTCCGACGCCGATCGCCAGCGTGACGACCAGCGGCATGAACAGCACGTCGACCAGGCCGCCGGGGTCGATCATCCCGGCCACCGGGTTGGCGTCGTAGTAGTAGAGGATGCCGACCATCGCGGCGGTCAGCAGTACCGCAGCAATACCTGAGATGTGCTGCCCACGCCGGCCGATCTGCAAGCGTCGGACCGCCGCGCAGGCCAGCGCGCCGGCCAGGAACTGGGCCACGATGCGCGGCAGCCAGCTCCACGGCGTGTAGAAGTGGCCGCTGGCCAGCAGCAGCAGCGTGGGCGGCAGCGCCGCGACGAAGGCCAGGAAGAGCAGCGTGCGCGCCCGGGTCACCCGCGCCATCCGGAAGATCACCAGGATGATCCCGCCGAAGAGCAGGTAGGCCAGCCATTCCGCGCTGATCGACCAGGCCGGGCCGTCCCAGCTGGTGCCGTCGAAGAACGGTTCGAACCAGAGTTGGACCATGAACAGCTGGCGCACGTAACTGATTGCGGTGAGCTTTTCGACATCCGCCGACGGTGTGGCGCCGAAGTGCAGCGTGAAGATGATCCACGCGGCGGCGATGTGCATGGTCACCAGGTACACCGGCCACACCCGGGACAGCCGCAGCCACAGGAAGTGCAGGGTGGCCCGCCCGGAGAAATGCGATCCCATCCGGTCGAGGTAATTCCACGTCAGCACGAATCCGCTGAGGATGAAGAACAGGTCGACGCCTTGGGCACCGGCGTTGAGAAGCGGCGCGAGGTCGTCCTTGAGTCGCGGTGACGCTTCCCAGATCAGCGGCCGGAAGTGGAACAGCACCACCCATAGGGCGGCGACGATGCGAAGACCGGTCAGCGCCTTTATTTCTCCGGTCCGCACAACACCCATTCCGAACCCATTCCGACTCTTGCTTTACGTTTCGACGCCACCTCGTCAGACGGGCCGGACCCCGCCGCCCCCGCGATTTCACCTGGGAGCCTATCAGCGCGGCAGTCGCCGGCCCGGCCTTGCAACGCTGTGGGGTTGCTGGACACCGTCCTGTCCGGCCGTTTGCTGGGGTGTGATGGCGGCAACACCGCGCGGGTCGACACCCGGTTGACGACGGCGTGCTCGACGCAGTTCGGGAGCCATTGCCGGCCACCCTCGAATCAGGTTGCCGCCCAGCCACCGTCGACGCTGAGGACTGTTCCGTGGATGTTGGCGGCGTCGTCACTGGCCAGGAACACCACCGCGGCCGCGACCTCCTCCGGGGTGCTGACCCGCCGCGACGGCAGGCGGCTCAGCGTCGGCGCGATGTGGTCGGCGAATTCGGCCTGCCGTTCGGTGCCGATCGGGCCGGGGGCCACGGCGTTGACCCGCACACCGTGCGGGCCGTACTCGTCGGCCCAGGACTGGGTGAACGAATGGATCGCGGCTTTGTTGGCGCTGTAGACCGCCGACCCGCTGGATCCGCGCAGCCCGGTGATCGAGCCGATGTTCACGATCGCGCCGCCACCCTGGGCAACCATGCTCGGTGCCAGCACACCGGTCAGCAGGAATGGCGTGAACACGTTGACGCCGAACACATCTCGCAGCTCCTGCTCGGTGACGTCGGCGGTCGGGGTGGGCATCAGTAAGGTGGCCGCGTTGTTCACCAGGATGTCGATGCCGCCGGCCGCCTCGGTGGCCGCGTCGGCCAGCCGGCGGGCGGCGGCACCCCCGGCTCCCAGATCGGCGGCGACGAAAGCGGCGTCCCCGCCTGCCGACCGGATCTCGGTGACGACGGCGTCGCCGCGGGTTGTGTCCCGTCCGCTCACCACGACGAAGGCGCCATCATTCGCCAGGGCCTTCGCGATGGCGACCCCGAGACCGCTTGTGGAACCTGTGACAAGTGCTCTGCGCCCGGCCAACCGGGTATCTTTTGGACTCATGAGTCCATATGCTTCGCCTCTAAAAATGGACCTGCAAGTCCAAAAACTGACGGCGAAGGGTCGCGCCACCCGGCAGCGGATCATCGAGGGGGCCGCCGCCGAGATCCGCGCCCGCGGCGTCGCGCTGACCACACTCGAGGACGTCATGGCGCGTACTCGCACCTCCAAAAGTCAGCTCTTCCACTATTTCCCCGGGGGTAAGGAGCAGCTGCTGCTGGCGGTCGCGGCGCTCGAGTCCCAGATGGTGCTCGACGACCAGCAGCCTCATCTCGGCGCGCTCACATCCTGGGCGGCGTGGCAACGGTGGCGGGATTCCGTGGTCGACCGCTACCGCAAGCAGGGCCAGAACTGCCCGATCGCGGTGCTGATGTCGGAGATCGGGCGCACCACTCCGGGGGCCGAGGCTGTCACAGCCGAGCTCATCGTCGCGTGGAGCGGCGCGATAGCGGCCGGCATCCGGTCGATGCAGGGGCAGGGCAAGGTGGCCGGCTCGGTGAACGCCGAGCGAGCCGCGGCGGCGTTGCTGGCCGGCATCCAGGGCGGGGTCGGCATCATGCTCGCGACCGGCGACCTGAGTTATCTGGAAGCCGCCCTGGACCAGGGCATCGACGCGCTGCGCGCGGCGTGACCGCGCGGATCTAGCCGCCGTTCTGGGCCATCGCCCAGCACGTGACCGAATGCCACAGGTTGCAGGGGATCCCGTTCATCGTGGGGATCTGGTTGGGCTGAATGTTCGTCGTGACATTGTCCGGGCCGATCGCCTGCGGGACCTGGCCGCCGGACGGGCCGGACGTACACACCCCGGGGAATCGGCTCTGGACCGTCCCATTCGGGCAGTCGGCGGACGCCGGTGCGGCAAGCACCAGCGATCCCGACGTGAGCGCCACCGCACACGCGCCGATGAGAAGTCGTTTCACAGTCACCTGATTCCGCCTCGAGCAGGCCTCGGGTTCAACTACTTAACCACGATATCGACGGCGCAGCCAGATTCGTTAGCGTTTGCCAGGGACGCCGCTACGGGCTGAGCACACCCGCAGCCGGCAACGGCACCGACGGCACGCTCACGCCGTTGAGCTGGTTGAGTGCGCCCGACGCCTGGTTGGCGGTGCTGAGCATCTGCATCAGCGGCGCGAAGTTCCCATTGGCGAGCTCGGTCATCACCGCCGGACACTGAGACCGGATGGCCTGCTCGGCAACGAACCCGGTCACCTGGGAGGCAAGACCGCCGTGCCCGCTGGCTGTGGTGGCATTGGAGACCAGGCTGCTGCCCGGCTTGACCAGCATCGGGCAGATCTGTTGGCCGATCTGCTCGATCAGCTGGCTGATACCGGTGGAGTTGAGCAGATTGCTGACGCCGGCGGTATCCGCATGGGCGGGCGCCGGCCACGCTCCGGCGGCGAGAAATGCACCTGTCATCGCGATCAGCGATCGCAGTGCAAAGGAGGTGCCGCCGGTCGATTCACGATCGAAAATGTGCACGGTCATGTGGGTCCCCAACTCTGGCTCGATCGGCTCACAGCAAGAGCCACTGATGTCACTTCGGTAACAGTGGTCTACTCAGGTCACACTTTGAGCACGGAACCGTAAAGGTTCGAAGCCTATGCGTTTCCTTTACGCGATCTATGCGCTGCGGGTGCGACACTTCCCCGTTTCAGCGATACTGCTCGGCCGCCCGTCACAGCGCGTCGTTGATCTCGTTCTTCAGCACCTCGGCCTGGGTCCCGAACACGGCCTGAACGTTGTTGCCCACCTCGATCACGCCGGCGGCGCCAAGGCTTTTCAGCCGGTTCTGGTCGACTTTGCCGGGGTCCACGACCTCCATCCGCAGTCGGGTGATGCAGGCGTCCACGCTGCGCAGGTTCTCTCGCCCGCCGAATGCCGCGATCAGTTTTTCGGCCCTGCTGTCCGCGATCGCGGGCGCCGTCTTCACCGCGCCCCCGGCCTCGACGGCGGTGGCCGACTCGGCGCCCTCGCCCAGGTTCGCCCGCTCCTCGGCGTCGAACTCGGCGTCGGGTTCGCGGCCGGGGGTGCGCATGTTCCACCGGGTGATCGCGAACCGGAACAGCAGGTAGTACACCGCGAAGAAGACCAGGCCCATGACGATCAGCAGCGGAATGTTCTTGGCCGCCGGTGCGGTGCCATAGAGCAGCAGATCGATCAGTCCGGCCGAGAACGAGAAGCCCAGGTGGATGTCGAGAAGGTAGGCGACGGCAAGCGACAGACCGGTCAGCACCGCGTGCACGATGTAGAGCGGGAACGCCACGAACATGAAGGCGAACTCCAGCGGTTCGGTGACACCGGTGAGGAACGCGGTCAGCGCGGCGGCAGACAGGATGCCGAAGGCGACCTTGCGCTGTTTCTTGTTCGCCACATGGATCATCGCCAACGCCGCGCCGGGCAGGCCGAACATCAGGATCGGGTAGAAGCCTGAGGTCAGCAGCCCCGCGCTGGGGTCACCTGCGGCGAACCGGCTGAGTTCACCGGTGACCACATGCCCGTCGCCGCTCGGATAGCTGCCATAGATGAACCACACATACGAGTTCAGGATGTGGTGCAGCCCCAGCGGAATCAGCATGCGGTTGGCGAAGCCGTAGACGAACGCGCCGAGCGCACCGGCACCGCCGATGAAATGGCCCAGGCCGGTGAGCCCCGCGTCAAAGATCGGATAGAAGTAGCTCATCGCGAACGACACCACAAGGCTCACCAGCGATACGACGATCGGGACGAAGCGCCTGCCACCGAAGAAGCCGAGGTACGGCGGCAACGTGATGGTGTGGTACTTGTCGAACAGCCACGCGGTGAGCAGGCCGATCACGATCCCGCCAAACACGCTGTAGTTGATCTGCGCTTGTTCGCCGGCCTTGTCGAGTTGCCCCGCAAGGACGAACGGCGACATCGTCTTGAAGACGGCCTGCATCACCAGGTAGCCGACGACCGCCGACAACGCGGTCGACCCGTCTGCCTTGCGGGCGAAACCGATCGCGACGCCGACGGCGAACAACAACGCGAGATTGTTGAACAGCGCGCCCCCTGCCGCGCTCATCGCCTGGAAGAACGGACCGATCACCGGCGCCTTGATCCGGCCCAGCAGGTCGTCCTGGCCGAGCCGCAGCAGGATGCCCGCCGCCGGAAGCACGGCGATCGGCAGCATCAGGCTCTTACCGAGCCGTTGCAGCTGTGCGAAGCCTGGTATGCGCAGCCCCGACTTTTGCTGTGCGCCTGAGTCTTTGGTGGTTTCACTCATGACCGGCCGGCCTCCCGTTGTCGCAGCACAGCCGAAGCTTAGACAAATCGCCGGAGGTGAGGCGCTGTTTCCGCCGCGGCTACGTGGGTCGACTCTCTATTGTCTTCGACAATGAGCACAACGTCCGTCCACGCGCCGGTCCCCGGGCGTGCCGTCACGCTCGGCGACGTACCCGATCCCGTTTTCGCCCAAGGCATGGTGGGATACGGCGCCGCGGTCGATCCGCCACACGACATCATCGATGCGGTGGCACCGGTCAGCGGTCGCGTCATCAAGCTGATGCCGCACGCCTACATCATCGTGACGAGCGAGAACGTCGGCGTGCTGGTTCATCTCGGGCTCGACACAGTCGCATTGCAGGGGGCGGGTTTCAGCGCCCACGTCAGCGAGGGCGACACCGTGACCGCCGGTCAGACGATGATCACCTATGACGTCCCATCGGTGGTGGCGGCGGGGTTGAACCCGATCGTTCCGGTTGTGGTGATGGACGAACGGGAGCCGGGCAACATCGTGGTAGGTGACGACGTCGCGACGGGTGCCGAAATCGCCGCGGGATCACTACTTTTCACTGCCGATAAGTAGGGTCTGATGGAAGTCGTCATCCTCCCCGACGCCGCGCAGATCGGCACCGTCGCCGCCGATGCCGTCGAGGCGCTGCTCGCCCGCAAGCCGGCCGCGGTGCTGGGACTGGCCACCGGCTCGTCCCCGCTGGCGATCTACGACGAGCTCGTCGCCCGGTGCGACGCGGGGCGCATCTCGTTTCGGCACGCTCGCGGCTTCACCCTCGACGAGTACGTCGGGTTGCCTGCCGAACATCCCGAGCGCTACCGCACCGTCATTGACACCGTGTTCGTCTCACGCGTCGATTTCGCGCCGGGCACGGTGGCCGGCCCCGACGGGCTGGCCGAGGACATTCCGGCGGCGTGCGCCGAGTACGAGGCGGCCATCGCCGCAACCGGCGGCATCGACCTGCAGATCCTGGGCATCGGCACCGACGGCCACATCGGCTTCAACGAGCCCGGGTCGTCGCTGGCGTCGCGCACCCGGATCAAAACGCTGACGCGCCAGACCCGAATCGACAACGCCCGCTTCTTCGGCGACGACGTCGACCTGGTCCCGACGCACTGCCTCACCCAGGGGTTGGGCACGATCATGGCGGCGCGTCACGTCGTCCTGGTGGCCCTCGGCCGAAGCAAGGCCGAGGCGGTGCATCAGCTGGTGGAAGGACCCGTGAGCGCGATGTGGCCGGCCACCATCCTGCAGCACCACCCGCACGTGACGGTCCTGCTCGACGGCGGCGCGGCTCGGCGGCTGCAGCTGGCGGATTACTACCGGGAGACCTACCTGTCCAAGCCGTCATGGCAGGGCATCTGAGTGCTGATCGCCGCTGCGACCTTGCTGACTGGCCGAGAGTTGTTGCGGCCAGGCTGGATTGAGGTGTCCGGCGCATCAGTGCGGGCTCTCGGTGCCGGTCCGCCGCCGCGAGCCGCCGACTGTGAGCGCGAGACCGTGGTGCCCGGTTTCGTCGACACCCACGTCCACGGTGGCGGCGGGTCCGATTTCTCGGCGGCAACGACGGATGGCACGGCGGCCGCTGTGGAGCTTCACCGCCGGCACGGCACCACGACCCTGATCGCGTCGCTGGTGTCGGCCGCCCCGGCCGAACTGCTGCATCAGGTCGAGGTGCTGGCTGGCCTTGTGCGCGATGGCCTGCTTGCCGGGGTTCACCTGGAAGGCCCGTGGCTGTCCGTTCAGCGCTGCGGGGCGCACGATCCCGTCCTGCTGCGTGATCCGGACCCCATCGAGGTGGACACGCTGCTGCACGCCGGCGCCGGAGCCATCCGGATGGTCACTCTCGCACCAGAGCGTCCGGGTGCGCTGGCTGCGATCGAGCGGATCGTTGCGGCGGGCGCGGTGGCAGCGGTCGGACACACGGAGGCGACCTACGAGCAGACCCGCGCGGCGATCAGTGCCGGTGCCACGGTGGGCACGCACCTGTTCAACGCGATGCGCCCGATCCACCACCGGGAGCCGGGCCCGGTGATCGCGCTGCTCGAAGACCCCCGGGTGACGGTCGAGTTGATCGCCGACGGCGTACACGTCGACGCCGCGCTGTACCGGCACGTGGTCCGGGCCGCCGGTCCCGAGCGGCTGACGCTCGTCACCGACGCGATGGCGGCAGCCGGGGTGAGCGACGGTCGGTACCAGATCGGTCGAATGGACGTCGAGGTCGCCGATGGGGTGGCCCGGCTGGCCGGGACGGCGACGATCGCGGGCAGCACCGCGACGATGGACCGGGTGTTCGGATTCGCCGTCGCCAGCAGCGGACTGCCCCGCGACGAGGCGCTGCTACTCGCGGTGCGCCAGTCGTCGCTGAATCCAGCCCGCGCACTGGGACTTCCGTTCCCGGAACTGGTCGCCGACGCACGCGCCGACCTGGTCGCGCTGGACGACGAACTCGCCGTCACCGACGTGCTCTGCGGCGGTGCGTGGGTCCCGCGCTGAGCACGGCGAACGTCTGTTCGAGTTTTTGTCGTACCCAGGGTGCATCGTGTCTCCTACGCCGTCGACCTGACGAAAGGGGCCCAGCAATGTGCTGGTTGTGCGACCACCCGAACAACACCGTCGCCGACTATCTCGACGAGGTCCGCGCCAAGATCCTGCGGCGTGGGTGGGCGGTTCAATACGTCGAATCGCCCCGCATGCCGTTCGCGTACACGGTCGGTTTGAGCGACTACGACGTCCCCGAACTGCTGATGACGAATGTGTCACCACAGCGGGCCGCGCGCCTGCTGAGCAAGTCGGCCGAGCTCGTGGTCCGGGGAGCCGAGCTGACCGCCGGCCAGCAGTTCACCCTCTGCGGCGGTCCGATGCTCGAGGTCGTCGAGGTCGAACATCCCGATGCCCACATGGGTTTCGCGACCGCCCTCTACGGCAGGGAGATTCGTGCATTGCAGCTGGTCTGGTCGGATGGTCGTGGCCGGTGGCCGTGGGCCGCGGACTTCTGCGATCTCCGAAGCCGGCAACCGGTGCTTGGGGTGCGAACCCGGGCCGCATGAATTGCCGCCGATCACAAAGCAATTACGGCAGGCGTGCCAGTCCGTCTCGGCGGCAGCCGCATTGTTACCTTGCTGCTCGTGAGGAACCTCGTGCACCGCGCGGCCCGCTGGGTGCAGCGCCTCGGCGTCCTCACCTCGACGGTGCTGCTGGTCCCCGGCATGGTCGGCCTGACAGGCCAGACCGCACCCGCCGCGGCCTACTCCCGCTCCGGCTTGCCGGTGGAAGCCCTCGATGTGCCGTCGCCGGCGATGGGCCGCACCATCCGGGTCCAGTTCCAGGGCGGTGGCGCACACGCGGTCTATCTGCTCGACGGCCTTCGCGCCCGAGATGACGAGAATGGCTGGGACATCAACACCGCCGCGTTCGAGTGGTACTACCAGTCCGGTCTGTCTCTGGTGATGCCGGTGGGTGGCCAGTCGAGCTTCTACAGCGACTGGTACCAGCCGGCGGCCGGGTCCAACGGGACGCTGACATACAAGTGGGAGACATTTCTGACCCAGGAGTTGCCGGCGTGGCTGGCGCTCAACAAAGCGATCACTCCGATCAACAATGCGGTCATCGGGCTTTCGATGTCGGGCAGTGCGGCTCTGACGCTGGCGATCTGGCATCCCCAGCAGTTCATCTTCGCGGGCTCGCTGTCCGGTTTCCTCAACCCGTCGCTGGGTCTGTGGCCCACCCTGATCGGGCTGGCGATGAAAGACGGCGGCGGGTACCGCTCCACCGACATGTGGGGGCCCTCCAGCGATCCGGCCTGGCAACGCAACGATCCGATGGTCAACGTAGCCCGGCTGGTCGCCAACGGCACCGCGGTGTGGATCTATTGCGGTACTGGCGCACCGTCAGAACTCGACAACACCGACGATCCGACGTTCGGTGGCCTGTTCACCGCCGGGTATCTGGAGAACATCACGTTGAACACCAACAAGGAGTTTCAGCGCAAGTACCAGGCCGCCGGCGGCCGCAACGCGGTCTTCAACTTCCCGCCCAGCGGCACCCACAGCTGGGGGTACTGGGGCGCGCAACTGCAAGCGATGAAGGGTGACCTGCAACGGGTGTTGGGCGCGACGCCCACCGGCTAGTCCGCGCGTTAATCCCGGTGTGCCACAACGTTGATCACGTTGCCGTCCGGATCGCGAACGAAGAACCGCCGCACCCCCCACGACTCGGTCGTCAGCGGATGCACGATCTGGTAGCCACGGGTGCGGGCCTGCTCGTAGGCAGCGTCGACGTCATCGGTGGCCACCGAGATGACGGGCGACTCGGGTGCCGTCGCATCGGCGGTGACCAGTTGCAGGTTCGCACCGGTGTCGGGCGAGGTGTATCGGGCCACCCAGCCGAGGTTGAACTCCTCGGTGCTCAGCCCCAGGTAGTCGGTGTAGAAGCCTTTGGCCGCCTCGATATCGGAGACCGGCAGGTCGGCAATGATCCGGTTGACACGCATACCTCGATCTAACCGCGACGACGACCGCTAGTCTCCGAAGCCGACGACCTCACCCCGGTTGATCGATACCCAGTCGCGGGCCTCGAGGTACGGGCGGAACGTCTCGGCGATCAGCTGCGCGTCGGCCGGCGTCTTGGGCCGCTGAAGTTCATAAAGGTGCGGGAATTCCGTCCACGCGACGACGGCGTCCCACAATCGCACCGCCGCCTCCCCGGTCGGCGGATCGACCAACACGGGTCCGAACAGACACTGACCGTCGGGAAAGAACAGCGTCGGCACGCCGTAACCATCGGCGGCCACGACGCGGTTGTGGTCGGCCAGCACCTCGTCACCGGTGCTGGGATCGGCAATGGCCTGGTCGACCAGCGCCGGGTCGAAACCGAGCTCAGCCAACAGGTGCCGGGCCACCGCCGGGTCGTGCGGTTTGTGACCCTCGACGTGCAGGGCCCGGCCGGCACGCTGATACCAGGCCTCCACGTCCGCCATCGAGCGCCGACGCAGGAGTGCCCCGATGCGCATCATCGACCAGCCGTAGGACCAATCCCGTTCCCACGGATGCTTCTTGCCCTCTTTGCGGTTGATCTCCTCGAGACTGAAGAAGCGCCAGTTCACCACCAGCCCGGTCTGATCCCGGACCTCGCGGATCCACCGCGACGTCTGGTAGGCGTACGGGCACATCACGTCGAAGTGGAAGTCGACGGACTCGGGCCGCCCGGTCACATCGTGAACCTGAGGTTGCGGGCGGCGCGCTCACCCAACTCGGCGTCGCCACTCCAGGTCACAGCGCCGGCGTCGATCTGGGCCTGGGGATCGATCCGGCCGGAAGCGAGCATGATGAACGTCGTCGAGTCGGTGGTCAGCACCGCATCCGGATCCTCAAGGTGCGCAACCTGTTTGGCACGACCGTCGACCGAGACATCGATCTCCCGGACCACCGGACCGGTCAACCGGAAGGAGATGCCGCTGCCGTCGGGCACTCCCACCTTCTTGCCCGCGATGTAGCCGATCGAGCTTTCGACCTGTCCCAGCGCGATCTCCGCCGCGATCCCACCGTCGTCGGTGGGTCGTCCGAGCGGAATCGTGATGTCGCGCACGTGAACCCAGAAGTCGAACACCCGGATCTCCAGAAAACGGCCGTAGGTCCCCCGGCCGGTGGGCATCCACGACGGCCGGTCGAGGTCGGCGGCCGTCAGCGAACTCAGGTCGCGCCTGCGCTCGGCGAAGACTGCGGTGACCTTCTCGGCCAGCGTCGCCGGGTCGTCGGTGCCGGCCAGGAACTCCGCAGCCCGTTCGAACGGCGGCGGGGTGGCGTCGTCTTGCGGCAGCCAGCCGGCCATCACGGCTTCGATGCTGACGACGTGCTGGATGACATCGCGCACCACCCAGTCCGGACACAGCGACTGTGCTTTCCAGTCGGCGTCGCTCAAGTCGGCGCACAGGCCTTCGATCGCCGAGTAGCAGGCCTCGAGTGCGGTGCGGATTTCATCCAGACTTCTCATCCGGATCAAATTACGCTCAACCAGCCGCGTTGGGCAGAAGCGGCGGGCAATTTCCGACTGCGTCGGTGGCCAGCTCGAAATGCCACACCTCATTGGCATAAATGCGGCACAGACCGAACCGCGCGCCGTTGGCCATCAACCACTGATCGGCGCCCACACCCCCCACGTCGACGGCCTCACCCACCACATGCTTGGACGCCTCGGGGGTCTGCACGTACTCGCGGGCAGCCGCCAGGCTGCCGTACTGCGCGACCGCGCTGTCCAACAGGCGCTGCTGGAATTCCGGTGAGCGCCACCCGGACGTGATCGTCATGGTGATGCCGTCGGCCGACGCCGCGGAGGCGGCCTGCTGGATGGCGGTCAGCAGCTGCGGATCCAGGCGGCCGACGGCGGGGTTCTGCACGTCGAACGGTGTCAGAATCTGGCCGTCGGCCAGCGAGCCGTCCCCGGCTCCGACGGCCGGCGGATCGCCGCTGACGGTGTTGTCGGCCAAGGCAATTCGGGGTGAGGGGTCCGCTACCCCGACGGCGCCGACCAAGAGCGCCGCTATCGTGGCCGCACCCTGCACGACGGCTGAGACGGAGGTGGCAGCTACCCGCATGATCCACACATCCTTCCAGACCGAATCCTGGTGCTGACCGTCGTCGTACGACAGACTTGCGCGGTGCGCATCCGATTCGCTCTCGTGCCCGCGACAGTCCTGCTGAGCGTTGCCGCCTGCGCGTCGGGCACTGTGCACCCGGTGGGCACGCCAGTCAGCGGGCCGCACGCCTCATCGGTGCCGGCGGCCGCGCTGGATTCCACCACTCCACCGGACGCGGCACGCGCCGGCGCCCAGCCCAGGCTGGCGCCGGAGCCCGCTCAGCTCGCCGACGACCTGGTCGCCGACGAATTGGCCATTCGTGATCCGTCGACACCGCCGCCCGCTCTTGTCGCGGCTGCGCGCCGTCAGCAGGTTGCCTACCGCAGCATCGGTCGCCACCCCGAGTGGGATTCGATCATCCGGCCGCGCATCCCGTCGGAGTTGCTCGACGCCTACGACCGCAACGTCGACGCGCGGCGGCAACTCGCGGCGATGGCTCACCCTCGGGACACTGTGCCCGCATGGCAGATCCAGCCGCCGGCGCCCGCAGATGAATTGCTCGGTTACTACCGCGAGGCCGAGGCCGCCACCGGCGTCGGCTGGAACTATCTGGCGGCCATCAACCTGGTCGAGACCCGGTTCGGCAGCATCGTGGGACTCAGCAGCGCCGGAGCGGACGGCCCGATGCAGTTCTTGCCCTCCACGTTCGCCGCCCACGGCGACGGCGGCGACATTCGCTCAGCGCACGACAGCATCATGGCCGCCGGGCGTTACCTGGCTGCCAACGGTTTCGACGCGGACCCCGATCACGCCATTTACCGCTACAACCATGCAGACGAATACGTCTCTGCGGTAAAGGATTACGCCGCGGTACTGGCCGACCCCGCGACTTTCGCGGGCTACTACCAGTGGGATGTCTACTACGTCACCACCGAAGGTGACGTCGTTCTACCGATCGGATATTCCGCCGATGAGCCCATGCCGGTAGCCGAATACCTGGCCACCCACCCGCAGTAGCTCAGGTCTCGTCGGCGACCTGGTGCCTATCGACCTTGCCGGGGCCAGCTGGATCGTCGTTCTGACGATCCAGCTGGTCCTGCAGGATGCGCTGCTCTTCACTCGCTTTCCTGGCATCCGCCGGCGTGGCCGGTGGCTGCTGGCTGAGCTCCACACTCAGCTCTTGAAAGCGTCTTTGATCTTCTCGCCGGCGTCCTTCAGGCTCGACTTGGCCTGATCGACCTTGCCTTCGTTTTCGGTGCTCTTGTCGCCGGTGGCCTTGCCTACTCCCTCTTTGGCCTTGCCCGCGGCGTCGTCGACTTTATTGCTGATCTTGTCTGAGATACCCATGCGCCCCGGTTACCTCAATAACCCGGAAACGAAACTCAGACTCAGCTGTGTGTACCGCGGACGGTCCACACCACCCGGTAGGAGCCCGCGGCCGGAACCCAGCCGAATCGACGCGAGTCGACGACACCCGGCGCGTGCGGATTGTCCGAGCACGCCTCGAAGGTCGCGGCCCGGCCACGCCCCCGCACTGTCCCGACCCGCTTGATCAGCCACCTGGTCGGCAGAGTGGGATCGGGGAACACCCGCAATTGTCCGGTACGCGGGGTCCCGGCCCGAACCGCCAACAGCCCGTCACCAGGGCGAAGGGTCGGCAACATCGACTCCTCCACCACCCGAAACCGGCGCAGCGGCCAGGAACCGAGCCCATGGTTCTCCCGCACAGTGAAAGGGTAAGTTAGGGCCATGCTGCAACGACTTTTCGCCAACGCCACCCCTGCCCACGCTCATTGCGACCTGTACTGCGGCGTCTACGACCCCGCGCAGGCCAAGATCGAGGCGCTGTCGTGCCTCAAGACCATCCAGAAGTACAACGACTCGGATGATGAGCACTTCCGGACCCGCGCGATCCTCATCAAGGAGCAGCGCGCCGAGGAGGTCAAGCATCACCTGATGGTGTTGTGGGCCGACTTCTTCACCAAGGAGCACTTCGAGCAGTTCCCGAACCTGCACCAGCTGTTCTGGGACGGCGTGCACGGTGCCGGTGATGTCAAGAAGTCGACCGACGCCGCCACCGCTGAGAAGCTGCTCGCGACCATCGATCAGATCTCGGACATCTTCTGGCAGACCGAGAAGGCCAAGGGCATGGGCGTCTATCCGCCTGCCTGACAATCGTCGTCCACATACCGCGCGGTCCTCACGGCCGCGCGGTACGTGCTTTTCAGGGGACTATTTCCAGGCGAAGACAGGTTGTTCGAGCTCGTCGACGGGATCGTGACGGCCTTCCAGGCACAGCCACCGAAGTTGAAGCAGCACAGCACCTGTGGGCGCATGGATGAGGTCGTTGCCCAACGGCATCTGCACGACGGGACGCGGGCTCTCCGGGATGGTGATGAACCGCGGCGAATCCGGGCGCTGCAATTGGTGCAGTCCTACCCGATAGACGGCGACAACCTCGTCGGGCGCCGGACGCGGGTCCAGGCGCCCGCCTCCCCAGATCACCACCGGGGTGATGATGTAGCCCGACCGCGTCGGGTAGTCGTCGAGCACACCGAGCACCGATGAATGGGGCAGCGTGATCCCGACTTCCTCGTCGAGCTCACGCAACGCCGCGTCGATCGCGGTCTCCCCCGGGTCCAGCCTGCCGCCGGGAAGAGCCCACTGCGCAGCATGCGAGTTCAACCGGGAAGCCCTGCGACACAACAGAAATGCGGCACCGCCCGAGACTTCGACCATCCGGCCGTCCAAGCCGGGTTCCATCGGCCGGCCGGCAATCCAGTCGTCGACGGGAGCCGGGTCGACCCTGTCCTCACCCGCGTCGGAGTCGACGAGCACCACCGCGACGGCGGCATGCCGCTTGGTGGGGTCGGCCGCCGAGCGACGTTGATGGCCGCTCAAGTGATCGCGGATCTGGTCCCGCAGCGCATCGTCGTAGGTGATCGTCACTGTTCGACCATAGAGCGATGTCCCGGATGCCCACACGCGAGGACGCCGCGGGTGCCGTCACCCCAGGCGATCAGACGGCATCCCGCGGCGTCATGCGGCGATCAGTAGGTCGGGACGAAGACCCCGTTGATCCAGACGCCCCAGTGATTCCAGCCCTCGTCCCACACCTGCTTGTTGCCGGCGGCCCAGGTCGGGTCCACGGGCTTCGGCGGCGCCCAGGCCGGCGGAGAGCCCGCATCGGGTCCGGCCGGCGGCAGCGCGGGCTGGACAGGGCCGGGAGGCGGGGTCCAGCCGGGGTCGGCGCCCGCGGTCGCGGCGCTCAATCCCAGTGCGGTTGCAGCCAATCCGCCGGCGACAGCGGCACCGGCGACAATCTCGATCAACTTCATGGCTTCGTGCTCCAATCGTGCGTCAATCGTGCGTGAGTAACGACCTGCCTGGTACCGGTACTAGCTATCCAGATCTGAGATCGGTAAACATGCGACGCACTGAACAGGGCAAAAACCCGAGCGTCAGTTCGGTCCCATTGCCGCGGTGATCGACTGTGCCATCAGCCGCGCCGCGTCGTTGCGATCCATCGATGCCAGCAACTGCCCGACACCGCGCATCTGCTCACCGACGAGCACCGTCGGCCCGTTGGTGAGGTTCGCGAAGGCTTCGGCCACCACGTCTTCGACCGGTACCGCGTCCTTGGGTGTCTCGTCTTCCGAGGCAAGGGTGCCGCGTTGGTGTTCGAGCTTGCGCAGCGCGGGGGTGTCGGTCTTGCCGAGGATCAGCCCGATGACGTCGACGCCCTTGTCGTGCAGCTCGCTCCAGAGCGCTTCGGCGAACACCATGTCGAAGGCCTTTGACGCGCCGTAGGCCACCATGTTCGGCCCGCCGAAAAAGCCGGCCCCGGAGCCGAACACGACGATCCCGCCCCGGCCCCGCTCGACCATCGGTGCCGCGTAGTGGTGGCACAGCTGCATCGGCACAACGCAGTTGCGCTGCACCATGTTCTCGGCCGCCTCGATCGAATTGCTCAGGAACGGCCTGAAGTCGGGGTCAGCGCCCGCGCAGTACACCAGAAAGCCGATGTCGAGATCTGCCGTCGCCTCGACCACGGCGGCCGCCGCACCCGCTCCTGCGAGATCGATTGCCAGCGTCCTGGTTTCGATTCCGTGCCGGCCGCGGATGTCCGCGGCGACATCGTCGAGTACCGGTTGCCGGCGCGCGAGCAACACAACATCGAGCCCGCGCGCGGCCAGTGCGTCCGCGAAGGCGGCACCCACGCCGTCGGAGGCACCGGCGACCAGCGCCCAGGGTCCGTATCGCTCGGCGAAGTTGTCAGCCATCAGTACACCACCTGCACAGTGGTGAAGGTGCGCCGGGCGATCCGCCAGCCGGCGTCGGTGCGGACGATCTCGTCGTCGTAGAAGCCCCTGGCGTTCACCCCGGAGTTGTTGTCCGCAGCCATGATCCACGCATCGACGTAGCAGCGGCTGGTGGCCCGATCGTCCTGCAGATCGATGACGATGTTGCTGATGCGATGCATGAGGTAGCCGGCGGCGGCATGCGCGACGTCCATGAATTCGGTGACCTCATCGACGCCGTCCCACACTCCGATCTGGCCGTAGTCCAGGTGGCAGTCGGCAGTGAACACGGTCCGGAACAGGTCCCAGTCGCGCCGGTCGATGCCGCTGGCGTAGCGGATCAGGAGATCTGAAATATCCTGCCGGTCTTGAAGTTCGGTCACGCGGGCCGTGCCCTACTTGCGCGCGAGCGGGCTGTAGAAGACCAGGCCGTTGCCCTTGTTGTCGTAGACGACGGCTCGACGTTCGTGCGCGTCGTCGTAGGGACCCTTGACGATTCCGCCACCACTGGCCTCGACGGCCTTCGCGGCTGCGTCGACGTCGGCCGTCTTGATTCCGACCACGACCTGTCCGGGGATCGGGTGGTCGACCTCCGTCGCCAGCGCCACAGTGACCGGACCGCCGTCGAGCGCCGCGAAATGCGTGCCGTCGCGGAACTTCACGGCCATTCCGAGGGTGTCACTGTAGAACCTGATCGATTCATCCAGATCGTCAGTCGACAGGATGATCATCTTGACTTCGTGCTCGCTCACTGGCGCCTCCTGTGTGTGAAGCGCATTCAGAGTACGACAGTGCGGCGCGCTTGGGGCTCAACATCGGCACCGGTGCGCACAACCGGGTGCAGCCAACTCGCGGCGTTGCGCACATAGTCCGTGAACACCCTCAGCCGGGCCGGATCGGCCAGGATCTGGCTCCCGGGCGGCTCACTGACGAACGACGGCGCTCCACGATTCACATCCCAGTTGTAGTCGGCGAAGTGGTGGAACGTCGATTCCGCGAGCGCCCGCCCCATCGGCAACCCGTCGTAGGTCTCACCGTCGATCGCGACGGCGAGGTTGAATCGGCGGCCACTGGCGCTGCTTCGCCCCTCGGCCACGACGACCGCGCAGGGAACGCTCGCCGAGACCGCGCCCTCGTGGGGGTGTGCGGGGAACCATTCGACTCGGCCACTGGCGGAGTGTCCAGTGCGCAGCAGCGGGTGCACCGGGTCCGTGGCGAGGACCGGCTGGTAGTCCCCGTTGGCTCCGGAATGGAAGTTGGGCCAGGAGATGCTCGGGGTGCCCTGATCGTCACAGAGGTGGCTTTGATCGACCGTCTTGTCCTGGAACTCGTTGACCAGTCCCAACGACCCGAGCCGGGTAAGGCAGGACCCCAGGTCCTGGTGATCACGGGCGGTCAGCACTCCGCCGCCACCGCGGCGGAACCTGGCGATGGCGTCGGCTTCGGCGTCGGTCAGGCCGTCGCCGGTGTCGACGGCCATCAACCACAGCTGATCGAACCCCAGGTCGTCCAGGGCGCTGAGCACCGGATCGTCGTCGTGGGATGCGCGGTTGCGGGCGAGCACGTCATGCCCGGCGGCGCGCAATTCGGCGGCAAGGAGTGCGAAGCGGTCGATGTCCCAGTCATCCGGCTGGGCGGTGATGGTGGTTTGAAGCAGGATGCGAGACACAGTCATTCAGTCCTTTCCGGCGGCGGGTTCGGCCGCTACCCGCAGGTGTTTGCGGGCGGTCAGTTCGCTATCGTCGACGAGCTCGAGCATCGGCCGGCCCGGGACGCACACCATCGTGACGACGAACCGGCTCTTGACGTCGTCTCGGTTGTTGGCGTCCGAGTAGTGGATGACGTCGCCGCCGGGCTCCCAGAAGGCTTCGCCCGCGCGGATGACACGTGGTGGCTCGCCTTCGAGTTCAAAGAGCATCTCGCCTTCCAGCATGTAACCGAACGCCGGCCCGCTCGGATGGCGGTGCGGTGGGGCCCCAGGACTGCCCGGCGGGTACTCGATGACGACAGTCATCACATCGGCACCCTCTGGGATGAACGGCGGGTGCACGTCCTGAACGACGGTCAGTGCGTTCTCCCATTGCGGGTCATGGTTTTTCGTCATGATTATTCTCCTTGGTGTCAGACGGCGGTCCCGCCGCCGTCCGCGTGCAGGGTCGATCCGGTGATGAAGCTCGACCGGGGGGACGCGAGGAAGAGCACCGCGTTGGCGATCTCCTCGGGGCGGGCGGTGCGCCCGAGGGGCAGCGCACGGCCGAGTTCGTCGTTGGTGTCACCCCATTGCGCGACGACGCCTTCGGTATCGGTGGGCCCGGGCGCAACGCTGTTGACGCGCACGCCGAAGGGGCCGAACTCGACGGCCCACGATCGCGTCAGTGCTTCGACCGCGGCCTTCGACGCGCCGTAGGTGGATGCGCCGCCAACCCCTTTGGACGCGACCATCGATGTGATGTTCACGATGCTGCCCCGGCGTCGGCGCAGCATGCCCGGGACCAAGCCCGCGGTCAGAAAGTACGTTCCCCGCACGTTGGTGTCGAACGTCGTCTGAAACGTCGTGAGGTCTTGGTCGACGGTGAGTGCTCCGGGAAAGCTGGCGGCGTTGTTGACCAGGATGTCCACCTCACCCACCCGGTCGACCAGTGCCTGTACCGCGCCGGCATCGGAGAGGTCCGCTGCCACGAAGCTCGCCTGGCCGGAGATTTGGCCGACCGCGGCCGCGCCGCGCCGACGGTCTCTACCGGTGACGATCACGGTGGCGCCGGCGCCGGCCAACAGCCGGGCGCATGCCAGCCCGATCCCGGCAGTGCCTCCGGTGACCAGCGCCGTCTGCCCGCTGAGTTCCGTCGCGGTGCTCATGCGATCTGAGCGGTCGGTGCGTACGCGCTGGCGTCGAGAGCCACCCGCAGCCGCGCCCGGCCGCGGGAGGCCCGGGACATCACCGTGCCGCGCGGGATGTTCAGGATCATCGCGGTCTCGGCGTAGGTGTGGCCCTGGACCTCGGCGTAGAACAGCACCGTGCGGAAATCCTCGGGCAAGGTGGCCATCGCCGAACGGAGGTCGCCGTCGGGCAGCCGGGTGAGCGCCTCGGACTCGGCCGAGCGCGAGGCGGTGGATGTCCGGGCTGCGCTGACGGCAAGGTCGCCCTCGGCGACATCGTCCACCGGGACCTCCGACGGCCGGCGCTGCTTGGCACGGAAGCCGCTCACCCAGCGGTTGTAGAGAATCCGGAGCAGCCATGCCTTGAAGTCGGTGCCGTCGCGGAACGTGTGATAGCCCATGAACGCGTGCAGCAGGGTGTCCTGCACCAGGTCCTCGGCGTCGGCCGTGGTCTTGGTCAATCCCCTGGCCCGGCGCAGCAGGGCCCCGAACAGGGGCTGTGCGTCGCGGGCGAACCGGTCCGCGGCCTCTGAGTCGGTTGGCCGGGGAACACACGTGACGGTCATGAACGGTCTCCTGGGTGCGAAGTGCTGATGACCTCAGCCTCGCGGTCACGCCGCCCAGGCGAACCCTTGAAAACCCGTAGTCCGTAGTCGTCGGCCCGTGGTCAGGCCTAACTTGCCCAGGACATCGCCCGCAGTTGTCTGCGTGAGGTGATGCCGAGCTTGGCGAACACCTTTCGCAGGTGCCACTCGACGGTGTGCGTGCTGATGAACAGCTGCGCGCCGATCTCTTGGTTCGTCAGGCCTTCGGCTGCCAGTCGCGCGATCTGCGCCTCTTGCGCCGTGAGCTCACCGCCCGAGGCCGGCTGCTGCGCGCGCACCTTCTCTCCGGTGGCCGCCAGCTCGCGGCGGGCACGCTCGGCGAAAGCGCCGGCACCCATCCGGACGAACATGTCGTGAGCCTCGGTCAGCTGCCGCCGCGCGTCGGCTCGGCGAAGCACCCGTCGCAGCCACTCCCCGTACACGAGATGCGCGCGGGCCCGGTGCACAGCGATCGTGGTGCGCCCCAACCTCTCGATGGCTTCGGTAAAAAGCGCGTCGGCGTCCTCGTCGTCGGCGAGCATCGCCTGGGCCGCGGCCAATGCGCCCAGGCCCCAGTCGGTTCCGCTTGCTCCCGCGCGATCGGCGAGGTCGTGGATGGCCGCGGCCGCAGTGTCCCGCGCGCCGCTGCGTGCGGCCGCTTCGACCAGTTCGTACAGACACCAGCTGTAGAAGCCGATGTCCTGGTATTCGCACACCGTCCGGGCGGCGGCCAGCGCCTCGTCGTAGCGGCCGAGTCCGTTGTATAGCACCGCCGCGGCGTACCCGGTCAGCCCCAGAACCCGGCCCTCACCCCGGCTGATTCCGTCCGCTTCGGTGGCCTTGATCAACCGTTCGGCTTCGGCCGCGTCGCCCCGCCAGGCGGTGAGCATCAATGCGTGATACTTGACCGCCGCGTAGTGGTCGGTGGCGGACGTGATCGCGTTCGCTTCTTCGACAAGTGTTGCTGCCGTGCGGAATTCGCCTTCGAGCAGGTGGACGCCGGCCTGGTACACCAGCGCACGCGGCAGGATGGCAAGGGCACCGGCGTTGCGCGCAGCGCGCACAGCCGCGGCGGAGAGCTGTTGCACGGTGGCCTGGTCCCACAGTTCGTGGGCCGACGATTCTTGCAGGATCGGGAACGCCGGTACCAGCCACCGCAGGACGTTGCGGTCGTCGGCCGCGGCCTGAATGCACATGTGATCCAAGCCGATTCGCATCGATTCGGCCCCTGCGCCGACTCCCTGGGTGATACGCGCGGCGATACCCTTGAGTAAGAAGTCCACCGAACGGGACAGTTCGGCCTCACGGTCCAGTGCGGCCAGGGCCGCCTGCGCGGCATAGGTCAGCGCCCGCGGGTCACCGAGGCGTCCGGCATACAACAGCGCCGCGATCGCTTCGAGGTAACTCTCTCGAGATGCGTAGTCGTCGAGGTGTTCCAGCGCGCGAGCGGCATCCAGCAATGCCTGCGCGGTATCGCGCACCGACGGCGCTCCCGCCTCCCCGGCTCGGCTGCGGACGAAGTCCATCTGGGCGCGCAGGCGCGCCACCTGAGCCCGTTGCAGCCCTGACAACGGTCCCCGCTCCGCGACGTCGAGCAAGTCACGGGCGGCGGCCGGCGCCGCGGCATCCCGCTTGGCCTGGGCGGCAGCCAACGCCCGCGCGCCGCGCAGGTCCGGATCGGCTGTCAGGATCGCGGAGCGCTCGAGAAACGCTGCCGCCGCGGCGATTCCGCCACGGCTCTGGGCCCGCGCCGCCGAGGTCTCCAGCTCCTGCGCCACCGCGTCATCTGGTCCTGCCGCAGCGTTGGCGGCATGCCACGCGCGCCGATCGGGATCCGCGTCGGGGTCGGTGGCGTCGGCCAGAGCGCGGTGGATCGCTCGGCGGTCGGCTAGATCGGCGGCGCGGTAGGCCGCGGACCTCAGCAGCGGGTGCCGGAACCGCATCCGCGGTCCGAACTCGATCACGCCGGCGGCTTCGGCCGGCGCTAGCGCGTCGATGGGGATACCCAGCGCGGCGGCGGCGCGCAGGAACAATGCCGCATCGCCGACCGGCTCGGCCGCCGCCACCAGCAGTAGCCGACGCGTCGGCTCCGGAAGCGCCTGGATTCGCTGCACATAACGTGTCTCGATCGCACCCGGCGCCGATGCCGAGCCCGCGATGTAGAAGCCGCCGGCGAGCTCGGTGGCCGATGCGTTACGCGGAACCTCAAGCAGCGCAAGTGGATTGCCTCTGGTCTCGGAGACGATGCGATCACGTACGGGCGGGTCGATGCCGCCGAGCATGACCGAGTCCAGTAGCTCGCGCGCATCGCCGTCGGACAGCCCGCGGACGGTCAGCTCAGGAAGCCCGGCGAGCGGCTGGGCGCCGTCATCGCGGGCGGCGAACACCAATCCGATCGGCTCGGCCAGCAGGCGGCGCGCCACGAAGCCCAGGGTTTGTACGGTCACCTGGTCGAGCCATTGCGCGTCGTCGACCACGCACAGCAGGGGCTGACGTTGCGCGGCAGCCGCCATCAGGCTCAGCACCGCCAGACCCACCAGGAACCGGTCAGGCGGATCGCCCACTCCGCGACCGAAGGCGACGTCGAGCGCGCAACGTTGCGGATCCGGGAGGTCACCGAGGTGCTCCAGGAGCGGCGCGCACAGTTGCTGCAAGCCGGCGTACGCGAGCTCCATGTCCGACTGAATGCCCGCGACGTGCAGGACGCGCAGCGCCGACGCCTGCTCCGAGAGATACCCGAGCAACGCCGTCTTACCTACGCCGGCCTCGCCGCGCAGCACCAGCACCTGGGAATCGCCACCGGCGACGGTCGAGACCACCGATCGCAGCGCTCGGCACTCGGCGGCACGACCATGCAAGTGCTCTGACCGCCCGTCGCTCGAGATAGGCACCACCGTCTGCCCCTAGCGGACCTCACCGGAATTTCCGGTCTTGATCGTAACCGGGGGTGGGGGCGCCGCGGTCGGTGGATCTATCCGGGCAGAAACGTGACGGTCTCGTCAAGCGGGGCACGACCGGTGCGTGAGTAGCTGACCGAGATGTCCTCGTAGCCAACGGACATGCCACAGAACAGCATCAGCTCGTCGGGCGGAGACACCACATCGGCAACGGTTCGGCGAACCTGCGACCAGGCCATCTGCGGGCAACTGTGCAGTCCTTCAGCACGAAGCAGCAGCATGACGGTTTGCAGATACATGCCGAGGTCGGCCCACTGCGGCAGGCCGAGATGCCGATCGATGTAGCAGAACAGCGCGACCGGCGCGCCGAAGCAATCCCAGTTCGCGACGGCTGCCCGCTGCCGGGCTTCCCAGTCCTCTCGAGCGATACCGAGTGCGGCGTACCGCTGCTGACCGAAGGCGGAGCGGCGCTCCCGGTAGGGCGACGCCATCTCGGCGGGATACATCTCGAATTCCCGGTCGTCCCAGGCTTCACCTGTAACGACACGCTCGACGGCGATCTTCTTCAGCTCGGCCAGCGGCGCACCGGTCACGACATAGACGTGCCACGGCTGGATGTTGGACCCCGAGGGTGACCAGGATGCCGCTGCCAGCACCCGCTGCAGGATCTCGGGCGTGACGGGCCGATCGGTGAACCCGCGGACGGCTCGTCTGCTCCGCACCGCGTCGTATACGTCCACGTCTCGGTCTAGGACTTCGCGGCCGATTCGAGGAGCCAGTCCTCGAACCGGGTGTCGAACAGTGTCGCGCCCGGGCCGGGCACCAACGTGCGCTCGTCGATGTCGACCCCCCAGTACGACGCGGCGGGATCGCTGACGACGGTGCGACGGTCACCACGGGAGGTCAGCGCGGTGCGGATGAGGTCGGGAAGCAAAACCATGTCGGGGCCGCCGATCTCGGCGATGCCGTTGACCGGTTCCCCGACAGCGGCGATCGCGACTCCCTCGGCGACATCGGCAGCCGCCATCGGCTGGAAGTACTTCGGCGGCAGCACCACGGTGTCCCCCTCGGTCGCGGCGTCGGCGAGCGTGTTGACAAACTCGAAGAACTGCGTCGCGTGCACGATCGAAAAGGGGATCGACCCCGCACTGATCAGCTTCTCCTGGAGGAGCTTGCCCTGGAAGTAGCCGCTCTGTGCGGCGAGGTCCTCGGTACCCACCACCGACAGCGCGACGTGGTGGGTAACGCCGGCGCTCTGCTCGGCGGTCAGCAGGTTGGTGGTCGCGGTGCGGAAGAATTCGATCGCCGAGTCATCCAGCGCGGGCGAGTTGGAGACGTCGACGACGACTGAGGCTCCCGCCATCACCTCGGCCAACCCCTCGCCCGTGAAGGTGTTCACGCCGGTCGAGGGCGCTGCGGCGACAGCCTCGTGGCCGCGGGCGGTCAGATTCTGCACCACTTTCGAGCCCACCAGGCCGGTGCCACCGATTACGACGAGTTTCATGATGATCCCTTCTGGCTTTCGGGAACAGGACAGCTCCCTTACGGCCAGAACGGATGACGGCTGGAAAACTCATCCCGACTGTTGATCCGGGTCAGGACGTGTGCGCGGACAGCTCCACCGGCGAGGCCGTCTGCGTCGCTGTCACCAGCGTGTAGAGCGGCGTGACCCACGCGTGGGGACCGCTGAGGGTCGGCGCGTACGAGGTATGGATGGCGATCGCCGCGTCGGAGATCGTCCCCGTGTCGGGGTTGTAGTCGCACACCGGGTCACCGACATCGCAGACGCTGATGGTCCGGGTGCCGATCGCGGGCGGCAGCGTAGACGTGTTGGTCGACGCCAGGAACGAGTGGTCTTGCGCGACGCCCTCACCGTGACCCAGTGCGACGGCCGTCGACCCCATTTTGATCGTGGTGTCGACCGGCAGCCGGTCGCCATCGGCGATCAACAGCGCGGCGGCCAGGTGCGGGTCGTCCGCGAGGTCGTACAAGTTGCGGTGGACGATCATGGCGCCCTGCGAGTAGCCGGCCAGGACCACCTTGCTGTCCGGGCAACGCTCGGTGAACGCCTTGTACTGCTTTTCGGTCGCGTCCGTACCGTCGCCGACGCTGCCGAGGAAGTCCAGCCAGCCACTGATGCCGCCCTCCAGTGGCACCGGAGCCGCGGGGTACTGGACCGCCTCGGCGTCGATGGTCCGGCCGTCCGCGGCGAGCTGTGATTTGAGCTGCTGGTAGGACTGGTACACCACGGAGCCCATCCCGCCGTTGGCGGTCAGGTTGGCACTGTCGCGTTGACCGGAACCGGCCGCGCCGATCCAGTGGTAGTCAGCGCACCCCGGTGTCGCCGACGCGGTTGCCGCCGTCAGCCCGGCCAGTGCTATACCCGCGGCCAGCACGGCCGATCCCAGGCGTCCGATCACAATGCATTCCCTCCACGGTGTGTCAGCATATTGATCGCCGAACGGGCCACATGCCGTTACATCGGTGGGCCAAACCAGCTGGTCAGCGCCTCGCTCAGGCCGTCCGAGGAACTCTCACCGACCCAGGCGACGTGCCCGTCCGGGCGGATCAGCACCGCGGTGGGCGCCGTCACCTCGCCGAGTGCCGGAAGCTCCCAGACGCCTGGGTAGTGCGCCTTGACCAGGCTGACGCGATTCCCCCATCCGGCGAGATCGATCCCGCCCCGCTCGTCGAGGTCCAGCAGCACAGGACGGGCGGCGTGGAGTAGTTCGAACACGTGCGTTGGCCCGGCTGCCGTCGCAATGTCGAGATCTGGCATCCGACGGCCCAGCAGCGGATGACCCGTCCCAAGGTCGTAGCGGATGTCCAGACCGGACATGCGAGCGGCGAAGGTCTTGCGGGCTGCATCTATTTCGAGCATTTCGGAGATGTTGTCGTGCAACGCTTTGGTGCGAGCATCGGTGCGCAGCAACGCCATCTGCGCCATTGTGGTCTGCAGCACGCGCGCACCCACCGGGTGCCGCTCGGCATGGTAGGTGTCGAGCAGGGTGTCCGGCGCGGTTCCGTTGACCACCTGGGCGAGCTTCCACCCCAGGTTGACCGCATCCTGCAGACCGGTATTGAGACCCTGGCCGCCGATCGGGTGATGGATGTGGGCGGCGTCGCCGGCAAGCAGGACCCGGCGGTCGCGGTAGGCGGCCGCCTGCCGCGCCGCATCGGTGAAGCGTGCAATCGAAGTGGGGCTGTGGATCCCGAAGTCGGTGCCGTAGACCGCGGTAAGTGCCTCGCTCAGATCAGCCAGCGTGGGTTCTGTTGTCGGCCCGACGATTCGCTCGGTCACCATCACCCGAACCGGTTCGGTGTCGCTCTGCCGGTCGAGCCCGTGGATACCGAGGGCGTCGCGGTGAATACCCCACGGCGGTTCGTCGCGGACCTCGACCTGAGCGATCAGATAGCTCGTCGTCGGATCCCAGCCAGGGAAGCCGACGCCGGCCGCCTTGCGAACCAGGCTGCGACCGCCGTCGCATCCGAGGAGATATCCGGCGCGAAGGCCGCCACCATCAGACAGCTCGACCTCGACTCCGGCCTCCCGTTGGGTGAAGCCCGTCACCCCTGCTCCCCGACGGATTGGCACACCCAGTTCCTCCACCCACTCGGCGAGGAGCCGTTCGATCTCGTTCTGCCACAACGCTAATCCGTAAGGATGGGGTGTGGGAAAGTCGCTGATGTCCAGCCGGATCTGCGCGAACCCGGCGACTTGAACTGCCTGCCCGGCGGCCAGGAACCGGTCGGCGATCCCCCGCTGATCGAGTAGTTCGATCGTCCGGCAGTGCAGACCGCCGGCCCGCTGACCGATCACCTCCTGGCTGGTGCGGCGTTCCACGATCGCGACGTCCACCCCGGCCAGCGCCAGCTCGCCCGCGAGCATCAGCCCGGTCGGCCCTCCCCCGGCGATCACCACGGCGTGGTCGTAGTCAGAATCACGCATTCATGCCCCCTGTGCAGTGAGTTTCCCTTGAGGGCAGCGATTTTGCGCCATGCAGGGGGTCTTGCCGCAAGCCCCCCGGTGCGCTATATGTTGAAAGTGGCGGGGGGATGTCGTCCCGCAAATCCCAGTGACCGGACGCGCCTGCGTCGGCTACAGCACGGCGTCGGCAAGTAGGTCGACCTGGTCGATCGACGCGACGGCGGGATGAAAGAGCAGCCGATCAAACCCGAGGTCTCGGTATGCGCGTACCGCCGCCCGCGCATCATCAGCGGAGTGAATCATGTCGTCCACGTTGAGTTTTGCGTACTCAGGCCTGAAGCCGTAGTAGCGGGCCAGGTGGTCTCGTCCCTGCTGTGGTACGTCGCCATCCCCGAGCGCGAAGTTCACCGAGGCGTGAATCTGGGGGGTTCCCGCGCGCCCCGCCGCCTGCCACCCCGCGCGTATCCGCTCGGCGAATGCCGACTGCGTGTCGAAGTCGCGCAGCGCCCCGGCCACCCATCCGTCGCCGACGGTGGTGGCCCTGCGGATCGTGGCCTCCGACCGTCCGCCGAAGAGCAGTGGAATCGACACGGACTCAGGGCAATACCCCGCATCAGCGCTCCAATCGCGCCGCATCGCGATCAGCTGCTCGTCGAGGATGCGCCCCCGCCTGGTGAAGTTCACGCCCACCGCGTCGTAGTCGTCAGCCCGCGATCCGACTCCGATGCCGAGCGTCAGACGGGACCCCGCACACGCCGCCAGGCTGCCGAGTTGTTTTGCCAGCACAGGCGTCGAATAGAGAGGTGCCAGAAGCACATTCGTCACCAGTCCGAGCGTGCTCGTCGCACCCGCCGCCACCGACAGCGAGATGACCGAGTCCAGACTCGGGTACAGCAGCCGGTCGATGGTCGTGAGGGATTCGAACCCGCGCTCCTCGGCGCGACGGGCCCACGAACCGATCACCGCACCGCTGACACCTGCGACATGGTTTGGCAGCCCGATACCGATTCTCATGACATCCTCCGATTCCATCGGCCACGGCCGCGTCGCTCGTCCAGTCAGCCCAGTCTCGGATCGTCTGGTCAGATCCACCACATCTTCGCTCAGATGCGGCGGCTATCGTCATTGGCGTCAACTTCTGCGTACCGTTATCTGCATGACAGCCCCGCTGGACGGCAAAATTCTGCACGCGCTTCAGCTGTCCCCGCGCGTGTCGTTCCGGCGGATCGGTGACGTACTGGGCGTTCCCGAACAGACCGTCGCACGCAGATATCGCGCGCTGCTCCGCGACGGTGCGATCCGCGTTGTCGGCCTGGTGGACCCACGGGTGTATGGCGAGTGCCAGTGGGTCGTCCGACTGCGAACCAGGCCCGACGCATTGCTCAGCGTGGCCGAGGCCCTCACCCAGCGACCGGAAGTCACCCACGCGAACGTGTTGTCCGGATCCACCGAGCTGGTGTGCATCGTTCGCGCACCGCTGGCCGAGCACAGCGACGGGATCCTGCATCGCCTGCCGCGCACCTCGGCGGTGTTGAGCATGACGGTCGATCTGGTGCTGCACGTCTTCGGAGACTCCTCCGGTGCGGTGTGGACCGGCTACGGTCACACCCTGACCGCCGCGCAGATAGCGGCCTTGGTAGACGTTCGACCCGAACAGTCCGGTGTTGTGGTCCCGCCGGCCAGCGAGGATCTTCCCCTGCTCGACGCACTGGCACGAGATGGCCGGATTTCCCACGCACAGTTGGCCGAGTTGACCGGCTGGTCGCCCGCCCGGGTCAAACGCCGCATTGCGGCGATGGAGTCAGCGGGCACCCTGACCTATGACGTGGACGTGCTCACCGAGCGGTTGGGCTTTGGAGTCCATGCCCTGATCTGGATGGCGGTTGCCCCCCGCGATCTGACGAGTGCCGCCGAACAGCTTCTCGCACATGCCGAGATCGCCTCGGTGGTCGCCGTGAGCGGACCCCATAACCTGCTGGCGGTCGTCATTGCCCACGATGTCGATCACCTGCACCGCTACCTCACCGATCAGCTGGGGACCGTGCGTCCTGTGCAGGGGTATGACGTCAGCGTACGAACACAGCGGCTCAAGCAGGCCGGCTCGCTGATCTCGCACGGTCGACTGCTGAGCATGCGGCCGACTCGGAGATAGGCCATCATCTACGAACATGACTCGGGAGCACCGTCGGCGGGCCTGCCGGATATGAGCGCGACGCCGGCCGAACCCGTGGCCTGGCCCGCAGGTAAGCGGGCCGCGGCATGTTTCACGTTCGACATCGATGCCGAATCGGCTGTATTGAACATCGATGCGGCGCATGCCGATCGGATGTCGGTGATGTCCCACCAGGCCTACGGGCCGCTCGTCGGGGTGCCCCGGCTTCTGGCACTGCTGGCACGACACGAGGTCCGCTCGACGTTCTTCGTCCCCGGTTACACCGCGGTCCGCTATCCCGATGTGGTGCGCGCGATCGTCGACGGCGGCCACGAGGTCGCGCACCACGGCTATCTGCACGAGGTCCTCACCGGCATGACCCCTGCGCAGGAGGGGGCGGTCCTGGACCGCGGCACCGAGGCACTGGCTGCGATCACCGGTGAGGCCCCGGTCGGCTTCCGGGCTCCGATGTGGGAATTGAACTGGCACTCACCAGGATTGCTCGCCGAGCGGGGCTTCCTCTACGACACCAGCCTGATGGACGCCGACTATCCGTACGAACTGCGGGTGGGCGCCACCGGCACCAGTCTCGTCGAGATCCCGGTGCAGTGGGCGCTCGACGACTGGGAGCAGTACTGCTACCTGCCGGATATCTCCGGCAGCGGACTGATCGAGAGCCCCCGCAAGGCCGCCGAGATCTGGCGGCTGGAGTTCGAGGGTCTGCGCGCGGTCGGCGGCTGCTTCGTACTGACGAACCATCCTTTCCTGTCGGGACGGCCTTCTCGAGCTGCCGCGCTGGAGGAATTGGTCGAGCACGTGGTGTCATGCTCGGATGTCTGGGTGGCACCGCTGCGGGACATCGCCCTGCATGTCCGCGGTCTGGGCCTGCCACCCCGCTCGGTCGAACGGCCTGATCCGGCGGACTTCTGACGCTGGCGCGTAACCCCGGTCAGGTGTCGGTGTTGTTGGCCGCTTCGAAAAACGCCAGTTCCAACTGCATCGCCCGCCGGTACGCGCTGCGCACCTCGGGACTGTCCGGTGACTGCTCGTCAAGCAGGTTTTCCAGCTGGCGCGTGATTCCGTCGAATTCCGGTGCGGCATATGTCTGTACCCACTGCGCGTACGGCCCGGCCGAGTCGGCGTCGAGCGACTGGCCGAGCCACGCGTACAGCCGCATGCACGGCGTCATCGCCGCATAGGTGACCTCTGGCGGTCGCGTCGCCGCGGTCGCGAGAAGGAACTCGGTGTAGGCACTCGTTGCCGCCAATGGTTCGACGTCCGCCATGTCGATGTCCCACGAGCCGGCGTAGGACGCATGCAGTCCCAACTCCTCGCGAACCCCGGCGATCAAATCGGCCAGAACCAGCAGCGTCGAGGTGTCCGGACTGCGAACCAAGGCCAATGCATATGCGCGGGCGAAGGATTCGAGGAAGAACGCGTCCTGGGCGAGGTATGCGGCGAAGCGCTTGCGCGGCAACGATCCGTCTGCGATACCGCGAACAAACGGATGCGCCAAGATTTCGGCGGCCAGATCGGCATTGCGCGACCACAACTGAGCAGACAACGTCATATCGCTCGAGCCTAGCCGCGGAACTGGGTGTGCTGCGCCTCGGCGAGCAACACCCGGGCCACCCACTCCACGTGGTTCAGCGATTCGTCCAAGGTCAGTCGGCCGGCGCGCAAGCCGGCGAGCGCGGCGCTCAGCGCGGCGTTGAGGCCGAAACTGACCTGCGGGATCAGCTCTGGCGCGACGCCGGTCAGCAGGCGGTTGTACAGCTCGACGTTGGTGCGCTCCATCTGATCGATCGACGAACGCACTTCGGGATCGGTCGACGTCATCATCTGCAGCATCAGGGCGGTCATCGCCGGATTGCGGTTGAACGCCCGCTGGGCACGGCGCAGGTAGTCCAGAACAGCAGGCAGCGGGTCGCTGTCGGCGGGGCCGCCGCCAGACAGCATGCGGCGGGTCAACCGCTTCTGCCAATCCGCCAGTGCGGCGGCCAACAGGTTCTCCTTGGAACTGAAGTATCGGTACAGGGTGGCCAGTGCGACCCCCGCGCGTTGAGCCACGTCCCGCATCTGGACCGCATCGGCACCGACCTCACCGATCAGATCGATCACCTCTTCGATGATCTTGGCGCGACGGGCGAGCTGACCGCTGGTCATGTCCGACATCGGGATGATCCGGCCCGTCGGCGACATCAGATCGGGAGCTGGTGTGTTCACGCTGTCACCTCCGATCAGCCCAGAACGGTCTTCTGCGATGCTACGGCAGGTTAGTCGAGAATGGGGATGTAATGCCAGCTAGCGGCTTGACACAAAGTAGAACCGTGTTTCACTATGGTGGTCGCGGCGGCACCCCGCCGGTCTCTTGGGATGGGAGGACGCCATGGCCGGACCGGTCGGTCTGCCGGTGATCGACACGATGATCGGTTTCCCGCACGAGGGGACCGCTCAGTACGACTTCATCCGCAAGCAGACCAAGGATCGCCAGTCCAGAGAGGACTTCGACTTCCCGGTCGAGTACATGTTCAAAGACGTGCCCAAGGGCCTGCCCACCGATGATCCCGTATCGCTGCTGCTGCAGCAGATGGACCGGTTCGGCATCGAGAAGTCGATGATCGGCGTGAGCGAGGGTTCTGCGGCGGAGCTCGCGCTCAAGATGTTCCCCGATCGGTTCATTGCCTCGGGCAATGTCAACGACCCGAACGACGTCATGGGCACCGTCAACAACATCCGCCGGGAATACGAGACATACGGTATCCGCGCTGTGTCGTGTTTCCCGTCGGGCACCTTTCCCCAGGTGCCGATCGACGACCCGAAGATGTACCCGGTCTACGCGACCTGCGTCGAACTAGGCCTCCCGATCTTCTGCTGCGCCGGTGTCCCCGGCCCGCGCATTCCGATGGCGCCACAAGAGGTTTCGCGCATCGACATCGTGATGTTCGACTTCCCCGACCTGGTCTTCGTCACCCGCCACGGCTGCGAGCCCTGGCAGGACCTCGCCGTCAAGCTGATGCTCAAGTGGCCCAACCTGTATTACTCGACCTCGGCATTCGCACCGAAGTATTACCCCAAGGAAATCATCGACTACGCGAACACCCGCGGGGCCGACAAGATCATCTACGCCGGCTATTTCCCGATGGGTCTGTCGCTGGAACGCATCTTCAGCGATCTGCCCAAGGTGCCGTTCAAGGACGAGGTGTGGCCGAAGTTCCTATACGGCAATGCCGCTCGGATTCTAGGACTGGAGAACTAACGCAGTGTTGGCGATCACGATCGAGCAGGAGCAGCTGGCCGAGGCCGTGAGCCAGTTCGCGGCCCGGCACGCCCCGATCGACAAGACGCGGGCCGCCCTGGACTCGATCGCAGCCGGTGAATTGCCAACGTGGTGGGAGGAATTCACCGCCAACGGCTTTCATGCGGTGCACCTTCCCGAAGACGTCGGCGGCCAGGGCGGCACGCTCGCGGATATGGCGTGCGTCATCGAAGCAGCCGCGGCTGCGCTACTGCCGGGCCCGCTGCTCAGCACGGTCTCCGCCAGCGCCGTTGCGAGCCTGGCCGACGAGTCGGCGGCGGCACTCCTGTCCGACCTCGCCGGCGGTGCGACGGCCGCGGTGGTGCTGCCCGAAGACTCCGGTGTGCGGGCGGTGTCCGACGGCGACGGCTGGCGATTGACCGGATCGATCGATAGCACGCTGGGATTAGTTGCCGCGCAGCGCATCCTGCTGTCAGCGCACACCGAGGACGGAGCGGAGCTGTGGTTCGGCCTGCCGGTGGGACCGGACATCGCAGTCGAGCAGCAGCGGGGCACCGACCTGAGCACTGACGTCGGCGTGCTCACACTCGACGGCTATCCGGCGACCGCGGGTCAACGGCTATCGGGTATCGACACCGAACGCGCTCGGTGTCTCGTCGCGGCGCTGACGGCGTGCGCCTCGGCGGGTACGGTGCGCAAGGGCGTCGAGACCGCGGTGAACTACATCCGCACCCGCGAGCAGTTCGGCAAGCCCGTCGGGTCGTTCCAGGCACTGCAGCATAAGGCCGCGATCCTTCTGGTCAACGCGGAACTGGCCTCGGCGTCGGCATGGGATGCGGTGCGCGCGATCGACGAGAGCATCGAGCAGCACCGGCTGGCCGCCGCCTCGGCCGCGTTGATGGCGGTCTGCGCCGGCCCCGACCTGATGCTGGACGCACTGCTGATGTTCGGCGCGATCGGCTACACCTGGGAACACGACACCCACCTGTACTGGCGGCGCGCCACCAGCCTGGCCGCATCGCTGGGACCGTCGCCACGGTGGGCCCGGGAGGCAGGTGAACTGTCCCGCACGCTGAAGCGCTCTACCGCAATCAATCTCGGCGACGACGTCGAGTCGGAGTTCCGCGCCGGCCTGGTCAAGACGCTCGACCAGGCCATGGAGCTACGGAACGAGACGCCCACCGACGACCGTCGGGCGCCCGGGCTCGCCTACGGCTCGCAACGGGACCTGCTCGCAGACGCCGGCTTGGTTGCCCCGCACCTGCCCGCGCCGTGGGGCGTCGCGGCCACACCGGTACAGCAGGTGATCATCACCGAGGAGTTCGACAAGCGCCCGGATCTCGTGCGGCCCTCGCTCAACATCGCGGAGTGGATCCTGCCGACGATCCTCGACAGCGGAACCGACTCACAGCGTGAACGATTCGCGTGGCCGATGCTGCGAGGCACCGAGCGCTGGTGCCAGCTGTTCAGCGAGCCGGGCGCAGGCTCGGATCTCGCGTCGCTGACCACACGCGCCGCGAAGGTCGACGGCGGCTGGCTGGTCAACGGGCACAAGATCTGGACCTCGTCGGCGCACGTCGCCCAGTTCGGGGCGATGCTGGCACGCACCGACCCGGATGCGTCGAAACACGGTGGCATCAGCTACTTCCTGGTCGACATGTCCTCCCCCGGCATCGAGATCAGCCCGATCAAGCAAGCCAGCGGACACTTCGACTTCAACGAAGTCTTCCTCACCGACGTCTTCATCCCCGACGACATGCTGGTCGGTGAACCCGGCCAGGGCTGGGACCTTGCCGTGGCCACCATGGCCGTCGAACGCACGGCGATCGGCAACTACGTCAACCTCGATCGGTCCGAAGCCCTGCGGCGGGTGGCCGACGCCGACGGGCCCGATCACGACACCGTCCTGCAGGCGCTTGGCGGAATCGAAGCGCACACCACCGCCATCAAAGCGATGGTCCTGCGTGAGACATTGCGCCTGGTGCAAGGGCAGGGCCCGGGACCGACATCGAGCATCGCCAAGTATGCGATGGTTCTGTTGCTGCGCCGTGCCTCCACTGCCACGCTGAGTCTCACCGGACGCCTTGCCATGCTTGAGGATTCGGATCCCCCGGTGATCAGTCCCTACTTCGACATGCCGTCCGAGCTCATCGGCGGAGGCACAGCAGAGATTCAGCTGACCATCATCGCCTCGATGATTCTTGGCCTGCCGCGGAAATAGTTGGAAAGGACCGAGCCATGACCACAGCGCTGCCGTTCACGTTCTTCGACTGTGACAACCACTATTACGAGGCCGAGGACGCGTTCACGCGCTACATCGACCCGAAGCTCAAGAAACGCGCCATCCAGTGGGCACAGCTCGACGGCCGACAGCGGCTGCTGGTCGGTGGCAGGGTCAATCGATTCATCCCCAACCCGACGTTCGATCCGGTGGGCAAGCCCGGCGCCCTCGACGAGTACTTCCGCGGTCGCAATCCGCATGGTTCCGACCTGAATTCGCTGTTCGGGGAGCTCGAGCCGATCCGGCCGGAGTATCGCAACCGTGACGCGCGGCTGGCGACCATGGATGCCCAGGGCATGCAGGGCTGCATCATGTTGCCCACCCTCGGAGTCGGTATGGAGCAGGCACTGCTTCCCGACTTCGACGCGACGGTCGCCACGTTCCGGGCATTCAACCGCTGGCTGGACGACGACTGGGGATTCGCTTATCAGGAGCGGATTTTCACCGCACCCTACATCACCATGTGCCGTCCGGCCGAAGCGGTGCGCGAGCTCGAATGGGCGCTGGAACGCGACGCGCGTTTCATCGTCATGATCCCCGGTCCGATCACCACCGAGGTCGGCATGCGTCCGCCCGGCGATCCGATGTTCGACGAATTCTGGCAGCTGGCCAACGATTCCGGGATCACGGTGTGCTACCACTCCGGGGAGACCTACTACTCGAAGTTCATGCCGGCGTGGGGCGAGTCCGACTACATGATGTCCTTCAACGCGCTGCTGGGCTTTCGCAGTCTGTTCAGCGGTGACGCGATCCAGGACACGTTCGCCAACCATCTGCACAACGGGCTGTTCCTACGGTTCCCGAATCTGCGGATCGCCTGTATCGAAAGCGGATCGACGTGGGTGTTTCATCTCTTCGAGAAGCTCACCAAGTCCTGGGGTCAGATCCCGTTTATCTACAAGGAAGATCCGCGCGAAACGTTCAGACGTCACGTCTGGGTGTCGCCGTTCTACGAGGACGAACTGGCCAGCCTGCTCAAGCTGATGGGTGACGACCACATCCTCATGGGTTCGGACTACCCCCACGTCGAAGGTCTGGCCGAACCGGCGTCCTACATCAAGGACCTGCAGAACTTCGACTACACGCCCGATCAGTGCCGTAAAGTCATGCGCGACAACGGTATCGAGCTGTCGATCCGCCGCCCGGTGTAGTTGCCGTTCGTGAAAGTCGCCAAGGCGGGCCTGGTCGCCATGCTGCTGGAGGCCGGCGAGGAAAATGCCGCCGTTCTGCTGGCCCGCTCGACGCTGCCCGATGAGCTGGACATCGACACCGATCTCGACATCCTGCTCACTTTCGGGCTGGAGCGTGATCTCGTCGACGAGGTGGCGCGGATGACGATCGGAGCGATCGAGCCCGACGACGTGAACACCCGCCGCCGGCGCGACCTTCTGGACAAGACCATCTCCCGACGATGGGCCGCGCTCGTCGACCGCTGGGTCACTTAGCGTTTCGCCGGCTACATCCGGTAGGCGATCCAGTCGCCCAGCGGAATCATCGCTGCCGCTGCGATGAGACCGATCGGAATGCCGAGCAGCGGCGTCCACCGGATACGGGTGGCGAGATACGCACCGGCCAGAGCGGTCACTGCGCCCACCGCGAGACATGCCCAGGGAATCCCTACAAGTACGTTCTGGCCGCGGGCCGTCAGCGAGCAGACCCGCTCGGTGCTGCCGTCGTGGCAGCCGGCGGTGGCCATGGCGAGCGGGAACAGCGAGAGGAACGCGACGACCAGTCCCGCGGTCAGCAGCAGCGCGAGGATCGCGCCGAACCATATCCAGTGCGTATCGAAGCGCCCGTGCCCGGGGCGCTCGGCAGAGGAACCGGGTGCGCTCATGGGTTCACGCTAACGCTCGCACCGAGCGCGGGAGCTGTCGTCGGGAATTCCGAGAATGTCGGCGACAACCCGCACGCTCGACGGGTGCCGCGGGAGTCGACGTTGTGATGCAACAGAATTGACCACAGGTCTCGACCGCGGCCAGTTCGCCCGGTAGTCTCGAACAGTCGAGAAGGACCAGGAGCGGTACCGGTAAGCCCGCTCCCTTCCGCAAGGAAGCTCCGTGCCGCCCCGGCGGACCCGCGACAAGCAACTGGCGCTGCTGCGCCGGTGGCTTGGCGCGCATGTCGAGAGCGTAGCCCTCAGTCGCCGGTGCCAGAGCGCCTCCGAACAGGAGGAAGTCATGCCATTCATCCGAACCGACGCCGGAATCGTCACCCAGATCAACACGTTCACGGTGCCCGAAGGCGGGCAGCAGCCGCTGATCGAATTGCTCGAAGAGGCGGCGCGATTCGCCAGTACCACTCCCGGCTGGCGCTCGGCCAGTCTGCATCGCAGCCACGACGGCACCCGGGTGGTGAACTTAGCCCAAAGCGACAGCCTCGAGGCGGCACTGCGGGTGATCGAACGTTTACGTGCAGCAGGATTTCTGGAGCGCAACGCCGAACTCGGCGAGGCCCATCCCGGGCTCTACGACGTGGTCTTCGCATTAGAGCGCTGAATCCACACCAGTGAGGCACAGTATCCCTGGTGGACAACTACCTCTCCGACAAGATCGCCGTTGTCACCGGTGCCAGTAAGGGAATCGGTTTGGCCATCAGCCAAACCATGGCCGCCGCGGGCGCGCACGTCATTGCCGGAGCCCGGCACAACAGCGCCGAGCTGGAAGAGCTCGAGGCTACCGGCCTGGCCACGTTCGTCGCCGCGGACCTCGCGACTCCCGAGGGGGCTAGGGCCGTGGTAGAGGCGGCCGCGCAGCGCGGCGGACTCGACATCCTGGTGAACAACGCCGGCGCCGTCACGCCGCGATTCGACGGCGTGCTGTCGGTCACCGACGACGACTGGTCGGCGAGTCTATCGGTGAACTTCCTTTCCGCCGTGCGGGTCACGCGGGAAGCCATCCCGCACCTGCTGCGCCGCGGTGGCGGTTCGATCGTGATGATCGGCTCGGTCAATGCGACCCTGCCGGAGTGGAACATCGTCGATTACGGCGCCGCCAAGGCCGCCTTGGCCAACTTCGCGAAGGCCGTTTCGAAAGAGTTCGGGCACAACGGTATTCGAGTGAACACCGTCAGCCCCGGACCGGTGGCCACTCCACTGTGGCTGGCCGAGAAGGGTATCGCCGCGCAGTTCGCCGCAGCCAGCGGGGCCACCCCGGATCAGGTCATCGACTCCGTGGTCGCCGCCTCGGCGACCGGACGATTCACCACCGCGCAGGAGGTGGCCGACCTCGTCATGTTCCTTGCGGGTGAGCACTCCGCGAACATCACCGGCTCCGACATCCGGATCGACGGTGGCTACGTCACCACCCTGTAGGCCCCGAAAGGAGCTTTGTGAGTACCAAACTCAATTCCGTCATCTTCATCCACGGCCTATGGATCCACGCCAGCGCGTGGCAGCCGTGGCTGGACGTGTTCACCCAACGCGGCTACGCGGTGTCGGCGCCGGGCTGGCCGGGCGACAGCGACAGCGTTGCCGCTACTCGCGACAACGCCGATGCCCTCAACGACATCGGGATCGAGGCCATCGTCGACAACTACGCGGAGATCATCACCGCGGGCGGCAAGCACGCGGTGAAGCCCGTCGTCATCGGGCATTCCTTCGGCGGTCTCATCGCCCAGGAGCTACTCGCCGGCGGCCACGCCGCGGCGGCGGTCGCCATCGATCCCGCACCCATCAAGGGGGTGAAGACACTGCCTTGGGCCCAGCTGCGCTCAGCGTTCCCGGTTCTCGGCAACCCGGCCAACAGGCACAAGACGGTGTCGTTGAGCGACAAACAGTTCCACTACGCCTTCGGCAATATGCTGACCGAGGAGGAGTCCGCCGAGCTGCACGACAAGTGGGCGATTCCCGGCCCGGGTCGCCCACTGTTCGAGGATGCCACCGCCAACTTCCACAAGGACTCGCCGGCCAAGGTCGACACCCACCTCGTCGATCGGGGGCCGCTGCTGTTGACCTCGGGCACCGAAGACCACACGGTGCCGCTGAAGGTCACCAAGGAGGTCTACGAGCTGTACGCCAAGGGCGGCTCCGACACCGAGTTCCACCAGTTCGCGGGCCGCGGTCACTCGCTGACCATTGACGCCGGCTGGCGTGACGTGGCCGACGTGGCCCTCGAGTGGTTGGCCCGCAAGGGATTTTGACGATGGCGGACATGACTGCGCTGCGCGCACACCGCCGCGGCGGGCCTGAGGTCCTGGTCGTGGAGCGGGCACCGATTCCCGTGCCCGCTGCCGGCGAGGTTCTGGTCGAAGTGCATGCCGCTGCCATCACGTTCGACGAACTGACCTGGGACGAGACCTGGCAGCGCAACGGTGCCGACCGCACTCCGACGATCCCGTCGCACGAGGTATCCGGTGTCGTCGTGGGCACCACCGACGAGGTCTACGGCTTGATCCCCTTCGACCGAGACGGTGCCGCAGCCGAATACGTCGCCGTGCCCTCGTCGTGCCTGGCCACCCGTCCTGCCACCTGTTCCCATCTGGCGGCCGCTGCGTTGCCGCTTGCCGGGCTGACCGCATGGCAGGCTCTCGTCGAGCACGCCGATGTGCAACCGGGTGAACGCGTGCTGGTTCACGGCGGCGCCGGCGGAGTCGGTGGACTTGTCATCCAGCTCGCCGCCCGGATGGGCGCGGACGTCACCACGACAGTTCGGAGCGATGTCACCGGCCTCATGCGTGAGCTGGGCGCGACGACAGTGATCGACACGCGCGCCGATGCGTTCGACGCTCCGGGCGCGGTGTACGACGTCGTGGTCGACACCGTCGGCGGGCAGACGATGGAACGATCCTTCGGGGTGCTACGTCCCGGCGGGCGACTGGTCACGCTCGCGGCTCCACCTCCGCCGGGCAAAGCCGAGGAGTTCGACGTCGACGCCACGTTCTTCATCGTGACCCCCGACCGCGCCCAGTTGGCCGAGCTGGCCGCACTGGTGGACGCCGGCGGGATGCAAATCGCCATCGCTGAGACTTTTCCCCTTCGGGACGGCCGTGCGGCATTCGAGAGCGGCGCCCGACCGCACAGGCGACCGGGTAAGACCGTCCTGATCGTGCGCGACTGACGAAAGCAGCAACAGATGCATGACCTCGAGAACGCGATCCGCGACCGCCGGTCCATCCGCTTGTTTCTCCGCGACAAGCCGGTGCCCAAGGAGTTGATCACCGAATCACTCGAGCTCGCGATACGCGCGCCGTCCAACTCAAACATTCAGCCGTGGCACGTGGTCTTCGCATCGGGCCCGGCCCGGGATCGGCTGGCCGAGGCGCTGCTGGAACAGGCCGATATCGAGGCTCCGAACGTACCCGAGTTGCCGGAGTCGTTCGCCCACCTCCGCCGCGAGCTGGGCGCACTGGTTTACGGCGCGATGGGCGTGGCCCGCGACGATGCCGAAGCCAGACGCCTCGCAGTCCTGCGCAACTGGGAGTTCTTCCGCGCACCCCTGGCCGGAATCGTCTGCATGCACCGGGATTTGGGCGATGTCGACGCGGTCGGGGTCGGGATGTTCCTGCAGACCTTCCTGCTCGCCCTCACCGCGCGTGGGCTCGGCAGCTGCGTCCAGGTGTCCGTGGCCGGCTATCCCGAGGTGCTGCGCGAGCAGCTGGGCATCGGCGATGAGATGCGCATCCTGTGCGGGGTTTCGATCGGCTATCCCGATCCGGAATTCGCGTGCAACCAGCTGAACGTGCCGCGAAATCCGCTGGAGGCCAACGTCACCTTCATCGACAGCTGATCAGCGCGCCAGGTCCCACTGGCCGAAGTCAGGCGCCAGCACGTCGTCGACATCGACATGCACGCCGTCGATGAGCACACCCGGATCCGACGCTGTCACGACCTCCCGCTGGAAGAGCACAGCGGCAGGCTCGCGCACACCGCCCGACCACGCTTTGGTCTGCCAGGCCCACCGATAGCCGGGTGTCGTGGAATGTCCTACGACGCCGTCGCCGATCGCCCATCCCACTTGCCGCGCCCCGCCGTAAATTCCGGTGCGCTCGACGCCGATCACCGAGTTGATGCCGCGAAACCATTGGATCGCGGTGCTTGTCCAGGTGTCGGAGCTGATGTCCTCGTCGACGCTGAAGAAGATCGGCGCCGAGTTCGGGCCGCCGGCGGCGCCGTGAATTCGCAGCGCGGTCTGCGCGTCGGCAACGCCCCCGTCGAAGCCGCGGGTGAAGTCCGACGGCGTCGGCCAGCCCGGCTTGCCGAACTGGTAGCAGCTCACGACGTGCAGACCCGCCGCGAGGAGTCCGTCGGCGTAGTCGCGGGTGACCGGCTTGAAATCGAAGGTGGCGCCCGGCCGCAGCTCGGACACGTACACCAGCGCCCCGGCGTAGCCGGCGGCTTTGATCTGCTCCGGGCTCACCAGACGGTCGGCGAAATCGACGAGTTGCAGCCCGTCGGCAGCTGCCTCGGGCGCATCCAGCACTGCGGCGCCGGCCAGCGCCATGAGGGCATACCGAAAGATATCCCGCCGATTCGGCCCGGTCACGACCGCGCCGTGATCAGCGAGGGGTCACCCACTCCGATGGTGATCTGCGGATTGGCCGCGGGGTCAAGCCAATTCAGGATCGACCGCATCTCGTCGCGGCCGATGGCGACACATCCCCAGGTGGGATCACCGTCGGACACGTGCAGGAAGATCCCGGCCAACTTGCCGGGGATCCGGTTCGGGTTGGACGTGATGTTGACCGCGTAGTCGTAGACCGGACCGGAGTCGTAGAGGTTCTCCGCGATCGCCGAGGGCTGATCGCCACTGCGGACATGGGTGTTGTATCCCGGCGATTTGGGGTCCTCGTCCCACCAGTCCTGGTCGGTGGCCTGGAAGTACGGCATCTTGGTTCCGGGGTTGGGCTGGCGTCCGAAGGCCTGGTCGAATCCGAAGGTGCCTTCCGGAGTGCGGTAGACACCGTCGGCCGGGGCGCCGACGCCGAGTTCGCCGACCTTGGCAGGCGTGGGGCCCAACACCACCTTCCAGTCCTGTCCCACCCGCTGGAAGGCGGTCAACGTTCCGGTGGTGGCATTCGCGGCGGGCACGCCGACGACGATCCACTGTGAGGAGTCCGGCGCCGCATTCGCCGTGGGCGCCAACAGCAAGCTCAACAGCATTGCCAGGCCGATCCGCATCACGACGCTCGCCACGGCGTTCATGGTAACCGGGGGGTGCGGGCGATCGGCGGTAGCGAAATGGCCTTTCGCCGGGATTGGACAGTACTGGACCGTACTGCCTGGGCGCTCTATGGTGGGCGCTGTGACCAGGATCGTCGACTACGCGGCGGAATCGTCGCCGTGGTCGGCGCGCGAGGCGGAGCTGCTCGCGGCCACGCTGCAGCTGTTGCAACAGCACGGGTACGAGCGGTTGACCGTGGATGCGGTTGCCGCGACCGCCAAGGCGAGCAAGGCCACGGTCTATCGGCGCTGGCCGTCGAAGGGCGAGCTGGTGCTGGCGGCCTTCATCGAGGGAGTCCGGTGCGCGGCGGTCCGCCCCGACACCGGGTCGCTGCGGGAAGACCTGCTGCGTCTGGGCGAGGCGATCACCGAGCACGCCGCGGAGCATTCCGCGACGATCCGTGCGGTCATGGTCGAGGTTTCCCGCGATCCGGCCCTGCGCGAGGCGATGCAGCATCAGTTCCTGGATCAGCGAAAGGCCTTGATCGAGTCGGTGCTGCAACACGCTGTCGACCGTGGTGAGATCCAGGCGGAGGCGATCACCGAGGAACTCTGGGACCTGATGCCCGGATACCTGATCTTCCGGTCGATCGTGCCCAATCGCCCTCCTGATCGGCGGACGGTGCAGGTGATCGTCGACAACGTCATCGTCCCCAGCCTCACGCGTCCTATCAGCTGAAACGAAGTGTTGCCTCAGGTGATCCAGTACCGTACCGTACCGCCTAGAGCGATCAGCCCCTGCTGACCGGGAAAAGATCTCTCCCCGCCAAGTAATCGTGTTCGCCGGTTATCGAAAGGCTAACGGGTGCAGAGGGTTTCGACGGAGGCTCCAGACCAGCAGGCAGCAGATCGCACGCTGACCCACCGGTTCGCGCGGCTGACCCGCACGCTATGCATCCCCATCCTGCTGTTCTGGCTGGCGGTCGCTGCGCTCAGTAACGCGTTGGTGCCCCAGTTGGAAGTCGTCGGCCAGGCCCAGAACGTGGCCTTGAGCTCACCCGATTCACCATCGCTGCAGGCATTCAAGCGGATCGGCAAAGTGTTCGGTGAATTCGATTCCGACAGCGTTGCGATGATCGTGCTCGAGGGCGACCAACCGCTCGGCGCCGACGCGCACCGTTACTACGACGAGTTGCTCAAGCGAGTGGCCGCCGACCGTAAACACGTTCAGCACATTCAAGATTTCTGGGGCGATCCCCTAACCGCCGCCGGTGCGCAGAGTCCGGATGGCAAAGCCGCCTATGTGCAGGTGTACCTCTTCGGAAATCAGGGCGAAGCACTGTCGCTCGAATCCGTCGACGCTGTTCGCGACATCGTCGATCACACGCCCGCGCCCCCCGGGGTCAAGGCCTATGTCACCGGCGCGGCACCGCAGGTCGCCGATCAGTTCGAGACCGGTGACAAGGGCACCGTGAAAGTCACCCTGCTGACCATCGGCGTGATCGCGATCATGCTGCTGCTGGTCTACCGCTCGGTGGTCACGATGGTGCTGATGCTCATCACCGTGCTCATCGAGATGTCGGCCGCGCGCGGTGTCGTGTCGTTTCTGGCCAACACCGGACTCATCGGGCTGTCCACGTACGCGACCAATCTCCTGACGCTGCTCGTGATTGCGGCCGGCACCGATTACGCGATCTTTCTCGTGGGCCGCTATCACGAAGAGCGGTCCGCAGGCGTGGACCGGCAGACGGCGTTCTTCGACACCTACCGGGGCACCTCCCATGTCATCCTCGGCTCGGGCCTGACGATCGTCGGGGCCGTCTATTGCTTGGACTTCACCCGCAATCCCTATTTCCGAACCTTGGGTATCCCGTCGGCGATCGGCGTCTTCGTCACGCTGATCGCGGCGCTGACCTTGGCCCCGGCGATCCTGGTGATCGGCAGTCACTTCGGCCTGATGGATCCCAAGCGGCGAGCCAAGACTCGTGGCTGGCGGCGTATCGGCACCGCGATCGTGCGCTGGCCCGGGCCGATCCTCGTCGTCTCGCTGGGGATCGCGCTGATCGGCCTGCTGGCACTGCCCGGTTACAAGACCAGTTACGACGTCGGGGCCTACATGCCCGCCGACGCCCCCTCCAACGTCGGCTACACCGCAGCGGAACGACACTTCTCCAAGGCGCGACTCAATCCAGAACTGGTGATGATCGAATCCGATCATGATCTGCGCAACCCCACCGACATGATCTTGCTGGAGCGGGTGGCCAAAGCTGTGTTCCACACACCCGGCATCGCCCTGGTCCAATCCATCACGCGCCCGCTGGGCACACCGCTGGACCACAGCTCGGTGCCATTTCAGATCAGTGCTCAAAGCAGCGCGCAGATCAACAACCTGCCGTTCCAACAGGCCCGGGCAGCCGACCTGCTCAAGCAGGTCGGCGAGATCGACAAGACGATCAACATTCTGCGTGAGCAGTACTCGCTGCAGCAGCAGAGCTCGGAAGCAACCCACGAACAGGTCGAGGCGTTCCACAAGACCGTCGAGGTGGCGCAGGATCTGCGCAACAAGATCGCCAATTTCGACGACTTCTTCCGGCCGCTGCGCAACTACTTCTACTGGGAGCCGCACTGTTTCGACATTCCGATCTGTGCAGCACTGCGATCGGTGTTCGATGCACTTGACGGCATCGATGCTCTGACCGACCAGTTGGCCAATGTCACAGCCAGTTTGGACAAACTGGATGCGCTCCAACCGAAGCTGCTGGCCCTGATCCCGCAACAGATCGACAGTCAGCAGGCCAATCGCGATCTGTCGATGACGAACTACGCCACCCAGTCCGGTATCTACGACCAAACGGCGGCCGCACTGCAGAACGCAACGGCCCTCGGCGCGGCGTTCGACGCGTCGAAGACTGACGACTCCTTCTATCTGCCCCCAGAAGTGTTCAGCAACAGCGAGTTCCAGCGCGGCCTCAAACAGTTCCTGTCTCCGGACGGCAAGGCCGCGAGGATGATCGTCACTCACGACGTGGATCCCGCGACGCCCGAAGGGCTTGCGCATATCGACGCGATCAGGCACTCCGTGCAGGAGGCCGTCAAGGGGACGCCGCTGGCCGGGTCGAGCATCTACATCGGTGGTACGGCGGCAACCTACAAAGACATCGCCGATATGGCGAAGTACGACTTGATGATCGCGGGCATCGCGGCGCTGAGCCTCATCCTGCTGATCATGATGTTCGTCACCAGGAGCATCGTGGCCGCGTTGGTGATCGTCGGAACGGTGGCGCTCTCGCTGGGCGCCTCGTTCGGTCTTTCAGTGCTGGTATGGCAAGACCTGCTGGGCAAGCCGCTGTACTGGGTGGTGCTCGCGTTGGCGGTGATCCTGCTACTTGCGGTGGGTTCGGACTACAACCTGCTGCTGATATCGCGGTTTCAAGAGGAGATCGGGGCCGGCCTGAACACCGGCATCATCCGCGCCATGGCCAGCACTGGTGGCGTCGTCACCGCGGCGGGCCTGGTGTTCGCCTTCACCATGGGCTCGTTCGTCTTCAGCGATCTGCTCGTACTCGGCCAGATCGGCACGACCATCGGGCTGGGGCTGCTGTTCGACACCTTGATCGTGCGGTCGTTCATGACGCCTTCGATCGCCGCGCTGCTGGGCAGGTGGTTCTGGTGGCCGCTGCGCGTGCGACCACGGCCGGCCAGCACGATGTTGCGCCCCTACGGATCCCGGCCCGCGGTGCGCCAACTGCTGCTGTGGGACGACTGACGGCACTGTCAGCTAAAACACATTGTTTCCACATTGAGATCCACGTTTGTCTCATTTGCAACACGGGTAACTTTAGTAACAGCGTCGTGGTATAGGCGCCGCCCTGAACAGCTAAGAAAGAAGCGAATGGATCATCGTGATGAACACAATCCTGTACTTCAGCACCAACGGCCCCGTCTATGAGACACGCGCCTACTCCAAGGCCGATATCGACCGCCTGTTCCAAGGCCGTCAGCTTCACTGCCTGACCAGTCCCGACCGCCAATTCGACTTCTGGTTCAGCCCCTCCTCGCCAGGCTGCCAGAGCCGGATCAATGAGCAAGCCACTGAAGTGCTCCTGGCGACAACCAATTTCACCGCCAAGTCGGTGCCGCTGCTCCCCGGCTGTGTTGTCGTCGCCACCCACGATGCGGACGGCGACCTCGATGGCCTGAGCTGGCAGCAACTCGATCTGCTGGTCCGAAAGAACCGTTCGCTCACCACTCGCGAGCTGCGCGTTCTGGATAAGCGGATTCAGCGCCAGAACCGGCGCCAGGCCCGGCCCGCCCGCCCGGCCGCCGCCACGCCGACGCCCGTTGCCAAGGCGCCGCGGCGCACACCGGTCACCCACTGAGCATCTGCCTCAAGACCCTTCCCCGAGCCGGGCCGTCGATCCCGGCAAAGGCTAGCCACGGACCGAATCCGTTGCCGGATATACGGTTTCGCAGCGCCGAGTGGCAGCCACTCACATAGTCGAGCAGTGCCTCGGTATCGTCGGACAGATGGCGTCCGATCGGTCGGCCTCGGCGGCACGTCGCCGAGGGCTGAATATCACCCTGCGGGGTCGGCGCGACCCCGCCCCCGGAGCGGGCCAGCGCACTCGCGACTCAGCCGGCCTGGGAGACCGCCACACCCGACGGGTCCTCGACCTCACCATCCGGCTGGCCGAAGTGATGTTGTCGTCGGGATCGGGAACGGCCGATGTTGTGGCCACCGCCCAAGACGTGGCGCAGGCCTACCAACTCAATGACTGCGTGGTCGACGTATTCGTCACCACAATCTTTGTGTCCGCGCTACCCACCGCCGACAGTCCGCCGGTGACCATTGTGCGGTCGGTGCAGGCCCGCTCAACCGACTACACCCGGCTGGCCGAACTGGACGGTCTGGTCCGTCGCATCACCTCAGGCGGCGTCTCTGTAGACGACGCCCACGAGGCGATGGACGAACTGACGGCACAGCCCCATCCCTATCCGCGCTGGTTGGCGACCGCGGGATGGGCCGGTTTTGCCATCGGCATCGCGATGCTGATGGGAGGCACGTGGCTGACCTGCCTTCTGGCCGCGATGTCGGCAGCGCTCATCGACCGGGTCGCACGGGTGCTGAACCGCGCCGGCACCCCGTTTTTCTTCCAGCAGGCCGCCGGCGCCATGATCGCCACGATGATCGCGGTGCTGGCATACCTATTCGCGGGACAAGGTCCTACCGCACTGGTCGCTACCGGGATCGTGGTGTTGCTGTCCGGGATGACCCTGGTGGGCTCGGTACAGGACGCCTTGACCGGTTACATGCTGACCGCCGTCGCCCGGCTCGGTGACGTACTGTTCCTTACCGCCGGCATCGTCGTAGGCATCCTCGCCGGCCTGCAAATGGCCGCGCTTGCGGGCATTCAGATCGAGCTTCGTGTCGATGCCACCGAATCGTTTGTCATCCCGAACCGGCCGATTCCGATCGTGCTCGCGGTCTCCGGCGCCGCGTTGGCCGGCGCGTGCCTGGCTCTTGCCAGTTATGCCCGCCCGCGCGCGATGGTCACCGCCGGGGCGGTGGCCGGTCTCGCTGAACTGGCGTTGATCGGTCTTGGCAACGCAGACTTCGGACAAGTGGTCGCCACCGGTATCGCAGCGGCCGGAGTGGGCCTGCTGGCCACGTTTCTCTCGATTCGGCAGCAAGCGCCCTCCCTGGTGACGGCGACGGCAGGTATCACGCCAATGTTGCCCGGCCTGGCCGTCTTTCGAGCGGTGTTCTTCCTCGCCGTCGACGGTGACTACGTCGGCGGGGCGACCCAGGCTCTGGCAGCGGCCGCCACCGCGCTGGCCATCGGGGCGGGCGTGGTCATGGGCGAGTTGCTCGGATCCCCCTTGCGCTATCGCGCAGGCAGGATAGGCGACCTCTTCCGAGTCGAGGGACCGCCGGGCCTACGTCGCGCGGTCGGACGCGTCGTTCGACTGCGACCGGTTGCCGAGCGTCCCGCCCGACGCGCACCCCACCAACGATCGTGGAGCGTGGCGCTGGAGCCCACCCCGGCCGACGACGGCCAGCCTGAGCAGCCTCAGTCCGGTGACCGACCGGGCGCGCCGTAGCGCAGTCTGCTGAGGAGCGGCCGCACCGCGCGACAACTATTGCCCGCCCGTACCCGCCAGGCAATAGTTGCCGCCACGCAACAGTAGCCGCTCGTCAACAGCTGTTCGGGAGTTTCTTTCTCACTCTGGGTTTCGTCTGCCAGAGAACTGGGAACGCGCTGTGGGCGGATCTACCGCACCGATCAGCTACCCGAAGGAGGCTCCCTGTGGACGCCGGAGAAGACCGACCGCCGGTCGTCGACAAGGAACCCTCGCCGGGCGTGTTGAAGAAGGCCATCGCCGCCTCGGCCATCGGCAACGCAACGGAATGGTTCGACTACGGCATCTACGCCTATGGCGTCACCTACATCTCGGCGGCGATTTTTCCCGGGGACACCGAACAGGCAACGCTGCTGGCTCTCATGACATTCGCGGTGTCATTCCTGGTCAGGCCGCTCGGCGGGTTCGTATGGGGGCCGCTCGGCGACCGTCTGGGTCGAAAAGCCGTACTGGCCATCACAATTCTGCTCATGGCCAGCGCCACGTTCTTGGTCGGCCTGGTCCCGACGTACGCGACGATCGGGATCTGGGCCCCGGTTCTGCTGGTTCTGCTGCGGATGATCCAAGGGTTCTCCACGGGCGGTGAGTACGGCGGTGCGGCCACCTTCATGGCCGAATACGCTCCGAGCCGTCGTCGCGGCGTGTTGGGCAGCTTTCTCGAGTTCGGCACCCTGGCGGGGTTCTCCTTCGGCGCTCTACTGATGCTGGGCTGCTCGCTGGTGCTTGGCGACGACCAGATGCAGGCGTGGGGATGGCGGCTTCCGTTTCTCGTCGCAGCGCCACTGGGCTTGATCGGGGTCTACCTGCGGTCTCGGCTGCAAGACACCCCGGTGTTCCGCGAATTCGAAGCCCACGGCGATACCGAGGACCAGACGACGACACAATTTCGCGACCTCATCACCAGGTACTGGCGGCCGATCCTGCAGCTGGGCGGGATGGTCGTCGCACTCAACGTCGTCAACTACACGCTGCTGACCTACATGCCGACCTATCTGGAGAACGAGATCGGTCTCTCGGCCGACCAGTCGCTGTTGGTGCCGATCATCGGGATGTTGTCGATGATGGTCTTCGTCCCGTTCGCGGGTCTGCTCTCGGATCGGGTGGGCCGCAAGCCGCTGTGGTGGTTTTCGTTGATCGGGCTGTTCGTGGCAGGCCTGCCGATGTTTCTTCTGATGAGCACCGGCCTGGCGGGAGCGGTCATCGGGTTCGCAGTACTGGGATTGCTGTATGTGCCTCAGCTGGCCACGATTTCGGCGACCTTTCCCGCCATGTTTCCGACCCAGGTGCGCTACGCCGGTTTCGCGATTGCCTACAACGTCTCGACATCCCTGTTCGGCGGCACCGCGCCGGCGGTCAACGACTGGCTCACCACCCGCACCGGCGATGCCCTGGTTCCTGCGTATTACATGATGGGCGCCTGCGTGATCGGCGCGCTCGCCCTGATCAAGGTGCCCGAGACCACCCGCTGTCCGCTCAACGGCACCGCCATGCCGGGTACCGATGACGCACCTCCCCCCGTCGCCTACGAGAAGGTGACCGCCTGACCCGGCGGTTCATGGTGAGCCCGGACACGCAGGCGGGATAATGCGTCGATGCCACACGTTCATCGACACGGGCTCATCAAGCCAACGCCGGAAGATCTGATGGAAGACACCGGCTCGGGGCTGGACTACGGCACCCGCCCCGACCGGATGCTCGGCGACATCGTCGGCACCGATCGTTTTTTCGTGCGCAGCCACGCCGACACACCGGTTATCGATGCCACCGGCTGGAAGCTGCAGATCACTGGTGACGCTGTACGGCAACCGATTTCGCTCAGTTACGACGATCTGTGCACCGGTTTTCCGCTGACGTCCATCGTGCGCACCATCGAATGCGCCGGCAACCGGCGGGTGCAGTTCGGGCGCGAGGTGGGCCAGCCTTTCGAAGGCACTCAGTGGGGACGCACCGCGATCGGCACCGCGGAGTGGACCGGCGTGCGGTTACGCGACCTGCTGGAGCCGGCCGGAATCACCGCCAATGCCTGCGAAGTAGTGCCCGAATCGCTCGACTCGATCCGGGCCAGGCGCCCACTGCCGTTGGCCAAAGCCCTCGCCGACGACACCATCGTGGCGTGGGCCATGAACGGCGAAGAGTTGCCGCCTGATCACGGCTTCCCGGCACGGCTGGTCGTATCGGGATGGCTCGGTGCCGCCAGCATCAAATGGCTTGGCCGGATCGACGTCGCCACGCACCACGTCGAAGTTCCCTGGAACACCATCGATTACGTGATGATAGGTCCGGGCTATCCCGCCGAAGGCGACCAGGCTCGAGGGCCCGCCATCACCGAACCCGCGCTGTCCAGTCTGGTCGAACTGCCCTGGCCTGCACGCCTGAGCCCGGGCCCGCAGATCATCCGAGGCCGGGCGTTCGCCGGTGAGGCCCGGGTGACCGCCGTCGACTACCGGATCGACGACCACAGTTGGCAGAGCGCCACCATCACCTCGGCTGGTGAGCCTGGTGTCTGGGCCCGCTGGCAGTTCGTCTGGGACGCCGCGCCGGGCGACCACGTCCTACGAGTGCGCGCCTCCGACGACCGGGGCCGCGTCCAGCCGGATTCCACTCCCTGGAACGAGCTGGGCTACATGCACGAATCGGTTCTCGCCCATCCGATCTCAGTTGTCGATCGCCCCTGACCACCGCACCACGCGCAGCCCGCACCGAGCCGGTCGGCCCAACCTGACTAGGCTGTGCCAGTATCCCGATGACTGCTCTCACCCCCCTCCTCGACGACCCCGCCGATCTGTCCGCTGTTCGCGCGCTGGGCGCCGACCCGGACCGGCTGTTCACCACCTTCGCCGGCTGGGCCGAGGTCAACGGCACCCCGCTGTACCCGGCGCAGGAGGAGGCGCTGATCGAACTGGTCAGCGGCGCCAACGTCGTCCTGGCCACACCGACGGGCTCCGGGAAGTCCCTGGTCGCGACCGGGGCGTTGTACGCAGCCCTGGCGGCGGAGCGGCGAAGCTACTACGCGGCGCCGATCAAAGCTCTGGTCAGCGAAAAGTTCTTCGCGCTGTGCGCGACATTCGGCGCCGCGAACGTGGGCATGCTCACCGGCGACGCTGCGGTCAACGCGAGTGCGCCGATCATCGCCTGCACCGCCGAGATCCTGGCCAACATCGCGCTTCGCGAAGGAGCGGATGCCGATATCGGTGTGGTCGTGATGGACGAGTTCCATTTCTACGGCGACCCCGACCGCGGCTGGGCCTGGCAGGTGCCGCTCCTGGAGTTGCCGCATGCCCAGTTCCTGTTGATGTCGGCAACGCTCGGCGACGTCGGCTTCCTGCGCGAGGACCTCACCCGCCGCACCGGGAGGCCGACCGCTCTTGTGGCCGGCGCCGAGCGTCCCGTGCCGCTGTTCTACTCGTACGCGACCACACCCATGCACGAGACGATCACCGAACTGCTGCAGACGAAGCAGGCGCCGATCTACATCGTCCACTTCACCCAGGCGTCCGCCCTGGAACGCGCGCAGGCGCTGATGAGTGTCAACGTCAGCACCAAGGAGGAGAAGGCGTCGATCGCCGAGCACATCGGTAGCTTTCGGTTCTCGACTGCGTTCGGCTCGACGCTGTCACGCCTGGTCCGCCACGGTATCGGGGTCCATCACGCGGGAATGCTGCCCAAGTACCGGCGGTTGGTCGAACAGCTGGCGCAGGCCGGGCTGCTCAAAGTCATCTGTGGCACCGACACTTTGGGCGTCGGCATCAACGTGCCGATTCGCACGGTCGTCTTCTCGGCGCTGTCGAAGTATGACGGGACACGCACCCGGCTGCTCAATGCCCGCGAGTTCCACCAAATCGCCGGTCGCGCCGGCCGGGCCGGCTACGACACGGCCGGCACCGTCGTCGTGCAGGCGCCCGACCACGAAGTCGAGAACCTCAAGCAGTTCGCCAAAACCGCTGATGATCCGAAGAAGCGCCGAAAACTGGTGCGCCGCAAGGTACCCGAAGGGATGGTGCCGTGGAGCGAAGCCACCATGACGCGGCTGGTAGATGCCACCCCGGAACCCCTGACCAGCAACATGCGGGTGTCCACGGCGATGATCCTCGACGTGGTGGACCGCCCCGGTGACCCGTTCGTCGCGATGCGGCGACTACTCACCGACAACCACGAGCCCCGCAAGCGCCAGCTGCAGCACATTCGGGAGGCCGTCGGCATCGCCCGCTCGCTCCTGCAGGCCGGGGTCCTCGAGCGGCTCGCCGAACCACAACCCGACGGGCGCCGCTACCGGCTGACGGTCGATCTGCCGCGCGACTTCGCCCTCAACCAGCCACTGTCGACGTTCGCGCTGGCCGCGGTCGGCGTCCTCGATCCCGACTCGGAAACCTTTGCGCTGGATGTTGTTTCGGTGGTGGAGGCAACGCTGGAAGATCCGCGCCAGATCCTGGCCGCACAGTTGAACAAAGCCAGGGGCGAAGCCGTCGCCGCGATGAAGGCCGACGGCATCGAGTACGACGAGCGCATCGAACTGCTCGACGATGTCAGCTATCCCAAACCGCTCGAGGAGCTCCTCGCACACACCTTTGAGGTGTATCTGCACACCAACCCGTGGGCGGCCGACGCCCGCCTGTCGCCGAAATCCGTTGTCCGCGAGATGTGGGAGCGAGGATTCACCTTCCGTGAATTCGTCAGCGTCTACGGACTGACCCGGTCCGAAGGGGCGGTTCTGCGCTATCTGTCCGACGCGTTCAAGGCGCTGCGGTCGTCGGTGCCGACCGCAGCGCGGACCGACGAGTTCACCGACATCGTCGAGTGGCTCGGCGAACTTGTACGCCAGGTGGACTCAAGCCTGCTGGACGAGTGGGAGGAGCTGACCAGTCCCGACCAACCGCACGACGTCCCCGTGGCGGTGCCGATGCGGCCCCGGCCGGTGACCGGCAATGTGCGGGCCTTCACCGCCATGGTCCGCAACGCCCTCTTCCGGCGGGTGGATCTATTCGCCCGCCAGCGCTGGCACGAGCTGGGCGAACTGGATGCCGGTTCGGGATGGTCCGCGCAGCGCTGGCACGAGATCGGCGGCGACTATTTCGATGAGCACAGCGAAGTGGGCACCGGAGCCGACGCCCGTGGACCCGCGTTGCTGATCATCGACCGAGGACCTGACGTGTGGCGGGTGCGGCAGATCCTCGACGACCCCGCCGGCGACCACGATTGGGGCATCGCGGTCGAGGTGGACGTGGACGCCTCGGACGAGGCCGGGTCACCCGTGTTGCGGATCGTCGAGGTCGGCCGGCTGGACTGAACGTCAGCCTGATCATCCAGCCGCCCAGGCCGACATCCTCGGCCACCCTCCGCCTGGTCGCCAAAACGATTGGGCAGTAACGCAGAAGCCCCTCGAACGGTTTACCGGGTGCACGCGGACTCAGGATCTGGCTACTCACGCGAACTCTGGACGAGATCGACCGGGTGCCGCTATTGTCAGCATCGCTAAATATCTTGCGCGATGATGTGGGCGGGGGCCGACGTGACATCCATGAGGCGTGCTGGGCGAGTCACGACGTTCGGGTTCGCGGTCGGCGCCGGTTTGCTGATCGCCTCGGGCGCCGGAGCAGCGGTCGCCGTCGCAGCACCCGGCGATTCCGGCCACGCGTCATCCAGCAGTTCCGCCGCCTCGAGTGCGTCGGCATCGTCGGCGCGCTCAGCACGCCCGTCCAGCAATGCCGCGGCCAAGCCAAAGCCTGCGCACAGTGCCAGTGCCCGAAGCGGCTATTCGGCGCCCGTGGTGCAGCTGAAGGCGAAGCGGTCCCTTATTCCGGAAAGCACGGCGGTCACCCGGGAGTCCGACATCGTCGCCGCCGTCCCCGCCAAGCAAGGCTCGGCGAAACGCGCTGCGGCACTGCCGACTCCGACGCAACTGCAGCAGTCGATCACCGTCGGCTTGGATGCGGCCCGACGCAGCCTCGACGAGCTTCGCGAGAAGATCCAGACGCTCGTCCAGAATCAGATCGTCGGTTTCCGGGACAACCTGGTCACCCTGCGTATCGACCTCGATCGGCTGTTCCACCCGAACCGGCAGATCATCTACGGCAATGTGGCCAATAGCCAATATTGGGCGGCCGGCGGCGCGCAAACCTCGGGACTGATGGCCGCGGCGATGGTGATCAGCAAACTCACCGGGCAAACCGTGACCGCGCAGGACATCATCGCCGAAGCGACGAGCACAGACAGCGTTGCCCAACCCGGCCGGAAGATGTATCTGGGCACCGCCACCAACGACTGGGTGTGGGCACTTGATTCGGTGCAACTGATGGAGACCCATGGCCTCAAGGTGAGTACCGTCTACTACAGCAAATCCCAGCAACAACGCGCGTGGAACGGTCTGCTGGCCGGACTGTCAGACGGTAAGTCGGTGATCGTGTCGATCAGCGGCGACGTCCGCTCCGCGATAGATGGCAACACCGCGGTGTGGAACACCGAGCACCAGGCGGTGCTGCTCGGGATCAACATCAGCAAGAATCTGGTGTACCTCAACGACGGCGCCTACCCAGGAGGCGGCGGTCAGAACCTGACCATGTCGATCGATGACTTCTTGGACGCTTGGCAAGCCGGCCGTTACACAGCCATCTTCGCCGAATTGGCGCCTGCCACAGCACAAGCCATAGCCTCAGAAGAGAGCCTCGCAGCATGACTTCCATCAAGCGGGCTGGGCGAATCGCGACGTTCGGGTTCGCCCTCGGTGCCGGTTTACTGATCGCTTCGGGTGCGGGTGCCGCGGTGGCGAGCGCCGCACCCGATGATTCGAGTCATGCGTCGACGAGTAAGTCGTCTGCATCGAGTGCGCGCACGCACAAGCCGGTCGCAGCGGCCGCCACCCGCGCATCCGCCAGACCCAAGCCTCCCTCGGCATCGGCCGTGCAACTTCCGGCCAAGCGCACAACGGCAGCGACGAGCCCCTCCTCGCTGCGTTCAGTGAGCCTGGTATCCACCGACGCTCCGACCGCGCCGACCGCTTCTGCGAAGCAGTATCGGGCCCAACGCCTTCCCACACCGACCGAGATCGAACAGGCCGTTGTGGCCGGCCTGGACGCGGCCCGGCGGACTCTCGACACCATGCGCCGCGATTTCGAGCTACTCGTCAAGCATCAGATCGAAGGCGTCCGCGACAACCTGACGACCCTGCGCTATGACCTCGAGGCCATCTTCGGCCCGAGTCGACGTCCAGTGAATCCGGACATTCCGCCGGACGGCACATCGGGAATCATCGGGAACCCACTCGACAAGGTCGGCTACTTCATCTATCAAGACGGGAAGAACATCTGTCTCTTGGTGTCGTCGGCCATGGTCATGGGCCAGCTTCTGGGTCCCGACAAGATGCCGACCGCGGCCGAAATCATCAACGAAGCCGCGACGACGCCGAGCACTGTGACAGCCGGGGCCAAGATCTACGACCCGGTGGCGGACTCCTACGTGCAGAACGCCGACGCGTTGGCGCTGCTGGACGCGCACGGCATCACGGCGATGTCGACCCAGTACTCCAAGAACCAGGGCGACCTCGCCTACGCCAACCTCAAGAAAGCATTGATCGACGGCAACTCGGTCATCGTCACGATCAAGGCCCAGATCGCCTGGGGCCAAGGCACCCCTGACATGGCGTATTCGGGCGACCACGCCATCACGGTCTTGGGCATCGACACCGACAAGGACGTCATCTTCGTCAATGACGGTGCCTGGAAGAACGGTGGGCAGGGCATGGGCCTCCCGCTGAACACGTTCATGAAGGCGTGGCGGGCCAACGACTACCAGACCATCACCGCTTACGTCACTCCAGCCCAGGATTAGAGGTTTTGCGTCGTCGGCAAATACCATCGACGGCGCGATGAGTGATCACGACCTCGACATCCCGGCGGCGCCGACGACGGCTGCGGCGAACCGACTCGCGACCGAAGCCGGTCGCAGGCGCACTTTCGCCGTCATCAGCCACCCTGACGCCGGCAAGTCGACACTGACCGAGGCCCTGGTGCTGCACGCGCGGGTCATCACGCAGGCCGGTGCCATCCACGGCAAAGCCGGACGACGGGCCACGGTGTCGGACTGGATGGAGATGGAACAGGCCCGGGGTATCTCCATCACCTCCACGGCACTGCAATTCCCGTATCACTCCCCCGAGGGGCAGGACTGCGTCATCAACCTGCTCGACACCCCCGGGCACGCCGACTTCTCCGAGGACACCTACCGGGTGCTCAGCGCCGTCGACTGCGCCGTCATGCTGATCGACGCCGCAAAGGGTCTTGAACCGCAGACCCTCAAGCTGTTTCAGGTCTGCAAGCACCGCGGATTGCCCATCCTCACCGTCATCAACAAGTGGGACCGGCCCGGGCGCCACGCGCTGGAACTGCTCGACGAGATCCAGGCACGTATCGGCCTCAAGCCGACCCCGCTGACCTGGCCGGTCGGCATTGCCGGTGACTTCAAGGGTGTCCTGGATCGCCGCACCGGCAACTTCATTCGGTTCACCCGCACCGCGGGCGGTGCCACCGCCGCACCCGAGGAGCACATCGCACCCGAGCGTGCCCACGACGCAGCGGGCATCGACTGGGACAACGCGGTCGAGGAATGCGAACTGCTCTCCGCCGACGACGGCGACCATGACCAGGAAGCCTTCCTGCAGGGCGTCACGACGCCGGTCCTGTTCACCTCCGCCGCACTGAATTTCGGTGTGAATCAGCTTCTGGACAACCTGATCAGGCTCGCCCCTCCGCCGAGCGGCCAGGTCGACGTCGACGGCAATGTGCGGCCGGTTGACGCCCCGTTCAGCGCGTTCGTCTTCAAGGTCCAGGCCGGCATGGACTCCGCGCACCGCGACCGGATTGCCTACGCGCGGGTGTGTTCGGGAACGTTCGAGCGCGGGGACGTCCTGACCCATGCCGCAACCGGCAAGCCGTTCGTCACCAAGTACGCGCAGTCGGTGTTCGGTCAACAACGCTCCACGCTGGACAATGCGTGGCCGGGCGATGTCATCGGGCTGGCGAACGCGGCCGCACTGCGGCCGGGTGACACCCTCTTTCGCGATGTGCCCGTTCAGTTTCCGCCGATCCCGAGCTTCGCCCCGGTGCATTTCTCAGTCGCCCGGGGCACTGATCCGAGTAAGCACAAGCAGTTCCGCAAGGGGATCGAACAACTCGAGCAGGAAGGCGTGGTGCAAGTTCTGCGGTCGGACCGCCGAGGCGAGCAGGCGCCGGTGCTCGCCGCCGTGGGCCCGCTGCAGTTCGAGGTGACAAGTCACCGGATGGCCACGGAGTTCAACGCACCTATCGCACTGGACCCGCTGCCCTACACCGTGGCGCGCGCCGTCGATCCCGTGGACGCGCCGTTCGTGGACAAGCAGGTGTCCACCGAAGTTCTGACCCGCACCGACGGCGTCATGCTCGCCCTGTTCACCACGAAGTGGCGGCTGCAGGGCTTCTGTGAGGACAACCCTGCGGTAACGCTGCGCCCGTTGGTTGCCGCCGGCGACGACTGACCGCCAGGCGACTTCGGCGCGGAAACCGGCGCCAGGCCCAGGAAAGCGCGCCGAAATCGCGGGGTCGGGCTAGCCGTTCGCGGTGGCCAGTCCGGCCTTGACCTGCTTGGTCAGGTCATCGGCGAGGATCTCGGGCCGGCCGCTGAATAGTCCGTCCACCGCCAGCTTCGCCACCACTGCGGGATCGGCCTTCTGGTCGGCGGGGACAAAGGAGGCCATATCGGTGTCCATGAACCCGACGTGCAGGGCTGCGACGTGAACGCCCCTGGGCGCCAGTTCAGTTCGCAGTGCATCCGTCATGGCCCAGCCGGCCGCTTTGGCTGCCGAGTAGGCCCCGAACGACGGTGCGTGATACCAGGACAGCACCGACAGAACATTCAGGATGGAGCCGCCACCGTTCTTCTCGATGACCGGGACGAACTCGCGGGTGACGTTGAGCGTGCCGAAGTAATGCGTTTCCATCTCCAGCCGGATGTCCTCGATCGGTCCGCTGAGCAAATCGGCCTCTGTTGAGACGCCGGCGTTGTTGATCAGGACCGTGACGTCCTCGGCGACCGCCGCCGCCCGACGGACCGACTCCGGATCGGTGATGTCCAGCTGGATCGGCACCACGCCGGGCAGGTCGATCGTTTCGGGCCTGCGGGCCGCGGCGTACACCTTGACTCCCCGCGAGATCAGTTCGGCGGCGAACTTTCGTCCCAATCCGCGGTTCGCGCCCGTTACCAGCGCGGTGGTCTGCTCTGTCATCGAAGTTCTCCCTTTGCCGACGTCTTCTTTGGCGACAACACTAGGGGGAGCTGAGTTAATTCCGCTAGACCCAGCCGGGGCAATCCCGGTGGAAGTCTCCGCCTCCCAGCTGCGAGCAGCGCGGACGTGGCAGTCTGCATCGGATCAGTTCCACGATGGTGCGATGCAGCATCACAGGCACGTCGCACGTAGCGCCGCGGCGCTCGCGGCCGCAATGGGCATCGGCCGATTCGTGTACACCCCGATCCTTCCGCTGATGACGGCACAGACCGGCATCGCACCGCATGCGGCGGCCACCCTGGCCACCGCGAACTACATCGGCTACCTCGTCGGCGCGGTGGCGGGTTTCAGCTGGCCGCCACTGGCCCGGTCCATTGCGGTCTGCCGCGCATCGCTGGTCGTGCTAGTCGCGAGTCTGGCCGGCATGCCGTTGACCAACACCGTGCTCGAATGGACGCTACTGCGAGGCCTGGCGGGCGTGACCAGTGCGTTGGTGTTCGTGATCGCCGTCAACATTCTGCTGGAGCACCTGCACGGGCACCCCGCCCATCTGGCCGGGTGGGGATTCGGCGGCATCGGCGCGGGGATCGCGTTGTCGGCCGTATTGGTGCTGGCCAGTGAGCAGTGGCGGCTCGCCTGGTGGACCTCCGCGGCTGCCGCCGCTGTCCTGACTACCGCGGCCTGGACGATGCACCGCACACCCGCGGTCCCGCCGTCACCAGCCGCGGAGCGAAAACACCTGCCGCACAGACTGTTCAGTCTGCTGGCGATGAGCTACTCACTCGAGGGCGTCGGCTACATCATCGCCGGGACGTTCCTGGTCGCCGCGGTCGCCCAGGACGCGCCGCACTGGCTCGGGGGTGCCACGTGGCTCGTGGTGGGCCTGGCGACCATCCCCTCCGCGGCGCTGTGGGCAGCGTTGAGCTCGCGATGGTCCCATCCGGCACTGCTGGCGACAGCGTTGTGCGCACAGGCCGGGGGAATCGCGGTGGCGGGCGTCTTCGGCGGCGTCGCGGCAGCGCTGATCGGGGCGGCGCTCTTCGGCGGCACCTTCATCGGAATCAGCACGCTGACGCTCTCGGCAGCGCGACTGCTGCGTTATCCAAGGGCTGTCGCGCTGCTCACCGCGGGGTACTCGGTGGGCCAGATACTGGGGCCGGTCGTGGTCGCCCCCCTCTTACAGGACGGCTTTCGGCCTGCCCTGGTCGTGGGTGCGGTGGTGGTGTTAGCCGCCGCCCTGGTCGCAGGGTCGATGCGGATCATCGGCTGGAAGCCAGACCGACGCCTCATTCAGTCCGAAATCACCGATGCCACGGGTGAATTCATCGACCAACGCGGCCACGGCGGGGTTGTCGTCGTCGCGCCGCCACACCAGTGACCACGTCCACATCGGGACCGGGTTGATGACCGCGCGTCGCACCAGGTCCTTGGGCACCGGGTGATCCTGACCCTTCGGGTTGTTGAGCACCGGGCGGCCGAGCCCGCGGACATGGTCGAGGAACGTCGGTCCGGTGACGCCGCCGTCGTCCGTGCGCATGACGCGGGCACCGGTCGCAGCCGAAAACTGCTCGGCGTAGCGGTTCCACGACGACCAGCTGGCGGTGTCCGCGTCGATCAATACAACGGTGTCAGCGGCCTCGACGACCGAATCGTCCGACCCCGGGGCCAATGCGTAGAGCCGGTCCACTCCCACCAACCGGGCCTGCAGTGACAGCGCTTCCAGATCGTCGTTCTGCACCCAACAGATCGCCAGGTCGAGGCTCCCGTCGGCGACCCGTGCGGCCTGCGTGTGCGACGGCATGACCCAGGTGTCCACCCGCAGCTGTGCGATCCCCGCCGCCCGCGCGGACCAGTCCGTTGGGCACCAGTTGACATAGCCGACGCGCACCGGCTCTGACTCCCCGAACTTCGCAGCGCGCCTGCGTAATTCGTCTGCCTGCGCGATCAGCGCCCTGGCATCGGGCAGCAGTGCAGCACCGGCAGGCGTCAGAGCCACCGAACGGCGGTCGCGGTCGAACAGGCTGATCTTGAGGTCGCGTTCAAGGGCCTTGATCTGCTGGGACAGCGATGGACCGGCGATGCGCAGACGCGCAGCCGCGCGACCGAAGTTCAACTCCTCGGCCACGGTCACGAAGTAGCGCAGCTGCCGCAACTCCATCGCTGCAGCCTAATAGGCGCAACCTCCCAGCAGGGAGCGGATCTCTCGCCCGGGCGTGGCATCGGTTCAGCTCCGGGGGCGTTGCGCAGGGAACACAACGTAGAAGGGATCCTCGAATGGACACTGCAACAAGGGTGGTCGTCATCACCGGCGCGTCCCAGGGTATCGGTGCCGGGTTGGTGGCCGGGTACCGCCGGCTTGGCTACACGGTCGTCGCCAACTCCCGAAGCATCGGCGAGAGCGACGACCCGTCGGTGCTCGCCGTCGCTGCCGACATCTCACGACCGGGTGTGGGAGAACGCATCATCGACGCCGCGGTGCAACGCTTCGGCCGCGTCGACACGGTGGTGAACAATGCGGGCATCTTTATCCCCAAGCCCTTCACCGACTACACCGACGCCGACTACGACGCCATCACCGGGGTCAATCTGCGGGGTTTCTTCGACGTGACCCGGGCGGCGCTCCGGGTGCTGGGTCCCGGCGGCCACATCGTCACTATCTCCACCAGCCTGGTAGACCAGGCCAATTCGCACGTTCCCTCCGCACTGGCGTCCCTGACCAAGGGCGGCCTCAACGCTGCGACCAAAGCCTTGGCTGTCGAATATGCCGGCCGCGGAATCCGGGTCAACGCGGTCGCTCTCGGTGTCGTCAATACGCCGATGCACGATCCGTCCACCCACGACGCGTTGGCCGGCCTCAATCCCATGGGCAGGCTCGGTGAGATCGACGACGCCGTCGACGCGGTGCTGTACCTGGAGCAGGCTGGATTCGTCACGGGTGAGATCCTCCATGTGGACGGAGGCCAGAGTGCCGGACACTGAAGCCGTCCTGCGATCTGTACTGGATGAGTGGAAAGCCGGTATCGACACCCACGATCCCCAGGCGGTCGCGGCGGTTTTCACCGCCGACGCGATCTTCCAAGGTCTGCGACCGTTCAGCGTCGGACCGCAAGGAGTCTTCGACTATTACGACTCGCAACCGGCGGGGATGACGGTGGACTACTCCCTGCTGGAGTCCAGGCGTATCGCCGCGGGCGCCGTACTCGGTTATGTCGCTGCGATGTTCACGTTCCCTGACGGTTCGGCCAAGGACCTTCGGTTGGGAGTTGTCATCACCGGAAGGGGCGAAGACTGGCGGATCGCCTACTAGCAAGCCAGCCCCGCGCCGAATCAGTGACCGAGGTGGATTTGCAGTCCGTGGCTGCGCAGCTGTTCGAAGCTGTAGCTGAAATCGCCTCGCCGGCCGATGGATACCACGTAGCGGTCCTGGCCCTCATCGATGGCGAACGTGAACGAGAACGTGCAGTTCGCGCTGTCACCGGTACCGGCACCCAGCGATGTGGTGGTGAGAATGTCTCCCTTGCCGTTCTTGACTGTCACCGGGGTGGTGCGACCGATATCGGCGTAGCCGTCCGTACCGTGACAGGTGCCACCGTCGACGACGATCGAACCGGTACCGAGGCTGTCAGTCAGGACGAAAACCCCTGAGATCTTGGCAGATTCGAGAATACGGAAGCCCTTGTTGAATTTCGGGCAGAACACGTCGACGGCGATCTTGTCCGCGAGCAGACCCTGCTGTTGCCCGCCGTGTTCGAGTTGATTGCACACCTCGTGCCCATGGGCGATGGCATTGGCCTCGGAATTGAACTGATCGAACAGCCCCGCGGTCTGCAAGGCCTGCACGTAGTCCACTTCAGGCGGCGGCGACGGCCGGTGCCGCGCCCAGAGCAAGCCTGCGACCACACCGGCGACCATCACGATGACGGCGGTCGTGACCCCCGTGGCCAGCCAGGTCAACCGGATGCTCGATCGAGCCACCGGCACCTCGACGTACGACGGCAACATCTGCCCGCCGACGGGGTCGTTCGACTCCGACCTGCCGTTGCGCACCCGATTGGTGGCATGCCCGGCCGTGTAATACCGGCCTTCGTAGCGGGCGGTGGGATCCGGCCGCCAGCCCGTCGGCGGCGTCGGCTTCAGCACGCCGCCGCAACGCGCGCACGTGCCGCTTGCGTCGAGGTCAGCCCCGCAATAGGGACAGGCCGCGGGCGCTCCCTTCATTGCTCACCCCAACCGCCGTAGGCTCGGTTCTCCGTGACAGCCGAATCGTATCGGCGTGTCACGCTATGTTCTCTGCGCGTTAGGGTGCTGTGGTCGGCTTCAGTGAACAAGCCGATAGAAAAGTTGAGCAATCTATGACCGCACCAGCAGAAACGTCGCCGATCGAAGCACGGGTCGGCCACTACTACCGGATGGACGGCACCTACCTCGTCGGCCGGGAGAAGCTCCGTGAATACGCCCGCGCGGTGCAGGACTATCACCCGGCCCACTGGGACGTCGCCGCGGCAGCTGAGCTGGGCTATTCAGACGTCGTGGCACCGCTGACCTTCACCTCGGCGCCGGGCATGCAGTGCAACCGCCGGATGTTCGAGTCGATCGTCGTCGGCTACGACACCTACCTGCAGACCGAAGAGGTCTTCGAGCAGCACCGCCCGATCGTCGCCGGCGACGAACTCGTGATCGACGTCGAGCTGACCTCGGTGCGGCGGACCGCGGGGCGAGACTTCATCACCGTCACCAACACGTTCACCGACACTCACGGGGAACGGGTGCACACCCTGCACACCACCGTCGTCGGCGTGACCGCGGAGGACATCGACGCGGGCGTGAAGGTCGCCGTCCAGAACGCGATGATGCACGACATGAACATCCTCGATATCGGCGGCGACGACGCCGATTACGAGAAGGAACTGCGCCCCGACGGCGAGATCCGGATCTCCGACGGCGGTCTGACCCGGTCGCCGGGCACGCGGTCGTTCGACAGTTTGGCCGTCGGCGAGGAGCTACCCGCCCACCACACTCGGGTGTCCCGGGGCGATCTCGTGAACTACGCCGGCGTCGCCGGCGACGCCAATCCGATCCACTGGGATGAAGAGATCGCCAAGCTGGCGGGTCTCCCCGACGTGATCGCTCACGGCATGTTGACCATGGGCCTCGGCGCCGGATACCACTCGGTCTGGTCGGGCGACCCGGGAGCGGTCACCCGGTTCGCAGTGCGGCTGTCGCAACCCGCGGTCGTGTCGGCCAAGGAGGGTGCCGACATCGAGTTCAGCGGCAAGGTCAAGTCGCTGGATCCCGAAACCCGCTCAGGGGTCGTCCTTGTGGGCGCGAAGTCGGCGGGCAAGAAGATCTTCGGTCTGGCGACGATGAACGTGCGGTTCAGCTGAGGCGGCCTCAGCCGCCCATTCCGGAAAGCCATCGCCCGATGCCGGCGGGATCCGCGACATGATCCGGCTCCACGCGGCGCAGTGCGGCGTTGACGGCTACAGCCGCCTCGCACGTGTCCGGATCCTGGAGAACAACTCGCCCCCCGCCGGCCTTCACGTCTTCGCAGCCGCGGGCCCCGTCGTCGCTGGCACACGAAAGCAGCACGGCTGTAACCGAATTGACCAATTGCGCCGCGCTGGAGAACAACGCGTCGAGTGAGGGCCGCGAGTGCAGGATCGGCGGGTCCAATGTCAGGTGTGCCCGCACAGCGGAGCCTGTTTCGTACTGCTCAACCGGGGTAGCCGGTTCCGTCGACGGATTCCGCTCGTTGCCCACCAGCAGGTGATAGCCGGCGGGAGCCAGCGTCACCTCTCCCGTCGAACACGCCCAGGGACTGGCGGTGGGTTCGTTGACCGGGATTGCGGTGTAGCCCTGCAGGACCCGGTCGAGCCCCCGGTACTGAGGCGCGCGATGCAACACCACGAGCACCACTGTGTTGCGGACGTCGACGAGGGTCTCGAAGATGCCGCGTAACGCCTTGATGCCGCCGGCACTACCGCCGATGACAACGACGTCAGGGCCGGGCACGCTGGTTCTGGGTCTTGGCGTAAATCCCCAGTCGGCGGTCCTGCGCCTTGAACAACTTCATGCCGTCGACGGTGAGGCCTTCGCGCGGGCCGATGACGAGATGCCCGAAGGGCGCCAGGCTGTCCCAGAACATGCGCTCGGCCCTGCGCTGCAACGTCTCCTCGAAGTAGATGAAGACGTTTCTGCACAGGATCAGATGGAACTCGCCGAACGTGCTGTCAGTGGCCAGATTATGGGAGAAGAACTCGAGTCGGGACCGCAGCGCCGGGTTGAGAATGGATCTGTCGTATTTGGCGACATACCAGTCGGAGAACGGCCTTTCACCTCCGCTGGCCTGGTAGTTCCGGGTCGCGCCCACCATCGTGTCGGCGGGGTAGATCGCCGATGCGGCAACCCGGAGCGATTCGCTGTCGATGTCGGTCGCATAGATCGTGGACCGATCCAGCAGACCGGCCTCATCCAGCAGAATGGCCATGGAGTAGGCCTCTTCCCCCGTCGCGCACCCCGCCACCCAGATCCGGATTCGGGGATAGGTCGCCAGCCGTGGCAGCAGATCAGTGCGAATTTTGGTGAACACCGAGGGATCCCGGAACATCTCGGTCACGTTGATCGTCATCGTCGACAGAAACGAGGCCAGCAGGCTCGGGTCGCGAAGCACCCGGTCCTGCGCTCTGGAGATGCTGCCCAGCGAATGACGATCGACGAACGCCATCAGCCGCCTGTTGCGTGACGCATCTGTGTAGTGCCGAAAGTCGTAGCCGAGGAACTCGAAGACCGTGTAGAAGAACGCCTCCGCCTCGATCGCCATCAGTTCTTTGGACCGAGCCGGGTCGATCTCCGCGGGATCAGTCATTGGCGCTTGCCGCCCCCTGCTGGCCACGTAACCGACTTCCGAGCCAGACTCGCAGCACCGAGGTGAGTTGATCCATGTCGACCGGTTTGGTCACGTAGTCGGAGGCGCCGGCATCCAGACATTTCTGGCGGTCACCCTTCATCGCTTTCGCGGTCAGGGCCACGATAGGCAAATTGCGCCAACGTGATTCAGCCCGGATCCGGCGCATCGCCTCGTAACCGTCCATGACGGGCATCATGATGTCCATCAGCACCAGGCCCACCTCCGGATGGGCGGCGAGGCTGTCGAGTCCCTCCTGCCCGTTGCGGGCGGGAATCACGGTGATGCCGTATCTCTTCAACGCGCTGCCCAGGGAGAAGACGTTGCGGACATCGTCGTCGACGAGCAAGACGGTGTTGCCCTTCAGGCTTTCGTCGATTCGCTTGGGATTCGACAGGATCTCGCGCGCCGAGTCAGGCATGTCGTTGGTCACACGATGCAGAAACAGCGCTGTCTCGTCCAGCAAGCGCTCGGGTGACTTGGCGTTCTTCAACACGATCGCGGAGGCAAGGACTTCCAGTCGCTGCGTCTCTGCCGCCGTCAATTCCCGCCCGGTGTGCACGATTACCGGCAGGTGCTTCTGCTCGAGCTGGTCCTTGACCCGCTCGATGAGGTCGATGCCGTCCATGTCGGGTAGTCCGAGATCAAGGACCAGGCAATCGTAGGACGTCGGCCCGGCCAGTTCGGCCAGCACCTGCTGACCGGTTCCCACGCAGGTGATAGCAATGTCGTCGCTCTCGATCATGTGCTTGACGACCTGACGCTGACTGGCGTCGTCCTCGGCAACGAGCACATGTCGCGGTCCCGGCTTCAGGAATTCGGCAACGGCGCCGAACATTGAACGTAGGTCGGCGATTTCGGCGGGCTTGTTCAACGTGTGAATGGCGCCCATCCGCCTACCCCGGCCGTCGTCATTGGAGCCCGAGATCACGTTGACCGGGATGTGGCGCGTGGCGAGATCATGCTTGAGGACATCGAGGACCACCCAGCCTGCCATGTCCGGCAAGCCGATATCCAGGGTGATCGCGGCCGGCTGGCGTTCCTTGGCCAGTGCCAGAGCGGTTCGTCCACTGGCGGTGACAACCGCGTCGAAGCCTGCTTCGGTGGCCAGTTCGACCAACAGACCCGCGAATGTGGCGTCGTCCTCGACCACCAACAGGACGGGCTGTGTTCCACGCGGCCAGTCGATATCGGAAATATCCACCGCGTCGATGCGCGCGAACGCGCCGTCGAGTTGCGGCGACGATGTTCCCTCAACGCCCCGCCCTGCTCCGTTACCAGCCGCTTGTGGTGGGGCCGGCTCGGCCGGCCGTATGTTCGGCGTCCGGGCGGAGCCCATCGTGGCAGGGGGCGCCAACTCGGTCCCTTGCGGGCTCGCGACGGGCAGGTGGCAGGTGAACGTAGAGCCCTCGCCGAGCGTGCTGCGGAGCGTGATCTCGCCGCCGAGGTTGCGGGCCAATTCCCGGCTGATCGCCAGTCCGAGGCCGGTGCCGCCGTACTGCCGGTTGGTACCCCGGGCCGCCTGCTGAAAGGACTCGAAGATCAGGTGATGATCGTTCTCGTCGATGCCGATCCCGGTGTCGGTGACGGCCAGCGCGAGATAACCCGTACCCGGGCAGCCTTCCTTGTCACCTGCCGCCGACAAACTCACCGTCACCGATCCCTCGTCGGTGAACTTGATCGCATTGGCGATGAGATTCTTGGCGATCTGCTTGACCCGCGTGTAGTCACTGGTGAGTTGTTCTGGGGCAGAGGCACTCACCACGACCCGGAAGTCCACGCCCTTGTTCTCCGCTATCGGCCGGAACGTGCGTTCGAGGAAGGCGACGAGATCGCTCACCACGATCACTTCGCGCTCCAGGCGCAAGGATCCGGATTCGACCTTCGCGAGGTCGAGAACCTCGTCGATGAGATTCAACAGATCCTTGCCGGACTGTTGAATCGTCTCGGCGAATTCCTGCTGTTTATCGTTGAGCGGATCATCGGAATCAGCCAGGAGACCGGCGAGGATCAAAATGCTGTTCAGCGGTGTGCGGAGTTCATGCGACATGTTCGCCAGGAACTCCGACTTGTACCGCGACGACACAGCCAGTTCCTCTGCCTTGGCCTCCAGCGTCTGGCTGAGCCGATGCAGCTCGTCGTTCTTGGCCTCCAGAGACTGTGCCTGGGTCTCCAGTCGTTCCGAGCTCGCCTTGAGCTCCTCCTGCTGAGAGCGCAGTTCCTCGGTCGTCTCCTCCAGTTCGGCATTTTGCGCCGACAGCTGGTCCTCGCGTTGAGTCAGCTGCTCGTTCGCCGTCCGCAGCTCTTCTTCCTGGGCTTGCAATTCCTCGGTCTGCGCTTGCGACAGCCGCAACAACTCGCTGGTCTTCTGCGCCGATTCGATTGCGTTAAGGGCGACGCCTGCGCCCAGCGCGATGTTCTCCGCGAGTTCGACATCGTCGTCGGAGAACTGCCGCAAACCGGCAAGCTCGAGAACGCCATGGACCTCGGACTCGGACTTGATCGGGATCAAGATGAGCGAGACCGGCTCCATCTTGCCCAGCCCCGAGACGATCTCGACGTAATCGCCTGGTGCGCCAATCACTTCGATCCGATTACCTTCCAGGGCGCACTGGCCGACCAGACCATCTCCGAACCCGAAGGAGTACGGCAGGTCCTTGCGCCGGTGGAAGGCATACGACGCGACCAGAGCGAACCGGTCGGGGTCGTCTGCCTGGCGCAGGTATAGGGCACCGTGCTTGGCGTCGAGTGCCTGAGCGGTGCGCGATACGATGATCGACGCCGCGGCTGCCAGGTCCGCAGCGGTCTGCACCTCGGTCATCAGACTCGCCTGGATCTCCTTGGCGCGCCTGGCTCGCTCGTTCTGTTCGGCAGCCCGTGTCACGGTGCGGTGGATGTTGCGACTGGTGAAGTACAGCAGGACGCCCAGCACCAGAACGATGGCGCTGGCGAAGATCCACAGCATGGTCTTGGCGAAGTTGACTGCCTTGGCCGCCTTGGTGTTGGCATTGTCGACGGCCTTCACGGCTTCCTGCTCGACGTTGCTCAGCTGACTCTCCAGGACAGCGACCTGACCTTCGATGCCGCGGCCAGAAAGCCCTGGCGTTGAGCCACTTTGGGCGCTCTGGAGCTCGGGCCGCAACGTCGTCCACGTTGACAATGCTTGTTGGGACAGCACGCGGATGGTGCTGTTGTCATTGGTCTCCGCGGCCGCCCGAAGCTCGGTGTCGACGACTTGCCCGAGGTTGTCGAGCTCGCCGCTGAGTTCTGAGCGGCGAGCCGGGTCGTTGGAGAGCAGCAACCTGTCGCGTGTGACGAGCAAGCCCTTCAGATCGCGTTGAACGTCGAGCGCGGCAACCTGGCCATTGCGCGCTTGGGCGCGCTCCTCGTACAGATCGGTGATTCGCCGCAATTGAATGGTGTAGAGCGCGTTCGCCAGGATGACGGCGAGCAGCGCGCATCCGCACACGATCGCCAATCGGGTCGCAAGCTTCATATCACCTTCGCCTCACCGGAATCGAGATTCGCCGACGCACTGGACCACTTCTTGATTCGGGCGTCGAGGTCGACCGCCTCGATCGGATGGGCGTACGAAAATCCCTGTTGCAGAAGACATCCCGCGTCCCTGAGCCAGTCGGCCTGCTTCTGGTTCTCCACGCCCTCGGCGATCAGGTCCACGTGCATGCAGGCAGCCAGAGCGATCTGGCTGCGCACGAGTCGTTGGACGCGCTGGTCGTCATGCACCTCGGTGACGAAGGTGCGGTCGATCTTCAGCCAGTCGATGGGGACGTGCAGCAGATTCCTCATGCTGGCGTGGTCAACACCGAAATCATCTATCGCCAGGGTGAATCCGATGCTGCGAGCATGCCGCAACGCCACACAGGCCGGCGCCGGATCGGCGTAGAACGTTCGTTCGGTCAACTCCAGGCAGATGTTCTCCGGTGGTATCCCGAAGTCGCGCTGAGCGCCGATCAGGTCATCGAGGAAGCTGCCGTCCTGGACGTGGTCGGGGGAGAGGTTCACGTGCAGTTTGAGGTCGTCCCGTCCCAGGGCGGCGTAGTCCTCGAAACTGCGGGTCAGAACCCAGCGGCCCAGCGGGGCGATCTGACCGGCGCTCTCGGCCAGCGCGATGATGTCCGTGGCCGGCATCTCCTCGTCGCCGACTCGCCACCGAACCAGAGCCTCGAGGCCGAAAAGCGCTCCGGTGGCCGAGTTCACGATGGGTTGATAGGCCATCCGGAACTCCGATCGGGCGATCGCGCCCGCCACCTCCGATCGCAGATCCACTTTCCCCTTGTGCTGTGAACCGATCGTGTCGGTGTAGAGCACGCATTCGTCCAGTCGGTTTTTCTTGGACTCGAACATGGCGATATCGGCCTGCGACAGCAGCTCTTCCGCGGTGCGAGCACTGCCACCGAGGAAAGAGATACCCATGCTCAACGACGGATGCAGCGTCACCGCTTTGCAGCGGACCGGCTCGCCCTGCACTCGCTGCAGAATCCGGTTCCCCTCTGCCACAGCATGATCGACGGATGGCACGTCTTCGAGTACGACGATGAATTCGTCGCCGCCGATCCGGCAGACCAGCGCGTCGGTCCCGGCAGCCGACCGAAGTCGGGCAGCCACTTCCACGAGCAATTCGTCGCCGGTGTCATGACCATAGGTGTCGTTGACCGACTTGAACCTGTTGACGTCCATGTACAGCAGTGCCACGAGTTTCCCGTCGCGCCTGCGCGACAGCTCCGCGAGCCGTTCGTTGAGTTGCCGGCGATTGGCCAGATCCGTCAGCGGGTCATGGCTTGCCAGATGGCTGATCACCATCTGGGCCTGTTTGATCTCGGTCAGGTCGTGAACCACGACCGCCACGTGTAGATCCACGGATTCACCAATCGGCGACAACGTGATCAGGACGTCGACCGGGCGACGGGTACCGGCGGCCAATGCCATCTCCATCGACACTTCCTGGTGGGTGGCCAGGGTGAAATCCAGCTGCTCGCGCAGCCGGTCCCGGTGGGCGTCGGTGGCGAGATCGACGATGGACCGGCCGATCAGCGTGTCGGCGTGCCCGCTGAACAAGGCGGTCGCGGCTTTGTTGCAGCTGCGAATCGCGCCCGACACGTCCACGGCGAGTATCGCGTCGGCGGTGGCCTGCATGACGGCTGCATACTCGGCTTGGACGCGGTAGAGGGTGGCATTGGAAATCGCGAGCGCGGCTGCCGCCGAGACGCCCCGGAACAACGCCGCCTCGACGTCGGAGAACGCTGGGCCATCAGTTCGGCCGACACAGACGAAGCCGACATGTTCGCCGCGGGCCATCAACTCCTCGACCAACACCGCCTCATGTGGTGTGGCGCCCTCTACGGCACCGGTCGTTTGCGCGGCGAGCCACGACTGAACAGCTTCGGGCGTTCGATCCGCCTCCGGGTCCGAAAACGTTTCGTGCCAATCGTTGTCACGAACGGGAACACGGAGCAAACACTCGGCGGAGAAGATCCGGCTCAACTCGGTGACGATTGTCTTCTCCAGCGCAGACAGATCAAGACTGCCCTCGGTGAAGATGGTTGCCAGTCTTGCCCGCCGTCGCGCGAGAGCCAGTTCCTCGCGCTGCCGACTCTCGGCGGCTCGTGCGATCTGCAGTTGTTGTTCATGCAGCTTCGCTGCCTCGATGCGCAACCTGGCGAACGATCGGTCCAGCTCCAGCAAAGCCTTCACTTTGGCGTAGAGCACCGCTGCGGAAACCGGCTTGAGCAGAAAGTCGACCGCGCCGAGGTCGTAGCCGCGATCCAGATCGCCGTCGTCGGCCTGGCCGGTGAGGAAAATGATCGGCGTCGAGGCCAACTCGTCGGCTTCCCGGATGAGTTGCGCCGTCTCGAATCCGCCCATCCCGGGCATGTTGATGTCCAGGACGATGACAGCCACCTTGTGCTTCAGCAGCGCGGTCAGCGCCTCTTCGCCCGAACCAGCCTGGACGAGCTCGCAGTCGAGCGGTGTCAGAACAGTGCACAGCAGGTCCCGGAGCCGGGCGTCGTCGTCGACCACCAAGACCGTCTGCTTGCTCTCGGTGGTCGTGGGCCCCTCCGCCACGCCATCCATCAGCACAGGATCAATGTTCCCCTCCCCCGCGAGGTCCCGCACAAGCACTCGAACGTTCACCCCACGAGTCTTTTCATGAACAACAATTCGTTCCGCAAGTGTGCCGCCGGGCAGCCCCGGGACAGCGGGCAATCTGGAAAATCAGCAAATTTCCGGGTCCGCCCCATTGCCAGACCGGCGCGGCACGTCGTCGCCCGGTGTCTAGTGCTTGAAGTCCGGGACGGTGGCGCCTTCCTCGGTCAAGGTCTCGTCCTCGATCCGCATCGTCAGCTGGTTACGGAAACCTTTGGTCAAGTAGACCAGCACCGCGATGCCGATCGCCAACCAGATGCCGCCGTACAGCAGCGCATCGAAATGAAGGTTGACCCATAGCGCCCCGGTCAGCGCCATACCGATCGCCGGAAGCACGATGTTCGTGGCGATCTCTTTCGGGGTGCGGCGGCGCTTCAGGCGGAACGCGAACAACACGATGATCGTCAGATTCACCACGGTGAATGCGATGAGTGCACCGAAGTTGATCATCGACGAGGCGAACTCCAGGGTGAATTTCACCGCGAGCAATGACACCACTCCGACGATGATGACGGCGTGGGCGGGGGTAAGGAACCGCGGGTGGATGTAGGACAGGAACCGCCCGAATCGCCCCCTTCCGTTGCGGCCCATCACGTAGATCATCCGCGCGACGCTGGCGTGCGAGGCGAGGCTCGACGCCACCACCGCGGCCAGAGCGGCTGACACGAAGAAAACCTTGAACAACATGCCGCCGACCTTCAGCGCCATCTCGGGCAGCGTGTCATCGGTGACCTCGAACCCGTCGAGGGTGGGGAACACCGACTGGCTGAACCACGCCGCAGCGAAGAAAATGGCGCCGCCTATGAGCAATGCCAGCACAATTGCCCGTGGCACGGTGTCCGGCGATTTCGCTTCCTCGGCGTACATCGTGATCGCATCGAAGCCGATGAACGAGAAGCAGACGACGGTCGCGCCGGCGACGACGGCCTGCATCTGGACGCCTTCGTGGACCAGCGGATCGAGCGTGAAGATCGTGCCCGCGCCGACTCCCTTGCTCAGCGCCATCGCCGCCAAGACCAGAAAGGCCCCGATGAGGACGACCTGGAACACCACGAGGATTCCGTTGACGCGCGAGGTTCCTTTCATACTCAGGTAATTCAGCGCGGTGATGGCGGCGACGTACACCAGCACGAAGACCCACGAGGGCGCCGACGGAAAGAACGACTCGAAGTAGATGCGGGCGATGACGGCGTTGACCATCGGAAGCAGCAGATAGTCCAGCAGCGAGGACCATCCGACCACGAAGCCGAAGTTCGGGTGGATGGTCTCCGAGGCGTAGGTGTAGGCCGAACCCGCCGACGGGTAGACCCGGGTCATCCGGCCGTAACTGATCGCGGTGAACACCATCGCGACCAAGGCGACGATATAGGCGAGCGGCACCACCCCGTTCGTTTCGCCCGAGACGATCCCGAACGTGTCGAAGACCGTCATCGGGGTCATGTAGCCCAAGCCCAGCCCGACGACGGCCCACAACCCGAGCGATCTCGAGAGATGAGATTTCGGCGGAGATGCGTTTTGCGTCAAGGTTTTTGCCTTCCTAGTGGTCAGTGGCGGCGTCGGGGCCGGGTACGACGACGAGGGGCACGTGCAGGACCCGCATCATCTTCGCCGCCGTCGAACCGAGGAACAGTCGTCTCGGTTGAGCCAACCGGCTTGAGCCGACGATGATGAGATCGCCGTCGCGCCAGTCGAGCTTCTCCACCGCTGCCTCCACCGTGGCTCCGTCGGCGACCACCACGGTGACCGGAAACCCCGTGGGCAGCGACGACTGGGCAGCCGCCAGAATCGCAGCCGCGTGGTCGAGCGCCTGTTGGCGCGTCACGTCGGCGCTGACTCTGCTTCGTGAGCCGTAGTGGTCGAGCGCGACCAACGACACCAGCCGCAGCGGAACTCCCGCGGCAGTGCTGACGCGTACCGCGAGGTCGAGCAGATGCTCGGCGCCCGGCCGGGTGCCGACCCCGCAGGTGATGCTGCGGACGCGTTCGACGTCGGAGTGCCGGGTGCCGCGCGGGGCAACGGCCACGGGCACGGGAGCCGAATGCAACAGTTCGTTGACGACGGAGCCCAGGGTGAATCCGGCGGCAAAGCCACCTGATCCGCCGACAACGATCGCGGCGACCTCCAGCCGTTCGGCTTCCCGGCTGATGCCCTCGGCGAACGATTCGTGAAAGCTCACGTGGATGTGGGCGGTGACGTCGTCCGGCACCGATTTCTGGGCCTCACGCAGCCACTGCGTGGCCTGGGTGGCGAGTTCGCTCTGGTATTCGGAGTCAAGGGGAATGGGAACCGGCAGCACCGAGCAGATCTCCAACTCGGCGCCGAGTGTCCTGGCCAACCGCACCCCCAGGGCCAACGCGTCGGCGCCGCCAGGGGTGGCCAGGTATCCGATGAGCAGTCTCACTGCGTTCCGTTCTGTCGGTGCGGTCCGGGTTGCGTTCACACAAGACCGCGCAAACGCAAAGTGCAGATTATCGACCGCACCGCCGCTGCGTCCGGTAAGCGTGCACATCGGATGGATCGAACGGCATTGCGATCCGGAAGCCCGCAGCAGCCGCATGTTTCGCGGCATGACGAGGCGCGACCGTCCCCGTCCAAACAGTTGGCTCACCTGCCGGGGCAGCGGTCCCCCTTGCCGCCAGCAACCGCGACGACGCAGGCATCGGCGCCTGGCTAAGCGCGTGACCCGTCGATCGCCGCCGCTACGTCCGGTGATCTGAAGGTATGGCAAACGTCTTACCGACAGTGGAATTCCAGTGCAGATTCACCGGTGGTGCGGTCTACTGGTGGCTATGGGGTTCGACGGGGTCGACGAGCCGCTCTCAGAACACGGGGCGGAGCTTCCCGTCGAACTGGTCCGTACGTTGCTGAGTCTGCTGCGGCACCGGCTCGGACTGGAAACGGCCTGGCTCTCGTCCTTCCGCGACGGCGTGCAGATCTTCGAGGTCCTCGACGGCGACGCGGACGCGATTGGGCTCTCGTCAGGCGACCGTACCTCCCTCTTCGACTCATACTGTGTGCGCGTGATCGACGGACGACTGCCCGCGATCATCCCGGATACCAGCACCAACCAGACCACCGACGCTCTGCCGATCACCACCGAGATGAGCCTGGGCGCCTACGTCGGTGTGCCGGTGCTCAACCGCAACGGCGGGGCGGTCGGAATGGTGTGCGCGGTCAGCCGCGAGCCCAAGCCGTACCTCGCCGACATCGACCTGCGCATCGTCAAACAGATCGCCGAACTCATCGGCACGCTGATCGAATCCCCTGACAGCGGTCGGGACACCACCGCTGCGCAGCGCGCTTCGATACGACGTGTGGTGTATCAGCGCGACTTCGAAGTGGTGTTCCAATCGGTTCACGAGGTGGCGACCGGCAAGGTCGTGGGCGTGGAGGCGTTGGCCCGCTTCCCCCGGGAACCGTTTCGTCCCGACGGATTCCTCGCCCAAGCGGCACTGCTGGGGCTGGGGATCGAATTGGAGACCGCGATCGTGGCGCGCGTCATCTCGATGGTGCCGCAGCTGCCCGAGGACGTTTTCGTCGCGGTGAACATCTCCCCGTCGGCGGCGCTGGTCGCTCCGTGGGCCCAGATCCTGGCCGATGTCGACCCGTCGCGAATTGTGCTGGAGCTGACCGAACATGACGCTGTTCTGGACTACGGCGCCCTCGATGACGCACTGGAGCCGTGCCGCGCCCGCGGCGTCCGGGTGGCGGTCGACGACGTGGGTGCCGGATTCTCGTCCTTCTCCCATGTTCTGGAGTTGAGTCCGGAATTCGTCAAGATCGACCAGTCGATCACCCGCCACATCGACGTCGACGACGCCCGGCGTCGGCTGGCGCACGCCATCGCCGAACTCGCCGGCCAGATGGGCGCGACGGTGATCGCCGAAGGCGTTGAGACACAGGGTGAACTCGACGCCGTCAGCTCGGTGGGCATCAGTTCAGCACAAGGCTACTACCTCAGCCGGCCACGTCCTCTCGTGCATGGGTTTCCGCCTGCCGCCGCCGCGGCATCGAACGATCTGTTGCCGACGGCTGTGGACCTGTTGGGAGAAAGGCGATTTGAACTGGCCCTCGCCCATTCGCCGATCGGCATGGCTGTCGTCGGCTTGGACGGAACATTCCTGCGCACCAACCGCGCGCTGCGAAACATGCTCGGGTACACCAAACGTGAACTGGCCGAACTGACCTTCCAGGAGATCACCCACCCCGACGATCTCGACGCCGATCTCGCACTTCTCACCGAATGCCTGGAAGGACGGCGGCGTTCCTACCGTATCGACAAACGCTATATCGCTGCCGACGGCCGCATCGTATGGGGCGCTCTGACCGTCGTCGTCGTCAACGCACCGCGAGATCAACCACGCTACTTCGTATCGCAGATCGTGGATGTGACGGCCGATCGGATTCGCGAGGCCGACCTGGCTCGCCAGGCCGCCACCGATCCCCTCACCGGGGTCGCCAACCGGTCGGCAGGCTGGAGCCGGCTCGAACAGCTCGACGTCAGCGGACGGGGGTACGGCATTCTTTTCTGCGACATCGAGCGCTTCAAGAACGTCAACGACCAGTACGGCCACCGCGCCGGAGATCGACTGCTCGTCGAAGTCGCCGCCCGCCTACGCGCGGCGGTGGGCGATGAGGACATGGTGGCCCGCTGGGGCGGTGACGAATTTCTGGTGATCACCGATTCCGTCAACGACTGGGAGCTCGCCCGCCTGGCCGATCGGATCACCGATCAGCTGGAGAGCACGCCGGTGACAGTCGGCGAGGGTAGGCAGCTTCCCGCACAGATGACCATCGGCTTCGCTGCCCACCGCACCGGTGACGGGCGCTCGATCGACGGTGTCCTCGAACATGCCGACCAGGCCATGTACAACAAACGCCGCCGAGACCGGGCCCGCGCCGCGGGAAGTTAGGCCGGTCCGGCCGCGACCCGTGCTGATCGCTGACCGAATGCGTCAGGTCGGGAAAGTCACTCGTAGCGAACAGAAGTGAGCCGGTCGGTATCTGCGGTCTGCGACACCGGAATATCCCGAAGCTTGCTCTTCATCCCTGCGACCCGCCGCAGCTGGCCGGCGATGTTCATCGACGTGAGCATCGGGATACCACCGATGAACGTCCGAAACGATGGGTTACCGCCGTCGAGGTGGAGCATGAACAGGCAGCCGACCACGTAGAAGAAGCCAATGGTGAACAATGCCGCGGGGATGGCATAGGCCAGCGGCGCTCGGGCGTCGGCAACCAGCTCGCTGGCGTAGTCGAATTCGTCCTGCGACAGCGGTTCCCGCTTGCGGACTTTGGCCAGCACCCTTTTGTGGGCACCCACCTGGTCACCCAACGGATGCGATGTCCGCCGCTCCAAGCGGCCAATGTAGACGAATACGCAAGTGGCGAGGACGATCTCCAGCACGGCAGCAAGAATGGTGAGGTCACCCCAGGGGCCGAGATTCATCTAGGCGCTCCTACTCTTCACTCGCGGATATCACAGACACGTCGCTGATTTCACCCGCCTGACGTATTGGCGGCCGGTTCGTCGTCCTCCCACAGCAGCAACTGGCGGACCGACTGGCGGGTTCCATAGGGCTGGAGCATCTGGCTGGCCGGCCTTGGGCGCACCTTCAGCGGCCACCAGAACCACCGACCGAGCAGCGCCGCAACCGCGGGCGTCATGAAGGACCGCACAATGAGCGTGTCGAACAGCAGGCCCAAGGCTATCGTCGTCCCGATCTGACCGAGGATCCGCAAGTCGGCGAAGATGAAGGACGCCATCGTCGCGGCGAACACCAGACCTGCCGCGGTCACCACCGCACCCGACCCGGCCATCGCCCGGATGATGCCGGTGTTCAGGCCGGCGTGGATCTCCTCCTTGAACCTGGATATGAGCAGCAGGTTGTAGTCGGATCCGACCGCCAACAACAGAATGATGGCCAGTGCCAGCACGATCCAGAACAGGTGGATGCCGAAGATGTCCTGCCAGATCAATACGGAGAGCCCGAACGAGGCGCCCAGGGACAAGGCCACCGTCCCGACGATCACGAATGCGGCCACGATGCTGCGGGTGATGAACATCATCACGAGCAGGATCAAGCTCAGCGCCGCGATCCCGGCGATCATGAGGTCGTACTCGGCGCCGTCCTGGATGTCTTTATAGGTGGCAGCCGTGCCCGCCAGATAGATCTTCGAACCGGCCAGCGGAGTGCCTTTGACGGCTTCCTGCGCTGCGTGCCGGATCCCGTCGATGTGCGAAATGCCCTCCGGCGTAGCGGGATCGCCGTCGTGGGTGATGATCATCCGCGCGGCTTTACCGTCCGGTGACATGAACAGTTTCATGCCGCGCACGAACTCGGGATTGGTGAACGCCTCCGGCGGCAGGTAGAACGAGTCGTCGGTCTTGGACGCGTCGTACGCCTGGCCCAGCGCGGTCGAATTCTGCAGTGCCGCTTGCGACTGGTCGTTGATTCCCGACGTGGTGGCGAAGTTGGTCAGGGTGAGATCGCGGTTGGTCTGCTGGCTTGCGATCTGCGGCGGAATAAGAGCGAGCAGCTTGGGTTGCAGGGCATCGAGTTTGGCGATGCTGCCCGCGACGTTGCCCAGTTGATCGGTGAGCGCGTCAATGCCGTCCAACGCGTCGAAAAGCGACCGCAGCGCAGCGCAGACCGGGATGTCGTAACAGTGTGGCTCCCAATAGAAGTAGCTGCGCAGTGGGCGGAAGAAGTCGTCGAAATTGGCGATCTTGTTGCGTAGGTCCTGGGCGGTGGCGACGGTGTCCTGAAACGCCTTGGTCTGCTCGTCGGTGACCGCGCTGGACTGCTGTTGCAGCGCGTACTGCTGGCGCAGGATGTCGATCGAGTTGTTGATCACGTCCACCTGCTTGAGCAGGTCATCGCCGCGGGCCTGCTGGAACGGCAGATTGTTGATCTGCGAGGCACTTCCGGCGCTGATCTGGAACGGGATCGACGTGTGGTCCAGTGGCGTTCCGAGCGGGCGGGTGATCGACTGCACCTGGGCGATGCCCTCGGTGTGGAAGACCGCCTTGGCGACGCGCTCCAGCAGAATCATGTCGGTGGAGTTGCGCAGATCGTGGTCGGTTTCGATCATCAGCAGCTCGGGATTGAGCCGGGCCTGGGAGAAGTGGCGTTCGGCTGCGGTGTATCCGACATTCGCAGGCGCACTGGCCGGCATGTACCCGCGGGCGTCGTAGCTGGTCTTGTAGGCGGGCAGCGCGATCAGACCGATCAGTGCGATGGCGACCGTCACCACCAGTACCGGGCCGGGCCAGCGCACGATCGCGGTGCCGATGCGCCGCCAGCCCTGGGTGCGCATCGGGCGGGCGGGCTCGAACAGACCGAAGTGGCGACCGATGACCAACAGCGCCGGGGCCAGGGTCAACGCCGCCACCACGGCCACGAGCACGCCGATGCCCGCCGGAACGCCGAGGCTGTTGAAGTACGGCAGCCGCGTGAAGGTCAGACACAGCACCGCGCCTGCGATCGTCAGCCCTGATCCCAAGATGATGTGCGCGGTGCCGTGGTACATCGAGTTGTACGCCGAGACTCGGTCCTGCCCGGCGTAGCGGGCTTCGTGGAAGCGGCCGAGGAGGAAGATCGCGTAGTCGGTTCCGGCGGCGATCACCAACAGTGTCAACAGGTTTGTCGAATACGTCGACAGCTGGATGATCCCGGCGTTCGCGAGCACGGCCACCGACCCGCGTGACGCGGTCAGCTCGATCATGACCGTGAAGATCACGAAGAACACTGTGGTGAGCCGTCGGTACAGGAAGAACAGCATCACCGCGATCACCCCGATCGTGATCAGCGTGGTCTTCAATGTGCCGTGCCTGCCCACCTCGAACTGATCGGTCACCAGCGGAGCGGCGCCGGTGACATAGACCTTGAGGCCCGGCGGTGGCGGGGTGTTGTTGACGATGTTGCGCACCGAGTCGACCGACTCGTTGGCCAGGGACTCCCCCTGGTTGCCTGCCAGATACAGCTGCACCAGGGCCGCTTTGCCGTCGGCGCTCTGCGAGCCGGCGGCGGTCAGCGGGTCACCCCAGAAGTCCTGGATGTGCTGAACGTGCTTGGTGTCCTGCTGCAGCTTTTTGATCAGGCCGTCGTAGTAGTGATGGGCTTCGGCGCCCAGCGGTTGGTCGCCTTCCAGAACGATCATCGCCGAGCTGTCGGAGTCGAACTCGCCGAAGACCTTGCCGATCCGCTTGGCGGCCAGCAGCGACGGCGAGTCCGGCGGGCTCAGTGAGACGTTGTGAGACTCGGCGACGGTTTCGAGCTGCGGGACGAAGACATTGGTCATCACCGCAAGGCCCAGCCAGAACACCGCGATGAGAACGGAATACCGCCGGATGAAGTCGGGAATCCGGTGGGTCATCCCGACTTGTCCAGGCAATACGTGAAGGCGTTCAGCGTGTTCACAGTCCGCTCGTCTTTGACGACGTCATCGATCTTGATGCGGCAGCCGATCGAGTCGCTGTCACCTTGAGCGGAGACGTTGACGAACACGGCGGGCTGGGTGGTGGTGGTGTCATACGCCCACGGCAGCGTGACGGAGTCCGCGCGTTGCGGCTGCGCGTTGACGTCCAGGTAAGTGATGGTCGCGACGGTGCCCGGTGGGCCGAAGACTTCCAGCACCACGTGCTTGGGGTTGAACGGGACGATGTCGTTACCCGCCCCGCTGGGTGTGGAGGTGACGTCGTGGGAGGCGAAGATGCCGTGCAGCCGATACACAGCAAACCCGGCGACCGCCACCACCACCACCGCCACCAGCAGCATCCAGCGTTGGCTGAGCCGCCGGCCGAGTGAAACCCGCTGCATCCGTGACCCTTTCATGAGCGGCGACAGGCGCGGACGGTACAACGTTCCCGTAGGGGGCTTATCAACTAGATTGACCGTACGGTACCGGACCGGACTCCACAACAGGGGATCGCCGACGAGCTAGCCCCGGTACTGGGCAACCTTCTGGGCGTAGCCGTCGAGCAACCGCAGTGAGTCGTCCCGCGACTTCGTCGGCAGCAGAAGATTCGCCTGGCGGTAGCCGAGGCCGTCGAGCGCCTGCCAGTACTCGAGATCGATCGGCGTGCCGAACGTCGTCAGGGGAACGTCGTGACCGGCACTCGACCGGATCTGATCGATGCGCTTGGTCAGCCGTTCGACGGGCAGCGGATTGGAGATCCACCCCGCCTGGTGACGGACGATTCGCTTGACCGTCGCGTCCGAGTCGCCACCGATCACGATCGGCGGATGCGGTTCCTGAACCGGCTTGGGGCGTGCGTACGAGGGCTCGAAGTCGACGAATTTGCCGTGATACTCGGCCGGTTCATCGGTCCACAGCGCCTTGATGGCTTCGATGCGTTCGTCCAATAGTGCCCCGCGCGTCTTCGGATCGGTGCCGTGATCGCGCATCTCCTCGAGGTTCCAGCCCGCCCCGACACCGAACACGAAGCGGCCGCCGGAGATGAGATCGATGCTGGCGGCCTCCTTGGCGGTCGTGATGGGGTCGCGCTGGATGAGCAGGGCGATGCCGGTGATCAGCTCGATGTCGGAGGTGACTGCCGCTGCCGCGGCGAGCGTGACGAACGGGTCCAGGGTCCGGTAGTAGACCGACGGCAGGTCGCCGCCCTGCGGGTACGGGGATTCCCGGCTGGCCGGGATGTGCGTGTGCTCGGCGATCGCGAGTGCGCCGAAGCCCCGCTCTTCGATTGCGCGAGCCAGTGAAATGGTGTCGATGGTGTCGTCATTGACGAAGGTCGAGATGCCGAATTCCATATCGACCACAGTGCCACTGTCGTTCGGTCCGCGGGACTCATCGCCGGTGGTGTCACTGCTGGGACAGTGTCGCGGCCAATCCGGTGATGAGCACGTCGAGGTTGAAGTCCAGCTGCTGCCCGTCGTCGGGTGCGGCATCGCGGAGAGCCACAACCTCGCGCAACAGTGGAAAGTGTTCCGCGGCAGCCGTGTTGAGCGCAGCCGCGACATCGGCGACGTACGGGTGCTCGCGGCTTCTGGACAGAAAGACCGCTTCCCGGCCTGCGGCATGGCCCAGCTCGCTGACCAGGCGCAGGATGTGGCCGGCATCCGCGACCGAGAAGCCGGCCTCGACGAGGACCTGCAGGACGCGCTCGACGGGTTCGAGTGCTCCGATGCCACTGGCGGGCAGACGAAAATAGGTGACGAGCTCGCCGAGTGTGACGGTGGCGTCACGAAGGGCTGTGGCGTAGCGGCGCAGGACGTCCCGCCAGTCGCCGCCGACGGGCATGTCGATGCGGCTCAGCTCCACGGCGAAGGCATCGACGGCGACCAGCTCGCGCAGCGCTTCCCGATCGCCCACGTGGTAGTTGAGGGCTTTGGGATCCACGCCGAGGACATCGGCGACCGCCTGCATGGTCAGCTCATCGAACGGCATTGACCGGGCCGCGGACACAATGCGTTCACGGGTGATCTGCCGCGGCCGCCCGCGCTGCCGTGGCGCCGCTGACTCCTGCACACCGTGCCTTTCGATTCCGAACACTGCCGAGGCGTGATATTTTTCCCGTTCGGGATTAATTGGAGCACGCCACTACATGGTGATTAATGAGGACAGCGTAGAACCGAGGTCGACCACGACCCGGCCGGGGATCTGCCGCATCTGCTCGGCGCACTGCGGCGTGCTGGCCACCGTCGTGGACGGGAAGCTCACCAAGGTGGCCGGCGATCCCGACAACCCGCTATTCAAGGGTTACACCTGCGCCAAGGGCCGGGCGCTTCCCGACATTCACAACAATCCCGACCGGCTGCTGCACAGCCAGAAACGGACCGTCGGCGGCGGGTATGCACCCGTCGAGTCCGGGCAGGCGATGGATGAGATCGCGGCAACCCTGCAGCGACTGATCGCAGAATTCGGACCCCGCTCGGTGGCGCTGTACTTGGGGACCAACGGACTGCCCTATCCTGCGTCCGCGTTGATGGCCAATGCGTTCATCCGCGCCATCGGTTCGCCGATGTTCTTCACCGCCAACACGATCGACCAACCCGGGAAACAGATCGCGCTCGCGGCCCACGGCCACTGGCTGGGTGGTGATGTCAACTTCCACGAAGCCGACAGCTGGCTGCTGGTCGGCACCAATCCCCTGGTGTCCAAGGCGATCGGCATCCCCGGTCAGAATCCCGGCCAGAGTCTGAAAGCGGCGATCAACCGCGGCATGAAGCTGATTGTCATCGACCCACGCCGGTCGCAGACCGCCGCGCGGGCCGCGATACACCTTCAGCCGCGCCCCGGCGAAGACGCTGCGATCCTGGCCGGGATCATCAACATCGTCATCGACGAAAAACTCTACGACCGGGAGTTCGTCGAAGAGAACGTCGACGGCTTCGCGGCGCTCGCTGAGGCGGTCGCGGATTTCACCCCCGCGCACGTAGCCGGGCGGGCGGACATCGACGAGCAGCAATTGGTCAAGGCCGCAAGGCTGTTCGCGTCATACGGCAAGCGCGGCGGCATGGTCAATGCCGGAACGGGGGCGAACATGGCCATGCATGGCAACGTGGTCGAGTACCTGTGCCTGTGCCTGACGTCGATCTGCGGTCGGTGGCAACGCGCCGGCGAGCGGGTCACCCGACCCAACACGCTGCTGCCCGCATTCACCGCCAAAGCTCAGGCGCATCCGCCGTACGAGGGATGGGGGTACGGGGAGCAGCTGCGGGTGCGCGGTCTGACCGATGCGGTATGCGGTATGCCTACAGCTGCCCTGGCCGACGAAATACTGCTCGACGGCGACGGGCAGGTGAAGGCCCTCATCTGCATCGGTGGCAATCCGATGGCGGCGTGGCCGGACCAGCGAAAAACGCTGCGGGCATTGGAGAATCTGGACCTACTGGTAACCCTCGATACCGAGATGTCGCTGACGTCGCGGCTGGCGCACTACGTCATCGCACCCAAGATGCAGATGGAAACGCCTGCCATGACGATGGGCAGCGAACTGATCAAGTACTACGCGAGCGGCACCGGTATCCCCGCTCCGTACGCACAGTACGCGCCGCGGCTCGCCGAACCGCCGTCCGGTTCAGACCTGACCGAGGAGTGGCAGTTCTTCCTGGGCCTGGCGAAGCGGATGGACCTGGAATTGTGGTTCATCAACTTTTTCGGCGGGGGCGGCGGCAGGTTCATGGAGTCACCGCCGATCGTGTGCAATTTTAACGGCGACACGCAGATCACCACCGAAGAGTTGTTCGAGAAGATGTGCGAGACGTCGCGCATCCCCCTCGATGAGGTTCGCAGACATCCGCATGGTCATGTCTTCGACGTGGAGGCCGTCGTCGAGGTCAAGGACGCGGACTGCGCCGCGAAGCTCGACGTCGGGAACGTCGTGATGCTGGGCGAGCTGGGCCGATATTTCGGAGAAGACATCAGAGTCGGGTGGAACGACACGGACTTCCCGTTTCGCCTGATTCCACGGCGGCACAACAACTTCATGAACTCTTCGGGTACCCGCCTGGCCACGTTGAACAAGGGCAAGGCGTACAACCCCACCTACATGCATCCGGACAGCATCGCTGCGCTGGGACTGAACTCGGGCGACTTGGTGACGGTGACGTCTCCGCACGACTGCATCCCCAGCGTCATCGAGGCTGACGACAGCCTGCGTCCCGACGTCGTGGCCACTCACCACGCGTTCGGCGGCCTGCCCTCCGAGGACGAGGAGGTGCGCGACCGGGGAAGCACCGTCGGCCGGTTGATCCCGACCGAGGTCGACTTCGACCCCATCACCGGCCTACCACGACAGGGAAACATTCCTGTCCGCGTCACCGCGCGATCCACCGTCGGAGAGGTATCGCTATGACCGATGTTGTTGAGCGCGAGCCGAACCTCGTCAGCCCGTGGGCGCCGCACCGGGTCCGGATGTACGTGGCCGCCGCCCTGTTCACCGGCCTGGTCTTCGTGGGGATGACGATCGGCGTCGGGACCGGGTTGATCGAACCGAACTTCACCTCCGACGTCGTCGCCAATCTCCTGTTCGGCATTCCCGCGATCCTGATTCCCCTCGTGCTGCTCTGGGATGCGCCGGGCGAGGTTCGCCTGCGCGAGGAGAAGGCCGCCGAACTCACGCTGTTCTACTTGCCCTACACAGCGTTCAGTCAGATCTGCTACGAGTTGGTGTTCCTCATCGGCCATCCGCTGGGGTGGTGGACTCCCACGAATGATCCGGGCATCAAGTGGCTGTGGTGGCAGTACGGCCTCGCCGACACCCGCTATGCCAGCGGCAACCCGTGGACCTTCGCCCTCGAAGTGGTCGGCGTGATCACCGGCGTCGTCGTGATCACCATGTGGTCCCGGCTGGTCCGGCAGTCACTCCCCGTCGAACAACGGATCCGGTGCCTGTGGGTGGCCTTCGCGGGTATCGCGGTGCTGATGAGCAGCACCGCCGTCTACTTCATCTCCGAGGTGGGCGCCGGCTTCGCGGATATCGGGCAAGGCGCGTTCGGGCTGTGGTTCAAGTTCATCGGCGAGAACATCCCGTTCATCGTGCTGCCCGCAATGGTGCTGTACGCCATCCACATTCAGATCGACTACCTGACCCGCAAGGTCGCCACCGCCGGCGCGGGCGGGTAGCAGCCGCGCCATAGTCCTGCTCGCGGGAGTTTCGACCGCAGGAAAGCGGGGCAACTCTGGCCCATGGCCGACATCATCGATCTCGTCTACGCCGATCACGACTGGTTGAGGCGACAATTCTTCCGGCTCGACGACGCCAAGTCCGACGACGAGCTGGCCGCGATCTGGAAGACCCTCAGTGACCGTCTCGACGCGCATGCCGACGCCGAGGAGACAGTGTTCTATCCGGCCTTGCTCAAGCACGGCGGCGATGACGATCCCGGCAATCCGGAGGGTGACCCGCAGGACGAGACCGAGGACGCGATCACCGACCACAACGCGATCCGCGATGCGGTACGCGAATCACGCAAGCACAAGCCAGGCACAAAGGTGTGGTTTGAGGCCGTGTTCACAGCGCGCAAGGAGAACGGCGAGCACCTCGACGAGGAAGAGCGCGAGGCCATGCCGGACTTCATCAAGAGTGCGACCTTGGAGCTGCGCCACGAGCTGGGTATGAAGTGGCTGCAGTTCTACGCCGAACGGGAGTCGATCGACGGGATCGACACTCGTGACAAGGATGCCGACGCCTACATCGAGGAGCACTCATGACCGACTCGTACGGACGCATCGATGCCGTCGCGCCGGGCGACCTCGTCGCGCTCGATCAAGGTTCTGGTGAACGGGAATACAAGGTGGTCCATACGCAGACCACGGACACGGGTTTTCTGATCACATTCGAAGACGATGACGGCGAGACGTTCGAACACGAATTCTCCGCCGACTCACAGGTCAAGCGATCGTTGGATTCCAAGTGGGAGTCCTCGCAAAGTCCGACCCCGCATTCGTCGGAATGAATCGACGCGACGAGGTCGAGTACGCCCCCGGTCGTTGGGCAGATGTCTACGGCGACGCCGAGGACCCGGTCGCGCTGCTGTGGCACGGTACCCAAACCGACTCCCGCGCCGCGGTTCGTCTTCTGGCTGAAGCACTCGCCGAGCTGGGGATCTGCGTCGTGGCCCCGGACTGGGACTCCCACGCCGACGATGGCGGGCGCGCGGACCTGTTGAACTCGTTCGACTTCGCGCGCTCGCGTGGCGGGGGCGCCGCGCTGATCGTCATCGGCTGGTCGTTGGGCGGCGCCGCCGCAGCGGGTCTGACCCTGCGCGCAGCGGGGTCCACGGTGTCAGTGGCGCAGGCAATCTGCCTCGCCGGCGCGTTCATGGTCAATGACCCCATTTCCGGCCGACCGGTCCTGGAAAGGATCGCCGACGACGGCTCACGCACCCCGTTCACGCTGATCTCCGGAACCGCCGATGCCGTCGTTCCGCCCTCGGTCGCCGTCCAGTTCGCGACGGATTTGCGGGCCCTTGGTTGGCCGGTCGATGTCGTCGAACTCGACGCCGACCACGGCTCGATAGCCGGCGCACGGTATGACGGCAGCCTCGACCGCTACGAGCCGGCCGACGATCCGGCGACCCAGGCAGTTGTCGACATGGTCGCCGAACGCATCGCCGCGATCGCGTTCGCTTGAGCGGTCAGCCGAAGAGCGGCAGTGCCCGCTTCCGCGCCAGTGCGTCCATCCCGCTCTGGATGCTGTCCTGCACCTCCCGGTACTTCTGCTCGACGTAGTCGTCGTCTTCGGCTCGGGACGGATCGTGGTCGACCTCCACCGCCGGCATCAACCTGGTGCGGATCTTCGCCGGCAGCGGAAGCTGCGGCAGCGCGGCCGGCGCGATGCCCCACGGTAACGACACGGCGAGCGGAAAGACCTTGAGCCGCAACAGCTTGTCCAGCCGCAGCGCCCGCGAGAGCCCGTCGCCGCGGATGAGCACCGGCATCGCATCGGCTCCACCGACGGTCGCGATCGGCACGATCGGGACACCCGCCTTGATCGCCATCCGCACGAATCCGGTGCGGCCCGCCAGGTTCGCGACGTCGCGCTCGCTCCACGGCCGCAGCGAGTCCACCTCGCCGCCGGGCCAGACCGCCACATCGTGGCCCTCGGCCAGCGCCGTGGCCATCGAATCGGGTGCGGCAGGCAGCACCCCCATCGCCCGGAAGTAACGGCCGATCACCGGCATGGCCATCAGCGCATCGTGTGCTGTGCCGTGCAGGGTGCGCTCTTGGCCGAACCGGCGCCACCACTGCACCCCGACCGTCCAGGCATCCCAGACGAACGGGGCACCCGAGTGGATTCCGACCAGCAACACGGGTGGGTCGGGCAAGTTGTCCCAGCCGTCGAATTCCATCCGGAACCAGTGATCCACCAAGAAGTTCCACAGGTACTTCTGGCGCTGCATCGTCGTTTCGTCCTGCCCATCCAGATCCCACTGCCCGGTGCGCTGGTTGAGCCAGCCGCTGACGCCGCCGTCGGCACTCTCCGCGCGCCGGTGCGCCATCGTGCGTCGGGCCTCGTCAGCGTGCCGTTGCGCTTGACGGCGGACGGCGGGCGGGCGCGAATCAGTGTTGGTCATGGCGGCGGTGTACCCCGGCTGTGGGACGCGTCACACCTACCAAACCGCGACCGGTGCCAGAGTGTCCGGGCAGGACCTTGAGCCCGACGACCGCCACGATGATGCCCGCGAGGCACACCCCCTTGGCGATCGTCACCGTCTCGTCGCCGGTGACTATCGCGAAACCGACCGTCAGCGCAGCTCCCAGGCCGGTCCAGATCGCATAGGCAGTACCGATCGCAATGGATTTCGTCGCCCACGCCAGGCCGAGCATGCTCAATACGAGCGCGACCACGAATACCGCCACGGCTCGCGGATCGGTCAGGTTGTCGCTCGCGCCGAGCGCCGTCGCCCAGACCGCCTCGAGAACGGCGCTGCCGATCAGAACCATCCACGCCATGACTAGCTCACCACCTTGAGCCCGATCACCGAACCGATGAGCAGCGCCAGCATCGCCAGCCGTCCCGCGGTGGCGGCCTCCTGACGCCGGACCATCGCGCAGAGCACTGTGAGGGACGCGCCGATGCCGACCCAGACCGCATATGCGGTACCGGTCGGCACGGTGCCCATCGCCAGCGCCAGGCCGATCATGCTGGCGATGAGCGCGACGACGAACACCACGGTCGGTACCCGGCGGCGCAAACCGCCTGACTCCCCCAGCGCTACCGCCCAGACGGCCTCAAGAATTCCGGAGAGCACCAGAATCACCCATGCCATGACGAGACTCCTCCTGCGAGTCAGTCTTGTCCTTGGCGGGTACTGCTCCCTCGTCCGCCAACACCCGAGATCGGGGTCGTAATGGTCAGCCTATCCGATTCGTTGACTTGGGTCACCTAATCGAGCCGATCGAAATGGTCTGCGCTGCGGCCGGATTCGCTATGACGAGGGGCAATACGAGATCTGGAGACGCTCATCACCATCGACACACGCCGCCATGACAAGTTTCTTACGAGCGGTCCCGACGGCGTGGGAATAGGGAAAGATTGGACAAGACGCGCGCTGATGTACGTCGCGCATCCCCAGAACAGGAGTGGTCCGTGGGCGGCGACGAATCAGCGGGTGAGAATTCGCTGCTGGTGCCCGGCGACACGTGTTGGCAGTCGGCGGAAGCGGATCGGTTTGCCGCCATCATCGACGGCGCGGACTACCTCCGGCACCTCAAGGATGCCTTGTTGCGTGCCCGACACCGGATCGTTGTCGTCGGCTGGGACCTCGACTACCGAACCGCTTTCGAGCGCGGCGAGAAGACCCTGGACGGGCCCAACCACCTCGGCCCATTCCTGCACTGGTTGCTGGGCCGGCGGCGCGGACTCAACGTATATCTGCTCAAGTCCAACCTTCGCCTGCTACCTGCGTTCGACGGGTTCTGGTTCGGTGTCACCCCGGTGAGCGTTCTCAATCAGTTCACCTCGGCGCGTTTACATTTCGCTGTCGACGGCGCGCATCCCACCGGCGCGGTGCACCATCAGAAGATCGTGGTCATCGATGACGCAGTGGCGTTCTGCGGTGGTCTGGATCTGACGCTCGGGCGCTGGGATACCTCCGAGCACCTCCCCGCCGACCGCCGCCGGACCGGCCTCGGCGGCGCCTACGGCCCCCGCCACGAGGTGATGGCCGCGATGGACGGTGCTGCAGCGGGTGTACTTGCCGAACAGGCCCGGGACCGGTGGGAGGCGGCAACCGGACGCGTGTTGTCGCCGCTCAGTCCCCCGCCCGAGGCGTGGCCCGATGGGCTCATCCCGGGTCTGCGCAACGTCGAGGTCGGGGTGGCACGCACGCTTCCCAGGCTGCCCGGCCGCAGCGAGGTCCGAGAAGTCGAGGCCCTCGATCTCGCGGCGATCGCCGCCGCCCGCGACGTCATCTACCTGGAGAACCAGTACTTCGCGTCGCGCAGTATCGCCGGTGCGATCGCGGCCCGACTGCGTGAGCCCGACGGTCCCGAAGTCGTGATGATCCTGCCGCGCAGCTCAGAAAGCCGGTTGGAACAAGAATCGATGGACAGTGCCCGTGAACGGCTCTTCCGGATGCTCAAGAAGGCGGACGTGCATGGTCGGCTCGGTGTGTACTGGCCGGTGGCAGGCCGGGGGGTGTCGGTCTACGTGCACTCCAAGGTCCTGGTGATCGACGGTCGGTTGCTTCGCATCGGCTCGTCGAACTTCAACAACAGATCGTTGGGGTTCGACAGCGAATGCGATATCGCGATCGAATCCCTGCCCGCGCACGAGAATTCCGGGGCGGTCGAGCAAGAGATCCTTCGCGTGCGCAATACGCTCGTAGCCGAGCACCTCGGTGTGTCGATCGATACGTTCCGCGACGAGATGGGCCGCCGCGGTTCCTTTTTGGCAACTGTCGAGGCGCTGCGGGGCACCGGGCGATCGCTTCGGGCGCTCACCGACACGATGGTGGCCGCCGACGCGAGCCCCTTTGCGGAGAACGACCTCATGGATCCCGTCAGAGTGCCGCAGTCCCTTCCGGAGAGTGCCTTGCGGCTCGTCGGGTCGGTCGCGACGTGGCCGCTACGCCACTCGCCTCTGGGTGCCTGGCTGCGCAAGCTTCGCGGCTTTTGAACGGAGGCGTGCGGCCGAGGTGGCGCAGTTTGCGATCCAGGACGCCGGCGCCGTCGACCGGCTCGATCGCGGGGCCGGACGGGACAGCGTCGAGCAGACGAACCTCGCCGGCCGAACTGCTCGCGGCCGAGAGCGCCTGTCACGCGGCGGCGGGCTCCTGACCGAAGGGTTCCTCCCCCTCCGGGCCGAACTTCGCGCCCGTCCTGGCCAGGCGGCGCTCGAACAGTCGCTGCAACGGTGTGGCGACGAACGTGGTGATGATCGTCATGACCGCCAGAATCGTGTAGAGCTTGCCGGAGATCAGTCCCGCTTCCAGACCGATGTTCAGCAGGATGAGCTCCATTAGACCGCGGGCATTGGCCAGGGCTCCCATCGAGCCCGCCTCGTACCAGCTCATGCCCTGCCAGCGTGCGGCCAGACCGACGGCACCGAACTTCGCGGCGAAGGACACGACCAGGACGATGCCGGCCATCAGCAGCGTCGACGAGTCGAAGATCAGCGTCAGTTGAGTGTTGAGTCCCGAATAGATGAAGAACGCCGGAAGCAGCAGGTAGGCCACCAGCGGCTCGAACCGCTCGCGGATCGCATCCAGAAACGCGCCGCGGGGCATCACCACGCCCGCCACGAAAGCGCCGAAGACGGAATAGATTCCGACCAGATCGGTGAACCAGCTCGCGGTGAGTACGACGAGGAGCACGATGCTGGTATGCGCGATCGGTAGCCCACCGGTGCGTTCGACGTCGGCACGTGGCGGTGTCCAGGTCTCCAGCCGGCGCAGCAGCGGCCGGCCGACGTAGATCATCACCAGCAGGTATGCGATTCCGCCGCCGATGGCCAGAATCGCGCCGGACACATGACCTTTCGCAGTCGCGACCACCGTCGCCAGCAGTACCCAGGAGCACGCGTCGTCGATTGCGGCACAGGACAACGCCATCGTTCCCAGCCGGGTCTTGAGCAGTCCGGAGTCGTAGACGATCCACGCCAGCATCGGGAATGCGGTGATGGCCACCGCAGCCGCCACGAAAAGGCCACCCTGCCAGTGCGCCACCTTGTCGGTGAAGTAACCGCCGAGGCTCACCATCACCCAGCCCAGGACACCCCCGAGAATCAGCGGTATCCCGATGCCGGTGGCGGCGGTGGCGCCTGCCTGCCGGGAGTGGGCTCCCAGGATGCTCAGCTGGAACGACGCCCCTACGAGGAACATGTACAGCACGAGACCGAGCTGGCCGACGACATAGATGACCGTCAGGTTGGGGTGCACGATCGTGTCGGCACCGATCGTCAGCTTGGCGGGAAAGAGCCACTGCTGCGCGGCCGGCCAGACCCAGCCCAGAACCGAGGGCCCGAGCAGGAAGCCGGCGACCATGATGGCGACGACCTGCACCTGGGCCAGCCTGCGGAACAGCGGCCACAGCAGCCGGTAGGTCAGCAGGATGACCGCGATCTGCAGGAAGAAGTGGTAGGCAATGGTCAGCAGAGACGGCATGCGCGTCAGCTCTTGTCCGACCACCGGAAGATGTACAGGCAGGCGATCAGGCCACCGATGCTCCACGCGGCCAGCACGCCGAAGATGCGTCCGTGCTCCCAACTGCCGGCCGGCTCGAAGGCAACCATCTGCGCAGGCAGCAGCACTGACCGGAATCCTTGCGCCATCCACTTGACCGGAAAGATGGACCCGACGATCAACATCCAAGTCGGCAACGCCATCAGTGGCACGTAGGTGCCCGACACGAACTGCAGACCGACGGCCGGGCCATTCGTCATGACCGCGGCGGAGACGGCGTTGCCGGCAAAGTTGCTCACCAGGATGCCGAGCAGTGAGCAGCTGACGATGCCCAAGACGAACACCCAGGCCAACGTGAACCATGCGTACACGTCGGTGGGCAGTTGAAGCTGAAAGGCCACCACCCCCAGCACGATGAGCACGACGGCCTCGGCGAGGCTGGCGATGGCAACCAACATGATCTTGCCGATGAAATACGACGATGCGGTGGCCGGCGTCCCGCGCAGCCGCCGAAGAGCGCCGGTCTCCCGGTCGGCCGCGATACCGATGCCGAGGTTGATGAACGACGTGGAGAGGATGCCGTAGGCCAGCATGCTGGCGGCGATCACCGCGCCGGTACTGGTCTGCGTGCCAGGGATTTTCGCAGAGAAGATTGATCCCAGCAGAATGCAGATGATCGCCGGCATCGAGAACGTCAGCACCACTTGCTCTGGACGTCGGTAGAACATCTTCAGCTCGGGGACCACTCGCGAGAACCCGATTCGTACGGCTGAGGGCAGGGCAGCTGCCGGCGTGGCGCTGCGATGCCGCGGCTGGGCCCCGTCTAGCGGGGTTGAGTCGACCGCCATCACGCCATCCCGATCAGTTGCAGGTAGGCGTCCTCGAGGGTGGGCCGGGTGACGGTGAGCTGGGCCAGCTCGGTGCCGTCGGCGGACTGCTGCCTGATGAACTCGGTCGGGTGCTCGGTGTGCTCGACGCGCAGCTGGTCACCGTCCATCCACTGCACCGTCGCCGCCGTGTTGACGTGCGCGGTCAGCCGCGCCGGGGAATCGACGGCAGCCACCCGGCCGCCGGTCACCACAGCGACCCGATCCGCCAGTGCGGCAGCCTCTTCCAGATAGTGGGTGGTCAGCAGGATGGTCGTGCCGTCGCTGGCCAGCAGCCTGATGAGGTCCCAGAACTGCCGCCGAGCTTCCGGATCGAACCCGGTGGTCGGCTCGTCGAGAAAGAGAAGTTCCGGTTGGGCGATGATGCCCAGCGCGACGTCGAGGCGTCGACGCTGCCCTCCCGACAGTGTCCGAACCCGCGAGCCAGCGCTGGATGCCAAGCCGACAAGCTCGAGCAGCTCCTCGGGCACCCGGGCCCGCGCCTCGCCATAGCATTTCGCAAACATCCGCACGGTTTCCAACACCGTGAGAACCCCGAAATCGCTGGTCTCCTGTAAGACGATGCCGATTCTGGCGCGCCAACTGCGCCCGGCACCCGCGGGATCTTCACCGAGGACCGCAACCCGCCCCGAGTCGCGTTTGCGGTGCCCTTCCAGAATTTCGATCGTCGTGGACTTGCCTGCCCCGTTGGGCCCGAGGATCGCGAAGATCTCGCCGTAGCCGACCTCGAGATCGAGATCGTGAACCGCCTGCAGTCGCCCATAGGACTTGGACAGTCCCTCGACCTGAACCGCCGATGCGGCCATCATGAGATGCCCTCTCCGGCATCCGATCCGGGCTCGTTCTCCAGCTGCGCGAGAAGTTCCTGCAGTTCCGCATCGGACAGCTCGGCCATCAGCTGGTCCAGCTCGTCGTCGAGGTCCGCGGCCTCGGTCGGCCCAGCCGACTCGGTCGTTGGCGTCGCGACCTCACCATGGATGAAGTGCAACTCTGCGAGCACTCGGTCGGCCAGCGAGTTCACGCTCACGCCGCGGAGTATCTCCAGTACCGGCAGGTCGATCGAGAAGGTCATGTTGATCCGCACTCGGAACTCCATCGCCATCATGGAGTCCAGGCCGATATCCTCGAGCATGTCATCGGGCTCGAAATCCTCTATGGCGCAGTCGAAGACCGCTGCCACGATCTGCCGCAGCTGGTCAGCGATGACGGCAGGGCGGTCGGCTTCGGGAGTCGTCGCGAGCTCCATGAGGATCGAACCGTCGGACTCGCCTGCACCGGGTCCGGTCTCGGAGGTTCCGAGTTCGGCGAACATCATCGGCAGCCGGCTGCCGAGCCCGGCCTGGCGTGCCCGCCCCCAGTCGGCGCTGATGGCGACGACGTCGGCCGGTTGCTGGTTGATCAGCCGGTCCAGGATCAGGGCACCCACCGCGGGGGTGATGAGTTCGATACCCCTTGCAGCGTAGAGCTTTTCGAGGTTGAGCTCTTCCACCATCCCGACCGACCAGGGGCCCCAGCCGATGGTGAGTGCCGGCAAGCCCTGCTGCCGGCGATAGTGCGCGAATGCGTCGAGGAAGGCATTGGCCGCTGCATAGTTGCCCTGTCCCGGCGAGGCGATCGTCGATCCGGCGGAGCCGAACATCACGAAGAACTCGAGCTCGTGGTCTTTCAGGGCGTCGTGCAGCACGAGGGCGCCGGTCACCTTGGCGGCCATCACCGCGGTGAAGTCGTCTTCACTGATGTTCACCAGTAGCTGATCGTTGACCGATCCGGCTGCGTGGACGATTCCGCGGACGGGTTGTCCGCCGCCGCCGGTGTGGTCACGCAACCATGCCGCCACCTGGTGACTGTCGGCGACGTCGATGCTCGCCGTGGTGATGTGCACGCCGCGGCGTTCGATGTCGAGGATCGTCTTGACGGTCTCGTAGTGGGCATGCTCTTCGGTGAGGCCGGCCCAGCTGTCTCTCGGCGGGATGGCGCTACGGCCCCACAACGCGATATGCCGCGCTCCCCGTTCTGCGAGATACGTGGCGACCACGCGGCCGAGCGCGCCGGCGCCGCCGGTGACGATATAGGTCGCATCCGTGCTGAGTTTGGTGGGAAACGGCCGTGTCAGCTGATCACACGGCCGCAGACGCGGCACGTAGGTCACCTCACCGCGGATGGCGATCTGGTCCTCGGGCCCGCCATCGAGAACGTGTTCGCAGACGCGGGCCGCGGTCTGAACGTGGTCGTCGGCGGCGTCGATGTCGATGAGTCCGCCCCAGTGTTCCGGCAACTCTTGGTGGCCGATGACGCGCCCGAGGCCCCACACCGCGGCCTGACCGACACCGCGGAGTTCGGTTCCCGGCGCGGGCTGGGCGTTCGCGGTGACCAGATGCAGGCGAAGCTGGTCGGGGGTGTCTTGTTGAGCAAGGGCTTTCGCGAGCCGCAACGCGGTGAGCACACCGAGCTGGTGTTGATCCTCGACGGAACAGTCTGCGGTGATGTCCAGCGGCCAGCAGTCGATGACCCCGCGGAGATCGTCGTCGAACAGTGCGGCAAAGTCGCCCTCGGCGAGTTCTTTTCCGTCGTCGTGTCCGACAACACGGACGTGATGGCCGCGGCGCCGCATCTCCTCGGCGATGGCAGCACCGACGCCGGTGCCGTCGCTGAGGAGCAGCCACGACGTCGGGTCCACGGCCCCGGCCTCCTCCCCAGCCGGCTGGTCCTCCAAGCGCTGCCACTGAATCTGCAGGACCCCTTTGTCGATGCGGTCGGGTGACATCCGCGACGACTCGCTCAGCGACTGGACGACGAATCCGGTGATGACCGCGAGCGGCGTACCGGTCGTGTCGGTGATCGTGATATCGCTCTCGACGTGTGACCTGGTCACCGACACCACGCGAACGTGCACCGTCATCTCCGGCGTGGGCGCGCCGTACACGGCCCAGTGCCGAATTCGGGTCGGCAGGAATGGATCCTCGTTCTCTTCCTGGCCGAGGAACGGCGCGCCGAATAACGCCTGCAACGCCCCGTCGATGAGGACCGGATGGAACCGGAAGCGCGGCACCTCATCGGCGATCGAGTCGGGTACCGCGATATCGGCGACGGCCCAGTCCTCCCCCGCGGTCACCTTCCGGACGGTCCGGAACGCGTCGCCGTAGTCGAATCCGATGGACTCGGTGCGGCGATAGAAGTCGTCGCCGCTGATCGACACGACCGGCTCGGCGCTGTCTGCCGCGGCCAACGAACTGGGTGCGGGTGGCAGGACGTTGAGTTCAGCGGTGGCGGTGATGGCCCACTTCGGTTCGCCGTCGGCCGTCGCGGTGAACGACGCGAATTCGAGTGTGCCGTCGTCCTCGTTGAGGGTGGTCCGCAGGATCGGATCGCAGGTGTCGTCGAGGATCACCGCACGATGCAGCACCACATTGTCGACGCTGAAGTCCCGGCCGTAGACGGTGTTCGCCACCGCCATACCCATCTCGACGTAGACCGCCCCCGGCACGACCACACTTCCCTGCACCCGATGGTCGGCGATGAACGGGTTGAACACGGTGCTCAGTTCTGCTTCCCAGGTCGGGTGCAGCGCACTGACCCGTTGTCCGAGAAGCGGATGCACCGGCTTGTAGAACAGGGATTCGGTGGCTTCCCGGGTTTCATTCCAGAAGCGCTTGGTCTGCCATGGGTAGCTCGGCAGCTTCACCGGGCGAGCACCCTGCCGGTGCTGGAGTGCCCCCCACGCGACGTCGTGTCCGTTGCAGTGCAGCGTGCCAACACAATTGAGGAGCGTGCGGACGTCGTCCTGGTCGCGCCGCTGGACCGCCGTCACCGAGACTCTCTGCTGACCTGCGGTTTCCACGATCGATGCAGCGAGTGCCGGGTGCGGGCCGAGCTCGACGAAATGGGTGTACCCGTCCTCCACCATCCGGCGGATCGCGGGCTCGAAGAGCACCGTCGCCCGCGTGTTCTGCCACCAATACGCGGCACCGGCCTGATATCGGTCCAGTCGCTCACCGGTGACTGTCGAATACAGCGGCATGGTCGCGTCCTTCGACGACATCCCGTCGAGGGCGCCGAGCAGATCGTCTTTGATCGCGTCCATGAAATGCGTGTGGTACGGCACCTTTCCGGTGAGGTATCGGTTGAAGATGCCCAGCTCATCCAATTGCGCAGCCAGCACGGCGAGGACGTCCGCCTCCCCGGCAACGGTGACCGCAGACGGGCTGTTGATCGCCGCTATCGAGATCCGCCTGCCGAATTCGTCGTGCAACTGCGGGTCCATCACCCGCATCAGCGAGTCGGCGTCCGTGCCGACGGCGAGCATCCGGCCCTGCCCGCTGGTGCGCTGCTGCAGCCGGCTCCGGTGGTGGACGACCTCAACCGCTTGCTCGAAGGTGAGCAGGCCGGCGAGGTGGTGGGCGGCGACTTCGCCTGCACTGTGCCCGATTACGGCGTCCGGGCGGATCCCGTACTGCGCCAGCTGCTCCGCCAGAGCAATCTGGACGGCGAAGTTGGCCGGCTGCGCCACCTCGGTTTCGGTCATCCGCGAGCTTGTCTCGTCGCGTCGCAGTTCGTCGACGAGGGACCAGCCGGTGTACTGCGCAAGCTCGCGATCGGTGCGCACGATGCTGTCGGTGAAGACGGGAAGGACGTCGAGAAGTCCCCGGCACATCCGCCACCACTGCGGGCCCATCCCCGTACACACGAAGGCGAGCTTGGGTGCACTACCGGCGGTGCGGCCCGATATCGGGCCACCATCGGCCAAGAGTCGGAGTTGTTGCCGTGCATCATCTTTACTGTCGGCAATCACCACGTGCCGGTAGTTCAGATGGGAGCGGCGCAAGCTCAGCGTGTACTGCAGGTCCGGCAGGGTGAGATCTGGGTCGGCGTCGAGGTGTCGGGCTAGCCGGTCGGCGGCCGCAACGAGGGCCTCCTCGCTACGCGCCGAGATCGGAAGTACCGCGGGCAGTTGCGGTTCGGGTGATCCGGGAGCTGGGGCGGCCGTGGCGGGTGGCTCCGCGAGCACCACGTGAGCATTGGTCCCGCCGAAGCCGAACGAGTTGACGCCGACGAGTCGCCGCTTGCCGGCGGGGTACGGCCGGCCGGTCGCGGGCACGTCGATCTTGAGCTCCGTCAGGGATACGTGGCGGGTGGGCTCGATCAGATGCAGGTTGGCCGGAATGTAGCCGTGTTTGGCCACCAGCGCGGCCTTTATCAGCCCGGCGACACCGGCCCCGGCCTCAAGGTGGCCGATGTTGGTCTTGATCGATCCGATCAGAAGCGGATCGGTTGGCGATCGGTCGGGCGTCAGCGCACTGGCCAGGGCGCGCATTTCGATCGGGTCGCCGACGGGCGTGCCGGTGCCATGCGCCTCGACATAGCCGATGTCGTTGGCCGCGACGCCTGCTCGCGCAAGGGCCGTCCTGATGGCGGCTTCCTGCGCCTCCTGACGCGGCACGGTGATGCCGTCGGTGTGACCGTCCTGCGACACCGCGGTGCCGAGGATCTGGGCATAGATGTCGTCGCCGTCACCGAGCGCTTGGCGCAGCGGTTTGATGACGACGATGGCGCCGCCTTCGCCGCGGGCATAGCCGTCGGCGGAGTCACTGAAGGCTTTCGAACGTCCTTCGGGACTGAGGAATCCGCTTTTGGACTCCGCGATCGCAGTGTTGGGGCCGCCCATGATATTCACCCCGCCGGCGAGTGCGACAGTGCACTCGCCGTTCCAGATGCTTTGTGCGGCAAGGTGTACGGCGACCAGCGAACCCGAGCAAGCGGTGTCGACCGTCACGCTGGGCCCGCGCAAGTCAAATGCGTGCGAGAGCCGGTTGGCCAGCATCGTCATCATCATCCCGGTCGCCGAGTGCGCCTTGAACCGGTAACGACTGCTAAGACCTTGGTTCTGCAGCAATTGATAGTCGAGGGTGAAGCCGCCGATGAAGACCCCGACATCGCTGCCGGCCAGGCTGTCGGCCGGAAGTCCGCCGTCCTCCAGCGCTTCCCACGCGACGTGAAGGAGAAGGCGCTGCTGCGGATCGAGGGAATGCGCCTCGCGAGGCGAGATCCCGAAGAACTGAGGGTCGAATTGGTCTATCTCGCTGAGGAACCCGCCGCGACGGGTGACGATCTTGCCCACCTTGGCCGGATTGGGGTCGTGATAGCGATCTGCGTTCCAGCGCGACTCGGGAACGACGCAGGTCGCGTCCGTCTCGCTGCAAAGCAGGTTCCACAGACTGTCCACCGAATCGGACCCGCCGGGCAGGCGGCAGCCGATGCCGACGATGGCCAGCGGCTCCCGGCCACTGTGATCACTGAGCATGGTCACCGGTCAGCTCGTCTGGAGCGCAGGCGAGGTACTGACAATCCAGTCGCTGCTGAGGGGGTCGTCTTCCTGTTGCCTGCGGTACGCGGACCGCAGCTCGTGCAGCAGCGGATCACGTTGCCACTCCTGCACCTGGTGCATGGCGTCGTCGTCGTCGAACAGCGCCGACTTCTCGGCCAGAACCGTCTCGACCAGCTGGCCGGCCAATCGGCGCAGCATGTCGGCGTTGGCGTCGAACTGCTCGTCGAAATTCTCACTGGGGCCCATCATCGCTTTGTGCAGGGTCACCATGAAGTTCAGCGGAGAGTAGAGATCGACGAACGGCACAGCAGGAGTGCCGGTTTCGACCGCAGCCCACTCGCGGAAGAATTTCTGTACGCGGTTGCTCAGAGCGATCAGCCCGTCGAGATGAGGTACGAAGCCCGGATCATCGGCGAGACTCACGTACCGGCCGTTGACGTACAACAGCCCGATGAACCCCCAGTAGAAGGCGACATCCCAGATGATCTTCGCCGACATCACACTCGGCACACCCATCAGCGAGTACTGGTCCTGGTAGACCGCAAGCCACATCTCGGTGAGTGAGCGGAAGAGGGTGTCACTGATCTGCGCGCGGGCGGCCACATCATCGCCGTCGAGCTCGCGGGTGATCATGTCGGTGATCAGCCCGTTGCCGATCGCGACGAGATCCAGCCCTGACGAGTACAGCGGGTCGAGGAAAATACCTGCGTCGCCGGTCAGGCACCAGCGCGCGGTGCCGTCGTAAACCTGTGCCGCGCCGTGGCTGTACTTCTTCATGACGCGGAAGTCCTTGATGTCGTCTGCGTGCTCGTCGACCACGGCCGCGCACTGGGGCTCACGGTGGCGCAGCCACTCGGTGGCCTTGGCGAGCGTGTTGAAGCTGTCGAACGGATGGTAGGCCGGATCGGCGACGATACCGACGCTGGTGGCACCAGACGCCAGACGGATCAGCCAGACCCAGTAGCCTTCGCCCATCAGGTGATTGGTGGACAACGCGCGGTCACCTTCGACCAGGCGGCCTTGCCACTCCGGGTCGTCGCTCCACCGGCCGACGTCGATTTCCGTTGCGACGCGGAACCATACGGCGTTGCAGTCGTGCGCGTTGGCCTGCCGGATATTCAAGTGGCGGGGCAGGAATCGGTTGCGTCCCGACGCGTCGACCACCCACCGGGCCGTGGTCTGGGTGACGGACTCTTCATCCTGGACCGAAATGGTGTGTGGCCCGCGCCCATCACTCAGTTCCACGGCACTGACCCGGCCGTGAGTGATCTCGACACCCTCCGCCAGGCAACGCCTGCTGAGTTCGTTCTCCAGTCGCCCGCGGTCGATCTGATAGGTGACCTGCGGTACGAACGACGAACTGCCGAGCTCCATCCGCTGGGCGATGTCGGTGTTGTGACCGACGGAGAAGAACATCCGCAACCCCATCTTGCGGATCTGCGCGGTGCTCAGGTGATCGCCGAGGCCGAGTCGGTCGCGCAGGTAGTGAGCCGACACCTCGACGGTCGACTCCCCCACCGTGTGGGTCATCTCCGGGACGGGGTGGACGTGCGGTTCGATCACCTGGACTCGCGTGGTCGGCCGCGCCCTGCGGAGTTCCAGCGCCAGGGTCAGAGCCGCAGCGCCGCCGCCCACAACGGTCACATCGTGATCGGCGGACGGCCCGTCAGCCTGGGACATCCGAGACCGGATGCGCCGAGCGAGGGCCTCACGGCGTTCCCGACTCAGTTGCGAGACCTGCGCTTGGGCATCCACCCGGTGACCTCCCTCGAGTCGTGGCCGATGGGTACCCCGCACATTTGACGGGTACGCATGGCGGCGCTCTTACGATAGGCAACGTCGTGGCACCGGATCGCACATTGCATCGCGACGCCACACATTGACGAAGCGCTGGTTCGAGCGAATCACAGCGGCGGCGGGGGTGTCATGTCGAGCGCCATTACCGATTGCTGACGTCTGCGTCGAGAATGTCCGCGGCCCGCGTCAGGCAGACCGGATGGGATATACACACCGCATGAGTGAGCACGGCGGAGTCGAGGACTGCGACGTACTGGTGATCGGGGCCGGTCTGGCGGGTTTGCGGTGCGCGGTTGTACTTGCAGAGCGTGGGTACGAGGTGGCGGTATGGGAGGCCGAGGACCGCGTGGGTGGGCGCATCCGCACCGACGTCGTCGATGGGTTTCGCTGCGACCGCGGGTTTCAGGTACTCAATCCCGCCTATCCGGCACTCCGAGGAGCGGTCGCGGTCCGCGACCTGGGCCTGCAGCCGTTCGACGCGGGTGTGTTCGTCCGCCGGGACCGCGACCGCGTGAAGTGGGTGCATCCGCTGCGTCAGCCGCGTGAAGTGCCGCGCATGCTGATGCGCGGCGGCCTGTCGCCGCGTCAGGTGGCGGCCCTGCTGCGATGGGCTGCTCCTGCTCTACGTCCGGGCGTTCTCGCGGCGGCGCACCACGACACGGATCTTCGGGCCGCTCTTGATCACTGCCGAGTCGACGGCATCGCCCGTCGCGTTCTCGACCGCTTCCTGGCGGGAGTGCTCCTCGACGACACCGGCTCGACATCGAACGCCTTCGCTCTGCTGCTGACCCGGATGTTTGCGGTCGGCGTTCCGGGTCTGCCCGCTGGTGGCATGCAAGCGTTGCCCGAGTTGCTCGCCACACCCGTCTCAGATCGGATTCACCTGCAACACAAGGTGACTCGAATCTCGCGTACCGGATCCGACTGGACGGTCGCCGCCGGCGACAGGACTGTACGGGCCCGTGAGGTTGTCGTAGCAGCCGATGCGCCCGCGAGCAGCGTCCTGACGGGCGCACCCCCGCCGGCGATGAAGGGGGTGGTGACCGACTGGTGGGCCGCGGACGACCTGGCGCCCGGTCCGGCGATGCTGAGTGTCGACGGCCGGGCCCAGCCGCCGGGACCGGTTCTCAACACCGCGGTGATCAGCTCGGCAGCACCCACCTATGCGCCGCCGGGCCGGCATCTCATCGCCGCATCGGCACTCATCGGGCCGCAGCACCCGACACCGCCCGAGGAAGTGCTGCGTCGGCACGCCGCCGACATACTCGGTCTGGACCCATCGACATGGACATTGGTTGTCCGGCACGAGGTTCCGGATGCATTACCGGCCCAGCCCGCTCCCCTGGTGGTTCGGCGCCCCGTGCGCAGTCCGGACGGCCTGTGGTTGTGCGGTGACCACCGAGACACGGCGTCGATTCAGGGTGCGCTGGTGAGCGGGCGCCGAGTCGCCGAGGCGATCATGGCCCGCCGCAGCGGTGCCAACACCTGACCCCCGCCGTCAGCGCTTGGCGCGCGGGATTCCCGTCGCCCACAGCGCCCACGCGATGAGCACCGGTTGGAACAGGAGCCTGACGAAGCGGCTGGTGTCGCTGTTGAGTCCGAAGCCGTCCGCGTGGTTGACGTATTGCGCGATGTTGCCCGGGAAGATCAGGATGAAGAACGCCGCCAGTAGCCTGCCCACCAGCACACGGTCCCGGTTCAGTAGGGCCAGCCCCACACCCAGCGTGATCTCGACACCTCCGGAGGCCATCACGACACCGTCGGCGTCCATCGGCACCCAGCGCGGGACCTGAGCCTGGAATTCCTCACGGGCCCAGAACAAGTGGCTGAATCCGGCGAAGATCATCGCGCCGGCGAGAACGAGGCGGGCGATCGTCCGCGCCCGGGTGGTCGGCGGAGGTGGAGGCAGTTCGGACAGAGGCACTACGGACACGGGTCAAGCCTTTCGTCGGATTCGGGTCGGAGAAGTCAGTTGGTGGTGCGGGCGTGCAGGTCCGCGGTGATCAGGTGCAGCGCCTCGCGCAACGCCGCGAGATCCGCTGCAGCCGAGTCGTTGGAGCCCAACAGCCGGTCCGGAATGCAGGCCGCCCGCTCTTCGAGGGCACGCCCCTTGGCCGTGAGGGTGATCTCGACGCGGCGCTCGTCGGTCGTGCTGCGTTGCCGGCGCACGAAACCGCCCGATTCGAGCCGTTTGAGCAGCGGCGACAGGGTGCCCGAATCGAGATGGAGCCGGTCGCCGAGATGGCTCACCGTGCACGGTTCTTCTTCCCAGAGCACCAGCAGTACCAGGTACTGCGGGTAGGTCAGGTCCAGTTCGTCCAGCATCGGGCGGTAGGCGGCAGTGACCGCGCGCGACGCCGAGTACAGCGCGAAGCACAGTTGTTCATCAAGACGCGGACCGGGCACGCCCACACCGTATCGTACACAATCTAATTGCGCACAATCCACCCTATTCGCGTGGACGCGCCGCCTCAATATGCTCGTGACCTGTGCTGATGTCGGGCTGTAAGCACGGCCACCCTTGCGGCTGCACGAGAAAGTCGTACCGGCCGCTTACGATTCCAGCGGCGATGCATTCAAGGGAAAGGGCCAGACGTGAGCTACACCGCCGCTGACATCACCGAGCTCGACGATGTCCAGCACACACGCCTTCGGCCGGCGGTCAACCTCGGTCTCGACGTACTGAACACCGCATTGCGGGAGCTGATCGACAACGCGGTGGAAGAGGTGGCTGATCCCAGCCACGGCGGGTCCCGCGTCACCATCACGCTGCACGCCGACGGGTCGGTCAGCGTTGCCGACGACGGGCGCGGGCTGCCCATCGACACCGACCCGACGACCGGGAAGAACGGCATCGTCAAGACGCTGGGCACCGCGCGGGCCGGTGGAAAGTTCTCCGCGCACACCGACGCCACCAGCACCGGGGCCGGCCTGAACGGAATCGGCGCGGCCGCAGCCGTCTTTATCTCCGCGCGCACCGACGTCTCGGTACGCCGGGCCGGAAAGACCTACCTGCAGAGCTTTGGCAGGGGCTATCCCGGCGTATTCGAGGGCACCGACTTCGACCCCGATGCCCCGTTCACCCGCTCCGACACCCAGAAACTTCGCGGCACCAGCAACCGCAAGCCCGACGCTCAGGGCACCGAGGTGCGCATCCTGTTCGATTCGGCCGTCGTGCCGGATTCCCGAGTCGACATCGGCGAGGTCCTGCTGCGCGCTCACGCGGCAGCGCGGATGTCGCCCGGTGTGCACTTGATCGTCGTCGACGAAGGGTGGCCCGGCGAGGAGATACCGCCTGCCCTGCTCGCGCCGTTCGACGGTCCTTGGGGCAGCGACACATTGCTCGACCTCATGTGCACCGCCGCCGACACTCCGGCACCCGCCGTGCGGGCTGTCGTGGAGGGCCGGGGCGAATACACCACCAGCCGTGGCCCGACACCGTTCCGGTGGTCGCTGACGGCGGGCCCTGCCGAGCCGGCGACAGTGGCCGCGTTCTGCAACACCGTGCGCACCCCGGGCGGCGGGTCGCACCTGACGGCGGCGATGAAAGGGGTGTCCGAAGCACTGGCCGACCGCGCATCCCGCATCCGCGACCTGGGCCTGGCCAAGGGCGAAGAAGGCCCGGAGCCACAGGATTTCGCGGCGGTCACCGCACTGGCCGTCGACACCCGCGCCCCCGACGTGTCATGGGATTCCCAAGCCAAGACGGCGGTGTCGTCTCGATCGCTGAACCTGGCGATGGCCCCGGACGTGGCGCGCAGTGTCACGGTGTGGGCGGCCAACCCGGCCAACGGCGACGCGGTGTCGCTGTGGACGAAGCTGGCGCTCGAATTCGCCAGGGCGCGGCGCAGTGCCGAAGGCGCCAAAGCCCGATCCCGTGCGGCATCGAAAGCCAAAGGACTGGGCACCAACCTTTCGCTACCCCCGAAACTGCTGCCCAGCAGGGAAACCGGGCGGGGCTCCGGGGCAGAGCTGTTCCTGTGCGAGGGCGACTCGGCGCTGGGCACCATCAAAGCTGCGCGTGACGCGACCTTCCAGGCCGCGTTCCCGCTGAAAGGCAAGCCGCCCAACGTCTATGGGTTCGCCTTGAGCAAAGCCAGGGCCAAGGACGAGTTCGATTCCATCGAACGCATTCTGGGATGCGGGGTTCGGGACAACTGCGACCCCGAGCAATGCCGCTATGACCGGATCCTGTTCGCCTCCGACGCCGACCCCGACGGCGGCAACATCAACTCGAGCCTGATCTCGATGTTCCTGGACTTCTACCGCCCGCTCGTCGAGGCCGGCATGGTCTACGTGACGTTGCCTCCCCTGTTCGTGGTGAAGAACGGCGATGAGCGGATCTACTGCCAGGACGAATCCGAGCGCGATGCCGCTGTCGCGAAGCTGAAGGACACCTCCAAGAAGCGCGTGGAAGTGCAGCGCAACAAGGGTCTCGGCGAGATGGACGCCGACGACTTCTGGAACACCGTGCTCGATCCTGCCCGGCGCACAGTGATTCGGGTTCATCTCGATGACGACGAGAAGAAGTTGCACCACACGTTGTTCGGCGGACCGCCCGAGGGCCGGCGCACGTGGATGGCCGATGTGGCTGCCCGTGTCGACACCTCCGCGCTGGACCTCGACTAGGAGTATCACGTGACCGCCACCCTGGACATCCCAGAGCAGAACGCCGACCTTGTACTCGACCAAAGTGCCGACGAGTACTGGAACCACTACCAGCTGACGTTCGCGCTTTACAGCGTCAGCGACCGCGCCATCCCGTCGGCGTTCGACGGGCTGAAGCCGGGCCAGCGACGTCTGCTCTATCAGATGCACGACTCGAGGCTGCTGCCCGGCAACAAGCCGCAGAAGTCCTCCAAGGTATGTTCGGCCGTCACCGGGAACCTGCATCCCCACGGTGGTGCGTCGATGTACGGTGCCGCGGCGCTGATGGCGGCTGAGTTCCAACGCGTGAAAGTCATTGACGGACAAGGTGCCTTCCCCCGCATCCAGGGTGACATCCCCGCCGCCGATCGCTACACCGAAATGCGCTTGTCGGCGCCCGGCGCGGCGCTGACCGCGGAACTCGACGACCACGCGGTACCGATGGTGGCGACGTTCGACGGTGAGTGGACCGAACCGACGATGCTGCCCGCCCAGTGGCCGGTGCTGCTGTGCAACGGTGCCGTCGGCATCGCCGAGGGGTGGGCCACGAAGGTGCCCGCGCACAATCCCCGCGAGATCATGGCCGCCTGCCGTGCATTGTTGAAGACTCCCAACATGACCGACGACAGGTTGGTCAAACTCATCCCCGGACCCGACTGGGGATGCGGCGCCACCGTGGTCGGTACCGCCGGACTGCGGGAATACATCACCACCGGCCGGGGTGCGTTCACGGTGCGCGGCACGATCAGCGTGGACGGTAAGAACTGCGTCATCACCGAACTTCCACCCGGTGTCGCGAGTAGCACTGTGCAGGAACGGATTCGGGCTCTGGTCGAGTCGGGCGAGATGTCCGGTGTGGCAGACATGTCGGACCTGACAGATCGCCGGAACGGACTGCGCATCGTGGTGACCGCCAAGCGCGGCCACAGCGCCGAGGACATCCGCGAACAGCTGCTGGCCCTGACTCCGCTGGAGTCGACGTTCGCCGCCAGCCTGGTCGCCCTCGACGAGAACCGGGTGCCACGCTGGTGGTCAGTGCGCGAACTGATATCGGCTTTCCTGCATCTGCGTGACTCGGTGGTGCTGCACCGCAGCGAATATCGGCTGGAGAAGGTCACCGCACGCCGGCACCTGGTAGCCGGGTTGATGACGATCCACCTGGACATCGACGCCGCGGTCGCGGTCATTCGCGGCTCCGACACTGTCGACGAGGCGCGTCAGGGACTGCAGGAGCGGTTCGCGATCGATGCGGTCCAGGCCGATTACGTTCTGGCCCTCCAGCTTCGCCGCCTCACCAAGCTCGACGTCATCGAGCTGCGTGCCGAAGCGGAGAAGCTCGATGCCGAGTTCGCGGCGCTGACCGAGCTGGTGTCGGATCCCGACGCCCGCCGCAAGGTCATCGATTCCGAACTCGTCGAGACTGCGAAGCTGTTCAAGGGCCCGGAGTTCGACCGTCGTACCGTCCTCGATGCCGAGGCCACCCCGGTGACCTCGACCGCAGACGACGACGGTCCTCGCGAGCGAAAGATGAATACCGCCTGGCGATTGGACGATCGTGGGGTCTTCTCCGACAGTCACGGGGAGCTGCTCACCTCCGGCCTCGGCTGGGCGGTGTGGACCGACGGGCGGGTGAAATTCACCACCGGCAACGGGCTGCCCTACAAGACCCGCGACATTCCGGTGGCACCGGACATCACCGGGCTGCTGTGCTCGGGCGTGCTCCCGTCGGGCTACCACCTGGCGCTGGTGACCCGGCGAGGAAAGGTGCTGCGGATCGACCCGGCCGCGGTGAATCCGCAGGGCGCCGCGGGCAACGGTGTGGCCGGGATCAAGCTGGCCGGCGACGGCGACCAGGTGATCGCCGCCTTGCCGGTGTCGTGCGGTAACGGCGAAGCCATTCTGTCGACATCGGAAAAGAGTTGGAAGGTAACTGAAGTCGCTGACATCCCGGTGAAGGGCCGAGGCGGGGCCGGCGTCGGTTTCCATCCATTCGTGAAGGGCGAGGACGCCCTGCTGTCGGCGTCGATCTCGGCGACCGGGTACGTGCGGGGCAAGCGAGCGGTGCGCGCGGAGAGTCGCGCGAAGGCGTCGATCAAGGGGTCCGGGACGGACGTGACACCGGCGGACTGATCACGTTTCGGTGGTCAGCGCTCGCGCGACCGCCGAGCGCCACCCGGCGGCCTCGAGTCGGCGGATACGGGCGTCCATGTCCGGGTACCACGCCGCTGCGATGTGCCGGTTAGCGCGCAGAGCGGCGCGGTCGGGCCAGTATCCGACCGCGAGCCCGGCCGCATAGGCGGCGCCCAACGACACGGTCTCCGAGACGAAGGGCCGCATCACCGGCACGTCGAGCACGTCGGCGACGAACTGCATGAGCAGATGGTTGGAGGTCATTCCACCGTCTACCGCCAATCGCGCCAGTGGAACACCCGAATCGATCGTCATCGCGTTGACCACCTCCCAGGTCTGCCACGCCACTGCCTCCAGTACCGCGCGCGCCAGGTGTCCTCTGGTGATGTACGACGTCAATCCGACGACGATGCCGCGCGCCTCGGAATCCCAATGGGGAGAGAAGATTCCGGAGAACGCAGGCACGATGTAGCAGCCGCCGTTGTCCTCTACGGTACGCGCCAGGGTTTCGATCTGGGGTGCGGTGTTGATGACGCCGAGTGAATCGCGGAACCACTGGACCAACGAGCCGGCCACCGCGATCGGGCCCTCCAGGGCATACATGGGTTCAGCCCCCGGCGCGGCGTAGGCCACCGTCGGCAGCAGCCCGTGCGTGGACCGGACGATGGACGTTCCCACGTTCATCAGCAGAAAGGCTCCGGTGCCGTATGTACATTTGGCGTCGCTGGGTTCGAAACACATCTGCCCGAACAGCGCGGCCTGCTGGTCACCGAGCGCCGCGGCGATGGGCACACCGGGCAGCACGGTCGCGCAGCGGGCATAGACCTCTTCGTTGGAGACGATGGTGGGCATCATGGCCTCCGGGATGTCGAACACCCCGAGCAGCTTCGAACTCCATTGCAGCGTATGGAGATCCATCAACAAGGTTCTGCTTGCGTTGGTGACGTCGGTGACGTGGACTCCCATTTTGGGCCCGCCGGTGAGATTCCAGATCAACCACGACTCAAGGGTCCCGAAGAGGACGTCGCCCTTGCGCGCCCGTGATTCGAGTCCGCGGACGTTGTCGAGGAGCCATCGCAGCCGGGGTGCGGCGAAATAGGTTGCCGGGTCGAGCTCGGCGATGCGGCGGAATTCCTCGGCGTGCTCGGCGATCTGGTCAACCACCGGACCGGTCCGGGTGTCCTGCCAGGTGATGGCCGGCGACACGGGCTTGCCGGTGCGGCGGTCCCAGACCACTGTTGTCTCACGCTGATTGGCGATTCCGAGTGCGACAACGTGGGATTTGTCCAGGCCCGCCGCCGACAGGGCCTCCGGCACGATCCGCCGGACGTTGCGCCACAGCTCGAGGGCATCCTGTTCAGCCCAACCGGGCTGCGGGAAATTCTGCCGTTGCTCACGCTGGGCGATCGAGAGCATCCGTCCGCGCTGATCGAACACCATGCAGCGCGCCGACGTCGTGCCGAGGTCGATCGCCGCGACGACGCGTTGTTCGCTCACCGCGCGAACTCGAGTCCGTGTACCACCGCTGCGGCGGCATGCCGCAACTCCTCGAGGAGGTCGGGCCGGGGATTGCCGTCGCGGGTGAAGAGTTCTTCGGGCGCGCCGTGTAGCGCCATCGCCGCGACCCCTGACCGCCGGCTGTGGACGGGAACCGCGATGTCGGCGAAGTCCGGGTCGTACTCCCCGTCGGCGGTTGCCACCCCGCTGGTCCTGATCTGCGTGACCGCAGCAGCCAGTCGGGCGCGATTGATGGACGTTCGGCGGGTGAGCCGATCGAGGGTCAGGTTGCGCAAAAGACGTTCCCGCAGTGGCGAATACGCGAGCACCAGCTTGCCGCACCCGGTGGCGTGTAACGGGAGGAGTTCGCCGACGCGCAGTGTCTGGCGCTTGTCGTCGGGCCGGAAGACATGGTGGACGATCTCGGCCCCCTGACCGTTGAGCATCGTCATCAAAACCTCGAACCCGGTTCCCAGCGCCAGCGCGTCGGCCCACGGCATCGCCGCCGAGCGCAGGTCGTTGCCGTCCAGTTCGACGATGTCGTGGGAGAACAGCCGCGGACCCGGCGCATAGTCGCCGGTGTCCGGGTCCTGCTCCAGGTATTCGAGGTCTACCAGAGTGCGCAGAATGCCGTGGGTGGTCGTCTTGGACAAGCCGACGTCCTGGGCGATCTCGCGCAACTGCATCGATCTGTCACTGCGTTCGATCAGGTCGATGATCGCGGTGGCGCGGGCGATGGCCTGGATAGGACCGGGCATGGGTGCTCCTCACTTCACGGTCACCTGAGACGAAGGCCACGGCACGCCTCGTTCGACATTGTCGAACAGCGGCGGTTGATGTGCGTCACACGCGGTCCTTACGTTCGGAACACGTCACTAATCCAGTGCCCGTTTCCGGGACGTCTCGAACGCTCATAGAGGAGTCAACGATGAAGACGAAGCATCCATTTCTCGGCGAGTTGTCCGGAGAGATGCTCGGTACCGCCATCCTGGTCGTGTTCGGCTGCGGCGTCGTCGCACAGGTCGTGGCCGGAGGATTCCCCAAGTCGGTCGGTGCCGGCGACCACAACTCGATCGCGTGGGGGTGGGGACTGGGCGTGACCATGGCCGTCTTCGTCGCGGGGCGCATCAGCGGCGCTCACCTGAATCCGGCGGTCACCGTCGCCCTGACCGTCTTTCGCGGCTTCGAGCGACGAAAAGTGTTGCCCTTCATCGGCGCACAGATGGCGGGTGCCTTCCTGGGCGCGCTGATCGTGCGGTTCGTCTACGCCGACCAGATCGCCGCCGTCGATCCCGGCCACACCCGAGCGACGCAGGGCATCTTCTCCACCTCGCCCGGCGAGGGCGTGTCGATCGCGACCGCATTCGCCGATCAGATCGTGGGCACCGCCCTGCTGGTCATGGTGATATTCGCCGTGACCAGCGCGATCAACAACCCGCCGATGGCCAACATGGGCCCGGTGATCATCGGTCTGCTGGTGGTCGCCATCGGCATGGCGTGGGGCACCAACGCCGGATACGCCATCAACCCGGCACGCGATTTCGGCCCCCGACTGGCCTCCTGGATCAGCGGCTACCAGGACGCGATGTACTCGGCCAACGGTCCCGAGTTGTACTTCTGGCTACCGATCGTCGCCCCGATCATCGGCGGATTGCTGGGCGGGGCGCTGTTCGTCTACGGCATCGAGCGGTTCCTGCCGCCCGACGATGCGCGCCCCGACGAGATCGGTGTCTCCGAAGCGACCGCGGTTCCCCACCGCTGAGCCTGCTCGTCATCTTGTTTGCAACCACTACCCCCTCAGGAGAGTGATCCCATGCCCGATTTCGTCGGTTCCGTCGACCAAGGAACCACCAGCACCCGATTCATGGTCTTCGACCACGGCGGCAATGTCATCGCCGCGCATCAACTCGAACACGAGCAGATCCTGCCCCAGGCCGGCTGGGTGGAGCACAATCCGGTCGAGATCTGGGAGCGCACCTCCTCGGTCATCCAGACCGCGCTCGGCAAGGCCGGGCTGGTCAGCAGCGACCTCGCCGCACTGGGCATCACCAACCAGCGTGAGACGACCGTGGTGTGGAACAAGCGGACCGGTCGGCCGTACTACAACGCCATCGTCTGGCAGGACACCCGCACCGACCGCATCGCCAGTGCGCTGGAGGCAGCGGGCCACGGCGAAACCATCCGGCACAAGGCCGGTCTGCCGCCGGCGACCTACTTCTCCGGCGGCAAGATCAAGTGGATTCTCGACAACGTCGACGGCGTGCGGGAGGCCGCCGAGCGCGGGGATGCGCTGTTCGGCAACACCGACAGCTGGCTGCTATGGCGGCTGACCGGTGGTAGCCACGGTGGCGTCCACGTGACCGACGTGACCAATGCCAGTCGCACCATGCTGATGAACCTGGAAACCCTGGACTGGGACGACGAACTTCTGGCGCTCTTCGGGATTCCGCGTCAGATGCTGCCCGAGATCGTGCCGTCGTCCTCACCCGAGCCGTACGGCATCACCCTGGCCGACGGACCACTGGGCGGCGAGGTGCCGCTGACCGGCGCGCTCGGCGATCAGCAGGCCGCCACCGTCGGCCAGGTGTGCTTCGCACCCGGTGAGGCCAAGAACACCTACGGCACCGGCAATTTCATGTTGATCAACACCGGCAACGACATCGTGCGCTCCTCAGCGGGCCTGCTGACCACGGTCGCCTACAAGTTCGGCGACACCGAGGCGGTTTACGCCCTGGAAGGCTCGATCGCCGTCACCGGTTCCGCTGTGCAGTGGCTGCGTGACCAGCTCGGAATCATCAGCGGCGCAGCACAATCAGAGGTCTTGGCCCGTCAGGTCGAAGACAACGGCGGGGTGTACTTCGTGCCGGCGTTCTCCGGCCTGTTCGCGCCCCACTGGCGCTCGGATGCCCGGGGCGCGATCGTCGGTCTGTCACGGTTCAACACCAATGCCCACGTGGCGCGCGCGACGTTGGAGGCGATCTGCTACCAGAGCCGCGACGTCGTCGAGGCGATGGAAGCCGACTCGGGGGTCCACCTCGAGGTGCTCAAGGTCGACGGCGGCATCACCGCCAACAACTTGTGCATGCAGATCCAGGCGGATGTCCTCGGCGTCGACGTGGTCAAGCCGGTGGTCGCCGAGACCACCGCGCTCGGCGCCGCCTACGCGGCGGGTCTGGCGGTCGGCTTCTGGAAGGACACCGACGAGCTGCGCAAGAACTGGCTCGAGGACAAGCGCTGGAATCCGACCTGGTCCGACGAGCAGCGCCGAGCCGGCCACGCCCAGTGGCGCAAGGCCGTCCAGCGCACGCTCGACTGGGTCGACGTCGGCTGAGCCGGCAGTGCACCGACCTCCCCAACCTCGAAAGGTCAAGTGACATGGAATCATTCCCGTTGTCTCCGCTCAACCGCGAGACCGCACTAGCCGATATGTCCGAGACGCCGGTGGACATCTTGATCATCGGCGGCGGCGTGGTCGGTGCCGGCGCCGCGCTGGATGCCGCTACCCGCGGCCTTCGGACCGGCTTGGTTGAGGCGCGCGACCTCGCCTCCGGGACGTCCAGCCGCTCCAGCAAACTGATCCACGGAGGGCTGCGCTATCTGGAGATGCTCGACTTCGGGCTGGTCGCCGAGGCGCTTTCCGAGCGTGGGCTGATGCTGGAGAAGTTGGCGCCGCACCTGGTGCGGCCGGTCAAATTCCTCTACCCGCTCAAGCATCGGGCGTGGGAACGGGTCTATCTGGGAGCCGGCCTGGCGCTGTATGACGCGATGTCGAAGGCATCCGGGCACGGTGCCGGCGTCCCCCTGCACCGGCACCTGACGCGTCGCGGTGCGCTGCGAGTTGCGCCGTCGCTGAACAAGGAGGCACTCGTGGGTGCTCTTCAGTATTACGACGCGCAGGTCGACGATGCCCGGCACACGATGACCATCGCCCGCACGGCAGCCGCCTACGGCGCGAGGATCGCGACGCGCACGCGGGTCGTCGACCTGCTGCGCGAGGGAGAGCGAGTCACCGGTGCCCGGGTGGTGGACCTGGAATCCAACCGCCAGTACATGATTCGGGCGCGGCAGGTGATCAACGCGACCGGGGTGTGGACCGACGATACGCAGACACTGGCCAACGAGCGCGGACAGTTCCATGTGCGCTCGAGCAAGGGCATCCACCTCGTGGTGCCGCGCGACCGCATCCGGTCGTCGAGTGGCATCATTCTGCGAACGGACAAGTCGGTCCTGTTCGTCATCCCGTGGGGCCGGCATTGGATCATCGGCACCACGGACACCGACTGGTCGCTGGACAAAGCCCATCCCGCGGCCAGCCAGCGTGACATCCGCTACCTGCTCGACCAGGTGAATTCCGTGCTGCGAGTGCCGCTGACCGAAGCCGACGTCGAGGGGGTCTTCGCGGGACTGCGTCCGTTGCTGGCCGGCGAGAGCGCCGATACCTCCGCATTGTCGCGCGAACACGCGGTGGCACATAGTGTTCCGGGTCTGGTGGTGATCGCGGGCGGCAAGTACACCACCTATCGGGTGATGGCCAAGGACGCGGTCGACGAGGCCGTCCACGGCCTGGGTGAGACCTTCGACCGCAAAATCCCCGTCTGCATCACCGACGACGTACCACTGCTCGGAGCCGAAGGCTTCCGGGCGATGTGGAACGCACGGACCCAGCTCGCGGCCGAATCCGGACTGAACGAGTCGCGCATCGCTCGGCTGCTGAACAGGTACGGCTCAATGATTGGCGAAGTGTTGGCCTTGATCCGAGATGATCCGTCATTGGGCGTCCCGCTGCCGGCCGCCGACGACTACCTACGTGCCGAGGTCGTGTACGGCACCACCCACGAAGGGGCGCTGCACCTCGACGACGTGTTGTGCCGCCGGACCAGGATCTCGATCGAGACCTTCGACCGGGGAACCGAATCCTGCTCGGAGGTCGCCGATTTGATGGCGCCGGTGCTGGGTTGGTCTGACGAACAGAAGGCCCGGGAGGTCGCACACTATCTGGCGCGGGTCGCCGCCGAGCGGGAAAGTCAGTCGATGCCCGACGACGAGACAGCCGATGGTGCACGGCTCGGGGCCGCCGACATCGTGCCAGTCGGGTAACGGCCCGAGCGACCGCCGTAGTGGCGACGATGTAGGCCGCGAGGGTGCCGGTAGGGATCGCGGTTGACCTGCTGTTGGACAACGCCGTGTCCGTTTCGTAGCCTGGCCCGACGTGGGGCAGACAGGGCCCGGCAGTTCGGCGGCGACAACGTCGCCAGATGACGTACCCGCCGACAGATACCTTGTGTGGAGCTAACGCTTCCGACAGAAATGGACGCAGATGACCTCGGAGATCCCGGCCACGGCGCGCTCACGGCATATCCCCGCGCTGGTCGCATCGCTCGTCGCGGTCGCCGCGGTGGCCGCCCTGGGCGGGCTTGCCTCTGCTAGTGCCGCGAGCCAGTACGGACGGCTTGCACAACCCGATTGGGCGCCGCCGCCCAACGTTTTCGGACCGGTGTGGACCGTCTTGTACGCGCTGATGGCGATCGCCGCCTGGCTCGTGTGGCGGGCCGACCCCCGATTCGGTAACCCGGCGATCATCCTGTACGCCGCGCAACTGGTCCTGAATCTGGTTTGGTCACCGTTGTTCTTCGGCCTCGGCTGGCGTGGTGTGGCGCTCGTGGACATCGTGCTGCTCGACGTGGTCCTGGCCGCGACCCTTGCGCTGTTCTGGAAGGCCAACCGCACGGCGGCCGCGCTGCTCATTCCGTACTTCGCGTGGAGCCTCTTCGCGACGGTCCTGAACTACTCGGTGTGGTCGCTGAACAGCTGACCAGTCTCGGGATGACGACGCCAGCGGGCAGGCATTAGAGCCGTCAGCTGGTCGGGAGCCGGGTGATCAGCCCCTTGTCGCCGTCCACTCTGACTCGATCACCGGTCTTGAGCACCTGGGTACCCACCAGCGTGTTGACCACGCAGGGTAGCCCGTACTCCCGCGCTACGACCGCGCCGTGCGACACCGAGCTCCCGATGTCGGTGACCAAGGCCGCGATCACGGTGAAGTACGGTGTCCAGCCGACGTCTGTCACGGGTGCGACGAGGATCTCGCCACGCTGCACCTCGCGGGCATCGTGTATCGACTTGGCCACGCGCACAGTGCCTTCGGCGATGCCCCGGCTGGCCGGCCGGCCGGTGAGTTGATCGTCGGTGAGAGCACCGTGAACCCGCGCGAGGATAGGGGTGGGCCGACCCACCGACACGTCGTCGAATTCCAGTGCCTGTTGAAACGGCAGCGCATCGCGACGCTGCTGCGCACGGTGCACGAGGCCGGCGATGTCGTCGTCGCCGACGACCAACGGCAACTCGGCCCGATCGAAGAAGAAGACAAGGTCCGCGTCGGGAAGGCGTCCGGAATCGGCCAGCACCTCGCCCAGGTGGTGGTATCCGAGCTTGAGGCGGTGGGCCATCAGCGCCATCTTGGACTTGGTCTCCTCGCGCCCGCGGGCACCGCCCTGAGCCAACCGGGCCAGCAGCCGAACTGTCCGCGACCGGGGTGCATCGGCAGCTGTGCGCCGTGACTGCTCGCCAACCGAACTCCGGGCAGACTGCACCATGACCTGCATCATCGACCCGAGTCCGTCGGCGTCCTCGGCCCAGGCGGGGTCGCGCATGCACAGTTCGCGGTAACCGCGGTGGCCGTGCCGAATCAGGAACTGCCGCAACGCCGCACCCCCGCGGCTGTCACCTGCGCGTAAGCCGATGACAGCATCCGACGGCGCCGCGGCGAGGAACTGTTCGGCGGTGTCGTCGTCGGCCGCGATCTCGCGAACTACCGCATGCAGTTCATCGACCATCATGGCGCTCGACGTCGGCGGCGCCGGCCATCAGGCGAGCCGCCTCGGCTTGACCCTCGTGCTCATCGAGGCCGTTCTTGACGGCGTTGCGCACCAGGTAGCTCTCCAGAATGTTCGCGCCCACCGCAGCTCGCGACGACGACCGCACGTGAACCAGCGTGACATAGCAGTACAGTTCGACGCCCGCTTCCAGTTGCTGCAGAACGTGTTTGGCGTCGCGACTGGTGGGAATCGGATACGCGGCGATCCGGTCGCCGAGCCGCCGGATGGCCGGACCGGCCGACAATGCATGCGAGCTGAGCCGGATCGTGTTGATCAGTTTGGGGATGAACGGCTTTGGTGGTTTGGCCTCGAGTTCGTCGACCACCCGCCCGCAGATCGACATGGAGAACTGTTCCAGCGAGTTCCCGAGTATGCCCGAACTCAGTGCCGTGCCTTCGGTCATGTTCAAGAACATGTGCCCGTAGAAGTAGCCGACTTGAAGCCACGGCGTCGCGTAGCTGTCCTGTGCCCGCGCCACCACCTGCGTGGTCTGCATGGCGTAGTCGATCGCGTATCCCGATACCGACGCGGTGAGCGGACAGAAGGCCCCCGGCATCATCTCGCCGATGTTGCATCGGGTGTAGACGTGGGACGGGCCGGCCAGCGGGGTGTCCATTTCGTTGAGGTCCCCGGGCAGTGTGGTGATCGGCCGAGCCTGCAACCATCGGAGCTGCCCGCTGGTGTCGATCGCCCATTCCAGGTCCATCGGCCGGCCCCAGTGCCGGGCTGCGTGCAGCGCCGGCGCGGATCTGCGCGACTTCCTCGTCGGAGAGCACGGGATTCTCTCCGACCTCGCGGACCGCTTGGGTGCCGGCGGCGGTCAGCACCAGATGGTCGGAGATGGCAGAGCCGTCGACCAGTGCTTCGCCCAACCCTGCGACGGCGTCGATCACCATCAGATCCCGGCGGCCGGTCGTCGGGTCCGCGGTGAATACCACTCCGGCAGAACGTGCATCGACCATCTGCTGGACCACAACGTGCATGGTGACCCTGCCGGCGCCGGCATCGTGGCCGCTGTAGGAGGACGCTCGGTCGGAGCCGACCGAGGCGGCACATCTGCGGACGGCCGCGGCGAACGCATCCAGCGAATCGACGCCGAGGACGGTGTCGTACTGCCCGGCGAACGACTGCTCGGCGCCGTCCTCTCCGGTGGCCGAGGACCTGACGGCGACCGGGCAGGCGCCCGTCGCCTGCATCTGGGCGAAGCGGTCCGTCACCGAGTCCGGAAGAGGCAGCAGGGAGGCATTGGCGATGACGAAACCCGGTGGGACGCAGAGCCCGATCCGGGTGAGCTCGGCCAGACCCAAAGCTTTGCCGCCGAACCGGTCGTCGATGATGTCCGCGAATTCGATCGTGGTGGTCTGCACGTGTCAGCCCAACGCGTCGATGATCTCGGCCAGCGCCCCGGCATCGATGGGTCCGGGTTGATACAGGCAGATTCGGTCCGAAACACCGTCGACACGATCGCGGATGTGTGCGGCCACCTCGGCTGGAGTTCCGCATGCGGCAATCGTGTGGAGCATTTCGTCATCGATCAAGGTCGCCATCTCCTGCCATCGGCCTTGCTTGGACATGGCGTTGAGTTCCGGCTGCAGATCGCCCCAGCCGTGCGCCTCCAGCACCGGGCGGTACGCCGGGTGGATCCGTAGAACGACAGCAGCATCCGCGTCGACGTGTGATCCTCGCCCACCGAAACGATGATCTCGGGTACCACCGCGAAGTCGGCGGTGGCGCGGCCGGCCGCGGCCAGCCCGGCACGGACAGCCGGCATGGTCTTCTCGTGCAGGAACCGCTTGGACCCGAACGGCATCACCAGCAGACCGTCGGCCACTTCGGCCGTCGCGCGGGTCATCTGCGGACCGAGCGCGCCGAGATAGATCGGCGGCGGCCCAAAGGGATTCGGGCCCGGATTGAACGTCGGCGTCATCAGGGTATGCCGGTAGAAGTCACCGCGGAAGTCGAGGCGCTCACCGGTGTTCCACGCGGCGAAGATCGCCCGCAGCGCACCGACCATCTCCTTGATCCGGGCCACCGGTCGATCGAACTGGGCGCCGTAGCGTTTCTCGATCTGCGCCCGGATCTGAGTGCCGAGGCCGAGGATGAACCGGCCCTGCGAAATCTCCTGCAGGTCATTCGCCTCATGTGCCAGCTGAATCGGATTGCGGGGGAACGCAATCGCGACGTTCGTCATCAGGTCCAGGCCCTGACCGTCGATGCCAGGACCAGAGGTGTGAAGACCTCCCGCGGCCCCTCGAAGGTGAACACCCCGGACGCTCCGGCTTCGCGTAGCACGGCCGCGCGCTCCACCGCATCGGTCGGGCCGAACAGGGCTGTCATGACCTTCACGGCGTGACCGCTTCCTGGACGTCGGTCCAGTCGTGCAAGCCCGACGGGTGGTGCGGGCCGATGACGGCGTGCTCGAACAGACCCGCGCCCTGGTGTGTGCTGCCGTCGGGTTCGGTGCAGACCGCCCGGCCCACATGGTCGATCAGACTGAACGGGGCCCGAGCGAGCACCTCGGGATCGGTCATGTCGTAGGAGACGCGCTCGGCGGACGGCCCGCCCTTCCACGTGCCATGCGCCCAGGTGGAGTCCCCGCCGTAGCCGGACCCGAACGCGATGGGCGCGAACAGCTTCGACTCGACATCGAGCTGCAGCCGGCTTCCGTCGCGGGTCATCATCTCGATGTGTGCGCCGTGCGGGATTCGAGTGCCGGGCGTGTAGTGGATCGTCGCGCGCACGCCGTCGAGCTGTTCGACCCTGCCGTCGGGCCAGCGCCGGCTGCAGTCGTAGAGACTGCGGTGGCCGTCCGGGTCCTCCTGGATGATCAGGAAGATCTGGTAGTCGGCAAAGGCCAGCGGCAGGTACAGCCACCACATGCCGCCGAATGCGGTGTCCGGTCGGCCGGCGGGTTCGGGCTCGCCGATGGGCCGGATTCCCCAGGACCGGTCGCGGCTGCCCACTGAAGTCGTCGCGTCGACACTCAACCGTTCACCGTCGACGTCGATCCATCCCTCCCAGCTGCCGAGTTGAGCAAACCGGCACGCGTGCAACGTCACTCGTCGATCCGAGTGCATCTGATGCGGATGCTCCAACGCCGCGGGGAACAACCCGCGCCATCTGAGGTCAGCCGAGACGCCCTCGGTCTCGGCGACGGTGAGGTGCAGTTCCTGCAGGGGCTCGACGACGTCGAGCCGGTACCCGTTGACGTTCTGGTGAAGACGATCATCGTCGATCGCGTCACTGAACCGGACGGCGGTCTGAGTGTCTCCGCGGCGGATCAGCAGGTAGGCGTCCTTGACGCCCAGTCGTGGGTAGTAACCGATGCCCGTCAGCGCCATGAAGCGGCCGTCGCGGTCGAGCACGTTGAAGTAGGAGCGGTCGTAGAAGTTGCGGTCCGAGGTCGCTGGAGCACTCATCGGCACCGGCGCCTGGTGGATCGGGTATTCGTCGAGCGGGCTCAGGATCAACGGGCTCTCCCTAATAACGATACGATGCGAGCTATATTGGAAATGATGAGAACAGATCCGCCCGACGATGACAAGGGACCCTCCCGGTCGCCGGGGCGGCCTCGCGACGAGAAGATCGACGCGGCGATCATCCGGGCGACTCGCGAGCTACTTCTCGAGACGGGTTATCCGGCTCTGTCGCTGTCGGCCATCGCCGCTCGGGCCGGGACCACCACCGCCGCCATCTACCGGCGCTGGTCCGGCAAGGCGCAGCTGGTTCACGAAGCGATATTGCCCGCCGAGATCATGGCGATGCCCAGCGCCTCCGGTGACGTCGTGGAGGACATCCGAGCGCTGGTGGAGGCGACGCGGACGATGTTCGACCGGCCCGAGGTCCGGATCGCCCTACCGGCGCTGATCGCCGATACGGTTGCCGACCCGGAAGTTCACAGCAAGATGATCTCGCGGTTCGCCAGCAGTCTCACCAGTTTCCGAACCCGAATCGACCAGCAATACAGTCCATCGCCCGGTGATGGTGACCTACCGCTGCTCGCCGAGGTCGTGGTGGGCAGCGCGATCTTCCGCATCATCATTCGCCACGACGCCCCGCTGGACGCGGCCTGGGTCGACGACGTGACCAACTTGATCAGCTCGGGCTGGCCATCGGTTGCTGACGGCTCCAGCACCGCGGACTAACCGTCCGGTCGCTCGCCGATGAACTCCACCCCGGCGGTGATCGCTGGGCGGTGGCGCAGGACTCGGTAGTGGGCCAGCCGGCCGAGTCCTTTTGTGGTCAGTAGTCGCGCACCGTCCCACGACGCGGCCAGTCGCTCGGTGGCGACATACGGGCTGTCCGGGTCGTCGGGGTCGTGGATGAGAAGCAGCGGAGGGTAGTTGGCTCGTCGACCGACCCGGGTCATATTGGTCTCATGCAGGGGCATGGCGATGCGCTTTTCCAGACGACGGTGCAGTCCCGCGCGGATGCGGCGGCCGAAGCCATGGCGTGCGGCGAACAGGTCGAGATAGAGCGGAAAATCGGCCATCGGCGCGAAGAAGACCAGACGCCCTACCGGTGCGCCCTGCGCCGCCGCCAATGCGGTGGCGTTCGCGCCCAGTGAGTGAGCCACCACCGCGTGCGCCGGCCCATGGGTCTGGATCATCGCCGCGATCGCGTCGGCACACTCGGTGGCTGTGGTCCGCCCGGGAGCGAGCTCACCGGGATCTGATTCGTTGTGGCTGGGCAGGTCGAACGCAACGACCCGGTGCCCGGCTTCCACCAGCGGTTTGACGAACATGGCCAGGTGCGGGCGCTGCCCCCCACCCGTGCACCAGATAGATCGGCGGCCCTCGCCCCATTCCTCACCGGCTACTCGATGCCCATCCCAAAACGCTTCCACCGGCCTGCCGGGGGGCACACCCGGCGGCATGCGCATAGCCGACTCGAGAACCGGTGGGGTGCACCACAACTCGACTGCCCACCGTGATCCAAGCCACGGCGCGAACCGCTCGAGCAGCCCAAACCGTCGGCGCACCCGGTCCTCGACCGGGGGAAGAATTCCAGACCCTTCCACATCGAGCGGGGGGACCTCGCCGATCTGCCCCTGCCCCGACGCCGGTTGAGGTGCTCCGTCGGTCATGAACCCCGATGGTAGTACTAGCCGGTGAAACCCTTCCCCGCTGTCGAGCGGTCGTGGTGGCTGTAGGTAAGCGGGATGTGCTTGCCGCGGGCGATCTTGTTGAGCATGGCAATCCGCTCACGTGCGGCGGCCCCGCTCTTCTTCCTGCTCTCCCGGATGGGATTGGAGAACGGCAGCCGGTCGGCCACCCTGGCGATGCCGACGTTGAGCCGCGTGAGCTCGGTGAAGATTCGCACGCGCCGTTCGAAGTTGTAGCCGAGCGGTTCGAAGAGCGTGCCCGCCACCATCGCCTCGATCTGCTTGTACCCGAACACGACTCCGGCCGGTGCCAGGGCGACGCTGGCTGTGATCTGGTTGACGTGCCGGGCGACCACTTTCTTGACAACGCCGGGAAGCGCGTCCGTCAGGGTCGTCAGGTGCACCGGACCCGCGATGGCATCGACGAGTTGGGCGCGCCACGGAGACGGGTTGCCGCCGCGGGCGAGAACGTAATTCAACGATTTGATCAGCTCGATGCCGTTCGGGGAGTGCAGCGCCTCGGGGGCACCCCACAACCGCCCGGAGAAGGACGAGTATTCGGCGAGATCCTCGAGCTGTTGTTTGGTGAGCTTGCGGCCGAAGGCGTGGTCGACGAGTCGGCCGAGCAGCATGCCGCTGCCGAACCCGAGCAAGGATGTAACGGGGATCGGCTCACCGAACTTGAGGTAGACGTCGTCACCCCACTTCTGCCGCAGTCCTTTACTGGCCAGGGCGTGCATCAACCGCACCCGCACCACGTCCTGGAACGCATCCGATTGCCGATCGAAGATGTCGGGCAGCGTGAACTCCGCGAAAACCTTTGCGGTCTCGATGAATCGGCGCGGGCCGTCGTCGGCGAATCGGCCCGTGGCTCCGGTGGCCGCGGAAATGTCGCCCGTCATCGCGGTCTCGTAGAAGGCCCACCCGCGGATGATCGTGGTGGCGGCGAACGTGGCCGACATCGCCAGCATCCGGCCCCGCTCGGCCGCGACGAGATCGAACTGGGAAGGCAGTTGATCCAGGTGGTCGAAGAGGTCGACGAACTCCTGTGGCGGGTCCTCGAGGGTGTCGATGCCCTGGGTCAGCGCTTGTTCGAAGAGCGCCCGGCCCTGCTCATAGCCGAGGCGCTCGAAGGCCTCGACAGCGCCGATCATGAGTTCGTCGCGTTGCCAGAAATAGTCGTCCCGCAGGCGCGTGAGATCGCTGGGTTGGACCTCTGTCGATGTCGATCCATTCGCCGAAGATGAATTCGCGCATGAATCGCCACTGGTCAGCGAAATGGTCGCGGCCGGGCGGGATGGGACGCAACGGCCGGTCGGGATGGTCACGCCGATTGAAGTCGACGTCGGAGAGGAGGATCTCCGGACGTTCACCAGTCACCGTCATGAGGCGACGTTATCGCGGGCATGACTTTCTGGCAACGCCCGTTGTCAGTTGGCGCGGATTGGCAGGGCTGGAAGCTCATCGTTGGCTTCCAGCGGGCGCATGAGTGCCGGCAGCACAAGATGTCGGCGCATTCGCCAGTTCGATTGCCGAAACAGGCTCGCCATTGCCGCGACGGTGCCGCCGATGTCGTCGCGGCCGGTGAGGTACGCCCAGCGGTGCGCGTCTGGCAACGAGAAGAACTGTTCGAAGAAGCCGGGGACTTCACCGGTCGGCATGCGCAACAACGCCTCCAGGCCGATGCGTCGAACCCGGTGAATCCCCTTCGCGGCGGTGGGCCAGACCGTCTCCCCGCTGCCGCGAGCGCTCGATCTGGATCCGCGGGCAGATGCTCGGCCAGCGCGCCAGCCACCTGCGGCGCCAGCTGAAGCGCGGCTGCGACACTGAATCCGGTTGCCGGATGGATCAGCGGTGCGGCCGCGCCGAACCCGAGCACGTCTCGTCCCGAATGTCGGATTTGGTCGACTGGGAATGAAACCTTTTCCGTGCGTGCGTCTTTCGGCACGGAGATGCCGTGGTGTGCGAGCCGGGCATCCAGCCGGCGGCGCATGGTCGCCAATGGCAATCCGGGCCGGCGCGCCAGTGAGGTCTCTTCAGCGAGCATCCTCCCGCCGCCCAGCGGAACGACGTACAGAAACGTCGGCCACCCTGGCTCGCCGTGATCGCCGCGCCAATCCATGAACAACGCTTCGCCGGGGGCGACCAGCGGTGCCAGCGACGCTTCGTCGAGGATCATGCCGTATGCGGTTTGCTCGGCGGATACCCGCCGCGTCCGGTTCGGATCCAGCGGGCGCGAGCGGCCGGTGGCATCCACCACGACCGAAGCGCGCAGGGTCGAACCGTCGGCCAACGCCACCACACCGCGCGCCGGCGATCCGACAGCACGCCCGGCGTAGACGGTCACGCCCGCACTTCGGTCAACAAGGTGAGCGCGCAGCGCGTCCACGTCGAGCACCACATATTCCCAGCCCAGACGGTGTTCGGTGAGGGCGATGGCCCGGCCTGCGGCTCGCGCGGCGACCGCGGAGACCGGCAGGTCGGCGGGCAGTTCGGGCCACATGCCGTAGGTCGCCACCCACCGCCGCTCCGGGTTCGGATCGAGCAGGCCGACCGTCAGTCCGCGTTGACTGCACGCCGCCGCCAACGCCATACCGGCCGGCCCCGCCCGACTACCAAGACGTCCACGCGCTCTATGGTGCCCTCTTGGGCAAGAACCCTGTTGTGCCGGGTCACGCGGTGGCCGAGCCGTCACCACCCTGCGAATACGTGGCCCGCAGAATCCGCAGCTGCAGATACGTCGTAACCAACAGCAAAGGCACACCCATCACCATGCTGGCGATGCCCAGCGCTACCACGTTGTCGTCGAGGTAGAAGGGGATCTTGACGGCGCTGCGCGCAACGACGGCGGCAGCCCAGATGACGGTGCACAGGTCATAGGCCCGTCGTTGAACGCGATCGGAGTACCACCGTGGGTCGGCAATCACCGGCCCGACGAGGACTCCGACCAGCGGGCGGCGGATGAGCAGGGAGGCGATCAAGATGAAGCTCAAGACCGACGTGCGAACGATGTCCAGGAGATAGAAGTCAGTCCCGTCACCGGTGGTGACGACCACGAGGGCGGACACCACGATCAACGCCGCGCCGGCCAGCGCAGTCCGCACGGGCTGCCGACTGAGCAGTCGGATGAGCGCCAGGACAACTGCGAGCGCCAACGCGGCGCATGTGGCCGATCCGATCTGTTGTGTCGCCAGGTAGACAGCAAGAAAGACGGCGTGCGGTCCGAGAGCATCAGCCAGCCCATGCCAGCCGCCCCCAAGGTCTATCAGTCGTCCGTTGGGTGAGGTGATCACCGCGGCAAACGCGGCCCCCCAGTGGTGAAGCCGCCGGCGGAACCGTTGGCCACGCCGGGCCTTGTCCGTCGTCGAATGTCGACTCACGATGGCAGCGCGTTCAGCCAGGTCGTCACGGTGTCTACATAGGTCTGGGGTTGGTGCCCGTGCATGGAGTGCGGCATCTGCGGAAAGCTCAGGTAGTGAAATGAGTTACCGGCACGTTCGACTAGACGCTGCGCATACTGAACCTGCAGGTCGGAGACGGCACCCAGGAGATTGCCGGTCGCCGGATCATGCATACGGAAGTGGTGGGTGAAAAGAACCGGGACCCTGACGCGCGCGAGCATCGTTTGGTGGTCACAGTTCTGAGCCACCGCGCCGGTAAGAAACGCGTGCCCCCATTCGGGGTCGTACTCGCGCAGATTCTGCGGAATCTCGCCATTACCCCCCGGCTTGCCCGGAGTTCCACCATTGCCGATCAGACCGGCCGGAACCCACTCGGGTAATTCCACGTCCTGCGCGTTGCGCATGCCGTCGAAGTCGGCGATGCTCCATTGCGCCCCCAACCATTTGTAGAAGAGCTCGAAGAGCGGGCCGGCGGCCTGCCGAATCGACGGTCCCAGTACGGGGTTGAGTTCAGATGCGAAGAGTGGGGCGTCTTCGTAGACGGCTGCGCGGATCTGCCCAGGCGCGGCGTAGGCAGACAGCCACGCTGCGACGACGCCACCCGACGACAGTCCGCAGACCACCACGGGCCGTGCGATCACTTGATCGATGAACCGAACAAGATCCGACCCGAACAGATCGAGGCTGTAACGGCCGGGCGTCCAGGTAGACCGTCCTTGCCCGCGCAGGTCGACGGCATAGACCTGGAAGCGCTGCGAAAGCAGCGTGATCGCATGCTCGTAACCCCACCAGGACTCGGTTTGGCCTGGAATGAGCAGTATGGCTGGGTTGTGCGCCTCGCCCGCGGTCGCATAGTTCATCCTGACCTCGCCGAGGTCAACAATCTGCTCCGGATACTCATGCGGCACAAATATTTCCGGATGGTTCTCGTAGTCCAGATATGTCACAGCCATGACGCTTTCCGATCAGTTCAGTGAGTGTCCAGGTCATCGGCAAACGTGACCGGCCCGTCGAAATGCGCGCCGATAGCGTTGCGGGCCTTGGTCGTGCTTTCCGGCGGGAGCGGATTATGGGTAATGACAATCGATTTGACGCCTGACCGGCTTGCCAGCAGGCCTACCTCGTCGGCGGTCAGGTGTTCGAGCTCAAATCGTCGTTTGATGGCGGCCAGCGCAGTCGGCGGAAAGCCAAATGTGCGGGATATTCTGGCCACGATCTCCTCGGGATCGGTGATCTCGCTGACCAGTACGTCCGCGCTGTCGGCCAATCGCTCGACATTCACACTGGGGCCGGTGTCGCCCGTATAGGCGATGCTCCGCGTGGAGTGTCGAACCGCAACGAAAGTGATTGGTAGCGGAGTGCTTCCGGACTACCGTCGGGAAACGCGTAATGCGTATTCGTGACGGTGACAACGTCGATGTCGCCTAGGGTGAACCGTGACCCGTCGGTGATCTCGATGGCGGTGATGTCGGCGTCGAACTGCTTCACGAAGCCCGGCACCTGCGACATCGATCCGGAGACGAAGTCGAACGACGACCGGATCGCATTGACCATGCGGAGCGTTCCGCGGCCCGTAAATCGTCAGCGGGCCAGGGATATGCGCTTGCAGCCTGCGCCCCAACAGCCCATAGAGTCCGGCGGTGTGGTCGATATGCAGATGGCTGAGTATGACGGTGCGGACCGCGGAAAGAGGGATCCCTGCCTTGCATAGCTGATCGACTGCGCCGTCGCCGCAATCGACCACGATCGCCTCCGCCCCGTCGTAGAGCACGTTCGCCGGCTGGTGCCGTACGGCGCTCGGAAGTGGACCGCTCATTGTTCCCAACGTGATCCACCGGAACTCCTGATTGCCGTGCGGTCCGGTGTGGGCGGCGTTCACGCCACCGGCTTCCTCGAGCATCGGTTCACCTTTCGATCGCGCGGTCGTCGAACTTCACTTTACGGTCGTTAAATGAAATGTCCAGCGCGGCGAGAAAAGGTGATCCACCTAACAGCCGTAAAGTGAACGCGTGATCCCGCCTGACGCCGAGCCCAAGACTCGTGCCGAGCGCGTACGCCAGACCCGGGAGCGCATCGTCACTGTGGCGCTGACGCTGTTCGCCGAAAAGGGCTATGAGGCAACGTCGTTGCAAGACATTGCCAACGAAATGGGACTGACCAAGCCTGCGGTGTTCTACCACTACCGCGGTAAACAGGAGATCCTCAAGGACCTGGCCGAGCCGGCCCGGACCGCCCTGTCCGCACTTCTGGATCGTGCTCGTGCCCACCCCGTTGGGCCGGAACGCACCGAGATTCTGGTAACCGGGCTGGCGGACCTGTTTCTTTCACGCCGTGAGTTCGCGCGAATAATGGCGCAGCAGGCCGCATTCCGTGACGCCATGCGCACCGCGGTCGGTGGGCCCGGGATGCTCGATACGCTCATCGAGGTCACCTACGGCCCCGATCCAAGCCTGGACCAGCGATTCGCTGTGTATTCAGCGACGTCGGTGGGTCCGGCTCTCTCGGCACTCGGAGATCACCCGCAGCACGAACTCAGAGCGGTTTTGTTGCGAGCATTTCGCCGGATAGCCAGCGTGCAATGACGGTGGCGACAAGGTTGCGATCACCTACGCCGCCGAGTACGTGGCGCGCAATGCTCTCGCCGCGGGTCTGAGCGCCGACCGCGGTCGGTCGCTACAGTTGAGAAGCACCATGGCCGTCAAGCACAGCATCCTCCGATCGACGGTTGTCCTTGCAGTTCTGCTGATCAGTGGCGCCCTCGGATCGGCAACCGCCATGGCCGCTGAACTCGGCGACTATCGCTGGGAACGTCGTCCTCTGCTGGTGTTCGCGCCCGCGCAGAGCGACCCACGACTCACCGCGACGTTGAGCCGCATCGAAGCGACCGGCTGTGACTTCGCCTCCCGCGACATGGTGCTCGGGCAGGTGCCCACCGGCGGCAGCACGCTCGATGGTCAACCCGTCGACGCCGAGCAGTCGCAGCGGCTGCGGACGCAGTTCACGGTCGACGCGAACTCTTTCGCAGTGGTGTTGATCGGCAAAGACGGCGGCGAGAAATTGCGCGTCACCGAGGTCCCCGACCTTCGGCAGATCTACACCGTGATCGACGGTATGCCGATGCGCGGCAACGAGATTCGTGCCAATCCGAGGCGGTGTTGATGATGCGATACGGGCTGGCCGGAACCATGGCGGCACTTTCGACACTTCTGCTGGTGTCCTGCGGAAGCATCGAGGGAGCCGCACACGCCGGACCCGCGGTTCCGCTGGTCTCCCTCGACGCCGGTTGGACCACGGTCAATGACCCCGTCATGGGCGGTCGATCCACGTCGAAGGTCGCGTACGCCGATGGTGGTCTTGTCTTTTCGGGAACCATCTCCCTGGAGAACAACGGCGGTTTCGCCTCCGCCCGCAGTCCGGAAGACCCCGATATCGGCCGACGAGCCGCCGGCGCCATGTCGATCCGCGTGAGTGCCGTCGGCGACGGTAAGACCTACGTTGAGAGTGGGCGCCGCGGGACAGCCCTGGTCCTACATCCAGCGCTTCCCCACCGAAGCCGGCGTTCCACGGACATACGAACTTCCCGTGGCAGCTTTCCAGCCGGTGGGGATGCGGATGGATCCGGCGCCGCAGGCCCCAGCGGCTCTGGACCCGTCGATCATCACCGAAGTATCGGTCTTCATTCTCGACAAACAGCAGGGGCCGTTCGCCATCACGATCACGGGGATCGACGCGGAGTCCTGAGCGCGGCAGTCCGCCTCAGGACACCGTGACGTGGACGTGGTTGAAGTGGTTGGCCACCCGCCACATCGTGTAGGACACCCCGAAGCGTTCAGCCTGGCTTTGCACGTCGGCGTTGATCGCATCGCCCAGCGCCATGTCCGAGCCGATCATGATGTCGATGGCATGGCCGCTCGGATGATCGGGAATCGGGTCCGGGCGCACGCCACCGATGGACTGCACACCCGGAAGGTCGCGATGACGTAGGCCGCGAGGGTTCGGGCGTTGGGGTCAGGCCGCTCATACCGACGGTGGGGATCGCGCCGGGGCCCAGCAATGCTTGCTGGGCGGCCGGCAGCGCGTAGGTTGCCCGCACCAATCTGACCTGGCCTTCGACCTCCGACTGCTTGGTCTCCAGATCGGCCCGCACGTCGCGGCGGCGTCGGCGGCCGCTTTGGCGGTGGCGGCGGATTCCGGAGGCGGCCGCGGCGACCGCGGCCTGGCGCTGGGCCTCACGGAACTTCTGCAGCTGTCCCGTGATCTGGTCGGTGATCGTCCGCTGGACGGCCAGTTGGTCGATCAGGCGCTGGGGCGACGCGGCAGCGAAGAACGCCGTCACGCTGTCGGTGCTGCCGCCGGTGTAGATCGCGGCCGCGGCTCGGTCGACGGTCCCCTGATAATCAGCCAGCTGCGCCCGGGTGGATTCGAGAGCGGCCACGTCGTCGGTGTGCTTTTGCTCCGCGGCGCTTTGCAGCTGCAACTTCCTGTCGAGGTCCAGCTGGACGGATTGAGCGGTCTCGATCAACTCCTGCGCCTGTTTGGTCAGTTCGTTGAGCTTGGCCAGCTCGTCCACTTCCGGCTCGGCGAACGCGGAACCCGCCGACACCACGCAGAGCGCAGCGACGATCGCGATCGCTCCTGCTGCCCTGCTCGGACCAGTTTTCGGTGAAAGGCCGGTGAAACTTCACGACTGCGCATCCTTTGACCGCCAGGCGACGTCGTCTCCGTCGAATTGCAGACCCTTGTGGCTCAGGTCTCGGCAAGGTTACGAAACGGTACGGAGGTTGTCCAACCGCGGCGAATTACCGGACCACGAGCACCGGGCACTCGGCGTGATGGATGAGGTTCTGGCTGACCGAGCCGAGGATCGAGCCGGCCAGCCTCCCGCGACCGTGACTGCCGACGACCACCAGCTGGGCCTCCCGCGACAGATCGGTGAGCCCCTTCGCCGGGCTGACGTCCTGAAAAACCTTGACGACATGGGCGTTCGGATACTTCCTGGCCAGCGGTTGCACCAGCTCATCCATCCGCCGGCGCTGCTGGGTCTCGAGAACATCCAGCAACTGCCAGTCCATGTTCCCCTCGCCGAGGTCGCCCATCCCGACAGCCGCGTCGATCTCCCACATGTGCACCACCGTCAGCTGCGCATGCAACCCGCGGGCAATGTCAGGCCTCCGCGAGCGCCCGACCGGACGCCTCCGAGTCATCGATGCCGACCACGACCGGTAACGGTTTACCGGTCTTCGCGACGGGCGCCCGCCAGACCACCACCGGACACTGCGCACGGTGGACGATCCGCACAGCGTGGCCTCCCAGGGCTCGGTGCTCCCCGCGCCGGTGCCCACCACCAACAGCCCCTCCGGCGAAGCATCTGTCAGGCAGTCGCGACCGCGGACTTGACCATGGCCGTGCTGATCATCAGATCGGGGTGCGCCGACCGCACGTCCGCTTCCGCCGCGGCGAGCACCTCGTCGCCGTTGCCCTCGGGTCCGGTGGTGCTTCAGCGCCGGCGAAATGCCATTCGAGCCGCGGGACCGCATGCAGCAACGTCAGCGGAAGGGCGGGTGGTGGCGAACTCCGCGGCCCACCGGGCCGCGCCGAGCGAGGCGTCCGATCCATCGATGCCGGCAACGACGGACTGTTCTTGGGCAGCGGAGGTCACGCCCGAGACTAGGGACC